>NZ_CP120861.1:6722500-6895582 GCF_029581435.1 Micromonospora sp. WMMD987 | reverse complement strand
GGCTCGACCCTCGGCGCTCCGGCGAGGTCGGCGAGCGACGTCGCACCGGGGCGACCGCCGGCCACGGTGAGCACCAGGCGGGTGAGGTCGCCGAGCGGCACCTCGGCCAGCTCGTCGAGCTTGCGGTCGTCGGTGAGCAGGTTCGGCTGCTCCAGCCGGCCGAGGAGGGCGCCGACGGTCGCGGCGTCCAGGGCGGGCGACAGGAGTACGGGCACCGCGCCGATCCGCGACGTGGCGGACGCCAGCACCCAGACGTCGAAGTTGGCGCTCTTGTAGATCGCGACGCGTTCCCCCGGCCGTACCCCGGCCGCCCACAGCCGGCCCGCCAGGTCGTCCACGTGACCGGCGATCCCGGCCACCGTCAGTCGCCGGCCGGCGTCCGGCAGGACGTCCAGGTCGTGATCGAGGGTGAGCGGGGTGGATCCGTTCTGGGCCGCGGCCAGCTGCGGCACGAGACCAAGGTGCAGACCGCCCTTGCGGATCGAGCTGTGGATCGCGGAGCCCTTCATCTGAACCGCCTCCTCGGGGGTTGCTGACGGCTGGGTGAGCCGTGGGTTCGGGCCGGTGCGTGCGGGGACCTGCGTACCGCGCGTCGCGGGAGCACCGGCCGGTGCGGAGCCGATCGGCTCGGGCCGCCCCTGCCGTGCGACCCGGCGGATTCGGCCGGTCGTCCGGCGACCGGGGAGCCGGTCACCGGAGCCGGTGCACCGACGGTGTGGATCGACGTAGCGGCCTCTTCCCGCTGCTGGATGCGCCTGTGCCGCCTAGCATCGGGCACCCTGCTTGACCAGGACTGTCCACCGGCTTGGCGGCGGCTTGGCGAGGTCTTGGCCTCCCCCGGCGGCCAGCGGGTTCATCCCTGCCCACGGGCTGCGGTCGCCCCGGCGTCGGTGCCCCCGCGCGGCGTAGCGAGGCTGCCGGGGAGAGCGAAGGTGATGTTCTCGGTCGCGGTGCGGACGACCTCGATCTGGTCGAAGCCGAGCCCGGCCAGTCGGTCGACCACCTGCTCGACGAGCAGCTCGGGCACGCTGGCGCCGGAGCTGAGCCCGACCGACCGGGCGCCGGCCAGCCAGCCGGGGTCCAGGTGGGTGACGTCGGGCAGCAGGTGGGCCGGGGTGCCGGTCCGGGCGGCGACCTCCACCATCCGTACCGAGTTGCTGGAGTTGGTCGAGCCGACGACGAGGACGACGTCGGCGACCGCGGCGATCTGCTTGACCGCGTTCTGCCGGTTCTGGCTGGCGTAGCAGATGTCGTCGCTGCCCGGCCCCTGGAGGTCGTCGAAGCGTTCCTGGAGCGCGGCGATGACCTCGGCGGTCTCGTCGAGGGAGAGGGTGGTCTGGGTCAGGTAGGCCACCGGTTCGTCGCGGGGCAGCTCCAGCCGGGCCACGTCCGCGACGTCGGCCACCACGATGGTGCGGTCGGGTGCCTCGCCGTAGGTGCCCTCCACCTCCTCGTGGTCGGCGTGTCCGATGAGCAGGATGGTGCGCTCGTCGCGGGCGTAGCGGCGGGTCTCCTGGTGCACCTTGGCCACCAGCGGGCAGGTCGCGTCGATGACGTCCAGTTGCCGGTGGGCGGCGCGTTCGCGGACCATCGGGGACACCCCGTGGGCGGAGAAGACGCAGACGGCGCCCGTGGGCACCTCGTCCTCGGAGTCCACGAACACCACGCCACGCCGTTCGAAGTCGCGGACCACGTAGTGGTTGTGCACGATCTGCTTCCGGACGTAGACCGGCGGCGGGTACCGGCGGAGGGCCTCGTCGACGATCTCGATGGCCCGGCGCACCCCGGCGCAGAAACTCCGTGGTTCGGCGAGCACGACCCTTCCGCCGCCGTGGTGGCGGCCACTCTCGGGCGTCTCTTCTGCCTGGCGCATGAGCGGGTCTCCAGCCGGTGTCGGTGATCGGCGACCAGTGGTCTGGTGCGTCTCGCTTTTCTGCCCGGTGTCCACGTATCTGTCGTCGACACATTTACGTCCGCGATCTCGCCGTGGGTGTCGACCGGACTGCCGGTCGTGAGAAGCGGGGAATGGAGGTGACGCGTCGTCGCCGCGCTCTCGCGTTGCACGGTCGGCGGAACTGCGTACCGTCGCCTGTTGACAGCAGTCTCCGTGAGTCCGGCCAGGGGTGTCAAGAGGTTTGCATTGCGGACGTCGACAGTGCCGGGACCTGTTCGTACACCTTCTTCCGGTGCTCGTGGCGCCCTCATCCGACCAGGAAACAATGGCGATACAAGTATCGCTGTCTGTCGATTCCGTTGGTTGGTGTGCGGCGGGCCGTTCCGGAAAGAAGTCGCCATCAAGTCGGCGCCAAGTTGACACCAAGCCGATGACAAGCGTGGTGACTCAGGATTGGTCTGAGCACCGGTTCGGTCCCGCAACCGCGAGCGCCGGACGGGCGGACAGTTCAGGCGGTGGCGCTCGCCGCCCTGCTGACGGCCCGAAGCGTCGTTCCGTGCGGGTCGTCCCGGTTCGGCGGTCGGATCGTGGACCCGGGCGTCGCTCCCGGGGGAGGGCGGCTGTCCGCGACGGCGATGCCGGGGGCGGGGCCGCTGCGGCGCACCGGACGTGGCGTCGGCCGGTGGTGACGTCGAGATGGTCCCCGGCGTCGATCGAATGCTGTCCGCTGTTCGGTTCGACCGCGTCCGGAAAACAATGATCGGAAATGTGTCAGGCGGTACGGACGTCACCGGGCCGATAGCCCGTGACCGCCGATAAGGCTGCGCCGAAGTGGCCGCGCATCATCCGTCGGGCAGTGGTGACCCGGCTCTGTCGCCCCGGGGAAAACATCGCCGGGCGTCTTTTGGTGATGTGAACGGGTGTCCGCTGCGCGGGACGCCGGGCGGCGATACCGTCGACGACCTGCGTCGATTGTCGGGGTCACGGTTCTTTATTGCCACCACCTCCGGTCGGCGGTAGCGTTTCGCCCGGCAACATGAGCGCAGCCTTGGTAGCCACGGGGGGAAGGGGCACGTCATGCGGCCTGCGGCCCAGGCCCACGAAGCGGGCAGGCGGGACCATATAACAGCCGGGACCACCGCACGGGACGTCTGTCGTAACAGTTCTTTCGCGGTGCGCGGCGGAAGTGCCGCCGCATGATCAACGTAGCAGTCGCCGGGGCTTCGAGTCGTACCGTGTCGGACTCCCTGCGGTGGGAGGCCGCGAAGGCCCGGGGCACCGGCCGGGTGCTGGCCGAGTTCCGCGCCCTGGGACCGCTGGAAGCGGTGGTGGCGGGGCGGTTGGTCGACCTGGGCGCACCCAAGCAGCGCGCGTTGCTCGCGTTGCTGGTGAGTCGGGCCGGTCAGCCGGTGGCGGTCGAGGTGATCCTGGAAGCGTTGTGGGCCGAGCACCCGCCGCCGTCGGCGATGGCCTCACTCCAGGCGTACGTGGCCAACCTGCGCCGGGTGCTGGAACCGGACCGGGCGCCCCGGACCCCGGCCACCGTGCTGCGGACCTGTCCGCCCGGCTATCTGCTGGACAAACGGGTCATCGACGTCGACGTCCAGCGGTTCAGCGGGCACGCCACGGCGGGCTGGCAGGCCTGGGACCGGGGTGACGCCCAGCAGGCGTTGCGGGAGTTCGAGGTCGCGCTGGCGCTCTGGCGCGGCCAGGCGTACGCGGAGGTGGCCAGCGCGCCGTGCGTCGTGCCGGAGGTGGCGCGACTGGAGGAACTGCGCCTGTCGGTGGTCGAGGCGCGCTGCGCGGCGCTCCTGGCGGTCGGCGCCCACGAGGTGGCGGTCGCCGAGCTGGACGCCTTCGTCCATGCCTATCCGCTGCGGGAGTACGGCTGCGAGCTGTTGAGCCTCGCGTTGTACCGGGCGGGTCGGCAGGCCGACGCCCTGGGTGTGCTGCGGGCGATCCAGCGGCGGTTGGCCGAGGAGTTGGGCATCGATCCCCGGCCGGCGTTGCAACACCTCGAACGCGAGATCCTGAACCAGGTGCCCGCGCTGGAGTGGCGTCCGGCCCCGCCGGCCGCCGCGCAGGCCGTACCCGACCGGCCCGCCGCCACGGTGCGGGGACGCACGACCGGAGCGCTGCCGCCGGCCCCGCTCCCGGCGGCGGACGGCGAGGTCTTCGTGGGCCGGGAGGTGGCTCTCCGGCAACTACTCGAGGCGATGTCCGGGACGGCCGTCCGGGGCCGGGTGGTGACCGTCTCCGGCGAGCCGGGGATCGGCAAGACCAGCCTGCTCCGCCGGTTCGCCACGCTGGCGGGGGCGCCGGTGCTCTGGGGGAGCTGCCCGGAACACGTCACCGCGCCACCGCTGTGGCTGTGGGAGCAGATCCTGCGCGCGGCCGGCACCTGCTTCCCGCAGCACCCCGTGCCCGAGCCGGTGGCCGAGCTGCTCAACGGCGACCTCCAGCAGATGGTGGACGGCACCGAGGCGGCCACGGCCACCCTGCGCCGGTTCGAGGCGATCGTCCACTACCTGACGGACGCGGCCCAGGCCGCACCGCTGGTGGTCGTGCTCGACCATCTGCACCGGGCCGATCCCAGCTCGCTGCGGCTGCTGGCGCACCTGGCCGAGTCGGTGCCGGCGAACCGTCTCCTGCTCGCGGTCTCCTACCGGTCCGGCGAGGCGGCGACCCTGGCCGACACGTTGGCCGCGCTGGCCCGCTCGGAGATGACGCGGATCGAGCTGGACGGGTTGACCACCCAGGAGACCCGGTCCCTGGCGAGCGCCATCCTGCGCCACGAGATCGGCGGGCCGACCGCCGAGGCGCTCCGGCAGCGCACCGAGGGCAACCCGTTCTTCCTGCGGGAGCTGATCAAGCTGTTGACCACCGAACAGCGGCTCGCCCAACCGCACACGGTGCCGGTCCCGATGCCGGTTCGTGAGGTGGTGCTCCGACGTGTCGCCTGCCTGCCGCAGCCGGTGGTGGACGTGTTGTCGGTCGCCGCCGTCGCCGGTCGGCACTTCGACATCGAGGTGGTCGCCGAGGCGGCCTCGGTCGAGATCGAGGCGGCACTGGAGATCATGGACACCGCCGGCGCGGCGGGCCTGATCGTCGAGGACCAGCAGCGGCTGGGGTGGTTCCGGTTCACCCACGCCCTGGCCGCCGAGGCACTCTACGAGACGACCGGCCGACTGCGCCGGGTCCGGCTGCACCGACGGATCGGAGTGGCGGCCGCCTGTGCCTGGGCCGGCGACCCGGACCGGACGGCCGAGATCGCCCGGCACTGGCTGCTGGCTGCCGAACTCGACCCCTCCGCCGCCGCCCACGCCGTCGCCCACGCCGCCACCGCGGCCCGGGCGGCCGACGCCCGCGGGGCGTTCGGGGAGGCCGCGGCTCTCTGGCGGCAGGCTCTGGCCGCCGCCGACCTGGCCCAGCGGGAGGACACCGACCGGTACCCCCTGCTGCTGGGCCTGGGCGTCAGTCTGTACCGCGCGGGCAACCCGCGCGACGGGTTGCCCGCGTTCCTCCAGGCCATCGAGGAGTCCCTGGTGGACGACGGCGTGGACACCTCCCGACCGGCCGCCGCGGCGGTGGCGGCGGTCGGTGAGCCGCGCTGGCGTCAGGCCGCCGACGGCGAGGCCGGCCGTCGGCTCGTCGAGGTGCTGGAGCGCGCACTGTCCCGGGTGACCGGCCGGGCGCAGCGTGCCCTGCTGCTCTCCTGCCTGGCCGAGGCCTGCCCGTCCGACGGTGACCAGGCCCGCCGGGTCGCCCTGTCGGACGAGGCGCTGGCGCTGGCCCGGTTCGTGGACGACCCCGTGGTGCTGGCCCGGGTCCTGCTGCTGCGGGTTTCGGCGCTCGACGGGGTCGGCCACCGCGACCGGCGTCACCGGGCGGTCACCGAGCTGCTGGCGTTGCCCGACCTGCCGCCGGCCCTGACGATCCGGGTCCGCCAGCTCCGTGCCCGGACCGACCTCCCGCCCGACGTCGCCGGGGACGGGTCTGCGGTGGAGTTGGTGACGGGCGAGGCGGCCGGGGCGTGACGGCGGCCCCTGGTCGGGTGGACGACCGCCAAGCCAACGCCAACCCGTCGGCCAGTCCCGGCCAAGCCCGGTGGCCGATGCTCGACGGGATACGGAGCACGGGAGGGCGCACCATAGCTGGTCACCGTTCGACGTGGACGCTGTCGCGTCGCCGGGGTGCCCGTCGGGCCGGCGGTTCGCGGCCGGGAAACGGCCGGGTCGGGCCGGTGTCGGTTCTCCGGGTCACCCCCGGACGGGGCGGGGCGGGGCGGGCGGCGCCGTCCCGCCGGTGCCGTCGTGGACCGCGACGCGCCTGCGGGACGGTGACCGGGGGAGGCCCCGGCGGGTGCCGGTGGGCCGCCGGTGGTCCGGCCACCGGCCGGGCGTCGCCAGACCGGACCGGTGATCCCGGCCGCCTGCGTTGACCCCTCCGCACCGTCGAACGTCGGTGGGCACCCCGTGGTGGGTGCCGGTGTCACCTGTCGCATCGCGTGGAGCAAAAGAACTCGAAGGGATCAGTACATGACGCCAGAAGCCACTCTCGCCCGGTTTCGCGAGTACATGGTGGGACCGACGCGGTTCATGAATCTGCTGTCCTGTTTCGAACTCGGTCTGATCGACCGGCTGCGGGACAATCCGGGTCTGACGGCGGTGAAGCTCGGTGACGCCGTCGGGGTGAAGCCGGATGCGGTGGAGCAGTTGTTGCAGTTGATGGTGAAGGAGGGCTTCGTCGCGTACGACGAGGGCTCCGGCGCCTACGCGCTGGCCGCGCTGGGGGACGTCGCCGAGGCCGACCTGAAGCGGGCGCTCGCCTACATGAACCTGATCAAGGTGGTCGCGCTCCGGCAGGTCTACTACCTCACCGAGAGCGTACGGACCGGCCAGGTCATCGGGCTCAAGGAGCTGTACGGATTCGACGGCAACCTGTACGGCGCGGTCGCCGAGCACCAGGACCTGCGCGACTCCTGGCTGACGCTGATGAACCGGGTGACCGCCAACATCGATCCCTGGTTCTTCGCGAACATCGACGTCCCCTCCGGCGCGCGGGTGCTCGACCTGGCGGGGAACACCGGCCTCGGTGCGATCCACACCTACCAGATGAAGACCTCGCCGGGTCTGCGGGTGACGACGTTCGACCTGCCCCAGAAGGAGGAGGAGTGCCTGCGGAACTTCCGCGAGCACGGCGTCGAGGAGCACTGCTCGTTCGTCGGCGGTGACGTCTTCGCGAGCATCCCCGAGGGCTTCGATGTCGTCCTGATCAAGCACTTCCTGGACATGTTCGACAAGGGGGAGGTGTTCCGGATCCTCACGGGCGTGCACCGGTCGCTGAACGTCGGCGGTCAGGTCAACATCCTGGTGCCGGTGTACCCCGAGGACATCACCGACTCGGACAACTACAACGTCGACTTCTTCCCGAGTTTCTTCCTCGGCTGCACGATGGGCCAGGGCGGGCCGCAGAAGCTGTCGACGTACCGGAGCTGGCTGGAGGAGTGCGGGTTCACCGTCACCAGGGCGGTCACCAAGGACTCCGCCGAGGTGCCGCCGGACGTCATCCCCGTGCAGGCCATCCTGTCCGCCACGAAGACCGCCTGACCTCCCCGGCTGACGGCCGACCCCGTCGCCCGGGTCGCCCCCGTCGGACGGCCCCGCCACCGGGTGCCGCCGCCGGCCGGGGTGCCCGCCGGTGCGGTCCGCCGCG
The DNA here is from genome assembly GCF_029581435.1 of Micromonospora sp. WMMD987. Taxonomy (NCBI): domain Bacteria; kingdom Bacillati; phylum Actinomycetota; class Actinomycetes; order Micromonosporales; family Micromonosporaceae; genus Micromonospora; species Micromonospora sp. WMMD987. The sequence goes on along the minus strand of NZ_CP120861.1, from coordinate 6,887,973 downwards.
TCGACGTGACCGACAGAACCAACCCGAAGGGATCTAGTGCAATGACGCCAGAAGCCACTCTCGCCCGGTTTCGCGAGTACATGGTGGGACCGACGCGGTTCATGAATCTGCTGTCCTGTTTCGAACTCGGTCTGATCGACCGGCTGCGGGACAATCCGGGTCTGACGGCGGTGAAGCTCGGTGACGCCGTCGGGGTGAAGCCGGATGCGGTGGAGCAGTTGTTGCAGTTGATGGTGAAGGAGGGCTTCGTCGCGTACGACGAGGGTTCCGGCGCCTACTCGCTGGCCGCGCTGGGTGGCGTCGCGGAGGCGGATCTCGAGCGGGTGCTCGCCTTCATGGGCATGATCAAGGTGGCCATGCTCCGGCAGATGTTCTACCTGACCGAGAGCGTGCGGACCGGCACCCTGGTCGGGCTCAGGAAGTTCTACGACTTCGACGGCACGCTCTTCGACGCCGCGGCCGTGCACGAGGACATCCGCAACTCGTGGGGTCGGCTGGCGCAGCTGGAGACCGGCAACGTCTACGGCTGGTTCTTCCAGAACCTGGACATCCCGGCCGGCGCGCGGGTGCTCGACCTGCTCGGTGGGAACGGCCTCGGGTCGATCATGACCTACCGGATGAAGGCGTCACCGGGGCTGCACGTGACGAACTTCGACGCGCCCGAGAAGGAGGAGGAGTCGCTGCGCAACTTCCGGGAGCACGGCGTCGAGGAGCACTGCTCGTTCGTCGGCGGCGACATCTTCACCGACGTCCCCGCGGGCTTCGACCTAGTGCTGATCAAGCACTACCTCGACATGTACGACAGGGACGACGTTCTCAAGATCCTCAAGAGCGCCAACGGCGCGCTGGAGGTGGGCGGTCAGCTCGTCATCCTGGCCCCGGTCTATCCCGAGGACATCACCGACCCCGACGACTCCCAGATCGACTTCTTCCCGACCTTCCTGCTCGGCTGCGCCACCGCACAGGGCGGGTTGCAGAAGGTGTCGACGTACCGGAGCTGGCTGGAGGAGTCCGGGTTCGCGCTGACCCGGGTGGTCGGCAAGGACCCCGCCGACATCCCGCCGGACGCCATCCCGAAGCGGTTCATCATGTTCGCGACGAAGACCGCGTGACCGGCATGAGCACCCACCAACCCACTCCCGACCGCATCATGCACATCGCCAACGGCTACTGGGCGACCGGCATCCTCGGCACGGCGGCGGGCCACTCGCTCTTCACCCATCTGGAGGCCGGCGCGGGCACCGCTGGTGAGCTGGCGGTCCGGGCCGACATCTCCGAGCGGGGCGCGCAGACCCTCCTCGACGGGCTCGTCGGCCTCGGCCTGGTCGAGCTGCACGACGGCCGGTACCGCAACACCGCCGAGTCGAGCACCTACCTGGTCGAGGGGCGACCCACCAGCCTGAGCGAGTTCGCCAAGCTCAAGATGACCCACATGGGCGGCATGGCGGACCTGCCGGAGGTGGTCCGCGCGGGCGGTCCGATCAGGAACGCCACGGTGGAGGTCGCCGACAACCCCCACTGGGAGAAGGTGGTCACGGCCATCGCCGCGCAGTCCACCCCGGTCACGGCGCTCGTCGCCGACCTGCTGGGGCTGGCGGACGCCGGTGAGATCTCGATCCTGGACCTGGGCGGCGGCTCGGGGATCTTCTCGGCCGCCTGGCTCGCACTGAACCCGGCCGCCCGGTCCACCCAGCTCGACTGGGGACCGATCAACGCGATCGCCCGGCGGCTGGTCGCCGAGCGGGGCGTGGCCGACAGGTTCACCTGCGTCGACGGCGACTTCCACCACACCGAGGTGCCGACCGCCGCCTACGACGTCGTGGTGTACTCCCACGTGGCCCACCAGGAGGGGCCGGAGGACAACACCGCCCTCTTCGCGAAGGTGCGCGCCGCCCTCAAGCCGGGCGGCACGCTGGTCGTCTGTGACTACGTCGTCGACGACGACCGCAGCGGCCCGTCCTTCGCGCTGATCTTCGCCGCGGAGATGCTGCTCAAGAGCAAGCGCGGCGGGACCTGGCGGCGCGTCGACTACCGGGAGTGGCTCACCAAGGCCGGCTTCGAGGACGTCACGTTCCACCCCACCCCGTCGCCCACCACGGTGGTCCTCGCCCGCTAGCGGGAGCCCACCACCGACGCTTCCGTCGCCGCGCCGACGGGTCGGCCCGCCCGTCCGAGCGCTGATCTGGACACCTGGAGGATGAATGTCCGAGCCTGCCGAGTCGGCACAACTCTATTCGGCCATCGAGGAATCGGCGCGACTGTTGGAGGTGCCCTGTTCCCGGGAACGGGTCATGCCCATCCTGAACGCGTACGCGGACTCCCTGCCCAAGGCCGTCATCGCGCTGCGGGTGGCGACCGGGGCGCGCTACCGGGGCGACCTCGACTGGCGCTTCACCGTCGGCAGCGACGTCGACCCGTACGAGGTGGCGCTGTCGAACGGGCTCACCGAGAAGACGGACCACCCGGCCGGCACGCTCCTGGCCGAGATCAGCCGGCGTTGCCCGATCGCCAGCTACGGCATCGACTTCGGGGTGGCCGGCGGTTTCAAGAAAATCTACCTCTTCTTCCCGCCGGACGGCATGCAGTCGTTGTCCACCCTCGCCGAACTGCCCTCGATGCCCCGGAGCCTGGCCGACAACGCCGACCTCTTCGCCCGGCGCGGCCTCGGCGACAAGGTGAACACGTTCGGCATCGACTACCGGCACCGGACGGTGAACGTGTACTTCGGCGGGCTGCCCGACGAGTGCCTCGAACCGGCGGGCATCCTGTCGATGACCCGCGAACTCGGCCTGCCCGATCCGGGTGAGCAGATGCTCCGGCTCGGCCGGCAGGCCTTCGGCCTCTACGTCAGCCTGGGCTGGGAGTCCTCGGCGGTCGAACGCTTCTGCTTCGCCGTGATGGCGTCGGACTCGGCGTCCCTGCCGGTCCCGCTCGAACCGAAGATCGAGCAGTTCCTCACGGGGCTGCCGAACAACGCCGCCGACAGCAGGTTCGTGTACTACGCGGGGGTGTCGTCGACCGGCGAGGAGAACTACAAGGTCCAGTCGTACTACAACTGGCAGCCCCGGATGCTGGACCAGATGCTCCTGTCCGACTCCGGCGAGACCCGCGCCTGAGGGCTCCGTCCGCCGGGGAGCCGCACCGATTCGCAATGTGAGAAGGAGGAGGCCGATGAGCGACTCTCCGGCTGTTCTGGAGTTCACGGGCACGGCGCGGGACATCGCCGCGTCGATGCACACCGCCGGCCCGGTCCAGCGGGTACGGCTGCCCAACGGGGTGCCGGTCTGGCTGGTCACCCGGCACACCGAGGTGCGGGAGGCGTTGAGCGATCCGCGCCTGTCCAACCACGACCGCAACGACTGGTTCGACCAGGGGGCACTGACCCCGCAGGTGCGGTCCGCGATGAACACCTCGATGCTGCGCCTCGATCCGCCCGACCACACCCGGCTGCGCAAGCTGATCGCCAAGGCGTTCGTGCCCCGGCGGATCGAGGCGCTGCGTCCCCGGGTCGGGCAGCTCACCGGTGACCTGCTGGACCGGCTGGCGGCCGGGGGCGCCGAGGCCGACCTCATCACCGGGTACGCCTCGCCGCTGCCCATCCAGGTGATCTGCGAGCTGCTCGGGGTGGCGGTCGAGGACCGGGCGGACTACCGGGAGTGGGCGGACGCGTTCGCCGCCGGCCTGGGTGCGCCGGTCTTCCCGGTCCAGGCGGTCACCGACTTCGTGGAGCACCTCCAGGGGTTGATCGCCCGTCGCCGGGCCGAGCCGGACGACGCGCTGTTGTCGGCGCTGATCGCGGCGCGGGACCAGGCCGACCGGCTCACCGAGGACGAGCTGATCTCGACCGCGTTCCTGTTCATCGTCGCCGGCCACGAGACCACGACGAACCTGATCGGCAACGGCATCTACCTGCTGTTGCGGAATCCGGAACTGGCCGACCGCATCCGGGCGCATCCCGAGGAACTGCCCCGGGCCATCGAGGAGTTCCTGCGGTACGAGAGCCCGGTGACCGGTGCCTCGCTGCGTACGGCCACCGAGGCGATGGACCTGTTCGGGGCCGAGGTGGCCGCCGGGGACCTGGTGATGCTGTCCCTGCACGCGGCCAACCGGGACGGCACCGCGTTCCCCGACGCCGACGGGTTCCTGATGGACCGCGAGCGCAACCCGCACCTCTCGTTCGGCTACGGCATCCACTTCTGTATGGGGGCGCCGCTGGCCCGGCTGGAGGCCCAGGTCGCCATCGGGAACTTCCTGACCCGTTTCCCGCAGGCCCGCCTGGCGGTGGACGCCGACGCCGTCGAGTGGCGGCCGGGCCTGCTCACCCGGGGTCTGGCCGCCCTCCCGGTCCGCCTCGCCGGCTGACCGGCCACCGGCGGCACGGGGTCGACCCGGGCTGCCGGCTGACCGGCCACCGGCGGCGCGAGGTCGACCGGGCCGGCCGGACCACCGGGAGGTGACCGGTCGGAGCGGGTGGGCCCGCGTCGGAACCGGTGCCCGACACGACGACGGGTGCCCCCGCCCGGTCCGGCCGGGATCGCACGGATCCCGGCCGGCGGGACGCGGGGGCACCCGTCGTCGTGGTGCCGTCCGGGGCCGGGTCAGGCGGGGCGACCGGCCTTCAGCGCGGCGGCGGTGTCGACCACGCGGCGTGCCTGGTAGCGGGCCGCCTGGAGGGTGACGTCACCGGGCGGGCCGCTGCCGACCACGTGCGAGGTGCCGTAGGGGTTGCCCGACTGGAACTGGATGGGGTCGGTGTAGCCGGGCGGCACGATGATCCCGCCCCAGTGGTAGAAGGTGTTCGACAGTGCCAGGAGGGTCGACTCCTGCCCGCCGTGGGGGGTGTTGGAGGCGGTGAAGGCCGAGTAGACCTTGTTGGAGAGCTTGCCGTGGAACCACAGCGGGCCGAGGGTGTCGATGAACGCCTTGAGCTGGCTGGACACGTTGCCGAACCGGGTCGGGGTGCCGAACAGGGCCGCGTCGGCCCAGTCCAGGTCGTCGCCGCTGACCACCTCGACGTCGGCGGTGTCCCGGATGTGTTGCGCCCACTCCTCCTTGGCGTTGATCGCCTCGGCCGGGGCCGTCTCGGCCACCTTGCGCAGGCGTACGTTCGCGCCGGCCTTCTCCGCGCCCTCGGCCGCGGCCTTGGCCAGGGTGTGCACGGTGCCGGTGGCACTGTAGTAGACGATCGTGAGGTTGACTGGTTCCATGATCGTTTTCTCCCGGTCGGATGCTCGTTCGGTGTGGTCGTGGATCAACTGGTGAAGGAGTGCGGGCCGAAGCGACCCCAGGCGACGACTGCGGCCAGAACCAGCAGGACGACGTTCACCACGGCGGTCTTGGCGTCCTTGCGGCGGAGGCAGGCGATGGCCGCGCCGGCCATCAGCAGCACCAGACCGACCGCTGCCAGCGGCACCAGCACCGGGGCGATGTCGAGCACGGCGGGCAGGATCAGCCCCACCGCGGCCAGGATCTCCAGGACCCCGATGGCCTTGATGACACCCGGGCTGAAGTCGTCGAGGACCGCGTAGCCGGAGGCGACCAGCTTCTCCTTGGACTGGAGCAGTTTCATGACGCCACTGGCCAGGAAGATCACGGCCAGCAGCCCGGCAATGATCCACAGGGCGAGGTTCATGAGGGGGTTCTCCTCGCAGGTTGCTGGGATAGTGTTCGGTTCACTGGTACGACGAAGCAGCCCTCCGGAATGTCAGGCGGCGCGTCCGGTCCGCAGCCCGGCGTCGACCGTCGCACCGGTGGGCAGGCAGCGACCGAGGGAGCCGGCGGCAGCATGACCAACCCCACCGGGACGGGGCTCGACTGGCCCGATCCGGCCCTCAGCGGACTCATGAGCGAGCGGGGCCGGCTCCTCGGTCTGGCGTACCGGCTGCTCGGTTCCCTCGCCGACGCCGAGGACGTCGTGCAGGAGACGTACGCCCGCTGGTACGCCCTGCCCCCGGCGCAGCGGGCGGCGATCCGGTCCCCCGGTGCCTGGCTGACCAGGGTCGCCGGTCGGATCTGCCTCGACCTGCTCGGCTCGGCCCGGGCGCGGCGGGAACGCTACGTGGGGGAGTGGATTCCGGAGCCGCTGCCCGACCGCGCGGACTGGCCCGACGACCGGGCCGGTGCCACCCCGGTCGACCCGGTCGACCGGGTGACCCTCGACGAGTCGATCAGCATGGCCTTCCTCGTCGTGCTGGAGTCGACCACCCCGGCCGAGCGGGTCGCGTTCATCCTGCACGACGTCTTCCGCTACTCCTTCGCCGAGGTGGCCGAGGTCGTCGGGCGTACCCCGGCGGCGTGCCGCCAGCTGGCCTCGTCGGCCCGCCGCCGGGTCCGGGCGTCCACGGCCTCCCCCGTGCCGGTCGCCCGTCAGGCCACTATCGTGCGGGCCTTCAAGCAGGCGTGGGAGGCCACCGACATCGACGCGCTCGTCGGCCTGCTGGCCCCCGACGCCACCGCGACCGGTGACGGTGGCGGGCTGGTCCGGGCCGAACTCCGTCCGGTCGAGGGCGCCGAGCGGATCGCCCGGTTCTTCGCCGGTCGGGCCGGCCCGGCCGCCGGTGTCACGATCCTGGAGCGCACGGTCAACGGTCGGCCCGGTCTGGTGGCGCAGCTGGGCGGCGGCGTCGGGGCGGTGCTGGCGTTCGACGTCGCGGGTGACCGGATCACCCGTATCTGGACGATCCTCAACCCCGAGAAGCTCCGTGCCTGGACGACAGTCTGACCTGCGCGTCGGTCACATGTGGGGCAGGAAGCTGTCGAGCGGGCGTCCCGTCCGCAGGTGACCCTCGTACGCCTCGAGCCAGATCCGTCCCTTCAACGCGACCAGATAGAGCGTGTTGTTCGGTACCCACAGGCTTTCCTTGAAGTGGCAGATCCTGGTGCGGTCGTCCCGCAGACCGAGGGTGTGCATCGACGCGCTCGCCTCGGTGATCCACCGGCCGGCGTGGTCGGTCAGCGGATACGGTGCCGTGACGACCATGTCGGGGCACCTGTTCGGAAAGGCCGCCGGGACGTGGATTCGCAGTGAGTAGTACCGCCCGGAGTTCGTGGTGACCGGCCCCTCGACGAAGGTCGACTCCGGATCAGTCGGGTTGAACCACGTCAGGGTCGGGAAGTAGTGCCCCAGGATCAGCCTCTCCTGTGCCAGCCGCTGCCGCTGGAGCGGGGTCCATGACATCGGTCCTCTCCTCACTGGTCGGGTTCGGGTGCGGGGTGCCGGCCGGGGAACCGTCCTCGATCACGCCCCCGCCGGTCAGGTCGCGTACCTCCCGGAGGAGGTCCTCCGGCCGGTCCGGCCGGTCCGGATCGACCGGCTCGCGCCCACCGTCGGGGAACACGAGTTCCGCCCGCCGGTCCGGGAAGCCGTCGGGAAAGGCCACCGCGTACCGTCCGCCGTCGGTGGCGAAGCGGTACGCCAGCTCACCGCTGTCGGCGTTGACGGTGATCGCCGTCGACGAGTACGCCCGCCGGCCGAGTTCGTCCAGCCGGAGCAGGAAGTCCCGCCCCCACCCGGTGGAGTACCAGGCCGTCGGCTCCGCGTGCCGGACCGGGGCGCGGGTCGTGCCCGGCACCACCCACCACGACCCCGCCCGGCGCGGGGTCGGCCGGGTCGCCCCCGCCTGCTCGGCGGTCGTCGAGATCGGACTCCGCCCGGGTAGCACCGACCAGCGCCCCCGGCGCGGCTCGGCACGGCCGGCCTCGAACAGGTAGGCGTGCAGCACCACCACCTCGCCGCCACGACGGGTGGAGCGGTCGCCGTGCCCGTCGGGGCGCCGCACGCCCTCCCCCGGCGGGACGTCGTCCGCGTCGCGGAGGGTGGCGATGCAGGTCAGGAAGCGCGGGAAGCCGGTTGTCCCCAGCGTCCGGTGGACCGTGGCCGCATCGCCGCCGCTGGGGCGTTCGAGGCCGATCCGGTGGTGCGAGTGCCAGTCGCCGATGTGTTGCAGCCCGTGGTCGTGCTGGAGTCGCCCGCCGCTGTCGCGGAGGTAGTCGACGTCCTGGAAGAACGCCGCGCTCTGGTGTCGGGCGCGCTGTCCCGGCCCGAGCACCACCTGGATCGCCGGTGACCCGGTGTGCGTCCAGAAACCGAAGAGGTTGCCGCCGGTCTCGATGTTCGGGTGGTCGAGCACCCAGGCCGCGACGTGGTCGAGGTCGGCTTCGTAGATCGTCACCCGGAAGTCGGTGTCGACGGCCGCCTGACGCGGTACGGAGGTGCGTGTGCGTCCCAATTCCTCGCCGCCTTTCCGCTAGCCGAAGAAGCCGGCCGCGTCGGGGACCGACGCGGGGTCCGGTACCTGGCACGCGCCGCAGTCGGCCCGCCGGCCGACGTTCGCGCCGTACCACCGCAGGACGGCCGGTTTGGTGAACTCGAACCCCATCCGCGGCCAGCCGGCGTAGACGCCTTCCCGACGGTTCGCCCAGACGTAGAAGTCCGCCCGCAGATCCTCGTCGAGGCTGTCGAGACCCCCGCCGGCCCCACGGGACAGCTCGACGAGTGCCAGCTTGACCATGAGGTTGGCGACCGGTGCGATGTCCGAGGCCAGCCCGACCTGGATCTGCTGCTCGAGGTCGCCCGGGTCGACGTACGCCTGGGCCTCCTCGCGCGCCTCGCTCATCCGTGAGTACTCCCGGGGCCGCTGGGCGAGGAACTGCGTGGTGTAGACGCAGGCGAGGCAGGGGCCGTCGAACGGACGGACCCGGAGCACCTCGCCGCCCGAGGCGCGGCTGAGCACCCGGCCGAAGACGGTCGGTATCCGCAGGTCCAGCGCGTACTGGTTGAGCATGAACCGGCTGCGGTCGCTGTCCGTCGCCGCCACCAGCAGGTCGACGCCGTGCACCGCCTGTTGGAGTGCCGGCACGTCCTCGACCACGTCGAGGTCGGCGGTGACCACGTCCAGGTCGGGATTCTTGCCGAGCACCAGGTCGCGGACCGCGTTGGTCTTGCGCCGGCCGAGGTCCCCGACCCCGCAGGCGTGCCGCGCGACGTTGCCGACCTCGATCCGGTCGCGGTCCACCAGCACCATGCGCCCGATCCCGGACTGGGCGAGGGCGACGGCGATGGCGGATCCGCCGCTTCCCAGCCCCACCACGGCGACCGACTTCCGGGCGAGCGCCGCGGTCGGGATGAGCCCCTTCGCGCGTACGTACATCTCCCCCTGGACGGGGACGAACTTCACGTCGATGTCCTGCGTTCCGCCGGCGTCGAGGACGATCCGGCCGTGGGTGGTGACGTCGTCCCCACTGACTCCGATGTCGACGACCAGCCGGGCCCCGGCGGGCATCGCCGTGTCCCGGACGGCCGGTCCGCGGTGCAGCCGGACGGTGGCCCGGCAGGGCTGCCCGGAGAAGTGGATGCGGGGCTGGTCCAGATAGACGTGGAAGACCTCGCCGCCGTCGATGGCCATGCCGAGTGCGTCGGCTTCGGTGTCCCCGGTCTGCTGGAACCGCCGGAACAGCTCGTTGACGTGCTCCTGGTAGAGGAACGCCGTCGGGTGCCCGTTCATCCGAAGTACCCGTCCGCCGCGGTGTTGGTGGCGACGACGTCGTCCGGGCTCGGGTTGCTGCTCACGCTGAGCTGACCGGTCCGCGGGTCGAACACCAGGTCCTGCGAAGGCCGCCCCTGGGTGATGTTGGTGAGTGTCTCCTGGATCTTCGCCGGCTGCCGACTCTCGTCCATGGCCGTGTCCTCTCCTCGTGCACCTGCCGGCGGTATCTGACGGACGGCCCGACTCGCTGCCCGGTCACCCCGGTCTCGATAATTCGGCTCCGAAACTTTCCGAAAGTCGTTGACGTTCTCGAAACGTCGCTGCAATACTCCGATTTCACAGCGCCATCAATGCATCTCGATGGATGTGCGCGTCGTCAGGTGTCACCGTCCCAAGGAGGACCTGCGCATGATCGCCAGAATCGGTGGCACCCGCCGCCCGTCCGTTCCCCGAGCATCGCGCCGCGCCGTCCGGTTGGCCGCCCTCGCCACCGCCGTGGCACTGGGCGCCGTCGGGCTCACGGTCGCCGCCACCCCGTCCAGCGCCGCCGCCTGCAACGGCTACGTCGGCCTCACCTTCGACGACGGGCCGACCGGCAGCACCGGCGCGCTGCTGTCCGTGCTGCGCAACAACAACGTCCGGGCGACCATGTTCAACGTCGGGCAGAACGTGCAGGGCAACCCGTCCGCCGCGCGGGCCCAGGTCGACGCCGGCATGTGGGTCGCCAACCACAGCTGGAACCACGCGCACATGACCTCGATGGGTCAGAGCCAGATGCAGTCGGACCTGTCCCAGACCAACGCGGCGATCCAGTCGGCCACCGGTGTCCGGCCGCAGCTGTTCCGCCCGCCCTACGGGGAGACCAACTCCACCCTCCAGTCGGTCGCCTCGTCGCTCGGCCTGCGCCAGGTGATCTGGGACGTCGACTCCCAGGACTGGAACGGTGCCAGCGTGGGCCAGATCGTCTCCAACGCCGGCCGTCTCCAGGCCGGCCAGGTGATCCTGATGCACGACGGCATCCAGAACACCCGCGACGCGATTCCGCAGATCATGGCCAACCTGAGCAGCCGCAACCTCTGCCCCGGCATGATCTCGCCGAGCACCGGCCGGGCGGTGGCCCCCGACGGCACCCCGCCGACCACCGGCACGCCGACCACCCCGCCCGGCACGCCGACCACCCCGCCGCCCGGCGGAGGGTGCACCGCGACGGCGACGTTCCCCAACGTCTGGGGCGACCGGTACAACACGTCGGTGACGGTCCAGGGGGCCGCCAACTGGACCGTGGTGGTGGCGGTGACCGCGCCGCAGCGGATCACCACCACCTGGAACGGCACCCCCAGCTGGGACGGCAGCGGCTACGTGATGACGATGCGTGCCAACGGCAGCGGCAACACCTTCGGCTTCACCACGATGATGAACGGCAACAGCGGCGCCAGGCCCCAGATCCGTTCCTGCACCACCGGCTGACCGCGGGTGGGTCCACCCGGGCCACCGGAACGGCCCGGGTGGAAGGTCGGCCGGCCCTCCCTGATGCGACGGGCTCCCGCATCCGGGGAGGGCCGGCGGACCGGGGTGGTGTCCGTCCGATTGATCGATAGGATTGCCTCTCGCGTTCATGCCGACGGCGGGGGCTGGTGTGTATGGCGATGGAACTGCTGCCGCTGGTGGCGGCGACGCCGGGGACGTCGGACCATCCGGAGCCCGAGCCGCCACCGGCCCGGTCACTGCGGGTCGCGCTGGTCAACATGCCGTGGGCGCGGGTCGACGCGCCGTCCATCCAGTGCGGGTTGCTCCAGTCCGTGGTCCGTGCCGCCGGGCACCGGTGCGACGTGCACTACCTCAACCTCGACTTCGCCGCCGAACTCGGGGCGCGGACGTACGGCGGGCTGGCGGGGCTCCCCAGCGAGCGGCTGCACCTGATCGGCGAATGGCTCTTCTCGTACGCCGCCTTCGGCGAGGTGCTGCCCGAGTCGGCCTACTACCAGGATTTTCCCGAGGTCGAGAAGCAGTGGGCCGAGCTGACCGGCGGGCACCTCGACGAGCTGACCGCGCTGCGCCGGGCGGTGATCCCGCGGTGGTTGCGGGAGTGCGTGCGTCGTATCGACTGGGCCGGGTACGACGTCGTCGGGTTCACCTCCACCTTCCTGCAGAACACGGCGTCGCTGGGGCTGGGCCGGATGCTGCGCGCGGAGCACCCCGACCTGGTGCAGGTGTACGGCGGCGCGAACTTCGACGGGGTGATGGGCGTCGAGTACGCGGCCACCCTGCCCTGGCTCGACTACGTGGTGACCGGTGAGGGCGACGTGGCGTTCCCCCGCCTGCTGGCGCAGCTGGCCGCCGCCGGGCATCCCGCCACGGCCCGCTGCCAGGTGCCCGGCGTGCTCGGTGCCGCCGACCCTGCCGGCCCCGCCGATCCTGCCGGCCCCGCCGGCCCCGCTGATCCTGGCGGCCCCGCTGATCCTGGCGGCCCCGCGCCGGTCCGCGACGCGCCCCGTACCCAGGACCTGGACCGGCTGCCCTTCCCCGACTACGCCGACTACTTCGCGGCGCTGGAGCGGCTCGACCGGGCGACGGTCCTCGGCGACGAACCGGTCAAGCTGCCCGTCGAGTTCGCCCGCGGCTGCTGGTGGGGGCAGAAGCACCACTGCACGTTCTGCGGGCTGAACGCACTCGGCATGGGCTACCGCTCCAAGAGCCCCGACCGCGCCATGTCGGAGCTGTCCGCGCTGCTCAGCGCCTACCCGGCGGTGCACGTCGAAGCGGTCGACAACATCCTCGACATGTCGTACCTCTCGTCGTTCTGCACCGCGCTCGCCGACCGCCGCTGGGACATCCACGTCTTCTTCGAGGTCAAGGCGAACCTCACCCGGGAGCAGCTGGCGGTGTTGCGCCGGGCGGGGATCCTGACCATCCAGCCGGGCATCGAGAGCCTCAGCAGCCACGTGCTCAAGCTGATGCGCAAGGGCTCCACCATGCTGCTGAACGTCCGCCTGTTGAAGTGGGCCCGCTACCACGGGATCCGGGTGGCCTGGAACCTGCTGACCGGGTTCCCCGGCGAGACCGACGAGAACTACCGCGAGCAGGTCGAGCTGATCCCGCTGCTGTACCACCTGCACCCGCCGGACGGGTGCGGCCGGTTGTGGCTGGAACGTTTCAGCCCGTACTTCACCGATCCCTCGTTCCCGATCTCGGACGTCCGGCCACGGTCGAGCTACCGGCACATCTACCCGGACTCCCTCGACCACTCGCGGATCGCCTACTTCTTCGACTACAAGGCGGAGGGGACCGGCAGCGACGAGGCGTTCGAGGCGCTGTCCGCCGCGACCCGACGGTGGCGGCGGCGCTGGGCGCGGGACCGGCCGTCCCTGATCTACCAGCGGTTGCCGGGGCGGCTGGTGCTGGTCGACACCCGTGGCGAGCAGCCCCGCCGGGCCGTCCTGTCCGGCTGGCAGGCCGAGGCGTACGAGCTGTGCGGGGACCGGCCGCACTCGGCCGACCGGGTACGGACCGGGCTGGTGGCCGCCGGGCACCGGGTCACCACCGCCGAGGTCGGCGCCCTGCTGGACCGGTGCTGCCGCTCCGGTGTGATGGTGTCCGAGGACGGCCACTACCTCTCCCTGGCGATCCCGGAGAACCCCGGATGGTGGTGACGGCGTCCGAACGGCTCGCGCTGGCCCGCGAGGTGGCCGCGCGGCTGGCGGCCCGGCCGGGGGTGACGAGCGTCTTCCTCACCGGCAGCATGACCGTGGGGCTGGGCAACCGGACCTCCGACGTGGACGTCTACCTCGTCGGGCCGGACGTCGAGGCGGGTCGGGAGCAGGTCTTCGCCGGCCCGGTACGCATCGACGTGCACCGGCTGTCCACCCGGCTGCTGGAGACGGCGGTCCGGCGGGTGGTGGGGGCGACCCTGCGCAGCGACGACGGCGCGGACGTGGTCGCCCGGCGGGACGTCACCACCGCGCTGCGGCTGCACCTCGGGGAGGTCGTGCGGGACGGTGGAGCGGACGCCCTCCGGGAGACCCTCGGTGGGCACGGGGCCACCCTCCGCCAGCTGATGATCACCCGATGGCTCGACCTGGCCCACTACGGGCAGGAGGACCTGGCCGGGTTGGTCGACACGCCCGAGGACGACGACAGCGCGGTGATGACGGCCCGGCTGCTGCTGCGTACCGCCGGCAAGGCCCTCGCCGCGGCCTGCGGCGACCTGTTCCCCGGTGAGAAGTGGGTCTGGCGGCAGCTCGACCGGTCGGCGCCGGCCGGCTTCCCCCACGACCACTTCCGTCACCTGCTGCGCGCCGACCCGTCGGCCGCCGGCCCGGACCCGGTGCGCCTGTCCGACCTGCGCGGGTTCGCCCAGACCTGCCTCGCCGCCACGGCCACCCTCGGCTGGCACGGGGTGCCGATGGTCCACCAGCCGCGCTGGCGCGGCGGCGACGGGCCGTTGCGGCGAGTGCCGGAGCTGTCCGTGCGCGCCTACCGCGACGGGGTGGTGCTCACCTCCCCGGAGAGCCGCCGGGTCCGGTTGAGCCACGAGGCGGCGCTGGTCTGGGCGCTGTGTGACGGTGTCGACGAGTCGACGGTGCGGGACGACGTGGAACGGCTGCGCCCGGTGCACGCCGTCGCCCGTCGGTCGGCACCCGGACGGGTGCCCGTGCTCGTCGCCGGACTGGCGGCCGCAGGTCTGATCCACGGGGTGACGGCATGAAGGTGACCTACGCCCGCAGCGACACCCTCGACCTCTTCCTGGCCCTGCACCGCGAGCTGGCCGGTCGCTGCTCGTGGGAGGTGTGCCTGCTGCCCCGGCCGGTCGAGCCGGCGGTCGCCGCGTTGCGGGACGGGCTGCGGGGGTGGCGGGCGGACGGCGTGCCGATCCCGCCGGCCGCCCTGGTCGCACCGGACGGGCCGGCGGCCACCGACGCGGCGACCCGGACGGTGCTGGCCGCCATGGACGCGGCCCGGCCCCGGCTCGCGCCGGCGATCGCCGCCTTCGCCGAACGCCGTGCCCTCGCCGAGGTCGACCTCGACCAGCGGCTCTGCCTTTCCACGGTGGGCGGGGCACTGGCCTCGGCCATGGGGGTCGCCGGGGAGACACTGGAGCTACCGGTCCACCTGGTGCCGTTCGCGCCGTACCCGCCCTCGGTGGGGCTGCTCCTCGACGGTTCCCGGGTGGCCGGCGCTTACCTGGACTTCCGGCGGTACGTCGGCGCGACCCTGGCGGACGCGACGCTGACCCAGCTGGGCTGGGCGCTGTTGCGCAGCGAGCACGGTCCGGGCCACCTGCTGGGCCGGTTGCGGGCGCTGCTGCCCGGCACCGGGCCGTACCAGCGGCAGTTGCGGTTGCTGCTGACCAAGACGGTGGTGGAGCTGACCGCCGGGTACCTCGTCCGGACCACGGACCCGGAACACCGCCCGTGCGTGGAGGTGCTCGGCACGGCGTGGCGGTTCCCCCGCCTCTACGACCTGGTCCGCCGCCACTGGACGCCCTACCTGGACGGCCACCGGGACCGGGAGGCGGCGCTGGCCGCTATCGCCGCGGAGGCCGCCGCGTACGCCCCCCGGTGGTACACGGAGAACATCGACGGCGCGTCCCTGGCAGCCGACTTCTACCTGCTGGAGTGGTTGGCGGCGCAGGGCGACGCGGCGGCGGCCGAGCGGCTGGCCCGTTGGGCTCCCGAACTCAGCGCCGACTTCGCCGGTCAGCTCGACCTCATCATCGGCACCGAACTCGGCCACTACGAGTGCGCCCGTCCCGACGTGCTCGCCCCGGACCTCGCCGGTTTCCTGGCCCGGGTCAACCGTGGTGACAGCCGGGTGGCGTGGTGGCGGACCCGCCGTGACCTCGGCGAGATCCCCGCCCTGGACCTCGCGGTGGACGCGTTCGCCGGGCCGGGTGTCGAGTACGGCGGCGAGGCGTGGGCGCCGATCGCCGCGATGCTCCGGCGGTACGCCGCCGGTGAGCTGCCCGCCCGGGTCTTCATCGACCAGTGCTTCACCCTGCAACACAACAACGGCTGCCTCTTCGACAAGTACTTCGAGGCCGAGCACCTGTTGCCGGTGCTCGAAGCACAGGCCGCCGGTGACCTGGCGACCCTGGCCCGGCACGCGTCCGCCGAGGTGCGCCGCCGTTGGCAGCGCCACCGGTACACGATCGAGCGCGGGTACTCCCCGCAGTGGCTGGGTGACGACCGGGCGGTCGACCTGCCGCCGCCGGCCCGGCCGCGTACCGGCCGGCTCACCCTCGGTGCCCCGCCGCCGGGCTTCCTCGGCTGCGGATCCGCCGAGGAGGCCGAACGGCTGGCCGCGTCGCCCGCGGACGCCACCGCGGCCGTCCGCGCCCGGACCTGGCAGTTCCGTCGGCCGTGGCCGGCGGTGCCGCGCCGGTACGCCACCGCGACCGCCGTCCTGCACACCGGGCTGGGCGACGTGCGGCTGGACCTGTGGCCGACGGTGGTGCCGCACACCGTCGACAACTTCGTCGCGCTCGCCCGTGGGGCGCGGAGCTGGCGGGATCCGGTCACCGGCGGGCGACGCGACGACCCGTTCTACGACGGCGTCCTGTTCCACCGCCGGGTGCCGGGGTTCGTGATCGAGGCCGGTGACCGCTCCGGCACCGGCCAGGGTGGTCCGGGCTACCGGATCCCCGACGAGGTGCAGGCCGACCAGGTCTTCGACCGGCCGTTCCTGGTGGCGATGGCGAACAACGGCCGGGACAGCGCCGGCTCCCGGTTCTTCGTCACCCTGGCGGCGGCGCGGCACCTGGACGGCGGGTTCGTGCAGTTCGGTGCGGTGGCCGACGACGGCTCGCGGGCCGTGGTGACGGCGATCGCCGGGGCGTCCGAGCCGGTCCGGCTGCTCCGGGTGACGATCGACGCGACGCCCGCCTGAGGTGACCCGGCCCGGTGCCGCCGCTCAGGCCAAGTCGTCATGCCTGTGCCGTTGCTCAGGCGACGTTCGTCGTGCCTGTGCCGCCGCTCAGGCCAAGTCATCGTGCCTGCCGTTGCTCAGGCGAAGTCGTCGTGCCCGTGCCGGTGCGCCCGGCGGATCTGCACGGCGACGACGACGGCGGTCGCGCCCAGCCAGCCGACCCCCACGACGGCCTCGGCCACCACCTGCGACAGCCACGGGTCGCCGCGCAGCCAGGAGTGCATCGCGGCGAGCCCGTGCCGACCCGGCAGGAACGCTCCGACGACGTCCAGCACCGGCACCCGCCCCGGCGGCAGGAACGCCCCGCTGCACAGCATCACCAGGTAGCCCATCAGGTTGCTGGCCAGCGTCTCGGCCCGCCGACCCACGACGAAGGCGGCGGCGGCCAGGCCCGCCGCGGTCGCGGTGAAGGAGACCAGCAGGTAGACGAACGCCATCGGGGCGAGCCGCAGCGCCAGCTCACCGACCCCGGCGACGGGGGCCACCACGACGGCGGCGACGAGGGTCACGCCGAAACCGGCGAGCGGGTACGGCAGCGACCGGGCGACGAAGAGGACCGTCGGGTGCAGTCGTCCGGTGCGCAGCCGCCAGAACGTGGCGGAGTCCTTGTCGGCCACCGGCACCTGGGAGACGTACAGGATGTTGGTCATCGCGAGCGCCAGCACCAGCCCGCCGACGTAGGCGAACTCCTGGTGCCGGCTGCCCGCGACGACGCCGCCGAGCAGGGTGAAGAAGAGCGTCTGCAACACCACGCGGGGCAGGATGCTGCCGCCGAGCACACCCGGCGGGTTCATGGCGAGGAACTCGCGCCAGCCGAAGCGGACGGCTTCGCCGAGTCGCCACGACAGCGGGGCGTCGGAAAGGCTAGACGAGCTCAAGGGTTCCCCTCCGGCGGCCGGCATCGACGGCGACGCGCAGGCAGGCGACCGCCGCGACCAGGTAGACCACGGTCAGCGCCACCGCCACCGTCAGCGGCGCGGTGCGCACCGCGCCGGAGCTGAGGCCGACCACGAACTCGTGGACCCAGTGCAGGCTGAGCAGCGTCGGCACCCAGCGCAGCCACTGCGGCAGCGCGTCCGGGGGGATCAGCAGCCCACCCAGGATGAAGACCGGATAGATCAACGCGCCGGACCAGGCCAACCCGTGCCGGGTGACCAGGAACAGACAGGCGAGCAGCATGCCCAGCGCGGTGCCGGAGGCGACGACGACGAGCAGCGCGACCAGCAGCCACAGTGGATGCGGCACGGCGACCCGCAGCCGGAGCAGCACGATCACCACGGCCGCGCTGGCGAGGATCCCGGCGGTGCTGGTGAGCGTCGCGCCGAGGCTCCGGCCGAAGAGCACCAGGCTGGGGGAGAACTGGCTGGTGACGCTGCGGGCCAGGGTGCCGTAGCCGCGTTCGCGCCGCAGCACGCCACCGGCCGTCCACACCGTGGCGCTCCAGATCGCGGTCAGCACCACGGCGGAGACGACCACACTCGCCCGGTCGGCGGTGAGCCGGCGGGTACCGGCCACGATGGCCAGCAGGGCTACCGGCTGCACGACCGAGACGACGACCACCATCGGCCGGGTACGCATGCCCTGCTGCTCGGCGCGCAGCGCCGTCCAGACCACCCAGGCGGCGGTGACCAGGCGCTCGTTCACCGCGCACCCGTCGGGGTGGACCCGTCGGCCGACAGGCGGTCCATGACGGTGGCGTAGACGTCCTCCAGGCGTACCGGGGCGACGTCCACCGCCAGCACGTCGAGGCCGGTGAGCGCGGCACCGAGCCGGTCGAAGGTCCCGCTGCCCCATTCCGGCACCCGCAGGCGTACGGTCCAGACCCCGCCCTGCTCCTCGACGTCGTCGAGCGCCGTCCCGGACGTGGCGAGATGCTGCGGCACCGGCCCGCGCCCCCGGACCGTGACCGTGGCGGCGAACCCCGCCGAACGGGCGAACTCGGCCGCCGTGGTGTCCATCGTCACCGTTCCCCGGGACAGGATCAGCACCCGGTCCGCCAACCGCTCGATGTCGAGCAGGTAGTGGCTGGTCAGCAGGATCGACACCCCGGTGTCGCGCAACCGCGCGACGGTCCCGCGCAACCGTTCGGCCTCGACCGGGTCCAGGCCGACCGTCGGCTCGTCGAGCAGCAGCAGACGCGGCTCCGCGACCAGCCCCAGCGCGATGTGCAGTCGCTGGCGCATGCCCTTCGAGTAGGTCTCCACCGGGCGGCGGGCGGCCTCGGCGAGCCCGACGTCGGCCAGGGCACCGTCCACCTTGTCGCGGATGGTCCCCCGCCCGACCCCGGCGAGCATCGCGAAGTAGCGCAGGTTCTCCCGCCCGGACAGCGCCCCGTAGAAACCCCGGTCGCCGCCGAACACCACCCCGGTCAGCCGTCGTACCGTGCGCAGCTCCCGCCGGACGTCGTGGCCGAAGATCCGGGCGCTGCCCGTGCTGGGCTCCAGCAGGGTGGCCAGGATCTTGGTCAGGGTCGTCTTCCCGGCACCGTTGCTGCCCAGGAGCCCCAGGATCTGCCCCTCGGCGACCTGGAAGGAGACGTCCCGCAACGCGGTCACCTGGTCCCGGCCCCGGCCGAAGACCCGTCCCACGCCGGTCACCTCGACCGCCGGTGCGCTCATCGCCCCTCCGTCCCTCGCTCCATGGCGACCGTCACCTGCCCGACGGTCAGCCGGGCCACGGGCAGGCGGGCGGGGGAGCACGACACGTAGTGCGCTCCCAGCCCGACCAGCAGCCGGACGGCCGCCGGGTCGAGCGCGTGCTCGCCGCAGATACCGACGCCGATGTCCGGCCTCACCCTACAAGCGGCGGTGACAGCGTGCCGGACGAGCTCGCCGACCCCGTCGTCGTCCCAGCGGACCGTCGGCGACTCGTCGACCAGGCCGAGATCCCGGTAGCGGGGGAGCAGCTCCCGCTCGGCGTCGTCCCGGCACAGCCCCCAGCCGAGCGCGGTCAGGTCGTTGCTGCCGATGGAGAGGAAGTCGGCCCGCCGCGCCAGCTCACCGGCGACGAGCGCGGCGCGCGGTGTCTCGATCATCGCCCCGACCGGCATGCTTTCCGTGCCGGTTGCGCCGCACCGCTCGTACGCCTCGGCCAGCCGGTCGCGGACCAGGTCCAGTTCGGCCGGCACGGTCACCATCGGCACCAGCAGTTCGGGCCGGGGGTCGCCACCGTCCCGCCGGACCAGCCGGGCCGCCTCGACCAGCGCGGTCAGTTGCGCCGCCAGCAGCCGTGGATCGAGGACGCCCAACCGGATTCCCCGGACGCCGAGCATCGGGTTGGTCTCGTGTAACCGACGGGCGGCGGCGAGCGTCACCGGGTCGGGTCCGGTCCCGCCGCCGACCCGCGCCTCGGCGGCGGCGATCTCGAGCCGGGTCAGGTCGGGGAGGAACTCGTGCCGGGGCGGGTCGAGCAGCCGGATCGCCACCGGCAGCCCGTCCATGGCCCGCAGCATGGCGACGAAGTCGTCCCGCAGCACGTCCCGCAGGCGGTCGAGGGCCTCGGACGTCTCGGCGCTGCCGGTGCCGGTCAGCACCCTCGCCAGGAGCGGCTGCCGTGCACCGAGCAGCATGTGCTCGATCCGGCAGAGCCCGATGCCGGTGGCGCCCGCCCGCCTGCCGGCTTCCGCGTCGGCGGGCGAGTCGGCGTTGACCCGGACGGCGAGGCGGGCGTGCCGGTCCGCCACGGCGAGGATTCTGCTGACCGCCGGTCCGGTGTGGTCGGTGCGGCCGGTCGGCGTGGTCGGCGGGTCACCCCGGTGGACGGTGCCGGTGGAGCCGTCGACGGTCACCCGGTCACCGGGCCGGACCGGCTCCCCGCCGTCGGGGAGCAGGCAGGGTTCGTCCGGGTCGACCCGGGCGTCGCGTAGCGCGGTCACGCAGACCCGGCCGAGTCCCCGGGTGACCACGGCCGCGTGCGAGGTGTCGCCGCCCTGTTCGGTGACCACGGCGGCGGCGGCGAGCAGGCCGGGCAGGTCCTGCGGCCTGGTGACGGGAAGGATCAGCACGGGGTCGGCACCGCCCCGGCGGGCGGCCACCGCGGCGTCGGCGCTGAAGACGGCGACGCCGCCGGCCACGCCCGGCGCGACACCCCGGCCGTGGCAGAGCACCGGGAGGCCGGTGACCCGGCCGGCGGGTGCCAGCACCCGGGCCAGGTCCGCCGCGCCGATCATGCCGAGGGCGTCCCGTCCGGTGAGCGTCCCGTCGTCGAGCAGCGCCGTGACGTGGGACAGCAGCGCGGCGCCACGGAGTACGAGCGGGGTCACGGCGACGACCCTGAGCCGGTGCGCCCGGACGGTGAACTCGACGCGTACCGGTTGGCCGGCATCGCGCCGGGAGGACTCCACCACCGCGGCGAGCTCCGCGCCCCACGGCTGTCCGGCGGCGGTCGCGGCGAGGTCCCTGCCCCCGTGCCGGAGCAGGTGGGCGCCCGTCACGCCGAACTGGAACCGACCCGAGAGCCCGGGTCGCCCCGTGACCGGATCGCACGAATAGGCCAGACCACTGCCGGAATCGGTGATCAGCCTGCGTCTCCCGTCGTGGACGTGGAGACTCCGGCGAGTGGGACACCCGCCGGATCCCCCGTGATCGGGTGCGTGGTCGTCAGCCCCGGACCGCGTCGACGTGGACGCCGAACAGGTACGTCCGGTCCGCCACCTTGATGGCCTCCTCGTTGCTGATCGGGGCGAAGTCCAGCTCCGCCAGATCCTCCTGGATGTCCTGCGGGAGCGCGTTCTCGCGCGTGTCGTTCGTCATATCGGCGACGATACATGCGCCCGGACACCCCGGCGACCCCGGAGAACCGCCCGGGACGGTTCCGGGCCGGTGTCGGAACATTTCCCGGGACGGCCCGGACAGTAGGTCGGATCGCTGCTCGGGGGGCTTCCGGACGGGTGCCTGAATCTGTTGCTCCGGGCCGATTCCGTCGTCCTGCCGGCGGTTGTCGCGGCATTGTCCCGAATGGCGAGGGACATATCGATGTGAACCACACTGGTTGGGTTTCACCGTGGTGGTCCCGGCGCTTCCGGCCGGTCGACGGCGGGCGGCTGGTCGAAACTATCGGGCCGACTGCCCGAAACTACCGGTTGAAAACCCCGGGCCGGTCTGTCAGTGTAGTAATACATCGATGAGTGTGAACGTTAACACGATCTTGTCGACCCTGGAGGCGTCTCATGCCCGTCGGGACGACCCGCACGGGTCCGTGCCCGGCCACCGGCCCGGAGCACGCGTGGACGCCGCCGGCCAGGCCCGGGAGCGACCCGCTCGCCGGCCGGGCCGCGCCCTGAACTCCGGCGACGACCGATGCCCCGCCTATCCCGGCCGGTCCCGCCGACCCGGCCCCGACCGGACGACACCCGCGGGCGGACCCGACACCGGGCCGGAGCGTCCGGACCCACCCACCACCCACCACCAGGAGGTACCGACAGTGCGAGGACAGGCATACCACCCTCCGCCCCCGGGGCGCACCCACGCCGGCCGGGTGTTCCCCGGCCTGCGGGGACGGCTGGTCAAGCTGGCCGCGGCCGGGATCGCCGCCGCCGTCGGCCTGCTCACCATGACGGTGGCGACCGGATCGGCGTCGGCTGCCGACAACCCGTACCAGCGGGGGCCGGACCCCACCCGGAGCAGCGTCGCAGCCGTGAACGGCCCCTTCGCCAACACCTCGGTCGCCGTCCCGACCGGGTACGGCTTCAACGGCGGCCGGATCTACTACCCGACCGACACCAGCCAGGGCACCTTCGGCGCCATCGCGATCTCGCCGGGGTACACCGCGCTGTTCTCCGTCGAGCTGGCCTGGATGGGTCCGTGGCTGGCCTCTCACGGCTTCGTCGTGATCGGCATCGAGACCAACAGCCGCAACGACTTCGACACCGCCCGGGGCACCCAGTTGCTCGCCGCGCTGGACTACCTGACCCAGCAGAGCCCGGTACGTGACCGGGTCGACCCCAACCGGCTGTCGGTCGCCGGTCACTCCATGGGCGGCGGTGGGGCGCTGAGCGCCGCCATCCGGCGCTCGTCGTTGAAGGCCGTGGTCGGCATCGCGCCGTACTCGCCGTCGTCGAACCTGGCCAACGACCGGGTGCCCACGATGGTCTTCGCCGGGCAGGCGGACACGGTGGTCACCCCGTCCTACGCCACCGGCCTGTACAACAGCCTCCCGGCCTCCACCGAGAGCGCCTACCTGGAGGTCGCGGGCGCCGACCACGGATTCATGGTCGGCCGGTCGAACCCGGTGCTGATCCGGACCATGCTGCCGTTCCTCAAGATGTTCGTCGACAACGACGCCCGGTACAGCCAGTTCCTCTGCCCGCTGGCGGACAACAGCGGCGTGGTCAGCTACCGCAGCACGTGCCCGCTGCTGCCGACCACGCCGACCACCCCGCCGCCGACCCCGTCGGACACCCCGCCGCCGACCCCCACCGGCACCCCGACCACGCCGCCGACCACCGGCCCGCCCGGCACCGCCAGCCTGGTCGTCGGTGCGCAGTCCGGTCGGTGCCTGGACGTGCCCAACGCCTCCCGCGCCAACGGCACCCGGGTCCAGCTCTGGGACTGCAACCGGCAGGCCAACCAGCAGTGGACGTACACCTCGACCAAGCAGCTACGGGTGTACGGCGACATGTGTCTGGACGCGGCGGGCTCCGGCAACGGCGCGGCGGTCCAGATCTACGGCTGCCACAGTCAGTCGAACCAGCAGTGGAACGTCAACGCCAACGGCACCATCAGCAGCGTGCAGTCCGGGCGGTGCCTGGACGTCTGGAGCACGGCCAACGGCGCGCAGGTCCAGCTCTACGACTGCCACGGGCAGACCAACCAGCGGTTCACCCTCACGCCCGTCGCCTGACGGCAGGCCCGGGCCGGGCGGGTCGTCCCGCTGGTCCGCCCGGAACCCGACCCGACGACTCGGGCCGTGCCGGTGCCTCCCGGACCACCGGGAGGCACCGGCACGGGAGTTTTATGGGGGCGTCCGTGAATGCCCGGCCGCCCCCGCCAGCCAGCCGGTGCCGTGCGACACGCCGCCCCATCCGGTGCCGTGCCCCCGCGGGGACCTCCGGGGTGGCCCCGGCACCACCGGGAGCAGCTCGGGGCGGTGTCGACGCCCGGCCGGCGTGTTCCGCGGCGCTAATCGAGGTTGGCGGGACAAGCCGTGTCCGGTTTGCGAGGCTTAGCGGGTGCGGAGGGACGATCCCGCGCCCCACCCGACCGCCGGGGGGCGGCGTCTGGTGGCCCGTGACCCCGGGGCCATCGGCGATGTGAGCTGGGTCGAGCTTTTCGTCGACCTGCTCTTCGTGTTCGCGTTCCTGGCCGTCACCACGCTGATGGGCGAGCATTTCAGCCCGCTCGGGCTGCTCCAGGGCGTGCTCGTGATCCTCCTGCTCTGGCACTGCTGGACGCCGTGTGTCTGGCTCGGCAACGTGGTGCACCTCGACCGGGGGATCATGCCCCCGGTCATGCTCGGCATCGCCGCTGCCCTGCTGGTGATCGGGGTCGCGATTCCCGAGGCGTTCACCGACCGGCCGGGCGGTCTGCCCGGCCCACTGGTGCTGATCTGTGGGTATCTGCTGATCCGGGCGACCGCCATGGTCGTCCTCACGTTCGTCAGTCACCGGGGCGAGGGTGGTCGGCGGTCGGTGGTCGTCGCGTGGTTGATCTTCATCGCCGGCGGGCTGGTGCTGCTCGCCTCCGCCGTGGTGCCGCCCCTGCTCCCGGCGACGGTCGACGCCGCCCTGGTGCAGGTGGCGCTGTTCGCGGGCGCCCTTTTGATCGACTCTCTCATCCTCGTGGTGGCCAGCAGGGGCGGCTGGCGGGTCGTCTCGCCGTGGCATCTGGCCGAACGGCACGCCCTGGTCGTGCTCATCGCGCTCGGCGAGACGATCATCTCGATCGGTGCCAGCGAAGGGCTCGGGGTGGACCGCCCGGTGACCCTCCAACTGGCCGTCGGGGCCGTGCTGGGCATCATCGTGGTCTTCGCGCTGTGGTGGAGCTACTTCGACCTGGCCAAGGTGATCATCGAGCGTGCGTTGAACGCCAGCGCCGGGAAGGACCGGGCCCGGGTCGGGCGCGACGTCTACAGCGGGCTGCACCTGCCCATGATCGGTGGGTTGATCTTCTTCGCGCTGGGGCTCAAGCACCTCAACACGCACGAATCATCGCAGAGCGGGCACCCGTGGCCCTCGGCCGGCACCACCATCCTGTACGGCGGCGTGCTGCTCTACCTCGGAGCGCTCGTCGCGGTGGAGTGGCGGGCGGTCCGGCTGCTAGGCCGGGGTCCACTGGTCGGGGTGGCGATGCTGCTGGTCCTGCTCCCGGTGGTCGCCCACATCTCCGAGGCGCAGGCACTGGTGGTGCTGGTCGTCGCCGCCTGCGCGATGGTGGCGCTGGACAACACCGCCTTCCGGCGGCGACACCGCCAACTCCACGAGGCGGTCGAGTCGGACCACCTCCACGTCGGGTCGGTCGACCCCCGGGAACTCTTCGTCGACCTCGTGTTCGTGTACGCCTTCATCGAGGTCACCGCGGTGATGAACCGCTTTCCGACGCTGCTCGGGCTGGCCCAGGGCATGATCCTGCTGGCGCTGCTCTGGTGGGCCTGGACGTCGTACACCTGGCTGGCCAACGCGGTCCGGCGCGACAGTACGGTGCTGCGGCTGAGCACCGCGGGGATCATGACGGCGGTGCTGCTGATCGGGCTGGCGATCCCTCAGGCGTTCGTCCCGCTCCCGGGCAGCCTGCCCGGACCACTGCTGGTCATCGGGTTCTACTTCTTCATCCTGCTGATGCAGGGTCTGATCTTCAGGCAGATCGTCCACGAGAATCCCCAACTGCGGGGCGGCCGCGACCGCTTCGCCGCCACCGCCGCCACCGTGGTCACCCTGGTGATCCTGGCGGCGATCGCCGTCATCGAGGTGGCCGGCCCCGAACGGGTGAGCCGCCATCCGGCCATGACGCTGCTCTGGGCCGTCGCACTGGTCGTGCAGTACGTCGGCGGTTACCGGGCCGGTGAGCGGCTGTGGCAGATCCGTGTGGTCCGGCACTGGGCCGACCGGCACGCCCTGGTCATCCTGATCGCCTTCGGCGAGGCGGTCCTCTCCATCGGCGTCTCCATCGACGACGAGCCGATCTCCGCTCCCACGCTGGTCGTCGTCGTCGCGACCGTGGTGGCCCTCGGCACCCTGTGGTGGAGCTACTTCACCGGCATCGACGCGGCCAGGATCGCGCTCGCGGCCGCCATGGGAGACCACCGGGTAGGCGTCGCCCGGGACGCCTACACCTACCTGCACCTGCCGATGGTGGCCGGGATCGTGCTGGTCGCCTACGGCCTCCATCAGACCCTGGCTGCCTCCCAGGACCGGCACAGCGCCCTGCTGGGCCACTACACGCTGTTCCTCGGCGTGGCGTTGTACCTGGTCGGCAACCAGTTGTTCTGGCTGCGGGTCTTCCGGACCGTCAGCCGGCACCGGCTCATCGGCGCGGGGGTGGTCGCCGTGCTCGCGCCGCTGACCGTGCCGCTGCCGTCCGTGGTCTCCCTGTTGCTGCTGACCGTGCTCGGCGTCGTCTTCGCCGTCGTCGAGGCGGTGCAGCAGGGCGACCCGCGTACCCGGCTGCCGGTCCGGACGTGACCCGGGGCTCGTCGGTTCCGCCCGGCGGTGCGCTCTCAGCCGACGGTGCAGGGTCGGCCGTTGAGCACGAAACCGGTCGGTGGCGCGTTGCTGGCGGTCCATCTCCCCTGCATGCCGAAGCTCGCTGAGCCGTTCGCCGCGAGGACGCGGTTCCAGTCGAGGTTGCCGGCCGTCACCGTGGCACCGCTCTGGTCGACCGTGGCGTTCCAGGCGGAGGTGACCTGCTGGTCGCCCCCGAAGCCGAAGGTGAGCGTCCAGCCGTCGACCGGCGTGGCCGCGACGTTCTGGACCGTGACGACGGCGACGAACCCGCCCTGCCACTCGGACTGGTTCTGGTAGGTCACCCGGCAGGTGGACGGCGGCGGGGTGGGCGGGGTGGGTGTCGTGGGCGTCGTCGGCGCGGTGACGGTGTTGGAGGCGATCGACACGTTGCCCGCCGCGTCCCGGGCCCGCACGTAGAACAGGTTGCGCAGCGGCGTTGACGTCGGGAGCGTGACGGTGTACGTGGTCACCGGCACGGTGGCGACCACGACCGAGGTGAACCAGCCGTCGAAGCGGTAGACGTTGTAGCCGCGTACGCCGACGTCGTCGGTCGACGGCGACCAGGTGAGCGTCGCGGTCGAGTCGGTCACGTCGCCGATGGTGAGGTTCTGCGGGGCGGACGGTGGGGTGGTGTCCGGCCCGGTGTCGGTCACCGGGGTGACCACGGTCAGCGCGTCCGACGAGGTGGAACGGTGGCCGACGCTGTCCCGGGCGGAGACCCGGAACGAGTACTGCCGGCCCGCGGCGATGTAGTTGCTGATCGTGGTGGTGGTGACGTTCCCGACGCTGGCCGACATGACGACGTCGTCGAAGGCCATGTAGTACGTGATGTCGTAGCCGACGATGGCGCAGCAGCCGGGCGTCGCGGCGGTCCAGGTGAGGGTGACCGATCCCGTCCGCACCTGACTGGCGGTGACGTTCGTGGGTGCCCCCGGCGGGAAGGGCGAGGTGTTCGGCGTGGTGGGCGGTGCGGTCGGGGCCGGTGGCGTGGCCCCGGTCTGACCCGGGACGGGTGCCGCGACGGCTGCGGGCACGGGGTGCCCGACCTCCGCCACCCGACCGGGTGCCGTGGTGCCCGCACCGGCGGCCGGAACGGCGGTCGGCCCGACACCGAGCACCGCGATCGACGAGACGACGGCGGCCACCAGGCCGGGCAGCACGCGACGGAACGGCGGGGACGAGGGGACGCCAACCATGGCTCAACGATGCGTTAAAACATTGATACACGCCAACGTGTCTCACTCCTCGGTCGGCAGGGGGATCTCCCCCGCGGGCCGGATCCGGATCTCGGCGGGTCGGGTCCGCATCCCGGTGGGCCAGGGGGGATTCCACCGACACCATGCCACTGACCGTGTGCTGGCTGGCCTCCACGACGCACTCCCATCCGTCGGTCCGGACGGGAGGTGACGTGTGGTGGATCTCCAGTCGCACCCGGACGGGGCCGTGAAAGGTGCCGGTCGCGGTGGACCCGGCCCAAGTCATCGAAGTGTGTCTCTTTTGCCGGTCCTGGCGTCATCTGCGGGCAGCCCCGGCTGCGGTATTTCCCGGAGCAGCCCCGGCTCTTGCTCTACGTCATCGCGCCGACACGGTATGGAAACCCGCCGGACTCGGCGTCCCCCGTCGATGGGAGAGCACCTGTCATGGGCACAAGAGGAACACGGATCCGCCGCTCCACGCTGGCCGTCCTCACGGGCGCGGCGCTGGCCGGCCTGCTGGCGGTCACCGCGGCCGGTGCGGCACCCCGGCAGGCACCGCAGGAGAGGGCCGCCGCGGCGGCCCGTACCGACGTCTACCTCAAGGACGTCGCCGCCGACACCGGCATCCAGCCGCACTCGTACAGTCCGCTGTGGGCCAGCCCCGACATCAAGGTCTGCCCGACGGCGGTGGAGTGCTCGGTCAGCCAGAACCCGAGGGTCGGGGTCACCAACTACCTCTTCCTGAAGGTGCGCAACAACGGCCCGTACGGCTCGGGCATCGACAACGGGGTCCTGCGGGTCTACCGGACGACCCCGGGCGGCGGTGCCACCTGGCCGACGCACTGGACCCAGATCGGCGCGGTCAGCGTGCCCGTCTACCCGGGCGTGACCACGGTGACCATCCCGTGGACCGGGGTGCCCGGACCGGGCCACTTCTGCCTGCTGGCACGCTGGGTGTCGCCCACCGACCCGATGACCTTCGAGGGTCCGAGCACCAGCGTCAACACGCAGTACAACAACAACATCGCCTGGCGCAACGTCGACTCGGTCCGGGTCGTCTCGGGCGGGCCACGGGTGGTCCGGCCGTTCGCCATCGGCAACGTGACCGCCGTGGAGACCAAGAACGACCTGGTCTTCACCCAGGCGGCGGCGCAGGTGCAGGGGGCCCGGGTCTTCGTCGACCTCGGCCCGACCCTGTTCGAGCGCTGGCAGGCCACCGGCAAGGTCGGCACGGGGATCCGTCAGGTCGGCAAGACCGAGCTGGAGATCGTGGAGCCGGCACGGGCCAGCATCAGCGGGCTGGCGTTGAAGCCTGGTGAGCGCCTCGAGTTCTCCCTGGCCTTCTCGGCCGACACCGACCTCGCCAGGGGTGCCGCGCTCAACGTGACCCAGTTCGGGCCGGACGCCGACGGGACGGAACGGGCCGACCTCGGTGGGGTGCAGTACCTGCTGGAGTCCGAGCAGCGGGGCTAGCGCGATCGTCAGTACCCGGGTGGGGCGTGGGCCGACCGGTCCGCGCCCCACCCGCGTCCTCAGGGCCGGGGCGGACCGGCCACGCGACCGACCCGGCAGCGACGGTCAGCGCAGACAGACCCAGGCGGTGGAGACCGCGTACCCGACGGTGCGGGCGCACAACTGGACCGGACCCGGCGGCGGCACGCCCAGCGAAAAGAAACCCACCGCGTCCACCGGCGCCTCGTCGTAGGTGCCGGCGGCGGTCCGGGCGCTCACCCGTCCACCGCTGGAGGGGGAGAGCTGCCCGACGATCCCGGCGTCGCTCACCTCGATCTCCACCTCCACCGACCCGCTGCGGAAGGAGAGCGTCCGGGTCGACGCGGCGGACCGGGTCATGCCGACCAGTTCGGCGTCCACCGCGGAGTCGAACGTCAGCTCGGCGACGGCCAGCTCGGAATCCACCGTACGCCAGGTGAACGCCGCCAACGCCGCGCTCAGGTACGCCTCCGAGACCGGACCGGTGTCCCACAGCGCAGCGCCCAGCTCCGTCGTCAGTGCCTCGTCATCGACCGGCGGCCACGGCTCCATCCGGCTCACCCCCGTTCGTACCGATGACTGACGCTCCGAGGAACTCGACGATCGCCGGGCATTCCCGCAGCCTACGCAGGCAACGGGCCTGCGTGGGGCCGATGCTGCCGAGCGGGATGCCCAACCGGGCGGCGACCTCCCGGTAGCTCACCGGCGGATCGGCCGTCAGCAGCGCCAGCAGCGCCTGGCAGCGGGGCGGCAGCTGCACGAAGCCCGCCCGCAACACCTGCCGCCGTTCCGCGCGCAGCAACTCGTCGTCCGGGGCGGGAGCGATCGTGGCCAGCTCCCGGGAGAAGCCGTGGTAGGACTCCAGCGAATCGTCGTACGGGTCGACGGGCTGGGACCGACGGCTCAGCCGGGACACCCGGTAGCACTCGCGCCGGGTCGTGGTGACCAGCCAGCCCGGCAGCGCCTCGGGTTCCCGGACCCGGCCGAGCTGCTCGACCAGCCGGAGCCAGACGGTCTGGTTGACGTCGGCCGCGTCAGCCCGACCGAGGTCGTAGGCGCGGATGACCGAGTACACGAGCGGGGTGTACCGGCGCACCAGCTCGGCCCAGGCCGCCTCGTCGCCACCGGCGGCGGCGGCGATCAGGCTCGTCACGCTGGCGTCGGTCACCGGGCCACCGCCCGACCGCTGACGCGGCTCATCCGACGAGCACCCCGTAGTCGGGATGCCAGCGGGGAGCCGCGAGCAGGGCGGTGCGGGCCTCGGCGGCACTGAGCCCCCCGGCGGTCATCAGGGCGGCCAGCCGCCCGGAGACGTGCCCGGTGGCGAACGACGTGCCGGCCCAGACGGCGAACCCGTGGAACTGCCGCACGGGGCGGCCGGGCAGGGCCAGCTGACCTTCAACGTACGTGCTGTGGCGCTCACCGATGGCACAGGCGTCCACCCAGGGGCCGAAGCAGCTGTCGACCGCCGGCACCAACCCACCGGTCGTCTGGCTGACCGCCGCGACCGCCACCACCCGGTCCAGCGCGGCGGGCCAGACCGGACGGCTGGTGCCCGCATTGCCCGCCGCCGCGACCACGGCGCTCGTCGCCGGTAGCGCGGCCAGTGCGTTGGCCAGCGGCAGTGAGGGCTGGTCGTCCAGGGTGTACCCACCCAGCGAGAGGTTGAACACGGAGACCTGCGGCGCGAGCCGGCCCAGCGCGGCCACCACGGTCGACTCGTCCCCCACCCCGGTCGGATTGAGCGCCTGCTCCGGGTCGACGCGTACCCCCGGTGCGGCCTGGCGGACCAGCCCGGCGACGAAGGTGCCGTGCCCGCCCTGCGGGGCGAGCACGTCGGTGTGCAGGTAGAGCGGGTCCTCGTCGTCGGCCTGCGGCAGGTATGCGCCGCCCAGCCACTGGGGGTGCCAGGCGCCGGCCTGCCGCCAGATGCCGGTGTCGCAGATTCCCACGGTGACGCCCGCGCCCTGGTCGAGCCGGGTCGGGTCGGGGGGCGGCAGCGCCGCGGCGGCGCGGGGTGGCGTGCCCGGGTTTCCCATGATGTTGCCCAGGCCGATCAGCACGTGGTGCGGCTGGACCGCCGGCACCGGTTGGCCGGGCCACTGGCGCGGGTCACGCAGTTTCGTCACCAGGCCGGGGATGTCGGTCTCCCGGTCGAACAACAACCGGGTGACACCGGCGAAGCCGGCGCTGACGGTCACCGGGTGGTTCTGGTTGCGCAACCAGGTGGTGACCCGCTTGACGTCAGCGTCGGCGGCGAGCAGTTGGCGGGGCCGGTAGAGGATCTCCCGCCCTGGTGGGGTGTACCGGCGGACGTTCTGGTCGGCCGCCAGCGCCGCCTCGAACGCCTGCTGGTAGGCGCTGGCGTCGGAATCGCCACCGAGGGCCGGGGCCGGGCGCGGCACGACGCCGAACGGGGCCGCCGCCGCCAGCGCCGACAGCGCCAGGACCCGCCGCCGGGACAGCCGGCCGCCCGGCTCCGGCACGGTAGGGTGGTCGGACGGCGGCACGGATCCTCCATGCTCTAGAGAGAAGCGTGCCCACCGATGGCGGGCGCGGCGAATTCCCCGACCGCCAATTATTCCGTACCATCGCCGGTTGTCAATTGGCGCAATCCCGCAGAACACCCATTGACAACATTCCCGTGATGGATTCTCGACGTTGACGCGCGGCTGTCCGTGGTGGACTCTCTAGGGCATGCCCGACAGCACCGGATCCGGTGCCGCGGCGGCCCAGGCGGCGCTCGACGCCGTCCAGCGATACCCACCCGAGGCGATCACCATCGCCCAACAGGTGCTGGCCAGCCAGACCGCCGGCGACGACGAGCGTTCCACGGCCGAGCGGGCCATCGGCCTGGCCCTGCGTGAACTCAACGACCTGCCCGGCGCGCTGCGCCACCTGCGCCGGGCGGTCCGGGCCGCCGGCACCCCCCGGACCCGGGCGCTGGCCCGGATGAGCCTCGGGTACGTGCTGGCCAACGCCGGCCGTACCGCTGCCGCACTGCGGGCCGTGACCGCCGCGCTGCCCCAGCTCACCGGTGCCGACGCCGGTCGCGCCCGGATGCAGCGGGGGGTGGTGCTGCACTACCGCGGACGCTACGCCGAGGCGGTGCGCGACTACGGCATCGCCATCGACATCGCCCAGCGCGAAGGCGACCCGCTGCTGGAGGCACGTGCCCGCAACAACCGCGGACTGCTCAACGCGCACCGGGGCTCCTCCGGTGGCACCGACGACGACCTGTCCCGGGCGGCGGCGGTCTTCCACCGGCTCGGGCTCGACCTCGCGGCGGCGGACGCCCGTTGGAACAGCGGCATCGCCGCCGGGCAGCGCGGCGACATCGCGGTGGCCCTGCGGTGCTTCGCCGACGTCGACGAGGAGTACCGGCGGCTCGCCGTACCCCGTCCCGCGCTGCTGCTGGACCGGTTCGAGCTGCTGCTGTCGGTGCCGCTGCTCGACGAGGCGGTCGAGGTGGCCGCCGTCGCGGTCCGGGAACTGCACCGCAGGGGAATGGCCTCGGACCTCGCCGAGGCGCTGCTCGCCCGGGCCCGGGCCGCGCTGCTCGCCAGCGACCTGGACACGGCGTCCGCGGCCGCCGCCCAGGCCCGGGTCCGTTTCCGGCGGCAGGGCCGCCGCACCTGGGCCGCCTTCGCGCAGCACGTCGAACTGCGCGCGGAGTTCCGCCGGGGCACCCGGACGGCGAGCCTGCTCACCGCGATGGTGCGCACAGCCGGCCAGCTCGATGCCACCGGCTGGCCCGGTCCGGCGCTGACCACCCGGATCGAGGCCGGTCTGCTGGCCGCCGCCACGGGTCGCGTCGACCGGGCCGTGGCCCTGCTGGACCGGGCCGCCCAGGCCCGCCGCCGGGGCACCGCCCCGCGCCGCGCCCAGGGTTGGTACGCCCTGGCCCGGTCGCGTCGGCTCACCGGGGACGATCCCGGCGCGGCGCGCGCGCTGCGCCGGGGGCTGGCCGTGCTCGACCGGCACCGCACGTCGCTCGGCGCCACGGAGCTGCGGGCGCACAGCGGGGCGTACGGGCAGGAGCTGGCCGCCGAGGGCCTCGACATCGCGATCCGCGCCGGCTCCCCGGCCCGGACCCTGGCCTGGGCCGAACGCTGGCGGGCGAACACCCTTCGGATGCGGCCGGCGCTGCCCCCGGACGATCCCGACCTGCTCGCGGCGCTCACCGAACTCCGACTGGTCAGCAGCCTGCTGGAGGACGCGGTGCTGGCCGGTCGGCCGGCGCACGCCCTGCGCAGCCGGCAGGCCCGGCTGGAACGGCGTATCCAGGACCTGGCCCGTCGGGTGCCCGGCGGGGTCGGCGTGGTGACCCCGCCCGGTGTGGGTGTGCTAGCCGGACGGCTCGGCTCCCGCGTGCTGGTCGAGCTGGTCGCCCACGGCGACCGGCTCCGGGCGGTGCTGGTCCGTGACGGCCGGGCCAGCCTGCACGACCTCGGCCCGCTCACCGAGGCGGTGCACCTGGCCCGCCGGCAGCGGTTCGCCCTGCGCCGGCTGGTCACCACCGGCGACACGAGCACCGCGCGGGCCGGGGCCGACCATGCCGCGGCCGCCCTGGACCGGCAGCTCTTCGATCCGTTGCGGCGGCACCTCGGCGACCGCCC
The DNA here is from genome assembly GCF_029581435.1 of Micromonospora sp. WMMD987. Lineage (NCBI taxonomy): Bacteria > Bacillati > Actinomycetota > Actinomycetes > Micromonosporales > Micromonosporaceae > Micromonospora > Micromonospora sp. WMMD987. Next base: position 6,854,600 of record NZ_CP120861.1, on the reverse strand, counting down.
CCTGGTGATCGTTCCGGTGGGCGCCCTGCACGCCGTACCGTGGTCGGGGTTGCCGACCTGCGCCGGACGCCCCGTGACGGTCGCCCCGTCGGCCACCGCCTGGCTCCGGGCGGACGGCCGGCAACCGTCGGCCGGTCCCTCGGTGCTGGCCTGCGGTCCGCGGCTGCCGGCCGGCCGGGCCGAGGTACGCCGGCTCGCGCAGGTCCTGCCCGGGGCCACCCTCCTCGCCGGCGCGGACGCCACGGCCGACGCGTTGACCGCCGCGCTGGACGGGGCCGGCCTGGTCCACATCGCCGCCCACGGCACCTTCCGTGCCGACAATCCACAGTTCTCCACGCTGGAGCTGGCCGACGGGCCGCTGTTCGCGTACGAGTGGGAACGGGTCTCCCGGCCGCCCGGCTGCGTGGTGCTCTCCGCGTGCGACTCGGGGCTGACCGGGGTCCGGCCCGGCGACGAGGTGATGGGCTTCACCGCCGTGCTGCTCGCCCTGGGCGCACGGTGCCTGATCGCCACCGTGCTGCCGGTGCCGGCCGAGCCCACCACCGCGCTCATGCTGGACCTGCACCGACGGATGCGGGCCGGTAGCCGCCCGGCCCAGGCGCTCGCCGACGCCCAGCAGGCCTTCGTCGCCCCCGGTGACGGCACCAGCCGGGCCACCGCCGCGGCGTTCGTCTGTCTCGGCGCCGGCTGACAGTGGCGTCAGGTGTCTCGGCGTCGGCTGACGGCGGCGTCAGGGCCGCCGGAGCGGAACCACCGGCAGTCCGGTGTCGCGGGGTGTCGTCTCGCGGTGCTGTCGCGCGACGATGCCGGCGGTGATCTCGTGCGGCGGCACCGGACGCCCGAAGTGCCAACCCTGCCCGTTGTCGCAACCGGTCGACGCCAACTGGCGGGCCTGTTGGGCGGTCTCGATCCCCTCGGCGGTCACCACCAGGCCGAGCTTGTGCCCGAGCGACACGACGGTGCTGAGGAACTCGTCGTCCGTGCCGGGACGGCGGGCACCCGGCCACCGGGTCGGCTGCGTGGACGAGCGGGTCAGGCTGGCGTCGAGTTTGAGGCCGTGCAGGGGGAGTGAACGGAGGTTGGCCAGGTTCGCGTAGCCGATGCCGAAGTCGTCGATGACGATCCGGACGCCGATCGTCATCAGCGCCGCCAGGGTCTCGGTCACCACGCCGCTCAGGTCGATCACGGCCTGCTCGGTGACCTCCAGCTGGAGCAGGTGCGGTGGCAGTCCCGTCCGGTCGAGGATCTGCGCCACCGCGCCGGCCAGGCCGTTCTGGTGGAGTTGGCGGACCGACACGTTCACGCTCACGTACAGGCCGGGTTGGACCCGCTGCCACCGGCTGGCCTGCCGACAGGCCTGCTCCAGCAGTTGACTGCCGAGCGGCACCACCAGACCGGTCCGTTCGGCCAGCTCGATGAAGCGGGCCGCGCTGAGCAGGCCGAGCCGGGGATGCTGCCAGCGGGCCAGGGCCTCCACCCCGGCCAGCCGGCCGGTGCTCAGGTCGGCGATGGGTTGGTAGGCGGCGACGAACTCGCCCCGCCGCAGCGCCGCCGGCATGGCCGCCGACAGCCGGTAACGCGCGGCGTCGGCGTTGCTGCGGTCGGGGTCGAACTGGCGCAGGGTGGCCTTCCCGTCCGCCTTGGCCCAGTGCAGCGCGATCTCGCTGGCGCGCATCAGGGCCGCGGCGCCGCCGTCGGCGACGGTGGCCTCGGCCACTCCCGCGCTCGCCGTCAGGGGTACCTCGGTGCCGTTGACGCGGTACGGGGCGGCGACCGCGGCGAGCGCCTGATCGGCGATCTTGATGGTGTCCTCGGTGCAGGTGGTGTCGCGGACCAGGATCGCGAACCGGTCGCTGTCCAGCCGTGCCACCAGGTCGATCCGTCGGTCGGTGAGCGCGCCGAGCCGGTCGGCGATCTCGCGGAGCAGCAGGTCGCCGACCTGATGGCCGAGCACGTCGTTGACCGCCGCGAAGTCGTCGACGTCGAGGCAGCAGACCCCCACCCGGTCGACCGGCACCTCGGCGGCGGACAGGCGTCCCAACTGCTCGGTGAAGAGGGTCAGGTTGGGCAGCCCGGTCAACGTGTCGTGGGTGGCGAAGCGACGGAACCTGGCCTCGCTGACCCGCAGCGCCTCCTCGGCCTTGGTGCGGGCGGTCAGCGCGGCCAGCCGGACCGTTTCCTGGGCCCGGAGGGTGCGGTCGTGCGCGGCCGCCGAGAAGCCCGCCGCGAGGTCGGCCAGCAGGCTGTTCAGCCGGGCGGCGTGGACCGGGTCGGCCCCGACGGCCAGCTCGTCGAGGAACCGTGAGCCGATGACCGCAATCGTGCCGCCGAGCGCCTCCGGCGACCCGAAGCCGGCCGCCACCAGGTCGGCGCCGATCCGGTGGCCGTGGCCCGGCTCGGCGGATTCGGCGAGGACCGCCGTGACCAGGCGGTCCGCCAGCCCGGTCACGATGCGGTGCCGATGCTCGGCGCTGATCGGCACGTAGTGCGCCCGGTGCAGGGCCACAGCCCACGCCGTGACGAACTGCTCGACGCCCGGCCGGTGCCGGTCGTCGAGCCCGCCGGCGTCGGGCCGATCGCTCACCTGCGACGCCCGACCCCGACGTAGAAGCTCATCCGCTCCGGGTGCTCGCCGACCTCGGCCGGTGACTCGGGACGCCACAGCGGTGACCACACCACACCCGGTTCCACCAGGTCGAGGTCGGCGAAGAAGTCCTCCACCTGCGCGCGGGTGCGGGCGGTGACCGGGGTGTTCGTCCGGCCGCTGAGCCGGGTGCCCTCACCCATCTCGTCCGGCCGGCTGTCGGCGGTGACGTGGCTGATCGCCACGCAGCTCCCGGGGGCCAGCGCCGTCCACAGTCGCCTGATCACCCCGTACGGGTCGTCCTGGTCGGGGATCGCGTGCACGACCGAGACGAGCAGCAGGCCGACCGGCCGGTCGAGGTCCAGCAGCCGGCGGACCTCCGGGTGGCCCAGGATGGCCTCCGGGTGGCGCAGGTCCTCCAGCAGGGCGATCGCGTTCGGCTGCCCGGCGAGGATGTGCCTGCTGTGCGTCACCGCCACCGGGTCGATGTCCACGTAGACCACCCGGGTGTCCGGGTCCACCTGCTGGGCGATCTCGTGCACGTTGCCCACCGTCGGGATGCCGGACCCGATGTCGAGGAACTGCCGGATCCCCTCGTCGAGCATGAACCGCACCGCGCGGTGCAGGAACTCGCGGTTGGCCCGCGCGACCAGGCGGAGGTCCGGCACCGCCGCCAGGGCCTGGCGGGCGAACTCCCGGTCGACCTCGAAGTTGTGCGAGCCGCCGAGCCAGTAGTCGTAGGCTCGCGCCACACTCGGCCGACTGAGGTCGACATCTGCTGGTGCCCACTCCGGCCGTTCCATTGCCACCTTTCCCCATCACCACAGTGACGTGACCGCCGCCACTATAATCGAAAGTTTCTTACTCCTGCAGCGCGACGGGATCACGCCGCAGGCCAGCGCCACGACCGGCTCCACTCGACATCCGTCCACAGGGTACGGACGGTCGGTCCACGGATCGTCGTCCGGCGCGACCCGTGACGCCCGCCGGTCGTGGTGTCCCCCGGGCGGTGGTGTCGGTCGATGTCCGGTAACTGGCGGACCGGCCGGACGGCGGGGGTCGGGGCGCGGTCCGGGCAGGGTGGTGCGGTGGTGGATCGCGCTGACCGTCCGTGACGATAGATACCTTATGAGTAACTTGTCCGATTCCTGATCGTTCAGTCGTTGACGGCCGCCCTGACACCGGGCAGTTCCGTCATCCGATCTGAAACGGGGGAAACCGGTGAGGCCTGTCCTGCGAAGAATCACGAGCGCGTCCACGGCGGCGGTGGTCGCCGGCCTGGCGGTCCTGGGGGTGGGGACGCCGGCCCGGGCGGCACCCGGCGACGCGACCGCCCGTGGCGTCGTCATCGACCTGTCCGCCGAGGTGGCCGGGATAGCGGTGATCACCGCCGACGCCACCATCGGCAGCGCCACCGCGCCGGCCGCCGGGGGCACCGACACCGAGACGCTGCTGGCGGTATCGGTGCCGGGGGCGCTCGGCGTGACCGCCAGCGGCACCGTGCAGGAGGTCACCGCCACCCGGGCGGCGGACGCGTCGTCGGCGTCCGCCAGCGTCAACGCCCTCAACCTGACCGTGCTCGGCATCGACGTGCTGGACGCCGCGGAGGCCACCGCCACCGTGGTCTGCCCGCAGGTCGGCGCGACGAGTGCGGACACCACACTGGTCGGGCTGGAGCTGTTCGGCTCGGCGGTGACCCTGACGGCGAACACGCCGGCCGTCGTGGCCAGCGCGGCGGTGGTGGTGCCGGGGCTGGTGGGCGCGAGCCTGAACGCCGCGCTGACCCGCGTCGAGACGACCACCGCCACCGGCGCCACCGCGATCGCGGTGCGGGCCGTCCTCACCCTGTCGGGCGACATCCTCGGCATCCCGACCACCATTCCCGTCGGAACCGTGATCGTGGCCGAGGCCAGCTGTGAACGTCCGCCGGCGGCACCGACCACCGCGACGATCACCCCCGACGAGGGTCCGCAGTCGGGCGGCCAGCCGGTGACGATCACCGGCACGGGCTTCGTCCCGGGCGGCACCACGGTCACCTTCGACGGCGTGCCGGCGACCGACGTCACCGTGGCGCCGGGTGGTGCCTCGCTGACGGCGGTCACCCCACCCGGCGCGGTCGGCCCCGCCGAGGTGGTGGTCAGCACGGTGAACGGCGCGAGCGCGCCGCTGGGCTACACGTACCTGGCCGACGGCAGCGCGGCCACGGTCACCGACCTCACACCGACCTCCGGACCCACCGTCGGCGGCACGACGGTGACGATCACCGGCACCGGCTTCACCGGTGCGGCCGGCGTGGACTTCGACGGGTTGCCCGGCACCGGGTTCACCGTCGACCCGGCCGGCACCACGATCACGGTGGTGACCCCACCGAACCCGGCGGGTCCGGCCCTGGTCGAGCTGGTCTTCCCGGCCGGTCGGGTGACTGCGCCGACCTTCACCTACCTCGCGCCGACGATCACCTCGATCGTCCCGGCCACCGGCCCGACCGCCGGTGGCACGACGGTGACGGTCACCGGCACCGGCTTCACCGGGGCGACCGGAGTGACCTTCGACGGCACGCCGGGCACCAACCTCGTCGTGAACCCGGGCGGCACCTCGCTGACCGTGGTCACACCGCCGGGGCAGGTCGGTCCGGTGGACGTCACCGTGCTCCTCCCGGGCGCGGACGCGACCGCACCGGACGGCTTCACCTACGTGGCGGCGCCACCCACCGCGGCGTCGATCACCCCGGACACGGGTCCGCAGGCGGGCGGCCAGCCGGTGACGATCACCGGCACCGGCTTCGTCCCCGGTGACACGACGGTCACCTTCGACGGGGTGCCCGCCACCGGCGTCACGGTCGCCCCGGGCGGCACCTCGCTGACGGCCGTCACCCCGCCCGGCGCGGTCGGGCCGGCCGTCGTGCTGGTGACCACCGACGCCGGTACGGCGGCACCGCTCGGCTACACCTACCTCGCCGACGGCAGCGCCGCCGACGTGACCGGGCTGACCCCGACGACCGGACCGACCTCGGGCGGCACCACGGTGACCATCACCGGGACCGGCTTCACCGGGGCGACCGGGGTGACCTTCGACGGCGTGCCCGGCACCGGGTTCACCGTCGATCCGGCCGGCACCACGATCACCGTGGTGACCCCGCCGAACACGGCCGGACCGGCGACGGTGCGACTGGTGTTCCCGGCGGGCACCGCCGGGGCGCCGTCCTTCACGTACGTCGCGCCGACGATCACCTCCATCGTGCCGGACACCGGACCGACCACCGGCGGCACCACGGTGACCATCACCGGCACCGGCCTCACCGGGGCCACCGGCGTGAGCTTCGGCGGCACACCGGGCACCAACCTGGTGGTGAGCCCCGACGGCACCTCGCTGACCGTGGTCACCCCACCCGGCCCGACCGGCCCGGTGGACGTGACCGTGCAGCTGCCGGGTGACGACGTCACCGAGCCGGGTGGGTTCACCTACCAGCCCGTCCCGCCGCGCATCGACACCGTCACCCCGGGCCAGGGGCCGACCGGCGGGGGTACGACCGTGACGGTCGGCGGTTCCGGGTTCGTGCCGGGCCGGACCACGGTCACCATCTGCGGAACGGTCATCCCGGCCAGCCAGGTCACCGTGGCCCCGGACGGTCGCTCGTTGACCTTCCGCACGCCGTCCTGCGCGGCCGGCGACACCACGGTCGTGGTGAGCACCGACGGTGGTACCTCCAACGGGTTCACCTTCCGCTACGTGCCGCGGAACCTGCCGGTGACCGGTGACGCCGTCACCACCCCGCTGGCCGCCGGGGCGGTGCTCGCGCTCCTCGGCGTGGTCCTCGTCCTGCTGACCCGCCGCCGGCGGCACGCCGGACAGGTCGACTGACCGGTTCGTCCCGGCCGGGGTCCGATCGGACCCCGGCCGGGACGCGCACCGACGGCCCCGTCCCGCCGACCGGCTCGTGGCGGCACCCGTGGGCCGACCAGGGGCCTGACCGCCGTTACGGCCGGTCAGGCCCCTGGTCGTGCTCCGGCCGCCTGCGGTTCGGGGCCTGCTCAGCTCGCCGCGCAGGACAGCGACGGCACGCCGTTGGTGCCGCCCGCCGAGGCCAGGAAGCCGAAGGTGGTACTGCCACCGGCGGCGAGCGCGCCGTTGTAGCTGACGTTGCGGGCGGTGACCGTCGAGCCGCTGCTGGTCAGCGTCGCGCTCCACGCCTGCGTCACCTGCTGGCCGTTGGCGAACGTCCAGGTCACCGTCCAGCCGCTGATCGCCGAGCCGCCCGCGGTCACCCGTACCTCGGCCTGGAAGCCGCCCTGCCACTGACCGGTCACGGTGTACGACGCCGTGCAGGACCGCCCGCCCGACGGCGGTGGGGTCGTGGTCGGCGGTGGGGTGGTGGTCGGCGGCGGTGCGGTGGTGGTCGGCGGTGGCGTGGTCGGCGGGGTGGTGCCGACGGCGCTCATGATGGCGTCGATGATGCCCTGCTGGGTGACGGTGCCGTTGGCGCGGTTGAACAGCCCGAAACCGTACGCCCCGTTGTAGCCGTTGTCCCAGTAGGCGGTGGCCGCCCCGTACTTCCTGGCGGTGGCCACCAGGGTGCGCGCGTAGTCCGCACGGTACCTGTTGTTCGTCGGGTCGGCCGACGTCTTGTCGACCGAACCGTATTCACCGACGAACACCGGGTAGCCGCGCGCGACGAAGGTGTCGCGCACCTTCTTCAGCTGCCCGTCCATGAAGTCCTGCTGTCCCCAGGTCGACTTCCGGGACGGATTGGTGGCGGCCGGTCCCCACTGGGTGATGGTGCCGTTCTCCTCACCGGCGAAGTCCCAGGGGTCGTAGTAGTGCACGGAGATCATCAGCCGCTGCTCGGCGGCCGGAACGGACGACGACCGGTACTGGTCGGTCGGCAGCACGAAGCCGTAGTTGCCGACGGTGTAGTCGATGTTGGTGTTCCAGCCCGGGACGAGCAGCCAGCGCGAGGTGTTGTTCCCCCCGGTCCGGCGGACCGTGTCCACGAAGATCTGGTTGTAGGCGTTGATGTTCGAGTAGCACGGCTGGGTGGGATTGCCGTACTGCCCGTCGAACTCCTCGTTCATGGATTCGAGGACGAGGCGTTCGCCGTAGCTCTGGAACCGGGTGGCGATCTGCTGCCAGACCTTCTGGTACTTGTCCCGGATCGTCGTCTGGTTGGACGAGTCGCAGATCAGCCACGAGCCGTTGATGGTCTTGTAACCGTCGCCGTGCATGTTGATCAGCACGTACAGGCCACGACCGTAGGCGTAGTCGACGATTTCCTTGATCCGGTTCAGCCAGGCGGCGTTGACCGTGTAGTTCGGGGCGGACCCGATGTTCCCCAGGTAGGAGACCGGAATCCGGATCGTCGAGAATCCCGCCGCCTTCACCCGGTCGATGAGGGCCTGCGTCACGACCGGGTTGCCCCATGCCGTTTCGCTGGGGATCCCGTTGGCGTTGGCCTCCAGGGCGTTGCCCAGGTTCCAGCCCGCCCCCATGCCGGCGACGAGTTGGGTGGCGTTGAGCTGGGCCATGCTGTCGGCCGACGCGGAACTCGTCGTCGCGACGACGGATCCGGCCAGCGCCAGTACACCGGAGAGGAAGGCGAACTGCACCTTCCGGAGTGTGGATGTCACCAGGATCTCCCGTCTTCGAGCCCACCGTCACGCGGGGTTGTCGAAGCGATTCGACGATCTGTCGACTGTCTGCCCCGGCAGGTGCCGGGCCGCCAAAGAATAGATGTACATGCATGAATGGGCAAGGTGGCCGGGGGTCTCGTGCCGGGTTCGGACCGCCGGGGGAGGACACTACGGCGTGCCGGGCAGTCGGACCGTGACCAGGAGGCCTCCCCGTGGGCCGGGGGCGAGGTCGAGGGTTCCGGCGTGGGCGCGGACGATGCTGTGCACGATGGCGAGGCCCAGGCCGACGCCGGCGTGTTCCTCGGTGCGTACGCGTTTTGTCCCGCGCTGGAAGGGCTCGGTGAAGGTCGGCACCAGCTCGGGCGGGAGCCGGTGGCCCGTGTTCCCGATCCGCAGCACGCTCGTGTCGCCGTGTACTCCGGTGTGGACCGATACGGTGCCGCCGGCCGGTAGGTTGTGGACGATGGCGTTCTGCACGAGGTTGGCCACCATCCGTAGCAGAAGCTCCGGGGAGCCGCTGGTGCAGGCCGCCCCACCGGAGACGTCCAGGGTGGTCCGACGTCGCTCGGCGAGCGGGAGCAGCGTCTCGGTCGCCTCCTCGGCGAGCAGCGAGAGGTCGACACGCTCGCGGGTGAAGACACCACGGTCGCCCCGGCTGAGCAGCAGCAGAGCCTCGGTGAGGTCGATCGCCCGCTGGTTGACGGTGTGCAGCCGGTCGATGAGGTCCCCCCGTCCCGCGGCGGGATCCCGACGGGCGACGTCGAGCAGCGCCCGGGACACCGCGAGCGGGGTCCGCAGTTCGTGGGACGCGTTCGCGGCGAACCTCTGCTGCTCGGCGACGTGGGACTCGAGTCGTTCGAGCATCGAGTCGAACGCGTCGGAGAGTTCCCGGAACTCGTCGTCGCGTCCCTCCAGGCGAATCCGGTGGGACAGCGACCCGTGCGCGGCCATCCGGGTGGCACGGGTGATGCGGGTCAGTGGCGCGAGCATCCGGCCGGCGAGGAACCAGCCGCCCAGCAGGCCGAAGAACAGCAGCAGGGTCAGCACCGCGACCGCTCTCGGGGCGAAGGCGCGGAGCAGGTCGGAGCGGTTCGGTACGAGCATGACGGGGGCGGGGAGCCGGGAGCCGCCGGGGGCCGGTGCGGGCGTGGCGGGGGCGTCGATCACCTCGGGTACGTACCGCAGCAGGAACACCCACACGGTGGCGAGGAGCAGGCCACCGGCCAGCACGACGAACCCGGCGTAGCTGAGGGTCAGTTTGAGGCGGACGCTGGGACCGGGCTCCCTACCCACGCTCCGCTCCCGTGCCCCCGTCGCCGGACCCGGTGTCGATGCGGTAGCCGACACCCGGCACCGTGCCGATGATCCATGGTTCGCCGAGCCGTTTGCGCAGGGTGGAGACGGTGATACGGACGGCGTTGGTGAACGGGTTGGCGTTGAGGTCCCAGGCCCGTTCGAGCAGTTCCTCGGCACTGACGACCCCGCCCTCGGCGGCGACGAGGACCTCCAGCACGGCGAACTGCTTGCGGGTGAGCGCCACCGGACGGCCGTCGCGCAGGACCTCCCGGCGGAAGGGGTCGACCCGCAGGCCGGCGGTCTCCCGGACCGGCGGCCGGGCGTACCCGCGTCTGCGGTCGAGGGCCCTGAGTCGGAGCACGAGTTCCCGCAGGTCGAACGGTTTGGTCAGGTAGTCGTCGGCACCGAGCTGAAAGCCGGACGCCTTGTCGTCGATCCGGTCGGCGGCGGTGAGCATGAGGATCGGGATGCCACTGCCGGAGGCGACCATGCGCCGGGCGACCTCGTCGCCGGAGGGGCCGGGGATGTCCCGGTCGAGGACCGCGAGGTCGTAGTGGTTGACGCCGAGCAGCTCCAGGGCCGCGTCGCCGTCGGGGGCGATGTCGGCGGCGATCGCCTCCAGCCGCAGGCCGTCCCGGACAGCCTCGGCCAGGTAGGGCTCGTCCTCCACGATCAGTACGCGCATGCGGGCAGCCTATGGTCGGACGAGCGTCGTACCGGTGGGTCCGGATCGCCGGCCCGACGCCGTCGCCGGCCCGGTGCGCCACCAGTGGCGGGACGCCAACCCGGCCAGCACGGCGCCGGTGGTGTTGACCAGTACGTCGTCGACCGAGGAGACCCGGTCCAGCAGCAGGACGCACTGTGCGGTCTCCACCAGGACCGAGCAGCCCGCCCCGAGCGCCAGGACCCGCGGCACCGAGGCCAGCGCCGGGAACCGCACCGGGGCGAAGAACCCCAGCGCCGCGAAGACCAGCAGGTTGCCGCCGATGCCGACCGGCCCCATCGTGGCCAGGTCCCGCAGCGGGACCAGGCTCACCCGGCCGGGGCCGGTGCCCGGTGCCGCTCCCGGCATCAGGACCATCCACACGAACGGCACCGTCCCGTAGACCATGCCCACCTCGGTCAGCGACCTCCGCCACGCGGAGGTGCCGCCGGTCGCCCGACGCAGGTGGGCCAGCGTCCACACCGCCAGGGCCGCCAGCGGCAGGCCCACCAGCGTCATCAGCACCACCCCGTTGAACGTGTCGTAGCAGCCGTGCCACCGTCCGGCCAGGCACGGGGGAGCGGACATCATGAGCGGCCGTCGGACGGCGAACGCCGCGCCCGCCAGCCCGAGGACACCCAGGCTGGCGAGCGCGACCGTGCGAATCGGGCGCGGCGGTGCGGACGGGGAGACAGGGTCGTTCATGCCCCCATCAAAGCCGCAGCGTTGTTGCGGCGGCGTATGCGTTTCTCCATGCCCCGCCGCCCTCCGGAGCCCGGCGCGCTGAACCCGGCAGGTCCCGCTCCCGCTCCCGCCGGACCGCTCAGCCGCCGCCCCCGCCACCGGGCGGTCCGACCGGACCACCGGTGACGGCCGCGGCCTCCCGCAGGCAGATGTCCAGCATGGGTACGCCGTCGCTGTTGGCGAGGACGACGCCGACCCACCCGGTGTCGGGATAGATGCTCCAGTTCGCGCCGACGCCACCGGCCCCGCCGCCCCGGCCGATCACCCACTGGCCGTTGACGATGCTCACCGGCATCGTGTAGCCCTCGTAGGCCGTCGGCTCCGGGCCGGGGAGCTTGGCCCCGGCGAACAGGTCGGCGTAGGGCCGGTCGAGCACCGTGCCGTCGCGCAGTGCCTCGGCGAACCGGACCAGGTCCGGTGCGGTGGCGAAACCGTCGCCCGAGGCGTACCCGATGAAGCCCCGGCCCGGGTTGCGGCCCAGGATGTTCGGATCCAGGCTGCCCTGGTCCAGGTTGCGGACGGCGTCCACCAGGCTGCCGTCGGCCTGCCGCAGGTACGGGTGCGCGAGGTGCCCGTCGGTGAGCCACTGGTCCCGCGAGTAGTACGCCGAGCCGGTCATCCCGCAGCGCCCGAAGACGTGCTCGTGCACGTAGTCCCAGAACGTCATGCCGGACACCGCCTCCACGACCTGCGCGGCCATGGCCAGGCCCACGCCGCCGCCGGGAAGGTGGCCGTTGGACCCGGTGCCGGGCACCCCCGCCAGGTTCGCCTGCCGCACCCACTGCTCGTGGTACCCGTGCACCTCCTCCCGGCTGTGGAAGACACGCTGCCAGTCCGGCATCGGGGCGTCCAGCCCGGAGGTGCTGGTGAGCAGGTGGTGGAGGGTCACCTGCTCGGCGATCGGTCCGGCGAGCCCCGTCAGGTGGGTGCCCACCGGGTCGGACAGCGTCACCCGCCCCTGCTGCACCAACCGCAGGACCGCCACCGACAGGAAGGGCTGGCTGCCCGAGGAGAGGTTGAACGCGGTGCCCTCGTGGTTGCGGATCCGCCGCTCCCGGTCGGCCATGCCGTAGCTGCGCGACAGCACCGTCCGGCCCCGGTGGGACAGCAGCACCACACCGGAGAACCTGCCCTCGGCGGCCAACCGCGCCACGTACCGGTCGTAGGCCCCGCCGGGTCGGGTGTCCGGTGGGATGCGGTCGCGGCCGGGCGGGCCGGTGCGGGCCGGGGCGGCGTGGCCGGTCCCGGCACCCACCAGCGGGCCGCCCGCCGCCACCATCCCGGCGGCGGCCATCCCGCCCCAGGTGACGAGCCGTCGCCGGTCGATACCACGTGCGTCGTCGGAAACCATGGTCACACCCCTCGCCGGGTCGACGGGTGGTGTGCTGACAGTGCTGCGCTCTGGTCCATGTCCGCATCCAAGACGTGCGGACGTTGCGGGGGCGTATGCGTTTTCCGGGTTCCGAGCCGGCCGGCGGGTCAGGGTGCCAGTGCCCGGCGCACGGTGTGCAGGACCTTGGTCAGGGCCTGGTGCTGGGCGGCCCGATCCTCGGTGACGTGTTGCCAACCCGCGTACAGCAGTGCCCAGATCACGTGTTGAGCCCATTTGGGTTCGACGCCGCGGTCGAAGTCACCGTCCGACTGGCCCCGTTCGATCAGCCGGAGCAGGGCCCGGTCGTACTCGTGCTCCTGCTCCCAGTCGACCAGGTCGGCCATGTGGGGCGCCTCCAGCAGCCGGAGCCGGTCACCGAGACCGAAGTACTCCGAGCACAGCCGCTCCAGAGCGGCATCGGCCGGGCCGTCGTTCAGGCGGGCGCGTCCAGCCGCCGCTTCGAGCTGCTCCTCAACGTCCGCCACGATCGCGGTCAGCAGGTCGGTCCGCTCCGGGTAGTACCGGTAGACAGTCGTGCGTGCCACCCCGGCGGCAGTGGCCACGTCGCCCAGTGAGGCCGCCGGCTCCTGGATCAGCAGCGTCACGGCGGCGTCGAGGATGGCACGTCGGGTGCGGGACCGGACCCCGGACTCCGCAGTCGACCTGTCATCCTTCGCCATCCCAGCATGATACAGGTAACAACTTTACGGAAATCGTTGGCCAATTTTGGTACAGCGATGTTTCATTTTGAGCATGTTTGGCGCGGGAAGCTTGAGGAACCGACTGCCGCGACTGCGCATCCTGTGGTCGTTCGTCCGGCCGCACCGGCGCACCCTGGCGGTGGCCCTGTCGCTCGCGCTGGTGGCGGCATCGCTGGAGCTGGCGAACCCGCTGGTCACCAAGTGGATCCTGGACTCGCTCGGTGGGTCGGCGTCGCTGGCCGCTCCGGTGACGACCCTGCTGATCCTGCTCGTCGTCGGTGCCGCCGTCACGGCCTGGCAGCAGACGATGCTGGGCACGCTCGGCGAGCGCGTCGTGCTGCGAGCGCGTACTTCCCTGGTCGACCGCCTGCTCCGCGCCACCGTGCCCAGCATCACCAGCAGATCGCCGGGGGAGCACGTCGCGCGCCTCACCTCGGACACGGTCCTGCTGCGCGAAGCGGCCGCCGGCTCACTCGTCGGCCTGATCAGCGGCACCATCATGCTGGTCGGCACACTGGTGTTGATGGCGGTGCTGGACCTGGTGCTGTTCGCCACCACGGTGGTCGCCATCACCGTCGTCGCGCTGCTGTTCGCGCTGATGATGCCCGGCATCGCCCGGGAACAGGAGCGGGCACAGGAGCACGTCGGCCGGCTCGGTGCCGCCCTGGAAGGCACCCTGCGGGCCATCAGGAGCGTGAAGGTGAGCCGCGCGGAGGCCCGCCTGGCCTCGCGGATCTCCGCCGAAGCCACGTCGTCGGCCGAGCACGGCATCCGCGCCTCCCGGCGCGAGGTCCTCGCCTGGACCGTCGCCTGGGTCGGCGTCCAGGTCGCGCTGATCAGCACCCTCGCCGTCGGCGCCTACCGTGTCGACCAGGGCCACCTCGGGGTCTCGGCTCTGGTCGCCTTCCTGCTCTACACCTTCGGTCTCCTCGGCCCGGTCACCGAACTGTCCACCAATGCCACCGCCCTGCAGGCGGGCATCGCGGCCGCCGAACGCATCCGTCAAACCGACACCATGCCCGTCGAAGAGGACCTGGTACCCGTGCCCGGCACCGTCCCGCCGATCATCCCTGGGAATGGCACCACCCCTGCGCTCCGGCTCGTCGGCGTGAGCGGTGCCCACGGCCCTGACCTGCCGCCGGCGATCCACGACGTCACGCTCGACATCCCGCGACGAGGCCACGTCGCCATCGTCGGCCCCTCCGGAGCCGGCAAGACCACCCTCTTCTCCCTCATCCTGCGCTTCCTCGAGCCCACCGGGGGCACCATCCACCTGCACGACGTCCCGTACCGGTCCCTGCCGCGCACCGAGATCCGCAAGAGACTCGCGTACGTCGAGCAGGAACCCGCCCTGGTGCCCGGCACCCTCCGCGACAACCTCACCCTGGCCCTGCCCGGCGCCACCGACGACGACCTGCACCGCGTCCTGGCGGAGGTCCGTCTGGATGACAAGGTCGGCACCCTCGTCGACGGGCTGGACACGGTCGTGACGAACACCACGCTGTCCGGTGGCGAGCGCCAGCGCGTCGCGCTGGCCCGTGCCCTGCTGCACACCCCCGAGGTGCTGCTGCTCGACGAGGCGACCGCCCAGCTCGACGGCATCACCGAAGCGGCGGTCCACCACGCCGTCCGCGTGAAGGTGCAGACCGGTGTGGTGCTCACCATCGCCCACCGGCTCTCCACCGTCATCGACGCCGACCTGATCGTCGTCATGGAGGCCGGCGCGATCCGGGCCACCGGAACGCACCGGCAGCTCCTCGCCACCGACACCCTCTACCGGCAGCTGGTCCGGTCCCTGCGGATCCCGCGGGGGGCCGGTGTGCGCTGACCACCGACCGGCCCGGTCAGTGCGGCACGCTGGCCGGGAACTCCTCGACCCCCAGTACGCGTAGCAGCTCGAGTCTCTCCCGGGCCTCGGCGTCGGCCGGGGTCAGCACCAGCAGTTGCTGGCCGAGGTCGGGGGTGACCAGGGTCTCGCAGTCCATCGTGACGCGGCCCACGCGCGGGTGCAGGAACGTCTTGCGGTCGGCGCGGCGTACCGCCACCTCGTGCTCGGCCCACAGCCGTCGGAAGTCGTCGCTCGCCGCCAGCAACCGGTCGATCAGGCCGGTCACGACCGGGTCGTCGGCCCGGCGGCCGGCCACCGCGCGCAGGTCGGCGACCTGCTGGCGGGCGTGCCGCCGCCATTCCCCGGGGCCGTGGAGGTCGCGGACGCTCGGGTCGGTGAAGTAGCGGTAGGCGACGTAGCGGCGGTCACCGGTCAGCCCGGTGTGGTCGCCGGTGAGCAGGATCGACATGCGGTTCTGCGCCAGGACCTCGCCGAGATCGGACAGGACCATGGCGGGGGTGTCGCCCACCAGGTCGAGCAGGCGGACCAGACCGGCCCGGGCCAGGCGGGCGATGCCGGCGGCGGGCGGCGGCTGGTGACCGGCCAGGTGGAACAGGTGGTTCCGCTCGTCGTCGGTCAGGCGCAGGGCCCGGGCCAGGGCGGCGAGCAACTGGGTGGAGGGCTGACTGCTGCGCCCCTGCTCGAGGCGGACGACGTAGTCGACGGACATGCCGGCGAGCATGGCGACCTCCTCGCGGCGCAGGCCGGCGGTGCGGCGGCGGGGGCCGTCGGCGATGCCGACCTCGGCGGGTCGGATGGCCCCGCGCCGGCGACGCAGGAAGTCGGCGAGCTGCTCACGCTGCATGCCTCCATGCTGCCCCAGGGCCGGGCACCGAGCCAGGGAGTGGCGCTCCCACGACAAGCGCTCCGCTACCGGCGGGCCGGACAGCGGCGCAGGGTGGAGCCGGAATCGACCGACGAGGGAGAGTTTCGATGCAGACACGCACACTGGGCAGTACAGGTCCCACGGTTTCCGCGGTGGGGCTGGGGGCGATGAGCATGTCGGGCACGTACGGCCCGGCCGATCGCGGGGAGAGCGTCGCCACCGTACGGGCCGCGCTGGACGCGGGGGTCACCCTGGTCGACACCGGCGACTTCTACGGCATGGGGCACAACGAGCTGCTGTTGTCGGAGGCGTTGCGCGGACGCGACCGGGACAGCTACCTGCTGAGTGTGAAGTTCGGGCAGCAGGTGGGGCCGGGCATGCGCTTCGCCGGTCAGGACTCCCGCCCGGACTCGGTGCGCAACTTCCTGAACTACTCGCTGACCCGGCTCGGCGTCGACCACGTGGACATCTACCGGCCGGCCCGGCTCGACCGGTCGGTGCCGGTCGAGGACACGATCGGCGCGATCAAGGAGATGATCGACGCCGGTTACGTCCGGTATATCGGGCTCTCCGAGGTCGACGCGGAGACCGTCCGGCGGGCGCACGCCGTACACCCGATCGCTGATCTTCAGATCGAGTACTCGCTGCTGTCGCGGGCGGTCGAGGCCGAGGTGCTGCCCACGCTGCGGGAGTTGGGCATCGGGCTGACCGCGTACGGGGTGCTGGGCCGTGGGCTGCTCTCGGGGAACTGGGTGCCGGGGCGGGCGGACGACCCGCGTAACCACGCTCCCCGCTTCTCCGCCGAGAACGCGTCGCACAACCTCGCCCTGGTGGAGGCGTTGCGTCGGGTCGCCGACGCGAAGGGGTGCACGGTGGCGCAGCTGGCGATCGCCTGGGTGGCGGCGCAGGACCCGTCCATCGTCGCGCTGGTCGGTGCGCGTACCCGGCAGCGGCTGGCCGAGGCGTTGCCGGCGCTGGACGTGGAGCTGTCGGCCGCCGATCTCGACGCGATCGAGGCGGCCGTGCCGAAGGGCGCCGCGCGCGGTGACCGCTATCCCACGGCCTTCATGGCGAGCCTCGGCGTCGGCAACTGACCCGGGCCGGCGGAAGGGTCGCGACGGAAAGGGCGCGGCCATCGCGCGACAACGCTGGTTGTCGCGCGATGGCCGCGGGGACGGGTGCCGGATCAGGCGGCGACGGCCTGCAGGTAGGCGGTTCCTCCACAGGAGAGCGTGCTGAGGTTCTTGAACCACATCGAGACCTGGCGCTGCGAGGAGCCGTCAGCGTTGATGCGCTGGACGTAGACCACCCGGGTGACCTCGAACTGGCAGTAGGTCGGGAAGCTGCCCTGGGGCGACGGGCCGATCACGTAGGCCGAGGTGACGGGATTCGCGTTGTTCCAGGTCGTGGACCAGGTCGCCCCGGCGCTCACGGTCGCCATCGAGAACTGCGAACCGATGGTGGTCGAGCCGAGCCGGACGTCGGCCTGGCAGGTGACGGCCCCCACGTTCTTGACCTCCACCCAGATCTGCCGGAGCGAGCTGCCGGGCTGCACGGTCCAGATGCGGGTCACCTGGAACTGGCAGGCCGTCGTGCTCGTGGCACCGTTCGGGTTGAGACCGGCCACCCAGATGGTGTTCCAGGGGACGTTCCAGAGGTACGTCTGGGTGCCTCCCGGGCTGACCCCGCCGGTCGAGACGAGGGCCGTGCTGGCCACCGCCGCCAGCTGCACCGTCGCACCACAGGCGATCGAGCCGACGTTCTTGAGGGTGAAGTGGAACTGCCGCTCCCCACTGGACAGCTGGACGTACTTGCTGCTGATCGTCTCGAACTGGCAGGTGGCCGAGGTGGTGGCGCCGGCCGGGTTGTAGCCGACCACGTAGGCGGCGTCGGCCGGGGCGTTGGTCCAGGTCCAGCCCTGGGTGCTGCCGGCCGGGACGGTGCCGGTGAACCATGTCGCGGCGGTGCCGATCCCGCCCTTCGCGGCGGTGCCCAGCCCGTTCGACGCCGCCGCGGCGGCCCGTGCGTCGCGCTGCGACGACTGGGACTGCTGCGACTGCTGTGACGGCTGCGCCGACTCGCCGGCCTGCGCGACCCCGACCGACGCGACGACCATGCCGAGCGTCGTCACCGCGAGGAGAGCGGCGCGGATTCTTCGTCTCATGGAAGCTCCTTCACCCAGGTTCCGGGCCGTCCGCCCGGCTCCACCAGGCTGCGCGGCGTCGCTTGCCATCGGCTAGCCGTCCGATAGCCGCCCTGGCTGCGGCCCATAGAATCTTCATCGATACGTCGATGTGGGGGCCGGATGACATGGCGCTTGCTCGGCCCGGTCGAGGCCGTGGTGCGGGGCGAGCGAGTACCGCTGGGACGACCCCAGCAACGCGCCGTCCTGGCGTACCTGTTGCTCAACGCCAACGTGGTGGTGTCGGCGGAGCAGCTGGCCGAAGCCCTGTGGGGCGGCGCGCTCCCCACCCGCGCCCGGGCACAGGTCCAGGTCTGTGTCTCCCGGTTGCGACGACTGACCCGGGCGGCCGGCATACCCGAGACGATCCACTCGGATTCCGGGGGATACCGCCTTGAACTGGCCGGTGACGACCTGGATGTGGTGGTCTTCTCCGGGATGACCGCAGCCGCGCGTCGGTACGCCGACTCCGGCGAGCACGAGCGGGCCGCCACCCTGCTGCGACAGGCGCTGGCGTTGTGGCGTGGCCCGGCCCTCGCGGGCGCGTCCGCCGCGTTCGTACCG
The DNA here is from genome assembly GCF_029581435.1 of Micromonospora sp. WMMD987. Classification (NCBI taxonomy): domain Bacteria; kingdom Bacillati; phylum Actinomycetota; class Actinomycetes; order Micromonosporales; family Micromonosporaceae; genus Micromonospora; species Micromonospora sp. WMMD987. Next base: position 6,836,113 of record NZ_CP120861.1, on the reverse strand, counting down.
GCTGCCGTCGCCGGCCTGCACGACAAGCGGCTCGCCGCGTCCGAGGACCTGTTCGACGCCGAGTTCGCGCTCGGTCGGCACGCCGCGGCGGTGGCGCCGCTGCGCGAGCTGGTCACCGGGAACCCGTGGCACGAGGGTCTCGCCGTGCGGCTGATGACGGCGCTGGCCGGATCGGGGCACCGGGCCGAGGCACTGCGGGTGTTCGAGCGGATCCGCCGCCTCCTCGCCGACGAGCTGGGCATCGAGCCGGGGGCGCGGCTCGCGGAGGCCCACGTGCGGGTGTTGCGGCGACAACTTCCGCCGGGCGGCCCCGCGTCACCGGTCCGGGAGACCGGAACCGCTCCGCGTCCCGCCCAACTGCCCGCCGGTCTGTCCACCTTCACCGGCCGGGGCGACGCGCTCGCCACGCTGGACACGATGCTGAGCCGGGCCCGGGGGAGCGACGCCCTGGCGGTCGTCGCGATCGTCGGGACGGCCGGGGTGGGCAAGACGGCGCTGGCGATCCGGTGGGCGCACCGGGTACGGCACCTCTTCGACGACGGGCAACTCTTCCTGGACCTGCGCGGCTACTCACCCGGAGCGGCGACAGCGCCGTCGGACGCGTTGTCACGCTGCCTACGCGCGCTCGGTGTGCCACCCACCCAGGTGCCGGACGACGTCGACGAGGCGACGGATCTCTACCGCAGCGTGCTCGCCGACCGGCGGGTGCTGATCCTGCTCGACAACGCCCGCGACACCGCGCACGTCCGGCCGCTGCTGCCCGGCGGCGCCGGCTGCCTGGTGATCGTGACCAGCCGTGACCGCCTCGGTGGGCTGGCCGCCGGGCACGACGCGCAGCGGCTGTCGTTGGACGTGCTCTCGCCGCAGGAGGCCACCGAGCTGTTGACCCGCGTCATCGGCGCGGACCGGGTCGCCGGGCAGCGGGACGCCCTCGCCGAACTGGCCCGGGACTGCGCACACCTGCCGCTGGCCCTGCGTATCGCCGCAGCGGACCTGCACGGCCGCCCGGACGAGCGGGTCGGTGGGTATCTGGCGCGGCTCCGGACGGGTGATCCGCTGACCGTGCTGACCGTCCGGGACGACGACCAGACCGCGGTGCGTTCGGCGTTCGCCGCGTCCTACCGGACCCTGCCACCGCGGCTCCAGCGGCTGTTCCGGCTGTTCGGCCTGGTGCCCGGCTGCGACGTGACAGCGGAATCGGCCGCCGCGATGCTGCGGTGCGGAACCGGCGAGGCGGCGGACCTGCTCTCCCGGATCGCCGACGCGCACCTGGTACAGGAGCGGACGCCCGGCCATTTCGGCACCCACGACCTGCTCGGCCGGTACGTGACCGAGCTGGCGGAGACCGGGGACAACCGGGAGACACTGGGCGACCTGCTGTCCTGGTACCTGTTCAGCGTGTACGCGGCGGCCGACCGGCTGTGTCCCCAGGTGTTGCGGGTGCCCACGCGGCTACCCGCGCCCGTCGGTCCACCGATGCGGTTCGCCACCCATGTCGACGCCCTCGCCTGGCTCGACGCGCACCGGCACAACCTCGTCGCCGTGACCCGCCATGCGGCGCACCGGGAACTGCACGCCTTCGCCTGGTCGCTGGCGGACGCGCTGCGCGGATACCTGTGGCTGGGCATGCACACCACCCAGTGGTCCGAGGTCGCGAGGATCGGTCTCGCCGCGGCCCGGGCCGACCGGCACGAGCAGGCCGAGGCAGCGGCCCGGCTGAGTCTCGCCGCCCTGCACTGGCGGCTGGAACGGTTCCCCGAGGCGATCGACGACTATCAGCTGGCGCTGCTCGCGGCGAAGCGTTCGGGATGGCGCGACGGCGAGGCGGCCGCACTGGGCAACCTGGGCCCGGTCTTCCGGATGACCGGCCAGCCGGGTGAGGCGCTGCGGGTCATGGAGCAGGCGCTGGCCGTCAACCGACGCAACGGCCGGACCGCGGGTGTCGCCGTCAACCACAACAATCTCGGACTGGTCTGCGCCGACCTCGGTCGGCTCCGTGCAGCCGCGGAGCATCACCACGCGGCGCTCACCCTGGCCCACCAGGGCGGGGCAACCTCCAGCCGGGCACTGATCCTGAGCAACCTGGGCGTCGTCCACCACCTTCTCGGCCGGTCCGACGACGCGCTGCGGACGCTGACCGAGGCACTGGAACTGCATGAGCAGACGGGCAGCCGGGGCCGTGCGACGACCCTGTGCGCGCTGGCCCGCGTGCACGGCGACCGGGGCGAGCACCGGCGGGCGGCCGACCTCGCCCGGCAGGCGCTCGACCTGGCGCGTACGCCGGCCGAGCCCCGGGTCGAAGCGCTCGCCCTGCACATCCTGGGCGTCGTCGAGGGGAAGACCGGCACCCTGCTGAACGCCCTGAGAACCGCGCGCACGACCGCGGACCGGTACATCGAGGCCGATGTCACCGTCAGCCTCGCCGAGATCGACGAGCCCGCGGCGCCGTCCTGGTGCCATGCGGCGCTGTCCATCACCCGGCGGTGCGGGTACCTGCTGCTCGAAGGCCGGGCGCTCGCCGCCCGCGCAGCAGCCGAGTACCGGGCCGGTGACCTGACCGCCGCCTGGCGCAGCGCCCGGCTGGCGGCCCGGTCGCACGCCCTGACCGGCCACCAGCCGGGCACGGAGCGCATCGACAAGCTCATCGCCCTTCTCGCGTCGGAGCACCTGCCGGACACCGCGGGCGGGCTACCCGTCGAAGACCGCTGATCCCAGCGCCTGCACCAGCGACGCGTAGGTGGCCTGCACCTCGTCCACCACGCTGGGCACCAGCACCGCTCCCGGGCGCAGGCGGACGACCTCCATCAGGTTGTCGTACATGGTGGCGAGTGCGGTCGACCCACCGGCCCGCGCGACGAGCCGGTGGTGGTGGCGGATCCACGCGTCGTCGCTGTCGCGGGCGCGGCGGTGGAACCGCTCGATCGCCGTCTCCCGTTCGTCGACCAGGACGATCTCGTGGAAACCCGCCCCGTGCACGCGCGCGATCCGCTCGACACCCTCGATCTCGTCGCTCGTCGCGAGGTACTGCGGCAGGACGACGTCGTGTCCGCCGGCCAGGTGGACCGCCGCCATCCCCCGCACCAGGGACCACACGGCCGGCCAGGTGTCGGTCTGTTCGTCCCGCCAGCCGCCGACGAGGCGGTGGATGGTGTCGACGTCGAGGTTCAGGGCGCCGGGATGGCGGTCGGCGTAGCGCGCCGAGAGGGTGGACTTGCCGATGCCCGGCGGGCCGTTCAGGTGGATCAGTCGCGCCATGCTCACCTCGATGCAGTGGAGTCGGCAGGAAACCGGCGGGCCGGCGGCACCTGCTCCGGTCATCGGCTCCCGTGGTGCTCGCGAGCAGCGGCGCGGACACGTGCCCGGTCCAGCAGCCGCTCCACCTCGTCCGCGGTGGCCGGGCCCGGGTTGACCACGCTGACCCAGCCCTGGACAGCGTAGGCGGGATGGGGCATCAGGCGGTCGGTCCGGGTGAAGTCGAGTCCGTCGCGGTGGGCGGCGAACTCCTCCGGTCCGTAGCCGAACAGGTTGCGGAACTCCGTACGACCGACCTCGATGTTGAGCCGGTACCGGCCGGGCGAGGACAGCCGGGACCGTTCGTCGAAGCCGGGCACGTCGTGCCCGACGATGGTGGCGAACGGCCGCATCCGGTCCTCGCCGGCGAAGAAGAACCGGTCGCCCCAGGTGTGGGACGGCATGCCGGGGCCGGCTTCGATCCGGGTCTCGGTCACTCCGGGACGGCCGGCGATCCGGGCGGCGTCAGCCGCGCCGGGCTCCGAACCGATGTGCAGGATCGCGTCGCAGGTCCCGATCGTGGCCGCGTCCAGCGGGGAGTACCCGAGCAGGTCCGTCACGCGTGGGCGCAGGTCGCCGCCGACGGGTGGCGCGAAGATCCCGGTCTGCGGGCCGAGGCGTTCCTCGTAGGTGCCGACCTCCGGTGGGCCGAGGCCGACCGGCCCACTCGCCCCGAGGCTTCCGGCCACGTAGAGGTACCTGTCGCCGAGCAGTGGCGACACGATGGAGCCGGCACCGTTCCACCGTGCCGCCTGGTCCTGACCCTCCCAATGGGTGTCCCACCGGCTCGGGTGCCGCTGGAGGTGGGCGTTGTTGGCCGAGACCAGAACCGGCCCACGGTCGCGTTCCAGGGCGAGGATATCGAGCAGGTTCTGTGCCATCACCGCGTCCCGCGTCGCGAGCAGGCGGCCGATCCGCTGGGACTGGGTGCCCGGCTCGGCCATCGCGGCGTGGTACGTGAGCAGGCCGATCGCCGTGGTGGCGAGTACTCTGGCCCGGTTCCACGCCGCGGGGGAGGTGTCGCCGACGAGCCGGGGCGCGTCGGCGTACAACCGGGATCGCAGGTCCTCGGCGAGGCCCCGGAGCGCGGCGGCCTCGGGTGAGCGGCCCGGCGAACACGAGGCGTCGTACATGATCTCCGGGGTGGTCCAGCGGTCGTCCGCGCCGACCAGGCGGTCCAGGTCGGTCGTCGCCACGCCGAGGTATTCGCACAGCTCCCGGAGCAGCGGGCCGGGGCTGGGTGCGCCGGTGATCTCGGTCGGGGCGTCGAAACCGTGAAAGGTGACGCGCTCGGCGGGTGGCAGTTTCCCGTTGTGCTCGCGCAGCCAGTCGACCAGTTCGCGGGTCGCCGGGTGGGCACCCCAGCCGTGACTGATACCGGTGCCCAGGTCCACCTCGTCGCGCCGGCCCTGGACGTAGTCGTCGACGGCGAGGCCGGCGGCCCGGTCCGATTCGATCGCGATCGACCGGAAACCGTGCCCGACGAGCGTTTCGAGGATCCGGTTACGCAGGCGCGGGAATGCCGGCTCACCGTGGTAGGGCTCACCGATCGCGAGCAGGTGCGGCCGTCGGGTGCCGACCAGGGACAGCAACGCGGTGTCGAAAACCATGACCTCGACCGTATCGTTGAACCGACCTGTGAAACTTCACCCCGATCCAGCTCGGAGAACGTCACCTGAAGTCTCAAAACGCGAGGTACCGGCCGGTGGACCTGGGCCGGTCGGTCGGGCTGTCCGCGCAGGCGGTCCGCAACTACGAGCAGGCCGGCACGATCCCGCCCGCCGTCCGCACGGCCAGCGGCTACCGGGTCTACACCGACGACCACCTGGGCGCGTTGACCGCTTACGTCGCGCTCGTCGCGGGGTACGGCCACCGCGCCGCCGGAGAGATCATGAAAGCGGTGCTCGGCGGCGACCTGCCGACGGCACTGGCCGTGCTCGACACCGCCCACGTGCAGCTCCACCGTGACCGGGAGACCGTGGAACGCGTCGCCTCGGCGGTCGTCCTGCTCGCCTCCGGCCCGCCGGCCACGCCGGCCCCGGATGTGCCCGTCCCGATCGGCGTCCTCGCCCATCGGCTCGGCGTCACCCCGGCCACCCTGCGCACATGGGAACGAGCCGGCATCCTCGCCCCGGCCCGGTCCCGGACCGCGCGGGCCTACCACGCCGACGACGTACGTGACGCCGAACTCGCCCATCTGCTGCGCCGGGGCGGCTACCCGCTGCACCACATCGCGGCCGTGATCGGGCAGGTCCACGCTGCCGGTGGCCCCGGTCCGCTGGCCGCGTCGATCGACCAGTGGCGCGGACGGATCACGGCCCGGGGCCGGGCGATGCTCGCCGGCTCGGCCCGCCTCGCGGACTACCTGGCCTCTGTGAGCTGACGCAGAGCCGGCGCCCGACGATCACGGTGGCGACCGGAGCCGGTGGCGACGCGACCACCGCTGCGCGCGGCTCGCCCGCCCACCCACCCTGCCCGCAACGACCTGACGACCGGGCCGGGGTCCGGACGGTACAGCCAGCGCTACCGCGATCGGCCCGCCACCTGGATTGTTGTCGGCGACTCCCAAAAATATGGTTTCTTCGCGGAGGAAATCAACGAAAATGGGAGTCCGGCGATGTCGGTGAATAGTGCACGACTCGATGTCGTGTCGACGGTGGACACAGAGACGCCGGTGGCGGCGGTGCGGGTCCAGCAACTGCGCAAGGTATATGGCGGTGACCGGCAGGCGGTAACCGCGCTCGCCGGTGTCGACGCGGCCTTTCAGCGGGGGACATTCACCGCGGTAATGGGGCCGTCCGGCTCGGGCAAGAGCACGTTGCTGCAGACCGCAGCGGGGCTGGACCGCCCGACCAGTGGCCTGGTGTGGGTCGGCGACACGGAACTGTCGCGGCTTTCCGAAACGAAGCTGACCAAGCTGCGGCGGTCGGAGATCGGGTTCGTCTTCCAGGCGTTCAACCTCGTCGGGGCGTTGACGGTGCAGGAGAACATCACGCTGCCGTTGCGGTTGTCCGGAAAACGGGCGGACCCCCTCTGGATACAGCAGATCATCGACCGGGTCGGGCTCACCGAGCGGCTGTCCCACCGCCCCTCGGAACTGTCCGGCGGGCAGCAGCAACGCGTCGCGATCGCCCGGGCACTGGCCACCCGGCCCGAGGTCATCTTCTGTGACGAACCGACCGGCGCGCTGGACACCCAGACCGCCGGTGAGGTGCTGGCCCTGCTGCGCTCGGTGGTGGACGAGGCCGGACAGACGGTCATCATGGTGACGCACGACCCGGTGGCGGCGTCCTACGCCGACCGGGTGATGGTGCTGGCCGACGGGCGCATCGTGCACGACATGCCGCAGCCGGGCGCGGCGCGGATCGCCGAGCACCTCGCGACGCTCGGGCGTCGTCCGCAGCTGACGCAGGAGGGCTGACCCGTGCTGAAACTGGCCGGACAGATGCTGCGTCACCGCAAGGGCAGCGCGGTCGCCACCCTCCTGGCGATGACCGCCGGAGTGCTGATCCTGATGTCGCTGGGCGTCCTCGTGGAGTCCGGCCTGCGCTTCACCGCCGCCCCACAGCGGTACGCGGCCGCCGATGTCGTCGTCGCCAACCGCGACATCACGCTCACCTCCACCACGCTGGGCGACCAGGAGACGACCACCGTCGTGCTGCCCGAGGGCGGTACCGTCCCGGCGGAGATGGTCGACCGGATCCGGCAACTGCCGGGGGTGGCCACCGTCGTCGCCGACCGGACGGTGCCGGCGATCCTGCCGAACGGCGCCGCCACCGGTCACGGGTGGAGCAGCACCGCCGTCACCCCGTACCGGCTGACCACCGGAGTCCGACCCACCCGCGACACCGAGGTCGCGCTGGACGAACGTCTGGCCGCTTCGGTGGCTCCCGGCGACGAGGTGCCGGTCCTGGTGAACGGCAGCGCACGGACGTACCGGGTCAGCGGTCTCGTCCGCCACGCGGGCACCCGGCCCGACCCGCACGCACCGCCCGCGGTGTTCTTCACCGACGCGCACGCGGTGGTCCTGCACCCACGGCTGGGCCGGGTCGACGCGGTGGCCGTCCTGGCCGAACCCGGTGCCGCCAGGACCGTGGTGGCCGACGTGCGCCGACTGGCCGCCGAGGCCGGCGTCAAGGCCTACGCCGGCGACGAGCGGGGGCTGCTGGAACAGTCCGCGGACCAGGCGGCCTCCCTCCTGCTGGTGCAGTTGGGCAGTGTGTTCGGCGGCTACGTGGCGCTGCTGGTCATGTTCGTGGTGGCCGGCACCATCGGTCTCGCGGTCCGGCACCGCCGCCGTGACCTCGCCCTGCTGCGCGCCGTCGCCGCCACCCCCGGCCAGGTCGCCCGCCTGGTCCTCGCCGAGGTGGGGCTGCTCAGCCTGCTGTCGGTGGTCATCGGGGTGCCCGCCGGGTGGCTCACCAGCCGATGGCTGCACCAGGAACTGGTGGACCGCGCGTTCATCCCGGACACCTTCCCGGTTCGCGGTGGCGGCTGGGCGGCGGTAGCGGTGGCGGTCGCGACGGTCACGGTGGCGGCCGGTGCCGCGTTGATCGCAGCCCGCCGGACGGTGCGGATCCGCCCGACGGAGGCGCTCGGTGAGATCGCCGTGGAATCCGGCCGTAACGGCCCCCTCCGCCTGATCTCCGGCTTCGTCGCCCTGGCCGGTGGCGTCATCCTGATCGCCCTCACCGGCGCGGCGAAGGGGACCGCCGCCCTCGGGCCCGCGATGGGTCTGCTGTGCCTGTTCGTCCTCGCGGTCGCCCTGCTCGGGCCGTGGATCAACCGGACGGCCGCCCGACTGCTCGCCCCGGTGCTGGGGCGGGTGTGGGGCGACAGCGGCTACCTCGCCGCGGCTAATCTGCGCGCCAACGCCCAGGGCATGGTCACGGTGCTGACCGCACTGGTGCTGTCCGTCGGCTTCGGTGGCTCGGTCTGGTTCCTCCAGGACAACCTGGACAAGCAGATCGTCGCCGAGAACCGTGGTGGGATGCTGGCCCAGCAGACCGTGGTGTCCGCCACCGGACTGCCCGACACCATGCTGGCGCAGATCCGCGACATTCCCGGGGTGCTCGCGGCCACCGGCGTACGGAACACCTCGATCATCCCGGACGGAGCCGCCGAGGGCGCGGACGCGCAGGCGATCGACCCGGAGGGCGTCGACCTCACCATGGATCTCAAGGTCCGCAGCGGGAGCCTGGCCGACCTGCGCGGGTCGGCCATGGCGGCGTCGACCCTGCAGGCCGAGTCGAACGGCTGGCGGGTGGGCGACCAGGTCACGGTGCGGCTCGGCGACGGCACACCCGCCGATCTGCGCGTCGTGGCGATCTACGACCGGGGCTTCGCGTTCGGCGATGTCACCGTCGTCAAGGACGTCGTCGCCGGGCACACCGCCGTCGCCGGCTACGAGCGGATCCTGGTACGCAGCGAGCCCGGTGAGGACGTCTCCGCCGCGCTGGGCGAGGTCGTCGGCCGGTACCCCGGCAGCTCGGTGACCAGCACGGCCGACGTCAGCGGTCAGCTCGCCGACGACCTCGCGTTGAGCGCCTGGCTCAACAAGCTCCTGATCGGCATCATGGTCGGCTACGCCGCTCTCGCCGCGGCGAACACCATGGTCATGGCCGCCCTCGCCCGGGGCCGCGAGCTGGCCCTGCTGCGCCTGGTCGGGGTCACCGGCAAGCAGGTCAAACGGATGGTCCACGCGGAACAGACCGGTCTGCTCGGCGTCTCGCTGCTCATCGGCGGAGCCATCGCCGCCGTCACCCTGATGTCGATCGTGCACACGCTCACCGGCCAGCTGGTGCCCTACGTACCACCGCTGGGCTGGGTGTCCATCATCGGCGGCACGACGCTGCTGGCGCTGTTCACCACGATCCTGCCGGTCGCCCGACTGCTCCGCGTCCCGCCGGTCGCCGGTATCGGCATCAAGGAGTAGCCGGCCACGGACAGCCGGTTCCGTGGACCGGCGGAACACCCCCGACGGGCGGGCCCGCAGGACGGGTCCGCCCGTCGACGTACCCCGGAAAGGGCCGACACCGATCCCGGCCGTCGGTTCGGCGGACGACGCCCGCCGCCGCGGAACCAGACGCGGTCAGCCGCGCCCCGTGTGGCGGCGCGGTGCCGTCGTACGAACCGCAGTGGCCGTGGGCGGGCGGTACAGCCTGCTGTACCGCAGCTCGTCGTGCTGGCGGGATCGTCTCCGACCCGCGATCCTTCTAGCGTGGGACCACTGCCGCCACCGCGAACAGGGCGCCCGTCCGCCATGGTCGGCGCACCGTCGACGGGGCAGCACCGGGCGGGAATCCGTCGCCGTCAGCGGACGGTGCCGCACGTCATGGGTGCCGGTGTGTCCCCGGACCGGTGCGGCGGGCGAGTCGCTGCGGCACGGTACGGCCGCTACGCCAGACAGGGAGGCGATTCCAGCAATGACGAGTGACCGGACGACGGGCCGCCGGGGGTGGCTCGTCGCTGCCATGGTCGTCCTCGCGGCGGCCGTCACGATGGAGGAACTGCTGCGCTCCGGCACGCTGGCCGAGGGCCTACTGGACCACTGGTGGGGTCACGTCGGCAGCACCGCACTGCTGATCGGCGGTGTGGGAGCCGCGTCGTACTTCCTGCATCGCGCGTACCGCAACTGATCCACCCACGAACCAGGAATGCCGTGACCGGACCCCGCACACCCGGGTCCTCGCGGACGGTGCCGGTGGGAGTCCCTGACCGGCTCGACCCTCCTACCCGCCGGTAGTCGTGCGGACGCGCTCAGCTACCTCTCAGGTGGCGTTGGTAATTTTCCGGCGCAACGGCCTCCATCATGGATGGCGTTGATCTCGTTGCGCCACAGGGCTTCCCGGTGGAATCTTCCTCGGATTGCGGTGTCGCGCGACTGTTGTTCGTCAAGGGAGACGCGCGGAGTGTTCAAGAAGATGCTGGGCGCGTTCGGGGTGGGTGGCCCGAGCGTCGACACGGTCCTGTCCAATCCGAACACCCGTCCGGGTTTGCTGCTCGACGGGCAGGTGAACCTGACCGGCGGCAGCCACGACGTGGACATCGACCACATCACCGTCGGCCTGGTCACCCGGGTGGAGATGGAGGGCGTCGAGGAGGAGTACGACGCGTTCGTGGAGTTCCACCGCGTGCAGGTCGCCGGTGGCCTGCACCTGCGGGAGGGGCAGCGGTTGTCCCTGCCGTTCCAGGTGGCGGTGCCGTGGGAGACGCCGGTGACCGACCTGTACGGGCAGCACCTGCACGGCATGACGATGGGCCTGCGCACCGAGGTGGCCGTTCGCGGTGCGGTCGACAAGGGCGACCTCGACCCGGTGTACGTGCACCCGCTGCCGGCGCAGGAGCGCATCCTGGAGGCGTTCGGTCGGCTCGGCTTTCCGTTCAAGGGTGCCGACCTCGAACGCGGTCACCTCTCCGGGCTGCACCAGACGCTGCCGTTCTACCAGGAGATCGAGTACTACGCCGCCCCGCAGTACGCCCACGCCGTCAACGAGGTCGAGTTGACCTTCGTGACCAGCGGGCACGGCGTGGACGTGGTGCTGGAATTCGACAAGCGTGGTGGTCTGTTCACCGGTGGCCACGACTCGTACGGGCGTCACCACGTCGCCCACGGGGATGCCGAGCACGGTGACTGGACCGCGCAGGTCGACGGCTGGATCCGCCAGGCCCTCGACGGCCGCCAGGGCCTGCACGGCGGGCAGGGCCACGCGGTGCCCACCCAGGGTTACGGCACCCCCGGATATCCCCCGCCACCCCCGCCGCCCGGCTACGGCCAGCCCGCCTACGGCACCCCTGGTTACGGTCAGCCCGGCTACGGTCAGCCCTTGTACGGGCACCCGGGCTACGGGCACGTCGGGCACGGTTATCCGGGCGACCACCACGAGGAGCACCACGAGCGGCACGGCCCCGGCATGGGCGGTGTCGCCGCCGGTGTGGTCGGTGGTGCCGCGCTCGGGTTCGCCGGCGGGATGGTCGCCGACGAGGTCTTCGGCGACGACGAGGACGAGGGCGGCGACGACGAGGGCTGAGCCCATCGTCTATCCACTGTGGGCGTCGATGGAGTTCCATGATCCAGTCTGCTAGTTTTGACCGCATTCGATCGGAAAGTCCGATCGGGTCCTGAAGGAGGGTTTATGCCCGTCACCGCCGACCTCACCAAGCTGGTCGACAAGGCCTACCAGGACAAGGCGCTCACCGAGCTCGTCGACGCCCCGGTGTCCGCCCTCGCCGGGGTCAGTGACGGTGATGCCAAGCTGCTCAAGCAGGCCTTCGGCATCACCACCGTCGGCGACCTCGGCCGGAACCCCTACTTCCGTACCGCCAGCGCCCTGGTCGCCCTCACCGACGGCAAGTAACACCCGGCGGATGCCCGGTGGCCCGAGTTTGCTCCGGGCCGCCGGGCATCCGCCCGCGCCCTACCGGATGATCTCCAGCAGGGCGTTTTGCCTGTTCACTGCTGCGTGCTCAGCCTGGTCCGGCAGCGTCCGGCCCACTCCGGACGCCCACCGGCCCAGCAGGGACACACCGCCAAGCCGAAGTCGATCATGCTTCCACCCAGCGCGACGGAGCCGACCGATCGGATATCGGGTGGACCCACAACGGGCGTTCACGGATCCGGCACCGCGTCGATGTGGCGTTCGCAGTTGGGTGGCTCGCTAGAGAAGTTCCCGGACCTTCGCGTGGCCGACCGGACTCACCGCCGTCGCCGATGCGGCGATCAGCAGCGCCAACGCGCCCGGTACGAGCATGGCGGTCCGGAGACCGGAAAGGTGGGACAGGCCGCCGATGGCGGCGGGACCGATCAGCAGGCCGATGTGCCCGGTGGCGGTGACCCTGGCGATCATGTGGTTGCCGTGGCGGCCGGCGGCCCCGTAGCAGGCCGGCGCCACGATACACATGCCCAGCCCGAACAGGGCGAACCCGGCGATGGCGGCGGGGAGCGTCCGCATCGACACTCCCAGCGCGAGAGCGGCTCCGGCAAGGAGTGATCCGATCCGCACGGCCCGCACGGCGCCGATCGCGTCGATGACGCGGTCGCCGAACAGGCGGCCGATCGCCATGGTGACAGAGAACGCCCCGTACCCCGCCCCGACCAGCGCGGCCGGTGCGGCCAGCGCGTCGTGCAGGTAGATGGCGCTCCAGTCGTCGATCGCCGCCTCGGCGACGTAGAAGCAGAACGCCATGGCGGCCAGCAGCATTGCCGGCCGTGACCGGACCGGTCGGATCGCGCCGACGGCAGGCTCGGGAGCACGGCGCGGAACGGGGATACGGCTGTCCCGTACCGAAATGCTGACCGCCAGGCACAATACTGTCAGCGCGGCGAACTGTGTCGTCGCCGTCCGACCCGTCGTGGCCGCGAGTCCGCCGGTGACCGCGCCGACGAGCCCGCCACTGCTGTACAGGGCATGCATGCGGGACATCACCGACCGGTCGAGAAGCCGCTCGACGTCGGCTGCCATGCTGTTCGCCGCAGTGTTCAGTGTGACCGCCGCGGCTCCGAAGAGGACGAGGAGTCCGCCGAACGCGGTGAGCGTACCGGCGATCGGCAGCAGCAGCATCGCCACCGGTGTGCCCACCACGCTGAGCCTTGCGACGCGTCCGGCGCCGTAGCGCGCGACGGCAGCACCCGCGGGTCCGGCGAGGCCCACAGCGCCGACGGTCGCCCCGATCAGGGCCAGGCCGAACGCGCCGTCGGTGGCGTGCAGCCCATGCTTCAGATCGGGAATACGGGTGGCGAAGCTGCCCATGAGCAGCCCGTTGAGTCCGAAGAGAGCCGCTGTGGCGAGCACGCCGTGGTTCCTGACCGGACGGCTCATCGGGGTGCCACCCCCGTCGCGACGACTCCCGGATCCGCCGCCGCCTGGCGCAGGTACCGGTCGAGGTTGGTCCGGAACGCGGTCAGCAGCTGGGCGGCCTCGGCCTCGCCGACCCAGCCTTCCCCGTAGGTGAGGACCGCGGTGTCGGCGGTATCGGAGTATCCGGTGCCCGCCGGCCACACTTCGGTCATGCTCCGGTTGGCCAGGCCCGGATAGTGCGCCCGGATGAGGCGAGCCCGTACCCGGGGAAGCTCCAGCCGCGGCGCCGGATTGTTCTGCACCGCGAAGACGTGCTGGTAGACGTGCCTGGCGGCGCGGACCGCACGGACCACCTCCTCGAATTCCAGGTCCAGACCGCCCAGCGCTCCGGTCCAGGCGACGGCGGTTGCGGTGAGGTCCGCATCGGCGTCGGGACGGATCGGCAGCAGGATCCGCACCGGCAGCATCTCCACGAAGTTGCCGATCACCGTGTCGAGTCCCGCGGCGGCCCGGCGGTTGACCGGCACCGCGAAGGCGACGTCCCGCACACCCGTGAGGGTGTGCACGGCGCGGGCATAGGCGGCGGCCATGGCGGCGAAGGAGGTCGGGACGGGTGCCAGTCCGGTGGAGAGCACGCGCGGCGCTGCGGGCTCCCGCCCGGACACCCGTCGGACGGCACCGGGTAGGTGCAGTTCGACGACGCCGGACAGGGCGGCACGGACCCGGGCCCGCTGCTGGTCGAGGTCTGCGGCGGCGCGCTGTCCACGGTAGGACGCGCTTGCCGTGCGGGCGTCCGGTGCGGCCGGCCAGTCGACCGCCCGTCCGGTCAGCCGGGCTCGGTAGGCCCGGGACAGATCGGCGGCGAGAACGCTCTCGCTGTAGCCGTCGAAGGCCACATGGTGTGCGACGACGCCGAGAACGACGCCGGTCGGCGTACCGATGATCACTGAGCGGAAGACGTCGCCGGCCGTGGGGTGGAGCGGGACGCCGAGCATCTGCCGGCACCGGGCCAGCGCCTGCTCCAGGGTGTCCGCGGCTGTCCGGGCCGGGACGGACGGTGGCCGGGCGAGCTCCGCCCCGCCGCGCAGGCTGTAGGAGGACCGTAGCGACTCGTGCCGCTCCTGCAGGTCGATGAGGGCTCCGGCGAGCAGGTCCACCTCGACCGGGCCGTCGAGGGCCCACAGAAGGAGGCAGTTGCCGGCGACGTCGGACGGGGAGATCAGCTGGCGGAGGAGACATCCTCGCGCCAGTGAGGTCAGGGGTATGCCGCCTCGCGCAGGGGTGCTTCGTCCGGGTGTGCCGCCGTTGCGGTAACGGGTGGCGAGGGCGGTCGTGGTCGTGGCCGTCATCGCGTCCGCCAGCGAGACCGTGACCCCGGTCCTCCGCTCGAGCTCGCGACACAGTTCGAGCCGTTCCAGAGAGGTCAGACCGATCCGCTCCAGCGACCCGTCGACGGGCGTCGTGCCGTTCAGTACGGCGTCGGCGACGATCCGTACCCGGTTCGTGGACGTGTCCGTCATCGCCGTGGCACCGCGAGAAGCGGGGCCGCCGCCGCGGCGAGCCGGTTCCGTACCAGCTCGACCAGTGCGGGTCGGTCCGTCTTGCCGGCGGCGTTCCGGGGCAGCCGGTCGATCACGAGGTAGCGGTCGGGGCACAGGGCGGCCGGCAGGGCCGTCGCCGCGGCCTCGCGCAGTGACCGGATCTCGTCCGGGTCCAGTGACCCGGTCGTGGTGGTGACGCATGCGGTCAGGAAGCTCGCCGGGCCGACCTGGCCGAGGCACACCGCGACATCGGTGACCCGTCCGGTACGGCGCAGCACCTCCTCGACCTCCCCCGGCTCCACCCGGAAGCCGCGAACCTTCAGTTGGTGGTCGATGCGGCCGAGGTGCTCGAAGGCGCCGTCGGGCAGTTGCCGGCCGAGGTCGCCGGTCCGGTACGCGGGCGCGTCACCCCACCGGACGAAACGGTCGGTGGTCAGGTCGGGCCGGTTCAGGTAGCCGGCACCCACCGTCTCGCCGGTGACCCAGATCTCGCCGGCCTGCCCGGGCGGCACGGGTTGCCGGTCCGGACCCATGACCACGACACCGGCCCGCGCGAGGGGACGCCCGATGGGGGACCGGACACCGGCGTCGAGGTCGGCGGTGGTGATCTCCTTCGCGGTGGCGAAGACGGTCGTCTCGGTGGGTCCGTACATGTTCACCACCGTCGGTACGGTGCCTCGGGCGATGCGGTGCAGCGCCGCCACGAGGTCGAGGCGTACCGCCTCGCCGACCGAGCACAGGTACCGCAGACGCGTCGGCCACCGTTGCTGCCGTGCCAGAGCCGGCAGCAGGTACTGCAACGCCGACGGGACCTGGGACACGACGGTGATGCCCTCGTCGACGAGCAGCCGAGCGAACACCGCCGGGTTGCGCAGCGCCCGCTCCGGCACCATCACGGCGGTTCCGCCGGTGGCCAGAGCGCCCCACAGCTCCCATACCGAGGCGTCGAAGGCGAGCGAGTGGAAGACCGTCCACCGGTCGTCCGCCGTCAGGGCGAACAGCGGGACGGTCTCGTCGAGGAACGCCACGACGTTGCGGTGGGTGATCATGCAGCCCTTCGGCCGGCCGGTGGAGCCGGAGGTGTAGGCGACATAGGCCAGGTCGTCCGGTAGCGCCGCGGGACACGGTGCCGCGGTCCCGGTCACGACCGGCGGGCCGGCCGGACCGGAACCACCGACGATCAGTCCGAGACCGGCGTCGGCCGCCATGAACGTGATCCGGTCGGTCGGATAGGACGGGTCCAGGGCCACGTAGCCCGCTCCGGTCCGCAGCACACCGATGATGGCGGCGACCGTCCGCGCGTCGCGACCCAGGCGGACGCCGACGAGGTGGCCCGGGGCGGCGCCGCGACGTCTGAGGTCGCGGGCTGTGTCCTCGCTGAGTCGCCGCAGCTCCGCATAGGTCGTGCTGCCGGTCTCGTCCACCACGGCGGCCCGGCTCGGGTGCCGTCGTGCGACACCGTCGAACAGCTCCGGCAGGCCCGTCACCGGACGGTCTCCGGGGTGTCCTCCAGCACCGCCGCCAGCGCGGCCGGGGTGGGGTGGTCGAAGACCTGCTCCGGTTCGATGGTCAGCCCGGCTTCCGCGGCCTGGATGACCATCTCGATCAGGAGCAGGGAGTAGCCCCCGTTGTCGAAGAAGTCGTCGTCGGGTCCGATCGGTGTGGCCAGCAGGCCACTCCAGATGTCGCGGAGCAGGCTGACGGTGTCCGATGGCATGCGTGCCTCCATGGGATGAGTGCTGGCGATGAACTGCTAGGCGGCGGTCAGGGCGGCTATCCCGGTCACCGGCAGGGGACTGGTCGCACCGGCGAGCAGCAGGGCTTCGATGCCGCGGAGGAGCTGTTCACTGCGCACCGCGGAGAAGAGGTGGGAGTCCGTCACGAGCAGCATGTCGTAGGCGGTGCCGGCCGAGGTGATCCGGACGTAGAACTGCATGTCGTTGTCGTGGAGGCCGTCCAGCCGCAACAGGACACCGCGGGCATCGGTCCGGCGGCATCGTCGAGGTGCCGGTTCGACCGGCCGCCCGTCCGGATGCATCGTGCGGGCATCGTTGAAGTACGCGGTGATCCGACAGGCCTGACCCGACTGCGCCTCGACGCGGTCACGGAGCCGGTCGAGCTCCGCAGGCGGGTAGCGGGAGTGGCAGCAGGCGACGGTCGCCGACCGGTACGCCAGCCGGACCGTGTCGTCGAAGTTCGTGTCCCCCACGGGCACCACCGCGAGCGCGTCCTGGGCCAGCGCCGCAGCGAGTGAGCGGTACCGGACGGTGAACCGGTTCGACGCGATGATGTTGACAGGTACCTGCCGTTCGCCGCAGGCGGTGGCAAGCACGGCGGAAGCGGCCGCGAGGAGGACCGCCGCGGTCGTCGTTCTGCACCGGTCGGCGATCGTCCGTGCAGCTGGGACGATGCCCGCCGACCGTAGAGTGTGCACATGGAAGCGCGGCACGGCCTGCGATCCCGTGCAGGAGGCGAAGATGGACGGGACCGCCGCCCGCAGGCACCGCTCGAGGTGTTGCAGGGTGCCGCGCCCGACGCCGGCGCGTTCCGTGCGTACGTGAGCGAGCGGCGTGTACCGTTCCGGCCTCGGTCGACGACGCCCGCCCATGCTGTCGAGCACGTCGGCAAGTAGCCGGTCGGTCGCCCAGCCGTCCAGGGCGACGTGCGAGGCCACCAACACGACACCGACGACGAGGTGCCGCTCGACGAGGAGGCAGAATCGGACCGGCCAATCCCGCACCAGGTCCAGTCGGCGGGCGGCCATCTCGTCCGCGGTGCGGAGCGCCGTTTGTCGAGCCCGGTAGCGGTGGACCTCGATGACGGCGATCTCGTGGGTTCCGGTGCCGACGACGTGCTGACGCGGCCCGTCCGTACCGGCGACGAAGTGCGTACGCAGTGTCTGCCTGTTCTCGATCAGGAAACGAAGCGCCTTCACCGCACGGGCCGTCGGCACCGGACGCGGCAGCAGACGCCACCGCGGCATGTTGAACCGCTCAGCCGCACCGCCGAACCGTTCGACGGCCCGCCACATGACCATCTGTGCCCAGGTCAGGCTCTCCACGCTCGCGCCGCAACCATCGAACGTCATGGTGATTGTTGATGTGTTGCCCACCGCTCACCCTCCTGTCCACCTGAATCCGCCACGGAATGAGCCGGCAGCCGGCTGTATGCGCGTCAGCGCCCGGAATCGGGTTGCTCAAAGGCTGCCTTCCGAACGTGCATCGACCAATCCAGCCTGCTGGTCAGTGCGGGTAGGGCAGGCGAGTGCATGGTCTTCCACCGGGTGCCATTGACAGCGAGGCACCTTTCGGTATAGGTCGCACGCCATCCGACGGTTGATCCGATCACCACCCGGCGGAATCCCGTGCACCGAACGATCGTCAGGAGCCTCGGCCGCAAAGCCTCCTGAGGCCACTCGTGCCGTGCAGACCGATCCGCCTGAACAAGTCAAAGCGGGCATGCCTGACTGCCCGGCCTCGCGGGCGCCGAAAACCTCATCCGCCCTGTACGCGGTCATCTCGATCACCGACGCGCGGGCCTGATCCGAAGGCCGGTTCAGGGACTGGATCTCCACAGCCCGGTCATCCCGGATTCCCGGCCGGCGAACGCCATCGTCTGGCGATGCGCGCTCAGCGGCGTGCGCCTCCGAGCAACCAACCGACCACCAGGGACAGAAAGGCAAAGGTGCCTGACAGGGGTATCAACAGCTCAGACCCCCTGATGATCTTGTGCGCCCGAAAGGAGCCGACCCCTCAGCCTTGTGAACTGGAGTGCGTAGTACTCCAGGTAGAGCCATCCCTTTAGAACTTCATCAAATTCGATCCTACAATCTGCCCGGATCCGAGACAGTTCGGCCGGATAGCCGCAGTTCCACGCCCCCTGCCGGACCACGAGCCGTGTAGCGCTACGTCGCACGACCGGGGCAGGTACCCGACTTCGGCGTCGGTCCGAGGGGTCCATGCAAGTTCCCTGACGACCGAGCACCCTGGAGCAGCCAGGTAGATCCGGCCCGTCTGATCAAATATCTCGCTAGACGACACCAAGCTTCCCGCGACACGACCGGCCGGAAGCCAGATTCCGGTGACATGTCCTGACGTCCCAGCCTGTCTTCGTTAAGTCGCCATACTTGGCGGTGCCACTACGAAGTGAGCCAGGCAAAACTGAGCTCCGTCTTCCCTCCTAGGAGTATTCGTACTGGCTGCTCGCGAGGCAGGTCACAAGGGAATAAAATCAGCCCACCACGGCCCATGTCAGGTCACCGAATCGCCTACGCCGCCTTTAAGGCGGAATGCGCTATATGTTCGCCAAGGTGAGAGCATGTACGCCACGAGTCCACCCACAAAGAGAATGGCTGCAATGATTAAACTCGGTAGGTGGCTAACTGGATGCGCGCTAAATTCCCACCAACGATAGTCCTGGCCCCGCCGGTCATGCCCCCAGTAGAGCAATACGCACATGATTGCTGACGGAAGAATCCAAGAATAACTCCAACCTAGCACCCGTCCGGAGAGGAGTGCTAGTCCGAACCAGGCTACCAGTGCTCGGGCAACCAACGGTCCCACGCCCATCCCCAGCTCAATTATTGCACCGGCGAGCATGCACGCACTTGAGATTGCGAAGGCGCCTCCTAATACATAGTTGCGGATCCGGTAAAAAGGCGTGCCAGCGGCCGCTTCAAGCGCCTGAAGTGGGCTCGCGAGGGTAAGGGTAGGCAGCACGGCGGAACCGACGGCAAGCAGACGCCAAATCGGAACTTGTGAACCGCCGGAGGAGGCGGCAGATGGGGTAGATGCCTCTAGCGATCCCCATGCTCCTACGGAAGCTCCGATGATGACCATAGCGGCTATCAGCCATTGCCACTTACGCGCAACTAGATAGATGCCGATTACCTGCAATCGCAGCTTGGTTTCAAGCACCGCGACAGTGTGCTTTCTTCTCGTCGGCGACGGTCTGAATCACCCAAGCAGCCTGGTCTCGCTCAGACTTGTGCTGAGCCGCTTGGCGACCAACGGACCACGCTGCTTGAAGTTCACTCGGAGCATTCGTGCTGTAATCCTGCGTCCCGCCACCGGCTAGCCGCCACTCCAACCACGCATGAAGCTGATCCCATCGATTCTCAGTATCTGCCCGAGACCGAAAGTCGCAGTCAGAGAAAGTTGTCTTAAGGATCGCCGCTGCTATCCCGCGAGCTAGCGCCCATCTACTCCCTGCAGATATATCAAACTCGGGGGGAAATACTCCCGGTAGCTCGACCTCAACGTCTTCGTTAATCCATTTTGTGGATCCGGAGAGGGAATAGTCTACGACAAGTTCCGGCGTCGGTAACTGGACGGGAAGCGCTACCAGTCGGCGATCCAAATCTCGAACCATGGGTGCATATTTTTCATGCTCTGGCCAAAGGCAGTATTCCATTACGCCCTGAATGCAAAACGGTCTAGCGACGGGTGCGCGGTGGGTTATCACGCTCGTTTCCAAGAAAGAGGCAACAGTGCCGACAAGAGCTACCAGCGCCACAGCCAACCATCGCCCGAACGATCTGCGCCGATCAACCTTCGAGGGGATCGCGCAGACTATCCCGGCGAACAGAACAACGACCGCAAATCGCATCCCGGCGGAACTGAGTTTAACCTCGACCCAGGGTGGCCCTGACATAACTGCGGACTTGGCCATGCCGGCAAGAAAGGAAGTCCCGATGAACCAGCTCAAGGTTGCGCAGATAGCAGCTAAAAGAGGCGCAAGCAGCCTACCCAACAACCAACCCCATGCTGTCCCGAAGACGATCATCGAAGCGCCGAGAAGGACGTACTGAAAGTAGGACCCAACACCGGGCGAAAATAGTGTTGCCGCACTGGCTGCGAATCCAACGAGGGTGACCACCAGGTATGAAAAAATTATCCAACAGAGCGCTGCAGAAAACCGCGTAGCCTCAACGAAAATTGGACGAATGGCAGCGCCGAGTGCCTGGCGATGCATGCCCCGGGTTTCCACCCTGGCGGCGACTGTTGCGGCAGTCCCAGCAGCAAAAACACTAATAAAAACAGCGCTGACTTGGACCGCAGCTCCGGACTCAGGCCAGATCCCCATCCAGAATCGACTACGACCAAAAAGGGTGACGACTCCTACAATAATCAAAGGTAATACTGCAATACGTGCGACACTGATCCGCATATGAAGCCATAGCGCATTCATCGGTTACTGCCCTCCTGAGGCAGCAGGCTCATGTAAGCCCGCTCCAGGGGCGTGTATCCCGGAATGGACGGGTCGTCAAGGGCTTTAAGATCCTCAGTAAGACCCTCGAAACAAATTCGACCTTCGTGCATAATGACAACGCGATCGCATATAGCATCGACGTCATCGATTAGGTGAGTGCTGAGCAATACAGTAGTGTCGTCAAGCCCGACGATGATATCCCGGAACCGTAGGCGTTGCTGCGGATCGAGGCCCACGGTAGGTTCGTCGAGAACTACAAAATCCGGCTTCCCAACAATGGCCCATGCAATAGCCGCCCGCTGTCGCATTCCACCGGATAATCTACCCATCTTGCTTGCGGCCTCGTCGGCTAGTCCAACGTACTCGAGCGCGATCGTCGAGGCTTCTGCCCACTCGCGTGTAGGTAGGCCACGAATCCACGCTCCATACTGGACAAAATCTCGCACCCGCATCCCAGGCTCATAACCAAATTGCTGCGGAAGGAACCCGATCCGCCTTCTCGCAAGTCTTGCGTCAGCCTCTGACACCACAACTCGGCCGTCGATCGTCAGCTGCCCCTGACGGGGAGGAAGCACAGTCGCGAGCGTCTGCAGGAGTGTCGTCTTTCCTGCACCATTGGGGCCGAGGAGGGCTGTAACTCCCGGCTGGAGTTCGAGATCGAGAGCCCGAAAGACGATACGACTTCCGTAACCTTGGCCAAGCTGTTTGGCGGAGATCAAAGGTGAACCCTTCATACGTGCATTTGTGTTGGTGAGGTGTAACACTGACGACCGGAACCGCCTCAGCGATTCCGGTCGGTCCGCTTCGGGCGACGCGGGCGTTAGGTTGCTCTTAGGCTAGCTCAATGCTACCTGTAGCGGGTAACAACCACCCAGACACTGTTCAGGCAGTCGTCGCCGTCGTAACTTGCGGTGCTACCCGCATTTCGGTGCTTCTCCAGGGATTGATCGCCAGACCAGGAGCAGTCAGCTTCAGATTCGTAGGAGCCGGTTTCGCTAGCGCCGCCGCTTCCGCATTCCTGGTTCCAGTCGGTGTTCCAGTAGATGCCATAGCAGTTGTGCACCTTGTTGCCAATTGTCGCCGCCATGGCGGGGGCAGCCAAAACTCCGCCTGCGCCGCCCAATAATACGAGTACCAGCGCGGTTTGCGCGAATCTAGCTACTGTACTTCGCTTTAACAAATTTATCCTCCATTAACTATGAGATGGTTAGCCGTCTCCACTTGCCGCCCGAAGCGTCCCCGGAGAACTTGAGTTCAATGTTGATGAACTCAACGCCTTCTACTGTCAGCGATCGATACGCTATCATAGTGATCGGGTTTGCGCGACAATGACGCAAAAAGTGGCTATCTGTTGACTAAATTAATAACTTTCATTACATCGAACCTAATCGGTTGCGGTCGATCCGGGTTGGTTGGTAATGTGTGCCGGCCGGCTTCTGTCCGGACGACCACGAGCAACTCGGCGCTGATAGTAGGGGAGGATGCCGCGATCGGCTGCAGGACGCGCGGCCACTGCTCTGGGCTATCGGTGACGAGGTTGGTGATCAGGCTCATGCCGGTGTACCGCGCGCCAAAGACACCGAATCCGGTGCTGCGCCACCGGCTCATCCGCGACTCCACCCTCCCGTCCAATCACGAGACGCGCGCGCATGGTAGCGACGAGCGACGGATGCAGGGAGGGTCTGCTGCGCATCTGACGGGTCCACCGTGGCGGTCTGCCACCGCTGCTGCTGAGGCACCCCCGCAGGTATCGGACTTCGACCGTAGCACCCAACTGGCACGCCTGCGTCAGAGCCTCGACGGCGCCATACGGTTTGCACCAGCGACTGCCTCAACGCCTGCGACTACGCCAACGTCATTTACCCATCCGTCGCCGGGCGCCGCGCTGGCAGCCGGCCCGTCTGGCTCGGACTCTCCAAACACACTCGCCATCACGCCCGACCGCCGCGCCTGGCCGACTAGTACTCCAGCAGGAGATCCGTTCTGACCTGCCGCGGCGGTTTGGTTTTGTCTGTGGACATGGAGCAGCCACCGCTGAGTCTCGTGGTTGTGTGGACCAAAGATACGGCGGTGGCTGCCGCCTACAGAGTAGACGCCCAGCGATGGTCTGGGCTGTTCGACGAGCTGATGGACGTGATCGGATCGCGGTTCGGGCGGCCTGAGCCCCGCCGTCGGGTGCGGGACTTCATGGCTGGGCTGCTGGCGCCGTTGCCGTCCAAGAACTGCTGGACGATCGCGGAACACGCCGGTGACGACGGCCCGTCAGGGATGCAGGACCTGATTGGTCGGGCACGATGGGACGACGCGCAGGTCCGCGCCGACGTGCGGGATTTCGTCGCGGCCAAGCTGGGACACCCGGACGGGGTGCTGGTCATCGACGAGACCGGGGACCTGAAGAAGGGCGTGCACACCGTCGGAGTGCAACGGCAGTACTCCGGCACCGCTGGGAAGATCGAGAACTGTCAGCTCGCGGTGCACCTGTCCTATGCCTCACCGGCCGGGCACACCCTGCTCGACGTCGCCCTCTACCTCCCGAAATCCTGGACCGACGATCCCGCGCGACGGGCGGAGGCCGGGGTGCCCGAGACGATCGGGTTCGCCACGAAACCCCAGCTGGCACGACGGCTGATCGACACCGCGGTGACCGGTGGGCTGCCGTGTCGGTGGGTCGCCGGCGACGAGGCCTACGGCGGTGACCCGCACCTGGCCGCGGCCCTGCGCGACCATCAACTCGGTTACGTACTCGCGGTCGCCTGCTCGCACCGGGTCCCGACCGGACTGGGCATCCTGCGAACGGACCAGATCGCCGCCGGTCTGCCGGCCCGGGCGTGGCAACGGATCTCCGCCGGCAAAGGCGCGAAAGGGCACCGCTACTACGACTGGGCGTTCGTCAGCCTGCCCTTGGCTGCCGACGAACACGCCGGTCACCACTGGCTGCTGATCCGCCGCAACCGCACGACCGGTGAGCTGGCGTTCTACCGCTGCTGGTCACCCGAATCGGTTCCGCTACACCACTTGGTCGCCGTCGCTGGCCGGCGGTGGAGCATCGAGGAATCGTTCCAGGCCACCAAGACCGGCCTCGGCCTTGACCAGCACCAACACCGCCGCTGGCGGGCCTGGCACCGCTGGACCACCCTCGTCATCGCCGCACACGCGTTCCTCGCCGCCGCCGCAACGGCCAACACCACCAGCCCGGACGGCCTGATCCCGATCACTGTCAACGAAGTCCGACGGCTGTTCCACGCCCTGGTCATCGAACCCGCCCGACGCATCGGCGACGTCATCGCCTGGTCGGTCTTCCGACGCCAACACCAAGCCGAAGCCAAGATCAGCCACTACGCCCGACAAGCCCTCACCGAACCCTGAAACGGATCTCCTGCTGGAGTATTAGACAGCTGGGGGATGAGAATTCCGCCAGTGAAATTGGGGACCTGCAACACAATGGAGCCGGCACAGAGCAATACCTCTTGCAGGTCTGGTGGCAGGGGACGCTAGATGACGACGACGAGCTCTAACGGATTCCCGTAACTTGGCAGTCTGGCTATATGCATGATGCTTTAGTGCAGTTGATCTCGGGTTTGAACTAGCCTAGTTCTTTGGGCTCGGCTCGCCACCGAGCGGGGCGATGACACGTGATCGCTCAAGACCGGTCGGGCTGACAGTGGTCCCAACCTCGCCCTCTGGGTGCTCCTGGAAATCCAGCTTAACGGCCACCATCGCCTACTACGCCTCCGGCGTCGACTATGGACTTGCCGGGCGACAGCGACTATCGCCGCGCCGCCAGCGCATCAGATCGGCGATCTTCAACGAAAGCTGCGAATAGCGTCAGAATTGTCAGAGCAAGCATCGCGGCAACTCCAAAATAGAAGCCCCAGCTAACGTCTAGGTCAAGGCCGCTGACGTGATAGATGTACAAACGATTATAGGGGATATCGCCGATTTGGCTTGCTCCTGCGGCTCGCCCCTCCCATTGACGTCCACCTAGTTCGAGGTTCGGAATACTCTGCCAGTACCAGATTGCTATAGCCATTCCTCCGGCGGCCATTGAGCATGGAAACCAGCGCAGGTGGCGTGCGAGGATCCCCCTGCGGGATGATCTGATAATCAGCAGCCACGAAAGAGCACCGGCAGCGGATATTGCAATGGCAGCGCCCCACCAGAATGCGCTACTCCAAGCCATAGCCGACCGACTCTGACGACCCTGCGTTCCGTTGGCAAACTCAAGCCATTCAGTCCGATACCAGGGAAAGAAGCTAGATAGGAGAACTGCACAGCCGGCCACTGCTACAACATAGTCAACACCACGCCAGTGACGCACGAAACCCAACACCGATCGAACTCCCTATCGACTACAAGTGGCTTGACGGGCAACCAAATAGCTCGCGAAAGATATTGCAGGGCCGTCGAAACTGCCCGGGAAGTCCAGATCTGTGTATTGAACTGGAACGCGAACGCTGAGAACACTGTGACATCCCCTCCTAGGGGTCGTGGATTCAGTAGTCGGTTCCGTCCCGGATTATTGCGAGAGTGCTCGCGAAGGAGCCAACCATGCTATTCAGGAGGGCTTTTCCTTTGCTTGCGGTGGCAAGGGATGGTTCGCCGATGACTCCGGTGTCGGTGTAGGCGCGCATGCCCAGAACGAGTAGGTCCGGACGCTCCGCACGGTGATCTGCGGTCCGATAGCTGTCGCCTACGACCTCGGGGCACAGGTGCAGTAGGAGGGAGGTTTCGATCTCCCCGGCGTGCATGTCGTCGTGGCTGCTACTGGCTAGTCCGGCCTTCCGGCGGGCGGTCTCCCAGTCTTCCCGTCTCGGGAACAACGCCATGCGGCGTCCCTCGAGGTTGGCTTCCTGTACGACGTTGGCCAGGATGTAGTTCCCGCCGTGGCCGTTGACCACGACCAGTCGGTCGATTCCCGAGCCGCGCAAGGATGCGGCGACGTCGGTGATGATGTGGGCCAGGGTGGATGAGCGGATGCTCACCGAGCCGGGCCAGCCGGTGTGTTCCTGCGAGCAGCTGATGGTCACGGGCGGTAGGAGCATCAGGTCGTAGGCGGTTGCTGCGGCCTTCGCGATGGCGCAGGCGATGATCGTGTCCGTCAGCAGGGGCAGGTGATCGCCGTGCTGCTCGAAACTGCCCACCGGCAGCACCGCGACATCCGCGTGGCGGTTGGCCTCGTCCGTGGTCGTGGCGGTGGTGATCAAGTCCATGATCACAGTTTGACCGTGGAAGCGACGAGGGAGAAGGCGCTGTTGAACTTGAGCGCCTCGTCGGACGCCGTTTGTCCAGCGAGGCGCACATGTAGCTGATGCAGCGGGCGCATCGCGCGGGCGGAGTTCGTGGTGGCGGTCAGAGTGAGTGCGTGACTTCCCTCGGTGCTCGCCTCGGTCAGTTGGCCGGCGGCGGCGTAGGCCAAGGCGAGCCAGGCACGTGTCAGTGCCTCGTCTTGGCGGTAGTCGGTGGGCCACCCCTCCAGGATTTCCTTGAGCGTCCGCGCTGCCGGACCGACCAGGCCGAGGCGTAGCAGACAGTAGCCCTCGTAGGCTCGAAGATAGGCGAGGGTGCAGTGACGGCCAATGGTGTCCGGATCGTCCTCACCAACCTCTGCCGCACGGCCGACCAGCCGGTGAGCGGCGTTAAGCGCAGCCAGTGAGCGGGTCTGATCGCCTTGAAGTGCGTGTCCTTGGGCTTGGCGGATCAGACACAGCGCCCGGTCGCGATCCGTGAGCGGCATGAGGGACTCGGCAGTGGCGGCGAGCGCTGCGGCCTGATCTCCGTCGAGACGATCCGCAGCCTGCTGTGCCTGCCTCATCAACACATACGCGGCCATCCGCTTGTCCGCGGCCCTGTGCGCCAATCCGAGAGCTCGATCGAGCCAGTGCGTCGCGGCCGTGGCGTTCCCGAGGTTGTCAGCGGCCCATGAACCGAACTCCGCCCACCTGGCCTCCACCGCCAAGAGGCGAGGCTTGACGTCTTCGGTCGCGTCGTGCCGGTACCGGCGAATGACAGACGACTCCCGACAGACGATGTCGTAGATCTGCCGAGGCCCGAACATGTTGTGGGAGACCGACAGGAGCCGGAGCATCTCGATCCAGTGCAGGGCCAACACCGGATCCACACCAGCCGGGGCAAGTCCTGAGCCGGGCGATGCGTCAGCACGTGACTTCTGGCCTGTGCTGGTCGCACTCCCACCGGATGCTGGCCCCTGGACACGGGCGACCTCACCCCACCGTGCACGTTGCTCAGCCTCGGCCTTCTCCTCGTCATGACGCTGCTTGAGCCGCCGGTACTCGTCGTAGCCGGCAAGCAACTCACCACCGGCGCGCAGCGCTTCATCACAACGCTGCCAGAACACCCGATCCACCATCTGACTGCCGCACTCGACCCCGGCAACGGTGCTTCGAGTGCTGTGCACCCGCGCCGCCACATCCGCCTGGGTCACACCCAGCGCACGACGACGTTCCGCAAGCCTCACACCGAGGGCCCGCTTCACCTCTCGGACCTGCTGCGGATCGATCACAACCCGACCCCCACGACGTACGCCGTCAGCACGAAAGACAATTTGACGCAGAGCGAAGCCACCGTAACCGAACTCCACCCCACCAGGCGAGTCTTCACCGTTGCCCATTCACCCCACCACACAGGCTCACCTACACGAACGCGCCCGCACCCGACGGGACGTCACCGGACAGGGCTGGACGTGAGGGATGCTCGTCGCACGAGCACCCACCGAGCACCCAACCGACCACAAGGGACGGAAAAGCAGAGAGGCCTGACCGCCGTTTCGGCAGGTCAGACCCCTCATGATCTTGTGCGCCCGAAGGGACTCGAACCCCTAACCTTCTGATCCGTAGTCAGATGCTCTATCCATTGAGCTACGGGCGCTTGCTGCTCGACCAGTCTACACAACCGGTTTTGCGCGGAGACTCCGGGATTCGAACCCGGGAGGGGCTTTAAAACCCCAACCGCATTAGCAGTGCGGCGCCATAGACCAGACTAGGCGAAGTCTCCCCGGTGACCCTGCGGACCACCGCGGACGAGGATACAGGTCCGCCCCCACCCGGGGCAAAGCGACTGTCGGTGCGGGCACGGACCGCTGGTGAGAGCCCGACTGGCGTGTCCGGTGACTGCCTGGACCACGTGTCTCTTCCACCGTGTGCGGGGTCACGTTCGCGACTAGGCTGCATCGGCATGCAGGAGCAGCCGCCGACCGACCAGCCCACCGGTGACCGGACGCGTCGCCGCTCCCCGGAAACGACCTTCACCCCGCCGCTGACCCCGCCGCGCCAGCAGCAACCCGCGGACGGCGACGCGAAGGCCCGGCCGAGGCGGATCCGCCCGGCGAAGGCGGCACCGGCCGTCCTGTTCCAGTCGCCCGTGGCGGAGCCGGTCGAGGCTCGCCCGCCGGCCGTCACCCGACCGCGCGGCGCGGGCGACGACACCGAGCCGACCGCCGTGACAGGCGACCCGTCGACCGCCCCGGCGCACTCAGAGACGGGCGGTGTGCCCCCGCAGGGTGGCAGCGCGAACCCCAGGAAGTCGACCCCTCGGCGGGCCACCCGCAGCCGGGCGGCGAGTGAGAATGCGGGTAACGCAGCCCCAGCCCTGCCCGACGGGCAGGCACCGTCCGGCCAGGCCAGCTCCGAGCCCACTGAACCCGGCACCCGCAGCACCCCGGAAGGCGTCACCACGCCGCCCCGCAAGCGAACGGCCCGAAAGGCGACGCCGACGGACGACAGCCGCCAGACCGCCCGTAAGGCTGCGGCACGCAAGCGGGCGACCCCGACCAAACCGGTCCCGCCGGCACCTACCGCCTCGCCGGTAGCGGTCCACAGCGACGCGACCGCGCCGACGGCGACGCCGAGCAGACCCACTCCCGCCGCGTCGAGCACACTCGCCGAAACCGCCACCCCCATGAAACCGGCCACCCCTGCCGAGCCCGTCGGCCCTCCCGGACCAGCCGCCCGCGCCAAGTCCCCCGAACCCGCCGCGCCTGCCGCTCCAGAACCTGCCGCCGTAGCGGTCGAACCCGCCGTAGCGGTCGAACCCATCGCAGCGGTCGAGCCCATCGGGGCACCGTCGACGGCCGCAGCGACCGGCGTGACCGGCGTGACCGGGACCGGCGGCGCGGAGTCGGGGCGTACCACGGTGGGGGAGCTGGCGGCGCTCCGGACCCGGCTGCTGGCGCACCCGGGGTTCGCACCGGAACTGCTGGCCATGGCCGCGGTCGAGGGGATCGGGCCGCACGCCCGGGAGTGGGCGCGCGGGCTGCGTGAGGCGTACCCGGACGCCGGCCCGGACGGGTTGGCCCGGCTCGCCACCCGGCGGTTCGTGCGGCTGGCGGGGGTGGGCGGGGCCGCGGCGGCGGGGGCCGGGGTGTTCGCGCCGCTGGCCGAGCTGGCGGTGGTGCTCTGGACGCAGTCGGCGCTGGTCCTGCACCTGGCTGCGGCGTACGGCCGGGATCCGGTTCATCCGGACCGGGCGGTGGAGGTGCTGGTGCTGACCCAGGTGCACCCGGACGCGGACAGCGCGCGTGCCGGGCTGGACGCGGCGCGGGCGGCGGACGGGCCGGGGGAGGGGCCGTGGCCGCGCGTGGTGGAGGCGGCCTGGCGGCTGGCGACGCCGCTGGCCGCGCAGGCCGGTGGTTGGGCCGCGCTACGCCTGGTGGCCCGGGTGCTGCCGGGGGCGGCGGTGCTGGCCGCGGCGGCGGGTGACACGGCGGCGGCCGAACGGCTCGCGGCCCGGACGGTGGCCGGCTACCGGTGGGGCGGGGCCGACGGCGGCGGTCAGAGCCAGTCGAACCACTCCCGGGGCAGCGCCGAGTAGCCGACGAAGGCGACCACGTCGAGCAGGGTGTGCGCCACGACCAGCGGCATCACCCGTCGGGTACGCAGGTAGAACAGGCTGAACACCACGCCCATCACGGCGTTGCCGACGAACGCGCCGAAGCCCTGGTAGAGGTGGTAGGAGCCGCGGAGCAGCGCGCTGGCCGCGATGACCGCACCGAGCCGCCACTGGAGCTGGCGCAGCCGGGTGACCAGGTAACCGACCACGATCACCTCCTCCAGCACGGCGTTCTGCACGGCGGCGAGGATCAGCACCGGCACCGCCCACCACAGCGGCGGCAGGCCCGCCGGCACCAGGGTGGCATTGAGGCCGAGCTGGGCCGCCGCCCAGAACAGGGCCAGGCCCGGCAGGCCGATCAGCGCGGCCAGCCCGGCGCCCCGGGCCAGGTCGGACCCGGGTCGCCGCAGGTCGACCCCGAGGGTCCGCGCCGGGTCGCCGGGATTCCGCGCCAGCAGGTGTACGGCGAGCAGCACCGGCAGCAACGCGAAGACGATGCCGAGCAACTGGTACGTCAGGTCGAGCCAGGGGCGGGCGGACTGCGAGGTGTTGAGCGAGGCGGTCTGCTTCGACAGCGGCCCGTCGGCGGTCAGCTTCGCGGTCAGCGACACCACGGCGTAGACGGCCGACTGCCCGAGCGACAGGCCGAGCACCAGCAGGGTTTCGGTGCCGAGGACCCGCCGGGACGCCGGACTGGGGGTCTGCTCAACGGTCACCGCACCACTGTGCCCGACGGCCTGGCCCGCCGGCACCGCCCGGTGGACCAAATGAGTCGATCGCACATTCTGTGCGACCGGTGGACACGCTCCGTGGACATTCTATGCGTGCCCGATCCGCCCTCTGGAGGAGGACCGCCCCCCGTGGACAACTTCGCTCGGTTGCTGAAGCAGAGTTGGACCCTGGTCGAGGAGGACCGGGACCGGCTGAGCGGTCGCTTCTACGCCCGGCTCTTCCTGCTCGACCCCGAGCTGCGCAAGCTCTTCCCGGCGGAGATGACCGGCCAGGGTGACCGGATCCTGGACGCCATCGTCGCCGCCACCCAGGTGATGGATGATCCGGAGAGCTTCGACGAGTACCTGCGGTCGTTGGGGCGGGACCACCGGAAGTACCACGTCGACAGCGCCCACTACGCGACGATGGGGGTGGCGCTGCTGGACGCCCTGCGCGGCACGGCGGGGGGTGCCTGGAGCCTGGAGTACGACCAGGCCTGGCGGGAGGCGTACGCGGCGATCACGGCGACGATGCTGGCCGGCGCGGAGTCGGACCCCAACCCGCCGTTCTGGCACGCGGAGGTGCTCACCCACGAGCGGTTGGGCGCGGACACCGCCGTGTTGACCGTCCGCGCCCTCCAGCACCCGCTGGTGTGGAAGGCCGGTCAGTACGTCAGTGTCGAGGTGCCCCGGCACCTGCCCCGGGTGTGGCGGACGTACTCGGTGGCGAACGCCCCGAACGACGACAACGTGCTGGAGTTCCACGTCCGTACGCCGGCCGGCGCGGGCTGGGTGTCCGGCGCGCTGGTCCGCCGGACCAGGCCGGGTGACCTGCTCAGGGTGGCCGCGCCGATGGGTTCGATGACGGTGGACCGCGACTCCGGGCGGGACATTCTCTGTGTCGCCGGCGGGGTCGGCCTGGCCCCGGTGAAGGCGATCGTGGAGGAGCTGGCCGGCTGGAACCGGGCCCGGTGGGTGCACGTCTTCTATGGCGCCCGGCACGCCGACGAGCTGTACGGCCTGGCCGGGCTGGAGGAGCTGGTCGCCGCGCACCCCTGGCTGTCGGTGACCCCGTCGTGCAGCGAGGACCCGGACTTCGGTGGTGAGCGGGGGGACGTCTCCGACGTGATCGCCCGCTACGGCCCGTGGACGACGCACGACTGCTACGTCTCCGGCTCCGCCCCGATGGTCCGCGCGACCCTGCGGGCGCTGGCCGGGGACGACGTGCCGCCGCAGCACATCCGGTACGACACCTTCGGCAACCTGTAGAGCTTTACTCCCCCCGAGACCGGGTCGCGTGCCCCCGCCCCCTGGGGCACGCGACCCGGTCGCCCCTCCGACGCTGGATCCGCCGACGGGCTCAGGCGTTGCTCTCGCGGTACTCCTCGACGGGGACCAGCGGCACGCCGGGTGGCATCCGGTCGGTCCAGGAGCGGCCCTCGAGGTGGTCGATCTCGTGAGCCACCAACCGGGCCATCCCGTACGCGAACGAGGTGATCATCTGGCCGCCGTCCCAACGGGCGTGTTCCACGTCGATGCGCAGTGGCCGGGGCACCAGGCCCCGGTGGTCGGCGGTGGCGAGACAGCCCTCGTACTGCTCGACGGTGTCCGGGCTCTCGCCGACCACCCGGGGGTTCACCAGGACGACCGGTGGGGCGTCCCGGTCGGCGGGGCGGACCACGGCGATGGCGGCGTCCAGGCCGAGCTGGGGCGCGGCGAGGCCCATCCCGGCGCTGAACGGGTGCAGTTCGTCGGCCCGGGTGAGCAGGTCGGTGAGCCGGTCGACCACCTCCCGGGCGGCGGTGGCCTCCCGGGGCAGGTCGAACGGGCGGGCCGGCTGACCGGCGGGGGTCGCCTCGGGGGCCAGCACGCCGAGCGCCCGTAGCTGCTCGGCGGGGCGGGTCGGCACCGGCGCGGTGGTCTCGGCGGGCTCCTGCCGGAACCGCCACTGGAGGCGGAAGCGGGTGTTGAGCGGCGGGTCCTCGGTGGACCAGTCGAAGACCACCCGGTCGCCCCGGTCGTGTCGGCGTACCGGGGTGCGTAGCGGCCCTTCGTCGGCGGAGAGCGAGGTTTCCACCCCCCACACCCGGGGGTCGAGGGCCGCCGGCAGATCCAGCCGTACGGCGAGGTGCCGGGTGGGCAGGCGGACGGCGCGTTGGAACCAGGGGCCCCACTTGACCCGGCCGACCCGGTAGGCGTACTCGACGTCGGCGCGTTCGCCGGGGTGCAGCGGGAACGGGCCGTCGGCGTTCTCGAACAGCAGCCAGATCTCCTTGTACGCGTCCCGGTCGTGGCGGACCCGCCAGTGCATCGGCTCGCGGGCGCCGCCGTCGTGGTGGACGGCCCGGAAGCGCAGCTCGGCGAAGGTGAGCGGGTGTTCCCGGTGGTGCCGGTTGGAGCGGCTCGGATCGTCGGGCCACCGGTCGACGGCGACCCGGACGAGGTAACGGGTGACCGGGTCGGTGCCGGCGTTGTGCAGTCGGCGGCGGACCACGCACCGGTACGTCCCGTCGACCAGGGTGAGGCTGGCGGTCTCCCGTTCGACGACGAGCCCGGTGCCCGGGGGGAGCCACCGGCCGGGGGGCGTGGGTTCGCGTTGTCCGGGGGTGGCCCGGGTCTGGCGGAGCCGGTCGTACTCGCGGAACCGTTGCCAGATGACGCCACCGGCGTCGAGGACGGCTTCGGCGCGGCGGGCGAAGTCCTCGGTGGGGCGGTGCCGACGCCCTTCGACGTGGCTCACGTACGACGGGTCGAAGCCCATCATGGTGGCGAGCTGCTTCTTGGTCAGCCCTCGCCCCGTCCGGTGCCGGGCGAGTTCCGCCGCGAACGCATCGGTGGCCCGCTCCAGAGGGGAGGTCGTCATCAGCTTCCTCACGCAGCCGGGATGACAAGTGTTCACGTTTTCCCCGTCGGCTTACAGCGAACTGGCACGTTGCCGACATATGCCTTGACATCACCCTCCGTTTCTCCCCCGAACTTGTCGGTAGCGGTGGGGGGGTCATCCGGTCCGTGCCGGTCCGCCTGGATGGTGACGCCCGCCTCCCGATCCCCGGTGGAGAAGCCTTCCCTCCGGCGGCGAGGATGGTTAGGCTATCCTTAGCTTCGGGCGTGATCCCTCCGGTACCCTGAGTGGCCGCGCGAACCGCTGCCACCGATGGTGGCCACGAGCCAGTGACGGGAGGGTGGTCCAGGTGACAGCGGTACTCCCGGGTCAGGACCTCGCCGGCCGGCTGGCTCCGGTCACCGCCACCCTGCGCGCCATGTTCGGCACCGACGTGCTGCCCGGCCTCGCGCCCGGCCTGGTGGTGACGGACGAGGGCGGTTGGAGCCCCGCCACCACCCTGGTCGACGGCACCCGGACGCCCGATTTCCTGCGCGCCGCCGCCCGTCGCTGGGGTGGCACCCCGCACGCCTGCGCCGCGCTGGCCTGGAAGGCCTACAGCTACTGGACGGCGCTGCCGGTGGTGCTCGGCTGGGCCTCGGCCCGCCGGGTGCCGTTGCTCGACCCGGCCGACGTGCTGATCCACTTCGAGGACCACCGGCAACTGCTCACCATGGGCCTGCGCCGTTCGACGACCGTCGCGGTGCTGCCCGGTGACCCGCTCGTGCTCACCTGCCAGCCCGGGGTCCGGGTGGTGGCCGACGAGGCGGAGCTGCTCCGCGTCCTACGGGCCAGCCTGCTCGACGCCCACCTCGCCCCGATGATCACCGCGCTCCAGGCGGAGGTGCGGGTGGGTGCGCGTACCCTGCTCGGCTCGGTGGCCTCCGGCATCGCGCAGGGCGTCCTCCGGGCGGCGGACGTCCTGCCGGGCTCGGCGGTGCACGCCGTCGACACCCTGCTCGACGCCCTCGACCTGACGGATCTGGTCGAGCTGGTGCCCGGCCGCACCGGTGAACCGACAGTGCAGCGGCGAACCTGCTGCCTGGCGTTCACCCTGCCCAGCCCCAAGATCTGCCAGGGTTGCTGCGTCCGTTCGGCCTGATCCTCCGCCGGCTCACCCGGCGAGCTGCCGGACGTCCCAGAGCCAGACCCCACCGGTCCGGGTGGGGGTGACGCCGGTCAGCGCGGTCATCGCCCGGCGCAGCGCGTCGGCGTGCGGGTGCGGGCCGAGGACCACCACGCCGGCCCGCCAGTAACGCAGGTCGGTCCGGGCGGCCCGCCGGTCGGCGGCGGTGACCGGCGGGACGGTTCCGGTCCGCGCGACGCCGCCGAGGAAGTTGCTGGTCCGCCGGTAGGGCGCGGTGAACAGGGCGGCGTCCGGCTCGGGGGACCAGGGCCGGGTGTCCGGGGCGAGGAAGTAGCCCCGGGCCAGCGGCATCTCCAGCCGGGTCCGGGCCGACCAGCGCAGCGGGTCGGCGTAGGTGTTGTCGGGCAGCGGCAGGGTCACCACGCTGCGGCCTCCCGCCACGTAGGGACGCCAGCCGCCGGAGGTGACGAACTCCGGCACCGGGTCGAGGCGGGTCGTCGGCAGCGGGGTCGGCAGCAGCGGCAGCAGGGCCATCAGCAGCACGGTCACCGTGGCGAAGCGGATCTGTCGCCGGGCGGACGGGTGCCGGTGGGCGAGGTCCCGGGACCGCTGCACGCCGAGGGCCAGCAGCACCCCGATGATCGGCGTGATCGCCAGTGACCAGCGGGTGGGCACCACGGAGTGCAGCAGGGGCAGCTCCTCCAGCAGCGCCCACGGGGCGGGGACGCCGGTGTCGCGCCCGTTGAGCTGCACCTCCCGCCCCAGCGACAGGACGGCGAAGAAGAGCCCGAGCACGGCCAGGCCGACCACCAGGGCGTTGCGCCGCAGCCACCAGACCAGGGCGACCGTGAGGACGACCAGCGGCCAGCCGAAGAAGGCGTTCTCCTCGGTGGGATTGCGGGCCAGCGGATCGGCGGACCGGGCGTCGCCCGCCAGCGACTCCCGGGACCAGCCCACGAACGCGCCCAGGTCGGTGCGGTAGCCCCGGATCAGCCGGGACAGCCCGTGGTAGGAGCCCGGCCCGAAGAGCTGCACGGAGAGCGGGTAGGCGAGCAGCACCAGGGAGAGCAGCGCGGCCACGCCGAGCCCGGCCAGGAACGGCCGGGCGGCCGGGCGCAGGTGCGGGCGGCCGATGACGAGGGCGCCGACCACCACGGCCAGGCCGATCGCGGTCATCAGCAGGATCTCC
This sequence comes from Micromonospora sp. WMMD987, assembly GCF_029581435.1. Classification (NCBI taxonomy): domain Bacteria; kingdom Bacillati; phylum Actinomycetota; class Actinomycetes; order Micromonosporales; family Micromonosporaceae; genus Micromonospora; species Micromonospora sp. WMMD987. The sequence continues at coordinate 6,800,563 of NZ_CP120861.1, read as the reverse complement.
AGGTTGAGGAACGCCTGCCAGACGATCAGCAGGCCGAGCAGGATCCCGTTGCGCAGCCACCGGCCCGGCTCGGCCAGCCGCAGGGTGCGCCAGACGATGAGCGGCACGACGAACTGGGAGACGATGTTCGGGTGGGCGTTGGCGTGCGACACCATCGCCGGGGCGTACGCGCAGAACGCCGCGCCGAGCCAGGACGCCCCCCGGGACCGGGTGACCACCCGGGACAGCAGGAAATACCAGGCGGTTCCGGTGGCCGCCATTCCGAGGGTGAGGAAAAGGAGAAACGACCAGTGTGGCCCGAAGAGCAGCGTGACCGGGGTCATCGGTATTGACACGGATAATACCGATGTATTCGCCATCAGGTTGACGCCGTCGGGCACGTTCATCCGATCCGAACTGAACGGATAGCTCCATTCCGTGACCACCCGTGCGCCGTGGGCCATCATCCACTCGAACTGCGCCTGGTCCGACCGGTTGTCCCGCACCCCCGCCCCGGGATCGCGCCAGAGCCGGGCGGTCACCCAGAGAGCCAGCAGCAGGTAGCTGCCGACGGCGGGCGCGTCCCCCCGCCACCGGGTGGTGGACCCGGTCCGCGCCGGTCGGCCCGCCGGTGGCGACGGTCCGGCCGGGGTCGCCGGGAGCACCCGTCGCCAGCTCCGCCGGACGGTCCGCCGGGTCGGTCCCGAGCCGGCGTCGGCGACGCCGGACCGGTCGACCCCGGGGTCCGATTCAGGAGTAGTCATGACAATTCAGAGCGTAGTTGCCCTATGGCGGGCACGTGACATGTTTCGGGTACTGCCGTACTATGTGCCGGGTTCGCCGACCGCCGATCGCGTGCCCTCCCCCGACCACATTTCAGCTCCCACGGTGCCCCGTTTCCTCCGCCCCTGACGCGGATGATTCACTCTGTCGGTCCAGGCGCGGGTCAGTCATATATCGTGAGGAATCGACGCATGGCAGAAATCACTGGGGATCAGCGCGTCCAGTCAGAGGTGCTGGAGGGCCTGGCCACCGCGGTCAACCACCGCAGGTGGTTCGTCGAGCTGGCGGTGCCCCACCTCGGTGACGACCCGATCGAGATCGGCAGCGGCCTGGGGGACTACGCCCTGGAATGGGCGCGGCACGTCCCCCGGTTCACCGCGACCGAGGCCGACCCGGACCGGCTGATCCTGCTCAAGGAGCGACTGGTCGACGAGCCGACCATCGAGGTGCGCGAGATGCTGCTGCCGCACCCGGGCGGCGGCGACTACAGCGCGGCCGTCTCGTACAACGTGCTGGAGCACATCGAGGACCACGTGGGCGCGCTGCGCAGCATGCGCGACCTGGTCCGGCCCGGCGGCGCGGTGATCATCATCGTGCCGGCGTTCCAGTTCGCGATGGGCCCCGCCGACATCGCCACCGGCCACGTGCGCCGCTACACCAAGAAGACCCTCGGCGACGCGATGACCGCGGCCGGACTGCGCGTCGAGACGATGCACTACGCCAACGCCCTCGGCCTGATCGGCTACTTCATGGCCACCAAGGTCTTCCGGCTGATGCCGAAGGAGGGCCCCATGGTCAAGGTGTACGACACCCTGGTCCTGCCCGCCACCAAGGCCGCCGAGCAGCTCGTCCGGCCCCCGTTCGGTCAGTCCGTCTTCGCCGTCGCCCGGGTGCCCGGCTGACCGTGCCCCGCGCCCGCCGGTCCCGCGAGCGCGGGACCGGCGGACCACCGGTCACTCCTTGATCTGGTACGTCGGCCGGATGACCGCCCGCGCCAGGGTGTGGAACGCCAGGTTGAAGCCGACGTACGCGGGGCTGGCGTCCGGCCCGACGCCGAGCTTCTCGACGTCGACCGCGTGCACGGCGAAGACGTACCGGTGCGGACGGTCGCCCGGCGGTGGGGCCGCACCCCCGTAACCGGTGTCGCCGTAGTCGTTGCGGACGCTGAACGCCCCGCCCAGGTCGGCCTCCCGCACGCCGGTCGGCAGGCTGGTCGTCGAGGTCGGCACGTCGACCAGCACCCAGTGCCAGAATCCGCTGCCGGTCGGGGCGTCCGGGTCGAAGCAGGTCACCACGAAGCTCTTCGTTCCGGCCGGGAAGCCCGACCAGGCCAGCTGCGGGGAGACGTTCTCGCCACCGGTGCTGCCGTGCGCGTACTTGGCGTCCATCGGCTCGCCGTTGCGCACGTCGTCACTGGCCAGGTCGAACGACGGGACGGTCGGCAGCAGCTCGTACGGGTCCGGGGCGATCGGTCGTTCCAGGGTCATCGGGAAGGTCCCTTCCGGTGTGCGCGATTTCCTCTGCCCTTTCTTACCCCGCCGGGCCGGACGATCGAACCGGAAGCACCGCGCACCGTCGGACCGCCAGAATGAGGGGATGCGGCGGACGACCGGGAGGGCGCATGCAGGACACCGAACGTGAGGCGGAACTGTTGGAGGCGGAGCGCCGCCTCCAGGCCGCCCAGCGGGCCGGCGACGTGGCCGCGCTCGACACCCTGCTCGACGACCGTCTGGTCGCCGTCGGGCCGGACGGTCGTACCTTCGGCAAGGCCGACGACCTGGCCGCCCACCGCGGCGGCGGCTCGGTGCTCGACGAGCTGGTGGAGGAGGAGCTGGACCTGCTGGTCGCCGGGACGACCGGGGTGACGTTCTTCCGGGGGCGGGTCAGCGGCACCTTCGAGGGCGAGCCGTTCGCGGCGCGGCTGCGCTACACCCGGACCTGGACCTACGACGACGGGTACGGCTGGCGCATCCTCGCCGCCCACCTCAGCCCCGTCCCCTGAGCGCCGAACGGTCCAGCGACTTCCGCTGATCAGGAGTCGATCCGGGTTTCAGTCGATGGACAAGGACGTCGCGTAAAGCGCATCGAGTCGGGGGAGTTGCAGCCGCTCAAGCCGCTACCGAGCGAGCTGCGGCTACAGCAGGAGTACGGGGTGGCGCGCGGCACCGTCCGCGCGGCGATCGCCCTGCTACGGGAGCGCGGGCTGGTCATGACCATGCCCCAGCGCGGCACCTACGTAACCGAGCGCCGTAGGGAGGCATAGTCCGGCTTGAGCCCGCTGGTCGGCGCGGGTAGTCAGACGACGCCAGAATCTGGAGCGGTAGAACATCTAGTTCTACACACGGGTCATGGAGCGGATCGGTGTCCGGGAGCTGAACCAGAACACCAGCCAGGGGGCGCACCGACCGTACGACCTGCGGCACGCTGCCGTGTCGCTCTGGCTCAACGCCGGAATGCCTGCTATCCAGGTCGCGCAGTGGGCCGGGCACAGCGTGCACGTCCTGTGAGGTCGACGCCTCATGCATCGAAGGACAGGACGAAGCGGCCCGGAAGCCGATCGAGGAAGCGAGGAAGCCGAGTAGCGCCGACACGTATACGACACGACCAGCGAGACGCGACGGCCACCACCCGACGCCCGCCCGTCGCCGGCCGAATTCGTGGGCCGCTTGACCCCAAGATCGTGCTGGAACCATGTTGTAGTGGCATTCTGCGATTCCGAGGCCACTGCAACATGGTTCCAGCACGATCTTGAGCGGGACGAGACGGCACCCAGCGGGACGCGGTTCACCAACCGCGAACCGTCCCCTGGCCGACGTCCGCGCTGGTCGGGGGACGGTTCTGCTGCTATGAAGGCGGAGGGTGTGGGATTCGAACCCACGAAGACATCGCTGCCTTACCGGTTTTCAAGACCAGCGCCATCGGCCACTAGGCGAACCCTCCCGGACCGCCACCCAGAGGTGCACGGCTGTACCTAGTCTGCCACGAATCGTGTCCGGACGAGCCGGCCCATCACCGTCCGGCGCGCGGTACCGTGCTGGAATCGGGTTCTTCATCCTCGGCGTGACCAGCATGACCTCACCCGGACGGTCCACTGTGGCCAAAATTCCGGCCGTCCTGGGCGAGCCGTGGCGCGGCCAGGGCGACGGGTGGTGGATATTGCCGGCCGAAGGTGGTCAGGTCGGCGGATATCGTCGGCCGGGCGTGACTCGCGGCCCGGATCGGGTAGGACCTCGGCCCGGATCGGGTAAGACTGGGCCATGCGTGCGATCACGATCCCGGAACCCGGTGGACCCGAGGCACTCGTCTGGGCGGAGGTGCCCGATCCCGAGCCCGGCGCGGGTGAGGTGGTCGTCGAGGTGGCCGCCAGCGCGGTCAACCGGGCCGACCTGCTCCAGCGGCAGGGTCACTATCCGCCGCCGCCGGGCTCGCCCGCGTACCCCGGTCTGGAGTGTTCGGGGGTGGTCGGCGCGGTCGGCGCGGGGGTGACCGGGTGGGCGGTGGGTCAGCCGGTCTGCGCGCTGCTGGCCGGCGGCGGGTACGCCGAGCGGGTGGCCGTTCCGGCCGGGCAGCTGCTGCCGGTGCCGGCCGGCGTCGACCCGGTCGACGCCGCCGCGCTGCCCGAGGTGGCCTGCACCGTCTGGTCGAACCTGGTCCGGGTGGCCCACCTCGGCGCGGGCGAGACGCTGCTGGTGCACGGCGGCGGCAGCGGCATCGGCACGTTCGCCGTGCAGTTCGGCGCGGCCCTGGGCGCGACCGTGGTGGCGACCGCCCGGTCGGCCAAGCACGACCGGCTGCGGGAGCTGGGGGCCGCGCACACCGTCGACTACCGCGAGCAGGATTTCGTCGAGGAGGTCCGGCGGGTCACCGACGGGCGGGGCGCGGACGTGATCCTCGACATCATGGGCGCGTCCTACCTGTCCCGGAACGTGGCGGCGCTGGCCGACGGCGGCCGGCTGGTGGTGATCGGCATGCAGGGTGGCCGGACGGCGGAGCTGGACCTGGGTGCGCTGCTGGCGAAGCGGGCCTCGGTGGCGGCGACCGCGCTGCGGTCCCGCCCGCTGGCCGACAAGGCGGACATCGTCCGGGGTGTGCGGGAGCAGGTGTGGCCGCTGGTGGAGTCGGGCGCGGTGCGGCCGATCGTGGACCGGCGGCTGCCGATGCGCGAGGCGGCGCAGGCGCACCGGCTGGTCGAGTCGAGCGACCACGTGGGCAAGGTGCTGCTCACCACCGGGTGACGCCCCGGGCCGGACCACGGAGTGGTGCCGGGAACGCCGCCCCGGCCGGACCGCGGGGTGGTGCTGGGAGCACCGCCCACGCCGGGCGCAGGATCGGGGAGCGTTCAGGACGGCGGGGGCGGGTCCGCGCGGTGGGGCAGCACCAGGCGGCGGGCGCCGGGGCCCTCGCCGGCCAGCGTGTCGTCCGGGTTGTAGAGGGTGCAGCGTTGCAACGACAGGCAGCCGCAGCCGATGCAGCCGTCCAGGTCGTCGCGGAGCTTGCCGAGCAGCCTGATCCGCTCGTCCAGCCGTTCCCGCCAGGTGCGGGACAGGGCGGCCCAGTCGTCCGGGCTGGGGGCGCGGGACGAGGGCAGCGAGTCCAGCGCGGCCCGGATCTCCTCCAGCGAGATGCCGACCTGCTGGGAGATCCGGACGAACGCCACCCGGCGCAGCTCGGTGCGGGCGTACCGGCGCTGGTTGCCGCCGGTGCGTTCGGCGTGGATCAGCCCGAGCCGTTCGTAGTAGCGCAGCGCCGACTGGGCCACCCCGCTGCGCGCGGAGAGCTGGCCGATGGTGAGTGACTCGTGCATCAATACCCTTGAGTTGAAGTCAACTTCAGGTTGCACGCTAGCGACATGACCACACCGACCGCAACCCGCCCACCCGGCCGCGTCCTCCCCGGACCGGTCGTCGCGCCGCTGGAGCGCATCCGTGCCGGCCGTCACTACGACGCCAACGTGTACTCCACCGTCGACGTGCACTGGATGCTCTACGACCGGGTCCTGCGGATCACCCCGGCCACTGTCGACGACCCCGACCGGGACCGCTTCCTGCTCTCCAAGGGGCACGCCGTGGCCGGCTACTACGCGGTGCTCGCCGCCAAGGGATTCATCCCCGTCGACTGGCTCGACGACGAGGGCGGACCGGACAGCCGACTCGGCGGCCACCCCGACCGGACCCTGGTCCCCGGTGTGGAGATCGGCTCCGGCTCGCTCGGTCACGGGCTCGGGCTGGGCGTCGGCACCGCGCTCGGCCTGCGCGCCCAGGGCCGTACCACCCCCCGGGTGTACGTCCTGCTCGGCGACGCCGAACTGGACGAGGGCTCCAACCACGAGGCGATCGCGTACGCCGGGGCGACCGGACTGGCCGGGATCACCGCGATCGTGGTCGACAACGCGTCGGCCAGTCACGGCTGGCCGGGCGGGGTGGCCAGCCGGTTCACCGTCAACGGCTGGACCGCCAGCGTCGTCGACGGGCACGACCACGACGCCCTGTACGCGGCCCTCACCGGCCACGACGGCCACCACCCGCACGTCGTCGTCGCCGTCGACACGCCCGCCCACCTGGCGGGCCGACCGGACGGGACCGGCCGGTCGGCGGCAGGCGACGAACTGACCCCGGGGAGCGAAAAATGATCATGCGGGACGCCTTCGTCGCCAGCGCCACCCGGTTCCTCGACGACCCCCGGACCACGATCGTGCTGGCCGACATCTCCGCCGACGCCTTCGCCACGGCAGCCCACCGGTATCCCGACCAGGTCGTCAACGTGGGCATCCGGGAACAGTTGATGATCGGGGTGGCCGGCGGGCTCGCCCTCACCGGGCAGCGCCCGATCGTGCACAGCTACGCGCCGTTCCTCGTCGAGCGGGCGTACGAGCAGATCAAGCTGGACCTCGACCACCAGGGGGTCGGCGCGGTGCTGGTGAGCATCGGCGGCTCCTACGACCGGGCGGAGTCCGGCCGGACCCACCTGGCCCCGGCCGACGTGGCCCTGATCGACACCCTGGACGGCTGGACCGTGCACGTGCCCGGCCACCCCGACGAGGTGCCCGACCCGCTGCGGGACGCGGTCTGCGGGCAGCACTCGACCTACCTGCGGCTGTCGACGCGCGGCAACGCGCGGGCGTACCCGGGGGCGGGTGGGTTGCGGGTGGTCCGCGACGCCGGACCGGGTGCTGCGCTGCTGGTGGCGGTCGGTCCGGTCCGCGACGACGCGCTCGCGGCGGTGGCCGACCTGCCGGTGACGGTGGCCTACACGCACCGCCCCCGGCCGTTCGACGTGACCGGGCTACGGACGCTGGCCGGCAGCGAGGTGATCGTGGTCGAGCCCTACCTGGCCGGCACCTCGGCGCGGGTGGTGTCCGGGGCGCTGGCCGACCGGCCGCACCGGCTGCTCAGCCTCGGCGTGGGCCGTGCGGAGCTGCGGCGCTACGGCACCGCCGAGGACCACGACCGCTGGCACGGCCTCGACCCGGCCGGGCTGCGCCGCGCGATCCTCGACTTCCTGACCCCCGGGGACCGGACGCCGGGCGAACCGGTGCGGTGACCGGCCGACGGCGGCAGTCGGCCCGGTGGCCCCGGGCGGGGGTGGCGGCGGGCCCGGTCGTCACGGCCGACGACGGCAGCCGGTCCGGTGGCTCCGGGGCGGGGCGCGGGGGAACGGGCGGGACGGCGGCCGGGCTCAGCGGGGGGTGCGGGCGGAACGGCGGCGGGTGCGTTCCCGGCCGAGGATCCAGATCGCCTCGACCCCGTCCTTCCAGGTGATCTTCTTGCCCTCCTCGCGCCCGCGCGCCCGGTAGCTGATCGGCACCTCGTAGGGGCGGATCCGCCGACGTAGCAGCTTGCCGGTCACCTCCGCCTCCATCCCGAAGCCCCGCGACCGGATGCCCAGCGACCGGTACAGCTCGACCGGCATCAGCTTGAAGCAGGTCTCCAGGTCGCCGATGTAGGAGTTGAACAGCACGTTCGCCGCCATCGTGACGCCCTTGTTGCCCATCACGTACCAGAAGCTGTAGGCGCTGTGGCTGCCGAAGGTGCGGTTGCCGTAGACCACCGTGGCCCGCCCGTCGAGCACCGGGGCGAGCAGCCGGGGGATGTCCTGCGGGTCGTACTCCAGGTCGGCGTCGAGGATGACCATGTACTCACCCTCGGCGCTGTCCACGGCCGTCTTGATGGCCGCGCCCTTGCCCGCGTTGCGGGGGTGGGTGATCACCCGCAACCGCGCGTCGTCCGCCCGGCCGAGGATCTCCCCGGTGCCGTCCCGGCTGCCGTCGTCGACCACGACCAGCTCGATCTCGCACGGGTAATCGACCGCCAATGCCTGCTTGAGGGCATCCGCGATGCGTTCTTCCTCGTTGTAGACCGGCATGAGGATCGAGAGCTTCACGGGAATCTCCACGGTGGCGACAGTGAGTCGGGCACTAGCCTAGCCTGGCAGGTCAGCCGGGTGAGGTTCGCCACCGTGCCGACCGACGCGACCGTTCGTCCCCGCCGTGCCGGCCGACGCCGGCCGTTCGTCCCCACCGGCGGCCGACGTCCGGTCGCCGGCCGCCACGCACCGGCCGGCACCCGGTCGCCGGTCCCGATGGTGTTTACTTCCGCCCATGTCGGCAGCCGGCTGGATGCTCGTGGCGGCCCCCGTCGCCGCGCTCGTGACGCTCACCGCCCTCCTGCGGCCCCGGGCCGCCGCGGCGGTCGCCCCGAACCGCCTCGGCGTGCTCCGGGCCGCCCTGCTGACCGGTGTCTTCGCCGTGCTGACCGTGGAGCTGCTCGGCGCGGTCGGCGCGCTCACCCTGCCCGCCCTCGCGCTGGCCTGGCTGGTCTTCCTGGCCGGGATCGCGGTGGTGGCCGGCCGGCGACGCGGCCGGGCGGCGGCTCCGGCCGGGGCCACGGTCGCCGAGGAGCGCCGGGCGGTGCTGGTGGGCGCGGCCGTGGGCGGCCCGGCGGCGGGCGGCGCGACCGGAACCGGTCCCGGCCTGCCGGCCGCGCCCCCGGCCACCGTCCGGGGCGGCGTCGCGACGATGCTGTCCGGCTGGGCGGACCGGCTGACCCACCTGTGGCGTACGGGAACCCGGGGCGAGCGGCTGCTCGCCGGCACGGTGGGTGGGGTGGTGCTGGTCGAACTGGTGGTGGCGCTGCTCGCCGAGCCGAACAACTTCGACTCGCAGACGTACCACCTGCCGAAGGTGGAGCACTGGGTGGCCCAGGGCAGCCTCGACTTCTGGCCCACCGCCATCCACCGGCAGGTGACCATCCCGCCCGGTGCCGAGTACCTGCTGCTGCACCTGCGCCTGTTCACCGGCGGGGACGCGCTGCACAACCTGGTGCAGTGGGCCGCCGGGATCGGCTGTCTGCTGGCGGCCACCCGGATCACCGCCCAGCTCGGCGGGGGCCGGCGGGCCCAACTGCTCACCGCGTTCCTGGTCGCCACCACGCCGATGGTGGCCCTCCAGGCGACCAGCACCCAGACCGACCTGGTGGCCGCCGGCTGGACCGCCTGTGCCGCCACCCTGGCGCTGGACGGCCTGCGCCGGCGGGCCGGCCCGGGCGACGCGCTGGCGTTGGGCGCGGCCACCGGGCTGACCGCGCTGACCAAGACCAGCGGGCTGCTCGCCGTCGGACCGCTGCTGCTGCTCTGGGGCCTGGCCCAGCTCCGCCTCGCCACCCGCCCCGCCGGGGACGAGCGACCGGTCGGGGACGACCGCCCCACCGGGGACGAGCGACCGGTCGGAGCCGCACGGTCGGCCGGGGACAGCTCCACCCGGACGGCACCGACCGGGGCGGCCCGGCAGATGGCCCGGACGGTGGGCGGTTCACTGCTGGTGCTGCTGGTCGCGGCGACGGTGGTAGGGCCGTTCCTGGCCCGGGAGACCGCCGAGTTCGGTCACCCGTTGGGACCGCCCCGGCTGCGCGAGTCGATTCCGATGGAACGGCACGATCCGGCATCTGTCCTGGTCAACGCGTTGCGGATCGGGCACACCGCGCTCGACACCCCGCTCGCCCCGCTGCGCGCCGGCACCGCCGAGGCGATCATGGCCGGCTCCCGGGCGGTCGGCGTGGATCCGCAGGACCGGGCCATCACCTTCGGCCGGGAGGTCTTCCCGGTGCCGTCCTGGTATCCCGACGAGGACCGGGTGGCCTTCCCGCTGGCCGGCTCGCTGGCGCTGCTCGGGGCGGTCGTCGCGCTGGTCCGACCCCGGCGGGTCAGCCCCGGTCGACCGGGGACGCTGCGGGCGTACGCGGCCGTGGTGGCGGGTGCCGTGCTACTGCACACCGCGATGATCAAATGGCAGCCGTGGGGGAACCGGCTGCTGCTCTACGCGCTGGTGCTGGCCGTACCGCTGGCCGGGCTCTGGGTGGACGCGGTGCTGCGGCGGCGGTCCGGGGCGGACCGGCGGTCGGTGGCCGCCGGGCTGGTGGTGACCGTGCTGGCCACCTCCGCGCTGGCCGGTGTGCTCGCCCTGTCGTACGGCTTCCCGCGCCGGCTGGTCGGTGCCGGCTCGGTCCTCACCACCACCGAGTGGGACACCCGGTTCCTGCGCCGGCCGCAGTGGGCCGACGAGTTCCGCTGGGCCGCCTCGGCGGTCCGGGCCAGCGACGCCCGGCGGATCGGCCTGGTACAGCAGAACGACAACTGGGAGTACCCCTGGTGGTTGCTGCTGCGCGACGACGACGGCCGGTCGCCCGAGCTGGTGGCGTTGCAGTCGGTGCTGCCGGACCGGCCGCCGGCCGACCCCGCCTCGGTCGACGCGATCGTCTGCACCGGCCCCCGGACGCAGTGCGCCCGGCTGGTCCCGGCGGGGTGGACGGTCGAGTACCGGGACCACGTCGGCTACGCGCTGCCCCCGCACCGCTGAGCCACGGCCCCGACCGTCCTCCACGGGTCACTTCTGCTTGACCGGCACCACGATCAGTCGGGCCACGCTGGCGTCGCCGTCGCGTGCCCCGGCCACGTTGACCTTCGTCCCCACCTTGACGTCGTCGGCCTTGATGGTGGTACGCCGCTGCACCACCCGGAGCTGGTCGCCCAGCTTCCAGGTCAGGGAGAAGCCGTCGGTGGACTTCACGGTCACCGAGCCGCCGTCGACCGCGGTCACCTCGCCGCGCTGCACGACGACGGTCTTCGTGCCGCCGTCCCTGGTCTGCACCACCGCCTCACCGTGCAGGCCGTTGCGGCCCAGCAGCACCCGCGCCTGCCGGCGCTGCCGCAGCTCCTGTGCCCGCTCGCCGCGCTTGCCCTTCGCCCCGGCGGACGGGCTCGGCGTGGCGGCGTCCGACGCGGCCGGTGCCGGCGCGGCGATCAGGTCCAGTTCGGTGGGGTCGACGCCCAGCGCGGCCAGCGCCTGCCCCTCGACACCCAGCGCGGCGGCCACGTCGACCGCGGTGGCCTTCGTGCCCTCCGACGCGACCTGGGCCGCCCCGCAGCCGGCGACGCCGAGCGTGAGCGCCGCGAGCAGCGACGTGGCGGTGACGGCGATTCCCCGATGTGCCATGACTCTCCCTCTCGTCGGTGATGCCACCAGCGTCGCCGAGCGGGATGGGCGCGGGGTCAGGCCCGTGTTCGGGTCAGGTAAGGATGGGCGGGCAACCGGACGGTGAACGCCGCCCCGCCCTCGACGGCGTGTCCGGCGACGATCTGCCCGCCGAGCCGACGGACCAGCCCGGCGGCCAACGCCAGCCCCAACCCGCTGCCCACCTTGCGTACCCCCTGGTAGCGCTGGTGCAGCGCGCCCCGCTCGAAGGCCACCGCCAGGTCGTCGTCGGTGAGGCCCGGTCCGCCGTCGCGGACCTCGACCAGCCCACCGGCGGCCGGGCCGGCACCGGCCGACCGGACCGCGAGCACCACCGGCGCCCCCGGCGGTACGACCCGCAGCGCGTTCTCCAGCAGCCCGTCCACCACCTGCCGGATCCGTCCCGGATCGGTGTACGCGGGCACCGCCGTGCCCGGCGTCTCCAGCCGGAACGGCACCCCGAGCGCCGCGCACCGGTCCGACCAGGTCCGCTCGGCGTCGGCGGCCAACCGGGCGAGGTCCACCGGCACCGGTTCCAGCGGAAAGTCCACCGCCTCCAGCCGGGCCAGCGCCAGCAGGTCGGCGACCAGCCGGTCCAGGTGCCGGGCCTCGGTGAGCATGGTGTGGCCGGTGGCGCGGGTCTGGTCCGCGTCGATCACCCCGTCGGCGAGCGCCTCGGCCCATCCCCGGATCGCGGTCAACGGGGTACGCAGCTCGTGCGAGACGGAGAGCAGGAACTCCCGCTGCCGGCCCTCGCTGGTGGCCAGCGCGGCGGCCAGCCCGTTCAACGCGTACGCCAGGTCGGCGACCTCGTCGGGCGGCTCGACGGGCACCCGGACCGCCCGGTCACCCGCGCGCAGCCGGGCGGCGGCGGTGGCGGCCTGCCGGATCGGCCGGGCCAGTCGGCGGGCGAGCAGCAGCCCGGCCACCACCCCGGCGGTGAGCCCGGCGAGCAGCGGCAGCCAGAGGGTGCGCAGCACCTGCCGCCAGGGGCCCCGCGGGGTGGCCCGGGTCAGCACCACGCCTTCCCCGCCGGGCAGCGCCCGCCCCTCGACCAGGGTCCGCTGACCGTTGACCAGCCGTCGGCCGGACACGTCCCGACCGGCGGAGATCCGATTCACCACCTGCCGGGGCAGGCCGGGCCGGTCGGCCAGCCCGCCCTGGACGACGTACACCTCGATCTGCTGTTCGCGGAGTTGGCGGATCAGCCGGTCGCCGGCAGCGTCGCGCTGCCGGCTGGGGCGTACCCGGAGCACGTCGGCGGCGAGGCGGGCCTGCGCGGCCAGCGCGGCCTGGTCGCGGCGCTCCACCCCGCGTACCGCCAGGGGGACGGCGACCAGCGCGGTGACCAGTACCGACACCAGTGCCACCGCGCAGGTGACCAGGACCGCGCGGGCGGTGAGCGTGTGGGTGAACCGGCGGCGGGGCCGCCCGGTGGCCGGGCGGGGCGTGGTCGGCGGTCGGGCGGCGGTGGTCGGCGGCGTGCCGGGTGGAGGTGGCGCGGTGGCCGGTGGGCGCGCGGCGGTGGGGTCAGCCATCGGCGGCGTACCCGACGCCCCGGTGGGTCCGGATCACGCTGGCCGGGCCGAGTTTGGCCCGGACCTGGGCGACGTGCACGTCCACCGTGCGGGTGCCGGCGTGCGCCGCGTACCCCCAGACCGCGGCCAGCAGCTCCTCCCGGGTGAAGACCCGGCCGGGGCGGGCCATCAGGTGCGCGAGCAGGTCGAACTCGGTGGAGGTGAGCTGGACGGGCGTCCCGTCCGCGAGCACCGTGCGGCGGCCCGGGTCGAGGGTGACCGGGCCGACCGTGCGCGGCCGGTCCACCCCCTCCGGCACCCCGGCGGTACGACGCAGCACCGCCCGGACCCGGGCGACCAGCTCCCGGGGGCTGAACGGCTTGGTGACGTAGTCGTCCGCGCCCAGCTCCAGGCCGACGATCCGGTCGACCTCGTCGTCGCGGGCGGTGAGGAAGATGACCGGGGTCCAGTCGCCGGCCTCGCGCAGCCGGCGGCAGAGCTCGGTGCCGGCCAGGCCGGGCAGGGTGATGTCCAGGACGCAGGCCACCGGGCGCAGCCGACGCGCGGCGGCCAACCCGGCGGTGCCGTCCCGTTCCAGGTGTACGCCGAACCCGTCCCGGCTCAGGTAGAGCCGGACCAGGTCGGCGATGGCCGGTTCGTCCTCCACCACCAGGACGAGCCCGCGTGGCACGGTGGCGTCGACGGTCACCGGCCCATGATGACCGACCCGGGACCGACCGAAACGTCCGGCGGTGTTCGGGTCGGGTAAGGATGCGGTCAGCGGGCCGGCAGCGGGTGCAGCAGCGGGGTCGGCGCACTGGCCGGGGCGTCGCCGATGGTGGCGACGACCCTTTCCTCGGGCCGGCGCAGCCGGGTCCGGAACGCGTGGTGCAGCAGCGTGTCGAGCTGCCACACCTGCTTCGGGTGCTGGGTCCGGATGACGAACCGTTCGCGTGCCCCGTCGATCGCGGTGGCGGCCAGCTCGACGGCCTGTGCCCGGGGGTCGGGGCTCCAGGTGACGTTGCTCAGCTCGCGCAGCTCGGTGTTCAGGTGCAGGCGCAGCCGGTGCAGCACCCGGGTCTGCCGGGTGACCACCAGCCGGCGGTGGGTGAGCAGGAGGAGGTACTCGCCGTCGACCGGCCGGTCGGGGCGGGCGCACCGGGCGACCAGGATGGTGGCGTCACCCGAGCCGACGCACTGTCGGAACACCGGCATGTGTCGACTCACCGTCTGGACGGCCAGCCCGGTCTCGGCGGCGGCCGGGAGGAAGGTGCGCGAGAAGACGTCCATACCCCGCCAACGAGCCGTGACCAGGGGTGATATGGGTCACTGTCGACTTTCGGATGTTCCACCCCTCCGTGTCGCACCGGCGGTGTGTCGTCCGGTGGGTCGGGCGGGAACGCGGTGGTGCCGGGTCGTGGCCGGGGCGGCCGGGAGGGGGCGGCGGTCAGACCGGCATCGGCGCGAACAGTTCGCCGAGCCAGCCCGGCACCGCGCTGGCGTACTCGGCACGGCCCGGATCGGTGGTGTCCAGCGCCCGCCGCCAGGACAGCGCGCGACTCACCGTGGTCACCCGCACCGCCACACCGGCGATCTCCCGCAGGGAAGCCCGGTCGTGCCGGTCGGTCCACGGTTCCAGGTAGGCGTCGCGCAGCCGGAGCAGCACCGGATCGCCCTCGGTCAGCGCGAAGGTGTGCGCCACCGAGCGCAGCGTGACCAGCAACGTGCCGAACGGGTGGGCGACCGAGGCGTCCCCCCAGTCGAAGAAGCGGTAGCCGTCGGCCGGGCCGAACACGTTCCCGTCGTGCAGGTCGTCGTGCTGCACGCTGGCCGGGATGCCGCTGTCGGCGAGCCGCCGGCAGTCCTCGGCGAAGCGCGGCAGGTACGCCCGCAGCCGGTCGAGGGTCGCCGCGTCCATCCCGTCTGCGGTGGACGGCCCGTCGCCGGTGTCCTGCCCGTTCCCGGCGGGCGGCCCGTCGCCGGCGGGTGGGTCGCCCTCGGGGCCGAGGAGCAGGGCGGCCCGGTCGTCGAGCAGGTCGGCGAGGAGGCCCGGTAGCGCCGCCGGGCGGTGGTCGGGCACCCCGAGCGCGACGAGTTCGTCCGCCCCCGGGGCCACCGCCTGTTGGAGGCCGGCGTACGTCGCCAGCACGTCGACCCAGCGACCGGGGTCGGGTGCGGCCAGCTCACGCAGGGACGGGCCACCGTCGGGCAGCAGCGACCAGCCCCGCCCGGTGTCCACGGCCACCGGGTCGAGCACCCGGCCGGGAGCCCGCCGGGCCAGCTCGGTCAGGAGCACCGTCTCGTACGCCGTGCCGGGGTTGTTCGCCTTGAACCAGTACGGCCCGGCGTCGGTGGGCACCCGCCACACCAGCGACCAGGGGCGCACCCGGGGCTCGACCGGGCCGGTGACCCGCCGGCCGTGCCGGTCGAGCTGCCCGGTCACCCAGTCGAACGCGGTGGACCGCCACTGCGCATCAGCCCAGCCGGCGGCATCGGAGGTGGTCGTCACGCAGCGGAGGGTAGATCATCCACCCACTCCGGCACCCGCCGTTTTCCGTCAGCCCGCCGCGCCCTGCCACCCCGCCCCGCGCTCGCGTCCGGCGAGCCGGCCCGGACCGGAGTGTCCGGTGCCGGGATGTCGCCGGCTAGAGCAGTTCCAGGATCGTGGCGTTGGCCATGCCGCCGCCCTCGCACATCGTCTGCAGGCCGTACCGGAGGTCGTTGTCCCGCATGTGCTGGAGCATCGTCGTCATGATCCGCACCCCGGACGCGCCGAGTGGATGGCCGAGCGCGATCGCGCCGCCGCGCGGGTTGAGCCGTCCCGGATCGGCCTCGGTCTCGGCCAGCCAGGCCAGCGGCACCGGGGCGAACGCCTCGTTCACCTCGTACACGCCGATCTCCTCGATGCCGAGCCCGGCGCGGCGTAACGCCTTCGCGGTGGCCGGGATGGGGGCGGTGAGCATGGTGACCGGGTCGTCGGCGGCGACCACGGCGGTGTGCACCCGGGCCAGCGGACGCAGGCCGTGCCGGCCGGCCCACTCGGCGGTGGTCACCGCGAGCGCGGCGGCTCCGTCGGAGATCTGCGACGCGGAACCGGCGGTGACGACCCCGTCCGCGCGGAACGGCGTCTTCAGCTCGCCCAGCTTCGTCAGCGAGGTGTCCCGCCGGATGCCCTCGTCCGCCGCGACCGCCCCGCCGTCGGGCAGCGGCACCGGGGCCAGCTCGGGGTCGAACACCCCGACGTCCTG
Organism: Micromonospora sp. WMMD987; assembly: GCF_029581435.1. Lineage (NCBI taxonomy): Bacteria > Bacillati > Actinomycetota > Actinomycetes > Micromonosporales > Micromonosporaceae > Micromonospora > Micromonospora sp. WMMD987. The sequence continues at coordinate 6,784,532 of NZ_CP120861.1, read as the reverse complement.
GGCTGCGGCGGCCTTCTCGTGGCTGGCCAGCGCGAACTCGTCGAGCTGGGCACGGGACAGCCGCCAGCGGGCGGCGATCAGCTCGGCGCCGACCCCCTGGTTGAACGGGAGCGGCTGGTCGTCGGCGAAGCCCTCGACGCCCCGGTAACGTTCGCGGAGCTGCGCGCTGAACGGCGTGCCGTCGCCGACGCTGGCACCCATCGGCACCCGGGTCATCGACTCGACGCCACCGGCCACCACCAGGTCGGCCTGGCCGGAGAGGACGGTCGCGGCGGCGAAGTGCACGGCCTGCTGGCTGGAGCCGCACTGCCGGTCGAGGGTGGTGCCGGGCACCGTCTCGGGCCAGCCGGCGGCGAGCACGGCGTTGCGGGCGACGTTCCAGGACTGCTCGCCGACCTGGGACACGCAACCCCAGACCACGTCGTCGACCTGGCCGGGATCGATGCCGGTCCGGTCGGCGAGGGCGCGCAGCACGTGCGCCGAGAGGTCGACCGGGTGGATACCGGCGAGGCCGCCCTTGCGCCGTCCGACCGGGGTACGTACCGCACCGACTATGACTGCGTCACTCATGACTACTCTCCGGTAACTTCGGCTGACTCGATACTAACCGGTGGGTCGCGCCCGTCCCGTGCCCCGACCGGGTCCGTCGCGCCGAGGATCGCCAGTCCCGCCAGTCCGCCAGCCAGCCCGCCCGGCGGTCGGCGGGGTGGTGCGGGCGCGGCTGGCATGCTGGGGTGGTGCATCCACCATCGTCTCCGGCCCGCCAGTGGCGGGTGTCTCCGGCGCTCCCGGCGGCGAAACTGGCCGCCGCCCTCGGGCTGCCCGCCCTCGGGTTGCTGCTCGCGGCCGGCGACCCGGTCCAGTTGGTGCTGGCCCTCGCCGCCGCCGTGGGCCTGGCCGGCTGGGCGGTACGCGACCTGCTCGCCCCGGTCCGGCTCGCGGTCGACGCCGCCGGGATCACCGTCGTCCGGGGGTACGCCGGGCGGCGGCACCTGCCGTGGGACGCGGTGGAGGCGATCACCGTGGACCGGCGGACCCGGTTCGGGCTCTCCGGAGAGACGTTGGAGATCGACGCGGGGGAGACCCTGCACCTGCTCGGCCGGGCCGACCTGGGCGCGTCGCCGACCGAGGTGGCCGAGACGCTCCGCGCCGCCCGCCCCTGACCGGGCAGTGGTCTCCGAGGGGCGGTGAGCCCCTGAGCGGGCGATCAGCCGAGCAGCATCACGGTGCGGACGATCACCAGGCCGAGCAGCGCCGCCAGGATCACCGCCGTGCCGGCCGCCTGGAACACCGAGCGCCGCATCCGGGGGGCGTACGCCAGCACGAGCGCCATCAGCGCCCCGACGACGAGCCCGCCGACGTGGCCCGGGATGGAGATGCCCGGCACGGTGAAGGTGAAGATCAGGTTGATCACCAGGATCGGCAGGATCGCCGAGGTGTCCCGGCCGAGTCGGCGCATCAGCACGAAGACCGCCGCGAACAACCCGAAGATCGCCGTCGAGGCCCCGGCCGACGCGGTGTTGGGGCTGCTGAACAGGTAGGCCGCCACGTTGCCGCCGAGCCCGGCCACCAGATAGAGGGTGAGGAAGCGCAGCGGCCCGAGCAGGGCCTCCAGCTCCCGCCCCAGCACCCACAGCGCCCACATGTTGAGCAGCAGGTGCACCACGCCGTAGTGCAGGAACATCGCGGTGACCAGCCGGTACCACTCGCCGGAGGCGACCCCGTGCGCCTCGCCGAACGGCACGTACGACGCGTAGCTGAGCACCGAACCCCACTGGGTCAGCGGGGTGCCGCCCCCGAGCAGGCCGCCGAAGCCGGACCCGCCGATCAGCGAGTCGCCGCCCCGGTCGCTGAGCACCGAGACGATCATCACCAGCACGTTCAAAGCGATCAGCGTGCGGGTGACCAGGCCGCGACGGCCGGCGGCACCGCCACCGAAGGCGGTACGCGCCGGCCGTACGCTGCGGCGTCCCTCGTCGACACACTCCGGGCACTGGTGGCCGACGGGCGCGTCCCGCATGCAGTCCGGACAGATCGGCCGGTCGCAGCGGGAGCACCTGAGGTACGTCTCCCGGTCGGAGTGCCGGTAGCAGACCGGGCTGGTCGGCACCGGCCCACCGGTGGCGTCGCCGGCCGACCCGGAGCGTTCAGTCATGCGTGCAAAGGTACCTCGCCGGCGCGGTCAGGCCCCGGTGCGCTCGATCTCGACCCGCTCGATCACCACGTCCTGCAGCGGTCGGTCGCTCGGACCGGTCGGGGTGTTCGCGATCGAGTCCACCACCTTCGCGGACTGCTCGTCGGCCACCTGGCCGAAGATGGTGTGCCGGTTGTTCAGGTGCGGGGTCGGCCCGACGGTGATGAAGAACTGCGAGCCGTTGGTGCCCGGCCCGGCGTTCGCCATCGCCAGCAGGTACGGCCGGTCGAAGCGCAGCTCGGGGTGGAACTCGTCGGCGAACGTGTAACCCGGCCCACCACGGCCGGTGCCGGTCGGGTCACCCATCTGCACCATGAAACCGCTGATCACCCGGTGCGAGATGGTGCCGTCGTAGTACGGCCCGTTGCCCGGCTGGCCGGTGCGGGGGTCGGTGTACTCCTTGTTGCCCTCGGCCAGGTCGACGAAGTTACGAACCGTCTTCGGAGCGTGATTGCCGAAGAGTTCCAGCCGGATCGGGCCAGCGTTGGTGTGCAAGGTGGCGTAGATAGCCTCGGCCACGGGTACTCCTCACTCGTTGGTCAGTTCCATGCGGATCCTCCCATGTGCCCCATCTGGCAGTGCGGAGGCATCCGGTGGTGGAGGATGACGAAGGAACAACTCCCAGGAGGTGGGACCGTGTTTGGAATCGGGCGGCGCAAGACCCGGGGGCAGCTCGCGAGGGTGGAGTTGCACCAGGGCATCGGTCACCTGAGGCAGGCCGCCACGCACGCGGCGAAGGGCGCCGGCGCCACGGTCGGCCCACGGGTCCAGGCGGCCCGGGGGGCCGTCGCGCCGACCGCGGTCGTGGTGCGGGACCGGGCCTCCAGCGGCCTCGCGTCGACGGTCGCGGCCCTGGCGCCGGTGGCCCTGGCGGTGCGCAACGCCCAGGCCGAGGCCGCCGACCGGGCGGTGGCCGGCAGGAAGATCGCCGCCGCCAGGCAGGCCGCGGTGAGCAAGAAGATCAAGGCGAAGAGCCCGAAGGCCCGCAAGCGGAAGCAGCGGTCGCGGGGCATGCTCGCCGGCCTGCTGGTCGCCGGCACGGTGGCCGGGGTGGCCGGCGCGATGGCCCTGCGGCGGCGGCGCGAGCAGCAGGAGTGGGCCGAGTACGACCCGACCCACGGCATCGACACCACCCCGGCTGCCCGCAGCGTCGGCGCGGCGGCCACCCCGGGTGCCGCCGGTGCCCGCCCCACGGCCGGTGCCGAGGCGGCCCGGGACGAGGTCGACGTCCTGGTCGTCCAGACCCCGTCGGCCGCCGGGGCCACCCCCGCCGGGTCGGCCGCCCCGGCCACCGGTGTCGGCAGCTCCGCGGTGGCCGCCGACACGTCGGCCGGCAAGCCGGTGATCCACCCGAACGACCAGGTTCCCTCGGTCGCCGAGGGCGCCACCGACGTGTCCGGCCGACCGGCCGACGACCTCGGCAAGGCGCTCGACGCCGGGCGGTCGGCGAAGTCCGGCACCCGCCGCTGAGCCCCGCGGTCCCGCCGACGGCGCGGAGACGACCCCGGTCGTCCCGCGCCGTCGGCGTGTCCGGGCCGGTGCGCGTCCTGACTTAAGCCGACGCTTATGGGATCGTCCGGCGGGCGGTCAGCTCCTACAGTGCTGACCATGCACACGCCGACCACCGACCCGGATCTCTCCGCCCCGGAACCGGGACGCACCCCAGCGGCCGGGCGGGACCGGGCCGTGTCCCGGCGGCGGATCCTCTCCGGTGGCGCCGCCGCGCTGGCCGGCGCCGGGGTGGCGCTGACCGGTGAGTTCGGTTACACCGAGGCCACCGCCGGCAGCAAGCTGCCCGTCTACGGCGGCTACGCGGCCACCGTGCACGCCGACCGGCGAACCCCGCCGAGGTCCTCCCGGGTCGACGTGGTGTGGAGTGTGGACACCACCCGGCGGTTGATCGCGCTCACCTTCGACGACGGTCCGGCGCCGAACTGGACCCCGCGGGTGCTGTCGATCCTCGCCGAGACCGACACCCCGGCCACCTTCTTCATGGTCGGCCGCCGGGCCCGCGAGTACGGCCGGCTCGTCACCCACCGGCTGGACCGGCACGAGATCGGCAACCACACCTGGGACCACCGGGACCTGGCGAAGATGACCTACGAGCAGGCCTGTGTCGCCATCGGCCGGGCGCACAACGAGCTGACCCGGCTCTGCGGCCGGGAGCCCACCCTGCTCCGCCCGCCGTACGGGCACCTGGCCGGCAGCACCCTGCTCGCCGCCAACGACCTCGGCTACCAGGTGGTCCTCTGGAACCGGCAGATGCTCGAATCCCGGTTCACCCGGAATCCGGGAGGCCTGGTCGACTACGTGGTCGACTCCTGCGACCCGGGCACGATCCTGCTCGCCCACGACACCGGGCCGGTGGACCGGCTGGTCGCGATCCAGGGGCTGGCCGCGATGATCAGCGGACTGCGCCGACGGGGCTTCGAGTTCGTCACCGTCTCCGACCTGATGGCGGCGGCGACCCCGGCCGCCGCCGCTCCGGCCCACTGACCACGACAGCCGTCAGAGCCAGCCGTTACGGCGGAACCACCGGTACAGCGCGAGCGAGATCGCGAGCATCAGCGCGAGCACACCCGGATAGCCGTACGTCCATTTCAGCTCGGGCATGTTCTCGAAGTTCATGCCGTAGACCCCGGCGAACGCGGTCCAGACCGCCGCGATGGCGGCCCAGGCGGCGATCTTGCGCATGTCGTTGTTCTGGTCGACGGTGACCTGCGCCAGCCGCGCCTGGAGGATCGAGTTGAGCAGGTCGTCGTAGGAGTTGACCTGCTCGACGGTGCGGCTGAGGTGGTCCTGCACGTCGCGGAAGTAGCGCCGGACCTCCTGCGGCACCTCCCGGTTGACCTGCGCGGTCAGCGTCAGCAGTGGCCGTTGCAGAGGGATCACCGCCCTCTTGAACTCCACCAGCTCGCGCTTCATCTGGTAGATCCGCTGGATCCGGCCGGTGCTCTGCCGGTCGAAGACGTCGGCCTCCAGCACGTCGAGGTCGTCCTCCAGCTGGTCGGCCACCTCCAGGTAGAGGTCCACCACCCGGTCGGTGATCGCGTACGCCACCGCCCACGGCCCGTGCCGCAGCAGATCCCGCTTGGCCTCCAGGTCGGCCCGGACCGGCGCCAGCCGGCAGGCGTCCCCGTGCCGGACGCTGATCAGGAACTTCGGCCCGATGAAGAGCATCACCTGGCCGGTCTCCACCACCTCGGAGGTCTCGGTCAGCTCGGTGTGCTCGCAGTACCGGGCGGTACGCAGCACCAGGAAGCTGACCTCGCCGAAGCGCTCCAGCTTGGGCCGCTGCTGGGCCTTCACCGCGTCCTCGACGGCCAGTTCGTGCAGCCCGTACGTCTCGGCGATGGCGGTCATCTCGGCCAGTTCCGGTTCGTGCAGCCCGAGCCAGACGAACGCGTCGCGCTCGTCGCGGGCGGCGGCCAACGCGTCGGCGTACCGCCACTGGCCGGGGCGGCGTTTCCCGTCGACGTAGACGCCGCAGTCGACCACGCCGCTGCGACCGGGGCCGGCGGGCGCGGGGGTCCGGGGGGAGCCGTCGGCGTTGAGGATGCGCGACATCGCCCGGACCGGGGACACCCAGGCGCGGGGGTTCAGCACCCGGCCGCCGTGGAGTGTCGCCGACCGATCCCGTTCCGCCCGGTCCGTCATGGCGTTCCCCCTCCCCGGTGTGGTGCTGCGGCTTGCAGGCTACGCCGCCACCGCCCCGGCGACCCTCGGACGATCGGCGGCCTGCGGTGCCGGGGACGGACGCCACGGGAGCGGGTGGCCGTGATCCTGGTCACCGGGACGTCGGTCGGCGACGGGGCGCGGTCCTCGGTGGGACGTCCGACCGGCTGGCCAACCGGGTGCGGACCGGCCCGGCCACCGGTGCGTGGACGCCGGGGGCCGGGCCGGGCGGGTCGGGCCGCGTTCAGGGGGTGAGGGGGCGACCGGACCCACCCGGCACCGTCGGGGGGCGGGGGTGAAGCGGCGGGTCCTCGGCGTACGGGCGCGACCGGGCCAGGTCAGCAGCCGAACGTGAGTGACGCTCGCAGCATTGTGGGTCGCCGGACCGGTCGAGGGGAGCCCTCGACCGGTCGATGCGGCGCTTCTGTCGGATTTCCGACAGATGATCAGCCGCGGACCGCGGCCACCGCGTCCGCCAGCCGGCGGACGCCCTCGTCGATCCGGTCCGCGGTCACCGCGGAGAAGGCCAGCCGCAACGCGTGCCGCCCCCCGTCGACGATGAAGTCACTGCCCTTGACCACGGCCACGCCCCGCTCGGCGGCCGCCGGTGCCAACCGGTCGACGTCCACGTCGTCCGGGAACTCCACCCAGAGGAAGTAACCGCCGTCCGGCTCGACGAAGGTGACCTCGGGCAGGTGCCGGCGCAGCGACTCGGCCAGCACCCCGGCCCGCTCGCCCAGCGCCGAGGAGACCGTGGCGATCGAGCGCTGGATGTCACCGGAGACGCAGAACTGGTGCACGATCGCCTGGGAGACCATGCCCGGCGAGATGTAGAGGTTGGTCGCCGTCTTGGCGATGTCCGCGATCAGGCTCGCCGGCCCGACCAGGTAACCGACCCGCACCCCGGGGCAGACGGTCTTGGTGAAGCTGGACGCGTGCACCACCACGCCCCGGGTGTCCATCGACAGCATCGACGGCAGCGGCTCACCCCGGAACCGGATGTCGGCGTACGGGTCGTCCTCGAAGATGGTGAAGCCGAACTCGGCCGCGAGGTCGAGCAGCTCCCGCCGCTTCTCCAGGGATAGGGTCACCCCGGCCGGGTTCTGGTAGTTCGGGATCACGTGGGCCAGCCGGGGGCGTACCCCGGACTCCAGCAGCTTGCGCAGCTCGGCGGTGTCCAGCCCGTCCGGCTCGATGCCGACGCCGTGGATCTCGCCGCCCATCCGTTGGAGGTTGAGCAGGGTCCGGTCGTACGTGGGCCGCTCCACCACCACGGCGTCGCCGCGCCGGACCAGGTGATCGAAGAGGAACGCGTCCGCCTGGAGCGAGCCGTTGGTGACCAGCACCTGGTCGGCCTCGACGCCGTGCTTCTCCGCGATCCACTTCCGCAGGGGCGGGTAGCCGACGGAGGTGCCGTACGCGGTGACCCCGGCGGGGTCGGCGTCGAAGGCACGGACGGCGGCGGCCTTGAGCCCCTCGACATCCACGATGTCCAGCGAGGGTGCGCCACGGGCGAACGAGATCAGCTGCTCGGCGGTCATGCGCACGAGCCTAGGGCCTGGTCGGGCCGCTGCGACCGGGATACACGCCGAGTTCAACATGCGGGCACACCACCGGCAGCGGCGGACCCCGGAACCGGTCGACTCCGTGCAGGTCGGGACAGGACCGGACATCGGCGCGGGCGGTCGCCGCTCGCTACTGTCGAAAGGTGCCCACCGAGCCCCTCCGCTGTCCCGGCGCGTTGACCGTGGACGACGGCGTCGAGCTGGCACCGCACCGGTTCGCCGGGCTGGTCGCCCCGGCGGTCGAGCGGGTGTTCGTGGCCGGGATGCTCGCCGGCCACGACGGAGGCGGGGCCGAGCTGAGCCAGCGGTACGGCGGACCGGCCGCCACCGCCTTCCTGGTGGAGTTCCGCACCCGGCTGGCCGCGCCCGGAGGCACCGTCGACCGGCCGGGTTTCGCGGCGGTCAACCGCTACCGTGACCCGGCGACCTGCCAACGGGCCCTGGACAAGCAGGTCGCGCACGGCATGATCGCCCGGCGGCCGGACGGCGGCTTCACCGCCACCGAGCGGGGCGTCGACTTCCTCAGCGAGCTGTACCAGGTGCACGCCGAGGTCACCGAGGAACTGTGGGCCGGGCACGACGACCGGGTGCGCCGGCTGGTCGAGGCGTACGGCCGGGTGCTGGCGTACGCGCTGCTGCTGGCCGGGGAGCCGACCGCCGAACCCGGGCCGGCGTTCGGCGCGCTGGCCCCGCCCCACGAGCCGGACGGCACCCCGCCGGGAGTGCTGCTGCTCAACCGCATCGGCGCGCTGCGGTACCACCGCGCGGACGCGCACGCCGCCGCGTGGACCGCCGCCGGACACACCGCGACCAGTGTCGGCAAGTTGCCGGACGGGCCGGAACGGCGGGCCATCGAGCTGGAGACCGACCGTCGGGCGGCCGGCCCGTACGCGACGCTGACCGCCGACGAGCGGCTGGGCGTGCTCGCCGACCTGGCCGCCCTGCCCGGCTGACCCCCCGGCCCGACCCGGCCCGGTCTGCCGGCCGACCCGGCCCGATCCGATCCCCGGGTCCGCCGGCCCAATCCGATCCCCGGCCCGCCGGCCCGATCCGATCCCCGGCCCGCCCGCCCGACCCGGGTTCCGGCCCGCCGGTGCTGGCCGGGGTGAACTCCCGGTTGGCGGCGGCCGTCCGGTGCCGCGGGGCTATCCTCCACGGTGACCTGGAACGGTGACCCGGAGTAGTACGAGGGAGGCCCCGCATGATCGGGATGGTGCTCGCGGCCGGTGCGGGGCGCCGACTGCGCCCGTACACCGACACCCTGCCCAAGGCGTTGGTGCCGGTGGACGGTGAGACCACCATCCTGGACATCGCGCTGCGCAACCTGGCCGAGGTGGGGCTCACCGAGATCGTGATCGTGGTCGGTTACGCCGCCGACGCGGTCGTGCGGCGGCAGGCGGCCCTGGAGGAGAGGTACGGCGTCACCCTCACCCTGGTGCACAACGACAGGGCCGAGGAGTGGAACAACGCCTACTCGCTGTGGCTGGCCCGGGAGCACTTCGCCCGCGGCGTGCTGCTGGTCAACGGCGACACCGTGCACCCGGTGAGCGTGGAGAAGACCCTGCTGGCCGAGCGCGGGCCGGGCATCCTGCTCGCCGTGGACACCCTCAAGACGCTGGCCGAGGAGGAGATGAAGACCACCTTCGACGCCGCCGGCCAGCTCACCCGGATCACCAAGCTGATGGACCCGACCGAGGCGTACGGCGAGTACATCGGGGCGACGCTGATCGAGCCCCGGGTGGCCGGGGCGCTCGCCGACGCGCTGGAGGCGACCTGGCGGCGGGATCCGAACCTCTACTACGAGGACGGCTACCAGGAGTTCGCCGACTCCGGCGGTGAGGTGCGGGCCGCGCCGATCGGGGACGTCTCCTGGGTCGAGGTCGACAACCACGACGACCTGACCCGGGCGCGGGAGATCGCGTGCCGCTACTAGCCCGTACCATCCTGACCCCGCTGCACATCGACGTGCGGCGCGGTGCGGTCGCCGACCTCGCCACCATCCTCGCCGACGGGCGGATCTCCGCCGGGGGCGACGTGGCGGTGGTGGTCGGCCCCGGTCAGGGCGGGCAGATCGCCGAGCTGGTCCGGCCGTCGCTGCGCTCGGCGGACGTCTTCACCGTGTCCGGCGGCACCCTCGACGCCGCCGACGAGCTGGGCGGCAAGCTCCGCGAGCGGTCGTACGACGCGGTGGTCGGCATCGGCGGCGGCAAGACCATCGACGTGGCGAAGTACGCCGCCACCCGGCGCGGCCTGCCGATGGTGACCATGGCGACCAGCCTGGCCAACGACGGCATCGCCTCCCCGGTGGCCAGCCTGATCACCGGGGGGCTCAAGGGCTCCTACGGGGTGCACATCCCGATCGCGGTGATCGTCGACCTGGACTTCGTGGCGGCCGGGCCGGACCGGCACAACCGGGCCGGCATCGGTGACGTGGTCAGCAACATCAGCGCCCTGGCCGACTGGGAACTGGCCCGGCAGGTACGCGGCGAGCCGGTCGACGGCCTCGCCGCCTCGCTGGCCCGGATGGGCGCGGAGGCGGTGCTCGCGCACACCGGCGACATGACCGACGACGCGTTCGTCACGGTGCTGGCCGAGGCGCTGATCTCCAGCGGCCTGGCGATGGCGGTCTGCGGCAGCAGCCGACCGGCCAGCGGCGGCTGCCACGAGATCATGCACGCCGTCGACACCCTCTTCCCGGGCACCTCGTCACACGGCGAGCTGGCCGGGCTGGGCGCGCTGTTCTGCACGTTCCTGCGGGGCGACCAGCGGCGCTTCGCCGAGATGTCGGCCTGCCTGGGCCGGCACGGGCTGCCCCGGCACCCGGTCGACGTGGGCTTGACCGACGACCAGTTCGTCGAGGCGGTGCAGTTCGCCCCGGCCACCCGACCCGACCGGTACACCATCCTGGAGCACCTGGCCATGTCGGTTACCGAGACACGGGAACGGCTGGCAGACTACGCCGGTGCACTCCGCGACCACAGTGGCTGAACCCCGTCCCACCGTTGCCGACTTCCACCGGGTCAACCGGGGCGGCGGCCTGTTCAGCGAGTCGGTCAGCCAGTGGCTGGGTGCCGTCTTCGCCCTGGTCGCCCAGCGGCTCGGGCTGCGCCCGACGGCGCTGACCATCACCAACCTGGTGCTCGGCCTGGCCGCCTCGGTGACCGTGGTGGCGCTCGCCGACCGGGTCGCCGCCGGTGCCGTACCGGCCTGGCTGGTCGGGCTGGTCGCGCTGGTCGGCTGGCAGGTGGCGTACGCGCTGGACTGCGCCGACGGGCAGCTCGCCCGGGTGACCGGGCAGGGCAGCGCGGCGGGTGCCCGGGTCGACGTGCTCTGCGACGTGGCCGCCCAGATCGCCCTGGTCGCCGCCCTGTCCGCCACCGCCGTGGCGCAGCGCCCGGAAACGCCGACCTGGCTGGTCGCCACCTTCGCCGGCACCTGGATGGTCAACCTGGTGACCTCGGTGATGCAGGCCGGCCCGAACGCCGCCAGCATGGTCACCTCCACCTCGCTGCCGGTACGCCTGGTCAAGCTGGTCCGCGACTACGGTGCGGTGATCTTCGTGGCCGGGTTGGTGCTGATGGCCGCCCCGGCGCTGGTGTTCTGGGTGATCGTGGCGTTCACCGTGGTCAACGGCGGGTTCCTGCTCGCCAGCATCGCCTTCTCGGCCCGCGCCTCGCTCTAGCACCGCGGGCGGGCCGCACCGGGTACGCCGGCCAGCCGGGCGAACGGCCCACCGGCGGCCAGCAGCGACCCGGGTGGTCCGCACTCCACCAGCCGGCCACGGTCCAGCACCAGCACCAGGTCGGCGTCGGTGACCGTGGACAGCCGGTGCGCGATGACCAGCCGGGTCATCGGCAGCGTGCGGAGCGCCGCCTCGACCGCGGCCTCGGTCACCGTGTCCAGCGCGCTGGTCGCCTCGTCCAGGATGAGCAGGGCGGGGTCGGCGAGCAGCGCCCGGGCGAGCGCGACCCGCTGCCGTTGCCCGCCGGACAGGCCGGTGCCACCGTCGCCGAGGTGGGTGTGCAACCCCATCGGCAGGGCCGCCACCTCCTCATGCAGCGCGGCGAGCCGGAGCGCCCGGGCGACGGCGGCGTCGGAGGCGTCCGGGCGGGCCAGGGTCAGCGCCTCCCGGAGGGTGCCCGCGCCGAGGTAGGTCTCCTGGAGGACCACCCCGATCTGCCGGCGCACCGAGGACAGGTCCAGCGTGGCCAGGTCGTGGCCGTCGACGTGGATGCGCCCCGCGGTCGGGGCGTACAGGCCGGTCAGCAGGCCGACCAGGGTGCTCTTGCCGCTGCCGGAGCCGCCCACCACGGCCACCTTGCTGCCCGGCCGGATCACGGCGGTGACGTCGCGCAGTGCCCAGGGCGACCGCCGGTCGTAGCGGAAGCTCACCCCGCTGAGGGTGACCAGCCCGGTCAGCACGGGTGCGGGCGCACCCGGGGTGGGTTGCTCGACCGGTGCGTCCGCGATGTCGGCCAGCCGGTCCATGGTGGGCGCGAGCAGGGTGAACGACGGCAGCCGCTGCGCCAGCGCCACCGCCGGGGTGATCGCGGCGACCGCGAGCGCGGACAACCCGGCCGCCCGCCCCGGTGAGTCGGCCTGCCGGACCGCGACCAGCAGCATGAGTACCGGGCTCGCCATCGACCAGGCGGCGAGCAACGCGTCGGAGACCGCCGACAGTCGGGCCAGCCGGTGCGCCGCCCCGACACCGCGGTCGAACGACTCCCGCCAGCGTCCCCACACCCGCTGCTGGGCCCCGGCGACCCGGATCGCCGCCATCCCCTGCACCGCGTCGGCCAGCCGGGCCGCTTCCTCGCCGGAGGCGAGCAGTTCCTCCCGTTGCAGCGCGCCGGAGCGACGACCGACCCACAGCGCCGTGCCCGCCTGGACCGCGATCACACCGGCGGCCACCAGCCCCAGTACCGGCGCCAGCACGGTCACCACGGCCAGGTAGCCGACGACCAGCAGGCCGTCGAGCGCGGTGGCCACCAGCGCCGACGCCAACAGGTCACGGACGGCGGTGACCGCCCGGACCCGGTCGACCAGGTCACCGGCCGACCGGCGGTGGAAGTACCGGTACACCACCGCGAAGAGCCGGTGCACCGTCTCGGTACCGAGGCGGGTGCCGATGCGCCGTTGCAGGGCGGCCACGGTCAACCCCCGGGCCAGGGACAACGCTCCGGTGAGCAGGGCCAGCGCGGCGACGGCGGCGAGCCAGGACGCCTCCGGCGGCGCGGCGGCGTCGATGATCGCGGCGGTGGCCCACGGTACGGCCAGTCCGGTCGCGGTGAGCAGCACCGAGGTCGCGGCCAGCAGGGTGAGCAGGCCGGTGTGTCGACGCAGCACCGGCACCAGCAGGTCGCGTACCGGCGCGGACCCCGGTGGGACCGGCGGGGCGGGACCGGCGGGTTCGGCCAGCAGCACCACGCCGGTGGTACCGGCCGAGAACTGGGCGGGCGACAGCCGTCGGCGGCCGACGGCCGGGTCGATCACGTCGATGCCCCGCCGACCCACCCGCTCCACCACCAGATAGTGGTCGCCGTTCCAGTGCGCCACCAGGGGCAGGGCCAGTTCCCGCAGCCGGGTGGCGTCCCGGCGCAGCGCGGGCAGGGCGATCGCCCGGCAGCGCAGCCCGTGCTCCTGTGCCGCGTCGCGCAGGTCGCGCAGGCTCAGGCCGTCCCGGCCGACGTCGAGCCGGGCCCGCAGGTACGACGCCGGGACCGCCCGGCCGCAGGCGGCGAGCAGCATGGCGAGCGCGCTGGGTCCACAGTCGGTGGCGGCAACCTGGAGCACCACCGGCACCCGTCGCCGGCCGGTCACCGGACCCGGGTCGTCCGGTCCCGGGACAACCAGAACCACTCGACGTCCGTCTCGGCCCGCCGCCGCGCCAGCCACTCGTCGAACATGGCCCGCTCGACCAGCGCCCGGGTGCCCCCGTCGAGGACGGCCGGCTCGCGGTCGACCACCACCGCCGTCACCGCCGTCCCGGCGATCGTGGTCGGCACCGGCCCGCTGGCGGCGCGCAACTCGGGCGGGGCCGCCACCGCGACCGTCCGCAGGATGCCCGCGGCCCGCCCGGCGTGGACCGCGGCGGCGACCGCCGAGAGCGCCGCCACGCGGTCGGTCGGCGGCGACCCCTCGGCGGTCCAGGCGATCACGAGGGTGTCGAACGAGGACCGGTGCGCGGCGAACCAGGACGGTAACCCGTCGCCCACCACCTGCCGGCGCAGCCGGGCGACCGCCACGGTGTGGGCGATCAGGTCGGCGAAGTCCTCGGCGCTGAGCCCCCGCTCGGTGAGCCACCGTGCGGTCGCCCCGGCGTCGAGCAGGCCCTTGGCCCGGCGGTACGCGTCGGCCGCCGCCTGGAGTTCGTCGTCGTCGACCTCGACCGGGTGCTGCTCCAGCTCGGTGGCGACCAGGCCGGTGTCGACCAGCCGGGCGAGCACGTCGTGGTCGTACCAGAGGAAGTCGAGGGCGGTGAGCGCCTCACCCACCCGCAGGGTCCGGGTGCCGACCCGGGCGAGATGGAGGTCGGAGTGCCGGACCGCCCCGCGCAACGGCCACGGCAGTGCCGGCGTCGGACTGTACGCCACGGAGACCGTGCCGGCGGGTTCGCGCAGCAGCACGTCGAAGGAGACGGAGCCGTCGGCGGCCTCCTCGTCCCGCACGATCGCCGGATCGGCCCCGGGCCAGCGCTCCCGCAGCGGGGCGAGGCGCCGTCGGGCCTCGCCCATCCCGGCGCGGTCGGTGGTCAGCTCCCGCACCAGGCGCAGGGCCGCGTCGAGCAGGGCCGGGTCGAGGGTGGTCATGTGTTGGCTCCGGGGGTGGGGGCGGGCGCGGTGAGCAGGTCGACCACGGCGGAGGTGATGGGCAGCCCGGTCTCCTCCTCGACCCACAGGTACTGGCCGGTGGGGTTGATCTCGATGTAGACGTACCGGTCGTCGGGGGTGACGATCAGGTCGAGGGCGCCGTAGCGCAGGCCGAGCGCGCGGGTCAGCGCCACGCACCGGTCGGCGACGTCGTCGGGCAGGTCGTACCGGGTCAGCGGGGTGTTCCGGTCGTCCTGGCGACGCCAGTCGTGGCGGGCGTGGTTGGACCGTTGGGAGTCGATGGCGGCGGTGAACACCCGGTCCCCGACGACGGTGACCCGCAGCTCGACCCGTTTGGGCACCCGGGCCTGCGCGATGAGGGGACAGTGGCGTACCCCGTCGACATGGCCGATGTCGCGGTGGGTTACCGGTTCGGTGTAGCGCAGCAGCTCGTCGCGGAGGGTGGTCAGCCCGACCTGCTTGGTGATCAATCGACCGCCGGTGTGGTCGAAGAGGTCGAGCACCGCCCCGGGGGCGTTGCCGACCGCCGTCGCCGGCACGTCGAAGCCGAGGCGCAGGGCGAGCTGGAGCTGACGGACCTTCTGCTGGGCGCGCAGCACCACCGGCCGGGCGGCGGGCAGCGCCGGCACGTCCAGGGTCTCCCAGACGTCGCCGACGAACTGCCGGCTCTCCGCCACCACGAAACCGGCGTGGGGTTCGCCCAGGTGGGCCGGGGCGACCGGGACACCGGGGCGGCGGAACCAGACGGCGGTGACCGTGTCGAGGTCGAGGACCCGGTCGCCGGTCCCGTCCGGGTGGACGTCGCCCGGGTCGGCGTGCCGGACCAGGGTGCGGGTCAGCCGACCGTCCCGGATGGTCACCGACAGCGATGCGCGGGACGGGACGTCGGCCGGGTCGAAGCGGACCCAGCCGACGCCGCGCCGGCCCAACTCCACCTCGGCCGCGTCGGCGTGCACGTCGTCGGGAGCGGTCAGGATGAGGATCATGGGTACTCCGGGCGGGGGCCCGCCGACGGCCCGGCCACCTCGGTGGGCCGGATCGTCGGCGGTGACGGATCAGTCGAAGTCGGTGTCGGTGTCCGGCCGGCCCCCGCCGGGGATGTCGTCGATGGTCTTCGACGAGCCCGCGCCGTTGCGCGGCAGGCCACCGAGCATCCCGGCGAGCTGCTCGTCGGCCAGCTCCACCCCGTCGGCGGGAATGGTGGCGATCTGTACGGTCCTACGCTTCATGGTGCTACCTCTATCTGGTTCGTCACGCGGGCCGGCCGGGTGGACCGGCCGGTCCGAGCAGTCTGTGCCGACCGGCGTGAGCTGGGCACCAGGGATCTCCCCAGTCTTGGACCCGGGTTCTACGCTCAGCCGGTGTCCACCGAGATCACGGCCGAGCGCCTGCTGTCGGCGGCCGACCGCGCCGATCCGGAGCGGGCCGCGGGCCTGGTGTTCCAGGCGTTCCTCGCGCTGTCCCGGACCGCCGACAGCGACCGGTTGCTCCCGCTGCTGGCCCGGGCGCGGCAGGCCCACGAGGCGAGCGGTTCGCCCCGGACCGAGGTGATCTACCGCACGCTGGTGGGGACGGCGGCGACCCGGGCCGGTCTCGCCGAGGGGCCGGAGCACCTCGCCACCGCCGTACGGGTCTACGACGAGAACGCTTTCGGGGACGACCCGGTGCCGGTCGAGTGCGCGCTGACCGCCGTGATGACCCTGATGCGCCCGCACGAGGCGCGACGGTTCGCCCCGCTGCTCGCCACCCTGGACCTGGCCCCCGCCGACCGGGCGCGGTTGCTCGCGTTGATCGGTGTGGGTGACGCCTGGGCCGGCAACCTGGTCCGGGGCCAGGCCGAGCTGCGGGAGGCGGCCCGGCTCGCCGCGCGGTGCGGCAGCCTCGACGTGCAGGCCGAGGCGACCTCATGGCTGGCCAAGTGCGACGCGCTGCGTGGTGACCTCGACCAGGCCGCGATCCACCTCGACCAGGCCCGCGGGCTGGCCGCGCAGGTCGGTTCGGCCTGGGTGGCCCGGCACCTGCCCGAGTGCACGGCCGCGCTCGCGTTCGCCCGGGGCGACGAGGAGACCTGGGCGGGGTTGCTCCAGCTCGTGGTGGCCACGGATGCCGGGGTGACCGCCGGCCTGCAGTACGAACACCGCTGGGAGCTGGCCACCCACCACGCCCTGGCGGGTCGGCCCGGGGTGGCCGCCGACCTGCTCGCCGGGGTCGAGGACCCGCCGTCCTCCTGGCCGGGCGGACCGGTGCTGCCGGCGTGGCGGGCCTGGATCCTCGATCCGCACCCGGCCGCGACGACGGCGCTGACCGCCGCGCTGCACCTGCTGACCCGGCCCGTCGAACAGCTCCTGGCGGCCCGGATCGCCTGGCTGCTGGGCGTACACCACGGGCGGGGCGGCCGGCGGGGGGACGCGGCGCGGCTGTTGGAGCAGGCGTGTGCGGGCTACGCCCGGATCGGTGCCGCGGGGATGCTCGCCCTGGTGATGCGGGATCTCCAGGCGCTCGACACACCACCCGCCGTCGGTGCCGCCCGGTCGTCGTCCGCTGCCCCGACCGCCGACTTCGCCGGGCCGACCGGTGGGCCGACGCTGACCGAGGCCGAGGCGCGGGTCGCCACCGCGATCGCCAACGGGCTCAGCAACCGGGAGGCGGCCCAGCGGCTCTTCGTCTCGGTCAAGACAGTCGAGTTCCACCTCGGCAACATCTTCCGCAAGCTCGGCGTCCGCAACCGCACCGAGCTGGCGACCCGACAGGCCCGGATCCGCTGAGACCGGTACTGCCGGCCGGGAACCGGGCTGCCGGCCGTACTCAGGCCGGCAGCAGCCGCGCGCGGTGATCGGCCACCTCGGCGGCGAGCGTCGGATCCGCCGCCGCACACGCCTGGAAGTCGGCGTCCGCCTCGGCGTGCCGGCCGGCGTCGGCCAGGGCGAGCGCCCGGTTGAACCGGACCGCCGGATCGTCGTCGAGCTCCAACGCGTGGCCGAGGTCGGCGACCGCAGCCGGCAGGTCGCCCAGCTCGTAGTTGGCCACCCCCCGGGCGGCCCAGCCGGCGGCGAGCGTCGGATCGGCGGTCACCGCGTCGGTCAGCGTCCGCCGGGCCTGCTCGGCGTCCGTCTCCAACTCCAGTTGCCCGCGTACGCAGAGCAGGTGACCGTTGTCCGGGGCGAGCGCCAGCCCGGTCCGGACGTCGTCCCACGCCCCGTCGACGTCGCCGAGCCCCTGGCGCAGCCCGGCCCGGTTGATCCGGGCGTCCAGGTGCTCCGGGTCGAGGTCGAGCACCCGGTCGAAGCCGGCCAGGGCTGCTTCGACGGCACCGAGTTCCAGCAGCACGTCGGCCCGGTTGTAGTGCACCTCGGGGAAGGGCGGGGACAGCCGCGAGGCCTGCTCGTAGCTCTCCAACGCCTCGTCGAGGCGGCCCAGCCGGCGCAGCAGGGTGCCCCGGTCGAGGTGGTACTCGGCATAGTTGGGATCTATCGCGATGACCGTCTCCAGGTCGGCCAGGGCCTCCTCCGGCCGGCCCAGGGCGGAGAGCAGTTGCGAGCGGTTGTGGCGCAGCACCGAGCGGTGGAGCAGGTGCTTGTCGTCACCCAGGGCTTCCTCCATGCTGGCGATACCGGTGGTGATCAGATCCAGCGCCTCGGTGAGCTTGCCCTCGTGCATCGCCACCAGGGCCAGGCCGTTGCGGTTGAAGACCAGGTTGGCGGCGCTGTCCTGCGGGTTCGGAGCCAGCCGGGCGAATGCGATCGCCGCGTTGCACCAGGCCCGCGCCTTGCGATGGTCCCTCTTGCCGGTTTCCAGGTGCCGCGTGTAGATCATGGCGGTGGCGTACGCCGCCTGCATGTGCACCATGCCGCTGTCGGTCTGCGCCCGCGCCTCGTCGTAGAGGGCCAACGCCTCCAACGGCCGTTCCAACGCCATCAACGAGGTGGTCATCTTGGTGGTGAACGCCCACCAGTGTTCCACCTGTCCGGACCAGTCGATCACCGCCCGGCCACGCGCCCCGTAGTCCACAGTGGCGTGGTAGAAGCCCAGGTTGACGCAGTATTCGAGTGCCTCGCGCAGCGCGTCGGCACCGGTCGAGCCGGGCGCGCTGCCCCGTTCCCGGTGCAGCGGGACGGCACCGAGCCGACACGACCACTCGCCGGTGGCGAGCAGGTGGTCGGCCCGGTCGTCGTGCAGGGCGGCCCGGACCGCGGCCGGCAGCTCCCGGTAGGCGGCCAGCACCGCCGGATCGTCGTCGACACAGTCACCGGCCACGTAGCTCCGGGCGTAGGTCGCCGGGTCGGCGGGCGGCCCGGCCGCCGGCTGCGCCGGATCGCCGTCCACCGGCACCGCGTACCGCTGGAGGGCGGGCAGGAGCGGGACGGCGACCGCCCCCGGCGGCTCGTCCACCGTGTCGGTGGCCGTCGCCACCCGCAGCTGTAGCAGCCCGGGGTCGGCCCGGCGCAGGAGCGTCCCGACGAACTCCCGGTCGGTCGGGTCCGCCTCGTGCAGGTTCTCCACCACCAGGTACCTCGGTCCGTCGGCGAGGTGCCGCAGCCACGCGTCGAGCAGGTCGACCAGCCCGTGCGCGTGCCGCAGGGTCCGCATCCGGGAGTAGAACCGGGTCCGCTCCGCCGGCACCGCCAGCGACGTCAGCGTCTCCCGGGTGGCCGGAACGAGGTCCCGTAGCTCCGGCGCGACCGAGAGGATCTCGATCTGGTGCCGGGCGACGAGGTCCGGACGCCCGGCCAGGATCTCCGGCACCAGGGCACGCAGCAGGGCGCCGGCGGCCGTGTACGGCCCGCGCAGCCACCGGTGGGCGTCGACTTCGGCGAGCACCGGCATGTCGATCCCGGCGGTCAGCAGCCGTTGCCGGTCGTGGTGTCGGGCGGCCCGGATCCAGCGGTGGGGGGTCTGTTGCACGGTTCGCCTCTCGGTGGTTGCGGTGCCGTCGGTGGTGGGTGGCCGACCGACGGCGGGGCGGGGTGCGCTCGGGCCGGGCGGTCGAGGGCGTGCTCAGGCCGGGGCGGTCCGGGCGCGGCTTCGGGTGCGCAGGGCCAGGTAGCCGACGAAGGCGAGTTCGGCCACGCTGAGCACGAGCACCACGGCGGCGTCGACGAGATTGTCGACTCCGTTGCGGCCGTCGAGTTCGGCCACCGCCTCGACGAAGAAGTGGATGCCCGCCGGCACGATGGCGAAGACCAGCGTGGCCAGGGTGGCGGCGTACCCGGCGACCATCAGCCACGAGTACCAGCGCGCGGTACGCCGGTCGGTGGGGTGCAGCTGGGCCACCTGCGGGTCCAGACCAGGGCGGCCGGTCAGCCGGCGGAACCGGTGCCGCAGCAGGACACTGGCGCTGCCGTGCAGGTCGACCGTCCCGAGCACCAGCGTGAGCAGGTAGTACAGGTCCGTACGCAGGTAGAGGAAGAACTGCCAGGCGACGCGGAGCAGCGCGCCGAAACTCAACGCGAGGCAGAGCCGTGCCAGCAGGGGCAGCGAGCCGTCGGGCTCGCGCAGCGCGGCGGCGGCGAGGGTCAGCAGCGCCATCACCACCAGGTCCACGCCGATGCCGGCGAGCATCGGCACCCAGCGTTGGCGACGCGGGACGGTGACCAGGCCGTCCATCACCGTCTCGAAGACCAGATACTGCAAGCGGTACCCGATGGTCAGCCGGCTCCGCAGCCCCAACCGTCGACCCGCCAGCGCGTGCGCGGACTCGTGCAGGGCGATCAGCGGCCACTGGCCGACGGCCAGCACGATCGTCACCACCGTCAGGTAGTCGGTGAAGAAGATGGCCCGGTAGTGCGGGCGCAGGTCGGGTTGCGCCACCGCGACGACGACGGCGGCCACGACCAGCGCCGCGTAGGCGAGCAGGGCCACCGGGGAGAAGAGCGCCCGGCCCAGCCGCTGCCAACGCACCGGCGCGGCTGCGCTGGCGGATGCGGCTGCGGTTGCCGGTGTGACTGTGGTCGCGGAGGGGGTGGTCGGTCCGGTGGCGTCGGGCAGGGTGACCAGACCCAGGTCGGCCAGGTCGACGAGGAGTTCGGCGATGTCGACCTCCTCGCCGTACGTCTCGGCGTACCAGGCGGCGGCGGCTCGGGGTGTCATCCCCTCGCCGAGCCGGCGCAGCAGCTCCGCGCCGTCGACGGGCAGGACCGCGTACGAGTCGGTGGCGGCGTTGCCCACCACGACACCGTCCCCCTCGGGCAGGAACGACAGGATCGGTACCTGCACCTGCCGATCCGGGTCGAAGCCCGACTCCCCGGCCGGGGCGGTGACCTGGTCGGTGCCGGCGTGGCCGCTCATGCCGTCCTCCTGTGGTGGTGTCGGTCCCGGCGGAGCGCCGCCCGACCGGGAGAGCCGGTCGGGCGACGCGCCACGATCAGAACGGCCAGCAGGAGAACGGGGCGTACAGGGCGTTCGCGTTGGCGGTCAGCCGAACCGAACCGGCCTTGCGAACGGTGATCTTCTTCATCGGCCGCGCGGCCTTGACGTCCTGGGTGTTCATGGGGGAGCCCTCCTCTGATCGGGACGCTCGGTAATGAGCCGATCACAGGCTATTCCTGCGGGCTCGAATTAACCTTGAGGTCTCCTGAAGACGGACTTGGGAACGGAGAAATAGCAGGGAAGGCCCCGGTTTTTCTCGTGGCCGTGCGTGTGGTCATTCGCCGACCAAAGCACAAAATCCGACAATGGCCGGGTAAGTGCCAACTGCGGGAAGTGAAAGCAGCATATTTTACCAATTGGCGAGTGGGTCGGCGGTGTCGTCTGGCGAACCACGGTGCGACGGCCGTCGGTGAGCCGTCCCCCACCCAGGGGCGAGCCGTCACCGAGCGGGAGACCTTCGTACGGCTGGCGGGCCTCAAGCGGCACGTCGTTCTGCCGGCACCTGACGTCGGGCTCGGCTTTCGGGTCACGGCCCGGCACCCGGTGGACCCCCGCGCGGCATTCTCGGAGCCCAGCTCCGGGGTGGCCCGTCCTGGCGCCGGGATACTCGAGGGCTGTCCGGCCCCGGGCGCTGCGCGTACTCCGCGTTGCGTCGGGCCTGCCCGGCTGCGGTGGTCACTCGCGAAAGGTTCCGCGGAGTTGTGGAACTGGCCTGGCGGAAGGGCTCCGGGGGTCTGGTGGTGCTTATGGGGCACCCTGGGCAGGTGACCACCCGCCTGCAGCGTCAGCTACAAGCCAACCGTCGGCACCGGGTCGCCGCGCCCACTAGTCCTGGCCGCTCGTTCAGACGTGACGTCCTGATCAACGTGATGGCCAATGTGTTGGCTGCTGGTGTGCTGTACCTCTTCGCGGTGGCCACCGGGTATGTCACGGCCGATCGGGTAGTGATCACAATTTCCCTGCTAGCAACGGTAGCCGTTGAGGCGATTGTCTTCCAGAGCGTGATGTCCATCCCCTTCGATCAACGCGGTCGACGTATACCTGCCATCTTGCGGATGCTCACGATCGGGTTCTATTTCGCAGGGCTGGTGATGCTGGTTGCCGTCTAGCCGGCAATACTGAGCGGGCGGGACAGTGATAACGACTGCGGTCGACTTTCCACACAGTGCGTGACGGCGTCTGCCGCTTCTCTGGTGGGTGGCCTCTTTGCGGGACGCGGGCAGCGCTCGACGGGATCGCCGTGCGGGCCAGGATCGGCGCTGAGATGTGCCCTGGTTGTGCCCGATGATCTCTGTCAGGCGCTTCCACAGCTCAGCGGTGGTTGCTGGTGGGCCGGGAATACCACCATGCGAAGCACGGTGCGACGATCGTCGGTGGGCCGCTTCCTCTCAGAATGGCCGGCCCAAGGACGTCAGGCCGGTGACCCTCGGGCGGCCCCGACGTCAGGACGCGGCGAGAAGCCGGATCTCGCAGCGGATACCGCTCGCCTTGGCGAGCCGAGCGTCACTGGTCACGAATGGACAGGCCATCAGCTCCGCCGCCGCGACGTAAGCCGCGTCGTAGGCCGTGACATTGCCTCGCAACTGCCACATCCGGTCGAGCAGTCCAGGAATACTAACCTCATCGATGACCAACGAGGGCAGGGTGTCGATCGCCTCCTCTGCCCGAGCTGGGCCGAGCTTCCCACCGAGGACCTTGCCTCTGACCACGGACATGACCTCGACCAGAAGATGACCCGGAGCGGCCCAGTGGGGATCTCCGGTCAGCTCCGCCCGCGCCGCGTCGCCGACCGGCCCGTCATCGACCAGGGCGTCGGCCAGAACCGACGCATCCACGACGATCACGCAGCGCTCCCCCACGATCCGCGCTGCTCCCGTTGGTCGTTCAACTCGGCGGCGCTCTCCCCCGGCAGTGAGCGAGCACCGTCCGATCGGCCGGCGAAGCGATCAAGGACCGCCGTGTTGCGCAGCCGGCGAGCCTGAGTCTCCACCAGTTCCAGCAGGTACGCCTGGAGGGACTGTCCGCGCGCCTTGGCCTGGGCCGCCAAGGCGTCCCGTACTTCCTCCGGCACGTCACGAATCTGAAGAGCAACCATGCATTCATTATGCATGCAGCATCGCGCAGGCGTCAGGAAGACTCGACCCTCGACCAGATGGTTCGCCTGACGATGGTGGTACAGCCAGGAGTCACAGGTCAGAGAGATGCGTGGGCCGCCTGGGACTCGAACCCAGAACCTAAGGATTAAAAGTCCTCAGCTCTGCCATTGAGCTAACGGCCCGCTGTGCCACAGGTTACCCGAACACCTCGGCCGGGTCGGGTCCTGGCTGCGGGCCGCCCGTCGGGGCGGTGCGGCCCCCGCCGGACCGCTCGGCCCGGGCGGCCGTCACGCCGCGACCTGTCCGGTGACCGTCGGGTGATGCTCTCGGCTGGTGACCGGGAGCGAGTGACCGTCTACTGTGGGGTCACCTGGACGTCGCCCATCCGGAGTGCCTGTGAGCGATATCGTGGAGATTGCCCGCTTGATCCGTCCGTACCTGGATCGTTTGGTCGCCGCACCCGAGGTTGACCGCTGGCAACGGCAGCTCGGTGCGCTGCTGGCGGCAGCAGCCGCCGGTGAACAGGTCGACGACCGTCTGCGGGCGCTGTTCCTGCAGGACCCGGCCGTGCGGGCGTGGGTCGCCGAGACGCTCGGAGATCCGGAGCTGCGGCCGCCCGAGGTGGTCAGGGTGCTCTCCACCCTGGCCGACGCGCCGCCGGGTGACCCCATCGGGTCACGTCTGCAGCGATATGCCTGCCCGGTGAACCGGTGCACATTATGGGACCGCCTCTCGCCTGCCGAGGTCGTGCCGCGCTGTCACGACCATCACGAGCTCATGGTCGAGATACGTCGCTCATGATCGACGCACTCGGGGAGGCGGTGGCCGGGCACGTCGTCGAACGCCTGCTGACCCGGCTCGGGGCGGCCCTGGTCTTTCTGGTCGGCGGAATGCTGGCCTGGCTGTCGAGTCATGGTGGCTGGGCCAGGCTGGTCGAGCTGGGCGCCCAGGCCGAGGAGCTGCCCACCCTGGTGGTGCTGGCGGTGGTGGCCGGGCTGTTGGCGGCAGCCTTCGCCGCGGCCAGCGTGGTCCGGCTCCTGAACCGCCCCGTGCTGCGGCTGCTCGAGGGCTACTGGACGTGGCCGTTGCAGGCGCTGCGGGCGTGGCTGGTGGGCCGGAAAGCCGCGCGGCGGGCGGTGTTGGAGGCGGAGCTGCGGAAGTTCTCGTCCCGGGGTGAGCGGGCGAAGCAGGTGCCGGCCGAGAAACGGCTGCACCGGATGCCGGCCACCCGGTGGATGATGCCGACCCGGCTCGGCAACGTGCTGCGGGCCGCCGAGACCCGGCCGGCGGAGAAGTACGGGCTGGACGCGGTCGTGGTCTGGCCGCATCTGTGGATGGTTCTGCCCGAGCAGGCGCGGCTCGACGTCGGGGCCGCCCGGACCGCCCTCGACCGGAGCACCGCGACCCTGATCTGGGCCGTCGCGTTCCTGCCGTTCGGGATGTGGAGCCTCTGGGCGTTGGCCGCCGGGGCCGTCCTGACGGCGTGGGCGATCTGGCTGTGGATCCCCTACCAGGCCGCCCGATACGCCGATGTTCTCGAAGCCTGCTATGACATGCACCGGCAGACGTTGTACGAGCGACTGCGCTGGCCGCTGCCGACGGACCCGGACGACGAGCGGATCCAGGGTGAGGTGCTCACCACCTATCTGGTGCGCGGTCTGGCGGGCGACGCGCCGAGGTTCGTCACATGAGCACATGGCGGCGTCTACGTGCCATGTTCTTGATCCGCCTTCAGTCACCCCGCATCGATGCCTTGACCAAGCGGTTCGAGACGACCGGTGACCCGACCGATCTCGACGCCGCCATCACGGCAGTCCTTGAGCTGACCGAGGCCGTCCGGGGCGATCGGCAGATCTACTCGGTGGCCTGCTGGGAGGCGGCCCGGCTGGTCCGCGCCCGCGTCGACCTGGCCTATGGCCGCTCGGCGGCGCTGCGGGACGGGCCGCGCGGCGCGGGCGACGACGATACGGAAGCGGCCGAGCGGCAGGCCCGACAGGCGGAGGCCTGGGCGTCGGCCGCTGCTGATCTCGATCTCTTCGTCAGTCTGATGCGTCGATCGGTGGCGGACTTTCCTGACTACTCCGCCTATGTGGCCGGTGCCAGTGTCGACCTGGCCGATGCCCTCACCCGCCGCTTCCGGTTACGGGACAGCATCAACGACCCGGAAGCGGTGACTGACCTGACCGCGGCGATCGCCTGCTACGTCGGCGTTCTCGAGAATCACCAACCCGCCGGCCAGAACCTTCATGTCTGCCTGATCGCGCTCGCCGACCTGCACCTCGAACGGCACCGGACCGCTCTGGCGGAACCGGACGACCTGGCCACCGCCGAGTCCTATGCCCGACGCGGCTTGACCATCCCGGATCTCGACCCGGGCCTCCACCTGGAGACCATGTGCATTCTGGCCGACATGCTGGTCGAGAGGGTGGTGGAGGGCGACGCGGAACACCTGGGGGCCATCGACGAGGCCATCGGCCTCTACGAGGAGGCACTTCGTAGGCTCGCCGAAGGCGACGTGAATCGTGAGCTGCCCAGGATTCAGGCCAACCTGGCGTCCGCCTTCCGGCTCCGGTACCTGGCCACCCGCGACCCGGAGGCACTGGACAGGCAGATCGCCCTGCTCGCCGAGACTCTCTCCGAACGGGGGCTGAGATGGATGTGAGGGACAGCGGATTCCCCGACCCGGCCCCTCCGGTGTTCGTGGCGCTAGGCATGCTGCAGGCCTCGGACGAGGGGAAGATCGATCAGAGCCTGGCAGAGACCCTGAACCGGCTGCGGGCACGCCGCCGGCCGCCCCGGAAGGTGTTGCTGCAGTTGCAGCTCGCTGAGGCGTTGCTCGAACGCTCCGGCCGCGCGACGCCGCAGCGCACCGACGAGGATGTGAACCAGGGCCGGGACATGCTGCTCGCCGCGACCGGCGTGGAACTCGACCCGACAGACGTGCCCCAACTGGCCAGAGTGGTGGACGATCGGGCGGACCTGGTGGTTCCGCGCAGCGACCGGCTGACGATTCTCCAGCAGACCGTCGCCCGGCTGGAACTCGCCGGTGCCCGTGTGCAGGAGGCGCCGCTACGCCCCGACGCCGGGCGGATCGTCCCGGCGGCCTTCGCCAGGGAGCTTCAGGACTGGCTGTTCCGGATCTCCCTCAAACGGACGATCACCACCGGGGCGGACGTGCACCTGCAGCACACGGTCACCCTCGCCCAACGGATGGCGCAGCTGCCCCCCGCCGACCCCGGAACGCGTCGGTACCAGCGGGTCGCGGTCACCATGCTGCTGTCCCGGGCGCAGAGCACCGCCGAGGTCGCCGACCTGGACACCGCCATCGCCCTGCTCCGATCGCTGTTGGCAGCCTCCGAGGCCGGTCCGGACAACGATCACGCCCTGCTCACCGTCAGCCTCGGCTACGCGCTGATCGAGCGATTCCGGCTGAGCCGGGATCCGGCGGACCGCGACAGCGGTCTGGACCTGATCGAGGCCACCCTGCGGGAGGCGACGGAGTCGGGGACGAGGAGCCCTGAGCTGGTCCGGGCAGCGGCTGCCGCATTTCTCGAAGTGCCGGGACGTGCCGGGCGGGAGCGGGCCGGGGAGCTGTTGACGGAGCTTCCCCCTTCCGCCGAGGCCAACATCGCGTTCATGCGGTTGGCCGCCCTGCCCGACGATGCGGCGCGGACGGCCGTACGGCATGCGGTTGCGGAGTTGGAAAGACTCCTGGACGGGCCGCTCACCCTGCCGCCCACGCTCGTCTTCGCCGCCAGGAAGGAACTGGGCCGCCAGGCGCTGAGGGCTGGCGACCAGGCACGGGCGCTGGCGGCCTTCGCCGCGGCGCGTAGCGTGTTCAGCGACCTGTACGACGTGCAGGCGCTCCCGACCAGCAGGGAACGGGCACTCGGCATCCGGCACGATCTCGCGGTCGCCCACGCCTTCGCGCTGACCCGTGCCGGGCGCATCGAGGCTGCGGTCGACGTGCTCGAGGAGAGCCGGGCACGTCTGCTCAGCGAAGCGCTGGACCTGGACACCGCAGATCTGGCGAGCATCGATCCGACGGTGGCCGGACGCTACCGGGAGGCTGCCCGTCGGGTGCGTGAGCTGACCCTCGACGGTTCGGGCGACCTGACCCGGTCCGCCGAGGTGGATGCCGCCCGCGTCGAGGTGCGGAAGGCGATCGCCGAGGTGCGTGCCCAACCCGGTGCGGAGGGCTTCCTCACGTCCTCCGGGCTGGCCGAGGCGCGGAGGGCCGCCGCGTCCGGGCGTCCTGTCGTCTATCTGGCGGCGGCCGAGCCGGGCGGTTTCGCGGTGATCGTGGACCCGGATCCTCAGTTGCCGCCCCGCCTGGTGGATCTGCCGGCCCTGTCCCGGCAGGAGCTGGTCAGTCGATCCGGTGAGTTGCTCGGCAACTACCGGGCCAGGACCCACGCCTGGCCACGGGAACTCCGGTCGATCATCACCTGGCTCGGCACCGCCGCGATGGAACCGCTGGAGGCGGCCCTTGACGGCACCGACGAAGTGGTCCTGATCGCCATGGATCTGCTCGGTCTCCTGCCGCTCCAGGCTGCCTGTCGCATCGCGGTCGCGCACGCGCCGAGTGCCCGGTCCTGGCTCGCCGCCCGGGAGATCGCCGACGCTGCGACCACTGGTGAGCGGCTGCTCATGGTCGCGGTGACCAGGCCCGACGATGACCCACGGCTCAATGCCCGCCTTCAGGTGAGCACCGTGGCCGCGCATTTCCCCGATGTCGTCACGCACACCACCCGCGAGGCCGTGCTGGCCGCTCTCGGGGATCGGGACGTATTGCACTTCGCCTGCCACGGAGCCGCCGATCCGGAGTCGCCACGGCAGAGCCGGCTGGCTCTGGCCGACGGGCCGCTGACGGTGGCCGACCTGATGGCCACGCCGGTACGGGCCCGGTTGGCGGTGTTGTCGGCGTGCGAGACGGCGATGATCGGCGTCGACGCCCTCGACGAGGTGGTGGGCCTGCCCGCCGGGCTGCTGCAGGCAGGCTGCGGTGGCGTGCTCGGCACGCTGTGGCGGGTGGAGAGCCTGGTGGTCGCGCTGCTGGTCGCACGGTTCTACGACGCGTGGCGGGCGGAGGGGCAGCCACCGGTCCGGGCCGTCCGGACGGCCCAGCGCTGGCTGCGGGACTGCACCAACGAGGACCTCCACCGCCGTTATCCGGCGCTGCGGCCGGAACCGGACCGCGACCCCGCCGACGTGGTGTTCTGGCGGGAGACCCGGCCGTTCACCGCACCCGAACACTGGGCGGCGCTGCAGTACGTCGGCGCCTGATCAACCAGGGGGTGACCTACACCGCCAGACAAGCGCCACCGAGCCCGTGTACCAACCGGTCGAAACGGGTCACCCGGTCACGCGCCGGGCGGTGACCAGCGGTTTTTCGGGGAGCGCGTGGTCAAAAGTGACGACGGTCACAGGAGATCGGGATCCGATCCCGGCCGCCCGGTCGTCTTACCGGGTGTGAGAACAGACCTGGACGCGGCTGACGAGGGCGAACTCGTGCGACGCGTCGCCCGTGGAGACCGGCGGGCGTTCGACGAGCTCTACCGGCGTACCTCGCCGTGGCTGGAGGTACGGCTGCGTCGCCGCTGCGCCGACCCCGACGTGGTCGCCGAGGTGCTCCAGGACACGTACCTGACGGTCTGGCGGGCGGCGGGCAGCTTCGCCGGCACCCCCGCCAAGGGCGGTGGCGCGGCGGCGGGGAGCGCCGTGGGCTGGTTGTGGACCATCGCCGCCCACCGCCTGGTCGACGCGTTCCGGCACCGGGCGCGTAAGGGGCGGGTGCCGCAGGTGCCGTTGATGCCGAGCACGGCTCCCGCCGCCGAGGACGAGGTGATGGCCAACCGGATCGGCCAGGAGCTGGAGCAGGCCCTGCTCGTCCTGCCGGCCGAGGTGCGGGCCGCCCTGCGGGCCACGGTCCTCGACGGGCTCTCGACGCGTGAGGCGTCGGTACTGCTCGGCGTACCGGAGAACACCGTGAAGTCCCGTGTCCGCCGTGCCCGGATCGCCCTGCGGGAGGCGCTGTCATGACCACCCATCCCAGTCTGACCCAGATCGACCGCTACGCCGCCGGGGATCCGGACCTCGACGAGCCCAGCGTCTGGGCGATCGAGGTGCACCTCGAGGACTGCGCCGACTGCCGTGCCCGCCTGGCCGGCAGCACCACCCTGGAGAGCCGGGTCGTGCTCGACCAGGTCGCGGCGGTGCTGGACCGGCAGATCGCGGCGGCGCCGCCGGTCGGCCGGAGCCGGCCCTGGTCGGTGCTGCGTCACCGCTGGTTCGTCGGCACGCTGTTGCCGTGGCTGATCATGACGGCCACGGTGCTCGCGTGCGCGGCCCTGCTCGGCGCGCTGTGGGTCGGCACCCCCTCGCTGGTGCTGCTGATCGCACCGCTGGCCCCGCTGCCCGGCGTGGCCGTCGCCTGGCACCGTCGGGCCGATCCGGCCTGGGAGCTGATCGCCACGACCCCCGCCGCCGGTCTGACGACGCTGCTGCGGCGTACGGCTGCGGTGTTGGCGTTCGTCATCCCGGCGCTCGCCCTGGCCGGTGCCGGCACGGGGGTGTCGATGGCCCTGGTGCTGCTGCCCTGCCTGGCGTTCACCGCCGCCACCCTCCTGCTGGGAACCCTCGTCGGGGTGCGCCGGGCTGCGATCGGACTGGTCGTGGTCTGGACGCTCGCGGTGGTCACCCCGAGTCTCGTCGCCGCCCGGCTGCCGGTGCTGCTGTCGGCGCAGAGCACCCGCAGTTGGGCGCTGGCCACGGTGTTCCTGACTCTCGTTGCCCTCCTACGGGTCAACGGATTCCGGCGGCTCTCCCACCACGAGTAGCCCCAGCCCGACACACGGCGGACGGCCGTGCCTCCACGCTGCCCTCTGGCGATCACTGAAGGAGATCATGACAATGCGTGCCGTGAGTGCGGTCGAGACGACCGCCACCACCCATCCCTGGGCGATCCATGCCGAGGGTCTCCAGGTCCGGGCCGGGCGGCACCTGGCCGTCAACGGGCTCGACCTGGCCCTCCCCACCGGCGTGCACGGCCTGCTCGGCCCGAACGGGGCGGGGAAGACCACGCTGATGCGTGCCCTGGCGACCGTCGTGGCCCCGGCCGGCGGCCGGTTGGCGCTGCTCGGGCACCCGGTCGACGGCCGCTCCGAGCTGCGACCGGTGCGCCGGGCGCTGGGCTACCTGCCGCAGCATTTCGGCTACTACCCACGGTTCACGGTGCGTGAGTTCGTCGGGTACATGGCCTGGCTGAAGGAGATGCCCAAGTCCACCCTCCCGGCGGCGGTGCAACGGGCCATCGACCGGGTCGGGCTCACCGCCAAGGCCGACGCCCGGCTGAAGACGCTCTCCGGCGGCATGCTGCGGCGGGCCGGCATCGCGCAGGCCATCGTCAACGACCCCCGGCTGCTGCTGCTCGATGAACCGACCGTCGGTCTCGACCCGGAACAGCGGCTCGATTTCCGCGAGCTGCTGCGTGACCTCGGCACCGACAGTTGCGTCCTGGTCTCCACCCACCTGGTCGAGGACGTGGCGGCGGCCTGCACCGATGTCGTGCTGGTGAACGAGGGCCGCCTGGTGTGGCGGGGCACGCCCGAGGTGCTCGCCGCCCAGGGCGACCAGGGGCACGCCGGCGACAGCCCGGCCGAGCGGGGCTACTCCGCGCTGCTGCGTCAGCACCGGGCGGAGGCCACCCGATGAGCGGGCGGACCGTCGAAGCCGGTGCCACCGCCACGGGTCGGCCCGGAGGGGGACGGAGAGCCGGTACGGGCATCATGGGGATCGAACTGCGGCGTTCCGCCGCGGTCGGTGCGGCGCTGGTCACGGTGGTGGTCGGGACCGGTGCGCTGTACGTGGCGACCGGCCGGTGGTCGAGTGGCTGGATGCCGTTGGCCCTGGCCATCCGGGAGTACCTGCTCCTGTTGTGGCCGCTGGCCCTCGCGGCCGGGGCCTGGCAGGGGCGACGGGAGCACCGGGCGAAGGTCGGCGAGCTGTTCGCCACCACCGCCCGCCCCCGCGTCGCCCGGATGCTGCCGGTGCTCGGCACGATGGCGCTCACCCTGGGGGTCGCCTATCTGCTGGTGACCGCGGCGGGCATCGCCTGGATCGCGAACACCTCCGCTTACGTGCCCCTGCCGAGTTTCGCCGTCGTCACCGGGGTGGGCGCGTTGTCCCTGGTCGCCGCGGCCTGGCTCGGACTGGGGATCGGGCGGATGCTGCCCGCCCTGGTGACCGCCCCGGCGCTGGCGGTGGGCGGCGTGCTGCTGGTCTTCTTCGTCACCGTCGGGCCGTCGGTCCGGGTTGCCGCGGCCATCTCTCCGGCCCACGGCTCGGGTCCGTTCCACGACTACCAGACGATCGACAACCGGGTCAGCGGTGCGCTGGCGATCTCGATGATCGCGCTCGCCGTCACCGGTCTGCTGTTGTTCGTCGCCGACGGTTGGCGGAGCCGGTTGACGGCGGTGCTGCCGGTGCTGCTCGGGTTCGTGGTGGCGTTGACCGTCCTCCCGCACGACCGGGACGTGCTCACCTGGCCGGTCGACCCGGTCGCGCGGGAGCTGGTGTGCACCGCCGACACCCCGACGGTGTGCGTCAGCCGGGTCCACGGTCACGTGCTCGACACGGTGACCCCGCTGGCCCGGCAGGGCCTCGCGGCGCTGGGGAAGCTGCCGGACGCACCGACCGTCGTGCACGAGGACACCCACACGATCGGGTACGACCGGGACGAGCCGGCCCCCCGGCCGGGCGTCGTCACGATCGAGATCCGGATCGACAAGCGTGGCGAACTCGCCCATCCGGCCGCCGTTGTCCCCGAGATCGTCAGGAGGCTGGGCGTCCCCTACGACGGGAAGTGCAGGAACGGCAACGAGGTGGTCGAGCGGGCGGCGGCCTACTGGCTCATGGGCCGTGAGCCACGGTCGGACGTGGGCCTGATGCCCGGACTGATCGAGGAGGACCCCGAGATCACCACCGGAGCGGTCGCCCTGTGGCGGGGGCTGCGTGACCTCCCCGAGGCGGAGGCGCTGGCCCGGGTCACCGCGGTCCGCAACGCCCTGCTGGCCTGCCAGGACCCGACCGGCCTGCTGTCCCGGAGCGCCCGGTGACCTGGACGCTGCTGTACCTGCGTTCGCGCCGGGTGCCCCTGGCCCTGGCCGCGGTCGTCGGCGGCCTGGCGGCGCTCTGGACGACGTACCTGATCTTCGCCGAGGACCGGGACGTCACCCCGATGATGGTCGTCATGACCGTCCTGCTGATGGTCGCGGCGCTCGCGCCCACCCTCGCCGGCCCGGACGAGAGCCTGGACCGGACCGCGTCGGTGCGCTGGCCCTGGCGGCGTGCGGTGCACCTGCTCGTCGGCCTGCTGGTCGTCCTGGTGTTCCTGCTCGCCACGTTGCACACCGGAGCCCGGTTCGGACCGGCCGCCCTGGTGGTCCGCGACGCCGCCGGCCTGCTCGGCCTGACGGCGCTGTGCGCGACGGTGTTCGGTGCCGCCCGGTCGTGGTTCCTCCCGCTGGGCTGGACCATCGTCGCGGCCTTCTATCCGCAGGACGGCACCTGGGGGGCGGCCGCGACGTGGCAGGGCCAGCCGACCGACAGCCGGGTCGCCGCGGTGGCGGCGGCGGTGCTCGCCGGGGGCGGCCTCGTCGCCTACGCGATGTTCGGTCCGGCCCGCCGGGCGCCGTCGGAGTGAACCGGAGCCGCCGGTACGCCTGCCGTGAGTGTCCGGGGGCGTACCGGCGGCGGTGGTCGTACTCCCGTCGGGCGGTACGACGGGCCGGCGGGGTGAGGGCGTGCGGGTCGGACGGTTTCGTGGGTGACCGGTCCGACCGTCGTGTGTGGAGATCCGGACGCCGGTCGTCAAGGTGGGAGCCGGCGTCAGCGTGATCGTCTACACTCGACGATCAGTCACCGCACACCCCACGATCCCGCGCCTGCCGCCCCGTCGGATCAGGCCCTCGCGGCACGAGACGACGGTGTGCGGTTCCGGGCCGGGGCCTCGAAGAGGAGTTGCCTTGCGCACCGCGCGTCGTTTTCTGCCACTCGCCCTGACTCTCGGTCTCGTCCTGGTCCCGTCCCTGGAAGCGGCGGCCAAGCCCGGCGACCGGCCCACCGCCCAGACCCAACCCCAGCCCCGCCGGCTCCACATCATGATCACCAACGACGACGGCTGGATCGGACCGGGCGGATCGAGCACTCCGATGATCGTGGCACTCCGGGACGCCCTGGCCGCCGACGGTCACGACGTGACGGTCGTCGCCCCGGCGACCAACCAGAGCGGCACCGGCACGTTGATCACCTATCCGACGGTGAACCTGGCCAACCCCGAGCCCCGGGTGTGGACCGTGACGGGCACCCCCAGCGACTCGGTGATCGTCGGCCTCGACGCCCTGTTCCGCAGCGCACCGCCCGACCTGGTGGTGTCCGGGATCAACCCCGGCGGCAACTACACCACGGTCGCCAACCACTCCGGCACCGTCGGTGCGGCGATCGCCGCCCTGGAGAACGACGTACCGGCGATCGCCGTCAGCATCGACGGCAAGACCGTCGACCAGTCCCTGGCGCTCAAGGACAGGGTCGCCGCGTACACCAGTGACGTCGTGGCGGCGTTGGCCAGCGACGCCCGGGGCGGCGCCCTCCTGCCCGAGGGGCTCGGCCTGAACATCAACTACCCCGGCGCCACGGCGGTCACCGGTACCAGCCTGACCCGGATGGACCGCAACGGTTACCTCCGCTTCGGGTTCACCAACACCACCGGAGCGCCCGGTCAGCCCGGCACGTACGCCCTGTCGATCGGTGGGCCGACCGGCACGCCCGCCCCGGGCAGCGACTGGAGCGCCCTACAGGCGGGCAGGATCAGCATCACCCCGTTCGACGCCGACCTCAGCGCCAACCCGCGCGGGTCGGCCCGGCTGCGCTTCCTGGAGCGGCTCGCGCCGTGACGCGCCGGGCTCCACGGCCGTTCTCTCCTGCGGGATCCCGGCCGGGACGGCGAGCCGGCAGACCTGCGGCAACCCGGCCACGGCCGGCCACCGGCCCCGGCGGAGGATGACGGTCGAGCCGGCGTCGACGCCCCCCACGGGGGTGCCGACGCCGGCTTCGTCGTACCGCCGGATGCGCCGCCGGGCCGGCGGGTCGGGCCGCGGACGAGCCGCCCGCCCGGTGTCGCCATCCGGGCACCGGCCGGTGTTGCCCGGGTACGTATCGACATGCTGGAATGGCTGAGATCACCGCAGTGTGGGGGCAACCGCGCTGGGAACGGTGAGCGCGGGAGCAGCGCATGGCGGTGACGCGCCTTCTCGGCGTGCCTGCCGCCGCACCCCGGGCCACCGCCCGGACGACGGGCTGTCGACGTCCCGCCGTCCGTGACCCGCCACGCCTTTCCACGACCACCGAGACGTTCGGCGGCCGGAGACGTCCGACGCCTGTCGACGTCCGTCGGCCGGTACCGGGACGAGCGACGCTCGGGAGCCCGTTCCGCTTCCCACCCCCAGGGCGGGAACGCGATCTCCTGGAGGACGACCATGCGCAGTTTCCTCGCGGTCTTCACCGCCGCCCTGATTCTCGGCGCCACGGCCGGCAGTGTCCCGGCCGGTACGGCTGACGCGGCCGGTTCCGCCGCGCGCTCGTGCCCCCGTGGCCTGCTCTTCTGTGAGGACTTCGAACGGCTGCCCCAGGGCGGCCCCAGCACGGTGAAGTGGGGCGTCGACACCCGCAACGGGACGCTCACCGTCGAGCGCGCCCGGCACGGCAACCAGGTCCTGCACGTCCACACGGTCGACAACGGACGCGCGTTCCTGCGGGTCGACGACTTCGCCGCACCGGGTAACCGCTTCTACGGACGGATGCGGCTGCGGGTCGACGCCTTCCCCACCGCCCCCGACTGGGCGCACTTCACCCTGGTGGAGGCGACCGGCAGCGGCAGCGCGGAGGTCGTCCGTCCGATCGGCGGCCAGTACGCGCCGACCGTCCCCGGCACCTTCTGGGGGGTGGGCGCCGACGGCGGCCCGACCGGCGACTGGACCAACTGGCGGGAGTCCGCCCCGGTCACCGAGGACCGGTGGCAGTGCTTCGAGTGGAAGTTCGACCCGACGGACAACCGGGTCACGGTGTGGATCGACGGGGTGGCGAACCCGGACCTGACCGCCTCCACCGGCGTGCACGGGGGCAACGACGTCCCCTTCGTGCTGCCGAACGTCGACACCGTGAAGATCGGCTGGCAGCTCTACCAGGGCGGCACCACGCCGGGTGAGTTCGACCTCTGGATCGACGATGTCGCCCTCTCCACGAAGCGGCTCGGCTGCTGACGCCACGGAACCGACGTCGACCGGCCCGGTTGCCGCCGCTATCGCGCTGACGTCGACCGGCCCGGCTGCCGCCATTGCGGCGACGTCGACCGATGCTGCTGACGCGACCGCGCCGCGCCGGCGGTGGGTGACGTCCGAAGGGGACCGACGTGTCGGCGCCACCGTCCGGGCGGGACGATCGACCGTCGTCCCGCCCGGACCGGGGACGCCCCTCCGACCGGGTGCGCCGGTGCCGTCCGGTGCCCGGGCGGACGCGGGTTTCCCGGCCGGGTCGGCCGGGGTAGAGATCGCACCGCCATCAGCCAACCTCCCGAGGAGACTGTCATGTCGGTGCAGGCGTTTCTCTATGTCGTCGCGGTCATCCTGCTCGTGCTCGCCGCGCTGCCCCTCCCCACCCGGGGGTTCTCGCTCGGGATGCTCGGGGCGGCGTGCGCCCTGCTGGCCTACGCCTGGCCGGTGATCACGGGCTAGCTTCCCCGGGACGGTCCGGGGGAGTGCCGTGCGGGCCGAGATGGCTGCGCTCCCCGTCGTGGTCGAGGATGCAGAGGATCTCCGCCGGGCCGTCGTGGGCGCCGAAGGCGTGCGGGACCAGGGTGGAGAACTCGGCTGCCTCGTTGGTGCCGACGAGGATCGTCCGCTCGCCCAGCCGTAGCTCGATCGTGCCGGAGAGGACGGTGAACCAGTCGCGTCCCGGGTGCACCCGCAGATCCGTGGGCACCTTCCGGCTGATCCGCAGCTTGGCGACGGTCTGGCGGTGGTCCCGGGAGAGCAGCCAGGTGGTGACGCCCCGATCCTCGTCGCAGTGCGGACGGATCACCACGTCGTCGTCGGCGTCACCCTCGACCAGCCGGTCGAGGGTGACACCCAGCACCCGGGCGATGGTGGTGACCTGGTCCAGGGCGACCCGTCGGTGCCCGGTCTCGATCCGGCTGAGCGTGGACGGGCTGATCAGGCAGCGGCGGGCCAGCTCGTCCAGGGACCAGCCCCGGGCCGTCCGCAGACTGCGGATCCGCTGGCGTACCAGGTTCTCCAGATCCTTGTCTTGCGTCATAGGCAAGATGCTATGCCATTACGGCATGGAGGGACTACCGTTGCCCCATGCCACATGATTCCCTGATCGAGCTGCTCGACCTGGACGCGGAGGTGCTGCACGACTACGTCCGCGACGTGGTCGGCTGGGTCGGCCGCGAGGCCGCCGGACGGCCCCACGTCGCCGACCTCGGCGCGGGCAGCGGCACCGCCAGCCTCGCGTTGGCCCGGCAACTGCCCGGTGCCACGGTCACCGCGGTCGACCAGTCCCCGGAGATGCTCGCCCACCTGCGGGAGCGGGCCGAAGCCGCCGGACTGGCCGACCGGATCCGCACCGTCGAGGCCGACCTCGACCGCCCCTGGCCCGACCTCGGGCCGGTCGAGGTGATCTTCGCCGCCGCGTCCATGCACCACCTGGCCGATCCGGCGGGTGCCGTCGCCTCGGCATTCCGGGCGTTGCGGCCGGGCGGGCTGCTGGTGATCGCCGAACTGGACTCGTTCCCCCGGTTCCTGACCGGCACGCCGGACGAGGAGCTGGAGTCGCGCGGTCACGCCGGGGCGGCGAAGCGTCGGCACGAGGCCGGCATGCACATGCACGAGCCCTGGGGGGACCGGATGGCGCAGGCCGGCTTCACCGCGGTGACCGAGCGGCACTTCGACATCGACCTGCGCCCGCCGCTGTCCGCCACCGTCACCCGTTACGCGCAGGTCTGCCTGGGCCGGATGCGCCACGGGCTCCAGGGGTGGCTCTCCCCGGACGATCTCGCCGCCCTGGACGAGGTGGTCGAGGGCCTGCCGGGCCGGTCCGACCTGAGCGTCCGCACCGAGCGGACGGTGTGGCTGGGTCGCCGCTGACCGGCCGGCCCGGGTGGGTGGCTCAGGCGCAGCCGCGGTACTGCAACGAGGCGTCCTTCATGTACGCCCACAGTGCCAGGCCGTTCCAGTAGTCGTAGGTGAGCGTCCAGCCGTTGGCCGTGTTGCCCGTCGGGCCGGTGACGACCTGCCCGTAGCGGCGGGTGCCGTACAGCGTCGCCTCGTTGGGCGCGGTGTACATGCCCGCGTAGTCCCAGACGACGGTGAAGCTGCTGGTCGTACACGCGGCCTGTGCGGTGCCGGCCGGCAGCACCGCGGTCAGTGCCGTCGCCGCGAGACAACCGGCCATGGTCTGGAGCAGACGCCGTCGAAGGCTCATCGCATCCTCCACCGAGATCGTGGTGCACGGGGTCGCCTGTGGAGGTTACCGCTGTCGAGGCGCGCGGGTGGTCCCTCCGGTCGGGGTCACCGGGACGGTCGTCGGGTGGGACGGAGCGGGTGGTGCGGCGGGGCGGGCGTGTTCGCCCGGTGCCCCGCCGGCACCCACGGCCTGTCTCAGGGCTTGCGGGCCACCCCACCGACGATGGTGTGGTAGGTGGCGGTCTGCCTGCTGTCGTCGTCGCCGTCCGGGTGCCACTCGGCCAGCGGGACCAGCCCGGGTGGCAGCAGCTCCAGGTCGCCGAAGAAGCTCAGGATCTCGTCACGGGTACGCCAGCGACCGGTGCCGAGGGTTTCGTTGAAGACCTTCTCCACCGCCCGCGCCCGCTCGGAGACCTCCGGCTGGGACTCGCCCGGGTCGTAGAAGTGCGAGATGGCCAGGTAGCTGCCGGAGGGCATCGCGGCGACCAGCCGTCGGGCGACACCGGCCGGGTCGTCGTCGTCGTTGAGGTGGTGCAGGATCGCCAGGAGCAGCAGTCCGACCGGCTGGTCGAAGTCGATGAGCCGGCGCTCACGCAGTTCCGCCAGCAGCTCGTCCGGCTGCCGGACGTCGGCTCCCACGACGGTGGTGGTCCGGGCGTCGGCGAGCAGGGCGCGGCCGTGCGCGAGGGCCATCGGGTCGTTGTCCACGTAGACCACCCGGGCGTCCGGGTCGACCCGGTGGGCGATCTCGTGCACGTTGCCCCGGGTGGGCAGCCCGGATCCGAGGTCGAGGAACTGGCGGATGCCCGCCTCGGCCGCCAGGTACCGCACCGATCGGCGCAGGAACGCCCGGCAGGCCCGCCCCGCCTCCGGGCCGTCCGGGGTGACCTGCATCGCCATCTGGGCGGCGTGCCGGTCGACCGCGAAGTTGTCCTTGCCGCCCAGGTAGTAGTCGTAGACCCGGGCGATGCTGGGCCGGGTGGTGTCGACGCCCGGCGGCGCCGCCTTCTCGCTCGTCAACGCTTCGATCCCTCCGAACAGGGCCATGGCGGTCACGGATTGGCGGGGAGACCAGGACACTCATGGCTGCTGAACCGCTGCCGGCCCACGAGAGTGGGACGGATGAGTCCTGAGGGTAGATGAGCGCGCTCCCATACGTCGATTCAGCCGGTGTCGGCAAGTCGCCACGGACCCTTCCCGACCTGGGTCACCGGCACGTCCCGCCCGCCGTCGGCACTCCACAGTCGACCCGGCGCGACCCTCGTCGGAGGTCGGCTCCCGGGGTGGTCCGCCGGCCCGGAACCCATGCGGCCCAGCGGCTCCTCGCTTATGCTGCCGAGGAATACATCGATACAGCTAGATTAAGCCGGTAACACTCGCGCGACCGCCGCCGACGGCGGGCCGCCCGCCGATCGGAGTCATCGATGGTCCTGCACCCCGCCACCGCCACGCTGGCCGGTCTCCTCCTGGCCCTGCCCGCCGCGGTCCCGGTGAACGTCGCCGCCCCCGCCGCACCGCTCGTCCGGGCTGCTGATGTGAGCGGTCACAGCGGAGCCGGACCGGTGGCCGGAACCCTGGCCGGGCCGCCCGGGGCACCGCCCGGCGTCTGCCCGTCCGGCACCGGGTACGGCCCGCCGCTGCCCGCCACGTCGGTCGTGGCCACGAAGATCCGCAGCGGTTTCTCCTTCCTCGAAGGACCCGTCTGGATCGCCGACCGGGGCTACCTGCTCTTCTCCGACATGGGCGCGGCCACCGGGTCGGAGTACGTCCAGCCGTCGACGATCCGGCGGTTCACCCCGCCGGCCACCTTCGACACGTTCCTGCCCAACGCGGGCAGCAACGGACTCGCTCTCACCCCGGACGGGCAACAGCTCGTCGCCGCCACCCACGACCAGCGCAGCGTCTCGACGTACCGGCTCGACAACCTGGCCCGGGGCGTGGTGGCCGGCAACTACCAGGGGCGGGCGTTCAACTCGCCGAACGACGTGGCCGTCCGGTCGGACGGCGTCGTCTACTTCACCGACCCCAACTTCCAGCGCGGCAACCGCCCCGACCAGATGAGCGGGCGGACCAGCGTCTTCCGCGTCTCGGGCGGCCAGGTGTCGCTCGTCGACGACGCGCTGCGGCAGCCCAACGGCATCGCCCTCTCCCCGGACGGTGGCACCCTCTACGTGGGCGCCTACGGCGAGAACAAGATCTACAAGTACGCCGTCCAGCCCGACGGCAGCACCGGCCCCCGCAGCGTCTTCGTCAACTACGTCGGCGGCCCGGACGGCGGCACGATCGACTGCGCCGGAAACGTGTACTGGACCTCGGGCGGCGACGGCCTGGTGCACGTCTACTCGCCCACCGGCACCCAGCTCGGCACGATCCGCTCCGGCTCCTCGGGCACCACGAACGTGGCGTTCGGCGGTTCCGACCGGCGGACCCTCTTCGTCACCTCGGGCCGCACCAACGACTCCGGTCTGTACAGCGTGCGGCTCAACGTGCCCGGCTACCCGTACTGACCAGCAGGTTTCCCCAGGAAGGGACATATCGCGTGCGTACCAGTCCACGTCACACCCGCCGGCTCGCCGTCCTCGCCGCGCTGACCGTCGCCGGCACCGTCGGCGTCGGCCCGGCCGCCATCGCCGGCCCGCCCGCGGTGCCGGACCGGACGGCCGCCGTCGGCCGGCTCGCCGCCGACACCAGGGCGCCCACCCCGCCGACCAACCTGCGCAGCAGCAGGCTGAGCTGTCAGTCCGTCACGCTGAGCTGGTCGGCGTCCCGTGACGACGTCGGCGTGGCGTACTACGACGTCTACCACGACGGGCAGCTGGTCACCTCGGTCTCCGGCCGGACGCTGACCGCCACGCTCACCGTCGCGCAGGGCGTCACCTGGGGCTGGTACGTCAATGCCCGGGACGCCGCCGGCAACGTGTCGCAGGCCAGCGCCACGCTCCCGGTCACGCCGCCGTTCTGCCAGTCCGACACCCAGCGGCCCACCACCCCGACCAACCTCGCCGCCACCGCCAACGGCACGGACGTCACCCTGACCTGGACGGCCGCCACCGACAACGTCGCGGTCACCCGGTACGACGTCCTGCGCGGCGGGGTGACCGTCGGCTCCGTCACCGGCACGGCCACCAACCCGCCGGCGACCTCGTTCACCGACACCGGGCTGACCGCCGACACCGAGTACCGGTACACGGTCGTCGCCCGGGACGCGCAGGGCAACACCTCGGCGGCGAGCAGCGCGGTGACCGTCCGCACCGGGTCGGCCTGCACCAGCGCGGTCTGCGGCACCACCGTGGTCACCACCGAGCGGGACCTGCCGTGGGGGCTGGTGCAGCTACCCGACGGCACCGTGCTCTACGGGCGGCGCGACCTGTTCGACGTGGTCGCGATGAACCCGGACGGCACCAACAAGCGCAGCATCGGCACGGTGCCCAACGTCGCCGGCACCAACGGCGAGGGCGGGGTGCTCGGTCTGGCCGTGTCGTCGAGCTTCGCCACCGACCGGTGGCTGTACATCTACCACACCACCACGACCGACAACCGGATCGTCCGGATCCGGTACGACGGGACGTTGCAGACCGGCACGGTGCAGGTGCTGCTGACCGGCATTCCGCGCAACAAGTACCACAACGGCGGGCGGCTGCGGTTCGGCCCGGACGGGATGCTCTACGCCGCCACCGGTGACGGGCAGAGCCCGGACCGTGCCCAGGACGTCAACGACCTGGGCGGCAAGGTCCTCCGGATCCGCCCCGACGGCACCGTGCCGTCGGACAACCCGTTCGGCAACGCGGTCTGGAGCTACGGGCACCGCAACCCGCAGGGCCTGGCGTTCGACTCCCGGGGCCGGCTCTTCGAGCAGGAGTTCGGCAACAACGTGATGGACGAGACCAACATCATCGTCCGGGGCGGCAACTACGGGTGGCCGGCGTGCGAGGGCACCACGGGCAGCTGCGCCAACCCGAACTTCGTCGCGCCGGTACGCACCTACCCGGTGGCCGAGGCGTCGTGCAGCGGGCTGGCCATCGTCCGGGACGTGCTGTATCTCGCCTGCCTGCGGGGCAACCGGATGTACCGGGCGGTGATCAGCGGAAACACCCTCACCGACGTGCAGCAGTACTTCGTCGGCACGTACACCCGGCTGCGGACGGTCGAGCCGACGCTCGACGGGAACCTGTGGCTGACCACGAGCACCGGCGGCGACAAGGACAGCGTCCCGAACAACAGCAACGAGCGGATCCTCAAGGTGACCCTGGGCCGGTAGCTCCCGGGAGGCCGGACCGGGCACCACCCCCGCCACCCGCGGTGCGGTCGCCGACCAGCTGGTCGGCGACCGCACCGCACCCCGTCCCCAGATCGGAGACCCTGCCCGTGAGACGTCTACTCAAGGCGGTGACGGCCGTGGTCGGTGCGGTCGTGCCGCTGCTGGCCATGACCGTGCTGATGACGGCACAACCGGCCGCGGCGGCATCGCTGACCCAGGTCACCAACTTCGGCAACAACCCGAGCGGCCTCAACATGTACCTCTACGTCCCCGACAACGTGGGGCCGCGGCCGGCGCTGCTGGTGTTGATCCACTACTGCGGGGGATCCGGTCCGGCGATCTTCAACGGCAACGGGCGCGACTACGTCACCGCCGCCGACCGGTACGGCTACGTGATCGTGCTGCCGGAGGTCACCCGCAGCAGCAAGTGCTTCGACGTGTACTCGCCGCAGGGGCTGCGGCGGGGCGGCGGCAGCGACTCCGAC
Organism: Micromonospora sp. WMMD987; assembly: GCF_029581435.1. Lineage (NCBI taxonomy): Bacteria > Bacillati > Actinomycetota > Actinomycetes > Micromonosporales > Micromonosporaceae > Micromonospora > Micromonospora sp. WMMD987. The sequence continues at coordinate 6,742,544 of NZ_CP120861.1, read as the reverse complement.
GGCGTCATCTCGATGGTCAACTACGCCAAGCAGCGGCACAACGTCGACCCGTCCCGCGTGTTCGTCAGCGGCTTCTCCTCCGGGGCGATGATGACCAACGTGATGGCGGCGCAGTACCCGGACGTGTTCGCCGCCGGATCCTCGTTCAGCGGGGTGCCGGCCACCTGTTTCGCCACCGGGAGCAGCACCAACACCTGGAACGGCCAGTGTGCCGGCGGTCAGCTCACCAAGACCGCCCAGCAGTGGGGCGACGCCGCCCGCGCGATGTACCCCGGTTACACCGGCCGGTATCCCCGGATGCAGTTCCTGCACGGGACCACCGACACCACCCTGTCGTACGTGAACTTCGGTGAAGAGATCAAGCAGTGGACCAACCTGTCCGGGTTGAGCCAGACGCCGGCGTTCACCGACCGTCCGCAGTCGAACTGGACCAGGACCCGGTACGGCGACACCGGCACCCGTGCGACGGTGGAGGGCATCAGCATCAGCGGGGTGGGCCACGAGCTGCCGCAGGCCGGTCAGATCGCGTACGCCATCTCCTTCCTCGGCCTCGACGCCCCGTCGACCACGCCGACCCCCACCCCGACCACGCCGACCCCCACCCCCACGCCGACCACTCCAGCGGGCGGGGTCACCGTCGTCGGCGAGCAGTCGGGTCGCTGCCTGGAGGTGCCGAACGCCAGCACCACCAACGGCGTGCAGACCCAGCTCTGGGACTGCGCGGGCGGTGCCGGGCAGCGGTGGACCCGCACGTCGGGACGCCAGCTGACGGTGTACGGCACCAAGTGTCTGGACGCCAGCGGGTCGGGCACCGGCAACGGCACCCCGGTGATCATCTGGGACTGCCACGGCGGCGCCAACCAGCAGTGGAACGTCAACGCCAACGGCACCGTCACCAACGCGCAGTCCGGGTTGTGCCTGGACGCCAACGCCGCCGGCACCGGCAACGGCACCAGGATCATCCTGTGGTCCTGCAACGGCCAGGCCAACCAGCGGTGGGCGCTGCGGAGCTGAGCCACCCCACCGCAGCCACGGGTGCGTCTCCCCGTTGTGGGGCGGCGCACCCGGTCGTGGGGCGGCGTGCCCCGTGGTGGGGGAGGTGCACCCGTGACCGTCGGGAGGCACAGTGGAGCGTCCGCGCCGATGCCACGACGAAGACGGGACGACCATGAGGGGTTACGCGTTCGACAACGCGAGCGAGCAGGCCACCGACCACCACTCCGCGCTGGCGGACCTGCTCGACGGGCACACCCGGGCGGCGCTCGGCGAACTGGGCGGGCTGGCCGGTCGTCGCTGCCTGGAGGTGGCCGCCGGGGCGGGGAGCATCGCGACCTGGCTGGTCGGGCAGGGCGCCGAGGTGGTCGCCACGGACATCGCGCCGCAACACGTTCCGGCCCGTCCCGGGCTGGTCGTCCGCCGCCACGACATCGTCGCCGACGAGCCGCCGGTCGGCTTCGACCTGGTGCACGCCCGGCTGCTCCTGGGCCACCTGCCCCGGCGGGAGGAGGCGCTGCGCCGGATGACCGCCGCCCTGCGGCCGGGGGGCGACCTGCTCATCGGTGAGTTCGCCCTCGCTCCGGGGAGTTTCGTGCGGTACGCGCCGGACGAGGCGACCACCGGTCTGCTGAACCGCTACCTGGCCGCCCACGTGGCGGCCCTGGTGGCCAGCGGGATGGACCTGGACTGGGCGCACCGGGCACCGGCGGCCTTCGCCGAGGCGGGGCTGACCGGCGTGCGGTCCCGGACGCAGGCGGAGAGCTGGCACGGCGGTGGGCCGGGCTGCCGGCTGCTGCGGGCCGGCATCCCGCAGTTGCGCGGGGCGCTGATGCGGCAGGGCCTGACCGACGCCGAGCTGACGGCGACGGTCGAGGCGTTCGGTGACCCCAGGGTGGTCGTCAACGGCTTCCACTTCGTGCAGGTCAGCGGGCGCGTCCCCGGCTGACGGCCGACGGGGGCCGGTCGTCGGCCGGTCCGCGCCCGCCGGATCCGGGTCGAGGTGGACCGGGCCGCAACAAAGAATTTACAATGGTCACTGTTAGCGCTCACAAACCGTCCCGTGCCGAGGCGGCGCCGACCATGCCGACGTGGCTGCCGGCGTGTCCCGGCCGGACCCGGCAACCGATGGCCGCCGGGTCCGGCCGCCCACCCCCGGACGTGCCGCCGGCCCACCCCGGCGGCCGTCCGCCCGGCCCTCGTCCTCGGCCAGCTCCACCGATCCAGGGAGAGATCCATGCGAACGAGGACAAGATGGCTCGCGGCGCTCGCCGCGTTCGGTGTGCTGGTCACCGGAGTGGTGACCCCCACCGGCCCGGCCCGGGCGGAATCCAACGGCGGGACGCGGGTGATGCCGCTCGGCGACTCCATCACCGAGGGAACCCAGGTGCCGGGCGGGTACCGGATCGGCCTCTGGCAGCGCCTGGCCGGTGGCCGGTACACCGTGGACTTCGTCGGCTCGCAGTTCAACGGACCGTCCAGCCTGGGCGACCACGACCACCAGGGGCACCCCGGCTGGCGCATCGACCAGATCGACGCGAACGTCGTCGGCTGGCTGAACACCCAACGGCCGCAGAGCGTCCTGCTGCACATCGGCACCAACGACATCCTCCAGAACTACAACGTGAGCACCGCGCCGAACCGGCTCTCCACCCTGATCGACCGGATCACCACCACCGCGCCCACCGCCGAGGTGTTCGTCGCGCAGATCATCACGCTGTCCAACAGCAACCAGGCGGCAGCCGCGCGCACCTTCAACGCGGCGATCCCGGGCATCGTGCAGAGCAAGGTGAACGCCGGCAAGCGGGTGCACCTGGTCGACATGCAGAGCGCCCTCACCACCGGTGACCTGATCGACGGCATCCACCCCACCGCCGGCGGCTACGACAAGATGGCCGCCCGCTGGTACAGCGCCCTGCAGGCGGTGCCCGGCAGCATCGGCACCCCGGGCAGCGGCGACGGCAGCGGCCAGACCACCGCGATCGTGGGCACCCGGTCGGGCAGGTGCGTGGACGTGCCCGGCTCCGCCACCACCAACGGTCTCCAGGTGCAGCTGTGGGACTGCCACGGCGGCACCAACCAGCGGTGGACCTACACGTCCGGCCGGGCACTGACCGTCTACGGCAACAAGTGCCTCGACGCGGCGGGCTACGGCACCACCCCCGGCACCCAGGTCACCATCTACGACTGCCACGGCGGCACCAACCAGCAGTGGACCGTCAACGCCAACGGCACCATCACCGGTGTGCAGTCCGGCCTCTGCCTGGATCCCTACAACCAGGGCACCGGCAACGGCACCAAGCTCGTCCTGTGGACCTGCACCGGCCAGGCCAACCAGCAGTGGAGCCGTCGGTAGCCCACCCGGCCGGCAACGGCCCACCCGCCGGCAACGGCCCGGCTGATCGAAGGAGAAACGCGACATGAAGGTACCGACAGCACGTCCCCCGGCACCGGGGGACGCACACCGGACGCGGTCGGTCCGCCGGACCGGCACGGCCAGGTGGCTGACCGCCGGACTGGCGGTGGTCCTCGGCCTGGCGGTGTCCGCGACGACGCCGCACGCGGCGGTGGCGGACAGCCCGTACCAGCGCGGCCCGGACCCGACCCTGGCCAGCGTGGCCGCCACCCGGGGGCCGTTCGCCACGACGCAGGCGACCGTGCCGGCGGGCAACGGCTTCAACGGCGGGTTCGTCTACTACCCGACCGACACCAGCCTCGGCACCTGGGGTGCGGTGGCGATCGTCCCCGGCTACTCCGCCCTGTTCGCCAACGAGGAGGCCTGGATGGGCCCCTGGCTGGCGTCCTTCGGGTTCGTGGTGCTCGGGATCGAGACCAACAGCCGTACCGACGGGGCCGACGCCCGGGCCACCCAGCTCCTCGCCGGGCTCGACTACCTCACCCGGTCCAGCCCGGTGCGCAACCGGGTGGACCCCAACCGGCTCAGCGTGATGGGTCACTCCGCGGGCGGGGCCGGGACGCTCCTGGCGGCGCTCCGGCGGCCGTCGCTGAAGACCGCGGTCGGCCTCGCCCCCGGCACGCCCGGGAACAACCTGAACATGTCCACCACCAAGGTCCCCACCCTGCTGTTGTCGGGTCAGAACGACGGCACCGTGACACCCTCCTACGTGCAGGGCATCTACAACACCCTGCCCGCCAACGTGGAACACGCCTGGGCGGAGCTGGCCGGCAACGACCACCTCTCGTTCACCCGGTCGAACCCGACCGAGATGCGGCTGCTGATCCCCTGGCTCAAGATCTTCCTGGACAGTGACACCCGCTACACGCAGTTCCTCTGCCCGCTGGCGGACAGCACCGGTGTGTCGCGGTACAGCTCCACCTGCCCCCTGGTGCCGTCGGGCGACCCGACCCCGCCGCCCACGACCACCCCGCCGCCGACCACCACCCCGCCGCCGCCGACCACCACGCCGCCGCCCACCACGACCCCGCCGCCGCCCACGACCACCCCACCCGCGGGTACCGCGTGCACCGCGACCTACCGCACGGTCAACTCGTGGTCCGGCGGCTTCCAGGCCGAGGTCACGGTGACCGCCGGCACCACCGCCACGAACGGCTGGACCGTCCGCTGGAACCTGGGCGGCGGCCAGAGCGTCAGCCAGGTCTGGAACGGCACGCTGAGCACCAGCGGTACGACCGCGACCGTCCGTAACGCCACCTACAACGGCACGCTCGCCCCGGGTACCTCGACGACGTTCGGGTTCCTCGGCACCGGAACGCCGAACAGCCCGTCGCCGACCTGCACCAGCCCCTGACCGGAGGCTGTCCGTCGATCCCCGACGGGAGGCCGTCCACCTGGCGTACGTCAGGTGGACGGCCTCGCCGGCGTCGGGTGGGCGCCCGGGGGCCTCGGGCCGGGCGGTGTCGTGCCCGTGGGGCCGTCGGCGCACCCGAAGTGACGTCGCAGGACGCGTCGCCAGCGCACGGCGGGCAGCTCGGGGTCGAGGGCGGCCAGTCCGGTCGCGTACTTGGAGATCGCCACCGGGCGGTGACCCCGACGCCAGAGCAGCCGGTCGACGTGCGAGGCGGTGGAACCCGTCTTCGTCTCGACGATGGCCAGTGCGGGCAGTTCCAGTCGGCGACCGCGGGGGTCCTCCCAGTGCAACGCGATGTCGATCGTCGCCCGGCTGCCGGTCGCCGGCAGGTAGAGCGTGCTGCGCAGGTAGCGGGTGGTGAGAGTGGGGGCGAACGCCAGCGCGGGGCCGGTGCGCAGCGGCGCGAGCACGCCGTCGACGAACGACCGCCCGGGGGTGAGGGTGCCGCTGTCACCGGGGCGGTAGGGCAGCCGCTCCTTGACGGTGCCCCCACGGGTGCCCTCCGTCTTGACCTCCAGCCAGCAGAGACCGGAGTCGAGGTACGTCCGTGTCCTGATCTTGAAACGGCGTCGTCGCCGTCGGGCGGTGAGCCGGAAGCTGACCAGATCGGCGGTGTCGAAGTAGATCGACTCGTAGCGGAACGCCCGTCGCCCGTCGATCTCCAGGACCTGGTCGCCACGGCCGAGCCCGGCGAGCAGGTGCGGCACCTCGGCGAGCGGGAGCAGGTACTTGCGGTCGAACCGGGTCTGCAGGCCGGCGCGCTCGGTCAGTTCCGCGAGGCCGATCGGCGTCAGGTGGCCCAGCGTCGGGCCGGGAACGGTCATCGGGCGGAACCCGTCTCGACCGGGCGTCGCCCGCCGGTGGCGGCGACCCTCGGCCGTGAGTAGCGGACGTCCACGACCGTCGTGTCGTTGACCAGGTCGACCCGTTCGACGTTGACGTTGTGCACCCGCGCGCCGAGCAACTGCTCCAGGTGGGCGGTCAGGGCGACCGAATCGGTGACCGCGCTGTCCAGCACGATGACGTGCCGGCGGTACCGGCGCAGCAGCCGGGGGTGGTCCCCGACGAACATCACGGTGAGGATCAGCGCCGTCAGCGCGCCGACCGTCCAGACCGAGGTCCCGGAGAGCGGGCCGAGGATGCCGAGCGCGAGCGCGGAGAAGTAGTACGCCACCTCGTGCTGGTCGAGTTCGGTGGAGCGGAGCCGGATGATCGACAGCACGCCGAAGAGCCCCAGCCCGAGGCCGGCGCCGACGGTGCTGCTGCTGAGCGAACTGGCCACGGCGAAGACGCCGACGTTGACGCCGAGGTAGGCCACCACCAGGTCCCGCCGCCGGTGACGCGGGAAATACAGCGCGAAGACGAGCAGGACCACGGCGACCAGGTCCACTCCGGCCAGTACCAAGCGCGACATTATCTGCTCCTTCGGGTGGCCCTCCGCCGGCTCTCCCGCCACACGGCGTTCGACGGACGGGCCTCAGGTCGACGATGGTGCGTTCACGGATCCGGTGCCGCCGGTCGGGGCCGTGCTGGCCCCGACCGGGAGCGTCCGGTGGCTCAGAACCGCCCGTACCGGCCGGCGGTGACGCCGGTCAGCACCCGGGTGGCGCCGGTGATGCTGCCGCCGGTGTAGAGACCGCCGACGTTGGTGCCGCTCACGCTGCCGCCGGTGTAGATGTCGTACCGCTGGCCGTTGACGATCCGGTTGGACGAGAAGACGACCTCCCGGACGGTGGCCGAGGTCCGGTACGAGGCCAGCACCGTGCTGCCGGACACGACGTGCACGGTGGTGTTGGCGGCCAGGTTGGCGTTGAACCGGGGGGCCACCCAGCCCTGGGCGTTGTTCGGCACCGCCTGGAAGACGGCCAGCGAGGTCAGCGCGGCGCCCACCACCGTGCCACCGGTGAAGGCGATCGGCCCGTCGGCGTCGATCGCGCCCTCGCCGCCACCCCGGGTGCTGGAGCCACGGGCCACCACGGTGCCCCCGGCGAAGGTGAGCGACCCGTTGGAGTCGAAGCCGTCGGTGCCGCCGGTGGCCACCACCGTGCCACCGGTGACCTTGATGAACGCGATCGCGGAGGGCTCCATGTGACCGAGCCCCTCCTCGGCGGCGTTGACCGCGTCGTCGCTGGCCACGACGGTGATGTTGCCGCCGCTGATGGTGGTCCGCAGTCCTTCCAGCGCCTCGTAGGACCGGGTGACGTTGATGGTGCCGCCGGAGATGTTCAGCACGTTCTCGCCCTTGACGGCGTCGTCGGCGACCGAGGCCGTGATCGTGCCGTTGGTGATGGTGAGCACGCCCTTGCCGGCCTCGGTCTCGTTGGACTTGAGTCCGTCGCCGCCGGACGAGGTCACGTTGATCGTGCCGCCGTTGACGGTGAGCGAGTCCTTGCCCCGGATCGCGTCGTCCACCGCGTTGACGGTGATGGTGCCGGACTGGATGATCAGGTCGTCCTTGCTGACGATGCCGTCGGCGTGGTTGGCGCGCACGGTCAGCGAGCCGGTGCCGGCGATGGTCAGGTCGGCGGCGCTGAACAGCGCGGAGTCCGGCTCGCCGGTGTTGGTGTAGGTCGCCGCGTCGGTGAGGGTGTTGCTGGTCCCGGCGGCGAGCGTGACGGTGACCGCGTCGGCGTCGGTGACGTAGAGCGGTGACGAGGTCGAGTTGGTGATCGAGGTGCCGGCGAGGATGAGTTCCACGGTGCCGGCGGCGGCGCTGTCCACCTTGACGTAGCCGTTGTTCAGCGTGCCCCTGATCTCGTACGAGCCGGGGGCGGTGATGGTGACGGCGCTGCCGGCGACGGTGACGTTGCTGCCGGAGACGGTCGCGCCGGTGCCGTTGAGGGTGATCGTGGCGGTCGGTGCGGCGGCGACGGCGGCGACGGCGAGCGGGCCGGCCAGCAGGGCGGCGGTGAGCCCGGCCAGGACGGCGGTGCGGCGTGCGGTGGCTTTCATGGCGGTCCTGCTCCTGTTCCTCGGTGCGGACGGGTGGCGGTGCGCGGAGCCCGGGTGCGGTGCGGGTGCCTCGAAGGCCGGCCGTCGACAGGGTGAACGGCGGATGAACGAGACCTTGCATCGACGATGGTAAATGAGAGCCGTCTTCCGTCAATAGTGTCGGGACGGCGAATCGAAGCGCTTCCACTATTGACAGCCCATTGACAGTTGATATTGGGAGACTTCCCGTCGGAGTCTGTCGAGCGGCGGGTGGGGCCGGCCGGATCGTCGGTGGGTCAGATGACGACGACCACCTTCGCGCGGGCGTGTCCGGTCTCGAGATGGGCGATGGCCCGGGCCGTCTCTCCGAGCGGATAGGTCCGGTCGACGACCGGGGTGAGGCGACCGGCCTCGGCGTGGGCGCGCAGCGTGTCGAGCTGTTCCCGGCCGGGGATCGCGGTGGGGACGAGGATGCGGTGCCGGACGAAGGGCGCCAGCAGCCGTCCCCGCAGGAGGAGCCGGACCGGTCCGAGGAGACTGCCCCCGTGGTACCGGCCACCGCCGGAGAGCACCAGTGTCCCGGTGGGGGTCAGGGCCCGTCGGAGCGCGGTCAGGGAACGGTTGCCGACCAGGTCGAACACGACGTCGTGGCGGGGGCCGTGGCTGAAGTCCGCACGGGTGTAGTCGACCACGCGGTCGGCGCCGAGCGAGCGGACCAGCTCGACGTTGCGGGTACCGCACACCCCGGTCACGCTCGCGCCGAGCGCCTTGGCGAGCTGGACGGCCAGGGTGCCGACACCCCCGGCCGCGCCGTTGACGAGGACCCGGTGACCGGGGCCGACCCGGCCGGCGTCGCAGAGCCCCGCCAGCGCGGTGCTGCCGGCCAGCGGCAGGGCGGCGGCCTGCTGCGGGGTCAGGTTCGCCGGCCTCGGTGCGACCCGGGTCGCCGGGGCGCAGACGTACTCGGCGAACGCCCCGTTGGCGTCCCCGAGGTCGCCGAAGACCGCGTCGCCCGGACGGAACCCCCGCACGCCGGCACCGACGGTCTCGACCCGGCCGGCGAAGTCCCGGCCCCGGATCCGCGCCCGGGGCCGCGACACGCCCAGCGCCAACCGGGCCATCCGGGGATCGCCGCGCATCACGTGCCAGTCGTACGCGTTGACTGCCGCCGCCTCGACCCGGACGAGCACCTCACCGGCCGTGGGAACCGGGACGTCGACCTCGGCGAGTACCAGGACCTCCGGCGGACCATATCGATTCTGAACGATTGCTTTCATCGTCGACCCCCTTGTGGTGTACGGCGTACACTCCGCTTCTCCCCACGGTAGGTGTACGCCGTACACCTGTCAATTACGGATAGGGTCCTCTCACCGACCGAGGACGGGAAGAGAGATGGCCGAGCAGGCTGGGACGCTGCGCCGGACGCCGCTGAGCAGGGACCGGGTGTTGCGGGCCGGCGTCGCGCTGGCCGACGGGGCCGGGATCGGGTCGCTCAGCATGCGCAACCTCGCGCAGGAGCTGGGCGTCGTGCCGATGGCCCTCTACAAGCACGTGGCGAACAAGGACGAACTGCTCGACGGCATGATCGACGTGATCGTCGGCGAGATCGATCCGCTGCTGCCGGACACCGACTGGCGGCACGCCGTCCGCCGACGCATCCTCTCGGCACGGCAGGTGCTGCGTCGTCACCCCTGGGCGCCGCTGGCGATCGAGTCGCGGAACATGGCGACGCCCGCCGTGCTCGCCTACCTCGACTCGATGATCGGGGCACTGCGGGCCGGCGGGCTCTCCGTCGATCTCACCCACCACGTCATGCACGCGCTGGGCAGCCGGATCCTGGGCTTCAGTCAGGAGTTGTTCGACGCCTCCCGTCAGGCCGGGCGTTCCGGTCCGACCGGTCCCGAGCCGGCGGCGTCGATGCCACCCGAGGTCGCCGCCCGGTTCCCGCACGTCGCGGAGATCGCCCGGGCGGCCGCCCACGAGGACGCGTCCGTGGTGGGGTCGGGCTGCGACGACCAGTTCGAGTTCGAGTTCGCGCTCGACCTGCTGCTGGACGGCATCGAACGGCTACGCCGACAGGGCTGGACGTCGTCGCGCTGAACCACCCCCGTCGACGCGGCCGGACCCCGCTTGGCCGGGGTGCGTCCGTCGGTGGTGCACCGGGCTGAGCGCGGCGCACCACCGGGGCCGGGCTGACGGGGCCCCGGTACACCACCGGGGCCGGGCTGACGAGGCCCCGGTACACCACCGGGGCCGGGCCGTCCGGTACGCCGGCGTGGCCCGCCTCAGTCGAGCCGGATCGCGTCGGCCGGGCAGAGGTCGGCTGCCCGCTGGAGGCGGTCCCGCAGCGCCGCCCGTGGTGCGGGATCGCGCAGCAGCACCAGCCCGTCCGTGTCGTCCTGGTCGAAGACCTCCGGCGCGGCGAGGACGCAGTTGCCCGACCCGCAGCAGCGGCCCCGGTCGACGCTGACCGCCACCGTCGTCGCCCCATCCGTCGGCCGGGGCGTCACCAGGCCACCGGCAGTGCGTCCAGGCCGAAGACGATGGAATTGTCGCGGACGGCCAGCTCCTGTGGGGCCGCCGTCACCCGCAGGTCGGGGAAGCGGCGGGCCAGCTCCACCAGTGCGATCCGGAGCTCGGCGCGGGCGAGCGGCTGCCCGATGCACTGGTGCATCCCGAACCCGAAGGCCAGGTGCTGGTGGGCCTGCCGGTAGGGGTCGAACCCGTCGGGATCGTCGAAGACCCCGGCGTCCCGGTTGGCCAGGGAGAGCAGGACGACGGCGCCCTCGCCGGCCCGGATCCGCCGGCCGCCGATCTCGACGTCCTCGGTGGCCACCCGGAGCAGCCCGGTCCGGACGATGCTCAGGTAGCGCAGCAGCTCGTCGACCATCCCGGCGGCGAGCTCGGGCCGGTCCCGCAGGATGGCGTACTGCCCGGGGTGGCGGGTCAGCAGCAGGACGCTCAGGCCGATCATGTTGGCGGTGGTCTCGTGGCCGGCGACGAGCAGCAACAGTGCCATCCCGACCAACTCGTCGACGCCCAGCTCGCCCGGCTCGACCCGTTCCCGGACCAGCCGGCTGAGCAGGTCGTCCGCCTCCTCGGGACGCGCCCGTTTGCGGTCGACCAGCGCCCGGAGGTAGCCCCGCAGCTCCTGCGCGGCGTGCTGGACCTGATCGGCCGGCAGCCCGCGGTCGAGCAGGCGGCGACTGCGGGACTGGAAGAAGTCGTGATCGGTGTAGGGGACGCCGAGCAGGTGGCAGATCACCTTGGACGGCAGGGGCAGGGCGAACGTCGACACCAGGTCGGCCGGGGAGCCGGCGGCGGCCAGGTCGGCCAGGGCCTCGTCGACGGTCCGGTGGATCAGCGGTTCGATCCGGCGGACATTCTTGATCATGAACTCGGCGGTCAGCATCCGTCGCAGCCGCAGGTGGGCGTCGCCGTCCATCTGGATGAACGTGCCCTGGAGATCCCTGGTCGCCTCGGACGGCAGGGGGCGGAGCAGGGGAAAGCCGGGACGCTGGAAATCGGAGCTGAACGCCGGATGCCGGAGCAGTTGGCGTACGTCGGCGTGCCGACTGACCAGCCAGGCGGTCGCCCCGGTGGGCAGCAGCACCCGGGTCACCGGGCCGACGTACCGCTGCCGCTCGGCGTCGTCGAGGGGGGTGAACGGACTGCGGGCGGAGTTGACCGGGGGCCAGTGGGGCAGGTCGGTCTCCATGGTCTGTGTCATGTGGAACATCTCCTACCATGACCATGAGTAGTCGTATCGATGCAATACGTTACCGACGGGCGGTGGTCGACACAACCCCGGACCGCCGCCGGCCCCGCTGTTCCACACCGACGATCGGCGCGGAACCGCGGGGCCGGCGGGTGGCCGTCGACTCACCGGTCGCTCAGCTCGCACAGACGGCGTACGCCCGCACCTTCCAGTTGCCGCTGAAACCGTTCTCGTCCTCCGTCGCGCGGACGGTCGCGGTGGTCGACGAGGTGGGCCGCATCTCGGTCAGCCGCACCTGCCCCTCCCCGCCGACGATCTCGCCGCCGACACCGTGCAGGCGCTTGCCGGCCGGGCAGGTCGCGGCGACCGCACGGCTGGTCGTCGAGTTGTCGGCGCTGTCCACGATCACCCGCTGCTCACCGGGGAGCGGGTCGACGCAGATCACCGACGCGTCCACCGACCAGTTGCCCGCGAAGGCGTTGCCGGCCTCGACCCCCGCCACCGTCACGCTGGTCTGGTTGATCCGCAGATCCTCCAGCAGCACGTCACTGGCTCCCGAGCCGAGGGCCAGGGCCGCGCCGCCGCCGCCGATCGCCCGCTTGCCCACCGGGCAGAACAGCTCCAGGAACTTCGGGTTCACCGAGTTGGCCGCCGAGTGGCCGGTCACCACCTCCAGACCCGAGGGCGCCGGGGCGCAGATCGCGCTGGCGGTGAGCGCCCAGTTCCCGGCGACCCCGTTCGGGTCCTCGCGACCGGTCACCGAGTAGAGATCGGCGTTGGCCAGCGGCTGCACGATGTCCATGCCCACCTGGCCGAGACCCGTCCCGCTGACCGCCCCGCCGCCGCCGATGACCGTGGTGCCGGTCGGGCATACCGCGTTCTGCGACTTGGCGACACTGTTGCTCGGTCCGACCGTCGTGCGGAACAGCAGGCCGGGCACCGCCGCCACCGGTCCGCTGAGCGCGACCTGACCGAGCACCACCGCGCTCAGCAGGGCACCGCCCAGGGCGACCGTCCGTCGCGTCCACTCTTGTCCACGCATGATGTTCTCTCCTCGTGTCGTACGTTCCCGGAACCGGTCGGTCCCGGGGCCTGTTCGGATGGGGAAACCGGCCGTCAGGGGGTGAGCCGTCGGATCCGGACCGGCACGGAGTCCGTGCCGACCAGTCCCGTCGCGTCGAAGACCTCCAGCCACACCGACCAGGTGCTGGTGTCGGTGCCGCTGGTGAGCTGGGCCAGCGCCGCGGTGAAGGACGCGCAGTTCTTCGGCGTGACCTTGTCGTCGAGCGGCTCGCCGGTGGGCACCGCGCTGCCCTGGCACAGCACCTGCTTGACACCGCCGTCGCCGTACGCCGTCCAGCGGAACCGGTTTCCGGCGAGTACGCCGTCCTCGGCGTCGAACCCGGTACCGGTGAACGCGACCGACTTCGGCCCGGACTCGATCGTGGTCAGCTCCAGGGCCGACGCCGGCAGGGTGATCGTGGCGGTCGGCCGGGTCTGCCCGGCCGGCGGCGAGGTGACCGAGAAGGCGCGCTGCACGCTCGCCCCACCCGCCGCGAACGTCACGGTGTACGCCCCGGGGGTGACCGCGTTCGCCGGCAGCAGCGCCTGGTGACCGGTCTTCTCCAGGACCACCGTGTTGCCGCGCCGCACCGTCCAGGAGACCTTCGCGTCGGGGAGCTGCCCGAAGAGGTCCGGGTCGTTCGAGGTGCCGAGCAGGCCGACCGACTGCCCCGCCGGGAGGGTCAGCCCGGCCGGCGGCGAGATGATCCCCACCGTCGCGGGGCTGTCCACCACCGTGACGGTCACCGACGCCGAGCCGGTACGCCCCAGGCTGTCGGTGGCGCTGGCGGTGATGACGTGGCTGCCGGCCGACAGCGACGGCACGAAGGTCTGCGACCCGGTGGCCAGCTCACCGTCGAGGCTGCTGGTCCAGGTGAGCGGGATCTCCTTGCCCAGGAAGTCGGTGGCCGCGCCCCAGAGGTCCACCGACTGGTGCACCCCGAACTTCTGCTTGGTCTTCGGGGTGCTGATGGTCACCGCGGGCTTGCCGACGGTCACCCCCAGCGCCTTGGCGACGGCGGCCAGCGCGTCGATCCGGCGCTGGCTGCCGGTCACCTTGTCGCCGAGCCCACCGACGTGGGCCGTGTCGTTGAGGATCTCGCGGACCTGCTCGGAGGTGAGCGTCGGGTCGGCGGCCATCACCAGGGCGGCGACCCCGCCCACGAACGGCGAGGCGACACTGGTGCCGCAGGTGGTCTTCGTGGTGTTGACCGCCGGCGTGCCCGGATCGGTCAGGCCCGCCACACACATCGGACCGTAGATCTCCACCGACGTGGTGAGGTCCTTGGTGCCCCAGTTCGACCCGCCGGACACCGTCGCGTTCGTGTTCATCCCGCCCACGCACATGACGTGGGTGCTCTCGCAGGGCACCCAGAGGGTGTCGCCGTCGACGTTCGTGCCGTTGTTGCCGGCGGCGGAGACGATCAGCGCCCCGGTGTCCCGGACGTGCTTCATCCGCCGGTCGGTCCAGGTGCGGGCGTGGCTGACGCCGAGGTCCACGTCCCGGGTGAAGCTGAGGTTGACCACGTCCGGGTGGGTCGCCTCGGCGGCCTTCTCCAGCCGCCGCAGGACCGTCCAGTAGTCGATGCCGTTGCGGACGGCGACCAGTTCCTGGACCACCGGCCCGGCCGGACCGGCGGTGCCGTAGTCGTTGTCGACCCGGCCCATCCCGGCGAGCACCACGTCGGAGGCGTGCCACGGGCAGGGCGTGCCGCCGGTGCAGTCGTTGGTGTTGGTCTCGCCCCACTCCGCCTTGTGCAGGGAGACCTTGCTCGGGAAGTCGGAGTTGAACTGGAACCCGCCGTCCTGCACCAGGTACTTCACCTGCTTGGTCAGCTTGCCCTTGCTCTCCAGCAGCTGCCAGGCCGGGGCCACCCCGATGTCCATCGCGCCACCGGCCCGCATGAACGTCCAGTCGAAGACGTTCTTGCCGATGTCCGGGGCCTCGAACACCTTGCCGTCGGTGATGCCGGACGGCTCCACCAGCCAGTCGAGGACCAGTTCGGTGCCCGTCCGCCACTCGGCGGCGGCCAGCGCGAGCAGCCGCAGCGCCCGCTCGTCGCCGACCCGGTAGCCGCCGGACTGGCGCGGCTCGGCGGCGAGCAGGTCGGCGACCAGCCCGGCCGGGTCGGCCCGGTTGGCGTCCACCCGGACGAGGTGGTCCTGTCCCTGCTCGTCCGGCGCGAACGAGTCGAGCACCTGGCCACCCCAACGGGCCAGGAAGGCGTCCAGTTCGGCCTGGTCGGAGACCCGCACCATGACCTCGTCGAGCACCAGGCCGGCGGGCTTGCCGTCCGGGCCGGCCACCACACCGACCTGCCGGTCGGTGCCGACCCGGCCGACCGGGTCGAGCGACAGCCGGGGCACGGACAGGCCGGGGTCGACCCGGAAGGCCAACGGCTCGGTAGCGGTGGCGCCGGGCACCCCGGTCGGTCCACCCGGGACGGTCGCGGCGGTGGCGTCCACCGAGGTGGCCGCGACGAGTCCGGCGGCGAGTGTGGCCACCACTACGGTGGCGAGGTACCGGTGTCGGCCGGTGCCCGGTCGGTGGGTTGCGGAACGTGTCGTGGCCATGGGGCTCTCCCGGGGTCGACGGTGTGTTGACACCGGTGGGAGCAGCGGCGGGTCGGTATGCCAACAGAAAGTTCCCGGGAAATTTTTTCTTCGCTCTACTGGAGCGGTGGACGAGTGGTGGGGGCACGGATGGACGTGACGGCGCTGGACGACCGGGCGCTCGTCGAGGCACTGCGCCACGGCGACCGGGTCGGCCTGGAGGGCATCTACCGGCGGTACGCCGACCGGCTCTACACGTACGCCCGGGTGCTGCTGCGCGAGCCGGAGGCCGCCGCGGACGCCGTCCACGACGCGTTCCTCCTGGCCAGTCAGCGCATCGACCAACTGCGCGACCCGGACCGGCTGCGCTCCTGGCTGTACGCGATCGTGCGGACCGAGTGCCTGCGGCAGCTGCGGGAGCGGTCCCGTTCCGAACCGCTGACGGAGGTGGTCGAGCCGGTGGCCGACACCGCCGATCCGGCCGCCGTCGTCAACGCCGACCAGGTACGTCACCTCGTGCACCTGGCGGTCGCCGCGCTCAACCCCGGTGACCGCGAGGTGGTGGACCTGGCCATCCGACACGACCTGTCCTCCGCCGACATCGGCGCGGCGCTCGGGGTGCCCGCCAACCATGCGCACGCCCGGCTGTCCCGGGCCCGATCCCAGCTCGAACGGGCGCTCGGCGCGCTGCTCGTCGCCCGGGGCGGGGCGCGGGACTGCCCGGCCCTGGCCGACCTGCTCGACGACTGGCAGGGCCGGCTCACCCCGACCCTGCGCAAGCGGGTGGCCCGGCACATCGACGACTGCGCCCGGTGCGGGCTGCTCCGGCGCGAACAGTGCAACCCGGCGGCGCTGCTGACCGCGTACACGGCACCGGGCTTCCTGGTGGTCGCCGACTCGGTCTGGCCGCGGCTCGCCGACGCGGACCCCGCCACCGGCCAGGCCGCCGGCACCAACCCGGCCGACGGCGGTGGCCCGGCCGACGGCGGTGAGGCGGGCACCGGTCCGGCCGGCGACGGCGGGGCGGGCACCGGTCCGGCCGACGGTGGTCCGGCCGACGCCACCGGCGGGGGGCGGGGCCCTGATCCGGCCGGGGCGGCCCAGGGGCACGCCGAGGTGCCGTCGGCGGAGGCCGCCGCGCCCACCGACCCGTCGTCGGCGGCCGGTCCGGTCGCCGCCGGGGACGGGTCGGCCACCACCGGCCCCGGGAGGGTCGTCCACGCGGTGCCGGCCGGCGTTCCCGCGGCGGTCACCTCGGGTGACACGGCGGCGGCGGGCACCGCCGCCCGACCGGTCCGGACGGCTGCCGCGACCCGGAACCGGCGTCGGCTCGCCGGCCTGCTGCTGTTGCTGTTGCTCGTCGCGGCCGGTACCTGGGCGTTCTCGTCGGGCCGGCCGGCCGCCGAGCAGGCGGCGGTGACCTCGGGCGACGGGTCCGGAGGCGCGTCGTCGTCGCCGGCCGTCAGCACCGGCGGGCAGGTCCCGGAGCGGACGGCGACGGCCGCGGGTCCGGCCGGTGGCGGGGTGTCGGCCACCGCCGCTGCGCCGTCGACCGGTGCCGTGCCACCCGCCGGTGCCGTGCCACCCGCCGGTGCGCCGCCGGTCCCCGCACCGACCCGCCCGTCGGCCGGACCGCCGGCCGTGCCCCGCCCGCCGGCCGCGCTGCCGCTGGCCGTGCCCTTCACGGTGGTGGCGGACGCGCACGTCCGCTGCGGCACGGACACCTGGAGCCTGGTCGTCCGGGCCACCGGCAGTGCCACGATCGGGACCGCGCAGCTGCGGTGGACGCCCGCCGGGGGTCGGCTGGCGAGCCGGACGATGACCGTGGACGGATCGTCCGCCCGGGTGACAGTGGGTCAGCTCCGCGCCTCCGCCGTGACCTGGCGGGTGCGGGTGACCAGCACCGACGGCCGTACGGCGGAGAGCTCGTCGTCCACGGTCGAAGACCCGTGTGTCCGGCCCGGCTGACGGTCCGGCCGCGTCGCAAGGTCGTCCGCTGACCGTCGTCGGCGGGCGGCCGCGGCAAACCCGTAACCCATAGGTTACGCTTTCCGGGTGGACGAGGTGGCGGCGGCGATCGCCGATCCGATTCGTCGCAGCATTCTCGAACTGCTGCGGGACGGCGACCTGCCCGCCGGGGAGATCGCCGACCGATTCCCGGTCAGCAGGCCGGCGGTCAGCCGCCACCTGCGGGTCCTCCGGGACAGCGGCCTGGTCCGCAGTGAGCTGGTGGGCCGACGACGGCTCTACCGGCTCGACGCCGACCGGTTCACCGAGCTGGTCGACTGGCTCGCCCGGTTCCGTCGTCCGCACGGCTGGGCGCAGCGCCTCGACGCGCTGGAGACGGAGGTCCACCGCACCCGCCGTGAGCGGCGCACGAGCGACCCGGCACACCGGGCAGACTCCGCACACCGAGCAGTAGGAGAGACCGCATGACCGGCACCCCCACGGGGCAGTTGTTCCGCACCCCCACCGGCACCGACCTCGTCCTGGTCCGCACCTTCCGCGCCCCGATCGAGGACGTCTGGCGCAGCGTCACCGAACCCGACCGGACCGCCCGCTGGTTCGGACGGTGGGAGGGGGACGCCGCCCCCGGCCGGACCATCCGGTTGCAGATGGCCTTCGAGGACGGCACCCCCTGGACGGAGCTGCGGATCGAGGTGTGCGAGGCACCCCGGCACCTGGCCGTGTCGGCGGCCGACGAGTCGGGCGGCTGGCGGATCGAGCTGCTGCTGACCGAGACGGCCGGCACCACCGAGCTGCGGTTCACCCACCACCTCGACACCGAGGAGCACGTCGGCGAGATCGGCCCCGGCTGGGAGTACTACCTCGACCTGCTGGCGGCCGCCGGCCCCGACGCCCCGGCGGGCACCGGCTCCGCGCCGGAGGCCGCCGGTTCCGCCCCGGGGATCGACTTCGGTGACTACTACCCGGCGATGAAGCCGTACTTCGACCAGCTTCGTACCCCGACCACCTGACGGCCCGCCGCCCCGGAGCGGCCCGGCAGGTCGCGCTGGTGAGGTGCGCCCGTACCCGAGCCGCCCGGCGGCCGTGCCGGTGAGGTGCGTCCGCGTACCGGGCCGCCCGGCGGCGGTACCCCGCGAACGCCGGCCGGCCCGGTGACCGGTACGCCGGTTCAGGCCGGTCCGGCCGCAGTCCGGCGTGCCCGCTCGGCCCGCCGCCGGACCTGCTGGTAGGCGGCGGTCAGACCCATGGCCCGGCGGACCTCGACCAGGGTGGCCCGGACACGTTCCCGGGTCCGCTCGGTGCCCTCGACGATCACCTGGTCGACCAGCCCGGGCTGCGCCTCGATCCGGGCCCGGCGCTCCCGGATCGGGTCGAGGAACCGGTTCACCGCGACCGCCAGGGCCTCCTTGACCTCGACGTCACCGATCCGTCCGGCCCGGTACCGGGCCGCGAACCCGGCCACCTGCTCCCGGTCCGGATTGAACACCGCGTGGTACGCGAACACCGGGTTGCCCTCCACCGTCCCCGGTACGTCGGCCCGGACCCGGTTCGGGTCGGTGTACATCCCCATGACCTTGCGGCGGACCGTGGCCTCGTCATCGGAGAGCGCGATGGCGTTGCCCCGGGACTTGCTCATCTTCGCCTGCCCGTCGGTACCGACCAGGGTCGGCGTGTCCGACATGATCAACTCGGGAACCGGGAAGACCTCGCCGTAGAGGTGGTTGAACCGGCGGGCGATCTCCCGGGTCACCTCCACGTGCGCGGCGTTGTCCTTGCCGACCGGTACCACGTGTGCCCGGACACACAGGATGTCGGCGGCCTGGAGGACGGGATAACCGAGCAGTCCGTACGGGATCTCGTCGCGTCCCGCGTCCCGGGCCATCTCCCGAACCGACGGCACCCGTTCCAGGCGGGGCACGGTGATCAGGTTCTGTAGGAGCGTGTTGAGGTCGCCGACCTCGGGAATGGCCGACTGGAGGTAGAACGTCGCCTGCGCGGGGTCGACACCGCAGGCGAGGATGTCGGTGACCATCTCCCGGGCATTGCCGGACACCGCGGCGATGTCGTCCCGGCTGTTGCGGGTGGTCAACATGTGCAGGTCGGCGATGATGAAGTAGCTCTCGTGCCGGTGGTGCAACGCCACCCGGTTGGCGATGCTGCCGACGTAGTGGCCGAGGTGCAGCCGCCCGGTGGGACGGTCGCCGGTGAGCATGCGGGGAACGGACATGGTGATACGCCTTCTCTGCGGTAGGAACGTGCGGGGCACGCGGGTGCGCGACCGACCGGGGCCGTCAGGCCACGAGGTCGGGAGGGTCAGCTCGGCGCGAGCCGCCATCGCCCGCCGGCACGGAACCGCAGTCCGCCGGCCCGGAGGAGATCGAGGGTCCGCTCCCGACCGAAGCCGGGGCGGGCCGGACCGGGCACCGACGAATCACCGGGGAGGCCGGTCGCGGCCTCCGGCGCGTCGGTAACCGGTCGGGTCATGGTTCCACCGTAGAGCCCGGCGGTGGTTTTCGTGGGGGCGCGTCGGAGGACGGCCGACGCGGGCATACTCGTCGACCATGGTCCTGTCCCGGGGTTGGTCGCTGTTCCTGGTCGGCGTAGGGGTGTGGAGCTGGGTCATCTGGCCCAGGTTCGGGCTCGCCATCTGGAACGACCCACGCTCCTGGGCGGGTGGCACGATCGGTGCGGGAACGCCGACCGGGTTCCTCTGGATCCACGCGCTCCTGATCGCCGCCTCCCTGGTGATCGGCACCCTCGTCGGGGTGCTCGGTACCCGGGGATGGCGGGCCGGTCGCCGGTCCGAACCGCAGTGAGCTGGGGATTTGACGATCAAACCCGAAACCGCGTAACTTTCTCTCTGCCAGCGCGGAACGGGGCAAACGGGACGAAAGTCCCGAGAGTCAGGTTCCGGGTTTGGCACCGGACCGCTCGGGGCATCATGTCGAGCGACACCGGATCGGGCGGGGTTGGTCGAGACGTCGTAGGG
>NZ_CP120861.1:5632500-6720000 GCF_029581435.1 Micromonospora sp. WMMD987 | reverse complement strand
CACCCACATCTGAACACATAGGGTGTGTGGGGGGAACGCGGGGAAGTGAAACATCTCAGTACCCGTAGGAAGAGAAAACAAATAGTGATTCCGTGAGTAGTGGCGAGCGAAAGCGGATTGAGGCTAAACCGGTTGCGTGTGATACCTGTCAGGGGTTGCGTGGTCGGGGTTGTGGGACCCTGCTGAACAGGCTGACACTTGTTCGAGGAGTTATCAAGTCAGTGGCTAGCCGAACAGTCTGGAATGGCTGACCGTAGGCGGTGAGAGTCCGGTAGGTGAAAGTTGCTGATCTTCTGTGGGTGTTCCCGAGTAGCGGCGGACTCCTGAAATCTGCCGTGAATCTGCCAGGACCACCTGGTAAGCCTAAATACTTCCTGGTGACCGATAGCGGACGAGTACCGTGAGGGAATGGTGAAAAGTACCCCGGGAGGGGAGTGAAATAGTACCTGAAACCGTTCGCCTACAATCCGTCGGAGCCTTGCGGGGTGACGGCGTGCCTTTTGAAGAATGAGCCTGCGAGTTAGTGGCATGTGGCGAGGTTAACCCGTGTGGGGTAGCCGTAGCGAAAGCGAGTCTGAAGAGGGCGTTTGAGTCGCATGTTCTAGACCCGAAGCGGAGTGATCTAGCCATGGGCAGGCTGAAGCGCGGGTAAGACCGCGTGGAGGGCCGAACCCACCAACGTTGAAAAGTTGGGGGATGATCTGTGGTTAGGGGTGAAAGGCCAATCAAACTCCGTGATAGCTGGTTCTCCCCGAAATGCATTTAGGTGCAGCGTCGTGTGTTTCTTGCCGGAGGTAGAGCACTGGATGGTCTAGGGGGCCTACAAGCTTACCGAAATCAGCCAAACTCCGAATGCCGGTAAGTGAGAGCGCGGCAGTGAGACTGCGGGGGATAAGCTTCGTAGTCGAGAGGGAAACAGCCCAGATCACCAGCTAAGGCCCCTAAGCGTGTGCTAAGTGGAAAAGGATGTGGGGTCGCATAGACAACCAGGAGGTTGGCTTAGAAGCAGCCATCCTTTAAAGAGTGCGTAATAGCTCACTGGTCAAGTGGTTCCGCGCCGACAATGTAGCGGGGCTCAAGCACACCGCCGAAGCTGTGGCATTCACATGATACTTCGTCAGGCATTTTGGTGTCTGGTGCAGGTGTGTGGATGGGTAGGGGAGCGTCGTGCCGGGGGTGAAGCAGCGGGGTGACCTAGTTGTGGACGCGGCACGAGTGAGAATGCAGGCATGAGTAGCGAAAGAAGGGTGAGAAACCCTTCCGCCGGATGACCAAGGGTTCCAGGGCCAGGCTAATCCGCCCTGGGTGAGTCGGGACCTAAGGCGAGGCCGAGAGGCGTAGTCGATGGACAACGGGTTGATATTCCCGTACCCGCGAAGGAGCGCCCGTGATGAACCTTGCTGTGCTAACCACCTGAACTGTTGGCGGTCTTCGGACCAAGAATGGGGAGGCTGGGAACCTGGTGGGTAGTAGTCAAGCGATGGGGTGACGCAGGAAGGTAGCTGAGCCCGGCCGGTGGTTGTGCCGGGGTAAGCGTGTAGGCCGACATGTAGGCAAATCCGCATGTCATGGGGCTGAGACGTGATGCCGAGCCGATTCAGGTGAAGTCAGTGATCCTATGCTGCCGAGAAAAGCCTCTAGCGAGTTCTGAGCGGCCCGTACCCCAAACCGACACAGGTGGTCAGGTAGAGAATACCGAGGCGATCGGGCGAACTGTGGTTAAGGAACTCGGCAAATTGCCCCCGTAACTTAGGGAGAAGGGGGGCCGGAGACGTGAAGCCCCGTGCGGGTGGAGCGTTGTATGGCCGCAGAGAGCAGGGGGAAGCGACTGTTTACTAAAAACACAGGTCCATGCGAAGAAGTAATTCGATGTATATGGACTGACGCCTGCCCGGTGCTGGAACGTTAAGGGGACCTGTTAGCCCGTAAGGGCGAGGCGGAGAACTTAAGCGCCAGTAAACGGCGGTGGTAACTATAACCATCCTAAGGTAGCGAAATTCCTTGTCGGGTAAGTTCCGACCTGCACGAATGGCGTAACGACTTCCCCACTGTCTCAACCACAGGCCCGGCGAAATTGCAGTACGAGTAAAGATGCTCGTTACGCGCGGCAGGACGGAAAGACCCCGGGACCTTTACTATAGCTTGACATTGGTATCTGAATGGGCTTGTGTAGGATAGGTGGGAGCCGGTGAAACCTGTACGCCAGTATGGGTGGAGGCAATCTTGAAATACCACTCTGGTTGATTTGGGTATCTAACTTCGGACCGTTATCCGGTTCAGGGACAGTGTCTGGTGGGTAGTTTAACTGGGGCGGTTGCCTCCTAAAGGGTAACGGAGGCGCCCAAAGGTTCCCTCAGCCTGGTTGGCAATCAGGTGTTGAGTGCAAGTACACAAGGGAGCTTGACTGTGAGACT
This sequence comes from Micromonospora sp. WMMD987, assembly GCF_029581435.1. Taxonomy (NCBI): domain Bacteria; kingdom Bacillati; phylum Actinomycetota; class Actinomycetes; order Micromonosporales; family Micromonosporaceae; genus Micromonospora; species Micromonospora sp. WMMD987. The sequence goes on along the minus strand of NZ_CP120861.1, from coordinate 6,717,586 downwards.
GACAGGTCGAGCAGGGACGAAAGTCGGGACTAGTGATCCGGCACTTGCGTGTGGAAGCGGTGTCGCTCAACGGATAAAAGGTACCCCGGGGATAACAGGCTGATCTTCCCCAAGAGTCCATATCGACGGGATGGTTTGGCACCTCGATGTCGGCTCGTCGCATCCTGGGGCTGTAGCAGGTCCCAAGGGTTGGGCTGTTCGCCCATTAAAGCGGTACGCGAGCTGGGTTTAGAACGTCGTGAGACAGTTCGGTCCCTATCCGCCGTGCGCGTAGGATACTTGAGAAGGGCTGTCCCTAGTACGAGAGGACCGGGACGGACGAACCTCTGGTGTGCCAGTTGTCCCGCCAGGGGCACGGCTGGTTAGCTACGTTCGGAAGGGATAACCGCTGAAAGCATCTAAGCGGGAAGCCTGCTTCAAGATGAGGTATCCCACCCCACGTTGTGGGGGTAAGGCCCCCAGCTAGACGACTGGGTTGATAGGCCGGAAATGTAAGCTCGGTAACGGGTTCAGTTGACCGGTACTAATAGGCCGAGGACTTGACTACGAAGCTGCTACGCGTCCACTGTGCAACTCTGAACAAATGATCGGCAACCCCCCACGGTGTGGGTGTGTGTGTTGTTTGATATGTTCATAAGGTTACGGCGGTCATGGCGGAGGGGAAACGCCCGGTTACATTCCGAACCCGGAAGCTAAGCCCTCCAGCGCCGATGGTACTGCACTCGGGAGGGTGTGGGAGAGTAGGACACCGCCGGACATACTTCACGGTCGAGGCCCATCCCCTTTTACAGGGGGGTGGGCCTCGACCGTATTCTTTTTCGTGCTCTGATCCGCCCCGGGGCATCCCGCAGCGACAGGGCACTTCCGCATTCCCGAGCCAGGAGCCCCGAGTCAGGCTCCCCGAGCCAGGATTCCCGGACCGGTTCCCTGTGCCAGGCCAAGGACACCGCGACCCACGCGCCCGGTTTCCCGGTCCGACTCCTCGGACATCGACCCACGCGCCCCGAACCGATCCCTCGGACACCGACCCACGCCTCCCGGCACCGGACCAGCGGAGAGAAGGAGCCAGGCTCACGACGACCTGTACCCGAAGGGACGGGGCTGCCGCGTCGACAGGCTGCCGCGTCGACCCGACGGGAAGCCACCCCGGCGGCCCGCGTTCGGTGAACCGCCCCGGGCAGCGGCCGTCACCTCGTACCGTCGGTGCGGTAACGGCTTTTCCCGGTGTCCGCGCACCGTCCGGCGAAACGTGACGTGGGGTACGCCCCGTCCGCAATCGCAGCGGACCAGGCGGGGTACCTGCTGAGCGTAGAACCGGAACTGACCGTCGGAAGCGGCGGAGGCAGGAGTGGTCATGAAGATCGGAATCATCGGCTCGGGTCACATCGGCGGCACCCTCACCCGGCGGCTGCGGTCCCTCGGACACGACGTGACCGTCACGAACTCGCGGGGTCCGGACAGCCTGACCGACCTGGCCCAGGAGACCGGGGCGGTGGCCGGCACCCTGGAGCAGGCCGTCCAGGACGCGGAGCTGGTCGTGGTGGCGGTTCCGCTGCTCGTGGTGCCCGAGCTGCCGGCCCCGCTCTTCGACGGCAAGATCGTCGTGGACGCCGACAACTACTACCCGCAGCGGGACGGCGACATCGCCGAGCTGCTCGACCGTAGCCTCACCTCCAGCCGGTGGACCGCCGACCACCTCAAGGGTGCCCGGGTGGTGAAGACCTTCAACAACATCCAGGCCGCGCATCTGATGGACCGGGGCAGGCCCGCGGGTGCCGGGGACCGGATCGCGTTGCCGGTGGCGGGTGACGACGCCGAAGCCAAGCAGCTGGTGATGCAGCTCGTCGACGCGCTCGGCTTCGACCCGGTGGACGCGGGCACCCTGGACGAGAGCTGGCGACAGCAGCCCGACACCCCCGTGTACGGCACCGACCGGGACGCCGAGGGGGTCCGTCAGGGACTCGCCGAGGCCCGTCCCTGACCACCCCCGGTGGGATACCCGGGCGCGACCGCCGCAGGGCGGCGGAATCCCGCACGCGGCCCGACCGGGGTGCCCCGGAGAGCACGGAGCCCCGTCGGCGATCGGCCGGCGGGGCTCACGCGTGTGTTCCGTGACGCGGGGGCAGGACCACCCCGGCCGTGGCGGGGCGGGGCGGTTCAGGGTTTGGGACCGCAGACGAAGTTGGGTTCGGGGTCGTACGTCCAGCTGAACTTCTCCCGCTTGACGACCTTGCCGTCCTTCTTGATGACCCGGTAGGCGTCCTGGCTGAAGCCGTTGCTGCCGCCGGCGGCGATGCACTTCGGGCCGGGCTCCAGGTAGACCGTCCTCGGCGCGGTGACGTTACGGCGCGGGCCGTACTCGGTCTTGACGCTGTCGTAGATCTTCGTGCTCCACATCGACACGGTGATCGTGTCCGAGGTGTACGCGGTGTCGATCAGCACCCCGTGCGGGGTGTTGTTGCGGAACTTGAAGTCCAGGTCGGGCCAGAAGATGGTCGACTCGATCACCGCCGGGTAGCGGCTGAAGTAGAACGAGTGCGGCTTGTGCTCGACGTCCTGGAGACCGGCGTAGTAGCTGGCGTTGAAGAGCGTGGTGGTGAACTGCGAGACGCCGCCGCCCACCCCGGGGACCAGTTTGCCGCCGACGATCACCGGGGCGTCCTTGTAGCCCTGGGCGTAGCCGCGTTCACCGGTGTGCCCGTTGAGCGAGAAGGTCTCCCCCGGCTGCACGATCGTGCCGTCCACGTCCTTCGCGGCCTGGATGATGTTCTGGCTCCGCGGCGAGGAGAGGCCGCCGGGGAACTTGGTGGAGAAGGTGGAGACCCGCTCCTTGATGCCCAGCTCGGCGAGTTTCGCCTCGGTCAGCTCCGGCTCGGCCGCCTTCAGCTGCCCGGTGACCGTCCGGCCCTCCGTCTTCGGCAGCACCGCGAGCAGGTCCCGGCCGAGCGCCGTCGAGTCGAGCTGCTGCCCGGCCCGGCCCGGTACCACCTTCGGCTTGCCACCGGAGATGGTCAGGCCGGCGTCCTTCGGCGTCGACTCGATCGTGGCCAGCTTGCTGCCGAGCGCCGTCCGGAGCCGCTTCACGTCGACCTTCGGCGTCAGCTTCCCCTCGTCGTCGGCCGAGAAGCGCAGCGCGCGGGCGATCGCCGCGGGCGGGACGCTGACCGACCCCTTGTCGGAGGTGATCGTGACCGGAGCGGCGACGGCCGGCTTCGCCAACTCGGCCACCAACCGGTCCACCTCCTCGCGGGTGGTCGCCGGGCTCTTCTCCACCACCGGCACCGTCACCGGCTGCCCGGCCAGCCAACCCGCGCGGACCACCCGGGCGGACTGCTCCGCGTCCAGCGTCAGGCTCGGCTTCGGGTAGACCGGTTTCGGGGTGGTGCCGGTGAAGATGATCGCCGGCATCGTCATGTCCCGCCCCTGCTTACCGAGGACCGTACGCAGCGCCGCGTCCAGCTTGGCGGCGTCCACGGTCACCACCGGCTCGACCGAGCGGGAGCCGAACAGCCGGTCCACCGGGTGCGCCTGCGCGGAGGTGGCGGCGGCGACGGTGGCGTCGACGTCCACGGTCAGGCCGACGTCGGCGGGGTTGATCTCCGCCCGGTTCTCGCCCACCAGCACGGTCAGCGGCGAGTTCAACGCACCGGCCCGCTTCTCCAGCTCGGCCCGGAGTTCCTTCGCCGCCTCGGCACGGCTGCGACCCCCCAGCTCGGTGCCGAGCACGCTGGTGCCACGGGGGACGTCCCCGGCGTACGCCCAGGCGCCCGTGCCGACCATCCCGGCCAGCACGGCCGCGGTCACCCCACCGGCGAGCAGCACCCGCCCGCGTCGCCACCACGGCGTGCCGGCGGAGGGCGGGGGAGGCGGGCCCGCGGCCCCGTCGGCCGTCGCGGGCTCCTCCTCGCCCGGCCAACTCACCGCGGTGACCTGCACCGTGGGGCGGTCGTCGGAGACCTGGTTGTCGCCGTACAGGGTCACAGCCACCTCGATCGGACGTACCACGCGGGGGGTTGCGGCCCCCGGGGACACCTACGGTAGCCAACCGGACGGTCAGCCGACAGCGTGCGTCCGGTCATCCTCACCACCGCGTGTCGTGGCCGGTCACACGGTGTATGGCAGTTCGTGGCACGGTGTCCGGGTGGAGGGGCCTGGCCGTGCGACCCGGGGCGGACGACCCGCCCGGGCTCGTGGTCCCGCGGCACGGGCGGCGTGACAGGCGGGCGGGCGGTGCGTACCGCTGTGCGCCACGATCGTCACCCACAGACAACCCTCAGGCCAGCGTTATCAAAAGGTGATGTTTGTGAGCCTGTCTCTACCCAGGGTGGCGGAACCGCATTCGGCCACTGCGTTCTGGGCGAATTGAGAGAGCTTGTCAGTCCAGCAATGTTAACCGTCGGTAACATCCGGACATCCCCAAGATTCTTGCCCGTTACCGGCCGGTAGCAAGGGGTCTTGTGAGGTAGGTCGCTTCGCGGGAACATCCAATCCGCGTACTGCACGCGGCCACCGATCCGGTGGCGACCGCAGCACCCTCCACCTCCTCCCGAACCGCGTCCGCGTTCGGTGCTGACCCCCCTCGTCAAGGAGAACCCCGTGACTGAAACGGAAGGCCGCCAGCTCGGCGGCGGCACACGGTGGCGTCGCTTCGCCGCGATGATGGTGCCGGCCACCGCGGTGGCCGGGGCGATCGTCTTCGGCATGTCCAACGGCGCGATCGCCGCGTCGTTCGCCGTATCCGGACAGACCTTCAAGGTCGGTGCCTCCAAGCTGGAGGGCACCGGCTTCAAGCAGTACGGCGGCTTCGTGAAGGAGAAGGACGGGACCGCGCACCCGGTGGCCGTCTCCGAGATCACCAACGCCAAGCTGTACGACCTCTGCCAGTCGGTGAAGGTGCCGGACATGCCGATCGTGCTCACCATCAACGCCGGTGGCGACGGCAAGCCGGCGACGGCCGAGGGCCTGCTGATCGACATGGACTCGCTCGGCGGTGACGCGGAGTTCACGAACATCAAGATCGGTCGGGACGCCACCGACCTCAACGCCGGGGCCACGCCGAAGTCCTTCGGCCAGAGCGCCGACAAGGTCGTCATCAAGGACCTGGAGCAGGTGGCCCGCTCCACCAGCGCCGGTGTCTTCACCCTCAACGGCCTGAAGTTGAAGATCAACGTCGGTGCCGCCGCCAAGGAGTGCTTCTGAGCTGAGGACCGGGCCCGTGGCGGCCATCCGCGACGGGCCCCGGCCCGGTACCACCGACGTCAGAATCGCCAGGAGGACACGTGACATCCGCCCAACCGCGGCCCGCCCGACAGAGCCGGATCGGCCAGGTCTGGCGTTCCTTCCGTCGGTGGCGGCGGGCACGGCCGTTCTGGGGCGGCCTCCTCACCGCGCTGGCCGGCGTGGAGATCTTCGCCACCACCCAGATGAGTCTCGGTGGTCTGACCTTCCAGATGGGGCCGACCGGCTTCCTGTCCTGGCTGATCCCGGTCATCCTGGTCACCTGCGGGATGCTGATGTGGTTCACCCCGCAACAGCGCCTCTTCTATGCCGTCATCGCGGCGGTGACGGCGGTCTACTCGCTGATCGGGGTCAACCTCGGCGGGTTCTTCATCGGGCTGTTCCTGGGCATGGTGGGCAGCGCGCTGGGCTTCGCCTGGGTGCCGGCCCGCACCCCGGCGTCCCCGCCCGCCGGGGACGGGGCCGCGGCGGACGACGGTACGGCAGCGCGGGAGGACCCCGCGGCCGAGGAGGAGCCCCTCGTCGACGAGCTGATGCCGCCCTGGCGGGAGGAACACACCACCGGACCGCTGACCGACACGTTGCCCCCGCCCCGCAACCCGCTGCGGGAGCCGGTCCGGGGTGACCGGGAGGGAGCCGGCGACACCACGCAGATCCTGCCGACGGTCGACCCGGGTGGCCCCTACCACCCGAACCACCGGGATCCACGGTTGTACGCGACCCTGCTGGTGCTGACCACCACCGCCATGGCCACGCTGCTCGCGGTCCGGGGGGCGCAACCGGCGCTCGCGGAGCCGACCTGCCCCCGGCCGGCGAAGACCGCGTCCGCGCCGTCCGCACGTCCGTCCGTCCCGGCCGCTCCCAGCCCGACGCCGTCCGCGACACCCGACGGCAACCTGCTCACCGACATCCTCGACGGCATCACCGACCTGTTCACCGGTGACGACGACGCGGGGACGACGGCGGCCTCCCCCACCCCCGAACCCGGTGCCAGCAGGCCGGTCGGTTCGGCGATCCGGCCGGGACCGGGCGCGACCGTCCCGGCCACCGGGGTCACCCCACCGTCCCCGACGGCGTCCGCCCGGCCCGGCCGGGGAACCTGCGCGAAGCCGGTGCCGAGCGCGTCCAAGCGGGTCGAGGTCGGCAAGCCGCTGCCGAGGATCGCCCCCGACCAGGGGCAGCCGACGGTGGCCGGGCAGCCGTCCAAGCTGACCGGCACCAAGGTCACCATGACCGGGCTGCGGTTCGAGGGGATCGTCGACCTGCCGACCGCGGACGGCACGCTGACGACGCTGAAGTTCAGCATGGCCAAGGCGGTCACCGCCGACTTCATGCTGCTCGCCGACGGGCCGGCGGGTCGCCACCAGCGGTACGTCACCGACGAGCTGACCGTACGGGGTGACGTCGCGTTCTACGCCACCCGGTTCGTCGGCAAGCTGCTCGGCATCACGATCACGCTGACCCCGTCCCTGCCGTTTCCCGACGGCATCCCGATCACCTCACCGATCCCGATCACCTTCACCGACCCGGTGATCGACCTGGCCTTCGTCGAGTCCGACTCGCTGACCGCCCGGCCCGCGCTGAACCTGCGCCTGTCCTGACCTCACTCCACCCCCAGGTGCGTCGGGGGCGGGCACCCGCCCGCCCCCGACCACTGCTCCCGGGCCGCCTCAGAGTCGGGCCAGTGCCCGGCGCAGCGGGTCGAGCCCGAGCGCGCCCAGGTCGAGCGCCTGCCGGTGGAACTCCCTGAGGTCGAAGTCGGCACCCCGGCGGGCCTTCGCGTCCTCCCGGGCCTGGAGCCAGATCCGCTCGCCCACCTTGTACGACGGCGCCTGCCCCGGCCAGCCCAGGTAACGGTTCAGCTCGAACCGCAGGTTCTCCTCCGGCACCCGGCAGTGCGCACGCATGAACTCCCAGCCCAGTTCCGGCGTCCAGCGCTCGCCCGGGTGGAACCCGAAGGGGTTGTCCCTCGGGATCTCCAGCTCCAGGTGCATGCCGATGTCGATGATCACCCGGGCCGCCCGGAACGCCTGCCCGTCGAGCATGCCGAGCTTGTCGCCCGGGTCCTCCAGGTAGCCGAGGTCGTCCATCAGCCGCTCCGCGTAGAGCGCCCACCCCTCGCCGTGGCCGGAGACCCAGCACAGCAGCCGCTGCCAGCGGTTGAGCAGCTCCGCCCGGACGGCGGTCTGGGCGACCTGGAGGTGGTGGCCGGGGACGCCCTCGTGGTAGACCGTGGTCACCTCGCGCCAGGTGGAGAAGTCGGTGACCCCCTGCGGCACCGCCCACCACATCCGGCCCGGACGGGAGAAGTCCTCGCTCGGCCCGGTGTAGTAGATCGCCCCGTCACTGGTCGGGGCGAGGCAGCACTCGATCCGGCGGACCTGCTCGGGGATGTCGAAGTGGGTGCCGTGCAGGTCGCCGATCGCCTTGTCGGCCAGCGCCTGCATCCAGTCCCGGAACGCCTCCTTGCCCTGGATGGTCCGGGCCGGGTCGGCGTCCAGTACGGCCACCGCCTCGTCGATGCTGGCGCCCGACCCGGCGATCCGCCCGGCGACCGTCCGCATCTCGGCCTCCAGTCGGGCCAGTTCCGCGAAACCCCAGGCGTACGTCTCGTCCAGGTCGACCTTCGCGCCGAGGAAGTACTGCGAGGCCAGCTCGTACCGTTCCCGGCCGGCGGCCTGCTTGTCCCGCCCCCGGGGGACCAGTTCGGTGCGCAGGAACTGGGCGAACTCCGCGGTCGCCGCGGTCGCCGCCGCCGCGCCCCGGCGCAGCTCGGCACCGAGCGTGCCGTCGGCGTCCAGCCGCTGCACCAGACCGTGGAAGAAGTTGTCGCCGTGCGGGTCGGTCCAGATGTCGCACTGCTTGGCCACCTCGGTCAGCTGCACCCTGGAGCTGACCCGGCCGGCGGCGGCGGCCTCGCGCAGTGTGGTCTTGTAGCCCTCCAGTGCGCCGGCGAACCGGTTGAGCCGCGCGGCGATGTCGGCCCGCTCCCGCTCACCCTCGGTGGGCATCAGGTCGAAGACCAGACGGATCTCGTGCAGGCCGCTGGCGATGACGTTCACCTCGCTGGTCAGCTCGCCCGTCTCGTAGCGGGCCAGTTCCAGGCCGAGGCGCTCCTGCATGGCCTCCTTGGCGGTCCGTTCCGCCTCGGACTCCGGCGCGGTGACGTCCAGCTCGGCGAGGGTACGCCGGGTCAGCTCGGCCCGCGCCTCGTAGCCGGCGGGGGAGAGGTCGTCGAGCTGGTCGTCGTAGCCGGTGATGCCGACGTAGGTGGCACCGGTCGGGGTCAGCGGCGCCCAGTCGGCCACGTACCGGTTCGCGAGGTCATCGATTCGTCCCACGACGCGACCCTACGTGATCGTCGGGTCCGGTTGTCCAACCTGTTTGCCGGGCGGCAGGCCGGTGGGACGGGGTGCGACCGGGGCGGGCGACCGCTGTGGCCGTGGACACGGTGGCCGGAATTCCGGCGACTTCGTCGTGCCGCTGCGGCAGAGTGCAAGGGGTGACACGGCCTCCCACTCCTGACCGTCCGGCGCTGCGTAGCTGGTTGCCGGGGTTCCTCGCCCTGGCGGCGATCTGGGGATCCAGCTTTCTGTTCATCAAGGTCGGCGTCGCCGAACTGCACCCCCTGCACCTCACCCTCTACCGGGTGGCGACCGGCGCGGCGACGCTGCTGGTGGTGCTGGTGCTGCTGCGGGACCGGCTGCCCGGCGGTCCCCGGGTCTGGGCGCACCTGGTGGTGCTCGCCACGTTCGGCGTGACGATCCCGTTCACCCTGTTCGGCTACGGCGAGCAGCGGGTCGAGTCGATGCTCGCCGGCATCTGGAACGCCACCACGCCACTGTTCGTGCTGCCGCTGGCGGTGCTGGTGTTCCGTACCGAGCGGCTGACCGCGCGGGCCGCCGTCGGGCTCGCACTGGGCTTCCTCGGGGTGCTGGTGGTGCTCGGTGTCTGGACCGGGGTGGGCGGGGCGCACTTCACCGGCCAGGTGATGTGTTTCGGCGCGGCAGCCTGTTACGGCGTGGCCATCCCGTACCAGAAGAGGTTCGTCGCCGGCAGCGCCCACTCCGGGCTGTCGCTCTCGACGGCGCAGTTGCTGGTGGCCACCGCCCAACTGGCGGTCGTCGGGCCGCTGGTGTCCGGAACCCCACCGGCACCGGCCAGCCTGTCGGCACCGGTGGTCGGCAGTGTGCTGGCGCTCGGTGCGCTCGGCACCGGGCTGGCCTTCGTGATCAACCTGCGCAACATCCGGGTGGTCGGGGCGAGCACCGCCGCCACGGTGACGTACCTGGTGCCGATCTTCGCGGTGCTGCTCGGCGCGCTGGGGCTCGGTGAGCGGCTGACCTGGCACCAGCCGGCCGGCGCGCTGGTCGTGCTGCTCGGCGTGGCTGTCGCGCAGGGCCTGGTCGGCCCCCGCCGACCGCGCACCGGCGAAGCGCCGCCACCCGTCGCCGCCGGCCCGCCCGCGGCGGTGGTGGAGGCCGCCGTCCGCTGATCCGCCTCCGGCGGCCCGGGTGGGGCGGCCGGGTCAGGCGCGGGCGCGGGTCCAGTCGAGCAGGCGGTCCGCCGGCCAGGTGTTGACCACCCGGTCGGCGGGGACGCCGCACTGCGCGGCCCGGACGCAACCGAACCGCTGCCAGTCCAGTTGCCCCGGGGCGTGCGCGTCGGTGTCGATCGCGAACCGGCAACCGGCCTCCAGCGCCCGGCGGATCAGCCGCTTCGGCGGGTCCTGCCGCTCCGGCCGGGAGTTGATCTCCACGGCCACGTCGTGTTCGGCGCAGGCGGCGAAGACCGCGTCCGCGTCGAACTCGCTCTCGGGGCGGGTCCGCGCCCGGTGCCCCCGGTCACCCGGGCCGGTCACCCCCGCCGGGCGGGACGACACCATCCGTCCGGTGCAGTGGCCGAGGATGTCCAGGTGCGGGTTGGCGATCGCGGTGAGCATCCGGCGGGTCATCCTGGCCCGCTCGTCGCGCAGGCCGCTGTGCACCGAGCCGACCACCACGTCGAGCCGGGCCAGCAGCTCCTCGTCCTGGTCGAGGGTGCCGTCGGCGAGGATGTCCACCTCGATCCCGGTGAGGATGCGGAACCCCCGGGGCAGCGCCGCGTTCACCGCCGCCACGCGGTCGAGCTGCCGGCGCAGCCGGTCGGCGGTGAGGCCCCGGGCCACCGTCAGTCGGGGCGAGTGGTCGGTCAGCACCACGTACTCGTGGCCGAGTTCGACCGCGGCGAGCGCCATCTCCTCGATCGGTGACCCGCCGTCGGACCAGTCCGAGTGGGTGTGGCAGTCGCCCCGCAGGGCGGCCCGCAGCGCACCGGCCGCCTCGTCGAGGTCGGTGCCCTCGGTGGCGACCAACCGGCGCAGGTAGACCGGTTCCTCGCCGGCCAGCGACTCGGTGACGCAGCGGGCGGTGACGTCGCCGACGCCGGGCAGGTCGGTGAGCGTGCCGGCCCGGGTCCGCGCGGTCAGCTCCGCCGCCGGCAGCGCGGCGAGGGCCGCCGCCGCCGAGCGGAACGCGCGTACCCGGTAGGTGGCCTCGTTGGCCCGCTCCAGCAGGAACGCGATCCGGCGCAGGTCGGCGACGGGGTCTCTGGCGCTCATGTCTGGCAACCTACGCGCCCGCGCCGCCGGTCGGGTGACGACCGGCGGCGCGGGGGTGGCGGTGCGGACCGGATCAGGAGTACGGCAGCCGTACCACCGACTGGTTGCCGATGCCCAGGGTGGACGGGTTGACGCCGATCGCCGACCACACCTCCACCCGGACCGTGCCCCGGGAGAGGTTGCCCAGCGTGCCGGTGGCGGAGAACAGGCCGGCGTTCTGGGTGTAGTGCTCGTAGCCGGGCACCGGATCGGTGGCGAAGTACCGGTACGTCTCCACCCGGTCGAAGGTGCCGTCCCCGGTCAGGTCGTAGGAGACCCGGGCCTGCACCCCGTTGCCGACCGACTGGCCGGCGTCGAGGAACAGGTCGAATGCGGTCTGCCCCCCGGTGTGGGTGAGGTTGAGGCCGGTGGCGGTGAAGACCACCGGGTTGGCCGGGGTGCCGTCGTGGTTGACGCCCCCGCTGCCGGGCACGGTGGCCGTCGCCGCGCTGCCGGCGGCCCCGAGTCCGCCGCCGGCCAGCAGGTACCGGGTCGGCGAGCCGGCCGGCGGGGTGGTCGGCGGCGGGGTCGGGCTGGTCGGCGTCGGGGTGGGCGACGTCGTCGGGGAGCCGGTCGGCGTCGGGCTCGGATTGGTGCCGCCGGCCGCGTTGCCGCCACTCCAGCTGTACGCCCCGGTGGTGGCGGTCTTCCCGGCGGCAACGGTGAGGCCGGTCCCGTCGGAGAACCGCACGGTCAGCGGCGCGGCGGTGATGTTGCTGGCCACGTAGGTGCGGACGCCGTTGCGGCTGAACACGGCGGCCAGCGGGTGGTTGGCGGTGACCGTCGTGTCGACCTGGCCGAGCGCGGCGAGGTTGCGGATCCAGTGGAAGGTGTGCGCCCGGCTCTCCCCCTCCTCCGGGGTGTAGCCGGGGTTGGCGCGCAGCTTGGCCAGCGCCGCGTCCGGGTCGCCGAGGGCGAGGAACTGCCAGTGGATGTCCTGCCACACGGTGGGTTCACCGCCGTTGTTGCGGACCAGCTCGGCGTAGTTCGCCCTGGTGTAGGCCGGCCGGTAGCCGAGGTAGAGGTGTCCGCCGGTGACCGGGAGCATGTTGATGCCCTGGATCATCTCCGGCTCGGCGCTGAACCAGGTCGCGTACGCCCCGCCGTCTCCCCAGACCATGCCGACGGTGGAGTGCCCGAACGCCTGCGGGTAGTTCTCGTCGTCGACGTCGAACCAGTACTCCTGAATCGCGGCGGCCTGGGTGGTGTAGATGAACACGCCCGCGTCGCGGACGGCCGTGTTGCCGGTGGCCTGCCCCCACTGGATCAGCGCGTTGGCGAAGTTCATCCCCTCGGACGAGGACTCCTGGTTGTTGCCGGCGTTGAACGAGCCGTGTCCGGAGGCCCAGTCGTGCCCGGCGTAGATGTCGAAGTCCCGCAGGTAGGGGAAGCGGGTGTCGGAGCGTTGGTAGTTGTTGGCGTCCCGGATGAGCAGGTCGACCATGCCGCCGTACTGGCCCTGCGCGGCCCACGCCGGGTCGAACTTGGCCAGCGTCGCCGCCGCCGCGATGAAGTACCCGTAGTGGAAGTGGTGGTCGTTGAGTTCCTGGTCGGACCCGTACGACGCCGGGTAGCCGATCAGGGTTCCCCAGTTGCGGTCGTAGTAGAAGACCTTCGCGGTCTTGCCCGGGGTGGCGGTGAACCAGTCGGTCAGGGTGCTCCGGATGGCGGTCAGCGCCGCGTCGCGGGTCTGGGTGTCGCCGACCTGGTCGGCGATCTCGGCGATCCGGGCGGCCCGGCCGAGGCCCTTGCCGGTCCAGTAGGTGTCGCCGCCGCGCTGGTCCATCGGGTTGCCCCGGACGGCGGCGAGCTGCTCCCTGAGCTGGGCCAGGTCGGACCCGGACCCGGTGGCCACGGCGGGCACCTCGGGCAGGACGCCGCGGAACGTCATCGTGGTGCGGAAGGAGGCCACCCCGGTCAGCACCTTCATCCGGCCGCGTGCCGACGGGTAGGTCTGGCTGAGCGGGGTGCTGCCGGCGAGCGCCTTCCACTGGTGCGGGTAGAGGCTGACCACGGTCTGCCCGGCGGTGCCCTCCCGGGCGGTGGTGGTGAACGAGTACGTGGTGTTCACCGCGCTGGTCGCCGGGTCGTAGGTGTAGCCGACCCGGGTGCCGGTGACGTGCGCGTGGGCGTACCGGCCGTAGCTCGCGGCGAGGGTGGCGCGGGTGGTGGCGTCGGCGGTGGGCGGCAGCAGGGCGATCGAGAAGTAGCCCCTGCCGGCCAGGGTGGAGGTGATCCGTCCGTTGGCGACGGTCCAGGTCGCGCCGGTCGGGGCGTACCCGACGTAGTCGTGGCCCCGGACGGTGAAGCCGACGGTGCTGCCGCTGTTCGACCAGACGGTGGCCGCGCCGCCGGTCGGGTTGATCTGGGCGTTCCCGCCGCTGGCCTGGAAGTAGGCGAACGGCAGTCCGTGGCCGATGGTGGCGCGCAGGGTCCGTGACCCGTCGCTCCAGTACGGGGTGACCGTCCAGTCGGACCAGTCGTCGACCTTGACCACCGGTGCGCCGAGCGCGGCCACCCCGACCCGGATGTCCTCGGTGTAGGTGTACTTGAACTCGCCCACGCCGGTCGGGCTGCCGGTCACGGTGGCGGCCGACGGCGCCGAGAAGCCGAGTCCGTCGGCGAACGTCTGGTACGACAGCGGGTGGGCGTGCAGCGGTTCACCGTAGGAGCAGTTGGTCTTCTTCCACAGCAGCGACGACCACCAGTCGTTGGTGGGGACCGGCCCGGCGGGGGCGTTGGCGGTGGCGTACTGGCGGGGGTTGGTGGACAGGTCGCCGCAGCCGGTGGGGAGCGGGCCGACCGGGTCGGTGGTGTAGCTGCCGGCGCCGACGGTGGCCGCCTGGGCGGGGGCGTCGGCGGTGCCGAGGGTGAGTCCGCCGACGAGGACGGTCAGCGCGGTGGTGGTGGCGAGCACCCAGGGGGCGCGGCGCCGGGGGACGGGAGGTGTCATCGGGCCTCCTCCGCGCGGGGTCGCCGGGACGACCAGCTACACGCGGTTCGTCGGAATTGGGGAGGATAGTTATCCCAGAGAGCGCTCTCTCATTCCGGGACGTTAACCGACGGGTAATACCTACGTCAATGCGTACCGCCGGTTACCCGGCGCTCGACGAGCCGCGGGGCGCCCGGGGGCAGCCGTGCTCACGCTCCCAGGCGGTCACCGCCGCGACCGGCGACCGGTTCCCCTTTCCCCGCCAGGAGTCCAGGTACTTCGCCGGCCACACCACGCCCCGCCGGATCCACCAGTCGTCGTGTCCGGTGCACTTCGGCGACAGGCCGAAATGCAGGTGACAGACGTTGTTCGCGTTCCCCGTCCGGCCCACCTCGCCGAGCTGCCGCCCGGCGGACACCCGGACCCCCGCCTCGATCCCCGCGCTGACCACGCTGAGGTGCGACCCGTAGTACCGCACCCCGTCGTCGCCCAGCAGCGACACCGACAGGCCTCCGTTGTACGGACCCAGCGGCCCCTTCCGGTCGAACCGGTCCACCCGGCTGACCTCCAGGACCGTCCCGTCGGTGACCGCCACCACCGGCTCGCCGCAGTCGGCGAAGATGTCCGTGCCCGGGTACCCCGAGTGCGTCGGGTGGTAGGAGACGTCGTCCGCCCGTACCGGAAAGACCCGGCGCAGGGCGGCGGGGGGCGGGCCGGCCGACGGCGAGCCGGTCGGGGTGGGCGTGGCCGAGGGCGAGCCCGTCGGGGTCGCCGTCGGCCCGCCGCTCGCCGTCGCCGCCGGGTCGTCCCAGACCGGGGGCGCGACCGGGCGGTCCGTCCCGCAGCCACCCAGCAACGCCGCCACGAGCAGCAGGACGGGGTACGCCGGACGGGTGCGCCGTCGGTCGGGCCGCAGCGAGGACATTCGGCCATCCTGGCAGACGGCTACGGTGGAGGGCACACCGACAGCGGCACCTCGGCCCGCCGGCCCGGTCCCCGACCCACGCCGGGCGTCGCGGGTACGGCGCGGTCCGGCAGGCCGGAGGGGGAACAGTGACCACGACGAACCAGCAACCCGGACCCCTGCCACCCCGGTTCCCGTACGTCCCGTCGGGCCTCTTCCCCGCCGGGCCGCCCCGCCGGCCGACCTGGCGGGAACCGCACCCGGTCACCGGCGCGGCGGTGGCCGCGGGGGGCGCGCTCGCCGCCGCCTGGCTGGCGCTCTTCGGCCTGCTCGGCCGGGACGTCGGCGGGTACGCCTGGTGGACGCTCGTCGCCGGCGCGCTGGCCTGGCTGGTCGCGCTGGCCCTGATCCGGTACGGCGACCGGGGGGTCGGCACCGGCGTCGCGATCGTCACCGCCGGTGGTTGGAGCATCGCGTTCGCGGTCGTCGTCACGCGGTGGGCGGTGAGCGCGGACTGGCCGATGTGGTGACACTGTGTCATCGCACGGCTTCGTTTGCCGCACCATCTTGACGTACTCGCTGTGACTGGGGACGCTCTTGGTATGGCCTGGAACACCCCGCGGCTCGACTCCGAGCGGAGCCGCCGCCGCCTGCAGATTCTCGCCGAGCTGGCGGGAGCCCGCGCGGTACGCCAGCGGGAACGGCCGCAGCGGGAACGTACCGAGCGGCTGCGCCAGCTCATCGCCACCCGCCGCCGCGTCGCCGGCTGACGAATTTCCCGGATTGCCGGCCCTTCGGGGCGTTGACCGGTCGGCTGCCGACCCGACCGGTTAACGTGCACGCGTAACGGGTCGGCTGTGCCGAGGTCTTTTGGGGGAACCATGTCGTACTTCGCTGCCGCCGTGGTGCGCGTCGAGGGCGGCTGGAGCGCCGCCGAGGTGAACCTGCGCGGCGCCACCGACGTCGACGAGGTCGCCGACCGGCTGCGCGACGTCGCGCCGGACGCCGAGGTGTCACTGCTCTTCGTCGAGGCGGACGACGCGTACCTGGTGCTGCTGCGCCTCGACGAGGGGGAGGACCTGCGGGTCTTCGGCTCCGACTCGGCGTACGCGGAGGAGTCCCGGCTGGGTGCGCTGCTCGTCGGCGACCTCAAGACCTCGGTCACCGACCTCGACGACGTCGACGAGCCGCCGTCGGCCACCGTCGGCGGGGGCGACGAGGAGAGCGGGCAGCAACCGGTCGTGGACCCCGAGGCCGACCCGGTGGGCGAGGCCGACATCCTCGCCGACCTGGGTGTCTCCGCCCAACGTCTGCTCAAGCTCTGCGCCCACGAGGGGATGCTCCCGGCCGACGTGACCGCCGAGGTGTGCCAGGTGCTCGGCTGCGCCGACGAGGTCGAGGAGCTGCGTGAGGTCTGACCGACCTCCCCCCTCCCCGGCCGCCGACGACCCGGCGCGGCTGCCTGACCCCGACCCGGCTCGACTGTCCGACCCCGTCCCGGCTTCGCTCGCCGACCCCGGCCCGACCGATCGCCGTCAGCGGCACGAGCGGTGGATGCGCCGCGCGCTGGAGATCGCCGTCACCGGCCCCGAACCGCCCGCCGGTGGCCCCGGTGACGGGACGACGCAGGACGACGTGCCGGTGGGCGCGGTCGTCTACGGCCCGGACGGCACCGAGCTGGCCGTCGGCCGCAACGAGCGGGAGCTGACCGGCGACCCCACCGCGCACGCCGAGGTGCTGGCGCTGCGCCGGGCCGCCGCCCGGTTGGGCCGGTGGCGGCTGGACGACTGCACGCTGGTGGTGACCCTGGAGCCGTGCACGATGTGCGCGGGCGCACTGGTGCTGGCCCGGATCTCGACCGTCGTCTTCGGCGCGTGGGAGCCCAAGACCGGGGCCGCCGGCTCGCTCTGGGACGTCCTGCGCGACCGTCGTCTCAACCACCGCCCCGAGGTCTACGGCGGGGTCCTGGTCGCCGAGAACGCCGCCGTCCTGCGCGCCTTCTTCCGCTGACCCCGCGTCGGGCCGACGGGACCGGGCGGGTTGGGTTGGGGTTGGTTGGGTTGGGGCGACGGGGCCGATGTTGCGGTATCGCCTGGGTGGGACACCGCAACATCGGCCCCGTCGAGCCGTCGAGCCGTCGAGCCGTCGAGCCGTCGGGGCGTCGGGGCGGCGGTCAGCGGGTGACGGCGGTGTCCAGGGCGATCTCCACCATTTGGCCGAAGGTCTGCTCGCGTTCCTGCGCGGTGGTCTTCTCGCCGGTCTTGATGTGGTCGCTGACTGTCAGCAGGGTCAGCGCGCGGGCCTTGAACCGGGCGGCGATCGTGTAGAGGGCGGCCGACTCCATCTCCACCGCCAGCACGCCGTAGTCGGCCAGGGTGTCGTACAGGTCCGGCCGGTCGGTGTAGAAGGCGTCGGCGGCGAGGATCGGGCCGACGTGCATGGTGATGCCGCGCCGCTCGGCCACCTCGACCGAGGTGCGCAGCAGCCTGAAGTCGGCGACCGGGGCGTAGTCGATCAGCCCGTCGAAGCGCATCCGGTTCATGTTCGAGTCGGTCGACGACCCGATTGCCGCGATCACGTCGCGCAGCCGGAGGTCCTCGGTGAGCGCGCCGCAGGAGCCGACCCGGATCAGGGTCTTCGCCCCGTACTCGTTGATCAGCTCGTGGGCGTAGATGGAGGCGGACGGCATGCCCATCCCGGAACCCTGGACGGAGACGTCCACGCCGTTCCACCGCCCGGTGAAGCCCAGCATGCCCCGCACCGTCGAGTAGCAGGTGGCGTCCTCGAGGTAGGTCTCCGCGATCCACTTGGCCCGCAGCGGGTCGCCCGGCATCAGGACCCGCTCGGCGATCTCGCCCGGCTTCGCGCCGATGTGCGTACTCATGGCAAAGATCCTGCCAGGCCGCCCGGAGCGATACCGGTGCGGCATCCGAACCGGGGTTCCTGTACCCTCGTCGGCGGTGGCGTGTCCGAGTGGCCTAAGGAGCACGCCTCGAAAGCGTGTGAGGGTTTACGCCCTCCGCGGGTTCAAATCCCGCCGCCACCGCTCGCGAACAGGCGAAACGCCCGGGCGATCCGTGAGGATCGCACCGGGCGTTTCGCTCGCGGTCCCAGTTCCGGTCTCGGTTGTCCGGGCCGGGTCGGCGGGTCGGCCCGGGGTGCCCTCGTGGCCGGGACTACCGGTTGTCGGGCCGGCGGTCGGTCAGCCGGTCCAGCACCGCGTAGACGGCGACGGCGGTGAGCATCGGGTTCACCGTCCCCGGCTCCTGCCACGCGAGCATGCCGAACAGAGCGGAGACCGCCGTGATGACAAGAATCCGGAGCGGAAGGTCCGGTGCGGAGTGCGGGGTTCCGGCGGGCTGACGTAGCCTCATCTGCGGATGTCCTTTCTGGTGGGAGATCCCTGACGGCACCCGTGGCAGCGGGTGCCGTCGCGCTTTCGGGCCTTCCTCGGCGCGACGGTCGGCGTCTCAGGACTGTGCATATGCACGTGCATATGCACGTGCATATTGATGATAGGGCACCTGGCGTCACAGTGGGATCCCCCGTGCGTGATCAACACGGAGCAGGCTGGCGGAACCGGGCGCATACGTGCTCCCCGGTCGGGGCCGTAAACGTCGTGTCCAGGGCGGACAGCGGTACGGCCCGCGTTCCTTGTGGTCAGGGCCGTCGTCGGGCCTCGGGCGTCGCGGTGGGGCCGGCGCGTGCCGACCCCACCACGGGTCACTCCGCTGGCGCGTGGGTGAGCCGGTACGTCGCGGCGAGCGCGTCCGACTCCAGCAGCACGGTGACCGGCCCGGCCGGCAGCGTGCAGGTGATCGTCCGCCCCACGGAGTAGCCGCTCGGGCCGCAGTAGCGGACGCCCTGGGCGTCGAAGACCGACAGCCGCGCATCGCCGGCACCGGCCGTCCGGGACCAGGTGAAACTCTGCCGGGCAGCGTGCTGGTCGGCCGGCACCGAGAGGCAGACCGCGAACCGGTCCGGGCCGGTGGTCACCGTGGACCCCGCCGCGTCGCCGGCCAGCACCGGGCAGGCCGGCGGGCCGTCCACCCGGGCCACCCCGAAGGTGTACGAGGTGGAGGGATAGCCGTCACGGGCACTGAGCAGCACCGAGTGCGGGGCCGGCCCGGTCAGCGCGCAGGCGTACTGACGCAGCGAGTAGTAGTCGCACACCTCGTCGCCGGTCGCGTCGACCACGCTCATCTCCGGCGTGGTCGCCTCCGTCGCGTCACCCGGCAGCAGCCCGACCACCCGGGCCCCGGCCGGGCTGGGCAGCCGCAGGCAGCGGTACTGCGCGGGGACCTCGAAGGTGCCCCGGTGCGGCGCGTCCCGCCACCCCGTGTCGGAAACGGTCGGGCAGCCGGTGACCTGCCAGGGCAGCAGCGCGAAGGCGTGCTGGGCGTCGTTGTCGATCACCGTGCGGGTCATGCTGCCGTCGAGGACCAGGGTGTACCGCCCCGCCGCCGGCACCTCGCAGGAGATGCCGGTGCAGAGCTTGTGCCCGGTGCTGTCGTAGACGTTGCCGTACCGCCGGTAGTTGTCGTCGGTCATCGCCTTGACCCGGTAGGTGCCGGCGGCGGGCAGGTCGAGGATCCGGCACCGGATGCCGCCCAGCGCACCGGCGGGCGGGGCATCGTACTCCCCGGGCGTGATCGTCGGGCAGCCGGCCGGGTCGGAGAGCCGGCGCACCTGCAACCGGTACGTCAGGTCGGTGCTGTCGGCCTGCCACCAGCTCAGGTACGTGATCACCCGATAGGTGCCGGTGGCGGGCAGCACGCAGCCGTCCTCGTCCGACGACCCGGTGCAGATCGCCGTGCCGGCGGAGTCGACCAGCCAGGACCAGGCGTCGTTGTACCTGTCGGGCGCGACGTAGGTGACCATCCGCTGGCCGGCGGTGCCGGTGAACGGCTGGCAGTTGGTCTGCACCTGGGAGGTCTGGTGCAGCCGGAGGGCGGCCTGGTCCCAGGACGTGCCGGTGGCCGGGGCACAGCCGTCGGTGTGGTCGAGACGGGTCACCGCCACCTGGTAGTCGATCGCGGTGCCGAAGTCGTTCCGGTTGAGCATCAGCAGCGTGTACGACCCGGCGGCCGGGACCGGGCAGCCCCGGCCGGGGTCGTACTCGGAGCAGACCTGGTCGCCGGCCGCGTCGTACATCGTCCAGGAGATGTACTGGTCGTGGTACTGGTTGAGCCGGACCAGCAGCGGACCGGCGGCCGGGGTGGTCACCACGTGGCAGCCGACCTCCTCCTGCTGGCTCACCGTTCCGCTGCCCACGGCCGCGCCGGGATCACCGAACGGGGCCAGCGGCACGGCCGGGCAGCCGACCGGGTGCGACAGCCGTGGCATCCGCAGGGTGTACGCGCTGGCGGTGCCGTACTGCTCCCGCAGGAGGAGCCGGTACGGGCCGGGCCGGTCCAGGGTGCACCGGTCGACGTACCGCACCTCGCACAGCGGCTGGAAGTCGGCGTCGAGGACCTGCCCCCGCACGTCGAACTCCCCACTCGGGTCGTACGTCCGCAGCACCGAGTGCACCGGCTGGTCGAAGCGGAAGCAGTGGGCCGCCGCGCCCGCCGGCAGGGTGCCGGTGACCCCGGGGAAGGTGAAGGAGAAGAACGACTCGGGCAGTTCCCGACACGTCGACGGGGCACGGGTGGACTCGACGGCCAGGGTGTAGTCGCCGCGGCCGGTGGGGTAGGGCAGCTTGACGGTGACCGTGTAGGTGCCGGCCGGGCCGAGCTGGCAACTGTCCGAGTCGATGCCGAACCAGCAGACGTGCGCGCCGGTGGAGTCGGTGACCCAGCCCTGGGCGTGGTCGCCGCTGCCCCGGGTGAGCTGGGTGACCAGGATGTCCTGGTCGGCGGAGGTGGTGACCGTCCACCGGTGCTGCTGCGTGTCGACGATCGCCGCGCACGTCACCACGGTGCCCAGCGGGAGCATCCCACCGCAGGTGCGCCCGGGGCGGGGTGCCTGCGGGGGCGCGGTGCGGGTGGAGGTGCGTACCGGCGGTTCGGTCGTCTCGGCCGCCGGCTTCCCGGCGGGTGCCGGACGCCCGGCCGTCACCCCCGGCGTGGTCACCACGGCCCCGGGGCGACCCGCCGCTGTTCCTGCTCCGACCGCCGCTGTTCCCGGTGCGACCGTCGCACCTCCCGGTCCGACCGCCGCCGCTCCCGCTCCGACCGGTGCCGCTCCCGGTGCGGCGGGCGTCGGGGCCGGCGTCGGTGCTGCCGGCCGCGCACCGGTCGTGGCGTCGCCGCTCGGCAGGTTCGGGCCGGCCGCCAGGGTGGCCGCCGGTCCGATCAGGATGGTCACGGCGACGGTGGCGACGACCGCCAGCCACCTCGCGCCCGGTCGGCGGTGCGGGCGTGTGGACAGCTTCGTTCTCACCATGACTCCCCGTGGGCTGCCGCGCCGCTGCGCGGGCGAGCAGATGATTCCACGGTGGTCGATCATGGGCCATCGGATACTCGGCTGGTCCGCCGGATTCTCGCCCGGTCCGCGACGTCGGCTCAGCAGGGGCCGTAGCTCTCGGCTCAGCAGGGACCGTAGCCCTCGTCGAAGAGGCGGCGGGCCCAGTCGGCGTACCCGGCGATGATCTCCCGGACGGCGGTGCCGTCGTGCAGGAAGAGGTAGCCCCGCTCGCCGTCGCGGGCCAGCAGCCCGTCGAACCGGTACGTCCGCGGTGGCGCGTGCAGCCGGACCGCCGACGGGTAGCGGCTCAGCACCACCCCGACCGGGGTGCCCACGGTGATCCCCTCCGGGGTGCTCATCGGGTCGTCGAGCCAGAGCAGCACCAGCCGGTCGTCGACGAAGATCGGGCTGGCCGTCCCGTGCCCGGCCAGCGTCGTACCGCAGGTGTCGGCGGCGGTGCGGAGCATCCCGCGTCGGGTCAGCTCCGTCTCGCTGTCGCCGAACTCGGCCCCGGACAGGCCGTGCAGGCCGACCACCTGGCCGGGGCCGATCGGCCGCGCCGGGATGTCGGGTCCGGACGGATGGGTGCCGCTGCCCGATGCCGAGGCAGCTACCAGTAACGCCGCGAGCACGGCGAATTGTCGCAATTTCATAGAATCCCCCAGTCCACAACGGGACCGGGGCGTTCAGGTTGCTGGTCAGCCGGGAATTGCCGCTCCTCCCATTCCTCGGCCAACTCGTCCCAGTAGTCGGCGGTCAGCCCGCGCCGGCCGTGGGCCAACCAGCCGGCGGTGTTCCGCTCCAGGTGCAGGCCCAGCTCGGCGAACGGGTCGAGCCACCGCCCCGGCTCCACGCCGAGCCGGACCAGCGCCGCGTTGATCGGCCACTCCCCACGCGGCAGCGTGAACGCGTGGTCGAAGCGCGGCCCCCAGCTCAGTCGGCCGCCCAGCCAGACCGCCGAGGCCTGACGGCCGAGGCCGCCGGCGAACTCCGCCTCCAGGTACGCCACCGGACCGCGCCGGGACCAGCTGTCGAGCAGCGCGCCGAGGGCCGGTGAGAAGACCAGCTCGAACGGCTGCTCGGCGGTCGGCTCCTCGGGATGGAAGTCCGGCAGCGCGCCGGTCAGCTCCTCGACCAGGTGCGGGGTCACCGGCAGCAACGCGAAGTCCTGCCGGAGCGCCGCCAGCACCGCGTGATCCAGGTCGGCGGTCTGCTCGCGCAGCAGCTCGACATCCGCGACGACCGCGCTGAGCTGGTAACTCATCCGATTCCTCCGCCGTCCACAGCCTGTGGATAGCACATGTGTACGACGGATCCTGGGCCGCCGTGAGTGCCCGTACGGTACTGGTTCGGTGCGGCAATTCAGCCGATGCGCTCGGTCACCCGCGCGATGTCGACCCCTGGTCCATGCCGTCGACCAGATAGCGCGGACAGCCGTCCTCGGCCGCGTCGAGGGCATGGCGGAGCCGGCTCCAGAGGTAGGGCCGCAGGAGTGTCCGGGCCCGATCGGCGGGGAAGAAGCCACATCTGCGCAGCTCCCCGTCCGCCGGGGTCGGTTCGGCATCGAGCAGCCCGCCGTCGAAGACGAACATCAAGCTGTCGTCCCAGGGGCCGTGTGGCGCGACCCAGTCCACGACCAGCAGGCGACCGACCCGCCGCCGGAGGCCCAGTTCTTCGTGCAGTTCCCGTTCGGCCGCCGACTGGGGTGCCTCGTTGGCCTCGACCATCCCGCCCGGAAGATCCCAGTCCGGCTTGTAGTCCGGATCGACCAGCAGGACGTCACCCCGTTCGTTGCGGAGCAGCACGTCTGCGCCGACCCGCTTCCGGGCCTGCTTCGCGTTGCCTTCCGCAAGGTACGCCTGCCAGGCGTCCGGATCGCGTTCGTAGAGCGGGCGCTGATCGGCCATGACAGCCATTGTGGGCGGGTCTCAGGCATTCGGCAGCGGGGTGGCCAACCAGTTCCTCTCCTGGAACGTCTGCTGGAGCCGGTCCAGCAGCGGTGGCACCTCCGCGCAACGGCGGACGTGCGAGCGCAGCAGCAGAGCGACCTGCCGCATGTGGTCGACGACTACCGCCGAACCGAGCCCGGTGCTCTGCTCCATCGCCTGGTGCACCACCGGGCAGGCTTCGTCGGCCCGCCCCTGGCCGATCATCGCGGCGGCGAGCAGCAGCCGAGCGAGCGCCTGACTACGCACCCGTCCGACAGGTTGTTCGTCAATGATGCCGTCAAGCACATCGACCGCTGCTGTCAGATCGCCGAGTCGGAGCAGGCAGCGGGCCACGTCGACCTGTAGCGAGTTGGCGTCGAACGGGCTGAACCACTCCGCGCGCGGGGCGTGGGGTGCGGTCAACGCCCGCTCGGCCTGCTGAAGCGCAGCGTGGCACTCATCGGTCCTGCCCGCCAACGCCAACCCGCGCGCGTGGAGTGCGAACAACCGGGCCCGGGTCGCGCCGTCGGTGCGATCGTCGGCGAGGACGTTCAGCCCGCTGACCGCGTGGGAGATCGCGGCGACCGCCTCGCCCTGATGACTGGCCAGATGGCTCAGGCTTCCCCGGATCTGACCGGCGAGACCGGTTTCGCCGCTGCGTTCGGCCAGCCCCAGCGCGTCCCGGAAGTGACGGTCGGCCAGCCTCGGTGATCTGGAGTCGTGCGCCATCCACCCCGCCATCTCGTGCATCGAGGCGGCGACGGCGAATGCTCGGCGTGGCCATGAACCGCCTTCTACCGAACATTGGGAGAAACGGTCCAGGTGTGCCACCACGGTGGCGTACAGGTGCCTGCCCCCGATCTGCCGGTCGGCCGACCGAAGCGCTTGCAGCAGATGGGAGTCGGGCACCGCGTCGTCGCCGATGACGACCGATTCCGTCCTGGGCTGAGGAAGCCGGAACCAGAGCTGGGCAGCGGGCACCTGAAGCAGACGCGCCCAACGGACGAGCCGATCCAGGTGCACGACCGGTGCGCCGGTCTCCACCCGGCTGAGCTGCGCCTGAGTCAGTCCGAGCCAGCCGGCGACGATCGTCTGGGGCAGCGGTTGTCGACCGTGATAGGGATGGTGGCGGTAGGCGCGCAGTAGCCGCCCGAAATGTCGTTCGGTCAGGGACCGGCGAATCGGCCCGTGCTCCCAGAACATGCCCGGGACCTCCGGCGGAGCGACCAGTCGGTCCCGCTCCGCCATATGGCAGGGCGCACACCTGCCGGTGTGGTTGTCCCGGGCGAGGCGACCACCGCACCGCGCGCAGCCGGTGGTCGTCGACGGCTCGGACACAGGTGGCTCCCCTCCGTAGGCGCTGGATCGGCCCATTCCACCTCCCCGGCCGGTGAACGGTATGCGTCCCACGCATACGTCGTCAGTCGTGTTCGGCGACGATCTCCCGCAGCAGCGCGGCGAGCAGCTCCGGGTGGGAGAGCATCGGGTGGTGCCCGGTGGCCAGCTCCACCGTCCGCCCCGCCCGTGCCGCCTGGGCGCGCTGCACCTCCGGCGGGGTGGCCCGGTCCCCCGGCGCAGACCACCGCCGTGGACGGGATCGACCGTTCAGGCGAGCGGAGGATACGAGATTCGAACTCGTGAGGGTTTTATCCCAACACGCTTTCCAAGTCTGTCGTCTTGTGTCCGCCGAGGGCTGCCGCCGATTGGAGAATCAGCGCTATCGCCTCGAACGAGCTGGACAGATGGCCTCGAACGTGGTCGGATGAGACGACAACTGAGATGGTTGAGCCGCGTAGCCAAGAGTGGACATCAACTATGGCATTTTTCCTCGTCTGGAGACTCGTCCTCGGGTCCGTCACTGTCAGTACTTGAGCCATTCGAGAGGGTCTTATGTCGTCACCACCCGAAAACATCGTCTGCTGCTCGCGCTCGCCAGGGTGCGGGGCGGCGGTTGCACGATGCCCGGCAAACCATCGCCGCTGTGCTCCTGGTCCTCGGCGTCTCCAGCCGCACCGTGATGGGCACCTTGGGCTGGTCCAACTCGATGGCTGTCCGGCACCAGCACTTGACTGACCCGGTGCGTGGGGACATCGCGCAGAACCTGAACGGCTGATCTGGGAACAGGATTAGGTGGATGCATTAATGGCGGACAGCGCTCGCCTGCCCGCCATTAATGCATT
Organism: Micromonospora sp. WMMD987; assembly: GCF_029581435.1. Classification (NCBI taxonomy): domain Bacteria; kingdom Bacillati; phylum Actinomycetota; class Actinomycetes; order Micromonosporales; family Micromonosporaceae; genus Micromonospora; species Micromonospora sp. WMMD987. The sequence goes on along the minus strand of NZ_CP120861.1, from coordinate 6,692,358 downwards.
TTTGTTCTTAAAATAGGTGAATTTCTCTGGTTTGTCCGTCTGGGCTAACTACCCTAAGCGATTCGCCGGAATCGATCATTCGCTGCACCCAGGCATAAAGCTGAACGGCCCGGTTTATCGTGTCCGTCTTGCTGTCGCCCGTTACATCGCTTGCTTGCTCAAGCGCAGTGACCGTCCGAGGGAGTAGGTTCACGGTCACTTTAGTGAGCGATCCTCCGTTTCCGCGGCTCATCGGAGGTGCTGGTGGTGCGAGATTGCCTTCTGGCTGTTTGGGTTCGCGTTCTTGTGGCCGGTCATTTTGGACTGGAGCAACGGCGGTCGCGGATGGCATTGCCTCTCCCTCTTGTGATCCTCTCCCTTCGGGTGGCTGTTACCGCAGCCGCCCGGGGGCGAGGCCTCTGCTGCGAGGCTGCTGGTCTCTTCGTCTCTGCGCCTGATGATCGTTCTTGTGGCGGCGGTCATCTTGGGCGCCGTCTACCTTGCCGGACGTATGACCGGAAGGCAACCCTATAGCCATATGATGTATGGCTCCTTGCTGTTCTGCACTTCAGACGACCCTGCGGCGGCCCGGGTCACTTTCCGGGGTCGGAACCGGACGGGGGGTGGGGATCGGGGCGGTCGGGGCTACATGTTACGTTCGGCGTCCTGCGCATGGCGGAGGTGAGACCAGCTCTTACGGGTACACGAGCTGGCCGATACGGTGAGCGTAAGTCCTGCAAGTGCCCCCTTGTGTACCTTTTGAGCAGAAGGACAGGTGCATGCCGAGGAAAGACAACAGCAGGTCGGCGCAGACGGAAGTCGACTTCACCGTCACTGAGCCGCAACCTGACCCCTCAGATGAGCGTCGTGCGCGCCTCAAGATCCACCAGAAGGGAGTCGAGTGGGAGGGGCGTGACCTTCCTGCGGCAGCGGTTACGGGAGTGGTTGGCCTCTTCCTGATGACCATGATGGCCGCTGGGACCGTTGCTGCTTCGCAGCTCGTGGTCGAGAGCGTATGGATGGTCCTCGTGGGGGGCGGCATCCTCACGGTGTTGATCGGTGTGTTCACGGTGATCCTCGCCAGGGCGCAGCGCGACAGTCGGCCTGCTCAGGCTTCGCAGCGTCATGGCCGACAGCCGGCCGTTCGTGGTCGCCCTCGCTCCGGCACTACTGGAAAGCGGACTCCCCGTTCTCGTCGGTGACCGCCGGGGTGAAGCGTGGGTTCTGTCGGCACGAACTGAGACGAGAGCGACGGTAGAGACGACTCAGGGCCGGTCCTGTGGGGGCCGGCCCTGTCGTTGGTGCTGCTCAGACGAGCGGAGGATACGAGATTCGAACTCGTGAGGGTTTTATCCCAACACGCTTTCCAAGCGTGCGCCCTAGGCCTCTAGGCGAATCCTCCGCGAGCCAGGATACAGGTCCCCGTCGGCCCGGCCACCCCACCACCCCCCGAAGATCCACCAGGGGTCGGGTAGGGTGGTGCCTACCTCCCGTGCGGCGGTATCTCGTGAACCTCCCCAGGGCCGGAAGGCAGCAAGGATAAGCGAGCTCTGCCGGGTGCACGGGAGGCCTTTTCGTCTCCCCCCACCGGTACCGTACCTGCGGGTCTGGTCCGGGGTGGTGGGTGGTCACCCGCGCCCGACCGGCGCAGAATGGCTCGGTCGAGAGGAGGCGGGGCGAGTGACGCTGGCGCTCTACCGCAAGTACCGGCCGCGCACCTTCGCCGAGATCATCGGCCAGGAGCACGTCACCGAGCCGCTGTCGCAGGCGCTGCGCAGCGGGCGGCTCAACCACGCCTACCTCTTCTCCGGTCCCCGGGGCTGCGGCAAGACCTCCAGCGCCCGGATCCTGGCCCGCTCGCTCAACTGCGAGCAGGGTCCGACCCCGGAGCCGTGCGGGCAGTGCGACTCCTGCCGGTCGCTGGCCATCGACGGGTCCGGCTCGATCGACGTCATCGAGATCGACGCGGCCAGCCACGGCGGTGTCGACGATGCCCGTGAGCTGCGGGAGAAGGCCTTCTTCGCGCCCGCCCAGAGCCGCTTCAAGATCTATGTCATCGACGAGGCGCACATGGTCTCGTCGGCCGGCTTCAACGCGCTGCTCAAGCTGGTCGAGGAGCCGCCGGAGTACGTCAAGTTCATCTTCGCCACCACCGAGCCGGAGAAGGTCCTCGGCACGATCAAGTCGCGGACCCACCACTACCCGTTCCGGCTGATCCCGCCGAAGGTGCTCCGGCCGTACCTGGAGCAGCTCACCCAGGCCGAGGGGGTGAAGGTCGATCCGGCGGTCTTCCCGCTGGTGGTGCGTGCCGGGGGCGGCAGCGCCCGGGACAGCCTCTCCGTGCTCGACCAGCTCATCGCCGGTGCCGGCCCGGAGGGGGTCAGCTACCCCCGGGCCGCCGCGCTGCTCGGCGTCACCGATGCCGCGTTGATCGACGAGATGTGCGACGCGCTGGCCGCCGGGGACGGCGCGGCGGCGTACGCCACCGTCGACCGGGTGGCCGAGGCCGGGCACGATCCGCGCCGCTTCGCCGCCGACCTACTCGAACGGCTCCGCGACCTGATCGTGCTCCAGCAGGTGCCGGACGCCGCCGGCAAGGGCCTGATCGACGGCCCGGCCGACCAGATCGAGCGGATGGCCGCCCAGGCCCAGCAGCTCGGCCCGGCCACCCTGTCCCGCTGTGCCGACATCGTGCACAACGGCCTGGTCGACATGCGGGGCACCACCGCGCCCCGGCTGCTGCTGGAGCTGATCTGCGCCCGGATTCTGCTCCCCGGGGCCGACGACTCCACCGGCGGCCTGCTCCAGCGCCTGGAACGGCTGGAGCGCCGGCTCACCCTGGGGGGCGGGGAACTGCCGCCGGCCCCCGCCGGCTCCGCACCCCCCACCACCTCCCCGGAGGTACGCCCCACGGCCCCCGCCCCGGGGGCGGCTGCCGCCGCGTCCGACCCGGTGACCGCCGGCCCGCCGGCGGCTGCCGGTGGGCTGACCGGGGCGGCCGCCGCCCGTGCCGCCGCCGCGGCGGCGGGTGCCCGGCCCACCTCGCCCGGCCCGCGTCCCGCTCCCGGCGATCCTGCCGGCACGGCGGACACCCGTCGGGCTCCGGCCGCCGGCATTGGGGTAGGCGGTCCGGCTGCCGACGTTCCCGCCCGGGGTGGCCCGCCCGGCCCGGCCTCCGCTCCTCCCGCCGGGTCGACGGGCTCCGGGGCGGCCGCTGCCGGCCCGACCGGCGCCGACCCGGCCTTCGCCGGCCCGACGGGCTCCGGGGCGGCCTCTGCAGGCCCGACGGGCTCCGACCCGGCCTCCGTCAGGCCGACCGGATCCGGTGGTCCCGCCGTCGGTCAGCCGGGTGTCGAAGCGCCGGTCCGCCGTTCGGTGCCGGCCTCGGCGGTGATGCCCGACCCGGCGACCCCGGAGCCGCCTCGGCCCGGTGCCGCCGCGCCCGGTGCCCTCGACGCGGTCGCGGTGCGCCGGGTGTGGCCCGAGATCGTGGCCAAGGTCAATCGGGTCAAGAAGCCGGCCGCTGCGCTGATGCGCGACGCGGTGGTCCGCGACGTGGACGGGGACGTCCTGGTGCTGACCGTCAAGTCGCCGGTGCTCGCGCAGATGATGGGCGCGCACACCTCGGTCCTGGCCGATGCGCTCTACGAGGAGTTCGGCGGTCGCTGGCAGATCCGCTGCGAAGTGGCCGGTGAGCGGGGCGGCTCCGCGCTCGGCGGCCCGGCCCGGCAGTCCGCCCCGCCCCGCCCGGCGGCCGTTCCGGGTGCCGATTCCGGTGGCCTGGCCGGTCCGGCCGGCGGCGCGGGTCCGGCCGGCGGCGCGGGTGCGGCCGGCGTCGGGGTGGACCGGGGCGGTCCGGTCGGCGGCGCGGGTCCGGCGGGAGTCGGCGCGGACCGGGGCGGTCCGGCCGGTGCCGGGTCGGCCCCTGCCGCCGGTCGGGCGGGTGCGGGCGAGCCCCGGGGGACCGGTGTGCCGGTAGCCGGGGACGGTCCGTCGGGCGCTGCTCCGGCCGACGACGAGGAGGACTGGCCGGAGGCGGCCCGTCCGGGCGGGGCCACGGCCACCGCGCCGACGGCTCCCGCCGTACCGGAGCAGCCGGCTGCCGCCGCAGCGAAGCCGGTCGTAGCGAAGCCGGCCGGACCGCCGGCCAGCCCGCCACCTCCCGCGCCGGGTGCGTCCGGCGGGCCGAAGAGCAGTGCGATCGCGGCGGCCCGGGCGGCTGCGGCGGCGGCTGCCGCCGGCACCGCCAAGGGGCCGCGCTCCGCCCAGCCGGCCCGGAAGACGGCCGACGCGGACTGGGCCGGTGAACCGCCGTACGACCCGGACTACGACGGGCCGGTGCGGGGCGGTGGCCGGGTTCCCCCGACCGCCCCGGCCTACGAGGGGTTCGATCCGGGCGACGAGCCGCTGGACGAGGTGATCGACGAGCGGACCGCCCGGCAGTCCAGCGAGGAGCAGGCGGTGCAGCTGCTCCGGGAGGCGTTCGGTGCCGAGACGATCGACGAGGTGGACGCGCGCTGACGCGCCGTTCCCCGGACGGGACCACCGGTCGCCCCCGACTAGGCTGGGCGCGGCCGAGCAGACGAGTGCGAGAAGGAGCCCTCCGTGCGCCCAGGTGGACAGCCGAACATGCAGCAGATGCTGAAGCAGGCGCAGAAGATGCAGCAGCAGATCGCCAAGGCACAGGCCGAGTTGGCCGAGGCCGAGCTGACCGGCACCGCCGGTGGCGGTCTGGTCACCGCGACCGTGTCCGGCTCCGGCGAGATCAAGAGCATCAGGATCGACCCGAAGGCGGTCGACCCGGAGGACGTCGAGACCCTGGAGGACCTGGTCGTCGCGGCCCTGCACAACGCGGCCGAGGCGGCGAAGGAGCTGACCGACCAGAAGATGGGTCCGGTGGCCGGCGGCATGGGCGGCCTCGGCCTGCCCGGATTCTGACCCGCGGATGTACGAGGGTGCCATCCAGGACCTGATCGACGAGCTGGGGCGGCTGCCGGGCGTCGGCCCGAAGAGCGCCCAGCGGATCGCCTTCCACGTCCTCTCGGCGGACCCGGCCGACGTCAACCGGCTGGCCGGCGCGCTGCGCAAGGTCAAGGACCTGGTGAGGTTCTGCACCACCTGCTTCAACGTCGCCGAGTCGGAACAGTGCCGGATCTGCCGCGACCCGCGCCGCACCGACGAGGTGATCTGCGTGGTCGAGGAGCCCAAGGACGTGGTGGCGATCGAGCGGACCGGTGAGTTCCGGGGCCGCTACCACGTGCTCGGCGGGGCGATCAACCCGCTGGAGGGGATCGGCCCGGACAACCTGCGCATCCGGGAGCTGATGAGCCGGCTCAGCGCGGGCACGATCCGGGAGCTGATCCTCGCCACCGACCCGAACACCGAGGGCGAGGCGACCGCGACGTACCTGGCGCTGATGGTCAAGCCGATGGGGATCGCGGTCACCCGGCTGGCCAGTGGCCTGCCGGTCGGCGGCGACCTGGAGTACGCCGACGAGATCACCCTGGGCCGGGCCTTCGAGGGCCGCCGCGCGGTCTGACACCCCCTGCGCCCGGAGGGGTGGTCCGGCGCTGCTGCCCACCGTCCCCGGGTAGGTGGTCGCTGCGTTCCGCAGGCCGATGTCCGTGGAGAGTTGTTGTTGCTGGGGCAGCAACAACTCTCCACAGTTCACTGCGACATGCCGCTGGCCGGCACCCCTGGTGGGGTGCCGGCCAGCGACGTCTTTCGCGGGTGCGGGTGTGGGTCAGCTGTTCCAGTGTTGGGTGACGAGGTCGGCGGCCTGCTGTTCCCACTGGGCGTAGTGGTCGGGGTAGGCGGAGACCTGGACGGTCTGGGCGGCCTTGGTCAGGGGCATGTCCTGCCAGCCGTCGACCTGCTTGAGGCCCTTGAGGAACGCGGTGGTGGCGTATTCGGGGTCGGTGATCTGTTCGACGGTGCCCCAGCCGGAGGAGGGGCGCTGTTGGAACAGGCCCTGGGAGTCGTGGTCGTTGCGGTCGCCGAGGTGGCCGAGGTTCTTCAGCTTGGATTCCTGGAGGGCGGTGGCGAGGGAGACGACGGCGGCGCGTTCGTCCATGCCGGCCTTCTTGGTGGCGGCGATGATGGCCTTGACGTTGCCGGTCTGCTCGTCGTCGAGGTCGATGCGGGACTGCTCGCCCTGCACCCCGTGCGGGATCAGCTTGTCCTTGTCCACGGCCGGCTTGTCGGCCTGGACGGCGGTGGTGCCGGCGGTGGGGGTGGTGGCGTGGGCGTGGGTGGCGGGGCCGGCGAGGATGCCGCCGGTGAAGGCGAGGCCGGCGATACCGAGGGCGGTCTTGCGCAGGATGGTGGTGTTCATGGGGGGTAGCTCCTTCGGGGGTCGACACCCTGGCTCCCGGCCGGCGAGGGTCGGGGTGCGCCGGTCCGGGGGGACTGGCGCGGCGGGTGTGGGCACCACGTCGGGCGCTCGTGCGGGGGGTGGGGTGCGGGGGTGCGGCGGGGCCTGCCCGGGGGGCGGCCTCTCGTGCCGAGTCAGGTGTAACGACCGCCGGCCCCGGGTCATTCCACCGGGGGCGGCGGGACCTGCCGGGCCGGGTGGGGTCTGCCGGGCTGGAGATCCGCCGGCTGGGGTGCTGCTGCGGTCGTACGCAGGGTGTAACGCCGTCGGCCCGGCCGGGATTCCGGCCCGGCGGCGCCGACGGTCACCGGACACCGACCCCTCCGCGCTCGGAGCCGGCGAAAACCCCCGTGGGCAGCCCGCCGGACCGGACATCCGGGGGTCCGTCGGGCACCCGGGTGGCCCACGCGGAGCGGGGGAGGGGGCGGGGTGACGGTGGGTGAGCAGCACCGGCACGCGGTTTCGGATTATCCGCCGATTTCACCACATCGCGCCGGGGCGTCGCTGTGACAGTCCCGTTTGTCGCGGGATCTGCCGGTGTCAGACAAAGCGGTTGGTGTCGGCTTGGTAGCGATTGCCTAACGGCCGTTCCGCTTCGGTGTGTCGTGTCATAGCCTCCCGCTCACGGACCGAGCCATGGACCGGCGTTGTTCAGGCGGATGACAGAGGTGAGAGATGCAGGCGAGAAGGCTAAGGACGGCCGTGAGCCTCGTGGCCGTTGCAGCCCTGGCGGTCGGCGCGGCCGGCTGTGCGGAGAGTGACCGCGGCGATGACAACAGTGGCGAGGCCAAGACGGGCGGCACCTTCATCTTCGCCGGTGCCGGTGACCCGAAGAACTTCGACCCGATCTTCAACGACGACGGTGAGTCGTTCCGGCCGGTCCGGCAGATGTACGACACGCTGGTCCAGCACAAGCCCGGCACGGCCGATCTGGTAGGTGGCCTGGCCGAGAGCTGGGAGCACGACCCCGAGGGCAAGGTCTGGACCTTCAAGCTCCGCCAGGGTGTGAAGTTCCACGACGGCACCCCCTTCAACGCCGCCGCGGTCTGCTACAACTTCGACCGCTGGTACAACATGAAGGGCGCCGCCGCCCAGTCGCAGATGATCTACTACCAGGACGTCTTCGGCGGGTTCGCCAAGAACGAGGCCGAGGGTGCCGGCGAGGCGCTCTACAACAAGTGCGAGGCCAAGGACGACGGCACCGCCGTGGTCACCCTCAACAAGTACAAGGGGGCGTTCCCCGGCGCGTTCGCGCTGACCGCGCTCTCGATCGCCAGCCCGGAGGCCCTCAAGAAGGGTGACGCCGACACGGTCAAGCAGAACGGCGACTCCTTCGAGTACAGCTCGTTCGCGACCACCACCCCGGTCGGCACCGGCCCGTTCACCTTCGGCGGCTGGGACAAGGCCAAGAACGAGATCACCCTGAACCGGAACCCCGACTACTGGGGCGAGAAGGCCAAGGTCGACAAGGTCATCATCAAGGTGATCAAGGACGAGAACACCCGTAAGCAGGAGCTGCGGGCCGGCACCGTCCAGGGCATCGACTTCCCGGCCCCGGCCGACCGCAAGGCGCTCTCCGGTGAGGGCTTCCAGGTCCTGGACCGCCCCGCCTTCAACATCCTCTACCTGGGCATCAACCAGAAGAACCCGAAGCTGAAGGACCTGCGGGTGCGGCAGGCGATCGCCTACGCCCTCAACCGCGAGCAGCTCGTCCAGACCAAGGGCCCGGGTGGCACCAAGGTCGCCGACGAGTTCATGCCGGACACCGTGCTCGGCTACGCCCCGGACGTGCAGAAGTACGAGCACAACCCGGACAAGGCCAAGCAGCTGCTCAAGGAGGCCGGCGCCGAGGGCCTGACCCTCAACTTCTACTACCCGCCGGACGTCTCCCGCCCGTACATGCCGAACCCGCAGGAGATCTTCACCGTCCTCGCCAACGACCTGCAGGCCGTCGGGATCAAGGTCAACGGTGTGCCGCGTCCGTGGAACGGTGGTTTCAAGGACGACGTGCAGCAGTTCGGCAAGCAGGACCTGCACATCCTCGGGTGGACCGGTGACTACAACGACCCGGGCAACTTCGTCGGGACCTTCTTCGGCCGGGGCAAGGTCGAGTTCGGCGACCAGGCCATGACCGAGATGTTCGACGCGATCGCCAAGGCCGACGGCACCGTCGACGAGGCGGGCAAGAAGGCGGCCTGGGAGCAGGTCAACCGGGACATCGCCGCCAAGTGGCTGCCGGCCGTGCCGGTCTGGCACGCTCCGCCGGCCATCGTCGTCACCAAGGACGTGCAGGGGATGATCGCCAGCCCGTTGACCGACGAGCGGTTCAACACGGTCAGCGTCAACAAGTGACGTCAGTCGGCTGACGCCGTAGGCGTGTATCGGCCCGGGTCGGGAGCAAGTGCCGACCCGGGCCGATGCCGCGACCATCGAGAGTCTGGTGTGTGAGAGATGTTGCGAGTCATAGTCCGCCGCCTGCTGCAGCTGGTGGTGACGCTGATAGCGCTGTCCGCGCTGATCTTCGTCTGGCTGCGGAACCTGCCCGGTGGGCCGGTCGAGGCGCTGCTCGGCGAGCGGGCCACCCCGGAACGCCGGGCTTTGCTGATCAAGGCCCTCGGTTACGACCAACCGATCCTCGTGCAGTACGGCAAGTTCATGCAGCGGGTCCTCACCGGGGACCTGGGCAACTCGATCCGCTCCGGTGACCCGGTCACCGACGTCATCGCCCGCGCCTTCCCGGCCACCATCGAGCTGGCCGTCGCCGCCATGATCATCGCGGTCGGCCTGGGCGTGCCGCTGGGCTACCTCGCCGCCCGCTACCGGGGCCGTCTCCTCGACAACCTGACCATCGCCGGCACCCTGCTCGGCATCTCGATCCCCATCTTCTTCCTGGGCTACCTGCTCAAGGACGTACTCACCCAGGACATCCACTGGTTCCCGCCGTCCGGGCGGATCAGCACCGGGATGGACAACACCAGCGTGACCGGGTTCTACGTCCTGGACGGCCTGCTCACCCGGGAGTTCGACGCCAGCGCCGACGCGCTCTGGCACCTGGTCCTGCCGGCGATCACGCTGGCCACCATCCCGCTGGCGGTGATCGTGCGGATCACCCGGGCCAGTGTGCTCGACGTGCTCAACGAGGACTACGTGCGGACCGCCGAGGCGAAGGGCCTGCGGCACCGCACCATCCGGGGCCGGCACATCCTGCGCAACGCCCTGCTGCCGGTGGTCACCACCATCGGCCTCCAGACCGGCGCGCTGCTCTCCGGCGCGGTGCTCACCGAGAAGGTCTACAACTGGGGCGGCCTCGGCACCCTGATCACCGACTCGATCAGCGGCGGCCGGGACTATCCGGTGCTCCAGGCGATCATCCTGCTCGCCGCGCTGGTCTTCGTGCTGGTCAACCTGCTGGTCGACCTCTCCTACGCCTTCATCGACCCGAGGGTGCGTGTCCGATGAGCGATCCGACCACCCGCCCCGGCGTGGGCAAGCCCCGTACCGGCGACACCCCCACCGACCACCCGGCCGACCACCCGGCCGGCAGCCCCACCGGCCAGCCCGGTGGCAGCCGGGGCGAGCGCAGCATCGGCCGGCTCGGCGACCGCAAGCGGGCCCGGCTGGACGAGCTGGCGCGGGCCACCGCGGACCAGGGCGGGGTCAGTCTCTACCGGGACGCGCTGCGCCGGTTGCGCCGGAACCCGGTGGCCATCATCGGCTTCGTCATCGTGGGGCTGTTCGTGCTGGTGGCGCTCTTCGCCCCGCTGATCGCCCCGCACGACCCGGTGCAGCGTTTCGACGAGCTGACCCGGGACCTGACGGTGGACAGCATCCCCGGCGCCACCGCCGGTCACCCCTTCGGCTCGGACCCGCTCGGCCGGGACTTCCTCTCCCGGATGATCCACGGCAGCCGGCAGACCCTCTTCGTGGGTGTGCTCGCCACCCTGATCGGCCTGACCCTGGGGGTGCTGCTCGGCGCGGTCGCCGGCGCCTTCGGCGGCTGGGTCGACGTGGTGCTGATGCGCCTCACCGACGTGATGCTGGCGCTGCCCAGCCTGCTGCTGGCGATCACCCTGGTCGCGATGGCCAGCCGGTCGAGCCAGTGGACGGTGATCTTCGCGGTGGCGATCGTCAGCGTGCCGATCTTCGCCCGGCTGCTGCGTGGCTCGATGCTGGCCCAGCGGGAGAGCGACCACGTCCTCGCCGCGCGGGCGCTGGGCGTCAAGGAACGCAACATCGTGCTGCGGCACATGCTGCCCAACTCGTTGACCGCGGTGATCGTGCAGGCCACCCTGACCTTCGCGGTGGCGATCCTGGACGCGGCGGCGCTGTCCTTCCTCGGCCTCGGCGACCCGGACATCAACCGGGCCGAGTGGGGCCTGATGCTCGGCGTGGACGGCCAGCGCTACTTCGAGGTCCGCCCCGAGCTGGCCTACTACCCGGCGCTGGCGATCATCGTGGTCGCGCTCGGCTTCACCCTGCTCGGTGAGGCGATGCGCGAGGCGATCGACCCGAAGAACCGGCGGTGACGGCGGTGCGGGCCGGGGTGACCGGTCGCCACGGGCCGGGCGCGAACCCGGCGGGCCGGCGACCGCGGTCGGGAGCGAACCCGGCGGGCCTGCGACTGCGGTCGGGAGCGAACCCGGCGGGCCGGCGACCGCGGTCGGGAGCGAACCACCAGCACAGTGAGGAAGTGACCCGATGAGCCTGCTCGACGTACGCGACCTGAGCGTGGTGTTCCAGCGGCGGGGCGAACGGCCGTTCACGGCGGTCGACCAGGTCAGTTTCACGGTGGAGCCGGGGCAGACCGTGGGCCTGGTCGGTGAGTCCGGCTGCGGCAAGAGCGTGACCAGCCTGGCGATCATGGGGCTGCTCCCCAAGCGGGGCAACCGGGTCACCGGCGAGGTGCTCTTCGAGGGCACCGACCTGCTCCGGCTCCGCCCCGACGACCTGCGGGACCGGCGGGGCCGGGACATCGGCATGATCTTCCAGGATCCGCTCTCCTCGCTGAACCCGGTCATCCCGATCGGGGTGCAGGTCGCCGAGGTGCTGGAACGGCACCGGGGGATGGACCGGCGCAAGGCGCTGCGGGAGGCCCGGGAACTGCTCGACGCGGTTGGCATCCCGGACCCGGACCGCCGGCTGTCGGAGTTCCCGCACCAGATCTCCGGCGGCATGCGGCAGCGCGCCCTGATCGCCATCGCGCTGGCCTGCAAGCCCCGGCTGCTCATCGCCGACGAGCCGACCACCGCGCTGGACGTCACCATCCAGGCGCAGATCCTCACCCTGCTCAAGCAACTGGTGGACGAGACCGGCACCGCGCTCATCATGATCACCCACGATCTCGGGGTGGTGGCGGGCCTCTGTGACACGGTCAACGTGCTCTACGGCGGCAAGGTGGTGGAGCGGGCCGCCCGGCACGACCTGTTCGCCCGCCCCCGGCACCCGTACACGCACGGGTTGCTCAGCTCGGTGCCCCGACTCGACTCGGTGCGGGGCGAGCGGCTGCACGCGATCCGTGGCTCGGTGGCCGACAACATCCCGTGGGTCGAGGGCTGCGCCTTCGCGCCCCGCTGCGACAACGTGGTGGACGCCTGCCTGGACGTCCCGCCACCGTTGGAGCCCACCGCCACCGGCGGCGACCTGCGATGCAACAACCCCGTTTCGGAGGAGGTGGCGGCGCTGTGACCGAGCGGACCGGACCTGAGGACGACGCCGTGGCCGAGCCGACGGCAGCGGCGCACGCCGCACCCGAGCCGACGGCAGCCGCACCCGCCGCACCCGAGCCGACGGCGACCGCGCCGGCCGTGGCCGAGCCGACCGCAGCGGCACCCGCCGCACCCGAGCCGACGGCAGCCGCACCCGCCGCACCCGAGCCGGCGGCGACCGCGACCGCGACGACCGGAGCGCGGGACGACGCCGGTGGCGGGCGGGCCGGAGCGGAGCGCCCCCTGATCGAGTTGCGCGACGTCAAGGTGCACTTCCCGATCAAGAGCGGCCTGCTCTTCGACCGTACCGTCGGATACGTCTACGCGGTCGACGGCGTGTCGTTGTCGATCAACGCGGGTGAGACGTACGGGCTGGTCGGCGAGTCGGGGTGCGGCAAGTCGACGCTCGGCCGGGGTCTGCTCCGGCTGGTCGAACCGACCGACGGCGAGATCGTCTTCGACGGCACCGACGTCCGTGCGCTCAAGGGCGAGTCGATGCGCCGGACCCGCCGCCGGATGCAGATGATCTTCCAGGACCCGCTGTCCAGCCTGGATCCCCGTCAGTCGGTGGAGTCGCTGCTGGTGGAGGGGCTCAAGGCGCACGGCCTGGCTGGCGACCGGGAGGCGACCAGCCAGCGGCTGCGGGACACCCTGAAGGCGGTCGGCCTGCCCGCGTCGGCGTTGAGCAAGTATCCGCACGAGTTCTCCGGCGGGCAGCGGCAGCGGATCGGCATCGCCCGCGCGCTGGTGCTCGACCCGGATCTGATCGTCGCCGACGAACCCGTCTCGGCCCTGGACGTGTCGATCCAGGCCCAGGTGCTCAACCTGCTGGAGGACCTCCAGAACGAGCGCGGGTTGACGTACCTGATCATCGCGCACGACCTGGCGGTGGTCCGGCACATCGCCGACACGGTCGGGGTGATGTACCTAGGCGGGCTGGTGGAGGAGGCGTCCAGCGACGACCTCTACCGGGAGCCGATGCACCCGTACACGAAGGCGTTGATGTCGGCGGTGCCGGTGCCGGACCCGCTGGTGGAGGACCGGCGGGAGCGGATCCTGCTCGCCGGTGACCTGCCGTCGCCGACCAACCCGCCGCCCGGTTGCCGGTTCCACACCCGGTGCCCGTGGGCGCAGCCGACCCGCTGCGCCGACGAGCGGCCGGCGCTGCGCGAGGTGGTCGGTGGGCACCGGGTGGCCTGCCACTTCGCCGAGGACATCGCCGCCGGCCGGCTCCGCCCGCACGAGGTGGAACCGGAACTCGTCCGACCGGACGACGGCGGGGCGCCGGGTGATCCCGGTGAACTGATCCCCACCCCCTGACCGGCCGACGACAGGCCCCCTCCCGAGGACTGCGGGAGGGGGCCTGTCTCGACGAACGGGCCGGGGCGGTCAGCCCTCGGGGCGGTGCAGCAGGGCGACCGCGACGGTGTGCACCGCGTCCAGGTCGGCCGGGTCGGCCAGCTTGGCGGTCCCGCCGGTCACCGCGTACCACTCGTCGGCGTCCTTGTACTGCACGGTGAGGGTGACCTGGCCGTCGGCGTACCGGGTGAGCAGGGTCAGCTCGCCGGTGACCACGCCCACCTCGTCGGTCATCACCCCGCCGGGGCCGGGGACCAGGTCGGCGGTCAACTCCCGGGGCGTGCCGGTGCCGCCGGCGTCGGCGGTCATCCCCGCGCCGGGCACTCCGGCCGACGCGGCGGGTCTGCCGTCGGCGGTCATCCCGGCGGTGGTCGCCCCGGTCGCCGGTGCGGCCCGGTCGACCCCACCCCCGTCCGCCCCGGAACCGCCCCCGGGTTCGGCGGCCGGTCCGGTCGGGTCCGGTCCGGCGTCGCCGCCCGGACCGGTCGGTGTCACCGCTTGCTCGCCCATGTGCACCCCCCCAACATGTCGCTGATGGCGGCCTTCTCGGCGCTGGTCACCGTCAACCGCCAGTGGTGTTTCACCTCTACCCAGTGTTCCGCGTAGGTGCACCAGTAGGCGCGGTTCGGCGGTTTCCACTGCGCCGGGTCCTGGTCACCCTTGGACCGGTTGGAGCTGGCGGAGACCGCGAAGAGCTGCGGCCGGGTCAGGTCGTTGGCGAAGTCGCCCCGCTTGGCGTCGTCCCACTCGTCGGCGCCGGAGCGCCACGCGTTGGCCAGCGGCACCATGTGGTCGATGTCCACGTCGGAAGGGTCGGTGAAGGTCCGCCCGTCGTAGACGCTCTCCCACCGCCCACCGACCACGTTGCAGCCGGAGAGACGGATGTCCTTGCCGTCCCGCTGGAGCACGCTGTCCCGGACGTCGCAGTTCTTGCCGGTGTCCCGCCAGTGCGGGAAGCGGTTCCGGCTGTAGCCCTTCATCGAGCCGGCCTCGGCGACGGTCAACTCGGCGAGTTGCTCGCCGACGTTGCCGGAGTTGGCGGGAGGCGCCTCCGGCTCCTCGACCGAGACGTCACAACCACCCACGCCGAGGGCGAGCAGCGCGGCAAGGGCCGCCGCCACCGCCGCGCGGCCTCCTGATCTGGTACGCACAGACGACACCTCTCCAGCTTGCGGGCTTCCGGCGATCCCGCACAGTACCCAAGCACGGTTTCCGCGTTTCGTGGCGTCTCCGGCCCGGTCCGGGCAGATTGGTACCCATGACCGCACCGGCTCACGCACTGCGCATCCGTACCCCGGCCGGGCGGGGGACACTGCTCGCCGCCATCCTCGCCTCGGGCATGGTGTTCCTGGACAGCACCGTGGTCAACGTGGCGCTTCCCCGGCTGGGTGCCGAACTCGACGCCACCGTGGCCGGTCTCCAGTGGACGGTCAACGGGTACGCCCTGATGCTGGCGGCCTTCGTCCTGCTCGGCGGGTCGCTGGGGGACCGGTTCGGCCGGCGGCGGATCTTCCTGATCGGGGTGGTCTGGTTCGCGGTCGCCTCGGTGCTCTGCGGGCTGGCCCAGGACACCAACCAGCTGATCGCCGCGCGGTTCCTCCAGGGCGCGGGTGGCGCGCTGCTCACCCCGGGCTCACTCGCGGTGCTCCAGGCGAGCTTCCACCCCGACGACCGGGGCCGGGCGATCGGCACCTGGTCCGGGCTGTCCGGCGTGTCCACCGCGCTCGGCCCGTTCGTCGGCGGCTGGCTGATCGACGCGCTCTCCTGGCGGTGGATCTTCTTCATCAACCTGCCGCTCGCGGTCGGCGTGCTGCTGGCGGCGGTGCGCTGGGTGCCGGAGAGCCGGGACGAGAACGTCTCGCGCAGCGCCGGTCGGCGGTTCGACATCGCCGGTGCGCTGCTCGGCGCGGCGGCGCTGGGTGGGCTCACCTACGCCCTGATCGACGCCCCGGTACGCGGGGCCGGCTCCTGGCCGGTGCTGCTCGCCGCCGGTGCCGGTGTCCTCGCGGCGGTCTCCTTCGTGCTGCTGGAACGGCGTCGGGGCGAGGGGGCGATGCTGCCCACCACGATCTTCGGCAGCCGGCTCTTCTCGGTGCTGAACGTCTTCACCGTGCTGGTCTACGCCGCGCTGAGCGGGTTCACCTTCTTCCTCTCCGTCTACCTGCAGAACGTCGTCGGCTGGTCGGCGCTGCGGACCGGGTTGGCCACCGTGCCGATGACGGTGCTGCTGCTGCTCGGCTCGGCGCGGGCCGGGGCGCTGTCGGCGCGGACCGGCCCCCGGCTGCTGCTGACCGTCGGCCCGGTCGTCGCCGCCGGCGGCCTGCTGCTGTTGCGCCGGGTCGGGCCGGGGGCGTCGTACTGGTGGGACGTGCTGCCCGGGGTGCTGCTGTTCGGGGTCGGGCTGACCCTGGTGGTGGCGCCGCTGACCGCGTCGGTGCTGGCCGCCGTGGCGGACCGGTTCGCCGGGGTGGCCAGCGGCTTCAACAACGCCGCGTCGCGTACCGGGGGGCTGCTCGCGGTGGCCGCGTTGCCGCTGCTGGTCGGTCTCTCCGGTACCGGCTACGAGCAGGCCGCCGCCCTCACCGGGGCGTTCCGGGGCGCGATGGCCTGGTGCGCCGGCCTGCTGCTCGGCGGCGCGCTGCTGGCGGCGCTGCTGGTCCACCGTCCGCCCCGTGCCGAGCCTGCCGCCTAGCCGGGCCTCCTGCCTAGCGGGCCTGCCGCCTAGCGGGTCTGCCGCCTAGCCGGGCCGGCCACTGCCGGCCCCCTGCGGGATCGCCGCCCCGCAGGGGGCTCCGGAATCAGTGCCGGGCGCGGTTGGTGGCGCTGGTCACGGCCTTGATCGAGGCGGTGACGATGTTGGGGTCGGTGCCGACGCCCCAGACCGTCCGGCCGTTGATGTCGCACTCCACGTAGGCGGCGGCCCGGGCGTCGCCGCCGGAGGAGAGCGCGTGCTCGTGGTAGTCGAGCACGCGTACCGCCACGCCCACCGACTGGAGTGCGTTGACGTACGCGTCGATGGGGCCGTTGCCGACGGCGGTGAGGGTGCGCGCCGTGCCGTCCACGGTCACCTGGGCCTCGATCTCGACCTTGCCGTCGATCGTGGAGATCGTGTAGCCGGCCAGCGTGAGGACCGGGTCGACCTGGTGGTCGAGCAGGTAGTTGCGGGCGAAGATCTGCCACATGGTGCCCGGCTCGACCTCGCCGCCGTCGTGGTCGGTGACCTGCTGGACGACGCCGGAGAACTCGATCTGGAGCCGGCGGGGCAGGTCGAGCTGGTGCTCGGACTTCATGATGTACGCCACGCCGCCCTTGCCGGACTGCGAGTTGACCCGGATGACCGCCTCGTAGGTGCGGCCCAGGTCCTTGGGGTCGACCGGCAGGTAGGGCACCCCCCAGGTGAAGTCGTCGATCGGCACCCCGGCCGCCTCGGCGTCCCTGGCCAGCGCGTCGAAGCCCTTCTTGATGGCGTCCTGGTGGGAGCCGGAGAAGGCGGTGTAGACCAGATCCCCGGCGTACGGGTGGCGTTCGTGCACCGGCAGCTGGTTGCAGTACTCGACGGCCCGCTTGATCTCGTCGATGTTGGAGAAGTCGATCATGGGGTCGATGCCCTGGGAGAACAGGTTCAGGCCCAGGGTGACCAGGTCGACGTTGCCGGTGCGCTCGCCGTTGCCGAACAGGCAGCCCTCGATCCGGTCCGCGCCGGCCAGCAGGCCCAGCTCGGCGGCGGCCACCCCGGTGCCCCGGTCGTTGTGCGGGTGCAGGCTCAGTACCAGGCTGTCCCGGCGGGGCAGGTGCCGGTGCATCCACTCGATCGAGTCGGCGTACACGTTGGGGGTGGCCATCTCGACGGTCGCCGGCAGGTTGATGATCAGCTTCCGGTCCGGCGTCGGGTCGATCACCTCGATGACCTTGCCGCACACCTCCACCGCGTACTCCAGCTCCGTGCCGGTGTACGACTCGGGCGAGTACTCGTAGTAGATGTCGGTGTCCGGGGTGTGGATCTCGGCGTACTTGCGGCACAGCCGGGCGCCCTGGGTGGCGATGTCGGTGATGCCGTCGCGGTCCAGCCCGAAGACCACCCGGCGCTGGAGGGTGGAGGTGGAGTTGTAGAAGTGCACGATGGCCCGGCGGGCCCCGCGCAGCGACTCGAAGGTCCGCTCGATCAGGTGCTCCCGGCACTGGGTGAGCACCTGGATGGTGACGTCTTCGGGGATCAGGTCCTGCTCGATGAGCTGCCGGACGAAGTCGAAGTCGGTCTGGCTGGCCGACGGGAAGCCGACCTCGATCTCCTTGTAGCCCATCTGCACCAGCAGCTGGAACATCCGGCGCTTGCGTTCCGGCGACATCGGGTCGATCAGCGCCTGGTTGCCGTCGCGCAGGTCGACCGCGCACCAGCGGGGGGTGGCCTCGACGTGCCGGGTCGGCCAGGTGCGGTCCGGCAGGTCGATCCGGAACTGCTGGTGGTACGGCTGGTAGCGCTGGTACGGCATCCGGCTGGGACGTTGCCGGGCGATCGGGTCGGTCTCGACGTCGGTGAAAGGTTGAGCCATGACGGAGTGCTCCCGTGGGTCAGGTGGCGTCAGCATGCGAAGGTGTCGGCGGTGCCGGGCGACGGTGCCCGGACGGCTGCCGAGAAGTGGTTCGGATCTGCTGGACGGCGCGGTTCGACTCCGCGACGGGGTGCCGGCCGGTCAGGCCCCGTCGCGGCGACCAAGGAGAAGGTACGCCCGCCACATGACAGAGTGACCCTACGTGATGAGACGGGGGGTGGGAAGATGGGTCCGGACTCTGAGATGGGAATCGCACCCAGTGGTCGCCCGTCCTGGTCAGGACAGCAGTAGGGCCTGGCGCGGGTGCCGGTGGCGCAGGGCGGTCTCCCGCCGGAGCAGCTCCTCGGGCAGGGTGGCCGGGTCGCCGAGCCGGCCCACCGCGGTCACCACCAGTGGGCGGATCCCCGGCGGCAGGTCGAGGTCGACGGCGAGCGCGGCCCGGTCGACGTCGCGGATCTGGCGCACGTACAGACCGAGCGCGGTGGCCTGGACGCTCAGGTGGGCGACCGCCTGGCCGAGGTCGTACCCGCACCGCTCCGGGTCGTCCCCGGTGTACGCGCCCAGCACCAGCGCGGCGGCGTGTCTGGCCCAGCGCTGGTCGGCCGCGGGGAGGCTGACCAGGATCCGTTTCCACGTCTCGTCGTCGCGGTGCCCCAGGGCGAACCGCCACGGCTGGAGGTTGCCGGCCGACGGTGCCCAGCGGGCCGCCTCCAGCAGGGACGCGGCCTCGTCGTCGGTCAGTTCGGCGGTCGGGTGGAACGCCCGGGGGCTCCAGCGGAAGGCGAGCAGCGCGGTCAGGTCAGCCATGGGTGAAGAATCACCCATGGGTGATTTGACCGATTAAAACCCCTGGGTGAATGTGGCCAAGACCACCCGTAACGGTCAGTCGGGTCAGGTCGTCACCGGGCTCGGTGAGGTCCCCGCCGGCTGCTGGCCCAGCGGCTCGCCGGCCACCACCGGCCCCGCCAGCGGCACCGTGTCCGGTGCCGGGCCGGGCGGTCCGGCCAGGGTCAACGTGCCCAGCGCGGCCCGCACGTAGGTGAGGGTGCCGTCCGGCGCGAAGCAGTAGATCCCGACGTCCAACGGAGGGGTCAGCGAGGCGGCCGTGGTGTCCACCGCGTAGCACCGTCCGGCCACCCCGGCCGGCGCGGTCGCGGCCGAGACCGACAGGGCGGTACGCCGGTCGGTGAGCACCGTCAGCCAGTCGGTGAACGGGTGCTGCACCCGGGGATCCAGCTGGCGCGGCACCGTGTCGTCGCGGTCACCCAACCGTGCGCAGGTCGCCGGAGCGGGACGACCGGCCGAGGGCAGCGCGCACTGGAACAGCCCGGCCGGGGTGGCGGCGAGCGCGACGTCGGCCGTCCCGCCGAGCGCACCCCCGGGCACGTCCACCCGCCAACTGCCGTCGTTCGCGCTGGTCACCGTGATGTCGCGGGTCGGTCCGCCGGTGCCGGACAGGGTGTACCGGGCGGTCAGGTGCCGGTCCCGGGCGGCGGCGGCCAGCGCGGCCAGCTCGTCCCGGGCGGTGTCCCCCGGGGCGGGGACCGGATCGGAGACCGGCCCGGTCGGCGGTGCGCCCGGGCCGTCGGCGGCACAGCCGGTCAGCAACGCCAGCAGCACCGGCAGTGTCAGCAGCACCGGCAGTGTCAGCAGCACCGGTGACACCGGCGGCACCGGCCGGAACGGGGTCGGGACGTCGGTCGGCCGGCGGAGGATACGGCGCGGGCGGTCATGCACCGGGTCATTCTGCGCCGGGCGGCCGGGCGTCACCGCCCCGCGCGCGACCGGTCCGGGGCGGGCCGGCGGACCGGTGCCGGCCCCCCGGCGACGCCCTCCAGATCGGCTACCTGCGCCGGATGGTGGGATCACCTGACCCGCACTCACGTACCGCCCGATACCCTGGGGTGGTCTGACACGCGCCGCCGGACTTCAGCCGGCGGCGTCGGCACGCTCAGGGTCGTCGCTGGGAGGGAGTGCGCCGTCGTGGCACTCGTGGTGCAGAAGTACGGCGGGTCCTCCGTCGCCAACGCCGAGCGGATCAAGCGGGTCGCCGAGCGGATCGTCGCCGCCCGCAAGGCCGGCGACGACGTCGTGGTGGTGGTCTCCGCGATGGGCGACACCACCGACGAGCTGCTCGACCTGGCCAACCAGGTCAGCCCGCTGCCGCCGGGCCGTGAGCTGGACATGCTGCTCACCGCCGGGGAGCGGATCTCGATGGCGCTGCTGGCCATGGCGATCCACAACCTGGGGTACGAGGCCCGCTCGTTCACCGGTTCGCAGGCCGGCGTGATCACCACCTCGGCGCACGGCCGGGCGCGGATCATCGACGTCACCCCCGGGCGGCTCAAGGGCGCGCTCGACGAGGGCGCGGTGGTGATCGTGGCCGGCTTCCAGGGCGTCTCGCAGGACACCAAGGACGTCACCACGCTGGGTCGGGGCGGCTCGGACACCACCGCCGTGGCGCTCGCCGCCGCGCTGCACGCCGACGTCTGCGAGATCTACACCGACGTGGACGGCATCTTCACCGCCGACCCGCGGATCGTGCCCAACGCCCGGCACATCAAGCACATCACGTACGAGGAAATGCTGGAGCTGGCCGCCTGCGGCGCGAAGGTGCTGCACCTGCGCAGCGTCGAGTACGCGCGGCGCGCGGGGCTGCCGATCCACGTCCGTTCGTCATACTCGACCAACACCGGCACCATGGTCACCGGATCGATGGAGGACCTTCCCGTGGAACAGGCACTGATCACCGGGGTTGCCCACGACCGCAGCGAGGCGAAGATCACGATCGTGGGGGTGCCCGACGAGCCGGGGGCCGCCGCCAGCATCTTCGACACCGTGGCCGGTGCCGAGATCAACATCGACATGATCGTGCAGAACGTCTCCACCGAGGGGACCGGCCGCACCGACATCTCGTTCACCCTGCCCAAGGCCGACGGACCGACCGCCATGGCCGCGCTCAGCAAGATCCAGGAGCCGGTCAAGTTCAAGGGCCTGCTCTACGACGACCACGTCGGCAAGGTGTCGTTGATCGGCGCGGGCATGCGCTCGCACCCGGGCGTCGCGGCCGGCTTCTTCGCCGCGCTCGGCGCGGCCGGGGTGAACATCGAGATGATCTCCACGTCGGAGATCCGGGTCTCCGTCGTCTGCCGGGACACCGATCTCGACCGGGCGGTCCGGGCCATCCACGACCAGTTCGAGCTGGGCGGCGACTCCGAGGCCGTGGTGTACGCGGGGACAGGGCGGTAGCCCCGGTGGCGTCGCTGCCCACCCTGGCCGTGGTCGGGGCGACCGGGGCTGTCGGCACCGTGCTGTGTGACCTGCTCTCCTCCCGGCGCAACGTCTGGGGGGAGATCCGGCTGATCGCCTCGGCCCGCTCGGTCGGGCGCACCATGCGCTGCCGGGGGGAGGAGCTGACCGTCGGCGCGCTCACCCCGGAGGCGTTCGACGGTGTCGACGTGGCGGTCTTCGACGTGCCCGACGAGGTGTCGGCGCGCTGGGCACCGGTCGCGGCCGACCGGGGCGCGGTGGTGGTGGACAACTCCGGCGCCTTCCGGATGGACCGGGACGTCCCCCTGGTGGTGCCCGAGATCAACCCGGAGCAGGTGCACCACCGGCCCAGGGGGATCCTCGCCAACGCCAACTGCACCACGCTGACCATGATCGTGGCGATCGCCCCGCTGCACCGTGAGTACGGCCTGCGCGAGCTGGTGCTCGCGTCGTACCAGGCGGTGTCGGGGGCGGGACAGGCCGGGGTGGACGCGTTGCAGCGGCAGCTCGGCAAGGTCGCCGGGGACCGGGTGCTCGGCTCCCGACCCGGCGACGTCCGGCAGGCGGTCGGCGACGAGCTGGGGCCCTTCCCGGCGCCGCTGGCGTTGAACGTGGTGCCGTGGGCGGGCTCGCTGGTCGACCAGGGATGGTCCTCCGAGGAGATGAAGATCCGCAACGAGTCCCGCAAGATCCTCGGCCTGCCCGACCTGAAGGTCTCCGCCACCTGCGTACGGGTGCCGGTGGTCACCGGCCACTCGGTCGCGGTGCACGCGGTCTTCGGCGTCGAGGTGGACGCGGAGAGCGCCCGGGAGGCGCTGCGTAACGCCCCCGGGGTGATCCTGGTCGACGACCCGGCGGCCGGCGAGTTCCCGATGCCGATCGACGCGGTCGGCACCGACCCCTCCTGGGTCGGCCGGATCCGCCGGGCCGTCGACGACCCGCGCGCCCTCGACCTCTTCGTCACCGGCGACAATCTCCGCAAGGGCGCCGCCCTCAACACCGCCCAGATCGCCGAACTCGTCGTCCGGGACCGCTCCCGCTGACCGGCCCGCCGGTCCCTCGCGGTCACCGGGACATGCCTGTCGCCCGCCGGTGCCCTGCCGTCACCGGGACCGGCCCGTCCGCGCCACGGCACCGCGCACCCGCCCCGCCTCAGGGGGTGGAGAGGTGCACGGTGTCCCGCCCCCGGCTCTTGGCGGCATAGAGGGCCTGGTCGGCGCGGTGCAGGGTGCGGTCCGCCGGCTCGCCCGGGTGGGGAAGGGCCACCCCCACGCTGATCGTACGGCCGGTGCGGCGGGCGGCCTCGACGAGCCGTCCGGCGATCCGGACCGCCTCGTCGGGGTGGCCCACGTCGATCACCGCGACGAACTCGTCGCCCCCGGTGCGGTACAGCTCGTCGCCGTGCCGCAGGGCCGCCTCCAGGGCGCGGGCCAGCCCCACCAGCAGCCGGTCCCCGGCCTGGTGGCCGTAGGTGTCGTTGACCGTCTTGAAGCCGTCCACGTCGATGGCGAGCAGCGCGGTGCTGCCGGGGCTGGCCGCCGCGATCCGTCGCCCGAACGTGCCGGTGTGCCGTAGCCCGGTGAGCGGATCGAGGCTGGCCTGTTCCCGGAGCTGGGCCAGGGTGCGCAGCCGCTCCAACGCGGCCCACGCCTGGCCGGCGAGCAGCTCCATCAGGTTGACCGTGGTCGGGTCGGGACGCAGCAGCCGGTCGTCGGCGACCAGCAGCACGCCGCCGCCGTCCGGTGGGCCGACCGGCACCGACACCAGGGTGCGTACCCCGGCGCGGGTCAGGGCGAGATGCTCCTCGGTGGGCGGGCACCCCGCCTCGCCCAGCGTGTACGCCGCGCCGTACCGGTGTGCCCGCGCGACGAGCCGACCGAGCTGCCCGACCGGTGCGTCGGCCAGGGCGGCCCGCACCCGCGACTCCAGCTCCCCGGGGGTGCCGGTGGGTGCGCCGAGCCGGGGACCGCGTCGGCCGGCGAGCACCAGCACGGCGGCGGAGAGGGTGGAGACCTCCCGGGCGGCGGCGAGCGCGGCGGTCATCAGGTCCCAGTCGGTGGGGGCGGAGGTCATCGCGGTGGCGTGCCGGAGCAGTTTCTCGCTGCGGCTCTCGGCCGGTGGTCCGCCCAGCGCGGCGATCCGCGCGCCGAGTCGTTCGGCGACCCGCTCGGCGGTCTCCCGCCACGGGGCGAGATCCACCGCTCCGCTCCACTGGAGGTCGAGCACGCCGACCGGTCGGCCCGCCGGGTCGCGTACCGGCACGCAGACCTCGGCGGTGACGTCCGGGCGTAGCGGCAGGTAGTCGGGGTCGGCGCTGACGTCGGCGACGGTGGCACCCGCGCCGGAGGCGTACACCCGGCCGACGATGCCCGACTTGGGCGGGACGGCGGAGAAGACCTGCCAGGCACCGGTCGCGGCGACACAGCGGAGCCGGTCGTGGACCTGGAGCAGGACGGCGACCGTGG
This sequence comes from Micromonospora sp. WMMD987, assembly GCF_029581435.1. Taxonomy (NCBI): domain Bacteria; kingdom Bacillati; phylum Actinomycetota; class Actinomycetes; order Micromonosporales; family Micromonosporaceae; genus Micromonospora; species Micromonospora sp. WMMD987. The sequence continues at coordinate 6,668,657 of NZ_CP120861.1, read as the reverse complement.
CGGGGACGTACCGGGCGAGCGCGGTCACCGTCCACCGGCAGGCCTCGGCCGGGGTCGACGCCATCGGCAGGCGGACCGTGACGTCCCGGACGACTCGCTCGTGATCCACGTTCTTCCCAGGTCAACAGGACCCGGCGGGTGCCGGGAGCTGCGATCAAGCGTACTCAGCAGGGCACGGGCCGCCATGCCAAGATCATTTATGGCTGCCCGCGACCCGTTCCGCCGGGGACGGGCGGTCCCGGCGGTCGATAGCGTGGGATGCCGGGCGGGCGGGGAGGAGCCGGGGTGGAACTGCTGTGGTACGTCGCCTACGGCTCGAACCTGCACGCCGCCCGGCTCGGCTACTACCTCGCCGGTGGCCGCCCGCCCGGCGGGCTGCGGGCGTACCCCGGCTGTCGGGACCGGCGACCACCCCGCCGGACCCTGCCGGTACGGATCCCCGGCGGCGTCTACTTCGCCGGGGAGTCCCGGGCCTGGACCGGCGGGATGGCCTTCTACGACCCGGCGCTGCCCGGCGTCGCGGCGGCCCGGGGCTACCTGCTCAGCCGGGCACAGTTCGCCGACCTCGCCGCGCAGGAGATGTACCGCCCACCCGGCGACGACCTGCCCGCGCTCGACGAGGCGGTGACCGACGGCCGGGCCGCCCTCGGGCCGGGACGCTACGAGACCCTGCTGCGGGTCGGCACCCGCGACGGGCTCCCGATGCTCACCTTCACCGCCCCGTGGCGGGCGGCCGACGTGGCGTGGACCCCACCCGCCCCGGTCTACCTGCGGATGATCGCCGACGGGTTGCGGGAGGCCCACGGCTGGTCGCCGACCGCAACGGTCGACTACCTGGCCGACCGGCCGGGGATCGCCGGCCACTGGACCCGGACCCGGCTGGCCACCCTGCTCCACCCGGCGGGGGAGTGCGGGTCGGTGGAAGGGCCGCCGTCGCCGGACGATCGCGTCGACCATGATCGCCATTAAGGTCCCACTGCCGGGACTGGCGGACCGGTTTGCCGGCGCGACGCCTTTCGAGTCCACAGTTGACGGTCGGCACCGATAGCCTCGGCCCACTTTCCGTGGTCGGCGTCCTCCGACGCCGGCCCGTGAACCTGTGGGGGTACGTGTGAAGAACAACAGGCTCGTCGGATTCACCGCAGCGCTCGCCGTCGCCATCGGCTGCTCGCTCACCGTCGCCGCCCCGGCCCAGGCCGCCACGCCCGCCGTGGAGATCACGAAGGTCTACTACAACTCGCCGGGCACCGACAACCGCTCCAACACCAGCCTGAACGCCGAGTACGTCAAGCTGACCAACCGGCGCAGCTCGACGCTCAACCTGAAGTCCTGGACGCTGCGCGACAAGTCCAACCACGTCTACACGTTCTCCGGCGACGTCCGGCTCGCCAAGGGCGCCAGCGTTTACGTCCACACCGGTAAGGGCACCAACAGCGCTGCGCACCGGTACTGGGGTTCCGGGAACTACGTCTGGAACAACACCGGGGACACCGCCTACCTGCGCAACTCCGCCGGCACCAGGATCGACTCCTGCGGTTGGGGGAGCAAGGGCAGCTACACGTACTGCTGACCACCCGGGCCGGTGACGGCCCGCGCGGTACCCACGATGGCCGGAGCGTTGAGGGGCGTACTCCGGTTGTCGTCCGACCGTCCCGGGAAGACGGCCGGCGACTCCTCGCACCGGGGGTCGCGGGCCGGTTCCCGGGGCGGTCGACCCGTCTCCACCGTCCGGCGACCCTGCCCCGGGTCTCCGCGCCGACCCTGCCCCGGGCCTGCGGGCGGGTGCGTATCGGTCGTTTCTGCCATGCTGGGCGGGTGACGGTGACCTGGCGACACCTACCCACTCCGGCCCGCGAGATCGCGGTGGCCGCCACCGAAGCGGTGGAGGCCGCACAGGCCCACGACGGCGCGACGTACGACCGGGCGGTGCTCCGGCTCGCCGGTGCCGACCGCGCCGGGCTGGTCCTCGGCGGGATGGTCCGGCTCCTGCTCGAACAGGCGCACCCCGACGGGCTCGACGGCAGCGACGTCCGGCGGGTGCTGGAGCACTGCATCCGGTCGGCCGAGACCTGGCAGTCCGACGTCGATCCGCACGTCGTGCTGGTGCTGCTGGCCGGCGCGCTCGGGATCTACGATCCGGGTGACGGCGACGCCTCGCCCGACCCGGTGACCATCGCCCGGCACGCCCCGCTGCTGGTGACCGACCTGCTCGAGGTGACCGGGATCCCGTTCGCGGGTTGTCTGGAGGCGGCGTTCAGCGAGGTGGCCCGCACCGAACGGCACGACGACTGACCGCAGGCCGGGCGGTACCGCCCGGCCGCTGCGGCGTCACCGCCGGGTCAGGGGCTGGCGGCGAGGAAGACGAACGCCGCGAGCAGCACCAGGTGCACCCCGCCCTGGAGCACGGTGGCCCGGCCCGGGACCACGGTCAGCACCCCGGTGACGACGGTCAGCGCCAGCAGGGTCAACTGGGTGCCACCGAGGCCGAGCAGCAGCGGCCCGTCCAGCCAGATCGAGGCGAGCGCGATCGCCGGGATGGTCAGGCCGATGCTCGCCATCGCGGAGCCGAGCGCGAGGTTGAGACTGATCTGCACCCGGTCCCGCCGGGCCGCGCGGGCGGCGGCGAGGGTCTCCGGCAGGAGCACCAGCAGCGCGATGACCACCCCGACGAAGGCCTGCGGCAGGTTCGCCGCCGCGACCCCGGCCTCGATGGTCGGGGAGACGGTCTTCGCGTCGCCCACCACGGCGACCAGGGCGACGAGGAGCAGCACCAGACTCGTCACGGCGGTCCGCGTCGACGGCGGATCGGCGTGCCCGTCGCCGTCGGAGTCGGGCGCACTGCCGGCGGGGGCGGGCGTGCTGCCGTCGGAGTCGGGCACACTGCCGGCGGGGGCGGGCGTGCTGCCGTCGGAGTCGGGCACACTGCCGTCGCCGGTCACCGGGAGGAAGTAGTCCCGGTGCCGGCCGGTCTGCACCATCACGAACAGCCCGTACAGCGCCAGTGACGCCACGGCGGCGAAGGCGAGCTGGGCGGGGGAGAACTCCGGGCCGGTCTTGCTGGTGGTGAAGGTCGGCACCACCAGGCTCAGGGTGGCCAGGGTCGCCACCGTGGCCAGCGCCCCGCCGGTGCCCTCCGGGTTGAACACCGCCACCCGACGCCGGAGCGCGCCGAGCAGCAGGGAGAGCCCGAGGATGCCGTTGCAGGTGATCATCACGGCGGCGAAGACGGTGTCCCGGGCCAGCGCCTGGGTCTTGTCCCCACCGCTGATCATCAGGGTGACGATCAGCGCGACCTCGATGACCGTGACCGCCACCGCGAGCACCAGCGAGCCGTACGGCTCACCGACCTTGTGGGCGACCACCTCGGCGTGGTGCACGGCCGCCAGTACCGCGCCGGCCAGGAAGGCGGCGACCACCGCGACCAGCAGGCCCGGCAACTCACGGTTCCAGGTGAGCAGGAGCAGCAGCACCGCCAGGACGGGTACCACCACCGTCCAGTCGGACATCCGGGGGCGGAGCAGCGCGGGCATGGCGTACACCTTGCCAGGAAAACCGGGCCGTCGCGCCGCGCCGGGCGGCAGACGCCACCGCGTGATCCGGCCCGCCTCGGGTGGTGCCCGGCCCGGTCACCGTGTGGTCCGACCCGCCGCAGTTGGTGACCGGCCCGGTCACCGCTGCGGCTCGACCGTCTCCACCGTGCCGGGGACAACCCCGGTTACCCCGACCGACGGCTCACCCGGGTGCCGCCACCCGCGCCAAGGCGACGCACTTCGTGATCACCTACGTCGCAGCGACAGCTGTCCCGGCGTGTCGAGTCACCCGGACGTAGCTGATCAAGGGGTGGACCGTGTCGGGCCGGATGTGTGGCTGATTGTCGCGGGCTGAATCGGAACAAGAAACGATTCGTCCGCCATCGGCAGTGAGTCGGGCGGGCGGGGTTTCGTCCGGGCTTGCCCCGCTGTCGGAGCTGGTCCGGGGTCTGCGGTGGTCAGTCCTTGATTCGACAGGAATGCATATTGCCCAAGTTGAATTGTTGGATGATGCTTCTGCTCATGACGCGGTTGCCATTGTCGAGAGGATGCAGATGAAGAATTCGCTCCGAAGAATCTTCGCACTGGTGGGAGTCAGTGTCGTCCTGCCGTTCCTGGCCGTTCCGGCGCGAGCGGAGTCGTCCGGGCCGCTCACCGTCGACACGGTGGCGGCCATGACGCCGGAACGGCAGGCCACGGTACTGGAACCGCTGCGACTGGCGGCGGACGCCGCAGCCCAGGTGGGTCAGGGCGCACGGGCGGACATCTACACGCAGGTCGAGATGGCCGCCGACTACCGGTCGGTCAACGTCTATCTGACCGACGTACGACAGAAGCGGGCCTTCATCGCCGCGGTGCGCAGGGTCAACCCCAGGGTGGACACCCGGCTGATCAACGTGGTCCAGAGCAGGAAGTCCCGGCAGCAGCTCCGGCAGGAGATCACCGCCATCACCGACCGCGCGGACCTGCCCTTCACGGTGAGCCTGGCGGGCAGCTCGGTCGACGGCAGCGTCATCGAACTCGCCGTGGACAACGCCCAGGCCGCACACGCCTACCTCGCCTCACCGGCCGTCGCGCAGCGGCGTTCCGCCACCGACGCCACCGAGATCCGGGTCAGGCAGGCGCCGCCGTCCAAGCCGCTGAGCCGGTGGAACGACACGTCCCCGTTCTATGCCGGCGCCGCGCTCGGACCGGCCGTCGGGGTCGAGTCCTGGTGCACCAGCGGTATCCCCGCGGTCAGCACCTGGGACGGCCGTCAATGGCTGGTCACCGCCGGCCACTGCTACAACGTCGGAAACAACGTCTATGCGGCCGGCGGTAACTACATCGGCCAGGTCAAGTACAAGCGACCCGACATCGACTCGGTCTTCATCGAGGCACCGACGTACCGCTACACGTGGGACGGCGTCGACGCGACCGGCTACGCCCGCTACCTCAACGGGGTACGCAATGTGGCCGTCGGCGACTTCACCTGCCAGCTCGGGTACAACTCGAAGGTCGTCTGCAACATCAGGACTGTCTACGCGGGCAATGCCAGCTGGAACGTGAACGGCACCACCGTCTGGGGCAGCTACGGCGTACCGAATGGTGGTGGCGTCGTCGGTCGCGGTGGCGACAGTGGCGGACCGGTCATCTACCTCAACGACCCCAACTCCCGCCAGCTGAACGGCATCGTCAGCGTCGGCTACGGGTGCGGCGCGTCCGGATGCACCACCGGACTGGGCTGGGTCGACGTGTGGTCGATCTTCAACGGATTCTCCATCAAACTGAACCCGTCCTGAGCCGACAGCACCGGGTGCGGCGGCCCCGAGTCCGGCGACCTGCCGGGGGTGGGTGACCGGGTGCTGTCGTCCTCGATCGCCGCACCAATGCACCAGGGGCCACTCTCATCGATGGAGAGTGGCCCCTGACCTCTGTCGGGGTGGCCGGATTCGAACCGACGACCTCTTCGTCCCGAACGAAGCGCGCTACCAAGCTGCGCCACACCCCGAGGCGTGCGGTGAAATAGTAGCCCACCCGCTCCGCCGATCAAACTCGGTACCCCCGGCGTTGCCGAGGGGAAGCCCGGCGTCCCGCCCGTGCCCAGCTCCGGCCCGCCTCCTCCATGATCAGATTGCGGTCTCTCGCAGCGGCGACGGCGTGTCGTCCTCGTTTCGGCAATCTGATCATGGAGGCGGGTGGAGCAGGGCCGGGCGGGACAGGGCGGTGGGCACGGGTCGGTGGGGTGCCGGGTGTGGGCAGCAGAGCGGGGATCAGCGGGGGGTGAGGGTGAGGATGCTGGCCTCGGGGGGGCAGGCGAAGCGGACCGGGGCGGTGGGGTGGGTGCCGAGGCCCGCCGAGACGTGCAGCCAGGCGTCCGAGCCGGGCCAGCGGTGCAGGCCCTTCGCCATCGACCGGGGCAGCCCGCAGTTGGTGACCAGCGCCCCGTAGCCGGGCACACAGACCTGGCCGCCGTGGGTGTGCCCGGCGAGCAGCAGGCCGAAGCCGTCGGCGGCCATCTGGTCGAGCAGGGCCGGTTCCGGGGCGTGGGCGAGCGCGATGGACAGGTCGGCGGTGGACGGGACCGGGCCGGCGACCGCCGGGTAGTCGTCCTGCCCGATGTGCGGGTCGTCCACGCCGACCAGCTCGACGACCCGGCCACCGGCCTTGATCGAGGTCCGGGCGTTGTTGAGGTCCGCCCAGCCGGCGCCGGTGAGGACGTCGCGCAGTTCCTCGTACGGCAGGGCCGCGCCCTCGGCGTACTCCCGGTCGGGCAGGAAGTAGGTGAACGGGTTCTTCCAGACCGGCCCGGTGTAGTCGTTGGAGCCGAAGACGAACGCGCCGGGATAGTCGAGCAGGGGTTGCAGGGCGCGCAGCACGCCGGGCACCGCGTCGGGGTGGGCCATGTTGTCCCCGGTGACCACCACCAGGTCCGGGTCGAGGGCGGCCAGCGACGCCACCCACTGCTGCTTGCGCCGCTGGTCGGGCATCATGTGCAGGTCCGACAGGTGCAGCACGCGCAGCGGCTCGGCGTCGGCCGGGAGCACCGGCACGTCGAACCGGCGCAGGGTGAACATGTTGCGTTCGACGAGGGACGCGTACGCCAGGGTGGCCGCTCCGGCGGCGACGGTCCCGGCGGCGAGGCCGAATAGTGTGCGCTTTCGCATGCCGACCAGGGTAGTTTGACCGTCCATGAGCACGCTGAAGGACCGCCTGACCGCAGACATGCGCGCCGCTCTCAAGGCGCGCGACGAGCTGACCACCTCCACGTTGCGGATGGCCCTGGCCGCCGTCGGCAACGCCGAGGTCGCCGGCAAGGCCAAGCGCGAGCTCTCCGACGACGAGGTGCTCGCGGTGCTGACCAAGGAGGCGAAGAAGCGTCGGGAGGCGGCTGCCGCCTTCGCCGACGCCGGCCGCGCCGAGCAGGCCGACAAGGAGACCGCCGAGGGTGTGGTGCTCGATCGTTACCTGCCGAAGCAGCTCTCCGGGCAGGAGCTGACGGAGCTGGTCGCGGGGGCGCTGACCACCGGCGGCTTCACCGACAAGTCCCAGATGGGCCCGGCGATGAAGGCGGCCCAGGCCGCGGTGGCCGGTCGGGCCGAGGGTGGTCGGGTCGCCGCCGAGGTACGCCGACAGCTCGGCCTCTGACAGCGGGGATGTAGGAGCGGATCACCCGGCTGGCCTGACTCGGCCGCTGACAGCGGGGATGTAGGAGCGGATCACCCGGCTGGTCCGACCCGGCCGCTGACAGTCGACAGCTCGGCGGCTCGGACACCCGTACCGCCGGTGGGTCCTGTCGGTCGGGTGCGGCGGACGTGCGACGGGCGGGCACCCCCGGTGGGGTACCCGCCCGTCGGCGTCGGTGCCGGGTCAGTTGCCCGGTGGGCGGCCCGGTGGGTTGCCGGGCGTGTTCCCGGGGGTGCTGCCGCCCCCGCTGCTCACCTCGATGGTGACCACGCCGCCCTTGATGGTGCGGCCTTCGGGGCTGGTGCCGGCGGCGGTGCCGGCCGGGCAGTCCGAGCTGACCTTGTTGTCGGAGACGACCACCGAGAAGCCGGCCTCCTTGAGTTCGCCCCGGGCGCTGTCCACCGACTGGCACTTGACGTTCGGGATGGAACGTTGGTCGCCATTTATGATCTTGCCGTTGGGCGGGGTGAACTCGATGCCGGGCTTGCCCTTCATGGCGTCCCGGAGCGTCTGGTAGACCGCCGGGTTGATGCCGGTGGGCGTGTCGTGACCCATCTGCTGGTTGGTCTGCGCCCAGTCCGGGTCGGCCATGATGCCGGCGACCGCGAACTGCTTGGTCATCACCACCAGCGAGGAGGTCTTCTCGCTGTCGGTGGTTCCGGACTTGCCGGCCACCGGCTTGCCGACGATGCCCCGGACGTTGCGGGCGGTCGCCCCGGAGCACTTGGAGACCGACGACCGGTCACCGACCGGGCAGCGGGCCGCGTCCACGGCGGCCCGGGCCACCTCGGTGGAGATCCGCTGCTCGCAACGCGGGTTGGCGACGTCGAGCTTGTTGCCCTCCGGGTCCTTGATCTGCTGCACCGGGATCGGCTCGCAGTACTTCCCGTCGGCCGCCAGGGTGGCGTAGGCGTTCGCCAGCTCCAGCGGGGTGGTCTGGGAGACGCCCAGGGTGAAGGCACCCCACTGGTTGGCGCCGCCCTCCTTGGTGGCCCGGCGGGCGTCGTCGCTGCTGCGGAACGTGATGCCGAGCTTCTGCGCCGCCTTGATCACGTTCTCCGCGCCGACCTGCTGCTCCAGCGGGACGAAGTAGGTGTTGACCGAGCTGCCGAAGGCGGTCCACATGTTGTGCACGCCGGCCATGCTCGCCGAGGCGTTCTTGGGGCAGTAGAAGTGCGTTCCCGGGCAGGCGGCCGGTGAGCCCTGCTCGACGATGTACTCCGACTTGAACACCGGCGGCGAGTTGATCGAGTAGGCGAGCGGGACGCCCTTCTCCAGCGCGGCCACCATGGTGAACATCTTGAACGTCGAGCCGGCCTGGTAGCCGGTGATGCCCTGACCGCCGCTGAGCAGCGGGTTCACCGTGTTGGGGTAGTTGCCCCGGATCTTCTTCTTGGCCTTCTTGGGGTCGCTGGAGAGCTTGTTCTGCGGCTTCTTCGGGTCATCGATCTTGAAGTTCCGGTTGACCGACAGCGCGCGTACCCGACCGGTGCCCGGCTCGATCGCGGCGACCATCCGGGCGGCCTTGCTGTTCACCCCGAGGTTCTTACGGACGGCCCGGTCCGCGCCGTTCTGCGCCTGCACGTCGAGCGTGGTGGTGATGGTGTAGCCACCGCTCTTGAGCCGCCGCTCCCGGTCGTACGTGGTGGAGCCGAACGTCTCCTGCCCGAGCCACCAGCGGTAGAAGTAGTCGCAGAAGAAGCCCCAGTCCTTCTGGTTGGTGGCGACGCAGCCGTTCGGGGTGCGCTTGTCCTTCACCACCAGCTTGACCGCCTTGGCGGCGTCCGCCTCCTGCTGGGTGATGGCGTTCGTCTTGACCATGTTGTCGATGACGTAGTTGCGTCGGTCGAGCGCCAGCGGGTAGCCGCTGCGGGTGGTCGGGTCGTTGGTGGTCGGCGCCTTGACCATGCCGGCCAGCAGCGCCGCCTCCTCGATCTTGAGGTTCTTGGGGGACTTGCCGAAGTAGACCTGGCTGGCGGCGAAGATGCCGTACGCGCCGTTGCCGAAGGAGGCGAGGTTCAGGTAGCGGGTGAGGATCTCGTCCTTCGAGAACTCCTTGTCGACCTGGAGGGCCAGCTTCATCTCGCGCAGCTTGCGCTCGCTGGTGTCCTCGGTCGCGGCGACCACGTCCGCCGGGTGGGTGGCCGAGTAGGCGATGGCCAGCCGGACGTACTGCATGGTCAGCGTGGACGCGCCCTGCTGGGAGTTGGCGCCGGACTGGTTGTTGACGAAGGCCCGCGCGATGCCGTTCAGGTCCACGCCGTTGTGCTTGTAGAAGTCGTGGTCCTCGGCGGCGATGATCGCCTTCTGCATGAACGGGGAGATGTCCGCCAGCTTGACGTCGCGCCGGTTCTCGTCGTAGAGGGTCGCCAGCGGCGTCTTGCTGTCGTTGGCGAGCAGGTAGCTGATCTGCGGCGCGCGGGCCACGGTCAGCTCCTTGGGTAGCGCGCCGAACGTCTCGGCGCCGGCCTTGGCCGCCAGGCCGGACATCGCCACCGCGGGGAAGGCCGCCGCCGCCACCACCACACCGGCCAGCAGGCCGCAGATCAGTAGCGATGCGGCGTTGGTGAAGACATTGTGGTCACGTTTCCGCATCCAGGTCACCTCGACAGGGTACGCGAGTAGGGAACGAGGGGCGCCGGGGCGTTCTTTCCCCATTTCCTGCGTGCGCCGACCTCGTTGTGCTAAACGCACGACCCCCGGTGCGTGGTTGCGTGTGACCCGCGCCGAGTCTCCACCGATCGGTGGAGCCCGCGCAGCGTTTTCACGTACTTCGGCGGGGTAAGCGGCGATCGAACGCCCGGGACGCCGGGACTGTCCGGAATGCTAGATTTGGCCGACAACGTTGCGTAATCGTGTGACTACAGAGCATGATGGTGGCGGCGACAGGGCCACACGTCGTCCGTGCCTCCTTGGGGAAGGAAGGGCCGGACGACCGGGGGATCGACGGCTGGTCGCACGAGGTCGGTAGGTACTGCAAGGGGGGACGGGAACAGATGGGGATGATCACTGACTGGCCGTCGCTGGCGGCGTGTCAGAACGGGGATCCGGACGCGTTGTTCGTGCAGGGTGCCGAGCAGAACGTGGCGAAACGGATCTGCCGCAGCTGCCCGGTGCGGTACGAGTGCCTGGCCGACGCGCTCGACAACCGCATCGAGTTCGGCGTGTGGGGCGGCATGACCGAGCGGGAACGTCGCGCGCTGCTGCGTCGGCACCCGCAGGTGGCGAGCTGGCGCAAGATGTTCGAGGCGGCGATGAAGAAGAACGCCAAGGACAAGCCCGGCAAGGACAAGATCCTGGTCACCGCCGCCGGCTGAGGCCCGTCCCGGGCGACCGCCCGGAGGGCCGCTCACCGGTCAGGGCCGGCTGATCGCCGCGCCGATCGTCCGCAGCCCGTCGACGTCGTGCACGTCGGCGGGCTGCGCGGTCACCGACACCGTCGGCACCGCCGGGAACGCCTCGGTGAACCGCCGGGCCACCTGCTCCTCGCGGGCCGCCTGCTGGGCCAGGGCCGCGTGCGCCCGCAGCACGTCGACCGTGGCGTCGTGCCCGCCCAGCCCGGCCAGCCGGTCGGCCGCCGCCCGGCTGGCCGCCGCGTCCAGGGCGACCGCCGGCCGGTGCACCCGGTTGAGCACCAGCCCGGCCAGCGGCATCCGCTCCGCGCCCAACCGCCCGGCGAAGTAGGCCGCCTCCCGGACCGCGTCCGGCTCGGGCGTCGCCACCAGCAGGAACGCCGTCTCCCGCGCCTGCAGGATCCGGTACGTCTGCTCGGACCGCTGCCGGAAGCCGCCAAACATCGAGTCCAGGGCGGCGACGAAGCCGGAGAGATCGGTCAACAACTGCGCCCCGAGCACCTTCTGCACCACCCGGGAGAACATCCCGAAACTGGCGGTGACGAAGCTGAACATGCTCCTCCCCCCGGTGCGGGCCGGGGCGAGCAGCAGCCGCAGCATCCGGCCGTCGAGGAAGCGGGAGAGCCGGGCCGGCGCGTCCAGGAAGTCCAGCGCCGACCGGGACGGCGGGGTGTCCACCACGATCAGGTCCCACTCGCCCCGGGCGTGCAACTGGCCCAGCTTCTCCATCGCCATGTACTCCTGCGTGCCGGCGAAGGTCGAACTCATGGCCTGGTAGAACGGGTTGGCGAAGATCTCCGCCGCCTTCGCCGGATCGGTGTGCTGGAGCACCACGTCGTCGAAGGTGCGCTTCATGTCCAGCATCATGGCGTGCAGCTCACCGCCGCCGACCTCGACGTCGATCCCCTTGACCCGGCGGGGGGTGTTGTCCAGCTCGGTCAGGCCGAGCGACTGGGCCAACCGGCGGGCCGGGTCGATGGTGAGCACCACCGTGCGCCGGCCGTGCCGCTCGGCCGCCCGCAGCGCCAACGCCGCCGCGGTGGTCGTCTTGCCCACCCCGCCGGCGCCACAGCAGACCACGATCCGCACGCCGGGGTCGGCGAGGATCTGGTCGACGTCCAGCACGGGCGCCGCGTCTTCGGAAGGCACCAAACGAGCGTATCGGGCCGGTGGGGTCCGTGCGTCCGTGCCGACGTGAGGTGTACGTCAATCCGCCCGGCGGAGGATCTCGGCGAATGCTGTCAACCCGGCGGAGTCCACCCCGTCGGGCAGCAACGGCAGCTCGGTCAACGGCCGTCCGAGGTCCGCCAGGTCGGTCCGCAGGGAATCCTCCAGCTCCCGTCGTACCCGCTGGTCCCGGGCCTCGCCGGCCAGCCCGGCCACGGTCGCCGGGTCCGTCGGCAGCCCGGCGGCGGCCAGTCCGCGCTTCAGCTCCGCCCGGGTCACCTCCCGGCCGGTGGTCAACGGCGGACGGGCGGCGTTGACGATCACCCGGCCCACCGGGAAGCCGAGCTGGGTCAGCTCGGCGATGGCGTCCACCGTCTCCTGGACCGGCATCTCCTCCAGCAGGGTCACCACGTGCACCGCGGTCATCGGGGAACGCAGCAGCGCCGACACCCCGTCGCTCTGGGTCTTGATCGGGCCGACCTTCGCCAGCCGGGCGGTCTCCGCGGTGACGTTGAGGAAGCGGCCGATCCGGCCGGTCGGCGGCGCGTCCAGCACCACCGCGTCGTACACCCGGCGCTGGCCGACGGTGCGGGTGGTGGCCTCCTTGACCTTGCCGGTGAGCAGCACGTCCCGCAGGCCGGGCGCGATGGTGGTGGCGAAGTCGATCGCGCCGAGCTTGCGCAGCGCCCGGCCGGCCGCGCCGAGCTTGTAGAACATGTCGAGGTACTCCAGCAACGCCTCCTCGGCGTCGACGGCCAGGGCGCGCACCTCGCCGCCGCCCGGGGCGTCGGCGAGGTGGCGCTCGGCGTACGGGAGGGGCTCGACCCCGAAGAGCTGGGCGATGCCCTGTCGCCCCTCCACCTCGACCAGCAGGGTGCGCCGGCCGTCGGTGGCCAGCGTCAGCGCCAGCGCCGCCGCCACGCTCGTCTTGCCCGTGCCGCCCTTGCCGGTCACCACGTGCAGGCGGGACGGCCACCCGGTGCCGGCCGGGTCGGCCGGCCGCTCAGCTGCTCGCACCGGTCGAGCCTATCCACCCGCCGGGGTCAGCCGACCTCGCAGACCCACCAACCCGTCTTCCGTACCACGGTGAACCGCAGTTGCTGCTCGGCGATCTTCTCGTCGGCGGTGGTCATGGTCAGCTTGGTGGAGACCGTGGCACGGTCGCCGTTCTGGTTGTCGACCGTCGGGGTGGACCAGCGGAACCGCGGGCTGGTGTAGGTGGTCGCGTACTTCTGCACCTCGGCCACCTTCGCGTCGAGCTTCTGCTGGTCGCGTGCCTCCGCGCAGACGAAGTCGGCCGCCTTGCCGGCGTCCCGGTCCTGGTAGACGGCGGTGAGGAAGCCGTCCACCGCCACCGTCGGCTCCTTGGCGCCCGCTCCGCTCTCGCGGTCACGCAGGGCCAGGAAGGCGAGTGTCCCGCCGCCGCAGAGCACCACGGCGGCGGCCACCGCGAGCGAGGCGACCAGCGCGCCGCGTCGCCGTGCCGGTGCCCGGTACGTCGGGTAGCCAGGCGGGCTGGCGGAGGCGGAGCCGCCGGGGGTGGCCCTGCCACCCGGGTCTGACTGGTCGTGCCGCGACGCCGGGACGCCTGGCGATCCGCTCGGGCCACCGAACGGTGGTTGGGTCATGTGGTCCCCCGGGGGATGGGGCGCCGTCACCGCCCCTGGCGACGACGCGGGTACGGGTGCGGCGGGCGACCCCTGATCGCCCGTCCGAGGCGCAAGGGTATCGGTCGATGGGCGGCCCGTGGCGGACTGTTCACGACGTGCGAGGGAGCGCGGTCAGCTTCCGGACCACGCGAGTGTCGCATATGTGACTTCCGGTGTTCGGTCGTGCGCGTCCCGTTGTCCCCCGCACCGGCGGGGTCCTACGTTCGTCCGGGTGTGGGGGAGCGGATCGGGTCGGCGCCCGGTCCGGTCGGCGGTCAATCACGGTACGAGGCCGGAGGCAGGTACATGCGCGACGCGGAGAACATCGCCCGAGCCCAGTTCTCACCGGGGGACCGGGGGAGGCGGGCCGGTTCGACCGGCGACGCGGACGGGCTGGGTGGTGGACTGCCGGTGAACGAGCGGTCCTACCGGCGTTGTGCCGAACCCGCCGAGGTGCTGCGGCTGCTCGGCCGCTCCGCCGAGCGGGGCCGCGACGACGACGACCCCGGCTACGTCATCCACCTGCCGATCAGGGTGGCCGACCTGACGGCGGCGACCGCGTTGGCCGGCACCGTGGCCACCTCGCTCGGCTTCCTGGTCGAGCTGGACGCCGGCGAGACCACCGTCTCCACGGTCGACGACCAGAACAACCGGCACCGGGTCTTCTGCGACCTGCTGCTGCCCGACCGGTCCCGCTGCCCCCAGCCGTACGACCACGCCGGGCAGTGTGGCGAGCTGCCGACCACCCCGGAGCAGCGTCCCGCGCCCCGGTCGTAGCCCGGACCGTAGGCTGTCGGTGGAACAGTCCTCGTCAGGCAAGGGAGCCCTCCACCGATGCAGAAGTGGGAATACGCCACGGTCCCGCTGCTGGTCCACGCGACCAAGCAGATCCTCGACAACTGGGGCGAGGACGGCTGGGAACTCGTCGCCGTGGTCCCCGGCCCGAACCCGGACCAGTTGGTCGCCTACCTCAAGCGCCCCAAGGGCTGAGGGTCCGACGATGAGCAACGGACCCCACGCCAAGCTCGCCGAGCTCGGCCTGACCCTGCCCGACGTGGTGCCACCGGTGGCCAGCTACGTCCCGGCCGTGCAGTCCGGCCAGCACGTCTACGTCTCCGGCCAGCTGCCGGTGGCCGAGGGCAAGCTCCTCGCCACCGGCCAGGTCGGCGCGGGTGTCTCGCCCGAGCAGGCCAAGGATCTCGCCGAGCGGTGCGCGCTGAACGCGCTCGCCGCGGTCGACTCGCTGGTCGGCCTGGAGAACATCGTCAAGATCGTGAAGCTGACCGGTTTCGTGGCGTCCGCCCCGGGCTTCCACGGCCAGCCGGCCGTGATCAACGGCGCGTCCGACCTGCTCGGCGCGGTCTTCGGGGAGGCGGGGCGGCACGCCCGGTCCGCCGTCGGGGTGGCCGAGCTGCCCCTGGACGCCCCGGTCGAGGTCGAACTGATCGTCGAGGTCGGCTGACCCACCGCCCGCCGCCACCACCCGGCACCGACCGGTACCGCCACCACCCGGCACCGACCGGTACCGCCACCACCGCCCGGCACCGGCACCGCGCGGCACTGCCGTCGCGTTCCACCGTGCCGTGTGGCACGACCACTGCGCGACACGCGCATCGCACCGCACCCGCACCGCGCCGGGGTCGTTCGCGGTGCGTCGCTCCATCGTCCGCCGGCCCGGCGGGCATCACGACCCCCGGGCCGGTCGGCCGGCGGAAAGCCGCGAACAACCACGAACCGGATGCGCCGGTTCGACAAGATCGCGGGGAGTGGCGGGCGGGGTCGTACGATCGCAGCCATGACCGGGCATGTGACGGCACCGCCGGCCGCGCTGGCCGACCGGCTGCCTGACTGGGTGACGTTGCTGCGTGCCCCCAACCCTGGGCCGATGACCCTGGAGGGGACCAACACCTGGCTGCTGCGTGCCCCCGGCGCGGAGCACACCGTCGTGGTCGACCCGGGGCCGGCGGACGAGGCGCACCTGGCCGCCGTCGCGGCGTCCGGGCCGGTCGGGCTGGTGCTGATCACCCACGGGCACCCGGACCACACCGAGGGCGCCCCCCGGTTGAGCGAGCTGCTCGGCGGGGCACCGGTACGTGCCGTCGACCCGGCGCACACCATCGGCGGTGCCCCGCTGGCCGGGGCGGCGCAGCTCGACGCGTCCGGCCTGACGGTCGACCTGGTGCCGACCCCCGGGCACACCGCCGACTCGGTCTGCTTCCTGGTGTCGCACGGCACCGAGCGGGTGGTGCTGACCGGGGACACCATCCTCGGCCGGGGCACCACCGTCGTCGCCCACCCCGACGGCGACCTCGGCGACTACCTGGCCAGCCTGGAACGGCTCGGCGCGTACCGGGGGATCGCGGCGCTGCCCGGGCACGGCCCGGCGCTGGCCGACTGCGGCGCGGCGGCCGACTTCTACCTGGCCCACCGCCGGGCCCGGCTCGACCAGGTCCGGGCCGCCGTCGCCGCGGGCGCCCGCACCGCGCCCGAGGTGGTGGCGACGGTCTACGCGGACGTCGACCGGTCGCTGTGGTGGGCCGCCGAGTGGTCGGTCCGCGCCCAACTGGAGTACCTGGGAGTGGAGCAGCCGTGACCTGCCCGGTGTGCGGCACGCTCGCCGTCCCCGGTGCGCGGTTCTGCCACAACTGCGGGGCGGCGTTGCCGGCCGCCGCCACCCTGCCGACCGCCGAGCGCCGGGTGGTCACCGTGCTCTTCGGTGACCTGTCCGAGTTCACCTCGTGGTCGGAGGATCTCGACCCGGAGCGGGTCGGCGCGGTCACCGACCGGGTGCTCGCCGCGCTCGCCGGTGCGGTCAAGACGTTCGGCGGGCACGTGGACAAGCTCACCGGCGACGGGATCATGGCGGTCTTCGGTGCCCCGGTGGCCCACGAGGACGACGCCGAGCGGGCCGTCCGGGCCGCCCTGTCGATGCAGCGGGCGGTCCGCCGGGTGCTCGACGACGAGCGCGGCGGCGGGGCGCCGCTCGGGCTGCGGGTCGGGCTGAACACCGGTGACGTGATCGCCGGCATCCAGGCCGCCATCGAGTACACGGTCATCGGGGACACCGTGAACACCGCCGCCCGGCTGGCCGACGCCGCCGCCGTCGGCGCGATCTACGCCGGTGCCCGGACCTCGTCGGCCACCCGGCACGTCGCCTCCTGGCGGGTGCTGCGCCCGCTGCGGCTCAAGGGCAAGCGCGAGCCGGTCGAGGCGTTCGAGCTGCTGGGCCTGCTGGACGCCCCGGGCACCCGGTCGGGGCTCGGCGACGAGGCGCCCTTCGTCGGGCGGGAGACCGAGATCGGCCGGGTCGCCGGCCGGCTCGCCGAGGTGATCGACCGGGGCGAGCCCCGGGTGCTGCTGATGACCGCCGAGGCGGGGATCGGCAAGTCCCGGTTCGCCGCCGAGGTGGAACGCCTCGCCGCCGGCTACGACGTCGGCGCGGGCCGGTACGCCGCCCACAGCGGGGCCCGGGTGCTCTCGGTCCGCTGCGCCGCCTTCGGTGAGCGACGCCGGCTGGCCCCGCTGGCCGACCTGGTCCGGGCCGCCGTCGGGCTGCCCAACGACACCTCCACCGCGCTCACCCGGCCGGCCGTGGAGGAACGGTTGCGCCGGCTCGGCCAGCGCCTCGGCCGGTTGCGCGCCGACGCGCCGCCGATCGGTGCCGACCAGTTGCTGGCCCTGCTCGGCTACGCCGAACTGCCCGCCGGCAACCCCGGCGAACAGGGTGGATGGGGTGCCGTCCCGCCGGCCGCCGACGCCGAGGCGGTGCCGGCGGCGGTGGCCGGGCTGCTCAGCGCGCTGGCCGCCGAGGCGCCGCTGGTGATCGTCGTCGACGACCTGCACGACGCCACCGCCGAGACCATCGACGCGCTCGGGGCCACCCTGTCCCGGCTCACCGGGCCGGTGCTGGTGATGCTGCTGGGCCGTCCGGAGCTGGTCCGGACCGCGGGGGGGTTGACCTGGATCGCCGACGCCGAGGTGCAACCGCTGCCGCCGCTGCGCGGCGCGGACGCCTCCCGCCTGCTCACCAGCTACCTCAACGGCGGCCGGCTGCCCCAGGCCGACGCCGACCGGTTGCTCGCCACCGCCCAGGGCAACGCCTTCTACCTGGCCGAACTGGTCACCCTGCTGCGGGAGCGGGGAGCGCTGACCGCCGGCCCGGACGGCGGCTGGCGACTGGTGCCCGGCTCGCTGGGCAGCCGGCTGCTCTCCCGCGACCTCGCCGCCGTGCTGGCCGCCCGGATCGACGCCCTCCCGCCGGAGGCCCGTTCGGCGCTGCGGGACGCCGCCGTGGTCGGCGACGTGGTGCCGGCCGGCGCGTTGGAGGCGTTGCGGGAGCAACGGGCCGGGCGGGACGGTCGACCCGCCGCGGTGGCCGCGGTCGAGCTGGAACGGGCCGTGGAGGAACTGCTGCAACGCCGGATGCTGCACCGCACCCGCAGCGGTTTCGCGTTCGCCACCCCGCTGATGCGCGAGGCCGCCTACACCGGGGTGAGCAAGGCCGAGCTGGCCGAACGGCACGCCGCGCTGGCCCGCTGGGCCACCGGAACGCCCGACTCGTCGGTCGCCCCGCCGGGCGGGTTCACCGACCCGGCCCGGGACGAATTCGTGGCCGAGCAGGTCGAGCGGGCCGTCGCCCTCGCCGACGCGGTGAAGCTCCGCCCGGACTCGCCGGCCCGCACGGTCGCCCCGCTGGGGGTGGCCGCGCTGGGCCGGGCCGCCCGCCGGTCCCTGCAGGTCGGTGAGCCGACGCTGGCCGTCGAGTACGCCGAACGCGCCGCCGAGTTGGCCCGCGAGGGGGTGCCCCCGGCCGACCGGGTGGCGTACGCCCGCGCCCTGCTCCAGGTCGGCCGGGTCGGTGACGCGCTCGCCTTCGCCGAGAAGATCGCCGCCAACGCCGGTGACGACGCCGGTACCCGGGCCAGCGCCCTGCTGCTCGCCGGCCAGGCCCACCAGACCCTGGGCGACCAGGGCCGGGCGGTGGCCTGCTGGCAGGAGGCGTTGCAGGTGGCCACCACCGGCGAGGTGACCAACCTGCGCGCCTCGGCGATGCGCCGGCTCGGGATGGCCGACTTCGTCGCCGGCCGGCTCGGGCAGGCCAGCAGCCGGCTCGCCGCCTCCTACCAGATCAGCCTGGCCGCGAAGGACCTGCGCGGGCAGGCCTGGGCGTTGCAGAACCTCGCCTGGGTCACCACCACCCGGGGCGACTTCGCCGGCACCGACGCGGTGCTCGGCCGGGCCGCCCGGCTCTTCGCCGAGTTGAAGGACCCGTACGGGCGGGCCTGGCTGCGCGGCACCACGGCCTTCGCCCGGTTGCTGGCCGGGCGGCTGGGGGAGGCCTGCCGGCTGGCCGGGATCTTCCTGCCGTTCGGGGAGCGGGTCGGCGAGGCGTGGGCGGTGGGCACGTTGCGTGCGGTCGAGGCGTTCGCCGCGGCCGAGCTGGGCGAGGTGGCCGAGGCGGACCGGGCGGCCCGCCGGGCGTACCGGGACTTCGCGGCGGTCTCCGACGACTGGGGACGTGGGTTCGCGCTGGTCGTCCGGGGGGTGGTGGCGCGCGGACTGGGCGAGCCGGAGCACGCCGCCGACCTGTTCACCGATGCCCTGGCGTACGCCGGCCGGACGTCGCACCCGCTGCTCACCGGGATGGCCGGCACGCTGCGCGGCTTCGTGGCGTTGGACATGGGCGACTGCGAGACCGCCGAGCGGGACGCCCGTGCGGTGCTGACCGCCGTCGAACCGCACAACCCGCAGGCCCCGGCGCAGGCCGCGCCCCGGGTGCTGCTGGCCACCGCCCGGCTCGCCGCCGGGGATCCGGCCACCGCGGTCGGGTTGCTCGCGCCGGTGGCGACGACCGCCGCGAAGACGGCGACGCTGCTGTTCTCCCGCCGGCAGACGCTGGCCCGCTACGCGTCCGCGCTGCTCGCGCACGGTCAGCCGGAGCAGGCGTTGGACTGGGCCCGGCGGGCGGTCGCCGCCCCGGCGGAGGACGTCCGCAGCCAGGTGATCGGGGCGGGTGTGCTGGCCGAGGCGCTGGCTGCCGGCGGTCGTCCGGTCGAGGCGCTGGCCAGCGCGCAGGAGGCGGTGCGGTTGGCCTACGCGACCGAGCAGCGCAGCGAACGGGCCAGCGCCGACGCCCTGCGGGACCGGCTGGCGGCCGGGGTCTGACCGGGGTCGGGGCCGCCGTCGGGCGGGCGCGGGTCCGTGCCGTGGTCCGCGCGGGCTGGTCGGGGCGGCCGGTCGACGCCGGAGGGCAGGTCTGTCGGTTCCGGTGATGTGCGCGTCGGCGGGGACGGTTAGCGTGTCACTTCACGCGACCGCCCCTCGGTGCCGGTCGTGCCGTCGGGGTGGGGGGACAGATGAGGTTGCCGCGTTCGGGTGCCGGCTGGACGATCGCGGTCTTCGGGGTGCTGGCGGTGCTGCTCGGCGCGCTCGGCCTGGTCTGGCCGGAGGCGCAGCTGCGGATGCTCGGCTTCACGGTGCCGCAGACCCGAACGGCCGGCGACTACACCGCCACGTTCCTCACCGCGTCCTCGATGGCCTCGTTCAACATGGGGGTCTACTACCTGCTGGCGGTGGCGACCGAGTGGCGGGCGTTCTACCGGTTCACGGTGGTCTTCCGGTTGGTCACCTTCACCGTCTTCACGTTGACCGTGCTGGCCGACGTGGCTCCGGACCGGTTCATCGGGGTGGCGCTCTGGGAGGGGGCGGGCGCGGTGGCGACCGCGCTCGGTCTGCGGTGGGACGCCCGTCGATCGGCGGCCGTCGTCGCCGACGTGGACGGTAGCGCTCCCACCTCTCCGGGGGGATCGACGAAGAGCCAGGTAGGCGGCGTTTCCGGCGATGCGCGGATCGGGTCGGCCGCTGCCGGCCCGGCCGCTCCCGCCGGTACGGACCGCTGAGCGGCCCGGCGGAACAGGTATTTTCGAGCCGTGACCGAGACCCCGCCCGGCGCCGCCAGGCTGCCCATTGTGCCCGGTCTGACCGACTTGCAGGTCTTTGCCCGGGGTGGGTACGCCACCGTCTACCGGGCCACCCAGATCTCCGTCGGGCGGGAGGTCGCCGTCAAGGTGGAGAACCGCACCCTGGACAACGAGCGCGACCAGGCCCGGTTCCTGCGTGAGGCGCGGGCGGCCGGTCGGATGTCGTCGCACCCGCACGTGGTCGACCTCTTCGACGTCGGGGTGACCGTCGACCGGCACCCGTACCTGATCATGGAGCTGTGCGACGGGTCGTACGCCGAACGGATGCGGACCTCGCCGCTCGACGCGTCCGAGACCCGTGACCTCGGCATCAAGATCGCGGATGCGTTGGCCCACTCGCACGCGGCCGGGGTGCTGCACCGCGACGTCAAGCCGGCCAACATCCTCCACTCGCACTTCAACTCGGCGGTGCTGGCCGACTTCGGGCTGGCGGTGCTGGCCGAGGCGCGGGACGCCTCGGTCACCCTGGAGGTGCTCACCCCGGCCTACGCGCCGCCGGAGATGTTCAACCACAGCCCGCCGTCGCCGGCCGTCGACGTGTACGCCCTCTGCGCCACCCTCTACGCGGTGATGACCGGCCGCCCCCCGCGCTGGCAGACCGAGCGCAACCCGAGCCTGGTCACCGTGTTGGAGATGTTCCACCAGCCGATCCCCGACCTGCCCGGGGTGCCGAACGAACTCGTCGACGTGCTCCGCGCCGGGATGTCCAACGACCCCGACGCCCGCCCCTCCGCGCTCGAACTGCGCGACCTGCTCACCGCGCTGCCGCTCGACCCGGCCCCCGCCCCGGTCAGCGGTGCCCCGGTCTCCGGCGGGCCGTCCGCCGGCGGCTCGGGTGGTGGTGGGCCGTACTCCCCCGGCTGGACCACCGGCCAGCCGGGGCGGACCACCGGTCAGCCCGCACCGCGCCCACCCGCCCAGGACGACCAGCCGACGGTGGCGCACGGCGAGCGCCGGCGGCGGCGCTGGTTCCTCGGCGGGGCCGGGGTGCTCGCGCTGGCCGCGTCGGCGAGCGCCGGAGCCTGGGTCGCCGGTGGTGCGCCACCGGTGGCGGGGCCCACCGCCTCCCCGACGACGGTCGGCTCGTCCAGCCCGGCCGCCCGCTGGGGCACCCTGCCCGGCTGCGCGGCCGACGGCACGGCCGCGACCCTGCCGCCGGGCGCCCGGTGCGCCCCGGTGCTGGAGTGCTTCGGCCCGGTGCGGCTGCGTGCCGACCGGGCGGAGGCCCCGCAGCTCTCCTGCGAGGGGCGGCACACCTGGGAGACGTACGTCGAGGGGCAGTTACCGGCCGCGCTGGCCGGAGCCGGGCATGCCGCGATCAGCGCCGACCCGACGGTCCGGTCGGTGTGCAACGCGCGGACGTTCCGGCTGACCAGCGGGATCGACTACACCAACGGATGGCGGCTGGAGGTGTTGCCGCCCGACGGTGCGGATCCCGACCGGACCTACCGCTGCCTTGCCGGGCGGGGGGTGGACGCGCTGGTCGCGCCGACCCTCACTGGTCGCTGACCTCGCGCATCCGGTGCAGCCGGCTCAGCACCGCGGCGCTGTCCAACGCGTCCAGGGTGTCCGCGTCGAGGAACGAGCCCGCCGCCAGGGGACCGGGGGCGGGTGCTGCGGGCGGCGCCTCCCCGTGGTCGCGCTCGCGTAGCGCGGCCAGCGCGGTGCCGGTCACTGTCGCGAACAGGACACCGAGCAGGGCCAGCCCCACGGTCAGGATGCCGGCCGGGTGCCGGAAGGCCAGTGCCACCAGCACCGCGCCGGTCGCCAGCGCGCCGACCGTCGCCACGGTCCGCGCACCCGGTCTCAGGATTCGCCTCACCCGACAAGCATGGCCCGGATGGGCGCGGTGTCAATCCGTACGGCTGGGTGTGGTTGACCGTTCTGCTGACAGTGACACCCGCCGGGGCGGCGACGCCGGCCGGCCGGGCGGCGGGACGGGGATGGATGCGGACGGCTACTCTCGGTGTCCCCCAGGCTGTCCGTCAGCGAGGTGCGCCGATGAACGACACGTCCGCCCGCCACCGGGTCCGCTCGGTCGCCACCACCCTGGCGGTGGCCCTGACCCTCACCCTGGCCGCCGCCGCGGGTTGCGACAACCGCCGCGAGCCGTCGCTGCCCTCGGTGCGCGACAAGCTGCGGGAGTCGCACATCGACGGTCAGTCGAAGATCAAGATCGGGGTGGCCACCACCGAGCCGCTGATGGGCGAGCTGCGCAACGGCGCGCACGTCGGCTTCGACGTGGAGATCGCCCGCTACGTCGCCTCCTACCTGGGCTACGAGGGCGACCAGCGCATCGAGTGGGTCTCGGTGACCACCGAGGACCGGATCCCCGCCCTCCAGGGTGGCGTGGTCGACCTGGTGGTCTCCAGCTTCTCGATCACCGAGGAGCGGGAGAAACTGGTCAGCTTCGCCGGACCGTACTTCGTCACCACCCAGGAGGTGATGGTGCCGACCCGGCTCAAGGACAAGATCCGCACCATCGAGGACCTCCGTGAGCCGGCGTACAAGGTGTGCACCAGCGGCGGCTCCACCACCGAGGCCGAGCTGGCCAAGCACGACGTGAAAGCGCTGGTGGTCAAGGAGGTCGGCGACTGCGTCAAGGGCATCCGGGAGGGCCGCTACGACGCGGTCAGCTCCGACGAGACGATCCTCGCCGGTTTCCTGTCCCTCTACCCGACCGAGTTCGAGATCGTCGACATGCCCTTCGGCACCAGTGAACTGCTCGGCATCGGCGTGCCGATCGGTGACCCCGCCCTGCGCGACCTGGTCGCCTTCGCCCTCCAGAAGAGCTACCTGGCGGGACGCAGCGGGATCAGCAGCCCGTGGCTCACCGCCTACAACCGGACCCTCGGGCCGTGGTTGAAGGCGGAGAAGGCCCAGCCGCAGCCGCTCAACGTGCCGGAGCTGGTCGACTTCGACGACAAGGCGCCGACCCGGTGACCGCCCCGGCCGTACCGCAGGATCCGGGCGCCACCACCGTCGCGGTGCGCGACGGCTGGGATCCGGCGGTGGAACGTCGGGCCCGGGCCAGCCAGTCGTTCTGGACGGCCGTGGTGGGGGTGCCCGCCATCTTCTCGGTGCTGCGCCTCGGCGTCGAGGCGGGCGGCGAACTCCAGACCACGTTGCTGCTGGTGGCGAACGTCGGGCCGGTGAACCTGCTGGCCGGCTTCCTGACCACCGCCGCCCGGCTGCTCTCCACCGGCCTGGTCGCGGTCTTCGCGCTCGGCGCGGTGCTGCGGGTCAGCGTCGAACGGATGCCGCCCACCGTCCGTCGCCCGCTCTTCGTCCGCTGGGCGGACCTCACCCCGGCCTGGTTCGTGCTGGCCAGCTTCCTCACCGCCCTGGTCACCTGGCAACTGCTCTACCTGCCCCTGCTGCTGCCGGCGTTCGTGGCCGCCTTCCAGCTCACCCCGGCGCGACTGCACGAGCACCCGCTGCCCCGGGTGCTGATCGTGGTGGCGCTGCTCACCGGCTACGGCTGGCTGCTCGCCCCCACCCTGGTCGACGCGTGGCAGCAACGGGAACTGCTCGCCCTGACGCTGCTCGTCGTCCCGCCGCTGCTCGCGCTCACGGTGACCGGCCCGCTGCCCGGGGCGGTGATCCGGCCGCTCGCCTCGGTCACCGAGGCGGCGGTGCTGGCCATGCTGGTCTGGGCGGCGCTGCCGGTGATCACCACACCGGTGCTGCCGCTCACCGTGACCACCGTGGAGTCGAGCCCCGGTGTCACCGAGGACGTCCGGGGGCACGTGGTCACGGTGGACGACGTCAACATGGTGCTGCTCCAGGAGCGGGGCGGCGTCCGCTACGTGCCGGTGGACGACGTCCGCGCGCAGGTGCTCTGCCCCAGTGAGGAGGAGCTGCCCCGGCACCGGCTGCGGATCCGGGACTACCACGTCGAGGACTCGCTGCTGGAGGGGCTGGGTCGGCGGGTGCGGCCGGTCCACCGCACCGACGCTGCCTGCCGCGCGGTGAACTGACCCCGGGGTCAGTAGGACTTCTCCTGACCCAGGACGTGCTGGGCGACGAAGTTGAGGATCATCTCCCGGCTGACCGGGGCGATCCGACCGGCCCGGACCGCGCCGAGCAGCGTCGCCACGCCGTACTCGGTGGTCATGCCGGCCCCGCCGAGGGCCTGCACGGCGGTGTCCACGGCCAGTGCGGCGGCCTCCCCGGCGGCGTACTTGGCCATGTTGCCGGACACCCCGGCCTCCAGGTCGCGGCCCGCGTCGTACAGGGTGGCCGCCTTAGCGATCATGAGCCGGGCCAGTTCCACCTGCACCGCCGCGTGCGCCAACGGATGGGACACCCCCTGGTGCGCGCCGATGCTGCGGCCACCCCAGACCGTGCGGGTGGCGGTGTAGTCGCTGGCCCGCTCGATGGCGTACCGGCCGGTGCCGACGCCCATCGCGGCGACCGTGATCCGCTCCGGGTTCAGCCCGGCGAACAGCGCCGGCAGGCCGGCGTCCAACGACCCGCCGACCAGCGCGTCGGCGGGCAGCCGGACGTCGTCCAGATAGAGCAGGAACTGGTTCTCCGGGGAGACGATCTCCATGTCCAGCCTGGACCGGGTCAACCCGGCCGCGTCGGTCGGCACCAGGAACAGCGCGGGCTTCAGCTTCCCCGTCGCCGCGTCCTCGGTACGGGCGACCACCAGCACGTACTGCGCCTCGTCCACGCCGGAGATGTAGCACTTGCGGCCGGAGAGCAACCAGTCGTCGCCGTCGCGGCGGGCCACCGTGGCGAGCCGGTGGAAGTTCGACCCGGCGTCCGGCTCGGTGATCGCGAAGACCACCTTCAACGAACCGTCGGCGAACCCGGGCAGGAAGCGCTTGCGCTGCTCCTCGGTGCCGTGCCGGTTGATCACCGTAGCGGCGATGGCCGGCGACACCACCAGCAGCAGCAGCGGGCAACCGGCGGCGGCCAGCTCCTCGCAGACGATGGCCAGCTCGGTGAGGCCGCCACCGCCGCCGCCGTACTCGGTGGGGACGTTGACGCCCAGGTAGCCCAACCGACCGGCCTCTTCCCACAACTCGGTGGTGTGCCCGCCGGATTTCGCCTTCTCGACGAAGTAGGAGTGGCCGTACCGGCGGCCCAGCGCGCGGACGGCGTCCCGGAGCTGGTCCTGCTCCGGTGTCAGATCGAAGTTCATCGGGGTGCCTCCTCGGGATCGACCACGGCCAGCACCGCGCCCGTCTCGACCTGCCCACCGGCGGGCACCGGCAGGTCGGCGACCACGCCGTCGGTCGGGGCGAGCACGGGGTGTTCCAGCTTCATCGCCTCCAGGGTCAGCAGCAGGTCACCGGCGGCGACCCGCTGACCAACCCCGACGTGCACCCGGGTCACCGTGCCGGGCAGCGGCGCGAGCAGCGACCCGACCGCCAACGCCGCGCGGGGCAGCGGGAAGCGGGGCAGCCCGGTCAGCTCCGTCGCCCCGTCCGGGCCGTCCACGAAGACCGCCGACCCCGCCCGGTGTACGCGGAACACCCGCCGCACCCCCGCCACGTCGAGCAGCACCCGGTCCGGTGCCGCCGTCACCAGCGTCACCACCGGCTCTGCCTGCGTGGTGGGCGGGTCGGTTGACCAGTCGGCGAGCGCGCCGGAGCGGTCCAGCCGGTAGCGCACCTCGATCCCGTCCCCGGTCGCGGTGGCGAACCGGACGACCTGGGGGAGGGCCGGCACGTTGCGCCAGCCCGACGGGAGACCGGCGAGCACCGGGGCGGCGGCCCGTCGCGCGGCGGCCCCGGCGAGCGCGGCGGCCAGCGCGGCGACCGGGAGCCGATCGGCCGGCAGCAGCGGCGCGAACACCTCGGGATGCGCGTCCAGGAAGCCGGTGTCCACCTGCGCCGCACCGAACTCCGCACTGCGCAGCACCCGGACCAGCAGGTCCCGGTTGGTGGCCACCCCGTGCAACTCGGCGCGGGCCAGCGCGCCGGCGAGCAGCCGGGCCGCCTCGGCCCGGGTCGGTGCCCAGGCGATCAGCTTGGCCAGCATCGAGTCGTAGTGCACGCCCACCGTCGACCCGGTGTGCACCCCCGAGTCGAGCCGCAGGCCCCGGGTCGGGGTGAACTCGCCGACCACCCCGGGGACCGCGAACCGGTGCAGGGTGCCGGTGGCCGGGCGGAACCCCTGCGCCGGATCCTCCGCGCAGAGCCGCACCTCGATGGCGTGCCCGTCGGTGGGCGGGGTCGCCGGCACCGGCAGCGTGCCGCCCTCGGCGACCAGCAGTTGCAGCCGCACCAGGTCCAGCCCGGTGACCGCCTCGGTGACCGGGTGCTCCACCTGGAGCCGGGTGTTCATCTCCAGGAAGAAGAACTCACCCGTCGGGGCGAGCAGGAACTCCACCGTCCCCGCCCCGACGTAGCCGACCGTCCGCCCGGCCGCCACCGCCGCCGCGTGCAACCGCTCCCGGACCCCGTCGGGCAGCACCGCCGGGGCCTCCTCGACGAGCTTCTGGTGCCGACGCTGGATCGAGCAGTCCCGCTCACCGAGCGCCACGACCGTACCGGCGGCGTCGCCGAAGATCTGCACCTCGACGTGCCGGCCGCCCTCGACGTACCGCTCGACGAAGACCGTGCCGTCGCCGAACGCGGCGGCGGCCTCGCGGCGCGCGGACTCCACGGCCGCCGGCAGGTCGGCGGGGTCGCGGACGACGCGCATCCCCCGCCCCCCGCCCCCGGCGGCGGCCTTGACCAGCACCGGGAAGTCGGTGATCTCGTCGCCGTCGGTCCAGGAGGGCAGCATCGGCACGCCCGCCCCGGTGAGCAGCGCCTTGGCCGCCAGCTTGTCGCCCATCGCCGCGATCGCCGCGGCGGGCGGACCGACCCAGGTCAGGCCGGCGTCGACCACCGCCGCCGCGAACCCGGCGTCCTCGGCGAGGAAGCCGTAACCCGGGTGGACCGCGTCCGCGCCGGTGCGCCGGGCCGCGTCCAGGATCAGCTCGATCCGCAGGTACGTCTCGACAGGCGTGTTCCCCGGCAGGTGGACCGCCTCGTCCGCCTCGGCCACGTACGGCGCGTCCGCGTCGGCGTCGGAGTGCACGGCGACCGTCGCCACCCCCAGCGCCCGGCAGGTGGCGAAGACCCGCCGGGCGATCTCCCCCCGGTTGGCCACCAGCAGTTTCCGCACCACCATGGTCACGCCCCCTCGCTCACGGGTTCACATCCGGAAGACGCCGAAGCCGTCGGCGCCCTTCACCGGTGCGTTGTGGATCGCCGACAGGCAGAGCCCGAGGACGGTACGGGTGTCCCGGGGGTCGATCACCCCGTCGTCGTAGAGCCGGCCGGAGAGGAACAGCGCCCCGGACTGCGACTCGATCTGCTGCTCGACCATCATCCGCATCGCCGCGTCGGAGTCCTCGTCGTAGTCCCGGCCCCGGGCGGCGGCGGCCTGCCGGGCGACGATCGACAGCACCCCGGCCAACTGCGTCGGCCCCATCACCGCCGACTTGGCGTTCGGCCAGGTGAACAGGAACCTCGGCTCGTACGCCCGGCCGCACATGCCGTAGTTGCCGGCCCCGTACGAGGCGCCCAGGTTGACCGTCAGGTGCGGCACCGTCGAGTTCGCCACCGCGTTGATCATCAAAGCGCCGTGCTTGATGATGCCGCGCTGCTCGTAGGAGGTGCCGACCATGTAGCCGGTGGTGTTCTGGAGGAAGACCAGCGGGGTGTCGGTGGCGTTGGCGAGCTGGATGAACTGGGCCGCCTTCTGCGCCTCCGCGCTGAACAGCACCCCCCGGGCGTTCGCCAGCACGCCGACCGGGTAGCCGTGCAGCTCTCCCCAGCCGGTGACCAGCGCGGTGCCGTACGCCGGCTTGAACTCGTCGAACTCGCTGCCGTCGAGCACCCGGGCCAGCACCTCACGCGGGTCGAACGGCACCTTCAGGTCGGCGCTGACGATGCCCAGCAACTCCTCCGGGTCGTATCTCGGTGGCCGGGGGTCGAGGTCGCGCGGCGGTGGACCCTGCTTGCGCCAGTTGAACCGGCGGACGCACCGCCGGGCCAGCCGGATGCCGTCCCGCTCGTCCTCGGCCAGATGGTCCGCCAGCCCGGACGTGCCGGCGTGCATCGCCGCGCCGCCCAGCGACTCGTCGTCGGTGACCTCGCCGGTGGCCATCTTCACCAGCGGCGGCCCGGCCAGGTAGACCTGCGACCGGTCCCGGATCATGATCACGTGGTCGGACATCCCCGGCACGTACGCGCCACCGGCGGTGGCGTTGCCGAAGACCACGCTGACCGTGGGGATCCCGGCGGCGGAGAGCCGGGTCAGGTCGCGGAACACCCGGCCGCCCGGGATGAAGATCTCCGCCTGGGTGGGCAGGTCCGCCCCGGCGCTCTCCACCAGGTTGACCATCGGCAGCCGGTTGGCCAGGGCGATCTCACCGGCCCGTCGGGTCTTCGCCAGCGACCACGGGTTCACCGCGCCGCCGCGTACGGTCGGATCGTTGGCGACGACCAGGCACTCGACGCCCTCGACCACGCCGATGCCGGTGACCACGCTCGCCCCGACGGGGAAGTCGGTGCCGTACGCGGCGACAGGTGACAACTCCAGGAACGGGCTGTCCCGGTCCAGCAGCAGCTCGATCCGCTCCCGGGGCAGCAGCTTGTCGCGACCGTGGTGCCGGGCCACGTACTTCTCCCCGCCGCCGGCCCGTGCCTGGTCGAGCGCGGCGTCCAACTCGGCGAGACGTTCCCGAAGCGCTTCCCGGTTGGCCACGAAGGCCGGCGCGGCCGGGTCGACCGCACTCTCCAGTGTCGTCATAGACCCAGACCCTTCGCGATGATCTCGTTCATGATCTCGGTGGTGCCGCCGCCGATGCTGAGGATCCGGGCGTCCCGGTAGTGCCGCTCGACCTCGGCGTCACGCAGGTAGCCGAACCCGCCGTGCAGTTGCAGCGCCTGGTCCACCACCTGGTCGCAGGCGGCCACCGCGACGTTCTTCGCCATCGCCACCTCGGTCACCACCGGCTCGCCCGCCGCCACCCGGGCGGCCACCTGGTGCACGTACGCGCGGGCCGCCTCGGCGCGGGTGTGCATCTCGGCCAGCCGGTGCCGGACCAGTTGCCGGCTGACCAGCGGACGGCCGAACGTTGACCGGTCCCGGCACCAGCGGGTCGCCAGCTCCACGCAGCGCTGCGCGGTCGCGTACGCCTGGGTGGCCAGGGAGAGCCGCTCGGTGGCGAAGTTCTGCATGATCGCCAGGAAGCCGGTGTCCTCCTCGCCGATCCGGTTGGCCACCGGCACCCGCACGTCGACGAAGGACAGCTCGGCGGTGTCCGAGCAGTGCCAGCCGAGCTTGTCCAGCCTCCGACCCACGGTGAACCCGGGGGTGCCCCGGTCGACCACCAGCAGGTGCAGCGACCCGCTGCCGGGGAAGTCGCCGCAGACCGCCGTGGTGACGAAGTCGGCGCGTACCCCGCTGGTGACGTACGTCTTCGACCCGTTGACCAGGTAGTGGTCGCCGTCGCGGCGGGCGGTGGTGCGGATCGAGGCGACGTCCGAGCCGCCGTCCGGTTCGGTGATCGCCAGCGCGCCGATCAGCTCACCCGCCAGCGTCGGTCGGACGTACCGGGTGACCAGGGGGTCGTCGGCGGCGGACCGGTGCGCCGAGAGCCGGCCGCCGAGCGTGCCGCCGGTGCGCGCCCCGGCCGCCGCGACGATGTGCGGCAGCGCGATGCCGTGCGTGAACAGGGCGGCGACCAGCCCGGACGAGCCACCGGACCGGATGATCTCCTCGGTGACCACGATCGTGTCGAGCAGGTCGCCGCCGCTGCCGCCGACCGACTCGGGGAAGCCGATACCGAGCAGGCCGATCTTCGCGGCGGTGGCGTGCAGCGCCCGGGGGACCTCGCCGGCCCGCTCCCAGTCGGCCAGGTACGGCAGCACCTCCCGGGTCACGAAGGCCCGGGTCAGCTCCCGCAACTGCCGCCGCTCGGGCGTGTCCACGATGGTCACCGGTCCGCCTCCCCGGCTGCGGGCGGGCCGGGGGTGAGAGCGGCAGGCAGGTCGACGACCCGGGAGCGGAGCAGTTCGCCGAGCGCCTTGGCCTGCGGGTCGAACCGGGTGGAGGCGGCCACCCCCGGCCCGAGCAGGCCCCGGATGACGAAGTTGACCGCCCGCAGGTTCGGCAGCTCGTACCGTTCGACGGTCGACGCGGCCGTCTCCGGCAGCAGTTCGGCCAGCCGGGCGACGGTCAGCCACTCCCGCAGCCACCCCCAGGTGGCGTCGCTGCGCGCCCAGACGCCGAGGTTGGCGTCGCCGCCCTTGTCGCCCGACCGTGCCCCGACCAGCTCGCCCAGCGGCCCCCGCCGGGTCGGCCCGACCGCCCGTGCCGGTGCCGCCCGCGCGGGCTCCGGCGGAACCGGGGTGCGTTCCGTGGCCGGTGCCCCGGTCCGCGACGGCGGGGGGACCGGCAGCCGGGTGCCGTCCGGCAGGACGGCCACGTGGGGCACGTCGGCCTGCGGCACGGCGTCGGCGGTGAACACGCCGTAGGGGGTGGCGTCACCCGGCAGGGTGGTCAGCGTGCAGCCGGGGTAGGAGGCCAGGGCCAGTTCCACCGCCGCCGCCGAGAACGCCCGCCCGGCCCGCGCCCGGTCACCGTCGCGCAGGTGTACGTGCAGCAGCGCGCTCGCCGTCTCGGTGTCGGCCGCGTCCGGATGGTCGGTACGGGCCAGGCTGAACTCCAGCCCGTCCGCGCCGACGGCCGCCTCGACCTGCCCCCGTACCAGCGCGGCCTTGGCCGGGATGTCCAGCCCGCAGAGCACGAAGGTCATCGTGTTGCGGAAGCCGCCCAGGTTGTTGACGCCCACCTTGAGGGTGGCCGGCGGCGGGGTGCCCCGCACCCCGTCCACCCGGACCCGGTCCGGTCCGTCCTGCCGCAGCCGTACCGTGTCCAGCCGGCTCACCACGTCCGGGCCGAGATAGTCGGGGCCGGCCACCTCGTACAACAGTTGCGCGGTGACCGTCTCGACGGTGACCGCGCCGCCGGTGCCGGGGTGCTTGGTGAGCACCGACGAGCCGTCGGGATGGATCTCGGCGATCGGGAAGCCGGGCCGGTGCCCGCCGTCGGGCAGCTCGGTGAAGAAGCTGAAGTTGCCGCCGGTGACCTGCGCCCCGCACTCGATCAGGTGCCCGGCGACGGTGGCTCCGGCCAGCCGGTCCAGGTCGCCGGGCCGCCAGCCGAACCTGGCGATGGCCGGCCCGACCGCCAGCGAGGCGTCGGTGACCCGCCCGGTGACCACCACGTCGGCTCCCGCGTCCAGGCAGGCGGCGATGCCGAACGCGCCGAGATAGGCGTTGGCGGTCAGCGCGTCCGGCCGGGGCAGGGTGTCGCCCTCGACGTGGCCGACCCGGACGGTGAGGCCGAGCCGGTCGGCGAGTACGCCGATCGCGGCGGCCAGCCCGGCGGGGTGCAACCCACCCGCGTTGGTGACGATCCGCACGCCCCGGTCCAGGGCGGTGCCGAGGCAGCCCTCGAGCTGACGGAGGAAGGTCTTCGCGTAACCGAGACCCGGGTCGCGCAGCCGGTCCCGACCGAGGATCAGCATGGTCAGCTCGGCCAGGTAGTCGCCGGTCAGCACGTCCAGCTCACCGCCGTCGAGCATCTCCTGCCAGGCGGTGAACCGGTCGCCGTAGAAGCCGGAGGCGTTGCCGACCCGCAGGACGCCGGTCACGCGGCTGCCCCCTCGCGGTCGACGCGGCGGGCGCGGGCGACGCGCGGCGGGGCCAGGAACCCGGCGGCCGCGTCCTCGACCAGCCGGCCCGGGTCGGTGGCCGGAATGACCGGGCCGTGGTACGCGGCCGGGTCGACAGCGGTCGCCCTTGCCACGTGGTCGACCCACGCGAGACGGGCGATCCGGTGGGCGACCGTCCGGCCGGGGGCGGGTGCCGGTCGCGTCCACGCCCCGGGGGGCAGCACAGTGACGAGCGCGTCGAGCTGCCCGGACTCGGTCGGGTCGGCGAGCAGGGCGGTCGGGTCGACCATGGTGCCTCCGGGCGGGTGGGCCGATGAGCGCGGCTCAGGTCGGGTCGGTGGATCCGGGGTGACCGGTCGGGCCGGTGTGGCCGGCGGAAGCGGACGGGTCCGGTCGCCGGGGGTTTCCGGGGTGGCGGCCGGCGGTTTCCGGGGTGAGCAGGGTGGCGAGCTGGCGCTTCCAGGTGTGTAGCAGGGCGGTCCGGCGGGCCGAGTCGTCGTTGAGCAGATTGGCCACGCCGAGCCCGCGGAGCAGGTCGAGGGTGGCCTGCACCGCCTCCCGGACCCCGGGCCGACGCTCGTCAACGTCGAGCAGCGCGACGGTGAGCCGGTGCATCTCCCGCCCCACCCGGGCCTCCAGCGGCACCAACGCGTCGCGCAGCTCCGGGTCGGTCCGGGCGGCCACCCACAGCTCCAGCGCGGCCACGAAGAGCGGCCCGGTGAAGGCGACGCCGAGCAGGTCGACGACACGGTCGAGTCGCTGCGGCCCGACCGGCAACGCCTCGGCCTCGACACGCAGCTCCTCGGCCCGTCGCTCGGCGAGGTGGGCGACGGCGGCGGTCACCAGCGCCGCCTTGGTCGGATAGTGGTGCAGCTGGGCGCCACGGGAGACTCCGGCGTGGGTGGCGATCACCGTGGTGGTGGTGCCCGACCAGCCGTAGCGCACCAGGCAGTCGACCGTCGCCTCCAACAGCCGGGCGCGGGTCGCGCGGCTGCGTTCCTGCTGGGGGACGCGGGTCGATGCGGGGGCCACGGGGACAGCGTGCCGCCGTCGAAACAAACAGTCAAGCCTGACTTTTTCTGCCCGGCTCCCGTCCCGGCGGTCTGCCGGTGCTCTGCCCGGTGCTCTGCCTGGCCCCTTCGGCCCGCTGGCCCCCTCGGCCCGTCCGGTCGTCGGTCAGCGGCCGTCGCGGGGGGCGAAGGCGGTCAGCGCGTCGAGGTCACCGTGCCGGGAGCGCAGGTACTCGTCGGCCCAGGCGGCGGCCTCCGGATAGGCCGACCCGGTGGCGACCCGGGCGCACGCCGCGTCGACGTCGAACGTCGTCCGGCGCAGCTGTACCCCCGGGCCGAGCAACGCCCAGTACGCCCCCGGCCCGCCGTACGGCATGCCCACGCTGCCCGGATTGACCACCAGGCGGCGGTCGACCAGCCGGGTGAACGGCATGTGGGTGTGCCCGCAGACCACGGTGCGCACCTGCGCCGACAGGCCGGCGAACACCTCCGCCCAGCGGGTCGGCCGGGAGTCGACCAGCACCACCTCCGCGTCGTCCCGGGGCGTGGCATGGCAGAAGAGCACCGGGCCGAGGCCGACGACGGGGAGGGTGAGCGTCAGCGGCAGTCCGGCCAGCAGGGCCACCTGGTCGGCGCGGAGCTGGTCCGCCGCCCAGTTCGACACGTCGTGCTCCGACGGTCGGCCGGCGCGGGCCTGGACCAGCTCCCGGTCGGCGTTGCCGCGTACCCAGCGGACCCGGTCACCCAACCCGACCAGCAGGTCCAGCACCTCGACCGGCTGTGGGCCGGCCGCCACGTCACCGGTCACCACGATCAGGTCGGCCGTGGTCACCTCCGGCTCGGCCAGTACCGCCTCCAGCGCGGGCAACGCACCGTGGACGTCGGAGAGCACCGCGACCCGTTCCAGCATCCGTCCACGGTCGCCCGGCGGCGGCGCGTTGTCGAGACATTCTGCGCCGGGCAGACACCGGGCCACCGGCGACCCGGCCGGTACGCGCACCGGCCCGGGACCGCCGGTCGCGGCGGCCTCGGGCCGGTGTCTGCACGCGTACCGGGTCAGACCCGGGCCGGTGTCTGTACGTGGGGTGCCGGGTCAGACCCGGGCGCGGCGGGCGAGACGCTCCGGGTCGAGGATGATGATGCTCTTGCCGTCCAGTCGCAGCCAGCCACGGGAGGCGAAGTCGGCGAGCGCCTTGTTGACCGTCTCGCGGGAGGCGCCGACGAGCTGGGCGATCTCCTCCTGGGTCAGGTCGTGGGTCACCCGCAGCACGCCACCGTCGCGGGTGCCGAACCGACCGGCCATCTGGAGCAGGTTCTTGGCGACCCGGCCCGGCACGTCGGTGAAGATCAGGTCGGCCAGCGAGTCGTTCGTCCGGCGCAGCCTACGGGCGAGCACCCGGAGCAGCTGCTCGGCGATCTCGGGCCGGTTGTTGAGCCACGGGCGCAGGGCCTGCTTGCGCAGCCGCACCAGCCGGGTGTCGGTGACCGCGGTGGCGGTGGCCGTACGCGGTCCGGGATCGAAGAGCGACAGCTCACCGACCATGTCCGACGGACCCATCACGGCGATCAGGTTCTGCCGGCCGTCGGCCGCCCGCCGCCCGACCTTGATCTTGCCTGACAGGAGGATGTAGAGACTGTCGCCGGGCTCGCCCTCGTTGAAGACGATCTCGCCCTTGCGGACGTCGATCGTCTCCATCTCCTTGGCGAGCGCCTCGGCAGCCTCCGGGTCGACACCCTGGAAGATCCCGCTGCGAGCCAGTACCTCATCCATCGCGCACCTCCGGTTGCGCGTTGCCGTCCCTCGGCCGGGTCCGCCGTCCGCTGATCCCTCGCGCGCCGCCAAGTCTAGGCGCATGTGAGGACGAATCAGAGCTGCACCCCTGGAAACTTGATCGTTGGGCGTAACCTCGCCGACCCGATCGGCCACTACGATCCCCCGCCCGAACCACCTGGTCACCGGTAGTCGCCGCCGCTGGTCGTAGGGTGTCCGGGTGCTGAGCGACCCGGTGCTGACCCACCGCCCCGAGGACGGACAGGACATCCCGCTCCTCGTGTGGCGGGCGCACCCGCCGCTGCGGGCGGTCAGCTCCGGCCCACTCGGCGGCGGTGTGGGCGTCCGTCACTGGGTGGTCAACGCGACCGTGCCGATGTCGTACCACCGGGACGACCCGGCGGCCCACCTGACCGCGCTCGCCGACCGGCTCGGCCTCGACGGGCCGGGGGTCGGCCTGCTCACCGGCGTGGACGTCGCCGAGGTGGCCGCCCGCGCGGACACCGGGGTACGGGTCTGGGCCACCGTCGGCCTCGGCACCCCCCTCTGGGCCGCCGCCCCGGCGCAGCCGCCCGACACCCCGACCCAGGACACCACCCCGGCCCAGGACACCACCCCGGGCCGGGCGCCCGACACCCCGACCCAGCCCACCGGCCCGGTACGGGACGTGGTGCCGGATGCTGCCGGGGCGTCGGAGGCCGGACCGGTCGTGCGGGTCGGGACGGTCAACATCGTCGTCTACGTGCCGGTGACGCTCGGGGACGCCGCCCTGGTGAACGCCGTCGCCACCGCGACCGAGGCGAAGTGCCAGGCGATCCGGGAGCTGGGCCTGCCGGGCACCGGCACCCCCACCGACTCGGTGACCGTGCTCTGCCCGGCCGCCGGTCCGGCCCAGCCCTACGGCGGTCCCCGGTCCGCCTGGGGCGCCCCGCTCGCCCGCGCGGTCCACGCGGCGGTCCGGGCCGGTGGGTCGGTGCCCTGCGTCCCGTGGTCGCAGCGGCGGACGTGCTGAACTTCCGTCCGATCGGCCGTCGTCGGTCGATTACCCGCCCGGTAGCGTCTCGGGCGATGTATTCTGCCGCCTCACCCCAGCCCCGTCCCCGCCGCCGCGCCGTGCTCGCCTCCGGTGCGCTGCTCGCCGTGCTCCTCGCCGGCTGTGCCCAACACGACGCCCCGGACCCGGTCTGGCGACCGGGCGGTGGCGGTGGTGCCAGCGGCTCCCCGGTGCCGACCACCGGGGCGGCCGGCAAGGACGAGGCGGTCACCCTGTCGGCCACCGGGGACATCGTGATGGGCATGGCCCCGTCCCGGCTGCCCGCCAACGGCGGCAAGGGCTTCTTCGACGAGGTGCGGGACGCGCTCAAGGCCGACCTGGTGATGGGCAACCTGGAGGAGCCGCTCACCACCGACACCGGCACCGGCAAGTGCGGCGCGAACGCCAGCAACTGCTACCAGTTCCGCGTCCCGCCGGAGTACGCCGCCCATCTCAAGGATGCCGGGTTCCAGCTGCTCAACCAGGCCAACAACCACGGCTACGACTTCGGCCCGCAGGGCTACGAGAACACCCGGCAGGCTTTGGAGAAGCACGGCCTGAAGCACACCGGAGCACCGGACCAGATCACCGTGGTCGAGGTGGGCGGGGTGAAGGTCGCGGTGGCCGGCTTCTCGTCGTACCCCTGGTCCAACAGCCTGGTCGACATCGACGCCGCCAAGGGGGTCGTCGAGAAGGCCGCCACCATGGCCGACCTGGTGGTGGTGCAGGTGCACATGGGCGGCGAGGGGTCGGACAAGACCCGGGTCCGCCCCGGCACCGAGATGTTCCTCGGCGAGAACCGGGGCGACCCGGTGAAGTTCTCCCACGCCATGATCGACGCGGGGGCCGACCTGATCGTCGGACACGGCCCGCACGTGCTGCGCGGGATGGAGTTCTACCAGGGCCGGCTGATCGCGTACAGCCTGGGCAACTTCGCCGGGGGCGCCCGCTCGCTCAACCCGACCGGCCGGCTCGGCTGGGGCGGGGTGCTGAAGGTCTCCCTGAAGCCGGACGGCAGCTTCGCCGGCGGTTCCTTCACCTCCACCCGGATGAGTTCGGTGGGCAGGCCGGGGATGGACTCCGCCGGCCAGGGGCTCGGACTGGTCAAGCAGCTCAGCGGCAACGACTTCCCGCGTACCGGGGCGCGGTTCGACGGCAAGGGGAAGATCAGCCCACCCGACGCCGGCTGACCGGGCGGCGTGGCCCGGCGGCGCGTCGCAGCGGCGACGTAGGCTGGCCGGCGTGACCATCAGCTCTCCCGGCCGGGGCGAGACGGACCTCGGCCGTACCCGGCGTGCCCGGCGGATCGGTCGGGCGTTGACCGAGGCGCACCCCGACGCCCACTGCGAACTCGATCACTCCACCGCGTTGGAGCTGGCCGTCGCCACGATCCTCTCCGCGCAGTGCACCGACAAGAAGGTCAACGAGGTCACCCCCAAGCTGTTCGCCCGCTACCCGACGGCGGCCGACTACGCCGCGGCGGACCGGGCCGAGCTGGAGGAGCTGATCCGGCCGACCGGTTTCTACCGCAACAAGACCGACTCGTTGATCAAGCTGGGTCAGGCCCTGACCGAGCGGTACGACGGCCGGGTTCCGGGCCGGCTGGCGGATCTGGTGACGCTGCCCGGGATCGGCCGCAAGACGGCCAACGTCATCCTGGGCAACGCCTTCGACGTGCCGGGGATCACCGTCGACACCCACTTCCAGCGGCTGGTGCAGCGCTGGGGGCTGACCGTCCAGACCGATCCGGTCAAGATCGAACACGAGATCGGGGCGCTCTTCCCGAAGCGGGAGTGGACCATGCTCTCGCACCGGATCATCTTCCACGGCCGGCGGGTCTGCCACGCCCGCAAGCCCGCCTGCGGGGCGTGCACCCTGACCCGGCTCTGCCCGTCGTACGGGCTCGGGCCGACCGAGCCGGCCGCCGCCGCCAAGCTGCTCAAAGGTCCCCGTGCCCGGGAGTTGGCGGTCGCCGCCGGGGTCGACCCGGAGCTGGTGCCCGCCCAGGCCACCGTCGCGGAGGCACCGTGAGGCGTCGGCTCGCCGCGCTGGTCGTCCCGGTGCTGTTGGTCCTCGCCGGCTGCACCGCCACCACCGGGCCGCAGGACGCCGCCACCGGCCCTGACCGGGGGCGGCCCGCCCGCCCGTCGCCGTTCGCCGACTGCGCCACCCTCACCGGCCCGCCGGCCACCACCCCCGTGCCGTCCGGGTCCGCCGGGGCCGGTGACGGCGGGGGTACGACCGGCAGCCCGGCCCCGGCCGGCGGCGACCTCCTGCCCGAACTGGTGCTCTCCTGCTTCACCGGCGGTTCCCCGGTGGCGTTGCGCGACATCCGCGGCCCGGCCGTGATCAACGTGTGGGCCTCCTGGTGCCCGCCCTGCCGCAAGGAACTGCCCGCCTTCCAGCGGCTCAGCGTCCGCGCCGCCGGCCAGCTCCAGGTGGTCGGGGTGAACAGCCGGGACAGCCGGGACGGCGCGCAGGCCATCGGCGAGGACTTCGGCATCCGTTTCCCGGTGCTGTTCGACCAGGGCGAGGCCCTGCAACGGGAGCTGCGCCGCACGGCCGTCCCGCTGACCCTGCTGGTCGACGCGCAGGGGCGGGTCCGGCACACCGACACCTCCGGCGCACTCGACGACGCCCGCCTCGCCGACCTGGTCCGCCGTCACCTCGGCCTGACGGTGCCCGCGTGACCTCCCACCCCCGGGCGGCCCCCGGCACCCGTCATGCGACGTCGGCTCCGGCCCTCACCCGCCGCGCGACGGATGCCCCGGCTCCTGTCGTCCGGCCGGAGCCGGGCCGGTGAATCCCCGTCCGCCGTCCTGGCTCGACCCGCTGGTGGACCGGCTCGGCACCGCGCGGGCCGAGGACTTCACCCGACTGACCACCCCCGAGGAGGGTGGCCGGGAGAGCGCGGTGCTGGTGCTGCTCGGTGAGCAGCCCGGTTCGGGCCCCGACGTGCTGGTCCTCCAGCGGGCCGCCACGTTGCGCAACCACGCCGGCCAACCGGCCTTCCCCGGCGGCGCGGCCGACCCGGGGGACGCCGACGCCCGGGCCACCGCGCTGCGCGAGGCGAACGAGGAGGTCGACCTCGACCCGACCAGCGTGACCGTCCTCGCCGAGCTGCCCAGGCTGTGGATCCCGGTCAGCGCCTTCGTGGTCACCCCGGTGCTGGCCTGGTGGCACAGCCCGCACCCGGTGCACCCCCGGGAGCCGGCCGAGGTCGCGCACGTCGCCCGGCTGCCCGTCGCGGAGCTGGTCGACCCGGCCAACCGGATGCGGGTCCGGCACTCCAGCGGCTGGATCGGCCCGGCCTTCTCCGTCCGCGGCATGCTGGTCTGGGGGTTCACCGCCGGGGTGCTGGACGCGCTGCTGGAGATGGGCGGCTGGGCCCGCCCGTGGCCCTGGTCACGGGTGGTCGAGCTGCCGCCGGCCGGGGCCACCCCGGCCCCCTCGGCCGGCACCGACGAGGTCGACGAACTGGCCGGTCCACGAACCTGACCGTCACGTTCCGCAGCCGCGGCGCCGCACCGGTGTCCGGTGCACGTACCCTTGACCGGTGTCGGCCGTGGATCTCGTTCTGCTCCTGCTCATGCTCGTGTTCGCGATCAGCGGATACCGTCAGGGCTTCGTCATCGGGGCGCTGTCGTTCTCCGGGTTCTTCCTGGGTGCGCTCATCGGGCTCCAGGTCGGGCCGATGCTGGCCCGCCAGTTCATCGACAGCGGGACGAGGGTGCTGGTCTCCCTGGTCGCGGTCTTCGGGCTCGCCGTCCTCGGTCAGGCGCTGGCCGGCTGGCTCGGCTCCCACCTGCGCCGCACGATCACCAACGACACCGCCAAACGGGCCGACGACATCGGCGGCGCGTTCGTCTCGATCCTCGCGGTGATGCTGGTGGCCTGGCTGGTCGCCGTACCGCTGGGCTCGTCGTCGCTGCCCTGGCTGGCCGCCTCGGTCAAGAACAGCGCCCTGCTGACCGTGGTCGACCGGGTCCTACCGGACCAGGCACAGGAGTTGTCCACCGCGCTGCGGGACACCGTCGACACCAACGGGTTCCCCGACGTCTTCAACGGCCTCGGCCGTACCTCGGCGCGACAGGTCGCCCCACCGGACCCGGCGCTGGCCGGCTCCCAGGTCGTGGCGAACAGCCAGCGGGCGGTGGTGAAGGTGCTGGGTTCCGCGCCGAGCTGCTCGCGCCGGATCGAGGGTTCCGGCTTCGTCTACGCCGACGACCGGGTGATGACCAACGCGCACGTGGTGGCCGGCACCCGCTCGGTCGCGGTCGAGCTGCGCGGCGAGCGGTACGACGGCGAGGTGGTCGTCTACGACCCGGACCGCGACCTGGCCGTGCTGTACGTGCCGGGGCTACCCGGCCCGTCCCTGCGCTTCGCCGCCGGGCAGGCCGGCAGCGGCGCGGACGCGATCGTGCTGGGCTTCCCCCTCGACGGCCCGTACGACGCCCGACCGGCCCGGATCCGGGACGTCGACCGGATCGAGGGCCCGGACATCTACAACGCCAGCAAGGTGAACCGGGAGATCTACACCATCCGGGCGCTGGTCCGCAGCGGGAACTCCGGTGGCCCGCTGGTCTCCTCCAACGGCCTGGTGCTCGGAGTGATCTTCGCGGCGGCGGCGGACGACCCGAACACCGGGTTCGCGGTGACCGCCGAGGAGGCCCGACCGGTGGCGCTGGCCGGCGCGGAGCGTACCCGTGGGGTGGGCACCGGCGACTGCACCTGAGCCCGGCCGACGGGTGCGGGAGCCGGGCTCAGCCGGCGGGGTGCGGGAGCCGGCTCAGCCGGCGGCCGGAGCGTGCGCGGCCGGGGCGTCCCCGCCCGCCGGGGTGAGGCCCGGCAGCGTGGCCCGACCCCAGGTCAGGGAGCGGTCGAGCACCGCCCGCGCCATGATCGCCACACAGGTGCCGCCGTTGACGAAGGACGCCACCACGTCGCTCGGGTGATGCATGCCCCGGTACATCCGGGTCAGCGCCACCCCGAGCGGTACCAGCACCAGCAGGCTCCACCAGGTGACCTTGCCGGCGGTGCTCTTCGCCCGCAGGGCCAACAGCAGGGCGATGCCGACGTAGAGGGCGACCGCCGCCGAGGTGTGGCCGGACGGGAAGCTCGACGTCGGCGGGGAGACGTCCATGTGCTCCACGGCCGGCCGACGCCGGTCGATGGCCAGCGTGGTGAGCAGGAAGACCAGCGCCTGGGCGGTCACCGCCGCGCACAGGAACAGCGGCTCCCGCCACCGGTGCAGCACCAGCCGGAGCACCAGGGCCACCAGCACGGTGACCGTGACGATCAACTGGGTGCTGGCCAGCGTGCTGAACACCAGCGAGACGTCGTTCCAACCGCTGGTACGGTCGGCGGCCAGCTCGCGGTTGACCGCGTCCTCCACGGTGAACGGCCAGACGTCCGGGAGCACCCGGGTCACCAGCAGCCCCAGCAGGACCATGACGGAGAGCAGCAGGAGGACCGGAAGGAGGACCCGCTTGGCGACCTGCGCGGCGATGGCGGACATGGGCCGCCATGTACCCCGGGCGGCGGCCGACTACGCGCGGGTCGGGCACGGTCCTGCCCAGCGCCACGTGCCCTGGGACAGCGGTCCGCTACGTGCGCGGGTCGACCAGCTCCGGCGCGACCCCGTCGACGGTGGTCCGGCCGGCGGGCAGCCCGGCCTGCTCCCGCCAGGTCCGGAACGCCGCCGCGGTGGCCGCCACCACCGCCGCGCCCAGCAGCCAGCCGCCGAGCACGTCGCTAGCCCAGTGCACGCCCAGCGCCACCCGGCTCAGCCCGGTCACCCCGACGAGCAGCACGGCGACCGCCCAGAGCAGCGGCCGGACCCCGGGGCGGCCCCGCGCGAACGGCAGGAACACCAGCAGCAGCACCCCTGCCGCGAGGATCGCGTTGAGCGCGTGCCCGGAGGGGAAGGAGAACCCGGCGGCCCGGGCCACCGGGTCGAGCAACTCCGGCCGGTCCCGCCCGACCAGCAGCTTCAACAGCGCGCCGAGCGCCCCGCCGACGGCCATCGTGGTGACCACCCAGAGCGCCAGCCGCCGCGAGCCGCGACGCCACGCCCACACCACCACGACCAGTGCGGCGACCCGCAGCGGACCCGGCGAGAAGAGGTGCGTCCACGCCGTCATCACCCGTACCCAGCCCGGATGGTCGGCGGCGAACCGGTGCAGGGCCGCGGTGACCGCCGCGTCCAGGTCGTGCAGCGGGGTCCACGCCCCGACCACCAGCACCGCCAGCAGCGCGAAGGGGACCAGCACCAGGAACGCCGCCACCGCCGCCAGGGTCAACCGCAGCCCGAGCGAACGGTCCCGGTCCAGGCGACGGTCCCGCCAGGACCGGCCCGACGGGGACACCGGGGAACGGGGACCGGGGGAACTCATGCGCTCTGCTCTACCCACCCGTACCCGGAATCAGACCCGCTTCAACGACCCCACAGCCGGAACCGGCGGACCATCAACGCCACCCCGATGACCAGGGCGACCGTCACGGCGACCCCGGTCCACAACCGGCGCGGGGCGGCGTCGTCCGCACCGCCGGCCGGCTGGGCCGTCCACCGGGTGTGCTGCCGCGGGGCGGTGAACCCGAGCGGGTCGCTGCCGGTGCCGCCGGCCCGGTTGTCGGCGACGGAACCGGGGGCCGGGCCGAACCCGGCCACCCCGGGGGAGTCGTTGTCATCCAACGGGTTGCGGTTGATCAGCGGCAGGTCGGCGGTGAGCGCGGCGACCGGGTCGACCATGCCGTACCCGAAGCGGTCGTCCCGGCCGGTGGGGCCGATGTCCTTCGCGGTGCTCAGCAACCGGTTGACCACGTCACCGGCGGACATGTCGGGGTAGCGGGAGCGGACCAGGGCGGCGGTCGCCGCGACCAGCGGCGCGGCGAAGCTGGTGCCCTGCACCCCCCAGTAGTTGCTCGGCGGGCGGGCCCCGACCAGGCCGGTCGCCGGGGCGGTCAGCGTGGTCGCGTGGCCGGTGATCGAACCGGACCAGAGGTTCTCGCTGTCGCGTTCCAGGCCGGCCACCGCGATCACCCCGGGCTCCCGCGCCGGGTACCAGACCTTCGAGGTGGTGGACGTGGCGACGTTACCCGTGCAGGCGACCACCACCACGTCCCGGGCGAAGGCGTAGTCCAGCGCGGCGGCCAGGGCCGGACTGTCACCGCTGCCGCCCAGCGACAGGTTGATCACGCGGGCGCCGTTGTCCACCGCCCAGCGCACCCCCCGGGCGACGATCATCGCGTCGTCGTAGCGGTTCTCGTCGTCGAGCACCCGGACCGGCAGGATCCGGGCGTCCGGGGCGAGCCCGACCACGCCCCGCCGGTCGTCGCCACGCCCGGCGATCAGACTGGCCACCGTGGTGCCGTGCCCCACCGGGTCCGGCTCGGCGGCGCCGCCGGGGGAGACCAGGTCCATCCCCGGCAGCACCTGGCCGACCAGGTCGGGATGACCACCGTCCACCCCGGAGTCGATCACCGCCACCGTGACGCCGCGGCCGGTCGAGGTGCGCCACGCGGTCGCCGCGTTCAACGTGTCGAGCTGGAACTGGTCGTCGCGGACCCGGTCGGCGCGGGCCTCCACCGGGGCGAAGTCGGGCTCGGACAGTGGTCCGGCGGCGCGCGGCGCGACCACCGTGGCCGGTTGGCCGGCGAGCACGGCCGGTCGGGCCGACGCCCCGGCGACCCACGGCCGGTGCTCCGGGACGACCGACGGCGGGGCCGCCACGGCAGCCGGGGGCGGGGCCGCGCCGAGCACACCGACGGTGGTCGCCGCGACACCGAGCAGCGCCCGCCCGGCGAACCGGTGCAGCGTGGTCGGAGAGCCCTGCCGAACCCTGGTCACATCGTCAGCCATTCATCGCGCGGGACACCTGCTGCTCGGAGATTACCGGTTCTCCCTGCCGACACGGCACGTTCCGACACACCCGGATCACGGCGGCGGCAGGTGGGCGAGCTGCACGAGGCGTACGCCCTCGCGGCGGGTGACCAACCGACCACGCCCCGCCGGCAACGGTCCCGGCCGCACCGCGCCGACCAACTGCCCCTCGTCCGGGCTGCCGCTCATCACCAGACCGGCGGTGGACAGCTCCCGCAGCCGCTGCACGATCGGCTCGTACTGGGACCGCCCGGCGCCACCGCAGCGGCGGGCCAGCACCAGGTGCAGGCCGACGTCGCGCGCCTGGGGCAGGTGCTCCTCCAGCCCGTGCAGCGGGTTCGCCGGACCACTGGCCACCAGGTCGTAGTCGTCGACCAGGATGAACAGCTCCGGGCCGGACCACCAGGAACGGTCCCGCAACTGAGCCGGGGTGACCCCCGCTCCGGGCAGCCGGTCCCGCATGTAGCCCGCGACCGACTCGATCAGCTCGGTGGTGTGCGCCGCCGCCGTGCCGTACCCGATCAGGTGGTCGGTCTCGACGGTCCCGAGCAGACTGCGCCGGTAGTCGACGAGGATCACCCGGGCCTGCTCCGGGGTGAACCGTTCCACGATCGAGGTGGCCAGCGCCCGCAGGAACGACGACTTGCCGCACTCGGCGTCGCCGAAGACCACGAAGTGCGGCTCGGTGGCGAAGTCGAGCAGCACCGGCCGCAGGTCCGCCTCGGCGATCCCGACCGGGAACGCCAGGCCGGTGCCGGTGCGGTCCAGCTCGGCGTACGGCAGCACCGGCGGGAGCAACCGGACCCGGGGCGCGGCCGGCCCCGACCAGGCACCCCCGACCGCCTTCACCAGCTCCGCCGTGTCCCCGCCGCTGAGCTGCGGCAGGGCGGTCAGGAAGTGCAGACTCTGCGCGGTGATCCCCCGCCCCGGCTGCTCCGGGACACCGGCCGCCGCGGCCCGCTTCACCACCGAGTCGGACGGGTCACCCAGGCGCAGCTCCACCCGGGAACCGAACAGGTCCCGGATGCCGGGGCGGAAGTCCAGCCAGCGCACCGCGCTCGCCACCACGTGCACCCCGTACGAAAGGCCCCGG
This sequence comes from Micromonospora sp. WMMD987, assembly GCF_029581435.1. Taxonomy (NCBI): domain Bacteria; kingdom Bacillati; phylum Actinomycetota; class Actinomycetes; order Micromonosporales; family Micromonosporaceae; genus Micromonospora; species Micromonospora sp. WMMD987. The sequence goes on along the minus strand of NZ_CP120861.1, from coordinate 6,623,831 downwards.
GTGGCCAGGTCGGTGATCAGGGGTTCCAGGTCGTCGTACTCGCCCCGCAGGGTGGCCCAGCCGTCCACGACGAGGAACACGTCACCGAACGGGTCGCCGGTGGGCTGACCGGCGGCGGCGAGCGCCCGACTCCGCTCACGCCACGCCGCCGTCGACTCCACCCCCAGCTCGGTGAAGCGGCGTTCCCGCTCGGCCAGCAGGGTGGCGACCTCCCCCACGGTACGGCGGACCACCGTCGGGTCGGCCCGACCGGCGACCCCGCCCACGTGCGGCAGTTCCCGCAGCGCGGTCAGCCCACCGCCGCCGAAGTCCAGGCAGTAGACCTGCACCTCGGCCGGGGTGTGGGTGAGCGCCAGCGCGCAGACCAGGGTCCGCAACGCGTGCGACTTGCCGCTCTGCGGAGCGCCGACCACGGCCACGTGACCGGCCGCGCCGCCGAGCGCCAACCACAGCAGGTCGCGTCGCTGCTCGTACGGCTTGTCGACGACCGCCACCGGCACCTGGAGACCGCCGTGCAGCTCCGGATTGGCGAAGCACAGGCCACGCCGCGGGTCGACGACGGGTGGACCGAGCAGCTCGTCCAGGGTGGGCGCGTGCTCCAACGGCGGCAGCCACACCTGATGGGCCGGCGGTCCCTGCCCGGCCAGCCGGCCGACCAGCGCGTCGAGCAGACTCTCGGCCTCCTCCTCGACGGCCGGTGGGGGCACCGCGACGGCCGGCTCCGGCACCGGCACGACATGGGTGGAGAAGGCGAGCAGCCGGGCCGTGCCGCCGGCCCCACCGGTGGCCGTCGCACCCCGGCGGCGGACCGGCCCGGAGACGTACGCGGCCCGGAACCGGACCAGTGGGTCGGTGCCGGCGCGCAGGTAACCGTGCCCCGGGGACCGTGGCAGCTCGTGGGCGTCCGGCACCCCGAGCACCGTGCGGGACTCCAGCGCCGAGAAGGTGCGCAACCCGATCCGGTACGACAGGTGGGTGTCCAACCCGCGCAGCCGCCCCTCCTCCAGCCGCTGGCTGGCCAGCAGCAGGTGCACGCCGAGTGAGCGGCCCAGCCGGCCGATCTGCACGAACAGGTCGATGAAGTCGGGCTTGGCCGACAGCAGTTCGGAGAACTCGTCACAGACCAGCAGCAGCGACGGGAGCGGGGCGAGCGGGGCACCGGCCGTCCGGGCCCGTTCGTAGTCCCGCAGGCTGGCGTAGTTGCCGGCCCGGCGCAGCAGCTCCTGGCGGCGCATCAGCTCGCCGTTGACGGCGTCCACCATCCGGTCGACCAGCGGCAGCGCGTCGACCAGGTTGGTGATCACGGCGGCGGTGTGCGGCAGCCGGTCGAAGGAGGCGAAGGTGGCCCCGCCCTTGAAGTCGACCAGGACGAAGTTGAGCTGCTCCGAGCTGTGGGTGGCGGCCAACGCCAGCACCAGGGTGCGCAGCAGCTCCGACTTGCCGGAACCGGTCGCCCCGATCAGCAGCCCGTGCGGGCCCATCCCGTCCTGCGCCGACTCCTTGAGGTCCAGCTCGACCGCGCCGCCGTCCGCGCCGACGCCGATCGGCACCCGTAGCCGGTCCCGGGGCGAGCGGGGCAGCCAGCCCTGGTCGGCGGTGAACCCCTCCGGGTCGCCCAGCCCCAGCAGTTCGGGCAGGCCGGGTTCGGTCCCCGGGGCGGCCTCGGTGCCCCGCGCGGCGGCGGCGAGCCGCAGCGGGGCGAGCCGCCGGGCGACCGCCTCGGCGTCGGCGACGGCCAGCCGGTCGGCGGTGCCCACCTCGGCGTGCCCCTCGGCCGACCAGGAATGCAGCCGGCCGGCGCGGACCTCCAGCAGCAGGGCGAAGCGGTCCAGCAGGCGCGGCGGCGGGGTGTCCAGGTCGAGCACGGTCACCGCGTCGATGCCGCCGTCGCCGGTCAGCTCGGTGGCGTCGGTCAGGTCACCGCCGTCGAGGAGCACCACCACGTGCGGACCGTCGGTGGCCGGCCCGGCCGGGCTGAACCGGGAGCGGCTGGCCAGCACCTCGTCGAGGAGCCGTTCCAGCTCGACGGCGGAGCTGGTGACCAGCCGGACCGGGCCGAGCGCGTCGACCCTGCTCGGGTGGTGGGCGTGCGGCAGCCACTTCACCCACTCCCAGTGCCGACGCCGTTCCGGGCCGGCGCAGACGGCGAGGAGCAACTCGTCGGGGGCGTGGAAGACGGCGAGCTGGGTGACCATGGCGCGGGCCAACGCCTGGGCGTCGGGCGAACCGGTGCCGCCGCCCTGCGCCGCCCCGCCGGTGCCGCCCGACGGCCCGCCCCGGACGAAGACCCGGGCGAAGCTGCGCAGCGACAGCGCCACCGGCAGGTCCGGCACCACCGAGTACGCGTCGAGGAAGCGCCGCAGCGCCCCGGCGGTCATCGGCTCCAGCTCCTCCAGGGGACGGGTGACCGGCGGGACCAGCGGGGTGGCCAGCGTCTGCGGCCCGACGGCGATCCGGACCACGCCGAAGTCGGGGTCACCGGGGCGGCGTTCCCAGACCCGGTGGCTGTCCACCGTCGACCAGAGCCGCTCCGGGTCGGGATGCCGGTAGTACAGTCCGGCCCGCTGCCGCCGGGCGGTCTGCCGGACCCGTCGCCGCAGCGCGGCCAGGTGCCGCAGGTACTCCCGGCGGGCGGCCATCATCTCCGACTTCCTCGGAGTGCCGGAGGCGCTGCCCCAGGAGGTCATCAGCATCGCCACCGAGGAGAGCCCGAACATCCCGCCGACCACGTACGAGTAGGCGCCGCCGCCCCGGCCGAACATCATCGCCATCGCCACCGTGCCGCCCAGCATCGGCAGCACCATCAGCGCCTGCTGCCAGCGCCCGCCGGTGACCGCCGGGATCTCCGGCGGGCCTTCCACGGGCAGCTCGCCGACCGGGATCTCCGGCGCGGGCCGGCGCGGTGGCCGCTTGATGACGACAGTGGACAAAAAGCACCTCCGGGTGGCGCTCGGTAACCCGAACCTGGCTCATCGTAGGTAAAGTGCGCGTCGTCCGTCAGCCACCGCTCCCGATCGATATGGAGTCCAGTCGATGACCACCGGGCTGGCCAGGGTCACCATCAGCGCCCCGGGGCGACGCGTCGACGTGGCCCTGCCGGAGCAGGTCCCGCTGGCCGAACTGCTGCCCGAGGTGCTGCGGCACGCCGGGGAGGGACTGGCCGACGACGGCGAGCGACACGGCGGCTGGGTGCTGCGGCGTACCGACGGCGCGGTGCTGCTGACCGCCCAGCCGCTGCTGCCGCAGGGGGTGCGCGACGGTGAGGTGCTGCACCTGGTGCCCGCCCACGACCAGTGGCCCGAGCTGGAGTACGACGACGTGGTCGAGGCCATCGCCGACGGCGCCCGTCGGCGGGGCGCCCCCTGGTCGCCGCCGGCCACCCGGGCCGCCGCGCTGGCCGGGGCCGCCGTGCCGCTCGCTGTGGGGCTGCTCGCCGTGCTGGTGGCCGGGCCGGGGGAGACCGCCGGCTGGCCCGCCGCGGGCACGGTCGCGCTGCTGCTCACCCTCGCCGGCACGATCGCCTCCCGGGCGTACGGCGACGGCCCGACCGGGGCCACCCTCGGCGGCTACGCCCTGCCGTACGCCGCGACGGCGGCCGCCCTCGCGGTCAGCTCCGGCGACCCGGTCGGCGCGTTCCGGCCGCTGCCCTGGCTGGGTGCGCCGGAACTGCTCGCCGGTGCGGTGGGGCTGCTCCTGGCCGCCGTGCTGGGCCTGTTCGGCGTGGCCACCCGGCTCCGGGTCTTCGTGGCCGGCGCGACGGCCGGTGCGGTGGGCGTGCCCGCCGGCCTGGCCGGGCTGCTGCTCGCCCCGGCCGGTACCGCCGCCGTCCTGCTCTGCGTGCTGGTCTTCGCCCTCGGGGCGGTGCCGCTGCTGGCGATCCGGCTGGGCAAGGTGCCGCTGCCCCCGATCACCCTGCCCGACGGCCCGACGGGCGGACCGGACGGCGTACGGGACCTTCCGGACCGGGAGCGGGTGCACGCGGCGGTGGCCCGCAGCGAGGAGATGCTGACCGGGATGCTGATCGGGCACGCCGTGCTGGTCGTCGCCGCGGTGCTGGTGCTCGCCGCGAGCGGCGGGGTCGCCGGGCTGGTGCTGGTGGCGGTCGGCTCGGCGGTGCTGGTGCTGCGCTCCCGGCTGTTCGTGGCCGTCCGGCACCGGGTGCCCCCGGTGGCGGCCGGGCTGGCCGGGTTCGCGGTGCTCGGCGCGACGCTCGCCGGCCGGTCCGGGACGGCGGGACTGCTGGCGCTGAGCGGGGGCGGACTGCTCCTCGCGCTGGTCACCGTCACCGCCGGCACGGTGTACGCCCGGCGACCGGTCTCGCCGTACCTCGGTCGGACGGCCGACCTGACCGACACCGCGCTGGTGGTGTCGGTGGTGCCGGTGGCCTGCGCGGTGCTGGACCTCTACGACGCGGCCCGGGGACTGCTGGGTTGACCCGCCGCGCCCGGCCGGTCGGCCGGGCGCGGCGGCCGGGTGGCCGGGCGGCCCGGACCGACGGTCCGGGCCGCCCGGTGGAACCGGTGGTTCAGTGTCCGGTGCCGCCCTGCGCCTCGGCGTCGCGGGCACGCTGGTAGGACGCCCGGACCTCGGCCTCGGCCTCGACCCGGCCGACCCAGGTCGCGCCCTCGACCGACTTGCCCGGTTCGAGGTCCTTGTAGACCTCGAAGAAGTGCTGGATCTCCAGCCGGTCGAACTCGCCCAGGTGGTGGATGTCGCGCAGGTGCTCCTGGCGGGGGTCCTCGTAGGGCACGCAGAGGACCTTGTCGTCGCCGCCCTTCTCGTCGGTCATCCGGAACATGCCGATCGTGCGGCAGCGGATCAGGCAGCCCGGGAAGGTCGGTTCGGGGACCAGCACCAGGGCGTCCAGCGGGTCGCCGTCCTCGCCGAGGGTGCCCTCGATGAAGCCGTAGTCGGCCGGGTACTGGGTCGACGTGAACAGGGTGCGGTCCAGCCGGATCCGGCCGGTCGCGTGGTCCACCTCGTACTTGTTGCGGTGACCCTTCGGGATCTCAACCGTGACGTCGAAATCCATCTCGCACGCTCCCTCGTCTGCCCACGCTGGCTGAACGGAACCACTGACGCCCCCGGGGACGGATGAATGCCCACCCGCCGGCTCCGGACGCCGCATAGTCTTCGGACCGAAGTAGTGTCACCCAGGCGAGTTCGGCGGCGGGAGGAGGGGGTCGTGGGGAGGGAAGATTCACACTACCGCCCGGAGGGGGTTGACGGCCGGGGATCGGGCCGGTCCGTGACCGGCGGTGCCACCGGTCGGGTCTCGGTGCCCGACGCGAGCGTCCCCCGTCGCCCCGACCCGGCTCCCGGGTCGCCGTCCGCCGGTCCGGCCTCGGGGCCGCCGCTCGTCGGTCCGGCCCCCGGGTCGCCGGCCTCCGGGCCGCCGCCGGCCTGGCGGGCGCCGTCCTCGGCCACCGCCGGTCGGGCGGCCGTCGGGTCCGCCCCGGTCGCCGCGCCGCCGAACGGTGGGGGTCCGCCCCCACCCCCCGCACCCCCGTCCGCCGCACCCCCGCCCGCCGCGCCGCCGCGCCGACGTCGGCGGTGGCTGCCGGTCCTGCTGGTCGCCGTGCTGCTGGTCGGTCTCGTCGGGGCGGCGGTGGTCCTGCGCCCGGGTCCGGTCGCCGGCTGGCTGGAAGCGGGGGCCGACACCCCGTCGACCGCCGCCCCACCCCCCGAGCCCGCCCCCGCCCCGGTGCTCGCCGGCCCCGACGCCGCCGCGCCGCAGCCGACCGCCGCCGGGGTACGCGCCGCGGTGGAGCCGCTGACCAGCGCCGCCGCCCTGGGCAGCCGGGTCCACCTGTCGGTGGCCGACGTGGTCACCGGTGAGTCGCTGTACGCCAAGGGGGGCGACGAAGCGACCGTCCCCGCGTCGGTCACCAAGCTCGCGACCGGGGTGACGGTGTTGAAGGCCCGCGGCCCCGGCCACCGGATCGCGACCCGCGCCCTCGCCGGGGCGAACCCGGGCGAGGTGGTGCTGGTCGGCGGTGGCGACCCGACGCTGGCCGTCGACAAGAACGGCTTCTACCCCGGCGCGGCCCGGCTCGACACCCTCGCCGCGCAGGTCAAGCAGGCCCTCGGCGGCACCGCCCCGACCAGGGTGGTGGTCGACTCCACGCTCTTCCCCGGCCCGGTCCACGGTCCGGGCTGGGACGCGGACATCCCGACCGGCGGGTTCGGCGCGTCGATCACCGCGCTGATGACCGACGGTGCGCGCCGGGATCCGGCGCGGGCCCGCAAGACCTTCGCCGACTCCCACGGCGCGGCCGAGCGGTACGCCGAACCGGACCTGGCCGCCGGCCGCTCGTTCGCCCGGCTGCTGGGCCTGCCCCAGGGCGGGGTGGTCCGGGGCACCGCGCCGGCGGCCGGTGGCACGGCGGCGGCCGGTGCGCCCGCGCCCGGCACCGAGCTGGGCAAGGTCGAATCGCTGCCGATGGTCCGCCTGGTCGACATCATGATCAGCGACAGCGACAACGTGGTCGCCGAGGCCCTGGCGCGGCAGGTCGCCCTGGCCCGCAACCAGCAGGCCTCGTTCGCCGGCGGGGCGGCGGCGATGGACGAGGTGATCGGCGAGCTGGGGCTGCCGGCCGACGAGATCAGCCTGGCCGACGGCAGCGGGCTGTCCCGCACCAACCGGATCAGCCCCTCGCTGCTCACCGACCTGATCGCGGTGGCCGGCAACGGCACCCATCCGGAACTCACCGCGATCTTCGGTGGCCTCCCGGTGGCCGCCTGGTCGGGCACTCTCGGCACCCGGTACGAGTCGACGGCCACCGCCGCCGGGGCCGGCGTGGTCCGGGCCAAGACCGGCACGCTGACCGGGGTGCACGCCATCGCCGGCCTGGTGACCACCCGCGACGGCCGGCTGCTCACCTTCGCCGTGCTCACCGACCAGGCCCCGGCGGGCGAGCCGGACGTCACCCGGGCGGCACTGGACCGGATCGCCGGCGCGCTGGCCGGCTGCGGCTGCCGCTGACCGGGCGGTGTCCCCCGCGGTCCGCATCCGGTCGGCCCGGCCGCTGGAACGCCCGCCCGGCGGCGCGGGCACCGGCGGCCCCGGGCCGCGCGACCGGCCGGGGTGTCGCGGCGCGGGTACGGTGGGTGGCATGGCGCAGTTCGTGGACTGGGATCTGGCCGCCGCCACCGCGGGGGCGCTGAGCAAGTCGGGCCCCCGCGTGTCGTACGCGGAGGCCACCGAGGTGGTCGGCGAACTGCGCCGGCTCACCGACGAGGCGGCCGGGCACGTCGCCGACTACACGGGGCTGCGCCCGCAGGTGGGTCATCCGCCGGTGCGGGTGGTGGACCGGCGGGACTGGGCGGCCACCAACATCGCCGGCCTGCGTGAGGTGATCACCCCGCTGGTCAGCCGGCTCTCCGGGGACAAGCCGCCCGGCGTGCTCACCGAGGCCGTCGGCTCCCGGCTCACCGGGGTACAGGCCGGCACCGTGCTGGCGTACCTGTCCGGCCGGGTGCTCGGCCAGTACGAGGTCTTCTCGGCCGACCCCGGGCAACTGCTGCTGGTCGCGCCGAACATCGTCGAGGTGGAACGGAAGCTGGGGGCCGACCCCCGGGACTTCCGGCTCTGGGTCTGCCTGCACGAGGTCACCCACCGCACCCAGTTCACCGCCGTACCGTGGATGCGGGCGTACTTCCTCGGCGAGGTGCAGGCGTTCGTGGACGCCTCACAGGGCACCGAGCACCTGGTCGAACGGCTGCGCCGGGGGGTGTCCACCCTCTCCGACGCGGTGAAGGACCCGGACAGCCGCACCAGCGTGCTGGACATCGTCCAGACCCCGGCGCAGCGGGCCGTGCTGGACCGGCTCACCGCGCTGATGACCCTGCTGGAAGGGCACGCCGAGTTCGTGATGGACGGCGTCGGCCCACAGGTCATCCCCAGCGTGGAGCGGATCCGTGCCGGGTTCGACCGACGTCGGGAGGCGGGCAATCCGCTGGAGAAGGCGATCCGCCGGCTGCTCGGTGTGGACGTCAAGATGCGCCAGTACGCCGAGGGACGCAAGTTCGTGCACGGCGTGGTCGAGCAGGTCGGGATGGCCGGCTTCAACAAGATCTTCGGTTCGCCGCTGACCCTGCCCCGGCTGGACGAGTTGGGCGACCCGGCGGCCTGGGTGGCCCGGGTGCACGGGCCGACCGGCGCCACCCCGGCCGCCGGCTGAGCGGTGGGCGGTCGGCGTACCCCCGCAGTCTCCGAGGTGGCCGACGGGCGGCCCGGGGCGGCGCTCGCCCCCTCGGTGGCCTCCGTCCGGGTCGCGGTGCGCCGCGCGCTGGCCGGACTTCCCGCCGACGGACCGGTCCTGGTGGCCTGCTCGGGCGGGGCGGACTCGCTGGCCCTCGCCGTGGCCACCGCCTTCGTGACGTCCCGCCTCGGCCGGTCGGCCGGACTGGTGACCGTCGACCACGGGCTGCAGGCCGGGTCGGTCGAGCGGGCCGCTGCCGTCGCCGGGTGGGCCGGGCGGGTCGGGTTCGATCCGGTCGAGGCGGTGCCGGTGACGGTGGCCGGGCGTCCCGGTGGCCCCGAGGCGGCGGCCCGGCAGGCCCGTTACCAGGCGTTGACGGACGCCGCCCGACGGCACCGGGCCGTCGCCGTCCTGCTCGGGCACACCCGCGACGACCAGGCCGAGACGGTGCTGCTGGCGCTCGCCCGGGGCGCCGGCCCGCGTGGGCTGGCCGGGATGCCCGTCCGGCGGGACGTGGCCGGGGTGCCGCTGCTGCGTCCGCTGCTCGACGTCACCCGCGAGCAGACCCGTGACGCGTGTGCGGCGCTGGGCCTGGTCCCCTGGCAGGACCCGCACAACACCGACCCGTCGTACGCGCGGGCGCGGGTCCGTGCCGACGCGCTGCCGGCGCTGGTCGCGGCGCTCGGCACGGGGGTGCGGGACAACCTGGCCCGGACGGCCCGGCTGCTGGCCGCCGACACCGCCGCGCTGGACGACCTGGCCGCCGCCGCCCTCGCCACCCCCGGGTCCGGATCCGACGGGTCCGCGTCCGCCGCTTCCGCGCCACGCGACCGTCCGCCGGACGGGTCCGCGCTCGACGGGTCCGCACGGGGCGGTCCGGTGCGCGACCGTTCCGCGCCGGACGGGTCCGGGGTGCGGGCGGGGGCCGGGCTGTCGGTCGCGGCGCTGGCCGGGCTGCCGGGCGCGGTACGCGGCCGGGTGCTGCACGCCTGGGCGCGGGAACTGGGGGCCACCCCCGGTGCGCTGTCCCACCGGCACGTCGACGCGCTGGACGCGCTGGTCACCGCCTGGCACGGCCAGGGGCCGACCGCCCTGCCGGGTGGCCGCCGGGTCGGTCGCCGCGACGGCCGCCTCCTGCCCGTCGACTGACCACCGTCGACCGGCCCCGCCGGCGGGGCTCCCGGGCGGTGCGGGGGCGTTCGAGGAGGCACATCGTCGTGGTCCGTCCGTGCGGGAGGTCGACCGGTCCGGGTGGGTGGCCGGTCCGGTGCGGTAGACATGGCGGGTGACGTACCCCCGGCGTGCCCTGTTCGCCCCGCACGGTGCCGTCTCGACCAGCCACCCGCTCGCGGCGGCCGCGGGCCTGGCCGTGCTGCGGCGCGGCGGCAACGCCGTCGACGCGGCGCTGGCCACCGCGATCACGTTGACGGTGGTGCAACCGCCGTCCAACGACATCGGCGGTGATCTGTTCGCCATCGTCTGGGACGGCGACCGGCTGCACGGCCTCGTCGCCGCCGGTCGGTCACCCGCCGCGCTGACCCGGGAGCTGGTGCTGACCGCCACCGGTGGGGTGCCGGTGGCGGCGGTGGACGCGCTCGGCGGCGCGCAGGCGGCCGGTCCGGCGATGCCCGCCCGGGGCTGGCTGCCGGTGACCGTGCCCGGCGCTCCGGCGGGCTGGCGAGACCTGCACGACCGGTTCGGTGTGCTGCCCTTCGCCGACCTGTTCACCGACGCGGTCGGGTACGCCGACGACGGCCACCCGGTCTCCGCCGGCACCGCCGCCACCTGGGCGCGGGCCGTGGCGCAGCCCACGCCCGCCGACGTCGAGTACGCCGAGTTCGACCGGGTCTTCACGGTGGCGGGCCGGGCGCCGCGCCCCGGTGAGCACTGGCGCAACCCGGCGGCGGCCCGCACGCTGCGGTTGATCGCCCGGACCGGCGCGGACGACTTCTACCGGGGCGCCATCGCCGGAGCGCTGGACCGGCACGCCGCCCGTACCGGTGGCTTCCTCACCGCCGCCGACCTGGCGGCCCACACCTCGACCTGGGTCGAGCCGGTCAGCGTCCGCTACCGGGACCACGAGGTGTGGGAGCTGCCGCCGCCCGGGCAGGGGCTCGCCGCGCTGTCGGCGCTGGGCATCCTGGACGGCCTCGACCCGTCCGGTGACCCGGTTGAGCGGGTGCACCGGCAGGTGGAGGCGGTCAAGCTCGGCTTCGCCGACGCGCACGCGCACGTGGCCGACCCGGAGCGTGTCGACGTACCGACGGCCGGCCTGCTCGATCCGGGCTACCTGGCGGCCCGGCGGGCGCTGCTCACCGACCGGGCCGGTGACCCGGTGGCCGGCGACCCGGAGCGGGGCGGCACGGTCTATCTCTGCACGGCCGACGCCGGTGGCCTGATGGTCAGCCTGATCCAGTCCACCTACCTGGGGTTCGGCTCCCGGGTGGTGCTGCCCGGGTACGGCTTCGCCCTGCAGAACCGGGGTACCGGGTTCCGGCTCGATCCGGGTCACCCCAACGTGGTCGGACCGGCCAAGCGGCCCTTCCACACGATCATCCCGGGCTTCCTGACCCGCGACGGCGCACCGGTCGGCCCGTTCGGGGTGATGGGTGGGCACATGCAGCCGCAGGGCCACCTCCAGTGGGTGGCCGCGACCGTGGACGGCGGCCTCGACCCGCAGGCCGCCCTCGACGCCCCCCGCTGGTACTGGCACGCCGGCCGGACGCTGCTGGTCGAGCCGGCCCTGGCGGCCGTGCCCGGTCTGGTCGCCGGGTTGCGCGCCCGGGGCCACGAGGTCACCGTCGCGGCCGAGCCGTCGGTCTTCGGGTACGGGCAGGCGCTGCGGCGGGCTCCGGCCGGCGGTTGGGTGGTCGGCACGGAGCCCCGGGTCGACGGCGCGGCGGTGGGCTACTGACCTCCGACCGGGGGCGCGGCGCGGGGGGTCAGCCGGCGGGGACGCGCTCGCGGAAGGTGGTGCGGTAGCCCTGCGGGGTGGTGCCCACCCGGCGGGCGAAGTGGTGGCGCAGGGCGGCGGCGTCGGGGAAGCCCGCGTGGTCGGCGACGCTCTCCACGCTGAGGTGGGTCTCCTCCAGCAGCCGGCGGGCCAGCAGCACCCGCTGGTTGGTCAGCCAGTCGTGCGGGGTGGTGCCGGTCTCGGCCCGGAACCGGCGGGCGAAGGTGCGCGGGGACATGCCGGCGCGGGCGGCCAGCTCGTCCACCGTGGTCGGCCGGTCCAGGTGCCCCACCAGCCAGCTCAGCACCGGTTCGAGGGTGGGCGCGTCGGGGGTGGCCGGGATCGGCGCCTCGACGTACTGGGACTGGCCGCCGTCGCGGTGCGGGGGGACCACCATCCGGCGGGCCAGCCGGGTGGCGGTGCCCGAGCCGTGTTCCTGCCGGACCAGGTGCAGGCAGGCGTCGATGCCGGCGGCGGTGCCGGCGCTGGTCAGCACCGGCCCGTCGGCCACGTAGAGACTGTTGCACCGGACCCGGGCCGACGGGTGCCGGCGTTGCAGCTCGTCGGCGTACTTCCAGTGGGTGGTGCACTCCCGGCCGTCGAGCAGGCCGGCCGCGCCGAGCACGAAGGCCGCGGAGCAGACACTGAACACGTAGGCCCCGCGGTCGGCGGCCCGCCGCAGCGCGGCCAGCACCGCCTCGGGGATCTCGCCGCCCCGGGTGTAGGCGGGGACGGCGACCAGGTCGGCGTCGTCGACGGGGGCGAGGTCCGCCTGCGGGGTGAGGCCGAAGCCGGACGCGGTACGGACCGGACCGCCGTCGGCGGTGCAGACGGTGAACCGGTAGCCGGGGAAGCCGTCCTCGGTGCGGTCGGTGCCGAACACCTCGGTGAGTACGCCGAGTTCGAAGACGGCCACCCGGTCCAACGCGATGACGGCTACCGATCGAATCATGTGACGAGGGTAACCGCGGTGCTGGCAGAAAATCGAGGGGGGATGGCATTTCTGCCACTGTTGCGGTGCCTGTGGGCGGCGGAAACTGGAGTCAGTCCGGTGCGCACCGGCGGCGAAAACCACTCAGATGATCAGAAAGTGAGCGCCGCCATGGAGTTCCTGCTGCTTCTGCTCCTCCTCGCCGTGCTGGCCGCCGCCCCGGCGTCCGGCCTGACCGCCGACACCCGCGACTCCGCCGACTGGAAGCCCACTGACGAGGGGCGCCGCTGGCGATCCCGGGTCTGCTGACGTGATTGCTCCCGGTCTGTCGGAAAAACCCGTGGCGGGGCCGCGCCGAAAGGTGCGGCCCCGCCGACGAGAGCCGGCCGGCGTACGGCAGGCTAGGAGCATGGCTGACGGCTCCTGGTACGACGCCGACATCGATCACGTGATCATCTCCGAGGCCCAGATCCGCGAGAAGACCGCGGAGCTGGCCAAGCAGGTCTCGGCGGACTACGCCGGAGTCACCGACGGACTACTGCTCGTCTGCGTGCTCAAGGGTGCGGTCATGTTCATGGCCGACTTCGCCCGCGCGCTGGGCCGCCAGGGTCCACCCGTCGAGCTGGACTTCATGGCCATCTCCTCGTACGGCCAGGGCACCACCTCCTCCGGGGTGGTCCGCATCCTCAAGGACCTGGACCGGGACATCGCCGGCCGGCACGTGGTGGTGGTCGAGGACATCGTCGACTCCGGCCTGACCCTGTCCTGGCTGCTGCGCTACCTGGAGTCCCGGTCGGCCGCCAGCGTCGAGGTGGTGGCCCTGTTCCGCAAGCCGGACGCGGTGAAGGTCACCGTCCCGGTGAAGTACGTGGGCTTCGACATCCCCACCGAGTTCGTGGTCGGCTACGGCCTCGACTTTGGCGAGCGCTACCGCGAACTGCCGTACGTGGGCGTGCTCAAGCCCGAGGTCTACGCCCGGGCCTGACCCCGCTGTACGTCGGCCCGACCGGTCATCGAGCCGACGTACAGCGGGCTCCCAGCCGACTCGGCTACCGTGGGGTCCGGTGACGTGGAGCATTCCGCGTCCGGCACCCCGACCCGCACGACCGGGCGGTCGGCGGGGTCGGTGCGCAGTTCCCCGTCACGCCGGCTGAACCCCGGTACGCCGTCCGTGAGGGACGCCGGGCCCCGCAGTTCCCGGGGCTCGCGAGTCCGCTCCTCGCGCGCATGAGGTCACGAATGTGCCCGACTGCGGGGCTCGCAAGCTCGCTCCTCGCGCGCATGAGGTCACGAATGTGCCCGACTGCGGGGCTCGCAAGCTCGCTCCTCGCGCGCACGGTGTACCGTCGAATGACCGCGGTGCGGCAGTTTGCGCGCCTCGGGGTCGAGGCCGGCCCGCACGGCGGCTCGACGCCGCCCCCGGCGGCGACACCATTCAGACGGTCAGGACGTCGATCAGGAGGATGCGGGCGCCTCGGCGCTCGACAACAGCATGGAACGTACGCGTTTCTTCCGCCGACCGGTGGTCTGGATCATCCTGGTCATCCTCGGCGCCGTTGTGCTCAGTCAGCTGTTCACCGCTGGTCCCAGTTACCACCGGGTGGACACTTCCGTTGCGCTCGACCAACTGCACACCGCCAAGATCAACAAGGTCGTCTTCCAGGACAAGGAGCAGACGCTCCAGCTCAACCTGGCCGAGAAGACCAAGTTCGGCGACACCACGACCGACCGGATCGAGGCCCAGTTCCCGTACCAGGCCGGCGAGCAGGTCTGGAACGAGGTCCTCGAGGCCAAGGCGGCCAACCGGGTCACCGGCCCGGCCGACGCCAAGGTGTCGTCCGACAGCATCTGGGTGAGCCTGCTGGTCAACCTGCTGCCCATCGCGCTGCTGGTGCTCCTGCTGCTGTTCTTCATGTCGCAGATGCAGGGCGGCGGCTCCCGGGTGCTCAACTTCGGCAAGTCCAAGGCGAAGATGATCACCAAGGACACCCCGAAGACGACCTTCGCGGACGTGGCCGGGGCCGAGGAGGCGGTGGAGGAACTCCACGAGATCAAGGACTTCCTCCAGAACCCCGCGAAGTACCAGGCGCTGGGCGCCAAGATCCCGAAGGGTGTGCTGCTCTTCGGGCCGCCCGGAACCGGTAAGACGCTGCTGGCCCGCGCCGTCGCCGGCGAGGCCGGGGTGCCGTTCTACTCGATCTCCGGTTCCGACTTCGTCGAGATGTTCGTCGGTGTCGGCGCCAGCCGGGTCCGCGACCTCTTCGAGCAGGCCAAGGCGAACGCCCCGGCGATCGTCTTCGTCGACGAGATCGACGCCGTCGGCCGGCACCGTGGCGCCGGCATGGGCGGCGGTCACGACGAGCGCGAGCAGACCCTCAACCAGCTGCTCGTCGAGATGGACGGCTTCGACACCAAGGGCGGGGTCATCCTGATCGCCGCCACCAACCGGCCGGACATCCTCGACCCGGCGCTGCTGCGTCCGGGCCGGTTCGACCGGCAGATCCCGGTCGACGCCCCCGACATGGAGGGCCGCAAGGCGATCCTGCGGGTGCACGCCAAGGGCAAGCCGTTCACGCCCGACGTCGATCTCGACGCGGTCGCCCGGCGTACCCCCGGCTTCTCCGGTGCCGACCTGGCCAACGTGATCAACGAGTCCGCGCTGCTCACCGCCCGCCGGGAGCAGCGGGCGATCACCAACGACTCGCTGGAGGAGTCGATCGACCGGGTGATCGCCGGGCCGCAGCGTCGCACCCGGGTGATGAGCGACCAGGAAAAGAAGATCACCGCGTACCACGAGGGTGGGCACGCGCTGGTGGCCTGGGCGCTGCCGCACGCCGCGCCGGTGCACAAGGTGACGATCCTGTCCCGGGGCCGTTCGCTGGGGCACACCCTGGTCCTGCCGACCGAGGACAAGTACACCCAGACCCGGGCCGAGATGATCGACACCCTGGCGTACGCGCTGGGCGGCCGGGCCGCCGAGGAACTCGTCTTCCACGAGCCCACCACCGGGGCCGGCAACGACATCGAGAAGGCCACCCAGCTGGCCCGCGCGATGATCACCCAGTACGGCATGAGCTCGAAGCTCGGCGCGATCAAGTACGGCACCAGCGGGGACGAGCCGTTCCTCGGCCGCAACATGGGCCACGAACGGGACTACTCCGACTCGGTGGCCGCCGAGATCGACGGCGAGATGCGGGCGCTGATCGAGCTGGCCCACGACGAGGCCTGGGAGATCCTGGTGGAGTACCGGGACGTCCTGGACAACATGGTCCTGGAGCTGATGGAGAAGGAAACCCTCTCCACCGCCGACATGGCCCGGATCTGCTCCCGGGTGGTGAAGCGCCCGCCGATGGCCCCCTACAACGGCTTCGGCAAGCGTCTGCCCTCCACCGAGCCGCCGGTGCTCACCCCGGCCGAGAAGGAGAAGCTCACGGCGCAGGCGACGGCCGACGGCATCTCCGTCGGCGGGTCCTCGAACAACTCGGACGGTCTGCACTGAACACCGACGCCGCGGCCAGCCCCGACCACTCGGGGCTGGCCGCCTCGTCCACCGAGCCCGGTGACGAGGCGCTCGACTACGTCGCCGCCCGCCTGATCA
The DNA here is from genome assembly GCF_029581435.1 of Micromonospora sp. WMMD987. Taxonomy (NCBI): domain Bacteria; kingdom Bacillati; phylum Actinomycetota; class Actinomycetes; order Micromonosporales; family Micromonosporaceae; genus Micromonospora; species Micromonospora sp. WMMD987. The sequence goes on along the minus strand of NZ_CP120861.1, from coordinate 6,608,145 downwards.
GCGGAAAGCTCAACGGCCGCCCGATCGAGGACACCATGGACCTCGGCCGGATCGAGAAGGCGGTCCGCGAGATCCTCATCGCGGTCGGGGAGGACCCCGACCGGGACGGCCTCCAGCAGACCCCGGCCCGGGTCGCCCGGGCGTACGCCGAACTCTTCGCCGGCCTCCGGGTCGACCCGGCCCAGGTGCTCAGCACCACCTTCGAGGCCAACCACGAGGAACTGGTGCTCGTTCGGGACATCGACGTGATGAGCCTCTGCGAGCACCACCTGCTCCCGTTCCGGGGCAGCGCGCACATCGGCTACATCCCCGGCCCGGACGGCCGGATCACCGGCCTGTCCAAGCTGGCCCGGCTGGTCGAGGTCTTCGCCCGCCGTCCGCAGGTGCAGGAGCGGCTCACCGCACAGATCGCCGACCTGCTGATGAGCAAGCTGCAACCACGCGGCGTCATCGTGATACTGGACTGCGAGCACATGTGCATGGCGATGCGCGGCATCCAGAAGAGCGGCGCGAAGACCATCACCTCGGCGGTCCGCGGTGTGCTCCAGCACGACGCGAAGTCCCGCGCCGAGGCGATGTCGTTGATAATCCCCCGCTGATCCACCGCCCGATGCCGACGCGGTAGGCGGCCAGCGCGCCGGTTCAGCCGGCCAGCAGCGCCAGCATGAGCCCGGCGGCGGTCACCACCGCCGGCACCAGACAGGTCAGCAACCCCAGTCGGGGAGTGCGGTCCCACCGGCCGTCCGTTTCCGGCGGGAACAGCCGCCCCACCCCCACCCAGCCCGCCGCGAACGCCACCGCCGGCATCGGCAGGCCCACCAGCAGCGCCGCCACACTCACCGGTCCGGTGCCGGCGGCCAGGAACACCAGCAGCTGCACCACCGGTACGACCAGCGCCAGCGGCCCGTAGACCAGCAGGTTACGCAGCCGGGGCGGCCAGCCCGCGGGACGCCGCGGACCGCGGGCCGCCAACGCCGCGTCGGCACCCGCCACCCAGCCCTGCGCCGCCCGAAGACCGGTCAGCACCGCGGCCGGGCCACCCCCCATCGACCGGGCGGCCTCGGTCACCTCCGGTGGCGTGGGGACCAACGAGATCGCCGGTACGCCCAGGTCCCGCAGCCGGGCGTGCTGCGACGCCAGCCGGGCGCGTACCCCGGTCAACTCCGTGCGGGCCGTCTCCACGGCGTGGGACTGTGCGGCGGCGGCCGTCGCCGCCCCCCGCCGTACCCCGTCGAGCTGGCGGGCGGCGGCCAGGTAGTCGGTCCAGGCGGCGGCCACCGACGGAGCCGGCCCGCCACCGCCGCGCTGCCGGACCGGCACCGCCCTCACGGCGTCGTCGATGCTCATCCCCGGTCCTCCCCACGGCCGACCCGGCACGTTCCCGGCGTTGGACCCGGCCGGTTTCTCCCCCCGGCGCTCCCGGCCGGTCCCGGTCCCGGTCGGCTCTCCCCGCCGTCGGGCCTGGTCGGTCCCGGTCCCGGTCGGCTCTCCCCGCCGTCGGGCCTGGCCCGCCCCGGCCCCGGCAGGTTCTCCCCGCCGTCGGGTACGGCCGACCTCCATCCCGGCAGACCCTCGTCGCCGGCGGTCACGGCCGGTCCTGGAGCCGGGCGACCGGGTCCGGGTCGGCCTGCGGCCCGGGTTCGGGCTCGCCGACCGTGGCACGCCCCTGGTCCGCCTCGTCGGCGAACGGCACCAGCACGGTGCCCCGATCGTCGGGGCCGTCCCAGAGGACCACCCGGTCCGGCCGGGGACGCCACTGCACCGGTCGGCCGAAGACCGGGGCGAGTTGGGCACCCGGTACGTCGACCGCGGCCACCGCGGCCAGCTTCCCGACCTCGCCGTCCGGCTCCACCAACCCGGCGAACGGTGGCACCGTCCGCCACCAGCCCAGCAGGTGCCGGCCCGCCGCCGGCCCCTCCCGCAACAGCGCCCGCAACCGGTCCGCTGGCAGCTCGGCCGCCGACGGCGCGTCCACCCCGAACACCACCAGGTAGGCGGGGCCGGCACCGTCGACCACAGCCGGCAACCCCGGACCGTCGACCATCGACACCCGCTGGCAGCCGGCCAGCTCGGCGGCGAGCGCGGCCGCCAGCGGGGTCGACCCCTCGTCCAGCGGGGCGATCACGAACTCCACGGTGCCCGGCAGGTGGTGCGCGGCGGTGCTCCGCGCCGCCGTCGCCAACAGCGAGGCCGCCGCCCGGCCCGGGCCGAGGACGGCCAGGTTCCGCCCCGCCACCGGACCCAGCGGCACCGCGACGGTCGTCCGGGCCACGTCCACCGCCCGCCCCAGCAGAGCCGCCGGGGCACCGGAGCGGCCAGCCACCGCCGCCCGCATCCGTGGATCGTTGCGGAGCAACGGTCGGGCCCAACCGGCGAACACCACCGGCGGTACGGCATCCTCCGGCCGGGCCGCGAACAGCCGGTGCCGCAGTCGCTCGACGACCTCCGGAGCATCGTGCGGGTCGGGGAACCGGACCAGCCGCTCGTGCCCACGCGTCGCGCCGCGCGGCCCACCGAGCCCGCCGGCGGTGTTCACCACCGCACTGCCCACCGCCAGGCCGGCGGCGGCGTCGTTGGTCGGCATCAACACGGGGCTGCCACCGGCGAGCGCCACCCGCACCGGGAACTGCCCCAGCACCGAGTCCCGGGGCGCCGGCCCCGCGCCGACGCCCAGGTCACCCGCTCCGGCCAGGACCAGATGGACGCCGTACCCGCGCCCCGACCGGGCCAGCCCGTCCAACCGGGCCAGCACCTCGGCGGCCACCGGATCGCGGTCCGACAGCAGCAGCGGAAAATTGTCGACGACGCAGACCACGCGGGGCAGCACCTGATGGTCGCGCAGCTCCGCGAAACGCTGACCGCCGCCCCGGGCCGCCGCCTCCTCCCGCCGGTGGATCTCCGCCGTCAACTGGTCGAACAGGTCCCGGACGTACTCCGGGTCGGCGGCCATCCCGGCCGCGCGGACCTGCGGCAGCCAGGACCGGTCCCGCTCGGTCTGGAGGAACTCCACGAACGACTCGCCGTCGCCCAGGTCCACCAGGTACAGCGCCAGCTCGTCCGGGCCGTAGCGGGCGGTGAGGCCGAGCAGGGCGTTGGTCAGGAAAGCCGACCGGTCCGCATCCGACCGGCCACTGACCAGCCAGTGCGGGGTCAACTCGGTGAACCCCACGGTGACCGGCCGGCCGCCGGCGTCCCCGACGGTGGTGGACAGGCCGTCGACCGACGTCGTCGTCCACAGCTGTGCGTCGTCGGGTGGCAGAAGCTCGGCGAGACCCAACCGGGAGCCCGCCTCCACCTGAGCGGCCAGCCGACGGCAGACCGCCCCGATCAACTCCGGACCGGGATCGTCGTCCACCAGGACGGGACAGTTCAGACCCCCCGGCGCATCGGTGCCCGGCCCGCTGAACGAACTGCCCGGCGGGTCACCCAGCAGCGCGTACGAGGTGCGTAGTCGGACCGACGTGGCCTGCGGCAGTGGCGGCCGGCCGGCCACCGGCCAGCCGGCGACCACCAGATGCAGGCCGGCATCCCGCCCCCGCTCGGCCAGGGCCACGATCCGGTCCAGATCGCTCGCGCCGGTCGACTCGGGCAGTCCGGCGATCACCAACAGCAGCGTCCGGTCGTGTCGGCGGGGCCGCCCGGTCCCCGGAGAGACCCACTGCTCGGCCTCGGTGAGCACCGCCCGCAACCCGGTGACGTCGGTCGCCGGTGGCGGCAGCAGGCCGGCATCGGCCAGCGCGGCGAACGGCGCGAACGTACCGCCGGTGTCGGCGGTGTCCGGCTCGGCGGTGACACCGGTGCCCCGGGAGTCCGGTGGGGTGGTGAGGCCGGTGCCTGGGCGGTCCGGTTCGGCGAGGATGCCGGTGCCGTGTGCGTGAGGTTCGGCGGTGGTGCCGGTGCCGCCTGTCCGGGGTTCGACGGTGGTGCCGGTGCCGCGCGTGCGGGGTTCGACGGTGGTGCCGGTGCCGCGCGTGCGGAATTCGACGGGGGTGCCGTCGACGGCGCGCACCAGGAGGCAGCCCGCCGGGGTGGCCGCCAGCAGGCGCAGCAGCACGGCCCGCAGTACGCCGGCCACCCGGAGGTCCCGGACGTCGGCGTCGATCGTCAGATGTCCCGAGCCGAGCAGCGGCACCAGCGCCGGGAAGCAGGCGTTCTCCAGCGCTGCCCCGGTGCCGATCCGGACGAAGGGCGGAGTCTCCTCCCCACACAGGGCGTCCGCCGCCAGGCTCTCCAGGTCAGTACCGGCCCAACCAGGAGCGAGGAGCGCGGCAGCGGAGCGCAGCCGGTCCGCCAACTCGTACTGGCGACGCTGGTCGGCGGGGGCGGGGCGGATCTCGTCGAGAACCCCGGCGGCAGCGGTGGCGCTGGCTGCGGCGCGGCGGTGCAGGGCAGCGGCGCGGTTGGTTCGAGCCCTCGGACCGGCCACCGAGTCCACCCCTCTTTCCGAGGTTGGAAACCTCCCCGACTGCAGACCGTATCCCAGCCGGGGCCGGTGTCCCGGGAAGCACGACGGCGATGCGTCGGGCTTGTCGCACATGGCGTTGAATTCTCACCTCGCGAGGTCGTCCTGTCACGATCCGCAGCTTCCGGGGCATTGGGCGCGAGGCGCCCAGCCGATAGCCTCAGGGGGTGGAATCAGTGCAGCCCCCCGCCGGTTCCCAGGTGTCCCGAGTACCGGCGCAGCGGACCCCCCCGGACCAGTCGACACCTCCTGCGCCGCTACCGGAGCCGCAGCGTCCACCCCGTCGACTCCGGACCGTCCTCACCGTCGTCGCCGGGGTGCTGGCCTTGCTCTGCGTGGGGGGCGGGGTGGCCGGCTACGTGCTGTACGACCGAGCCACCACCCCTGACCGCAGCGCCCCCGATGTGGTGGTGGACAGCTACCTCCGCGAGTTCCTCGTCAACGAGAACGACACCCGCGCAGGACTCCTTGCATGCAAAAATGCAGACCTTGTAGCAGTGGAAGCACTTCGTGATGAGCTGAAACAACGGCAGATCAGGTTTGATGTGGTAGTTAGGGTGAGCTGGGGGCCATTGGCCACGATCAAGACTTCGGAGGGCGAGTCCGTTACCACAACGCTGACCATCGCAGGTTCGGCTAACGGCCAGCAGCGGAGCAGCCGCCGGGAGAACTGGACGTTCGATGTCAGAGATGTCCAAGATGGTTGGCGCGTATGCCGAGCATATAAGGGCGCTTGATTGATCACTCGATCCACAACAGATGGACCGGCACCTCCAGTGTTGTGGGGGGTTGCCCGCGCCAGGCCCACCGGTACCACTCTAGTTCCGGCGTGACCCGGACACAGATGTCGCCGTCCGCACCCGAGTAGGACTCGGTCACCGCGCGAAGGTCACGATGTTCGACGGCGTCCTCGACATGCACCACTCGCCGGCCGCTGACGGCGTCCGTCTCGAAGGCCGGAGTGGGGGGTCGGTGTGTGGGTCCGTCCAGGGAGACCAGCCGGATGGCCTGCTCCCGCGCGGGGGTGCCGGCGGTGGCGGGCCGGTCGGCCAGAGTCTCCACCCATACCCTTTCCACCGGGACGAGCGGCGCGAAGACCTCCACCTGATCGGACTCTGCGCGGTACCACTCGTGTTCGGGGATGATCGGCACGTAGGTGCGACTGCCCTGTACCACCCGTTCGTCAGCACGTAGGTCCCCCCGCCAACCGAGGCCGGGCAGCCCGACGAGGACGCGACGGCCGCGTAACTCGACCCGACCGGTGGCGGGAATGATCTCGATCGGTCGTGGTGGTAGGGGTGCCCAGTCGGGCTGACCGGCGAAGGGGTCCGGCAGCGGTCCAGTCATCGTCCCGAGGGCCTCATGCCGATCCGTTCAGCGGTGCCCCGCGCTGGCGCATGAAGGGCACCGGGTTGATTCCGCCTGCGAAACTACGGTCACTGTCGACGTGTACCTCGAAGTGCAGATGTGGGCCGGAGGAGTTCCCGCTGCTGCCCACCAATCCGATCACCTCTCCGGCCTTGACGAGCTGTCCAGGGACCACCCGGGGCTTCTCGATCATGTGGCAGTAGCGGCTGATGTAACCACCGGCGTGCAGGATATCGACAAACCAGCCACATCCACCCTTTCCAGGGTGGCCGTCGACATCGCAGTCACGGCGTCCGTTGTGGTCCGGGTCGCAGCGCGCCACGAGCACCCGGCCGGTGGCCGCAGCGTGGATCTCGGTTCGCTTGCGCGCACCGATGTCCACGCCGTTGTGCCGCGGTCGGCTGGCGGTACGGAACCCGGAGCCGACCCCACCGTCGATTGGAGCAGTCCACCCGGAGGCGGCGATGGCCCGCGCCGAGGCCCGGTCGCATACCGAGCGGTCGGCGATCTGGACAGTCCGCGCGGCACCACCAGCCAGCGCGTTGACGATCTGACTGGCGATGTCCTCGTGCTTCGCGTAAGCATCCGGATAGGCGCTGATCTGTACCTTCTGGGCTGCCCGGGTGAGGGACATTCGATCCCAGCCGTCGACCTTCAGTAGCTTCTCGTAGAACTTGCGTGCGGCGTAGTCGGGGGACATCCGTTGCGCGACACTGCCCCAGCCGGCGCGCTGCTGGAACAGGCCGACCGAGTCGTGATCCGAACCGACACCCTCATTCGGTATTCCGCGGGAGCCGGCGACGGTGCTGTTGGACAGATTGCGTAGGGCCGACTCCTGCATCGCCGTGGCCACCGCGATCACCCATCCCCGAGGGGGCACCCTCATATCCTGACCGACCTTGATAATGATCGCCGCGTTACGTAGTTGACTCTGTCCGTACTGGGACATCCGAGGCATTTTGCCGGTCACGTTGACCCGACGGTCCTCCTCGCACTGCTGTTCGTTCGACACCAGGGTTTCCGGGTCGCCGCCGAGGTTCGTCAGGAAGAAAGCCGCACTGCCACCGCCACAGCAGAGCAGCGCGAGGGTGCCCGTGACCACGACTGCGACGGCACCGGTCCGGAGTCGGCGGCGTGGTTTCTTCCCAGGTGTCGGCGTCTCGGCAGTCATTCCCGCTCCCAGTCCACCGCATCTACCAACCAACGGCCTTCGGGTGCAACCAACTCAAGCCGCAGCCGTCCGCTCTCCAACGGAACCAACACCTCTGCGAACACCGCCGTCCGGGGCCGGAGCGTCGGGGTGCCCGTGACCTTTCCGGCCGGCACACCGGCCGGGTCGACACCTGCCAGCTTCTCGGTGAGCGCGGGTGTCGACATCGGTCGAAGGCCCGACTGCCACTGCTCCGCAGAGGCTGTTGACCCGTCGAGCCAGGCTGTGGTGAACCGGGTCGCGGTCTGTTCAGGGGTCAGTTCGCCGGGCCGGGTACGGGGCGACTCCGGAACCGGGGTCGCGATGACACCATCGTCGCCCTGTTCGGGGTCGATGGTGGTTATCGGCTCACGGGGGCGGTTGCTCAGTCCTGCCGTGAGGTCGCGCGGACCAGAAACCAGACGGCCTGTTCCGATCACAGCGAGCACCAGCACGGCGATCATCAGCGCCACGCCGAGGCGGGAACGGACCAACCGTGTGAAGAGCAACTCCACCGCTCGTCTCATCGTCATCACCTGGCCTCGGAGCGTATCCGGGGGGTGGGCTTCGCCGGCGCGGGCGCGCGCGCGGCGGAGTCGGGCCGGTAGATGACGAACGACGGGGCTTCTTCCGGCACATCCGGCTCGGTCCAGGTCGCCGACGACCGTCGACGGGGGCGGGGTGCGACCGTGGGGCGACGGTTCTCACGCGGCGACGGGGTCGGCTCGGTCTCGTCGGTGTGTTCCCGGCCGTCCGGCCTTTCCTGCTGGGCTGGTGGACTGACGGAGGAGTGGCTCGGATCCTCCCGTCGGGCTTCGGGTCGCAGAGTTGCCGGTTCCAGGGCCGCGCCCCGCCGCCGCGCGCTCTTCGGCTCGGCCGTGCCGCCGGGCTCGGCGACGTCGAGCCGGGCGGCGACCCGCATGTCCCGGAAGAACCGGCGGTGCCATGATCCGGCGGAGCCCACCGCCTCGCTGCTGTCCTTGCCTCCCAACTGGGTGATCCGGCGATACGGCCGGAGCAGGAGCCAACCGACCACACCACACAGCCATACCAGGACCACCTGAAGCCAACCGGGCAGGGTTGGGGTGCTCATGATCAGGTCGACGGCGAACAGGTAGATCGCCGCTCCCGTACCGAAGATGGCGATGTTGAAGACGGCGGCGACCACGGCGTTCGCCAGCCGTCGCAACCCGGCACTGGCCGGCCGGAGCAACCCGATCGTGCCCAGGATCGGAGCCGCGATGACCGCCCATCGGAAGATCATGAAACCGAGCAGGACGAGCAGCGAGGCGGTGAGGTCGAACATGGCGAAGAGCAACGAGGCGAGGACCGCGATGAACCCGGCACCGATCCGGTCCATGTCCCTCTTGCCTTGCAGATATTCGTAGGCTTCCGGATCTTCGACCTTGATCTGCTCGGCGACGGTCATCCACTGCTTCTGCTTCGCCTTGATGGTCCCGTCCCGGGTGGCGGGGTTCTGCCGTAGCTTTTCCGCCTCTTCCCAGGAGAGTGACTTGGCGTCGTAGAGGGCTGCCCCGTACTTCTTCGCAGTTTCGCTGTCCGCCGAACCGAGAACGCCACGCAGCCAGTTTCGGTACAGCATCGACTCGGTAGCGGTGTCGCTGGCACGGACGGCAGGTGGGCGGCTGTCCTTGCATGCGCCCGGATTTGGATCGTCGCACTGATCTGCCGGCGTGTCACGCGCAGCTGGGCCGATTGCGTCGTGGACGACACCCAGGGAGGTGATGAGTGTGCCGTCGGCGATGTTGGCGGACTTCACTGGCCAGGCCGCCAGTGCGGTCACTGCGACCATCACCAGCAGCGCCCAGCCCGCGGTGGTCATGGCGTTGCTCATGTCCGACTGGCGGGAACGCCAGAGTAGATAGAGGCCCACCACGCAGAGGGTGACGATACCGAAGACGCTGAACACCTTCTGGTAGACGGCCTTCGTCGCTTTCTCCACCAACGGGTCGGCCCAGTTCCACATCGACCGCGGATCCCAGGCACGTTCGCGCAGCGCGTTCGAGGCACCGATGACTGCGGTGGCCATCATCAGCTCACCGTTGGCAACGGTCGTGGTGAACTTGTAGTCCGGATGCAGCAGGGTGGAGGCGCAGCCGCCGTCCACGTCGTAGGTGTTGAAGCTGTAGCCGCCGTAGCCGTAGTCGCTGTAGAGGCCTTTGGGGCCGGGGAGCTTCGACGCATCGGGCCGGGAGGAGAACCAGCCGGCCAGGCCGGAATCGGGGGCGGAGGGCACCGGTGGCTTGCGGCAGTCCACCTCGCTCTCACTGACCTGCTTGAGGTCCTTGACGCAGGCGCGGAAGTCGGCCTGCCACTCCTTGGTCGTACAGAGGTCTGCGGCGGCCTGTGCCGTCGCGGGCGGGCCGGCGTACGCCGGTGTGGCCCCGATCACCGGCCAGGCGATCGTGGCACCGGCGAGTACGCCGAGTGCGAGGAGGAGCGCCGTGATCCGTGCCCGGGTCCTCGCCATGTCACGCCTCCAGATCAGCCAGGACGGTCGGCAGTATCCCGGCGGCCTGGGCGACCGCGGCGGGGGTGGTGTCGAGGTGATCCAGCAGCCCCTCGACGTACGACACGTCGACCCGGACCTTCTGCACCCGGCCGTCCACGTCGCGCATGACGAACTCGCGGAAGCCGAGCCGGGTGGCGGAGGTGGTGTCGACGGCGGACAGGGAGGCCAGGGTGGCTTCGTAACCGTCGTCGACTGGAACACGGAGCAGCCGGAGTGCCTCGGAGGCGATCTCGGTGTCCTCGGCGATCCGGCCGACGAAGACGGTGGAGACGAGGTTCTGGACGTCGAGGCCGAGGATGTCCTTCGGGTTCTGCGAGGCGACCAGGGCGGCCAGGTTCCACTTGCGGGAGTCGCGGGCGAGGCGGACCAGGAAGGACCGGCCGGAGCGCCAACCCTCCATGAAGTGCGCCTCGTCCAGGCCGACGAGTTTCCGGGACGACATCGACCCGCCGTAGCAGCGTCGTACGGCCAGCCGGTGCGCGGTGTGCAGCATCGGCAGGGCCAGCGCCTCCTCGGCCGACCAGTACTCACGTTCGATCTTGAGGTCGGGTAGCCGGAGGCCGGCCATGGTGATTACGGTGAGGGCTGCGCCCGCGCCGAGCAGTCCCTCCGGTGGGCGGCCGAAGAAGAGCATCGCCAGGGGCATCTCGGCGGTGTCGAGCAGCAGGTGGGCCAGTTCCCGCCCGGCGTCGTCGTCGAGCCCCTGGAGGCAGGTGACCACGTCGTCCAGGGTGGAGGTCTCCTCGGCCGGCACCTGGCGTACCGCGTGCCGGAACAGGGTGGCGGTGGACGCCTCCCGGGCCACCTGCGGCGGCACCAGCATCATGCAGATGTCCTGCACCAGCATGCGTCGCTCGGCCCGGGCGTTGGAGACGGCGATCTCGAACTCCCGGTCGCCCGCCGCTCCGGTGCTGAACTCGCTGCGCAGCGGGGTGGGGATGAGTGCGTACGGCGCCAGCGTCCCCGGTTCTGAGCCGGTCAGGTTGAGCACCCGGGCATAGGGCTTGAGCTCGGGCATGGCGCAGAGCCGGGCCAACGGGCCGGACGGGTCCAGCAGGGTGACCTGCACGCCCCGGCGGGCCGCCAGGTAACCGAGCGCGCCGAGCAGCGTCGACTTGCCACCGCCGGGTTCGGCGACGAACACGGCGAGCCCGGAGCGCTCGCGTACCTCCATCGGGAAGTGCAGGTCGAGGAAGACCGGCCGGCGGCAGGTCCCGGCGGTACGCCCGATCAGGTCACCCCGACGGTCGCCGACGGTCGACGCCGCCTGGGGGAGCGCGGCGGCGAGCAACGGGACGGGCATCCGCCGGACGTAGCCGGTGTTGGCGATCGGCTCGCCGGGGATGAACTCCCGGGCCAGCCAGTCCTGGTTCTTGGGGTGTTGCAGAGAGATCCGCAGTTCCCGGGAGTAGAGCTGGATCAGCCGGCGGGCGCGTTCCATGCACTCCTCGCGGGTCCGGCCACCGACGGCGATCCGGTGCCAGCCGTGCGCCCGCGCGGAGTCCACCGGCAGGCCGGTGGTCATCTCGTCGCCGATCACCAGCGCCCGCTTGGCGAGTCTTTCCAGCTCCGGGGGAGCGTCGATGCCGTGCTCGGCGTAGTCGAGCTGCTGCGACCTGATCATTCGTAGCCGGTGTTCGAGGTTGCGGAAGGAGTCTCCCGAGCCCAGGATGTCGACCCGGGTGGAGATCTCCATCGGCCAGGGCAACCGCTCGTGGAAGTGCAGCCAGGGCTCGTGTCGTTCGGGGATCTCCAAGGGCTCCATCCGGCCGACCGCGAGCACGGCGACGTGCCGTTCCTCGCCGGTCATCCGGTTGACCAGCTTGACCGTCGTGCCGTACGGGGTGCGGTACCGCTCCACCTGTTCGGTGAGCGCGAGCAGGTCACCGCGTTCCCACCGGCCGTTGGTCACCGGGGAGAGCGTGCCGGGCGGGGCCATGCAGAGGGCGACCGAGCGGTAGAGCAGCCATTCCAGCTCCTGGGCGGTGACCCGTCGGCCGCGCATGCCGAAGCTGCCCAGCACCTCGTCGAACTGCTCGACGGTGCGGCCCAGTTTGCGGCGCTCCCCGTCGGCGGTGCCCTTGCCGAAGGCCCGCAGCAGCCGTTCGGTGAGGGAGTCGCCGAGGGAACGGCGGGCGAAGGTGACTCCGAGGTAGGTCTGACCCTCGGCGTGGTTGACCGCCATCAGGTGCTGCTGGGCGGCGACCAGGTGGTCGGCCCAGCCGTGCGTGCCGGGGACGTCGGGCAGCGGCGACGCGGTGTGCGCGTCGATGGTGCGGGCCCACTCGTCGGCGGGGAACGGTCGGGTGGTGCGGCGCAGGTGCAACCGGAAACCGGCCAGGCCGGCGTACTGCTCGGAGATCGCCGAGAGGAGTGCCTCACGTTCGGCGTCGGGGCGGAAGGCCCACCGGACCTCGGGGAGCCAGTACCAGGCGGTCACCGTGTTGGGGGTGAAGGTCAGGTGACCGGCGATCTCGGTGATCGCCAGTTCGATCGAGGGATCCCGGTCACCGAACTTGATCTTCGGCGGGCGTACCCGGACCGGTTTGGTCGGGGCGTTGCGACGGCTCGCCGCGCGCTCCCGTGGCGCGACCAGGTCCCGGGATCCGGGGTCGGTGCGCCCGGTCCGCTCGGGCTCGACGAGTTCGCGCGGGGCGGGCTCGGCGGCCAGCGCGCCCGTCGGACCGGCCACGGCCTCCACCCGGATCGGTTCGTCGGTCTCCGGCCAGGCCGGTTCGACGTGCTCCGGCCAGGCGGCCGGCGCGGGCTCCACCGCGCCGGGCCGGGGCCGGGCGGTCAGCATCCCGTCCGGGCGGGCCTGTTCGGCACTTGTCCGCCGGGCCGCCTCGGCCTCCCGCCGGTCACGCTCGTCGGCGTCGCGCCGGGCGGCTTCGATGGCGTCGCGCCGGGCCGCTTCGATCGCCTCGCGTCGGGCGGCTTCGGCGGCCTCCCGGCGGGCCTGTTCGGCCGCCTCACGGCGGGCCGTTTCGGCCGCGTCGCGGCGGGCCTGTTCGGTGGCCTCCTGTTCGGCGGCTTCCCGCCGGGTCTGCTCGATCGCCGCACGTCGCGCCGCCTCGGCGGCGTCGCGCCGGGCCGTTTCAGCGGCCTCGTGGCGGGCCTGTTCGGCGGCCTCGCGTCGGCTGCGGTCGGCGGCCTCCCTGGCCCGCTCGGTGGCCTCCCGGCGGGCCCGCTCGGCCGCCTCCCGGGCGGTCAGCGGCTCACCGGCGTCCCGGGGGAACACCTCGGCCGGGACGATGCGGCGGGGCGCCCGCTGCGGTGCCCCGGTGCTCCGGTCGGTGCTCGCCGCCGTGGCCCGTCGGTCCCCCTGCTGGTGGGGAACCCGGGTACGGGCGGACCGGTCGGTCGACGGGGCCGCCTCGATGGCCGCCGCGGGGGCCTGCGCCTCGATGGCCGCCGGTGGGGTCGGCCCGGCTGGCTGGTGCGGTACGGGCGGGTGCTCCCGTCCGCTGCCGCGCCGCGCCGGGGTGCCCGGCGTCGGGGTGCCGCCGGGGCGCGGACCGCCACCGAAGAGGTCGAGGAAGGGCGAGTCGATGTCGGTGCCGTCACCGACCAGCATCGGCGGGGTGGGGACCGGCTCGACCGGGGGGGTGCCACGACCGGGGGTGGGTCGGGGCGGCTGGAAGACGCCCACGCCGCCCTGACCCGGGCCGGTGAGCAGGGCCGGGTCGTACGGCTCGTCGTCCGGCAGCTCCTCCTGGGGGTAGTCGAACGACCGCGCACGGTTACCGTGCGGGGCGCTGTGTCGTCCGGCCGGGAAACCCGGCGTGGAAGAGCGACTCATTCGACCGCCTCACCCATCTGGTCCGACTGCCCGATTCGGGTACGCCCGGTCATGCCAGTTCCTCCCGGATCCTGATCCGGCTGCCGACCAGGCGGGGATCGCGCAGTTCGGCGGCCGGTTCCCGGGTGCGTCGCCAGTCGGTGAGGGCGGTGCGGATGACCATCCGCGCCGGCCGGTCCGGGTCGACGTACCGGAAGATGAACGAGGTGCTCACGATGGCGAGGGCGATCTCCCAGGCGGGGAAGAGTTCGACCTGCAACGTGAACAGCCAGTGGATGAACATGTAGAGGGGCACGAGCAGCATGAACAGTCCGTACTGGGCGTACGGCAGGTGGACCGGAAGGGTGTAGCCGGGCGGCCCGAGGTAGACCAGGCGTGCCCGGTAGATGTCGTCGTCGGTGCGCAGCCGCATGTCTCGCCCGCGCCTATTCGAAGATCAGGTCGATCAGGTAGTCACCGATGAAGAAGAGTGTGGCCGCGCCGGCGATGAAGGCCAGCCCGACGATCGCGATGGCGGAGCTGGTGAGCACCTTGGAGATCTCGCCCCGGCTGGCCCGGCCGATGAAGATGACCCCGAGCACGGCGAGCAGGATGGGTGCGATCTTGCTGGCGAAGAAGGTGACGACACCGTTGGTGTCGATGCCCTTGGGGGCCGGTTCGGCGAGTGGCGCCGTCGCCAGGGTGTGCAGCACCTGCGCGACGCCGGACGACGTCGTCTCCACGAGCTGGTAGGCGATCACTGGAACCTCCCCATAACGCGGCCGGCGGTGCCGCGGTGGTGCAGTAGGTAAGCCTGGCGGGAATGTGTTGGATCCGGGCAGCGCGAATGACGCCCTGCTGCTCTCTCGCCACGCAGCGTGGCGAGATTTGGGGGTTTTTCTCCCGCTTTGGCCCTCCCTCCATGCTTCGCCGACTCTTGATGCTGGGCAATTCCACAGCGTACGGGCCGCCCCCCTTTGCGACAAGCCGCGAAGACTCGACCCGATTCGGCCCCGGCGACCGATAGTACACCTGTTCCAATGCGCACGTCAGTGCCGACGTGGAGCGGCCGGCGGGGGTGCGCGGGGCGGAGCGACGCGACCGGTACCGTCTAGTCGTGACCGATCTGGTACGGACGCGGAATCCGGTGGTGATGGGCGTCCTCAACGTCACGCCCGACTCCTTCTCCGACGGTGGTCGGTACGCCGACCTCGATGCCGCCGTCGCACACGGGGTGCGACTGCGCGGCGAGGGCGCGCACCTGGTGGACGTGGGCGGCGAGTCCACCCGACCGGGTGCCGACCGGGTGGACCCACGGACCGAGGCGGGTCGGGTGCTGCCGGTGATCCGGGAACTCGCCGCCGCCGGGGTGCCGGTCAGCATCGACACCACCCGGGCGTCGGTGGCCGGGGCGGCCGTCGCCGCCGGTGCCGTCGTGGTCAACGACGTCTCCGGTGGACTGGCCGATCCCGACATGGCCCGGGTGGTCCGCGACGCCGGCTGTCCCTGGGTGCTGATGCACTGGCGGGGACACTCGCGCGGGATGCGGGAGCTGGCCGGCTACACCGACGTGGTCGCCGACGTCCGGGCCGAACTCGCCCAGCGGATCGACGACGCGTTGGCCGCCGGGGTGGCCGTCGACCGGCTCGTGATCGACCCCGGGCTCGGCTTCGCCAAGACCGCCGCGCACAACTGGGAACTCAGCGCCCGCCTGCCGGAGCTGCTCACCCTCGGGCTGCCCCTGCTCTTCGGCGCCAGTCGGAAGTCCTACCTGGGTCGGCTGCTGGCCGACCCGGACGGCACCCCACGGGACACCGACGGCCGGGCGGCCGCCACCGTCGCCACCAGCGTGCTGGCCGTCGCCGCCGGTGCCTGGGGGGTACGCGTGCACGACGTCCGGGGCACCGTCGACGCGCTCGCCGTCTGGTCGGCCACCGGCCGCCCCCGGCTCGTCGCCGACGCCGCCGGAACGGATCCGACCGGCCCGACCGCCGGGCCACGGCAGGCCGGCCGGGCCGCCGGATTCCCGGGCAGCGCCGGGTCGCCGGGCGGCGTCGGATTCCCGGGCGGCACCGGATTCCCGGGCAGCGCCGGGTCGCCGGGCAGCGTCGGATCTCCGGGCGGCGCCGGGCTACCCCGGCCCGGCGGCGGGGACGACCCGGACCGGGCCGGCCGAGGGAGGGCGGGGCGATGACCGACCAGATCACCCTGACCGGGCTGCGGGCCCGGGGCCGGCACGGGGTCTACGACTTCGAGCGGGCGCAGGGCCAGGAGTTCGTGGTCGACGCCGTCCTGGAGCTCGACCTCGCCCCGGCCGCCCGTTCCGACGAGGTGACCGACACCGTGCACTACGGCGAACTGGCGGAGCGGCTGGTCGCGGTGCTCACCGGCGAGCCGGTCAACCTGATCGAGACGCTCGCCGACCGGCTGCTCGCGGTCTGCCTCGCCGAACCGCTGGTCGCCGCGGCCACGATCACGGTGCACAAGCCCGAGGCCCCGATTCCGCACACCTTCGCCGACGTGGCGGTCACCCTGCGACGTACCCGGTGACCAGGGCGGTGCTGTCGATCGGCAGCAACCTGGGCGACCGGCTGGGCCACCTGCGCGCCGCGGTGACCGGCCTCGGCGACACGGTGCTGGTCGTCTCCGGCGTCTACGAGACGCCCCCCTGGGGGGACGCCGAGCAGCCGGCGTACCTGAACGCGGCGGTCATGGTCACCGACCCGGCCGCGACGCCGCGCGACTGGCTGGCCCGCGCCCACGCCGCCGAGCGGTCCGCCGGCCGGACGCGTGACCCGGCCCGCCGGTTTGGCCCGCGTACCCTCGACGTGGACGTGGTGGCCGTCTGGGACGACGCCGGTCGACCGGTGCTCAGCGACGAGCCCGAGCTGGTCCTGCCGCACCCCCGTGCCCACCAGCGCGCCTTCGTGCTCCGCCCGTGGATCGACATCGACCCGCACGGCCGGCTGGCCGGGCACGGCTGGCTCACCGACCTGCTCAACGCCGACCCGGTCGCCGGGGACGCCCTCGAACTGACCCCGCGTCCCGATCTTTCGTTAGAGTCGGACGCATGAACCAGTGGAGCCGGCCGGCATGACGCAGTCCCGACCGCCCCGTGACCAGGAGCCGGACGGGTCGAGGATGGGGCCCACCCGGTTCTCGACCCTGCTGGTCGCCGCGCTCGCCGCCGCCGCGGTGGCCTGGCTGCTGATCAGCAGCTTCTACTACAGCGGCACGCCCCGGCTGCCCTGGCTGCCGGTGGTCACCCTGGTCGCGCTCGCCGTGCTGGAGGCGTACGCGGCGGTCAACACCCGGGGCCGGATCGAGCGCCGGCCCGGCCGGGAACCGGTCAACCCGTTGCTGGTCGCCCGGTTCGTGGTGCTGGCCAAGGCGTCCGCGCTGGCCGGGGCGATCTTCCTCGGTTTCTACGCCGGGCTGACCGGCTGGCTCTTCGCCGAGCCGACCAACGCCGCGATCGAGGACCGGCCGGCCGCCGGGGCCGGCGCGCTCGCCTCCCTGGCACTGGTCGCCGCCGCGCTCTGGCTCGAACGCTCCTGCCGGGTTCCCGAGTCCGACGACGACATCGACGACCGGCAGGACCGCCCCGGACGCTGACCGAGGGGTTACGTCCGGCCCTGCGCGCAGGTACGGTGCCTGGCGACCGGAGAACAGTCAGCCGTCGCCGGGGACGGCCGGTCACCTGGGAGGCGCACCGCATGGTGTACGACGAACCGGGCCGGGCCGCGTCGGCAGAGGTGCCCGGGGCCACGGCGGAGAACGTCTTCGACGATCCGGCGCAGGGCGAGCCGGGCCGGGACCGGCTCGGTGTGCACGTGGCCTGGGAAGTGGTCCTGCTGGTGGCTGTCGCGGCGCTGGCGTACCTGCTCTGGCGGGAGGACCCCGACGCGCTGCGCGGCGAGGGCCTGCGGCGGCTGCTCGTCGACGCGGTCGCGCTGGGTCTGCTCGTCGTGGCCGCCGGGCTGAGTCTGCGTACGGCCGCGGTGAACCTGGCCATCGGTCCGGTCGCCCTGGCTGCCGCGCTGCACTTCGCCGAGCAGGGCGACCGGGGCGTGTCGACGGCGCTCGTCCCGGCCCTGGTCGCCGCCGCCCTGGGCGGGCTGGCCCTGGCCTGGGCGGTGGTGGTGCTGCACGTCCCCGGCTGGGCGGCCAGCCTCGCCGCCGCCGCCGGGATGATCGTCTGGATCGAACGGTGGAAACTGCCGGTCGCGGTGCAGGCCGACTACGACCCCCGGCGCAACGCCTACTACCTCTTCGCCGGTTTTGCGGCGGTGGCCGTCCTCCTCGGAGCGTTCGGCGCGATCCGGGCGGTGCGCCGGCTGGTCGGCCGGTTCCGTCCGGTGGCCGATCCGGCCCGGCGGCGCGGGATGGCCGCCGCCCTGGTGACCGCTGCCGCGTTGACCACCTCCACCGTGCTCGCCATGCTCGCCGGGGTGCTCGTCGCCGCCAACGGGACCGGCCCGGTGACACCGGGGTCGGGACTGGACTGGACGGTGCTCGCGGTGGGTGTGTCCATGCTCGGCGGCACCAGCGCGTACGGCCGGCGTGGTGGCGTCTTCGGTGCCCTGCTCGCGGTGGCGCTGGTGGTGACCTATCTGGCCTGGGCGGCCGAGTCCGGTGCCGCCACCGACCGCTGGGCCGTCGGCGGGGCGGCGCTGGCCGCCGGCCTGCTGGTCACCCGGATGGTCGAGACCTACGGTCGTCCGCGTACCGCCCGGGGCGAGCCGGTCGAACTACCGCCGGTGCGGGACGGGGCGATCAGCTCCGGCTGGTCGATGCCCCCGGCGGGCGAGGCGCGCAACTGGACCCCGGCGCTGCCGGAACGGACGGCCGACACCGACACCCCGCCCGACCCCTGGGAGGCCCCCCGGTGGCAGCGTGACCCGCCCCGGTGGGACACCGGCGACCGGTGATCCGCCCCGCTGGGACACCGGTGAGCGGGCGGCAGGGACGCGGTACGCGCGGACGACGGGCCGGGAAGGATCTCGCCGGTTAGGCTCGCGGGCATGACCGAGACTCCTTCCGCCGGCACCGGCCACACCTTCGACCAGCTCGACGCACTCTCCACCGAGGAGTTGCGGGAGCGGGCCTTCGCGCGGGCGCGGGAGCGGCGCGACGTCGGGTTCTTCTGGTCGGTGCTGCGGCACCTGCCGAACGCCGACGAGGCCGCCGCCCTGGACGGGGCACCGAACTCGGTCGGACCCACCATCGACGAGGCGGCGGCGTTGTGGCGGGAGCTGACCGGCCACGGTTACGAGGAGTCCGCGCCGCTGCTGCGGGCGGCGTTCATCGACTACCTGATGAAGCACTGACCGGCCGCGCCGCCGGTTGGCGGGAGAGGTTTGCCGGCCGTGGCGGGTCGGGAACCTCCCGCCGCATGGCCCTCACCCAACGCCCCCGGACCGTGCGGGGCTACGGCACCGCCGCCGGCACCGGCACCGTCGCCGCGCTCATCCTCGTCGGTGTCTGCGGCAGTCCCTGGTACGTCGGCTGGGCCGAGGACCACACCGCCCCCGACTCCGCCGGTGGCTGGTACCTGCGGTTGCTCTCCTGGCCGGCCTGGCGGGTCGACCCGGCGGACCCGGACCACGGCGTGCTCGCCACCGACCTGCGGGCCATCCTGTTGCTGGTGTTCGCCGCGGTGCTGCTCTACCTGCTGCCGGCCGGTCAGGTGGCCCGGGTGCCGGGTTCGGCCAGCCAGTTCTTCTCCGGCTGGGCGGCGTACACCCTGGCCGGGGCGGCGGCCACCCTGCTGGCGGCGCTGCTCACCGCGGACGGCCCGCTACAGGCCGCGTTCGAGACCACCACCACCGGTGCCGGCTACGGCTTCTTCGCGGGCTGGATCATCGGCCTGGCCAGCCTGGGCGGCCGGGCCTGATCCGCCGTACCCGGGCCGCCGGAGCCTGATCCGCCAGATCCGATCCGCCGTGGCGGGGCCAGTCCGTGCTGGCCCTGCCCGCGGCCCGGCCGGGCACCGGACCTGGCCGGCTCGCCGGCCCGCACCCGGTCGGCTAGCTGCCGGTCTGCCCGAGGTCGAGCACCCTGGCCCGGCTGAGCGTGCCGGCGGGGCGACCGTCGGCGGTGACCACGACCGCGTCCGTGCCGGCGGTCAGCATGGCGGCCAGCGCGTCGTACGCCGACCGGCCCAGCGGCAGTTCCGGCAGGGTGGTGTCGGTGGCCTCCCCGTCGAGCACCTCACGGGTGACCGGGGTGACCGCCAGTCGACGGATGCCCCGGTCCGCGCCGACGAACTCCCGGACGAACGGCGAGGCGGGCGTGCCGAGCAGGGCCGCCGGAGTGTCGTACTGCTCCAGTCGCCCCCCTTCGGAGAGCACCGCGATCCGGTCACCCAACCGGACCGCCTCGTCCAGGTCGTGGGTGACCAGCACGATGGTCTTGCGGACCTCGGCCTGGAGCCGGAGGAACTCCTCCTGCAACCGGGTCCGCACGATCGGGTCGACGGCGGAGAACGGCTCGTCCATCAGCAGCACCACCGGGTCGGCGGCCAACGCCCGGGCCACCCCCACCCGCTGCCGCTGCCCGCCGGAGAGTTCGTGCGGATAGCGGCGTCCGAACTGGGCCGGGTCCAGCCCGACGAGTTCCAGCAGCTCGCCGCTGCGCCGCCGGATCCGCTCCTTCGGCCAGCCGAGCAACCGGGGTACGGTGCCGACATTGGTGATCACCGTCTGGTGCGGGAAGAGCCCCACGTTCTGGATCACGTAGCCGATGCGCCGACGCAGTTTCACCGGGTCGACCCGGGTGATGTCCTCGTCGCCGAGCAGGATCCGACCGCCGGTCGGCTCGATCAGCCGGTTGACCATCCGGAGCACCGTCGACTTGCCGCAGCCGGACGGTCCGATCAGCACCACCAGCTCGCCGGCGGTCACCTCCAGGCTCAGTTCGCGGACCGCCTCGGTGCCGTCCGGGTACCGCTTGCGGATGCCGTCCAACCTGATCGAGGCGGCGCTGTGTCCTGCGTCGCCGGTGCCCCCGGGGGTAACGTCCACGTGTGTCCTTCCACCTGAGTTACCGGGCCGAGCCGGGTAATCCGTGGTTCTCCTGGCAGTACGTGCGGGACAACTCTGACACCATTCTCGCCGCGGTGCGCGAGCACGCCTCGTTGACCGGTCGGGCGGTGCTGCTCGCCGCGCTGGTCGCCCTGCCGCTGGCGGTGCTGGCCTACTGGTACCGGCGGCTGACCGGTCCGATTCTCGCACTGGCGGGGGTGCTGTACACGATCCCCTCCCTGGCCCTGTTCGCGTTCATCGCCCCCTACCTGGGCATCGGTGCGGTGACCGTGCTGACCGTGGTGGTGCTGTACGCCCTGCTGGTGATCGTCCGCAACGCGGTGGCCGGGCTGAACCAGGTGCCCCCGGAGGTCCGCGACGCGGCCGAGGGCATGGGGTACGGCCGCTGGGCCCGGTTGTTCCGGATCGACCTGCCGCTGGCCCTGCCCGGCATCCTCACCGGCGTACGACTGGCCACCGTCTCCACCGTGGCGCTGGTCACCGTCGGGGTGGTGATCGGTCGGGGTGGCCTGGGTCAGTTGATCTTCGCCGGGTTCCAGAACAACTTCTACAAGGCCCAGATCATGACGGGTACGGTGCTCTGCGTCCTGCTGGCACTGGTGCTGGACCTGATCCTGGCCGGTGTGGGTCGCCTACTCACCCCCTGGCTAAGGAGCCGACCCCGATGACCCCCGCAGTCACGAACGGAACGGTCCGTTGAACCCGGTGCAGCAGGCGGTGGTCTGGCTCAACGACCCGCTGAACTGGACCAATCCGGGTGGTGTGCTGGACCGGATCGGGGAGCACCTGAGCATGTCCGCCGCGGCGGTGCTGCTGGGTTGCCTGGTGGCCTGGCCGGTCGGCCTCTGGCTGGGACACTCGGGGCGCGGTGGCGGCGCGGTCGTGCTGATCTCCAACCTGACCCTGTCCATCCCCACCCTGGCGCTGTTGACCATCCTGCCGCTGACCTTCCTCGGCTTCGGCCGTCCCTCGGTGGTGGTCGCGCTGGCCGTCTTCGCCGTGCCACCGCTGCTGGCCAACGCGTACACCGGGGTGCGGCAGGCCGATCCGGAGGCCCGGGACGCGGCGCGCGGGATGGGGTTGTCCGGGTGGCAGGTGCTGCGCCGGGTGGAGCTGCCGTTGGCGGTGCCGTACCTGGCCGCCGGGTTCCGGACGGCTGCCGTCCAGGTGGTGGCGACGGCGGCACTCGCCTCGTTCGTCAACGGCGGCGGACTGGGGCAGATCATCCGGGCCGGCTTCGGGCTGGACATCGCGGCCGGTGGCGGGCAGATCATCGCCGGTGGGGTGCTGGTGGCCGGGCTGGCGTTGGCGGCGGAGGGGGTGTTGGCGCTGGTCGAGCGGGCGGTGACGCCGCGACCGCTGCGGCGGACCCGCCGGGTGGCCGACCGCCGGGCGGCGGACGCCACGGCGGGAAATTGATCTGCCGCGTGACGATCAGGTGACGAAAGTCCCGCAGAGTTTGTCGGTCGGTCCTGGAGGATATTGGCTGGAACGCGCGGGCGGCGACCGTCGCCCGTCGGACACGCGGCCGGTCCGGTTCGGGCCGCGCCGGGACACGGAAGGCGGGCGCGATGCGCGCACGGACACGGCTGGCGGTAGGCGCGGTGGGCGCCCTGACCATGGCGGGTCTGTTGACCGGGTGCGGGGATGCCGGTTCGTCCGGCACCGACGCCCCGGAGCAGGGGGCGAGCGGCGCGGGCTGTGCCCCGGTCGCCGGTGAGCAGCTGGTCGTCCTCGACGACGACAAGAAGCTCCAGAACACCGACAACATCATCCCGGCGGTCAACGCCAAGGTGGCGAACCCGCAGCTCCTCGCTGCGCTGGACAAGGTCTCCGCCGCGCTGGACACGCCGAAGCTGATCGCCCTCAACAAGGCGGTCGACGTGGACCGCAAGACGCCGAAGTCGGCGGCCGAGGAGTTCGCCGCCACCACGGGTCTGACCACCGGCATCGCCAAGGGGCCGGGCGGGCCGATCGTCGTCGGGGCGGGCAACTTCTCCGAGAGCCAGACCCTGGCCGAGCTGTACAGCATCGCCCTGACCGCGGCCGGCTACCAGGTCAAGGTGCAGCAGATCGGCAACCGCGAGCTGTACGGGCCGAGCCTGGAGAAGGGCGAGATCCAGGTCGTCCCGGAGTACGCGGCGACCATGGCCGAGTTCCTGAACACCAAGGCCAACGGCAAGGACGCCACCCCGGTCTCCTCGCCGGAGCTGGACAAGACGGTCAGCGCGCTGAAGTCCGAGGGCGACAAGGTGGGCCTGGCCTTCGGCACCCCGTCCGCCGCCCAGGACCAGAACGCCTTCGCGGTGACCAAGGCGTTCGCCGACAAGTACTCCCTGAAGACCCTCTCCGACCTGGCTGCCAAGTGCTCCGGCAAGGAGACCGTGCTGGCCGGCCCGCCGGAGTGCCCGCAGCGGCCGAAGTGCCAGGCCGGTCTGGTCGAGGTCTACGACTTCAAGGCCGGTTCCTTCAGTTCGCTGGACGCCGGTGGTCCGCAGACCAAGAACGCGCTGAAGACC
Organism: Micromonospora sp. WMMD987; assembly: GCF_029581435.1. Taxonomy (NCBI): domain Bacteria; kingdom Bacillati; phylum Actinomycetota; class Actinomycetes; order Micromonosporales; family Micromonosporaceae; genus Micromonospora; species Micromonospora sp. WMMD987. The sequence goes on along the minus strand of NZ_CP120861.1, from coordinate 6,585,247 downwards.
GGTACCGCCAGCGTCGGCCTGGTCTTCTCGTCCGACGGCGCGCTCGCCACCGGCTGAGCCTGAGCCCGGTCGCGGTCGGGGCGTTGCCTACCGACCGCGACCGGGGCGGGTCCGGGTTCCGCCGGTCGCCCGCTGCCGGGCAGCGGCGTGGTGGGCCGCCGACACGCCGCCCCGGCCACGTCGTACCGGCCGAGATCGGGGCATTTCTGCCGTGGGACCGTTTCCAGTCCGCTTACTTCTCGGTAGGCTGCACAGCCATGCCCTCCCCGGTGGTCTCCGAGAAGCGCAGTCCGCAGCTACTGACCGTGCTGTTCTGGGTCGGTGTGGCGTTCGCGCCGGTGGCCGCCCTGATCCTGTTGTTCGCCGACGGCAACGGTCCGCTCCGGTTCGCCGCGGTCCTGGCCATCGCCGCGGTGGTGCTGATCGGTCTGTCCATCGCCCTGCGGGCCGACGGCGGTGCCCGGTCGTCCGACGCCGAGGTGCACGAGGAGTTGGCGCAGCTCCGACGCGAACTGCGCAGTGAGATCGTCGCCGCCGCCCAGCGGGGCAACCAGGCGTTGGACCAGTCCCAGCGGGCCGAGGAACAGGTCACCGCGTTGCGGCGGCGGCTGGACGCGGCCGCGGCCGGGTCCGCCGCTGCCGGCGGTGGCCCGCCGGTCGCCGACGAACGGGCCGGTGGGACGGGGCGGGCCAGGGTTGCGGCCCTCGAACCGGAGCCGGAGGCCCCGGTCGGCCGTCGCCGGGCGGCCCCCGAACAGGCCCCGGCGGACTGGGAACGACCGGAGACCACCGAGCCGGTCGCGGTGGGCCGGGGCCGGGCCGAAGCCGACCCGGAGGCCGTCGCGCCGGCCGCCCGTCGGCAGGTTCCGGAGCGCCCGGCGACCGGCCGGACCGGCGTGTACGGCGCGTCCGCCCGGGAACGTGGCGCGGTGCCGTCGGCGGCCGGTTCGGGGTCGCGTCCCCTCGGGGTGGTGCGGCACACCGAGACCGTGCACGTCACCACCCGGCACACCGTCGTCGACGGGGCCGATCCGGCGGGCGGCGGCTACGGCGGGTACGCCGACCGTTGGGCGACCGGATCGGGAGAACCCTCCTGGACCGGCGGGGAGCCCGAGCGTGCCTGGTCGGGCCGGACGGACTCGGACGACCGGGGTTGGTCGACGCCGCCGGACGAGCGTTCCCGGCCGGCCCACCCGGCGTCCCGTGACGAGCGGGCCTGGCCGGCCGCTGACGCGTCCTGGCGACCACCGGCCGCTGACGCGTCGTGGCGGTCGTCGGCCGCCGATCCCTCGTGGTCGTCGTCGGCCGCCGAGTCCTCCTGGCGGTCGTCGGCCGCGACCGGTCCCTCCCGGAGTGGTTCGGCAGACGCCGGCCCGTCCTGGGGCGGGTGGGATGACGACCGGCCCGAGCCGGTCCCGTCGGAGCGGTTCCCGGTCGGCGGGGAGCCCGACGGTCGGCCGGGAGGCCGTACCGGACGGACCGTGAGCGGCGAGCCACCCTCGCGTACGGGGTGGGCCGGGGACCGCGCCGAGCCGGCCCCGCGTACGGTCCGTGCCGGTGACCGGTGGGCCGAGGTCCGCGACGACGGGCACGCCCGGGAGCTGCGGGTCGGAGAACGGCAGGCGGAGGTGCACGCCGACGGTGCCGGCTACCACTACGCCGACCGGTGGGCCTCGGTCCGCCAGGAGGATCCGCACCGGGACGCGCCGTACCGCGCCGAGCCGGAGCGGGGCGGTGAGCCGTGGGGTGCGGGCCGTTCCGCGCCCGACGACCGTCCGGCGCTGCCGGCCGGCGGCGTTCCGGTGCCGCCGCAGTGGCGCGAGTCGTTCCGCGGCCAGCGGCCCGCCGAGGAACGGTCCGCCCGGCCCGCCGAGGAGTGGTCCGCCCGGTCCAGCGGCGAGTGGTCCGCCCCGCCCGCCGAGGAGTGGCCGGCCCGCACCGCCCCGCACCGGTCGGCCCGGGCCGGGGGCCAGCCGATCCAGGACTGGTCGGCCCCGACCGGCGAGCCGGCATCGGAGGGGTCTACCCGGATTCCCCGTACGGCGTCGGACTGGCCCGCGCAGTCCGACGGTCAGCGGTGGGACGGGCAACCGGCGGAGCAGCGGCGGGACCGGGCACCGGTGGTGTCCTGGCGTACCTCGGAACCGGAACCGGGTGACCGGCGGCAGTGGGACGGCGAGCAACGGTACGGCTATCCGCCACAGGACGACGCCCCGCGCGCCGGCGGCCACTGGCGCTGACCGCTCGGTTGCCGTCCCGCCCCGGCCGGTCGCCGACCGGTTCACTTGTCGATGTCGCCCACCACGAAGAACATCGAGCCGAGAATGGCGATCAGGTCGGGCACCAGGCAGCCGGGAAGCAGGGTGGCCAGCGCCTGCACGTTGGCGTACGACGCGGTGCGCAGCTTGAGCCGCCACGGGGTCTTCTCGCCCCGCGACACCAGGTAGTAGCCGTTGATCCCGAGCGGGTTCTCCGTCCAGGCGTAGGTGTGTCCCTCGGGGGCCTTGACCACCTTGGGCAGTCGGGTGTTCACCGGGCCGGTGAGCCGGTCGACCCGGTCCAGGCACTGCTCGGCCAGGTCGAGGGAGGCGTACACCTGGTCGAGGAGCACCTCGAAGCGGGCGTGGCAGTCCCCGGCGGTGCGGGTGACCACCGGCACGTCGAGCTGGTCGTACGCCAGGTAGGGCTCGTCGCGGCGCAGGTCCAGGTCGAGCCCGGAGGCGCGGGCGACCGGCCCGGACGCCCCGAACGCGGCGGCGTCGGCGGCTGACAGCACCCCCACCCCGACGGTCCGGGCCAGGAAGATCTCGTTGCGGCGGATCAGCCTGTCCAGGTCGGGCATCCGGCGGCGGACCTCGGCGACGGCGGCGCGGGCCCGGCCGGTCCAGCCGGCGGGGACCTCCTCCTTGAGCCCGCCGACCCGGTTGAACATGTAGTGGATCCGGCCGCCGGAGACCTCCTCCATGACCGCCTGGATGGTCTCCCGTTCCCGGAACGCGTAGAAGACCGGGGTGATCGCGCCGATCTCCAGCGGGTACGAGCCGAGGAACATCAGGTGGTTGAGTACCCGGTTCAGCTCGGCCAGCGCCATCCGCAGCCAGGTGGCCCGCTCGGGCACCTCCATGCCCATCAGCCGTTCGACGGCGAGGACCACGCCCAGCTCGTTGGAGAACGCCGACAGCCAGTCGTGCCGGTTCGCCAGCACGATGATCTGGCGGTAGTCGCGGACCTCGAACAGTTTCTCCGCGCCCCGGTGCATGTACCCGACGATCGGCTCGGCGGCGACCACCCGTTCCCCGTCGAGCACCAGCTTCAGCCGCAGCACGCCGTGCGTCGAGGGGTGCTGCGGACCGATGTTGAGCACCATGTCGGTGCCGAGCTGCTCCCCGCCGGCCCCGGTGCCGACGGTCAGCTCGCGCAGTTCACCGGTGTCCGTGGTCATGCCGGTCATCGTGCCATGAGCGGGTCGACGGCGACGCCGACCGGCTGGAGCAGCCAGTGGTGCCCACCGAGCCCGGCCGGGTCGGTCAGCTCGGCCACCGCCGACGCGGCGGCCAGCGCCCGCAGGTATCCGGCCGGGTCGGTGCCGGCCAGGCCCAGCGGCGGTCGGCCGCCGTCGGCCCCGAGCGCCCGCAGCGCCTCCCGCTGCGAGACCAGGGTGTACGCACACCCGGCGACCCCGGCACCGGCGGCGGCGACCGAGTCGACGGCGACGTGCGCGGTGATGTCACACGAGCCGTCCGGCACCGGCGGCACCTGTCGCCCACCCCGGTACCCGGTCAACGTGCCGTCGAACGGCCGCGCCTGCCGCAGGTGCCCGTAGTCCACGGCCAGCGCCACCCCCCGTGCCACCCGCCGGACGGCCTGCGCCCACGCCTCGTCCCGGCTCCGCCCGATCTCGATCCGGCCGACCGGGAGGTCGGCGTCGTCCGGCGTCCCGGCGGCCGACGGGTGCCCTGGTGGGTCGGGCCACCAGCGGGTCAGCCAGGTGGCGTCCTCGACGGTGAGCGGGGGGCCGGCGGATTCGACGCCGGTGCCGGGGTCCACCAGGAGGTAGCGGTGGTTGGACGTGGTGGCACCGGGCGACGTGGGGGCGGGCGCGGCGAGGTCCAGGGGGACGTTGTCGAGCCACTCGGTGGCGACGAGCAGACCGGTCACCGCGTCCGGGAGCGTCGTCGTCCAGGCGATGTGCGCAGGGAGGGCCGGGGGGCGGGGGGCCAGTTCGACGGCGGTGAGACGCAGCCGCCGGGCCAGCGGCACCGGAGCCGGTCCGGCCGGGCCGGTGTGGGCCAGGGTGGTCAGGGTGTGGAGCAGTTCGCCCCGGCCGGCCCCGACGTCGACCACGTCGAACGGGGTGGGGAAGCCGAGGGTGGCGTCCAGGCGTGACACCAGCCGGAACACCGCCGCCGCGAACGCGGGGGTGGCGTGCACGCTGGTCCGGAAGTGGTCGGCCGGCCCCGCGCCGGAGACGAAGAAGCCGCCCGGCCCGTAGAGGGCGGCGGCCATGGCGTCCCGCCAGCGCATCGGGTGCGTCCCGGGTCGAGGGTCGGTCACCGGGTCGACCCTACGGTCTGCGGGCGGGGGACGGGTGGCGTCGGGGCCGTCGACCCGCACACCGTGCGGCGGTGCGCCACCGGGCGGCCGGGTGATCGCGGTCGGTGAAGGTTTTCACACATCCTTGTTCGGGTTCCCTGCTCCCGGCGCATACTTGCCATCGACCGGTACCCCCTTTCCGAGGACTGGATCGTTGCCATGAGCGCACCGCTGCGCCCGCGTCCGGCCGCCCCCACCGGGGCCGCCGTACCGCCGGCCCCTGTCGTACCCGGTGTCCCGTTCGTCCTTCCCCGGCGTCTCACCGTGGGCGTCGTCGGCGCCGGGCGGGTGGGTGCCGTGCTGGGGGCGGCACTGGTCGCCGCCGGGCACCGGGTGGTCGCCGCCTCCGGTGTCTCCGGAGCCGCGACGGCCCGGATCGCCCTGCTGCTGCCGGAGGCCGTGAACCGGTCGGCCATCGCGGTCGCCCGGGACGCCACCGACCTGCTGCTGGTCGCCGTGCCGGACGACGCGCTGGCCGGGGTGGTCGCCGGGCTGGCCGACACCGGGGCGCTGCACCCCGGTCAGGTGGTCGCGCACACCTCCGGCGCGCACGGGCTGGCCGTGCTGGCCCCGGCCGTGGCCGTGGGTGCCCGGCCGCTGGCCCTGCACCCCGCGATGACCTTCACCGGTACGCCGGACGACCTGTCCCGGCTGGCCGGGATCTCGTACGGGGTGACCGCCCCGGCGGAGCTGCGGCCGGCGGCGGCCCGGCTGGTGGCCGACCTGGGCGGGGTGCCGGAGTGGGTGGGCGAGGCCGACCGGGTGCTCTACCACGCGGCGTTGGCCCACGGCGCGAACCACCTGGTGACCCTGGTCAACGAGGCGGCCGACCGGCTGCGGGACGCCGGCGTGACGCAGCCGGAGAAGGTCCTCGCGCCGCTGCTGCGGGCGGCGTTGGAGAACGTGCTGCGGCTGGGCGACGACGCGCTCACCGGCCCGGTGTCGCGCGGTGACGCGGGCACCGTCCGGCGGCACCTGGACCGGCTGGCGGAGACCGCCCCGGAATCCGTCGCCCCCTACCTGGCGTTGGCCCGACGGAGCGCGGACCGGGCGATGGCGGCGGGGCGGCTGCGCCCGGTGGACGCGGGGTCGCTGCTGGACGTCCTGGCGGGCGTCCACCGCGAGGTGGCGGCGTGACCCGGGTCGGCAGTTCCCGCAGTCGCGGACGGAGGGCGGACCGGTGAGCGTGAGGAGTGAGCCGGGTTTGCGAGCCCCGCAGTCGCGAACGGAGGGCGGACCGGTGAGCGTGAGGAGTGAGCCGGGTTTGCGAGCCCCGCAGCGCGAACGGAAGGTGGACCGGTGACGGAGTTGGTGCACACGCGGGCGGAGCTGGCGAAGGCCCGGACGGGGCTGACCGGCACGGTCGCCGTGGTGATGACGATGGGTGCGCTGCACCCGGGGCACGAGACGCTGATCCGGGCGGCCCGGGAGCGGGCGGACCACGTCCTGGTGACGATCTTCGTCAACCCGTTGCAGTTCGGCCCGAACGAGGACTTCGACCGGTATCCGCGCACCCTGGACGCCGATCTCGCGGTGTGCCGGCGGGCCGGCGCGGACCTGGTGTTCGCCCCGGCCGTGACGGACATGTACCCGGGCGGGCAACCCCTGGTCCGGATCGACCCGGGGCGGCTCGGTGCGGAGCTGGAGGGGCAGAGCCGGCCCGGTTTCTTCCACGGGGTGCTGACCGTGGTGCTGAAGCTGCTCCAGCTCACCCGGCCCGATCTCACCTTCTTCGGGGAGAAGGACTACCAGCAGCTCACCCTGGTCCGCCGGATGGCCCGGGACCTGGACGTGCCGGTCGAGGTGGTCGGGGTGCCGACCGTACGGGAGCCGGACGGCCTGGCGCTGTCGAGCCGTAACCGCTACCTGTCGGCGGACGAGCGGCGGGTGGCGCTGAGCCTGTCCGGCGCGTTGCGGGCCGGGGCGGCCGCCGCCGGGCGGGGGGCCGACGCCGGTGACGTGCTGGCGGCCGCGCACGTGGTGCTCGCCGAGGTGCCGGGTGTGGAGCTGGACTATCTGGTGCTCACCGATCCGGACCTGGAGCCGGGGCCGGTCACCGGGCCGGCCCGGCTGCTGATCGCGGCCTGGGTGGGCGGTACCCGCCTGATCGACAACCTGGCCATCCAGCTGGCCCCCCGATCCTGACCACGCACACCACCATTCGAGAGGCACGCCGATGTTCCGGACCATGCTCAAGTCGAAGATCCACCGGGCGACGGTGACCCAGGCCGATCTGCACTATGTCGGTTCGGTGACGGTGGACCAGGATCTGCTCGACGCCGCCGACCTTCTCCCGGGCGAGCAGGTGGCGATCGTGGACGTGACCAACGGGGCCCGGCTGGAGACGTACGTGATCCCGGGGGAGCGGGGCAGCGGCGTGATCGGCATCAACGGCGCGGCGGCGCATCTGGTGCACCCCCGGGATCTGGTGATCCTGATCTCGTACGGTCAGATGGACGACGTGGAGGCCCGGACGTACCGGCCCCGGGTGGTCCACGTGGACGCCGATAACAGGGTGGTTGAGCTGGGCGGCGATCCGGCTGCGGCGGCCGTCGGGACGGCCGGCGACCCGGTGCCGAGTCCGCTCGCGGTCGTCGGCTGACCAGAATTCCGGTCTGTTACCGGAAGGTCATTTTTGGTTACCCTGGGCTGACCGTCGGATTGACGGTCGTCGGCTGGGGGAGGCCGCGTTGCGCCGTGCGATGAGGGTCCGCCGAGCGATGACGCTCGTGGTCGCCGCCGTGGCGGCGGGAGCGGTCCTGGCGGCCTGTGGTGCCCCGGGTGGCCTCGACGGCGATCTCACCGACGACTGGGCGGCCCTGCCGACGGCCGGGCCGTTCACCCCCGGGGCGGGGGTGTGCCAGGTCGCCGACTTCACCGACACGGTCGCGCTGGCGGCGTACGCGCCGGTGGACTGCACGGTGCCGCACCGGGTGGAGACGGTGCACGTGGGCGTTTTGCCGGGGGAACGGGCCACCGCCCCGGCCTCCGGTTCGCCCGAGTTGCGGGGGGCGTTCGCCGAGTGCGACACCCGGGCCGCCGGGTACCTGGGCGACGACTGGCGGGCGGGTCGGCTGCGGTTGGCGGTGGCGTTGCCGACGACGCCCGGCTGGGCGGCCGGGGCACGCTGGTTCCGGTGCGACCTGAGCGAGGTGAACACGGTCGAGGCGGCGGCCACCGTGGTCACCCGTACGGGCAGTCTGCGGGACGCGTTGAAGGGGCCGTCCCCGCTGCGGTTGGGCTGCCAGCGGGCGAAGAGCGGCCGGGGCGCCGGGGTGCAGGTGCTGGTGCCGGTGGCGTGTTCGGCCGTGCACGAGGCGGAGTTCGTGGGCGTCTGGAAGGCCCCCGACCGGCCGTACCCGGTGAAGGACGGCGACTGGCTGCCGCTGTATGCCGGCTGCCGTACCGTGCTGGGCCGCTACGTGGGGGTGCCGGACGACGCCGACCTGCGGTTCCGCAGCGGTGTGGTGGTGCGTCCCCCCGGTCCGGGCCGGTGGCGGGTCGGTGACCGGGGCGTCCGCTGCTACCTGTGGCTGAGCGACCGGACGGTGACCGCCTCGCTGAAGGGGCGCGGACCGGCCGCCCTGCCGGTGCGGACGAAGTAGCGGAGGGGGTAGCCGAAACCACTCGTCCCGCCCCCGCCGCCCGTGGTGAGAATCGTTCGGGTTGACTGTGGGTATGGAACTTCCGTCGACCGTCGAGTTGCCGGCCCTGCCCAGCCTGCTGGCTGCTCCCGCGCCCGGTTGGGTGGAGACCACCGACGTGATCGTGGTCGGCTCCGGGGTGGCCGGGCTGACCGCCGCACTGCACCTGCGCGAGGCGGGCCTGCACGTCACCGTGGTCACCAAGGTCAACATCGACGACGGTTCGACCCGCTGGGCGCAGGGCGGGATCGCCGCCGTGCTCGATCCGGCCGACTCGCCCGCCGCGCACGCCCGGGACACCGAGGTCGCCGGGGTCGGGCTCTGCGATCCGGCGGCCGTCCGGCTGCTGGTGGAGGAGGGGCCGCTGCGGCTGCGGGAGCTGATGCGCATCGGCGCGGAGTTCGACCGCAACCCCGACGGTTCGCTGATGCTCACCCGGGAGGGCGGGCACCGGGCCGACCGGATCGTGCACGCGGGTGGTGACGCCACCGGCGCGGAGGTGCAGCGGGCCCTGCACGCGGCGGTCCGCCGGGATCCGTGGATCCGGCTGGTCGAGCACGCCCTGGTGCTGGATCTGCTGCGCGCCCCCGGTGACGGCCCGGACTCGCCCGGCCGGGCCTGCGGCATCACCCTGCACGTGCTGGGCGAGGGCAGCGAGGACGGGGTCGGCGCGCTGCTGGCCCGTGCGGTGGTGCTGGCCACCGGCGGGATGGGGCAGGTCTTCTCGGCCACCACCAACCCGGCGGTCTCCACCGGGGACGGTGTGGCGTTGGCGATGCGGGCCGGCGCGGCGGTCACCGACGTCGAGTTCGTCCAGTTCCATCCGACCGCGCTCATCGTGCCGGAGCAGGCCCGGGTGCCGGGCGCGGGCCTGGCCCAGCAACCGCTGGTCTCGGAGGCGCTGCGCGGCGAGGGCGCCCACCTGGTCGACGCCGACGGCAAGCGGTTCATGCTCGGCCAGCACGAGTTGGCCGAGCTGGCCCCCCGCGACGTGGTGGCCAAGGGCATCCACCGGGTGCTGCTGGCCACCGGCGCGGACCACGTGTTTCTCGACGCCCGGCACCTCGGCGGCGACTTCCTGGCCGGACGGTTCCCGACCATCGTCGCGTCCTGCCTGGCCATCGGCGTCGACCCGGCGACCGACCTGATCCCGGTCGCCCCGGCCGCCCACTACGCGTCCGGCGGCGTCCGCACCGACCTGCGCGGCCGGACCTCCATCCCCGGCCTGTACGCCTGCGGCGAGGTCGCCTGCACGGGCGTGCACGGCGCGAACCGGCTGGCCAGCAACTCGCTGCTGGAGGGGCTGGTCTTCTCCCGCCGGATCGCCGAGGACATCGCGGGCGGGCTGCCCGAGCAGGCGCAGCCGGCCGAGACCGGCGCCTGGGTGGGCGGCGGGGGCGGGGTGCTGCCCGCCGAGGGGGTGCCGGCGCTGCAACGGGCGATGACCCGGGGCGCGGGGGTGCTGCGGTCGGCGTCGACCCTGGCCGCGACCGCCGCCACCCTGACCGAGCTGGGCCAGGGCCAGGGCCGGCCGGGTACCGCCGGCTGGGAGGCGACGAACCTGGTCACCGTGGCGTCGACCCTGGTCGCCGCCGCGTACGCCCGGCAGGAGACCCGGGGCTGTCACTGGCGGGAGGACTTCCCGACCGCCGACGAGCGGTGGCGCGGCCATCTCGTCGCGGCCGTCGGTGCCCGGGGCGAACTGACCGAACGGTGGGAGGCCCTGCCCTGACCACCCGGAGCGGGCCGGGTTTGCGAGCCCCGCAGTGGCGAATAGAGGGGGATGGTGAGCCCGAGGAGTGAGCCGGGTTTGCGAGCCCCGCAGTGGCGAAAGAGAGGATCACAGTGCGGGAATCGACGCGGCAGGCGCTGACGGCCGGTGGGCTGGACCCGGAGCGGGTACGGCGGGTGATCGTCGACGCGCTGACCGAGGACCTCGGGGCGGACTTCCTCGACGTCACCAGCGTCGCCACCATCGGGGCCGGGCAGACCGACACCGCCGATCTGGTGGCGCGGGCCGACGGGGTGGTGGCCGGGCTGGCGGTGGCCGCGGCGGTCTTCGAGCTGGTCGGTGCGGTGACCGCCGCGGAGCGTACCGTCGAGGTGTCGGTGGTGGCCCGCGACGGCGCGCGGGTGGCCCGCGGCGAGGTGCTGGCCACGGTGACCGGCCCGACCCGGTTGCTGCTCACCGCCGAGCGCACCGCGCTGAACCTGCTCTCCCGGATGTCCGGGGTGGCCACCCACACCCGGGCCTGGGCGGACGCCCTGGCCGGCACCAAGGCGACCGTGCTGGACACCCGCAAGACCACACCCGGCCTGCGGATGCTGGAGAAGTACGCGGTCCGGGCCGGCGGCGGCACCAACAAACGGATGGGCCTGTACGACGTCGCGATGATCAAGGACAACCACAAGCTGGCCGCCGGGGGCGTCGGGGCGGCCTTCCGGCGGGTCCGGCAGAGCTTCCCCGAGGTGCCGGTGCAGGTGGAGGTGGACACCCCGGCCGAGGCGGTGGAGGCGGTCGAGGCCGGAGCCGACTTCCTGCTGCTGGACAACATGTCCCCGGCGACCCTGCGCGAGGTGGTCGCGGCGGTCGGCGACCGGGCCGAGCTGGAGGCGACCGGCGGGCTGACCCTGGAGGTGGCCGCCGAGTACGGGGCGACCGGGGTGGACTACCTCTCGGTGGGCGCGCTGACCCACTCGTCGCCGATCCTGGACATCGCCCTGGACCTGCGCGAGCGGTGAGCGGAACGTCGACCGGGCGGGTCGGCGTCTAGGCTGCGAGCGTGCTGCTCTGCATCGACATCGGAAACACCAACACCGTGCTGGCGACCTTCGACGGCGACAAGCTGGTGCACTCGTGGCGGATCAAGACCGACGCCCGATCGACCGCGGACGAGCTGGGTCTGATGTTCCGGGGGCTGCTGGCCGGCGACGCGGTGGAGATCACCGGGGTGGCCGCCTGCTCGACGGTGCCGGCGGCGCTGCGCTCGCTGCGGACCATGCTGGCCCGCTACTACGCCGACCTGCCGAGCGTGGTCGTCGAGCCGGGGGTCCGCACCGGCGTGCAGCTGGCGATCGACAACCCGAAGGAGGTCGGCGCGGACCGGGTGGTCAACACGCTGGCCGCGTACACCCTCTACGGCGGGCCGTCGATCGTGGTGGACTTCGGCACCACCACCAACTTCGACGTGATCAGCGGCCGGGGGGAGTTCCTCGGCGGGGCGTTCGCGCCGGGCATCGAGATCTCCTTCGACGCGTTGGCGGCCCGCGCCGCCCAGTTGCGCAAGGTGGAGGCGAACAAGCCGCGCTCGGTGATCGGCAAGAACACCGTGGAGTGCCTCCAGTCGGGCCTCTACTTCGGCTTCGCCGGGCAGGTCGACCGGATCGTCGAGCGGATGACCGAGGAACTGGGCGAGGTGCGGGCGGTGATCGCCACCGGTGGACTGGCCTCGGTGGTGATCGGTGAGTGCCGGACCATCACCCACCACGAGCCGATGATCACCCTGATCGGCCTCCGGATGGTCTACGAGCGCAACACCTGAGCGGCCGCCCGGGCCGCCCCGGATGCCGGTCGGCCCGGGCCGGGGTGTGCTGGACCACGGTGGGCGGGTTATCCCGTAACGGCCGGCCGGGTGCGTGAGTACGCTCATGGGCTGACCCCGCCGAAAACTCCCTTAGCCGAGGAAGCGTGCCGTGACCGAGCAGAGCGCCGTGCCAGTGGATCCCGCCGACGACCTTCCCGAGCAGATGAAGGTCCGCCGGGAGAAGCGGGACCGGATGCTCGCCGAGGGCGTCGAGCCGTACCCCGTCGGCTTCCCCCGGACCACCACCCTGATCGAGGTCCGCGAGCGGTACGCCGACCTGCCCATCGACACCGCGACGGGGGACCGGGTCGCGGTCACCGGGCGGGTGATCTTCGTACGGAACACCGGCAAGCTCTGTTTCGCGACCCTGCGCGACGGCGACGGCACCGAACTCCAGGCGATGCTCTCCCTGGACCGGGTGGGCGTGCAGCGGCTCGACGACTGGAAGCGCCTGGTCGACCTGGGTGACCACGTGGGTGTCACCGGCGAGGTGATCACCAGCCGGCGGGGCGAGCTGTCCGTGCTCGCCGACGAGTGGGCGGTGACCGCCAAGGCGCTGCGGCCGTTGCCGGTGGCGCACAAGCCACTGAGCGAGGAGGCGAGGGTCCGGCAGCGTTACGTGGACCTGATCGTCCGTCCGCAGGCCCGGCAGATGGTCCGGACCCGGGCCGCGGCGGTACGCAGCCTGCGTGATTCGTTGCACGGCCAGGGATTCATCGAGGTCGAGACGCCGATGCTCCAGTTGCTGCACGGCGGGGCGGCGGCCCGCCCATTCGTGACCCACAGCAATGCACTGGGTACGGATCTGTATCTTCGAATCGCGCCTGAACTGTTTCTCAAGCGCGCCGTGGTCGGCGGGGTCGATCGGGTGTTCGAGATCAACCGCAACTTCCGCAATGAGGGAGTCGACTCGTCGCACTCGCCGGAGTTCGCGATGCTGGAGACCTACCAGGCGTACGGCGACTACGACACCATGGCCACGCTGACCCGTAATCTGGTGCAGCAGGCGGCGGTGGCGGTCAGCGGCTCGACCACGGTGACCCATGCCGACGGCCGGGAGTTCGACCTGGGCGGCGAGTGGCGCTCGGTCACTCTCTTCGGGGTGCTTTCCGAGGCGCTCGGCGAGGAGGTCACCGTCCGCACCGACCGGAAGCGCCTGGTGGAGTACGCCGACAAGGTGGGGCTCGCGGTCGACCCGAAGTGGGGTCCGGGCAAGCTGGCCGAGGAACTGTTCGAGGAACTGGTGGTGCCGGGCCTCCAGGCGCCGACCTTCGTGCGCGACTACCCGGAGGAGACCAGCCCGCTGACCCGCGCCCACCGCAGCGAGCCGGGCCTGGCCGAGAAGTGGGACCTCTACGTGCTCGGTTTCGAGCTGGGCACCGCGTACTCCGAGCTGGTGGACCCGGTGGTGCAGCGCGAGCGGCTGGTGGCCCAGGCGCAGCTCGCCGCCCGGGGGGACGACGAGGCCATGCGGCTGGACGAGGACTTTCTCCGGGCGATGGAGTACGGAATGCCGCCGGCCGGGGGTATGGGAATGGGAATCGACCGGCTCCTGATGGCGCTGACCGGCCTGGGAATTCGGGAAACCATCCTCTTCCCCTTGGTCCGCGCCGAGTAGCCGTCGGGGGACCTTTGCCGGGTCGTTACGGCATCCTATTGACGTGGCAAGCATCGGGCGGGTTATCGTGCTCCTATTGCAGGAGCACCCTGCTCGAAAGGAATGTGGGACGTGGCCAAGCAGATCATTCACAAGCTGGTCGATGACCTGGACGGCGGGGACGCGGACGAGACCGTCAAGTTCGCGCTCGACGGCGTTCAGTACGAGATCGACCTGTCGAACTCCAACGCCGACAAATTGCGGGACGTTTTCGCGCCCTACGTGGCCGCCGGCACCCGGGTCGGCCGGGGCGGCGTGGTCGTGGGCGGCCGGGCCGCCCGGGGCCGGGGCGGGGCGACCGCCGACCGCGAGCAGAACAAGGCGATCCGGTCCTGGGCCAAGAAGAACGGCAAGGACATCTCCGACCGGGGGCGCATCCCGCAGGAGATCGTCGACGAGTACCACGCGACCCGCTGAGTCGTCAGCGGCGAACCGACGCCGGACCGGAGCATCCCTCCGGGCCGGCGTCGCCGTCTCCGGACGGGAAGGTCTCCCGCTCCGGAGGCGTCGTCCACAGCCGGTGGAGAGGTCGTCCACAGCCTGTGGACGACCCGCGGGGGGTCCGGAGGACGGTCTGCGCCCCGGGTGAATTTCGCTCTGCGCGTACAGGCTGGGGTGCCGGAACACCTCCTGAGCGCGGATGGTTGGTCAAAACGACGTCGGAACGGCCCGGTACGAGGAGACACGACCTCAGCGGAGTCGGTCAGCGGCGATAGAGTAAGGAGGTGCGGACGCCCGTCCCGGACGTCCGCGCACCGGCCCCGCCGAGATCTCGCAGTCGAGGCGCACGGCACGTGAGGAGCACGAGGGCATGTTCGAGCGGTTCACCGACCGAGCGCGACGGGTTGTCGTCCTGGCCCAAGAAGAGGCCCGGATGCTCAACCACAACTACATCGGTACGGAGCACATCCTGCTGGGCCTGATCCACGAGGGTGAGGGCGTCGCCGCCAAGGCCCTGGAGAGCCTCGGCATCTCCCTGGAGGGCGTCCGTCAGCAGGTCGAGGAGATCATCGGCCAGGGCCAGCAGGCGCCGAGCGGGCACATCCCGTTCACGCCGCGGGCCAAGAAGGTGCTGGAGCTGTCCCTGCGCGAGGCGCTACAGCTCGGCCACAACTACATCGGCACGGAGCACATCCTGCTCGGGCTGATCCGCGAGGGCGAGGGCGTCGCCGCCCAGGTGCTGGTGAAGCTGGGCGCCGACCTCAACCGGGTCCGCCAGCAGGTGATCCAGCTCCTCTCCGGCTACCAGGGCAAGGAACCGGCCGCCGCCGGCACCGCGCCGGGTGAGGCCGCTCCGTCGACCAGCCTCGTGCTGGACCAGTTCGGTCGTAACCTGACCCAGGCTGCCCGCGAGGGCAAGCTCGACCCGGTCATCGGGCGGGAGAAGGAGATCGAGCGGGTCATGCAGGTGCTGTCCCGCCGCACCAAGAACAACCCGGTCCTGATCGGTGAGCCCGGTGTCGGCAAGACCGCCGTGGTGGAGGGCCTGTCCCAGAAGATCATCAAGGGCGAGGTGCCCGAGACGCTGAAGGACAAGCAGCTCTACACCCTCGACCTCGGTGCCCTGGTCGCCGGCTCCCGCTACCGGGGTGACTTCGAGGAGCGCCTCAAGAAGGTGCTCAAGGAGATCCGCACCCGGGGCGACATCATCCTGTTCATCGACGAGATCCACACCCTGGTCGGCGCGGGCGCCGCCGAGGGCGCGATCGACGCGGCGAGCATCCTCAAGCCGATGCTGGCCCGGGGCGAGTTGCAGACCATCGGCGCGACCACCCTCGACGAGTACCGCAAGCACCTGGAGAAGGACGCCGCGCTGGAGCGCCGGTTCCAGCCGATCCAGGTGGGTGAGCCGTCGCTGGCGCACACCATCGAGATCCTCAAGGGCCTGCGGGACCGCTACGAGGCCCACCACCGGGTCTCGATCACGGATGCGGCCCTGGTGGCAGCCGCAACCCTGGCCGACCGGTACATCTCCGACCGGTTCCTGCCGGACAAGGCGATCGACCTGATCGACGAGGCCGGGGCACGGATGCGTATCCGCCGGATGACCGCGCCGCCGGACCTGCGCGACTTCGACGAGCGGATCGCCCAGGTGCGCCGGGACAAGGAGTCCGCGATCGACGCGCAGGACTTCGAGCGGGCCGCCCAGCTCCGGGACAAGGAGAAGCAGCTCCTCGGGCAGAAGGCGCAGCGGGAGAAGGAGTGGAAGGCCGGTGACCTGGACGTCGTCAGCGAGGTCGACGACGAGCAGATCGCCGAGGTGCTCGGCAACTGGACCGGTATCCCGGTCTACAAGCTGACCGAGGAGGAGACCTCCCGGCTGCTTCGGATGGAAGACGAGCTGCACAAGCGCGTCATCGGCCAGGAGGACGCGGTCAAGGCGGTCTCGAAGGCGATCCGGCGTACCCGGGCCGGCCTGAAGGACCCGAAGCGGCCGTCCGGCTCGTTCATCTTCGCCGGCCCGTCCGGTGTCGGTAAGACCGAGCTGTCCAAGGCGCTCGCCGAGTTCCTGTTCGGCAGCGAGGACGCGCTGATCCAGCTGGACATGTCCGAGTTCCACGACCGGTACACGGTGTCCCGCCTGGTCGGTGCCCCTCCCGGCTACGTCGGTTACGACGAGGGCGGGCAGCTGACCGAGAAGGTCCGTCGTCGTCCGTTCTCGGTGGTGCTCTTCGACGAGATCGAGAAGGCCCACCCGGACGTGTTCAACACCCTGCTCCAGATCCTGGAGGACGGCCGGTTGACCGACGGTCAGGGCCGGATCGTGGACTTCAAGAACACGGTCATCATCCTGACCACCAACCTGGGTACCCGGGACGTGGCCAAGGCGGTGTCGCTGGGCTTCCAGCAGTCGGAGGACTCCGAGTCCACCTACGACCGGATGAAGCAGAAGGTCAACGACGAGCTGAAGCAGCACTTCCGGCCCGAGTTCCTGAACCGGATCGACGACACCATCGTCTTCCACCAGCTCCGCCAGAACGAGATCCTCTCGATCGTGGACATCATGATCCAGCGGATCGAGGGCCAGCTCCGCAACAAGGACATGGGTCTGGAGCTGACCGAGAACGCCAAGAAGTACCTGTCCAAGAAGGGCTTCGACCCGGTGCTGGGCGCCCGTCCGCTGCGTCGGACGATCCAGCGCGACATCGAGGACAACCTCTCCGAGCGGATCCTGTTCAACGATCTGACCCCGGGTCAGATCGTGGTGGTGGACTGCGAGGGAGACCCGGAGGACATCGACAAGTCGAAGCTGGTCTTCCACGGCTCCGACCGCCCGGCCGCGGTGCCGGACGCGGTTCCCGCCGACCTGGGTGGCACCGCCGCCGCAGGCGAGTAGGCAGGACAGAGCACCGGGCGACGGCCCGGTGGCGCGAGCCACCGGGCCGTCGCCCGTTCGTTTATGCCGTGTGCCGTGCGGACCGTGCCGAGCCGGTGGTCGGTCGCGCCGGTGGTCCGGCGGGCACGCCCGATCGCGTCAACGGCACCCGCCGCCGGTGCCTGCGGATCAGCCGGGGAGCGGCTGAACGGCGGGACCGTCGCCGACGAGCCGGAAGTTCTCCTCGCCGACCGGTTCGACCAGACCGTCCTTCACCAGCCCGGCCAGCGCCCGCGCCCGCTGCACGTCGTCGTGCCACACCTGGTCGAGCCGCTGGTGCGGCACCGGGCCGGTGGTGTCCCGGAGCACCCCGAGCAGCAGCCCCCGCACCTGACGGTCAGTGCCGGCGTACCGCTGGGTCTTGCGGGTCGGGCCGGCCGGAGCGACCTGACCGGAGGCCCGCCAGGCGCAGACCGACTCGACCGGGCAGGCCGGACAGCGCGGGGAACGGGCGGTGCAGACGATCGCGCCGAGTTCCATGAAGGCGGCGCTGGCCAGCGCGGCGGCACTCGGCTCGGTGGGTAGCAGTTCCGCGCAGGCGACCAGGTCGGCCGGGGTGGTGGCCGGCCCGGCGTCCGGTTCCCCGGCGACGGCCCGGGAGACGACCCGCCGGACGTTCGTGTCGACCACCGGGTGCCGCTGACCGTACGCGAACGCGGCGACCGCCCGTGCCGTGTACGTCCCGACCCCGGGCAGCGCCAGCAGCTGCTCCAACTGGTCGGGCACCTGCCCGCCGTGCCGTTCCACGATCGCCACCGCGCAGTCGCGCAGCCGTACCGCCCGCCGGGGGTAGCCCAGCCGGCCCCACATCCTGATCGCCTCGGCCTGGGTGTCGGCGGCGAGGGCGGCGGGGTCGGGCCAGCGGGCGAGCCAGGCGTGCCAGGCGGGCAGGACCCGCACCACCGGGGTCTGCTGGAGCATGACCTCGCTGACCAGGATCGGCCAGGCCCCGATCCCCGGCACCCGCCAGGGCAGGTCACGGGCGTTCTGCACGTACCACCGGCTGACCAGGGTGGTGAAGGTCTGTTCAGTCATCGCGTCGACGATGATGTCACGCGGCGACTTCCCGCTGGGTGGGCGGGCCGGGCGGGGCGTCGCCGGGCCGACGGGTGGATCGGGCAGAATGCCCGGATGAGCGAGCTCGCGATCACCGTCATCGGCCGGGACCGGCCCGGCATCGTGGCCGACGTCGCCGAGGTGCTCGCCGGGCTCGGCGCGAACCTCACCGACTCCACCATGACCCGGCTGCGCGGTCACTTCGCCATGACGTTGATCTGCGTGGGGCCGGCCGCCGCCGAGGTCGAGGCCGCCCTGACGCCGCTGGCCGCCGACGGTCAACTGCTGGCCACCGTACGCGCGGTCACCCCGGACGGCACCTCGGCCCCGACGGGTGAGCCGTACGTGCTGGCGGTGCACGGCGCGGACCGGATGGGCATCGTGGCGGCGATGACCCGGGTGATCGCCGAGGCCGGCGGCAACGTGACGGACCTGAGCACCCGGTTGGCCGGCGCGCTCTACGTGGTGGTGGCCGAGGTGGACCTGCCTTCCGGCAGCGCCGCCGAGCTGACCGGCCGGCTCTCCGAGGTCGCCACCGACCTGGGCGTCGGGGTGTCCCTGCGCCCCGCGGACCCGGAGCTGCTGTGAGTGCGAGGAGTGAGCCGGTCTTGCGAGCCCCGCAGTCGCGAGCCAGGGGTGACTTGCGGAGCGCGAGGAGTGAGCCGGTCTTGCGAGCCCCGCAGTCGCGGACGGGGGGAAATCCGTGAGCGGGGTGCCGTCCGTGGGGCTCGGCGGCTGGACCCCGGCGGCGCTGGGCGTGCCGGGGGAGGTGCGCCCGGTGGTCTGTGCCCCGGAGCCGGTGTTGAGCCGGCCGGGGCCGGAGGTGGATCCGACGGCCGAGGAGACCGTCCGGCTCGCCGCCGACCTGGTCGCCACCATGCGGGTCTCGCCCGGGTGTGTGGGTCTGGCGGCACCGCAGGTGGGGGTGGGTGCGCAGGTGTTCGCGGTGGACGTGACCGGCCATCCGAAGGCGGTGACGGTGCACGGCACGTTCGTGCTCTGCAACGCCCGGGTGGTGGAGGCGAGCCGGTGGAAGCCGGGCCGGGAGGGCTGCATGTCGGTGCCCGACCTGACCGGCGACGTGAAGCGGGCCAGCCGGCTGGTGGTCGAGGGGGCGCTGCCCGGTAGCGGTGCGCCGGTCCGGCTGGTCACCGACGGTTTCGAGGCCCGTGCCCTGCAACACGAGATCGACCACTGCGCCGGGCTGCTCTTCCTCGACCGGGTGGCCGGTGCGCACGCGGTGTACCAGCGCAAGGTCTACCTGTGAACGACCCGGCCCCGACGGTGACGCCCGAGGCGCGGGGGCGGCCCGGTCCGGCCGGGACGGACGGCTGGCGGGGGCGCGGTGCGGCGGGGACGGACGGCCGGCGGGGGCGCGGTGCGGCGGCTGCGCCGGGTCCGCGTCGCGGTGGGCGGTGGCGGGCCGACCGGGCCGGGTTCCGGTCGACCGTCGTCTGTGGAGTGTCGTTTCCGGCCCGACGGTCCACATCCGGCGAGTCGTGGTCGGTCCTCGTGCGTCGCGCCGCTACGGTGGGGGCATCATGCGTCTGACGGTCGGTCCCCTGCCATCCGCCGTGTACTGGCGGCGTCGCGCCGTCGTACTCGGAGCGGGGCTTCTCTTCTTGATTGTCCTGCTCTACTCGTGCACCCGGTCGGGGGACACCAGCACCACACCGGGTGCCGGTGCCTCGTCGTCGGCTCCCGCGGCGGGTAGCCCGTCACCGACAGCCTCCGGGTCCGCGTCGCCGTCGGGTCCGTCCGACGCGCCGGCCTCGTCGGCCGGGCCGGGCGCCGAGTCGGGTACGAGCACCACGCCGCCGGCCGATCCGCCCGCCGCGCCGGTCAACCCGGCCCGGGTGGACGACGGCACCTGCACCGACAGCGAGATCGCGGTGACCCCGGTGGCGCTCCCGGCCGAGGTCCGGCGGGGTGCCCCGGTCGACCTCAGCCTCAAGATCCGGAACAAGTCCGGGCGGACCTGCAGCCGGGACGTCGGTGCCGACGTGCAGGAGCTGTTCATCAAGTCCGGCGCGGAGAAGGTCTGGTCGTCGGACACCTGCGGCACCGGCAAGGGCTCCGACGTGCAGTCCTTCACCCCCGGCTTCGAACGCTCCTACCAGCTCACCTGGAACGGTATGGATGCCAGCCGGTGCAGCCAGGGTGTCGCCTCGGGTCCGCAGCCGCCGGCCGGCAACTACCAGGTCTTCGCCCGGGTGGGCACCAAGCTGAGCGAGCCGGTCAAGCTGGTCGTCGTCGGCTGAGCTGATCCCGTCCCGCTCGGGCCGACCCGTCCCGGTCAGACGTAGCGTTCCAGGATGGATGCCTCGGCCAGCCGGGAGAGCCCTTCCCGGACGCCCCGGGCCCGCGCGTCCCCGACCCCCTCGACGGCCTGGAGATCCTCCACGGTGGCGCCGAGCAGCCGCTGGAGGCTGCCGAAGTGCAGCACCAGCCGGTCGACGATCGCCGCCGGCAGCCGGGGCACCTTGGCCAGCAGCCGGAACCCGCGCGGGCTGACCGCCGCGTCGAGCGCGTCGGAGGCGGCCGGGTAGCCGATGGCCTTGGCGACCGCGACCAGGTCGATCAGCTCGGTCGCGCCGAGCAGGTCCAGCTCGACCAGGGCCTCGTCGAGGGTGCGCGACTTGCGGCCGGTGGGCAGGTAGTCCCGGATGACCAGGGTACGGTCGGCATCGACGCCGGCCATCAACTCGTCGAGCTGGAGGGCGAGCAGCCGACCGTCGGTGCCCAGCTCGACCACGTAACCGGCGATCTCGTCGGCGATCCGGCGGACCATCTCCAGCCGCTGCACCACCGCGACCGCGTCCCGGACGGTGACCAGGTCCTCGATCTCCAGCGCGGAGAGGGTGCCGGAGACCTCGTCGAGGCGGAGCTTGTAGCGCTCCAGCGTGGCCAGGGCCTGGTTGGCCCGGGAGAGGATCGCCGCCGAATCGTCCAGCACGTGTCGCTGCCCGTTGACGTAGAGGCTGATGATCCGCATCGACTGGCTGACCGAGATGACCGGATAGCCGGTCTGCCGGGCCACCCGCTCGGCGGTGCGGTGCCGGGTGCCGGACTCCTCGGTGGGGATGGAGGGGTCGGGCATCAGGTGCACGCCGGCCTGGACGATCCGGGTGCCGTCGCTGGAGAGCACCACCGCGCCGTCCATCTTGCACAGCTCCCGGACCCGGGTGGCGGAGAACTCGACGTCCATCGGGAAGCCGCCGGTGCAGATCCCGTCCACGACCTTGTCGTAGCCGAGGACGATCAGCGCACCCGTACGACCGCGCAGGATGCGTTCGAGCCCGTCGCGTAGCGCGGTGCCTGGTGCCATCAGGGCGAGATTGGCCCGCAGCGGGTCACCGGCGCTGCCGGTCGCTCCGGTCACGCTCACACTGATCGGACGGGCGGGCGAGCCCACGGCTGCGGCGCGGGTGTGGGGCGTCGCGCCGGCAGGCTTGGCGGCGTCGCGGTCGGTCGGCACGTGCACAGTCTACGGACTGCCCTGCGGTGGGTGCTCCCGTGGTTACTGTGATGTGTCGCGGCGTCGGATTACTCCTACCCGCCGGCCATGACGGACTTTGTTCGGTATGGCCCGATCGGTCCGTGGCCTCCGCCACCCGGATTCACTCCGCGGAGGCGCGGGCGACCGCCTGGAGCGCGGATCGCACGTCCGTGACCTCGGTCACCTGCATCCTGTCCGGGCCGGCACCGGTGCTGTCGGGACCGCAGCCGGGTGGCACCAGGGCCATCCGGAAGCCGAGCCGGGCCGCCTCGGCCAGCCGGCGGGGGACCGCGCCGACCCGGCGTACCTCACCGGTCAGCCCGACCTCGCCGATCGCCACCAGGTGCGGCGCGATGGCCAGGTTGAGTCCGCCGGAGGCGACCGCCAGGGCGACCGCGAGGTCGGCGGCCGGCTCGACCACCCGGATCCCGCCGACGGTGGCCGCGAAGACCTCCCGGTCGTGCAGGGTGAGCCGCTCCGTGCGGCGCTGGAGCACCGCCAGCACCATGGCCAGCCGGGCACCGTCGAGCCCGGACACGGTACGCCGGGGCGAGCCGGCCACCGTCGCCCCGATCAGCGCCTGCACCTCGGTCAGCAACGCCCGCCGCCCCTCCATCGCCACCGTGACGCAGGTGCCCGGCACCGGCTCGGAGTAGCGGGTGAGGAAGAGCCCGGAGGGGTCGGCCAGGCTGGTGATGCCCCCCTCGTGCATCTCGAAGCAACCCACCTCGTCGGCCGCGCCGAACCGGTTCTTGACCCCCCGCACCATCCGTAGCGAGGAGTGCTTGTCGCCCTCGAAGTGCAGCACCACGTCGACCAGGTGCTCCAGCACCCGGGGACCGGCCACCTGGCCGTCCTTGGTGACGTGGCCGACCAGCACGGTGGCGATGCCGCGTTCCTTGGCGACCGCGACCAGGGCGGCGGTGACGGCCCGGACCTGGGTCACCCCACCCTGCACCCCCTCGGTGCCGGTGGTGGAGATGGTCTGCACCGAGTCGAGGACCAGCAGGCCCGGCTTGACCGCGTCGAGGTGGCCCAGCACGGCGCTCAGGTCGCTCTCGGCGGCCAGCCAGAGCTGCTCGTGCAGGGCGCCCATCCGTTCGGCGCGCAGCCGGACCTGGCTGACCGACTCCTCGCCGCTGACCACCAGCGACGGGCTGCCGGCGGTGGCCGCCCACTGCTGTGCCACGTCGAGCAGCAGGGTCGACTTGCCCACGCCCGGCTCCCCGGCCAGCAGGACCACCGCGCCGGGGACCAGCCCGCCGCCGAGGACCCGGTCGAGTTCGCTGACCCCGGTGGGTCGGGCCCGGGCCGGCGCGGCGCTGATGGTGGCGATCGGCCGGGCCGGCTCGGCCGGCATCCGGGAGCTGACCACCCGGCCGGAGACGACCGGCCCGGTGACCGTGGACTCGACCACGGAACCCCACTCGCCGCACTCCGGGCAGCGCCCCACCCACTTGGGTGGCTGGTGGCCGCAGGCGTCGCACTCGTAGGCGGGACGGGGCTCACGGGCGGCCCGGCCCCGGGAGACGCCGGACGCGCCGCGGGCGGGCGTGGATCGGGAGGTGGTCACCCCAGGACGCTAACCCCCACCGGTGACGAAAACACCGTCGGCGTGGTGGTCACCACGCCGACGGTGTCGGTGCACAGGATGCCGTCGGTTCAGCCGCCGTGGCCGGAGGTGCCCTCCTGGCCGCTCTCCTCGCCGCCCTCGCGGTGCACGATCGGGGAGGCCGGGGCGCCCGGGCTCAGCGGCACGCCGACCGGGACCGGGGTGCTGACGGTACGACCGCCACCGAAGTCGAAGGTCAGGTCGACCTGCTGGCCGCTGCGCAGTTCCTCGTTCAACCCGACGAGCTGGAGGTGTCGCCCGCTCTGCACGTTGAGCAGGACGAAGCCGAGCGCCGGGATCTCGATCCGGGCCGGCTCGCCGGCCGGTGCGGACGGCGAAGCACCCTCGGACGGCGACGCGCTGCCCGACGGGGAAGCGCCCTCGGACGGCGACGCGCTGCCGGACGGCGAAGCGCCCTCGGACGGCGAGGCGCTGCCGGACGGCGAAGCGCCCTCGGACGGCGAGGCGCTACCCGACGGGGAGGCTCCTTCCGACGGGGACGCGCTGCCCGACGGGGAGGCGCTCCCGCTCTCCGACGGTGACGCGGAGGTCGACGGACCGGTCGTACCGGTGAGCAGGATCTGCCGGGCGCTGTCGGTGGTGACGGTGACGGTGACCGGATCCCGGGTGTCGTTGTAGATCACCGTGTTGATCGCGGCGTTCCCACCGGCGGCGAAGCCGTCCTCCCCGGGGTACTCGACGTAGAGGCCGCGCACCTTGTACGCGTTGTCCGGCGTCTGGACGTTGACACCCTGGACCGACGGCTGCTTGTTGGCGGTCTCGGACACCTGGCCAGCCCCGCAGCCCGTCGCCAGCAGGGCGGTCGCCGCCAGGCCGGACAACAGCAGGGCGGCCCGCCGGGAACCCCTGATCGAGCGCGTCACGTCGGTCCTCCTCGTCACGATCCCCACCCGGTGCGGATCATCCCCCGGGCACGGGGTGGTCATACCCGCGCAGACCGCGCTCCAGGGTAGTTGGAGCTGATCGAGGGCCGCACACGGACCCGGTGCCGCCACCCGGGCGGGTGCCGGTCAGACCACCCGACCGCTCGCCACCAGCAGGACCACATCGATCAGAGCCACCACCAGCACCGCCCGGAAGGCGGCCACCGAGCGTCCCCCGGCCCGGGTGGCGGCGCGTCCCGCGTACCAGCCGACGACCGGCACCACGACGGCCGCCGTGAGGGCCGACCAGCCGACCCACGACGGTGGCCCGGGCGGGCCGACGACCAGGGCGACGGTGGCGGCGAGCAGCAGCCCGGCGGCGGCCAGCCGGCTGCCGGTGGCACCGAGCAGGTGCGGCAGCCCGCGCACCCCGGTCCGGGCGTCGTCGGCCAGGTCGGGCAGCACGTTGGCGAAGTGCGCGCCCGCACCCAGGCAGGCCCCCGCGACGACCAGCCAGACCGGTGGCGCGGGCGCCCCCGGCAGGGCGAGCACCACGAAGGCGGGCAGCGCGCCGAAGGAGACCGCGTACGGCAGCACCGAGGCCGGGGTGGACTTCAACGGCCAGTCGTAGAGCAGCGCCGAGACCAGACCGACGGTGTACCAGAAGGCGGCGACCGCGTTGGTGGTCAGCGCCAGCAGCGGGGTGGCGAGCGCGGCCAGCCCGGCGGCCACCGCCACCGTGCGGCGACCCACGACCCCGGCGGCGACCGGCTTGTCGGCACGCCCCACCGTGGCGTCCCGCCCGGAGTCCACCGCGTCGTTGGTCCACCCCACGGCGAGCTGGCTGGCCAGCACGGTGAGCACCACGGCCACCGTCCCGCCCGGACGGTGGCCGACCCCGACGGCGAGCAGCCCGGCCACCGTGGTCACCGCCAGGCCGGGTTCCGGATGACTCGCCCTGACCAGCCCTAACACCCTCCGCGACATATGGGAAGTCTGGTCGTTACCGGCCGGTCGTGCCACGCTCGGTGCCATGCGTGACGGTGCGGTCTCCAGCGGTGTCCGGGTGCTGCCCCCCAACGATCCCCGCCAGTACGACGACCTGGCCGGTGAGTGGTGGCGGCCCGACGGCGCGTTCGCGATGCTGCACTGGCTGGCCCGCGCCCGCGCCGCCCTGGTGCCGCCGGCGGCCCGGCCCGACGCGGTGCTGGTCGACCTGGGCTGCGGCGCCGGCCTGATGGCCCCGCACCTGGCTGGAAAGGGCTACCGCCACGTCGGGGTGGACCTCACCCGGTCCGCCCTGGTGCAGGCGGCGGCGCACGGGGTGACGGTGCTCGCCGGGGACGCGACAGCGGTGCCGCTCGCGGACGGTTGTGCCGACGTGGTCGCGGCCGGTGAGCTGCTGGAACACGTGCCCGACTGGCGTACCGCGGTCGCCGAGGCGTGCCGCCTGCTGCGCCCGGGTGGACTGCTGGTGCTGGACACCCTGAACGACACCGTGCTGGCCCGGCTGGTCGCGGTGGAGTTGGGCGAGCGGCTGCCCACCGTGCCCCGGGGCATCCACGACGCACGGTTGTTCGTGGACGACCGGGAGTTGGTCGCCGAGTGCGCCCGGCACGGTGTCGCCCTGCGGGTGCGGGGGATCCGGCCGTCGCTGCCGGCGACACTGGGCTGGCTGGTGCGACGCGCCACCGGTGGTGTCGGCCCCGGCCGGCGCGGGTGGGTACCCGGGATCCGGCCGACCTGGTCGACCGCGGTGCTCTACCAGGGCCGTGGGGTCCGGCTGGGGCAGCCGGATCGGGGCCGTGGGGTCCGGCGCGGGTGGCCGGACCAGGGCCGTGAGGACCGGCGCGGGTAGCCGGCCAGCTTCGGGGTACCAGGAAGTCCCAGGAAGGGGACCGTATGACTGTGGACGCAGTGGCGGCGGCCCGCCGGTTGGCGCCGAGGTTCGCCGCGCGGGCGGCCGGACACGACCGGGACGGCACGTTTCCGGTCGACGACTTCGCCGACCTGCGGGCATCCGGACTCTTCGGGCTGATGGTCCCGGCCGGGCTGGGTGGCGCGGACGCCACCTTCGCCGGGTACGCGGCCGTCGCCACCGAGCTGGCCCGGGGCAACGGCGCGACCGCGCTGGTGTTCAACATGCACGCCTCGGTCACCGGCGCGCTCGGGGCGGTCACCGAGGAACTGGCCGAGGCGTTGGGCGTACCGGACGAGGCGCTGGCCGCCCGGGACCGGCTGCTCCGGGCGGCGGCCGAGGGCGCCTGGTACGCGGTGGCGATGAGCGAACGTGGCGCGGGTGCCCGGCTGTCCCGGCTCAGCACGGTCTACGAGCCGGTCGACGGCGGCTTCCGGATCAAGGGGAGCAAGACGTTCTGCTCCGGCGCCGGTCATGCCGACGGTTACCTGGTGGCCGCCCGCAGCGCCGCCGACCCGTCGGTGGTCTCCCAGTTCCTGGTGCCCGCCGGGGAGGGGGTGAGGGTGGAACCGACCTGGGACGCCCTGGGCATGCGGGCCACCTCCTCCCACGACCTGCACCTGGACGTGACCGTGCCGGCGGACCGGCTGCTCGGCGGCGTGGAGGGGCTGGCGCTGGTGGTCGCCCAGCTGATGCCGCACTGGCTGGTGGCCAGCTATGCCGCCGTCTACGTGGGGGTGGCCCGGTCGGCGGTGGACGCCGCCGCCGAGCACCTCAACGCCCGGGACCTGGGTGGCCTGCCGGCGGTACGGGCCCGGCTCGGCCGGGCGGACGCGGCGGTGGCGGCGGCGGAACTCGTGGTGGCCGAGGCGGCCCGCCGGGTCGGCGACGCCCCCGGCGACGCCGAGACGAACCGGTGGGTGTGGCGGGCGAAGCTGCTCGCCGGCAGCACGGCGGCGGAGGTGGCGGCGTCCATGCTGGAGGCGGCCGGGACCTCGGCGACCCGTCGGGGGCATCCGTTGGAACGGCTCTACCGGGACGCCCGCTGCGGCTCGCTGCACCCGGCGACCTCGGACGTGTGCGCCGACTGGCTCGGGGTGGCGGTGCTCGGGGGTGACCCGGACCGCGACGGAACGGCCCCTCGTTGGTGAGGGTGACGGAGGTCGGGGCGACCGCCGGACGGGCAGTGTGGACGAGAGGTGGGGACGGATGGCCGTGCCGTTGATCGCGGGGTTGGGGACGGCCCACCCGCCCGGAGCCACCCAGGACGAGTTGTGGACGGGCTACTTCGCGAAGCACTTCTCGGGCACCACCCACGCGCTGGCCGAGCGGATCTTCGCCAACTCGGGGGTGTCCCGTCGGCAGGCGGCGGTCAACCCGCTGCTCGAGGACGTCTCCGACTGGCCGACCGAGCGACGGATGCGGCGGTACCAGGTGGAGGCGCTGCCGCTGGGCAAGGAGGCGGTGGGCCGGGCGTTGACCGCCGCCGGGCTCGCGGCGAGTGACCTGGGGCTGTTCGTGGTCTGCTCCTGCACCGGCTACGCCACCCCGGGGCTGGACATCCTGCTCGCCCGGGACCTGGGCATGGCCCCGGACACCCAACGGATGTTCGTCGGGCACATGGGCTGTTACGCCGCCCTGCCGGGGTTGGGGGCGGCGAGCGACTTCGTGGCCGCGCGGGGCCGGCCGGCGCTGCTGCTCTGCGCCGAACTGACCAGCCTGCACCTCCAGCCGGCGTCGGCCCGGATGGACACCCAGCAGATCATCTCGCACGCGCTCTTCTCCGACGCCGCGGTGGCCGCCGTAGTGCTCCCGGAGGCGGGGACGGGCACGGCGGGGTACGCGCTGCGCGAGGTCGCCTCGGTCACCGACACCTCGACCGCCGACCACATGACCTGGGACGTCACCGACACCGGTTTCCGGATGGGCCTGTCGCCGAAGGTGCCACAGGTGCTCTCGACGCACGTCCGGGGGCTGACCGCCGACCTGCTGGCCCGGCACGGCACGACGATCGCCGAGGTGGACGGCTGGGCGGTGCACCCGGGTGGACCGCGCATCCTCCAGGTGGTGGAACGGGAGCTGGCGCTGCCGGCCGACGCGCTGGCGACGTCCCGGAGGGTCCTCGACGAGCACGGCAACTGTTCGTCGCCGACGGTGCTGCTGATCCTGGACCGGTTGTTCCGGGCGGCGGTGCCACCCCGCCGGATCGTGCTGCTCGCCTTCGGCCCCGGGCTCACCCTCTACGCCGCCCTGCTCGAACGCCGGACCTGATCCGCCGCCCGGCCTTGGCCGGTCCGTGTCCTGCCGCGACCCGCGGGGGCGGCCCGACCCGTGCGGTCCCGCCGGGACCGTGCGGGGCTCCCCGGACTACGCGCCGGCACCCCGGGGCGGGGTGGAGTGCCTGGTCGGGGCTGCCGGGGTCGGCGCTTCGTCGCGCGTCGCCGCCGGCTCCTGGTTACCCTCGCCGGGTGGGGGTCGAGGTGGGCGGCGGGGACCGGCTGCGCGGTGCGGTGCTGGCCGGCGCGGCCCTGGTCGCGCTGGTCGCCGGCGGTTGGTGGTGGTCGGCCACCGCTCCGACGACCGCCCCCGGCGGGTCGGTGCGGGCGGTGACGCCGAGACCGTCGGCCGGTGCGGAGGCGACCCGACGGGTGGTGGTGGTCGACGTCCGCACCGGGCGGGTGCTGGAGTCGACGGAGCTGCCCGGTGGGTCGGGTGACCCGGACGTGGGTCTGCCGACGTTCACCGACACCCAGTGGCGGGAACGGATGACCCTGGCGTCCGGTGGTGCGCCGGTCCGCCGGGAGTCGGCGGCCGACGGCGCGCGGCACCTCCTCCAGTACCGCTGCTCGGGCGACGGGACACTGCTGGTCTCGGTCCTGCACGACGACCCCCCACGGCGACGACAGGCCGACTGCGACGGCGAGCTGGTCGCGTGGGAACTGACCGGGCCGGCCGGACGCACCCGGTTGGAGTTCTCGGCGGTGGGGCCGGGGCCGGTGGAGCTGGAGGCGCAGGTCGTCGCGGTGCCCTGAGCGAGGCCCTGGTGGGGCCGGCCGGGTCAGCCGGCGAGCCGGGCCAGGTCGTCCCGGTAGTCGGCGGTGTCACCCAGCTCGGGCAGGACCCGGACCACCGTGCCGGCGCGGTCCACCAGCAACGCCGGGGCGGCACCGGGTCGGGCGGGCAGGCGCACCGCGGCGCGGAGTTCGCCGGTGGGGTCGGCGAGGGCGTGTACCGGGCCACCGGCCGGTGGGGCGCCGGTGACCTCGCGTCCGCCGGCCACGCTGACCACCCGGACGCCCCCGGGTGCGGTGCCGGCGGCGGCGGCCACCTGCGCGGCGCAGGCACAGCTGTCCACCAGGATGATCATCGCGGGTAGCAGGCCACGCAGGGGCACCGGTGTCTGGTCGGCGTCGACCAGGTCGAGCGCGGGGAGCGACCGCCCGACCAGCGGGACCGGCGTGGTCGACTGCGGCAGCACGGTGGGCCGGTCGGTGCCCCGGGACGACCGGGGCCAGGTGACGGTGACCAGACCGGCGGCGGTGGCGAGCACCGCCACCAGGAGGATCAGCAGGGGCAGCCCGAGCGGCGGCCGGCCGTCCGTGCGCCCGGCCAGCCCCAGCCGTCGCCACCGGGCGGCCGAGCTGCGGCGGCGCAGCTCGCGTCGGAGCTGGGCGGCCTCCTCGGCGAGCGCGGACGCGTCGTCCGGCACGACCACCCGGCCCCACTCCGGCGGTAGGCCGGGCAGGCCGTCGGGCGGGCCGTGGCCCTCTGCGTCAGGCATGCCCATCGGACCCCCGGTGAGTGGTGCGGCGAGCGGTGTGCGGTGCCCCTCCAGCGTCCCGCACGTACCCTCCTGCCGCCAGACCTGGGCGGCCGGGACGCCGCCGGGCTACCATGGGAGGAGCGCATAGCCCGAGAAATCCACGCTCCGATCACCCGTGCCGGGGTGTCATCCGTTGCTCACGGAGCGTGTTTGAACCATCGGTTTGGCCGCCTGTCAAGCTGAAGAAAGACCTCTCACAGGGCCCCTGAGCTGCGCCAACGGTCAGGACGGCAGCGGGACATTGGTGCCTGAGCGTGTTACCCTAGACACAGCGAAAGGGGTTTCGAACCTATGGTTTTCAGCGTCGGCGAGACCGTTGTTTACCCCCACCACGGGGCCGCACTCATCGAGGCAATCGAGACTCGGGTCATCAAGGGCGAGCCCAGGGAGTACCTGGTCTTGAGGGTCGCGCAGGGTGACCTGACGGTTCGGGTGCCCGCCGAGAACGCCGAGATCGTGGGTGTGCGTGAGGTGGTCGGCGAAGAGGGCCTGGGCAAGGTCTTCGACGTGCTCCGCGCACCGCACACCGAGGAGCCGACCAACTGGTCGCGGCGTTACAAGGCGAATCTGGAGAAGTTGGCCTCCGGCAACCCGCTGAAGGTCGCCGAGGTCGTGCGCGACCTGTGGCGTCGGGAGCGGGAGCGGGGCCTTTCCGCGGGTGAGAAGCGCATGCTCGCCAAGGCCCGCGACATTCTCGTCGGCGAGGTCGCGCTGGCGGAGAAGAGCACCAAGGACGAGGCGGAGACGCTGCTCGACAAGGTCCTCACCGAGGCCTGATCCGACCGCATCGTCGTACCCGACCCTGTAGCGAAGATTCCCGAGGACCGCGACGTGACCGCGCAGCTCAATCCGCGCGGTGACGTCGCGGTCCTCGTTCCTGCGGCCGGTGCCGGGGTACGCCTCGGTCCGGGTGGCCCCAAGGCGCTGCGGCTGCTCGGTGGCGAGCCCCTGCTGGTGCACGCGGTACGCCGGATCGCCGCCGCGCCGTCGGTGCACACCGTGGTGGTGGCCGCGCCGGCCGCCGAGGTCGACGCGGTCCGGCGGCTGCTGGACCCGGTCGCCCCGGTCCTGGTCGTGGCCGGTGGCGTCGAACGGCAGGCGTCGGTGGCGAACGCCCTGGCCGCGGTGCCCCCCGGTCCGGCCATCGTGCTGGTGCACGACGCGGCCCGCGCGCTCACCCCACCCGCTCTGGTGGAGGCGGTGGCGGCGGCGGTCCGGGCCGGTCACCGGGCGGTCATCCCGGTGCTGCCGGTGATCGACACGATCAAGCAGGTGGACGCCGACGGCGTCGTCCTCGGCACCGTCGACCGGTCGGCCCTGCGGGCCGTGCAGACCCCGCAGGGGTTCCGTCGGGAGGTGCTGACCGCCGCGCACGCCGCCGCCGGCGATCCGCTCACCGACGACGCCGGCCTGGTCGAGCAGCAGGGCGTGCCGGTGTTCTGCGTCCCCGGCTCCGAGTACGCGTTGAAGGTCACCCGCCCGTTCGATCTGACCCTGGCCGAGCAGCTGCTGGCCGCGGGGCATTGACGCGTACCCTCGATTCATGATCGTTCCCAGGGTCGCCGTCGGCACCGACATCCACGCCTTCGCCACCGGCCGGCCGTGCTGGCTGGCCGGCCTGCACTGGCCCGGTGAGGACGGCCTGGCCGGGCACTCCGACGCCGACGTGGTCGCGCACGCCGCCTGCAACGCACTGCTCGCCGCCGCGGGGCTCGGCGACCTCGGGGCGAACTTCGGGGTCGACGAGCCGGAGTGGGCCGCCGCCTCCGGGGTGGCGCTGCTCACCGAGTCCGCCCGTCGGGTCCGCGCGGCCGGGTTCGCCATCGGCAACGTCTCGGTGCAGGTGGTCGGCAACCGGCCCCGGATCGGGCCCCGACGCGACGAGGCGCAGCAGGTGCTCTCGGCTGCGGTCGGCGCACCGGTCACCGTCACCGCGGCCACCAGCGACGGCCTCGGCTTCACCGGGCGCGGCGAGGGCCTGGCCGGCATCGCGGTGGCCCTGGTCTACGACGCGGCGGCCGGGTAGGGCCGCGATGACCGACGACGAATCGACGCTCGACGGCTACCGGCAGCGGTCCCAACTGCTGGCCGAGCTGGGCCGTTACGACGAGGCCGCCGAGGAACTGGGCTTCGCGCTCGCGCTGGCCCCGGCCGACCCGTCCGCGTTGACGCTGCTGGCCCGGCTGCACCTCGCCGCCGGTCGGCCCGGTGCGGCGGTCGCCGCCGCCGACGCGGCGATCGACGGCCCGCCGGTTCCGCCGGGATCAACGACACCGTCGGCCCCACCGGCCTCATCGGCGCCACCTGCCCCGCCGGGATACCCGGCACCGCCGGATTCGTCTGCCCCGCCGGGACACCCGGCACCGCTTGGACCATCGGCACCGCCCGGACCATCGCTGCCTTCCGCAGCGCCGGGAACGCCGGTGCCGTCGGATTCGACCGGCTCGCCGGATCTGCCGGGATCGCCGGCCGCACCGCGACCGGTGTCCCCGTCGGAGCCGTCAGGCTCGTCGGGAGGACCGCAGCCGGTGGGCACGCCCGGCCCGCCCCCGGTCGGTTCCGGCCCGCCCGGGGACGACGCTGCGGTGGTGCCGACCGCCGCGCTGGTGGTCCGGGCGATCGCCCTGGCCGATCTGGGGGAGTACGCCGAGTCGGCGCGTACCGCCGATCGGATCCTGGCGGCCGGGCCGTCCGACGCGTACGCCCAGCGGAGCGCGGCGGCGATCCTGGCCGAGGCGCGCAACGGCCAGCCGGCGCTGGACGCGGCCTGGCGTGGGGTGGAACTGGCCCCCGACGAGCCACAGGCGCACCTGGTGCTGGCCCTGGTCGCCGGCCGGCTGGAGCTGTTCGACCTCGCCGAGCGGGCCTACCGGGAGGCGTTGCGGCTCGACCCGGAGCTGGCCGGGGCGCGGGACGACCCGGGGGTGCTCCGGCTGGAACGGCGTCGCTGGGTGCTGGCACTGGAACAGGTCGCCGCGTTGGCGCCGGTGCACCCGACCCGGGCGGAGAAGGTGCCGGTGTGGGCCGGGCTGCGCCGGCTCGTCCTGATCGGCAGCGGCTGGTCGCTGGTGGCCAGTCTGCTGCTCGCTGTCCTGGCCGCCGGCGGGGCGGGGGCGAGCCGGCTGGTGGCGGTGCTGGCGGCGGCCGGGGGCGGTCTGCTGGCCTGGCGGCTGGCCCGGCAGGTCCCCGGGCTGGGCCGGGTGGTGCTGCCGGTGCTGCGCCGGGAGGACCGGCCGCTGGCGTTCGCGGTGTACGCGGTGCCGGCCGGCCCGGCCCTGCTCCTGCTCTTCGCCCTGGTGGGCAGCCCCTGGCCGCTGGTGGCCGCGATCGCCGTCGCGGTGCCGGCCACCCTGGTCGCCGCCACCCGCGCGGGCGTCTCCTAGCACGGCACCCGCCGACCGGGGCGGCGCGGGTCACCGGGTTGGTCAGGGTGCCGGTCCGGTCAGGGGCGGCGGTTCCAGGTCCAGGCGTAGCCGGGGTCCTCGCACTCCACGGCGGCGTCGCAGAGGTCGAGCGGGCGGAAGGTGTCGACCATGACGGCCAACTCGTCGAAGAAGTCGACGCCGATGGACCGTTCGGCCGCCCCCGGCTGCGGGCCGTGGGTGTAACCGGACGGGTGCAGGGAGATCGAGCCCTGCTCGATGCCGGAGCCGCGCCGGGCCTCGTAGTTGCCGCCGGTGTAGAAGAGCATCTCGTCGGAGTCGACGTTGTGGTGGTGGTACGGCACCGGGACGGCGTCCGGGTGGTAGTCGACCTTGCGGGGCACGAACGAGCAGATCACGAAGTTGGGGCCCTGGAAGGTCTGGTGCACCGGCGGCGGCTGGTGGAGGCGACCGGTGATCGGCTCGAAGTCGTGGATGGAGAACGCCCACGGGTACTGGTGCCCGTCCCAGCCGACCACGTCGAACGGATGGTGGGCGTAGACGTGCCGGGTCCAGGCGGTGCCGGTGGCCGTCCGGGCCCGGTGGCGGACCAGCACCTCGACGTCGGTGCCGTCGACCAGCAGGGGCGTGTCCGGCCCCCGGACGTCCCGCTCGCAGTACGGCGAGTGTTCGAGGAACTGGCCGCGCGCCGACAGGTAGCGCTTGGGTGGGCCGATGTGTCCGGTGGCCTCGATGGTCAGCAGCCGGACCGGGGTGTCGCCGGTGGGGACCAGCCGGTGCACGGTCGAGGTGGGGATCACCACGTAGTCGCCGGCGGCCAGGTCGAGCGGGCCGAAGCTGGACTCCAGCCGCAGCGTGCCGGCCTCGACGTAGAGGCACTCGTCGCCGGTGGCGTTGCGGTAGAGGGGGGAGGGCCGGTCGGCCAGCGCGTACCCGATCCGGACGTCGTCGTTGGCGAGCAGGTGACGCCGGCCGAGCACCGGGTCGGCCCCCGCGCCGTCGAGCTTGTGGGTGCGCAGGTGGCGCGGCTTGAGTGGATGGTTCGGCAGCCGGGTGTACCCGGGTGGGGCGAACTCCTCGGCGGCGACGATCGCGGTCGGCGGGTACCGGTGGTAGAGCAGGGACGAGTCGGCGGAGAAGCCCTCCTGGCCCATCAACTCCTCGGTGTAGAGGCTGCCGTCGGGCTGGCGGAACTGGGTGTGCCGTTTGCGGGGCACCTCGCCGACGCTGCGGTAGTACGGCATGTCGCCTCCCGTATTGTCCCGATATCCGGCCGGCGGCGTCCGATAACCGGACGCCACTGTCCGTTCCTTGACAGCGTCCCGTAGATTCTTGTCTCGTGTCAACGCAGGTCCCCCGCCTCCTCGCCGGACTCGTCGACGACGCCGCCGTCTTCCCGCCCGGCAGCGCGTCGCTGCCCGACGCGGTCGCCGCGCACCACGAACACCGCGCCTCCTGGTACGCCGAGCTGGTAGGCCCGCTGTTGGTGCCCGCCTCCGCCGTCGTCGCCGGCGAGCTGGACGGCCTGGCCGGGGGCGTGGTGACCGGGCTGATCGGGGACACCGGCATCGGCCGGCTGCCCGCCGCGCTGGCCCGCCTCGACGCCGCCGGCAGCACCGTCCGGCAGGTCGAGGTGGCCGTCGCCCGCCGCGGCGAGGACCCCCGGCCCGGCCTGACCGCGCTGCGCGACCTCGTCACCGGGCCAGACGACCTCGACTGGTACGCCGAACTACCGCTGACCTTCGGGCTGACCAGCGCGCTGGACACCCTCGCCGAGGCCCGCGCGAGCGGCCTGCCGATCGCCGCGAAGTTCCGCACCGGGGGACTGGCCGCCGAACTCTTCCCCACCCCGGTCGAACTGGCCGCGGTGATCTGCGCCTGCCGGGACCGGAACCTGCCGTTCAAGCTGACCGCCGGGCTGCACCACGCGGTGCGCCACCTCGACCCGGAGACCGGCTTCACCCACCACGGCTTCGGTAACGTGCTGGCCGCCACCCTCGCCGCCGTCGACGGTGCCGAGGTGGACGCGGTGGCCGTGCTGCTCGCCGCCACCGACGCGGCGCGGCTGGCCGAGCCGGTCCGGGCTGCCGGCGACGCCGACCGGCCGCTGTGGGTCGGGTTCGGCTCGTGCAGCGTGCGGGAACCACTGACCGATCTGATCCGGCTGGGGCTGGTGAACGGGGGATTCGACCGATGAGCTGGGTGCCGGGCGTGGACGGTTCGTCGTACGGGGTGACCAACCTGCCGTACGGGGTGTTCCGGCACGACGGGCGACCGCCCCGGGTCGGGGTACGCGTCGCCGATCTGGTGTTCGACCTGGCCGGTGCGGAGGCGGCCGGGCTGGTGCTCGCCGCCGGGGCGTTCGGGGGGTCCTCCCTCAACGACTTCATGGCGCTGGGCCGCCCGCAGTGGACCTCGGTCCGGCAGCGCCTCGTCGAGCTGCTCACCGACCCGGCGCACCGGCCCGCCGTCGCGCCGCTGCTGGTGCCGCTGGCCGAGGTCGAGATGGTGCTGCCGTTCGCGGTGGCGGACTACGTCGACTTCTACTCCTCGGAACACCACGCCGGCAACGTCGGGCGGATCTTCCGTCCCGGCCAGCCGCCGCTGCTGCCGAACTGGCGGCACCTGCCGATCGGCTACCACGGCCGGGCCGGCACGGTGGTCGTCTCCGGCACCCCGGTCGTCCGCCCGACCGGGCAGCGCGCCGGCGGCGAGGGGCCGACCGTCGGCCCGTCGGCACGCCTGGACATCGAGGC
Organism: Micromonospora sp. WMMD987; assembly: GCF_029581435.1. Lineage (NCBI taxonomy): Bacteria > Bacillati > Actinomycetota > Actinomycetes > Micromonosporales > Micromonosporaceae > Micromonospora > Micromonospora sp. WMMD987. Next base: position 6,549,462 of record NZ_CP120861.1, on the reverse strand, counting down.
CGAGGTGGGCTTCGTGGTCGGGGTGCCGAGCGCGCTGGGCGACCGGGTGTCCACCGCCGACTTCGCCGACCATGTCTTCGGGGTGGTGCTGGTCAACGACTGGTCGGCCCGGGACATCCAGGCCTGGGAGTACCAGCCGCTCGGGCCGTTCCTCGGCAAGTCCTTCGCCACCTCCGTCTCCGCCTGGGTGACCCCGCTGGACGCCCTGGCCGACGCTTTCGTGCCGGCCCCGGCCCAGGAGCCGCCGGTGCGGGACTACCTGCGACAGACCCCGCACCTGGGGCTCGACCTGCGACTGGCGGTCGAGTGGAACGGCGAGCTGGTCACCGAACCGCCGTTCGCCGGCATGTACTGGACCCCCGCCCAGCAGTTGGCCCACCTGACCGTCAACGGGGCGTCCCTGCGCACCGGAGACCTGTACGCCTCGGGCACGGTGTCCGGTCCGGAGCGTGGGCAGGTCGGCTCGTTCCTGGAGCTGACCTGGGGCGGCGCCGAACCGGTCACCGTCGGCGGCGAGGCCCGCACCTTCCTGGCCGACGGGGACACGGTCACCCTGCGGGCCACCGCCCCCGGCCCGGACGGCACCACCGTCGCCCTCGGTGAGGTCACCGGGCGGATCCTGCCCGCCCGCTGACCGGCCGGTACCGGTTCGCGCCGGTCGCACCGGCTGTCCGACCGTCCGCGTCGCCTGCCGCGTTTGTTCCACCGATTCCGTCGGCACACCCCGCGTCCCCGCCTCCCGATGGCGACGTGGGGTGTGCCGGCGTGGCACGACCCAGTGGACAGGAGGTACGAGCATGAACGATCTCGTCGGCGCGGTGTGGCGCACCAGTAGCCGCTCGAACGACCAGGGGCTCTGCGTGGAGGTGGCGGACAATCTCGTCCGTACCCGGGCGGTGGTCGGGGTACGCGACTCCAAGGACCCGTCGGGTCCGGCCCTGGTCATCGGCCCGCCGGGCTGGACGGCGTTCGTCGACGCCGTACGGGAGGGGCTGTTCCGCCCCTGAGCGACCCGTCACCGGTGCCCCCGCCCGGGGCACCGGTGACGGAAATTTCGTCGTCCGGCCCCCCGTGGACCGCTCACCCCCCGTACGGTGGACGACACGGGAGGTGTCATGTCGACGGTTGCGGTCACCGAGTTCGTCGAGGCGTCGGCCGTCGACGTGTGGGCGCTCCTGACCGACCTGCCGGTCCGCGTCGACTGGCTCTGCACGGTCAGCGCCGTCGAGCTGCTCACCCCCGGGCGGCTCGCCCCGGGCACCGCCTGGCGGGAGACCCGCACCCGGCCGGACGGCGGCGACCAGCCGGAGGAGTTCGTGGTGCTGGCCGCCGAGCCACCGCACCGGCTGGTGCTCAGCTCTCCGGGCATCGGGGTGGACTACCGGATCACCTGGACCCTGCGTGCCGTCCAGCGGCGTCGCCGGGGCTGTACCGCCGTCACCGTCGAGCACCGGGCGGTGCCGACCGCCCCGTACGGCCGGATGGTGGCGCTGCTCTTCGGCGGCCTGGCGGCCCGGACGGTGGAGGGCGCGATCCGGCGGGACCTGACCGCCCTGGCCGGCACCGTGCACAGCGCCGGTCGGGCCACCGCCGCCTGATGTCCGGGGCCGGTGGGAGGCGCCGCGACCAGCGGCCGCTTCCCTGACCGGTGGTGGCCACCGCTGCGGCCGGAGATACGCGACAGTCGTTCGCGCGACGCGGTGTGACCTGACCGGTCCCCGGGAGAGAAGCCTGGGTAGGGTGCCGGGCGGAGGTGGGCATGGGAATCCCAGAGGGGCGGCGGCGACTCGTGGTCGCGGTCGCCGTGCTGCTCACCCTCGTGGTGGTCGGCGGCGTCGGTTACCGGGTGCTCGCTCCCGCCGAGGTCAGCACGCCCGCCCGGGGTGCGCCTCCACCGGCGGGCACCCCGGAGATCGGGGTGGTGGGCCGGCTGCCGGTCGCGCCGTTGGTGGTCGCGGGACGGCTCCGGGTCTACGCCGCCGAGCGTCAGCTCTACGCCGACCAGCCCGCCGACGACCGTAACCGAGTCACCCCGTTCTGGTCGTACCGGCGCTGGCCCGCCTCGCTCGACGGGGTGCTGGCGACCGGCACGACGGTGCTCAGCCGCTGGTCGGACGGGAAACTGGTGGCGCTGGACGCGCTCACCGGCCGGGTCGCCTGGCGGGCCGACGGGCCGACGCCGGTCGACACCCCGTCCGCCCGGCGCACCGGGGCTGCCACCGTCTGGGATCCGCGCGGGATCTCCGTGACCCCCGCCCCGGCGGGCCGGACGGTCCTGGTGGTCTCCGGTTCGGGTGGTCCGCGCGGCTACGACCTGGCCGACGGGCGGGCGCTCTGGCGGGTCGACGGCGACCGGGACTGCCGCACCGACCTGGGCACCACCGCCGCCGGGCAGGTCTTCTCCGTCGACTCCTGCGACGGGCGGACGGCGGTCGAGTTCCGGGACGGGTCCACCGGCACGGTCGCCACCCGCTGGCGACCGCCGGACGCCCCGGACCGGTTCACCGTCACCCCGGTCGGCTGCCTCACCCCCCGGTCGCAGTGCCGGGGGCTGCGTACCGACGACGGCTCGGGTGGCCGGGGCTGGCAGGTCGGACCGGGTGCGCCGATGGCCGCCCCCGCGCTGGACGCGGCCGACACCACCCTGGTCGGCGAGCTGGCCGTCGGCGACGACGGCGGGGTGCTCAAGGGGTGGGAGGCGCGCAGCGGCAAGGAACGCTGGCAGCGCGGCGACCTGGGTCCGGTCCGGGTCCTCGCCACCGAGGCCGGACGGCTCTACGTGCTGACCGAACGGCGGGAGCTGATCACCCTCGACCCGGTCACCGGCGCCCAGCGGTCCCGGTTCCCGATGACCCCCGGCCGGGACGGCATCGGGTGGAAACCCGGCCGGGCGTACGCGGCCGGCGGTTACGTCGCGGTGGAGCGGCTGCGCGAGCGCGCCGACCCGGACGACGACGACCAGGCGTACTTCCTGATGGCCGAGCCGGTGGTGCTCGCCGCGACCTGAGCCCGGGCACCCGCCGGCAGCCGGACCCGGCGGACACCGGCCCGACCGGCCACCGACCGGCCCCCGGATCCGGCGGGCACCGGCCCACGGGTGGCCTGGCCGGGACCTGACCGGCGGCTCAGGACAGCGCGGCCTCGGCCGCGGCCAGGAAGGCGTCGTTCTCGGTCGGCGTGCCGATGGTGACCCGCACCCCGTCCCCGGCGAAGGGCCGCACGATCACGCCCCGCGTCTCGCACGTCCGGCCGAACGCCACGGCCCGCTCACCCAGCGGCAGCCAGACGAAGTTGGCCTGGCTGGACGGCACGTCGGGGACGAGCTTGCGCAACGCCTCGGTGACCCGGTCCCGTTCGGCGACGACCAGCGCGCAGCGTCGCTCGACCTCGTCGGCCTGGGCCAGCGCGGCCAGCGCCCCGGCCTGGGCGGCGGTGCTGGTGGAGAACGGGGTGACCACCTTGCGCACGGCGGCGGCCACCTCGGGGGCACCGACCAGCCAGCCGATCCGCAGCCCGGCCAGCCCCCACGCCTTGGACAGGGTGCGCAGCACCACCACGTTGGGCCGGTCCAGATAGGTCAGGCCGTCCGGCACCGCCGGGTCGGTGACGAACTCCCGGTACGCCTCGTCGATGACGACCAGCACGTCCTCGCCCACGGCGTCGAGGAACCGGTCCAGCTCCGGCTTGCGCACCGCCGTACCGGTGGGGTTGTTGGGGTTGCAGACCAGCACCATCCGGGTCCGGTCGGTCACCGCCGCGGCCATCGCCGCCAGGTCGTGCCCGTGGCCGGCGTCGTTGGGCACCCGCACGCTGCTCGCGCCGCTGGTCGCCGCGATGATCGGGTACGCCTCGAACGAGCGCCACGAGTAGAGCAGCTCGTCGCCGGGCAGGCAGGTGGCCCGGACCAGGTGCTCGGCCAGCGCCACCGACCCGCAGCCGGTGGCGACCCGCTCGGGGTCCACGCCGTACCGCTCGGCGAGCGCGGTGCGCAGCGCCACCACGCCCATGTCCGGGTAGCGGTGCGACCCGGTGACCGCCTCGGTGACCGCCTCGACCACCCCGGGCAGCGGCCCGTACGGCACCTCGTTGCTGGCCAGCTTGATCGCCTCGGCCAGGCCCAGTTCGCGGGCCAGATCGGCCGGGCTGCGCCCGGGCACGTAGCTCGGCAGGGCGTCCAGGTCGGCGCGGGTCAACCGCAGCGCAGGCTGGTGACGTCCGGTGTCGGTCATGCGGTGTCTCCCGGGGGTTCGGGGTCGGAGGGGGTGTCGGGGTGGTCGGTGCGCGGCACCCGCACCACGACCGTCTGGGCCCGCTTGTCGTGCAGCGCCTGGCGCAGCGGGTGGTCGAAGAGCGCGGAGACCGCGTCGACGAACTGGAGCAGCAGGCCGAAACCGCAGCAGAACCAGAGCAGGGTGGGCATGCCCATGGTGCTCCACCGCCGGGTGGCCCGGCCGAAGCCGAGCGGCTGGTCGGCGTCGACCGGCACGGCCCGGATGCGCAGCAGGCGCTTGCCCGGGGTCTGCCCGCCGGAGGCCGTCGTCGGCACCTCGTAGGCGAACCAGAGCGCGGTCGCGATGACCAGGATGGCGATCTGGAGGCCGCCGGCCTGCTCACCGATGGCGGGCAGCCCCTCCCGGGAGGAGTCGCCGGCCATCGCCCGGCGGAACGCCTCCCGCAGGTAGGGCGCGGTCTCCTCGAAGTACCGCCAGACGAACCAGCCGTTGACCACCGCGTTGAGCGCGAGAACGATCCCGAAGTCGACCAGCCGGGCGAGCAGCCGGGCACCGTAGCCGGCCAGCGGCACGCCGTGCGGACGCGGCTCGGGCGGACGCCCCGGCCAGGTCGGGTACGGCCAACCGGGCGGCGGCCCGCCGGCCTGTCCGACCCCGTGGCCCGGGTACCCCGGCTGCCCTGCTCCCGGCTGCCCGGATTCCGGCTGTCCCGCCCAGGGTTGTCCCGCTCCCGGCTGCCCTGCCCAGGGCTGCCCGGATCCCGGCTGCCCGGAGGGCTGGCCGGTCCAGGGCTGGCCGGGGGTGCCCGGCGGTGCGCCGGCAGTGGCCGGCGGTCCACCGGCCGTCGTCGGGTCACCGGCGGCGGGGGAGGTCGGGGCGGGCGGCTCGGCGGCGGGTTCCGGCTCGGGCGGCGGCGGGCCGTCGGGCGGGGTGGCGTCGACCGGGATCGGGGCACCGATCCAGCCCTCGCCGTCCCACCACCGTCGGGTGGTCGGCTCGGCCGGGTCGACGTGCCACCCTGGTTGCACGCTCACGGTCGCGCCCTGCGCTGTCCGGTACGGTCGCTCTGCTCGCTCACCCGGCAACCTTAACGACGATGGTGCCGGCGAACTTGTCGTGGAGGCACTGCTGCCACGGCTTGTCCCAGAGCTGCCACAGCCCGTCGAGGTAGCTGAAGACGGGAATGACCGCCCCGCCGATCTGGGCGGCGGCCCACCGCTTGGCCGCCACCGTACGGGTCAGCGTGGCGGCCGGGTCGAGCGGCACCACCTGGATCTTCATCACCCGCTTGCCGATGGTCTGCCCGGTCTTGTACATCATCTCGACCTGGTAGACGTAGCTCAGGGCGAACGCCACCACGAAGATCACGCCCTGCAACACCAGCATCGGAATCAGGAAGTTGGTGAACGGGTCGGAGGTGGGCCGGCCGTCGGCCGTGGTGGTCAGGTCGGGCAGGACCATCCGGAAGAAGACGATGAGGGCCGGCACGATGAAGACCATGCTGGCCGCGCCGAGCACCGCCCCGTCGATGAGCAGGGCGAGCAGCCGGTCACCGAAGCTGGCCAGCGGCAGCCCGCGCGGCGACATCCCGGGCGGCGGCATGCCGGGTGCCGGCGGCGGGTACCCGGGCCTCCCGGCGTACGGGCCGGGGCGCGGGTACCCGCCGGGCGGGGCGGCGTAGGGGCCGGGTTGCGGCGGCACGGCGTACCCCTGGGGGTGTGGGCCGGCGGGCGGGGCGAAGCCGCCGGCGGCGGGCGGGTACCCACCGGCCGGCGGTGTCGGGTAGCTCGGAGGTTGCGTCACGCGAGACAGTGTTACAAATTGCCGCGCGCTTCCTGCTCACGCTCGATGGCTTCGAACAGCGCCTTGAAGTTGCCCTTGCCGAAACCGAGCGAGCCGTGCCGCTCGATCAGCTCGAAGAAGACCGTCGGCCGGTCCTGCACCGGCTTGGTGAAGATCTGGAGCAGGTAGCCGTCCTCGTCCCGGTCGACCAGGATCTTGCGGGACTTCAGCTCCTCGATCGGCACCCGGACGTTGCCGATCCGGGCGCGCAGCTCCGGGTCGTCGTAGTACGAGTCGGGGGTGTCGAGGAACTCGACGCCGGCCGCCCGCATCGCGTCGACGCTGGCCAGGATGTCGTTGGTGGCGACGGCGATGTGCTGCGCGCCGGGGCCCTGGTAGAACTCCAGGTACTCGTCGATCTGCGACTTCTTGCGGGCCACCGCCGGCTCGTTGAGCGGGAACTTCACCTTCCGGGTGCCGCTGGCGACGACCTTGCTCATCAGCGCCGAGTAGTCGGTGGCGATGTCGTCGCCGATGAACTCCGCCATGTTGGAGAAGCCCATCACCCGCTTGTAGAACTCCACCCACTCGTCCATCCGGCCGAGTTCGACGTTGCCGACCACGTGGTCGACGGCCTGGAAGAAGCGCTTCGGCTGGAGACCGGCGGCGATCATCGGCTGCCGGTCGACGATCGGTCCCCGGGCCACGAAGCCGGGCAGGAACGGGCCGGTGTAGCGGGACCGGTCGACCAGGCTGTGCCGGGTGTCGCCGTACGCGGCGATGGTGGCCAGCCGGACGGTGCCGTGCGCGTCGGTCACGTCGTGCGGCCCGATCAGGCCGGTCGCGCCCTGGGCCACCGCGTGCGCGTAGGCGGCGTCGACGTCCGGAACCTCCAGCGCGATGTCGCAGACCCCGTCGGAGTGCTTCGCGACGTGCTCGGTGCCGGCCGCGTCGGGGCGGACCGCGCCGGTCAGCACGAACCGGGCCGAACCGCTGGTCAGCACGTACTCGGCGTGGTCGCGGTAGCCCTGCTCCGGCCCCCGGTACGCCACGCAGGTCATGCCGAACGCGGTGGAGTAGTAGTGCGCGGCCTGCTTGGCGTTGCCGACCAGGAAGTGCACGTGGTCGAGGCCCCTGACCGGGAACGGGTCACGGGTGATGTCGTGGTCGACTGCGCCGACGAGCGTGTCGACGTCGATGTCCTCGGTCGACTGGGGTCGGTCGATCGCCTGGGTCACGGTGGCCTCCCTCGGTTGCGGCCGGCTTCGTGGGCCGGTGGTCCGACAGCTCTTCTGGGAAGCATCGCGGGGCCGCGTCGGCTGGGCAACTGTCACCCTTTTGCCTGGTCATGTTGCGCAATCGGTAGGGTGTTCAGTCATGAGCGCTGGACAGGGTGTACAGCTCGACGCGCTGGACGGCAGGTTGGTCCAACTGCTCGCCGAGGAACCCCGGATCGGGGTGCTGGAATGCTCCCGCCGGCTCGGGGTGGCCCGGGGCACCGTCCAGGCCCGGCTGGACAAGCTCGTCGACCGGGGGGTGATCGGCGGCTTCGGCCCGGAGATCAACCCGGCGGCGATCGGGTTCGCGGTGACCAGCTTCGTCACCCTGGAGATCAGCCAGCGGCACGGCCACGACACGGTGACCGCCCACCTGGCGGCGATCCCGGAGGTGCTGGAGGCGCACACCATCACCGGGGCGAGCGACCTGCTCTGCCGGATCGTGGCCCGCTCCAACACCGACCTCCAGCGGGTGATCGACCAGATCGTCTCGTCCGAGGCGATCCGCCGGGCCTCCACGATCATCGCGCTGGCCGAGCAGATCCCCTACCGCACCCTGCCGCTGCTGCGTTCCGCCGCCGGCTCCTGACCGGCTCCTTTTTGCCCTGGTATCGCGGTATCCGCATGCTCTGATACCGCTATCACGGTGATGTCGCGGTACATCTGAACTGCCCGGCCGGTCCGGGCGCGGGCGGGGAGAAAGCGGGGCGACACTCCGGCGCGGGGACGGGGTGGGCTGGTGAACGTCGCTACGGTGTGCGGTGTGAAGGGCCTTGGGGGGGTGCGGGGAGGGCTGCTGCTCGGGCTCGTCGTCGTGATCGCGCTCGCCGTCACCGGGGTGTGGAACCCCTTCCCCGGGGTGTGGGACTGGGTCGACCGCAGCGAACCGATCTCCGAACCGGACGTGCTCTGGCAGCAGCGGATCGGCGGCACCCCGAAGAGCGTCACGATCGTCGGCGACACCGTCGTCGTCGAGCAACGTACCCGCACCGAGGCCCGCAGCCTGGCCACCGGGGCCGCGCTCTGGGAGCGCAAGGCGGACTGGTCGGCGGTGGCCGGCGGCGACCGGGACGCCGTCGTCGCCGTGGGCAAGCTGCTGGTCAAGGGGTACGAGCTGATCGACCCCGTGACCGGGGCGGTACGGCGGCGCGACAGCGACGCGGTGGCCGTCTGGACGTACCGGAACCTGCTGCTGGACGCCCGGTGCGTGGCCGCCACTGACTGCACGCTGAGCGCCTGGGATCCCCGTGGCACCCGCCCACTGTGGACGGCCTTCCTGCCCGGCGTCAGCAGCGGGCTCTTCGCCGACAACCCGGGCCTGCTCGGCACCCGGCGGCTCACCGCGCAGCGGATCGACGAGGCGGTGGCCGGGCCGGAGGCGGTGCCACCGCTGCTCGGCTTCCCGGTGGACGGCCGGGTGCACGTGGTGGACACCGCCACCGGGCGGGTGGTGCAGAACGTCGAACCGGGCCGCGACGAGCGGCTGTCCGTGACCGGCGGCCGGATGCTGCGGATCACCGCCGTCTCCGTCGACGGCAGCTGCCAGTACGCCGTCTCGGGCCGGGATCCGGCCACCGGGCAGGAGGCGTGGCGGCGGGCCGGGCTCAACCTGCGCACCGCCGACAGTGCCGGGTGCGTGCAGCGGGAGGACCCGCAGGGTGCCCGCAACGTGCTGATCGGGGTGGCCCCGGACGGGCGGGAGACGGTCCTCGACGGGTACGACGGCCGGCTGCTGCTGGTGGACGCGGAGGGGGAGCGGCTGCTCGCCGTGGACGACCGGTACGCCCTGGTGCGCAGCGCCGACAAGGAGTCGGTCGTCGCCCGGGAACTGGGCACCGGCAAGGCCCGCTGGACCCGACCGGCCGGCGCGAAGGCGGGCGCGGCGCTCACCCCGTACGCGGCGGTGCTGACCGGGGACAAGCCGAGCCGGCTGGTCGCCGTGGACCCGCGCACCGGGCGGGAACTGGTGGTGTTGCGGACCAGCGCCAACGCGCTCGCCGTGGGGCCGCACGGCATGGTCGTCGGCGAGGGCCGGGAGATCGGGTACGTCCGGTTCGGCGCGGGCGCCGGTGCACCGCCGCCCGCCGCGCCACCGGCCGGCTCGGACGGTGGTGGCGGTCCCGGACCGGGGCGTACCGGTGGCGCCGGAGAGGTCGAGGACAGTTGCGGGCCGAAGCGGGAACTCTGCCCCGACGGCGACGGGTGAGAGCGGCGTCCCACGACCCACCCGGCGGGTGTCACCGATCGACCGGTCTGCCCTAGGCTTTTCCGACATGAGCAGTGCCGCCGCGTTCTCGTACGCCCCCTTGCTGCCGACCGGTCCCGACCAGACGGAGTACCGCCTGGTCACCGACGAGGGCGTCGACGTCGTCCACGGGCCGGGGGGCCGCCGTTTCCTGACCGTGGAGCCGGCGGCGCTGACCGCGCTGACCGCCGAGGCGATGCACGACATCGCCCACTTCCTGCGGCCGGCGCACCTGGCCCAGCTCCGGTCGATCATCGACGACCCGGCGGCCTCGCCGAACGACCGGTTCGTCGCGCTGGACCTGCTGCGCAACGCCAACATCGCCGCCGGTGGGGTGCTGCCGATGTGCCAGGACACCGGCACCGCGATCGTGATGGGCAAGCGGGGCCGGCACGTGCTGACCGACGGCGGCGACGCCGAGGCGATCTCGCGCGGGGTCTACCAGGCGTACACGAGGCTGAACCTGCGGTACTCGCAGCTCGCCCCGCTGACCATGTGGGACGAGCGGAACACCGGCAGCAACCTGCCCGCCCAGGTCGACCTGTACGCCGAGGACCCGGACGGGCACCCGGACGCGTACAAGTTCCTGTTCATGGCCAAGGGCGGCGGCTCGGCCAACAAGTCCTACCTCTACCAGGAGACGAAGGCGCTGCTCAATCCGACCCGGATGATGCAGTTCCTGGAGGAGAAGCTGCGGCTGATCGGCACCTCGGCCTGTCCGCCGTACCATCTGGCGGTCGTGATCGGCGGCACCTCCGCCGAGTACGCCCTCAAGACCGCCAAGTACGCCTCGGCGAAGTACCTCGACACGTTGCCCACCTCCGGCTCGATGACCGCGCACGGCTTCCGGGACCTGGAGCTGGAGGCCGAGGTGCTGGAGCTGACCCGCAACTTCGGCATCGGCGCGCAGTTCGGCGGCCGGTACTTCTGCCACGACGTGCGGGTGGTCCGGCTGCCCCGGCACGGCGCGTCCTGTCCGGTGGCGATCGCGGTCTCCTGCTCGGCCGACCGGCAGGCGGTTGCCAAGATCACCCCGTCCGGGGTGTGGTTGGAGCGCCTGGAGACCGACCCGGCGCGCTTCCTGCCGGACGTCACCGACGAGACCCTCGACGCCTCCGACGTGGTACGCGTCGACCTCAACCGGCCGATGGACTCCATCCGGGCCGAGCTGTCGAGGTACCCGGTGAAGACCCGGCTGTCGCTGACCGGCCCGCTGGTCGTCGCCCGGGACATCGCCCACGCCAAGATCGCCGAGCGGCTCGACGCGGGCGAGCCGATGCCGCAGTACCTGCGCGACCACGCCGTCTACTACGCCGGCCCGGCCAAGACCCCCGAGGGGTACGCCTCCGGATCGTTCGGCCCGACCACCGCCGGCCGGATGGACGCGTACGTGGCGAAGTTCCAGGCGGCCGGCGGATCCCAGGTGATGCTGGCCAAGGGCAACCGCTCCGGCCAGGTGACCCGCTCCTGCCAGCAGCACGGCGGCTTCTACCTCGGCTCGATCGGCGGCCCGGCGGCCCGGCTCGCCCAGGACTGCATCAAGCACGTCGAGGTGCTGGAGTACGCCGAGCTGGGCATGGAGGCGGTCTGGAAGATCGAGGTGGAGGACTTCCCGGCGTTCATCGTGGTCGACGACAAGGGCAACGACTTCTTCGCCGAGGTCACCAAGCCGGTGCTGACCGTGGGCCGCCGCTGACGACCCGGTTCGCCACGTACACGCTTAACATCGCCGGATGTTCCGGCCGACGTACCCGATTCGTACGGCGCGGCTCACCCTGCGCCCGGTCACGCTGGACGATCTCGATGACGTCTACTCATGGCAACGTCGACCGGACGTCTTCCGCTGGACGCTCGGCGAGCCGCGTACCCGCGAGGAGTCGCGGTCGTCGGTGCTCGCCATGGCGGGCGAGGACGCGCTCCGCGCCGAGGGGGACTGCCTGACGTTGGCCGTGGTCACCGACGCCGGGGTCATCGGCACGGTGGAGCTGGTCTGGCGCAGCCGGACCGACCGGACGGCCGAACTCGGGTACGTCTTCCATCCCGGCCACGGCGGTCGCGGGTTGGCCACGGAGGCCGCCGCGGCGTTGGTGAACTGGGGGTTCACCGGGTTCGGGCTGCACCGGGTCTACGCCCGGTGTCACGGGCGCAATGCTGCGTCCGCCCGGCTGATGGCCCGGCTCGGCATGCGTCAGGAGGCGCACCACGTCGAAAGCTACCTGTTCCGAGGAGAGTGGGCCGACCAGCTCGTCTACGCCATCCTGGCCAGCGAGTAGAGCCTACGAGCGCTACGGGGTTGATGGATCCCGGCGGCCTCTCCGCATCGAGGCCCGGTTGGCGCTACCACGCCTGCCGGGGCCGTTCGCCTATGCCGACGGCGGAGGCGCAGTTCGAAGATCGTGCTCGATCCTGGAAAGAGTGGCCTCCGGCGGCGGGTGACACCACTCTTTCCCTGATCGAGCGCGATCTTGCCCGTTCGGCCGCTGATCGAGCGCGATCGTGCCCGCCCGGCCGTTTTCTGGCGGGCATTCCTGCAGGTGGCAGCCGGCCGGGGCAGGATGGGACGGGTGACGACTCCAGAGGCAGCGGGCTACCGGATCGAACGCGACTCGATGGGCGAGGTGGAGGTGCCCGCCGAGGCGTTGTGGCGGGCGCAGACCCAGCGCGCGGTGCAGAACTTCCCGATCTCGGGGCGCGGCATCGAGCCGGCCCAGATCAAGGCACTGGCCCAGATCAAGGGGGCCGCCGCCCTGGTCAACGGCGAGCTGGGGGTGATCGACGCGGACGTCGCCGGGGCGATCGCCACCGCCGCCGCGCACGTGGCCGACGGCGGTTATGACGACCAGTTCCCGATCGACGTGTTCCAGACCGGCTCGGGCACCTCGTCGAACATGAACACCAACGAGGTGATCGCCACCCTGGCCACCCGGGAGCTGGGCCGGGACGTGCACCCGAACGACGACGTGAACGCCTCGCAGTCCAGCAACGACGTCTTCCCGTCCTCGATCCACCTGGCCGCCACCCAGTTCGTGGTGGAGGACCTGCTGCCGTCGCTGCGGCACCTGGCGGAGGCGTTGGAGGCGAAGGCGGCCGAGTTCGAAACGGTGGTCAAGGCGGGGCGTACCCACCTGATGGACGCCACCCCGGTCACCCTGGGACAGGAGTTCGGCGGGTACGCCGCGCAGGTCCGCTACGGCGTCGAGCGGTTGGAGTCGGCGCTGCCCCGGCTGGCCGAGCTGCCGTTGGGCGGCACCGCCGTGGGCACCGGCATCAACACCCCGCTGGGCTTCGCCGGCAAGGTGATCGAGAGGCTGCGCGCCTCGACCGGGCTGCCGTTGACCGAGGCCCGCAACCACTTCGAGGCGCAGGGGGCGCGGGACGCGTTGGTCGAGACGTCCGGCCAGCTGCGTACCGTCGCGGTCGGGCTCTACAAGATCGCCAACGACGTACGCTGGATGGGGTCCGGCCCCCGGGCGGGCCTGCGGGAGCTGCGCATCCCCGACCTCCAGCCCGGCTCGTCGATCATGCCGGGCAAGGTCAACCCGGTGGTCGCCGAGGCGGTGCGGCAGGTCTGCGCGCAGGTGGTCGGCAACGACGCGGCGGTCGCGTTCGCCGGTTCGCAGGGCGACTTCGAGCTGAACGTGATGCTCCCGGTGATGGGCCGCAACCTGCTCGAATCGATCAAGCTGCTCTCGGCGTCCAGCCGGCTCTTCGCCGACCGCCTGGTGGCCGGCCTGGTCGCGGACGCCGAGGTCTGCCTGGCGTACGCGGAAGGGTCGCCGTCGATCGTCACCCCGCTCAACCGCCACCTCGGGTACGACGAGGCCGCCTCGATCGCCAAGGAGGCGCTGGCGAAGCAGGTCTCCATCCGTGAGGTGGTGCTCTCCCGGGGGCACGTCGACTCCGGCAAGCTGACCGAGACCCAGCTCGACGAGGCCCTCGACCTGCTCCGGATGACCCACCCCTGACCGTCGTGCGGTGACCGGGCCGGCGTGGCGGTGTCGGACGGGTACGACACCGCCACCGGCCCCACCCGGTTGTGGCCGTCGGGTCACCGCTGCCCGGTGGGCGGACGGGTGCGGGGCACCCAGGCGAGGAACCGGGTGAACAGGGCCGCCGGATCGGGGCCGGTGTCCGGGTGCAGCCGGTACAGGTCGGCGGCGGCGTCGTGCAGCACGGCGCAGAGGTGGACGTGCAGGGCGGCGCGGTCGTGGGCGTACTCGGCGACGAGGGCGAGGCGCGCGGTCCCGCAGGGCCAGGGCCCGGCGCACACCCGGCACAGCCAGAGCGGACGCAGCGGCAGGTGCCGGCGCGGCTGCCCGGCACCACCCACCGGCCCGTCCGGATCGGCCAGGGCTGGCGGCCCGTCCGGGCTGGTCGGGCTGGTCGTCCCGTCCGGCCCGGCCAGAGTTGTCGGCCCGTCCGGCCCGTCCGGGCTGCTAAGCCCGTCCGGGTTGCCCGCGTCGGTCGGCGCGTTCACCAGCGACCTCCGTTGGCCCGCCACTCCTGTGCCCGGGTCAGCCACCCGGTGCGACCGACCCGGGGGAACGACACGGTGGTGTCCTCCCACCCGGGAGCCGGCATGTCGGGGCTAGCGCCGGTGGCCGGTCCTGGTGCCCTGGGGTGTGTGGCGGTGGCTGGTGCCGGTGCGACGTCGGGTCCGCCGGCTGCTCGACGATCCGGTCCACGGGTGGCTCCGGCGGCCGGCCGGTCGCCCCGACCAGCCGAGTCGGGCCGGTCGGTCGGGTCGGGCCGGTCGGGTGCGGGTGCTCGGCGTCGTCCGGTGGGCCGGAACATCAGGGCAAGCCGGTGTCGCCAGGTGGGCCGGGGCATCGCGTCGCCTCCATGAGGGGTCGGCTGGTCGTCTCCCCCGGCGACGGGACCACCGGCCGAAAGGCGAGCGGTCCCACCACGACACCGTCGCGCCCGGAGGGGTGGGGCGGTCGATGTCGCACTGCACAGTCTGCTGACGGGACCACTACCGTGTGAAGGCTCGTGTCGGCTTCCGGTGTGGTCCGATGTGGTGGAGGCGGCGGGCGTCCCCGGGTGTGGAGCGCTCCGGCTCAGGGGCGGCGGGCCGCCTTGCGGGCCCGGTAGGCGCTGACCGCGACCCGGTTGCCGCAGCCCGCCTCGCAGAACCGCCGGGACCGGTTCTTGGAGAGGTCGACCAGCACGTTGGCGCATTCGGGCCGGGCGCAGTGCCGCAGCCGGTCCAACTCGTCACCGCGGACCAGGTCGGCGACGGCCATCGCCGCCTCCACGGCCATCCGGGTGGCCAGCGGGGCGTCCCGGGGCACGGCGTGCACGTGGTACGGCTGGTCGTCGTGCCGGATCAGTTGCGGCAGCGCCCGGTACTCCTGGAGCAGGTCGTTGACCACGGCCACGACGGTGTCCAGGTCGTCGTCCCAGAGGCGGCGCAGGCGCGGGCGCAGCGCCCGGACGGCCCGCAGCTCGACCTCGGTGTGTTCGTGCCGACCGGTGAACCGGTGGGTGACGACGAACCGGTCCAGCGCGGTGATGTCGGGTAGCCCGTCGCCGGTCGCGCCGTCGGTGTTGACCAGGGCGGACGCAGCAGTCAGTCCACACTCGGTGTCATGAGTGAAAAGCAACTTGACCCCTGTCATCGTCGGCCGCTAGCGTCACCGGCGTAATGCTACTTTGCTGATGTCGTACGGAGGAATCCCGATGCCGCACCGCTCCACCACCGGCGTCGGCCTGGCCCTCGCCCTGCTCTCCGCCGTCACCTTCGCCACCTCCGGCACCTTCGCCCGCTCCCTGATCGAGGCCGGTTGGTCCGCCGAGGCTGTCGTGGTGGCCCGGGTCGGTCTCGCCGCCCTGGTGCTGGCCCTGCCCGCGGCGCTCGCGCTGCGGGGCCGGGCGACGGTGCTGCGCCGCAACCTCGGCCCGGTCACCGTCTTCGGCCTGCTCGGCGTCGCGACCGCCCAGGCATGCTTCTTCAACGCCGTCCGTTACCTGCCGGTCGGGGTGGCCCTGCTGCTGGAATATCTCGGCATCGTCCTCGTGGTGGGCTGGATGTGGCTGGTGCACGGGCAGCGACCCCGCCGGCTCACCGTGGCCGGTTCGCTGGCCGCCCTGAGCGGGCTCGGCCTGGTGCTCGACCTGACCGGCACCGGCCGGCTCGACCCGGTCGGCGTGCTCTGGGGGCTCGGCGCGGCCGTCGGGCTGGCCGGCTACTTCGTCCTCGCCGGTCGGGTCGACCCCGAACTGCCCTCGGTCACCATGGCCAGCGGCGGGATGGCCGTCGGCGCGGCCGTGCTGGCGCTGCTCGGCCTGGTCGGGGTGCTGCCGCTGCGGGCCACCTTCGGTGCCGTCGACTTCGCCGGGCAGCGGACCAGCTGGCTCGTCCCGATCGCCGGGCTGTCGCTGGTCGCCGCCGTGGTGGCGTACCTGGCCGGAATCGCCGCGACCCGTGTCCTGGGTGCCCGGCTGTCGTCGTTCATCGGGCTGACCGAGGTGATGTTCGCGGTGCTCATCGCCTGGCTGGTGCTGGGTGAGCTGCCGGTGCCGGTGCAGCTCGCCGGGGGCGCGCTGATCGTCGCCGGGGTGTCCCTGGTCCGCCTCGACGAACTGCGCGAGGGCCGCACCGGGCCGACGCCGGCCCGGGTAGACGACCCGGCGCTCGCGGCATGCTCGGCGGGGTCGGGAAAGCCGACGTGAGAAGGTGTCGGACATGCTCAGCGTGGTGGTGTTCGACGCCGACGAGACCCTGATCGACCTGCGCCCCGCGGTCACCGGCGCCCTGGTGGCCGTCCTCGACGAGATGCGTCGCCGCACCCCGGTGGCGGCCGGGGTGACCCTCGCCGAGGTGGAGTCCGACTGGCAGGCGGTCTTCGGGTCGATGACCGCCGCACCGGTGATGGAGATCCGCCGGGCCGCCCTGGCCCGGTCGCTGGACCGGGCCGGGCTGGTCGGCCAGCTCGACGAGTTCGCCGAACTCTTCTTCGCCCGGCGGTACGCGCTCAGCCACCCGTACCCTGACGTCCTGCCGGCGCTGGCCGCGTTGCGCGCCGACTTCACCCTCGGCTACGCCACCAACGGCAACAGCCGGGTCGAGCGCTGCGGCCTGCCCGACGTGTTCGCCTTCGCGCTGTACGCCCACGAGGGCGGCCTGCCCAAGAAGCCCGACCCGGCGTTCTACGCCGCGATCGTCGATGCCGCCGGGGTGCCGGCGGAGCGGATCGCGTACGTCGGCGACTCGATCGCCCACGACGTGCTCGGCCCCCGGCAGGCCGGGCTGCGCGGCATCTGGCTCAACCGGCACGGCCTGCCCCTCCCACCCGGGGTACGCCCCGACGCCGAGGTCGCGACACTCACCGATCTACCTGCGGCGCTGCACAGCCTGCACCCGACGAATGCCTGATGCGGGACTAAATCCGACTTGTATCTGGCGGAATCGCCGCCGGTGCTATGGGATGGCTGCCACGTCCCTCAACGAGAGGATCTGATGTGGTGAGCAAGCGCTTCACCGCCGGAGCCGTCGCGACCGCGGCGGCCCTGGCACTTACGGTGACCGGCCTGACCGTCCCGGCGAACGCCGGGCCGACCACCAGCCGGACGTTCACCGTGGTGGCCGAGGACGGCGTCTCGGCGGACGCGGCGATCGCCGCGATCCGCGCCGCCGGTGGCACCGTCGTGTCCCGTACGGACGACGTCGGTCTGTACCAGGTCACCAGCGACCGGGCCGACTTCGCCGGCCGGGTCACCGCCGCCTCCGCGCTGGTCGGCGCGGCCGAGCAGCGGGCCATCGGCCGCAAGCCCAAGCTGGACCGGGTGGAGCAGGAGAACCTGCTGAACCGGACCAAGCAGGCCGTCAAGGCCAAGGGCAACGCCAACGGCAAGAAGCTGGACCCGCTCGACGACAAGCTCTGGGGCCTCGGCATGATCGGCGCCGACAAGGCCCGCAAGGTCATGCCGGGCGACAAGCGGGTCACCGTCGGCATCCTGGATACCGGCGTCGACGCCAGCCAGCCCGACCTCGCGCCCAACTTCAACTGGGCTCTCTCGCGCAACTTCGCCCCGGACATCGCCGACATCGACGGCCCCTGCGAGGTCGCGAGCTGCCTCGACCCGGTCGGCACCGACGACGGCGGACACGGCACCCACGTCGCCGGCACGATCGGCGCCGCGGCCAACGGCTTCGGCCTGTCCGGTGTGGCCCCGAACGTCTCGCTGGTGGAGCTCAAGGGCGGCCAGGACTCCGGGTACTTCTTCCTCAACCCGGTCGTCAACGCCCTGGTGCACGCCGGCAAGTCCGGCCTCGACGTGGTCAACATGTCGTTCTACGTCGACCCGTGGCTCTACAACTGCACCGCCAACCCGGCCGACTCGCCCGAGTCGCAGGCCGAGCAGCGGGCGGTCATCAAGGCGATGAAGCGGGCCCTGAACTTCGCCCACAACAAGGGCGTCACCCTGGTCGGCTCGCTCGGCAACAACCACGAGGACCTCGGCGCACCCCGCACCGACGTGTCCAGCCCGGACTACGGCGCCGACCCGTACCCGCGCCCGATCGACAACGACAGCTGCTGGGATCTCCCGGTGGAGGGTCCGCACGTGATCGGTGTGTCCGCCGTCGGCCCGTCCGGCAAGAAGGCCGACTACTCCAACTACGGCACCGAGCAGATCTCGGTCGCCGCGCCGGGTGGCTGGTTCCGGGACGGCTTCGGCACCGACACCCACCGCACCGACGGCAACATGATCCTCTCCACGTACCCGAAGAAGGTGCTCCAGGAGGAGGGCTCGGTCGACGAGAACGGCAACGTCGTGCCGGGCTTCGAGAACTCGGTGCTCAAGCAGTGCACCACCGCCGGTGAGTGCGGCTACTACACCTACCTCCAGGGCACCTCGATGGCGTCGCCGCACGTCAGCGGGGTCGCCGCGCTGATCGTCAGCAAGTGGGGCAAGAAGGAGGGTAAGGACGGCTACGGCCTGGCACCGGCCAAGGTGGAGCAGCACCTCTACCGGACGGCTGCCGAGCACGCCTGCCCGGAGCCGCGCCTGCAGAGCTACGCCAACGAGGGCCGGTCGGCCGAGTTCGACGCGTACTGCGCCGGGTCGCTGAACTTCAACGGCTTCTACGGCTACGGCATCGTGGACGCGAACGCCGCGGTCCGCAGCCCGCTCAAGCCGAACGTCACTCCCTGACACCCGGCACCCCGGGCTGACGCCCGACAACGGGAGAGGCCCGGACGACCCCTGGTCGTCCGGGCCTCTCCGCTCGTGTTTTGACCGTTGTGTGGGCAGGGTGGTCTGGCGGTGTGGTGTGGGTGTTCGTGGTGGTGTGGTGTGGGTGTTCGTGGTGGTGTGGGGGTGGGGTGTTATTTGCCCTTGTGGATGGCGTTGCGGCGGATGACGGGGTAGCGGGTTCGGCGTTTGCGGCGTTTTCCGGCGGGGCGTCCGGGTCCGGGGTGTCCGGGTTTCGGGTGGCCTGGTGGTTGCCAGGCGTTGCGGAGAGCGGGCGAAACCTGTCGGCGGGTCTGGCCGGGGGTGGGGGTTGTGGTGGTGGTGGGTTCCCAGGGCAGCCGGTGGTGGGTGAGGTGGGTGCGGGTGCAGAACAGGTGGAGGTAGGCGTAGGCGTGTAGGCGGAGCCAGGTGGTCAGGGTGTCGGGTTGGCGGGGGTGGAAGTCCGGGGCGTGGGCGGTGGTCTTCAGGTGGCGGAAGTAGTGCTCGATGTCGTAGCGGGTCAGGTAGGTCATGACAAGGGTGAGTAGGTCGCGGCGGGTGCCGGAGTACCAGAGTGCGAGGTCGCCGGCGCGGCGGCTGGGGCGTAGGTGCTGGACCCGGGCGAGGAGCACGGTGCCTTCCACGATCGGGAGGGTGGTCTGGCCGGTGAATCCGCGGCTGGCGCGGGTGAGTTTGGGGTGGACCTGGTGCCAGGCCCGGACGGTGACGGTGCCGTAGATGTCGAGTGGTCCGCTGACACCGGCGTCCGGGGTCAGGTCGGGTTCGCGCAGGGTCAGCCGGAATCCGTGTCGGCGGGGCCGGCCTCCGAGTGGGTGGGCGGCCCGGTGTTCGGGTCTGGTCCACATGGTCTGCGAGGTCGCGAGTCTGACCAGGACGTCCGCGGGAATCCTGCGTTCGCGGATCAGGTGGGTGATCCGGGCCGCGGGATAGCCGGAATCGAGGAGGAACAGCGACGGGTCGCCCGGGCGGGCGCCGTCGGCTGCGCAGATCTGTGCGATGTGGCCGACGGTGACCTCGACCAGGTCGTCGTCGGAGGTGATGCGGTCGGCCAGGACCGGCACGACCCACGAGTCCGGGGTCAGCGTCAACCGGACGACGTGCTGATACCGCCACCCGGTCTTGATCAGCGCCGCACCACGCGGGCCGCCTGGGGTGTACTGCGGTTGCCGGTCCGGGCTGGTGGCTGCGTTCGGCCGGGGCCACGCGGTGGTATCGACGGCATACACCCGGGGCAGACCGGACCGAGCGGCGATCCGGCACGCCGCCCGCAACGCCCGGCCGGTATCGATCTCGCCGTCGCGTAACGCCCGGTACGCCGCGGCGTGCCCGGTGACCGTGCCCAGCGACAGATGCGCCGGGCAGCCACACCGTCCCTGGTCCGCGGCCAGCTCATCGACCAGCGAGAACAACGTCCTCGACCGCGACACGAGGACACCCTCGTACAACTCCCGCCGCCACGCATCCAACAAGATCCGGCCCAGCTCGCTGTCACCGGCACCGGTAGCCGCTACGCTCCTCATCGAGAACCCTGCCCATTGATGATCTTTGTGTGAGAACTCAGATCATGGACAGGGTTCTCCCTGTTTCGCTAGACCTCGACCACCACAAATCCCCACGATGGTCAAAACACGAGGGGAGAGGCCCGGACGACCCCTGGTCGTCCGGGCCTCTCCGCGTCTTCCGTACCGGCCCCCCGACACCCGGCCGGTCAGGACAGGGCGGCGGCGATCGTCGCGGCGGCGGCGGCGACCTGCGGGCCGACCGTGTCGACCGGGAGCGGGGCCAGCGAGATCACCCCGACACTGGCCTCCAGGCCGGGCACCCCGAGCACCGGCGCGGCCACCCCGTACGCGCCGGCCTGGAGTTCCCCGGCGGTGCTCACCGGCCCGGCGACGCCGGCCCGGCCGGCGAGGACGGCCCGCCCGGCGGCTCCGCGTTCCAGCGGGTGCCGGGTTCCCGGCCGGTACGCGACGTGGAACGACGTCCAACTCGGCTCGACCACCGCCAGCGCGACCCCCTCGTCGCCCTCCACCACGGTCAGGTGCGCGGTCGCCCCGGTCTTCTCCGCAAGGCGGCGCAGCGCGGGCAGCGCGCCCTCGGCCAGCAGCGGCTGGGCCCGCCGGGCCAGGTGCAGCACGCCGACGCCGAGGCGCAGCCGGCCGTCGTCGCCCCGCCGCAGCATCCCGTGCCCGGTCAACGCGCCGACCAGCCGGTAGACGGCGGCCCGGCCGATGCCGAGCCGGTGGGCGGCCTCGGTGACGGTCAACCCGGTCGGCGCGTCGGCCACCAGGTGCAGCAGGCGCAGCCCCCGGTCCAGGGTCTGCGCGGTCTCCCCGCCCGTGGGTGCCGGCTCACCCGCCGCTGTCGCCTTCACAGCAGGCAGCGTACGGCCCGGCTCGGGCCGACCCGGTGCGGCGCGGACAGCTACCCTGGTGAGGTGACGCTACGCTTGTATGACACCGCCACCCGATCGGTGCGGGACTTCGTCCCGCGGGAAGCCGGCAAGGTGGGGATCTACCTGTGTGGTCTCACCCTCCAGGCGCCGCCACATATCGGCCATCTTCGCTCCGGGGTCAACTACGACGTGTTGCGGCGCTGGCTGTCGGCCGTCGGCTTCGAGGTCACCTTCATCCGTAACGTGACCGACATCGACGACAAGGTGCTGGTCAAGGCGCAGGAGCTGGGTCGCCCGTTCTGGTCGATCGCGTACGCCAACGAGCTGGTGCTGGCCCGGTCCTACCGGGCGTTGAACGTGCTGCCGCCGACCTACGAGCCGAGGGCCACCGGGCACATCCCGGAGATGCACGAGCTGATCGCCCGGCTGATCGAGACCGGTCACGCCTACCCGGCCACCGACGGGTCCGGTGACGTCTACTTCGACGTGGCCTCCTGGCCGGCGTACGGGTCGCTGTCCGGGCAGTCGCCGGACGACATGCAGTCCGCCGGGGACGCCCCCGAGCGGGGCAAGCGGGATCCCCGCGACTTCGCGCTCTGGAAGGGCGTCAAGCCGGACGAGCCGGCGGACGCCTACTGGCCGTCCCCGTGGGGTCGGGGCCGCCCGGGCTGGCACATCGAGTGCTCGGCGATGTGCCTGCGCTACCTCGGCCCGGAGTTCGACATCCACGGCGGCGGGCTCGACCTGACCTTCCCGCACCACGAGAACGAGATCGCCCAGTCGCGGGCCGCCGGGCTGCCGTTCGCCCGCTGGTGGGTGCACCACGGGCTGCTCAGCATCGACGGCACCAAGATGGGCAAGTCGCTGGGCAACGCCCTCGACCTGGGGTACGTCGACTCGCTCGGGGTGCGTCCGGTGGAGCTGCGCTACTACTACGCCGCGGCGCACTACCGGTCCCGGATCGACTACTCGGAGGACGCGCTGCGCGAGGCGGCGGTGGCGTACCGGCGGATCGAGGGGTTCGTCCAGCGGGCCGCCGAGCGGGTCGGCGGCGGGCAGCTCGGGGAGTTGCCGACCGCGTTCGTCGCCGCGATGGACGACGACCTCAACACCTCCGCCGCGCTGGCCGTCCTCCAGGGCATCCTGCGGGACGGCAACACGGCCCTGGCCGGCGGCGACGATGTGACCGTCCGCACCACCCTCGCCGCCACCCGGGCGATGCTGGATATCCTCGGGGTGGACCCCCTCGACCCGGCCTGGACCGGTGGTGGTCACGTCGACGACCTGCGCGGCGTGGTGGACTCCCTGGTCGCGTTGGCCCTGGAGCAGCGCGCGCAGGCCCGCAGCCGCCGGGACTGGGCCGCCGCGGACGCCGTACGCGACCAGCTCAAGCAGGCCGGTGTCGTGGTCGAGGACACCCCCCAGGGCCCCCGTTGGACTATTGGAGAGCAGGACTGATGGCCGGCAACTCGCAGCGCCGTGGCCGGCGACTGACGTCGAAGGCAGGTGCCCCCAAGGGCTCCGGCGGCAAGAACCGGGACTCCCTCGCGGGTCGGGGCAAGACCCTGCCCGCCGACGAGCGGCCCTGGCACAAGGCGTACTCGGGCACCGAGAAGCTGCCCCAGCGCACCGCCTGGAAGCAGGACAAGGAACGCCGGGCGGCGGCCGAGGAGGGCCGGGCTCCCAAGATCGGCCAGCCGGGCACCAAGGACACCACCTGGGGCCGGGGCACCCGGGGTGCGGCCCCCGTCCGGGCCGGCGGCGGTGGCCGGGGTGGCGCGGGCGGCCGGGCCGGTGCGAATGCCGGCCGGGGTGGTCCCCGGGTCGCTCCGGGGCGCAAGTCCAACCCGTCCCGGGACACCCCGGAGCTGCTGGTCGGCCGGAACCCGGTGCTGGAGGCGCTGCGTGCCCAGGTGCCGGCGACCGCGCTCTACACCGCGCAGGGCATCGACGCCGACGACCGGATCAACGAGATCACCCGGACGGCCGCCGACCGGGGCATCGCCATCCTGGAGGTCAGCCGGGCCGAGTTGGACCGGATGACCGGCGGCGTGCTGCACCAGGGCGTCGGCCTCCAGGTGCCGCCGTTCGCCTACCAGCCCTTCGAGGACCTGCTGGCCGCCGCGTCGGAGCACACGGCCCCGCTGCTGGTCGCGCTGGACGGCGTCACCGACCCGCGCAACCTGGGCGCGGTGATCCGCTCGGCTGCCGCGTTCGGCGCGCAGGGTGTGTTCGTACCGGAGCGCAGGGCCGCCGGGATCACCGCGACCGCCTGGCGGACCAGCGCCGGTGCGGCGGCGCGGGTGCCGGTCGCCCAGGTCACCAACCTGACCCGGTCGCTCAAGGCGTGTCAGGACGCCGGCTTCATGGTGGTCGGCCTGGACGCC
This sequence comes from Micromonospora sp. WMMD987, assembly GCF_029581435.1. Taxonomy (NCBI): domain Bacteria; kingdom Bacillati; phylum Actinomycetota; class Actinomycetes; order Micromonosporales; family Micromonosporaceae; genus Micromonospora; species Micromonospora sp. WMMD987. The sequence continues at coordinate 6,525,946 of NZ_CP120861.1, read as the reverse complement.
GACGGCGACACCGACCTGTACGACCTGGAGGCGGCCGTCGGTCCGCTGGTCGTGGTGGTCGGCTCCGAGGGGCGCGGGCTGTCCCGGCTGGTCGGGGAGACCTGCGACCTGACCGTGAGCATCCCGATGATCTCGGAGGTGGAGTCGCTGAACGCCAGCGTGGCCGCCGCGGTCACCCTCGCCGAGGTGGCCCGCCGCCGCGCCGCGGCGGGCTGACCGGCCCGCGCGGTCGACGACGAAGCCGAAAGGGGCGGTCCGCCGAAGCGGACCGCCCCTTTGCGGACGGGTGGATCAGATCCGGTGACCGGTGGCCGCGTTGAACACGTGGCTGCGGCCGGCGCGCGGCTTGACGAACACGGTGTCACCCATGTTCGGCATGTTCCGCCGGTCGGTGCGGACCACGAAACGCTCCTCGTGGCCGTCCAGCGCGGCGTGCCCGTAGACGTTGGCGTCCGAGCCGAGGTCCTCGACCAGTTCGACCACGACCGGCATGCCGCCCTCGGTGGGGCTGACCAGGTCGCAGTCCTCCGGGCGGAAGCCCACGGTGACCCGGTTGTCGCCACCCTCGCTGCGGGCCGCCTCGACCTGCTCGCGGGTCAGCGGGATGTGCATCTCGGCGAAGGCCGCCCCCCGCTCGTTCAGCGGGACGGTCTTGATGTTCATGGCGGGGGAGCCCATGAAGCCGGCGACGAACACGTTGGCCGGGGTGTCGTAGAGCGCCCGCGGGGTGTCCACCTGCTGGAGGACGCCGTCGAGCATGACCGCCACCCGGTGACCCATGGTCATGGCCTCGACCTGGTCGTGGGTGACGTAGACCGTGGTGATGCCGAGCTTCGCCTGGAGGGAGGCGATCTGGGTACGGGTCTGCACGCGGAGCTTGGCGTCGAGGTTCGACAGCGGCTCGTCCATGAGGAAGACCTGCGGCTCGCGGACGATCGCCCGCCCCATCGCGACCCGCTGGCGCTGACCACCGGAGAGCGCCTTCGGCTTGCGGCTGAGGTACTCCTCCAGCTGGAGCAGACCGGCCGCCTCCTTGACCCGCCGGTCGATCTCGGCCTTGGGGGTCTTGCGCAGCTTGAGGGCGAACGCCATGTTCTCGTACACCGACATGTGCGGGTAGAGGGCGTAGTTCTGGAAGACCATCGCGATGTCGCGGGCCTTCGGCGGGAGGTGGGTGACGTCCCGGTCGTCGATGTAGATCGCGCCGTCGTCGACGTCCTCCAGGCCGGCGAGCATCCGGAGGCTGGTGGACTTGCCGCAGCCCGACGGGCCGACCAGGACGAGGAACTCCCCGTCGCCGATCTGGAGGTCGAGCTGGTTGACCGCGGGGCGCTCGGTGCCCGGATATATCCGGGAGGCCTTCGCGTACGTGACCGTAGCCATGGTGGTGCGCTTCCTTTCACCGGCAGGAACGTGCCGGACGATCCGAGTGAAGGAGCTGTCGACGCCTTCGGCGTCGACCCACGGACCGCATCCGGGGACGGCCGTTGCCGACCCGGGTGTCATCCGTGTCACTGCACGGTAAACGGGATTTCCACCACTGCCAAGGTGGGATGCACCGAATGGGACGGACGGCATACGCATTTCGGTCAGGCGGGCACGGCCGGGCATCAATCCCCTCGGCTGAGGGGGGTCCGGCTCACCGATTCGTCGGTGGTGCGGGCGTGAAATTGACGTTTTCCATGCTCGGGGCCCCTGCCGGCCGGGATTTCCCGACGTCAGTCGCTATGCTGACCTCGCACCACGCGCCCCTGTAGCTCAGCTGGCCAGAGCACTCGCCTTGTAAGCGAGATGTCGCCGGTTCGATCCCGGCCGGGGGCTCCAGTTCCACGGCACGGCCGCCACTGGCGTTGCCGCATGTCGATGCGTCGACGGCGGCCGGGCGTACGGCTTGCGCCGCCGCACCCCGGGCCGCCCGCGGCGTGCGTGACCGAATGGTTACTTCCGGTACACGAATCGAGCTGGTTGAGTGGGAGGCCCACCCCACTGACGGAACAGGCTTCCCCATGATCCCCGTTGCCCCGCGTCGAGTCCGGGTCGGTCTCACCGCCGGCCTGCTGGCGGCGACGCTGATCGCGCCCGGCGTCGCCATGGCCGCGCCGAGGACGGACAGCGTCCCGGCCTGCCTGATGCGTCCACTGCCCCTGCCGGCCGGTGGCCCCCTGGCCTGGGACGCGATGTTCGTCGATCCGGCGGGCCGGTTCACCGTCGGCACCGGCAGGCGAGCCACCGACCAGGGGCAGGAGTCACTGCTGCTGCGCTGGGACGGCCCACGCGTCACCGTGTTGACGAGATCACCCGGCCTGCTGGTGGCGGTCAACCGGCACGGCGTCCTGATCGGCGACAACAGCACCGCCAGCGGCAACCGGCCGTGGCGCTACCGGGACGGCGTGGTGGAGTGGCTGCCCCTGCCGCCGGACGGCATCGGCGGCTACGTCACGGCCATCAACAGCCGAGGGGACATCGTCGGCGCCGGCGGGCTGCTGGAGGAACCGGTGACCCTGCTCTGGCCGGTCGACCGGCCGGGCACCGTCGAGGTGATCGAGCCCGCCGGCATCCCGGTGGCGATCCTCGACGACGGCACCATCGTCGGCGAGGTCCCCGCAGAGGAGGACCGTTCGTCGCACGACGCCGGGGTACGCGGTGCCGGCGGGCGTCAGGTCGCCCCGCCGCCCGTCGCCTGGGTGCGTCGGCCCGACGGGCGGGTGGACCGGCTCACCGCTCCCGGAGCCGTGAAGTCGACCGTGCGCGGGGCCCGGGGAAACTGGGCGGTCGGCCAGGTCGCCGGCACGGCGGACGGTGAGTACCGACAGATGGTGCGCTGGGACCTCCGCACCGGCGTGGCGACCCCGGTCAGGCCGGGTCTGGAGTACATGACGGACGTCAACGCCGCCGGCAGCCTGCTCGCCGGCCCGGTGGTCGATCACCTGGACCACCGGGTTCCGTTGCGCGGTGCCACCGCGGACCCGGTGACCCGCGTCGCCAGCGGGGCCATCGCCGACAACGGCCTCGTCGTCGGCATAGCCGCCGGCCCGGAGGTCTCCTTCCCGGTCCGGTGGAGCGGCTGCTGAGCGTCGGCGGATCCCGCGGCCACCTCTACCGGTCGCGGGGCTCCCCGGTGCGGTCCGGCTCGGTAACCTGACCGGCGCGGCGGCAGGACGACGGGTGGGGGCCGATGAGTCGTGCGGTGGAGCAGTCGAACCGGGCCATGTTGCGCGCCCGGGACGCGATGGACCGGGCCTACGCCGAGCCGTTGGACATCCCGGCGTTGGCCCGGATCGCGCTGGTCTCCGAGGCGCACTTCATCCGTACCTTCCGGGCGACCTTCGGCGAGACGCCGCACCGCTACCTGCAACGACGTCGGGTGGAGCGGGCGATGTCGATGCTGGTGGAGACCGACCGGGACGTCACCGGGATCTGTTTCGCCGTCGGGTTCAGCAGTCTCGGCTCGTTCAGCCGTACCTTCCGGCAGATCGTCGGCGAGTCGCCCAGCGGGTACCGCAGCCGCCGGTCGGCCGGTGACCCGTCGGTGCCGAGCTGCTTCGCCAAGGCCTGGAGAAGACCCAGCAGTTTTGGATAAGCGGCAGGTCAGCGGCCTGGCATAGCGTTCGTGGCATGACGATGAACGCGATCACCCGCTCCCAGCTCTACGTCCTCGACCAGGACGAGGCGCTCGACTTCTACGTCGGCAAGCTGGGTTTCGAGGTCACCACCGACCAGGACCTGGGCTTCATGCGGTGGCTGACGGTCAACGTGCCCGGCGACCCGGGGCGCGAGGTGCTGCTGGAGAAGCCCGGCCCGCCGGCCCTGGATCCGGCGACCGCCGAGCAGGTCCGGGAGCTGCTGACCAAGGGTGCGATCGGCGGCTGGCTGAGCATCACCACCGACGACGCCCGCAAGACGTACGAGGATCTCCTCGGCAAGGGGGTCGACATCACCGACGAGCCGACCGAGCGCCCGTACGGCATCGACTTCGGCATCCGCGACCCGTTCGGCAACCGGATCCGGATCGGCCAGATGTTCCCCCGGGACTGACCGCGTCGCCGTCGTCCCGGGGGCCTGGTCTGGTCGCCGGGCTATCGTCGCCCGGTGACCACACCGAGCTTCCCCGACCTGCCGACGTGCGAGTTCGCCTTTCCCGGGCCGTTACGCGACCGGCTCGTGGCCGCCGTGCTCAGCGGGGCGAAGACCGCCACCACCGGCCTGCTCCGGGACTACGAGCGTGCCGGTGAGCCGCTGCCGGAGGTGGGTGACCGGAGCGTGGTGGTCGACTCCGCCGACCGTCCGGTCGGGGTGATCGAGGTGACCGGGGTCCGGGTGGTCCGGCTCGGTGACGTCGACCTCGACCATGCCCGGGACGAGGGGGAGGGGTACGACTCGGTGGCGGCCTGGCGGGCCGGGCACGAGGAGTACTGGCACGGGCCGGACTACCTCGGCTGGGTCGACGACCCCGGGTTCCGGGTGGACGACGACACGCTCGCCGTCACCGAGCGCTTCCGTCTGGTCGGGTGAGGATGCGGGACACGGCGGTCAGCCGGCGGGCCGTTCCAGCTCGTCCCGGATGGTGAGGAAGTCCTCCTTGCGGTCGGGTTGTCTGGTCGCGGTGAGGAAGACCACCACGCCGGCTACCTCCGGGTCGGCCCAGGCGCAGGCGGTGAGGTGACCCTCGTCCGCGGTGCGTCCCCGCCCGCACCGGGCCTCGCCGCCGAACCGGCCGAACTCCACCGTCCTCGGCTTGGGGATCCGGTACGGCTTGAGTAGCCGGTCCAGGGTGGCCTGCGGATCGGCGACCGTGCCCGAGACGGCGCTCACAATGATCGTCTCGACCGTGGGGCGGCTGTGCCCGTACGTCGCCTCGACGGTGCTGGTGGCGGGGGTGGCCTCCCGGGTCAGCTCGTTGAGCCGGAACCGGGGCAGCCCGGCCGGCAGGCGGGCACCCGAGCGGGGGAGCGTCAGCAGGGTGTCCGGGGTCCGCAGCGTACGGGCCGGCGGGGACGGGACGGGGGCCGCCGGCCGTTCGTCGTCGATCGCCGCGCAGCCGGTGGCCAGGACGGTGGCGACCATCGCCGACAGCACACCGGCCAGGCTGACCGGGCGGTGCGGACCGGCGGATCGACTGTTCGGCACGACGCTCCTCGCGGGAATCGGAGCGGGTAGGTTATCCGATCGCCGTCGCCCCGAGGTCCACCGCCGGCCGCCGCCGCTCTCCGCCGGTCGTGGCCCTGCCCGTCGCCGGCCGCCCGCTCTCTGTCGGTCCCGTCGGCCGGCTGCCTGCTCTCGGCCGGTGGCCGGCTGCCCGCCGGCTGTCGTCGCTCTCAGCCGGTCGTGGTGGCCCTCAGCAGGAGGGTGGCCAGGTCGCGCGCGGCGGCCGGCGGCGGCGGGCCGCCCGGGCAGTCGGTCCAGTCGACGCTGTGGGCGCCGATGGTGAGCCGGTAGGCGAAGGTGTCGGCGCACCGGGCGTCGGGCGGGCTGTCGCCCTCCCGGGTGGCCGGGCCGGCGAGGGTCCGGAGCCGGTCGAGTTGCGTCGGCTCCAGCCGGCCGCTGCGCGTCGTGCCGGCCCGGTCGGTCGTGGTCCAGTGACCGTCGGGTCCGACGGTCACCGTGTCGCGGGTGCCGGCGAAACCCCCGGAACGGGTCAGGGTGACCGTCGCGGCGGCGGGGGCGGGTGCCGCGGCGGTGGGGGTGGTGCCGTCCGCGGTCGGGCCACCGGCGGTGGGGGCGGTGCCGCCGCCCGGGGTGGGGGTGCCGGTGCCGGCTGTGCCGGTGGTCGCGGCCGGTCCAGGCGCAGGTGAGCCCGGGTCTTCGGCTGAGCAGCCGGTCAGCAGACCGACGGCGACGACGATCGTGACGAAGATCGGGTTCAGGGCTCTCATCCCTCTGGGACGCGTATCGACGCCGTTCGGTTCCCTCAGTAGCACCCATCCCCCGTTCGGGCAGTGTCGTGTCATGGAACCGCTCCACCCCTTCTCTTTTCTTCGATGTATCGCTATATCTACATGCGTGACCACCCCCGTCACATCTTTCCCTTGCCAGGAGGGCACGTGAAAAGACCCCTCGCCGCCGTCAGCGCAGCTCTGCTCACCAGCGGATTGCTGACCTGCGTCACCACCGCAGCGCAGGCGGCTCCGGCCGCCCCTGCCCCCGACACCGCCCCTGCCGCCCGTGCCGAGAGCCTGCTGCGGAGCAACCCCGGTGCCGTGCAGGGCGCCAGCGGAGAGGCCTACCAGGCCGTCCGTACCAAGGTCGACGCCAACGGTGCGGCGCACACCCGCTACACCCGTACCTACCAGGGGCTGCGGGTGTACGGCGGTGACTTCGTCATCCACACCGCGCCCAACGGCACCCTCGCCGGCACCTCCGTCGGCCTGGCCGCCCCGCTGACCCTCGGCACCACCGCCAAGATCAGCCCGGCGGCGGCCGCCGCGACGGCCCGCAAGGCGTTCTCCGGCAAGATCACCGAGGTGGGTACGCCGGAACTCTTCGTCGACGCCACCTCCGGCAAGGGGCGGCTCGCCTGGGAGACCGTGCTGTCCGGTTGGAAGCCCGACCAGCAGACCCCGTCGAAGCTGCACGTGATCACCGACGCCGCCACCGGCCGCGTCATCGGCGCGCACGACGAGATCGAGTCGGTGGTCGGCAGCGGCCAGGGCATCTACACCGGCTCGGTCAGCATCGACACCACGCTCTCCGGCAGCACCTACCAGATGATCGACCCGTCGCACGGCAACGGCCGTACCTGCGACATGAACAACGGCACCAGCACCTGCACCACGTTCACCGACGCCGACAACGCCTGGGGCGACGGCACCAACGCCAACCGGCAGTCCGCCGGCGTCGACGCCCACTTCGGCGCGGCCAAGACGTTCGACTACTTCAAGAACGTGCACGGCCGCAACGGCATCTTCGGCAACGGCGCGGGCGTGCCGAGCCGGGTCCACTACGGCCGCAACTACATCAACGCCTTCTGGGACGGCGCCCAGATGACCTACGGCGACGGCGCCAGCAACTCCCGGCCGTTGGTCTCCCTCGACGTGGCCGGCCACGAGATGAGCCACGGTGTCACCGAGGCCGTCTCCGGCCTGGTCTACTCCGGCGAGTCGGGCGGCCTCAACGAGGCCACCAGCGACATCTTCGGCAACATGGTCGAGTTCTACGCCGCCGCGCCGAGCGACCCGGGCGACTACCAGGTCGGCGAGAAGATCAACATCAACGGCAACGGCACCCCGCTGCGCTACATGTACAACCCGTCGCTGGACGGCTCGTCCGACTCGTGCTGGAGCACCAGCACCAAGAACAAGGACGTGCACTACTCCTCCGGTGTCGGCAACCACTTCTTCTTCAACCTCGCCGAGGGCACCGGCGCCACGTCGTACGGCACCTCGCCGGTCTGCGGCTCCGCCCCGGCGGTCACCGGTATCGGCCGGGAGAAGGCCGAGAAGATCTGGTTCCGCGCCCTGGACGTGTACTTCACCTCCAACACGTCGTACGTCAACACCAGCACCCCGGCCAACACCGCCCGGGCGTACAGCCTCAAGGCGGCGACCGACCTGTACGGCAGCTGCTCCACCGAGTACAAGGCCGTCCAGGCGGCGTGGACCGCGGTCAACGTGGCCGGCAGCGACGCCCCCTGCTCCTCGACCGGTAACGACTTCTCCGTCTCGCTCTCCCCGACCTCCGGTTCGGTGACCGCGGGCGGTTCGGTCGCCACCACCGTCGCCACCGCGACCACCAGCGGCACCGCGCAGACCGTGACGTTCTCCGCGTCCGGCCTGCCGACCGGCGCGACCGCGACGTTCAGCCCGGCCTCGGTGACCTCGGGCGCGTCGTCGACCCTGACCATCGCCACCTCGGCCAGCACCCCGGCCGGCAGCTACCCGGTGACGGTCACCGGCACCGGTGCGGTGGCCCACTCGGCCAGCTACACGCTGGTCGTGAGCAGCGTAGGTGGCACCTGCACCGCCGGCCAGAAGCTGGGCAACCCCGGCTTCGAGTCCGGCAACACGGTCTGGGCGGCCAGCACGGGCGTCATCGGGCAGAACGGCGCCAGCCAGCCCACCCACGGTGGCACCTGGAACGCCTGGCTGGGCGGCACCGGTGGCACCCTGACCGAGACGCTCTCCCAGACGGTGAGCCTGCCGGCCGGCTGCTCGACGTACAACTTCAGCTTCTGGCTGCACATCGACACGCGGGAGGTCAGCACCACGACCGCGTACGACAAGCTCACCGTGCAGGTGCTCAACTCCTCCGGCACCGTGCTGGCGACCCTGGCGACCTACTCGAACCTGAACAAGGCCACCGGGTACACCCAGCGCTCCTTCTCGCTGGCCGCGTACGCCGGCCAGAGCGTGACCCTGAAGTTCACCGGCACCGAGGACGCCTCGCTGCGGACGTCCTTCGTGGTCGACGACACCGCGCTCGACGTCTCCTGACCTGACCCCTGCGTCGGCGGCCCGGCGGCCACCCCTCGTGGGTGGTCGCCGGGCCGCGCCGTTATGGTCGCCGCACCGACGCGGGCACGTGCCGGTGGCGGCGCGACGAGAGGGGTGGTGGCGGTGTCGGACGCGGAGTTGACCGTCGAGGTGACCGGCGCGGTGGCGACGGTGACGATCCGGAACCCGGCCCGGCGCAACGCGATGACCCCGGCCATGTGGCGACGGTTGCCGGTGCTGCTGGACGGACTGGAGGCCGATCCAGCCGTCCGTGCCCTGGTGCTGACCGGTGCCGACGGGGCGTTCTGCGCCGGTGCCGACCTCGGTGACCTGGACGAGTTGCTGGAAGCCGGTGACGCGAGCGTCGCGGTCGCCGCCGAGGAACGGCTGGCCGCCTTCGCCAAGCCCACCGTCGCGGCGGTCGACGGACCCAGCGTCGGCGGTGGTTGCCTGCTCGCGGTCGCCTGCGACCTGCGGATCGTCGCGCCGAACGCCCGGTTCGGGGTGCCGCCGGCCCGCCTCGGCCTGGTCTACCCGGCACCCTCCACCCGGCGGTTGGTCCGTCTCGTCGGCCCGTCCACGGCCAAGTTCCTGCTCTTCACCGCCGAGTTGATCGACGCCGACCGGGCGCTGCGGGTCGGCCTGGCCGACGAGGTGGCCGAGGACCTGACCGGCCGGGTCGCCGCGCTGACCGCCGCCATCGCGGCCCGCTCCCAGCTCACCGTCGCCGCCGCCAAGGAGATCGTCGACGACCGGGCCGGCCCCGCCCGGATCGCCTGGTGGCACCGCAAGGCGCGGGACAGCGGTGAGGCCCGCGAGGGCGTCGCGGCCCACCACGAACGCCGTCCCCCCGCCTTCCCCTGGTCCCCGTCCGCCCCTCAATAACCACCCCCCACCGACCCCACCCCACATTTCGGCTGCCTCACATTCCTCCTGCCCCGCTCCACCCTCCCGCCGGTTCCCGCCCTCGCCGCCCTCCCGCTCCCCTTGGCGATCTTGGTGGCAAATGGCCCCCCTGGGGGCCGAAATCTTCCAAGATCTACCCGGGGTCGGGGCCGGGGCCGGGAGCCGGGGCCGGGGGCGGGGGCCGGGGCGCCGGCGGAGGCAGGACCGGGGCAGGACCGGGGCGGGGGCAGGGGCGGGGTGGGGGCCGCGAACTGCCGCTCTGGCGCAGGTGGGCCGGAACTGCCGCTCCGGCGCAGGTGCTGCTGGGCTGCCGCTCTGGCGCGGGTGGGCTGCTGGGCTGCGGCTCTGGCGGTGGTGCCGGGTGGATCGCGCCGGGTTACCGGCGGACCGACCAGACGGTGACGTCGACCGAGGCCGGCGTCGCCTGGTAGCGGTTGTGGTCGATCCGGACGTAGTTGACCACCGTCGGGTCGCCCGGGTCGGGCTGGCAGTAGGTGACCGGGGTGGGTTCGAGCTGTTCGAGGTCGATGCTCGGATACCGCTGCGCCTTCGGGTTCCGGCAGCCCTCGTAGCTGAGATCGGTCGGGTCGTCGGTCCAGTCGTAGAGGGCGAGCTGGTGGTGCTGCGCCTGGAAGATCAGGGTGCCCGCGCCGGTGCCCCTGGCCAGCCGGGGCTTCGGCAGGAAGTAGACCGCGTCGTCGGCGTGCAGGGTCCAGTGCGGTGCGCCCGCCGGCGGCACCCAGTCCGGCCCGACCGGCCCCCTGGTCGGCGTCGGTCCGGCCGTGGGGGTGGGCACGGGGCCGGTCGTCGGCCCGTCCGGACCGGGGGCCGGGGTCGCCGGAGGAGTGGTGGGCGTCGCGCCGGACGGTTCGGTGGTGGGTGTCGATCCGGCCGGGGTCGACGTGCCGCCGGGGTCGGCCGACGCGGCGTCGACGGAGGTGGTGGGGGAGGAGCCCCGCGCGTCCGGCGTGCGGTCCGTGGGCCAGGAGAGCACGGTCACCGTACCGACGATCACCAGCAGCAGGACCGCGATGCCGGCCGGCAGCCACCAGCGTCGCCAGTGGCGGCGCGGCCCGGGGGTCGCCCCGGTGCCGGCGGCTGCGGGTGGTGCGTCGGGTGCGGCCGGGGTCGCCCCCGGCGGCAGGGCGGCGTCCGTCGCCGCCCGGGACAGCCGTGGGTCGATCGCGCTGAACAGGGACAGCAGCCCGAGCGCGCTCGCGGCGAAGACGCCGGCCAGGCCCACCAGGGCGTTGGCCTTGTCGACCCCGAGCCGCCAGGCCAGCACCGCCACCCCGATGGCGGCCACGGCGAGCAACGTGTAGGCCTTTCGCGGTCCCGTCATGCGCATCATGGTGGCCGGGGGCGGTGGGACGCGGTGTCGGGTAGGCGACCCGGCCCGGCCGCCGCGCGACATCGGGACTTTCGGCCGACCGGAGGCACCCCGGACGGCGTGACGACGGGACCTTTGGCCACCGTCGGACGGGTCCTTGCGCCCCACCGCCGCGACGACCGTCGATGGATGCTGAGGGTGTCCGAGACGCCGCCAACCGCCGAGGTGAAAGCATGTCGACCGCCCTCGCCACCACGATCGACGCCCTGGTCGCCGACGGCCTCAAGGCCCTGGCCGACTACGACCGGTACGACCAGGAGCAGATCGACCACATCGTCCGGAAGGCGTCGGTGGCCGCGCTGGACCGGCACGCCGCCCTCGCCCGGCTCGCGGTCGCCGAGACCGGTCGGGGGGTGTTCGAGGACAAGGCGGTGAAGAACATCTTCGCCTGTGAGCACGTCACGCACAGCATGGCGAAGACCCGTACCGTCGGGGTGATCGCCCGGGACGAGATCAGCGGCATCGTCGAGATCGCCGACCCGGTGGGCGTGGTCGCCGGGATCACCCCGGTCACCAACCCCACCTCGACCACCATCTTCAAGGCGCTGCTGGCGCTCAAGACCCGCAACCCGATCATCTTCGCCTTCCACCCGGCGGCGCAGCGGTGCAGCGTCGAGGCCGCCCGCACGGTACGCGACGCGGCCGTCGCCGCCGGAGCGCCGGAGCACTGCGTCCAGTGGATCGAGGAGCCGTCGGTCGAGGCGACCACCGCGCTGATGCACCACCCGGGGGTGTCGACCATCCTCGCCACCGGCGGCAACGCCATGGTTCGGGCGGCGTACTCGGCGGGCAAGCCGGCGCTCGGCGTGGGCGCGGGCAACGTGCCGGCCTGGATCGAGGCGACCGCCAAGCTCAAGCGCGCGGTCAACGACGTCGTGCTGTCCAAGTCGTTCGACAACGGCATGATCTGCGCCTCCGAGCAGGCCGTCATCCTCGACGCGGCGATCCACGACGCCGCCCTCGCGGAGTTCCGCACCCTGCACGCCCACCTGGCCACCCCGGCCGAGAAGGCGAAGCTGGAGGCGCTGCTGTTCCCCGCCGGCAAGCTCAACCCGGACGTGGTGGGTCGGACCGCCGCCTGGATCGCCGACGCCGCCGGCATCGCCGTCGCCCCGGACACCTCGATCATCCTGGTCGGCGTCGACCGGGTCGGCCCCGACGAGCCGCTGACCCGGGAGAAGCTCTGTCCGGTGCTGGCCGTGCTGCGCGCCGACAGCCGCGAGCAGGGCCTGCGGTACGCCGAGCAGATGGTCGAGTTCCACGGGCTCGGGCACAGCGCGGTCATCCACACCGCCGACGAGGACCTGGTGGAGGAGTTCGGCCGCCGGGTCAAGGCCGTCCGGATCATCTGGAACTCGCCGGCCTCGCAGGGCGGCATCGGCGACATGTACAACGCGTTCCTGCCGTCGCTGACGCTGGGCTGCGGCAGCTACGGCCGTACCTCGGTGTCGGACAACGTCTCGGCGGTGAACCTGCTCAACATCAAGCGGATCGGCCGGCGGAACAACAACATGCAGTGGTTCAAGGTCCCGTCGAAGATCTTCTTCGAGGCCAACGCGATCCGCTACCTGGCCGAGATGCCCGACGTGCACCGGGTCACCGTGGTCACCGACGCCACCATGACCCGGCTCGGCTTCGTCGACCGGATCAACCGGGTGCTGCAACGCCGCACCGAGCGGATCGCCCTCCAGATCATCGACGACGTGGAACCCGAGCCGAGCGTCGAGACCGTCGACCGGGGGGCGGCGCTGATGCGGGCCTTCCGACCCGACACCATCGTCGCCCTCGGCGGCGGCTCGGCGATGGACGCCGCCAAGGTGATGTGGCTGCGCTACGAGCACCCGGACGTGGTCTTCGACGACATGCGGGAGAAGTTCTTCGACATCCGCAAGCGCGCCTTCACCTTCCCCACCCTCGGCGCGCTGGCCCGGCTGGTCTGCGTACCGACCACGTCGGGCACGGGCGCGGAGGTGACCCCGTTCGCGGTGATCACCGACCACCGGACCGGCAAGAAGTACCCACTGGCCGACTACGCGCTCACCCCGACCGTGGCGATCGTCGACCCGGTGCTGACCGCCAGCATGCCGGCCACCATCGCCGCCGACAGCGGCTTCGACGCGCTCACCCACGCCATCGAGGCGTACGTGTCGGTGTACGCGAACGACTTCACCGACGGGCTGGCCCTGCACGCCATCCGGCTGATCTTCGGCAACCTGGAACGGGCGGTGGTCGACGCCGACCCCGAGGCGCGGGAACGGATGCACAACGCGGGCACCATCGCCGGGATGGCGTTCGGCAGCGCCTTCCTCGGCATCGTGCACGCCATGTCGCACACCCTCGGCGCGACGTTCCACATCGCCCACGGCCGGACCAACGCGGTGCTGCTGCCGCACGTGATCCGCTACAACGGCACCGTCCCGGCGAAGCTGTCCGGCTGGCCGCGGTACGAGAGCTACCGGGCACCGGAACGGTTCGCCGAGATCGCCGCCCAGCTCGGCCTGCCGGCGGGCACCCCGGCCGAAGGGGTGGCGTCGCTGGCCGACGCGGTGGAACGGTTGCGTGACGCGGTCGGCATCGAACCGTCGTTCGCCGCGATCGGCGTCGACCGGGCGGCGTTCGAGGCGGCGCTGCCGCAGCAGGCCCTCAACGCCTACGAGGACCAGTGCGCCCCGGCGAACCCCCGGATGCCGATGCTGGACGACATGCAACAGCTCATGCGGGACGCCTACCACGGCACCCCGCGCTGACCGGCCGACCCGCCCGAGACCCGCCCGGCCGGACAGGCCGCCCGGCCCGAGACCCGCCCGGCCCGACAGGCCGCCCGGCTCGACAGGCCGCCCGGCTCGACAGCCCGGCCGACCCACCCGGCCCGCCCGACCCGACTGGCCGGGTGGGGCGGGCAGGCCGCTCACTTCCCGGCGAGCAGTCCCCGGGGACGGATGGAACGGACCGGCTCGGTGGCCGCCCCCGCGGCGCTCAGGATGTGGTTGGCGGCGATGATCCCGGTCGCCGCCGACCGTTCCATCAACGCGCTGGGGAAGTCGGTGCCGATGCCGTCCCCGGCCAGGAAGAGGCCGTCGGCGTCGGTGCGTACCCCGGGACGGCCGGCGTGGCTGCCCGGGGTGAACGCCGGGGCCTGCGCCTCGACCCGGGCGCGCAGCTCACGGACCTCCAGCCCGGCGACCTCCGGCCAGAGCGCGACCAGCTCGGTGCGCATCCGTTCGGCCAGCTCCCCGGCCGGCACCCCCTCGTCGCAGGCGTACGCGTGCAGCTCCACCACCGCGCCGCCGGTGCGCTGCGCCCAGCGGCGGGACTCGTTCTCCAGCCGGTGGTAGAGGGTCACCGAGTCCAGGGTGGGCTGGCGGGACACCCCGCTGAACACCGCCCGGTCGGCCCGGACGTCCCCGTCGAGCCAGTACCGTGCCACCGCGTACGGCGGACCGGGTCGACCGAACGCGGGCATCCGTGCCACCAGCTCCGGTGCCGCCGTGACCAGGCCGGGGGAGGCGGCGACCAGCGCGGCCAGCGCGGGCGGGTCGACGGCCAGCACCACCTGTCCGGCGGGGTGGACCGTGCCGTCGGCGGTGGTCACCCGCCAGCCGTCCGGCTCCCGGTCCAGCCGGGTGACGGCGGCCCCGGTGCGCACCCGGCCGCCGTGCTGCTCCACGTGTCGGGTCAGCGGCTGCCAGATCGCCGTGGCGTAGTCCTCGTCGGGGCAGTCGAACGCCAACCCCTCCGGGTTGCCCAGCAGGTAGAAGTGGAACTGGGCGATCATCTCGGCGGCCGACATCTCGGTCTCGTGGTTGAAGAACGAGTGTGAGAAGACCTCGAACAGCATCGCCCGCGCCCGGTCCGGCAGCTTCAGCGAGGCGAGCAGCGCGTCGGCGGTGGTGTCGTCGAACTCGGCGTAGGTGCGCACCGGGTCGTAGCTGAGCAGCGGCAGCGCGGCGTCCCGGTCCATCGTGCGCAGGTCGGTCAGGCGCAGGCTGGGGCTGCGCAGCAGGAGCGCGAGCAGGTTGGCCGGCGGGGCCGGGGGCAGCCTGCCGAACTCCTCGGTGGGCCACTGCGCGGACAGGATCGGATAGCCGGGGATCGGCTTGAGGAAACCGAGCGTCGGGTCGACCCGCCGCAGGATCGACCGCCAGTTGTAGTACTGCCGGAAGAACGCGTGGAAGCCGTGCTCGTTGACCTGGCTGCCGTCGGCCAGCGCCTCCGGCCACGCGCCGAGCCGGCCGCCCAGCGTCGGCGCGGCCTCCAGCACGGTGACGTCCACCCCGCGTTCGGCGAGCACCACCGCCGCCGACATGCCGGCGATCCCGCCGCCCACCACCACGGCCGTGGTCGGCCGGGTCACCCGGGGGGCGCCACCACCGCCCGGGTCCACCTCGTGCTCGCGTACGCCGATGAGCCGACCCAGCTTCTGCGACAGCGCCATGTGCACCTTCCGACCCGAGGGGCCTTCAGTCTGCCCGACGAGGCGGAGTCCGGCCCGGTCAGGAAGCCGCGTCGCCACCGGTGGGGTGTCCCGCGGCCAGTGGTGGACGGTCGGACGGTGGCCAGACGTACTCCAGGTCGGACGGCACGTCACCGAACCGTGGACGGTAGTGCTCCGGGTCCTTGCGCAGCAGCGCCGACCGGTGGCTGCGGTGCAGGTCGTCCCGGCCCAACCAGGGCGGTAGCTCACCGGCGGCGGCCAGCTCGGCCTGGGTGCGTACCCGGCCCGTGCCCCGGGCGGCGGTCAGGTCGGTGACCAGGGTCGACGCGCAGGTGTCCGCCCGGCCCGACGCCGACCAGACCGCGCACACGTCCAGCCCGTACCGGGTCAACGCCTCCTCGTAGCCGGCCCACATCTTCACCGCCGGGTGGTGCCGCCAGCCGTAGCCCGGCCGGGTCAGCCCGCGCAGCACCTGGAGCGCCTCCACCCGCTGTTTGCCCAGCCGCCGCTGGTCGAGGACCCGGGCGCTGGCCAGGAAGTCCGGGTACGGCAGGAACGTCTGCACGCCCACCGCTCTACCCGCCGGCACGCGCACCATGCCGGACCGACCGCCCGCACCCCCCGGCGCGGTCACCCGCACCACCCCGACGCCGTCGCGGCGCGGTGACCAGGGCTGCGCCGGTGGCGACCGGCTGACTACCATCCGGGCATGGCCGAACCCCTGCGGGACCGGGCCCGGCGCGCGACCGGCTGGCGGCTGCGGATGAACGGCGACCCCCGTCCGCACTACGTGGTGTGTGGCGACGACCCGTTGACGTACTGGGTGGTCCGGGCGTTGCTCGGCACCGAGCTGGCCCACGGCCGGGTCCGGATCACCCTGGTCGTGCCGGAGCGTCGCCGCTCCGACGGCCCCGACGGCCGGGACGTCGACGGGGTGCAGGTGGTCCGGGCCGACCGGCTCGACGAGGCCACCTTCCGCCGGGCCGGGCTGGCCGGGGCGGACGGGCTGGCCCTGCTGCACCAGGACGACGTGGGCAACATGCACGCCGCGCTCTGCGCGCAGGAGGTCGAACCGCAGCTGCGCCTGGTGGTCCGGATGTTCAACACCAGTCTCGCCAACGGCCTGCGGCAGCTCTTCCCCGACTCGGCGGTGCTCTCCGACGCCTCGATGGCCGCCCCGGCGTTCGTCGCCGCCGCCCTGGGCGAGGTCGCCCCGACCCACTTCCGGCACGGAGGTCGTACCCTCTACGTGGCCCGCCGCGACGACGTCCGCCCCGCCGACGTGGTCTGCGGGCTGGCCGTCACCACCGACCCGGAGCTGGTCCGGGTGCTGCCCGCCGACGAGTCCGCCGCCGACGTGGTGCTCGCCGAGGCGACCGGCCAGCCGGCCGGCACCGAGCTGGCGGCCCGTCGGCTGGTCCGTGCCCGGCGTCGTCGGCAGCCGCTGGCGGTGCTGCTCCGGACGGTCCGCAGCTTCGCCACCCGCAAGATCGGTATCGCGGTGCTCACCCTGCTCGCGGTGATCGCGCTGCTCGGCTGGCTGAACGCCCGCGCGGTCGAGGTGAGCTGGACGGAGGCGCTCTACCTGACCCTGGTGACCACGCTGAGCGGTCAGGATCCGGACGTCGCCAAACCGGCCGCCGCCCAGATCATGCAGGTGGTGCTCAACCTGGCCGGGCTGGCGCTGATCCCGCTGATCACCGCCGTGGTGGTGGACGGCATCGTCAACGCCCGGCTGGCCCTGCACGCCGGCCGGATCCAGCCGGAACGCAGCGGGCACGTGGTGGTCGTCGGGCTGGGCAACATCGGCACCCGGGTGATGGCCCAACTGCGCGACTTCGGCGTCGAGGTGGTGGCGATCGACCGGACGGCGGAGGCCCGCGGCGCGGCGCTGGCCCGGCGGCTGGACGTGCCCCTGATCGTCGGGGACGCGGCCCGCGAGGAGACGCTGCGTTCGGCCTCGGTGGAGCACTGCCAGGCGCTGGTGGTGGTCTCCACCGACGACGGGGTGAACCTGCGGGCCGCGTTGAACGGTCGGGCGCTCAACCCGGAGCTGCGGGTGGTGCTGCGGCTGTTCGACGGTGACTTCGCCGAGCGGATCCAGCGGGCGTTCGGCATCGGCATCTCGCGCAGCGTGTCCTACCTGGCCGCACCGTCGTTCGCCGCCGCCCTGCTGGACCGGGCGGTGATCGCCACCATCCCGGTCGACCGGCACGCCCTGCTGGTGGTCGAGGTGCCGGTGGTGGCCGGTGCCGCACTGGACGGGCGTCCGCTCGCCGCGGTGGCCCGGCCCGGCGAGGTGCGCCTGCTGGCCCACTCGCGGGCCGGTCAGAAGACCGACTGGACGGCCGACCCCCGGATGGTGATCAGCGCGGGGGACCGGCTGACCGTGGTGGCCCGCCGGGCCGGGCTGAGCGCCCTGCTCCGCGAGACCACCCCGCCCCCGCCGCCGGCCGCCCCACCGGCGTCCACCGGCGTCCCGGCCTCACGTGACCCGCAGGACTGACCGGCGGCGACGCGGGGCGTACCAGCGCGTGCCGAGGGCGGGCACGCCGAAACCGGCCAGGACACGGGCGGCCGCGGCGGCGTCAGGAGCAGATGCTGAAGTTCGCGTAGGTGTACGAGAGGAGTTGCCACTCCAGGTCGGGGCCGAGGCTCATGTCCCACCTGCCGTCGGCGCGGCGACCGAAATAGATGAGGTTGGTGCCGGCACCGTCGTAGGAGAACCACGACTCGTACACGCTGAGGCGGGTCGCCGCCTTGGTCAGGGTGGCGGAGCCGACGACACCGTCGCCGCGTAGGCCCCGGTCACTCTGCCACCTCGTCGTGGCGGCGGTCGTGACCGGTCCGAACCGACAGTCGATTCCGGAGCGGTCGAGATAGCCGTCGGCCCACAGGATCATCTGCCACATGGCGACGACGTTGCTGTGCGGGCGGGTCGAGGCGGAGACGGGGCCCTCGTCTGCCCAGTCGTCCGTCCAGGCCCCCGCACCCGCGATGTACCCCTGGCTGACGGAAGCCGACGCGGGCGCTGCGGGCATGGCGGGAGCGCCGAGCACGGCGACGGCCACCGCCGTCGCGACAACCCTGATGCGCAGGAACATGGGCATCCCCTCTGACTGCCGGACGGGCTCCGCTGGACACAGGCTCGACGATTTCTCGTCCCCCGTCAGGCAGCCTTCCGTCGCCAGGAAGGCGGAAAGCGGACAGCCGGCCCAGGGCAGGGTGGGCGCGGCCCGGCTAGGCGTCGGAGGTGAACGGGCGGTCCCGGCCGTGCAGCCGGGCCGGCAACGGCAGGTCGTCCCAGGGGACGCGGCGCAGCAGCCGGTCCAGCAGCAGGCCCAGCAGCAGCCCGGCCACCGAGTCGGTCAACCAGTGCCAGCCCAGGTAGGTGGTGGTGCCGAGGACCACCAGCGGCGGCACCACCCGGACGGCGGTGACCAGCGGCCGGGGCATCCGTCGGCCGACGGTGCGCAGCAGCGGGGCGAGCAGCAGGGCGAGCACCCCGTACCAGACGATCGCGTTGGCCACGTGCCCCGACGGGTACGACTGGGCGTAGCCGACCGGCAGGTCGTGCTGGAACAGCGGCAGGGTCCGCTCCGGCGGCAGGAACGGCTCCTTGACGCTGGCGGTGGGGGCCGGGCGGGCCGTCCACACCTTGAGCGGGCCGATGGTCAGCAGGGTGAGCCCGAAGGCGACCACCGGGGGCAGCAGCGGACGCACCGAGCGGAGCCGGACGGCCAGCAGCACCCCCAGGGCGGCGGCCAACAGGGTCAGCGGGCTGCCCTGGCCGAGCAGGTTGAGCACCCGGGCGATCCAGTACGCCGCGGTCGGCCGGTGCGCGTCCGCCCAGTCGACGACCGCCCGGTCGACGCCGAACAGGTGGCCGGTGGCGAGGGCCACGGTCAGGCCGACCAGGGCGGTGAGCAGCAGCAGGTCGTACCACCAGCCGGCCGGGTGGACCGGCCTGAGCCGTACCCGGCGGCGTACCGTCGTGGTGGTCTGTCGCACGCGATCACGCTACCCCGGCCGACCATGGGGGCCGTGGTGGCGAGGGGCGCGGCCGGCCCTGGCGTGGCCCGCAGGCGTCGGTGGCGTGGCCGGCGGGGGCCGGTGGCGCGGCCCCCGGGCGGGTGGTGGCGCGGCCCCGGTCGATGTGTGTCGAACCACGAAGGGGGGCGCACGCGGGGGAGCAGCCGGCACACTTGTCCCCGTGCGGATCACCTCTGCCCTCGTCGACCCGGCGCTGCTCGACCTTCCCTGGTCGACCCCGCTGGAGCAGTGGCCTGCCCGGCACCTGGTGGCGTTGCCGCAGGGCATCTCCCGGCACATCGTCCGGTTCGTCCGCCTCGGTGACTACGTGTACGCCGTCAAGGAGACCGGGGAACGGGTCGCCGAACGCGAGTACGACCTGCTGCGGGCGCTGGAACGGATCGACTTCCCGTCGGTGGAGGCGATCGCGATCGTGGCCGACCGGCAGGCCGACGACGGCACCCCGCTGGACCCGGTACTGATCACCCGGCACCTCCAGTTCTCGCTGCCCTACCGGGCGCTGTTCTCCCGCACGCTGCGTCCGGAGACGATGGGCCGGCTGCTCGACGCCCTCGCCGTGCTGCTGGTCCGGATGCACCTGACCGGCTTCTTCTGGGGCGACTGCTCGCTGTCCAACACGCTGTTCCGGCGGGACGCCGGGGCGTTCGCCGCCTACCTGGTCGACGCCGAGACCGGCGCGCTGCACCGTTCGCTGTCCAACGGGCAGCGCGGGGAGGACCTGGAGATCGCCCGGGTCAACATCTTCGGCGAGGCGCTGGACCTCCAGGCGGCCGGGCTGCTGCACGAGTCGATCGACCCGGAGGTGGTCTGCGAGGAGGTCGTGCAGCGCTACGAACGGCTCTGGCACGAGATCACCTACGAGCAGCAGGTCGAGCGGGAGGCCCGGCACGACATCGAGGGCCGGATCCGTCGCCTCAACGAGCTGGGCTTCGACGTGGCCGAGGTGGCCCTGTCGACGGTCGACGACGGGCGTTACCTGGTGCGTCCCAAGGTCGTCGACGCCGGCTACCACACCCGGCGGCTGATCCGGCTCACCGGCCTGGACGCCGAGGAGAACCAGGCCCGCCGGCTCCTCAACGACCTGGACGCCTACCGGGTGGAGAGCGACCTGACCGACGAGCAGCAGGCGGCCCACCGCTGGCTGACCGAGGTCTTCGAGCCGGTCGTCCGGGCGGTCCCCGCCCACCTGCGGCACAAGCTGGAACCGCAGGAGATCTTCGCGCAGATCATCGAGCACAAGTGGCTGCTCTCCGAGCGTGCCCGCCGGGACGTGGGGATGGGGCCGGCGGTGCAGTCCTACCTGTCCGAGGTGCTGGTGCACCGCCCCGACGAGCAGGCGGTGCTGGGCGTCGAGGTCCCCACCGGCTGACCCGTCCCCACCGGCTGACCCGTCCCCACCGGCTGACCCGTCCCCACCGGCTGACCCGTCCCCACCGGCCGGGCGGGGACTCCCGGCCGGTGGGCGGAACTCCGGGCCGGGCGGGACGGGTCAGCCGGGACGGGTGTCAGTCGAGCCAGGTGCCGGCGCGCATGACCCGGACCACGGTCAGCTCGTCGTCGAGCACCACCAGGTCGGCGCGGCGGCCGGTCTGGAGCGCCCCGACCCGGTCGCCGAGGCCGATGGCCCGGGCCGGGGTGGTGGCGACCATCCGTACCGCGTCGGTGATCGGGACGCCGGCGGTGACGGCGTGCCGCAGCGCCGCGTCCATGGTGAGGGTGCTGCCGGCGATCGCCCCGTTCCCGGCCAACCGGGCCACCCCGTCGGCCACGGTGACCGGCTGACCGCCCAGCTCGTAGTCACCGTCGGGCATGCCGGCGGCGGCCATCGCGTCGGTGACCAGCGCGACCCGTTCCGGACCGGCCACGGCGGTGACGAAGGTGAGCATCCCGTCGTGCAGGTGCACCCCGTCGGCGACCAGCTCACAGACCACGTTCGGGGCCTCCAGCAGGGCCACCACCGGGCCGGGCTCGCGGTGGTGCAGCGGGCGCATCCCGTTGAACAGGTGGGTGCCGACGCTCGCTCCCGCCGAGACGGCGGCCCGGGTCTGCTCCCAGGTGGCGTCGGTGTGGCCGACGGCGACCACCACCCCGTGCGAGGTGAGCAGCTTGATGGCGTCCAGCGCGCCCGGGCGCTCGGGGGCCAGGGTGACCATGCGTACCGTCCCGCCGCCGTCGGCGACGAGCCGGCCCAGTTCGTCGGTGGACGGGTCGCGGAGGAACTCCGGGTTCTGCGCGCCGCACCGGGCCGCCGACAGGTACGGCCCCTCGAAGTGGACACCGGCCAGCACGCCCTCGCGGACCAGCGGCGCGAACGCGGCGGTCGCCGTACGCATCAGGTCGAACGGGGAGCTGACCAGGCTGGCCAGCAGGGTGGTGGTGCCGTGGCGCAGGTGGAACGCGGCGGCCTCCCGGGCGGCGGCGGCGTCGCCGGTGGTGAAGGTGTGGCCGCCCCCGCCGTGGGTGTGCATGTCCACGAAGCCCGGCACGATCCAGTGCCCGTCGCGCTTGGCGGGGTACTCGGCGACGGCGGTGATCCGCTCGCCGTCCAGTTCCACGCACCCCTGCCGGATCACGCCGGTCGGGGTCACCACCTTGCCGGTCACCCGCTGGGTCATCGTCTCTCCAGACTGTCGAGGGCGAGCAGGGCCGCACCGAGGCAACCGGCCTCGTCGCCCATGGCCGCCGCGACCAGGCGCGGCTGGCGATGGAAGGTCATCCGTTCGTGCAGGGCGGCCCGGAGCGGGCCGAGCAGTTGCTCGCCGGCCCGGGCCAGGCCGCCGCCGATCACCATGGTGTCCACGTCGAACAGCGCCTGCCCGGTGGCGAGCCCGTCGGCCAGCGCCTCGACCGCCTCCCGCCACACCCGACGGGCCAGCTCCTCACCGGCCGCCGCCCGACCGGCCACCTCGGCGGCGCTCACCGCCGGGTCGACCCCGGACGGGTCGGCGAGCGCGGTGTAGCGGCGGGCGACGGCCGAGGCGGACGAGAGGGCCTCCAGGCAGCCGGGTCGGCCGCAGCCGCAGCGTGGCCCGTCGGGGCGTACCAGGATGTGGCCGATCTCGCCGGCCGCGCCGTGCGCGCCGACGGCGGCCGAGCCGGCGACCACGTGGGCGGCGGCGATGCCGGTGCCGATCGCGACGAAGAGCACGTGCCGGGCGTCCCGGCCGGCGCCGAGCCGGGCCTCGGCGATCCCGCCCACCCGCACGTCGTGGCCGAGCACCGCCGGCAGTCCGAGCCGCGCCGCCACCAGGTCCCGCAGCGGTACGTCCCGGAAGCCGACGTTCGCCGACCAGACCGCCACCCCGGCGGCCTCGTCGACCACCCCGGGCACGGCGACGCCACAGGCCACCGGGGTCGATCCGGCGGCACGCGCCCGGTCGGCCAGGCCCCCGGCGACCGCCAGGACGGTCTCCACCACGGCGTCCGGGCCGCGCCCGGCGTCGGTCGGGTGGCGTTCGGCGTGCGCCACCCGGCCGTCCGGGTGGACCAGGGCGCACTTCATCCCGGTGCCGCCGACGTCCAGCGCGACGACGAGACGTTCGCCGTCGCCCGGCCCGTCGGTCATGCCAGCACCACGGAACGGGTCAGGTGCCGGGGCGCGTCCGGGTCGAGGCCACGGCTGGTCGCCAGGGCCACCGCGAAGCGCTGGGCCAGGATCAGGTCGGCCATCGGGTCGAGCGGGGTGCGGCCGGCGGCCCAACTGCCCAGCACGGTGTGGCCTCCGTGGTGCCGGCTGTGCACGAACGCCGCCCCGGTGGCCGCCACGTCCTCGGGCAGGCCGTCGGGCAGCTCCCCGAACGCCCAGACCAGCCGGCCGGGCGCGGCGATCGAGATGGGACCGTGCCGGTAGTCCATCGCCGGGTACGCCTCGGCCCAGAAGGTGGCCGCCTCGCGGCACTTCAGCGCGGCCTCCTGGGCCAGCCCGACCGTCCAGCCGCGACCGAGGAAGGTGGCCTGGTCGACGCGGGCCGGGTCGAGCGGCAGCGGGGCCCGCACGGCCACCTCGGCGTCGGCGGCCAGCGCCTCGACGTTGTCGCTGAGGTGGGCGCGGAGCAGGGCGAGGGCGCTGGTGGCGAACCGGGTCTGCACCACCGAGCGCTCGTCGGCGAAGGGCATCGGCACGGCCGTGTCGGCGTACGTGACGGCGGGCGAGCCGGGGTCACCGACCAGGACGGTGGTGGGTGTCCGGCCGTGCAGCGCGGCGAGCAGGTCGAGGACCTCGGTGGTGGTGCCGGAGCGGGTGACCGCGATCAGCCGGTCGTAGCGGCGGTCGAGGGGGAACTCGCTGGCCTGGAAGGCGTCGGTCTCGCCGTGGCCGGCCCGCTCGCGCAGCCCGGCGTACGCCGTGGCCATGAACCACGAGGTGCCGCAGCCGACGACGGCGACCCGCTCGCCGGGCCGGGGGAGGACGGTGGCGACGGTGCCGGACAGCCGGGCCGCCTCCCGCCAGCAGTCGGGCTGGCTGGCGATCTCCGCGTCGACGTACGCCATGGGGAACTCCTCGCACAGGGGAGGGAGGTGCGCAATACGGCTCATTACCACCGTCTTTCGCGCGTTATTCTGCGCGAAACGGGGTGCGTGTGGCAACCTGCCCCCGGATCGCGCAGAGCAGGGTTTTGCGCACCGTCAGTTTCGCGCACTACTGTGCACGCCATCAATCACCGTTCGGGCAGAGTCATCGGAGGCCCCTCGTGGACCGGTACGCCAGGTGGAACGCTCTGCTCGAGATGCTCACCGGCAGTGGCCGGGTCAGCGTCGAGGAGGCCGCCGACCGGCTGGACGTCTCCCAGGCCACCATCCGACGCGACTTCGACCAGCTCGCCCAGCAGCAGATGATCACCCGTACCCGGGGTGGCGCGGTCGCCAACGGCGTCTCGTACGACCTGCCGCTGCGGTACAAGACGGCCAAGCACTCGGCGGAGAAGCAGCGGATCGGCGCGGCCGCCGCCGCGCTCGTCTCCCCGGGCACCGTGGTCGGCCTCAACGGCGGCACCACCAGCACCGAGGTGGCCCGGGCGCTGGCTGTCCGGCCGGATCTGAACACCAACGCCGAGGGTGCCCAGCTCACCGTGGTCACCAACGCCCTGAACATCGCCAACGAGCTGCTGGTCCGCTCCCGGATGAAGGTGGTCGTCGCCGGGGGTGTGGTACGGCCGAAGTCGTTCGAGCTGGTCGGGCCGCTCGGCGGGGCGCTGCTGCGTGAGGTCACCCTGGACGTCGCCCTGTTGGGTGTGGACGCGCTCGATCCCCAGTTGGGTGCCGCCGCCCATCACGAGGGGGAGGCGGCCATGAACAACCTGATGGTGGCACGGGCCAAGCGGGTCGTGATCATCGCGGACTCGTCGAAGCTCGGCGGTCACGCGTTCGCCCGGATCTGCCCGGTGGAGCGGGTGGAGACCCTGGTGACCGACTCCGGGGCGGCCCCCGGACTGGTCGATGCGTTCCGTGCCGCCGGAGTGGCCGTCATCTGCGCCTGAGTGACCCTCCGGTGCACCGTCGGTAGTAATCGCGCGCCGATGCATACCGGGTATTGCCCTCCTGGGTATACCGAGTATGGTGACCGCTGTCATCAGCCACCATCGGGGGAGGCGCAGCTTGTCGGCTGTCCTGGAGATCGAAGGTCTACGTAAGACGTACAAGAGCCGCCGGCGTGGGGTCCGCAACGCGCTGGACGGCTTCGACATGCGGGTGGAGGCCGGTCAGGTGCACGGCTTCCTCGGCCCCAACGGGTCGGGGAAGACCACCACGCTGCGCACCCTGCTCGGGCTGATCCGGCCGGACGGCGGACGGATGGCGATACTCGGTCAGGAGGTGCCCGCCGCGCTGCCCACCGTCGCCGGTCAGGTCGGCGCGATCGTGGAGAGCCCGCAGTTCTTCCCGCACTTCTCCGCCCGGGACACGCTGTCCCTGCTGGCCGGGGCCGGCGACGTGCCCGCCGTCCGGGTCGACGAGGTGCTGGAGCTGGTCGGGCTGCGGGACCGGGCCGGTGAGCGGGTCAAGACGTACTCGCTCGGCATGAAGCAGCGGCTCGCCGTCGCGTCCGCCCTGCTCAAGAACCCGAAGCTGCTCATCCTGGACGAGCCGGCCAACGGCCTCGACCCGGGCGGCATCCGGGAGATGCGCACCCTGATGCGCACCCTCGCCGAATCCGGGATGACGGTGGTGCTCTCCAGCCACATCCTCGGCGAGATCCAGCTCATCTGCGACGAGGTCACCATCATCTCGCTGGGCCGTCGGGTCGCCGCCGGCCCGGTGGAGCAGGTGCTCGCCCAGCACTCGCACGGCGGGGTACGGGTACGGCTGGACGCCGCCGAGGACCTCGCCGCCGCGGCCGACCTGCTCGGCCGGGCCGGGATCGCGGTCACCCGGCACCCCGACCACCTGATGCTGGCCGGCGTCGACAAGCCGGCCGCGGTCAGCCGGCTGCTGGCCGAACAGCACCTGTACGTCAGTGAGCTGGCCCCGGTCTCGGTGGACCTGGAGAGCGTCTTCCTGGAGATCACCGCCACCGCGCCGGTCCCCGGCCAGCACCGCCAGGTCGACGAGTCCTTGAAGGTCGGCGAGCCGGGTCGCACCGGCGGCACCACGGGAGGGTGGGGCGCATGAGCCTGTACGTCACCGAACTGCGTCGGCTGACCAAACGTCGGCTCACCCGGGTCATGCTGGTGCTGCTGGTGCTGGGCCTGGCCGGGATCGTCACCGCCTTCGGATTCTCCAGCCACAAGCTCTCCCCGGCCGTGATCGCCGAGGCCCAGGCCGAGTCGGACGCGAACTTCCGGCAGGCGGTCCGGGACTGGGAGCGTTCGATCGCCGAGTGCGACGCGGCCAAGGCCCGCGGTGAGCAGACCGAGGACCGGTACGGCCCGAACTGCGGTCGGGACTGGCAGCCCACCGCGGAGATGTTCGACCCGAAGTGGAACCTGCCCTACCAGTTCGACTTCCGGGCCGAGTTCGAGGTCTTCATCGCCGTCTTCGCCGGGGCGGTGGCGCTCTTCGCCTTCCTGATCGGCGCGTCCTTCGTGGGTGCCGAGTGGAGCAGCGGCGGGATGATGAACCTGCTGCTGTGGCGGCCGAAACGGCTCGCCGTGCTCGGTACCAAGCTGGCCGCCGTGACGACCGTGCTGACCGGGGTGACCGTGGTGCTCGGCGCACTGTGGACGCTGGCCTTCTGGCTGATCGGCACCTACCGGGGGACCACCGCGAAGGTCACCTCCGGGGTCTGGCAGTCCACCGGGATCAGCGGCCTGCGGGCGCTGGCGCTCATCCTCGCCGTCGGCGGGGTGGCCTTTGCGCTCGCCTCCCTGGGCCGGCACACCTCGATGGCGCTCGGCGTCGCCGTCGGTCTCGGGGTGATCAGCGAGATCGGCATCCGGATCGCCACGAGCATCGCCGGGGTCCGGTTCGGGGACCGTTGGGTGCTCTCCACCTACGCGCTGGCCTGGTTCCAGAAGCAGTGGACGCTGATCGACTACCGTTCCTGCGAGCTCGTCCAGGGCGAGTGCACGCCGAAGGAGATGCTGGTGACCTGGCAGGACTCGGCGTTGGTCTTCGGCCTCGGCACCGTGGTGGTGGTGGCTGCCGCGTTCTGGTTGATGCGTCGACGCGACATCACCTGAGCCGGCCCACCCGGCACCGGATGCGGCGGGTCCGGCTCGACCGACGGTCGAGCCGGACCCGCCGTGCGTCGTCCGTGGCGGCCGGCGGTCGTCCGGCCGAAGCGTCGCCCACCCTGGTTAAGCTGGGTTTCCCCGTCCGGTCCGCCCGGTCGTCCACCCTGCCGAGGAGCGCCATGCCGCCCGCCGACGCCATGCCGCCCGCCAGTGCCGAGCCGCCCGCCGACGTGCCGCCGACTACGGCGGCCATGCCGTCGGCCGATGTCGAGCCGTCCCGGTCCGAGGTCCCGTCCCGGTCCGAGGCGTCGCCGGAGCCGCCCGCCGCGCCGCAGCAGGTGCCGTCGCCCCGATCGGCCCCGGACGACGAGCGGACCGGTAGGCGGGTGGCCCGGGATGACGAGCCGACCGGTGAGCGGGCGGCCCCGGCCGGTGCCGACGAGCTGACCGAACGGGAACGACGGATCCTCGCCTTCGAACAGCAGTGGTGGCGGCACGCCGGGGCCAAGGAACAGGCCGTTCGGGACACCTTCGGGCTCTCGGCGACCCGCTACTACCAGCTACTCAACGGTCTACTGGACCGCCCCGCCGCGTTGGCCGCCGAGCCGCTGCTGATCGGCCGGCTCCGTCGCCTGCGCGCCTCCCGCGCCCGCAACCGGCGTCGCTGAGCGTCTCCCGAGCCGGCTGCCGCCGTCCTGGTTTGTCCCCGACCCCACTACTGACGTCGCCTGCTGTCCCCGGCCCCGCTACTGACGTCGCCTGCTGTCCCCGACCCCTCCGCTGACGCTCGCCTGGCTGTCCGGGCCTCCACTGACGTGGCCGGTTGCTTGAGCCCGCGGCCGGCACCATGGCGATTCCGGGCCGAGCGGCCGAGACCTCCGGCCAGACCGCCAGTCGCCGCCCAAAGGGGTGGACGGCCGTCGGTGCGGGCGGCAGACTGCGGCACGTGGCAGGCACGGTACGGCTGGAGCCGGTGGACGAGGCGAACCTGGAGTCGTTGCTCTCCGTAGCGGCGGCTGAGGCGGAGCCGAGTGACGTCATGCCCCCGGTGGAGGCCCCCGCCGGCTGGTCGCACGCCCGCCGGGAGGCGTTCCGGGAGTTCCACCGGGCCAGCTTCGAGGGTCTGGACGGCCCGACCCGCACGCTGATGTTCGCTGTGTGTGTCGGGGGCGAGGTGGTCGGCATGGTCAGGATGACCCGCTGTGACGCCCCCGGCGTGGTGGAGACGGGCATGTGGCTCGGCCGGTCGGCCCGGGGACAAGGGCTCGGCGCCGCGGCCCTGCGGGAACTGCTGAACACCGCCGCCGCAGCCGGTATGCACTCCGTCGTCGCGGAGACCACCCCCGACAACGTGGGCGCCGTCTCGGTGCTCCGCAACTGCGGCGCGAAACTACGCGAAGAGGACGGAAAAGTGCACGCGGAGATCTCCCTCGACGCGACCCCACCCGCCGTCGCCTGATCCGCTCCGACCCCGTCAGGGTGATCGTCGCACCTGGTCTGTCCGGCACACTCGTCGCCTGCCACCTTTGAAGGAGTGGTGTGCGTCAGCGTGACGGGGTGGGTCAGCGCGGCGGCGGCGGATGCGGTGCGGGCGGCGTCAGTGGCGGTCGCGGCGCGGGCATGTGGGCGGGCCGGCGTGTCGCGAAAATCTGTACTTCCCGCGATGAGTGGTATGCCGAGCAGTCATGTTTATGCTCCTCAGGCATAACGCTCACTGCCTGACTACTGATCCGCGCCGACACGCCGGACGGGCCGGCCGAGTCCCCTGCTCCCGGCGACTCACGATCACCCCGCTGGTTCTGCCGACCGGCAGCGACGTCGCCCGCCCAGCGGTGGACCTGTCGCCTCCCGCCCTGGAACACGTGCTGGTCAGCCCGACCCCGTGCTGGTCAGCCCGCGTGCTTGTCGGCGTACGCGGCGAGCCAGGTGACCTGCGTGGGGTCCAGGGACGGGCGGACACGGCGGCGGGCGGTGGCGACGTGGGCGGCGGTGACCGTGGCGGCGGACAGGGACTCCCGCATCGCGGCCAGCGCCGCCTCCCGCACCAGCGCCGCGCAGTCCGCCGCCGAGAAGCCGGTCAGCTCCTCACCGAGGGCCGACAGGTCCACATCCTCGGCGAGTGGCACGGCGCGGGACGCGGCGCGCAGGATCTCCGTGCGGGCCGGGCCGTCCGGCGGTGGCACGTACACCAGCCGCTCCAGCCGGCCGGGGCGCAGCAGCGCCGGGTCGACCAGGTCCGGTCGGTTGGTCGCGCCGATCACCACCACGTTGCGTAGCGCCTCCACCCCGTCCAACTCGGTCAGCAGGGCGGCGACCACCCGGTCGGTGGTGCCGCCGTCGGTGGCCTGGCCGCGCACCGGGGCCAGCGCGTCCATCTCGTCGAGGAACACCAGTGTCGGCGCTGCCTCGCGGGCCCGGCGGAACAGTTCCCGGACCGCCCGTTCGCTCTCGCCCACCCACTTGGAGAGCAGTTCGGCGCCCTTCACCGACAGCACGTTCGCCCGCCCGGTCCCGGCCAGGGCGGTCACCAGGTAGGTCTTGCCGCACCCCGGCGGCCCGTACAGCAGTACCCCCCGGGGCGGCTGCACCCCGAGCCGGGCGAAGGTGTCCGGGTAGGTCAGCGGCCAGAGCACCGACTCGGTGAGGGTCTGCTTCACCTCACCGAGACCGCCCACGTCGTCGAGGGTGACCGTGGCCAACTCCAGGGTGGAGGCCGCCATCGTGGTCGGCCGGACCACCTCCAGCGCCGCCGAGAAGTCGGCCATCGCCACGGTCGGCCGTTCGGCCGTCTTCTGCCGCAGGGCCGCCCGTACCCCGGCCTCCCGGACCAGCGCGGCCAGGTCGGCGGCGACGAACCCGGGGGTACGGCCGGCCACCTCGTCCAGCCGGACGTCCGGGGCCAGCGGCACCTGCCGGGTCAGCACGGTCAACTGCTCGCGGCGCAGCGCCGGATCGGGCAGCGGCACCGTGATCCTTAACGACAGCAGGTCGGGTGCGCGTAACCCCGGGTCGACCGACTCCGGGCGCGAGGTGGTGCACACCACCGCCGTACCCGACCGGACGGCCCCGGCGACCACCTGCCGGAACACGGTGGCCAGCGGCCCGGCGTCCTCGGCCGGGGCCAGCGCCTCCACGTCGGTCACCAGCAGCACCGCCGGCCCGCCGTCGGCCAGCCCGGCGGCGGCCTCGCGGAGCCGCCGGGCCGCCGCGTCGTTGGTCAGCGCGGCGAGTTCCGGCGCCCACAGCGGGCGTACCCGGGCACCGACCGCCTTGGCCACCGCCCGCACCAGCGCCGACTTGCCCGAGCCGGCCGGGCCGCTGAGCAGCACGCCGAGCGAGACCGTGGTGCCCAGCCGGCCCAGCACCTCGCGGTGGTGGAAGCCCAGGTCCAGCAGCTCGGTCAGCTCCTCGGCCTGGCCGCGCAACCCGGGCAGCTCGTCCACGTGCGGTACATCGTCGTCCGTGGGTCCGCCGTCCGCTCCGGCACCGTGGTCGTCGTCAACAGCCACCTGTGCCACGGCGGCACCGGTGGCCGGCGGGTCACCTTCCACCCGACCCGGATCCGTCGAGGTCCCCGGCGTCGGGGCGTCGGTGCTCCGGTCGCCGGACCGGGGACCGTCGGCACCAGCGGTCGTCCCCCGGTGGGGCCGGGCCGGGCCGGAGGAGCCGTGGGTGACCTGGCCGTGTTCCCAGCCGACCACCGTGTCCATGGTCACCAGGGCACCGGTGGCCGGCTCGGCGGCGACCACGGTGAGCAGGGTGCTCGTCCAGGCGTACCCGACGGTGTTGGCGAGGCTGCGTCGGGCGGCCTCGACCAGGCCGCGTACCGACGCGTCGGGGAGGACGTCCTGGGGGAGCAGGGAGACGTCGTCCCCCTCGGTGACCACCTTGCCGAGCAGGGCGAGCCGGAGCATCTCCGGGGAGACCGCGGCGAGCACCGGCACCGGGCCGGTCAGGGTCACCCGTCGGGCCGGGGTCAGCGGGACCGGTCCGACCGTCACCTGGCCACCGTCGCGGACCCCGAGATTACCCAGCGTGAGGTCGTCGGCGTAGAGCAGCGCGACGCTGGCGGTCGGCTCGGCGGGCGCGACGATCCCGGCGGTGACCCGTCGCCCGGCCAGCCGCACCGGGTCACCGGGGCGCAGCGCCAGGGCGGTCAGCACCTCCGGGTGCAGCCGGACGATGCCGCGTCGGGCGTCCAGTGCGGCCGGGCGCAGGCTGGCGGTCAGGGTGAGGTCCGGTGCGGGCATCGCCCGACAGTAGCCGCCCGTTGCCGCCGACACCCGTCAGTCGTTGTTGTCGAGCAGCGTCGGGTCGCGTCGGATCAGCTCGGCCAGCCGGGCCGCCGGGTCGACGCCGGGCATCTCCCGGGCCGGCGTCCAGGCCGGTGGCGTCCTGCTCGCCGGGGGCCAGGCCGGCGGCGGTGCGGCCGGAGGTTCGGGGGCGGCCCGTACCGCGGCCCCGGTCCGCCCGGCGGTGGTGTCCGCGCGCTCGACACGCAACGGGTACGTCCGCCCGGCGTACTCCACCCGCAGCCCCACCGACAGGCCCGGCCACCCGGCGACGACCCGGCGGACCGCCTCGGCCACCGCCTCCACCGGGTCGACGTCGGCCGGCACGGCCACCGACCCCCCGGGTGCCGGAGCCGCCGGGCCGGTGGCCTCGAAGGCCACGGTCGGCGTGCCGTCGTCGACCTCCGCGCCCTGGTCGACCGTCCGGCGACGACGGGCCTCCTCACGGCGTGCCAGTCGGGCCAGTGTCTCGTCCAGACCACCCCTCATCACGTCCCCCCTCTCCGATGGAACGGTCCCGGGCGCCGATCGGTTCAGACGCCCTTCTCCCGCACCGCCCGGTCCAGCGCCCGGTCCAGGACGACCAGCAGGGCGTCCCGCACCGACAGCCGGTCGCGGGCGTCGAACTGCACCAGCGGCACGTGGTCGCCGATCGCCAGCGCCCACCGGATCGCCCCCAGCTCGTGGGTGAGCCGGCCGTCGAAGGTGTTCACCCCGACCACGAAGGGCAGGCCGGCCCGCTCGAAGAAGTCGATCGCCGGGTAGCAGTCGTCCAGCCGGGAGCTGTCCACCACCACCAGCGCGCCGAGCGCCCCCCGGGCCAGGTCGTCCCACATGAAGCCGAAGCGGTGCTGACCGGGCGTGCCGAACAGGTACAGCTTCAGGCTCCGGTCGATGGTGACGCAGCCGAAGTCCATCGCCACCGTGGTGGTGGTCTTGGCGCTGCCCAGGCCGGGATCGTCCACCCCGATGCCGGCGCTGGTCATCTCGGCCTCGGTGGTCAGCGGGGCGATCTCGGAGATCGCCCCGACCGTGGTCGTCTTGCCCACTCCGAAACCACCGGCGATGAGGAGTTTGACCGGGATGGGCGGGGCGGCGGCCGGGCCGGTCCGGGTGGTGGGGACCGGTGCGGTGGTCGCCGGGACCGCCGGCGGCCGGTACGGCGGTGGCACGGGCGGGTGCTGACCCGGGGTCGGCGGGCCGGCCACCGGTTGGCCGTAACGGGTGGAGGCGCTGTTCGCGGCGAGCCCGCCGAGCGGGGCGACCGGCCATTCAGGAGATCGCACGGAGTCCATCAATCACTCGCAGGATGAGGTCGGGGTCAAATGCGTCGTCGACGGCGCCGACGTGCACGTCGAGGTGGCCGGCGGCCCGCAGGTCACCGACCAGCACCCGGGTCACACCGAGTTGCAGCCGCATCCGGGCGGAGATCTCCGCGACCGAGATCGGTTCGCCGCACAGGGCGACGATCGCCTGCAACTCGGGTGCGAGCAGGGCCACGACGGCCGCCCGGCCCGGCTCCGGCCGGGCGGTGACCTGGGTCTCCAGGCCGATCGCCGGGTCCGCGCCGGCCACCCGCCCGGCCGTCAGCACGAACGGGCGGGGACTGGTCGGCCGGTCGGTCTCCGGCTCGGGAGCGGGCGTCGCCGTCCCGCCCCCCGGCGGGGTCCGCAGGTAGGGGCGGACCCGGACCGACGGTTCGGGTTCCGACTCCTCGCCGGCGGCGTCCCGGGTCATTGCTGAACGGCGTTCTTCAGCTCGGCGATCAGTCGGGGTGTCAGCGCGCCGCCGGCCCGCCCGGCGAAGAGCGTCATCTCGTACGCGACGGTGCCCAGGTTGGCCGACCGGTCGGCGATCACGCCGAGCACCGAACCGCTGCTGATGGCGGTGATCAGCAGGTAGCCGTCGGCCATGTCCACGATCACCCGGTTGAGCCCGCCGAGGGCGTACCAGCTCGCCGCGCCGCCGGCCAGGCTGGTCATGCCGGAGACGACGGCGGCGAGGCGTTCCGCGTTGGACCGGTCCTTGATCGACGACATGGCCATCAGCAGCCCGTCGGAGGAGACCGCGATGGCCTCCAGGACACCGGCCGTGCTGGAGGTGAACGAGTCCAACAGCCAGTTGAAGGTGCGCGCCTCCGGGCTGAGATCACCGGCCGGGTGGTTCTGGTAGTCGACGTTCTCGTGTACGTGCGGGCTGGTCACCGTGTCGTTCCTTCTTCAGTGCGGCGGTCGGTGCGGACTTCGCGCAGAGCACGGGCGACGCCCGTCTCGAACGCGTTGATGAGATCGCGGACCTCGCCCGGATCTCCCGGGTGCTGGCTGGGTGGTTGCCGGGGTGGTGAGACGGTCAGGTTGGCACCCGGGATCCGCCGGGTCAGTCGGGGCGTCGCCGGTTCGGCGGGGTGGTCGACGGCCGGTGCGGCCTGTTCGGCCCGTTGTACCCCGGACTGGAACTGCTCGACGAGGGCACGGGCGGCGGCCGGGTCCGCGTGGGTGGCGTCCACCGGGCCGAGGACCGGGGCGGTGCGGGGCAGGCTCGCGCCGGGTACCCGCTGCCGGATACCGGTCAGCGGGGCCGGGGGAGCGGCCGGGGCGGTGGCGGTCGGCGGGGCGGCCCGGCCGGCCGGGACGGTGTCGGCCGGCGGGGCGGCCGGCCGGCTCGGGTCCGCGTCGACCGGGGCCACCGTGGCGGTTCCCCGGGCCGGCAGGACGGGCGCGTCGGCCGGCTGCCCGACGGGCCGGAC
Source organism: Micromonospora sp. WMMD987 (assembly GCF_029581435.1). Taxonomy (NCBI): domain Bacteria; kingdom Bacillati; phylum Actinomycetota; class Actinomycetes; order Micromonosporales; family Micromonosporaceae; genus Micromonospora; species Micromonospora sp. WMMD987. The sequence continues at coordinate 6,492,085 of NZ_CP120861.1, read as the reverse complement.
CGGAAGACCGTCCGGCAGGCTCGGCTCCGGCGCGGCGGGTACGGTGCCGAAGGCGTCCCAGGGGCCGGTGGCCGCCATGCTCCGGGTCGCCTTGCCGACCAGCGTCGGGTCGAACCCGGGCAACGCCGCAGGACCGACCAGGGGCCGGGCCGGGCCGGCGTCCACCAGCGGCCGGCCCGGGCCGGCGTCGACCAGCGGCCGGCCCGGGCCGGCGTCGACCGTGACCGGTGTCCGACCGGTCCGCAGGGGGCTGTCGGGTTCGCCCGTCCTGACCGGGATGCCGACCCCGGGCCGGTCCCGCGACGGGAGTACGGCGGGGGCGGTGGTTCCGGGCCGGTCCCGCGACGGCAGCGCGGCGCGGGGGACGGGTGCGCCGTGCCGGCCGCTCGTGGCCTGGACCAGGGCGGAGCCGGGGAGGGTCAGGGTGGCGGTCACCCCGCCGCCGGGGGTCGCGGCGAGTTCCACCGTCCAGCCGTGCCGACGGGCCAGCCGGCCCACCACGAAGAGCCCGAGCACCTCGGACGGGGCCAGGTCCAGCCGTTCCCGGCGGGTGAACCGGGCGTTCTCCTCGGCCAGCCGCTGCGCGCTCATGCCGATGCCCTGGTCGATCACGGCCAGCCGCGCGCCGTCGTCGGTCGGTTCGCCGGCCACGACGACCCGGGTGTGCGGCGGGGAGAAGATGGTGGCGTTCTCCATCAGCTCGGCCAGGGCCAGCACCAGGTCGCCGATGATCGCCGGGACGGCGACCACCTCGGGTGGGACCTGTACGTCCACCCGGGTGTAGTCCTCGATCTCGCCGAGTGCCAGCCGGACCACGTCGGCCACCGGGACCGGTGCCACGTGCGCGTCGTCGCCAGTCGCGCCGGAGAGCACCACCAGGCTGCCCGCGTTGCGGCGCAACCGGCTGGAGATGTGGTCGAGCCGGTACAGGTGCTCCAGCCGGCCCGGTTCGGTCTCCTGCTGCTCCAGCCGGTCGATCAGGGCGATCTGCCGGCCGACCAGGTTCTGGGTACGCCGGCCGACGTGGCCGAACATCTGGGCCACGTTGCGCCGGCTCGCCACCTGCCGTTCCACCAGCCGGGCGGCTGTGCTCTGCACCCGTTCGAAGGCGCGGGCCAGGTCGCCGATCTCGTCCCGGGCACCCACGTCGACGGGGTCGAGGCGTACCGGTGGGGTGGTTTCCGCCTCGTCGTCGGCGACCCGGACCAGCTCGGACTCGGCGACCCGGGCGACCCGGTCGGCGGAGCGGGTGAGCCGGGTGAGCGGCCGGGCCACCGCCCGGCCGACGGCCACGGTGAGCAGGATGACCGCGATCAGGATCGTCACGATCAGCAACGTCACCCAGTACGCCCCGGCGAGCGCACCCTGCCGGTCGGCGCGCACCTCGGCGGTGACGTCGGCGGCCAGTTTCTTCTCCACGAACTGACCCAGGGTGATCATCGAGGAGACGGTGGGGAAGAGGGTCGCCACGTCCAGCGAGCCGAGCGCCGTGGTCGGGTCCAGCGCGCTCTGGTTGATGAAGTCCGGGCCGGTGCGGTTGGCCACCGCGACTTCCTCGAGGGTGAGCAGGTCGAGCTGTTCGGGGGTGACCAGGGCCTGGAGCCGGGCGCTCTCCTCGGAGAGGACGGCGAAGTTGGCCACGTAGGCGGTGACGGTCTGGGCGTTGGGTCGGGCGGCGACCAGCACGATCAGGGTGGCGCCGGTGCTGAGGCTCTCGCCGGTGCGCAGCAGACCGTCCAGGGCCAGCACCTGCCGCCCGGCGGGGGTACGGGTGTCGGCGTTGAGCCGCAGCCGGAGCGAGTCGATCAGGGTGGTGTTCACCGGCCCGTACCCGGCCATGACCTGGTCCGGACCGGTCTGCCCGGCCACCGCGGCCGTGCGGAGGGCGGCCAGTTGCCGTACCCCGTCGAGGGCGGTGTCGACCTCTGCCGGCAGGTCGTCCCCGGCGTCGGCGCGCAGGTCGGCGACCCGGTCGTCCACCTCGGCGATCTTCTGCACCAGGTCGGTGCGCCCGACCTGGCCGAGCAGCAGACCGATGGCGAGCAGGCGTTCCTGCTGGAGGTGTTGGAGGATCGTGCCGACCCGGCTGGCGATCCGGACCCGGTCGGCGAGGTCGCCGGCCCGCTGGGCCACGGTCGCCCGGTCCCAGACCACCGGCACCGTGAGCCCGGTCATGCAGAGCAGGGGGACCAGGACCAGCAGGGCCAGCTTGCCCCGGATCCGCAGCCTACCGAGCAGCATCGAAGGGCCTCCACCGCTCGGGTCCGGCGCTCTGGCCCGCCGGCTGGAGCACCGGGACCGCCGCGTCCGGTCGGCGATCGGGCCGGGCTTGTGGCTCCCACGGGACGGCCTCGGTCGCTTCGGTCGGCCCGCCCGGGGCGGTCCCCCGACCGCCCGGGGTGTCACTCCGGCGGGACAGCCAGCCGCTGGCGGCGAACGCGACCAGGAGCAGCCCGGCCAGCCCGCCGGCACCGAGGATCAGCAGGCCGTCACGGTCGAGCTGGTCGATCCGCTGCCGGAGTACCCGGTCCAACTCGTCGAGGATGACCGGCTGGAGTTCCCGGACCGCGGTCTGGGCCTGGGTGCGCGCACCGGCGAGCCTGGTCAGGTCCAGCTCCTGGGTGCGGCCGGTGGGCCGGGACAGCGCGGCCAGCGCCTCGACCGCCCGCTGGTAGTTGTCCAGCGGGGTGAGCACCTCCGCGCCGATCGCGGCGCTCTCCGAGGTGTCGACCACCGTCTGGAGGTCGCCGACCAGGTCGCCCGCGGGTTGCAGGGCGGCGAACCGGAGGGCGGCCAGTTCCCCCACGGTGCGGGCCTGTGCGGCGGCGGGTCGCCGCTGGGCCAGGACGGCCAGGTCGACCAGCCGTCCGGTGGCGACCATCGCCTCGGGCATCTCCTCGCCGACGCCGTCCTGGAGGAAGTACGAGTCGGAACCCGGGTCGCGGATCAGGCCGGAGGTCTCCCGCACCTTGCCGTGCAGCGCGAGCAGCAGGTCGGTGACCTCGCCGTACGCGGTGAAGGCCGCCTCCGGGTCGGTGAGCGACCGGCTGGGCAGGCCCTCCAGTTTCGCCCGGAGCCCGGCCCACCGTTCGGTGCTGCGCAGCTCGCCGCCGATCCGGTTGTCGACCGCCGCGGCCTGCTCCACCGCCCGGTCCAGGGCGTCCCGGGAGACCGGTCGGCCGGCGACGGCGGCGGTCTGCGCGTCCACCAGTGCCTCGGTGACCGGGCCGAGGGCGCGCAGGTACTCGACGCCGAGGCGTTCCCGTGCGGCCAGCTCGCGGTCGGCGTCCACCAGCCGGTGGCCCCGTACGACGAGGAACGCCACCGGCAGCAGCAGCGCGGTGGCGAGTAGCAGCGGCAACAGGCGGCCCGGTGTCCTGGGCCGTCGACGGACCCGCGAGGCGGGAACGGTCATGGTTGTCTCCTCCGGCGGCGGCGCAGGGGTTCGGGAATGGCGGGAAACTTCGGTCCCGTGCGTCGGACCGGAACCTAATCGAAGGTCGATGCCTGGCCGGAGCTCTGCGCCCGTCAGTTTTGCGTCACTTCGAGTGATGTGACGCGACATCGACCCGCTCGCCACGCTGCGTACTGTTGTCGCGGTGACATGCTCGTTTCCATAGCGGTATCGCGCCTTTAGTGTGAATTCACGAATTCCGAATTCGGCCTGGGTGAACGCCGGGTGACCCTGTGCGGTTTGCCCTGTCGGGCCGACGATCGGCTGACCGGGACGGACGTACGGCGGATCTCAGCCAACGCTCAGCTTCCGGGCCGTACCGTGATCCGAATGACATCGTCGTTGTCGGCCGCGCGGATCCGTCGTGCCCTGCCCACCGGCCGCCGGGCGGTCGCCGCGTCGGTGGTCGTCGTCCTGGTGGCGGCGCTCGTCGGCTGGGCGGTCTGGCCGGACCGGCCGGGCTTCCGCACCGAGTCCACGATGCTGACCGTGCGCTCCGGGCCGACCGGCGACGAGCCCGTCGACCTGGACACCACCCTCTACCTGCCGAGGGACGCCTCGACCGGCCGGAAGGTCCCGGCCGTGCTGCTGGCCCACGGCTTCGGTGGCACCAAGGACTCGGTCCGCGCCGACGCCGAGGACCTGGTGGGCCAGGGCTACGCGGTGCTGACCTGGACGGCCCGGGGCTTCGGCCGCAGCGGTGGCCAGATCCACCTGGACAGCCCCGACCACGAGGTGCGCGACGCCCAACGGCTGTTGGACTGGCTGGCCGCCCGCCCCGAGGTGCGTACCGACGCCGCCGGTGATCCCCGGGTCGGAGTGGTCGGTGGCTCGTACGGCGGTGGCCTGGCCCTGCTGCTGGCCGCGCAGGACCCCCGGGTCGACGCGATCGTCCCCATGATCACCTGGAACGACCTGTCCCGGGCCTTCCTGCCGGAGAGCACCGGCAAGCCGGCCACCGAGGGCGTGTTCAAGAAGGGCTGGGCCGGCATCTTCTTCGGGGGCGGCGGCAGCGCCGGTTCCGGACCGGCCGGGCTCTCCGGCAACACCGCCGCCGTCCAGCCGGAGGGCGCTCCCGCGTCGGCCGGTGCGCCCAGCCCGCAGCCGGGCGACGGGCCGGGCAGCCGGTCGCCGCGTGTCCCGGGGGCCGCCGCCGACCCGTCCTGCGGCCGGTTCGCCGCCGACGTCTGTGCCGCGTACCTGCGGATCGCCACCACCGGTCGGGCCGACCAGGCGGCGGTGGACCTGCTGCGGCGCTCCTCCCCGGCCGACGTGCTGGGCCGGATCAAGGCCCCCACCCTGCTGGTGCAGGGCGAGGCGGACACCCTCTTCCCGCTCACCGAGGCGGACGCCAACGCGCGCGGCATCGCCGCCGCCGGCACCCCGGTCCGGGTGGCCTGGTTCACCGGCGGCCACGACGGCGGCTCCGGGCCGACCAGCGACTCCGACCGGGTGAAGTACCTGACCGTGCAGTGGCTGGACCACTATGTCAAGGGCACCGGCGCGGCCCCCGGCGACGACTTCACGTTCTCCCGGATCGCCGGCTTCGACGCCCTCGACCGGGGCCTGGTCGCCACCGGTTACCGCACCGGCGACTATCCCGGGGTGACCGGGGACGCCCGGCGGGAGGTGCCGGTCGACGGGCCGGCGCAGCCGGTGGCCAACCCGCCCAACGGCAACCCGGCGGCGATCTCGGCGATCCCGTTCGCCGGGTCGCTCGGCTCCCTGCTCGACGGGGTGGCCGGCGACGTGCCCGGCCAGCACGCCCGGTTCGAGTCCGCGCCGCTGGCCGAGGCGGTGGACGTGGTGGGTGCGCCCACCGTCACCGTGCGGGCCGCGTCCGCGACCGGCGAGGCGGTGCTGTTCGCCAAGCTCTACGACGTCGACCCGGCCGGCGCGGCGACGCTGCCGGACGGGCTCGTCGCCCCGATCCGGTTGACCGGGCTGCCGGCCACGATCGACGCGGCGCAGCCGGTACAGGTCACCCTGCCGGCGATCGTCCGGCGGGTCGAGGCCGGGCACCGGCTGCGGGTGGTGCTGGCCACCGCCGACCAGGCGTACACCACCCCGGCCGCGCCGGCCGTCCACACCGTGGCGGTCGACGGCGCGGTGAGCCTGCCGACGGTGACCGCCACGCCGATCCCGACCACCGCCACCGTGTGGCGTTGGGTGCTGGTCGGCCTGCTGGCCGCGATCGTGGTCGGGCTCGTCGTGGTCGTCGCCGTGGTCCGCCGCCGGCACCGTCGCCAGGACGACTCCGTCCATCCCGAGTACGCGGGCATCCCGCTGGCCGTCCGCGACCTGCGCAAGGAGTACGCGGACGGCTTCGTCGCGGTGTCCCGGGTGGACTTCGAGGTGCACCCCGGTCAGGTGATGGGGCTGCTCGGCCCGAACGGCGCCGGCAAGACCACCACCCTGCGGGTGCTGATGGGGCTGACCCAGCCGACGGCCGGGGAGATCTACGTCTTCGGGCACCGCCTGGTGCCCGGCTCACCGGTGCTGTCGCGGATCGGCGCGCTGGTGGAGGGGCCCGGTTTCCTGCCGCACCTGTCCGGCCTGGACAACCTCAAGGCGTACTGGCGGGCCACCGGGCGGCCGTGGGCGGACGCGCACTTCGAGGAGGCGTTGGAGATCGCCGGCCTGGGTGACTCGGTGCACCGGCGGACCAGGAAGTACAGCCACGGCATGCGGCAGCGGCTGGCCATCGCGCAGGCCATGCTGGGTCTGCCGGAACTGCTGGTGCTCGACGAGCCGACGGACGGGCTGGACCCGCCGCAGATCGCCGAGATGCGCCGGGTGCTCCAGCGGTACGCCACCGACGGCCGGGCGGTGCTGGTCTCCAGTCACCTGCTGGCCGAGGTGGAGCAGACCTGCACGCACGCGGTGGTGGTGAACAAGGGCCGGATCGTCGCCTCGGGGCCGGTCGAGGAGATCGTCGGCGAGTCGCCGAGCACCCTGTTCGAGGTGACCGACCGGGCCGCCGCGCGGGCGGTGCTGGACCGGCTCGACACGGTGCGGGTGGTGGCCGCCGACGACAGTGGCGGGTTGGTGGTGGACACCAACGGGACGGCCCGCAGCGAGGTGGTGGCCGAGCTGGTCCGGGCCGGGATCGGGGTGGACCGGGTGGTGCCACGGCGTCGCCTGGAGGACGCGTTCCTCGCCCTGGTGGGCGAGAACTCTCGGGGAAGCGGTGACCGGTGATGACGGGTTCTGCGGCGGCTTCGGCGTCGGGCGCTGGCCCGAACGGCGGTGCGGTTCCGTCCGGTGCGGCGTCGGGCGGCGCGGCCCCGGACGGGAGTGCGACCAGGGCGTCCGGGCCGGGTGGGGCGGCGGCCGGGTACCGGCCGGCGGGAACCCTGCCGTTCGGTGCGGAGTTCCGCCGGCAGGCGTCGCGGCGGCGTACCCAGTTGGCGCTCGGGTTCATGGTGCTGCTGCCGTTGATCATCCTGGTGGCGTTCCAGTTCGATTCCGGGGACGACGACGGCGGTGGACGCGGCGAGTTCGCCAGTCTCGCCGACCTGGCCACCTCGGGCGGGCTCAACTTCACCCTCTTCTCGATCCTGGTGTCGGCGTCGTTCCTGCTGGTCGTGGTGGTGGCGCTGTTCTGCGGTGACACGGTGGCCAGCGAAGCGAGCTGGGGCAGCCTGCGGTACCTGCTGGCGGTGCCGGTGCCGCGGGCCCGGCTGCTGACGGTGAAGCTGCTGGTGGCGCTGGCGTACTCGGGGCTGGCCCTGCTGCTGCTCGCCGGCACGGCCCTGCTCGCCGGTACCCTGCGCTACGGCTGGTCGCCGCTGACCAGCCAGGTCGCCGCCGAGCTGACCCCGACCGAGGGGCTGGTCCGGCTGCTGGCGGTGCTCGGTTACCTGGCGGTGGTGCTGCTGGTGGTGGCCGGGCTGGCGTTCCTGCTCTCGGTGACCACGGATGCCGCGCTGGGCGCGGTCGGGGGCGCGGTGCTGCTGTGGATCCTGTCCAGCATCCTGGACCAGATCACCGCGCTCGGGGTGCTGCGCGACTTCCTGCCGACCCACTACAGCAGTGCCTGGCTGGGCCTGCTCTCCACCCCGATGCAGACCGACGACGTGGTCCGGGGCGCGATCTCGGCGATCTGCTACGCCACCCTGTTCTGGGGTCTGGCCTTCTGGCGCTTCACCCGCAAGGACATCACCAGCTGACCCGGGTTTCCATGATCGTCTGCGCCTGAGCGACACGACACGCCGTGTCGGCCGTCCGTGGAACGTAGACGATCATGGGCGTTCGTCGCGTTCCCCATCGTCTCCCGCCATGTCTGCGCTGGGCGTGGGTTGCCGGTCAGCCGGTGGTGGGGAGGGAGACGGTGACCACCAGGCCGCCGTCGGGGCGGGGGGTCGCCCGCACCGTCCCGCCGTGCGCGCGGGCCACCGCCCGGACGATGGACAACCCCAGGCCGAAGCCCCGTTGACCGGCGACCCGCTCCCGGTTGAGCCGGCGGAACGGCAGGAACATCGTCTCGATCTCGTAGCCGGGCACCACCGGCCCGCTGTTGCGGACCGTCAGGGTGGCCCGACCGTCGACCACGGCGGTGGCGACGGCGAGCCAGCCGCCCTCGTCGACGTTGTGCCGGACGGCGTTCTCCACCAGGTTCTGGGTGAGCCGTTCCAGCAGGACCGGATCACCGACGGTGGGGGCCGTGGCCAGCTCGCGGGTGACGCGCAGCGTGGTGGACCGGGCGGTCTGCTCCGCGACGTGCCCGGCGACCTCGGCGAGGTCCACGTCGGTGCGTTCGGCGAGTTCGTTCTCCGAGTCGGCGAGGGTGAGCAGCCCGTCGATCAGCCGCTCGTGACGTTCGTTGACCGCCAGCAGGGTCTCGCCGAGCTGCCGCAGCTCGGGCGGGGCGTCCGGCCGGGTGATCGCCAGCTCGACCAGGGACCGGTTGATCGCCAGCGGGGTACGCAGTTCGTGCGAGGCGTTGGCGACGAAGCGCCGTTGCCCGTCGAAGGACCGGTCGAGCCGTTCGAGCATCAGGTCGAACGTGTCGGCCAGCTCCTTCACCTCGTCGGTCGGCCCCACCAGGGCGATCCGCTCGTGCAGCCCCCGGCCGGCACCGTCGGCCCCGGCGATCCGGCGGGCGGTGCCGGTGATCTGCTGCAACGGCTGCAACGCCCGGCCGGCGACCAGCCAGCCGAAGGCGACCGCGGCGATGGTCACCACGGCCAGCGCCACCCCACCCTGGGTGAGCAGCGAGTCCAGGGCGTCCCGGCGGGCGTCGTCCTGCACCTGCCGGACGATGGTGCGCAGGTGTTCGGCCTGGCTGGTGCTGATCTGGGTGCCCTGCGGCAGTGAGATCGACTCCTTGCCACCGCTGCCGCGCAGGTTGAACCCGAGGCCGTGGGCGAGCCGCTGGTCGACCAGCACGTACGTCACGGCGAGCAGCACCGTGCCGGCGAGCAGGAACAGCCCGCCGTAGATGAGGGTCAGCCTGGCCCGGATGGTCGGTTTCCTCATCGGATCTGGTACCCCACTCCGGGCACCGTCTCGATGACCGGCGGGTCGCCGAGCTTGCGCCGCAGCTTCATCACGGTGACCCGCAGCACGTTGGTCATCGGGTCGATGTGCTCGTCCCAGGCCCGTTCGAGCAGGTCCTCGGCGGAGACCACCGCGCCGTCGGCGCGCAGCAGCTCGGCCAGCACGCCGAACTCCTTGCGGGACAGCGGCACGAAGGTGCCGTCCCGGGTGACCTGCAACCGGGACGGGTCCAGGACGATCCCGGCCCGGGTGAGCTGCGGCGGGGCCGCCGGCCGGGTGCGCCGGGTCAGCGCGTGCACCCGGGCGCTCAGCTCGACGAACGCGAACGGCTTGGTGAGGTAGTCGTCGGCGCCGATGGCCAGGCCGGCGACCCGTTCCCGGACGGCGGCGGCGGCGGTCAGCATCAGGATCCGGGTGTCCCGCTCGGCCCGGACCAGCGCCCGGCACACGTCGTCGCCGTGCACCACCGGCAGGTCCCGGTCGAGCACGACCACGTCGTAGCCGTTGACGCCGATCCGTTCCAGGGCCGCGTCGCCGTCGTACGCGACGTCGACCGCGAACGACTCCCGCCGGAGCCACTCGGCGATCGCGTCCGCGAGCAGTTTCTCGTCCTCGCACACCAGTACGCGCACCGTTACATCCTCGCCCACGCCGGGATAACCACCGCGTTAACGCCACCGCTTATGCCCTGGATACCGCCTCAGGAGTTGAGTTATCCCTAATGCCGGCTCTCTGCCGGCCGAAGGGAGACCGACGATGCGACGAAATCCGCTGAGCCTGCTGCTGGCCCTGCCCGTGGTGGCGGCCCTGGCCCTGAGCGGCTGTCAGGCCGACGGCGACGACGACCCCGGGGTGGCCACCGCCGGTGGCGGTGGCGCGGAGCCCTCGCTCTCCGCCGCCGGGCTGACCGACGAGCAACGCCAGCTCAAGTTCACCGCGTGCCTGCGGGAACAGGGCCTCGACGTGCCGGATCCGCAGCCGGGGCAGAAGGGGCCCCGGTTCGACACGGGCTCGGACATCGACCTGGGCAAGGTGCAGGCGGCGCTGCAGCAGTGCCGCGAGTACGCCCCCAACGGCGGGCAGCCCCGGCAGCTCGACGCCGACCAGACCGAGCAGGTCCGCAAGCTGGCCGGCTGCATGCGGGAGAACGGCGTGCCGGACTTCCCGGACCCGGCCGCCGACGGGCGCATCCAGCCCGGCCGGGCCAACATCGACCTGAAGGACCCGAAGGTGCGGGCCGCCTTCGACAAGTGCCGGGAGATCATGCCCAACCTCGGTGAACGCCGGAGGACGTCATGAGCACCACGGCCCGCCCCGCCGAGTCGACCGCCGCCGCACCCGACGGACCACCGGCCCGGCGGCGACGCCCACGGGTCGGGGTCCTCCTCGGCGCGGTGGCGTTGCCCGTCGTGGCGGTGGCGGTCGTCGCGGTCACCTCCGCCTCCGACGGCCGGGCCGACCGGTCCGCCGCCGTCGACCGGCCGCCGTCGACCGCCACCGTGACCCGGCAGACCCTGGTCGACCGGGAGACCAAGAACGGCGAGCTGGGGTACGGCACCCCGCGCGCCCGGGAGAGCCGGCTGGCCGGGACGGTCACCTGGCTCGCCCCGGGTGGCGCGACGGTCAAGCGGGGCAAGGCGCTCTACCGGATCGACGACGAGCCGGTGGTGCTGCTCTACGGCGGCCTGCCGGCGTACCGGATGCTCCGCTCCGGGGTCAGCGGCACCGACGTCAAGCAGTTCGAGCAGAACCTCGCCGCGCTCGGGCACACCGGCTTCGACGTCGACGAAGACTTCACCTCGGCGACCGCCGATGCGGTCCGCGACTGGCAGGAGGACCTGGGCCTGCCGGAGACCGGCCAGGTCGAGCCGGCCCGGATCGTCTACGCCCCCGGCGAGGTCCGGGTGGAGAGCCACGGCGTGGAGGTGGGCGACACGGTCGGCGCGGGCAAGGTGGTGCTGTCCACCACCGGGACGGCCCGGCTGGTCACCTGCACCCTGGACGTCGAGGACCAGCGGCTGGCCCGCAAGGGCGCGGAGGTGACCATCACCCTGCCGGACGGCACCCGCAGCACGGGCCGGGTCGACACGGTCGAGACCGTGGTGCAGACGTCGGCGGCGTCCGGTAAGGACCCGGAGACCGAAACCAAGATCGAGGTCACCGTCACCGGGGACGACCCCAAGGTGCTGGCCGGCTACGACAAGGCGGCGGTGGATCTCGGGCTGATCGCCTCGGAACGCCCCGACGTGCTCTCCGTACCGGTCGCGGCGCTGCTCACCCTCGCCGAGGGCGGTTACGGGCTCCAGGTCGTGGAGGAGACCGGCACCCGGATCGTCGCGGTGCGTACCGGCCTCTTCGCGGCCGGTCGGGTGGAGGTCTCCGGCGAGGGGGTCACCGCGGGGCTGACCGTGGGGATGCCCGGTGACTGAGCCGGTCCGGGTCGCCGGCCCCGACCACGTGGTCGAGCTGCGCGACGTCACGAAACGGTACGGCGACACGGTCGCCGCCCTCGGCGGGGTGTCGATGACCGTCGACCGGGGTGCCCTGGTGGCCATCGTCGGCCCGTCCGGGTCGGGGAAGTCCACCATGCTCAACGTGATCGGCACCCTGGACCGGCCCAGCTCGGGCGCGGTCCACATCGACGGGTACGACGCGGCGCGGTTGTCCGACCGGGAACTGTCCGCGCTGCGGGCCAGCCGGATCGGCTTCGTGTTCCAGCAGTTCCACCTGGCTGCCGGCGTACCCCTGGTGGAGAACGTGGCGGACGGCCTGCTCTATGCCGGCGTGCCCAGGGGGGAGCGGCGGCGGCGGGCCGAGACGGCGCTGCGGCGGGTCGGCCTGGGACACCGGCTGGACCACCGGCCGCACCAGCTCTCCGGTGGGGAGCGGCAGCGGGCGGCGATCGCGCGGGCGGTGGTCGGTGAACCGCCGTTGCTGCTGGCCGACGAGCCGACCGGCAACCTCGACTCCAGCTCCGGCGCGGGGGTGATGGAGCTGCTGCACGAACTGCACGCGGCCGGTACCACCGTCGTGGTCATCACCCACGACCGGGAGATCGCGGCGAGCCTGCCCCGGCAGGTGCAGATGCGCGACGGGCTGATCGTGGCGGACTCCGCCGCGCCGACCGGAGGGGTGCTCCGATGACCACGACACCGGTGCGGTCGACCGGCCCCCGCCGGGTCGGTGCCGGGCGGCCCGAGCGGCTGCGACCGGCCCGGATGAGCCCACGGGACGTGCTGCGGGTCGGCGGCGTGGGGCTGCGCACCCGGCCGCTGCGAGCGTTCCTGTCCGCCCTGGGCATCGCCATCGGCATCGCGGCGATGATCAGTGTGGTCGGCATCTCGTCGTCGTCCCGGGCCGACCTGGACCGGACGCTGGCCGCCCTCGGCACCAACCTGCTCACCGTCGCGCCGGGCAGCACCCTCTTCGGGGCGGACGCCCAGTTGCCGGTCGAGGCGGTCGGCATGATCAGCCGGATCGGCCCGGTACGCCAGGTGTCGGCCACCGCGCAACTGGCGGACACCCCGGTCTACCGGTCGGACCGGATTCCGGTGGCGGAGACCGGTGGCCTGGGCACCCAGGCGGTGGAACTGGACCTCCTCGACACCGTCGGCGGCTCGCTGGCCAGCGGGACCTGGCTCAACGAGGCGACCGCGAAGTATCCGGCCACGGTGCTCGGGTCGGTCGCCGCCGAGCGGCTCGGCCTCGGCGCGGCCGGGCCGGACATCCAGGTGTACGTCGACGGGCGGTGGTTCACCGTGATCGGCATCCTGCGGCCGGTCCCGCTCGCCCCGGAACTCGACTCGTCGGCGCTGGTCGGCTGGTCGGCCGCGACCACCTACCTCGGCCTGGACGGGCATCCGACCAGGATCTACACCCGCTCGGCCGAGCAGCACGTCGAGGCGGTCCGGGCGGTGCTGGCGGCGACGGCCAACCCGGAGCAGTCCAACGAGATCCAGGTCTCCCGGCCGTCGGACGCGCTCGCCGCCCAGCAGGCCACCGACGAGGCGTTCACCGGCCTGCTGCTCGGGCTGGGCGCGGTGGCGTTGCTGGTCGGTGGGGTGGGGGTGGCCAACACCATGGTCATCTCGGTGATCGAGCGGCGGGCCGAGATCGGGCTACGGCGGTCGCTGGGCGCCACCCGGGGGCAGATCCGGACCCAGTTCCTCGCCGAGTCGCTGCTGCTGTCCGCCCTGGGCGGCGTCGGCGGGGTGCTGCTCGGCGGGTTGGTCACCGCCGGTTACGCCAGCTCGCAGGGGTGGCCGACGGTGGTGCCGCTGTGGGTGGTGGCCGGCGGCATCGGGGCGACCATCGCGATCGGCGCGCTGGCCGGGCTCTACCCGGCGATCCGGGCCAGTCGGCTCTCGCCCACCGAGGCGCTGGCCGCCCCGTGACCGCCCGGTCCGGCTCGACCCGGTCGGCCGTGCCCCCGGCCCGGTCGTGCCGGGCCGGCGACGTGCCCCGGCCCGCACGTGACCTCCGGCGACGGGGGTCACGTGCGGGCCGGTGTGGCCCGGCGGCCGGTGGGGACCACCTCGGCCGCCGGGCCACGGTCAGCCGGCCGGGGTCAGCGGCGGCTGACCCGGATCAGCTCCCAACCCCCCTTGGGGACGCCGGGCGTCGGGTCGGTGCGCAGGTTCATGGGGTTCGCCATCCCGACGTAGAGCGTGGAACCGTCCACGATCATCGTGCGTACCCCCTGGTTGAGGGGGTTTCCGAAGCCTCCGGTGTCGACCGCGCGGGCGGGTCGGCCCGGTGCGTCGAACGCCCAGAGGTCGGAGCCGAAGGTGGGCGGCGTGGTGGCACCGGCCGGCGGCGTCGGCATCTGGCCCTCCAGCGAGATGTAGGCGAAGTCCATGGTGCCGATGTAGAGCCGGCCGCCGGCCACCGCCATCTTCCAGGCGTACAGGTTGAACGGGTCGCCGAAGCCGGAACCGCCGTGGAGCGGGGTCACGCCGGTGGGTGCCGGCGCCCAGGCGCCGACGCCGTTGTTCGCGGTCGGGTCGAAGGCCGGCAGGGTCGACTCGCCGTAGAGCGTCTCGATCCGTTCGTGCGACCCGCCGAGGTGCTGGCCCTGGAAGACGGCGAACGCCCGCTGGGTGTTCTGCACGGTGGCCTGGAGCTGGGCCTGGCTACGCGGCGGGTACACCGAGACGTGCAGCGCGGTCGCCTGCAGCGGCACGTGCATGGTGCCCCAGTAGAGCCGGCCGCCGAAGGAGGCGAGACCGCCGAGGGCGTACGCCCGGCGGACCACCGGGTCCGGCTCGTACTCGGCGGCCGACCAGACCTGCTTCCAGTTCCCGGTGTCCTCCGGGTTGAGACCGGGTGCGCCGACGGCGAGCAGCGGGCTCATCCAGATGCTGGCCAGGTCCCTGGGGTCGTCGGCCGGTGGCGGTGCCAGTGGGCTGCCGCTGCCGCCGGGGGCCGGGGCCACCGTGCTGACCGGGGACTGGGCGACCGAGCCCTCGACGATCGCCTTCGGCCAGGTGGAGACGTAGAGCCGGCCCTGGTGTTCGGTCAGGTCGGCGACCTGGGTGGGCAGGTCGGCGACCTCGGTGAAGGTGAACGGGGTGGTGCGGTCACCGGTCCAGCGCAGCACCTTGCCCGCCTCGCCGCCGTTGATGCCCACGCCGACCCCGGCGTAGAGCACGCCGCCGGCCACCACCCAGTGCCGGATGTTCTCGTACGCGGAGAGGTTGGTCGAGCCGAGGTACCGGCCGGTGATGCCGTCGAAGGCGAACACGTTCACCCCGCCGATCACGCTCGGGCCGGCGAGCAGCACGACCCCCTGGTGGGAGGCGGCGCTGCGCAGCCCGGCCGTCGTGTTCAACAGGTTGGCGTCCGCCGGGGAGGCCGACGTGATGTCGGCGGTGCGCTCGGTGAGCCGTTCGGTGGCGAGGTCGTAGGTGTAGACCTCGGGGGCGCGGTGGTCGCCGAGGGTGGCCGGCCAGGCCGGATTGTTCCGGGCCGGCTGGCTCTGGTTGAACTCGCAGACGTAGTCGTCGTTGAGGGTCGGTTCCCGGACCTGGTATCCCTTGGGCTTCAGGCAGAGCACGTTGGCCCCGGTACCGAACCAGAGCCGGCGGCCGGCCTGGGCGAGACCCCAGACGTAGGACTGGTTGACCTTGGGCTGCCCCACGGCGCAGGGCGGGCCGGGCGGGTAGTCGACGCCGACCCCGGCGAAGCACTCGTCGGCGGCGGCCTTGGCCAGCAGGCGCACCGTCTCCGGTGGGACGTCGGCATTGGCCGGTGCGGGGAAGGCGGGCAACAGAATCAGGGCGGCCAATGCGGGTAGTAGTCGTCGGGGCAGCGGGTTTCGACGCAGCACGGTGGTCCTTTCCGGGAATGGCCGGTCGGTGTGGCGGCGGCCGGGACGAGCGGGGCCGGACCGCTCCCGAACAGCGGGTGGACGATCGACGTCGGGCACGGAAAAGCAGGTCAGGCCGATGACACGCGTCGGCTGACCGGAATGGGAATTGCCGGCACGGGGGCGGGCCGGCGCGGTGGTGTGGTGTGGTGTGCGAGGCAGGAATCCGGAGAATGGCGCCGCAGTCCGGGGTGACCTGACGACGAGGTTAACGCATTTCGATGCCACTCATTGCGCTTATACTTGTTAAGGATTAATGAACCGCCAAGATCGCTACCCGGCCGGGGTCGCCGCGCCCTGGAATGCGCGTCGGGCGACTCCCGGCGGGCATAATGGGAATTGATGATGCGTGGGGCGCTTGAGGGTGTCCAGGGCATATCGTGCCAACTGGTCACTGTCGCCGGAATTCGCCGTGACACGGGTGGGCGGGAGCCGCTCCCGACCGGCTGCCGGCGGCCCCGGGCCGGTACCTGCCGGCGACCGGCCATCATCCCTGCGAGCAGCGGGAATTCGGGTCGCGTTCAGGTGTCGTGGTGGTGGCGTGCCGGGGGGTGACGCGGAATGCGGGGCCGGGCGGCCGACATCGACGTCGACAGGCCACCCGCACCGGTCCACCCGGTGGCTCGACCCGACCATCCCGACGGGTTACCCGATCATCCCAGCGAATTGTGTGCATGTTTATTTTCCATAAACATGGGCTATGAACTTGATGACAGTTAAAGCGAAGTTCACAATTAGGCTGAACCGCTGTGCCGTGCGGCCCTTCCGGTGCCGTCGTGCGTCGGTGCGCCCGGTGCGTGACGCTGGTTGGTCGTCGCGCGCGACGGCCCTGACCCCCGCCGCCGGGGTGGTTCGGGTGGGTGGTCCGGGTGGGGCCGGTCGGTGCCGTCCGTATCGGGCGGAGGGCGGCGCGGGCCACTGCCGGCGAACCGCCCGGCGTCGGTGCGTCACCGGGGTGGTGCCCGGTGGTCCGCGACGGCTCGAAGCCTCAGCCGGTGCGGTGGGGCGGCAGGGTGCGCCCGTCGCGGACGCCCCCCGCCCCGGTGTCGAAGGGTGGGCGGGGCGGTCTGCCGGGGCCGGCGTGAGGTAAAGTTTTCAAGAGGGATGTTCCCAGTTACAAGATTTTCATCTACTTCTATGGGTTGATGCCTCATGATGGGGAGATAGATCCCCGTCAATGGAGGTTTCCCCATGAACGTGTCTCGGCTCGGCGGGCCGACACTGTCGCTGTACCGCATCGTCATCGGCCTGCTGTTCATGCTGCACGGCCTGTCCTCTGTCTTCGGGCTGTTCGGCGGCAACCCGATGACCGGCAAGGCCATCCCGTTCGGCACCTGGCCGGGCTGGTGGGCGGCGCTGATCCAACTGGTCTGTGGCGCGCTGGTGCTGGCCGGCCTGTTCACCCGACCGGCCGCGCTGCTCGCGTCCGGCTCGATGGCGTACGCCTACTTCGTGGTGCACCAGCCGGACGGCCTGCTGCCGCTGCGCAACGGTGGCGAGCTGTCGGCGCTCTTCTGCTGGTCGTTCCTGCTGATCGCGGTGCTCGGCCCGGGTTCCTGGGCGCTCGACACGCTGCTCACCCGGCGGCGTGCCGACGCCCCGCCGGCCCCGGTGGCCGCGCACGAGCGCAACTCCGTGCCGGCCTGACCGACCGGTCCGCGCCGCCGGAGCCTCGACGAGGCGGCCCCGGCGGCGCACCCGGTCAGGGGTGGTGGACCACGAGGGTGGCGTCCGTTCCGTCGGCGCGGTCGGGCGCTACTCCCGTCAGGGGTTGTAGGGGGCGTCGGTGTGGCCCGCCTCGGTGAGCTTGGAGCCGGAGAGCTGGTAGACCGACGTCCGCTTGATGTTCAACTCGGCCATCCCCCGGCCGGGGCCACGGGTCAACCAGACCACGGTGGCCCGGCCGTCGGCCACGGTGATCGACACGACCGGGGTCCGGTCGCCGAGGTCGGCCAACGCCCGGAACACCGGCACGCCGCCGCTGTTGCGCCACGCGGCCAGCGTGTAGAAGGTGCCGGTCCCCCCGGACTTGATCGCCACCGCACCCACCGCGTCCTCCGCGCCGTCCCCGTCGAGGTCACCGATGCCGCACGGCTTCTGCAGCGTCACGGTGGCGCCGTCCTCGCCCGACCACTGTCCGTCGGCCAGCGGCAGGTAGTCCGGGTAGCCGTTGTAGGGCACCTTGCTGCTGCCCAGCCGGGCCTCCGCGAGGTGGGCACAGGTCAGTGGGGCCTTGACCGGGGCGGCGGTGGTGGCGCTGACCGCCGGTGCGGTGGTGGCGGCGCTCTTCGGCTGGGGTGTCGGCGTCGCGCTGGTGGGACTCGCCCCGGGCGTGGGCGCGTTCAGCACCGAGGCGGTGGAGGGCTCGGTGGACGGGCCGACCGTGGGAGCCGTCCCGCTCTGCCCTGCCTGTCCACCCCCGCAGGCGGTGAGCAGACAGAGCACGGTGAGGGCCGTGAGGCCGGACGGAATCCGTCGCATGGTCGGGGGGTCCTCTCTCGACGTCAGATGCCCGCACCGTACTGATCGATGGCAATACCGGTCATCGGCTCGACGGTCGGGCCGGACCGGCCTGTCGGGGCGGTGTCAGGGGCCGACCGGCGAGCCGGTGCACGGGGGTCCGGGGCCGGCGGGCACCACCGTGCTGAGCTGGAAACCTGCCCGAAACATCGGCCGTGGTCGCCGCGGCCGGGGCCGGGTGGGCCGAGGGTTGGCTCACACCGTGGGAGCGGACTGGGCGACGGCGGCGAAGCTGCCTAGACTCGACCTCACAACTGCATACCTCATCCAGAGGGGCTGAGGGATACGGCCCGACGACGCCCCGGCAACCACCCCGCGCGCTCATCGCTGAGCGTCCCGTGGGGCAGGTGCCAATTCCGTCCCCGCCGCAGGGTGCGATGTGGGGAAAGATGAGAGGAACCCGACATGACGTCGACGCTCGCCGCCCCCGGTATCGACACCACCGCCAGCCCCGCCCGCGCCCTGGTCTGCCGCGCCTGTTCCGCCCGCTACCCGCTCGCCGCGCAGCACGCCTGTTACGAGTGTTTCGGCCCGCTGGAGGTCGACTACGACACCGCCGCGCTGGCCACCGTCACCCGGGAGCAGATCGAGGCCGGTCCGCAGAACATCTGGCGGTACGCCGCCCTCCTGCCCGCCGGCCAGGACCCGGCCACCCGGGTCACCCTCGACCCCGGGCTCACCCCACTGGTCGCGGCCCCGCACCTCGCCGCCGAGCTGGGCATCAGCGCCCCGCTCTGGGTCAAGGACGACAGCGCCAACCCGACCCACTCGTTCAAGGACCGGGTGGTCTCGGTGGCGTTGACCGCCGCGCAGGCGCTCGGCTTCCGCCGGTTCGCCTGTGCCTCGACCGGCAACCTGGCCAACTCGGTGGCCGCCCACGCCGCCCGCGCCGGAGCGCCCTCGGTGGTCTTCATCCCCGGTGACCTGGAGCAGGGCAAGGTGATCACCACGGCCGTCTACGGCGGCGACCTGGTCGCCATCGACGGCTCGTACGACGACGTGAACCGGCTCTGCGGCGAGCTGGTGGAGACCGACGAGTTCGAGGACACCGCCTTCGTCAACGTCAACGTCCGGCCGTACTACGCGGAGGGTTCCAAGACCCTCGGGTACGAGGTGGCCGAACAGCTCGGCTGGCGGATCCCGGCCCAGGTGGTCATCCCGATGGCCTCCGGCGAGCTGCTCACCAAGATCGACAAGGCGTTCACCGAGCTGGTCGAGATCGGCCTGGTCGAAGCGCCGGCCGGGGGCTGGAAGGTGTTCGGCGCCCAGTCGGCCGGCTGCAACCCGATCGCCACCGCCCTGCACGCCGACACCGACGTCATCACCCCGGTCCGGCCGACCGGCATCGCCAAGTCGCTCAACATCGGTGACCCGGCCGCCGGCCTGTACGCCCTGGAGGCGGTCCGGCGGACCGGCGGCTGGATGGAGTACGTCGACGACGACGAGATCCGCGCGGGCATCCGGCTGCTGGCCCGGACCACCGGTGTCTTCGCCGAGACGGCCGGCGGGGTGACCGTGGCGGTGCTGCGCAAGCTCGTCGAGTCCGGCCGGCTCGACCCGACCGCCGAGACGGTCGTCTTCAACACCGGCGAGGGCCTGAAGACCATCGACGCGGTCGCCGGTCAGGTCGGCCCCACCCACCGGATCAAGCCTTCCCTGCGGGCCGCCCGCGACGCCGGTCTGCTCTCCTGACCCCATGGAGTTGATCTTTGAGTGACCGGGTTTTCGCGGTGCGTGGCGAAAACCCGCCGGGAAGGACTTGACGGCAGGAACCGGACGGCGCAAGATGCTCCGTGCGGGAGGGCTTTCGCCGGAGACTTTTCAAGCCTTGCGACCCAACGCCGGAGGCGTTGTGCGAACGTCCCTCCCGACCAACCTCCGAAGGGGGCCAGCGGAAATCCGCTGGCCCCCTTCGCTCGTCAGCACCGGCCGGACTGTGACACGCCCCTACTGATCTGGTCGTCATCTGTTGCATGATGGCGGGCATGACGGAGACCCCGCACCCGCTGTACGACAGGCACGCCGACACCCTGCACCGCGCGCTGACCGCGATCGCGGAACGCGGGTACTGGTCCGCCTACCCCGAATCGCCCAGCCCCCGGGTGTACGGCGAGACCGCCGCCGCCGACGGGAAGGCCGCCTTCGAGGCGTACCTCGGTGGTGACTTCCCGCTCGACCAGCCCGGCGCGGCCGACCGGGTGGCCACCGAGACGAGCCCGTTCGGGGTGGCCCTGGACGTGCGGTACCCGCACCCGGGCGCGGACGAGGCGGTCGCCGCCGCCTCCGCCGCCCTGCCGGCCTGGCGCGACGCCGGCCCGCAGGCCCGGGTGGGGGTCTGCTTGGAGATCCTCGACCGGCTGCACAGGCACATCTTCGAGCTGGCCAACGCGGTGCAGTTCACCAGCGGCCAGGCGTTCGTGATGGCCTTCCAGGCCGGCGGCGCGCACGCGCTGGACCGGGCGCTGGAGGCGCTCGCCTACGGGTACGCGGAGATGACCCGGCACCCCGCGACGGCGGGCTGGGAGAAGGCCGCCGGCAAGGGCGACCCGCTCCGGATGGCCAAGACGTTCCACGTGGTTCCGCGCGGCGTGGCGCTGGTGATCGGCTGCAACACCTTCCCGACCTGGAACTCGTACCCCGGGCTGTTCGCCTCGCTGGTCACCGGCAACCCGGTGATCGTCAAGCCGCACCCGCGCGCGGTGCTGCCGCTGGCGATCACCGTGAAGTACGCCCGGGAGGTGCTCGCCGAGGCCGGCTTCGACCCCGACCTGGTGCTGCTCGCCCCCGACGCCCCCGGCGAGAAGCTGGCCTCGACCCTGGCCCTGCACCCGGCCGTGAAGATCGTCGACTTCACCGGCTCCACCGGGTACGGCGACTGGCTGGAGGCCAACGCCCGGCAGGCGACGGTCTACACCGAGAAGGCCGGCCTCAACACCGTCGTGATCGACTCCACCGACGACTTCGCCGGGATGTGCCGCAACCTGGGCTTCACGCTGACTCTGTACAGCGGTCAGATGTGCACCACCTCGCAGAACATCCTGATCCCCGCCGCCGGTATCGACACCGACCAGGGGCACAAGAGCTTCGACGAGGTGGCCGCCGGCATCGCCGCCACCATCGGCAAGCTCACCGCCGACCCGGCCCGGGGCGTCGAGCTGACCGGTGCGATCGTCAACGACGGGGTGCTGGAGCGGCTCGACGAGGTGACCAAGGTCGGCCAGCCGGTGCTGGAGTCGCGTACCGTCGCGCACCCCTCGCTGCCCGACGCGGTGGTCCGGACGCCGACCGTCGTCAAGCTCGCCGCCACCGACACCGAGGTCTACGGTCGGGAGTGGTTCGGGCCGATCTCCTTCGTCATCGCCACCGACTCGACCGCGCACAGCATCGAGATCATGCGGACGACCGTGGGGGAGTCCGGCGCGCTGACCGCCGCCGTCTACTCCACCGACGAGACGGTGCTGGACGCCGTCGAGGCCGCCGCGATCGACGTCGGGGTGCACCTGTCGGCCAACCTCACCGGCGGGGTCTTCGTCAACCAGTCCGCCGCCTTCTCGGACTTCCACGGCAGCGGCGCGAACGCGGCCGCCAACGCCGCCCTCACCGACGGCGCCTACGTGGCGAACCGGTTCCGCATCGTCCAGTCCCGCCGCCCCGCCTGACCCCCTGGCGCGGGGGTGGACTCTCCGGTGAGCACGAGGTTCACGCCAAGGCCCGGCCCCGGGCTGACCTGAACCTCGTGCTCGCCGGGGCGGGCCGGGGTGGACGGGTCGGGTCTGGTCAGGCGGGCCGACGCATCTGGAGTTCGCGCAGCGCCGGGAGTTTGGGATGGGGTACCCGGACCCCGGTGTCGGTGAAGCCCAGCCGTCGGTAGGCCCGGCAGGCCCGGTCGTTGCCGACCACCACCTCCAGCAGCAGCTGCGGTCGGCCGCAGGCACGGGACCAGGTGGCCACCTCGTCGATCAGCGCGCCGACCAGGCCGGTGCCACGCCACGCGGGGGCCACGTAGACCGCGTAGACCACGGTCAGCCCCGGCTCGTCGGGGGAGGCGGTCCCGCCCGCGTGGCCGACCAGCCGGCCTCCGGGGTCGGCGATGAACTGGGCCGTGTGACAGCCCTGCGCGACGTACGCGATCCGGGCCGCGTACTGGGCGTGCGGGCGGGCGGCGGCCTCGGCCACGGTTTCCAGGAAGGCCAGCGGCGCGTCCGCGAGCATCTCCAGCCGCAGCGCCCGCATCCGGGCCGTGTCGTCCGGGCGCACCCGGCGCACGGGGGCCGTCCGGATCGCCGGAGGGGCCGGGGCAGAGGTCATGCAGGCATGCATAGCGCAGTGATGGTTGACGATGGGTGGCCGGGTCGATACCCGTCTGATTTAGCCCTATTTGTGGTCGTGCGCAGTCGTCACTCCTCGTGTAGCGTGCGATTTCGGTCACCGATTCAGCGGCCTTCACCGGTCGCTGAAACGGGTGGTTCTCCGCTGTCGGCCAGCCGGCATCCCGGGGTTGTGGAACGCCGCGCAGAGTGAGGAAGTGCACCGTGGCACAGGGCACCGTCAAGTGGTTCAACTCCGAAAAGGGTTACGGCTTCATCGCCGTCGACGGCGGGCAGGACGTCTTCGTCCACTTCTCCGCCATCGAGATGGACGGCTACAAGGCGCTGGACGACGGTCAGCGGGTGGAGTTCGAGATCGCCCAGGGCCAGAAGGGTCCGCAGGCCGAACGGGTCCGCGTCATCGCCTGACCGCCTCGGCGGTCCCATCGCCCGGACGTCCGGTCCTGTCGGTGGACCGTCCGGTCCCACCTGTCGGGGCGTCCGCAGGACGGATGGCGGTGGGGGTGCGTGCCGGGAAAGATCGTGAACCGTCCAGGCGTCCTCGCTGAGGAGGGTTCATGTCCGACCAGTCACCTTCGGGTCCGCCCGACCCCGCTGCCGGGTCCTCGGGTGGACCGTGGGGGCCGCCGTCGGGGCTGCCGCCCTCGGGGCCGCCACCGTGGGGGCCGGCCGCGACCGGTCCGCCGGGCCGGGGCTACCCGGACCCGGGTAACCCGCCGCCTGCCGCAGGCCCCTACCCGGGCTACCCGCCGGGGGGCGCCGGCTTCCCGCCGGGCGGTGGCTACCCGCAAGGTGGTGGTTTTCCGCCGGGTGGTGGCTACTGGCCGCCGGGTGCCGCCGGCCTCCCGCCGGGTGGGGGCTTTCCGCCGGGTGGGAGCCACCCGCCGGGTGGGGGCGGCTTTCCGCCGTACGCCGGGGGTGGTGCCTGGGGTCCGCAGGACCCGCTGGTCAACCCGCCGTACGCCGGGCTGGACGGCTGGTTCACCCGGTGCACCGGGGCGCTGCGCCGGGGCTGGCGGATCCTGCTGCCGCTGATGCTGCTCACCCAGGCCGTACCGGCGGTGGCGGTGTCGCTCCTCTCGTTCGGCACCGGACCGGACGCCACGGAGCTGCCCGCCGACGGCTCGCTGCCCGAGGGCTACCTCACCGACCTGGCGGTCTACGGCGCCTCGGTGGCGCTGATCGCCCTGGCGTTCGGGGTGGTGCAGGGCATCGGCTGGGCGGGTGGCACCTGGGTGGTGACCCGGCAGGCCGCCGGCCAGCCGACCGACCTGCCCGGCGCGCTGCGCTACGGCGCCCGCCGCTGCCTCGGGCTGTGGGGCTGGATGGTGGTCATGGGCGTGCTCATCGGGATCGGCTTCTGCTTCTGCCTGCTGCCCGGCATCTACCTCGCCTTCGCGCTCGCCCTCGCCGGCCCGGTCTACCTGTTCGAGGGGCAGGGCCCGATCGGGCGTTCGTTCCGGATGTTCCACGACCGGTTGGGCATGGTGCTCGGCCGGGTGTCGTTGGTCGCACTCGCGGTGCTTCTCGGCAGCGCGCTCGGCTCGGTGGTGGAGTCGGTCGGCACCCTGCCGTTCGGCACCGACCCGTTCACCGCCCCCGGCACCGCCGTGGGCGCGGTGGCGGTGATCCTGGTGAGCGCGGTGCTGGTGGTCCCGGTCTACCTGGTGCAGCTCGTCGGTCTGGTGGTGACGTACGCCGAGCAGCGGGCACAGGCGGGGCCGGTGAACGCCGCGCTACTGGTGGCGGAACTCGGCTGACCGGCCCCATCGTGCTTGCACTCGGCAGGGGAGAGTGCTAAACAAGTCATTGGCACTCGCATACGATGAGTGCCAATGGTCGGGGCGGTAGGGCCACGGTCACACCGACGTTTCGATGGCGTCGGGTGGCACGGGGCCGGTCGTCGCGGGCTGTCCGGCCCGACCGAGGAGGACGTCGTCGTCGCCAGGTGGCGACGTCCCCAAGGTGCGTACACCAGGCGGCCCGTCCGGGGCACAACACCCGGGTGGCCCGTGAGTGTCCAGGAGGACAACGCCGTATGGCCAAGATGATCGCGTTCGACGAAGAGGCTCGCCGCGGCCTCGAGCGGGGCATGAACCAGCTCGCCGACGCCGTGAAGGTGACCCTCGGCCCCAAGGGCCGCAACGTGGTGCTCGAGAAGAAGTGGGGTGCCCCCACCATCACCAACGATGGTGTGAGCATCGCCAAGGAGATCGAACTCGAGGACCCGTACGAGAAGATCGGCGCCGAGCTGGTCAAGGAGGTCGCCAAGAAGACCGACGACGTTGCCGGTGACGGCACGACGACGGCGACCGTCCTGGCCCAGGCCCTGGTGCGCGAGGGTCTGCGCAACGTGGCCGCCGGTGCCAACCCGATGGCCCTGAAGCGGGGCATCGAGACTGCCGTGGCCAGCGTCTCGGAGGAGCTGTCCAAGCTCGCCAAGGACGTCGAGACCAAGGAGCAGATCGCCTCCACCGCCTCCATCTCCGCCGGTGACAGCACCGTCGGCGAGATCATCGCCGAGGCGATGGACAAGGTCGGCAAGGAAGGCGTCATCACCGTCGAGGAGAGCAACACCTTCGGCCTGGAGCTCGAGCTCACCGAGGGCATGCGCTTCGACAAGGGTTACATCTCCGCGTACTTCATGACCGACCCGGAGCGTATGGAGGCCGTCTTCGACGACCCGTACCTCCTGATCGCCAACAGCAAGATCTCGTCGGTGAAGGACCTGCTCCCGATCCTGGAGAAGGTCATGCAGTCGGGCAAGCCGCTGCTGATCATCGCCGAGGACCTGGAGGGCGAGGCCCTCGCCACCCTGGTCGTCAACAAGGTCCGGGGCACCTTCAAGTCGGTCGCCGTCAAGGCGCCGGGCTTCGGTGACCGTCGCAAGGCCATGCTGACCGACATCGCCATCCTCACCGGTGGCCAGGTCATCAGCGAGGAGGTCGGCCTCAAGCTCGACGCCGCCAGCCTCGACATGCTGGGCCGCGCCCGCAAGGTCGTGGTCACCAAGGACGAGACCACCATCGTCGACGGTGCCGGCGACGCCGACCAGATCCAGGGTCGGGTCAACCAGATCCGGGCCGAGATCGACAAGAGCGACTCCGACTACGACCGCGAGAAGCTGCAGGAGCGGCTGGCCAAGCTGGCCGGTGGCGTCGCGGTGATCAAGGTCGGCGCGGCCACCGAGGTCGAGCTGAAGGAGCGCAAGCACCGCATCGAGGACGCCGTCCGCAACGCGAAGGCCGCCGTCGAGGAGGGCATCGTCCCGGGTGGTGGCGTCGCGCTGGTGCAGGCCGGCAAGACCGCCTTCGACAAGCTGGACCTGACCGGCGACGAGGCGACCGGCGCGCAGATCGTCAAGATCGCGCTGGACGCCCCGCTGCGGCAGATCGCCGTCAACGCCGGCCTCGAGGGTGGCGTGGTCGTCGAGCGCGTCCGCAACCTGGACGCCGGTCACGGCCTCAACGCCGCCAGCGGTGAGTACGTCGACCTGCTGGCCGCGGGCATCATCGACCCGGCCAAGGTGACCCGGTCGGCGCTGCAGAACGCCGCTTCGATCGCGGCGCTCTTCCTCACCACCGAGGCCGTCGTGGCGGACAAGCCGGAGAAGACCCCGGCCGCCCCGGCTGGCCCGGGTGGCGGGGACATGGACTTCTGAGTCCAGCTCCAACGCCGAGAGGGGCGGACCGCGCAAGCGGTCCGCCCCTCTCCGTCCGTGGCCCTGCTTCCCCGCCCCGGCTTCCTGCCCGGTGCCGGGGAAGCGGTCAACGCCCCGGCAGTCCACGCCGGGAGCGCTGAGCGGCCGGTGCCCTGGGGGCCACGCCGGGAGCACGGAGCGGCCGGTGCCCGGAGTCCACGCCGGGAGCGCGGAGCGGTCAGCGCCCCGGCAGTCCACGCCGGGAGCGCGGAGCGGTCAGCGTCGGACCGCCCGTACCGCCGCGAACGCGTCGACCAGGCCGGCCCCGGTCGACGACGCCGCCGGGCCGCAACTGAGGTCGGCGGGTCCGGCCGGCTGTGCGGTGTCCCGCAGGATGCTCCGGGTCCGGGCCAGGTCACCCACGAGCGCCGGGTTCGCCGACCACATCAGGGCCACCACCCCCGCCACCTGCGGGGTGGCCATCGAGGTGCCGTCCAGGGTGGCGTAGCCGCCGCCGGGCATCGCGGACAGGATCCCCGCCCCGGGGGCCACCAGGTCGGGTTTGCCCGCCCCACCGGCGGCGGGACCACGGCTGGAGAACTCGGTCACCGCCCGGTCGCGACCCACCGCACCCACCGTCAGCACGTCCGGGTACGGCGCGGGCGGGTCGACGATCGACCCGCAGTCCGGCCCGGTGTTCCCGGCGGCGGCCACCACCAGGATGCCGGCGGCCTCCAGCGCGGCGGTCGCCGGACGCAGCGCGCCCGGGTCGCAGCCCTCCACCGGTGGGCATCCCCACGAGTTGGTGAGCACGTCCGGTGCCCGGTCCGGCCGGCCGTCGGTGAACGGGTCACCACCGGCCGGGAACGGGGCCAGCATGAACTGGAGGCAGTCCAGGTAACGCGCCGGGCTGCCCAGGTTGCGGTCGAGGTTGACGCAGCCCACCCACTGCGCGCCGGGGGCCACCCCGATACCGTCGCGCCCCACCGCGCTGCCCGTGGTGTGGGTGCCGTGACCGCCGGTGTCGGTCGGGGTGCGGGTGTGGTCCCACGGGTCGTACCAGGAGTCGTCGCCGCCCCGGAAGCCGGCGGCCAGCGCCGGATGGGCGCCGTCGATCCCGGAGTCCGAACTGCCGATCACCACCCCGGTGCCGGTGACACCCAGCTCCGACCAGACCCGGTCGGCACCGAGCATCCGGATGTTCCACTCCGGGCCGGTCGGTGCGGGCTGGTCACCCCGGCTGGCCGGGGCCGGCGCGGGCAACGGCCGGAGCCGCTGGCTGACCAGCACCCGGGCCACCTCGGGCCGGGTGGACAGCCAGGCCCGCACCGCCGGTCCACCGTCGGTCTCGATCGCGTTGACCAGGTAGTACGGCGTCGGGTCGAGGCGCAGCCGGGTGAGGTCCCGGCGCAGCGCCCCCTGGGTGCGTTCGGCGGTGGACACCAGCCGGCGGTGGACCTCGGCGGTCCGCGCCTGCCGGCCGGGCCGACCGGGCGTCCCGGCGGGGAGGTCGGAGAGGTCGGCCTGCTCGCGGAGCACCACCAGCAGCCGCTCGCCGTACAGGCCGGGTCGACCGACGGTCACCTCCACCACGCCGACGGTGAGGAGCAGGACGGCCGCGCTCGAGGCGGCGACCAGCCGGCCGGGGGCACGCCCGTGCGGCCGGGCGAGCAGCACCCCGTACCCGATGGCCAGGACGACCGCGACGGCGAGCCCGACGCCGGTCGCCACCGCGACCCAGTACGGCACGTCGCGGGTGGTGGCCAGCAGGATCGAGATCTCCTCCGGGTCGGTGAGGGCCAGCGGGCCGAACACCGCCAGGCCGACCAGCCAGCGGACCGGCGCGGCCCCGGCAGGTGCGCCGGCCCGCCGGGCCGCCACCTGGCACGCGCCGAGCACGAAGCCGAGCGGCGGCACGTACAGCAGCGCCGGAAGCTGGGCACCGGACTGGCCGGTGCCGGCGACGAGCAGCAGCAGGACGACCCCGGCGACCAGGCCACCGACCAGCACGGTGCGGGCGGCCCGGGGCGGCCCGTCGCCGGTGAAGGGGGACCAGAACCGGTCGCCCAGCAGCGCCCCGGCCAGCAGGCCGAGCGCCGTCGCGGCGACCCCGGCGAGCAGCGTCTCCAGCAGCCCACCGAGCGCGCCGAACCAGACCCACGGCACCAGCAGGGCCAGTCCGGCCGCCACCGCCAGCAGGGTGACCGCCCGGGTCCGGTCGGCACCGCCGGCCGCCCCGGTCCGGCCGTGCCCGACCTGCTGGCCGCCTCCGGGCTGCGGGTCCGGCACGGGCTGCTGCCGGGCCGGGACGGCCAGCCAGGCTGGAGCGGACTGCTGGTCCGGCGTCGGCTGCCCGGCCGGCGCGGGCTGCCCGGGTTGCCGAGCCGGTGCGGGGTACCGGGCACCGGTGGCCCGGTCGGGTAGGCGGGTGGCCAGCGCCGCGAGCAGGGCCGCCGTCGCGGCCAGTGCCGCCAGGTACAGCTCGTGGTGCACCGGCGGAAGTGCCCGCAGGGATCCGAGGGCGACCAGGGCGAGCCCGGCGCTGAGCCAACCGCGTCCGGCGGCGCGTACCCCGGCCGAGCGGGGCAGCAGGGCCAGCAGCACCGCGGGCAGGCCCACCAGCAGGGCGGTGGCCAGGCTGAGTACCGGCCAGAGCCACCCCCACCGGTCCCACCCGGCGGCCACCTGCAACTGTTCGACCGACCACCCGACCACCTGGAGCAGCGCGGCGAGGGCCACCGCCCAGCCACCGGCGAACGCGGCGGCCACCACCGGCCACGGGCCGGGCGGACGGCCGGTGCCCGGCGGAAACCCGTGACCCGGCGGAGGAGGTGCGTCGGCCAACATCCGGAAACAGTACGACGCGACCCGCCCCGCGCTGGCGTCGGTCCGATCCGGTCCCGCCACAGGTCAGCGGCGGCCCCGGGGACTCCCGTCCCGTCGTCCGGCCGTCCCGTCGCCCGGTGGCGTCGCGGCGGTGGGCCGGAACCCGGCGGCCTCCGGGCCTGCTGTCCGCGGGTGCGGGCGGATACGGTGGACGGGTGCGTGACCCCAACGTGACCCGAGTCGCCGCCGGCCAGCTCTCTCCGGTGCGCCGCGCCGCGGACCTGCGCCGGCTCCGGGCCGAGCGGTTCGACGTGCTGGTCATCGGCGGTGGGGCGACCGGCGCGGGTGCCGCGCTCGATGCCGCCTCCCGGGGGCTCAAGGTCGCCCTGGTCGAGGCCCGCGACTTCGCCGCCGGCACGTCCAGCCGGTCCAGCAAGCTGATCCACGGCGGCCTGCGCTACCTGGAGCAGCTCGAGTTCCACCTGGTCCACGAGGCGTTGACCGAGCGGGGGCTGCTCGCCACCCGGCTCGCCCCGCACCTGGTCCGGCCGGTCCCGTTCCTGATCCCGCTCCCCGCCGGTAGGGGCCTGCGCGACCTGCCGGCCCGGCTGTTCCGCCGCTCCTACTACGGGGTCGGGGTGGCCGCCTACGACGCGTTCGCCGGGATCTTCGGCACCGGTCGGGGAATGCCGCTGCACCGGCACCTGAGCCGCGAGGGCGCCCGCCGGGTCTTCCCCAGCCTGCGCGCCGACGCGCTGGCCGGGGCGATCCGCTACTACGACGGCCAGGTCGACGACGCCCGGCTGGTGGTGACCCTGGCCCGTACCGCCGCCAGCCTGGGCGCCACGGTGGTGAGCAGCGCCCGCGCCGTCGGGCTGGTGCGGCAGGCCCGGGAGGTCACCGGGGTCCGGGTCCGCGACCTGGAGGCCCCCGCCGGCTCCCCGGACGCCGAGTTCGAGGTACGCGCCCGCACCGTCATCGCCGCCACCGGAGTGTGGAGCGACGACATGTCCCGGATGCTCAACGACGTCGGGCTGCGCCCCGGCATCCGGGTCCGGGCCTCCAAGGGGGTGCACCTGGTGGTGCCCCGCTCGGCGATCACCGGTGAGACCGGGCTGATCGTGCGTACCGCGACGAGTGTGCTCTTCGTCATCCCCTGGGGCGGGCACTGGATCATCGGGACCACCGACACCGACTGGCGGCTGGACCGTTCCCACCCGGCCGCCTCCGCCCGCGACATCCGGTACCTGCTGGACCAGGTCAACACGGTGCTGGACCGGCCGTTGTCCAGCGCCGACATCGAGGGCGTCTACGCCGGGCTGCGCCCGCTGCTGGCCGGCGAGGCCGACTCCACCTCCAAGCTCTCCCGGGAGCACGCGGTCTTCGAGCCGATGCTCGGGCTGCTGCTGGTGGCCGGCGGCAAGTACACGACCTACCGGGTGATGGCCGCCGACGTGGTGGACCGGGCCGCCCACCGGCTCGGTGGCGTACGACCCTCGCGCACCGCCGACCTGCCGCTGCTCGGTGCGGACGGGTACGCCGCCATGTGGCGGGACCGCGCCGACCTGGCCCGCCGGCACGGGGTGCCGGTGGGTGTGGTCGAGCACCTGCTGGAGCGGTACGGCACGCTCACCCTGGAACTGCTGGCGCTGATCGCCGCGGATCCGCTGCTCGCCTCGCCGCTGGCCGGCGCACCCGAGTACCTGGCCGCCGAGGTGACCTACGCCGCCCGCGCGGAGGGGGCGCTGCACCTGGAGGACGTGCTGACCCGGCGTACCCGGATCTCCTTCGAGACGAGCCACCGGGGGCTCGACTCGGCCGGGCACACGGCGGAGCTGATGGGCGCGGTCCTCGGTTGGGACGCGGCCACCCGGGAGCGGGAGGTCGCGCACTACCGCGCCCGGGTCGAGGCGGAGCGGGAGTCCCAGCTCATGCCGGACGACGCGACCGCCGACGCGGCCCGGCTGGGTGCGCCCGACGTCCGGGGTTTCGCCGCCGACCGGGGGGTGGACGGCGGCGCGGGCGGCCCGATCGAGCTGCCGACGCCCCTGCGCTGACCGGTCCGGGGCGGCCCCCGCTCACCGCCGCCGTGCCGGTCGGAGGCGTCCCCTTCGCCGCCGTGCCGGTCGGAGGTGCCCCGGCCCACCCGTGCCGGGCCGGCCCCCGTGCCGGTGCCGGGCCGGTCGGTGGGTTCCGGACGGCATTGCGGTGGGATAGGTTCCGGCGCGTGGTTCCCCCCCAGTGGTCACGCGCGTCCGTCGTCCCCGCCCTCGCCGTGCTGACGGTTGCCCTGGCCGGCTGCGCGATGGACGACCGGGACGGCGGCTCCACAGCGGAGGGCGGCCGGGGGACACCGTCGCCGGTGGCGACCGCCAACCGGGTCAGCCTGGTGCAGAAGCTCGGCGACGACGGTCCACTGCGGTCGCTGACCATCGAGCCGGACGGCCGGTGGGAGTGTGACGACTGTGCCGGGGACGGGGTCACCTCGACCGGTTCCCTGGACGCCGAGCAGGTGCAGCGGTTGCACGGGCTGCTCGCCGACCCGCGACTGGCCCGGGAGACCGACCAGGCGCGTCGGTACCGGGCGAGCTGCATCGACGCGCTGACGTCCAGCCTGGTCACCGCGGCCGGACTGATCACCTCGCAGGACTGCCCGGGTGAGGAGCGGCCGGCGGTGGCCGGGGAGATCCTGCTCCTGCTCACCCAGGCCACCCCGGCCGAACCCACCCGCTGACCCGGCCCGCTGACCCGGTCCGCGCCCGCCGGGCCACCCGCGCGACGGCGGGCGGGCGGGCGGGTTCAGAGCACCTTGCCCGGGTTGAGCAGGCCGGCCGGGTCGAGTGCCGCCTTGATCGCCTGGTGCACCCGCATGCCGACCGGGCCGACCTCCCGGGCCAGCCAGTCCCGCTTGAGCAGCCCGACGCCGTGCTCGCCGGTGCAGGTGCCGCCCAGCTCCAGGCCGAGCCGGATGATCTCGTCGAAGGCCCGCCGGCCCCGCGC
Organism: Micromonospora sp. WMMD987; assembly: GCF_029581435.1. NCBI lineage: Bacteria > Bacillati > Actinomycetota > Actinomycetes > Micromonosporales > Micromonosporaceae > Micromonospora > Micromonospora sp. WMMD987. Next base: position 6,460,448 of record NZ_CP120861.1, on the reverse strand, counting down.
CAGGCTCGCCGGGTCGGCCCGGTCCACCACGATGTTCGGGTGCAGGTTGCCGTCCCCGGCATGGCCGACCACACCGATCGGCACCGCGCACTCGGCGGCGATCCGGTCCACCCCGTCCAGCAGCGTGGCGAGCGCGCCCCGGGGCACCGCCACGTCGTCGATGATCAGACCACCGTTGCCGTCCGGGTAGGTGTCGGTGGCGAACCTCTCCATCGCCGGGTGGGCCAGCCGACGGGCCTGGAGCAGCGCCGCCGCCTCCACCGCGTCGGTGGCCGTGTAGACCTCCTCGGCGCCGGCCGCCGTGCAGACCTCGGCGATCCGGGCGAGGTCCGCCGCCGCCCGGGGGCCGGTGTCGACGGCGGCGAGCAGCAGCGCACGGGCATCGGTCCGCAACCCCATCGGCCGGTACGCCTCGATCGCCCGCAGGTGCGTCCGGTCGAGCAGCTCCAGCAGGCTCGGGGTGAGCCCCTGCGCGGCGACCCCGGCCACCGCCGTCCCCGCCCCGGCGGTCGAGCCGAAGACCGCGACCATGGTCAGCGACTCCTCGGGTGTGGGCCGTAGTGCCACGGTGACCTCGGTGATCACGCCGAGGGTGCCCTCCGCGCCGACGAAGAGCCGGGTGAGGTCGTACCCGGCGACCCCCTTGGCGGTACGCCGGCCGGTGCGCAGCACCTCGCCGGAGGCGAGCACGACCTCCAGCCCCAGCACGTACTCGGCGGTCACCCCGTACTTCACGCAGCACATGCCGCCGGCGTTGGTGGAGACGTTGCCGCCGATGGTGGAGGACTCCCAGGAGCCCGGGTCCGGCGGGTAGTACAGCCCGTGCCCGCGGACCGCACCGGCCAGCGTGGCGTTCACCACGCCCGGCTGCACCACGGCGATCCGGGCCACCGGGTCGATCTCCCGGATCGCGGTCATCGCGACGGTGCTCAACACGACCGCGCCGTCCACCGCGTTCGCCGCGCCGGCCAGGCCGGTCCGCGCCCCCTGCGGCACCACCGGTACGCCGTGCCGGGCCGCCGCCCGGACCACCGCCGCCACCTGTGCGGTGTCCCGGGGCCGGACGACCACCAGCGGGGTGCCGGCGGCGCAGAGGTCCGCCTCGTCGCGTCGGTGCAGCCGGAGCAGGTCCGGGTCGGTGAGGACGGCCTCGTCGCCGAGGGCCGCCCGCAGGTCGTCGAGGAGGGGGGAGCCAGCCATGCGGCCGAGGCTAACCGGCGGCTAGATTGGCCGCCATGCTCTACCTGGACCGGCCCGCCTGGCCGTGGCGTGGTCGGCTCTGGTCGCACCTGATCAGCGATGTCTCCCCGGCGGAGCTGCATGCCTTCGCCGAGATGCTCGGGGCGCCCCGGCGGGGTTTCGACCGGGACCACTACGACATCCCCGCCGACCGGTTCGCGGTGGCGGTGTGGCTCGGCGCCCGGGTGGTGCCCAGCCGGGAGATCGTCCGCCTGCTGTACGCCGCCGGCCTGCGTCGCCCGAAACACCTCGCCGGCTCCGGGGACCTCATCCGTCCCTGACGCCGGCCCGGGACGCGGGGCGGGCGGGTCGGCGGGCAGCCTCACCCCCGGCGCAGGGCCACCAGCTCACGGCGCAGGTTCGCGCGGGCGGGTGCCTCCCACCGGTCCGCCAACGGGGGCAGCCGGAAGAGGGCGGGCAACGCGAGCAGCCCGTCGAGGACCCTCGCCCGGCCGGCGCGGAAGTCCGGCTCGGGCACGTGGGCGTACTCGGCGCGGATCGCGGCGGCGTACCCGTCGTAGACCTCCGGGGGTGTGGCCAGGATCGCCAGGTCGGCGTCGCAGAGCAGGGCGCCGTCGCGGTCGTCGGGGGCGACCGCGTGCCCGGCGGTGAGCAGCACCAGCCGGCGGACCTCGACCACCGTGGCGGCCGGCACCCCGAGGCCGGTGAGCAGGACGCCGGCCAGCTCCGCGCTGGCCCGCTCGTTGGCGTCCCCGGTCGCGCGCGGGTCGTAGACGGCATCGTGCGTCCAGGCGGCGAGCGCCACCCGTTCCGGCCGGTCGGCGAGGTCGGCGTGCCGGTCCACCAGGTCCAGCACCGCCCGCAGGTGGGCGGTGGTGTGGTACCGCCGGTGCGGCTCCCGCCAGCGGGCCAGCAGGGCCGTCCCGGTGGCGGCCAGCGCCCCGTCGTCGTCGGCCCCGGCGGCCCGGGCTGCCACCCGCCAGCGGTCGATCAGCTCGGTCACCGGGACGATTCTGCCGCACCGGACGGGTTGGACCGGCCCCGCGCGGGTAGTCCCCGCCATGGCCGTGGCCCGGGACCGAGGACCGTCGCTGAGGCGTCGTGTCGGGCTGGGCGACGACGGGGACGACGTCGACACCGCGCGGATCGCCGGCGCGATGACCTATCTGCGTCACCGGGGCCGGGCGACCCTGCACGACCGGTTGCACCAGGTCCGGATGGCGCTGGGCCTGGCCGTGCAGGCGGGGCTCGCCGCCGCTCTGGCCTGGACCGTGTCGCACCACCTGCTGGGCAACCCGCAGCCGGTCTTCGCGCCGATCTCGGCGGTGGGCACCCTGGCCGCCTCGGTCGGCCAGCGGCTGCGGCGGACCGTGGAGCTGATCGTGGGGGTGGCGGTCGGGGTGTTCCTCGGTGACGTCCTGATCTACTTCCTGGGCACCGGCGGCTGGCAACTCGGACTGGTGGTGACGGCGGCCATCCTGCTCACCACCTTCTTCGGGGCGAGCGTGGCGGTGGTGATCCAGGCCGCCGCCACCGCCGTGCTGATCGTCACCCTCAGCCCGTCCACCGAGGATCTGGAACTGCCCCGCTTCGTGGACGCGTTCGTCGGCGGCGGCATCGCCCTGCTGGTCACGGCGATCCTGTTGCCGCTCAACCCGCTCCGGGTGGTCAACCGGGCGGCCCGGCCGGCGTTGGACCTGCTCGCCGGTCAGCTCGACGCCTGTGCCCAGGCGCTGCGCGAGCGGGACCGGGCCGCCGCCCAGCGGGCGTTGGACCGGCTCCGGGAGAACAAGGAGGAGATGGCCACCCTGGCCGAGGCGATCGAGGGGGCGAAGGAGACCAGCACACTCTCCCCGGCCCGGTGGCACCGGCGCAGCGAACTGACCCACTACGCCGAGGCGGCCGACCCGATCGACCGGGCGATGCGCAACAGCGGCACCCTGATCCGGCGGTCGGTCACGATGATCGAGGACGGGGAGGCGGTGCCGGAGCCGATGCCGGACGCGGTGGCCCACCTGGCCGAGGCGGTTCGCCTGTTGCGGCACGAGTTCGCCGCCGGGGAGGACCCGGAGAAGGCCCGGGAACGGTCCCTGCGCGCGGTCAGCGAGGCGGGTCGGGCGTACGACCAGGGGGTCGGGTTCTCCGGCAGCGTGGTGGTGGCCCAGGTGCGGACCACCGCGAGCGACCTGCTGGTGGCCTCCGGCATCGACCAGGAGGAGGCCAACCGGCTGATCCGGCAGGCCTTCGGCGGGCAGGGTGTACCGGACGGGGGACCGGCCGGCCCGGAGCCCGCCCCGAAGGCCCCGAACCCGCCGCCGGTCGGCTGACCCTCCGCCGGCCCGGCCCGGGGTCTGGGCTGGCCCGATCTGGCCCGGTCCGGCGTCTGGCCCGGTCCGGTCGGGGCCGCTGATCCGACGGTGCGGCCCGCAGGTGGGAGAGCCCGGCCGAACGGGCCGGGGATGACTACGCTGATCCGCATGGCCGACACCCCGCCGCCCGCGCCCGCCGTACCCTCGCCGGAGGCCGCCGCGCCCGGGATGCCGCCGCGCCGCGTCGGCTGGCGGCGGGTCCTGGCACTGGCCGGGGTGGTGTTGCTCATCGCGGCCTGCGCGGTCTACATGCTCTACACGCTCGGCTCCAACCTGGGCCTGGACGCGCTGCTGGTGGGGGTGACCGCGGCGATCCTGCCGGTGCCGGTCCTGGTCGCCTGCTTCCTCTGGCTCGACCGGTACGAGCCCGAGCCGCTGAAGTACCTGATCTTCTGTTTCGCCTGGGGCGCGTTCGTCTCGACCGCCGCCTCGCTGACCGTCAACAACAGCTTCGCCGCCCTGTTCAAGGACTGGGGGGTCTCGTCGTCGCTGACCGGGGTGCTGGTGGCCCCGTTCATCGAGGAGCTGACCAAGGCGCTCGGCCCGATCCTGCTGCTGATCTTCCGTCGCCGGGAGTGGTCCGGGATCACCGACGGCCTGGTCTACTGCGGGCTCTCCGCGGTCGGGTTCGCCATGGTGGAGAACATCCTCTACCTGGGCGGCCTCGGGTACGCCTCGGGTGTCGACCAGTGGGGGCCGGCGACCGGTGTCCGCAACGTGATCGTCATCTTCATCTCGCGGATCCTCTTCTTCGGCTTCGCCCACCCGTTGTTCACCTCGATGACCGGGGTGGGGCTGGGCATCGCCGCCCGGACCGCCGACCGGCGGGTCCGGGTGTTCGCCCCGGTCGCCGGCCTGCTGCTGGCGATGATGCTGCACGGCACCTGGAACCTGATCCCGACGCTGGTGCAGGCCACCGGCCAGGCGGTGATCTTCTTCTACGGCATGGTCGCGGTGATGGTGCCGATCTTCTTCGGCATGGTCGGCTTCGCGGTCTGGTTGCGGGCCTGGGAGGGGCGGCTCACCGAGCGCACCCTGCCCGACTACGTGCGGGCGGGCTGGTTGAGCCCGCCCGAGGTGGCCGCCCTGGGCAGCCTGGGCCGCCGGCACGCCGCCCGGACCTGGGCACGGCGGGTCGGTGGGGACGCCGGGTTGCGGGCGATGCGCGGCTACCAGTTCGCCGCCACCCGGTTGGCGTTGCTGCGTGACGGGATGCGGCGTGGCCTGGACCGTAAGCCCGCCGAGCGGGACCGCACGCTGCGGGAGGAACGGCAGTTGCTGGAGACGATCGCGGCCTACCGGTCGTTCTTCGTCGGCCGGGATCCGCAGACGCCGGTGGGGGTCTGGGACGGGCAGCGCTACCACCTGCGGTTCCCGGACGGCACGCAGCGCGTCGTCGAGGCCCCGGACTCCCCGGTGGTGCCGATCCCGGTGGTGCTGGCCCCACCGCCCCCGCCGGCCCCGGTCGGCTACGGTCCGCCCGGCTGGTACGGCCACCGCCCCGCCGCCCCGTGGCCGCCCGGCCCGTACTGACCGTCGCCCGGCCGCCCCGGGATCGCCCGGCCGCCCCGGGATCGCCCGGCCGCCCCGGGATCGCCCGGCCGGCACCGACCGCCGGCCGGTGGCGCGGCGTGCCCGGTGGCGGTGCGCCCGGGTGCCCGCCCGGGTCAGCTCATCAGGGTGGTGAGGAAGTCGCCGAGGCCCTGGGCCATCGCCATCAGGGCCGCCCCGATCCCCTTGAACAGCTGCGCCGCCCCGTCCGGGCGGAACGCCATGAAGTAGATCAGGAAGGCGACGCTGCCCCAGAGCAGCACCTTCTTCACGAGAATCGGCATCGTCCCTCCCCAGGGCGTCCGGACGCCCCTGGCTTCCCGCCGGGAAGCGGGGCAAACCGGAAAGCCGGGTACGCGGACGGGCCGGGCAGCCGGTCGGCCGCGTGCGCGGAGAGCGGCCGGCCGAGCGGGTGCGTGGGGAACGGCCGGTCGGCCGCGTGCGCGCAGAGCAGCCGCTCGGCCGCGTGCGCGGGATGCGGGAGGGAGCCGGCCGGACGCGGTGGAGCCGGCGGGGCTACAGGTAGAGGCCGGTGTTGCCGGTGGGCTCGTGCTCCACCCGCTCGGCGGCGACGGCGTGCACGTCCCGTTCGCGCAGCAGGACGTACCCCCGGCCGTGCAGTTCGACCTCGGAACGGTCGTCGGGGTCGAAGAGCACCCGGTCGCCGGCCACGACGGCGCGGACGTGTGGCCCCACCCCCACGGCGGTGGCCCAGGCCAGCCGTTTGCCGACGGCGGCGGTGGCGGGGATGACGATGCCTGCGGTGGAACGGCGTTCGCCCTCGCTGCCGTCCACCTTCACCAGCACCCGGTCGTGCAGTAGGCGGATCGGCAGGCCGGTGTCGAGGTTCGGGTCGACGGTCACGCCACGACGCTACCGTGTGGCCCGGGGGCGTCCACCCGGTGGTTGAGCCGGTGCTGCCCGGGGCACTGTGTGGCGGAACTGCCCTACGGTGGCGGGCACATGGACGTACCCTGTCCGGACCGTCGTCGTGGGCGGCCCGGTGTCGTTCTCAGGAGGTGCGCTTGAGCCGCTTCGAGCGGGTACGCGGCCGGCTCCGCCGCGCGTACGAGTCCGGACGGGAGTCGGTCCGGGCGGGGCGTGCCGATCCGGCCGACGCCCCGGAGGGGGCCGGCGTGGCCACGCCGGCGTCACCCGGCCCGGCGGCGGCGCCGTCGGCGACGGTGGTCGGTGTGGAGCCGCCGGCGGCCATGCACAACTCCACCTCCAGCCGGGACGACGCGGACGTGCCGCACGCCCTGCGGATCGCCGCCGCGTGGTCGTGGCGGCTGATCGTGATCGGTGTGGTCACCTGGGCGTTGCTCCGGATCGTCGGGACGATCAGCATCGTGATCATCCCGCTGGCGGTGGCGCTGCTGCTCTCCGCGCTGCTCGCCCCGGCGGTGGGTTGGCTGCTGCGGGTGCGGTTCCCCCGGTCGCTGGCGACGGGCGTGGTGATGGTCGGCGGCCTGGTCGCGGTCTTCGGCACGCTGACCCTGGTGGTCAACGAGTTCATCCAGGGGGTGCCGGAGCTGAGCGCGAAGTCGTCGCAGGGCGTGCGGCAGATCCAGGACTGGCTCAAGACCGGCCCGCTGCACCTGTCCGACAGCCAGCTCAACCGCTACATCGAAGAGGCGCAGGGCTGGATCAACGGCAACACCGAGAAGTTCACCAGCGGGGCGCTCGCCACCGCCGCCACCCTGGCCGAGGTGCTGACCGGCGCGGTCCTGGTGCTCTTCGCCACCTTCTTCTTCCTGCGCGACGGCAACCGGATCTGGCGTTTCCTGGTCCGCCTGCTGCCGGTCGCCGCCCGGTGGAAGGTCGACGACGCCGGCCGTGCGTCCTGGGCGACGCTCGGCGCCTACGTCCGGGCGACCGTGCTGGTGGCGTTCATCGACGCGGTGGGGATCGGCATCTTCCTGGTCGTCTTCGACATCCCGTTCGCCTTTCCGCTGGCCGCGCTGGTCTTCCTCGGCGCGTTCATCCCGATCGTCGGCGCGTTCCTCTCCGGGGTGGTGGCGGTGCTGGTGGCGCTGGTCGACAGCGGCCCGGTGACCGCCCTGATCATCCTCGGCGTGGTGATCGGGGTGCAGCAGGTCGAGGGGCACCTGCTGCAACCGTTGATCATGGGTCGGGCGGTGGCCATCCACCCGCTGGCGGTGATCATCGGGATCGCGGCCGGCGTGGTGCTCGCCGGCATCACCGGCGCGCTGGTCGCGGTGCCGCTGATCGCGGTGCTCAACACCGCCGTCCGCCGGCTGTCGGCCCGCAGCGTGCCGGACACCCCACCGGACGCCGTGGTGGTCGCCTCCCAAGCCCCCTGACCACGGCAGGACCGGCCCGCCCGGTCACCCCACGACACCCGGAAGCCGCCCGTTCCCCCTCGGGGGCGGGCGGCTTCCGGACAGGTCACGCCTTGGCCAGACGCTCCAACGCGCCCTGGGCCACCTCGGGGCGGGTGGTGTACCAGAACGGGGGCAGCGAACGGCGCAGGAACGGCCCGTAGCCGCGCGCCGTCTCCAGCCGCGAGTCGAGCACCGCCACCACCCCCCGGTCACCGGTGGCCCGGATCAGCCGGCCCACCCCCTGGGCCAGCCGGACCGCCGCGATCGGCACGCTGACCGCCGAGAAGCCGGAGCCGCCGCCCGCGTCCACCGCCGCCGCGCGGGCCGCCGCCAGTGGCTCGTCGGGGCGCGGGAAGGGCAACCTGTCGATCACCACGAGCTGGCACGAGTCGCCGGGCACGTCCACCCCCTGCCAGAGCGACATCACCCCGAACAGGCAGCTCGACCGCTCCTCCCGGAACCGGCGCACCAGCAATGGCAACGCCTCCTCGCCCTGGAGCAGCACCGGCAGGTCGGTGCGCGCCCGGAGCAGCTCGGCGGCCTGCTGCGCGGCCCGCCGGGAGGAGAACAGCCCGAGGGTACGGCCACCGAGCGCGCCGACCAGCCGCAGCAGCTCCTCGCCGGCCGCCTCGGGCAGGCCGGAGACGCTGGGCCGGGGCAGGTGCGCGGCGACGTACAGGATGCCCTGGCGGGCGTAGTCGAAGGGTGAGCCGACGTCCAGCGACGACCAGCCCGGCCCCGAGGTGGCCGGCACCACGCCGGTGGCGGGTCGGCTGCCCGGGGTGGCGGCCACCCCGCCGGCACCCGGGTCGGGGGCGGTGGTGCCGGCTGTCGCCCCGTCGCCGGGCACCCCGGTGGACCGGCCGGCGGCGGCGGTGGCCAGCGCGGCGGCGGCCGGGGACGGCGGGGCGGGCGGCGGCGCGTCCAGCCCGAGCGCCCGCGCCACCGTGTCGAACCGGCCGCCCAGCGCCAGCGTCGCCGAGGTGGCGACCACCGTGCGCTCGTCGTACAGGTGGGTGGCGAGGGTGCCGGCGACCGACAGCGGCGCGACCACCAGCGCCCGCCGGCTGCCGTTGTCCGGCTTCTCCACCCAGGCCACGTCGTGGTCGGCCTCCTCCAGCAGCCGCTGCGCGGTGGTCGACAGCTCGTCGAGCACCGACTTGGCCTGCTGCTTGCGGACCGGGTCCGGGTCGTCGGCCTTGACGTCGCCGATCGCGTCGAGGGCGGCCCGGGTGGCCGCGTCGAGCAGGGTGCAGGCCTCCCGCAACGGGCCGGGCAGGCCGCCGGTGAGCCGGCCGGCCGGGGCCTCGGCCAGCCCGACGGCGAGCGCGTCGCCGGCCTCGGTGAGCCGGTCGGCGACGTCCGGCCGCAGCAACGGCCGGGCGCGGCGGGCGGACCGGTCGATCAGCTCCGGCACCAGCTCGGCCTGGGCCGCCGAGGAGACCCGGTCGGCCAGCTCGTGCGCCTCGTCGACGATCAGCAGCTTGTGCGGCGGGACGATGTGCCGACCGGCCAGCATGTCCACCGCGAGCAGGCTGTGGTTGGTGACCACGATGTCGGCCTCCCGGGCGCGGGCGCGGGAGGCCTCGGCGAAACACTCCTGGCCGAACGGGCAGCGCGACGCGCCCACGCACTCCCGGGCCGGCATCGAGGCCAGCCGCCACGCCTGGTCGTCGACGCCCGGGTCCAGCTCGTCCCGGTCGCCGGTGTCGGTCTTCTCGGCCCAGTCGCGCAGCCGCTGGATCTGCTTGCCCATCCGACCGGCCTCGCCGAGCCACTTCGTCCCGCCTCCGGGCCGGCCGGCGGGGGCGTCGAAGAGGGTGTCCTCCGGTTCGTCCTCGGTGGAGTTGTCCAACCGGGCCAGGCACAGGTAGTGGTGCCGGCCCTTGAGCACGGCGAAGGTGGGGCGGCGGCCGAGCAGCGGCTCGACCGCGTCGGCGAGCCGGGGCAGGTCGTGCTCGACGAGCTGGGACTGCAACGCCAGGGTGGCGGTGGAGACCACCACCGGGCCGTCCACGGTCAGTGCCGGGGCCAGGTAGGCCAGCGACTTGCCGGTGCCGGTGCCGGCCTGCACCAGCAGGTGCTCCCGGGCGGCCACGCTGCGCTCGATCGCCTCGGTCATCTGCTGCTGGCCCGGCCGGGCCGCGCCGCCGGGCACCGCGCCGACCGCCGCCGCGAGCAGTTCGGTGCCGCTCGGGCGGCCGCCGCGCCGCCGTCCGGAGCGGGCCGGGGGGGTGCTGGGGCCGGCGGCGGTACGGGACGCAGTCACCGTGCGACGGTACCCGTCGCCGCCGACACGCCACCCGCCGCTGCCCCCGCGTGGCGCGGTCACCGTGCGGATTGTCGCCACTGCTGACCGGTCACCTCCCTGCGGCGACGGGTGGGCGGAATCGGCTAGTGTGCGACTCATGCCGAGCGACACGGTCCGCGTGATCTACCGCAAGTACGACGGCAGCGCCCACCGTGACTACCCGGCCCGCCGGCTGACCGAGGACGACCTCGGGGTGTGGCTCGGGGTGACCGCCGGCACCGAGTCGGTCTACCACGGCCGGCCCTCGGTGGAGCAGATCCCCTTCGTCCTGCTGGTGCCGCACCAGGCCTGGTGGACGGGCATGTTCAACCCACCGCCGAGGACCAGCGAGGTCTACTGCGACATCACCACCCCGGCCCGCTGGGAGGGCGACGACACGGTCCACCTGATCGATCTCGACCTGGACGTGGTGCGTCGCCGGGCCACCGGCCTGGTGGAGTTGCGCGACGAGGACGAGTTCGCCGAGCACCGGGTGCGGTTCGGCTATCCGGACGAGGCGGTGGCGCAGGCCCGGGCGGCGGCGACCCGGCTGCTCACCGCGCTCGGCGACGGCACCGAACCGTTCGCCTCGACGTACCGCAAGTGGCTGGCCCTGGTGGTCTGACCCGGTCCGGGTGGGGCGCGGCCGGGGTCACCAGCGTGGCGGCCAGGTGGCGGCCGGGTCGAGGGCGGGCAGCCGGTGCAGCTTGTCCGGGTTGAGCTGGTTGAACAGGCCGCTGATCCGGCCGTCGTGTACGGCGAAGCCGGTGACCATCCGTAGCGGGCGGCCGTCGGGCGTGACCGTCTCCAGGTACAGCCCGAGCACCCCGTCCACCAGCACCGGCTCGGCCCGGAGCCGCTGACCGTAGCGGCCGGCCCGGGTGAAGAGACCGAGCAGGAACCGGGCCACCGGGTCGGCCCCGACGACCGGTCGGCGGGCCGCCGGAAAGTGCCCCCCGCCGTCGCCGATCAGCACCACGTCCGGGGCGAGTATCCGGACCAGCGCGTCCAGGTCGCCCGACTCGGTCGCGGCGGCGAACGCGGCGAGCACCTCGCGCTGCTCGGCCGGGCCGGCGGTGTGCCGGGGCGCGTCGGTGGCGGTGACCGCCCGGCGGGCCCGGGAGGCGAGCTGGCGGGCCGCCTCGGGGGTGCTCGCCAGCACCTCGGCGACCCGGGCGAACGGCACCGCGAAGACGTCGTGCAGGACGAAGGCGACCCGCTGCTCGGGGCTGAGCCGTTCCAGGACGACCAGCAGGGCGGTGCCGAGCCGGTCGCGCCGGACCGCCCGGTCGGCCGGGTCGGGGGCGAAGCCGTCCGGCTCCGGCCCGCCGGCGCTCCACGGTGTGACCACCGGCTCGGGCAGCCACTGACCCGGGTACGTCTCCCGGCGGACCCGGGCCGAGCGCAGCACGTCGAGGCAGATCCGGGCGCAGGTGGTGGTGAGCCAGCCGCCCAGGTGCCGGATCTCGGCCCGGCTCCGCGGGTCGGCGAGCGCCCCGGCGTACCGCAGCCAGGTCTCCTGGACGGCGTCCTCCGCCTCGCTGCGGCTGCCCAGCATCCGGTGGGCCAGCGCGGTCAACCGTCCGCGTTCGGCTTCGAACTCCGCCACCAGGTCCACCGTCACCACGATCCCTCCCCGTTCGACCGGACCCCGACGGAACAGGATCCTCCCCGCCCACCGGACGTCGGGGCGCCCCGAAACGTGACAGCCGGGTTCCGGCCCGCCCCGGCCGGTGCCGGGAATCCCCCCGGCGTGCCGGTCCGGCACCGCTCCCGGTCCGGCACCGCGGCCGGCGCGGCCCGACCCGGCCGGTGGTCGGGTATGCGGAACCGGTGCCCGGGAGGCGGGGGGTGCGGGGGTGGGCGAGGATCGGGGGATGCGTGCAGACGAGGAGACGGAGATCGTCGTACCCGCTGGTGGGTCGGTGCGGCAGTTGTTGCGGGTGTCGTCGGACGGTGGACCGGTCGACCTCGGCGCGGTCGATCCGCGGTCCACTCCGGGCCTGCCGGCGGCGGGTGACGGCAGGGGACGCAAGGTCTGGGCCCGGCGGCAGGTCGAGCTGATCGGTGCCGGGCTGGGCCGGCAGCAGGAGATGCTCTTCGCCATGGCGGCGGCCGGTGCGCCCGCCGCGCCCGCCTCGACCCCGAGCCGGGGCGGGGCGCGGCTGGGCCGGGGGCGGCCGGGGCGGGTGCTGCTGGTGCTCCAGGCGATGGACTGCGGGGGCAAGGACGGCACCGTCAAGCGGGTGGCCGGGGCGATGAACCCGCTCGGCCTGCACATCCGGTCGTTCGGCCCGCCGACCCGGCAGGAGTTGCGGCACGACTTCCTGTGGCGGATCCGCCGGGCGTTGCCCCCGCCGGGCTACGTCGGCGTCTTCAACCGTTCGCACTACGAGGACGTGCTGGTGGCCCGGGTCGACGCCCTGGTGCCGGAGCGCACCTGGCGGTCCCGGTACGACCAGATCAACGCCTTCGAGCGGGAGCTGGTCGACGGGGGCGTGACCGTGGTGAAGGTGATGCTGCACATCTCCCGGGACGAGCAGGCGCGGCGGTTGGCGCAGCGGCTGACCGACCCGACGAAGCACTGGAAGTACCAGCCGAGCGATCTCGACTCCCGGGCGCGGTGGGACGACTACCAGGCGGCGTACGCGGAGGCGCTGGGGCGGTGCGACACGGACGCCGCGCCCTGGTTCGTGGTGCCGGCGGACCGCAAGTGGTACCGGGACTGGGCGGTGGCGCACCTGCTGCGGGAGACGTTCGAGGGTCTTGATCTGGGGTATCCGGCTGCCGGTTTCGACGTGGAACGGGAGCTCCAGCGGTTGGCGAGTGGCAGCGGGGGTGGCTGAGGTGAACGGCAGGTGAACGAGCGGTGAATCGGGTCTGACCGGGGGTAGGCCGGCGACGACCCGCCCCGGTGGGGTACCTAGCATGCTTCAGCGGGCGCCCCCTGGGGCGGCGGCCACCCTTCCACCGACACGACGAGGTCCGTGCTGTGAAGTTTTCCTTCCGTCCTACCGAGGGCGCTTTCTACGAGCTCTTCACCAGGGCCGCGCAGAATCTGGTGAAGGGCACCGAGCTGCTGAACGAGCTGGCCCTGCCCGGCGTCGACGTGCAGTCGGTCAGCGAACGGCTGACCGAGGTCGAGCACGACAGCGACCAGATCACCCACGATCTCTACAAGAAGATCAACTCCACCTTCATCACGCCGTTCGACCGGGAGGACATCTACCGGTTGGGCTCGCTGCTCGACGACGTGATGGACCACCTGGAGGCGGTCGGCAACCTGCTCTACCTGTACGGCCTCACCAAGCTCCCGTCGCTGCCGCGCGAACTGCACGAGCTGGTCAACGTGCTCGACCTCCAGGCCAAGCTGACCGCCGAGGCGATGCCCCGGCTGAAGTCGATGAAGGACCTGGAGGACTACTGGATCGAGTGCAACCGGCTGGAGAACGACGGCGACCAGGCGTACCGGATGCTGCTGGTCCGGCTCTTCTCGGGCGAGTACGACGCGCTGACCGTGCTGAAGATGAAGGAGGTCGCCGACGAGTTGGAGGCCGCCTGCGACGCCTTCGAGCACGTGGCGAACACGGTCGAGACCATCGCGGTCAAGGAGTCCTGATCCTGTGAGTCCCGAACTCATCGCCGTGCTGGCGGTGATCGCGGTGGCCCTGGCGTTCGACTACACCAACGGCTTCCACGACGCCGCCAACGCGATCGCGACAAGCGTCTCGACCCGCGCCCTGACACCCCGGTTCGCCCTCGGGCTCGCCGCGGTGGGCAACTTCGTCGGCGCGCACTTCGGCGCCGGCGTGGCCAAGACCGTCGGCGACGGCCTGGTCACCCTTCCCACCGGCGTGGGCAGTCTCGGGGTGGTCTTCGCCGGGGTGCTCGGCGCGATCGCCTGGAACCTGATCACCTGGTACTTCGGCCTGCCGTCGTCGTCCTCGCACGCCCTGTTCGGCGGGCTGGTCGGGGCGACCCTGCTCTCCACCGGCGGTGTCGTCCAGTGGGTGACCATCGGCGAGAAGGTCATCCTGCCGATGGTGCTCTCGCCGATCATCGGCCTCACCCTCGGCTACCTGCTGATGCTGGCCATCCTGTGGGCGTTCCGCAAGGGGCAGCCGGGCAAGCTCAACCGGGGCTTCCGCTGGGCGCAGACCGCCTCGGCGGCGGCCATGTCGGTCGGCCACGGCATGCAGGACGCCGCCAAGACCATGGGCATCGTGGTGCTGGCCCTCTACACCGGTGGCTTCCAGGACGACAAGACGCACATCCCGGGCTGGGTCTTCTGGACCTCGGCGACCATGCTGGCGCTCGGCACGTACGCCGGTGGTTGGCGGATCATCCGGACCCTCGGCCGCAAGATCATCGACCTGGGTCCGCCGGAGGGCTTCGCCGCCGAGACGGTGGCCAGCGCGGTGCTCTACTTCAACGCGCTGGTGCTGAAGGCCCCGATCTCCACCACCCACACGATCACCTCGGCGATCATGGGGGTGGGCGCCACCAAGCGGCTCTCCGCGGTCCGCTGGAACGTGGCCGGCAACATCGTGCTCGCCTGGATCATCACCTTCCCGGCCGCCGCGCTGATCGCCTGCCTGACCTACCTGGTGGTCCGCCCGCTGTTCTGAGCCGTGCCGGGGAAGGGCACCGCGGTAACCCGCCTCGCGCGGGCACCGCGGTGCCCTTCCAGCAGCTCACGGGCACCGCGGTGCCCGCCCGGCAGCTCACGGGCACCGCGGTGCCCTTCCAGCAGCTCACGGGCACCGCGGTGCCCGCCCGGCAGCTCACGGGCACCGCGGTGCCCTTCCAGCAGCTCAGGAGTAGTCGACGCCGATCAGCGCCCGGATGCCGTCCAGCAGGGCCATCACCTCCAGGGTCACCGCGTGCGGCACCAGGGGGCTCTCGGTCAGCCCGGCGGCCAGGCAGCGCTGCACCTCGGCGGCCTCGTACTGGTACCCGCCGCCGGCCGGGTCGCCGGTGAGCGTCTCGGGCTCGGCCCCGGCCCGGTGCAGCACCGCCGAGCCGGGACGGATGAACGGCTCGGGCAGCTCGATCCGACCGGTGCTGCCGGTGATCGCGGCGGTCATCGGGGTCGCCCCCACCATCCCGCAGCTCAGCGTGGCGACCGCCCCCGAGTCGTACCCGAGGACGATGCCGGTGTTCTCGTCCACCCCCTCCGGGCTGAGCCTGGCCCAGGCCCGCACGTGCTGCGGGACGCCGAGCAGCAGGTGGGCCAGGCTGACCGGGTAGATGCCCAGGTCCAGCAGCGCGCCGCCGCCGAGGGCCGGATTGCGCATCCGGTGCTCCGGCGGGAACGGCCCGGCCACCCCGAAGTCGGCCCGGACGCTGGTCACCTCGCCGATCGCGCCCGCCCGGACCAGCTCGACCAGGCGAAGGACCAGCGGGTTGGTCCGCATCCACATGGCCTCCATCAGGAACAGCCCCCGGGACCGGGCCAGCTCGATCAACTCGGTGCTGGTGGCCAGGTCGAGGGTGAACGGCTTCTCCAGCAGCACCGCCCGACCGGCCTCCAGGCAGATCCGGGCGGCCTCGTGGTGGGCGGCGTGCGGGGTCGCCACGTAGATGGCGTCCAGCTCGTCGTCGGCGGCCAGCTCGGCCCACGAGCCGTGGGAGCGGGTGGCCCCGTACCGGGCGGCGAACCGTTCGGCGCTCTCCGTCGTCCGCGAGCCGACCGCGACCAGCTCGGCCCCCGGCACCAGGCGTAGATCCTCGGCGAACCGGGCGGCGATGTTACCGGTGGACAAGATCCCCCAACGTGTCATGCGTCCACGCTAACCCGCCGCCTGCCGCCCGCTGCCGGGGCTGCCCGCCGCCGGCAGCCCGTCGTCGCTCGTCGCCTGCTGCCCGCCGGCCGGCTGGCCCGAGCGGTGCCGGACCGGTGCCCTCCGGCCGGGCCACTGCGGCGGGCGGGCACTGCGGCGGGACTAGGCTCGGCGCATGACGATCGACGGTCCCGGCTTCCCCGCCCCGCCGGCCCTGGTCGAGCACGCCCGTCGGTTCCACGCCGAGGGCGGCGTCCCGGCGTCCCCCCGGGTCGCGGCCACCGTGCTGCTGCTCCGCCCGGCCGGCACCGACTTCGAGGTGTACGTCGTCCGCCGGGTCGCCGCGATGGCCTTCGGCGGGATGTACGCCTTCCCCGGTGGCGGCGTCGACCCGTCGGACTCGCAGGCGCACCTGGACTGGGCCGGTCCCGACCCGGCGGCCTGGGCGGACCGGCTGGGGGTCGCGCCGCGGGACGCCCGGGCGGTGGTGTGTGCCGCCGCGCGGGAGGTCTTCGAGGAGGCCGGGGTGCTGCTGGCCGGTCCCGGCGGCGACGCGGTGGTGGGGGACGTCAGCGGCGACGACTGGGAGGCCGCCCGGCAGGAGCTGGAGGCGCACCGGCGGGGCTTCGCCGGGCTGCTCGCCGAGCGGAAGCTCACCCTCCGCTCCGACCTGCTGCTGCCGTGGAGCCGGTGGATCACCCCGGAGTTCGAGCCGCGGCGCTTCGACACGTACTTCTTCGTGGCCCTGCTGCCCGAGGGGCAGCGGACCCGGGACGTCTCCGGCGAGGCCGACCACACCCTGTGGATCCGCCCGGCGGACGCGCTGACCCGGGCGCGGGCCGGTGAGCTGACCATGCTCCCGCCGACCCTGGTCACGCTGGCCGAGGTGGCCGCCGCCGGTGACCTGGCGGGGGTGGCCCGCGCCGCGGCTGGCCGGGACGCCAGCACGCCGGTGATCCCCCGCCTGCACCTCCCCGAGGACGGCACCCCCCACTTCACCCTCACCTGACGGCGCCCGCCCACCCCGGCACCCCGGCGGGGCCTGGGCGGGCGGCCCGGTGACCGGTGGGTCGGGGCGTGGGGGCGGGGCTCAGCCGAAGCGGCCGGTGATGTAGTCCTCGGTCTTCTTCTGGCCCGGGTTGCTGAAGATCTTCTGGGTGTTGTCGTACTCGATGAGCCGGCCGGGGTCGCCGGTCTTCTCGATCGAGAAGAAGGCGGTGCGGTCGGAGACCCGGGCCGCCTGCTGCATGTTGTGGGTGACGATGATGATGGTGAACTTGTCCTTGAGCTGGAACATCAGGTCCTCGATGGCCAGCGTCGAGATCGGGTCCAGGGCCGAGCAGGGCTCGTCCATCAGCACCACCTGCGGCTCGACGGCGATGGTCCGGGCGATGCACAGCCGCTGCTGCTGGCCGCCGGACAGGCCCGCGCCGGGCTTGCCGAGCCGGTCCTTGACCTCGTCCCACAGGTTCGCCGAGCGGAGCGCCCTCTCGGCCGCCTCGTCCAGGATGGACTTCTTCCGGACCCCGTTGAGCCGCAGCCCGGCCACCACGTTGTCGAAGATGCTCATGGTGGGGAACGGGTTGGGCCGCTGGAACACCATGCCGATCATGCGGCGGACGGCGGTCACGTCGACGTCCCGGTGGTAGACGTCCTGGCCGTCGATGGTCAGGCTGCCCTCGACCCGGGCACCCGGCAGCACCTCGTGCATCCGGTTGATCGACCGCAGGAAGGTCGACTTGCCGCAGCCGGACGGGCCGATCAGGGCGGTGACCGTCTTCGGCTCGACCGTCAGGTTGATCTTCTCGATCGCCTTGAAACCGCCGTAGTAGGCGGTCACGTCGGTGGCGTCGATGCGCTTGGCCATGGTGGTACCTCCGGGGTTCATCGGCCGAGCCGGTTACGGCGGGCCAGCAGCTTCGCGGCGACGGTCAGGACGAGCACGAGGACGACCAGGGTCAGCGCCGCGGTCCAGGCCCGTGCCGGCGAGTACTTCGACGCCTCGCCGGCCTGCTGGTAGACGAAGAGGGCCAGCGACGACTGGTTGTTCTCGAACGGGTTGAAGTTGATCGCCGCGCCGCCGCCGGCGACGAGCAGCACCGGGGCGGTCTCCCCGGCGGCCCGCGCGATGGAGAGCATGATGCCGGTGACGATGCCGGGCAGGGCGGTGGGCAGCACCACCCGCAGGATGGTCTTCCACTTCGGCACGCCCAGGGCGTACGCCCCCTCGCGCAGCGGCGCGGGGACCAGCCGCAGCATCTCCTCGGTGGAGCGGACCACCGTCGGCAGCATCAGCACGGCCAACGCCAGCGCGGCGGCGAAACCGGAGAAGCCGGGGCGGCCGTCGTTGAACCACGGCGACACGATCAGCACCCAGAAGGCCAGCACGAACAGGCCGGTGACGATGGACGGGATGCCGGTCATCACGTCGACGAAGAACCGGATGGTGAAGGCGAACCGGCCCCGGCCGTACTCGACGATGTAGATCGCGCAGAGCACGCCGAGCGGGACGGTGATCGCGGTGGCGATGCCGACCTGCTCCAGGGTGCCGACGATGGCGTGGTAGGCGCCGCCGTTGGCGTCCCGCGCCCCGATGTTGTTCATCGAGCTGCCGAAGAAGTCGCCGTCGAGGCGGGCGGTGCCCTTGCTGAGCAGGGTCCAGACCACCGACGCCAGCGGCAGCACGGCCAGCACCAGGGCGGAGTGGATCAGGGCGCTCCAGACCCGGTTGCGGGCCGACCGGCGGCCCTCCACCGCGTTCGCGGCGGCGAACAGGCCGGCCAGGTAGAGCAGCGCGCCGAGCACCACGACCAGGACCGGGCCGCCGAGGTCGAGGCCGTAGACGAGGCCGACGGCGACCAGCAGGGCGAGCACCGCCAGGGCGGGGACGGCGTACCCGGGCAGCCGCCGGGCGCGCAGGCTGTCCGGCTGGGCCGGCGGGCGGGAACGACGGGGGGTGAGCGTGGTGGTCATGCGGCCGACTCCGTGAACTCGCGGCGGCGGTAGATGATCGCCCGCGCGGTGATGTTGACGATCAGCGTGATCGCGAAGAGGACCAGGCCGGAGGCGATGAGCGCGCCCCGGCCGGTCTCGTTGGCCTCGGCGAACCGGTTGGCGATGTTCGCGGCGATGCTGTTACCGCCGTTGGCCAGGATGTTGAACGAGATGGCGTACGTCGAGCCGAGGGTCAGCGCGAGCGCGATGGTCTCGCCGAGCGCCCGGCCGAGGCCGAGCATGACGGCGGCGATGATGCCCGGCCGGCCGTACGGCAGGACCGCCGTGCGCAGCATCTCCCAGCGGGTGGCCCCCAGGGCGAGGGCGGCCTCCTCGTTGGCGGTCGGGGTCTGGAGGAACACCTCGCGGGAGAGCGAGGTGATGATCGGCAGCACCATGATCGCCAGGACGAGCGAGCCGAGCAGGATCGAGTTGCCGTACGGGCCGTCGCCGAAGATCGGGATCCAGCCGAAGTACCGGTTCAGCCAGGCGGACAGGTCGGCGACCGGGCCGACAAGGTAGTCCCGGCCCCACAGGCCGAACACCACGCTGGGCACGGCGGCCAGCAGGTCGATCACGAAGCCCAGCCCGGTGCCGAGCCGACGCGGCGCGTAGTGGGACAGGTAGAGGGCGATACCCAGCGCCACCGGCACCGCGATCAGCAGCGCCAGCAGGGCGGTGAGCACGGTGCCGAAGGCGAGCGCGCCGATACCGAACGTGGGCGGGTCGTCGTTGGGGAACCAGCCCTCGAAGGTCCAGAAGTTCGCGCTGTTGGCCCGTAGCGCCGGGACGGCCTTGGCGATCAGGAAGACCGCGATGGCCGCGATGATGACCAGCACGGTGACGCCGGCGGCCAGGGTCACGCCGCGGAAGGCCCGTTCCGCGCCGAACGCCTGCGCCCGGGGCAGTCCGCCGCCTCCGCCCAGACCGTGGTCGTCGTCGGGGGTACGGGTGCTGACTGGTGCCTCGGCAACACGCGCCGAGGCACCGGCGGACCGCTCGTGACCCTGGGTCACGGGTTGCCCGCCGGTGCCGGCGTGTGCCGAGCGGTGAGGGGTTTCACCCATCTGCTCGCTCGCTTCGACTTGAGGGGTTGTCGCTCGGGACGGGTCAGCCGAGGTTCTTGACCGCGGCCTCGACCTTGGTCCGGACCGAGTCGGGCAGCGGGGCGTAGCCCAGCTCCACCAGCTCGGCCTGGCCCTCGGCGCTGGCGGCGTGGCCCAGCAGGCCCTTGACCAGCGGCAGCTTGTCGGCGGCGAGGCCCTTGCTGCACACGATCTCGTAGGTCACCAGGACGATCGGGTAGGCGCCGGCCTCCTTGGTGGCGTAGTCGATCGACATCTTGAGGTCGTCGCCCTGGCCCTCGATCTTGGCCCCGGCGATGGTCTTGCCGGCCGACTCGGCGGTCAGCTCGGTGTACTCGCCGGCGCCGTTCTGCACCTTGGCCTTCTTGAGGCCGGAGTTCTCGGCGTACGACCACTCGACGTAGCTGATCGTGCCCTCGGTGCTCTTGACCTTGGCGGCGACGCCGTCGGACTTGGGGGCGCCGAGCCCGCCCGGGGCCTTCCACGCCTTGTTGTTGCCGAAGGTCCAGTCCGTCGCGGCGGTCTTGGACAGGTACTTGGTGAAGTTGTCGGTGGTGCCGGACTCGTCGGAGCGGTGCACCGTCTGGATCGTGGTGGCCGGCAGCGTGGCGTCCGGGTTGTCGGCCTTGATGGCCGGGTCGTTCCACTTGGTGACCTTGCCGGCGAAGATCTGCGCCAGGGTGGCCGGCTTGAGCTGGAGGTTGTCCAGACCACCGACGTTGTAGACGACCGCGACCGGGCCGATCACCATCGGCAGGTTGAGCGCCGCGCCACCGGTGCACTTGGCGTCGGCCTGCGGCTGCTCCTCCGGCTTGAGGGCGGAGTCGGAGCCGGCGAAGTCGGCGGTCCCGGCGATGAACGCCTGGATGCCCGCGCCGGAGCCGGAGGACTCGTAGTTGATCGTGGTGCCGGCGCACTTCTGCTGGTAGGCCTTGATCCACTCAGCCATGGCGTTCTTCTGCGCGGAGGAGCCCTGCGCGTTCAGGGTGCCCTTGCCGCAGTCCGCCGCGCTGGCCGAACCGGAGGCGGAGGCGCTGGCCGGCTCGTTGTTGTCCGAGCCGCAGGCGCTGAGGCCGAGGACCGCGGTAAGAGCGAGGCAGGCAATGGCGCCGTGCCGCTGGAGCTTCACCTGAGGGGTTTCCCTTCACGTCTTTGCTCAGGTCGCCCGGATGGGGCCCGAGTGCCGGCGCTGACCGGCTGACTCGAAAGCTAGAAGTGCCAGGTAGACGGTTTGCCGGTCAGAAGTGAACGGAGCATGAACAGCCCCGGCCGGGCAGGTGACCGCTGCCTGAGGGAGGGTTGTCCGTTAGGTGAACTGCCGTCCTGGTATCCGCATTGATGCGACATATCCGGTCGGCCGTTATCCGTGCGTGTCCCCACCGTTACCGCACGGAGACTGCGCCGCTCACGTCCCCGGCCGTTCACATCCCCGGCCGGTCACGGCCCCGGCCGGTCGCCGGCCGGGGCGGCGTACGGGGGCGTCAGTCCCGGTGGTAGTTGACGTGCCCGCACCAGCGGGCGAAGCCGAGCCGTTCGTAGAGCGCCACGGCGGCGGTGTTCGACTCGTCGACGTAGAGCATCACCCGGTCCAGCCCCCGCCGGTCCCGCAGGTAGGCCAGCCCGGCGGTGGTGAGCGCCCGGCCCAGGCCGCCGCCGTGCGCGGCCGGGTCCACCCCCACCACGTAGACCTCACCGGTCCGGGCCGAGCCGGGCCGCTCGTGCACCTTGGTCCAGTGGAAGCCGAGCAGCCGGTCGGCCGGGTCGACGGCGAGCAGGAAACCGTCCGGGTCGAACCACGGCTCGGCCAGCCGGGCCCGCAGGTCGTCGGTGGTCCACCGGCCCTGCTCGGGGTGCGTGGCGAAGGCACGGGCGTTGAGCGCGAGCCAGGCGGCGTCGTCCGCGCCGGGGCGGAAGGAGCGCAGCGTCACCCCGGCGGGCAGGCGGGGGGCCGGCACCGGCTCGGCCAGCGACCGGCGGAACTGCCAGAGCACCCGGGCCCGGGTGAGGCCGAGGTCGACCGCGAGCGCCGCGGCGGACGGGTGGTCGCCGTGCGCCCAGGCCCGCACCGGGCCGGTGGCCGCCGAGAGGACGCCCCGGGCCAGCGCCCGCCCGGTGCCCCGCCGTCGGAAACCGGGTCGGACCACCAGTTCCACCCCCACCCCCGAGGCCGGGTCGGTGGTGTCCAGGTGGGCGTACCCGGTCAGGGTGCCGTCGGCGGCGTGGGCGGTCAGGTGCACGGCCGGGGCCTGCGGGTCGGGTAACCGCAGCAGGGTGTGCTCGTCGAACGGGTCGGCGCCGTCGGTGTCGCCCGCCGACCGGGCCAGGGCCAGCACCTCGGCCACCTCGGCCGGGGTGAGTCGGTCGGTGCTGGCCACCCGGTCGGTCGTCGGCTCGGCGCTGCTCATCCCGCCACCGTAGTCGGCCCCGGCTCAGTTGGCCCCGTTGACCGGTAGGGCCGCCAGCCGGAAGCGGCTGGTCAGGTCGGGCAGCATCCGGCGGAGGGCGGCCACCGTGCCCTGCCGGTCGCCACCGGCGTCGTGCATGAGCACGATCGCACCGGGTCCGGTGTCCGCGGTGACCGTCGCGGTGATCCTGGCGGCCCCGGGGAGCTGCCAGTCGTTGGGGTCGACGGTCCAGTGCAGCGGGGTCATCCCCAGCCCCTCGGCGACCGACACCACCGGGTACGTCCAGGCCCCGCCGGGCTGCCGGAAGTAGCTGATCCGGGCGTCCGGCACGGCGGCGTGGATGGCCTCGTTGGTCCGGATCAGGTCGGCCCGGATCAGGGCGGGGGAGCGCTTGCCGAGCAGCACGTCGTGGTGCCACGAGTGGTTGCAGAGGGTGTGTCCGTCGGCCACGATCGCCTGTACCAGGTCCGGGTGGTCCTGGGCGTTCTCGCCGACCACGCAGAACGTCGCCTTGACGCCGTACTCGCGGAGGATGTCGAGCACCTGCGGCGTGTACGTCGGGTCCGGCCCGTCGTCGAAGGTCAGCGCGACCTCGCCGGAGCCGGTGCTGGCGTGGCTGCCGAACGGTCCGTCGCCGCCGCCGGCCGGCTGCGGGGCGTCCGGGTCGGTTCCGGGGGTGCCCACGCCGTCCGGGCCGGCGGGTGGGGCGGCCGGCTCGGCGGGTTGCTCGGCGTACTGGGTGCCGTCGACCTGGGCCGACGTCCGGCCGGGGGGCCGGGACTGGTCGGGGAGCATGCTGCGACCGAGGGCGTACGCGGACCCGAGCAGGGCGGCCAGCACCAGGGTGACGACGCCGACGGTCCCGATGGTCCCGCCGGTCGACCGGGCGCGCATCAGCGCCGCCACCGGTCCGGATCGCGGGACGGCCCTCTCGTCGCCCCCGTGGTCAGTGCACGCACCGTCGCCCCTTTCACTCCTGCTGATTCCGGCACTAAGAATAGAACCGTCAACAGGTGCAAAAGGGGCGTATCGGAAATAGCCCTGTATTGGTGCGGTGATGCGACCGGACGCCGGGTGAGGCGGGCCGGTGCGGGGGTCAGACCGGCAGCGGCGCGTGCTCGGATTCCGGCAGGGACCGGGACGTCGGCGGGACCACGAACTTGTAGCCCACCTGGCGGACCGTGCCGATCATCGACTCGTACTCCGAGCCGAGCTTCGCGCGCAGCCGCCGCACGTGCACGTCGACCGTGCGGGTGCCGCCGAAGTAGTCGTAGCCCCAGACCTCGCGGAGCAACTGGTCCCGGGTGAACACCCGGCCCGGGTGCTGGGCGAGGAACTTCAGCAGCTCGAACTCCTTGTAGGTGAGATCGAGCGGCCGACCCTTGAGCTTCGCCGCGTAGGTGTCCGGGTCGATGTTCAGCTCGCCGGCCCGGATCGAGCCGCCGGCCCCGGAGGTGGCGTTGGTCAGCCGGCCCACCGCGAGCCGCAGCCGGGCCTCCACCTCGGCCGGGCCCGCGCCGGCCAGGATCACGTCGTCGACGCCCCAGTCGGCGTTGAGGGCGATCAGGCCGGCCTCGGTGACCACCGCCACCAGCGGCACGCCCAGGCCGGTGGCGTGCAGCATCCGACAGGTGGCCCTGGCCTCGCTCAGCTCCGAACGGGCGTCGACCAGCACCGCGTCCGGGCTGGGCCCGGACACCAGGGTGCGGACGTCACGCGGCGCGGTACGCACCGAGTGTGGCAACAGGTCGAGTGCCGGCAGCACCGCCGAGGGCTCACCTGCACGCGCGGTCACCAGCAGCAGGAGCTCCACACGATCACCTCCGTCCCGGCGGCTCTACGGCCGCACGCGACCAGCGGCCCCGGCCGTGGGCGGGGCGCTGAGAACTTGCGTGGGTCCCGGCGTCGCTGACGGGCGGGTAACGGCTTGAGCGTAACCGATCGCCCGGCTGTCACCTCGGCGTCCTTTCCTGTTTGTCGGATCTGCCCGTGATCACCGCTCAGGTTTTAACGTGGTGGAAACCGGAGCCGACGTGATCCCCGCCGGAGCGCGCCGGTCTGGCACGATCGGGGCGTGTTTCCCTCCACCTCGCCCGAGACCGGCCGTGACCCGTGGGCCGACGACGCCCCCGACGGCCCGGCCAGCGGTCCCGCACCCGGGCCGCGCCCGGCCCCGGACGACGACGCCGGGAGCCGACGTGAGCGCGGCCCGCGCCGGTTCCGCAAGGGCGGGGCACCGCGTCGCACCGAGGACGACGACGTCGAACCGGACGAGGAGCCGATCGAGCCGGTCGAGGTCCGCCGGCCGCTCTCGCTGACCATCGCCGGCTTCGCCGCGCTGCTCGGCGTCGGCCTGGTGCTCGGCGCGCAGACCGCCGGTCCCGGGCACCGGCTGCCGTTCGCCCTGATCGTCTTCGCGGTCCAGCTCTTCTTCGTGCTGGCCTGGACGATGGCCATGCGCCCGCCCGCCCTGCTGATGGTGGCGCTGACCAGCGTCGCGGTCGCCGCGGCGGCCGACGTCGCCGCCGTGCAGACCGACGTCGCCGGCCTGGCCCCGCTCGGCTTCGTGGCGCTGGGCGGTTTCCTGCTCGGCGTGGTCGGTCAGCTCGTCCGCCGGGTGGACCGGGTCCGGGTGACCGATTCGCTCGGCACCACGCTGCTGATCGTGGTCGGCGTGGTGGCGTTCGCCACCCTGATCACGCTGAGCCGGATTCCGGCCGGCACCCAGGCGATCACCGTCTGCCTGGTCGCCACCGGCGTCGCGCTGACCGTGGCCCGGCTCACCGACGCCGTGCTGGCCTGGCCCAGGCTGGCGCCGCAGGTGCCCCGGGGCGCCGCCGGGGTGGTCGTCGGCGCGATGGCCGGTACGCTCACCAGCGCCCTGCTCGGCAGCTACCTGGTCGGCTTCACCCCGACCAGCGCCGCGGTGATCGGGCTGGTCGCCGCGGCCACCGCCGTCCTGGCCGACCTCGCCGTCGGCTACGCCGAGGCGGGCCGGCTGATGGCCGGTGAGCCACCCACCATGTGGATCGCCCGGCACATGCAGGGTCCGCTGGGCGGGTTCGCCCTGTCCGCTCCGGCGGCGTACGCGATGTGTGTGCTCTTCCTCTGATCCGCCCCGCGCGCCGGACGGCGATCCGTCCCGCGCCGGCCGACGGCGGTTGGGCGCGGCGGCGCTCGGGTAGTAGCGGTGCGCCGCGACGGCGGCATCGATGACGGGTACGGTCGCGGACCGCGACGGCGATGCAGGTACGTCGCGGACCGCGACGGCGACGACGGACGGAGACGGGTGTGGCGCAGACGTACGAGGAGCGGCCCCGGCGGCACGGGCGCAGGTGGCTCGTCGTACTGGTCGTCCTGGTGCTGATCCTGGGCGGGCTGCTGGTGGTGGCCGACCGGGTGGCGACCGGCCTGGCCGAGCGGGCCATCGCCGACCAGGTGCAGCAGGAGATCACCAAGCAGGACGCCAGTTCCGCGCCGCCCCAGGTGGACGTGGGGGGTTTCCCGTTCCTCACCCAGGTGGTCGACGGCCGGTACGAGCGGATCTCCATCGTGCTGACCGACGTGCGGGGCAACGTGGAGGGCAACGCGCTCAGCCTCCCCCGGCTCGACGTGGACGCCCGCAACGTGCGCGCCTCGCTGGACACCATCCGGTCCGGTCAGGGGGAGGTGGTGGCCGAGACGGTGGCCGGCACCGGCACCGTCACCTACGACAGCCTGGCCAAGCTGCTGGACCGCCCGGGGCTCAAGCTCGGTGAGCAGAACGGCAAGCTGGCGGTCACCGCGCCGGTCGACATCCTGGGCCAGAAGCTCACCGTCACCGGCACCGCCGACGTGACGGTGGCCGAGGGCGGCAAGGTGGCGCTGAAGTTCAGCGACCTGAACGCCCAGGGCCTGCCGGCGGTGCCGCTGGCCCGCACCCTGCTGAACAACTACGCCCGGGGGATCTCGGTCGACGTGCCCCTGCCGGAGCTGCCGTTCCAGCTCAACGTGCGCAAGGTCGAACCGCGCCCGGAGGGGCTGACGGTGACCGCCGACGCCAGGGACGTGCCGATCAACTCGGCGGGCTGATCCGCCGTCGGACGCCGGGCGCGACCCGGCACCGGGCACGACGCGGCCCGGCCTGGCAGGGCTTCCCGGCAGGTGGGGCCGCGTCTCGTATGGTGGTCGGCCCCTGGCACTCTGCGGAAGGGCTGGTAGGCTCGCTGACCATGGGGACGCACCTCACCAAACGGCGCGCGGTCGACCTGTGCCGCGTGGCCACCTGCCTGTGTCGCTCCGTCATCTGACGGCGGGGCTGTCTCCGGCCGCTTAGCGGCAACCGCACCCGAGGTCTCCTGATCTCCGGTGCCACCCTCCGAAAAAACGCCCGGCAGCGGCGCCGTCGCACGAACCCGTGATCCGTTCCTCTATGGGTCCTGCGCATGGTGCGACATCACCGATCTCCGCCCGCGCTGGCTCACCACCCATCCTCACCAGGGAGTGATCTGATGAGTCGCGACACCGCACTCGTTTCGGCCGAATGGGCCGAGAAGAACCTCGACGCCCCGGGCGTCGTCTTCGTCGAGGTCGACGAGGACACCTCCGCCTACGACACCGGTCACCTCGCCGGTGCCATCAAGCTGGACTGGAAGACCGACCTCCAGGACCAGGTCCGCCGGGACTTCGTCAACAAGTCCCAGTTCGAGGCGCTGCTCTCCGAGCGGGGCATCAGCAACGACGACGTCGTGGTCCTCTACGGCGGCAACAACAACTGGTTCGCCGCGTACGCGTACTGGTACTTCAAGCTGTACGGCCACCGCGACGTCAAGCTGCTCGACGGCGGTCGCAAGAAGTGGGAGCTGGACGCCCGTCCGCTGGTCAAGGACACGGTGACCCGCCCGGCCACCCAGTACGTCGCGCAGGAGCCGGACACCTCGATCCGCGCGTTC
Organism: Micromonospora sp. WMMD987; assembly: GCF_029581435.1. NCBI lineage: Bacteria > Bacillati > Actinomycetota > Actinomycetes > Micromonosporales > Micromonosporaceae > Micromonospora > Micromonospora sp. WMMD987. The sequence goes on along the minus strand of NZ_CP120861.1, from coordinate 6,433,495 downwards.
CGCGACGAGGTGGTCGCCGCGATCGGCACCAAGAACCTGGTCGACGTGCGCAGCCCCGACGAGTTCGCCGGCCGGCTGCTGGCCCCCGCCCACCTGCCGCAGGAGCAGGCGCAGCGGGCCGGGCACATCCCGACCGCGATCAGCGTGCCGTGGTCCAAGGCGGCCAACGAGGACGGCACCTTCAAGTCCGACGACGAACTGCGCAAGATCTACGCCGACGCCGGGCTGGACGACGGCAAGGAGACCATCGCCTACTGCCGGATCGGCGAGCGCTCCTCGCACAGCTGGTTCGTCCTCCAGGAGCTGCTCGGCCACACCAACGTGAAGAACTACGACGGTTCCTGGACCGAGTACGGCTCGCTGGTCGGCGTGCCGGTGGCGCTCGGCGACGAGCCCGGGGAGGCCTGAGCCATGACCGCTCCCACCGCTTCCACCGCGGCCGGCTGCGCCGCCCCGGACCAGTCCGCGCCGCTGCCGGCCAGCCTGGACCTGGAGAAGGAAACCGTCATCACCGGCCAGGTGCTGGCCGCGTCGGGTGAGCCCGTGGCCGGCGCGTACGTGCGGCTGCTCGACTCGACCGGTGAGTTCACCGCCGAGGTCGTCACCTCCCCGGCCGGTCAGTTCCGGTTCTTCGCCGCGCCCGGTAACTGGACCCTGCGGGCGCTGTCCCGGCACGGCAACGGCGACACCGCCGTGACCGCCAACCGGGGCATCAACGAGGTCTCCGTCACGGTGGCCTGACCCACGCTCTCGATCGGCCCGGGGCCGGTCACCCCACCCGGGGTGACCGGCCCCGGGCCGATCCACCGACTGGCCCCGCCGCCGTGCCGCCTGCCCGCCGCCCGCCGTCGCCCGCCCGGCCCGGTGGGCGGTTCTGGCGGGGTCGGCCCCGCCTGCCAGCGTCACGAGGTGCAGCCGCCCTGGTGGCCGACCCGCCGGACGCAGCGGCGACGCCCACCGAGCCGCCGGTCGCAGAACACCGCGTGCTGCCGGTCGGTCGCGCCCTCCTCGGAGACCGTCGTCTCGCCGAGCACCAGCTCCGGCAGGAACGCCAGCGACCGGCCGATCGCGCGGGCCAGCAGCCGCGCCGCCGGCAGGTCGTCGGCGGCGACAGTCAGGTGTACGACGTACCGCTCGCGCTCGGTCGTGGCGGTCACCGGTACACCACGCGCGGCCCGAACCGGGACTGCCAGTCGCGCAGCGCGCCCTTGATCCGCGCGTTCTCCTCCCGGGTACGGGCCAGCTCGGCGTGCAGCACGGCCAGCTCGTCGGCGACCCGGTGCAGGAACCCGTCCACCTCGCCCGGGTCGAGCCCGTCGCGGGACCGCCCGAACCACTGCTGCCGCACCTGACTCGCGCAGAGCGGCCGGTACGCCACCGTCCGGTGGTGCTGCCCACCGTTGCGCCGGCCCGCCGGCCCGGACCGCCCGGCGCCATGACCGTCGCCCCGGCCGCCCGGGGCCTGGTTGGTCGAGGGCCGGCTGTTCGAGGGCCGGTTGCTGCTGGGCTGGTTGGTGGAGGGCCTGTCGCTGCTGGGCTGGTTGGTGGAGGGCCGGTTGCTGCTGGGCTGGTTGGTTGGGGGTCGGCTGTTCAGGGGCCGGTTGGTGACGCGGTGCCGGGCGGAGGGCCGCCGGGCTGCCGTGGGTCGCTCGGCCGGCGCGGGCCGTCCTGTTGTCGGGGGCCGGTCGGTTGCCGTCGACCGGGACCGGGGCCGGCGGAACAGCCGGAGGAACCTGCACACGATGGGACCGCCTCTCCGCAGGGGCAGCGGGGATCGCGCTGCCGTGGAAGGTGGCCGGGGCGGGCGGGTTCCCTTCCACGACACCCGCCCCGACCGGGGAGAGCCCTGCTCGTTGCCACGCGAGGAGTGCTCGCCGCCCAACTTATTGGAAGAACTGGAAAGAGTCAACGATTGGTTGCAGTGCGTAGTTGCACGTCGTGATGGGGGCGTGATCGAATCGCAGGTGCCACGCGAGGAGTGCCATGCCTGCGACCCCGGACTACATCCGGATCTCCGACGAGATTGTTGCCGACGTCAGGTCGGGTAAGTACAAGCCGGGCGACAAGTTGCCCTCGATCAGCGAACAGTGCAGCCGCTTCAAGGTCAGTCCGTCAACGATCAACCTTGTCAACGTGCGGCTGGAAGCGCTTGGGGTGATCAACCGTCACCAGGGCAAGGGTATCTTCGTCACCGACCCGGCGACGTGGCTGCGCAAGCCCTGAGGGTTGTTGACGCTTACGGGGATCGCCCACCCCCTCGGACCGTGCCCGACACGGAAGTTACTCACTCCGGCTCAAGCGATGATCTGTCGGCCTGCGAGATCTTGGAAGATTTCGACCCCCCGGGGGGCCATTTCGCTCCAAGATCCTCCATACCGCCCACAGGCCCGGCACGAAAAGCCTTGAATTGGGCGATCCGACTGAGGAGAACCCCCTCGGCGAGTCGGGCAGCGGGAAGCCCGTTGCTGGTTAAGGGTCGCATCTCGGGATCCGCTTCCCCTGCTGGCAGGTGGTTCGGGCCGGGCCATGGTCGAGCTGGTTAAGCGTCGGCTGCCCGCGGTCGGCTGGTTTACGGTCGGCCCGGGCGGAGTCAGAGGGAGACTATTTCACCAACAGTGTCTATGCCTCTCCGTCATATTTATGACGCAGAGTCATAGAACGTTCGAAGAACTATATGGGCACCCCGAGGGGTGGCCGAGGGTGCGCAGGCTTCAGGTCGGTCCCTGCCGGTCCGCCGCTGGGGTGATCTGTGGAGAACACCGGTAAGCGAGGATCGGGGTCGCTGAGTCATGACCCTTCCGACCCCCTGACATGCGGGTGTGAGGCACAGGTGCACTGGCACTGGCGGTGGGGATCTGCCGGCGGCGATCGGGCTGGGGTGTGGACAGGGCGGTGGCCGTCGACCCGAGCTGGGTCGACGGCCACCGTCTGGTGCGGCTACCGGCCTAGCTGCCGGAGATGCGGGCTCCCGCGCAGGTGGACGTGGGTGCCAGGCGGAAGTCGAGGGTGCCGACGATGCCGGCCTCGACGACCGTCCGCTGGGCCTGGGGCACCCAGCCGTCCTTCGCCACGATCGCCTCGTACCGGCCCTTCGGCAGCCACCAGGCGTAGCGGCCCTGACCGTCGGCGGTGAGCGTGACGCCGGTGGTCGACCCGACCAGGTTCAGCCGGATCGTGGCCGGGACGCCGACGGTCTGACCGCCGCAGGTCACCCCGGTCACCGTGCCCTGGATCTTGCCCCAGTTGTTCGGCGGCGAGACGTTCATCTCGACCCCCACCGCCGACACCGGGTAGGGCGTGTTGGAGGTGAATCCCAGCTCACCCGAGTAGACCCCGGGCTGGGCCACCCCGGCCGCCGCCGTGGCGGTCAGCGTGACGGTGACCGTCTGGGACGCCCCAGGGGCCAGCGTGAAGCTGGTCGGTGCGGTGGACAACCACGGCAGGTCGCTGGCGTCCGTGCAGCCTTCCAGCCCGCCGAGCCGCTCGCTGTCCGCCGAGCCGACGAACGAACTGGGCGAACCACCGATCTTGTACGCCCCGCAGGCGGCGGCACCCCGGTACCTGCTGAACTGGGCGTTCGGCAGGTTCTTCCAGGCCCCGGCCACCGGGTCGAAGCCGACCGTGCGGTTGGTCACCGACGTCGAACCGGCCGTCACCCCGCCGGCCAGCACCAGCATGCCGCCGGCCGACGCGTACTGGGAACCCCACAGCTCGACCGGGAGGTTCGGCAGCGCGCTCCAGGTGTCCGACGCCGGGTCGTACCGCCAGGCGTCGGTGTACTCGTCGGCGGCGACCCCGCCCGCGCAGTAGACCTGCGCGCCGATCCCGCCGCAGGACAGCCAGGAGACCGGGTGCGGGTAGGCCGCGCCGGCCCGGAACGTCCCGGCACGCGGGTCGAACACGGTCACCTTGGCGGACTCCGTGCAGGTGGCGTCGACACAGCCGCCGACCAGGTAGACCTTGCCACCCGCCACGGCGGTGCCGGCTGCGGCGGCGGGGGCCGGGTTGACCGCCCCGGGCAGGGTGCTCCACGCCCCGACGCCCGGATCGAAGACGTCCACCGACGGTTCGGTGCCGTCAGCCGCGCCCCAGCCGCCGAGCACGTACAGCTTGCCGCCGATGCCGACGGCGGACGGCTTGGACCGGGCGTGCGGCAGGTCGGGCAGCGCCGTCCAGACGCCGGTGGCCGGCTCGAACACCCAGGCCTTCCGCTCGTTGCCGGTGTCCCCGCCGCCGCCGACCGAGTAGATCCTGCCGTCCAGGTCGGCCGCCGCGTTGTCGTAGATCGCGGCGGGCAGGTTGGCGATCCGGGTCCAGGCGTCGTCGGCCTGCGGCGCGGCGTCGGCGTTTCCGCCGCCGTACCGGACCCCGGTACGCCCGGTGCTGATCCCCTTGACCACCTGCTCCCGCAGCGGAGCGCCGGCGGTCGACAGCACCTCGAACCCGCCACCGCGTTCCAGCAGCTCCACGGTCGCCGGGGCGGAACCGGTGTTGCGTACCGTCACCTTGGCGGTGCGGGTGCTGCCGTACGGCTGGTGGGCCTCGATCGTGGTGGTGCTGACGGTGAGCCGCCCCGCGGCCAGGGCCAGGTCGGCCCGGCGGGTGCTGTCCGCCACCACCGTCACCTGCTGGGTGACCGCCGTGTACGGCGGCTTGGCCGCGGTGAACGGGTGGGTGCCGGTCAGCCCGGAGAAGAGGTGGTAGAAGCCGTCCGGCAGGTTCGGGTCGTCCGGGGTGGCCGCCGAGACGGCCGTGTCGGTGGGCCGGTCCACACTGGTCACCGTCACCCCGTTGACCGCCGCGCCGGTGTTGCGGTCGGTGGTGTTGCCCACCACCAGCCCGCCCGGGACGGGGGTGCAGTCCCGGTTCACCAGCTGCACGTCGTCCACCTGCCACCACCAGGCGAAGGTGCCCTTGAACCGGAACCGGACCAGCGCCTGCGTCGCGCCGGCCGCCGGGGTCAGCGGCACCTCCTCGACCCGGGGGCCGCGCCGGCTCGACGTCTGGTGCCAGACGTTCGTCCAGCTCGTCCCGGCGTCGGTGGAGACGTCCACGTCGGCGGTGTCGGTGATCCCGACGGCCCGCCAGTCGCTGCGGAACCGCAGCACCGGCGCAGCCGAGGCGGACAGGTCGACCGGCGGGGCGACCAGGTCGGTGTCCTGGGTGTTGCCGGTGCCCAGCTTGTCACTGTCGACGATCGCGAACCCGCCGGACCCGCCGGTCAGGTTGCCCCGCGCGCCCGGGTCGTTGAAGACCCAGCCGCCCTTCTCGGTGCGGTTGCGCACCGTCCAGCCCTCGGGCGTGGTGGTGCCGTCGAAGCTCTGCGACAGCAGCGGCGCGCTCAGGCTGCCGGTGTAGCCGGCGGCGGCACAGGCCGCCTCGACCGGGACCGCGACGTCCGCCGTGGTGGCCGTCGACCCGACGGTCAGGTCCTTGGTCACCGTCCGGTAGCCCGGGTACTTCGCGGTGACGGTCAGCTTGTAGTCGGTGTTGCCGGCCACGGTGAACGAGTACCGGCCGGTCACCGGGTCGGTGAAGACGGGTGCGCCGGGGCGGCCGGCGACCTCGATCGTGGCGTACAACGGCCAACCGTGCCCGGAGCCGTCGGTGACCCGACCGGAGACGGTGACCGTCGGCGTGGCGGTCAGGGCGAAGTCGCGGGTGACCGAGCCGTCCTCCGGAACGGTCACCGTGCCGGTCGCCGTGCGGAAGCCGTACGCGGAGACGGTCAGCGTGGTCTCGCCGGCCGGCACGGTCAGCGAGTACCGGCCGTCCGTGCCGGTGACGACGCTGCGTGCGCCGACGGCGACGGTGGCGCCCGCCACCGGGTCGCCGGTCGCCGCGTCGGTCACCCGGCCGGCGACCTGACCCACCGGACCGCGCGGGGCCTGCCGGACCGCCTCGTACGCGTTGAGCCGACCCTCGCCGAAGACGTTGTTGTCGGCGGCGGTGCCCCCGCAGGTGGTCGCGTCGACGTCGGTGGCGGTGCGGTCGAGCAGCGCCTCGGTGCCGGCGATGTCCCCGCGCAGGCTGGGCGCGGCCGACCAGATCAGGGCCACCGTGCCGGCGACGTGCGGGGCGGCCATCGAGGTGCCGTTGAACGACGCGTACCCGTTGCCGGGGACGCTGGAGCGCACGTTGCTGCCGGGCGCGGCGATGTTCGGCTTCAGCCCGGCCGGGTCGGTGGCGTCGCCCCGACCGGAGAACCCGGAGATGGCGTTGTTCACGTCGTACGAGCCGACCGCGTACGCGTTGGGGTTGTCCCCGGGGGAGCCGGCGCTGCCGCAGGACGGGCCGTCATTGCCGGCGGAGAAGACCGGGAACATCCCGGCGGCCCGCCAGGCGGCCACGGTCTGCTGGTACCAGGGGTCGCCGCCGTCGCCGCCCCACGAGTTGTTGACGATGTCGGGGCGCAGGTCGGGTCGGGGGTTCTGCCCGTTCAGGTCGGTCGGAGCGAGCACCCACTGGCCGGCGGCCAGCAGCGAGGCGTCCGAGCAGTTGTTGGACTCGCAGCCCTTGGCGGCGATCCACTTCGCGCCGGGGGCGACCCCGACCTGGTTGGCGGACCCGTCGGTGCCGACCATGGTGCCCATGGTGTGTGTGCCGTGGTCGTTGTTGTCGCAGGGGGCATCCTGTGGACACACCCCGGCCGGGTCGAACCAGTCGTAGTCGTGGTCGAACGTCCCGCCACCGAGGTTGCCCCGGTAGGAGTTGACCAGGGCCGGGTGGTCGAACTGCACGCCGCTGTCGATGTTGGCGACCACCAGGCCCTCGCCCCGGTCGCCGAACTCGTCCCAGACCCGGGGTGCGCCGATGTTGGTCAGCCCCCACTCGACGGCGTTCGTGCCGGCGCGGGCGGCGGTGCTGCGGACCGGCCGGATCAGCGGGTAGCTGCGGGTCGCGGCGATCCGGTCGACCTCGGGCCGGGCGGCGATGGTGTCCAGCAGCGCCCGGTCCCCGGTCACCCGCAGCGCGTTGGCGATCCAGTACGCCGTGTAGGTGGCCTTCCGGTCGTCCAGCACCGTCCGCAGGCCCTGCTGGGTCCGTTCGGCGGTGGTGGTGAGCAGCCGGTGCACCTCGGCGGCTCGGGCGTCCGGGCTGCGCAGCCGGGCCGCCTGCGCGAGCGGGGCCTGTTCGCGCAGGTAGACCAGGAAGGTCCCGGTGCCGTCGGCGAGCCCGTCGAGGACCTGCCGGTCCACGGTGGCCCGGGGTGCGGCCGGCGTCGCCCCGGCGGGCAGTGCGGGCTGGGCGGTGAGGCCCAGCAGTCCGGCCGCGAGCGCGGCCACCAATCGCCACCGGGACGGTCGTCCGGTCGGTCGTCTGAGCACGTTTCCTCCCCACTGAGCGGACCCGATCGGTTCGGGTCCGGCCGCGTGTGCCGGGGTCGCGGCCACGCGGAGCGACTGGGGAGGTGGCCGGTGGTGGGTGCTGGCGGGCCAGCCCCCGGCCGCTGTGCATCATGCTCAGCCGGGGAACCAAGCTGATCAATGGATCGGGTCGGTCAGTATTCGGTCAGTAACCTGACGCCGCGCTGACCGTTAGGCTGGCGTCCAGCCGCGTCGGCACCTGTCGGGGGCAGACGGGAACGTCGGTAGCGGGCGGCAGGTGCGGTCCTGGGGAGGACGTGTGACCGGTGTCGACATCCCGTTCGTGGTCTGTGTCAGCGCCGACGTCTCCGTCCGGGAACGGGTGGTCCGTCGACTCGACGACCTGGGGCCGGTGGTGATCTGCGCCGACCTGGCCGAGCTGCGGGCGATCCTCTTCCCCACCCCCGCGCCGCCCACTCCCACGCAGCCCGTCGCCACGCAGCCCGGTTCGGTGCGCTGCGGCGATCTCGTCGTCGACCCGGCCGGTCACCTGGTCACCTGGCGGGGGGAGCCGTTGGCGCTGACCCGGCTGGAGCGGGAGCTGCTGGCCCGGCTGGCCGGCGACCCGGGGGTGGTCTGGAGCTACGAGCGGATCTTCGGCTCGGTCTGGGGCGGGGCCTGGCTGGGCGACGCGGCTATCCTGCACTCGGCCGTCAAGCGGCTGCGGCGCAAGTTGCGCGCGGTGTCCGGCGGCCCCCAGGTGCAGACCGTACGCGGGGTCGGCTACCGCCTCGCCACGCCGTGCGGCTGACGGGCGGCCGGCGCGGGCCGGCGCGGTGCCGGCGGTGCGGGCCGGCGTGGTGCGGTGCGGGCCGGCGTGGTGCGGGCCGGCGCGGCGTGGTGTGGCGCGGTGCCGGCCGGTGCGGTGTGGTGCGGGTCGGCGTGGTGTGGTGCGGGTCGGCGTGGTGTGGTGCGGGTCGGCGTGGTGTGGTGCGGGTCGGCGTGGTGTGGTGCGGGTCGGCGCGGTGTGGTGTGGTGCGGGCCGGCGTGGTGCGGGCCGGCGCGGTGTGGTGCGGGTCGGTGCCGGCCGGTGCGGTGCGGGCCGGCGGTGCGGCCGTGACACGATGAGCCGGTGAGCGGTGCCGTCCACCCGGGGTACGCCCCACCGACCGGTCCGTCCGCGCCGCGTCGCCGGCTGCCCTGGCTGCTGGCCGCGACGGTGGCCTGGGCGGTGCTGCTGGGCGCGCTGACCTGGTGGTCGGCGCGCGAGGACCCGCCGACCGTGCGCGAGCAGCGCACCCTCACCCAGGCCGGTCCGGTGGTGGACCGGGCGCTCGGTCGCCTGGTCGCGGCGGTCGGTGACGACGCCTGGGTGTTGACCGTCCCGGAGGTCGAGCGCGGTTGCCGGCTCACCCCGATGGCCGACGGCGCGATCCTCAACCGGGGGCTGGACGTGCTGGTCGCCGAGGGCGGCGAGCGGGCGTTGCTGGAACGCGTCGCCGACCGGTTGCCGGCCGACTGGCGGGCCGGGGTACGGGCCGGTGCGTCAGGCCCCCGGCTGCGCGCCGACGCCGGGGAGTTCGTCGCCGTGCAGGGGCGGGTCACCAGCGGCGGCCGGGTCCGGTTCACCGCCGACACCGGCTGCCGCCCGGTCGGCGACGGCTACCCCGGGCCGTCGGCCGCCCCGAACGGTTCGAAGGTCCCCCCTGCCTCCCCTGCTACCCCTGCCTCCCCTGCTACTTCTGCCTCCGCTGCCCCGGCCACCTCGTCGGCTGCGGCGTCAGGCCCGGCGGTACCTGCTGCCTCGGTCGAATCGATGTTGGACGGGGCGTTGCGGGCGCTGGGGCGCTCCGCGCGGTCCGCCCCGGAACCGGTGAGCGCCCCCTGCCCCGGGGGCGGCACGGCCCGTACCGTCGTCGTCTCGGCCGGCGACGCGCCGGTCGCGTTGACCGGCCTCCGCCCGCTGGCCGCCGGCTCCCCGGTGGTCGACCTCCCCGAGGTGTACGCCTACCGCAGCGGCCCGGCGACCGTGCTGGTCGACGGCACCGGCGCACAGGTACGCCTCTCCGCCTCCACCGGCTGCCCCGCCTGACCGAACGCCTCCACCCTGTCCCGCCTGACCGAACGCCTCCACCCTGTCCCGCCTGACCGAACGCCTCCACCCTGTCCCGCCTGACCGAACGCCTCCACCCTGTCCCGCCTGCACCCCGTCACCTATGCGTGCCAACCCGCCACCGTGACTCATGCGGCGACCTGAGGGCAGCCAAGATCGTGCTCGATCCACGATGTAGTGGCCTCGAAGCCATCGAGAGGCCACTACATCGTGGATCGAGCACGATCTAGCGGGGCGCGGGGCGCGGGGCGCGGGGCGCGGGGTGGGGCTGGGCTGGGTGGGGTGGGACTGTCGGGGTCAGAGCCGGCGACGGTCGTCGGAGGGGGTGCGGCTGCGGCCCAGGGCGTCGACCCGACCCCACCGGCCCGGGATGTCCAGCAGCTCGACCCGGCCCATCCCCTCCGGCACCATCGGGTCGATGATCAGGTGTTCGCCCTGCGGTTCGAGGCCGAGGAGCACCCGGAGCAGCAGCAGGGGGGTGCCGGCCGACCAGGCCTGCGGGCTGCACGCCGTCGGGTACTGCACCGGATAGTCGGTGAGGTCGCGCTCGTAGCCGGCGAACGCCTCGGGTAGCCGGCCCTCGAAGAAGCGGGAGGCGGCGAGCATCGTCTCGCAGATCCGCCCGGCCTCCTCGCGGAAGCCGTACCGGCTCAGGCCCCAGGCGATGAAGGCGTTGTCGAACGGCCACACGGTGCCGACGTGGTAGCCGATCGGGTTGTAGCGGCCCTCGCCCACGGCCAGGGTGCGCACCCCCCAGCCCGAGTAGAGCCGGGGGCCGAGCAGGTGTTCGGCGACCGCGGCGGCCCGATGCTCGTCGACGATGCCGCTCCACAGCAGGTGGCCGATGTTGGAGGTGAGCGAGTCGACGTGCCGGCCGTCCGGGTCCAGGGCGAGGGCGTAGTAGTTCTTCTCGGGGATCCAGAAGTCCCGGTTGAAGCGTTCCTTGAGTCCAGTCGCCTCCCGGTCCAGCCGGTCGGCGTACTCCGGATCGTTCCAGAACAGCCGGGCCATCCGTGCGCCGCGCCGTTTGGCGTCGTAGACGTACCCCTGGATCTCGCAGGTGGCCCGGGGGAAGCCGGGCAGCCGGCCGTCGGCGTAGGAGATGGCGTCCCAGGAGTCCTTCCAGCACTGGTTCTCCAGCCCTGTCTCCGGGTTGCGGCTGCGGTACCAGACGTAGCCGGTGCCGAGCAGGTCGCCGTAGGTGTCGATCCAGTGCAGCGCGGCCCGCACCGGGGTCTCCAGCTGCTTGACCAGCGCGGCGTCGCCGGTCCAGCGCTCGTACTCGTCGAGCAGGATGACGAAGAGCGGGGTCGAGTCGGCCGCGCCGTAGTAGGGGGAGTGGGGCTGCTCCTCGAAACCGGCGGTCTCGCCGTACCGCAGCTCGTGCAGGATCTTGCCGGGTTCCTCGTCGCGGAAGTCGTCGAGCCGGTAGCCCTGGAGCCCGGCCAGCATCATGATCGTCGGCGGGACCAGTTCCGGCAGGAAGGGCAGCACCTGCAACGAGGTGAGCATGCTGTCCCGCCCGAACAGGGTCATGAACCAGGGCAGCCCGGCGGCGAGCAGCCGGACGCCCAACGTGATCGACTCGTACCGGAGGGCCGCCAGGTCGTGCAGGCTCTGCTGGTACGCCCCGGCGAGCGGCTCGCAGTCGCAGCCGAGCTGCGGCGCCCGGGCGACCAGTTCCTCCTGCTCGTCGCGGATCACGGCCGGGCCGCGCGCGGCGCCCAACGCGGTGATCGCCCGCACGTCCTCGCCCCGGGCGCCGTGGATGACCGGTGTCACGGTCAGCCGGGTGCTCCACTCGGCGTGTGGCCCGACGACGGCCGCCCAGGTCATCCCGGCCTGGTCGACGTGGGCGTCGGTGCTGCTGGTGACGGTGGCCTCCCGGTGGAAGGCGTCCCGGCGGTAGGTCAGCCGCAGCGTGTTCTCCCCCGCCACGGCGCTGGTGCGGCCCTTCTTCGGCCGCTGGTGCTTGATCTCGAAGAGGTCGGCGAAGTCCGATCCCATCTCCAGCCGCAGGTTGAACCGCATCTCCTGGCCGGAGTGGTTGAGCACGGTGAGTTCCTCGACGAGGTTGCCGCCGATCGACCGGCTGCGGATCACCGACACCTTGGCGTCGAGATAGTGCGTCGGCTCGCCGGGGACCAGGAAGAAGTGGGTCTGGTAGGAGTGCGCGTCGTCGACGGAGAGCGGGTGCAGGCGCTCCCCGTCGAGGGTGAGCAGCCAGGTGGAGAGGAACCGGGTGTCGAAGGAGAACATCCCGGTGGGGAAGTCGAACGACGGCTCGACGTCGCCGCTGCGGTCGCAGACCAGGAAGGTGTTGCCGTCGAGGATGCTGACCCGCTGTTGCATCATGCCCGCCCGACCTGTTCGCGGGCGGTCTCCCGGGGATCCCGCACCCCGGGCGGGGTGGGGAAGAAGCGCCGGAAGACCAGGAACAGCATCACGTTCCCGCTGAACGTGGACTCGTTGCGCAGCACCGCCGAGACAGCCTGCGCCCGGCCGGTGACCAGCCGTTCGAACAGGTCGGCGCTGCTGCTCCAGACCGCGTCGGCCGGACCCCGGTCGCGCTCCACCGTCGCCGTGCCGGGGCTGAGCCGCACCAGCCAGTGCTCGGTGCGGTTGCCGGAGGCGAGATCGATCTGGAGCGTTCCGGCGACGGGGGCGCGCAGGACGGCCGGGGCGCGCGTCGGCAGTGCTGCGAAGAACTCCTCCGTCGCCTGACTCACCCCAGAATGGTAGGAAAAATGCAGCCAAGCAGGGGCGTTATCGGCGTCATGCCCGACAGGTCAGTAGACCAGGGCCTGGGCTCCCTCGGCCGTCGCCTCCTCGACGAAGACGGCCGCCCCGGCGATCCGGACGCCGGGCAGCACGTCGTCCGGGCCGATCTCCCGGCGGGCGGCACACTGCGTGCAGGCGGTCACCTGCCCGTTGGCGAGGACGACGCCGAGCAGGTCGGCCAGGGGCGCGGAGTGCGGCAGCGTGAACTGCTCGGCCCGGCCGGGCACGGCGAACCAGGTGGACTCACCGGTCAGCCAGAGCGACACCGGCACCCCGGCGGCGACGGCCGTGGCGGCCACCGTGAACGCCTGCGCGCACCGCTCCGGGGCGTCCGCCCCGGCGGTGGCCTTGACGACGAGAGTGCGTCCCATGGACCCAGCATAGGATGGCCACGATGGTCACCGAGATCGGGTTTGTCAGCCTGCTGGTCGCCGGCCTGGGCGCGCTCGCCGGTGGCCTGGTCTACCTGGCCGTACGCCTGTCGAGAGGTAAATGGTGACAACCGAGGTGAACCGGTGAGCGACGAGAATCCCCTTCAGCCGCCGTGGTTGAACGCGCCTCCGGTCGAGGAGTATCCGTACCAGGAGAGCCACGACCTGCGGGTCGGCCCGAAGCTGCACCCGTCGCTGGACGGCCTGCTGCCGTACGTCGGGGTGTGGCGCGGGCGGGGCCGGGGTGGTTTCCCCACCATCGAGGATTTCGACTACGCCCAGGAGATCCGGATCAGTCACGACGGCCGACCGTTCCTGTTCTACGAGTCGCGGGCCTGGCTGCTGGACGACGAGAGCCGCCCGGTCCGCCCGGCCGGGCGCGAGGTGGGCTGGTGGCGTCCGGTGCTGGACGGTGAGCGGGTCACCGACGAGTTGGAGGCCCTGATGACCACGCCGACCGGGATCATGGAGCTGCACATCGGCAAGCGCACGGGCACCCAGATCGAGTTCGCCACCGACGCGGTGGTGCGGACCGCCACCGCCAAGGAGGTGACGGCGGGCGCCCGGCTCTTCGGCATCGTCGAGGGGGCGTTGCTCTACGCGCAGGAGATGGCGGGCATGGGTCACAGCCTCTCCCCGCACCTGTCCGCCCGGCTGGTCCGGGTCGGCGGCTGAGCCGCGCCGCCCGGGGTGGCCCGCCGGTCACCCGAAGCCGAGCAGCTCCTGGAGGCGGGAGGTGTGCGGGGCCGGCGGGCGGCCGGTGCCGTCGAGGGTCCTGACCTCGACCAGGCCGCGTACCGAGGAGGTCAGCCAGACCCCGGCGGCGGCGTGCAGCCCGGCCGGGGTGACCAGGCGTTCGGCCCGGCCCAGGCCCACCTCGGCGGCGTGGTCGAGCAGCCAGCCGCCGGTGGTGCCGGGCAGGATGCCGGTGGCACCGGCCGGCACGGTGCAGAGCGTGTCGCCGTCCAGCCAGACGACGTTCGCCGCCGGTGCCTCCAGCACGTAGCCGTCGGCGGAGACCCACAGCACGTCGTCCACGCCGCTGCGGGCGGCCCAGCGGCGGGCGGCGCTGCTGGCGGCGTACGAGATGGACTTGACGCCGGTCGGCAGCCAGGCCAGTGCGGGTCGGGCCGTGGCCGGCACCCCGAGGGGCAGGGTGGCGACGGTGACCCCGGTGCGGCGCAGGCGCTTCGCGGCGGCCGGCACCTCGGCCAGGGTGGCGTAGACGGTGGGCAGCCCGCCGCCCTCCGGCCCCCGGGTGCAGACCAGGCGCAACGCGCCCTCGACCCCGGCGGGCCAGCCGGCGGCGAGGTTGTCCAGCAGCTCCACCAGCGCCTCGTCGGCGGGGAGCGGGAGTTCCAGGGCGGCGGCCCCGGCCCGCAGCCGGGCCAGGTGGGCGGTGCGCAGCCAGGGGCGTCCGCCGCGCAGGTGCATGGTCTCGAAGAGCCCGTCGCCGTGCAGTACGCCGAGATCGTCCCCCCGCAGCACCGGCTCCGCCGCGGGGACGACGCCCCGACCGAGCACGGCGATCCTCGACGCCACCATGACCGCCGAGCCTAGCGGCGTACCCCGGCGCGGGCGGCGGGGCCGGCGGTGATCGGCGACGGCCGAACTATGATCGGACGGTGTCCGAATCCTCCCTGGCGGAAATGCTCCGCTCCCGTGGGTTGCGGCTGACGGCGCAGCGGCAACTGGTCCTGCAGGCGGTGCTCGATCTGGGGCACGCCACACCGGAACAGGTGCACACCGCCGTCCGGGAGGTCGCCGCCGGAGTCAACATCACCACCATCTACCGCACGTTGGAGCTGCTGGAACGGCTCGGACTGGTGACCCACACCCACCTGTCGCACGGCTCGCCGACCTATCACGCGGCCGGTGAGCACCAGCACATCCACCTGGTCTGCCGGGAGTGCGGCGCGGTCGACGAGATCGACCCGGAGCTGATGCGCCCGCTGGCCGACCGGCTCGCCACGGAACGGAGCTTCCGGGTGGACATCGGGCACGTGGCGCTCTTCGGCGTCTGCGGCAACTGCGAGGACGGGGGACCGACATGATCGACATCGCGGGAGCGGTGGCCGTCGAGGCGATCGACGAGGCCAGCCGGGACCAGCCGGACGCCGAGCACCGGGCGGCCGGGGTGCGGGGTGTCGCCGCGCACTACGGTGACCCGATGCGCGAGCAGCGCACCCTGGCCACCGGGGTCGGTCTGGTGGACCGCTCGCACCGGGGCGTCGTCGCCGTCACCGGCCCGGAACGGATCGGCTGGCTGCACACCCTAACCAGCCAGCACCTCGCCGCGCTCGGCCCCGGCCAGGGCACCGAGCTGCTGGTGCTCAGCCCGCACGGGCACGTCGAGCAGCACGCGATGGTCGCCGAGGACGGCGTGACCACCTGGCTGGACACCGAGCCGGGGATGACCGCCGGGCTGCTGACGCACCTGGAGAAGATGCGGTTCTTCAGCCAGGTGGAGCCCCGTGACGCCACCGCCGACCACGCGCTGTTGTCGCTGGTCGGGCCGCAGGCCACCGACGCGGTGGCGACGCTCGGCGTCACCGACCTGGCCGCGCCCGAGGTGCTCACGGTGCCGGGTCCGAAGTTCCGCTCCGGCGAGCTGCCCCCCCGACCCACCGTCTCCTACGACGTACGGGCGCTGCCCGGTGGTGGGTGGGCCCGCCGGGTGCCGCTCGGGGTCGACCTGCTGGTGCCCCGGTCGGCCCTCGACGAGGTGGCCGCCGGGTTGCGCGACCAGGGGGTGCCGGCGGCCGGGCTGTGGGCGTACGAGGCGGTGCGGGTGGCCGCCCGTCGGGCCCGGGTCGGGGTGGACACCGACCACCGGACGATCCCGGCCGAGGCGGGTCTGATCGCCCCGGCGGTGCACCTGGACAAGGGGTGCTACCGGGGGCAGGAGACGGTGGCCCGGGTGCACAACCTGGGCCGGCCGCCGCGTCGGCTCGTCCTGCTGCACCTGGACGGGGTGACCACCGACCAGCTCCCGGCGGCCGGCACCCCGGTCACCCTGGACGGTCGGACGGTCGGTTTCGTGGGCACCGCCGTGCACCACTTCGAGTGGGGTCAGGTCGCGCTCGCCGTGGTCAAGCGCAACCTCGCCGACGACGCCCGCCTGTCGGTGGGTGAGTCCACCGCCGCCATCGACCCGGAGTAGCCCTACCCGCCGGTGTTCCGGTCGGCCTCCGGCCCTGGGCTCGTCGGCCTCCGGCCCTGGGATCGCGGAGCAAGGATGCCCACGATTCACGCCATGGGCGGGAATTTCTCCGGGGTCAAACCGTACATCGTGCGGTTCTTCCTGCCGTGCTGGCGCTGCGCCATCGACCGCAGGGGGCCGGGGCGGATACCATCGCCGGCATGACGACAGGGACGTTGATCACGGTTGCCCCGACCGGCGCGGAGTCGGCCAAGGCGGAGGTGCCGGCGCTGCCGGTGACCCTCGACGAGTTGCTGCTGACCGCCAAGGAGTGCGAGGCGCTCGGCGCTTCCGTGATCCACGTCCACATCCGTGACGACCAGGCCCGGCCCACCCTCGACCAGGGGCGACTGCGGGAGACGGTGGCGGCGCTGCGGGACGCCACCGACCTGATCGTGCAGCTCTCCTCCGGCGGCGCGGTGACCGATCCGGAGGCCGACCGGCTGGCTGTGCTGGAGGCCGCGCCGGACATGGCCTCCTGCACCATGGGCACTGTCAACTTCGGCGACGACGTCTTCCTCAACCGGTGGGAGTTCATCGTCGACCTGCACACCCGGATGCAGGAGCGCGGCATCCTCCCCGAGTACGAGATCTTCGACCTGGGCCATCTCTCTGCCCTGTACCGCCTGCTCGACCGGTACGGCCTGCCGCACGGCGGCCACGTGCACGTCGACTTCGTGATGGGTGTGCCGGGTGGCATGCCGGGCACGACCGCCACCCTGGTCGCCGCCCAGCAGATGCTGCGCGACCTGCCGGCGGGCACCACCTTCTCGGCGACCGGGGTCGGCCGCAGCACCATTCCGGTGATGCTGGCCGCGCTCTCCACCGGCGGCCACCTGCGGGTCGGCATGGAGGACACCGTGACGTACGCCAAGGGGCGACCGGTGGAGTCGAACATGCAGCTGGTGGCCCGGGCGACCGCCTTCGCGCAGCTCGCCCAGCGTCCCCCGCTGACCACCGTCGAGGCCCGTCGGCTGCTCGGCCGGTAGCCCGCACCGCCGAGCCGGCCCGCTGGGCCTGACGGTAAGCCGCGCCCGGCCCGGCGCTCCCTACGTCGGCGGCTGACGTCCCAGGTCGCCCCGGGTGTCGGGCGGATCGGCCCGCGTCGGTACCGTGCCAGGGTGGCCAAGACGTACGAGGGTGGCGAGGCGCTCGCCGAGGTGGTCCGGTCCGGGTTCGTGGAGGGCGTGCACCGTGGCTCGGTGGTGGTGCTCGACGGTTCCGGTGCCCCGGTGGCCGGTGCGGGGGACGGCACCTCGCCGATCTTCCCCCGGTCGGCCAGCAAGCCGTTGCAGACGCTGGGGATGCTGCGGGCCGGGTTGACGCTGACCGATCCCGCCGACGTCGCGGTGGTCTCGGCCAGCCATGCCGGCGAGGAGTTCCACCTGGCCCGGGTGGCGGCCCTGCTGCGGTCCGCCGGTCTGGAGCCGGCGGCGCTGGGTTGCCCACCGGACCTGCCGTTCGGGGAGGCGGCCCGGGAGGCCGTCCTGCGGGCCGGCGGCGGCCCGAGCCGGTTGGCGATGAACTGCTCCGGCAAGCACGCCGGCATGTTGCTGACCTGCCTCGCGGCCGGCTGGCCGCTGGACGGGTACTGGCGACCCGGGCACCCCCTTCAGCAGCGGCTGACCGCCACCATTGAGGAGTTCACCGGGGAGCCGGCGGCGGCGGTCGGGGTGGACGGCTGCGGAGCGCCGGTGCTGGCGGTTTCGCTGACCGGACTGGCGCGGGCCTACCTGCGACTGGTGACCGCCGGAGGCGGTGGTGAGGAGAGCGCGGTGGCGGACGCCATGCGGGCGTACCCGGAGCTGGTGGGTGGCACCGGGGCGGACGACACCCGGCTGATGCGCGGGGTGCCCGGGATGCTGGCCAAGATCGGCGCGGAGGGGGTGTTCGCCGCGGCGCTGCCCGGCGTCGGCGCGGTGGCTCTCAAGATCGACGATGGCGCGGGCCGGGCGCGCATGCCGGTGCTGGTCTCCGCGCTGCGCCGGCTCGGCGTGCAGGCGCCCATTCTCACCGAGTACGCCGAAATCCCCCTCTCGGGCGGTGCCCTGCCGGTCGGTGCGGTCCGTCCCGTCTGGTGATTTTCCACCGCTGAGCTGCGGATTCAGGGAGTCGCCCGGGTCCGTTGTTACCTTGCTAACTCTGGCTAGCGTTTTGCTTGCTGGAGCTAGCAGGGCGAACTACCGTGGGGGCATGGCCGCACCCAAGGATCTACCCGACGTCGGCGGATTCATCCGTGACCTGCGGCGGAACGCCAAGATCTCGCTCCGCCAGCTCGCCGAGCAGGCGGGGGTCAGCAACCCTTACCTCAGTCAGATCGAACGGGGTCTGCGTAAGCCCAGCGCCGAGGTGCTCCAGCAGCTCGCCAGCGCGTTGCGGGTCTCCACCCCGGCGATGTACCTGCGGGCGGGGCTGCTCGACGACAAGGAGGGTCAGGGCGTGCTCGCCGCGATCGCGGTGGACCCGGACCTGACGATGGCCCAGAAGCAGTCGCTCAGCCAGATCTACGAGACCTTCCGCCGGGAGAACACCCGCCTGGCCGAGGCCACCGCCGCCCCGTCCGCCCCGGACCAACCGACCCCGACCGAGCCGACCGAGGCGGCGGGCGTCATCACCCCGGCCGCCACCGGCCCCACCACCCCGGCGGGCACCCCGACCGAGGCCGTCCTCGAATCGGTCTCCGTCACCGAGGCGGGCGGCGCGTCCGCCCCCGGCGCACCGGCCGGCACACCCACGCCGGGCCGGGCGGCCGACCCACCCGTCGCCGGCACCCGCACCACGGATGCCGCGCCCACGACCAGCAACAGCAGGGCCGCCGCAGCGGCCGAGGAGGAGTTGTCATGACCCAGCCGAAGACCAACCGCATCCCGGCCCCCGTCTACGCCGCAGCCGGCGCCGGTGAGCTGGCGTTCCAACAGCTACGCAAGCTGCCGACCGTGGTGACCGAGCTGGGCAACCGGGTCGTCGCCGACGGCACCAAGGTCGTCACCGAGCTGGGCGGCCGGGCCGTCGTCACCGGTGTCGAGCTGCGCCAGAAGGCCACCGAGACCTTCCGTACCGCCAACCTGACCGCCGCCGGCCTGCGCGACCGCGCCACCCCGGCCGAGCTGAACCTGGACAGGTTGCGCACCGAGCTGAACCTCGACAAGTTGCGCACCGAACTGGACCTCGACAAGCTCCGGGCCGAGCTGGACCTCGACAAGCTGCGCGGTGCGGCCACCCGCAACGCCGCCGTGGTGCTCGCCGGGGCGCACGCCGCCCAGGAGCGGGCGCTGGCCGCGTACGGCGCGTTGATCGCCCGGGGTGAGCGGGTGGTCGGCGCCGGGGTGCTGGAGGCCGCCGAGACCGTCAACGCCGACATCGAGGCCACCGACGCCACCGTTCCGGCCGAGGCGCGGGCGGTGACCGGCCCGGACCGGACGCCCACCCCGACCGGGCTGACCGGGGCCACCGCGGAGCACCCGCCCACCCCGGCCGACGTGGCCGAGGCCGTCGGTGCCCACCCGGCCCCGGCCGGGACGACCCGCCCACGGGCCACCAAGCCGGCCGCCACCGCCAAGGCCGCCACCAAGCCGGCCGCCGCCGCCAAGGCCGCCACCAAGCCGGCCGCCGCCGCCAAGGCCGCTGCCAAGCCGGCCGCCGCCAGCACCAAGGCGGCCGCCACCGGGACGGCGAAGCCGAAGGCCACGAAGCGGACCCGCCCGACCGCCGAGTGACCAATGCCGACACCGGTCCCGGAGGCGTCCTGACGGACGTTTCCGGGGCCGTCGGCATATGCTGGCCGGCATGGCCATCGCCGCGCCGATCTTCGTCTTCGACGCCGTCTTCATCATCGACCGCGTCCTGCTCTTCTTCGCGCTCGTCGTGCAGGGCATCTCGCTGGTGCACGCGATCACCCAGCGATCGGACGCCTTCGCGGCGATCGGCACCCTCCCCAAGGGGGGCTGGATCGCCATCCTGGCCGTCTGCCTGCTGCTCACCCTGCTCGGCTTCGGCGCGCTGAGCATCTTCGGGCTGATCGGCATCGCGGCCGGTCTGATCTATCTGCTCGACGTCCGGGTCGGGCTGCGCGACCTGCACGACGGCAAAGGGTTCTGGTGAGGGGTTTCCGCTGGCCACCCCCACCGGACGGCGGACCCCGCAGCTGGGGACCGGGCCCCGGCGCACCGCGTACCGGGCGACCGGCCCTGCCGGAGCCGGAGACCGAGCTGGTCGACACCCCGCACGACGTGCAGTTGGAACGGCTGGTCACCGGCGTCGGTGACCCGGTCACCGTGTTCGCCCACGGGCTCGGCAACGGCATCGCCACCACCCGCCCGTTCGGCAGCGCGGTCACCGGCCGTCGGGTCTTCTTCCAGTTCCGGGGGCACGGCCGCTCCGACGCGCCCCCCGGCCCGTGGAGCTACCTGGACCTGGCCCGTGACCTGCGGGCCGTGGCGGATCTCAGCGGCGCCACCCGGGCGTTCGGGGCCAGCCTCGGCGCGGGGGCGCTCTGCCGGCTGCTCGTCGAGAGCCCGGACCGGTTCGAGAAGCTCGTCTTCCTGCTGCCCGCCGTCCTCGACCGGCCGCGCGGCCCGATCGCGCGGCAGCGGCTGACCGACCTGCTCGACGCGGTGGCCGGGGGTGACGCCTCGGCGGTGGCGGACGTGGTCGCCCTGGAGTTGCCGCCGTCGGTGCGCAACACCCCGGCCGGCTGGTCCCACCTGCGTCAACGGCTCGACCAGCTGCTCCGCGACGGGCTCGCCACCGGGCTGGCCGACCTGGTGGAGCAGTCCCCGCTGCCCGACGTCGCCGCCCTGGCCGGGGTCACCGCTCCGGCGTTGGTGATCGGCTGCGTCGGCGACGACCTGCACCCCACCCACATCGCCGCGGAGCTGGCCGCCGCGCTGCCGGCCGCCACCCTGCACGTGTACGACCGCCCCGGGTTCGCCTGGACCGACCGCGCCGACCTGCGGGAACGGATCTCGACCTTCCTCAACGACTAGGCCCGGTGCGGATCGCGCGTCCCGGCCCGGAACCCGGCGACCGCCGTACCCGTCGAGCTGGCGGACCGGGGGGCATCGGCCACGGCTGCCGTGGGTCAGTCCGACGACGGCAGGTGCGCGGCGCGTACCTCGCGCAGCCAACGCTCCACCGTGACCTCGTCCGGTCGGTCGGGCAGCGGGGTGTGGAGCCGGTCGAAGTCCCGTTCCGCCGCGGCGACCAGTTCCTCCGCCGCGCCCGGCGCACCCTCCGCGACCCGCTCGCCGAACGCCCGGAACCATCCCGGGTCGGCCAGCCGGATCTCCAGGAAACCGGTGGCGTAGAGCGTGCGCCCCTGGTGCAGCAGCCGGGCCAGGTGCCGGGCGTGCTTCGCCGAGCGGCGTCTCCCGTCCACCGTCGCGTCGCGGGTGGCCAGCTTGCGCAACTGCTGGCTCGCGTACCCGAGGTAGGCGTCCCGGACGCGCGGCGCGCTGAGGAACGCCGACCGGATGGCGATCAGGTGTTCGCCGAGGGCGGTACGGGTCTCGTAGCAGTCGTCGGGAAGCCACATCAGCTCGGTGGCCGTCGGGTTGCCGCTCAACGCCAGCCGGGCGTACTTGCCGGCCTCGTGCAGGGTGACATCCGGGTGGGTGGTGACCACCGACTCCCGAGGTGGCCGCAGCCCGTGGAAGTCCACCGTCGGGGCGGCGAAGACGCCGATCCGGTCCACGTCGGAGCCGGGGCCGGCCAGCCCGTAGGCGACCGAGCCGACGATCCCGGAGAGCAACAGGTGCATGCCCGGAGCATGCCGGACGGAACCGCTCCGCGAAACCGGACTTCGGCTGTCAGGTATCGCTGACACCCTCGACGTCATGACGACGACACCGCTGGAAGGAAAGGTCGCGCTGGTGGCCGGCGCGACCCGGGGCGCGGGCCGGCAGATCGCGGTCCAGCTCGGCGCGGCCGGGGCGACGGTCTACGCCACCGGGCGCAGCAGCCGGGCCGGCCGCTCCGAGCTGGACCGCCCCGAGACCATCGAGGAGACCGCCGAGCTGGTCACCGCCGCCGGCGGCACCGGCATCGCGGTACGGGTCGACCACCTGGTGCCCGACCAGGTGCGTGACCTGGTGGCCCGGATCGACGCCGAACAGGGCCGGCTCGACGTGCTGGTCAACGACGTGTGGGGGGCCGACCCGCTGATCACCTGGGACAAGCCGGTCTGGGAACAGCCGTTGGACGCCGGGTTCCGCACCCTGCGGCTGGCGGTGGACACCCACATCGTCACCAGCCACTTCGCGCTGCCGCTGCTGATCCGTCGCCCCGGCGGGCTGGTCGTCGAGGTCGGCGACGGCACCCGGGTGTACAACGACACGCACTACCGGCTGTCGGTCTTCTACGACCTGGCGAAGGTGTCGGTGACCCGGCTCGCGTACTCCTGGGGGCACGAGCTGAAGCCGCACGGGTGCACCGCGGTGGCGCTCACCCCCGGCTGGATCCGTTCCGAGGCGATGCTGGAGCACTTCGGGGTGACCGAGGAACGGTGGCGCGACGGCGCGGCGCAGGACCCGCACTTCCTCATCTCGGAGACCCCGGCGTTCGTCGGGCGGGCGGTCGCCGCGTTGGCCGCCGACGACGACCGGGACCGCTGGAACCAGGCGTCCGTCTCGGCCGGTGAGCTGGCTCAGGTGTACGGCTTCACCGACCTCGACGGCAGCCGGCCCGATGCCTTCCGCTACCTCACCGAGGTGGTCGAGACGGACCGCCCCGCCGATGTCACCGGCTACCGCTGACGGATCGCCGATGTCACCGGCCACCGCCGTCGGCACGTCGGCCCGGTCGACCGGCCGTCAGCGGGGGGTGTGGTCGGGGCCGATGCCGTAGAGGGCCGCCGAGCGGGCCGCCGCGTCGACGAGGCGGGCGCGTAGTTCCGCTGGTTCCAGCACCTCCACCTCGGGGCCGAGGCCGAGCAGTTGCGCGTACGCCACCTCGACGGACTCGACGGGCAGCCGGGTCACCACCCACCCCTGCCCGTCGGGTGCGCCGAGGGCGGCCACCGCCTCCTCGTACGCGAAGGGGGTGTCGGCGAGGAAGCGGAGCCGGCGCAGACCGGCGGGGCTGACCCGCACGGTGACCCGTTCGGCGAGCATGCCCCGCAGGAAGGCCCCGGCCTGCTCCCGCCAGTAGCCGCCCAGGTCGAAGCCGTCGTCCCGGACGAACGTCGCCGGGTCGGCGACGACGTGGAGCACCCGGTCCACCCGGTAGGTGCGCATCGCGTCGTCGACCCGGCCCACGAGGTACCAGGTGCCGCTCTTGAGCACCAGCCCGTACGGCTCGACCCGGCGGGTCACCTCCCGGTCGCCGCGCCGGTACCGCAGCTCGACCACCCCGTCCCGCCAGACCGCGCGGGCCAGCTCGGACAGCCAGCGGGGCGGGGTGGAGTCGCGGAACCAGCCCGGCACGTCCAGGTGGAACCGCCGCCCGGTACGGGCCGGCGCGTCGCGCAGGCTCGGCGGAAGCGCGGCGAGCACCTTCAGCTCGGCGGACGCCACCGCCTCGGCCAGCCCCAGGTCACCGGCGGGGCCGGGCAGCCCGGCGAGGAAGAGTGCTTCCGCCTCGTCCCGGGTCAGCCCGGTCAGCCGGGTCCGGTAGCCGCCGAGCAGCCGGTAGCCGCCGGAGCGGCCCCGGTCGGCGTAGACCGGCACCCCGGCGGCGGAGAGCGCCAGCACGTCCCGGTAGACGGTCCGCTCGGAGACCTCCAGCTCGCGGGCGAGTTCGGCGGCGGTCATCGTCTCCCGCGCCTGCAACAGCAGCACCAGGGAGATCAACCGGGCGGCGCGCACCCCCGTATCCTGCCGTCCCGGCCCATCGGCCGGCACCGTCGGGTGCCGGGCGGCGGTGGCCGGTGGCCAGTAGGCTCTGCGGTCGTGGACGGACCCCGTACCCTCGCCGCGCCGGTCACCGGCGCGGCCCGCCGCTTCTTCGGCGGTGTCGGCCTGCTGTTGCGCGGCCTCGGCCTGTACGTCCGCAGCCCGGGGCTGATGCTGCTCGGCGTGGTGCCGGCACTGCTGTCCGCCGTGCTCTTCGTCGCCGCGTTCGCCACCCTGGTGTACTTCGTGGACGAGTTGGCGGCGTGGGTGACCCCGTTCGCCGACGACTGGTCGGACACCCCGCGCAGCCTGGTCCGGGTGATCGCCGGACTGGCCTTCCTGGGGCTGGGCGGGCTGCTGACCGTGGTCGGCTTCACCGCGGTCACCCTGGTCATCGGGGATCCGTTCTACGAGAAGATCTCCGAGCGGGTGGAGGACCGGCTCGGCGGCACCCCCGGCGCGGTGGAGGTGCCGTTCGGCGCGTCGTTGCGGCGTAGCATCGTCGACTCGCTGCGGTTGGTCGGGCTCTCGGTGCTGTTCGGCATCCCGCTCTTCGTGGCCGGGTTCATCCCGGTGGTCGGGCAGACGGTGGTGCCGGTGGTCGGCGCGGCGGTGGGGGGTTGGCTGCTCGCCGTGGAACTGGTCGGGGCGCCGTTCTCCCGCCGAGGGCTGCGGCTACCGGACCGGCGGGCCAGGCTGAAGGCGGACCGGGCGACCTCGCTGGGCTTCGGCGTGGCGGTCTTCCTCTGTTTCCTGATCCCGCTGGGCGCGGTGCTGGTGATGCCGGCGGCCGTCGCCGGGGCGGCGCTGCTCGCCCGCAGGTCGTTGGGGCAGCACATCGAGGAGGGCTGAGCGACCGGTCAGGACAGGTCGCGTAGGCAGGACCAGCCGGAGGCCACCGGTCGGTAGCCGAGCCGGTCGTTGACCGCCAGCATCGGGGCGTTGGCCTCGTCGTTGGAGGTGTAGGCCGTGCGTACGCCCCGGTCGGCGGCCCGGTGCAGCGCGGCCTGCTTGGTCAGCCGGGCCAGCCCCCGACCCCGGTGTTCCGGCCGGGTCGCGGTGAAGTCGGACCACATCCGGTCGCCGTCCCGCTTGACCAGGCTGAGGGCGACCAGTCCGCCGTCGACCTCGGCGACCGTGCTGGCCACCCGGTCCAGCCCCGGGTTCTCCCAGCACTCCGAGCGCCAGTAGGGGTAGCTGGTCGCGTCCACCGGCACGTCGCCCGGCTCACCCGGCGCGCAGGCCAGGTCGAGGAGATAGACCTGGTACGGATCGAGCCCGGTGAGCGGGAGCAGCCGTACCCCGGGCGGCGGTTCCGGCATCGGCGGGGCCGGGTGGAGGTCGAGCGCCGAGTAGCGCAGTTCCCGGCTCGGGGTGAACCCGTGCCGGCGGGCGTACGGCAGCGAACCGGTCTGCGCCCAGGTCCGCACCCGCCGGATCCGGAGGGTGCGCAGGTGCGCCAGCGCCGCGTCGAGCAGCGCCGTCCCGGTGCCCCGGCCCCGGTGCTCCGGGTGCACGTGCAGGGTGGAGATCTCCCCGAAGTCCGGCTCCGAGGTCTGCGCGTTCCGGTACGCCGACACCCAGCCGACGACCTGCCCGTCCGCCTCGGCGATCCAGGCTGCCCAGTCCTCGCCGGCCGGCGGGTGGGCGATCATCTGCCGGGTCGACGCGACTCCCCGGACCAGGTACGGGTGGACCAGCGACCGCAGCGCCACCACCCCCGGCGCGTCCTCCGGCCGGACGGTACGGATCAGCACCCGCGCCATCCCGAGCCCGGCCGCCGCTTCCCGGCGCGGGGCGGCACCGTGGTGGACGGCACGATGGCGGACGGCGCGGTGACGGGCAGGACCATGGTGGGCGGCACGGTGGTGGGCGGCACGGTGGTGGGCGGCACGGTGGTGGGGCGACACGATGGGGCAGGGTCAACCATGCCCGCGACGGTAGGCGTCGGACGAAGCCGACTGCCACAGCTTTTCCTCACCCGGCCGCTCGAATCTAACTCTCAGTAGTGCCAGTTCTCGGCACCGAGGGTAATCACGCTGCGCGATCCTTGCTCCACCCGGTCATGCCACCTCCGGTGCCTTTGCTCTGCTGCCATAAGAGCGACACGTGATTGAGCTGCTGTTTCAGGGCAGGCGGTGCGGGCCGTTGTCACGCCCATCGGTCACTCTGGGTGCCTGTCGCCTGCGTGGCAGCAGAGCAAAGTGGGCGAGAGGGTCTGGTTAGGTCGACCGTGGTGTTGCTCCGAGTAATGGATCGGGTTGGCTGGTGGGCTGGTGCCCGCCAGGCGGGCGTAGCCGGTCCCGAGAGGCCGACCCGCCCGGTGGGCAGGGCCAGCAGGGGTCGAGACCAGCAGGGGGCCAGTGGGGGCGGGGCCAGCAGGGATTGGGACCTGCGGGGGGCGGGGCCAGTGGGGGCGGGGCCAACAGGGCGGGGCCAGTGAGGTCAGGCGGACTGCCGGACCACCAGCTCGGTCGGCAGCACCACGACCCGTTCGACGTCCGCGCCGTCGGCGAGGGCCAGCAGCAGCCGGGTCATCTTCCGGCCCAGTTCGACGATCGGCTGCCGCACGGTGGTCAGCGGCGGCTCGGTGTAGGCGGCCGTTTCGATGTCGTCGAAACCGATCACCGCGACGTCCTCGGGCACCCGCCGGCCCGCCTCGTGCAGCGCCCGCAGGGCGGCGTGCGCCATCAGGTCGGAGGCGGCGAAGACCGCGTCCAGATCGGGGTACGCGGTGAGCAGCCGACGCATCGCGATGGTCCCCGACTCGCGGGTGAAGTCGCCGTACTCGACCATCGGGGGCAGGCCGGCGGCGAGCACGGTGTCCCGGTAGCCGGCGAGCCGTTCGATGCCGGCGACCATGTCCTGCGGGCCGGCGATGGTGGCGATCCGGCGGCGACCGTGGTCGATCAGGTAGCGGGTGGCCGTGGCGACCCCGCCGACGTGGTCCACGTCGATGTACGGCACGTCGGCGGCGTCCAGCGGCCGACCGCTGCACACCACGGGTATCCCCAGCCGGGCGAGCCGCCCGGGGAGCGGATCCTCGCCGTGCAGGGAGGCGAAGAGCACCCCGTCGACGTGCCGGCCGGTGGTGTACCGGGTGACCCGGTCGTGCCCGGCGGGCGAGCCGGCCAGCATCAGCACGAGCTGCTTGTCGGCCGCCTCCAACTCCTGCGCCGCACCCCGGATCAGCCCGGGGAAGACCTGGTCGTCGGAGAAGACCCGGGTGGCGACCTCCGGCAGCACCAGGGCGATCGAGTCGGTCCGCTGGGTGACCAGACTGCGGGCGGCCAGGTTGGGCACGTACCCCAGCTCGGCCACCGCCCGGCGGACCGCCTCCTGGATCGGCTCGGCGACCGTGGTGGAGCCGTTCACCACCCGGGACACCGTCGCCCGGGACACGCCGGCCTGCCGGGCGACCGCCTCCAGGGTGGGCCGCTGCGCCGCCGTCATACCCCTTACCACCACCTCGTCACAGCCCGTTCCGGGAGATCACCTCCTGGTACCACCGGGCGCTCGACTTCGGGGTGCGCCGCTGGTCCAGATAGTCGACGTGGACGATCCCGAACCGCTTCCGATAGCCCTCGGCCCACTCGAAGTTGTCCAGCAACGACCATACGAGATAGCCGCGCAGGTCCACCCCGCGGGAGATGGCCTCGTGCGCGGCCCGCAGGTGCCCGTCCAGGTAGGCGATCCGGTCGGTGTCGTCGACCCGGTCCGCCCGGTCCGGGTCGCGGGTGTCGTCGGGGAACGCGCCGCCGTTCTCGGTGATCATGAGCGGCAGCCCCGGGTAGTCGGTGGCGATCCGCTCCAGCAGCCGGGTCAACCCGGCCGGCTCGATCTGCCACCCCATCTCGGTCACCGGGCCGGCGGCCGGGAGGAACTCCACCGCGCCCTCGGTGCCCGGGTAGGCGCTGCTGCCGGCCCCGTCCGGGCGGCCCGCGACGTAGGTGGGGGAGTAGTAGTTGATACCGAGCAGGTCCAGCGGCGCGGCGATGATCTTCTCGTCGCCCTCCCGGACAAACGTGGGCTCCACCATCCGGGCGACGTGTTCGAGCACGTCGGCCGGGTAGCCGGCACCGGTCAACGGGTCCAGGAAGATCCGGTTCTGGAGGCCGTCGACCAGGCGTACCGCGGCGGCGTCGGCGGCGCTGCCCGGGTCGGCCGGCGCGACGTCCGCCGGGTTGAGGGTGATCCCGATCGTCCGCGCGCCGGCCGCCCGCAGTGCCCGCGCGGCCAGGCCGTGCCCCAGCAGCAGATGGTGGACGGCCCGGAAGGCGGCCCCGGCGTCCTGCACACCGGGAGCGTGCACCCCGTTGCCGTACCCCAGGTAGGCCGAGCACCACGGCTCGTTGAGCGTGGTCCAGGTGCGCACCCGGTCGCCGAGCCGGGCGTGCACCGCGAGCGCGTAGTCGGCGAAGTGCTCGGCGGTCTCCCGGCTGGTCCAGCCCCCCCGGTCCTGCAACGTCTGGGGCAGGTCCCAGTGGTAGAGCGTGACGATCGGGTCGATGCCCCGGCCGAGCAGCGCGTCGGTCAGCCGGTCGTAGAAGTCCAGGCCGCGCGGGTTGACCGGGCCGGTACCGTCCGGCCTGATCCGGGGCCAGGCCACCGAGAACCGGTACGCGGCCAGCCCCAGCTCGGCCATCAGCGCCACGTCGTCGGCGTACCGGTGGTAGTGGTCGCAGGCGACGTCACCGGTGTGCCCGGCGAACACCTTGCCCGGCGTACGGCTGAAGGTGTCCCAGATCGACTCGCCGCGCCCGTCGTCGCGGGCCGCCCCCTCGATCTGGTACGCGGCGGTCGCCGCGCCCCACACGAAGTTCTCCGGGAATCGAAGCTCGCTCACGCGGTTTCCTCCTTGCGCGCTGGTGGTCACCGTCGGGGCAGGCGGGCGGCGACGGCCGCACCGCCGGGTCCTCGGGGCGTCGGGCACAGCGTACGGCCAGCGGGGGCACATCCCGCAGTAGAGAGCGCTCTCTTGACAGCGTGCCGGGCCGGCGGACCCGCTGTCAAGAGAGCGCTCTCTCGGCGGTCCGGCAGACCCGGCACCACGACCGGAGCGGCCGTCCCCGGGCGGGACGGCCACTGGGTGCGCGTGTCTGCCGTGGGCAGGTCGCCAGGCGTGCGGGACGGTCAGCCCACCCGCAGCCCTTCCAGCAGGGACCGGTCCCCGGTCACCCCGAGGGTGTCGAAGCTGACCCGGCCCCAGAGCGCCAGCAGCAGGTCGCTGGCCGATCCCGTCACCTGCACCCGGGCATGGTGGTCGTCGTGCCCGAAGACGGTGGCCGTGTCCAGCAGAGCCACCCCCTCACCGCGCATCCGCAGGTACCAGTCCTGCGCGGCGTCGGAGGCGGTCAGGTGCACCACCCCCTGCCACTGCCCCGAGGCCCGCCGCCGCCCGGCCGGCAACCAGGTGTCCAGCACCTCGCCGACCCCGTCGGCGGCGAGCTTCGTCTCGATCGGGTCACCGGCGGCGATGGCGAGCTGGGCGTCCCACCGGTGCACCGCCGTCTCGTGGGCCATCCGGCGCGGCCAGAAGCCGGCCTTCTTGGGCTGCGGCATCGGGTTCCAGGCCGGGGCCTCCGGGTCGAGCGTGTCGAAGAGCGTCATCAGCTGGTCGTACTGGTGCTGCCAGAGCTGGAGCGGGGACACCCCGGCGGGCAGCTCGGCGACGTGGTCGCGGCGGGCTGGCTGGGCGGTGTCCCCGGAACCGGCGAAGGAGTGCACCCAGTGGTAGACCCCGGCGAGGTGCAGGGTCAGATCGGTCACCGTCCACCCCGGGCAGGACAACACGGGCGTCTCCGGCGGAGCCTCGGCCACGGCCGCGGCGAATGCCGGGCCGTCGACCCGCAGCGCTCCGATCCAGAAGTCCTTCGTGGCGTGCAGTCTGCTCATCGCAAATCCTCCCCGGGGTGACCCGGCGACCAGTGGGTGCCGTGGCTACCCCTCAGCCTAGGGTGAAAGGCGTGTCAGACGTCTACGCCAAACCGACAACGGGCGCCGAACCCGCCGATCCGGCCGTCCTGGCGGAATACACCACCCTCCGGCTCGGCGGTCCGGCCGCCCGCCTGGAGACCGCCACCAGCGCCGACGAGATCGTCGCCGGGGTCCGCGCCGCGCACCGGCGCGACGAACCGGTGCTGCTCCTGGCCGGCGGCAGCAACGTGGTCGTCGGGGACGCCGGATTCCCCGGCACCGTCGTGCTGGTCCGGTCACGGGGCCGCACCGTGGTCGCCGAGGACCCCGACACCGTCACCGTACGGGTCGAAGCCGGCGAGCCCTGGGACGACCTGGTCGCCGCCGCCGTCGGGAACGCCTGGTCCGGCCTGGAGTGCCTCTCCGGCATCCCCGGCTCGGCCGGCGCCACCCCGATCCAGAACGTCGGCGCGTACGGGCAGGAGGTCGCCGAACGGATCACCGGCGTCCAGGTGTACGACCGGGCCGCCGACCGGCTGACCACCATCGACGCGGCGGACTGCGGCTTCGCGTACCGGGGCAGCATCTTCAAGTACAGCGACCGGTGGGTGGTGCTCTCGGTCGACTTCCGGTTGGACCGCTCGCCGCTGTCCGGGCCGGTGCGCTACGCCGAACTGGCCCGCTCGCTCGGGGTCGAGGTCGGCGACCGGGTGCCCCTGGCCGCCGCCCGGGACGCGGTGCTCCGGTTGCGCGCCGGCAAGGGCATGGTGCTCGACCCGACCGACCCGGACACCTGGTCGGTCGGCTCGTTCTTCACCAACCCGGTCCTCGACCGGGCGGCGTACGAGCTGCTGCGCGAGCGTGCCGCCGACGTCGGCGAGCCACCGTCCTGGCCCTGCCCTGGTGACCTGGTGAAGGTGAGCGCCGCCTGGCTGATCGACCGGGCCGGCTTCGCCAAGGGGCACCCCGGACCGGGGGGCACCGCCATCTCCGGCAAGCACACCCTGGCCCTGACCAACCACGGGGGCAGCGCCCGCACCGCCGACCTGGTAGCCCTCGCCCGGCAGATCCGCGACGGCGTGCACGACCGGTTCGGCGTCCCCCTGCACCCCGAACCGGTCCTGGTCAACTGCGCCGTCTGACGGTCGGTCGGCGGCTCACCGGCCGACCCGGTGCACCTTGTGCTGGGCGGCCTGGGCCAGCGGGCGGACCACCAGCCGGTCCACGTTGACGTGGTGCGGGAGGGTGGCGCACCAGGCGACGCACTCCGCGACGTCCTCGGCCACCAGCGGCTGCGCCACGCCGGCGTAGGTGGCCTTGGCCTTCGCCGCGTCCCCGCCGAAGCGGTTCAGGCCGAACTCCTCCGTCCGGACCATCCCGGGATCGATCTCGACCACCCGGACCGGTCGACCGCACAGCTCCAGCCGTAGGGTGCCCGCCACCGCGGTCTGCGCGTGCTTGGCCGCGGTGTAGCCGCCGCCGCCCTCGTACACGGTCAGGCCGGCGGTGGAGGAGACCACCACGACGGTCCCGGCGGCGGAGCGTTCCAGGGCCGGCAGCAGGGCCTGGGTGACCCGCAGCGTGCCGAGCACGTTCACGTCGTACATCCACTGCCAGTCGGCGATCGAGCCGGACTCCACCGGGTCCAGCCCCCGTGCGCCTCCGGCGTTGTTGACCAGCAGGGTGACCGGGCCGGGTGCCCCGGCGGCGGCCCGCGCCAGCCCGGCCACCGACTCGTCCGAGGTGACGTCGCAGGGCACGGCGGTGGCACTGCCGCCGGCGGCAGTGATCCCGGCGACCAGGGCGGCGAGCCGGTCGGCACGCCGGGCGGCGGCGAGCACATGGAAACCCGCGGCGGCGAGCCGGCGGGCGGTGGCCGCGCCGATCCCGCTGGACGCCCCGGTGACGATCGCGACAGAGGTCATCAGGCCATTCTCACCCCGCCGCGAGGTCCCGTCCCCCGAGGTCCGGTGATGAGGTCCGTCACGCCCGCGACCCGGGGTGACGCATTTCCGAAGCCCGATGGGGAAGATGACACCCGGCGCGCGGGTTGACCGAGGAGCGCCGGTCGTGCGGGACGGCATCAACCGTGACAGAAGGAGCGGACGTGGCGGATCAGCACACCGGTGTCGGTCGTCAGCGAGGTGCCCTGCCGTGGCCGCGGCCCCGCCGGATCGCCACCCTGTCGGTGCACACCTCGCCCCTGCACCAACCCGGCACCGGGGACGCGGGCGGCATGAACGTCTACATCCTGGAGGTCGCCCGCCGGCTCGCCGAGGCCAACGTCGAGGTGGAGATCTTCACCCGGGCCACCTCCGGTGACCTGCCGCCGGTGGTGGAGATGGCCCCCGGGGTGCACGTCCGGCACGTCACCTCCGGCCCGCTGGAGGGGCTGACCAAGGAGGAACTGCCCGGACAGCTCTGCGCTTTCACGGCCGGGGTGCTGCGGGCCGAGGCGGCCCGCCCGCCGGGGCACTACGACCTGATCCACTCGCACTACTGGCTCTCTGGGCAGGTCGGTTGGCTGGCCAAGGAGCGCTGGGGGGTGCCGCTGGTGCACACCGCGCACACCCTGGCCAAGGTCAAGAACGCCCAGCTCGCCGCCGGTGACCGACCGGAGCCGAAGGCCCGGGTGATCGGCGAGGAGCAGGTGGTCGCCGAGGCCGACCGGCTGGTGGCGAACACCCGGGTGGAGGCGACCGACCTGATCGACCGGTACGCCGCCGACCCGGCCCGGGTCGCGGTCGTCGAGCCGGGGGTGGACCTGGACCGGTTCCGCCCCGCCGCCGGGGACCGGGTCGCCGCGTCCCACGCCGCCCGCCGCCGGCTGGGCCTGCCCACCACCGGGTACGTCGTCGCCTTCGTCGGCCGGATCCAGCCGCTGAAGGCCCCCGACGTGCTGGTCCGCGCGGTCGCGGCGCTGCGGCGGCGGGATCCGGCCCTGGCCGACCAGGTGACCGTGGTGATCTGCGGTGGCCCCAGCGGCAGCGGCCTGGACCGGCCCACCTCGCTGATCGAGCTGGCCGGCTCGCTGGGCGTCGCCGACCGGGTGCGCTTCCTGCCGCCGCGTACCGGTGACGACCTGCCGGCCCTCTACCGGGCCGCCGACCTGGTGGCGGTGCCCTCCCACAACGAGTCGTTCGGCCTGGTGGCCCTGGAGGCGCAGGCCTGCGGTACCCCGGTGGTCGCCGCGGCCGTGGGCGGTCTGGTCACCGCGGTACGCGACCAGGTCAGCGGCGTGCTCGTACACGGCCACGACCCCACCGACTGGGCCCGGGCGCTGGCCCGGCTGCTCCCCGACCGGGCGGGTCGGGAGGCGTTGGGGCGGGCCGCCGCCCGGCACGCGCAGGGCTTCTCCTGGGAACGCACCGTCTCCGGGCTGCTCGCCGTCTACGGCGAGGCGGTCACCGGGCACCGGGAGCGGCTGGCGGCCCGACTGGCCGGGGGACCGGCGCTCACCGGCTCGTGGTGACCCGGGCCACCCCGGCGTCGTCCGGTGGGCTCGCCACCGCGGCCGTACAGTGGGTGCGATGAGCGCGAAGAGCGAGCTGGCGGCCCTGATCGAGTCGGTCTGCACCGAGCGGGAACTCGACTGGGAGGCCACCGGCGAGGGCTCCTACGCGGTCACCCTGCCCGGCACCCACAAGCTCAAGACGATCTGCAACCTGATCGTCGGCGAGCACGCGCTGCGGGTCGAGGCGTTCGTGATGCGCCAGCCCGACGAGCGGCGCGAGGAGCTGTGGGCGTGGCTGCTCCAGCGCAACGCCCGGATGTACGGGGTGGCGTTCTCGATCGACGCGGTCGGGGACGTCTACCTCACCGGCCGGGTCAACCCGTCCGGCGTCGACGCCGACGAGCTGGACCGGCTGTTCGGGGCGGTGCTCAGCTACGCCGACGAGTCCTTCGACACCATGCTGGAGATCGGGTTCGGCAGCTCCATCCGTCGGGAGTGGGAGTGGCGGGTCAAGCGGGGCGAGTCGACCGCCAACCTCGCCGCCTTCGCCCACCTCTTCGAACCGTCCCCCGGAGGTTCGGACCGGTCCTGACGGGTATGCCGCACCGCTGCGGTGCGGCAGTGTGGAGACCCGCCGCAGGCCGAGGACGGACTGTCGAGGAGCGTGCGATGGCTCAGCGGAACAGCTCAGGTCGCGGTGCGACGGCGACCTCGACCACGCGTCGGAGCGGTAACCGGACCCCGGGCACCCCGGGCATCTCCGAGGCGGAGATCTCCCGGATGAAGGTCGACGACCTCCGGGGCCAGTTGCGTCGTCGGGGGATCTCCGGGATCTCGGCGCTGCGTAAGCCGGAACTGGTGAAGACCCTCGTCCGGACGTTGCGCTCGGAGGTCCGGGCCGGCGGCGCGGCGCGGCGTAGCACCGGCCCGTCCGGCCGGGCGCCCGCCCGCAGGAGCGCCGGCGGGACGGCCGCCGCCGGTAAGGCCGCCCCGGCCCGCCGGAGCAGCCCGGCCCGGGCCACGGCGACCCCGGCGCGCAGGGCCACCCCGGCCCGGGCCAAGGCCGCCCCGGCCCGCCGGAGCAGCCCGGCCCGGTCGGCGGCGAAGGCCGGAGCCGGCCTCCGTACCGGGCGGTCCACCTCCCGGTCGGTCCGGTCGGCGCAGCTCATCTCCTCCCCGGCGGACCGGCCGGAACGGCCCGGGCGCAGCCTGGTCACCACCAACCACCAGGTGATCCGGAACTGGGCCGCGGCCCGGGGAGCCAGGCCGGCGACCATCGCCGGCACCGAGCGTGACGGCCGGCCGGGGGTGCTCACCTTCGACCTCCCGGGTTACCGGGAGAGCCGCCGGGTGCAGGTGGTGAGCTGGGACGACTGGTTCCGGACGTTCGACGGCCGCCGGCTGAACCTGATCTTCCAGGAGCAGTTGCGGGACGGCCGGCAGAGCAACTTCTTCCGGACCGAGTCACCCGATCGGGAAGACGGTTGAGGCGTTTACCGGAATGGCTGCCGGGTAGCCGCGTGTTGGCAGTCAGATGACCCGGAACGGCGACACCGCAGCTCAGGGCGGGGGTGTTGTGACCGGCGAGACAGTGCTCGCGGGTTGTATCCGGAAACCGGGCGAACTAACTTTATTGCACCGCGCTACGCTCGGAAACGTTCGGGGGAGCGGCGGATCGATCAGATCCGTGCACCGAGCGGGGCGCACATGGGTGGAGCACACCGTTGGGGGACGGTGCCACCCGGGAACCGGCGGCGCGAGCGGGCGACGCTTACGGGGGTGAGGGTCGCCCGCCGCCGCCGGGCAGGCGGTACGAGCGCCCACCGCGACGTTCCGGTCGACGGTGGGCGCTCTGCCGTTTTTTCCCGCTCTCCCGGGCCCGCCACCCCGCCCTGCCGGGGTCTGCCCGCTCTCCGTCGGCGTCAGCCGGCGACGCGGGACGGGGCCGGCGCGGGAGGTGCGGTGACCGCGGCCTCGGCGGCCTGGGGGACCGGTGGCGCGATGTCGGCGACCGGCGCGGCGGGGCCGCGCAGCATGCTCGCCCGCCGTTCCCGGGCCGGCCCGGAGAGCAGGTGGCCCAGCGCGGTCACCGCGCCGATCCCGGCGCAGCCCAGCCAGAGCGTGGCGTTGCCGGCGTGTTCCCGGACCAGCCCGCCGAGCACCGGGGCGATCGCGCCGGCCAGCTGCCAGGAGAGGGAGAAGACGCCCTGGTAGCGACCGCGCAGCTCGGCCGGGGAGAGCTCGGCGATCAGGGTGGCGTTGGACGGGGAGTTGAGCATCTCGCCGAGCGTCCAGATCAGCACGGCGAGCCCGAAGAACCAGGCGGCGTCGGCGAACGCGGTCAGCCCGAAGCCGACCCCCATCACCACGGCGGCGAGGGCGAGCACGTGTGACCGGCTCCGCCCCCGGATCAGCCGGGGGACGAAGAGCTGGCCCGCCACGATCAGCACGCCGTTGAGCGCGATCACCGCGCCGTAGGTGGCCGGGGAGAGCCCGGCGTCCCCCATCGCGATCGGCAGCATCGAGATGTGCTGGAGGAAGACCAGCGCACCGAGCAGGTTGAGCACGACGAGCCCCAGGAACACCCGGTCGGCGGCGATGGTGCGCAGCGCGCCCGCCCGCGGCGGCCCGCCGGCCGGTGACCTGAGCGCGCTGGTCGTCGGGGCACGTCGGGTCTCGCCGACCCGGACGAAGACGATCAGCGCGGTGACCAGGGTGGTGGCCGCGTCGACCACGAACAGCAGCAGGTAGCCGGCCTCGGCGGCCAGTCCGGCGAGCACGGCGGCGCAGGCGAAGCCCAGGTTGATCGCCCAGTAGTTCAGCGAGAAGGCCCGCAACCGGTCCCGCTCCGGCACCACGTCGATCATCATGGCCCCGAAGGCGGGGCGGGCGGCCTCGGCGAACGTGCCCAGCAGCAGCGCGCCCGCCGCCACCGCCCAGAGCGGCCGGGCGAAGCCGAGCGCGAGCATCATGGTGGCTGCGCCCAGGTGGGCGGTGAGCAGGGTGGGCCGCCGCCCCCACCGGTCGGCGAGGGTGCCGCCCACGGTGGTGCCCACCGCGCCGCCGACCCCCCACAGGCCGATCACCAGACCGGCCTGGGCGGCGGAGAAGTGCCGGGCCTGGGTCAGGTAGATGGCCAGGAAGATCAGCACGAACGAGCCGAGCCGGTTGATCAGGGTGCCGGCCCAGAGGTACCAGAAGGTCCTCGGCAGTCCGCCGGTGGTGTCCCGGAACCAGTTTCCCACCCCGCGCACGCCCGCCCCCGCTCCGGTAATGACCGTATTCCTTCAAGCGCCTTACAACCTAGTTTCGGGGCACGGTCCCGGGCACCGGAATTTCCACGTGGTGGTCGTCACCACCACCGCCCGCGTGTCCGCGCGCCGGGTGCGGCAGGATGATCGGCATGACTGCGAGCGAGGGGCCCACCGTCGGGACGCTGGTCCTGCTGCGGCACGGCGAGAGCGACTGGAACGCGAAGAACCTCTTCACCGGCTGGGTCGACGTCGACCTGACGGCCAAGGGGGAGGCGGAGGCACGCCGTGGCGGCGAGTTGCTGCGCGAGCACGACCTGCTGCCGGACGTGGTGCACACCAGCGTGATGCGCCGGGCGATCCGTACCGCCGAGCTGGCGCTGAACGCCGCCGACCGGCACTGGATCGCGGTGCGCCGGTCGTGGCGGCTCAACGAGCGGCACTACGGCGCCCTGCAGGGCAAGAACAAGAAGCAGATCCTGGACGAGTACGGCGAGGAGCAGTTCATGCTCTGGCGTCGCTCGTACGACACCCCGCCGCCGCCGATCGCCGACGACGACGAGTTCTCGCAGGTCGGTGACCCTCGGTACGCGCTGCTGCCGACCGAGCTGATGCCGCGTACGGAGTGCCTCAAGGACGTCGTGGCCCGGATGCTCCCCTACTGGTACGACTCGATCGTGCCGGACATCCTCGCCGGCCGGACGGTGCTGGTGGCGGCGCACGGCAACTCGCTCCGCGCCCTGGTCAAGCACCTCGACCAGATCTCCGACTCCGCGATCGCCAAGCTGAACATCCCCACCGGCATCCCGCTGCGCTACGACCTCGACCCGCAGCTGCGCCCGATCACCCTGGGCGGTGCCTACCTCGACCCCAACGCCGCCAAGGAGGCCGCCGCCGCGGTCGCCAACCAGGGCCGCTGACCCGACCCGGAAGGGCTCCCGGCCCCGGCGACCTCCGCCGGGTCGGGAGCCCTTTCCCGTGGTCGGGCGGTGCGGTCAGCTCGTGGCGGGGGCGGTCTCGCCGGTGATCAGGTAGACCACCCGCTCGCCGGCGTTGACCGCGTGGTCGGCGAACCGCTCGTAGAAGCGGCCGAGCAGGGTGGCGTCGATGGCCGTCTCCACCCCGTACGGCCAGTCGTCGCCGAGCAGCACGCCGAACAGGCTCTTGTGCAGGTCGTCCATCACGTCGTCGTCGCGGTCCAACTCGGCGGCGATGTCGGCGTCGGGGGTGGCCAGCACCTTGCCGATCTTCTCGGCCATCCGGTCGGCGACCGAGGCCATGTCGGTGAAGACCGGCCGCAGCTCGGCCGGCACCGCCGGGGAGGGGTGCCGGCGCAGCGCGGTCTTCGCCACGTGGTCGGCCAGGTCGCCCATCCGTTCCAGATCGGCCGCCACGTGCAGCGCGGTGATCATCGCGCGCAGGTCGGAGGCGACCGGCGCCTGCCGGGCGAGCAGGTCGCAGACCCGTTCCTCGACGTGCTGGTAGAGGTTGTCGATCTCGGCGTCCCGCGCGATCACGGCCTCGGACGCCTCGCGGTCGGCGGTGAGCAGGCCGCGGGTGGCCTGGCGCATCGCGGCGCGCACCCCCTCCGCCATGTCCACCAGCAGTTGGCTGACAATCTGCAGGTCGGCCCGGAACTCGTCGCGCATCGTCACTTCCTGGGGTCGGTGCCGCCGACCGCCCTCCGGGCCATCGGCGTACGGGTTGAGCAGGTGCGGAACCCACGGTAGGCGGGGGTGGCGGACCCGAGATGAACCCGGATGAACGGCGCGGGGACCGCGAGTGAATTTCTTCCGAAGCGAGTGTCTTTCGTCCCGTTCTGGGCGATAGCCAGGTTAACAATGACCCTACGATCGCCGGGTGGAATGGGCGGTGGCGATCGTGGTGGCTCTGGTGACCGGACTGGTCACCGGGCTGCTGCTGCCGGGATCCGCCCGCGACCGGCTACGCCGTCCGGCGTCGGCCGGGGGCGAGAGCTCCCGCCGGAACATGGGGAGGCCTGCGATTCCCGACGACCAGTCCGGCGGGCTGAGCGGACTCGGCCGCAAGACCATCGACTCGCTGCGCGCCGGCGTCGTGGTGCTCGGCCCGGACGACGTGCCGGTGCTGGTGAACCCGGCCGCGCGGGCGATGGGCCTGCTGCGTACCGGCGCCACCCCCGGCTCCATCGCGGCCCACCCGCTGATCCGTACCCTCGCCGGGCAGGTGCGGCGGACCGGGGTGCGGCGCGAGATCGAGCTGGACCTGCCCCGGGGCCGCGACAACGCCGGGGAGAACCCGCTCGGCGTGCACCTGCGGGCGATGGGCATCGGCGGCGGGTACATCGCCGTCGAGGCCGCCGACGTCACCGAGTCGCACCGGCTGGCCCGGGTGCGGCGGGACTTCGTGGCCAACGTCAGCCACGAGCTGAAGACCCCGATCGGGGCGTTGCAGCTCCTCGGCGAGGCCCTGGTCGACGCCACCGAACCGACCGACGGGGCACCGGAACTCTCCGAGGACATGCTGGCCGCCCGCCGGTTCGCCGAACGGATCCAGCACGAGTCCACCCGGCTCGGCCGGTTGGTGCAGGAGCTGCTGGAACTGACCCGGCTCCAGGGCGCGGAACCGCAACCCGCGCCGGAGCCCGTGGCGGTCGACTGGGTGATCGCCGAGGTGCTCGACCGGACCCGCACCTCGGCCACCGCCCGCCGGATCCAGGTGGTGACCGAGGGGGAGCGCGGGCTGACCGCCTACGGCAGCGACAGCCAGCTCGCCACCGCCGTGTCCAACCTCGTGGAGAACGCGATCACCTACTCCGGCGAGGACACCGTCGTGCGGGTCGCCACCCGGGCCGACGCCGACCACGTCACGGTCTCGGTCACCGACCAGGGGATCGGGATCGCCCCCACCGACGTCGACCGGATCTTCGAGCGGTTCTACCGGGCCGACCAGGCCCGGTCCCGCGCCACCGGTGGCACCGGCCTCGGCCTGGCCATCGTCAAACACATCGCCAGCAACCATGGCGGCCGGGTGGAGGTGGCGAGCACGCTGGGAGGGGGTTCGACGTTCACCCTCCGGCTACCCGCCAGCCCTCCGGACGACCTGGAGACGATACTGCCGTCCGCTGGTATCGAGCCCGGCCCGGCCGAACTCCGCCAGGCCTGACCGTACGAAAGGAAACACCCCCTGTGAGCCGCGTACTGGTGGTCGAGGACGAGGAGTCGTTCTCCGACGCCTTGTCGTACATGCTCCGCAAGGAGGGCTTCGAGGTGTCCGTCGCCGCGACGGGCACCTCCGCCCTCACCGAGTTCGACCGGACCGGCGCGGACATCGTGCTGCTCGACCTGATGCTCCCGGAGATGTCCGGGACGGAGGTCTGCCGGCAGCTGCGACAGCGCTCGCACGTGCCGATCATCATGGTGACCGCCCGGGACAGCGAGATCGACAAGGTGGTCGGGCTGGAGATCGGCGCCGACGACTACGTCACCAAGCCGTACTCGCCCCGGGAGCTGGTGGCCCGGATCCGGGCGGTGCTGCGCCGGCAGACCCCCGAGGTGACCGAGTCCGGTGCGCCGACCCTGGCCGCCGGCCCGGTCCGGATGGACATCGAACGGCACGTGGTGACCGTCGACGGGACGGCCGTGCAGCTTCCGCTCAAGGAGTTCGAGCTGCTGGAACTGCTGCTGCGCAACGCCGGCCGGGTGCTCACCCGGGGCCAGCTCATCGACCGGGTCTGGGGTGCCGACTACGTGGGCGACACCAAGACCCTCGACGTGCACGTCAAGCGGCTGCGTTCCAAGATCGAGCCGGAGCCGTCCGCCCCCCGGTTCATCGTCACCGTGCGGGGACTGGGCTACAAGTTCGAGCCGTAGGCCGTCCGGTGCGCCGGGGCGACGGAGCGTCGCCCCGGCTCACCGCCCGCCGCTGGCCGGGTGCGGGGCGACCTGGCCCTGGCGCAGCCGGGCCGCGCACAGCTCGGCCAGCTTCGCGTACGCGGGCCCGCCGATCAGCGCGGTCAGCTCCGGGGCGTACGACAGGTACATCGGCTCGGTGCCCACGTGCGCGTCCGTGGACGAGGTGCACCACCAGTCCAGGTCGTGCCCGCCGGAGCCCCAGCCCCGCCGGTCGAACTCCGCCAGCGTCGAGACCAGCACCTTGCTGTCGTCGGGCCGGGTGGTCCACTGCTGGTCCCGACGGACCGGCAGCTGCCAGCAGACGTCCGGCTTGTACTCCAGCGGGTGCACCCCGTCGCGCAGCGCCTGGCCGTGCAGGGCACAGCCGCCCCCACCGGGGAAGTCGGCGTCGTTGAGGAACACGCAGGGCGCGTCCTCGCCCCGGGTGGCGGTCCGCCGGGCCGGGTTCTCGCCGTCGAGGGTGTCGGTCGCGGTCCAGTTCTTCGTACCCCGACGGAAGTGCTGCCAGGTTTGCGGGGTGAGCCGCTTGACGGCGGCCCGGACCCGCTTCTCGTCGTCGGTGTCGGTGAAGAACGCGCCGTGCGAGCAGCAGCCGTCGGCGGCCCGGCCGGCGACGATGCCGTGGCAACCCCGGCCGAAGACGCACGTCCAGCGGGACAGCAGCCAGGTGAGGTCGGCGCGGACCAGGTGCCGCTCGTCGCCCGGGTCGACGAACTCGATCCACTCCCGGGGGAAGTCCAGGGGCACCTCCCGGCTCCGCGGATCGCCGGGGTCGTCCACCAGCACCTGCAGCTCCACCTGGCTCGTCACCCGGACCAGGGTACGCGGGGTCGGTCGACCGGGCCGGCGAGCCGTGGAAACGAATTGGCCCTAGGGTCGTCTCATGCGGCTGGGTGTGCTCGACGTCGGTTCCAACACGGTCCATCTGCTTCTGGTCGACGCCCACCACGGCGCGCACCCCTGGGCGGCGCACTCCGAGAAGGTGGTGCTGCGGCTGGCCGAGCAGATCGGGCCGGACGGCGCACTCACCCGGGCCGGGGCCGACGGGCTGGTGGAGGCGGTCGGCGCGGCCCGGGCGGCGGCCACCGCCCTGGCCGCCGACGACCTGCTGGCCTTCGCGACCAGCGCGGTGCGCGACGCCACCAACGCGGGCGAGGTGCTGACCCGGGTCCGGGAGGAGACCGGTGTACGGCTGGAGGTGCTCTCCGGCGCGGACGAGGCGCGGGCGACGTTCCTCGCGGTCCGGCGCTGGTTCGGCTGGTCGGCGGGGCGGCTGCTGGCGATGGACATCGGCGGCGGTTCGTTGGAGCTGGCCGCCGGCATCGACGAGGACCCGGAGGTGGCGGTGTCGCTGCCGCTGGGGGCCGGCCGGCTCAGCCGGGAGCGGCTGCACGTCGACCCGTCCGGGTCGACGCCACCGACCGCCGAGGCCGTGGAGGAGCTGCGGGAGTACGTCGACGCGCAGCTCGACGCGGTGGTGGAGAAGCTGTCCGGGGTGGGCTGGGACCGCCCGGTGGCCAGCTCCAAGACGTTCCGGACGCTGGCCCGGCTGGCCGGGGCGGCACCCTCCTCGGCGGGCCTGTGGACCCGCCGCAGCCTCACCCGGACCGGGGTGCGGCAGGTGCTGGGGTTCGTCCGGCACATCCCGCCGGCCCAGCTCCCCGAGCTGGAGGGGGTGAGCGCCGGCCGTGCGCACCAGCTGCTGGCCGGCGCGGTGGTGGCCGAGGCGGTGCTGCGCCGGTTCGACCTGTCGGCGGTGGACATCTGTCCGTGGGCGCTGCGTGAGGGTGTCATCCTCAGACGGTTGGATCAGCTCGTGCCGATGTGACGTACGCCGGTGGTCCCGGGGCTTTTGCGGTTGCTCGTCCCGAAGCGTGGTGGCACACCGGGCTACCCTCGGGGATGTGACTTCCCGCGTCCCGGTGCTCCTGTCCAGTTCCTCGGTCTTCCCCGAACGGACCGCGGCGGCGTTCCAGCTCGCCGCGGCACTCGGCTACGACGGCGTCGAGGTGATGGTCTGGACCGACGCCGTCAGCCAGGACGCCGGGGCACTGCGCGGGCTCGCCGCGCACTACGGTGTCCCGGTGCTGTCGGTGCACGCCCCCTGCCTGCTGGTCACCCAGCGGGTGTGGAGCCCCGACCCGTGGGAGCGGCTGCGCCGGGCCGCCGAGCTGGCCGACACGCTGGAGGCGCCGACGGTGGTGGTGCACCCGCCGTTCACCTGGCAGCGCGACTACGCCCGGCACTTCGCCGACGGGCTGCGCACCGTCGCCACCCGGTTCGACGGGCTGCACTTCGCGGTGGAGAACATGTACCCGGTCCGGATGGCCGGGCGGCAGTTCGTGCCGTACGCGCCCGGCTGGGATCCGACCGAGGTCGGCTACCCGGCGTACACGCTCGACCTGTCGCACTGCGCCGCCTCGCACAGCGACCCGCTGGCGATGGCCGACCGGATGGGCGCCGGCCTGGCCCACGTCCACCTCGGCGACGGCACCGGCGAGGGCCGCGACGAGCACCTGGTCCCCGGCCGGGGCAGCCAACCCTGCGCCGAGCTGCTCCGCTCCCTGGCCGGGCGCGGCTTCACCGGCTCGGTCGCGGTGGAGGTCACCACCCGGGGCGCCAAGAGCCGCGCCGTCCGCGAGGCCGACCTGCGCGAGTCGCTCGCCTTCGCCCGCGCCCACCTCACCGCCCCCTCAACGCCTGACCCGCGCCTGCCCTCCGCAGGCCCGCCCCGGTGATCGAGAGGGGTCAGGGGACCGGGGTGAGGGCGGGTTGTTCGGCGGCGCGTTTGCGGGCGCGGTGGGCGGCCACGTGGGAACGGGTGGCGCAGCGGTCCGAGCAGAACCGGCGGCAGCAGTTGGACGAGGTGTCCAGGTAGACGTTGCCGCAACGGTCGTCGGCGCAGACCCCGAACCGGGCGCTGCCGTACTCGCAGAGCCAGACCGACAGGCCCCACACCGCGCCGGCCAGGTACTCCGACGAGACCGAGGCGCCGCGGCTGGTCACGTGCATGTGCCAGTCGCTGGAGTCGTGGCCGGAGATCCGCGGTTGCACCGGGAACGCCTCCAGCATGGCGTTCAGTTCCGCCACCGCCTGGGCGTCGCGGCCCGAGGTGCCGTACTCGAAGACGTCCCGCAGCCGTTTCTGCGCCCGCCGGAAGACCGCCAGGTCCCGGTCGGCGACCTCGTCGCGCATCCAGGCGTTGTCGTCCGGGAAGAGGGCACGCAGGTCGTCGAGGCCGTCCAGCCGGGAGTTGACG
Source organism: Micromonospora sp. WMMD987 (assembly GCF_029581435.1). Lineage (NCBI taxonomy): Bacteria > Bacillati > Actinomycetota > Actinomycetes > Micromonosporales > Micromonosporaceae > Micromonospora > Micromonospora sp. WMMD987. The sequence continues at coordinate 6,390,059 of NZ_CP120861.1, read as the reverse complement.
AGGTCGACCCCGGTCCGGGCGTACGCGTCGAAGTTCACCCGACCAACGGTAGACGACTCACGGAACGCGCGGTGCGTCGATGTAGTGCGGCACGAAACGCGCGTAACCGTCGGTGATCAGACTCTCGCTCTCCCGGATGCCGGCCCCGGCCGACTCGCCGTCGACGATCCAGCTTCCCAGCACCATTCGACCCCCGTCGAACTGCGGCAACGCCCGGAACTCCTGATAGCAGAAGCCCTCGTCGCCATAGATCCCCGGATTGCTGATCTCCGTGTCGCCGGTGACGATGCGTACCGAGCCGCCCTCCCGGCCGAGCAGCGGCTTCGCCACGTACTCCGGCATGCCACGCGGTGAGTCCAGGTACGCCGGTAGCAGGTACTCGTGCCCCGGGAACAGCTCCCAGAGCACGGCCAGCAGCGCCTTGTTGGACAGCAGCAGCTTCCAGGCCGGCTCGATCCAGGTGGTCGGGGTGCCCGGGTCCAGCGCCGGTCGGCCGTACGGCTCGGCCAGCATCCACTCCCACGGGTAGAGCTTGAAACAGGTGGTGACGGGTCGGTCGGCGGCGTCGACGAAGCGCCGGCCGTCCCAGCCGACGTGCTGGATCGGCAGCAGCGTCACGTCCAGCCCGGCCTGCCGGGCCGTCTCGGCCAGGTAGCCGGCGGTGATCTGGTCCTCGCCGGACTCCTCCTCGTTGGACCAGCACACGTGCACCCGCCGGTCGTGCAGTCCGGCGCCGATCTTCGCCCACGCCCCCACCAGCCGCTCGTGCAGGCTGTTCCACTGGTCCGCGTCGGGGCGGGTCTCCTCCAGCCAGTACCACTGGACGATGCTCGCCTCGACCAGCGCGGTCGGGGTGTCGGCGTTGTACTCCAGCAGCTTCGGCGGCCAGGAGCCGTCGTAGGCGAGATCGAACCGGCCGTACAGGGTGGGCGGGCGCTCGTGCAGCGACCGGGCCACCGCCTGCGCCGCCCAGGCCGGGATGCCGAACTCGGCGTACCGGTGGCGGGCCACCACGTGCTCGGCGGCGGCCACCGACATCCGGTGCAGTTCCTCCGTGGCCTCCTCCAACCGCAGCACCTCGTCGAGGTCGAAGGCGTACGCGGCGGTCTCGTCCCAGTACGACATGAGCTCGCCGTCGGGCAGCTCGGTTTCGGCGTACACCAGGCCCTGGGTGCGGATCACGGCGGCGAAGTCCGGCCGGGGGGTGACCCGTTCCCGACGCACCGTCAGCCTCCGCAGGAGGCGAGGTGGGTGCCGAAGCCACCGCGTTCCGGCAGCACCCCCGCCCCCGGGTCGGGTGCGGCGGCCCGGGACTGGCCGCCGGCGGTCGGCACCCGCATGGCGAGCGCGACGGTGTCCCCACCGCCGACCGGGCCGAGAGCGCAGTCGTCATCGTCGTCGTCGGAGGTGAGGTTGCAGCCGGACAGGGCGAGCGCCAGGGCGGTGAGCGCACCGAGCTGCACGGAGGCCGACCGCAGCCGGCGACGGGGGTGTCGTTCCACGTTCATGGTTGTAACCGATCGGTGCCATCCGCGCGCCCCCGGACAGTGGCCTGTGACGCGGTTGGAACCTGGCCGGCCCGGCGGTGGACGTCCGCCCCGACGCGGCCCGGCCCGGCGGTGGGCATCCGGCCCGGTGCGGCGGTGGGCATCCGGCCCGGTACGGTCCGGCCGCCGCCGGGCGTCGTCGGGCCGTCGGGCGATACGCTCGGCCCATGCTCCGTTCCGTCATCCTCGCCGCCTCCCGGTCATCCCAGGTCGAGCGGCTCGTCGCGACGGCCCCGCTCACCCGGGACGTCGTCCGCCGGTTCGTCGCCGGCACCGGCACCGACGACGCGTTGCGCGCGACCCGCGCACTCGTCGCCGACGGCCTCGCGGTCACCCTCGACTACCTCGGCGAGGACACCGTCACCCCCGAGCAGGCCGTCGCCACCCGGGACGAGTACCTCGCCCTGCTGCGGACGCTCGCCGCCGCCGGGCTGACCCCGGCCGCCGAGGTGAGCGTGAAGCTGTCCGCTCTCGGCCAGCGCTTCGACGAGCAACTGGCGTACGACAACGCCCGGGCGATCTGCGTGGCGGCCGACCGGGCGGGCACCACGGTCACCCTGGACATGGAGGACCACACCACCACCGACTCGACCCTGGACGCGCTGACCAAGCTGCGCAAGGACCACCCGTCGACCGGGGCGGTGCTCCAGGCGTACCTGCGGCGCACCGAGTCGGACTGCCGGGAGCTGGCCGGCGTGGGGTCGCGGGTGCGGCTGTGCAAGGGCGCGTACTCCGAGCCGGAGTCGGTGGCGTACCAGTCGGCCCGCGAGGTGGACAAGTCGTACGTGCGCTGTCTCAACGTGCTGATGTCCGGTGCCGGCTACCCGATGCTGGCCACCCACGATCCGCGCCTGATCGCCATCGGCGAGGACCGGGCACGCTGGTTCGACCGGGGGCCGGACGAGTTCGAGTTCCAGATGCTGTACGGCATCCGGCCCGACGAGCAGGCCCGGCTGGCCGGCGAGGGCTACACGGTGCGCACCTACCTGCCGTACGGGGACGACTGGTACGGCTACCTGATGCGCCGTCTGGCCGAGCGTCCGGCGAACCTGGTGTTCTTCGGCCGGGCGCTGGCCTCGAAGAAGTGAGCCGGCCGGGTGCCCGTCCGCCGGTGAGCCGGGAGCGGGCCGTCGTTTCGGACGTACCGCGCACCCGGGTGGAAAACGCCAGGTCACGACCGGGTGAACGCGAGCTCTCCCAGGATCAGTTGCCGGAAGGGATCGCGCAGGTCACAAGCGTCCCGCTACCGTACTGGTAACACGCGCGTTGCCGGCCCGCACGGGAGCTCCGTCGGGTGGCGCGCGCCGGGCATGGGATGGGTCGGTGAGCCATGGCCGGGTCGCAGTCCTCCGACGGACGGTTGTCGGACGTCAGGTTCCTCACGGTCGCCGAGGTGGCTTCGGTGATGCGGGTTTCCAAGATGACGGTCTATCGCCTGGTGCACAGCGGTGAACTCACCGCGGTCCGGGTGGGCCGGTCGTTCCGGGTGCCCGAGCACGCGGTGCACGACTATCTGCGGGGGGCGTTCCAGGAGACGGCCTGACCTCGCCGAGGGTGACGTAACGGGCATCGACGGGGGCGCGTTGGTCCGGGTGAGGCCCTCCGGCTACCCTGGAGTCGATCCTGACCGTACGCCGGTGCGCCCCGCTGCCACCACGCTGGTCCAGGTCCGTTGTCCGCAAGCGGCCACCGGCGTCACCATCTCGACGCCGAGGGTCCGCCCCGAACGTTGCATTGAAAGGCTGTCGTATGGGCTCGGTGGTCAAGAAGCGCCGCAAGCGCATGGCTAAGAAGAAGCACCGCAAGCTGCTGCGCAAGACCCGCGTCCAGCGTCGCCGTCTCGGCAAGTGACCCGTCGCCGGGCCACCACCCGGCGTGCGGTGCCGCTTGCCAACTGTCGACCCTCGGAGGCTCAGGTGATCAGGCCGCGGACATCCCGGCTCGGTCCCTCCTGCCGGTCAAGGCGTGCGCGATGACCCCCGGAGGCACCCCAGGTGCCCCGGGGGTCGTCGTCGTCACCGGGGTCGGCCGCTACCTGGGTGCGCACGTCGCCGCCCGGCTCGCCACCGACCCCCGCATCGAGCGGGTGATCGGTGTCGATCCGGCCACCCCCGGCCCCGAGATCACCGGCCTGCTCGACCGGGTCGAACGGATCCGCCTGGACCTCGACTCGCTCGGCGGGTTGCTGGCCGACCTGGACGTCGACGCCGTGGTCCACCTGGCCCTGGCGACCGCCCCCGACCCCCAGCACGGCGGCCGGTCGGCGATGAAGGAACAGAACGTCATCGGCACCATGCAGCTGCTCGCCGCCTGCCAGCGGGCACCCCGGCTGCGCAAGCTCGTGGTCCGGTCGTCGACCGCCGCCTACGGCGCGTCCTTCCGCGACCCGGCGGTCTTCACCGAGGAGACCGAGCCCCGCGAGGTGCCGCGCGGCGGTTTCGGCCGCGACATCCTCGACATCGAGGGGTACGTGCGCGGCTTCCGTCGCCGTCGCCCCGACGTCACCGCGACGGTGCTGCGGTTCGCCCCGTTCATCGGCTCCACCGCCGACACCACGCTCACCCGCTACTTCTCCCGGCCGGTGGTGCCCACCGTCTTCGGCCGCGACCCCCGGCTCCAGTTCGTGCACTTCGACGACGCCCTGGAGGTGCTGCACCGGTCCATCGCCGAGGACCACCCGGGGACGTACAACGTGGCCGGGCCGGGGGTGCTCTCGCTGTCCCAGGCGATCCGCCGGGCCGGCCGGGTGGCCGTGCCGGTGTGGGAGCCGGGCCTGTCCGGAGCCGCCGCGATCGCCCGCAACCTCGGTTTCGGCCGCTACGGCCTGGACCAGGTCGACCTGATCGTGCACGGCCGGGTGGTCGACACCAGCCGGCTGACCCGGGAGTACGGCTTCACCCCGCGCTCCACGGCCGCCGCGTTCGACGACTTCATCCGGGCACACCACGGCGGGGTCGTGGTCGACCGGGAACAGCTCGCCGTCGCCGAGCAGGCGGTGCTGGAGAGCATCCGGCAGATCCGCTCCGCCGTCCGGGACCGCACGTGACCGAACCGAACGGCCACCGCCGGCTCACCACGCCACCCGTGCCCACCCCACCGGCCCACGACGGGGCGGCCCGCAACGGGTCGGCACCACCCGTCCCGCCCGCCCCCGCCCCACCGCCGGCCCCGACCGCTTCCGGTCCCGCCGCCCCCGCCCCGGCGGTCCCGGACCCGCCCGCCGCTGCCGACCCGGCTGCGGCTGCCGACGCGGCTACCACTGCCGACCTGCCCGCCGTCGACCCGGCTGCTGCCGGGGCGGCGGTCCCGGACCGGTCCGGTGACGTGTGGGACCGGCGGGTCGCCACCGGTCTGGCGTTCCTGCGCCGCCGCCTCTCCGGCCAGTACGAGGTGGACGAGTTCGGCTTCGACCCGGAGCTGACCGGGGCGGTCTTCCACCCGCTGCTGCGGCTGCTCTACCGCGACTGGTTCCGGACCGAGGTGACCGGCCTGGAGCACGTGCCCACCGACGGGGCCGGCCTGGTGGTCGGCAACCACTCCGGCACGGTGGCCCTGGACGCGTTGATCCTCTCCGCCGCCCTGCACGACCAGCATCCGACCCGCCGCTACCTGCGGTTGCTCGGCGCGGACCTGGTCTTCCGGATGCCGGTGGTCTCCGAGCTGGCCCGCAAGACCGGCGGTACGGTCGCCTGCAACCCGGACGCCGAACGGCTGCTCGGCAAGGGCGAGCTGGTCGGTGTCTTCCCGGAGGGTTTCAAGGGGATCGGCAAGCTCTACTCCGACCGCTACAAGCTGCAACGCTTCGGACGGGGTGGCTTCGTCTCGGCGGCGCTGCGCACCGGCACCCCGATCGTCCCGGTCGCCATCGTCGGCGGCGAGGAGATCTACCCGATGCTGGCCGACATCAAGCCGTTGGCCAGGCTGCTCAAGCTGCCCTACTTCCCGGTCACGCCGACGTTCCCCTGGTTGGGGCCGCTGGGCATGGTGCCGCTGCCGAGCAAGTGGCTGATCGAGTTCTGTCCGCCGATCCCGACCGCCCACCTGACCGACTCGGCGGACGACCCGCTGGTCGTGTTCAACCTCGCCGACCAGGTCCGCGAGACCATCCAGCAGACCCTGCACCAGCTGCTCGAACGCCGCCCCGACCCGTTCGGCCCCTGACCGGCCCCGGTCGTCCCGGGTGCCCGGGTCAGGCCGGGCGGCGGCGTCGGTGCAGTGCGAGGCCGGCGGAGACCGCGCCGGCGAGCAACCCGAGCGCGGCGGTCGACGGTAGGGCGATCCGTGCCGCCCGGCGGCCGGTGCGGAAGTCACGAACCTCCCAGCCCCGCCTGCGGGCGGTCCGCAGCAGCGCGCCGTCCGGGTTGATCGCCACCGCCCGGCCCACCGCGACGAGCATCGGCAGGTCGTTGCGGGAGTCGCTGTAGGCGGTGCAGCGGGCCAGGTCCAGCCCCTCGACCGCGGCGAGCCGGGTGACCGCCTCGGCCTTGGCCGGCCCGTGCATCAGGTCACCCACCAGCCGGCCGGTGTACGCCCCGTCGACGATCTCGGCGACCGTGCCGATCGCACCGGTCAGGCCGAGCCGGGTGGCGATCACCCGGCCGATCTCCACCGGCGCCGCGCTGACCAGCCAGACCCGCTGGCCGGCGTCGAGGTGGCGCTGGGCGAGCCGACGGGTGCCGGCCCAGATCCTCGGTGCCATCAACTCGTCGAAGATCTCTTCGGCGAGCCGTTCCACGTCGTCGACCCGCCAGCCCTCGACGAAGGCGAGCGCGACCTGCCTGGCCCGCGACATGTCGCCGGCGTGCTCGGTGGCCAGCAGCCGGAACCGGGCCTGCTGCCAGGCGAACCGGGCCACGTCACGGGTGGTGAAGTAGCTGCGGGCGGCCAGCCCACGGGCGAACCAGTAGATCGACGCGCCCCGCATCATCGTGTTGTCGATGTCGAAGAACGCGGCGGCGCGGGAATCCGTGGGCACCGGGGGCACCGTGGTGTCCGCCCAACCGGCGGTGTGGCCCCGGCCGTCGGTGCTGACGGTGACCCTGCGGTTGCTGACCATCGCACCTCCCTCCGGCGACGGGCCGACCCTCCGGTGTCGAGCCTAGTCCGGGGCTGACCCCGGTCGACCGGCCGAGACGGGAAGTGTGGCGGGCGGCTCGGTGTCGCTCAGCGGCCGACGGGGCAGGTGGCCGGGGTGGGGCCGAGGGCGTCGCTGCCGACCGGGGCGGGCAGCGTGCAGGCGATCGCGGCGCGCAGCGCGTCGGAGCGCCGGCGGATCGCGTCGAGCAGGGCGAGGGACTGCCGGGTGCGGTCCCGCTCGGCGGAACCGGCCCCGTCGAGCAGACCACCGACCGCCCGGCGCTGGCCGGTGACGAAGGTGTTCACCGCGTCCAGCGCCGCCGGGTCGGCGTGCTGCGCCGCCGCGGTGGTGAGCAGCCGTACGCCCTGCCGGGTGTCGGTGTCCATGTCGTCGAGCACCGCGCTGAACCCGGCCGGGTCGTCGCGCAGGGTGGCCGCCTCGTCGAGCCGGGTCCGGGCGAAGTCGAGGAAGAGTTGCCCCCGGCTGACGTCCGAGCTGGCCAGGGCGAGTTGAGCCCGTTCGGTCGAGCGCTTCATGCCGTACAGGGCGTCGCCCGGTACCGCGTTCTCGCTGGCGGCGGAGATGCCGGAGACGGCGACCGCCCCGGCCGCGATGCCGACCAGGATGGCCCCCCGGGCGCGGGCGCGTCGGGCGGTCGCCCCGCCCAGCAGGGCACCCCGGACGGTGGTCTTCGGGGCCGCCCCGGCGACCGGGTCGGCGGTGCCGTCCCGTTCGGCCGTGGCGACCAACATGGCCCGCAGGCCGGCCCGGAACTCGGCGTCCACCTCGACGACGGGTCGTTCGGCGACGAGCCGTCGCCCGACCGCGACGAGCGCGGTGAGCTGGTCGTCGGCGCGGGAGCGGACGTGGTGGCGTCGGCCGCCGTCGGCCTCGTCGAGAAGCTGGGCGAAGCGTACGGCCCGACGACGGGAGAAGAGGTCGCTGTCCACCGCAGGCACCCCCTCTCGCTGGTGACGGCCGGTCGGCCGCGGTGGTTCCCCACGACCGGTGGCGGCGTGCGCCGTCGTACCCGGGTCGGGGTCGGCGGCGCTGCTCCGGACCGGGACGGGTCCGGGGGCGCCGGACAACCACCGGTCGCATCCGGAGAAACGCTCCGCGGCGGGTACCGGTTACGGGGCAGCCGGGGGCGAAATCACTACCAGTGAGCGTCGTCGCAGGTCAGGGCTGGAAACCGGCCGGCAGGAGCCGGGCCAGCGCCCGGACCGCCCGGTACTGCAACGCCTTGATCGCGCCCTCGTTCTTGCCCATCGCGCGGGCCGTCTCCGCCACCGAGAGGCCCTGGAGGAAGCGGAGCACGATGCACTCCTGCTGTTCCGGGTTGAGCCGGGTGACGGCGGTGAGCAGCGCCACGTTGGTGATGTGCTCGACCACGGCCGCCTCGGGGCTGCCCTCCGGCCCGCGGTCCTCCCGGTCCGCGTCGAGCACGTCGCCGGTGGTCACCTCCAACCGGTAACGGCCGGACTTGAAGTGGTCGGCGACCAGGTTGCGGGCGATGGTGACCAGCCAGGCGCCGAGGTCGCGGCCCTGCCAGGTGAAGCTGCCGATCCGCTTGAGGGCGCGCAGGAAGGTGTCGGAGGTGAGGTCCTCGGCCAGTTGGCGGTTGCCGACCCGGAAGTAGACGAACCGGAAGACCGTGTCGACGTACCGGTCGTAGATCAGCCCGAAGGCCTCGGACTCGCCGGCCTGCGCCCGCTCCACCAGCATCCAGACCTCGGTGGCCGGGTCGGACGGGTCGGGTCGGCTGGGGAAACCGGTGGGCGGGGTGCCGGTGGGCGGCGGGCCGTCGGCGGGCGGGCCGGCGGCCGGCGGACCGTCGGCCGGAACCGCCGGGATCAGCGCGGTGTCGTCGGCCGGGACGACGGGGATCAGGGCGGTGTCCGGCGGGGCGTCCCCGGTCGGGACGGCCGGGATCACGGCGGTGTCGTCGGCCGGGACGGCCGGGATCACGGCGGTCTCGCCGCTGGCCGGGTCGGCGGGGGCGGGTGGTTCGCCGGCCCGTCTGCTCTGCGTCGGCATGACGTGCTGCGGGGCGGACAGGGTCGTCCGGCTGCCCGGTGCGGCGTTGCCGCCCGGCGCGGTGGACCGGGGTGCCGCCTCGTTGTGGTGCGGGCGCGGGTGGACCCGACGGGAGGCCGGGTCCGGGCGGGCCGGATCCATCCGTTCGTTGACCGAGGCGCGGGGTGCCGGCCCGGTGAGACCGGGGGAGTGGTCCGCGTAGCCGAAGGCGGTCACCGGGCCTCCCCGGGGTGCGCCACGACCGGGACCGGGTGGCGGCGGGAGGCCGCCGCGCCGGGTCTGCCCTTGACGGGCAGGGCCGTGTGGGGGTGTGCCGACGCGCGGCAGTTCCCCTTGAGGTGCTGGTCCAATGCGCGCACAGGCACGGGGGCCTCCTCGGGCTGAGGGGTGTCGACTCACGGCAAATGGGGTGAGCCGACCCGAGTGATGATAGGGCCAACGTCACCCGCGCGTGGCAAGTCCGTTACACAGGGCCAAAGTATTTGCGTGCTCCGCACACACCTGGCGGACCGGTTGTCCGTCGCCGTCGGTTGACTTTCACGTCGCTGCTTGCTTGGGGGTGAATGGCCAGTTCAGAGTGGGGTCGTCCGGGTGTCGACGAGGCCCGTGACGGGGTCGGCCGGCGGCGTTTCCCGGCCCCACGCGGGGGTGTCGGGCGGTCGGTCGGCCGGGTCGGTGGGCCGTCGTGGTTGACGCAGGGTGACCGTACGGTGTGTGGGTCTGGCCGGGCGGCCGGCGGCGTGTCAGACTCAGCCACCGCGCGGCGGCGGGTCGACGCCCGGCTCGGCCGTCCGGGGTGTGCCGCATCCGGGGACGGGCGAGACTGGGCGGGCGTGGCGCGACGCCGGGCACCCGGTGCGCCGGGTGTGCAGCGGCCCCGTCCACCGCGCCCCCAGTCGCGGCCGAGCCCGGCCGCCCTCACCCGGAGGTCCCGATGTCCACTGACGCCCGGCTCGCCCTGATCACCCGGCCCGGTTGCCACCTGTGCGAGGACGCCAAGGCCGCCCTGGAGCGGGTGGTCGCGGTGACCGGCGACCGGTGGGTGGAGAAGGACGTCACCGGCGACGTCGAGCTGGAGCGCGAGTACGGCGACCGGCTGCCGGTGGTGCTGCTCGACGGCAGGGAGCACGGGTACTGGCGGGTGGAGGAGGAGCGGTTGCTGCGCGACCTGACCACCCCCCAGCTCTAGGGTGGCGCGGATCACCCTGGGTCAGCGGCTGCGCGCGATTGGTGAGCGAAGTCGCGATTGAGCAATAATCGCGCGGTGGCCCGCTGCGGTGCCCGATCGATCTTGTGGGATGGAGGAACCGGTGGAGGGGTGCCGCGAGTCGGCAAGATCGCGATTTGTGCACGTCTTCACAAGCGCCTACTCTGTAGTTCCAACGCGCCCTGCTAGCACGGCCGGTTCTCCCGGCCTCCGGCGGGGGTCCCCCACGGGCCGGGCACCGGAGTCGGCCGAGGATCGCACCGCACGGAGTCTCATGAGTCAGCACCGTCACCCAGGCGCGTCCGACCGCGCCGGTGCCGTACCGGCGCTCCCGGACCTCCCGGAGGCGACCGTCGCGCGGCTCCCCGAGTATCTCCGCGCCCTGCACAACCTGGCCGACGCCGGGCACGAGACGGTGTCCAGCGAGGGCCTGGCCGGTGCGGCGGGGGTCAACTCGGCCAAGCTCCGCAAGGATCTCTCACACCTCGGCTCGTACGGCACCCGGGGGGTCGGTTACGACGTCGCCCTGTTGGTCGACCAGATCGAGTTCGTGCTCGGGCTCACCCAACGCCGGGCGGTCGCCCTGGTCGGGGTGGGTAATCTCGGTCACGCCCTGGCCGGCTACGACGGCTTCGCCAGCCGGGGTTTCCGGATCGCGGCGCTCTTCGACGCCGACGCCTCCCGGGTCGGCGAGATGATCAGCGGGCTGGCCGTCCGGCACATCGACGACCTTCCCCGGGTCGCCGCCGAGGAGGCGATCTCCATCGGCGTGATCGCCACCCCCGCCCCGGCCGCCCAGGCGGTGGCCGAGCAACTGGTCGCCGCCGGCGTCACGAGCATCCTCAACTTCGCGCCGTGCGTACTCTCGGTGCCGGACGGGGTCGACGTGCGCAAGGTGGACCTCGCCATCGAGCTGCAGATCCTGTCCTTCCACGAGCACCGCAAGGCGTCGTTGACCGCGCTGCCCGCCGCCGGCGGCTCCGCTCTCACCGCGCTGCCCGGCGGGCTCGCGACCCCCGACACCCAGGAGGCGATCGGCACGTGAAGCTGCTCGTCGTCGGCGCGTCCTACCGCACTGCTCCCGTCGTCACCCTGGAGCGGTTGGCGGTCCCCCCGGCCGACCTCACCCGAACCCTGGACCGGCTGGTCGCCCAGCCCTACGTCGCCGAGGCGGTGCTCGTCTCCACCTGTAACCGGGTGGAGGTGTACGCCGCCGTGTCCGGCTTCCACGGCGGCCTCGGCGACATCTGCGCCGTCCTGGCCGAGCAGGCCGGTGCCCCGCCCGCCGCGTTCGCCAGCCACCTCTACGTGCACTACGACTCGGCCGCCGTCGACCACGTCTTCCGGGTCGCCGCCGGGCTGGACTCCATGGTGGTCGGTGAGGCGCAGATCCTCGGCCAGCTCCGCGACGCCTACCACTGGGCCTCCGGCGCGGACACCGCCGGGCGGCTGCTGCACGAGCTGATGCAGCAGGCGTTGCGGGTCGGCAAGCGGGCGCACGCCGAGACGAACATCGACCGGGCCGGGCAGAGCGTCGTGACCGCCGCCCTGGACCTCACCGCCGAACTGCTCGACGGCGACCTCGCCGGCCGGCCGGCCCTGGTGGTCGGCGCGGGCGCGATGGGCGCGCTGAGCGTGGCGACGCTGGCCCGCCGGGAGGCCGGGCCGCTCACCGTCACCAACCGGGGGGCCGACCGGGCCGTCCGGCTGGCCGAGTCGTACGGGGCGCACGCCGTACCGCTGGCCGACCTCGTCCCCGCGCTCTCCACAGTGGACATCGTAGTGGCCGCCACCGCGGCCACCGAACCGGTCCTCACCGTCGACGTGGTGACCGGGGCGCTCGCCCGCCGTGACCCCGACCGGGGGCCGCTCGTCCTGCTCGACCTCGCCGTGCCCCGGGACGTCGCGCCCGAGGTGGCCGCGCTGCCCGGCGTCGAGGTGATCGACATCGACCGGATGGCCACCCTGCTCGCGGGCGGCCCGGCCGCCGCGGACGCCGCCGAGGTCGGCCGGATCGTGGCCACCGAGGTCGAGGCGTTCCTGAGCTGGCTGCGCGGGGCCGACGTGGCACCCACCGTGGCCGCCCTGCGCGGCCGCGCCGACGACGTGGTCAGCGCCGAGCTGCGCCGGCTCGCCCAGCGTCGCCCCGACCTCAGCGACGACCAGCGCGCCGAGGTCGCCCGGACCGTGCACCGGGTGGTGCAGCGGCTGCTGCACCAGCCGACCGTCAAGGTCCGCCAGCTCGCCGCCGAGCCGGGCGGCGACCAGTACGCCGCGCTGCTGCGCGAGCTGTTCGACCTGCAGGTGCCGCAGACCTCCGGGGTCGGCTCGGTGCCGGAGGTGGTGGAGACCGTCGACGGCCGCGCGTCGTTCGAGGTGGCCGGCGTCCCGACGACCGGCACCGACCAGCCGTCCAGCGGAGGTGAACGATGACCAGCCCCCTGCGCCTGGGCACCCGGGGCAGCGCCCTGGCCATGGCCCAGTCCGGCCACGTCGCGGCGGCGATCACCGCGGCGACCGGCCGCGCCGTGGAACTGGTCGAGGTGGTCACCGCCGGTGACCGCTCGTCCGCGCCGGTGCAGCGGCTCGGCGTCGGCGTCTTCGTCTCCGCGCTGCGCGACGCGTTGACCGCCGGCACCATCGACCTCGCCGTGCACTCGTACAAGGATCTGCCCACCGCACCGGCGGACGGGTTGACCGTCGCGGCGGTGCCGCCCCGGCAGGACCCACGCGACGCGCTGGTCGCCACCGGCGGCCGTACCCTCGCCGAGTTGCCGCCGGGGGCCGTGGTGGGCACCGGCGCGCTGCGCCGCATCGCCCAGTTGCACGCCCTCGGCCTGCAACTGGAGGTCACCCCGATCCGGGGCAACGTCGACACCCGGCTCGGCCGGGTGCTCGGCCCGGACGCCGACCTCGACGCGGTCGTCCTGGCACGGGCCGGACTGGCCCGGCTCGACCGGACCGACGTGATCACCGAAACGCTCGACCCGATGCTGATGCTGCCCGCGCCCGCCCAGGGCGCACTGGCCGTGGAGTGCCGGGTCGACGACTCCGACCTGGTCGAGCTGCTCGCCGCGCTCGATCACGCACCGTCCCGGGCCGCGGTCACCGCGGAACGGGCGTTGCTGGCCACCCTGGAGGCCGGGTGCTCCGCCCCGGTCGCCGCCTATGCCGTCGTCGCCGAAGGCGAGCCAACCGGCTCGGGTGCCGAAGGCGATGTCGTCCACGAGATCTACCTGCGCGGGGCGGTGATCAGCCCGGACGGTTCCCGAGACCTCCGGCTGTCCCGCACCGGAACGCCCGCCGACGCGGCGGAGATCGGCAAGGCACTCGCCGCCGAACTCCTCGACCTCGGCGCCGACTCGATCCTCGGCCACGAAGGAACCACCGGCCCGGGGACCCAGCAATTTGGGAGCACAGAATGACCCGCACCCGTAAGCCCGTCGGCCGCATCGCGTTCGTCGGCGCCGGTCCCGGTGACCCGGGCCTGCTGACCCGCCGCGCCCACGACGCCCTGGTCGACGCCGACCAGGTGGTGTACGACCGGGGAGTCCCCGAGTCGCTGCTCGACGTCGTACGCGCCCAGGCCCGCTCCGACGCCCAGTTCAGCCCCGCCGAGGGCGTGCCGGGCGACGTGGCCAAGATGCTCATCAGCGCGGCCCGTTCCGGGCTCAACGCGGTGCACCTGGTCGCCGGAGACCCGTTCGGCCACGACTCGGTGGTCAAGGAGGTGCAGGCGGTCGCGCGTACCGCCGCGCACTTCGAGGTGGTGCCCGGCGTCGGCCAGGCCGAGGGTGTGGCCACCTACGCCGGGGTGCCGCTGCCCGGGGTACGCACCGCCGCCGACGTCGAGGACGTCGGCACGCTGGACTTCGACGCGCTCGCCGCCGCCGTCGCGCGGGGCTCGCTGGCCCTGGCGGTCGACGCCGGTGACCTGGCCGCTGTCCGGGACGGGCTGCTGGCCGCCGGGGTGGACGGCACCACCGGGGTCGGGGTGACCGGCGACGGCACCGGCGAGACGCAGTACACCACCACGTCGAGCGTGGACTCCTTCGTCGCGGCGGCGCTCGGCTTCACCGGCCGGGTGGTGCTGACCGTCGGCGAGGGCGTCGGCCAGCGGGACAGGCTGAGCTGGTGGGAGAACCGCCCGCTGTACGGCTGGAAGGTGCTCGTCCCCCGGACCAAGGAGCAGGCCGGGGCGATGAGCGCCCGGCTGCGCGCGTACGGGGCGATCCCGTGCGAGGTGCCGACCATCGCGGTCGAGCCGCCGCGTACCCCGGCCCAGATGGAGCGGGCGGTCAAGGGCCTGGTCGACGGCCGGTACGCCTGGGTGGTCTTCACCTCGGTCAACGCGGTCCGGGCGGTCTGGGAGAAGTTCGCCGAGCACGGTCTGGACGCCCGGCACTTCGGCGGCGTCAAGATCGCCTGTATCGGTGAGGCCACCGCCGAGGCGGTGCGCGCGTTCGGCATCCAGCCGGAGCTGATCCCCACCGGGGAGCAGTCCTCCGAGGGGCTGCTGGCCGAGTTCTCCCCGCACGACGAGATCCTCGACCCGGTCGGTCGGGTGCTGCTGCCGCGCGCCGACATCGCCACCGAGACGCTCGCCGCCGGGCTCACCGAACGCGGGTGGGAGGTCGACGACGTGACCGCCTACCGGACGGTCCGGGCCGCCCCGCCGCCCGCCGAGATCCGGGACGCCATCAAGTCGGGCGGATTCGACGCGGTGCTCTTCACCTCGTCCTCGACAGTACGCAACCTGGTAGGTATCGCCGGCAAGCCGCACGCGCGTACCGTGGTGGCGGTCATCGGTCCCAAGACGGCGGAGACCGCGACGGAGTTCGGCCTGCGGGTCGACGTGCAGCCGCCGCACGCCTCGGTGCCCGACCTGGTCGAGGCGCTCGCCGCCTACGCCGTCGAACTGCGCGAGAAGCTCGCCGCCATGCCGGCGAAGCAGCGCCGCGGTTCCAAGGTGCAGGGGCCGACCGCCCTGAGGTTCCGCTAGCCGCACTGGGAGGCCCACATGCCGTACCCCGAGATCCGGCCCCGCCGGCTGCGCCGTAACGCGGCGGTGCGGCGGCTGGTCTCCGAGACCCGCGTCGACCCGGCCGAGTTGGTCGTGCCGATGTTCGTCAAGGAGGGGTTGACCGAGCCACGGGCCATCGCGTCGCTCCCGGGGGTGCTCCAGCACTCCCGGGACTCGCTGCGCAAGGCGGTCGTGGAGGCGGTCCGGGCCGGGGTGGGCGGGATCATGCTGTTCGGGGTGCCCGAGCGGCGCGATCCGACCGGCTCCGGCGGGATCGACCCGGCCGGCATCCTGAACGTCGCCATCCGCGACGTGGTGGCCGAGGTCGGGGACGCCACCGTGGTGATGAGCGACCTGTGTCTGGACGAGTTCACCTCGCACGGGCACTGCGGCCTGCTCACCCCCGACGGTGCGGTGGACAACGACGCCACCCTGGCCGCGTACGCCGAGATGGCGGTGGCCCAGGCGGACGCCGGGGTCGGCATGGTCGGCCCGTCCGGGATGATGGACGGGCAGGTCGGGGTGGTCCGCCGGGCGCTGGACGCCGCCGGTCACACCGACGTGGCGGTGCTGGCGTACGCGGCGAAGTACGCCTCCGCCTTCTACGGCCCGTTCCGGGACGCCGTCGAGTCCGCGCTCGACGGGGACCGGCGCACCTACCAGCAGGACCCGGCCAACCTGCGGGAGTCGCTGCGTGAGGTCGAGCTGGACGTGGCCGAGGGCGCGGACCTGGTGATGGTGAAGCCGGCCCTGCCCTACCTCGACGTGGTGGCGGCGGTCCGGGCCGCCGTCGACGTGCCGGTCGCCGCCTACCAGGTCTCCGGCGAGTACGCGATGGTCGAGGCGGCTGCCGCGAACGGATGGATCGACCGCGAGCGGGTGATCCTAGAGACGCTCACCTCGATCCGCCGGGCCGGCGCGCAGATCATCCTCACCTACTGGGCGGTCGAGGCCGCCGGCCTGCTCCGCCAGCGGCTCTGATCCCGGGGGCGGACTGCGTCCCGCGAGCGCCGTGGCCCGCCCTCGCCCCCGTCATCCGGTTCCGTTCCCAGCCCTGCCACCCCCTCCGTCTCTCCTCCGGTCCACAACACCGCCCCGACCCGTGCCCCTGTCGTGTCCCGGCTGTGCCTCCGGCCGTGCCCCTGTCGTGTCCCGGCTGTGCCTCCGGCCGTGCCCCTGTCGTGTCCCGGCTGTGCCTCCGGCCGTGCCCCCTGTCGTGCCCTGGCCGTGCCTCCGGCCGTGCCTCTGCTTGGTCCCGGCCCGTGGCTGCCGACCTGCGGACCCGTCGTCGGCGAGCGGATACTGCCGGCGATGCCGGTCCATGTCGGCGGCAACCCTCCACTCGACGGGCAACCGGTTCGATTACTCTCCGCATTTTATCGCTCTCCTACCCTCACTCTCATTCGCACGCTTTGCTCTGCTGCCCTCTACGCGAAACTCACTGTGAGTGCCTGTCGCGCGTAAGGCAGCAGAGCAAAGCTTCGGTGGGGGTTGTGGGTGGGGTGGAGAGAGGAAGGGTGTTCTGGCTGCTCTATGCGCTTTTGTTGATCAGGATGATGGAAGGGGCCGTTTGCGCTGACGTCACCTTTAGTAGTTGAGGCGTTGGTGTGGTGGAGTAACCCGGTGTGATCGGACAGGGCGCGCGCCGGGCGAGAGTTTTCCACAGGTCGCGGTGTTGTCCACAGGTGACGACGGTGGGGTTGCGGCGAGGCCCGGCCGGGCGCGACGGTGGCGACATGACCGACCCCGCGCTGCCGCCCGAACCCGCCGCCCACCCGACCCCGGCTGCGACCTCCCCTCCTGCTCCGGACGGGGGGAGTGACGGGCCGCCGATCTTTCCCACCAGACCGTACGAGCTGCCCTGGCCGGTCGCCGGGATCGTGCGGGCGGTCCGGCGCCGTGCCGATGCGAGTCAACGGGAACTGGCGCGCTGGGCGGGGGTGCACCACGGCACGGTAGGGCGGATCGAGGCGGGTGCGCTCACCCCGAGCATCGCCCTGCTGCGTCGGATCATCGCGGCGGCCGGTTTCCAACTGGCCGTGGTCGACGAGGCCGGTCGGGTGCTCACCCCGATGCGGGACCGCGACGACGCCCGGGACGGTGCCGGTCGCCGCTACCCGTCGCACCTGGACACGATCCTCGACCCGGAACCCGGTGAGTGGTGGGCGGACGTCTACGGGCTCGCCCGGCCACCGGAGACGTTCTACCGCAACCGGGCCGTCCGGGACGCGATGCGCCGCCGGAGCCAGTGGGAGGTGCGGGTGGCGAAGTACCGCAATGTGCCACCGCCGCCCCGGGTGGTGCGCCCGGCACGGTGACGGCCCGCCGGCCCGGCGGGGAAGCCGGGTCGACGGGCCGTCGGAGGTGCGGGACGGTCAGTCGTCGTCGGTGATGGTGCCGGTCGCCACCGGATCGGCGAACCGCAGGTTCAGCGACCCGGCGACCGCGAACGCGATCTTCTCGTCCGACTCGCGCCGACGGTCACCGCGGACGGTCACCGGGAACGCCAGCGAGGTCTGGCCGGCGGGCAGGACCCGGCAGCCGACGTACGGGTCGAAGTCCAGCACGACGGTCGCGGTCAGCCCCACCGTGGCGGCGCAGAGCGTCGTCGGCTGGGACAGCGGGCGGGACACCGTGACCTGGAACGTCAGCGTGCTGGTGCCCCGGTCGCCCTCCACCACGGACGCGTCTGCCACCCGCAACGACGGCTGGCTACGGAACCGGGCCACCTGCGGGTCGTGGTCGCTGGCCCCCCGGGTGCCGTCCCCGGTGAACTCCGCCGGCCAGTCCGCGTTGACGTGCGCGGCCCGGATCTGCACCAGGTCGTCGTGCAGCGCGTCGTTGACGAACAGGTTGTCCAGCGTCTGCGCCGACCCCTGGAAGCTGTACGAGTACGCCGCCGACGGCACGTCGGCCACCAGGTCGTCCCAGAGGTTGCGCAGGCCGGCCCGGTAGAGCGGGCCGAGCTGATCCGACGGGGTCGGGTTCGCGCCGGTCGCGATCGGGTCGTCCGGGCGGGGGAAGACGTTCAGGTCCCCGCCGTACACCACCCGGGCGTCCGGGTCGGCCGCCTCGATCGCGGTGACGATCGCCGCACCGTACGCGGCCTGTTCGGTACGCTGCCCGACCCGGCTGTCCGGCCCCGACGAGTAGTGGTTGCTCAGCGCGTACAGCAGGTAGGACTCCGACCCGCCGGGCGTCGCCTTCACCACGAACTTGCCGAGCTGCGGGGCCCGGGTGAAGACGTTGTCGCCGTCCCTGCCGGTCGAGGTGTCGGTGTCGGCCGGCAGCACCGCGTTGAGCGCCTTCGGGTTCTGCACGTCGGCGTTGGACGCCAGCCCCGCCGACCGGTACCGCACGGTGGGCGCGGAACCGAGCAGCGGATCGGTGGCACCCGCCCCGGCCAGCGACAACCGGTCGGCGCGGTAGAGGAACGCCGAGGTGATGCCCCGGGCGTCCGCGCCGGTGCGGTCGTACGCCGCCAGATAGGCCGGACCACCGGCGGCCCGGATCGCCAGGGCCAGGTCCTGGAGGGTGTCCGGGGCACCGTCGGCGTTGTCGGTGGTGCCGCAGACCAGGCTGCTGCCGGAGACCGAGCAGATGTCCTGGTCCTCGGCCTCCTGCACCAGGATCAGATCCGGGGCGTGCAGGTCGGTGCGGATCTGCGCGGCCAGCTCGGACAGGTGCTCCCGGTAGTCGGCCTCACCCGCCGGTACGTAGTCGAACGGCGGGGACACCCCCGGGCAGCCCGCGTTGCCGGTGAAGTCGCAGCCGTCGAACGGGTCGTCGCGGAAGTCGTACAGGTTCTCCACGTTGTAGGTCGCCACCGCGACCTCCCGGGCCCGGTCCGCCGGGCGGGGCGGGTTGTTCGCCGCCGGGTCGACCCCGGGGGTCAGGGCCAGCGACTCCGGCTGCACGCTGAACTTGCTGAAGCCGTACGACACCGCGCCGAACGCGTCAGCGGTGAGGGTGTCGAAGGTCCGGGCCGGCGGGAGCAGCGCCGTCGAGTCACCGGCGGTGGCCTTCACACCGCCGCCACCGAGCAGGATGCGCTGGCCGTTGCCGTTGTCGAAGACCTGCCCCGGCACGTCGTCCAGCGGGTGGGCGTCCCGGAACACCCGACGGGCGTACGGGTCGGCGCGCTTGAGCAGCGGGTCCGCCCGGTCCACCACCCACACCTCGGAGTCGGCGGTGGAGCCGAACACGTCCCGGGGGCCGGTGACGCCGGAGCCGCTGCGGACCCGCAGCCGGGCACCCTCGTGCCGCTCCCAGAACCGGTCGGCCGCCGCCGCGTCGGCCGGCGGGACCGCGTCGTCCACGGTCACGGCGGTGTTCACGTCCAGGCCGGTGTCGAGCCGGCGGACCAGCGAGGCACCGGAGAGCTGGGTCTGGTCGAAGTACTCCGACACCCGGCCGCGCAGCAGCACCTCGTCCCCGACGGTCGGCGCGTAGCCGCCGATCAGCGTGGTGAACGCGCCCATGAAGACGAAGATCCCGTCCGAGCTGAGCGGGTCGCCGTCCTCGGTGCCGGTGCGGCTCTGCAGGTAGAAGCCGTACTGGTCGGCGCCGGCCGAGGTACGGGTCAGCGACTTCTGGGTGATCACGCCGCGGACGTCGTACAGCAGCGGGCTGGTGCCGGTGCCGGAGGGCGGGGCGAGCGGCGACCGGTCGGTGCGCGGGTTCTCGTCGTCCCGGGTCTGGCCCTGCACCTGGCCCACCGACAGCACCCCGTTGGCCTGCACGGTGAGCGGGCAGCTGGCGGTGCCGCCGTCGGCGTCCGTCGCGGTCACGGTGACCGCGTACGTGCCGGCGGGCAGGCCGGTGGCGGTGACCGTCGCGGTCGCCGTGCCACCCGGTGCGGTCGCCGGGGTGAACGCGGTACGGCTGACCGAGCCGCTCGCCGGGGCCGGGGCGACCGCGGTGACTGCCAGGTCGACGATCGTGTCGTCCGGGTCGGTGCCGGTGACCTGCCGGGTGCCCGTCGCGCCGGCCTCGACGGTCAACGTCCCGCCGCAGGTCAGCACGGCCGGCTGGTCGACCGGGCCGCCGCCGTCGAGGGTGTGCGCGCCCAACCCGTCGACGGTGTCGGTGGCGTGGCCGGCCCACTGGGTGGCCGGGTCGAACGCGTCGGACGGGTCGGTGTCACCGGCCGAGACCGACGGCAGCCGACGCAGGGTGTTGTCGGCGGTGCTGGTCAGCCCGCTGCCCCACTCGCTGCCCGGGTCGACGCCGACCTGGCCGATCGCGTCGAGCACCGTCCCACCCCGGCGCAGCACGATCGCGTCGTCGCCGTTGAACAGGCTCGCGCCGGTGGTCTGGTCGGCCTGGGCGAGGATCGCCGGGCCGGCCGAGGCGGCGGCGAAGACGAAGACGTCCCCGGCGGCGACGGTGCCGGTGAGGGCGATCGTGGTGGCCGTGGTGGACCCGTTGAAATAGAGCTGGAGCTGGTAGCCGCCGGCGGTCAGGTCGACCGCCGCGCCGGTGCCGTTGTACAGCTCGATCGCCTTGTTGTTCGACGAGCCTTCGACGTACTCGGAGATGAACAGGTCGGTGGGCGCGGCGGTGGCCGCGGTGGGAGCGACGCCGAGCACCGGTACGGCGACGGCGGCGACGGTGGCGAGCGCGGCGAATCTGCGGCGCAGGCGCATGGGGCCTCCACGATGGGTGGACGGGAACCAACGCACGTTAAGGTGCGCCGCTGGCCGCCGTCCATCCCCCGGGCGGCGCTGTGGTGAATTCACGACAGTGCCGTCCGACGTGGCCGTCCCCGGCGGCCCGGCCCGGCGCGCTGCCGCCTGACGGCGCGGCGGGTCAGCGGTGGGCGTCGAGCCGGTGCACCAGTTCGGCCACGTCCACGCTGTACTCGCACCAGTCCCGGTCGGGCTGGTAGCCCAGTTCGGCGTTCACCTTGAGCATCGCCTCGTTGGCCTGGGTGTTCCAGGTCTGCACCTCGGTCAGCTCCGGCTCGGCGGAGCGCAGCTCCAGCAGCATCCGCGCCTTGATCGCCCGGTCGATGCCGTAGCCCTGGTGGTCGCGCGTCACGATGGTGTCGTACTGGTCGGCGCGGGTGGGGTGCTGGACCGGCACCACCACCTCGGTCAGGCCGGCCACCGCTCCGGTGCGCTCGTGCAGGGCGAGCACGATGTACGGCTTCATCCCCCGGCGGTGCAGCGTGTCGAGGCTGTCCCGCAGCCGCTGCGGGTCGTACGAGCTGGGGCGCAGGTCGCCGTCCTCGACGTCGCGCACCTCGGCCTTCGCCCGCGCGTACGCCTCGATCAGGTCGTCGGACGGCCCGCCCGGGTAGAACTCCAGGTGGTACCCGGGACCGACCCCGGCGGCCATCTCGGTGAGCGCCGTCCAGTCGACCGTGCCCAGGTCGAGCACGCTGCGGGTCTCGACGTACTCCCGGGTGAAGCCCAGCGACGAGTAGAAACCGATCGCCGGGGTGTCGCCGACCACCTCGACGCCGAGCGACCGGAAGCCCTCCTGGTAGACCCGGCGGGCAGCGATCAGCACCAGCTCCCGGCCGAGCCCGGTCCGGCGTACCGTCGGGTGCACCAGCACCTCCAGCACGCCGATGTCGCCGAGCAGCAGCACGTGCACGTGACCGAGGATCACACCGGGCACCCCCTCGGCCGGCTGGTCGGCCTGGGCCACCCAGGAGATGCGTCGTTCGCCGGGCATCACCTCGGAGAGGTACTCCCGCAGCGAGTCCTCCCGCCAGGGCGGATCCTGCGGGAGGTCGACCGCGAGGACCGCGTTCAGCGTGTCCAGCACGGAGCCGATCTCGGCGGACGACGCGGTTCGAGGATCCCACTCGCGCACCATCACACGTCTAGCTTGCCGTCAACGGCTTCCCGGGGGAAGTGTCCGGTCCGGCAATGTATGCGAACGATCACCTCACGTACGGCTTGCGCGTCCGTACTCCTGGGCCTTGTCGAAGACGTCCTGGGCGTACCGGCGTACATCGTTGTAGGAGAGGATCGCGCCCCACCAGTCGCCGGGGATGGTCATGTTGCGGCCACCCTGGCAGAGGTAATTGCCGGCGGCGAGCGCGGTGTCGTCCAGGTCGTGCGGATCCTTGCGGCCGTCGTTGTCGGCGTCCGCGCCGACCTGCTCCCAGGTTGTGGGGATGAACTGCATCGGCCCGATCGCCCGGTCGTAGACGGTGTCCCGGTCGAACAGCCCACCGTCGGTGTCCCGGATCAGGGAGCGTCCGCCCTTGCCGTCGAGCGGATCACCGATGATCTCCGGTACGGCCCGGCCGTCCGGCCCGAGCGTCGCGCCGTTGGCCTGCCCGTGCCGGGACTCGACGTAGCCGATCGCGGCGAGCGTGGTCCAGCTCAGCTGGCAGCTCCGGTTGGTCTGGGCGAGCACCAGCTCGGCGTAGCCGTACGCCTGCATGGCGATCGGGGAGATGCCCACCTTGCTGCCGGTGACCCGGGCCCAGTCGCCCAGCGCGTCGGCGGGCCGGCCGCCGACGGTCGGTCCGGGCGGGCCGGTCGGCCCGGTCGGCACTGTTCCGCCCGGCGGCAGGCTGCCCAGCGGCGGCGTGGGCACGGTCGCGCCCGGCACCACCGGCACCGGGGTCGCCCCGCCCGTCGGGGCGCCGGAACCGACGGCGGTCTCGTCCACGGCGACCGGGCGGGGTGCCCGGACGGCGTTCGGCACCACCACCGCGCCGACCGCAGCGGTCGCCGCGACCAGCCCGAACAGGAACAGGCCGGGCAGGGTCAGCCGACCGCTCGGACGGCGGGACCACGCCCGGGTGGCCCGGGTCGCCGCCCCCACCGCCTGCCGGGGCGGCGGCAGCCGGACGGCGTGCGCGAACGGTATCCGTCGCCGCCGACCCACCGCGGTCTGCGGTGTGCCGTCGGGTTCGGTCGTGGCCTTGGGCTCCGGTGTGCCGTCGGGTTCGGTCGTCGCCTTGGGCTCCGGTGTGCCGCCCGGGGCGGGGCCGCCCACCTGCGGGGCGTCGTCGGCCGGGGTGGCCGGTGGGACGGCCGGATCGCGGCGGGGGCGACGGGGGCGGGGAATCCAGCCCCGACGCGGAGCGGCGGGCGCATCCTCGGGTGGGGTCGCTGCCCGCAGGGGCCGTACCGTCGAATCTTCGCCGCTCACCACCGTTTGAGTATCACCCATGTCGGCCCAGGCGTCAGGTCCGGTCGTAGGGTGGGGACATGCCCCGGTACGAGTTCCGTTGCCGCGCCTGCGGCGACACCTTTGAGGTCAACCGACCGATGGCCGAGGCCGGTGCGCCGGCCGACTGCCCCCAGGGTCACGCCGACACGGTCAAGCTCCTGTCGACGGTGGCGGTCACCGGCCGGGGTGCCGGCTCCGCGACCGGGAACGCCCCGGTCGCGCCCGCCGGTGGTGGTTGCTGCGGCGGCGGCTGCGGCTGCTGAACCGTCCGGCCACCGGCCGATGTAACGACACGGCGCACCGGTGCGCCGGAATCAGTGACCCCTTGGGTCTGATATCGCCCGACCGTTCTCACGATGCGTGACCGGTTGACCATAGGGCAGCATGAACCCGACGTCAGGGCGGAGGTGCCACGCATGTCGCCACGGATCCACCTCCCGAGCGGTTGGGTGACCTTCGTGTTCACGGACATCGAAGGTTCCACCCGGTTGGCCCAGCTACTCGGACCGGACTACCGACCGGTGCTCTGGGAGCACCGTCGGCTGCTACGCGACACCCTCGCCGAGACCGACGGCGCGGAGCTGCTGACCGAGGGGGACTCCTTCTTCCTCGCCTTCCCGGACGCGTCGGCGGCGCTGACCGCCTGCCTGACCGCGCAACGGGCACTGTCCACCCACGACTGGCCCAACCCGGAGGCCGCGCCGAGGGTACGGATGGGTCTGCACACCGGCTACGCGGAACCCCGCGACGGGGAGTACGCCAGCCCGGAGGTGCACCGGGCCGCCCGGGTGGCCGCCGCCGCACACGGCGGGCAGGTGCTCTGCTCGGCCTCGACGGCCCGGCTGGCCGACCCGCTGCCCGCCGGGGCCGCCCTGCTCGACCTGGGCCTGCACCGGCTCCGGGGCTTCGACGACCGGGAGCGGCTGTTCCAGCTCGTCGCGCCCGGGCTGGAACGGCAGTTCCCCCGCCCGCGTACCGCCGAGGCGTTGGCGCACAACCTGCCCACCCAGGTCACGTCGTTCGTCGGCCGGGAGACCGAACGGGTCGAGCTGGACCTGCTGACCCGCCGGCACCGGCTGGTCACGGTGGTCGGCGCGGGCGGGGCCGGCAAGACCCGGCTCGCCGTGGAGGTGGCGTCCGGCCAGGTGGAGGCGTACCCGGACGGGGTGTGGTTCGTCGACATCGCCACGGTCACCGACCCGGGGCTGGTGGCCTTCGCGATCGCCGCCGTCCTCGGGCCGCGTCCGGAACCGGGCCGCCCGATCGTGGACACCCTGGTCGAACACGTGGCCCTGCGCCGGATGCTGGTGGTGCTCGACACCTGTGACGCCCAGCCGGCCGCCTGCGCCGAGGTGATCTCCCGGCTGCTGGCCGGTGGCGTCGGGGTCCGGGTACTGGCCACCAGCCGGGAGGCGTTCGGTCTGCCCGGGGAGCTGGTGTGGCGGATTCCACCGCTGGCGGTCGACCCGCAGCCGGGGCGTACCGAGAGTGACGCGGTGGCGTTGCTGCTGGACCGCACGGCGTCGGCCCGGGGTGGTCGTCCGCCGGAGTGGACGGAGGCCGCCGACCTGCGCCGGGTGGTGCAGCGGCTGGACGGCTTGCCGCTGGCGATCGAGTTGGCCGCGGCCCGGCTGCGGGTGCTGTCCGCCAGCCAGCTGGCCGCCCGGCTCGACGACGTGCTGGGCACCCTCGACGCCGGCCGGGACACTCCGGAACCCCCGGTCGACCGGGGCTGGGCGGGCAACCAGCAGGACACCGTGGACCTGGTCGCCGCCGCCACCGGCCAGACACCGCCGAGCCCGGCGCACCGGGCGGTGCAGCGGTCGGCCACCGAACGGCACCTCACCATGCAGGCCACGGTCACCTGGTCGTACCGCACGCTGGGGCCCCGGGCGTCCCGGCTGCTGCGCTGGTTGGCGGTCTTCGCCGGGCCGGTGGACCTGGCCACGGTGGAGTGGCTGCTCGGCGACGACTCGCTCGATCCGCTGTCGGTGCTGGTCGACAAGTCGATGATGCTGGCCGAACGGCACGCCTCCGGCAGCACCTACCGGATGCTCGACCCGATCCGGGCGTACGCGGCGCGGCGGCTGG
This sequence comes from Micromonospora sp. WMMD987, assembly GCF_029581435.1. Classification (NCBI taxonomy): domain Bacteria; kingdom Bacillati; phylum Actinomycetota; class Actinomycetes; order Micromonosporales; family Micromonosporaceae; genus Micromonospora; species Micromonospora sp. WMMD987. The sequence continues at coordinate 6,364,935 of NZ_CP120861.1, read as the reverse complement.
TCGAGACCGGTGAGGAACACGCCGCCCGGGACCGGCACGTGGCCTGGGCGCAGCACGCGCTGCACCGGGCGCACCTCGGGGCGGACGGCCGCCCGGTCACCCTGTCGCTCTACGCGTTGGACCCGCTCGCCGACGAGCTGCGGGCGGCCCTGCGCTGGTCGGCCACCGGAGGCAGCGCCCGGTCCGGGCTGCGGCTGGCCGCCGGGTTGGACCAGTGGTGGCGGGAACGAGGGCTGTCCCGGGAGGCCCGGTTGTGGCTGTTCCGGCTGTACGGGCGGATCGCCGAGACCGGCGAGGCGATTCCCGAGGCGGAACTGGCGGCGGCGTACCACCTGCACTCGCTGCACGCCGGTGCGGACGGTGAGTTCGGCGAGGAGCTGCGGTTCTCCCAGCGGGCGGAGGCGGCGGCCCGGCAGGCCGGTGACGCGGGGCTCCTGGCCCGGGTGCTCGCCGGGCGGGCCGTCCCGTTGATCGACATGGAGCAGTTCGCCGAGGCGGAGCGGATCTGCCGGGAGGTCATCGACTGGGCCGACGAGCAGGGGGTCAGCGGTGACGCGCTGCTGGCCAGCTACAACCTCGCCGAGCTGCTGTGGCGGCGGGGCGCGTTGACGGAGGCGGCGGAACTGCTCGGGGCGGTCCGGCTGGTGGAGGCCACCCGGCCGGTGGAGCGTGGTCGCCGGTCGGTGGACATGCTGCTCGGCATGGTGGCGCTGGCCCGGCGTGACCTGGTGGCCGCGCACGAACACCTGCTGGTGGCGCTGCGGGCACGGATGGGGCACGGCTACCACGGGCGGGCCTGTGACACGGTGAACGCGGTGGCGGTGCGCTGCGCGTTGGGCGGGGAACCGCTGACCGCGGCCCGGCTCTTCGGCGCGGCGCAGGCCACCCGGGCCAGGCTGCGCGGCACCCCCGGCATCTTCGGGACGTACTGGCTGGAACGGCAGGCCGACCTGCGGCGGGTGCTCGGCGACGCGGCCTTCGACGCCGCGTACGGCGAGGGCGGCGAGCTGGGCCTGGAGGAGGCGGCGGCGTTGGCGTTCGCGGTGGAGCACCCGGACATGGCCGCGGACTCGGTGCGGTTCCGGACGACCGGCCCGGTGACACCGCGCCCGATGAATCCCCTTCCGATGAATCCCCGGCCGATCAACCGGCGGGACGCGGACCGTCGGGAGGAGTGGGCCTGACCGCCGCGTCGCCCGCTGGCACGGAAACGGCGCGGTCGGTCGGGGTGCGGCAGTCCGAGCCGGCCACCTCAGCCGGTGGCGGTCAGCGGACCACCCGGGCCGTCGAGGCGGTGCTCTCGTTCCACAGCCGGTCCAGGGCGGTCACCTGGTAGGTGTACGTCCGGCCCGGCTGGGCGGTGGCGTCCACCCAGGACTGCGACCGCCCCGGCGTGGCCCGGACGGTGCCGACGAGATGCGCCGCGTCGGCGCGGTCACACGCGTCGACCCGGCCGGTGCCGTCGACCCGGTAGACCGCGTACGACGTGGCGGTGCCGAGCGGACCTCTCCCGCCGGCCGGTTGACGCCAGCGCAGCCGTACCCCGTCGGTGGTCCGCTCGGCCCCGGTCAGCGCCGGGCGTAGCAGCGGCCCGGCCGGCAGGTGCGGCATGGGCGGCACCAGTGCCGGGCGGGAGTAGTGCGCGGTGGCGTAGGCGCTCGTCGCGCCGAGCCGGTCGGCCCGCACCTGGACGGCCGAGAAGTGCACGTTGCCGAGCACCTCCGGGTAGGACCGGTTGAGCGTCAGGTGGTTCGACAGTTCCTGCGGGTTCATCCAGTACGTGCCGTAGGCCGGGTCGCCGCTCTTGTAGTCCGCCTGGCCGATGTAGAGCTGCACCCGGGTGCCGCGTACGGTCTGCGCCCACCAGGGCACCAGCCGGGCGTAGTCGGCGGCCGGATACTGGCCGATGTACCAGTAGAGCTGCGGCACGATGTAGTCGATCCACTCCCGCAGGACCCACGTGCGGGTGTCGGCCGAGACGATGTCGTACGACTGGCTGCCGGTGGTGTCCGAGCCGTTCGGGTCGGCGCTGGCGTTGCGCCAGATGCCGAACGGGCTCACCCCGAACTTCACCCACGGCTTCGCCGCCCTGATCCGGGCACCCATCTCCTGGATGAGCAGGTCGATGTTGTCGCGTCGCCAGGCGGCCCGGTCGGTGAACCCCCGGTGGTACGCGGCGAACGTGGCGTCGTCGGGCACCGGGTAGGTGCCGCTCGGGTACGGGTAGAAGTAGTCGTCGAAGTGCACCCCGTCGATGTCGTACCGGGAGACCGCGTCCATCATCGCGGTCTGGACGAACGCGCGGACCTCCGGGACGCCCGGATCGTAGTAGAGCCGGCTGCCGGCGACACCGGCCGGCGGGTAGGCGAACGCCCACCCGGGGTGCTGCCGGGCCGGATGGTCCGGGGCGAGCTGCCCGAGATCCGCGCCCGCGCCGCCGGGAGCGGGCATGGAGATCCGGTACGGGTTGAACCAGGCGTGGAACTCCAGGTTCCGCCGGTGCGACTCGGCGACCAGGAAGGCCAACGGATCCCAGCCCGGGTCCTGCCCCCGTACCCCGGTCAGGTACTCCGACCACGGCTCGTACCGCGACGGCCAGAACGCGTCGGCGGTCGGGCGGACCTGCACCACCACCGCGTTGTGGTTCAGCCGCTGCGCCAGGTCGAGCCAGCCCCGGTACTCGGCCTGCTGGGCGGCGATCCGGTCCGGGGCGGTCCGGGAACCCGCGCTCGGCCAGTCGATGTTCACCACCGACGAGATCCACATGGCCCGGAACTGCCGCTTCGGCACCGCCGGATCGACCTCGCACGCCACCCCGCCGGCCCGGCCGCTGGCGGTGGCGCTGGCTCCGCTGCCGGCTGTGGTCCCGCCGGAGGAGGCGGCCCCGCCCGCAGTGGCCGCCGCGGCCGGACCGACGCCACCGAGCCCCGCGAGCAGAGCCAGCACCAGCCCCGCCACACCCGACCGGGTCACTCCCACGCCCCACATCCCTTCGTCAGCCCCACCCGTTCCCAGGTCCGCCCCGGGTCCGTGCCCGCGGGTGCGGTATTCATCGGGGTGGATGGAGTGCTGATGGGAAATTTTCATACCCGGGCGGGTTGGCGCAAGGGCGGACCGCGGGAGAGGTGGGTCCGGGAGCGGGCGGGGAGGGGTGGGGCGGAGCAGGTGGAGGAGGTGAGGGCGGGGGCGTGCGGAGAGGGGTCCGGTGGGTGACCGAAAGTGGTCAGTAGGAGGACTCAGGGTCAGGGAACCGGGGTGGGGCCGGGTGATTGGCGGGGGTCCGGGTTGGGTAGCAACGCCCGGCACCGGCCGCCAGCAGGGTGGTCGCGGTGGTGGGAGGGGTGAGCGCAGTGTCCGTGCTGCGAACCAAACCGATCAAGGACGTGGTTGCCCAGGGCAACGCCGACGGCAGTGACGGTGGCCCCGGCCTGAAACGGCGGCTGGGCGCACGGGACCTCACCGGATTCGGCATCGGCATCGTGATCGGCACCGGCATCTTCACCCTCACCGGCATCGAGGCGCGGGACAGCGCCGGGCCGGGCGTGGTGATCTCGTTCGGCATCGCCGGGGCGGTCGCCCTGCTCGCCGCGCTCTGCTACGCCGAGCTGGCGTCGAGCGTGCCGACCGCCGGCAGCGCCTACACCTACGCGTACGCCACGATGGGTGAGATCGTCGCCTGGATCATCGGCTGGGACCTGCTGCTGGAGTTCGCCCTCGGTGCGGCGGTGGTGGCCCGCGGCTGGTCCGGTTACCTGGCCGAGCTGTTCGGCCTGCCGAGCGCCTGGTTCGCCGAAGAGGGCAGCGTGGTCAACGTCGGCGCGATCGGCATCGTGCTGCTGCTCGGCGTGATCGCGATCTTCGGGATCCGGGAGTCCGCCCGGATCACCAACCTGCTGGTCGTGGTGAAGGTCGCGATCTGCGTCTTCGTCGTGGTCGCCGGGCTGTTCTTCGTGAAGGCCGCCAACCTCAGCCCGTTCATCCCGCCGGCCGAACCTGCCGGCGCGGGCGACGACGGGGTCAAGCAGCCGGTCATCCAGGCGCTGTTCGGGCTGGAGCCGTCCGTCTTCGGTTTCGTCGGGGTGCTCAGCGCCGCCGCCGTGGTCTTCTTCGCGTACACCGGGTTCGAGGCGGTGGCCAACCTGGGTGAGGAGACCCGGCGGCCCAAGCGGGACCTGACCCTGGGCCTGTTCGGCACCCTGTTGATCTCCACCGCGCTCTACGTCGGCGTCTCGCTGGTCGTGGTCGGCATGGTGCCGTACGGCGAGATCGACCGGGGTGCTCCGATCGCCGCGGCCTTCAACGCGGTCGGTGCGAGCTGGGCCGGGGTGCTCGTCTCCATCGCCGCCGTGGCCGGTCTGACCAGCGTGATCCTGGTGGACCTGGTGGCCATGGGCCGGATCGGCTTCGCGATCTCCCGGGACGGGCTGCTCCCGCCCTCGGTCGCCCGGATCCACCCGCGCTGGGGCACCCCGTACCGGATCTCCGCGCTGATGACCCTGGCGGTGGCGTTGCTCGCCGGCTTCCTGCCGCTGTCCGCGTTGGCCGACCTGGTGAGCGTCGGCGCGCTCTGCGCCTTCATGATCGTCTCGATCGCGGTGCCGATCCTGCGCCGTAAGCGCCCGGACCTCGAACGGCCGTTCCGGGTTCCGTTCTCCCCGGTGCTGCCGATCTTCACCGCGTTGGCCTGTCTCTACCTGACGCTCAACCTGTCGATCGAGACCTGGATCAGGTTCCTCATCTGGATGGCGCTCGGCGGGATCATCTACTTCTGCTACGGGTACCGCCGCAACCGCCTCGCCACCGGCGAAGCCGTCGAGGACCGCGACTCGGAGCCCACACCGGCCTGACCACCGACCGGGTGCCGGCCCTGTCGTTCCGCCGGCCGGCACCCGGGCTGTCGACCCCGGATGCCGGTCAGGGCAGGGGGGCGAACCGCAGCACGTTCCAGGAGACCGCCGGCAGGCGTACGGCGCAGCGGTCGCCGTCGACGGTGGCGGTGGGGAGTTCCCGGGGGGTCACCCGGTCGGGCTCGGCCTCGGTGTTGACCCCCTCCGGGTCGTCCCCGGCGGCGAGGCTGAGGTGCTGCACCGGGCGCAGCCCCGACAGGCCGCGCAGGTCGACCTCCAGCGGGAGGTCGTCGGTGCCCCGGTTGACGGCGAACACGGTCAGCCCGCCGGACTCCTCGTCGTGCAGCGCGACGGTGTCCAGCACCGGTACGTCGCCGTACCGCTTGGTCGGGTAGGTCGGCGAGACGGGCTCGGTGCGCAGCACGGTGCCCCTGGCGTACCGGGCGGTCAGCGCGAACGGGTGGAAGATGCTCTGCCGCCAGGCCGGCCCGCCGGTACGGGTCCGGATCGGGGCGATCACGTTGGCGAGCTGGGCCTGGGCGGCGACACCGACCCGGTCGGCGTGCCGGAGCAGGGTGATCAGCAGGTCGCCGACCACCACCGCGTCGACGGCGGTGTAGTCGTCCTCGAGCAGCTCCGGCGCCTCGACCCAGCCGCGCCCGTCCAGGTCGCCCTGGACGCGGGACTGGTACCAGACGTTCCACTCGTCGAAGGAGATCTTCAGCTTGCGGGTCTGGCGTAGCCGGGCGGCCACGTGGTCGGCGGTGGCGACCACCTCGCTGATGAAGGCGTCCATGTCGACGGCCGAGGCCAGCAGGCTGGCCCGGTCACCGTCGGTCGGGTCGTAGTAGGAGTGCGCGGAGATGTAGTCGACGTGCTCGTAGGTGTGTTCCAGCACGGTCGCCTCCCAGGAGGCGAAGGTGGGCATGCCCCGACCGGAGCTGCCGCAGGCGACCAGGCTGACCGAGGGGTCGATCAGCTTCATCGCCCGCGCGGTCTCGGCGGCGAGCCGGCCGTACTCCTCGGCGGTCTTGTGGCCGACCTGCCAGGGGCCGTCCAGCTCGTTGCCGAGGCACCACAGCCGGATCCCGTACGGCTGCTGCGCGCCGTGGGCGCGACGCAGGTCGGACAGCCGGGTGCCGCCCGGGTGGTTGGCGTACTCCAGCAGGTCGCACGCCTCCTGGACGCCCCGGGTGCCGAGGTTGACCGCCATCATCGGCTCGACCTGCGCGGCGGCGGCCCAGGCCATGAACTCGTCGAGGCCGAACGCGTTGGTCTCGATGGTCTTCCAGGCCAGGTCCAGCCGGCGGGGGCGGTCGTCGACCGGGCCGACGCCGTCCTCCCAGCGGTAGCCGGAGACGAAGTTGCCGCCGGGGTAACGGACCATCGAGACACCCAGCTCCCGGGTCAGCGCCAGCACGTCGCGCCGCAGGCCCAGCGGGTCGGCCTCGGGGTGGCCCGGCTCGTAGATGCCGCCGTACACGCAGCGTCCGAGGTGTTCGACGAAGGAGCCGAAGAGCCGTCGGTCCACGGCTCCGATCGCGAAGGCCGGGTCGATCGTCAACCGGGCTGTACGCACGGGGGTGCCACCTTTCCTCGCCCTGCTCCGTGACGGCGGTCACGCCGCCACCCGTGTTTCTACAACGTTGTAACCAACGTTGTAAAGGGCTCGTCCGGCGCGCGATAGAGTCCGGAGTCGGAAGCGGGAGGTGACCGATCGTGCGGCACAGACTGAAGGATGTGGCCGAACGGGCCGGGGTGTCGGTCAAGACCGTGTCGAACGTAGTCAACGGCTACCAGCACGTACGACCGGACACCCGGGCGCGGGTCGAGGCGGCCATCGCCGAACTCCGCTACCGGCCCAACCTGTCCGCCCGCAACCTGCGCAAGGGGCGTACCGGCGTGATCGCCCTCGCCGTCCCGGAGCTGGACATCCCGTACTTCGCCGAGCTGGCCCGGCACGTGGTCGCCGCCGCCGCCGACCACGGCTGGACCGTGCTCATCGACCAGACCGGCGGCGGCCCCGAGCGGGAACGGGTCGCCGCCGCCGGCATCGGCGACCACATGATCGACGGTCTGATCTTCAGCCCGTTGTCCCTGACCGCCGACGATCTCACCGGCCTGGACGGCCTGCCGATGGTGCTGCTCGGTGAGCGGGTGGACCACGGCACCGCCGACCACGTGGTGATCGACAACGTGACCGCCGCCCGCGAGATGACCGCCCACCTGGTCAGCCTCGGCCGTCGCCGGATCGCCGCCGTCGGCGCGCAGCACACCCCCGAGGGTGCCGGTGCCCGCCTCCGGCTGGCCGGCTACACCGCCGCCCTGGCCGAGGCCGGTCTCGGGTACGACGAGCGCCTGGTCGCCGCCACCCCGGCCTGGCACCGCGCCGACGGGGCCGCCGCCATGCGTCACCTGCTCGCCTCCGGAGCCCGCCCGGACGCGGTCTTCTGTTTCAACGACACCCTCGCCCTCGGCGCGCTCCGCGCCCTGCACGAGGCGGGGCTCCGGATCCCCGCCGACGTCGCCGTCGCCGGCTTCGACGACATCGAGGACGGGCGGTTCAGCGTGCCCACCCTGACCACCGTCGCCCCGGACAAGGAACGGATCGCCCGGCTCGCGGTCGACCTGCTCGCCGGCCGGCTGGCCGGCGACCGGGACGCGCCCCCACGGGAACTCACCGCCCCGCACCGCCTGACCCCCCGCGAGAGCACCACCTGACCCCGGCGGCCGCCGTTGCGTCGGAGCGGTCGGGTCGTCGGCACCCCCGACCGGTAGTCAGTCGAAGAAGCGGGCCAGGTGGGCCGGGGCGACCGGTGGCGCGTCGGCGGGCAGCGGGGTGAGGTCGGCGAAGATGGACGCGCCGTCGCAGCCGGCGTGCAGCGGATACCAGCGCGGGGTACCCGGCGGGCGCTGGCCGCAGACCCCCTTGATCGTCTGTACGTCCAGCAGCCGGACGTGGGTCGGGTCGGCCACCGCGTTCACGTGCCCCCACCAGGGGCTCATCACGTGCAGCACCCCGCCCGGTCGGAGCACCCGGTGACACTCGTCCAGCAGCGGCAGGAAGTCGATCAGGTGCTCCAGGATGTGCACGGTGAAGATGACGTCGACGGAGGCGTCGGCCAGCGGCAGCGACCCGGACAGGTCCGCCACCGCGTCCACCCCGGGCGCCGGGAAGATGTCCAGCCCCAGGCTCGTCGGGTACTGCTTCTGGCCGCCGCAGCCCAGGTCCACCACCACCGGATCCCGACCGGCGACCCGTACCCGCCCCCACACGCCGTACACCCCGGCGAGCCGGCCGACCAGCTCGCGCACCAGCCGCAACTGACCCGGCTCGGCCACCTCCCCGGCGAGGTGGGCGACCCCCCGGTCGAACCGCACCTCGACGGCGAGTCCGCGTAACCGCTCGTCGTGGCGGGCCTGCTCGGCCCAGGCCGCGTCGAGGAACCCGTCGAGCGCCCGCAGCCGTTCGGCCGAGGGCGGTGCCTGCGCCAACGCGACCATGGCCACCTCCCGCCGGCCGTTACCCGCTCTCCGGCCCGGCACACCACCCGACCGGGGTGTCACCCGTTACGGGCCAGCCGCCAGCCGCCAGCCGCCAGCCGCCAGCCGCCAGCGGTCAGCGGTCAGCGGTGAGGCGGTCAGCCGTCAGCGGTCAGCCGCCGACCGGCGCGGGCCGACGGTCAGCCGCCGACCGGGGGCGCCACTCGCTGCGGGCCGGTTGGTCAGCCACCGTTGCGGCGGATCGACCGGCCGGCACCCCGGCTGCGCTGCCGGGGTGCGCCGGCCACCTTCGGCCGCTTGAGGTGGTAGCGGTGCAGCTCGTTGTGGCCCGCCAGGGACGGGTCCTCACTCATCCCGACGAGTTCCCACCCCTGGTCGCCGGCCCGGTTCAGGTGGGCCAGCGCGGTGTCCCCGTAGGCGGTCACGTCGATCATCGAGCCGTCGGGGCCGTACCAGACGAAGACGACCTCCCAGCTGAGGTCGGAGGCGGTCGGCTGGCGACGCCGTACCAGCAGCGCGTACTCCCACTTGAGCATGACCCATTGTCATCCCGTCGCTGCCGGACGGCGCGGATCAGTCCTCGGCGATCCGCCCGTCGGCGACCCGCAGCCGCCGGTCGACGCTGACCGCCTCCAGCATCCGACGGTCGTGGGTGACCAGCAGCAACGTCCCCGGATAGCCGGCCAACGCCGACTCCAACTGCTCGATGGCCGGCAGGTCGAGGTGGTTGGTCGGCTCGTCCAGGACCAGCAGGTTGACCCCCCGGCCCTGGAGCAGCGCGAGCGCCGCCCGGGTCCGTTCGCCCGGCGACAGCGTCGCCGCCGGCCGCAGCACGTGCGCGGCCCGCAGGCCGAACTTGGCCAGCAGCGTCCGCGCGTCTGCCGGCGTCATCTCGGGTACGGCGGCCCCGAACGCCTCCAGCAGCGGCTGGTCGCCGAGGAACAGCCCCCGGGCCTGGTCGACCTCGCCGACCACCACCCCGGGGCCGAGCGCGGCGTGCCCGGCGTCGAGCGGCAGCCGACCCAGCAGCGCGCCGAGCAGGGTGGTCTTGCCGGAGCCGTTCGGGCCGGTGATCGCCACCCGGTCGGCCCAGCCGATCTGGAGGTTCACCGGCCCGAGGGTGAAGTCGCCCCGACGGACCACCGCGTCGCGCAGCGAGGCCACCACCGCACCGGCCCGGGGCGCGGCGGCGATCTCCATCCGTAGTTCCCACTCCTTGCGCGGCTCCTCGACCACGTCGAGGCGTTCGATCAGCCGCTCGGTCTGCTTGGCCTTGGCCGCCTGCTTCTCCGTCGCCTCGGCCCGGAACTTCCGGCCGATCTTGTCGTTGTCGGTGGCCTTGCGGCGGGCGTTCTTCACGCCCTTCTCCATCCAGGCCCGCTGGGTGCGGGCCCGGGCCTCCAACGCGGCCCGGGTGTCGGCGTACTCCTCGAAGTCGGCGCGGGCGTGCCGGCGGGCCACCTCCCGCTCCTCCAGGTAGGCGCGGTAGCCGCCGCCGTAGTGCCGGGTCTGCTGCTGCGCCAGGTCGAGTTCGAGCACCCGGGTCACCGTCCGGGTGAGGAACTCCCGGTCGTGGCTGACCAGCACCGTCCCGGCACGCAGCCCGGTGACAAACTGTTCCAGCCGGTCCAGACCGGCCAGGTCCAGGTCGTTGGTGGGCTCGTCGAGCAGGAAGACGTCGTAGCGGCTGAGCAGCAGCGAGGCCAGCCCGGCGCGGGCCGCCTGGCCGCCGGAGAGGGCGGTCATCGGGTGGTCCAGCTCGACGGTGAGCCCCAGTTCGGCGGCGACCTGGGCGGCGCGTTCGTCCAGGTCCGCGCCGCCCAGGTCGAGCCACCGCTCCAGTGCCCCGGCGTACGCGTCGTCGGCCCCGGCCGTGCCGGCGGTGAGCGCGTCGGTGGCGGCGTCCAGGGCCGCCTGCGCGCCGGTCACCCCGGTCCGACGGGCCAGGAAGTCGCGGACCGTCTCGCCCGTCCGCCGCTCCGGCTCCTGCGGCAGGTAGCCCACCGAGGCACCCGGCGGGCTCACCGAGACGTTGCCCTCCTCCACGCCCTGCAACCCGGCCAGCGTCCGCAGCAGCGTGGACTTTCCCGCTCCGTTGACGCCCACCAGCCCCACCACGTCACCGGGGGCGACCACCAGGTCGAGGTCACTGAAGAGCGTCCGCTCCCCGTGCCCGGCGGCGAGTCCTTTGACGATCATCGTGGCGCTCATGAGGCCCCGAGCCTATCGCCCGCCGGTCCGGGTGCGGACGCCGCGCGGCCCGCCCTGCTGCTGTCCCGGCCACCGGCTCGCGGTCTGTGCTGACTGGGTCGTGGTCTGTGGCGGCCGGTTCGCGGCCTGTGCTGGCTGGGTCGTGGTGTGCGCCGGCTCGGTCGTGGTGTGCGCCGGCTCGGTCGTGGTGTGCGCCGGCTCGGTCGTGGTGTGCGCCGGCTCGGTCGTGGTGTGTGGTGGCTGGCCGGTTCGCGGTGGGTGGATGCGGTGGCCGTGGGATTCCGGTCGTGGCCGGCAGCCGACGGGCACGGTCGTCCGTGCCGCCGTCGTGGTGGACGGCCCGGAAGCGCAGCTCGGCATCGTGGCCGGCAGCCGACGGGCACGGTGGTCCGTGCTCCAGATTGTGGAGAGTTCTTGCGGCTATGGCGACAACAACTCTCCACAAACCCGCACACCGCCGCCTGTCACCTCTGCCGTCGGGTCTTCCGGGCCGGAAAGCCGGGTCGGTGGTCGGGGTCGGGTTGCCGGGTCGGTGGTCGGGTTGGGACTGGCCCGGGGGCGGTGGGTGGGCTCGATGGGTGGGGTGGGCTGGCGTGGGGTCGGTGGGCGGCCCGGTGGCCGGGATCGGGCTGGCCGGTCCCGGTCGGCGAAAGGTGGGGGAGGGGCGGGAGGAACGGGGGCGGGTGGGGCAAGGTGGGGGTGTGGGATTGACGTTCGCGGTTGACTGCGGGGGCGGCGGCATCAAGGGCTCGGTGCTGGACGGGGACGGCACCCTGCGGGCACCGGTGATCCGGGTCGACACCCCGTACCCGTTGCCGCCCGGGCTGTTCGTCAAGACGCTGGTGGAGCTGGCCGGGCGGTTGCCCCGGGCGGACCGGGTGACGGTGGGGATGCCGGGCATGATCCGGCACGGGGTGGTGGTGGCGACGCCGCACTACGTGACCCGGTCCGGGCCGCGTAGCCGGGTCGACCCGGACCTGCTCGCCGAGTGGTCCGGGTACGACGCCCGCCGGGCGGTCACCGAGGCGTTCGGGATGCCGGCGCTGGTGCTCAACGACGCCGAGGTGCACGGTGCCGGGGTGGTCGCCGGAACCGGCTGCGAGCTGGTGCTGACCCTCGGCACCGGGCTGGGCAGCGCGCTCTTCGACGGTGGGCGGCTCGCCCCGCACCTGGAGCTGTCGCACGCCCCGGTCCGCTGGGGCACCACCTACGACACGTACGTCGGGGAGCCGGAGCGGCGGCGGCTCGGCGACGCCTTCTGGTCCCGGCGGATCCGGCAGGTGGTGGACGGGCTGCGCCCGGTGTTCCGCTGGGACCGGCTCTACCTCGGCGGCGGCAACTCGCGGCTGATCCGCCCCGAGCAGGTGGCCCGGATGGGCGACGACGTGGTGATCGTGCCGAACACGGCCGGGATCGTCGGTGGGGTGCGGGCCTGGCAGTTGACCGGCGAACGGGACGATCCGGCCTCCTGAGCCACAAGTCCACCCCCAGGAACACTCGCGGTACGCCCGGTGTTGTGCCAGCGTCGGAGCAATGACGACGTGACGCGAGGGGGTGGGTCGGGATGGATCTTCTGGCGGAGTACCGGCGGGCGACCATGTACTTCGAGATGGGTGACCCGAGCGGAGCGGTCCGGCTGCTGGAGCCGATCGTGGCGGCCGAGCCCGGCAACTCCTCCGTACGTCAGCTGCTGGCCCGGGCGTACTTCCAGACCGCCCAGCTCGGCCGCGCCGAGGAGCAGTTGCGGGAGCTGGTCGACCGCGATCCCAGTGACCACTACGCCCACCACGTGCTGGGTCGGACGCTGGAGCGGCTGAACCGCTACCCGGACGCGCTGCGGCACCTGCGCATCGCGGCGGCCATGCACTCGGCCAACGACGACTACGTGACCGCGCTGCGCCGGGTGGAGAGCCGGGTCGGCAACGGCCGCTGAGTCCCTGATCGCGCCGGGCCGGGGGAGGGCTTCTACTCTTCTCCCGGCCCGGTTCTGCGTCTCGTCCAGGCCAGGAACCTGTCGAACAGCTCCGCCGGGGCCGGGACGGCGTTCGGGTTGAGGGTGACCAGGTCGCCGGTGGCGTCGAACAGCCGCCCGGCCATGTAGACGGACAGCCCGACGCGGTCCCGCCGGTAGTCCCTGGTCAGCATCAGCCGGGCGGGCTGACACGGCCACGGCGCGGCACACACCCGGCACAACCAGAGGGGCCGCATCGGTACGTGTGGCCGCACGGCCCCGCCAGGGCGGGCGTGGACCGGCGAGGCGTTCGAGCTTCGTTGCGTTTCGGTGCCGAACCGGTCACGCGGTCTGCTGGGACTGCTCCGGCTGAGGTCCATCGAATTCTCCGTGGCGTCGGCCACCAGCGCGTGGGCCGAGGGGGTCGCGGGGGACTGCTGTGACATCACCCCAGCGTGTTGGCCCGCTCGCCGCTTGTCAAGGTGCAAGGGTGCGTTAGGCAAGGTGTAGTTCGGCTAGCTGCGGTTTGACCACTGGCGGTCTGGCTACTCTCGCGCCGTGCCACGCCATCTCTACGGGGCAGGCGAGATCACGACGCGGCTCGGCGTCAGCCGACAACGAGCGCGCCAGATCATCGACCGGCCCGACTTCCCCCAGCCGTACGACCGGCTCGGGATGGGTGCTGTGTGGCTCAAGGCAGAGGTCGAGGCGTGGATTCGTGAACACCGCCCCCACCTCGGCGAGGCAGACGACGAGGAACAGCTCGCCTGACTCCAGTACGCCGGGCAGCTATCTGGCTGACCACTCGTCACAGAGAGTGGCCAGCCCGCCCGGTAGCCTCCGTTCATGGGCCGGCATCTCATGGGCGCGTACGAGATCCGGATGAGGCTGGGCGTGAGCAGGCAACGCGTCGAGCAGTTGATGAAGCGCCCCGACTGGCCGAAGCCCTATGAGACGCTCGCCACCGGTCGGATCTGGCGTACCGAGGACATCGAGGCCTGGATCCGCGAGTACCGGCCGAACCTGCCCGACGAAGCCTGAGCCTCGCTCCGACGCGTGCCGGCCTACGATGGGCCTGCCATGGCGGCTGCGCAGGTGGGGGAGGCGGGATGAAGCTCAAGCTGGACCTGCACGACATCTTCAACAAGGGTCACGACATCGACCGTGCCCTGCGCGGGATCATGGACGAGGCGGTGGCGAAGAAGGCCACCCTGGTCGAGATCATCCCTGGCAAGGGGTCCGGCCAGCTCAAGAAGAAGGTGCTGCGCTTCCTCGACCAGAAGGACGTCAAGCAGCTCTACCACCGGGTCGAGAAGGACTCCAAGAACTTCGGCCGCCTCTTCGTCCACTTCCGCTGGAAGTGACGTGCCCTAGAAAGACCGGTACACCTCTCTGCGATGGGCGATTCGCACGACGGCGATCAGCACCTGGTCTCCAGGATCAGGTAGATGACCCGAAAATCACCTACCCGGATTCGCCCCTTGGTATCTCCGCCGGAGAGCTTCACGCAGCCGGTGGGTCGAGGGTCAACTCGCCAGCTGATCGATCGCGGAACCGATCCGGACCTGGGTGGTGCGATCCAGCTTGGCCAGCTCGCGCGCCGCAGCATTGGTGAGCTCGATCTTCCATGTCACAGGTCGAGCTCCCGCTTGACCGTGCTCCACGGCTGTGTCGACTCACCAGCACGCATCGACGCCAGTGCGTCGTCGCATGCCTGGGCGTCCTCCTCGTTGATCGCCTGTTCGATGATCTCGTCAAGCTGGCGCAAGCTGCTCACGAGCCGAGGCGCGTAGAGCGTCCGTCCGGTTCGGGTTTCTGGCTATCCCTTCCAGATACTGTCTGATCTTCTCCAGCCCCTGCGGATCGAGCGCCGTCGGTGGCCCGATCGCCGCCACCCGCTGCCCCTGGTGGCTGAGGTAGACGACGTTGCCCTCCTCAGCCGCCTCGACAGCTTCAGACGGCGGACCGGCATGAGGCGGAACCTCATACTCGAACGCGTGTGCGGCGGTCATGGAGGTCACGGTAACGCTGGACGGTCCCGGAGCCGGACAACCAGCTGAGGCTGTGTCGGCCCGAAATCCCTAGGAAGGTGAGTCAGCCCGGCTGGTGACCCGCGCCCGATCACGATGCCCGGTCAGAGGTCCAGGACGGCGACCGTCTCCCCTTCGCTCTGCTCGCCCGTCGGCCGAAAGCCCAGCTTCAGATAGAAGCCCTCCGCCCCACCTTCCCGGGGCACCCAGGTGACGTACGCCCGGTCGCCGCCCCGGGCGCGGATCTCCGCGCACACCGCCTCGACGGCGAACCGCCCGTAACCCTTCCCCTGGGCGTCGGCGGCGATGTTGAGTCGCCAGAGGCCGGACCGGACGTCCTCGGGGTTGTCGCCCCACGCGTAGTCGAGGAAGGCCATCAGGAAGCCGACCAGCCGGTCGCCGTCGAAGATCAGCCTCGGCCAGGCGATGTCCGGGAAGACGTACGCCTCGGCCAGGGACTTGACCACCGGTCCGACCAGATCCTCCTGGTCGGGGCGTACCGACAGCTTGAGCGCCGCCTCGTAGTTCTCCGGGGTGACCTTCTCCAGCCGCATCCTGCGGACCGTAGTCCGCCCCGCCGGTCCGGGCGACCGGTTATCCATGGCCACGGATGACCGACCGCCTCCGGCCACGTCGTCAGAGCGGGTAGGTGCGGGCGACCGCCAGCATCTCCGAGGTGTGCGAGCCGACCACCCCCACCCCCGCCGGCCGCTTCCGGAACCCCGGCAGAGCCTCCAGCCCGTCACTGGCGTCCATCGCCCGCAACGCGACCTGCCCGGCCCGGGGTCGTACGGTCAGGGTGATCTCGACGCCCTCCGCAGGCGGGGCGTGGAAGACGATCCCGAAGCCCCACCGGTCCAGCGACGCCTCCTCGACGGTCAGTTGCCGTCCGACCGGCACCTCCCGGCCGGCCACCTCGGCCCGGGTCACCTCGGCGGTGTTCGCATCCACGTGCAGGGTGGCCAGCCGGACGGTGCGCTGGGGGAGCAGCCGCAGGCGCAGGGTGCGCAGTCCGCCGGCGGTGGTGTCCGCCAGCACCTGCACCGTCGGCGCGGGCAGGTTCGCCGCCGGGGCCACCCCGGTAAATACCGACTCCCTACCCAGGCCGGGAAATGCTGCGCCCAGGTACTCGGTGAAGTGCGAACCGGCGTGTTCCTTGGTCCACGGCTGAGGTTCCTCCTCCCGGGTGATCCACTGCGCCTCGTTGGTGTCGGCGTCCAGGGCGTACATCAAATGGGTGGGAACGGGGTGGTCGGCGTCGAAACGGTCGACCGCCAGGCCGACCCCGGCGAACACCGTGGCGGCGAGCGCGGCGGCGACGGCCGGCAGCGCGCCGAGCCGGCGCGCCCGGGCGGCGACCGGGCCGGGCTCGCCGCCGGGGGCCGGGTCGCGCTCGTCGCCGGCGACCGGGCCGCGCTGGCCGCTGGCCGCCGGGTGCAGCAGGTCGAGCACCGGCAGCGCGGCCAGCCCGAGCAGCACCGCGAACAGCGCCGCCACCCCGCCCATCGCCATCCCCAGCGCGGGGAAGAGCAGCACCACGGTGGGCAGCAGGATCACCACGGCGACCGCGCCGGCCAGGGTGACCGCGACCACCGGCCACGGGCCGTCGATCCGGGTACGCAGCGCCACCAGGCCGGCGAGCGCGCCGGCCAGCGCCGGCAGGGTGACCAGGTAGGCCCCGCCGGGCACCAGCGCCGCCAGCACCAGCCCGAGCAGGGCCAGCCAGCCCAGCCCGCCGACGGCCAGCGCCGCCGGGCCGACCCGGCGGCGGGCCAGCGCGTACCAGGCGAGCAGGATCGCGGCGGCGAGCGCCCCCACCGCCAGCCGGTACCAGACCGGCCGGTACGGGTCGAGCAGCTCGGCGTAGCCGGGGCGCAGCGCGGTGATCCCCGCCCAGAGCAGTTGGGCGGCGAGCGGCGCGGCCACGATCGGCACCAGCGCCAGCCCGAACCCGGCGACCAGCCGGCCGGTGCCGGCCCGGCCGGTACGCCGGACCAGCCAGCCCAGCGCCAGCACCCCGAGCACCGCCAGGGCGGCCAGCGGCCAGGTCAACCAGCCGGGGTAGCGGACCAGCCCGCCCGGCACCGGGAAGTAGGTGGCGTCGTGGCCGGACCGCAACGCCGTCAGGTCGGTGCGGCCGAACTCCCGGGCCAGGCCGAGCGCGTTGTCACCGTGCATCTGGAGGCTGCCCCGGTCCATCGCCGCCGGGGTGTCCAGCGGGGTGTGGTAGATCGCGCCCCCGTCGATGTACGCCGAGTTCAACCCGACGAAGTCGTGGTCGAGGAAGGCGGTGAAGTCGGTGTCGTTGGGCAGCGCCCGGTAGATCTCCACCGCGAACGAGGTGCCCACCGGGTGCGGTGCGCCCCGGCCGAAGGCGGCCACCAGACCGGCGTTGTCCCGGGACGTCTCGAACATGATCACCGGCCCGGTGGAGCCCCGGGCCTCCAGGTTGAGCACCACCCCGCCGTCGGCGGCGAGCGGGTGGCTCGCCGCGAACGCCGCCGCCCCGCACAGGCACGCCTCCTCGGCGTCGGTCAGCACGAACACCACGTCGTTGCGGAGCCGAGGGCCGGCGGCCAGCGCGCGGGCCACCTCCAGCACGGTGGAGGTGCCGGCCGCGTCGTCGTTGCCACCCGGGCCGGTCTGCACCGAGTCGTAGTGCGCCACCAGGAAGACCCGGCCGGTGGAGGCGGTGCCGGGCAGCCGGGCCACCACGTTGCGGACCCGGGCGACGGTGGCCCCGCCGGCCGCCCCGCTGAGCTGCCCGGCCTCCGGGGCGACGGTGTCCTGCACCTCGGTCTGAAGGCCCAGCCCGCGCAGCGTCCCGACCAGGTGCTCACGGACCTGGTCGTTGACGGCGCTACCGGCCGGGTGCGGTCGGGTCGCCACCGTCTGCACGGTCCGGTAGGCCCGCCCGGCGCTGAACTCGTCGGCCGGGGCGTCCGCCGGCCGGGGCGTCGGGGTGGCCAGGGTGACCAGCATCGCGGCACCCACCGCGACCAGCGCCAACAGGGCGGCCAGGGCGGCGAGCGGGCGACGCGGGGGCCGGGTCAGCGCCCGGTCGGCGGCGGAGGCGGGGGGTACGCCCACGGGGAACTCCTCGGAGGTGGTGCGGGGGTGGGCATCATCCTGCCCCGGCCGGGAAGGAGCGGGGGCGTACCGGGACCGAACCGTGACGCGCGGGGCTGACCGGACGCTCATCCGGTGACGGCCTTGCCCGGGTACGCCCTGGACCGGGCGGACCGTGTTGTGTGCGACCGTTGTCTAATACAGGATCAGCAGGGCACTCGGAAGGAGCCCGACATCACCAGCGAACTCCCGCGTCTCGCGGCGGTGACCCGGTCGCACCGGGGGCCCGGCCTGGCCGGGCCCTCCGTCGCGCCGTACCCGCACGGCGGGCTCGGGCACAACCCCAACCTGCCGCCGGGTGAACGGCTGCGGGTGCTGCTGGTCGAGGACGACGAGGGCGACGCCTTCCTGGTCGGTGAGCTGCTCGCCGAGACCAACTCGATGATCGACCTGCTGGTCGCCACCAGTCTCAGCGAGGCCCGGAAGCGGATCGTCGGGGTCGACTGCGTCCTGCTCGACCTCGGGTTGCCCGACGCGCAGGGCCTGGACGGCCTGCGCCGGGTGCTGGAGATGTCCAGCGGCGCGGCGGTCTGCGTGCTGACCGGCCGCTCCGACGAGCACCTCGGCATCGTCGCGGTCGCCGAGGGCGCCCAGGACTACCTGGTCAAGGGGCAGGTCGACGGGGTTCTGCTGACCCGCGCCCTGCGGTACGCGGTGGAACGCAAGCGGGCCGACGAGAACGCCCGTCGGCTGCGCGAGGTCGAGCTGCGCCAGGCCGAGTCGGCCCGGCTGGAACGGGGCCTGCTGCCCCAGCCGCTGATGACCACCGACGAGGTGGCGGTGCACACCTTCTACCGGCCGGGCCGGCACGCGGCGCTGATCGGCGGGGACTTCTTCGACGTGGTGCAGACCCGGCCGGACCGGGTCGATCTGATCGTCGGCGACGTCTGCGGGCACGGCGTGGACGAGGCCGCCCTCGGCGTCGAGCTGCGGGTGGCCTGGCGGGCGCTGATCCTGGCCGGGGTGCCCGACGACGAGGTGCTGCCGGCCCTGGAGCAGGTGCTGATGAGCGAGCGCCGGCTCCAGGAGATCTTCGCCACCGTCGCCACCGCCCGGCTCGACCTGGCCGCCAACCGGGCCACCGTCCGGCTGGCCGGCCACCCGCCGCCGCTGCTGCTGTCCGGCGGCAAGGTCGCGCCGGTCCCGGCCCGGGGTGGCCTGCTGCTCGGCGTACGACCCCGCCGTCCCGTCGCGTTCGACCTGGAGTTCGACACCGATGACTGGTCCCTGTTGATGTACACCGACGGCCTGATCGAGGGGCGGGTGGGTGACGGCGACGACCGGTTGGACGTCGACGGGCTCACCGGCCTGCTCCAGGAGCGGGCCAACCACGCCGTGCCGCTGTCGGAGCTGCCCGCCTGGCTGGTCGGTCGGGCCGAGCAGATCAACGGTGGGCCGCTCGCCGACGACGTGGCCATGCTGCTGGTCACCCGGGGCGGTGGCCGGTGAACACGTACCGTCGGGGGTGGACCCTGCGTCGTCGGGTGCTGGCGCTGCTGGCCGTGGTGGGCCTGCTGCTGATCGGGCTGGCCGTGGCCGAGGCGGCGGTGGCGGCGAAGAACCGCGCCTACACCGACACGCTGCTCACCCGGACGGGTCCGCTGCGGGTGCAGGGGCAGGAGCTGCTCAACGTGCTGCTCGACCAGGAGACCGGCGTCCGCGGGTACGCGGTCAGCGGCAACCGCGCCGACCTGGCCCCGTACGAGCAGGGGGTGCGGCAGGAGCGCGACGTGTCCGCCACGATCGCCGACCTGGGCCGTGACTACCCGGCGATCATGGATGCGCTGCGCACGGCGCAGCAGCAGGCGGCGGACTGGCGGCGGACGGTGGCCGAGCCGGTGATCGCGACGACCGGGAGCAGCGGCACGGCCGCCGGCCAGGCGTTGATCACCGCCCAGGCGCGGCAGCAGTTCGACCAGATCCGGGCGTCGGTGGGTGACCTCCAGACGGCGATCCTGGCCGAGCGGGAGAAGGGCGCCCGGGACATCGAGCGCACCGGCAACATGCTGGTGATGCTGCTGATCGTCGCGGCGGTGGTGGTGGTCATCGCCGGCACCCTGATGCTGCTCTCCCTGGAGCGGATGGTGATCCGGCCGCTGACCGGCCTGGCCCAGCAGGTGCGGGAGGTCGCCGCCGGTGACTACCAGCACCACATCGCCGGGTCGGGGCCGCCGGAGTTCCGCCGGCTCGCCGACGACGTGGACGTGATGCGGCAGAAGATCGCCAAGGACCTGGCCGAGGTGCGGGCCGCCCGGGAGAACATCGAGTGGGTCAACAACCAGTTGCAGAAGCAGGCCGAGGAGCTGACCCGCTCCAACCGTGACCTGGAGCAGTTCGCCTACGTCGCCTCGCACGACCTCCAGGAGCCGCTGCGCAAGGTGGCCAGCTTCTGCCAGCTGCTCCAGCGCCGGTACGCCGGGCAGCTCGACGAGCGGGCCGACCAGTACATCGCGTTCGCGGTGGACGGCGCGCAACGGATGCAGCGCCTGATCAACGACCTGTTGGCGTTCTCCCGGATCGGCCGGCTCACCACCGGCTTCGTCGACGTCGACCTGAACCGGGTGATGGCCGACGTGGCCAGCCAGACCGAGCCGGGCCGCCAGTACGCCGACGCCGAGCTGACCTGGAGCGAGCTGCCGGTGATCCGGGGTGAGGAGCCGCTGCTCACCAACCTGCTGGTCAACCTGGTCAGCAACTCGGTGAAGTTCCGCCGCCCGGACGTCCCGCCCAGGGTGCGGGTCTCGGCCCGGCTGGTCGACGCCGAGTGGGAGATCACCTGCCAGGACAACGGCATCGGCATCGAGCCCGAGTTCGCCGACAAGATCTTCGTGATCTTCCAGCGGCTGCACGCCAAGGACGCCTACCCGGGGACGGGTATCGGCCTGGCCATCGTCAAGAAGATCGTCGAGTACCACGGCGGTCGGGTCTGGGTGGACACCGACCAGGCCGAGGGGACCGCGATCCGGTTCACCCTGCCGGCCCGCCCGGAGGACGTCGAGGCGGCGAAGGCGACCGCCGACGCGGACGCCACGGCCGACGCGACCGCCCCGACCGACGGGGACGGCACCACGACGACGGGGACGGACGACCCGGCGACGACCGGCCCGGACGACCCGGCGACGAGCGACCGCCCGGTCGGGGAGCCGCCGGTGCCGGTCGGTGAGGTCGCCGGGGACGGGCCGACGGTCGGGCGGCAGCCGGCCGGCGGGCGACACGAGGACCCACCCGGCGGGCCGCCGGGGCAAGGCACCACGGGTGGTACGAAGGAGAGGGTCGGATGACCGCGCCGGCGGACGGCAAGAGCCCGATCGAGGTCCTGCTGGTCGAGGACGATCCGGGTGACGTGCTGATGACCCAGGAGGCGTTCGAGGAGCACAAGCTGCGCAACCGGCTGACCGTCGTCTCCGACGGCGCCGAGGCGCTGGCCTACCTGCGGCGCGAGGGCCGGTACGCGGACGCGGTGACCCCGGACCTGATCCTGCTCGACCTGAACCTGCCGCGCCGGGACGGCCGGGAGGTGCTGGAGGAGATCAAGAACGACGAGCAGCTCCGCCGCATCCCGGTGGTGGTGCTCACCACCTCCCAGGCCGACGAGGACATCCTGCGCAGCTACCAGCTGCACGCCAACGCCTACGTGACCAAGCCGGTGGACTTCGAGCGCTTCATCTCGGTGGTCCGTCAGATCGACGAGTTCTTCGTCAGCGTGGTCAAGCTGCCGCCGCGTGGCTGACCACCTGCTCGTCGACGTCGACACGCTGCTGCGGGAGACCGCGGCGGACGTGGTGCTGCCGCTGTTCCGCCGGCTCGACGACGCCGACGTCACCGAGAAGGCACCGGGTGACCTGGTCACCATCGCCGACCAGCGGGCCGAGGAGCGGATCTCGGCCGAGCTGCGTCGGCTGCTGCCGGGGTCGCTGGTCGTCGGCGAGGAGGCGGTGGCCGAGGACGGGTCGCTGCTGCGGCACCTGCGCGACGGCGGTGACGTGTGGGTGGTCGACCCGGTCGACGGCACGGGCAACTTCGCCGCCGGTCGCCGGCCGTTCGCGCTGATGGTGGCCCTGCTCCGGGCGGGCGAGCCGACCGCCTCGTGGGTGTTCGACCCGCTGGCCGGGACGATGGCCGTGGCCCGCGCCGGGGACGGCACCCGGCTGGACGGCCGACCGGTGCGGGCCGCTGCCGCCGTCGCGCCCGGCCGGCTGCGCGGCACCGCGATGGTCCAGTACCTGCCGCAGGCCACCCGGGACCGGGTGGCGGCCGGCGAGGGCCGGATCGGGGAGCTGCTGCCCGGCCAGCACTGCGCCGGCCGGGAGTACCTCGACCTGCTCACCGGGGACCAGCAGTTCGTCATGTTCTGGCGCACCCTGCCCTGGGACCATGCGCCCGGTGCGCTGCTGGTCCGCGAGGCGGGCGGGGTGGCCCGGCGGTTCGACGGCACCGAGTACCACCCGGCCGACGACGGCCCGGGGCTGCTGGTCGCCGTGGACGAGCAGACCTGGCACGAGGTCCGGACCGCCCTGCTCGGCGACTGACGGCCACCTCCCGCCGAACCGGCGGTGCCGGCGGTGGACCGCCCCGACCCGGCCGGGGCGGCGGGCCGTGGTGCCGGTGGCGGGCACCCCGGCGGGCCGCCGGGGCATCGATGGACAGGACCCTCGGCGACCGGTTCGACACGCCGCGTCGAGCGTTGCCGTCCGGTGTCGTCACGGGACCGGTCGCCGGCTGTGGTTGCGGTATCGTGACCGGCGGTCTCCGCCCCCAGGCCGCCAACCGGGGCCGGCGGGACCGCCGCCGGACCGGCCTGTCGCCGGGCGTCGGCGGCAGAGGGAAGGACACCTCCGTGCCCAGGACCAGCCTGACCCGGCCCCGCGCGCATCGGCCGTTGACCGTACTGCTCGCCGCGCTGGCGCTACTGCTCGGTGTCGGCGCGGTGCCCGCCTCGGCGGAGCCCGGCGAGGGCGGCACCAAGCAGCTCAAGGACGCGCTGACGGCGGCGGCGAAGGGGCACATCGAGGCCAAGGCCAAGCTGGACAGCTCCAAGCGGCGGCAGACCGAGCTGGCCGCCCAGCTCAAGGTGTTGGAGGGTCGGCTGGGTGAGCTGACCACCCAGGTGGGTGAGGTGGCCGCGCAGTCGTACCGGGTGGGTCGGCTGACGCCGACGTCGATGCTGCTCAACACGGCCAGCCCGGAGGCGTTCCTCAAGCGGGCGGCCGACCTCGACATGATGGCCCAGCGGGACGGCAAGCAGCTCCGCGCGCTGGCCGAGGCTCGGCACAACGCCGCCCAGGCCACCCTCGACATCAACGCCGAGGTCCGGGAGCAGCAGAAGCAGCTCGCCACGCTGGCCAAGAAGAAGCGGGACGCGGAGCGCGCCCTGGCCACGGTCAGCTCGGGCAGCAGCGCCGGCTTCAGCGGCGGGTCGAGTTCGGCGAAGCCGGCCCCGCGCAACTCCGACGGGTCCTGGCCGGGCGAGTCGTGCTCGGTGAACGACCCGACCACCTCCGGCTGCATCACCCCGCGCACCCTGCACGCCATGCAGCAGGCCAAGGCGGCCGGCTACAAGCGGTACGTGTCCTGCTACCGCAGCGGCGGGGGCGGCGAGCACCCCAAGGGCCGGGCCTGCGACTTCTCCGCCGCCACCAGCGGCTTCAAGGACGAGACGGCCACCGGCGGGGACAAGGCGTACGGCGACAGCCTGGCCAACTACTTCCGGAACAACGCCAACCGGCTCGGTGTGCTCTACGTGATCTGGTACCGGCAGATCTGGATGCCGAACACCGGTTGGCGGGCGTACAGCGGGTCGGGCAGCCCGGCCGCCGACCACACAAACCATGTTCACCTTTCGATGTACTGACGGTTCGTCCCAGGAACGGGACGTAGCATCGCGACGGTGAGCAGCTCATCGTCCGACGTCGTGACCGTACCGGCAGCCTCCGCGCCGGTCCCCTCCCGCGCCCTGCCCAACGGGCTCGCCGCGTTCCTGGTCTTCTTCTCCAGCGGTGCGGTGCTGGTGCTGGAGACGGTTTCGCTGCGCCTGGTCGGCCCGTACGTCGGGGTGACGCTCCAGGTGACCAGCTCGGTGATCGGCATCGCGCTGGCCGCCATCGCGTACGGGGCCTGGTCGGGCGGCTGGCTGGCCGACCGGCGGGATCCGCGGGGCCTGCTCGCCCCGGCGCTGATCCTGGCCGGCATCGCCGCCGCGGTCACCCTGCCGGTGGTCCGGTACGCCGGTGAGCTGCTGCGCGGCGGCGCTGTCAGCGGCATTCTGCTGCTCACCGCGCTGGCGGTGTTCGTGCCGGCGGCGTTGCTGTCGGCGGTCACCCCGCTGGTGGTGAAGCTGCAACTGGCCGACCTGCGGCGGACCGGCCAGGTGGTCGGGCGGCTGTCCGGCATCGGCACCCTCGGCGGCATCACCGCCACCCTGGCCACCGGGTTCGTGCTGGTGGCGGCGCTGCCCAGCACGGTCATCCTGATCGGGTTGGCGGCGGCGCTCGGCGTGGTCGGGTTGGCGCTCGGGGTCTACCTGCGCCGGCAGGAGGCCGCCGGGTTGCCCGGTCCGGCGCGGCTGAAGGCGACCCTGGCG
The DNA here is from genome assembly GCF_029581435.1 of Micromonospora sp. WMMD987. Classification (NCBI taxonomy): domain Bacteria; kingdom Bacillati; phylum Actinomycetota; class Actinomycetes; order Micromonosporales; family Micromonosporaceae; genus Micromonospora; species Micromonospora sp. WMMD987. Next base: position 6,340,683 of record NZ_CP120861.1, on the reverse strand, counting down.
GTGCTCGGGCTGGTCGCGGCGGGGCTGAGCGCGGTCGCGCCGAACCCGTGCGACGTGGAGACCGCCTACCACTGCGCCCGGGTGGAGCGTGATCCGGACCGGGCCGGCGGCCGCACGCTCTACCTCAACTCGGCCCAGCACTCGTACGTCGACCTGGACGACCCGACGCACCTGGAGTACGAGTACACCCAGTGGATCGGCGCGGTCGCCGACGTGGCCGCCCCGAAGGGGCGGCGACTGGACGCGCTGCACCTGGGCGGGGGCGGGTTCACCATGCCCCGCTACCTGAGCGCCACCCGGCCGGGCACCGACAACGTGGTCTTCGAGATCGACGGTGAGCTGGTCGAGCTGGACCGGCGGGAGCTGGGCGTCCGGACCGGGCCGGGGTTGCGGGCGACGGTGGGGGACGCCCGGATGCTGGTCGGCGGGGAGCCGGCGGACAGCCGGGACCTGGTCGTCGGGGACGCCTTCGGGCACCTGGTGGTGCCCTGGCACCTGGCCACCCGGGAGATGGCGGCGGAGGTCGACCGGGTGCTCCGCCCCGGCGGGATCTACGTGCAGAACGTCATCGACTACCCGCCGGACCGGTTCATCCGCTCGGAGCTGGCCACGGTGGCCGCCGAGTTCGACCACGTGGCGCTGGTCGCGCCGCCGGAGGCGATCGCCGGTCGGCAGGGCAGCAACTTCCTCATCGTCGCCTCGGACGCCCCGCTGCCGCTGGACGCGCTGCGGACCCGGCTGGGCACGCTGGCGAAGATCCCGGATCTGCTCGCCGGCAGCGAGGTCACCCGGTTCGTCGACGACGCCCTGGTGTTGACCGACGACTACGCTCCGGTGGACCAACTGCTCGCGACCGCCTGAACGGGTGACTTTCCTGACCGATTACGCCCAGCGAGGTGTAGCGGGGGCCTACCCGGGCAACTCGGTCGACCATGGGTGCAGGAGTGCGCAACGCCGCCCAGCTCCTCGGTGAGCGGTACCGGCTGATCGAGCAGCTCGGCGCGGGCGGCATGTCCGTGGTGTGGCGCGGCTACGACCAGGTGCTCGGCCGTCAGGTCGCGGTGAAGGTGCTCGCCTCCCGGCTGGCCACCGACCGGGCCTTCCGACACCGGATCCGGATCGAGGCGCAGGCCGCCGCCCGGCTCTGCCACCCCAACATCACCAACGTGTACGACTACGGCGAGTCCGAGCAGGTCGGGCTGACCGTGCCGTACGTGGTGATGGAGCTGGTGGACGGCGGCCCGCTCACCGCGCGGCTCGGCCGCGACGGGCAGCTGCCCTGGCGGGAGGCGGTGACCATCGGGGCCGAGGTGACCTCGGCGCTGGCCACCGCGCACGCCCGCGGGGTGGTGCACCGGGACGTCACCCCGGGCAACGTCATGCTGACCGCCACCGGGGTGAAGGTGGTCGACTTCGGCATCTCCGCGCTGGTCGGCGAGAGCGAGAAGGGACCGGACGGTGCCCTGCTCGGCACTCCCGCCTACCTCGCCCCGGAACGCCTCGACAACGGCCAGGTCTCCCCGGCCACCGACGTGTACGCCGTCGGGCTGCTGCTCTACCGGATGCTCACCGGGCGGCTGCCCTGGCAGGCCAGCACCACCACCCAGATGCTGCGGGCGCACATGTACCACGACCCGGAGCCGATGCCGCCGGTGCGCGGGCTGCCCGACGAGGTGGTCGAGCTGGTCGGCCGCTGCCTGGCCAAGCGTCCCGAGGACCGGCCGGCGACGACCGAGGTGGCGCGTACCCTCGCCGGCGCGGCCGGGATGGTCGCGGCCGTGCCGGTGTCCCCGGCCCCCGGGCGGGGAGATCCGGCCCTGCTCGCCAACGCGGGCACCACGATCCTGCCCTGGTCGGCCGACACCGACGCGCTGCCCTTCTCGGGCCGGACCCGCAACCGCCGGGTCGCCGCCCGCCGCCGCCGGATCGAGGCCGGGGTGGTCGCGGTGGGTCTCGTCGCGGTGACCGCGGCGATCTGGGGGGTGACCTCACGCAGCCCGGCCAGCGGCGGGGTCGACCGGCCCACCGAGGCCCGGATGGGGTTGGCCGAACCCACCCCGTGCGAGGTCGAGTACGCGCTGCGCAGCGACTCCGGCAGGGACTTCGCCGCCCAGCTCACGCTGACCAACACCGGCCCCCGGGAGCTGCGGGACTGGACGATGAGCTTCGCCTTCCCCGGCCAGCAGACCGTCACCACGACCACCCCCGGGGTACGCCAGGAGGGGCGCACGGTCCGGGTCACCCCGGCGGCCGGACGCGCCGCGCTGGCCCCGGGAGCGTCGGAGAAGGTCGCGCTGACCGGCCGGTACACCGGGGGCAACCCGCTGCCGCTGGAGTTCACCGTCGGCGGGTCGAGCTGCGGGGTACGGGTCTCCGGGGTGGCCGGCAGCGCCCCGGTGGTGAAGCCGCCGACGGTGAAGAAGCCGGCGGCGAAGAAGTCGACGAAGGCGTCCGGCAAGACATCGGGCAAGGGCGGTTCCGGTGGGGCCGCCCCGGCGAAGCCCAAGCCGAAGGCCGAGAAGCCCGGCAAGGGGCCCGGCCCGGCGGCGGGCAAGGGGGCGGGTGCGGCCAAGGGAAAAGCGGGAAGGTGACGGGGAAGGGAGGCAACGGCACCGGTGGCGGCGGCCCCGTCGGGGGTCCGGAAGGTGGCCCCGTCGGGGGTCCGGGTGGTGGTCCCGGCAGGGGGCAGCGGGGCTGAGGCCGCGACAGGTGCGGTCAGCGCAGGGCCGCGAACTGTTGCACCTGGGCGATCCCACCCTCGACGACCAGGATGCTGCCCGGCCCGAGCAGGGTGTCCGGCTCGGCGTACCGGAAGGGCTCCCCGGCCGGTTTCGCACCGACCACCATCACCCCGTACCGCTCCTGGAGGTCCAGCGCGTCGAGGCGGTGGCCGACCAGCGGCGGGGGGACCGGCACCTTGGCGATGGCGAAGTCGTCGCCGAACTCCATGAAGTCGAGCATCCGGCTGACGATCAGGTGGGCCACCCGCTCGCCGGTCTCCGCCTCGGGGAAGACCACGTGGTGCGCGCCGACCGAGGCCAGGATCTTGGCGTGTTTCCGGGAGGTCGCCCGCGCCCAGATCTGCGGTACGCCCACCTCGGTCAACGCCAGCACGGTGAGCACGCTGGCCTCCACCGAGGCGCCGATGGCGACCACCACCCGGCGGAAGTCGGCGATGCCGAGCTGCCGCAGCGCCTGTTCCTCGGTGGCATCGGCCTGCACCACCCGGTCCAGCGCGACCGACCAGCGTTGCACCCGCGCGGCGTCGTGGTCCACCGCGAGCACCTGGTGGCCGAGCCGGGCCAACGCCCCGGCCAGGTGACAGCCGAACCGGCCCAGCCCGATCACGGCGATGTCGCCGCTGTCCTCGTCCCTAGCCGACAACGGGTTGCTCCTTCGGGTAGCGGTACAGCCGACGTCGGGTGTTCAACGCGATCGCCGAGCCGAGGGTGAGCGGCCCGATCCGGCCGATGTACATCAGCACGGTCAGCACGAGCTGGCCCGACCAGGACAACCGTTCGGCGAGCCCGATGGTGAGCCCTGTGGTGCTGAACGCGGAGACCACCTCGAACACCGTGTCGTTGAACCGGACGCCGGTGGTCAGCACGGTCAGGGCGAGCGTGCCGACGGTCACCAGCGCCACGCTGAGCAGCGCCACGGTCAGGGCCTGGCGCTGGCTGGCCATGGCGATCCGGCGGCGGCCCACGGTGACGTCGGGTTCGCCGCGCAGTTCGGCCCAGATGACGAATCCGAGCAGGAAGAACGTGGAGACCTTGATGCCACCGGCGGTGCTGGCGCTGCCCCCGCCGATGAACATCAGGGCGATGAGCAGGGGATAACTCTCCTCGCTCAACGCCGCCACGTTGATCACGTCGAAGCCGCCGGTGCGACTGAGCGCGATCTGGGCGAACGTGGCGAGCACCTTGCCGGCGGTGTCGTAGGTGCCGATGGTGAACGGGTTGGCCCACTCGGCGGCGAGCAGGCCGACGAATCCGGTGGCCAGCAGCACCACGCTGCCCCAGATGGTCAGCTTGGTGGCCACCGTCCAGCGGGCCGGGCGACGTCGCTGCCGGAACGCCTCGAACAGGGCGGGGAAGCCCAGCCCGCCGACGATCGCGCCGAGGGCCAGTGGCAGCGTCACCCACGGGTCGCGGGCGAAGGCGACCAGGCCCTCGGAGTAGAGGCTGAAACCGCCGTTGTTGAACGCCTGGACGGAGTGGAACACCCCGGACCACAGCGCCCGGCCCGGGGGATAGTGGTAGGTCAGCCAGAGCCGTCCGGTGACCACGGTGGTCATCACCAGTTCGCAGCCGAAGACCGTGCCGGCGATGTGCATCAGCAGGCGACGGATGTCGCCGATGCCGTAGTCGGTGGACTCGGCCTGCACCAGCAGCCGGTTGCGCAGCCCGAGCTGGCGGGTGACGGCCAGGCTGACCAGGGCCGCGCCGGTGAGGATGCCGAGGCCGCCGGCCTGGGTGAGCACGGTGATCATCACCAGCCCGAACCCGTTCCAGTAGTTCGGGGTGTCGGTGACGTTCATACCGGTGACCGAGACCGCCGAGGTGGCGGTGAAGAGCGCGGTGAGCAGCGGGGTGTAGCGGTGTTCGCTGGTGGCCCAGGGCAGCATCAGCAGGCCGGTGCCGATCACGATCGCCACCAGGAAACCGAACGGCACCAGCCGGACGGGGTGACGAAGGAACCGGCGCACCAGACAATCCTGTCGATTCCAGCGCGCTCGGGTCGGTGAATCGCGTATCCCGGGTCGTCCTCCCGCCGGCTTTCCCGCCGGTCTGCCCGCAGGCTTTCCCCCTGGGTCTTCCCGCCGGTCTGCCCGCCGGCTTTCCCCCTGGGTCTTCCCGCCGGTCTGCCCGCCGGCTTTCCCCCTGGGTCTTCCCGCCGGTCTCCCCGCAGGGTTCACCTGGCGGCCAGTCGACGGGCAACTGGTGGTCAGCCGCGCCCGGTCTGCTGTGAGCGCCCTCGACACCCGCTGGGGCGTACCGGTGCTGGGCCGGAAGCCCATCGACCAAGGAGATCGCGTTGCGACGTACCCTTTCCGCCCTCGGTGTGGCCGGCGCGCTGCTCGCCGTGGCCGTCGCCGTTCCGGTGGCCGTGCCCGGCGCGGCCTCGGCCCGCGAGGACGACGCCGACCGCGCCGACCGGGCCACCCACCGGCCCGTGGTGATCGGCCACCGGGGGGCCAGCGGCTACCGCCCGGAGCACACCCTGGAGGCGTACCGGCTGGCGATCCGGATGGGGGCCGACTACATCGAGCCGGACCTGGTCTCCACCCGGGACCGGGTGCTGGTCGCCCGGCACGAGAACGAGATCTCCGGTACGACCGACGTGGCGACCCGCCCCGAGTTCGCCGGCCGCAAGGCCACCAGGACCATCGACGGGGTGCCGGTCACCGGCTGGTTCACCGAGGACTTCACCCTGGCCGAGCTGAAGACGCTGCGGGCCAAGGAGCGGCTGCCCCAGGTGCGGGTGGCGAACACCGCCTTCGACGGCCGGTTCGAGGTGCCCACCTTCCAGGAGGTGCTGGACCTGGCCCGCGCCGAGTCCAGGGCGCGGGGCCGCACCATCGGCGTCTACCCGGAGACCAAGCACCCCAGCTACTTCGCCTCGATCGGGCTGTCGCTGGAGGAGCCGCTGGTCGCGGTGCTGCGCCGCAACAGGCTGACCCACCGTGGCGACCCGGTCTTCATCCAGTCCTTCGAGACCGCCAACCTGCGCAAGCTCGACCGGATGACCGACGTGCCGCTGGTCCAGCTCCTCGACGCCACCGGCCAGCCGTACGACTTCACCGCCACCGGTGACCCGCGCACCTACCGGGACCTGGCGACCGCCGCCGGCCTGCGCGGGATCGCCCGGTACGCCGACGGGGTGGGCCTGAACAAGAACCTGATCGTCCCCCGGGACGCCACCGGCAAGCTGCTCGCCCCGACCACGGTGATCCGCGACGCGCACCGGCACAAGCTGGTGGTGCACGCCTGGACGTTCCGGGCCGAGAACCAGTTCCTCCCGGTCGACTTCCGGATCGGCGCCGACCCGAACGCCCGGGGCGACATCACCGCCGAGTACGAACTCTTCCTCGGCCTCGGCCTGGACGGCGTCTTCGCCGACCAGCCCGACACCGCCGTCGCCGCCCGCGCCGGCCTGGCCACCCGCTGACTCTTCCGCATCCCCGCGCGGGCTGCATTTTCCCGGGGCTTGTGCGGTGTCCGGTCGCCCCGGACACCGCACACCTCGGCTCAGGGCGCTGCGGTGCTGCGTCGCTGTCGCTGTGGCGGACGGCTGTTGTCGCTGCTGACGGGGGTCGGGTCCGGTCCGGGCGGGGTCGGCTCCGGTCCGGATCCGGGTTGGGGTCCGGTTGGGGCCGGGCCGGGCTGCGGGTCTGGGCCGGGGTCGGGCCGGGGTCCAGGGTGGGTCGGGGTGCGGGTCTGGGCCTAGGTCGGGCCGGGGTCTGGTCCGGGGCCGGGTCGGGGTCGGGCTGCGGGTCTGGTCCGGGGTCCAGGGTGGGTCGGGGTGCGGGTCCGGTCCGGGGTCCGGGTTGGGTCGGAGTACGGAGTGCCGCACGGTCATCGGATTGTGGAGAGTTGTTGTCGCCCGAGCGACAACAACTCTCCACAATCCACTAATAGTGCTTTGTTAGGTTGTTCCGGTGTGTCGCTTGTAGGGCTCTTTGGGTTGTGTTTGGCTGCCGGGCGTGGACGAGCGAGGACTCACACGGGTGCGGACGCGGTTGGAGGACTTCGCGGCCGGGCTGTTCGCGGGGTTGCCGCGGTCGGATCAGCGGGGGACCGGGTTGCGGTATCTGCGGGGGCTGATGCTGGACGGTCGGCGCAAATCGATGCAGCCGATGGCGCAGCGCCTCGGGGTGGATCACCAGCAGTTGCAGCAGTTCCTGACCTCGTCGACCTGGGATGTCAGTGATGTGCGGCGGCGGCTGGCGAGGACCGCTATTGACCTGGTGTGCCCGCAGGTGTGGGTGGTGGACGACACCGGTTTCCCCAAGGACGGCAAAGCGTCAGCGTGCGTGGCCCGGCAGTACTCCGGCACCCTCGGTAAGGTCGCGAACTGCCAGATCGCCGTGAGTGTCCACGCCGCGAGTGACACCGCGTCGGCGGTGCTCGACTGGCGGCTGTTCGTGCCTGAGTCCTGGGACGAGACCTGCGTTGCGGACACTGACGGGAAGGTGGCCAACCCGCACGCCCGCAGGCTGCGCCAGCAACCCGTGACCCGTGACCAGGCCGGAGCGAAGAAGCCACACGAGCGCCTACGGCCGCCACCCGCCGAGCAGATCGACCAGATCCTGCGGCGACGGTCAGCCTCAAAGCTGCCTGACGAGCAGCGGTATCGGCCAAAGTGGATGATGGCCCTGGAAATGCTCGACGAGCTGGCCGGGTGGGGCCTGCGTCCGCCGTTGCTGACCGCCGACGCCGGCTACGGGCAGGTCGCCGAGTTCCGCCAGGGCTTGACCGAACGCGGCATCGGCTACATCGTGGCGACCACCTCGTCGACCACCGCCCAGTCCGGCGACGCTCAACCCGTCGAGGTCCCCTACGCCGGGGTCGGTATGCACCCGAAACCGAGATACCCACAGCCCGCCCGCAGCCTCAAAGATCTCGCCCTCGCTCACGGCGCCCACCACGCCCGGCAGGTGCGCTGGCGCGACCGGATCGCCACCGCCGATCGTGCCCCCGGCCAGACCTCCCGCGACCTGGCCGGGCACTTCCTCGCCCTACGGGTCCGGCCGGCAGGCCGGGCCATCCAACGTGGACCCCACTGTGGTGACGACGGTGTTCTCCCCGAATGCTGGCTGCTCGTGCAATGGCCACCCGACCAGGACGAACCCACCGACTACTGGCTGTCCGACCTGCCCACCGACACCCTGCTGGCCGAACTGGTCCGCTTGGCCAAGAGCCGCTGGCGCATCGAGCACGACTACCGCGAACTCAAACCGCCCTCGGCCTCGACCACTTCGAAGGCCGATCCTGGATCGGCTGGCACCGCCACGTCACCCTCACCGCAGCCGCCCAACTGTTCCTCACCCAGTTACGACTCGCAGACCCAAAAGCAACAGGGCAGACCTGAGCCTCTACGCCGTCCTCCGCGAGCTGCAATACCACCTCGCGACCTGGCTCGGATTCTGCCCACTCTGCCACCAACTGGTACCAACCTAACAAAGCACTACTAAGAGACTGGGCGGGAACCGCTCGGCCGCGTGGTCCGTGGGGGTGCTGCCGGCGGGTCCGCGCTCTGCCGGGCCTCGGCGCGGGCGGCCCGGGGTGGTGCCTGCGCGAAGGTGCCGGCGGGCGGTCAGCGGGGACGGGGGAACGCGGCCGCCGGCTGCCCGAGGTCGTCGCATAGCGCCTGGAGCCGTTCCCGGCAGCGCAGGAGGAGACCGGCGATCTCGTCGAAGGTCGCCGCATCGACCCGGTTGCCGTCGAGCCACAACGTACGTATGGCCGTTCGGCTCTGCACGAGGTACGTCGCGGCTGCCTCGACCAGCCCGACGAACTCGGCACGGTGGGCCGGCTCGGCCTGCTGGGCGCGGCGGCGTGCCGCCGGCACCGGCCCGCCGGTAGCGGTGAAGATCGCAGCGAGGTCGTGACGGCCAGCGTGGCTGTCCCCGTCGGCCTGGTGGTTCCTGTCGGACTGGTGGCCCGGGCCGGTGTGGCTGTCCGGGCCGGTGTGGCCGGCGCCGATGTCGGCGAGCAGGTACTCCAGCTCGGTCGCGGCCAGCGTCAGCCTGCCGACGGCCATGACCGTCTCGTCGGTGAGTCGCCGCATCGGCCCACCGTAGCGGACCGGTCCCCACGCTGAGCCCTGCCAGGCGGGGCGGCCCGGGAACCCGCGACATCGTGGTCCGAGACTACGGCGGGGGCGAGCGCAGCCGGCACGGGACAACCCGCCGGTTCGTCGTCCGGCGGTGGACGGTAGGTGCGGCACCGGGCGGGGCGAGGCCCCCCGTGTGGCCGCGCCCCGCCCGGTGCCGGTACCTGTGGATCAGCCGTTCAGCAGCTCGTACGCCGAGGCCGGCGCCGTCTGCACCTGGTCACCGCTCGGTGCGGTGAGGCTCGGCGCCTTGCCGAAGTCGTAGTAGCGGGTGACCACGGTTCGGGCCTTCTCCTTGCCGGCCGCCGGGATCTTCAGGGTCAGCGAACCGAGGTTCCCGTCCGCTCCGACGACCGCGGTGAACGGCACCTGCCTGGCAGCCGGGCCGAGCGCGGCCACGTCGACGTCGTCCGCCGCCTGGGTCGCCTGGTCGCTCACGGTCAGATCGATGAAGCCGGTGTACGTGCCGGAGCCCTTGTCCCGCACCGTTGACGCGCTCCCGATGAGCACGCCGGTGTTGCCCGGGTCGGCGCCCTCGTACACCAGGTTGTCAGCCTCGCCCTTGATCTTGGACGGGTCCAGCTTCATCCAGCGCTTCGGCAACTTCATCGCCTCGTGCAGGCCGTCGATGCCGGTCAGCTTCACCCGCATCCAGACCCGGTCGCCGATCACCCGCATCGACATGGTCATCGTGAAGGCGGGATCGGTGCTCCGCTGCGAGAAGGTCAGCTCCGTCGCCCTGGCCGCCGGGTCGACCACCCCGGAGAACTTGTCGGCACCCCCAGAGTGGGTGAACCGGAAACGCGGGTCGTTGTCGTCCGGCACTGCGGCCAGCAGGGTGGTCTTGGGATCGGGCGAGGGGGACGTCGACGGAGCAGGCGGCGTCGACCCGGCGGAACTCCGGTCGGGTGCGGCGCAACCCGCGAGGAGAGCGGCGGCGGTCAGCAGGGCGCTCCCGGTAGCCGCGATCCGTCGGATGCTTCCGGTGGTGCCGGTTCGCTGCGTCATGTCGTTGACTCACCTTCACTGTGCTGGCCGATTGCCGGGGAGATCCTGCATGGACAGCACCGCCGTACCGCTGCCGTTATGCTGCCGTCCGGCTGCCGTGCACTGCCGTGCCGCACGGCCGGGGGCGTCAGGAGCGGAAACCGCGTGTCAGAGCCGTTGCGTTTCCAGGTGCTCGGGCCGCAGCTCGCCTGGTGCGGGGACCGGCTGGTCGATCTCGGTCCCGGAAAGCAGCGCGCGGTGTTGGCGGTCCTGCTCCTCTCCGCCGGTCGACCGGTGCCCACCTTCCAGATGATCGACGCGGTCTGGCCGGAGGACCCGCCCGCGAACGGACCCAACGTGGTGCAGAAGTACGTCGCGGGGTTACGCCGGGTGCTGGAGCCGGAACGGTCACCCCGGGCTCCCGGACAGGTGATCACCCGCACCGACGCCGGTTACCTGCTGCGGATAGATCCGGCAGCGGTGGACGCGGTCCGCTTCGAACGAGGCGTACGGCAGGCGGAGCAGCACCGGGCTGCGGGCCGTACCGATGAGGCGGCAGCCGAGCTGCGGGCGACGCTGGAACTGTGGCACGGCGAGCCGTTCGGCGGACTCACCGGGCCGGTGCTGGAGGCGGCCCGGCATCGCCTGGTGGAGATCCGGGCCAGCGCGCTGGAGTCATGGGCTGAACTCCGATTGGACCAGGGGCGGCATCGGGAGCTGATCGGTGAGCTGGTGGAACTGGTGGCCGAGTTCCCGGTGCGGGAGCGGCTGCGGCACCAGTTCATGCTGGCGCTGTACCGCAGCGGTCGGCAGGCCGAGGCGTTGGCGGCTTACCGCGAGATCGACGATCTGCTCCGGGAGGAACACGGCATCGCACCGGGGGAGGCGCTGCGCGAGCTGCACCGACGAATCCTCCGCGCCGACCCGACGCTTTCTCCCCCTGCCGCCCGCAGCGCCGAGCATCCCGGCACCGGTTCTCCCGGCACTGAGCCTGCCGGCACCGAGCCTGCCGGCACCGGTTCTCCCGGCGCTGAGCCTGCCGGCGCTGAGCCTGCCGGCACCGGTTCTCCCGGCACGGGGCCTGCCGGCACCGGTTCTCCCGGCACGGGGCCTGCCGGCACCGGTTCTCCCGGCACGGGGCCTGCCGGGACCGGAGGTGATGATGCGGGTGACGTCGGCGGCGGGCTGGCTGGCTGGCCGGCGACCCGGGCCGACGGGCCGTTGCCCCCTGCACCGGTGCACCCGGTGGACGGTCGGCCCACCGGCAGCGCGTCGACGTCGTGGGCCGCCGCCCCACCACTGCCTGGTCCGTCCCCGGTGCCGCCGCCGTTGGCGCTGCGGCCCCCGCCTCTCGACGCGCCGCACCGGCGGCCCGGGCCCCGCGACCCGGTGCCACGCTGGATAAGCAACACCGCCACGGTGGTCGGTACGGCGCTGGTGTTGCTCTCGTTCGGCTGCGTGACCTGGCTGGTGATCCTCGGGTACGCGATCTGGCGGCGCAGTTGGCGGCTGGCGGTGGCGGGCGTCGGATACCTCGCGGCGACCTCCTGGCTCGTGTACGATATCGCCCGGTTCGACCCCGCGGTGCAAGCGCCGGGGTGGCAGGCGTTCCTGGGCCTCGGCCTGGTGCTCCTCTGCTGGCCGGTGGGCGCCGGGCACGTGCTCCTGCTCAGTCGGCGGGTGTGGGGGGCGATCACCAGCCGGGCCGCCGGCCCGCAGCTCCGCGCCGAGGAACAGCGGGTACGCCGCGAGCAGGCCCGGTACCTGCTGCACCACCACCCGGCCAGCCGGTACCAGTTCGCCATCGGCCGTCCCGACCTGTTCCGCACCTTCGACGACGGTGGCCTGATCGATGTCAACGCAGTCGCCGACCAGGTGCTCCTCACCCTTGCCGAATTGACGGAACCGCAGGGCCGTCAGGTGGTCATGGACCGGTGGCTCCGTGGGCCGTACGGGTCGATGGAGGAGCTGGCCGGGCGCTGCGCGTTGCCACTCGCGACGACCGAAGCGCTCCGTGACGTCCTGGTCTTCCTTCCGCCGCCCGGTGTGTATGCGTCCGGTGTGCCTGCCTCCACCCCACCCGGCGGGCTGGTACCGCCGACGGATGGCTGACCGGTGGAAGGGTCGGTCGGGGCTGGTAGACATGTCGGGTGAGTGGGGACCGGATGGTGGGTGGGGACCGGGCGGCGGTGCGGGAGCGGGCCGAGGCGGTGCTGCGTCGGCTGGCCGGTGCGCACGCCCGGCTGCGTGAGGACCAGTGGCGGGCCATCGAGGCGCTGGTGGTGGACCGGCGGCGGGTGCTCTGCGTGCAGCGCACCGGGTGGGGCAAGTCGGCGGTCTACTTCGTGGCTACCGCCCTGCTGCGCGAGCGCGGCGAGCACGGGCCGACGGTCATCGTCTCGCCGCTGCTGGCGCTGATGCGTAACCAGGTGGAGGCGGCGGCCCGCGCCGGTATCCGGGCGCGCACCATCAACTCGGCCAACCTCGACGAGTGGGACGAGATCACCGCCGAGATCCACGCCGGGGCGGTGGACGTGCTGCTGATCAGCCCCGAGCGGCTCAACAACCCCGACTTCCGGGACACCGTGCTGCCGAGGCTGGCCGCCACCACCGGCCTGCTGGTGGTGGACGAGGCGCACTGCGTCTCCGACTGGGGGCACGACTTCCGGCCCGACTACCGCCGGCTGCGTACCTTCCTGGGCAACCTGCCGGAGCGGACCCCGGTGCTCGCCACCACCGCCACCGCCAACGAGCGGGTGACCCGGGACGTCGCCGAGCAACTCGGCACCGAACAGGATTCGGCGCCCGACCGGGCCGCGCGACGGGCCGACGTGCTGGTGTTGCGGGGCACCCTGGACCGGGAGTCGCTGCGGCTGGGCGTGCTCGACCTGCCCAGCCCGGCGCACCGCCTGGCCTGGCTCGCCGACCACCTGGACGCGTTGCCCGGCTCCGGGATCATCTACACGCTCACCGTCGCGGCGGCCGGCGAGACTGCCGAGTTCCTCCGGGCGCGTGGCTGGTCGGTGGCCTCCTACACCGGCCAGGCCGAGGACGCCGACCGTCGCGCCGCCGAACAGGACCTGCTCGACAACAAGATCAAGGCGCTGGTGGCGACCAGCGCGCTCGGGATGGGGTTCGACAAGCCCGACCTCGGTTTCGTGGTGCACCTCGGTGCGCCGCCCTCGCCGATCGCCTACTACCAGCAGGTCGGCCGCGCCGGTCGGGCCGTCGAACACGCCGAGGTGCTGTTGCTGCCGGGGGTCGAGGACGCCGCCATCTGGCGCTACTTCGCCTCGCTGGCGTTCCCGCCCGAGGAGCAGGTGCGTACCGTGTTGGCCGCCCTGCACACCGACCGGCCGCTCTCCACCCAGGCCCTGGAACCCATCGTCGACCTGCGCCGTACCCGCCTGGAGTTGATGCTCAAGGTGCTCGACGTCGACGGCGCGGTCCGCCGGGTCCGGGGCGGCTGGCTCGCCACGGGCGAGCCGTGGACCTACGACGAGGCCCGGCTGCGTCGGGTCGCCCAGGCCCGCACCGCCGAGCAACAGGCCATGCGCGAGTACGCCGGCACGCCCGGCTGCCGGATGCGGTACCTGCGGGAATGCCTGGACGACAGCGGGGCGGACGACTGCGGACGGTGTGACCGCTGTGCCACGCCGCTGTTCACTGCCGAGGTCTCCGGCCCCGCGCTGACCGCCGCGCAGAGCTTCCTCGGCCGTCCCGGGGTGCAGATCGCCCCCAAGAAGCTCTGGCCGACCGGGCTCGACGCGGTCGGCGTACCGCTGAAGGGGCGGATCCCCCCGACGGAGCAGGCGCTGCCCGGTCGGGCCGTGGGGCGGCTGTCCGACCTGGGCTGGGGTGGCCGGCTGCGCGGCCTGGTCGGCCCGGACACGGCCGACGGTCCGGTCCCCGACGACGTGACGGCGGCCGTGGTGGAGGTGCTGAAGGCGTGGGCGCACGGTGACGACCCGTGGCCGCGCCGCCCGGCCGGTGTGGTCGCGGTCGGCTCCCGCAGCCACCCGACCCTGGTCGCCTCGCTCGCCGAGCGGATCGCCACGGTCGGTCGGCTGCCGCTGCTCGGTGCGGTCACCCCGGTCGGCCCGGCCGGGGCCGGCGGGCCGCGCGGCAACAGCGCCCAGCGGGTACGCGCCCTGCACGACGCCTTCACCGTCCCCGACGCGCTGGCCGGAGCGCTGGCCGGGCTGGACGGCCCGGTGCTGCTCGTCGACGACCTGGTCGACTCCGGGTGGACGATGACGATGGCGGCCCGCCTGCTGCGCCGGGCCGGTGCCCCCGACGTCCTCCCGCTCGCCCTCGCCGTCGCCGGCTGATCCCGTTCGCTCCCGCCGCTGCCGGCGGCCCGTTCGCTCCCGCCGTCGCCGGAGTCCCACTCGCCGTCGCCGGCTGACCCGCGCGCCGGGCGGCGGCCCGTTCCGCACCGGGTCGGGGCCGACCGGCGGGAAGTTCCCCGGCCGGCGGTAATGCGACCGGCGCCACGGTGACCGGCCGCTGCCCGGTCACCGACCGGGACGGCGGTACGGTGGTCGGATGGCCGACCAGCGATCCGTCACCCGGCCGGTCGACCCCGCGGAGCATGGCGTGTCGGCCGGCGACGGGGAGGCACCGGAGCCCGCCGGGTGGGCGCTGTCCGGAGGGTCGCCCCCGGCCGGGGCGCGATCGGTGGAGCCGGCGGTCGGACCGGACCGGGCCACGCTGCGGTTGGCGCTGGTGGTCGGTGGACTGGCGCTGGCCGTCCTGCTCGGCTTCGGTCTCGGCCGGGTCGACGGGCGGCCGACCGACCGTGCGGCGGCGACCGTCGGGACCACCGCCGGGGACCACAGCCACGCTCCGGGCACCGGCGCACACCAGCACGACGCCACCGCCGGCCAGCCGGCCGGCGACGGGGCCACCGGCCTGTCGGTCACCTCCGACGGCTACACGCTCACCCCGTCGGGCGGGGGGTTCGCCGCCGGGCGGGCGGGTGAACTGCGGTTCCAGATCCGGGACGCCCAGCGGCGGCCGGTCACCCGGTTCGCGGTCGTGCACGACAAGCCGATGCACCTGATCGTGGTACGCCGTGACCTCACCGGATTCCAGCACCTGCACCCGACGATGGCCGCCGACGGCACCTGGTCGATCCCGCTGACCCTGCCGCAGCCGGGCGTCTGGCGGGCGTACACGGATTTCACCGTGGTCGCCGACGACGGCCGGCAGACCCCGGCGACGCTGGGCGTGGACCTGGTCGCACCGGGGGACTACACGCCCCGCCCGCTGCCCGCCCCGGCCACCCGGGCGACCGTGGCCGGGTTCACCGTCGACTACGCGGGCACCCCGCAGGTGGGTACCGCCGTACCGCTGCGGTTCCAGGTCCGCGACGGGGCCGGCCGGCCCGCCGCCCTGGAGCGCTACCTCGGCGCGTACGGGCATCTGGTCGCCCTCCGCGAAGGCGACCTGGGCTACCTGCACGTGCACCCCGAGCCCGGGCCGTCCGGGGACACGGTGACGTTCTGGCTGACCGCGCCCGGTCCCGGCAGCTACCGGATGTACCTGGACTTCCAGGTGGCGGGCGTGGTGCGGACCGCCGAGTTCACCCTGAGCGTCGGCTGAGCCCGGCTCAGTTCACCCTGGGCTTCGGGTGAGCCCGGCTCAGCCGGCCCGGCGGACCGGCCGGCGGGCCAGGTAGCGCAGCAGGTCGCGGATGTGGTGCTTCTCCTCGGCGGGCACCGACGGGTCGGCCAGCCGGTCGAGGATCACCCGGACGTCCGCCTCCACCGGGCCGTCGTCGGCGCGGCGGCGGGGCACCGGCCCCGAGTCGGGCAGGCCGAGCGCCCGGAAGGCCGCCGCCACCGGCAGGTCGAGGGCGGCGCAGAAGCCGCGCACCTTGGCCAGCTCGGGGTAGTCCTGCCAGTCACCGGCGAGCCACCGGAAGACGGTGGACCGGCCGACACCGGTGTGGGCCGCGAGGTCGCTCACCGTCCAACCCCGCTCGTCACGGGCGTCGTCGATGGCCCGCCGCACGAAACGGGCGAACGCCATCTGTGGTGAGACCTCGGTCGAAGCCATGCCGGTGAGATCGTCCCCTCTCCGGGGAAGTCGGGTGTCCGCTGCGCCCTTCGAGGGTAGTACGACGGCCGGTCGGGGTGATTCCCCGACCGGCCGTCCGGGTCGGAGGCAGCTCCATCGTGGGGCCGCGAGCCGGATCGTGGTCGTCGTCGGGGCGGCGGTGGTCGTCCGTCAGTGGACGGTGCGGGGCCACCCACCCGTCCCGACAGCACCGAGGAGGAGCAGTATGGCCGAGCCCGATCGCCCGGTGCCGCACCGCCCGGGTGCGGTCAGCCTCTTCTTCGTCGCCAAGGCGGGCGTGTTCGCGGTGGGCTTCTGGAGCTGGCTGGTGGTGCTGGTGGTGACCGGTGACACGGTGACCGGGGCGCACGTCCTGGCCGCCACCGGAGCCGTCACCACCTCCCTGGTGGGGGTGGTGCTCGGCGTCCGGTTGGCCCTGCAACGCAGCGCCGCCGCCCGGCACGCCGAGGTCAGACGGCTCCTGGTCGACATCTCCTGGAACGCCTTCACCGCGGCCGGCAATGCCGGGACGTCCGGCACGGTGGTGCCGTTCCCCACCCTGTCCGGCGACGACGAGCGGGGGGTACGCGAACGGGTCTCCTCGGTCTTCGACCGGTCCACCGGCGACCGGCCCGGCGGCCGGAGCGGCGACCGGCGTCGCTGAGCCCGGCCCGCGTGCCCACCGGCGTCACTTGAGCCCGGCCCGCGTGCTCAGCCGTCGGCATCACTTGAGCCCGGCCTGCGTGCTCAGCCGTCGGCGTGGCGAGCGTTGTTCGCTGAGTCCGGGGTCAGTGGCTGTCGGTCGGGGCGGGGTGGTCGGCCAGCAGGGTCGACAGGCGTGGGGTGACCTGCCACTGGTCCACCAGTTGCCGGTACTCGTCCGGCAGCCCGTCGTCGGCCGGTCCGCCGGGTGCCCGCTCCGCGCGGGTGGCACCGCCGCCGGTGCCCGGGTCGCCGCCGGTACGGCGGGCGCGGATCAGCAGGTTGCGGGGGGTGTGCCGGGAGTCGACGAACTCGACCACCTCGGCCCGGTACCCGTGCGCCCGCAGCAACCCGGCCCGCAGCGCGTCGGTGAGCACGTCGGCGAAGCGTTCCCGCAGGATGCCCTGCCGGGTCAGCAGCGCGTACGGAGCCGGGGCCGGTCGGGCACGCAACTGCGCCGCGAGGTCGTGGTGGCAGCACGGGGCGGCGAGGATCCAGCGGGCCTGCCAGCGCACCGCCCGGGCCAGCGCCTCGTCGGTGGCGGTGTCGCAGGCGTGCAGCGCGAGGACCAGATCGGGGGCGGGCTCCACCACCGCGTCGGCGATGGTACCGGCGACGAAGGACACCCGGTCGCCCCAACCGAGGCGTTCGGCCAGTTCGCTGTTGCGCCGCCGCTGGTCCTCCCGGACGTCCACCCCGACGAGCTCCACGTCCAGCCCACGGCCGGTCAGGTACCGGTACGCGGCGAAGGTCAGGTAGGCGTTGCCACAGCCCAGGTCGACCACGCGCAGCCGGCCGGTGAGGTCGTCGGGGAGGGTGGCGGCCAACGCGCGCAGGAAGGCGTCCACCTGTCGCCGTTTGGCCGCGCTGCCACCGATCTCGGCGAAGATCGGATCCCCCGGGTCGAGCAGGTACTCCTTGGCCCGGTCGTGACCGTCCGGCCCGGCTGCCGGACGGCTGGCCGCCGCCCGGTGCACCTGGGCCTCGCCGGATTTGGTCACCCGGAGCTGGAGGGTCACCCCGGCGGTCTCCACGTGCCAGTTGCCGAACGGCTCGGCGAGCAGCGCGTCGACCGCCGCGTCGGCGTCCGCGCCCGGCACCACGTTCCGGGTGTACGGCCGTACCCCGTCGGAGGTGGAGATCTGCAACCTGGTGCCGGCCTTGAGGGCGACCGGGCGTAGCTCGGCGCGTACCACGGAGGGACGTTGCCCCCGGCGTCGGCCGGCGGCGACGGCGCGGGTCAGCGCGGGGTCGAGCAGCAGCGCCCGGACCTCGGTCAGGGCGGCGTCCAACGATTCCGGCATCCTGTCATCATCCTTCCCACCCGACCGGTGCCGCGGCCGGGCCGTCCCCGGGTGTCCCGCGCCGCACCGGTGCCCACCCGCGGCGACCGCTGCACCCCTGGCGACCGCTGCACCCGCTGCAACCCGCAACTCAGAGTGATCTCAAGATCAGATTGCAGTTCTGGAGACGACACGCCGAGGCGGGTGTACGACATCGCAATCTGATCATGGTGGCCCCCGCACCGACGAGCGTCGTCCGGTGCAGACGAGACATCCCCCGGACCGTCGGTGCGGGCCGGGGGATGTCGGTGGGGTCTGTCAGTCGGCGGTGGCCTCGGCCGGCGTGTCCGTGCCGGAACCGCCGCCACGCCGACGCCGACGGCGACGGGGCCGGGTCGACTCGCCCTCGGTGGCCGGCCCTGCGGCCGAGGCGGCGGTGCCGGTGGCCGTGCCGCTGGCGCCGGTGGTGGTGTCGGTGGACTCCCCGCCGGTCACCGCGGTCGCCTCGCCCGCGACCACCTCGCCGGCCCGGCGACGACGCCGGTGGCGCGGGGTGCGGGTGCCCTCCTCGGCCGGTTCCCCGGCTGCGGAGGGGGCGTCCGGCGCGTCGGTGCCGGGGCGACCCCGACGCCGCTCGCCACGACCGCCGCCGGTGCCCCGGCCGCCGCCCTCGCCGCGACCGCGTCCCTCGCCGCGCCGGGAGCCCCGGCCGCCGCCCTCGCCGCGGCCGGACCGGCCGCCCAGGTCCTCCTCGACCTCGGCGGAGAGCCCGGCACGGGTCCGCTCGGCGGTCGGCAGGGTGCCGGTCATCTCGGGCGAGATGTCCAGGTCGGTGTAGAGGTGCGGGGAGGTGTGGTACGTCTCCGGCGGCTCGGGCATGTCCAGGCCGAGCGTCTTGTCGATGATCCGCCACCGGGGCATGTCGTCCCAGTCGACGAAGGTGACCGCGACGCCGGTCGCCCCGGCCCGGCCGGTACGGCCGATCCGGTGGGTGTAGGTGTCCTGGTCTTCGGGGCAGTCGTAGTTGATGACGTGGGTGACGCCGCTGACGTCGATGCCCCGGGCGGCGACGTCGGTGGCGACCAGGGTGTCGATCTTGCCGGCCCGGAACGCGCGCAGTGCCCGCTCCCGTGCGCCCTGACCCAGGTCACCGTGCACGGCGGCCACCGCGAAGCCACGGAAGTCGAGGTCCTCGGCGACCCGGTCGGCGGCCCGCTTCGTGCGGGTGAAGATCATGGTGAGGCCGCGTCCCTCGGCCTGGAGGATCCGCGCCACGATCTCGATCTTGTTCATCGAGTGGGTGCGGTACGCCAGCTGCTGGGTCTGCGGCGACGGGCCGGTCTCGGCGGTGTGCCCGGCGTGGATCGTCACCGGCCGGCGCAGGAACCGCCGGGAGAGGGTGACGATCGGGTCCGGCATGGTGGCCGAGAAGAGCATGGTCTGCCGGTCCTCCGGCAGCATCGCCAGGATCTTCTCGACGTCGTCGAGGAAGCCCAGGTCGAGCATCCGGTCGGCCTCGTCGAGCACGAGTGCCCGGACCCGGTCCAACCGCAGGTGCTTCTGCTTCTGCAGGTCCATCAGCCGGCCGGGGGTGCCGACCAGGATCTCCACGCCCTTGCGCAGCGCGTCGATCTGCGGCTCGTACGCCACCCCGCCGTAGATCGGCAGCACCCGCACGCCCCGGGTACGCCCGGCGGCGGCGAGATCCTTGGCCACCTGGATGCCCAGCTCACGGGTGGGTACGACGACCAGCGCCTGCGGCACGCCGTCGCTGCCCTCGCCCGGTGCGAGCACCCGCTCCAGCAGCGGTACGCCGAAGCCGAGGGTCTTGCCGGTGCCGGTCGGCGCCTGACCGATCATGTCGGTGCCCCGCAGCGCGATCGGGATGGCGTACTCCTGGATCGCGAACGCGCGGGTGATCCCCGCCGCGGCCAGGGCATCGACGGTTTCGGGCCGCGCACCGAGCGCGGCGAAGGTGGGGGCCTCCGGACGGACCGGGGCGGTGGGGACCAGTTCCTGGCCCTCCAACTGATCGAGAATCTGTTCGCTCATCTGGATCTGGGGGTGCCCTCTCGTGGTGCGCCCCGTTTTGTCCTCAGGGCGCGTTCGGTATGGCGCGGGCCACGCGATCGGCGGCGGGAAATCGCCGCGCCGGACCGGGCCGCACGCGCGCCGCAGGCAGGACTTCGATCAGATCGGCGCCCACGGCAACTACCTCATCTTACCCGAGCAGGCCGGCACACGCGGCTGACCTGGAGGCCCGGCTTTCGCCGGGGGTGAAAAATGTGACCTGAGCCACTGCTGGCGACGCGGGTGGTGGCCGGTGCGCAGAGGGCGGCAGTCGCCCGGCCGCCGTGCGGCCCGGGCCGCCGCCCGCAGGTCCGGCCTGCGGCGGGAGTCCCCGCCGCAGGGGCCGGACCGGCTCAGCGAACGGTGAACCCGACCGCGCGGGGGGACGCCTCGGCGATCTCGACGTAGGCGACCTTGCCGACCGGCACGATCACCCGTCGACCCTTCTCGTCGGTCAGGGACAGCGTCCCCTCGGCCGTGGCGAAGGCGTCGGTGACGATCTGCTCGATCTCGGCCGGCGACTGCGCGCTCTCCAGAACCAGCTCGCGCGGCGCGTACTGCACGCCGATCTTGACCTCCACTGTGCCTCCTCAGGTGGGCGAGATAGCCGCCGATCGGAAGGCTATCCGATCTCGGGGCCGGATGTTCAGGCCGACTCACCCTGGAGCGGGAAGCTCGCGATGCCCCGCCAGGACAGCGCCGCCACCAGCGCCTCCGCCTCGGCCTTCGGCACCTGCCGGCCACCGGCCAGCCAGAACTGGGCGGCGGTCTCGGCCGCCCCGACCAGACCGGAGGCGAGCAGCTCGGCGTGCGCCCGGCTGACGCCGGTGTCCGAGATGATGGTGTCGGTGATCGCCGCGATGCAGCCCTGCTCCACCCGCTCCACCCGCTGCCGGACGGCCGGATCGTTGCGCAGGTCGGATTCGAAGACGAGCCGGAACGCCTCGCTCTCGTGGTCGACGAAGTCGAAGTACGCCTGCACCGACGCGCCGACCCGCTCCTTGTTGTCCTGGGTTCCGCGCATCGCGTCGTGCACCTTGGCGACGATGGCGTCACAGTGCGTGTCGAGCAATGCCAGATACAGATCCATCTTTCCGGGGAAGTGCTGGTACAGCACCGGCTTGGAAACCCCGGCCCGCTCGGCGATGTCGTCCATCGCGGCGGCGTGGTACCCCTGCGCTACGAACACCTCCTGCGCTGCGGCGAGTAGCTGCTTACGGCGTGCTGAACGGGGTAGCCGGGTAGGCCGGCCGGCAGTCTGCGCACCGTTCCCCACAGCGGTCACGGGAACCTCCGAGTTTCGTCATTCCAGCCGGCACTTTTACCCCGTACCGGTCAGGACACTCACCCGGCCCCGGAATTGGCCCGCCGCTGTAACTTATCGCCACTGTCACCACACGGTAGCCTCAGCGGGGGCGACCAAGGAGCGCGCGGTGAGTGAATCAGGGCAACCCGGTGCCGCCACCCCGGGAGAGCATGACGACGGTACGGGTCAGCAGGACGACCTGGCCCGTTCCGTCAGTGGGTGGGCGCCTGCGACCGGGTGGTCCGGCGGGGCCGACGCCCCGGGTTACCGGGAGACCGGCTCACCGTGGAACCGGGCCGACCCCGGGGCGGGCTGGAGCGGGTCGCCCGCGCGGCCCGGTGACCTGCCTGCGCCGTTCGTCTCCCCGGCGACCGGTGACGACGCCCCGCGCAACGGTCGGGCACCCCGCAATGGTCACGACTCGGCACCGGATTTCCCGGCCCCTGCTCGTCGCCCGGTGAGCGCCCCGCCCGGCGACCCCCGTCATCCCACCGGCGACCTGCGGACCGGCGACCCGCGGACCGACGGCGGCGACCGGCTGGTCGTCCCGGCTCAGCGGCCGATGCCGTCGGCCGGGCAGCAGCACCCGGAGGCCGCCCGGCACTCCTCGGACGACCCCTCCACACCCGGCGGCGGGCGCTGGCCCGGGAGCGACCTGCCCTCCTCGGCCCCACCGGCGATGCAGGTCCCCCCGGTGGGCACGGCCGCCTCCGGTTTCGAGGTGCCCCCCGGCTTCCACGCCCCGGAACGGGGTGCGGCCGAGTCTCCGGCCGGCGATCCCCGCGACTGGGACGGCCGCTTCCCCGCCGAGGGCGGTCCGCCGGCCGGGGCCGACCGTCTCCCCCCGGGCGAGCCGACCGCCGGCACCGAGCCGCGTGCCGCCGAACCGCGTGCCGCCGAGCAGCCCGGCGGGAGCGGCGAATCCCGGACCACCGAGCCGCAGGGTGGGGACCGGCCGTACGCCCAGCGTCGACCGGCCGCCACCGGGGAGGAACCGGACTGGTCCGGCCCGAGCTGGAACCGGCCGAGCTGGGGCGGGAGCTGGGCACCCTCCTGGCCCCGGGACGAGGACCCGGCGGCCGGGCGACGTGGCCGCACCGACCGGCCGGTGGAGTGGTCGGCCGAGCCGGCCCGCCCGTACGAACCGGTGCGCGCCGAGCCGGCCCGCCCCTACCAGCCGGTGCGTGCCGAGCCGGCCCGCCCGTACGAGCCGGTGCGCTCGGAGGTGCCGCGCCCGTACGAGGTGACCCGTTCCGAGCCGGTCACCCCACCCGCGTTGCCCGAGCCCGTGCCGGCCGTGGTCGATCGGCCCGACCGGGAGCGGCCGACCGCTGACCGGGTCGGCCCGGGTCGCCCGGAGCGGGACCGGCCGACGCACACCGGCCGGGACGACGAGCGCTCCGAGCGCGACCGGCCGGCTCGCGCGGGCCGGGACGACAACCGGCCCGAGCGGGACTGGTCCGCCCGCGCCGGCCGGGACGACGAGCGCTCCGAGCGCGACTGGTCCGCTCGCGCGGGCCGTGACGACGAGCGCCCCGAGCGCGAGTGGCCGGCGCGCGCCGGCCGCGACGACGACCGGCCCGAGCGGGACCGGCCCGAGCGGGACTGGTCCGCTCGGGTGGGCCGTGACGACGACCGCCCCGGGCGGGACTGGTCGGAGCGCGGCGGTCGACCGGAACGGTCCGAACGGGACTGGTCCGGTCGTGCCGGGGGGACCTGGTCCGACCGCGCTGACCGGGCACCCCGGGCGAGGGCGGGCTGGCCCGAGCGGGGCTGGTCCGACCGGGCCGAGGGGAGCTGGTCCGACCGGGCCGAGGTCGACCGGGCCGAGGTCGACCGGGCCGAGGTCGACTGGTCCGACCGGGCCGAGCGGGACCGCGCCGAGGTCGAGCGGGCGGAACGGAGCTGGTCCGACCGGGCGCAGCGGGCCGATCGTGACCCGTCGGCCGGTGAGCAGCCCGCCCCGGACCAGGCCCGCGCGATGGACCGGGCCGCCGAACCGCCCCGGTGGACCATGGGCCGTCCCGCCGCCGCACCGCCCGCCGCACCCCCCGTGCTCTACGACGCGTCGGCCACCCCGCCGGCGCTGTCCCGCGACGAGTCGATCGGATCGCCACTGTCCCGCAACGACCCGGCTGCGCTGCCGCTGCCCCGTACCGAGCCGGCCGGACCACCGTCGTCCCGCGACGAGCAGGCTGCGCTGCCGCTGCCGCATGTCGAGCCGGCCGGACCGCCGCCGTCGCATGTCGAGCCGGCCGGACTGCCGCCGTCCCGTGTCGAGCCGGCCGGACTGCCGTTGCCGCGTGTCGAGCCGGCCGGACTGTCGTCGTCCCGCGACGAGCCGGTGGGGGCGTCGCCCGCGTCCGGTGGTGATCGGGGCACCGGGCTGCCGGGCGTCGGTCGCGCCGACCAACCGTTCCGGCTGCCCCGGGACGAACCGGCCGTCCGACCGGCCGCCCCGCCGGCCGGTCGCGCCGACCAACCGTTCCGGCTCCGGTCGGTGCCGGCCGAGCCGGCCAGCCCCGCCACCCCTCCCGGCCATTCCCCGGAGCCTCCCGTCGGCACCCCCGCCGTCAGCGGGCCGCGCCGCCTGGACCGGATCCCACCCGCCGCGCCCGTCCCGACGGGCGTGCCCCCCTACGCGGCCCGCCGATCCGCCCCCGACCCGTCGACCACGACCGAGCCGGTGGTGGACGAGCGGAGACCGGACCGGGGCACGGCGGTGCTGCCGCAGCGCGTCCCCGCCGAACCGGACGTGCCCGTCGTGCCGGAGCCGCCAGCCGTGGAGCCCCCCGCCGAGACCCCGGAACTCGCCCGAATCGCCACCCACCTGCGCCGGGACGACGAGCCCGCCCCGCTGCGGGAACGTCCCGAGGGCTTCGACGTCAACGCGATCCTGGACGCCGTACGCGAGGTGGCCGGAGTGCGGGACGCGGCGCTGCGTCGTACCCCGGCCGGGGCGCACAGCCTGCGGCTGGACCTGTCCGACGGGGCCGACCCGGCGGAGGTGAGCCGGCTGGTGGCCCGCCTGCTCCAGGAGCGGATGGGCCTCGCCGCGGCACCGCAGGACCTGCCCGGCGAGCCGAGCGCCGCAGTCCCGCCACCGTTGCGCCGCCGTACCGGCGAACCGCGCCCGGGGGACGTCCGGGGCCGCGACGAGTCCGTCCCGGCCAGCGGCCGGGATCCGAACCGTGGCGCACCGACCAGCCCCCGGCCGGTCGGTGCCGGCCAGCCGTCCGCCGTCCCGTCGGTCCCCGGGGACCGGCCGGTCGGTGGTGCCGGGCCACTGGCGGGTGAGCTGCCGGGTGGCCGGGACGCCGCCACCGGCGGCCCCGGCCGGGACGCCGAGGAACCGCCGGCCGAGCA
Organism: Micromonospora sp. WMMD987; assembly: GCF_029581435.1. Taxonomy (NCBI): domain Bacteria; kingdom Bacillati; phylum Actinomycetota; class Actinomycetes; order Micromonosporales; family Micromonosporaceae; genus Micromonospora; species Micromonospora sp. WMMD987. Next base: position 6,316,068 of record NZ_CP120861.1, on the reverse strand, counting down.
GTCGCCGACGGTGTCCGGGGTGCCCCGCCGACGCCGGCAGCCGACCGCCCACCGGGGCCGGGCCAGCGTGGAGGACGTCCCCGGTGCGCTGCTGCCGCCCACCGGGAGCCCGGCGACGCTCAACGCGTCGTACTCCGGTGGTGGACAGATGACCACGACGGAGACAGCGCCCTCGCGACCGCTGGACACCGGCGGCGTGCCGGGGCCGCGGGTGGTGATCGACCACGTCCAGGTGAGCACGTTCGGCCTGGACGCCAACGTCGAGGTACGCCTGCTCGCCGCCGGTGAGCCGGCGGCCGGGCACGCCACCGGGCCGGCCGTGGACGGATACGTGCTGCGGCTCTGCGCGGTGGCCGCCGCGGCGGCCGTGGACGAGTTGCTGCGTCACGCCGAGCGCACCGCCGAGCGGGGACGCTGCTTCGTCGAGCACGCCGCCGTGGTGCCGTTCGGCAACTGCGAGGTGGCGACCGTGGTGGTGCTGCTGGTCTGCGACGGCTGGGTGGAGCAGCTGGCGGGTTCGGCGCTGGTCGCCGGGGATCCGCGGCAGGCGGTGGTCCGGGCGACACTGGCGGCGGTCAACCGTCGCCTCGAAGCGCTGCTCGCCTGAGCGGCACGTTGCTCGAAAGCGCTGCTCGCCTGAGCGGCACGTTGTCGGTACGGGGACGGGACGGGAACACTGCCGGTATGAAGCGCGCCGCCCTCTGGCCCGAGGAGCACCTGCCCCCGCACCGGCTGCCCCCACCCTGGCCCGGCCGGGCGGTGCGGCTCGACGGCACGCTCACCTACGTCCGGGACACCCCGGCCACCGGCCCGGACGCCGAACCCGCGCTGTACGTGCACGGGCTGGGCGGCTCGTCGCAGAACTGGACGGACCTCGCCGGGCTGCTCGCCGGCCGCCTCGACGGGCAGGCGATCGACCTGCCCGGCTTCGGCCGCAGCGAGCCGGGGCTGCGCTACACCATCCCGGCCTTCGCCGACCGGGTGGTGCGCTGGATCGAGCACTCCGGCCGGGGTCCGGTGCACCTGTTCGGCAACTCGTTGGGCGGGGCGGTCGCGGTGTACGTCGCGGGTCGCCGGCCGGACCTGGTGCGTACCCTGACGTTGATCTCGCCGGCCCTGCCGTTCTTGAATTTCGGCCGCTCGTTGCAGGGACGGATGCTGCCGTTGCTGGCCATTCCGCGCGGGGAGCGGCTGGCCGCCTGGCGGCTGGCCCAGCTCGCCCCGGAGGTGATGGCGCGGCAGGCGATGGAGGCGTGCGTGGCCGATCTGAGCCGGATCAGCGAGCAGCGCCGGCAGGAGGCGTTGGAGGAGATCCGGGTCCGCTACGAGGCGACCCACTACGCCGCCGCCTACGTGCGGACGTTCCGGGGGCTGGTGGCCAGTTTCCTGCGGTCGTACCTGCCGGGGCCGGGGTCGCTGTGGCGGATCGCCGCCGCGATCCAGGCGCCCACGCTGGTGGTGGGGGGCATGAAGGACCGGCTGGTGGACGTCCGGGTGGCCCCGCAGACGGCCCGGATCATCCCGGACAGCCGGTTGATGATGCTGGCCGGCGTCGGGCACGTGGCGCAGCTGGAGGTGCCGCGTACGGTGGCCCGCGCCGTGCTGCACCTGCTCGCCGAGGTGGCGGACGCGCCGCGTTCCGGCGGTGACGCGGGGTTGCGGCCCGACGTGGCAAGCTGACCCGAATGTCTGCGTTTCTGCGTCGTGGTCCGTTGTCGGTGCGCCCCGCCGGTCACCGGTCCGCCGTCTCCCGGTTCGTTCTCCCCGCCACCGGCCGGTGGCGGCCGGCGGCGTTGACGGCCGTGTTGCTGCTGGTCTCCGGCGGGCTGGCGGTCACCGCCGGTGCCCGGCCGGACGCCGGCCGGCTGGTCGCCCGGCCGGTGGTCCCGTCAGGCGGCCCCACCGGTGGCGTCGGGTCCGCCGGCACCGGCTACGCCTCCGGGGTGGCCGGTGGCCCGGGTGACCTGGCCGTCGCCGGGCCGGGCGTCGGCTCCGGACCGGTCGGTGCGTCCGGTGCGTCGACGCCGGTCGGTACGTCGGCGGCCCAGGTGGCCGGTGGTGCTGTCCCGTCGACGACGGTGCCGGCGTTGGCGGTGTCCGGGCCGGTGCCGACGACCGGCCGGGGCACCCTGCGGTACGACGACCGGGCCGGGGTGACGCTGGGCCGGTCCGGCGGGGTGCAGCGGTACCGGGTGGCGGTGGAGAACGGTTCCGGCGAGGACGTCCGGGACTTCTCCGACCAGGTGCAGGCGGCGTTGGCCGGGCCGGGCAGTTGGGTGGACGGCGGCGGGTTGCGGCTGCGGCGGGTGCCGGGGAACGCGCCGTACGACTTCACCGTCCAGTTGGTGACCCGGAACACGGCGGCCCGACTGTGCCGGGCCGGGGGTGTGGACATCCGGGTCGGTGGTGTGCCGTACACGTCGTGCCGCGCGCCCGGGAAGGTGATCATCAACCTGGACCGCTGGCGGTTGTCGGTGCCGCACTTCGTCCGGGCCGGGGTGCCGTTGGAGCGGTACCGGACGTACGTGGTGAACCACGAGGTGGGGCACCAGTTGGGGCATCGTCACGAGGACTGCCCGGGGCCGGGTCGGCCGGCGCCGGTGATGCAGCAGCAGTCGCTGTTCCTGCGGGGCTGCACGGCGAACCCGTGGCCCTACCTGGACGGCAGACGGTACGCCGGTCCGGCCCGCTGAGTCCGTCGCGGTGCGGGGGGTGCCGCGTGGTGGTCCGTCCCCCGGACGGCGCTTCGGGTGCCCGGTGCCGCTTCCGACGGGCGGGACGGTTACCGCCAACGTGAAACATCTTCTCGTAATATGCGGCAATAGCAGGCATATGCCCGATTAGTCTGCCATGCTGGTCGGGTGAACACCCCGACCGACTCCGCCGGCCACCCGGAGGTACCGGCCACCGGCCGGCCCGACCCGTGGCACGGCGACCCGTGTGCCGCCCGGGAGGCCGGACCGTGGCAGGTCGGGTCGCGGGCCGACCCGGAGGCCGGATCGCGGCACACCGACCCGGAGGCCGGATCGCGGCACACCGACCCGGAGGCCGGATCGCGGCACACCGACCCGGAGGCCGGATCGCGGCACGGCGGGCCGCGCCGTGCCGTCGCCCGGCACGGGAACCCGTACCGTCGGCGGCGGTTGCGGCGTCGTCGCCGGACCGTCCTGCTCGGCCTGGTCGTGCTCGGCCTCGGCGTGGGCGGGCTCCTCACACTCCAGCCGGACGACCGGTCGGAGGATCCGGCGCGGGTCGCCGGGCGGCTGGCCGACGGGGCGGGCGGTGGCCGGCTGGCCGGCCGGGTGGCGACGGAACCGACCGCCGACCGCTATCCGCGCAGCGGTCCCGGCCGGTTCACCGCCGCCGGGGGCCGCTCCGAGGTGGCCGGCTTCGACGGCCCGCTGTACCGCTACCGGGTCGAGGTGGAGCAGGGCAGCGGCCAGGACGTGGCCGAGTTCGCCGCCGCCGTGGACGACACCCTGGGCGACCCGAACAGCTGGATCCGCTCCGGTGAACTGCGCTTCCAACGGGTGCCGGAGGTCGCCGCCGCCGACTTCACCGTCTACCTCGCCACCCCGGCCACCTCGGAGCGGATGTGTGCCGAGGGCGGGCTGGACACCGAGGGCTACACCTCCTGCCGGTTGCCCGGCCGGGTGGTCATCAACCTGGCCCGCTGGATGGAGGCGGTGCCGGACTACGGGGCTTCGCTGGCGGTCTACCGGACGTACGTGGTCAACCACGAGGTCGGCCACGAACTGGGCGAGGAGCACCAGGCCTGTCCCGGCCCCGGCGAGCCGGCCCCGGTGATGCAGCAGCAGACCTACGGGCTGGACGGCTGCGTGGCGAACGCCTGGCCGTACGTGGACGGCTCCCGCTACTCCGGCGACCTCGTCCCCGGTAGCTGAGATATTCCCGCTCCCGCATGTCGGACGGGGTGTCCCTGCTCATGGCCGAGGGGCCTCCCGGCGAGCGACAATGGCCCGGTTCGCCACCAGCCGATCCCGGGGAGTCCACCGTGTCGTTGCCCCCGCTCGTCGAACCCGCCGCCGAGCTGACCGTTGACGAGATCCGCCGCTACTCCCGCCACCTGATCATCCCCGACGTCGGGGTGCAGGGGCAGAAGCGGCTGAAGAACGCCCGGGTGCTCTGCGTCGGTGCCGGCGGTCTCGGCTCGCCGGCCCTGATGTACCTGGCCGCGGCGGGCGTCGGAACCCTCGGCATCATCGACTTCGACACCGTCGACGAGTCCAACCTCCAGCGCCAGATCATCCACGGCGTCTCCGACATCGGTCGGTCCAAGGCCGAGTCCGCCGCCGCCTCGATCCGCGAGATCAACCCGCTGGTCAACGTGGAGATCCACAACACCGCGCTGGACCGGGACAACGTCCGGGACATCTTCTCCGGGTACGACCTGATCGTCGACGGCACCGACAACTTCGCCACCCGCTACATGGTCAACGACGCGGCGGTGCTGCTCGGCAAGCCGTACGTCTGGGGGTCGATCTACCGGTTCGACGGTCAGGCGTCGGTCTTCTGGGCCGAACACGGCCCCTGCTACCGCTGCCTCTACCCGGAGCCCCCGCCGCCGGGCATGGTGCCGTCCTGCGCCGAGGGCGGCGTGCTCGGCGTGCTCTGCGCGTCGATCGGCTCGATCCAGGTCAACGAGGCGATCAAGCTGCTGGCCGGGATCGGCGAGCCGCTGGTCGGCCGGCTGATGGTCTACGACGCGCTGGAGATGGAATACCGGAAGATCAAGGTCCGCAAGGATCCGAACTGCGTGCTCTGCGGGGAGAACCCCACGGTCACCGACCTGCTGGAGGACTACGAGGACTTCTGCGGCGCGGTCTCCGAGGAGGCCCAGGAGGCGGTCGTCGACTCGACCATCACCGCCGGCGAGCTGAAGGAGTGGCAGGACGCCGGCAAGGACATCTTCCTGGTCGACGTCCGGGAGCCCGCCGAGTACGAGATCGTCCGGATCCCCGGCTCCACCCTGATCCCCAAGGGCGAGATCCTCTCCGGCGAGGCGCTGGCGAAGTTCCCACAGGACCGGCAGGTCGTCCTGCACTGCAAGTCCGGGGTCCGCTCGGCCGAGGCGCTCGCCGCGCTGAAGGCGGCCGGGTTCCGCGACGCGGTGCACGTCCAGGGCGGGGTGTTGTCCTGGATCAAGCAGATCGATCCCTCGCTGCCCGCGTACTGACCGGCGACCGCGGGCCGGGGCGACGACGGGCCGGGGCCGGGGGCGGCGACGAACCGCCCCCGGCCCCGACCGATTCCCCGAGGCGGGATCGCCTTCGCGCCGGTAGCGTCTGCGCCGTGGTCGACTTGGATGCCGCGATCGGTTTCGTCGTGGCGCACGGTGACGCGGTGGACCGGGCCCGGCTGTCCCGGCTGCGCACCGGCGCGTCCGTACCCGATGAACTGCTCGACGCCGCCGAGGTGGGGCAGACCGCCGACGGCGGCTGGCCCGCCCTCCTCGGTGGCGACGTCCCGTCCGTGGACGCCACCTGCTTCCGCCTCGGCGAGCTGGACGATCTCGGCGCGCTCGGTCGGCCGGCGGCCCGGCACGCGCTGGACTGGCTGGCCGCCCGGCAACTGCCCGACGGTGGCTGGGACGAGGACCCGAGGCTGGCCGGCAGCGCCCCCGAGTGGGCCACCCCGGGCGACCCGGAGGCCCGGCTGTACCTGACCGCCAACGCCGCGTTCTGGCTCAGCGTGGCCGGTCGGGACGCCCGTGCCGCCGGCCCGCTGGACGAACGCGTCGGCGGGGCGTACGCCGGGGTGGTGCAGGCGGCGGCGCAGGCCCTGGCCGGGCGGCTGGCCCCGGACGGCACCTGGCCGTCCTTCCTGGCCGCCGGCTGGCTCAGCGCGGCGGTGCTGCACCGCCAGCAGCTCTACTACGAGTCGGCCCGGATCCAGACGGTGCTGGCCGAGCGGATACCGGGGCTCTCCCCGGCCGACGTGGCCGCGCTGGCCGCCACGCTGCGCCGGGTCGAGGTGGGCGAGGAGCAGTGGGTGCTGGTGTCGGCCCGCAAGCGCCTCGCCGAGACCCAGCGCAGCGACGGTGGCTGGGACAGCGACGACGGCCACCAGTTCGACGTGCACACCACGCTCACCGCGATCCGCGCCTGCCGCCCGGTCGGGTCGTTCCTCCCGCCGGGGTCACCGGTCGCCCCGCCGGGGTCACCGGTCGTCCGGCGGCACCGCGCGGCTCCGCCGGCCACCGACGAGGAGCCCGGCACCTGGTGACCCCGGGGGCGCGCGGCTCAGCGCAGGTGGCCGTCGCCGGTCACCACGTACTTGGTGGAGGTCAGCTCGGGCAGCCCCATCGGCCCCCGGGCGTGCAGCTTCTGGGTGGAGATGCCGATCTCCGCGCCGAAGCCGAACTCGCCGCCGTCGGTGAACCGGGTCGAGGCGTTCACCATCACCGCCGCCGCGTCCACCCGGGCCACGAACTCCCGGGCGGCGGCCTGCGAGTCGGTGACGATCGCCTCGGTGTGGCCGGTGCCGTAGCGACGGATGTGCGCCACCGCCGCGTCGAGCGAGTCGACCACGGCGACGGAGATGTCGGCCGAGAGGTACTCGGTGGCGAAGTCCTCGTCGGTGGCCGGCACCACGGCGGGGGAGTGGGCGGCGACCTCGGGGGAGCCGTGCACGGTCACCCCGGCCTCGGCGAACGCGGCCAGCACGACCGGCAGGAAGGTGTCGGCGACGTCGGCGTGCACCAGCAGCGACTCGGCGGTGTTGCAGGTGGAGAGGCGCTGGGTCTTGGCGTTCAGCACGATCGCCACCGCCTTGGCCTGGTCGGCGGCGGCGTCCACGTAGACGTGGCAGTTGCCCACCCCGGTCTCGATCACCGGCACCGTCGACTCCTCGACCACCGTCCGGATCAGCGATGCGCCGCCGCGCGGGATCAGCACGTCGACCAGGCCCCGGGCCCGCATCAGCTCCTTGACCGAGTCCCGGGAGCCGGCGTCGAGCAGTTGCACCGCGTCGGCGGGCAGACCGGCCCCGGCCACCGCCTCGCGCAGCACCGTCACCAGCGCCGCGTTGGAGTGCGCGGCCGACGACGAGCCACGCAGCAGGGCCGCGTTGCCGGACTTCAGGCAGATGCCGGCGGCGTCCACGGTCACGTTGGGCCGGGCCTCGTAGATGATCCCGACCACCCCGAACGGCACCCGGACCTGCCGCAGCTCCAGCCCGTTGGGCAGGGTCGAGCCCCGGACCACCTCGCCCACCGGATCGGGCAGCGCCGCCATCTCGCGCAGCGCGTCGGCGATGCCGGCCACCCGGCCCGCGTCGAGGGCGAGCCGGTCCAGCACGGCCGCGCTCAGCCCGGCCTCCCGCCCGGCCGCCAGGTCCGCCTCGTTCGCGGTGAGGATCTCCGGCGTACGCGCCACCAGCGCGTCGGCCATCGCGCCCAGCGCGCCATCCTTGACGGTACGGGTGGCGACCGCGAGGGCCTCTGCCGCGTCCCGGGCCCGCCGGGCCTGCTCGACGACGCTCATTGCGTACTCCTTGGGGGTCCGGAAGCGCCCGTGCCCCGGGCGCCTGATGTCACAGCAGTACCAGGTCGTCGCGGTGGACGACCTCACGCTCGTACGCCGGGCCGAGCGCCGCGGCGAGTTCCCCGGTGGACCGGCCGAGCAGGCCGGGCAGTTCCACCGCGTCGTAGTTGACCAGTCCCCGGGCCACCGACGCGCCGTCGGTGTCGACCAGGTCCACCGGATCCCCGGCGGTGAAGGTGCCGTCCACGGCGGTGATCCCGGCCGGCAGCAGCGACTTGCGCCGACCCACCACGGCCTGCACCGCGCCCGGGTCGAGGTGCAGCCGGCCCCGGGGTGCGGTGGCGTGCGCCAGCCAGAACAGCCGGGCCGCCGGGCGTCGCCGGGCCGGGTGGAAGAACGTGCCCACCGGTACGCCGGCCAGCGCGTCCCCGGCCAGCGGGGCGGCGGTGAGCACCACCGGGATGCCGAAGCCGGTGGCGATCCGGGCGGCCTCCACCTTGGTGACCATGCCGCCGGTGCCGACCCCGGCCCGACCCGCGCCGCGGATGTCGACGCCGGCCAGGTCGGCCTCGCCGCGTACCTCGGTGATCCGGGTGCTGCCGGGGCGGGTCGGGTTGCCGGTCCAGAGCGCGTCGACGTCGGAGAGCAGGACCAGCAGGTCGGCGTCGACGAGGGCGGCGACCAGGGCGGCCAGCCGGTCGTTGTCGCCGAACCGGATCTCCTCGGTGGCGACCGTGTCGTTCTCGTTGACGATCGGCACCGCCCGCAGGTCGAGCAGCTTGCGCAGGGTCCGGTACGCGTTGCGGTAGTGCGTCCGCCGGGTCACGTCGTCGACGGTGAGCAGGACCTGGCCGACGGTGAGCCGGTGCCGGGCGAAGCCGGCCGCGTACCGGCCGATCAGCAGGCCCTGGCCGACGCTGGCGGCGGCCTGCTGGGTGGCCAGGTCACGCGGGCGGCGGGGGAGCCCGAGCGGGGCGAGCCCGGCGGCGATCGCCCCGGAGGAGACCAGCACCACCTCGCGGCCGGCGGCGACGAGTGCGGCGAGGGCGTCCACCAGGGTGGCCACCCGGGCTTCGTCCAGGCCGCCGGTCGCGGTGGTCAGCGAGGACGAGCCGATCTTGACGACGATCCGCCGGGCACTGGTGACTGCTTCACGCACCCGCCCATTCTGCGCGGTCGGTCCCGACGGACCCCGGCGCGTTCCCATATCCTGGCCGGTCGTGACGCCTGAGGAGTACGTGGAGGCGGTGCTCGCGCTGGTCGAGCGGATTCCGCCGGGTCGGGTGATGTCCTACGGGGCGATCGCCGACGCGCTCGCCGAGCGCTCCGGCCGGGCCTCGGCCCGGCTGGTCGGCTCGATCATGGCCCGGCACGGGGCCGCGGTGCCCTGGTACCGGGTGGTCAACGCGGCGGGCCGGTTGCCACCCGGCCACGAGGTGCGGGCGCGGGCGCTGCTGCGGGCCGAGGGCTGCCCGCTGCGGGGTGCCGGGGTGGATCTGGATGCCGCCAAATGGTGGCCGGGTGAGGGGCGGTGACCAGGCGGGAACGTGAGTAACATTCGGCCGCATGGACGCGCCGCCGGCCGAGCCCGGCTCACCTCCCGCCGGTCCGCCCCCGGCTGCCGTCGGCGTGCCCGAGCCGGCCGGCATGGCGTCCCCCGACGGTCCGCCGCCGGCGGGTCCGGCGTCTCCCGGCGGTCCGCCGCCGTCCGGTCCGCCGCCGTCCGGTGCCGCCCTGCCGCGCCGGGTGCACGCCGGTTACGCGCTCGGCTCGCTGGCGACCGGGGCGTTCGGCACCGTGCCCGGGTTGCTGCTGCTGCCGTACCTGACCGACACCCTCGGGGTGGCCGCCGGGCTGGCCGCCCTGCTGGTGCTGCTGCCGAAGGCGTGGGACGTGCTGGTCAACCCGGTGGCCGGGCGGATCTCCGACCGGACCCGCTCCCGGCTGGGTCCGCGCCGGCCGTGGCTGCTCGGTGCCGGGCTCGCCCTGGCGGTGCTCTTCGCCGCGATCTTCGCCGCCCCGTTCGGCGTCGGGCCGGCCGCCGGGGCGTACGTGGCCGTGGCCTTCCTCGCCACCGCCACCGCGTTCGCCTTCTTCCAGGTCCCGTACGTGGCGATGCCGGCCGAGCTGACCGACGACGCGGCGGAGCGTACCCGGCTGATGAGCTGGCGGGTCGCGGTGCTGGCGCTGGCCATCCTGATCTCCGGCGCGGTGGCCCCGATGGTGGTGACGGCGGGCGGCGAGGGGCTGGCCGGGCACCGCTGGATGGGGGTGTTCGTCGCCGCGCTGATCGCGCTCGGCGCGCTCGGCGCGTTCCTCGGCACCCGGTCGGTGGCACCCGGCGCGGTGACCGCGACCGAGCCGACGCTGCGTGCCCAGCTCGCCGTGGTCGCCGCCGACCGGCCGTTCCGGGCGCTGCTGGTCTGCTTCGTCGTCCAGTCCGCCGGGGTGGCGACCATCCTGGCCGGGGTCAGCTACTTCGCCGCCCAGGTCCTGCGGGATCCGACCACCGGCCCGACCGTGCTGTTCGCCTGCTTCGTCGGGCCGGCACTGCTGGTGATGCCGCTGTGGACCCGGCTCGGCGCGCGACGGGGTAAGAAGGCCGCGCTGGTCGCCGCCTCGCTGCTGTTGGCCGCCGGTGCGGCGGCGCTGGTGGCCGCGCCGGTGCTGCCCGCCGCCGTCGTCTACGCGGTGGTCGCGCTCCTCGGGGTCGGGTACGCCGGGCAGCAGGTCTTCGCGCTCGCCCTGCTCCCCGACTGCGTGGCCGCCTCCACGGCGCGTACCGGCCGCCGGCAGGCCGGGGTGTTCACCGGCCTGTGGACCGCCGGGGAGACCTTCGGTCTGGCCCTCGGCCCTGGCATCTACGGCCTGGTCCTGGCCCTGTCCGGCTACGTCTCCTCGGCCACCGGCACGGCCGCCCCCCAGACCCCCACCGCCCGCCTGGGCGTCCTCCTCGGCTTCACCGTCGTCCCCGCCCTCCTCATCGCCCCCGCCACCCTCCTCCTCCGCCCCCACCCCTACCACCCACCCCCACCCCCCACTCACCCCGTCGATCATGGAGTTGTGGCGGGAACGAAAGCCGCGAAAGTTCACGGAAAGGCCACCACGAGTCCATGATCGACGAGAACGGAGTGCCCGCGGAGCGGGTGCTGGAGGGGATTCGGCAGCTGCGGGCGGGGGATCGGCCGGTGCACGGGGGGCGGCTGTTCGCCTATGTGTATGACCCGGGTGTCGACGGGCTTGATGCGTTGGCGGTGGCGGCCTACGCGGAGAGCGCGCATGTGAACGGGCTGGATCCGACTGCCTTTCCGTCCCTGCTGGCGATGGAGAACTGGCTGGTCGGGGCGGCCGGTGGGCTGCTCGGGGGTGGACCGGGCAGCCCCGCACCGGACGTGGTGGGCAGCGTCACCAGCGGCGGGACCGAGTCGCTGATCCTGGCCGTCAAGGCGGCCCGGGACGCCCGCCCGGAGCTGACCGCACCCCGGATCGTGGTGCCGGCCAGCGGGCACGCCGCCTTCGCCAAGGCCGCCCACCTGCTCCGGGTCGCCCTCGACACGGTCGCGGTCGACCCGGTGACCCTGCGCCCGTCGGTGGCCGACATGGCCGCCGCGATCCGTCCGGAGACGGTGCTGGTGGCCTGTTCCGCCCCGTCCTACGCGCACGGGGTGGTCGACCCGGTGGCCGGGATCGCCGAGGTCGCGGCGGCGGCCGGGGTGCGCTGCCACGTGGACGCCTGCTTCGGTGGCTGGACCCTGCCCTACCTGCGCCGCCTCGGCGTGCCGGTGCCGCCGTTCGACTTCACCGTCGCCGGGGTCACCTCGATCTCCGTCGACCTGCACAAGTACGCGTACGCCCCGAAGGGCGTGTCGGTGCTGCTGCACCGGGACGCGACGCTGCGCGCCCCGCAGTTCTTCGCGTACGCCGACTGGCCCGGCTACACGATGGTCAACCCGGTGCTCGCCTCGACCCGCTCGGGCGGCCCGATCGCCGCCGCGTACGCCACCCTGCGGCACCTCGGCGACGACGGATACCTGCGGCTCGCCGCCGCCACCCGGGACGCGGTCGACACTCTGGCCGCGGCCGTCCGTGGGGTCGACGGGTTGCGGCTGATGGCCGAGCCGGAGGCCACCGTGGTCTGCTTCACCAGCACCGATCCGGCGCTCGACCTCTTCGTGCTGGTCGACGAGCTGACCGCCCGGGGCTGGCACACCCAGCCCCAGCTCCGGTACGCCGACCTGCCCGCCAGCGTCCACCTCACGGTTACCGCCTCGGTGGCACCCCGGGTGGCGGAGTTCGGCGGGGACCTGGCCGCCGCGGTGGCCGCCGCCCGCCGGGCCGGGCCGGTCGAGCTGCCGGCCGAGCTGGTCGCCCTGGCCGGGTCGCTCACCCCGGAGGCGCTCACCCCGGAGCTGATCGCGGGGCTCGCCGCCGGGCTGGGGCTGGGCGGGTCCGCCGGGACGACGCCGGACCGGCTGGCGATGGTGAACACCCTGCTCGACGCCGCCCCCGCCGCACTGCGGGAGCGCCTGCTGGTGGAGTTCGTCGGTCTGCTGCAACGCCCCACCTGGTGACCCACCCACCCCGCCCACCTAGCCCCGGTGCAGCTCGGTCATCCAGAGGTCGGGGTCGACGTTCGGTGTGGAGGTGACGTAAACCCCTTGGTCACCGGGGCGCGGGCGAGGGGGGCCAGCCGGGACGCCGGAGTAGCCCCCGGCCGGCGCAGGGGGCTACGTCGGGCGGCTGTGGTTGACTGTGCACCGGGGGAGAGTCGGTGTGGTCGGACGGGACGGGAGGCGGCCGTGCAGGTGCCGGGAGTGCTCGGCGAGCCGATCCGGTTCGTCCTCAACTGGGGCCGTCGTTACTCGCTCTGGGTGTTCAACTTCGGCCTGGCCTGCTGTGCGATCGAGTTCATCGCCACCAGCATGGGCCGGCACGACTTCATCCGGCTCGGCGTGATCCCGTTCGCCCACGGCCCCCGGCAGGCCGACCTGATGGTGGTCTCCGGCACGGTGACCGACAAGATGGCCCCGGCGATCAAGCGGCTGTACGACCAGATGCCCGAGCCGAAGTACGTGATCTCCTTCGGTGCCTGTGCCAACTGCGGCGGCCCGTACTGGGACTCGTACTCGGTGACCAAGGGGGTCGACCAGCTCATCCCGGTCGACGTCTACGTGCCCGGCTGCCCGCCCCGGCCGGAGGCGCTGCTGCACGGCATCCTCCGTCTCCAGGAGCGGATCGCCGCCGAGCAGTCCGGCATCGGCGGCGTCGACCGCACCGACCCGCTGGCCCCGCCCGCCGACGTCGCGCCCGCCGACGGCGGCCCGTCGCGCCCGGTCGAGTCGCTCACCGCACCTCCGGTCCGTCCCCCGGCCGGCTGACCGCGCGCCAGGTCACCGGTCCCCCCGGCCGGCCGGCCACGTGTCCGGTGACCGGTCCTTCGACAGTCCGCCCGGTCACCGACCCGCCCGTGGTTCACCGGTCCCCGGCCGCCACCGGGGTCCGGGCGGCGGTCCGGCGATGGCCACGGATCGCGGCCGACCGGTGGCGCGGACGAACCGACAGGATGATCTTCAATGTCGGCGGTCGTCGCTATCTTGCGGGGCATGATATCGATGCGAGCCACGGGGGCCGCTCTCCTTGCGGCGCTCGCCACCGCCACACTCCTCGCGGCTCCGGCCGCCGCCGCCACCGCCGGGTACACCGGGGTGGTCAGCGATCCCGACGGCGTGCCCGTCCCGAACGCCTGCTTCGCCGTACACACCTCACCCACCGACGTCGTCGCCGAGCACTGCACGGACGCCGACGGCCGGTACACCCTCCCCCGCCCGGACGGCACCGCGACCTACAAGGTACGGATGCACGCCGCCGGCCTGCGCACCGAGTGGTGGTACCACGCCCCGGACCATCTGAACGCGGACTCGGTCTACTTCCCCCCGGACGGGCTGATCGAGCAGAACTTCACCCTCGGTCGCGGCTCGGCCGGCATCAGCGGCATGATCACCGACGAGAACGGCGTGGCCACCGACGCCACCGTCACGGTCCACGGGGTGGACTTCTTCTACGAGGCCATCGCCTACACCTGGGACCTGGGCGCGGGCCGGTACGCCCTGCGCGACCTGCCGCCCGGCCGCTACCGGATCTCGGTGTCGGACAACGTGCGCGGCTTCCAGTGGGTGCCGGGGAAGGAGAGCCAGGAGGAGGGGACGGTGTTCACCCTGGCCGACGGGGACGCGCTGGTGGTGGACGAGAGCTTCCTGCCGATGGGCTCGGTCGAGGCGCGGGTCACCGACGCGGTGACCGGCCTGCCGGTGCCCCGGCCCTGCCTGAGCGTGCTGTCGACCGGTGGCAACGACGCGGACGCCTGTGGCGTCGACGGGGTGGTCCGGGTGCCCCGGGTCCGGCCCGGCACCTGGAAGCTCTCCGTCACCGGCGGGGCGTCGTACTTCAGCCTCGACGAGACGCCGGACTACTACGAGATCACCCGGGGGCAGCTCACCCGGGTCGCGTTCCAGCTGCGTCCCGGTGCGGCGGTCACCACGTCCGTGCTGGACGCGGCGACCGGCGAGCCGGCCGAGGACATCTGCGTCCGGACGGTCCGGCCGAGGGGCGGCGGCCAGTCCGCCCGGATGGGCAGCACCTGCGCCGGGGACGACGGCCGGCTGGCGATCGGCCCGTTCTCCACCGCGGAGACCTTCCAGCTCTACGCCTACCAGGCGGTCCACCCGTGGGTGCCGCCCACCAAGCGGTACGGGAGCCAGTGGGTCACCGCCGACGGGGGGAGCGGGGACCAGCGGGAGGCGCTGACCGTCACCCTGAAGCCGGGGCAGACGATCACCATTCCGACGATCCGGATGGACCCGCCGGGCACGATCACCGGCACGGTCCGCAACCCGGCCGGCGCGGCGGTCCCCGGGATCTGCACCTACCCGTTCGCCTTCCACCCCGGTCAGGGGTCGGTCTTCGGCGCGAACTGCACCAACGCGCAGGGCCGGTACACGATCACCGACCTGGGGCCGTACCGCTGGCCGGTGGAGTTCACCCCGCTGGCCAACACCGGGTACGCCTGGCAGTGGTCCGGTGACGTCGCGGACCGGTTCTCCGCCACGCTCACCCCGGTCACGGCGGGAGGCACCGCGACGATGGACGCCACGCTGGCCGCCGGTGGCGTGCTGGCCGGGCGGGTGACCGAGGGCGCCGGCCCGGTGGACGCGGGCTACGTCTGGACGTACCACGCGCGGACGGGGGACATCGCCAGCCCGTCGTACGCCTATGTCGCCCGGGACGGCACCTTCAGCCTCCCCGGCCACCGCACCCAGGACGTCTACGTCGAGTACGCGGACACCGAACGGAGCTGCTGGTACGGCGCCCCGGGCCGTAACCCGATTCCGGTCGCGGTACGGGCCGGGGCGACCACCACCGTCACGGCCGACATGACCCGTACCTGCGCCCGCGCGCCACTGGTGGCGTCCCAGACGCGGCCGGCCGACAGCCTGCGTTGACCGTCGGCCGGCCGGGCGACAGCCTGCGTTGACCGTCGGCCGGCCGGGTGGCCGGGTGGGTCCGTCCCGCCGTACCGGGCCACCCGGCCGGCTGAACGCCGTACCGGGCCACCCGGCCGGCCGAGCGCCCCGCTGGCGGGCGGGGATTAGCGTGCGCTTCATGACCGACTCTGTGGACCGGCGGTCCACCTTCATCGTCGACGTGCTGACCGGGGAGTTCGGCGCGTCGATGGCGCTCGACCCGGCGGCGTTCCGCCGCAAGTTCCGCAAGATGGCCGCCTCGCCGTTCGCCTTCTACCGGGGCAGCGCCGCCCTGTTCTACGCCGACCAGCGCGGCGGGTTCGCCGACGACGCGTTCCTCGACGAGCGGACCAGCCGGGTGTGGATCCACGGCGACCTGCACGCGGAGAACTTCGGCACCTACATGAACGGCTCCGGGCACCTGGTGTTCAACGTCAACGACTTCGACGAGGCGTACGTCGGGCCGTTCTCCTGGGACCTCAAGCGGCTGGCCGCCAGCGTGGCGCTGCTCGGCTACGCCAAGGCACTGTCGGACCGGGCGATCGGCGAGCTGGTCACCGGGTTCGCCCGGTCCTACCTGACCGAGCTGCGGGCCATCGCCGCCGGTGGGGACGACGCGATCGGCTCGATCACCCTGGACAACGCCGACGGGGTGCTGCGCCGGGTGCTCCAGCAGGCCCGGCTGAACACCCGGGTCGACCTGCTGGCCGCGCAGACCACCGTCGACAACTACGAGCGGCGGTTCGCCCTCGGCGACGGGGTGTACGAGATCGACGGGGAGACCCGGGAGCGGGTCTGCGCCGCGTTCACCGGGTACCTGGACACGCTGCCCGAGGCGACGGCCCGGCTGCGTCCGGTCGCCACCCAGATCAAGGACGTGGTGCTGCGCAAGGGGGTGGGCATCGGCTCGGCCGGGCTGCCGTCGTACAACCTGCTGCTGGAGGGGCACACCGAGGCCCTGGAGAACGACGTGGTCATCTACATGAAGCAGGCGCAGGTGCCGGCGGTGGCCCGGCACATCGACGACGAGCGGGTGCGGGGCTACTTCCGGCACCAGGGGCACCGGACGGCCGAGTCGCAGCGGGCGTTGCAGGCGCACGCCGACCCGTGGCTGGGCTTCACCGAGCTGGACGGGGCCGGTCAGCTCGTCGCCGAGGTCTCCCCGTACGCCGCCGACCTGGACTGGTCGGACGTCAACGAGCCGGAGGAACTGGCCGGGGTGCTCGCCGACCTGGGGCGGGCGGTGGCCCGGATGCACTCGGTGGCCGACGACGAGTCCAGCCACGACCTGGTGGACTACTCCACCGAGGAGGCGATCGTCGCGGCGGTCGGCGACGACACCGACGGCTTCGTCGGGCACCTGGTCGAGTTCGCCCACCGGTACGGCGTGCAGGCCCGCACCGATCACCAGCTCTTCGTCGACCTGTTCCGCAACGGCCGGCTGCCCGGCATCTGAGCCGGCCGGTCGACGTTCACCGGTCGAACTCCAGCACCACCTTGATGTCGTCGTCGGTGTGGGCGTACGCCTGGTCGTACGCCGACACCGGCACCCGGCGGGTGACCAGCGAGTTCAGCCAGGACTGGTCGGCCCGGGCGAGGGCCTGGGCGGCCATCTCCCAGTGCCGCCGGTTGGCGTTGACCGAGCCGAAGACCACGTTGTTCTCCAGCACCAGCGCCCGGTTGAGCGCCCCGGCGTCGAAGTCGATGGTCCGGCCCCCGCTGGACACCCCGGTGAGGCAGACGATCCCGGTCGGGCCGACCTTGCACATGGCGTCCAGCACCACGGTGGGCGCTCCGGTGCACTCGACCACCACGTCCGGCTCGACGTCCAGCTCGTCCACCGGCACCGGGTGGTACGTCGCGCCGAGCGCCCGGACCAGGTCCGGCTTCGGCCCGGTGGTGTTGCGGTCCAGCACGTGCACCGACAACCCCCGCTGGACGGCCAGCAGCGCCGCCAGCAGCCCGATCGGCCCGGCGCCGGTGACCAGCACGGTCTGCGGTTTCCACTCGGCCCGGGTGCCGATCCGGGAGATGTGGTCCCACGCCTTCGCCACCACGCTGGCCGGTTCCAGCAGCATGCCGACCGGGGCGAGGACCGGGTCGAGCCCGACGGCGAACTTGGGTTGCACCCGCCACCGGTCCCGGGCGAAGCCGGGCAGCCCCTTGATCCCGTGCTCGGTGTACCGGCCGTTGCGGCACATGTCCCACTCGTCGACCGCGCAGTTCGGGCAGGGCACCGGGTCGGGGTGCCGGACGACCCCGGCCACCAGGTCGCCGGGTTGCAGGGTGCCGGAGGGGTCCTCCAGCACCCGGCCGAGCGACTCGTGGCCGAGCACCAGCTCCCGCTGGCCGGGCGGAGCCTCGCCGTAGTGCCCGGAGATGATCTCCTGGTCGGTGCCGCAGATGCCGACGGCGAGCGCCTCGACCAGGATGGCGCCCTCCTCGGCCGCCGGTTCCGGCCAGTCCTGCACCAACCGCAGCGAGTCGCGGACCCCGGGAGTCACCGTCACAGCGCGCACGACCCCATCCTTCCCCGCCCCGCCCCGTCCCGCCCGGCAAAGCGGCAGATGCCCGCCCTCCCCGCCTCGACACGGCGGGCGGCACGGGTCCGGTACTGCGGCGGGCGTCGGCCCGCTCACCTCATCCAGGCACCCGTCGGGCGCGGACGACCGGACGGGCGCACCCGGGGCCGGGGCGGCGGCCATAGGATCGACCGCATGACTCCGGAAGAGGTCGGTCGGCGGGTGGTCGCGCTGCTCGCGCCGGTCGAGGCGACCGCGTCGGTGTCCGGTGGGCAGGCCCATGCCCGGGGCACCGTCGACGTACCCCCGCCGGCCTGGGCGGACACACTCCGCGCGGTCCGCGACGACGCCGAGCTGGCCTGTGACTTCTTCGACTGGCTCTCCGCGGTCGACGAGCTGGCCGGCGGCTTCGACATCGTGGTCCACCTCTGGTCCACCCGGCACCGGCACGGGGTGCTGCTGCGGACCCGGGTGCCCAGGGAGACCCCGACGGTGGCGTCGGTGGTCGACGTCTTCCCCGGGGCGGCCTGGCACGAGCGGGAGACCCACGAGATGTTCGGTGTGGACTTCGCCGGCCACCGGGGGTTGACCCCGCTGCTGCTTCCGCCGGAGTTCGAGGGTCACCCGTTGCGTAAGGAGTTCGTGCTCGCCTCCCGGGTGGCGAAACCGTGGCCGGGGGCGAAGGAACCGGGCGAGTCGGAGGCCGGTGGGGGTCGCCGGGCGGTCCGCCCGCCCGGGGTGCCCGCACCAGGCGAGTGGGGCACGGTGCCGGCCCCGGCCGGGCCGGTGACCGTGGGTGACGGGCCGCGCGGCGGTCCGGCCCGCGCGCCCCGGGAGCGGCCGGCCCGGCCCGCCGCGGGGGCCCGTCCGCCGCGTACCCCCCGCTCCGGCGCGGCCGGCGACGGCCCGGCGCGGAGCGACCAGGGCGACGAGGGGGGTACGGCCTGATGCCGACCTGGTTGGAGCTGGTGATCCGGATCGGCGGGGTGCTGGTCGCGTTCCTCACCCTGCCGCTGATCGTCGGCCAGGCCGAGCACAAGGTGATGGCGCACATGCAGGGCCGGCTCGGTCCGATGTACGCCGGGGGCTTCCACGGCTGGGCGCAGCTCGTCGCCGACGGGATCAAGTTCGTCCAGAAGGAGGACATCACCCCGCGCGAGGCGGACCGGGCGGTTTTCCGGCTGGCCCCGGTGGTGGCCCTGGTGCCCTACCTGCTGGTGCTGCTGGTGATCCCGCTCGGCCCGGGCGACCTGGTCGGGCAGCCGTTGGACATCGGCCTGTTCTTCGTGCTGGCGGTGGTCGGCGTCGGCGTGGTGGCGGTGCTGATGTCGGCGTGGGCCTCGGCCAACAAGTACAGCCTGCTCGGCGGGTTGCGCGGGGCGGCCCAGCTGCTCGGCTACGAGCTGCCGCTGGTGCTGGCCGCCGCCTCGGTGGCGATGGCGGCCGGGACGCTGAGCCTCGGCGGGATCGTCGAGGCGTGGCAGCCGTGGTGGCTGTTCTGGCAGGCCCCCGCGATGATCGTGTTTTTCGTGGCCGGGCTGGCCGAGATCCGCCGGCCCCCGTTCGACATGCCGGTCGCCGACTCGGAGCTGGTCTTCGGCTACATGACCGAGTACACCGGGCTGCGGTTCGCGTTCTTCCTGCTCGCCGAGTACGTCGGCATCGTGGTGATCGCCGCGCTGACCACCGTGCTCTTCCTCGGCGGCTGGCAGGGGCCGTTCGCCGACGCGCAGCTCGGCTGGCTGTGGACCCTGCTGAAGGTCTTCGCCGTCTCCTTCGTGATCATCTGGCTGCGGGTGTCGTTCCCCCGGCTGCGGGAGGACCAGCTCCAGCGGCTGTGCTGGCTGGTCCTGGTGCCGGCGGCCCTGGCCCAGCTGGTCCTCACCGCCGCCGTGCGGCTCTCCCTGGGGTGAACCGCCGCCGTGCGGCTCCTCCCTGGGGTGAGCGGCGCGGCGGCGCGCGGGTGCGGTGCGGCCCGGAGGGGTCCGGGAGTGGTCCCGGACCCCTCCGGCACGATCACGGTGCGGCGTAGAGCAGGCGGTTCGGGGAGCCGACCCCGGGGTTGACCACCTTGCCGGTGGTGGCCGCGCTGATCAGCGCGCTCTTGGCCGTGGCGAGGGTGGCCGACGGGTTGGTCTGCCGGTAGCGGGCCAGCCAGCCGGTGACGTGCGGGGCCGCCATCGAGGTCCCGGACCAGCCGCTGGCCACGGCGGTGTTCGAGGCGATGCCGGCGGAGGTGATGTTCACCCCCGGGGCGAAGATGTCGACGCAGGTCCCGTAGCTGGAGAACGAGGCCCGGTTGTCGTTGATGTCGGTGGCCGCGACGGTGATGCCCCGGCTGGAGCGGGGGCCGTTGGTGCAGGCGTCGGTGTTGAAGTTGTTGGCGATGAAGACCGGGTACACGCCGTGGTCGATCAGGTTCTCGATCGAGGTGTTCGCGGAGGTGCCGTAGCCCTGGAGGCTGAAGTTCGCCACCGAGACGGCCGCGTGGTTGGTGGCCAGCCAGTCGACCCCCTCGATCAGGTCGGTGCTCCACCCGGAGTTGTCACACTGCAGGACGCGGACCGCCCGGATGGTCACCGACTTGGCCACCCCGTAGGTGGTCCCGCCGACGGTGCCGGCGACGTGGGTGCCGTGGCCGTGGCAGTCGTTGGTGCCGTTGCCGTCGCCGACCGCGTCGTAGACCCCGGCGGCCCGGGTGCCGAAGTCGACGTGGGTGGCCCGGATGCCGGAGTCGACCACGTAGGCGGTCACCCCGGAACCGGTCGTGGTGTAGCCGAAGCTGTTGCTCAGCGGGAGGTTGCGCTGGTCGATGCGGTCCAACCCCCACGAGGGCGGGTTGCTCTGCACGGCCTGGATGGACACGCCCCCGGCCTGGGCCGTCGTGCCGGCCCGGCGGGGCGCGGTGCCGGCCTGGGCCGACTTCCCGGTCCGGACGGGTGCCTGGCCGGCCCCGCTGGGGGTGGTGCTGGTCAGCCCGCCGTGGATGCGGGTGTCCCGCTCCACGTACTGCACGGCCGGGTCGTTGCGGACGGCGGCGAGGGCGGCCGGCGGCAGGACGGCGGCGTACCCGTCGAGGACCTGGGAGTAGCGGTTCAGCACGGTGCCGCCGGCCCGCTCGGCGGCGGCGGCCGACTGGGAGGTCCGGGTGACCCGGGCGGTGCGGTCGCTGCTGACCGGCTTGTCGGAGAGGACGACGATGTACCGGTCCGGCGCCGCGTTCGGGCCACCGGCCAGCAGCGGTGCGGGGGCGGCCCGCCCGGGGCCGGGGGTGCCCGGGGCCGCGACGGCGGCGTTGGTGGTGGTGGCGAGCGCGCCGACGAGAACACCGGCGAGTACGCCCAGACGTGCGGCTGTGCTACCCAGCTTGCGCAAGGCTCGTTCCTCTCGACAGGGGAGTCCACAGAGGGACCGTGCTGCCCGATGCCACCCGTGGATCACGGCACCGAACCCCCATAGTCGACCAGCTCATATTGACCACCGTGTTAACTCTTGAACACCCCACGTGAATGTGTGGCACCTCTCAGTGTCTGACGTGGGGGCTGTCGCGGTGGCCGCTGTGTGATGACCAGCCCCGCCGGCTGTACGAAGATCGACCGGCGCGCGACGGCGTCTCCTTTGGCGTTGAGCTGGTAACCCTCCAGCCAGACCCAGCCGTCGTAGGTCGGCCAGTCGAGCACGCGGATGACTCGGAAAGTGATCGGGTTGATGAACTGCACGCTTGCCGCTCGGGTCACGTGGAGTAGGTCGCCGGATCGGAGGTTGTTCGGTGGGATGGGGCCGTGCGTGCTCATCTGCCCTCACCCGGCCAGTGCCCCCGGTTGATCGGCACCCGGTGCCGGCCGCTGCATGGTAGTTCGCTGCCGCAGCGGCAGACGATCCGTTTCCGGTCGACGGACCACGCTGGCCGGTGCCTGCGGCGCAGTGTCAGCGCGACGGCGGTCAGATACTCGTCGTAGGTCACGTGCGTGGGCATGGCGTCTCCTCAGTGGGCTGTTTGAGTCACTCTAAGTGTTGTATTGACGTAAGCACAACAGTAGGGCAGCCTGACATCACCTAGCGTGCGGATGTGAGCAGTGAGAGCGGCTTCGATCCAGATGTCGCCACCTGGAAACAACTCGCGGACCGGCTGCGACAGGCCATCCGTTCAGGCAGGTTCGCCCCTGGTCAGCGAGTGCCCACCGAGCTGAGCCTCACCCAGGAGTTCCAGCTCAGCCGACTCACGGTCCGCCGCGCGCTCCAACAGTTGCGAAGCGAGGGCCTGATCGTGGTCGTACAGAGTCGCGGAACCTTCGTCCGGGGAGAACAGGATCGCGTCGAAGTGATCCTGAGTAAAGGCGATCGGGCGCACTCACGGATGCCCGACCCCGAGGAGCGGCGCAGGCTCACCCTCCATGAGGGTGAGCCTGTCATCCTGGTGACCAGGGCGGACGGCACGGTGGAGAGTTACGGGGCGCACCGCGTGAGCATCGTGGTCGGATGAACGCGCGCCCCCACCCATAGGCCGGGCGGGGGCGCGTGTGGTCTCCGGTGGTGGCTCAGCCGATCGGGGTGTGCTCCGGCGGCACCTGCTCGCCGGGCGGCGGGGGCGGCGGGGGAGTGCCGTCGCCGAACGGCCGACCCCCCAGGGCCTCCCGCCCGTGCGGGCTGAGCCAGTTGACCAGGTCCGGGCCGAGCGGCACCACCCCGGTCGGGTTGATGTCCCGGTGCACCTCGTAGTAGTGCCGCTTGATGTGGTCGAAGTCGATGGTGTCGCCGAACCCGGGGGTGGTGAACAGGTCCCGGGCGTACGCCCACAGCACCGGCATCTCGCTCAGCTTCTGCCGGTTGCACTTGAAGTGGCCGTGGTAGACCGGATCGAAGCGGACCAGCGTGGTGAACAGCCGCACGTCGGCCTCGGTGATGGTGTCGCCGACCAGGTAACGCTGGTCGGCCAGCCGGTCGCTGAGCCAGTCCAGCCGGTCGAACAGCCGCCGGTACGCCTTGTCGTACGCCTCCTGTGAGCCGGCGAAGCCGCACCGGTAGACCCCGTTGTTGACGTCGGCGAACACCACGGCGTTCACCTCGTCGATCTCGGCGCGCAGGTGCTCCGGGTAGAGCTGCGGGGCGCCCTCGCGGTGGTACGCCGTCCACTCGGTGGACAGGTCCAGGGTCATCTGCGCGTAGTCGTTGGTGACCACCTGCCCGGTCGGCACGTCGACGATCGCCGGCACGGTGATCCCCCGGTCGTAGCCGGGGTAGCGGGCGAAGAACGCCTCGGCCAGCCGTTCGATGCCGAGCACCGGGTCGCGCCCGCCCGGATCCAGGTCGAAGGTCCAGCTCCGGGCGTCGTGGGTCGGCCCGGCGACCGCCATCGGCAGCGCCTCCTCCAGCCCGAGCAGCCGCCGTACGATGATCATGCGGTTGGCCCACGGGCAGGCCCGGCTGACCACCAGCCGGTAGCGGTCCGGCTCGACCGGGTAGCCGTCCCGCCCGTCGGCGGTGATCCGGGTGGCGATGTAGCGCTGGTCCCGGGTGAACTCGCCGCCCGGCTCGACGTACTTGCCACCGGTCGTCGTGCCTGCCTCGTCGCCCACGTCGCCCCCTGAGTCCGCCTTGTGCGTGTCCTACCGCTCCATCCTGACTTATCACCGCGGCATCGGCCCCCGGAGCGCCCGGTCCGATCCCCGGGCGCTACCGACAGTGGCGGTCCCGGCACCGGTATGCCCGCTCGGGTGGTCCGGGTTCCCCGCCCGGGAGGGTCGGTCCGGCGGCCGGGCTGGTTAGGCTGCCCACATGATCGACGTGGCGGCGGTGGCCCGGCGGTTCGTGGCCGACGTGTGGAACGCCGGCCGCGAGGAGTCGGCGTACGAACTGGTAGCCGAGGAGTGCCCGGGGCTCGGCGGCACCGGCCCGGCGGCGGCGCTGGCCTGGCACCGGGACCGCCGGGCCGCCTTCCCCGACCTGCGTTACAAGCTGGTGGACGTGGTGGCGACCGGGGACCGGGTGGCGCTGCGCTGGCGGGCCGCCGGCACCCAGGCGGGACAGTTCGGCCCGGTGCCGCCGACCGGGCAGGTGGTCAGCTACTCCGGGGCGACGTTCCTGCGGTTCGACGCCGCCGGGCGGATCGTCGACGTGTGGAGCGTCAACGAGCTGTTCCAACTGCTGCAACAGTTGGGTGTGGAGATGCTGCCGCCGCTCACCGACGCCGGGGCGTGATCCGGGCGATCGACAGGTTCACCGGGAATGGCTCTCCGGTGTCGACGAACTTCGTCCACCGCCCGGTCTCCCGGTAGACCTCGTTCACCGCGTCGATCCGGTAGGTGTGCACGACCAGGCCGTCGTCCTCCACCTCGATCCGCCAGTAGAACGGGATGCCGGCCTGCGCGTAGAGGGTCGGCTTGAGCACCCGGTCGATGGAGCGGGTGCTGGGGGAGACGATCTCGACGGCCAGCACCACCTCGTGCGGCTCGTAGCGGGACGGCTCGCGGGCCGCGGCGGTGGACGTGGTCACCAGCACGTCGGGGATGAAGGAGCGGGTCCGGTTGATCCGCACCTCGACGGCCTGGGTCACGTCGTAGTCGTCGGGACACTCCTCTTCGAGCGCGACCATCAGGCGGCCGGCGATGGTCTGGTGGACACGGGTGGGGGAGGGGGACACGATCAGCACTCCATCGAGAAGTTCGCGGCGGCGGCCGTCCTCGGGCAGCGCGTCCAGATCGTCGGTCGTCCAGCCGCCCTCGGGCGGATAGTCGTTCTGCAACGCGGCAGTCATCGGTCGGTCCTTCCCGGTGCGTCGTTCTCCCCGCCCGTCAGGGTAACGCCGGCAAACCCCGGGTGGTGGTCGCGCACGCCGTGGCCACAGGGCAGGATGACCCCATGAGCGAGCGCGGCGGGCGAATCGGGGCGACACGGTGAGCGAGCGCGGCGGGCTTCCCGGCGAGGGGCTGGTGAAGGGGCTGGCGGTCACGCTGAAGACGATGACCCGCCGGTCGACCACCCAGCAGTACCCGGACGTCGCCCCCGAGCTGCCGCCCCGCTCCCGGGGCGTGATCGCGCTGCTGACCGAGAACTGCACGGTCTGCATGCTCTGCGCCCGCGAGTGCCCCGACTGGTGCATCTACATCGACTCGCACAAGGAGGAGGTGGCGGTGGCCGGCGCGGCCCGCCCCCGCCAGCGCAACGTCCTCGACAAGTTCGACATCGACTTCTCGCTCTGCATGTACTGCGGCATCTGCATCGAGGTCTGCCCGTTCGACGCCCTCTACTGGTCGCCGGAGTTCGAGTACGCCGAGTACGACATCAAGGACCTGCTGCACGACAAGGACCACCTCGGCCAGTGGATGGCCACCGTGCCGCCGCCGCCCGCGCACGACCCGCACGGCGAGCCGGCGAAGGAGGAGACCACCGCCGCCCGCAAGGCCGCCGCCCCGACCAGCTCCGCGGCCCGCCCCACCGTGGTACGCCCCGAGCCCGGCCCCGCCACCCCCCGCGCCACCGGCCCCACCACCCCGCCTGCCGGCGGCCCGGCCGCTCCCGGCGGCCCAGGCCCGGCCGCTCCCGAGTCCGGCCCCGCCGACGACGGAGGTGCCCCCCGGTGACCGGTGCGGACGTGCTGCTGCTCGCCCTGGGCGCGGTGGCGGTCGGGTCGGGGGTGCTGGTGGTCGCCACGAAGCACCTGGTCCGGGCCGGTCTCTACCTGGTGCTCTGCCTGGGCGCGCTGGCCGGCGACTACCTGGTGCTCACCGCCGAGCTGGTCGCCTGGGTGCAGGTGCTGATCTACGTGGGCGCGGTGGTGGTGCTGTTGCTGTTCGCGGTGATGCTGACCCGCGCCCCGATCGGGGCCTCCGACGACCTGGACCGGCCGGGCTGGCCGGCGGCCCTGATCGGCGGTGGCGTCGGGTTGGGCCTGACCGCGCTGCTGGTCGACGCGTTCCGCTGGTCGACGGTGGACCTGCCGGCGGCGGGCACCGCCGAGGGCATCGGCGAGCAGGTGTTCCGCTCCTGGGTGCTGCCCTTCGAGGTGCTGTCGGTGCTGCTGCTGTCCGCCCTGGTCGGCGCGGTCGTCCTGTCCCGTCCCGACATCGGAGCTGGTGGCCGGTGAGCGCGAGGAGTGAGCCGGGTTTGCGAGCCCCGCAGTCGCGAACGAAAGACGGGCCGGTGAGCGCGAGGAGTGAGCCGGGTTTGCGAGCCCCGCAGTCGCGAACGAAAGACGGGCCGGTGAGCGCGAGGAGTGAGCCGGGTCTGCGAGCCCCGCAGTCGCGAACGGAGGTGGTGTTCCGGTGAGGCCGGTCATCCCCTATGTCACCGCCGCGCTGTTGTTCGGCCTGGGCGTCTACGGCGTGCTGCGGCGACGCAACGCGGTGCTGGTGCTGATGGCGGTGGAGCTGATGCTCAACGCGGTCAACCTGATCCTGGTCACCGCGGACACCACCGTGCGGGCGGTGCTGCCGCACTCCGGGCAGGTCTTCGCGCTCTTCGTGATCGTGCTGGCCGCCGCCGAGATCGGTGTCGGGCTGGCCATCGTGCTCCAGCTCTACCGGCTGCGGGCCAGCGTCACCGTCGACGACGTGCCGCTGACCGAGCCGGCCGCCGACCTGGCCAGGTCCGGATCGTCCGTCGACCGGCTCGGGGGCGGGCCGGGCGTGGACCGGGCCGCGTCGTCCGTCGACCGGGCCGGGGTCGGGCCGGGCGGCGAGCGGACTGGGGTCGGCCGGTGACCGGGCTGCTCGGGGCGGCGCTGCCCGTCGTACCCCTGGTCGCGGGGTTGTCGGGGTTGCTGCTGCCGCCGGCGTCGAAGGACGCGACCGGCGGGCAGGACACGGCCCGGCGGGCGGCGGTCGGCCTCGGGGTGGCCGGTGCTGCCGGCGCGCTGCTGGTCGCGGTGCTGCTGCTGGCCCGGATCGGTGAGCCGGTGGAAACCAGCACCAGCTGGATCGACTTCGGCGGGCTGCGGGTCACCCTCGGGGTCCGGCTGGACGGCGTCGCCGCGCTGGTCGCGGTCGCGGTGGCGGCGGTGGCGCTGGCGGTGCAGGTCTACTCGGTGGCCTACCTGCGGCGCGGCCCGCACGACGACGTCGAGGTGGACCACCGTTACCCGCCCTACGCCGCGCAGATCAGCCTGTTCACCGCCGCGATGCTGCTGGTGGTGGTCAGCGGGGACCTGATCCTGCTGCTGGTCGGCTGGGAGGTGATGGGCCTCTGCTCGTACCTGCTGATCGCCCACGACCGGCGGCTGCCCGAGGCGCCGGCCGCCGCGATGAAGGCGTTCCTGGTCACCCGGGTGGGTGACGTCGGGTTCCTGCTCGGCATCGCGCTGCTCGGCGTCTCGGCCGGCAGCTTCCGGATCGCCGACGTGCTCGCCCACGACCATGCCACCGGCACCCTGACCGCCGCCTGCCTGCTGCTGCTCGCCGGGGTGGCCGGCAAGAGCGCCCAGTTCCCGCTGCACACCTGGCTGCCGGACGCGATGGCCGGCCCGACCCCGATCTCCGCGCTGATCCACGCCGCGACCATGGTCGCCGCCGGGGTGTACGCGGTGACCCGGCTCTACCCGCTGTTCACCCGGGCACCGGTGGCGCTGGCGGTGCTCGGGGTGCTCGCCTCCGTCACCCTGCTGCTCGGCGCGTTGGCGGCCACCGCCCAGGACGACCTGAAGCGGGTGCTCGCCTGGTCGACGGTCTCCCAGCTCGGCTACATGACCGGCGCGCTCGCCGTGGGTGCCCCGGCCGCCGCGCTGTTCCACCTGCTCACCCACGCCGCGTTCAAGGCGCTGCTGTTCCTGGCCGCCGGTGCGGTGATCCACGCCGTCGGCACCACCCTGCTGTCCCGGATGGGTGGGCTGCGCCGGAGCATGCCTGTCACCTTCTGGTGCACCCTGATCGGCCTGGGCGCGTTGGCCGGGGTGCCGCCGCTGTCCGGCTTCTGGAGCAAGGACGGTGTGCTCGCCGCCGCCGAGGCCGCCGCGCTCGACGGCACCGGCCCCGCCCCGACCTGGGTCGGCTGGCTGGTCTGGCTGGCCGGGCTGCTCGGGGTGCTGCTCACCGCCGCGTACGCCACCCGGCTGCTGCTGCGCGCCTTCTTCGGCGAGCCCCGGCTGCCGCTGCTGCACCCGCACGACCCACCGGCGGCGATGCGCTGGCCGGTGCTGCTGCTGGCCGTCCCGGCCGCGCTGCTCGGGCTGGCGGCGTTCTGGCCGCCGTTCACCGACCGGCTGCGGGGCACCGCCACCGACGTCGAACTGGTCCACCTGGCCCCGGCGGTGCTGCTGCCGCTCGCGCTGCTGCTGGCCGGGGCGGGGCTGGCCTGGGCCGGCTGGCGGCGGGATCCGGCCGCCGACCCGGCGCGTGCGCTGGGTCCGCTGCGGCCGGTGTTCGCCCGCGCCTTCCGCCTCGACGACCTGCAACACACCCTGGTGGTACGCCCCACGACGGCGCTCGCCCGGGTGACGCGCACGGTCGACGAGGTGGGGGTGGACGGGCTGGTCGAGGGGATCGGCCGGGGCACGTCCACGCTCGGTGCCGGGCTGGCCGCGCTGCACCGCGCGGCGCTGCCCCGCGCGACGGCGGCGGTGCTGGCCGGCACCCTGCTGATCGGCCTGGCCGCCGCCCTGATCGGAGTTTCCCGGTGAGCGCGAGGAGTGCAGCGCAGCGGAGCCCCGCAGTCGCGAACGAAAGGTCGGTCCGGTGAGCGCGAGGAGTGCAGCGCAGCGGAGCCCCGCAGTCGCGAACGAAAGGTCGGTCCGGTGAGCGCGAGGAGTGCAGCGCAGCGGAGCCCCGCAGTCGCGAACGAAAGGTCAGTCCAGTGAGTGCGGGGCAGGTGCTTTTGGTCGCGGTGTTGGCGCTGCCGGCGGTGGGGGCGGCGCTGGTCGCCGTGGTCCCCGGGGAGCGGACGGCCCGGCTGCTGGGAACGGCGGTCGCCGGGTCGACCCTGGTCGGGGCGGTGCTGCTGGTGCTCGGCGACCACGGCTGGTTCGGCTACGGCCCGGCCCCCGCCGTGCAGCCCTGGCACGAGGTCGACCTGCCCTGGGTGCCCGGCCTCGACCTGCGTTTCCACCTCGGGGTGGACGGCATCTCCTGGCCGCTGGTGGTGCTCACCGCGCTGCTCACCCTGCTCTGCTGCGGCTACACGGTGCGTCGGGTACCCGAGGGCGGTGGCAGCGGCCGGGCGCTGGTGGCGCTGCTGCTGGTGGTCGAGGTCGGCATCCTGGGCACCTTCCTGGCGCTCGACCTGGTGCTGTTCTTCGTCTTCTTCGAGATCGTCCTGCTGCCGATGTACGCGATCATCGCCGGCTGGGGTGGTACCGGCACGGCCGGCTCGTCGGCGCGGGACACGGCCCGTGCGGCGGCCCGCAAGTTCGCCCTCTACACGCTCTTCGGCTCGGTGCTGCTGCTGGTCGGCGTGTTCGTGGTGGTGGCCGCCGCCGGCACCGCCGACATCGTGGCGCTGACCGGTGGGGCGGGGCTGTCCCGGGGCATCCAGTTGGCCGCGTTCACGCTGCTCGGGTTGGCGTTCGCGGTGAAGGCCCCGCTCTGGCCGCTGCACTCGTGGCTGCCCGACGCGCACACCCAGGCACCCACCGTCGGCAGTGTCGTGCTCGCCGGGGTGCTGCTCAAGATGGGCACGTACGGCCTGATCCGGGTGGCGGTCGGGGTGGCCCCGGAGGGCGCCCGCTGGGCCGCGCCGGTCCTCGGGGTGCTGGCCGTCGCGGCGATCCTGGTCGGCTCGCTGGTCTGCCTGGCCCAGGACGACCTGAAGCGGCTGATCGCCTACTCCAGCGTCGGGCACATGGGGTTCGTGCTGCTCGGGGTGGCGACGCTGACCGCCACCGGCATCCAGGCGGCGCTGATCGGCAACGTGGCGCACGGGGTGATCACCGGGCTGCTGTTCTTCCTCGCCGGGGCGGTCAAGGACCGGGCGCACACCGGGGCGCTGGCCGAGCTGTCCGGGCTGCGGGAGACCGCGCCCCGGCTGGCCGGGCTGCTCGGGTTCGCGGCGGTCGCCTCGCTCGGCCTGCCCGGGTTGGCGGGCTTCTGGGGTGAGGCGTTCGCCGTGGTCGCCGCCGTCGAGCGGGGTGGGCCGCTGTGGACCACGCTGGCGGTGCTGGCGGCGGTCGGCGGGGCGCTCACGGCCGCGTACTTCCTGCGGTTGTTGCGTCGGGTGACCCACGGTCGGCCGAGTCCCGTCGTCGGCCGGTTCGGCCCCGGCCTGGCCGGGGTGGAGCTGACCGCCTGGGTGCCGCTGGTCCTGCTCGCCCTCGCCGTCGGCCTGGTGCCCACCCTGGTGCTCGGCTACGCCACCGGCCCGGTGGACGCCCTGGTGGCGGTGGTCCGGTGACGTCCGCAGTCACGAACGGAGGTGGGCACCGGTGAGTGTGGTGCAGAGCGTCGACAATGTGGCGTTGCTGCCGGCGTACCTGGCGGCCGGCACCGCCGTACTCGTGCTGCTGGCGGATCTGCTGGTGGGCCGGGCCGGCGCGACGGTGGCCGTGGCCGGCGCGGGCTTCGTCGCCACCGGGGTCGGCGCGGTGCTGGTGGGCTCGGCCGGCACCCGGCGGACGTTCTGCGTGGGGGCCGACTGCTCGTGGGTGTTCGACGGCCGGGCGGCCCTGATCGCGGGGGTCTTCGCCCTGCTCACGCTCGGTGTCCTCGGGCTGTCCGGGCCACTGTTGCGCGGCGGTCCGACGCCGGTCGGCGAGTACTGCTTCCTGCTGGCCTGCTCGATGACCGGTGGCGTGGTGCTGGGCGCGGCCGGTGACCTGATCACCCTGATCGTCGCCCTGGAGACCCTGACCCTGCCGCTGTACGTGCTGGTGGGCCTGCGTCGGGGCAGCCTGGCCAGCGCCGAGGCGGCGGTCACCTTCTTCGTGGTGAGCGTGGTGGCCACGACGGTCACCCTGCTCGGCGCGGCCCTGCTCTACGCGGCGACCGGTGGCCTGCACCTGGACCGGCTGGGCGGGCTGCTGGCCGGGGCACCCGACCTGCCGTTGATCCCGGCGGCGGTGGCGCTGGTGGTGCTCGGGCTGGCCTTCAAGGTGGCCGCGGTGCCGTTCCACGCCTGGGCGCCGGCCACCTACGACGGCGCTCCGCTGCCGGTGGCGGCGTACCTGTCCACCGCGTCGAAGCTGGGTGGGGTGGTAGCCCTGCTGGCGGTGGTGCAGCGGGCGCTGCCGGCCGAGGTGACCGGCCCGGTGCTGGCCCTGCTGGCGGTGCTCACCATGACCGTGGGCAACCTGGTGGCGCTGCGCCAGCGGCGTACCGTCCGGTTGCTCGCCTGGTCGTCGGTGGCCCAGGCCGGCTACATCCTGGCCCCGCTGGGGGTGCTGGCGCTGGCCGCCGGCCGGGCCGGGGAGGTCCGGGCCGGGGCGTACGCCGCCACGGTGGCGTACGCGGTCTTCTTCGTGGTGGTGGAGCTGGCGGCGTTCGCGGCGCTGGTGGCGTTGCGCCCACCCGGGGCGGACGGCGGCACGGTGGCGGACCTGCGCGGGGCGGCCCGGCGGCGGCCCTGGGTCGGGGCGGCGCTGGCGCTGGCCCTGGTGGGGCTGGCCGGGCTGCCACCGGGGTTGGCGGGGCTGTTCGCCAAGGTGACCGTGGTCCGGGCGCTGCTGGACGGCGGAGCCGGCTGGCTGGCGCTGGTGGTGGCGGTGAACGCGGTGATCGGCCTGGCCTACTACCTGCGCCTCGCCGCCACCCTGTACGCCGGTCCGGTCCCGCTGCCGACCAACCTGGCCTCCGCCGGGGAGCCGACGGTGCCGGCAGGGGAGCCGACCGTGTCGGTCGGGGAGCCTGCCGGGGTAGCGCCGGACAGGGTGGCCTGGCCGGTCACCGTGGCGCTGGCCGGGGCGACCGCGCTGGCCGTGGTGATCGGTTTCGTCCCCCAGGTGGTGCTGGACCTCGCCGCCCGCTGAGGCGGCGGCCAAGCATCCGACACGGGGTGTCGGGCTGGTGTCCCGGGTCGTCCCCGGTGTCCGGTCCGTCCAGCCGGTTCACAGCTTCTGTCAGTCAACTGCCAGTCATGAGCAGGATGGTTGACGGGTACCGGTGACGTTGTACCGGTCAGCGGGTCCAGCGCGACCCGCGCACCGAAGGAGCGATCGTGCATCACAACCGTCTGAAGACCGCCGCGTTGCTGGGCCTGCTGACGTCGCTGATCCTCGCGGTCG
The DNA here is from genome assembly GCF_029581435.1 of Micromonospora sp. WMMD987. Classification (NCBI taxonomy): domain Bacteria; kingdom Bacillati; phylum Actinomycetota; class Actinomycetes; order Micromonosporales; family Micromonosporaceae; genus Micromonospora; species Micromonospora sp. WMMD987. Next base: position 6,284,381 of record NZ_CP120861.1, on the reverse strand, counting down.
GCTACTGGTTCGGCGGGAGCGGCGGCCTCGTCATCGCCGTCGTCGTCTCGTTGCTGATGAACGGTGTGACCTACTTCTTCTCCGACAAGCTGGCGTTGCGCTCGATGAAGGCGCAACCGGTCAGCGAGGCACAGTTCCCCGAGCTGTACCGGATGGTCCGCGAGCTGGCCACCGAGGCCGGGCAGCCGATGCCCCGGCTGTACGTCAGCCCCACCGCGCAGCCGAACGCGTTCGCCACCGGTCGTAACCCGGCCAACGCGGCGGTCTGCGTCACCCACGGGATCACCGAGATCCTGGACTACCGCGAGCTGCGCGGGGTGATCGGTCACGAGCTGTCCCACGTCTACAACCGGGACATCCTGATCTCCAGCGTGGCGGCCGGGCTGGCGGGCATCATCACCATGCTGGCGAACCTGGCGTTCTTCATCCCGCTCGGCGGCAGCAACGACGAGGACGGCCCGAACCCGGCGGTGCTGCTGCTCACCATCATCCTCGGCCCGATCGCGGCCACCGTGATCCAGTTGGCGATCAGCCGGAGCCGGGAGTTCCAGGCGGACGCCTCGGGCGCGCAGCTCACCCGGGATCCGTTGGCCCTGGCCAGCGCCCTCCGCAAGATCCACCTGGGTACCCAGGCCCGGCCGCTGCCCGCGCAGGGCCAGCTCACCAGCACCGCACACCTGATGATCGACAACCCGTTCAAGCGGGGTGGCGGCATCGCCGCGCTGTTCTCCACCCACCCCCGGATGGAGGAGCGGGTGGCCCGGCTGGAGCAGATGGCCCGCAACGCCGGCCCGGTGCAGTTCCAACGCTGACCGGGGCCCGCCGCCCTCCGACGACACCGGCCGCGCCCGCGTCCACCCGGACGCGGGCGCCGCCGCATCGTCAGCGGTGCTGGGGAAACAGGGACAAGATGGCGGGGAACGCGGTCAGTGGGCGGAACGGGCCGCCTGCGGGCCGGCGTCGACCGGCAGCCGGTCCGGGCGGGTCAGCAGCACCACGACCAGCAGCACCACCCCGGCCAGCAGGTACGCCACGGCGGGGCCGAACAGCGCGGCCGTCGAACCGAGCACGAAGATCCCGCAGCCGGCGACGACGATGTTGGCGGCCACGATGGTCGCCTCCACCTGCCCCATCCGTTCCACCGGGGCCAGCCGGGCAAAGGTGGCCTGCGCGCCGATCAGCCACCCGCCACCCGCGCCGATCAGCGCGTTGGCGCAGGCCAACGCCCAGACCGGGGCGTGCGCGGCGACCAGGACGCCGGCCAGCACCAGCGCTCCGGCCAGCGCGGCGACCATGGCGACCTGCCCGGCCAGCCGGCTCAGCCAGGCGCACCGCCCCACCACCAGCACGAAGATCGCGCCGCCCAACGCCGACGAGGCCAGCACCACGGGCCGCCAGCCCCCGTCGGCGAGGTCCGGGGCCAGCGTCTCGGGCAGCGCGCCGGAGAGCACCGTGCCGAGGGTGAGCAGGGCGATGCCGCGCAGCACCGGGTGGCCGGCGATGGTCCGGACCCCGGCGGTGGCCGGCGGGCGTCCCCGGTGCCGCTGCTGCCCGGTCGGCAGCCCGGCCAGCACCACCGCCGCGACCAGGAACGACACCAGGTCGATCAGGAGCGCCACCCGGGGGCCGAGCGCCACCGTGATGCTCGCCCCGGCGAGCAGGCCGGTCACCTGGCCGACCTGGTTGGCGAAGGCGGACAGGCCGAACAACGGCAGCCGGAGCGGGGCGTCCACCGCCTCGGCGGCGACCGCCACGTTGACGCTGGAGTAGGCGGCCCGGACCGCGCCGAGCAGCCCGGCGGCGACGATCGCCGGCACCGGCCGGGGCACCGCCAACGGGACGGCGATCAGCACCGCGCCGGCCACCGAGAGCCAGACCAGCAGGGTCCGCCGGGCCGGCACGTCCAACCAGCCGCTGAACACGGTGGCGACCAGCAGGGCCGGCAGGGCGCGGGCGGCGTACACGGCGGCCGGGCCGAGGACCGACTGCGTCTGGTCGTACGCGAGCAGCAGCAGCGCGGCGAGCCCCACGAAGTCGCCCAGCTCGGAGATGCCCCGGGCGGTGACCAGCCGGGAGGCCACCGGATGACGGAACAGGGCCAGGTAACCGGGTGTCGGCGCGAGCCGTTCGTCGGCGTCGGTCATCGGCTCGGCCGGACCTCCCTGCGGCGTGGGGAACGATGGAAAACGGCACATCTATCTGGCTCGATCAGCAAATTACCCTCTCGTCGCCACCGGATCAGCGGCCCGGAGTGTGAGTGAATCGACCATTCGCGGAGCGACCTGCGGCGTTAGGGTCTACAGGGTTCCGAGTCGTTACCTGATCGTCTCCTTGGAGGTGCCCCCGTGGCCGCACTGCGCCAGTACCTGGGCGTCTGGCGGATTCCCGGGGCGCCGCTGCTGCTGCTCCTCGGCGTCGTCGGCCGGCTCGGCATCGGGATGACCCCGCTGGCGTTGCTGCTGGTCGTGGAGCAGGTCACCGGCCGGTACTCGCTCGCCGCCGTGGCCGGGGGCATCTACGCGCTGTCCGGTGCCGCGCTGAGCCCGGTCGCCGGCCGGATCGCCGACCGGGTCGGCCCCACCCGGGTGCTGCTGGTCACCGCCGTGGCGCACCCGCTGGCCCTGGTCGGGCTGCTCGGGGCGAGCCGCGCCGAGAATGCCGACCTGCGCCTGATCTACCTAGCGGCCGGGCTGGCCGGGGCAACCTACCCGCCGTTGACCGCCGCCATCCGGGGCGCCTGGAACGACCTGACCGCCCCGGCGACCGGCCGCTACCAGCTCCGGAACACCGCACTGGCCGCCGAGACGACGCTGTTCGAGGTGGTCTTCGTGCTCGGCCCGCTGCTGGTGGCCGCCTTCGTCCTGCTGGCCGACGCCGCCGCCGCGCTGCTCGGCGCGGCCGTCGTGACGCTGGTCGGCACCGCCGGGGTGGCGCTGGGCCGGGTGATGCGCGCCTGGCGGCCACATGCCCGGGAGCACCACGCCCGGGGGCTCGGCCCGCTGCGGGTGGGTGGCTTCCCGGCCCTGCTGGTCTGCGTGGCGAGCCTCGGCATCGCGTTCGGCGCGGCCGGGGTGATCGTGCCGGCGTTCGCCGGCAACCAGCCCACCGGCGACCCGCAGAGCCTCGCCGGTCTGCTGCTCGCCGTCTGGGGGGTGGGCAGCGCCGTGGGCGGGTTCTGGTTCGGGGTACGCCGCCCGGCGGCCAACATGACCCGCCAGTTCGCCTGGCTGCTCGCGGCGGTGGCCGGCACCCTGGCGATCTTCGCGGTGATGCCCGGTCCGGTGTCGCTCGGCGTCGCCCTGGTGATCGGCGGGGCCACCATCGCCCCCGCGCTGACCCTGGAGAACACCCTGGTCGGGCGGATCACGCCGACCGGCATGCTGAACGAGGCGTACACCTGGGTGGTGACCATGTCGGTGGCGGCGAGCGCGGCCGGCGGCGCGGTAGCCGGCCTGATCGTCGACCATGCCGGCGGGGTGCCCTGGGCGTTCCTGTTCGCCGCCGGGGCGGTCGGCGTCGGGGCCGGGGTGGCGGCGCTGCCCGCCGGCCCGATCGCCCGCGCCGAGGCCGCCGCCACCCGCGCCGAACACCCCGTCACGGTCTAGACCGCACCCTTCGGGGTACGCGGCACAGCAGTCTTACCGGACATGCGTCTGGCCCTCTTCCGGGGTGCGCCTCCCGGGACGCGTGCGGCGGGCGGCCGTCCCCGTCGGGGGACGACCGACCGGCCGTGCCTGCCTACCGGGTCAGCGGTAGTTGGTGAACTGGAGGGCCACCCCGAAGTCCTCGCCCTTGAGCAGCGTGATGACGGCCTGGAGGTCGTCCTTCTTCTTGCCGGTGACCCGCAGCTGGTCGCCCTGGATCTGCGCCTGGACGCCCTTCGGACCCTCGTCGCGGATCTTCTTGCTGATCGCCTTGGCCTTGTCCGACTCGATGCCCTGGATCACCTTGGCGTCGATCTTGAAGATCTTGCCCGAGCCCCGGGGCTCACCCGCGTCCAGGGACTTCAACGAGATGTTCCGCTTGACCAGCTTCTCCTTGAACACGTCGAGGGCGGCGGCGACCCGCTCCTCGGTCTCCGCCTGGAGGCTGATCGCCTCCTCTCCCGACCAGGAGATCTCGGCGCCGGTGCCACGGAAGTCGAACCGCTGGGCAAGCTCCTTCTCCGTCTGGCGAAGGGCGTTGTCGACCTCCTGCCGGTCGACCTTGCTCACGATGTCGAACGACGGGTTCGCTGCCATGCTGATGCTCCTGCTTGTCCGGCGGTCTGTCAGGGTCGTCGCCGGGCTGACCAGCCCCACGACCCTCTGACGGTACCCGGTTGCCACACCCCCGGGGGCGACCGCTATCCTTGCTCCGCTGCCGCGTTACGGCGTGGTGGCACGCCCTGGCGGGTTGCCCGAGCGGCCAATGGGAGCGGACTGTAAATCCGTCGCGAAAGCTACAGAGGTTCGAATCCTCTACCCGCCACCAGGTGCTGAAAGAGGCCCCTGACCAGCGTGAACGCCGGTCAGGGGCCTCTGTCGTGAGTCTCGCTCAGTCCCGCTCTAGCCCGCTCGATCTCGCTGGCTGTGTCACATACGTGTCACCGCCTGGCGCGGCTTGCGGCCTGGTCGCACGATGTCCGGATGGCATGGGAATGGCTTCCCGGGGCGGCGACTGTTGCAGGTGCGTTGCTGGGAGCGAGCGTCGGCGTGGCGGGCATGATCATCAACTCACGCGTCTTGATCGCGGGTCAGAAGCTGCAGCGCGAGGTGTTCGATGCGCAGTTGAAAGCTGACCAATTTAAGGCATTGATTGCTGAAAAGAGGAAAGTGTATGCGAAATTCCTGGCGCAGGTAGAGGCCGTCAAGAGTGCGGTATCTCGGTTGCGGTACTTGAAAATGCAAGTCGAAGAATTGAAAGGGAGGGGGTCGAGTTCGGATGATGAGCGTATGCGCCTCCACAAGGAAGTGGTTCAGGTATCAGAAGATTTGCTCAGCGGGATGACCGAACTGCGCAAGCTTGAGGCCGAGGTGCTGGTGATTGCTGGTCCAGACCTAGGCGCGGCGGCCAACCTGCTCGCTACTGCTCTATCAAACTCAGCTCGGCGTTCAGAGTCGGTTGCCGAAGCGCGAGAGCTGTATGCGGTTATTTGCCTGACCATGCATCGGGATGTAGACGTTGACAGTGATCGACGCGAGGGGCAGTTTTCTCTCCTGAGAGAAACGGTGGAGAAGTATCACCCATAGTTCTTCCGGGAGTCGGTGATATTGAGGGCAGCCTCGATCCGACGACGTGCTGTCTCCTCCTGACCGTAGACGCATTTCGCGTACACCCGCATGAGGACATGGACGCTGTGCCCGGCCCACTCGGCGACCTGGGTAGCCGGCACCCCCGCATTGAGCCAGAGCGACACGGCGGCGTGCCGCAGGTCGTACGGTCGCCGGGCCAGCGGGGAGCGCTGCTGAGCTGGGGTGAGCACCTTTGCCCGTGCGACGCGCCACGCCTTCCCGTAGGTGTTGTTCGGGATCGGCTGGCCGGCGGTGGGTACGTACCGCCCGCCGGGGCCGCGCCGGGTCACGAATAGCTTGCCGTTCGATCCCGGCGGGTACTCCTTGATGTGGTGGTCGAGTAGTCGCACGAGTGGCGGCGCAACGGGTACGTCCCGGGTCGCTGCCTTTGCCCGGTGCTTGAGTCCTCGGTCCTCGGCGGTGTCGTCTCCGTCGCCCCAATCCCGGCCAACGGCCACCGTCGAACCGGTCAGGTGCAGTACGCCCCACCTCCCACGCTGTGCGGGCCGCTCGTACTCGTCTTCGCGCAGGTGGAGCACTTCCTCGGGCCGTAGCGCGGCGTAGTACATGCACCCGAAGAACGCCTCCAACTCGGGCACGCTGTGCCCCACCTCGGCAAGCAGCGCCCGAGCCTGATCAGGGTTGACCACCGCTCCCCGGTCGACCTCATCGGCCATCTTCGGCGCGGTCCAGCTCACCAGGGACATCGGGTGTGCGTCGAGTAGCCGCAGCTCAACGGCGTACTTGAGTGCACCGGAGAAGACGGCCCGCTTCCGGGCGATCGTGCTGGGCGACGCGGGAGCGCCATCCATTGAGCCTTGGACCTGCTCTGGGCGGAGCGGCTAATCGTGTCCCGGCAGGGCAGCGGGGCGTTCGTCCGCGCGCAAACGCAGCAGGCCGTGGAGCTGCGGCCACACATCGAAGCCTCATTCGAGAGGCCGCACGTCACCATCGACTTCGCCGGATTCTCGGGCGAGACGTTGCGAGACGCGCTCTAGCTGATTTGGGTTGAGCTGGCAACCGTGGCCCACGTGAGGGGTAGCCTCGCCACTAGAGATCCACATGGCAGTGGCATCCTCGGCATATGGGCTTCTGGGACATCAGTCAATCCATCGCGTCGATACTCGGCGGTGCGGCCGGTGTGGCAGCGATGGTCGGGTCGGCCGTGACGGTCAGGCGCGCCCGTGATCGGCGCCGGATTGAGGCCGAGGAGGCGCGGCGGCAGGCCGCCCGGCTGGTGACCGCGGACATCGTCTCTGAGCCGAATGTGCACTGGGACAACGACCATCTGCCACGCCCTGCCAACACCTCGCCTCGCGAGTATGACCAGGTGATCGTTCAGGTGGACAACCATGGCGGCGAGCCGATCTCATCCGTGATGGTCTTTCTGCCGGAACGGGCCTTGCCCCTGCATTTCGGGACGATCGGGCCTGGCCAGTCGAAGCGCAACGGCTGGCTTGACGCACCAGAGCTTTGGCACGTGATGCACATCGGCCCTGGCTGTCCTGGTCACGCCTGGCACCTCGACCTTGAGTTCGTGTTTACCGATAACCGCGGGGCTCGCTGGCGCCGTAACGGTGAGCAGGAGCCGGTTCGGCTGCTGCCGAGCGACGACGTAGTAGAGGACTGGAAGCGGCGGCAAGAAGTCATTGAGGAGGAGCGCCGGCTGGCCAACGAGCGGTTGGCCGCTGACCCAGATGTGAATGCGGTCTAGGAAGCCTTGAGGGCACTCGGCGACTAGTGTCGCCTGCAAGTCGGCTGACAGGCGGGACTTCGGTCAGCCCGCACTCTTCACCGTGTTGGCGTCCCGGCAACCGGTGGGACGCCAGCACGGCAGCGGAGGATCAGATCACCCGTTGGCCATCTCCGAGTCCTAGGTCGTGTGCTTGTCGCTATTTGCACATGGCTACGCAAACCTGCTGGTCTCGGGCTTGGCGTTGTCGCACTGTAAATCCGCCACGAAAGCTGCAGAGGTCCGAATCCTCTTCCCGGCACCAGGTGCACGAAGAGGCCCTGAACAGCGAGAATGTCTGCCAGGGGTCGCTTTCGGGAGTATTAATCAGTCTTTCCCGCGCGGATGGTCCCGGGCGGTCTTGTCGGGTCTCGGCCCACGTGGCGGGCCGTTGGAACGAGCAGGGGGGGTGGAATCGGCCTGCCCTTCCCTCGCAGATTGACTCTGGCGGGTGAGTGGGCTGGACGTCTGTATGGTGATCGACATGCTCGAAGGCCTCGACGAACTGACCGCGGGTGACCGCCACCGGGGGTGGGAGTTCGTCCGGGCGCTGACTGCGGCGTTCGGCCGTCCAGTCGTCGAGGGCGATGGTGTCGACCCGGCCCTGTTGGCGGTGGGCGAGGAACGGATCGGCTTCGCGCTGCCGGCCGCACTGCATGAGGCCTATCTGCTGTTCGGTGGCCGGAGGGATCTGACCGCATCTCAGGACACTTTGGTAGAGCCACAGAACCTTGACGTCGACTCTGATGACGTCCTGGTGTTCCGGGTGGAGGCGCAGGGCTGCGCGTCGTGGGGTGTTCCCGTCCGGGCGATTGGTCAGGACGATCCGCCGGTGGTGGTGGACGCCGGAGACGGCTGGGTGCCCTACGCGGATCGGCTCTCGGTGGCGCTTGTCGAGATGGTGATGTCGGAGGCGATGTTCTCTGCCGGCGAGCGCCACGTCGATAACCGGGAGTTGGACGACACGGTGAACGCGCTGGTGAGCGCCGCGTTCGAGTGTCTGCCGCTGCCGGCCTTCCCGTTCTGGGCCGGGATGGACGGGCCGGGGGTCCGCTGGTTCGCCGGCCCGGATGTGCTGCTGCGCAACGACGGCGGGACGTGGCTGTGGGTCCATGGCCGCAGCCCGGAAGCGGTGCAGGCGGTGCGGGAGCGGCTGCCGGGCGAGTGGCTGATGATCTCGGGCGACGACGAGGCCGGGGAATCCGACGACTGAGCGGGCGTACGCCGAGCCGGGCCGGACGGGGCCCACCGCGGAACCCGTCCTTCGGGCTCTGCGGCGGTCGGCCGAGCGCGGCCCGGCACGTCAGCGCGGGCGGTAGACGACCGCGTGGGCGCTACCCGGCACCAGGCGGATCGTGGCGGCGATGCCACCGCGGTCATCGAGGTCGACGACCTCACCTTCAGTGCTGATCCCGGCGAGGCTGAGATCGTGCATGACACCGTTGCGCCACAGGGCCGGGCGGGCGTAGTTGCTGGTGTTGTGGGACTTGGCCAGGATCTCCCCGCGGTTGTTGATGGCCAGCGGCTCGGTGGTGTTGCCGCCGAGAGTGCCGATGTCCAGGGCGCGGCCGTGCCGCCAGAGGATGCCGCGCGGGTACTGGTCAGGCGAGAACTGCCAGCCGATCACCCAGCCGCTGTCGTTGAGGCCGTAGGTGTTGCTGCGGTTGAAGGGGCCGGCACCCAGGTCGGTGGTCCGGCGACCGTGCCACAGCGCGGCGTGGAAGCCGTCCGGCGACAGACTGACACCGCCGGAGACCTGGCCGCGGTCGTTGACGTCGGACACGTCGTCGAGAGGCAGGGGTTGGGTGCGGCCGTCCGTCCAGAGGACGGGGCCTGCGGCGGCCTGACCGAGAACCTGTCCGCGGTTGTTGATCGCCACGGGCCGGATGTACCGGCCACCGAGCGGCCGGAAGATGCCGCGGTGCCAGACGTACGCGCCGGAGCCGTCGTCGCGGGCACCGACGACCTCGCCGCGGTCGTTGACGTCGATGGGGTTGAAGGCACCCAGGTTGATCATCCGACCCCGCTGCCAGAGGAAACCCTGGTAGACGCCGCTGGCGTCCTGAGCGCGGCCGATCACATCACCGCGGTCGTTCATGGCGTTGGCATAGCTGTCGTCGCCGCCGAGGGTGCCGAGGTCCACCATGAGATAGCTGGCCTGGGCGTCAGGTGCGGCAGATGCGGCCACGGGAGGGGCGGGTGCGGCGATCAGGGCCACGGAGAGGAGCGCGCTGGCGAGCAGGGACGACATGGGGCGGCACCCTCCGGAGCGTCGACCGGGCGAGAGGCAAACCGAGCTTAGGCCCGCCCTGCGGGTCGGGCGGCCTGTCGTCGTATGACCGACAGTCTTTCTTCCGCTACTCCACGCGATTGCTGGGAGGTGTGGCGACTGGTTCCCCGCCGGTCGTCGCGGGCGACGACGCGGACCGCCGGCGGGTGAGGATCACGCCGGTGAGGACCAGGGCGATCCCGGCCACGATCGCGGTCGTCACGGCCTCGCGGAGGATCACCCAGCCGAGGAGTACGGCGACGACGGGCAGCAGGTAGGTGACCACCGAGGCGGCGGTCGGCCCCTCGTCGTCGATGATGCGGTAGTTCAGCACGTAGGCGGCCCCGGTGCCGAGCACCCCGAGCACGAGCAGGCTCGCCACCGCGTCGAGCCGCCATTGCGGCGATGCCAGCCCGGCGAACGGCAGCGCCGGGACCAGGAGCACGGTGGCCGCGCCGAGTTGGGCCGCCGACAGCATGATCGGCGGGATTCCGCGTCCGGTCAGGAAGCGGCCCATGTAGACGTACCCGAGTCCGTAGCTTGCCGCTGCGGCCAGGCAGGCGATGCCGCCCCAGCTGGCGATTTCGCTCGCGGATTCCCACGGCGAGAAGATGACCACGACGCCGAGGAAGCCGAGGGCGAAGCCGGCGGCCTTCTTGACGGTGACGGCCCGGTCGACACCGACGAGGAACGCCAGCAGCAGCGTCCACAGTGGGGTGGTCGCGTTGAGCACCCCGGCCACGTTGGACCCGATCGTCTCCTCGGCGAGGCTGAACAGCAGATACGGTACGGCGTTGGCGACCAGGGCCGCGACGAACAGGTGACCCCAGAGCCGCCCCTGCCTCGGAAAGCGGAGCCCCCGGGACAGCGCGATCGGGGTCAGGACCAGGAAGCCGAGCAGAAGCCGGGCGAACACGATCTGCACCGGGTTGAAGCCCCGCAACGCGAGCTTGATCCAGAGGAAGCCGGAGCCCCACAGCAACGCGAGAGCGGCTATCCGGGCGACACCGGCCCGGCTGATCCGCTGCCGGTCAGTCTTCAATGGGGCACCTCGTGGTCCATGCCGTTCACGTCGGGGCGGGGGACGGTCCGCGTCATGTGGCGGCCTGGCTCTCAGGTGGTCAGTGCGGCGATGTGCGCTGCTGTGGTGAGTCGAAGCAGTGCCACAGCCTTGTCGTCGTGGCGCTTGTTGCGTGGCCAGCGTCGTCCGTCCATGTCGTCTTCCTCGGCCTCGTGCACGGTCTCAACCAACCGTGCCGGGTGCTGGTTGGCAAGTGTGATCGCCGCTTGCCAGGTGGCAGGCGTCTGGTATTTGTCGATTCCGTCTGAGACGCCGTCGGTCATCGTCAGGACGGCCGCGAGGTCACTGGCAGGCCACGTCGTACGGACGGCGTGACGAGCGGCCTCCGGCGCTGCCTCGACGATCCAGTAGCCACCAGGGCTGTTGCGGACTCGTCTCTGCGCGCCGACCAGCGCGGCCCACTCTGCGGCGTGGTGAAAGCCGAATCCGCCGCGTTGCCGTATTGCTCTGTGTAGGGCCATGTGCTGGTCGAGCGCTACCTGTGCGAGCCGTTCGTCGCGGACCTGGTGGATCTCGCCGGTACGGGTGAGGAGGACGACGGGGCTGTCTCCGAGGACCAGGACGTCGACGTCGTCTCCGGACCATCGGACGATGCTCACCGTCGTTGAGGGCGAGGCGCCGGGCCGCAGGCCGTGCAGGTCGCGGACGTGCTGGATCGTTTCGGCCAGCGCGTCGGCCAGGTCGGCATCGGAATGCTCGGTGAGGAGTTGCTGGAGGCGTCGCCCGACCCGCTCGGCGATCCACCCGCCGTCACGGGTGCTCGCCTCGGGTTGCGACGCACCGTCGAGCACGATGACCGCGTTGGACGTGGTGAAGACGCGGTCCTCGGTGGGGCGGTTCCGGCCGGGCCGCTCGGCGGTGACTACTTCCGGTCGTGGATTCGTGGCGGACATACGAGTTCGCTCCTGGTCACGGTGTCACCGTCGTGTTCGCTGCGGACGACCATCGAGAAACGCTGAGTGCCCACGTGGGCGTAGAGGTCGGGCAGGTTGCGGGCGAGGTAGTCGATCGCGCCGACCGAACCGAGCGCATGCACTCCCGCGACGACGAAGATGCTCTCTTCGTCGCTCAGGGCGAGGCGGCCGACGTAGGCGACATCGGCCCATCGTGGCGTGGCAGGGTCGTCCATCGGTGACTCGTAGACGCGGCTGCCGTCGCGTTCCCGGATGGTCCACCGGCCGGCATCGTCGGGCTCGAACGTCAGCACCGGGTCGGACGCGACGGCCCGGGCGGTGACCGGTGACGATTTCGGCCCGCAGATCGCGGCGACATCGCCTCGGGGCTGCCAGCGGCCGTCCGGCGGAATGTGGAGGTGGTCCACCTGGAATGCCAGTTCGGTGAGGAGCTTCGTCAGTAGGTCGGCGGCGCGGGCGTCCTCGGACGAGATCACCGGCAGCGCGCGGTCGGGCAACGCCCGCAGCGGTACGGCGACCGTCACCGGACCGACGCCGAAGAACGCCCGCTCGGCAGGAGGTGCTGTCTGCCGGATCTGGGTGATGCGCCCTCGGGTGAGTCCGAGTTCCTTGGCGATGGCGCTGAACGAGAGACCCTGGTCCGCCGCCGCCCGGTTGATCGCCTCCCGGCGCAGTCTCGCCAGCTCGACCGCCCGCTGCTGGTAGACGGCCATGAGTTCGCCGGCGAGCTTGGCCTGCCGGAGCGGGTCGGCTTCACGTCGTACCCGCTCGAAGCCGTCATCAGTCTCCACACGCGGAGTTTAGGACCCCTTGACACCCCTGGTAGGACGAGTAGCCTTGCTTATACCCGCTAAGCACCGAAGCGGTTCAGGTGCGCGGCCTTTGTTTAGAGGGGGTAAGCGTGGGTGCTGCCCTTCGTCGAGTCGGCTCCGACTCGTGAGATCAGCGGCAACTGTCCAGAGTGCGAGCCCCCGACCTGGAGTCGGAGCCGATCGGGAATGCGTGGCAGCGGTGCTGTCCGCATCGAGATCCGGGGTCATCGGTCCCCGGTTACCTGTGGAGGTGTGATGTCCGGCACTCATCGTCGATGTGGTTGGTTCTCGTCCTGGCGGGCTCGACGGCGTGCACCGTCGCGACCCGGCCGGCACAGCGCCCCGACGAGTCCGCCCAGGGCCGCTGCCCCGCCCGCGCCGTGCTGGTCGGTCGGGGTGACCCGCGAGCTGCCCGCGCTGCGGTGTGCCCCGCTGCTGACGGTCGGCCAGGCGCGTCGGGGCAACGTCGGGCGGTGGTCGCGATGACCCGTACCGGAGGATCGGTCACCGCCGCCACCCACCCACGGTGGTGTGCCCCCGAGCGCTGTGGTCATCTGGTCCCGCCGGTGGTGCCGCACCTGGCCCGCCGCCATCGTGGCCCGATGCTCCGGGTCGGCCGGAGTCGGGCGGCCGGCGTCGTCGCGACGTACCTCATCAGCGGGGCGGTCCCGGGTGAGCCGCTCGTCGCCGTGCACGTGGCGTGCCGGGCCGGCAACGCCTGGGCCGAGTTGTCCCTGGCCCAGGCCGCCGAACTGGCCGGGCAGCTCCGTGACCTGCTGAGCAGTGCCGCCGACGACCCGGAAGCCGACGACCCGGACGCCGACCGGACCCACCCCGACCCGCAGGGGGACGGCGGGCAGGGGGACGGCGGTGAGTGAGGCGGGGCGGCCGGTGGTCTGCCCGGCGTGGTGCCGGGGGTGCGGGCCGAACGATCCGATGCACCGGGGGTTCCTCGCCACGGTGGGGCGGGAGCGGACCGGCTGGGTGAGCCTGCAACTGCTCGTCGACCGGTTCGTCCGGCGCGAGGCGGCGGTCAAGCTGGACGCGACCCGGTACGGCGTGAACCAGACCGTGCTGCTGTCGCCCGGTCAGGTCGACCGGCTCGTCGAGGAGCTGACCCAGGCGCGTCGGCTGATGCGGGCACCGGCCGGGCGGGCGGGGGAGGGGCGGTGAGCGGGGTCGGCCCGTAGCGTCGAGCCCCGGAGGCGTCGGCGAGGATCGCGGGCATGTCCAGCGACCGCTTCATGCGTATCCACAGCCCCGAGTTCCAGGCGATGGCCGCCCGGGTCCTGCAGGTCACCCAGCTCACGTCCCGGCTGAACAGCCTTCCGTTCGACGACGAGGCGGGCCGGGCGGAGTTGTTCGCGCAGATCCTCGGCCGACCGCTGCCGCCGAGGGTGACCATCTACCCGCCGTTCTACACCGACCACGGCCTGCGCCTGGAACTCGCCGAGCGGGTGTTCGTCAACCAGAACTGCACGTTCCTGGACTACGCCGGTATCCGGCTCGCCGAGGGTGTGCTGGTCGGCCCGAGGGTCACCTTCATCACCGGCGGTCACCCGGTCGATCCGCAGGAACGGCGGGAGTGGCTGACCGGTGCGCCCATCGACGTGGCCGAGAACGTGTGGATCGGGGCGGGCGCGACGATCCTGCCGGGCGTCAGCATCGGCCGGGACGCCGTGGTGGCGGCCGGCGCGGTGGTCGCCGACGACGTCCCGCCCGCCACCCTGGTCACCGGCCCCAAAGCGTCGGTACGCCGCCAGTGGTGACCCCCGCCCGCCTCGCCCGCGGGCCGGGGTGACCTCCACCCGCCTCGCCGACGGCCGGGGCTGAGCCTCCGCCACCCTCGCCGGTGGGCCGATGTAGTGGTGTCGGGCTGGCCGGATACCGATACCTCGGCCCGCTTGAGGTGATCATGCGCCCTGAGCGGCCCGGCCGGGTCGCGTCGCTGCCGGGGTGGCCTCGTGGCCGGGCATCCCGTGGGTACGCCGCCGCTGCTTCATCTCCGCCTCGTAGAGGTGCCGCCGGCCGCCGGCCAGCTTCTCCCGGGCGTACCGCTCGATCTCCTGGAACGTGGCGTAGTAGCCGTCGTCGAACTCCTCCACGATCTGGAACGTCCACCGGCCGGGCAGCAGGTTGCGCCCCAGCAGCTCCCGCGCGACCCGGTCGGCCACCTCGTCGTGCCCGGCCCCGCGCAGCAGCTCCACCACCCGGTCGAGGGTGAGATCCGCGCCGCCGACGAGCTGGTGCGCCGAGTAGAGGTGCCCGCGCACCCGGTGGACCGCCTCCAACGCCTCGCTCAGCTTGCCCAGCGCCTCGACCGTGGCGTCGTCGACCCCCGCCGGCCGGGCGTGCTCCTCGTCCACCGCACCGTTCTGACCTGCCATAACCCCCGACATACCCCCAAACCACCCCGACTATCCCCGCTCCGAGGTGGGCGGCCGTCCGGCGTCAGTCGGCCAGCCGGAACGCCAGTTGCGTCTCCCAGGTGTCGCGGTCCGGGTCGTCGTCCGGGCCGCTGTGGTAAATCTCCAGCCGGCAACCCCAGTGCTCGCCCGCGTCGGTGTCGTGGGCGTCCCAGCGCATCCCGTGCTGCTCCGCCCAGGCGAGGAACGCCCCGGTGACCGCCACCAGGTCGTCGGGGTCGCCGACGTGGGTGGTGGTGAGGTAGCGGCCGGCGGGGAGCACGTCGATGCGCATCGGCGCCTCGACGGCCACCTCGGCCCCGGCCGGCAGTGGCACCCCCGCCTCGATCTCCAGCTCACCCGCCATGTCGATCACGTGGTACCGGATGAAGTCCGGGCCGGGCGGGATGACCCCCTGGGCCGCCACCCACGCGATCAGCTCGGACAGGGTGCCGAAGAACCCGCCGATGGTCCGCATGGTGACCGACCGCCTGATCCCCACGTACGGCTGGGCTGCCCGCTCGATGATCACCGGCGTCACCGGTGGCTGCGATGTCATGGATTCACGACAGCATCCCGGTACGACAGTCATCGGTTCCAGCCTCGGATGGGAGGTGTTTCACCTGGTCGCGGCAGCTCGCCACCGTACGTGCGTTTTGTCGTTGATCTGGTGCGGAGTCCGTCGACTCCCGACAGGCCGCTTCCGTACCCGGCGAAATGAGCTATGGTGATCGATGTGACGGTTCCGGGAGCGGTGGTAGCGACCCTGGGTTGGGATGGTCGCCCGGCTACCTGGAAGGCGGCTCCGCGCCGTTAAAGATCGGGTTTGCGTCGATAGTGACATTGAGCGATTCGTGGAGGCTGTTACCCGTCCTGGTGCCGGTGATCTGGCACGGGGAGGTGACGGCGGTGGTCCGAACGGCGGAACCTGCCCGCTGCTCGGCCCAGCGCCGCTCTTCCCGCTTTTCTGGGTACCCGAGGTGTGGCACGATCGTGGAACCTCCACCATCCCCCGTGAACACTCTCTCGACAGGAGCAATCATGTCTGGTCGAAGGCTGGGCCGGCTGTTTGGCTCGCTCCTCGTGCTCGCCACCATCCTGGGTGGACTTGCCGTCGCCGGCATCCCCTCCGCCGACGGCAGCGCGCAGATGGCCGACGTCGTCTGGACCATGGGCACCGCGCGCTAAGCCCCTACGTCGTCCCCGCTCCCGGTGCCCTGGGGGCGACGTCTCTCAGGGAGAGGGTGGCGGATGGCCAGTCGAGATCAACGGCGTAAATCCACCGAACGCGCCTGGTTCATCACCGCACCCCTGGCCCTGTTGGCCATCGTCTTCAGCACCGCGATCGGTGTCCTGCGCCCCGAATTCGGGGAGTGGGGCCTGGCGTTCGTTCTGTTCGTGGCGATGACGGGGATCAGCATCCCGGTTCTCAACGTCATCGTCCGGCGTCAGTCGGTCGGGGTGACGTTGACCGAGGTGCCCCTCGTCGTCGCGCTCTTCTTCCTGCCACCGCTGACCGTGGTGTTGATCTACACGCTCTCCGTGCTGATCTGGAGCGCGTCGCACCGCTTCGCGCCGGCCAAGCTGTGGTTCAACGTGGCGAAGGCGGCGGCGGCCACCTCGCTGGCCGGGCTGCTCCTGCTGGCCCTGCCCCCGCTGGCCGGCGTCGGGCCGGGCACCTGGGGCATCCTCTTCCTCGCGGTCAACACGATCACCCTGGTCAGCCTGCTCTCGGTGGCCGGGGTGCACGTGCTGTTGCAGGGGTGGCAGGCCGGTCGGGAGGCGCTGCGCACCGCGCCCTCCGTCTTCCTCACCACCTCCATCAACGCCTCGGTCGGCCTGCTCGTCCTGATCGCCCTGAAGACCACCTGGTGGTCGGTGCTGCTGCTGGCCGCGTTGTTCGCGGCGCTGTTCCAGGTCTACCGGTCGTACTCGCAGTTCTTCCGGCAGCACCGCACCCTCACCGGCATGTACGACCTGACCCGGCTGCTCACCAACAGCGCCGAGGGGGCGATCGCGGACATCCTCCTCGACCGGGTACGCGGCCTGATGCAGGCCGAGTACGCCACCCTCTGGCTGCCCGCCCAGCGGCGGCACCCGGAGGTCCTGCTCACCGCCCGGGTGGACACCCCCGGCCTGCTCGACTTCGCACCCACCCCGATGGTCTTCCGGGAACAGGCCCGCGAGCTGGGCAAGACCCTGTCCATCGGCCGGCTGCTCGGCGACGACACCGCCCTGCGCCGCGAGGTGGGCGCCAAACAGGTCAAGGACGCCATCGTGGTGCCGCTGCGCTCCGGCCAGGCGGTGATCGGCACCCTGGAGGTCACCAACCGGCTCAGCGACATCGGGCACTTCACCACCAGCGACATCCCCGTCTTCGAGACCGTGGCCGCGCACGCCGCCGTCGCCCTGGAGAATTCCCGGCTGGTCGACCGGCTGCGCCACGACGCCTACCACGACGCGCTGACCACGCTGCCCAACCGGCGACGGATCACCGCCGCGCTGGCCGAGGCGGTCAAGATCCGTGCCCCCGGCGAGGTGGTCGCCGTGCTGCTCTTCGACGTGGACGGGCTGCGCCAGGTCAACGAGTCGTTGGGGCACGCGGCGGGGGACAAGGTCCTCGTCGAGGTGGCCGAGCGGCTGCGCGCCTGCGCCCCGTCGTCCGCCCTGGTGGGTCGGGCCGGCGGCGACGAGTTCCTGGTCACGCTGCGGCTGGAGAACGCCGAGGCGGCGCTGGAGCTGGCCGCCCAGCTCCGGGAGCAGATCCGCGACGAGATCGTCTTCGACGCGCTCACCCTCGACGTGGACACCGCGGTCGGGGTGGCGGTGCACCCGGACCACGGCAGCGACGCCGCCGTACTGTTGCAGCGGGTCGACCTGGCGGCCACCGCGGCCAAGGCGGTGCCGGGCAGCGTGCAGCTGTTCAATCCGGCGCTGGAGTCGCGGTCGCTGCGCCGGCTCGGGCTCGCCGGCGACCTGCGCCGCGCCCTCGACGAGGGCGAGCTGGAGGTCTACTTCCAGCCGAAGGTCACCCTGCGGGACCGCCGGCTGCTCGGGGTGGAGTGCCTCGCCCGCTGGGAGCACCCGGCGCACGGCACGGTCTCCCCGGAGGACTTCGTCGCGGTGGCCGAGCACACCGGCCAGCTCGGGCGGCTGACCGAGTTCGTCCTCCGCGAGGGGTTGCGGCGCAGCCGGGACTGGAGCCACACCGGGCAGCCGCTCGCGGTGGCGGTCAACATCGCGGCCCGCTCGCTGACCGACCGGCGCTTCCCGGACCGGGTGGGCGAGCTGCTGACCGAGTACGGCGTGCCGCCGCAGCTGCTCACCGTCGAGATCCCCGAGGCGGCGGTGCTGGACGGCACCGAGCGGCCGATCCCCACCCTGCGTCGGCTGCGGGACCTCGGGGTCCGGCTCGCGGTGGACGACTTCGGCACCGGTAACTCGTCGCTGGCCCAGCTGCGCCGGCTGCCGGTGCACGAGGTGAAGGTGGACCGGTCGTTCGTGCAGGGGATGGCGACCGATCCGGGTGACCTGGCGATCGTGAACGCGGTGGTGTCGCTGTCCCAGCAGTTCGGCCTGGCGGTGGTGGCCGAGGGGGTGGAGAGCGAGCTGACCCTCGAACTCCTCCAGGACATCGGCTGCGAGATCGGCCAGGGCTTCCTGTTCAGCCGGCCGCTGCCGTACGAGCGGCTGGAGGCCTGGTTCGGCGCCCAGGTGGACCAGGAGGCGACCGGGTCGGGCGTGCTCCCCAGGCTGCGTGCCGTGCTCTGAGCTGCGCTGATGCGGCACCCGGGGATCCGGTTTCACCCCCGGCGCGGTGCCGTGTAATGTATCCCCTGCGCGACACCCTCCGGGGTGATCGGGTAGGCCCCCTTAGCTCAGTCGGCAGAGCGTCTCCATGGTAAGGAGAAGGTCTACGGTTCGATTCCGTAAGGGGGCTCAGAGGGTCCGGCTGGACCCGCCTGCGGCGGTGTAGCTCAGATGGCAGAGCAAGCGGCTCATAATCGCTGTGTCGCCGGTTCAAGTCCGGCCACCGCTACTCTCGTCCTCCGGGCTCATCCCCGGCGGCCGGTGGGACGGGCGCCACTGGCGCCCGCTTTGCATGTCCAGGCATCGTCCGCGTAGGCTGATGCGCTGTAGTTGATATCCGTAGCGAGGAAGGCACTCCGCCGTGGCGAAGGCGACCGATGTCCGGCCGAAGATCACTTTGGCGTGTGTGGAGTGCAAGGAGCGCAACTACATCACGCGCAAGAACCGCCGTAACGACCCGGACCGCATCGAGCTGAAGAAGTTCTGCCCCCGGGACGGCAAGCACACGGTCCACCGCGAGACCCGCTGACCCTCGGCCGGTCCCGCGCCGGCCCGGTCCGCAGCGACAACCCGAACGCCGATCCGCACGGATGGCGCGGCCTGAGAGCCGCCCGCCCGTACGGGTCGGCGTTCGTGCGTCCCGTGTAGGTTCGGCGGCATGTCCCTGGACCCGTCCTTCGTCGGCCGGACGTATCCGCCGACGGCCCCCTACCAGGTGGGCCGAGAAAAGATCCGTGAGTTCGCCACCGCCATCGGCGCCACCGACCCGGCCCACCACGACCCGGAGGCGGCGCGTGCCCTCGGCCACCCGGACGTGGTCGCCCCGCCCACCTTTCCGATCGTGCTCACCATGGCCGCCAGCCGGCAGATCGTCGACGACCCGGCACTCGGGGTCGACTACAGCCGGGTGGTCCACGGCGACCAGCGCTTCGCCTACACCCGCCCGGTGGTCGCCGGGGACGAGCTGGTCTGCGTGAACACCGTCGAGGAGATCACCTCCCGTAGCGGGCACGGCTTCCTGACCACCCGCACCGATGTGACCACCGTGGCCGGCGAGCCGGTGGTCGCCGTCTGGTCCAAGCTCGTTGTACGTGGGGAGTCCTGACGTGGAACTGTCGACCCGGACGTACCGGGTGACCCGGGCGGACCTGGTCCGCTACGCGGGCGCCTCGGGCGACTTCAACCCGATCCACTGGAACGACCGGACGGCCACCGCGGTGGGCCTGCCGGGGGTCATCGCCCACGGCATGTTCACCATGGCGCTGGTCGGCCGGGCGGTCGCCGAGTGGGCCGGAGCGCCCGACGCGGTGGTCGACTTCGGGGTGCGGTTCACCCGGCCGGTGGTCGTCCCGGACGACGACGAGGGTGCCGAGATCACCGTCGACGCGGTGGTCAAGGAGGTCACCGAGGCGGGACTGACCAGGCTCGATGTCACCGCGCGGTGCGGTGGTGAGAAGGTGCTCTCGCAGGCGCGGGCGACCGTCCGGACGGCCGGCTGACCGGTCGGCGGAAGCTGTCGGGCGGGACCGGTTGGGAAAGTCGGGGCGCTACCCGTACACTGGTCCGCCGTGGGGCAAGTAACCCCTGTTCGGCCCGTTGGGGCCGGATGGGGCGAGCGTTGCCGCACAGGGGTGTAGCTCAATTGGCAGAGCAGCGGTCTCCAAAACCGCAGGCTGCAGGTTCAAGTCCTGTCACCCCTGCGCCTCAGGCCTGACCGTTCCCGTGGGTCGCGCCGCCGCAAGGCGGCGTCCGGCCCGTGGTGGTGGCACCGGCGGGGTGGTTCCGAGGCGACTCGGGGCACTTCGTCCGGTCCGCCGGCCGCGGCCCGTCGCGGGACGGTGTGGCCCGGCCGGCGTGACCAGCGCGCCGCGTACGCCGCCCGGCGTACGAACCGACATCCCGCGACGGAGGGCGAAGTGGCCGAGAGCAAGCGGCGCGGCGAGGACGCCGGCGACGACGGTCTGCGCGACGAGCGTGACGAGGTCGTCGACGAGGTGACCGCCGACAGCGACGCCACCGACGACGACGCCACCGACGCGGACGAGCCGGTATCCCGGGGCGGCACCGCGACCCGGTCGCGGACCCGCGCGGGCGCGGCCGACAGCAAGCCGAAGACCCGGAACGAGACCGACCGGGTGGGGCCGTTCGCCCGCGTCGCGCGTTTCTTCCGCGAGGTGGTCGCCGAACTGCGTAAGGTCATCTGGCCGACCCGCAAGGAACTGCTGACCTACACGGCCGTGGTGGTCACCTTCGTCGCGGTGATGCTGACGATCGTGGGCCTTCTCGACTTCGCGTTCGCGAAGGGCGTGCTGTGGGTCTTCGGCAGCCCCAGCTGACCGGCCGACTGAGCCGATAGTGACGGAAGTGAGCAAGCGTGCCTGAGTACGACGAGACCGCCGAGACCACGGACGACCAGTCCACGGTCGCGACGGCGGCGAGTGACGAGTCGGTCGAGGCCGCCAGCGAGCCGGAGTTCCCGACCACGGAACCGGAGCCCGACGAGGACTACGACCCGGTCGCCGAGCTGCGCCAGAAGCTGCGCTACGCGCCCGGCGACTGGTACGTGGTGCACTCGTACGCCGGCTACGAGAACAAGGTCAAGACCAACCTCGAGACCCGGATCATCTCCCTCGACATGGAGGAGTACATCTACCAGGTCGAGGTGCCGACCCGGGAAGAGGTCGAGGTCAAGAACGGCAAGCGTTCGCAGATCCAGGCCAAGGTCTTCCCCGGCTACATCCTGGTCCGGATGGAGCTGACCGCTGAGTCCTACTCGTGCGTGCGCAACACGCCGGGGGTCACCGGCTTCGTGGGGGCCACCGACCGGGCCGACCGGCCGGCGCCGCTGAGCCTCGACGAGGTGATCAAGTGGCTCGCCCCGGCGGTCGAGACCGAGCAGAAGAAGGCCAAGCCCGAGGTCAGGGTCCTCGACTTCGAGGTCGGTGACTCGGTCACCGTCACCGACGGCGCGTTCGCCTCGCTGCCGGCGACGATCAGCGAGATCAACGCCGATCAGCAGAAGCTCAAGGTGCTGGTGTCGATCTTCGGTCGGGAGACCCCGGTCGAGCTGAACTTCAACCAGGTCGCCAAGATCTGACGACGTTCCCCGTCGCCGGCGGTGGGCAGCGGCCCGCCGCCGGCGACGGCGTTTCCACCCCGCGTGGACCTCGGCGCAGAGGGTCACCGGGCGCTGCGCTACTCTTGAACGTCGCCGCTCTGGCTCCGCGCTGACCGTGCGCGCCCAGGGCCGGCACCTTTCCCAGTTCCAAGCCCCAGGAAGTGACATGCCTCCGAAGAAGAAGCTCGTCAAGACGTTCACGCTTCAGCTGAAGGCGGGCCAGGCGACTCCGGCTCCGCCGGTGGGCCCCGCGCTCGGTCAGCACGGCGTGAACATCATGGAGTTCTGCAAGTCCTACAACGCGCAGACCGAGTCCCAGCGGGGCGACATCGTCCCCGCCGAGATCAGCGTGTACGAGGACCGCTCCTTCACCTTCGTCCTGAAGACCCCGCCCGCCGCCCGGCTGCTGCTCAAGGCCGCCGGTGTGGAGAAGGGCTCCGGCGTGCCGCAGAGCCAGAAGGTCGGCTCGGTGAGCCAGGCCCAGGTGCGCGAGATCGCCGAGAAGAAGATGGTCGACCTCAACGCCAACGACATCGACCAGGCTGCGAAGATCATCGCCGGCACCGCCCGGTCGATGGGCATCGTCGTCAACGACTGACCCCGCGGTCGGTCCCCAAGATCAGTTCGTGGGAGGGTGCGCGTCCACCGCGGCCCGCCAGAGACCACAGGAGTAACCCGAGATGCAGCGCAGCAAGACGTACCGCAAGGCCGCCGAGGCCATCGACAAGTCCAAGCTCTACACCCCGGCCGAGGCGGTCAAGCTCGCCAAGGACACCACCAACGCCAAGTTCGACGCCACGGTCGAGGTCGCCATGCGCCTCGGCGTCGACCCCCGCAAGGCGGACCAGATGGTCCGTGGCGTGGTCAACCTGCCGCACGGCACCGGTAAGACCGCCCGCGTGATCGTCTTCGCCGCCGGCGCGAAGGCCGAGGAGGCCGTCGCCGCCGGTGCCGACGAGGTGGGCACGGACGAGCTGGTCGCCCGGATCCAGGGCGGCTGGCTGGACTTCGACGCGGCGATCGCCACGCCGGACCAGATGGCCAAGATCGGCCGGATCGCGCGGATCCTGGGCCCGCGCGGTCTGATGCCGAACCCGAAGACCGGCACGGTGACCATGGACGTCACCAAGGCCGTCTCGGACATCAAGGGCGGCAAGATCACCTTCCGGGTGGACAAGCACTCCAACCTGCACCTGATCATCGGCAAGGCCTCGTTCTCCGAGACCCAGCTGATCGACAACTACGCCGCGGTGCTGGACGAGGTCATCCGGGTCAAGCCGTCCGCCGCCAAGGGCAAGTACCTCAAGAAGGTCACCCTGGCCACCACGATGGGTCCGGGTGTCCCGGTCGACCCGAACGTGGTGAAGAACTTCCAGGAGACCGGCGCCGAGGGCTGAGCCCGGATTCTCCCGCGAAGGTGCCCCGCCACGGACAGTGGCGGGGCACCTTCCGTCTGTCCGGGTGTGGCAGGGTCGCCCCATGAGACTGGAGGACGTGCGGCTCCGCTACCACCGGGGCGGCCCCTGGGTGCTGCGCGGCGTCACCACCCGGCTCGACCCGGGCGAGGTGGCGGTGGTGCTCGGCCGCAACGGCGCGGGCAAGTCGACCCTGCTGCAACTCTGCGCCGGGGTGTTGCGGCCGGTCCGGGGCCGGGTGGTCGACCGGCCCCGGCACGTGGGTTGGGTGCCCGAGCGGTTCCCCGCCGACCAGCCCTTCACGGTGTCCCGCTACCTGGTCGGCATGGGCCGGATCGCCGGTCTGGGCCGGGCCGACGCCGACCGGGCCGCCGACCGGTGGACCGACCGGCTGGGGCTGGCCCCGTTCCGGGCGGTCCGCCTGCCCGACCTGTCCAAGGGCACCGCGCAGAAGGTCGGCCTGGCCCAGGCGATGCTGCGCACCCCGGGCCTGCTGGTCCTCGACGAGCCCTGGGAGGGGCTGGACGCCGCCGCCCGGGGCCTAGTGCCGGAGCTGGTCGACGAGGTACTGGCCGGCGGGGGAGCGGTACTGGTCAGCGACCACCGGGGCGAGACGGTCCGACTCCCCGACGCCCGGCACTGGGCGCTGGCCGACGGCGTGGTCACCGAGGAGCCGACCGCCGGAGCACCGGCCGTCGCGGTGGTCGAGGTCGCGGTGCCGGCCGCGCGGCTGGCCGGCACCGTCGCCCGGTTGCGCGCCGACGGCCACCACGTCCTGCGGGTACGCGAACCCGCTGCCCCGCCCCCGCGGGCCGCCCCGCCCCCGCCCCCGCGGGCGGCTGCGCCGCCGGTCCCCGTCCCCCCGTCGCCTCCGCAGGATCCGCCGCCGCCCGCCGCCCAGACGGGTGGTGACCCGGTACGGGACGACCGGCCGGGTGGTGATGCGGTACAGGACGGTCGGCCGGGTGGTGACCCGGTGCGGGACAGCGGGCCGGGTGGTGACCCGGTACGGGACGACCGGCCGGGTGGTGGCCCGGTACAGGACGGTCGGCCGGGGGAGGTGGCCCGGTGAGCGCGCTGGTCCGGATGCGGTTGGCCGGCTTCCTGCGTACCGGACGGGCGCTCGCGCCGCTGCTGGCCGGCCTGCTCGTCCTCGGCATCCTGTACGGCGGCGGTCGGGCCCGGCCGGCGGAGGGGTACGGCGTCTGCGCCGTGGTGCTCTTTCCGGTGCTGGCCTGGCAGACCAAGATCCTGCTGGACGTCGAGCCGGACGTTCAGCGCCGGATGGCGCAGGTCCTGCTCGGCCCGGCCCGGGACCGGGCCGCCGGGCTGCTCGCGGCGATGGTGGCGGGGTTCGGCACGATCCTGGTGGCGCTGGTCTTCCCGTGGCTGGTCGGCGGGATGGCCGTGCCGGGTCCGGACGACCTGCCGCTGTCTGTCGCGCTCACCCTCGGGCTCTGGGCGCACCTGCTTGCTCTGCTGCCCGCCACAGCGGTGGGCGCACTCGCCAGCCGCGCCCTGACCCGCAGCGCAGGGTACGGCGTCGCGGTGCTCTCGGTGGCCGTGGTCGGCACCCTCGCGCTGGGCCTGCGTGACTCGGTGGCGCCGTGGCTCGTGCCACCGGTGCTGGCGACCGCCCGGGCACTCGGCGGGCCCCTGTCCGCCGGAACCGCCCTGTTCCTCTCCGGCTGGGCCATCGCCTGGACGGGGCTGGCACTGGCCGGCTACGCCTGGCGGCGGCGGACCAGCCCCTGACACCGACCTGGCCGACCCGGCAGGCGCCGGCCAACCACCTCGCCAAGCGATCCGACTCGGCTCCCTGGTCCGGGTCGCCTGGTCCGGGCCGGGGACTGGGTCACCTGGCCATGCCACCGGTCGAGGCGTCTCGCCGGCCCGCCCCGACGGTCTCGGTCGTGTGCCCGTATCAAGGTCGTGCTGGATCCAGGATGTAGTGGTGTCCGCCGTCGATGAAGGCCACTACAACCATGAAGTTGTGCGATCTTGCCGGGGCGAGGCCGGGGGTGAGGGGTACAGGGCGGGGGTGATTTGGCGTTGGGTGGGCACGTCGCGTAACCTGGGCCGGTAGTTCCACCCAGAGACCGCTGGTCACCGTGCCCCGGCACGGTCGAAGGCTCCGCGACGACGGGCGACCCGCGCAGGGCGGTAAGCGTAATACGGTTCCTCGCCGTGGTCCGCCGACCACGGTGACCGGTCCGGCCCTCGCCCCGCGCGCCCTGCGCCGGGGCTTTTTCGTTGTCGTGACGCCTCCGGTGCCGTCGCCGAGCCCCGTGCTCCCCGACGGCGACCAGCTCCGAGTAACGAGAGAGGAGGGACATGGCGGACAAGCCGATCCGGGCCGACAAGGCCACGGCCGTCGCTGAGCTGACCGAGAGCTTCCGTACCTCGGGCGCCGCGGTGCTCACCGAGTACCGTGGTCTGACGGTTTCCCAGCTCACCCAGCTGCGGCGCTCGCTCGGCAAGGAGACCACCTACACGGTCGCGAAGAACACGCTGGCCAAGCGTGCCGCGACCGAGGCGGGCATCTCCGGCCTCGACGAGCTGTTCACCGGTCCTACCGCGCTGACTTTCGTTTCGGGCGACGTCGTCGAGGCGGCGAAGGGTCTTCGCGACTTCGCGAAGGCCAACCCGAAGCTCGTCATCAAGGGCGGTGTCTTCGAGGGCCGGGCCATTTCCGCGGCCGAGGTCACGAAGCTCGCCGACCTGGAGTCCCGTGAGGTGCTGCTGGCCAAGCTGGCCGGCGCGATGAAGGGCAACCTGAGCAAGGCCGCGGCCCTGTTCCAGGCACCGCTCTCCAAGGCCGCCCGTGCGGCGGCCGCCCTGGCGGACAAGAAGCGCGAGCAGGAGGGCGCCGAGGCGGCCTGAGGCCCTCCCGGCGCACCACGTTCTTAATTTTCATTGCGAGAAAGGACGCCAGACATGGCGAAGCTCAGCACCGACGAGCTGCTCGACGCGTTCAAGGAGATGACGCTGATCGAGCTCTCTGAGTTCGTGAAGCAGTTCGAGGAGACCTTCGAGGTCACCGCCGCCGCTCCGGTCGCGGTCGCCGCCGCCGGTGGCGCCGGTGGCGCCGCCGCTGCCCCGGCCGAGGAGGAGAAGGACGAGTTCGACGTCATCCTCGAGGCCGACGGTGGCAAGAAGATCCAGGTCATCAAGGTCGTGCGTGAGCTGACCGGCCTGGGCCTCAAGGAGGCCAAGGACGCGGTCGAGGCCGCGCCCAAGGCGATCCTGGAGAAGGTCAACAAGGACACCGCCGAGAAGGCGAAGGCCAAGCTCGAGGGCGAGGGCGCCAAGGTCACCCTCAAGTGACCTGAGGCCGGCCTCGGGTCGGCTTCGGCGCGTGCCCGGCTCGGGTGAGTTGTGGCACACCGCACCATGACGGGCGGTGATCCGGGAACGGATCACCGCCCGTTGCGCTTGGTGACTCCGGGTATCAGTGGTGTGAGCAGGGTGTTCGCACCCGTGGTGCGACGCCGTGGTCACGCCGCGCATAGTCCGTCAGTGGGAAACCCAGCGTTCAGCCGGGATGAGGCTCTTGACGTGGCCCGACCTGCCAGGCACGCTGACACCAGCAAGACCTTCCGCGCTTGCGACGGCCACCTCTTGGGTATGGCAGCGGCAGCACCGTCAGCCGCTCCGATCCGAGCGGCCCGACAGGGACTCGCGTTCCGAGCGGCCCGGTTCGACCCCGGTTCAGGGGTCCCGAGGCACGTTCCGCGACGACCTGCGGGATGGGCTGGACAGCGGTTAGCCTCTCGGCTACACTGCTAGTTTGCGCTGCCTTCCGACGTGGCCCCTGCTCGGAAATGTCCGATTATGGATATTTTTGGTGGGGTCATTGGAGTGCACGCATACCAGCCGTTCTGCAGCACCGGTCCTCGGAAGGACGCATCTTGGCAGCTTCCCGCCCTGCGAAGACCAGTCGTACGTCGAGCGCTTTCGCTCCCCGCCGAGTTTCTTTCGGCAGGATCACCGAACACCTCGAGGTCCCCAACCTCCTCGCCATTCAGAACGAGTCCTTCGACTGGCTCGTCGGCAACGAGGCTTGGCAGGGCCGGTCGGCGGACGACCCGCACGCACGCTCGGGTCTCGCGGAGATCCTCGATGAGATCAGTCCCATTGAGGACTTCTCCGGCACCATGTCACTCTCCTTCTCGGCGCCGCGCTTCGACGAGGTCAAGGCCTCGATCGAGGAGTGCAAGGAGAAGGACCTGACCTACTGCGCGCCGCTGTTCGTGACCGCGGAGTTCACCAACAACACCACTGGCGAGATCAAGAGCCAGACCGTGTTCATGGGTGACTTCCCGATGATGACGCCGAAGGGCACCTTCATCATCAACGGCACCGAGCGCGTCGTGACCAGCCAGCTCGTCCGCTCCTCCGGCGTGTACTTCGACAAGCAGCCGGACAAGACGTCCGACCGCGACCTGTCCAGCGTCAAGGTGATCCCGAGCCGGGGTGCCTGGCTGGAGTTCGACATCGACAAGCGTGACACCGTCGGTGTCCGGATCGACCGCAAGCGCCGGCAGGCCGTGACGGTCGTCCTCAAGGCCATCGGTTGGTCGGCCGAGCGGATCCGCGAGCGGTTCGGCTGGTCCGAACTCATGATGACCACGCTCGAGAAGGACCACATCGCCGGCCAGGACGAGGCCCTGCTCGACATCTACCGCAAGCTCCGCCCCGGCGAGCCGCCGACCCGTGAGAACGCCCAGACCCTGCTCGACAACCTCTTCTTCAACCCGAAGCGGTACGACGTCGCCAAGGTCGGTCGGTACAAGTTCAACAAGAAGCTCGGGCTGGACGTGCCGATCACCACCGGCACGCTCACCGAGGACGACATCGTCTCGACCGTCGAGTACCTCTGCCGGCTGCACGCCGGTGAGGAGGGCTACGAGGCGGACGACATCGACCACTTCGGCAACCGCCGGATCCGGACCGTGGGTGAGCTCATCCAGAACCAGGTCCGGGTCGGTCTGTCGCGGATGGAGCGGGTCGTCCGGGAGCGCATGACGACGCAGGACGTCGAGGCGATCACGCCGCAGACCCTGATCAACATCCGTCCGGTGGTGGCGGCGATCAAGGAGTTCTTCGGCACGTCGCAGCTGTCCCAGTTCATGGACCAGACCAACCCCCTGGCGGGGCTCACCCACCGGCGGCGGCTCAACGCGCTCGGCCCGGGTGGTCTGTCCCGGGAGCGGGCCGGCTTCGAGGTCCGGGACGTGCACCCGTCGCACTACGGCCGGATGTGCCCGATCGAGACGCCCGAAGGCCCGAACATCGGCCTGATCGGCAACCTGTCGACGTTCGCCCGGGTCAACCCGTTCGGGTTCATCGAGACGCCGTACCGCAAGGTCGTCGACGGCCGGGTCACCGACCAGGTCGACTACCTGACCGCGGACGACGAGGACCGCTTCGTCAAGGCGCAGGCCAACGCGCCGTTGAACGCCGACGGCACCTTCGCCGAGGACCGGGTCCTCTGCCGCCGTAAGGGTGGCGAGACCGAGGACGTGGTCCCGAGCGCGGTCGACTACATGGACATCTCGCCGCGGCAGATGGTCTCCGTCGGCACCGCGATGATCCCGTTCCTCGAGCACGACGACGCCAACCGTGCCCTGATGGGCGCCAACATGCAGCGTCAGGCGGTGCCCCTGGTCAAGGCCGAGGCCCCGCTGGTCGGCACGGGCATGGAGTACCGCGCGGCCGTGGACGCCGGTGACGTCGTCGTCGCCGAGGTCGGCGGTGTGATCGAGGACCTCTGCGCCGACTACATCACCATCCACCAGGACGACGGCCACCGCCGCACGTACCTGCTGCACAAGTTCCGCCGCTCCAACTCCGGCTCCTGCGTCAACCAGAAGCCGGTGGTCTTCGAGGGCGACCGCGTCGAGGCCGGTCAGGTCATCGCCGACGGTCCGTGCACCGACGAGGGCGAGATGGCGCTCGGACGCAACCTGCTGGTGGCGTTCATGTGCTGGGAGGGCCACAACTACGAGGACGCGATCATCCTGTCGCAGCGCCTCGTGCAGCAGGACGTGCTCACCTCGATCCACATCGAGGAGCACGAGGTCGACGCCCGGGACACCAAGCTCGGCCCGGAGGAGATCACCCGCGACATCCCGAACGTCAGCGAGGAGATGCTCGCCGACCTCGACGAGCGCGGGATCATCCGGATCGGCGCCGAGGTCGTCCCCGGCGACATCCTGGTCGGCAAGGTCACGCCCAAGGGCGAGACCGAGCTGACCCCGGAGGAGCGACTGCTCCGGGCGATCTTCGGTGAGAAGGCGCGGGAGGTCCGGGACACCTCGCTGAAGGTGCCGCACGGCGAGACCGGCACGGTCATCGGCGTGCGTACCTTCTCCCGCGAGGACGGCGACGAGCTGCCGCCGGGCGTCAACGAGCTGGTCCGGGTCTACGTCGCCCAGAAGCGGAAGATCCAGGACGGCGACAAGCTCGCCGGCCGGCACGGCAACAAGGGCGTCATCTCGAAGATCCTGCCGATCGAGGACATGCCGTTCCTGGAGGACGGCACCCCGGTCGACATCGTGCTGAACCCGCTGGGCGTGCCCTCCCGGATGAACATCGGGCAGGTGCTGGAGACCCACCTCGGTTGGGTCGCCAAGACCGGTTGGAAGGTCGAGGGCGACGACGCCGAGTGGAAGCGCCAGCTCCGCTCGATCGACGCGCACGAGTCCGAGGGGGACACGAACGTGGCCACCCCGGTCTTCGACGGTGCCCGCGAGGAGGAGATCTCCGGTCTGCTCGCGTCGACCCTGCCCAACCGGGACGGCAACCAGCTGATCGGCTCCTCCGGCAAGGCGCGGCTGTTCGACGGCCGGTCCGGTGAGCCGCTGCCGGATCCGATCGCGGTCGGCTACATCTACATCCTGAAGCTCAACCACCTGGTCGACGACAAGATCCACGCCCGGTCGACCGGTCCGTACTCGATGATCACGCAGCAGCCGCTGGGTGGTAAGGCGCAGTTCGGTGGCCAGCGCTTCGGCGAGATGGAGTGCTGGGCGATGCAGGCGTACGGCGCCGCCTACGCCCTGCAGGAGTTGCTCACCATCAAGTCCGACGACGTCCTGGGCCGGGTCAAGGTCTACGAGGCGATCGTCAAGGGCGAGAACATCCCCGAGCCGGGCATCCCGGAGTCGTTCAAGGTGTTGCTCAAGGAGCTCCAGTCGCTGTGCCTGAACGTCGAGGTGCTCAGCAGCGACGGGGTCGCCCTGGAGATGCGCGAGACCGACGACGAGGTGTTCCGGGCCGCGGAGGAGCTGGGCATCGACCTGTCCCGGCGCGAGCCGAGCTCGGTCGAAGAGGTCTGAGGTGGTGGTTCGGGGCAGGGTGACCCGCTCCGGTGCGGGTTCCAGGGCGCGATGCGAAGCGGGCGCGCTGGAATCCGCAAGGTCAGGCTTGATCCCTGCGCGGGTCACCCTGCCCCGAACCCCACTGGTTAGCTAGCAGTACAGACGACGACATAGGGGACATAGTGCTCGACGTCAACTTCTTCGACGAGCTGCGTATCGGCCTCGCGACCGCGGATGACATCCGTCAGTGGTCGCACGGTGAGGTCAAGAAGCCCGAGACCATCAACTACCGCACCCTCAAGCCGGAGAAGGACGGGCTCTTCTGCGAGAAGATCTTCGGTCCGCAGCGGGACTGGGAGTGCTACTGCGGTAAGTACAAGCGGGTCCGGTTCAAGGGCATCATCTGTGAGCGCTGCGGCGTCGAGGTGACCCGGTCCAAGGTCCGGCGTGAGCGGATGGGGCACATCGAGCTGGCCGCTCCGGTGACCCACATCTGGTACTTCAAGGGCGTGCCGAGCCGGCTGGGCTACCTGCTGGACCTCGCCCCGAAGGACCTCGAAAAGATCATCTACTTCGCCTCGTACGTCGTGACGAGCGTGGACGCCGAGGCGCGTCACCGTGACCTCTCGACCATCGAGAACGAGATCCTCGCCGAGAAGCGGCAGTCCGAGAACAGCCGCGACTCGGAGATCGAGAAGCGGGCCGCCAAGCTCGAGGCCGACCTGGCCGAGCTGGAGGCCGAGGGTGCCAAGGCGGACGTCCGGCGCAAGGTCAAGGAGGGCGGAGAGCGCGAGATGCGCCAGATCCGCGACCGGGCCCAGCGCGAGATCGACCGCCTCGACGAGGTCCTCGACACCTTCCGCAAGCTCGACTCCAAGCAGCTGGTCACCGACGAGCTGCTCTACCGTGAGCTGCGCGACCGGTTCGGCGAGTACTTCACCGGTGGCATGGGCGCCGAGGCGATCAAGGCACTGGTCCAGAACATGGACCTCGACGCCGAGGCCGAGAACCTCCGCGAGACCATCCGTTCCGGCAAGGGCCAGCGGAAGATCCGGGCGCTCAAGCGGCTGAAGGTCGTCGCGGCGTTCCTGAACACCCGCAACTCGCCGCTCGGCATGGTGCTGGACTGCGTCCCGGTCATCCCGCCGGACCTGCGTCCGATGGTGCAGCTCGACGGTGGCCGGTTCGCCACCTCCGACCTGAACGACCTGTACCGCCGCGTGATCAACCGGAACAACCGCCTCAAGCGGCTGATCGACCTCGGGGCTCCCGAGATCATCGTCAACAACGAGAAGCGGATGCTCCAGGAGGCCGTCGACGCGCTGTTCGACAACGGCCGTCGTGGCCGTCCGGTCACCGGCCCGGGTAACCGGCCGCTGAAGTCGCTGTCCGACATGCTGAAGGGCAAGCAGGGCCGGTTCCGGCAGAACCTGCTGGGCAAGCGCGTCGACTACTCCGGCCGTTCGGTCATCGTGGTCGGCCCGAAGCTCAAGCTGCACCAGTGCGGCCTGCCCAAGCAGATGGCGCTGGAGCTGTTCAAGCCGTTCGTGATGAAGCGGCTGGTCGACCTCAACCACGCGCAGAACATCAAGTCCGCCAAGCGGATGGTCGAGCGGCAGCGGCCGGTCGTGTGGGACGTGCTGGAAGAGGTCATCGGCGAGCACCCGGTGCTGCTCAACCGGGCGCCGACCCTGCACCGCCTGGGCATCCAGGCCTTCGAGCCGCAGCTGGTCGAGGGCAAGGCGATCCAGATCCACCCGCTGGTCTGCACCGCATTCAACGCCGACTTCGACGGTGACCAGATGGCGGTGCACGTGCCGCTGTCCGCCGAGGCCCAGGCCGA
Organism: Micromonospora sp. WMMD987; assembly: GCF_029581435.1. Classification (NCBI taxonomy): domain Bacteria; kingdom Bacillati; phylum Actinomycetota; class Actinomycetes; order Micromonosporales; family Micromonosporaceae; genus Micromonospora; species Micromonospora sp. WMMD987. The sequence goes on along the minus strand of NZ_CP120861.1, from coordinate 6,252,384 downwards.
GGCGCGGATCCTGATGCTGTCGTCGAACAACATCCTCAAGCCGGCCGACGGCAAGCCGGTCACCATGCCCACCCAGGACATGGTCATCGGTCTCTACCACCTCACCCACCTCATCCGGGGTGGCCAGGGCGAGGGCCGGGCGTTCAGCTCCGACGCCGAGGCACGGATGGCCTTCGACGCGGGCGAGCTGCACCTGCAGACCCCGGTGAAGATCCGGCTGCGGGACGTGGTGGGGGTCGACAACGGCGCGGGCGCCGAGCCGTGGGTCGCGCCCGAGGGCTGGACCGAGGGCGACCCGGTGACCGTGGAGACCACGCTGGGCCGGGTCCTGTTCAACGAGACGCTGCCGCAGGGCTACCGCTTCGTGAACTACGAGATCCGCAAGGGCCAGCTCTCCGCGATCGTCAACGACCTCGCCGAGCGCTTCCCGAAGGTGGCCCTGGCGGCCACCCTGGACGGCCTCAAGGAGGCCGGCTTCCACTGGGCCACCTGGTCCGGCGTCACCATCGGCATGGAGGACGTCATCCCGCCGCCGCGCAAGCGGGAGATCCTGGAGCGGTACGAGAAGGAAGCCGACCGGATCGACAAGCAGTACCAGCGTGGTCTGATGACCGCCGAGGAGCGGCGCGGCGAGCTCATCGAGATCTGGACCAAGGCGACCAACGAGGTCGCCAAGGAGATGGACACCGCGCTGCCGCAGGAGAACCCGCTGTGGAAGATGATCAACTCGGGTGCCCGCGGTAACCTGCTCCAGCTCCGGCAGATCGCGGCGATCCGTGGTCTGGTGGCCAACCCGAAGGGCGAGATCATCCCGCGGCCGATCAAGGCCTCGTACCGGGAGGGTCTGTCCGTGCTGGAGTACTTCATCTCCACGCACGGTGCCCGTAAGGGTCTGGCCGACACCGCGCTGCGGACCGCCGACTCGGGTTACCTGACCCGTCGTCTGGTGGACGTCTCGCAGGACGTCATCATCCGTGAGGAGGACTGCGGCACCGACCGGGCGATCCCGATGCAGATCGGCGAGCGCCTGGAGGGTGGCCGGCTGGTGGTCCACGAGCACGCCGAGACCAGCGTGCACGCCCGGACCCTGGCCGACGACATCAAGGGGCCGGACGGCACCGTGGTGGCCCACCGGGGCCAGGACATCAACTCCATCGGGGTCGACCAGATCGTCGCCGCCGGGGTGGAGACGGTGCGGGTGCGCAGCGTGCTCACCTGCGAGTCGAAGCTGGGCGTCTGCGGTGCGTGCTACGGCCGCTCGCTGCCGACCGGCAAGACCGTGGACGTCGGCGAGGCGGTCGGCATCATCGCCGCCCAGTCGATCGGTGAGCCGGGTACCCAGCTGACGATGCGTACCTTCCACACCGGTGGTGTCGCGGGTGAGGACATCACCCAGGGTCTGCCGCGTGTCCAGGAGATCTTCGAGGCCCGGATCCCGAAGGGCAAGGCGCCCATCGCCGACACCCCGGGCCGGATCCGGATCGAGGACGGCGAGCGGTCCCGGAAGATCATCGTGGTGCCGGACGACGGCAGCGACGAGATCGTCTACGACAAGATCTCCAAGCGGGTCGGGCTGCGGACCCACGACGGGGACCACGTCGAGGTCGGCGAGAAGCTCACCGAGGGCACCATCGACCCGCACGAGCTGCTGCGCATCCTCGGCCCGCGGGCGGTCCAGGTCCACCTGACCCAGGAGGTCCAGGAGGTCTACCGCTCGCAGGGTGTGCTCATCCACGACAAGCACATCGAGATCATCATCCGTCAGATGCTCAAGCGGGTGACGGTCATCGACTCCGGCTCGACCGAGTTCCTGCCGGGCGTGCTGGTCGACCGGGCGCTGTTCGAGTCGGAGAACCGCCGGCTGGTCGGCGAGGGTGGCGAGCCCGCCGCCGGTCGTCCGGTGCTGATGGGTATCACCAAGGCCTCGCTGGCCACCGACTCCTGGCTCTCGGCGGCCTCCTTCCAGGAGACCACCCGGGTGCTGACCGACGCGGCGATCAACTCGCGCAGCGACTCGCTGGTCGGCCTCAAGGAGAACGTGATCATCGGTAAGCTCATCCCGGCCGGTACCGGCATCAGCAAGTACCGCAACGTCCGGGTCGAGCCGACCGAGGAGGCGAAGGCCAAGGTCTACTCGATGACCGGGTACCCGGAGACCGACTACGGCTTCGGGCCGGCCAGCGGCCAGGCTGTTCCGCTGGACGACTTCGACTTCGGGTCGTACCGCTAGTAGGCAGCACCGACGACGGCCCCCGGCAGTGCGCCGGGGGCCGTCGTCGTGTCCGGGGTACGCCACGGGGTGCCCCCGGTGTCCGTTCCGGGCAGTGGCGCGGCGGGTGCGTGGTGGTGGTCCGCCGGGGAGTGCCCGGCGGCCGGGGCGGCCGGGCATGATGGTGGGTATGACGACCGCTGCGGGACAGGTGCCGGTGACGTACCAGCCGCCACGTCATCCGCTCGATCCCGATCCGGTGCGCGCCACCAAGGCGCGGGCCGTCTTCGCGCTCGGCCTGATCGGGGCGTTGACCGGGCTGTTCGTCGGCGGGGTGGTGCCCGCCACGGTCGCCCTGCAGTTGGCGCGGCAGGCCCGCCGTGAGGCGTACGCCTCGGGTGGTTTCCTCACCGGGGCGGCCTGGCTGCGGCGGGGGGAGCGGTTGGCCTGGGTGGGGCTGGTGCTGGTCGCGGTCGCCCTGGTGACGCTGGTGGTGATCGGCGTGGTCCGGCTGGCGGGCTCCCCGTACGGGCAGGACTTCGCCCCGAACATGGACTGACCCGTCGGGGTGATGATCCGGCGGGGGGCACCCACGGTGCGTGGCGACGGTAGCCTGGCCGGTGTCCGTCGGGTGACGGTGGACCCAGCTCGTGACAGGAGGACACCGTGACGGAACCGGCGTCGCCGGGCGGCGACCCGGACAGGCCGCCCGCCGGCTCCCCGGAGCCCGGCCCGGCCGGTTGGGCGCGTCCCGACCAGGGCTCCGGTGCGGCGGCCCGCCCCGATCCGTGGGCCGTCGACCCGTATCGTCCCGCCGACCGGGGGGAGGTCGATCCCCACCGTCCCGCCGCCCGGGGGACGGTCGATCCGACCCGTCCCGATCCGTGGGCCGTCGACCCGTGGCGGCCGTCGTCGGCAGCCGGGCCGGGTCACCCCGTCGGCGTACCGTCGGCGGCCGGCGGCAGCGGGTACGCCCGGCCGCCGGCCGCCGGTGTCGCCGCCGGTCCGCCCGGGGTCGGCCCGTACCCCGGAACGGGGGCCGGGGGAGGCCACCCGGTAGGGCCGTCCGGGTCGTACCCGGGGCGGGCGTCGGGTGCGCCGGGTTGGTCGAGCCCCTCCGGGCCGGTACCCCCGCCACCGCCGGACGCCCCCCGCGCCCCGAAGCGGGTCGACCCGGTCCCCGGTACGCCCTTCGCCGTGGTGTACCTGGACGTGCCGGCGGTCACCTCCGGCCCGGCGGTGGGATCGTTGATCGCCGGGGTGGTGTCGATCCTGGTCTCGTTCCTGGTGATCTGCTTCGGCGTCGGGGGCGCGCGACTCGGCGGGGCCTGGGCGGCCGGCGCGTTCACCGTGCCCGGGATGCTGGCCGGCGGGGCGGCGATCGTCGCCGGGCTGCTGGCCCGCCGGCAGATCCGCCGGGCCGCGCCGCCACCGGCGGTGCGGTTCACCGGTCGGGGCCTGGCGACGGCCGGCATCAGTTGCGGCGGGGCGGGGCTGCTGCTGAGCCTGTCGGGGCTGGGACTGGCGTTGCTGGTGCAGTTGGCCTGAGGTCGTCGCCCGGGGGTGACGGGCCGCGGCGCGCGGCAGCCGGTACACTGGATCGCCTGAGGGGCTTAGCACGGGCGAGCAGGCACACGGTGGGGCCGACGGGGAGCGACGAGACCCGGCGGACCGATCCGTTTTGACCTGTGCGGCTGTGGTAGGTACTCTTCTCCCCTGTGCCCTGGCATGCCTGGGCGGCTCGTGCGTGCGCGGGATCCGGATCGCTCCGGAGATCGAGCGGCCGTACGACACAGTCGAAGACCCGGTGCGTGGTGTTCACGTGCCGGTGACAGAAGAAGCCGGTGCGCGCGTGAGCGACGGCACCGGGACCGTGGATCGGGCGACACACCCGACCGCGGGTGCCGGGATCTCCGCGAGGCGGTGCCGGTCGGAATGTAGGAGAGTCGGCCATCAGGTCGGCTAACGAGCAGACGGCGCGGTCGCGTGACGCGGCCGAAGGGAGCGGAGAAACCCGGTGCCCACCATTCAGCAGCTGGTCCGAAAGGGCCGCCAGGCCAAGACGACCAAGACCAAGACCCCGGCGTTGAAGGGTTCCCCTCAGCGGCGCGGTGTGTGCACCCGCGTGTACACCACCACCCCCAAGAAGCCGAACTCGGCGCTCCGCAAGGTCGCTCGTGTCAAGCTCAGCAGCCAGATCGAGGTGACCGCCTACATCCCGGGCGTGGGTCACAACCTCCAGGAGCACTCGATCGTGCTCGTTCGCGGCGGCCGGGTGAAGGACCTCCCCGGCGTGCGTTACAAGATCGTCCGCGGTTCGCTGGACACCCAGGGTGTCCGCAACCGCAAGCAGGCGCGCAGCCGTTACGGCGCGAAGAAGGAGAAGAGCTGACATGCCGCGTAAGGGACCCGCTCCGCGGAAGCCGCTGGTCGCTGACCCGGTGTACAACTCGCCGCTGGTCACCCAGCTGGTCAACAAGATCCTGATGCGCGGTAAGCGTCAGCTCGCCGAGCGCATCGTGTACGCGGCCCTGGAGGGCTGCCGCGAAAAGAGCGGCACCGACCCCGTGGTCACCCTCAAGCGGGCGATGGACAACGTCAAGCCCACCCTGGAGGTGCGCAGCCGCCGGGTCGGTGGCGCCACCTACCAGGTGCCGGTCGAGGTCCGCCCGTCCCGGGCGACCACCCTCGGTCTGCGCTGGCTGGTGACGTACTCCAAGGCCCGTCGTGAGAAGACCATGATCGAGCGGCTGATGAACGAGCTGCTCGACGCGAGCAACGGTCTGGGCGCCGCCGTCAAGCGGCGCGAGGACACCCACAAGATGGCGGAGTCCAACAAGGCCTTCGCGCACTACCGCTGGTAACAGCCTGGTTCCGGCGCCGGACCGGCGCCGGGACCGCCATCGGTCGAGTCGACACGACGATAAGTAGGGATTGAAGTGGCCGCCGCAGACGCGCTCGCCAACGTACGCAACATCGGCATCATGGCGCACATCGATGCCGGTAAGACCACGACCACCGAGCGGATCCTGTTCTACACCGGTATCACCTACAAGATCGGTGAGGTCCACGAGGGCGCTGCCGTCATGGACTGGATGGAGCAGGAGCAGGAGCGTGGCATCACCATCACCTCCGCTGCCACCAAGTGTGAGTGGAAGGGCCACACGATCCAGATCATCGACACGCCCGGTCACGTCGACTTCACGGTCGAGGTCGAGCGGTCGCTGCGGGTGCTGGATGGTGCGGTCGCGGTCTACGACGGCGTCGCCGGCGTCGAGCCGCAGACGGAGAACGTCTGGCGGCAGGCCGACAAGTACCACGTCCCGCGGATGTGCTTCGTCAACAAGCTCGACCGCACGGGCGCGGACTTCTTCCGCTGCGTGCAGATGATGATCGACCGGCTCAACGCCACCCCGCTGGTGCTCCAGATCCCGATCGGGCTCGAGGGCGACCACATCGGCGTCGTCGACCTGATCGGCATGCGTGCCCTCACCTGGCGCGGGGAGACCCAGAAGGGTGAGGACTACGCGATCGAGGAGGTCCCGGCCGAGCTGGCCGACTCCGCCGCCGAGTGGCGTGACAAGCTGCTGGAGACCCTGGCCGACGTCGACGACGCGGTGATGGAGAAGTACCTGGAGGGCGAGGAGATCTCCGTCGAGGAGATCAAGGCCGCCATCCGGCGGGCCACCATCGCCAGCAAGGCCAACCCGGTGCTCTGCGGCTCGGCGTTCAAGAACAAGGGCGTGCAGCCCATGCTCGACGCCGTGGTCGACTTCCTGCCGTCGCCGCTGGACGTCCCCGCGATCGAGGGCACCGCGACCGACGGCGAGACGCCGATGCAGCGGAAGCCGTCGAAGTCCGAGCCGTTCTCCGGCCTGGCCTTCAAGATCCAGACCGACAAGCACCTCGGCAAGCTCACCTACGTCCGGGTCTACTCCGGCGTGGTCGAGACCGGCACCCAGGTGGTCAACTCCACCAAGGACCGCAAGGAGCGGGTCGGCAAGATCTACCAGATGCACGCCAACAAGCGGGAAGAGCGCGGCTCGGCCCAGGCTGGCGACATCATCGCGGTGCAGGGTCTCAAGCAGACCACCACCGGGGACACCCTGTGTGACCCGGCGAACCCGGTGATCCTCGAGTCGATGACCTTCCCCGAGCCGGTCATCGAGGTCGCGATCGAGCCGAAGACCAAGGCCGACCAGGAGAAGCTCAGCACCGCCATCCAGCGGCTGGCCGAGGAGGACCCGACCTTCCGCGTCAAGCTGGACGAGGAGACCGGTCAGACGGTCATCTCCGGCATGGGCGAGCTGCACCTGGACATCCTGGTCGACCGGATGCGCCGCGAGTTCAACGTCGAGGCGAACATCGGCAAGCCGCAGGTGGCGTACCGTGAGACGATCCGCCGCAAGGTGGACAAGGTCGAGTACACCCACAAGAAGCAGACCGGTGGTTCGGGCCAGTACGCCCGCGTCATCGTGAGCGTCGAGCCGCTGCCGCTGGACAACGACTCGCCGACCTACGAGTTCGCCAACGCGGTCAGCGGCGGTCGTATCCCGCGGGAGTTCATCCCGTCGGTCGACGCCGGCGCGCAGGACGCCATGCAGTACGGCGTCCTGGCGGGCTTCCCGCTGGTCGGCGTCAAGCTGACCCTGCTCGACGGTCAGTACCACGACGTCGACTCGTCGGAAATGGCATTCAAGATCGCCGGTTCGATGGTGATGAAGGACGCGGCCCGCAAGGCCGACCCGGCATTGCTCGAGCCGATGATGGCCGTTGAGGTCACCACTCCTGAGGAGAACATGGGTGACGTCATCGGCGACCTCAACTCCCGCCGCGGGATCATCCAGGCGATGGAGGAGCGCAGCGGCGCCCGCATCGTGAAGGCTCTGGTGCCGTTGTCGGAGATGTTCGGCTACGTCGGCGACCTGCGGTCGAAGACCCAGGGCCGGGCTAGCTACAGCATGCAGTTCGACTCCTACGCCGAGGTGCCGCAGAGCGTGGCGAAGGAGATCATCGCCAAGGCGACGGGTGAGTGACGCTCACCTGCTGCCGATGATCCGGTGAGCCGGGGCCGGTCGCGGGCGGGAATCCCGTCCGCGACCACCTCGGTCGGGATGTGTGAATCCGGGCCTGTAGGCTTCATCGCCGCAGAACCCACCAAGCTCTCCGGCCGTCGGCCGGAAAGGCTGTCGACAGAGTCCTAAGCGCCGTCCGGCGCGCCGGGGCGAGAAGAACCAAGAAGTCCACAGGAGGACACCAGTGGCGAAGGCTAAGTTCGAGCGGACTAAGCCGCACGTCAACATCGGCACCATTGGTCACATCGACCACGGTAAGACGACGCTGACGGCGGCCATCACGAAGGTCCTGCACGACCAGTACCCGGACCTCAACCCGTACACGCCGTTCGACGAGATCGACAAGGCGCCGGAGGAGAAGGCCCGCGGCATCACGATCTCGATCGCGCACGTCGAGTACCAGACCGAGGCGCGGCACTACGCGCACGTCGACTGCCCCGGGCACGCCGACTACATCAAGAACATGATCACCGGTGCCGCCCAGATGGACGGCGCGATCCTGGTGGTCGCGGCGACCGACGGTCCGATGCCGCAGACCCGCGAGCACGTGCTGCTGGCCCGTCAGGTCGGTGTGCCGTACATCGTCGTGGCGCTCAACAAGAGCGACATGGTCGACGACGAGGAGCTCCTGGAGCTCGTCGAGCTCGAGGTGCGCGAGCTGCTGTCGGCGCAGGAGTACCCGGGTGACGACCTGCCGGTCGTCCGGGTCTCGGCGCTGCGGGCGCTCGAGGGTGACCCGGAGTGGACCGGTCGTCTGCTGGAGCTGATGAACGCGGTCGACACCGCGATCCCGCAGCCCGAGCGGGAGACCGAGAAGCCGTTCCTGATGCCGATCGAGGACGTCTTCACGATCACCGGTCGTGGCACGGTCGTCACCGGTCGCGCCGAGCGCGGCATCCTCAAGCCGAACGAGGAGGTGGAGATCGTCGGTATCCGCGAGAAGTCGCAGAAGACGGTCTGCACCGGCATCGAGATGTTCCGCAAGCTGCTCGACGAGGCCCGCGCGGGTGAGAACGTCGGTCTGCTGCTGCGGGGCATCAAGCGCGAGGACGTCGAGCGCGGCATGGTGGTCGTCAAGCCGGGCACCAGCACCCCGCACACGGAGTTCGAGGCGACGGTCTACATCCTCTCCAAGGAGGAGGGCGGCCGGCACACCCCGTTCTTCCAGAACTACCGTCCGCAGTTCTACTTCCGGACCACCGACGTCACCGGTGTCGTCACCCTCCCCGAGGGCACCGAGATGGTCATGCCGGGCGACAACACCACGATGGCCGTCAAGCTCATCCAGCCCATCGCGATGGAGGACAACCTCAAGTTCGCGATCCGCGAGGGTGGTCGTACGGTCGGCGCCGGTCGCGTCACCAAGATCATCAAGTGAACTAGGTAACCCCGATTAGCGTTGCCGCCGGTCGTGCGGCATACTAGTCAGGTTGCGTAACGACGGTTAGTCGCCCGTGTCCGGCGTCAGTTGGACCTCCGGGAAGACCAACAGTCGCGCGTAGGGTGGTTGATCGCCCCTGGCGGTCAACCACCCTCGCACGGCGTCCAGATCGCTGTGATGCGATCGGCGCCTTGACCCACCGCGCGGTCAGAGAGTCGCTCCGGAGTCCCGGGGCGGAGCCTGGTCCACGGGCGCGACACGCCCGACCGCGGGGGTCGGCGAAGTGGGCCTGTACCAGCCGGTACAGGTGCCCGCAACACAGCGGCATCGAGAGAAGGAACAGAAGCCACCATGGCGGGACAGAAGATCCGCATCCGGCTCAAGGCCTATGACCACGAGGTCGTCGACTCCTCGGCGCGGAAGATCGTCGAGACGGTGACGCGCACCGGGGCGCAGGTCGCGGGCCCGGTGCCGCTGCCCACGGAGATCAACCGTTTCTGCGTCATCCGCTCGCCGCACAAGTACAAGGACTCGCGCGAGCACTTCGAGATGCGCACGCACAAGCGGCTGATCGACATCATCGACCCGACTCCGAAGACGGTCGACTCGCTCATGCGCCTCGACCTGCCGGCTGGCGTCGACATCGAGATCAAGCTGTAGGGACCGGACAAATGGACAGGCAAGTCAAGGGGATCCTGGGCGCCAAGCTCGGTATGACCCAGGTCTGGGACAACAACAAGGTTGTGCCGGTGACCGTGGTTCAGGCCGGCCCGTGCGTCGTCAGCCAGGTGCGTAGCGCCGAGAAGGACGGTTACTCCGCGGTCCAGCTCGCCTACGGCACGATCGACCCGCGCAAGGTCAAGAAGCCGGTCAGCGGGCACTACGCCAAGGCGGACGTGGCGCCGCGCCGGCACATGGTCGAGCTGCGCACCACGAACGCGGCGGACTACTCGCTGGGCCAGGAGGTCACGGTCGAGGAGTTCCCGGCCGGCGTGACCATCGACGTCACCGGCAAGACCAAGGGCAAGGGCTACGCCGGCCCGATGAAGCGGCACGGCTTCCACGGCCTGCGCGCCAGCCACGGTGTCGAGCGCAAGCACCGCTCGCCGGGCGCCATCGGCGCCTGCGCGACCCCGGGTCGCGTCTTCAAGGGCACCCGGATGGCGGGTCGGATGGGTGGCGTGCGCTACACCGTCCAGAACCTGACCGTCCAGGCGGTCGACACCGAGAACAACCTCCTGCTCGTCCGTGGTGCCATCCCCGGCCCCAAGGGTGCGCTGGTCCTGGTCCGCACCGCGGCCAAGACGAAGGTGAAGAAGGGCGGTGTGGCCAAGTGACCACCGTTGACGTCCACAATGTCGAAGGTGCCAAGAGCGGCTCCGTCGAGCTGCCGGCCGACGTCTTCGACGTGCAGGCCAACATCGCGCTGATGCACCAGGTCGTGGTGGCGCAGCTCGCGGCGGCCCGCCAGGGCACCCACAAGGTCAAGACCCGCGGCGAGGTCGCCGGTGGCGGCAAGAAGCCGTACAAGCAGAAGGGCACCGGTCGGGCCCGGCAGGGCTCGATCCGCGCGCCGCAGTTCGCCGGCGGTGGCGTGGTGCACGGCCCCGTGCCGCGTGACTACAGCCAGCGGACCCCCAAGAAGATGAAGGCAGCCGCCCTGCGTGGCGCCCTCTCCGACCGGGCGCGTGCCGGCCAGCTGCACGTCGTCGAGGCGTTCGTCTCGGGCGAGAAGCCGTCGACCAAGGCGGCCCTGGCCACGCTGGCCAAGCTGACCCAGGCCCGTCGGGTGCTGGTCGTGCTGAGCAGCACCGACGAACTGAACTGGGTGTCGCTGCGCAACGAGCCGCGGGTGCACCTGATCGAGTCCGGCCAGCTCAACACGTACGACGTGCTGGTGGCCGACGACGTGGTCTTCACCAAGGACGCCCTGGACGAGTTCCTGGGTGTTCCCGCGGAGGCCGGCCCCGCGGCCGAGTCCGCCGAGACCACCGAGGAGGGTGGCAAGTGAGCACGATCGCCGACCCGCGGGACGTCATCGTCGCGCCGGTCGTCTCGGAGAAGAGCTACAGCGAGCTGAACCGGAACTGGTACACCTTCCTGGTGCACCCGGACGCGAACAAGACCGAGATCAAGATCGCTATCCAGCAGATCTTCAACGTCCGCGTCCTGACGGTCAACACGCTCAACCGCCAGGGCAAGCGCAAGCGCACCAAGACCGGCTTCGGCCAGCGCAAGGCGACCAAGCGGGCGATCGTGAAGCTGGCTGACGGTGACCGTATCGAGGCCTTCGGCGGCCCGGTCAGCTGAGGGGTGTAGACAATGGCTATCCGTAAGTACAAGCCGACGACGCCGGGCCGACGCGGCTCCAGCGTCGCCGACTTCGCCGAGATCACCCGGTCCACGCCGGAGAAGTCCCTGCTGGCCCCGCTGCCGAAGAAGGGTGGGCGCAACGCCCACGGCCGGATCACCACCCGGCACCACGGTGGCGGCCACAAGCGGCAGTACCGCCTGATCGACTTCAAGCGGGTCGACAAGGACGGCGTGCCGGCGAAGGTCGCGCACATCGAGTACGACCCCAACCGCACCGCGCGCATCGCGCTGCTGCACTACGCCGACGGCGAGAAGCGCTACATCCTCGCGCCGAAGGACATGAAGCAGGGTGACCGGGTCGAGTCCGGGCCGGGCGCCGACATCAAGCCGGGTAACAACCTGCCGCTGCGCAACATCCCGGTCGGTACCACCATCCACAACGTGGAGCTGCGTCCGGGCGGCGGCGCCAAGCTGGCCCGCTCGGCCGGCGTCGGCATCCAGCTGCTCGGCCGGGAGGGCGCGTACGCGACCCTCCGGATGCCGTCCGGTGAGATCCGGCGGGTCGACGTCCGCTGCCGTGCCAGCGTCGGCGAGATCGGCAACGCCGACCAGTCGAACATCAACTGGGGTAAGGCCGGCCGGATGCGGTGGAAGGGCAAGCGCCCGACCGTCCGTGGTGTCGCGATGAACCCGGTCGACCACCCGCACGGTGGTGGTGAGGGTAAGACCTCCGGTGGTCGCCACCCGGTGAACCCGCAGGGTAAGCCCGAGGGCCGCACCCGTCGTAAGGGCCAGCCGAGCGACCGGCTGATCGTCCGCCGCCGCTACGCCACGCGTAAGCGCGGCTGAGGGAGATAGAGCATGCCTCGCAGCCTGAAGAAGGGCCCGTTCGTCGACGACCACCTGCTCAAGAAGGTGGAGACGCAGAACGACAAGGGCTCGAAGAACGTCATCAAGACCTGGTCGCGGCGCTCGACGATCATTCCCGAGATGCTCGGGCACACGATCGCCGTGCACGACGGACGCAAGCACGTCCCGGTGTTCGTGACCGAGGCCATGGTCGGGCACAAGCTCGGCGAGTTCGCGCTGACCCGCACGTTCAAGGGTCACGAGAAGGACGACCGGAAGAGCCGCCGGCGCTGACGCCGCGGGCATACGGATAGAGGAACAAGGGGTTACAGCGATGCCAGGAAAGGGCGACGCTCCGGTGCTTCCGGGCGCGCGGGCGGTTGCGCGGCACGTGCGCATCTCGCCGATGAAGGCGCGCCGGGTGGTCAACCTCGTCCGCGGCCTGCCCGCGAAGGAGGCGCTCACGGTGCTGCAGTTCGCGCCGCAGGCGGCGAGTGAGCAGGTGTACAAGGTGCTCGCGAGCGCGATCGCCAACGCGGAGAACAACGAGCGGCTGGACCCCGACGCGCTGCTCGTCAGCGAGGCGTTCGTCGACGAGGGCCCAACCATGAAGCGGTTCCGGCCGCGGGCGCAGGGCCGGGCGTACCGGATCCGCAAGCGCACCTGCCACATCACCGTGGCGGTGGAGGCGGTCGCGCCGGCCGCGCCGAAGAAGTCCGCGGCGAAGAAGGCCGCGCCGGCGCAGCAGGCCGAGGCCGCTGGGACCGAGAGCAAGACGGAGGGTGCCGAGTAATGGGTCAGAAGGTTCACCCCACTGGGTTCCGGCTCGGCATCTCGACCGACTGGAAGTCCCGCTGGTTCGCGGACAAGCTCTACAAGGACTACATCGGCGAGGATGTCAAGATCCGCCGGATGATGTCCAAGGGCCTCGAGCGCGCCGGTATCTCCAAGGTCGACATCGAGCGCACCCGGGACCGGGTGCGGGTCGACATCCACACCGCCCGGCCGGGCATCGTCATCGGCCGTAAGGGTGCGGAGGCCGACCGGATCCGCGGCGAGCTGGAGAAGCTCACCGGCAAGCAGGTGCAGCTGAACATCATCGAGGTGAAGAACCCCGAGTCGGACGCGCAGCTGGTCGCCCAGGGCGTCGCCGAGCAGCTCTCCAGCCGGGTCAGCTTCCGTCGGGCCATGCGCAAGTCCATGCAGTCGGCGATGAAGAACCCCGTCTGCAAGGGCATCCGGGTGCAGGTTTCGGGCCGTCTCGGCGGCGCCGAGATGAGCCGGACGGAGTTCTACCGCGAGGGTCGGGTTCCGCTGCACACGCTGCGGGCCAACATCGAGTACGGCTTCTTCGAGGCCCGTACCACCTTCGGCCGGATCGGCGTGAAGGTCTGGATCTACAAGGGCGACGCCGTGCCGGGCCGGGAGGCTCCGGCCGAGGCCGGTCCGTCCCGCCCGCGTCGCGGTGAGCGTGGCGACCGCCCCGAGCGGCCGCGTCGTGGCCGGTCCGGTTCGTCGGGTACGACCGCCGGTGGGACCGAGGCCGGTCGGGCCGCCGCGACCACCATCGCGCAGCAGGCCGAGACGCCGAGTGGTGACCCGGTCGACAGCTCCGCTGTCGCCGAGGCCGTCACCCAGCCGGCAGAAACGCAGCAGGAGGGCTGACAGATGCTGATGCCGCGCAAGCCCCCGAAGGGCTTCCGCAAGCCGCACCACCCGGACCGCCACGGCGCGTCCAAGGGCGGTAACCGGGTGGTGTTCGGCGAGTTCGGAATCCAGGCTCTCGAGCCGGCGTACGTGACCAACCGGCAGATCGAGTCGGCACGTATCGCCATGACCCGGCACATCAAGCGTGGTGGCAAGGTCTGGATCACGGTCTTCCCGGACCAGGCCCTCACCAAGAAGCCGGCCGAGACCCGGATGGGTTCCGGCAAGGGCTCGCCCGAGTGGTGGGTCGCGAACGTCAAGCCGGGGCGGATCCTCTTCGAGATGTCCTTCCCCAACGAGCAGGTCGCGCGAGAGGCGATGCGTCGCGCGGTCCACAAGCTCCCGATGAAGTGCCGCATTGTTACGCGCGAAGTGGGTGAATCCTGATGGCAGCGGGCGTCAAGCCTTCCGAGCTGCGTGAACTCTCCGAGGAGGAGCTGGTCGCGAAGCTGCGCGAGGCCAAGGCGGAGCTGTTCAACCTCCGCGTGCAGGCCGCGACCGGTCAGCTGGACAACAACCGGCGGTTGCAGGTCATCCGCCGGGAGATCGCCCGGATCTACACGATCATGCGTGAGCGCGAGCTGGGTCTCTCGGCCGCGCCGACTGAGGTGACTGCATCATGAGCGAGACCGAGAACACCACCGCCACCGTGCGGGCCCGCCGTAAGGTCCGTGAGGGCCTGGTGGTCAGCGACAAGATGGACAAGACCGTCGTGGTCGAGGTCGAGGACCGGGTCAAGCACGCGCTGTATGGCAAGATCATGCGCCGTACCAGCAAGCTGAAGGTGCACGACGAGCAGAACGCCGCCGGCATCGGCGACCGGGTTTCGATCATGGAGACCCGGCCGCTGTCCGCCACCAAGCGTTGGCGGATCGTGGAGATCCTCGAGAAGGCCAAGTAGCGAAGGCTCGAGCTCGGCCGGTTTCGGTCGGGCGCAGGTTCCGCCAGGCTCCGGCCGCCCGCGAGGGCGGCCGGAGAACCGGCAGACATAGGAGATAGACGTGATTCAGCAGGAGTCGCGACTGCGCGTCGCCGACAACACGGGTGCCCGGGAGATCCTGTGCATCCGGGTTCTCGGTGGCTCCGGTCGGCGCTACGCGAGCATCGGCGACGTCATCGTGGCCACCGTCAAGGACGCGATCCCGGGTGCCGGTGTGAAGAAGGGCGACGTCGTCAAGGCCGTCGTCGTCCGCACCGCCAAGGAGAAGCGGCGGCCGGACGGCTCGTACATCCGTTTCGACGAGAACGCCGCCGTCATCATCAAGGACGGTGGGGACCCGCGCGGTACCCGTATCTTCGGCCCGGTGGGGCGGGAACTGCGGGACAAGCGGTTCATGAAGATCATTTCCCTCGCGCCGGAGGTGTTGTGACCGTGAAGGTCAAGAAGGGCGACACGGTCATCGTCATCGCCGGCAAGGACAAGGGTGCCAAGGGCAAGGTCATCGCGGCCTACCCGCGGCAGGACAAGGTCCTCGTCGAGGGCGTGAACCGGGTCAAGAAGCACACCCGTATCAGCACCACCCAGCGTGGCGCCAAGACCGGTGGCATCGTCACCCAGGAGGCCCCGATCCACGTCTCGAACGTGCAGGTCCTGGACTCCGACGGGAACCCGACCCGGGTCGGTTACCGGTTCGACGACAACGGCCAGAAGGTCCGCATCGCGCGTAGCACCGGTAAGGACCTGTGATGACCACGGCTACCGAAACCAAGACCCTGCCGCGTCTCAAGGAGCGGTACCGCAACGAGATCGTGGCCAAGCTGCAGGAGCAGCACAGCTACGGCAACCCCATGCAGGTGCCGCGGCTGGTCAAGATCGTCGTCAACATGGGTGTCGGCGAGGCCGCTCGCGACGCCAAGCTGATCGACGGCGCCGTCCGCGACCTGGCCACGATCACCGGCCAGAAGCCGCAGGTGCGGCGGGCCACCAAGTCGATCGCGCAGTTCAAGCTGCGTGAGGGCATGCCGATCGGCGCGAAGGTCACCCTGCGCGGCGACCGGATGTGGGAGTTCCTGGACCGGCTGCTGTCGATCGCGCTGCCGCGTATCCGTGACTTCCGCGGCCTGGACGGGCGCAAGCTCGACGGGCACGGCAACTACACGTTCGGCCTGACCGAGCAGTCGGTGTTCCACGAGATCGACCAGGACCGGATCGATCGCCAGCGGGGCATGGACATCACGGTGGTCACGACCGCCACGACCGACGACGAGGGCCGGGCGCTGCTCAAGCTCCTGGGCTTCCCGTTCAAGGAGAACTGAGATGGCCAAGAAGGCGCTGATCATCAAGGCGGCCGCGAAGCCGAAGTTCTCGGTTCGCGCGTACACCCGCTGCCAGCGGTGCGGGCGTCCGAAGGCGGTCTACCGCAAGTTCGGTCTCTGCCGGGTGTGCATCCGGGAGATGGCCCACCGCGGTGAGCTGCCCGGCGTGTCCAAGGCTTCCTGGTAATAGCCCGGCGCGCCTCGCGCGTCAGCTGAACTGTCTCTTCGCCGTAGGCCCCGGGCCGTGCCCGGGGAACCCCGGCGAGAAAGGTTGACGAATTTCATGACGATGACCGACCCGATCGCAGACATGCTCACGCGTCTGCGGAACGCCAACCAGGCGTACCACGACCGGGTGACGATGCCCTACTCGAAGATCAAGGCGAACATCGCCGAGGTCCTCAAGGCCGAGGGTTACATCGCCACCTGGTTGGTCGAGGAGCCCGAAGAGGGTGCCGTCGGCAAGCGACTGGTCGTCGAGCTGAAGTACGGCCAGAACCGCGAGCGGAGCCTGGCCGGCATCAAGCGTGTGTCCAAGCCCGGTCTCCGGGTGTACGCCAAGTCGGACGGGCTCCCGCGGGTGCTCGGCGGGCTGGGCGTGGCGATCATTTCGACGTCCCAGGGGCTGCTCACCGACCGGCAGGCCCGCAAGCGGAGCGTTGGCGGGGAAGTCCTCGCCTTCGTCTGGTAACGGGAGACAGGTAGAAATGTCGCGTATTGGACGTAAGTCGATCCCGGTGCCTTCCGGCGTCGACATCACGATCGAGGGCCAGACCGTCAAGGTCAAGGGTCCGAAGGGCGAGCTGTCGCACACGCTCGCCGAGCCGATCTCCGCGGAGCGGGGCGAGGACGGCCAGCTGCACGTCAACCGGCCGAACGACGAGCGCAAGGCCAAGGAGCTGCACGGCCTGAGCCGTACCCTGGTCGCCAACATGATCGTCGGGGTGACCGAGGGCTACCGCAAGAGCCTGGAGATCGCCGGCACCGGTTACCGGGTCACGGCCAAGGGCAAGGACCTCGAGTTCGCGCTCGGGTTCTCGCACCCGGTCCTGGTCCCCGCGCCGGACGGCATCACCTTCACGGTGGAGCGGCCGACCCTGTTCCACGTGGCCGGCATCGACAAGCAGCAGGTCGGTGAGGTCGCCGCCAACATCCGGAAGATCCGCCCGCCGGAGCCCTACAAGGGCAAGGGCGTCAAGTACCAGGGCGAGGTCATCCGCCGCAAGGCCGGAAAGGCAGGTAAGAAGTGAGCGCCACGCTGCTCAAGCGCCGCCGCGGCGTCGCCGCCAAGCGCGCCGTCGGCCGTGCGCGTCGACACTTCCGGGTCCGCAAGAACGTCAGCGGCACCGCCGAGCGTCCCCGTCTCGTGGTCACCCGCTCGCTGCGGCACATCGTCGCCCAGGTCGTCGACGACACCAAGGGTCACACCCTGGCGTCGGCCTCGACCCTGGACGCGTCGCTGCGCGGTGCCCAGGGCGACAAGAGCGCCCTGGCCGGCAAGGTCGGCAGCCTGCTCGCCGAGCGGGCCAAGGCCGCGGGCGTGTCCAAGGTCGTCTTCGACCGCGGTGGCAGCCGGTACGCGGGGCGTGTCGCCGCGCTGGCCGACGCCGCCCGCGAAGCCGGGCTCGAGTTCTAGAAACCCCGTCACGAGAGATAAGGAAGGCTGCTGATGCCAGGTCAACAGCGCCGTGGCGGCGGGTCCGGTGGCAACGAGGGTGGTCGCCGCGACAACCGCCGTGAGGGCGGCCGCGGAAACGCGCCCGTCGAGAAGACCCCGCACATCGAGCGGGTCGTCGCGATCAACCGCGTCGCCAAGGTCGTGAAGGGTGGTCGTCGCTTCAGCTTCACCGCCCTGGTGATCGTGGGCGACGGCGACGGCACGGTCGGCGTGGGCTACGGAAAGGCCAAGGAGGTGCCCGCGGCGATCGCCAAGGGTGTCGAGGAGGCCAAGAAGCACTTCTTCAAGGTGCCGCGGATCGGTCAGTCGATCCCGCACCCGATCCAGGGTGAGGCCGCCGCCGGCGTCGTGCTGCTCAAGCCGGCCTCCGCCGGTACGGGCGTCATCGCCGGTGGGCCGGTGCGTGCCGTCCTGGAGTGCGCGGGCATCCACGACGTGCTCTCCAAGAGCCTCGGCTCGTCCAACCCCATCAACATCGTGCACGCCACGGTGGCGGCGCTGAAGGGGCTCGAGTCCCCGGAGGCCGTCGCGTCCCGTCGTGGCCTGCCGGTCGAGGACGTCGCGCCGGCCGCCATGCTGGCGTCGCGGGCGGGGGTGGCGTCCTGATGGCACGTCTGAAGGTCACCCAGCTCCGGTCCGCGATCGGGAGGAAGCAGAACCAGCGGCACTCGCTGCGTTCGCTCGGCCTGAAGCGGATCAACGACGTGGTGGTCAAGGAGGACCGTCCCGAGATTCGGGGCATGATCTTCGCGGTCAGCCACCTCGTGAAGGTCGAGGAGGTCGAGTAATGACGATCAAGGTTCACCACCTGCGCCCCGCTCCGGGTGCCAAGACCGCGAAGACCCGGGTGGGTCGCGGTGAGGGCTCCAAGGGCAAGACCGCCGGTCGCGGCACCAAGGGCTCGAAGGCCCGCAAGAACATCTCGGCGGCGTTCGAGGGTGGGCAGATGCCCATCCACATGCGCCTGCCGAAGATGAAGGGCTTCAAGAACAAGTTCAAGGTCGTCTTCCAGGTGGTCAACCTGGACCGGCTCGCCGAACTGTTCCCCGAGGGCGGCCAGGTCGGCCCGCTGGAGCTGGTCGAGGCCGGCGCGGTCCGCAAGGGCCACCCGGTCAAGGTCCTCGGGACCGGCGACCTCGGCGGAGTGACCCTCCAGGTGTCGGCGCAGGCGTTCAGCGCGTCGGCCAAGGAGAAGATCACCGCTGCCGGTGGCTCGGTCACCGAGCTGTAGGTCAGGCGATCCATGGCGCCCGCTCAGTTCTCTGTGACTGGGCGGGCGCCCTGGTCTCCCCGGAGCGTGTGCGCCGGGTAATATCGGATTTGGTTTATGTAGCCGGGCACACCTGCCCGGAGCGGGATCGGGCTGTTAGAGTCCCTTCCCAGCCATGGATATCGGGCACTCGCCCGGCACCCACCCCACCCGCCAGGGACCACCACCGGGCGGCCCGCGCGCAGGAGGAAGAAGTTGCTGTCCGCCTTTCTCAGTGCGTTCCGTACGCCTGACCTGCGCAAGAAGCTGCTGTTCACAGTAGGCATCATCGCGGTCTACCGGCTCGGCGCCACTCTGCCCAGCCCCGGCGTCTCGTACGGCAACGTGCAGAAGTGTCTCGACAGTCTGCAGGGCCAGAACACGGGCGTGCTCAACCTGCTCGACCTGTTCTCCGGCGGCGCGCTGTTGCAGCTCTCGGTCTTCGCGCTGGGCATCATGCCCTACATCACCGCGTCGATCATCCTGCAGCTGCTGACGGTGGTCATCCCCCGGCTGGAGCAGCTCCGCAAGGAGGGCCAGGCCGGTCAGGCGAAGATCACCCAGTACACCCGCTACCTGACCCTCGGCCTGGGCATCCTCCAGTCGTCGGCGTTCGTGGCGCTGGCCCGTTCCGGCCAGCTCTTCCAGAACCGCTGCGACCAGTTCCCGATCGTGCCCCAGGGCACCGGCATCCCGGACTGGCTGACCCTCAGCATCCTGGTCATGACGATGACCGCCGGTACCGGCATGGTGATGTGGCTCGGTGAGCTGATCACCGACCGCGGCGTCGGCAACGGCATGTCCGTCCTGATCTTCACCTCGATCGCGGCCCGGCTCCCCAGCGAGGGCTGGAAGATCAAGACCAACGAGGGCTGGGGCAAGTTCGCCCTGGTGCTCGCGCTGGTCCTGGTGGTCATCACCGCGGTCTGCTTCATCGAGCAGGCGCAGCGCCGGATCCCGGTGCAGTACGCCAAGCGGATGATCGGCCGACGGATGTACGGCGGCACCTCCACCTACATCCCGCTGAAGGTGAACCAGGCCGGTGTCATCCCGGTCATCTTCGCCTCGTCGCTGCTCTACCTGCCGCAGCTGGCGCTCCAGTTCTTCGACCAGACCGACCCGGGCAAGACCCAGGCCTGGATCCAGAACAACATCGTGCAGGCCGACGCGCCGCTGCACATCGTGATCTACTTCCTGTTGATCATCTTCTTCACGTACTTCTACGTGTCGATCACGTTCAACCCGACCGAGGTCGCGGACAACATGAAGAAGTACGGCGGTTTCGTGCCGGGCATCCGTCCCGGCAAGCCGACCGCCGACTACCTCGACTTCATCCTCAGCCGGATCACCCTGCCGGGCGCGCTCTACCTGGGTATCGTGGCGGTCCTGCCGAACTTCTTCTTCATCTGGCTGAACAGCCAGCAGTTCCAGAACTTCCCGTTCGGCGGCACCGCTGTGCTCATCATGGTCGGCGTCGGTCTGGAGACCGTGAAGCAGATCGAGAGCCAACTCATGCAGCGGAACTACGAAGGGTTCCTGCGGTAGATGCGACTCGTTCTGGTTGGCCCGCCGGGCGCGGGCAAGGGCACACAGGCGGAGTTCGTCGCCGCACACCTCTCGGTGCCGAAGATCTCGACCGGTGACATCTTCCGGGCCAACGTCTCCCAGGGGACGCCGCTGGGGGTCGAGGCGAAGCGGTACATGGACGCGGGCAAGCTGGTCCCGGACGAGGTGACCATCAACATGGTCCGGGACCGGCTCGCCGAGCCGGACGCCTCCGAGGGGTTCCTGCTCGACGGGTTCCCGCGCACCACGCCGCAGGCCGCCGCGCTGGACAAGCTCCTCGCCGACCTGGGTACCGCGCTGGATCTGGTGCTCGAACTGGTGGTCGACGACGACGAGGTGATCCGCCGGCTGTCCGGCCGACGTACCTGCCGGGGTTGCGGCAAGATCTGGCACGTCGAGTTCGACGCGACCACCAAGGACGGCATCTGCGACCGGTGTGGCGCCGAGCTGTTCCAGCGCGACGACGACAAGCCGGAGACCATCGCGGCCCGGTTGCGCGAGTACGCCGAGAAGACCGCGCCGCTTGTCGACTACTACGGTGCCCAGAACAAGCTCGTCGGGATCGACGCCACCGGCCCGGTGGAGGACGTCACGGTGCGCGCGATCGACGCGCTGCGCTCGTACGGCGGCTGACCTCCCGGCGAGACCCGGCGGATAGAGTGCGAACGGCGGGGTACGCGACGTGCCCCGCTGTTTCGCTGTGTGTCGGCAACGAAAGGTGACCGCCCCATGCGTCGTACCCAGCTGGACATCCAGCTGAAGACCGGTGAACAGATCGAGAAGATGCGGGCCGCCGGGCTGGTGGTCGCCGAGGCCCTGCGTCGGATGAGCGCGGCGGTCGCGCCCGGCGTGAGCACGGCCGACCTCGACGCGATCGCCGAGGCGACCATCCGGGAGGCCGGGGCGATCCCGTCCTTCAAGGGCTACCACGGTTTTCCCGCGTCGATCTGCTCGTCGGTCAACGAGCAGGTGGTGCACGCGATCCCGGCAGCCGACCAGGTGCTCCGGGAGGGCGACCTGATCTCGATCGACTGCGGCGCGGTGCTGGACGGCTGGCACGGCGACGCGGCGGTCACCGTCGGGGTGGGCGAGGTCGACCCGGCGTTGCTGAAGATGGCCGCGGTCGCCGAGGACGCCATGTGGGCCGGGATCGCCGCCGCCGCGCGGGGCTGCGCCAACGGCCGGGGCCGGCTCACCGACATCTCGCACGCGGTCGAGACCGCGGTCCGCCGGGGCGGCCGGTACGGCATCGTCGACGGCTACGGCGGGCACGGTATCGGCACCGAGATGCACCAGGACCCGCACGTGCTCAACCACGGCCGTCCCGGCAAGGGGCCACGCCTGGTGCCCGGCATGGCGCTGGCGATCGAGCCCATGATCACCATGGGGTCGCCGCGTACCGTCGAACTGTCCGACGGTTGGACCGTGGTCACCCGGGACCGGTCGATGGCGGTGCACGTCGAGCACTCGATGGCGCTGCTGGAGGACGGGGTGTGGGTGCTGACCGCCTTCGACGGCGGCCGAGGGCGGCTCGGTGACCTGGTGACCTCCCGGCAACGGGCCGACTCCCCGGCCGCCTGACCCGCCGGTCGGCGCGGGTGGCCCCCCGGTGTCATGCTTGCCGGTATGGAGGGGCGGGACCGGATGAGGGCGGCCGACACCGACCGGGAGGCGACGGCGGAACGGCTCCGGGTCGCCCTGGAGGAGGGCCGGCTCGACCTGCACGAGTACGACGAGCGCCTGCAACAGACGTACGGGGCGAAGACCTACGCGGAGCTGGACACCGTACTGGCGGATCTGCCGGGACCGGCGTCGGCCCAGCGGTCCGCCCTGACGCCGGTCGGAACCACCCCCGGGGTGCCGCCGGGGCCGGTCGTCGACCAGGACCACACGGTGGTCGCCGGACAGCGGGCGACACCCGGGTGGCCCGGGGACGGGGAACCGGTGGGCGGGAAGTCGGTGGCCGGTGGACCGGCCGGCACCGTCTCCGGGCGCTGGCCGGCCGAGGTGTGGGTGCCCTGGCTGCGGGTGGCGGCCATCCTGACCGTGATCTGGGCGATCTCCGCGCTCGGCAGCCGGGACCTGCCGTTCTACTGGCCGGTCTGGGTGCTGGGCCCGTGGGGGGCGATGCTGGTCTTCCGTACCGTGGGTGGGTTCGGCACCGGGGCGTCCGGGCGGGACGTCGCCCGCCGGGAGCGGCTGCGGGCGGCCCGCGCGCGACGGCGGAAGCGGCGTCGGCGCGGTCGTTGAGGCCGAACGGCCGGGCTGGTGTGTCACGGACCTGGTGTCCGCTTTCGTCCTCGTGGGTGACGCCACGGGTGGCCGGTTTGGCGACAGCCCGTGGGCGGGCGTAGACTTTCAGATCGGCGCACAGCGTCCACTCCGGCATGCCCACCTTGCGCTTCGGTGGGAGTCGGAGCCGCGGCTGGCGCGGGTTCCCGATGACCATCGGAAGGCCCGTGTAAGACGTTGTGGGCCGTCCGGAGCAACCGACGTCAGGACAGCGGAGTACATGCCGAAAAAAGACGGAGCCATCGAGATCGAGGGTCGGGTCATCGAGCCTCTGCCGAACGCCATGTTCCGGGTGGAACTCGCGAACGGCCACAAGGTGCTGGCTCACATCAGCGGCAAGATGCGGCAGCACTACATCCGCATCCTGCCGGAGGACCGGGTCGTCGTCGAACTCTCGCCGTACGACCTGACCCGCGGGCGCATCGTCTACCGCTACAAGTAAGCCTGACGGCGGCCGGGAAGTCCCCGTGTCCGTCTTCGACGTCCGGAGTCGCGGTCACCGCGTCGCCGGGCCAGATGGGAAGTAAGGCAACCGTGAAGGTCAAGCCGAGCGTCAAGAGGATCTGCAACAAGTGCCGGGTTATCCGCCGGCACGGCCGGGTCATGGTCATCTGCAGCGACCCGCGCCACAAGCAGCGCCAGGGCTGATCCGATCCCGTCCTCCGTAACCGGAGGGCGGCGGACCGGTCCGGGTCGCGCAGATCCGACGACACCACGTCACCAGCTCGTCCCAGCCGCGGAACGTACGCACGCGTATCTTCTCGTGGCCAACCCCCGGTCGGAGGCCGGGGCCCGCTCGGGCAGCGGCCGTTCGGTCGCCGGCGCACACCGCGTCGGAGGCGGACGGTCGGTAGCGGGATGGGACGGGTCCACACCTCCGCCACACATCACGAGGAGTACGCCCGCACATGGCACGTCTAGTCGGCGTGGATCTCCCCCGCGAGAAGCGGATGGAGATCGCGCTCACCTACATCTTCGGGGTGGGTCGCACCCGTTCCCTGGAGACGCTCGCCGCCACCGGCATCTCGCCGGACAAGCGCGCTCGGGACCTCACGGACGAGGAGCTGGTCCAGCTCCGCGACCACATCGAGGCGAACTACAAGGTTGAGGGCGACCTGCGCCGCGAGGTCGCCGCTGACATCCGCCGCAAGGTCGAGATCGGCTGCTACGCCGGCATCCGGCACCGCCGGGGTCTGCCCGTGCGTGGCCAGCGGACCCGGACCAACGCCCGGACCCGCAAGGGCCCGAAGCGGACTGTCGCCGGCAAGAAGAAGCCCGGCAAGAAGTAGATTTTGACCGGATTGCGGGTCGGGGTCGGGTCCAGGACCGGACTTCGCGGCCCGTCCGGAAAGTCAACTAGGAGCGCACAGACTTATGCCACCGAAGGCTCGTGCCGGAGCCGCCGTCAAGAAGGTCCGGCGCAAGGAACGCAAGAACGTCGCCCACGGGCAGGCGCATATCAAGAGCACGTTCAACAACACCATCGTGTCCATCACGGACCCGACCGGTGCGGTCATCTCCTGGGCCTCCGCCGGCCAGGTGGGCTTCAAGGGCTCCCGCAAGTCGACCCCCTTCGCCGCGCAGCTGGCCGCCGAGGCCGCCGCGCGTCGGGCGATGGAGCACGGCATGCGCAAGGTCGACGTGTTCGTCAAGGGCCCCGGCTCCGGCCGGGAAACCGCCATCCGCTCCCTGCAGGCCGTCGGGCTGGAGGTCGGCCAGATCGCCGACGTCACCCCGCAGCCGCACAACGGGTGCCGTCCGCCGAAGCGTCGTCGGGTCTGAGAGGTTAGAGAGAGATGGCTCGTTACACCGGTGCTGACTGCCGCCGTTGCCGGCGGGAGAAGATGAAGCTGTTCCTCAAGGGCAGCAAGTGCGATGGCCCGAAGTGCCCGTTCGAGTCCCGGCCCTTCCCGCCCGGACAGCACGGCCGTGGGCGCACGAAGGAGACGGAGTACCTGCTCCAGCTCCGCGAGAAGCAGAAGGCCCGTCGTGTGTACGGCGTGCTGGAGAAGCAGTTCCGCGGTTACTACGAGGAGGCCGTGGCCAAGCAGGCCAAGACCGGTGAGGTCCTCCTGCAGATCCTCGAGTCGCGCCTCGACAACGTGGTCTACCGGGCCGGTTACGCGCACTCGCGGGACATGGCCCGCCAGCTTGTCAAGCACGGTCACTTCACCGTGAACGGCAAGAAGGTCGACATCCCGTCGTACCGCGTCAAGGAGCACGACATCATCGAGGTCCGGGGCAAGAGCAAGGAGCTCACCCCGTTCATCGTGGCGCAGGCCCAGGCCGGCTCGAAGACCGTCCCGGCGTGGCTGGAGGCGATCCCGAGCCAGATGAAGGTCCTGGTGCACTCGCTCCCGGCCCGTCAGGTGATCGACACCCAGGTCCAGGAGCAGCTGATCGTCGAGCTCTACTCCAAGTAGGGCCCGTTGCGGTGGCCCGTCCGGTCGGGCGGGCCACCGGAACAGTTCGTGTCGTGGGCGTCATATAGCGGGCGTCCCGGAAGAGAAGAGAAGAAATGCTCATCAGCCAGCGACCGTCTCTCTCCGAAGAGTCGATCAACGAGACCCGCTCCCGGTTCACCATCGAGCCGCTGGAGCCCGGCTTCGGCTACACCCTGGGCAACTCGCTGCGGCGTACGCTGCTGTCGTCCATCCCGGGTGCCGCGGTCACCTCGATCAAGATCGACGGTGTGCTGCACGAGTTCACCACGATCCCCGGGGTCAAGGAGGACGTGGTCGAGCTCGTCATGAACATCAAGGAGCTCTGCGTCAGCTCCGAGCACGACGAGCCGGTCAGCATGTACCTGCGCAAGCAGGGGCCGGGCGACGTGACCGCGGGCGACATCCAGCCCCCGGCCGGTGTCTCGGTGCACAACCCGGACCTCAAGCTCGCCACCCTCAACGGCAAGGGCCGGCTCGACATGGAGCTGACCGTCGAGCGGGGTCGCGGCTACGTGACGGCGGCGCAGAACAAGCAGGCCGGTGCCGAGATCGGCCGGATCCCGGTCGACTCGATCTACTCGCCGGTGCTGAAGGTGACGTACCGCGTCGAAGCGACCCGTGTCGAGCAGCGGACCGACTTCGACCGGCTGATCATCGACGTCGAGACCAAGCCGTCGATGGGGCCGCGGACCGCGCTGGCCTCCGCCGGTTCGACGCTGGTGGAGCTCTTCGGGCTGGCCCGGGAGCTGGACGAGACCGCCGAGGGCATCGACATCGGGCCGTCCCCGCAGGACGCCCAGCTGGCGGCGGACCTGGCCCTGCCGATCGAGGAGCTGGACCTCACCGTCCGCTCCTACAACTGCCTCAAGCGCGAGGGCATCAACTCCGTTGGTGAGCTGATCGGGCGTACCGAGGCCGACCTCCTCGACATCCGGAACTTCGGGCAGAAGTCGATCGACGAGGTCAAGATGAAGCTCGCCGGGATGGGTCTGGGGCTGAAGGACTCGGCCCCGAACTTCGACCCGGCACACGTCGTGGACGCCTTCGGCGAGGCCGACTACGACACCGACGACTATCGCGAGACCGAGCAGCTCTAGTCCGCGCTGCCGCCACACCTGAGGAGCACCAAGCATGCCCACGCCCACCAAGGGCCCCCGCCTCGGCGGCAGCCCCGCGCACGAGCGGCTGATGCTGGCCAACCTGGCCACCGCGCTGTTCCAGCACGGCAAGATCCAGACCACCGAGACGAAGGCCCGGCGGCTGCGTCCGCTGGCCGAGCAGCTCATCACCAAGGCCAAGCGGGGCGACCTCGCCTCCCGCCGCCGGGTGCTGGGCGTCGTCAAGGACAAGGACGTGGTCTACTCCCTGTTCGACCAGATCGCGCCCCGGTACGCGAACCGCAACGGTGGCTACACCCGGATCGTGAAGACCGGTCCGCGCAAGGGTGACGCCGCTCCGATGGCGATCATCGAGCTGGTCGAGGAGCTTCAGGTCGCCGAGCCCAAGGCGAACAAGAAGACCGCGGCCCGCAAGAGCGCGCAGCAGGACAAGGTCGAGGCGCTCGCCCCGGCCGAGGAGACCCCGGCGGCCCCCGCCGACCAGGACTCCGAGGCGCCGGTCTCGGCGTCCGGTGACACCGCCGCCGCCCGCGAGGACAGCGACGAGGCCACCGAGACCAACGAGGCCACCGAGAACAAGGCCTGAGCACCACGGCACCGTCGGGCCCGGCACCCCTGCGTGGGGTGCCGGGCCCGATGTCGTGAACGGGAGGTACGAGGTGGACGAGCGGACCCGGCTACGGCTGGACGTCTCGTACGACGGCACCGACTTCTCCGGCTGGGCGGCCCAGCCGACCCGGCGGACCGTGGCCGGTGTGCTGGTCGGGGCACTGGACCTGGTGCTCGGGGCGGGCACGGTGACCGGGTTGACGGTGGCCGGCCGGACCGATGCCGGCGTGCACGCCACCGGCCAGGTCTGCCACCTCGACCTGCCCACCGCCGCCTGGCGGGAGCACCGGGAGCGGCTGCTGCGCCGGCTGGCCCGGCTGCTCCCCGGTGACGTGCGGGTCCGGGCGATGACCGAGGCGCCCGACGACTTCGACGCCCGCTTCTCGGCGACCTTCCGGCGGTACGAGTACCGGGTGACCGACGCCCCGTGGGGTGCCGAGCCGCTGCGCCGCCGGGACACCCTCGCCTGGCACCGACCGCTGGACCCAGCCGCGTTGACCGCCGCGGCGACCGGGCTGGTGGGGGAGCACGACTTCGCCGCGTACTGCCGGCGCAAGGAGAACGCCACCACCGTGCGCGAGGTGACCCGGCTGGACTGGCGGCGCGACCCGGACGGCATCCTGGTCGCCACCGTGCAGGCCGACGCGTTCTGCCAGGCGATGGTGCGCAGTCTGGTGGGGGCGATGCTGACCGTCGGGGACGGTCGACGCCCGGTGGACTGGCCGGCGGGCCAGCTGACCCGGCGGGAACGGTCGAGCGAGGTGACCGTCGCGCCGGCGCACGGGTTGACGCTGGTCGCCGTCGGCTATCCGGAGGATCCGGCCGGGTACGCCGCCCGCGCCGACCGCACCCGCCGGCTGCGCCTGCCCGTGGAGTCCTAGAGTCCCAGGTCCGTTCCCAGGGTGCCGGGTACGGGTGACGCCGCCGGCGGATCCGCACCGGTGGGTGACCAGCCCGGGGAGCCGGAGCGCTACCGGCGGGCGGCGGCGCTGCGCTGGCGGGCCGACTCGTAGAGCACGACGGTGGCGGCGGCCGCCGCGTTCAGGGAACTGGCGGCCCCCGACATCGGAACCCGGACGAGGTGGTCGCAGGCCGCACGCCAGCCGACGCTGAGCCCGGTGGTCTCGTTGCCGATCAGGGTCAGCGTGGGTTGGGTGAAGTCGTACTCGGCGGCGGCCAGTTCGCCGCGCTCGTCGGCTCCCACGATGCCGACGTCGACGCCGACGCCGCGCACGTCGGCGACCCAGGACAGCACGCTCTGGTGTGCGGGCACCCGGACGACGGGCAGTGCGAACAGCGAGCCGGTGCTCGCCCGCACCGCCTTCGGGTCGTACACGTCGGCGGCATGGCCGGTGACGATGACGCCGGACGCGCCGAAGGCGTCGGCGGACCGGATGAGCGTCCCGATGTTGCCGGGGCTGGCGGGCCGGTCGAAGACCACGGTGAGCATGGTGGGTCCGGTCGGAATGCGGCCCAGGTCGTCCTCCGGTAGCGCGACCACCGCCAGCAGCTCCGGAACGGTGTCCGCCTTGCCTCCCAGCTCGTGCATCAGCTCACGGGACACGGCGAACTTCTCGGCCGGGACCGTGTCCAGGGCCTCCCGCGCCCAACCGGACAGCGGACCGTCGGCGTCGTGCAGCAGCTCCCGGATCTGCCAGCCGTGTTCGACGGCCATGGTGATCGGGCGTACGCCCTGCACGAGGAACTCGCCACGACGCTGCCGCTTGGTCCGGTTGCGGAGCAGCGCCTCCCACTGCTGGAACCGCGCGTTGCGGCCGCTCACCCGAACCCGCACCGGCGTCACCGCGTCCCTCGCCCGTCGGGGCCGGGGATGTCCCGCCCGAGCCCCCGGCGGATCGCGATCTCCACGGGCGAGTAGGCACCGTCGGCCCGTTCCAGTTCGTACGGTGCGGCCGGCAGCAGTGGCGGCTGGGCCATGAAGCGCGGTCGCGTCCCGTGGTGCGGCTGCGCCGCGTGCACCAGGAACGGATGGCAGAGGAAGACGTCGCCCGGGGAACCGGTGGCCAGGGCGAGCGGCCGGTGGTCGGACGCCGCCACCAACTCGGGCGCGAGGTCCAGTCCGCTCGCCCCGTCCTCCCCGTACTGCTCCAACACCGTGGGCACGTCGAGGTGCGAGCCGACCCGGATCCGGGTCGGGGCGTCCTCCGCACCGACCTCGCTGAACAGGAACAGCATCAGCAGCGCGCGCCCCCGGGAGCGGACATTCGTGAAGTACCAGCTCGCCCCCTCCGGCAGGTAGCTGCCCTCGATGTGCCAGCCCGCGTCGTCCGGCTCGTCCTCGTGCGGGAAGCGCAGCGGGAACGTGCCCAGTGAGTAGCGCGGCTCCCAGCGTCCCGCGCCCACGAGCAGGTCGTACGCGTGATGGAGGAACGGGGAATTGGGTGCGGCGGCGAACGGCCCCTGCGCCATCCCGGGCACCCAGTGCACCGGCTTGTTCCAGGTGGCCGGGTCGTCCGGGTCGCAGCCGGTCTCCCGCCACAGCAGCCGCGCGCAGTCCGCGGCCACGCGCGGTGCGACGGCGCCCGCCACCTTCACGAAGCCGTCGCGAAGGAACCGGGATACCAGTGTCGTGTCGTCCATGACCCCATCGTGTGGCGGCACCGGGCCCGGTCGCCCGACACTTTCCGCTCCGCATCCGTCGGGAGCGCCGCGACAGCGCCGGTCACGCTACGGGGGTCCGGTCGCACCACGCCACAGCTCACGTCCCGCCCAACTGTCGAAGGGATCGCACGCATGCTGACCCGCATCGTCGACCGTCCCGCGTTCCGGCTCGTGGGGCACGCCGCCCGGGTTCCACTGATCCACCGGGGCGTCAACCCGTACATCCGGCAGCACGTCGCCGCGCTGCCGGCGGAGGAGCACCTGCGCCTGAAGACACTCGGCGACGTCGAACCGGGTGGTCTGCTCGCTGTCTGCGACGGTCTCGACGCCGACTACGAGGAAGGCAGCGAGCTGACCTACCTGCACGGGGTCGCGGTGTCCCCGGGCACGCCGGTCCCGGGCGACCTCGCCGTCATCGAGGTCCCGGCGGGCCACTGGTTGGTCATCCGGGCCGTGGGGCGGGATCCGCAGGCCCTCCAGAGGACCTGGGCCGCGGCCGCGACCGAGTGGTTCCCGTTCAACCCGTGGCGGCTGCGGCCGGGTCCAGAGATCGTCGCGGTGCCCGAGCCGGCGGTCGACCCCGGCACCGCGACCCGCGAACTCTGGCTACCCGTCGAGCCGGCGTAGCGGGCGGGTGGAGGATCCGGGTGCCAGCCCCCGACGGTGGCCCGTCGGGGGCGGCCGATTCCGGGCGGTGGTCAGTCGCCGGGCAGGTCGTCGGTGTCCGGGTCGGCGGAGCGCGGGCTCGCGGACGGGGTGGTGGTCTTCCGGTCCCCGGCGCCCGGGGCGGTGGTGGTCTCGGGGTCGGGCTGGTCCACGCTGACGCTGGCCGCCCGACGGTCCAGCACGCTCTTGTCGAGGTGCAGTTCGAGCACGTCGTAGATGATCTCGCGGATGCCGGGGTCGCCGGCCGGCACGGCACCACCGTCGTCCCGGGTGACCAGGCAGTAGGCCACGTAGTGGCCGCGTACCTGCCAGGCGACCCGGGCGGCCGCGGTGGCGACGGACTCGGTGCCGTCCCCGGCGGGCATGCCCCGGAACCGGCCCCGCCGGTCGTCGAGCAACGGCCGGATGCGGTCCCGGACGCGTTGCGCGGTCGCCAGGTCGGTCAGGTTGAGCAGACCGGCGGTGACCAGGTGGTCGCCGTCGGGGGAGCGCAGCGTGGCCCGGACCACCTGGCTGCATCCGAGGGTGGTCAGCAGGTCGGCGATCTCGCCGGTGGCCGCGACGGCGCAACCGGTGCCGGAGTGGGTCTTGAGCACCGGGTACTCGTGCCGGTCGGTGCCGACGACCAGCTTCCGGTCCGGGAAGACCTCCTTCACCGTCAGCGGCTGCCGGTCGGTCTCCCGGGAGTCCAGCGGACCGGTGGCGGTGTCGTCCGGCCCGGCGGTGGTCGGGTAGCCGGTCGGGGCGGCCTGCCCGTTCCGCGACGGATCGTCGGTGGCGGTGCGGTCGATGAGCAGGACGGCCCCGGCGAGCCCGCACAGACCGAACAGCACCAGCACGGCGGCTCCGCCGACGACCACCTTCCAGAGCCGACCGCCCCGACTGTCGGACGCGCGGCGGGACCGCGGTCCGTCCGGCCCGGACGGCGAGGCGTGACCGTGGGCGGGCACCTGGACGGAGGAGCGGATCGGCACGGGGTCGGCGGCCGGGGGGACCGGCCGGGCGGCCCGGGGCAGCGAGGGGACCGGGAAGCGGGACGGGGAGGGCCCGGCCGGCGTGGGCGGGACGGGCTGGAACAGCGGCAGGTCCGTCCCGGGCTGCGGGTTCTCCTCAAACGCGTCCTCAGGGGACTCGTACCGATATACCATGTCGCCCAGAGTAGGGTTCATCGCCTCTTTAAGGGATAAAAACCGGAAAAGTGCGCATGGGCGCGTCGACCGACACCGGGCGGACCGGCACCGGGTCGGCCGGCGGCGGGTCGGCCGACGGCGGGTCGGCCGACGGCGGGGTCCGGTCGGGGCCGGGTCGGCCGGCGGTGGGTCCGGTCGGGGCCGGTGGAAGAATGCCCCGGTGACCGGCGACCACTACTTCACCGCGGAGCCCAGCGCCCCGGCCCGTCCCCACGAGGTCGAGTTCCAGGTCGCCGGGCGCGACTACGCGCTCACCTCCGCCAGCGGCGTCTTCTCCGCCACCCGGCTCGACCCCGGCACCGCCGTCCTGCTGCGCAAGGCGGACCTGCCGACCGCCGGCACCGGCGGCCACCTGCTCGACATCGGCTCCGGGTTCGGACCGATCAGCTGTGTGCTGGCCGACCTCGCACCGACCGCCACCGTCTGGGCGGTCGACGTCAACGAGCGGGCCCGCGCGCTGACCGCGGCGAACGCCGCCCGGATCGACGCCGCCGACCGGGTCCGCGCGGTCGCCCCGGACGAGGTGCCGGCCGAGGTCGCCTTCGCGCAGATCTGGTCCAACCCGCCGATCCACGTCGGCAAGCCGGAGCTGCACGCGCTGCTGCGCCGCTGGCTGCCCCGGCTCACCCCGGACGGCGTCGGCTGGCTGGTGGTGGCCCGGCACCTCGGCGGCGACTCGCTGCACCGCTGGCTGCTCGACGAGGGGTTCACGGTCACCCGGCACGCCAGCCAGAAGGGCTACCGGGTGCTGCGGGTCACCCGGTAATCCGGTGTCGCCCGGCGCTGCGTCTCGGGCAGGATGCCGGCGTGGGATACGTGGACGTGGCAGCCGTGGGGCACATCCTTCCGGACGGTCGGGAACTCTTCGCCGACGTGTCGTTCCGGGTCGGCGAGGGTGCCAAGGTCGCCCTGGTCGGGCCGAACGGTGCGGGCAAGACCACACTGCTACGGATGGTCGCCGGGGACCTGCCGGTGCGCACCGGCGCGATCGCCCGCTCCGGTGGGCTGGGCGTGATGCGGCAGTTCATCGGCATGATCGGTGACGAGTCGACGCTGGCCGACCTGGCCCTGTCACTGGCCCCGCCGGCACTGCGCGACGCCGGCCGGCGGCTGGCCGACACCGAGCAGGCCATGCGGGCGGCCGAGCTGCGCGGCAAGTACAGCACCGCCGCCGGCAAGGCCCAGCTCGCGTACGCCGACGCGCTGGCCGCCTGGGGCGAGGCCGGCGGGTACGACGCCGAGGTGCTCTTCGACACCGTCACCACCACCGTGCTCGACCTGCCCTGGGAGGCCTCCCGGGACCGGCCGGTCCGCACGCTGTCGGGCGGGCAGCAGAAGCGCTTCGCCCTGGAGCTGCTGCTGCGCGGCACCGACGAGGTGCTGCTGCTCGACGAGCCGGACAACTTCCTCGACGTGCCCGGCAAGCGCTGGCTGGAGCAGCGGCTGCGCGAGTCCGCCAAATCGGTGCTGTACGTCTCGCACGACCGGGAGCTGCTGGCCCGCAGCGCCGACCGGGTGGTCGCCGTCGAGGGCGGTAGCGCCTGGGTGCACCCGGGCGGCTTCGCCAGCTGGCACGACGCCCGGACGGCCCGGCACGCCCGCCTCGACGAGCTGCGCCGCCGCTGGGACGAGGAGCACCAGAAACTGCGCGAGCTGATGCTGATGTACAAGCAGAAGGCCGCGTACAACGACGGGCTGGCCTCCCGCTACCAGGCCGCGCAGACCCGGTTGCGCAAGTTCGAGGAGGCCGGGCCGCCGCCCGTACCACCGAAGGACCAGGACATCCGGATGCGGCTGGCCGGCGGGCGGACCGGCAAGCGCGCGGTCATCTGCGAGCGGCTGGAGCTGGAGGGGCTGACCTACCCCTTCGACCTGGAGCTGTGGTACGGCGACCGGGTGGCGGTGCTCGGTGCCAACGGCACCGGCAAGTCGCACTTCCTGCGCCTGCTGGCCCGGGGCGGCACCGACCCGGACCCGGCCAACGGCCCGGTCGACGGGGCCGCCGCGCTCGCCCCGGTGGCCCACGGCGGGGTGGTCCGGCTCGGCGCGCGGGTCCGGCCGGGGCACTTCTCGCAGACCCACGACCGGCCGGAGCTGATGGCCAAGACCCTGGTCGAGGCGTTGTGGCGGGGCGACGAGCACCGGGAGGGGATGGACCGGCACGCGGCGATGGCGGCGCTCAGCCGCTACGAGCTGGCCGGGCAGGGGGACCAACGCTTCGGCACCCTCTCCGGTGGCCAGCAGGCCCGGTTCCTGGTGCTGCTGCTGGAGCTGTCCGGGGCGACCCTGCTGCTGCTCGACGAGCCGACCGACAACCTCGACCTGGCCTCGGCCGAGGCGCTGGAGGCGGGGCTGACCGCGTTCGCCGGGACGGTGGTCGCGGTCACCCACGACCGCTGGTTCACCCGGTCGTTCGACCGGTTCGTGCTGTTCCGGGGCGACGGTGACGTGGTGGAGACCCCGGAACCGGTCTGGGACGTGGGCTGATCCACCCGCGCCGGAAGTGAGGCGACGACCACGCCCGGTCACCGGGCGTGGTCGTCGCCGGTCG
This sequence comes from Micromonospora sp. WMMD987, assembly GCF_029581435.1. NCBI lineage: Bacteria > Bacillati > Actinomycetota > Actinomycetes > Micromonosporales > Micromonosporaceae > Micromonospora > Micromonospora sp. WMMD987. The sequence continues at coordinate 6,218,609 of NZ_CP120861.1, read as the reverse complement.
CAGCCGGTCCGGCCGGCATAGGGTGGATCTCGTGACTGAGATGACCTACCGCCGGCTGGGCGACTCCGGGCTCGTGGTGTCCGTGGTCGGCATCGGCTGCAACAACTTCGGCCGCAAACTCGACCTCGACGGCACCCGGGCCGTGGTCGACGCCGCGCTCGACGCCGGGATCACCCTCTTCGACACCGCCGACATCTACGGTGAGCCCCCGGGCGGCTCCGAGGAACTGCTCGGGCAGGCCCTCAAGGGCCGCCGGGACGACGTGGTGCTGGCCACCAAGTTCGGCATGTCGATGGGCGGGCGCAACGGTCGCGACTTCGGGGTGCGCGGTTCCCGGCGGTACGTGGTGCGGGCGGTCGAGGCGTCGCTCCGCCGGCTCGACACCGACCACATCGACCTCTATCAGCTGCACGAGCCCGACCCGGACACCCCGATCGACGAGACGCTCGCCGCGCTGGACGACCTGGTCCGCGCCGGTAAGGTCCGCTACCTGGGCAACTCCAACTTCTCCGGCTGGCAGATCGCCGACGCCGACTGGACGGCGAAGACCCGGGGGCTGACCCGGTTCGTCAGCGCGCAGAACCACTACAACCTGCTCCACCGGGACGCCGAGGTGGAGATCATCCCGGCCTGCGAGCGCTTCGGCCTGGGCCTGCTGCCGTTCTTCCCGCTGGCCAACGGGCTGCTCACCGGCAAGTACCAGCGCAACACCGCCCCGCCCGCCGGCAGCCGCCTCTCCGGCGGTGGCCGGTACGCCGAGCGGCTGGCCGCCGCCCGCTGGGACACCATCGAGGCGCTCGGGGCGTACGCGGAGCAGCGGGGGCTCACCCTGCTCCAGGTCGCCATCGGCGGGCTGGCGGCCCGGCCGGCGGTGGCCTCCGTCATCGCCGGGGCGACCACGCCCGAGCAGGTGCGGGCGAACGCCGCCGCCGGCACCTGGCAGCCCGGCGACGACGATCTCGACGCCCTGGACGCCCTGCTCTGACCGTCCGGTCGGCCCCCGGCCGGGGCGGACGGCACTCGGTCGGCGCGTACGGCCGTCGCGCCGCGTGGCACCTCCACCCGGCCGGTCGAGCCGACCCGCCCGGGGCGATTCCGGCCCGGTGGGGCCGACGCGTCGGCCCCGGACACCGGTGGTGTCCGGGGCCGATCGGTCGCCGGTGGGAACGGTACCGGGGCCTCAGCCGCCCAGACCGGCCGGCTGGTCCCCGGGGCCGGGATCGGCCCGACGGCGACGCCAGAGCAGCGCCGCGGCCGTGGCGGCGACCACCACGAGTCCGCCGGCCAGCCACGGCCACCACCGGGATCCGGCCGGATCCGTCCCGGCCGCCGGGCGCTCGGCGGCGACCGGTGACGGCGACTGGGCCACCCGGGCCTGCACCTGGGCGGTCGCCGTGCTCTCGTACGGGGCGGGCGCGCTGACCGTCACCCGCCAGTCGCCGGGGGCGAGCAGCGGGCCGCTGCTGTAGAAGCCCTGCCCCTCGCCGGCCGGGGCGATCTGCACCGGACCGGCCGTCCGGCCACCCTCGCCCTCGGCGGTCACGGTGAGCCGGACCGGCTGGTCCAGCCGGTGCCCGTCGGCGTACACGGCCATCACGGTGACCCCGCCGGCGCCGTCACCGGCCACGGTCAGCTTGACCTTCCCGCCGTGCGCCGCCGCCGGACCCGCCGGCAGGGCCACCAGGCCCGCCACGACCAGCGCGGCGGCGAGGGCTCTGAAGCTACGCATCGACGTCTCCTTCCGATGTGGAGGGGCCGCTCCCACCGTCGGTGTCGACGGTGGGAGCGGCCCCGTGGTGCTCCTTACAGCGAACCGCCCTTGGCGATCCGGGTGGGGTCGGCACCGAGCCGGCCCGCCCCGTCGACCGACTTGTTGTCGTTCGCCTTGACGCCGGCCTTGGTGGCCGCGCCGCCGAGCCGGACGATCATGGCGTCGGCGTCACGGACCAGCACGTCCCGGACATCGGTGTCGGTCACCACCGCGGTGTCGGTGGCCAACGCCTTGAAGGCGGTCAACTGCTGCACCGCCCGCTTGTCGTTGCCCGCCGCCTCGGACTCCCGCACCGCGTCCAGCTTGTTGGACAGCTGACGGTGCGCCTTGGTGGTGAGTCGTCCGGTCGCCTTGAACCGGTCCAGCAGGTTCTGCATGTCCCGGAACGAGGTGGTGACGAAGAACCGGACCGTCGAGGTGGTGGAGTTGCCCGCCTTGTCGGTCGCGGTCACCGTCAGCTCGTGCAGGCCGAGCGGCAGCTCGTACAGCGCCTGCAGGGTGCCGCTGGTGTACGCCCGGCCGTCCAGCACGCCGGAGGTCGTCTTGATGCCGGAGGTCGGGTCGACCGCCTGCCACGAGATCCGGACGTCCTGGCTGTCACCGTAGAGCTGGCCGTCGGCGATGCCGGAGACCAGCAGCGTCGGCTTGGTGCCGTCGATCTTCACGACCGCCGACTTGAGCGCCTCGACGTTGCCGGCGGCGTCGGTGGCCCGGTACAGCAGCTCGTGCGTGCCGTCCCCGGTCACCTCGACCGGCGTGGTGTACGCCGTCCAGGCGCCACCGTCGAGCGACCACTCCAGCTTCTTCACCCCGGAACCGGCGTCGGTGGAGGTGATCACCACCGGGACGGTGCCGTTGTGCCAGCCGTCGTCGTTGGCCGGGGCGAACGACGCCGAGCTGACCGGCGCGGTGGCGTCGATCTTCACGGCGACCTTCTTCGTCGCCTCCACGTTGCCGGCCGCGTCCGTCGAACGGAACCGCACCTCGTGGGTGCCGTCCCCGGTGACCTGCACCGGTCCGGTGTACGCGGTCCACGTGGTGGCCCCGTCGAGCTGGTACTCGGTGCTCGCCACCCCGCTACCGCCGGCCTCGTCGGCCGCCGCCAGCGTCACCGTGACCGGGCCGGTGTACCAACCCTCGGTCGGGGTGCCGGAGACGGTGGCCGTGGTCACCGGGGCGGTCGTGTCGGCCGCCTTGGTGGAGAGCCGGAAGTAGTCGAACGAGGCCGTCTTCGAGGTGGCCGCGTTCGCGCCGAGGGTGAACAGACCGATCTTCGGGGTGGCCCCGACGGCGGCGTTCGTCACCGTCTCGAACGTGGTCCACTCCTGCCCGTCCGCCGAGTAGGACGCGGTGAAGGTGTCACCGGCCCGGGCCAGCCGCAGGTGCCACACCGCCGAGGTCAGGTTGGAGACCTGGGGCTGCGGGTTCTGCGTCACCCCGGCGAGTTCGCCACGGAACTCGATCCGCCGCGACGGCGTCTGACCCGCCTGGTTGTCCACGATGAAGTCCAACTTGACGTAGTTGTCGTCGTCGGCGTGGACGATCAGACCGGCCTGCTGGTACTGCTCGGCCAGCGCGCTGCCGTCGACCTTCGTCTCCAGGGTCCAGTCGCCGCTCGGCGCGGTCTGGAGGATGAAGTTCGTCGGACCGGTGTTGCTGGTGCCGTAGATGTCACCCTTCGGCACGTCGATCTTCAGCGCGCCGTCGACCACCCGGTAGGCGGCCGGGTCCTCCCGGAGCACCGCGTTCCACCGGCACTTGTCGAGCGTGGTGCCGGTGAACTCGTCCGACGGGACGACCGGGCCGGCCGGAGCGTCCGGCGAGACCAGGAACGACTCGAACACCGCGTCCACCACCGGAGCGGTGGTGCCGCCGTTGAGGGCGAGCAGACCGATCCGCGGGTTGGTGATGCCGGCCAGCGCGGCGGACCGGCCGACCGGGGTGAACGTGGAGCCGTCGGTGGAGAACTGCGCGGTCAGGTTGGTGCCGTCGCTGATCAGCCGCAGCCAGATGGTGTCACCGGCCGGGGCGGCCACGGCGTCGGCCGCGTCGTTGCGGGGCGTTCCGGCGGTCTCCCGGATGAACTCCACCTTGCGCGACCCGCCGTAGAGCAGGTCGACCTTGGCGTAGTTGTCGTCGTCGCCGTAGATCAGCAGGCCGGCCTGCTGGTAGTCGGCGGTGACGGGCACGGTGACCTTCGTGGTGGCCTGCCAGGCCCCGCTGGGTGCGGGCTGGAGCACCAGGTTGGTCGCGTCGTTGCGGGAGCCGTACAGGTCACCCGAGGACGTGGGCAGCCGCAGCGCGCCGCCGGAGACCGAGTAGAGCTGGTTCTCCCGGACCACCGACCAGCGGTCCTTGTCGAGGGTGTTGCCGGTGAACTCGTCCGACCGCGCTCCCAGGCAGGAGTTGGTCGGCGCGTCCACCTTGACCGGGACGGTCGCGTAGGACTTCGCGCCCCGCTTGTCCGTCACCGTCAGGGTGGCGGTGAAGGCGCCCGGGGTGGTGTAGGTGTGGGTGGCGTTCAGGGTCGTCGCCGTCCCGCCGTCACCGAAGTCCCAGGCGTACGTCAGCGGGGTGTCACCCTCGGCGTCGGTGGCCGTGCCGGTGAAGGTCACGGTGACCGGCGCGGTGCCGGTCGCCGGGGTGGCGGTGGCCGTCACCTGCGGCGGCGCGTTGTCGGTCACGCCCCGGCCGATGAAGTCCATCCAGTTGACGTTGAACAGCGAACCCGCGCCACCGGCCGGGTCCTTGGCGACGAAGTACAGCGCGCCCTCCGCGCCGGCCGTCACCGGCGCGGTCACGTCGACGAACTGCTGCCAGCCGCCCGTGGCCGGTACGGTCGCCGTGGCCACGACCGGACCGTCGACGGCCCCGGCGTGCACGTCGATCCGACCGCCCTGGGCCTCGGAGGCCACCCGGAACCGGATCTGCTCGACCCCGGTCAGGTTGGCCGGGACGAGCGACCACCAGTCGCCGTCCTCGATGAAGCCGATGTTCTGGCCGCCACCGGCGGTGTCGCTGGTGGTCTCCTTCTGCACGCCCGGGTCACCGCCGCCGGTGCTGCCCGGGGCCCGCCCGGTGGCCGTGTAGTACTCGGCCTGCTTGCGCTTGGGCTGGAGGATCTCGATCGCCCGACCGGTCAGCGGGCCGGCGCCGCCGGTGCCGCCGTCGTCGGTGTAGGTGGCCTCGAAGACCGCGAAGACGTTGGCCTCCGCGCCGTGACCGGAGGCCAGCGAGGTCTGCACGGTGCCGGTGCAGCCGGTGTGCTGCTCCAGCGGGTGGGCGTGCTCGTCGTGGCCGAGCAGCACCTGGAGCTGCACCCGGTCACAGTCGACGGTGCCGTCCTCCGGGTCGGTCACCTTGATCGTGTACTTGACCTGGTCGCCCCAGTCGAAGAAGCCGCCGCTGGGCGGGAACTCGATGGTCACCGTCGGGGCGGTGTTGCCGACCGTCACCGGCACGTTCGCCACGGCGGTACGGCCCTTGGGGTTGGTCACGGTGAGCTGCGCGGTGTAGTCGCCGGCCGTGGTGTAGGTGTGGGTGGGGTTCGCCTCGGTGGAGGTCTGCCCGTCACCGAACTTCCACGCGTAGGTCAGCGTGCCGCCGTCCGGGTCACGCGACCCGGCGCTGGAGAACTTCACGGTCAGCGGGGCGGCCCCGGAGGTGGGGTCGGCGCTGGCCTCGGCGATGGGGGCGCGGTCACCGGCCGTGTAGTCGATCCGGTAGACCCCGGAGTCGTCGTTGTTGCCGCCGAAGCCGGTGCCCCACTCGATCATGTAGAGCGCGCCGTCCGGGCCGAACTCGAAGTCCATCGGACGGATCATGGGCATGCCGGTGAGCAGCTGGTTGATGTCGATCAGCGTCTTGCCGTCCGGGCTGACCTGCATCGTGTACAGCTTCGACTGGTTCCACTCGCCCATGACGGCCTTGCCGTCGTAGTACGCCGGCCACTTGCGGGTGGAGGTGTTGTCGGCGTCGTACCGGTAGACCGGGCCGCCCATCGGGGCGCCGCCGCCACCGATCTCGGGGAAGCGCGGGTCACCCGCGTAGCCGTAGTCTACGGTGGCCGGGACGACCGGCGGGAGGTTGGTCAGGCCGGTGTTGTTCGGCGAGTCGTTCACCGGCGCGGCGCAGTCGAACTTCGCGCCGCTCGGCCCGGACGGGAAGGTGTAGTCGTTGTACGCCCGGTTGTTGCCGACGCAGTACGGCCAGCCGTAGTTACCCGGCGCGCTGACGATGTTCCACTCCACCAGGCCCTCGGGGCCCCGGTTCGGGTTGGCCGCCGAGGCGTCCGGCCCGTAGTCGGCGACGTAGAGGGTGTTGCTGGCCGGGTCGATACCGATCCGGAACGGGTTGCGGAAGCCCATGCCGTAGATCTCGGGACGGGTCTTCGCGGTGCCCGGGGCGAACAGGTTCCCCGCCGGGATGGTGTAGGTGCCGTCGTCCTCCGGGTGGATCCGGATCACCTTGCCGCGCAGGTCGTTGGTGTTGCCGGCGCTGCGCTGCGCGTCGTAGTCCTGGCGGCCGGGCCGCTCGTCGATCGGGGTGAACGCGCTCGACTCGAACGGGTTGGTGTTGTCGCCCGTGGCCAGGTAGAGGTTGCCCTGCGAGTCGAAGGTCATGCTGCCGCCGGCGTGGCAGCAGGTGTTGCGCTGGGTGTCGACCTGGAGCACGACCTTCTCGGTGGCCTTGTCGATGGTGTCACCGTTGACGGTGAACCGGGACAGGTAGTTGCGCGGTGCGCCACCGGCCGGTGCGTAGTACAGGTAGATCCACTTGTTGTCGGCGAACTTCGGGTCGAGGCGCAACCCGATCAGGCCGTCCTCGTTGCCGGTGAAGACGTCCAGCCGGGTCGCGGTGACCGTGTTGCCGGTGTCCGGCTTGACGATCTGCACCCGGCCGTCGCGCTCGGCGTAGAACACCCGGCCGTCCGGAGCGATGTCCAGCTCCATCGGGTTGTTGGTGTTGCTGTCGAGGGTGACCTTCTCGAAGTTCGCGGTCTTGGTGGCGCCGCAGTCCGCGTTCTCCACCCCGGCCGCGGTACGGATGCCGCCGAGCAGGTGGGTGAGGAACTCGGGCTCGGTGTACGACGCCTGGGTATGGCCGCCGCCGGTGTACCAGGACCGACCGCCGTCGTAGTCCTGGCACCAGGCGGTGGGGTGGTCGGCGCCCATCGCGCCGGCACCCGGGCTGTAGGACTTCTCGTCCAGGCTGGCCAGGACGTGCACCTTGGAGCGCGGGTTGGTGCGGAAGTTGTACCACTCGTCGAACCGGGACCAGCGGTCCGGCAGGGTGGCCGTCGACGGGTGCGCGTGGTCCTCGACCTTGACGGTGGCCTGCTGGTTGGCCGGGTGGCCGGAGAAGTACGCGCCGACCAGGTTGCCGTACCAGGCCCAGTCGTACTCGGTGTCCGAGGCGGCGTGCACGCCGGCGTAGCCGCCGCCGGCCTTGATGTAGCGCTCGAACGCGGCCTGCTGGGTGCTGTCGAGCACGTCACCGGTGGTGGAGAGCCAGATCACCGCCTGGTACTTGGCCAGGTTGGTGTCGTTGAAGGCGGCCCCGTCCTCGGTGGTGTCGACGGTGAAGCCGTTGTCGGTGCCGAGCTTCTGGATCGCGGCGATGCCGGCCGGGATGGCGTCGTGCCGGAAACCGGCGGTCTTGGAGAAGACCAGGACGGAGAACGGTTCGGCGGCTGCCGCCGCCGGTGCCGGGGCGGCCTGTGGCCGGGCCGCCGCGACGGGAGCGGCCTGGGCGGGGGTACCGCCGATCAGGCCGCTGGCGAGTAGGGAGAGGGCCAGTAGACCGGCTCCGAGTGGGCCGCGACGTACGCGGCGATGGCGGGATGGAGACACTCCATGCTCCTTTTGTCCGTATTGGACAGTGGTGGGGGCATGGGGACGACTCGCCGCAGACCGTCCCCGGTCGGATCGGTGTGGGCCCGCCGAGGTCCGCACCGGTGGCGATCCGGTGCGGGCCACGCCGAGGCCTCGCGCCGGAATAATGTCGATCGGTTGAACAAATTAGCGCCGCTGGATTGGTTTCCGGCAAGGCATGAGCATGTAACGATTCGGTATCGCCGACTCACCTTTCCGGCTTATGTGGAGAGAGGGGGTAAAAGATAGTCATCGACAGTGTTGGATCAATCTAGCACCCCTTGGCGGATCAGCAGATCTGTCGTACGGTCACAGGCACGTAACCCACGGGAGCCCGGTACACCGGGCTGAGAGGGGGGCTGAGAGCCCCCGACCGTCGAACCTGATCCGGATAATGCCGGCGCAGGGAGGAGAGTTGCCGTGCCGCCCCTCGGCCGACTGCACCTGATCACCGACACCCGGCCCGGGTGCGACCCCCTCGCCATCGTGCGGGCCGCCCTCCCGGTGGCCCGCGCCGACCTGGTCGTCCAGGTCCGGGTCACCGACGAGACCACCGACCGGCAGGCCTACGACCTGGCCCGGCGGGTCCGCGCCCTCTGCCTGCCGTACCGGGCCAGCTGCCTGGTCAACGACCGGCTGCACGTGGCCCTCGCGGTGGACGCCGACGGCGGCCACGTCGGCGCGGACGACCTGCCCGTGGCGGCGGCCCGCCGGGTGCTCGGCGTCCACGCCGTGCTCGGCGCGACCGCCCGGGAACCCGGTGGCGCGGCGCGGGCGGTGGCCGCCGGGGCCAGCTATCTGGGTGTCGGCCCCTGCCACCGGACCACCACCAAGATTGGCCTGCCCGACCCGATCGGCCCCGCCGGGGTACGGGCCGTCGCCGAGGCCGTGGCCGTGCCGGTGATCGCCATCGGCGGCGTCACCGCCGCGACGGTGCCGGCGCTGCGGGCCGCCGGGGCGTACGGGGTGGCCGTGGTCGGGGCGCTCTCCGCCGTCGCCGACCCGGGCCGGGCCACCGCCGAGCTGATCGCGGCCCTGACATGCTGACCCGGGCCGGCGGCCCGGACCGGGTCACCGCCGGGCCGACCCCGGCCCCGACATGCTGACCGGGCCGGACGTCGCCGTCGTCGGGGCGGGACCGGTCGGGTTGGCGATCGCCTGGCGCTGCGCCGCCCGTGGCCTGCGGGTGGTCGTGCACGATCCGGCCCCCGGCTCCGGTGCGTCGCGGGTCGCCGCCGGCATGCTCGCCCCGGTCGCCGAGGCCTACTTCGGGGAACGGGAGCTGACCGGGCTGCTCGTCGAATCGGCCGCCCGCTGGCCGGGCTTTGCCGCCGACCTGACCGCCGCCGCCGGCACCGGGTTCGGACACCGCACGGACGGAACCCTGGTGGTCGGGCTGACCGGGGACGACCTGGCCGAGGCACGCCGGCTCTGGACGTACCAGCAGGGGCTGGGACTGCCGATCAGCGCGCTGCCGCCCTCGCAGCTCCGCGACCGCGAACCGGCGCTGACCCCCCGGCTGCGCGGCGGGGCGGTCGCCCCCGGCGACCACCAGGTCGACCCGCGCCGGCTGGTCGCCGCGCTGCGGACCGCCGCCGAACGGGCCGGCGTGACCCTGCTTCCCGGCGCGGTGACCCGGCTGGCCGACCTGGTCGCGCCGGTCGTCGTGGTCGCCGCCGGGTGCGGCGCCACCGCGCTGACCGGGCTGCCGGTCCGCCCGGTCAAGGGCCAGGTGCTGCGGCTGCGCGCGCCCGACCACCGCCCGCCCGGCTTCCGGCACGTCATCCGGGGGTACGCCGACGGCGAGTCGGTCTACCTGGTCCCCCGGGACAGCGGCGAGGTGGTGGTCGGGGCGACCGTGGAGGAACGCGCCGACACCGAGGTGACCACCGGGGCGGTGCTGCGGCTGCTCCGGGCCGCCGTCGACCTGGTCCCCGAACTCGCCGAGTACGAGCTGGTCGAGGCGACCGCCGGGCTGCGCCCCGGCACCCCGGACAACGCACCGGTCCTCGGGCCACTGCCCGGCCGGCCCGGCGTGCTCGCCGCCACCGGCCACCACCGGCACGGCATCGTGCTCACCCCGGTCACCGCCGACCTGATCACCGAGCTGATCGTCACCGGGAAGCCGGACCCGCTGCTCACCCCGTTCACCGCCGACCGGTTCCACTGAGGAGGACACGTGCGACTGATCGTCAACGGCGTCGACCGTGAGCTGACCGGCGGCGCGACCGTCGCGGACCTGGTCGCCACGGTCACCGGGCAACGGCGCGGGCTCGCCGTCGCGGTCAACGGCGAGGTGGTGCCCCGGGGCGGCTGGCCGGTCACCCCGCTGCGCGACGGTGACCGGGTCGAGGTGCTCAGCGCCGCCCAGGGCGGGTGACCCCGATGCCCCTCACCATCGCCGGACAGACCTTCACCTCACGGCTCGTCCTCGGCACCGGCGGCGCGGCCAACCTGCACGTGCTGGAACAGGCGATCCGGGCCTCCGGCACCGAACTGGTCACCCTCGCCCTGCGCCGGGTCGACACCGCCCCCGGCACCGCCGGCGGACTGCTCGACCTGCTCGACCGGTGCGCGGTGAAGCTGCTGCCCAACACCGCCGGCTGCTACACCGCCGCCGACGCGGTGAAGGTGGCCCGGCTGGCCCGGGAGGCGTTCGACACCGACTGGGTCAAGCTGGAGGTGATCGGCGACGAACGCACCCTGCTCCCCGACGGGGTGGAGCTGCTGCGGGCGGCCGAGGAACTCGTCGCCGACGGCTTCGTCGTGCTGCCGTACACCTCCGACGACCCGGTGCTGGCCCGTCGGCTGGCCGACGTCGGCTGCGCGGCGGTGATGCCGGCCGGTGCCCCGATCGGCTCCGGACTGGGGGTGACCAACCCGCACCACATCCGACTGATCCGGCAGAGCGTCGACGTGCCGGTGATCCTCGACGCCGGGATCGGCACCGCCTCCGACGCGGCGCTCGCCATGGAGCTGGGCTGCGACGGGGTGCTGCTGGCCAGCGCCGTCACCCGGGCCGCCGACCCGCCGGCGATGGCCACCGCCATGCGGTACGGCGTCCGGGCCGGGCGGCTCGCGTACACCGCCGGCCGCATTCCCCGCCGCTTCCACGCCCTCGCCTCCACCCCCGACGACGGAAGACCCGACCTGTGACCCGCCCCCGCCCCCTCGACGGCTGCCCGCCCGCGCCTGCGTCCCCGCCCCCCGCTGTACCTGCGCTCCCACCTGTGCCTGCGCTCCCACCTGTGCCTGCGCTCCCACCTGTGGCGGCGTCTGCGGCCTGGGCGGGGGCTAGTAGATCTTGGAAGAAATCGGCCCCCCAGGGGGCCACCTGCTTCCAAGATCTCTGCACCGGCAACGGCGTCGAGGCCCGAGGGGGCGCCGTCGGGAGGTGGGTCGGTTGGTGACCGGGACGGTGCGGACGGGGCCGGGGGCGGGGCGGGGCGACAGTCGGCCGTCGGGGGTGCTGCTGCTGACCGACCGGCGGGCGGCGCGGACGGACCTCGTCGACGTGGTCGCGGGGGCGGTGCGGGGTGGGGTCCGCTGGGTGGTGCTGCGGGAGAAGGACCTGCCCCGCGCCGAACGGGCCGCCCTCGCCGTCGACCTGCGGGCGGTCCTGGCCGGGAACGGCGGCACCCTGATCGTCGCCGGCCCCGACCCGCTCGAAGACGGCCCCGACCCGCTCGAAGACGGCCCCGACCCGCCCGGCCCGGACCCGGGTGGTGCCGGTGGGGCAGTGCATCTGGCGGCGGCCGGGCCGTACCCGCCGCCGGCCGTGCGGCTCGTCGGCCGGTCCTGTCACGACCCGGCCGAGCTGGCCCGACTCAGCACCGAGCACTACGTGACGCTCTCGCCGGTCTGGACCACCCGCAGCAAACCCGGCTACGGCCCACCCCTGCACCCGGACGGGCTGCGCCGGCTGGTCCGGCTCAGCCCGGTGCCCGTCCTCGCCCTGGGTGGCATCGAGACCCCGCAGCAGGTGACGGCCTGTGTCGAGGCGGGCGCGGTCGGGGTGGCGGTGCTCGGCGCGATCATGCGGGCCGCCGATCCCACCGAGACCGCCGCGACCCTCACCAGCGCCTTTGCCCGCAGCCCGATCAGCGACGCGGGCCCCGAGGAGGGGACATGACACCGACGACCGTGCTGACCATCGCCGGCTCCGACTCCGGCGGCGGTGCCGGCATCCAGGCCGACCTCAAGGTCTTCGCCGCCCTCGGCGCGTACGGCACCAGCGTGCTGACCGCCGTCACCGCGCAGAACACCCGGGGCGTGGACGCCGTGCTGCCGCTGCCCCCGCGCACCGTCACCGAGCAGCTCGACAGCGTGCTCGCCGACTTCGCGGTCCGGGCGGTGAAGACCGGGATGCTGGGCACCCCGGCGGTCGCCGACGCGGTGGCCGAGGCGGCGAAGGCGGGCCGGCTGCCGCACCTCGTCGTCGACCCGGTGCTCGTCGCCACCAGTGGACACCGGCTCGGGGTGGTGGCGGCGGTCGAGCGGCTGCTGCCGTACGCCCGGGTGGCGACGCCGAACTGCGCGGAGGCCGCCGCCCTCACCGGACGCCCGGTGACCACGGTCGGGGAGATGGTCGAGGCGGCACAGACGCTGGCGGCCGGCGGCCCGGAGTTCGTGGTGGTCACCGGCGGCGACGTCGACGCGGGCGGCGAGTCGGTCGACGTGCTGGCCGGCGGCACGACGACCACCCTGCTCCGCGCGCCCCGGGTGGACACCCGGCACAGCCACGGCACCGGCTGCTCGTTCTCGGCGGCGATCGCCGTCCGGCTCGCGGCCGGCGACCCGGTGCCGGTCGCGGTCGCCACCGCCAAGGAGTACGTCACCCGCGCGCTGACCGGCGGGCGGGACTGGGAACTGGGCGCGGGACGCGGCCCGCTGGACCACTTCGGCTGGTCCCGATGACCATCAGGGAGGCTGTCATGCAGGCACGTCGCAAGGTCTACGTCGAGGGATCCCGGCCGGACGTCCGGGTGCCGTTCGCCGAGGTGGAACTGACCGGGGACAACCCGCCGGTCCGCCTCTACGACACCTCCGGACCCGGCTCGGATCCGCAGGTGGGGCTGCCGCCGCTGCGCGGGCCGTGGATCGCCGAGCGGGGCGACGTCGCGCCGGTCCGGGGGGCCGGCACCCCGCTGGCCGGCGTCGACGCGAAACGCCCCACCCAGCTCTGGTACGCCCGCGCCGGGGTGGTCACCCCGGAGATGGAGTTCGTGGCGATCCGGGAGGGCATGCCGCCGGAGGTGGTGCGGGACGAGATCGCCGCCGGGCGGGCGGTGCTGCCGCTCAACGTCAACCACCCCGAGTGCGAACCGGCGATCATCGGTAGGGCGTTCCTGGTGAAGGTGAACGCCAACATCGGCACCTCGGCGGTGACCTCGTCGGTCGCCGAGGAGGTGGAGAAGCTGACCTGGGCCACCCGCTGGGGCGCGGACACCGTGATGGACCTGTCGACCGGCAAGCGGATCCACGAGACCCGGGAGGCGATCGTCCGCAACGCGCCGGTGCCGATCGGCACGGTGCCGATCTACCAGGCGCTGGAGAAGGTGGGTGGCGACCCGGTCAAGCTGAGCTGGGAGGTGTTCGCCGAGACCGTCATCGAGCAGGCCGAACAGGGCGTGGACTACATGACGGTGCACGCGGGGGTGCTGCTGCCGTACGTGCCGCTGGCGGTGGACCGGGTCACCGGGATCGTCTCCCGGGGCGGCTCGATCATGGCGGCCTGGTGCCTGGCGCACCACGAGGAGAACTTCCTCTACACCAACTTCCGGGAGCTGTGCGAGATCCTCGCCCGGTACGACGTGACGTTCTCCCTCGGCGACGGGTTGCGGCCCGGTTCGATCGCCGACGCCAACGACGAGGCCCAGTTCGCCGAGCTGCGTACCCTCGGCGAACTGACCCGGATCGCCTGGGAGTACGACGTGCAGGTGATGATCGAAGGTCCGGGCCACGTGCCGATGCACAAGATCAAGGAGAACGTGGACCTCCAGCAGGAGTGGTGCCACGAGGCCCCGTTCTACACCCTCGGCCCGTTGACCACCGACATCGCCCCGGCGTACGACCACATCACCTCGGCGATCGGGGCCGCGATGATCGGCATGTTCGGCACCGCGATGCTGTGCTACGTCACCCCGAAGGAACACCTCGGGCTGCCCGACCGGGACGACGTGAAGGCCGGCGTGATCGCGTACAAGATCGCGGCGCACGCGGCCGACCTGGCCAAGGGGCACCCCGGCGCGCAGGCCTGGGACGACGCGCTGTCGAAGGCGCGGTTCGAGTTCCGCTGGGAAGACCAGTTCAACCTGTCGCTGGACCCGGAGACCGCCCGCTCCTACCACGACGCGACGCTCCCGGCGGAGCCGGCGAAGACCGCCCACTTCTGCTCCATGTGCGGCCCCAAGTTCTGCTCCATGAAGATCACCCAGGAACTGAAGGAGTACGCCGCCCAGGGCATGCAGGGCAAGTCGGCCGAGTTCCGCTCCGCCGGCAACCGCGTCTACCTCCCCCTGGCCTGACCCTTCCACCTTCCCGCCCTCCTCGCCCGCCCCGCCCTCAGCCGTCGTGATCAGGAGGTCTGCGTCAACTGTGCGCGGAAGCCTGACGCAAACCTCTTGATCATCGTCGTGGTCGTGGTCGTGGTCGTGGTCGTGGGCCGGGGGAGGGAGCCGGGGGCCGGGGTGGGTGGGTGGGTCAGTCGCGGTGGTGGCGGCCGCTGGTGCGTAGTGAGCGGCGACCGCTCTCCCGTTCCGGTTCGTTGTCGGCCAGCGGCTTGCTCAGGCCGGCGACCCAGTCGACGTACTCGTCGTCGGGGGTCGCCTGCGCTGCGGTCCGGTCGTCTGCCTGCTCGACCTCGGTCGGTCGGTTACGCCGGAACAGTCCACGTCGGCCCTTGGTCTTTCCGGCAATTTTCCGATCGTCGCTGTCCGTCGGCATGGTGTCGACGGAATCCGGGGCGGCGGGCTTCCCCGCCGGCGGGGTGTCGGCGGGGGAGGTGCTCGCCTCCCAGCGGAGGTTGACCGGCCCCGGGGTCTCCGTCCGCCCGGTGGTGTCCGGCTCGGGAAACGGCAGGGCGGCCCGGGGCGGCCCGGGGTGGTCGGCGTCGACCGGTCCACCGGTACCGCTCAGGTCCGGCAGTTGGTGGCGGGGGCGTGGCATGCCCTCGACCCCGTCCGGCGTGACGTGTCGCAACCCGGCCACGGGCGGTACCGCCCCGGCGGTGGGCACGGCGGCCGGCATGCTGGGTGCGCTGTCCGGCCCTGTGCTGTCCGGCGCTGCGGCACCGGTCGGTGCGGACCGGGCGGTAGGCCCGGATCGGGTGGCGGCGGATCGCCTTCCGACCGTCTCGTCGGCGTCGGTCGGGGTGGCAGGCCCGGATCGGGTGGCGGCCGGGCGGTCCCCGTCGGTGTCGCCGCCCCCGGCTGCCGAGGTCGGGGCGGTTCGCTCGGTGGAACCGGCCGGGGTGCCGGCGGTGGCGGCCGTGGCCCGCCTCGGTCGAGACGCGGGAGCGGGTTCGTCCCCGCTGGCCGGTGAAGCGGCCTGCCCCTGCCCGGCAGTCGCGTCCTTGGTTCGTGCGGACCCGGTTCGTGCGGACCCGGTTCGTGCGGACCCGGTTCGTGCGGACCCGGATGGGGACGGCTCTGCCGGGGTCGGTTCGGGTCGGGCGGGCTCGGACACGGCCGGGGTCGGGACCGACCGGGCCGATCCGGGTGGGGTCCGCTTCGTCCGGGCGGGCGTGGCTGGCGTCGGTTCGGTCGAGGTCGATTCGGCCCGGGACAGACCGGTCGGGGCCGGGGCGGGCGTCGACAGCGGCCCCCCGGTTGGAGCGGGTGCGGGTGCGGAAACCGGTGGCGGCGTCAACGCAGACGCCGGTGCGGGAGAGGAAGCAGGTGCGGGAGCGGGAGCAGAGGCCGGAGCGGGAGCGGGGCGGATCGTCGGTCGGTCGGTGACGGTGGCGGCGGGATCCGGCCAGTCCCAGTGGGCCGGGGTACCAGCCGGGCCGGATGAGCCGGAATCGACGCTCCGGCCGACCACACCCAGATCCACGGTGACCGGCTCGTCCGCCAGCGCGGCGGCCGGAACGCTTCCCTCCGCCATGGCTCCGGCCGGGACGGTTCCCTCGGTCGTGGCCCGGGTCGGGCCGGGCACGGCGGGCAACGGCGCGAGGATGTCGGTCGGCTCGATCACCCCGTCCCGGTCACCGGCGGCAGGGCGGGCGGGCAGCAGCGGCCAGCGCACCAGCGCGGCGGTGGTCGAGCCGAGCGCACCGGCGACGACCGCGATCAGCGCGCCGTAGTACGGGGCGAGCTGGTAACGGTCCGCCGGGTCGCCCGGCCCGGCGGTCAGGTAGGCGAAGGCGAGCAGCATCGGGCCGGCCGCGCCGGTGGCCCCGCCGATCAGCGGGACGTGGCCGCGCCGTCGGGCCAGTCCACCGGTCACCGCGCCGGCCACCAGCGCGACCACGGGCAGCACCACCGGCGCCAGCCACCGGGCCCGGTCCGGGCCGAGCCAGGTCGGCTCCAGCACCCCCAGCCGTACGGTGCGCAGCGGCCCGGTGGACAGCACCCCCGGCGCGGCCGAGATCGACGCGAGCAGCCAGACCGCGCCCGCCAGCAGGGCGACGTTCCCGCCCAGCGGGGGGCGTAGCAGGACGGCCGCGGCGGCACCCGCGCCGACCACCGCTCCGGCGACCGCGCAGATGCCGACCGCCCGGACCGGATCGACGCCGCCCAGTTCGGCGGCCCGTGCGGGCTGCATGCAGAGCGGGGCGACGACCAGCGCCCCGAGCGCGGCGACACCGGAGATCGCCAGGTGTACCGGGGTGGTCCCCGGCAGTCCCTCGCGGCGGGCGAGCCGGCCGGTAAGGACCGCGCCGACCACGGCTGCGGTCGCCGCGAACCAGCCGACCCAGGCGAGCTGGGCCAGCCACCGGTTGACGTCGGGGAAGTCGCCGGTGAGTCGGACGATGCCGAAGCCGTACGCGATGCCGAGCTGGCCGGCCCCGGCCAACATGCTCACCCCGAGTGCGGTGAGCAGCAGTCTGCCCCACGTCCGAAAGGCCATGTCGGGCACGTTACGGCCCGGTGCGCCCGATCGCCACTGCGGCGCGGCGCGGCCGGGACCAGCTGTTACCCAAGCGCTACCAGTGACTACTTCAGCTCGACCAGACGGGCCAGGTAGGTCGTGTCCCCGACATTGGTGAGCATGTGGACCGCGCCCGGATCCCGGTAGACCACGCCGCCGGTGGGTTCGTCGGCGTCGATCCGGGTGCCGTCGATCGTCTGCACCACGTTCCTGGCACCCTCGATGGCGATCACCAGGTACGGGTGGTCGTGCCGATGCAGCGGCTGCCGCTCGCCCGGGGCCAGCCGGATGTGCCACACCCGGACCCGGTCGTTCTCGTAGACGATCTCCTGGCCGACGGGGCCGAGTTCGAGGTCGTGGGATGCGGTGGTCATCGGCTTCCGTCCAGTTGGGGGAGCACCTCGGCGGCGATGAGCTCCAGGTGGTCGAGGTCGTCGAGGTCGATCAGCCGCAGGTGGACCCGGGTGGCGCCGATCGCGGCGAACTCGCCGATCCGGTCGACCAGGTGGGCCGGGGAGCCGACCACCGGGTCCTCGGGCGGCAGGGCGCTCTTGACGTGCAGCGGCGCGGCCCGACGACGGGCCTCGGCGTCGGTACGCCCGACCGCCACCACGATCCCGGCGGAGAACACCAGGGGGGGACGTCCCGAGTCGGCCCGGCCGGCCCGGTCGCAGGCCTCCCGTACCCGGTCGTACGCCTCGGCGGTCTCCTCGACCGACGTGAACGGCACGTTGAACTCGTCGGCGTACCGGGCGGCCAGGTCGGGGGTGCGCTTCGGACCGCGACCCCCGACGATCACCGGTGGACCCGGCTGCTGGACCGGTCTGGGCAGGCCCGGGGCGTCGACGAGCCGGTAGTGCTCGCCGGCCCAGCTGTAGGTCTCGCCGACCGGGGTGCGCCACAGCCCGGTGATGATCTCCAACTGTTCGGCGAGCCGGTCGAAGCGTTCGCCGACTCCCGGGAAGGGGATGCCGTACGCGACGTGCTCCCGTTCGTACCAGCCGGCACCGATGCCCAGCTCGACCCGTCCGCCGCTCATCTGGTCCACCTGGGCGACCATCACGGACAGCGGGCCGGGCAGCCGGAAGGTGGCCGAGGTGACCAGGGTGCCCAGCCGGATCCGGGAGGTTTCGCGGGCGAGCGCGGCCAGGGTGAGCCAGGCGTCGGTGGGGCCGGGCAGCCCGGGCTCGTCGCCCATCGCCCGGTAGTGGTCGGCCCGGAGGAACCCGTCGAAGCCGCCGTCCTCGCAGAGCCGGGCGAACCGGAGCTGGTCGTCGTAGCTCGCGCCCCGGTGCGGCTCGGTGAAGACGGCCACCCGCATGGTCATCGTCCCTCCATCCCGGCTGTCGTCGGCAGATCCCGTTCCATCAGCAGTTCGTGCAGGTCGGCGCTGACCCGGGCGACGTCGGCGAGGTGGGCGTTGCGGCCGAGGGTGCGGGGGCGGGGGATGTCCACGTCGACGATCCTGCGGATCCGCCCGGGGCGGGGACTGAGCACGACCACCCGGTCGGCCAGCAGCACCGCCTCGTCGATGGAGTGGGTGACGAAGACGACGGTCGCCCCGGTCTCCATGTGCACCCGTTGCAGTTCCCCGGAGAGTTCCTCGCGGGTCAGCGCGTCCAGGGCGGAGAAGGGCTCGTCCATCAGCATCACCCGGGGCTGGCCGATCAGGGACCGGCACAGCGACACCCGCTGCTGCATGCCACCGGAGAGCTCGTGCGGAAGCCGCTTCTCGAAGCCGGCGAGGCCGGAGAGTTCCAGCAGCTGACGGGCGCGGTCGCGGTGCTTGGCCCGGCTCCAGCCGAAGATCTCGGCGGGCAGCAGCACGTTGTCGAGCACGGTGCGCCAGGGGAGCAGGGCCGGCTTCTGGAAGAGCATCGCGACGTCCCGGCGGGGCCGGGTGATCGGGCTGCCGGCGACGGTGATCTCGCCGCCGGTGACCGGAAGCAGCCCGGCGATCATCCTGAGTAGAGTGGACTTGCCGCAGCCGGAGCGGCCGAGCACGGCGACGAACTCGCCCTCGGCCACGTCGAGGTCGATGCCGCGCAGCGCCTCGACCCGCCCCGAACGGCCGTCGAAGGTACGCGACACATCGGACAGTCGGATCATCGCCGTCGGTCTCCCCTGAGTCGGCGGTCAGGAATCTGACAAGGGTATCCCCAGCGTGCTGGCTGCTCACCGTCCGGGGTGGAGTGGAGTTGTTTCCGTTCCGCAACCCGATCCGCCTGGTGTGGTGACGGTAAGTGTCTCGTACGCTGTGCCAGCGAAGAGTCCCTTCACGACGGCGGTCCGGTGCCCCCTCACGCCGTGCCGCCGACCGACAACCCCCTCCGGGTACACCGCCCGGTCGGAAAGGACATGGTGCACAGATGACAAGGCTGACCCGCACGGTCGCCGCGGCCACCCTGGCCACCGCCCTCGCCCTGGTCTCCGCCTGCAGCGGCGGGTCGGAGTCGGCGGACGCAAAGCCCGGCGACGGCACGTCGCTGGAGAAAGTGACCTACCTCACCTCGTTCGGCAACTTCGGCCGCGACTCCTACGCCTGGGTGGCGAAGGACAAGGGCTTCTTCAAGGAGGCCGGCTTCGACGTGGAGATCAAAGCCGGCCAGGGCACCGGCGCGGTCATCCAGACCATCGTCGGTGGCCAGGCCGACTTCGGCCCGATCGACCTGACCGGTGGCCTGCTCCAGGTCGGCAACGGCGTGGCCAAGGACTTCGTGGCGGTGGCCGCGATCCAGCAGCGCACCATGGCCGCCATCGTCTCGGTCGAGGGCAAGAACATCGCCACCCCGAAGGACCTGGAAGGCAAGAAGCTCGCGGACACCCCCGGCTCCGTCGTGCGCAACCTCTTCCCGACGTACGCCCGGATGGCGGGCGTGGACTACAACAAGGTCACCTGGGTCAACGGTGAGGCGCAGACCCTGATGGGCACGCTGGCCTCCGGCCAGGTGGACGGCATCGGCCAGTTCGTCGTCGGCCAGCCGACCGTCGAGGCGGTCACCAAGAAGAAGCCCGTCGTGCTGCCGTACAGCAACGTGATGCAGGACCTCTACGGCAACGCGCTGATCACCTCCAGCAAGATCGCCAAGGAGAAGCCGGAGACGGTGAAGAAGTTCACCGCCGCGCTGCTCAAGGGCCTGGAGTACGCCCTGGCCAACCCGCAGGAGGCGGCCGAGATCCTGAAGAAGAACGTGGCCACCACCAACCCGGCCGCCGCCGCTGCCGAGTTGCAGCTGATGGCCGGTTACGTCCGCTCCAGCAACTCGGGCACCGCCATCGGCACGCTGGACAGCGATCGGGTCGCCAAGAGCATCGCCATCCTCCAGGGTGCCGGCGCGCTCAAGTCGAACATCACCCCGGACCAGGTCATCGACTTCAACCTCGTACCGAAGGCCTGACCGGCACCGCGGTGCCACGGGGGTGCGATCCAGCGGGACGACCGGTGGGTCGCACCCCCGTCGTGTGCCGGCCAGCGTGCCGGCAGGAGAGGAGGACCCTGTGACGGAGTCGATCCGGACCCGTCCCGTACCCGGGTCGGCCGGACCGCCGACCGCCGTGCCGACCGTGCCCCCGACGCCCGGCCGGTCACCCTGGTCCCGGATACGTCCCGCGACGGTCGGCCTGCCGCTGCTCGGCCTGGTGGTCACGGTGGCCGTCTGGTGGGTGGTCACCTCCGGGCTGCACCTGGTGCACCCGGCGTCCCTGCCGCCGCCGCAGGCGGTCGGGACGTCACTGACCTCCTCGGCGGACGTGCTCTTCCCGGCGCTGGGCACGACCACCCTGATGACGCTGCTCGGCTTCCTGCTGTCGACGGTCGCCGGGGTGCTGATCGGGATGGCGCTGGCCGCCTCCCGGCGGGCCGAACGGATGTTCGCCCCACTGCTGGTGGCGATCAACGCGGTGCCGAAGATCGCGCTGGGGCCGCTGCTGGTGGTCTCGGTCGGCTGGGGGACCAAGCCGATCCTGACCATGGTGTTCCTGCTCTGCTTCTTCCCGATCGTGCTCTCCACCGCCACCGGGCTCACCACCACCCCGGCGGACCTGGCCGAACTGGCCCGGTCGCTGAACGCCTCCTGGTGGCAGTCGTTCCGCAAGGTGCGGTTCCCGGCCGCGCTGCCGCAGATCTTCGTCGGCCTGAAGGTGGCGATGCCGCTGGCCGCGATCGGCGCGGTGATCGGGGAGTTCTACTCCGACAAGCCGGGCCTGGGCTTCCAGATCCTCCAGTACAACGGGGTCGGCGACACCGCCACGGCGTGGGCGGCGATCGTGCTGATCGCGGCGATGAGCATCGCGCTCTACTCGGCGCTGTCACTGGTCGAGCGGCTGGCCCTGCCGTGGGTCCGGGCCACCACCTCGGCCCGCTGACCCCAGCGGCGGCGACCACGGAGCACCGACGGGTCGACCCCCGAGGCGGGGGTCGGCCCGTCGGTCATGGCCGGACACCCGGGCCGTGCACACCGTGGACGCCCCCGGGGGCGAGCCGGCCCGGCAGGTGACGAGCCCGGCCCGGTAGCCCGTGAGCCCGGCCCGGCGGGCGGTGGGCGGCCCGGCCGGTCAACCCGCCAGCCGCCACCGTCCACCCCGGGCCACCAGCGTGGTCAGCGCCTGCGGCATCAGGCCGGAGTGGTTGTCCGGGGTCATCCGGATCGGTCCGGACAGGCCGTCGAGCTGGGACGTCTCCAGGACGTCCCGGAGGCCGTCCCGGTTGACGCTGCCGGTCGGACCGCCGGCCCGCAGCGCGGAGTCGGCGAGCAGCTGGACCGCGTCGGCGGCGAACGACGAGAGCCCGTTGTAGCCGCCGAACCGGGCGGTGTAGTCCTGGAACCACTGCCGGCGGGCGGCCTTGGCCGGGGTGGTGGCGATGACGTCGTCGATCACCATGGTTTGGGTGAAGATCAGGGTGGCCCGCTCGGTGGCCCGGCCCGAGCCGCCCAGGAAGAGGTCCCCGGCGGCGGCGGCGTCGAAGAAGAGCGACCCGGCGTAGCCGGACTGGTCGGCGGCGGTGGCGGCGAGGGCGGCCTGCTCCGGCGGGGTCCAGATGATCAGGCCGGCGGGGTCGCGGTTGGCGAGCCGGCGGATCGGCTCGCCGAGTTCGGTGTCGGTGGTGCGGACCGCCTCGGCCCGGACCCGCTTGATGCCGACCTTGCGGAACTCGTCGTCCAACGCGGCCAGGCCCTCCCGGCCGTAGTCGTCCGCGCTGTGCAGGACGCCGACCTCGGTGATCCCGCGTCGCCGCAGCTCGACGGTGAGGGCGGCGGCGCTGTCGGCGGCGTTCGGCGCGAGCTTGAACACGTACCGGCGTTCGGGGGTCGGGCTGGCGACCGCCCCCGACGGAGCGAGCGCGATCGTCGGGATCTTCCGCTCGTTGATGGTGCGGACGGCGCCGACGGCGCACTCGTTGCAGCCACCCATGATGATGGCGTTGACCTTGGCGTCGTTGCTGAAGTCACCGACGTTGCGCAGCGACTCGTTGACGTCGGACCGGTTGTCCTTGACCGTCAGTCTGACCTTGCGCTTGCCCAGCGCGCCGGAGGCGTTCAGCTGGTCGACCTTCAGTTCCAGGGCGCGCTGGTACGCCTTGCCGACGGGCGCGGCGGCACCGGAGAGTTCGAGGTCGGCACCGATGGTGATCGGGCTGTCGTCCTCCTCTGCCGCGCCGAACGAGCAGCCGGTGAGCGTGGTGGCCAGCACGGCCGATGCGAGCGCCACGATGGTCGCGGAGCGGATGGGGCTCAACTCAGTCCTCCAGGTGCGGCGTGGACCGCCGCTAGTCCGTCCTCAGTGGAGAAACGGGATTGGGTGCCGTACGGTGTGCGCGAAAGCCTGCAAAACCTTGCCAATGCGGGGGCGCTGCGGTCAAGCGCGGAGCTGTCTGCGGTTTCGGGACGCGAATCTCACATTGTGGGGACATCAGATATTTACCGATGCTCACTCACCAGAGGCGAACGAACACTCTGGAGTGACATGCCCTGTTCAGGGGTGGCCTGCTAATGAGGGCAAAAGGCGACCGTCGAGTCGGTCGACCGATTTCTGCCTCGTTGCCGACTTCCCAAACAGGATCTTCTCTGATGAAATCGCGGCCGTGCCGCGCATGGCGCTGTCCGTTGCACCAGGCGCGGGTCGGCGGGTCAGGCGTGTGGAAGATACGACGGAGGCGATGTCGTGAGCACCGGACCGACGACCCTGCCCGAGCCAGGCGAAAGCGCCGGACCTGAACGGGGACGCCGACTGCCCCGGCTGCGGGACGCACGCATTCGCTCCAAGCTCGCCCTCATTCTGGTCGTGCCGGTCGCCGCGGTCGTCCTGTTGGCAACAATGCGACTGGTGTCCACTACCGAGGGTGCTGTCGACGCTACCCAAATCCGGTCACTGACGGCACTGTCCATCGAGGTTTCCGCGCTGACGCAGGATCTGCACAAGGAACGGATGGCCGCCGCAGCTTTTCTGGCCAACCCCCAGCTGCGCCCGGACGACTACAACCTGCGGGTGCGGGCCACCGGTGAGCGGGTCAACAGCTACCGGGCCGAGCGCACCGACCTCGGCGAGGTCCCGGCCGCCGTGCGGGACCGGCTCACCGTGATCGACGACCACCTGCGGACGCTCGACGCGACCCGGCAGGAGGTGCTCGACCGCCGGCAGATGCCGGTCGCCGAGGCCACCCTGCGGTACGGCGTGATCCTCACCGACCTGGTCTCGTACGGCGACACCCTGGCGCAGCTGTCCGGGCAGGAGAGCCTGGCGGACGCCCGCCGCGCGGTGGCCGCGTTCAGCCGGGCCAAGGCCGCCGTCGCCGAGGAGGAGGCGGTCGCCTACACCGCGCTGGTCGGTGGACGCCTGGACGAGGAGCAGTTCTCCTCCTTCGTGGCGACCCTGACCAGCCAGCAGGAGGCGCTGCTCGGCTTCTCCCTCGCCGCCGACCCCACCCAGCGGGCGCTGGTCGACGGCGCGGTCTCCGGCGACGCCGTCGGTCTGGCCGACCGGGTGGCCGCCGACATCACCCGCTCGGTCGGGCAGCGCAGTCCGGTGAGCGCGGGCGACGCCAGCGCCTCGATCGGCGCGGTCAACGACCTGATGCGGTGGACCGAGATCCAGCTCCAGGACACCCTGCTCGCCCGCTCCGAGCAGGCCCGCAGCGACGTCATCCAGCAGGCCATCATCGAGTCGGTGCTGGTGCTGCTCACCCTGATCACGGCGATCACCCTCGCCGTGGTGCTGGCCCGCTCGCTGAACCACTCGCTGCGCCGGCTGCGCGAGGGTGCCCTGTCGGTGGCCAACCACGACCTGCCGGACGCGGTCAAGCGGCTGCAGAACATG
The DNA here is from genome assembly GCF_029581435.1 of Micromonospora sp. WMMD987. Lineage (NCBI taxonomy): Bacteria > Bacillati > Actinomycetota > Actinomycetes > Micromonosporales > Micromonosporaceae > Micromonospora > Micromonospora sp. WMMD987. The sequence goes on along the minus strand of NZ_CP120861.1, from coordinate 6,194,558 downwards.
GGCAGCGTCAGCGACGGCGGCGTGGAGGAGATCGTCCGGCAGGTACGGGATCCGATCCGGTTGACCAACCGGGACGAGGTCGGCCAGGTGGCGCTGGCCTTCAACGTGGTCCACCGGGAGGCCGTCCGGGTCGCCGCCGAGCAGGCGGCGCTGCGGACCAGCGTCTCGGCGATGTTCCTGAACCTGGCCCGGCGCAGTCAGACCCTGGTCGACAAGATGATCGGCGAGCTGGACGCGATCGAGCGCGGCGAGGAGGACCCGAAGCGGCTGGCCCAGCTCTTCGAACTCGACCACCTCGCCACCCGGATGCGCCGTAACGACGAGAACCTGCTGGTGCTGGCCGGTGCCGACTCGGCCGTGCCGCGTCGCGACGACGCGTTGCTGGTCGACGTGCTGCGGGCCGCCCAGTCCGAGGTGGAGCTCTACAACCGGATCGAGTTCGGCACCGTCGACACCGACATCTCGGTCGCCGCCCACGCCGTCAACGACGTGGTACGGCTCGTCGCCGAGCTGCTGGACAACGCCACCCGGTTCTCCTCGCCGACCACCACCGTGGTCGCCGACGGCCGGCGCATCCGGGACTACGTGCTGATCCAGATCGAGGACCGGGGACTGGGCCTGACCGACGAGCAGTTGGACTCGCTCAACCGCCGGCTCGCCGCGCCGCCCACCGTGGACGTGGCCGCCTTCCGACTGATGGGTCTGGCCGTGGTCAGCCGGCTCGCCAGTCGGTACAGCATCCGGGTGGAGCTGCGCCGCAACGTCGAGGGCGGCACCGTCGCGCAGGTGACGCTGCCCAACGCCACCGTGGTGCTCCCCGCCCACCGGGGTCGGGACCAGGCGGTCAACCGGCAGCGCCAGCCGCTGGCGGTCGAGCAGCCCGCCCCCGCCACGACCGGTATCGGCGGTGCCTTCGCCGGCGCCCGCAGCGCCGCGGCGACGTTGACCGACCAGTGGCGGACCAGCCCGCCGGCACCGGCACCCTGGCAGTCGCCGGTGGACGCCCGGGACACCGCCCCGGCCGTGCAGTTCGGCGGCCCGGTCTCCGCGCCCCCGCTCACCCCCGTCTCCGCCCCCGCGGCCGACTCCGGGGCCAGGTTCGCCGCCTTCTCGGCCGGCAGCCCCACGGTGGCGAACCCGACCATCGACCCGCTGCCGAGGCGGGCCGCGCCGGGCGAGACCGCCCCGGTGCTCCCGGCCGGCCCGGTGGCCGGTGCGCTGGGCACCCCCGCCACCGCGGATTCCTACGGTGGCCCGGCGATGCCGTTCGCGGGTGCCCCTGCCGCGGCCCCGTACGCGGGTGCTCCCGCGGCCACCCCGTACGCGGGTGCTCCCGCGGCCACCCCGTACGCGGGTGCTCCCGCGGCCACCCCGTTCGCGGCACCGACCGCGCCGTCGTACGCCGCCCCCGCCGCCGCGTACAGTCCCCCGGCGACGCCGTACACCCCGCCGACGCCGGCCACGCCGGTGGTGGCCCGTCCGGACCGGCCGGCCGACTCGCCGATCTTCCGGGAGATGGAGGCGGTGTGGTTCCGGTCCCACGGGGACGACGCCACCGCGATCTTCACAAGGCCCCGCTTCGACGACGAACCGCCCGCCGCACCGTCCCGGTCGAACGGCGCGGCCCGGCCGTCGCGCCCGCCGCTGCCGACCCGGGTACCCGCCGCGCCCACCGCGGCCGGCACCCCGACCGTCACGCCCGCCCCGGCCCCAACGGAGGCGCCCGCCGTGACCGTCCCCGACACACCGCCCGCCACCGTGCCGCCGGCATACGCCACCACCGACGCGCCGCCCGCGCCACCGCGTACCGCCCCCGAGGCCCCGACGGCCCCGGCCGGCGGCGACTCCGAGGCCTGGCGGACGGCGGCCGACGAGGGATGGTCCCGGGCCAGCCAGGCGGCCGAGCCGGCCAGCGCCGGCACCACCCGCTCGGGCCTGCCGAAGCGGGTGCCGCAGGCCCAGCTCGTGCCCGGTGGGATCGAGCCGAAGGGCGGCCGGGACCGCAGCCGCCGTACCCCCGACGAGGTACGCGGCCTGCTCTCGGCGTACCACCGTGGTGTGCAGCGCGGGCGCACCGCGGGCGCGGACCTCAACAGCACCTCGACCAAGGAGACGAACCGATGAACAGGCCAGCTGCCATGCAGGACATGGGTTGGCTGCTCACCAACTTCGCCGACAGCGTGGCGGGCATCGCCCACGTGGTGGCGGTGTCCGCGGACGGGCTGCTGCTCGCCTCCTCGCGGGACCTGCCCACCGACCGGGCCGACCAGCTCGCCGCGATCACCTCCGGCGTGGTGAGTCTGACCGAGGGTGCCGCCCGGATGTTCAGCGCTGGCGGGGTGCTGCAGACAGTGATCGAGATGGACAGCGGCTACCTGTTCCTCATGTCCATCAGTGACGGCTCGTCGATGGCGGTGCTCGCGGCCCGCAGCTGCGACGTCGGTCAGGTCGGTTACGAGATGGCGTTGCTGGTCGAGCGGGTGGGCGCGGCGCTGGTGCCGCTGCCCCGGGACGCCGTGCGTTCGTAGCACGTCGGTGGGCTGGCCGGGCGCGACCGCGCCCGGCCGGGGACGAGGCGACCGGGGCGGACCCGGGCGGGAGGAGGTGATCGCGGCATGGACCCCCGACGGGATCCCCGTGGAGCACTGGTCCGTCCGTACGCGGTCACCCGGGGCCGCACCGAGCCGAGCCGGGACATCGCCCTGGAGGCGGTGCTCACCTCCAGCGCGACCCAGGTGGCCGAGTCCCGCTTCGCCGGGCACGACAAGTACCGCATCGCCACCGTCTGCGAGGGCCGGGCGCAGTCGCTGGCGGAGATCGCCGCGTACACCCGGATGCCGTTGGGCGTCGCCCGGGTGCTGGTCGCCGACCTGGTCGCCGACGGTCTGCTCACGCTACACACTGCCGCTCCCGCCGAGGGGTTCGAGGAGCGAATGGAAATCCTTGGAAGGGTGCTAAGTGGACTTCGCAGGCTATGACCCCGCCGGGTCGCGCCAGAGCCGGGGAATCGTCTCCGCGAAGATCGTGGTCGCGGGCGGCTTCGGCGTGGGCAAGACGACCCTGGTCGGAGCGATCTCCGAGATCACTCCGCTGACCACAGAGGCGTTGATGACCGCCGCGGGCGTCGGCATCGACGATCCGTCGAAGGTGCCCGGCAAGGAGACCACCACGGTCGCCATGGACTTCGGCCGGATCACCATGGCGCAGGACCTGATCCTGTACCTCTTCGGCACGCCCGGCCAGACCCGGTTCTGGTTCATGTGGGACGAGATCATCCGGGGGGCGGTGGGTGCCGCCGTCCTGGTGGACACGCGGCGGATCACCGACGCCTTCGCTCCGCTGGACTACTTCGAGAACCGCAACCTGCCGTACGTGGTCGCGCTGAACCGGTTCGACGGCGCGGACCTGTACGAGCCGGAGGAGGTCCGGGAGGCGCTGGCCATCTCGGCGGACGTGCCGCTGGTGATGTGCGACGCCCGGGACCGCGAGTCGGTCAAGCAGGTGCTGGTGACGGTCGTCGAGCACGCCATGCTCCGGCTCCAGGCCGAGCACGGGCGGGGCTTCCCGACCCCGGTGGGCTGAGCGCGACCGGTCGCCGGTGGTGACGGCTCAGGAGCCGGGCCGGGTCGCCACCACCGGTGACCCGGTCGCCGCCGTCACCCCCTCCGGAGCCGGTCTCACTCCACCCGGAGCCGGTAGCCGCGCTTGACCACGGTCTGCACCACCCGGGGTGCCCGCAGCCCCACCCGCAGCCGGGCCACCGCCATCTCCACCGCGTGCTCGTCGGCCCCCCGGGGCAGCGTGCGCAGCAGTTCGGTCCGGGACAGCACCCGGCCGGGCCGGGCGGCGAGCGCCCGTAGCACCGCCATCGGCGCGGGGGCCAGGGGCCGCAGCTCCCCGTCGATGACGGCCGCGTGCCCGCGCAGGGTCAGCAGGTGCCCGGCCGCCTTGACGGTCAGGGTCCGGCGGGGCAGCTCGTCCACGATGGTGCGGACCAGCGCGCCGAGCCGCGCCCGGCTCGGCGCGCTGACCGGCACCCCCCGGCGCACCAGCGGCTCGGCGGTGACCGCGCCGACGCAGCTGACCAGCACGTCGCCGCGGAGGGCGGCCAACACCGTCTCGGTGCGGTCGCCCGCGGCGCGCAGCAGCGCCTCCGCCGCCGGGGCGGAGGTGAAGGTGACGGCGTCGACCAGTCGGCCGGCGACCAGGTCGATCAGCCGGTGCAACGGGGCCGGGTCGGTCGGTGGGGCCCACCGGTAGACGGGCACCTCGATCACGGTGGCGCCGGCGGCCTCCAGCGCCTCGGTGCACTTCGGCTGCCGGTCACCGTGCAGCTGCATGGCGATCACCTGCCCGGCCACCCCGCGCCGGCACAGGTGCTCGACCACCTCCTCGCAACTCTCCGACGCGGGTGACCACTGGTCGTGCAGGCCGGCGGCGCGGATCGCGCCGCGCGCCTTGGGACCACGGGCCACCACGTACGCCCGGGACAGCACGTTCTTCAGCGGCTCGGCCAGCCCCCAGCCCTCGGCGGCCTCCAGCCAGCCACGCATCCCGATGCCGGTGTTGGCCATCAGCACGTCCGGTGGCCGGTCCAGGCAGGCCCGGGTGGCGTCCCGCAGGTCGGTGTCGTCGGCCAGCGGCACGATCCGCAGGGCCGGGGCGAGCACCACCCGGGCACCGCGTCGTTCCAGCAACGCGGCCAGTTCGTCGCGTCGCCGGTCGGCGGTCACCCCGATGGTGAAGCCGGCCAGTTCGTCCCGCATCACTCCTCCTGTCGCAGCCGCACCTCGACCAGGCCGTCCCGGCAGCGGACGTCGTACCGGGGCAGGGTCACCCCGGGCAGGTCCAGGCACAGCCCGGTTCGCAGGTCGTACACCTGCTTGTGCAGGGGTGAGGCGACGGTGGGCGTCCCGCCCCGGCTGCCGACGATGCCCCGCGACATCACGTACGCGCCGCTCAGCGGGTCGAGGTTGTCGACCGCGAACAGCTCGTCGTCGATCCGGAAGAGCGCCACCTGCACCCCGTCGACCAGGGCGGCGACGCCCCGCTCGGGTTCCAGCCGGTCCAGCGGGCAGACCGGGGTCCAGCTGACGGTGACCGTGTCGCTCATCGCCGTACCTCCGGCAGGCCGAGGGCGACCGGCTGGCGACGCCGGACGGGCGTTCCGTCCGGTGGTGCGGCTCCACCGGGTGGTGCGGCGGCGCGGGTGTCGCGTGCCGGCACCGGCTGGCCGCGTTCCACCTCGAACGTGATCGACGGGTCGGGCACGTCGGGGGCGTTGACGAAGGAGGTGAAGCGCCGCAGCCGCTCCGGGTCGTCCAGCACGTCGCGCCACTCGTCGGAGTAGGAGGTGACGTGCCGGGCCATCGCCGCGTCGAGTTCGGCGCAGAGCCCGAGCGAGTCGTCGACGATCACCGACCGGAGGTGCTCCAGGCCGCCGTCCATCGCCTCGATCCAGGCGGCGGTGCGCTGCAACCGGTCGGCGGTGCGGACGTAGAACATCAGGAACCGGTCGATCAGCGTGATCAGCTCGTCGGTGGACAGGTCGGTGGCGAACAGGTCGGCGTGCCGGGGGCGGAAGCCGCCGTTGCCGCCGAGGTAGAGGTTCCACCCGGTGTCGGTGGCGATGATGCCGAAGTCCTTGCTACGGGCCTCGGCGCATTCCCGGGCACAGCCGGAGACGGCGGACTTGAGCTTGTGCGGGGCGCGTAGCCCCCGGTAGCGCAGCTCCAGCGCGACGGCCAGGCCGACCGAGTCCTGTACCCCGTACCGGCACCAGGTCTCGCCGACGCAGGACTTCACCGTGCGCAGCGCCTTGCCGTACGCGTGGCCGGACTCGAAGCCGGCGTCGACCAGCCGCCGCCAGATCTGCGGCAACTGCTCGACCCGCGCGCCGAACAGGTCGATCCGCTGCCCGCCAGTGATCTTGGTGTAGAGCTGGAAGTCGCGGGCCACCTCCCCGATCACGATCAGTTTGTCCGGGGTGATCTCGCCCCCCGGAATCCGGGGCACCACCGAGTAGCTGCCGTCGCGTTGCAGGTTGGCCAGGAAGTGGTCGTTGGTGTCCTGCAACGACGCCTGCTCGCCGTCGAGCACGTGGCCGGCACCCAGCGAGGCGAGGATCGACGCCACCACCGGCTTGCAGACGTCGCAGCCCCGGCCCCGGCCGTGGTCGGCGACGAGCTGCGAGAACGTCCGGATGCCGCGCACCCGGACGATGTCGAACAGCTCCTGCCGGCTGGCGTCGAAGTGCTCGCACAGCGCCGTGGACTGCCGCACCCCGGCCGCGTCGAGCAGTTGCTTGAGCATCGGTACGCAGGAGCCGCAGCTCGTCCCGGCCCGGGTGCACGCCTTCAACGCCGGCACGTCGCACGCCCCACCGGCGATCGCCGCGTCGATGTCGTCGCGGGTCACCGCGTTACAGGAGCAGACCTGCGCGGCCCCGGGCAGCGCCGCCGCACCGGCCCCCGCCCCGCCGGCCGGCGCCAGCAGCGCCAGCGGGGCAGCGGGTAGCGGCCCGCCGACACTGGCCCGCAGCGTCGGGTAGGCGCTAGCGTCCCCGACCAGCACCCCACCGAGCAGCGTCCGCGCGTCGTCGGAGAGGACCAGCTTCGCGTACGAGCGGGTGACCGGATCGGTGAACGTGACGTCCAGGCAGCCGGGCGTGCTGCCGTGGGCGTCCCCGAACGAGGCCACGTCGACACCGAGCAGCTTGAGTTTGGTGGCGCTGTCCGCGCCGGGGAAGGTGGCCGCGCCGCCGAGCAGCCGGTCGGCCACCACCTCGGCCATCGCGTACCCCGGGGCGACCAGGCCGTGACAGGTGCCGTCGACGGCCGCGCACTCGCCGACCGCCCAGATCCGCTCGTCGTCGCTGCGGCAGCTCCCGTCGACCAGCACCCCGCCGCGCGGGCCGAGCGGCAGCCCGGCGGCGCGGGCCAGCTCGTCCCGGGGACGGATGCCGGCGGCCACCACCACCAGGTCGGCGGCGACCGTGCCGCCGTCGGAGAGGTCCAACGCGGCGACCGTGCCGTCCGGGCCGGACCGCAGCGCGGTGGTGCCCACCCCGAGGTGCGTGGTGACCCCCAGCTCCTCGACGTAGCGCCGCAGCATCGCGCCGCCCGCCTCGTCGACCTGCACCGGCATCAGCCGGGGGGCGAACTCCACCACGTGGGTCCGCAGCCCCAGCAGCCGCAGCGCGTTGGCGGCCTCCAGGCCGAGCAGGCCGCCCCCGATCACCGCGCCGGTGGCCCGACCCCGGGCGTGCTCCCGGATCGCCTCCAGGTCGTCGAGGGTGCGGTAGACGAAGACGCCGGGCAGGTCGGTGCCGGTCACCGGGGGCACGAACGGGTACGACCCGGTGGCCAGCACCAGCGCGTCGTACGGGTGCTCCCCGGACGCGGTGGTCACCACCCGCCGGTCCCGGTCGATCCCGGTCACCGGGTCGCCGAGGCGCAGCTCGACCCCGTCGTCCGGGGTGTGCAGGTTCAGCTCCTCGGCGGTCACCCCGTCGAAGAACGCGGACAGTCGTACCCGGTCGTACGCGGGGCGGGCCTCCTCGGCGAGCACCGTCACCCGCCATCGCCGGTCATGGTCGCGGGCGCGCAGCGCCTCGACGAACCGTTGCCCGACCATGCCGTTGCCGACGACGACCAATCGTCCACCGGTCATCGGGTCACCTCCTCGTGGTGTCATCACGGTCATCGGGGCGTCCCCACCGAGTCCACCTCGGACAGCCAGTCGACGATCCCGCCGACGGCCTCCCGGCAGCCGCCGCAGCCGGTACCGGCCCGGGTCGCGGCGACCACCTCGTCGACGGTCCGGGCGCCGGCCCGCCAGCAGCGGACCAGGGTGCCCTTGTCGACGTCGTTGCACTGGCAGACGGTCGCCGCGTCCGGCATCAGCGCCGGGGTCGCGGCGGGCGTCGCGGGGGTGACGCCGAGCGACCGGCCGAGCAGCAGCGCCCGCCGGTCGGTGGGGACCGGGCCGCCCCGGTCGAAGAGCTGTACCACCGTGCCGACCGACGGGTTGTCACCGAGCAGGATCGCCCCGGTCAGCCGGTCGTGGTCGATCCGCAGCCGGGCGTACGTCCCCCGGGCCGGGTCGGCGAAGGTCAACTCCTCGCCGGGGCCGCCGGTCGGGTCACCCATCGCGGCCAGGTCGATCCCGGCGGCCTTGAGCCGGGTCACCACCGGCCGGGGGCGGTAGCGGGCGGTGTCGTCCTCGCCGGTGAGCAGCCGGGCCACCACCCGGGCCTGTGCCCAGGCCGGGGCGACCAGTCCGGTCGGACCACCGGCGGGGCGGGCGCAGTCGCCGATCGCCGAGATCGCCTCGTCACCGGTGCGCAGCCGGTCGTCGACCAGCACCCCCCGGTCGACGGCCAGTCCGGCGGCGGCGGCCAGCCCGGTGTCGGGGCGTACGCCGCAGGAGAGCACCAGCAGGTCGGCGTCGAGGTGGGTGCCGTCGGCCAGGTGCAGCCGGACCCGGTCGGCGTCGGCGTCCAGCGCGGTGGCCGGCACGCCCAGCCGGCTGGTGACGCCGAGCCCGGCCAGGGTGCCGGCGAGCACCGCGCCGGCGGCCGGGTCGAGCTGCCGTTCCATCAGGTGCGGGTGGGGGTGGACCACGGTCACCGTCAGCCCCCGGGCGGCCAGACCGCGGGCCGCCTCCAGGCCGAGCAGACCGCCACCGAGCACCAGTGCGGTGCGGGCGGTGCGGGCGGCGGCGAGGATCCGGCGGCAGTCGGCCAGGGTGCGGAAGACGGCCACCCGGGCCGGCAGGTCGGCCGGGTCGAGACCGGGCAGCGGCGGCACCACGGCCCGGCTGCCGGTGGCGAGGACCAGGTGGTCGTAGTCGATCCGCTCGCCGTCGGTGGTGCGGACCGTCCGGGCCACCCGGTCGATGGCGGCGGCTGCCACGCCGGTCCGCACGTCGGTGCCCTGCCCGGCGACCTCGGCCAGCTCCACGTCGGGCTCGCCGATCTTGCCGGCGAGCAGCGTGGAGAGCATGATCCGGTTGTACGCCCGGTGCGGTTCCGCCCCCAGCACGGTGACCTTCCGGTCGCCGTTGCGGGCGTGCAGCTCGGTGGCGAGCCGGGAACCGGCCATCCCGTACCCGACGATCACGATCCGCCCGGTCATGCCCGCTCCACCCGGACCGCGCAGATCTTGAACTCGGGCATCCCGGAGACCGGGTCGACGGCGTCGTTGGTGACCGAGTTGGCGCGGGCCGCCCCGGGCCAGTGGAACGGCGCGAAGACGGTGTCCGGCCGGATCGTCGGGCTGAGCCGGGCCGGCGCGCGTAGCTCACCCCGGCGGGAGGCGACCCGTACCTCGTCACCCTCGGCGACCCCGAGCCGGGCGGCCAGGTCGGGGTGCAGCTCGACGAAGCCCCGTGGGGCGGCCCGGCGCAGCGCGGCGACCCGCCGGGTCTGCGTGCCCGACTGGTACTGGGCCAGCACCCGCCCGGTGGTGAAGTGCAGCGGGTAGTCGGCGCAGACCTCCTCGGCCGCCGGCCGGTGCTGGACCGGATGGAACCGGGCCCGGCCGGACGGGGTGGGGAAGGTGTCGGCGAAGAGCCGGGGGGTGTCCGGCCCCTCCGGGTCGGGGCACGGCCAGAAGACGCCGTCGGACGACTCGATCCGGTCCCAGGTGACCCCGGCGTAGTCGGCGACGCCCCCGGCGGAGGCCCGCCGCAGCTCGGCGAAGACCACCCTCGGGTCGGTCGGGAAGCGGTCCGGGACGTCCGCCGCGTCGGTGCTGCCCGCGGCCCCCGCCGGATCACCGCCGGTCGGGGCGGTCCCGTCCGGCATCCCCGCCGGACCGCTGCTCGTCGGCTCGCCGCCGGTCGGGGCGGGCGCGGCCACCGGGGCCGGGTCGTCCAGGCGGGCGGCGAGGCCGGCGAGGACCGCCAGGTCGGTGCGGACGCCGGGGGGTGGCTCGCGGAGCGCGCGGCGACGCAGCACCCGACCCTCCAGATTGGTCATCGTGCCGTCCTCCTCCGCCCACTGGGCGACCGGTAGCACCACGTCGGCCAGCTCGGCCGTCTCGGAACGCAGGAAATCGGCCACCACCAGCAGGTCCAGCCCGCGCAGCCGGGACTCGATCCGGGCCGCCCGGGGCGCGGAGACCACCGGGTTGGAGCCGAAGACCAGCAGCGCGCGGGGGCCGCCGGGGGTGCCGAGCGAATCGAGGAGCTGGTAGGCCGGGACGCCGGGGCCGGGAAGCTCGGCGGGATCCACCCCCCAGACCGCGGCGACGTGGGCCCGGGCCGCCGGGTCGTCGATCTTGCGGTACCCGGGGAGCTGGTCGGCCTTCTGGCCGTGCTCGCGTCCGCCCTGGCCGTTGCCCTGGCCGGTCAGGCAGCCGTAACCGGAGTACGGGCGGCCGGGCAGACCGAGGGCGAGGGCGAGGTTGACGTACGCGCTGACCGTGTCGACGCCCTTGGCGTGCTGTTCGGCGCCCCGGGCGGTGAGGATGACCGCCGAGGCGGCGGTGCCGAGCGCGCGGGCGGTCTCCTCCAGGTCGGCCACCGGCACCCCGGAGAGCCGTTCCACCTCGGCGGGCCAGTACCCGGCGACGGTGCGGCGTACCGCGTCGAAGCCCTCGGTCCGGGCGGCCACGTACTCCCGGTCGACCAGGCCCTCGGTGAGCGCGATGTGCAGCAGCGCGTTGGCGACCGCCAGGTCGGTGCCGGGCAGCGGTTGCAGGTGCAGGTCGGCCTGGCGGGCGGTGGCGGTCAGCCGGGGGTCGACCACGATCAGCCGGCCGCCCCGGGCCTGCTGGTCGGCGAGGTGCCGCATCAGCGGCGGCATGGTCTCGGCCGGGTTCGCGCCCACCAGCAGCAGGGTCTGCGTGCGGCCCAGGTCGGTCAGCGGGAAGGGCAGCCCCCGGTCGACACCGAAGGCGCGCAGCCCGGCCGCGGCGGCGGAGGACATGCACCACCGGCCGTTGTAGTCGATGTTCCGGGTCCGCAGCGCCACCCGGGCGAACTTGCCGAGGGCGTACGCCTTCTCGTTGGTGAGCCCGCCGCCGCCGAAGACCGCGACCGCGTCCCGCCCGTGGTCACGTCGGACGGTGCGCAGCCCGGTGGCGATCCGGTCCAGCGCGACGTCCCAGTCGGCCGGGCGCAGCTCGCCGGACGCGTCGCGTACCAGGGGGGTGGTCAGCCGGTCGGGGTGGTCGAGCAGTTCGGCGGCGGTCCAGCCCTTCTGGCACAGCCCGCCGCGGTTGGTGGGGAACTGCCGGGGCCGGACCTCGATCCCGCCGCCCCCGTCGTCCCGCAGGACCATGCCGCACTGGAGAGCGCAGTACGGGCAGTGCGTCTCCGCCTCCCGGGGAGGTGGCCCCGTTCGCGTCGCGGCGCGTGCACCGTCTGTCATGTCGGGAAAGCGTGCCGCCGGGCGGTTTCCGACCCGCGTCCCTTCTGTTTCGGTCCTGTCAAGAGCGGCTCACACCGCACAGGGGAAACGTGTCGGCCGGCAGGGTCTATAATATGAGACAGTTTTCCCATTATGTGAGAGGAGTCGAGCATGGACGTCACGGCGGCCTTCGATGCGGTGGCAGGCTCGTACGATCAGGCCCGTCGCCGGCTCGTGCCCTGCTTCGACGACTTCTACGGCGCGGCCGTCGAGGTGGCCGCCCCACCGGTGCGGGCCGCGCTCGCGGCCGGGCGTACCCCCGAGGTGCTCGACCTGGGCGCCGGCACCGGGCTGCTCTCGCTGCTGCTGACCGCCGCGCTGCCCGGCGTGCGGGTGACCCTGGTCGACGGTGCCGCGGGGATGCTCGCGGTGGCCGCCGAAGGACTGGCCGCCCGGGGGGTGGCGCACCGGACCGTGCTGGCCGACCTGGCCGACCCGCTCCCCGCCGGCCGGTACGACGCGGTGGTCTCCGCCCTGGCCGTGCACCACCTCGACGACGACGGCAAGCGGGCGCTCTACCGGCGGGCGGCCGACGCGCTCCGGCCCGGCGGGGTGTTCGTCAACGCCGAGCAGGTGGCCGGCCCCACCCCGGCGCTGGACCGCCGGTACGACGAGGTCTGGCTGGCGCAGACCGCCGCGCGCGGCTCGGACGACGCCGAGATCGCCGCCGCCCGGGAACGGATGCGGCACGACCGACCGGTCCCGGTGACCGACCAGTGCCGCTGGCTGGCCGACGCCGGCCTGGTCGACGTGGACTGCTTCTACAAGGCGTGGCGGTTCGCCGTCTTCGGCGGCCACCGCCCGGCCGCCTGACCCCGCCCGGCCGCCTGACCCCGCCCGGCCGCCTGACCCCGCCCGGCCGCCTGACTCCGCCCGGGTGGGATGACCGCTGGTCATACCGCGGGTAGGATCGGTGGCATGACTGCGAAGGTGACTCTCTCGTTCTCCGACGAGACGATCGAGCAGGCCCGCCGGTTCGCCAAGCGGGAGGGTCTCTCGCTGTCCGCCTGGATGGACCAGGCCGCCCGGGAGAAGGCGCTACGGGAGGTCTTCACCGCGCACGCCGAGGCGGTCGGCCGGGCCGGGCTCGACCTGGAGTCCGCCGCCCTCGCCGACGCCCGCGAGGTGGGGATGGTCGCCGACGTGCTCTTCGGTGGTCGCCCACGTGCTGCGTAGGGGAGAGGTCTGGCGCATCGAGGGCGCCCGGGAACGGCTCGGGCTGGTGATCAGCTCCGACGTCTACAACTCCACCGACGTGCCGATCGTGATCGTCGCCGAGGTGGTCGAGACCGCGCTGCTGCGTGACTCTCCGCTCGCGGTGCCGATGGGCGCGAACGTGGTGATGCCCGACCGGCTGTCGGCACCGATGAAGAAGTGGTTCACCGAGTGCGTGGACGTCGCCGACACCGAGACCATGCGCCGGGTCACCCGGGCACTGCGTATCCTCCAGGAACTCTGACCATCCGGTCGCCGTCCCGCCGCCACGCCCCCGGTCGCCGTGCCGCCCCGCCGCGTCGCCGGTCGGTCGCCGGCCGTAGGCCGGTCACCGTGGCCGTTCCGTGGGCCGTCTCACCATCGGATCCGGGCCGAGGTGCGATCTCCGTTTCCGGAACGACCCGGGAGAGGCACCCTCGGGGAAACCCGGCCTGCCTAGCGTTCCGCTCACCACGACCAGCAGGAGGAGTCGCCGTGAGCACGCTCGCCCGCAGCACCGCCGCCGATCCGCCGGCCACCGACCCGCAGGCCACCGGCACCGACCCGCAGGCCCCGGCCGCTGACCCGCAGGCCCCGGCCGCCGGGGCCACCGCCACCGACGTCCGGACCACCGCCACCGACGGGGCCGTCGCGACCGGGACCGGTCGCCGGCACCGGATCGACGACTGGCGTCCCGAGGACCCCACCTTCTGGCGGACCACCGGAGCCCCGATCGCCCGGCGCAACCTCTGGGTGTCGATCTTCGCCGAGCACGTCGGGTTCTCGGTGTGGAGCCTCTGGTCGGTCACCGTGCTCTTCCTCGGCCCGGCGTACGGCATCGACCCGGCCGGGAAGTTCCTGCTCACCGCCGTACCGGCCGCGTTGGGGGCGGTGCTGCGGCTGCCGTACACCCTGGCGGTGGCCCGGTTCGGGGGGCGGAACTGGACCATCGTCAGCGCGCTGCTGCTGCTGGTGCCGGCGGTGCCGATGGCGGTGCTGCTGGAGCCGGGGGTCTCGTACTCGACGCTGATGGTGCTGGCCTGCCTGACCGGGGTCGGCGGCGGCAACTTCGCCTCGTCGATGGCGAACATCAACCTGTTCTTCCCGGACCGGCTCAAGGGCCGGGCGCTCGGGCTCAACGCCGGTGGCGGCAACCTCGGCGTGCCGGCCGTGCAGCTCGTCGGGTTGGCGGTGCTGGCCACCGCCGGGGCGGCGTACCCCCGGTTGGTGCCGGCGGTCTACCTGCCGCTGATCGTGCTGGCCGCGCTCGCCGCGGCCCGGTGGCTGGACAACATCCCGGACGCCCACAACGAGCCCGGCGCGCTGCGCGAGGCCGCCCGCGACCGGCACACCTGGGTGATGTCGCTGCTCTACGTGGGCACCTTCGGCTCGTTCATCGGCTTCGGCTTCGCCTTCGGCCAGGTGCTCCAGCTCCAGTTCGCCGAGCGGTTCCCCACCCCGGTCGACGCGGCCTGGCTGACCTTCCTCGGGCCGCTGATCGGCTCGCTGATCCGGCCGCTCGGCGGGCAGCTCGCCGACCGGCTGGGCGGGGCGCGGGTGACCTTCTGGAACTTCGTCGCGATGGCCGCCGGGGCCGGGCTGGTGCTCTACGCCGCCCGGGAGCGGTCGTTCCCGCTCTACCTGGCCGGGTTCCTGGCGCTGTTCGTCTTCTCCGGCATCGGCAACGGGTCGACGTACAAGATGATCCCGGCGATCTTCCGGGTCCGGGCGGTGGCCGAGGCGGAGCTGACCGGCGACCCGGCCGCGGCGCAGCGCCGGGCGCGACGGCGCTCCGGGGCGCTGATCGGCATCGCCGGGGCGGTCGGTGCCTCGGGCGGGGTGCTGGTGAACGTGGCCTTCCGGCAGTCCTTCCTCGCCTCGGGCAACGCGGACGCCGCCTACCTGGCCTTCATCGGCTGGTACGCGCTCTGTTTCGTGGTCACCTGGGCGGTGTACCTGCGGCCCGGCCCCGGGAAGCTGGTCGGTGTGTGACCCTTGTCATGCGGTGGAATCGGCGGCCACGCCGGCCGACCCCCCGTTTTGACCAGCCGCTGGGGTGCCGGGTATCGTTGCCTGCTGTTGTACGACATCCAGAGGCGTGCCGCTCAGGTACGCTTGGTCGTTCGTGCGCGCTGGTCCGGCCGGGAAGCCTCTGGTCACCTCGGCGCGCGACCCCAGACCGACGACGAGACAAGGTAGACCTGTGCGTACGTACAGCCCGAAGCCGGGTGAGATCGAGCGTCAGTGGCACGTTATCGACGCCTCTGATGTCGTGCTGGGCCGCCTGGCCACCCACGCCGCCACGCTGCTGCGCGGCAAGCACAAGCCGACTTTCGCGCCGCACGTCGACACGGGCGACTTCGTCGTCATCGTGAACGCGGGCAAGGTGGCGCTGACCGGCAACAAGCGGCAGACCAAGGTCGCCTACCGGCACTCCGGTTACCCGGGCGGCCTCAAGCAGGTCGGCTACGACGAGCTGCTGACCAAGCGGCCCGAGCGGGCCATCGAGCTGGCTGTGAAGGGCATGCTCCCGCACAACAAGCTCGGCCGTCAGCTGATCAAGAAGCTGAAGGTCTACGCCGGTGCTGAGCACCCGCACCTGGCGCAGCAGCCGGTGCCGTTCGAGATCAAGCAGATCGCGCAGTGAGCGAGGGCGAAGGAAACAGCATGACCGACATCACCGAGACCGAGGTCGCCCCCGAGGCCACCGAAGCGCCCGCGCCCGTCGCCCGCGCGCCGCATGGTGACCGGCCGATCCAGACCGTCGGCCGCCGCAAGGAGGCCATCGTCCGGGTCCGTATCGTCCCGGGCAGCGGCAAGATCACCTGCAACGGCCGTGACCTCGAGGCCTACTTCCCGAGCAAGGTGCACCAGCAGCTCATCAAGGACCCGCTGGTCACCGCCGAGAAGCCCGAGATGTTCGACGTCATCGCCAACCTGCGGGGCGGCGGCACCACCGGCCAGGCCGGTGCGCTGCGGCTGGCCATCGCCCGCGCGCTGATCGTCAGCGAGCCGGACGACCGTCCGGCCCTGAAGAAGGCCGGCTTCCTCACCCGGGACGCCCGGGTCAAGGAGAGCAAGAAGTACGGTCTCAAGAAGGCCCGTAAGGCTCCGCAGTACTCGAAGCGCTGATCACCGACGGCGCGTTGTACTTCTGACGAACGGCCGGGTCCGCCTCCCCTCCGCGGGAGGTGGCCCGGCCGTCGCGCTTTCTCCACTCATCGCAGTTGCACCGGAGGTTGGCGGGTATGGGGCGGTTGTTCGGCACGGACGGCGTACGCGGGCGGGCGAACGTCGATCTCACCCCGGAGTTGGCGCTCGCCGTTGCGGTGGCCGCCGCGCACACGCTCGCCGAGTCGGACCGTAGCCACCCGCCACTGGCGGTCGTCGGACGGGACACCCGGGCCAGCGGCGAGATGCTGGAGGCCGCCGTGGTCGCCGGGCTCACCAGCGCCGGGGCGAGCGTGGTCCGGGTCGGCGTACTGCCCACCCCCGCCGTGGCGTTCCTGACCGCCGAGGCCAAGGCGGACCTGGGCGTGATGCTCTCCGCGTCGCACAACCCGATGCCGGACAACGGGATCAAGCTGTTCGCCGCCGGTGGGCACAAGCTGCCCGACGAGATCGAACTGCGGATCGAGGCGGCCGTCGAGGCGAACGCCACCACGGCCTGGGACCGCCCGGTCGGCGCGGGGGTCGGCCGGGTGCACGACCTGCTCGACGGTGCCGACCACTACGTCCAGCACCTGGTCGGTACCGTGCCGCACCGCCTCGACGGCATCAAGGTCGTGGTCGACTGCGCCAACGGCGCCGCCGCCGAGGTCGCCCCGGTCGCCTACCGGGAGGCCGGTGCCGAGGTGATCGCGATCCACGCCGAGCCGGACGGCCTCAACATCAACGACGAGTGCGGTTCCAACCACCTCGACGGCCTGCGGGCCGCCGTGGTCGAGCACGGCGCGCACCTGGGCCTCGCCCACGACGGCGACGCCGACCGGTGCGTGGCGGTCGACGCCGACGGCACGGAGGTCGACGGCGACGAGCTGATGGCGATCCTCGCCCTGGCCCTGCGGGACGCCGGCGAACTGACCCGGGACACCCTGGTCGCCACCGTGATGAGCAACCTCGGCCTGCGGCTGGCCATGTCCGCGCAGGGCATCCGGCTGGTCGAGACCAAGGTCGGCGACCGGTACGTGCTGGAGGAGTTGCGCGCCTCCGGCCTCGCCCTCGGCGGCGAGCAGAGCGGCCACCTGGTGATGCCCGCGCACGCCACCACCGGGGACGGTGTCCTCACCGGCCTGCACCTGATGGCCCGGATGGCCGCCACCGGCCGTTCCCTGGCCGAGCTGGCCTCGGTGGTCACCAAGCTGCCCCAGGTGCTGATCAACGTGCCGGTCGGCGACCGGACGGTCGGTGCCGCCGCCCCCGCCGTGCGGGCCGAGGTCGAGCGGGCCGAGGCCGAGCTGGGGGAGACCGGCCGGGTGCTGCTGCGCCCGTCCGGCACCGAACCGCTGGTGCGGGTGATGGTCGAGGCCGGCACCGAGGAGACGGCCCGGTCGGTGGCCGAGCGGATCGCCGAACACGTCCGCACCGCCAGCCCCGTCACCTGACACCACATCGGTCGGGCCGGCGGACGCGGGTGCCGACCGGCCGGTGACCGCCGACGCCCGGTCCGCCGCCGTCGGCTGGCTGACCGGGGCGCCGGTCAGTGCGGGTCGGCCAGTGCGCGCAGCCGGGTGACCGCCTCGGTCAGCACCTCGGGCCGCTTGCAGAAGGCGAACCGGACCAGGCGGCGACCGGCCTCGGCGTCGTCGTAGAAGACCTGGGTGGGCACCGCCACCACGCCGCAGCGCTCCGGCAGGGAACGGCAGAACTCCAGCCCGTCCCGACCACCGAGGCCGGTGATGTCGGCGGTGACGAAGTAGGTCCCCTCCGGGGTGAGCACCTCGAAGCCGGCGTCGGTCAGACCGTCGATCAACAGGTCCCGCTGTCGTTGGAGGGCGTCCCGGAAGCCGGTGTAGTAGCCGTCGGGCAGCGCCAGCGCCACGGCGACCGCCGGTTGCAGTGGTGCCGCGTTGACGAAGGTGAGGAACTGCTTGACCCGCAGCACCGCCGAGACCAGCGCGGCGGGGCCACTGACCCAGCCCACCTTCCACCCGGTGCAGGAGAAGGTCTTGCCGGCCGACGAGATGCGCAGGGTGCGTTCCCGCATCCCGGGCAGGGTGGCCAGCGGCAGGTGGGCGGAGGCGGCGTCGGTGAAGACGAGGTGCTCGTAGACCTCGTCGGTGACCGCGTACACGTCGTGTTCCCGGCAGAGGTCGGCGACCAGTGCCAGTTCCGGCCCGGTGAAGACCTTCCCGGTCGGGTTGTGCGGCGAGTTCAGCAGCACCAGCCGGGTACGCGGCCCGAACGCGGCCCGCAACTCGGCCGGGTCGAAGGCGTACCGACCGTCGCCGCCGGGGCGCAACGTCACCGGTCGCCGCACCGCACCGGCCAACGCGATCGACGCCGCGTACGAGTCGTAGTACGGCTCGAAGCAGACCACCTCGTCGCCCGGCTCGCAGAGCGCCAGGATGCTGGCGGCGATCGCCTCGGTGGCCCCGGCGGTGACGATCACCTCGCCGTCCGGGTCGTACGTCAGGCCGTGGAAACGGCGCTGGTGCTCGGCGACGGCCCGGCGCAGCGCGGGGATCCCGGGACCGGGCGGGTACTGGTTCTGCCCGGAGCGCAACGCCTCGGCGGCGGCGGCCAGCATCTCCGGCGGCCCGTCGGTGTCCGGGAAGCCCTGGCCCAGGTTGACCGCCCCGGTCCGGACGGCGAGCGCGGACATCTCGGCGAAGACGGTCGTCCCGAACGGGCGCATCCGGGCCACCAGCGGGTCGACATCGGTCGGCGTCGTCACGCCCGTCAGCCTACGGGCCGGACGTGCCCGTCCCGTAGGACGCGTGGTCGGCTTTTCCGGGACGGACGCGGGGCCGTGCGGTCCCGGCATGCTCCGGGGCGGTGGAGAAGTCGGCGGGGCACCCAACCGTCACCTGTCACCCGTCGGAACCCACCGCACGGGGTGCCCGTCCGGAGCGCTGGTGGGCGCGGCGACGGGCGTGGCCGGTCGGTACGGCGTCGGGGGCCAGCTGGGCGCGGGGTCGTCGTGGTCGTCCCCGGTCGTCGACTCCGGTACGAGCTGGCCCAGCAGGGTGCCACCCCCGCAGGCGCAGGCACAGAAGCCCAGGACGAGGACCAGGACCACCGCCACCACGATCCCCACCACCTGCCCTGCGCCGGTGGAACTCCGCCGCGGGTACCCCGGGTGGGCGAACGGCGGCGGGTAGCCCGGCGGCGGCCAGCCCTGGCCGGGTGACCCGCCGGGCATGGTCGGGCTCATGCCGGTCCAGCCCGCGGCGGGTGGGCCGCCCTGCCCGGCCGGGTCCATGCCGGTCCAGCCCGCGGCGGGTGGGCTGCCCTGCCCGGCCGGGTCCATGCCGGTCCAGCCCGCGGCGGGTGGGCCGCCGGGCGTCCCGGGAAGAGCCGGGACCGTACGGCCACCGGTCGACGGTGGTCCGGGCCACGGGTCGGGGGCCGACCAGGGCGGCGGGACCGTGAGCGGGTCGGGCGCGGGCCAGGCGGATGCTCCGCCCGTCGGGTCCGGCGGCGGGGCGGCGGCTGCGGCTGCGGGTGAGGGGTCGCCGGGAGGGGGCGCGTCGGACATTCTCGCTCCGAGGACGGAGGGGCAGGAAAGGGGTGAGCGGGCCGTCCCTGGGCGGTCCCAGGGTCGCCGAGAGACTGTCGTACGGTCGGGCGGCCCGCAAGCCCGCGCCGTCGAACGGGTGGAGCGACCGTCCGGTTGTCGCCGGTCACCGTCCGTTCGCTCAAATTCGGTGATTGTTTACCCGGCTTCCGCGCACGCGTGATGAGCGGAACTGGGTTAGGCTGCGGACCATGTGTGGAATCGTGGGTTACGCCGGCTCGCGCCCGGCGCTCGGCATCGTGCTCGACGGGCTGCGCCGGCTGGAGTACCGGGGTTACGACTCGGCCGGGGTCGCGATCGTGTGCGACGACGAGCTGCTCACCGAGAAGAAGGCCGGCAAGCTGGCCAACCTGGAGAAGGTCCTCTCCGAGCGGGCCGCCAGCAACCCGGAGGACTGCGCCGCCAGCCCGGTCGGCATCGGCGACGGCACCACCGGTATCGGTCACACCCGGTGGGCCACCCACGGCGGGCCTACCGACCGTAACGCCCACCCGCACGTGGCCCCCGACGGCCGGGTCGCCGTGATCCACAACGGCATCATCGAGAACTTCGCCAAGCTCCGCGCCGAGCTGGAGGACGACGGGGTCCAGTTCACCAGCGACACCGACACCGAGTGCGCCGCTCACCTGCTCGCCCGGGCGCTCGCCGAGCTGCGCGCGGCGGGTGGGACCGACGGCCCCCAGCTGCTCGCCGCCGGGATGCGGGTGGTGTGCCGACGGCTGGAGGGCGCCTTCACCCTGCTCGCCGTGGACGCCGCCGTCCCCGGTGCGGTGGTCGGCGCGCGGCGTAACTCGCCGCTGGTGGTCGGCCGGGGCGACGGGGAGAACTACCTGGCCAGCGACGTGGCGGCGTTCATCGAGCACACCCGCGAGGCGGTCGAGCTGGGCCAGGACCAGCTCGTCCTGATCACCGCCGACAGCATCGAGATCACCGACTTCGACGGGGAGCCGGCCACCGGCAAGGACTTCCACATCGACTGGGACTCGTCGGCCGCCGAGAAGGGCGGTTACGACTGGTTCATGCTCAAGGAGATCGAGGAGCAGCCGCAGGCCATCGCGGACACCCTGCTCGGCCGGCTCACCGAGACCGGGGAGATCGCCCTGGACGAGGTCCGCCTCAGCGACCAGGACCTGCGCGACGTCGACAAGATCTTCATCGTCGCCTGCGGCACCGCGTACCACTCCGGCATGGTCGCCAAGTACGCCATCGAGCACTGGACCCGGATCCCCTGCGAGGTGGAACTGGCCAGCGAGTTCCGCTACCGCGACCCGGTGCTCGACCGGTCCACCCTGATCGTGGTGATCTCGCAGTCCGGCGAGACGATGGACACCCTGATGGCGCTGCGGCACGCCAAGGAGCAGAAGGCCCGGGTGCTGGCCATCTGCAACACCAACGGCTCCACCATCCCGCGTGAGTCCGACGCGGTGCTCTACACCCACGGCGGCCCGGAGATCGCGGTCGCCTCCACCAAGGCGTTCCTCACCCAGCTGGTCGCCTGCTACCTGATCGGCCTGCACCTGGCCCAGGTACGCGGGATCAAGTTCGCCGACGAGGTCGGCGCGGTGGTGGCCCAGCTCCAGGAGATGCCGGACAAGCTGCGCGAGCTGCTCGGCCGGATCGAGCCGGTGCGGGAGCTGGCCAGGGAGCTGAAGTCCGAGCCGACGGTGCTCTTCATCGGCCGGCACGTCGGCTACCCGGTCGCCCTGGAGGGTGCGCTCAAGCTCAAGGAGCTGGCGTACATGCACGCCGAGGGGTTCGCCGCCGGTGAGCTGAAGCACGGGCCGATCGCCCTGATCGACAAGGGCACCCCGGTGATCTGCGTGGTGCCGTCGCCGGTCGGCCGGGGCATGCTGCACGACAAGGTCGTCTCCAACATCCAGGAGGTCCGGGCCCGGGGAGCGCGGACCATCGTGATCGCCGAGGAGGGCGACCAGGCGGTGGTCCGCTACGCCGACCACCTGATCTACGTGCCGCGTACGCCCACCCTGCTCGCGCCGCTGGTCACCACCGTCCCCCTACAGGTGCTCGCGGCCGAGATCGCCGCCGCCCGGGGGCACGACGTCGACCAGCCGCGCAACCTGGCGAAGTCGGTCACCGTCGAGTAGGACGCCGGTCATCGACCGAGCACGATCCGGGCCATCCCGTCCAGGGCGGGGTTGCCGGGCTCCCAGTAGCCGGTGTGACCGTACCGGCCACTGGGGAAGGTCCGGCCGCCGAAGCCCGGATCGCTCGGGTCGTGGCCGAACCACAGCTGGTGGTCGTCCGGGCGGAGCAGCCAGGCGGCGCTGGCCAGCGGCGAGGTGGCCAGCACCGCCCGGCCGGCCAGGTCGCGGGGCGGCTCGACCAGCGCGATCACGTCGTCGCGGGCGGTGCTCGCCCAGACCCGGTCCGGTGGCAGCCCGAGCGCGTCGGCACGGTCCACCCCGACACCGGGTGAGCCGACGAAGGCCAACGCGTCGGCGGACAGCCCGTGGTCCCGGGCGGCGCTGCCCACCACCAGCGAGCCGTAGCTGTGCCCGAGCACGGTCTGCCGGGCCACCGGCCCGTCGTGGGTGGCGCGCAGCCCCTCCTGGAACCGGTGCAGCGCCGACCCGGCGTCCCGGGCCTGGGCCGGCGAGGAGGCCTCGGGCAGGAAGTCCGGGGCGTCGTAGTCCAGCCAGAGCACCGCCGCCGTCTCCTCGTCCGGGGCGATGGCGGTGCACCTGGCCTGCACCCGGGCGGCCCGGCCCAGCTCACCGGGGACGTCGGCGAGGTCGCTGGTCATCCCCGGCACGTAGGTCAGCACCCGACCGGCCCGGTCCGGGTTGCCCAGCGCGACGATCGCCCGCCCGTCGCCGGCCGGGTCGAGCCCGAGCAGGTACGCCCGGGGTGCCCCGGTCGAGGCCAGCCGGCCGGCGAGCCGGTCCAGGACGGCCAGCGCCCGGTCGATCCGTCGTAGCGCGGCGCGCTCGCCCGACCGGCGGGCCGACAGCGACCGCCGTTCGGCCAGCAGCGCCTCCCGGTGCCCCGCCAGCAGCAACCGGTTCGCCTGGTCCCGCGCCGCCGCCGGCACCCCGTCACGCGGCCCGGTCCGGGCCGGCTCGTGCAGCACCAGCCACCGCCGCTGGGCCGGGGTGAGGCCGGCCCACCAGGCGCGGACCGCCGCCGGGGTGGCGTCGTCGGCCGGTCGCCCGGGTGGCGGCGGCTCGACCCAGCCGGTACGGGCCGCCCCGGCCAGCTCGGTCAACCGGGCGGCGGCCTCCCGGTCGGCCGCGTCGGCCAGGACGAGCGCCTCCCGAAGGGCCGCCGCCACCTGACCCACCGCCGCCGGGGAACCCGTCCCGGGAGGTCGCGGATCGGGGCCGCCCGGCAGCGCGCCGGACTCCGGGCCGTGCCAGGCCCGCGGGGCCGCCCGTGCCCTGCCGTGCCGGTCCACCGCCACGCCGGTGCGGTCGGCGACCGCGACCGCCCCGGCGAGGCGGGCCTTCGCCACCCGGAGTCGACCAGCGAACTCGGCCAGCGTCTGCTCGGTCTCAACCAGCGCCGGCAGGATGGTCGTCAGCTCCGCCCGCAGCCCGTCGAGCCGGCCACCGGCCGCCGTGGCCGCCGTGCCGCGCCAGCCCGTGCGCAGCGCCGCCGCCCGGTCGGCCAGCCCGGCCCGCCGCCGCCCGACGGGCGCGTCCACCCCGCGCCAGGCCACCCCCGCGGCGTCCCAGTCACCCGGGGAAGCGGTCCAGAGCTGGGCGTACCCGATCATCGGGGTCGGCCGACCAGTCGCCCGGCGGCCCGGTCGTCGGCCGCCGCGTACGCCTCGGCGGCGGCGCGCAGGGCGGTGCCGGTCTCCGCCACCCGGACGCCGAGCGTCCCGTGCCAGGCGTGCACCGCCGACTCCAGCCCGGACAGCGCCGTGCCGGCCCGCCACCCCGGCGCGGACAGCACCAACCCGGGCCGCCCCACCAGCCCCTGCGCCAACGCGTAAGCCTCGTCGGCCAGCCCACCGGCCACGACCCGCAGCAGCGCCACGTCGACCTCCACCGGCTCGTTCGTCATCGCCCGCCTCCCGCGCCCGTCTGGTCGGCTCCGTCGCCGACCGTGCCCATCACGTCGGCTCTGTCGCCGACCGTGTCCGTCTGGTCGGCTCTGTCGCCGACCGTGTCCGTCTCGTCGGCTCCGTCGCCGACCGGTGCCCCGACGCTAGGTGGCCCGGCGGCGGTCGGACCGACCCTGTGGACGACGGGCGACGGGCGTACCCGGGGCTCGTCCACAGGTCTTGCCTGCCGCGACGCCGGAGGCTAACCTGCCGCCCCCACCGTCGGTAGGGTGGTCCCGGCCAGGACGGACACCCGCGTCGACCGCGACGGGCGGGCGGTCCGGGTGACGAACGGGCCGCCGGTGCGGGCAGAGCGGCCGGCGGGAGGACGGGGGCGGGATGAAACCGGTGTGGCGGGTGGCGGACGTACGCGCGGCGGAGGCCGGTCTGATGGCGACCCTGGCGCCCGGGACGCTGATGCAGCGGGCGGCGGCCGGACTGGCCCGGCGCTGCGCCCTGCTGCTCGCCGACCGGGGCGGGGTGTACGGCGCGCGGGTGCTGCTGCTGGTCGGCTCCGGCGACAACGGCGGCGACGCACTGTACGCGGGCGAACGGCTGGCCCGGCGCGGCGCGCAGGTCGCCGTGCTGCCGACCAGCCCCGACCGGACGCACACCGGGGGGCTGGCCGCGCTGCGGGCCGCCGGGGGACGCCTGGTCGACGCCCCGCCCGCGGTGGTCGACCTGGTGCTGGACGGGATCGTCGGGATCGGGGGCACCGGCGGCCTGCGGGAGAACGCCGACCGGCTCGTCGCCGGCCTGCCCGCGCTGCGGGGTCGGGACGGCGGCCGGGCCACCGTGGTCGCGGTGGACGTGCCCAGCGGGGTGGCGGTGGACACCGGGGACGTGCCGACGGACGACACGGGTCGGCCCCGCGCCGTGCGGGCGGACGTCACGGTGGCGTTCGGCGCGCTGAAGCCGGCCCTGGTGGTCGGCCCGGCGGCCCCGCTCGCCGGCCAGGTCGAGCTGGTCGACATCGGGCTCGGGCCGTGGCTGCGCGGGGATCCCGCGCTGCGGGTCACCGAGTGGTCGGACGTGCGTGACTGGTGGCCCCGCGCCGGGGCGTCGGCGGAGAAGTACAGCCGGGGCGTGGTCGGGGTGGCCACCGGGTCGCGGACCTACCCGGGGGCGGCGGTGCTCTCGGTGGGCGGCGCGCTGGCCGGCCCCACCGGCCTGGTCCGGTACGCCGGTGGGGCCCGGGACGAGGTGGTCCGCCAGCACCCGTCGGTGATCGCCACCGACCGGGTGGCCGGGGCGGGCCGGGTGCAGACCTGGGTCTGCGGGTCCGGCCTGGGCACCGACGAACAGGCCGGTGCGGAGCTGCGTGCCGTGCTGGCCGCGCCGGTGCCGGTGGTGCTCGACGCGGACGCGCTGACCCTGCTGGTGGACGGCTCGCTCGCCGACCGGCTGCGTCACCGGGACGCCCCGATCGTGGTCACCCCGCACGACCGGGAGTTCACCCGGCTGTGCGGCGAGGAGCCGGGGGCCGACCGGGTCGCCGCCGCGCTGCGGCTGGCCGCCTGGATGAACGCGACGGTCCTGCTCAAGGGGGACCGCACGGTCGTCGGCACGCCGGACGGCCGGGCGTACGTCAACCCGACCGGCAGTCCCGCGCTGGCCACCGGGGGTACCGGGGACGTGCTGGCCGGGCTGCTCGGCGCGCTGCTCGCCGCCGGGTTGGCCCCGGAGCGGGCGGCGGCCGTCGCGGCGTACCTGCACGGGCTGGCCGGTCGGGAGGCGGCCCGGGGCGGCCCGGTGACCGCGCCGGACGTGGTGGCCGCGCTGCGCCCGGTGGTCGCTCCGCTGCTCTGACGGCATGGGTGCGGCGGTCGGGGTCGGCGTCCGGCGACCGGGTGATCACCGACGCCAGTAGGCTGGGCGCATGTGGCAGGCCGAGGTACGCGTCGATCTGGACGCGATCCGTGCGAACGTGACCCGGCTCCGGTCGGGCACCGGCGCCGAGCTGATGGCGGTGGTGAAGGCCGACGGGTACGGCCACGGCATGGTCCCGTCGGCGCGGGCCGCGCTCGACGCGGGGGCGGACTGGCTGGGGGTGTGCACCCTCGACGAGGCGTTGACCCTGCGCCGGGCCGGGATCACGGTGCCGGTGCTCGCCTGGCTGCTCACCCCGGGGCTGCCGCTGCACGAGGGGGTGGCGGCCGGGGTGGACCTGGCCGCCGCGAGCCTGGCCCAGCTCGACGAGATGGTCGAGGCGGGTCGGGTCGCCGACCGGCCGGCCCGGCTGCACCTGAAGATCGACACCGGGCTGTCCCGGGGCGGGGCCACCGTCGCCGACTGGCCCGCCCTGCTGGAGGCCGCCGCGAAGGCCCAGGCCGACGGCCTGGTCGAGGTGGTCGGCGTGTGGAGCCACTTCGTGTACGCGGACTCGCCCGGCCACCCCACCACCGACCGGCAGTTGGCGGTCTTCCACGAGGGGCTGGCCATGGCCGAGCGGGCCGGACTGCGCCCCCGGTACCGGCACCTGGCCAACTCGGCGGCCACCCTGACCCGGCCGGACACCCACTTCGACCTGGTCCGGCCCGGGCTCGCCGTGTACGGGCTGTCGCCGATCGCCGGGCAGCAGTTCGGGCTGCGCCGGGCGATGACCGCGCGGGCCCGGGTGATGCTCGCCAAGCGGGTTCCCGCCGGCACCGGTGTGTCGTACGGCCACACCTACACCACGGCCGAGGAGGCGAACCTGGCGGTGGTGCCGCTCGGCTACGCCGACGGGGTGCCCCGGCACGCCTCCAACGTCGGCCCGGTGCAGCTCGGCGGGAAGCGGCGGACCATCTCCGGCCGGGTCTGCATGGACCAGTTCGTCCTCGACTGCGGCGCCGACGAGGTGGCCGCCGGTGACGTGGCGACCCTCTTCGGCAGCGGCGACGACGGGATGCCGACCGCCGACGACTGGGCCGAGGCGGTCGGCACCATCAACTACGAGATCGTCACCCGGTTCGGCGGGGTCCGGGTGCCCCGGGTCTACGACGGCGAGCGACAGTGAGCGCGGTCAGCCGGTTCCGGGTGCCCCGGCCGAGGACCGCCGCCGGGCGGGTCGCCGGCGTGGTCGGGGCCGCGGTGGGGGTGGCCGCCGCCGGGCTGGCCGCCGGGGTGGCCACCGAGCGCGCCCTGGTCCGCCGGCTCAAGGCCGACCCCGCCGACCCGTACGCCGGGGAGGACTTCGGCGCGCAGCGCTACGACGAGGCGTACCGGCTGGAGTTGCCGGACGGCACCGACATCCACGTCGAGGTGGTCGAGCCGACCCGGCCGGTGCCCGGGCACCCGACGGTGGTGCTGGTGCACGGCTTCTGCCTGGACATGGGGACGTTCCACTTCCAGCGTCAGATGCTGGCCGAGCGGGGCGACTACCGGATCGTCGCGTACGACCAGCCGGGGCACGGCCGGTCGGGGCGGTTGGAGACCGGCGAGTACGACCTCGCCGCGCTCGGCCACACCCTGCGCCGGGTGATCGACCGGACCGCCCCGGAGGGTCCGTTGGTGCTGGTCGGGCACTCGATGGGTGGGATGACCATCATGGCGTTCGCCGAGGCGTACCCGGAGCTGTTCGGTGACCGGGTGGTCGGCACGGTGCTGATGGCCACGTCGGGCGGGTTGCTCGCCGAGACGAAGCTGGTCGCGCCGGCCCTGCTCGGCCGGGTCGGCTCGCCGGTGCTGTTCATGATGAACAACGCCACCCGGTACGGCGGGATCGTGATCGACCGGGCCCGCAGGTCCACCTCCAACGTGGCCTGGCTGCTGACCCGCCGGTACGGCTTCGGCACCCCGAAACCGAGCCCGGCCCTGGTGTCGTACGTGGAGCGGATGAACTCCCGCACGTCGGCCGACACGGTGACCCGCTACCTGCGGACCCTGGCCACCCATTCCCGGTTCCCGGCGTTGGCCGCGCTGAGCGGCACACCGGTGCTGGTCGTGGTGGGCGACAAGGACATGATCACGCCGGTGGTGCACTCGGAGGAGATCGTCCGCCGGCTGCCGCACGCCGAGTACGTCAAGATCCACGACAGCGGGCACGTGGTGATGCTGGAGCACGCCGACGAGGTCAACGCCGCACTCGAACGTTTCCTGGAGGCGCTGTGAGCGTGCGCGTCACGTTGCCCACCGTCGAGGACACCCGGGACTTCGGCCGGCGGCTGGCCGCCGTGCTGCGCGCCGGTGACCTGCTGCTGCTCACCGGCCCGCTGGGGGCCGGCAAGACCGCGCTCACCCAGGGCCTCGGCACCGGCCTGGGGGTACGCGGCGACGTCACCTCGCCGACCTTCGTGATCGCCCGGGTGCACCGGCCCGATCCGGCGCGCGGCGGCGCGGTGGCCATGGTGCACGCCGACGCGTACCGGTTGGGTGACGCGACCGACCCGCGCGCCGAGATCGACGACCTGGACCTGGACGCCTCGGTGGACGACTCGGTGACCGTGGTCGAGTGGGGCGAGGGCCTGGTCGAGCAGCTCGTCGACGCCCACCTGCGGGTACGCATCGACCGGCGCGACGACGACACCCGGGTGGTCGAGTTGGAACCGGTGGGCGGGGACTGGGCGCGGCGGCTGACCGCCCTGGGCTGAGGGGTGTCGTACCCGCTGCCTAGAGTTCCGGGGACTTCGTTGCGAAAGGTTGCCGATGCCCGACGACACCCCCACCCTCGACCTGCTGGCGCTGCTGCCGGAGGCGTGGCGTGCCGTGCTCACCCCACACCTGGACCCGGCCCGGACGGCGGCGCTGGCCGACTACGTCGCCCGCGAGTACGCCACCCAGACCGTCTTCCCGCCGGTGGAGGACCTCTTCTCCGCCTACCGGTTGTGCGAGCCCGAGCAGTGCCGGGTGCTGATCCTCGGCCAGGACCCGTACCACAAGGCGGGGCAGGCGCACGGGCTGAGCTTCAGCGTCCGCGAGGGGGTGTCCGTGCCGCCGTCGCTGCGCAACGTCTTCAAGGAGCTGAGCGAGGACCTGGGGGTGCCCAAGCCGCGCAGCGGGAACCTGGACGGGTGGGCGGCACAGGGGGTGCTGCTGCTCAACGCGGTGCTCACCGTCCGGCAGGCCAGCCCGGGCTCGCACGGCAACAAGGGGTGGGAGGAGTTCACCGACGCGACCATCCGCGCCCTGGACGCCCGGGACGAGCCGGTGGTGTTCCTGCTCTGGGGCGGCTACGCCCGCAAGAAGGCGGCCCTGGTCACCAACCCCCGGCACGTCGTGCTGGAGGCCGGTCACCCGAGCCCGATGAACCCGCGTGGCTTCCTCGGCAGCCGCCCGTTCAGCGCCACCAACAAGGCCCTCGCCGATGCCGGCCTGCCCCCGATCGACTGGGAGCGTTCGGCCGGCTGACCCCCCACCCCTCACCCCTCACCCTCACCACCCACGCCTCGCCACCCACGCCTCGCCACCCCTCGCCACCCACGCCTCGCCACCCACCGCACGTCGCCGGCTGACGTCGGCGGTGTGCGGTGGCGGAGCCCCGGCACGGCGTAGCGGGACCGACGCCTACCGCCGGGTTCGCGGGCGCGGGCCGGCAGCCGAGGCCGCGTCGTCGGCCGAATCGCGGTTGTCGGCCGAACGGCGGTCGTGGACCGAGGCCGGGTCGTTGGTCGGGGTGGGGCCGTCGGGTATCGCGCGATGGTCGGCGGAGCGGCGGCGGTACCGGCGCAGCAGGGCAGCGGCCTGCGGGTCGGTCAGCTCCACCGTGACCAGCGGGACCACCCGGTAACTGCGCTCCCCGTGCCGTACCTCGATCGCCGCCGGAAGCTCGTCGCACATCTGGGCGCGGATCTCGCCGTACCGGGTGGACCAGTAGTGCTCGCCCGGCTCCTCCGGTGCCAGGTGCAGGCCGCCGAACTCACGCCACCGGGCGTTCCACCGCTGCCCGTAGGCGGCCTCCAGCCAGGCGGTGAACCGGGCGGAGTCGCGCCACCGCACGGCGATCTCGACCGCGTCGGCAGGGACCGGGGCACCCTGGAGCAGGGCGGCTGAGCCTCCGGTCAACAGGTGGGGCAGGTCGCCCAGCCGGTCCGACAGCCGATCCAGCCCCAGTTCGTCGATCCGGTCGGCGAGCGACCGCGTGGCGAGGGCGTCCATCCGTGCGTCGAGGTGGCTGTCCAGCTCCTCGACGGTTACGGCGAGTTGCCGACCGAGGGCGGCGAAGAGGCGTTCCACCAGCGGGATGCCCGGCACCCGTTGCCCGCGCTCGATGCGGGCCACCGCGCTCTGACTCGTCCCGGCCCGATCCGCCAGTTGCTGCTGGGTGAGCCGTTGGGCGCTGCGCTCCCGCCGCAGGATGGCGGCGATCTCCGTGGTGACACGACTACTCTCAGGCATCTCCGCATGATGCTGTAGTGAAGGTGAGTGCTATGTCTGGCTGTCATATTCATGACGGGCTGGCATACCGCTGACATCGGATATAACTTCCCGTCGCCCGTCGCCCGTCGCCCGTCGCCCGTCGCCCGTCGCCCGTCGCCCGTCGCCCGTCGCCCGTCGCCCGTCGCCCGTCGCCCGTCGCCCGTCGCCCGTCGCCCGTCGCCCGTCGCCCGTCGCCCGTCGCCCGTCGCCCGTCGCCCTCGTGACAGGCGGCCGAGGGACGGGGCGGGCTGTGACCGGGCGGCCCGGCTGAACGGCTAGGCTGGCTTACCGTGCTCGTACTGGTGGTGGACTCCTCGACCCCCGCGGTCACCGCGGCCCTGGCCGAGGTCACGGTGGACACTGTCGCGGTGCGGGCGCACCGGTGCACGGTCGACGCTCGGGCGCACGGTGAACTGCTCGCCCCGCAGGTCGAGGCGGTGCTCGCCGAGGGCGGCGCGCGGCCGGGCGACCTGGGTGCGATCGTCGCCGGGCTCGGCCCCGGCCCCTTCACCGGGCTGCGGGTCGGTCTGGTGACCGCCGCGACCATCGGCCAGGTGCTCGGCATCCCCACGTACGGCGTGTGCTCGCTCGACGGTATCGGCCACCCGACAGCGGCCTCCCCGCCCACCGCACCCTCGGCCGCGGCACCCCAGTCCACCGCGCCTCCGCCCACCGCACCCCCGTCGCCCGCAGGCCCGCCAGTCGCCACCGGGGACGCTCCTGCCGGCCTGGCCACCGCAGGGGCGCAGCGGGTGCTGGTCGCCGCCGACGCCCGGCGGAAGGAGGTCTACTGGGCCGTCTACGACAGCAGTGGGCAGCGGATCGTGGGGCCGGCGGTGGACGCCCCGGCGACCGTCGCCGCCCAGGCCCGGGAGTTGGCGGCCACGGTGGCGGTCGGGGACGGCGCCCACCGTTACGCCGACGTGCTCGGTCTGCCGCTGCGCGCCGAACCCCGTTACCCGGACGCCGCCGCGCTGGTCGCCCTGGCCGCCGAGCGGATCCGGGCGGGTGCGCCGGGCGAGGCGCTCACCCCGCTCTACCTGCGCCGGCCGGACGCGGTGGCGGCGACCAGCCGTAAGTCGGTGCTGCCGTGACGGTACGAATCGACCGGTTTCGCTGGTGGCACATCGCCGAGGTGCTGCTGATCGAGGCGGACCTGTTCGGCGCGGAGCAGTGGTCGCCGGCGATGTTCTGGAACGAACTGGCCAGCGGCCACCACTACCGGGTCGCCCTGGACGCCGACGGGTCGCTGGTGGGCTACGCGGGCCTGACCGTCGATCCGGCCGGTGAGTCGTGGGTGCAGAACATCGCGGTCCGCCGGGACGCCCAGCGGCGCGGGATCGGTCGGGCTCTGCTGGAGGACCTGCTCGCCGAGACCGCCCGGTGCGGGGTCGAGAGTGTCCTGCTGGAGGTGGCCGTCGACAACGCCCCCGCCCAACGGCTCTACGCGACGTACGGATTCGAGCCGATCGGCGTACGGCGGGGCTACTACCAACCGAGCAACACCGACGCGCTGGTCATGCGGCGTGACGCGGCCCCGGTCGCAGACGGGACGGACCATGGGTGACGAACCGCTGATCCTCGGCATCGAGACCTCCTGCGACGAGACCGGGGTGGGCATCGTCCGTGGACACACCCTGCTCGCCGACGCGCTGGCCTCCAGCGTGGACGAACACGCCCGGTTCGGTGGGGTGGTGCCCGAGGTGGCCAGCCGGGCACACCTGGAGGCCATCGTGCCGACCATGGACCGGGCGCTGCGCGAGGCGGGGGTGACCATCGCCGACATCGACGCGATCGCGGTCACCTCCGGTCCCGGTCTGGCCGGGGCGCTGCTGGTCGGGGTGGCCGCCGCCAAGGGCTACGCGTTGGCCGCCGAGAAGCCGGTGTACGGGGTGAACCACCTGGCCGCGCACGTCGCGGTGGACACCCTGGAACACGGTCCGCTGCCGGCGCCGGCGATCGCCATGCTGGTCTCCGGTGGGCACTCCTCGCTGCTGCTCGTCGACGACCTGTCCCGGGGGGTGACCCCGTTGGGCGCGACCATCGACGACGCGGCCGGGGAGGCGTTCGACAAGGTGGCCCGGCTGCTCGGGCTGCCGTTCCCGGGCGGCCCGTACATCGACCGGGAGGCGCGGGCCGGCGACCCGGCGTCGATCGGCTTCCCGCGTGGCCTGACCGCCGCCAAGGACCTCGCCGCCCACCGGTACGACTTCTCCTTCTCCGGGCTGAAGACGGCGGTGGCCCGCTGGGTGGAGGGCCGGCGACGTGCCGGTGAGCCGGTGCCGGTGGCCGACGTGGCCGCCTCCTTCCAGGAGGCGGTCTGCGACGTACTCACCGGCAAGGCACTGGCCGCCTGCCGGGCGCACGGGGTGGACACCCTGGTCATCGGCGGGGGAGTGGCGGCCAACTCACGGCTGCGGGCGATGGCCGAGCAACGGGCGCAGCGGTACGGCATCCGGGTCCGGGTGCCCCGCCCGGGGCTGTGCACCGACAACGGGGCGATGGTCGCCGCGCTCGGGGCGCACCTGGTGGCCGCCGGTGTGGCACCGAGCCGGCTGGACCTGCCGGCCGACTCGGCGCTGCCGCTGACCACGGTCAGCGTGTGACGGGAGGGGAGCCGACATGATCGTCCGGATGTGGGAGGCGCGGGCGGAGGCGTACGGCGTCGCCGACCTGATCACCTGGGTGTGCGAGACCGCGCTGCCGGAGTTCGAACACGATCCGCTGCACGTGTCCAGTGAGGTCTTCTCGTCCACCGACCACCGGGTGGTGGTCGTCTCGAAGTGGCGCAGCAGCCCCCGGGCGTTGCCGGAGCCACCGGCCATCCTGGTCGCCCGGCCCCCGCACTCCTGGGACTTCACCCAGGTCGACCGCTGACCGGCACACGTCGCCCGGGTCGACCGACCAGTAGACGTCGCCCGGGTCGACCGCTGACCGGCGCACGTTACCTGGGTCGGCCGTTGACCGGTACACGTCGCCCGGGTCGACCGCCGGCCGGACGTCGCCGGACAGCCGAACGGCCCGCCTGCGGTGGGCCGGCGGGCCGTCGGTCACGCGGGACGGGTCAACTGCGGCGCATGACCCGCCAGGTGGCGTAACCGCCCGCGCCGAGCGCGAGCAGGAAGACCGCCCAGACGACGGTGGTGCTGATCGCGACCGACGGGCCGGCGGCACCGGCCTGGGCGGCGGCGACCAGCGAGTCGTTCTGCGCGGCCGGGATCGCGGCCGGCGGCATCTGCTGCCAACGGACCAGTCCGGTGCTCTCCAGCATGGCCATGTGGTCGTTGACGAACTTGTTGGCCTCGTCGGCGAGCTTGCGGACCGTGTTGTCCCGGGTGCTGGCCCGCACCGCGCCGATCACCGGGAAGATCTTGCCGTGCGCCACCCGGAGCCGGGTCACGAAGATCTGGTCGAACTGAGCACCGGAGGCGTTCTGCATTTCGGTCAGCCACCCCTTCTGCTCGGTGGTGGGATCGGACGGCAGCGTCGCGCCCAGCTTGTTGGCGGCCTGCACCACCAACTCGTCGAGGACGCCGTGCTGTCGGGCGATCTCCGCGCCGACCTCCCGTACCCGCGCCGACTGGCCCTTCTCGGCGGCCATCGTGCCGGCCGGCATCTCCCACAGGCCGGCGAGCCGGACGCCGTTGAGCAGCGCCGCGTCGGCGGCGTTCATCTGGACGCCGGGGGCGGCGACCGCCATACCGGGTAGGACGACCAGCCCGGCCAGGAAGGTGACGAGCAGCACCGCCACCCGGTGGGTCCGGTGCCCTCGCCGACGACGTACGGAATCCAGCGGTGCCATGCTGCGGTGCCTCCTCGATCCGGGCCGACCTGTCCTGCCGGGCAGCGACCCGCCGGCTGCCCGTCCGTCCACTGGTACGGACCACCGGGCCGATCGGTTCATCCGGCCGGTCAACTCGCCGGACGGGGGCAAACCGGGGCGGCGGGGACGGCCCGGCGGGACGCCGTGCGGTGGCGGCTCAGCGTCGCTGCGGGACGCCGTGCGGCGGCGGCTCAGCGTCGCGGCGGGACGCCGTGCGGCGGCTCAGCCGACGTCGAGGGGGTCGGCGAGGAGCCGTTCGAAGGCCAGTTCGGCCGCGCCGATCAGTGCCGCGTCGTCACCGAGCTTGGGGGTGCGCAGCCGGACGTGTTCCAGGCAGGCGGGCAGTCCGGTCTCGTTGAGCCGGCTGCGGACCTGGGCCGCGGCGGCCAGGTAGAGGTCCCGCATGGTGCCGCCGAAGATGACCATCTCGGGGTTGAAGATGTTGACCAGGTTCGCCACCCCGAAACCGAGCCAGTCACCGGCGTGCCGTACCGCGGTCTGGGCACGGGCGTCGCCCCGGTCGGCGGCGTCGAAGACGGCCAGCAGCGCCTCACGGCCCCGGGCGTCGGACCGGCCGGCGGCCCGGAGCAGCCCGTACTCGCCGATCTGGGTCTCCCAGCAGCCCCGCGAGCCGCACTCGCAGGGGGTACCGTCGCGCACCACCACCATGTGCCCGACCTCGCCGCCGTACCCGCCGTGACCGGTCAGCCGGCGGCCCCCGGCGATGATGCCGGCGCCGACGCCGACGTCCCCGTAGAGGTAGATCACGTTGTCGCAGCCGGCGGCGACGCCCCGGGCGTGCTCGGCGAAGGCGGCGACGTCGGCCACGTTGCCGACGGTGACCGGCAGTTCCACGCCCACCTCGGCGGCGAGCGCCGCGCCGATCGGCTCGTCCACCCATCCGGTGGTGGGGCCGAGCCGGACCAGCCCGTCGGCCTTGCGGACCATGCCGCAGACGGCGACGCCGGCACCGACGCAGATGGACCCGGCGGGCACCCGTTCCCGCATCTGTTTCAGCGCGCCGGCCAGCATCGGGGTGGTCTCCGCGGCGTCCAGGTCGCGCGGCCGGTCCAGCTCGCGGCGGTCGAGCACCTCGCCGCCGAGTCCGACCCGCGCGGCCCGCAGCCGGTCCACCTCGATCGAGTACGCGTACGCGTAGACCCGGGCCGACTCGGGCCGGACGACCAGCGACGGTCGTCCGGCCCGGCCGGTTTCCTTCGGTGTCCCCTCGCTGACCAGCCCGGCGCCGGCCAGGTCGGCGGTGAGCGCGCCGATGGTGCTGCGGTTGAGCCCGAGGGCGGTGGTGAGTTCCGCGCGGGAGGTGGCGCCGTGCACGTGGACGTGCCGGAGCAGCGCCCCGAGGTTCTGCCGTCGGATCTCGTCCTGGCTCGGTCCTACCCGCATCGTCGCTGGCACCCCATGTCCCGCCGGTGGCGTCCGCGGATCAGCGGGTGCCGGATGCGGCGGCCCGGCGGCGCGACAGCGCGTCCACGCTGGCGGCGAGGAGCAGCACCACGCCGGTGACCACGTACTTCACCCCGGCGCTGTAACCCATCAGGCCCATCCCGTTGTCGATGACGGCGACCACCGCGCCACCGAGCACCGCGTCGAGGACCCGGCCCTTGCCGCCGAAGAGGCTGGTGCCGCCGATCACCGCCGCGCCGACGGCGTAGAGCAGCACGTTGCTGCCGCCGGTGTTCGGGTCCACCGAGTTGGCCCGGCTCGCCGCGACGATGCCGCCGACGGCCGCCATGGACGAGCAGATCACGAAGACCGAGATCCGGATCCGGTCGACGTTGATGCCGGCCCGGCGGGCGGCCTCCTTGTTGCCGCCGACGGCGTAGACGTGCCGGCCGTAGCTGGTGCGCTGGAGCACGAAGGTCCAGACGATCAGCAGCACCGCGATGACCGGCACCACGATCGGCACGCCCTTGAGCGAGTTGATCAGGACGTTGCGGCTGCGCTCCTGGTTGAGGATGTAGACCGCGATGCCGAGGATCAGGGTCAGCCCGCCGATCCGGGCGAGCACCACCGCCATCGGGTCGGTGGTCAGGCCCCGGGCCAGCCGCTTGCGGTGGCGCAGCAGTTGCACGGCCGCGTACCCGCCGATCGCGACGGCGGCCAGCGCCCAGCCGAGGGTCGGCGGGAGGTTGCGGTTGGCGATCGCCACCAGCACCTCGTCGTTGACCGGGATGTTGGCGCCGCCGCTGATCAGCATCAGCACGATGCCCTGGAAGGCGAGGAACCCGGCCAGGGTGACCACGAAGGACGGGATACCGATCTTGGCGACCAGGAAGCCGAGCACGGTGCCGATGACCACGCCGGTGAGGATCGCGGCGAGCACGGCCACGTACCAGGGGTAGCCGGCCTTGGTGGCGACGTTGGCCAGGATGGCGGCGCAGACCCCGCTGGCGAAGCCGGCGGAGAGGTCGATCTCGCCGAGCAGCAGGACGAAGACCAGCCCCATGGCGATCAGGGTGACCGCCGCGCCCTGGGTGAACAGGTTGGCGAAGTTGCCGGCGGTGAGGAACGACGGCCGCATGACGGAGAAGACCGTGCAGAGCACGATCAGCCCGAGTACGGCGGGCAGCGCGCCGATGTCGCCGCCGCGTACCCGGCCCCAGTAGCCGCGGAGGTGGCTGCCGACGGTCGGCGGTGGCGTGACCGCCGCCGGCCCTTCCTTGCGCACGGCGGTGGTGGTCATCGAACGCCTCCTGGAGTGGTGTCGGCGGGGCCGGCGCCGGTGCCGTTACCGGCGGTGACCGGCTCGCCGGTGAGGCCGAGGTTGCCGGAGCGGCCGGCCGTGATCAGCTCGACGACCTGCGAGTGGGTGATGTCGGTGGTCTTCACCTGGGCGACCATCTGGCCGAGGTAGAGCGCGGCGATCCGGTCGGAGACCGCGAAGACGTCGTTCATGTTGTGCGAGATCAGGACCACGGCCAGGCCGTTGTCGGCCAGCCGGCGGACCAGTTCGAGGACCTGGGCGGTCTGTGCGACGCCGAGCGCGGCGGTCGGCTCGTCCAGGATGACCAGCTTGCTGTTCCAGAGCACCGCCTTGGCGATGGCGACGGTCTGCCGCTGGCCGCCGGAGAGGCTGGAGACGTGCTGGCGCAGCGACTTCACCGTCCGTACGGAGAGCCCGGCGAGGGTTTCCGCCGCCATCTGTTCCATGGTCGGCTCGTCGAGCACCAGCCCGCTGTGCTTCTCCCGGCCGAGGAACATGTTCTGCACGATGTCGAGGTTGTCGCAGAGCGCGAGGTCCTGGTAGACGACCTCGATGCCGAGCGTGGCGGCGTCCCGGGGGCTGTTGATGCTCACCGGGCGGCCGTCGAAGAGGAACTCGCCGGCGTCGGCCGGGTAGATGCCGCTGATGCACTTGACCAGGGTTGACTTGCCGGCGCCGTTGTCGCCGACCAGTGCGGTCACCTCTCCGGCGTGGGCGGCGAGGGCGACGTCGCGCAGGACCTGGACGGGACCGAAGCTCTTGTCGATCCCGCGCAGTTCCAGCAGGGGGGTCGCGGACACGGGGGTCTCCTTCGGACGGAGGGAAGGTCTCGGAGCCCGTCCGGCGGCGAGCGCCGCCCGGCACGAGGTTCCGTGCCGGGCGGCGTCGCGTCGACGGGGTACGACGCTCGTCGTACGGGTCAGCTGATGCCGTTCGCGGCGCAGAGCTGGGCGTACGCGCCGGTGCAGAGCTTGGCCTTGTCGACGTAGCCGTCGGCCACCACGTCCTTGACGGTCGACTTGTCGATCGCCTTCGGCTCCAGCAGGACGGACGGGACGTCCCGGCCGCTCTCCGGGTCCTTGACGGTCTGCCCGGTCTCCTTGCGCTCGCCCTTCGCCACGGCGATGGCCAGCTCGGCGGCCGCGTCGGCCTCCTTCTTGACGGCCTTGTAGACGGTCATGCACTGGTCACCGGCGAGGATGTTCTGCAGGCCGGTCACGTCGGCGTCCTGGCCGGTCACCGGGACCTTGCCGTTGAGCTTGTTCTTCTTCAGCACCGAGATGGCCGCGTTGCCGAGACCGTCGTTGGCGGAGAGCACACCGTCGATCTTGCCGCCGGTCTGGGTGAGCATCTGCTCGAAGATCGTGGCACCCTGCGCCGGGTCCCAGTCCGGCACCGACTGGTCCGGGCCCTTGGTGTATTCCTTCGAGTCGAACTTCGGCTTGAGCACCGAGTCGTAGCCGTTCTTGAACAGGGTCGCGTTGTTGTCGGTCGGCGAGCCGTTGAGGTAGGCGACCGTCGGGTTCTTGACGCCCTTCTCGGTCAGGCACTTCGCCAGGCCCTCGCCCTGGAGCTTGCCGACGGCCTCGTTGTCGAAGCTGACGTAGTACTGGGCCGAGCCGCCCAGGGTGAGCCGGTCGTAGTCGATCGTCGCGACACCCTGCGACTTCGCCTTGTCCAGCACGGCCTTGCCGGTGCCGGAGTCCAGGTTGACGATCATCAGGGTGGTGACCCCGCCGGTGATCATCTGGTCGGCGATGGTCTGGAAGGCGTTCTTGTCGTTCTGGGCGTTCTGGATGTCCGACTCGACACCGGCGGCGTCGAACGCCTCCTTGAGGAACCTGCGGTCAGCGGTCTCCCAGCGGGCGGAGGACTTGCTGTCCGGCAGGATCACGCCGATCTTCGGCTTCTTGTCGGTGCCGCCGCCGGCCTCGTTGCTCTTGGAGTCGTCGCCACAGGCGGCCATGCTGCCGGTGGCCAGCAGGCCGACGGCGGCGAAGGTGAGGAAGCCCTTGCGCATGTCTGCACGGGTCCTTTCGAGGGTGGGGGAAGGAGTGGTCGGTGTTTTGTTGTGTCCGGCAACGTATTCCCGCTCACATCTCGGGCGCAAGGGTGCCGAGGTCAGAAGTTTGTTGGCGGCGGTAACAATTCAGCAACGCGGTTGTCACCACCAGGACACCCGTCCGGCAATCACACTGCGTGTCCGTTCTGCGACCGCCGTCGCCCCCGGATCGTCGCCCCGGCCGTCGTCGCCGGTCGGCCGGCGACCACCGTCGCCCGGCCCGGTCAGCCGGCGGCGATCCGCGCGGTGCCGGCCCCGGTCAGGGCGACCAGGTCGGCCGGGGCGAGCTGGAGCTGCAACCCCCGGCGGCCGGCCGAGACGTAGACGGTCGGGTGGGCCAGGGCGGAGGCGTCCACCACCGTCGGCAGCCGGCGTCGCTGGCCGAGCGGACTGATCCCACCCCGCACGTATCCGGTGCTCCGCTCGGCGACGGCCCGGTCGGCCAGCGCGGCCCGTTTGCCGCCCAGCGCCGCCGCCAGCGCTTTGAGGTCCAGCTCGCCGGTGACCGGGACGACCGCCACCGCCAGTGCCCCGTCCACCTCGACGACCAGCGTCTTGAACACCCGCTCCGGCGGCACCCCGAGCGCCGCCGCGACCAGCGCGCCGTAGTCGGGCGCGTCCGGGGAGACGTCGTACGGATGGGTGCGGTACGCGATCTTCCGCTTGGTCAGCAGCGCGGTCGCCGCGGTGGCCCGTCCCGCCATGCCGGTCACGCTAGTCCGGTGTACCCGCCTGCGCGACCGGTCGGCCGATCAGCACCGTCGGCGCCCCGGCCACCCGGGTCAGCACCAGGCTGGCCGGATGCTCGCCGACCAGCCTCAGGTCCCGGCGCAGTTGTTCGGGCACCAGCGCCGAACCCCGCTTGAGGATCTCCACCCGGCCGATCCGCCGCTCCCGCAGCAGCGCCCGCAGCCGCTTCAGCGAGAACGGCAGCACGTCGACGATCTCCAGGCAGCGGCCGAACGGGGTCGGCCGCGGGGCGTCGGCGTACAGGTAGGCGATGCTCGGGTCGGCCAGGGTCGCGTCCAGCGTGCCGGCCAGCTCGGCGACGAGGTGCGCCCGGACCACCGCCGGGTCCGGGTCGTACAGGTAGCGCCGGACCGGTCCGACCGTCGCCTCCGCCTCGCCCGCGCCGGTGAGCTGGTGGCCGTGCGCCGACCGCAGCACGGTCGCCCGGCGGGGCACCTCGGCGAGCGGCCCGCCCCAGAGGGCCGCCTCGACCAGGTCGCCGTCGACGCTGACCCACTCCGCCTCGGTCCCGGCCGGGATCCGCGCGTGGTCGAGACCGGGGGCCACCTTCACCACCGTGTGCGGCACCCGCCCGGCCAGCCCGGTGACGAAGTCCCACGGTGGCGAGTAGGCGTCCGGGTCGAAGATCCGTCGACCGGTGCCGGCCCGCCGCCGGGCCGGGTCGCAGAAGACCGCGTCGACCCGGGTCACGTCGAACGCGGTCGCGTCACCGCGCTCCACGGTGAACATCGCGGCCAGCCCGGCGGCCTCGGCGTTGGCGGCGGCCAGCGCGGCGGTGACCGGATCGGCCTCCACCCCGTACACCCGGATGCCGGCGCGGGCGGCGGCGAGCGCGTCGGCGCCGAGGCCGCAACCCAGGTCGGCGAGGGTGCGCACCCCGGCGGCGGCGAGCCTGGCCGCCCGCCGGTCGGCGACCACGCGGCGGGTGGCCTGTTCCAGGCCGGGGCGGGTGAGGAACATCCCGGCCGCCTCCGGGCCGAACTTGCCGACCGCCCGGCGGCGCAGCTCGGCCTGGGTCAGCGCCGCGGCGGCCAGCCCGGCCGGCACCCCGCGCGAGCGCAGCGCCGCCGCCGCGACCAGCGGGTCACCGCCGGCCACCTCGGTCGCCGCGGCGAGCACGGCCGACCCCTCGGGGGTACGCAGGGCGGCGAACTGGTCCAGATCCACCGGCCCATTGTCCGGTCCGGTGCGGGACCGGGGCGACACGGGGAGGTGTCTCGTTGGCACTCTCCTTGACGGAGTGCTAGCCGAGGAATAACCTGCGATTAGCACTCTCACCCCGAGGGTGCCAGCGTCCGGGCCACCCGGTCCGGGTGCTGAACGCCAGGCGGACCGGCACCCGCGACGACGGCCCCGCCCGGTGGCATGTGGCAATTGACGCTGGTCGGACTCTCGGCCGGCAACGAAACCAAGTACCCCAGGAGGGTATGCCCGTGACTACCGCGACCAAGGTTGCGATCAAGCCGCTCGAGGACCGCATCGTGGTCCAGGCGAACGAGGCTGAGACCACCACGGC
Source organism: Micromonospora sp. WMMD987 (assembly GCF_029581435.1). Lineage (NCBI taxonomy): Bacteria > Bacillati > Actinomycetota > Actinomycetes > Micromonosporales > Micromonosporaceae > Micromonospora > Micromonospora sp. WMMD987. Next base: position 6,153,928 of record NZ_CP120861.1, on the reverse strand, counting down.
GTCGGGCATCGTGATCCCCGACACCGCCAAGGAGAAGCCGCAGGAGGGCACCGTCCTCGCCGTCGGCCCCGGCCGGATCGACGACAAGGGCAACCGCGTGCCGCTCGACGTCAAGGTCGGCGACACCGTCCTCTACTCGAAGTACGGCGGCACCGAGATCAAGTACGCCGGCGAGGAGTACCTGGTGCTCTCCGCCCGCGACGTTCTCGCGGTCATCGAGAAGTAACCAACCGATTCCAGTGTCGTCGCCCCGGTCCGGCTCGCCGGGCCGGGGCGACGTCGCTTCGAAGGGACATTCATGGCGAAGATCCTGAGCTTCTCGGACGACGCCCGGCACCTGCTGGAGCACGGTGTCAACGCCCTCGCGGACGCGGTCAAGGTCACCCTCGGCCCGCGCGGGCGCAACGTCGTCCTGGACAAGAAATTCGGTGCGCCCACGATCACCAACGATGGTGTGACCATCGCCAAGGAGATCGAGCTCACCAACCCGTACGAGAACCTCGGCGCGCAGCTGGTCAAGGAGGTGGCGACGAAGACCAACGACGTCGCCGGCGACGGGACCACCACCGCGACCGTGCTGGCCCAGGCGATGGTGCGCGAGGGCCTGCGCAACGTGGCCGCCGGGGCCAACCCGACCGGCCTCAAGCGGGGCATCGACGCGGCGGCCACCAAGGTCTCCGAGGCGCTGCTCGGCCGGGCCGTGGAGGTGGCCGACAAGGAGTCGATCGCGCACGTCGCGACGATCTCCGCGCAGGACGCCACCATCGGCGCGCTGATCGCCGAGGCGATGGAGAAGGTCGGCCGCGACGGTGTCATCACCGTCGAGGAGGGCTCCACCCTCACCACCGAGCTGGAGGTGACCGAGGGTCTCCAGTTCGACAAGGGCTTCATCTCGCCGAACTTCGTCACCGACGCGGAGTCGCAGGAGTCGGTGCTGGACGACCCGTACATCCTCATCACCACGCAGAAGATCTCGGCGATCGAGGAGCTGCTGCCGCTGCTGGAGAAGGTCCTCCAGAACAGCAAGCCGTTGCTGATCGTCGCCGAGGACGTCGAGGGCCAGGCGCTGTCCACCCTGGTGGTCAACGCGATCCGCAAGACCATCAAGGTCTGCGCGGTCAAGGCCCCCGGCTTCGGCGACCGGCGCAAGGCGATGCTCCAGGACATGGCGATCCTGACCGGCGCCGAGCTGGTCGCCCCGGAGCTGGGCTACCGGCTCGACCAGGTCGGCCTGGAGGCGCTCGGCACCGCCCGGCGGGTCGTGGTCGACAAGGAGAACACCACCGTCATCGACGGCGGCGGCAAGTCCGCCGAGGTCACCGACCGGGTCGCCCAGATCCGCAAGGAGATCGAGGCGTCCGACTCCGACTGGGACCGGGAGAAGCTGGCCGAGCGGCTGGCCAAGCTCTCCGGTGGCATCGCGGTCATCAAGGCCGGCGCGGCGACCGAGGTCGAGATGAAGGAGCGCAAGCACCGCATCGAGGACGCGATCGCCGCGACCAAGGCCGCGGTCGAGGAGGGTACGGTCCCCGGCGGCGGCGCCGCGCTGGCCCAGATCCGCGCGGTGCTCGACGACGACCTCGGCCTGACCGGTGACGAGAAGGTCGGCGTCTCGATCGTGCGCAAGTCGCTGGTCGAGCCGCTGCGCTGGATCGCCCAGAACGCCGGCCACGACGGCTACGTGGTGGTGGAGAAGGTCGGCGGCCAGGACTGGGGTAACGGCCTCGACGCCGCCGAGGGCGAGTACGTCGACCTGGTGAAGTCCGGCATCATCGACCCGGTGAAGGTGACCCGCAACGCGGTCACCAACGCCGCGTCGATCGCCGGGCTGCTGCTGACCACCGAGAGCCTGGTGGTCGAGAAGCCGGAGCAGCCGGAGCCGGCCGCCGCCGGTGGGCACGGCCACGGTCACGGCCACCAGCACGGCCCGGGTTTCTGACCTCGCGGTAGAACCGGTTCAGGGCGCACCGTCGTACGTCGGCGGTGCGCCCTGACGCATGCGGGGCACCCTGCTTACGGAACGGTGACATGGTTGGCGGCCAGGGTGGTCGATCGACGACACTTGCCCGATGAGCACCCCCCGCGGCTTCGCCGCGCTGGCCGGCGTCACCGCCGCCGTGGTGGCCATCGGTGTCGCCGAGCCGGTCGCCGTCCTCACCGGTCCCCGTTCCGCGCCGCTGATCGCGGTCGGCGGGGTGGTGGTCGACGTGGTCCCCGAGCCGCTCAAGCAGTTCGCCATCGACGTCTTCGGCCGGTACGACAAGATCGCCCTGCTGGTCGGCACGGCGGTGCTGCTGGCGGTGTTCGCCGCCGGGATCGGCGTGCTGGCCGCGCGTCGGCTCGCCGTGGGGCTGGCCGGTATCGCGGCGTTCGCCGGCCTCGGCGTCGCCGCCGCGCTCACCCGGGCCGGCGCGGATCCGGCCGACGCGCTGCCCGCCCTGGTCGGCGGGGGACTGGGCGCGCTGGTGCTGTGGGCCTTCGTGGCCGGTCCGTGGCAGCTCGACCCCTGGCCCTGGCGGCCACCCACCCCGCTGCCCACCCTCCCCCCACCGGCCCACCCCGCGTCGGCCCCGGCGGTCGAGCCGTCGGCCACCGCGCCGACCCCGGCGGTCGAGCCGTCGGCCACCGCGCCGACCCCGGCGGTCGAGTCGTCGGCCACCGCGCCGACCCCGGCGGTCGAGTCGTCGGCCACCGCGCCGACCCCGGCGGTCGAGCCGTCGGCCACCGCGCCGACCCCGGCGGTCGAGTCGTCCGCCACCGTGCCGGTCCCGGCGGTCGAGTCGTCCGCCACCGGGCCGACCCGGGCGCTCGGGCGGGAACCGTCGGAGCCGGGCGACCCGGAATCCCGGCGGCGCTTCCTGCGCGGGGCCGGTCTGCTCGCGGGCGCGGCGACGGTGGTGGGGCTGGGCGGGCACTGGCTCGCCGGCCGACGGGGTGTGTCGGCGGCCCGGGAGGCGGTCGCCCTGCCCACCCCGTCGGCGGTGGCGCCGCCGGTGCCGGCCGGCGCGGACCTGTCCCTGGCCCAGCTCGCGCCCTACACCACCCCGAACGGCGGCTTCTACCGGATCGACACGGCGCTGGTGGTGCCGCAGGTCGACCCGGAGACCTGGCGGCTGCGCATCCACGGTCGGGTGCGCAACCCGATCGAGTTGACCTTCGCCGAGTTGCTGGCCCGGCCGATGGTCGAGCGGTACGTGACCCTGGCCTGCGTCTCCAACGAGGTGGGCGGGGACCTGATCGGCAATGCCCGCTGGCTGGGGGTACCGATCAAGGAACTGCTCGACGAGGCGGAACCGGAGGAGGGGGCCGACCAGGTGGTCGGCCGCTCGGTCGACGGCTGGACCTGCGGCACCCCGACGGCGGCGCTGCGCGACGGGCGGGACGCCCTGCTGGCGGTGGGGATGAACGGCGAGCCGCTGCCGGTCGAGCACGGGTTCCCGGTACGGATGGTGGTGCCCGGTCTCTACGGGTACGTGTCGGCCTGCAAGTGGGTGACCGAGCTGGAACTGACCAGCTTCGCCGACTTCGACGCGTACTGGGTGCCGCGTGGCTGGTCGGCGCAGGGGCCGGTGAAGACGCAGTCGCGGATCGACACCCCCCGCGCGCGTAATCGGCTCACCACGGGCGAGGTGACGGTGGCCGGGGTGGCCTGGGCGCAGCACCGGGGGATCAGCCGGGTCGAGGTGCGCGTCGACGGCGGCGCGTGGCAGGAGGCGACCCTCGCCCCGGCGGTGTCGGTGGACACCTGGGTGCAGTGGTCCTGGCGCTGGTCGGCGACCCCGGGTGAGCACACCCTCCAGGTGCGGGCGACCGACCGGGACGGCGAGACGCAGACCCCGTTGACCGCGCCGGTCGCCCCGGACGGAGCGACCGGCTGGCACCGGGTGAAGGTTACCGTCCGCTGATTTCCCGCCACCTGTCAGTCATCAAGCATGATCGATATGTTGATGGATGGAAAATCCTCCGTGATATCGAGGGTTGAGGCTGTGGGAGCGCTCCCGTAACATCCCTGATGCGACTGTTAACGTTCACCTAACAGCAACCACCACCAATGTGCACGTCCCGTCCCGTCAGGAGGATGTTTTATGTCCAGATCCAGATCGGCCAATGTCGGCCTGGTCTCGGCCGGTGTCGCAATGCTGGCATCGGCATCGATCGTCACCGCGTTGCCGGCGGGTGCCGCGGCGGCGGGTTGTTCGGTGAACTACACCGTGTCCTCGGAGTGGGGCGGTGGCTTCGGCGCCAACGTCGCGATCACCAACCTGGGCGACGCGCTGAGCAGCTGGACCCTGACCTGGTCCTTCGGCTCCGGGCAGTCGGTGACGCAGGCATGGAACGCCACCGTGACGCAGAGCGGCTCGGCGGTGACCGCCAAGAACGTGAGCTACAACGGCGCGATCCCGACCAACGGCTCGGTGTCGTTCGGCTTCAACGGGGCCTGGACGTCGAGCAACCCCGTCCCGACCAGCTTCGCGCTCAACGGGGTGGCCTGCAACGGCGGCCCGAACCCGACCACGCCGCCCCCGACCACGCCGCCGCCGACCACCCCGCCCCCCACGACCCCGCCGCCGACCACGCCCCCGCCGACCACCCCGCCGCCGAGCAACTGCTCCCTGCCGACCACCTACCGCTGGTCGTCGACCGGTCCGCTGGCGCAGCCGAAGGCCGGCTGGGCGTCGCTCAAGGACTTCACCATCGCCCCCTACCAGGGCAAGCAGTTGGTGTACGCCACCACCCACAGCAGCAGCGCCACCGGCGGCTGGGGTTCGATGAACTTCGGCCTGGTCGACAACCTCAACCAGCTCGCCACGGCCCCCCAGAACACCATGAGCCAGAGCACCGTCGCGCCGTCGCTGTTCTACTTCGCGCCGAAGAACATCTGGATTCTCGCCCACCAGTGGGGCCCGACGTCGTTCTCGTACCGCACGTCGACCAACCCGGCCAACGCCAACGGCTGGTCGGCCGCGCAGACCCTGTCGACCGCGAAGATCACTGACTCCGGCACCGGCGTGATCGACCAGACGATCATCGGCGACGACCAGAACATGTACCTGTTCTTCGCCGGTGACAACGGCAAGATCTACCGGCAGGTCATGCCGATCGGGAACTTCCCGGGCAGCTTCGGCTCCAACTACACGACCATCATGAGCGACACCTCGGAGAACATCTTCGAGGCGCCGCAGGTCTACAAGGTCGCGGGCCGCAACCAGTACCTGATGATCATCGAGGCCAGGACCAGCGGCTGGGAGCGCTACTTCCGCTCGTTCACGGCGACCAGCCTGGGCGGCACCTGGACGCCGAACGCGACGACCTACAACAACCCGTTCGCGGGCAAGGCCAACAGCGGCGCCACCTGGACCAACGACATCAGCCACGGCGAGCTGCTGCGCACCAGCGCGGACCAGACGAACACGATCGACCCGTGCAACCTGCAGCTGCTGTACCAGGGCCGCGCCACGAACTCGGGCGGTGACTACGGCCTCCTGCCGTACCGGCCGGGTCTGCTGACCCTGCGGCGCTGATGGCGTGACGCAGGTGCGACCCCACTGGTCCTGACTCCCGTGACCGCCGGCGTACGCCGCATCGGGTGAGCCGCACGACGGCTCGGGAGCAGGGTCGGATGGAACGAAGGGGCGGGTCCGGCATCACCGGGCCCGCCCCGCTCCCTGTGCCGGCCGACCCATGGGCCGGGAAACGACGAGGCCGCGCTCCGGAGATCGGAGTGCGGCCTCGTCGAGGTGTGGTGGGTCGGTCAGGCGATCTTGCGCTGGGCCGGGACGGCGGTCTTGTGCGGAGCGCCGAGGCGGGCCTCCATGCGGGCGATGTCGACCCGGGTCTGCCGCCGGTCGGCCAGGTCCTCCCAGCCGAGGGCGAGCAGCCGCAGCCGCTCCGACTCGCTGAGCCCGCCCCAGACGCCGTACGGCTCGCGGACGGACAGCGCGTGGGCGGCACACTCGGCCCGGACCGGGCAACCCCCGCAGACGGACTTCGCGCTGGACTCCCGGCGCAACCGGGACGACCCCCGCTCGCCGTCCGGGTGGAAGAACTGGGCGCTGTCCCGGCCCCGGCAGGCACCGAGACGCTGCCAGTCCCACAGGTCGACGATGGGACCGGGCAGTCTGCGTACGTTCGACATCAGCACCCCTCCTCCCGCGCGGCACCGCGGAGATCCTCGTTGAACCGGCGTCCGGGCTGTGGTCCGCGCTGGCGTACCGCGCTTCCGGCGTGCAGCCTCGGTACCCGAACCCTCGCCGGCTCACACGTGTTGAGATCGAAAAGCCGGGCACCTTGCGTTAGATGCCCCAAATGTCGGAAAAGTTCAGAGGATTGCCGGGAACCTCCTCCCCGGTGCGGCCCGTCATGGTCTGCTCGTGTCCGGAGAGGAGAACACCGTGCGTACCGTTCTCGTATGCGTTCGGACACCGCTCGCCGCGCAGCAGTTGGCGAACGCGGCGGCTCGGCTCGGCCTGGCTGCGGTCGTCCGGACGGCCGTCTCCGATCCCGAGGTGATGCTGCGGCTCGCCGAGCGTCCGGCCGACGTGGTGCTCGCCGACACGGCGCTCACCCGGCCGGACAGCGCCGGCTTCGTCCGTCGGGTGCTGGCCCGCGCGCCCCAGGCCGCGGTGCTGCTGCTCGGCACCGAGGAGTCGGAGGCGGCGGCGGCCACCATCAGCGCCGGGGCGCGGGGTCTGATCCAGGGTGCCGACCAAGACCTGACCAGCGCGGTGGCCAAGGCCCTGCTGCTGCTCTCCGCGCCCGGCCGGCCCGCCCGGCACCGGGTCGCCGACCCGGCCCGGGACACCGCCGCGGTCGGTGCGCCACCGCGACCCGCCGCCGGTCGTGCGCCGGCAGCGGGCAGGTCGCCGACGGCGGCCGAGGGGCCATCCGGAGCGCCGTCGGTGGTGCCCGTGCAGCGGGGGGACGACGAGGTCGAGGGGGAACCGGACACCGACGCGGCCGAGCCGACGCCGACCGGCACGCTGCCGCGCCCGACCTCCGGCGCACGGGGCGGCCGGAGTTCCGTCGGGCTGACCGAACGTGAGCTCCAGGTGCTGCTCGGTATGGCCGAGGGCAAGAGCAACGCCGAGATCGGCCGGGAGCTGTTCGTCTCGGAGGACACCGTCAAGACGCACGCCCGCCGGCTGTTCCGCAAGCTCGGCGCCCGCGACCGGGCGCACGCCGTGGCCGCCGGCTTCCGCGCCGGCCTGGTGGCCTGAACCGTCCGGACCTCCGGCGGGGACCGACCGGTCAGTCGTCCGGGTCGGCCTCGTCGCCGGTGGACTCGGTCAGCGTGTCGTGCACGCCGTCGGCGTAGCCACGGGCGTAGTCCCAGGTGACGTAGTGGTCGGGGTCGGGATCGTAGGCGGGCTCGTGCACCCGGGGCCGACCCGAGCTGAGCAGGTGGCGCAGGTTGCCCCGGAGCAGGTCCCAGTCGAAGTAGTGCGGCTCGCGGCAGTCCTCGCACTCGATGACCAGTCCACGGACCCCGATCGGGGCCAGCAGGGCCTGGTAGATCTCCAGGTCGGCGAGGTCTTCCAGCACGTCCTGCCGCTCGACCTCGGTCAGCGGGTCGAGCGGGGCGTCGTCGCCCGGGTCGTCCAGCCCCGCAGCCGGATCGGCCGGGTCGCCGTTGAACGGGTCGATGGGCTCGTCGTGCACCCCCTCACCGTAGACCCAACGCCCGCGGCACGCGCCCCCCGGCGGTCCCGGTGGTCACGCCGGCGTCGGCCGGTCGCCGACGAGGGCCGCCCAGCTCAGTGGGTACGATGAGACGACTCGCCGTCACCCCGGCGTGCGCCGGTCGCCGCGTGCGCCGCCTCGCTGAATCCCGTTCGAGCAGCTCAGGGGAGCAATCGTGGAGAATTCGCCCAGCACCGATCTTCCGGCCGGCGTCGACAGCGGCGAGTTCGCGGGTCATCTGCCGGAACTGCCCGCCGGGTCGGCCCGGGTGGTGCCGCTCGGTCTGACCTTCGACGACGTGCTGCTCCAGCCGGGCGAGTCGGACGTGGTGCCCAGCCGGGTGAACACCCGCACCCGGCTCACCCGCAACGTCGAGCTGACCATCCCGCTGCTGTCCAGCGCGATGGACACCGTCACCGAGGCCCGGATGGCGATCGCCATGGCCCGCCAGGGCGGCATCGGCGTCCTGCACCGCAACCTCTCCCTGGAGGACCAGGCGCTCCAGGTCGACCTGGTCAAGCGCTCCGAGTCCGGCATGATCACCAACCCGGTGACGGCCAGCCCCGAGGACACCCTCCGCGAGGTCGACGAGCTGTGCGGTCGCTACCGCATCTCCGGTGTCCCGGTGGTCGACGGCGACGGCCAGCTGGTCGGCATCGTCACCAACCGGGACATGCGCTTCGTCTCCGACCCGACCACCCCGGTCCACACGATCATGACCCGGACGCCCCTGGTCACCGCCCCGGTGGGGGTCAGCAAGGACGACGCGCTGGCGCTGCTGCGCCAGCACAAGGTCGAGAAGCTGCCGATCGTGGACGACTCGGGCCGGCTGCGCGGCCTGATCACCGTGAAGGACTTCACCAAGAGCGAGCAGTACCCGGAGGCGACCAAGGACGACGCCGGCCGGCTGCGGGTCGCCGCCGCCATCGGCGTGGGCGAGGACGCCTACAAGCGGGCCCGCACCCTGGTCGACGCCGGCGTCGACGTGCTGATCGTGGACACCGCGCACGGCCACCAGCGGGCCGTGCTGGACATGGTCCGCCGGCTCAAGGCCGACGTCACGATCGACATCGTGGGCGGCAACGTGGCCACCTACGCCGGGGCGAAGGCCCTGGTCGAGGCCGGTGCCGACGGGGTCAAGGTCGGCGTCGGACCGGGTGCCATCTGCACCACCCGGATCGTGGCCGGGGTGGGGGTGCCGCAGGTGACCGCGATCATGGAGGCGGCCCGCGCGGCCCGCCCGGCCGGCGTCCCGGTGATCGGCGACGGCGGCATCCAGTACTCCGGCGACATCGCCAAGGCCCTGGTGGCCGGCGCCGACACGGTGATGCTCGGCAGCCTGCTGGCCGGCTGCGAGGAGAGCCCCGGCGAGCTGATCTTCGTCAACGGCAAGCAGTTCAAGGCGTACCGGGGGATGGGGTCGCTGGGCGCGATGCAGTCCCGGGGCCAGGCCAAGTCGTACAGCAAGGACCGCTACTTCCAGCAGGACGTGCTCAGCGACGACAAGCTGGTCCCGGAGGGCGTGGAGGGCCAGGTGCCGTACCGGGGGCCGCTGTCCCGGGTGGCCCACCAGCTCGTCGGCGGCCTCCGGCTGGCGATGGGGTACGCCGGCGCGGAGAACATCACCGACCTGCACCACCGGGGCCAGCTCATCCGGATCACCGCGGCCGGGCTGAAGGAGAGCCACCCGCACGACATCCAGATGACCGTCGAGGCGCCCAACTACCACACCCGCTGACCCACCACCCCCAACCACCTGGAGTCCCTCATGCGTGACGTGGTCGAGATCGGGCTGGGCAAGACCGCGCAGCGCGGTTACCACCTGGACGACATCGCCATCGTGCCCAGCCGGCGGACCAGGGACGTCGACGACGTCTCCACCGGCTGGCAGCTCGACGCCTACCAGTTCGACATCCCCTGTGTCGGTCACCCGTCGGACGCCACCATGAGTCCCGCCTCGGCCGTGCGGCTCGGCCAGCTCGGCGGCCTCGGCGTGCTCAACGTCGAGGGCCTCTGGACCCGGTACGAGAACCCGACCAAGATCCTGGAGGAACTGGCCGGTCTGGGCGAGGACGCCCGCGCGACCAAGCGGCTCCAGGAGGTCTACGCCGAGCCGATCCGCCCCGAACTGATCGCCGAGCGGGTCCGCGAGCTGCGGGCCGGCGGCGGTACGGTGGCCGTCCGGGTCTCCCCGCAGCACACCCTGGCGCTGGCCCCGGTGATCCTGGACGCGGGCGTCGACATCCTGGTCATCCAGGGCACCATCGTCTCGGCCGAGCACGTCTCGACCACCGACGAGCCGCTGAACCTCAAGGAGTTCATCGCCGACCTCGACCTTCCGGTGGTCGTCGGCGGTTGCACCGACTACAAGACGGCGCTGCACCTGATGCGTACCGGCGCTGCCGGGGTGATCGTCGGCATCGGCGGCGACGACTGGTCGACCACCGAGTCGGTGCTCGGCATCCGGGTGCCGATGGCCACCGCGATCGCCGACGCCGCCGCGGCCCGCCGCGACTACCTCGACGAGACGGGCGGACGCTACGTCCACCTGATCGCCGACGGTGACATCCAGACCTCCGGCGACATCGCCAAGGCGCTCGGCTGCGGCGCGGACGCGGTGATGCTCGGCGAGCCGCTGTCGCTCTGCGACCAGGCCCCGGCCGGCGGCGCGTGGTGGCACTCGGCGGCCAGCCACCCGTCGCTGCCGCGTGGCGCGTTCGAGGTGGCCGGCGAGTCGCTCGGGGAGATGGAGCGGCTGCTGTTCGGCCCGGCCGACGAGCCGGACGGCCAGCTCAACCTCTTCGGCGGGCTGCGTCGGGCGATGGCCAAGTGCGGCTACCGCGACCTGAAGGAGTTCCAGCGGGTCGGCCTGGTCCTCGACCGCTGACCCGCCACGGCGACCGGCCGGACCCGCCCGGGTCCGGCCGGTCGCCATGGTCCCGACGGCCCGGGGCGCACCGGTCCGCCGTTCGGGGTACGTGGGGCCGGTGCGCTCGGTAGGCTGCGCGCACGGCGCGGCGGCGAACGGGGGTGCGGGGTGGCCATGAGCCGGAGCCGGCGCGGCCTCGCGCTGCTGGTGGTCGTGTCGCTGACCCTGGCCGGCTGCACCGCCGACCGCCGGCCGGGGAAGGTCTCCCGGCCGACGCCGACGTCCAGCCCGACCCCCGGCCCGGCCGGCGTCGGTGACCCCTACTTCCCGACCGCCGGCAACAGCGGCTACGACGTCGACCGGTACACCCTCAAGGTCCGCTACGACCCCGCCACCGACGAGCTGCGCGGCACCACCACCGTGCGGGCCACCGCCACCGCCGGGCTTCCCCTGTTCCACCTCGACCTGGCCGGCCTGACGGTGCGGGAGGTGACCGTGGACGGCACGCCGGCCCGGCACGCCCGCGCCGGAGCCGAGCTGGTGGTCACCCCGGCCACGCCGGTCCGCGCCGGGGCGGCCTTCACCGTCGAGGTCGGCTACGACGGCCGTCCGGTGCCGCTGCGCAACGAGACGATCGGGGAGGGCGGTTGGCTGCACACCGCCGACGGGGCGATCGCGCTCGGCCAACCCGAGTCGGCGAGCACCTGGTTCCCGGTCAACGACCACCCCTCCGACAAGGCCACCTACGATTTCGAGATCACCGTGCCGGCGGGGCTGGTGGCGGTCGCCAACGGCGTGCCGGAGGGGCAGCGTCCCGCAGCCGGCGGCTGGACCACGTGGCGCTGGTCCGAGACCACCCCGATGGCCAGCTACCTGAGCACGGTGGTGATCGGGAAGTACCGCACCACCACCGGCGAGCACCGGGGCAGGCCGGTGTTCAGCGCGGTCGCCAGCACCCTGCCCCGGGGGGCCGCCGACGCGTCGGTCGCCCGCACCCTGGAGGTCGCCGACCACCTGGAGAGCATCTTCGGGCGGTACCCGTTCGGGGCGTACGGCGGGGTGGTGGTCGACGAACCCCGGATCCGGTACGCGCTGGAGACGCAGAGCCGGCCGGTCTACTCGGCCAACTTCTTCCGGGCCGGCGAGAACACCGAGGTGGTGGCGCACGAACTGGCCCACCAGTGGTTCGGCGACAGCATCACGGTGGCCCGCTGGGAGCACATCTGGCTCAACGAAGGGCTGGCCACGTACACCGAGTGGCTCTGGAACGAGCACCAGGGCCGGGACACCGCGCAGGCCACCTTCGACCAGGAGTACGTCTCCTCCGACGACCAGCTCTGGCGGGTGCCGCCCGGAGCGCCCGGGGTGGCGAACCTGTTCAGCAGCTCGGTCTACCAGCGGGGCGCGATGACCGTGCACGCGCTGCGGGTGACGGTCGGTGACGACGCGTTCTTCCGCATCCTGCGGACCTGGGTGGCGGAGAAGCGCAACGGCAACGCCACCACCGCCGAGTTCGTGGCCACCGCCGAACGGGTCTCCGGACAGCAGCTCGACGACCTCTTCGCCGCCTGGCTGTACGGCACCGAACGCCCCCCGGCCCCCACCCGGGCCGGCTGACCGCGCTGCCGGTCGAGACGCGGGACCGTCGGGGGTAGCCCCGACCGGGTGGCCGGGCCGGTGTCGTCAGTTCTTCACCCGCAGCTCGGGGTGGGCGTCCAGGTAGCTCTCGGCCCGGCCGGCTCTGAGTGCGGGCAGGAAGCCCTTGCCGACCTTGGTGAGCTGCTCACCCCGGTAGCCGCTGCCCTTGCCCACCCCGTCGCCGGGCAGCCCGACCAGGGTGATCCGGTCGGCGCTCATACCGCCCAGCGCGTACGCCAGGTCGACGATGCGCGGACCGCCCGCGTAGACCAGGGTGTCGCCGAGCGCGGCCACCACCTGCTCCACCCGGTCGGGCTCGCGGGCCAGGTTCTCGCCGAGGATCTTGCTGGCCAGCGCCCGGAGGAGCTGCTGCTGGTGCCGTTGCCGGGCGTAGTCCCCGCCGGCGATGTAGCGCTGCCGGGCGTAGTCCAACGCCTGCCAGCCGTTGAGGTGCCGTTCGCCCTTCTCGTAGACCATCTGCGGGCCGGTGTACCCGCCGCCGCCGGGGGCCGGGTCGCGGTACCTGCCGTCCGGCCTGCGGTGCAGCGAGGGAACCCGCTGGTCGACGTAGAGGTCCACCCCGCCGAGGGTGTCGACCAGCCGGTCGAAGCCGTTGAAGGTGATCACCGCGCCGGCGTCGAAGCGCAGCCCGGTGTACCCGGCGACGGTGCTGCGCAGCAGCTCGTACCCCTGCGCGGCGCTCGGCTTCTGGGGTTTGCCCGGCACCCGGCTGCCGTAGCTCATGGCATGGGTGAGCTTGGTCCGGCCGCCCTTGTACCCCGACTTCGGGAACGCCGGGATGTCGACCACCAGGTCGCGGGGGAGCGAGAAGAGGTACGCCCGGTCCAGTCCGGCCGGCACGTGCAGCACCAGCACCGAATCGCCGTGCGGTTCCCAGCCGGGCACGCTGACCCGGGTGTCCACCCCGACCAGGAGCAGGTTGAGCGGGCCGGTGACGGCCGCCCCGGGGGGCGGGGTCGGGCTGGGGGTCGGGGTCGGGCTGGCGGTGGTGGCGACCGGGCCGGCCGTCCGTCGTGCCCCGTCGTCGTCGCGGACCGTCCGGGTCACCACCAGGGCGACCACCGCCACCAGGACGACCACGCCCAGGGCGGCCAGCCCCCACACCCAACGTGGGCGTCCCGTTCCGGTTTCCTGAGTCATCGCTCGCCACCCCCGTCTGCACAACGCTTCGACCGGCCCCCCGGGTTGCGGTCGGCGACGGTCAGCATGATCGCGCGAAATCCGGCACTGGCGCGATGGCTACCCGCCGGTAATGATGCGGTCATGCGGTACGACGTGCTCGTCATCGGATCCGGCTTCGGCGGCAGCGTCGCCGCGCTGCGGCTGGCGGAGAAGGGCTACTCCGTCGGGGTGCTGGAGGCGGGCCGCCGGTTCGCCGACGACGAGTTCCCGCAGACCTCCTGGCGGCTGCGCCGGTTCCTCTGGGCACCCCGGCTCGGCTGTTACGGGCTGCAACGGATCACCCTGCTCCGCCCGGCCGACCGGAAGGCCGGCGGTGGTGTGCTGGTGCTCTCCGGGGCCGGGGTGGGCGGCGGCTCGCTGGTCTACGCCAACACCCTCTACGAGCCGCCGGACGCCTTCTACACCGACCCGCAGTGGTGCGACGTCACCGACTGGCGGGCCGAACTCGCCCCCCACTACGACCAGGCCAGCCGGATGCTCGGGGTGACCAGGTACCCACGGCACACCGCGGCGGACCGGGCGATGCGGGCGGTGGCCGAACGGATGGGGGTCGGGCACACCTTCGGGCCGACGCCGGTGGGGGTGCACCTGGGCCGTCCCGGTCACCGGGTGGCCGACCCGTACTTCGGTGGGGCGGGACCGGAGCGCACCGGCTGCACGCACTGCGGATCGTGCCTGACCGGCTGCCGGCACGGGGCCAAGAACACCCTGGTCAAGAACTATCTGTGGCTGGCCGAACGGCTCGGCGTCCGGGTCCATCCGTTGACCACGGTCACCGCCGTGCACCCGGCCGCCGACGGGGGCTACCGGGTGCACGCCGTCCGCACCGGGGGCTGGTCACGGCGTCCTCAGGTGTTCCGGGCCGACCAGGTGGTCTTCGCGGCCGGCGCGCTCGGCACCCAGCGGCTGCTGCACGAGATGCGGCGGACCGGTGCGCTGCCCCACCTGTCGGAGCGCCTCGGCGAGTTGACCCGGACCAACTCGGAGGCGATCCTCGGCGCGTCGGTGGGCCGCCGGCAGGCCCGGCGGCGGGGCCTGGACTTCACCGACGGGGTGGCGATCACCAGTTCGTTCCACCCCGATCCGCGGACCCACGTCGAGCCGGTCCGTTACGGCCGGGGGGCCAACGCGATGGGACTGCTCCAGTCGCTGCTGGTCGACGGTGGGCCGCACCGGCTCCGGCGCTGGCTGGGCGGGCTCGCCCGGCAGCCCCGGCAGGCCGTCCGACTGCTCTCGGTACGCCGCTGGTCGGAGCGGACGGTGATCGCGCTGGTGATGCAGTCGGTGGACAACTCGCTGACCACCCACTGGCGGCGGGGACGGCTGGGCCGGCGGCGGCTGGTCTCCGGCCCCGGGCACGGCGTACCCAGTCCGACCTGGATCCCGGCCGGCAACGAGGCGGTCCGGCTGCTCGCCGACGAGATCGACGGCACCCCCGGCGGGGCGTTGACCGAGCCGTTCGACATCCCCCTGACCGCGCACATCCTCGGCGGGGCGGTGATCGGTGTCACCGCCGCCGAGGGGGTGGTCGATCCGTGGCACCGGGTGCACGGCCATCCGGGGCTGCACGTGGTCGACGGGGCGGCGGTCTCGGCGAACCTCGGTGTCAACCCGTCGCTGACGATCACCGCGCAGGCGGAACGGGCGATGTCGTACTGGCCGAACAAGGGTGGACCGGACCCCCGGCCGCCGCTCGGGTCGGCGTACACCCGGGTGGAGGCGGTGCCGCCGCGGCACCCGGCGGTCCCGGCGGACGCCCCCGGCGCGCTGCGCGGTGGGCCGCGGTGACGTGGCCCGGCGGGCCCGGGGCGGCCCGCGCCCGGGGCGGGGAGTGACTGTCGGTAGGCTTTGCGCGCATGAGCACGCCTCGCCCCGTCCTCGTGGTGGACTTCGGAGCCCAGTACGCCCAGCTCATCGCGCGCCGGGTGCGCGAGGCGAAGGTCTATTCGGAGATCGTCCCGCACTCCATGCCGGTCGCCGAGATGCTGGCGAAGGATCCGGCCGCGATCATCCTGTCCGGCGGCCCGTCCAGCGTCTACGCCCCGGACGCCCCGCAGATCGACGCCGGGCTCTTCGACGCGGGCGTGCCGGTCTTCGGCATCTGCTACGGCTTCCAGGCGATGGCCCAGGCCCTCGGTGGCACGGTCGCCCGGACCGGTAACCGGGAGTACGGCGGCACCCCGCTGCGGCCCCGGCTGCTCGACCCGGGGGTGCTGCTGCGGGACCTGCCGGCGGACCTGCCGGTCTGGATGAGCCACGGCGACGCGGTGACCGAGGCCCCGGCCGGTTTCACGGTGACCGCCGAGTCGGCGGGTGCCCCGGTCGCCGCCTTCGAGGACCTGGCCGGTCGTCGGGCCGGTGTGCAGTTCCACCCCGAGGTGGGGCACACCGCGCAGGGTCAGGAGATGCTGCGGCGCTTCCTCTACGACATCGCCGGCATCGAGCCCACCTGGACGCCGCAGAACATCATCGACGAGCAGGTGGCCCGGATCCGCGCCCAGGTCGGTGACAAGGAGGTCATCTGCGGCCTGTCCGGCGGGGTCGACTCGGCGGTCGCCGCCGCGCTGGTCCACCGCGCGGTGGGGGACCAGCTCACCTGCGTCTTCGTCGACCACGGCCTGCTGCGGGCCGGTGAGGCCGAGCAGGTGGAGAAGGACTACGTGGCGGCGACCGGGATCAAGCTCAAGGTGGTGGACGCGGCCGAGCGGTTCCTCGGCGCGCTGGCCGGGGTGACCGACCCCGAGCAGAAGCGGAAGATCATCGGCCGGGAGTTCATCCGGGTCTTCGAGGCCGCCGCCCGTGAGGTCGCCGCGCACGGGGACGTCGAGTTCCTGGTGCAGGGCACCCTCTACCCGGACGTGGTGGAGTCCGGCGGCGGCACCGGCACCGCCAACATCAAGAGCCACCACAACGTCGGCGGCCTTCCGGACGACCTGAGGTTCGCCCTGGTCGAGCCGTTGCGCACGCTGTTCAAGGACGAGGTCCGGGCGCTCGGGCTCCAGCTGGGCCTGCCCGAGGCGATGGTCTGGCGGCATCCGTTCCCGGGGCCGGGCCTGGCCATCCGGATCATCGGCGCGGTCGACCGGGAGCGGCTGGACCTGCTGCGCCAGGCCGACCTGATCGCCCGGGAGGAGCTGACGGCCGCCGGCCTGGACCGGGGTGTCTGGCAGTTCCCGGTGGTGCTCCTGGCCGACGTGCGCAGCGTCGGGGTGCAGGGTGACGGGCGCAGCTACGGGCATCCCGTGGTGCTGCGCCCGGTCTCCAGCGAGGACGCGATGACCGCCGACTGGTCCCGGCTGCCCTACGAGGTGGTGGCCCGGATCTCCACCCGGATCACCAACGAGGTCGCCGAGGTCAACCGGGTGGTCCTGGACGTGACCAGCAAGCCGCCGGGCACCATCGAGTGGGAGTGAGCCGGCTCAGCCGGCCGTCGGCGGGGTCGTCGGCGGCTGCAGCCCGGTCGGCTGCGGCCCGGTCGGCTGCGGCCCGGTGGTCGGCCCGGCCGGCTGGGGTCCGGTGGTCGGCCCGGCCGGCTGCGGCCAGGTGGTCGGGGCCGCCGGGTGCGGCCAGGTGGTCGGAGCCGTCGTCGCCGGCTGCGCCGCCGGGTCCGTCGGGTGTGGCCAGGCCGGTGCGCCGGCCGGCTCCTCCGGCATCAGGAACCACATGATCGGGTACGCCAGCGCGGCGAGACCGCCGGTGACCAGGGTCGCCACCGCGAACAACACCCGGACCAGGGTGGGGTCGACGGCGAAGTAGCGGCCGAGGCCGCTGGCGACGCCGGCCACCATCCGGTCGGTGGTCGGCCTGCGGAGCTGCTTGTACGGGGCGTGGTGGGTGTTCGTCGAGGTCATGTCTCCACGGTCCGCGCCGGCCGCCCCGCCGACCTCGGTGACCGCCCGGAGACCTACCCTGATCGACCCCTGAGTAGCCAGCCCTGAGTCAGGAATCCGACTCTTTTCCGCGTCGGTAACGCGACCCGGGGAGAATTTGGCTCCGTGACCACCTTGCTGGAGCCGCTCCGCAGGATCGCGGCATATGCAGTCTGTGCAGATTCAGTCGGCCGAGTGTTGCTGGTCCGCGCATCGGAGCGCTCCGGCACCCCCGGCGTTTGGTCCCTGCCCGGTGGGGCGGTCGACCACGGCGAGGACCCTAACCACACCGTCGTCCGGGAGACCGCCGCCGAGACGGGCCTCTCGGTCGCCGTCGGTGGCCTGGCGGACGTCCTGGCCGACATGCGCGCCCTGCCCGAGCGGCGCATCACCATCCACACCGATCGCCTGATCTACCAGGTCTCGGTGCGCGGCGGCACCCTCACCGACCGGGTGGACCGCTCCACCGACCTGGCCCGCTGGCACACCCTCGACGAGGCGCGGGAGCTGCCGTTGCGGGCCTTCACCGCCCGCGCCCTCGGGCTGCCGGCCTCCTCGGCCGACGTGGTGCCCGACGAGGCTCCCGAGTTCCCCTCCTTCTACGCCGTGCCCGGTCCGGACGGGCTGCACCGCGCGCAGCGCTTCGCCGCGTACGCGGTGGCCACCGACCCGGCGGGCCGGGTGCTGCTGACCCGGGTCTCCGACGGCTACCCGGGCGCGGGCTGCTGGCACCTGCCCGGCGGCGGCACCGACTACGGCGAGCAGCCGGGTGCGGCGCTGATCCGTGAGCTGGTCGAGGAGACCGGGCAGACCGGCCGGCTGGTCGAGCTGCTCGGGGTGGCCAGCCACCGCGACGCCGCCTCGCTCGGCCCGGAGGGCTATCCGATCGACTGGCACGGCGTGCGGGCCTTCTACCGGGTGATGGTCGACCAGCCTGCCCCGCCGACCGTCACCGACGTGGGCGGTTCCACCTGCGAGGCGCGCTGGTTCGCCCGGGAGGAGCTGGGCGCCCTGCCCACCGACCGGCTCACCGAGGTCACCGCCGAGGCGGTGCAGGCCGCCCGGCTCACCTGACGTCGGCTCCCCGGCCGGCGATCCGGTCGGGGACCGCCGGTCGGCTCCCACGACGTCCGGTCCGGGCGGGCGGCCGCTAGCCTCATGATCGACGGGGCGGCCGGGACGGGGGGCGCGACATGCGGCAGCGGCGACAGATCGCGGCGTACGGCCGGAGTGTGGACGACGCCGGCCGGGTGTTGCTGGCGCGCGGGGCGGCGTCCGGCCCGTACCCGGGGCGCTGGGGGTTGCCGGGCGCGGTCGTGCGGCATGCCGAGCATCCGGCCGACACCGTGGTCCGGGAGTTCACCGCCCGGGCCGGGCTGGACGTGACCGTGGCCGGGGTGCGTGCCGCCGTCGCCGACGTGACCGTGCACCGGGCCGGGGCCACCGGGGTGTCGGTGCACACCGACCGGCTGGTGTTCGACGTCACGGTCCGCGGCGACCGTCCGCGCCCCCGGGCGGGCGGGGACGTCAACGGGCTGACCTGGTGCACCCCGGAGCAGGCGGTGGGGCTGCCGCTGCTGCCGTTCACCGCCGACCTGCTCGGCCTGCCGGCCACCCCGCCGGACGTCGCCCCGCCCGGGGCGCCGCCGGCCGGCCGGGCGGACCCGACGGATCCGCCGGCCGACCGGGCGGACACGACAGGTCCACCGGTCGGGTCGGCCGACGGGACGGTTCCGCCGGCCGGCTCGACGGATGCGACATATCTGGGCGGCGGATCGGCGGAGGCGACCGAGCCGCCGGTCGGGTCGGCCGGGGCGGCGGCTCCGGCCGGCGGGTCGGCCGACCGCAGGCAGCGGTTCGCCGCGTACGGCCTGGTCACCGCGCCCGACGAGCGGTTGCTGCTCACCCGGATCGCCCCCGGCTATCCGGGGGCCGGCAAGTGGCACCTGCCCGGCGGCGGAACCGACCACGGTGAGCAGCCGGTCGACGGACTGTTACGGGAACTGGTCGAGGAGTCCGGTCAGGTGGGTCGGGCCGATCGGTTGCTGCTGGTCGACAATCTCCACAATCCGGCCGCAATTGGTCCGGAAGGACGGCCGCTGGACTGGCACGGGGTGCGGGTGATCTATCGGGTGCTGGTCGACGAGCCCGGTGAGCCGGTGGTCACCGAACAACCGGGTGGATCGACAGCGGCCGCCGCCTGGTTTGCATTTTCCCAGCTCAGTGGCCTTGATCTGACCGATGTCGCCATTCTGGCAACCGGGTCGACGGTCGGGTGACGGTCGCTCGACGAGCCGGCCGGGACGTGCTCCGGTAAAGTCAGGCCTGCGGTTGGCGAACAAAAAAGGTGATGAAGCCCGAGATGGGAATAAGAGGGCGGTTCGCGCGGTTTAAGGGAGATAGAACACCGCCGGCAGCTATCGCCAATCACCAGGCCCCTGTGCAATGGTGTACTCCGCTTGAACGGCTGCCGGGCCAAGAGCGGTCCGGCACGAGACAGCCGGACACCCGCCCGCACGGGCGGCCAGCCGATCCGGTGATGGAGGAAATCGTGCCGAGAGCCCCATGGCGCCGGCGTCGTACGACCGACAGTCCGCGCCCCGCAGGACGTCGCTGGGCGGGCCGGTTGCGCCGCAGCAGCACATTCGCCCGCCAGGTCCTGCTGGTGCGGGTGGGGCGTCGCGACGGTGACCAGCTCAACGGCACCGACCTGGTCCTGCCCGAGCACCGCGTGGACCGCCAGCGCCGCCGCTACGGGTTCGACCGGCGGGGGATCGGCCTCGACCGCGCCGAGCTCGAGGCGGTCGTGCCGGTCAGCCCGGCGCTCGCCCCGGCCACCGCGGTCGACGACTCCCCGGCGATGGCCATCCCGCTGCTCCCCGGCGCGCGTACCCCCGCCCGCCGGATGAAGTTCGCGCTGGTCAACGCCTGCACCCTGGCCAGCCTGGTGCTCGGCATCAACGCCATCTTCGTCGCCATGAACGGCCAGGCCCGGATCGCGGCCCTGCTGCTGATCGCCTGCGTCGTCTTCGACGGTCTCGACGGTGCGCTGGCCCGGAAGTTCGGCGTGTCCAGCCCCTTCGGCGCGCAGATGGACTCGCTGGCCGACATGTGCTCCTTCGGCCTCGCCGCCCCGGTGGTGGTCTACGCCTCGTTGGCCGGGTCGGCCCCCACCGCCGCCGCGGCGGTCGCGGCGGCCCTCGTGGCGTCCTGCGCGGCGATCCGGCTCGCCCGGTTCAACGTCTCGCCCAAGGACGGCCGGTTCTTCTGCGGCGTGCCCACCACCATGGCGGCGGCGGTGCTCGCGCTCACCGTGGCCATCGGGCTGCCGCTGCCGGCGACCGTGCAGATCGGCGGGGTGGCGCTGCTGGCCTTCGCGATGGTCTCCAGCTTCCCGTACGCCAAGCTGGCCCGGCTGGTCAAGCTGCCGCCGTGGCTCTGGCTGGCCCCGGCCGTCGGCGCGCTGGTCGACGTCCGGCTCACCTTCGCCCTCGTGGTGGTGGGCTACCTGGTCAGCGGGCCGCTGCTCTGGCTGCACCAGCGCCGCACCGCCTGACCGTCCCGGCCACACGACAGGGGCGCCGCGATCCGCGGCGCCCCTGTTCGCGTCGGTGTCGGCTCAGCTCCAGCGGGCGATGACCGAGGACCCGCCGATCACCTTGTCGCCCGGGCCGACCAGCGGCTCGGCGGCGTCGGCCGGCAGGTAGACGTCGGTACGGGAGCCGAACCGGATCAGCCCGAACCGCTCACCCCGGGCCAGCAGCGCCCCCACCGGCGCACGCTGCACGATCCGTCGGGCGATCAGCCCGGTCCGCTGCGCCACCACCACGGTGCCGTGCGCGGTGTCCAGCACCGTGTAGGCGGCGACGTTGTGCTCGGCGTCCGGCTTCATCGCGTTGACGAAGCCGCCGTCGGCGACGAAGTAGTCCACCACCTTGCCGGCCACCGGCGTGCGGTTGACGTGCACGTCGAGCACCGACAGGAAGACCGCGATCCGCAACCACTCACCGTCGCCGAACCGTTCGTCGTGCAGCCGCTGCACCGACAGCACCCGGCCGTCCGCGGCGGCCACCACCGCCGACGGATCCTCCGGCACGTCCCGCTGCGGATCCCGGAAGAAGGCGGCCACCGGTGCGGCGGCGAGCGCCGGCACCAGCCACAGCTTCGACTTCGGCCGGACGACCCGGGCGACCGCCGCCAGACCGAGCGCGATGCCGGCCGCCGCGACCCCGTTCGAGTCGATGTGCATCCCCCGGGTCAGCGGAACGCTCGACGGCCGGTACGCCGGGGCGAGGCGGGCGGCCGACGCGGCCCCGGCCGGGGTGAACCGCAGGTGGTGTACCCGGACCGGCGGGGAGTTGCGCAGCACCAGGTCGGTGCGGACCCCGTGCAGCACGCCGTACCGGTCCAGCTCGGCGGCGGACCCGTCGGTGCGGAACACCGGTGCGGCCACGCTCAGTACCGCGCCGTCGGTCAGGTACTTGGCGAGGCCGTCGACGGCGTCGCGGGTCTCCTCGCCGGTGCCGGTGAACGGCTCGGCGGCGATGACCAGCTCGGCGGCGTCCGCCTCGGCGAGGGAGTCGACCACCCGTACCCGGTCGGCGACCCAGCGGCCCTGGGCCGTCACGTGCTCGCGCAGCGCGGCGGCGTCGGTGGCCGGGGCGGGCACGACGGTCAGCGTGTCCCCCGGCAGCAGCGCGTCGATCGCCGCGGCGAGGACCGCGGCCCCGGGGGCCGCGCCCACCAGCAGGGCGGCCTTCGGGTCGTTGCGTCGGGCGAGTTCGGCGACGAGGGTACGGGCGGCACGCTCGCCGATGCGGACCGGACCGGTGGGACCGGAGGGGCGCACGGCGGGGGACTGGGTCATGTCGGGCGGACTCCTGACGGGGTAGGGACGGACGTCGCGGCGGGACCGCCTCGGGTGCCCCGGACGGGTGCACCCGGGCCGGTGCCCCGGCACCGCCACCGGCGGACCCGACGGCCACGTGGCCGGGCGGAGGCGGGATCTCCCCGGCCAGCATACGAGCCGGCGGAGGCCGCCCGCACCGGTGCGGGCGGCCCTCACCGGCCCGTGCCCTCAGCGGGACGGGTGGCTGGTCCGGCCGGCCCGTGCCCTCAGCGGGGCGGCGGTGGCTGGCCCGGCCGGTCCGGGGCCGCACCCGGGCCGGTGCCCGGTACACCGGTGTCCGGCCGGGCCACCGCGTCGCCCACCGGCAGTCGAGCGTCGCCCGGTCTGGCGGTCTCGGCCGGCCCGCCCCCGCCGTCGGACCCGCCTATGTTGCTGAGGCGGACGGTGTCGTTCGACCCGACCGTCTCCCGGCTCTCCAGGTGCAGCTCGGCGGTGTCGCGGGTGTCGGGGCTGGGTGCGGCCGTCTCCCGGGTGCCGAAGTCCAGTTCGGCGGTGTCCCGCCTCGTCGGGGTATCGGTCGTCTCGGCCCGCCGGTCCGGGGTGCGGGCGGACCGTACCGCCCCGACCAGTCCGAGCAGCCCGATCAGCACCAGGGCGCCGGCCAGGAACCAGCCCACCGCCGGCAGCGCCAACCCGAGGATCTGGGCCAGCAGCCACCAGAGGGCGAGCCCGACGAAGATCAGTCCGAAGACGAACGAGACCAGATCGGTGCGGTGGGCCTTCACCGGGTCACCTCCAGGTTGCCCGCGTTGACCTGGACGGTGAGCCGTAGCGTGCCGCCGCCGGGCCCGTCCTGACCCAGGTCGGTGAGCTGCCGGGCCCGCCCCTCCAGGCCGGCGGTACGCCGTCCGAACACGGTGGCCTCCCCGGCCTTGACGTTGGTCACCGCGGTGACGTCGACGTTCGGCGGCACCACGATGAGGGCCTCGCCGAAGTTGACCACCACGGTGAGGTCGGTGTCCTGCTTGTCGAAGTCCACCGCGCGCAGGTCCAGGGTCGCGTCGCCGAAACTGTTCTCGTAGCGGTCGGCGAGTTCCTGGTAGCTGGTCGGTGCCCAGGTGACCGCCCCGTCGACGCCCCGGACCCGGTCGTAGGACTCGGCGACGGTGGCGACGCCGAGGGCGGCGGCGGCGACCAGGCCGAGGGCGATCAGCCAACGGGCCCGGCCGAACCAGGTGCCCACCAGCAGGCCGAGCCCGATGGTGGCGAGGACCGCCGCGAAGTAGCCGGCCGCGCCGATCGGGAAGACGTCGAGCAGGTCCAGGATGGCGACCACGCCGACGACCAGGAAGATCAGCGAGAAGGTCGCGGCACCCAGCGCCGACCGTTCCTTCGGCTTCTTCGGTGGCTTGACCCGGGGTGCGGGCGGTGCCACCGGTGCGCCTGCGCTGGCGTACGGGCCGTGCGGGGCGAACGGCGGCCGGTAGCCCGCGCCGGGGGACGGGGGGACCGCCACCGGCGGGGCGGTGGGGCCGCCGGGCCGGGGCGGGCGGGGCGGCCAGTTCGGCGCGTCCGCCCGGGTGGCGGTGATCTCCATCGGCGGGGCCGCCGGCCAGGCCGGCAGGGGGGCGGTACGGGCCTGCGCGGGCCAGCCCTCCGACTTCCCGGTACGCGCCGCCGGCCACACCGCCGGTGCCCCGGCACGCGACGGGAACGGTGCGGTGGGTGCCGTCGGGGTGGCCGGGGCGGGTGCCGGGAAGCTGACCGGGGGGACCGGCCCGGTGGGGGCGACCGGCCCGGGTGGTGGCCCGCCCGGCCCGGCGGCCGGGACACCGTCCCGGCTCTCCCGGTTGAGCAGCAGTGCCCCGCCGATGAGGATGGCCGCGCCCAGCAGCACCGCCCGGAACGCGTCGGTGACGATGTACCCGAAGCTGACCGCGACCAGGATGGTCAAAACGATCACGGTGATCGGGGACATGCTCGACCGGCCCCGGCCGAGCATCGACTCCAGCGGCGAGGCGCTGTCGCCCTCACCCGGGATGATCAGCCAGGCGGCCACGTAGACCAGGATGCCGACCCCGCCGAAGAACCCGAGCACGGCGAGCAGCACGCGCCACAGCACCGGGTCGGTGTTGGTGGCCCGGCCGATCGCCGCACAGACCCCGGCGAGGTAGCGGCCGTCACGGGGCCGGACCAGGCCGTACCGCGAGGTGAAGCCGGCACCGCCGGACGGTGGGGGATAGCCTCCGGGCGGTCTCGGCGCGTCGTCGCCCCCCGTGGGCGGCGTGGGCGCCGTCGGCGGTGGCCCGGCGGCGGAGCCGGGCGGTGGCGTGCCACCCGGTGCGGCCACCGGAGGGTACGGCGGCGGGGCAGGGTCCTCGGTCATGCCTCGATCCTGCGGCGTCCCCGGGCCGAGTTGCCTCCGGAACCGACCCTGACCCCACCCTGAGATCCCGGCGGGCGGATGTCCGGGGCGTCCCCGTGGCCGGTGCCGTCCCCCACGTGTGACGATCGGAGCGGCACCGCACCGCACGGTGTCCGTCCGCCACCCACCGTGACCAGGGAGCCTCTGATCAGCGTCGTGACCCCGCCACCGCGTCTGTACCGGGCGCCCGAGCACCGGCTGGCCGCCGGTGTGGCCGCCGGCATCGCCGACCACCTCGGCATCTCGGTGCTGCGGGTCCGCGTCGCGTTCATGGTGCTGCTCGGGCTCAGCGGGCTGGGCCTGCTGCTGTACGCGGCGTTCTGGGCGGTGGTGCCGCTGCGGCCCGGGGACACCGCCTCCCCGCCCCGGCGCGATCCCGGGCAGCTCCTGCCGTTCGTGGCGATCGGCCTCGGTGTGCTGCTGGTCCAGGTGCTGGTCTTCGACTCGGTCGGCGCGGCGGGCACCGCCGGCTGGCTGGTGGCGATCATCGCGGTCGGGGCCGGGGTGATCTGGCACCAGTCCGCGCCGGAGCGTCGCCGGCAGTGGAGCGGGTCGATGCCGGTGCCGTGGCTCGGGGCGGTGGTGGAGGAGAGCGACCGACGGGCCTTCCTGCTCCGCTTCGCCGGCGGTGCGGTGCTGGTCGCCGTCGGCATCATCGGCGTCGCCGCGGTCTACTCCCCGGTGCAGAACCTCGACGCGGTGGTCAACGGTGTGATCTTCGCGCTGGTCGGGCTGGTCGGTGTCGGGGTGGTGGCCGCCCCGCTGCTGTGGCGCACCTGGAACCAGCTCCGTTCGGAGCGGGAGGGGCGCATCCGGGAGCAGGAGCGTGCCGAACTGGCCGCCATGGTGCACGACCAGGTGCTGCACACCCTCGCCCTGATCCAGCGCAACGCCAGCGACGTCAAGACGGTGCAGCGACTCGCCCGGGGTCAGGAGCGGTCGTTGCGCAACTGGCTCTACAAGCCGACCGCCTCACCGACCGAGCGGTTCGCGGCGGCGCTGGAACAGGCCGCCGCCGAGGTGGAGGACACCTTCGCGATCACCGTCGAGGCGGTGGTGGTGGGTGACCGGGAGACCGACGAGCGGGTCGGCGCGCTGGTGGCGGCGGCCCGGGAGGCGCTGGTCAACGCCGCCCGCCATGCCGGGGTGCAGACCGTGTCGCTCTATGCCGAGGTGGAGCCGGAGCAGGTGAGCGTCTTCGTCCGGGACCGGGGGAAGGGCTTCGACCCGGCTACCGTGGAGGATCACCGGCACGGGGTCCGGGGGTCGATCATCGGGCGGATGAAGCGGCACGGTGGCCGGGCGGAGATCCGTTCCGAGCCCGGGGAGGGCACGGAGGTCCGGTTGATGCTGCCCATCACCAACAGCGGCACCAGCACCAACGCCGGCACCAGCACCAACGCCGGCGCGGCAACCGGATCCACGGCGGAAGGGGACAGCTGAGATGGCGGAGCAGTCGATGGAACCGGGCGCGGACGCCCCGGCCCGGGTGGAGCGGTTGCGGGTCTTCCTCGTCGACGACCACGCGATGTTCCGGGCCGGTGTCCGGGCCGAGTTGGGCCGGCACGTCGAGGTGGTGGGAGAGGCGAGCACGGTGGCCGAGGCGGTCACCCGGATCGCGGTGACCGGGCCGGACGTGGTGCTGCTCGACGTGCACATGCCCGACGGCGGCGGTCGGGCGGTGCTGGACGCCATGCGGCGCAGCCACCCGCAGGTGAAGTTCCTGGCGCTGAGCGTGTCCGACGCCGCCGAGGACGTCATCGGGCTGATCCGGGCGGGTGCCCGGGGGTACGTCACCAAGACCATCTCCCCGGACGAGCTGACCGACGCGATCCGCCGGGTCGCCGACGGGGACGCCGTGTTCAGCCCCCGGTTGGCCGGTTTCGTGCTGGACGCGTTCGCGGCCCGGCCGGACACCCCGGTCGCCGACCCCGAGCTGGACCAGCTCACCAACCGTGAGCGCGAGGTGCTGCGCCTGCTCGCCCGGGGGTACGCCTACAAGGAGATCGCCAAGGAGCTGTTCATCTCGATCAAGACGGTCGAGACGCACGTGTCGAACGTGCTGCGCAAGCTCCAGATGTCCAACCGGTACGAGTTGTCCCGCTGGGCGGCGGACCGACGACTCGTCTGACACCTCCCATTCCGGGAACATCGCCCCAGGGCTGACAAGAGATCAATTCGTGTCGCATAATGCCCCGTCGCCTTCGCGCGTGCGGGCGGGTGCCACGGCCCCGCGGGACGGCGACGCACGCCGGCCCGCCGGGAGCGGGCCGGCCCACCCCTGGGGAGAGGTGCACGGAACTGATGTTCGTTGAACGAGGACGACGCTGGGCGGGTCTCGCCGCGGCGCTCGTCACCGGCGGCGCGCTGGTGCTCGCCGTAGCCGGTCCGGCCGCTGCCGAGCCGACGGTGAAGGGTGTGGCGCGGGCGGTGCCGGGCACCAGCGTCACGCTGAAGCTGGACGGCCGGGCGCAGAAGACCTCGGCGCTGGCCCTGGAGCTGAAGGACGGCACGGTGCCGGTCTTCTGCATCGACTTCCACACCCCGGTGGCCCGCGACGGCGGGTACGCCGAGGGCACCTGGAGCGAGTCGGAGGTGAAGAACCTCGGACGGGTGCAGTGGGTGCTCACCCACGGTTACCCCAACGCCGACCGGGCGAAGCTGCTCGCCGCCGCCGGGGCCACCCTGCCCGCCGGGCTGTCCGACACCCGGCGGGACACCCTGCTCTACTTCGGCACCCAGACGGCCGTCTGGCACTTCAGCGACGGCGTCACCCTGGGTGAGTGGACGCGCGGGCTGACCGCCGCCGCCGAGTACGACGTGATCCGGCGGGTCCACGACTACCTGGTGCGCAACGCCACCGACCAGCCGGAGCCGAAGGCCGAGCTGAGCCTGGACCCGGCGTCCGCCACCGCGACCACCGGCGGGCGGGCCGGGCCGTTCACCGTGCACGGGCCGTCCGGGGAGATCGCGCTGAAGGTCGACGGTGGGACGGCCGTCGACGCCGACGGTCGTCCGGTCGGCACGACCACCAACGGTGGCCGGTTCTGGCTGACCGCCACCGCCGCCGGCCGGGTCACGGTGACCGTCTCCGCGCCGGACTCGGTCTCCTTCGGGCGGGTCTTCCTCTTCTCCGGGGGCAAGAACGCCAAGCAGAAGCTGATCCTGGGCGGGAGCACCGGCACCTCGGTCACCGCCGACGCGGCGGCGAGCTTCGCCGCCGCCCCCGCCTCGCCGTCGCCGTCGGCCACCCCGTCCGGGTCGCCCTCGCCGTCGCCGTCCCCGTCGGCCCCGGTGGAGTCGCCGTCGCCGTCCGCCCCGGCGGAGTCCTCGTCGCCGGCGAGTCCGGCCCCGTCGACCTCGCCGGCCAGCAACGGAGGCGGGCTGCCGTTGACCGGTTCGCCGATCGCGATGGCCGCCCTGGCCGGGCTGGCGCTGCTCGCCTTCGGCGCGGTGGCGGTGCTGCTGGTCCGCCGTCGCAAGGTCCGCTTCACCGTCTGACGTGCACCGGTAGGGTCGGCCCCGGCACCCGGTGGTGTCGGGGCCGACCCGTGTCCGGGTTCCCCGCCCGGTACGTGCCGGGGTGTCCCCGCTGTCCGGTACCGGCTGACGGGGCGGGGGAGGACGGGGAACCGGTGGGTGCTGGCCGCCTGGTCGACAGCCGTCTCCGCCCGGCCACGTCGGCATCAGCCGGATGGGCAAAAACGGCCAACGCTCGGTGGACGTCGGGACGCCCCAACCGGGACGCGGGAAAGCTCACACCGCTCGTCCCCTGACCGCGGCCTGTCGGAGCTGACTTGCTGTCTTTCCTGCTCAGAGCGGTACGACCAGGGCATCTCATGATCTTTTCTCAAGTATCGGCAACGCGGCACCCGATTAACGGCTTGATAACGGCACCTTCACGTCACGGGCCGGTTGGTGTCACAGTTGCAGCACCTCACCCTTGAAGCGAGGCGCCCCGCACGTCCCGCCTGCCACGCTGCCGTACCCGCGCGTGGTCGTCGGTCCTGCGCGGCGTCGCGTGTGAGAGGTGGGGTGGCCCGGCGGATCGGCCCCCCTGGGGTGTCCCGATTTCTCTGCGGTAAACCGGTGACCTGCGACAACGGGGTCGTCGGCGGCGTCACCCCCCATACGTGCGTGAAACCCACGACGGAACTGGTTAGAAAGAGGAGGCCCCTCGGAATGAGAGTCTCGAAGCGGGCAACCGGCGTCATCGCGGCCGGCATGGCCGCCGCGCTGGTCGCCAGCGGTTGCTCCAGCAGTGAGGGCGGCGGTGAGAGCGACTCCGGCGCGACCGCCGACGGTGCGATCACCATCCACGGCGTCCAGCCCGAGAACCCGCTGGTTCCGGCGAACACCACCGAGACCGGTGGCGGCAAGATCATCGACGACCTGTGGACCGGCCTGGTCGAGTACCCGAACGACGGTGGTGCCCCGCGTAACGCGCTGGCCGAGTCCATCGAGACCAAGGACTCCAAGGTCTTCACCATCAAGATCAAGAAGGGTACCAAGTTCCACGACGGTACCGAGGTGAAGGCGGAGAGCTTCGTCAAGGCCTGGAACTGGGCCGCCTACTCCCCGAACGGTGCGGCGAACGGCAGCTTCTTCGCTGACATCGCCGGCTACGACCAGGTCACCTCGGAGGACCCGGACGAGGACGGCCCGAAGAAGGCCCCGGAGCCGGCCGCCAAGGAGATGTCCGGCCTGAAGGTCGTCGACGACCAGACCTTCGAGGTCACCCTGTCCGCCCCGACCGCGGTCTTCCCGACCAAGCTCGGCTACAGCGCGTTCATGCCGCTGCCGGACGTGTTCTTCACCCAGAAGCCCGAGGAGTTCGGCAAGAAGCCGATCGCCAACGGCCCGGTGAAGTTCGTGTCCTGGGAGGACAACGTCTCGATCAAGCTGACGCGGTTCGACGACTACAACCTGCGCGACAAGGTCAAGGTCAAGGACGTCAACGTCAAGCTGTACCAGGACGAGAACGCCGCCTACGCGGACCTGCTCTCGGGCAACCTGGACTTCCTGGAGTCGATCCCCACCTCGGCGCTGGCCGGCGAGAAGTACAAGGCCGACCTCGGCCCGCGGGCGCTGAACACGGTCACCCCGACGACCGCGTTCATCGCGTTCCCGATCTACGACAAGCGCTTCGAGAACCCGAAGCTGCGTCGTGCCGTCTCCCTGGCCATCAACCGGCAGGACATCTCGGACAAGATCTTCTTCGGCACCCGCAAGCCGGCCGACAGCTGGGCCAACCCGCTCACCCCGGGCGCCCCGGCCGGTAACTGCTCCTCCTGCAAGTTCGACGCCGCGCAGGCGAAGCAGCTGCTGACCGAGGCCGGTGGCTTCACCGGCGAGATGGTCTTCTACTACAACGCCGACTCCAGCCACAAGGACTGGATGGAGGCCGTTGCCCAGCAGGTCAAGACCAACCTGGGTATCGAGGCGCGGGCCGAGGGTGTCCCCACCTTCGCGGTGTTCCGTCAGAACATCAACGCCCACAGCATGAAGGGCCCGTACCGGGCTGCCTGGCAGCAGGACTACCCGGACATCGAGAACTGGGTGAACCCGCTCTTCGTCAAGGGTGGCTCCTCCAACGACGGCCTCTACAGCAACCCCGAGGTCGACGCCGGCGCCAAGGCCGCCAGTGCCGCCCCGAGCCTGGAGGCCTCGCACCAGCAGTTCGCCGAGGTTCTCAAGAAGGTCGACGCTGACGTCCCGACCATCCCGATCTACTTCTACGGCCAGCAGTCCGGCCACTCGGAGAAGATCAAGAAGATGGAGCTGAACAACGTCGGTGAGCTGGACCTCTCCTCGGTCGAGCTCTGATCGATCCGCGCTGACCCCGGGTCGGGCCCGCCACATCCGGCGGGCCCGGCTCGGGGCAGTTCCGCGAGCAGGGTGTCACCACACCCGCCTCGCACGTCGTCGCCACCGTGTCGGCCGTCCGACGCGCCCCCTGTCTGGAGGACCACCCCATGGGCCGCTATCTCTTGAGACGGCTGCTCCAACTCGTGCCGGTGTTCATCGGCACCACATTCATGATCTACGCACTCGTCTGGGCCGTGCCGGGCGACCCTTTCGCGGGCAAGTGCGGTGAGCGGAAGTGTCCGCAGGCCTACGTCGACTTCATGACGGAGAAGTACAGCCTCGACGAGAACGTGTTCGTCCAGTACGCGATCTACATGCAGAACCTCCTCAAGGGCGACTTCGGGCAGACGTTCAGCGGCCAGTCGATCAACGACATCATCGCGACGGCGTACCCCAACACGATGAAGCTGGCCGTGGTCGCGCTGGTCATCGAGGCGGTCATCGGCCTCACCGCCGGTGTGCTGACCGGTCTGCGTCGCAACGGTTTCCTGGACAACCTGGTGCTGGTCTCCACGCTGTTCCTGATCGCACTGCCGGTCTTCGTGGTCGGCTTCGTGCTCCAGTGGCTCTTCGGCGTGCAGTGGGGCATCGTCAAGCCGACCGTCTCCAGCGAGATGCGGCTCTCCGAACTGATCATCCCCGGCTTCGTGCTGGGTAGCGCGTCGACGGCGTACATCGCCCGGGTGGCGCGGACGAGCATCGCCGAGAACCGGCGGGCCGACTACGTGCGTACCGCGATCGCCAAGGGTCTGCCGATGCGCCGGGTGGTCGGGGTGCACCTGCTGCGCAACTCGCTGATCCCGGTGGTCACCCTGCTCGGCACCGACCTCGGTGCGCTGATGGGCGGTGCGATCGTCACCGAGGGCATCTTCGGCATCAACGGGATCGGCCGGCAGGTCTACCGGTCGATCGTCACCAAGGAGAGCGCTACCGTTGTCTCCATCGTGGTGGTGCTGGTGCTGGTCTACCTGCTGATGAACCTGCTGGTCGACCTGCTCTACGCCGCCCTGGACCCGAGGATCCGCTATGAGTGACCCCTCTACCGCCTCGATCGTCAGCACCCCCCGTGCCGAACAGCCCGGCCAGATCGGCGCCCCCGCGGACGCCGGTCTGCCGGAGAGCGCCCGCAAGGAGAAGCCCCGCGGTCTGCTCGGCGACGCCTGGCGCGACCTGCGCCGCAAGCCGCTGTTCTGGATCTCGGCCTTCTTCATCCTGTTGTTCATCGTGATGGCGGCCGTCCCGTCGCTGTTCAGCTCCGGCGACGCGGTGAACGGCAGCCTCGACAACAGCCTGGGCAAGCCCTCGTCGACGGCCTGGTTCGGCTACGACGTGCAGGGCCGCGACGTCTACGCCCGGGTCATCTACGGCGCCCGCGCCTCCGTCGTGGTGGCGCTGCTGTCCGTGGCCGGCACGCTGCTCTTCGGTGGCCTGATGGGGGTCGTCTCCGGCTACCGCGGCGGCTGGGTGGACGCGCTGCTCTCCCGGATCGCCGACGTCTTCTTCGGCCTGCCGTTCGTGCTCGGCGCGATCGTCATCCTGACCACGTTCAACGGGTCCGGGACGAGCAACAGCAAGTGGAAGATCATGGGCCTGGTCATCGCCTCGCTGGTGCTGCTGAGCTGGCCGGTCGTGATGCGGCTGATGCGCTCCTCGGTGCTGTCCACCAAGGAGGCCGACTACATCATGGCGGCCCGCGCGCTGGGTGCGGGGACGGGCCGGATCATCCTCAAGCACCTGCTGCCGAACTGTCTGGCTCCGCTGCTGGTGTACGGGACGATCATGGTCGGCTCCTTCATCGGCGCCGAGGCGACGCTCTCCTTCCTGGGTGTCGGCCTGAAGAGCCCGGTGGTGTCCTGGGGCATCATGATCAGTGAGGCGCAGAACTACATCCGTGTCGCGCCCTACCTGCTCTTCTTCCCCGCCGCGTTCCTCGTCACCGCCGTGCTGAGCTTCGTCATGCTCGGTGAGGCCGTCCGCGAGGCCCTCGACCCGAAGCTCCGATAGGGGAACTGAGTTGTCCGAGATTCTCGTTTCCGAGCAGTCCGCGCCGGGCGCCGACGGATCCGGCCGCCCCTCGGGCCGGCTGCTCGAGGTCGACGACCTGCGGGTGGAGTTCCGCACCCGGGACGGCGTCGCCAAGGTCATCAACGGGGTCACGTACCACGTCGATGCGGGGGAGACCCTCGCCGTGCTCGGCGAGTCCGGCTCCGGCAAGAGCGTCACCGCGCAGACCGTCATGGGCATCCTGGACATGCCGCCCGGCTTCGTCACGGGTGGTCAGGTCCGCTTCCACGGCAAGGACATGCTCACCATGTCCGCCGAGGAGCGTCGCCGTATCCGCGGCGAGGGCATCGCGATGATCTTCCAGGACTCGCTCTCCGCGTTGAACCCGGTCTTCACCGTCGGTTTCCAGATCGCCGAGCAGTTCCGGGTACGGCGCGGGATGAGCCGCTCGGACGCCAAGAAGCGGGCGATCGAGATGCTCGACCAGGTCAAGATCCCGAATGCCAAGGGGCGGTTCAGCAACTTCCCGCACCAGTTCTCCGGCGGTATGCGGCAGCGCGCGATGATCGCCATGTCGCTGGCGCTGGACCCGGAGGTGCTGATCGCCGACGAGCCGACCACCGCGCTGGACGTGACCGTGCAGGCCCAGATCATGGACCTGCTCGGCGAGCTCCAGCGGGAGCGCCGGATGGGCATGGTCCTGATCACCCACGACCTCGGCGTGGTCGCCGACGTCGCGGACCGGATCGCGGTCATGTACGCCGGCCGGATCGTCGAGGAAGCCGACGTCTACGACCTGTACGCCAAGCCGGCGCACCCGTACACCAGTGGCCTGCTCAACTCGATCCCCCGGCTCGACGAGAAGGGCCAGCAGCTCCGCACCATCAAGGGCCTGCCGCCGAACCTGATGAACATCCCGCCGGGCTGCCCGTTCAACCCGCGGTGCCCGATGGCGCAGCCGGTGTGCCGGGAGAAGCTCCCGCCGCTGCTGCAGATCCGCCCCGGCCGGGCCAGCGCCTGCCACTTCGCCGAGGAGCTGGTGAACCGTGACTGATCCCATCATCGAAGTCCGTGACCTGGTCAAGCACTACCCGGTCACCCGGGGCATCGTGCTCAAGAAGACCATCGGCCAGGTCAAGGCGGTCGACGGCGTCTCGTTCGAGCTGAAGGCCGGCGAGACGCTCGGCGTGGTCGGTGAATCGGGCTGCGGCAAGTCGACGCTGAGCCGGGTCCTGATGAACCTGGAGAAGCCGACCGGCGGCAGCGTCTACTACAAGGGCCAGGACATCTCCAAGCTCTCCGGTGGCGCGCTGCGGCGGCTGCGCCGGCAGATCCAGCTGGTGATGCAGGACCCGTACACCTCGTTGAACCCGCGGATGACGGTCGGTGACCTGATCGGGGAGCCGTTCGAGATCCACCCGGAGGTGGCGCCGAAGGGCAGCCGCCGGGACAAGGTCCGGGAACTGCTCGACCTGGTGGGCCTCAACCCGGAGCACATCCACCGGTACCCGCACCAGTTCTCCGGTGGCCAGCGGCAGCGCATCGGCATCGCCCGCGCGCTCGCCCTGCGCCCCGAGGTGATCGTCTGCGACGAGCCGGTCTCCGCCCTGGACGTCTCGATCCAGGCCCAGGTGATGAACCTGCTGGAGCAGCTCCAGAACGAGTTGGGCCTGTCCTACGTCTTCATCGCCCACGACCTGTCGGTGGTCCGGCACCTCTCCGACCGGGTCGCGGTGATGTACCTCGGCAAGATCGTGGAGATCGGCACCGAGGACGAGATCTACGAGCGGCCGACGCACCCGTACACCCAGGCGTTGCTCTCCGCGGTGCCGGTGCCGGACCCGACGCTGCGGGACAACAAGGCGATCATCCGGCTCACCGGTGACGTGCCGTCCCCGATCAGCCCGCCCTCGGGCTGCCGGTTCCGCACCCGGTGCTGGAAGGCGCAGGAGGTCTGCGCCGAGCAGCAGCCGCTGCTGGAGATCCGCTCCGGCTCGGACCACCCGAGCGCCTGCCACTTCGCCGAGAAGCGGGAGATCGTCGCCACCCACGAGGCGTGAGACACCCGGGCCGCCTGCCACCGTCAGCCCGACGGTGGCAGGCGGTTCGTCATGTCCAGGCCGGGCCGGTCGGCGGCACCGCCGCCGACCGTGGTCCGCCCCCGGTCGGCGGCGGCGGGGCTACAGCGGTCCGCGCCCGGCCCGCAGCAGCAGCAGCGCGAGCTGGGTGCCGTCGGCCCCCAACTCGCTGCGGAAGCGCTCCAGGATCTCCCGTTCCCGGGAGAGCACCAGCCGGGTGCCCCCGGAGGCCATCCGGGTCACCCCGACCTCCCGGGAGAGCGCCGCCCGCTCCTGCCAGAGCGCGATGAGCGTACGGTCGATCTCGTCGATCCGTTGCCGGATCGCGACGATCCGCTCGGCCGCCGCCGTGTCACCGGTACCGGTGCGGGCGGCGACGTCGACCGGGTCGGCATCCGTCGGGCCGACGTCGACCGGGCCGGTGCCGATCGGGTCGGCGTCGACCGGGCCGGTGCCGATCGGGTCGGCCGGAGCCGGGTCGTCGTGCCGCGCGGGGACACCGCTGGACTCCACCACGTCAGTCATCATCGTCGTACCCCTCGGGTCTCGGGCCCGGTGTTCGGATCCCGGGACGAAAAAGCCCCGGGCTCTCCGAGCCCGGGGCTTTCGTAGGTCCTGTCGATCAGGCGCGACCCACGGCAGCCGGACTCCCGGTGCCGTAGTAAAAGTAGAAACGCCGATCGCACACGCCGTCGAGTATGCCGACCGGTGGCCGGTCCGCGCAAGCACACCCTGGCCACCGGTGGGAAAAGGACCCCTCGGCACCGCGCGCACGCGTCGGCGAGGGGTCCTTTTCCGTCCGGTCAGCCGAGGCGGGTGATGCGGTCGGCCGCGGTGGGGGCCACCGGTTCCCCGGCGGCCAGGTACGCCACCAGGGCGTCCACGTCGAAGCCGGGCGCCGTGGTCCGGCCGGTGCCGCCGGTCAGCTCGGAGAACCCGTCCCCACCGTTGGCGAGGAAGTCGTTCGTGGTGACCCGGTAGCTGCCCGCCGGATCGACCGGGGTGCCGTTGAGGGCCAGCGCGCTGACCCGGGAGCCCGCCGGGGCGGTGCTGTCGTACGAGTAGGTCAGCCCGGCCGACGGCTGGAGGATGCGCTGGGCGGTCTGCCCGTTGAAGCCGACGAACTGCTGCTCCAGCACGTTCTTGAGCTGCGCGCCGGTGAACGTCTGGGTGACCACCAGGTTGTTGAACGGCTGCACGGTGAACGCCTCGCCGTAGGTCACCTCACCCGGCGCCTCGCCACCGGCCGACGCCCCGTACGCCAGGGAGGCCCGGACGCCGCCGGGGTTCATCAGCGCGAGCTGCGCCCCGTCGCCCTTCGTGTACGCCAGCTGGGCGTCGGCGATCACGTCACCCATCGGGCTCTCCCCGTTGGGCCGGGCGTCCCGGACGATGTCCGCACTGATCTTCCCGACCACCCGGTTGGCGATCGGGGCGACCGCCGTGCGGTACTTGTCGGCCAGCGCCTTCGCGCCCGCGTCGACCAGGGCCGGGTTCTTGGCGAACACCCCGCCGGTCTGCTGCCAGGTCCCGTCGGCGTTGCGCACGCCGTTCTCCACGACCACGTTCTTTGCGGTGATGCCGGTGAACCGGCCGGTACGCCGGTCCAGCGAGTAGTCGATGTCGGTGACCAGCTGGCCGTTGTTGCCGGCGCTGGTGACCACGCTCGGCTTGCCCGAGGAGTTCGGCAGCGAGCAGGAGTAGAAGCGGTGGGTGTGCCCGGAGACCACCACGCCGAACTCCGGCCGCAGGCCCTTGACGATGTCGACGATCGGGCCGGAGAAGTTGGCGCAGTCGGAGACCCCCGGGGTGGTCGGCGGCGCGGACTGGGTGCCGCCCTCGTGCACCAGCAGGACCATCGCCTTGACCCCGAAGAGCTTGAGCACGGCGCCCCACTTGTTGGCGGTCTGCACCTCGTCGGCGAAGGTGACGTCCTTGATGCCGGCCGGGTTGACGATGCCCGGGGTGCCCTCCAGGGTGACCCCGACGAAGCCGACCGGCACGCCGCCGACGAACTTCACGTCGATCGGGGGCAGGATCGGCAGCTTGGTCTTCTTGTTGATGGTGTTGGCGGCGAGGTAGGTGAACTTCGCCCCGGCGAAGCCGTCGCCGTCCTGGCAGCCGTCGACCGGGTGGCAGCCGCCCTTGTTGATCCGGAGCAGCTCCTTGACGCCCTCGTCGAACTCGTGGTTGCCGACCGAGCTGACG
Organism: Micromonospora sp. WMMD987; assembly: GCF_029581435.1. NCBI lineage: Bacteria > Bacillati > Actinomycetota > Actinomycetes > Micromonosporales > Micromonosporaceae > Micromonospora > Micromonospora sp. WMMD987. The sequence continues at coordinate 6,117,237 of NZ_CP120861.1, read as the reverse complement.
TCCAGGCCGATCTGGTCCATCAGCTCGATGGTGGGCTCGTCGTGGAAGGCGGCGCTGACCAGCGGGGAGGCCCCGATCAGGTCGCCGGCGCCGACGGTGGTGGTGACCCGACCCTCGGCCTTCGCCTCGGCGCGCAGCTTCTTCAGCCAGGTGGCGAGGTACTCCACCCCGCCGGCCGGGGTGCCGTTGACGGTGGCGCCACTGCCACCGGGCGGGTCGATCGCCCCGTGGAAGTCGTTGTAGCTGAGGAACTGGCCCTTGACCTCGCCACCGGTCGTGGTGGCGTACGAGACGGCGACCGGGGCGAGACCGGCCCCGGACGCGACGTCGGCCGGCGGCGTGGTGGTGCGGCCGGTGCTGGGCAGGCTGGCCACGACAGCCAGGGCGAGGGCCGGCGCGGCGAGGTGACGCAGCACGGCCCGACCGCGCGAGCGCGGTTGACTCATGGTTGTTCTCCCAAGTCGTCTTCGGGGGAGCAGGCGGGGATTTCCCGCGTCATCGTCGCGCCTCGGGGACGAAGATGCCAGTGGGACCACCGTGACAGCTTTGTCTCAGTCCGGGCCGGTCGCCGGACCGGGGGACGGCGGCGGGTCGGCGGCGGCAATGATGACGGCGGCGGGTCGGCGACGGCGACGGCGGCGGCGACGGGTCGGCCTTCCGGGTGTGCGCGGCGGGAAGTGTCCGGCCCACGGCATAGACTCGCCGGGCGATGCATCCTCTCTTCGACATCCCCGCGTCCCCCGCCGAGCCCGAGCCCGCGTCGGTCCCACCGCGCCGCCCCGGCCCGGCCCGCCGTCTCGACCCGCAGGAACTGGTGGAGGGCCTGAACAGCCCGCAGCGGGACGCGGTCACCCATGCCGGCACGCCGCTGCTGATCGTGGCCGGGGCCGGCTCCGGCAAGACCCGGGTGCTCACCCACCGGATCGCCTACCTGCTCGCCGCGCGGGACGTCCATCCCGGCGAGATCATCGCGATCACCTTCACCAACAAGGCCGCGGGTGAGATGAAGGAGCGGGTGGCCCATCTGGTCGGTCCGCGCGCCCGGCTGATGTGGGTGTCGACGTTCCATTCCGCCTGCGTCCGCATCCTGCGGGCCGAGCACGAGCACGCCGGCCTCAAGTCGACCTTCTCCATCTACGACGCCGACGACTCCCGCCGGTTGATGCAACTGGTCACCAGGGAGCTGGATCTCGACCCGAAGCGCTACCCGGCCCGGGGGCTGGCCGCCCAGGTGTCCAACCTGAAGAACGAGCTGGTCGATCCGGAGGAGTTCGCCGGCCGGGCCAAGGGGCCCAACGAGCGGGCGCTGGCCGAGGCGTACACGCTCTACCAGCGGCGGCTGCGCGAGTCGCACGCGCTGGACTTCGACGACCTGATCATGACGACGGTGCACCTGCTCCAGTCGCACCCGCACGTCGCGGAGAGCTACCGCCGCCGGTTCCGGCACGTCCTGGTCGACGAGTACCAGGACACCAACCATGCGCAGTACACCCTGATCAAGGAGCTGGTCGCCGGCACCGAGGGGATCGCGCCGGCCGAGCTGTGCGTGGTCGGTGACGCGGACCAGTCGATCTACGCGTTCCGGGGTGCGACGATCCGCAACATCCTGGAGTTCGAGCGGGACTTCACCGACGCCCGGACGATCCTGCTGGAGCAGAACTACCGCTCCACCCAGACCATCCTCAACGCGGCCAACGCCGTGATCGACCGGAACACCTCCCGCAAGCCGAAGCGGCTGTGGAGCGACGCCGGGGCGGGCGAGCAGATCGTCGGCTACGTCGCCGACACCGAGCACGCCGAGGCCGACTGGGTGGGCCGGGAGGTCGACCGGCTGGTCGACGCGGGGGAGACCCGCCCCGGTGACGTGGCCGTCTTCTACCGCACCAACGCCCAGTCCCGGGTCTTCGAGGAGGTGTTCATCCGGGTCGGCCTGCCCTACAAGGTGGTCGGCGGGGTGCGCTTCTACGAGCGCAAGGAGGTCCGGGACGCGCTGGCCTACCTGCGCGCGGTGGTCAACGAGGACGACACGGTCAGCCTCCGCCGGGTGCTGAACACCCCCCGCCGGGGCATCGGTGACCGGGCCGAGGCGTGCGTCGAGGCACTAGCCGGCCGGGACCGGATCTCCTTCGGCGCGGCGCTGCGCCGGGCACGGGAGGCACCGGGCATCTCGACCCGGGCCGCCAACTCCATCGGCGAGTTCGTCGCGCTGCTCGACGGCGCCCGCGAACTGGCCGAGGAGGGCACCCCGGAGGAGGTGCTGGAGGCGCTGCTGACCCGTTCGGGCTACCTGACCGAGCTGGAGGAGAGCCTCGACCCGCAGGACGCCGGCCGGGTCGACAACCTCCAGGAACTGGTCAGCGTCGCCCGGGAGTACACCGAGCGGATCGAGGCGCTGGGTGGCGAGGACGAGCGGGCCACCCTGGCCGGCTTCCTGGAGCAGGTGGCGCTGGTCGCCGACGCCGACCAGATCCCTGTCCAACCAGGATCGTCGCCTGACGGCGCCGAGGCAGACGACGTCGCGCCCCATCAGGGTGTGGTCACCCTGATGACCCTGCACACCGCCAAGGGGCTGGAGTTCCCGGTGGTCTTCCTGACCGGCCTGGAGGACGGTGTCTTCCCGCACCTGCGTTCGCTGGGCGACACCCGGGAGCTGGAGGAGGAGCGCCGGCTGGCGTACGTGGGGATCACCCGGGCCCGGCAGCGGCTCTACCTCTCCCGCGCGGTGACCCGGTCGGCCTGGGGGCAGCCGTCCTACAACCCACCGTCCCGGTTCCTGGAGGAGTTGCCGCCGGAGCTGGTCCGCTGGGAGCGCACCGAGGGCACGTACACCTCGTGGGCCGGTGGGGGCGGTGGCGTCGGCGGCCGTGCGGACCGCGCGCCCGGCGGGCGCGGCGGTTTCACCGGGGGTACGCCGAGAGCCGCCGAACTGGCGAAGCGACTGGGGGTGGACGCCAGCCGGCTGGCCACCGCCAGTGAGCTGCCGCAGGGGCCGAAGGTGTCGGCCGGTGACCGGGTCAACCACCAGCGCTACGGGCTGGGCCGGGTGCTCGCGGTGGAGGGGCACGGACCGGGCGCCCGGGCGCAGATCGACTTCGGTGACCAGACCATGTGGCTGGTGCTGCGGCACGCTCCGCTCGACAAACTCTGATCGGGCCGCGGCCCCGCCCCCGACCGGGGGCGGGGCCGCGACGGTTCAGCTCGACCGGTCCGCCGACGGTTCGGCTCAGCAGGCCACGTCGATGCCGCGGGCGCGCAGGAACGGTGCCGGGTCGATCTGGTTCCACATCTGCCCCTGGTGCACCTCGAAGTGCAGGTGGGGGCCGGTGGAGTCGCCGGTGGAGCCCTCGTAGCCGATCACCTGGCCGACGCCGACCCGGTCGCCGACGGCGACCTTCAGGCTGCCCTGGTGGGCGTAGTGGGTCAGGTAGCCGTTGCCGTGGTCGAGGAAGACCGAGATGCCGTAGCCGTCCCCCGCGTCACCGGCCTTGACCACGGTGCCCGCCGCAGCGGCGTGGATCGGCGTGCCGGCCGGCAGGGCGAAGTCGATGCCGGCGTGCAGCACGCCGCCCCGTTGCCCGTAGCAGGAGGTGATCTGGGCGCCGGCCATCGGGATCACCCACGACGGCTTCGGCTTCGGGGTGGTCGCCCTCGGGACGGCGGCCCGGGGCCGCTGCGTCGCCGCCCGGGGCTTCGTGGCGGCCTTCGTCGGGGTGGCCGCCGGGGTCGGGCTGACGGTGGCGGGGACCGGCACGGCGGTCGGGCTGGCCGGGGCGGTCGACTCCCGGGCGGACCGGTCGGCGCGGGAGTCGGCCTCCGCGCGGTCCCGGGCGTCGAGGGCGACCGTCGCCGGCTCGGGGGCGTCGTCCCGGTCGAGGATGACCGTGGCGACACCGGCCAGCCCGAGGCCGATCAGTGCGACCGCGCCGGCGGCGAGGACCCGTCCGGCGGGTGGTCGCCGCCGGTGCCGGACCACGGCGGCGGTGGTCCCGGCCGACGGGGTGACCCGGGCGGTGCCGTCGCCCGGGGTGACGGGGGCGGTGCCGTGGTTCGGGGTGACGGGGGTGGTGCTGTCGCTGCGGGGCGTGCTGTCGTCCCGGCGGTGGCTGTCTTCCTGCACGGTGGACCTTCACACTCAGGGGTTCGGACCGGAACCATCCTGGGTGTCGAACCGGGCCGGGGGCGGCACGGGTGCCGGTGGGGTGCCCGCGGCGGGTGGCACGCTGCCGGGCTATGTCCCGCCGGGGTGTCGTCTGCCCAGTTACCGGATCCGGGACCACCGTGTCCCGGGTCACCTCGCCAGGTGTGACGCAGGATACTTGGCCACACGAAGAACCGCCCGGATCGGTGGATCCGGGCGGTCGACGGGCGTTGCTGGTGATCAGGAAGCGGCGGCCTCGGTGTAGTACGCCTCGACTTGCAGCTTGATGTCCACTCCGCGCTCCTGGAGCCACGGCACCGGGTCGAGGGGCTGGCCCTTGACATGGACCTCCAGGTGCAGGTGGGCACCGTACGAGTGACCGGTGTTGCCGACCAGACCGAGCTGGTCACCCGCCTTGACCTGCTGGCCCTCGCGCACGCTCACCGCCGAGGAGTGCCCGTAGATGGCCTCGCTGCCGTCGGCGTGCTGCACGATCACCGCGTTGCCGTAGCCGCCGAACCAGCCGGCCTTGGTGACCGTGCCCGAGTGGATGGCCACGTACGGGGTGCCCTCCGGGGCGACCAGGTCGATGCCGGTGTGCAGCCTGCCCCACCGGACGCCGTACGGGGAGTTGAAGTCGTAGCCCTGCATGGGGAGCAGCCACGGGTCCTGCGCGTTGGTGCCGGCCTCGGCACCCCGGGCGTCGCTCCGGGTGGCCCGCTCGGCGGCGTCGGCCCGCGCGGCCGCGTCCTGGCTGGTGATCGAGGCCTGGCGGAGCTCGTCGAGCACCGACGGGCTGACGCTCTTGGCGTCCGGCATCGCCCCCGCACCGAGCGCGACGATGCCGGCACCGACGAACGCGCTGGTGACGACCGCCGCGTAGCGGCTCCGTGGCGGGGTGGGTACACGGCGACGGCCGCGATATCTATCGGGCTCAGACGACAGGCGCTGGCGCACGCACACCCTCCGTTGTCGGGGATCCGATGCGACCTCCGACCGTTCGGTGTTGCCGATCGAACGGACGTCGGTCGCGTCATCACCCGTCCGTGGACCTGATGACAACCGTGGACACGTTAGCCCTCCGCCGCTTCGGTCACAAGCGGCAGCGCCGGAGCGTCCACGCTAAATGTCCGGTTCCGTGGTGCATTGTCATAGCCCGTAGCGCCGGACGGCCGTCCCTGTTCCTGCCCGTTCGTCGCGCACTGTGACCGTTCGGCGGAGGCGTCCGGCTTCCGGTAGCCGCGCTGGGACGGTAGGCGTCCGTCCCGGCTTCTGTACCCCTGCGAGGTGGGTTACCGTTCGTTCAGCTGGTAGCCGCGAAGCGGGGAAAGGTGTGCGCCTGATGAGCTCTCGCATTCGGGTGGTCGTCGCGAAGCCGGGCCTCGACGGCCATGACCGGGGTGCCAAGGTGGTGGCGCGGGCGCTGCGCGACGCCGGCATGGAGGTCATCTACACCGGGCTGCACCAGACGCCGGAGCAGATCGTGGAGACCGCGATCCAGGAGGACGCCGACGCGGTCGGTCTCTCCGTGCTCTCCGGCGCGCACATGACGCTCTTCCGCCGGGTGCTGGAGCTGCTCGCCGAGCGGGACGCGCGGGACATCGTCGTCTTCGGCGGCGGCATCATCCCCGACGCCGACATCCCCGAGCTGACGGAACTCGGCGTCGCGAAGATCTTCACGCCGGGTGCCACCACCCAGGCGATCGTCGAGTGGGTCCGCGCCAACGTGGCGCAGCCGGTCGGCTGACGATTCCGGGCAGGGTGAAGGGCCGGACGCACCCCTCACACGCCCGGCCCTTCTATGCACGATGCCCCGCCGCCACCCCTCGACCGACAGGGCATCGGCCGCTCCCGTCTTCGCGCTGACCAGCGCTCCGACATCAGACTCAACGACGCCCGTACGGTGGGGTTACGCGTCACGCGGGACAACCTGTGGACGATTCTGTGCCGTCGGCGAGTCGCCCACGGCGCGCTGTGCATTACCGCACACCGCGCACCCGCTCGGTTGCCGCCGGTGCCCACCTCGCTAGGCTGCGGCCAATGGCCTGTTTCAACTGATGACAGGCGTCAACGGAGTTTCTCAACGCTGGCGGCGGCGCGACGGCGCGCCGCGGAGACGGGACGGGACGCGCAATCGTGGACCTGTACGAGTACCAGGGGCGGGACCTGTTCGAGCGGCACGGCTTACCCGTGCTCGCCGGCGGCGTCGCCACGACCCCGGAGGAGGCCCGCGCGATCGCCGAACGCCTCGGCGGTCGGGTGGTCGTCAAGGCGCAGGTGAAGGTCGGTGGCCGAGGCAAGGCCGGCGGCGTCAAGCTGGCCGAGGGCGCCGACGAGACGGTGGCCAGGGCCACCGACATCCTCGGCATGGACATCAAGGGCCACACCGTCCACAAGGTCATGATCACGGTGACCGCGGACGTGGCCGAGGAGTACTACTTCTCCTATCTGCTCGACCGGGCGAACCGCACCTTCCTCTGCATCGCCAGCGTGGCCGGCGGCATGGACATCGAGCAGGTCGCCGCCGAGACCCCCGACAAGGTCGTCAAGGCCCCGATCGACGCGGTCGAGGGCGTCGACGAGGCGAAGGCCCGGGAGATCGTCGACGCGGCCGGTTTCCCGGCCGAGGTCGCCGACCAGGTGGTGGCGGTCGCGGTGGGGCTGTGGAAGGCCTTCGTCGCCGAGGACGCCACCCTGGTCGAGGTGAACCCGCTGGCCACGACGGGCGACGGCACGCTGCTGCTGCTCGACGCCAAGGTCACGCTGGACGAGAACGCCGGCTTCCGGCACCCCGACCACGAGGCCCTGGTCGACCAGGCCGCGGTGGACCCGCTGGAGCAGGCCGCCAAGGAGAAGGACCTCAACTACGTCAAGCTCGACGGCGAGGTCGGCATCATCGGCAACGGCGCGGGCCTGGTCATGTCCACCCTCGACGTGGTGGCCTACGCGGGCGAGCGGCACGGGAACGTCAAGCCGGCCAACTTCCTCGACATCGGTGGTGGCGCGAGCGCCGCGGTGATGGCCAACGGCCTGGAGATCGTGCTCTCCGACCCGTCGGTGCGCAGTGTCTTCGTCAACGTCTTCGGCGGCATCACCGCCTGTGACGAGGTCGCCAACGGCATCATCCAGGCGCTGGCCCTGCTGGAGGAGCGCGGCGAGAAGGTCACCAAGCCGCTCGTGGTCCGGCTCGACGGCAACAACGCGGAGGCCGGTCGGGCGATCCTCGACGGCGCCGAGAACCCGCTCGTGCAGCGGGTCGACACCATGGACGGCGCGGCCGAGCGGGCCGCCGAGCTGGCAGCTGCGGGGGTCTGACGATGGCGATCTGGCTGACCAAGGAGTCCAAGGTCATCGTGCAGGGGATGACCGGATCCGAGGGTTCCAAGCACACCCGGCGGATGCTCGCCGCCGGCACCTCGGTCGTCGGCGGGGTGAACCCGCGCAAGGCCGGCACCACCGTCGACTTCGACGGCACCGAGCTGCCGGTGTTCGCCTCCGTGGCGGACGCGATGCGGGAGACCGGGGCGGACGTCACGGTGATCTTCGTACCGCCGCAGTTCACCAAGGGGGCGGTGGTCGAGGCGATCGACGCCGGGATCCCGCTCGCCGTGGTGATCACCGAGGGCGTGCCGGTGCACGACACCGCCTCGTTCTGGGCGTACAACGTGGCCAAGGGCGAGCAGACCCGGATCATCGGGCCGAACTGCCCCGGCATCGCCTCGCCGGGCGCCGCCAACGCGGGCATCATCCCGGCCGACATCACCGGCTCCGGCCGGATCGGCCTGGTCAGCAAGAGTGGCACGCTGACCTACCAGATGATGTACGAGCTGCGCGACATCGGCTTCTCCACCTGCGTCGGCATCGGCGGTGACCCGATCATCGGGACCACCCACATCGACGCCCTCGCCGCGTTCGAGGCCGACCCGGACACCGACGCGATCGTGATGATCGGCGAGATCGGCGGCGACGCCGAGGAGCGGGCCGCCGACTTCATCAAGGACAACGTCACCAAGCCGGTGGTCGGCTACATCGCCGGCTTCACCGCGCCCCCCGGCAAGACCATGGGGCACGCGGGCGCGATCATCTCCGGCTCGGCGGGCACCGCCGAGGCCAAGCAGCAGGCGCTGGAGGCGGTCGGCGTCAAGGTCGGCAAGACCCCGACCGAGACCGCCAAGCTGATGCGGGAGCTGATGTCGGGCCGCTGAGCCGCCGACCACACCGCCCGGCCGGACCGGCCACCCCGACCGGCCGGGCGGCCCGACGGTGACCGGGCCGTCCGCCCGGCCGGGGTCGGGCGCAGCACCGAGGGGGCCGACCGGCGACGGTCGGCCCTCAGTCGTTCCAGAGCGGGTACGTCCCGCTGGCCCGCCAGATCGCCGTACCGATGATGTTGATGACGCCGAACGCGATGGCCAGGTAGCCGAGGACCGGCGACTGGCCGTACCGCTTGGCGTCCCGGATCGACAGATAGCCGAAGATGATGCCCAGGATGCCGCAGCAGACCAGGCCGAGGACGATGCCGAGCACCCCCCAGAGGGTGGTGCGGTCCCGCCCGGCCGCAGCCGGTGGTGGTGGGTACGAGGCGTTCACGGCTTCCTCCGGGCGATCGGTGCCCCGACTTCGGTCGAGTCCCTGCGCCGAGGCTAGACCGGATCGGCGGCCGGGGGCGGTGGATCACGGAACTCGCCGGGTCCGGGCGGCCCGGACGGGCAGCCGCCACCGGTCCGACGTGCCAGAGTAGACCCGATGTCCTCGACCACCCCTGATCAGCCACGCCGTCCCGCCGGGGTCCGTGCCGGTGGGCGGCCGCCCGGTCGTGCCGGCGGGCCGCCCCGGGTGTCCACCGCCCGTACGCCGGAGCGGTCCGGACGTTCCCGGGCACCGCTGCCGGTCGCCGCCGGGGTGGCCGCCGCCGGAGCCGCCGTCACCTCGTACCTGCCGGTGGCGTTGGTGCTGGGATCAGCCCAGCTCAGCGAGGACGCCGGCTCGGTGCCGGGGGCCCTGCGCGCCGGGCTGGCCGGATGGCTGCTCGGCCACGGGGTGCCGTTGCAGACGACCGCCGGCCCGCTCGGTCTCGTCCCGTTGACGCTCGCCGGGTTCGCGTTCTGGCGGCTGTCCCGGGCCGGGGTGCACGCCAGCCGGGCGGTGGGTGCCCGCGGCGGCCGGTCCCTCCGGCAGGCGGCCGCCGTCGCGGTCGCCGTCGGCACCGGGTACGCCCTGCTCGGCGTGCTGGCCGCGCTGTTGGTCGACGATGCCGGCCTACGGGTGTCCCCGGTGCGGGCCGGGTCGACCCTGCTGATCTTCGGCACCCTGGCCGCCCTGCTCGGGGCGGCCCGCACCACCGGGGTGGCCGCCCTGACCGCGGCCCGCGCCCCCACGCCGCTGCGCGAGGGCGTCCGTACCGGCCTGGTCACGGCTCTGCTGCTGCTCGGGGCCGGTGCCGGGGCGGCCGGGCTGGCGGTGGTGAGCGCCGGGGGAGACGCCGCCGACCTGATCGGGGCCTACCGGACCGGGGTCGCCGGCCAGGCCGGGATCACCCTGGTCAGCCTGGCCTACGTGCCGAACGCCGCCGTCTGGTCGACCGCCTACCTGCTCGGTCCCGGGTTCGCCGTCGGCACCGACACGGCGGTGCGGCTCAGCGAGGTCTCCGTCGGGTCGTTGCCGGCCGTACCGCTGCTCGCCGGGCTGCCCAGCGGCCCGGTCGACGGGATCGGGGCGGCGCTGCTGGCGGTACCGGTGCTGGCCGGCATGGCGGCGGGCTGGCTGCTCGGTCGCCGGTTGCTCCGCCCGGACGCCGAGGACCGCCCCACGGCGGGCTGGGCGGCGCTGCTCGGCCCGGCGGCGCTCGCCGGCCCGGTGGTCGGCCTGGTCCTCGGGCTGGCCTCGGCGGCCTCCGGCGGCCCGCTCGGCGGCGGCCGGCTGGCCGACATTGGCCCGGTGCCCTGGCAGGTGGCGGCGGTGGCGACCGCGGTGGTCACGGTCGGTGCCCTGCTCGGGGCCGCCGCCGCCAAGACCCTCGACCGTCCGTCGCCCGCTCCCCGCCCACCCGCCCGGTCGCGGCCACCCGTCGGCCGCCCCCGACCGTCCCACGACCGTCCCGGCGCGACCGGGGACAGGCTCTCCCCGACCGGGGACCGACGCCACCCGACCGGGGACCGGCCGCCGCGTCCGGTGCCCGACTGAGCCGACCGGCCGCCGCGTCCCTCGGCCCCATGCCCATCGCGCCGACCGGCGACCGCGTCCGTCGGCCCCATGCCCATCGCGCCGACCGGCCGCCGCGTCCGGTGGTCCATCGAGCCGGCCGGCGACCACGTCCGTCGGCCCCACGCGGCCGACCGGCCGTCGCGTCCGGTGGTCCACGGCGTGGGAGCGGCCCCGGTGCGACGCCCCGGGACGGACCGACCCGGAGCGCACCGACCCGCGGCGCACCGCCCTACGGTGGTCCCGCAACGCGGACACGGCGAGGGGCGCCCCGGACGGTGCCGGGACGCCCCTCGATGTCGCGCCCGGTCAGGGCGAGGTGGGCAGCGTGAAGGAGCCGACGATGTTGAGGAGCACCAGCAGGAGGCCCAGTCCGACCGCGACCGCGCCGCAGATCAGGCCGGCCTTGGCCTGACCGCCGTTGCCGGCCAGACCCTGGTTCGCCTTCTGCATGCCCAGCCAGCCGGTGACCACCGCGCCGATGCCGACGGGGATGCCCAGGAAGGCGCAGCAGACCAGCGGGATCGAGGCGATGCCGAGGATCAACGACACCAGGCCGAGGGTGTTCTGCTGCCCCTGGGGCGCCGGGTAGCCGGCCCCCGGGTACGAGGCCGCCCCGTACGGTTGCGCCCCGTACGGGTCCTTTCCGACGGGCTGGCCGTACGGGTCGGGTTGGCCGTACGGCTGGCCCGACGTGGGCTGGGGGCCGTACGGGTCGTGCGGCTGCTGCCCGTACGGCGCCGGTGGCTGCTGCCCGTACGGTGCCGGTGGCTGCTGCCCGTACGGCGCCTGCGGCGCGGCGTACGGGTCCTGCGGCTGGCCCGGGGCAGGCTGCTGCCCGTACGGGTCGTGCGGGGGCTGCTGGCCGTACGGGTCCTGGCCGGGGTTTCCGGGCTGCATGGCGGGTGCTCCTCAGTCGTGGTCCGTCAGTAGCTGCTCGTGCTGGTGCTGCCGTCGATTGCGCCCATCACACCACCGAAGAGGCAGCAGAGCAGCACGATGACGAGCCAGACCCCACCGATGATGAAGGCCAGCTTCGACCACTTCTTGGATTCCCGGGCGGCGGCCTCGGCGCCCGCGTAGTCGCCCTGCTGGAGAGCGGGGTTGACCTTCGAGGCGTTGATGATGGCGGGGATCGCCAGCGGCCAGAAGAAGAAGATGGCCACGATCGACGCGGTCATGTTGTTGTTGATCGGCTGCTGCGGGTTGGGGTAGCCGGGCTGCATCGTGGAACTCCTCGTTCACGTCGGTACGGCGTCCGTACCTGATCATTGGCAAGAGTGCGGCGGTCGGAGGTGATCCGGCCACCGGGCGACCGGCAGCGTATCGTGTCGGGACGACATGCGTGATCACCCGAAACGTCGCTGCCCGGCAGATGGGCGTTCCGACCTGACCGCTAGGGTGGCCCGGTGACCGAGCCCGCGTCCGTCGCCCGCCTCGTCGTCCTCGTCTCCGGCTCCGGCAGCAACCTCCAGGCGCTGCTGGACGCCGCCGCCGACCCCGGCTACGGGGCCCGGGTGGTGGCCGTCGGTGCCGACCGGGACGGCATCGCCGGCCTGGACCGGGCGGCCGCCGCCGGGGTGCCGACCTTCGTGGAGCGGGTGAAGGACCACCCGACCCGCGCCGACTGGGACGAGGCCCTCACCGCGCACGTCGCCGGGCACCGGCCCGACCTGGTGATCTCGGCGGGTTTCCTCAAGCTGGTCGGGCCGGAGTTCCTGGCGGCCTTCGGTGACCGCTACCTGAACACGCACAACACCCTGTTGCCGGCGTTCCCCGGCATCCACGGGCCCCGGGACGCGCTGGCCTACGGCGTCAAGATCACCGGGGCCACCCTCTTCTTCGTCGACGCCGGGATGGACACCGGCCCGATCGTCGCGCAGGTCGCCGTGCCGGTCCTCGACGACGACGACGAGGAGACGCTCACCGAGCGCATCAAGGAAGCCGAACGCCGCCAGCTCGTCGAGCAGGTCGGTCGGCTGGTTCGTGCAGGTTGGACGATCACCGGAAGAAAGGTCACCGTTCCGTGAGTGCCCCGCAGGACTCCCGTCGCCCGATCAGGCGGGCGCTGGTCAGCGTCTACGACAAGAGTGGTCTGGTCGAGCTGGCCCGTGCGTTGCACGAGGCCGGGGTGGAGATCGTCTCGACCGGCTCCACCGCGTCGACGATCTCCGGCGCGGGCGTGCCGGTGACCCCGGTCGAGCAGGTGACCGGCTTCCCCGAGATCCTCGACGGCCGGGTCAAGACCCTGCATCCCAAGATCCACGGCGGGCTCCTGGCCGACCTGCGCAAGGAGTCGCACGCCGCCCAGCTCGACGGGCACGGCATCGCCGGCATCGACGTCCTGGTCTCCAACCTCTACCCGTTCCAGGCCACCGTCGCCTCCGGCGCGTCCCCGGACGAGTGCGTCGAGCAGATCGACATCGGCGGGCCGGCGATGGTCCGGGCCGCCGCCAAGAACCACGCCTCGGTCGCCGTGGTGACCGACCCGGCCGCGTACCCGGCGCTGGTCGCCGCGCTGGCCGAGGGCGGTTTCACGCTGGCCCAGCGCCGGGCGCTGGCGGCCCGCGCGTTCGCCGACATCGCCGAGTACGACGTGGCGGTCGCCGACTGGTTCGCCGGCACCGCCGCCCCGGCCGAGGACGGCTGGCCGCACTTCGCCGGGCTGGCCCTGCGCCGGCAGGCGACGCTGCGCTACGGCGAGAACCCGCACCAGGGCGCCGCCGTCTACGCCGACCCGGGCAGCCCCGCCGGGCTGGCCCAGGCCGAGCAGCTGCACGGCAAGGAGATGTCCTACAACAACTACGTCGACGCGGACGCCGCCTGGCGGGCCGCGAACGACTTCCCCGACCAACCGGCGGTGGCGATCATCAAGCACGCCAACCCGTGCGGCATCGCCGTCGGCGCGGACGTGGCCGAGGCGCACCGCAAGGCGCACGCCTGCGACCCGGTCTCCGCGTTCGGCGGGGTGATCGCCGTCAACCGGCCGGTCTCGGTGGAGCTGGCCGGGCAGGTCGCGGAGATCTTCACCGAGGTGCTGGTGGCACCGGAGTTCGAGCCCGGCGCGGTGGAGATCCTCCAGGGCAAGAAGAACATCCGGCTGCTGCGCGCCCCGGCCTTCGCCCCGCTGCCGGCCGAGTGGCGGCAGGTCACCGGCGGTGTCCTCGTCCAGCAGCGGGACCGGATCGACGCCGAGGGCGACGACCCGGCGAACTGGAAGCTGGCCACCGGCGAGGCGGCCGACGAGGCCACCCTGCGGGACCTCGCGCTGGCCTGGCGGGCGGTCCGCGCGGTGAAGAGCAACGCGATCCTGCTGGCGAAGGACGGTGCCTCGGTCGGGGTCGGGATGGGCCAGGTCAACCGGGTCGACTCGGCCCGGCTGGCGGTCAGCCGGGCCGGTGCGGAGCGCGCCCGTGGCTCCGTCGCCGCCTCGGACGCCTTCTTCCCGTTCGCCGACGGCGCACAGATCCTGATCGACGCCGGGGTGACGGCGATCGTCCAGCCCGGCGGCTCGATCCGCGACGAGGAAGTCATCGCCGCCTGCCAGCGGGCCGGCGTCACCATGTACCTGACCGCCACCCGGCACTTCTTCCACTGACGTCCCGGCCCCAGCCTCCGCTGCGGTCGGTCCCGTGATCGTCTACGGCTGAGCGGCACTTCCCCCGGCGTGTCGAGTCGGTCAGACGTAGGCGATCACGGTGAGCCGGACAGGACCCGGCCGGCCGCGAGCCGTGCTAGCGGGTCGGGGCGGCGGGTGGTGGGGGGCGCAGGGCGGCGAAGTGGCAGGCGCTGGGGTGGGGGTCGGCGGGACGGGGGACGGTCGGCGGATCCTCGCGGGCGCAGATCTCCTCGGCCTTCCAGCAGCGGGTACGGAAGTGGCAGCCCGACGGCGGGTCGGCCGGGCTGGGCACGTCCCCGGTCAGCCGGATGATGTCGGTGGCGTCGCGCGCGTCCGGGTCCGGCACCGGCACCGCCGACAGCAGCGCCTGGGTGTACGGGTGGGTGGCCCGTTCGTAGACCTCCTCCTCGGTGCCGGTCTCGACGATCCGACCCAGGTACATCACCGCCACCCGGTCGCAGATGTGCCGGACCACCGACAGGTCGTGCGCGATGAAGATGTAGGAGAGCCCGAACTCGTCCTGGAGCTGCTCCAGCAGGTTGATCACCTGGGCCTGGATCGAGACGTCCAGGGCGGAGACCGGCTCGTCGCAGACGATCACCTCGGGGCGCAGGGCGAGCGCGCGGGCGATGCCGATGCGCTGCCGCTGGCCGCCGGAGAACTGGTGCGGATACCGGTTGACGTGTTCGGGGTTGAGACCGACCACGTCCAGCAGCTCCTGGACCCGGCCGCGCTTGCTGCCCTTCGGGGCGGCGTCCGGGTGGATGTCGAACGGTTCCCCGATGATGTCGCCCACCGTCATCCGTGGGTTCAACGACGTGTACGGGTCCTGCATCACCATCTGCATGTTGCGCCGCAGCCGGCGCAGCTCGCCCCCGGAGGCGGAGAGCAGGTCCCGGCCCTGGAGGGTGGCCCGGCCGGAGGTCGGTGTCTCCAGCCGCATCAGCACCCGGGCGAGGGTCGACTTGCCGCACCCGGACTCGCCGACGATGCCGAGCGTCTCGCCCCGGCGCAGCGTGAGGCTGACCCCGTCGACGGCCCGGACCGCGCCGACCTGCCGGGGGAAGAGCACGCCCCGGGTGATCGGGAAGTGCTTGACCAGGTCGTCGACGGCGAGAATGGTCTCCCCCCGGACCTCGGTGGGGCTAGCGGGCCCGGTCATCGTGCACCTCCTGGGCGAAGTGGCACGCGCTGGTCCGGCCGTCGGCGAGCACCAGGTCGTCCGGCACCACGTCCACACAGACCTGCCGGGCGTACGGGCAGCGGGGGTGGAACGGGCAGCCGGTGGGGATCCGCATCAGGTTCGGTGGCAGTCCCCGGATCGTGGCCAGTTCCCGGCCGCGCACGTCCAGCCGGGGGATCGAGGCCAGCAACCCCTTGGTGTACGGGTGGGCGGGCGCGGAGTACAGCGCGCGGACGTCGGCGTGCTCGACGATCCGGCCGGCGTACATGACGGCGATCCGGTCCGCGACGCCGGCCACCACGCCCAGGTCGTGGGTGATCAGGATCATCGCCATGTCGAGGTCACGCCGCAGGTCGGCCAGCAGGTCCATGATCTGGGCCTGCACGGTGACGTCGAGGGCGGTGGTCGGCTCGTCGGCGATCAGCACCTTCGGCTCCAGCGCCAGCGCCATGGCGATCATGACGCGTTGCCGCATGCCGCCGGAGAACTGGTGCGGGTGGTCGCCGAGCCGCCCGGCCGCCCCGGGGATGCGCACCAGGTCCATCAGCTCGACGGTCCGCCGTCGGGCGTCGGCGCGGGACATCCGGTCCCGCTGCCGCAGCGTCTCGCCGATCTGCCAGCCGACCGGGAAGACCGGGTTCAACGCCGACAGCGCGTCCTGGAAGATGATCGCGATCTCCTTGCCGCGTACCTGCCGGCGCTGTTCCTCGGGCAGGGTGAGCAGGTCGCGGTCCCGGTAGCGGATCTGACCGGAGCGGATCACCGCCGGTGGGGTGTCCAGGATGCCCATGATCGCCTGGGCGGTGACCGACTTGCCGGAGCCGGACTCGCCGAGCACGGCCAGCGTCTCGCCCGGATCCAGGTGGTAGGAGACCCCGTTGATCACCCTGGCCACCCCCTCGCCGGTGCGGAACTCGACGTGCAGGTCCCGCACCTCCAGCAGGTGACCGCCGGGTGGGGTGGGGGAGGCCGGCGTGGGCCGGACCGCGGAGCCGGTCACCGGATCTGCCTCTCGCTGGCGACTGCGGGGCGGACTGCGCCCGCTCCTTGCGCGCGCGGCGTCGATCTCCTGCGCGCACCGGCCGGTCCCGCTCCACGCGCTCGGCGGGCGGGCGTTCGGCGCGTGGCGGTGGCGGGCACGGCGGTCACCGGAGCTTCGGGTCGAAGGCGTCGCGGATGGCGTCGCCCAGCATGATGAAGGCCAGCACGGTCAGCGCGAGGAAGGCGGACGGGACGACCAGCGGGACCGCCGACTCGCGCATGTGCACCCGGCCGGCGTCGATCTCGATGCCCCAGGAGATGGTGGGGGCCTTCAGGCCGATGCCGAGGAAGCTCAGGGTCGCCTCGGCGGCGATGAACGAACCGAGCGCGATGGTCAGCACCACGATCGCCGGGGCGAGCGCGTTCGGCAGGATGTGCCGCCACATGATCCGCCCGTGGCCCGCGCCGAGCATCCGGGCGGCGGCCACGTAGTCCTGTTCCTTGGCGGTGATCACCGAGGAGCGGACCACCCGGGCGGCGGTGGTCCAGCCGAGCACCGCCAACACGAAGATCACCGCGAACAGCCGGACCGTGTCGCTGCCGGTGCTGACCCGCTTGAGCAGCACGATCGCGGCGAGCAGCAGCGGGATGCCGAGCACGATGTCGATCACCCGGGAGAGCACCGCGTCGACCCAGCGGCCGAAGTACCCGGCCAGCATCCCGACCACCAGCGCGATGATCCCGGTGAGCAGCGCGGAGAGCGCGCCGACCAGCAGCGAGGCGCGGGCCCCGTAGACGGCGCGGGCGTACGTGTCGCAGCCCTGGAAGTCGTACCCGAAGACCGCCCCGCCGGACGCGGCGGCGTGCTGGCGGGAGAGCACGCAGTCACGCGGGTCGTTGGCGGTGAACAGCGAGGGCACGGCGGCCATCGCGGCGACCAGCACGACCAGCGCCAGGCTGATCCAGAAGACCGGCTTGCGGCGCAGGTCGCGCCAGGCGTCCCCGGCCAGGCTGCGGGGTTTCCGCGGTACGCCCACCCGGTCGGGGGTGCCGGGCTCCCCGGAGACCCCCCGCCGGGCGGACTGGTCCTCCGTCGCCGCCACCGTCTCGAAGTCGCTCATGCCGGCACCCCGTCGCGTTCACTCATAGCGGATCCTCGGGTCGAGGACGGCGTACAGGACGTCCACCGCCAGGTTGGCGACCAGGTAGACCACCACCAGGACGCTGACGATGCCCACCACCAGCGGCCCGTCCTCGGTACGGATGCCCCGGAACAGGTTGAAGCCGACCCCCGGGATGTTGAACACGCCCTCGGTGATGATCGCGCCGCTCATCAGGTTGCCCAGCTCGACACCGAGGAAGGTGATCACGGGGATGAGCGAGTTGCGCAGCACGTGCACCCCGATGATCCGCCGCCGGACCAGGCCCTTCGACCGGGCGGTGCGTACGTAGTCGGCGCGCAGGTTCTCGGCGACCGAGGTACGGGTCAGCCGCAGCGCGGTGGCCAGCGACAGCGAGCCGAGCACGATGCCGGGCAGCAGCAGGGCGTACAGGTCGGGGTCGGCGCCGGCGGTGGGTGGGAAGAGCGCCCACCGGACGCCGAGCAGGTACTGCGCGAGCGGGGCCAGCACGATGGTGGGGATGCCCAGCACCAGCAGGGTCAGCACCAGGGTGGCGTTGTCGAAGAGGCCGGCCCGACGGATGCCGGCGAGCACCCCGGCGGTCACCCCGAACAGGATGGTCACCGCCATCGCGATCACGGCGAGCTTGACGGTGACCGGCCAGGCGGCGGCGAGGACGTCCCCGATCGACCGTCCGGTCAGCGACTGGCCGAGGTCGCCCTTGAGCAGGTTCCCCAGGTAGTCGAGGTAGCGGTAGAAGAAGCCGCCGATGCCGGTCCGGTCGAGGTGGAACTTCTCCGTCAGGTACGCCCGCTGGGCCGGGGTGACCGGCCGTTCGCCGGCCAGCGCCTGGATCGGGTCGCCCTGGCCGGCGAACATCAGGGCGTACACGATCAGCGTGGTCCCGAAGAAGGCCAGGACCATCTGGAGCAGACGCCGCAGAACGAAGCGGAACATACTGTGCAGTCTTGCCGAAAAACGGCAGATACGGGGGCGGGTCGGGCCACCGTCCACCGATGACCCGACCCGTCACTCCCGCCGACGGCCCCGGTGCCGCCGACGCGCCCGGACGGCCGACGGCTCCGGTGCCGCCGACGCGCCCGGACGTGCCGGCGGCCCGCCCGCCGCCGACGTCCTCACGGACTTAGCTGACCGCCTCGATCTTCAGCAGGTCGACCCGGTCGAAGAGGTCCATCTGGACGTTCTTCACCTTGGTCGAGTGGCCGAAGTTGTTCTGGCCGTAGCGCAGCGGGATCACCGGCATATCCTCGGCCAGCAGGTCCTCGGCCGCCTGGTACTTGGCGATCGCGGCCTCCTCGTTCGGCGCCTTGGCGCCCTCGGCCAGCAGCTTGTCGAACTCGGGGTTGCGGTAGCCGTAGTAGTTCGACGAGCCGTTGGTGCTGTACAGCGGGCCGAGGTAGTTCTCCATCGACGGGTAGTCCATCACCCAGCCCATCCGGAACAGGCCCACCGGCTGCTTCGCCTTGACCTTGGTCAGCAGGTCGGCGAACTTGGGCTCGGCCGTGCCGACGCACTCCACGCCCAGGTTGGCCTTGAGCTGGTTGCAGGTCGCGTCGATCCAGTCCTTGTGCCCGCCGTCGCCGTTGTACGACAACTCGATCCTCTTCGGGCCGCCGGCCGCCTCGTACGCCGCCTTCGCCCTGGCCGGGTCGAACTCGCCGGCCGCGCCGATGGTGTTCTCCCGGTAGCCCGCGACCACCGGCGAGACGAACGAGCGGGCCGGCTGCTGCGAGTCCTTGAAGATCGACTTGGTGATCTCGTCCCGGTCGATCGCCATCGAGATCGCCTTGCGCACCTCGGGCTTGCTGAACTCCTTCTGGAAGGTCGGGAAGGCCAGCACCTGCAACGACGAGGCGGGGCTCTGCCGGAACCGGTCACCCAGGTCGGTGCCGGCGGTGGACAGGTTCTCGGTCGGGATCGTCTTGATCACATCGAGGTTGTCCGACAGCACGTCCGCGTACGCGGCGGTGAGCTGCTGGTAGATCCGGAACTCGACCCCGCCCACCTTCGGCTGCTCGCCGGGGAAGGCGTCGTAGCGCTCCACCTCGACCTTGGCGTCGTGCTGCCAGGAGCCCTTCATCCGGAACGGGCCCTGCCCGATCGGGGCCTGCTCGTAGCCCTCCCGTAGCACGCCCGGCCCGGAGAAGGCGGCCTTGGGCAGCGGGTAGAAGGCGGTGTAGCCGAGCATCGTCTTGAACTCGCTGTACGGCTCGGTCAGCGTGACGGTGAAGGTCAGGTCGTCGACCTTCTTCAGCCCGGACAACCGCTCGGCCTGCGGCTTCTCACCCTGGAGGTCGGCGTACCCGGCGATCTTCTCGAAGAAGTAGCTGGAGTTCTGCCCGTTCGGGGCGTACGCGCCGTAGTTCCAGGCGTCCAGGTAGTTGTCGGCGGTGACCTTCTCGCCGTTGTGGAAGGTGTAGCCGTCCTTGAGCTTGACCGTCCAGACCCTGTTGTCCGACGACGTGACCGACTCGGCCGCCACCTCGTGGGGCTTGTTGGCCTCGTCGTAGTCGACCAGCGGGCTGAACAGGGCGGCGAGCACCTGTGAACCGCTGGTCTCGTTGGTGTTGGTCGGCACCAGGTGCTGCGGCTCGGCGATCTCGATCCGCACGGCCGCGTCGGGGTCGGACTGGCCGGAACCACTGCCGCCGCCCGAGCCGCAGGCCGCCAGGCCCAGGGTCACCGCGAGCGGGAGGGCGGTCCAGGCAGCGAGCCTGCGTACACGCATGGGGGTCTCCTCATCTCATCACGTAGCGCAGCCGGACCCGACGCTGGGTCACTCTGAGCAACGTTCGGCAACGGTAGGTCGGAGTCGTTGCATCGACAACGTGGGCGTTGCGAAGAGATAACGGATCCCGCCGGCACCCCTTGTCGCCGGCAGCCTCCGCTGGTAGTGAGATCGGCAAAGGGTGCTGCTCGGGATCGGTCATCCGGGAGGGGTTCCGTGGTGTGGTGGGGCGGGTCGATGCCGTCGGTCGGCCGGCGCACCGGTCGTCCGGTTCGTGCCCGATGCGGTGCGCCGCTCCGGTCTGCCAGGTGACCCGCTCCTCAATTCGTCACCCAGGGTGACCAAAGGCACGTCACGTACCGTCACGGTTCCCCGTCGCCGGTCCGCCGTCCGCCCGCCATGAGACGATCAGGTCGTGACGGCGATCATCCTGGACGGCAAGGCGACCGCAGCCGAGATCAAGGACGAGCTGCGGGTACGGGTCAAGGCGCTGGCGGAGCGAGGTGTCACCCCCGGGCTGGGCACCGTGCTGGTCGGGGCGGACCCCGGCTCGGAGGCGTACGTCAACGGCAAGCACCGCGACTGCGCCGAGGTGGGCATCGCCTCGATCCGCCGGGAGCTGCCCGCCGACGCCACCCAGCAGCAGCTCGACGACGTGCTCGCCGAGCTGAACGCCGACCCCGGCTGCCACGGCTACATCGTCCAGCTGCCGCTGCCGGCGCACCTGGACACCCAGCGTGCCCTGGAGCTGATCGACCCGGACAAGGACGCCGACGGTCTGCACCCGGTGAACCTGGGCCGGCTGGTGCTCGGTTACGACGGACCGCTGCCCTGCACCCCGCGCGGCATCGTCGAGCTGCTCCGCCGGTACGACGTGCCGCTGCGCGGCGCCAACGTCGCCCTGGTCGGCCGGGGCAACACCGTCGGCCGACCGCTCGGCCTGCTGCTCAACCGGCGCAGCGAGAACGCCACCGTCACCCTCTGCCACACCGGCACCCTCGACCTCGCCGCGCACACCCGCGCCGCCGACATCGTCGTCGTCGCCGCCGGGGTGCCCGGCCTGCTCACCGCCGACATGGTCACCCCGGGCACCACCGTGGTGGACGTCGGCATCACCCGGGTGATCGGCGACGACGGCAAGGGCCGCTACACCGGTGACGTGGACCCGGAGGTGGCCCAGGTCGCCGGCCGGCTGGCGCCGATGCCGGGCGGCGTCGGGCCGATGACCCGGGCGATGCTGCTCACCAACGTCGTCGAACGCGCCGAGCGGGGCTGAGCCGGCCGGCCGGACAGGCCGGCCCGGCGTGCCGGACGGCGGTGCGGTCCGACCGCCGGGCCGGCGGGGAACCGCGCGGTGGTGACGTTGGCCCCATCCCGGGGACGGTCGCCGCCCCTGGCCTGAACAGTGCCAGGGTGACTGTTACGGTCTGGAAAACCGACTGGTAGCAGGGAGTGGGACGACCATGGGTAAGAAGGTCACTGTCGTCGGGGCCGGCTTCTACGGCTCCACCACCGCACAGCGCCTGGCCGAGTACGACGTCTTCGACACCGTCGTCATCACCGACATCGTGGAGGGCAAGCCGGCGGGCCTCGCGCTGGACCTCAACCAGTCCCGCGCCATCGAGGGCTTCGAGACCAAGGTCGTCGGCGTCACCACCGGCCCCAACGGCGAGGGCTACGAGGCCATCGAGGGCTCCGACGTCGTGGTGATCACCGCCGGTCTGCCCCGCAAGCCGGGCATGAGCCGGATGGACCTGCTGGGGACCAACGCCAAGATCGTGCGGCAGGTCGCCGAGAACGTCGCCAAGTACGCCCCGAACGCCGTCGTCATCGTGGTGTCCAACCCGCTCGACGAGATGACCGCGCTGGCCCAGCTCGCCACCCAGTTCCCCAGGAACCGGGTGCTCGGCCAGGCCGGCATGCTCGACACCGCCCGGTTCACCAACTTCGTCGCCGAGGCCCTCGACGTGCCGGTGAAGTCGGTGACCACGCTCACCCTCGGCTCGCACGGTGACACGATGGTGCCGGTGCCGTCCAGGAGCACGGTCGACGGCAAGCCGCTACGCGAGGCGATGCCGGCCGGGCAGATCGAGGAACTGGTCGTCAAGACCCGCAACGGTGGCGCCGAGGTCGTCGCGCTGCTCAAGACCGGCTCGGCGTACTTCGCCCCGTCGGCCGCCGCCGCCCGGATGGCCCGGGCGGTCGCCGAGGACTCCGGCGCGGTCATGCCGGTCTGCGCCTGGGTCGACGGCGAGTTCGGCATCTCCGGGGTCTACCTGGGTGTCGAGGCCGAGATCGGCGCGGAGGGCGTCAAGCGGGTCGTCGAGACCGAGCTGGACGCCGACGAGCTGGCCAGCCTCAAGGAGGCCGCCGAGGCCGTCCGCGCCAAGCAGGCCGACGTGGCCAACATGTGACCCTGGACACCCCCGAACATCTCTGAGGGGCGGGCCGGCTGATGCCGCCCCGCCCCTCACCCCATTCCACCCCCTGCCCCAACCCACCCGCCCCTGCCCCGCCCTAGGCGGTGGGTGGAGGCGGGGTCGGGGTGAAGGGGGTGAAGGGAGTGGCGAGGTGGGGGGTGGCGAGGATGGTGGGGGGAGGGGCGGCGGGGTCGTGGAGCAGGGTGGTGCGGGAGTGCCGGGCGGCGACCGGGTCCTCCTCGTGGGCGTACGCCAGGTCCGGGTCGACCAGCTGCACCACGTGCACCAGCAGGTCGCCGGTGAACAGGACCCGCTCGTCGCCGGCGTCGACCAGTACGCACTGGTGGCCAGGGGTGTGCCCGGGGCTGGGCAGCAGGCGTACCCCGGGGGCGAGGGTGGTGTCGCCGTCGACCGACCGGAGCTGGCCGGCGGCGCGTAACGGCGCGATCAGGCCGGCCGGCAGCCCGGGGTTGATGCTCTCGGCGACGGCCAGCTCGGTCCGTTGGAGCAGGTAGGTGGCGTTGCGGAAGTAGGGGCGGCCCGGGGTGCCGGTCACCGCCCAGCCGATGTGGTCGCTGTGCAGGTGGGTGAGGACAACGGTGTGTACGTCCGCCGGGTCGATGCCCGCGGCGGCCAGTTCGGCCGGCAACCGGCCGGGGACCGGTGCCCAGCTCGCGGCCGGGGAGCCGGCCGGTCCGATGCCGGCGTCGATCAGGGTCACCGGCCCGTCCCCGACGCGCAGCGCGAAGGCGCGGAACGGCAGCCACCACCCGCCGTCGGCGGTGACCGAGCCGGGTTCGCGCCGGTCCGCCTCGCGCCAGTGTGCGGCGGTGGCGTCGGGGAATGCCTCCGCCCGGGGCTGGAAGAACGGTCCCTCACCGTCGGTGAGGGCGGTGACCGTGATAGACCCGAGGATGCGGCTCAGCGGCATCCGGTGATGGTGCCAGGGTCCGCCGTGGCCCGCGCGGTGATTTCGGCCGTCCGGGGCTGCCGGGTCGAGGCCGGCTCGGTGCCGTGAACCGGTTTCCAGTACGCTCGTACTGCTAGAGCACGTGTCCCCCGAGAGGAGCGCCGGCCGATGGCGAAGATCAAGGTAAACAACCCGGTCGTGGAGCTCGACGGCGACGAGATGACCCGGATCATCTGGAAGCAGATCCGGGAGCAGTTGATCCTGCCCTACCTCGACGTCGACCTGCACTACTACGACCTGTCGATCCAGCACCGGGACGCCACCGACGACCAGGTGACCATCGACGCCGCGAACGCCATCGCCGAGCACGGCGTCGGCGTCAAGTGCGCGACCATCACCCCGGACGAGGCCCGGGTGGAGGAGTTCGGCCTCAAGAAGATGTGGCGGTCGCCGAACGGCACGATCCGCAACATCCTCGGCGGCGTCGTCTTCCGCGAGCCGATCATCATGTCCAACGTGCCGCGGCTGGTCCCCGGCTGGACCAAGCCGATCATCATCGGCCGGCACGCCCACGGCGACCAGTACAAGGCCACCGACTTCGTGGTCCCCGGTCCGGGCACGGTCACCATCACCTACACCCCGGCCGACGGCGGCGCCCCGATGGAACTGGAGGTCGCCAACTTCCCCGGCGGCGGCATCGCCATGGGCATGTACAACTACGACGAGTCGATCCGGGACTTCGCCCGCGCCTCGTTCCGGTACGGCCTGGACCGCAACTACCCGGTCTACATGTCCACCAAGAACACCATCCTCAAGGCGTACGACGGCCGGTTCAAGGACCTCTTCGCCGAGGTGTTCGAGAGCGAGTTCAAGGACGAGTTCGCCGCCGCCGGCCTCACCTACGAGCACCGGCTCATCGACGACATGGTCGCCGCCGCGCTCAAGTGGGAGGGCGGCTATGTGTGGGCCTGCAAGAACTACGACGGTGACGTGCAGTCCGACACCGTCGCGCAGGGCTTCGGCTCGCTCGGCCTGATGACCTCCGTGCTGCTGTCCCCGGACGGTCGTACCGTCGAGGCGGAGGCCGCCCACGGCACGGTCACCCGGCACTACCGGCAGTACCAGAAGGGCGAGAAGACCTCGACCAACCCGATCGCCTCGATCTACGCCTGGACCCGTGGCCTGGCCCACCGGGGCAAGCTGGACGGCACCCCGGCGGTCACCGAGTTCGCCGACACCCTGGAGCAGGTCATCGTCGACACGGTCGAGAGCGGCCAGATGACCAAGGACCTCGCGCTGCTCATCTCGCGGGACGCCCCGTGGCAGACCACCGACGAGTTCATGAACACCCTCGACGAGAACCTGGCGCGCAAGCTCAGCGCCTGACCCTCGCCCGCATCGACGGAACCCGCCGGCAGCCCGCCGGCGGGTTCCGTCGTACCACCCCGGAGCCGGGGCGGCCCTGTCCGGAAGCCGGGGTGCCGTGGCGGGACCGGTGGGACCAGGGGATCGGTGCGACCAGGGGAACCGGTGACGGCCGTTGCCCCGATCGGGTGAGCGCGGGTCGTGCTCGTCACCGGGGGTGACGACAGGTCGTTGAGCGGGGTGGACGCGTGCCAGTCGCGTCCAGGAGAGGTCGCCCCCGGCCGCCGTGGCATGACCACCGACCGGCCGACCCTTCCCGGCTGCTCGCACAGCCAGCCGTCCCTTCCCTGCGGGGGGCCCGTCCCGGGCCCCCCGCGCCGCGTTCCCCGGCCTAGCGGTGGCCCGGCCTAGCGGTGGCCCGGCCGCTGGCGACCCGTGCCCACCACCGCGCCGGGGCCGCCCCGCAGCGGGTACGGGTCAGCCGGCGCGCAGGAGTTCGGCGGCGCGCTCGGGGGCGATGTCGTTGATGAACACGCCCATGCCCGACTCGGAGCCGGCCAGGTACTTGAGCTTGTCCCTGGCCCGGCGCACGCTGAACAACTGCAGGTGCAGGTGGCCCAGTTCCCGGTCGGTCCGCACCGGGGCCTGGTGCCAGGCCGAGATGTACGGCATCGGCAGGTCGAACAGGTCGTCGAAGCGGCGCAGCACGTCCAGGTAGAGCGGGCCGAAGGCGTCCCGCTCGGCGTCGTCGAGCGCCGGGATGTCCGGCACCGGCCGGTGCGGGGCGACGTGCACCTCGAACGGCCAGCGTGCGGCCGCCGGGACGAACGCCGTCCAGAACTCGTTGGCGGCGACCACCCGGTCGCCGGTGGCCCGTTCGGCGGCGAGCACGTCGGCGTACAGGTTGCCCCCGCCGGTACGGTCGGCGTGCCGGCGTGCCGCCGCCAGCAGCGACCGGGTACGCGGCGTGACGAACGGGTACGCGTAGATCTGGCCGTGCGGGTGGTGCAGGGTGACCCCGATCTCCACGCCCCGGTTCTCGAAGCAGAAGACCTGTTCCACGCCGGGCAGGGCGCCGACCGCCGTGGTCCGGTCGGCCAGCGCCTCCAGGACCAGCCGGACCCGGGCGGGGGAGAGGCTGGCGAAGGAGGCCTGGTGGTCGTCGGTGAAGCAGACCACCTCGCAGCGGCCCTGGCCGGGACGGACCGGGGTGAACCCGGTGATCTCGGCCGGCTCGTCGGCGATCCGTTGGCTCAGCGAGGGGAACCGGTTCTCGAAGACCGCCACGTCGTAGTCGGGCGCGGGGATCTCGCTGTGCCGGTCGCCCCGGGACGGGCACAGCGGGCACTGGTCGGCCGGGGGGAGGAAGGTCCGGGTCTGCCGGTGCACCGCGACGGCCACCCACTCGTCGGTGAGCGGATCGTACCGGAGCTGGGAGGCCGGTGGGGGCGGGGGGAGTTCCCGCCGGTCCGGTTGGTCCCGGACGGTGTCGTCCCGCTCGTCGAAGTAGATCAGCTCGCGGCCGTCGGCCAGCTCGATCGCCGTACGTTTCACCGCGTCGTCTCCTGCCCGGCCGCCCGGCCCGTGCCTGTCACGATCACCAACTCGCCCACCTTCTCGTCGATCACCCGGCGCGCTTCGGGGGCCAGCCGGTCGTCGCTGACCAGCACGTCGGCGGCGCCCAGGCCGACGATGGAGGAGATACCCACGGTGCCCCACTTGGTGTGGTCGGCGAGGACGACCAGCCGGTCGGCGGCCTCCACCAGGGCGCGGTCGGTCTCCGCCTCCATCAGGTTGGGGGTGGTGAAGCCGGCCCGCTCGGTGATCCCGTGGACGCCGAGGAAGAGCAGGTCCAGGTGGAGCGAGCGGACGGCCTCGACGGCCAGCGGCCCGACGAGCGCGTCGGACGGGGTGCGTACCCCGCCGGTCAGCACCACGGTCTGGTCGGGGCGGCCGGCGGTGTGCAGGATCTCCGCCACCGGCAGCGAGTTGGTCACCACGGTCAGCCCCGGCACGTCGACCAGGCGGCGGGCCAGCTCGGCGGTGGTGGTGCCGGCGGAGAGGGCGACCGCGGCACCCGGGCGGACCAGGCCGGCGGCGTGGCCGGCGATGGCGGCCTTCTCGGCGGACTGCCGGACGGACTTGGCGTGGAAGCCCGGTTCGTCGGTCGAGCCGGTGGCGGTGGCGCCCCCGTGCACCTTGGCCAGCAGGCCCTGTTCGTGCAGGGTGTCCAGGTCGCGCCGGATGGTCATGTCGGAGACGCCGAACTCGGCGGCCAGCTCGGTGACCCGTACGCCACCGGCGGCCCGGACCCGGTCGAGGATGGTGGCCTGCCGCTGCCGCGCCAGCATCCCGCCGCACCTCCCCGCACCTGCACGCGCTCGAACGTGTTCCAACAAGATTGAACACTAGCGCGCAGCAGGCAGCGGTGGAAGTGGAACCCCCCGGGTCAGGCGGCCGGTAGCCGTGGCTCCACCCAGCCGGTCTCGGTGAGGTGGTTCATCACCGCCTGCACCGCCTCCTCGATGCTCTGGCCAGTGGTGTCGACCACCAGGTCGGCGTCGGTCGGGGCCTCGTACGGGTCGTCGATCCCGGTCATCCCGGTGAGCAGGCCGGCGCGGGCACGGGCGTACAGGCCCTTGCGGTCGCGCTGCTCACAGACCTCCAGCGGGGTGGCCACGTGCACCAGCAGGAAGCCCGCACCGGCGGACCGGGCCATCTCCCGGACGGCCGCCCGTGCCTGGGCGTACGGGGCGATCGGGCAGCAGATGCCCACCCCCCGGTGCCGGGCGATCTCGGCCGCCACCCAGCCGATCCGCCGGACGTTGGCGTCCCGGTCGGCCCGGCTGAAGGTCAGCCCGGCCGACAGCTCCCGGCGCACCACGTCGCCGTCGAGCAGGGTGATCGTCCGCTCGCCCTGCTCACGGAGCAGGTCGGCCAGCCCTCGGGCGATGGTCGACTTGCCGGAACCGGAGAGCCCGGTCAGGAAGACCACCAGCCCCCGGTGCCGGCGCGGCGGGCGGGCCCGGACGAGTTCCTTGGCCACCGCCGGCGGGGTGTGCCACTCGGGCAGCGGGAACCCCCGGTCGAGCAGATCGTCGATCTCCGCCTCGCTCAGCGCCAGCTTGCGGTTGCGCGGCGGGATGTCGTCGCGCCAGCGCCACTGACCGTCCCGGCTGTCGTAGGCCAGCTCGCGGGGGACCAGCACCCGCAGCCCGGCACCGGAGAGCATGCCGCCGGTGGACAGCAGGTGGGTGACCCCGTAGGCGGCGGAGATCCGGGCCCGCAGCAGGGCGTCGCTGATCTCGTCGGTACGCCGGGGCAGCGGAACCGCGACCAGGGTGGCCGGGGGCATCCGGTCCCGGGCCGCGAAGATGCTGCGGACCAGGGCCTCGGTGGGCAGTCCGCCCGCGCCGTCCTCACCGACCGGGATCATCACCAGCAGGTGCGCCCCGAGGGTCCGGGCCGCGTGCGCGATCTGCGCGAGCTGCGGCCGGTGCAGCGGCCGGTCGGCGATCACCCCGAGCACCCGGCCCGGGGGCAGCAGCGGGCGTACCTCCTCCGGGCCTCGACGCAGCCGCTGGAACGGGCCGTGCCCGCCGTCGCCGAGCCGGCGCACCGGGCCGCCCAGCCCGGCCACACCCTCGCGGACCGGCCAGACGTCGGTCACCTCCAGCGCGGCCACCGGGGCGCCCTCGCCGTCGGTGAGCACCAGCGTCCGGCGGCCCGGATCGGCCGGGTCCAGCCCGTCGGCGACCGGGGTGGGCACCTGGAGGGTCACCGGCACCGGCCAGGAGGTGCCGTCGGCCAGCCGGCCACGCCGCTGCAACGACACCAGGTCGGCCCGGGTCATGAAGCCGGCCAGCGGGGTGTACGCCCCGCTCAGCAGCAACTCCAGATCGGCCAGCTCACCGGGGCGTGGCGCGTACGCGGGAGCATCCCGCAGCACGTCCTCGGGCAGCACTGAACCGTTGCTCATCCGTACCCCTCACTCGCCGGCCGGCTCACAGTTTCTCAGCCGTTCGGCGATCGGTCGAGAGCGCCACTCCCGTCCCGGCCCGGAAGTGGATCAACGGTTGGTGCGCCGGCCGCCCGTGTGGGCCGGTCAGCCGCCCGCGACCAGGGGCGCGGCCCCGAACGAGACGGCGAACCGCTGGCACCAGATCGTGACGCTGGTCAACCCGGTGAGATCGGTGCCGGCCGGAATGGCGTACGCCTGGTCGCCCCGGTTGCCCTTGAGCCGGCCCAGCTCCACCCGGCGGCCGTCGTCGAAGACGCCCCAGCCGGCCCGGCCGGTGCGCACCGGCTGGTCGGTCAGCCAGACCTTCAGATCGGGACCGTTGGAGGTGTCCAGCCCGACCAGTTCCAACCGGTGCCGGCCGTCGGTGGTCCGGACGATCCGGGCGTCGCCCGAGGTGTCGTGCTCGTGGCTGACGAACGCCCCCCGGCTGACCACCACCGGCCGGGTGCCGGTGGGGCTGCCGGCGGGAGGCTGTCCGGCCGGGGCGGTCGGCGTGGCACCCGTGGGCGTGGCGCCCGTGGACGTGGTGCCGGTGGGCGTGGCGCCGGTGGGCGTGGCACCCGTGGGCGTGGCATCCGTGGACGTGGTGCCGGTCGGCGTGGCCCCCGTGGGTGCGGAACCGGTCGGGGCGGCGTCCACCTCGGAGAGCTGTTCGTCGACCCGGTTGTCGGTGACCACCTTCCAGG
Organism: Micromonospora sp. WMMD987; assembly: GCF_029581435.1. NCBI lineage: Bacteria > Bacillati > Actinomycetota > Actinomycetes > Micromonosporales > Micromonosporaceae > Micromonospora > Micromonospora sp. WMMD987. Next base: position 6,087,843 of record NZ_CP120861.1, on the reverse strand, counting down.
GCTGGAACCAGTAGAGGCCGAAGGCGACGCCGACACCGAGGACGGCGACGGCGACCCAGGTCAGTGGGGCACGGAGCAGGCGACGGGACATACCGCCCAGTCTCGCCGGAGCATGGCCGTCGGGCACCGGCCGGTGGCGTTACGAAAGCCTTACCGCCCCTGGGCTGGGAATCAGGGGCGACCCCGGGCGATTCCGGATGCCCACCAGGGTGGCGGCTCCCTAGGCTGGCGGCGTGACACTGATCGCGACCGAGTCGCTGACCAAGACGTACGGAGGCCGGGTCACCGCGTTGGCCGACCTCACCGTCGCGGTCGAGCCGGGGATCATCGGACTGGTCGGCGCCAACGGCGCCGGCAAGTCGACCCTGATAAAGATCCTGCTGGGCCTGCTCCCGCCGACCAGCGGACGGGTCTCCGTGCTCGACCTCGACCCCACCACCGACCCGGCGGCGGTCCGCGCCCGGGTCGGCTACATGCCGGAGCACGAGGCGCTCCCACCCGACCTGTCCGCCGCCGAACTCGTCACCCACCTCGGACGGATGAGCGGCCTGCCCCGGACGGTGGCCCGCGAACGCGCCTCCGAGACGCTGCGGCACGTCGGTCTCTACGAGGAGCGGTACCGGCCGGTCGGCGGCTACTCCACCGGGATGAAGCAGCGGGTCAAGCTCGCCCAGGCCCTGGTGCACGACCCGGACCTGCTGCTGCTCGACGAGCCCACCAACGGCCTCGACCCGGCCGGCCGGGACGCCATGCTCGCCCTGGTCCACCGGATCGGCACCGAGTTCGGCATCTCCGTGCTGGTCTGCTCGCACCTGCTGGGCGAGGTGGAGCGGATCTGCGACACCCTGATCGCCATCGACGGCGGCCGGCTCCTGCGCGCCGACCGGATCGACGCGATGACCTCGGCCACCGACCTGCTCGCCGTCGAGGTCAGCGAGGGCACCGACCAGTTGGCCGGGCGGCTCGCCGCGCTCGACCTGCCGGTGACCCGCGACGGCCGGATGCTGCTCGTCCCCCTGGCCGACGAGCGCACCTACGACCTGATCCTCGGCGTGGTCGCCGAGCTGGACCTGCCGCTGCACCGGCTGGACCAGCGCCGGCACCGGGTGGCCGAACTCTTCGCCCCGAGGGAGCCCAGCAATGCCTGAGCCGACCGGCGTCATCCACGACATCGGCTACCAGCGGTACACCGGCCCGCGGCTGGGCCGCCGGCACGTCTTCGGCGCGCTCTACCTGCACGGCCTGCGGACCGTCTTCGGGTTGGGCCGCAGCGCCAAGGCGAAGATCTTCCCCTGGCTGGTGGTCGGCATCGTGACCGTGGTGGCCGCCGGCCTCGCCGCCGTCCGCAGCCAACTCGGCCAGGTGGTGATGACCTACGCCCAGTTCGCCGACTCGATGAGCTGGCTGGTCATCTTCTTCGTCGCGGTGGCCGCCCCCGAACTGGTCTCCCGGGACCTGCGCAGCGGCGTACTCCCGCTCTACTTCTCCCGGCCGCTGCCGCGCGACGACTACGCGCTGGCCAAGCTGCTCTCCCTGGCCAGCGCGCTCTGGCTGCTGCTCGGTGGACCGCAGCTGCTGATGTTCCTGGCCGCGGCGTTCACCACCTCCGACGGTCTGCGCGGGACCTGGAACGAACTGCTGGACCTGCTGCCCGGCCTGCTCTACGCCGGCCTGTGGGCGGTGGTCTTCGCCTCGATCGGCCTGCTGGTCGCCTCGCTCACCGGCAAGCGGGCCTTCGCCGCCGGTGGGATCGTGGCGGTCTTCCTGATGACCACCCCGGTCGTCGGGGTGCTGTCGATCCTGCCGTCCCGGGCCGTCAACGAGCTGGCCTTCCTGGCCTCCCCGTCGACGCTGGTCGGCGGGGTGGGCACCTGGGCGCTCGGCGACCTGCTGGTGCCCGCGGACCAGGGCGGCGGGCTGCCGATCGGCGGCTTCGGCCCGGTCTACGCGGCCGCCGCCGTGCTGCTGGTCGGCGCCTGCACCGCCCTGCTGCTGCTGCGATACCGGAAGGTGGCCGCCCGATGACCACACTCGACACCGACGCCCGGCCGGCGGTCACCACCAGCACCCTGGATCTCGTCGGGGTCTCCCGCTGGTACGGCAACGTGGTGGCGGTCAACGACGTCACCATGCGGCTGGGCTCCGGGGTGACCGGCCTGCTCGGCCCCAACGGCGCCGGCAAGACCACCCTGCTGCACATGATGGCCGGCTTCCTCGCCCCGTCCCGGGGCACGCTCACCCTCGACGGCGAGTCGACCTGGCGCAATCCCGGTGTCTACCGCCACCTCGGGCTGGTCAGCGAGCGGGAGGCGGTGCACTCCTTCCTCACCGCCAAGGAGTTCGTGCTGGCCAGTGCGAAGCTGCACCGGCTGCCCGAACCGGAGGCCGCGGCCCGCCGGGCGATCGAGCTGGTCGAGATGACCGACGCCCAGGACCGCCGGATCGGCACGTACTCCAAGGGGATGCGGCAACGCACCCGGGTGGCCGCCGCGCTGGTGCACGACCCGCAGGTGCTGCTGCTCGACGAGCCGTTCAACGGGATGGACCCGCGCCAGCGGCTGCACATGATGGGCCTGCTGCACTCCCTCGGCGACGCCGGGCGGACGATCCTGTTCAGCTCGCACATCCTGGAGGAGGTCGAGCAGGTCTCCGGCACGGTGCAGGTGATGGTGGCCGGCCGGTTGGCCGCCTCCGGCGACTTCCGGACCATCCGTCGGCTGATGACCAACCGGCCGCACGTCTTCGCGGTCCGCTCCACCGACGACCGGGCGCTGGCCGTGGCGCTGATGGCCGACCCGTCGGTCACCGGCGTCGAGTTGGACCGGACCGGCCTGACCGTACGGGCCGGCGACTACGGCGCGTTCACCCGGGCGCTGCCCAAGATCGCGCTCGCCCGGCAGATCCGGGTCCGGCAGTTGACCCCCGAGGACGAGTCCCTGGAGAGCGTCTTCTCCTACCTGGTGGAGGCCTGATGTCGACCGTTTCCTGGATCACCGCGCGTGGGCTCTTCGGCCGTCGCCGGTTCCTCATGCTGCTGCCGCTGCCGGCGGTGCTGGTGCTGCTCGCCGTCCTCTGCCGGTCACTCGGGGTCGACCCGGGCGAGTGGGCGCCGCCGGTGCTGGTCGGCCTCGGCCTGGCCGTGGTGCTGCCGGTGGTGGCGCTCATCGTCGGCACCGGCGTGCTGGGCGCGGAGATCGACGACGGCACGGTGGTGCACATCCTGACCAAGCCGCTGCCGCGCTGGCAGATCGTGCTGCCGAAACTCGCGGTGGCCGCCGGGGTCAGCGCGGTCACCGTCGCCGTGCCGCTCTACGTCGCGGGCGTGCTGGCCGACTCGGTACGCCTCGGCCTGGCCCTCGCCGCCGCCTCGGCGCTGGGTGCGCTGGCCTACTCGGCGCTGTTCCTGGCGCTCAGCCTGGTCACCCGGCGGCCGGTGCTGCTCGGCCTGGTGTACGTGCTCATCTGGGAGGGGTTGCTGGGCAACTTCGTCAGCGGCACCAGGGTGCTGTCGATCCAGCAGTGGGTGATCGCCCTGGCCGACCGGATGGCCCCCACGGCACTGCTGTCGACGACCGTCTCGGTGCCGGTCGCGGTCGTGTTGACCGCCCTGGTGAGCGTCGGCTTCACCGTCCTGGCGATCAGCCGGCTCCGCTCCTTCAGCGTCGCCGGAGAAACCAGCTGACCGACCCGTCGGGGTGGCGGTGTCCGCACGGGCACCGCCACCCCGACGTCGGCGGGTGGCCGTCGACGGTCAGAAGGCGCTGGCGATCACCAACTCGGGCGTACGGTCGGGGAGCAGGTCCAGGGTGGTGATCCGGCCGGCGGCGCGCACGTCGTCGGCGATCAAAGTGAGCTGGTCGAGCAGGGCCGCCGGACCCAGCGCCTCGGCCAGCGGGATCTCCGCCCGCATCGACAGCCTGCGGTCGGACTTGGCCCGACGGACCTGGGCCAGGGCGTCCCCGGCCAGCCGGAGCAGGGCCGGGTCACCGGTGCCGGTGATCGCCCGGTCCACCTCGTAGGTGGTGGGCCAGGTGGCCCGGTGCACCGAGCCGTACCGCCACCACGACCAGACCTCCTCGGTCACGTACGGCAGCACCGGGGCGAAGAGTCGTAGCTGCACGGACAGGGCGGTGGCCAGCGCCGCACGGGCCGAGTCGGCCCCCGGACCGGTCCCGTAGGCGCGTTCCTTCACCAACTCGATGTAGTCGTCGCAGAACCGCCAGAAGAACGCCTCAGTGGCCTGCAACGCGGCCGTGTGGTCGTACCCGTCGAAGGCGGCGGTGGCGGCGGCGACCACGGTGGAGAGTTCGGCGAGCATGGCGGTGTCCAGCGGGGTGGTGGCCGGGGCGCGCAGCGCGTCGGCGGCACCCAGCCCGAGCGCGAACTTCGACGCGTTGAGCAGCTTGGTGGCCAGCCGCCGGCCCACCCGGATCTGCGCCGGGTCGAAGGCCAGGTCCATGCCGGGCCGGCCGTTGGCCGCCCAGTAGCGGACCGCGTCCGAGCCGTGCTGCTCCAGCAGCGCCATCGGGGTGACCACGTTCCCCTTGGACTTGGACATCTTCTTGCGGTCCGGGTCGAGGATCCAGCCGGAGAGCACCGCGTCCCGCCAGGGCAGCACCCCGTGTTCCAGGTGGGCGCGGACCACGGTGGCGAAGAGCCAGGTCCGGATGATCTCCTGCCCCTGCGGACGCAGGTCCATCGGGAAGACCCGGTCGAACAGCTCCGGGTCGGTCTCCCAGCCGCCGACGATCTGCGGCGTCAACGACGAGGTGGCCCAGGTGTCCAGCACGTCCGGGTCGCCGACGAAACCGCCGGGCACGCCGCGCTGCGACTCGTCGTAGCCGGGCGGCGGTTCACCGGACGGGTCGACCGGCAACGACGCCTCGTGGGGTGTGAGAGGGTTGGCGTGGTCCGGCTCGCCAACGGCGTCGAGCCGGTACCACACCGGCACCGGCACCCCGAAGAAGCGCTGCCGGCTGACCAGCCAGTCCCCGGTCAGCCCGCCCACCCAGTGCGCGTAGCGGTGCGCCATGTGCTCCGGCACCCAGCGCAGCTCGTCGCCCCGGGCCAGCAGTTCCGCCCGCAGCGCGGCGTCCCGCCCGCCGTTGCGCAGGTACCACTGCCGGGTCGAGACGATCTCCAACGGCCGGTCGCCACGCTCGTAGAACTTCACCGGATGGGTGATCTCGCGCGGCTCGCCGACTAGGTCGCCGGCCTCCCGCAGCAGCTCCACCAGGGTCCGCCGGGCGGCGTTGACCGGCTGCCCGGCCAGCGCCGCGTAGGTCGCCGGCGGCACCCCGGCCGGTGGCCCGGCCAGCAGCCGACCGTCCCGGCCGAGCACCACCCGGGTCTCCAGGGCCAGGTCCCGCCACCACGTCACGTCGGTCAGGTCACCGAACGTGCAGACCATCGCGACGCCGGTGCCCTTGCCCGGGTCCGCCAGTGGATGCGCCCGCACCGGCACCTCGACCCCGAACACGGGGGTACGCGCCGACGCGCCCACCAGGTCGGCGTAGCGCTCGTCGTCCGGGTGGCAGACCAGCGCCACACAGGCCGGCAGCAGCTCCGGCCGGGTGGTGTCGACCAGCACCTCCCGCCCGCCGGGTCCGGCGAACCGCAGCCGGTGGTACGCCCCCGGGCGCTCCCGGTCCTCCAGCTCCGCCTGGGCCACGGCGGTGCCGAAGCCGACGTCCCAGAGCGTCGGCGCCTCTGCCTGGTACGCCTCACCCCGGGCCAGGTTGCGCAGGAACATCCGTTGCGAGGTGGCCCGGGCCGTCCGCCCGATCGTGGTGTACGTCAGCGACCAGTCCACCGACAGCCCGAGCCGCCGCCAGAGCGCCTCGAAGACCTGCTCGTCGTCGGCGGTCAGCCGTTCGCACAACTCGACGAAGTTGCGGCGGGAGATCGGGGTCGGCTCCCGGCGGCGGGCCTCGGTGACCGGGGTGTCGGGCGGCTGCCACGCCGGGTCGTACGGCAGGGACGGGTCGCAGCGCACACCGTGGACGTTCTGCACCCGGCGTTCGGTGGGCAGGCCGTTGTCGTCCCAGCCCATCGGATAGAACACGTTGCGGCCCCGCATCCGTTGGAACCGGGCCACCGTGTCGGTGTGCGTGTACGAGAAGACGTGCCCCATGTGCAGCTCGCCGGAGACCGTCGGCGGCGGGGTGTCGATGGAGTACACGTCGTCGCCCCGGCCCCGGCGGGCCGGCGTCCCCGCCGTCGCCCCGCGACCCGCTACGGTCGCCCCCGCCCGGTCGAACGCGTACGTGCCCTCCTCCTGCCAGCGACGCGCCCAGCGCTCCTCGATGCCGTCCAGGGTGGGACGTTCGGGAACACCGGCGCGGGCCGTCCTCGCCGTGTCAGTCATCGGTCGATCGTAGGCAGCCACCGACCGCCCGCCCACCGGCTTTACCCGGTGTGGTCGGACGGGTCCTGTCGGGTGGGCGTCCCTACCGGCGGGAGGAGGTGGTCGGCGGGGCGAGCAGCGGCCCCTTGGTGGCGATCTGGAAGTCGAGCCCGGTGCGGTCGTTGACCCGGTCGAGGATCACCGAGACCGCCGCGTAGGTGTTCTTCTCGTTCGGGTTGGTGCAGGGGCCCTCGCCGGGGTCGCCGTTGTTGAGGATGCCCAGCGCCCGCCCGTCGGACTCGGTGAACAGCGGGCCGCCGCTGTCGCCCGGCCGGGCGCAGACCCGCACGTCGATGCCGCCGCTGGTCTTGCCGATGACCTCGCCGCAGCGGGTGCCCGGCAGGTAGCCGGCCCCGGCCCCGGAGTCGACGTACTGCTCGCCGGCCTTCGGGGTGTACGCCGATCCGGTGGCGCAGACCACCCAGCCGGCCTGCACCGAGGCGTACGGCGTGACACCGGTGACCGGCACGTCCCGGCTACCCTTGCCGGCGCAGGCCGGATTGTCGGCCACGCACCAGTAGTTCACCAGGCTGGGCGTGCTGCCGACGCTGCGCCTCGGGTACGCCCACCGGGTCGCCGCACCCTCGGCGTACGGCAGGACCGCGTAGTCGTGGGGGAAGTCGTTCTCGGCCAGCACCGGGTTGGTCGACTCGACGCCCACCGGCACCTTCGGCCCCAGGAACTGGTGCCAGGTGTCGTCCACGCGCTGGTGCCGGCCGCCGACCACGCAGTGCCCCGCGGTCAGCACGTAGTACCGCCCGGACTTCGCCCGGACGTTGAACCCGCTGGTGCAGCCGCCGACGGTGCCGTCGTCGCGGGGCACGTCCAGCCGGATGCCGCCGCGCATCGGCGGCTGCGGGCAGTAGCGCGGGTCGCACGCCTTGGGGATCGTGGCGCCGTCGAGGCGGGCCTGGGCACGGACGGGCACCCCGGCCGAGCCGAGCGCACCGGCCAGCCGGGCGTCGTCGGCCGGCACCGCGTCGCCGGTGAGCACCAGTACCGTGTTGGCCCGCTCGTCGACCAGCACGTCCCGACCGGCGGTGACGCCCAGCGTGCCGGCCAGCCGGGTCGCCGCCGCGTCGAGGTCACGCCGCGAGTGGCGGACCGGGACGACGGTGACGTGCCGGGCGTCCGGCAGCCCGGCGACCGCCGCGGCGACCGGCGTCGGATCGGTGGCGGCGATGGTGAGCACCCCGCCGCCCGCCTGGTCCAGCCACATCCCCGCGTACGAACCGGGGAAGCGGGCGGCGAGCGTGTCGGCCAGCGGCGCGGACAACTCCTGGAGGGCGAGCCGGCGGGCGGCCTCGCCCGGGGTGACCCGGTAGCGACCGCTCAGGTAGCCCACCGAGGCGGGCGCGGCCTGCGCCACCTGCGCCGCCGGACGGGTCACCACCGGCGCCGGGGGCGGGGCGGCCGAAGCCGTGGCCCGCCCGGCGGTGCCGGCGCGGGTCGCCGCCGGGACCTCCGCGGCGACCGGGACCGACCCGGCGGACCAGGCCCCGCCGGTCGAGCCGGTGGCGACGGCCGGGTCGGCGGGCCTACCGACGGCCAGTGCCACCCCCGACGTTCCCACCGTGCCCAGCGCCAACGCCGCTGCCAGCACCGCTCGCCCACGAATCCGCACGCCGCAACCTCCCCGTATGCCCGGCGATCCGACCGGCCCTGCCCGGCCGCCCCGGGGGTACCGGGAGGTGGCCGGGGGTGCGGCCGATCGACGAGAGCCGAGTCTAACCGCCGTCGGGGATCGCGGACGCCCCGCCCGGGCGCACTCAGACCAGCGAGTCGCGCCACTGCCGGTGCAGCGCGGCGTACCGGCCGTCGGTGGTGGCGAGCCGGGCCGGCGGACCGTCCTCGACGATCCGTCCGCAGTCGACGACCAGCACCCGGTCGGCGGTCTCCACGGTGGAGAGCCGGTGCGCGATCACCAGCGCGGTGCGGTCCCGCAGCACGGTGGCCAGCGCCCGCTGGACGAGCCGTTCGGTCGGCACGTCCAGCGACGACGTGGCCTCGTCCAGGATCAGCACCCGGGGGTCGGCCAGGAACGCGCGGGCGAACGCGACGAGCTGCCGTTGCCCGGCGGAGAGCCGGCCGCCGCGCCGGTGCACGTCGGTGTCGTACCCGTCGGGCAGGGCGGCGATGAAGTCGTGCGCCCCGATCGCCCGCGCCGCCGCCCGGACCGCGGCGTCGGTGGCGTCCGGTCGGCCGAACCGGATGTTCTCCGCCACCGAGCCGCCGAACAGGTGGTTCTCCTGGGTCACCAGTACCACCGCGCGCCGCAGGTCGGCGTCGGCCAGCTTCCGCAGGTCCACGCCGTCCAGCTCGATCGTGCCGTCGTCCGGGTCGTGGAAGCGGGCGAGCAGCTTCGCCACCGTCGACTTGCCCGCGCCGGTCGGGCCGATCAGGGCCACCGTTTGCCCGGCCGGCACGTCCAGGTCCAGCCCGGCCAGGATCGGCGTCTGCGGCCGGTAGCCGAAGGAGACCGAGCGGAAGGTCACCGCGCCCCGGCCCGGCCCGGCCGGCAACGGCACCGGTGACGTCGGCTCGGGCACCCCGGGCCGCTCGTCCAGCACCCCGGCCAGCTTCTCCAGGGCGGCGGTCGCCGACTGGAGGGAGTTGTAGAACTGGCTCAGCTCCTGCATCGGCTCGAAGAACCGGCGCAGGTAGAGCAGGAACGCGGCGAGCACCCCCAGCTCGGTGTCACCGCCCAGCACCCGCCAGCCGCCGTACCCGAGCACCGACGCCACGGTGACGTTGCCGATCACCTTGATCCCCGGCGAGTAGGTGGCGATCAGCCGGAACCCGTGCAGGCTGGCCCGCCGGAACTCGTCGTTGACCGCGCCGAAGATCTGCTGGTTGCGCGGCTCGCGGCGGAACGCCTGCACCGCGCGGATACCGCGCAGCGACTCCACGAAGTGGACGATCACCAGGGCCATCGCCTCCCGGCTGCGCCGGTAGGCGTGCGCCGAGGAGCGGGCGAACCAGCGGGACAGCCAGAACAGGAAGGGGAACGCCAGCAGGGTCACCGCCGCCAGCGGCAGGTCCAGCCAGAGCAGGATGGCGGCGACCGACAGCACCGACAGCGCGGCGGCGACCAGGGTGTCGATCCCGCCGTCGACCAGCTCGGCGATGGAGTCCACGTCGCTGGTGAGCCGGGACACCACCCGACCCGAGGTGTACCGCTCGTGGAAGCCGACCGAGAGGGTCAGCAGGTGGCCGTACACCCGCTGGCGGAGATCGAGCAGGACGGCCTGGCCGATCCGGGCGGAGCGCACGAGGTAGCCCCGCCGGGCAGTGTACTCGGTGACGGCCGCGACGGCGAACGCGCCCGCGACGGCGGCCAACGGACCCGGGTCGCCGTCGCGCAGCGGCGGCACCGCCCGGTCGATACCGAGCATGACCAGGTACGGCCCGGCCATCGCGGCGGCGTTCTGGGCGAGCAGCAGGGCCACCGCCACGCCGAGCGGTCGGCGGTGCGGGCGGAGCAGGTCCCGCAGCAGCGCCCGGCTGCGACCCCGCAGCCGGGCCATCGCCTCGGGCGAGTCGTCCTCGGCGTGGCTGCGGTCGGCGTCCGGGTCGGTGGCCCGGCCCCGCCAGTGCGCCAACGCGGTGACGGACCGGTCGTCGCTCCCGGTCGGCGGGTGCTGCCGGGGCGGACGGTCGTTGCTCCCGGCCGTGCCGCGCCACCGGCGCGGTCGGGGGCTCACGAGCGCACCAGGCCCGGCGTCGCCGACGGGTCGGCGGCGAGCACCGCCCGGTACGCCGGCACCGTGGCCAGCAGCTCGGAGTGCCGGCCGACGGCGATGATCCGACCACCGTCGAGCAGCGCCACCCGGTCGGCCAGCGCCACGGTCGACGGCCGGTGCACCACCAGCAGCGCGGTGGTGTCCCGCAGCACCCGGCGCAGCGCCGCCTCGACCAGCGCCTCGGTCTGCACGTCCAACGCGGAGAGCGGGTCGTCCAGGACCAGCAGCGCCGGTCGGCCGAGCACCGCCCGGGCCAGCGCCAGCCGCTGCCGCTGCCCGCCGGAGAGCGACAGGCCCTGCTCGCCGACCCGGGTCGCCAACCCCCACGGCAGGTCGTACGCGAAATCAGCCTGGGCCAGCGTCAACGCGGCTCGGACCTCGTCGGCGTCGGCGTCCGGGCGGCCCAGGGTGAGGTTCTCCCACACCGACATGGAGAACAGGGTCGGCTCCTCGAAGGCCACCCCGACCAGCCGGCGCAGCGAGTCCAGGCGTACCGCCCGCAGGTCGTGCCCGTCCAGGGTGATCCGGCCGTCGGTCACGTCGTGCAGCCGGGGGACCAGGGAGAGCAGGGTGCTCTTGCCGCAGCCGGTCGCCCCGACCAGGGCCAGTGTCTCGCCCGGCTCGACGGTCAGCTCGATCTCCCGCAGCACCGGTTCGACGCTGCCCGGGTAGCGGAAGGACACCCGCTCGAAGCGGAGCTGCCCGCGCACCTGCGACCGGGCCAGCGGTACGGCGTCCGGGGCGTCCACGATCGACGGCGGGGTGTCCAGCACCTCCTGGATCCGGTCCGCCGCGGTCGCCGCCTCCTGCCCGTTGGCGATGATCCAGCCGAGCGACTGCACCGGCCAGATCAGCATGAGCTGGAGGCTGACGAAGGCGACCAGCTCGCCGATGGTGAGCGCGTCCCGGGCGACCAGCGTCGCCCCGCCGACCAGCACCGCGCCGAGGGTCAGGTTGGGCACCAGGTCGAACAGCGCCGAGGCGCGGGCCTGCAGGACGCCCTTGCCGACCCCGGTGTCGTGCAGCGTGCGGGTCCGTCGGGCGAACCGGTCTGCCAGCTCCGGCCCCCGGCCGTACGCCTTCATGGTGCGCAGCCCCTGCGCGGTCTCCTCGACCAGGGTGGCCACGTCGCCCTGCTGGTCCTGCATCCGTCGGGAGGCCGCGTGGTAGCGCCGTCCGAACCGGCGGCTGATCACGAACAGCGGCACCGCGCAGGCCGCCACCAGCAGGGTCAGCGGCCCGTGCAGCCGGGCCAGCAGGACCACCACGGCGACGTAGGTGACCAGGTTGAGCACCAGGAAGAGCAGCCCGAAGGAGAGGAACCGGCGGAGCACCGACAGGTCGCTGGTGGCGCGGGACAGCAACTGCCCGGACTGCCAGCGGTCGTGGAAACCGACCGGCAGCCGTTGCAGGTGGGCGTAGAGGTCGGCCCGGATGGTCGCCTCCATGCCGACCGAGGAGGAGGACTGGCTCCACCGGCGAATGAAGATCAACACCGCCTCGACGAGCCCGAGCAGCAGGGCCAGCCCGCCGAGCCGCACCAGCCCGGCCGGGTCGTGCCGGGCGATCGGCCCGTCCACCACCCGCTGCACCACCAGCGGTACGGCGAGACCCGCCCCGGTGGCGGCCAACGCGGCCAGCAGGAGCAGGGCGTACGCGGGGGCGTACGGGCGGAGGTAGCGACGCAGCCGCCAGAGGTTGCGCAGCGGCCATCCCCGGCCGTCCGCCCCCGGGGCCGGGTCGCCGTCGCGCTGCGCAGGCACTACCCGACGGTAGCGTCGATCGGCGTCGATTCGGCTGTCAGGTTGCCGTCAGCCGGCGCTCGTGGCCGAGCAACCACGTCTTCACCGCCAGCCCATACCGGTAGCCGCCCAGGGTTCCGTCGGTGCGCAGCACCCGGTGGCAGGGGACGAAGAGGGCGGCGGCGTTGCGGGCGCAGGCGGCGGCGGCCGCCCGGACCGCGGCGGGCCGGCCGGCCAGCGCGGCGTAGGCGGTGTAGGTGACCGGCTCGCCGGGTGCGACGTCGCGCAGGACGTCCCAGGCGTGGGTCAGGAACACCCCGCCGCTGTGCTGCGTCACCGGCACCTTGTCGATCGCGGTCAGCTCCCCGTCAAGATAGGCGTGCACGGCGACGGTCACCGGGCCGAGGTCGGCGTGCGGCCGGAGCGGACCGCGCAGGGTCGGGTGCACCAGCGGCAGCAGGCTCTCCGGCACGGCGGTGAAGCCGGCGGCCCGGACCGCGCCGTCCGGGTCGACCAGCACGCTGAGCGGGCCGGTCGGGGTGTCGATGGTGGTGGTGTCGATGGTCGTCATGCCGCTCTCCAGAGTCTGATCACCGCGTACGACCGCCAGGGTCGCCAGCGGTCCGCGTAGGTGTCGAGGATGGTGGGGGAGTCGGGCAGGCCGAGGGCGGCGGCGCCCCGACGGACCGCCAGGTCGGTGGGGAGCAGCACGTCGGGGTCGCCGAGCGCCCGCATGGCCAGGTAGCCGGCGGTCCACGGGCCGATCCCGGGCAGCGCGGTCAACCGTCGTACGGTCTCCGCCCGGTCGCCGCCGGGCTCCAGGTCCACCTCACCGGCGGCGACCGCCCGGGCCAGCGCCCGGATCGTCTCCCGCCGCGCGACCGGCATCCCGAACGCCGCGTCCGGCAACCCCAGCACCTCCTCCGCCCCCGGAAACCCCCACACCCCCCGCCCACCCCCGCTGGCCACCGCCTTGCTGTCCCCACCCGCCGTCTCGCCGTCCGCGCCCGCCCCACCGTCCCCGCCCGCCCCGGCGGGGTGATCAAGAGGTTCACGTCGTCGGGAGGCGCTCGCCGTGACGCACGGCTCTTGATCACCGGGACCGGGACCGGGGGCGGTGTGGGCGAGGAGGCGGGTGAGGGTGGTGCGGGCGGCGGGGAGGGAGACCTGTTGGCCGACGACGGCCCGCAGCGCCGTCTCGAAACCGTCCACCGCCCGGGGCACGCGCACGCCGGGTTCGGCGGCGACCACCCCGGCCAGGGCCGGATCGGCGGACAGCGTCTGGTCGACCGCCTCCGGATCGGCGTCCAGATCGAACAGGCGACGGCACCGGGCCACCGCCGGGGCCAGGTCCCGCAGGTCGGCCAGGCGCAGCGTCGCCACCACGTACCCGGTCGTCGGCGTCAACGCGACCTGCGCCGGGCCGTGCGGCAGCCGCAGGACCCGGTGGTACGTCCCGTCGCGCACCTCGTCCAGGCCGGGCAACGTCCGGGCGGCCAGGAACCCCAGCAGGGCGGCGGCGTGCAGCGGCGGCCGGTACGCCAGCCGGAGCGTGATGGTGCCCGCCCCGCCCGGCGTCGGTGGGCCGCCCCGCCCGGTACGCAACTGCGACGGCACCGTCCCGTACACCTGGCGGAGGGTGTCGTTGAACTGCCGCACGCTGCCGAACCCGGCCGCGAACGCCACCTCCGCCAGGCCCAGCCCGGTGGTCTCGATCAGCGTCCGGGCGGTCTGGGCACGTTGCGCCCGCGCCAGCGCCAGGGGGCCGGCACCCAGTTCCGCCCGGAGCATCCGGTGCAGGTGCCGTGGCGTGTAACCCAGCCGGGCGGCCAGCCCGGGTACCCCGTCCCGGTCGACCACCCCGTCGGCGATGAGCCGCATGGCGCGGCCCACCACGTCGGCGCGGACGTCCCACTGCGGTGAGCCGGGCGCGGCGTCCGGCCGGCACCGGCGGCAGGCCCGCAGGCCGGCCCCCTGCGCGGCGGCCGCCGACGGGAAGAAGCGGACGTTACGCCGCTTCGGTGTGATCGCCGGGCAGGACGGCCGGCAGTAGATCCCGGTCGACGTGACGCCCGTGTAGAACCAGCCGTCGAACCGCTGGTCACGGCTGTCCACGGCGCGATAGCACCGTTCGAAGTCCAACTCCACGCCACCGATCATGCCCGCAGCTCACCGGCGCTGGCTCGCGGGAAACGGACCTGAGCGTGCGGGCGGCGGTGACCGCCCCACCCCGGACCGCACCGGGGTGGGGCGGCCGTGCGTCAGCGCGCGGGAACAGGGCCGGTCGCGGGGCCCTGGTCGACGGGCGGTGCGCTCCGGGCGGGGACCGGCGCGGTGACCGGGCCGGTCCGCGGCCCGTCGACGCGTGGCGCGGGCGACGCGGGAACGGGCGACACGGGCACGGCGGTCGTCGCCGGGGCGGGCGACGCGGGGATGGCGGGCGGTGCCGGCGTGGACGTCGCGGGTACCGCGGTCGAGGCCGGCACGCCCGGGGACGCGGTGGTGCTCCGGGCCGGTACGGGGGCCGCCGGCCCACCGTCGCGACCGGTCCGGGCGTCCTGGTCGACGGGGGGGTCGGTCACCGCTGCCGGGACGGGGGCGGCGGGCGGCCCGCTCGGCGTGGAGGCCGGTGCGGCGGGCGGGGCGTCCCCGTTGCCGCTGGCGGCCATCGCGATCGGGGTGGCGATCAGCATGGCGGCGAGGACACCCGCCGCGCTCATCGTGATCGTGGCGCGGCGGCGGGACCGGGCCCGGCGTTCCGCCCGGTTCAACTGGTCGTGCACTGTCGGTGCCTCCTCGGCGAGGTCGGAGAGGGTGGCGCGGATGAGGTTCTCCAGGGGCGTGGTCACCGCCGTACCTCCAGCAGTTCGATGTCCGGCAGGAGTTGCCGCAGCCGGGCCACGGCCCGGTGGGTGCGGCTGCGCACGGTGCCGACCGAGCAGCCGAGCGCGGCGGCCACCTGGGTCTCGGTCAGGTCCTCGTAGTAGCGCAGGACCACGACCGTGCGCTGGGTCGGCGGCAGCGCCCGCAGCGCGGCCCGCATCGCCAGCCGCACGTCGGTGCCGCCGAACAGGTCCGGCCCGGCCCGGTCGTCGCCGCCGGTGAGCAACGTCTCCCGGTACCGGCGCAGCCGCCGCCACCAGCTGACCTGCTCTCGGTACATGACCGTGCGCAGGTAACCCTCCGGATCGGTGTGGCGCAGGTCACGCCACCTCGGAATGGTCCTGGCCAGCGCCGACTGGAACAGGTCCTCAGCGGCGTGCCGGTCCCCGGTGAGCAGGTACGCGACCCGCATCAGGGCCGGTGCCCGGCTGGCCACGAACTCGGCCAGTCGGGCTCGATCGTCCTCGTCCACCCACCCTCCCGTCGTTGTCTGTCACCGATACAGACGCCCCAGCTCACCGCAGCTATCCCTGGAATCGCGGGCAGTTTCCCGCCGGAAAGTGTCGGTCGTGGCCGGTAGCGTCCCGGCACCAACTCCAGAAGGGTGCGGCGATGGCGAGCGTGACCGGGCGGGGCGACCCTCGGTCAGGGCAGGTGCGGCCGGACGATGCCGCCGTGCAGGGCCTCTACGACCGGATGCGGGTGGTCGCGCCGGCCGCCTTCGGCGCGATCGAACGGGACCGGGCCGACGATCCGGCGCGGCCGTTCGCCGACACCGCCTGTGGCCGGCTGGTCGGCTCCCTCGACGCGGCCGGTCTGCGGGCGCTGGGCATGTGGACACACCACTGGTGCATGCGGTTCTACGACGACGACACCCGGGTCGGCCGGCGGCTGGTCCGGGAGATCGCCGGCCGGCGGGGGCTGGGCTGGACGCCGGACGAGGTGCGCTGGATGCTCGGCGAGTCCGAACGGGCCGGCCCGAGCGCCGGGGACCGGCTCACCCTGCCGCTCGCGGCGGCCGGGGAGCTGCCCGGATCGGCCGACGGCGGGGCGGACTGGCGACTCGCCGGGTGACCCGGGCGGGGCGGGGCCGGGTCCACCGGGGTACCCGACCGGCCGAGGCGGTCGCCGACCGGCCGGGGGTGGCCGCGTCCGAGGTGGTGCCGGACGGTGCCGGCGGGGTGCGGGAGACCCGGACCGGGCCCCGGCTGCTCACCGCCTGAGCCGTTGCGGCGGTCCCGACGGGGCTGCCTGCCGGGGGCCGGTGGCCGACGGCGTAAGCTGGCCCGTCGTGAGTCTCACCATCGGCATCGTCGGCCTGCCCAACGTCGGCAAGAGCACCCTGTTCAACGCGTTGACCAAGAACGACGTGCTCGCGGCGAACTACCCGTTCGCCACGATCGAGCCCAACGTCGGGGTGGTGGGGCTGCCGGACGCGCGGCTCGACAAGCTCGCCGAGATCTTCTCGTCGCAGAAGGTGCTGCCCGCGCCGGTGTCGTTCGTCGACATCGCCGGCCTGGTCCGGGGGGCGTCGAAGGGGCAGGGCCGGGGCAACGCGTTCCTGGCGAACATCCGGGACGCCTCGGCCATCTGCCAGGTGGTGCGGGCCTTCTCGGACCCGAACGTGGTGCACGTCGACGGCAAGGTCTCGCCGGCCGACGACATCGAGACGATCAACACCGAGCTGATCCTGGCCGACCTGCAGACCCTGGAGAAGGCGCTGCCCCGGCTGGAGAAGGAGGCCAAGCTCCGCAAGGACCGGGCCGCCGCCGTGGCCGCCGCGAAGCAGGCCGTCGAGGTGCTCGACGGCGGCACCACCCTGTACGCCGGGGCCGCCGCCGCCAAGATCGAGCTGGAGCACCTGCGGGAGCTGCACCTGCTCACCACCAAGCCGTTCCTCTACGTCTTCAACGTCGACGAGGCCGAACTGGGCAACGCCGCCTTCCTCGACGAGCTGCGCGCCCTGGTGGCCCCCGCCGAGGCCGTCTTCATGGACGCCAAGATCGAATCCGAGCTGGTGGACCTGCCCGAGGACGAGGCCCGCGAGCTGCTGGAGTCGATCGGGCAGTCCGAGCCGGGGCTGGACCAGCTCGTCCGGGTCGGCTTCCGCACGCTCGGGCTCCAGACGTACCTGACGGCGGGGCCGAAGGAGGCGCGAGCCTGGACCGTGCCGGTCGGCGCGACCGCCCCGGAGGCCGCCGGAGTGATCCACAGCGACTTCCAGCGCGGCTTCATCAAGGCCGAGGTGGTCTCCTACGACGACCTGGTCGCGGCCGGCTCGATGGCGGCGGCGAAGGCCGCCGGCAAGGTCCGGATCGAGGGCAAGGAGTACGTCATGCAGGACGGCGACGTGGTCGAGTTCAGATTCAATGTCTGAGCGGTGACCCGCCGGCCGGTTACTGTCCGCGCGTGACCGAAATCTACGTGAGCACGGATGTCGAGGCGGACGGGCCGATCCCGGGCTGCAGTTCGCTGTTGAGCTTCGGTTCGGCGGCCTTCCGGGCCGACGGCACGATGGTCGGCACCTACACCGCCAATCTCGCGACCCTTCCCGGGGCCAGCGCGGATCCGGAGACCATGGCCTGGTGGGCGGGGAACCCTGAGGCGTGGCAGGCCTGCCGGTCCGACCTCCGCGAGCCGGGCGAGGCGATGACCGAATACCGCGGCTGGCTCGAAGCGCTGCCGGGCAGGCCGGTGTTCGTGGGCTATCCGGCCGCGTACGACTTCATGTTCATCTACTGGTACCTGGTCCGGTTCACCGGCGGTAGCCCGTTCTCGCACTCCGCCCTCGACCTGAAGTCGTACGCGATGGCGGTGCTCGGTGGCAGTTTCCGGGGCACCACCAAACGCACGATGCCCCGCGACTGGTTCGGGCCGGCTCGGCACACCCACGTGGCCCTCGACGACGCGATCGAACAGGGCCACCTGTGGCTCGCCATGCGCCGCGCCGCCGACGCCCGCGCCGCCGGGTGACTAGCCTGAAGCCATGGTCGCCGGCGCGAGGCAGTTGAAGGTCGGACTCCGGGTCGACGATCTGGAGCGGTCGGTCGCGCTCTATCGCCAGGTCGGGTTCCGGCAGATCCCGAATCAAGATCAGCCGATGCTGAGGTACCTGACGTTCGGCCACACCTGGCTCGTCCTCTCCAGCCGTCATTCCCACGGGTATCACCACGCGGAGCGCGAGCGAGCTGCCCGGTCGGGTCCGCTCGGTAGCGGTGTCGTCCTCGTGGTGCCGACTCCTGACCTGGCGGCAGCGCGTGAGATCTGGCGACGCGAAGGTCTCCCCGTCACGTTGGAGCCGGAGGACGTGGGGTTCGCCGAGATCTTCTACGGCCTTGACCCCGACGGCTACGAGGTGATGTTCGAGCAGTTCCGCGTCTGATCCTCTCCGCGCGAAGGCCGGCGGA
This sequence comes from Micromonospora sp. WMMD987, assembly GCF_029581435.1. Lineage (NCBI taxonomy): Bacteria > Bacillati > Actinomycetota > Actinomycetes > Micromonosporales > Micromonosporaceae > Micromonospora > Micromonospora sp. WMMD987. The sequence continues at coordinate 6,069,662 of NZ_CP120861.1, read as the reverse complement.
ATCGTGTTGCCCGGCCCGTTGGCACGGCCCTACGGTGGACCGGTGGTGATCCGTGACGCCGACGACGGCGACTGGCCGGCCATCTACCCCCTCTTCCGGGAGATCGTGGCGCAGGGCCGCTCGTACGCGTTCCCGGAGGACCTGTCGCGGGAAGAGGCGCACGGGTGGTGGATGGAGTCCCCGCCGGGCCGTACCGTCGTCGCGGTGGACGGGACGACCGTCCTGGGCAGCGCGAAGATGGGACCGAACCGGCCGGGGCGGGGCGCACACGTGGCCACGGCCAGCTTCATGGTCGATCCCCGGCACGGCGGGCGGGGCGTCGGACGCGCTCTCGGTGAGCACGTCGTCGACTGGGCGCGGGCCGGCGGCTACCGGAGCATGCAGTTCAACGCGGTCGTCGAGACGAACGAGGTCGCGGTCCGGCTGTGGCGTTCGTTGGGTTTCCGGGTGCTCGCCACCGTCCCCGGGGCGTTCGACCACGCCGAGCACGGCCCGGTGGGGCTGCACGTGATGTTCCTGGACCTGCGCGTGCCCCGCTGACCGACCCCCGGCGCGGGTCAGGGGTGGGCCAGCCGGGGGTCGTCCGACCACGGTGAGTGCGGGTGCGCCCGGCGGACCGCTGCGCGCAGCCACCGCCGCTGGGCGGGGCCCAGCAGGCGGTGGGCGACGTCCAGATCGTGCTCGTCCCGGGGGCACGGGTCGCGTGACTTCCACAGCAGCTGGGTGACGGGCGTCCCGGTCGGTACGCCGTCGACCCACCCCACCGCCGCCTCCCAGGGGAGGCTGATCCGTGGATCGCGTCGGTAGCGCCAGCCCGAACCGTCCCCGTCCTCCACGTTGATCTGGAGGACGAAGCGGTCCCGACCGGTGTCGTACACCCAGATGTTGTGCACCTCGGGGTCGTCCGGACGCTCCGCCAGCGGGGACAGGTGTCCCCGTCGGGCCGCGAACGGTCGCAGGCCCGCCGGCAGGGCGCGCAGCAGGGTGGGCAGTACCGGCCGCAGGGTGCTGACGTCGATGTCGCCGTGCGGTCGGCCCGGCCCGCCGCACCAGTGGGCGACGGCCCACCCGCCGGAGAGCCACCAGCGTGCCGGGCAGCCGGCGAGCGACGCGCCCACCTCGGCGACGGAGAGCGCGGCCCAGAGGTGCCGCCGGGGGTCGTACCGCATGTGGTCATGACTAGCAGAACGCCGTCGTGCCCCGGGGCTGCGGGCGGGGTGGCGCTGCCCCTACGGTGGCGGGGTGGTGACCTTGCGACTGGAACCGATGACCGACGAGCAGTATCTCCGCTACCGGGAGCGCGCCGAGGGGGAGTACGCGCGCAACATCGCCGCCTCCGGGGCGATGCCGCTGCCGGACGCGCAGGAGAAGGCCCGGCAGGACTACCGGAACCTGCTGCCCGACGGGTTGGCCACCGAGGGCCACCGGCTGTGGACGGCGTACGCCGACGCCGACGAGGTCGGCATGCTCTGGCTGCACCTGGAGCAGAAGTCCGACGGCCTGCACGCCTTCGGCTACGACTTCGAGGTACGCGAGGAACTGCGTCGCCGGGGCTACGGCCGGGCGATGATCGAGGCCGCCGAGCGGGTGTGCCGGGAGCTGGGCGTGGTCGCCATCGGGTTGAGCGTGTTCGGGTTCAACACCGGCGCGCGGGCGCTCTACGAGCAGATGGGGTTCGAGGTGACCGCCGTCCGGATGACCAAGCGGCTGTAGGGCGGGCGCTGCGGGCCACCGCGCCGTAGCGGGCCTCCTGCGCCCACCGCGTCGGGCTCCTGCGCCCACCGCGTCGGGCTCCTGCGCCCACCGCGTCGGGCTCCTGCGCCCACCGCGCCGTGCGGACGCCCACCGCGCCGTGCGGCCGGCGGCCCGGTCAGCTGTCGCGCAACGCGTCGTCCACACCGGTCTCCCGGCGGCCGAGGTGCACCGGGTCGCGCCCGGACAGCAGGTCGAGGGCGGCCTTCACGCAGGCGCCGTACTCGCGGGTGGAGCTGATCCACCACGTGCGGTCGTCCGCGCGGGCGGTGTCGTCGCCGACCCCGCTGGCGTCGATGCCGAGCCGCCGGCACACCGCCACGGCGCGGGGCAGGTGGAAGGACTGGGTCACGACGGTGGCCCGGTCCACCCCGAAGATCCGCTTGGCGCGGGCGCAGGAGTCGTAGGTGTCGAAACCGGCGTAGTCGAGCACCACCCGTTCCGCCGGCACGCCGTGGGCGAGCAGCCAGCGCCGCATCGCGGTCGGCTCGTCGTAGTCCGGGTGCATGTTGTCGCCGGAGAGCAGGATGGCGTGGACCCGGCCGGCGGCGAGCAGCCGGCGGGCGATCTCCAGACGGGCGGTGAGGAACGGCGACGGTGTGCCGTCGGACCGCACCATCGTGCCCAGCACCAGGGCGACCGGTGCCTCGGGGACGTCCTGCTCGGCGAAGAGGTGCCCGTCGGCGTGGCCACGGATCCAGGCGATGCTCGCCACGGTGCCACCGGTCAGCAGCACCGCGCCGGCGACGACCGTCACGACGGCGCGGCGGAGCCAGCGGGCCCGCCGGCCGTCGGGACGGAGCAGTCGCCGGACCACACTGGACAGATCGCTCCGCATGCGGACGAGTATCGCAGGGCCGCCCGGCTCCGAGGTCAGGCGGAGCAGGCCGGTGTGAGGAACCGGGCCAGCCGGGCGAGACCGTCCTCGCCGTGGCCGGCGGTGACGGCCTCCGCGATGACCGACCGGGCGGCGCGCAGCACCGCGGAGTCGATCCCGTGGGTGTCGGCGGTCTCGATGACGTGGGTGATGCCCGAGTGGGCCGAGGCGATGGTGGACCGGTCGCCGGGGAACCGCTCCTCGGTGAGCTGGTCGGCGAAGCGGGTCGTCATCTCGCCGAGCATCGGGGCGATTCCGGCGGCGTACCGGGCGAACGACCGGGGGGCGACGCCCTCGGCCGAGGCCAGCGCGAAGGCGTGGGTCAGTCCGCTGACCGCGGTGCCGAACAGGTCGAGCAGCGCCATGTCGTACGCCGCCGCCGCGCCCGGGTCGGTGCCGAGGTGGGCGGGGGCGCCGCCGAAGGTGGCCAGGACGGGCAGGGCGGCGTCGAAGGCGGGTCGGTCGCCGCACCACAGCGTGATGGCGGCCGGTGTGCCGATCGTCGGGGTCGGGGTCAGGATGGCTCCCTTCACCAGGTGGACGCGGTGGCCGTCGGCCCAGTCCGACAGCCTGCGGGCCTCGTCCGGTCGGCTGGTGGTGACGTCGACGACCGTCCGTCCGGCCCAGTCGCCGTGCCCGGCCAGCACGCTGTCGACCGCCGCCGGGTTCCGCAGGCAGGTGACCACGAGGGCGGCGGCCCGCACCGCCCCGGTGACGGTCGACGCGGCCGTCGCGCCCCGCGCGACGAGGGCTTCGGCCCGGTGCGGGGTACGGTTCCAGACGGTCGTCGGAATCCCGGCGGAGATCAGGGTGGCGGCGAGCGCCCGGCCCATCGGACCCAGGCCGAGCACCGCCACCGGGTCACGGTACGTGAGTTGTCGATCGCTCATGCCGAGGACGGTAGACCTTCACGTTGACGTGAAGGTCAAGTCCGCGGTCTCCTGTGGGCATGCGGATCGGTGAACTGGCCCGGCGGGCCGGGGTGAGCACCCGGGCCCTGCGGTACTACGAGGAACAGGGCCTGTTGCGGCCCGACCGGCGGTCGAGCGGTTACCGCGACTACGGCGAGCAGGCCCTGACCACCGTGCGGCACATCCGGCTGCTGCTCTCGGCCGGGCTCGGCACGGCGGTGATCGCCGAGATCCTGCCCTGTGTGCCGGACGACACCACGGTGCTCGCCCCCACCTGTCCCGAACTGCTCGACGGCCTGGCCGAGGAGCGGGCGCGGATCACCGCGTCGATGCAGCGGCTCGCCGCGGCCCGGGACATCCTGGACGCCCTGATCGCCACCGGCACCGCCCCCGCCGACCGGGAGCCGGCCGCCGCGGGCGGTGGTGCCGGCGGACGGGGCGCGGGTCAGGAGATGTAGTGCAGGATCACGTTGTGCACGTGGTGGCTCTTCTGTGCGCCCCGGAACTCCACCTCGTAGGTGTGGGTGCCGACGTGCACCGCGATCGAGCCGGTGGAGAAGAACTCCCCGCCCCATGACTTGTTGCTCACCACGCTCACGCTGGTGATCTTCGAGTACGGGATGCTGGTGATCGCGTACCGCTTGCCCACGAAGGAGCGGTCCTGGATGATCACCCGCCGGTCGGTCAGGCCGATGAACCCGGTGCCGGTGCCGACGGCGTCGTAGACGGCGATGATCTGTTCCCCGTCGAGCAGTCCACTCTGGATCTGTTGGAACTGCTCCTTGCGGTCGTACGTCACATTTGCCATGGATCCCACGGTAGGAGGTGGCCGCCAGCCTCCGCCGTTCCCCGTCGGTTGGTCCGGTCGACTAGTCTCGCCATGCCTGGCCGGACGCGGGCGACGGGGGAGGGCAGCGGCGTGACCAGCGAACATTCCAAGACGCAACCCAGCGACGAGGCGCGGGGGCAGTCGACGCCGACCGGTGACGAGCAGGCGGCCCCGACCGGTCGCGCCGGCCCCACCGCCGTCGGCGACTGGGAGCCGTGGCCGCAGCGGCCGACCGAGCGGGGCCGGCTGAACCGGCTGGCCGTCGTCACCCTCGTCCTCGGCCTGCTGGGCGGCGTGCTCGCCCTGGTCACCGCCGGGTTCGCGCTGCGCCGGATCCGGCGCGACGGCGAGCGGGGGAAGGGCCTGGTGGTCGCGGGGCTGGTGCTGTGCGGAGGGTGGCTGCTGGCCGGGCTGGTGGCGTGGGGCGTCACCTGGACCGGCTCCGCCCCGGACACCGGGCTGCGCGCCCTGCGGGTGGGGGACTGCTTCCGGGTTCCCACCGGCGCGACCGCCAGCCGGACCGCGCCCGAGCAGGTCACCCGGGTGCCGTGTGACACCCCGCACCAGGCCGAGTACGTCGACGACTTCCCCGCGTACGAACGGTCCGCCGACGAGCGGTACCCGGGGGCGGCGGTGCTCTCCCAGCGGGCGGAGGAGCTGTGCCGGCAGCGGCAACGCAGCTACGTCGTGGATCCGCTGGGGCTGCCCGCCGAGGTGCGGTTGAGCTGGTACCTGCCGACCCGGGTCGACTGGTCCACCGATCCCACGATCACCTGCTACCTGACCGCGCCGCAGGCCCTGTCCCGGCCGCTCCGGATGGACGGCACGGTGCTCGACCCGGCGCAGCTCGGCTACCTGCTGGCCACCCGGGACTGGGCGGAGACCCGGACCGCGCTGGTGGCCGACGCGCCGGCGGCTCCCCCGGCCACGCTGCGGGACGCGGTCCGGCGGGCCGAGGCCACGCACACCGACATGTGGTTCCGGCTGCGCCGGGAGCCCTGGCCGGAGACGGTACGACCGGCGATGGAACGGATGCTCACCGAGATGGAGCAGGACGAGCCGGCCTGGCGGAACGCCGACGGGGAACCCGACCGGGGCAAGCTGCTCCAGATCGTGGCGCAGGCCGGGCAGCACCCCGATCCGGCCACCGAGCTGGCGGTACGCCAGGTGCTGGGACTGCCCACCACGCAGGGCGAGCCGATGCGGCGACCGGCGCGCTGAGCCGACCCGGTGGCCGGCAGGCACGGTCGATACGGTGGCCGGTGTGACAGGCCGACCCGGTGGCCGGCGTCAGTCCTCGGTCACCGCGCGGTACGCGTCCTCGATCCGGGCGGCGAGGAGCACCTCACCCTCGGTGAGCGGCTCGCCGTCGCCGTGGCCGACCCGGATGCGCGTCTCGGTGTCCCGCCGGCTGATGTCCGGCCGCAGCCGCAGCGCGTCGGCGACCACCTTGATCCGTTCGGTCAGCGCCGCGTGCTGGGAGTCGTCCATGACCAGGGTGCGGCGGATCTGCTCACCCTCGCGGGTCCACCCGTGCAGGAGCGTGAGGGCGTCAGTGAGATAATCGTGCTTGGCTCGGCTGGTGAACAGCACGCGCATCACCGCACCTCCCAGGCGCCGTTGCCGGCTTGTGGCCAAATCGTCGCCGTCCCGTGTCCTCGTGGTGCTAACAGTCTGTCGACCCGATGGCGGTGTGTCCACGCCCACACTTCCGTCTCTTATTGGCCTACCGGTCGGCCACGGTACCCAAACCGACGATTGATCTGGCACGCTGGATGCCCGTGCAGACCGAACGGCGTAGCGGTAACGGACAGACCGACCGGCGCGAGCCGCGGGTGGTCGTGGGCGCGGCGATCATCTCCGCCGGGCGGGTGCTGGCCTGTGCCCGCACCGCACCGCCCGAGGTCGCCGGCATGTTCGAGTTCCCCGGCGGCAAGGTCGAGCCCGGGGAGAGCGAGACGGCCGCGCTGATCCGCGAGTGCGCCGAGGAGCTGGCCGTCCGGGTCGAGATCGGCGAGCGGGTCGGCCGGGACGTCCGGATGGCCCACGGCCGTTCGGTGCTCAAGGTGTACGCCGCCCGCCTGCTGCACGGCGACCGGCCCCGCGCGCTGGAGCACTCCGCGATGCGCTGGCTCACCGCCGGTGAGCTGCACAGCGTCACCTGGCTCCCGGCCGATGCCCCCATCGTCGCCGCCCTCGGCCCGCTGCTGGCCTCCGACTGACCGGTATCGGACACCCGGCTGGGAAACGCCGACGGGGGCCGACGGCTCTCGCCGTGGCCCCCGTCGCGTGTCGTGCCGCCCGGCGCCGGTCGCGCTGCGTCAGTGCCGTGCTACCTCGGTGCCCGACCCCGTCGTGCTCTACCTCAGTGCCCGTCGCCGTGGCTCGTGGGCTTGTCGTCCTGGCTCGGGTGGGCGAAGTTGAGGTGCTCCGGCGGCAGCGGGAAGGTGACGTCGTCGCCGAACGGCGACGGGGCCGCCGCCCGGTCGAAGGTCAACTCCGTCAGCGGGAGCCTGCCCCGGTCGTCGACCGCCGGCATGGTCGGGTGCGGAACCTCGCGGTGCCAGTTCACGCCCTGCTGGGCCTGGGCCTCCGCGGCCGGGTCGCCGGAGCCGCCGGCGTGCGAGTGGACTCCAGCCTGACGGGCGCCGCTGTGCACCACGGACCCCTTTCCTCCGCTGTTCGCGGTGCTCGGGGGCGTCTCGCCCCGACGGAAGATCTTGCTACCGAGCCATACCAGGGGATCGTACCTGCGGTCGACGACCCGTTCCTTCATGGGGATGATCCCGTTGTCGGTGATCTTGATGTGCTCGGGGCAGACCTCGGTGCAGCACTTGGTGATGTTGCAGAAGCCGAGCCCCTGCTCCTGCTGCGCGTACTGCTTGCGGTCGGTCTTCGCGTCCAGCGGGTGCATGTCCAGCTCGGCGGCCCGGATGAAGAACCGGGGGCCGGAGAAGGCCGGCTTGTTCTCCTCGTGGTCACGGATCACGTGGCACACGTTCTGGCACAGGAAGCACTCGATGCACTTGCGGAACTCCTGCGAGCGTTCCACGTCGACCTGCTGCATCCGGTACTCGCCCGGGGCCAGGTCGGCCGGCGGGGCGAAGGCCGGCGTCTGGCGGGCCTTCTCGTAGTTGAACGAGACGTCCGTGACCAGGTCCCGGATCACCGGGAAGGTGCGCAGCGGGGTGACCGTGACGGTCTCGGACTCCTCGAACGTCGACATCCGGGTCATGCAGCTCAGCCGGGGCTTGCCGTTGATCTCCATCGAGCAGGAGCCGCACTTGCCGGCCTTGCAGTTCCACCGGCAGGCCAGGTCCGGCGCGTCGGTGGCCTGGAGCCGGTGGATGACGTCGAGGACGACCTCGCCCTCGTTCACCTCGACCGAGTAGTCCTGGAGGTCACCGCCGGTCTCGTCACCCCGCCAGATGCGGAAATCCCTCTTGCTTCCCATCAGTTGCTCGCCTCCTCGCCGACGGCGTCGACGTCGGCCAGCTCCTCGTCGGTCAGGTACTTGGCCAGCTCGGTACGGTCGAAGAGGCCGATCAGCTCGGCCCGCATCTTCGGCAGCGGCTTGTGCTCCAGCCGGACGGTGTCCCCGTCGAGCGCACAGACCAGGTTGACCCGACGCCACCGGGGGTCCATGGTCGGGAAGTCCTCCCGGGTGTGCCCGCCGCGCGACTCCTGCCGCTCCAGCGCCGCCTTCGCGGTGCACTCCGAGACGACCAGCATGTTGCGCAGGTCGAGCGCCAGGTGCCAGCCCGGGTTGTAGCGCCGGCCGCCGACCGCGCTCACCTTCGCCACCCGCTCACGCAGCTCGGCCAGCCGGCGCAGGGCGTCGACCAGCTCACCCTCCCGACGGATGATTCCTACCAGGTCTCCCATCACCGCCTGGAGGTCCTGCTGGAGGGTGTACGGGCTCTCCCCGGTGTCCCGCTGCAACGGCGCGAGCGCCGTCTCCACGGCGGTCTCCACCGCGCTCACCGCCACCTTCGGCCGCGAGGTCAGCTGATCGGTGTACGACGCCGCGTGCCCGCCCGCCCGCTTGCCGAAGACCAGCAGGTCGGACAGCGAGTTGCCGCCCAGCCGGTTGGAGCCGTGCATGCCGCCGGAGACCTCACCGGCGGCGAACAGCCCCTGCACGGTGCCGTACGCCGCACCGGAGTCCGGGTCCACCTCGACGCCGCCCATCACGTAGTGGCAGGTCGGCCCGACCTCCATCGGCTCGGCGGTGATGTCGACGTCGGCCAGCTCCTTGAACTGGTGGTACATCGACGGCAATCGGCGACGGATCTCCTCGGCCGAACGCCGGGAGGCGATGTCCAGGTAGACGCCGCCGGCCGGCGTACCCCGACCGGCCTTGACCTCGCTGTTGATCGCGCGGGCGACCTCGTCGCGGGGCAGCAGCTCCGGCGGACGCCGGTTGTTGTCCGGGTCGGTGTACCAGCGGTCCGCCTCCTCCTCGGTCTCCGCGTACTGCTTGCGGAAGACGTCGGGGACGTAGTCGAACATGAACCGCTTGCCGTCGGAGTTCTTCAGCACGCCGCCGTCGCCGCGCACCGACTCGGTGACCAGGATGCCCTTCACCGAGGGCGGCCAGACCATGCCGGTCGGGTGGAACTGGAGGAACTCCATGTTGATCAGCGTGGCCCCGGCCCGCAGGGCCAGCGCGTGCCCGTCCCCGGTGTACTCCCACGAGTTCGAGGTGACCTTGTAGGACCGGCCGACGCCACCGGTGGCCAGCACCACCGCCGGGGCCTCGAACAGGATGAACTCGCCGGACTCCCGGTAGTAGCCGAACGCCCCGGCCACTCGGTCCCCGTCGAGCAGCAGCTCGGTGATGGTGGTCTCGGAGAACACCTTGATCCGCGCCTCGTAGTCGCCGAGGTCGCGCTTGTCCTCCTGCTGGAGGGAGACGATCTTCTGCTGGAGGGTGCGGATCAGCTCCAGGCCGGTCCGGTCGCCGACGTGCGCCAACCGTGGGTACTCGTGCCCGCCGAAGTTGCGCTGGGAGATCTTGCCGTCCTTCGTCCGGTCGAAGAGCGCCCCGTACGTCTCCAGCTCCCAGATCCGCTGCGGCGACTCCTTCGCGTGCAGCTCGGCCATCCGGAAGTTGTTGAGGAACTTGCCGCCGCGCATGGTGTCGCGGAAGTGCACCTGCCAGTTGTCCCGGCTGTTCACGTTCCCCATCGCGGCCGCCGCGCCGCCCTCGGCCATCACGGTGTGCGCCTTGCCGAAGAGCGACTTGGAGATGATCGCGGTCTTCTTGCCGGCGAGCCGGGCCTCGATCGCCGCGCGCAGGCCGGCGCCGCCGGCCCCGATCACGACGACGTCGTAGTGGTGTCGTTCGATGCGAGTGGTAGTGGTCATGTCGCGCGCCCTCTAGTTGATGAACCGCAGGTCGTCGAACCATCCGGCGGCGACGGCCATCACGTAGAAGTCGGTGAGGGCCAGCGTGCCGAGGGTGATCCAGGCGAGCTGCATGTGCCGGGTGTTGAGCTTGGACACGAACGTCCAGGCCCGGTAACGCACCGGGTGCGCGGAGAAGTGCTTCAGCCGGCCGCCGATGATGTGCCGACAGGAGTGGCAGGAGATGGTGTACGCCCAGAGCATCACCACGTTGAGCAGCAGGATGACGTTGCCCAGCCCGAAACCGAAGCCCTTCGGTGAGTGGAAGGCCAGGACCGCGTCCCAGGTGTTGATCAGCGAGATGATCGCGGCGGCGTAGAAGAAGTAGCGGTGCAGGTTCTGCCCGAGCAGCGGGAACCGGGTCTCCCCGGAGTAGGACCTGTGCCCGTCCGGCACCGCGCAGGCCGGCGGCGACAACCAGAACGACCGGTAGTACGCCTTGCGGTAGTAGTAGCAGGTCAACCGGAACAGCAGCAGGAACGGCAGGGTCAGCGCCGCGTCCGGGATGATCCACCAGCCGGGCAGGAAGCTGCCGAAGTGCGACGATCCCTCGACGCACCGGTCGGTCACGCAGGGGGAGTAGAACGGCGTCAGGTAGTGGTACTGCTCCACCCAGTACCACTTGTGCATGAACACCCGGACGGTCGCGTACGCCACCCAGGCGGTGAGCCCGACGACGGTGATCAGGGGGGCGAACCACCAGCGGTCGGTTCGCAACGTCTTCGCCGTGATGGCGGCGCGCGCCCGCGCCCCCCGCGGCTTCGTTGCCGTTGATGTCATTCGAGTTGTCTTCCTGACGGGACGGGCCCTCGCGGGCGGCGGTTCACGTTCCGTGCGGTCAGCGGACCGGCCGGACCGTGTCCACTGCCACGCCTTGCGGCACGCAGGCGACCGCGCCGGGACATCGGCGCAGCTAAGTGACACACGTTACGCCGATCTTCACGGTCGGGCCGCGCAACGCAGTGTCCCGTGTGTCCCGCACCTTGGAAAGCCCCGCGCCACGATCAGTTCCGGCGGGCACCGCGTCGCGGCCGGACCGGTGCCCCGACGCACCGGTGACGGCCGGTCAGCCCGAGGCGCCGCCGGTGAAGTTCCACGAGGCCAGCCGCAACGGCGGCGCCTCCCACCAGCCGCCGTCGGTCCGGTCCGGCTGGCGGACCGGCCACCGGCCGAGCCCCAGCACCGCGCCCGGCCCCAACGCCCGCGGGTACGCCTCGGTGAACCGGAGGTTCCGGACCGCCCGGGTCGGCACGCCGTCCTCCACCAGCCACACCCCGTTGCGGGTCAACCCGGTGACCACCAGGCTCTTCGGGTCGAGCACCCGGGTGTACCAGAAGTCGCTGACCAGCAGCCCCCGGGTCATCGGCGCGACCAGCGCGGCGGTGTCCGTGTCCGCCACCGCCCCGGAGACGCCGCCGGTCGGGGCGGGACCGGCGTCGCCCGCCCCGGCCCGGCCGAGCAGGCGCACCGTCCGCGGGACCGGGCCGAAGGTGGACCCGCCGGGAGCCCCGTGGCCGGTCGACGTGGTGCCCGCCCCGGCGGCACTGCGCCGGTCGTGGGCCACCGCGCGGGTGGTGCCCGCCTCGACCAGGGTGAGCGCCCGGCACGGGGTGCCCTCCAGGTCGAACGGCATCGCGCCGCCGTACGTCGGGTCGTCGATGAGGGTCACCGCCGGGTCGAACTGGGCGGTGCCGGGGCGGGCGAACGACTGGCGTTCGGCGTGCCGCTTGCCGTTGAAGCCGTACCAGGCGAGATTCTGCAACAGGTCGGCCACGGCGGCCGGTTCGAGGACCACCTCGTACCGGCCCGGTGGCAGCTCGACCGGGTCGGCGGCGGCCCGTGCCTTGGCCGCCGCCCGGGTGCCGAGGGCCGTGCCGTCCAGCCCGTCGAGGCGGCCGGCGCAGAGCCGGGCCACCCCGTCCGCGCCGTCGAGCCGGGCGATGCCGTCCATCGCCGCCTCGGTGGTCCGTCCCTGCGCCGACTGTCCGAGCGAGTTGGCGAACGCCCCCGACCGGTACGAGGTACGGCAGTAGCCGGCCGCCTCCAGCCCGCCCACCGCGTCGACGAAGTCCCGGACCCGCTCGGCGCGGGCCGCCGGTTCGGCACCGGCGGTGGCCTCGTCGAGCAGACCGTTGGAGTGCACCGCCGACGGTGGGGTCAACCCCGGCCAGGCGGGGTCGGGTGGGCAGAGCCGAACCGCGGCGAGGGTGCGCCCGACCAGGGCGCGCAGCCCGTCCGCGTCGACCAGGCTGCCGCCCCCGGTGGCCGTCCGGCCGTCGACGTGCACCCGCAGCCGGACCCGCACCCCGGACTCGGCGACGTTCTGGTGGATGAACGAGTTGGCGAACCGGGTCAGCGCCAGGTCGTGCCGGACGACGGTCACCTCGGCCTGGGCCGACGGACCGGCGACCTGGTGGACCAGCTCCACCACCCGGGCGGCGACGTCCAGCTCGGTCGCGCCGGTGTCCCCCGGGCCGGTCATGCGCGTACCCCCACCCGGACGTTGCGGAACCGGGCCGGCGCCGCCGGGTGACCGGTGTGCCCGATCTGGCCGGGCTGGCCCTTGCCGCAGTTCGGGGTGCCCCACGGGACGATCTCGGAGGAGAGCATGTCCATCGACCGCCAGAACAGCGGCCCGATGCCGGTGTAGGTGGGGTTGCGCAGCATCCGGCCACGCCGGCCGTTGCGCACCTCCCAGGCGATCTCACAGCCGAACTGGAAGTTGAGCCGCCGGTCGTCGATCGACCAGGACCGGTTGACGTCCATCAGCACCCCGTCGTCGGTGGCCGCGATGATCTCGTCGAGGGTGTGCGGGCCGGGTTCCAGGCCCACGTTGGTCATCCGCACCATCGGCAGCCGCGCCCACCCGTCGGCCCGGACGCTGCCGCCGTGGTCCAGGCCGGCGACGGCGGCCGAGTCGCGGCCGGCGAGCACCCCGACCCAGCGGCCCTCGCGTACCGCGTCCCGGGCGACCGCCGGGGAGCCCTCGTCGTCGAAGCCGAAGCTGCCCAGCGCGCCGGGGATCGTCGGGTCGATGGTGACGTTCATCAGTTCGGAGCCGTACCGCAGCGACCCGAGCTGGGCCAGGTCGAGCCAGGAGGTGCCGGCGAAGGCGGCCTCCCAGCCGAGGATCCGGTCCAGCTCGATGGCGTGCCCGACCGACTCGTGGATCTGCAACGCGAGCTGCTCGTCGCCCAGGATCAGGTCGGTCTCGCCGGCCGGGCACTCGGGCGCGGTGAGCAGCGCCCGGGACTCGTCGGCGATCCGGGCGGCGTGCCCGGCCAGGTCGAGCGACTCGACCAGCTCCCAGCCGGTGGTGCCGTACTGGCCCCGGTAGCTCGGCCAGGAACGGCGCTGGGTCTCGTGCTCGCCGATCGAGGTGGCCGAGATGCCGCCGCCGCACTCGCGGATGTGCTGGTCGATGCGGTGCCCCTCGCTGGAGACGAACCACTTGCGGGTGTCCCAGATCTGGTAGAGCCCCTCGGCCAGGTCGGCCCCCTGCCCCCGGGCGGTCGCGGTGGCCCGGACCAGCAGGTCGCCCTTGTCGGACAGCGCCACCCCCAGGGGATCGACCGCGCAGCCGGAGGCCCAGCTCGCCACCGTCGGCTCGGCCGGGGTCAGCGTGATCGGTGGACCGGGCACCCGGGCGCTCGCGGCGGCGACCTCCGCGGCCCGCCGGCCGGCCGCCCGCGCCGCCGCGTCGGACAGCTCGGGTACGGCGTGGAAGCCCCACCCGGAACCGACCAGTGCGCGTACGCCCAGGCCGAGGCTCTCGTCCTGGGTCAGTTCCTCGATCTCGCCGTTGCGCGCGGACATCGACTCGTAGCGCAGGTGCATCACCCGGGCGTCCGCATACCGGGCGCCCGCGTCGAGGGCGGCCTGCACGGCGGCGGACGCCGCATCGAACTCGGTCATGGACCGACCCTAGGCCAGCCGACCGACATCCGTCAGGGCACCAGATCCTCGGGCCGGATCGTGGCCCGCACCGGCTCGATCAGGCTCAGGATCTCTCCGCGTTTGGTGGCGGAGTGCTCCGTGTAGTGGCGGCCCCGCCGACGGTGGAGGCGTAGCGCGCCGGTCTTCTGCTCCACCAGCAGGTACCACTCGATGCCGGCTGCCGCGTAGTAGTGCATCTTGAGGACCTTGTCGGTGGACGCGTTGCTCGGCGAGACGATCTCGCAGACGAGGTGTACCTCGGCCGCGTCGATCATGAGCTCGTCCAAATCCACGGGGTCGGTGACGATGAGGTCGGGGATGGGGATGCGCCCCGGCCGAAGCCGGACGTTCACCGCCTCCAGCAGTTCCAGACCGGCCTGCTCGGCCGCCGGTTCGAGTATGTTGCCAAGTTTGCGCGAGATGCGCTGGTGGCGGGGGGTCGGGGCTGGGGTCACGTGGAGGCTCCCGTCGAAGAGTTCGACGCGTTGCGAGGTCTCGTCGAGGGAGAGGTATTCCTCTTCGGTCCACGGCCCGTCGTGGCCGAACACCGCTGCGATCATGGTCGGTCACCTCCACCTCGTGTCGCCGGGCATCCTCCACCGGGCACCTCGCCCATGGTCGCACCCCGGGTGCGACCGGCCGGCGACGACACCGCGTGGCGACGACGCCGTGGTCCGGCGACAGCTCCCGCCCCGTAGCTTATTTTCAGCCCCGTCTCTTTGTTGTAGGTTCCCTGCAACCCGAGGAGGCGGTCGTGGACAGTCCGCACGCAGCGCCGTCCGGTCCGCCGGACGCCCGGCCGGACGCGCCGGGGACACCCGACGACCGTCGTCCGGCCGTGCCGCAGCCGCGCGGCGGTGACGACCCGTACCTGCGGGTGGACGACCTGCGGGTACGGTTCGACACCACCGACGGCGTGGTGCGCGCGGTCGACGGGGTGTCCTTCACCGTGCCGCGCGGCCGGACGCTCGGCATCGTCGGTGAGTCGGGCTCCGGCAAGAGCGTCACTGCCCTGGCCGTGCTCGGCCTGCACGACCCCCGACGGAGCACCGTCACCGGCGGGATCGCCGTCGGTGGCCGGCAACTCGTCGGCCTGGCCGAGGAGCGGGTACGCCGGCTACGCGGCCGGGACCTGGCGATGATCTTCCAGGATCCGCTCTCCGCGCTGCACCCGTACTACACCGTGGGACGGCAGGTCGCCGAGGCGTACCGGGTGCACCATCCCCGGGTCGGCCGGCGGGCGGCCCGGACCCGTGCGGTGGAGATGCTCGACCGGGTGGGCATCCCGCAACCGGCCCGCCGCTACGACCAGTACCCGCACGAGTTCTCCGGCGGCATGCGCCAACGGGCGATGATCGCGATGGCCCTGGTCAACGATCCGGCACTGGTCATCGCCGACGAGCCGACCACCGCGCTGGACGTGACGGTGCAGGCCCAGATCCTCGACCTGCTCGCCGACCTCCAGGCCGAGTTCCGCACCGCGATCGTGCTGATCACCCACGACCTGGGCGTGGTCGCCCAGGTCGCCGACGACGTGCTGGTCATGTACGCCGGACGGGTGGTCGAGCAGGGCAGCGCGGCGCGGGTGCTCCGCCGGCCGCAGCACCCGTACACCTGGGGGTTGCTCTCCAGCGTGCCGTCGCTGCACGGCGACGCGGACGCGGACCTGGTGCCGATCCCGGGCAACCCGCCCTCGCTGATCCACCTGCCGTCCGGCTGCGCGTTCCACCCCCGCTGCCGGTACGCCGACGACCGCTCCCGCACCGAGCTGCCGCGACTCGCCCCGGCCGGCGCGGACGACCACCTGGTCGCCTGCCACCTGCCCACCGACGAACGCGCCCGCCTGTACCACCGGGACGTGCCCCGCCCGGGGGTGTCCCCATGAGCGTGTGGAATGCAGCGCAGCGGAGTCCCGCAGTCGCGAAGGAAGGGCGGACCCGATGAGCGTCGAGCCGTTGTTGCGGGTGCGGGGATTGACCAAGCACTTCCCGGTGCGGACCGGCCTGCGGGCCAGCGGGCTGGTGCGGGCGGTCGACGGGCTCGACTTCGAGGTGCGGCCCGGCGAGACGTTGGGCCTGGTGGGGGAGTCCGGCTGCGGCAAGACCACCACCGGACGACTGCTGGTGCGCCTGCTGGAGCCGACCGCCGGGACGATCGAGTTCGCCGGGCGGGACATCACCCACGCCCGCCGTCGTGAGCTGCGCCCGCTGCGGCAGGACCTCCAGATCATCTTCCAGGACCCGTACGCCTCGCTGAACCCCCGGCACACCGTCGGGCGGATCGTGGGGATGCCGTTGCAGGTCAACGGGATCGACCCGCCGGGCGGGGTGAAACGGCGGGTCGGGGAGCTGCTGGAGCTGGTCGGGCTCAACCCGGAGCACTACAACCGCTACCCGCACGAGTTCTCCGGCGGGCAGCGGCAGCGGATCGGGATCGCCCGCGCGCTGGCCCTGCGGCCGAAGCTGATCGTCGCCGACGAGCCGGTGTCCGCGTTGGACGTCTCGATCCAGGCGCAGGTGGTGAACCTGCTGCGGGACCTGCAACGCGACCTCGGGCTGGCGTTCGTGTTCATCGCGCACGACCTGGCCGTGGTGCGGCACTTCTGCCAGCGGGTCGCGGTGATGTACCTGGGGCGGATCGTGGAGATCGGGGACCGGGAGGACGTCTACCGGCGGCCCCGGCACCCGTACACCCGGGCGTTGTTGTCGGCGGTCCCGGAGGTGACCGCGTCGGGTCGGGCCGGACGGATCCGGCTGACCGGGGACGTGCCGACGCTGTTGGATCCACCGTCGGGTTGTCGGTTCCGGACCCGGTGCGCCACGGCCCGGGACGTCTGCGCCAGCGAGGAGCCGGCGCTGGTGGTCCGTGCGGGCGGCCGGCAGGAGACCGCCTGCCACTTCCCGGAGACCGGGCCGGTGCAGGCGGGCGCGTGGGAGGTGGCGGGATGAGCGTGTCCCCGGTCGACCCGACGACGCTGGCCGGAGCCGGAGCCGGAGCCGGAGCCGGAGCCGGAGCCGGAGCCGGGAGCGGGGCGGCCAATGGCGGTGGGCCGGGGGGCGGCGCGGGTGTCGTCGGGCGGTCGCCCGGCCGGCTCGCCTGGGACCGGCTGCGGCGCGACCGGACC
Source organism: Micromonospora sp. WMMD987 (assembly GCF_029581435.1). NCBI lineage: Bacteria > Bacillati > Actinomycetota > Actinomycetes > Micromonosporales > Micromonosporaceae > Micromonospora > Micromonospora sp. WMMD987. Next base: position 6,052,824 of record NZ_CP120861.1, on the reverse strand, counting down.
GGCCTGGTCAGCGGCGGCATGCTGGTCTTCTTCGTGCTGGTGGCGCTCGCCGTGCCGCTGATCGAGTGGGCGTACGGGACCGGCCCCCGGGAGCAGTTCCAGTCCCGGCTGGACGGCTTCGGGATGCCGCTGGGCTATGCCGGCGGGGTGACCGGTGAGCACTGGTTCGGGCTGGAGCCGGGGCTGGGCCGGGACATCTTCATCCGGATGGTGCACGGGCTGCGTACCTCGCTGTTCATCGCCTTCGTGGCGGCGGTGACCACGGCGACGATCGGTGTCGTGCTGGGCACCGTCGCCGGCTACCTGGGCGGCTGGGTGGACGCGGTGGTCAACTGGGTCACCGACCTGACCCTGGCGATGCCGTTCCTGATCATCGCGTTGGCGTTGACCCCGACCATCGCGCTGCGCTTCTACGGCGAGCGGGAGGAGGTGCCGGCGGCGTTCCAGATCGGGGTGCTGATCGCCGTCTTCGCGCTGTTCGGCTGGACGAGCACCGCCCGGCTGGTCCGGGGGCAGGTGATCGCGTTACGCGAGCGGGAGTTCGTGGACGCGGCGCGGGCCAGCGGCGCGGGGCTGGGGCACATGCTGTTCCGGCAACTGCTGCCGAACCTCTGGGCGCCGATCCTGGTGTCCTTCTCGCTGGCGGTGCCGGCGTACATCACCGGCGAGGCGGCGTTGTCGTTCATCGGGGTCGGACTGACCGACGCCACCCCGAGCTTCGGCCGGATGATCTACCGCAGTCTGGACTACCTCCAGACCGACCCGGCGTACGTCTTCTTCCCCGGCATCACGATCTTCGCGCTCGTGTTCGCCTTCAACCTCTTCGGTGACGCGCTGCGGGACGCGCTCGACCCGAAGTCGTCCCGGTAGGAGGGTCCGGCGGTGGCGCGGTTCCTGGTCAAGCGGCTCTTCTCGGCGGCGTTGACGCTCTTCGCGGTCAGCGTGCTCAGCTTCCTGATGTTCTTCGCCCTGCCCCGGGATCCGGTCACCGGCATGTGCCCCAAGAACTGCTCCCCGGAGCGGCTGGAGCGGGTCCGTCAGGAGCTGGGCCTGCGCGATCCGCTGGTCAGCCAGTACGCCGGCTACATGAAGGGCATCGTGACCGGCCGGGACCTCGGCAGCGCCCAGGGCGGCCGGTGCGACGCGCCCTGCCTGGGCTGGTCGTACGTCGCCAACGAGGCGGTCTCGGACACCATCGCCCGGGTGCTGCCGGTGACGTTGAGCATCGTCGTCCCGGCGGCGGTGCTGTGGTTGCTGCTCGGGGTCGGCCTGGGCATGGTCTCGGCGCTGCGCCGGGGCACCTGGCTGGACCGGGCGGCGATCGGCTTCTCGCTGGCCGGGGCGTCGTTGCAGCTCTACTTCGTCGGTGCGGTGCTGCTGCTGGTGTTCGTCTACACGCTGCGCTGGCTGCCGGTGCCGGGTTACACGCCGCTGCTGGACGACCCGGTGCGCTGGGCCGGCGGGCTGGTGCTGGCCTGGCTGGCGCTGGCGTTCCTGTTCTCCGCCATCTACGCCCGGTTGTCCCGGGCACAGATGCTGGAGACGCTCTCGGAGGACTTCGTCCGCACCGCGCGGGCCAAGGGCCTGGCCAGACGCACCGTGTACGGGCGGCACGCGCTGCGTGCGGCGATCACGCCGGTGGTGACGATCGCCGGCCTGGACGTCGGCGGCGCGCTGGGCGGCACGGTGATCACCGAGACGACCTTCGGCCTCAACGGCCTGGGGCGGACGGCGGTCGACGCGGTGCGCGCCGGTGACCTGCCCACCATCATGGCGACCGTGCTGATCGCGGCGGTCTTCGTGGTGCTGGCGAACGTGCTGGTGGACCTGCTGTACGCGGCCATCGACCCTCGGGTGCGGTTGCGCTGACCGGCCGTCAGGCGACGGAAGTTGTCGAAATCTGTTAGACAGTCCGAAGGTTTTCTTCTTGACGGTCCCCGGGTGCCGGCGTTCACCGCCCGACGCCGACGGGATGGAGGAGGTAGGGGATGCGACCACGCGCAGCAGTCGCCGCAGGCGGCGCGATCGCCCTGGTGGTGGCGTTGGCCGCCTGTTCGGAGAACACGGGCGAGGGCACCACCGTGGACACCGGCCGGCAGCAGACCGGGGTGATCGCCACCGATCCCAGGGACTCGCAGGGGCCCGCCGCCGAGGTGGCCGGCGCGGCGAAGGGCGGCACCTTCACCGTCATCCGGGAGACGCCGATCTCGCACCTGGACCCGCAGCGGACGTACTCGTTCGCCGGTCTGATGGCCAACCCGCTCTTCGCCCGCTACCTGACCACCTGGAAGGACGACGGCAAGGGCGGCCTGGTGCTCGTCGGTGACCTGGCGCAGACCCCCGGCAACAACGTCAACAGCGACTGCCGGGTCTGGGAGTTCACCATCAAGGACGGGGTGAAGTTCGAGGACGGCAGCCCGATCACGTCGAAGGAGATCGCGTACGGCATCGCCCGCTCCTTCGACCCCGACCTGACCGGTGGCCCCACCTACCTCCAGGAGTGGCTGGCCGACAGCCCGCAGTACGACACGGCGTGGGACTTCAAGAAGAACAGGACCGCGCTGCCGCCGGGGCTGACCACGCCGGACCCGAAGACGCTGCGGTTCGAGTTCGCCAAGCCCCGCTGTGACCTGCCGTTCGCGGTCTCGCTGCCGACCACCGCGCCGCTGCGGCCCGACCAGGACACCGGCGTCAACCTGGACCAGAAGCCGTTCTCCTCCGGGCCGTACAAGATCGCCAAGAACCAGGCGGGGGTGCAGCTCACCCTGGACCGCAACCCGCACTGGGACGCCGCCACCGACCCGGTCCGCCACCAGTACCCGGACCGGTTCGTCTGGACCTTCGGGCCGACCGCCGACGCGGCCGTCAACCGGGTGATCGCCGACAACGGCGCCGACCAGAGCGCGCTGGCCTGGAACTACGTGCCGGCCTCGCTGGTCGCCCGGGTCGCCCAGGACCAGACGCTCAGGGCGCGCAGCGTGCTGTCCCCGACGCCGAGCGCCAACCAGTTGGTGATCAACAACCAGCGGGTCACCGACCTCGCCGTCCGCCGGGCGCTCAACTACGCCGTCGACCGCGAGGGCCTGGTCAAGGCGCTCGGCGGGCAGACCGTCGCCCAGCCGATGACCACGCTGATGCCGCCCTCGACCATCGGCTACCAGGCGTACGACGCCTACCCGGCCGGTGCCAACGGCGACGTCGACAAGGCCAGGGAGCTGCTCGCCGGCAAGACCCCGGAGCTGGTCCTCGGGGTGGCCGACAGCACCACCGAGCAGCAGATGGGCACCCAGCTCAAGGCGAACCTGGAACGCGCCGGCTTCAGGATCACGGTGCGGAACATCCCGGACGACGCGAAGCTCGACGAGATCAAGAAGAAGAACAACCCCTGGGACCTCTACATCGGCAACTGGGCCGCCGACTGGCCCAGCGGCGCGTCGATCCTGCCGGTGCTCTACGACGGCCGCACCATCAAGGCCGAGGGCAACAGCAACCAGGCGTACTTCAACGACCCGACGGTCAACGCCGAGATCGACCGGATTCAGGCCATGCCCCCGGCCGACCAGGGGCCGGAGTGGGGCAAGCTCGACCGGCGGATCATGACGGAGTACGCCCCGGTGGTGCCGCTCTTCGTCGACGTGGCCTACACGGTGCACGGCTCGAAGGCGGGCGGCGTCTTCATCTCCAGCGTCTTCGGCTACCCGTCCTTCGTCAACGCCCACGTCAAGCAGTGACCCGGCACTGAGCCGGCCGGGCTCCCTCCCGGTCAGCGTCGGGAGGGAGCCCGCCGGCTTTCGTGAGTGCGGGCTCCCTCCCGGTCAGTGTGGCGAGGCGGCCCGCCGGCTCGTGAGCGCGTATATCCACTTTTGTAGCATTTTTTGCCATGCGTGCCATTTGTGCAATTTCTGCCAAAGATGAGGCGGCCGCCAAACCACCGATCTCCGATGCCCGTGACAGCCTGCCGGACGTCGTCTCCCGCGGCCACCACGCCGGGCGGATCACCTGCGTCACCCGGCGTGGGCAGCGACTGGCCGCCATCGTCCCCACCGAGCCGGCCGAAGCGGTCGAACGCGTCGAGGACGCCGCCGACGTCGCTGAAGCCCGGGCGACTGTCGCTGCCGCCAGGGCGGCTCTGGTCCGCATCGACGAGGGCGACACGCCTGTTGCGCTGACCGAACTGCGCCGTGCGTTGGGCGGGTGACCACACCGACCTGCACCGTTGACGTCGAGCGCGCCGCCGCCACGCTGCTGCGCGAACTCGACCGCCCCGTGCCGGAGCATGACCAGGAAGTGCTGCCCGGCGAAGGACTCACCGGAGCGTACCGGTAGCAGCCAGGCCCCAGGCTGCTCTGAGGCTGCCGACGCCCTTACCGACACCGGTGCAAACGCCCCGCCCCCGCCCCCGCGCCCGTCGCCGTTCCCGCGCCCGTCGCCGTTCCCGCGCCCGTCGCCATCCCCGCCCGGAGATCGTGCTGGATCCAGGATGTAGTGGCTTCCGGCGACTCCGAGGCCACTACATCCTGGATCCGGTATGACCTTGGGTGACTCGGGTGACGACTCCGGTGTACGGGTGGGCTCCATGGGCGGGCTGGGCTCCACCGCCCGGGAGCCTTCGTGTTCGTCCCCGGCCTCTGCCGGTGCTTCGGCCACCTGTTCGGCACCTGGCTGGCCTGATCCACTCCGTGGGCCGATGGTGCGGTGTCCGCGTGCCGGGACACCGCACCATCGGCGGCATCGCATCGATCAGCCCGCTGGTGTCGCTCGGACGGCAGGTGTCGCTCAAGCCGGAGTGTCGATCAGGCCGGCGGTGTCGATCAGGCCGGCGGTGTCGATCAGGCCGGCTGGTGTCGCTCACGCCGGCGGTGTCGATCAGGCCGGCGGTGTCGATCAGGCCGGCGGTGTCGATCAGGCCGGCTGGTGTCGCTCACGCCGGCGGTGTCGATCAGGCCGGCGGTGTCGCTCACGCCGGCGGTGTCGCCCTCAGCAGGAGGACTTGATGTCGAGGGTTACCGGGACGCTCTGGGTGGTGGTGCCGTCGGTGACCTGGAGCAGTGGGACGTAGTGGCCGAGGGGGGCGCTGTGCAGGCGGAACGCGGCCAGGATCTGCACGACGTGGCCGTCGCCGGACCCGGGCGGGGTGCTCTGCGGGCTGTAGACCTCGGTGCCGGCGGGCATCCCGGTGTAGCCGGCGGTGATCGTCGTCGTCCACGTCCCGTCCAGGACGACGAAGAAGTACAGAGCGCGCGGGTCGTCGGGGATGGCGCAGATGCGCTGCGGCAGGTCCTCCAGGGTCCAGGTCGACGAGCTGACCGGGGCGGGCGACGCGGCGACCGGGGTGCCGCCGACGAGGGCGAGTGACAACGCCGCCAACACGGGGGCGGTGATCCGGCGGGCGGTGCGGGCAAAGCTCATCATCGGCTCCTTACCTTTCCGGCATGACACGAACGCCGCCCAGACTGGCAGGACGATTTCAGAGGTTTTTGAGAAGAGCGCCGGGAAAGATGGTCACCCGTGGCCCACCGCCCCGCCTCCGGAGACCCGGCCGGCACCGCCACCCGTGTCGACGGTCAGCCAAAGACGTAAATCGATTGACCCCCGGTGGACCGGTCGGGACAGTGCGGGGTATGGACCCGACCTCGCGCGCCAACCGGATCGCCTGGGATCAGGCCCATCAGGGGCGGGCCTGGGCCGACGCCGAGATGTTGGCCGAGGCGGCGGCCGGCGGCACCCTCGTCGCCAGCGAACGCGCGTTGCTACGCGACATCCTGGCGACCCGGCCCCTGGTGGTCCACCCGCAGAGCGGCAACGGCCAGGACGACATCGCCCTGGTTCGGGCCGGTGCGCGGACGGTGGTCGGGGTCGACTACAGCGAGAACGCGATCGCCGGCGCGCGGGGCCGCGCCGACGCCCTCGGTGCCGCCTGCCACTACCTGGTCGGGGCGGTCCCCGGGGTGCCGCTGCGCGACGGCTGCGTCGATCTCGTCTACACCGGCAAGGGCGCGCTGATCTGGATGCCCGACATCGACGCCTGGGCCACGGAGCTGGCCCGCCTGTTGCGCCCCGGCGGCCACCTGTTCGTCCACGACGGGCATCCGGCCACCGACCTGTGGACCTGGGACCTGGACGAGCCGCGTATCCGCCCCGACCGCAGCTACTTCGGCCGCTCGTTCGTCTGCGCCGACGACAGTTTCCCGGCGTACGGGGCGGTGATGTGGCAGTGGACGCTCGGCCGGATCGTCACCGCGGTGGTCGACGCCGGCCTGGAGGTCCGGCATCTCGCCGAGTACGCGGAGCCGTTCTGGCGGATGGGTGACATCGACGCGGCGGCCTTCCGTGGTCGCCTGCCGAACGCGTTCGCCCTGCTGGCCCGCCGTCCCGCCGGGGAGTGAGTGGGGTCGCCGTCCCGCCGGGGAGTGAGCGGGCCACTGTCCCGCCGGGGAGTGAGCGGGCCACTGTCCCGCCGGACGGTGAGCGGGGTCGCTGTCGCGCCGGGCGGTGAGTGGGGCCGCCGTCCCGCCGGAGGGGGGTGAGCCAGCCCGCCGGGCGGTGAGCCAGGCTGCCGTCCCGTCGGGCAGTGCGCGGCCCGGACCACGGCCCGGCCCGCCGGGGTCTCGGTCGGACCCCGGCGGCCACGGTGACGATGGTGGCCGGGGTCGGACAACGGCCCGGCCCGCCGGGGTCTCGGCTCAACCCAGGTGGTTACGGAGGAAGTCGAGTTCCAGGCGGAGCAGGCGCTCGGACAGCCCCCCGGCCGCCAGGTGGGTGGCCCCGGTCAACGGCAGCACCGCGTGCGGCCGACCGGTGGACAGCAGCGCCGCCGACAGCCGCAGCGTGTGCGCGGCCACCACGTTGTCGTCGACCATCCCGTGCACCAGCAGCAGCGGGCGGGCCGGCTCACCGGGATGCAGCGGCTCCGCCGCCAGCTCCACCAGCGAGTGGTGCCCGTACACGTCGATGCCGTCGTCCGGCAGGCCCAGGTAACGCTCGGTGTACGCGGTGTCGTACAGCGTCCAGTCGGTGACCGGGGCACCGGCGATACCGCACCGGAACAGCTCCGGATGCCGCAGCACCGCCAGACCGGCCAGCCAGCCGCCGAACGACCAGCCCCGGACCGCCACCCGCTCCAGGTCCAGGTCGGGATGCTTGCCGGCGAGCGCGGTCAGCGCGTCCACCTGGTCGGTCAGGATCACGTCGGCCACCCGCCGGTGGATCGCCTTCTCGAACGACGGGGCCACGCCCGGCGTACCCCGGTTGTCGATGGTGACCACGGCGAACCCGTTGTCGGCCCACCACTGCCGCTCCAGCCAGGCCGACCGGGCGGCCACCACCTCCTGGTGTCCCGGGCCGCCGTAGACGTCGAGCAGCACCGGCAACCGGGTGCCCTTGACGTGCTCGGTCGGGTAGAGCACCGCCGTCGGTAACCGCCGGTCGGTCACCCGGACCAGCATCGGCCGGGGCGCGGACGACGGGGTGGCCGCCAGTGACCGCAACCGGGCCACCTCCCGGTCACCGCGCCACACCGACCAGGCCGTCCCCGCCTCGTCCAGCGAGGCCGTGCCGACCACCAGCGTATCCCCGCCGACGACCGCCGTGTGCCAGCCCGGGGCGCTGCTCATCCGGCGGGTGTCCACCCCGCCGCCGATCACGGTCCGGACCCGGTAGAGGTGCCGTTGGCTCGGCTCGCCCTCGCTCGCCTCGACCAGCAGGTCGGCCGGGCCGGAACCGGTGGGCAGCCGGCCCACCACCCGCCGCACGTACAGCGAGGGCGGGGTGAGCAGGGTGCCGTCGGCGAACAGGCAGCGGGCGTCGTACCCGTCGTGGGCCAGTTCGCCGCCGACCAGCACCCGGCCGTCCTGCAGGTGAGTCGGGGTGCCCGGGATCGGCTCCACCCAGCGCGGGTCGGCCAGCTCGGCGTGCACCTGGGTCTCGCCGGTGCGCGGGTCCACCGCCAGCACCAGGCCGTGCTGCTGCGACCGGCGCAGCACGGTGATCAGCGGGTTGCCGTCGGCCCAGTCGGCCGAGGCCAGGTAGGGGTAGGTCTCCCGGTCCCAGTGCACGTCGACCCAGCCGTCGTCCAGGTCGAGCAGGTGCAGGCTGACCTCCGCGTTCGGCCCGCCCGCCCGGGGGTACGCGACGACGGTCGGCGGGGCCGCCGGGTCCGCCGGGTCGTGCAGGTGCCACTGGGGCAGCCGGGACTCGTCGACCCGGGCGGCGAGCACCATCCGTCCGTCCGGCGCCCACCAGTAGCCCCGGAACCGGCCGAACTCCTCCGCCGCGACGTGTTCGGCGAGACCCCAGGCCACCCGACCGTCCTCGCCGGCCAGCAGGGTGTCGGTGCCGTCCGGGTCGATCACCCGCAGCTCGCCCCGGCGCACCCCGGGGGCGGTGTCGGTGACGTACGCCACCCGTTGCCCGGTGGGGTCGGGGCGCGGGTCGACCACCGGGCCGACGGTGGTCACCTCGATCACGTCGCCGTGCACCAGGTCGGCCCGGAACAATCGTCCGGCCAGCGCGAACACGGCAACCCGGGCCGCACCGTCCAGGGCGTACGAGCCGATGCCGGCGGCGCTGAGCCGGCGTCGTTCGCGCAGCGTCCGCTCGCCCGGGGCCAGCGCCACCGGCTCGGCGTCCTCGCCGAGCAGCACGGCCGGGTCGGCGATCAGCCGCTCCTCGCCGGAGGCGGTCTCCAACGCCCAGAGCGCGTCGGCCGGGTCCTCCGGGCCGCCGGAGCGCAGGAAGACCACCCGGGAACCGTCGTCGGCCACGGAAACGGCACGCGGTGCCCCGTGGCTGAACCGACGGGTACGGGCGGCCAGCTCGGGAAAGTCCACAACCCGGATCGTAGAGCGGCGTCGGGCGTGATGTGGCCGACCTGCCTGGACGCGTACGCCTCGGGGCGCCCGGACCGCCGGTTAGAGTGACGGTCGTGACGACGCTGCCCGACCGACGCCTGTTGCTGGTCCACGCGCATCCCGACGACGAGTCCATCGGCACCGGGTCGACGATGGCGCACTACGCCGCCGCCGGTGCCCACGTCACGCTGGTGACCTGCACTCTCGGCGAGGAGGGCGAGATCCACGTGCCGGCGCTGGCGCAGCTCGCCGCCGCCGAGGCCGACCAGCTCGGCGGGTTCCGGATCGGGGAGCTGACGGCCGCCTGTGCCGCGCTCGGCGTCACCGACCACCGCTTCCTCGGCGGCGCGGGCCGCTACCGGGACTCGGGGATGATGGGCATGCCCACCAACGAGCACCCGCGGGCGTTCTGGGCCGCCGACCTCGACGAGGCCGCCGGGCAGCTCCTGGAGGTCATCCGGGAGGTCCGGCCGCAGGTCATGGTCACGTACGACCCGAACGGCTTCTACGGGCACCCGGACCACATCCAGGCGCACCGGGTGGCGATGCGGGCGCACGAGTTGGCCGCCGCGGAGGGCATCGCCCCGGCCAAGGTCTACTGGACGGCGCTGCCACGTACCGTCATGGAGGCCGGGATGAGCCACTTCACCGAGTCGTCGGACAACCCGTTCGACGGTATCGACAGTATCGACGACCTGCCCTTCGGCACCCCGGACGAGCAGATCGCGGCCCGGATCGACGGCACCGACCAGCATGCCGCCAAGGAGGCGGCGATGCGGGCACATGCCACCCAGATCCCGGCCAACTCGTGGCTGTACGCGATCGCCGGGAACTTCGGCGCGGAGTTCATGGGGGTGGAGTACTTCACCCTGGCGGTGGGGGACCGGGGGCCGGGTGGCGGCCCGAACGGCTGGGAGAGCGACCTCTTCGCCGGCATCGACGTGACCGCCCCGCAGTGGGCCGTCCGACTGCCGGAACAACCCGGTCACGACCTGCCGGAACAACCCGGACACGATCTGGCCGACCCGCCGCCGGCCGGGGGCGGGCCGGAGCGGGCCGGGGGCGGGCCGGCGCGGGCCGGCGCGACGGTCGGGCTCCGGTGACCCTGCCCGCCACGCCGGTGCCGGTCGTCGAGGAGGAGCCCGCCGCCGAGGCCCGACCACCCGGCCGGGGCCTCCGGCTGCTCGACGTCGTGCTGCGGGTCGTCGGTGGGCTGGTGGCGGTGGCCGGCGGGGTGCTCACCGCCCTGATCGCCCTGCTGCTGTCCACCGTGCGGGTCGGCGGTCAGCTGATCGGGGTGTCGGTGGTGGTCACCATCGCGGGGGCGGTAGCGGTGAGCTGGTTCGCGTACACCACGGTCGGCCGCAGGTGGGCGGTGGCGTTGCCGGCGCTGCCGTGGTTCGTGCTGATGGCGGTGGCGGCGGTCCGCACCGACGAGGGTGACCTGCTGGTCGCCGGGGAGAACTGGGTCGGGCTGGCGATGATCACCACCGGGGCGATGACCTTCGCGGTGATGGCGTTCCGGCAGATCCTCAGCCCGCAGCCGCGCCGGCACGACGGGTGATGACGACAACCGGCCGGCGGTGGTAGATATTCCTGCCAGGAGACCCGCCGACCGGGCGGGCGGTACGGCGGGAGGCGTGTGATGACGCAGCGGTGGCGGGCGGTCGGGGTGCTCGCGGCGGCCCTGTTCGCGGTCAACGTGGTGGCCCGGCTGATCATCAAGCTCGGCTTCGACGGCGACGACGCCGCCGCCGACCGGGCCTCCCTGGGCATGTTCGTGGTGGTCGGGCTGGTGCTGGCGGCGGTGGTGTTCGCCTGGGGCCGGGTCGTCCCGGCGGCGCGCTGGGGGGCCGACGTCGCCGCCGCGGTGGCCGTGGCGTTGCTGCTGACCGTGCTGGTCGGGCCGCTGCTGGTCGGCGACGACCCGTTCGGCGGGGGCGCGGGGCTCTTCTTCGCCCAGATCTGGCTCTACCTCGCCGCCGCGGGTGCGGGCGTGGCGATCGGCTACCTGGTGCTCATCGCGCTCGGCCGGGACCACCGCTCCCGGCAGCTCCAGCGGTACGCCGAGCGCAACGCGACCAGGCCGCGCCGGGTCGTCCGCCGCTGACCCCGTGACCGTTCCGGGTCAGCCCGACGGGGCGACCCGGGTCAGGTAGGTGTGGTGGGTGGTGAAGCCGAGCCTGCGGTAGAGCGACACCGCCTCGGTGTTGCGCTGTTCCACCTGGAGGAAGGCGTGGGTGGCGCCCTCGACCACGCCCCAGCCGGCCAGCTCCCGGACCACCCGGGTGGCCAGCCCCTGCCGCCGGACCTGCGGGGCCACCTCGATCAGGCTGAGCCCCAGCCAGCGGCCCTGCCCGGTGACCGTGCCCCGGGCCATGGCGACCAGCGTGCCGTCGGCGTACACCTGGGCGAAGCGGACCCGGTCCACGGCGGTGAGGACGTGCCGGGCGGCGGCCGGCAGGCCACCCTTGCGGCCGGCGGCGACCGCGAGCCACTCCTCGGACGGCGCGTCGGCCAGGGTGACCGGCGGGCCGTCGGCCGGGGCGGGTTCCGGCGGCCGCAGGGTGGTCAGCGGGACGGTCTGGACCAGGGTCAGCGGCCGGGCCGTCCAGCCCCGGGCGTCGAGTTCGACGCCGACCGGGACGGCCAGCGGCAACGGCGTGTTGACGATGGCGGGCTGGCCGCGCTCGGTGTACCAGCGTTCGATCGCGTCCACGGCCGCCGGCAGCGGGCGGTCCGGGTCGCCGACCGGCAGCGCCGAGTTGGCCCGCCCGGTCCAGCCGTCGGCGGAGCGCAGCAGCCAGTCGCCGAGCCGACCGCGTACCGGCGCGGGCCACGCCTCGTCGGCCGCCAGTTCCAGCTCGACCACGGCGGTGGCGGTGGGCCGCCGGGTGGGGGGCACCCGTTTGGCCCGGTGCACCTCGGTAACCGGTACCCGGACCCGACCCTGGGCGGTGGCGATGGTGAGATGGGTCTCGCTCAGCTCGACCAGCTCGCCGAGGGCGTCCGAGAAGAGGGGCCGGCCCTCACGAATCCCCACAATGCGGCGAACCACGATCCGGTGTCCCACATCCTGCTGTCTGAGCACGATCGACCTCCTCCCCGGCGAGATACTAGGCTCTTAGCGTCGCGGGTGATCGCGACGAGTCTTGCGGAGGAGAAGACCGGTGACCTACATCATCGCCGAGCCGTGCGTGGATGTGCTCGACAAGGCATGCATCGAGGAATGCCCGGTCGACTGCATTTACGAGGGCAACCGGATGCTCTACATCCACCCCGACGAGTGCGTCGACTGTGGTGCCTGTGAGCCGGTCTGCCCGGTGGAGGCCATCTTCTACGAGGACGACGTCCCGGAGCAGTGGAAGGACTACACCGGGGCCAACTACGAGTTCTTCGAGGACCTGGGCTCGCCGGGCGGTGCGTCGAAGATCGGCAAGGTGGACAAGGACGCCACCTTCGTCGTCGGCCAACCGCCGCGCGGCGAGGGCAGCTGAACCGGCCGGTGGCGCCGGGGCCGGCGGTCGGGTCCGGGCCGGAGCCGCCGGTCGGTTCCGCCGCGGTGTCGGCCCGGCTGCCCGAATTCACCTGGGACGCCCTGGACGCCGCGGCCACCCTGGCCGCGGCGCACCCGGACGGCCTGATCAACCTCTCCATGGGCACGCCGGTCGATCCGGTGCCGCCGGTGATCCGGCAGGCGCTGGCGGACGCGTCCGACGCGCCGGGCTACCCGCTGACGGCGGGCAGCCCGGCGCTGCGGGCCGCCATCACCGGCTGGGTGGGCCGGGCCTGCGGTGCCGGCGTCGACGGGCTCGCGGTGCTGCCGACGATCGGTTCCAAGGAGCTGGTCGCCTGGCTGCCCACCCTGCTCGGGATCGGCCCCGGCGACGTGGTCGTGGTGCCCTCGATCGCCTATCCGACATATGCCGACGGGGCCGCGCTGGCCGGTGCCACCGTCGTCCGCGCCGACTCGCTGACCGCGGTCGGCCCCACCTCCCGGGTGCGCCTGGTCTGGGTCAACTCGCCCGGCAACCCGACCGGTCGGGTGCTGCCCGCCGCCCACCTGCGTAAGGTGGTCGACTGGGCCCGGGAGCGCGGTGCCGTGGTGGCCAGCGACGAGTGCTACCTGCCGCTGGGCTGGACGGCCGACGCCGCGCCGGTGTCGGTGCTCGCGCCGGAGGTCTGCGGCGGGTCGTACGAGGCGGTGCTGGCGGTGCACTCGCTGTCCAAGCGGTCCAACCTGGCCGGCTACCGGGCCGGGTTCGTCGCCGGGGATCCGGCGCTGGTCGCCGAGCTGCTGAAGGTCCGCAAGCACGCGGGCATGATCGTCCCGGCCCCGGTGCAGGCCGCGATGGTGGCCGCGCTCGGTGACCAGACGCACGCCGACGAGCAGCGGGAACGCTACCGGGCACGGCGGGGTACGCTGCTCGCCGCGTTCACCGGGGCGGGGTTCCGGTTGGACCACTCCGAGGCGGGCCTCTACCTCTGGCTCACCCGCGACGAGGACTGCTGGCGCACCGTCGACTGGTTGGCCCGGCGGGGCGTCCTGGTCGCCGCCGGGGCCTTCTACGGCCCGGCCGGGCAGCGGCACGTGCGGGTGGCGCTGACCGGCTCCGACGCGCACGTCGCGGCGGTCGCGCAGCGGCTCGCCCAGCCGTAGGGCGGCTGCGGTGGGGGGCGAGGTGGGCCGGCTCCGGGCCGCCGTGGTGGGCACCGGCCTGATCGGCGGGTCGATCCTGCTGCGGCTGCACGAGGCCGGCGTCCGGGTGGTCGGCTGGGATCCGGATCCGGCGACCCGGGCCGCGGGCCGTGGGCGGGGGCTGACCTTCCCCGACGACCTGGCCGAGGCGGTCCGGGAGCGGGACGTGGTGTTCCTCGGCGGCCCGTTGCCGAGTCTGCCGGAGACCCTGCTCACCGTGGCCGGGCTGACCGACGACCGGTGTGTCGTCACCGACGTGGGCAGCACCAAGGCGGCGGTCGCCGAGTTCGCCGGGGCGCACGGGTTGACCGGTCGGTTCGTCCCCGGCCACCCGATGGCCGGCGCGGAGCGGGCCGGGCTCACCGCCGCGCTGGCCGGGCTCTTCGTCGACGCGGCCTGGGTGCTCTGCCCGAGCGTCGACGGGCTGGGGCCGTTCCGGTCGCTGGTGGGGCTGGTCGTCGACGTCTTCCACGCGCATGCCGTACCGATGTCGCCGGGGGTGCACGACTCCGTGGTCGCGCTCTCCTCGCACGTGCCGCACCTGCTGGCCGGCAGCCTGGCCGGGGCCGCCGCCGACTCGGCGGTGCGTGACGCGGTGGTCCGGCTGGCGGCGGGGAGTTTCCGCGACGGCACCCGGGTCGCCACGACCCCGGCCCGGCGAACCGCCGACATGCTGCTGGCCAACCGGGAACAGGTGCTCCGGCAACTGGCCGAGGTGCGGGCCGCGCTCGACGGGCTGGCCGAGGCGGTCCGCGCCGACGACCTGCCCACCCTGGTGGACCGGTACGAGCGGGCCGCCACGGTACGCCGGGCCCGGCCGGGACACGCGCCACCCGTACGCCGGCAGTTCGCGCTGGACGGCGACCCGGCCGACGAGCTGGCGTTCGTGCGGTCGGTCGGCGAGTCGGGCGGGCACCTCACCGGGTGCACGGTGGCGGGAGGGCTGGTCACGTACACCGGCCTGCGGCCCGCCGACGCCCCGGCGTGACCGTGCGGAAGCCGGCGGCGGCCCGGTCGCGCCGTTAGGGTGGGTGCGTGGCGGACGGACCGGTGGTGGCGGTGCGCGGTGAGGCGTACCGGGAGGTGGCACCCGAGCTGGCCCGGTTCGAGGTGACCGCGACGGCCCGGGAACGGGACCGTCAGGTCGCCCTGACCCGGCTCGCCGAACGGGCCGCCGCCGTCCGGGTGCTGCTCGACGAGCACGAGCCGGCGGTGGACCGCCGGGAGGCCGGGGAGCTGCGGGTACGCCCCGAGACGAACAGGTCCGGCGAGCGGGTCGTCGGCTACCTGGGCAGTGTCTCGACCACGGTCACCGTCACCGACTTCGGTTCCCTCGCCGAGCTGATGCTGCGCCTGGCCGAGCTGGACCAGGTCGAGGTCGCCGGTCCCTGGTGGTCGCTGCGTCCGGACAGCCCGGTCCACCGCGACGCCCGGCACGCGGCGATCACCGACGCGCTGCGCCGGGCACGGGAGTACGCCGAGGCGCTCGGGGCCCGGGTGACCGCGCTGGTGGAGCTGGCCGACACCGACGAGGGCTTCGGCGGGGGCGGGGCGATGTACGCCCGCCAGGACCGGCTGGCCGGCTCGCCGGAACTGGAACTCGACCCCCGTCCGCAGCCGGTGCACGCGGTGGTACGGGCCCGGTTCACCATCAGCGAGCCGGTCCTGGACTGATGCCCGGGGCGCGTCCGTTCTCCGTCGACGACCTGGTGGCCCGAGCCCGGTCGCTGGCCGACGCCGGCCCCCGGCAGTTGCTGGGGATCGCCGGGGCACCCGGCGCGGGCAAGTCCACCCTGGCCGAGCGGATCGTCGCGGCGGTCGGCCCGACCGCCCGGCTGGTGCCGATGGACGGCTTCCATCTCGCCCAGGCGGAGCTGGTCCGGCTGGGCCGGGCCGACCGCAAGGGCGCGGTGGACACCTTCGACGCCAACGGGTACGTGTCGTTGCTGCGCCGGTTGCGCCGGTTGGAGCCGACCGCCGTGTACGCACCGCTGTTCCGCCGTGACCTGGAGGAGCCGGTGGCCGGGGCGGTGGAGGTGCCGCCCTCGGTCCGGCTGGTGGTGACCGAGGGCAACTACCTGCTGCTCGACGATCCGCCCTGGGACGAGGTGCGGTCGCTGTTGCACGAGGCGTGGTTCCTCGACCTGGACGCCGGGCTGCGGCTGCGCCGGTTGGTGGCGCGGCACGTCGCGTACGGGCGGTCGCCGGAGGCGGCGCAGGCCTGGGCGTGCGGCAGCGACGAGGCGAACGCCGCTCTGGTGGCGGGCACCGCCGGCCGGGCCGACCTGGTGGTCCGGTCAACCGACCCGGGGTGACGGGACGGTACGCCGTAGCAGCCGGGCCACCAGGGTCCGTTCCCGGTGGAACTCCAGCGCCTCCGGGTAGCCGCTGTGGTTGCGGATCGGTGGGTCGGCGACCTCGCCCCCGCTGGGGTGCAGCGCCTCCGGGTCGCTCACCGGCACGTCCCGTTCCCCGGCGTCGACCGGCCAGCCGAGCGGGTCGGTGCCGCGCCAGAAGTTGGTCCACGCAACGTAGCCGGAGGGCCAGGTCAGGGAGTCGGCGAGCACCCGGAGCCGGTCCGGCCCGAAGTAGGCCGGGAAGATCCGTCCGTAGAGCCGGGTGAGCTGGCAGCCGTAGGACAGGAACCAGATCCGCCGCCGCCACCGGGTGGGCAGTTGGAGCAGCATCGCCGCGCAGAGCACGGTGCCCTGGCTGTGCCCGGAGAGGATCACCCCGTCCATCCTGCGGGGGTCGGGCTCGGCCAGCGCGAGGATTCCGGCGACCCGGGTCTGTAGTTCGGGGACGGCCCGTTCCGCGTAGCTGGGCGGGGCGAGCGGATGGGCGGCGCGGGGCCAGAACGTGCCGATGTCCCAGAGCACCCCGACGCTGCGCCGGACGGTGTCGTTGCGGTAGACGAGCATGCCCAGGCCGGCGACCACCAGGGGGAGCCAGCCCAGCATGGTGTCGCCGAGGTCGGCGGCGGCGTGCACCAGGCCCGCCCAGCCCGACGCCCCGGCCGGCGCGGGGCGGGTACGGGTGAGCATGGCCACGCAGGAGAGGGCGACCAGCACCGCCGAGACGGTGGCGTAGCAGCCGGTCAGCCGTACCGCGTGCTCGCCGACCAGGCGGTGCAGCGCGCGGTAGGTGCTGACGTCCCGGCAGCGCCGCAGGTCGTGCGCGGAGACGGCCTGCCCGCCGGTGGTGAGGCGGGCGTACTCGACACGGCGCAGCCGGTGCAGGAGCACCCCGGCGTGGATCAGCGTGCCGATCAGGGCGGCCGTGGCGACGGTGCAGGCCAGCCCGGCCCAGAGCGCCGGCAGCGGCGGCACGATCGGCGAGAAGCCGCTGGGTGAGGAGGGGCCGTTGAGCCGGTCGGTGATCCAGTAGTGCAGGCCGGCGCAGTAGGCGATGGCCATCATCCAACCGAAGCCGGCGATCACCGCGGCCCCCCGGCCGCCCCAGGCCACCCCGGTGTGCCCGGCGGACGGTCGCCGGTCGGCGGCGACGTCGGTGCGGGGCAGCAGCAGGCCGGTGGCGGCGAGCGCGATGGCCGGCGCGGCGAGCAGCCAGATCGGCAGCTCGTCGGGGGCGGCGGGGAGGCCGGGCAGCCGGCCGTCGAGCCAGGCCATCCCGAGGGGGAGCAGCACGCCGGCGGTGCCGGGGGCGAGCAGGGCGCGGCGGCCCGAGCGGGCGACCGCGCCGATGGCGATCAGCAGCAGCACCTGGTAGGTGGCGAGCCAGGCGACGATGCCGTCGTACCCGGGCAGGGAGTGGTCGGTGAGGCAGCCGGCGGGGGCCGGGTCCAGGGCGCAGCCGGCCGGTGGGCGGAACTGCGCCAACGGGGGGCCGGCGGGGCCGTCCGGCAGCAGCAGGAGGGTGAAGGTGCCGGCCAGCGCGAGGCCGGTGAGCACCCCGACGGCGAGGCTCCACCGGCCGAGCGGGGTGGCGCCGCTGCGCCGGGTCAGCCAGGGTCGTCCCACCGCGACCACCGCGATCGCCACGACCGCGACCAGGGCCACGACGGTGGGGGCGGCGACCACGGCCCGGACCCCCCGGGGCGGGTCCATCACCAGGACCGCGCCGACGGGCACCACGGCGGCGAGCACCACGCCGACGCACAGGTGCAGGACGGCGGCGCGGCGCAGCTGGCCCTCCCCGCACCAGAAGGTGGGGTCCTGGAGCGGGTTCGCCAGGGGCGTCGCCCCGGCGGGGTGTTCCCCGTCGTCCGGCACCGGGTGGGGCGGGCGGGGTTCGGCGGGCATCTCCGCCTCGTACTGGTAGGTGCGCCAGGCGACGACGCCGAGCACCAGCAGGACGGCCAGCGGCAGCAGCAGGCCGACGGCGAGGGCGCGGGCGTCGGTGTGCCACCAGCCCTGGCCGAGGAACTCCCAGGGGCCGGGCAGTTGCCGCAGGCACGCCTGGTCGACGCACTGCCAGGCGATCAGGTCGACGCCGATGCCGGTGGCGGCGATCACCAGGGTGCCGGTGAGGCTGAGGCAGAACAGCCGGATCAGCCAGGCGGTGATACCGGAGCGGCTGCCCCAGCGTTCGGTGTCCGGGTCGGACGGAATGCCGGGGCGGGCGTGCAGGGCGACGTTGGCCAGGGTGAACGGCAGCAGGAACGTCCACAGCGCCCGCTCGACGTCGCGCGCGGTCCGCGCCCCCGACGTCAACTGCCCCCAGCTGTACGCCTCCACCACGACCGGGTCGTCCGGGGTGGACGTGGCGGCGCGGTAGAAGCCGGTGACGTCACCGCCGGAGACCCGCCGGGGCGGCGGGCCGGCGTCGGTGGGGTCGGCGGGCAGCCCGAGGATCTGGTCGGGCGGGGTGTTGGACACGCCGTGCACCCGAAGTTCGAGTACCCGCTCGGCCATCGGTGCTCCCTGGTGACGTGTTCACTACCCAGAGTGCATCGAAATTCTCGGTTCGCCCACCGATTTCGGTATCGTTTTCGCAGCTCAAGACCTTATTCGAGGGTTCGGATCACCCGGGCGGGGTTACCCACGGCGACCACGTTGGGCGGTAGGTCGCGGGTGACCACCGCGCCCGCCCCGACCACGGTGTTCTCGCCGACGGTCACCCCGGCGAGAACGATCACCCCGCCGCCGAGCCAGACGTTGTCGCCGATGGTGATCGGTCGGGCCGCCTCCCACCCGGCCCGGCGGGGTTCCGGCTCGACGGGGTGGGTGGCGGCGAGCAGTTGCACGTTGGGTCCGATCTGGACGTCCGCGCCGATGGTGATCCGTGCGACGTCGAGCAGGACGGCGTTGACGTTGACGAAGCTGCGTGCGCCGAGATGGACCTGCCAGCCGTAGTCGCAGTGCAGTGGCGGGCGGACCCGGGCACCTTCGCCGACGGTGCCGAGCAGTTCGCGCAGGGTGGCGAGTCGACCGTCGGGGTCGTCGGGGCTGCTGCGGTTGAAGCGTTCGGTGAGCCGGGCGGCGCGGATCAGGTCGGCGATGAGCTCGGGGTCGTCGGCGCGGTACGGCTCACCGGCGAGCATGCGTTCCTTCATGGACGTCACCTGCTGATCGTCGCCGATCGGTGGGTCCGATGCGGTGCCGACGGGGTGGTGTCTCGACAATGTGGTCGGAAGGTCATCATCCGGACTTCTTTTTGCATACCGAGTATGTAATTCTAGGGCGTCGATATGACTCTTGTCATGGAGACGTCCCAGAAGGAGGGATCCGTTGCACAGAACCAGAAGAGCCGCCACCGGGGGCCTGGTGCTCGCCCTGGCGCTCGGCCTGCCGGCGACGAACGCGGCCGCCGCGCCCGGCACGCCGTCCACGCCCCGGCCGGCCACGCCGGCCGTCGGCTCCACCACGGTCACCCTGATCACCGGCGACCAGGTCACCGTCACCCGCGCCGGCGGGGCCGCCGTCCGCCCCGGCGCCGGCCGGGAACACCAGCAGTTCCTGGTCCGCCGGGAACACGGCCACCTCTCCGTGGTGCCCCGCGACGCGGTGCCGCTGCTGCGCTCGGGGCAGGTCGACCGGCGACTGTTCGACGTCACCGGCCTGATCGCCGCCCGCTACGACGACGCCCACCGCGACAACCTGCCGCTGCTGGTGTCGTACCGCGAGGGGCAGGCCCGGCGGGCCACGACCGCGTTGCCCGGCACCCGGGTGACCCGCGACCTGCCGGCCATCGGGGGCGCGGCCCTGACCGCCGGCAAGTCCTCGACCGGCACGGTCTGGTCGACGCTCACCGGCGGTGCCGGCGGTGCCCGACTCGACGCGGCAGGGGGCGTCGAGCGGATCTGGCTGGACGGCCGCCGTGCCGTCTCGCTCGACCACAGCGTGCCCCAGATCGGCGCACCCACCGCCTGGGCGGCCGGCTGGACCGGCAAGGGGGTGACCGTCGCGGTGCTGGACACCGGGGTCGACGCCACCCACCCCGACCTGGCCGGCAAGGTGACCGAGGCGCGCAACTTCAGCGAGACGCCGGACCAGAAGGACACCGTCGGGCACGGCACCCACGTCGCGTCCACCATCGCCGGCAGCGGCGCCGCCTCCGGCGGGAAGTACCGGGGCGTCGCGCCGGACGCGAAGCTGCTCGACGGCAAGGTCTGCGAGGAGTTCGGCTGCGCCGAGTCGGCGATCCTGGCCGGCATGCAGTGGGCCACCGTCGACAAGAGGGCCACCGTGGTCAACATGAGCCTCGGCGGCGGGGACACCCCCGAGGTCGACCCGCTGGAGGAGGCCGTCCAGACGCTGACCGCCCAGACCGGCAGCCTCTTCGTCATCGCCGCCGGCAACGACGGCCGGGACGGCTCGGTCGGCTCACCGGGCAGCGCCGACGCCGCACTCACCGTCGGCGCGGTCGACCGGGACGACGAACTCGCCGACTTCTCCAGCCGGGGCCCCCGCGTCGGCGACGACGCCCTCAAGCCCGACATCACCGCCCCCGGCGTCGACATCGTGGCCGCCCGCTCCGCCGACGGCCAGATCGGCGACCCGGTGGGGACGGCGTACGTCGCGCTCTCCGGCACCTCGATGGCCACCCCGCACGTCGCCGGCTCGGTGGCGTTGCTGGCCCAGCAGCACCCCGGCTGGAAGGCCGGGCAGCTCAAGGCGACCCTGATGGCCGCCGCCAGGCCGCACCCCACGCAGACCGCGTACGAGCAGGGCGCCGGCCGGGTGGACCTGACCCGGGCGGTCACCCAGCAGGTCACCACCGACCCGGTCAGCCTCTCGTTCGGCCGGGCACTGTGGCCGCACGGCGACGACGCCCCGATCACCCGGACCGTCGCCTGGCATAACGGCGGCACCACGCCGCTCACCCTCGACCTGACCGTCGAGGTGAAGGGACCGGGCGGGAAGGCCGCACCGGCCGGCATGTTCACCCTCGGCGTCGACCGGATCACCGTCCCGGCCGGCGGCCGGGCCGAGACCACCGTCACCGCGAACACCCGGCTCGGCGTCGACGGCTACTGGACCGGCCGGGTGGTGGCCCGCTCCGGCGGCACCGTCGCGGTGACCCCGCTGGCCGTGCACCGGGAGGTGGAGAGCTACACCGTCACGCTCACCCACCTCGACCGCAGCGGCAGGCCGGGCAGTGACTACGGCACCACCCTGGTCGACCTCGCCGACGGCGACATCCGCGACGTGTTCGAGGCCGACGGGGTCGCCGAACTCCGGCTCCCCAAGGGCAGGTACGGCCTGAGCAGCGTCTTCTTCGAGCCGGGACCGGACGAGGAGACGAGCGGACTGGGCATGCTCGCCCAGCCGGAACTGGTGGTCGACGGCGACACGGCGGTCACCATCGACCTGCGGAAGGCCAAGCCGGTACGGATGACCGTCCCGCAGGCCGACGCCAGGGTCGCCCTGGTCGACATCAGCGCCAACTACCTGCTGCCCGACGACGGCGTCTACGGCTTCGGCATCGTCTCCTTCGACACCTTCGACGGGCTGTCCACCGGGCAACTCGGCCCGGCGGTGTCGACCGACGAGTTCGTCGCCGTCTTCAACAGCCAGTGGATCGACCGGCAGGTCCAACCCAGCCCCTACCTGTACGCGCTGTCCGAGACCGTCACGGGCAGGCTGCCCAGCGGACTCGTCCGCGACTACCGCCCGCGGGACCTGGCCACGGTGGTGCACAAGTTCCGTGACCCGTACCCGAAGCTGGACGCCGAACGGTTGGTCTTCCCGGACAACGGCTACAACCTCGGCGGCTGGGCGGTCGTCCTGCCGACCGACCTGCCGGGCCAGCGCACCGAGCACTACAGCACCAGGGGTGTGCGCTGGGAGTCCGAGCTGGACTTCGGCGTCCGCGACCCGGAGGCGGGCTGGCTGGACGTCCAGGCGATCCTGCTGGGTGCGCCCACGAAGTACCAGGCCGGCCGCCGGGTCACCGAGACCTGGGGGGCCGCGCCGCTCGGGCCGTCGCTGCCCGCCCCGCGCTGGCCGGAGGACGGCGTCACCCGGATCGGGGACACCATCATGGTGAACGTGGCGCTGCACAGCGACGCGGCCGGGCACCCCGGAGGGTCGCTGACCGACAGTGCCCGCACCGCCCTGTGGCGCAACGGCAAGCTGGTGGCGGAGCTCGACAACCCGGGGTACGGCGAGTTCACTGTGCCGCAGGGGGCCGCCGACTACCAGCTGACCGTGGGGGCCGGGCGGAGCCTCACCGACCTCGGCACCGAGGTGGAGGCGAGCTGGACCTTCCGCTCCGGGCACGTGGCCGGTGACACGCCGAAGCGGCTGCCGCTGTCGGAGATCCGGTTCACCCCGCGGTTGACCGCCGGCAACACCGCCCCGGCCGGACGGATCTTCGCCGTCCCGGTGCAGGTGCGGCGGCAGCCCGACGCCGGCACCGCCAAGCTGGCGAAGCTCGGCGTCGACGTGTCGTACGACGGCGGGAAGACCTGGCGGCGGGCGACCGTGGTGAAGGTGCCGGGCCAGGGCACGGTGGCGCTGGTCGACCATCCGGCCGGTGCCGGGTACGTGTCCCTGCGGGCGACCGCCCGGGACACCGACGGCAACACCGCGAGCACCCGGATCATCCAGGCGTACCGCCTGGCGTGAGCCGACCCCGCCGGGACCGTCCACGTGACGGCCCCGGCGGGACGACCGGGGTCGGGGCGTCCGCCCCGACCCCGGTCAGTCGTTGGCGTGCAGGGCGGCGTTGAGCGTGATGCCCCGACCGGTGCGCGGCTTCGCCTCCAGCGCGCCGCTGACCGAGTTGCGCCAGAACAGCAGCCCGTCGACACCGGACAGGTCCCGGGCCTTCACCACCCGGCCGTCCGGCAGGGTGATCTTCGAGGCGGCGGTCAGGTAGCAGCCGGCCTCCACCACGCAGTCGTCGCCGAGCGAGATGCCCACCCCGGCGTTCGCGCCGATCAGGCTCCGCTCGCCGATCCGCACCCGGTCGGTGCCGCCGCCGGACAGGGTGCCCATGATCGACGCGCCGCCGCCGATGTCGGAGCCGTCGCCGACCACCACGCCCTGCACGATCCGGCCCTCGACCATCGAGGTGCCCAGCGTGCCGGCGTTGAAGTTGACGAAGCCCTCGTGCATCACGGTGGTGCCGGTGGCCAGGTGGGCGCCGAGCCGGACCCGGTCCGCGTCGGCGATCCGCACCCCGGCGGGGACCACGTAGTCGGTCATCCGGGGGAACTTGTCCACCCCGTACACCGCCAGGTGGCGGCCGGCGGCCCGCTCGATCACCCGCAGTTCGTCCACCCGCTCCGGTGGGCACGGGCCGGCCGAGGTCCAGGCCACGTTGGCCAGCTTGCCGAAGATGCCGTCGAGGTTCAGCTCGTTGGGCCGCACCAGGCGGTGGGAGAGCAGGTGCAGCCGCAGGTACGCGTCGGCGGCGTCCTTGATCGGCTCGTCCAGCGCGCCGATCACGGTGACCACCTGCACCGTACGCAGGCCGGGCAGGGACCGCTCGCCGACCGCGCCCGGTGGCAGGTCGAGCACGTCGGCCTGGTCCTCGCCGGGCACCAGCGGCAACTCGCCCAGCCCCAGCTTGCCGGTCGGGTACCAGGTGTCGAGCACCTGCTCGGCGACGGTCACGGTGGCCAGGCCGATACCCCAGGCGGATTGGGACGTCACTGTTCTACCCTCTCGTTCGCGGCTGCGGGCTCACCCCTCGTGCCCACCGTTCAGGACGGTACCGTGCGAACCATGGAGAACCCGCTGACCCCCGAGGTCCTGGCCGACCCGGTGGCGCTCACCCGTGCCCTGGTCGACATCGAGTCCGTGTCCCTCGACGAGAAGGCCATCGCCGACTGCGTCGAGGAGGTCCTGCGCCGGGTACCGCACCTGAGCACCTTCCGGCACGGCAACACGGTGATGGCGCGTACGGACCTCGGCCGGGACTCCCGGGTGGTGCTCGCCGGGCACCTGGACACGGTGCCGCACAACGACAACTTCCCGTCGACCATGCGCGGGGACCTGATGTACGGCTGCGGCACCTCCGACATGAAGTCCGGGGTGGCCTTCGCGCTGCACCTGGCGGTGACCCTGCCCGACCCCCGGTACGACGTGACGTACTTCTTCTACGAGGCCGAGGAGATCGAGTCGCGGTACAACGGGCTCACCCTGGTCGCCGAGGCGCACCCGGAATGGCTCCAGGCCGACTTCGCGGTGCTGCTGGAGCCGACGTACGGCATCGTCGAGGCCGGTTGCCAGGGCACCATGCGGGCGGTCGTCACCACCCACGGGGAACGCGCCCACGCGGCCCGGTCCTGGCACGGGGTCAACGCCATCCACGGCGCGGGCGAGGTGCTGCGCCGGCTCTCCACCTACCAGGCGCGGCGGGTGACCATCGACGGTTGCGACTACCGTGAGGGCCTGAACGCGGTACGGATCCACGGCGGGGTGGCCGGCAACGTCGTCCCCGACCGCTGTGAGATCGAGGTCAACTACCGGTACGCCCCGGACCGTGACCCGGCGGCGGCCGAGGCGCACCTGCGGGAGGTGCTGGCCGGCTTCGAGCTGACGGTCACCGACGCGGCGGCCGGTGCGCGTCCCGGGCTCGACGCGCCGGTGGCGCAGGAGTTCCTGGCGGCGGTGGGTGCGGCCCCGATCGGCAAGCTGGGCTGGACCGACGTGGCCCGCTTCGCGGCGATGGGCATCCCGGCGCTGAACTTCGGCCCGGGTGACCCCAACCTGGCCCACCACCGCGACGAGCACGTCGAACTGACCAAGATCCGCGACGGCGCCGCCACCCTCCACCGCTGGCTCACCCCGGCCTGACCCCATCCCGGCCTGACCCATCCCGGCCTGACCCACCCCCTGGAGCCTGTGGGCGGCGGAGGGGGTTTCGGGATGGTTCGGGGTCAGGCGTGGGTGAGGCGCGGGGCGTCGGGTTCGGTGGCGGGGTCGAGGGGCTGGGCGGCGGGCTCCGTGGGCACCTCGAGCTGCCGGGCACGCCGACGCTCGGCCACCACCTCGTTGATCCTTCGCTGCATCTGCCGGCGGATACGCATCCGCTCGTTGTTGCTGATCACGCTTGCTCCTCCCCCGAAGGCGCGCGTCGGGCCATACCCGGTATGTGAATAGTAAGACGTACGGGCGACAGAATTAGTTGCCCAAGATCGCGAATTTTTTCCTCGGCCCGCCGGCCGCCACCGGCGTGACGTGCGCCTCCACTACGGTGGCTGTCATGAGTCAGAGCAACGGGCGGCAGTCGGGCCGTGATCCGGAGCGGCACCGGGGAGCGGTGACGCTGCGCCGTGGCGCGATCCCCACCAGCACCGCTGACCAGCGGTTGTTGGACTCCCGGGGGCGTGGCGACTGGAAGAGCAAGGACTCCTGGCGGGCGCTGCGGATCCTCTCCGAGTTCGTCGAGGGTTTCGACACGCTGGCCGATCTGCCCTCCGCGGTGAGTGTCTTTGGCTCCGCCCGTAGTAAACCCGACAGTCCGGAGTGCCGGTTGGCCGAGGAGTTGGGTGCCGCCCTCGCCCGCGCCGGTTACGCCGTGATCACCGGCGGTGGTCCCGGCGTGATGGAGGCGGCCAACCGGGGTGCCCGCGAGGCCGGCGGCCTCTCCGTCGGACTGGGCATCGAACTCCCCTTCGAGCAGGGGCTCAACGAGTGGGTCGACCTGGCCATCGACTTCCGCTACTTCTTTGCCCGCAAGACCATGTTCGTCAAGTACGCCCAGGCGTTCGTCGTGCTGCCGGGCGGCTTCGGCACCATGGACGAGCTGTTCGAGGCGCTCACCCTGGTGCAGACCGGCAAGGTGACGCGCTTCCCGGTCGTACTCATGGGCACCGACTACTGGCGGGGGCTGCTCGACTGGCTGCGGGACAGCATGGCCGCAGAAGGCAAGATCGGCCCGGTGGACCTGGAGCTGATCTGCCTCACCGACGACGTCGACGCGGCGGTACGGCACATCGTCGCCGCCGAGGCGGCGCTCGCCGCCGACCAGGAGGCGGTCCGCGAGGAGGCGGTGGCCCGGACCGCCGCCGACCAGCAGGCCGCCCGCCGGGCCGCCGACGAGGCCGGGCCGACCGGCGGTCCGGACCGGCCCACCGGCGCGGGTCTCGGCGCCACGGGACCAGGCGCCACGGGACCAGGCGCCACGGGACCAGGCGGCCCCGGATCAGGCGGCACGGGGGCCGGCGGTGCCGGGGCCGAGGGTGCCGGGGGCGGCGGTACGGGTCGGGACGTCGGCGACGGCCGGGAGGGCTGAGGCGGTGGCGGCGATCTGTGTCTTCTGCGCGTCCTCCCGTACCCTCGACCAGCGCTGGCTGGACCTGGCGGCCGAGACCGGGGCGGAGCTGGCCCGGCGCGGGCACACGCTGGTCAGCGGCGGTGGGTGCGTCGGGATGATGGGCGCGCTCGCGGACGGGGCGCGGGCGGCCGGCGGGCGCACCGTCGGGGTCATCCCGCAGGCGCTGATCGACCTGGAGGTCTCCGACCGCGATGCTGACGAACTGCTGGTCACCGACAGCATGGCCAGCCGAAAGACCCTCATGATTGACCGGTCGGACGCGTTCCTCACCCTGCCCGGCGGCCTCGGCACCCTGGACGAGCTGTTCGAGGTCTGGACCACCGCCACGCTGGCCATGCACACCAAGCCGATGGTGCTGGTCGACACCGACGGCTTCTACCGGCCACTGCTCGACTGGCTCGCCACGATCACCGACCAGACCTTCCTCAAGCCCGCCGGCCTGGAGCTGCTCACGGTCGCCCCGACCGTCGCCACCGCGCTGGACGCGTTGGAGTCGCGGCTGCCCTGATCCCCGGGGACCGGTCCGGGGGTGTGTCGTACCGGCGTGGTGGGATGTGGGGGTGCAGGGGTACCGGCTGGTGCGCCGACCTGCCGGACCAGGCCCCGACGACGGGCGGTCCGCCGCGGACGTTCGGGGGGACGGTCGGCACGGCGGGGCGACCGGAGGGCCGGACCGGGCCGGGCCGGACGTCGAGGGGGAGCCGCGGCCCGGGGGGTCGACGGATGATGCCGCGCGCCCCGACGCGACCCGTACCCCGGGTCGGACACGCGGCGGCGGTCGTGACGCCCAGGCGTCCGCCGGACGGCCCGGTGGCCGCCGGCCCGACCCGCTCCAGGCCGAGGTGGTGGCGCACACCGACGGGCCGATGCTGGTCCTCGGCGGGCCGGGTACCGGCAAGACCGGCACCCTGGTCGAGGCGGTCGCCGCCCGGGTCGCCGAGGGGGTCGACCCGGAACGCCTGCTGGTGCTCACCTTCGGCCGTCGGCAGGCCACCGGGCTGCGGCACCGGATCGAGGCCCGGATCGCCGCCGACGGTCACCGGGTACTGCGCGAGCCGCTGGTCCGCACCTTCCCGGCGTACGCGTTCGGGCTGCTGCGCCGGGCCGCCGCCGAGCGGGGCGAACCGTCCCCCCGGCTGCTCACCGGCCCCGAACAGGATCTGATCATCCGCGAGCTGCTGGACGTCGTCGGCACCGCACCCGACGACGATCCGGTCGGCTGGCCGGACGACCTGCTCCCCGCCCTGCGTACCCGGGCGTTCGCCGCCCAGCTACGCGACCTGCTGATGCGGGCCGCCGAGCGGGGGGTCGGCCCGGTCGAGCTGGCCCGGCTGGGGGAGAAGCTGGGCCGCGCCGACTGGCCGGCCGCCGCCCGGTTCCTCCGGGAGTACGTCGCCGTGCTCGCCCTGCGCGACGTCGGCAACCGCGGTTCCGTGGCGTACGACCCGGCCGAGCTGGTGCGCGCCGCCACCGGGATGCTGCTCGACGATCCGGAGCTGCTGGCGGCCGAGCGTCGCCGGCTGGCCCACGTCTACGTCGACGAGCTGGCCGACACCGACCCGGCGCAACAGGAGCTGCTGGCCGTCCTGGCCGGTGGCGGCCGGCCCCTGGTGGCCTTCGCCGACCCGGACTCCTCCACGTACGCCTTCCGGGGTGCCGACCCGGCCGTGGTGGCCGCCTTCCCGCACCGGTTCCGGACGGCCTCCGGGGCACCGGCCGCGCAGGTCACCCTCACCACCTCCTACCGGGCCGGCGCGGTGCTGCTGGGCGCGACCGGCCGGCTGGCCCGGCGGCTGCGCGGCCCGGCCGGGCACCGGCGGCTGCGTCCGCTGCCCGACACACCGCCCGGCAGCGTCGAGGTGCGCACCTTCCGCTCGGCCACCAGCGAGGCCGCCTGGCTGGCCCACGCGCTGCGCTCCGCCCACCTGCTCGACGGGGTGCCCTGGTCGGCGATGGCGGTGCTGGTCCGCTCGACCCACCTGCACCTGCCCTCGTTGCGGCGGGCGTTGCACACCGCCGGGGTGCCCACCGTCGTGCACGGCGAGGACCTGCCCCTGCACCTGCAACCGGCGGTGGCCCCGCTGCTGCTCCTGCTGCGCTGCGCGCTCGAACCGGCCCGGCTGGACGAGGAGTCCGCGATCGCCCTGCTGCACTCCCCGCTGGGCGGGGCCGATCCGCTCGCCGAGCGGCGGTTGCGGCAGGGGCTGCGGGCGCTCGCGCTGGCCCGGGGCGACCGGCGGCCCTCCGGCGAGTTGATCGTCGAGGCGCTGGCCGACCCGGCGGAGCTGGCCGGCGTCGAACGGCGCTGGGTCGCGCCGGCCCGTACCGTGGCGGAACTGCTGGCCACGGCACGGACGGCCGCGGCCGTGCCCGGTGCCACCGCCGAGGACGTGCTCTGGGCGGTGTGGAGCGCCAGCGGTCTCGCCGAACGGTGGGCCGGGGCGATCACGCGTGGGCAGGAGGCCACCGGCGAACACGAGACCGCCCGGCGCTGGCGGGCCGAGGCCGCCGACCGGGACCTCGACGCGGTGCTGGTGCTCTTCGACGCGGCGGCCCGGTTCGTCGACCGGTTGCCCGGTGCCCGGACGGAGGTCTTCCTCGACCACGTTCTCGGCCAAGACCTGCCGGCGGACACCCTGGCCGCCAGCGCCGACCGGGGCGAGGCGGTCCGGCTGCTCACCGCACACGCCGCCAAGGGCCTGGAATGGGACCTGGTCGCGGTGGCCGGCGTGCAGGAGGGCGTCTGGCCCGACCTGCGGCTGCGCGGCAGCCTGCTCGGCTCGGAGCGGTTGGTCGACGTGCTGGTCGGCCGGGCGGACGACGCCGGCGTCCGGGCCAGTCTGGTCGGGCAGACCTCCGCCCTGCTCGACGAGGAACGTCGGCTGTTCCACGTCGCGGTGACCCGGGCCCGGCGTCGGCTGCTGGTCACCGCCGTCGCCTCGGCGGCCGTCGGCGGCGACGACCACGAGGAGCAGCCCAGCCGATTCCTGCACGAACTCGGCGTCACCGACCAGGACGGCGACGGCCCTGCCGGCAACGGCCCTGCCGGCAACGGCTCCGCCGGCAGCGGCCCCGCCGGCAGCGGCCCCGCCGGCAACGGCCCCACCTCGATCTCCCCTGCCGGCAGCGGTCCCGCCGGCAGCGGTCCCGCCGGCAGCGGCTCCGCCGGCGACGGCCCCACCTCGATCTCCGCTGACGGCAGCCTCACCCCGCCCGCCGCCATCGGTGTCGGCGAACAGAGATCTTGGAGGGAAACGGCCCCTGGAGGGGCACTTTCCCTCCAAGATCCGCTGGCTGCCCACAACGGCGGGGTCGGTGGGGGCGGCGTGGGGCACGCGCCGGCCCAGGGGGAACCGGGTCGGGCGGCCGACGGTGGGCCGGGTCGGTTATCGAACGGGGAACCCGGGAAGGCGGGCGAGCAGCCGCGTGGGGAGGCGGACGGGCACCTGTCCGGGGGGCCGGCTGAGCACCCGTCCGGGGGGCAGGGTGAGGACCTGTCCGGGGGGCCGGCTGAGGACCTGCCCGGGGGGCGGGGTGAGGACCTGTCCGGGGGGCGGGGTGAGGACCTGTCCGGGGGGCGGGGTGAGGACCTGCCCGGGGGGCAGGGTGAGGACCTGCCCGGGGGGCCGGCTGAGCACCCGTCCGGGGGGCGGGGTGACGACCTGTCCGGAGGACCGGCTGAGGATCTGTCCGGAGAACCGGGGGAGGGGTCGCCCCGGGAGCTGCCCGTCGGGCGGGTTCCCCGGGCACTGACCCTGTCCGCGCTGGTGGCGGAGCTGCGTACCGCGATCACCGCACCGGGGGCGTCGGTGGCCCGGCGGCGCGCGGCGGCGGCCGAGCTGGCCCGGCTGGCCGCCGCCGGCATCCCGGGCGCGCATCCGGACGACTGGTGGGGGTTGCGCGGCCTCTCCGACGACCGGCCCCTGGTCGACGAGGGCGAGACCGTCCGGGTCACCCCGTCGGGGATGGAGAGTGCCCTGCGGTGCAGCCTGCGCTGGCTGCTCGAACGGCACGGCGGCAGTGGACCGGCCAGCGCCGCCCAGGGGGTCGGCAACCTGGTGCACGCCGCCGCGATGCTGGCCGAGGACGCCAGCGCCGACCGGACCGCCCTGCTGGAGTACGTGGCCGCCCGGTTCGACGCGATCGAGCTGGCGGCCCGGTGGATGGTCGGCCCGGAACGGGAGCGCGCCGAGGCCATGGTGGACAAGCTCCTGCGCTGGCTGGCCGGCAACCCGCGACGGCTGCTCGCCATCGAGCACGAGTTCGCGGTCCGCCTCGACGACCCGACGCGTCCGGTCGAGCTGACCGGACGGGTGGACCGGTTGGAGGTCGACGCCGACGGCCGGCTCGTGGTGATCGACCTGAAGACGGGCAAGTCGACGGCCGTCACCGAGCGGGAGATGGCTGAGCATCCCCAGCTCGGGGCGTACCAGGCGGCGGTGGAGGCGGGCGGGTTCGCCGAGTTCGGCGACGAGGCCGGGGGCGCGGCGCTGGTGCAGCTCGGCACCGGCGCGCGGGACGCCCGCGAGCAGACCCAGGCCGCCGCCGGCCAGGGCCCCGAGGCCGGCTGGGCCACCGCCCTGGTCCGGCGCACCGCCGATACGATGGCCGCCGCGACCTTCGCCGCCGTCGCCAACGCGAAGTGCCGGGTCTGCCCGGTGCGGACCAGTTGCCCCGTCTCCGGTCAGGGCCGTCAGGTCGTCGAGCCACCGGCCACCGGCGAGCAGCGGGCGGGCGAGGAGTGAACGTGCCGGTCGGGCCACCGACGACCGGGCGGCGGGCGCCACGGTGCGGGACGAGGGGGCAGCGGTGACCCAGCCCACCCTGTTCGGCACCGGCACCCCCGCGCCACGGGCCGCCGACGCCGGCCCGCGCTACACGCCGGTGGAGCTGGCCCGGCTGCTCCGGCTGCCCGCCCCGACCACCGAACAGGCCGCGATCATCGCGGCCCCGGTCGCACCGCTGCTGGTGGTGGCGGGCGCCGGTTCGGGCAAGACCGAGACGATGGCCGCCCGGGTGGTGTGGCTGGTCGCCAACTCGTACGTCCGCCCGGAACAGATCCTCGGGCTGACCTTCACCCGCAAGGCGGCCGGCGAACTGGCGCACCGGGTGCGTACCCGGCTCGACCAGCTCGTCCGGCGGCTCGGCCGGCGGTCGCGCAACCCGCTGGACGATCCGCTGGCCGGTGAGCCCACCGTCGCCACCTACCACTCGTACGCCGGGCGGATCGTCGCCGAGCACGGGCTGCGGGCCGGCTACGAACCGACCACCCGGCTGCTCACCGAGGCGTCCCGGTGGCAGCTCGTCGACCTGCTGGTGCGCAACTACGACGGCGACATGTCCGAGGTCGACCGGATGCCCAGCACCGTCACCGACGCGGTGCTGGCCCTGGCCGGCGAACTGGACGAGCACCTGGTCGACCCGGACGAGCTGGCCGCCTGGACGGGCCGGTTCTTCGCCGAGGTGCAGGCCCATCCCGGCCGGGTCTACGCCGACGTCCGCAAGGCGCTCCAGCTCCAGCGGACCCGACTGAAGCTGCTTCCCCTGGTGCGGGCGTACACCCGGCGCAAGGACGACTTCGAGGCGATGGACTTCGCCGACCAGCTCGCCCGCGCCGCCCGGGTGGCCCGGGACCATCCGGCGGTCGGGGTGGTCGAACGGGACCGCTACCGGGTGGTGCTGCTCGACGAGTACCAGGACACCAGTCACGCCCAGGTGGTGCTGCTCAACCACCTGTTCGGCGGCGGCCACCCGGTCACCGCGGTCGGCGACCCCTGCCAGTCGATCTACGGTTGGCGCGGGGCCAGCGCCGGCACGCTGGACCGGTTCCCCACCGACTTCGCCCGCGCCGACGGCACCCCCGCCGGGTCGGTGACCCTCACCACCAGCTGGCGTAACCGGCCGGAGATCCTCGGCGTGGCCAACGCGCTGTCGGTGCCGTTGCGGGCGGCCGGCGCCCGGGTGCCGGAGCTGCACGCCGCGCTGAGCGTCCGGGAACCGATCCCGCACCGCAGCCCGCGCGGGCGGGCCGCCGGCACCGTGCACTGCGCGCTGCTGCCCACCTACGTGGACGAGGCGGACTGGATCGCCGACAGCGTGCTCGCCGCCTGGCGGGGGGCGGCCCGGATGCCGGGTGCGTTGCCCGAGCACATTCCGGTGCCGCAGCGCCCCGCCACCGCCGTGCTGGTCCGGCTGCGCAGCCAGATCCCGGCCATCGAGGCGGCGCTACGGTCCCGGGGGCTGCCGGTCGAGGTGGTCGGTCTGGGTGGGCTGCTGGACACCCCCGAGGTACGGGACGTGGTCTGCACCCTGCGGGTGCTCGCCGACCCGACCGACGGCGCGTCGCTGCTGCGGCTGCTCACCGGGGCGCGCTGGCGGATCGGGCCGCGTGACCTGGTGGCCCTGCACCGGCGGGCCCGGATCATCGCCCGGTCCCGTCGGGAGCTGACCGGCGACGACGGTCCGGAGATCGTGGTGGACACCCTCGACGAGGCGACCCTGGTGGAGGCGCTGGCCGACCTGGGGCCGGCGCAGGCGTACTCGGCGGAGGGGTACGCGCGGCTGCGATCGTACGGGATGGAACTGGCCCTGTTGCGGTACCGGCTGGACCAGACGTTGCCGGAGCTGATCGCGGACGTCGAACGCACCATCGGCCTGGACGTCGAGGTGGCGGTCCGGGCCGGCCGGGACGGCACCGGCGACGCCGGGCTGGCCCGGGGGCACCTGGACGCGCTCGGTGACGTGGCGGCCCGGTTCAGCGGCGAGACCCCGGCGGCGACGCTGGCCGGTTTCCTGGCCTACCTGGCCGCCGCCGAGGACGAGGAACGCGGGCTTTCCCCGGGGGAGGTCGAGGTGGTGGCGGGCGCGGTGCAGGTGCTCACCGCGCACGCGGCCAAGGGTCTGGAATGGGACGTCGTCGCGGTCGCCGGGCTGACCCGGGGCGGCTGGCCCGGCCAGGTCCGCAACTCCGACCACTGGCTGGGCGGGCTGGGGGTGCTGCCGTTCCCGCTGCGCGGCGACGCCGACGGGCTGCCCGTGCTCGACCTCACCGAGGTGACCGACCAGCGCGGGGTGGCCCGGTCGGTGGCCGACTTCACCGACGCCTGGCGGGCGCACGACGAGCGCGAGGAACGCCGGCTGGCCTACGTGGCGGTGACCCGTCCCCGCCGGCTGCTGCTCTGCTCCGGCTACTGGTGGGGCGAGGGGACCAAGCGGTTCCGGGGGCCGTCGGTGCTGCTCCGCGAGCTGTACGACGCGTGTCTGGCGGGTGGGGACGGTCTGCTGGTCGACGAGTGGGCACCCGAGCCGGCCGGTGACGCGGTCAACCCGACCACCGAGCTGGTGCTGCGGGCCGACTGGCCGGCCGATCCGCTCGGGCCGCGACGGCCGGCCCTGGCCGAGGCGGCGGCGCTGGTCCGCCGCTACCTGGCCGATCCCGAGGTGGCCGGTCGGGATGCCGCCGCCGACCCCGAGGTGGCCGGTCGGGATGCCGCCGCCGACCCCGAGGCGGCCGGTCGGGATGCCGCCGCCGACCCCGAGGTGGCCGGTCGGGAGGCTACCGATCCCGAGGTGGCCGGTCGGCGGGCCGCCGCCGACGTGGCCCGTCAGGCGGCCGGGGACGGTCCCGACGCGGTCGGGCGCGAACCCGGGCCGGAGGTGGCGGATCCGGAACTGCTGCGGTGGCGGCGGGAGGCGGACCTGCTCCTGGCCGAGCGGGCGGAGCTGCTGCGACGGGCCGAGGCGGTCGAGGTGACGCTGCCCGACCACCTGTCGGTCACCCAACTGGTGGCGCTGCGCCGGGATCCGGCCACGCTGGCCCGTACGCTGCGGCGGCCGATGCCCGGCCCGCCCAGTCCCTACGCCCGGCGGGGCACCGCGTTCCACGCCTGGCTGGAGTCCCGGTTCGGGGCCGACCGGCTGCTCGACCTGGACGAGTTGCCGGGGGCCGCCGACGCGGACGCCGCGCCCGACGCGGCGCTGGCCGAGTTGCAGGAGCGCTTCCTGGCCAGCGAGTGGGCCGACCGGGTGCCGGTGGAGGTGGAGGTGCCGTTCGCCACGGTGCTGGGCGGTGTGGTGGTCCGGGGCCGGATGGACGCCGTCTTCGCCCGTCCCGGCGGGCGGTACGACGTGGTCGACTGGAAGACGGGGCGACAGCCGACCGCCGGGGAGGCCGAGGTGGCCGCGGTGCAGTTGGCCGTGTACCGGCTGGCCTGGGCGGAGCTGGCCGGGGTGCCGGTGGACCGGGTCGGGGCCGCCTTCCACTACGTCCGGGACGGGGTGACGGTCCGGCCGACCGACCTGCTGGACGCCGACGGGCTGACCGCGATCATCGCCGGGTTGCCGGAAAATCCGGTGGGGGGTGGCGCGGCGGAAGATCCGTGGTAGGTTGTTCTTGTTGCAGTTTTGGTTTCCAGAGACTCTGTGTGCGCCTGGCGGATTGTGGCCCCAGGCGCTCTTTGTTGTGTCCGGAGTTCTCCGGGCGGGGCGACCAAAAACAACAGGCGATTCGCGCATCCCGCGCGGAGCGCTCCTCTTCGGGCCCGCGAGGTGCGGG
Organism: Micromonospora sp. WMMD987; assembly: GCF_029581435.1. Classification (NCBI taxonomy): domain Bacteria; kingdom Bacillati; phylum Actinomycetota; class Actinomycetes; order Micromonosporales; family Micromonosporaceae; genus Micromonospora; species Micromonospora sp. WMMD987. The sequence continues at coordinate 6,018,029 of NZ_CP120861.1, read as the reverse complement.
CTCGACGTTCCGTCAAGGAGACGAAACAGATGGCAATTGGCACCGTCAAGTGGTTCAACGCTGACAAGGGCTTCGGCTTCATCACCCCGGACGGCGGCGGCGCTGACGTCTTCGCCCACTTCTCGGCGATCCAGACCTCCGGCTACCGGAGCCTGGACGAGAACCAGCGGGTCGAGTTCGAGGTGACCCAGGGCCAGAAGGGCCCGCAGGCGGAGAACATCCGTCCGCTCTGATCTTCGGATCGTCCGGTAACACCCTCCGGGTCCTCCGGACCCGGTGACGGGCCGGTCCGCCGCGCCGCCCCCCGCTCCGGCGGGACGCGGCGTGCTGCGGCGGACCGCCCGTAACCCATCGGTTCGTGCTTGTGAGTCCCGACGGACCAGTCCGTCGGAGACCGCGCCGGTCCTCGGCGCCCTCCCTCGACACGTGCCGCGTCGAGGAAGGCATTCCGCATGACCATGACCGTTCCCACCTTCGCCGCGACCGGCCTCGCGCCGACGCTGGTCGCCGAGCTGACCGCGCAGGGCATCACCGAGCCGTTCCCGATCCAGGCGGCCACCCTGCCGGACTCGCTGGCCGGTCGGGACGTGCTCGGCCGGGGGCGTACCGGCTCGGGCAAGACCCTGGCCTTCGGGCTCCCGCTGCTGCACCGCACCGCCGGCCACCGGGCCCGTCCCGGCCGTCCGCTCGCCCTGGTGCTGGTCCCCACGCGTGAACTGGCCGCCCAGGTGACCACGGCACTGACCCCGTACGCGCGGGTGCTGGGGCTGCGCTGCGCCACCGTGGTCGGTGGCCTGTCCCTGCAACGGCAGGCGGACGCGCTGCGCGCCGGGGCCGAGGTGCTGGTCGCCACCCCGGGCCGGCTGCACGACCTGATCAACCGGGGTGACGCCCGACTGGACCAGGTCGCCATCACCGTGCTGGACGAGGCCGACCAGATGGCCGACATGGGCTTCCTGCCGCAGGTGACCAAGCTGCTGGAGCAGGTCGCCCCGAACGGCCAGCGGATGCTCTTCTCGGCCACCCTGGACGGCGGGGTGGACCGTCTGGTCCGCCGGTTCCTCAGCAACCCGGTGTCGCACTCGGTGGACCCGGGCACCGCCACGGTGACCGCGATGACCCACCACGTGCTGCACGTCGACGCGGCGGACAAGCCCACCGCGCTCACCCAGATCGCCGCCCGCGAGGGCCGCACCATCCTGTTCATGGCGACCAAGCACCGCGCCGACCGGATGGCCCGGCAACTGCTGGCCAAGGGCGTACGCGCGGCGGCGCTGCACGGGGGGAAGTCCCAGCCGCAGCGCACCCGGATCCTGGAGCAGTTCCGGACCGGGCAGGTCACCGCCCTGGTCGCCACCGACGTGGCGGCCCGGGGCATCCACGTCGACGGACTCGACATGGTGGTCAACGTGGACCCGCCCACCGAGGCGAAGGACTACCTGCACCGTGGTGGCCGGACCGCCCGCGCCGGGGAGGCCGGCCAGGTGGTCACCCTGGTCCTGCCCGAGCAGCGCCGGGACGTCTCCCGGCTGATGAGCGTGGCCGGCATCAAGCCGCAGTCCACCCAGGTACGCCTCGACGACGGTGCGCTGGCCCGGGTGACCGGGGCGCGTGAGCCGTCCGGCGTGCCGGTGACCATCGTCGCCCCGGCCCCCGCTCCGGCGGTCCGGCCGCGTGCCGCCGCCGGCGGTGCCAACGGTGGCGAGGGGCGGTCGCACCGGGCGTCGGGACGGTCCCGTCGGCCGCGTCGCCCCCGCACCGCCTGACCGACGCACCGTCCCCCGGCGACCGACCGAGCGCCGGGACCGACCCGACGGGACCGCTGATGTGGTGTCGGCGTGCTGCCGGTGCCGCACCGTGGTCCGGTCGGGTCGTCCCCGTTCCGGGGTCGTCACCTCGTGCCGACCGGGAGTGGGGGTCGTCACCCTGTGCCGACCCGGAGTGGGGGTCGTCGCCCTGTGCCGAGCGGGAGCGGGGCCGCACACACCGTCGGTCGGGGCGGATTCCGGCCGTCGGATGGACGCTGCGGGGTCGCCGGGAGACCCTCGGTGATCATGCTGGCGGATGGGTCGGTTTGCCGGCTCTATTGCGTCCGATCGGTGACTGTTCCACCGGCCGTGGCTGGTCGAAGCTAGCTGCCGGGGGAAGAACCGGCCGGCACGGTCGGGCACGGGAGGGGTGACCATGGCGGGCGACGCCGATTCGGGGGCGGGGCGCGAGCTGCTGGTGGTGCTCGCCGTGGCGGGCGCCGGGATCCTGCTCGCCATGGTCGCGGCGTTCGCGCCCTGGCACCCGAGGCCGGGACGGACCGCTCCGGCCGGGTTGGTCGAGTTGCACACCCCCGACGAGAAACAGCCGTCCACGGTCGAGTTGACCGTGGGTTGAGCCGGTCCGGTCCGGGCGGGTGGGTCGGCGTCCCGGGTGGCCGGCCGACCGTCGGATCCTGGGGGGTCGACGGTCGGCCGGCCACCCGGGGGTCCGCCGATCGAGGGGTCGACGGCCGGATGGCCGTGGGTCCGCCGGTCGTGGGTCCGCCGGCCGTGGGTCAACGGGCCGCGGTCTGCTCCCGGTGGACCAGCAGGTCGGTCAGCGTGGTCCGGTCGACCACCACGGCGATCGCGCCGTCGACCGCGAGCCACACGTCGCGCAGGCCGGCGGCCACCCCGTGGTAGCCGGCGTCCTCGGCGGGCAGCCCTCGGACGGTGGTCAGCGATCCGCCGACGGCGCGCAGCACGTCCCCGACACTGATCTCCGAGGCGGGACGGGTCAGCGCGTAGCCGCCCTCGGTGCCCCGGTGGCTGAGCAGCAGGCCGGCACGACGCAGGTCGAGCAGGATGCCCTGGAGGAAGCTCAGCGGGATGCCCTGCGCCTGCGCCAGGCTCGCCGCCTTCACCAGTTCCCCACCGCCCCCACCGTCGGAGCGGCCGGTCCCGTCGTCGGGGCGGTCGTGCTCGCCGCCGCCGGAGGCGGCGACGGCGAGCATGGCCCGGAGCGCATAGTCGCTGCGCGCGGAGATGTACACGTCACTGACCAGCCTGGTCCAGTACGCCCCAGCGGCGGCGGATCGTCCGGTCCGCCACTCCGAACGCGGCGTCGACCACCAGCCCGACCACCAGGATGACGATCATCGTGGCGAGCAGCCAGGGCGCGTCGGACAGCTCCCGGGAGTAGGTGAGCTGGGCACCCAGCGACGTCTGGGAGATGCCGACCACCAGCAGCTCGCCGGCCATCAGGCTGCGCCAGGAGAAGGCCCAGCCCTGCTTGAGTCCGGCGACGATGGCGGGCAGCGCGGCGGGCGCGATGACGTACCGGTAGAGGTTCAGCCCCCGCGCGCCGAGGTTGCGACCAGCCCGGACCAGCAGCGGCGGCACGTAGTCGACCCCGCTGATCACGCCGTTGGCGATGGACGGCGCGGCACCGAGCACCACCACGAAGAAGATCGCCTTCTCGCTCAGCTCGAACAGCAGGATGGCCAGCGGGAACCAGGCGATCGACGGCATCGTCTGCAACGCGGTGATCATCGAGCCGATCGCCGCCCGGAGCACCTTGGACCGGGCCACCGCCAGGCCGACCAGCAGGCCGACCGCGACGGAGAAGAGGTAGCCGAGTGCCGCCCGTTGCAGCGTGGTGGCGAGCCCGTCCCAGAGCTGCCGGCCGCTGGCCTGCCGGACCAGCTCCTCGGCGACGGTGACCGGGCCGGGCAGTGAGTACGGCGGCTTCCAGCCACTCCAGACCACCACCTGCCACAGGCCGATGGCGATGCCGAGCGCGGCGAGCTTGGGCCAGGTGGACGCCCAGAGCCGGGCACCCCGGGAGACCTCCTTCTCCCGGCCGGCGATCTCCAGCGCGTCCAGCCCGGAGATCTCCGCGTCGGCGCGGGCCGCGCCGGTCAGGGTGTCATTTGCCATGGCGGCCCACCTCGGTACGGAGTCGGTCGGTGACCTCGGAGGCGATCGCGGCGATCTCAGGGGAGTCGATGCGCCGGGGTCGGGGCACGTTCACCTCCGTCGACCAGATGATCCGACCGGGCCGGCTGCTGAGCAGGATGATCCGGTCGGCGAGCCGGGCCGCCTCGCGGACGTTGTGGGTCACGAACAGCACGGTGAGCTGCCGTTCGGCCCAGATGCGTTCCAGTTCGTCGTGCAGGATGTCCCGGGTCATCGCGTCGAGGGCGCCGAACGGCTCGTCCATCAGCAGTACCGGGGTGTCCAGGGCGAGGGTGCGGGCCAGGGCGACCCGCTGCCGCATGCCGCCGGAGAGTTCGTGCGGGCGCTTGCGGCCGAAGTCGGACAGGTGGACGGTGCCCAGCAGCTCCGCCACCCGTTCGCGACGCTCGGCCCGGGGCAGCCCGCGCAGCTTCAACGGCACCTCGACGTTGGCCTCGACGGTCAGCCACGGGAAGAGCGCCGGCTCCTGGAACATCAGGCCGGGGTTCGCGTCGTCGGCCACCGTGATGGTGCCGCCCTGCGCCCGGTCCAGCCCGGCGACCAGGTTGAGCAGCGTGCTCTTGCCGCAGCCGGACGCGCCGACGAGGCAGACGAACTCGCCCGGCCGGACGTCCAGGCTCACCCCGTCCAGGGCGAGGACGGCGTTCGTCCCGCGCCCGTACACCTTGGTCACCCCGGAGAGCGCGACCGCGGCGGTCGCGCTCTGCGGGGTCGTCGTGGTCGACGTCACGGCTGGGTGACCTCGGTCTGGCCCTGCGCCTTGAGCACCTCGTTGAGGTACTTCAGGTCGTACAGTCCGTCGAGGTCGACCGGCTGGGTCAGCCCCACCGCGACGGCGTGGTCCAGCCCGGTCTTGAGCGAGGACGCGATCGGGTCGTTGGTGAACAGCAGCGTCGGCCACGCCTGCTTGATCAGCTTGAGGTCCAGCGGCTTACCGGTGATCTTGCCGATGTGGTCGGAGATCGCCTGCTGCGCCTCGTCCGGCTTGGTGTTGACGAGGTCGTTCGCCGCGACCTGCCCCTCGACCAGCTTCTTCACCGCGTCGGGGTGGGCCTTGAGGAACTTGGTGGAGACGATCAGGTTGGTGATGACGAACTTCTTGTCCGGCCAGAGGTCCCGCTCGTCGACGAGGACCTTGCCACCGGCGTTGACCAGCCGGGAGACGAACGGCTCGGGCACCCACGCGCCGTCGATCGAGCCGCTGGAGAAGGTCTCCACCGTCTGGGCGTTCTCCTGCGGGACGATCTTGACGTCGCCGCCGCCCTCCTTGGTGGTCTTGAGGCCCTTCTCCTTGAGCCAGTGACGGATGGCGACGTCCTGGGTGTTGCCGAGCTGCGGGGTGGCGATCTTCTTGCCGCGCAGCTGCTCGACCGAGGTGATCCCGGGCTTGACCACCAGGGCCACCCCGCCGGAGGCGGCGCCGGAGATGACCCGGACGGCCTCGCCCTTGGACTTCGAGAAGGCGTTCACCGTCGGGTTCGGGCCGATGTACGTGGCGTCGAGCGCGCCGGAGAAGATCGCTTCGATGGCCGCCGGGCCGGCGTTGAACGTCTTGGTCTCCAGCTTGACGTCGTTGCCGAGCTTCTCCGCGAAGACGCCCTTCTCGACGCCGACCACGGCCGGCGCGTGGGTGATGTTGGGGAAGTAGCCCAGTCGCAGGGTGACCGGGCCGGAGTCGCCGCCGCCGGCGCTGTCGTCGTCACCGCACGCCGCCGTGGTCCCCATCGTGGCCGCGCCGATGACGGCGAGGGTGGCGAGGGAGACCAACCGACGGAAGGGGAGCCGTCTCATCGTCCATCCAATCCGCAGTATTCCTATTTAGTTGGTAGGAAGAGTGGGGCAGTGGTCCGGCAGCGTCAAGGATAGTCCACATCGTGGGATGAGCGATCCCGAATATTGCCGGCTTACCCCTCCTCTTGCGGGGTTTTCGGACTCATTGCCGCACACCCGCCGACACCCGGCGCGGCCGAGGACGGCCGTGTCGCCGGTGGCGACACGCTAGGGTCGACCACGTGCCGACCCGGAGAGCGAAGATTCCAGCGACGAAGTACCCGGTCGAGCGGTTCACCCTCGACAACGGCCTGCGGGTGGTCCTCACCCCGGACCGCAGCGCCCCGGTGATCGGCGTGGCGGTCGTCTACGACGTCGGTATCCGCTCCGAGCCGCAGGGCCGCACCGGCTTCGCCCACCTCTTCGAGCACCTGATGTTCCAGGGCTCGGAGAACCTGGAGAAACTGGCCCACTTCCGGTACGTGCAGGGTGCCGGCGGCACCTTCAACGGCTCGACCCACCTGGACTACACCGACTACTACGAGACGCTGCCCGCCAACGCCCTGGAGCGGGCGCTGTTCCTGGAGGCCGACCGGATGCGCGGCCCCCGGTTGACCGAGGAGAACCTGCGCAACCAGGTCGACGTGGTCAAGGAGGAGATCCGGGTCAACGTGCTGAACCGGCCGTACGGCGGGTTCCCCTGGCTGACCCTGCCGCCGGTGATGTTCGACACCTTCCCCAACGCGCACGACGGCTACGGCTCCTTCGACGACCTGGAGTCCGCCACCGTCGCCGACGCCGCCGACTTCTTCCGCCGCTACTACGCCAGCGGCAACGCCGTGCTCGCGGTCAGCGGGGACGTCGACGTCGCGGAGGCGACCGCCCTGGTCGAACGGCACTTCGGTGACGTGCCGGCCCGGCCCGCCCCGGAGCGCCCCGACTTCACCGAGCCCGACCTGACCGCGGAGCGGCGCACCTCGTACACCGACCGGTTGGCGCCGCTGCCGGCGGTGGCCTCGGCGTGGCGGGTGCCCGATCCGGTCGGCGACTTCACCGGCTACCTCTCCTACGCGGTCCTCGCCGAGGTGCTCACCGACGGGGAGGCGTCCCGGCTGGTCGAGCGGCTGGTCCAGCGGGACCGCAGCGTCACCGGCCTCGGCGGCTACCTCGGCTTCATGGGTGACCCGTTCGACGTCCGCGACCCCACCGCGCTGCTGTTCCAGGCGCACCTGCCGCCCGGCGGCGACGTGGACAAGGTGCTGCGCACGGTCGACGAGGAACTGGACCGGCTGGCCACCGACGGGCTGACCGACGGCGAACTGGCCCGCACCCAGGCACGGATGGCCACCCACCTGCTGCGGGACACCGACGCGGTGCTCGGCCGGGCGCTACGGATGGCGGTGCTGGAACAGCAACGTGGCGAGCCGGGCCTGCTCAACGAGCTTCCCCGGCTGGTCGGCGAGGTCACCGAGGCACAGGTCCGCGCCGCCGCCGCCACGCTGCGCCCGGACCGCCGCGCCTCCATCGAGATCATCCCCGGAGGTGCCCGATGAGTGCGTTGACCCCTAATGTCCGGGCGCTGCCGGCGCTCGGTCCGACCCGGCGGCTCAAGCTGCCCAGGCAGGCCGAGCGGCGGCTCGGCAACGGGCTGACCGTGATCGCGGTACGCCGCCCCGCGGTGCCCCTGGTCGAGCTGCGGCTGTGGCTGCCGTTCGGCCGGACCCACCTGGCCCGGGGCGCGATACTCGCCGAGACGATGCTCGCCGGCACCGCCACCCTCACCGCCACCCGGATCGCCGCCGAGTTGCAGAAGGTCGGCGGTGGGCTCTCCGCCGGGGTCGATCCGGACCGGTTGATGGTCTCCGGCGCGGGGCTGGTCACCGGGCTGGACCGGATGCTGGAGATCCTGGCCGACGTGCTGACCGGGGCCACCTACCCGGCCGACTGGGTGCAGACCGAACGGGACCGGCTGGTGGACCGGATCCAGGTCGCGCAGAGCCAGCCCGCCCAGGTGGTCCGTACCGCGTTGCTCCGGCGGATCTACGGCCGGCACCCGTACGCGGTGCAGACGCCGGAGCCGGAGCAGGTCCGTGCGGTCCGTCCGGCGGCGCTGCGTCGGCTGCACGCCGACCGGGTGCACCCGGCCGAGGCGGTGCTGGTGCTGGTCGGCGACATCCAGCCGGAGCGCGCGTTGGACGCCGCGGAGAAGGCCCTGGCCGGCTGGACCGGGGACAGCCGGGGGGTCGACCTGCCGCCCGCGCCACCGCTGGAACCCGGGCCGCTGCTGCTGGTGGACCGGCCCGGTTCGGTGCAGTCGTCGCTGCGGATCGCGTTGCCGGCGGTACCGCGTACCCATCCGGACCACGCCGCGCTGCAACTGGCGAACCTGATCTTCGGGGGCTACTTCTCGTCCCGCTGGACGGAGAACATCCGGGAGGACAAGGGCTACACCTACGGCCCGCACTCGTCGGTCGAGCACTCGGTGGCGGGGTCGGTGCTGGTCGCCGGGGCCGAGGTGGCCACCGAGGCGACCGGTCCGGCGCTGCTGGAGACGACGTACGAGCTGGGTCGGCTGGCGTCGCTGCCGCCGGGTGCCGAGGAACTGGAGCAGGCCCGCCAGTACGCCCTGGGCACCCTCCAGCTCGGCATCTCCACCCAGGCTGGGCTGGCCGCGTTGACCAGCGCGTACGCCGGCAACGGGTTGCGGTTGGACTTCATCGCCGAGCACGCGGCCCGACTGGCGAAGGTCACCGTGGACGACGTCGCCGAGGTGGCGGCCCGGTACCTCGCCCCGGCGCGGGCGGTCGTGGTGGTGCTCGGGGACGCCGAGCGGATCGCCGGTCCGTTGGCCGCCCTCACCCCGGTCCGTACGGAGTCGGCGTGAGCGGTGAGACCGCCCCGCCGTTGGCCCGCTCCACGCTGGACCGGGCCGCGCACCGGCGTACCGATCCGCAGTGGTTGGCGCAGGCCTGGCAGCGGGCCCGGGTGCTGGTGCTGGACTCGACCAGGGAGGGCCGGGCGCTCGTCCGGGCCGACGTGCACCCTCCGGTGCTGGTGTTCCGCGAGGCCGGGCAGGTCGGCTCACCGGGGCAGGTCGGCTCACCGGGGGAGCCGTACCCGCTCTTTCTCGGGGTGGAGCCCGACGGGGTGCCGGTGTTCGCGGTGGACGCCCCGCTGCCCGACCTGCCGGACACCCGGGCCGCGCACCTGCGGGAGATCGGCCACCTGCTCGGTGACCGGGACGCCGGGATCTTCACCACCGCGCTCGCCCTGGTCAACTGGCATCTGGGGCACGGCTGGTCACCACGGACCGGGCAGCGGACCGAGGTGGACGAGGGCGGTTGGTCGCGGGTGGACGCGGACGGCCGCCGGGCCTGGCCCCGTACCGACCCGGCGATGATCGTCCTGGTGCACGACGGGGTGGACGGTCCGGAGGGTCGCTGCCTGCTGGGCAACAACGCCACCTGGCCGCACACCCCGGGACGGCGGCGTTTCTCCTGCCTCGCCGGCTACGTCGAGCCGGGGGAGTCGGCGGAGGCGGCCGTGCTGCGTGAGGTCCGCGAGGAGGTCGGCGTCGGGGTCGGGCGGATCCGGTACGCGGGCAGCCAGGCATGGCCGTTCCCCGGTTCGCTGATGCTGGGGTACCTGGCCGAGGCGGACCCGGGCGAGCCGGTGCGGGTGGATCCGACGGAGATCGCGTACGCCCGCTGGTTCACCCGGCGGGAGATCGGCGCGGTGCTGGCCGGACGGGCGGTGGACGCGGGCGACGGTGACCAGTTGGTCCTGCCGCCGCCGTCGTCGATCGCGCTGTTCCTGATCCACCGCTGGCTCGACGGTCACTGCTGACCCGGCCCGACCGGGGGGTGCGCTCCGGTCCGGCCTGACCCGCGCGACGTGGGGCCGCCGGCGGTTCCGCCGACGGCCCACCCGGTCACCGGATCAGTCCAGCGCGAACTGTCCGTTCTTGGTGCCCGCGATGAAGCCGAGCCAGTCGGCCCGGGGGAACAGCAGGATCGGGCCACCGGGGTCCTTGCTGTCCCGCAGCGCCACCGCCGCCGTCGCGGTGCGCAGCTGGGCGACCTCGACGCAGTTGGAGGTCTGGCTGCGGGTGCTCTTGTGCCAGCGGGCGTCGGCGGGCACGGTCTCCTGGATCTCGTTCATGACTCTGCTCCTGGTTGCTGGAACTGCTTCGACGAAACGAGCGGCGGTCGCCCGGCGCTGACGGCAGGTGGGTGTCACCGTTCCGTCAGACGTCCGGTCTGTCGGCGGCGCTGGGCCGGCGCTGCTGTCGGACCCGGGGCCGCTGTGGACGAGGTCGCCGTCTCGGTCAGCCGTCCCGTCGCCGTGAAGAGCCAGGTAAGGGTGTCCGATGCGGAGAGCGCCGCCGAGCACAACCACTCAAATGCCACTTTATATCGATTTACCGTGGTTGCCTCGGTCGACATGACGTCGATGAAGCCTCCTTCGATCGCCAGCGTCTCCGGATCCTGCGCGTCGGCGAACCGGTAGAGCGAGAACGCCGTCGGCGGCAGGTAGAACTCGCCGATCCGGGTGTCCCGGAGCAGCAGGTGCAGCGTCACGTTCGGCAGGATGGCCAGCTCGCAGAGGTGCGCGAGCTGGTCCCGCAGCACGTCCGGCGGGCAGGCCCGCCGACCCAGCGCGGCCTCCTCCAGCACCGCGGTGTACTCCGGGCCGTCCGCGCGGTCCAGCAGGGACTGCCGGGCCCGGCGGGCCTTGACCTCGGCCTCCGGGTCGTGCCCGGCGGACGGCCCGGCCGACTCCGTGGCGGCGGCGTTGGCCGAGACGATCCGCAGCCGGGCGTACCCCTCGGTCTGCAACAACCCCGGCACCAGCACCGGGTTGTACTCCCGGATCTGGGCGCAGCCCGCCTCCAGCTCGGTCCAGCCCAGCTGCTGCTGGGTCATCACCGGATACGACCTGCGCCAGGCGCGCATGTCGCCGGCCTCCTCGGTGATGACGAGCAGCTCGTCGCGCAGCGCGGCGTCGGTGCCGTAGAGGTCGAGCAGGATGCCGACGTCCTCCGGGTCGGGTCGGCTGCGGCCGTTCTCCAGGCGGGAGAGCTTCGACGCCGATGCCCAGCCGATCCGCTCGATCACCTGGTCGCCGGTGAGTTCCGCCGCCTCGCGCAGGCGGCGTAGTTCATTGCCGAGCCTGCGTCGCCGCAGGATCGGGCTCGGTACGGCAGGAGGCACGATGTCCTCGATTCCGTCGACCGTCGCAGGACGCGACGGTAACTGTATGAAATTCGCCCCCCACGGTCAGTATGGACGGCGCGACCGGAGTCGGAGGTCCCGACGAGGGCGTGTCTTGCGACAAAAAGAGGACTGTGGAACCTGCCCGCCGAACCCCGGGAACGATGCCTTCCCACCTGGCGGCAGTTCCCCCGTACGCGCCCCACCCGGGCGCCACTCCCGCCGGAGGGAACCCCATGCGCACCGTCCTGCGCCGCCCCGACTTCCGTCTGCTCTTCGTCGCGCTGCTGGCCAGCATGGCGGCCGAGTCGATGCTGCTGCTCGCCCTCGCCATCTGGGTCAAGGATCTGACCGGCTCCGACGGGCTGGCCGGCGCGACCATCTTCGCGATCATCGCGCCGATGGTCCTGGCCCCGCTGGTCGGCTGGGTCGTCGACCGCTACCGTCGCCGGCCGTTCTTCGTGGTCGCCAATCTCGGCACGGCGCTGCTGCTCAGTCCGCTGTTCGTGGTCCGGGACCGGAATGACGTCTGGATCGTCTACCTGGTGGCGGCCTGCTACGGGTTGTCCTACCTGACGCTGCACGCGACCCTGAGCGGGCTGCTCCGCCAGCTCGTGCCGAGCGAGCTGCTGGCCGACGCGAACGGGGCGTTGCAGACCGTGCGGCAGGGACTGCGGCTCGGTGGTCCGCTGGCCGGCGCGGCCCTGTACGCGGCGGTCGGCGGGTGGCTGCTGACCAGCCTGGCGATGACCGGGTTCGTGGTCGCCGCCGCCGTGGTGGGCCTGCTCCGGGTGACCGAGCACCCGCCCGCCACCGCCACCCTGCGCTGGCCCGCCGAACTGGCCGCCGGGCTGCGCCACCTGACCCGCGAGGCGGCCCTGCGCCGGGCACTGCTCGGGTACGGGCTGGGCTCGCTCGTGATGGGCTTCACCGAATCGCTGATCTTCGCGTACGTCGACCAGGGGCTGGACCGCGACGCCGCCTTCGTCGGGGTGCTGATCACCGTGCAGGGGGTCGGCGGCCTGGCCGGCGGTCTGCTCTCGCCGACGGTCGTCCGCCGGGTGGGTGAGCTGGGGGCGCTCGCCGCCGGGGTGACCCTCTTCGGCCCGGCCGCCCTGGCCCTGGCCTGGCCGGATCTGCGGCTCGGCGTGCTGGCGCTGCTGCTGGCCGGGCTGTCCCTGCCGTTGACCATGGTCGGGCTGAGCACGCTGGTCCAGCGGCGTACCCCGCCGGGGCTGCTCGGCCGGGTCACCGCGGCCTCCGAGGCGCTGGTCAGCGGCCCGCAGGCGGTCTCCATCGGCACCGGGGCGCTGCTCGTCGGTGCGATCGACTACCGGCTGCTCTTCGTCCTCGTCGGGGTGGTCACCACACTCGCCGGTCTCTGGCTCTGGCACGGCCGTCGGCTGACCCCGCCGACGGCCGTCCCGCCCGTCCCGCCGACGGCCGTCCCGCCGACGGCCGTCCCGCCGACCCCGGCGACCGCCGTCCCGCCCACCCCGGCGGTCCACGTCCCGGCCCCCCGCCGGCCGCTGTCCGACCCCGCGGTCGACCGGATCCCCGGCCGGTGACCCCGACGCCGCGCGGGCGGCCCGACCGGTGGGTCGTCCCGCCCGCGCGGTGGGCGTCCGGCTCAGCCGGTGAGCGCGGCCAGGTGCTGCTTGACCTGCACGATGGACGGGTTGGTCAGCGCGCTGCCGTCGGCGAAGCGCAGTGTCGGGACGGTCTGGTTGCCGCCGTTGACGCTCATCACGAAGTCCGCCGCCTGCGGGTCCTGCTCGATGTCGACGACCTCGTACCCGATGCCTTCCCGGTCCAGCTGCGACCTCAGCCGGTGGCAGTAGCCGCACCACGGGGTGGAATACATGGTCAACATCGTCGGTCCTCCAGGGGTCGCCGCACCGGCCCGGTCAGGCCAGGCTAACCGCTACAACATCAGCCGGAGCTGAGATGATTCCTGGCCGTGGGGGTTCACTCGGGCGTGGAGGCGGTGCTCAGCGGGCTGGATCCGGAACAACGGTCGGCGGTCACCGCGCCGGCCGGTCCGGTCTGCGTGCTGGCCGGCGCCGGCACCGGCAAGACCCGCGCGGTGACCTCCCGGATCGCCCACCGGGTGCTGACCGGCGAGATCGTCGGCCGGCACGTGCTGGCGGTCACCTTCACCGCGCGGGCCGCCGCCGAGATGCGCAACCGGCTGGCCCTGATCGGGGTGCCGGGGGTGCAGGCGCGGACGTTCCACGCCGCGGCCCTGCGCCAGGTGCGCTACTTCGCCCCCCGGCTGCTGTCCGGGCGGGCTATGCCGGAGCTGCTGGACAGCAAGGTCCGGATGGTCACCCTGGCGGCCGCCAAGGTGGGCCTGCGGACCGACCGGGCCGCCGCCCGGGACCTGGCCGGCGAGATCGAGTGGGCCAAGTCGTCACTGGTCGAGCCGGGGGAGTACCCGGTCGCCGCGGCCAGGGCGCTGCGCGAGACGCCCCACGACCCGGCCCGGGTGGCCGAGGTCTTCACCGCGTACGAACGGCTGAAACGGTCCTCCGGGGTGATCGACTTCGAGGACCTGCTGCGGGCCGCGGTCTGGGGCATCGAGGAGCACCGGGACGTGGCCGAGCAGGTGCGGGGCCAGTACCGGCACTTCGTCGTCGACGAGTACCAGGACGTCAACCCGCTCCAGCAGCGGCTGCTCGACGTCTGGCTGGGGGGCCGGGACGACGTGACCGTGGTCGGTGACGCGAGCCAGACCATCTACTCGTTCACCGGGGCCACCTCGGCGTACCTGATCGACTTCCCGCGCCGGCACCGGGACGCCACCGTGGTCCGGCTGGTCCGCGACTACCGGTCCACCCCGCAGGTGGTCGGGCTGGCCAACGCGGTGATCGGCCAGGCCCGGGGCACCGAGGCGCGGCTGCGGCTGGAGCTGCACGGTCAGCGCCCGCCCGGCCCCGAACCGGAGCTGCGGATCTTCACCGACGAGCCGGCCGAGGCGAACGCGGTGGCGGCCCGCTGCCGGACCCTGGTCGAGGCGGGCACCCCGGCGCGGGAGATCGCCGTGCTGTTCCGGACCAACGCCCAGTCCGAGGCGTACGAGAAGGCGCTGACCGAGGTCGGCGTGCCGTACGTGGTGCAGGGGGCGGAGCGGTTCTTCGAGCGGGCCGAGGTGCGCCAGGCGATGGTGGCGTTGCGGGCCGCCACCCGGTCGATCCCGGGCGAGACCCCGGTGCCGGTCGCGGCCCGGGAGGCGCTGACGGCCATCGGCTGGGCGCCCGACGCGCCCCCGCCCGGTGGCGCGGCCCGGGAGCGCTGGGAGGCGCTCGCCGCGCTGGTCCAGCTCGCCGAGGAGTACGCGGCCACCCCCGAGGTGCTGCCGATCGGCGAGGCGGCGGCGGTGGAACGCCCCGCGACCCTGGCGGACTTCAACGACGAGCTGGCCCGGCGGGCCGCCCAGCAGCACGTGCCGACCGTGGACGGGGTGACCCTGGCCTCCCTGCACGCGGCCAAGGGGCTGGAGTGGGACGCCGTGTTCCTGGTCGGCCTGGCCGAGGGCACCCTGCCCACCTCGTACGCCCGTACCCCGGAGCAGGTGGAGGAGGAACGGCGGCTGCTCTACGTCGGGATCACCCGGGCCCGGCAGTGGCTCTGGTTGTCGTACGCCTCGGCCCGCTCGCCGGGTGGCCGGTCCCGTCGCCCGTCGCGGTTCCTGCCCCAGCTGGACCGCACCGGTGGCGGCGAACGGGCCGGCGCGGCCCGGACGGGGGGTGCGGCCGGGGTGAAACGGGCGGTGGAGCGCCGCCGTAGCCAGGTGGTGTCCTGCCGGGTCTGCGGAGCGACCCTGCTCGCCGGGGCGGACCGCAAACTGGGGCGCTGCCCGAGCTGCCCCTCCGACATCGACGAGAACCTGTACGAGCGGCTCTGCGACTGGCGGGCCCGGGTGGCCGGGACGCAGCGGGTGCCGGCGTACGTGGTGTTCACCGACGCCACCCTGGTCGCGCTGGCCGAACGGCGTCCGGGACGGATGGAGGAGCTGATCGCGATCGCCGGGATCGGCCCCCGCAAACTCGGCCTGTACGGCGACGCGGTGCTGGCCCTGGTGGCCGGCGCCGCGGTGGACGACGTCGGCCCGGAGAAAACTTCCAAAATCTCGTCGTAAATTCGTTTGCTCTCGCCCCGGGGCGAGGAATAGCCTCAGAACGCACCTCGGGAGCAGCGCCGTTTCGGCTGCTCACGGGGTAGGTCCCAGTCGGCACAAGGAACGTGAGGGAGGTGGCACCCGTGGAGATCTTCACCTATGAGCGTCCGGCGGCGATGCCAGCTGCCCACGCTCCGCTGTCGGCTGTTCGGGTGGCCCCGGCCGCTCCGCGACCGTCGGTCCCGCAGGTGCACCAGGTCTCGGTTCAGGCCGAGCTGAACCTGACTGTTGCGCCCACTGCGGGAGTCCAGGGGACCAGTGGCTTCACGGGTCTGGGCATCGATGTCGACAACAAGCGCATGGATGTCCGCGGCGTTCCACCTCGAGGGAGACCGGTCTGATCTTCAGACCACCGGCTCACCTCGAGGCCGCGGAACCCGCTCACCGGGATCCGCGGCCTCAGTTTTTTGCCCGTCGAAGTACGTCGGAATGCGATCCATGAGATCGAAGTGAGAGAGAGGTGACCGGGAGATGAGTCTGGCGTTGGCCCCCCTCGATGTGAGCGTCGAGCTGGAGGCGAACCTGCCCTGCCGGAAGTTCGACCCCGACCTGTGGTTCTCGGACTCGCCCACCGACCTGGAGCTGGCCAAGTCGCTCTGCGGGGACTGCCCGCTGCGCGTCGAGTGCCTGGCCGGGGCGGTCGAGCGGGCCGAGCCCTGGGGCGTCTGGGGCGGCGAGATCTTCGAGCGTGGCGCGGTCGTCCCGCGCAAGCGGCCCCGTGGCCGTCCGCGCAAGGAGGACCTCGCCCGCGACGCCGCCCTTCAGGTCGAGGCCGAGGCGCGACTGGCGGCCAGTGGTGTGGCCACCTCGCGTAGCGCGGTCCGGTTGGCAGCCTGACACCTACCCGATCCGTTCCACCCGTCCGCCGACGATCGGTCGGCCCCGAGAAAGTTGACGTTGATGCTGCACCTGCCGAACGTGACCGAGATGCAACTACTCCACGAAGCGTTGTCCCGGGCTCGAATGCGCCGGCCTCAGGCCGGTCGTACCACCACGAGCACTGAGGCGCACCGCTCCGCCCGCGACGTCGCGATGGAGAGCCGCAGCCAGTCGGCTCGCGACCTGGGCGTTCTCTAGACCACCACCGACAGACGGGGGCGGTGACCGGATTCCGGTCACCGCCCCCCTCGTGTTTTGGTCAGGCCACCGGCGCGAAGCCGGGCAGCCACCGTTCCAGGATGCCCCGGTACGGCGCCTTGGCCTCCAACTGGCAGAGCACCCCGATCGAGCCCAGCGTCACCCGGTGGATGAGCAGGTAGGACGGTGGCAGGTTGAGCTGCCGGCTGAGCTGGAAGGCGGGCGACTTCGGGCTGGCCAGCCGGGTCGCCTCGGCCCGGAGCCAGGCCCGGGTGAACCGGAACTCCTCCTGTGCCACCGGGTCCAGCATGGGTCGGATGTAGTCCAGCAGCGCCGTCGCGTCGATCGACTCGGTCGGCTTGACGAAGCCCTCCTCGCGCAGCCCGGCGACGACCGCGTCGGCGTCACCGCGCAACGACAAGCCGAGCAGTCGACCGATCGGTTCCGGGGTGCCCTCGGGCATCCGGGCCACCGCCCCGAAGTCGATGACGCCGAGCCGACCGTCCGGCAGCAACCGGAAGTTCCCCGGGTGCGGATCGGCGTGCAGCAGGCCGGCCCGTGCCGGGGCGGACAGGTGCAGGGTCGCCATCAACCGGCCGGCGGTGTTGCGCTGCTCGTCGGTGCCCTCCCGGATGACGTCCGCCAGCGGTGTCCCCTCGATCCACTCGGTGACCAGCACCCGGGGCGACGAGGAGAGCACCGCCGGGATGAAGATCTCCGGGTCGTCGGTGTACGCGGCGGCGAAGGCGCGCTGCGACTCGGCCTCCAGCTCGTAGTCCAGCTCCTCGGTGATCCGCTCCCGTAGCTCGGCCAGCAGCGGCTTGACGTCCAGGCCCGGTTGGATGGCCCGGAACATCCCGCCCAGCCGGGAGAGCTGCTTGAGGTCGGCGAGCAGGGCGTCCCCGGCCCCCGGGTACTGGATCTTGACGGCGGCGGTCCGGGAAGCCCCGGTCTCCGGGTCGCGCCACACCGCCCGGTGCACCTGCCCGATGCTGGCGGCCGCGGCGGGGGTGTCGTCGAACTCCACGAACCGGTCCCGCCAGTCCGGCCCGAGCTGCTCCGCGAGCACCTTGTGCACGCTGGCCACCGGCAGCGGCGGGGCGGCCTCCTGGAGTTTCGTCAGGGCCTGCCGGTAGGGCGCGGCGATCTCGTCCGGCAGGGCCGCCTCGAACACCGACAGCGCCTGGCCGAACTTCATCGCCCCGCCCTTGAGCTGCCCGAGCACGCTGAAGAGCTGCTCGGCGGTGCGTTGTTGGATCTCGGCGGAGATGACGTCGGAGGCCATGCCGGTGACGCGCTTTCCCATTCCGAGGACGGTCCGACCGGCGAAGCCGAGCGGCAGAGCGGCGAGCTTGGCGGTCCGGGACACGGCGCGGCGCGGGATGTCGGTCACCCGGCCATTGTTACCGACTTCGGGCTCCCGTTGCTGCTCGGCGGCCGGGCTGGTGGCCGCATCCCCCCTTCCGCCCCCGGCCGGGGTCACCGGTGGCGGCCGGGGTCGGCGCAGGAACACCGGGGGTGCGGGCTCCAGGCCCGGCGGCGGAACCGGCCGGCCGGCCCGATCTCCACGGCACAACCCACCGTCTCCGGGGTGCCGCCGTCGAGCTGCGCCAGCGCCTCGGCGACCGCGTAACCGACGGCGGTGAGCTGGGTGGCCGTGCCGCAGGACTGGTCGGCCGGGCCGGTGGCGAGCTGGGCGGCCAGACCGGGCCAGCCCGGATCCCGCTCGGTGCGGTGCAGGTCCAGACAGTTCAGGCAGGGGCCGACCGGCGGTCGGACCAGCGGGCCGACCACCGGCACCCCTTCCCGGAGGGTGAGCAGCAGGTGCGGTTGGCGACGCCGGGCGTACCCGCTGGCGAGCAGGCCCGCCGGCCGGTCCGCGCCGACCTGCACCACCAGGTCGGCCCGACGTCGGTTGACCGGACCGGTCCGGGTGCCGGGGGCGACCCTCTCCACGGCGGCCCGGATCGCGGCGGCCAGCGGCCGCCCCACCTCGGTCGCGGCCAGCCCCGTCCCCACCAGGTCACCGGGGTGGACCGGGCCGGTCAGCTCGGTCGCCACGTGACCGACGCCGGCCTGGGCCAGCGCCACGGCGACGGGCGCACCGAGTCGGCCCGCGCCGGCCACCACCACCCGGGCGCCGCGTCGTCGGCGGAGCACCTGGGCCGGGGTGCCGGGCAGGGCGGTCGGGGCGGTCAGGGCGAGCGCCCCGGCCTCCGCGGCGAGCCGGGTCCGGTCCGGGCCGGTGAGGTCGCGGGGAAGCAGGGTGTGCGCCGGTACGACGAGCCCGGCGGCGTGCAGGGTGTCGATCAGCCCGCGCGCCTGGGCGGGGTCGACTCGGGCGGCTGCCGCGTCCGCCAGCACGACACGTTCGCTACGGGTGCCGTCGAGCAGGTCGAGCAGCCGGGTGATGCCCGTGCCGGTAACCTCCAGCAGCACGGCCCGGCCCGGGGTCAGCCCCAGCTGCAGGGTGTGCCGGTCACGCCAGAGCCGGGTCAGCCCCGGCAACAGGGCCGGGCGGAGCAGCGTCGACCGGGAGGGTGCGGGGCGGGGCGGGCTCATGACGACGAATCGTGACCGAATCCCTGCGGTCCGTCGATCGTTGTCCACAGGTGCACAACGCCAGATCCAGCGTTGTCCACAGGATTCAGCGAGTTATCCACAGCTTACCGGCAGTGATGTCGCCTAGCTGACATGGCTGCCGTGCTCACCCACGGGCAGGTCGGCGCGGGCGGGCCGACGCCCGGCGGTGCTCCGGTGGCACCGGGCCGCACGCGCGGGAGGGGCGGCCTCGCCGGCCGCCCCTCCCGCATCGCATCCCGAACGGGTCAGACCTTGGCCTTGCCCAGGATGCGGTTCACTGTTGTGCCGCACACCGGACACTTGCCCTTGGCCATGTTCATCCCGGTCTTCGAGACCTCCACGTGTCCCTCGAAGTCCCGCTTCTCCTTGCACTTGACGCAGTAACCGTTGTACGTCTGGGCCTGGTCGGCCACGGTAGCCTCCTCGTCTCGTCCGCCGGACACGTCGGCCCGACGGTTCTCCCGACGGCGGGCCACGCGGGGCGCCGGCGTCGGGTCCTTCTCCGCGGTCACCCACGTGACCGCCGGTTGGCGGACCCTACCCAGCTCTGGGCGGTTCCATGTCAGCTGTACATCGACACTGTGAGCAAGTCGACGTCGAGAGTGTGCATCCCGAAATAGGCGGGATAAGTGAGTTTGCCGGGGACACGCCGTGTGGAACCCTGCTCGGGGTCACCCGGACGAGGTGCGGCGGCCCTGTCCGGGCCGCTCACCCACCGTGGAGATCACGCCCGGTGGACGCGGTGACCCCCGCCACGAAGGGTGACGACCGCCGAAGCTCATGGTCATCACCAGTTTTTTTCGGACTCCTCACCACCAAACACCATTTTCCGGGCGCGAGTCGGGGTGTTGACTCTTGCGGACCCCTGGTCAGTACGCATTAGCTTTCCCTCGTGGCAGGAAACCACGGCTGCGCGGCCCACTGATGGTGGCGGCGCGGAAGCCGGTCGTCGAGGTACGGCGCAGTCAGCGCCGGCGACGCACGGTGTCCGCCTACCGGGACGGCGAGCGGGTCGTGGTCCTCATCCCGGACCAGTTCTCCCGGGCCGAGGAGAGCGAGTGGGTCGACCGGATGCTGGCCCGGCTCGCCGCCCGCGAGGGCCGGTTGACCCGCAACGACACCGAGCTGCTCGACCGGGCGCTCCGGCTGATCGGCCTGTACCTGTCCGACCAGGGTGGCGACGCGCTGCCGGCCAGCGTCCGCTGGGTGACCAACCAGAACGGCCGCTGGGGTTCCTGCACCCCCGCCGACCGGACCATCCGGATCTCGCACCGGCTCCAGGACATGCCCGACTGGGTGCTCGACTACGTGCTGCTGCACGAGTTGGCGCACCTCATCGTGCCGAGCCACAACGCCCGCTTCTGGGCGCTGGTCGGCCGGTACGCCAAGACCGAGCGGGCCCGGGGCTACCTGGAGGGGGTCGCCGCCGCCTCCGCCGTCCCGGTCGCCGGTTGACCGACCCGCCCGGTCGCCGGCAGTCGGAACCGTCCGGCGTCCCCACCGACTGTCGACGGCCCACGGGCTCCGGCGGTTCACGCGCTCTGGCGGCCCACGGGCTCCGGCGGTTCACGCGCTCCGGCGGTTCACGCGCTCTGGCGGCCCACTGGCTCCGACGGCCTACGCGCTCCGACGGCCTACGCGCTCAGACGGTTCACGCGCTTCGGCGGCCCACGCGCTCGGCGCCCACGGGCGCAGCCGGCCGATGCGCACCGGCGGGCGGCGGGGGTCGAGTCGCGGTACCGCGCCCACTAGGGTCGGGGAATGGTCCGACGGGTGGTGGTGGCGTTGCTCGGCCCGGTGGTCTGGTCGCCACCCGGGGTCGACCCGGTGCAGTGGCGTACCGCGCTGGCCGAGGACGTGGTGGACCTGCTCGCCACCCTCGCCGAGGTGGAGACCGCGGTCGCGGCGACACCGGCCGACCGCTGGCTCGCCGACGCGGTGCGCTGGCCCGGCACCACCGTGTACGAGGTGCCCGAGCCGACCGTGACCGCGGTGCTGGCCGCCCTCGACGGGTACGACCAGGCCGCCGTGCTGGCCGCGGACGCCCCCGACCTTCCGGGGCTCGTCCTCGGCAAGCTGCTCCGGCCGCTGACCAGTAGACCCGTCGCCGTCGCCCCGGTGGAGGGCGGTGGCCCCGGGCTGCTCGGTGTGGCGTCCCGGTTGCCCGTACCCGGATGGCTGCCGGCACTGGACCTGGACGCGGCCGGGCCGGCGGACCTGCGTCGTGCGGCCCCCGCCCCGGCCGACGTGGCGGTCACGCCCGGCTGGCACCGGTTGCGCGGACCTGCCGACCTGGCCGCCCTGGATCCGGCCGTCGAGGGTTGGGACACCACCCGGACCCTGCTCTCCGGTCGCCACGCCTGACCTCCCGCCGCAGCCACCGGGCATGCCCGGAGACGGCCCGGCCTGCCGGACCTGTCGGAAAGCCGGCCGGACCTGCCCGGACGCCGGCCGGAGACGGCCGGCCTACCGGACCTGTGAAAGCCGGCCGGAGACGGCCCGGCCTGCCGGACCTGTCGGAAAGCCGGCCGGACCTGCCCGGGTGCGGGCGGTCCGGCCGGCTTCGCGGTGGTGGTCGGGACCGGTCAGGGCCGGTCGGTGTCGCCGTCGGTGTCGTCGGGACGGGGCCGGCTGCCCGGCGCCTGCTCCTCGGGACCGCCGGGGGCGGTGAAGTCGAAGGTGGCCAGCTCGTCGTCGAGGTCCGCCGAGGTGGTCGCGAACGCCACCGGGTCGGCGAAGTCGGCGTCCGAGGGGAGCAGGTCGGGGTGACCCCAGACCGCGTCCCGGCCGGCGATACCCCGGTGCTCGGTCAGCGCCGCCCACAGCGCCGACGCCTCCCGCAGCCGGCGCGGGCGCAGCTCCAGGCCGACCAGGGCGGCGAAGGTCTGTTCGGCCGGCCCGCCGGCCGCCCGACGGCGACGGAACGCCTCACCGAGCCGGACCACGTTGGGCAGCCGGTCGGCGGCGGCGCTGTCGACCACGTGGCAGACCCAGCCCTCGACCAGCGCCAGGGCCGTCTCCAACCGGGCCAGGGACGCCTTCTGCGCCGGGGTGTCCTCCGGGGTGAAGATCCCCTCCAGGGCGATCGCCTGCATCGACTCCGGGTCGGTCGGGTCGACCCGGCCCATCGCCTCCTCGATCGCCTCCCGGTTGACCCGGATGCCGGACGCGTAGTTCTCGACCGCGGTCAGCACGTGCCCGCGCAGCCACGGGACGTGCTCGAAGAGCCGCTGGTGGGCCGCCTCGCGCAGGGCCACGTAGAGGCGTACCTCGTCCTCGGGCAGCTCCAGGCCCTCGCCGTACACCCGGATGTTGGCCGGGATCAGCGCGGCGGTGCCGGCCGGGCCGAGCGGCAGGCCGATGTCACCGGCGGACAGCACCTCGGCGGCGAGCTGGCCGAGGGCCTGGCCGAGCTGGCCGCCGAAGAGTGCCCCACCCAGGGTGGTGACCATCGACTGCATCGGGCCGAGCTGGGCGCGGGCCTCCGGCGGGACGAGGTCGCCCATCGCGCCGACCATCCGGCTGGCGACCGGGTCGCAGAGCTTGCGCCAGACGTCCAGCGTCTTGAAGATCCACTCGTTGCGGTTCCACGCCAGGGAGGTACGGATGCCGGTCGGCCAGGCCGACGCCGGCTCCAGCCAGAGGTCGGCCAGGCGCAGCGCCTCCTCCACGGCGTGCCGCTCGTACGGCGAGGCCATCGGGTCACCCGTGGCGGCGAGCTGGCTGGCGGCCACCTGGCGGGCCAGGTCCCAGTTGACCGGCCCGCTGCCCGGCGCGGAGAGCAGGTGCTGCAACTGCGACATGAACTGCTGCATCTGCGCGGGATCGTTGGGGTCTGGTGGTTGCCCACCCGGGAGCGCGAAACCGAACGGAATATCAGGCACGACGTCTACGGTACGCGCGCCGCGCCCCTGGTAGCCGCCACTGGCGTTGCGCTGAGGGCGAAGTCCTCCGCAGCGTGCCGACCCCGCCGCCACCGGTCGGTACGCTCTGCCGCATGCGACGTCGTGGCGTGACCGTCCTCCTCGGTGCTGTGCTCACCACCCTGCTGAGCATCGGCGTGCTCGGCGCACCCATCCCGTACGTGGTGCTCGGCCCGGGGCCGACGGTGAACACCCTCGGCACCTCCGACGGCCGGGAGGTGATCCAGGTCAGCGGCCGGGAGACGTCCACCTCCGCCGGTCAGCTCCGGATGACCACGGTCGGGGTGCAGCCGACGGTGAAGCTGCGCGCCGCGATCGCCGGCTGGCTGTCGAAGGACGAGGCCGTGGTGCCTCGGGAGCTGGTCTATCCGCCGGGGGAGTCGCAGGAGGAGGTCGAGAAGCGCAACGCCGAGGACTTCCAGAACTCGCAGAGCAGCGCCGAGACCGCCGCGCTGGTCAAGCTCGGCTACCCGGTCGAGGTGGTGGCGAAGGAGGTGGCCGCCGACGGGCCGGCGGCCGGCGCGCTGAAGGCCGGTGACGTGGTCACCACCGTCGACGGCGCGCAGGTCACCTCCGCGACCCGGCTGGTCGAGCTGGTCCGGGGCAAGCCCGCCGGCAGCCGGCTGACCATCGGGTACGTCCGCGACGGCACCCCCGGGACCGCCACCGTGACCAGCCGGGAGGCCGACGGCCGTCCCCGGATCGGGGTGGTCCCGGACCAGCGGCAGCCGCACCCGTTCACCCTGAAGATCGACCTGAAGGACATCGGTGGTCCGAGCGCCGGGCTGATGTTCGCCCTCGGCATCATCGACAAGATCAAGCCGGAGGATCTCACCGGCGGGAAGATCATCGCCGGCACCGGCACCATCGACGACGAGGGTCAGGTCGGCCCGATCGGCGGCATCGCCCAGAAGCTGGTCGGCGCGAAGAAGGCCGGCGCCAAGGCGTTCCTGGTCCCCGCCGACAACTGCGCCGAGGCGGTCCGCAATCCCCAGCCCGGACTCCCCATGCTCAGGGTCGCCTCGCTGGACGACGCATTGACCGCGTTGGACACGCTGCGCGCCGGTGGCGAGCCGACCCGCTGCTGAGAGCGGGCACGCCGGACCGACCGGGCGCGACCTGACCCGACACCTTCAGGAACACCCCGTACTCTGGGTGCCTGTCCGGAGCCGATCACATCGAGCGTGCGGAGCCAAACAGTGGTCATGCGTAGCAGCCCCCTGCCGAGGATGAGTCGGCGCGGACGCGTCACCATCGGGGTCCTGGTCGGGGTGTTCCTCTTGTTCACCCTGCTCGGCTGGGGGGTGCAGGCGTGGACCGACTGGCTCTGGTTCGACGAGGTCCGCTACACCCAGGTCTTCACCGGCGTGCTGCTGACCCGGTTGCTGCTCTTCCTCACCGTCGGGCTGGGCCTGGCCGCCTTCGTGGGCGGCAACCTCTGGCTGGCGTACCGGTTGCGGCCGAAGCTGCGCCCGCACTCGCTGGAGCAGGCCACCCTGGAACGCTACCGGGTGCTGATCGCGCCCCGGATCGGCACCTGGATCAGCCTGACCGCCGTGGTGCTCGGCCTGTTCGCCGGGCTCTCCGCCCAGGGCCGCTGGACCCAGTGGCTGCTGTTCCGCAACGGCGGTGACTTCGGCGTCAAGGACCCGGAGTTCGGCATCGACGTCGGCTTCTACGTCTTCCAGTTGCCGTTCTGGCGCTACCTGCTCGGGGTCGGCTTCACGGCGGTGGTGCTGGCTCTGATCGGCGCGCTGGCCGTGCACTACGTCTTCGGCGGGGTGCGCCTACAGGGCGTCGGCGACCGGATGACCGGGGCCGCCCGGGCCCACCTGAGCACGCTGGTCGCGGTCTTCGTCCTGCTCAAGGCGGTCGCGTACGTGCTGGACCGGCGGGCCATGCTGCTGGAGTACAACGAGGGCGCCAAGCTGTACGGGGCGGGCTACGCCGACGTCAACGCGCTGCTGCCGGCGAAGGAGATCCTGGCGTACATCTCGGTGGTGGTGGCGATCGCCATCATCGTGTTCTCCAACGCGGTGATGCGGAACCTGGTCTGGCCGGGCATCTCGCTGGCCCTGCTCGGGGTCTCGGCCGTGGCGATCGGCGGCATCTACCCCTGGGCGGTGCAGACCTTCGAGGTCAAGCCGAGCGCCCGGGACAAGGAGGCGCCGTACATCCAGCGCAGCATCGACGCCACCCGCGCCGCGTTCGACATATCCGAGGTGCAGACCAAGGGATACGCGGCCAGCAACCTGGTGCCACCGGCCAGCCTGGCCACCGACACCTCGGTGGTGCCGAACGTCCGGCTGCTCGACCCGCAGCTGGTATCCGAGACGTACACCCAGCTCCAGCAGGTCCGCGGGTTCTACGACTTCGGCCCCAAGCTGGACATCGACCGGTACTCGGTGGAGAACAAGACCTCCGACTACGTGGTCGGGGTCCGCGAGATCAACTACGGCGAGCTGACCGACCAGCAGAACAACTGGATCAACCGGCACACCGTCTACACCCACGGCTACGGCCTGGTCGCGGCCCCGGCCAACCAGGTGGTCTGCGGCGGGCAGCCGTACTTCGTCTCCGGCTTCCTCGGCGAGAAGGCGCAGGAGGCCTGCTCCTCGCAGGCCGAGCAGATCCCGGCCAGCCAGCCGCGGATCTACTACGGCGAGCGGATGCAGCCCGACGACTACGCCATCGTCGGCCAGACCAGCGCGGACAAGGACGTGGAGTTCGACCGGCCCACCCCGACCACCGGCGGCGAGCAGTACTACACCTACACCGGTGAGGGCGGCGTCGAGATCGGCTCGTTCACCCGGCGGCTGCTCTACTCCATCAAGGAGCAGGAGACGAACTTCCTGCTCTCCGAGGCGGTCAACGACAACTCCAAGCTGCTCTACGTGCGTAACCCCCGGGACCGGGTGGAGAAGGTCGCCCCGTTCCTCACCCTGGACGGCGACCCGTACCCGGCGGTGGTGGGCGGCAAGATCCAGTGGATCATCGACGGCTACACCACGGCGGCGACCTACCCGTACGCCGAACGGATCAACCTCCAGCAGGAGACCACCGACGAGCTGACCAACCGGGGCACGTTCCAGCTCGCCCGGGAGAACGTCAACTACATGCGCAACTCGGTGAAGGCCACCGTCGACGCGTACGACGGCACCGTCCGGCTGTACGAGTTCGACGACGGCGACCCGGTGCTCAAGGCATGGAACAAGGCGTTCGGCGGCGACCTGGTGCTGCCCAAGAGCGCCATTCCGGCCGACCTGGCCGCGCACTTCCGCTACCCGGCCGACATGTTCAAGGTGCAGCGCAACCTGCTCACCAAGTTCCACGTCACCAACCCCGGCGACTTCTACTCCGGCCAGGACTTCTGGCAGGTGCCCAACGTGCCGGACGCGCCGGACAGCGGGCAGAAGCAGCCGCCGTACTACCTGTTCACCCAGTTCCCCAACCAGGACGCGCCGCGGTTCCAGCTCACCTCGGCGGTGACTCCGAACGGGCGGCAGAACCTCGCCGCGCTGATCTCCGGGTCGTACGTCGACGGGCAGCCGAAGCTGGAGGTGCTGGAGCTGCCCGACCAGACCCGGATCTCCGGCCCGGTACAGGTGCACCAGCAGATGACCAACAACGCCACCATCCGGACCGAGCTGAACCTGCTCTCCTCCAACCAGGCGCAGGTGCAGTACGGCAACCTGCTCTCGCTGCCGTTCGCCGACGGGATGCTCTACGTCGAGCCGGTCTACGTCAAGAGCAACCAGCAGGACGCGTACCCGCTGTTGCAGAAGGTGCTCCTGTCGTACGGCGACGGCGGCTCGTACGTGGTGCTGGCCAACAACGTCACCGACGGCATCAAGCAGCTCGTCGAACAGGGCAAGCGGGTCGGGCAGGGGAGCACCCCGCCACCGTCGAGCGGCGGCACCCCGCCCACCCCGCCCCCGTCGGCCTCGCCCTCGCCCTCGGCCTCGCCCGGGGCGAGCAGCCCGCCGCCCAGCGGCGACCTGACCGTCGCCGCCCAGCGGGTCCAGGCGGCGATCGTCGAGGTCAAGGCCGCGCAGGCGTCCGGTGACTTCGAGCGGTACGGCCGGGCGCTGAAGGCACTGGACGACGCGATCAACGCCTTCCAACAGGCCCAGCAGGGCAATCCGTCCGGCGGCAACCCGCCCGCCACGCCGTCACCGTCCGGGGGTGGCTGACCCGCCCGCGGCCCTGTCGACGGAGCCACGACCCGGACCCCGGGTCGTGGCTCCGCGCCGTTGCGGCCCCGTTTTGCGGGCCGGGGGGGCGGTGCGCTACGGTTAATCAGCCGACGCGGGGTGGAGCAGCTCGGTAGCTCGCTGGGCTCATAACCCAGAGGTCGCAGGTTCAAATCCTGTCCCCGCTACTGTGGAAAAGGTCCCGGAGTTCTCTCCGGGGCCTTTTTCGTCGTCCCGATCCGGGGCACTGTCTCCGGATGTTCCCGCCGGTTGCCGGTATCCGGGCGTGGGGCCGGCCTGGTCGGCACCGGACCGTCGAGCACCACGCTGAGCTGCGCGGACACCGGATCGAGGACCCCGCTGATCTCCGTCGCGGCGATGGGTTAGGCTTAACGGGCCGGCGCGGGGTGGAGCAGCTCGGTAGCTCGCTGGGCTCATAACCCAGAGGTCGCAGGTTCAAATCCTGTCCCCGCTACTGTGGAAAAGGCTCCGGAGTTCTCTCCGGGGCCTTTTTCGTCGTTCCCACCGGTCCCCTCCTTCCGACACCGTGGCGGGTGGGTCGTCGGTGCTTCGGGGTGCCGGATTTGCGCTCCTCGGTCAGGATGAGGACATGTCTACTGGGATCAACATGTCAACTCCGACCAAGTGGTGGGGCCGGCTGGCCGCGGTGTTCGGCGCGGTCGTTCTCTCGGTCTTCGTGCCGGTGGCCGCCTGGGCGTCCACCGGCACCGGTGAACTGGTGGTGGAGGCCGCCCGTCGCCGGTCGAGAGGTGGTGGCTTCGGCTTCCTCGGGCTGCTCTGCTGCCTGGTGGTGGTCGGCGGGATCGTCCTCCTGGTGGTCCTGCTGACCCGCAACCGCCGTAACCGCCCGCCGCGCTGACCCGTCACCTGCGGCCGGGGGACACGGTGACCGTCACCCGACCGACGGCCCGGCCCCGGCACCCCGTCCGTCACCGGGCCAGGGCCGCCTGGGCCCGGGCCATGAACTGCGCCGTCGCCGCGCGCGCCCCGGAGCGTCCCGCCCGGATGCTCCGGGCCGCGTCGGCGAGCAGGGTGCGTACCTCGCCGTGCCCCTTCGGGGGTGGCGCGGGGGCCGGGCCGACCTGCTGGTTCAGCGCCTCGCCGAGGGTGGCGACCCGCTTGGCCAGCGGATCGTCGAGGGTCTGGACGACCGCCTCGCGGACCGTCAGGCTGGCCGGCAGGCCCCGCTCGGTACCGAACATCCGGCCCACCTCGATGCTGCCGGTGAGGAAGTTGACCACGTTGGCCACCACCCCGGCGTGCCGGGTGCCGCGGAACCCGGCCCAGTACATCGACGCCCGGTCCCACTGGGCCGCCCGGGGGCCGGGGAAGCCCACCATGGCCAGCTCGTCGTCGGAGTAGCGCTGGAGTTCCGGAAACTGGTGCGACCAGGCGAACGACGCGGCGGTGTGCCCGGTGACCACCAACTGCCGGGCCGGTTCACCGTTGTCGGCCCGGTCGACCAGGGCGGCGGCCGGAGTGGCCTGCTGGCTGCGCGCCCGCTCCCAGAACTCGAACCAGTCCAGCAGGGCCGCCGAACCGAACCCCAACTGGCGGCCCTGGTAGAACCGGGTGCCCAAACCGCGGAGCCAGAGCCACAGCGCCCGGTGGTCCCCGGAGGGGTCCATCGAGCCGGCCACCCGGCCGTTGCCGGCCCGGGTCACCCCGGCCGCCCAGCTCAGATAGTCGGCCCAGGTCATCGAGGTGGTGGGTTCGGGGACACCGAGCCGACGGAGCAGGTCCCGGTTGAACACCACGGCGGCGTGGGTCTGCCCCGCCGGTACCCCGTAGAGCCGGCCGTCGATGGTGCCGTAGTCCGTCAGGCCGGGTGGCAGCGTGTCCAGGTCGATCCGACCGTCGTCGACGTACCCGCCGAGATCCAGGACGATGCCGCGCTGGGCGTACTCGCCGAGCACGGAGTCGTCGATCTGGAACAGGTCGGGCGCGTTGCCGCCGCCGGCCTGGGTGGCCAGCCGGTCGTAGTAGCCGCCCTGGCCCTGCCAGGTCACCCGGAAGGTGACCAGCGGGTTGCGGGCCGAGTACAGCCGCAGGGCCTGTTCGGTGACCTCGGCCCGCCGGGTGCCGCCGTACCAGAAGACCGACAGCTCCACCGGGCCGTCCCGGGCCGGCGTCTCCTCCTCGTCGCCGGCGCACCCGCTGAGCCCGCCGGCGGCCAGCACCGGCAGCCCGAGCAGCCCGCCGAGCAGTTGCCGCCGGGCCGGGTCGGCACCGGGCCGGGGGAGCGGGGAAGGCGCGACGGACAACGGGTGCTCCTGGGGAGGGGTGAGCCGGGGGCCGGATCATTCACGCAGGTGGTGCGGGCGGGTGTCAACGGCCGGCCGGGCCGCGGTGCGCCGGTCGCCGGGTGGGCGCACCGGACGACGTGGCACCCGTGGTGTACTAGGGCGCGTGGAACTTCTGCACTCGGGCAAGGTCCGGGACGTCTACGCCGACGGCGACGACCTGATCCTGGTCGCCTCGGACCGGATCTCCGTCTACGACGTGGTCCTGCCCACCCCGATCCCGGACAAGGGCCGGTTGCTCACCGCCCTGTCGCTGTGGTGGTTCGGGCAGCTCGCCGACCTGGTGCCGCACCACGTCGTCTCGGCCACCGACGTGCCCGCCGAGTTCGCCGGGCGGGCGATCCGCTGCCGTCGGCTGGACATGGTGCCCGTCGAGTGCGTCGCCCGTGGCTACCTCACCGGAGGCGGCCTCAAGGAGTACGAGCGCACCGGTGCGGTCTCCGGCGTGCCGCTGCCGCGCGGCCTGGTCGAGGCGTCGATCCTGCCGGAGCCGATCTTCACCCCGTCGACCAAGGCCCCGGCGGGGCAGCACGACGAGCCGATGACCTTCGCCGAGGTGGTGGACACGGTGGGGGCGACGACCGCCGAGCGGTTGCGCCAGATCACCCTGGACGTCTACCGGCGGGGCGCGGAACTCGCCGCCGACCGGGGGATCCTGGTCGCCGACACCAAGATCGAGCTGGGCTGGACGCCGGACGGCACCCTGATGCTCGGCGACGAGGTGCTCACCTCCGACTCGTCGCGGTACTGGCCCGCCGAGTCGTACCAGCCGGGCCGCACCCAGTTCTCCTACGACAAGCAGTACGTCCGGGACTGGGCGACCGGCAGCGGCTGGGACAAGCGCTCGCCCGCCCCCGAGGTTCCCGCCGAGGTGGTCGAGGCGACCCGGGCCCGCTACGTCGACGTCTACGAGCGGCTGACCGGCGAACGCTGGTCCTGATCCCTCACCCGGCCCGAGCACCCCACGGTGGCGGAGAGCGGCCGTCGGCCGGCGCAGGGCGGCTACGCTGCGATGGTGAGCCGGCGTGAGCGGTACCGGGACGAGCTGCGGGCGGCCGGCCCGGCGCGCTGGCCGGCGTTCCTGCGGGACCACTCGGGGCTGCCCGGGCCCCGGGCCGACCTCGAACTCGCCCAGGCCGTCGCCGACGAGGGCGAGCCGGCCACGTTCGATCGGCTGATCGCCACCGACGACGAGTACCTGGTGCTGTGCGGGGTGCTCGGCCTCGGCCGGTTGCTGGCCGGGCAGACCCGGGCGCGGGAGCGCACCGGCACCGAGACACGGCTGCGCGGTCACGCCACCGACCCCCGCTGGCGGGTACGCGAGGCGGTGGCCATGGCGTTGCAGCGGCTCGGTGACGCGGACCTGCCGCGCCTGCTCGACCTCGGCACGGCCTGGGCCGCGGACCCGCACCCGCTGGTCCGGCGGGCCGCCGTCGCGGCGGTGTGCGAACCCCGCCTGCTGACCACCCCGGCGGCGGTCACCCGTGCCGTCACACTCTGTGAACGGACAACGGCGGGCCTGGCCGCGCTGCCGGCCGACCGGCGTCGCGCCGACGACGTCCGGGCCTTGCGTCAGGCGTTGGGCTACTGCTGGAGCGTCGCGGTGGCCGCCGACCCGACGGTCGGCCTGCCGGCGTTCCGGGCCCTGGCCGCCGTCGACGACGGCGACGTGGCCTGGATCGTCCGCGAGAACAGCCGGAAGAAGCGCCTCGCCACCCTGCTCACCGGTGCCGGGCCGGCTCAGCCGACCCGGAAACCGGTCCGTGGGTCGGCCGCCGCGCGGGAGCGGTAGGCGGCGAGCGCCGGCCGATCCGAGTCGATGACCCAGTCGCCGGAGCCCTTCTGGTTGAAGTAGACGAAACCGAGCAGGTCGGGTCGTTTCCGCATGGCGGTGAAGAGTTCGTCCACCGCGCGGCGGCGCATCGCACCCGGCTCGGCCCCGGTCTCCACGATCAGCAGCGGCCGGTCGGTGAACGTGCGGACCTGCCTGATGGTGGGCGCGAACAGGTCGTCGAAGGTCTGCTCCCCGCGCCGGGTGAAGTACCCGTCGATGCCGACCCAGTCCACGTACGCGTCGCCGGGATACAGCGGGGCGAGCTTCACCGACGGGACCGGGTTGACCACGTTCGGGGTCCAGGCCCAGATCACGTTCGTCGCGTCGGCGCGGGCGAAGACGGCGTGGATGTGCCGCCAGGCGGCGACGAAGTCCCTGGCCCTGTTGTCGTGCGCGCCCCACGAGTACCAGTGGCCGTTCATCTCGTGCGCGACGGTGAGCGCCACCGGCAGGTTGAGCCGGCGGACCGCGACGGCGAACTCCTCCAGGTACGGGTCGTGCCGCCCGGCGGCGATGTCCTTCAGCTTCACGGTGAACGGTTCCCAGCGGACGATCGGCAGCGCGCCGTACCGGTGGACCTTGCGGACCTCGGCGGCGGCGAACTCGTCGTCGAAGCTCTCGTAGATGGTGATGATGTTGGGTTTCCGGCCGACCAGGTCGGCGAACCGGTCGACCCGGCTCATGTCCTGCGGTGCCCCGTTCAACGCCACCCCGAGGTACCGCCCCGCCGGCCGGGTCAGCGGGCCGACGTCGTACGCCGGGGGTGGGCCGGTGGGCGGGGCCGGGACACCGGGGGCGGTGACGAACCGGGCCGGACGGCCGACCGGGCCGGGAGCGAGCGCGGCGTAGCCGAACACCCCGATCACGAAGATCGTCATGACGGTGAACAGGTGGCGGGAGGTCACCGGGAACGCTCCGGGCGGACGTCCCGCGCCGGCCGCACCAGCAGCGCCTGCAACGCGACGGTCAGGTAGAACGTGCCGCCGAGGAAGGCGGGGGCGAAGGTCAGCAGGTCGTCGGTGATCATCCGGTGGGCCGCCAGCCCGGTCCACAGCGCGCCGCTGCCCGCGGTGCAGACGGCCATCCCCCACCACAGCCGGGCCGTCCTGTTCTTGGGTGCCGTGCCGCCGGTGGGTTGCCAGCCCATGCTCTGCCCGCGCAGCAGGTCCCAGATCGCGAACGCGTGCGACCAGCCGTAGATCATCTTGACGGTCCACGCCTCCACCCGGTACGCGCACCGGTGCCACAGCGGGAACACCGCCAGGTTGTAGACCAGGCTGGGCACGATCCACAGGTAGTTCGCCGGGGCCACCGACTGCGGGAACCGGGCCAGCAGCACGATCGGCACCAGCGGCCCGACGAAGGTGAACAGCGCCGTGTGCAGGTAGTAGCAGAACCCGGAGAGGTACGACAGCCGGGTGCGCAGCCGCATCCGGGTGTTCCAGAACTTCGTCGACCCGAGCAGGCTCATCGAGCCGGCGCACCAGCGGTACTGCTGGGTGAAGAACGAGTTGACGTCGGCCGGGCACAGGCCGGTGGCCAGCGGCACCGGCAGGTACCGCAGCCGCCAGCCGCGCCGCCGCATGTCGAACCCGGTGTGGACGTCCTCCGAGTGCTCGATCAGGGTGGAGCCACCGATCGCGTCGAGCGCCTCCCGGCGGTAGAGCGCGCAGCTCCCGACGCAGATCGCCGCCTCGTGGTGCTGCCGGGACACCTGCACCACCCGGTAGAACAGCTCCTGCACCGCGCCGGCCCCCCGTTCCAGCCAGCCCTGCCCGGCGTGCACCCGGAAGTACTGCGGGGACTGCACGATCCCGAGATCCGGCTCGGTGGCCAGGTAGGGCACCATCTCGTCGAGGATGTCGTGCCGGGGGGTGAAGTCGGCGTCCAGCACCAGGATGTGCTCGCCCAGCGTGCGCTGGTACGCGTACCGCATGTTGCCGGCCTTCTTGTACCAGCCCCGGTTGGGGCGGCGCTGGTAGACGAAGCCGAAGGCGAGCGCCATCGCCTCCCGCTCGTCGGTCGCCGAGTCGTCGAGCACGTAGACGTGCACCCGGCCCGGGTAGTGGTCGACCATCCGGCTGACGTGCTCCCAGGTGTTGCGGAGCACCCCGGTCGCCTCGCCGCACACCGGCAGGAAGACGTCGACCGACGGGTGGACGGCCGGCCGGAAGTCCCGGACCAGCCGCCGGTGCCGGTCCAGGTCGAACCCGGGCGTACCGACGTTCACGCAGGTCGAGATCAGGTAGTAGAGCACGGTGAAGCCGAACAGCGGCAGCAGCAGGAGCAGCCAGGGGGCCATCCGGACGAACAGCGCCTGGCTGACGAGCAGCCCGCCGAAGCTGACGAACGAGGCGGTCGTCAACACCGGCAGCCGGCGGTGCCGGTAGGCGGCCTTCTCGTCGTCGTCGGGGGGCAGCGGCAGCGACGGGTCGACGGTCGCCGGGCGGGCCGGCGTCACCGCCCGCCGCGCCACCGCCCCGCGTGGAGCCGGCACCGCGACAGCCCCCGGTGGAGCCGGTGCCGTGACCGTCTCCGGTGGAGGCGGGGTCGCCACCGGCCCACGGGGAGTGGGCACCACCGCCGGTCGGAGGAACTGGGTCGTCTCGTCGACGCGGTCCGCGCCGGCCCGGGTGCTCACTTCGTCACCTCGGGTCTGCGCACCAGCAGCCCGATGCTGAAGCCCCGGACCCGCCAGGTGCGCGCGACGGCGTACGGCTTGAGCGCGGCCTCCTTGGCCGGCCCGATCCGCTGCACCGGATCGTCGAGCGCTCCCTTGCGGACGATCCACACCCGCTCCGGGCGACCCAGGCACACCGGGACGTCCCGGTCGGCGCACTCCTGCGCGCCCAGGGTGCCCTGCCGGCGGGCCGGCACGGTCATCAACACGTCCCGGGGCCGCCGGCTCTCGTCGACGTACCGGTTCACCGCGTCCCGGCTGGTGCGCTGGTCGCCGGCGTCGAACGGGCCGTACACCAGGGTGTCGCCGGGGGCCGCGTGCGCCCGCAGCACGGCGGCGATCTCGCTGGTGCCCTGGCCGTGGCCGGTGACACCGCGGATCTCCACCTGCACCGGGACACCGAGCAGCCCGACCGCCAGCACCGCGGCGGTGCCCCGCAGGAGCGAACTGCGGCGCAGCGCCAGCGAGGCGACCAGGACCCAGGCCGGCACCGTGAACAGCAGGTAGCGCGGCAGCCAGAGCGGGACGAACCGGGCGGCGACCAGCAGGCCGAGGGTGGGCAGCACCAGCCAGGCGGTGGCCACCGCCGACCGCTGCCGCATCGACATGCCGAGGAAGGCCAGGGCGAGCACCGCGCCCGCGAGCAGCGGCCCGCCGAACAGCGCCTCCGGGGTGGCGGCCAACCGGTCCAGGGTGACCGGTGGAATCCAGGTGATCTGCGTTCCGGTCTGTCGACCACCCAGCCAGAGCACCGGCAGGGCGGGCAGCACACCGGCCGCCGCCGCGCCGAGCCAACCGAGGAAGGCACGCCGCCGGTCCGCCCCCCGCCAGGCGATCAGCGCGTGCGCGACGAGCAGCAGCAACCCGACCAGGTGCAGCAGCCCGAGCAGAGCCACCGCGGCGGCGTAGCCCAGACAGCGGACGAACCGGGGACGTTCCAGCAGCCGGAGCAGCAGCAGGGTGGCCAACGCGGCGGCGCACACCGCGAAGGCGTACGGGCGGGCCTCCTGCGCGTACCGGGAGGTGGTCGGCAGCACCGCGAACAGCACCCCGGCGACCAGCCCGACCCGCAGCCCACCGATCCGCAGGCCGATCGCGGCGACCAGCCCGGCCGCCGCCGCCATGGCCAGCAGCGAGGGGATCCGCAGCGCGACGTCGGAGCTGCCGGCCAGCGCCACCCAGCCGCGCAGCAGCAGGTAGTACGCGCCGAGGGAGGCGTCGACGTTGCGCAGCACCGCCACGAAGTCGTCGAACCCGGCGGTGACCATGCCCCAGGTGGCCAGTTCGTCCTCCCACAGGCCGGGCCGGCCGATCCCGGTCCCGCCGAGGACACCGACGACCGCCACCGGCAGCAGCCGGGCGAGCTGCCGCAGCCAGGGCGCGTCCAGCGGCTCCGGCGGGGCCGGCCGGTCGGCCTCGGTGGGCTGCCAGCCGGTGACCGGCTCGGGCGGCGCGTCGCGGACGCGGAC
Source organism: Micromonospora sp. WMMD987 (assembly GCF_029581435.1). Lineage (NCBI taxonomy): Bacteria > Bacillati > Actinomycetota > Actinomycetes > Micromonosporales > Micromonosporaceae > Micromonospora > Micromonospora sp. WMMD987. The sequence continues at coordinate 5,982,836 of NZ_CP120861.1, read as the reverse complement.
GATCAGGGCGGTCGGCGCGTCGCTCCGCGCGCCACCCCCGGCGGGTGGGTTCCCGGTCACCGGGCGGCGACGACCGCGTCGTCCGGCGCGGTCCGCGGCGCACCCGGGAGGGGCGGACAGGGGGAGACAGTCAGCATGCGTACGTGGCCCCGCTCGGTCGTGGAAGGGACGGACCGGAACGTCGTCGGCGTCCGGGGCGAAGGGTACCGGTCGGCCGGGGCCGCTCCGGCCCCCGCGTCAGCGGGTGCGGGCCGGCTCCGGGACCGCCTCAGATGGTGAAGGTGGCCTCCCTGACGGAGGCGGCGACCTTGCGCACCTCGTCGGCCCGGTCGAGGGGCGCGGTCATCCGGAGCACCAGCTGCCGGTCGATCGCGTCCTCCGGCACGCTGCGCCAGTAGGAGAGGTAGACCAGGCCGTACCGGGGCGCACCGTCCACCCGGGAGGTCTCCGCCCAGGTGGTGAACTCGCCACTGCGTACCCACTGCAACCCCCATGCCTCTTCCTGCCGGCGCAGCGCGGTGCGCCGCTCGTCGGTGCAGAGCCGGGGGCACTGCCGCACGACCAGGTCGCCACCGATGGTCGACCCGTCGGCGGCCGGGACGCCGCACCGGTAGTGCGCCGAACCGCTGGTACGGCCGACCTCGGTGCAGCTCCACCCGGTGGGCACCCGGAAGCTGAAGTCGACCCCGGCCAGGCCGGTGATCTCCCGGGTCGGGTCGGTGCCGGCGAAGGTGGGCGCGGCGGTCGGCCAGCCGCCGCCGACCGGTGGTTCCACGCCCGGCTGGCGCGGCGGGGTGCCCGGCAGGCCCAGGTCGGCCTCCGGGGTCGGCCCGGCGGTGCCGGCGACGCTGGTCCGGTCGCCGTCGGACCAGCTCGCGACGCCGAAGCCGCCGGCCGCCCCGAGGGCCGCCGCGACCACCGCGACCAGTGCGACCAGCGCCGGCAACCATCCGGTACGGCCCCGGCCGCGAACCCACCCGGCGGGCGTTCCGGCCGGCGCGGGACGCGCCGCGACCGGTGGATGCGGATACGGCGCCGCCTGGTGCGGGCCTGGACGCTGCGCGACCGGCACCGCCCCGGGCGGCGCCGGCGGTTGCGGGGCGGGCACCGGCGAGGTCGGCCCCGGAGGGCCGCTCACGGCCGTGGTGCCGGCGGAGGGGGTGGCCGTGGTGCCGGCGACGGTCGCGGCCGTGGTGCCGGCGGAGGGGGCGGCAGCCGTCGACGCACCCGGGCCGTCAGCCGGGGGAGGGGACGCGCCGCTGCCGGGACGCCGGGTGGGCGGGTCGGCCGCCGGCCCCGCGCCGACCGTCGGGCGCACCGGGGCGGTCGCGCCGGGCGGACCGACCGGCTGCTGCCCGGCCCCGGCCGGCGGCGGCTGCTCGGCCGGGGTGAGCCGCTGGCCGAGGGCGAGGAAGACGTGCGCGGCACCGCCACCGTGGCCGGCGGCGCAGGCCACCCAGGGCACCGGGCCGGTGTGGTTGGCTCCGGTGATCGGCAGACCGTCCGAACGGGCCAGCGTGTTCGCCGCCGCGGCGAACGCCTCCCGCCAGCCACCCTCGGCGGCGGCCGGCGCGAGCACGGCCACGGTGAACGGCCTCTCGGCGGTGTCCCGGGCGGCCCAGACCTCACCCAGCTCGCAGGAACTCAGCTTCCGGTGCAGCGCGTACGGACCGACTGTCTGCATGTGGCATCCCCCCGGCCGATGGTATCGGTCGCAGCGGCGCGGACCGATCGACCGGCGGGTCGCCGGGCGGTCAGTCGACCCAGTCGAGCGTACGGGCGACCGCCTTGCGCCACCGGCCCAGTTCCCGCTCCCGGTGGGCCGGATCCATCCGGGACTCCCACTGCGCGTCGGAGCGCCACTGGGCGCGCAGGGTGGCCAGGTCCGGCCAGAAACCGACCGCCAGACCGGCCGCGTACGCCGCGCCGAGGCAGGTGGTCTCGGTGATCCGGGAGCGGACCACCGGCACCGCCAGCACGTCGGCCAGGAACTGCATCAGCAGGCCGTTCGCGGTCATCCCACCGTCCACCCGCAACCGGCGCAGGGCCACGTCGGAGTCGGCGTTCATCGCGTCGACCACCTCCCGGGTCTGCCAGGCCGATGCCTCCAGCGCCGCCCGCGCCAGGTGCCCCTTGGTGATGTAGCCGGTCAGCCCGGCGATCACCCCCCGGGCGTCGCTGCGCCAGTGTGGCGCGAACAGGCCCGAGAAGGCCGGCACCACGTAGCAGCCGCCGTTGTCGTCCACGGTGGCCGCCAGCTCCTCGATCTCGGCGGCCGAGGAGATCAGCCCGAGGTTGTCCCGCAGCCACTGCACCAGCGAGCCGGTCACCGCGATCGCCCCCTCCAGGGCGTACGCGGCCGGCTGGCCGTCGATCCGGTAGGCCACCGTGGTCAGCAGGCCGTGGCTGGACGGCACCGGACTGGCGCCGGTGTTGAGCAGCAGGAAGCTGCCGGTGCCGTAGGTGCACTTCGCCTCGCCGGGCTGGAAGCAGGTCTGTCCGAACAGGGCGGCCTGCTGGTCGCCGAGCGCGCTGGCCACCGGCACCCCGGCGAGCACCCCGTGGGCGGTCCCGTAGACCTCCGCCGAGCTGCGGATCTGCGGCAGCACCGCGGCCGGGATGCGGAGCGCGTCGAGCAGTTCCCGGTCCCAGTCGAGGGTTTCCAGGCTCATCAGCATGGTCCGGCTGGCGTTGGTCACGTCGGTGACGTGCCGGCCGGTCAGGTTCCAGATCAGCCAGCTGTCCATGGTCCCGAAGAGCACCTCGCCCCGCTCGGCACGTCCGCGCAGCCCGTCGACGTTGTCCAGCAGCCAGCGCAGTTTCGGGCCGGCGAAGTAGGTGGCCAGGGTGAGGCCGGTGCGCCCGCGCAGCTTCTCCTCGCCGTACGACCCGGCCAGCTCGCGCAGCAGCGGGCCGGTGCGGGTGTCCTGCCAGACGACGGCGTTGGCGACCGGGCGGCCGGTGGCCCGGTCCCAGACCACGGTGGTCTCCCGCTGGTTGGTGATGCCGACGGCGGCCAGCCCTTCCGGGCCGGTGCCGGCCTCGGCCAGCGCGTCGCGGACCACCTGTTCGACGTTGGTCCAGATCTCCCCGGCGTCGTGCTCCACCCAGCCGGGCCGGGGGAAGATCTGCCGGTGCTCGCGTTGGGCGACGGCGACGATCTCACCGGCCCGGTCGAAGACGATGCACCGCGACGAGGTGGTGCCCTGGTCGATGGCGGCGACGTACTCTCCGGTCATCCCGGCACCGTACCCGGCGGGTACGCCCCGGAGCACCGTCGCGGCTCCGTACGATCTCCAGACGTGCGCGACATCGCCGTGTTCAGTGGAACCGCCCATCCCGACCTCGCCGCCGAGATCTGCTCCCACCTCGGGGTGCCGTTGCACCCGGTGCGGGTGTCCCGGTTCGCCAACGACTGCCTGGAGGTGCAGTTGCAGGCGAACTGCCGGGAGCGGGACGTCTTCCTGATCCAGCCGCTGGTGCCGCCGGTCCAGGAGCACCTGGTCGAGCTGCTGCTCATGATCGACGCGGCCCGGGGCGCGTCGGCCGGACGGATCACCGTGGTGCTGCCGCACTACGCGTACGCCCGCTCGGACAAGAAGGACGCCCCGCGCATCTCCATCGGCGCGCGGCTGGTGGCCGACCTGCTCACCTCGGCCGGCGCCCAGCGGGTGTTGGCGATGACCCTGCACTCGCCGCAGGTGCACGGCTTCTTCAGCGTCCCGGTCGACCACCTGCACGCGCTGCGGGAGCTGGCCGCCCACTTCCGGGGACGTGACCTGGGCAACACGGTGGTGGTCTCGCCGGACCTGGGCAACGCCAAGGAGGCGGCGGCGTTCGCCCGGATGCTGGGCACCCCGGTCGCGGCCGGGGCCAAGCAGCGGTTCAGCGACGACCGGGTCACCATCAGCACGGTGATCGGCGAGGTGGACGACCGGGACGTGATCGTGCTGGACGACGAGATCGCCAAGGGCAGCACGGTGATCGAGCTGATCGGCCACCTGCGGGAGCGCAACGTCCGGTCGATCCGGCTGGCCTGCACCCACGGCCTGTTCTCCAGCGGCGCGTTGGCCCGGCTCAGCGCCACCGACGGGGTGTGCGAGATCGTCTGCACCAACACGGTGCCGATCCCGCAGGACAAGCGGGTGCCGAAGCTGGAGGTGCTCTCGGTGGCCCCGGCGCTGGCCGAGGCGATGCGTCGGATCCACAACGGCGAGTCGGTCAGCGCCCTGTTCGGCTGACGGTCAGTCGGCGGTGGCGCTGATCCGGACCGTGGTGCCGGCGCTGCCGCTCTCGACCTCCATCGCGTCGCTGAGCTCCCGGGCCAGCCAGAGGCCCCAACCACCGGCGGTGTCCGGGGCGGGTCGGCTGCGGTCGTGGAGCTGGCGCTCGCTCAGACCCTGACCGTGATCGGACACCTCGCAGACGAGTTCGCCGGGGCGTCGCCAGAGTCGCAGCCAGCCCCGGCCGCCGCCGTGCCGGACGGCGTTGGTGATCAGCTCGTTGACCGCCAGCACGAAGTCGTCGAGCCGCTGCCCGGCCAGCCCGGCCGCGTGCGCACAGGAGCTGACCGAGTGTCTCAGCTCGGTCACCTGTGCCTGGTCGAACGCCTCGGCGATGAGAAGGGAAGGTTCGATGGGCACCACCGTACGCGGTGTGGGAAGCTCTGCGTTCGTCATGGGCCCTGTCCCGACAGCGATCCTGGAGTTTCGCGGTATTTCTACCGTACGTCAGGGTTGTTGACGCGGCAGCGGGCGGTCCGGCAGCTGACCGGGGCGGTTGTGGCATCGTGGCGGCCATGCCGTCGTCTCCGCCGGGTGGTTTCGAGGTCCCGCTCTGGCGCTCCGTCGCGGTCTTCCGCTTCGCCTCGCTGGTCTACGTCGGCCTGCTGGTCCTGCGCGACGCCGACCGGTACGCCCACCCGATCGCCGCCGGGGGTGTGCTGCTGGTGATGCTGGCCTGGTCCGGGGTGACCGCGGTCGGCTACGCCCGGCCGGCGAACCGGGGCTGGCCGCTGCTCTCGGCCGACCTCGGCGTGGTGCTGCTGATCCTGGCCGTCACCCCGTGGGTGGTGGGCCGCCCCGCGCTGGCGGCCGGCGTGCCGGCCCTGGCCGTGGCCTGGCTGGCCGGGCCGGTGCTCGCCTGGGCGGTCTCCGGTGGGCGACGACGCGGCACGGTGGCCGCCCTGCTGGTCGGCGGCACGGACCTGGTCACCCGGGGCCGGTTCGCCCCGTCCTCGCTGACCGGGGTGATCCTGCTGCTGCTCGCCGGGGCGGTGGTGGGGCACGTGGCCCGGTTGGCGGCGACCACCGAGGACCGGTTGCAGCGGGCGGTGGAGCTGGAGGCGGCGACCCGGGAACGGGAGCGACTGGCCCGGGACATCCACGACTCGGTGCTCCAGGTGCTGGCGCTGGTCCAGCGGCGCGGCGCACACCTGGACGGCGAGGCCGGTGAGCTGGCCCGGCTCGCCGGCCAGCAGGAGGCCGCGCTGCGCGCGTTGATCTCCGGGGTGCCACCGGCCTCCACCGCCGACCCGGTCGGCGAGCTGGACCTGCGGTCCCTGCTCGCCGGCTACGCCTCGACGGAGGTGCAGGTCTCCGCGCCGGCCACCCCGGTGCCGCTGCCCCTGCCGGTGGCCCGGGAGGTGGCCGCCGCGACGGCGGCGGCGCTGGACAACGTGCGCCGGCACGCCGACGGGCGGGCCTGGGTGCTGGTCGAGGACGAGGGGGAGGCGGTGACCGTGTCGGTGCGCGACGCCGGTCCGGGTATTCCGGCGGGCCGGCTGGTGGAGGCGGCCCGGCAGGGCCGGCTGGGGGTGGCCCAGGCCATCCGGGGCCGGATGGCCGACCTGGGCGGTGAGGCCCGGATCGTCTCCACGCCGGGGGAGGGCACCGAGATCGAGCTGATGGTGCCGAGGAGGGGCCGATGACCGGGGAACCGATGACCGGGGTACGGGTGATGGTGGTCGACGACCACCCGATGTGGCGGGAGGGGGTGGCCCGCGACCTCACCGAGGCCGGCCACCTGGTGGTGGCGACCAGCGGCGAGGGCCGCCAGGCGGTCCGGGTGGCCGCCGCCGCCCGCCCGGACGTGGTGGTGCTCGACCTCCAGTTGCCGGACATCTCCGGGGTGGCGGTGATCCACGGGCTGCGGGCCGCGCTGCCCCGGGTCCGGGTGCTGATGCTGTCGGCCAGCGGGGAGCAGCAGGGCGTGCTGGACGCGGTGAAGGCCGGGGCCACCGGCTACCTGCTGAAGTCGGCGGCCCCGGCGGAGTTCCTGGACGCGGTGCGCCGGACCGCCGCCGGCGAGCCGGTCTTCACCCCCGGCCTGGCCGGTCTGGTGCTGGGCGAGTACCGGCGGCTCGCCGCCGGCCCCCCGGCCGGCGGACCCGGCGACGGCGGACCCGCCACGGCACCCCGGCTCACCGAACGGGAGACCGAGGTGCTGCGCCTCGTGGCCAAGGGGCTGTCCTACAAGCAGATCGCCGGCCGGCTCGGACTGTCCCACCGCACCGTGCAGAACCACGTGCAGAACACGCTGGGCAAGCTCCAGCTGCACAACCGGGTGGAGCTGACCCGCTACGCGATCGAGCAGGGCCTCGACGGCTGAGCCCCGGGTGGCCGGGTGGGGTCAGTGCGCCTCGGGCGGCCGGGTCTCGTGGATGGCCAGTTCCTCGGCGCTCGCGCCGCCGCCGGCCGCGCCCGCGTCGTACGCGATGTTGTCGGTCTCCTGGTCGGTGCGGGCGCCCTCGTCCGGTTCGACCAGGCGGCCCACCTGTGCGTCGGCGACCGTGCCGAGCTGACCGTGGTCGTAGATCGAGACCGGGGAGTTCGGGTCCGAGGTCGGCCCCGGGTCCAGCACGTCGGCGTCGAGCTGGGCCTGGGCGGCGGCCTCCTCGTTCTCCGCCTCGGCGGCGATGTCCGGGTCGACCGGTCCGGCCAGCGGGTCGTCGGCCCGCCGCTCGTACTGCTCGCGGTCGAGCTTGTAGTCCAGCGACTCCCCGTCGAGCTGCTCCTCGGCGGTGGTGCCGAAATCGTCGACGGCCACCGGGGTGCGGTCACCGGGCAGCTGCGCCGGGTCCGGACCGTCCGCCTCCCGGCCGGTCAGGACGTCGTCGTGGGCGGTCGAGTCGTCGTCGGCGGTGTCGGGCAGGCCGAGCGCCTCGGGGTCGGACACGGGGGTCGGGAACTCGTCGTCGCGCATGGCTGAGCACTACCCACTGCCACCGCCCGGGTAACCGGGTCCGGCCTCCCGGATCGGGACTAAAGCGCAGAAATCAGTCGCGGTGCCAGCGGGACTCGTCCTCGGTGTGCAGCACGCACCAGACCACCTTGCCGTCCGCGAGCGGGGTGCTGCCCCAGCGCCGGGCCACCGTGTCGATCAGCAGCAGGCCCCGGCCGCCGGTCGAGGTGAGCGGTGCCGGCCCGGCGTACCGGGGCTGCCGTGGGCAGTGGTCCCGGACGGCCAGGCGCAGGACGCCGTCCGCCGGGGCCAGCCGCAACGTCATCGCGGTGCCCGCGTGCGCCACCACGTTGTTGACCAGCTCGGTGACCGCGATACAGGCCGGCTCGGTCAGCTCCGGCATCCCCCACCGGTCGCAACCGTCGGTGACCAGTTGCCGGGCCCGCCGGGCCGCCCCGACCGCCGGGGCCAGCTCCTCGCTCAGCACCGCCGCCATCGGCGTCCGGGCGAGGGCGGCCAGCGCCTCGTCCGCGGTGGGGAAGACCGCCAGCTCGCCGGGGGCCACCCCGGCGACCACCCCGGCCGGGTCGACCACCAGCAGCTCGGCGGCGGGCCAGTCGACCACCTCCTGCCGCACCCCGGCCAGCAGCCGGCCGACGGTCGGTCCGGCGTACCGCAGCCCGGCCAGGTCGACCACGATCGGACCGGGCCGGTCGACGAGGCGGGCGAGCAGGGCGTCGCGCACCCGGTCGGGACCGGCCGGTGCCAGCACCCCGCTGAGCCGAACCAACGCCGAGGAGTCGTCGACCACCACCCGGCAACCCGCCTCCACCGGACGGACCGTCGCGGGGGAGTCGGGCCGGGCCGACGGCCGGTCGGCGACGCTCATCGTGGTTCCCTTCGTCGGGGCCGCGGGCGGGCGGTCGTCGGGCGCACGGCGGCGAGGGGGCACGGCGTCGCGGCATCGGTCCCGCCGGCCGCCCCGGCGGCCTCGGCGGGGGTGCGGGTCATCGGCATCCCTGTCCGGTACCCCCGACCAGGCCGGGTCATACCGGGGCGGGACCACGGATCGCGGCCGGACCGCGCACCGCCCCCACACCCGGCCCGACCAGCCGCTGACCGGTTCCGATCTGCGAGGTTTCGGCGCGTAGGACCCAGGTTAATGGGACGCTCTGACCGGACCATCCCTCGCAGATCGCATGGAGGTGCACCATGCGCGTCGGCCTCGTCTGCGCGCACGCCGGGACGTCCCGGCACGCGGAAGGACCACCCGTCGGCACCCACGAGCACGTCGCGCGGGTCGCCGGGGAGCTGGCCGGGCGCGGCCATGACGTCCGGGTGTACGAGCGTCGCGACGATCCGGCCCTGCCGGAGAGCGTGGAGATCGACGGCTACCGGGTGGAACGGGTGCCCGTCGGACCGGACCGGCCCACCGCCACCGCCGAACTGGTCCCGTACGTCTCCGCGTTCGGTCGCTGGCTGGCCGACCGCTGGGCCGGGGAGTGGACGCCGGAGGTGGTGCACGGGCACTACTGGGTTGGTGGCCTGGCCGCCGCGCACGCGGTACGCGAGACGGACATCCCGGTGGTGCAGACCTTCCACTCGCTCGGCATCGAGCAACGCCGCCACCTCGGCCGGGAGTACGACGGCCCCGGTGAGCGGATCCCGCTGGAACGGGCGCTCACCCGGGCGGTGGACATGGCCGTCGCCCAGTGCAGCGACGAGGTCGACGAGCTGACCCGGATGGGGTTGCAGCGCGCCTCGGTGGCGATGGTGCCGACCGGGGTGGACATCGAGCGGTTCCACCCCGACGGCGAGGCGGCCCCCCGGGACCAGCGGGCCCGGATCCTCTCCGTCGGCGGGCTCTCCCCCGGGCACGGTCAGGACGACCTGATCCGGGCGATGCGGCTGGTCGGCGACGCGGAGCTGGTGATCGCCGGTGGACCGCCGGCGGACCAGTTGGCCACCCACGCCGAGGCCCGGCGGCTACGGGAGCTGGCCGAGCGCGCCGGGGTGGGCGACCAGGTCACCCTGGTCGGCGCGGTGCCGCACGACCAGTTGGCGACCTGGTACCGCTCCGCCGACGTGGTGGCCTGCACCCCGCACTACGCGTCCGCCGGGCGGGTGTCCCTGGAGGCGATGGCCTGCGGGGTGCCGGTGGTCGGCTACGCCATGGGCGGGATCGCCGACGCGGTGGTCGACGAGGTCACCGGCCGGCTGGTCCCGCCGGGCGACGTCCGGACGCTCGGGATGACGCTGCGTCGGCTGCTCGCCGACAACGCCGGACGGTTCGCGTACGGGCACGCGGCGGTGGACCGGGTCCGGTGCAGTTACACCTGGGAACGGACGGCGGGTGCGCTGGAACGGCTCTACGAGCGGGTGGTGGGCCGGCGGACCCCGGCCGAGGTGACCGTCGAGGTGCCCGACACGGTGCCGGTCGACACCGACGCACCGGTCGAGGGGACGACCGCCGGCCCGGTCGGCGTCTGAGCGGTCCGCCCGGGCCTGCGGGTCGCCAGGACGGTGGGTCGCCAGGACGGTGGGTCGCTAGGACGGTGGGTCGCTAGGACGGCTGGCGGTTGGCCGCGGCGGTACGCGGGCCGGCCAGGTGCGCCGGCCGGTCGGGTGCGGGGACCGTACCCACCACGAGGCGTTCCGGTGGCCGGGTCGCCGCCTGGTGGTGGTGCTGCGGCGCGGCGTACCGGGTGAGCCCGATCACCGCGGCGAGGGTGGTCAGGAAGCCGACGGCGGCCAGCCACTCCCGGCCCGGCCAGATCTTGTCGTCGAGCAGGAGCAGCCCGACGATCGCGGCGGGCACCGCCCCGGCGGCGTCCATCGCGGCGACGGCCGCCGTGGTGGAACCGCGCTGCATCGCCAGGCCGAGCAGGAGCTGACCCACCAGAGAGTGGACGATCAACAGGTAGAGCAGCGGGTCGCGGACGAACGCCTCGGCCGACGGGGCGGAGGCGAGCGGCCGGGCGGCCACCGCGGCGGCGGAGAACGCCAACCCGGCCAGCGAGCCGAGGGCCACCGAACCGGGTGCCCCGTGCAGGCGTACCGCGAAGAAACCGAGCAGCCCGATCCCGCCGAGGGCCGCCGCCAGGGCGACCAGGCCGGCGGTGCCGAGCCCCTTCGAGGGGGCCGGCTGGGCGGAGAGCACCAGCGCGGTGATCCCGGCGAAGAGCAGCACCAGCAGCGCCACCTCGGCGGCGGGCAGCCGCCACTTGAGCACCACCACCCCGAGCAGCGCGGTCACCCCCAGCCCGGCCGCCACGCTCGCCTGGACCAGGAACAACGGCAGGTCCCGCCGGGCCAGGAAGGCCAGCACGAAGCCGACCACCTGGCAGAGCAACCCGACCAGGTACGTCCGGTGCCCGGCCAGCCGCAGCAGCAGACCCGGGTCGAAGGTGTGGTGCACGGTCGTCCGGGCGGCGGCGACCGACTGGAGCATGTTGGCGAAGCCGTACGCGACGATCATCGCCGCGAGGAAGCACCAACCGGAGGACACCACCTGGCGAGGATAAGGGGTTGCGTGGGTTCAGCGCGCGGTTGGCCGACCCAGCCGGGACAGGACGTCGGCGTGCAGCAGCCCGTTGGTGGCGATCGCGCTGATCTCACCGGATGCCGTCCCACCAGGGGCGGGAGCCCCCTCGCGGGTGGTCACGGTACCCCCGGCGGCGGTCACGATCGGCACCAGCGCGGCGACGTCCCAGAGCGACAGTTCCGGCTCCACCATCACGTCCAGTGCCCCCTCGGCCAGCAACATGTAGCCGTAGAAGTCGCCGTACGCGCGGCTGCGCCAGGTGTCCCGCATCAGCTGGAGCACCGCGTCCAGCCGGCCGGCCGCCTCCCAGCCGGTCAGCGAGGAGTAGCAGAAGCTGGCGTCGGCGAGGTTGCCGACCCCGGAGACCCGGATCGGCTCGCCGGAGGCGGCGTCCGGGCCGGCGTACGCGCCCATCCCGGAGGCGCCCCACCAGCGCCGGCCCAGGGCGGGGGCGGAGACCAGGCCGACCACCGGCCGGTCCCCCTCCAGCAGGGCGATCAGGGTGGCCCAGACCGGTACCCCCCGGACGAAGTTCTTGGTGCCGTCGATGGGGTCGATCACCCAGCGCCGGCCGTCCGGGCCGGTGGCCGGCTGTTCGCCGTACTCCTCGCCGAGTAGCCCGTCGCCGGGTCGGTGGGTGGCCAGCAGCGCCCGGATGGCCCGCTCCACCGAGGTGTCCGCGTCGGAGACGGGGGTGAGGTCCGGTTTGGCGGTCACCCGCAGATCCAGCGCCCGGAACCGGTCCATGGAGATGGCGTCGGCAGCGTCCGCCAGCCGATGAGCAAGATCGATGTCCTCCGCGTACCCCGTCACCCCGAAACCCTAACCCCCACCCTCCCGCCACCCCTCCCTCCCCACCCCACCCGGTTCCCGCGCCGCCCTGCCCCTGTGACCGAGGAGTTCAGGTCACGCCGGGGCACGGTGGATGACGTGAACCTCCTGCTCACCGGGGTCGGTCCGGCGCGGAGCGGGGCGGCAGGGGGAGAGGGTGGGGACGGGGTCAGGAACCGGCGAGGGGGTCGCCGGGGTTGCGTTCGGGCTCGCGCGGGTCGCCGTCGCCGGACCGGGAGGCCAGCAGCCGACGGTACGAGGCCAGCCGGCGCTGGTCGGCCTTGCCGGTGGCCACCCACGCGTCCAGCGCGCAGTCCGCCTCGTCCGGGGTGTGCGGGCAGTTCGGCGGGCAGTCCACCGTCCCCTCCACCAGATCGGGGAAGCCGTGCAGCAGGCTCTCCGCCGAGACGTGGGCCAACCCGAAGCTGCGGACCCCGGGGGTGTCCACGATCCAGCCGGGGTCGCCGTCGGCGTCCGGGGTCCGGGGCAGCCGCAGCGCCACCGCACTGGTCGAGGTGTGCCGGCCCCGGCCGATCGCGCTGACCACGCCGACCGTCCGCAGCGCGTCCGGCACCAGCCGGTTGACCAGCGTCGACTTGCCGACCCCGGAGTGGCCGACCAGCACCGACACCCGGCCGGCGAGCAGGGTGCGCAGCGCGTCCAGGTCGGAGTCCGGCCGGATGAGCACGTACGGCAGCTCCAGCTCGGCGTAGTAGCCGACCACCTGGTCCGGACCGGCCAGGTCGGCCTTGGTGAGGCAGAGCAGCGGCTCGATGTCGGCGTCGTACGCGGCGACCAGGCAGCGGTCGATGAACCCGGTCCGGGGCGGTGGGTCGGCCAGCGCGCTGACGATCACGAGCTGGTCGGCGTTGGCGACCACCACCCGTTCCTGCCGCCCCTCGGCGGTGTTCTCGTCGTCGTCGGCGGTGCGCCGCAGCACCGAGCGCCGTTCGACGATCCGGACGATCCGGGCCAGCGCCCCGTCCGCGCCGGAGACGTCGCCGACCAGGCTCACCCGGTCGCCGACCACCACCGACTTGCGGCCCAGCTCGCGCGCCCGCATGGCGGTGACCGCGCCGTCGTCCGGGGTGTCCGGGAGCACGCAGGTGTACCGGCCCCGGTCGACGGCGATCACGAACCCGTCCACCGCGTCGTCGTGCCGGGGGCGGGTCCGGGTACGCGGACGCGAGGAACGGCCGGGCCGGATCCGTACGTCGTCCTCGTCGTACTCCCGTCGTCTGGTCGTCAGGACCTGCCCCCTCCGCCGTCAGTTCTCGCCGGTCACCATCGCCGACCATAGTGCCGGGAACTCCGGCATGGTCTTGGAGGTGCACGCCACGTCGTCCACCTCGATGCCGCCGACGACGAGCCCGACGACCGCTGCGGCGTGCGCCATCCGGTGGTCGGCGTGGGTGCGGAAGGGGCCGCCGCGCAGGGGCCGGGGCCGGATCTCCAGCCCGTCGGCGGTCTCGGTCAGGTCGGCCCCGAGGGCGGTGAAGCCGCTGGCCAGGGCGGCCAGCCGGTCGGTCTCGTGCCCCCGGATGTGCCCGACCCCGGTGAAGGTGGACGGCGAGTCGGCCAGCAGGGCCAGTGCGGTCAGCACCGGGGTCAGCTCGCTGACGTCGGACAGGTCGGCGGACAGGCCGTGCACGGTGCCGGTGCCGCGGACGGTCAGCCCCGTGGTGGTCAGGGTCACCTCGCCGCCCATCCGGTGCAGCAGGGAGCGGAGCTGTTCGATCGGCTGGACACTGCTGTGCGGCCAGCCCCGCAACGTCACCTCACCGCCGGTGAGCAGGGCGGCGGCGAAGAACGGCACCGCGCCGGAGAGGTCGGGCTCGATCTCCCAGCTCCGGCCGGCGAGCGGTCCCGGCTCGACCACCCAGAGGTCGGGAACGCTGTCGTCGACGGCCGCCCCGGCGGCCCGCAGCATCTGCACCGTCATCCGCAGGTGCGGTGCGGACGGCACCGGCGGCCCCTCGTGCCGGACCACCACGCCCCGGTCGAAGCGCGCCCCGGCGAGCAGCAGGCCGGAGACGAGCTGACTGGAGGCGGAGGCGTCGATCACCACCTCGCCGCCGGTGACCCGGCCGCCGCCCTGCACCACCAGGGGCAGGCTGCCGGTGGCCGGCGCGTCGATCCGGACGCCGAGCGAGCGCAGCGCGCCGATCAGCGGGCCGAGCGGCCGGACCCGGGCCTGCGGGTCGCCGTCGAAGGTGACCCGGCCCTCGGTGAGGCCGGCGACCGGCGGGACGAACCGCATCACCGTGCCGGCGAGCCCCACGTCGACGTGGGCCGGGCCGACCAGCCGGTGCGGCCGGACCAGCCAGCGCTCGTCGTCGGAGAGCGACACGTGCGCGCCCATCGCGCGCAGCCCGCCCGCCATCAACTCGGTGTCCCGGGCGCGCAGCGGCCCGTGCAGCGTCGACGGGCCGCCGGCCAGCGCGCTGAGCACCAGGGCGCGGGCGGTCATCGACTTGGAGCCGGGCAGGCGCAGCGTCGCCGTCACCGGGTCGCTGGCGGTCGGTGCGGTCCAGGGCTGTTGCGCACGGGTGGCGGTCAGGTTTCCCACGGTCACATTCTGCCAACCCGGCGCGGTCGTCGGACCGGTCGTCGGTCGACTCCCGGCTGTCGGGACAGCCGCCGGTGGCGCGGCGGGTTACCGTGGGCGCCATGTGCGGCAGGTACGCGACGACCCGGAGCGCCGGCGACCTGAGCGCCGTCTTCGAGGCGTCGGACGACACCGACGGCGGGCTCCGGCCCGACCACAACGTCGCGCCGACCGACCCGGTGCCGGTGGTCCGGGTCGACCCGGACCGGGGGCGGGTGCTCTCGGTGGGGCGCTGGGGGCTGGTGCCGCACTGGGCGACGTCGACCGCCGGGGCCGCCCGCATGATCAACGCGCGGGTCGAGACGGTCGCCACCAGCCGGGCGTACGCCGTGCCGTTCGCCCGCCGCCGCTGCCTGGTCCCGGCCGACGGCTGGTACGAGTGGGTGCGCCGGCCCACCGGCGGCAAGCAGCCGTACTTCATGACCCCGCGCGACGGGTCGGTGCTGGCGTTGGCCGGCATCTGGTCGGCCGGGGAGTCGTCGCTGACCTTCAGCGTGCTCACCACGGCGGCGGTGGGCGAACTGGCCGAGGTGCACGACCGGATGCCGCTGCTGCTGCCCGCCGACCGGTGGGCGGACTGGCTGGCGCCGGCCGACGATCCTGCGGCGTTGCTCGTCCCCCCGTCGCCGCGGTGGCTGGCCGGGCTGGAGATCCGGCCGGTCGGTCGGGCGGTGGGCGACGTCCGTAACGACGGCCCCGGGTTGACCGAGCGGGTGGCGGTGGACCGGGAACGCTCCCACGGGGAGAGCGCGCTGTTCTGATCGCGATAGGTGACATTGGCGCGTACGAATTAGCCGAGTTGTGGATGAAAAGTCGCTCGGACCTTTCGCCATCTTTCCGGCACACCTCTTGTCCCGGTAGCCGAGAGTGCGATAGAACACAGCGCTGGCACTGGGAGCGTCTTCGCGCAGTGCGAACGACGCCGGTCGATCTTGCCGGTCCCACGGGGGAGGTGGGTGCGATGACCCGGGCGCGTATGCCCCGACCACACGAGGTGGCCGCCGCACGACGGGATCCGCGACTGCTGCGGGCACTGCGGGACCGCCGTTCCGACGAGGCCTGGCGTACCAGAGGAACCTGCCAGAGCGTGGATCCGGAGACGTTCTTTCCGGCACCCAACGAACCGGCCGACGCGGCGATCGAGCTGTGCCGCGGCTGTGACGTCCAGGGCTCCTGCCTGGCCTGGGCACTGGAGGTGGGCGACACCCACGGGGTGTGGGGCGGCACCACGCCCCGCGAGCGGCGGGCGATGCTGGTCGCCTGGCGCGGCGAGGTCGAGTCCGATCCCGACGCCGCCGACGCCGCCGGCCCACCGGTCCGGGACCGCCTGCTCACCCTGGTGCCGTTGAGCTGAGCGCTGGTGCCGTAGGGCCGCATCCCGGTGCCGTTGAGCTGACCCGTGCGCCGGGGACGGCGCAGAATGACCGGGTGCCGCACCTCGCGTCGTTCGACACCCCCCGTGGCCCGGCCCGGGTCGACACCGACCTGCCGGCGGGTACCCCGGTGTCCCTGCTCGTGCTCGGCCACGGGGCGGGCGGATCGGTGGACGCGCCCGACCTGCTGGCCCTGCGGGACGCCGCGTGCGGGGCCGGGGTGGTGGTGGCCCGGATGACCCAGCCCTACCGGGTGGCCGGTCGCCGGGCGCCGGCCCCCGCTAGGCACCTGGACGAGGCGTGGACGGCGGTCCTGGCCGTGCTGCGCGACCGGCATCCCGACGTGCCGCTGCTGGTCGGCGGGCGGTCCAGCGGTGCCCGGGTGGCCTGCCGGACGGCGCGCACGGTGGGCGCGGTCGGAGTGGTCGCGCTGGCCTTCCCGCTGCACCCGCCCGGCCGCCCGGAGCGGTCCCGGGCCGACGAACTGGCCACCGGGCTGCCGACGCTGGTCGTCAACGGCGACCGGGATCCGTTCGGGGTACCCGCCGCCGGTGTCCCGGTCGAGGTGGTGGTGCGCCGTGGTGAACGTCACGACCTGCGCCAGGACCCGCCCGGGGTGGCCGGCGCGGTGCTCGCCTGGCTGCGGACCCGGCGGTGGGCGCGGTGACCGGTTCCGAGCCCTGCGCGAACCGCTCCGCCCGCGGGCGGTTGGGCGGCCGACCGGCGCTGCGCCGAAGGTCCGCCGCAGCGCGGCCGGGGCCGGGCGAGGGGACGGTCGGCGGGCCGGCCACCCGTTTCCGCCCCGGCGGAGCCGTCGTTGCATCCGGTGGTGTCGGCCTTCCGGTTCGGGTGGTCGGGACCGTCCCTCCCAGGCCCTTCCTGGTCCCAGCCCTCCGGTAGCCGACCGGGCGGGCCGGGACCAGGAGCGGGGGCCGGTGGAATGTCCGGCCCACGGGCGGGCGTTACGACTCCCGGACGAGAAATCTGGCGAGGGGGGTGTGACCGGTGCCGACCGAGACACGGAGCCGGGAGCGTGACGAGCGGGGCGCGCGGCGGCTCAGGCGGCTGCTGGACGGTCCGGACTGGCCGGCGGTGGGGGACGGCGCCGCGGCGGTGAGCACCGGCACACCCGGCGGAACCGAAGCTGCGGACCGGTTCGTCCGCGTATCCTCGGCGGGACAGCATCCGACGCGAGGGGATGTGCGGTTGACCACCGAGAAGACGGACGAGCGCAGGGCCCGCTTCGAGCGGGACGCAATGCCCTTCGTCGATCAGCTCTACGCTGCCGGGCTGCGGATGACGCGGAACCCGGCCGACGCCGAGGACCTGGTCCAGGAGACGTACCTGAAGGCGTACGCCGCCTTCCACCAGTTCGAGCAGGGCACCAACCTGAAGGCCTGGCTCTACCGGATCCTGACCAACACCTACATCAACTCCTACCGCAAGCGGCAGCGCCAGCCCATCCAGGCGCCCACCGAGGAGATCACCGACTGGCAGCTCGCCGAGGCCGAGTCGCACACCTCCAGCGGGTTGCGGTCGGCGGAGACCGAGGCGCTGGACCGGCTGCCGGACAGCGACGTCAAGGACGCGCTCCAGCAGCTGCCGGAGGAGTTCCGCCTCGCGGTCTACCTCACCGACGTCGAGGGTTTCTCGTACAAGGAGGTCGCCGACATCATGGGCACGCCGATCGGCACCGTGATGTCCCGGCTGCACCGCGGGCGTCGTAATCTGCGCAAGCTGCTCGAGCGGTACGCCGCCGAGCGGGGGTTCAGCGCCGCCCAGCCCGCGAAGGGCTCCACCGCCGCTGCCAGCCGGGAGGTGTGACGTGAGCTGTGGGAAGCCGCACGAGACGGACTGCCGGGAAGTGCTCGCCGAGGTCTACCTCTACCTGGACCTGGAGTGCGCCGAGGAGCGTCGCTCGCTGATCCGTTACCACCTGGACGAGTGCGGGCCGTGCCTGCGTGAGTACGGCATCGAGCAGGAGGTACGGGCGTTGGTGGCGCGGTGCTGCGGCAACGAGACCGCCCCCGACCAGTTGCGGGAGCGGTTGCGGGTGCGCCTCACCGAGCTGGTGGTCTTCGAGGCCAGCGAGTCACGCGAACTCGCCGAGTAGGGCGTACGACGACGGTGGCCCGGGTCGGTCCGACCCGGGCCACCGGCCTGTCCGGCTCCGGGCCGGACCTGGTGTCGCGACGGACGTCCGTCGGTAGACTCAGGAGTTGGGACGCTTGCCGTGGTTCGCGCTGCTCTTCTTGCGGGCCTTCTTCTTGCGGGCCTTCTTCGCCATGTTGACCTCCTCGTGATGGGTCCGACCCCTGCCGCGGCGACCCTCGGCACCGGTGCCGCCGCCGGTCCACCCGGCGTCGGGGTCCGACCCGATGATGCTAGTGCGACCGGCCCCTGCCACCGCGCCGGGGCGGCGACGGTACCCCGGTCGGTGCGCGGACACCGGTGGATCCGGTGCCGCGCTCACCGCGCCCGGGGCCGCACTCCGCTGTCGCGCTCCCTGCCCGTGCAGGGCCGGCACGTGATTGGATACCGACGCAGACACACCCGGTGAAGAGGGAGGGCCGTGATGGCCGAGGAGATCCGCGCCGAGATGGTGGCCAACGTGTGGAAGGTCGTGGCGTCGACCGGGGACAGCGTGTCGGAGGGGGACACGTTGGTGATCCTGGAGTCGATGAAGATGGAGATCCCGGTCCTCGCCGAGTCCGACGGCGTGGTCGAGCAGCTCGCGGTCAACGAGGGCGACGTGGTGCAGGACGGTGACCTGATCGCGGTGATCGGTTGATCACCGGGGACCGGCCGGCCGGGCTGCCGGTCCGGCGGGCGACGCCGGCCGAGTTCGCGGCGGTGGCCCGGCTGACCGTCGCCGCGTACGAGGCCGACGGCCAGCTCAAGGGCGAGAACGGCTACGAGGTGACGCTGGCCGACGTGGCCACCCGGGCGGCGGAGGGTGAGGTCCTGGTCGCCGTCGACCCGACGACCGGGGCGGTGCTCGGCTCGGTCACCTTCGTGCTGCCCGGCAGCCCGTACGCGGAGTTGTCCGGGCCGGGCGAGGCGGAGTTCCGGATGCTGGCGGTGGATCCGGCCGCCCAGGGGCGGGGGGCGGGCGTGGCGCTGGTCCGGGCCTGCCTGTCCCGGGCCGCCGCACAGGGCTGTTCCGCGGTGGTCATCTGTGTGCGCAGCGGGCTCGCCGAGGCCGCCCACCGGTTGTACGCGGGGCTCGGCTTCGTCCGTACCCCGGCGCGGGACTGGTCGCCGTTGCCGGGCGTCGACCTGCTCGCCCTGCGCTACGAGCTACCCTAAGGGCCGGCCTGACCGGCACGGGTCGTACGCCGGGCGCGTCGGCCCGGCAGGGGTGCTACGCCGGGCGCGTCGGCCCGGCAGGGGTGCTACGCCGGGACGCGGCGGCCCGGTGCCGGTCTAGTCGTCGAAGCCGGCCAGCAGCTCGTCGGCTACCTCCAGGGCGATCGCCTTGCGTTCGTCGTCGCTGATGTCCGGGTTCCGGACGGCGAACCAGCTGCTGTGCACGGCGAACAGGAGCAGGGCCGCCCGGATCTGGGCCCGGGGCGAGTCGTCGCCGAGGCAGATGGCGTCGGCGAGCCGGTACATCCGTTCCCGCATCTGCTGGCCGGCGGTGAGGCTCTTGAGCACCGTCTGGTTCTGCTCGAAGAAGCGCATCACCGGGGGCTGCCCGGCGGCGAACATCGTGTCGGCGTACTGGCTGACCAGGGCGCGTCGGGTGGCCCGGGTGGCCGGTTGCCCGTGCGCCCAGTCGATCAGCTCGTCCATCCGGTGCAGCCGGTCCTCGACGTAGCTGTTGACGATCTCCTCTTTGCTCTTGAAGTGGTAGTAGAGGGCGGCCTTGGTCACGCCGAGCCGTTCGGCGATCTCCCGCAGCGAGGTCTTCTCGTAGCCCTGCTCGGTGAAGAGCTCCAGTGCGACGGCCTGGATGCGCTCCCGTGTGCCGCCTGTGCCCTGACTCACCTGCACCACCCAACTCACTTGACGGGTCACTGCCACCCAACTTACCGTGCGGCTAGTAAGGTGACTAGCCGGGCGGCAAGTAAGTGCGACAGATCTCCGGGGGAGCTTACCCATGACTCAGGAAACCCAGGCGACGGCGAAACCCAACATCAGGGTGGTGCTGTTCGGTCTGATGATCGCGATGATGCTCGCGATGCTCGACAACATGATCGTCAGCACGGCGCTCCCGCGGATCGTCAGCGAGTTCGGCGGCGTCAACCACTTCACCTGGGTGGTCACCGCGTACGTGCTGGGCACCACCGTCTCCACCCCGATCTGGGGCAAGCTGGGCGACCTGTACGGCCGCAAGGCGGTCTTCCTGACCTCGGTGGTCATCTTCCTGATCGGGTCGGCGCTCTGCGGGATGTCCGGTTCGGAGCTGCTGGGCGGCACCGACAACGGGATGGTCGAGCTGATCGCGTTCCGCGCGCTCCAGGGTCTCGGCGCGGGTGGCCTGATGGTCGGCGTGATGGCGATCATCGGCGACCTGGTGCCACCCCGGGAGCGGGGCCGGTACCAGGGCATGATCGCCGGGATCATGGCGGTCGCCATGGTCGCCGGCCCGCTGGTCGGCGGCTTCATCACCGACCACCTCTCCTGGCGCTGGGCGTTCTACGTCAACCTGCCGCTCGGCGGCCTCGCGCTGCTGATCCTGGCCACCACCATGCACCTGCCGAAGTACCGGACCGAGCACAAGATCGACTGGCTGGGCGCGGCGTTGCTCTCCGTCGGCATCACCGCGATCGTGCTGGTCACCACGTGGGGCGGCAACGAGTACGACTGGACCTCCCCGCAGATCCTCGGGCTCGCCGCGCTGGCGCTGGTCAGCCTGTTCGTCTTCGGTCTGGTCGAGCGGCGGGTCGTCGAACCGATCCTGCCGCTGGGCCTGTTCGCCAGCCGCAACTTCACGCTGATCTCGGCGATCGCCTTCCTGCTCGGCTTCGCGATGTTCGGCGCGATGAACTTCCTGCCGCTCTACCAGCAGACCGTGCAGGGCGCCTCGGCCACCAACAGCGGCCTGCTCCTGCTCCCCCTGATGTTCGGAATGCTGGTGGTCTCCCTGGTGGTCGGTAGGGCCATCACGAAGACCGGTCGCTACCGGGTGTTCCCGATCGCCGGGGGCGTGCTGATGGCGGTCGGCATGGCGCTGCTGTCCCGGCTGGAGGTCGACACCGGCAAGCTCGAGTCGTCGCTGTACATGCTGGTCCTCGGTGCCGGCATGGGCTTCCTGATGCAGACCTCGATGCTGATCGCGCAGAACAGTGTCGAGCAGCGGGACCTCGGCGCGGCCAGCGGCGCGGCCACCTTCTTCCGGTCCATCGGTGGCTCGTTCGGCATCTCGCTGTTCGGCGCGATCTTCGCCAACCGGCTCGCCGGCTCGTCCGCCGGCGGCGCCTTCGACGGCGGCACCGGTGAGGGCCGGGGACTGGACCTGGAGAAGCTCGGGGAACTCCCGGCGCAGGCGCGTGAGGCGGTGCTCGGCGGTCTCTCCGACGCCATCGCGCACGTCTTCTTCTGGGCGATGGTCATCACGGTCGCGGTGCCGGTGCTCGCCTGGTTCATCCGGGAGATCCCGCTGCGCACGGCGAACGACGTCCCGTCGACGCAGGCCACCGGCGAGGAGCAGGCCGAGGTCGCCCTCAGCAGGGCACCGGTCTCCTGAGTCGTCCGGCGCGGCCGGTCCGCCCCCACCCGGGGCGCGGGCCGGCCGCGTCGCCGGGCGACCCCGGGCACGGACCCGCGTCGCCGTGCCGCCCGGGGCGGACCGGCACGGCCGCCGCACGGCCCCGGGCGCGGGCCGACCGCACCGTCGCGTCGTCAGGGGCGTCCGTCCCGCCGCCGGCTCACCCGGGTCGGACCGGTCGTCGACGGCGACGACGCAGCACGGTGGTGAGCCGCCGCCAGGCGCGGCCCAGCCGACCGGGCCGGCCGGCCCGGGCCGGGGCGACGAGCAGCCGGTGGGCCAGCGCGGTGGTGGTCGGGTCCACGGCCGGGGTGGCCAGCGCCAGGTGGGCCAGGGAGACGGCGATCGGCACCGGCCGGTCCTGCGCGACGGCCGCCACGTCGGCGAGGCGCTCGGCCACCAGCCCGGCCACGTCGGCGCGTACCGCCGGATCCACCCAGGCGGCGGTGACCAGCGCGAACAGCGCCGCTTCGGTGATCCAGTCCTCGACGCCCCAGATCAGTTCCACCAGCACCCGGCGGCGGGTCGAGGTGGCCCACTCCTCGTCGGTGCGGTGGTGCAGCAGCCCGAGGCAGGCCCAGACCTGCGCGCAGCGGACCCAGAGCGACGGATCCTGGCCGGTGAGCACCCGGCCCAGCGCGGTGGGCGGCGGCTCGGGCGGGTGTACCAGCAGGCCCAGCAGGTCGGCCAGGTCCAGGGTGGCGAGGCCGACCGCCGCGTCGTACGCGGCCGGCGGGTGCGGCCACGCCGGGTGGGCGAGCTGGCGTACCCGGTCGGCGGCGGCGGTCGACGGGGTCGGCAGGGTCGGCGCGGCGGTGGTGCCGTCGTAGCGCCAGAGCCGGCACTCGGTGGCCCGGCGCGGCTCCCGCGGATCCGGGTCGGCGACCCCGGTCACCTCGACGTAGAGGCCGGGCACGGCGGCGGTGACGGTACGCATCGCGCTCGGCGGCTCCAGGCTGTCGAGGTGCACCGCCGCGTCGGGGAGGCCGTCGGCGGCGAGCGCCCGGCGCAGCGCGTCGACCATCGCGCCGGTGGCCGGGGTGACCTGCCCCAGCCAGGGCCGGCTCCGGCAGGACTCGGCGAGGTCGGTGTGCTCGTGGCTGTCGTCGGGGTGGTCCCGGGTGAAGTCGGCCAGGGCGACCAGGTGGCCGACGTCGCCGTCGCGCAGGAAACGCAGCCGGTGCGCGGTGTGCACCGCGCAGTCGAAGGTCGGGTCGCGGGCCAGCGCCCGGTCGATCCAGCCGAGGGCCTGGTCGAGCCGGCCGTGGTCGGCCAGGGTGCCGGCGATGTCCGCGTAGACGGCGAGGTCGTCGGGGTCGTGCCCGACGGCCCGCTCCAGCGCGGCCAGGGCCTCCCGGGTCCGGCCGGCGCTGCGGTACGCGTACCCGAGCCACACCTCGCCGAGCTTGGACGGCGCGAGGCGTACCCCCCGGCTGGCCCAGGTGACCGCCAGGGTGACCTCGCCGAGCCGCCGGGCCAGCGCGGACGCCGCGCCGAGCAGCAGGGCGTGCCGGGGGTACGCGGCGACCGCGTGCCGGGCAAGGGTGAGGTAGGGCTGGAGGGGCGCCCGCCCGATCCGGGGCACCGGGTCCGGCGCGGCGGCGCAGACCTGCATCAGGATCCGGGCGCACCGCTCCGGGTCGAGTCGTCCGGCGAGGTCGGGATCGGTCACCCAGGGCACTGCGGCCCAGTCGACGCCGGGCGCGTGGCCGGTGGCGGCGACCAGCAGGTCCAGCCCTTCCGCCGGGCGGCCGGCGGCGGCGAGCAGGTGGGCGCGGGCGACGACGGCCCCGATGTGTGCGCGCTGGCCGAGCGGGAAGAGGTCGAGGCCCCCGCCGGAGGCGGCGGCGATCCGGGTGAGCGTCTCGTGCGTGTCGGGCAGGGTCGGTGCCAGCACCAGCGCGGCGGCGAGGTGGTCGGCGGCGTGGGTCAGGTCGCCCTCGTCGAGGGCGAGCCGGGCGAGGGCGAGTTCCTCTGCCGCGGTCAGCGCGGGCGGCTCCTCCGACACGTCGGCCTTTCGTCTCGCAGGGGTTGCCAGGGCTGGGCAAGCGTAGGGGATGCCGGCAACATGTGTGGATCTTCTGCGCATTACTGCTCACATCAGTGGTGAGGGCGACTGAATAGTGCAAGAATGAACATGAAACGCGCGTCTATCGCGCAGTGAGAGGAGTCCCCGTGACACAGCCAGGGGCCGGGATGGCCGCCGACATCGACGAGCAGCCCGCCGGTTACGCCCGGCTGCTCTCCGCCGGGCCCGCCGGGGAGATCGCCCGGGTCGCGGCGGCCGTCGCACGACGCCGCCCCCGGCACGTGGTGTTCACTGCCCGGGGCACCTCTGACCACGCCGCCCTCTACGGGGCCTACCTCACCGAGATCCGGCTCGGGCTGCCCGCCGGCCTCGCCTCGCCCAGCGCGGTCACCGTCTACGGTGCCCGCCCCGACCTGTCCGGGGCGCTGGTGGTCGGGGTGAGCCAGAGCGGTGGCTCACCCGACCTCACCGAGGTGCTGCGTACCGCCCGTGACGCCGGCGCGCTCACCCTGGCGGTCACCAACGCCCCCGACTCGCCGCTGGCGCGGGCCGCCGAGCTGAGCGTGGACATCGCCGCCGGGCACGAGCGGGCGGTCGCCGCGACCAAGACGTACACCGCCGAGCTGCTCGCCCTGCTGCTGCTGGTGGAGGGGATCCGGGCCGGCGACGGCGTGCTGCCGGCCGACCAGCGGGCCGCCCTGGAGCGCCTGCCCGAGCTGGCCGAGCGGACCCTCGCCGACCCCACCCCGACCCAGCTCGCCCCGCGCTACCGGTTCGCCGGCCAGCTCGTCACCACCGGCCGGGGGTACGCGTACCCGACCGCCCGGGAGGCGGCGCTGAAGCTGATGGAGACGTCCTACCTGCCGGCGCTGGCCTTCTCCGGGGCCGACCTGCTGCACGGTCCGCTGGCGATGACCGACCCGGACGTCCCGGTGCTGGCCGTGGTCGGCTCCGGCCCCGGTGGCCGGTCCATGGGCGAGGTGCTGCCCCGGCTCGGCGAGCGGCGGGCCGACGTGGTGGTGGTCGGCTCAGCCGAGGTCGAGGGGGCCACCCGGATGGCGGTGCCCGAGGTCGACGAGCGGTACGCCCCGCTGCTGGACATCCTGCCGTTGCAGCGCCTCGCGCTGGCCCTGGCGCTGGCCCGGGGCGAGGACCCGGACGCCCCGCGCGGCCTGAAGAAGGTCACCGCGACGATGTGACGGGTCGGCCAGCGGGACGGGACACCGGCGGCCGTGGCACGCTGTGTCCGTGTCCACGCTGCGCGACCTCGCCGAGGAGCACACGAAGCTCCGCCCGGCCGACATCGACCACCTGCACCGGATCGCCGGTGACTGGCAGTTGCTGTCCGACCTGTCCTTCGCCGACCTGCTGCTGTGGGTGCCGGTGGACGACGACGGCACGTTCCTCTGCGTCGCCCAGGTCCGCCCGACGACCGCGCCGACGGCCTACCTGGACGACCAGGTGGGACGGATCGTGGGCGGGCCGGAGGTGGCCCACCTGGAGGTGGCGTACCGGCAGGGCCGGATCTGGCGGGAGGGCGACCCGGTCTGGTACGGCGACGTGCCGGCCCGGCACGAGGCGATCCCGGTGCGGCTGCGCACCGCCGAGGGGGAGGCCGGCGAGGTGATCGCGGTGGTCGGCCGGGACACCAACCTGTCCACCGCCCGCACCCCCAGCCAGTTGGAGCTGAACTACCTGACCACCGCCGACGACCTGGCCCAGATGATCGCCGACGGCACCTTCCCGCCGCCCCGGCACCCGGGCGAGACCACCTCGGCGCCCCGGGTCGGCGACGGGCTGGTCCGCCTCGACGCGGGCGGCAAGGTCACCTACGCCAGTCCGAACGCGCAGTCGGCGTACCGCCGGTTGGGCTACGCCTCCCATCTGGTGGGCGAGGATCTGGCCAAGCTGCACCGCCGGCTGGCCAGCGACCCGTTGGACGGCACCGAGGCGGCCAACGGCATCCTCGCCGCGCTACGCGGCGAGGGTCCGCCCCGCCGGGAGATCGACGCCCGGGGGGCCACCATGCTCACCCGCGCCCTGCCGCTGATGCCCGCCGGGGTGCCGATCGGCGCGCTGGTCCTGGTCCGCGACATCACCGAGGTACGCCGCCGGGACCGGGCACTGATCACCAAGGACGCCACCATCCGGGAGATCCACCACCGGGTGAAGAACAACCTCCAGACCGTCGCCGCGCTGCTGCGCCTCCAGGCCCGCCGGGTGTCGATGCCGGAGGCCCGGGTCGCCCTGGAGGAGTCGGTACGCCGGGTCGCCTCCATCGCCCTGGTGCACGAGACGCTCTCCATGTCCAGCGACGAGGCGGTCGAGTTCGACGGGATCGTCGACCGGGTGGCGAGCGCGGCGACCGAGGTGGCCGCGACCGAGGTGAGCGTCGGGATGCGCCGGACCGGCAGTTTCGGGGTGCTGCCCGCCGAGATCGCCACCTCGCTGGTGATGGTGCTCAACGAATTGCTGCTCAACGCGGTCGAGCACGGGTTCCCGCCGGTCGAGGAGGGCGGCGAGGCGCCGGAGCCGGACGTCCGGCCGGAGGTGGTCGTCTCGGCCCACCGGCACCGTAAGCAGCTGCACGTCTCGGTGACCGACAACGGGCGCGGGTTGCCGGCCGAGTTCGACGCCGACCGGGGCGGGCGGCTCGGCCTCCAGATCGTCCGGGCGCTGGTCACCGGGGAACTGCGCGGCAGCATCGAGCTGCGTCCCGGCCCGACCGGCGGCACCGAGGCGGCGCTGGTGCTCCCGCTGGCCAAGACCTGAACCGGGCCGTCCGACGGTACGGTGGCCCGCCGGTGACGCCGGGATGAAGATGAGTGGATTGACGTGCGATCTGCGATCCGATACGCCTTTCAGGCGATTCGCGGGCATTGACACCTTGCGGCCGACTGAATAGTTTTCTAGCTTCACCACCAAGCAGACACGGCCAGTTCACCGTGCCCGGCTTCCCTGGACGCGTCCGGCGACATCCCGCTCGCCCTGTCGGGGGAGTGCGTGCGGCCGGCGAACGGGGGAGACGAAGCGATGACCTCACCGCCTGCGGTCGATCCGGCCGCGGTGCTGTCGCCGACCGCGGAGTTCCGGGTTCCGCGTCAGGTCTCGAAGTGGACCCCACGCAGGCCCTCCGACGCCGCGCACCGGCCCGCGTACGCCCCGGTGCCGCTGCCGCCGACGGACGCCGAGCTGGTCTCCTACCGCAAGCGGCGGCTGGCCGCGCTGGTGGTGCCGTCGCTGGTCAGCTTCGGTTGCCTGATCACCAGCCAACTGCTCTTCGTCCGGCTGACCCCGTGGCTCTGGCTGCTCGCCCCGCTGCTGTTCTTCACGATCGCCTACTACCTCGTCTCGCTGGCGGTCAACCTGTTCACCCCGGGCTTCGACCTGGCCCGCCACCAGGAGCTGGTCCGCACCTGGCGACCGGCCCGCTACCCGAGCGTCGACGTCTTCCTGCCGGTCTGCGGTGAGCCCCCGCACGTGCTGCGCAACACCTGGGAGCACGTCCGGGCGATGGCCGGCCACTACCGGGGCGCGGTCACCGTCTACGTGCTCGACGACTCGCCGAACGAGGCGATGGAACGGATGGCGCTCGCCTTCGGCTTCGTCTACCAGCGGCGACCCAACCGGGGCTGGTTCAAGAAGGCCGGCAACATGCGGTACGCCTTCGAGCGCACCATGAGCGACTTCATCCTGGTCCTCGACGCCGACTTCGTCCCCCGCAGGGACATGCTCGACCAGATGCTGCCCTGGTTCGACGCCGAGCCCCGGGCGGGCATCGTGCAGTCGCCGCAGTACTTCCGGGTGCACCTGGGGCAGACCTGGGTGGAGCGGGGGGCCGGCGCGGTGCAGGAGCTGTTCTACCGGTCGGTGCAGGTGTCCCGGCAGGCCCACGACTCGGCGATCTGCGTGGGCAGTTGCGCCGTCTACCGCCGTGACGCGCTCTTCTCCATCGGCGGGTCCACCCTCATCGAGCATTCCGAGGACGTGCACACCGGCTTCGACCTGCGGATGAAGGGGTGGAATCTGCGCTACATCCCGGTCGTGCTGGCCGCCGGGCTCTGCCCGTCGGACGTGGACTCGTTCTTCACCCAGCAGTACCGCTGGTGCGCCGGCTCGATGAGCCTGCTCGGGTCGAGGAAGTTCTGGTCGACGAAACTGCGCCTGCGGGCCCGGCTGAGCTACCTCTCCGGCTTCTGCTACTACCTGCACACCGGGCTGTTCACCTTCGTCGCGCCGGTCATCCCGGTGCTGATGCTGACCGCGTTCGCGCACCGGATCGCGCTGGCCAACTACCTGCTGATCCTGCCCAGCGTGGTCTACAACCTGATCGTCTTCCCGCTCTGGCACCGCAGCCGCTACGGCCTGGAGAGCTGGACGGTCAAGATGATCTACGGCTGGGCGCACGCCTTCGCCATCATCGACATCGTCCGGGGCCGGCGGATGGGCTGGCAGCCCACCGGCGGCACCGCCAAGAAGAGCAAGACCCGCCGGCTGTGGACCGGCATGAGGATCTGGACCGCCGGCACCGGGCTGGTCTGGGCCGGCGTCGCCGGGTGGCGGATGCTCGTCGAACCGGAACCCTGGATCTTCGTGCCGGCCCTGCTCAGCGCCGTGTTCTACCTGGCCGTCGTCGGGCAGGCGCTGCTGGTCGACCCGGCACGCGACGTCGAGGTCGTGCGGTGAGGACGAAGTACCTGGTCACCTTCCTGCTGGTGCTCGCGTTGGCCTTCACCGAGTTCGCCGTGCTGCGCCGGATCGACATCACCGTCGCCGGGGCGGTCGGCGGACCGGGCGGGGCCGCCGCCGAGGAACAGGTCCCGGCGTACGACGTCACCGCGCTGAAGTCGCCGAAGGGCAAGTACCTCGGCGTCACCGTGGCCGGCGGCGCGGAGATGGCGCGGGTCCGCGCGTTCGCCGCGGAGACCGGCAAGACCCCGAACCTGGTGGCGATCTTCGAGAGCTTCGACGACAGGTTCGCCGCCAGCGAGGTCCGCGAGCTGCACCACTACGGCGCGCTGGCGGTGATCCGCTGGGAGCCGTACGACGTGCCGCTGCGGGACATCGCCGCCGGCAAGCACGACGCGTACGTCAAGGAGTTCGCCACCGCCGTGCGCACCCTCAACCTGCCGATCGCCCTCACCTTCGCCCACGAGATGAACGGGCACTGGTACTCCTGGGGGACGAAGCAGACCAGGGCCGCCGAGTACGTCGCCGCCTGGCGGCACCTGCACGACATCTTCACCCAGCAGGGCGCCACCAACGTGATCTGGACCTGGACCCCGAACGTCGTCAACTACCTGCGCAAGGTCAGCATCAGGGCGCTCTACCCCGGGGACGCCTACGTCGACTGGGTGGGCATGGACGGCTACTACACCAACCGGGGGCCCAAGACGTTCCAGGACCTCTTCGTCCCGACGATCACCCAGATCCGCACCTTCACCCGGCGTCCGCTGCTGATCGTGGAGACCGGAGCCGAACCGAGCAGCCGGCGACCGGCCCAGATCACCGACCTGCTCACCAACGTGGCCCGGCGTCGGGACATCATCGGGGTGGCCTACTTCAACATCAACGGCTCCGGGAAGTGGAACATCGACCGGGACGACGCCGCGCTGCGCGCGTTCCGCCGGTCCGCCGCGAAGGACACCTTCGGCTTCGACGTCCGGACCGCGAAGTGACCGCACCGACGATCCGGTGGACCGGGCGGGCCGACCCGGCGGAGGTCACCGGCCGGGCGGCACCGGTGCGGACCGGCGGCCGGGGCGGCTGGTGGGCGCTGCTGCCGACCGTCGTCGCGCTCGGCCTCGGCTGGTGGCGGCTGGACGCCCGGGACCTGTGGAACGACGAACTGGTCACCTGGCACGTCACGTCGCTGTCGGTCGAGCAGTTCCGGATGCTGGTCGGCAACATCGACCTGGTGCACGCCGGCTACTACCTGGTCATGTCGGCGTTGACCACGGTGACCGGGGACTCGGCGACCGCCCTGCGGCTGCCCTCGGTGCTCGCGGTCGGGCTCACCGCCGGACTGGTCGCCCTGATCGGGCGGCGGCTCTTCGACACCCCGGTCGGGGTGCTGGCCGGGCTGGTCTTCGCCCTGCTGCCCACCGTCTCCCGGTACGCCCAGGAGGCCCGCTCGTACGCCCTGGTCACGCTGGCGGCGGTGGCGGCCACCTGGTACTTCCTGCGCGCGGTGGACCGGCCGACCCGGGGCCGCTGGTGGGCGTACGGCGTGCTGCTGGTGCTGGTCGGCTGGCTGCACTTCGTCGCGTTGCTGGTGGTGGTCGCGCACCTGTTCCACCTGTGGCGGTCGGTGCCCGGCGAGGAACCGCGCTGGCGGTGGGCGGCGTCCACCGCCGTCGCCGGGCTGTTCGTCCTGCCGATGCTGATCCTCGGCAGCCGGCAGTCCGGGCAGATCTCCTGGGTGGAGAACGACGCCGACGCCGTGCTCCGCTTCCTGGCGAACCTGACCGGCACGACGGCCGCGTTGGCGCTGGTCGCGGCGCTCGCCGTGCTCGCGGTGGCGGTGGCCGGCCCACGCTGGCGGGCCACGGTGCTGATGCTGCTGGTCTGGGCCGTGCTGCCCCCGGTCGCGGGCTACCTGACCTCCAGCGTGGCGCACCTCTTCCTGGCCCGGTACTTCCTGTTCACCACCCCGGCGTGGGCGCTGCTCGCCGCGTTCGCGGTCTGCCGCACCGCCCGGCTGGCGACCCGGGGGCGGGTGCCGGCGGCCTGGCTGGCCGGGGCGCTGGTGCTGCTGCCGGTGCTGGTCTGGCAGACCCTGCCGGCCCAGGAGCGGGTGCGGTC
This sequence comes from Micromonospora sp. WMMD987, assembly GCF_029581435.1. NCBI lineage: Bacteria > Bacillati > Actinomycetota > Actinomycetes > Micromonosporales > Micromonosporaceae > Micromonospora > Micromonospora sp. WMMD987. The sequence continues at coordinate 5,952,752 of NZ_CP120861.1, read as the reverse complement.
CAACGAGGCCGACGGGCAGCCCCGCTACCTCGACGCGGTGCGCTACCTGGGTAGACAGGTCAAGCCGGGCGACGGGGTCGCGTACAACGACGGGTTCGGCGGTTCCAGCGACGTGGCCCGCAAGGCCACCGACTACGGCCTGCGCGACCAGGTACGCCCCCGGGACGTCTTCGTGGCCGTACCGGCCCGGCAGACCGGTTGGCTGACCGCCCGCGAGTGCCGGGAACCGCTGCCCTGCCTCGGTGACACCGGGCGGATCTGGCTGGTGGAGACCGGGCACCTCGACGACCCGCTGGCCGGGCTGCCGCCGGCCCGGGAGGCGCTGCTGCGGCAGCGTTTCCTGATCCGGCACGTCGAGCGGTTCGACCGGGTGCGGGTGGTCCTGCTGGAGCGCAAGCCGGCCTGACCGGTGACCGTGCCGCTCAGCCCCTGCGGACGAGCAGCGCCACGGTCACCCCCGGCCGGGGCCGGACCTCGTCGACACTGAAGCCGGCCCGCAGCGCCCCGCCCGTGGCCCCGGGCACCGCGGCGAGCGGGTCGTCGCGCCGCCCGGCGACCACCAGCCAGACCCGGTCGACGCCGGCCAGGCACCCGGCGGGCCGGGCGCACTCGCCGACCCACAGGTCGGCCCGCTCCCGTCGTCCCTCGGTGACCAGCACGTCCCGGGGGTGGACCCCGCCGGCCGGGTCACCGGTCATCCGGGCCAGGTGGTAGTCGATTCCGAGGTCGAGGAAGAACCAGCCGTCGCGGGGGGCGTAGACCACCGCGTCGCCGGGCCGCTGTCCGGCGGCGATCACCGCCGCCGCCCCCCGGTAGTCGACGGTGGCGCTGCGCGGCCAGCCGTGACCGTGCCGCACCGCGGCCTGGTCGGGCAGGCCGAGCAGCCCGGTCAGCGCCACCACCGCCAGTCCCGCGCCGATCGTCGGCCGCCATCCCGTCGGCCGCCATCCCGTCGGCACCGGCCCCGGTGGCCCGGCCAGGGCGGCACCGGCGAGCAGGCAGCCGAACGGCACCGTGAAGAACAGGTACCGCGGCACCCACAGCGGGACGGCCAGCGCGGCGGCGAAGAGCAGCAGCACCGGCAGCAGCGCACAGGCTCCGGGCAGCAGAGCGCGCCGTCCCGCCCGGGCCGCCCCGAGCGCGGCGAGCCCGACCAGCACCCCGCCGACCACACCGCTCTGTGCCAGGGCACCCGGCAGGGCCGCCAGGTCCGCCGGCCGGGCCGGGGTGATCCAGTCGAGTTGGCGTGACCGCTGCCCCGCCGCGGTGACCAGCAGCGGCACCAGCAGCAGCGCGGCGACCAGCACGGCCACCGCCCAGCCGGCGGACCGGCGGTCCCGCCACCGCCCACCGGGCCCGGCTGTCCCGTCCGGGTGGTCGGGGTCGGCTGTCAAGCCCGGGCGGGCGGGGCCGGCTGTCCCGTCCGGATGGTCGGGGTCGGCTGCCAAGCCCGGGCGGGCGGGGCCGGCCGCTGGTCGGCCGGCCAGCACCGCCACGGCGTGCGCGGCCACCAGGCCCAGGGCGAGCAGGTGCGCCAGGCCGAGCCCGACCACCGCCGCCGCGTAGCCGGACCAGCGCCACCGGCCGGGGCGGTCCAGCGCGCGGACCAGCAGCACGGTGGCCAGCACGGCGAGGAGGGTCGCCAGCGCGTACGGCCGGGCCTCCTGCGCGTACCGGGAGGTGCCCGGGAGGACCGCGAAGAGCAGGCCGGCGAGCAGGCCGGCAGCCGACCCGAACAACCGTCGACCGAGTACGGCGGTGAGGCCGGCCGCCGCCGCCATGGCCAGCACCGAGGGCAGCCGCAGCGCCACCTCGGAGTCGCCGGCCAGCTCCGTCCAGGCGTGCACCGACAGGTAGTACGGGCCGCTCGCCGCGTCGATGGTGCGGGTGAGCCGGAGCAGGTCCCCGACCGGTCGGGTGGCCGCGCTCCAGGTGGCCAGCTCGTCGCGCCAGAGCTGTGCCCGGCCGGTCCCGTAGCCGCCGACGAGCAGGGTGGCCAGCAGCGGGACCAGCCAGACCAGTGCCCGCGACAATCCCGCTGAATACCTCTTTACGGACATTGCGCCCATCGATCGAGGATTCCATACCCGGTGGCGACGGTCACGGCGGGGCTGCGGCCCGTGATGTGGGATGTCGCACCTAGTCATTGGCCGGTCTCCGGTGGGTGTGGGAACATAGCGGCATGACCGCCGCTGTCGTCCGCCGCTTCGTGGCCCGCCGCCACGTCGACTACGGTCGCGTACGCAGCGCGCTCTGTCCGGCCTACTGACGACGCCCGACCCATCCGTCTCGGGCGCGCATTCCGCGCCGGCCGTTCCGACACCGTTGTCCTCGGCCCTCCCAGGGCCCAGCCGCCGCGCCCGCGCTCCCACGAGGCACCGCAGAGACAACGGAGGACGCCGCGATGGCGGTCAGCAGCACCCCGGCCCGCCCCGGGAACCCGACGCCCACCGCCGGCCCCGTCACCCGTGCCCCCCGTCGTCCCCGTGGCGAAGGACAGTGGGCCCTCGGGCACCGTGAGCCGCTCAACCCCAACGAGCGGATCAAGAAGGACGACGACCCGCTGAACGTCCGGGCCCGGATCGAGAACATCTACGCCCACGGCGGGTTCGCCTCCATCGACCCGCAGGACCTGCGCGGCCGGTTCCGCTGGTGGGGCCTCTACACCCAGCGCAAGGCCGGCATCGACGGCGGGCGCACCGCCGTGCTGGAGCCGCACGAGCTGGAGGACGAGTTCTTCATGCTCCGGGTCCGGGTCGACGGCGGTCAGCTCTCGCTGGCCCAGTTGCGGGTGATCGCCGACATCTCCCGGGAGTTCGCCCGGGACACCGCCGACATCACCGACCGGCAGAACATCCAGTACCACTGGATCCGGGTCGAGGACATGCCGGAGATCTGGCGGCGGCTGGAGTCGGTCGGCCTGCAGACCACCGAGGCCTGCGGCGACTGCCCCCGGATCGTGCTGGGCAGCCCGGTCGCCGGAGTGGCCGAGGACGAGGTGCTCGACCCGACCCCGGCGCTCGACGAGATCGTCCGGCGGTACGTCGGCGACAAGGCGTACTCGAACCTGCCCCGCAAGTTCAAGACCACGATCTCCTGGCTGGTCGACACCCCGTACGAGGCGAACGACATCGCCTTCCTCGGGGTCGAGCACCCGGAGCACGGCCCCGGCTTCGACGTCTGGGTCGGCGGTGGCCTCTCCACCAACCCGATGCTGGCCAAGCGGCTCGGCGTGTGGGTGCCGCTGGCCGAGGTGCCGGACGTCTGGGCGGGCGTGGTCGGCATCTTCCGCGACTACGGCTACCGCCGGCTGCGCAACCGGGCCCGGTTGAAGTTCCTGGTCGCCGACTGGGGCGTGGCGAAGTTCCGGGAGGTGCTGGAGAAGGAGTACCTCGGGCGCACCCTGCTCGACGGCCCTGCCCCGCAACTGCCCGACAAGCCGGTCGACCACATCGGCGTGCACCGGCAGCGCGACGGGCGCAACTACGTCGGGGCCGCCCCGGTGGTCGGGCGGGTCTCCGGGGGGCAGCTGGCCAAGCTCGCCGACGTGGTCGAGGCGCACGGCAGTGACCGGGTGCGGCTCACCCCGTACCAGAAGCTGCTGGTGCTGGACGTGCCGTCGGAGCGGACCGAGTCCCTGGTCGACGAGCTGCGCGGGATCGGTCTGGAGGCCCGGCCGTCGGCGTGGCGGCGCGGCACCATGGCCTGCACCGGGATCGAGTTCTGCAAGCTGGCCATCGTCGAGACCAAGGCGCGCGGCGAGGAGCTGGTGGCCCGGCTGGAGGAGCGGCTGCGCGACTTCGACGCGGACATCTCCATCCACATCAACGGCTGCCCGAACGCCTGCGCCCGCACCCAGGTCGCCGACATCGGCCTCAAGGGTCAGCTGGTGGTCGGCCCGGACGGCCGGCAGGTGGAGGGCTTCCAGGTGCACCTGGGCGGCGGGCTGGGCATGGCCCAGGGACAGACCGCCGGGTTCGGCCGCAAGCTGCGCGGCCTGAAGACCACCGCCGACGAGCTTCCCAAGTACGTGGAACGACTGGCCCGCCGCTACCTGGCCGGCCGGACCGAGGGCGAGACGTTCGCCAACTGGGTGATCAGGGTCGACGAGGAGGAACTCCGATGAGCGAAACCCGATCCGCGCCGCTGCACTGCCCGTACTGCGGCGAAGAGGACCTGCGACCGAACGAGGCCGGACACGGCGCCTGGGAGTGCCACGCCTGCGCGCGGGTCTTCACCGTGAAGTTCAACGGCCTGCTCAGCCGGGCGGTGGCCCGATGACCGGCCTGCTCTCCGCCACCGATCTGGGTCTGGTCGGCCCCGGCGGGGCACGGTCGGCCGATCCGGCCGGTCGGGACCGGACCGAGCTGCGGGCGTTGGCCGAGCGGGCCGGCCGTGAGCTGGAGGGCGCTCCGGCGCTGGAGATCGCCCGCTGGGCGGCCGACACCTTCGGCGACCGGCTCTGTGTGACCAGCTCGATGGCCGACGCCGTGCTCGCCCACCTGGTGTCCCGGGTGGCCCCGGGCGTGGACGTGGTCTTCCTGGACACCGGGCTGCACTTCCCGGAGACGCTGCGGGTCCGCGACGAGGTGGCCCGCCGGCTGCCGGTGAACGTCCGGTCGATCCGGCCCCGGCAGACCGTCGGCCAGCAGGACGGCGAGTACGGGCCCCGGCTGTTCAACCGCTCGCCGGACGACTGCTGCCAGCTGCGCAAGGTCGAGCCGCTGGAGCGCGCCCTGTCCGGGTACGACGCCTGGGCCGCCGGGCTGCGCCGGGACGAGTCGCCAACCCGGGCGAACACGCCGGTGGTCACGTTCGACCCCCGACGCGGCAAGGTGAAGGTGAACCCGATCGCCGCCTGGTCCCAGGCCGACGTGGACTCCTACATCTCCCGCTACGACATCCCGGTCAACGAGCTGCTCAGCCGGGGCTACGGCTCGATCGGCTGCTGGCCCTGCACCCGCCGCACCAGGGCGGGGGAGGATCCGCGCGCCGGCCGGTGGGCGATGTTCGAGAAGACCGAGTGCGGTCTGCACGTCTGACCGGGCCGGAGCACCTCCCGGCGGCCGGGCCGGTGGCCGCCGTACCGGCCGCCGGTCCGCCGGCTGCGGGCGGCCTGCGGGAGCCACGGGTCACCGCCGGGCCGCTGCCGGCCGGGTCCGGTGTGCCGGTGCTGCCCGGCGCCGGTGTGCCGGTGGTGCTGGTGGCGCACGGCAGCCGGGATCCACGCGCTGCGGCGGCGACCCGGGCGCTGGCCCGGGCCGTCGAGGCGGCCCGTCCCGGTACCCCGGTGCTGCCCAGTTGGCTGGACCACACCGACCCGGGGCCGACCGAGGTGTTGCGCGGGCTGGCCGCCGCCGGTCACCGTACGGCGGTCGTGGTGCCGCTGCTGCTCACCGCCGCGTACCACCGGCGGGTGGACGTCCCGGCGGCGGTGGCGGCCGCCCGGGAGGCCGCGCCGGAGTTGACGGTACGGGTGACCGACGTGCTCGGACCGGCCGACGGCACGGTGGACGCCGGGCTGCTGGCCGGGCTGGGGCACCGGTTGGCCGAGGCGGGGCCGGGACACGTCGACGCGCTGGTGCTGGCAGCGGCGGGGACCAGGGACGCGCGGGCGCGTGGTTCGGTGGGCCGGGTCGCCGCCGCCCTCTCCACCGGGTTCGGGGTGCCCTGCACGGTGGCGTACGCCTCGGCCGCCCCGCCGGTGGCCGAGGTGGCGGTCACCCGGCTGCGCGCGGCGGGTGCCCGGCGGGTGGCGGTGTGCGCCTACTTCCTCGCGCCGGGGCTCTTCCACGACTCGGTGGTGACGGCGGCCCGCCGGGCGGGCGCGGTGGCCGTCAGCGCGCCGCTGAACGACTCACCGGACCTCGTGGACCTCGTGCTGCGGCGGGTCGACGCCACGGTCGACGGCAACCGGGAGTAACCGCTCCGACATTACTGTGCGTGAATGCTTCGGCACGCGCGACAGTCGGGTTCCGGTAACGGAGAGTATTGAATGCGGAACGCCCCGGTCGGGGTGGACCCGGCCGGGGCGAACAGCGTGTGAGAGCGGTTTCAGGCGGAATGAGCGCGCAGCACCCGGAGACCGCCACGGCGCTTGACCGCGCGGCGCTCCTCTTCGCTCATCCCGCCCCAGACGCCGGCGTCCTGACCGGACTCCAGTGCCCACTGAAGGCACTGGTCGGTCACGGAGCAGCGCCGGCAGACGGCCTTGGCCTGCTCGACCTGCAGGACGGCCGGACCGGACGTCCCGATCGGGAAGAACAGCTCCGGGTCCTCGTCGCGGCAGACGGCATTGTGACGCCAGTCCATGGCGGCAACACTCCTCATTCTGGATGGGCGGCAGATAACGCTGGTGCTTTTCTTATATCCGTCCGCAGTGCCAATCGTTACGGTTCGCGTACGACTATTCAGCATTGCGTGAGCAGACTCGTTCAGCGCCTGGGCCTGCTGGAACAGCTCGGCCCGCCGAGCGTATCCAGGCAATGTCCCGGTAACTCAAGTTCGCTTGTGAATACTTTCACGAACGAACGCGATGTCAAGGGGTGACGCGCGGAAAAACTCCGCTCGGTGAGCAAGCTCACGACCCTTTTGTCCGGTTCCCGGGCTTCCCCGTTACCCGGCGTACCACAGTCGAGGATCAATATAGTACAGTCCGCGTGACATTGCTGACATTTCCGGCACTACCTCCTCGGTGTGGCGGCCACCGCGCCGCGCGGTGTCCCGACCGCTCGACCTAGGGCGTTACCCGAGACCTAACAGATTACTCTCAGTGCGCCGGAAACGGAGGTGAATCTGACTTTGTGTCGCTCGCCGAGGTAGTCCCCGTCCAGCTGGAAGGCCTGCGGACGGGCCGAGACCAGCGTGAACTCCTCCAGATCGTGCAGTCGGAGCACCTGCTTGCCGTGCGGGTCGGGGTGTCGGGACAGCAGCTGGGTCACTGTCCGTGTTGTGCTGGCGACGCGTAGCTGACGAAGCGCCAACACGTCCAGCCCGAGATCGAACGACGCCTCCGGGTTCGGGTTGACCTCCCGGTCGCCCAGGTACGTCCACGGCGCGGTGTTCTGGATGATCACCGTGCCCAGTTCGCCCTCGGCGGGCTCGCCGGGCCGCTCCAGACTGATCGCCGGGTGACGGCGGTGCGCGCCGAGGAAGTAGTGACTCAGGGTGGACCGGAAGTAGAGCGACGGTGACGACACCCGCCCCCGCCGCCGGGCCTGCTCCACCCGGTTGATCACCGCGGCATCCAGGCCGAAGCCGGCGCAGAAGGTGAAGTAGCGGTCGTCGGCCCGGCCCAGCCCGATCGTCCGGGACCGGCCCAGCCGCAACCCCTCCAGGATCATGCTGGTGCCGTCCGCCCACTCCCGGGGCAGCCCGAGGGCCCGGGCGAAGACGTTGGTCGAGCCGCCCGGCACGGTGGCCAGCGCCGGCAACCGGTCCGCCGGGGAACCGCCGGTGCGGATCGTCGGTGGCTCGGCGGTCATCAGGCCGTTGACCACCTCGTTGACCGTGCCGTCGCCACCCAGGGTGACCACCAGGTCGACACCCTCCTGGGCGGCCTCCCGGGCCAGGTCGGTGGCGTGACCCCGGCGGCGGGTGTACCGCACCGACAGGTCTACTTGGCTGCGCAGTGCCCGGACCAGGACGTCCCGGCTGCGTTCGCTGGTGGTGGTGGCCTTCGGATTGACCACCAGGACGGCCCGCATGGGCGGCACTTTACGTGATCGGACAGCGGTATCGTGGCCCGCGTGACGATCGACTCCGCGCCGGTTCCCGACACCCTGCGGTGGGCGGTACGCCTGCTGCGGGCCGAGGCGGTCGCCCTGGCGCTGCTCTCCGGGTGGCTCGTCTGGGCCGACCTCACCGCCACCAAGACCGACCTCGTCTCGGCACTCTTCGTGACCGGCTTCGCGGTCGCCGGTGCGGTCGCCCTCTGGGCGCTCGGCGGGGCGCTGGCCCGTCGTCGGGCCGGTGCCCGGGCCCCGGCGATGGTGCTGGAGCTGATGCTGCTGCCGGTCGGCTGGTTCATGATCTCCGGCGGGCTGGGCTGGCTCGGCGTCCCCCTGATGGCGCTCGGCCTCGGCGTCTGCGCGCTGCTGGTCAGCCCACCCACCACCCGGGCGCTGGGCTTCGACTGACCCTCGGCCACCGGCCCGGGACGGCCGGGCGGCCGGGGGTCAGTAACCGGCGGAGCGGCGGGTCAACAGCGAGATGGTGGCCCGGCCGTCGGCCGACTCGGCCGCCGCCGAGGTGGTCAGCGCGGTGAGCACCTTCCAGGCGAACGAGGACTCGCCCGGCAGCGCCGCGCCGCGCACGGTCGGCACCGTCACCTCGACGGTCAGCGCGTCCTCGGTGACCGAGAAGCGGCACTCCAACTCGGCGTCGCGGGTGGCGATGGCGAGCAGCATGGCGCACGCCTCGTCGACCGCGATCCGTAGGTCCTCGATCTCGTCGAGAGCGAACTGGAGACGGGCCGCGAGCCCCGCCGTGGCGGTGCGCAGCACGCCCAGGTATCCGCCGTCGGCGGGCACGGTGAGGTGCACGACGTCGTCGTCGGTCGCTGGCTGGCCGGTCAGTTGAGTCACGCCTCATCCCCCCGGTCCGGGACTCTACCCGGCCGGGCCGACACGTGCGTGGCCGACGTCACCCCTCGCCCGGCGAGGCCGCGCAGGGCCGCTCCGCTGAGCCGGTACGGGATCCATTCGGTCATCGGATCGGCCTCGATCGAGGCGTAGAACCGGGCGGCCGGATTCCAGTGGATCATGGACCAGTCCAGCCGTTGGTAGCCGCGCTCCACACAGATCCCGGCGAGCGTGGCGAGCAGCGCCCGACCGGCCCCGGTGCCCCGGTGGGTCGGCCGGACGTACAGGTCCTCCAGGTAGATGCCGTGCACACCGGCCCAGGTGGAGAAGTTGAGGAACCACAGCGCGAAGCCGACGGGCCGGTCGTCGTCGTCCACCGCGACGTGACCGAACAGGGCCGGGGCCGGGCCGAACAGGGCGCGGTCGAGCTGTGCCACGGTGAGCAGGCACTGGTCGGCGGCCCGCTCGTAGTCGGCCAGTTCGTGCACCATCGTGACGACGGCCGGCACGTCCTCGGGACGTGCCGGCCGGATCGCCGGTGCCGTGGCGGGCAGGGTCACGCCTGCTTGGTCTCCCAGAAGATCTTGGAGATCTCGTCGATCTTCTGGAGCAGCTCGTCGGCCTTGGCCGGGTCGGTCGCGCCCTTGGCGCCGGCCGCGCCGGCCGCCTTGGTGGCCTCGTTGAAGAGCTGGTGCAGGTGCGGGTACTTCTCGAAGTGCGCCGGCTTGAAGTAGTCGGTCCAGAGCACCCACAGGTGGTGCTTGACCAGGTCGGCGCGCTGCTCCTTGATCAGGATGGCCCGGGTGCGGAACTCCGGGTCGGTGTTCGCCTGGTACTTCTCGCAGATCATTTTGACCGACTCGGCCTCGATCCGGGCCTGGGCCGGGTCGTACACGCCGCACGGCAGGTCGCAGTGCGCGCTGGCGGTCACACGGGGCGAGAGGATGCGGGCAAGTCGCATCAGGGTCCTCCATGGGATGTTTGCGATGATCCGAGACGACACTACTCCTGAGGACGTCCCCGGCAGGGGCGGAGGGGAAACCTCGTGACGGTCGGCGGGCCCGGTTCCACCCCACGGTTGCGTGCCCCGGTCACCGCCGTCGGCGTCGTCGGCCCGTCCATGTCGCCGACCCTGCGCCACGGCGACGCGGTGCTGGTCCGCCGGGGTGGCCGACCGGTCCGCCCCGGCGACGTGGTGGTGGCCGTTTTCCGGAGCCGCCCGGACCTGCTGGTGGTCAAGCGCGCGGTCCGTCGGCAGGACGACGGCTGGTGGTTGCGCGGTGACAACGAGTTCGGCACCGACGACTCGCGCACGTACGGGGTGGCCGACGTGCTGGGTCGGGTGGTGCTCCGCTACTGGCCCCGCCCCGGCCGGCTGCCGACCGTGTCGATATGACCCTCCTCACATGCGACGCCGGTGGGCTGACTATGCTCGGGAGGTGCCCGGGTGACCCCCGTACCGAGTACCCGCGTGTCGCCGCTCCGCCTCACCTCGCGCCCTCGCGCCGGCCGCTCCGTCTGCTTCGACAGATCCTGGAGTCACCATGTCCGCATCCACCGTGGATTCCGCCGACCCCGTCTTCCGACTGCACCTCGGCGGCAAGCTGGCCGTCGCCTCGACGGTCCCGCTGACCAACCGGGAGGACCTCTCCCTCGCGTACACCCCGGGGGTGGCCCGGGTGTGCGAGGCGATCGCCGCCGACCCGGCCCTGGTCGACGACTACACCTGGGTGTCGCACACCGTCGCGGTCGTCACCGACGGCTCCGCCGTGCTCGGCCTCGGCAACATCGGCCCGCGCGCGGCGCTGCCGGTGATGGAGGGCAAGGCGGTGCTGTTCAAACAGTTCGCCGACGTGGACGCGGTGCCGATCTGTCTGGACACCCAGGACGTCGACGAGATCGTGGCGACGGTGCGCGCCCTCGGCCCGTCGTTCGGTGGGATCAACCTGGAGGACATCAGCGCCCCGCGCTGCTTCGAGGTGGAACGGCAACTCGACGAGGCGCTGCCCATCCCGGTCTTCCACGACGACCAGCACGGCACCGCGATCGTGGTGCTCGCCGCGCTCCGCAACGCGGCGACCCTGCTCCACCGCAAGCTCGGCGACCTGCGGGTGACGGTCAGCGGGGCCGGGGCCGCCGGGATCGCGGTCACCCGGATGCTGGTCGCCGGGGGAGTGGACCCGGAGCAGGTGGTGGTCTGCGACTCCCGGGGCATCATCGGCCGGCACCGGGCCGACCTGACCGAGACCAAGGCGCACCTCGCCGGGACCACCAACGCCCAGGGCCGCCGGGGTGACGTCACCGAGGCGCTGCGCGACGCGGACGTGCTGATCGGCGTCTCCGGCGGGCGGATCGACGAGGCTGCGGTCGCCGGGATGGCCCCCGGGGGGATCGTCTTCGCCCTGGCCAACCCGAACCCGGAGGTGGACCCGGAAGTGGCCGCCCGGCACGCGGCGGTGGTCGCCACCGGACGCAGCGACTATCCCAACCAGATCAACAACGTGCTCGCCTTCCCCGGGGTGTTCCGGGGCGCGCTGGACGCCCGGGCCACCCGGATCACCGACGGGATGAAGGTGGCCGCCGCCGACGCGATCGCCGGGGTGGTCGCCGGGTCGCTCAGCGCGGACGCCATCGTGCCATCCCCGCTCGACCCCCGGGTCGCCCCGGCGGTCGCGGCGGCGGTCGCCGGAGCCGCCCGCCACGACGGCGTCGCCCGCGGCTGAGCCGCCCGCCACGACGGCGTCGCCCGCGGCTGACCCGCCCGCCACGACGGCGTCGCCCGCGCCTGAGCCGCCCGAACCCTTCGGGAACGATCGTCGCGCTGTTACGGTGCGGATCATGCGTGCCGCCTTCGCCTCCCGGTTCGACGCCGACAACCCGCTCGCCGCGCTCACCGTCGGCGACCGTCCCGAGCCCGCCCACCCGCACGACGACTGGGTGACCGTGCAGGTCCGGGCCAGCTCGCTCAACCACCATGACCTGTGGTCGCTGCGCGGGGTGGGGCTCGCCGACGGTCAGCTGCCGATGATCCTCGGGTGCGACGCGGTTGGCACCGACCCCGAGGGCAACGAGGTGGTCGTCTACCCGGTGCTGCCCACCCCCGGCGACCCGCGCGGCGTCTCCATCCTCTCCGAGCACTACCAGGGCACCCTCGCCGAGCGGGTGGCGGTACCCCGGATGAACCTGCTGCCCCTGCCGACCGGCCTGTCGGCGACCGACGCGGCCTGCCTGCCGACCGCCTGGCTCACCGCCTGGCGGATGCTCACCACTCGTGGCCGGGTCGCCGACGGCGAGTCGGTGCTGGTGCAGGGGGCCGGCGGCGGCGTCGCCACCGCAGCGGTCGCGCTCGGCGTGGCACTGGGCAAGCGGGTGTACGCCACCAGCCGCGACGCCGGCAAGCGGGAGCGCATCGCCGCGCTGGGCGCGACCGCGGTGGAGCCCGGCGCCCGGCTGCCGGAGCGGGTCGACGTGGTGATCGAGACGATCGGCGCGGCCACCTTCGACCACTCGTTGAAGTCGGCCGCGCCGTTGGCCCGGATCGTGGTCGCCGGGGCGACCTCCGGGCACCTGCCGGCGGTGAACCTGCGACGGGTCTTCGCCATGCAGCTGGAGATCCTCGGCACCTCGATGGGCACCCCGGACGAGCTGACCGAGCTGCTCGCGTTCTGCGCCGAGCACGAGGTGCGCCCGGTGGTGGACAGCGTGGTCCCGTTCAGCCGGGTGCCCGACGCCTTCGCCCGGCTGCACTCCGGTGAGGTCTTCGGCAAGATCGTCGTCGACCACACCGTCTGACGGCGCGGCGTCGACCGGGCCGCCGGCCGGTCGGCGGCGGGGCCGGTCAGAGCCGGTCGTCGAGGGTGGCGATGTCACCCCGGGCCGCCGAGGCGGGCAGTCGGCCCTTGGCGGCCCGGTCGCCGTAGAGGGTCCAGCGGAGGAACTCGATGGTGGTGTCGGAGACCACCCGCAGGGCCGCCTCGTCGCCGAGCAGCGCGCGGCCGTGGTCGCCCCGGGGCAGGCTGAGCATCGCCTTCGGCCAGGGCACCGCGTCGTAGACGGCCTTACCGGCGGCGTAGTCGACCACCTCGTCGGCCCGGCCGTGCACGAAGAGCTGCGGGGCGGCGGCCCCGGCGAAGGCGGTGCCCACCCCCAGCCCGGTCCCGGCGAGCACCACCCCGGCGCGCAGCCGCTCGTCCCGGCCGGTGGTGAACAGGCCGATGGTGGTCACCCCGCCGGCCGAGTGTCCCGCCGCCGCCACCCGGTCGGTGGCGAGCCGGCCGCGCAGCGGGTCACCGGCCCTCGTGTCCAGCGCCAGCACCTTGTCCAGCACGTACGACACGTCGGCGGGCTGGTTGAGCACGTCGAGGACGCTGCCGTCGGTGCCCTTGCCGGTGTGCGGGAAGGTCGGCGCGGCCACCACGAAACCGGCCGCCGCCCAGCGGGTCAGCAGCGCCCGGTAGTCGGTCGGCCGCCCGTCGAGGCCGTGGCTGAACGCCACCACCGGGAAGCGTCCGGTGGCCGCCGTCGCATCCCGTTGCGCCGCCGCACCCGCACCGCCCCGGGCCGGGTACCAGAGGGTCACCGGCAGCGGGCGGTCGCCGCCCCGGTTCAGCGTGAGCTGTCGTACGCCGACCGCGAACGCCTCGGCCGGCGCGGTGCCGGCGGGGACACGCGGAGCCGGGGCGGTGGTCTTCGGCGGTGCCGGCGGTGCCGCGGTGGGGGCGGGAGCCGGCGTCGAGCAGCCGGCGAGGCCGGTGGCGAGCAGCGCGGCGGTCAGCAGGACCGGGGTACGGCGACGGAACATGAACCCGATTGTGCCCTGCCGGTCGGGCTACCCGGCCTGCTACGAACCGCCTCGTCCCGGCGGGCGGCCCCGCCCCGGCCCGGCGGGCGGCCCCGCCCCGGCCCGGCGGGCGGCCCCGCCTCGTCCCGGTGGGCGGTCCTGTCCCGGGCCGGTGCACGCGCCTGCCCGGACCGGCGCACGCCTTCGTCGCGGCCCGGACGCCCCGTCGGGGGCGGCGGTCACGGACCCGGGCCGGCCAGCCGGTCGTCGAAGGTGGTGACGCCGGGACGGGCGGCGTCGGTGCGTAGCCGGCGGCCGGCGTCCCGGTCGTCGTAGAGGGTCCAGCGGAGGAAGTCGGTGGTGGCGGCGAGGACCTGGTCGAAGCCGGGCCGGCCCGGGGTCAGGTACTCGCCGTGACCCTGCCCGAGCACGCCGAGGAACGCCTTCGGGCCGGTCGCCCGCCGGTAGCCGGCCTGCCCGACGGTCAACGGCACCACCGGGTCGGCGGTGCCGTGCACGAAGAGCAGCGGGGCGGCCGGTCCGGCGAAGGCCCCGGCCAGCCCGCCCCCGGCGATGATCACGCCGGAGCGTAGCCGGGCCGGGTGGCCGGAGGTGAACATGCCGGCGGTGGTGAAGCCGCCCGCCGAGTGGCCGGTCGCGGCGAACCTGCCGACGTCCAGGTGCCCGGCCAGCGGGTCACCGACGCGGGTGTCCAGCCGGACCAGGTGCCGGATCAGCCGCCAGGCGTCGGCGGGCTGGTTGCGGACGTCGGCGCGACTGAACCGGGTCGCCCGCCGGCTGGTGTACGGGTATGCCGGCGCAGCCACCACGAACCCGGCGGCGGCCCACCGGGTGGCCAGCGCGGCGTGCAACTCGGGCAGGCTGAGCAGGCCGTGGCTGTGTACCACCACCGGGAACCGGCCCGGGGCGACCGTGCCGCGTTCGGTCGGGTACCACAGCGTCACCGGCAGCGGGCGTGGCCCGGACGCGTCGACGGTGAGGGTGCGGACCGCGACCGGTCGGGCCTGGTCCGGGGCGTGCCGGGCCGGCGGGGGCGGCTCGGTGGCGACGGTGGCCGGGGCGCAGCCGGCGAGCGACGCGGCCAGCACCACGGCGCACAGCCGTCTCACCCCCATCCCTCGACGGTAGGTGGTCCGCGGCCCGTCCCGGCCCGGCCGTCCGGACCGATGGTGGTCACCACCCCGGTCGGTGCGCCTCCACCGGTCAGTCCCCGCCGGTCAGCACCGCGCGGGTCTGCCGGGCGATCTCCCGTTCCTCGTCGGTGCCGACCACGCAGACGCTGACCTCCGCGCCGGCCGGGGAGATCACCCGGTCGCCGGTGCCGGCGTTGCGCTCCGGGTCGACGGCGATGCCGAGCCGGCCCAGCCCGGCCAGGGTGGCGGCCCGCACCTCGGGGGAGTGCTCGCCCACCCCGGCGGTGAAGGTGACCGCGTCCACCCGGCCCAGCAGCGCGTAGTACGCCCCGACGTAGCCGGTGATCCGCCGGCAGTAGACGTCGAAGGCGAGGACGGCGGCGGGATCCCCGTCGGCCCGGCGGGACAGCACCTCCCGCATGTCGTTGGCCCCGGTGAGCCCGAGCAGCCCGCTGCGGTGGTTGAGCAGATCGTCGATCTCGTCGACGCCCAGCCCGCCCTCGCGGCGCAGGTGGAAGATCACCGTCGGGTCGAGGTCCCCACTGCGGGTGCCCATCACCAGCCCCTCCAGCGGCGACATCCCCATCGAGGTGGCCACGCTGCGCCCACCGTCCACGGCGCAGGCGCTCGCCCCGTTGCCCAGGTGCAGGCTGATCGTCCGCACCCGGTCGTACGGCCGGTCGAGCAGTTCGGCGGTGCGCCGCGACACGTACGCGTGGGAGGTGCCGTGGAAGCCGTACCGCCGGATGTCGTGCCGGCGGGCGGTCTCCAGGTCGATGGCGTAGGTGGCGGCGGCCTCGGGCAGGGTGTGGTGGAAGGCGGTGTCGAAGACCGCGACCTGGGCGACGTCCGGCAGCAGTTCCCGGGTGACCTCGATGCCGGCGAGGTTGGCCGGGTTGTGCAGCGGCGCCAGCGGCACCAGTTCCCCGATCGCGGCGAAGACCACGTCGTCGATCCGGACCGGCGCGCTGAACCGCCGGCCGCCGTGCACCACCCGGTGCCCCACCGCGGTCAACCCGGTCAGGTCGAGCCGGCCGAGGACGTCCCGGACGGCGCTGCCGTGGTCGGCCGGTCCACGGCCCGGCTCGCCCACCCGCTCCACCGTGCCGGAGTCGACGGTCGACCCCCCGGCGTAGAGCCGGTACTTCACCGACGACGACCCGCAGTTGAGCACCAGCACCCGGTCGGTCACGACCCCTCCTCCGGCGATCCGGCCGCCTGGATGGCGGTGATCGCCACCGTGTTGACGATGTCGGCGACCTTCGCGCCCCGGGACAGGTCGTTGACCGGTCGGCGCAGGCCCTGCATCACCGGGCCGACGGCCACCGCCCCCGCCGACCGCTGCACCGCCTTGTAGGTGTTGTTGCCGGTGTTGAGGTCCGGGAAGATGAACACGGTGGCCCGGCCGGCGACCGTGCTCCGTGGCAGTTTGGTCGCCGCGACCTGCGGGTCGATCGCCGCGTCGTACTGGATGGGCCCCTCGACCAGCAGGTCGGGCCGGCGTTCGCGGACCAGCCTGGTGGCGGCGGCGACCTTCTCCACGTCGGCTCCCGCGCCGGAGTCCCCGGTCGAGTACGACAGCATCGCCACCCTCGGCTCGATGCCGAACCGGGCCGCCGTGTCGGCCGAGGAGATGGCGATGTCGGCGAGCTGGGCGGCGTCCGGGTCGGGGTTGACCGCGCAGTCGCCGTAGACCAGCACCCGGTCGGCGAGCAGCATGAAGAACACGCTCGACGCCACCGAGACGCCCGGCACGGTACGGATGATCTCGAAGGCGGGCCGGATGGTGGCGGCCGTGGTGTGGGTGGCCCCGGAGACCATTCCGTCGGCGTGCCCGGTGGCCACCATCATGGTGCCGAAGTAGTTGGGTTGGGCCACGATGTCGTGGGCCAGTTCGACGGTGACGCCCCGGTGGGCGCGCAGGGCCGCGTACCGGGTGGCGAACCCGTCCCGCCAGGCGCTGCCGGCGGGGTCGACCACCTCCGCGCCGGTCAGGTCGATGCCCAGCTCGCGGGTGCGGCGGGCCACCTCGTCGGGGCGGCCGAGCAGGGTCAGGTCGGCCACCCCGCGGCGGAGCAGGATCTCGGTCGCCCGCAGGATCCGCTCGTCGGTGCCCTCGGGCAGCACAAGCCGGCGGCGGTCGGCGCGGGCCCGGTCGATCAGGTCGTACTCGAACATCAGCGGGGTGACCCGCTCGGAGCGGCTGACCCGCAGCCGGCGGGCCAGGTCGACGGTGTCCACGTGGCCCTCGAACGCGCCGAGGGCGGCCTCCACCTTGCGCGGGTTGGCCGGGCCGGGCCGGCCCTCGATGTGGCTGGACGCCTCGACCGTGTCGTAGCTGTCGCTGGTCACCGAGAGCACGGCGAAGCCGGTGTTGAGCCGTTCGACCAGACGCATGACCCGGGGGTCGGGCTGCTCGCCGAGGGTGAGCACCACCCCGGCCAGCGAGACCTGGCCGGCGACGTGCGCGGTGGCCGCCGCGACCAGCAGGTCGGCCCGGTCGCCGGGGGTGATCACCAGCGCCCCCTCGGTCAGGTGGTCGAGCAGGATCGGCACGTGCGCCGCGCCGACCACGTAGTCGAGCACGTCCCGGCCGAGGGCGGCGGCGTCCCCGGCCAGCAGGGTGGCGTCGAGGGCCGCCGCCACCTCGGCCACCGTCGGCGCGGACACGCTCGGCACCTCCGGGATGGCGTACGTCGGGACGGGCAGCTCGGGCAGGGTCGACGCGCCGGTCACCCGGTTGGCGATCACCGCCAGCACCGTCGCGCCCAGGTCCGCCAGATCGTGGTACGCCCCCCGCGCGGCGGCGGTGATCGCCTCCGGCTGCTGCCCGAAGCCGTCCACCACCGGCACCACCACGCTGCCGAACTCGGTGGCCAGCCGGGCGTTGAAGGCCAGTTCCCGGGGGCCGGCGGTGTCCCCGCCGTCGGCGAAGTCGCTGCCCACCACGATCACCGCCGGGCAGCGTCGTTCGACCGCCCGGTACCGCTCGACGATCCGGGAGATCAGCTCCTCCCGCCGTCCGTCGGCGACCAGGGCCGCCGCCTCGGCGTACGTCACGCCGGTCAGGTCGGCCTCGGGCAGCTCGATCCGGTAGCGGTCGTGCAGCAGGGCGAGGATCGGGTCGGGGCCGGCGTCGGAGACCAGCGGCCGGAACACGCCGATCCGTTCGACCTGCCGGGAGAGGAGTTCCGCGAGGCCGAGGGCGATGGTCGACTTACCCCCGCCGGACCCCACGCTGGTCAGGTAGACGCTGCGGGCCACGCCCCCACCCTAGAAGATCAGGTCGCGCCCCGCCCGGGACCTTCGCCCCGAACCGGTACGCCCCGCCGGTGCCGGTCCGGTGCGGGCCAGACGGTGCCGGTCCGGTGCGACCCGCCGGGGCCGGTCCGGTGGGCGTCAGCGCGACGGCGAGCGTCCGCCAGTGCGACCCGAGTCTCATTAGTGGGACGGGCTAGGAGCTGAGTGATCCTCGTGCCTAGACTCGCATCCCATGGCTGCCGACCGTCTGAGCAGGAAAAATGCACACTCCGGGAAATCGAGACCGGTGGGTGCGGCCGGCGGTCAGTCTGCTGCTGATCCACATTGTATCGACGGCGTGACGGAATTCGATGGGCCGACCGTGGTGATCAGCCGTGCCGACGGCCCCACCGCGACGATCGCCGCCGTCACCCCGCCGACCCCGGTGTTCGTCGACCCCACCGGCCGACGCCACTCCCGGCTGCGCTGGTTCGCGTACGCCCTCGGGCTGGTGGGCCTGATCTACACCGGCCTGGTGGGGGTCAGCTTCGCGGGCGGCATCGCGCCGCACGCGGTGCTCCCCTTCGTCGACGAGGTGGCGCAGCCCGAACGGTCGCCGTCACCGTCGCCCGGGGCGACCACCCGCGCTCCCGCCGCCGGCACCGTGGCCCCCACCGACGTCGCGCCGCCGACCGCCGCCTCCCGGAAGCCGGCGGCGGGCACCCCCGCCGCCGTCCCGGTCACCCCGTCCGCGGTCCGCTCCACCGGCACCCCGTCGCCGTCCCCGAGCGCCAGCCGGTCGCCGAGCCGCAGCCCGGCCACCGGATCGGCCTCGCCCCGACCGACCCGGCCCGCCCCGACGACCACGACGCCGCCGGCACCGGAGCCGACGGACGAACCGCCGACCCTGCCCGACCCGGTGCCCGGCGACGGCGGACGCGTCGATGGGTGAGCCGCCCGTCCGGGCGGGACACCGTCGCGGCGTCGGGCCGGCCCGCCGACGCCGGGCGGTGCCACCACCGAGCTGGATCCTGCTCGGCACGGTGCTGTCCCTGCTGGCCGGCGTGCTGCTCGTCGGCGCGTACGCCAACGCCTCCTTCGCCCCGGACCGCCGGCAGAGCACCGGCGGGCAGCGGGAGGTACCCACCTCGGTGGTGACCGGTGGGCCGATCATCAGCGCCAGCAGCGAGATGGTCCGCTCCTACCGGCTGCCGCCGCGCACCATCGCGTTGACCTTCGACGACGGCCCCGACCCGGTCTGGACCCGCGAGGTGCTGCGGGTCCTGGACACCCACCAGGTCAAGGGGACGTTCTTCGTGCTGGGGTCGCAGGTCGCCCGGTATCCCGGGGTGGCCCGGGAACTGGCCGACGGCGGGCACCAGCTCGGGGTGCACACCTTCACCCACCCCGACCTCGCCGAGCTGCCCGGGTGGCGACAGCGGCTGGAGTACGCCCAGACCCAGCTCGCCGTGGCCAGCGCCACCGGCCTGCGGACCTCGCTGGTGCGGTTCCCGTACTCCTCGCACCCGGGGGCGATCGACAACCGGGACTGGCCGGTGCTCACCGCCGCCGGTGACCTCGGCTACCTGACCTTCCTCAACGACACCGACAGCCAGGACTGGTCGCTGCCCGGGGTGGACCGGATCATCGAGAACGCCGCCCCGGAGGGCGACTCCGGCGCCGTCACCCTCTGGCACGACGCCGGTGGCGACCGGGCGCAGACCGTCGCCGCCCTCGACCGGTTCATCCCGATGATGAAGCAGCGGGGATACCGGTTCGTCACCGCCACGGAGGGACTGAACCTCGCCTTCGCCGCCGCCGGGGTGGACCACCGGGTCGACGCCGCCGTGCCCGCCTCCGCCGCCGACCGGTGGCGCGGCCGGATGCTGATCTGGGCGGTGCAGGGCGCCGACCACATGCTGACCGTGTTCGGCGGGCTCTTCGTCGTCGTCGGCCTGCTCACCGTCGGCCGTACGTCCGTGCTGTTCGTGCTGGCCGGGCGGCACGCCCGCCGTCGACGGCGCAGGGACTGGAGCTGGGGGCCACCGGTCACCGCCCCGGTCTCGGTGATCGTCCCGGCCTACAACGAGAAGGAGGGGATCGCCGCCGCGGTCCGCTCGCTGGCCGGTGGCGACCACCCGGGCGGGATCGAGGTGGTCGTCGTTGACGACGGCTCCACCGACGGCACCGCCGACATCGTGGACGCGCTCGGCCTGCCCAACGTCCGGGTCGTCCGCAAGCCCAACGGCGGCAAGCCCAGCGCCCTGAACACCGGTCTGGCGCTGGCCCGGCACGACCTCATCGTGATGGTCGACGGGGACACCGTCTTCGAGCCCGACGCGGTCCGCCGGCTGGTGCAACCCTTCGCCGACCCGCAGGTGGGGGCGGTGGCCGGCAACGTCAAGGTCGGCAACCGGCGCAGCCTGATCGCCAAGTGGCAGCACATCGAGTACGTCATCGGGTTCAACCTGGACCGGCGGCTCTACGAGACCCTGCGGTGCATGTCGACGGTGCCAGGCGCGATCGGCGGGTTCCGGCGGGAGGCGCTGCGCTACGCCGGGGGGATGACCGACGACACCCTGGCCGAGGACACCGACATCACCATCGCCCTGGGCCGGGCGGGCTGGAAGGTGGTCTACGAGGAGACCGCCCGCGCCTGGACGGAGGCCCCGGCGACCATCGGGCAGCTCTGGAAGCAGCGCTACCGCTGGAGCTACGGCACCATGCAGGCGATGTGGAAGCACCGCCGCTCGGTCTTCGACCGGGGCGCGTCCGGCCGGTTCACCCGGCGGTGCATGTTCTTCCTCAGCCTCTTCGGGGTGCTGCTGCCCCTGCTCGCGCCGGTGATCGACCTGCTGGCCCTGTACGGCCTGTTCTTCCTCGACCGCAAGGCCACGGCGGTGGCCTGGCTGGCCATGCTCGGGGTACAGACCGCCACCGCCGTGGTGGCGTTCCGGCTGGACCGGGAGAAGCTGGGGGTGCTCTGGGTGCTGCCCCTGCAACAGTTCGTCTACCGCCAGCTGATGTACCTGGTGCTGGTCCAGGCGGTGGTCACCGCGGTGACCGGAGGCCGGCTGGGCTGGCAGAAGCTCCGCCGCATCGGCCTGGAACCCGTCCGCAGCGGCTGACCCGTCGGGGGGTTTCCGTGGGCGGTCCCGGCCATCGGGTAGGCCGTGTGCGGTCCCGGCCGGCGGTACGCCCGACGGTACGCCGTGGGCGGTCCCGGCCGCTGGGTAGGCCGTGGGCGGTGCCGGCCGGCGGTACGCCGTGGGCGGTGCCGGGCGGTGGATAGGCCGTGCGCGGTGCTGGGCGGTAGGCCGTGGGCGGTGCCGGCCGGCGGTACGCCGTGGGCGGTGCCGGGCGGTGGATAGGCCGTGGGCGGTGCCGGCCGACGGTACGCCCGGCCGGGATCAGTCCTCGTCGAGGTCGTCGAGGCGGGCCAGCCAGGTGGCGAAACGCTCGACCGGCGTCTCGAACTCGGGGTTGAGGTCGACGAAGTCGCGCAGCCGCTCGCCGAGCCACTCCAGGGTGACCTGCTCGTCACCCCGCCGCTGCACCAGTTCCTCGATCCCACGATCGGTGAAGTACATCGTGCCTCCTCACTGCTGAGTTCCGGG
This sequence comes from Micromonospora sp. WMMD987, assembly GCF_029581435.1. NCBI lineage: Bacteria > Bacillati > Actinomycetota > Actinomycetes > Micromonosporales > Micromonosporaceae > Micromonospora > Micromonospora sp. WMMD987. The sequence goes on along the minus strand of NZ_CP120861.1, from coordinate 5,931,379 downwards.
CCTCGGGCCAACCCGGAAATGGACATGATCCCTCCCGCTCGGGACTGCTTCGCCACCCGGGTGGCGAAGCAGTCCCGAGCGGTCACCCTGCACCACCCGCCGCGTCCACCGCGCAGCGGGTTCGGCCCGTGACGGGGGAGAGCTGTCGGAGGCGGCCTTTGACGCCACCCGCTGCGCCCACCGCGCAGCGGGTTCGGCCCTTTCGGGGAGAGTTGTTGTCGCTGGGGCGACAACAACTCTCCCCGAAACTGTGGTCCGTGCCGACCGCCCCACGGGGGAGCCTCGCCCGGTGCGGTGCGGTGCGGTGCGGTGCGGGATGGTGTGGCGGTGTGGCGGTGCGGTGTGGCGGTGCGGTGTGGTGTGGCGGTGTGGCGGTGCGGTGTGGTGTGGCGGTGTGGCGGTGCGGTGCGGCGGTGCGGGGTGGTGTGGCGGTGCGGTGTGGCGGTGTGCCGGTGCGGCGGTGTGGCGCTGCGGTGTGCCGGTGCGGTGTGGTGCGACGGTGCTGGGTGGTGCGGTGCGGCGGTGCAGGGCAGGGCAGGGCGGTGTGGGGTGGTGCGGCTAGGGCGGGGTGGTGCGGCCAGGCCTGGGTGGGGCGGCACGGGACGGCCCGCGCCCCCGGGGAGGGGCGCGGGCCGGGTGGATCGAGTCGGGACGGTCGCGGTCAGGGGCGGGGGAGGGCGGCGTCGATCAGCGCGGTCTGCTCCACCTCGTGCATCTTGGCCGAGCCGACCGCCGGGGCGGCGGCGGCGGGCCGGGAGATGCGGCGCAGCCGGACGTCGGCCAGGTGCTCCAGCAGGTTGAGCGCGACGAAGCTCCACGCCCCCTGGTTGGCCGGCTCCTCCTGTACCCAGGCGAAGTCCTCCGCGTTCGGGTACGCCGCCAGCGCGGCCCGGATCTCCTGCACCGGCAGCGGGTAGAGCTGCTCAATCCGGACGATCGCGGTGTCGGTGACACCCCGTTCCTGCCGGGCCTGGAAGAGGTCGTAGTAGACCTTGCCCGAGCAGAGCAGCACCCGCTTGACCTGCTCGGGTGCCGGCGCGGCGGTGTCGGCCAGCACCGGGGCGAAGGTGCCGGTGGTGAAGTCCTCCACCGGGCTGACGCAGAGCTTGTGCCGCAGCAGCGACTTCGGCGTGAACACCACCAGCGGCTTGCGCTTCGGCGACAGGGCCTGGCGACGCAGCAGGTGGAAGTAGTTGGCCGGGGTGGTCGGGATGGCCACCCGCATGTTGTCCTCGGCGCACATCTGGAGGAACCGCTCGGGGCGTCCGGAGGTGTGGTCCGGACCCTGCCCCTCGTGACCGTGCGGCAGCAGCAGGGTGACCGCGGAGCGCTGGCCCCACTTCACCTCGCCGGAGGAGATGAACTCGTCGATCACCGACTGGGCGCCGTTGACGAAGTCGCCGAACTGGGCCTCCCAGCAGACCAGCGCGTTGACGTTCTCCACCGAGTAGCCGTACTCGAAGCCCATCGCGGCGTACTCGCTGAGCAGCGAGTCGTGCACGAAGAACCGGGACCGTTCGCCGTCGGCGGTGAGCGACTTGAGCGGGAGGTGGTCCTCGCCGGTCTTCGCGTCGACGATCGAGGCGTGCCGCTGGACGAAGGTGCCCCGGCGGGAGTCCTGACCGGCGAGCCGGACGGTGATCCCGTCGTGCAGCAGCGAGCCGAACGCGATGATCTCGCCGTACCCCCAGTCGATGTTGCCCTCGACGGACATCTTGGCCCGCCGGTCGAGCAACTGCTGGATCCGCTTGTGTGGGGTGAAGCCGTCGGGCAGGTTGACGTGCGCCTCGCCGATCGCCTTGACCACGGCGGCGTCGGTGGCGGTCTCCACCTGCGGCTCCGGCTCGTCCTCGCGGCTCGGCCGGCTCACCTGGCGGGGGGTGGTGGCGGCGTCCCGGGTGGCCTTGAAGACCCGCTCCAGTTGCGCCTGGTAGTCGCGGAGCAGCTCCTCGGCGTCCTCGACGGTGATGTCGCCCCGGCCGATCAGCTCCTCGGTGTAGAGCTTGCGGACCGAACGCTTCGAGTCGATGATCTTGTACATCTGCGGGTTGGACATCGACGGGTCGTCGCCCTCGTTGTGCCCGCGCCGGCGGTAGCAGACCATGTCGATCACGACGTCCTTGTTGAACGCCTGCCGGTACTCGAAGGCCAGCCGGGCGACCCGGACCACGGTCTCCGGGTCGTCGCCGTTGACGTGGAAGATCGGCGCCTGGATCATCCGGGCCACGTCGGTGCTGTAGAGGCTGGACCGGCTGTACTCCGGCGCGGTGGTGAAACCGACCTGGTTGTTGACCACCACGTGCACGGTGCCGCCGGTGCGGTAGCCGCGCAGCTGGGACAGGTTGAGCGTCTCGGCGACCACGCCCTGCCCGGCGAAGGCGGCGTCACCGTGCACCGCCAGCGGCAGCACGGTATAGCCCTCCAGCTTGAGGTCGATCCGGTCCTGCTTGGCCCGGACGATCCCCTCCAGCACCGGGTCCACCGCCTCCAGGTGCGACGGGTTCGCCACCACCGAGACCTTGACCGAGTGGTCGCCGTCCGGGGTGGTGAACTTGCCGTTCTGGCCGAGGTGGTACTTCACGTCGCCGGAACCCTGGGTGGAACGCGGGTCGAGGTGGCCCTCGAACTCCGAAAAGATCTTCTCGTACGGCTTGCCGACGATGTTGGCCAGCACGTTGAGCCGGCCCCGGTGGGCCATGCCGATGACGACCTCGTCCAGCCCGTCCTCGGCGGACGCCTCCAGCACCTCGCCGAGCAGCGGGATCAGCGACTCGCCGCCCTCCAGCGAGAACCGCTTCTGGCCGACGTACTTGGTCTGCAGGAAGGTCTCGAAGGCCTCGGCGGCGTTGAGCCGGTTGAGCACGTGCTTCTGCTCGTCGGCGGCCGGCTTCTCGTAGCGGCGCTCGATCCGTTCCTGGATCCAGCGGCGCTCCTCCGGGTCCTGGATGTGCATGTACTCGATGCCGAGCCGCCGGCAGTACGAGTCACGCAGCACACCGAGGATCTCGCGCAGCTTCATCCGCTGCTTGCCGGCGAAGCCGTTGACCGGGAAGGTGCGGTCCAGGTCCCACAGGGTCAGCCCGTGCTGGAGGACGTCCAGGTCGGGGTGCTTGCGGATGGCGAACTCCAGCGGGTCGGTGTCGGCCATCAGGTGGCCCCGGACCCGGTAGGCGTGGATCAGTTCGTGCACCCGCGCCGTCTTGTTGATCTGGCCTTCGGAGTCGACGGCCACGTCCCGCACCCAGCGCACCGGCTCGTACGGGATGCGCAACGAGGTGAAGATCTGGTCGTAGAAGCCGCGCTCGCCGAGCATCAGCTCGTGCATGACCTTGAGGAACTCGCCGGACTGCGCGCCCTGGATGATCCGGTGGTCGTAGGTGCTGGTCAGCGTGATGATCTTGCTGACCGCCAGCTCGGCCAGGGTCGCCTCGCTCATCCCCTGGTACGGCGCGGGGTACTCCATCGCGCCGACCCCGATGATCGCGCTCTGCCCCTGCATCAGCCGGGGGATGGAGTGGACCGTACCGATACCGCCGGGGTTGGTCAGCGAGATCGTCGTGCCGGCGTAGTCCTCCATGGTCAGCTCGTTGCGGCGGGCCCGCCGGACCACGTCCTCGTACGCCTGCCAGAACTGCCGGAAGTCCATCTGCTCGCAGCCCTTGATGGACGGCACGACCAGGTTACGGGTGCCGTCGGGCTTGGTCAGGTCGATGGCGATGCCCAGGTTGACGTGCTCCGGGCGGACCATCGCCGGCTTGCCGTCGACCTCGGCGAAGGAGTTGTTCAGCTCCGGGTGCTCCACCACGGCCCGGATCAGCGCGTACCCGATCAGGTGGGTGAAGCTGACCTTGCCGCCGCGTCCCCGGGCGAGGTGGTTGTTGATCACGATGCGGTTGTCGACGAGCAGCTTGGCCGGAACGGCGCGCACGCTGGTGGCGGTCGGCACGGAGAGCGAGGCGTCCATGTTCTGCACGATCCGGGCGGCCACCCCCCGCAGCGGCGTGGTGCCGGCGGCGCTGGCCGTCGGGGCCTTCGCGGCCGGCTTGGCGGCGGCGGCCGGCTTGGCGCTCGTGGCGGGCTTGGTGGTCGCGGCCGGCTTGGCGGCGGCGGGCTTGGCCGGGGCGGCCTTCGCGGTGGTGGTCGCCTTCGTGGCCGTGGCCGGCTTGGCGCTGGCGGCCGGCTGCTCCTGGGTGGCGGGCTGCTCCTTCGCGGCGGCCGGCTGCTGCGGCTCGGCCGGCTCCGGCTCGGCGGCCGGGGTGCCCCTACCCTCGGCCGGGCGCGAGGTCGCGGTGCCGGGGCGGTAGTCGGCGAAGAAGTCGTGCCAGGCCGAGTCGACGCTCGATGGGTCGGCGAGGTAGCGCTGGTACATCTCCTCGACGATCCACTCGTTCGGGCCGAAACCCGCCAGTGGGTTCTCCTGCGAAGTCTGCTGGGTCGACACGGCCGGTAATCGCCTCTTTCACGCGGGTTTGTGTGTCACGCGGTGTCCGCCGTCGTCCGGAAGTGCGCGTGGGCGGGGGACGGCTCCCAGGCTACGCCGTGAGATTACGGTAGGCATTTCCACCTCCGTTGGGTGGCAGGATTCACAGAAGATGCCAGAAGTCAATGACCTCTTCGTGTCCTGTTGACTTCGGGGCGGAGTGTGCTCCCCCACCCGGACCGCAACCGGGCCGGGCGGCAAGCCCTGAACAGCCGGCCGGCCCGGCGCGACGGTCGTCACGCCGGGCCGGCCCGGACCGGAAACGGGTCGGGTCAGGAGATGTCCCGCCGCCGCATGGTGAGCGTGCCGATCGCACCGGCCACCACGGCGTACCCGATCAGGACCACCGCACCCGCCCAGCGGGGCGGATTGCCCGGGATCTCCGTCCCGCTGACCATCAGCGACGACGCCAGCGACGGCACCAGCACCTGGAGGTCGTTGATCCAGTCGCCCCACCGGGCGGCCAGGATGCTGATCGCGATGGCCGCGCCGACCGCGCCACCCAGGTACAGCAGGATGCCGGTGACCGTGGCACCGATCTGGCTGCGGATCAGCACCCCGATCCCGACCCCGAGCACCGACCAGAGCAGGTAGGCCAGGCCGTTGAGCGCGGTGGCCCGCCAGACCGCGCCGCTGCCGAGCTGGGAGCCCAGGTCGACGCTGTTCATCACCAGGGCACCGAAGGGCAGGTTGAGCGCAGTGGTGACCAGCCAGAACAGCACGGCCAGAATGGCCGCGGCGGCCAGCTTGGCCAGCATCACCGCCGTCCGGTGCGGCACGGTGAGGAAGGTGGTGGTGACCGTCTGGTGGAAGAACTCGCTGGTCACCACGATGATGCCGAGCAGCATCACGATCATCAGACCGAAGAACTGCCCGTTGGTGTAGACGTTGGCGGCGAGGCTGTCCACCGACTGCACGGCCTGGATCTGGTCGGCCTGGTCGGCCGGCACGTCACCGAAGTTGTTGCTGGCCAGCGCGTCGGTCTGCAACCAGTTGATCAGTGCGGTCAGCGCCCACAGCGGCAGCGTGATCAGCCCGAAGATCCACCACGTGCTGGTGGTACGGATCTTCAACAGCTCGGATCGGACCAGGTTCATCGGATGCCCGCCTTCCCGGCCGTCAGCTCCAGGAAGACCCGTTCCAGGTCGGGTCGTTCCGGGGTCAGTTCGTGCAGCTCGACCTGCGCGGCCAGCGCGGCCCGGCCGATCGCCGGCGCCTCCACTCCGCTGACCAGCAGCACGCCGTGCTCGTCGGCCTCCACCGTCGCGGACTGCTCGCGCAGCGCCACGGTCAGCTTCTCTGCCTGCGGGGTGCGCACCCGCACCCGGCCGCCCTGCGCCATCGAGCCGAGCACCTGCTCCACCGGCCCCTGCCGGATCAGCTTGCCGGCCGCGATGATCACCACGTCGTCGGCGAGGAGCTGCATCTCGGACAGCAGGTGGCTGGAGACCAGCACGGTGCGCCCCTCGTGGGCCAGCCCCTTGAGGAAGCCCCGCATCCAGCGGATACCCTCCGGGTCGAGACCGTTGGCCGGCTCGTCGAGGATCAGCACCCGGGGGTCACCGAGCATCGCGGCGGCGATGCCGAGCCGCTGCTTCATGCCCAGCGAGTAGCCCTTGAACTTGCGCTTCGCCGCCGGGGTGAGCCCGACCAGGGCCAACGCCTCGTCGGCCCGGCTGCGGGGCAGGCCGGCCGCCGCACAGATCACCCGCAGGTGGTTGATACCGGTACGGCCCTTGTGCGCGCTGGAGGCCTCCAGCACCGCGCCCACGTGGCGCAGCGGGTCGGTCAGGTCGGCGTACCGCTGGCCACCGATGGTCGCCGTGCCACCGGTCGGGGTGACCAGGTTCAGCAGCATCCGCAGGGTGGTCGTCTTGCCCGCCCCGTTCGGGCCGAGGAAGCCGGTCACCCGACCGGACTCGACCGTGAAGGACAGGTTGTCGACCGCCCGTACGTTCTTGTACTGCTTGGTCAACCCGGACACGACGATCTGGCCGGTGCTGGGGCTCCACTGCCCGTCGGACATCGTTCTCCTCCCGTGCGGCGGCGCGTCGCGCGCCGCGTCCTGCGGCGCCGTTGCGGAATGCGCCGCTGCCAGCCTCGCTGGTCAGGTCAAGTTACGCCATCAGTCCCGTTCGGTAGGTCGTACTCCGTCTCAGGCAGGAGCGGGTCGTCCTCAGGGACGAGGCGTGGGCGGCAGCGCGACCCAGGTGGCGCGGGCCCGGCCGAGCAGCCGGCCGGCGTCGTCGTAGAGGCTGGTGTGCACCACCGCGAGGCGTCCCTCGGCGCTGACCACCGCCCCGGTGACCACGCAGCCCTCGCCCGGCCGGGGTAGCGCGTCGAGGGTCACCGCGATCCGGCCCAGCACGTACGGCCGGCCGGGAGCGATCACCGCCCAGCCCCCGGGGCAGTCCAGTGCCGCCCAGACGGTCGGCGCGGTCACCCGCCGCGGTGTCCGCCACGCCGCGGCCGTCCGGCCGTCGGGCAGCCGGCCCGGGAAGATCCGCAGGCCGTCCGGGTGGTCCGGGCCGCAGACGTAACACCCGGGGAAGGGGTGGTCCCGCAGGCCCGGGTAGCCGGCCGAGGCGGCGTCCGCGGTCGCCGGGTCGACCGGGGGGACCGGGGCGGGCGGGTCGCCGGCCGGGCGCACCTCGGCGACCAGCTGCCCGTCCGGGTCGTACACGTCGCCGTCGGTGAGGGTGAGCGGGGTGTCCAGCGGGGGCGGGCGACGCAGCGTCACCTCGACGGGCCGGTCCGCGTCGTACGCCCCGGCGAAGACCCCGGCGCTCCAGCCGCCGTTGCCCGAGCCGGGCGGCCCGTTGTACCGGAATTCGACGATCATCGCCCCTCCACTGCCTCGTCCTCCGGCCGTGGACGGCCGGATGTCCGCCGCCAGCCTCGCACGCCCCGTGCAGGCCACCGTGGGGGCCGGTCCGCCGGCCGGCGTTCACCGGATCGACACCCGTCTCCAGGCACCCGGCAACCCGGGGCACCTACACAGGTCTCATGGCTGTTCTGCATGCCGCTGGCGCACCCCTGACGACCAGTGGATACACCCTGCTGATCGCCGACGACCCGACCCAGGTCGCGGCCGCGCAACGCCTGCGCCACGAGGTGTTCGCCACCGAACTCGGCGCGACCCTGCGTCCGGGCGTCGCCGGACTGGACGCCGACGACCTCGACGTCCACTGCGACCACCTGATCGTCCGGGAGGAGCGCACCGGCGCGGTGGTCGGCACCTACCGGCTGCTGCCACCGGGCCGGACCGACCGCCGGTACGCCGCCGGCGAGTTCGACCTGACCGCGCTGGACCCGCTGCGCGATCTGCTGGTCGAGACGGGTCGCTCCTGCGTCCACCCGGACCACCGCTCCGGCGCGGTGATCAACCTGATGTGGGCGGGGCTGACCCGCTACCTGCACCTGCGCGGCTCCAACTGGCTCGGCGGGTGCGCCTCGGTACCGGTCGACGACGGCGGCCGGGCCGTCGCCGAGGCGTGGGCGCTGGCCCGGGCCGGTCACCTCGCGCCCCCGCTGTTGCGGATCCGCCCACTGCGGCCCTGGTTCGCCGAGCCGGGCGCGGCGGCTGTGGAGACCGCCGTCGGGGATTCCGCCGGCCGGGCGCGGATCCCGGCGCTGCTGCGCGGTTACCTGCGGCTCGGCGCGTGGATCGCCGGTGAGCCGGCGTACGACCCGGATTTCCGCTGCGCGGACTTCTACGTGCTCTTCTCGCTGGACCGGATGAACCCGCGCTACCTGCGCCACTTCCTGGGCGGGGCGGCGCGGTGAGCGCCGAGTTGTGGCGGCCGACAGCCGGCTGCGGACCGGCCTGCCTGCCGTCGGCGCGGCGGGCGGAGGTGTCGCCGGCCCGCCGGGTGGCCCGGCTGCTGGGGGTGCTCGGCATGGTGCTGGTCGGGGCCGCCGTGGTCGTCCTGCTGCCGGTGCTGCCGGCCGCGGAGCGGGCGGCGGCGGTCCGGGGCTGGGCGCGGGGGACCGCCGGGGCGCTCGGGGTGCGGCTGGCGGTGCGCGGGCGGCTGCCGCGCCGGCGGGCGCTGTTGGTCGCCAACCACGTTTCCTGGCTGGACATCCTCGCGGTGCTGGCGGTCGCGCCGGCCCGGTTGCTGGCCAAGCGGGAGGTCCGGCGCTGGCCGCTGCTGGGCCTGCTGGCCCGCGCCGGCGGCGCGCTCTTCGTCGACCGGTCGCGGCCCCGGGACCTGCCGCACACGGTGGCCCGGATCGCGGCCACCCTGCGGGCCGGTCACCCGGTCGCCGTCTTCCCCGAGGGTACGACCTGGTGCGGCGTCGCGCCGTCGACCGACTGCCGGCCGCGCCGGGGCTTCCGCCCGGCGGCCTTCCAGGCGGCGATCGACGCCGGGGCACCGGTGGTGCCGCTGCGGATCAGCTACCGCTCTGCTACCACCGGGGCGACGACCACCACCGCCGCCTTCCTCGGCGACGAGACCCTGTGGCGCTCGGTGCGCCGGGTGGTGGCCGCCCGGGACCTGGTGGTCGACGTCGCGGTGACCGCCGCCCTGCACCCGGCCCCCGGCGCGGACCGTCGGCTGCTGGCCCGGACCGCCGAGTCGGCCGTGCACCTGCTCCCGCCCCGCCCGGTCCCCGGCCGCCCCACCCTGGCCGCTGTCGCCCCGGTCGCCGCGCCCATTTCGGTGGCCCTACCCGGCCCGGTGGTCGCGCCCGGCCCGGTGGTCGCGCCCGGCCCGGTGGTCCCGCCCGGTTCGGTGGTCACGCCGGCCGCCGGGGCGGGCCTTCGCCTGGCCGCCTGAGGGTCGGCGGGGTGCGGCGTGCCGTCGCGGCGGGTGCTGGTCACGTCCACCCGTGGGCGGAACGGGCCGCCAGGCGCGCAGGGTCGACCCTGGCCACCCGGTCGCGTGGGGTGAGCCTGGCAGGTCTACCACCAACCAGTCGGATATGACGCTGCGGCATGAATATGACGGACAGGAATAGCTCGTCCGCCGGATAAGACCCCTCCGCCGACTGCGGGTCGGGTCGCCGGGCGGGACACGTAAGGGACCACCCGGCATCATGCCGGGCGGTCCCTTCAGCATCGGCCGGTCAGGACCGCCTGGTGAACCCGGCGAAGAACCGCCAGGTCCCCGCGTCGGGGGCGGGCACCGGACCGGTCGGGTCGGGGCGGTGGCCGGCGGGGTGCGCGGGTGGGACGGGTTCACGACTCGCGACAGTCTTGTTCTATCGCGATGTATCGCGTTACGCTTCCCCCGTGCAGTGGCGCGGCCGTCGGCCGTGACCCATCGAGGGGAGACGTCATGACCAACTGGACGGTCGACAGACCACAGCAACTGACCATCGAGGAGCCGGTCACCCGACTCGACGTACGAATGGTCACCGGTCGGCTCAACGTGGTCGGCACCGACGGCCCGGTCCGGGTCGACGTCACCCGGGTCAGCAGCCGGCCGGTCATCGTCGAACACCGCGACGGCGTGCTCCGGGTCGGCCACGAGCGCCACCCCCGCTGGCCCGGGTTCCTCTGGTGGCTCGGTCAGTTCGGCCGTCGCTTCCGGGCCGAGGTGTCCATCGCCGTCCCGGCCGGCACCCTGGCCGACCTGCACCTGGTCGACGGCGCGCTGGTCGCCTCCGGGCTGGTCAACGAGACCAACGTCAACGTCACCTCCGGGCGGATCGCCCTGATGGGCCTGGCCGGACGCACCAACGCGCGGATCGTCTCCGGCCCGGTCGAGGCGCTCGGGGTCACCGGTGACCTCACCCTGGACACGGTCTCCGGCGAGGTGACCCTCGCCGAGAGCGCGGCCGGCCGGGTGTACGCCAACACCATCTCCGGGGCGATCACCTGCGACCTGGACAACCCCCGACGTAGCGAGATCCGGCTCACCACCATCTCCGGGCCGATCACCGTCCGGGTCCGCGAGGACAGCGACCTCGCCGTCCACCTGCACACCGCCTCCGGCCGGATCACCAGCGGGTTTCCCCAGGTCGGTGGCAGCGTCGGCGTCGGTCCGGTCAAGGACAGCCACGGGGTGCTCGGCGCGGGCGCGGGTAAGCTCTGGGCATCCGCGACCTCCGGCAGCATCGCGCTGCTCGCCCGGCCGGTGGACGACGACCCGGAGGAGCTGCCGTGACCGCCGTGTTCAGTCACGGGCGACTCCGGCTCTACCTGCTCCGGCTGCTCGACGACGGCCCCAAGCACGGGTACGAGCTGATCCGGCTGCTGGAGGAGCGCTTCCTCGGCCTCTACGCCCCCAGCGCCGGCACCATCTATCCCCGGCTGCAACGGCTGGAGGCCGACGGCCTGGTCACCCACACCGCCGCCGGGGGCCGCAAGGTCTACGAGATCACCGAGGCGGGCCGGACCGAGCTGCGTCAGCGCGCCGACGAGGTGACCACCCTGGAATCCGACATCAGCGCCTCGGTGGAGGACCTCTCCGCCCTGGCCGGGGAGATCCAGACCGAGGTACGCGGCTCGGTACGCGACCTCAAGCGCGAACTGCGCGAGGCCACCCGACAGACCCGGCAGACCCGTTGGGACCGGTCGGCCCCCACCCCGCAGCCCCGCCCGGCCGCCCCCGGCGACGGTGACTCCCCGCTGCTCGCGGAGTTCGACCGGCGGCTGGCCGCGTTCACCGTCGAGGTCGGGGCGCTGGTCCGGGCCGGACAGCTCAGCGACACCCAGCTCCGTACCGCGATCCGGGTCCTCGACGGCGCATTGGACGGGCTGAGCCGGCTGCTGCGCTGACGGCCACCCGTCGCGGGCACCGCCCCGGTCGCCGGCCGTCGCCCCGGTCGCCGGCCACGACCGGGGCGCCGGACGGCTTCACAGGATTTTTGCAGGAACCGTCCAGCGCCGCCGCAGCGACGTCACGGATGATGGCCAGCATGGCCGCTACCCAGACCGAGGCGCGACTGCTCGTCGTCGAGGACGATCCCAACATCCTCGAACTGCTCTCCGCCAGCCTCCGCTTCGCGGGGTTCGACGTCGCGACCGCCACCAACGGCAGTGCGGCCCTGCACGCGGCCAAGGACCACCGCCCCGACCTGGTGGTGCTCGACGTGATGCTGCCCGACCTCGACGGCTTCGAGGTCATCCGGATGCTCCGGGAGGGCGGCACGCGTACCCCGGTGGTGTTCCTGACCGCCCGGGACGCCACCGACGACAAGATCCGTGGGTTGACCCTGGGCGGTGACGACTACGTCACCAAGCCGTTCAGCCTGGAGGAGCTGACCGCCCGGATCCGGGCGGTGCTGCGGCGTACGGCCACCGGCGAGCACGCCCCGTCCCGGCTCACCTTCGCCGACCTGGAGCTGGACGAGGAGACCCACGAGGTGCACCGGGCCGGTCAACGGGTGCAGCTCTCGCCGACCGAGTTCAAGCTGCTGCGCTACCTGATGCTCAACGCCAACCGGGTGCTGTCCAAGGCGCAGATCCTCGACCACGTGTGGAACTACGACTTCCGGGGCGACGACAACATCGTCGAGTCCTACATCTCCTACCTGCGCCGCAAGGTGGACAACACCCAGCCCCGCCTGATCCACACCCTGCGTGGCGTCGGCTACGTCCTGCGCAAGCCGGCGGCGTGAGCCCGCTCGACGAGGCGAAAGGGCGGATCCGGAGCGTCCCGCTGCGGGTGAAGCTGGTCGCGGCGGTCCTCACCCTCGTCGCCGTCGCGCTGGTCGTGATCAGCTCGCTGACCACGTACTTCCTGCGTGAGTACCTGATCGGGCAGGTCGACGGCGAGTTGCAGACGGCCAGCATCCAGGTCGGCCGGGTGCTGCCCAACCTGGAGGCCGGGTGGGCCAAGGCCACCCTGCCCACCGACTACGTCGTGGCGCTCGCCGACGGCGACAGCTCCCGGTTCATCGGCTACGACCCGGCCCTCGAAACGGACGACCTGCCACCGGTCCCCGCCGACGTGGCCGGTTTCCGCAGCGCGGAGGGCGACCCGTTCACGGTCCGGTCCCAGGACGGCCGGGAACGGTGGCGGATGCTCTACCGGGAACTCTCCGACGGCCGGGTGCTCGCCGTCGGGCAGCACCTCACCGACGTCGACCTGGCCGTCAAGCGGTTGATCTGGATAGACATGCTGGTCGGCGGGGCGGTGCTGATCCTGCTCGCCTCGATCGGCGCGGCCATCGTGCGGACCAGCCTGAAACCGCTGGTGGAGATCGAACGGACCGCCGCCGCGATCGCCGGTGGTGACCTGACCCGTCGGGTGCCCGACCCGGAGGAGGGCCAGGAGTGCGCCACCTCCGAGCTGGGCCGGCTCTCCCGGGCGTTGAACGCGATGCTGGCCCAGATCGAGGCCGCCTTCACCGCCCGGGCCGCCTCCGAGATGGCGGCCCGTACGGCGGAGGCCGGTGCCCGGGACGCGGCGGACGCCGCGCTGGCGTCCGAGGCCCGCGCCCGGCGGTCGGAGGAACGGATGCGGCAGTTCGTCGCGGACGCCTCGCACGAGCTGCGGACCCCGCTGACCACCATCCGGGGCTTCGCCGAGCTGTACCGGCAGGGTGCGGCCCGCGCCCCGGAACAGACCGCCGACCTGCTGCGCCGCATCGAGGACGAGGCGTCCCGGATGGGTCTGCTGGTGGAGGACCTGCTGCTGCTCGCCCGGCTGGACCGGGAGCGCCCGCTGTCGCTCGCCCCGGTCGAGCTGCCGGTGCTCGCCACGGACGCGGTCGAGGCGGCCCGGGTGGTCGCCCCGCAACGGCGCATCGAGCTGGAGATCGCCCCGGGATCCGGCCCGCTGGTGGTGCACGCCGACGACGCCCGGCTACGGCAGGTGATCGGCAACCTGATGACCAACGCGCTGACCCACACCCCACCCGAGGCGTCGGTGACCCTGCGGCTGCGGTCGGAGACCGGGCACCTGGCCGTGGTCGAGGTGGCGGACACCGGCCCGGGGCTCGCCCCGGAACAGGCCGAGCGAGTCTTCGAACGGTTCTACCGGGCCGACGCGGCCCGGACCCGGCGGGCCAGCGGAATCACCAGCACCGGCCTGGGGCTGGCCATCGTCGCCGCGCTGGTCACCGCGCACCAGGGCACGGTGGAGGTGGACGAGACGCCGGGCGGCGGGGCGACCTTCCGGGTCCGGCTGCCGCTGCTGCCCGAGCCCGACGGTGACACCGAGTGAGGTTCCACCGGCCGGGGTGTGACTTTCAGAAAACTTCCAGGCAGGATCCAGGCTGGTGACAGTGCCACGGGGAAAACTAAGGTCATGACCGAGTTCGAGACCGACCCGCAGCGTCGGCCGGCTGCCACCGACGCCGAGCCGTCGCACCCCTCCGCCGAGCCGTCCCGCGCCGCGCGCGGCGAGTCCGACACCACCCCCACCGCCGCCGGCACCGAGCCGGCCGGCACGCCCGGCGCCGGATCGCCGTACGCGCCGCCGCAGTCGTCGTCGCCGTACGCGCCGCCCGGGTACCCGCAGTCCTCGTACCAGCCGGGTGGCCAGGCGTACCGGCCCGGCTATCCGGCGTCCACCGGCTACCCGGGTTACCCGCCGGCGGGCCAGTACCCGTCGGCCGGTCACCCGCAGCCCGGCCAGCAGCAGCCGGGGTCCGGGTGGGCCGCCGGCCAGTCCGGCCAGCACCACCACCTGAGCACCCCGGGTCAGCCCGGTGCCGGCACGTCGTCCGCGGGTTACCCGGGTCAGCCGGGTGCCGGCACGTCGTCCGTCGGTTACCCGGGTCAGTCGGGTGCCGGCGGCACCGGGCAGCCGGGCGTCGGTTACCCGGGCCAGCACGGTCAGCCGTCCGCCGGGTATCCCGGGTCGGCCGGTCCGGGCGGCCCGCAGCACCCCGGCCAGCAGCAGCCGTGGGCTCCCGCCCCCGCGCCGCAGGCCGGCAGGGTGGCCAAGTTCGTCGGCGCCGGGGTGGCGGTCTTCGCCCTGATGCTCGGCTCCGGTGTGGCCGGCGGCGCGCTCGCCCTGGCGGTGGACGGCGACCGGGGCGGCATCACCCGCACCTACTCCGCCGCGCCGGTGATCGACAGTGCCGACCTGCCCAAGATCGCCGCGTCGGTGCAGGACAGCGTCGTCTCGATCATCACCGACAACGGTGAGGGATCGGGCGTGATCCTCAGCTCCGACGGCTTCGTGCTGACCAACAACCACGTGGTCGCCTCCGCCTCCGGTAATGCCGTCCGGGTGGTCTTCGCCAACGGCAAGACCGCCCCCGCCAAGATCGTCGGCACCGACCCGAAGACCGACCTCGCGGTGGTCCAGACCAGCGGCATCGACAACCTCAAGGCGGCGAAGTTCGGCGACAGCGACGCCATGCAGGTGGGTGACCAGGTACTCGCCCTGGGCAGCCCGCTCGGCCTCCAGGGTTCGGTGACGGCAGGCATCCTCAGCGCCCGCGACCGCACCATCCAGGCCGGCAGCGGCAACGGCCCGCAGCAGTCCCCCCAGGGCGGCGCCAGCTCGATCTCCGGCCTGCTCCAGACCGACGCCCCGATCAACCCGGGCAACTCCGGTGGCGCGCTGGTCAACACCCGGGGCGAGGTGATCGGCATCAACACCGCCATCGCCACCGCCGGGCAGGGCAGCACCGGCAACATCGGGGTGGGCTTCGCCATCCCGAGCAACAAGGCCAAGGACGTCGCGGAGAAGCTCCAGCGGGGCGAGAAGATCAGTCACCCCTCCCTCGGCGTCAGCGTCAACGCGGCCGAGGACGGCGGGGCACTGGTCGCCGCCGTCAGCGGGGGTAGCGCCGCCGAGAAGGCCGGTATCCAGCGGGGCGACGTGATCACCAAGTTCGGGGACAAGGTGATCAACGACTCCAACGATCTGGTCGGCGCGGTACAGGCCGGCAAGGTCGGCGACCGGGTCCAGGTGACCTACAAGCGAAATGGTGTCGAGGCGACGGCAACCGTCACGCTCGCCGAAACGTCATAGCCATCAGACCTGCCTCCTCCGGGGCGGCGGGCGGCGGAGCCAAGGGGGTTGGCTCCACCGCCCGCCGCCCTTCTTCCTGCCCGGGGCGGCCCGGCCGGGTGCGTGCGGCTCTGGCGGCCCGGCCCGGCCGGGTGCGTGCGGCTCTGGCGGCCCGGCCCGGCCGGGTGCGTGCGGCTCTGGCGGCCCGGCCGGGTTGGGGGCGTTTGACCGCCCGGTCGACGGGAACTCGCCGCCGGTCCCGCTTCACCGGGACGACGGGGAGGATCCGTGACCGTGACCCACCGCCTGTCGGACCGGCCGCCGCCGGAGCGGCCGCTGCGGATAGCGATGCTGGTCCCGCCCTGGCTGTCGGTGCCGCCGCCCGGCTACGGCGGGCTGGAGCAGGTGGTGCACGGGCTGGTCGACGCGCTCGTCGGGCGCGGTCACGAGGTGACCCTCTTCGGTGCCGGGCGGCAGCACGGCACGGCCGCCGAGTACGTCTGCACGATCGACGAGTTGCAGTACGACCGGCTGGGCGAGTCGCTGCCGGAACTGGCCCACCTGGCGCGCGTCCGGCAGCTGATCTCCGCTGCCGACTTCGACGTGATCCACGACCACACCACGATCGGGCCGCTGATCGCCGGCCGGCGTGCGGTGCCCACCGTGGCCACCGTGCACGGCAACCCGGTCGGGGAGTACGGAGCGGTGCTCAGCGACACCGACCACGGGGTCGGCCTGGTGGCGATCTCACACGCCCAACGCCGGGCCAACCCCGGCCTGCCCTGGGTGGGTACGGTGCACAACGCCCTGGACGGCCGGGACGTGCCCGCCAAGCGGGAGCCCGGTCGTGGCCCGGTGCTCTGGCTGGCCCGGTTCAGCCCCGACAAGGGCCCGGACCTGGCGATCCGGGCCTGCCGGGCGGCCGGCCTGCCACTCACCCTGGCGGGCAAGTGCAACGAGCCCGCCGAGCGGCAGTACTTCGCCGAGGTGGTCCAGCCGATGCTGGGCGAGGACGTCACCGTGATCGTCAACGCCGACCGGGAGGAGACCCTGCGGCTGCTGGTCGACGCCCGGTGCCTGATCATGCCGATCCAGTGGGAGGAGCCCTTCGGCATGGTGATGGTGGAGGCCATGGCGACCGGCACGCCGGTGGTGGCACTGCGCCGGGGCGCGGTGCCGGAGGTGGTGGTCGACGGGGTGACCGGGCTGATCTGTGACGGTGCCGAGGCACTGCCGGCGGCGCTGCGCGAGGTGGACCGGCTCGACCCGGCGGCCTGCGTCGCGCACGTCGCCGAGAACTTCTCCACCGACCGGATGGCGCGCGGCTACGAGGCGATCTACCGGGCGGTGGCACACCCGGCCCGACCCCACCCCGCCACCGGCCACGTTCCGCTGCGCACCCGCTGACCGGCCGCCGCGCCGCGACCCGTCGACCGGTCAGCGGGTGCGCGCGGCCGGTGGGTCGAACCGGGTGGCGGGGACGGTCAGGTGGCGGTCGCGGCGAGGTCCCGGGCGGCGGATTCGAGCTGACGGCCGTACGTCGCGGTGATGCCGCCCTCGTCGACCCGTCGGGTCACCTTTTCGCGGAGCGCGACCGCCTGGGCGGGCACGTCCGGGTTCCCCTCGGCGGCGGCGCGGGTCAGGTTGGCCAGCACGTTGCGCAGGTCGATGCCGACGTCCTCGCGGATCTCACCGGTGCGGACCCCGTCGTCGACCAGCCGGCGCATCCGTTCGGCCGCCTCGGTCAGCCCACCGGCGCTCTGCCCGCCCTCCGGGGTCGACGGGGTGCGGGGTGGCGTGGGCGTGGGCGTGCCGGTGGCCCTGCGGGGGGCCACCGGCGAGGTGGGGTCCGCCGGTGGCTGGGTGCGCGCGGGCGGCGGTTCGGTCACCGGGCTCTCGGTCGGCCGGGCCACCGGTGGGGTGTGGGTTCCCGGTTCCAGGAGCGGGGCGAGCAGCAGGACGGCCGCGACGGTGAACACGACCAGCGCGCCCACCGCCACCAGCGGACGCCGCGACGGTGGCAACTCCGGCTCGGCCGGCGCGGGGGGTGGGCCGCCGTCGCCGACACCGCCCGCGCGACCGACGGGACGACCGCCCGCCGTCCCGACACCCGCCACCCCGGCGCCCGTCGTCGCGTCGCCCGTGGCCCGGTCGCCGGCACCGCCGACCGCCCCGGCCCGCGCGACTCCGCCGCGTCCGGCTCCGGCCCCGGCGGCACCGCCGAGCCCCGCCCCGCTACCGGCCGCCGTGGTGGCACCGGCACCGGCCGCCGGGACGGCCCCGGCGTCCGACGCGACCCGGGCGGTGGCGGTGGGCCGGGTACCCGTGCCGGTGGCCGCGACCCCCGGGGCGGCGGGTGGCCCGGCGAGCGCGGGCAGGCTGACCGTCGGGGAGAGCATGGTGGCCGCCTGCGGGTCGCCCGGCAGCAGTTGGTCGCGCAGCGCGGTGGCGACCTGGTGCGCGGTCGGCCGTTCGTGCGGATCCCGCGCCAGGCAGCGCAGGCAGACGTCGACCACCACCGGCGGCAGCCCGGGCACGCCGTCCAGCGACGGCGGCGTCTCGTCGGTGATCGCGGCGGCGAGCTGTTCCCAGGTCTCCGCCGGGTAGGGCGGCTGGCCGGTCAACGTCTCGTAGAGCAGCACCCCGAGGGAGTAGACGTCGGTCGACGGCTGGGCCGGCGCACCGTCCAACCGCTCCGGGGCCACGTACGCCGGGGTGCCGAAGGTGCCCCCGTCCTCGTCGTCGTCGGGGGTGCCGACCTGGGTGGCGATGCCGAAGTCCAGCACCTTGGCACCGACCCTGGTCATCATCACGTTCGCCGGGGTGATGTCCCGGTGCACGATGCCCAGCCGGTGCGCCGCCGCCAGCGCCTCGGCCACCTGGGCACCCACCTCGACCGCCTCCGGCCAGGGCAGCGGCCCCTCGGACAGCCGGTGCTCCAGCTCCTCGCCGGTGAGCAGCTCCATCACCACGAACGAGGTGATCTCACCGTCCGGGGCGAGCGCCTCGCCGTAGTCGTGCACCGCGGTCACGTGCGGGTGCACCAGCTGCGCGGCGGAACGCGCCTCCTCGCGGACCATGTCGCGGAACCGGGCGTCGGCGGCCAGCGACGGCGCGAGCACCTTGACCGCGACGACCCGGTCGAGCACCTCGTCGCGGGCCCGCCAGATCACCGACATCCCGCCGGCCCCGATCCTGTCGAGGAGCCGGTACCTGCGGGCCAGCAACCTACCGGCGTTCAGGGCTGCCATCAGTGTTCGCACCTGCCTGGGGGTCGGGGTGGTGTCAGGTTGCGGGAATGTGTCCCCACTGTCAACGGTTGTCCAGTTGCCCGGTGACCGTCCGCGACGGCGGGTGCTCCCACCGCTACGGATCGGCGGCCCGCGTCGGTGGCCAGCGGCTGCACCGCAGGGTGCGGGTGGCGGCGTGCCAGGATGAACGGCATGAGTGGCGGTCCGGTGGCGTTCGTGCTCGGCGGCGGGGGAGTGCTCGGCGCGGTCGAGGTGGGCATGCTGCGCGCCCTCTTCCGGGCCCGGATCCGCCCCGACGTCGTGCTCGGCACCTCGATCGGCGCGGTCAACGGCGCGCTGGTCGCCGCCGACCCGTCCGAGGCGGTCACCGACCGGCTGGTCCGGCTCTGGGCCTCCCCGGAGGCGAGCGAGGTGTACGGCGACTCGGTGGCCCGGCAACTGCGCCGGTTCGCCGCCCGCACCCACCTGCACTCGCCCCGGCCGCTGCGCAAGCTGTTGGAGGGCGAGTTGGGGGCGCAGACCACCTTCGCCGACCTGAAGGTCCCGTTCCGCTGCTGCGCGGCCAGCATCGAGCGGGCCGCCGAGCACTGGTTCCACACCGGACCGCTGGTGCCGGCGGTGCTCGCGTCCGCCTCGGTGCCCGGCCTGCTGCCGCCGGCCCAGATCGACGGCCAGCACTACATCGACGGCGGGATCGTCAACTCGATCCCGATCGGCGAGGCGGTGGCGGTCGGCGCGACGCAGATCTTCGTACTCCAGGTGGGGCGGATCGAGCGGGAGCTGACGCCGCCCCGACGGCCCTGGGAGATCGCCCAGGTCGCGTTCGAGATCGCCCGCCGGCACCGGTTCGCCCGGGAGTTGGCCGCGCTGCCCGAGGGGGTGCGGGTGCACGTGTTGCCGACCGGCGGGCTGGAGCCGCGCGACGACAGCCCCTGGGCCTACCGGGACATGGCGGCCGTGGGACGGCGGATCAGCCGCGCCTACACCGCGTCCCGGGCCTACCTGGCGACACTGGACCGCTGATGCCGTTGCCCCCACGGTGGGTACGCCGGTTGCTGTTCGCCCCCGGGGTGGTGCTGCTCGCGGTCACGGTGCTGACCACCGTGCCGGTGTGGGCGCTGCTCGCGCTCGCCGTGTCGCCGTTCGTGCCGGGCCGACTGCGCCCGCTGCGGTTGCTCTGGATCGGCTGCGTCTACCTGGTCTGGGACGCCGCCGCGCTGGTCGCGCTCTTCGTGCTCTGGCTGGCCTCCGGGTTCGGCCGGTGGAAGCGGACGCCGGCGTTCCAGCGGGCGCACTACGTGCTCGCCGGCCGGTTCCTCCGGGTGCTGTTCTGGCAGGCCCGGTGGACGCTGCGGCTGAGCATCGACGTGGTCGGCACCGACCCGGACACCGCGCTGCCCGGCCGACCGGAGCTGGTGCTCTGCCGGCACGCCGGCCCGGGTGACTCGTTCATCCTGATCCACTCCCTGGTCAACTGGTTCCGGCGGGAGCCCCGGATCGTGCTCAAGGAGGCGCTCCAGTGGGATCCGGCGATCGACGTCCTGCTCAACCGGCTGCCCAACCGTTTCATCGCCGCCGGTGACGGTCGGGGCGCGGCGGTCCGGCAGATCGGCCACCTCGCCACCGGTCTGGACGACGACGACGCCTTCGTGATCTTCCCCGAGGGCGGCAACTTCACCCCCGGCCGGCGGCTGCGGGCCATCTCCAAGCTGCGCGCGCTCGGCCTGGAACGGATGGCGGTGCGTGCCGAACGGATGCAGCACGTGCTCGCCCCGCAGCCCGGCGGGGTGCTCGCCGCCCTGGACGCCGCCCCGGAGGCCGGAGTGATCTTCGTGGCGCACACCGGCCTGGACCGGATGCTCACCGTCGCCGACGTGTGGCGCGAACTGCCGATGGACAAACGGATCGTGATGCGCTTCTGGTCGGTGCCCCCGGAGGACGTCCCGACCGGCCGACAGGAGCGCATCGACTGGCTCTTCGACTGGTGGGACCGGATCGACCGGTGGATCGCCGCCAACCGGGACGGGGTGACCACCGAATGAACGCAGCGTCACGGTCGACCGGTTCGACGCCATTCCCACGTAGGGTGCGCTGGTGGACCAGATCTGCGTGGTGACGACGGTGGTGGACTCGCGCTCCGTCGCGGACCTGATGGCGGCCGCCGCGGTGGCCGGGCGACTGGCCGCCTGCGCCCAGGTCGGCGGCCAGGTCGACAGCACGTACTGGTGGCGGGCCGGGGTGGAGACCAGCACCGAGTGGTCGGTGCAGTTCAAGACCGCGCCCGACCGGGCCACGGCACTGGTCGGGCAGATCCGCGCCAACCATCCCTACGAGGTGCCCGAGATCCTGGTCACCCGGGTGGAGAGCGGCGATCCGGCGTACGCGCTCTGGGTGCACGAGAACACCCGTACCTAGGTACGGGCACTCTGGCCTGCGGTTGCGGCCCACCGGCAGGATGGCCGGGTGGAGAACACCGGTTACCCCTGCCCGCGCTGCGGTGCGCCCGCCGAGTTGACCCGGGGGTGTGCCCGCTGCGGGCTCGGGCCGTACCCGCCCGCCGCCGAGGTGGTCCGGTTGGACCGGGAGATCGTCACTCTCGGTCGTGAGGTCGAGCGGGCGCGGGAGGCGTACCAGGGACTCGGCACGCGGCTGCTCGCGGCGCAGCGCCGCCGGGCGGAACTGGCGGCCGGCATCCGTCGCGAGATCCCCGCCCCCACCCGCGTCGGTGCGACCGCCCGGCCGGTGCCGTCGGCGGCACATCCGGGCCTGCCGGCCGCGCATCCGGTGCCGTCGACGCTCCGCCCCGCTACGCCGACCACCCCGGCCGTGCCCGCCGGCTACCCGTCCACCCCGGCCGTGCCTGCCAGCCACCCGTCCACCCCGGCCTCACCGCCGGTCGCGCACCCGACCAACCCGGTCGCGTATCCGGGGCGTCCGGCCGGGACTGTCGCGGCCGGTGCGACCGTGCCGCCGGCCGGGTTCGGTGCCCCCACCGCGACGGGGGAGACGCCGGGCCGGCCGGAGACCTCGACCAGGACGATCCAGTGGCTGCTGTTCGTCCTCGGTGGCCTCCTGCTCGGTACGGCGGCGGTGGTCTTCACGGCGGTCGCCTGGGCGACGGTGGGGGTGGCCGGCCGGGCGCTGATCCTGGCCGCGTTCACCGCCCTCGCCCTGGTGGTGCCGCTGGTGGCGAGGTGGCGCGGACTGCGTGGCACCGCCGAGACGTTCGCCGCGGTGGGTCTGCTGCTGGTGGTCCTCGACGGGTACGCCGCCTGGTCGGTGAACCTGCTGGGCACCGCCGACTGGCCGGGCACCCGCTACGCCGCCCTGGTCGGCGGGGTCAGCGCGGGGGTCGCCGCCGGATACGCCCTGCTCAGCCGACTCACCGTGCCGTGGTTCGCGGCGCTGCTCCTGGTCCAGCCGGTGCTGCCGCTGGCGGCGGCGCAGTCCCGGCCCGGTGCCACCGGCTGGACGCTGGTGTTCCTCGGTGTGGCGCTGCTCGACCTCGCGGTCGTGGCCGCGCTGCGCCGCCGCCCGTCGGCGCCCGCCGCGGCGGGTCCGGGGGGAGAGGTGGTGGTGCCCGCCGGGGGGTCGGGCACCGCCACCGCCCCGGCGGCCGGAGGACCGGCGGAACCGGTCACCGGTGGGGGACCGTTGGCTGGTGGGGGACCGTTGGCCGGTGGAGGACCGCTGGCCGGTGGAGGGCCGGTCGCCGGCGGGGGACCGGCGGCCGGGCCGGCCGGGTCCACCGCCGTGCTCGCCGGGCGGGTGCTCGGCTGGCTCGGCTTCGGCACGGCGGTGACGGTCGCCGCGAGTTGCGCGCTGGTGCCGCTGGCGCTGGGTCGGGCCGGCGGTCAGCCGCTCCTCGCCGGCCTGCCGCTGCTCCTCGTCGGTCTGGTCCTGACCGGCGCGGCACGGGTCGCCGGTGCCCGGGTGTTCCAGCAGATCGCCGCCGGGTTGCTGGTGCCGTTGCTGGCCGTCGCGCTGCTGCGGCCGGTGGGTGAGGTGCGGGCCGGGTTCCTGCTGCTCGCCGTGGGCCTGGTGGCGGCCGTCCTGGCCGGCGCCGTCCGGCTGCTGCCGCAGCGGCACCGCAGCGGTCCCCGGGTCGGGGCGCTGCTGGTCGCGGCCGGGGCGGCCCAGGTCGCGGTGCTCGCCACCGGGGGCGTCGCCGCGCTCGCGGTGGACCGGTCACTGCCCGCGTGGCGGGGTGCCGAGGCCGGTCCCGACCTGCCCTGGGGCTGGCAGCTCCCGCTCACCGTGCTGCTCACCGTCACCGCCGGGTTCCTGCTGTTGCCGAGGGCGGCCCGCCCGGTGACCGTGCTGCTGGGGCTGGCGGTCATCGCCATGGCGCTGCCGGCGGTGACGGTCACCCCGTGGCCGGCCACCCTCGCGGTCGAGCTGGTCGTCGGCGCGGCGCTGCTGCCGGTCGCGGTGCTGCGCGGCCGGCGGACCGCCACCGTCCTGGTCGGTGCCGTGGGCGCGGGGGCGCTGCTCGGGCACGGGCTGCTGGTGGCGGCGGCCGACCCGGTGGGGCTGCTGGTGGCGCTCGGGGTGGTGCTGGCCGTCGGGTCGGTGGTGGCGCTGCCCGGCCGTCCGGTGAACGCCGCCGCGCGCCGGGTCGCCGGGCTCGCCCTGGCGGTCGCGCTGCTCACCGTGCCGGCCGGTGCGGCGGTCGCGCTGCTGGCCGCCGGATCACCGTCGTGGTGGCAGCTGCGGGCCGGGCTCGTCGCCGCCGTGCTGCTGCTGGTCCCGCTGCTCACGCTGCGTCGCCACCGACCCGACCTCGACGGGTACGCCGGCACCGCGCTCGCCGTGGCGCTCGCCGCCGTGGTGGCGCCGACCGCCGTGCCCGGCGGCGAGCCGGTGGCGCTCTACGCCGCCCTGGCGCTGCTCGCGTCGGCACTGGCCGACCGGCGTTCCGAGCCGGTGACACCGGAGCGGGTGGTCGGCGTCGGGCTGGCCGGGTGCGCCCTGCTCGCCGCCGCCCCGGTGACCCTGACCGCGCTGTTCGCCCCGTACGGTGGGCCGGTCCGCCCCTGGGCGGGGGTGCCGACCGGGGACGGGCCGGCGGCCGTCCCCGTGGTCGGGGCGGCGCTGCTGGTCGTCGCCCTCACCGCCGCGCTGGTCACCCACCGGCACGCCGGCGGCCGGTCCGGTCCGGCCGTCGCGGCGCTGCCGTTCGTGGCGGCGGCGCTGCCCGTACTGCTGCTCGGCACGCCCGTCGGCTGGCCACTGGTGCCGGCCGTGGTGCTGCTCGTCGGGGTGGCCGCCCTGCTCACCGCCGCGCTCGGCGGTCCGGGGGCGGCGGTGACCACCCCGGTCGGCTTGCTGTGGACCGTCGCCGGTCTGCTCGGGCTGCTGGCCACCCGGGCCGGCACGCTGGCCGGGCTGGCCCTGCTGGTGACCGCCGCGGCGGTCGTCGGCGCGGTCGGCCGGTGGGCCGGGGTCCGGCTGCTCGGCTGGCTGACCACGGTCGCGGCGGCCACCTGCTTCGCGCTCACCGCGACGCTGGCCGCCGGCCTGCCCCCGCGGACGGCCGGTCTCCCGGTACTCGGGGTGGCGGTGGCGGTGCTCCTCGGCGCCCCTCTGCTGACCCGGCGCGGGCCGCTCACCGTACGGGCGTTGGAGGCGGCGGCGCAGGCGGTGGCCGTGCTGGCCCTGCTGCTCACCATCGGCGCGATCCGGCACGCGGCGGTGATCTGCGTGCTCTGGGGGGCCGCCGCCGCGCTGCGGGTGCTGTACCCGGGCCAGTCGACCGGCCGACGGTGGGGCCTCGGTGCGGTGGCCGGTGGCAGTGAGCTGCTCGGGGCGTGGCTGCTGCTGATCAGCGGCGAGGTGGTGCTGCTGGAGGCGTACACCCTGCCGGCGGCCGGATTGACGCTGGTCGCCGGCCTGCTGGCGCTGCGCGCCCGACCCGGGCTGACGAGCTGGCTCGCGCTCGGTCCGGCGCTCGCCGCCGGGTTGCTGCCCAGCCTGGTGTCGGTGCTGGTGGCCTCGGACCCGCAACCCTGGCGGCGGCTGCTGCTCGGTGCCGCGGCGCTGGGGGTGGTGCTGGCCGGGGCGGTCCGGCGCTGGCAGGCCCCGGTGGTGCTGGGCGGCGGCAGCCTCGTCCTGCTCGCGCTGCACGAGCTGGTCCGGGGCTGGGACCTGCTGCCCCGCTGGATCTACCTGGCCGTCGGCGGGCTGACGCTGATCACCCTCGCCGCCACCTACGAGCGTCGTCGGCGTGACGTGACCCGGCTGCGGGCGGCGGTGGGCCGGATGAGGTGACCCGGCCACCGGTAGGGTCGTGCCAAGGCAGCGCCCGCCCACCGCCGAGCCGGCGCGGGTGCTGGTCGGGCCGGCGGTGGCGGCCCGGCAGAGCGACGAGATCCCCCGGAGCGCGCGATGAGATTCGAGATCAGCAAGGTGCTGGACGCCATCGAGGGGCGGGTCTGCACCGACCCGTCCCTGGCCCGAGCCGTCCTGGACCTGGCCGAGGTGATCCGCTACCAGGACCTCGACGGGGGCCGTCCGGCGAGCCTGCTGCGGCTCGGCATGGTGATCGACGCGCTCTCCCGCGAGCTGGCCGAGGACAGCGTCCCGGTCTACGCGGTCGTGCACCGGGCGCTGCTGTCCGACGCCGACCTCACCTCCAACGAACGGATGGTGGTCCGTCGCTGGGCCGACGACGGCCTGGTGGAGGTGCTCGACAACCCCGGTGACCGGATGCTGGAGGTGGCCGACCTGCTCGGTCTCCCGGTCGTCAGCCGGGTCCGGTGGGACGGTCTGCGGGGTCGGTTCCCGTGGCTGGTGGAGCAGCCGGGGCGGGTGGTCGCCCCGGTGCCCGGCGCCGGCGGTCCGGCCTTCGTCGCGCACGTCGGCGGCGGGCACACCCCGGTCGAGGGTGACCGGTCCCCGACCGGCGGGCAGTTGCTGGCCCGGCAGTGGCGGTGCCCCGAGCCGGGCTGCGCGCTGTTCGGCGGGGGCGGGGGCGGTGGCGCGTTCGCCGACCTGGCCCGGGTGGACCGTGCCCCGGCCGGTCAGCCGCCGCCGGCCCTGCGCAACGGTGTGCCGACCTGCCCCCGGCACGGGGTCCGGCTCTCCGACGCCGGCCCCCGGCCGCGCAGCGAGGTGCTGGCGATCCGGATCGGCGGCCTGATCCGCCGCCGCTTCGTGCTGACCGAGGACCAGCCGGTGACGGTGGGCCGGGCACCCGAGGAGTCCGGGGGCGTGATGCTCGGCCAGTGGCTCAACGACGAGGCGCGGCGCTGGATCAGCCGGGCGCACGTCCGGTTCGAGCTGCGGGTCGGCGAGGTGATCGTCACCGACGTCAGCACCAACGGCTCCGGCATCCGGCCGAACGGCTCGCTGGTCGAGGCGGAGCGGGTCGCGTTGGCCCCGAAGCAGTCCCGGGTGCTCGGCGGCGCGGACATGGTGGAGCTCTATCCCGGGGTGCAGATCGGCCGGGCCCGCGAGCTGCCCACCGGCGCGGCGTTCACCCCCACGTCGGTGATGGCGGAGGCCCCCACCATGGCGATGCGGCTGCCCCGCAACTGACCCGGCACGGCCGCGGTGGTGCCCGCACGACGGGCGGGGACGCTGCCCGCCACCGCGTCCGCCCGTCGGCGGTGGCGTCCCACCGGGCGCGGGTCCAGTAGGGGTAACACCACCCCGGAATCGGGGGCTGACAGGATTGTCCAACGGTGTCGATGTGGCCAGGATTGGTGACGGAGGGTCGCACACCGAGTGCGGCCCGCGTTACCGGAGGGCGACATCGGATGAGTTCTTCGACGTTGGCAGCGTCGACAGCCCAGCGGGGCAGCGACTACGCGCGCCTGTCCCGTCGGGTCGCCGAGGCGGGGCTGTTGGACCGGCGTCCCGGCCGGTACGCCGCCCGCATCGTCGGAACCCTGGGCGCCTTCCTGGCCGGCTGGGTCCTGGTGGGCATGGTCGGCGACTCGTGGTGGCAGCTACCGATGGCGGTCGTGATGGCGGTGGCCACCACCCAGGTGGCGTTCCTCGGGCACGACGCCGGGCACCGGCAGATGTTCCGCCGCCGCGGGCACAGCGAGGCGGCCGGCCTGATCGCCGGCAATCTCGCCGTCGGGCTCAGCTACGGCTGGTGGGTGGACAAGCACAACCGGCACCACGCCAACCCGAACCACGCCGACGAGGACCCCGACGTCGGCGCGGGTGTGCTGGTGTGGACGGACGAGCAGGTGATGGCGACCCGGGGCCTGGGCCGGTGGATGGCCCGCCGGCAGGCGTGGCTGTTCTTCCCGCTGCTCCTGCTGGAGGGCCTGGCGCTGCACGTGGCGAGCATCCGGGCGCTGACCGGCCGGGAGGCGGACGGCCGTTGGCGGGTGCCGATGCGACACCGGGTCGTGGAGGCGCTGCTGCTGGCGGTGCACACCGTCGGCTACGTGGGCCTGCTGCTGGCGGTGATGTCACCGGGGAAGGCGCTGCTCTTCGCCGCCGTCCACCAGGGGCTCTGGGGGCTCTACATGGGGTGCGCGTTCGCCCCGAACCACAAGGGCATGCTGATGCCGACCGACGAGGACGACCTCGACTACCTGCGCAAGCAGGTGCTGACGTCGCGCAACGTGGCGGGCGGCCGGTTCGTCGACCTGGCGCTGGGCGGTCTCAACTACCAGATCGAGCACCACCTGTTCCCGAACATGCCCCGGGGCAACCTGCGCAAGGCCCGGCCGCTGGTCCAGGCGTACTGCGCCGAGCAGGGCATCCCGTACGCGGAGACGGGGCTGATCGACTCGTACCGGCAGGGGCTGGCGCACCTGCACGCCGTGGGGCGACCGCTGCGCGAGGGCTGAGCCGGCGGGCCTGACCCACCGACCGACGGCGCCGGGACCACCGTGGTCCCGGCGCCGTCCGTGGTACGGGGTCAGCCGGCCAGCACCGCGGCGAGCTGCGCCACCGCGTGGTCGATCTCGTCGGCGGTGATCACCAGCGGCGGGGCCAGCCGGATGGTCGAGCCGTGGGTGTCCTTGGCGAGCACGCCCCGCTCCATCAGCCGCTCGCAGGCCTGCCGGCCGGTCATCAGCGCCGGGTCGATGTCCACCCCGGCCCACAGCCCGCGAACCCGCACCGCGACCAGGCCCTTGCCGAGCAGCCCTTCCAGCCCGGCCCGCAGCCGTTCCCCCAGCTCGGTGGAGCGGCGCTGGAACTCGCCGGTGGCCAGCAGCCGGACCACCTCGGTGGCGACCGCGCAGGCGAGCGGGTTGCCGCCGAAGGTCGAGCCGTGCTGGCCCGGCTGGAGCACGCCGAGCACGTCGGCGTCCGCGGCCACCGCGGAGACCGGCACGATGCCGCCGCCGAGCGCCTTGCCCAGCAGGTACATGTCCGGCACGACACCCTCGTGGTCGCAGGCGAAGGTACGCCCGGTGCGGCCCAGGCCGGACTGGATCTCGTCGGCGACGAACAGCACGTTGCGTTCGGTGCAGACCCGGCGTACGCCCGGCAGGTAGCCCTCCGGCGGCAGCACGACACCCTGCTCGCCCTGGATCGGCTCCAGCAGCACGGCGACCGTGTTGCTGTCGATCGCCGCCTCCAGGGCCGCCAGGTCGCCGTAGGGCACCACGGTGAACCCCGGCGTGTACGGCCCGAAGTCGGCGCGGGCGTCGGGGTCGGTGGAGAAGCTGACGATGGTGGTGGTCCGGCCGTGGAAGTTGCCGTCGGCGACGATGATGTTGGCCCGCCCCGGGGCGACCCCTTTGACCTGGTAGCCCCACTTGCGGGCCACCTTGATTCCGGTCTCCACCGCCTCGGCGCCGGTGTTCATCGGCAGCACCAGGTCCTTGCCGCACAGCGCCGCCAGCTCCCGGCAGAAGTCGGCGAACTGGTCGTGGATGAACGCCCGGCTGGTCAGGGTGAGCCGGTCGAGCTGCTGGTGGGCGGCCCGGATCAGCTCCGGGTGCCGGTGGCCGAAGTTCAGCGCGGAGTAGCCGGCGAGGCAGTCCAGGTAGCGGCGGCCGTCCACGTCGGTCAGCCAGGAGCCCTCGGCGGAGGAGATCACCACCGGCAGCGGGTGGTAGTTGTGCGCGGTGTACCGCTCCGCGTCCCGGACGGCGGACGGGGTCCGCAGCATGTCGTCGATCACTGGCTCGCCTTTCCCTGACGGAGTCGCAACGTGCAGCACTTCGGTCCGCCGCCGGCCTTGCGCAGCTCGGACAGGTCGACACCGATGGTCCGGTAGCCCCGGTCGCGCAGCTGCGCGGCCAGTCCGGTGGCCTGCGCGGGCAGCACCACGTGCCGGCCGTCGCCGACCGCGTTGAGGCCCAGCACCTCGGCATCGGCCATGCTGGCGTGGACCGCGTCCGGGAACAGCCGACGCAGCACCGCGCGGCTGCCGGGGGAGAACGCCTCGGGCAGGTACGCCACGGTCCGCTCGTCGAGCACGGTCAGCGCGGTGTCCAGGTGGTAGAAGCGTGGGTCGACCAGCTGCAGGGTGATCACCGGATAGCCGAAGACCTCCTGCAACTGGGCGTGCGAGGCGTGCGCGGTGCGGAACCCGGTGCCGGCGAGCAGCTGGTCGCCGACCAGCAGCACGTCGCCCTCGCCCTCGTTGACGTGCTTCGGGTCGTACACCTCGAAGCCGGCGGCCTCGAACCAGGCGCGGTAGGCGGGGGCCTCGTCGGCGCGCTGCGGGTCGCGGAACTGCACCGCCATCGCCCGGTCGTCGATCACCGTGCCGCCGTTGGCGGCGAAGACCATGTCCGGCAGGCCGGCGACCGGGTCGATCAGCTCGACGGTGTGGCCGAGGTCGAGGTAGGTGCGGCGGAGCTGCTCCCACTGCCGGACCGCCAGCGCGGTGTCGACCGGCGCGGTCGGGTCCATCCACGGGTTGATGGCGTAGTCGACGGCGAAGTACGTCGGCCGGCACATCAGGAAGCGCTGGCTGGTGGCGTCCATCGGCATTGTCCTGCTCCCGGGGTCGGGCGCGCCCGGCCTCCGTGGCCCACGGGCTGGCGCCGTGGCTCAACGGTATGCGGGTCTGGGGTGCGGGAACCACCGCCGAGACTTGCGTCCGGCGGTGGTTCGTTGCGTCTGGACGGTCAGCGGTAGCGATTCGTTGCGTGGAGTGCACGCGAAGGGGCCGTCACCCCGGCGGAGGTGACGGCCCCTGTGCGCATCGGTGGCGGCGAACCGCTGCCCCCGAACGAGTGGGTGCCCGGCTGGTGAACCACCAGACTGGTCGGGCGGTGCCGGCGAGCCGGCTGGTCCAACATCGCCGGCGAACCGCCGGCGAGATCAAATGTGCCCTCAGAACCGGTCCACAAACTGTGAGTCAAGCCACTCCCGGAACCGGGCCACCCAGTCGCCGTCCGTGGTCGGCCAGTCGAACTGACCGGTGAAGGCGAGCACCCCCAGCACCACCGCGGTCAGGCCGACCAGCACGCCGAGCAGCGCGTCGGTGGTGCCGGCCACGTGCCGCCGCCGGGTCGCGACCAGGCCCAGCACCGCGAGGACCGCGCCGAGCGCGCCGAGCGCGATGCCGTACCCGGCCAGGGTGCCGGTGAGCACGAACGTCGCGCCCACCACCGAGACGATCAGGCCGAGGGTGGCGAGCAGGCTGGTCCTCGGCTTCGGGCCGGCCACCACCGGGGGCTCCGGGCGGGCCTCGTCGGCGGTCACCCGGTCCCGGTCGGCGGGGCCGGTGGTGACGCCGGCCGGGGCGACGGGCGTCGTCCGGTCCCGGTCGGTCGGGCGGCCGGCGTCCACCGGGCGCGGTGCGGTGCGCACCGGGCCGGTGTCGGCGACCCGGATCGGGTCGGTCGGCGTGCGCGGCTCGTCGTCGACCGTCGCGGGTCGGGCGGCGGCGGCGCTGCGGGTGCCGTCGACGGCGCTGCGGGCGGTCGCCGCCCGGGCCAGCGCGCCGCGCTCCGCCGCCCGCTGCTCCGCGTCGCGTCCGCCGCCGGTGGGCCCACGCTCGGCGGTGCGCCGCGCCACGTCGGCGTCGCGCCCGCCGTCGGTGGTCGGCGACCCGTCGCGGTACGTCGTCCGGTCGCCGTCCCGGTCCGTCACCACCGGCTGGCCGTCGCGCGCGTCGACCACCCCGTCACCGTTGCTGTCCTGCGCCGTACGACGCCGCAGGAGCGAAGGAACGTTCACCACCACACCTCCTTGTCGATGCGTGCAGCCCTCGGAAGGGTCGGTGGCCGCCACGCGGGAACGACCGGTACGTACCCCGTGCGTCGATCGACCACACGCCGACCGCCGGGGGTGGTACCGGAACGGGCTGACTACCCTTGGTACCCGTGCCAGAGGGACACACCATCCACCGCCTGGCGGCCCGGCACGCCGAGCTGTTCGCCGGGGACAAGGTCACCGCCAGCAGCCCGCAGGGCCGCTTCACCGAGGGCGCCGCCCTGCTCTCCGGCACCGTCCTGGACGGCACCGAGGCGTACGGCAAGCACCTGCTGCACCACTACGCCGACGAGCGGACCCTGCACGTCCACCTCGGCCTGTACGGCAGGTTCACCGACGGGGACGGCGAGCCGCCCGTACCGGTGGGGCAGGTCCGGTTGCGGCTGGCCAGCGACCGGCACTGGCTCGACCTGCGCGGACCCACCGCCTGTGAACTGCTCACCCCGCCCGAGGTGGCGGCGCTGCGCGGCCGGCTCGGCCCGGACCCGCTGCGCGCCGACGCCGACCCCGAGCGGGCGTACGCCCGGATCCGCCGCAGCCCCACCCCGCTCGCCGCGTTGCTGCTGGACCAGTCGGTGGTGGCCGGTACCGGCCTGATCTTCGTGACCGAGGCGCTGTTCCGGGCCGGCCTGCGGCCGACGCTGCCCGGCCGGCAGCTCACCCCGGAGGGCTGGGTGGCGCTCTGGGCCGACCTGGTGGCGCTGATGACCCAGGCGGTGGGGCGCGGCCGGATCGACACCGTCCGCGACGCCCACCTGCCCGAGGCGATGGGCCGCCCCGCCCGCGTCGACCGGCACGGCGGTGAGGTGTACGTCTACCGCCGCCCCGGCGAACCCTGCCACGTCTGCGGCAGCCCGGTCAGCCGGGGCGCGCTGGCCGGTCGGAACCTCTACTGGTGCCCCACCTGCCAACCCTGACCGGCCCGGCTGTCGGCCCGTCGACCGGCGCTGCCCCGCCTGCTCGCCGCCCGCGCCGACCCACCCGGCATGCCGGCCCGTCGACCGGCGCTGCCCGTCTGCCCGCCGCCGGCGCTGCCCGCCTGCTCGCCGCCCGCGCCGACCCACTCGGCATGCCGGCCCGTCGACCGGCGCTGCCCACCTGCCCGCCTGCCCGCCGCCCGCGCCGACCCACTCGGCATGCCGGCCCGTCGACCGGCGCTGCCCACCTGCCCGCCTGCCCGCCGCCCGCGCCGCCCGGCCCGGCATGCCGGCGGGGTACGCCGCCTACGCGCCGTCGACCAGCCAGCGGGCCACCTCGACCTGGTTGGTGAAGACCGTGTCGCCGTCCAGACTCCAGGCGAGACAGTGCGCGACCGTCCAGCCGACCACCCGTTCCCGGTCCAGCCCGAGCGCGCCGGTGATGCGGTCCAGCCGCCGCCGTACCGCCTCCGGGGAGTGGCCCAGCTCGACGCCGCGCACGATCGGCACCACCGCGAACTCCCGCTCGCCCAGCAACGGCTTCGGGTCGATCACCAGCCACGGCTCCCGGGTGGCCCGCAGCACGTTGCCGGCGTGCAGGTCCTGGTTGACCAGCACCTGCTCGCCCTGGCTGTCGACCAGCCGGTCCAGCCGGTCGAGCGCCGCGTCGAGCAGTCGCCGCTCGTACGGCCGGCCGGCCCGGTCCCACTGCTCGGGCAACCGGTGCCGCCAGCCCGTCGCCTCCTCGGCGAGCGGGGTGAACGGTCCGGCCGTCCGTCGCCACAGCCGGGGCAGCAGGGCGGCGACCACGTCCACCGCCTCGTCGGCGGGCAGCTCGTGCAGCGGCGAGCCGGGCCGGCACCGCTCCACCAGCAGCGCCCGTCGCCGCGGATCGTGGGCGAGCAGCCGGACCGCCGCCTCGCCGTCCCAGTGCGCCAGTGCGTCGGCCTCGTGCCGGCTGTCCGGATCCGGATACTGCAACTTCAGCACCGCCGGGGTGCCGTCGGGCAGGTCGGCGGGCATCGCCAGCGAGGCGAACGCGTACGGGAAGGGCGGCCCGAGCCGCAGCGACCACTGCCGCGCGCAATCGTCGCGCCACCGGGGCAGCGTCGCCAGCCACTCCGGCCCGCCCGGTCGCTGCCGTACCCACGACAACCCCGCCGGAATCTCCACCCCTGCATGGTGCCGATCGTGGAGAGTTGTTGTCGCCCTGGCGACAACAACTCTCCACGATAAGAACCGAGCGCTTGCTCCGGTCGGATCGGCCGCGCCCGGCGCATGGCCAGGGACGGGGCACCGGCTGGCCCGACGACGTGTGGACACCCACGCGGGCGGGCCGGTCAGGCGTTACCGGCGGGCGGGCGGGTCAGACGTACCGGCGGGCGGTCCGGTCGGTGCGGGCCGGCTTGTGGGCCGGGCCGACCAGGTGATGGTCGGGTGAGCGGGGCCGGTCGGGCGAGCGGGGCCGGTCGGGCGTTGCCGGCGGCCGGGGCCGGTCGATGCGGTCGGGGCCGGCTTGTGGCCGGCGGCGCTCGGGCGGGGTCGACCGGGTGGTGTTCGGGTGGGACCGGCCGTGCGGCGGTCGGGTGGGCCGGTCGGGTGGGCCGGTCGGGTGGTGGTCGGGTGGGGCCGGCCGTGCGGCGGCCGGGTGGGGCTGGCCGGGTGGTGGTCGGGTGGGGCCGGTCGGGCGGCGGGCGGGTGGACAATGATGAAGGCGCTGGTCAGGGGTGCCAGCCGGCGGCGGTGAGGGCCGCACGGAGCTGGGCCGCCACCTCGTCGGGGCGGTGGCGGACGTCGAAGGCGGTGAACCGCAGAATCCGGTCCCCGGAGATCCACACTCCGTTCTGCCGGCGCAGGTCCGCCGCCCAGTGCCGAACGTCCATGTGGTGCGCCCCGTCGACCTCGACATGCAGCCCCCACCGCCGCCAGTAGGCGTCCAGGTATCGTGTCCGCCCGTCGGCGTCGCGCCGCCGTTCCTGCAACTCGGGCCGGGGTAGCCCGTACCGGCGGCAGAGCCGGACCAGGTCGATCTCGGACAGTGCCTCTGCCCCGCCGGCCAGGTCGCCGATGGTCCGCCGGATCACCGCCGCTCGCCGCAGGCGGGGCAACCGGCGGGCCACCGAATCGAGTTCGTCGGGGGTCACCCGCCGTTGCTGGCAGCCGGCCGCCAGCACCGCCTGCGCATCGTCGTCGGACCGCATCCACTGTGCGGCGTCGACGAGCGAGCGGGCCATCGTGGTGCGGTCCGGCCGTCCCCGCTGCCGGTCGTCGTCGAGGTGCCGGGTTCGTCGTACCCGTACCGCCGGCATGCCGAGTGGCAGCCGGCGTAGCAGGTCGGGGGCCTGACGGTGGTACGGGATCAGCACGTCCACGGTCTCGTACCGCCAACGGCCACGCAGCCCGCCCGCCTGGGCCGCCGCGAGGCCGGCCAGGACGGCGTCGGTACCGGCGGCCAGGACCGCCACCCACCGCGCCTGGTCGACGGTCACCGGGCCACCGCCGGCCCGCAGGATGCCCCGGCACACCCGCTCCCAGCGACCGGTGGCCAGCAGGTGGCGTACCCGGGAAGGGGTGAGCTCGGCGGTGGCCTGCGCCCAGCTCACCACACCGGTCTGCGTGAAGAGCAACCAGTCGAGGGCGGCAGCATCGTCGCCAGGCATCCGCATCCGACAAGCAGACCATGCTTTGTGGAGAGTTCTTGTCGTCCTGGCGACAAGAACTCTTCACAAAGCGACGCGTGCCGGCGCACGTGACGCTGCGGCGGGGGATGGTGGACCCGTGCCGGCACCGGGGCACGGCGGTGGGCGCGGTGTCTCGGGGTGCTGGTGGGGCGGAGTGGGATACGGCTGCGGTGGGGGTGGGGCGGGGCGTGATACGGCCGCGGTGCTGGTGGGCGGGGCGTGAAGCGGCCGCGGTGGGGCGGGGTGCGGTGCGGTGCGGTGGCGGTGGCGGTGGTGGAGCGGGTGCGGTGGTGGGGCGGGGTGCGGTGGCGGTGGTGGGGTGGGGTGTGGTGGTGGCGGGTGGGTGCAGGGGGTGCGGCGCTGTGCTGGTGAAGGGGGGGTGGGGGTCAGCGTGCGGGTGGGGGTGGTGCGGTGGGTTTCAGCGAGGTGGTGGCTTCAGCGGTCGAGGGCGTCGACGGCCTTGCGGGCGGCGATCAGCACCGGATCCCAGACCGGGGCGTACGGCGGGGCGTAGCCGAGATCGAGGGCGGTCATCTCGTCCACCGTCATCTCGTTCCACAGCGCCACGGCCAGCGCGTCGATCCGCTTCGCCGCCTCCGAGCGGCCGACGATCTGCGCGCCGAGCAGCCGTCCGGTGGGACGCTCCGCGATCAGCTTCACCGTCATCGGTTCGGCCCCCGGGTAGTAGCCGGCCCGGTTCGTCGACTCGGCGATCACCGAGACGAACTCGAACCCGGCCGCGCGGGCGTCCCGCTCCCGCAGCCCGGTACGCCCCACCTCCAGGTCGCAGACCTTCGTCACGGCGGTGCCGATCACCCCGGGGAAGGTGGCGTACCCGCCACCGATGTTGATCCCGGCGACCCGGCCCTGCTTGTTGGCGTGGGTGCCGAGGGGGACGTGCACCGACATGCCGGTGACCCGGTGCAGGGTCTCCACGCAGTCGCCGGCCGCCCAGACGTCGGGCACCCCGACCACCCGCATCCGTCGGTCCACCAGCACCCCGCCGGTCTTGCCGAGCGGGAGGCCGGCGGTGGCGGCGAGCGCGGTGTTGGGGCGTACCCCCAGGCCGAGGACCACCACGTCGGCCGGCAGTGGGCCGGCGGAGGTGACCACCGCGGACACCCGGCCGTCGCGCTGCTCGACCCCACTCACCGTGACGCCGGTACGGATCTCGACGCCGAGCCCCCGCATCGCCTCGGCGACCAGGCGGGCCATGTCCTCGTCGACCGTGGCCATCGGCTGCTCGCCCCGCTCGACCAGGGTGACGGCGAGCCCGCGCTGGATCAGCGCCTCGGCCATCTCCACCCCGATGTAGCCACCGCCGACCACCACCGCCCGGCGGGGCGTGGGGGTGCCGTCCAGCCAGGCCCGCAGCCCCGCCGCGTCGTCCAGCGTCTGGATGCCGAAGATGCCGGCGACGTCGTCGTCCGCCCAGTCGGGCAGGTTCGGGACCGCGCCGGTGGCGTACATCAGGGTGTCGAACCGTTCGCGGACCTCGCGGCCGTCGTCGAGCCGGCGGGCGGTGACCTCCCGACGGTCGAGGTCGATGCCGGTGACCTCGGTGCGCAGCCGCACGTCGATGGCGTAGTCGTCCCGGAAGGTGGCCGGGTCGCGGGCGATCAACGCGTCCCGCTCCTCGACCAGCCCACTGATCCAGTACGGGATGCCACACGCCGAGTACGACGTGAAGTGTCCCCGCTCGAACGCCACGATCTCCAGGTCGTCGACGCCCCGGCGGCGACGGGCCTGGGAGGCCGCCGCCATTCCGGCGGCGTCCCCTCCGACGACGATCAGCCGCTCTGCCACGACACCCACTCTCCCACGCGTCGGGCGGCCCCGGGCCGACCGGCGGTGAGCTGGCCGCCCCTGGCGGTGAGCTGGCCGCCCCTGGCGGTGAGCTGGCCGGCCCGACGAGTCCCGGGGCGGTCAGCCACGGGTCTGCCGGGCGACCTCGGCGACCACGTCCTCCAGCCGGCCGGACCGGGCGAACACGGCCCGCTGCCGGGCGGCCCCGGTGCCGTGCCGGCGCAGCCCGGCCAGCAACTCGGTCACCTCGGCCAGGTCGTCGTGCGCCTCGAGCGCCGGGCGGACCCGCTCCACCAGCCGGTCCACCAGCTCCCAGGCCGGGCACAGCTCACCGTTGGCCAGGTCGACGCCGTCGCCCTCCAACCCGTCGTGGGCGGCCCGCCAGTGCGCGGCGACCAGCAGGTGGTGGTCGGTGTTGACCGCCGGGCGGCCCGCCGCCACGTCCGCCATCGCGGTGGCCACCAACGCCCGGACCAGGGCGGCCACCAGCACCGCGTCGTCGACCGACGGGCAGACGTCGCCGATCCGGACCTCCACCGTCGGGTACTTCGCCGACAGCCGGGCGTACCAGTAGAGCATCCCCTCGTCGAGCATCACCCCACTGGAGATCAACTGCCGGATCAGCCGCTCGTAGTGCTCGTGCGACTCCAGGTACGGGGTCGGCGCGACCGACGGCCAGCGTTCCCACTCGACGGACCGCCAGCTCGCGTACCCGGTGTCGACGCCCTCCGAGAACGGCGAGTTGGTGGTCATCGCGTGCAGCACCGGCAGCCACGGCCGGATGTGGTTGAGCACCTGCACCCCGGTGTCCGGGTCGGGGACACCCACGTGCACGTGCATGCCGTTGTTGCCGGGGCCGGGCACCAGCAGCCGGAACCGCTCGATCATCCGGTCGAAGCGGGGCTTGTCGACCACCGCCGGCACCGGTCCCGCCACCGGCCCCGTCCCGATGGCCAGCACCCGGACGCCGGCCCGCTCGGCGGCGTCGGCCAGCGCGCCGCGCAGCACGCCCAACGAGTGCCGGATCGACGCCAGCTCCAACCCGGGCGGGCTGCCGATCTCGATCTGGCTGGTCTGGAACTCCCGTTCCACCTGCCCGCGCAGCTCGGCCGGCACCTGCTCCATGACCAGGTCGACGGCGGGCACCGCGGCCCCGGTGTGTGGATCGACCAGGAGGAACTCCTCCTCCACCCCCACCGTGAGCCGGTCGACCCCGGCCCGCTGCGGGGTCACCTCCCCGGCCGCCACCCCACTGGTCATCACCATCACCGTCCGTCCGGTCCCGGCCGCGGCGGGTCCGCCGCGGTGCTGTCCGGCCCATTACCCGCTGTGTCCGGCGGGGAAAACCCGACACGGCGAGCCGTCGCGCCGGATGCTTACCATGGCCCGGTCCGCCGACCGGTGCCGTGCCGCACCCCCGCCCCGGCCGGGGCGGGTGGGGGCGGCGAGGGAGGGAGGCCAGGTGACCCCGACGACGGTGTCCCGGGAGGCACCCCCGCTGCCCGTGCGACCCGGCCAGCCCGGGCGGCCGTCCGCGCCGGACTGGCGGCGGCAGGTGCCCCGGATGTTCGCGTCGCTGCTGTGGTTCGTCGCCGCGATCTGCGCGCTGGCCGCGGTGAGCAGCGCGGCCAACGCCGAGTTCCAGCCGGTCCGCAGCACCATCGACACGCTGCTGGTGCCGGCCCCCGCCAACCTGGCGTACGCCGTCTTCCTCGGCACCCTCGCCGCGGCGGTGCTGCGCCGCAAGCGGCTGGCGTACTGGGTGCTGGTCGTCTACTTCATCCTCAGCCTGGTGGTCGGCGTGCTGACCGGCCTGCTGCTGGTGACCGTCGGCGCGGACCAGCTCACCGACGACGCCGGCCGACGGCTGTTCACCCTGGTCGAGACCGTCGGTGTCTGGGTGGGCACCGGCTTCGCCGCCGCCGCGCTCGTCCTGCTGCGGGCCGCCCGGCGGGAGTTCTACGCCCGGGTGCGCAGCGGCAGCACCCGCCGCGCCCTCGGGGTGTTCTTCGGCCTCGCCGCGACGGCCGTCGGGCTGGGCTACCTGCTGCTCGCCGCCGTGCCCGGCAGCCTGCGCAGCTGGCTGGACCGGATCGGGTACGCCATCGAGAAGGTCTTCGGCGGCGCGATCACCCTGGACGTCACCCGGCATGGCCAGGCCCCCGGCTGGGTCAACCTGCTGCTCGGCGGGATGGGCGCGGCCGCCTTCCTCGCCGGCCTGTTCACCCTGCTGCGCTCGCAGCGCGCCGCCGCCGTCCTGCACCCCGAGGAGGAGCAGCGGATCCGGGAACTGTTGGCCCGGTACGGCGACCGGGACTCGCTCGGCTACTTCGCCACCCGGCGGGACAAGGCGGCGATCTTCTCGGCCAGCGGCAAGGCGGCGCTGACCTACCGGGTGGTCAACGGGGTGAGCCTGGCCAGCGGTGACCCGGTCGGCGACCCGGAGGCGTGGGGGCCGGCGATCACCGCCTGGCTGGACCAGGCCCGGGAGTACGCCTGGACCCCGGCGGTGATGGGGGCCAGCGAGATCGGCGCGCGGGCCTACCACCGGCACGGGCTGAAGGTGCTGCAACTGGGCGACGAGGCGATCCTGCTGGCCCGGGAGTTCGACCTGGGCGGCCGGGACATGCGGCCGGTCCGGCAGGCGGTGCACCGGGCCGAGCGGGCCGGTTACACCGCCGCCGTCCGCCGGCACGCCGACATCCCGCCGGACGAGCTGGCCGACCTCGCCGCGCTGGCCACCCGCTGGCGGGACACCGAGCACGAGCGCGGCTTCTCGATGGCGCTGGGCCGGCTCGGCGACCCGGCCGACGGTGACTGTGTGCTGGTCGAGGCCCGGGACGGCACCGGCCGGGTGCGGGCGCTGCTGTCGCTGAGCCCGTGGGGCGTCGACGGGTTGTCGCTGGACCTGATGCGCCGGGACCGGACCGCCGACAACGGGGTCACCGAGTTCATGGTGGCCGCGCTGCTCGGTGCCGCCCCCCGGCTGGGCGTCGAGCGGGTGTCGCTGAACTTCGCCGTCTTCCGGTCGGTCTTCGAGCAGGGCGCGCGGATCGGCGCCGGGCCGGTGATCCGGCTGTGGCGGCGTACCCTGCTGTTCTTCTCCCGCTGGTGGCAACTGGAGTCGCTGTACCTGTCCAACGCCAAGTACCAGCCGCACTGGACGCCCCGCTACCTGTGCTTCGGTGAGCGGCGGGAGCTGGCCCGGGTGGGGTTGGCCGCCGCCGTCGCCGAGGGTTTCCTGGCGTTGCCCGGTGGCCGACCGTCCCCGCTGTACGGGGTGCCCCCGGTCGGTGGCGGGGTGGGTTTCGTGCCGCCGGAGGCCGGTGCCGTGCAGGCGGTCAGCCCGGAACCGGCCCGCGAGCAGCTTCCCGAGCAGGTCCGGGTCCGGCGGGCGAAGCTGGACCGGCTGCGGGAGCAGGGCGTCGAGGCGTACCCGGTGGGGTGGTCGCGGACCGACGACTGCGCGGCGGTGCGGCGGCGGCACGCCGGGCTGGCCCCGGACACCGGCACCGGGGAGACGGTCTCGGTGGCGGGGCGGGTGCTGCTGGTCCGCGACCACGGCCGGATCTGTTTCGTCACCGTCCGCGACGGCAGTGGCGACCTGCAACTGGTGCTGGAGAAGGAGCTGGACCGGTGGCGGGCCACCGTGGACATCGGCGACCACGTCGGCGCGACCGGCGAGGTGTACGCCACCCGGCGCGGCGAGGTGTCGGTCCGGGTGGCCGACTGGCGGCTCACCGCCAAGTGCCTGCGTCCGCTGCCGGACAAGCACCACGGGCTGGCCGACCCGGAGGCGCGGGTCCGTCGCCGCTACCTGGACCTGGCGATCAACCCGCAGGCGCGGGAGCTGCTGCGGGCGCGGAGCGCCACCCTGACCAGCCTGCGGCGGACCCTGGTGACCCGGGACTTCCTGGAGGTGGAGACGCCGATCCTGCAACGCGTGCACGGCGGGGCCAACGCCCGCCCGTTCGTCACCCACAGCAACGCCTACGACCTGCGGTTGACCCTGCGGATCGCCCCCGAGCTGTATCTCAAGCGGCTCGCGGTGGGCGGCGTCGAGCGGGTGTACGAGCTGGGCCGGGTGTTCCGCAACGAGGGTGTCGACTTCAGTCACAACCCGGAGTTCACCGTGCTGGAGGCCTACCAGGCGTACGCCGACTACCACGACATGCGGGAGCTGGCCCGGGAGCTGATCGTGGCGGCGGCGGTGGCGGTGCACGGCGCTCCGCTGGCCCGTCGACCCGACACCGGTGAGCTGGTGGACATCGGCGGGCCGTGGCCGGTGCACACGGTGCACGGGGCGGTCTCCGCCGCGCTGGGCGAGGAGGTGACCGTCGAGACCGGGGTGGCCACCCTGCGTCGCCTCGCCGATGCGGCCCGGGTGCCGTACGACCCGGGGTGGGAGCGCGCCGAGCTGCTGTCGGAGCTGTACGAGCGGCTGGTCGAGGCGGCCACCGACCTGCCCACCTTCTACCTGGACTTCCCGACCGAGGTCTCGCCGCTGACCCGGCAGCACCGGACCGACCCCCGGCTGGCCGAGCGGTGGGACCTGGTGGCGTTCGGGATGGAGCTGGGCACCGCGTACTCGGAGCTGGTCGACCCGACCGAGCAGCGGCGGCGGTTGACCGCCCAGTCGTTGAAGGCGGCCGGCGGTGACCCGGAGGCGATGGAGCTGGACGAGGACTTCCTCACCGCGCTGGAGTACGCGATGCCGCCGACCGGCGGCCTGGGGCTGGGCGTGGACCGGCTGGTGATGCTGCTGACCGGCCGGTCCATCCGGGAGACCCTGCCGTTCCCGATGGTCCGCGAGTCCTCGTGAGCCGCCCCCGCCCGCACTCTGACCCGGACCCGGCGTCCGGGTCGGCGGGCCGTGCGGGCGACGGACACCGGGCCGCCCGGACCGGGGCGGCGGTGGCGTTGCTGGCGGCGGCGGTCTGCTACGCCTCCTGGCTGCTCGCCCCGGTGCTCAATCCGGGGCTGCGGCCGGTGCGGAGCTACCTGAGCGAGCTGGCCGCGCGGGACCAGCCGTACCACCTGTTCTTCCAGCTCGGCGACGTGGTGACCGGGCTCTGTGCGGTGGTGGCCGGGGTGCTGCTGGGCCGGGTGGCCCGGGAGGTGCCCCGGGTGGCCCGCTGGGGGCTGGTGGTCTTCGGGGTGGCGACCGCCGTGGACGGCGGCTGGACCACGATGGACTGCGCCCCGTCGGTGGACGCCCGCTGCGCGCGGCTGGAGGAGCTGGGTGAGCTGTCCTGGCGGCACCAGGCGCACACCGTCACCTCGTCGGTGGCGGTGGCCGGGGCGTTGCTCTCCCTGGTGGCGCTGCTCGCCGTGCTGCGCGGCCCGGCCCGCCGCCGGACCGGCCTGGTGGTGGCGGTGGTGCTGGCGGTCGGCACGGTCGGGACGCTGGTCGCCTCGGTCCACCCGGGGTACGGGCTGGGCCTGTGGCAGCGGACCCAGCTGGCCGGGCTGTCCGGCTGGCTGCTGCTGGCCGCCGCCGTCGCCCTCCGGGGGACCGGCTCCCGCCCGGAGCGGTCCCGGTGACCGGCCCACCCGCCGACCGGCCCGCCGCCGGCGCCGACCGGGCGGTCCGCCCCGCGGCCCACGACGACCGGGCGGTCAGGCCCGTCGCCGACGCCGACCGGGCGGCCCGGGCCGGCGGACCGGCGGTGCTGCTCTGCCCGGGGATGGGGGAGGGGGCGTCGACCTGGGACCGGCTGGCCCCGCTGCTGACCGCCGCCGGCTACCGGGTACGCCGGCTGGACCGGCCGGACGACGGCGCGGCACCCACCCTCACCGCCGAACTGGGCCGGATCGACGCGGCCGTCGCCGGGCTGGACCGGCCGGTGCTGGTGGCGCACTCGGCGGCGGCGTTGCCCGCCGAGGCGTACGCCCGGCGGCATCCGGGCCGGCTGGCCGGGCTGGTGCTGGTGGACCCGAGCCTGGTGGACCCGGGCGGGGCGGCCCGGTGGGCGTGGTGGTCGGCGTGGTCGGCCGGCGCGGTGACGGCGCTCGCCCCGGTGCTGGCCGGGGGGCTCGACCGGTCCGGACTGGCCCGCCGCTGCGGCCCGTGGGCGTGGCGGCGGGCGGTACGCCGGATGAGCGTCCGGCCGCCCGATCCGGCGGCGGCGGTGCCGTGGGGTTCGGGGGCGGTGCTGGTCGGGGCGTTGACACAGTGGCTGGGGCATCCGGCGGTGGCGGCGGAGCTGTCGGCGTTGCGGGCGGTGACCCCCGCGCCGGTGCTCCCGGTGCGGGTGCTGACCGCGCTCGGCGACGTGGCCACCCCGGCGGGCCGGGCGGCGTGGCGGGCCGGGCACGCCCGGTTGGCGGCGGGCTTCCCGGCCGGTCGGCAGGAGGTGTTCCGGGACGCCCGGCACCTGGTGCACGTGGACCGGCCGGCGGTGGTGGCCGACGCGGTCGCGGCGGTCCGGCGTGACAGCGGGTCCTAGGCTGGCGCGCATGTCGGGTCTGCGGGTGGTGACGGCTCTGTGGGCGTACGCGCTCGTCGGGCTGACGTTGCTCGCGGACCGTCCGGGCGACCTGTTGGCCGGCGCGGCGGTGGTGGCCGCGCTGCTGCTGGTCGCCCTGCTGGCGGCCCGACCCCGCCCGGCGCACGCCGCGGGTGGCGGGCGACGGCAGGCGGTCGGGTCACGGATCCGGCGTCGACACGTGCCCCGCCAGGTCGACCCGGACGCGCCGGGTCGGCCGCGTCCCCGGGCACCCGGGGGTTCCCCGCCGGTCGGCTGGTCCCCGGTCGCGGGCTGATCCCGCGCGCCGCCGACCCCCGACCGGTTCCGTCGTCATCCGTCCCACGGTGGACCACCGGTAGCCCTGACGGGCGGCCGGCAGCCGTCCCGTGCGGACGACCGGATTCGGCCCGAGGGGTTCCATCATGCTCGCCTTCTCACCTGTGCACGACGCGGCGGCCGCCGCGGGTTCCGTTGTCGGCTGGCTCACCGGGCTGCTGACACCGCTGGCCGGCGGGGCCGCCACCGCCGCCGCGATCGTGGTGTTCACCGTCGCGGTCCGGCTGCTGATCTCACCGCTCACCGTCGCCCAGGTCCGTGCGGAGCGGCGTCGCGCGGCGCTCGCCCCGCAACTGCGCCAGCTCCGGCAGCGGTACGCGGGTGACCCGGCGACGTTGCAGTCGGAGGTGTTCGCGCTCTACCGCCGGGCCGGGGCGTCGCCGGTGGCGGGGTGCCTGCCGGCGTTGCTCCAGGCGCCGTTCTTCCTGGTGATGTACCGCCTGTTCGGCACCGGTGACGGTGCCGCCGGGCTGCTCGACGCGCGGCTGGCCGGGGTGCCGCTGGGCTGGCATCTGGGCGACGGGCTGTCGCCGTCGGTGCTGTTGGTCTTCGGGGTGCTGCTGGCGACCCTGGCCGGCCTGGCCACGGTGCTGTCCCGGCGGGCGGCGGCGTCGGCTGCCGTCCCGGCCGACCAGCCGGGGGCGGCGCTGCTGGCCCGGGTGCTGCCGCTGCTGCCGTACGGCACGGTGCTGCTGGCGCTGGTGGTGCCGTTGGCGGCGGTGCTCTACCTGGTCACCACGACCGGGTGGACGGTGGCCGAGCACGTGCTGCTGCGCCGGCCGCGACCGGTGCCGGCCGGAGCCATCGACGAGCGTTGACAAGTGGTGGGACGGGAGCGTAGAAAACCGCTCAGAGAGCGCTCTCTTTGCTCCCGTCCCCCAGAGAGGCATCCCGATGAACGCTGTCCCGGCGGCTCCGGTCGCCCCCACCGCCCCGCGCCGGCCCCGCCGCCGGCTCGCCCTGGCGGTCACCCTCGCCGCCGCCACCGCGCTGACCGGCGTCTCGGTCGCCGCGCAGGCCGCCGTCCCGACCCCGCCCTCGGGGTGGAACCTGGTGTGGAGCGACGACTTCACCGGCGCGGCGGGCACCCTGCCGTCCTCGGCCAACTGGATCGTCGACACCGGCACCAGCTACCCCGGCGGCCCGGCCAACTGGGGCACCGGCGAGATCCAGACGTACACCGGCAGCACCGCCAACCTGGCCCACGACGGGTCCGGCAACCTGCGGATCACCCCGCTGCGCGACTCCGGCGGCCGGTGGACCTCGGCCCGGATCGAGACCGTGCGCACCGACTTCAAGCCCCCGGCCGGCGGGGTGCTGGCGATCGAGGGGCGGATTCAGATGCCCAACGTCACCGGCGCGCAGGCGGCCGGCTACTGGCCGGCGTTCTGGGCACTCGGCTCGCCGTACCGGGGCAACTACCAGAACTGGCCGGGCATCGGCGAGATCGACGTGATGGAGAACGTCAACGGGCTCAACCAGGTGTGGGGCGCGCTGCACTGCGGGGTCGCCCCCGGGGGGCCGTGCAACGAGTTCAGCGGGCTGGGCGCCACCCGGGTCTGCCCCGGCAGCGCCTGCCAGGCCGCCTT
This sequence comes from Micromonospora sp. WMMD987, assembly GCF_029581435.1. NCBI lineage: Bacteria > Bacillati > Actinomycetota > Actinomycetes > Micromonosporales > Micromonosporaceae > Micromonospora > Micromonospora sp. WMMD987. The sequence goes on along the minus strand of NZ_CP120861.1, from coordinate 5,886,840 downwards.
CCACACCTACCGCACCGAGTGGGACACCTCGGTCAGCCCGCAGCAACTGCGCTGGTACGTCGACGGCCAGCTGTTCCACACCGTCACCGAGACCCAGGTCGGGGCCGGCTACTGGGCGCAGATGACCGGCCACGGCGGCTACTTCCTGCTGCTCAACGTGGCGATGGGCGGCTCCTTCCCGGACGGGGTGGCCGGGTCGGTCACCCCGACCGGATCGACCGTCTCCGGTCGGCCGATGGTGGTCGACTACGTGGCGGTCTATCGCCGGGGCGGCGGCTCCACCCCGACGCCGACCCCCACCACGCCGCCCCCGACCACGCCGCCCCCGTCGGGCACCGTGGACGCCTACTCGACGATCCAGGCCGAGGCGTTCTCGGCGCAGAACGGGGTGGCCGTCGAGACGTGCGCCGAGGGTGGGCAGAACATCGCCGCGCTGCGTAACGGCGACTGGGCCCGCTACGACAACGTGGACTTCGGCACCAGTGGACCGCGCGACTTCCTGGCCCGGGTGGCCTCCGGGGCGGCGGGCGGGGTGAGCGGCCTGGTCGAGGTGCGGCTGGACAGCCCGACCGGCACCCCGATCGGCAGCTTCGCCCTGGCCAACACCGGGGGTTGGCAGAGCTGGCGGTCGGTGCCCGGCAACGTGTCGGCGGTGACCGGTCGGCACAGCGTCTACCTCACCTTCAGCAGCGGCCAGCCGGCCGACTTCGTCAACGTCAACTGGTTCACCTTCCGCCGGTGAGCCTGCCCGGCCGCGGGTCCGTCGCCGGTACGGCGCGGACCCCCGCCGGTGACCGGGCGGTGGGCTCTGGACATTAACAGTTAAGAGTCTTAATAATGAGCGCGGACGTGGACGACCGTGGATCGGTATCCCGGTCGTCCCGGCGGTCCCACCCCCGGACCGCGCCCCCGGTCCGCGCAGGCGGACCGGTCGCACCCCCCGCCCCGGTCCCTGGAGGCCACCCGTGAGACTCCGCTCCCCCCGCGCGGCCACCCTCGCCGTCGCGCTCGCCGCAGCCCTGGTCACCGGCACGGTCGTGGCCCCGCCGGCCGCGTCCGCCGCCACCGCCGCCTTCGTCCGCACCGCCAGCTGGAGCAGCGGGTACGAGGCGAAGTTCACCGTCACCAACGACACCTCGACCGCCATCAGCTCGTGGAACGTCCAGTTCGACCTGCCGTCCGGCAGCACCGTCGGCTCGTTCTGGGACGCCCGGCTCAGCAGCTCCGGCCAGCACGTCACCGCCCTCAACCAGAGCTGGAACGGCAGCCTCGCGCCGGGTGCCAGCACCAGCTTCGGCTTCGTCGTCGCGGGCACCGGCGACCCGACCAACTGCACGGTCAACGGCGCGGCCTGCACCGGCGGCGGCCCCGGCAACCCGACCGGCCCGGCCACCCCGGGCGGACTACGGGTCACCGGCACCACCGCGTCGTCGGCCACGCTGGCCTGGAACGCCGTCTCCGGCACGGTCACCGGCTACCGGGTCTACGAGGGCGGCACGGTGAAGGCCACCGTCACCGGCACCTCGACCACCGTCTCCGGGCTGGCCGCCTGCTCCACGCACAGCTGGACCGTCACGGCGTACAACGCGGCCGGCGAGTCGGCGAAGTCGTCCCCGGTGTCGGCCACCACCACCGGCTGCACCGGCGGCACCGGCACGATGGCCGCCGCCCCCTACCTCTACCCGGGCTGGGGTGACCCGCCCGCACCGGCCACCGTGATGGGCGCGACCGGGGTGAAGTGGTTCACCATCGCGTTCGTGCTCTCCGGTGGCGGCTGCACCCCGGCCTGGGACGGCTCCGGGCCACTCACCGGTGGCACGCACGCCGGCACCATCGCCGCGATCCGGGCGGCCGGCGGCGACGTCATCCCGTCGTTCGGCGGGTGGAGCGGCAACAAGCTCGGCCCGAACTGCGCGTCGGCCAGCGCCCTCGCCGGGGCGTACCAGCAGGTGATCAACGCGTACGGCCTGAAGGCGATCGACATCGACATCGAGAACAGCGACGAGTTCGAGAACGAGGTGGTGCAGGACCGCATCCTCGGCGCGCTGAAGATCGTCAAGCAGAACAACCCGGGGATCAGGACGATCGTCACCTTCGGCACCTCGACCACCGGGCCGTCGTACCACGGCACCCGGCTGGTCAATCAGGCCGCCGCGCTCGGCGCGAACATCGACACCTTCACCATCATGCCGTTCGACTTCGGCGGCGGGGCGAACATGTACCAGAACACCGTCAACGCCGCCGAGGGGCTGAAGAACACCCTGAAGTCGGCGTTCGGCTGGTCCGACGCGACCGCGTACGCGCACATGGGCATCAGCGGCATGAACGGCCTGTCCGACCAGCGGGAGCTGACCTCGCCGGCCACCTGGACCCAGATCCGGGACTGGGCCAGGGCCCGGGGGCTGTCCCGCTTCACCTTCTGGTCGGTCAACCGGGACCGCGCCTGCCCGGACGGGGGAGTGGTCGCCAACTGCTCCGGCATCGCCCAGAACCTCTGGGAGTTCACCTCGATCACCGCGAGGTTCTGAGCACCACCGCCCGGTGGGGCCGGCCGGTCCGGCGGGCCGGTCTCCCGGGCGGGCGGCCCCTCGGGGCGGGCTGACCTGTGCCGGCCGGCCCGGTCAGTGGACGGCGCGGTGGCCCGGTCAGGGGTCCGTGGGGTGAGCCACGGTCAGTGGTCGGCGGTGACCGAGCGCCGGTCGTCCCGGTCACGCCGGGAGCGGACCTTCTTGGCTGCCCAGCTCACGATCATGACCGCGAAGACCGCGAAGATGGCGTAGTTGAACCAGTCGCTGTACTTCTCCACGTCCTGCCAGCGCGAGCCCAGCGTGTAGCCGAGGCCGACGACCAGCGCGTTCCACACCCCGCTGCCCAGCGTGGTGAGCAGCACGAACTCGCCCATCGGCATCCGGTTCGCGCCGGCCGGGACGGAGACCAGGCTGCGCACCACCGGCACCAGCCGGCCGATCAGCACCGCCCACCGGCCGTGCCGTTCGAACCAGCGGTCGGCCTTCTCCAGGTCGTCCCGGTCGACCAGCGGGATGCGGTCCAGCCAGTGCTTGAGCCGTTCCTCGCCGATCGCCGCGCCGAGCCAGTAGAGCACCAGCGCGCCGACCAGCGAACCGACCGTGGCGGCGGCGACGATCACCACCAGGTTGAACCGCCCCTCGGCGGCCAGGTAGCCCGCCATCGCCAGCACGATCTCGCTGGGGATCGGCGGGATGATGCTCTCCAACGCCACCAGGAAGGCGACACCGACCGCCCCGAGCGAGTCGATGACGCTCGCCACCCAACCGGTCAGCCCGGTGAACTTGTTCGGGTCGACATCCTGGGCGAGGGCCATTGTCGTCCTTTCGCGGCACCGGTGGGACCGACACTGTTACCCGCTGGGCCGCCGCCTACACCTGGTCGTGGGCCGTTCCACCCGCCGCCGCCCGGCCTCCCGACCCCGCTGACCCCGGTCGCGGCCGGACCGGCCCCGGCTGATCCGGGGGTCAGCCGGGCGTGCTCCGGCCCAGTCCCGTGACGTGGCCCGGAGCCGGGCAGAGGTTTCCGGTGGTCAGTCCGTCGGGTGCAGGGCCGGGTCCGCCGGCCCCTGCCGCCAGCCGGTGAACCGGACGGTCAACCCGCCCCGGGAGGGCGAGCAGCAGAACGGCCCGGCCAGCGCGGCCGCGTCCGGGGCGAGCGGGGCGAGCCGGACCAGCCGCCACGCCGTACCGTCGGTGCGCGCCCGGACGGTCAGCGCATCGCCGTCCCGGCTGACCCGCACGGTCACCTCGTGCCCGGTCCAGTCCGGCACCGGGGCCACCGACCAGTCCGAGACCTCGCGGGTGACCACCGCGCCGACCTGCGGCAACCCGTCGCTGATCTCCACCCCGGCCTTCACCCAGTTCCGTTCGTCCACCCGGACCAGCACCCCGGCCTGGTCGAACTGCGCCGTGTAGTCCAGCACGAAGGTCACCTCGACCGCGGTGCCGACGGGGAACCCGGCGAGCAGCGCCGACCCGTCGTCGTGGACGAAGCCGTAACTGGTGTGCCGCCACAGGTCGCTCTCCGCGCCCGGCTCGACCAGCAGGCCGCCGTCGGTCCGCTCCACCCGTACCGGTGGGTGCAGCCACCGGCCCTCGTCCCAGTCCACCACGCGGGGGGCCACCGTCGGATGATCAGCCATGCCGGCACCGTACCCCGGACGACGGTGACCGGGTGCCCGGTGCGGGAGCGGTGACCCGGGCCGTCCGGTGCGGCCAGCGGAGGAGGTCTCGCGTTTGCGGTGCCGACGGATCGGAGACATTAGGCCGGCATGGGTGACAGGTGGTATTCCGAGGCCGTCGTCTACTGCCTCGACGTCGACACGTACGCGGACTCCGACGGTGACGGGATCGGTGACTTCCGGGGCCTGATCGGGCGGCTCGACTACCTGGCGCGGCTGGGGGTGACCTGCCTCTGGCTCAACCCCATCCATCCCTCGCCCAACCAGGACGACGGCTACGACGCGACCGACTTCTACAATGTCGACCCGCGCCTGGGAACCCTCGGTGACTTCGCCGAACTGCTGCACCAGGCCCAGAACCGGGGCATCCGGGTGATCATCGACCTGGTGGTCAACCACACCTCCGACCAGCACCCGTGGTTCCAGTCCGCCCGTTCCTCGCCCGACTCGCCGTACCGCGACTGGTACGTCTGGGCCGACCACGAGCCGGCGGACCGGTACCAGGGCATGGTCTTCCCGGGCGAGCAGCACGAGACGTGGAGCTACGACCGGACCGCCAAGGCGTGGTACTACCACCGCTTCTACAAGTTCCAGCCGGACCTGAACATCGAGAACCCGAAGGTCCGCGCCGAGATCAAGAAGATCACCTCGTTCTGGCTCCAGCTCGGTGTCTCCGGGTTCCGGATGGACGCCGTGCCGTTCATCATCGAGCAGACCGAACCGGGCAACCCGAACGCGCCCAAGGACTTCGACTTCCTCACCGACCTGCGCCAGCACGTCCAGTGGCGGCGCGGCGACGCGGTGCTGCTCGCCGAGGCGAACGTCGAACCGGACCAGCTGCCGGTCTACTTCGGCGACGGCAGCGGCTCGGGCAACCGGATCCACATGCTCTTCGACTTCATGCTCAACGGCCGGCTCATGCTCGCCCTGGCCCGGGAGGACCCGGAGGCGATCATCGACGCGCTGCGGGACACCCCGAAGCTGCCCACCGGCGGCCAGTGGGCCACCTTCCTGCGCAACCACGACGAGATCGACCTGTCCCGGCTCACCGCCGACCAGCGCAACGACGTGCTGGCGAAGTTCGGGCCGGACGAGAACATGCAGCTCTACGGCCGGGGCATCCGGCGTCGGCTCGCCCCGATGCTCGGCAACGACCGCCGGCACATCGAGCTGGCGTACGCGCTCCAGTTCTCGCTGCGCGGCACCCCGGTGCTGCGGTACGGCGAGGAGATCGGGATGGGCGAGAACCTGGCGCTCGACGGGCGGGACGCTATCCGTACCCCGATGCAGTGGTCGTACAAGGAGAACGCGGGCTTCTCGACCGCCGACCCGGAGAAGCTGGTCCGCCCGGTGATCGACAAGGGTGACTTCGGCTACCAGAAGGTCAACGTCACCGCCCAACGGGGCGACGCGACGTCGCTGCTGGCCTGGTTCGAGCGGATGATCCGGACGTTGCGGGAGGCCCCGGAGATCGGCTCCGGCTCGACCTCGCACATCGACGTGCCGGTGCCGGCCGGGGTGCTCGCGCACCGCGCCGACGGCCCCACCGGCACCATGGTCTTCCTGCACAACCTCGGCACCGAGGACGTCGAGGTGGACCTGGGCACCCTGGCCGCCGAGGCGGACCTGCCGATCGACGTCCTCAGCGACCGGGGTTACGGCGACGTGGGCAAGCTGGACAGCCTGAAGCTGGGTGGGCACGGCTACCGCTGGATCCGGCTCTGCCGGTCCACCACCTACTGACCGCACCCCGTCGCCGGCCCGCACCCGTCGCCGGCCGGCAACGTCGCCGGCCGGCGACGGGTCCGTCCGGGCCGCCGTTGCGTTAAGCTCCTCCGATCGAGCCACAAGTTACCGGGAGGTAATCGTGTCGGAGGAGCCCCGCGTCGCCATCGTGACCGGAGCCGCGCGCGGCATCGGCGCGGCCACCGCCCGGCGGTTGGCCGCCGACGGCATGGCGGTCGCCGTGGTCGACATCGAGGAGTCGGCGACCGGGCAGACGGTCGACGCGATCACCGCCGCCGGTGGCCGGGCGCTCGGGGTCGGCGCGGACGTCGCCGACCGGTCCCAGGTGGAGGCCGCCGTCGCGCGGGTCGCCAGCGAACTGGGCGAGCCGACCGTCCTGGTCAACAACGCCGGGGTGCTGCGGGACAACCTGCTGTTCAAGATGACCGACGCCGACTGGGACACCGTGCTGGGGGTGCACCTGCGCGGCGCGTTCCTGTTCAGCCAGGCGGCCCAGCGGCACATGGTCGAGCAGAAGTACGGCCGGATCGTCAACCTCTCCAGCACCTCCGCGCTGGGCAACCGGGGCCAGGCCAACTACGCGGCGGCGAAGGCGGGCCTCCAGGGCTTCACCAAGACCCTCGCCATCGAGCTGGGGCCGTTCGGGATCACCGTCAACGCGGTCGCCCCCGGCTTCATCGTCACCGACATGACCGCCGCCACCGCGGCCCGGATGAAGGTCGACTTCGAGGCGCTCCAGAAGCACGCCGCCGCCGAGATCCCGGTCCGCCGTCCCGGCCGCCCGGAGGACGTCGCGCACACCATCTCGTTCCTGGCCAGCGAGGGTGCGTCCTTCGTCTCCGGCCAGGTCATCTACGTCGCCGGGGGGCCGAAGGACTGACCAGCACGCCTGTCGCCTGTCGCCCCGGGGGCCTCAGGCGTGGGGGCGGGTGGCGGCGCGGGTACGCCAGAGCCAGAGCAGCCCCAGCACCGGCAGCAGCAGCGGGATGTAGCCGTACCCGCTGCCGAAGCCGGACCAGACCGTCTCGTCGGGGAAGAGTCCGGGGTCGACCAGACTGAGCACCCCGACGCCGAGCACCCCCACCAGCTCCACCGAGCAGCAGGCCAGCGCGACCCGGCGGCCGGCGTGCCCGGCGCGGGCCAGCCCGACCGCCGCCACGATGTAGATCAACGCGGCCACCGCCGAGAGCAGGTACGCCACCGGCGCCTGGTCGAACTTCGTGGCGATCTGGAGGCCGGCCCGGGAGGTGGCGGCGATGGCGAACAGGATGTAGACGGCGATCAGCAGCCGGCCCGGTCCCGCGTTGGTGGCGCGGTGCGTCGCGCGGGTGTCAGCCACCGGCGACCTCCCAGGTCTGTTGCAGCCGGACCACGACCACCGGCAGGACCAGGCAGACCGCGCAGACGATCGCCGACCCCCACCGGGTCGGCTCCATCCGGGCCAGCACCCAGGCCAGTGGGGGCAGGCAGACCAGCGTCACCAGGTATCCGAAGAACGCGCCCGGCTCGCCGGCCCGCTCGCCCCCGGCGACGGCCACCAGGGCCAGCACGGTCAGCGCCAGCAGCGCCACCTCCAGCAGGCCCAGCCCGACGGACTGCACCCGGTCCGGCGGCCGGTGCCGGACCGCCGCCACCAGAGCCCACAACGCGAGGACGAGCGACAGCACGATCGTCACCGTGGCGGGGACGCCGTCCACCGGCGAACCGGCCGACGCCGCACCGGTCATCGCGGACGTCCGATGGGTGTGTCGTTCACCGGCACAGCCTACTGACCGCCACGGCACGCCCGGACGGCCATGTCGGCTGCGGCCTGCGGTACGGCGCGTCGGCTGCGGCCCGCTGGGCGGCGTGCATCGCTGCGGCCCGTGGTGCGGCGTGCATCGCGGCGGCCCGCTGGGCGGGCGACTAGCGTGGGCGTCGGCCACGGGCTCCCGTGGCCGACGACGACACCGGGGGTTCCTCGTGCTGCGGTTCGGCCTGTTCGGCACCGGTCACTGGGCGGCGCAGACGCACGGCGCGGGGCTGGACGCGCATCCACGCGCCGCGTTGGCCGGCGTCTGGGGGCGCAACCCGCAACGGGCCGCCGCATTGGCCGCCCGGCTCGGCGTACCGGCGTTCGACGATGCCGACGCGCTGATCGACGCCTGTGACGCGGTGGCCGTGGCGCTGCCCCCGGACGTGCAGGCCGGGATCGCCGTCCGGGCCGCCACCGCCGGCCGGCACCTGCTGCTGGACAAGCCGCTGGCGCTCGGGACCGCCGACGCCGACCGGGTCGTCGCCGCCGCGCAGGCCGCCGGGGTGGCCTCGGTGGTCTTCTTCACCCAGCGGTTCCTGCCGAACATCGACGCCTTCCTCGCCGCCACCGCCGCGGCCGGCGGTTGGCAGCACGCCCGGGCCGTCCAGCTCGCCTCGATCTACCAGCCCGGCAGCCCGTACGGCGGCTCCGCCTGGCGGCGGGAGCAGGGGGCGCTGTGGGACATCGGCCCGCACGCGCTGTCGATCGTCCTGCCGGTGCTCGGCCGGGTCACCCGGGTGGCGGCCATGGACGGCCCCCGGGGCCTGGTGCACCTGCTGCTCACCCACGACGGCGGCGCGACCAGCGCCCTGTCGCTGACCCTGGACGCGCCACCGGCGGCGGTCACCCGGGACTACACCTTCTACGGCGAGAACGGCACCAGCTCCGTCCCACCGGGCGACGGCAGCGCGCTGACCGCCTTCGGCACGGCCGTCGACCAGCTGCTGGCGCAGGTCGACTCGGGCGCCCGGGACCACCGGTGCGACGTCCGTTTCGGTCGGGAGGTGGTGGCCGTCCTGGCGGCGGCGGAGACCGCCCGCGCCGAGGCCCGTACCGTCGACGTCTGACCCGACCCGCCGGGACCGCCGGCCGGATCGTCGGGCACCGGTCGTCCGCAGGCAGGGGCAGTCCGTGGGTCAGGTCAGGGTGCCGAGGGCCTCGTGCAGCGCGGCCGGGTCGTCGAACCGTTCGACCGGCAGGGTACGCAGCCGCTGGAGCAGGTCGGTGCTCGCGCCGTTCTCCTGCCCCCAGCGGACCAGGTCCTCCCGGGAGACCGGATAGTCGAGGCCGGCCAGGTACTCCTGCAACCGCATCCCGGTGCCGCTCATGACCGTCCGGCTACCCGTTCCGGCCGCCGCCACACCGCCCACACCGACCGGCACGGGACTGGGCGGCCCCGGATCGGGGTCGGGACCGTCCGGTTCGGGGCGGCGGTTCGGGGCGGCACCTCCGGGGCGGGCGGCGGGGCGGGATCGTCCGGGGCGGCGGGACGGTCCGGGCCGGGCGGCGTTTGTCCGCCGACGCCGCCGGGTAGCCCCGCCCATGCTGGTACAGCGGCTCGGTACGCCGGGCGACTTCGACCCGTTGCTGGACCGGGTCCGGGACGCCCGCATGGTCATGATCGGTGAGGCGACGCACGGCAGCCACGACTACTACCGGTTACGCGAGCAGCTCACCCGGCGGCTCATCGCCGAGCAGGGGTTCGACTTCGTGGCGGTGGAGGGGGACTGGCCGGCCTGTGACCGGGTGCACCGGTCGGTGGTCGGCGCACCCGGTGGCGCACCGGACCCGCGTACCGCCCTGGGGGGTTTCACCCGGTGGCCGACCTGGATGTGGGCCAACGCCGAGGTGGACCGGTTCTGCCGCTGGCTGCGGGCGTGGAACCTGCAACGTCCCGAGGGGGAGCGGACCGGCTTCCACGGGCTGGACGTCTACAGCCTCGGGGAGTCCATGCAGGCGATCTTCGACTACCTCGGCGAGGAGGACCCGGGCGCGATGGAGGCGGCGCAGGACGCGTACCGGTGCTTCGAGCCGTACGGCGGGCGGGTCGAGGCGTACGGCGCGGCGAGCCGGTTCGTCTCGGCGCGCTGCGAGGAGGAGGTGGTCCGGCTGCTGGCGCGTACCCGGGCGCATGTCGTCTCGGACGGCCCGGAGGCCTTCGCCGCCTGGCAGAACGCGGAGGTGGTGGCCGGCGCGGAACGGTACTACCGGGCGATGGTGCACGGCGGACCGGATTCCTGGAACGTGCGGGACATCCACATGGCGGACACCCTGGACCGGTTGCTGGACCGCTACGGTCCGGCGGCACGCGGGATCGTCTGGGCGCACAACACCCACATCGGGGACGCCCGCGCCACCGACATGGCCGGCGACGGGATGGTCAACATCGGGCAGCTGGTCCGGGAACGGTGGGGCCGGGACGCGGTGACGCTGATCGGCCTCGGCGGCTACCGGGGGACGGTGGTCGCCGCCCCGCACTGGGGCTCACCGGCCGAGGTGATGACGGTGCCGCCGGCCCTGGAGGGTTCGGTGGAACACCGGCTGCACGGGCTGCTGCCGGAGCGGGCGGTGCTCGTCTTCGGGGGCGCCGACCAACCCGCCTGGTTCACCGGCGTGGCCGACCACCGGGCGATCGGGGTGGTCTACGACCCGGCCGCCGAGCGTTGGGGCAACTACGTGCCCACCCGGCTGGCCGACCGCTACGACGCCTTCGTCTGGTGCGACGACTCCACCGCCCTGCACCCGCTCCCCGCCGCGACCACCGTCAACGAGCTGGAAACCTACCCCTCCGGCCTCTGACCCACCCCACGCGCCAACCCCCCACCATGCTGGCCGGACCCCACCCTGCTGGTGGATCATGGGGTTGTGGTGCCCGGTCGGTGGTTTTCTGCCACCATTGTCCGGCACCACAACCCCATGATCGACAGGGGGGCGGGTGGGGGTCAGACGTTGACCGGCTGCTTGTCGAGGTGGGCGCGGAGGCCCTCACCCTCGATGTCGACGTTCGGTAGCGCCCGGTCCAGCCAGCGGGGGAGCCACCAGGCCCGGGTGTTCAGCAGCGACATCACCGCGGGAACGATGGTCATCCGGACCACGAAGGCGTCGATGGCGACACCGACCGCCAGCGCGAAGCCCATCGACTTGATCACCGGGTCGTCGAGGAAGATGAAGCCGCCGAAGACCGACATCATGATCAGCGCGGCGGCGGTGACCACCCGGGCACCGTGCCCCATCCCGTTGATGGTGGCCTGCCGGGCGGTGTCCCCGTGTACGAAGTCCTCCCGCATCCGGGAGACCAGGAAGACCTCGTAGTCCATGGCCAGACCGAACAGGATGCCGATCAGCAGGATCGGCAGGAAGCTGATCAGCGGGGCCGGGCTGTCCAGGCCGACCAGGCCGGCGAGGTGGCCCTGCTGGAACACCGCGACGGTGATGCCGAAGGTGGCGGCGACGGTGAGCAGGAAGCCCAGGGCCGCCTTCACCGGCACCAGGATCGACCGGAAGACCAGCATCAGCAGCAGGATTGACAAGCCCACCACCAGCAGCAGGTAGACCGGCATCGCGTCGGCGAGCTTCTCGGACACGTCGATGCCGATCGCGGTCACCCCGGTCAGCAGCACCTCGGCGTCACCGACCGAGCCCACCCGGTCCCGGATGTCGTGGACCAGGGTCTCGGTGGCGGCGTCGGTCGGACCGCTCTTCGGGATCACCCCGATCAGCGCCGTGCGCCCGGACGGGTCGAGCTGCGGCGGAGCCACCGCCAACACCCCTTCGGTCCGCTGGACCAGCGCCGTGACCTGGGGTACCGCGGTCGCGGTCTCCTGCGGGGAATCCGAGGTGACCACCACGGCGAGCCGGCCGGTGAACCCCGGACCGAATCCTTCCCGGATCAGGTCGGCGCTGGTCCGGGCCGGGCTGCCCACCGGGGCGGTGCTGGCGTCCGGCAGGGCGATCCGCATGTCCTGGGCCGGCAGGGCGAGCAGCCCCAGGCCGAGCAGGCCGACCAGGATGACCGGGACGCGCAGCCGGGTCACCCAGTGCGCCCAGCGGAAACCGAAACCGGAGCGGTCCTCGGCGGCCGGCGTGGCGGCGGCTCCGGTCGTCCCGGTGCTCTCGGTCGCCTCGGTGGCGGTCGCCTCCCCGGCTCTGCGCAGCTTGCGGGGGAGCACCCGGCGGCCGGCGAAGCCGAGCAGTGCCGGAGCCAGGGTGATCGCCACCAGTACCGCCACGCTGACCGTGCCGGCGGCGGCGAGACCCATCACGGTGAGGAACGGGATGCCGACGACGGCGAGTCCGGCGAGCGCGATGACCACGGTGGCGCCGGCGAAGACGACGGCGGAACCGGCGGTGCCGACGGCCCGGCCGACCGCCTCCTCGGGGCTGAGCCCTTCGATCAGGTGCTGCCGGTGACGGGAGGTGATGAACAGCGAGTAGTCGATGCCGACCGCCAGGCCCAGCATCAGGGCCAGGATGGGCGCGGTGCTGGTCAGCTCCACCGCGCCGCTGAGGGCGAACAGGCCGGCCATCCCGACCCCGACGCCGATCAGCGCGTTCAGCATGGTCATCCCGGCGGCGACCAGCGAGCCGAAGGTGATGATCAGGACGATCGCGGCGACCAGCACACCCAGGGCCTCGGTCGAGCCGACCTCCGGTTCGGCGTTGAGGACCTCACCGCCGGGGGCGATCTGCCAGCCCTGCGCCTCGGCCTTCGCGCCGACCTTCTCGTACGCCTCGCGCTGGTCGGCGGTGACGTCGTCGCCGACGGTGGCGAACTGCACCTGGATCAGCGCGAACCGGCCGTTGGGGGTGATCGCCTGGGACCGGTACGGGTCGACCGCGCCGACCACCCCGGGCAGCGTCGCCGCCTCCTGGACGACCTCCTTGACCACGGCCTGTCCCTCGGGGGTGGTCAACTGGCCGTCCGCGGGAGCCTTCACCGCGATGGTGCCGGTGGCGCCGCTGGCCGCCGGGAACCGCTCGGCGAGCAGGTCCAGCGCCTGCTGCGACTCGGTGCCGGGCATGGTGAAGTTGCTGGCCGTCGGTCCCTTCAGGGTGGCGGCGGCGATGCCGAGGCCGACGAGTACGACGAGCCAGACGGCGACGACGAGTCGCCGGCGGCGCAACGATGCCCGGCCTAGCCGGTACAGCAGGGTCGCCATCAGATCCTTGTCCTCAATCCTGGTGTTGGTAGTCGGGAGTTGGCGGTGGTGGCGGCGGTGCGGGAGTCACGAGCACCCGCTGGGCGACGGCCAGCAGGGCGGGACGCAGTTCCTCGTCGGGGATGTCGGCGAACGCGCCGCACCCCTCGGCGATGCCGGCGAGCAGCACCAGCGCGGCGACCCGCGCGTCCTGCCCGCCGTCGGGGCCGGTCATCGCCTCGATCAGCCGTTCCGAGATCCGCTGGATGTGGGCGAAGGCGGGCTGGGCGAGCAGCTCCGGGAACTCTCCGCGGAGCAGCGTGATCTCGCCCCGGAACCGCACCGCGAGGTCGACGAAGCCCTCCGCCGCCGCCCGCTGCGCCGCCGCCCCGGACAGCGCCGAGATCCGCTCGTCCAGCTCGCAGAGTGCCGAGATGGGCCCGGCCATCAGCTCGGCGAGCAGGGTCTCCTTGCCGGCGAAGTGGTAGAGCACCGCCGCCTTGGAACAGCCCACCTCGCGGGCGATGTCCTGCAACGAGGTGCCCTTGTAACCGGTCACCGCGAACCGTCGGGCCGCCGCGGCGAGGATCTCGCCGTGGGTGCGGGGGGCGCGTCGGATCATGCGCTCCAGCATGCCTGACCGATCGGTCAGACACTGACCGATCGGTCAGAGAAAGAGGGTGGCGTTCACCACAGGCCCGCCCTCGCGGCCGGGTGGACCGCCCGCGCCGTACACCGTGCTCCGGGGAACCACCGTCCTCCCGGAGCCCCGGCCGGGCCTCACGGCCGGTCGTGCGCGCGGTCGTAGGCGGCCCGCGCCTCGCTGATCGCCGAACGGTGCCGCTGCGCCCAGGCGGTCAACGCCAGCAGCGGCTCGTACAACTCCCTCGCCATCGGGGTCGCCCGGTACTCGACCCTCGGTGGCACGGTCGGATATGCCCGGCGGTGCAGCAGCCCGTCCCGTTCCAGGTTGCGCAGGGTCAGGGTGAGCATTCGTCGGCTGATCCCCTCCACCCGCCGCTCCAACTCGGAGAAGCGGACCGGTCCCGGGGAGGCGGCCAGCAGGATGCCGATGCTCCACTTGCCGCCCACCCGGTCCAGCGCCTCCCGCAGCGTGCAGCCGGTCTCCCGCCCACCGACGGCGCAGCCGTCGCCACCGTCTTCCACGGCGCATCCGTCAGCACCGTCTTCCACGTGGCCGTGGCCGCTGGCTGCCGCGTCGGCGTGGCCGTCGCCGTTGTCTGCCGCGTCGGCGTGGCCGTCGCCACTGTTCTCCGCGTCGGCGCAGCCGTCGCCGTGTTCCTGGGACACGAGGCCCCTCCTTCCGCCGGTGCCATCGTCACAGACGAACGTCGGGGCGACGGATCCGTGGGTCGCCCGGGTCGGGGTTGCGCCGGGTCGGTGCGGCCGGGAGGGTGGACGGATGGGCGGGGCGCAGGAGACGCGGGACGGGGTCGGCCTGACCAACCTGGACCAGCCCCTGCTCGCCGGGGGCGAGGTGACCAAGCGGGATCTGGTCGACTACCTGGACGCCGTGCGCGACCGCATCCTGCCCGGCCTGCACGACCGGCCGCTGTCGGTGGTCCGGCTGCTGCGCGGGCAGGAGCCGTTCATGCAGAAGAACCTGCCGACGTACACCCCGGAGTGGGTACGCCGTACCGCGATCTGGGCCGAGACCTCCCACCGCCAGGTGTCGTACGCGCTCTGCGACGACCGGCGCACCCTGCTCTGGTTCGCCAACCAGCGGGCCGTCGAGTACCACCCGGCGCTGGTCACCGCGACCCACCCGGAGCGGCCCACCCATCTGGTGCTCGACCTCGACCCGCCCGAGGGGGACGCCTTCCCGGCGGTGGCCCGGGTCGCCGGGGCGGTGCGCCGGGCACTCGCCGACGTCGGGCTGGTCGGCGCGGTGAAGACCAGCGGCGTCAAGGGGCTGCACATCTTCGTCCCGGTGCACCCCGACACCAGCGCCGAGGAGGTGGCCGCCGCCACCCGGGCGCTCGCCGTGCACACCGAACGCCTCGATCCGGAATCCGCCACCACGGCGTTCATCCGCGAGGACCGGGGCGGACGGGTGTTCGTCGACCCGACCCGGTCCGGCGGGGCGACCGTGGTGGCCGCGTACAGCCCCCGGCTGCGCCCCGGGCTGCCGGTGTCGTTCCCGGTGGCCTGGGACGACCTCGACGCCGTCACCCCCGGCGACTTCACCGTACGGGCCGTCCCCGCGCTGCTCGGCGACCGGGATCCGTGGGCCGGGGCGATGCCCGCGCCGCAGCGGCTCCCGGTCGACCTGGTGGCCGAGGGGCGCACCATCCCGGTGCCCCGGGTGCAGGCGATGCACGAGGGGAAACGCCGCGCCAAGGCCCGCCGCGAGACCGGCCACTGACGGCCCGCCGCCCGGCCGTCGACGGTCCTGCCGCCTGCTCTCCGGCCGGCGGCTGGACGCCGGGGCCGCGTATGCGACGAAGGTCGCTGCGGGTCCTGCCGGCGGCTGGACGCCCCGGCGTGTGTACGACGAAGGCCGCTGATCGGGTTTCCCCTGGTCAGCGGCCTTCTCGTGCTGGTCGTCCGTGGTGCCCCCGGCGGGGCATGTCACAGAACTGCAAATGGTCGTTGCCCCCGCCGTCGTCGTCGGCGGGGGCAGCGTTGTTTGTGCTGGTGTGGTGGTGGTGGTGGGTGGCGGGGCGGGGGCCGTCTGCCGTGGCGCGGGTTAGCCGGGCCAGGTGTGGGGCGGCGTGTTGGCTGACGGTGGCTCGGAACGAGACCTGGTTGGTGCGGACGTCGTGGTGGATCTGCACGGCGAAGGCGTCCAGGAGGCGGCGGAGACGGTCGGTTGGTAGTAGGCCGAGTTTGACTTCCATCTCGGGTAGGGCGGCGAGGATGTCGGCGCTGCCGGGGTCGGTGGGCATGGCTTCTTCGAGGTGGGCGAGTTCAGCGGTCTTGATCTCGCGGTCACGGTCGAGTTGGGCTCGGCGTTCGGAGATTTCCGCGAACACGGTGCCGTCGGGGTCGTCGTTCTCCTCGATGACCCGCAGGAGGCGACGGCGACGAGCGGCGATGTCGTCCAGAGTCCGTCGCAGCACTGCGATCTGTCGCCGCTGTTCCTCGGCGGCTTGTTGGGCGGCGATGTCCAGGCTGCGGGTGGCGAGCTGCACCCGGTCGGGGCCGAGGACGTAGGTGTTGAAGAACCGATTGGTGAAGTCGAGCAGCACCTCCTCCGTCACGGAGATCATGCTCGGGTGCCCCTCGGGGATGGCCCTCTCTCGGGGTTGGCAGGAGTAGTAGGTGTACTGGGTGACGGTGCGGCCGAACATGCGTCGCTGGCACGGAGCGCACCAGACGTAGGAGCGCAGCGCGTAGACCCGTTTGGTCTGTCGGTGCCGGTTGGGGGTTCCGTGGTGGGCGTCGGCGCGGGAGCGTTCTCGGGATCGGCCCACGTTCTGGGTGGCGAGGAACGTCTCGATAGACACGATGCCGGGGTGGGTGGGCTGGGCGGAGACGACCCACTGCTCGCGGGGGTTGACCTTGCCGGGGTGCAGTTTGTCTTTGGTCGAGCGCCGGTTCCAGACCATGTGGCCGGTGTACTTGGGGTTGACGAGGATCTCGCGGACCGCCGAGCCGGTCCATCGTCCGACCGCGCGGGCGGGATCGACAGGTTGTGGGGGTGGGTAGCGGTCGAGGTCGGTGTTGAGTCGTTCGGCGATGGCCCGGTAGGACAGCTTCTCGTCGATGCGCCAGGCGTAGATCTGCTCGACCACCGGCCCTCGGTCGGGGTCGATCTTCAGCTTGGTCTTGTGCTTGCCCTCTGCCCGCTTGGCGGGGACCGGGTGTTTGTGCTTCTCGGCGAGGTAGCCGTACGGGGGCTTGCCGACGTTCCAGCCCTGGGTGGTGTGTTCCTCGAAGCCGTCCCACGACTTCTCCAGCATCTCGATCATGTACCACTCGGCGACGCCCTGCTTGGTGCGGCGCAGGAGGATCTGGGCGGCCCGTTTACGGCTGTTCGACTGCATGACCGGCTCGTCGGCGGCCAGCAGTGGCACCCCGGCGAGTTCAAGGTCGTGCTCGATCTTGGTGCCCTGGTGGGTCCAGCGGGCGATGCGGTCGATCGACTCGCAGATGACGACATCGAAGCGGCGATCCGGCGAGGTGGCCTCGTCGAGCATGTCGGCGAGGCCGCCGTCTCGTTGCACGGCGATGTCGAACTTCTGCCACGCGGTGCCCCGGCCGCGCTGGCTGAGTTCCTTGCGGGAGGATTCCACGTCCCAGAACCACGCCACGATGACCATGTTGGGCAGCAGAGCCCGTTCGGAGTTGGTCAACTGCCGGGGGATCGACAGCGTGGGATCCTGCTGCTCCTCGGTCGAGGTACGTCCGAGGAACGCGACCCGGATCGTCCGCTTCGGGGCTGTGGTGGCGGGTGGGCGGAGCCATTCGGGCAGGGTGCTCGTCACAGGTGGCCTCCGTCGCGGATGAGTTGGGTCAGCACGTTGATGTAGGCGACGCTCCGCAGCCGCCAGGGCATGACCGGCAGCCGGTCACCGTCGCGGATCTCGGGGGCGTGGAGGAACTCGATGCCGGCGACCGCGAACGCACGTAGCAGCGCGGTCCTCGTCGCCGTGTCGCAGGACAGGGGGTGGACGTCGGTGCTGATCACGAAGTCGAACCGGCGTTCTGGCCGGTTCGCCTCGGTGAGCAGGGCATCCAGACCACCGTCACGGCTGATCTCCCGCTCGTGGTCGACGGTGAGGGTGGCGGGTGCCCGCCGGTAGTCAGGCCGGGTACCGAGGTCGGAGAACACCGCCGTGATCGCGCCGTAGGGCAGCACCGAGACGCACTGCTGGTACTGACCGCCGACCACGCGGGCTGCCGTGTCGAGGTCGCTGGCCTCGGCGGTCCAGCCGTAGAACGCCACACGCTGGAGCACTTTCGTGCGGTGGATGTTCATGCCTCGGCCAGGGTGCCGGTAGTGCGGTCAGCGGCCCCCGGTGGGCAGGTGGTGACTGCCCCATCGTTCGGTGCGATGGCCGGTGTGTCGTGGGGGCCGTAGACGACGCTGCTGCTGGTGTCGTCGCGGCCGACGGTGGCGTACATGACGTGCGTACCTCCTGCGGTTGGTTGGCGTCGGGGCGGGCCACGGGCCGACCGCTGGTGCTGCCGGTCGACCCGTGGGCGTCGATCACCGCTCAACTCGGTGAAGGGATCAAGACCGCCCCGAGGGCAACACCGGCCACGGCACACCGAGTGGCCCGGAGGGCGACCGGTCAGGCGGGCTCGGCGTGGTGCCGCTGGTCGTGAAGCCAGGTCAGCACGTCGAGGATCACCTCGGCTTGCAGCACGGCCAGCCGCCGACCGGCCTCACCATCGAGCACGGTGACGTCGAACCGCACCTCCGGCACGTCGCCGCGGGCGATCGTGCTCTCTGCCGACTGCTCGTCACCGCGAGCCGGAGACCCGCGATCGGGCGGGGTCGATACCCCGCGATGTCTGCCGTCGTCCGCTTCCCGGGCGGACGGTCCGCGCCCGTCCGGTACTCCCGGATCGGGGGTGCAAGGGACGTGGATAGGGGGGAGGAGCAAACCGGCCGTTGCCGGCTGGGGCCGGCCGCCGGGGGTGGTGGGGCTGGGCTTCGGCATGGGCGTGTGGGCCACGTCCGCCGACGAGCGCTGACACTAAGGGATTACAAATCCGGGCCTCGGATTGGAAACCGCGCTCCGCGCCGAACAACTCGCATTGCCCGCCGGCGCCCGGTTGAACAAGATCCTCAACGGGTTGAACACACAGGTCAGGCTCGTGAGGTGGCGACTTCCGGCGGCACGGAAGCGGCGTGGAACGCCGATACGATCAGTGACAGGTTGCATAGAATCTCCACCCACTTGAACAAGATCACCTTTTGCTTGAGCGCGCGACCTGGCTGACCGCCTCGGGTTGTGGACGAGATCGCCATGTGGTGCGGTGCGTCGGCACGACCCGTCCGCCAACCCCGTCCGCCGTCCCGGGCGGTCGGCGACCCCGTCTCCGCGCCTCGTCCTGCGAGGCCGTCCGCACCAACCAGTGCGACCCCGCCGTCCCCGTCCCCGTCCGCCGTCCGCGCCGGATGGCCTCCGTCCCCGCCGCCTACTCGCCCTGTCCGACCGACCCCCTCGCAGCGGCGCTCGTCCCATGGAGGGGTGACCGCGGTAAGCCCAAGCCCGAATCCTCGGCGCCCGCTGAGCTTGCATCGGTCGAGCTGATTGGCCGCGAAACACGTGCTGTTCAGGGGTGAGGGTTCTAACGAGATGTCTAACGAGTGATCCAACGAGGAACGCAACGACCACGAACAGCCGGGTGAGGACGCCCCCTTCAGTACGTCGTACAAGCACGTCAACGGGGGTGAGGAGGGCCGGTGGACCGGAACCGACTGATAAGAAATATCCCTTCTACCCGCACATCTGCCACCGGCAGTGCCGCGCCTGGCGGCGTCCGCCGTGGCCGCCGAATTCGGCCGACTCACCCCCCGAGAACGTCCCCTGCTCGGCGCACTTCCAGCGACCGAACTGCGGGATGCCTGTGCGCGCCTATGTCTCGGATCTCGTCCCGGGCAGCTCGTGACCGTCGCCGTCGGTCGCCGACGTGAACCACGAAGTCGGGGCAGCACCCATCGTGGTTAACGTGGCGCGGCGTACCCCCGAAGCGCCCGGCCGACGGCGCGGCAGAAGTCCATACTTGATGATCGTGGTGCTGGCCTCTTGGCGTCCGGAGCACGGCTCGACCTCACCGCACGTCACACACTCTCCGGACGGTCGGACCGTCAGGTGGCGTTCAAGTTCCGCCTGGGCTCTTTCGACCTCTTCGAGTGCCACGTTGGCCAGATAGGTCGTGCTCACCACGGCCTCGACGATGGCGTGACGCGCAAGGCGCGTATCCGAACGAGTGCCGGTCGCGGGCTTTGGCCGAGCGGCGTGCCGTCTACCCGTAGCGCCAGACCTTTCTCGTTCGACGAGCCGTGGCCGTGCCACCGAATCTGGTCACCGACGCGGGTGACTCGTGGAGTCAGATCACTGCGTCCGTGCATGTAGTCCTGCTCCCCGATCTCGATCACGTCGCCTAGCTATTACGGTTCCGGCCAGGTCGAGCGCTACGGAAAGTGGATCAATCGCCGAAGCTGGCAGATAGCCCTGGTCTAACCCGCTCGCCTTCATCAACGGGCGGAGCGTCCCTTGGTGTTCGGCCGCGACAGCGGAGTGATTGATGAGGTCGCGCGCCGCGTTCGCGTCCTCGTCATGAACAACATCTGCCACCAGCTGTTTGATCAGGCCATCTACGACATCGGTTGGCAAGCCCACCGAGAGGTCCAGGGCTGCCAGCCCGAGGCGAACGCGGAACACTGCGAGCCCGGGAGCTCGCGGTACGGCTGACACTCGATCGATGAGGTCAGCGTGGTCGACGGCGACCGCCCCCACGGCCAACTCCCGCCAGGTCTTGAGGAGCCCATGCACCGCTTGCTCCCACGGCGCCTCGATCTCGGTGGCCGCGAGGAGAGCCGCTGCTGACGGCCCTTCGTCTTGCAGGAGATGGGCGACGACCGCGACCTGTCGCCCATCAACGAGTGTCGGTCCGATCCCGTCGTATTGGCGTACATGGGTCACAGCGTCGTCCCACCGTCCCGCAAGGGTGAGGGCGCGGGTTCCGTCGGAGAGCAGGGTGCCGCGCAGCCAACTGATGATCTGGTTGAGCTCTTCGGGATCGGCGGGAAGCTGTCGAGGATGTATCTCCAGGCCGTCCAGAAAAGCGAGAGTGCCGCCGACGATGGCCGAGTACAGGTGGGTGAGTAGGCGGTACGCGCCGTCGCCGTCGCCGTCCCGAATGCGCAGGCGAGCGAGGTTGACGACTGGTTCGAGAGCGAAGCGGGCCGCGTAGCCGTTCAGCGGGGCCTGGTTGAAGTAGAGGCTCGCGTGGCGGCGGCACCAGGCGCGGGCAAGATTGGCGTCTCCGCAGTCGGAGGCGACGAGGGCCGCCCCGTTGAACACCATGGACGCCTTGTCCGGATCGCTCTCGCAGTGTGCGGTCTCGGCGAGCCTGACAAGCCGGTCGACCCGAGCGTCCAGTGGTTTGGCGGGCGGTCGTTTGCGGGCGACGAGAGGGAAGCGGGCCGCGATGGTGGCGGCAAGAGACGGAGTCATGGTGTCCTCATCTGCTGCGGAAGGGCCCGCATGTGGGCAACGAGGTGCGTTCAGGTCGTACGTGACGGCTCAGACTCAGCCGCGCTCGTCCCTGGGCGGGACAGGACACCGCCCCGGCCTGGATGCGGTCAGAAGGAGATCCTGAGGGTGGTGTCGGATCGGCTGATGTCGCCGTGGTCGGCGGGCCGGGTTCCTGCGCGGTGGGCGGTGACGGTGGGCTGGTTTGGGCGGCCTGCGGCGTCCCATTGGTCGAGCAGGTTGGTCAGGTCGGTGGCGAGCGCGTTGGCCTTCGGTCCGTGGGCGATCGCGCCGAGTTCGTGGTGGCCGTCGCCGGTGTCTTGGAAGGCGAGGTAGGCGATGGTGCCGCCGTGGTAGATGGCGGCGCCGGCCCATCGGTAGGCGGGGGTGACCAGTCCGTTGGTGCGGGTGGTGTCACCGACGCCGAGGCGGCCGAATGGCTTGTTGGCGTGCACGAGAAGCCATAGGTCGAGGTGGCCGATGGGGTCGGTGTCGTTGACCTGGATGCCGGTCCAGCGTTCGAGCCGGGGGTGGCTCAGGGCGTTGGTGAGGGCGGTGCGGTCGGGTTGGTCGGTGGCGTCGAGTTTGAGGACGACGTCGGTGTCGAGGCGTACGTGGTGGTCGGTGTGTTCGGTGCTGCCGCGCATGGGGACGAATCCGCAGACCAGTGGCGTCGTGGTGCTGACGAGCTGGTGGGGGCTGGTGCGGTCGAAGGCGAAGCATCGGGTCAGGCCGCTCTCGTGCACGCGCAGGGGGACGACGATGCGGCCGTGGTCGGCGAGTTGGTCCCACCAGGCGGCGGCAATGTCCCAGGCGCCGGCGGTGACGATGATCCGGTCGTAGGGCGCGTGGTCGGGGTCGCCGAGGGCTCCGTCGCCGCAGATCACCTCGACGGTGTCGTAGCCGGTGCGGTCGAGGCCGGCTCGGGCGCCGTCGGCGAGGTCCTGGTCGAGTTCGATGGTGACGATCTTGCCGCCGGGGCTGGTCAGCTCGGCGAGCAGGGCGGCGTTGATGCCGGTGGCCGCGCCGATCTCCAGGACGCGGTGGCCGGGTTGTGGGGCGAGTTGTTCGAGCATGTCAGCGACGAGGCTGGGGCTCGACGCTGACGACAACGCCGCACCGCTGGGGTCTCGTTTCGTGACGATCTGGCGGCGCGTATAGACAGTCTCCAGGTCGATACCAGGGAGGAACTGCTCGCGGGGGACCGTACGGAATGCGTGCGCCACGGCGGCGGAGCGGATGTGGCCGCGCTGTTCGAGCGTGCTGACGAGCTGTTCGCGCAGCGTTGCGGCGCTCGACGTTCCCGGTGCGGTGAAGGAAGTGTTCACTGCGTTGACCCTACTGTCGATCTTGGCGGCGGGTTGATAGCCGGATGGGGTGTCGAACGGGTGGTGGAAGGTGACGGTCACGGCCGCCGTCGCGAGTAGCCAGGTGTCAGCGGCGGAGATGCCGAGCCGGTTGAACAGGAACAGGAGGTGGTGGGTCAGCACCTCGCGTAGGTCGCGGGTTAGCGCGCCGTGCCGGTCGAGGAAGCTGAGGTCCGCGCCTGCCTGCTCGTGGGCTTTCGGCCATTGCGGGGTGACGGCCAGTGGGCTTGCGGCCGTGTCGTCGGCTGCGGTGATCAGGCGCTGCACCGCCGCGATGAGCCGTGGGCTCGGTGTGGGGGCGTTCGGCTGGTGCCGGCGGGAGGCGAGGAGCCGCCAGACGTCGCCCTGCTCCGAAAACTCCAGTCCGGCGGCGCGCATGAGCCGGGTGGCGAGTAGGACGCCGAGTTCACGCCGATGGGTGCCGCCAGCGGTGGCGAGATGGCCGAGGATGTGGCGACTGTCCGTGTGGAAGAGGGTGTGGGCGATCGTCATTGCCTGGTCCCCGCCGAAGGCGTACGCCTCGGGCCGGTAGACGGGCTCGGTGGCACCGCGGATGCGGTCGTCGTCAGTGATGGCGGCGAGGAGGGCATAGACCTGGGCGAGCCGGTCGCCGGGCAGGAGCCGCAGCCGCCACGTCTCGCCCTTACGAATGAACCAGAAGGCGGTGATCGCCCGGTGGTCTTCCGCAGCGGCGAGCTCAGGGGCGAGCCGTGTAGCGGCGAAATCCTCAGCGGTCTGCCAGTCCGAGAAGGTCAGGTTGGTCTGCCGCCAGCGGCTTACCGGTGCCACGGCGGGTGGCTCGGTGTCGGGTTCGGAATCGAGATCCACGACGCTCCTCGTCTAGTTGATCAGTAGGCTGGTGGCCCAGCGGACGTCGCTGCCGGTCGCGACGGTATGCAGGGTGAGGGCGATTCCGGCGGGGCCGGTGATCAAGCCGGATCGTGCCGGGGTGGTGTCCGTGGCGTGCTGGATCAGCAGGCGCACTATCTGAGGCAGCTGTTTCTGCAGACTGGTGGTGCGGGCGTCGGCGGCGGCGTACCAAGCCGTAGCGGCAAGCCCTGCCCAGCCGTGACACAGCGACGGATCGATGATCCGGCCGAGTTGGAGGGGGTCGGCCAGGCAACGGATCAGGGCCTCTTCTGCCGCCTCTTGCCGGGCGGCGTCGTCGAGAGCGATCCCGGCCAACTGCTGGGCGCGGGCGAGTCCGGGGGTGCCGTAGCACCAGGACGGCCGCGCCGGTCCGCTCATGGAGGGCTTCCCGGCGTGCAACTCCGCGACGGTGATCTTCTCCGGCCACCACGGTCCCGCAGGGCTCGTCTGCTGCCAACAGTCGAGCCACGTGCAGATCCGGCGGATCGCCTCCGCGTGCCCCGGCACCCAGATGTCCTGCCGCAGCGCCAGAGCCAGGAGAGCCAATGGACCGGCGATACCGTGCGCCATGCCGACGTTGGCATGTCCGCCCGGCTCCAGACCTTCGCGGTCTGCGGGGTCTGCGCTCCACCACCCCGGCGCGAGTCGACCTGCGGCGTCGTCGGTGTGCACCGGCTCGGTGAGTTGGACCAGGTACGCCAGCACCCGCCGGAGCAGAGGTCCGTGCGGGGCTCGGCGTAGCAGGTGGGCTCCCAGGCCGGTCAGCCCACGTACGAGGTCGAACTCCGACAGCGAGGGCCGGGCACGCGCCGCGAGGCGGGCCGTGGCAGCGGCCAGGCGGCGTTCCACCAGGTCATCGAGGGCATGATCAAGCGCGTCCAGGGCTGCCGGGCGGGAGTGCGGCATGGCCATGGTCAGCGCGTGGGTGACAGCGGGTGCGCCGAACCAGAGTCCGGCTCCGCTGCCGCTGTTCAGCGTGTCAGCGGTCGCGCGTCGCAGCCAGGCATGGACAGGTTCCCACCCGCCGTGTCCTGTCTGCGCTCGCACCCCGTGCAGGATTGCCACCCCGGCGGCACCCCGGGACAGCGACTGGGCGTACCAGCGGGTACTGCGTGGCCCGTAGTCGTCCGCCGCGAAGTCCGGGGGCGGCGGCTCGGTCAGGGTGTCGGTGATACACGCAGCCATCGCCTCGGCCGCCCGCAGCAACGGTGTCCTCAGCGGTGCTCTGGTCATCGGGATGCTCCTACGGCGCGAGTCCGGCGACGCACCGCCGCCAGCGCGACATGGCGTGCCAACCGATACGTGAGCTGCTCGGCGTCTTCGTCGGGACCGAGAGCGCGAACGACGTGCAGGTGTATCAGCGACGCGAGCACCGAGGCGGGGGTGAGCGGGCCGACGACGGCGGACAGTTCGGCGGCGTACCGCGTCGCGGGCCTGGAGCGTTCCTGCCATGCATGCTGGATGGTCTCGGGAAGTTCGCCCGGGTCGAGGGTGACCGCTTGGCGCAGCACGTCCCGGTTGACCGGTGCCTGCCCGGTCTGCTCGGGGCGCGCCACCAGCCACTCGCATGCGTCGGTGCGGCTGCCGAGCATCGAGGCGGCCAGGTCGACCATGCTCAGGGCGGTCAGTGCCTGCCGATCGATTCCAGACGCGCGCTGCGCTACCAGCTGTGCCAGGGCTGCGGTGGAGTCGGCGGCAAACAACTTCTCGGCTGCTGCCAGCGCGGTGCCGCAGCCGTAGCGACCGGACTCGGGATGGTAGGTGTCCAGGCTCCAGTCGCCGGCAAGGCGCTGCTGTCGGAGCCCGGCGACCCACCGCCCGACCCGTACCGCCGCGTCGCCGTAGTCATCGGTGTGCAGTCGTAGTCGAAGCTGCGGGGTGGGGTGTCGCATGCGGACGAACCACCACAGCGGCGGCTCGGGCCAGTCGGCGAACAGCGCTGGCAGCCCTCGCATCACAACCAGCTCCATTGTCGAAGGCTCGACGACCACCGAAGCGGACAGCAGGCCACTGGCACCCGGTATGACCGGCTCGGGGGGAGCGGGTGGCGGCCATGCGCCTCGCGCGGTAATCGCAGCCGGCGCGGCAGCGGGCGCAGCCGTCGAGGCGACGGGCACGACGATCTCGTGGGCGCGGCCGGAGAGCCAACCGAAGTCCTCCGGGCTCGCCGCGTCCACCACGGTTACCGGTCCGGCGCTGGCGTCCAGGTGGGCGCGGAGCAGGGCACGGTCCATGGCCTGATCGAGGTGGAGCCGAAGCCTCTGGTCACCGTTGCCGACCTGGACCCATGCCGGCAGCCGCAGCCTCTTCCGCAGCGCCTCCCAAGCCGTCAACCATTCGTCATCGCTTGCGTCCGCACCGGGCAGGGCCGTCGGATCGACGCGCCACCTGGCCGCCGTCAGGAGGACGCGGCCGTGTCTCAGCGCGGGTCGGAACGGCAAGCAGGAGGCCGCACCCCAGTCGAAGGGTTTCAGCCGGGCGTCCGTGGCTCGCGGCAGCTCCAGGAGAAACCGGCCGAGCAGCGGCATCGTGTGTACGGCGGCGGCATGCGCCACTGTCGGCTCCACCACCCGCCGCAGGGACATCGACACCAGCACCAGCCGATCGCGGCCGGCGGTCACACCGAGGTCGTCAAGGCTAATTACGTTCTCGGCCATGGGCCGGTGCTCGGCGAGGCTGATCAGCCACGGGAGTACCTGCCGGGAGTTGAGCACGTTCTGGGTGTGTAGCTTGCGCGGCGGGAAGCTCAGCTGCGCCGGAATGGCCCCGTCCACCGCGACAGGAAGATGTGCGAACTCCCGGCACATCAACTCCCGGTCGGCGTAGGGCAGCCCGTCGAGGAAACGCCCGCTCGTCGCCATCGCCGAGCGGCCCATGCCGGTCAGCGCGACAGTGAACCGTCCCTGTGTCAGCGCCTCCAGCGAAACCGCGCGGACCTCTGCCGAAACGTCGACGTGAGGGCTGACAGGCCCGGTGACCCGGTCAGTGCCGGCAAGCCATTCGACGGCCGCGTCATCGAGAACCACCTCACCAACACCGTCGATCAACGCCTGCTGAGCCATCGCGAGCAGACGCTCGTCACGACCGGACAGCAGAGCCGCAGGCGCGTCGGCCACAGCGCCGAAGTGCTCGGGGAAGCCCAACCCGACGAGCGGATCTACCAGCCGAGCGAGCGGCACCACCGCCGTCATCCCATAGCGGTCGACGAACCGGGCCCGGTACGCACGCCACTCCGGCCGCCCCGCCGGATCTGGCGTCAGCCGCCGTAACACCTCCACCGATGCGGCGATCTCGACGGCGACCTGCTCCGGCAGGCCGACCTGATCCGCGAGCTGAAGATCCACCGCGAGCGGCTGGGTAGCTGGTGCCCTGCTGCGCATGTGGTCGGCGAGCCCACGAAGGTACGTCGCGCTCCCTGCGCTGGTACCACCGAGACGACCATGCAGCGAGCGCAGTTCGGCCCGAAGGGCTCGCTGTCCCTCAGGATCACCGTCGAACATCGCATCGAGGGTGTCCAGGACATACCTGATCGAGTCTGTGCACGTCGATGGTGGCCGGAGAGCGGAGATCAACATGCCATGGTCCACGAGGCCGGAAATCATCGTGTCAGCGGACGCGCGTGGGAAGCCTGGAAACGCAGCAGCGACCGTGTCGACCAGCTCAGCCCACGGCACTGGGGTACGGGCGAGTGACACCGCCAGCCGTACCGCTGCGGTGTTCCTCACCGAGGTCGACTCCGCACTTGCAGAAGCGTGCGGCCGGCGCGCCACGACTATCCGAGGCCCGTTCACCAGCGCCAGGTTGTTCGCCTGCACGGGCAGACGGCGGCGCACGTCGGGCTCAGCTTCAAGGTGCGCAATCAGGGACGCGAGCCAACTTGCGTCCGGTCGTACCCGGATCGCCGGCCGCCCTGCCGGCACCACCGCAGCCACCGTGTCGAACCGCAGGGCCGCCACGCCCGAGAACAACCCGAAGGGCGTCGCACGCCGCTGCGCACGGACCAAGTACCGCGCCAACGCCAGCGCGATCCGCCACCCTCGGTCCGGAGTAGCGCCTCCTGTGGCGAGGACCGCTTCCACGCGAGCAGCGAACTCAGGGCTGGCGGCCCAGACAGCCTCGGCCAGGCCGACCTTCTGCCACGTTGCTTGCAACCAGTCCCCGATACCGGAGGCATCACTCCGGTCCGGCCAAGGCGCCGGGCCGCCGGGCCATGAGTGAGCGGCAATGCGGATCGTCGCGGCATCGACCGACCGAAACATGAGTCGCTCTCCTTCCGTCGCGAGGCGTGCCTGCAGGACATGGCTGGATAGGGGGTGCTGGTTCCGGCAGGGACCGGGGGATCGCCTGCCGGAACCAGCGGGGATGTTCGGTCAGCAGTCGCTGCCCCTCACGGTGTCGCAGCCGTCGTCCGTGTCGCCCAGCAGAGCGGCGGCGACCGGACCCTCCGTGACGATCTGTACGTCGAGTTCGAACGGGTCGTCGCTGACGGCGAGCAGGCTGTTCATGGCAACCTCCAATGGGACTGGGATGATGGGTGGGCAGGTAGCCCCCGCAGCTACCGGCACGTTGGCTGGCGGATCGATCCGCCTTCCTTGAACGGCGTCCCAAGAGAATTCGCGACGTTCGGCCTGCCCGCCGCCACGCTCTCCCCGGCAGTAACAGCGGGCAGGAGCCTCAGGTCCGCCGGACGAGCACCAGATCTTCCGGCGTAGCGCCGACACGGACCCCGGTAGCGTTGATGGCGATCAGCCTTGCGCTCGTGACGTGCATGCCGCTCCTCCCGCACCTCGGACGTGAGAGTCCGCCGCGAACCTGTCGCCGCATGACCCCACTTAAGCCGTAGACACATCGCTTGTGGTGCTTCCACGATCGCGGTTCTTGCGTAGCCCCGGGAACACCGGCCAATGGGGAAAGTTAGGGGGAGACTTACCGGTCGCCGCGCGCTTGACCAGGGGCTTCTATGCGGAAAGCGTGATCGGCGCTGGCGGTGATCGGCAAAACAGGCGTTACGCTCTCGTCGCCGAGGTCCAGTCAGAATGGATCGCCGGGGCGATTCGCGTCTCTCGTCGGGGGTTTCGTTGATCAGTCCATATGTGCGGCGTCGCCGGCTCGCTACCGAACTCGTGCGGCTACGGGAGGAACACGGCTACTCCGCTGAGCGGCTTTGCAAAGAGACAAAGATTGCCAAGCAGAAGCTGAGCCGTTTGGAGAACGCGAGAGTCCGACCAGATCAAGACGAGATCATGCGAATTCTCGACCACTTTCGGGTTGACGAGCAGCGGTGGGAAGAGATCATGGCCATCGCGCGCGAGTCCCAGGAGAACGGCTGGTGGGAGAAGTTCCGCGTCGAGATGGGACCACGCCAGGCCCTCTACGCGGACCTGGAAGCCGGTGCGGAGCACATCGCCGAGTACCACATCACCCTGCTGCCGGGCTTGTTGCAGATTCCGGCGTACACCGAGGTCCGCGCGGTGGCAGATCGTGCTGCCTACCCCCGAAGGTTCACGGTAGAGCGAGCACTGGAAGCCCGAGCTGCCCGGCAACGGGTCCTTGACAGACCCGGCGGACCCACCTACGAAGTGATCATCGATGAGCTCGCGATCCGTCGGCAGGCCGCACCGCCGGAGGTCGTTCGCGCGCAGCTCGACCACTTGATCAACGTCGGTCACGAGAAGCAGAAGACCACGATCCGGGTACTGCGGTTGACCGCACGAATCGCTGGCAACGCGGTACCCCGTTCGTCGTACTTCAGCTACCGATACCCCGACCCGAGCGATCCGGTGGTCGTCGCGGTCGACACCGTCACCAGCGACCTCGTCCTCACCGACCCGGACGAGGTTGCCAACTACGCCTCCCTGTACGAGCGCCTGCGTTCCGCGGCCCTCAGCCCTGCTGACAGCCTCGACTTCCTCGCCAGCGTGGCGGAGGAACTGCCCGACTACACCAGGAGATGACCATGCACCCCGAGAAGTTCACCAACTGGCGGAAGTCCAGCCGCTCCGGCGGTGGCGACAACTGCATCGAGGTCGCCGTCGCGATCGACGGCACCGTGGGCATGCGGGACTCGAAGGACCGGACGGGACCAGTGCTGGGGTTCACCCGAGGTGAGTGGACGGCGTTCACTGACGCCATCCGCGACGGTGAGTTTGACGCCTACTGAGCTGCTGCCTCGTCGGCGCGCCCGGGAAGCCGGGCGCGCCGTGCTGACCTCGGCCGACGTGCGCTTCACCGCATGCAGGCGTAGTTCATGCTGAACGTCGTACCGTGCCCGCCAATCTCGCGCCAGCTCACAAGGAGCCGGACGGCGATGCGGGCATGAAGCGGGAGTTGCGCTCTACTGTCGACCTGTCGTCCGCTCAGCGCGTCGAGACGAGCGCCTGCTCAATGTGTTCGAAGATGTCCGAGTCGGTCTCTTGGTGCCACTCCGGCATGTCTGACCAGTCGGCTACGTAGGAAGCCTTCGGGCTGGGGAAGTGTTTGAATATCTGCGCAATCCAGCACAGGGCGACGAAGCGTCCTTTCTGTTCACGGGTCAGCTTCGCGGTTGCACCGTCGGCTACCTCGATGAACTGGCGGACCTGCTCATACACAGCAGCGGCACTCTCCCGTTCCCATTCGGGAGTATCCTCCCAGGGCGTGACGTAGCCCGGTTTCGGTTCGCCGGGGTAGTGCTTACGGACTCCCGCGATCCATGCCTCCCGGAACACACGCCCCGGTTCTTCGACCTGCACGCTGGTCCCCCCTCTGGTCGTGTCAGTTCCCTGCCGTTGTCAAGGCGCTGATCTGGCGGTTGAGATGCCGCACGTGAGTGTCGGCAAGGAACGGCCGCAAGTGATGGTGTAGTTGGTTAAGTTTGGAGCCGACCACGCCCGAGCCACTTTGGCGGGCAGTGTCGAGGGCGGCGCTGCCGTAGAGCACGATCTGGTGTACGTCGCTACGTTGGACTCCGACCAAGGCGAGGTCCGTCAGAACGGTTCCGCGTCGTCGCGTGGAGAGGGTCTGAGACAGAGCGCCGGACAGCACCGGCTCGGCCAGGTCTGGGCGCCTCAACTCGGCGTAGCAGGCTCCGCGTTCCTCGGCGAGCCGGGAGCCGTCGAAGCGCAGCCAACCGCCGTTGTGCACTCGGCCGGGCAGGTGATTGACCTCCTCAGCTTGGTCGAGCGCCCGCCGGCATCCGCCCAGGTCGCCGAGGCCTGCGAAAGCCTGCGCCTGCACAGTTCGTGCCCAGTGCCGGGTCGACAGCGCGCTGTCTCCGTTCTGGGCCAGATCGGCGGCAACGGCCAGCATCGGTGCTGCGTGCCGGAAGTTGCGCTCGTAGACGCTGATGAAGGCGTGCCGGATCATCGCGCACGCCCAGAGGTCGTACGCAGCGGCTTCTCGGGCGGCGGTCGCTGCCAGCGTGTAGCAGTGCGCGGCCTCGCTGTACGCGTTCGCGTCGAAAGCGACCTCGCCGGCGAGCTGAAGCAGGTCAGCGGTGACCCCGCAGAGCCGACGGTGCACGGGTGTCGTGTGGGAGCGACGTAGTTTGGCGGTGAGCATCGTCAGCTGACGGTTGACCAGCGGTGATACTGCCGCCTTGGACTCGGCCGCGCCGAAGGCCGCCCACAGCTGGGCGTTCAGCCCCTCGTACTCGTCGAGGGTCGCTGGGTCTAGGCGCCTGTTCCCCTCACCGGAGGACTCGATGCGCGCCCAGTCGAGCTGGCTGCCCGGGACGGGCACGGCCAACAGCGCACCTGTCAGGCTCAGCACGCGTAGCAACTCGCGGCGGTTCATATCGCCAGTGTCCGTGATCTCCCCGCCGATCAGCGACTCGCCAGCGTGATCATCACCAGGGGTGGGCATCCTGCCAGGGGACATCTGGTGCGCAACGGGATCAGAATGGCGTTGGCCACGGGTGATGTAGAAGCCCAGGTCGGCGTCCCGCGATGCCTTCAGCACCGCCCGGAATGCCTCCCGGGTCGTGGGCTTGGGCCAGCGGTGTTCTCCTCGCTCAAGCTTCCCGACGTGGTTAGCGTCCATGCTGGTTTTCGTGCCGTAGGTGTCCCACAGGTAGTTGTTGACCGCCTCGGCGACCTCCTGCCGGGACATCCGTCGGCCTGAACCGCTCGGGGACAGAAGTCGACGGCGGGCGTCGCTGAGTAGGGTGTTGGGGCCATCTGACGCACCCGACTTCGGTGCCAACCCATCACCGCCCGTCGAAACTCGCTGGTAGTCCTATCGGGCGGCCCTGCAAGATCGCTGCCACCCTCATCCCTGGTCTGCTGGACCTCGGCCCCCCTTCTGCCGAACGAGGCGGCCAGACGGTCCGGTTTGCCGGAATGCCACGTCAGCATGCCAGCGCAACTACCTGATCACAAGGCGGACTACCAACGGAACGTCAGGCTGGTTTCGAACGGTGACTGGTGGGGGTCGAAATCGTGTTCCACAAGACCTGTGTAAGCGGGTCTTTCGAAGTGCCTGCGGGCTGAGCCGGAGGGAGTTGACGAGCTGCTGGACGACGAGCGGTTCTTGACCGGCTACTTCTGGCAGTGGTGTTCCGGCAGCTACCAGGACCACCTGTCGGCGTACAGGTCCGACTACAGAGTCAGGTACAGCTGCCAGTGCATACGCGCTGATCCCGACCTACGCACGACGACTGCCCCTTGACTTCGCGGCGATCCAGATCGGTGACGTTGCGTGACGGGCGCGCTGAGCTATCTGGAACTGGACGTACAGATAGCCGAGTACAGTGCGCCCGATCTTACGGCCAGCAGATGTGCGGATCGACTAGACGTGGGCCGCACTGGATCCAATCAGTGACCGCCGAGCAACCACCTTCTGACATTTACCACGATGCGTCCCACGGCGCTGATCTCTGCTCTGACCAGTGGCAGGAGCATGCGAGGGCTACGGGCACCAAGGCGCATGGCTCGGGCGAGGGCATCTGTGACTGTCCAGGTCGGCCCCGGCAGCGGACGGGTGGCCGGGGTATTGAGTCTTGGTGGCTGGCGTGAGAGGCAAACGAACAAGGCGAAGGCACGGAGGCTTAGCGCGGCGGTCGCAGCGGAGGGTGGATTGAGAAACAGGCCATGGGCGACGGCGTGACGCAGATTCTGCCCGGTCGGGCCGAGGAGTAGGGTTCGTAAGTAGCGGTCCCAATCCTCGTCAAAGTCATGGCGGAGAAGAATGTCCAGGAGTTGATCCAGCCCGACGAATCGGCCTTGGGTATCGTTGTTGGCCACGGTGAAGGCGGGCTCATCGAGTAGGAGAACAACGTTACGGGCGGCGGCTTCAACCCGGACGGCCGAGGTGTGCAGTGCGCCCTCTAGGTCGCCTGCCCAATATCGGCGAAGTGCACGGGCCAGGGCCGCAGCCAGGTCGGCATCAGCGCCATCCTTGGAGAGGAACAGCGTGAGCTCCCGTTCCTCTGGAGCACCATGGCGTCGGACGATGCGGTCGAGGGCCTCAGCGAGGATCTCGCCGTTGACTGCGCAATGCAGGCTCTCAAACCAGGCGAGGTCGGCCGCATCCTTGTCTGCCTCAGTAATGGCATGCCATCGCGGGAGCTGTCCAGTGCCGAAGTGGTGGGATCTTAATGTCCTTACGAAGCTGTGGTGGGTGATTTCCCGGACGTATTGTTCGTTAGCGGAGCGGCTTCCCGACGGCGATGGGGTGTTCAACCAATTGGCGAGTGCCTCCCGCCAGTTGGCGCCGTCACTGGCCATTCGTACTTGGCGGTCGCGGATTTCTCCGGGGACAGTAGCCTCGGATGTGACGGCTTCGAAGCCGAAGTCGGCGTTGGAGAGCTGCTGCATGCGCCGTACCGCTTCGGCCCGCAGATCGACCAGGTGGTGATCCCGGGCGAGGCCGGCAGCTTCCTCAAAGCGCAGCATTTGGACCATCGGTGCCAGTGCTGCGGCGGCGTTTAGCCGGACTTGGACCTGCATTCGGCGGGCGGCCTCCCGGCGGCCGGGGTCGAGTTGAATCTGCAGCTCTGCCAGTTCATCGATGACATGGTCAAGGTCCGAATACCTGGCGGCTGCTTCGTCGGTCATGGCCAACAGTTCGTCGCGATCGGCGAGGGCGAGGTGATTTCGGTTGCCGGTCAGCAGGCGCAGCATGCTCATCGCCGTACCTACCTGAGAGTGCGGCGAGCGAATGGCGGCTGCCGCAGTATCCAGGCCGGTCCGCAGAGCCTGGTCGGCCGCCGGTCGTCCGGCAGGGGTTGCCTTGGCAATCGGAAGAAGTGTCAGAGCCCGCCCCAGCGACAAGTCCACGGCATGTTGCGACCAGCGGCGGGTAACCTCGGCACCACTTGCCAGGGAGATCGTTGCCTGCGGCTGGTGAACATGCTGGAGGTAATGACTGATTGCGGACGCCGATTGGTGCGGAGTGCCGCGGCGGCCCTGTGCCAACAGATCACGTAGTCGGGCGGCGGCGGCCGGGTGTGTGACGAGTGCGGCTAGCCGCTCCCACTGGTCGAGCACCTTCTCCCCGGAAGGGCTGCGGTGTGGAGGTGCAGCGGCCGTGTCGGATCCGGTCTTCCAGGACAACTGCACCTCTGCCCGGCCCTGCCGTGTTGTCTCGTCGAGGAAGTAGCCGAGGGCCCACCGCAGACTCGCCCCAGGCATTTCGTCGAGGTCAACGCCGCTCCCCTCGACAAGCTGGTGCAGGCGCTCTGGCAGGTCGTGCCACTCCTCTGCGACAGAGAAGATGCCGTCGAACAGGTGAGCGAGCCGCTCGTCAGTGCTGGCATCTGCGGCGGTCATGATTGTGTCGCTGCTGTCGGAGTGAGTGGTCAGCGCCATCTGCGGGCTCCTACGGTGGCCTTCAGCGGAGTTCACCTCACCATGGTGCGGGGTTCGAGCAGCCACGGCGAACCTGTTTCAGACTGCCTCGGCTGCATGGCACCCGGGCAGGACGTCGCCGCTCCGTCATGGCTGCACCTTCTGACAATCACGGCATCTACGACGAGAACCGAGGGCCACACCACGTGTTCTCGTCAGCTAGTCAGGGAGTGCACATGTAAAGCACCCTTGTATCGGCGGTGTCCCGGGCGTCCATCGAGTTTGCCCGGTGAAGCCGAGGTCGAATGGACCGGTCCACCCTCTGCGGGCTTGCAGTCCGATCGTTAGGGTCTCTGCGGGTAAGCGGTGTTCAAAGTGGCCGGCTGCCTCCAGCGCTGTCGCAACGGTGATCTTGGCTGCTAGATCGCCGATAAGAGTCAGGTCGGAGCCGACCGCAGTCATCGGGCGGTGCAGTGTGCCGGTGCCATAGGTGGCCTCGAGTTCGGGTTCCGGGTCGAGAGCGGCTGCGTCGATGAGGGCTTGTCTTCGGCACATTAGGCAGCCGTGATCGGGCCAGGGGCGGAGCCGGATGATCTCGCCGATGCCGCCGTCGGCTAGGACGCAGGCGAGGACTGCGGGGCGGTGGGCTCGGCGTGCGAGGTGGCTGACGGTTCGTCGGGCTGTGACCCCGTCTGCGCAGCACAGCACGATGTCGGTGTCGGTGAGGAGTCCGCGTACCTGGTCGGCGTGCTCGACAACGTCGAGGCGGTAGGCCTCCACAGCAGTGTCTGGGTAGCGTTCGGTGAGGAGAGCGTGCATTCCGTCGACCTTGTACTGTCCGACGTATTGTTCGGGCAGCACGTGGCGGACGATGTTGTGCCACATCAGCCGGTCAGGATCTAGGAGCTGCAACCGACCGATGCCGTACCCGGCGAGGGCTCGGGTGGCAGCGCCGCCGATGCTGCCGACCCCGATGACCAGTGCTGTGACCTTTGCCAGGTCGTCCACTGGCCAGTAGCGGCGGATTTGGTCGAGGCCGGTCGCCTCGGGTTCGGTTTCTACTCGAACTGGTTCGGCACCCTGCCGGGTGACAAACCAGCCGGCGAACAACGGGATCGGTACCTCGGTGTACGGCTCAGCGGCAACGTCCGGCGCATAGGTGAGGACGACGTAGCCTGTGTTTCCGGGGTCCTTCAAGGCGACGGGGACCATGTCGTTGAAGGCGTCGAACGTGGTCATCGCCGCCCGGCGTCTAGCGATCTCGTACCAGGCGAGGTGAAGGTCGGCCGGTACCTTGCACCAGAGCCCGTCGCCGCCGGGGTCGGCGTTGTTTAGCGGGTGCAGCCTGGGGCGCAGCTTGATCTGGTACCCAGCTGTGCCGTTATGCACGAAGCTGATGAGGGTGAGGTGGTCTAGAGGCGCACGACTGAAACGTATCGCGCCGTGAGCGCCGGAGGCCGCGAAGAGATGGCGGGCACCGTCACGCGGCAGCAGGATGAGCGGCCCGATCATGGTGCCCCCACCACCGAATTCGTTGGTGAACCGCTGCTGACCGGTACTGCGGTGCGGGTGATGACGGCGTCGTGGCTGCTGTCACTGACGATCCCGTTGAGCGTCATCCCGTCGATGGCGCCTGCCTTGACGAGGGCGTATTCGACGCGCCAGGCTGCGGCCTTGACGATCAGATCGCCGATCGAGTCGTTCGGTGTCCAGGCCGTCTCGGTCTGGAAGAGACATAGGCTGCCGTCGCCCAGCACATGCCAGCGGTGTTGCGTGCATTCGAGGGGCTCCGGGCGTGGATCGACCGGGTAGATCCGAGGGGCCACCATGGGGTACGCCTGGCGATACACGATAACGACCGTCATCCCCCGGCCCCCGAGCAGTTCGGTCAGGCCAGGTGGCTGAGGGCGGTCGACGGGCCACATCGGCAGGCGGCCCTCCCACCGGCCAGAGTCCTCGGCGACCCAGCGCAGATCCGGGAACCGAGCGGTCACCTCGGCCTGGTCCCGGGCGAAGCGGTGCGGCTCGGCCTCCCACCAGTTGACCGACACGACGCTATGACGGTCCGACACGGTCACCCCTGAGGAGCGTCCTGGATGGGCCGCGGGGCCACTGCCGGGACGATGAGCGCCGGCCCGGAGTTGGGCTTGCCCTTCGGTGCCGGGAAGTCGTTGCCGAACACATCACGCCACAGGCGCTTGGCGTCGCCCGTGTACCCCTGCTCGGCCGCCTCGCAAGCCTGATCGGCCAGGTCAGCGGCGTCGGCCAACGACTTACGCAGGCCGACATAGTCAAGATCCCGCTGGATCTCACCGCAGAGCCCAGCCGGGTCCTTGACGGGGCCGTTGCCGACGGCGATCGCGGCGGCGGTGAAGAATCTCTTCAAGGCTTCCGGCCGTGAGTAGCCGGTCGGCAGGTGGTGGAGGCCGAGCACCTCCACCACCAGCTTCTTGACCTTGCCGTCGACCTTGGCCCGCCGCGTCCACCACCGCAGCACCCGGATCATGCGCAGGTAGAAGTCCCACTTCGCGCTCTGCTTGGCGATCTCCTGCACCAGGTACATCGGATCGGCCGGAACCCACAGGCTTGAGCTCTTCTCGGGAATCAGCAACGCCCCGTTATGCCGGAGCGCGGGCATCGAGTCGACCGTAAAGCCGTCCTTGTCACCTGGCAGGTCGATGAAGCACTTCACCGCATGATCGCGCGGGCTGGCGAGGCGGACCAGCTTCTCCACGGTGCCGTTCGTCACGCCGAGCAGCTTGTTGACCTTCCCGCTCAGCACGTCCAACGCCTCGCCGGCCGAGTCACCGGCCTGCCCCCACTCAGGGTGCTCGTCCGAGTCGAAGATCACCACGAGGTCCAGATCGTGGATCTTCGGCCCGATATGCGTGCTGCGCCGCAGCGACCCGGACCCCCAGACATCGACGACGTCCGTCTCGCTGCCCAGGGCCGTCTTGAACGTGTCGCGGCGGGCGCGGGCCTCCTTGACCTGCTCCGGGTCCGCGTCAACCTTCTGCTGGAAGGCGTCGAACGCCTCGTTCAACGTCACCAAATCCCCCCTCATGGAAATCCAATGGCACCAGTCACCGAGCCGTGGCACACCACGGCTCGGCCCTCCCTGACCTGCGGCCACTCCTGCAGCTCAAGAGTAGGCCGGGGGTACGACACTTCTTCACGTCGTGCAGCGGGGGACGCGCTCGATCCCAGCTCAGGAAACTGACGGCGGTGGGAACGGTTCGTAGGAACTGGTCGAGGTGTCGAACGTGAACGCGGTCCACTTGTTCCTCTCAGGTGCGGCGAGCCGTGCACCCAGGGCCACCGCGATCGCCACCGGGCCACTGAGGAAAATGGCGTGATGGCCGGTCCTGGCGGCAGCGGGCAGCGCGGCCGTACGCCAGGCTAGGCACGTCTGCTCCACGACGCCACTGAACGTCTCGCCGTCCTCCGCTAGTCGTGACGTGGACGAGTGCAGCCGCAGCACGTAACCGATCCCGTGCTGGCGGCAGGCCGCCATGACCTGATCGGTGAACTGGTCACCGAACCCCTGGAGATCCAGCGCGATCGCGACCTTGGACGCGTCGCCGCCATCAACCGCTTCAAGGCGCTCCGCAATCAACGGCCTCACGGTCGGCTCCACCGCGCGCAGGGACGTGGCCGGGAAGTACGGTGGTGATCCGTCAGCCTGGCGGATCGCGTGTACCGCAACCTCTCGGGCGTGGGTATGCCCCAACCGTGCCCCGAACCAGAAGGCCGCGTTCAACGGCATCGTGGGAATCAGATTGATACGGGCCGCGTCCGGCGTGAGCCGTTCCGCCATCATCGTCGCCACAAGCGTCTCGTCGGCCAGTAGGTCCACCAGTTGTCGATCCCGGGACCCGTCACCGGACAGTTCGACATCCGTCTTCAGAGTAACTGAGCACGTGTCGCGACTGAACGTCTCCGCCTGCTGATCGAGTTGCCGCGCCCGTGCCAGACCTCGCCGCGCGTCCATCGCGGTGACCACGATGCCCACCCGCACCCGGCGTTGGGCACGACCCCGAAGCCAAAACCCCAACACCACGAGTGCCACCCCGGCTACACAGCCCAGGAAGAACCCCCAACGCCCGGCCGCCTCGCCAGTCATCAGCGACTTGATCGCCTCGACGCCGAAGCCCCCCGCGACAACCCCACCAACAGTGATCGCCGCGGTCCCGTCGGAAAATGCCTCCCAGAAGCCGCCCCCGCCGCGCCCTGCGTGTCCGGAGCCCACGACCGTCAGCCGAGGCGAAGCACTTACCTGCTGCGTCATCAACCAATCCATTCGGACCTGGGTCGCCTACGTCATCGAGGTCGAACGCTCGGATCCTCGACACCCACAGAGATCGGTCGTCACTGTATGACAGGAACGCCATCGAAGGGCGGCCGGTGCCCGTGGCCACGGAGGCGGCGACAGAGGCTGATTCCGAGATCAACCCGTTGGCTGTAAGTGGCCGTCCACCGCCAGCATGCCCGCAAGACGATCAGGGCCATAAACCTGATGCGAGGCCTAGACACGGTCCGGGCTTCGCATCGTCGGTCTAGGCGATCGCAAAGTTGGCTTCTACTGTCAGAAACCGATCAGCAACGCTGCGTTG
Source organism: Micromonospora sp. WMMD987 (assembly GCF_029581435.1). Taxonomy (NCBI): domain Bacteria; kingdom Bacillati; phylum Actinomycetota; class Actinomycetes; order Micromonosporales; family Micromonosporaceae; genus Micromonospora; species Micromonospora sp. WMMD987. The sequence goes on along the minus strand of NZ_CP120861.1, from coordinate 5,848,158 downwards.
TTGCAGTTCTGTGACGTGCCCCCGGCAGGATTCGAACCTGCGCCCCCGCCTCCGGAGGGCGGGATCATGGACGACAGTAAAGGGCCTGTGAGCTGGTCAGGAGCAAGCCGGGAAGGGCCGGCGGCGTGGACTTGGGCACGTATTTGGCACAGCGTTCACCGAGGGAAGCCGTCGCAGTAGACGGCAGTCGCGTCATCGGAGGGCTTGTTACGGGGCCAGCGCTTTCCTCGTGGGTCGCTGGCCTCGACTTCGCGCACTTGACCGATGAGCCTTGCTGGCCCGGCTGACTCCAGCACGTCGAGCACCATGCTCCAGTCGTAGACCCTGAACGGTTCGACAATTCGTGTGACGCCATCGGTCAGGATCGCAAACCGTCGTACGCTACTCAATCTTATATGCCCTGTAATGGCGTGCTCGGCTGCCTGTGGATTGCTCGCAGCTATCCAGTAACCGCCGGGGGAATTTCGGGCGGCTAACTCGGCATGCTTCATTCGAACCAGCGCTGCCGCCTTTTCGGGTGAGCCATTTGGTAGCGCGTCCGCTATTGCGCGTTCTGCAAGCGCGGTCTTGCTTACTCGATCATCGGTGACAATTGCATTCTCATGTTCGAGGTCGAGAACGATAGTCACGTCGCCAAGTACGAGATATCGCAACGTGCTTTCGGTTATGTGTATAGCCGCAACGGCAGCCGATGGCGTGCCCGGGTGGCTTAGGTCGCACGTATCACGGTGCTGATCGGCTGTTTGTTGTATGGCAATCGCTAGGGCGTCAGTCGGCCCGAGCGAGGCATTCTTAACGAGGGTTGTTGCCAGATGGTCGGCGTACCACGCGACCCCGTGAGTGCATCCGGTTTCCGTGCGGACAGTTGCCCCATCCAAGACTGCAACGAAGTTTGGCGCGGTGACCGCGCGATCCTCGCTCGGAACATCCGGTGATCCAGCTTCGGTCGCTACCAGCGTACGCACGCTAAGCCCCCTCGTGCCGGTAGAGCGGCGTTACCCGGTCGGTCGAAATTATATTCAACTGATTTCCAGGCTCGAACACGCACTTGACAATAGTTGAAAAACGCCTGGTCTTCAATTCTCTGTACAGTTCCGCCAGATTATCTGCCACATAGGCGGCGGCACCAAGAGTTCCTGGCGCGTGCGTGCCTGCAAGATAAAGAAAGGTGCCCTTGCGGTCGGGCCGAGGAAGTCTGCCGACGTATCCGTAATCGGCAGGCTCTCCATGGTCTCTTGGCGACCGGTATTCGGTTCCCGTGGTCAGGTCGACCAGGTGCCAGCCTTTGTCGTCTAGCACGTACCGAATGTGTGGGTCAGCTTCCATTACCTGTCCGAGAAATGGCAGCAGGCGAGGGTTGGTGAGCACGACTAGATTCGGCCGGTTGAGATGCACGTTGCCTGGCGCTGGCACGACTTCATTGACCGCATCAAGGCCGGCGGCCCGTGCGGCTGCGCCAAGTCGTTCGTAAGCGTTGAATGCTTCGGCGGAAAGAACGTTGCTCGGATCACTCCGATTGCTTTCCCGCTTGGCGCCGATCGCTACGGTGAGTTTTCCGGTGCCAAGGAATGCGCGCTCGGGCCGCAGTCCGACCGACATGAGTTGAGAGACGCGCCCCTTGGACATGCCGAGCAGATCGGCAACCTGAGTTTGCGTCATTCCACCTGCGATCAACTCTTCTAACGTCTCGCGTCGCAACCGGGAAAGTTCGGCTATCGCCGCTTGGTGCTCGTCGATCCTTGCGCCGATGGCTAGCGCTCGACGCTTCGGGTCGGTGATCTCCGCGATCTCAACGTCGGCCGTCACGCAGTCTCCCGTCATCGGTCTAGGGGGCTAATCGCACTCTACCTGCGACTACCCGGCCTAGCCTCAGCCGGATGGTTGCCCCCTCGCGACCCTTCGGGTTTAGGGGGCTTGACCGGCTCGCGGTTGCCATGTTCTGCTGTGTGCACCCCAGCGAACCGGGTCGGTTCAGGGGGGTAAACCGCAAGAGCGTCGGTTGGTTGTCGGCGACGGCGCTGTGGCTACGGCTGCGGCGTTCGCGTACGGGCCGCTGTGCGCCTGGTGTTTGAGAACTGCATAGAGGAAGGGGCTACGCCTCCCCGATAAGGCGTCGTGCACGAGCGGTGGTTACTCGTGCTTTGACCTGCCCGGCTTGGCTGGGCCATTGATTCGTTTCGGGGTGCGGTGCCGGTCGGTGCCGCACCCCGGTCCGTCGCTGATCCGAGAGGTGATCCCCATGAGCTTTGCCGTCAACGTCCGGATCTCCGTCCGGAATTCGTCCCCGCTGCGGCAGTGCAACCGGTGCGACGCGGTGATCAACAGCGCCGCGTGCCCGTGTCCGCCGAAGCGTCGCCGTCGCCGCTGATCTTCCTAACTCCGAGAGGAACCATCCTGATGTCCTTCGACGTGACGCCGATCGAGCCGACCGGCGATGACCTGGCCGCGATCGATGTTGAGTGGCCGGTGATCGCCGCTGAGTTGGATGTGCTCGACGCTGAGATCAGCTTGTTCTACGCCGATGACCGGGGTGGTCCGTCGCCGTTGGACTGGCGCAGGTTGCGTCGGGCCGAGTCCCGCGTCACTCGCGTCGCCGCCGAGGTGGCCGGGCGACCGGCCACCGGGGGGCAGGCCGCGTCCCGGGTCGCCTGATGACCCGCATGCGGGCCGTCTTCCACGATCCGGACGGCGACCGGTACGGCATCCCCACCTTCTGGTGGCAGGGTGCCCCGCCCGGTTACGCCACCCGCCGCCAACTACGGGCGGCCGGTCTGTGCCCGGGTGGTCAGGAGATCGCCGCTCAGGTCCTCTGGCGTGGTGTCGGTGGCACCCGCGCCGCCTACCTCTACCGGGTTGATCTGGCCCGGCCGAAGCGCACGGCTACCCCCGCCCAGCGTGCCGCTATCGACAAGGCGCTGACCGCCCGTCGTACCTGCCGCGTCTGCGAGCGGGTCCAGCCCTACTACATCCCGCGCTCGCTGAACGAGTGCCTTGACTGCTTCGAGGGAGTCCCCTGGTGATCTGGCTGTTGCTGATTCTGCTGGGCGGGCCGTTGGTGATGCTCGCCCCGTTCGCCCTCGCCCACGCCCTCAACCACACCACCCCGACGGTGAAGGAGACCCTCCGATGACCGCTCCTGCCAGCGTCCACCCCCGCAGTGTCGATGACCTCTACCCGGGCGCGTTGGCGCTGGCCGACCAGCTCGGCGAGGTTCCCTCGCGTAACCGGCTTCAGAAGCAGTTCAAGATCGGCGCTCCGAAGGCCACCGAGCTACGCGAACGACTGCTGACCCGCACCCTCGACCCGATCGCCACCCCGGACCCGGTGGTCAGCCCGGACCCGGCCGTTGGCGTTGAGCCGGTGGTGTGGGACTACCCGGAGCCGATCGGCCCGGTCCCGGCCCCGACCTCGGATCCGGTGCCGGTGGCGGTCGCCCCGGAGCCCGACGTCGCCCCGGAGCCTGACGAGGTGCCCCGTCCGGGTCGGGGGTGGTTGCGTCGTCGCCGGGTGGTGGGTGAGTTGTCGCAGGTCCGGGTGGACGGACACCCGGGTCCGAAGATCACCCCCACCCCGGACCCGCAGCCCATCCCCGAACCGGTTTCGGTGTCGGAGGGGCCTGGGGCTGGGCAGGTCCGGCAGTTCAAGCGGATCCGGTGGGCGGTGCGGGTGGTGCTTGCGCTGGGGGTGGCCGCGTCGATCGCGGGCAACGTGCTTCACGCCCGGGACGAGATCATCAGTCAGGTCATCTCCGCGTGGTCGCCCCTGGCGCTGTTGTTGACGATTGAGCTGATCTCTCGGGTGCCGGTGCACTCGCGTCGGTTGGCGATCGGTCGGTGGGCGGCGACGGCGTTGATCGCGGGGATCGCCGCGTGGGTGTCCTACTGGCACATGGCCTCCGTCGCCGCGCACTACGGGGAGACGAACGGGGCGCAGTATCTGCTCCCGCTGTCCGTCGATGGCCTGGTCGTCGTCGCGTCGATCTGCCTGGTCGAGTTGGGCGGGCGGATCAACGCGGCGGCGAAGCGGTGACCCGGGTGCAGGACGTGTGCGGTACCTGCCACGGCGTCATCGAGTGGGTTGACGACGACAGCCACCCCTATTGGCGGCACGTCAACTCCCGCAACGTCAACCGTCCCCACGCGGCGAAACCCGCCCGCTGACCCCGCCCGGCGGCACAGCCCCTTGGCCTGAGAAACCCGTGCTGTGCCGCCGGTCCGGTCACCCAACCCTCATGTGAGAGGAGGGCATCTCTGATGGTGCCAGTACCCGACCCGGTGTGGTTCACCGACCGGATCACCGAAGTCCGCGCCGAACTCGCCCGCGCCGACACCAAAGCGTCCACCCTGATGGCCGTCGCCGGAGCCGCGCTGACGGTCGGCGTGGCGATCCTCGCTCGCACCGACCTGCCCGGCCCGGCCCTGGCCGCCGGTGTGGTCACGGTCGGGCTGGTCGGCACGGCGGTGGGACTGCTCGCTGGTGCGGTCCGGCCGTGCCTCGGCGGTGATCACGGCCTGGTCCACTACGCGGCTGCCGTGCCGGGGGACCTGATGACCGAAGCCACCACCTCGCCGTTGACCACCACCGCCGAACGGGCGCATCACCTGGTGTGGCTGTCCCGCACGGCGGTGCGGAAGTACCGGCGGGTCCGTACCGCCGTGGATCTGCTGCTGGCCGGCATGGTCGGCACCGCGCTCACGGCTGCTCTGGCCCTGCTTGGTTGACCGGTCACCCGGCCGTGCTCACTCACACCCCTTCGGGTGTGGGTGGGTGCGGGGGCCGACCGGCCCGCACTATCCCCGTTGTGTGCCGGACGCGGTACCGCCTAGGAAACGTCTCCGCGTCCGGCCCTCCCACTGAAGGAGAACCACAGCATGACAGGCATGCCCCAGGAGCGTGGCGTCTTCACCGGTGCCGACGCGCTGACCGACAATGTGGCGTTGGTGGAGTGGTTCAACTCCACCCGCCGGATCCTGCACGCCGCCGCTCTGGAACTCGGCGTGACTGCCTCCGAACTCGACGCCCGGCTGCGGGTCGTCGGCGGCGGCATCATGGTTGGCGGACTCACCGGCCGCGCTCGCGCCCGGCAGGTCGCCCGCCCGATCACCCACGCTTCCGAAGCCCTCGTTACCGCGTCGCAGTACATCGTGACCGCCTCGACCCGCTTCGAAGCCGTGTACATGCCCGAGTTGCAGGCCGTCGGCTACAAGCCGCGCCGCGACGGGTTCCGCTTCACCACCGGCGACGGGGGTGGCCGCTGATGGGCCGCCGCACGAGGATGCCCCGCCACGGGGGACTCTCCCCGATGTCGTACAGGGTCGACCTTCGGTCGGCGGCCCTTCCCTACCTCGTCTGCCCCGCCGGGTGTCTGCTCGCGTGGCCGGCTGCTGCCGCGTCGCACCTGTGGTGGGGGACCAACCCGTGGGCCGCGGCCGGGATCACCGCTGCCGGTGGCGGACTCACCGCGCTGACCTGGACCGCCGGCCGGGCGCGGGGTGTCATCCGGCAGCGGGTGTCCACGCTGCTCACCGCGACCGGATCGGCGTGGGCGCTCGGCGCGACGATCGGCGCACCCTGGGAACGCCCCTGGCTGGACGTGTGGGCCGGCGGGACCGTTGTCGCGTCGGTCGCGGTCGCGGTCATGCGGCTGATGGCCAAGGCCAACCCCGACGAACAACCCACCACCACCGGCGGTGGGGGCGGGGGACTCGCTGAGGCGGTCGCTGCTCTGCGGGATGCGCGGATCGGACGGCCGAAGGTCGACGGGGCGAAGGTCCGCGCGTCGATCGCCATGCCCCACGGTGAGACCCTCGCCGACGTCGAAGGCTCCCGCGAGTCCATTGCCTCCGCGCTTGACGTCGCACCGACGGCAGTGCGGGTGCACCGCAACACCGACAGCGTGCGCACCGGCCACATCGAAGTCGTGCCCGTCGACCAACTCCGCGACACCATCGGATGGGCCGGCCCGTCCGCCCCCGGCCGGTCGGTGGGGGATGCGCCGTTGCGGTTCGGTCTGGCTGAGGATGGGGAGCCGGTCGGGTTGATGCTCACCGGCCGTCCCGGGGTCCGCCCCGCCACCCACGTCCGCGCGACCGGTATGACCGGTTCGGGGAAGACCGAGTGGGCGTTGGTGGTCATGACCGACTACCTGACCCGCACCGATGGGGCGTTGATCGTGGTGGACACGGTGAAGCGGGATCAGACGGTCAAGCCGCTCAAGGGTGGGTTGACGTTGCTGGTCACCGAGGACGACCATGCGGAGGCGTTCTTCGACGTCCTTGCCGAGCAGGTCATCCCCGCCCGCACCGAAGCCCTCGGCCGCGAAGACCTCACCGAGTGGATGCCGGGGTGCTCGCTGTCGCACCTCACGGTGTGGGTGGAGGAATCGGCGGCGTGGTCCGGGCATCCGGCCCTGGTACAGGTCGCTGAACGGGCACGGTCGGCCGGTATCTGCCTCGTGCTGTCCCAACAGCGGTGGACCCACGACCGGGCACCGACCTCTCTGCGGTCGCAGTTCGCGACGAACGTGTGCTTCGGCATCGACAGCCGCGATGACCCGTCGCTTGCGCTGACCGGGGAGACGGTCGACGCGGGAGCGTCACCGCAGGCGTGGGGCAGCAGCAAACCCGGCTACCTCTACATCGAATCCCCCGGCATCCCCACCGGCCGGTGGCCGATCCCCTGCCGCGCCGAACTCGCCCAACGCGCCGACCTCGCCGAAGCCGTCACCGGCTGGGCACCCGTGCGCCGACCCCTCGACCCCACCACCGCCAAAGCTCTCGCCCCCGTCATGCCCACCACCCCCACCACCACCACCGCCACCACCGCGACCGCCGGGCCGGCCGCCGCGACGATCCGCCCGACCGACACCGACGACGGCCAGGAGGTGCCGGCCATGGCCACCCGCCCCGGCGTCAACCCCAACGACCCACCCGATGACGTCGACCCTTCCCAGGAGATCGACACCACCCCGACCCCGCGCCGGTTCGCCCTCGCCCTACCCAAGCAGGTCGGCCCCGAACAGGCCCGCACCCTGCTCCGCGAACACCTCGCCATCCTCGCCGAGCAGGGGCACACCGAGGTGAGGCCGGCAGACTTCGGTGACGTGCTCGCCGCGACCGGCTACGGCGCAGCCTGGCTCACCAAAGCCCTCAAAGAACTCACCGCCGGTCACGAACCGATGCTGATGCCGGTCACCCGCAACGGCCGCTACCGCATCCTGCGCACCCCCTAACCCGCCACCGCGCCGGCCGTGTAATCGGCGTGAACTTCACACCGATTACACGGCCCCCCACCTAGGCAAACCCGCCGTGAAGTACACGTGCAATTCACGGCCACCCCACCCTGCCCACCCACAGGAGCACACCCATGAACCCGGCCACCATCTCCCTTACCGCGCTAGCCTTCGGCACCCTCCTCGGCATCACCCTCGGTATCCCCCTCGGCCGCCGCGTCGAACGCCTCGCCTGGTACGCCGACGCCACCATTGCCCGCGCCCGCATCACCGGCTGGCTCCTGCGCGACCTCAGCAACTGGCTCCTCGCCGCCGCCCTCGTCGTCGCCGTCGCCGTGTTCGTGCTCTGGGCGCTGCTGCGATCCCACCGCTAATACGACGACGGCGCGCTTCGCGCTCTCACCCCTTGGCGGCCAGTTCCCGCCGGACGCTGGCGATCGTCACGCCGCCCCCGGGAAGGAGCGGCCCCATGCCCCCGAATGGCATCCGGTGCGGGCACTGGATCGGCGTGGAACGGCGCTACTGCCACCACCCCGATCATGTCCGCCCCTACCTGCAAGGCCCCCGCTGCCCGGCCCACACGCCGAACGCTCTCGCTGGGCGGCCCGAACCCGCATCGACGTCCCTGAACGAAGCTAAGAGGAGCGCCATGCCTGACACGCCTTCGCTGCTCGTCCCCGCCCTGACCTACGCCGGTCGTGGGTGGCCGGTGTTCATGCTCGCCCGGTCGAAACGACCCGTCGCCAACTGCCCACCCTGCACCACCCCCGGCCCCGACCACGACCGGGAAGCCTGCACGTGCCTGACCTGCCACGGCTTCTACGCCGCCACCACCGACCCCGACCGGGTCACCGCGATCGTGACCGCCGTCCCCACCGGGCAACTCGCCCTACGCACCGGTGTCCCATCCGGCACCGTCGTGATCGACGTCGACCCCGCCCACGGAGGCAGGGACACCATGAACGCGCTCATCGCCGCCGGCTTGTTGCCACCCACCGCCTACGTGATCACCGGGTCGGGAGGCCTGCACCTGTACTACCGGCACCCCGGACAGCCGGTGTCGTGCAGTCAGGGCAAGCCCGGACAGGGACTCGGCCCCGGCATCGACGTCAAAGCCGACGGCGGGTATGTGGTGCTACCCCCAAGCGTGCACCCACGCACGGGCCGCCCGTACCGGCGGGCGCCGCGTCGGGAAATGCGGGAGATGCCCCCCGCGCTGGTTGATGCCTGCCGACCGGCCCCGCCCCTGCCGATCCCGGTCCCGGCGCACACGCCGGCCAGCACTCGGGAGGCGGGGGGCATCTCCCATCCCGACCGGCTCCTCGCCGCACACCTGCACGCGGTCGCCACCGCCCCGCAAGGCAGCCGCCGGACCACCCTCTACGGGGCAGCCCGAGGCATCGCCCGCATGGTCACCGCCGGAGCCATCAACCACCACGACGCGGTGGCCGCCCTCACCACCGCCGGCCACCAGGCAGAGCAGACCGACCGGGACATTCGCGCCGCCATCACCGAGGGCTTCCGCGCCGAAGGAATCGCCGCATGAACCCACCAACCAGCACTGCCGATCAGCCCGTCGACGGTGCGGCGATCCTTGACCAGGTACACGCCTGCCTCACCAAGTACGTGATCCTGCCCTCGGCGGAAGCCGCAGACGCGGTAACGCTGTGGATCGCCGCCAGCCACGCCCAACCCGCGTGGGCACACGCCCCACGCCTGGTCATCCGGGCACCCGAAAAGCGGTGCGGTAAGTCCCGACTGCTCGACGTGGTGGAGGCCACCTGCTACGCGCCGCTGATCACCGTCAACGCTTCACCGGCCGCCGTCTACCGGGCCATCGGCAGTGACGACCCGCCCACCCTGCTCGTGGACGAAGCCGACACCATTTTCGGGGCCGCCGCCGAGGGCAATGAAGACCTACGTGGCCTGCTCAACGCCGGCCACCAACGCAACCGCCCCGCGATCCGGTGGGACAACAACACCCGCAGCCTGGAGAAGATCCCCACCTTCGCCATGGCCGCCCTCGCCGGCATCGGGGCGATGCCCGACACCATCGAAGACCGCGCCGTCGTCGTCCGCATGCGTCGCCGCGCACCGGGGGAGCAGGTCGCCCCGTACCGGCACCGCCGTGACGGCCCGGCCCTGCGGACCCTGGCCCGGACGCTCACCACCTGGCTACGCGCGAACCTGCCCACCCTCGAAGCCGCGGAACCACCCATGCCCGTCGAAGACCGCGCCGCCGACACCTGGGAACCCCTCGTGGCCGTCGCGGACCTTGCCGGTGGACCCTGGCCCGACCGGGCACGCCGTGCCTGTGAAACCCTTACCGCCCTACGCGACGGGGCAGCCGTTCCCTCCGACCGGATTCGGCTCCTGGCCGACTGCCGCGCGATCTTCCGCACCGCCGGGGTGCCCGACACCCAGAACCGGCCCGGCATCCCCAGCAGCATCCTGCTGGACCACCTGCGAGCCGACGCCGAAGCACCGTGGGCCGAGTACGGCAAGAGCGGCACCGGCCTCACCGCCATGAAACTCGGCCAACTCCTGGCCGAGTACGAGATCCGGTCCACGAACATCCGATTCGGGCCACCCCACGGGCAGGTCAAGGGCTACTACCAAGCCGACTTCACCGACGCCTGGCAGCGCTACTGCCCCGGCCCCGAAGCCCTACCCCCACCGGAGGCGTCCCAGCCGTCCCAGCCGTCCCCGCCCAGCTCAACCCCGGGACGGGTCATCCCCCTGGGACGGCTCAAGCCGTCCCACACCACCACCGCCCAGCCTGCCGCTGGGACGGCTTAAGCCGTCCCAGCTCCCAAGCCGTCCCAGCCCTGACCTGCAACGGGACGGCTGGGACGGCTGGGACGGCTACCCCGGGCACCCCTGACCGCCCAGCGACGAACCGACCTCCACGCCACCCCGAGGAAGGACAGCCGTCTGTGAAAAGCCCTCGCCCTGCCCGCCATCTCACCATTGCCGATGTATGCGATGACCTCGGAATCAGTCGATCCACCTTCTATGACTGGCGGGCAAAGCGGAAGGGTCCGCCGGCCCGGAAGCTGCCGAACGGAGAGATTCGAATCGAACGAAGCGACTACGAATCCTGGCTTGAGTCCCTGTGCGAGGAGGCCGCTTGAGCACTACCTATGACATACGTATATGGTCAATCGAAACCTACGCGGGAAAGCGGGGGTGCACCTACCGTGTCCGTTGGGGGGTTGCCGGTCAGCCACGTAAAAAGGTGTTCAGGACGAAAGCTCTCGCAGAAAGCTTCCGTTCCGAATTGGTGACGGCTTCCCGGAAGGGTGAAGCGTTCGATGTCGAGTCGGGACTTCCGATCTCGACGCGACGCAAGGGTGCGGTCATGTCGTGGTATGACCTGGCGTGTTCCTTCGCGGATATGAAGTGGCCGCATGTGGCTGCTACGACCAGGCGCACCCACGCGGAGGCGCTGACGGCGTTGACGGTGCTCATGCTGAAGAACGCCCGGGGCCGCCCGGACGGCAAGGTGATCCGCTACGCGCTGGGACGCTGGGCCTTCAACACCACCCGCCGCGCCAGCGAGGAGATACCTGAGCAGGTTCGGACCACGCTCGAATGGGTGAAGCGGAACAGCCGGGACGTAGCCAGCCTCAGTCGTCCCGATGTGCTACGCCCCGTGCTGGACGGACTCACCGTGAGACTCGACGGCGCACCCGCAGCGCCAAGTGTTATCAGCCGTCGCCGGAAGATATTCAATACCGCGATCGAATACGCGGTAGAAAAGCGGCTGCTGCCCGTAAATCCGCTGCCGCAGTTGAAATGGAAGCCGCCGAAGACCGTCACGACGATCGACCGACGGTCGGTAGCTAACCCGGTTCAGGTGCGGACCCTACTGAAAAGCGTGAGGGAGCAGGGTCGGATCGGTCCGCGTATGGTCGCGTTCTACGCCTGCCTGTACTACTCGGCCCTGCGTCCGGAGGAAGCTGTTCGGCTCGCCAAGCCGAACCTTCACCTGCCCGAAAAAGGGTGGGGGGAATTCACGCTCGACGGAGCGGACCCACACGCCGGACGTGAATGGACCGACAGCGGGAAGAACCGCGACAGCCGTCAACTCAAGCAGCGTGCACGAGGGGAAACCCGGACCGTTCCGAGTCCGCCCGAGCTGACCGCGATCATCAACGCCCACGTCGAGCTGTTCGGCTACGGACCGAACGGACGGCTGTTCGTAGGAGAGCGCAACAAGGAGGAACTACCGAAGGGGACGATCAACCGCGTGTGGCGGTGGGCGCGAGCGGCCACGTTCACCCCGGAGGCGAAAGCCTCGCCGCTGGCCCGCACGCCGTACGACCTGCGGCACGCGGCCGTGTCGACCTGGCTCAACGGGGGAGTGCCGCCGACCCAGGTAGCCGAGTGGGCCGGACAGTCGGTAGAGGTGCTGCTCAGGATCTATGCCAAGTGCCTGGACGGCGGTGACGCAGCTCTCAGGCAGCGCATCGAGCGGGCACTCGGCCACGACTGACCGCACCGCAAACGGTGGCACGCCGGTGGCACAGACACCCGCCACGGGCCGCTGACGGCCGGACATGGCCGTACACACGACGAAGGCCGCTGATCGGGTTTCCCCTGGTCAGCGGCCTTCTCGTGCTGGTCGTCCGTGGTGCCCCCGGCAGGATTCGAACCTGCGCCCCCGCCTCCGGAGGGCGGTGCTCTATCCCCTGAGCTACGGGGGCTCAGCGACCTGAGAAGAGTAGCAAACCCCTCCGGGATCACCGAATCGCCACCCGGCTCCCACCGGCGCATCCCGCTGACCTGCGTGATCATGGCAGCGGGCCGCCCGCGACGACCGTCGGTGGGGCCGGCCGGATCGGTCACCGCCCGTACCGGTCGGCCCGGTGCGGGTGTCGGCCACGCCGGGCCGACCGGCGCGGGCGGCCGGGTGGTCAGGCGGCGGCCAGGGCGCGACCGCAGCTCGGCAGCGGGTGCAGGGCGATGCGCCGGGGGAGCCGGCGGGGCCATTCGTTGCGGGGCCAGGAGCCGTCCACGATCAGGTGCACCGGGTGCTGGTCGGCACCGCTGAGCCGGAACACGAAGTCGCGGGGCAGCGGCGGGTCCACGCTCGGTGTGGTCACCATGAACCGGACCCGGCCCCGGGAGGACACCGCCGAGATAACCTCGGCGGCCGGCATGGTGCCCCGCAGGCGTACCCGGCCGATCCAGTAGACCTCCGCGTCGTGCTCCTGGGCGGCCCGGGTGATGGCCGGGTACTCGCCGCGTACCCAGCGCTCGACCGCGCCGACGCAGAGCCCGCAGGCCCGTTCGCGCGGCTCCCGGGGGCCGAGCCCCCAGGCCCGCAGGTAGGCCCCGACCGTGCCGGCGTCGATCGTCAGGTCGAAGCGGCGCTGGATCAGCGCGGCCAGGCTCTGCCGCGTCCACAGCTCCTCGTCCAGCCCGAACTCGTCGGGGTGGACGCCCCGCAGGACGTCGATCAGTTCGAGTTCCTGTTCCCGGCTGAGCGCTCCCGACTCGCCCTGCCGGTGTCCGCGACGGGCGGCTGCCACCGCTCCGTCACCGCCGATGGTGTGGCGTCGGCACCAACTGGTGACCGAGCGCCGCGCGTCTCTGAGTGCAACCCCCACGTCCTGCGCAACGAGCACGAATCACAACTGGTCACGATATGTAGGTAGAAAATTCTCTTAGGTCTTCAAAGGTGTGACGCACGCTAAAAACGCAAAACACCCATAACTCTCATAAGGTGTCAGGGTGTGCGTGCCGACTCCGGGGGAGGGCGCGGGGAAGGTCTGGGGCAGGCCCGCGGACGCGCGCAGGCCCGCGTCCGCCGGAGCGGGACGCGGGCCTGCCGGCGCGCGGAGGTGGGGTCAGCCGCCCAGGCGCTTCAGGGCGTTCTGCAGGTTGGTCAGGTCGGTCTGCTGGGTGTTCTTCATGGTCTGCGCCACCGTGAGGACGTCGTCCTCGCCACCGGCGTCGAGGATGCCCTGGATCATGTGGATGCCGCCGAGGTGATGCTTGATCATCATCTGGAGGAAGAGGACGTCCAGCTCACGCCCCTGGGCGACGCGCAGCTTCGCCATCTCCTCCGGGGTCGCCATGCCCGGCATCAGACCGTTTTCGATCTTGCCGGTGCCGTCCGGCATCCAGGCCATCCGGGGCTGGTCGCCGGTCGGGTCGAGCCCCCACGACCGCAGCCAGGTCTGCATGGTGCCGATCTCGCCCTGCTGGCCGGTGGCGATGTCGCCGCCGATCTGGCGTACCTCCGGGTCGGTGCCCCGGTCGAAGGCGATCAGCCCCATCTCCACCGCCTGGGCGTGGTGGGTGGTCATGTCCCGGGCGAAGCCCGCCTCCGCGGAGTCGTCGCCCGGCCGGGTCAACGTCGGGGTCAGCAGGCCGCCGGCGTACCCGAGGAGGAGGCCGACCACGACGGCGGCGGCCAGGGCGAGCACGCCGTAGCGGCCGGCGGGCCGCCGGTCACCGGAACCGGTGACCGAGGGCTCGGCCGACGGGGTGCTGGTCGTCACGGAGGCGGTCATCGCCACGTCCTCACTGGGTGGGGGGCTGCTGCTGTTGCTGCGGGACGTTGTCGCGCGGGGCCGTGCCGGTGGCCGTGATGCCCTGGCCGCAGTTGGCGTTCGGACCCTCGACCGAGGCGTTCACCCGCAGCGTCTTGATGAACTCGTCGATCCGGCCGTCGTCGGCGTTGTCGACCTTGAGCTGGTAGCCCCACGCCTGGAGCGAGATCGGCTTGTCCAGCCCCTCGAACGGGCTGAGCATCGCCTTCTCCACGCCCTGCACCTTGCTCCGGAGCTTGCTGACCTGGTCGGCCGGCAGGTCGGGGCGGTAGGTGATCCAGACGGTGCCGTGCTCCAGGCTGTGCACCGCGTGCTCGTTGGCGATCGGGGCGTCGTAGACGTCACCCATGCAGTTCTGCCAGGCCGGGTTGTGCGGACCGGCGACCGGCGGGAGGACGTCGTACTTGATCGCGCCCTGCTGGTGCTGACCGCCCTGGACGAGCTTGGGGTCCTTCTCCCGGAAGTCGACGATGCCGTCGATGTCGGCGGCCCGCTGCTCCCACGACTTGGAACCCTGGAAGGCCGCGTACGCGCCGTAGCCGATGATCGAGACGGCGAGCACACCCACGGCGACGAACAGGGCGATCGGACCCCAGGAACGGCCCTGGCTGACCTTCACCGGGGTGATCGGCTTGCGGGGGCCCTTGCCGCCCGACGTCTGCCGGGGTGCGGCGGACTTGGCTGCCCCGGGCTTGGCGCCGGACGCGGGCCGGCCCGCCGCCGGCTTCTTGCCGGTGCTGACCACGGTCGGACGGCGCTCAGGGCCGCCCGGGGTGCTGATGCTCATCGTGCCTCGTCAGGTCGGTCGGTCAGGGGATCTGGCGGGCCGGGTGACGCTCAGGGTCGCCGCCGAGTGCCCGAGTCTACCCCCGATAACATGGTTCGGTGACTCCCGCAGAACTCGCCGAGGTCGTCCTCTCCGCAGCCCACGCCGTTTTCACCGAGCGCGGGCTCGACCCCGCCGCGCTTCCGGGGCGTACGACGGTGGAGCGACCGCGTAACCCCGACCACGGCGACTACGCCTCGACGCTGGCCCTCCAGCTCAGCAAGAAGGTCGGCGTCCCGCCCCGGGAGCTGGCCGCCGCGCTGGCCGGGCAGCTCGGCCGGGCGACCGGGGTCAAGTCGGTGGAGATCGCCGGCCCCGGGTTCCTCAACATCCGGCTCGACGCCGCCGCCGCCGGCCAGCTCGCCCGGGTGATCGTCGAGGCCGGCGAGGAGTACGGCCGCAGCGACCGGCTCGCCGGCCAGCGGATCAACCTGGAGTTCGTCTCGGCCAACCCGACCGGCCCGGTGCACATCGGCGGGGTCCGCTGGGCCGCCGTCGGCGACGCGCTCAGCCGGCTGCTGCGGGCCGCCGGCGCCGAGGTCGGCACCGAGTACTACTTCAACGACGCCGGGTCGCAGATCGACCGGTTCGCCCGGTCGCTGCTGTGCGCGGCGAAGGGCGAGCCGGCCCCCGAGGACGGCTACGGCGGGGCGTACATCGCCGAGATCGCCGAGCAGGTCCGGGCGGTCCGGCCGGACGTGCTCGACCTGCCCGACGCGCAGGCCCAGGAGGTGTTCAGGGTCGAGGGCGTGACGCTGATGTTCGCCGAGATCAGGTCGTCGCTGCGCGGCTTCGGGGTGGAGTTCGACACCTACTTCAACGAGAAGGACCTGCACGACCGGGGTGAGCTGGACCTGGCCCTGGACCGGTTGCGCACGCAGGGCCACCTCTACGAGGCCGACGGGGCGACCTGGCTGCGCACCACCGACTTCGGTGACGACAAGGACCGGGTGCTGCGCAAGTCCAACGGCGAGTGGACCTACTTCGCCGCCGACTGCGCCTACTACCTGGACAAGCGGGAGCGCGGCTTCGAGCGGGTCGTGATCATGCTGGGCGCCGACCACCACGGCTACCTCGGACGGATGAAGGCGATGTCCGCCTGCTTCGGCGACGACCCGGCGGTCAACCTGGAGATCCTCATCGGCCAGCTGGTCAACCTGGTCCGCGACGGCGTGCCGGTACGGATGAGCAAGCGGGCCGGCACCGTGGTCACCCTGGAGGACCTGGTCGACGCGATCGGGGTGGACGCGGCCCGCTACGCGCTGGCCCGTTACTCCAGCGACTCGCCGATCGACATCGACGTGGAGCTGTGGACCCGGGCCACCCGCGACAACCCGGTCTACTACGTGCAGTACGTCGCCGCCCGGACGGCCAGCGTCGGCCGCAACGCCGCCGAGGTCGGCCTGGACCGGGGCGACGGGGCCGGGTTCGACCCCGGGTTGCTCGACCACGACAAGGAGAACGAGCTGCTCAAGGCGCTCGCCGAGTTCCCCGCCGTGGTCGCCGCCGCCGCCGAGCTGCGCGAACCGCACCGGGTGGCCCGCTACCTGGAGGACCTGGCCGGGGCGTACCACCGGTTCTACGACAACTGCCGGATCCTGCCGCGTGGCGACGAGGAGGTCACCGACCTGCACCGGGCCCGGCTCTGGCTCAACGACGCCACCCGCACGGTGATCGCCAACGGGCTGCGCCTGCTCGGCGTCTCCGCTCCGGAGAGGATGTAGCCCTGATGCGTACCCGAGGAACGGGCCTGCGTCCGCAGGTCGACGGCGTGGGCCGGCGGTCGCCGCGGCCCCGGGGCGGCGGTCGCTGATGCGCGCCCACGAAGCCGGTGCGATGCACGGCGACATCGGGGACCGGGGTCCGGGCTGGCTGCGGCCCCCGGCCGACGTCAACGCCCTGGTCCCGCAGCTCTGGCCCCGCCAGGTGGAGCGCGGCGCGGACGGCGCGCTGACCGTCGCGGGGCTCGACGTCCGCGAGCTGGCGGCCGGGTACGGCACCCCGGCGTACGTCCTCGACGAGGACGACCTGCGCTCGCGCGCCCGGGACTTCCGGGCCGCCTTCCCCGACGTGGACGTCTACTACGCCGGCAAGGCGTTCCTCTGCCGGGCGGTGGTCCGGATGATCGCCGAGGAGGGGCTGCACCTGGACGTCTGCTCCGGGGGCGAGCTGGCCACCGCGCTGTCGGCCGGGATGCCGGCGGAACGGATCGGCTTCCACGGCAACAACAAGTCGGTCGCCGAGCTGACCCGGGCGCTGGATGCCGGGGTGGGCCGGATCATCCTCGACTCGTTCACCGAGATCGACCGGCTGACCGCGCTGGCCCGGGAGCGCGGGGTCCGCCCCGGCGTGCTGATCCGGGTCACCGTCGGGGTGGAGGCGCACACCCACGAGTTCATCGCCACCGCCCACGAGGACCAGAAGTTCGGCTTCTCGCTGGCCGGCGGGGCCGCCGCCGCGGCGGCCTTCCGGGTCATCGACGAAGGTGTGCTGGACCTGCGCGGGCTGCACTCGCACATCGGCTCGCAGATCTTCGACACCAGCGGTTTCGAGGTCTCCGCCCGCCGGGTGCTCGCCCTCCAGGCGCAGATCCGCGACGCGCGCGGGGTGGAGCTGCCCGAGCTGGACCTGGGCGGCGGCTTCGGCATCGCGTACACCACCCAGGACGACCCGGCCACCCCGGACGAGCTGGCCAAGCGGCTCCGCAAGATCGTCGACTCGGAGTGCGCGGCGGAGAACCTGTCCGTTCCGCACCTGTCGATCGAGCCGGGCCGGGCCATCGTCGGCCCCGCCGTGTTCACCCTGTACACGGTCGGCACCGTCAAGGACGTCGACGGGCTGCGGACGTACGTCAGCGTGGACGGCGGGATGAGCGACAACATCCGGACCGCCCTCTACGACGCGTCCTACTCGGCGACGCTGGCCGACCGGGCCTCGACCGCCGAGCCGCTGCTGGCCCGCGTGGTGGGAAAGCACTGTGAGTCCGGGGACATCGTGGTGAAGGATGAATTCCTGCCCGCCGACGTGCAGCCCGGAGATCTTGTCGCGGTCCCCGGCACGGGGGCGTACTGCCGCAGCATGGCCAGCAACTACAACCACGTGCCCCGCCCCCCGGTGGTCGCGGTGCGTGACGGCCGAGCCCGGCTGATCGTTCGACGGGAAACCGAAGAAGACCTGCTCGCCTTGGATGTGGGATGACGTCACCTGTGCGCTTGGCCCTGCTCGGCTGTGGAACGGTGGGCAGCGAGGTGGTCCGGCTGCTGCACACGCAGGCCGCCGACCTGGCCGCCCGGATCGGCGCTCCGCTGGAGATCGCCGGTATCGCCGTCCGCCGGGTCGGCCGGGACCGGGGTGACCTCCCCGTCGACCCGGCGCTGTTCACCACCGACCCGCTCGGCCTGATCAAACGCGACGACGTGGACGTGGTCGTCGAGGTGGTCGGCGGCATCGAGCCGGCGCGGAGCTGGCTGGTGGAGGCGCTACGCGCCGGTAAGAGCGTGGTCACCGCCAACAAGGCGCTGCTCGCCGAGGACGGGGCGGCCCTGCACGACGCGGCGGCCGAGGGCGGGGCCGACCTCTACTACGAGGCGTCCGTGGCCGGGGCGATCCCGCTGCTGCGCCCGCTGCGCGAGTCGCTGCACGGCGACCGGATCAACCGGGTCACCGGCATCGTCAACGGCACCACCAACTTCATCCTCTCCGCGATGGACGCCACCGGCGCCGGCTTCGCCGAGGCGCTGGACGAGGCGACCGAGCTGGGGTACGCCGAGGCCGACCCGACCGCCGACGTGGAGGGCTTCGACGCCGCCGCCAAGGCCGCCATCCTGGCCTCGCTCGCCTTCCACACCCGGGTCACCGCCGCCGACGTGCACCGCGAGGGCATCACCGAGGTCACCGTCGCCGACATGGCCAGCGCCAAGGCGATGGGCTGCACCATCAAGCTGCTCTGCATCGCCGCCCGGGGCACCGACGCGGCCGGTGGGGAGACGGTCAGCGTCCGGGTGCACCCCGCGATGATCCCGCTGACCCACCCGCTGGCCAGCGTCGGCGACGCGTTCAACGCGGTCTTCGTCGAGGCCGAGGCGGCCGGGCAGTTGATGTTCTACGGCCGGGGGGCGGGCGGGGCGCCGACCGCCAGCGCGGTCCTCGGCGACGTGGTGGCGGTGGCCCGCAACCGGCTCGCCGGGGCGTACGCGGCCAGCGAGTCCGCCTACGCCGACCTGTCGGTCCGGCCGATGGGCGAGGCGCTGACCCGCTACCACATCAGCCTCGACGTGGTCGACCGCCCGGGTGTGCTCCAGGCGGTGGCCGGGGTGTTCGCCCGGCACGACGTCTCCATCGCCACCGTCCGGCAGGGACCGGCCGGCGGCGGTCCGGCCGGGCGCGGCGAGGACGCCGACCTGGTGATCGTCACCCACGTCGCCCCGGACGCCGCGCTCGCCGCGACGGTACGCGAGCTGCGCGGGCTGGACATCGTCCGCTCGGTGGCCAGCGTGCTGCGGGTCGAGGGCGGCGCGTGACCCGGCGTCTCGCCTGATGGTTACCAGTGGGTGTGCCGGGGGCCGGTCGGCGAGGCTGGTCCAGGCTGGCAGGGTCTCCGGCACGGCCGGGGCGGCAGAGGCGAGGAGAGCGACATGTGGCGGGGCCTGATCGAGACGTACCGGGACCGGCTGCCGGTCACCGACGCCACGCCCGTGGTCACCCTGCACGAGGGGAACACCCCGCTGCTGCCCGCGCCGGCGCTCTCCGCCCGGCTCGGCGCCGACGTCTACCTGAAGGTCGAGGGGGCCAACCCGACCGGGTCGTTCAAGGACCGGGGCATGACGGTCGCCGTCTCCAAGGCCGTCGAGGCCGGCGACAAGGCGATCATCTGCGCCTCCACCGGCAACACCAGCGCCTCCGCCGCCGCGTACGCGGCCCGCGCCGGGATCACCTGCGCGGTCCTGGTGCCGCAGGGCAAGATCGCGCTGGGCAAGCTGGCCCAGGCGCTGGTGCACGGGGCCAAGCTGCTCCAGGTGCAGGGCAACTTCGACGACTGCCTCGCGCTGGCCTCGAAGCTCGCCCAGGACTTCCCGGTGGCCCTGGTCAACTCGGTCAACCCGGACCGGCTGCACGGCCAGAAGACGGCCGCCTTCGAGATCGTCGAGGCGCTCGGCGACGCCCCCGACATCCACTGCCTGCCGGTCGGCAACGCCGGCAACATCTCCGCCTACTGGATGGGCTACTCGGAGGACCTGCGGGACGGCAACGCCACCCGCGCCCCCAGGATGTACGGCTTCCAGGCCGCCGGGGCGGCCCCGATCGTCAGCGGCCAGGTGGTGCCGGAGCCGTCGACCATCGCCACCGCCATCCGGATCGGCAACCCGGCGAGCTGGACCAAGGCGCTCGACGCCCGGGACGCCTCGCAGGGGCTGATCGCCGCGGTGACCGACCGGGAGATCCTCGCCGCCTACCGGCTGCTGGCCCGGGAGGTGGGCGTCTTCGTCGAGCTGGGCAGCGCGGCCAGCGTGGCCGGTCTGCTCCAGCAGGGTGCCGAGGGCCGGGTGCCCGCCGGGGCGACGGTGGTCTGCACGGTCACCGGCCACGGCCTGAAGGACCCGGAGTGGGCGATCTCCACCGCGCCCGCCCCGATCACCATCGCCAACGACGCCCTGACCGCCGCCCGCTCCCTCGACCTGGCCTGATCCCGGTCCCGACCCGGGCGGCGGTGCCGGCCGGCGTGCCGTTCCCGTCGCCCGGCCGGCGGGTGACCACCCCGTTACGGGTGGGGGAGACCGGATCGGGCAGACTTTCCTACGCCTGTCCCCTCTCCCAGGAGTGAGCCACGCCGATGTCGCTGCTCGCCAGATCAAGCCTCGCCAACCGGGGGCTCGTCGCCCTCATCGCGGTGGTGACCGCGGCGTTCGGGGCGTTCACCGTCCCCTCGCTCAAGCAGCAGCTCCTGCCGTCGCTGGAGTTCCCCGGGGCGTTCGTCGTCGCGGTCTACCCGGGCGCGTCGCCGGAGATCGTCGAGGCGCAGGTCACCGAGCCGATCGAGAACAGCCTCCAGGGCATCGCCGGGCTGGAGAAGGTCACCTCCACCTCGCGCGAGGGGTCGGCGACGATCGCGGTGGAGTTCGCCTTCGGCACCGACATCGACGACGCGGCCAACAAGATGCAGACCGCGCTGAGCCGGGTCGACGCCCAGCTCCCGGCCGACGTCGACCCGCAGGTCCTCACCGGCAGCACCGACGACCTGCCGGCGGTGGTGCTGGCCGCCACCGGTGGCGGTGACGAGCAGGCGCTCGCCGAGCGGCTGCGCGCCACCGTCGTACCCGAGCTGGAGGGGATCGACGGCGTCCGCACGGTCGCCGTGACCGGCACCCGCGAGCAGGTCGTGACGATCGTGCCGGACCCGGCGAAGTTCGCCGCCGCGAAGCTGAACCCGGCCGCGATCGCCACCGCGCTGAAGACCAACGGCATCGCCGTCCCGGCCGGCGCGGTCGTCGACGGCACCAGCACGCTGCCGGTGCAGGTGGGAGCCCCGGTCACCACCCTCGACCAGTTGCGCGGCATCGCGCTCACCCCGACCGCGCCGAAGGCCCCGCCGGTCCGGCTCGGCGACGTGGCGACCGTGGAGCAGCAGCTCGCCCCGGCCACCGCGATCACCCGCACCAACGGCAAGGACAGCATCGGGATCCAGGTCACGGCCGCCCAGGACGGCAACGCCGTGCGCGTCTCGCACGACATCCGGGACCGGCTCGACGACCTGCGGTCCGCCTCCGGTGCCGAGCTGACCATCGTGTTCGACCAGGCCCCGTTCGTGGAGAAGTCGATCGAGAGCCTGACCACCGAGGGTCTGCTCGGCCTGCTGATGGCGGTCGTGGTGATCCTGGTCTTCCTGCTGTCGGTCCGGTCCACCCTGGTCACCGCGGTCTCCATCCCGCTGTCGGTGGTGGTGGCGCTGCTCGCCCTCTGGATCGGCGACTACTCGCTCAACCTGCTCACCCTGGGCGCGTTGACCATCGCGGTCGGCCGGGTGGTCGACGACTCGATCGTGGTGTTGGAGAACATCAAACGCCACCTGGAGTACGGCGAGCCGAAACGGGACGCCATCGTCACCGCCGTCCGAGAGGTGGCCGGGGCGGTCACCGCGTCGACCCTCACCACGGTGGCGGTGTTCGCGCCGATCGCCCTGGTGGGTGGCTTCGTCGGGCAGCTCTTCGCGCCCTTCGCGATCACCGTCACGGTGGCCCTGCTCGCCTCGCTGCTGGTGTCGCTGACGGTGATCCCGGTGCTGGCGTACTGGTTCCTCAAGCCGCCGCGCGACGGGGCGGACGAGGCGGTGCGCCGGGCCGCCGAGGCCAAGGAGCTGCGCAGCCCGTTGCAGCGGGCGTACCTGCCGGCGATCGGGTTCGCCACCCGGAGCCGCCGGACCCGGTGGATCACCGTGGCGGTGGGCATCCTGCTGCTGTTCGGCACGTTCGGGCTGGCCCAGAAGCTGGAGACCAACTTCCTGGACGACTCCGGCCAGGACACCCTCAACATCAGCCAGAAGCTGCCGGCCGGGGCGGGGCTGGCCGCCACCGACCAGGCGGCCCGCCTGGTGGAGGGGGTGCTGGGGCGTACCGACGGGGTCGAGTCGTACCAGGTGAGCGCGGGTGGCAGCGACCAGCCGTGGCTGGCCGGCGGCGGCAACAACACCGCCCAGTGGTCGGTGGCGCTCGACGGCGACACCGACGCCAAGGAGATGAGGCAGGTCCTGCGCCGGGAGTTCGACCGGCTCGGTGCCTCCGCCGGTGAGCTGAGTTTCGGCACCGGGCAGGGCGCCACCTCGGGCAACCAGTTGGAGGTGGTCGTCCAGGCCGCCGACACCGACACCCTGAACCGGGCCGCCGAGCAGGTCCGGGCCGCGATGGCCGGCATGTCCGGGGTGGAGGACGTGGCCACCAGCCTGTCCGAGCGGGTGCCCCGGGTCGACGTCACCGTCGACCGGTTGGCCGCGGCCCGGGTGGGGCTCAGCGAGGCGGCGGTCGGGCAGCTGGTGTCGCAGGCGTACCGGGGCAGCCCGCTGGGCCGGGTGACGCTCGACGGCGGTCAGCAGGACGTGGTGCTGCGGAGCACGGCCACCCCGCCGGCGACCGAGGAACAGTTGCGGGCGCTGCCGGTGGGCCCGGTGAAGCTGGACGACATCGCCGACGTGACCCGGGGGGAGGGGCCGCAGCAGGTCACCCGGATCGACGGTGAGCGCAGCGTGTCGGTGACCGGGACGGCCACCGGTTCCAACCTCGGCGCGACCACCGCCGAACTCAAGAAGCGGCTGGCCGACGTGGACGTGCCGGGGGCGACGGTCGCCGTGGGCGGGGCCAGCGCCCAGCAGGAGGACGCCTTCGGCGACCTCGGCCTGGCCGTGCTGGCGGCGATCGCGATCGTCTTCCTGATCATGGTGGCGACGTTCCGGAGCATCACCCAGGCGCTGATCCTGCTCATCTCCATCCCGTTCGCCGCGACCGGCGCGATCGGACTGCTGCTGGTCACCGGGACGCCGCTGGGTGTGCCGGCGCTGATCGGCGTGCTCATGCTGGTCGGCATCGTGGTCACCAACGCGATCGTGCTGCTGGATCTGGTCAACCAGTACCGGGCGCAGGGGATGGGCGTCACCGAGGCGGTGGTCGAGGGCGGTCGGCGGCGTCTGCGACCGATCCTGATGACCGCGGTGGCCACCATCTTCGCGTTGCTGCCGATGGCCCTCGGGCTCACCGGGGAGGGTGGCTTCATCTCCCAGCCGCTCGCGGTGGTGGTGATCGGCGGCCTGCTCAGCTCCACCCTGCTCACCCTGGTCCTGGTGCCGACCCTCTACACGATGGTGGAGCGCACCAAGGAGTCGCTGCGGGCCCGGCGGGCCGCCCGGCGGGGCGACACCCCCGCCGACGGTGACCCGACCGGCACCCCCGACGACCGGGACGCCGAGGTCCCGGTCCCGGTGGGTGCCCCGGCCGCCGGGGCGTCGGCCGAGGCACCGGACCGCCCGGCCCCCTCCGCGGCGCTGGTGGACGGCACCGACCAGTTCGAGGTGCTGCGGCTGCCGAAGAGCCGCCGGTCGCCGCTCCCGCCGGCCGAGTAACCTCCGCCGTCGCGCGTGCCGCGCCCCCGGTCCGGGTGTCCCCGGCCGGGGGCGCGTCGCGTCGGGGTCGGGACATCGGGCCTATCGGCGGGTACGGTCAGGCCGTGGATATCGACTTTCCGTCATCGTCGTCCCACCCTGGGTGATGACGCGCGAGGCGGGGCCGGCCGGTCCCGACGGCGGACGGTGGAGCCGGCGGCGGGTGCTGGGCGGCGGGGCGCTGCTGGCCGGGGGCGTCGCCCTGGGGGCCGCCGGGATGTCGCAGGGCACCTGGCTCGCCGACCGGCACCTGCCGTTGTCCACCGGCCCGGCCAGCGCCACCGTCGGCAACCGGCGGCAGGACGTCGGCTCGGGCGGGCTCCAGGTGGTCTGGCACGTACCGACCACCGAGCGGCTGGTCGCGCTCACCTTCGACGACGGGCCGCTGCCGCAGTGGACGCCCACGGTGCTGGACACCCTCGACCGGTACGCGGTGCCGGCGACCTTCTTCCTGGTCGGTAGCCGGGTACGCCGGCACGCCGACCTGATCCGGGGTCGGCTGGCCCGGCACGAGGTCGGCAACCACAGTTGGCGGCACCGGGACCTGGCCAGGCTGGCCGCCGCCGCCGTGCACGACGACCTGCGCCGCTCGCACGACGCCATCGCCGAGGTCACCGGGGTGCCGCCCCGGCTGGCCCGGCCGCCGTACGGGCACCTGGGCGGCGGGGTGCTGCACGCCGCCGTACGCCTCGACTACCGCATCGTGCTCTGGTCGTTGCAGATGGTCGAGGGCGAGTTCCCGGACGACCCGGCCGGCCACGCCCGGCGGATCGTGGCCGACGTGGTGCCGGGCACCATCCTGCTGGCCCACGACGCGGGTTCGGCGAACCGGCAGGTGGCGTTGCGCGGCCTGGACGCGATGATCACCGGGCTGCGGTCCCGCGGCTACACCTTCGTCACGGTCTCCCAGCTCCTGGGTCACCCGACCGGCCCCCGACCCGGCGGGTAGGGTCCGGGCACGTGTCCTCTCCGCTCTCGGTCCTGGTCCGCAACCGGGACTTCCGCAACCTCTTCCTCGCTGAGCTGGTCGTCTTCGGTGCCGACTGGTTCGTCATGGTGCCGCTGCTGGTGCTGTTGCCGGAGCTGACCGGCAGCGGGGTGTGGGGCGCTCTGGTGCTGGCGCTGGACACCGGCGTGCTGGCGTTGCTGCTGCCGTACACCGGGACCGTCGCCGACCGGTTCGACCGCCGGAAGGTCATGATGGCCGCCAACGGGCTGACGCTGCTCGGCGTGCTGCTGCTGCTCGGCGTCCGGAGCGCCGGTACGGCCTGGCTGGCCATGGTGGCGATCAGCCTGGTGGCGGTGGGCAAGGCGTTCTACTCGCCGTCGGCGCAGGCCGCCCTGCCCAACGTGCTCGACCCCGCCGACCTGGCCGCGGGCAATGCCGTGGCCGGGTCCGCCTGGGGGACGATGACGGTGGTCGGCGCGTCCCTCGGCGGCGTGTTGAGCGCGGCGGTCGGGCCGTACGCCTGCTTCTGGGTGGGGGCGGTCGGCCTGGTGCTGGCGGCGGGCCTGGCCGCGCGGATCCGTCGCCCGTTGCAGGCGGCCCGGGAACCCGGTCGGTCGATGCCGCGCACCTGGGCGGCGATCGGCGAGGCGTTAGGCCACATCCGGCACCGGCCGAGGGTGCTGGCGCTGGTGACGGTGAAGTCGGCGGTGGGGCTGGGCAACGGCGTGCTGACCGTCTTCCCCCTGCTGGCCGCCCTGTACGGGGTGGGTCCGGTCGGCACCGGGCTGCTCTTCGCGGCGCGTGGGGCGGGGGCGCTGGTCGGACCGATCCTGATGCGTCGGGTGCTGACCAACCGGGCCTGGCTGCTGCCCGGCCTGGCGCTGTCGATGTCGCTGTACGGGCTGGCCTATCTGGGCACGGCGGTGACGCCCTGGTTCCCGCTGGTGGTGGTGCTGGTCTTCGTGGCCCACTTCGGCGGTGGCAGTAACTGGGTGCTGTCGAACTTCGCTCTCCAGGGTGAGGTGCCGGACCGGCTGCGAGGCCGGGTGTTCGCCACCGACATGATGCTGGCGACCCTGGCGATCTCGGTCAGCCAGCTGGTGGTCGCCGGTGTGGTCGACCGGGTGGACGAGCGGCTGGTGCTGGCCGGCTGTGGCCTGGTCACCCTGGTGTACGCGGTCGGTTGGCGGGTCGCGACCCGCCGGCTCTCGCTCACCGACCCGGTCACCGGTACGGATCCGTTGCCCGCCCGCTGACCACCGGACGGGGCTCAGTCGGCGCGGTCGACCTGCGGCGGTACGGCCGGCGGCCGGTCGCTCCCGCCCCAGCCGGCGGCCTGGCCCGGCGGCACCGGGCCGGGGGCCGGGTGGCCGGCGGTGTGGCCGGGCGGCGGACCCGCGGTGTGGCCGGGCGGCGGACCCGCGGTGTGGCCGGGCGGCGGACCGGCGGCGGTGGCTCCGGCCGGGGGCGTCCAGGCACCCCACGGCCGGTCGGGCGCGGGGGTAGCGGCGCGGTCGACGAACACGGCGGCGACGACCAGTCCCAGGCCGACGGGGTAGCCGAGCCAGCGGACCACGTTGACGGTCAGGTTCATCAGCTCGAACTGCCGCATCCCGCCGGAGAGGGAACGCGACCGGACCAGCTCCGGCAGGGCGGCCAGCCAGGCGGCGCCGAGCAGTTCCAGCATCAGCAGGACGGCGGCCCCGGCGATCAGCAACGACCTGGCCCGCCCCGGTAGCCGGCGGCGGGCGGTGGCGGCGAGCACCAGGACGCCGAGCAGGGTCAGCAGCACGGGCAGGTGGCCCAGCAACTGGGTGAGCCGGTAACTGAACATGTCCATCCGTCCTCCCGACCGGGGTGGGTCGGCGTCAGGCTAACCGAGCTGATCCAGTCCCACCGTCCGGGCGAGCGGGCGCGACGTCGGCCCCTGGTCCTAGCATGGGTCGGTGCCGACGACTTTCGCCTCCGGGCCGGTGCGGGTGCGGGTGCCCGCGACCAGCGCCAACCTGGGCCCCGGGTTCGACGCCCTCGGGCTGGCCCTCGCCCTGCACGACGACGTGGCCGCCGAGGTGGTCCCGGCCGGGGTCCGGGTGACGGTCACCGGCGAGGGCGCCGGTGAGTTGCCGCCGGACGACCGGCACCTGGTGGTGGTCGCCATGCGGGCCGCCTTCGACCAGCTCGGCGGTCAGCCACCGGGCCTGGCGCTGGACTGCGTCAACCGGATCCCGCAGGCCCGCGGCCTGGGTTCCTCCTCGGCGGCGATCGTGGCCGGGGTGCTGCTGGCCCGCGCGTTGGTCACCGACGGCGGGCGACGGCTCGACGACGACGCGGTGCTCCGGTTGGCGGCCGAGATCGAGGGGCACCCGGACAACGTCGCCCCCTGTCTGCTGGGCGGGTTCACCATCGCCTGGACCGAGCCGTCCGGCGGGCGGGCGGTCTCGCTGCCGGTCGCGGCCGGGGTGCGGCCCACGGTCCTCGTGCCGGCCGGGCGGGGGCTGACGGCCACCGCGCGGGCGGCGCTGCCGTCGACGGTGCCGCATCCGGACGCGGCGTTGAACGCGGGCCGGTCGGCGTTGCTGGTGCACGCGTTGACCACCGAGCCGGCGTTGCTGCTGCCGGCCACCGTCGACCGGCTGCACCAGGATTACCGCGCGGCAGGAATGCCGGCGACCGCGGCCCTGGTCGGTGAGCTGCGTGCGGCCGGTGTGGCCGCCGTGGTCAGTGGGGCGGGGCCGACCGTGCTGGCGTTCGACGCGCCGCCCGAGGGGTTCACCCCGGGAACAGAATGGGAAGTCTGGCGGTTGCCGGTAGAGGTGCGCGGGGCGACCGTCGTACGGGGTAGACTTGGACACGCCGAGCGGGACCCTGTTGCCGCAGGTCGGAAGAGTTGATTACGCTCTAGACTCAGCACAGCCGCGAAGCACGCGATCTCTCTGCGGGTCGGCGCACCCCGAAGCTCTCGGCGGTCAGCCCGTCACCCCTGCCAAAGGCCCACGCCGCACCGCAGTTTCCGCAGGTCGCCGCAGACGGCGAGACCTGCTCACCGACGTTGGTGAGTCGGGAAACCGCCCGGCTGCTGTGCCACAGACTCCCGCGACGCGTCATGCGAGGCGGGTGCACCGAGGCCGCCCGGCCACCTTGCTTGTCGATCCCGGGCAGTCCCGGCCTATCGAGGGAAGGAATCCATTGAGCGACACCACCGACGTGACGTCGGATGTTTCCAACGTCGCTGGCGATGCCACCACCGCCGCCCCCGCCCGCCGTCGGCGCAGCGGCACCGGCCTGTCGGCGATGCTGCTGCCGGAGCTGCAGAGCCTGGCCGCGTCGCTCGGCATCTCCGGGACGGCTCGCATGCGTAAGGGCGAGTTGATCAGCGCGATCTCCGAGCGGCAGCAGGGCGGCGCCGCGACCGGCACCCCTCGACCGCGGGCCGAGGTGGCCGCTGCGGCTGCCCCCGTCCGGGAGGAGGTGCGCGCCGAGGTCACCCCGGAGCGGGTGACCGAGCCGGCGGCGACCCCTGCCGCCACCGGCGAGACCGAGAGTCGGCCCAGGACCCGGCGCAGCCGGGCCAGCACCGCCGAGGCGCGGCCGGTCGCCGAGACGCGGCCCGTCGAGGCCCGTGCCGAGGAGCCGCCGGCCGAGACCGGCGAGCGCCCCGAGCGGGCCGAGGGGCGCGGCGGTCGGGACCGTGGCGAGCGGGCCGGCGGTGACCGGGCCGGCGTCGACCGGGCCGAGCGTGGCGAGCGGGCCGGTGCCGAGCGCGGCGACCGTGCCGAGCGGACGGACGGCGACCGGGCCGGTCGTACCGGCAACGAGCGGGCCGGCGGTGACCGGGCCGGCAACGAGCGGGCCGGCGGTGACCGGGCCGAGCGGGCCGGCAACGAGCGGTCCGACCGTGGCGAGCGCGGCGAGCGGTCCGACCGCAACGACCGGTCCGACCGTAACGACCGGGCCGAGCGCTCCGACCGTGGCGACCGGGGTGACCGCGTCAACGACCGGGGTCAGCGCGACAACCGCGACAACCGGGACGACTCGGACGACGACGGCGAGGGTGGCGGCCGGCGGGGCCGGCGCAGCCGGTTCCGGGACCGTCGGCGTGGTCGGGGCGACCGCGTCGAGGGCGGCAGCGACAACGGTGGTGGCCGCGAACCGCAGGTCGGCGAGGACGACGTGCTGGTCCCGGTCGCCGGCATCATCGACGTGCTCGACAACTACGCCTTCGTCCGGACCACCGGCTACCTGGCCGGCCCGAACGATGTCTACGTCTCGATGTCCCAGATCAAGAAGCACGGCCTGCGCCGGGGTGACGCGATCACCGGTGCCGTCCGGGCCGCCCGGGACAGCGGCGGCAGTGGCGACCAGCGGCGGGACAAGTACAACCCGCTGGTCCGGCTGGACACCATCAACGGCATGGAGCCGGAGGAGGCCCGCCGCCGGCCGGAGTTCTACAAGCTCACGCCGCTCTACCCGCAGGAACGGCTGCGGCTGGAGACCGAGCCGCACATCCTCACCACCCGGGTGATCGACCTGGTGATGCCCATCGGCAAGGGGCAGCGGGCGTTGATCGTGTCCCCGCCCAAGGCGGGCAAGACGATGGTGCTCCAGGCCATCGCGAACGCCATCACCCGGAACAACCCGGAGTGCCACCTGATGGTGGTGCTGGTGGACGAGCGGCCCGAAGAGGTCACCGACATGCAGCGGTCGGTGAAGGGCGAGGTCATCGCGGCCACGTTCGACCGCCCGCCGCAGGACCACACCACGATCGCCGAGTTGGCGATCGAGCGGGCCAAGCGCCTCGTCGAGCTGGGTCACGACGTGGTCGTCCTGCTCGACTCGGTGACCCGGCTCGGTCGGTCGTACAACCTGGCGGCACCGGCCTCCGGCCGGATCATGTCCGGTGGTATCGACTCCACGGCGCTCTACCCGCCGAAGCGGTTCCTGGGCGCGGCCCGCAACATCGAGAACGGCGGCTCGCTGACCATCCTCGCCACCGCGCTGGTGGAGACCGGGTCCATGGCGGACACGGTCATCTTCGAGGAGTTCAAGGGCACCGGTAACGCCGAGCTGAAGCTGGACCGGAAGATCGCCGACAAGCGGGTCTTCCCGGCGATCGACATCAACCCCTCCGGCACGCGCAAGGAGGAGGTCCTGTTCGCGCCGGAGGAGCTGGCGATCATCCACAAGCTCCGCAAGGTGCTGCACTCGCTGGATTCGCAGGCGGCGCTGGACCTGCTGATCGACCGACTCAAGCAGTCCCGCACCAACATCGAGTTCCTGATGCAGATCGCCAAGTCGACACCGGGAGAGTGATCACCTCACCCGGGTGAGACCGACACGAAGGGCACGGCCGCAGCGGCCGTGCCCTTCGTCGTACCCGGAACTGCTGTTGCAGGGAAATTCCCACGTAGAACTTTCTTTCGGTGGGATTCCAGCTCTTGAAAATCCTGTGCGTGGCCGGGTTGACTGGGTAGGCGGGTTCGCGGTCCATCCGGCCGGGGCGCGATCACGGAGGGCGGCGGAAGAGGCCTGGGGAGGCGTCCGCCGCTCGGCTGCCCCGTCGGGCGGGCTCCTGAACCTGGGGGAGGAGCCCGCCCGGTCCGGCCGCGCCGCCCGCGCCCGGCTGAGCGCCGCCCGGCTGCTCGCCCGCCCGCCCGGCTGCACCCCGCCCGGCTGCTCGCGCCCGCCCGGCTGCGCCCCGCCCGCCCGGCTGCGCCCCGCCCGCCCGGCTGCGCCCCGCCCGCCCGGCTGAGCCCCGCCCAGCTGCTCGCGTCGGTCACCGTGCCGGAGGAGGAATGTGGGTCGGGAGCGGCGGGAATGCGGCCCGGTGGGCGGGCGTTACCACTGCCGGACCGATCGTGTGGCCCGCCCGACGGGTCGGCTCACGCCCATGGCACACTGGTCAATCGGCCACCGGTTCCGGTTCACGCCCGAGTCCGTCGCGCACCAGGCGACGGGGGATCAGCGGCGACCCGGCGACCACCTGACGAAAGGACCGAGGCGACATGAAGCCCAACATCCACCCCGAGTACGTGACCACCGAGGTCAAGTGCTCCTGCGGCAGCTCCTTCACCACCCGCAGCACCGCCAAGGGTGGTGCGATCAGCGTCGAGACCTGCAGCGCCTGCCACCCGTTCTACACCGGTAAGCAGCGCGTGCTCGACACCGCCGGCCGGGTCGCCAAGTTCCAGCAGAAGTACGCCAAGGTTCAGGCGAAGAAGGCCAAGTAGCTCCACCGACGACGCCCGTGTCCGGCCCCGTGCCGGACGCGGGCGTTCGTCCGTTCCGCCTACTTCCGCCGTCCTGCGCCCCGCCGTCCCCGTCGAAGGAGCACCCCGTATGAGCAGCGAGCGCCTGGCCGCCCTCCTCGACGAGTACGCCGAGCTGGAGAAGCGGCTGGCCGACCCGGCCATCCACGCCGACCAGAACACCGCCCGCCGGGTCGGCCGCCGCTACGCCGAGCTGGTCCCGCTGCACAAGGCCGCCGCTGAGCTGGAGCAGGCCCGCGCCGATCTGGTCGCGGCCCGGGAGCTGGCCGCCGAGGAACCGGCCTTCGCCGAGGAGGCGGAGTCGATCGCGGCGACCCTGCCGGTGCTCGAGGAACGGTTGGCCGAGCTGCTGATCCCCCGGGATCCGCACGACGCCAAGGACGTGATCATCGAGATCAAGGCCGGCGAGGGCGGGGAGGAGTCGGCGCTCTTCGCCGGGGACCTGCTGCGGATGTACACCAGGTACGCCGAGCGGCACGGCTGGCTGACCGAGGTGATCGACGCGCAGGACTCCGACCTCGGCGGGGTCAAGGACGTCTCGTTGGCGATCAAGACCAAGGGAGTCCCGGACGGCGGCAACGGGGTCTGGTCCCGGCTCAAGTGGGAGGGCGGCGTGCACCGGGTGCAGCGGGTTCCGGTCACCGAGTCGCAGGGACGCATCCACACCAGCGCGGCCGGCGTGCTGGTGCTGCCCGAGGCCGAGGACGTCGACGTCACCATCGACCCGAACGACCTGCGGATCGACGTGTTCCGGTCCTCCGGGCCGGGTGGGCAGTCGGTGAACACCACCGACTCGGCGGTCCGGATCACCCACCTGCCGACCGGCGTGGTGGTCTCCTGCCAGAACGAGAAGTCCCAGTTGCAGAACCGCGAGCAGGCGATGCGGATCCTGCGGGCCAGGCTGCTGGCGGTGGCCCAGGAACAGGCCGACGCCGCCGCCTCGGACGCCCGCAAGGCGCAGGTGCGCACGGTGGACCGCTCGGAACGGATCCGCACCTACAACTTCCCGCAGAACCGGATCACCGACCACCGGATCGGCTACACGGCGTACAACCTCGACCTGGCCCTCGCCGGGGAGCTGGACGGCGTCCTC
This sequence comes from Micromonospora sp. WMMD987, assembly GCF_029581435.1. Classification (NCBI taxonomy): domain Bacteria; kingdom Bacillati; phylum Actinomycetota; class Actinomycetes; order Micromonosporales; family Micromonosporaceae; genus Micromonospora; species Micromonospora sp. WMMD987. The sequence continues at coordinate 5,816,088 of NZ_CP120861.1, read as the reverse complement.
GACGCCCTCACCGAGGCCGACCGTGCCGCCCGGCTCGCGGGCGACACCGAACTGACCCGGCACTGATCCGTGCCGCCCGGCCCCGGGCGACACCGAGCTGATCCGTGCCGCCCGGCCCCGGGCGACACCGAGCTGATCCGTGCCGCCCGGCCCCGGGCGACACCGAACTGATCCGTCTGATCCCTGCCGGGGTGGGTCAGCAGACCCGGGAGCGGGCCTTGGCCCGCAGCATCTCCCGGTCGGCGATCTCGAACGCGCTGCCGAGCGCGTCGCGCACGGCGGTGCCGCCACCGCCGCCGTGGACCTCGGCGAAACCGATGCTGACGCCGACCGGGGTGCCGGGCACCAGCGACTCCCAGTCCTCGGTGCGCACGGCCGCGTCGATCCGGCGGGCCACCTCGGCGGCCTCGGTCATGCCGGCCCCGGAGAGCACCACCACGAACTCGTCGCCACCGTAGCGGGCCACGAAGTCGCCGCGGCGCATCACCCGGTTGATCACCCCGGCGATGCGTTGCAGCACCAGGTCGCCGGAGTGGTGGCCGTGGGTGGTGTTGACCGCCTTGAAGCCGTCCAGGTCGCAGACGCCGATCACCACCCGCTCGCCCCGGGACACCACCGAGGCGATGTGCCGCTCCAGCTGACGCCGGTTGGCCAGGCCGGTCAGCGGGTCGGTCAGCGCCTCACCCTCGTAGCGGGCCGCCTCCCGGCGCATCTCCTCGTGGTCGATCCGGGCCGCGATGCCGTCGATGTAGACGTCCCGCAGCCGGTCGTTGCGCTGCGCGGCCAGCCGGAACGCCCGCCGGTCGGCGCGGTGCGCGGCGGCGTGGTCACCGGCCCGGGACAGGGCGATGCTGCGGAGCCGGGACGCCTCCGCCGCGCCGAGCGTCTCGGCCGACACCCGGGCCGAGTCCAGTCGGGTGATCGCCTCGATCGGGCGTTCGTCGGCCACCGCCAGGCACACGTGGCCGAGCTGGCGCATGTCCCGGGCGCGGGCACTGTCACCGCCGTGGTCGAGCAACCGGGCCGGCTCCGGGCCGACCGGGGCTGCGTCGCCGAGCGCGGCCCGGCGGACCGCCGCGTAACCGTACGCGGCGAGGCTGCTCGGTCGCAGCCGGTCGGCCCGACCGTCGGCGGTGAACCGGGACAGGTCGGCCGCGATGTCGCGGAGCACCCGCAGGCAGCCGTCGCTGTCGCCGTTGTGGTCCAGCGCGACGGCGTTGCGCAGCCGGATGCCCGGCGCGGCGAAGGTCTCCTCCGGGATGCCGGCGGCGGCGCCGTGCTGGCGGGCCCGTTCGATCGCGCCGAGCGCGTAGCCGTGGAAGCTGAGGTAGGAGTACGCCATCGCCAGGTCGTGCCAGCCCCAGGCGGTGTCCCGGTCGCGGTCCTCGGCGGCGCCGAGCGCGCGGGCCGCCCGGACCAGGTGGGTGACGCACCGGTCCAGCGCGCCCTGGTGGTGCGCGGCCAGCGCCGCCAACGCGTTGAGATGCCCGTGCAGGTAGGGCTCGGCGAGGTCCCGGACGGCACCGGAGGCGTCCTCGATGGCCAGGGTGAACTCGGCGGTCCGGCCGAGGTTGATCAGCGCGCAGAGCCGTTGCACCAGCGCGTCGGCCCTGGTGTACGGGTCGGTGGTGGTGCGCAGCACCCGGTCGAGCACCACGATCGCCTCGGCCGAGCGGCTGGCCTCCTGGAGGTGGCGGGCGTGCGTCAGGGCGTCAACCTGGTCGTCGACCCGGTCGAGCCACCCCACCTGGTGAACCTCCTGTCGGCGCGCGATCGGACGAGCCGCGTCGGCACCGGCCGGCGTTGGACCCACCCGTACGTGGCGCGGCCGACGACGCCTCATGATTATGTCGTGACCTCACTTCCGCGCCACCCGTCCGAAGGGACAGAACGCGAGCGGCCCTCGCCGGTGGTGGCCCGCGCCGCCCGTGCCCTCGCCGCCGCCGGGGTGGCCTCGGCCCGTTCCGAGGCGGAGCAGCTCGCCGCGTACGTGCTGGGCGTGCCCCGGGGGCGGCTGGCCCTGGCCGACGGCTTCACCCCGGCCCAGCGGGACCGGTACGACGTCCTGGTGGCCCGCCGGGCCGACCGTGAGCCGTTGCAGCACCTGACCGGGCGGGCCGGCTTCCGGCACCTGGAGCTGGCGGTCGGGCCGGGGGTCTTCGTGCCCCGCCCGGAGACGGAGCTGCTGGCCGGTTGGGGGATCGAGCGGGCGTCGACCCGCCCGGCCCCGGTGGTGGTCGACCTGTGCAGTGGTTCCGGGGCGGTCGCGCTGGCGGTGGCCCAGGAGGTCCCGACGGCCCGGGTGGTGGCGGTGGAGCGGTCCCCCGCCGCACTGGCCTGGCTGCGGCGCAACGCGGCCGGTCGGGCCGCCGCCGGGGACCGGCCGGTCGAGGTGGTGGCCGCCGACGTCACCGACCCGGAGCTGCTCGCCGACCTGGTCGGTGCGGTGGACGTACTGCTGTGCAACCCGCCGTACGTGCCGCGTGCGGTGGTGGTCCCGCCGGAGGTGGCCGGGTTCGACCCGGACGAGGCGGTGTTCGGCGGGGTGGACGGCCTGGCGGTGGTCCGGCCGGTGCTGCGCCGGGCGGCCGACCTGCTGCGCCCCGGCGGTGACCTGGGTGTCGAGCACGACGACACGCACGGCGCGGCGGTGCCGGCGTTGCTCGCCGCGGACGGCCGGTACACGGCGGTGCGGGCGCACCGGGACCTGGCCGGCCGGGCGCGGTTCGCCACCGCGTCCCGCGGGTCGGACGGCCCGCACGCCGTCGGTGGGCCGGCGTGGCAGACTGGCTCCTCGTGATGCTCTACGACTGTCGGTCGCCCGCCGACCGGGACCGCGGGGTGGCCGCGGCGATCGAGGCGGTCAAGAACGGCGAGCTGGTCGTTCTGCCCACCGACACGGTCTACGGGATCGGCGCGGACGCGTTCACCCCGTACGCGGTGCGGGCGCTATCCGATGCCCGGGGCGGCAGCCAACAGGCGCCGCCGGTGCTGATCGGCTCCCGGCACACCCTCGACGGCCTGGTCTTCTCGCTGCCCAAGGCGGCCCGTGACCTGGTGGAGGCGTTCTGGCCGGGGGCGTTGACCATCGTGGTGGAGCACTCGCCGAGCCTCGCCTGGGACCTGGGCGACGCCAGCGGGACGGTCGCCGTGCGGATGCCGCTGCACCCGGTGGCGCTGGAGGTGCTGCGGGAGACCGGCCCGATGGCGGTGGCCGCGGCCAACAAGGTGGGTCAGCCGGCCGCGTTGACCGCCGAGGAGGCCCGGGACCAGCTCAGTTACTCGGTGCGTGTCTATCTGGAGGCGGGCGCGTGCCCCGACCCGGTGCCGAGCACCATCGTCGACCTGACCGGTGAGACGCCCCGGTTGCTCCGGGCCGGCGCGATCGACCTGGACCAGCTCCGTGAGGTCGCGCCGGACATCCTCGACGAGCGGGGGGCCTGAGTGCCGCCGTTCACCGTCCTGCACGTCTGCATGGGCAACATCTGCCGTTCCCCGATGGCCGAGCGGTTGCTGGTGCTGGCCGTCCGGGAGCGGCTGGGCCGGCTCGGTGTCGACCCGGCCGGCTCGGACGCGTTGCTGCACAGCCACAGCGCCGGGACCGGTGGCTGGCACGCGGGGGAGGAGATGAACCCGCCCGCTGCCCGGCAGGTGCTCAGCAGGGGTGGTGACGTCGAGGGCTTCGCCGCCCGCAAGCTGCGGTCCGACCTGATCGACGCCGCCGACCTCGTCCTCACCGCCACCGCCGACCAGCAGGAGTACGTGGTGGCGCTCCGGCCGGACGCGGCCTCGCGCACCTTCGTGCTGGGGGAGTTCGGCCGGCTGCTCGGCGTGCTGGACACCGCCGCCCTGCCGCCGGCCCGGGCCGTTCCGGAGGCGGTGTACGCCCGGGGGGTCGCCCTGGTGGCGGCGGCCGACGCGGCGCGGCAGGGTGCGGCCGCGGTGCACTCCGACGACCTGGACGATCCGTGGGGCCGGGGCGACCAGTGCTTCAGCCGGGTGGCCGACGAGATCGAGGAGACGGTGCACCCGCTCACCTCGGCCCTGCTGCCCTGACCCCGCCGTTTCTCCCGCCGTACCGCCGTTCCGGCCCGGTCGGGGCACGCTGACCGCCGGCCCGGTCGGGTCACGCTGACCGCCGGCCCGGTCGGGTCACGCTGACCGCCGGCCCGGTCGGGTCACCTGACCGCCGGCCCCGGGGTCGGGTCCGGCTGTGGTCCGCCGCGGTCGGCCGCCCGTGGTGACGGTGCGGTCTCGTCCGGGTGACCGGGGCGGCGTGTCCGGCTCCGCGCGCCGTGTCCGCCCCGGGCGCTTAATCCGTTTTTGCGGGAAGATGAGAGTTCGGGTGGTTTTGCGGGTCATGCTGAACGGGTCCTGACGACTCCTGCGGGGAGTACTGATGATCCGGGCCCACCTCCACAAGGTGTTCACCGTGTTGCTCGCCGGCGTGCTCGCCGGGCTGGTGCTGGCAGCGGCGGCCCTGCCGCTCGCCCTGGTGTTCGGCATCGGCTTCGGCGGGCTCGCGTCCTCCTACGCCGAACTGCCCAACACCCTGCGCACCCCGCCCACCGCCCAACGTTCCACCCTGTACGCCGCCGACGGCGTCACCCTGGTCACCTCGTTCTACACCGAGGACCGGGTGGACGTGCCGCTGGCCAAGGTGGCCCCGGTGATGCGGCAGGCCATCGTCGCCGCCGAGGACGCCCGCTTCTACCAGCACCGGGGCGTCGACCCGCGGGGCGTGGTGCGGGCGTTCACCGCCAACCAGCGCGACGGCCGGACCCGCCAGGGCGCTTCCACGCTGAGCATGCAGTACGTCCGCAACGTGCTCAGCAACGACCCCCGGCTGACCAAGGAGCAGCGGAAGAAGGCCACCGAGATCAGCACGGCCCGCAAGCTCCAGGAGATGCGGTACGCCCTGGCGCTGGAACGCGAGCTGACCAAGGACGAGATCCTCACCCGCTACCTCAACATCGCGTACTTCGGCGCCGGGGCGTACGGCATCGCGGCGGCGACGAAACGCTACTTCTCCACCACCCCGGCCCGGCTGACCCTGGCCCAGGCGTCACTGCTGGCCGGGCTGGTCCGGTCCCCGGACACCGACGACCCGATCAACGGCGACGCCGACGCGGCGCTGAGCCGCCGGTCGTACGTGCTGGACCGGATGGTGGCGCTGGGCCAGGTGCCGCCGGCCGAGGCGGCGGCGGCCCGGGACGCCCCGCTGGTGCTGCGGCCCAGCCGGACACCGAACGACTGCACCGCCGTGCCCGAGGCACGCAACGACTGGGGTTTCTTCTGCGACTGGTTCACCCAGTGGTGGAGCGACCAGCCCGCCTTCGGCGCCACCGCCGCCGAACGGCAGGACAACCTGCGCCGGGGTGGATTCCGGATCGTCTCCTCGCTCGACCCGGCCGTGCAGCGGGCGGCCGTGCGGCAGGTGGCCGACATCTACGACGTCGACGATCCCCGGGCCGCGCCCGTGGCGGTGGTCCAGCCGGGCACCGGACGGGTGCTCGCCCTGGCGGTGAACCGCAACTACAGCGTGGACCCCAACCCGGCCGGGCAGCGCAACCATCCGAACACGGTCAACCAGCTGATCGCCGGTGGCAACGGCATCGAGGGCTATCAGGCCGGCTCGACGTTCAAGCTGTTCGCCCTGCTGGCGGCCCTGGAGTCCGGGCTGCCGCTGGAGACCGGCTTCGCCGCGCCGAGCCGGATCGTGACCCGGTTCCCGACCGACGACGCCCGGTCCGGCTGCGGCGGGCGGTGGTGCCCGGCCAACGCCACCCCCGAGTGGATGGACGGCTACCGGACCATGTGGACCGCCTTCGGCCGCTCGGTGAACACCTACTTCGCCTGGCTCACCGAGAGGGTCGGCGCGGACCGGGTGGTGGAGATGGCCGAGCGGCTGGGCATCCGGTTCCGCGCCCCCGACGATGCCGCGCTGGCCCGGCACAGCGCCCGGGACTGGGGGGCGTTCACCCTCGGGGTCTCCTCCACCACCCCGCTCGACCTGGCCAACGCGTACGCCACGGTGGCCGCCGAGGGAACCTGGTGCGCGCCGCTGCCGGTGGTGTCGATCACCGACAGCGCCGGCCGGGAGGTGGCCGCCGCCCGGCCCGACTGTCGGCAGGTGATCGACACCGAGGTGGCCCGCGCCGCCGCCGACGCGGCCCGCTGCCCGGTCGGCGACCAGTCGATGTACCGCCGCTGCGACGGGGGCACGGCGGAGAAGCTCCGGCCGGGGCTGGGTCGCCCGGTGGCCGGCAAGACCGGCAGCTCGGAGCGGAACGAGACCGAGTCGGTGGTGGCCTTCACCCCGCAGCTCGCGGTGGCCCAGATCGCCGCCAACCCGGACGATCCGCGGGACGCCGTCGGTGCCGCCGTCCAGTCCCGGATGGTCGACGCGGTGGGCCGGATTCTGGCCGACGCCCTGTCCGACACCCCGGTCCGGGACTTCGTCCCCCCCGGCGAGTCGATCACCTACCGCCTCGCCCCCACCCCCCGCAACGGCAACTGACCCACCCCACCCCCACCCCCCACCCCCACCCCCACCCTCGCCCCACCCTCGCCCCACCCTTGCCCGTCGATCATGGAGTTGTGGTGCCCGCAGAACGGGTCAAAGCGGTCTGATCCGTCCACCACAACTCCATGATCGACAGGAGCCGGGGGTGGGGCGGGGGCGGGGGCGGGGTGGGGGATTAGGGGGTGGGGGCGTGGTTGGCGATGTTGCGGGCCATGCCGCCGAAGATGACGGCGTGGAAGGGGGCCACCGAGAGCCAGTAGAGGTGGCCGGGGAGGCCGCGTGGCAGGAAGACGGCGCGTTGGACGTAGCGGCTGCGGCCGTCGCCGGCCGGTTCGGCGCGCAGCTCCAGCCAGGCCCGGCCGGGCAACCGCATCTCGGCGCGCAGCCGCAGCAGTTCCCCGGGGACGATCTCCTCCACCCGCCAGAAGTCCAGCGCCTCGCCGACCTGGAGGCGGTGCGGGTCGCGGCGGCCCCGACGCAGCCCCACCCCGCCGACCAACCTGTCCAGCCAGCCGCGCACCGACCAGGCGAGCGGGAACGAATACCAGCCGTGCTCGCCGCCGACGCCCTCGATGACCCGCCAGAGCGCGGCCTGCGGTGCGGCCACCTCCTGCTCCCGGACGTCGGTGTAGGCGGTCCCGCCGGACCAGTCCGGGTCCGACGGCAGGGGCTCGGCCGGGGCGTCCGGGCCGCTCGCGTTCGACCAGCGGGTCTCCACCTGGGCGTCGCGCACCTTGGTCAGGGCCAGCGCCACGGCGTCGTCGAAGCCGGTCAGCCCGCCCGGCGGGTCGGGCAGCCACCGGGCGATGTCGTGCTCGTGGGTCACCGCCTCGTGGATCAGGCTCTCCACCAGGGGGCGGGCGATGGCGTTCGGCACCGGGGTGATCAGTCCCACCCAGTGCGCGGAGAGCGCCGGGGTCAGCGGGCGTACCGGCACGATGATCCGGCGACGCAGCCCGGCGACCCGGGCGTACCGCTGCATCATCTCCCGGAAGGTCAGCACGTCCGGGCCGCCGATGTCGAAGGCCCGGTCCACCTCCGGTGGCAGGGTGGCGCAACCGACCAGGTAGCGCAGCACGTCCCGGACGGCGATCGGCTGGATCCGGTTGCGCACCCAGCGGGGGGTGACCATGGCCGGCAGGCGTTCGGTGAGGTAGCGCAGCATCTCGAACGAGGCCGACCCGGACCCGATGATCACGGCGGCCCGCAGCACCACGGTGGGCACCGCACCGGCCAGCAGGATCCGGGCGACCTCGGCCCGGGACCGCAGGTGCGGCGAGGCCACCCCGCCGTCCGCCGTCGGCTCCGGTCCACCCAGGTAGACGATCCGGCGTACGCCGGCCGCCGCGGCGGCCTCGGCGAAGTGGGCGGCGGCCTCCCGGTCGGCCGCCTCGAAGTCGGCCTGACCGAGCGAGTGCACCAGGTAGTACGCGACGTCGACGTCCGCGAAGGCGGCCGGCAGTGTCTCCGGTCGGCGCAGGTCGCCCTCGGCCACCTCGGCCTCGGCCGCCCAGGGCACGTCGCGGAGCCGCCCGGCCTTGCGGGCCAGGCAGCGGACCTGGTGCCCCTCGGCGAGCAGTCGGGGCGCGAGTCGTCCACCGATGTAACCGGTGGCGCCGGTGACGAGGCATCTCACGGTCACCAGTGTGCGGCTCCGTAGACTTCTTCGCTGTGGAGAACGCGAAGCGCATCTCGTGGGGGCCGGACCCGGCGTGGCCCGGCACCGGTCCGGCGTCCGTCGATCGGGCCGGCGGCTGCCGGGCGTACCGGCGTGGCTGAGTCCGGGGTGCGCGCAGCCGTGGCGGCCGACGACCGGGGCTGGCGGCTGCGCCACCTGCCGGTGCTGCTGGTCGCCTCGGCGGTGCTGGGCGCGGTCGCGGCGCTGGTCGGCGCGGTGACCGGCGGTGGTGCGGCGGCGGCCGGCGCGGCGGCGGGGGTGGCGGTGACGGTGCTCAGCTACACCCTGAGCACCGTGGTGCTGGCCTGGGCCGACGCGATCAACCCGCAGTTGGTGCTTCCGCTCGGGCTGGGCCTGTACGCCGTGAAGTTCACCGTCCTGGGTGTGGTGATGGTGGCGGTGGCGTCGACCGGGTGGGACGGGCTGGTTCCGCTCTGTGTCGGCATCGCCGCCGGGGTGGTGGTCTGGACCGGGGTGCACATCTGGTGGCTGACCAGGGTGTTTTCCCGCCGACCCGGGAGCTGACCGTCTCAATTGGTGGACACCCGCACGACTGTGGGCGTGCGGTCATTCTCTCACTGGCGGAAGGGGAGTACCGTGCCCCCAGACGAAGGAGCCCGCCCGACGCCCACACAACGACGGTTGTGCGGGGGGTGAGGCACAGCCTCGTCTCTCCGGCTGATATCGTTCGCCCCGTCATGGCTGACGACCGAAACCCCCCATCCACCGGCGGTCCGGGCGACGTTCCGACCGGCGCCGGTCAGGGTTGGACCGCGCTCTCGTACCTCATCGGGGGCATGCTCGTCTGGGGTTTCATCGGCTGGCTGGTCGACCGGTGGCTCGACTCCGGCGGCATCGCCACCGGGATCGGTGTCGTGCTCGGCATGGCCGGGGGGATCATCCTGGTCGTCCGCCGGCTCGGCACGCCTACATAGGAAGGGACGCGGTGTTCGGACAGGCGAACGTCCTGGCAGCGGGCCAGGCGGCATTCCCACCCAGCGTGGAGGACTTCTACCTGCCCAGCATCCTGCCCTGGGGTGCGCACGACTCGTACTGGTTCACCAAGATCACGGCGATGGTGTGGGTCGCCGTCGGCATCCTGATCATCTTCTTCCTGGCGACCTACCGGAAGCCGCAGCTGGTCCCGACCAAGAAGCAGTGGCTCGCCGAGTCCATCTACGGCTTCGTGCGCAACAACATCGCGGTCGACATGCTCGGGCACCGGGGGGTGCGGTTCGCGCCGTACTTCACCACGCTGTTCTGCTTCGTGCTGCTGACCAACTTCTTCGCGATCGTGCCGTTCTTCCAGATCTCGCCGAACTCGCACATCGCCTTCCCGGCGATCCTCGCGGTGATCAGCTACGTGCTGTTCAACTACATCGGCATCCGGCACCACGGCTTCGTGAAGTACTTCAAGAACTCTCTGGTTCCGCCGGCGCCGTGGTTCATCCTGCCGCTGCTGATCCCGATCGAGCTCTTCTCGACCTTCATCGTCCGGCCGTTCTCGCTGGCCGTGCGTCTGTTCGCCAACATGTTCGCCGGGCACATGCTGCTGCTGGTCTTCACCCTCGGCGGCTTCGCGATGCTCAGCGCCAACGCCTGGCTGGCACCGGTCTCGGTGCTGTCCTGGGTGATGACCATCGCGCTCACCTTCCTCGAGTTCCTGGTCATCTGCCTGCAGGCCTACGTCTTCACCGTCCTCACCGCAAGCTACGTGCAGGGCGCGCTCGCCGACGAGCACTGATCCACCGGGCGGGGGTTCGCCAGCGAACGCCGGTCCACGGGCGGGGGCTCGCGAGCGAGCACTGGTCCACCGCATCAACCCGTTGTCGTCCCGCGTGAGAGTCACGCGAGATACCCAGGAGGAACCACACCCATGGACGCTAGCGTTCTCGCCGAGGTCACCGGCAGCACCGCCGCCATCGGCTACGGCCTCGCCGCCATCGGCCCGGGCATCGGCGTCGGCCTGGTCTTCGCCGCCTACATCCAGTCGACCGCCCGCCAGCCGGAGTCGTCCCGGATGACCCTGCCGTACGTCTGGATCGGCTTCGCCGTCATCGAGGCGCTCGCGCTGCTGGGCATCGCCTTCGGCTTCATCTGGGCCGGCTGACCCAGTCCCGCAGACCAGGAGGTCATCCATGTACTTCCTCGCCGCTGAGGGTGGTGAGTCGACGCACAACCCGATCCTTCCGATCTGGCAGGAGATCGTGGTCGGCAGCGTCGCCTTCGCCGTGCTCTGCTTCGTACTGATGAAGTTCGTCTTCCCGCGCATGGAGCAGACGTTCCAGGCCCGGGTCGACGCGATCGAGGGCGGCATCAAACGTGCCGAGGCCGCCCAGGCCGAGGCCAACCAGCTCCTCGAGCAGTACCGCGCGCAGCTCGCCGAGGCGCGTACCGACGCCGCCAAGATCCGGGACGACGCCCGGGCCGACGCGGAGGGCATCCGGCAGGACATCCTCGGCAAGGCGCGGGAAGAGTCCGACCGGATCATCGCGGCCGGCAAGGAGCAGCTCGCCGCGGAGCGGGCCACCATCGTGCGTGAGCTGCGCACCGAGGTCGGCACGATCGCGGTCGACCTGGCCAGCAAGATCGTCGGCGAGTCGCTGGCCGACGAGGCCCGCCGCAAGGGCACCGTCGACCGGTTCCTGAGCAACCTCGAGAGCACGGGGGCCCGCTGATGCAGGCGGCCAGCCGGGAATCGTACGCGGTCGCGGCCGAGCGCCTCGACGCGTACGTCCGCGGTGCGGAGCCGTCGGCGGTGGCCACCACCGCCGACGACATCCTCTCCGTCGCCGCGCTGCTGCGGGGCGAGCCGCGGCTGCGCCGGGCGCTGTCCGACCCGGCCCGCAGCGGTGCCGACCGTGCGGCGCTGCTCGACGGCATCCTGGCCGGCAAGATCGGCACGGATGCGCTCGGCCTGCTGTCCGGCCTGGTCGCCGGCCGTTGGTCGACGCCGTCGGAGCTGCTCGACGGCACCGAGCGGATCGGCGTGGAGGCGCTGCTGGCCAGCGCCGACTCCGCCGGTGACCTCGGTGAGGTCGAGGACGAGCTGTTCCGCTTCGGTCAGGTGGTCGCCGGTCAGTCCGCGCTCTCCGCGGCGCTGGCCGACCCGGTCGCCCCGGCCGGGCAGCGGGCCGCCCTGGCCCGGGAACTGCTCGCCGGCAAGGCCCGGCCGGTCACCGTCCGCCTCGTCGAGGTGGCCCTCGGCGGGTTCGGGGGACGCTCCTTCACCGGGGCGCTCACCCGGCTGGTCGAGCTGGCCGCCGACCGGCGGGACCGCCAGGTCGCGTACGTGACCGTGGCGGCCCCGTTGAGTGAGGCCGACGAGCAGCGGCTCGGTGCCCGGCTTTCCGCGATGTACGGTCGAGAGGTTTCCGTCAAGCAGACGGTCGACCCGGAGGTGCTCGGTGGGGTGAGCGTGCGGGTCGGTTCCGACCTGTACGACGGCACCGTCCTGCGCCGCCTCAACGAGACCCGCAACGCGCTCGTGAAGCGCTGACCAGCGGCCTCACCGCCCTTTGATCGACGCCATTCGGACCGGTCGGTACTAGGTATCCCGGGCCCCTGATACTTAAGGAAGCAGAGGATGGCCGAGCTGACCATCTCGACGGAGGAGATCCGCGGCGCGCTGGAGCGCTACGTCTCCTCCTACTCGACCGACGTCTCCCGCGAGGAGGTCGGCACCGTCGCCGACACCGGTGACGGCATCGCCCACGTCGAGGGCCTGCCCTCGACCATGACCAACGAACTCCTGGAGTTCGAGGACGGCACGCTCGGCGTGGCGTTGAACCTCGACGTCCGGGAGATCGGTGTCGTCGTTCTCGGTGACTCCGCCAAGCTGGAGGAGGGGCAGCGCGTCAAGCGCACCGGCCGGGTGCTCTCCGTGCCGGTCGGCGACGCCTTCCTCGGCCGCGTGGTCAACGCGCTCGGCCAGCCGATCGACGGCCTCGGCGACATCGCCGACGAGGGCTACCGCGAGCTGGAGCTCCAGGCCCCCAACGTGATGTCCCGGCAGTCCGTCGACGAGCCGCTGCAGACCGGCATCAAGGCGATCGACGCGATGACCCCGATCGGTCGGGGCCAGCGGCAGCTGATCATCGGCGACCGGAAGACCGGCAAGACCACCGTCGCGCTGGACACCATCCTCAACCAGCGGGACAACTGGCGCTCCGGCGACCCGAAGAAGCAGGTCCGCTGCATCTACGTCGCCATCGGCCAGAAGGCCTCCACGATCGCCTCGATCAAGGGCATCCTGGAGGACGCGGGCGCGCTGGAGTACACCACCATCGTGGCCTCCCCGGCGTCCGACCCGGCCGGCTTCAAGTACCTCGCCCCCTACACCGGCTCGTCCATCGGGCAGCACTGGATGTACGGCGGCAAGCACGTCCTGATCGTCTTCGACGACCTGAGCAAGCAGGCCGAGGCGTACCGGGCCGTGTCGCTGCTGCTGCGCCGCCCGCCGGGCCGTGAGGCGTACCCGGGTGACGTCTTCTACCTGCACTCCCGCCTGCTGGAGCGCTGCGCGAAGCTCTCCGACGAGCTGGGCGGCGGCTCGATGACCGGCCTGCCGATCATCGAGACGAAGGCCAACGACATCTCGGCCTTCATCCCGACCAACGTCATCTCCATCACCGACGGCCAGATCTTCCTGGAGTCCGACCTGTTCAACCAGGGCGTCCGGCCGGCCATCAACGTCGGTACCTCGGTCTCCCGGGTCGGCGGCGCCGCCCAGATGAAGCCGATGAAGAAGGTCTCCGGCTCGCTGCGGCTCAACCTGGCCCAGTTCCGTGAGCTGGAGGCGTTCGCCGCCTTCGCCTCCGACCTGGACAAGGCCTCGCAGGCCCAGCTGAACCGGGGTTCCCGGCTGGTCGAGCTGCTCAAGCAGCCGAACTACTCGCCGTACCCGGTGCAGGAGCAGGTCGTCTCGGTCTGGGCCGGCGTCGAGGGCAAGCTGGACGACGTCCCGGTCGGCGAGATCCGTCGCTTCGAGTCGGAGTTCCTCCAGTACCTGCGGCACAAGCACGAGGGTGTGCTGGCCACGATCGCAGACGGCAAGTGGGGCGACGACATCGCGTCCTCGCTCGACTCGGCCATCACCGAGTTCAAGCAGGTCTTCCTGGGCAAGGCCGACGAGCGTCGGGTCAACGACGCGCCGGCCAAGCCGCTGGAGGGCGAGGCCGACCGCGAGACGGTCACCCGCTACGCCGGCGGCGACGCCGAGAAGCAGTAGGGCTGACTCATGGCGGCCCAGGTACGCGTTCTTCGTCAACGGATCCGTTCGGCGAAGGGGATGAAGAAGATCACCAAGGCGATGGAGCTCGTGGCGACGAGCCGCATCGCCAAGGCCCAGGCCCGGGTGACGGCGTCCCTGCCGTACGCCCAGGCGATCACCGGCGTGCTCACCGCGCTGGCCTCGAACGCCCGGATCGACCACCCGCTGCTCACCCCGCGCGAGCAGGTGCGGCGGGCGGGCGTCCTGCTGGTCACCTCGGACCGGGGCCTCGCCGGTGGGTACAGCTCCAACGCGATCAGGACCGCCGAGTCGCTGATCGCCCGGCTCACCGCCGACGGCAAGGAGCCGGTGCTCTACGTCATCGGGCGCAAGGGCCTGACGTTCTACCGGTTCCGTAACCGGAAGATCGCGGCGAACTGGACCGGCTTCTCGGAGCAGCCCACCTTCGCCGACGCCCGTGAGGTCGGCGAGACGCTGATCGCGGCGTTCACCGCCGGGGCGGACGACACCGACGGTGACGCCGGGCCGGACGGCGTGCTCGGCATCGACGAGTTGCACATCGTCTACACCGAGTTCCACAGCCTGATGACCCAGAACCCGGTCACGAAGATCATCGGACCGATGCAGGTCGAGGACCGGCCGCGCTCCGAGGGGCTGCTGCCGGCGTACGAGTTCGAGCCGGAGGCGGAGTCGCTGCTCGACGCGCTGTTGCCGAAGTACATCAACACGCGGATCTACGCGGCGTTGCTGGAGTCGGCGGCGAGCGAGTCGGCGGCCCGGCGGCGGGCGATGAAGAGCGCCACCGACAACGCCGAAGAGATGATCGAGAAGTACACGCGTGAGATGAACTCGGCCCGGCAGGCCGGGATCACCCAGGAGATCAGTGAGATCGTCGGCGGCGCGAACGCGCTGGCCGCGTCGGGAAGTGAAGTGTGATGACTGTATCCGCAGTTGCCGGGGGACCGGCAGAGACCAGGACGGCCACCGGTCGCGTGGTCCGGGTCATCGGCCCGGTCGTCGACGCCGAGTTCCCGCGCGACGCCATGCCGACCCTGTTCAACGCCCTGAACGTCGAGGTGAAGCTCTCCGGCGGTGAGAAGACGCTGACCCTGGAGGTCGCCCAGCACCTGGGTGACAACCTGATCCGGGCCATCTCCATGCAGCCGACCGACGGTCTGGTCCGGGGCGCCGAGGTGATCGACACCGGCTCGCCGATCACCGTTCCGGTGGGCGACGCGGTCAAGGGCCACGTCTTCAACGCCATCGGCGAGTGCCTCAACCTCACCGAGGGCGAGACGCTCGACGCGGACGACCGGTGGGGCATCCACCGCAAGGCCCCGGCCTTCGCGGACCTGGAGCCGAAGACCGAGATGCTGGAGACCGGCATCAAGGTCATCGACCTGCTCGCCCCGTACGTCAAGGGCGGCAAGATCGGCCTGTTCGGCGGCGCGGGCGTGGGCAAGACGGTGCTCATCCAGGAGATGATCACCCGGGTGGCCCGGAACTTCGGTGGTACCTCGGTCTTCGCCGGGGTGGGTGAGCGTACCCGTGAGGGCAACGACCTCATCGCCGAGATGACCGAGTCCGGCGTCATCGACAAGACCGCGCTGGTCTACGGCCAGATGGACGAGCCGCCGGGCACCCGGCTGCGGGTGGCGCTGTCCGCGCTGACCATGGCCGAGTACTTCCGGGACGTCAAGAAGCAGGAGGTGCTGCTCTTCATCGACAACATCTTCCGCTTCACCCAGGCCGGTTCCGAGGTCTCCACCCTGCTCGGCCGGATGCCGAGTGCGGTGGGCTACCAGCCGACCCTGGCCGACGAGATGGGCGAACTCCAGGAGCGGATCACCTCCGTCCGGGGCCAGGCCATCACCTCGCTCCAGGCGATCTACGTGCCCGCCGACGACTACACCGACCCGGCGCCGGCCACCACCTTCGCCCACCTGGACGCGACCACCAACCTGGAGCGGTCGATCTCCGACAAGGGCATCTACCCGGCCGTGGACCCGCTGGCGTCCTCGTCCCGGATCCTCGCCCCGGAGTTCGTCGGCGAGGAGCACTTCACGGTGGCCACCGAGGTCAAGCGGATCCTCCAGCGCTACAAGGACCTCCAGGACATCATCGCCATCCTCGGTATCGAGGAGCTCTCGGAGGAGGACAAGCTCACCGTCGGCCGGGCCCGCCGGATCGAGCGCTTCCTCTCCCAGAACACCTACGCCGCCGAGCAGTTCACCGGTGTGCCGGGCTCGACGGTCGCGATCGCCGAGACCATCGAGGCGTTCAAGAAGATCAGCGAGGGCGAGTACGACCACTTCCCCGAGCAGGCCTTCTTCATGTGCGGTGGTCTGGAGGACCTGGAGCGCAAGGCGAAGGAGCTGATGTCGGAGGGCTGAGTCCCCCGACAGCTGAGTTCCTCGGACAGTAGTTCCGCGAGGGCCATCCCGGGTCGACCGGGGTGGCCCTCGGCCATTCCTGCCTGGTGGGGGCCGGTATCCGGTTGCCGGGCGAGCGGTCGCCGTGGGGGAGGGGTACCGTTTCGAGAACGACTCTCGGATCCGGGTGTCGGTGTGGTGCAACTTTTCGACCGGGTACGCCCGTCTCCTCTTCGTGGGCGTGACGAATCCTCGTGACGAGTCCCCGTGCGCGACGAATGGAGCTGCTGGTGGGCAAGGCCGGCAAGGGCGGCAGGGACGGTAAGGTCGGCGGGGTCGGCAAGGGCGGCACGGTTGGCAACGCCGGCGAGGTCGGTAGGACCGGCAAGACCGGCAGGCGGTCGATCTGGTCCGGGGTGCCGCGCTGGGCCCGCGTCTGCACCGTCTTCGGGGTCGTGCTGATGCTGCTCAGTGGTGCGGTCCTGGTCGGCTACGAGACGCTGCTGTCCCGCTACGAGGGCTCGGTGGGCAAGGCCGACCTGTTCGGCGACAAGGCGGCCGGGGCGCAGGAGCGCAAGAGCAACGTCAAGGGTCCGCTGAACATCCTGCTGGTGGGGATCGACCCACGGGACGCGAAGACCCCGCCGCTGGCCGACTCGATCATGGTGATGCACGTGCCGGCGTCGCTGGACCGGGCGTACATCTTCTCCGTTCCGCGCGACCTCTACGTCGAGATCCCCCGGTTCGACAAGGCCGGCTACCGGGGCGGCTCCGGCAAGATCAACGGTGCGATGTCGCACGGCAGCATCGTCGAGGGCAGGAACCCCAGTGCGGCGCAGGGCTTCGAGCTGCTCGCCAAGACCGTGCAGAAGGCGACCGGGATCGACCGGTTCGACGCCGGTGCGATCATCAACTTCACCGGCTTCCAGAAGATCGTCGACGCGATGGGCGGCGTCGATATGTACGTCGAGCGGGAGGTCAGGTCCGAGCACCGCGAGCCGAACGGCAAGCACCGCAAGGGCAACCCGTACGGCGAGGGCTACATCGGGCCGCAGGCCGTCTACAAGAAGGGCAACCAGCACCTCAGCGGTTGGCAGGCGCTAGACTACGTGCGGCAGCGCTACCCCAAGAACGGCGTCCCGGACGGCGACTACGGCCGGCAGCGCCACCAGCAGCAGTTCATCAAGGCGATGGTCGGCCAGGCGTTCAGCGCCGACGTGGTGACCAACCCGATCAAGCTGGACCGGGTGATCCGGGCCGCCGGCCAGTCGCTGACCTTCAACGGTCGGGGCAACAGCGTGGTCGACTTCGCGATCGCGCTCAAGGGCATCCGTTCGGAGAACGTCAAGCTGATCAAGCTGCCGGGGGAGGGGATCGGCACCGGGTCCGGTTACCGGGGCGAACGTCTGCTGCCCGTCGCCGACGACTTCTTCACCGCCCTCGGCAAGGAACAGTTGGACGCTTTCCTGCTGGAACACCCGGAGTTGCGCAACAAGGCCAAGTGACTCCCGCCCGGCGCGGACGCCACCCCCGGTGCAGCGACACGCCGGGGGGTGGCGTATGTCTCGGTACCCGCGTTGGGGTGGTCACCGCGGTCCGACTAGACTTTCGACAATCCGTCGCCGCAGCAAGGAGACAGCGTGGCACAGCAGCTTCACGTCGACCTCGTAGCCGTCGAGGAGAAGGTCTGGTCCGGCGAGGCCGAGATGGTCGTCGCCCGCACGACCGAGGGTGAGCTGGGTGTGCTGCCGGGGCACGCGCCCCTGCTCGGCCAGCTCGCCGAGCCCAGCCAGGTCCGGATCAAGCAGGCCGGCGGCCAGCAGGTCGCCTACGACATCACCGGCGGGTTCCTGTCGGTCGGCGCGGAGAGCGTGACAGTGCTCGCCGAGAGTGCCACCCCGGCCACTCCGGCCCGCTGAGTAATCCCGCCGATGGAGATCGTCGAAGGGATCGGAATCGGCATCGCGGTGATCCTGGTCGCGGTCCTGATCCTCTTCGTCCGGCGGGCACTGGTGACCCGTAGCGGGGGCATCATCCGGCTGAGCGTCCGGGTGACCACCGTCCTGGACGGCCGGGGCTGGTCACCGGGGTTCGCGCGGTTCGTCGGCGACCAGCTCCGCTGGTACCGCATGTTCAGCTTCGCCCTGCGGCCCAAGCGGGTGCTCTCCCGCAAGGAGCTGGTGGTGGAACGGCGGCGTCTCCCCGAGGGGCAGGAACGGCTCTCCATGCCGTCCGACTGGGTGATCCTCCGCTGTACCAGTCAACACGCACCGGTCGAGATCGCCATGGCGCGGTCCACGGTGACCGGTTTCTCCTCCTGGCTCGAGGCCGCCCCACCCGGGGCGGCCTCGCCGCGTATGGCCTCCCAGGACTGGCCGGCGGCCTGACCCGCCCGGTCGCGGTCACGGTGCGGCGACGTCAGCCACCAGCTCGACCTCGTAGCCCTGCCGGTCGGTGAGGTAGGCGGCGTAGCTGTCCGGGCCACCGGCGTGCGGGTGGCGGTCGGCGAACAGCAGCGCCCAGCCGTGGGCGGCGGCGTCAGTCACCAGCCGGTCCACCGTGTGCGGCGGACCGGCGTGGAAGGCCAGGTGGTTGAGGCCCGGGGCGAGCCGGTCGTGGGTCCGCCCGGTCAGGGCTGGGGACTCCTCGACGACCAGGTACGTCGGGCCGTGCCGCCAGGAGCGGCCGGCCGGCCAGTCCTGGTACGGGGTCCAGCCCAGTTCGCCGAGCAGCCAGCCCCAGCTCCGTTTCGCGGCGGCCAGGTCGGGCACCCAGACCTCGACGTGGTGCAGCCCGCCCGTGCTCAGCGCCTGCCGCCCGGCACCCATAGCACATCGCCGCCCGGGTTGGCCGTTCTTGACAGGATGAACAGCAGGTCGGAGAGGCGGTTGAGATACTTTGCCGGAAGGGAGCTGGTGCGATCCGGATCGTGGGCGAGCAGTGCCCAGGCCGTCCGTTCGGCCCGCCGGGCGATCGTCCGTGCCACGTGCAGCAGCGCCGCACCCGCGGTGCCGCCGGGGAGGATGAAGGAGTCGAGCTTGCCCAGACGCCCGTTGAACTCGTCGCACCAGCCTTCGAGGCGTTCCACGTACTCCTCGGTGACCCGCAGCGGCGGGTACGCCGGTTCCGGCTCGACGGGGGTGGCCAGGTCGGCGCCGACGTCGAACAGGTCGTTCTGGATCGACTCCAGCACGGTCCGCAGCTCGTCGTCGAGCTGTCCCAGGGCGAGCGCCACGCCGAGCGCGGCGTTGCACTCGTCGACGTCCGCGTACGCGGCGATCCGCGGATCGGTCTTCGGCACCTGCTCGTTGTTGCTCAGCCTGGTCATGCCGGCGTCGCCGGCCTTGGTGTAGATGCGCGTGAGGTGGACAGCCATGACGCACAGCCTACGGATACCGGATCTGACGCTCCCGGTCCGGACGGTCCCGACCGGTTGGCCGGTGGGGACCGGCCCGGGTGACGCGGGTGACCCGGCGGTCGACGACGTCGACGTCATCCGGGTCGGCGGGAACGCCCGGCTGGCCGGCACGGTGCACGTCGTCGGGGCGAAGAACTCGGCGTTGAAGCTGATGGCGGCGGCGCTGCTGGCACCGGGGCGTACGGTGATCACGAACGTGCCGCGGATCACCGACATCGCCATCATGGGCGAGGTGCTGCGCCGGCTCGGCTGCGCGGTGCGCTTCGAGGCGGACGACCCGGTGGACCCGATGGTCGCCTACGGCGGGCAGGCCCGGTCCCGCTCGGTCGTCATCGACGTGCCCGAGCAGCCCGGCGCGGACGCCGACTACGACCTGGTCCGCCGGCTGCGGGCGTCGATCTGCGTGCTCGGCCCGCTGCTGGCCCGCCGGGGGTACGTGCGGGTGGCCCACCCGGGCGGTGACGCCATCGGCTCCCGGGGGCTGGACATGCACGTCGCCGGGCTGGCCCGGATGGGCGCGGACGTCTCCGGTGAGCACGGATTCGTCATCGCCGCCGCCCCGGACGGCCTGCGGGGTGCCGAGATCGTGCTGGACTTCCCGAGCGTGGGAGCGACCGAGAACCTGGTCATGGCGGCGGTGCTGGCCCGGGGCGTGACGACGATCGACAACGCGGCCCGGGAACCGGAGATCGTCGACCTGTGCACCATGCTCCAACGGATGGGTGCCCGGATCTCCGGCGGCGGCAGCTCCACCCTGCGTATCGTCGGGGTGCCCGCGCTGCGGCCGGTGCGGCACGCGACGGTGGGGGACCGGATCGTGGCCGGCACCTGGGCGTTCGCCGCGGCGATGACCCGGGGGGACGTGACGGTCACCGGGATCGATCCGGTCTGCCTGGAGGTCGCGCTGGACAAGCTGGTGTCGGCCGGCGCGCTGGTGGAGACCCGGGGGGACGCCTTCCGGATCCGCGCCGACGACCGGCCCGCCGCCGTCGACGTGGTGACCCTGCCGTACCCGGGGTTCGCCACCGACCTGCTGCCGATGGCGATCGGCCTGGCGGCGGTCAGTGACGGGGCCTCGCTGATCACCGAGAACATCTTCGACGGCCGGTTCATGTTCGCCAACGAGATGATGCGCCTCGGTGCGGACATCAAGACCGACGGCCACCATGCCGTGGTCCGGGGTCGGGACCGGCTCTCCGGGGCACCGGTGCGGGCCACCGACATCCGGGCCGGTGCCGGGCTGATCATCGCGGGGCTCTGCGCTGACGGGGTCACCGAGGTCTCCCACGTGCACCACGTGGACCGGGGCTACCCGGATTTCGTGGCCGATCTGCGGGCGCTCGGCGTGGAGGTGGAGCGCGGTACCGCCCCGGAAGCTCCCGAGCTGACCATCTGACCCGTGCCGGCTGCCCGTCCGGTCGCTGCGCTATGACGCCCCAGCCCGCCCCACCACGGTCCGCTGCCGGTCCGGTCGCCGCGCCGCGCCGCCCCCAGTCCGGCCGACCACGGTCCGCTGCCCGTCCGGTCGCCGCCCGCGACGGGTACCCCGGGGCTTAGCGGTCGTTCAGGCTCGCCGACTAGGGTGCTGGCAGACACTCAATCGCAGCGAGGGAGAAGCAGATGGCGGGTCGACTCGCGGTCGTCGGAGCAGGGCTGATGGGTTCCGGCATCGCCCAGGTGGCGGCGCAGGCGGGCTGGCAGGTGACCCTGCGGGACGTCGACGACGCGGCCACCGCCCGGGGCCTGGCCGGCATCCGGACGTCGCTGGCGAGGTTCGCCGAGAAGGGGAAGATCGACCCGTCCGACGTCGAGGCGACCCTCGGCCGGATCACCGCGACCACCGAGCTGGAAGCGGCGGCCGACGCGGACGTGGTGGTCGAGGCGGTCTTCGAGAAGATCGAGATCAAGCACGAGGTGTTCCGTGCGCTGGACAAGATCTGTCGGGCCGACGCGGTGCTGGCGACCAACACCTCGGCCATCCCGGTGACCCAGATCGCCGCGGTGACCGAGCGGCCGGAGGCGGTCGTCGGCACCCACTTCTTCTCCCCGGTGCCGATGATGAAGCTCTGCGAGCTGGTCCGCGGCTACAAGACCAGCGACGCGACCATCGCCACCGCGAAGGCGTTCGCGGAGGAGATCGGCAAGACGGTGGTGGTGGTCAACCGGGACATCGCCGGCTTCGTCACCACCCGGCTGATCTGCGCGTTGGCGATGGAGGCGGTGAAGCTGGTCGAGTCCGGGGTGATGTCGGCCGAGGACCTGGACACCGCCTGCAAGCTCGGCTTCGGTCACGCGATGGGTCCGCTGGCCACGATCGACCTGACCGGCGTGGACGTCCTGCTGAACGCGACGAAGAACATCTACACCGACACGGCCGACGAGAAGTTCTTCCCCCCGGAGCTGCTCCAACGGATGGCCACGGCCGGCGACCTGGGCCGCAAGACCGGCCAGGGCTTCTACTCCTACTGAGTCGCCGGGGTGCCGGTGCGCCGCCCGCCCGGGCCACCGCCGCGCGGGCCGCGGCCCGGTGGTGGCCCGGCCGGGCCGCACGGCGGCGGGGCCGCCGCGGACGGGTCAGCCGTCGCGCTTGGTGGTCCAGCGGAAGGTCGTCAGGCAGAGGACCAGGCCGATCACGCACCACAGGGCGAGGACCAGGGCGACCCGGCCCAGCTCGAAGGAGCCACCGGGTTCCTGGGCGCCGAAGCTCTCCGGCAGGAACACCGCCCGCAGCCCCTGGCACATCCACTTGAGCGGGAAGAGCGCGGCAACCTGCTGCATCCAGGTGGGCAGGTCGGTGAAGACGAAGAACACCCCGGAGATGAACTGGAGCACCAGGGAGACCGGGGTGACCACGGCGGACCCGCTGCGGGCGGTGCGGGCCAGTGACGAGATGGCGATCCCGCACAGGGTGCAGGCGGTCACCCCCAGCACGGCGACCCAGCCGAAGGTGAACCACTTCCCGGCGGTGGCCGGCAGGTCGAGGTCGAACAGGGCCACGGCGACCGCCAGCAGCAGGGCCGTCTCGGCGATGCCGATGGCCACCACCATGATCACCTTGCCGGCGAACCAGACCCACTTCGGCATCGGGGTGCCCCGGTAGCGCTTGAGCACTCCCCGGTCCCGCTCGATCGGGATCCAGATGCCCAGATTCTGGAAGCTCACCGTCATCAGGCCGGTCGCGATCATGCCGGTGATGAAGTACTGGGTGAACCTCACCCCACCGCCGATCGTCCCGTCGAAGATCGACGCGAAGATCAGGATCATGATGATCGGGAAGCCCATCGTGAAGACGACGGACTCCCGGCTGCGCAGGAACTGGGTGATCTCCAGCCGGCCCTGGCGCAGGGCGAGCGCCCCCGGCCCGATCCGTCGGCTGCCGGTGGCGGCGACCGGGTGCCCCGGCCTCGTGGTGGTCGTCATCAGTGTCCGATCATGCTGAGGTAGACGTCTTCCAGGGTCGGCCGGGTCACCGTCAGGCCCGGCACCTCGCCACCGAAGCGCGCGGCCAGCTCCGCCACCAGCGCCGTCGGCGTCGCGCTCTGCGCCGACTCCGGCGTCCCGTCGGGGGTACGCCAGGAGACCGTCGCCAGGGCGCCCTGCCGGTTGCCGAGCCGGTCGGGTGGGGCCACCTCGATCACCCGCCCGGCGGCGATCACCCCGACCCGGTCGGCGAGTGACTCGGCCTCGTCCAGGTAGTGGGTGGTGAGCACGATGGTGGTGCCGGCGGCGGCGAGGTCCCGGATCAGCTCCCAGAACTCGCGCCGGGCCTCCGGGTCGAAGCCGGTGGTGGGCTCGTCGAGGAAGAGCAGCTCGGGACGGCCGATGATGCCCAGCGCCACGTCGAGCCGGCGCTTCTGCCCGCCGGAGAGGGTGTGGGTGCGGGCGTCGGCCTTGGCCCCCAGCCCGACCCGCTCGACGACCCGGGCCGGGTCGTCGGCGTCCGGGTAGAAGCCGGAGAAGTGCCGGACCACCTCGGCCACGGTCAGCTCGTCGAACTCCCCGGTGCCCTGGAGCACGATGCCGACCCGGGAACGCCAGTCGGCCGTCCGGTGCCGGGCGGTGCCCGGGGAGCGCGCCGGTGCGCCCCGCCGCCGTGGGCCGAGGGCGAGTCCGGGGTCGACGCCGAGCACGCTCACCTCGCCGGCGTCGCGCTGCCGGTAGCCCTCCAGGATCTCCACCGTGGTGGTCTTGCCCGCGCCGTTCGGGCCGAGCAGGGCGAACACCTCGCCCCGGCGGACGTCGAGGTCCACCCCCGCCACCGCGACGTTGCCGCCGTACGCCTTGCGCAGTCCCCGTACGGAGATCGCGAGCTCGTCATCCATGGCGTCCAGTGTGCGACCAGGCCGGCCGGCGCGGCGGCCGGGGGTGCGCCGGTGCCGGCCGGCGCACATCGGGACGCCCCGGTGGTCCCGACGCGCGCCGTGCGCCGGGTCCGGTCACCGCCGTGCGCCGGGTCCGGTCACCGCCGGACGGGCGGTGTTCCGCACCGCCCGTCGTGGCGGGGTGTGACCGGGAGCTGCGGGTCAGCGGCTCTGGTAGGTCATGCAGTCGGCCAGGTCGTTGTCGGGGCCGACGGTGATCGCCGGGGCGCGGCACTCCAGCTCGGCGTTGTGCCGGCAGTCGGCGCGGCTGCACGCGCCGACCTGGGCGATCAGCCGGTCGAGGCCACCGCGTACGGGCAGCTCCACGAAGGTGTGGCAGTGGGCGTGGTCGGTGCTGCCGATGGTGATGGCGAAGGCGTGACAGTCGTTGGTGTGGTTGTAGGCGCAGGACGAGGCCGCGCACTCCTGGACCCGGGGCATTTCCATCGCTGCGGTCATGACAGTCTCCTCTAGATGGATTTGCCCTCAATGGTAGGTATGTGACAGGCGGGCGCGGGGGGTTCCGCCGCTGGTCACCCCGACGTGGTGTCGCCGTGGGGCGAAACGGCGTGGCGTCCGGTCCGAACCCCCTGGCCGGTCTGTTCCGCGCGTCTCCGGTGGGTGGGATGTCCGGATTCTGGCCCGGCGGCCTCACCGCCGGTGTGCCGTCCGGGTGGTCCGGGGTGCCGTGTCCCGTGACCGGCGGCACGCCGATGGCGGAATCCCGGCCGGCCCGCAGTCGTTACACCCTCTGTACGACCGCAGCAGCACCCCGCCCGGCCAGCCCGGACGCGGGCAGCGCCCCGGAATGACCCGGGCCAGCCGGTCGTTACACCTGGCTCCGGCACAGCTGGCAGGACCCGCCGGAGACCCACCGACACCCCCTCACGAGCGCCTCGTCGTGGTGCTTACGCCCCCACCGCCGGCTACCGCCGGTGGCCCGGTCCCCCGACCGGCCGGGTGGCGTCGACCCCCTCGAAGGAGCATCCCCCATGAAGACCACCATGCTGCGTAAGAGTGTTCTCGGTATCGCCGGTCTCGCCGTCGCCGGTGGTCTGGCCGCCGGCCCGCTGAACCACGGCACCGTCGAGTCGACCGCCACCGACCACCCGGTGGCCGTGGTGCAGGCCGACAAGCCGGCCGTGGACACGAGCAAGCTGATCCCGCACGGGGTGCAGGGCGAGCAGTCCCGCATCGACCTCGACGACGAGCAGACCGGCAACGTCAAGGCCATCATCGCCGCCACCAAGAAGGCCGGCATGGACGAACGCGCCGCCGTCGTCTCCCTCGCCACCGCCCTCCAGGAATCCAAGCTGAACAACCTCGGCCACCTCGGCGACCGCAACGACCACGACTCCCAGGGCCTGTTCCAACAGCGCCCCTCCTCCGGCTGGGGCACCGTCGAACAGATCACCGACCCCGAATACGCCACCACCGCGTTCCTCAAGGGCCTCAAGCAGGTCGACGGCTGGCAGGACATGCCCCTGACCAAGGCCGCCCAGACCGTCCAGGTCTCCGCCTACCCCGACCACTACGCCCAGTGGGAACAGCAGGCCGCCGACCTCGTCACCCAGCACTGGAACAGCTGACCCGCACGACAACCGCCGACCCCGCACGACACCGACGGCCGGCACCCCACCCGGGGTGCCGGCCGTCGGTGGCTGCGGGTCAGACCCGGTAGCCGGCGGCGCGGGCCGCCTCGCGTTCCCGGCGGCGACCCCGACGCCGACGCAGGAACCAGACCACGAACGCCGCCATGGCCAGGAGGAACGCCAGCACCAGCACGGGCAGGATGATCGCCACCAGGGACATCAGCACGCTGGTGGCGTCCTCGGCGGTGCTGGCGACCGGTGCGCCGAAGCCCGCCGTGGTCGCGTTGACCACCGGCCGGGCCGCCGCCTTGAACAGGTGCACCCCGAGCGCGATGGCCACCCCGGCGGCCACCGGCAGCCACTGGTGGGAGGTGAAGAAGCCACCCGGGTCGCTCACCGTCACCGTCTCCGAGCCCGACCCGGCACCGAAGGCGAGGCCGCCGGCCGTGGGGCGGACCACCGTCTGCACCACGTCGTTGACATGGTCGACCACGGGCACCTTGTCGGCGACCACCTCGACCGCGAGCAGCGCCGCCAGGATCGCCAGCACCCAGCCGTTGCCCAGCCACTGCCAGCCGCTCGGCAGGTCGATCAGGCTGGTGTAGCGGGCGAGCAGACCCATGGTGAGCAGGGGAACGTAGGCGTTGAGGCCCGCCGAGGCGGCGAGACCGGTACCGGTGAGGACTTCGAGCACCATCTCAGCATCGCACCGGCACGCCAGTGCCGCGCGACGGTGACCGGCCGGTCCTCGGCTACCCTCGTCGGGTGCGTCTGGTGATTGCGAAGTGCTCGGTGGACTATGTCGGACGGCTCTCGGCACACCTGCCGCTGGCCACCCGCCTGCTCATGGTGAAGGCGGACGGGTCGGTGTCGATCCACGCCGACGACCGCGCGTACAAGCCGTTGAACTGGATGAGCCCACCCTGTCGACTGGAGGAGGCCCCCGGCGTGTGGCGGGTGGTCAACAAGGCCGGCGAGGAGCTGCGGATCAACCTCACGGAGATCTTCCAGGACACCTCGTACGAGCTGGGGGTCGACCCGGGGCTGCGCAAGGACGGTGTCGAGGCGCACCTGCAGGAACTGCTGGCCGCCAACCCGGAAACCCTCGGCGAGGGTTTCACCCTGGTCCGGCGGGAGTACATGACCGCGATCGGCCCGGTCGACCTGCTTTGCCGGGACGCCGACTCCGGCGCGGTCGCCGTCGAGGTCAAGCGGCGCGGTGAGATCGACGGGGTGGAGCAGCTCACCCGCTACCTCGAACTGATGAACCGGGATCCGCTGCTCGCCCCGGTGACCGGCGTCTTCGCCGCCCAGGAGATCAAGCCGCAGGCCCGGGTCCTCGCCACCGACCGCGGTATCCGCTGCGTGGTCGTCGACTACGACCGGCTGCGCGGCATCGTCCGCGACGAGCTGACCCTCTTCTGACCGCGACCGACCTGGGTCCTGGTCGGTCTCCCGGCCCGGCCGCTCTCCGGTCCTGGTCGGCTTCCGGCCCGGCGGCCTTCCGGTCCTGGTCGGTCTCCGGCTCGGCGGCCCTGGCCGGTCTCCGGTTCTGTGCGACCGCCGGTCCCCCGGCCGGCCCGACAGCCGGGCGGGCGGGCCGGGGCGTCGCCCGCCGTCCCGGACCGACCCCGGCCGGGTCAGCGTCGGCCGTAGAGCGCCTTGGTGACCTTGACGAGGCGGGCCACGTCGGTCGGGGTCCGCTCGAAGGTCATCGACGGCAGCAGCGAGCGGGCCCGTCGCTTGGTGATCGACTTCGCCCGGCCGAACTCGCGCAACCCGTCCTCGCCGTGGATCCGGCCGAAGCCCGAGTCGCCCACCCCGCCGAACGGCAGCGTGGACATCCCGGCGAAGGTGAGCGCCGAGTTGATCGACGCCATGCCCGAGCGCAGCCGTCGGGCGATCGCCACCGCGTCGCGCCGGCCGAACACCGAACCCCCCAGGCCGTACGGCAGGGCGTTGGCCCGGCGGACGGCCTCGTCGGCGTCGGCGACCCGGCTGATGGTCACGGTCGGCCCGAACGTCTCCTCGCGGACGGCCGAGGCGGACTCGGGGACGTCCACCAGCACCGTCGGGTGCACGTACGGCGGCTGTACGGCGTCGGGGCCGCCCAGCACCGCCCGCCCGCCGGCGGCGATGGCGTCGTCGATGTGCCGGCGGATCACGTCGACCTGGCTCGGCATGGTGATCGGACCGAGGTCGGCCCCGTCCGCGCCGACGGTCAGGCGCTCGGCGCGGGCGACCACCTTGCCGACGAACTCGTCGTAGACCGGTGCCACCGCGTACACGCGTTCAATGCCGATGCAGGTCTGGCCGGCGTTGGTCAGCGCGCCCCAGACGCAGGCGTCGGCGGCGGCGTCCAGGTCGGCGTCGGCGGCCACGATCATCGCGTCCTTGCCGCCGGCCTCCAGCAGCACCGGGGTCAGCGATTCGGCGCAGGCCGCCATCACCGCGCGGGCGGTCGCGGTGGAACCGGTGAACGCGACCTTGTCCACGCCCGAGCGGCACAGTGCCGCGCCGACGTCGCCGAGGCCGTGTACCGCGGTGAACACCGGCTGTTCCGGCACCACCTCGGCGAACGCGTCGACCAGCCACTGGCCCACGACCGGGGTGTACTCGCTGGGCTTGAGGACGACCGCGTTGCCGGCGGCCAGCGCGTACGCGGCGGAGCCGATCGGCGTGAAGACCGGGTAGTTCCACGGGCCGATCACCCCGACCACGCCGTGCGGTTGGTACTCGAGGTGGCCGGAGAACTCGGCGAGGATCACCCGGGACCGGACCCGGCGGGGGCCCAGCACCCGGCGGGCGTTGCGGGCCGCCCAGTCGATGTGCTCGATGGCGGTGAGGACCTCGACGACCCCGTCGCCGACCGGCTTGCCGCCCTCGACGTGGATCAACTCGGCCAGTTCCTCGATCCGCTGGGCGAGCAGGGCACGCCAGCGCAGCAGCCGCGCACGACGACCGTCGAAGCCGAGTCCGGCCCACCACTGCCCGGCCGTCCGGGCGGTGGCGACCGCGGCGGCCACCTGTTCGGCGGTGGCGACCGGCAGGCTGCCGGCTTCGAGGCCGGTGGCGGGACTGGTCGATACCAGTCGACCCTCGGCGATGACCGGGACACCCGGGACCTGCACAGCCGTCATGGCGGAAGTCTAGACCCGGAGGCTACCGGTCGGTAGTTGTGAGCACTCTTCGTCTATGGCGTGTGTGCCGCCTGTTCGGTGGACGACAGGTGTCCGCCAGGGGTCGCGGAGATGACCGGGCGGGTGGTGAGGTGGTCACGCGGAGCTGGCAGGCTGACCGCGGGCGACGCTGGGAGAGCTGACTGTTCATGCAGGATCATCCGGAACTGATGCCGCTGTTGACGGTCACCGGTGGGCCGATGCGGGGGGCGAGCTTCCGCGTCCGGCCCCAACCACAGGTGATCGGCCGGGCTCCGACCGCCGACATCGCGGTCGCCGACGCGCACCTGAGCCGGCGGCACGCCGAGGTGCGGCTGACCGACGACGGGGTGGTCCTGGCCGACCTGACGTCGACCAACGGCACCTGGCTGAACGACCGGCGGATCACCGGACCCGAGCCGCTCACCGACGGCGACGTGATCCGGCTGGGCCGTACCGAGCTGCGCTACTTCGATCCCGGCCTGGCCACCACCGACCCGGTCGGCCTGCGGTTCAGCGGGGGCACCGGGGGGCGTCGGGACCACCGGCCGACGCTGCCGTTGCCGCCGCGCGCCCCCGGCCCGACCGATGCCCTGCCGGCCGCCCCGGTCCGTGGCGGCGTCGAGGCCTGACCGAGAGGTGGCCCCTATACGGCGACCGGGATCCGCCCCGGGGCCGGCTGCCGTCGGGCGGGGTGCGGTCGGGCTGGGTGCCGCGGCGGGCCGGGAGTGCCCGCCCGGCGTCGCGTCGGCGTGCCGTCGCGTGGCAGACTCCGGCGATAACCTTAGCGTTCGTTAACGTCGGCGACGGCGGAGTCAACCAGGGAGGCCGGTCGTGGCGCGCGAGTTCACCAGGGTGGGCGTGGTGGGTCTGGGCACCATGGGTGCCGGCATCGTCGAGGTGTTCGCCCGCAACGGCGTCGACGTCGTCGCGGTGGAGATCTCCGAGGCCGCCCTGGCGCGGGGCCGGGCCACCCTCGCCCGGTCGACCGACCGGGCGGTGGCCAAGGGCAAGCTGGCCGAGGCCGAGCGGGACGCCCTGCACTCCCGGGTCGACTTCCAGGTCGGGCTGGACGCGCTGCACGCGGTGGACCTGGTGGTCGAGGCGGTCCCCGAGCAGCTCGACCTCAAGCGGCGGATCTTCGCCGAGCTGGACCGGGTCTGCCGTCCCGACACCATCCTGGCCACCAACACCTCGTCGTTGAGCGTCACCGACGTCGCGGTCGCCACGGACCGTCCCCGGCAGGTCGTCGGGATGCACTTCTTCAACCCGGCACCGGTGATGAAGCTGGTCGAGGTGGTGCGCACGGTGATCACCGCCGCCGAGGTGGTCGACGACGTCGAGGCGCTGTGCGCCCGGCTCGGCAAGGTCGCCGTCACCATCGGCGACCGGGCCGGCTTCATCGCCAACGCCCTGCTGTTCGGTTACCTCAACCAGGCGGTGAGCCTGTTCGAGACCCGGTACGTCACCCGGGAGGACCTCGACGCGGCGATGCGGCTCGGCTGCCGGTTGCCGATGGGTCCGCTCGCCCTGCTGGACCTGATCGGCCTGGACACCGCGTACGAGATCCTGAACACCATGTACCGGCGCGGCGGGCGGGACCGCCGGCACGCCCCGGCGCCGCTGCTGCGGCAGATGGTCACCGCGGGGCTGCTCGGCCGCAAGTCCGGACGCGGCTTCTACACCTACGACAGGCCGGGCTCGTCGACGGTCGTACCCGACGAGTGGACCCCGGCCGCGACCCCCGCCGGCGCGGACGGCGCGCGGGAGGTCACCCGGGTCGGCATCGTCGGGTCGGGGACGCTGGCGGCCGGCCTCGTCGGGCTCTTCGGCCGGGCCGGCTACCAGGTGGTCTCGGTGCCCGGCGGTGCGGAGGAGCCCGCCGGGACCGGTGCAGGGGAGTCCGCCGGGCTCGGCGGGGCGGTCCGGGACTCGCTCAACGAGGAGGTGCGCCGCGGCGGCCTCGACGGGGTCGACCGGGACGCCGCCCTGGCCCGGATCACCTGGTCGGCGACCCTGGACCAGCTCGCCGACGTCGACCTGGTGGTCGAGGCGGTCACCGGGGGGCCGGGCGTCGAGCAGACACTGTTCACCAGCCTCGACGAGATCTGCAAGCCCGGCGTGCTGCTCGCCACCACCGGCTCGTCGCTGCCGGTGATCGAGGTGGCGATGGCCACCGGACGCCCCGCCGACGTGCTCGGCCTGCACTTCGTCGACCCGGCGGCGGCGGTGCCGCTGGTCGAGGTGGTCCGCACGGTCCGTACCTCGGCGGAGGCCACCGCCACCGCCCGCGCGGTCTGCGCCGCGCTCGGCCGGACCGCGGTGGTCTGCGGTGACCGGGCGGGCCGCGTGGTCGACGCGTTGCTCTTCCCGTACCTCAACGACGCGGTACGGATGTTGGAGGCCGGCTACGCCACCGCCGACGGCATCGACCACGCGATGACGCTGGGCTGCGGCTACCCGGCGGGTCCGTTCGCGCTGCTCGACACGATCGGCCTGGATGTGGCGCTGGCCGCCCAGCGGGCGCTCTACCGGGAGTCGCGGGAGCCGGGCCTCGCCCCCGCGCCGCTGCTGGAGCACCTGGTGACCGCCGGCTACCTGGGCCGGGGGACCGGCCGGGGCTTCCGCGACCACACCCCGCGCTGATCCGGCTCCTGGGGGCGGTGCCGGCCGGCGATCTCACCGAGCCGACGACCTCACCCGGCCGGCGATCTCACCCGGCCGGCGGCCTCACCCGGCCGGCGGCCTCACCCGGCCGGCGGCCTCACCCGGCCGGCGGCCTCACCCGGGCGGCGGCCTCACCCGGGCGGCGGCCGGGAGGTCACCGTAACCTTGGCAAGGTGAGCCCCCGTCGCAACCGTGCCCGCCGCGAGGACCCCGCCCGGCTGGACGCCGACCGTGCCCGGCAGGGCGTGGAATCGGTGCAGCAGTGGCGCGACGGTGAGTGGCAGGTACGCGGGATCAGCGGCGGGGCGTCGGTCAAGACGTACCGCTGCCCCGGTTGCGACCAGGAGATCCGCCCCGGGGTGGCGCACCTGGTGGCCTGGCCGGCCGACGGTGCGGGTGACCTGACCGACCGGCGGCACTGGCACCGTGGCTGCTGGGGGGCCCGGGACCGGCGGGGACCGAACCTGCTGCGCGGCCGGGGCGCTCCCCGTTACGGGTGACCCGGTTTCCGCCCCGGGCGGGCGACCTGGATCACCTCGTTTCCTACCCGGGCGAGCGACCGGCGCGACTTCACGTCAGACTTGGGTGGTGAGCACACCGATCCGCGCGTCGTCGATCCTGCCCGGCCACCGGGAGGACATCGAGCTGCACACCGCCGACGGCCTGCGGCTCGTCGGTGAGCTGTCCCGCCCGGTCGACCGGCCGCCGGTGGGCACCCTGGTCTGCCTGCACCCGTTGCCCACCCACGGCGGGATGATGGACAGCCACATCTTCCGCAAGGCGGCCTGGCGGTTGCCCGCCCTGGCCGACCTGGCGGTGCTCCGGTTCAACACCCGGGGCACCAGCAGCGTCCGGGGCACCAGCGAGGGGGCCTTCGACAACGCGGTGGGTGAGCGCTTCGACGTGGCCGCCGCGATCGAGTACGCCGAGTTCCACGAGCTGCCGAACATCTGGCTGGTCGGCTGGTCGTTCGGCACCGACCTGGCGGTCAGGTACGGCTGTGACCCGGCGGTGACCGGGGCGATCCTGCTCTCGCCGCCCCTGCGTTTCTCGAAGCCGGAGGACCTGGCCGTCTGGGCGGAGTCGGGCCGGCCGCTGGTCGCGCTGGTGCCCGAGTTCGACGACTACCTGCGCCCCGACGAGGCCCGGGAACGTTTCGCGGTGGTGCCGCAGGCCGAGGTGGTCGGCGTGCCGAAGGCCAAGCACCTCTGGGTCGGCGACGCCGAGCGGGTGCTCGACGAGATCGTCCGTCGGGTGAACCCGGCGCTGCCGCTGCCCCTGCCGACCAGCTGGGACGGCCCGGTCGAGACCGGCAACGTCAGCGCGTACGCCGACCGTACGGTGGCCGCCTTCGCCGACACCCCGGTGCCCGGCCCCGCCACCGACTGAGAGAACCCGCCGTGGTCGCGGTGGTCGAGGTCGCCGTCGTCCCGGTGGGGCGTGGTCGTGGTGGGGCGAGGTACCGGTGGGGCGGGTCGCCGTGACCGCGGTGGGGCTCAGCGGCGTTCCTGGCGGGGGAGGACCACCTCGCGCAGGATGAGCTGGAGGGCGGCGACCACCGGGATGGCGATCAGAGCGCCGACCACCCCCATCAGGGCCACCCCCAGTAGCGCGGCGAGCAGCGCGGCCACCTCGTTGACCTGCACCGAGCGCCGCATGATCTTGGGGTAGATGAGGTAGTTCTCCACCTGCTGGTAGAGCACGAAGAAGACCGCGCAGGCGATCCCGACCGGCAGGCCGGTGGCGAACCCGACCAGACTGACGATCACCGCGCCGAGGGTGGCCCCGATCTGCGGGATCAGGTCCGTCACCGCCACCACCACGGCCAGCGCGAACGGGTAGGGCAGCTCGACGACCAGCGCGAACACGAAGGTGGTCGCACCGGCCAGGACCGCGATGCTCAGCGCCCCCACCATGTATGCGCCGACCTTGGTCAGGATCTCGTCGCCGATCAGGCTGACCCGCTGCCGGCGTGACCTCGGCACCAACGCGTACCCGAGGTCGCGTAGCCGGTCGAAGTAGGCCAGGAAGTAGATCGTCAGCACCAGCACGGTGAGCACCCGGAAGATGGTGCCGAAGATGATCTGGGCGCCGCCGAGGACCCCGCCGAGCGCCCGGCCGACGGTGTCCGCGTTCGCCAGCTCCTGCACCCGCTGCATCACGTCGTACCGCACCACGAGGTCGTTGACGGTGCGGTTGCGGCGCAGCTCCTCGACGTAGCTGGGCAACTGGTCGATGAACTGCCCGGTCTGCGTCAACACCGGCGGCACCAGCGCCACCAACCCGGCGACGATCAGCAGGATCAGGGTCAGCACCACCACCGTCACGGCCAGGCCGTGCGGCAGCCCCCAGCGCCGCAACCGGACCACGGCCGGGTTGAGCCCCACCGCCAGGAAGAGCGCGATCACCACCAGGACCAGAATCCCACCGGCGTTACGGATCCCCAGGAACACGGTGTACGCCAGCAGCACGCCGAGCGCGCCGGTGAAGCCGACCAGGAAGCTGCTGCGGCGCAACGGTCGACCGGGCCGTCCGAACCGCCCCGAGCCGGTGGCGGTCGGCTCAGCGGACCGGTGGTCCTCCCGCTCGCCGCTCACCGCCACGTCGCCCGGACGGGCCTGCGCGGTGCCGGTGACGCCACCCTCCGGCCCGGTCGGGGTGCCGTCGTCTGCCCCGGCGTCACCCGGTCCGGTCGGGGTGCCGCTCGTCGATTCCGTCACGGTGCCCCCCTGCCCGGTCGGGGTGTGGCCCGCCTGCCCGGTCGGGGTATCGCCCGCCGCCCCGGGGCGGGGTGCCGGTAGGCCCCGGAGGGCGCTGTCCCGGGTCACGTCGTCGCGCGCCGGGTCGTGCTGTGCCACCGAGCCTCCCTGCCGTACCCGGACCGCTGCCGGCGGTCCGGTCCCCCTCCGGTGCCGCGCACCGGTGCGTCCCGCCCGGTCCACGCCGCCGGACACCTACCGTACGAGCCTCTACCCGCAGGGTAGTGGCCGGCCGCCGATGCCGGCCAGCCGGCCGTCGGGGCCTGCGGCCCGCCGGTCCGGGTCACTCCGACTCGACGGTCACCGTGTTCGGTGCGGCGCTGCGTTCGTCGGTGGTCGGCTTGGTGGGCCGCTTGCCGTTCTCGCCGGTGCTGGTGATCTTCGTCGGGGTGGCCTCCCGGCCTGCGGTACCCGGCACCGCGGCGACGGTCGGCTCGCCGTCCACTCCGGCGCTGGCCGTCCCTCCGTCCACCGTGGTCACCGGCTCCGCCTTCGGTTTCCTGCCGTTGCCGCGGGAACCCGTCCCGGGACGGCCGCCGTCGGGCGACGGTACCGCCGCGTCGAGGGCCGCCGGTGCCGCGGCGCGCACCCGGAGTTCGGTGACCTCCCGCTGGAGCTCGTCGTGCTCCTGCCGCGCCTGCCAGGTCTCCTGCCGCAGGTCGGCCAGCTGTTGCTGGGCCTGGGCGATCTCCAGCATCACCCGGGCGAGCTGCTGACGACCCGCCGCCGCCTCCTGCTGGGTGGCGGCGAGGTGCTGCTGGGTGGTGGCCAGGTGCTGCTGGGTGGTGGCCGCGTACTCGTCGAACTGCCGACGCGAGGCGGCGACGTGCTCGTCGGCCTGGCGACGCTTGTCCGCGGTCTCCCGCTCGGCCCGGTCGCGCAGTTCGGTGGTCTCCTGCTCGGCCTGCCGGCGCAGCTCGGTGGTCTCCTGCTCGGCCTGCCGGCGCAGCTCGGTGGTCTCCTGCTCGGCCTGCCGGCGCAGCGTCGCCGCGTC
Source organism: Micromonospora sp. WMMD987 (assembly GCF_029581435.1). Taxonomy (NCBI): domain Bacteria; kingdom Bacillati; phylum Actinomycetota; class Actinomycetes; order Micromonosporales; family Micromonosporaceae; genus Micromonospora; species Micromonospora sp. WMMD987. The sequence goes on along the minus strand of NZ_CP120861.1, from coordinate 5,781,330 downwards.
CGCCTCGGCGGCGCCACGGATCTCCGCTGCACCCTGCTCGATCTCGTCGCGCCGGGCGGTCCACTCCCGTTCCAGCTCCGCCTGCCGGGCCTGGTGCTGCTGCTCCAACTCGTCGTGCCGGGCCTGATGCTTGCGGTCCAGCCCGTCGCGGTGCTTGGCGAACTCCTGCTCGGCGGCGGCGCGGCGCTGGGCCAGCTCCCGGTCGGCGGCCTCCCGCCGACCGTTGACCTCCTGCTCCACCCCCGCACGCCAGGCACCCAGCTCCTGCTGTGTCTGGGCGCGGGACTGCCGGACGTACTCCTCGGTCTCGGTGTGCATCCGTTGTACGTACGCCTCGGCCTCGGCCCGGCTGCGCTGGGCCGCCTCGGTCGCCTCGGTGACCAGCCGGTGCGCCTCCTGGCGGGCCTGGTTCCGGGTCGCCTTCGCCGCCCCCGCGGCGTCGTCGGTGACCTGCTTCGCCTCCTGCTGCGCCCTGGCGTGGGTGACCCGGCTGGTCTCGGTGGCCGTCTCGATGAGCCGCCTGGCCTCCTGCTGCGCCTTGGTGTGCACCTCCTTGGCGGCGTCCCGCAGGTCGGTGGCCTCCTTCTGGGCCTTGGCCAGCGCCGCCTTGGCCATCTCGCGGAGCTTGGTGGCCTCCTGCTGGGCCCGGCTGTGGATCTCCCGGGCGGTGTCGCGGAGCTGGGTGGCCTCCTGCTTGGCCTTGTCCAGGGCCTCCCGGGCGGTGCTGCGTAGCTGGTTCGACTCCTCCTCGGCGGCGGCGCGCAGCCGGTTCGACTCCTCCTCGGCGGTGGCGCGCAGCAGGGTCGACTCGTCCTTGGCGGTGGCGCGCAGCCGGGCCGCCTCCGCCTTGGCCGTACGGACGGCGGCGTCCGCCTCGGCCTTGCGGGCCGTGGTGTGCCGCTCCTCCTCGGCCCGCCGGGCGGCGAGCGCGATCTCGAAGTCCTTGAGTGCCCGGGCGGCCTGCTCGCGGGCCTCGGCGATGATGTGCTCGGCGGCGGCCCGGCGGGCCTCGATCTCCTCGTTGGCGGCGGCCAGAATGGCGTCCGCCTGCTCCTCGGCGAGGGCGAGGATCTGCTCGACCCGGGGGCCGAGATGCTTGAAGGAGGCCCGGTCCACCACGCCGACCTGCTTGCGCACCTGGGCGAGATCCCGCTGGAGGTGCTCGACCTGGCCGGCCAGCTTGTGGATCTGCGTGTACGCCTGTTCCCGCTCACCCGTCAGGGTGGTGATCTCGTGCTCCGCACGAGCGACGTACCGGTCGACCTGTCGTTTGTCGTATCCCCGCAGGGCGGACTCGAAGCTGGGCTCCGTCGTCACATCCCCGCCGAGAGCGAACAGTTCCTCGCCGTGCGACATGCCCCCATCCTCACACGCATCCGGCCCTCCTGGGGCGATACGGACGCCGCTGTGGGGAGCTGTTTCACTGTGGTCGCGCGACAGGGTGTCACAGCACGAGAACGGGCGCGGCGCGGGGGTCCACCGGTCTTCCGGTGGGCTCCCGCGCCGCGACTCATGCCCCGTCGATGCAGTCGGTCAGCTGGCGGTCTCCGCGGTGGCCCGCGCCTCGGTGTCGGCCTTGGCCGGCTCCGGCTTGGCCGGCGCGGCGGCCGGCTGCTGGGCCGGCACGCCCGGCACGATCCCGGCCAGGCCGGAGAGCATCTGACCGAGCTGGGAGGTGACCGCGTCCTTCTGGCGGGTGAGGTCCTCCACCTCGCGGCGGGCCGCCTGGGTGGTCAGGTCCGCCTCGGTACGCGCCTCGGTGAGCAGCCGCTTCGCCTCGGCCTTGGCCTCGTTGAGGGTCTTCTCGGACAGCGCCTTGGCCTTGTCGACGGTCTCGTTGGCGGTGCGCTCGGACTCGATCCGACGGGCCTCGGCGCGCTGCTCGATCTCCTTGGCGCGCTCCTGGGCGGCCCGGGCCCGCTGCTCGGCCTCGCCGACCAGCTTCTGGGTCTGCGCCACCTGGGCGGCGTGCCGCTCCGACTCCTCGCGCTCGGCCTTCTCCCGGCGCTCGGCGAGCTGGAGCTCCAGGGCCTGGAGGTCCTTGTCCCGCTTGTCGCGGGCGTCGGTCAGCAGCTTGGTAGCCTCGGCGCGCTTCTCCTCGGCCTCCCGGGCCGCCTTGGCCCGCTGCTGGGTGATCTCCCGCTCGGCGGTGGCACGCAGCGTGGCGACCTCACGCTCGACGGTCGACTTCAGCTCGGCCACCTCGTGCGCGGTGACCGTACGCAGCTGCTTGGTCTCCCGGTCGGCGTCGGCGCGCAGCGTGTCCGCCTCCCGGCGGGCCTGCACCCGGGCCTCGGCGGCCTCCCGCTCGGCGGCGGTACGGACGGTGCCGGCCTCCCGCTCGGCGGTCGCCTTCATCGCGGCGGCCTCCGCGCGGGCCTTGTCGGTGATCTCCCGCGCCTCCAGCCGGGCGGCGGAGAGGATCCCCTCCGACTCGCGCTTGGCCTCGTTGCGGTGGTCGTTGGCCTGCTCCTCGGCCAGCCGGAGGATCTGCTCGACCCGGGTGCCGAGACCGGAGAGGGTCGGCCGGCTGTTCTCCTCGAGCTGCTTGTTGGTGTCGGTGAGCTTCTGCTCGAGCGCGGCCTGCCGCTGCTCGGCCTGGCGGAGCCGACGCTGGGCGTCGTTCATCCGCTGCTCGGCCTCGGCGCGGGCCTGCTCCGACTGGGTCAGCGCGGCTGTCATCCGGCCGAGGAAGTCGTCGACCTGGTGGGTGTTGTATCCGCGCAGGCCGACCGTGAAGTCCGGCTGCGAGTTCGCGTTATCGAAGAACGCGAGAGGGGAGGACTGCTGCTGGGGCATTGGGACATACTCGCAGACCCCCCGGGGTCGTTCGCAAGAGCGGTGCCGAGCTTTCGTGTCCTCTTTACAGGGTCTGCCGGATCGTCCCGCCGGTGCGTCCCGCGGCGCGATCTTGCCAGGTCCGGGCGGTACCCCGACTCCCCGGGACGACGAAAGAATGCACCACCTCGGCTGCTTTCCCACCACCTCCGCCGAACCGCACTCCCACCGATCCCCCACCACTCCGCCGGTCGGTCAGCCCCCCGATCGCACCCGTGCCTCCTACCACTCGCGCCTCTTTCCGCCTCCCGGCGGATCAACCCGGCCGGTCACGAGGTTGGCGTCGGTCCGAACGTGAAACCTGACGCCAGCCTCGTGATCGACGTCGACGGGCAGTGGGGGCGGGGAGGATGGGTCAGTGGGGGGTGGGGGCGGGTTCCACGAGTTCGATGAGGACGCCGCCGGCGGCCTTGGGGTGGACGAAGTTGACCCGGGAGTTGGCGGTGCCGCGCTTCGGGGTGTCGTAGAGGAGCCGGACACCGCGCTCGCGCAGCGTCGCGCAGGCGGCGTCGATGTCGGCCACCGTGTAGGCGAGCTGTTGCAGGCCGGGGCCGTTGCGGTTGAGGAACTTGGCGATGGTCGACTCCGGCGTCAGCGGGGCGAGCAGCTGCACGCAGCCCCCCTCGGCGGTCGGGCCGACCGCCATCATCGCCTCGCGGACGCCCTGCTCGGTGTTGGTCTCCTCGTGGATGCAGCGCATCCCGAAGGTGCGCTGGTAGAAGTCGATCGCGGCGTCCAGGTCGGGGACCGCCACGCCGACGTGGTCGATACGGCGCAGCCCGATGTCTGTGACGCAGTCGGCAGCGGGCTCGACGGGGGAGTTCTCAGCCATGAGGTTAGTCTGGCCGAACAGCCGTTAAGGCGTACAGTTCGGTACCCCCTCGGAGGCAGGCAGTGGCATCGGTGATCGTCAGCGGCGCGCGGACCCCGATGGGCCGGCTGCTGGGCAACCTCAAGGATCTCCCCGCGACGAAGCTCGGCGGGATCGCGATCAAGGCGGCCCTGGAGCGCGCCGGGGTCGCCCCCGACCAGGTGCAGTACGTGATCATGGGGCAGGTGCTCCAGGCGGGCACCGGGCAGATCCCGGCCCGCCAGGCGGCCGTCGAGGCCGGCGTCCCGATGTCGGTGCCCGCGCTGACCATCAACAAGGTGTGCCTCTCCGGCCTGGACGCGATCGCCCTGGCCGACCAGCTCATCCGGGCCGGCGAGTTCGACATCGTGGTGGCCGGTGGCATGGAGTCGATGACCAACGCCCCGCACCTGCTGCTCGGCCAGCGCACCGGTTACAAGTACGGCGACGTCACGATCAAGGACCACATGGCCCACGACGGGCTCAGCGACGCCTGGGACTGCTGCTCGATGGGGGAGTCCACCGAGCGCCTCGGCGCGCGGCACGGCATCACCCGGACGGAACAGGACGAGTTCGCGGCGGCCAGCCACCAGCGGGCCGCGGCCGCCCAGAAGAACGGGCACTTCGCCGACGAGATCACCCCGGTGGTCATCCCGCAGCGCAAGGGCGAGCCGCTGGTGATCACCGAGGACGAGGGCATCCGGCCGGAAACCACCGTCGAGTCGCTGGCCAAGCTGCGTCCGGCGTTCGCCAAGGACGGCACGATCACCGCCGGCTCCTCGTCGCCGATCTCGGACGGCGCGGCGGCCGTCGTGGTGATGAGCAAGGCCAAGGCGAACGAGTTGGGGCTGACCTGGCTGGCCGAGGTCGGCGCGCACGGCAACGTGGCCGGCCCCGACAACTCCCTGCACTTGCAGCCGTCGAACGCCATCCAGCACGCCCTGAAGAAGGGTGGCCTGAGCATCGAGGATCTCGACCTCATCGAGATCAACGAGGCGTTCGCCCAGGTCGGCATCCAGTCCGCACGGGACCTCGGGATCAGCACCGACAAGATCAACGTCAACGGCGGGGCCATCGCGCTCGGTCACCCCATCGGCATGTCCGGCGCCCGGCTGGTGCTCACCCTCGCGCTGGAACTCCAGCGGCGCGGCGGCGGCACCGGCGCGGCGGCGCTCTGCGGTGGCGGCGGCCAGGGCGACGCGCTGATCATCCACGTGCCGGCCGACGCCCGGAGCTGACCGGCCGTCGAGCCTGGCAGTGAGGGTTGGCGAGCACCGCAGTCGTGAGTGAAGGTGGCCCAGTGAGTGTCGAGAACGCCCCCACCGTGGCCGCCGTCGGGGTACGCCGCAGTCGGGACGTACCGATGCTGGTGCGGCGGGCACGCGAGGGTGACCCCCGGGCGGTGGCCCGGCTGATCACCCTGGTCGAGTCCGGGGACGCGGTGTTGCCGCAGGTGGCGGCGGCGCTCGCGCCGTACGCCGGGCAGGCCCAGGTGGTCGGGTTGACCGGCTCCCCGGGGGTCGGCAAGTCGACCACCACCAACGAGCTGGTCCGGGCGCTGCGGGCGACCGGGCGTCGGGTCGGGGTGCTGGCCATCGACCCGTCCAGCCCGTTCACCGGCGGGGCGATCCTCGGCGACCGGGTACGGATGCAGGACCACGCCACCGACCCGGGCGTCTACATCCGGTCGATGTCCAGCCGGGGCCACCTGGGTGGGCTGTCGGCGGCCACCCCGCAGGCGGTCCGGGTGCTGGAGGGCGCCGGCTGTGACGTGGTGCTGGTGGAGACCGTCGGGGTCGGCCAGGCCGAGGTGGAGGTGGCCTCGCTCGCCGACACCACGCTGGTGCTGCTCGCCCCGGGCATGGGTGACGCGATCCAGGCGGTCAAGGCCGGCATCCTGGAGATCGCCGACGTCTTCGTGGTCAACAAGGCCGACCGGGACGGCGCGGACAACACCGTCCGCGACATCCAGGGCATGATCGCGCTGGGCGAGCGCGGGCCGGGGCAGTGGCGGCCGCAGGTGGTCCGGTCGGTCGCCGCGCGCGGCGAGGGGATCGACGACATCGCCGCCGCGATCGACAAGCACCGGGGCTGGCTGGAACAGCACGACGAGCTGCGCCGCCGCCGCGAGAAGCGGGCCGCCGCCGAGATCGAGGCGATCGCGCTCGGCACCCTGCGCGCCCGCATCGGTTCCCTGCGCGACGGTACGCAGCTGAGCACGCTCGCCACGAAGGTCGCCGAGGGCACCCTCGACCCGTACGCGGCGGCGGACGAGTTGCTCGCCCAGATCAGCTCCTGACCCACCGCCCCCTGCCCATCCTCGCTCCCACCCCGCCCCCACCGCGGCGATCATGGAGTTGTGGTGCCAGAAGAAAGCCGCGAAAGCAGGCATCCGCGGCACCATAACTCCATGATCGTCGGCTGGGGTGGTGGCTTGTAGGGTTCGGGGGTCATTGGGTGCGGGTGGGGGAGGGGCAGGGGTGTCGATGGATCACGAGGCGACGCAGGAGTTGTCGGTGACGGCGGACGCGGTGGCGGGCGGGACCACGCAGGTCTCCGACGAGGTGGTGGAGAAGATCGCGGTGGCCGCCGCGAAGTCCGTCCCCGGGGTGGCCGAGCTGGGTGGTGACGTGGCCCGGTTCTTCAACGCCGTGCTCGACAGGGTTGGGTTGGACCGGGTGGGCGACGCCCGGCGGGGCTGCTCGGCGCATGTCACCAACGGCGCGGTCGTGGTCAACCTGGTCCTGGTGATCTCTGCAGGCCACCCGGTACCCCAGGTCACCGACGCGGTCCGGGCTGCCGTCACGGCAGCCGTCGAGTCGTACGGCCTCCGCGCCGACGAGATCAACATCCGGGTCGACGACGTAGCCTTGAGCGATTCAGGAGCATCCGTCGCCTGAGTGGCCGGGTGTGCAACGGCGAAGCCCCCTGTCTCCGCGAGGGAGGCCAGGGGGCTGCGTTGGTCCGGTCAGCTTGGTTGCAACTCGCGGATGTGCTGCTGGCTCGGCGCGAACCGTGGCCACTCCGCCGTGTTGCAGCCAGCCGCATGCAGGGCGGTGCGCAGGTCCATCATGAAGCCGGCACCAGCGATGTTGAAGTCGGCCGCCTCCACCGTCGTCTCGAACTCGGCGTACCGCTCGGTCAGTCTGGCGGCGAGGTCGACGTCCGCACGTCCGATGGCACCCAGTTGATCCATCACCTCGTCCAGGAACGCCTCGAACTGCTCGTCGGTGCCCTCCGGGTCGGAGAAGAAGGTCATCTCGGCAGCGAGACGAATCTCGATCTTCATTTGTCCTCCCAACAAGTCACTCGATGGAGCTGTGCCCGCATGTTCCGCAGGTAGTTTGGGTCAGATGGCGTCGTCGACATGGTCTTCATGCACTTGCACGGATTCGGGCACTTCAGCTTGAAGTGCTTGTTTCCCCCACCTGCGACGGTCCAACCGGCCCGCTCTGCCTCCTTCAGTAGATCCTCGTATGCACCGCCCTTAGCGTGACGTGGTCGTGTCACTGGGTAAACGCCTTCTCTGCTGCAATGGTGGCACGGGCGCTACGCCAGGGGAACCGCCATCCGGCTATGTCACGCTGAGTGGTGAAGCCTTCCTGGGCAGGGGTCTGGCCAGGCACTCTCTGTGTGCGGGCGATGGCATGCATAGATCAGCCTCCCTGAAGTCTGGCGAAGTTGGTCGGACATGGGCCTGCCCCAGGGCAGCCCGGCCGAGTGATGCCGGCGAGGTAGCAACCGCCGAACCCGGCAAGAGAGGCCATTATTCAGACACCAGGGTCGCAGTCGCAATATTCTTCCCTGTCGGGTAGCTGTCGCTCAGCCGGCCCGATGTCGGTCGACGGCCTACCGGCCGACGAGATCAACATGGCCGATGTGGTGCTGAAATTGGTTCAGGTGCATTAGCCGGCTGGGTGGTCTGAACGGGAAGCCCAGATGGTGGCCCTGTCGCAGTCCCCTGGATGGATTCCCTGTCTACGCGAACCGGTAAGCTCTTTCCTTCGGCGAGGGGCGACGGAGGCGGCGTGGGCGACCGGGTGATTGACAACCCCATCATCAACTCGCCCTACGAGGCACCCAGCCGATACTTCGATTTTGACCGGGACGGCATCACCGATCGGGTGCTCGATGGTCGCCGTCCGTCCAGCTTCTTCATTCCGGTGCCCCGGCCACGCAAGCGCGGCGGCCAGATGGAGCTGACCGTCTTCACCCAGGACGACATCACCCAGAACCGGCAGGTGAACGAGGTAGGACTTCGCGACGGTTGCCGAGCAGCGTCAGGTCGGCCGGCTGCCGATCCTCATGGTCCGGATGAACGCGGACCTCGCCATGGGCGACACGCTGCTCAAGAAGACCGGCACGGCCAACCTCTTTACGGTGTTCGGTGAGCCGGACATCGCCATCGACTCGACCCGGGACGGGCTGGTGGTCGACATCCGGGGAGTGGACGTCTACAACCCCACCACCGGCGAGCTACGCGGCGACGGCGACACCGACGACATCGCCATGTGGATGCGCGACACCGCCTATGACGAGGAAGAGTTCTTCGTCCGGCACATCTACTTCGCCGGCAGCGAGGGCAAGCCGGATGCCCTTGATCCCTACACTCGACTGCGCAAGGCGCTCCGGAACGACATCGACGAGTCGGCGTGGGCGTCGCTCTACTCCACCCGCTCCCGCCCCTTCCCGCGCCCCGACTCCGGCAAGATCGCGGTAAAGGTCATCAACCACTACGGCGACGAGGTACTCAAGGTCTACGACGTCTGACGGATCAGGATGGTCGCCGCAGCAGCGGCCACCCTCTCGGTCGCTTGGGCCAGCTCGGTCCGGCGGCTCAGTCGTGTTTCGGTCGGATCAGTTCGACCTCGTCGCCCGGTAGCAGTTCCACGTCGCCCTGCGGGCTGTGGACTTCGAGGATCGGTACGCCCTCGTCGAGCTGCATGCTGCGCCGCTCCGCACCACTCGGCATCCGCGTGATCACCCTCGCGCCTCCCGCCAACTCCACCCTCCTGCGCTGTGGCAGATCGCGAACCCGTGTTCCGAAGGGTCGGCTGGTGGTGACCAGTCCCTCCGATCGCAGCAGCGCGATGGCCATCCGGACGGCGTCACGGCCGATCCCGTACTCCTGGCTCAACCGGGTCTCGCTGCCGACGCTCGACCCAGCCGGCAGGTCACCGGATTCGATCTGCCCCCGAAGGAGTTCGGCGAGCTGCACGTAGACCGGCGTGTGTGAGCGCGGATCGATGGTCATCCCGCAAGCCTTATGCCCCCGTTGCCGCCTTCGAACAAGGCTTCATTGCAATGATGGATTGTAGCCACGTTGAATCGTTGCTACTTTCTCTTGTGGCAACGCGTGCTCGTGAGGTTACGAAGGGTGTTCACTCCTTCGGGTTCGCTGGCTGGTTGAGCTGCTCCGCCGCCGTACTGCCGACGAGGGCTGCGGTCGCGGGGCGGGGTGGGTCCGCCCGTGCGAGGCGGGCGGGCGGACCCACCCCTTCCAGCCCGTGCGACCCCAATCCCTGCGACTGTGCGTCTTTGGATGGCGAACCCCTGTGGCAGTGAATTCCCAGCGACACAACCCAACCCCCAATACAGAGAGGTGGATCGTCGTGCGGTTGATCCTCCGTTTACTCGGTCGACCCGGGTGGACCCGGCACCCCCGCCGGCCGCGCTGCTACCGCTCGGCTGCCTACCGCCCGCTGCGGCCGTGGCAGGTGCGGGAGTGGCAGTTCCGCTGGACCCGATTCGGTCGGCGTGGGCTCGACCCGGCGGAGGTGCAGGAGTTCCTCGACCGGGTCGCCGTCGACCTGGCCGCCGCCTACCAGGCGCTCGGCGACAGCCGGCACGAGGCCGCCCGGGTTCGGGACGCGCTGCGCCGCTGGCAGTCCACGCAGTTCCGGCAGCGGGTGAACGAGGGGTGGTACCGGTGACCGCCGGCCGGGAGCGGTTCGTCGTCCACCTGCCCGTGGTCGCCGTGGACCTGCCCGGTGCCGTCCGGCTGGCCCGGGTGCTGGCCCGCTGGGCGGGGGTGCTCGCCCAGGCCGACCCCGGCGAGACCACCGTGTCGGCGGAGGACGAGCAGGGCGTACACCATCGGGTCTTCTGTGACCTGCGGCTGGACACCGGCCGACGCTGCCTGCTGCGCGCCGACCACGACGGCCCCTGCTCCCGCCGACCGGCTACCGTCCGGTACGAGTTTCCTTAGCGATCGTTCAGGTGTCGTTCTACACTCGGGGCACAGTCGAGGACTCGAGGAGGAGCCCCGCGGATGAACGCCGACGAGATCGCCGCCGGACGGGCACGCTGGCAGGCCCGGTACGACGCCGCGCGCAAGCGGGACGCGGACTTCACCACCCTGTCCGGGGCCACTGTGCAGCCGGTGTACGGGCCACCCGAGGGCACCGCGTACCCGGGGTTCGAACGGATCGGCTGGCCGGGCGAGTTCCCGTACACCCGGGGGTTGCATCCGACCGGCTACCGGGGTCGGGCCTGGACGATCCGGCAGTTCGCCGGCTTCGGCAACGCCCGGCAGACCAACGAGCGGTACAAGATGATCCTCGGCGCGGGCGGCGGCGGGCTCTCCGTGGCGTTCGACATGCCGACGCTGATGGGGCGCGACTCCGACGACCCGCAGGCGCTCGGCGAGGTCGGGCACTGCGGGGTCGCGGTGGACACGGCCGCCGACATGGAGGTGCTCTTCGACGGCATCGACCTGGCCGGTGTCACCACCTCGATGACCATCTCCGGCCCGGCGGTGCCGGTCTTCTGCATGTACCTGGTCGCCGCCGAGCGGCAGGGCGTCGACCCGTCCCGGCTGGACGGCACGTTGCAGACCGACATCTTCAAGGAGTACATCGCGCAGAAGGAGTGGCTGTTCGACCCGGAGCCGCACCTGCGCCTGATCGGCGACCTGATGGAGTACTGCGCCACCGAGATCCCCCGCTACAAGCCGCTGTCGGTCTCCGGCTACCACATCCGCGAGGCCGGCTCCACCGCCGCGCAGGAGCTGGCGTACACCCTGGCCGACGGGTTCGGCTACGTCGAGCTGGGGCTCTCGCGCGGCCTGGACGTCAACGTCTTCGCCCCCGGGCTGAGCTTCTTCTTCGACGCGCACCTGGATTTCTTCGAGGAGATCGCCAAGTTCCGCGCCGCCCGCCGGATCTGGGCCCGCTGGCTGCGCGACGTCTACGGCGCGACCAGCGAGAAGGCCCTCTGGCTGCGGTTCCACACCCAGACCGCCGGGGTGTCGCTGACCGCGCAACAGCCGGTCAACAACGTGGTACGCACCGCCGTGGAGGCCCTCGCAGCGGTGCTCGGCGGCACCAACTCGCTGCACACCAACGCCCTGGACGAGACCCTGGCCCTGCCCACCGACGAATCCGCCGAGATCGCCCTGCGCACCCAGCAGGTGCTGATGGAGGAGATCGGGGTGACCAACGTGGCCGACCCGCTCGGCGGCTCCTGGTACGTCGAGGCGCTCACCGACGCCATCGAGGCCGAGGCGGAGGAGATCTTCGCCCGGATCCGGCAGCTCGGCGGCGACGGCCCGCACCGGATCGGCCCGATGACCTCCGGCATCCTGCGCGGTATCGAGGACGGCTGGTTCACCGGCCATATCGCCGAGTCGGCCTTCGTCTACCAGCAGGCGCTGGAGAAGGGCGACAAGAAGATCGTCGGGGTCAACTGCCACACCGGCACGGTCGCCAAGGAACTGGAGATCCTGCGCATCTCGCACGAGGTGGAGCTGGAGCAGCGCCGGGTGCTCGCCGAGCGCAAGGCCGCCCGGGACGACGCGGCGGTGACGGCGGCGGTGCAGCGCATGATCGAGGTCAGCCGCACCGGCGGCAACATGATCCCTCCCATGCTCGACGCCGTCCGCGCCGAAGCCACCCTCGGCGAGATCTGCGACGCCCTCCGCACGGAATGGGGCACCTACCGCGAACCCGCCCGCTTCTAACCCACCCCCACCCCCACCCCCACCCCCACCCCAGGTCGATCATGGAGTTGTGGTGGTGGCAGATCCTCGTAAAAGGGGCGCTACGCCCACCACAACTCCATGATCGACGGGGCGGAGGGCGGGCGCGGGGGGTTGGGGGTGGCGGGGGGAGGAACGGGAGGTGAGAGTGGCAACTGTGGGCGTTGTGGCTGAGCCAGGGACGCTGGGGCTCGTGCGAGACTAGGTAACCATGAGCGACCCACGGATCACCTCGTCGATCTTCACCCGCGGCGCGGTCGACCTCAGCGCGCTGCGCGGCACCGCACCGGCCAGTTCCCGTCCCGCCACACCGAGCCAGACCGGCGCACCCACCGGGGTGCCGGGTGGTCCCACCACAGCCGGCAGTGCCGCGCTCGACGTGACCGAGGCGAACATCCAGGCCGAGGTGCTCGAACGATCGCTGACCACCCCGGTGGTGGTCTTCTTCGGCGCGGCCGGCTATCCGGACAGCGACCAGTTCGCCCCGGTGCTGGAGCGGTTGGCGGCCGAGGGCGCCGGCCAGTGGGTTCTCGCCCGGGTGGACGTCCAGGAGAACCCCCGGATCGCGCAGATGTTCCAGATCCAGGCGATCCCGACCGTCTACGCGGTCGTCGGCGGGCGGCCGATCGACGCCTTCCCCGGCGTGATCCCCGAGCCGCAGCTACGCCAGTGGCTCGCCGCCGTGCTGAAGGCCGGCGGCGTCACCGTGGCCGAGCCGGAGGACCCGCGCCTCGACGAGGCCGACGACGCGTTGATGAGCGGCGACCTGGACGCCGCCGAGCAGGCGTACCGCAAGATCCTGGCCGAGTCCCCGGCGGACGCCGCGGCCGAGGCCGGGCTGGCCCAGGTCGGGGTGGCCCGGCGGGTCGCGGGCGCGGACCCGCAGGCCGCGCTCGCCGCCGCGCGGGACAAGCCCGACGACGTCGACGCGCAGCTGCTCGCCGCCGACATCGAGGTGCTCAGCGGGATGGCCGAGCAGGCGTACGCGCGACTGGTCGGGTTGGTCCGCCGGACCAGCGGCGACGACCGGGACCGGGCCCGCCAGCACCTGGTCTCCCTGTTCAGCATCGCCGGCCCGGACGACCCCGCCGTGGCCTCCGCCCGACGTGCCCTGGCCAGCGCCCTGTTCTGAACCCCTGACACCCCCGAGCGGGCCGGCCGGTGGGCCGGCCCGCCGACCATCGAGGACGGGAGCCCGTGATGCGCCGAATCGCCGTCCTCGACGCGCCGACCAATCTCGGTCTGCGCCCGCCCACCGCCACCTCCGTCCCCGGCTGTGGCAAGGCTCCCGGGGCGCTGCGCGACCACGGCCTGCTCGCCCGGCTGGGCGCGCGGGACGCCGGCTGCCTCACCGCCCCCCGGTACGACCCGGGCGACTGGCGGCCCGGCGACGGGGTCTGCCACGCCCGGGAGATCTCCGGCTACTCGACGGTGCTCGCCGACCGGATCGGCGCGATCATCGACCGGGGTGAGTTCCCGCTGGTCCTCGGCGGTGACTGCTCGGTGCTGCTCGGTTCGGCCCTGGCCATGCACCGGCTCGGCGAGGCGGTCGGCGGGCGGATCGGGCTGGTCTTCGTCGACGGCCACTCCGACTTCCGGCACCCCGGCAACGCCTCGTACGTCGGTGCCGCGGCCGGGGAGGACCTGGCCCTGGTCACCGGGCGCGGGCAGGCCGACCTGGCCGCCATCGAGGGCCGCCGACCGTACTTCCGGGACATCGACGTGGTGGTGCTCGGCATCCGGGCGCAGGACGAGTACCGCCTCGACCTCCAGGCCGCCGGGATCACCACCCGACCGGTGCCGGCGCTGCGCGCCGAAGGGGCCGCCCGCAGCGCCCAGTGGGCGCACGAGCAACTGGCCGACTGCGCCGGTTACTGGGTGCACATCGACGTGGACGTGCTGGACCCGGCGGTGATGCCGGCGGTGGACGCCCCCGACCCGGGCGGGATCGCCTTCGCCGAGCTGGAGATCCTGCTCGCCGGCCTGGTGGACACCCCGCACTGCCTCGGTGTCGAACTGACCGTCTTCGACCCCGACTACGACCCGGACGGCGCGTACGCCGCCGAGATCGTCAACACGGTCGTCGCCGGGCTGGCCCCGGTCGTCGCGCCGGACGCGGTCGCGCCCCGGCTGCTGCCACCCCGGGCGGCCCACCCCGACCTGGTCCCGGCGCAGCCGGACCCGAGCGGGAGCGAAGGGCTGGCCGGCGGCGCAGGGCTGGCCGGGGAGCCGAACCCGGCCTGGGAGTCGGGGCGGGCCGGGCAGCTGGGCCGGGTCGAGGGGCAGGACCGGGCCGGGGAGCCGGGCGGCCGGGCCGAAGGGGCGGGACGGGCCGAGGAGCCGGTGGCCTGACCGCCGGGTCAGCCCAGGGCGCGGAGGAAGCGTTCGGCGATCGGGACGGCGCTGGCCGTGCTCGATCCACCCTGCTCGACGAAGACGGCGAACGCGACGTCCCCCCGCCAACCGACGAACCAGGCGTGGGTGTGCGTCGGGTCGTTGTCGTACTCGGCGGTGCCGGTCTTGCCGTACACCGGGTCACCCGGCACGTCGGCCAGCGTCCTGCCGGTGCCGGCGGTGACCACCTCGCGCATCATCGTCTTCAGCCCCGCCACCGATTCGGCCTTCAGCGGCGGGCCGGCCCCGGCGGGCGCGGCGGGGGCCGGGTCGAGCACCAGCTTCGGCTGCTCCCAACGGCCCCGGGCGACGGCGGCGGTCACCCCGGCCATGGCCAGCGGGCTGACCACGGTGGTGCCCTGGCCGATCGCCGCGGCGGCCTGCTCGGTCGGGCCGCCGCCGGTGGAGACCTTGCCGGTGAAGACGTCCGCGCCGAGGTCCCAGCGGCCCTCCAGACCCAGGGTGCGGCCGGTGACGGCCAGCCCGTCCGGGCCGAGCTGCGGGGCCAGCCCGACGAACGCGGTGTTGCAGGACTTCGCGAAGTCGGTCCGGAACGGCACCTTGCCCAGGACGAAGTCGTCGGAGTTCTTGAACGACCGACCGTCCACCGCGCGGGTCTTCGGACAGTCGACGACGGTCTGCGGGGTCACCGCGCCCCGGTCCAGCAGGCCGAGGGCGCTGACCGTCTTGAAGGTGGAGCCCGGCGGCACCTGGGCGGTGAAGGCGAGGTTCTCGCCGGCCGCCCCGGGACCGTTGGCGGCGGCGAGCACCGCGCCGTCGCTGATCCGCAGCGCCACCACGGCCGACCGTCGCTTCTCGGCCCGCAACGCGGCGTCGGCGGCGTTCTGGGTGGCCACGTCGAGGCTGGTGCGCACCGGCTGACCGGCGGTCGGCTCCTGCCGGAACGCCTCGGTGACCACCGTGCTGCCCCCCTCGGGGGCGGGCCGGCGGATCTCGACGGTCGTCCCGGGAGCGCCGCGCAGCCGTTCGTCGTAGCGGCCCTGGAGGCCACCGTGCCCGACCAGGTCACCCTTGGCGTACCGGTCGGGGTGGGCGGCCAGGTCGTCGGCCTGCGCCTGGTCGACCGTGCCGAGCAGGGCGCGGGCGAACTCCCGGGTGGGGGCCAGGTCGAGCTTCTCGGCCCGGAACGTCGTCCCCGGCAGGTCGTAGATCCGGGACCGGATCTGCCGGTACGCCTCGTCGCGCAACGTCACCACCTCGACGAAGGCGTCGGGGTCGGCCGCGCTGAGCCGCTGCGGCAGGTCGGTCAGGTCGACCGGCGGGCTGATCGGCGGCCGGATCGCCTTGAACGCCGCGTCCAGCCGTCCGACCAGGGCCTTGACATCGCCGGCCTGGCTCGGCTGCACGCCGATCCGGACCACCGGCCGGGGCGTCACGATCGGCTGGCCCGCGCCGTCGAGCACACCCGCCCGGGGCGCGGCGGTCCGCCGCAGCGCCAGCCGGTCGCCCTTGGCCAGTTGCTCGTGCAGCACCTCGGGTTCCCAGATCACCTGCCACTGGTCGCCGCTGTTCTGGCGCAACCGGACCGGCCGCTGGTAGGCCCAGGTCGCCCCGCCCGGCAGCGCCCACCGGATGTCGACCCGGGCGGTGGCCAGGTTTTTGGTGACCTCGACGTCACCCACGCGTTCCAGCGTGGGCGGGGTGGCGGCGAGGTCACCGGAGAGCTTCTTGATCTCTTCGGTGACGGTGGCGGCGGGCACCCTGGCCCCGGTGGGCTCGACGAAGCCCACCTCGTCGAGGTCGCCGGAGCGCCAGCCCGCGAGGAACGCGTCCACGCTGACGTCGAGCCCGTCGTCACCGGAGCAGCCGACCAGGGCGACCGCCGCCACCACGCAGACGGCCAGGGCGGCGAGCCCCCGCCGAGGGGGAGTGCCGGGGCGGCGGTACGGGTACGACAGGGACATGGAGCTGCACCTTCCGGAGGACGGGCTGCCCTGCACGCTAGTACGCGCCCGCCGCCGGCACTGCCCCGCGCCACCGGCCCGGCCGCCGGGGCGCACCTGACGGCTGCCGGATCCGGTCGCTTCGTGACCGCCCGGTGGGCGGATCGCGACGGGCCGGCGGCGGGCGAAGAGGCGGACGCGCAGGTGTGATGAACATCCCGAGACGGGGTACTCGGCACCCGGCCGACCGGGCATCTGCAACGGATGCCAGGCCAGCGTCCCGAACCGGACGTCCCACCGGTGGTCCGCCGACGCAGACACGCAACGGCAGGGCCTATGGTGGGGCGGCAGAGTGACCCACAACGCGGTGGGTCGTCGAGGGGAGTGGCACCGATGGACCGGCGTCCGGCGATCAAACCGGTACCCGACCTCCGGCAGAGCGACACCGGCCGGGACGACAGCTTCGATTCGGTGACCGACGGGGACAGTCCACCCGGCGGGGACGGCTACGGTCGACTCGACACAGGCGTGACCGGGATGACCGGTTCGAGCGTCGACACCCTCTACGACCTGGGGCTTCCGGTGGAAGTGCTCGGCGACGACGTGGAGGACGCCGCACTCGACGAGCCGGTGCCCAACGCCGAACGCCTGGTCGCCCAGGCGGTGGCGCTGGCCGGTGACGACCACGACGCGGCGACCCTGGTGGGGCGGTTCTGGCGGTTCGCGCCGGACGAGGAGCTGATCGGCTTCACCGCCGAGGAGATGCTCGACGCGGCCCGCGCGCACCGGGACCTGGCCCAGCAGCGGGTGCCGGGCGAGCTGAAGCTGCGCATCCACTCACCCGACGCCGACCAGCACCACACCGTCGTCGAGATCGTCACCGACGACATGCCGTTCCTGGTCGACTCGGTGACCGCCCTGCTCAACGCGCACCACCTCGACGTGCACCTGCTGGTACACCCGCTGGTGGTGGTCCGGCGGGAGCCGCTGGGCCGGCTGACCGAGGTCTCCGCCGACGTGGAGCCGGACGACGCGATCGCCGGCGACCTGGTCGAGAGCTGGATGCGGATCGAGATCGACCCGGTCCGCGACGCCGACCAGCGCGACCAGTTGCGCCGCGAGTTGCAGCGGGTACTCACCGACGTGCGGGAGGCCGTCGAGGACTGGCCCAAGATGCGCCAGCGCGCGCTCGCCCTGGCCGACGAGCTGGCCTCGGCCCGGACGGCCGACGACCGCCCGCCGGTGCCGGAGAAGGACATCACCGACTCGGTGGAGCTGCTGCGCTGGCTGGCCCACGACCACTTCACCTTCCTCGGTTACCGGGAGTACCGGCTGGTCGACTCCGGTGGCCAGGGCGGCCCGGCGTTGGAGGCGGTGCTCGGCACCGGCCTCGGCATCCTGCGGTCGGACTCGCCGGAGGCGCGGGCGCTGTCGTCGATGACGCCGGAGGCGCACGAGAAAGTGATGGAGAAGCGGCTGCTGATCATCACCAAGGCGAACTCCCGGGCCACCGTGCACCGTTCGGCCTACCTGGACTACATCGGGTTCAAGATCTTCGACGAGGCCGGCGAGGTGGTCGGCGAGCGGCGGTTCCTGGGCCTGTTCTCCACCGCGGCGTACCGGACCAGCGTGCGGGAACTGCCGGTGGTCCGCCGCAAGGTGGCCGAGGTGCTGGACCGCTCCGGGCTGAGCCAGCGCAGCCACTCCGGCAAGGACCTGCTCCAGATCCTGGAGACCTACCCGCGCGACGAGCTGTTCCAGATCAAGACCGACGACCTGTACCACGCGGTGGTCGGCGTGCTACGGATGGCCGGCCGCCGGCAACTGCGGGTGTTCCTGCGCCGCGACGCGTACGGGCGGTTCATCTCCTGCCTGATCTACCTGCCCCGGGACCGGTTCACCACCCAGAACCGGCTACGCATGCAGGACATCCTGCTGCGTGAGCTGAACGGTGTCGGGGTGGACTACACCACCCGGGTGACCGAGTCGATGCTGGCCCGGGTGCACTTCATCGTGCGGACCGACCCGAACCGGCCGCCCGGGGAGATCGACGCCGACCTGCTCGCCGAGGAGTTGGCCGACGCCACCCGGCTCTGGGACGACGACTACCGCCTGGTGCTGGAGCGCAAGCTCGGTGACGAGCAGTCGAAGCACCTGTTCACCCGGTACGCCGACGCGTTCCCGGAGGGCTACAAGGACGGGCACACGCCGTACGAGGCGATGAAGGACCTGGCCAAGCTGGAGCTGCTGGAGGAGCCCGGCCAGCTGGAGATGCACCTGTTCCGCAAGCAGTGGGCGTCCCGGCCGGGGCAGCGCGACACCGGCGTCGACGAGGCGATGGACGTCCGGTTCAAGGTCTACCGCTACGGCGAGCCGATGATGCTCTCCGCCGTGCTGCCGGTGCTGCACTCGCTGGGCGTCCGGGTGGTCGACGAACACCCGTACGAGGTGGACCGGATCGACGGCCGGGTCTTCCTGTACGACTTCGGGCTGCGGCTGCCCGAGGGGCACCAGGAGCTGGCCGAGGTGCGCCCGCACGTGGAGAACGCCTTCGCCGCCGCCTGGCGGGGCGAGGCCGAGGTGGACGGCTTCAACGAGCTGGTGCTGCGCGGCGGCCTGACCTGGCGGCAGGTGGTGGTGCTGCGGGCGTACGCGAAGTACCTGCGGCAGACCGGGGCGGTCTTCTCCCAGGAGTACATGGAGCAGACCTTCATCGCGTACCCGCGGATCGCCGCGCTGCTGGTGGAACTGTTCGAGGTCCGGTTCGCCCCGGACGGCGGCGGTGCCGCGCAGCGTCGGGAGCGCAGCGACGAGCTGGTAGAGGCGGTCGGCGGCGCGCTGGACGCCGTGGCCAGCCTCGACCAGGACCGGATCCTGCGCGCCTACCTGACGCTGATCCAGGCCACCCTGCGGACCAGTTTCTACCAGAAGCGCGCCGACGGGCGACCCAAGCCGTACGTGGCGTTCAAGCTGGACCCGCAGTCCATTCCGGACCTGCCGGCGCCCCGGCCCAAGTTCGAGATCTTCGTCTACTCGCCCCGGTTCGAGGGTGTGCACCTGCGGTACGGGCCGGTGGCCCGGGGCGGGCTGCGCTGGTCCGACCGGCGGGAGGACTTCCGGACCGAGGTGCTCGGCCTGGTCAAGGCGCAGATGGTGAAGAACGCGGTGATCGTGCCGGTGGGCGCCAAGGGCGGCTTCGTGCTCAAGCAGAAGCCGGGTGACCGGGACGAGGCGGTCGCCTGCTACCAGGAGTTCGTCGGCGCGATGCTCGACGTCACCGACAACATCGTCGCCGGGGAGATCGTCGCGCCGGTGGACGTGGTGCGGCACGATCCGGACGACCCCTACCTGGTGGTCGCGGCGGACAAGGGCACCGCCACGTTCTCCGACATCGCCAACCAGATCTCGGCGGCGCACGGCTTCTGGCTGGGCGACGCGTTCGCCTCCGGTGGTTCCGCCGGCTACGACCACAAGAAGATGGGCATCACCGCCCGGGGTGCCTGGGAGTCGGTCAAGCGGCACTTCCGGGAGCTGGGCCACGACACCCAGACCCAGGACTTCACCGTGGTCGGCGTCGGCGACATGTCCGGCGACGTGTTCGGCAACGGGATGCTGCTCTCCGAGCACATCCGGTTGGTGGCCGCGTTCGACCACCGGCACATCTTCCTCGACCCCGATCCGGACGCCGCCGCGTCGTACGCCGAGCGGAAGCGGCTGTTCGAGCTGCCCCGGTCGTCCTGGGAGGACTACGACCCGAAGCTGATCTCCGAAGGCGGCGGCGTCTTCCCGCGCGGGGCGAAGTCGATCCCGGTCACCCCGCAGGTGCGGGCCGCCATCGGCCTGGCCGAAGACGTCACCCAGCTCAGCCCGGCGGAGCTGATGAAGGCGATCCTCACCGCGCCGGTGGACCTGTTCTGGAACGGCGGCATCGGCACGTACGTGAAGGCGTCCAGCCAGACCAACGCCGAGGTGGGCGACAAGTCCAACGACGCGATCCGGGTGGACGGCAAGAGCCTGCGGTGCCGGGTCGTCGGCGAGGGTGGCAACCTGGGCTGCACCCAGCACGGCCGGATCGAGTACGCGTCCACCGGCGGCCGGATCTACACCGACTTCATCGACAACGCGGCCGGGGTGGACTGCTCCGACCACGAGGTGAACATCAAGATCCTGCTCAACACGGCGGTCGCCGACGGCGCGCTGGACGTCCCCGCCCGCGACGAACTGCTCGCCCAGATGACCGACGAGGTCGCCGAGCTGGTGCTGCGGGACAACTACGACCAGGCGCGGGCGATCAACAACTCGCAGGCCCAGGCCGCCTCGCTGCTGCCGGTGCACCGCCGGATGATCAGCGAGCTGGAACGGGCCGGTCAGCTCGACCGGGCGCTGGAGGCGCTGCCCCCGGACGAGGAACTGGCGGTACGCACCGAGTCCGGGCTGACCGCGCCGGAGTTCGCCGTGCTCCTCGCGTACGTGAAGATCGTGCTGGAGCGGGAGATCCTGGCCGAGGGCCTCGCGGACGAGGAGTGGACGACCAGGGTGCTGGTCGACTACTTCCCGACGCCGATGCGCGAGCGGTTCGCCGACCGGATGGCGCAGCACCGGCTGCGCCGGGACATCGTCACCACCGTCCTGGTGAACGAGGCGATCAACCGGGGCGGCATCTCGTTCGTCTTCCGGGTCGTCGAGGAGACGGCCGCGTCGGCGGCCGACGTGATCCGGGCGTACGTGGTGGTCCGCGAGGTCTTCGGGCTGCGGGAGCTGTGGGACGCGGTCGAGGCGTTGGACAACCGGGTTTCGCCGGAGTTGCAGACCAGCGTCTACCTGGACACCCGGCGGCTGCTCGACCGGGCGGTGCGCTGGCTGGTGACCAACCGGCGCTCGCCGATCGACGTGCCGGCCGAGATCGAACGGCTCCGTGACGGGGTGGCCCGGCTGCTGCCCGACCTCCAGGACCGGTTCCACGGCAGCGAACGGGAGTCGCTGCGGGCGCACATCGACACGATGACCGCCCGGGGGCTGCCCGCCGGGCTGGCCGAGCAGGCGACCCGGCTGATGTACAGCTTCGGTCTGCTGGACGTGGTGGAGACGGCGCGCACCAGCGGGCGGGACGTCGGCGAGGTGGCCTCGGTCTACTTCGTGCTCTCCGACCGGTTCCGGGTGGACTCGCTGTTGTCGAAGATCTCCCTGCTGCCGCGGGAGGACCGTTGGCAGACGCTGGCCCGGATGGCGCTGCGCTACGACCTGTACGCCGCGCTGGCCGCGCTCACCGGGGAGGTGCTCGACTCCACGGCCGGTGACCTGCCGCCGCAGGAGCGGGTGCTCCAGTGGGAGCAGTCGAACGCCACCTCGATCCACCGGGCGCACCGGGCGATGGGGGAGTTCGACGAGTCGCGGGCCGACCTCGCCTCGCTGTCGGTGCTGCTGCGCCAGATCCGTACCCTGGTGCGGACGTCGGCGGCGGCCTGACCGTACGCCGACCCGCGCCCCCGGTGACGAACCGGGGGCGCGGGTCGGTGCCCTGTCGTGGGGTGCCGCGCCCGCGCGGCGGCGGACGCGCGACGGGTCAGGACGTCAGCGTCGCGAAGACGATCACGTTGTCCCGGTAGCTGGCGGTGCCCTGGTCGAACTGGCCGCCGCAGGTCACCACCCGCAGCCCGGGCCGGTCGTTCGGGCCGTACACCAGCTCGGTGGGGAACTGTTCCTTGGGATAGGAGCGCACCTCGTCGACGGTGAAGGTGGCCGTGCTGCCGTCGGCCCGGGAGACCGCGACGAGGTCGCCCGGCAGGAGCGCGCCGAGCTGGAAGAAGACCGCCGGCCCGAGCTTCGCCGAGTCGACGTGCCCGACGATCACCGCGTTGCCGGCCTCGCCGGGGCTGGTTCCGGGCTCGTACCAGCCGGCCCGCTGGGCCTGCTCCAACGGGGGCACCTGGACCGTGCCGTCCGGGTTGGTACCCAGCGGCATGATCTCCGCGTTCACCCCGATCTTCGGGATCGTGATGGTGGTGGGGGCGGACCGGGGCAGCGGGTCGGGGCCCGCCGGCGCGCTGGCGTCGGCGGGGACGCCGGCGTCCGGGTCGTCGACCGGCCCGGTGTCCGTGCCGGGGGTGGCCGCCGGGGCGGTCTGCGGCGCGGCCTGGGCGGCCGGCTGCGGCGGACGCGGCGGGGGCGTGGTGCGCAGGGACGCGCCGACGAGGCCGGAACCGGCCATGGCGAGCAGGACGACGACGGCCGCGCCGGCGGCACGCCACGGTCTCCCGTGACGGCCGCCGGCCCGTGTCGCCGTCAGGTCAGCCGAGCTCATCGGCCCGACGCCGACGCATCAGCACGATGCCACCGAGGGCAGCCGCGCCGATCATGCCCGCCCCGCCGGCGACCATGCTCCGGTCGGCACCGGTGGTGGTCATCCCACCGTCGCCGCCGTCGACGTGCCCCCTCGGCAGGACGACCAGTGCACCCTCGCCGCACGAGCCCTTCAGCTCGTAGCGGCCCGGACGGGCGTCCTCGGAGACCTCGGCCTCGCCGTAGTAGACGAAGTGCTTCTTGTGCTCCCAGCCGCCGTCCTCCTTGCCGTGGTCGTACTCCTCGTCCTCGCCGTACCCCTCGTGGCCCAGCCAGTCGTCCTCGTCGGACTCCTCGCCGTAGCCCGGCTTGCCGTGCTCACCGGATTCTTCGCCCGGCTTGCCGTGCTCGCCGGATTCTTCGCCGGGCTTGCCGTGCTCGCCGGACTCGTCGCCGGGCTTGCCGGGCTTGCCGTGCTCGCCGGACTCGTCACCGGGCTTGCCGTGCTCCTCGCCCTTGCCCTTGCCCTCGTCGCCCTTGTCGCCGTGGTCCGGACCCTGGTCGGCAGCCATGAAGCCACCACCCCGGCCACCGGCCGGCGGCTGCCCGCCGTCGGCCGGCGGCTGTCCACCCTCGGCCGGCGGCTGCGGCTTGGGGCCGTTGTCGTCGGGGCCCTTGCCGTCAGGACCCTTGCCGTGGTCCTCGCCCTTGCCCTCTTCGCCCTTGCCGTGGTCCTCGCCTCTGCCCTCGTCGTCCTTCCAGTCACCGTGGTCCTCACCCCGGCCCTCGGCCGGCTTGAGCTTGACCTTGCCGGTGACCTTGGACCAGGCGAAGGCGTGTTCCTGCGCCTGGGGGCAGATCTCGATGAGCTTGACCTCTTCGCCGGGCTTGACGACGTGCGGCTTGGCGAAGACCTTGCCGTCCCGGCTCTCGCCGTCGTGGTGACCGTCCGCGAACGCGATCCCCGGCGTGAATACCAGAAGGGACGCGCCACCGAGAGCGGCACCCGCGACGACCTTCCCGAGCATCTTGTTAGCCATGACCTGCGTCACTCCATCCCCTGTTGTCCTGAGCCCGACGACAGTCGAGCTATGACCGACGTTAGACGGTTTCACGACTTATTCGGGGAAAGATTCGTGTTTTCGGCTTTAGCGATGATGCGGGGCTTAAGAGATCTAGAGGGCTTCTGTCGGCACTTGCCACCTCGGCGCGCGGTTGGTGTGCTGCCGGCCGAGCTGGGCGGGGATACGCTCGTCGGGGCCGGAGTGCCGGTCCGGGCGTTGCGGGCAGGTTGCCGCGAGGTATCGAGCCATTGCCATGGAAGCGCTCCCATGCAAGAATCCCTACACGCGGTTCGGGGAGCCACACCGCGCACGGCAGAGGTCGAGGGCAACCGGTGCACCGGACGACGTCGCCGCCGACCGGTCCCACGGGGCCGGTGCAGCTCGCCACCACCACGCCCGCCCTCCGGGGTCGGGCACCCCCCCGAGATGTCCCGTTGGCGCCGGGGTCGTCCGTACCCCAGGACGCTCACGCGCCACTTGCCGGTCCCCTCGCGGTGCCGGTCTCGCCCAAGGAGTGCAAAAGGCATGAATCTGTGGAGAAGTATGTCCGCCCGACGCCGGGCGTTCGCCCTCACCGGGGCGAGCGTGCTGGTCGCGGGCGGGCTGGTGACCATCCCGGTCACCGCGGCGCAGGCCGCCACCCAGTGCAGCATCGACTACACCACCAACGACTGGTCCGGCGGCTTCACCGCGAACGTCACCATCCGCAACGTGGGTGACCCGATCAGCAACTGGACCCTCGGCTTCACCTTCCCCAACAGCAGCCAGCGGGTGACCCAGGGCTGGTCGGCCAAGTGGTCGCAGAGCGGCCAGAACGTGACCGCCACCAACGAGTCCTACAACGGCTCGCTGGGTCGCGGCGGCAGCACCACCCTCGGCTTCAACGGCTCGTGGAGCGGCAGCAACCCCAAGCCGACCTCGTTCACCCTGAACGGGGTGGTCTGCGGTGGCGTCACGCCCACCACGCCGCCGCCCACCACGCCTCCGCCGACGACCACGCCGCCGCCCACCACCCCGCCGCCCACGACGCCTCCGCCGACCACGCCTCCGCCCACCACGCCTCCGCCGGGGCAGAAGGTGGACAACCCCTACGCCGGGGTCAAGGGCTACGTGAACCCGGAGTGGAAGGCCAAGGCGGACGCCGAGGCCGGTGGCAGCCGGGTCTCCAACAACCCGACCGCCGTCTGGCTGGACCGGATCGCCGCGATCAACGGCACCCCGGACAGCAGCTCCAACGGCGCGATGGGCGTCAAGGACCACCTGGACGCCGCCCTCGCCCAGGGTGCCGGCTACATCCAGTTCGTGATCTACAACCTGCCCGGCCGGGACTGCTCGGCGCTCGCCTCCAACGGTGAGCTGGCCGCCGACGAACTGCCGCGCTACAAGGCGGAGTACATCGACCCGATCGCCGCGATCCAGAGCCAGGCCAAGTACGCCAGCCTGCGGATCATCAACATCATCGAGATCGACTCGCTGCCGAACCTGGTCACCAACACCTCCGGCAACGCCGGTGGCACCGTGCAGTGTGACGTGGTGAAGGCCAACGGCGCGTACGTCAACGGCGTCGGCTACGCCCTGTCCAAGCTGGGTCCGATCGGCAACGTCTACAACTACATCGACGCCGGTCACCACGGCTGGCTGGGCTGGGACACCAACTTCGGCCCGACCGCCGACATCCTGAAGACCGCCGCGGTCGCCTCCGGCAGCAACGTGAACTACGTGCACGGCTTCATCACCAACACGGCGAACTACTCCGCCCTGAAGGAGCCGTACATCAAGATCACCGACTCGGTGAACGGCCAGACCGTCCGCCAGTCCAAGTGGATCGACTGGAACTACTACGTCGACGAGCTGTCGTTCGCCCAGGCGTTCCGCGACAAGCTGGTCTCGGTCGGCTTCAACAGCAACATCGGCATGCTGATCGACACCTCCCGTAACGGCTGGGGCGGCACCGCCCGGCCCACCGGTCCGGGCGCGACGACCAGCGTCGACACCTACGTCAACGGTGGCCGCGTCGACCGTCGCTTCCACGCCGGCAACTGGTGCAACCAGGCCGGCGCGGGTCTCGGCGAGCGGCCGAAGGCCAACCCCGAGCCGGGCATCGACGCCTACGTCTGGGTGAAGCCCCCGGGTGAGTCCGACGGCTCCAGCTCCCTCATCCCGAACAACGAGGGCAAGGGCTTCGACCGGATGTGCGACCCGACCTACACCGGTAACGCCCGTAACGGCAACAGCATGAGCGGTGCCCTGCCCAACGCGCCGATCTCCGGCGCCTGGTTCTCCGCTCAGTTCCAGGAGCTCATGAAGAACGCCTACCCGGCGCTCTGACGAACCTGCCCGCCGCGGCTGGAGTGAGGCACTGACGCGGTAGGGCGCACCCGGGCCCCCGGTCCGACCGAGAGGTCGGACCGGGGGCCCACCCGTGGTACCGGCGTCCCCGTGGGGTGACGGATGGCGCGCGGGCCACGCCGTGGCACGGACCCGGCGCGAAGCCCGCAGCGAAGCCGGATTCGCTCGGCGCGACGCCCGCAGCGGAGCCGGATCCGCCCGGCCCGACGCCCGCAGCGGAGCCGGATCCGCCCGGCCCGACGCCCGCAGCGGAGCCGGATCCGCCCGGCGCGAAGCCCGCAGCGGAGCCGAATGAGCCCCGGCGCGGCAGCGCCGCAGCGGAGCCCGAATCCGCAGGGTCAGGGCACCGTCCGCTCCACCGCGGCCCGGCCCAGTTCGGCCAGGTCACGGCGGGCCCGTTCCAGGTTCGCCGGCGTCAGGTCCTGGCCGCGTGCCATCACCAGGTCCTCCGGTTCCCAGGGCTGTTCGGCCCCGGTGCGGATGTCGTCCCCGCCGGCCCCGGTGCCGGTCCCGGTCGCCCCGGTGCCGGCGGCGTACGGGTCACCGATCAGGTCCCCGGTCGGGGCGTCGACCGCCGACGTCCGGCCGCCCGGCTCGACGAACGACGGGTTCGCCGGGTCGACGCCCTCGGCACGGGTCATCCGCGGCACGGTGGAGTCGTCGTCCACCGCGGCGGCCACCTCCGGGCGCTCCTCCAACGGTCGGT
Organism: Micromonospora sp. WMMD987; assembly: GCF_029581435.1. NCBI lineage: Bacteria > Bacillati > Actinomycetota > Actinomycetes > Micromonosporales > Micromonosporaceae > Micromonospora > Micromonospora sp. WMMD987. Next base: position 5,754,968 of record NZ_CP120861.1, on the reverse strand, counting down.
TCGGGTCACGATCGGTCATGGTGCCGCCCTCCTGTCCCAGACGCCTTCCCGCGCCCCGGGTACCCCGTCCGGGCGACCCCATGCCGGGCGCGGATCAGACCTCGCGGGCCTCCTCGGTGGTGGGCGGCACCACCGGACGCAGCCACTGCCAGGCCAGCATGAGCAGTCCGAAGACCAGCATCGCCAGCCCGGCCCACAGGTTGATCCGGACGCCCTGCGCCTTGTCGATCTCGGCGGCGGAGTCGAAGAGGCCGACCAGCCCGACGATCACCCCGTACGCGACGAAGAGACCACCGATGACCCGGCGGATGTCGAACAGCCGGGCGGCGGCGGACCGCTTCCGCTCGTCCTCGGTCTCGGCGATCCGCGGGTCGTCCGCCCGCTCGCTGTGCTGGTCCATGTCCTGCGCCTCCCTCTCGTGACGGACCGGGCTCAGAAGACCGGGATGTAGAAGAGCACGGCCAGGACCAGCGCGATCGCGCCGAGCAGCACCGGCGACCGCCACCAGACCTGGTCACCGGCGAGCACGTCGCCCTTCAGGTCGATCCCACCCATGCCGTAGACCAGGCCCGTCAGCTCCTCGGAGCGCTTGGGGCGGGTCAGCGGGGTGACCACCGCGGCCACCACGGCGACCGTGACGAACGCGATGCCCGCCCCCCAGAAACTCTCCTCCAGGTCGGAGTTGAAGTGCACCACGCCGGCCTTGTAGAGCAGGTAGGTCGCCAGCGCGGCCAGGGTGCCCGCCAGCAGCGACCAGAAGCCGGCCAGCGCGCTCATCCGCTTCCAGAACATGCCGATGATGAACGTCGCGAAGAGCGGGGCGTTGAACAGCGAGAAGAGCGCCTGGATGTAGTTCATGATGTTGCTGAACCCGGCCGCGATGAACGCGGTGCCGATGCCGACCACCACGCCGGCGACGGTCGCGATCCGGCCGATCCGGATGTAGTACTCGTCGGACCGGTCCTTGCGGACGTACGCCTGCCAGATGTCGTACGTGAAGACGGTGTTGAAGCCGCTGATGTTGGCGGCCATGCCGGCCATGAACGAGGCGACCAGGCCGGTGACCGCGATTCCGAGCACCCCGTTGGGCAGCAGGTCGCGCATCAACAGCGGGATCGCGTTGTTGTAGACCAGGTCACCGGAGTCGGCGCCCAGCCCCTTGACGGTGACCAGCGCGATCAGACCGGGGATCACGGTGACCACCGGGATGACCAGCTTCGGGTACGCGGCGATGATCGGCGTACGCCGGGCGGCGCTCATGTTCTTGGCCGACAGCGCCCGCTGCACCTCGGCGAAGTTGGTGGTCCAGTAGCCGAAGGAGAGCACGAAACCGAGCCCGAACACGATGCCCAGCCAGTGTGCGCCGAGCGGGTTCGCGGTGCTGCCGGTGCCCTCCCAGGCGTGCAGCCCGGCCTCGCCCAGCTTGGAGTCGCGGACCGACTCCATCAGGCCGGACCAGCCACCCACCTTGACCAGGCCGATGACGGTGATCGGCACCAGGCCGGCGATGATGACGAAGAACTGGAGCACCTCGTTGTAGATCGCGCCGGAGAGCCCGCCGACGGTGATGTAGGCCAGCACGATCGCCGCGCCGACGACGATCGCCAGCCAGAGCGGCCAACCGAGCAGCGCCTGCATGATCAGCGCCAGCGCGTACAGGTTGACCCCGGCGATCAGCACCTGGGCCACCGCGAAGCTGATCGCGTTCAGCAGGTGGGTCGGGCGGTTGAACCGTAGCCGTAGGTACTCCGGGACGCTGCGGACCCGGGAGCCGTAGTAGAACGGCATCATCACGATGCCCAGGAAGATCATCGCCGGCACGGCGCCGATCCAGTAGTAGTGGACCGTCATGATGCCGTACTGCGCGCCGTTGGCGGCCATCCCGATGATCTCCAGGGCGCCCAGGTTGGCCGAGACGAAGGCCAGGCCGGTCACCCAGGCGGGCAGCGACCGCCCGGAGAGGAAGAAGTCGACGCTGGTGCGGATCGCCCGGCGGGCGGCGAAACCGACGCCCAGCACGGTGACGAAGTAGAGCGCGAGGATCCCGTAGTCCAGCGCGTTCATGTCGAGTCTGAGCCCGGCACCGTCCATCGCCCGCCACCCTTCCGCCGCGTCGTCGGCACTCACCGGGCGCGCTATTACCCTTCGTGCGGGCTTTCATGCCGTCCGTCCGGGTCGACTCGACGTCGATCCGACGACGCCCCGGCCGGGAGTGGCTCCGGCCGGGGCGTCGCGTGTCGGTGTCGTCGGGTCCGGCCCGGGTCAGCGGCCCAACACCCGGTCCAGGAAGTCGCGGTACTGGCGGACCGCCACCCGGAGCTGCTCGGTGTCGGCCTCACCGGCGCCCTGCCAGCCACCCAGCCGCTCCTTCTGCGCGGCGAGCGCCTCCGAGAGGGACCGGATCGCCTCCTCGACGAGCGACTGCGCCTCGCCGGCCGCGGCCCGGGGGTCGTCGACGAACCGGAGCTGGACGTCGCGCCACCGGTCCCGGAAGCCCTGGGCGGTGTCCGCCTCGAACAGGGTGGCGGCGTCGCTGGGTACGTTCCCGGTGCCGGGTCCGCCGGCCTCCGCCGCGACCACCGCACCCGCCGTGCCGCCGTCGGTCCCCGTCGCGACCACCGTGTCGGCCGTGCGTCCGTCGGTTTCCTTCGCGACCACCGTGTCGGCCGTGCGGCCGTCGGTCCCCGTCGCGCCCACCGCTGCGGCCGTGCCGTCGGAGGCCGTCGCCACCCCGTCGGCGGCACCGCCGACGGGGTTCCGGTCGGTGGTGTCCCGGTCGAGCGCCTCCGGGGCGCTGCCGCCGGCCGTCCACCGGTTCCCGTCGTGGATCCGGTCCGCCGCGGTGGGGTCGGCCCGCTCGTCGTCGAACGGTTCGGTCCGCCCCGGGGCACCGTCGCCGGGCAGCGCGGTGTGCTCGTCCCGGGCGTCCCGCTCGTCCTGCGGTCCGCCGGCCAGGGCCGACGCGGCGACCGCGTCGCCCACGCTGGTCGCCCCGAAGGCGGTCGGCAGCGGGGCCGGCTCGTGGAACTCCGGCCGCCGGTCACCGTCGCGGTCGGCCACGGTGTCCCGGTCGACCAGTGCATCCCGGTCGGCCACGGTGTCCCGGTCGCTCGTCCGGTCCCGGGTGTCCGCGTCGTCCCGGTCGGCGTGGTCCAGCGGGTACGGGCGGGTGCCGTCCGGGTCGTCGGCGGCCCCCGGCCCGTCGAAGGTGCCCCGGTCGTCGAGCGCGTCCTCGGGCGTCCCGGCGTGCCGGTCCCGGCCGTGCCGGCCGGTGGTGGCGTCCCCGGCGTCCGGGGGCGGCACCGCCACCGGAGTGGACCGGACGACCTCCGGGTGGTCGTTGTTGAGCTGCTGCTCGTCCTGGCGCATGGCGGTGGTCTCCTCAGCGGGTGGTGGCGTCCTGCGGGGTGTCCGGGCGCGGCTGCTGCGTGGGGCGGTGCCCGACCGGTTCCTCGCCCAACAGGTCGGCGAAGAGCGCCCGGTAGTGGACGACGGCCTGGCGGAGGTCCTCGGTGCCGGCCTCGCCGCGCTCGTGACGCAGCCGGATCTCGTGCGCGTCCCGGTAGTGGGTCAGGGTGCGGGCGTGCTCCACGGAGAGGTGGGCGGCCTGCTCGGCGAACTCGCCGGTCGGGTAGCCACGATCGGCGATCAGCCGGCTGACCAGCTCGTCGGCGTCGGTGACGGTCGCGGCCGGGTCGTCGACGAAACGGACCTGGAGTTCCTCCCAGGCGGCGGTGTACCGGGCGCGGTCCTGCGGGTCGAGCGGGGTGAGTTCCAGCTCCGCGTGGCGGCGCTCCCGTTCGCGCAACTCCCGTTCGGCGGCGCCGCGGCTGTCCTGCTCCGCGACCACCCGGTCGTACTCCGGGCCGAACCGGGACCTCAGGGCGCGTCGGCGGCTGGCCACCACGGCCACGGCGACCAGCGCCGCCACCACCAGTACGACGAGAACCAGTAGGACTATCTGCGTGGGCGACATGGCTCCTCCTTCGCCCTGCGGTATTCCCTCCCCGCACTGATCACCAATCCCGATCCGGCGAATTTCCTCCGTCGTCCGCCCACCGGAGGTATGACGAACCGGGCACGGCGTAGGTCCCCGGGGCGATCGGGTGACGAATCCCCGGCAGGTTTTTCCGTCGCCGTACCGGGCGGGCGGTGACCGTCGCGTGAGCCGACGGGCCGGCGTCGATGCCTGATCAACCCGGCTGTGGCCGGTTCCCGCGCCGGTCCACCGCCGCGAACCGGTCAGCGCGGCACCAACGACGCAGCGGTGACGTCGGGGGACGCACGGTAGTGCTGAGCCTCAGGATTACGTATTCTGCCCACGGTGCCGCGCCGGTGCCCGGCGCCGATGCCGGACCCGCCCGGCCGGTGCCGGCGTCACCGCCGACACACCCGCCCAGGCGAGGATTCATGGACACCCGCGACTGGCCGATCCGCGCCAAGCTGACCGCCCTGGTCGTCACCCCGGTGGCCGCCCTGCTGGCGCTCTGGATCTTCGCCACCACGCTGACCTTCGGGCCGGCGCTGGACCTGCTCGCCGCCCGCACCCTGCTGGCGGACTTCGGCCGTCCCGGCGAACGGGTGGTGGCCGAGCTGCAACGCGAGCGCCGGGCCTCGGTGATCCAACTGGCCGGCACCGGCACCCTGCCCACCCTCGCCGAGCAACGGCGACGCACTGACGAGGCGATCGTCGAGCTGCGCCGCAGAATGGGCAGCGAGCAGCTCCGGGACGCGGCCGGCGACCTGCTCGACACCCGGCTCACCGCGCTCGGGGCCGCCCTGGAGGCGCTGCCGGCCGGTCGGGGCTTCATCGACCGCCGGGAGGTCGACCGGGCCGGCGTGATCGGCCTGTACAGCGGCATGATCTCCTCGGCGTTCCAGGCGTTCGCCGCCACCGCGGCCCTGCCCGACGCCGAGCTGAACCGGCAGGCGCTCGCCCTGACCGCGATCGGCCGTTCCCGCGAGCTGCTCGGCCAGACCGACGCGGTGCTGGCCGGGGCACTGGTCACCGGCCGGTTCACCGAGGGCGAGCACCTGCGGGTGGTCCGGACCATCGCCAACGAGCGGTTCCTCGCCGAGACGGCCGTGGCCGATCTGCCGCCGGCCGGCCGGACCGCCTACCAGCGGCTGGTGGCGGGGGAGGCGTTCGTCCGGCTGCGCACCATGCAGGAGCGGGTGCTGGCCGCCGGCCCGTCCGCCGCCCCGCCGGTCGACGCGCGGGAGTGGCAGACCAGTCAGGAGGCCGTCCAACAGGAGCTGCGCGACTTCGAACTCAGCCAGGCCGACCGGCTGGCCGAGCGTTCCGTGCCGGTCGCCGTGACGATCCTGGCCCGGCTCGGTGTCGCCGGAGTGCTGGGGCTGGCGGCGATCGTGGTCTCGGTGCTGGTCGCCTTCCGGGTCGGCCGGACGCTGGCCCGCCGGTTGACCGCGGTACGCGGCGCCGCGCTGGAGCTGGCCGAGCACCGGCTGCCCGACGTGGTGACCCGGTTGCGCCGGGGCGAGCGGGTCGACGTGGCCCGGGAAGCCCCGCCGCTGTCGCACGGCGCGGACGAGATCGGCGATGTCAGTCGGGCGTTCACCGAGGTCAGCCGGGTGGCGGTCCGGTCGGCGATCGACGAGGTGACGCTGCGCCGGGGGTTGAACGAGGTCTTCCTCAACCTCGCCCGGCGTAGCCAGGGGCTGGTGCACCGGCAGCTCGCCGTGCTCGACCGGATGGAGCGCCGCGCCGAGGATCCGGACGAGCTGGCCGAGCTGTTCCGGGTCGACCACCTGGCCACCCGGCTGCGCCGGCACGCCGAGGACCTGGTGATCCTGGCCGGGGCCGCGCCGGGGCGGGGCTGGCGACAGCCGGTCGCCCTGCTGGACGTGCTGCGGGGTGCCACCTCCGAGGTCGAGGCGTACGAGCGGGTGGACATCGGCCGGGTCGAACCGGCCGGGCTGCTCGGCCGGGCCGTCGCCGACGTCATCCACCTGCTCGCCGAGCTGATCGAGAACGCCACCGCGTTCTCGCCACCGGAACGCCGGGTCGAGGTGACCGGGACGGCGACGGCCGACGGCTACCTGGTCGAGATCGTCGACCACGGGCTCGGGATGGCCCCGCAGGCCGTCGAGGACGCCAACCGCCGACTGGCCACGCCACCGGAGTTCGATCCGGCCGACAGCGCCCGGCTCGGCCTGTTCGTGGTGTCCCGGCTGGCTGCCCGGCACGAGGTCGGGGTCACCCTGCGCGCCGGGACACCGGTCGGGCTCACCGCGCTGGTGCGCCTCCCGGCCGACCTGATCACCGATGAACCGGAGATCTCCCCGCCGGCCCGGGACCGACCGGCGACGTCGGTGTCCCGGTTGACCACCCTGCCCCGGCCGCCCCGGACCGTCCCGGAGCGGTCGGAGCAGACCGTGCTGCCGTTCGCCCCGGCCCGTACCTCGTCGGTGGAGGCCGCCGTCGACGGTGACAGCCTGCCCCGGCGGGTCCGGCGACGCGGCCCGGCGGCCCGGCCGCGTACCCCGACGGGGCACGACGCGCCCACCGCCCGCTCGCCCGAGGAGGTGCGGCGGCAGATGTCGGCCCTCCAGGCCGGCACCGCCCGGGGACGTCTGGACAGCAGCGGCGTCCACCCGGTGTCGACGGCCCGGCCCGGCCCGGCCGTCGGCGACGGCCCGGGGCGCCCCGGCGGTGCCGGAGCATCCCCGTCGCCTTCCGGCGACGCTGGAGCATCCCCGTCGCCTTCCGGCGACGCTGGAGCATCCCCGTCGCCTGCCGGCCCGGCGGCGACGCCCGATTCGACCGCGACTGAGAGGGACGCCTAGTGGTGCACACGACACGGCAGAACGCCGACCTCGGCTGGTTGCTCGACGAACTGGTGGACCGGGTGCCGGCGGCCCGGCAGGCGGTGGTCCTCTCCGCCGACGGCCTGTTGCTCGGCGCGTCCGCCGGACTGGAACGCGCCGACGCCGAACACCTCTGTGCGCTGGCCTCGGGTTTCTCCAGTCTGGCCAAGGGGGCCAGCCGGCAGCTCGCCGCCGGGGGCGTCCGGCAGACCGTGGTGGAGATGGAGGAGGCCTACCTCTTCGTGACCGCCGCCGGTCAGGGCGCCTGTCTGGCGGTGGCCTGCGCGGCGGACGCCGACATCGGCCTGGTGGCGTACGAGATGGCGATGCTGGTCGTCCGGGTCGGCGAGAACCTGACCGCGCCGACCAGGGCCGCGGCGGGGATCGCCGATGCGGGCTGAGCAGCCGGGTTCCCAGCACGAGTGGCTGGACGCCGCAGCCGGCCCGGTCGTCCGCCCGTACACGCTCACCGGCGGCCGGGTGCGGCCCGCCGTGGGTGGCTTCGACCTGGTGGCCTTCGTCCTGGCTGCGGCCGGTGTCGACCCGTACGGGCAGTCGGGTCTGCAACCGGAGCACCGCCGGCTGGTGGAGTGCGCCCGGCAGCCGGTGGCGGTCGTGGACCTCGCCGCCGACCTGGACCTCGCCCTCGGGGTGGTCCAGGTCCTCCTCGGTGACCTGATCGCCCGTGGGCTGGTCACCGTGCACCAACCGCCGGCCGCCGCCGGCCTTCCCGACGACGACATCCTCAAGGCGGTGGTCAGTGGACTACGTGCGCTCTGATCGCGATTCCTCAGCGGGCCGGCTCCCGCTGGCCCTCAAGATCCTCATTGCCGGCGGCTTCGGCGCCGGCAAGACGACGCTGGTGAGTGCGCTCAGCGAGGTCCGGCCGTTGCAGACCGAGGAGGTGCTGACCGACGCCGGGATCGGCACCGACGACCTCTCCGGGGTGGAGGGGAAGTCGACCACCACGGTGGCGATGGACTTCGGCCGGATCACCATCACCGACGACCTCCAGGTCTACCTGTTCGGCACCCCGGGGCAGGACCGGTTCTGGTTCCTCTGGGACGAGCTGGCCTTCGGGGCGCTCGGCGCGGTGGTGCTGGCCGACACCCGTCGGCTGGCCGACTGCTTCCCCTCGATCGACTACTTCGAGCAGCGGGGCATTCCGTTCGTGGTGGGCGTCAACTGCTTCGAGGACACCCGCCGGTTCGGCGCCGAGGCGGTCCGGCAGGCGCTGGACATCGAGCCGGAGGTGCCGGTGGTGCTCTGCGACGCCCGGGACCGGCAGTCCGGCAAACTGGTGTTGATCTCGCTGGTCGAGCACGTGGCCCGGCAGCGTGGCGAACCGGTGCCGGTAGGCTGACCCGCCCGGCCCCGGCCCGGCCCGGCTCTGTGGTGCGGTGGGGTCGGGCGGCCCGGCCGCCGGTGGGGCGGGGAAATCCGGGAATCAGGGGTGACGGCCGGCGATTCCGGGAAGCCTGGGGGTCGACGGCGCGGATCGACGGAGGGTGGTTCGGTGACGGGCACGATCGTCCACATCGGCGGTTACACGGCACACACGGGTGGACGCGGGGAGGGCATCGTCGCCGCCCGGCGGGATCCGGAGTCGGGGCGGCTGACCCCGCTCGGCACGGTCGCGGTGACCCCGGCGCCGTCCTTCCTCGTGCGGCACCCGGCCCGGCCGGTGCTGTACGCGGTCAACGAGCTGCCCGAGGGGCAGGTCAGCGCCTTCGACGTCGACGCCGACGGCGGGCTGACCCCGCTGGGGGTGTGGTCCACCGGGGGTGCCGAGCCGGCCCACCTGGCGGTCGCCCCCGACGGCGGGCACCTGTTCGTCGCCAACTACGGCGGGGGCAGCGTCGCCGTGCTGCCGCTGGATGCCCGGGGGGTGCCCGGGGAGCGCACCGACCTGCTGGTCCACCAGGGGCACGGCCCGGACCCGGAGCGTCAGGAGCAGGCGCACTGCCACATGGTGTCGCCCGACCCCGGCGGTGGTCCGCTGCTCGCCGTCGACCTGGGCACCGACTCGATCTACCGGTACGACCTGGACGCCGCCACCGGCCGGCTCGTCCCGCGTGACCCCCGGGTGCGGACGATCCCCGGCACCGGCCCCCGTCACCTGGCCCGACACCCGGACGGTCGGCGCTGCTGGCTCGCCGGTGAGCTGGACGCGACGGTGACCGCCTACCAGGTGACCGACGAGGGGACGCTGCACCAGCGGGGTCGGGTGGACGCGAGCGGGCGGGCCGGTCACGTCCAGCCGTCGGAGATCCTGGTCGGGCCGGACGGCCGGTTCCTCTACCTGGGCAACCGGGGGGTGGGCACGCTGGCGGTCTTCGCCCTCGACGGGGAGCTGCCCCGGCTGGTCCACGAGGTGGACACCGGCGGGGAGTGGCCCCGGCACTTCGCGCTGACCGACGGGCACCTCTATGTGGCCGACGAGCGGGCTGACATGATCCGGGTGTTTTGGGTCGACCCCGACTCGGGCGTGCCGTCGCCGGTGGGCGAGCCGGTGCCCGTCCCGAGCCCGACCTGCGTACTGCCCTGACGTACGGCCGTCTGACGTGCGGCTGTCCGGTATGGACCGGGCCACGTCACGAGATGATTCGACTACGCAGAGTGTCAAAACAGTGATCAACTGTTTCTCCTGCGTAACTTTCGTCCGAACGGTCATGGCAGAAAGCGAACGAGATACGCAAGATGGTCAGCGTGTCTGGCCGCCATCGCATGCGAACAAGTATCCGTGGAGCAGGCGCCGCCGCGGCGGCGACCGCGCTCGTCGTCGTGGTCGGCGGATCCTGGATCGGTTACCAGCAGTTGGCCGGACCGTCCTGTTCCGGTGAGATCCAGCTCGGCGTGGCCGCCGCGCCCGAGGTCGCCCCGGCGGTCGAGGGGGCGGCGGCCCAGTGGGTGGCCGACGGGGCGGCGGTCGGTGGCACCTGCATCAAGGTGAACGTCACCGCCTCCGAGCCGGTCGAGGTGGCCGCCGCGGTGGCCAGCAAGCACGGGGCCAGCCTCGCCGGGGTGGGGCAGGCGAGCGGCACCGCGGTCACCCCCGACGTCTGGATCCCCGACTCGTCGACCTGGCTGCTGCGCCTCAAGAGCGGCGGCGCCACCGCGTTCGCCCCGGGTAACGGGGCTTCGATCGCCCGCAGCCCGGTCGTGGTGGCCGTGCCGCAGCCGGTGGCCACCACCAAGTTCGGCTGGCCCGACAAGAAGCTCACCTGGAACGACATGCTGCGGGCCGTACGCAGCGACAAGCCGATACGGGCCGGCATCGTCGAGCCGACCCAGGACGCCGCCGGGCTCTCCGGCCTGCTCTCCCTCACCGCCGCCGCCAGTGGCGGGGGTGGCGACGCCCAGCAGGCCACCACGGCCGCCCTGCGGGCGCTGGCCACCGGTCGTTCGGCGCTGCGGCAGGACCTGCTGGCCCGGTTCCCGCGCTCCAACGACCCGACGTCCATCGCCAGCGCGCTCGGTGCCGCCGCGCTCTCCGAGGAAGACGTCATCGCGTACAACAACACCAAGCCGCCGATCCCGCTGGCCGCGCTCTACCTGGAGCCGTCCCCGATGCCGCTGGACTACCCGTACGCGGTGCTGCCCGGGATCGACCAGGCCAAGTCGTCGGCCGCGAAGGTGCTCTTCGAACTGCTCACCACGCAGGGCTTCAAGAACCGGCTGGCCGTCCAGTCGTTGCGCGCCCCGGACGGCAACTGGGGCGACGGCTTCAAGGCCCCGCCGGGCGCACCGAGCCCGGCCGGTGGCGGTACGGCCGTGCCCCCGTCCGGCGGGACCGCCGCCGGTGGCCTGGACCCGGTGGCCATAGACCGTGCGGTCTCCGGCTGGTCGATCGCCACCCAGTCCGGTCGGATGCTCTGCGTCATCGACGTCTCCGGCTCGATGAAGACCCCCGTCCCGTCGGCCAACAACGCCAGCCGGGAACAGGTGACCGTGGCGGCGGCCAGCCGGGGCCTGAACCTGTTCGACGACTCCTGGTCGATCGGGCTGTGGACCTTCTCCACCGAGCTGGTCGGCTCGCGGGACTGGCGGGAGATCGAGCCGATCAACCCGCTGTCCGGCAACCGGGGCAAGCTGGAGCAGGGGCTCGCCGGAATCCGCCCGTCCAGCGGCGACACCGGCCTGTACGACACCATGCTGGCGGCCTACAAGACCGTCCGGGACGGCTGGGAGCCCGGCCGGGTGAACTCGGTGGTGCTCTTCACCGACGGCAAGAACGAGGACAAGAACGGCATCTCCCAGTCCACCCTGGTCAGCCGGCTCAAGGAACTCAACGACCCGGAACGGCCGGTGCAGGTGGTCATCATCGGCATCGGTAGCGAGGTCTCCAAGACCGAACTCCAGTCGATCACCAACGTCACCGGCGGCGGCGCGTTCGTCACCGAGGACCCGTCCAAGATCGGTGACATCTTCCTGAAGGCCATCGCGTTGCGTCCGAACGCACCCCGCTGAGCCCTCGCACAGTGCACATGGGCCACCGCATTCGGTGAGAATTGGTGCGGTGGTGGGATTTCTCCGCCTCGGCGGCGAAAGAAAACTGACAGTAATGTGTCCGAAGCAATAGGTGAGCATCATTGTGGGGCAGGATGTCGGGAGCGTTCCGGCCGGCGGCCCCCTCCAGAGGTGAGCATCCGGCTCGGAGCTGACCAGTGTGATGTGGGGGAGGTTGGGTGACCTCGGCGACGCTGTCCACGCCTGTCCGCACCCCGTCGTCGGCACCCGGTGGCCGGTCGACGGGTACCCGGTCCCGGACCAGCCAACGGGGCTACGTACGAACGCTGGTGGTGCTGGACACCGCCGTGCTGTCGTTCGCCGTCCTCGCCGGCTACGCCACCCGGTTCGGCGACGCGGTGCCGCGCGGCTCCGAGATCCCGTACGTGCTGGTCGCGCCGGCCCTGGTGCTGGTCTGGCTGATCTCGCTGAAGGCGCTGCGCTGCTACGACGACCGGGTGCTCGGCTACGGCGCGGACGAGTACCGGCGGGTCAGCGGGGCCAGTCTGCGCCTCGCCGGCGGGGTGGCGATCGCCGGCTACATCTTCGACGTCGGGGTCTCCCGGGGCTTCCTCGGCATCTCCTTCGCCGTCGGCACGGTGGGCCTGGTGGCCACCCGGTTCGCGGCCCGCAAGGCACTGCACCGGGCACGCTGCCGGGGTGACGGTTGGTCCCGCCGGGTCCTGGTGGTGGGGGACACCGCACACGTGCTCGAGCTGGTGCACACCCTGCGGCGGGAGCCGTACGCCGGCTACCACGTGGTCGGCGCGTGCATTCCCGACGCCCTGCTCGCCCCGGTACCGCAGCGGCTCAGCGACGTGCCGGTGGTGGGCTCCCTGCGGGGCATCCCGGAGGCGGCCTGCGCGATCGGCGCGGACACCGTGGCGGTCACCGCGTCCGGCGAGCTGACCGCGACCCGGCTGCGCCGGTTGGGCTGGCAGCTGGAGGGCACCGGGATCGACCTGGTCGTCGCCCCGGCCCTCACCGACGTGGCCGGTCCCCGGATCCACACCCGGCCGGTGGCCGGTCTGCCGCTGATCCACGTCGAGGCGCCCGAGTTCCGGGGTGCCCGCAAGGTGGTCAAGGAGTTCGTCGACCGGTCCGCCGCCGCGCTGGCGCTGGCGCTGCTGCTGCCGCTGGTGGCGGTGATCGCGCTGGCCGTCAAGCTGGACAGCCGGGGGCCGGTGCTGTTCCGGCAGACCCGGGTCGGGCAGGGCGGCCGGGAGTTCGGGGTGCTGAAGTTCCGCACCATGGTGGTCAACGCCGACGCCCTCCTCGCCGAGCTGGTCGCCCGCAACGAGACCAACGGGCTGATGTTCAAGATGCGCGACGATCCGCGGGTCACCCGGATCGGTCGGCTGCTGCGCAAGTGGTCGGTCGACGAGCTGCCCCAGCTGGTCAACGTGCTGCTCGGCCAGATGAGCCTGGTCGGCCCCCGCCCGCCGCTGCCGTCCGAGGTGGCCCGCTACGACGGCGACGTGGCCCGCCGGTTGCTGGTCAAGCCCGGCATGACCGGCCTCTGGCAGGTCAGCGGCCGGTCCGACCTGAGCTGGGAGGACGGCATCCGGCTGGATCTCTACTACGTGGAGAACTGGTCGCTCGCCGCCGACCTGACCATCCTGTGGAAGACCTTCGGCGCGGTGCTGCGGGGCCGCGGGGCCTACTGACCCCCGCCCCCGCCGCCCGGCGTCGGTCCCGGCCCGGCCGGGTCGACGGCCCCGCCCGGTTCACGGCCCGCCCGGTGCACTGCCCCGCCCCGCCCGGTTCACGGCTGCGGGCCGGTCCAGTCCAGGCAGACCACCACCGCGTCGTCGATCAGGTCACCGGCGACGAAGGCGCGCAGGTCGCCGATGAGCGAGCGGACCGCGTCCAACGGCGTCATCGGGCCGGTCCGCCGCAGGAACCGGTCCAGCGCCGTCTCCCCGTAGCGGACGTGCTGGTCGGTCGCGTCGATCACACCGTCGCTGAGCACGAAGAGCCGGTCGTCGCGGCGCAGGTCGAAGCGCTGGGACCGGTAGTCGGTGTCCTCGAACATCCCCAGCGGGAACTGCTTGTCCAGCGTCTGCTCGCTGACCTCGCCGCCGCGCAGCAGCACCAGCCGGGGCGAGCCGGCGTCCACCACCGTCAACCCGCCGGACGCCAGGTCCAGCTCCATCACCAGGGCGGACAGGTGCTGCTCGCCCCGGTGCAGGGCGTAGATCGCCTGGTCGGCCAGGGCGACCTGGTCGGCCAGGTCGAGCCCGCCCCGGCGCGCGTTGCGCAGTGCGTGGGTGGCCAGCGCGGTGAGCATCGAGGCGGCCACCCCCTCACCCGTGCCGTTGATGGTCGACAGCCACAACCGGTCCCCGTCGTCGGACCAGTCGAAGCTGTCCCCGCGCACCGCGTACGCCGGTTCGAGCTGGCCGGCGAGGCGGAACGAGGGCCGGTCCCGACTCCGCCCCGGCAGCAGCTCCCACTGCATCTCGGCGGCGAGGGTGAGCCGGCGGGCCCGGCGGGAGGCGCGGTAGACGTCGGTGCCGGCGGTGACGGCGGCCAACTCGTGCCCCAGGGCGGTGGCGATGCGGGTCAACTCCCCGACGGTCGTCCGGTCGTCGGGCACCGGGCTCAACCGCAGCACTCCGCGCCGTTCGCCCCGCATCCCGACCGGGAACCAGCCGGTGCCGTCGGTGAGCACCGGCTGCTGGTGGTCGAAGCAGCGCCAGCCCGGGTGCCCGGGTGCGGTCAGCGGCTCGCCGTCCCCGAGCGGCAGCAGCACCGACAGCCGGTAGTCGACCTGGAACAGCTCCACCCCGGTGATCCGGTGGGACCGGGCCAGCTGGTCGGCGAGCCGGTCCAGCAACAGGTCCGCCGGCGCCTCGGTCAGCGCCCTTCGGGCCTGGGCCTCGCCTCCGCTGGTCATCACGCCTCCTGACAGCGTAGATCCCCTGGTAAGGGGGGTAGTCTCAAGCTCACCATGGCCGAAGTGAACGGTCCGCACGGACCAGACGTGAGTATGGTCGCCGAGCTGGACGCCGCGACGGGAGCCCTGCTGTCCGTCTGGGAGGCGGCCCGGGAGGGCACCACCAGCCGGTTGTCCAGCGCGCAGTTGCGCGCCGTCATGGTCGTCGAACGGCACGACGGGATCAACCTGCGCCGGCTCGCCACCCTGCTGGACATGCTGCTCTCGTCGGCGAGCCGGCTCTGCGACCGGTTGGTCGCCGCCGGCATGCTGGAGCGGGAACCGGGTCGGGTGGACCGGCGGGAGATCGCCCTGCACCTGACCCCGGAGGCGGTCCGCCTCCTCGCCGAGCTGCGCCGGGACCGCCGGCAGCGGCTCGCCGACGTGCTGGCCGAGATGAGCGGCGAGGGGCGGCAGGCGTTGCTGCACGGGCTGGTGGAGTTCGACCGGGCGGCGCGGGCCCGGCAGCGGGCCACCGGCCCGGTGGCCGGGTTCCGGTCGGCGGCACCCCCGCCGGTCCGACCCCGCAGGTCCCCGGACGGCCCGTCGACGGTCCGCTCGGCCTGACCCCGGCGGAACCGGTCAGGCACCGTCGGCCGCGCAGATGGCCAGCATCGCGATGTCGTCGTGGCTCTCTCCGCCCAGCCACTCGTCGACCAGGCGCAACAGCCGGTCGACCACGGTGGTGGGCGGCAGCCCGGACAGCGTGCCGAGCGCCCGGCGCAACCGGCGCTCGCCGAACATCTCGACCGCCGCCGTGCCGCCGCGCGCCTCGGTCACCCCGTCGGTGTACGCCAGCAGCAGCTCCCCCGGGGCCAGCCGGACCTCGGTCTGGGCGAAGGTCGCCCAGGCGAACGCCCCGATCGGCATCCCGCCCACCCGGACCTCGACGACGCTCCCGTCGGCGCGCACCACCAGCGGGGACGGGTGCCCGCCACCGGCGACGCGGACCAGCACCCCACCACCGGGTTCCGGCTCGGTGGTGCCCAGCAGCAGGGTGGTGAACTGCCCGCGCCGGGCGGTGTCGGGGGAGTCGAACAGCGCCCGGTTGAGCAGTTCGACGAGTTCCCGGGGGCGCTGCTCGACCAGCCGCAGGGTCTGCAACGACTGGCGGACCCGCCCGGTGAGCACGGCCGCGCCGACCCCCTTGCCGCAGACGTCCCCGAGGGCGAACAGCGCGCCGGTGGCGGTGGGGAAGACCTCGTAGAAGTCGCCGCCGATCCGCAGGGTGTCCCCGGCGGCCCGGTAACCGCCGGCGAGGGTGGCCCCCGGCACCCGGGGCAGCCGCGGCGGCAGCAGGCTGTGCTGGAGCACCCTGGCCAGGTGCGCCTGCTCGCCGTAGAGCTCGGCGGCGGCGATCGCGGACCCGGCGCGGGCGGTGAACTCCCTGACCAGGCCGATGTCGCGCTGGTCGAAGCCGGCCCGGTCCGCCCGCCGGACCAGGAGCAACGCGCCGGCCGGCCCGCCGGCGCTGGGCATCGGGGCGACGAGCACGGCGCCGGGGCGGCCGAAGGCCGTCGGTAGCACGGTGGCCAGCGCCGCCGGGTCGGTGTCGAGCCAGGGGCCACCGGTGGCCCCGCCCCCGAGCGCCTCGCCGAGCCGGGGGACCGCACCGGCCAGCTCCGCGCCGCCGGGCACCTCGACCGGGCCGGGTTCGCCGTCGGCGTACCGGAGCCAGCTCGGCGGATCCCCGCCCGGGTGCGGAGGGCGGTGCACGACCAGCGCGGCGTCCGCCAGGTAGGGCACCGGCAGGGTGACCGCGGCCCGCAGCGTCTGTTCCCGGTGGAGGGAGAGGCCGAGCCGGCTGCCGGCGCGGGCCAGGAAGGCGGTGCGGTGACGTTCGGCGAGCAGCGCGTCGGCGCGGGCCTGGTCGTCGGTGACGTCCCGCAGGTACCAGGCGTAGCCACCGGCGGCCAGCGGGCGGCAGGTGCCCCGTAACCGCCGACCGTGGTGCTCGGCGTCGAACGTCCGGGCGCCCTGCGCGACCGCTCGGGCGAGCGCCGGCACGGCACTGCCGGCCAGGTCGGTGCCGGGGGACAGCTCCGGGAGCAGCCGTGCGGCCATCGCGTTGGTCAGGGTGACCCGGCCGGCGTGGTCGGTGGTGAGCACCGCCTCGGCGAGGCCGTCGAGCAACTCCCGGGCGAGCTGCGGGTCGGTCGGTGCCGGCTGGCCCGCCCGGGGGTCGGCCGGCGTGCGCGCCGCCCGGGCACCTGCGCTCACCGGGTCGGCGGACCCGTCCCGGTGGGTCGCCGTCACCGTCGGTGGCCGGGCGCGTCGGCCTGTCGACCTGTGCGCATGCTGGAAGTGCTCTCCTCGGTGGAAAATCGTTGCCGAGGGGAAAGCGTACCGAGGCGGGGCGACGATCGCCCAGCACCCGGTGGTCTCACCCGGGGCGGGACAGCCACCCGGACGGGCGGGCGATGATCCGACGGACCACCGAACCGGCCCCGCCGACGGCGGCGGACTCGGCACCGAGCGCCGCCGGGCGGACCGTCACCGGGGACCAGCCGCTGGTGAGCACCCGGTCGTCGAGTTCGGCCAGCACCGGCGGGCACAGCCAGGGCGCGAGGGTCGCGTATCCGCCGCCGAGCACGACGGTGTCCAGGTCGAGCAGGTTCACCACGCCGGAGACGGCGACCCCCAGGGCGGTGCCGGCGGACCGCAACGCGGCGAGCGCGGCGGGATCGCCGGTGCCGGCCAGGTCGGCCAGCCGGTGGGCGGCGGTGTCGGCGGGCAGGTCCGCGCCGGCCAGCCCGGCCGCCGCCAACACGGCCTCCTGCCCGGCGTACGTCTCCAGGCAGCCCCGGGCACCGCAGCGGCAGGTGGGACCACCCGGGTCCACCGGTACGTGGCCCAGCTCGCCGCTCCAGCCGCGGGCGCCCCGGAACAGCGCACCGTCGAGGACGATCCCGGCCCCGATGCCGATCTCGCCGGAGACGTGCAGGAAACTCTCCGGACCGCCGGGGCGGGCGTGCAGTTCGCCCAGCGCGGCGAGGTTCGCCTCGTTCTCCACCACCAGTGGCGGCACCCCGTCGACCGGGCCGGTGAGGGCGGGGTGACCGGCGAGCAGGGCCGGCACGTCCACGTCCCGCCAGCCGAGGTTGGGGGCGAGCCGGACCAGTCCCCGGGAGTCGACCAGCCCCGGCACGGCCAGGGCCGCCCCGGCCAGCCCGAGCCCGGCGGCGTCGGCGGCGTCGCGCGCCCGTCGGGCCAGGGCGACCAGGGCGGTGAGCGCGTCGGCGGGGGACAGGGGGCGCAGGTCGAGCCGACGTACCTCGTGGTGCCGGACCGCGCCGGTGAGGTCGACCACGCAGGCGGCCAGGTAGTCGACGTTGACCTCCAGACCGAGCCCGGCCGGGCCGGTGTCGCCGAGCAGCAGCCCGCGGGCGGGTCGGCCGGCGCCGGTGCGGGGCGCGGGGTCGGCCTCGGTGACCAGCCGGCCGGCGATCAGGTCGTCGACGACGGCCGACACGGTGGCCCGGGTCAGCCCGGTGTCGGCGGCGATCTCGGCCCGCGACGGAGGCCGGGCGGTGTTGGCGATCCGCCGCAGCACCACGGCGAGGTTGAGTTCGCGCAGGCTTCCCTGGCGGACCGCGCCGACGGTCCGGGTCTCGGTCACCCCTTGACAGTGCCACAGCCCGGCCATTTAATTCAACCACTGAACAAATTGCGGCACCACACCACCGCCACCATCATCACCGGAGGTCTGCCATGGCACCCCGTCCCACCCCCGCCGACAAGTTCTCCTTCGGGCTCTGGACGGTGGGCTGGCAGGCCCGTGACCCGTTCGGCGACGCCACCCGCCCCGAGCTGGACGCCGTCGAGGCCGTGCACCGGCTCGCCGAGCTGGGCGCGTACGGCATCACCTTCCACGACGACGACCTGATCCCGTTCGGCGCCGACAACGCCGCCCGGGAGGCCCAGCTCGCCCGGTTCCGCAAGGCCCTCGACGAGACCGGCCTGGTCGTGCCGATGGTCACCACCAACCTCTTCACCCACCCGGTGTTCAAGGACGGCGGCTTCACCAGCAACGACCGCGACGTCCGCCGCTACGCGCTGCGCAAGGTGCTGCGCAACGTCGACCTCGCCGCCGACCTGGGCGCCAAGACCTTCGTCATGTGGGGCGGCCGGGAGGGCTCCGAGTACGACGTCGCCAAGGACATCCGGGCCGCGCTGGACCGCTACCGCGAGGCCGTCGACGTGCTCTGCCAGTACGTCGTCGACCAGGGCTACGACCTGCGGTTCGCCATCGAGCCCAAGCCGAACGAGCCGCGCGGCGACATCCTGCTCCCCACCGTCGGGCACGCCCTGGCGTTCATCTCCGAGCTGGCCCGCCCCGAGATGGTCGGCCTCAACCCGGAGGTCGGGCACGAGCAGATGGCCGGCCTCAACTACGCCCACGGCATCGCCCAGGCGCTGTGGCAGGGCAAGCTGTTCCACCTCGACCTCAACGGCCAGCGCGGCATCAAGTACGACCAGGACCTGGTCTTCGGCCACGGTGACCTGATGAACGCGTTCGCCCTGGTCGACCTGCTGGAGAACGGCGGCCCCAACGGCGGCCCGGCGTACGACGGCCCGCGTCACTTCGACTACAAGCCCTCCCGCACCGAGGACATCGCCGGGGTGTGGGCGTCGGCCGAGGCCAACATGGCGACCTACCTGCTGCTCAAGGAGCGGGCGGCGGCCTTCCGAGCCGACCCGGAGGTGGTCGAGGCGCTCGCCGCCAGCAAGGTCGGCGAGCTGGCCAGTCCCACGCTGGGCGAGGGTGAGGGCTACGCCGGGCTGCTCGCCGACCGGTCCGCGTTCGAGGAGTTCGACGTGGACGCGACGGCCGCCAAGGGCTTCGCCTTCGTCCGGCTCAACCAGCTCGCCGTCGAGCACCTGCTCGGCGCACGCTGAGGCGGCCCGGCATGCCGCTCGTCGCCGGGGTGGACTCGTCCACCCAGTCCTGCAAGGTGGTGATCCGGGACGCGGAGACCGGCGCGCTGGTCCGGCAGGGCCGCGCGCCGCACCCGGACGGCACCGAGGTCGACCCACGGGCCTGGTGGGATGCCCTGCTGGCCGCCGTCGAGGCGGCCGGCGGGCTGGCCGACGTGGTGGCCGTGTCGGTCGCCGGTCAGCAGCACGGCATGGTCTGCCTGGACGGGTCGGGCGAGGTCGTCCGGCCGGCGCTGCTGTGGAACGACACCCGGTCGGCCGACGCCGCCCGGGAGCTGATCGCCGAGGCCGGCGACGGGGAGACCGGCCGCCGGTTCTGGGCCGACGCGGTCGGCCTGGTCCCGGTGGCCAGCTTCACCGCCACCAAGCTGCGCTGGCTGGCCCGGCACGAGCCGGAGCGGGCCGCCCGGGTCGCCGCCGTCTGTCTGCCGCATGACTGGCTGACCTGGCGGTTGGCGGGCGCCCCCGGCCTGGCGGCGCTGCGCACCGACCGGGGTGACGCCAGTGGCACCGGCTACTGGTCCCCGGCCACCGGACAGTACCGACCCGACCTGCTGGAACGGGCGTTCGGTCGGGTCGTCGAGGTGCCCACGGTGCTCGGCCCGGCCGAGCGGGCCGGCGTGCTCGACCCGACCGTGCTGGCCGGCGGCCCGGCGGCCCCGGTCGGAGCCGCCGGCCCCGGCAGCGGGGAGATCCTGCTCGGCCCCGGTACCGGGGACAACGCCGCCGCAGCGCTGGGCGTGGGGGCCGGTCCGGGCGACGTGGTCGTCTCGATCGGCACCTCCGGCACGGTCTTCGCGGTGGCGGACACCCCGGCCGCCGACGCCGGTGGCGCGGTGGCCGGCTTCGCCGACGCGACGGGCCGGTTCCTGCCGCTGGTCTGCACGCTCAACGCGGCCCGGGTGCTCGACTCGGCGGCGACGCTGCTCGGCGTCGACCTCGACGAGCTGTCCGCGCTGGCGCTGGCCGCCCCGCCCGGGGCGGACGGCCTGGTCATGGTGCCCTACCTGGAGGGGGAGCGGACCCCGGACCGCCCCACCGCCACCGGCTCGGTGCACGGGCTGACCCTGCGCACCGCCACCCCGGCCCACCTGGCCCGGGCGGCGGTGGAGGGGATGCTCTGCGCGCTGGCCGACGGGCTCGACGCGCTGGTCGCCCAGGGGGCCACGGTCGAGCGGGTGATCCTGGTCGGTGGCGGGGCCCGCTCGGCCGCGGTCCGCCGGATCGCACCGCAGGTCTTCGGCCGTCCGGTGGTCGTCCCCCCGCCCGGGGAGTACGTCGCGGACGGCGCGGCCCGCCAGGCCGCCTGGGTCGCCCTGGGCGGGGAGCAGCCGCCCACCTGGGCGGTGCAGGAGACCGAGGAGTACGCGGCGGAGCCCGTCCCCGCCATCCGGCAGCGGTACGCCGAGGCCCGCGACCACATCCTCGACCGGGTGACCGCGGGCGGGGAAGCCGACCCGGTGACCGCGACCGGAAAGCCCGACGAGGTGGCCGCGGCGGGGGAGTGACCGCCCGGACCGGTGTCGCCGGCCGGTGACCGACGCACGGGGGTCGGTCACCGGCCGCGACCGACCGCGGTGACCGGCGGCCCCGCAGCGCGGCCTCCGGCCCGGCGGCGCGGCCTCCGGCCCGGCGGTCGGTCGCGACCGAGGCCGCCCGCCGTGGGCCGCCCGCCGTGGGCCGCTCCCCGGGGAGGTCGTCCGGGTGGTGCCGCCGGCCCGGCGGGGGCGCTCGCGGGACCGGTGCCGCTACCTGGTTGGCTGCCGGACATGACCGCTAGCAGGTTCCCCCGGCGCGGGAACGCGGCGCACCGCGTCTACAGCGTCGTGGTGTTCGTGGTGCTCGCCTCGCTGGACAACGTGGCGATCGGCCTGGTGCCCCCCTTGTACGGGCCGATCTCCGGGGCGCTGGGGGTGCCGCAGCGGACGCTCGGCCTGGTCACGGCGGTGAGCTTCCTGGTCAGCGCGGTCGCGGCGGTGGGCTGGGCGTACGTCGGCGACCGGACCAACCGCAAGCCGCTGCTGATGGTGGGCACGCTGGTCTGGGCGGCGGGCACCGGCGGCAGCGCGTTCGCCACCGGGTTCCCGACCTTCCTCGCCGCGCAACTGGTCGCCGCGGTCGGGTTGGGCGCGGTCGGCTCGGTGGGTTTCTCCGTGGTCACCGACCTGATCTCGCCGCGTCGCCGGGGCCTGGTGATGAGCTTCTGGGGACTGTCCCAGGGGGTCGGCACGCTGGCCGGCACGCTCACCGGGGGGCTGCTCGGTGCCGCCGACTGGCGACGCCCGTTCCTGTTGCTCACCGTGGTCGGCCTGGCCGCCACGGTGGCCTACCTGCTGACGTACGACATCCGGCGCGGGCAGAGCGAGCCGGAGCTGGCCGGGGCGATCGACGCCGGCGTCGAGTACGACTACCGGATCACCCGGGCCGACCTGCCGCGCATCCTGGGCCGGCGGACCAATCGCTGGTTGATCCTCCAGGGTCTCACCGCGCAGGCGGCGTTCGGCTCGCTGGTGTGGCTGCCGGTGCTGTTCGCCGAGCGGGCGCAGGGGCAGGGCTACTCGGCGGCGACGGCGGTCGTGGTGGGCAGCGTCTTCGCGACCCTCTTCCAGCTCGGCGGGGTGTTCTCCATCCTCGGTGGGCTGGCCGGGGACGCGCTGCAACGGCGTACCCCCCGGGGCCGGGCGCTGGTCGCGGCGGTCGGCATCCTCGCGGCGCTGCCGTTCTACCTGGTGCTGTTCTTCGTGCCGATCCGGATCGACGTGCCCGACGGCGGCGGCACCGGCGCGGTGGTGGGTGCCGTGCTGGCTAGCGTGGTGACCGAGCCGACGGTCGGGCTGAGCCTGCTGACCGCCCTGGTGGCGTTGGCGCTGACCTCGGCGAACTCGCCGAACTGGTTCGCCCTGATCGCCGACGTCAACCCGCCGGAGCACCGGGGCACCGTGTACAGCCTGGGCAACCTGGTGAACGGGGTCGGGCGGGCGGCCGGCAACGGCCTGGTCGGGGCGGTGTTCCACAGCCTGCGGGCGGCCTTCCCGCCGCCGCTCAACTACGCCGTCGGGCTGGCCGCGTTCCAGCTCTTCTTCATTCCCACCGGGCTGATGTACTGGCTGGCCTCCCGCACCTCGCCGCACGACATCGCGGCGGTACGCGACCTGCTGCACCGCCGCGCCGACCACCACTGAGCCGCCCGACCACCACTGAGCCGCCCGACCACCGCTGGGCACCCGACCACCGCTGTGCCCGCCGACCCCCCGGGCCGGCCCCCGACCCCCGGACCCGGCCGGGCGTCGTCGTCCAGGGCCGGGCCCGGGGGCCGGGCGTCGGTCAGTGGCGGACCCAGACGGTCACGTCGGTGGGAACCCGGCCGTCGGCGTCCAGCGGCGCGCTGCTGTGCAGCAGCTCCCCGGCCGGCGGCGGCACCGCGGCGGCGCCGAAGTTGGTCAGCACGGTCAGCCCGCCGTTGCGGAAGCTCAACACCTCGTCGCCGGAGGAGAGCCACCCCAGGGTGCCCCGGCCGAGGCCGTGCTCGCGGCGCAGCCGCAACGCGGTGCGGTACGTCTCGTAGGTCGAGCCGGCCACCCCCTGCTGCCGGTCCAGCGCGTACTCGGCCCACAGCGACGGCTGCGGCAGCCAGCTCGCGTCGGTCGGGCCGAAGCCGTACGACGGGGCGTCGGCCTCCCACGGGATCGGCACCCGGCAGCCGTCCCGGCCGCGCTGGGTGTGACCGCTGCGTTCCCAGGTCGGGTCCTGCCGGGCCTCGTCGGGCAGCGTGGTGTGCTCCGGGAGCCCCAGCTCCTCGCCCTGGTAGAGGTAGGCCGAGCCGGGCAGGGCCAGCATCAGCAGGGTGGCCGCCCTGGCCCGGCGCAGGCCCAGCGCGGCGTCCGGCTGCGGGTCGCCGATGCCGATGCCGTTGGGTCGGCCGCCCTTGGCCGACAGGCCCATCCGGGAGGCGTGCCGGATGACGTCGTGGTTGGAGAGCACCCAGGTGGTGGGGGCGCCGACGGCGTCGGTGGCCTCCAGCGAGCGGGTGATCACCGCGTACTGGGCGGGGGCGGTCCAGGCGGCGAGCAGGTACTCGAAGTTGAACGCCTGGTGCATCTCGTCGGGGCGGACGTAGCGGGCGATCCGTTCGGCCGGCTCCACCCACGCCTCGGCGACCAGGATCCGCTCGCCGTCGTAGGAGTCCAGCACCCGCCGCCAGTCCCGGTAGATCTCGTGCACGCCGTCCTGGTCCCACATGGGCGGGCGGGGCTTGTCCGCCTCGTTACCGGAGAGGATCTCCTGCGGCTCCTCCCAGTTGGCCAGGTCGGCCTGCTTGATCAGGCCGTGCGCCACGTCCACCCGGAAGCCGTCGACGCCCCGGTCCAGCCAGAACCGGAGCACGTCGAGGAACTCGGCGCGGATCTCCGGGTTGTCCCAGTTGAGATCGGGCTGGGCGGTGTCGAACAGGTGCAGGTACCACTGGCCGGGCCGGCCGTCGGGCTCGACGAGCCGGGTCCAGGCGGGACCGCCGAAGACGCTCTGCCAGTCGTTCGGCGGTTGCGCCCCGTCCGGGCCGAGGCCGTCGCGGAAGACGTACCGGTTCCGTTCCGGGCTGCCGGGGGCGGCGGCGACGGCCGCCTGGAACCACCGGTGCGCCGACGAGGTGTGGTTGGGCACCAGATCGACGATGACCTTCAACCCCTTGGCGCGGGCCTCGGCGATCAGCGTGTCGGCGTCCGCCAGGCTCCCGAACAGCGGGTCGACGTCACGGTAGTCGGCGACGTCGTACCCGGCGTCGGCCTGCGGCGACGGGTAGAACGGCGACAGCCAGACGGCGTCGACGCCCAGCTCGGCCAGGTGTCCCAACCGGGCGGTGATGCCGGGCAGGTCACCGATGCCGTCGCCGTCGGAGTCGGCGAAGGAACGCGGGTAGATCTGGTAGATGACGGCCTCGGTCCACCATCCGGGGGCCACGCCCACGGACTGGTCCTGCTGCCTCGCGTCGGTGTTCAGAGCCTTCTCCCTGTGTCGAGCCGGGTGTCGTGTCGAGCCGGCCGCGTCCTGCCGGACCGCGCGGTCGAATCCGTTCAGTGTGCCCGGGGCGGCGCGGTCGATTCCCGTACCACCAGGCGAGTGGGCAGGATCACCGGCGGGCTCGTCGTGGTGCCGTCGGCACCGGCTCCGCGGGGGCTCGGCACCCGGCCGGCGTACGGCTCGACGGTGCCGGCGACCAGCGGGTCGAGCAGCAGCCGGGCGGCCAGCCGGCCCTGCTCGGCGGCGGGCTGGGCGATGGTGCTCAACCCGAGCACGCCGGACAGGTCGTGGTCGTCCACGCCGATCACGCTGACGTCCTGCGGAACCCGCAGCCCGGCGTCGCGCAGCGCGGTCAGCGCGCCCATCGCGATCTCGTCACAGGCCGCGAAGATCGCCGTCGGCGGTTCGCCCCGGGCCAACAGCTCGGTGGTCGCCTGGTTGCCCCCGGCGATGGTGAACTGCGACTCCATGTCCAGGCTGGGGTCGGGGCGCAGGCCGGCGTGGCGCAGCGCCTCCTGGTAGCCCCGGCGACGGTCGGTGTGGGTGGTGAACGCGAGTTCGTCGGTCGGGTCGCCGGAGATGTGGGCGATCCGCCGGTGGCCGAGGTCGAGCAGGTGCCGGGTGGCCGTCCGGGCCGCCGCCACGTCGTCGATCCGGACGCAGGGCCAGCCGGGCACCGTGCTGCCGGAGCTGATGGTGATGCCGGGCAGGTCCAGCTCGGCCAGGGCGGTCAGGTCGGCCGGTCGCAGCGGGGTGGCGACCAGCATGATCGCGTCGACCCGCTTGTGCAGGTTGGCGGTGCGCAGCACCCGTTGGCGCACCTGCTCGCGCCCGCCGAGGTTGTAGAGCAGCAGGTCGTAGCCGGCCTGGTGGAGGAACTCCTCGACCGCCTCCACGACGGTGCTGAAAAACCAGCGGGTGATCCGGGGCACCACCACGGCGACCGTGCCGGTCCGGCCGCCGGCCAGCCGGGAGGCGCTCGGCGAGACCGCGTACTGGAGCTGTTCGGCGGCGGCGAGCACCCGGCGGCGCGTGGCGGCCGACACCGTCGGCAGGCCGCGTAACGCCCGGGAGACGGTGGCGGTGGAGACCCCGGCCAGCCGGGCCACGTCGTCGATCCTCGTCACGCTGTCGTTCCCCCGCTCCGTGCCGACCTCCCGCCGCCACCCGGTGCTGCCGGGCGGCGGCGGGAGGGCCGTCAACCCTTGACGCTGCCGGCGAGCAGGCCGCGCACGAAGAAGCGCTGCAACGACAGGAACACGACCAGCGGTACGACGATCGACACGAACGCGCCGGCCGTGAGCCGCTGCCACTCGTTGCCCCGGGTACCGGCCATCTCGGCCAGCCGGACGGTGAGCGGGGCGGTCTCGTTGCCGCCCCCGGCGAAGATCAGCGCGACCAGCAGGTCGTTCCAGACCCAGAGGAACTGGAAGATGCCGAACGCTGCCAGTGCCGGGGTGATCAGCGGCAGCACGATGGTCCGGAAGATCTTGGGGTGGGTGGCCCCGTCGACCCGGGCCGCCTCCATCAGGTCCCGGGGGAGCTGGGAGACGAAGTTGTGCAGCAGGAACACCGCGAAGGGCAGGGCGAAACAGGTGTGCGCGAACCACACCTGGGCGAACTTCTGCTCGTCCACCAGGTCCCAGGCCGGCATCAGCTGCACGCCGCCCACGGTGACCCCGGTGGAGAAGAACTTCAGCAGCGGCACCAGGGCCATCTGCAACGGCACGATCTGCATCGCGAAGATCGCGATGTAGAGCCAGTCCCGGCCCCGGAAGTTGATCCAGGCCAGCGCGTACGCGGCGAGCGAGGCGAAGGCAAGCGGGAACAGCACCGACGGGATGGTGATGGCCAGCGAGTTGATGAAGTAGCTGGCCAACTGCCCCGACGACGATGAGGACCCGAAGAGCACGTCCTGGTAGTTCTCCAGGGTGAACTCGGGGCTGGTGAAGACCGTCCACCAGCCGGTGGACTTGATGTCGGCCTCGGGGCGGAACGAGGAGACGAACAGGCCGAAGGTCGGGATCGTCCAGAGCAGCGCGATCACGATCGAGACCAGGGTGGCGGTGCGGCTGTTCAGCCGGTTGCGGACCCGGCCGGCCGCGGTGGTGGGCTTCCCGGCGGCCTGGGCGCCGGCTCCGACGGTGGGCGTGGCGGTGGTCATCTCAGCCCTCCCGCTGCTGACGCAGGTTGCGGATCTGGTAGATCACGATCGGGATGACCAGGATGAAGAGGAAGACCGCGAGGGCGGAGCCCTGCCCGTTCTCGCCGTACCGGAAAGCCTGGTTGTACATCTCGTTGGCGATCACGCTGGTGTCGTAGTTGCCGTTGGTGGCGGTCCGGACGATGTCGAAGACCTTCAGGGTGGCGATCGACAGGGTGACCACCACCACGATCAGCGCCGGCCTGATGCTGGGCATGGTGATCTGCCAGAACATCTGCCACGGGGTGACCCCGTCGAGGCGGGCCGCCTCCACGATGTCGCCGGGGATCGCCTTGATCGCGGCGGCGAGCACCACCATGGCGAAACCGGCCTGGATCCAGACCATGATGACGATGAGCAGGAAGGTGTTCAGCGGTGAGTCCAGCAGCCACTGCTTCGGCTCGCCGCCGAGGGTGACCACGATCTGGTTGAGCAGGCCGATCTGGTCCTGGTCCTCGCTGCGGTACGCGTAGACGAACTTCCAGATGATGCTCGCCCCGACGAAGCTGATCGCCATCGGCAGGAAGATCAGCGACTTGGCGACCGACTCGAACCGCGCCTTGTCCACCATGACGGCGTAGAGCAGGCCGAACGTGGTGGCCACCAGCGGCACCAGCAGCACCCAGATCAGGGTGTTGAGCAGGACCCGGACGATCGAGTCCTCGGAGAACATCCAGCTGTAGTTGCGCAGCCCCACCCACTCGGTGCTGCCGGCGTCCATGAAGGAGAGCAGGACGGTCCGCAGCGCGGGCACCACCAGGCCGATGGTGAGCAGCAGCAGGGTCGGCAGCAGGAAGAAGAGCGCGAACAGCCCCTCCCGGGGCTTGCGCCGGCGGGGCAGGGGGCCACCGCCGGTCGAGGCGGCGACCAGTTGCGCCTCCCGACGGCGGGCGAACCAGGCTGGCACCACGTCGAGGAGCAGGAGCAGACCGCCCACCACCGCGACGAAAGCGATCAGCCCGTACATCAGCATGAGGAACTTCGGCTGTTCCTCAGCGAAGTCGAACTCCATCGACCCTCCCTCTCAAGGGCTCGGTATCAGACGGTGGCCCGGTCCGTACCCACGGACCGGGCCACCGTCTCAGCTCACTTCCAGGTGCTCTCGATGCCGTTCAGCACCGTGTTCGTGTCCTTGCCGTTGATCCAGTCGACCATGCCCTTCCAGAAGGTGCCGTTGCCGACGGCGGCCGGCATCAGGTCGGAACCGTCGAAGCGGAACACGGTCTTCGGGTCCTGGAGGATGCCCACGGAGAGCTTGTCCACCGGGTTGGGCACGTTGGCCAGGTCGAGCTTCTTGTTCGCCGACACCCAGTCGCCGATCTTGGCGCGGCTGTTGGCGTACTCGCCGGAGGCCAGGTAGGTCTGCACCGCCTGGACCTCGGGGCGGTCGGTGAAGGCCGCGACGAACTCGCCGCCGCCCAGCACCGGCTTGCCCTTGGCCGGGTCGATGGCCGGGAAGTAGAACGCGAAGACGTCGCCGTCCTCGGCCACCTTGGTGCCCTCGGGCCACTGGTTGGCGTAGAAGGACGCCTGCCGGTGCAGGGCGCACTTGCCGGTGGTGATCGGGACGCCGGCCTCCTGGAAGGAGGTGGTGGCGATGCTCTTCACGCCGCCGAAGCCGCCGTTGACGTACTTGTCGTTCTTGAGGATGGTGCCGGCCCGGTTGAGTGCGTCGACGACCTGCGGGTCGTTGAACGGGATGCCGTGGGTGGTCCACTTGTCGTAGACCTCAGGGCCGCCGGTGCGCAGCAGCACGTCCTCGATCCAGTCGGTGGCCGGCCAGCCGGTGGCGTCACCGGACTCGATGCCGGCGCACCACGGCTTGGTGCCGCTGGCCGCGATGGTGTCGGAGAGCTTGATCAGCTCGTCCCAGCTGGTGGGGGTCTGCCAGCCCTTCTCCTTGAAGGTCTTCGGCGAGTACCAGACGAACGACTTGACGTTCGAGCCCAGCGGCGCACCGTAGAACTGACCGTTGATGGTGGTGTACTTCAGCCAGTCGGGGGAGTAGTTCGCCTCGGCCTCGGCCTTGGTGGCGGCAGCGACCGGCTTGAGGTTGTTGCCGTCGACGAACCGCTTGATCAGGCCCGGCTGCGGGATGAAGGCGATGTCGGGGGCGTTGCCGCCCTGCACCCGGACGGGGAGCTGGGCCTCGAACTCGCCGGAGCCCTCGTGGTCGATCTCGATGCCGGTGCAGTCCTCGAACTGCTTCCAGGACTGGGCCAGCCGGTCGGCCTCGATGTCCCGGATCGACGAGTAGGCGGTGACCTTCTTACCGTCGAGGTCGCCGTACTTCTCATATGCGGCGCACTCGGCCGAGCCCGCGTCGCTGCTCTTCTTGTCCTTGCCGGTGCCACAGGCGGTGGCGCCGAGCGCCAGCCCCAGCACGCCGGCGATCGCGAGAGCCTGGCGTGATCTGGCAAACGCCATGCCGTTCTCCTTCCTTGCCGGCGCGCCCACAGGTGGGGGAAACCCGACGCCGGTCCGATGAGTCGTCCCCACATGTAAGCGCTTGCATCCCGATCGGTCCACCCCCTGGCGGACACGGCCCGGTAACAATCACGAAACCCCCTCACCGCTGCTGGGTGCGCTCCCACCCGTTCGCGCCGGACCGGGGTGGCCAGGGGGTTCGGAAGCTTCCCATCGATGGAGATATCTGCCAAGCTCGGCACAGGTGATCGAAGGATCTCGACATCGGAGGTGTTGGATGCGTCAACGGTGGTGGAGCCTGACGGCGGCAGCCCTGCTGGTCGCCGGGGCGGTGGTCCCGGCAGGCCCGGCGTGGGCCGCCGCACCCACGTTCAAGGTGCCGTTCCCCTGCAACCAGTCCTGGTCCGGCCAGACCCGGTCGGACCACAGTCCGGCGAACGCGATCGACTTCAACCGCACCGACGACCAGGGCGACCCGGTGGTCGCCAGCGCCCCGGGCACCGTCGACCGGGTCACCGACCTCGGCGGGACGAGCTACGGCAAGTACGTCCGGATCGACCACGGCGGCGGCTACACGACCTACTACGCCCACCTCAACGGCTTCAACGTCTCGGTCGGCCAGAAGGTCGGTTACGGCAAGGTGATCGGCTGGGTCGGCAGCACCGGCGGCTCCAGCGGCCCGCACCTGCACTACGAGCAGCGCCTCGACGGCGCGGACATCAAGGTCAAGTTCAACGGCACGCTCGCGCTGTACTGGGGCACCAAAACGTACACCAGCGGGAACGGCTGCTCCAGCGGCACCGGGTCGGGCACGGTCGACACCGCCGGCAGCCCGCTCACCGTCCGGTCCGGTCCGGGCACCGGCTACGCGGCGGTCGACACGGTCGCCGACGGCGCCCAGGTCACCATCGGCTGCCAGACCAGCGGCACCACGGTCACCGGCACCTTCGGCACCAGCTCGATCTGGGACCGGATCGGCTCCGGCCGGTTCATCGCCGACGCCTACGTCTACACCGGCCACGACGGGTACATCCCGAACGTGCCGCGCTGCTGAGCCGCGACCCGTCGGGCCGGGGGCGGATCCGCCCCCGGCCCGACCGGCACCACCCCGGGTCGGCGGTCGGGGGGGGCGGTGACCGTCAGCGGTTGAGCTGCCAGATCGAGAAGTTCAGCGCGGCGGCGAAGGTGACCCAGGCCCAGTAGGGCAGCAGCAGCGCCGCCGCCGGCCGGGAGACCCGCCGGAAGGCGACCACCGTCACGGCGATCGCCAGCCACATCAGCACGATCTCGGCGAACGCCAGCCCGTACCGGCCGGCGCCGAAGAACAGCGGGGTCCAGATCGCGTTCAGCACCAGCTGGACCGACCACGCCCAGAGCGCCGGGCCGAAGCCGACCCGCCGCCAGACCAGCCAGCCGGCGACCGCGATCATCGCGTAGAGCAGGGTCCAGACCGGGCCGAACAGCCAGGAGGGCGGGGCCCAGGCCGGCTGTCGCAGGGCGGCGTACTCGTCGCTGGTGCCGGACACCCCCAGCCCGCCGATCGCGGCGGCGACGGCGACCGCCGCGCCGAAGCCGAGCAGCGCCCACCAGGTCCGCGCGGTGCCGGTCCGCCGGCCGCTCCGGGTTGTCTCCATGGTCAAGATATTTCCCGGGTACGCCGCCGCAAAACCGTCACCTCGCGGGGACGACGGCGGACCCCGGACAGCAGGACGCCGGGATCGTCGGTACCGGATGCCCCGGTCTGGGAGGACTGGGCTTCCGGAGGCGACGATCCCGGCGGGTCAGGTGCGGGTACCGGCGTCAATTGAAGATGCTGACACCACCCGGGCCGACCAGAAGGCCTACCACGATGAGGACGATGCCCCACAGAATTTGCCGGCGGAACAGCGCGAGGATGCCGGCGACCACGAGGACGACTGCGAGAATCCAGAGAATCAGCTCCATGGCCGCTGAGTACCCGGCCGTCCGATCCTGAAAACCTGCTTCTCAGTCGACCTGATCTCCCAGGTGGAAGACGCTGTACGCCTGCTTGATCACCGGATGGGCGACGTTGCGGACCCGTACCCCGCCGGGGGTGACCCCCCGCTCGGTGCCGGCGTGCGCGTGCCCGTGCAGGGCGAGCGCCGTCGGTGCCGAGTCGATCGCCTGCCCGAGCTGGTACGACCCGAGGAACGGGTAGATCTCCAACGGCTCACCGGCCAGGGTGTCCGGTACCGGGGCGTAGTGGGTCAGGGCGACGAGCAGGTCGCAGTCCAGCCCGCGCAGCGCCTCGCCCAGCGCCGCCGCGCTCTCGTTGCTGGTACGCACGAAGGACTTCATCTCCGGCTCGCCGAAGTCGCTGGCGCACCGGCCGGCGAAACCGCCACCGAAGCCCTTCACCCCGGCCACGCCGAGCCGGCCGCCGGGGCACTCCAGCACCGTGCCGGTCCCCTCCAGCACGGTGATCCCAGCGTCCTGGAGCACCTTGACCACCTGTGGCACCTGGTCGCACTGGTGGTCGTGGTTGCCCAGCACGGTGATCACCGGCACCCCCAGTCCGCCGAACTCCTGCGCGACGCAGCGGGCCTCGGCCTCGGTGCCGTGCCGGGTCAGGTCGCCGGCGAGCAGCAGCACGTCGGCGCAGTCGGGCAGCTCCTCCAGCGCCGGGCGGAACCGGCCCAGCACGTCGGCGTCCAGGTGCACGTCGCCGACGGCGGCGATCCGGATCATCGGGTCCTCCTCACGGCAGCTCCTCCACCTGGGCCGGCGCCTGGGCGCGGATCACCCCGATGTCGCTGGTGACCGCCTCGTCCGGGAACCGTTCGGCCACCAGCCGCAGGATCTCCGCCCGTCGGTGCGGGCTCTCCACCTCGCCGGTGAGGACCAGGCCCCGCTCCCGGCGGACCACGGTGATCCCCTGCTCGGCGACGTCCGGATCCTCGGCCAGCAGCCGCTGGATCGCCGCCTCGACGTATTCGTCCGGCGGGCCGACGCTGTGCTCGGTCACGGGATCTCCTTTCCCTCGGGGATGCGCGCGTACGGCACCGGCGTGCCCCCGTAGGGGACGACGTCGAGCCGGTCCAGCAGCATCAGGAACGCTTCGGCGTACGGCGAGTGCTGGGTCTCCTTGCGGACCCGTTCCCAGTCGATCTGCTCCCGCAACGAGCGCGCCAGCGGCAGCCCTCGGGCGAAGTCGCAGTAGTGCTGGGAGAAGCTCAGCAGCTTGTGCACCATCAGCCGGGTCGCCGACAGCACCGGCATCCGGATGGCGTCCACCGGGCGGACCACGGTGTCGGCGAGGGTCTCGTGGGTCACCGGCGTCTCCACCGGCCGGTGGATCAGGTCCACCATGCGCCCGTCGTCGTAGACCTTGACCAGCCAGTCCTCCGGGGGGCGCTCGGCGGTGAAGCCCTCGTCGGTGAGCGCCTGGAGGGCCCGCTCGACGTCGGCCTCCTGGAGCAGGAAGTCCACGTCGTGCTCGCTGGAGTGGCCGCCGTGCGCGTACACGGCGAAGCTGCCGCCGAGGGCGAAGGGGATCTCGTTCTGCTTGAGCACGGCCGCGACCCGCTTGAGGGTGTGCAGGAGGCTGACGTCCCCGCGCTCGGCCATCTGGTCTCTCCTGTCGTGGATGGTCGGTGGGAAATGACGTTGCGTACCCGGCTGTCCGCCCGCCCACACCTGTGCCGGGGTCGCTGATCCGGGCGAAAGCCACTGAAGATGCTTCAATCGGACGAGGGGGAGCGCGGGTCGGATAGCCTGTGGAGGGTGGCCAGAACACGGCGCGCGACCGACCGTCCGGCCCGACTGCGTCGTGTCGCGTTGATCGGCATCGACGGTTCGGGCAAGACCACCCAGGCGTACCGGCTCGCGGCCGCCCTCACCTCGGCCGGGCGTCCGGCCACCTACCACCGCAACGCCGGCGGTCGACGCTGGCTGGGCCGGGTCGCCCAGCGGCTCGGTCGGGCCGACCCGCAACTGCTGCTGGGCCGCAACGGGCTGCTCGCGGCGGAATCAGTGCTGCGCTGGCTGGCCATCGCCGCCGCGCTGCTGAGCTGCCTGGTGACCGGACGCACCGCGGTGATGGACCGCTACTCCGCCTGCCAGTACGCCAGCATCCGGGCGCACGGTGGGCAGCGGTGGGAGCGGCTGGCCCGGGCCGGTTACCGGGTCTTCCCCGCCCCGCAGATCACCTTCCTGCTCGCCGTCGACCCGGTCGAGGCGTACCAGCGGATCGAGCGGCGGGGTGAGGACCACGAGACGATGGGCTGGCTGACCGCCGCCGACACGGCGTACCGGTCGCTGCCCGAGTACCCGGGCTTCGTGGTGATCGACGCCGGGGGCGGGCCGGACGAGGTGTCCCGCCGGATCCTGGCGCACCTGACGCGGTGGCTGCCGCCGGAGGGGACCGGACCGGTGGTCGACGGTCCACCGGACGGTGACGGCGGTTCGTCCGCCGGAGGGCCCGACGACGCGGCCCGGGAGCCGGTCGTGGCCCAGGCCGGACCGTAGACCGGCCGATTCCACCGGACCGGCCGAGGCCGACGGGCCGTGGACCTGGCAGTCTGTGCCGGAAAACCCCCACGTGAGGGGGGATGCTTCCTGTCGGATCCGCGTGGTCGTGGTTGACGCTCGCGGCTGGTGAAAGTAAGTTTCATCCGTGGCGAATAGTCCGAAGATTTCTGCGAGTCATGAGCCGGGTGGACTGATCGTCCACATCAGTGGCCTGCTCCCCTCGCTGTCCCCCGCCGAGCAGCGGGTCGCCCGGCTGGTCGTCGCGGACCCGGCCGATGCCGCCCGGCGGACCATCACCGACCTCGCCACCGCCGCCGAGACCTCCGAGGCCACCGTCATCCGGTTCTGCCGGTCCGTCGGCATGGACGGCTACCCGCAGCTACGGATCCGCCTCGCGGCCGAGGCGGCCCGGCGGATCGAGCCGCCGGACGCCCGGGTGGTCGGCGGCGACATCCCGCCCGGCGCCGACCTGGCGCAGATCATCGCCACCATCGCCTTCAACGACGCGCGGGCGGTCGAGGAGACCGCCCAGCAGCTCGATCCGGCCGTCTGCGAGCAGGTCGTCGAGGCGATCGTCGGCGCCGGGCGGATCGAGGTCTACGGTGCCGGCGCGAGCGGCTTCGTCGCCTCCGACTTCCAGCAGAAACTGCACCGCATCGGCCGGGTCGCCTTCTCCTTCCCCGACGTGCACAGCGCGCTGACCTCCGCCGCGCTGCTCGGCAAGGGCGACGTGGCGGTCGGCATCTCCCACACCGGCACCACCTCCGACGTGATCGAGGTGCTCGAACAGGCCCGCTCCCGGGGCGCGGTGACCGTCGCGCTGACCAACTTCCCCCGTTCGCCGATCACCGAGGTCGCCGACTTCGTCCTCACCACCGCGGCCCGCGAGACGACCTACCGCTCGGGGGCGATGGCCAGCCGGCTCGCCCAGCTCACCGTGGTCGACTGCCTCTTCGTCGGGGTGGCCGCCCGGAACCGGTCCCGGGCCCGCCGGGCGCTGGAGGTCACCGCCGAGGCGGTGCGCACGCACCGGGTGGGCGGCAGCCGGAGGCGTTCGTGACCGGCGGCCCGGCCGGGCCGGACGACGTGGTCGGGCGGCCCGCCGCCGACGGCGTCGCGGAACTGCACCCGGTGGTCCTCGTCGGGGCACCCACCGAGCGGCGCAACCCACGCAGCACCGACCTCGACCTGATGTCGACCCGGGAGATGCTCACCGTCATCAACGACGACGACCGGCGGGTGCCGGCGGCGGTGGCCGCCGTGCTCGACGAGATCGCGGTGACCGTCGACCTGGCGGTGACCGCGCTGAGCACCGGGCACCGGGTGCACTACTTCGGCGCCGGCACCTCCGGGCGGCTCGGGGTGATCGACGCCGCCGAACTGGTCCCCACCTTCAACTCCCCGGCCGGCTGGTTCTGCGCGCACCTGGCCGGCGGCCCCGCCGCCGTGTGGCGGGCCGTCGAGGACGCCGAGGACGACCTGCTGGGCGGCGCGGCCGAGGCCGCCCGGTGCGTCACCGCCGGTGACCTGGTGGTCGGTCTGGCGGCCAGCGGACGCACACCGTACGTCCTCGGGGCGCTCGGGGCGGCCGGGGAGCGGGGGGCGGCGACGGTGCTGCTCTGCGCCAATCCGGAGGTACGGACCACGGTCCGCCTCGACGTGGTCATCGGGGTCGACACCGGCCCGGAGGTGGTGACCGGTTCGACACGGATGAAGGCGGGCACCGCGCAGAAGCTGGTGCTGAACGCCTTCTCCACGGCGGTGATGGTGCGCCTGGGCCGGGTCTACTCCAATCTCATGATCGACATGGTGGCCACCAACGCCAAGCTGCGGGGCCGCATGATCTCCATCCTGATCGAGGCGACCGGGTGCGGCGAGGAGGTCTCCCGGCGGGCGCTGCACGAGGCGGACGGCGACCTGAAGACGGCCCTCGTCTCGCTGCTGTCCGGGGCCGGGATCGACGCGGCCCGGTCGGCGCTGGCCCGCGCCGCCCACCAGGTCCGGGGCGCCCTCGCCCTGCTCGCCTCCTGAGTCCGCCGCGCGATCCCGGTCCGTCCCGCGACCGGCGGCAGCCCGTGCCCGGTGGCAGCCCGTGCCGGTCCGTGCCCCCGGCGTCGCGCCGCGCACCCGTCCGCCGGGCGTAGTGACCGGAAACACCCCCGCCGGGGGACGTCCACCACGTCCCGGATTGTTGTTCGGGGCGTGGGGTAATCCAGGAGAGCCGGATGAACCAACCGGTCCACCGGCCCGTATCTGGCAATGACCAGGACCACCGCAGGTGGTGACGCGGGTCGCTGTGTCGCGGGATGTCGCAATGGTGCGGCGCTGCGGATTCGGCCGACGACCCCCGACGCCACCAGCGGTTGTCGCGGGTCGACAGGGCGTCCCGAGCGGGCGCTGACAGCAAACGTGGACCGGGCTTTCAGCTGGTACTCAGGCATTCGTGACACTTTCGACCCACGACATGGAATCCCCGACCCGTCCCGACTGTTGTGCAGGTGTCAGCACCGGCGGGCAGCGTGGGCGTTGCGGGGGAGGGCTGATGGACGTGGGGATGGCAAGGAACCGGGCAACCGGCGCGAGCGAGGGGACCGTGGACACCGTGGACAAGAACATCGGCATGCGAACCGACGAGGTCGCCGAGGAGCGCGACCTGGTCGGCGTCTACCTTCACGAGATCTCCCGGACGCCACTGCTGGACGCCGCCAAGGAGGTCGATCTCTCCAAGGCGATCGAGGCCGGGCTCTACGCCGAGCACCTGCTCGGTGAGGACCGCGTCCCCGCCGGCGTCGACCGGGAGGACCTGGATCGGCTGGTCGCCGAGGGTGAGCGCGCGAAGGATCTCTTCATCCGCGCCAACCTGCGGCTGGTCGTCTCGATCGCCCGCCGCTACGTGCGGTCGGGCATGCCCATGCTGGACCTGATCCAGGAGGGCAACACCGGCCTCGTCCGGGCGGTCGAGAAGTTCGACTACGAGCGCGGCTACAAGTTCTCCACCTACGCCACCTGGTGGATCCGTCAGGCCATCAGCCGGGCGATCGCCCAGCAGGAGCGGACGGTGCGGCTGCCCGTGCACCTGGTCGAGGACGTCAACCGGATGCGCAACGTGGCCCGTCAGCTCACCCGTGAGCTGGGCAGCGACCCGGAGCCGGAGCAGGTCGCCGCGGCGCTCGGCGTCACCGTCGAGCGGGTCAACGAGCTGCGCCGCTGGTCCCAGGACACCGTGTCGCTGGACACTCCGGTCGGCGACGACGGCGACACGAACCTCGGTGACCTGGTCGCCGACAGCGACGCCCCGTCACCGGAGGACATCGTCCTCACCGGGCTGGAGCGGCAGCGCATCGAGGGTCTGCTCAACCACCTCGACGACCGGTCCGCCGGCATCATGCGGGCCCGGTACGGGCTGGAGGACGGGCGGGAGCACTCGCTGACCGAGGTCGCGTCGCGCTTCTCGCTCTCCCGGGAGCGGATCCGGCAGTTGGAGATCCAGGCGCTCGGCCGGCTCCGCGAGCTGGCCCGCGCGGAGGGCCTCCAGGCGGCCTGAGCTGGTATCAATGACGGCGAGCGGCCGGCGTCCGATAGGGGGACGCCGGCCGCTCGCCGTCGTGGTGCCTGATCAGCGGACCCGGCCGTAGCCGGCGATGCTCATCATGTTCATCTTCCGCTTGAGCACGTTGCGACCGGCGCTCGGCGCGTCGATCACCTGACCGCTGCCGACGTAGAGCGCCACGTGCCCCAGCCCCGAATAGAACACCAGGTCACCGGGGCGCAGCTCGCTACGGCTGACCCGGGAGGTGGCGTTCCACTGCATAGCCGCGTTGTGTGGCAGCCGCTTACCGGCGGCCCGCCAGGCGGCCAGGGTCAGGCCGGAGCAGTCGTACCCGTTGGGGCCCTCGGCCCCCCAGACGTACGGCTTGCCGATCGCCCCGTACGCGTACCGGACGGCGGCACCGGCGTTGCCGGAGACGTTCGGTGCGTCGGGCGTGTCGGCGGAGCCGGAACTCTTCGGCTTCTTCACCGGAGGAGCCTCGGTCGCCCGCCCGTACGCCGCCCGGCGCATCTCGTAGAGCTTCGCCAGGTCCTGCTCGATCCGCTTCTTGGTCTTGACCACCGCCCGGGACTGGGCGGCCTGCCTGGCCAGCGTGGCGTCGAGCTTGACCTTCTGGTCCAGCAGCGCCCGCTGGTCGGCGGTGTACCCGTCGATCTGCTGCTGGCGCTGCCGGGTGAGCTGGTCGAGGGTGCCGAGCCGGTCGACCAGCGAGCCACCGGCCGGGTCGAGGATCGCCTCGGCGGTGCGCAGCCCGCCGGTCTTGTAGGCGGTGGCGGCGATCTCGCCGACCGCGGCCCGGCTCTGGGCGGCCTGGGCCTCCAGCGGACCGATCCTCGCGTGCAGGCCCGCCGCGGCGGTCTGGTTCGTCTTGATCTCCTCGGTGAGCTTGTTGTAGGACTCGACGATCCGTTCCAACTCCGCCGAGGACCGGTCGATCCGGGCGGTGAGTTCGGCCACCGAGGGCTCGGCCCGGACCGGTGCCGACGGGGCTGTCAACGCGGCCGACAGACCGACGACCGCCAGGGTGCGCAGCAGCATCCGTAAGGACGACAAGAGCGGAAGACTCCTCTCCCACCGGTCACCGGAGGATGCTGACGCCCCCGGTGACACCGGCCGGGCCCGTCCGGATGGACGGCCGTTTACCGTGCCGGCCTGCTCAACCTATCCCGTGACGGGAGTGACGCGCAGACAAAGCAGCGGCGAATGTTGCCGGAGCGGTGCGGCGTGTCGTTGGGGCAGGTGGCGACCGGCGCGGCAGGGGAGCGGTCGAGGGGTGACGCCTGGGCGTTTGACGAGGAAGGTGGTTTTCGTCGTTCCAGGCGGATACCGATATGGATCGCCTGAGAAAAAGCTGATAAAACCGAAATGGTGGTCAGATGCCGGCGAGGTGCGGAAAGCCGCTCGCCGGAAGTGTCGGAAATCGGGGAGCGACCCGGGCGGGCCGGCAACAGAATGGAGCCTCGGCCGGGAATCCCGTCGCACGCGGGTGGCGTCGCGGGCGGGTCCACCCGGTTCCGTCGGCCCCTCGGAGGACGCCGTGCAGGCAGACCGCGCGAGCACCCGACCACCACGCTGGTCCCGACCCACCACGCTGCTGTACGCCCGGCCCGGCATCGTGGTGACCACCGAACGGTTCACCGCCGGCCGGAGCAGCTACGCCGTGGCCGACCTCACCCACCTGCGCACCGGACGCGGACCGCACGACCGGCTCGCCGCCCGGATCGTCACCCTGGCCGCCCTCGGCGCCGGCGCGACCGGTGTGCTGCTCGGCTTCACCGGCGGCCTGGAGCGGCTCACCGCCGGGGCGTACCTGGGGCTGGGCGCGGTGTGCCTGCTGCCCGTGCTGCTGGTGCTGCTCGGCGACCGCTGGCGGCCCCCGCCCCACGAGCTGCACGGCCACTGCCACGGCACCGAGCTGCTGCTGTTCAGCAGTGACGACCGGGAGCAGTTCGACCAGGTGGTCGACGCCCTGCGCCAGGCCCGGGAACAGCACCGCTACGCCGACGCCGACGACCCGTCCCCGACCGCCACCTACTGGCGACCGGGCCGCCGGTAGGCGTCGCTCAGCGGACGGCCGGCTCCGGGACGCGGGGACGCGGGCCGGTCGCCAGCTCGCGGGTCACCCTGCGTTCCGCCACGAACGACACGAACGGCACGGTGCCGGCGAGCATCACCAGCAGCATCCGCTTCAGCGGCCAGTCCACCCGACGGCCCAGGTCGAAGGTGGCGGCCAGATAGAGCAGGTACAGCCAGCCGTGCGCGGTGCCGACGACCGCCACCACGAGCGGCTCGTCGAACGCGTACTTCAGTGGCATGCCGATCAGCACCAGCACGGCCAGCGCGACGCCCACGATCCAGGCGATCACGCGGTACCGGGTAAGGGCTCCGCCCACCGTCGTCCGTCCTTCCGACCGGCCTCAGCCGGGATAGTCGCCGGGCCTCGCGCCCGGATTGGCGTTCAACCAGTGCAGATAGCGGTTGTACGCGGCCAACTCGGCGTCGTCCGCGCCGTCGGCCGGTGCCGCCGGAACCCGGGCGACCCGCACCGGACGCCGTACCGCTGGGGTGGTCGGACCGGCGGTGGAGCCGGCCGGGGACGGCCCGTCCGGTGCGGTGGCCGGGGGAGAGGTGGCGCGCGGACCGCGCAGCGCGTGCCGGACCTCCCGCCACCAGACGAAGACCACGAAGCCGGCGAAGATCGGCCACTCCACCGCGTACGCCCAGCTCAGCGTGTTGCCGGAAGCGGCCCGGCTGATCTGCCACCAGCCCAGCGCCAGGAAGCCCGTCACCAGGACGACCAGGGCCACGTGGCGGAGGATCCACGCCGGTGTCCAGAGCCGCTTCATGCCGTCGAGGGTACCGGGACGGGCCGGCGTCTCCGACGCGACGTCGTAGTCACCGCGCCGGAGGGTTTGGTGCCACCCCGGTTGGGCAACCGTCTAGACAGCCAGCGCAGTCGAACCCGAGGGGGCGACATGACCGAATCACTGCACCGCTCCGGCGAGGCCAGTGCCGAACAGCTGATGCCCGAGTGGGACGGCGACCACGTCCACCGGACGGAGCCGGTGGCACCCGGGGCCGACGGTGAGCTGATCGGGGTGGACCCGGCCGAACTCGACGAGGCCGACCTGATCCGCGAGCTGCGGAGCCTGCACCGCACCCGGCTGGACACCCTCCGGCACGCCGCCGACGCGGCGCTCGCCAACCACCTGCGCCGCACCGCGGAACTGGAGACCGAGTACCTGGCCCGGCACCCCGGCCGCGAGGTGGATCCGCACCGGCTGCGGGACGCCTGATGGGGGTGCTCGCCGAACGCGGCATGTCCGCACCGCCCGAGGTGGTGTTCAGCACCGCCACCGACCCCGACCGGATCGACGCCTGGTTGCCCGCGCCGTTGCGGGTCGCCGGCGCGGCCCCCGCCAGCAGGTCCGACGACGAGCTGAAGGCCCGTTGGGACGGCCCGGACGGCCCGGCCGAACTGCGGGTGGAGGCGGCCGACGCCGGTGGCGCCCGGGTCCGGCTGGAACTGCCCGCCGGGTCGGCCGACGGCCTGGCCGACGAGTCACTGGCCAACCTCGAACGCGAGGTCGCCGAGAACCTGACCGCGGGCTGACCCGCCCGCGCCCCGAGCGGGCGACGGACACCCCACCGATACGAACGACTGACCGAGGAGACCCGGTGACGGAGAGCGGCCTGAAGCGGAAGGTGACCCGGCTGCGCCAGGCGTACGCCCCGCACGAGCACCGGCCGCTGGGCGGCTACCTGGCCGCGATGGGCACCTACGCCGGGGTGACCGCGTCGATCGCGGCACTGGTCAGGGCGACCGGTCGACCGGTGCCCGAGCGGCCCGCCCCGGGCGACGTGGTGCTGCTCGCCGTGGCCACCCACAAGCTGAGCCGGCTGCTGTCCAAGGACGCGGTGACCAGCCCGCTGCGTGCCCCGTTCACCCGCTACGACCGCCCCAGCGGTAGCGGCGAGGTGATGGAGCAGGTCCGCGACCAGGGCAGCGCCACCCGGCACGCGATCGGCGAGCTGCTGAGCTGCCCGTTCTGCCTGGCCGTCTGGGTGGCCACCGGGCTCACCGGCGGCCTGGTGCTCGCCCCCCGGCTGACCCGGCTGGTGGCGACCGCGCTGACCGCCGTCGCGGCGTCCGACTTCCTCCAGATGGGCTACGCGATGGCCCAGCAGGCCGCCGAGGGTGGACGCCACCCCGAGAAGTGACCCGGGCACCGGAAGGGGCCGGCGGATCGTGTCCGCCGGCCCCTTTTCCGTGTTCCTCGCCGCTCAGGTGGGGGTGGTGCCGTGGTCCTCCCCCGCCCAGCCGCGGGACGCCTCCGGTTCCCGCTCGTCGGCGTCCGCTCCGGTGATCACCTCACGGTCGACGGCGGTCTGCTCGTGCTCGTTGGCGAAGTCCGGCTCGGGCAGGGTGTCCCGCCCCTCGGGGGGTTGGCCGAGCGCCGGCATCCGCTCGTGGTGTTCCTGCTGGTCGGACATCTCGATCTCCTCTCGCCGGCCGTGGCCGGTCAGCCCGCCGACCCGCCCAGCAGGTCGGCCACCTCGTCCACCGCGTACTCCCCCTCGGGGAGCGCGGCGACCCGGGTGAGCAGCTCCGCCGGCAGGTCCGCGCTGACCGCCGCCCGGTAGATGTCGGCCTGGCTGAGCCGTTCCTGGCCGTGGTAGATCTCGTCCAGCAGCTCGTCGAGCTGCCGGAGGTCCGGCTGGTCGGCACCGGGCAGGTCGCCGGTCCCGGGTACGGCCTCGGTCACGGGTGCGTCGTCGGTCACCACGCCCTGCTACCCGGGGCCGAAACGGTCAAACCCGTCAGGCCGGGGTGGACAGGGTGGCCCGACGGCCCCGGACGGCGGCGGCGAGCCGCACCAGCACCTCGGCGGTGGTGTCCCAGTCGATGCAGGCGTCGGTGACCGACCGGCCGTAGGTGAGCTCCCGGGTCGGGTCCAGGTCCTGCCGGCCCGCCAGCAGGAAACTCTCCAGCATGATGCCGACGATGCCGCGCTGCCCGGCGGCGAGCTGGGCGGCCACGTCGGCGGCCACCTTCGGCTGGTTGCGGTGGTCCTTGCCGCTGTTGGCGTGGCTGGCGTCGACCACCAGCCGCTCCGGCAGCCCGGCCGCCCGGAGCAGGTCCAACGCCCCGGCCACCGATTCGGCGTCGTAGTTCGGGCGGCCCCCGCCGCCGCGCAGCACCAGGTGCCCGTCGGCGTTGCCCCGGGTGTGCATGATCGCCGGGGTGCCGGAGACGTCGATGCCGGGGAAGACGTGCGGCACCCCGGCGGCCCGGATCGCGTCCACGGCGGTGGCGATGCTGCCGTCCGGGCGGTTCTTCATCCCGATCGGCATGGACAGTCCGGAGGCGAGCTGCCGGTGCACCTGGCTCTCCACCGTCCGGGCGCCGATCGCGCCCCAGGCCACCGTGTCGGCGATGTACTGCGGGGTGATCGGGTCGAGGAACTCGCAGCCCACCGGGAGGCCCAACCGGACCACGTCGCGCAGCAGCGCCCGCGCGGTCCGCAGGCCGGTGTTCACGTCGCCGGAGCCGTCCAGCGCCGGGTCGTTGATCAGGCCCTTCCAGCCGACCGTGGAACGCGGCTTCTCGAAGTAGACCCGCATCACCACCAGCAGGTCCTCGGCGTGCCGGTCGGCGGCCTCGCGCAGCCGGTGCGCGTAGTCCAGCGCCGCGGCCGGGTCGTGCACCGAGCACGGGCCGACCACCACCAGCAGCCGGTCGTCGGCGCGGTCCAGCACCCGGCCGACCGCGCGTCGACCGGCCAGCACGGCCGAGGCGAGCGGCGGGTCCAGGGGCAACTCGTGCAGGAGCAGGGCGGGGGTGGTCAGCGGCACGACACGGTCGATCCGTTGGTCGATGACCGCGCCGTTGTCCGGGGTCGGCCCGTTGTCCGGGGTCGTCACGGGGGGAGTCCTTCCGCCGACCGTGCCCGGGGCCGGTGCCCGGGTCGAGCCGGCTGCTCGTAAACAGAAGGGCAGGAAGCTGAAGGCTCCTGCCCGGCCGGCTCGAAACGCGGTGACGTCAGCTCATGGTGAGGTCACCGGCTCCGCAGCCGGCTGACTAAACCATCGATACGTACGCGTCACGCCGACCAGCGTACCCGAGACGGAGCAAGGACTCATCCGGTCGTCGGTCGCTCCTCGCCTGACGTTCACCTCGGGCACGGCGACCGTCGGTAACTTCGGCGGCACCGCTCGCACCCCCGGAGGTTCCGATGGACCGTCGTACCGTCCTGCGCGCCACCGTCACCGGTGGGGCCGCCGCCTTCGCCGGCAGCCTCTGGTCCGGCGTCGCGCTCGCCGCCCCGGCCCAGCCCGGCACCGGCCCCTACGGCCCGCTCGGCACCGCCGACGGCAACGGCCTCCAGCTCCCCGCCGGTTTCACCAGCCGGGTGATCGCCCGTTCCCGGCAGACGGTGCCCGGCACCTCG
The DNA here is from genome assembly GCF_029581435.1 of Micromonospora sp. WMMD987. NCBI lineage: Bacteria > Bacillati > Actinomycetota > Actinomycetes > Micromonosporales > Micromonosporaceae > Micromonospora > Micromonospora sp. WMMD987. The sequence goes on along the minus strand of NZ_CP120861.1, from coordinate 5,711,616 downwards.
TACACCTGGCATCCCGCGCCCGACGGCGGGGCCTGTTTCGCCGCCGGCACCGGCTGGATCTACGTCTCCAACTCGGAGGTCACCCCCGGTGGCGGCGCGTCGGCGGTGCGGTTCGCCGCCGACGGCACGGTCACCGCGGCGTACCGCATCCTCTCCGGGACCAACCAGAACTGCGCCGGCGGCGCGACGCCGTGGGGGACCTGGCTCTCCTGCGAGGAGACCAACCGGGGCTTCGTCTACGAGACCTACCCGCAGGGCGGCACCCCCGCCGTGCAGCGCCCGGCGCTGGGCCGGTTCAAGCACGAGGCGGCGGCGGCCGATCCGGGCCGCCAGGTGATCTACCTGACCGAGGACGAGACCGACGGGTGCTTCTACCGGTTCCGCCCCACCGTCTGGGGCGATCTCTCCGCCGGCACCCTGGAGGTGCTGGTCGCCGGCACCGGCACCGACGGCCCGGTGAGCTGGACCCGGATCCCCGACCCGGACGGCCTGCCGAAGGCGACCCGCAACCAGGTCGCCGGGGCGAAGCGGTTCGCCGGTGGCGAGGGCTGCTGGTACGCCGACGGCACCTGCTGGTTCACCACCAAGGGCGACAACCGGGTCTGGGCGTACGACGTGGTCGGCCAGCGCATCGACCTGGCGTACGACGACTCGCTGGTGACCGGCGGCACCGCCCCGCTGACCGGGGTGGACAACATCACCGGCACCCGCTCCGGCGACCTCTACGTCGCCGAGGACGGCGGCGACATGGAGATCAACCTGATCACTCCGACCGGGGTGGTGACGCCCTTCCTGCGGATCACCGGGCAGTCGGAGTCGGAGATCACCGGGCCGGCGTTCTCGCCGGACGGCAGCCGGCTCTACTTCTCCTCCCAGCGCGGCACGTCCGGCATCCCCGGTGGTGGCGTCACCTACGAGGTGCGCGGCCCGTTCCGCTGACCCCGGCGGTCGTGCCTACCCGGCGTGGCGGGCGGGCCGGCGGGGTAACAGGATCCGCATGACCCACGAGCAGAGCGACCAGGAACGGGTGGAGTCCCGCTCCCACCTGCTGCCCGAGGAGGCAGCGGTCGGCAGCGACGACCCCCAGGCCCAGGCCGAGGCGATCCTCGCCGAGTCGGATCTCCGGTTGGCCGACCAGCGGGCCGCCCCCGACACGGTGCTGGAGCACCGCACCTCCGCGCAGACAGTCACCCCGATCGAACCCCCCGACTGACCCGTCCCGACCGACCGTCGCGGTGCCGCCGGGCCACGCCCGGCCGGCACCCCGACGGGACGTCGCCGCGCCGACGTGACCGGGAGGTGACACGTCGCCATGGTCGCGCGGAGATCGGATAGCGTCGGGTCATGCCCGACAGCGGTTACCCCTGGCCCATCGAGACGACCCGACTGGACAACGGCCTGCGCGTGGTGGTGAGCGAGGACCGCACCGCCCCGGCGGTCGCGGTCAACCTCTGGTACGACGTGGGCTCCCGGCACGAGCCGGCCGGCCAGACCGGCTTCGCCCACCTCTTCGAACACCTGATGTTCGAGGGCTCGGTCAACGTCGCCAAGACCGAACACATGAAGCTGATCCAGGGTTCCGGTGGCTCGCTCAACGCCACCACCAACCCGGACCGGACGAACTACTTCGAGACGGTCCCGGCCGAACACCTCGAACTGGCCCTGTGGCTGGAGGCCGACCGGATGGGCGGGCTGGTCCCCGCGCTGACCCAGGAGACGCTGGACAACCAGCGGGACGTGGTCAAGAACGAGCGACGGCAGCGCTACGAGAACGTCCCGTACGGTGACGCCTGGCTGCGGCTGCTCCCGCTGCTCTACCCGCCGGGGCACCCCTACCACCACGCGACGATCGGGTCGATGGCCGACCTGAACGCCGCCGACCTGGCCACCTTCCAGGCGTTCCACCGGACCTACTACGCGCCGGACAACGCCGTGCTGACCGTGGTCGGCGACACCACCGCCACCGAGGTGTTCGCGCTGGCACGGCGGTACTTCGGGGCGATCCCGGCGCGCGGTGACATCCCCGCCGCGCCGGACGGCCACACCGTCACCAGCACCGGCCGGCCCGCCGTCGAGACGGTCACCGCCGAGGTGCCGGCTGCCCGGGTCTACGTCGCACACCGCACCCACCCGTTCGGCAGCCCCGGCTACGACGTGGCCACGGTGGCCGCCACCGTGCTCGGCAGCGGCCGGGGCAGCCGGCTCTACCAGCGGCTCGCCGACGGCGAACGGCTCGCCCAGCCGGATCTGGTCGGCGCGTACGGGGTGGACCTGGCGCACGCCCCGGCACCGCTGATCGCCACCGCCACCGCCCGCCCCGGGGTGAGCGCCGAACGACTCGCCGCCGGGGTCGCCGAGGTGGTCGACGAACTCGCCACCGTGCCGGTCACCAGCGCCGAGCTGGACCGGGCCAAGGCGCTGCTCAGCACCGCCTGGTGGCGGCAGATGGCCACGGTGGACGGCCGGGCCGACGCGCTCGGCCGGTACGCCACCCAGTTCGGCGACCCGGCGAAGACCGCCGACCGGCTGTCCGGTTGGCTGTCGGTGACCGCCGGGCAGATCGCCGAGCTGGCCGCCGACGTGCTCACCCCGGCCGACCGGGTGACCCTGACCTACCTGCCGGAGGAGACCCCATGACGCTGATCACCACCCGGCCGGGTCCGGGGAACGCCCGCCCGTACCGGTTCCCGACGGTGGTCCGGCGGGACGTCGCCGGGGGCCGGGTGGTCGCCGCGCACCTGCCCGGCCAGACCCTCGCCGTCGCGTTGCTGCTGCTCGACGCCGGAGCCGGTCGCGAGCCGGTCGGCAAGGAGGGGCTCGGCGCGGTGCTGGCCAAGGCGCTGGAGGAGGGCACCGTCCAGCGGGACGCCACCGGGTTCGCGTTGGCCCTGGAGGGGCTCGGCACCGAGCTGGCCACCGGGCTGGACTGGGACAGCTTCCAGGTCAGCGTGCAGGTGCCGGTGGACCGGCTGGTGGCGGCGGTGCGGCTGCTCGGCGAGGCGGTGCGGACGCCCCGGCTCGACCCGGACGACGTGCGCCGGGTCCGCGACGACGAGGCGACCGGGCTCCGGATGGACTGGGCCAACCCCGGGCCGCGTGCCGACGCGGTGCTGCGCGCCGATCTGTTCGGCGTGACGAACCGGTGGGGTCGGCCGTTGTACGGCGATCCCGACTCGGTGGCCGGGCTGGACGTGGAGGACGTCACCGTCTTCCACTCCGAGTGGTTCCTCCGCCCCGGCACCCTGATCGTCGCCGGTGACCTGGACCGGCTCAACCTGGACGCGTTGGGCGCGGCAGCCTTCGCCGGCACCGGCGGCGGTCCCGCCGAGCGGGGCGGCCCGATCGAGGCGCCGCTGCCCGCCGGCCGGCGGATCATCCTGGTGGACCGGCCCGGGTCGGTGCAGTCCACGTTGCGGTTGGGGCATCCGTCGCCGCACCGGGCCCACCCCGACCACGTGCCGATGACGCTCGCCGGAACGGTGCTGGGCGGGGCGTTCACCTCCCGGCTCAACCACCTGATCCGCGAGGTGCGCGGCTACACGTACGGCATCCGGGGCGACTTCGCCTCGTCCCGCCGGTTCGGCCGGTTCGCGGTCAGCTCCGGGGTGCAGACGGCGGTGACCGCGCCGGCCCTGGTCGAGGCGGTCGGCGAGATCACCCGTACCCGGGCCGGCGGGGTGACCGAGGACGAGCTGGCGGTGGCCCGTTCCTGGCGGGCCGGTCAGCTCTCGGTCGAGTTGCAGAGCCCCCGGGCGATCGCCTCGGCGTTGACCACCCTGGTGGTGCACGACCTGCCGGACGACTACCACGCCCGGTTGCGGGAGGAACTGCTCGCCGCCGACGTGGCCCAGGTCTCCGCTGCCGCCGCCGCCCACCTGCACCCGGACGCGCTGACCCTGGTCGTCGAGGGCGACGCGGCGGTGATCCGCGACGACCTGGTCGCCTCCGGGCTCGGCGAGGTGACCGACCACCCGGGCTGACCGGCCCTCGGTCGGGTGACCGGACCGTGCGGACTGACCGGCACCCGGCGGGGTGACCGACCCGGCCGGGTGACCGGCCCTCGGCGGGGTGACCGACCACGCGGGGTGGGTGGCTCTGCCGGGCCGGGGCGGTGTGATTCCGGTCGCGCCGCCCCGGGAGCGCCGGGCCGGACCGGCGGTGCGGATGCTGCGGCCGGACGGCCCGGCGGCGGGCGATCTTCCGGGGCTGCGGGGCGTACCGTCGGGTGGTTTGTGGGGTCGGCGGCCGGCACGGGCGGCGGCCCGGGGGCGGACGGTGACCCGGGCGGTGGGAAAGGCTTCCCGTCGTGGGCCTGCGGCTGGGTAGCCTCGCGGGCATGAGGATCGGCATTGTGGGAGCCACCGGCCAGGTCGGTGGCGTCATGCGGCAGGTGCTGGCGGAGCGCGAGTTCCCGGCGGAGCAGGTGCGGTTGTTCGCCTCGGCGCGGTCGGTCGGGCGCACCCTGGCCTGGCGGGACGGCGAGGTCACGGTGGAGGACGCGGCGACGGCCGACTACTCCGGGCTGGACATCGTGCTGTTCTCCGCCGGCAAGGGCACGGCGAAGGAGCTGGCCCCCCGGGTCGCCGCGACCGGGGCGGTGGTGATCGACAACTCGTCGGCGTTCCGCACCGATCCGCAGGTGCCGCTGGTCGTCGCCGAGGTCAACCCGCACGCGATCGCCGACCGGCCGAAGGGCATCATCGCCAACCCGAACTGCACCACGATGGCCGCGATGCCGGTGCTGCGCCCGCTGCACGACGAGGCCGGGCTGGTCAGCCTGGTCGTCGCCACCTACCAGGCGGTCTCCGGGGCGGGCCTGGCCGGTGTCGCCGAGCTGGACGAGCAGGTCCGCAAGGTGGTCGAGGGGGCCACCGCGCTGACCCACGACGGGGCGGCCGTCGAGTTCCCCGCGCCGCGTTCCTTCGCCCGGCCGATCGCCTTCAACGTGCTCCCGCTGGCCGGTTCGATCGTCGACGACGGCTCGTTCGAGACCGACGAGGAGCAGAAGCTGCGCAACGAGAGCCGCAGGATTCTGGAGATCCCCGGGCTGAAGGTCTCCGGCACCTGTGTGCGGGTGCCCGTCTTCACCGGCCACTCGTTGCAGATCAACGCCCGGTTCGCCCGGCCGATCACCCCGCAGCGGGCCCGGGAACTGCTCGACGGTGCGCCGGGGGTGGCGCTGTCGGACGTCCCGACGCCGTTGCAGGCGGCCGGTCAGGACCCGACCTACGTGGGCCGGCTGCGCGCCGACGAGACCGTCGAGCACGGCCTCGCGCTGTTCTGCGCCAACGACAACCTGCGCAAGGGTGCCGCGCTGAACGCGGTGCAGCTCGCCGAGCTGGTCGCCGCCGACCTGCGCTGACCGGCCCGCCGCCGGGGCTGGTGTGGGCGCGTTACCTGCGTGTCGACGGCGGGTAGACGGCCGTGCCGACACCGAGAGGAGAGCGCCATGACCATGGTCGGAGAGTTCATGACGACCCGCCTGGTGACGATGGACGGCGACGACACGCTCACCGCCGCGGCGCAGGAGATGCGGAACAGTGCGATCGGCGACGTGGTGGTGACCAACGGTGACGACGTGATCGGCATCGTGACGGACCGGGACATCGCGGTCCGGGGCGTGGCGGAGAACCGCGACCCGGACCGCACCAGGCTCGGCGAGATCATCAGCCGGGACGTGATCACGGTCAGCCAGCACGACGACGCGGTCGCCGCCGCGGACCTGATGCGCACCTACGCCGTACGCCGGTTGCCGGTGGTCGACGACGGCCAGCTGGTGGGCCTGGTGTCGATGGGTGACCTCGCGGTGGAGCGGGAACCCCAGTCGGTCCTGGCGGACATCAGCGCCGACGAGCCCAACAACTGACGTCCCGTCGCGGACGACCACGACGCCGGCCCCCCCCCGGAGCACCACGGGGGCCGGCGTCGTCGTTCGTGCCGCTCCGCCGGGCCGCCGGGCCGCCCTCCGCTCCGCCGCTCCGCCGGGCCGCCCTCCGCTCCGGCCGCCCGTCCGTTCGCCGCCGGCCGCCTGGCCGCCGCCCGTCCCGGAGGCGGCTCACCCGATCCGGGTGAGGTTGACGACGGGCCGGCCGGGGACACCCCTGCGGTCACTGGCAGGCGGACAGGGGAGAGGCCCGATGGTGGACGCGACCACGAGGTTCTTCGAGGGCCTGGACCGGCGGGGTTACGAACCGCTGCTGGACAAGGCTGTCGGGACGCTGCGCTTCGACCTGCACGAGGGGGCGCACACCACCCACTGGCTGCTCCGGGTGGACCGGGGCGAGGTGGCGGTCAGCCAGGAGGACCGGGAGGCCGACACGGTCATCGGGACGACCCCGGCGCTGTTCGAGGAGATGGCGGCGGGTCGGGAGGACGGCCTGGCGGCGCTGCTGCGCGGTGACATGACGGTGACCGGGGACGCCCGGCTGGTGGTGCAGATCGAACGGATCTTCCCCGGCCCGCCGGACGCCCAGGGGCCGCGTCGGCTCCACCAGCGGGAGGTGCGGTGATGGGACAGGGCAACACGGTCCGGATCCTGGACGGCAACACGTTCGTCGTCTCCGAGGAGACCGGTGACATCGAGGCGACGCCGAGCGAGCCGACCGGACTGTTCTCGCTGGACGTCCGGTTCCTGTCCCGCTGGGTGCTGACCGTCAACGGGGAACGGCTCAACGCCCTGTCCTACGACGACCTCCAGTACTACGAGGCGCGGTTCTTCCTGGTGCCCGGGATGGCCACCCACTACGTCGACGCCAAGCTGTCGATCATCCGGGAACGCGCGGTCGGCGGCAGCTTCCGCGAGCAGTTGACCATCCTGAACCACGACGAGAAGGCGGTCGACCTGGAGGTCCGGATGGACGCCGGGGCCGACTTCGCCGACCTCTTCCAGGTCAAGGACGAGATCCTGAACAAGAAGGGCGAGCTGTACGCCGAGGCGGAGTCCGACCGGCTGCGACTGGGCTACCGGCGGGGCAACTTCCGCCGCGAGACGGTCATCTCGTCGTCCCGGCCGGCCCGGTACGACCGCAACGGCTTCGCGTACTCGGTGCACCTGGAGCCCAACGAGGAGTGGACCGCCGAGATCGACGTGCAGACCTTCGCGATCGGCCCGGGCGGGCGGGACCTGCGGCTGGGGGTGACGGTGCACGGCCACGAGCGGCTCGCCCTCCAGCACGACCTGGAGGAGTGGATCGCCCAGGCTCCCAAGGTCAACAGTGAGCACGACCAGGTGGCGGCCACCTACCGGCGGAGTCTGGTCGACCTGGCGGCGCTGCGTTTCGCGCCGCTGTCGCTGGGTGGCCAGACCCTGCCCGCCGCCGGCCTGCCCTGGTTCATGACCATGTTCGGCCGGGACAGCATCCTCACCTGCCTCCAGGTGCTGCCGTTCGCCCCGCAGCTGTCCAAGACCACCCTGCGGATCCTGGCGTCGTTGCAGGGCACCCGGTTCGACGACTTCCGCGACGAGGACCCCGGCCGGATCCTGCACGAGATGCGCTACGGCGAGACCGCCGCCTTCGAGGAGCAGCCGCACTCGCCGTACTACGGTTCGGTGGACGCCACCCCGCTCTTCGTCGTCCTGCTCGACGAGTACGAGCGGTGGAGCGGCGACGTCGCGCTGGTCCGGGAGCTGGAACGGGAGTGCCGGGCCGCGCTGCGGTGGATCGACGACTACGCCGACCTGGCCGGCAACGGCTACATCTGGTACGAGCGGCGCAACACCGACACCGGCCTGGAGAACCAGTGCTGGAAGGACTCCTGGGACTCCATCTCGTACGCCGACGGCAGCCTGCCGCCGTTTCCCCGGGCCACCTGCGAGGTGCAGGGCTACGCGTACGACGCGAAGCTGCGGGCGGCCCGGATGGCCCGGGAGTTCTGGGACGACCCGGCGTTCGCCGACCGGCTGGAACGGGAGGCCGCCGCGCTGAAGGAGCGGTTCAACCGGGACTGGTGGGTGGCCGACGGGGAGTACTACGCGCTGGCCCTCGACCCGGAGGGCCGGCAGTGCGACGTGCTCACCTCCAACATCGGGCACCTGCTGTGGAGCGGGATCGTCGACGACGACCGGGCCGAGCGGATCGCCGAGCACCTGGTGGGGCCGCGGCTGTTCACCGGCTGGGGCGTGCGCACCCTCGCCGAGGGGGAGGTGCGGTACAACCCGATCGGCTACCACAACGGCACGATCTGGCCGTTCGACAACTCCTTCATCGCCTGGGGGCTGCGCCGGTACGGCTTCGCCGAGGAGGCGGCCGTCATCGCCAACGGCATCCTCGACGCGGCCACCTACTTCGACGGGCGGCTGCCCGAGGCGTTCGGCGGCTACCGCCGGGAGCAGACCAAGTTCCCGGTCGAGTACCCGACGGCGTGCAGCCCGCAGGCCTGGTCGACGGGGGCGCCGCTGCTGCTGTTGCGGACGATGCTCGGCCTGGAGCCGCACGAGGGGCACCTGGCGGTCGAGCCGGTGCTGCCGGTCGGGATGGGCCGGATCGAGGTGCTGGACATCCCGGGCCGCTGGGGACGGGTCGACGCCTTCGCCCGGGGCCGCCTCGATCTGCACAAGCTGGCCGACTGACGGCAGCACCGCCGGTACGCCGGCCGAACCGGTGGCGGGGCCGCGCCGGCTGCGTCCCTGCGGTCGCGTCGCTCACACGCGGTAAAGTGCCCGGATGCCGGAACTCGTGTATCCGCCCGTGATCGCCACCGCCAAGACGCTGTTCCGGGTCCTCGACCTGCGCCTGACCGTCGACGGGAGCCACCACGTGCCCCGGACCGGTGGGGCGGTGCTGGCCAGCAACCACGTCAGCTACCTCGACTTCATCTTCTGCGGGTACGGGGCACACGCGTCGCGGCGGCTGGTCCGGTTCATGGCCAAGCACGACGTCTTCGCCCACAAGGTCTCCGGCCCGCTGATGCGTGGCATGAAGCACATCCCGGTGAACCGCGCGGCGGGGGTCGGGTCGTACAACACGGCGGTGGACGCGCTGCGACGCGGCGAGGTGGTGGGGGTCTTCCCGGAGGCGACGATCAGCCGTTCCTTCACCGTCAAGGAGCTGAAGAGCGGGGCGGCCCGGATGGCGCAGACGGCCGGGGTGCCGCTGCTGCCGGTGGCGCTGTGGGGCACCCAGCGGCTGTGGACCAAGGGCCGGCCGAAGACCCTGACCCGGCGGCACACCCCGGTCACCATCCTGCTCGGCGAGCCGATGGACCCGACCGCCTACCCGGACGCCAACACGATGACGGCGGAGCTGAAGACCCGGCTGAGCGCGCTGGTCGACCGGGCCCAGCGGGAGTACCCGGACAAGCCGTCCGGCCCGGACGACACCTGGTGGCAGCCGGCCCACCTGGGCGGCACCGCGCCCAACCCGCAGGAGGCCGCCGAGCTGGACCGCCGTCCCCGCCGCTCCACCGCCTCCTGACCGGCGCGGCCGCTGGCGGCGGGTGGCTGCGCCGGGGTGCCCGTGCCGTCCGGCACGGCTCAGCTACCGACCGCGTCCCTGCCGGCCGGCTGCGGGCGACGGTAGTAGTCGTCGCGGGAGAGGAACTCCACCGGCAGGGAACCCGGCAGGGTCACCCGCCCCTCACCGGTCACCGGGGCGGCGGTGGCCCGCCGGATCAGCACGTCCCGCTCCGGCGGTGCCAGCTCCACCAGCTCGGGGCGGGAGACCCGGAAGCAGGCCACCGTCCGGCGGATCAGCCGGGCCAGCTCGGTCACCGGGCCGACCTGACCGCCCAGGGCCAGGGTGGGTTGCTGGATCGTCCGCAGCGCGTCGCAGACCACCAGCAGTTCCGCCTCGGGCAGCGGACCGTCCGTTTCGGACGACGGGGTGGGGCGCAGCTCCAGCCGGGACGGCCACTGCCAGCAGACCTGCCCGCTGACCAGGCGGGGCAGCCGGACGTTCCGCCGGTGCCGGACCCCCGTCGCATCGATCTTGCCGGCGACCAGGGCCAGGTCACCGGCGAGGCAGACGTACGCGAGGCGACGGTCGGTGACGGTGACCGAGGCGGGAGCCGGCAACACCCACTGCCGACGGGTGCCGGTCGGGCTCAGCAGGCAGCCGGCCACCGAGGTGAGGTACCGGCCGAGCACCCGTTCACCGGGCTCCAGGACCAGTTCGTGCTGCCGGTCGAGCACCGGGGCGAAGTTGTCCTCCGGTGCGTCGAACCGATGTGGCGCGATGAAGAACGGGGACATGTCCTCGCGCATCGTCACGACCTCCCCCCCCGCGCAGTGGTCTTCGGCGCTTAGCCTTGCCGAACGGTGACGCACTGTCATGACACCCGTTAGGGGGTCGGCCGGTCGGACGACGCCTGTGACCGGTAGGTGCCGATCTCCTCCGGCCGGACGAGTCCGTCCTCGATCGCGCGGGCCAGCAGCGCGGCCTTCGTGGCGGCCGGGCGACCCGCACGGGTGTACTTGATCCGCGCCCGGTCGACATATTGTTTGACGGTGTGCTCGCTGATCTGCATCCGGCGGGCCACCGACGCCTTCGACATCGACTGGAACCACAGCAGCAGCGCTTCCCGTTCCTTGTCCGACAGGGCGGGCCGGTCGGGGCGCGGATCCCCCACCATCGCCCCGGCCAGGGTCGGCGGCACGTACGGGCGGTCGCTGGCGGCGGCCAGCACGGTCGCCACGCAGTGTTCCCGCCCCTCGTGCTTGGCCAGGAACGCGGTCGCCCCGGCGTCGAGCGCGGCGAGCATCGTCGCCGGGTCGGTGTGTTCGGAGTAGACCACCACCCGGTGGCCGGCGGCGCTCAGCTCGGCCAGCTTGTCGAGCACCATCCGTCCGCGTAGCCGCAGATCCAGCAGGATCACGTCGGCCTCCGGCGCGGTGCGCAGCACCAGGTCGGGGTCGTCCCCGGTGGCGAGCACCCGGAGCCGGGGCTCGGTGGTCAGCCACGCCCGTACCCCGTCGATCACCACCGGGTGGTCGTCGACGATCGACACCCCGACGGGCCGCTCCCCACTCATGGCCTGCGCCATCGGGTCTGCGTCCACCTGATCTCCCCGTCCCGCTCGTGTAGGTGTTCCACCTGCTCGTCGTCGCCGGCCGGCTCGGCCGACGGCCCGGCCGTCCCCGGGCCGTTCACCTCCGGTCTGTCCGCCTGCGGGACGACCGCCTGAGGGCCGGTCACGTCGGGGGCGACCAGGCTGACCGCCACCTCGTCCGGACCGGCCACCACGGTCAGCCGGGCCCAGCCGGTGGCGTCCGCCAGCGCGGCGGCGAGCGGGTCGGCCAGTCGGCGGCGGACCTCCACGGGCAGCGGCGGCGGCGTGCCGACGGCGATCAGCTCGATCGGCAGCCCATTCCGTTCGGCCAGGTCGGCGGCGGCCCGCAGCTCGTGCAGGAGCGGGTCCGGCACGTCGTCGGCCTCGGCGATCAACCGGCGCAGCCGGGTCGCGGCCAGCACGCACCGCCGCTGCACGAACGGGTCGGCCGGGTCGGCACGACCGTCGGCCAGTTCCGCCAACACCTGCTCGGCGGCCCCGCCGACCAGCGCCAGCCTGCTACGGCGGTCCGCCCAGGCCCGTTCGGCGGCGTCCCGTTCGGCGCGTACGGCCAGGGTCGCCGCCGCCGTGCCGGCCCGGTCCCGGGCGAGGGTGGCGATCACCGCGGCCCCGGTGAAGACCGCCACCGGCAGCGACGACGTGCCGTAGACGTACATCGTGAAGCGGGTCAGGTCGGCCGGGGCGGTCGCGCCGTCGCCGACGAGCGTGGCGAGCGCGATCAGCGCGTGACCGACCAGCAGGAGGATCATCCAGCGGATCGGGCGACCCCAGAGCACCACCACGAGGAACCAGGCCAGCCCGGTCCACGCCCAGTTCGCGGCGGCGAAGAGCTGCCGTTCGCCGGCCGCCGTGAAGACCGCCGCGTCCACCGCCAGCAACAGCGTCGCCAGGGGCAACGCCGGTGGCAGCGCGCCGTGCAGCAGCCGGTGGGCGGCGTACCCGCCGACGAGGGCGGCGGTCAGCCAGCCCGCCGCGACCACCGTCGGCGCGGCCAGCTCGGACCAGGCGCCGAGCACGGCCGGCAGCCCGACCGCGATGTGCCAGACCAGGGCGATGGCGACCGCCGCGATCCGGGCGCCCCGGTCGGAGAACCGGGCCACGTCCAGAGCCGGCCCGTCGACCGCCGGCCCGTCCGTCGCCGGCCCGTCCGTCGCCGGCCCGTCGACCATTGGCCCGTCCGCCGCCGCCGGGTCCGCCGCCCCGGGTACGCGGACCGGTGCCGGCGCGCGGAGGTCAGTCGACATGCGGCCATTCCAACCGGATCCGGGTGCCCTCGCCAGGGGCGGAGGTCACCTCCGCGCGCCCGCCGACGTCGGCCAGCCGGCCCTGGATCGACTCGCGTAGCCCGTACCGGTGGGCCGGGACGGCGGCCGGGTCGAAACCGGGACCGTCGTCGACCACCTCGACCACGACGCGGCCGTCGTCGCCGCCCAGTCGGACGACCACGGCGGCGTCCGGTGCGTGCCGGGCCACGTTGGCCAGTGCGGCGGCGGTGGCGTCGACCAGCGCGACGGTCACCCCCGCCGGAGCCGAGCAGGGCGGCAACGTGGCAGTCACCCGCAGCTCGGGGTGGGTGTCGAGCAACGCGCGCAGGCCGGCGTCGACACCGGGCGGGCCGACCGTGGCCGGGGGCGACCCGCTCGTCGCCTGCGGGCCTGCGGCGGCCCGGGGCGGGCCGGCGGGGACGCCGACCGGGCCGGTCGGCGGTGCGGAGCGGGCGTTCGCGAGCCCGACCAGGGTACGCAGGTCGGCGGCGGCCCGTTGGCGCAGCGCCGCCGAGCCGGCCGGCAGGGCACCCAGCCCGACCATGGTCAACGTGGACAGCACGGTGTCGTGCAGGTCCCGGTTCTGCCGCCGTTCCACCTCGCGGATCGTCCGGGCCAGCACCGCCTCCCGGCGCAGCCGCTGGAACTCGGTGAAGGCGGCGTCGGCCCGGCCGATCCACCGGCGCATCACCGCCGCCATCATCGCCGCGCACCCCGTCTGCACCAGCAGGGTCGCCGCGTGCGCGGACGCCTCGACGGTGTTGCCGGCGGCCGAGGTGCCGACCGCGTACCCGGCGGTGACCAGCAGGCCGGCGGGCACCGACCAGCGGACCGGCGCGGTGGCCTGCGCGTTGATCACCGTGGTGCTGGCCAGCACGGCGAGCCAGCTACCCTCGCCCGGCAGCACCTCCGGGGCGACCAGCAGCGGGGCCAGCAGACTCGCCCCGACGGTGAGCGCGACGTCCCCGGCGACCATCCCGGGACCGATGCCGACCCACAGCGCCCGCGCCGCGTAGAAGACCGACCAGCCGGTCAGCACGACCACCGTGGCCAGCAGCAACGGCACCCGGACCGGCGTGGTGCGTACCGCCAGCGCGGTCACCGCGCCGAACAGGCCGCAGGTCAACCGGAGCATCGCCGGCAGGGTGGTGAAGATGAGCTGCAACGCGCCACCCGCCGGCCGATCCAGCAACGACGGTGACGAGGTCGGAGCGGAAACGGCCGACATCAAGAGAAGTGCGTCCTTCGGGCGGTGACCCGTCCGGGTCTGCTCGGCGGTGCATCGACGCCGGAGAATAACACGAGCAGCCCTAAATGTTCACCAATGGTATGCGGCGTGTCGCGTTGCGTCCGCTTCCCCGGGTCGTCCGTCGTCGCTGGTCAGCGGCGCAGCCACGCCAGGGTGGCCGAGGGTGGCTCACTGCTCCGCCCAGCCCGCCGGGTTGCTGAACGACTCCCGGGAGATGCCGGAGCCGGTCCGGGGCCAGTCGCCGAACCGCTGGTCGTGCAGGTGGGCGAAGAGGTAGCAGATGCCCTGGAGGTGGCCGTCGGGCACCGCCCGCGTCGGGTCGGCCCGGACCGCCTCGTAGAACTCCCGGCCCAGCGCCACGACGTGCCCCCGGCCGTAGAGGAAACCGTCGTCGGAGCCGTCGATCACCGCGTGCACGTCGGCCCGGTCGATATCGTACAGCTTGCGCTCGACCACCCGGTCGAGGTCGGTGAGGTCGGGGCTGGACAGGTCGGCGCAGAGCTGGCCCAACTGGTCGAGGAAGGCGTCCCGCCAGGTGTCGAGCGCGGAGGCGCTGTCGTCGTCGGCGGCCGGGTCGCGGGTGAGCAGCGCCCGGCGCAGTGCGGCGGCCTCGGGGCCGAGCCGCTGCCAGGCGGCCTCCACCAGGCCCCAGAACCGGGCCTCCTCCTCGGCCGTGGGCAGGCGGTTCGCGGTTTCCGTGTCACTCATGGGCCGCACGGTAGCGGGCCGCCCCGACGTTTCCGCCCCCGTTCCCGGTGCGGGCAGGGTCGTTGCCGGTGCTGGCGGGGGCGTGCCGGTGGGGGAGTTGCCGGTGCGGGCGGGGCCGCCCGTTGGCGGGCGGCCCCGGAGGCACTCAGCGCAGCCCGTGGCGTGCCTGGTGGACGAAGGCGGACCAGGCGGTCGGGGAGAACCGCAGCGCCGGACCGGCCTGGTCCTTGCTGTCCCGTACGCCGATCACGCCGGGCAGATTGTCGGCCACCTCGACGCAGTTACCGCCGCTCCCGCCGCTGCGGGTGCTCTTGCGCCAGACGGCACCGGCCAGGTCGTTCATGCTCGCTCCTCGATGATCGCTGTGATCATTTTCTCTGATGCCGCCTCGTCCGCCGCGAGGGTCTCCAGGTCGACCCAGACACGGTCGTAGGCGGCGACCTCTGCCGGCTTGTCCAGGTAGAGCGCGCCGGTGATGTTCTCCAGATAGACGGTAGTCGGCTCGGTCGATGCCCGCCCGAACGCCTGCGGGAAGTCCAGCAGGACGAAGGTGCCCGTCTCGCTGGCCAGCGGCGGGCCGGCGGTGAACGGCAGGACGCGCAGGCTCACGTTCGGCAGGGCGGCCATGTCGAGCAGGTGGCGTAGCTGCCCGGCCATCGCCTGGCGGTCGGGGATGGTGCGCCGCAGCACCGCCTCGCTCAGCACCACCCTGAGGGTGGGCGCGCTGGGCAGCCGGCGCACCAGGACGTGCTGGCGCTGCATCCGTACCTCGACCAGCTTTTCCCGTTCCTCCGCGCTCATCGTGGGATTCTTGCGGCGGAATAGTTCTGCCGCGTACTCGCGGGTTTGGAGCAGACCCGGGATCAGTTCCGCGTCGTATTGGCGCAGTGTCGAGGCCGATGATTCCAGGCCGACGTAGAGCGAGAACCACGATGGGACGACTTCACCGTAGGAATGCCACCATCCCTTGGCGCGGGTCTCCTTGGCGAGGCCGGCGACGATCGACGTCATCTCTTCCGGTACCCGGTACATCGCACACATGGCGCGGGCGTCCACCACCCGGACCGGCACCAGGCCCTTCTCGATGCGCCACACCTTCTGCCGCGAGCAGTCCAGCCCCTCGGCCGCGCTGTCCAGCGAGACCGAGGCGTCCTCGCGGAGCTGGGTGAGCAGCCGGCCGAGCTGCCGGCGGGGGACGGTGGAGCCGCTTGTTTCATCCGTCATGCAACATCACCGCACCGCTGGTGCAACAGCAGTTGTTTCTTCTCCGCCATTTCTGTCCTCCGTTCCTCGTGCGTCAAATCGACCCGACATTAGGGGGCGGGTGAGGTGTTGCGCAAGGTGTTGGTCGTGTCGCAGTGTGTGAATCACCGGACGTGATCCGGGGGCGTCAGAAAAGGCGTCGACAATAGCCCGCTGTCCCGCTCGTTGCGAATAGCGCGCGGGCGGGGCGGCGCTATTTCCGGGGAAGGAAACCCGATGTGTGCCACCCATGAGGACCCTCTCGTCGCCGCCGCCCTGACCTTGACCCTGGTCCGACGGCACCGGCCGACCCGGAGCCCGACCCGGTGGCGCAGGGTGTGCCGCTGCGGCGCGGAGTTGCCCTACCGTGCGGAGTTGCCCTGCCGCGTCGGCCGCCGCGCTCTGCCCGGCCGCGCCCTGCGCGGTGGCGGAGACCGGCCCGGGGTGGCGTCGTGACGGCCCGGCGCGGGGTACCGCTGCTGGTCTGGCTGGCGTGGGACTGCCTGGACCAGCACCGGCGCAGCCGTTGCGGGAAGTGTGCCGAGGCCGGGTTCTGCCCGGTCGCGGAGGCCGCCCGGCACCGGATCAGGCAGTGGCGCAGGTTCCGGCACGTCTGGGGGCGACGGTGAGCGCGCCGCTGCCCAAGGCGGGTGACCTGGTGATCGTGGGGCGGGCGGCCAGTGTGCAGTTCCTCCGGCCGATCAGCTGCCGGGTGATCCGGGTACTCGACTGGATCACCTACGACGGGTGGTGCTGGCTCGACGTCTACCAGCTCAACGCCAAGGGGGACGCGGTGGCCCGGCGCTCGATCTACGTACAACCGGCGGGGTTGGAGGTGGTGCGGCCCGCGCCGACACCTCGCGCGCCGAGCCGGGTGGGGGTGCCGCCCAACGTACGCCGGGGGCCTGCTCCGGCCGGGATGACGGCCGGCGGGAGGGGTTCGGTCGGGGTGCCGGCGGTACGGCGGACCTCGGACGGCGGGCGGGGTGCGGCCGGTCGGGGGTGACGGAGCGTCAGGGTGTGTCCGCGCTGGCGAAGTGGGGCTCGGCCGCTTCCAGTCGGGGTACCCGCACGCCCAGCCTGCGGGCCTCGGCGAGGGTGTCACGGCAGACCGCGCGCAGCTCCTCGGGGTTGGCGTGGGCCTGCATCACCCTGCGCATCGGCGGGAAGCGACTGAACAGCAGCGAGAGCGCCGGTGCCGCCAGCCAGAGCGGCGCGGTGAAGGGCCGTAGCTCGGCGCGGTGCCGCCGCAGGTCGACGCCGCGCGCCTCGACGAGCGGTAGCAGTTCGCGGGTGGCGAGGATCGCCTCGCGTACGTCGGCGGTCGTCAGCATGGACAGCGAGCCCCGCCGCAGGCTCTGGGTGTGCAGGCCCGCGTTCTGGGCGAAGTGGACCGACAGCCAGCCCCGGAAGTCGGAGTTCTCCCGGATCCTGAGCCCCGCCCCGCGAAACACCTGGCGGACGGCCTGCTCACGGCCGGTCGGCGGCCGGTCCATGGTGCCGAGGAAGACCACGGGCAGCAGTGCCGCGCGCAGCACCCCGTCGTCGCCGAACCCGCCGCCCGCCCCGGGAAAGCCCCAGGCCACCTGGTCGGCGGGGAGGTGTGCCGTCGCGGTCGACGGCTCGACCCACAGGTTGTTGAAGACGAGCACCGTGGCCCCGCCCACCCGTGGCCCCAGGTAGGCCGCAGCCTCCGCGAAGTGGTAGTGCTGCACGCTCAGCACGATCAGGTCGAAGTCGTGGCCGGGCTCCACCGACTCGCGGTAGCGCACCGGCCACTTCCCGACGACCCGCCTGCCCCACGGCCGCCGCCGCACGTCGAGCAGGTCGAGGTCGATCGAGTCGCCGTACGCCGCCGCCCGCCCGGGTCGGACGTAGAACTCGACCTGGTGCCCGGCCTGCTCCAACGCCCATCCGTACGTCGCGCTGATCACGCCCCGGCCGAACATCAAAATCTTCACGCGCACCTCACCGGTATAATCGGAGGCTATCTCCACTTTCAAAATATGGAGACAGTCTCCACTTGTCAACGTGAGGCCCCCGCATGACCGATGCCAAGCCGCTGCGCGCCGACGCCAAGCCACTGCGGGCCGACGCGCGCCGCAACCGCGACGCCCTGATCGCCAAGGCCCGCGAACTCTTCGCCGACGGCTGCTTCGACCTGCGCTTCGACGACTTCGCCAAGCTGGCCGGGGTCGGCACCGGCACCCTCTACCGGCACTTCCCCACCCGGGAAGCCCTGGCCGAAGCGGTCTACCGGGAAGAACTCCGGGCCATCTGCGACCGGGCACGGGAGATGCAGGCCACGCTCCCCGCCGACGAGGCGCTGGAGACCTTCCTGCGCGGCTTCGTCGACCACCTGCACATTCACGAAGGGCTCGCCCGCACCCTGTCGACGCTGATGGCCACCCAGTCGGGCGTCGTGGCCGAGGGTGCCCAGGCGCTGGGGGAGGTCATCGACAACCTGCTGGGGGCCGCCGTCAGGGCGGGGAGCATCCGGGACGACGTGGGTGCGGGTGCGGTCATGATGGCTGTTCAGGGGATTTGTGCGGCGTACGGGCACCCGGCGTATCGGGCCGATGCGGAGGGGGTGATCACCCTCGTGCTCGCCGGTCTGCGCCAGACGGCGCGGTGAGCGGCCCGCGCCGGTGTGCTGCCCCGCCCGGTCCGGCCTGTCGACGGAGGAGCGGGGGTGGCGGGGCGGGGTGCGGACGGACGGGCGCCGCCCGCACCCCGCCGGTGCCTCAGGTGTCGTAGCGGCAGGTGCCGCCGGTGTTCGCCGTACAGTCGTTGAGCTGGAGGCTGTCCAGGTTGATGGCCTGGTTGCCGGTGGTGGACTGCGCCGGCACGTTCACGGTGAGCCGCACGCTGGCGGCGTTCGCCGGGGCGGTGGCGGTCGTCCGGTACTCCAGCCAGTTGCCGGCGAGCGTGTCGGTGGCTCCGGTGCTGGTCGACAGCAGGGTGCCGCTGGAGTTGTACCAGGCGAGCTGGAGTTGGGTGTTGACCGCCGTGCCGCTGCGCAACCGGGTGAACAGCTTGTACGTCCGGCCGGCGGTGACCGTGGCCCGGTTCGTCAGCGAGATCGACGACGTGTTGGACGGCCCGGTGTAGGTGTTGAACTGGACCGACCGCCGGCCGTCGAAGTAGGTGCAGGAGTTCCCCGAGATGCCGCACGCGGGCGTCACCTGGTGCCAGCCGCCCGACGAGGTGAACGTCGACGTGCTGCTGCCCGGGGTGGCGGCCTCGACGGTGCGCTGCTCGGCGGTGAGCAGGTCGTTGTTCGCGCCGACGTCGCAGCAGACCGGCGCGGTCAGCATCGGGTGGTTCGCCACGTTCACCTTCGCGGTGGACGGGCTCGGGTCGATGTAGAAGCTGGCCGACAGCTCACTCGGGTCGTAGTAGCCGCGGAACCCGGGATCGGTGTTCCAGTTGTCCCACCAGCCGTACATGATGTCGGGCACGTAGGAGGCCCCGGTCTCGGCCATCCAGGCGTGCCCGGCACCGAGCACGTGCAGCAGCTCGTGTCCGGCGACCCCGGTCGTCCACGACTCGGTCACCGCCGAGCAGTGCGTGCCGCTGGAGTTCCCGCCGTTCGGGCACTGGTAGGCGTCGGAGTTCGACGCGAAGTCGGTGAAGACCAGGTAGATCCGGTTGCTGTCCTGGTATCCGGCGGAGACCAGGTCACTGCGGACCGTGCTGGCGGGGGTGTTCGGGTTCGCCCCGGCGTCGATCTTCTCGGGCACGACCAGGGCGCGGGCATAGCCGGCGTACGTGCTGGTGTCGTAGCCCGTACGGCAGCTCAGGTTGTAGTGCTGGTCGTAGTTGGTCGACTCGTCGAGCGCCCAGTCGATCCGGTCCACCACCTTGGCGATGTACTCGACGTTGGCCTCGTAGTTGTTGCCGACGCCATCGTGCCAGGCGTAGATCACCTGGACGGCGGGGGTCGCGCCGGTCGGGGCGGCCGGGTTGGCCACGGTGGACTGGCAGCCGCGCTTGGGCACGGTGGGCATGCTCGGCTGCGCGTACGGCTGGGCCGGCTCGCTGCCGGGCCCCCAGGCCAGGGCGGGAGTCGGGGCGGAGAGCACCGCGAGGGCGGTGGCCAGGGTGGCGGCGGTGACGGCGGCGAGGGTACGCGGTCGTCGGGTCCGGAACGGGGACCGGGGCAAGGATGCTCCTCGATTGGTGGTGGACACCGCCGGTAGACGGTGCGTGTCCATCCAAACGAGCTGTGTTACATAGATCAATATGGATTGATAGTGAACAAGGTCATTCCCAGGTCGTGGGTATGTGCTTGCCCACCGGCAAGTAACCTGTTGTGACTGGCCAGCCACGAAAGGTGCAGGGGGTTGGCGGCTGTTCGCCGAGGCGGCCGGTCTCCGCCGAGGTCATCGTCTCCAGAACAGCAGGTGGGTGACCCCGCTGGGGCTCGGCACCGACTCCAGGTGGAACCGGTCGAGAAGGTCCTCAGGGCTGTCCCACAGCCGTTCGCCCCGGCCGAGGTCGACGGGTGCCACGGCGATGTGCATCGTGTCGACCAGGTCGGCCTCGATGAACTCACGGATCGTGGCGACTCCGCCGCCGAGGCGTACGTCCCGACCGGCGGCGGCCTGCCTCGCGCGCGACAGCGCCTCGGCCGGGCTGGCGTCGAGGAAGTGGAACGTGGTGTCGGCCAGGGTGAACGACGGGCGTTCATGGTGGGTGAGGACGAAGACGGGCGTGTGGAACGGCGGATTGTCCCCCCACCAGCCCTGCCACTCGTGGTTCTCCCACGGGCCACGCTGGGGACCGAACTTGTTGCGGCCCATGATCTCCGCGCCGATGTTGTGGTCGTAGTCGCGGGTCAGGTAGTCGTCCAGCCCGCGAGTGCCGCCGGGTTCGGTGCGGTAGATGAAGCTGGCGGTGGCGGCACGCCAGGAGAAGAGGGGAGTCGGGTCGGCGTGGCCGAAGGGGCGTTCCAGGCTCTGCCCCTCGCCGGTGCCGAACCCGTCACGCGACAAGCAGAAGCTCTGCACCCTCAACAGCTGCGGCACGAATCCTCCTCGATGGCCGACGGGCGGCTTCTGATAGCAACTTGCAACCGGTAACACCGTACTACGCTGGTGGCATGCCGCAACCAGTTGGGGCCGGTCGCCTACCCGTGCCTGAGGGAAAATCGGGGTGCCCCATCAACCTGACGGTCGAGTTGCTGGGCGACCGGTGGAGCCTGGTCGTGCTGCGGGACGTCATGTTCGGCGGATACCGGCACTTCCGCGAACTCCTGACGAACTCGGTCGAGGGCATCGCGTCGAACATCCTCGCCAGCCGCCTGTCGAAGCTCGTGAACTCGGGCCTGCTCAGCCGCCACGACGACCCGAGCCACCGACAGAAGATCGACTATCGGCTGACCGAGGCGGCGATCGAACTCGTCCCGGTCATGGCGCACCTCGGCGCGTGGGGCTCCCGATGGCTTCCGACCTCACCCGAGCTGTCGATCCGCGCCCAGCTCCTCGCCGACGGCGGCCCTGAGATGTGGCAGAGATTCATGGACGAGCTTCGCGCCATCCACCTTGAAGGCCGGCCGCAACCCGCCGACGGCGTCCTCGCCGAACTCACCCTGGCCTACGAGCGTGCCGCAGCTGCCGCTGACCGGCCCCACCGCTCATCGAGTCCTCAGTAGGGCGAAGTACCTGTGCGCCCGGCAGGATTCGAACCTGCGGCCTTGGGATTAGAAGTCCCCTGCTCTATCCGCTGAGCTACGGGCGCGCGGCGTACGTGTCGCGCCAAGAGGGTACCGCCGACCCCCCGCCGTACGGCGGAACGGGTCGCTTCCGGACACGCGTGATCAGCGTCGCACGGCACCCCCGGTCGGGGCACCCCTCATCCGGCTGGCGCGTCGGGCCGTACCCTCGGGTCGTGCTGCTGGAGCCGGATGTCGAGAACGAGGTCGCCTACGAGCTGTGCCAGCTCCTGGGCCGGGCCATCCTGCCGGTCGACGCGGCGGGCGACCCGGGTACCGCCTTCTTCCTCGCGCGTCCCGACGGCGAGTTCCTGCTGACCGCCGACGCCGTGGCGGGGCGGGCGCGGCGGCTCGGCCTGCGGCCCAGCGTCACCGAGCCGGCCGGCGTGGCCGGTGCGTCGGTGCCGCTGGCGGAGCTTGCGGCGCGGTGGGCACGTGACGCGCGGCTCGGGGTGGCGGTCCTGCCGACCGGCGGGCTGCACGCGTTCGCCGAGGGGCAGGGCTGGCGGTGGCGGGTGCAGCCGGTGCCGGCCTCCGTGGCCGTCGGGGCGGACGACCTCGCCGGCTTCGGGGCCGGGCCGGTCACCGCGATCGTGCTGGCCCTCGGCGTCGGCGTCGACGGCAGCCGTCCCCTGGAGGTCGCCGTCGAGCGGGCCGTCCGCGACGACGACCGGCTGCGGGTCACCGCCGACCTCCCCGCCGGCTACGTCGGCGCTCCCGTCTTCGGGGTACGCCCCGACGCCACCGGGGAGATCGGCCTGCGCTGCCTGGGCGTGGTGCTGCCCGCCGACGGCGAGGCTGGAACTGGGCATCCGGTGGCCACCCTCGACCGGGTGCTCGCCGCGCTGCCCGCCACCTGAGTGCCGGCAGGCACCCGTCAGGCGGTCGGGAGGGCGTTGGCGGCCGGGGTCTCGTCGGCGCTGGGGGCGCGGGTGCCGGGCACCGGGGCTTCCGCGTCCGTCGGTGCGGTGTCGGCGGGGCGGGTCGGGCCGGCACCCAGGAAGGCCTCGGCCCAGCGTCCGACCTCGGTGAAGACCTGCTCGCGTACGGTCGGGCCGGAGAGGACCAGGTCGTGCTTGCCGCCGTCGAAGCGGGCCACGGTGACGTGCCGGCCGAGCCGGGGTGCCCAGCGGACCATGTGCTCCACGTCCAGCACCGCGTCGGCCAGGGCCGCCGAGTCGTGCCAGCGGGTGCCCCGGAAGCTCCGGGTCGAGCAGGCCAGCAGCACCGGGACGCGGATGTCCAGTCCGGCGCGGAGCTGCCGTTGGGCGGTGCGGATCGCGGCCAGCCAGCCGGCCCGCACCGGGAACCCGGCCAGCGGCTTCCAGGTCAGGTCGTACGTCCACTCGCCGCGATGGTCGGCGTGCAGGCTCTCGCCGTACACGGTGCCGAGGCCGAAGGGGAGGGCGCGGTGCGGCGCGCGACGGCCCAGCCGGGCGACGGCCGCCGCGAGGGGTCGACGGACCAGCCAGGGGGCGTTGATGTCGAAGAAGGGGCTGTTCAGGACGAGCCCGTCGACCAGGCCAGCGTCGCGGCGGGCGTGTGCCCAGAGCGAGATGATCAGGCCGCCGGTGGAATGGCCCATGACGAGCAGGGTGTCGTGCCCGTCCCCGGTACGGATGATCTCTGCGGCGGCGTCCAGCTCGGGGAAGTAGTCGCTCAGGTCGCGGCAGAAGTTCGGGGTCTGGTGGGGGAGCAGGCTGCGGCCGTACTTGCGCAGGTCGAGAGCGTAGAAGTCCCAGCCCCGGGCGGCGTAGAAGTCGGCCAGGTGGGTCTGGAAGAAGTAGTCGACGAAGCCGTGCACGTAGAGCACCGCCCGGCCGGTCGGGCGGTCCGCCCGCCGCCGGACCAGCGTCGCGACCACCGGCCCCTCGTCGTCGGTGCCCAGGTCGATCGTCTGCCGCTCGTACGGCGGCCCCAGCACGTCCTGTTCCACAACCGCGACGCTACGCCCGTGGACCTACCCGGCGGTAGCCCCGGCGGCGGTGCGGGTGCGGGCGGCACCACCGGCACCGGCGGGTCTGGCCGGGGAACGTCCCCGTCCGGCGGGGCTCGCCGGGGAGTGTCCCCGTCCGGTGGGAACGCGGACGGGGACACTCCGGCGACCGGTCAGACGGTCTCGGCGTCCACCCGGGGGGCGTCGTCGGCGTCGAGGTCCGGCAGCGGCGCGGGTGCCTGCGGGGCGGCCATCTCCCGGATGTGCTTGTTGTGCCGGGGCTCCTGCCGGGTCTTGGAGTCGTTGAGCTTGCGGCGCAGGTCGTCCCGGGCGTCGTTGAGGGCGGCCCGCAGGTCCTCCTCGGTCGACGTGGTGACGATCTTCTGCCGGCCGGCGATCCAGCACTCCAGGGTGACCTTCTGCCCGCGGGCCTCCCGGTCCTTGACCGACACCTCCAGCTCGGTGGCGTCGGCGTGGAAGGCGGCCAGCCGGGCGTCCAGGGTGCCGAACTGCTCGACGATCCAGTTCCGGTCGCCCTGGGAGAAGCCCGCGCCCATGCGCAGGCACTCGGCCACGGTCGCCGGGTTCGCCACCGCGCTCATCGCCGCCCCTCCCGCTCGGTGCGGACGGAGCCGGTCATGCGGAGCGGGGTCCGAATCATCAGCACTGCCTTTCTCCTCGGACGTCGTGCCTGGTGGCGCTTGGTTGATCAACTCAATACCCAGTCGGGGTCGACCTCACTCCGGGTGATGCCGCCTTCTCGACCCTGCTGTTCCCGATCCCACTGGCCTCCCTCGGTCTCTGGTGGTTTCAGCCTGGTCCGATCCCGGGGCCGCCTCCAGGGCCGGTCGGCCTAGCACACCGGGACCTTGATCAGGTTGTCGTCCACAGCCGGTCCGGTTGTCCACAGGACGGGGTCGGGTGTTCGCGCCGGCATGCCGCGCCGGGTCAGGCTCGATCCCGAGTCGACTCGGCACCGTATCCGCCGGACCCTGGAGAGGGAACGATGTTTGACACCTACGTAACGATCGTCGGCAATGTGCTGACCGCGCCGGAATGGCGTCGTACCGCCCAGAGCAACACCCTGGTCGCCAACTTCAAGGTGGCCTCGACCGCCCGCCGCCTGAACCGGGACAGCGGTCGCTGGGTGGACGGCAACAGCCTGCGCGTCCGGGTCAACTGCTGGCGCAGGCTGGCCGAGGGGGTGGCTGCCTCGATCATGGTCGGCGACCCGGTGGTGGTCGCCGGGCGGCTCTACACCCGCGACTGGACCGACGACGCCGGCAACCACCGGGTCCTCTACGAGTTGGAGGCGGTCGCGGTCGGGCACGACCTCTCCCGGGGCCGGTCCCGCTTCCTGCGTAACCGGCCGAGCATGGCCACCAGCACCGTGGAGGACGACGAGACGGCCCACCGGGTGCAGGGCGAACCGACCGAGCCGGTGCCGCCGGGGCAGGCCCCCGCCGGCCCGGACGACCGTCCCCTCGACGACGACTTCGAGCTGTCCGGCTTCGGTTTCCCGCGCGCCGGCCACGACCTGCCCGGCAGCGGGTACGCCCCGACGTCCGACCCGCTCGACGACGAGCCCGACGACGACCTGACCCCGCTGCCCGACGAGGACAACCGGCCGGGTGGCGGGGGCCTGCCCGACGAGAGCCGGCCGGGTGGCGGGGACCGGCCGGACCCGGGTCGACCCGATGACGAGGGCCGCCTGGGCGAGGACCTGCTGGGCGAGGATCTGCTGGGTGGGGGCCGACCGGGTGAGGGCCGGTCCGGTGAGGAGCGTCGACCGGGCGGCGAGGGGGAGCCCGGCGACGACCACCCGTCGGGCGGTCCGGCCGCTCCGACGCCGGCCGAGGTGGCCGGCGGTCCGGCGGGTCGGGGCCGGCGGGGCCGGGGTCGGGTGCCGGTCCCGGCCTGACGACCCGGCCCCGCGTCGGGGAAGGGGCGCGGGGCCGGGTTCCGACGGGCGGGGGTGGGGTGGCGACGGCGACGTGGCCACCCCGCCCAGGGGCTAGGCTGGCCGGCCGGAGGTGGTGCGGGTGGGGCGGCGTACAGCGGCGGCGAACGCGGTCGGACTGGTGGCCGGGTACGCGCTGGACAGCCTGCTCGGCGACCCCCGGCGTGGGCATCCGGTGGCCGGCTTCGGGCGGGCCGCCGGCATCCTCGAACGTCGGGTCTACCGGGCCGACCGCCGCGCGGGAGCGGTCTTCACCGCCGTCGCGGTGGGTGCGCCGGTGCTGCTCGGCGTGGCCGTCGACCGGGCCACCCGGCGGCACCCGGTGGCCCGGGTCCTGGTCGTGGCCGTCGGCACCTGGACGGTGCTCGGCGGTAGGACCCTGCGCCACGAGGCGACGGTGATGGGCACCGCCCTGCGCGCCGGTGACCTGCCGGCGGCCCGGAACCGGCTCGGGCACCTCTGCGGTCGGGATCCCTCCCGCCTCGACGAGGGCGAGCTGGCCCGCGCGACCGTCGAATCGGTCGCCGAGAACACCTCCGACGCCGTCGTCGCCCCCCTGGTCTGGGGTGCCCTCGCCGGCCTGCCCGGCCTGCTCGGCTACCGGGCGGCGAACACCCTGGACGCGATGGTCGGGCACCGCTCACCCCGCTACGCCCGGTTCGGCACCCCCGCCGCCCGCCTCGACGACCTGCTCAACCTGCTGCCGGCCCGACTGACCGGGCTGCTCACCGTCGCCGCCGCGCCCAGCGTCCACGGCGACCGGGACCGGGCCTGGCAGGTCTGGCGACGGGACCGCCACGACCACCCCAGCCCCAACGCCGGTCAGTGCGAGGCGGCCATGGCCGGGGCGCTGGGCGTCCGGCTCGGCGGCCGGAACGTCTACTTCGGACGCTCCGAGGTGCGGCCGTTCCTCGGCGACGGCCCGCGCCCCGAGGCCCGGCACCTGAAACGGGCCGCCCGGCTCTCCGGCCGGGTCGGCCTGGCCGCGCTCGCCCTGGCCGCCCTCTGGCCGCTGACCGGTGGCCGGCTGGTCGCCGCCACCGGGCGCACCCTGCTGTGGAACCCGGCCCGACGGCTCACCGCCCGCCTCGGCGTCCCCGGCCCGGGGAACGGTCGATGAGCGGCGGGCTGCTCGTCGCGGGCACCACGTCCGACGCGGGCAAGAGCGTGCTCACCGCCGGCATCTGCCGCTGGCTGCACCGGCAGGGCGTCGCCGTCGCGCCGTTCAAGGCGCAGAACATGTCCAACAACTCCGCCGTGGTGGTCGGCCCGGACGGGCGGGGCGGCGAGATCGGTCGGGCCCAGGCGATGCAGGCCGCCGCCTGCGGGATCGCCCCCGACCTGCGGTTCAACCCGGTGCTACTCAAGCCGGGTAGCGACCTGGCCAGTCAGGTGGTGCTGCTCGGCGAGGCCGTCGACACGGTCACCGCCGGCAACTTCCGCACCCTGCGCCCGAAGCTCGCCGAGACGGCGTACGCGGCCCTGGCCGAGCTGCGGGCGGCGTACGACGTGGTGATCTGTGAGGGGGCCGGCAGCCCCGCCGAGATCAACCTGCGGGCCGGTGACTACGTCAACATGGGGCTGGCCCGGCACGCCGACCTCCCCACCATCGTGGTCGGCGACATCGACCGGGGCGGCGTGTTCGCCTCGATGTTCGGCACGGTCGCCCTGCTCGACCCGGCCGACCAGGCCCTGGTCGCCGGCTTCGTGATCAACAAGTTCCGGGGTGACCTGGGCCTGCTCCGCCCCGGGCTGGACATGCTGCACCGGGTGACCGGCCGCCCCACCTACGGGGTGCTGCCCTGGCACCTCGACCTCTGGCTCGACGCCGAGGACTCGCTCGCCTACGGGCGGGTGCTCGGCCGGCCCGCCGCCCCGTACGGCACCGACTGGCTCGACGTCGCCGTGGTCCGACTGCCCCGGATCAGCAACGCCACCGACGTGGAGGCGCTGGCCACCGAGCCGGGCGTCCGGGTCCGGCTCACCGTCGAACCCGCCGAGCTGGCCGCCGCCGACCTGGTCGTCCTGCCCGGCTCCAAGTCCACCGTCGCCGACCTGGCCTGGCTGCGTGAGACCGGGCTCGCCGGGGCGGTCACCGCACACGCCGCCGCCGGTCGGCCGCTGCTCGGCATCTGCGGCGGCTTCCAGATGCTGGCCACCGCCATCCACGACCCGGTGGAGAGCCGCCGGGGCAGCGTCCCCGGCCTGGGCCTGCTGCCCATCGAGATCACCTTCGACCCGGCCAAGACCGTGCGCCCCGCGGTCGGCACCGCCGCCCCCGACGTCCCGGTGCGCGGCTACGAGATCCACCACGGGTACGTCTCCACCGCCGACCCGGCGCTGCCCCCGCTGCTGCACCACGCCGACGGTCGCCCCGAAGGTGCCCGGCTCGGCGCGGTGCACGGCACCCACTGGCACGGGGCCTTCGAGTCCGACGAGTTCCGCCGCCGGTTCCTGACCGCAGTGGCCCGGTCGGCCGGTCGGCACGGGTTCACCGTCGCCCCGGACACCACCTTCGCGGCCGCCCGCGAACGCTCCCTCGACCTGCTCGGCGACCTGGTCGAGGAGCACCTCGACACCGCCGCGCTGTGGCGGCTCGTCGAGTCCGGTCCGCCGGCCGACCTGCCGTTCGTGCCACCCGGAGCACCGCCCGCCGGCTGACCGCGCCGCCGCCCACCGGTCGGGCGTCAGAGACGGACGTCGGCGGGCTGGTCGGACAGGGGCAGCCCGGCCTCCCGCCAGGCCCGCACGCCGCCGGTCATGTCGGTGGCGTTGCGCAGGCCCAACGCCTGGAGGCTGGCCGCCGCCAGGCTGGAGCTGTAGCCGTGCCGGCACACCACCACGATCTCCCGGTCGTAGCCGGTGGCCTCGGGGATCCGCCACTCGCTGGCCGGGTCCAGCCGCCACTCCAGCACCGTGCGGTCGATGACGATCGCGCCGGGCAGCTCCCCCTGCTCACGACGCTGCCCCTCGGTGCGGGTGTCGACCAGCAGCGCACCCGCCCGTACCGCCTCGACCGTCTGCTGAGGACTCAGCCGCCGCAGCCCGGCCCGGGCCTGTTCCAGCAGGGCGTCCACGCCCGGACTCATCACGTCATTGAGCACGTCCAGATCATGCCCCGGCACCCCCACCACCGCCCGACGAACAGCACTCCCCACGGCGGAACCAGGCTCACGGGGGACACCCACTAGCGTCACCGGTGTGACGGTGGCGCTGGTCGAGGCGTACGCGATGCTGGCCCGGCGGGTGCTCGACGGTCCGGCACGGTTGGGGCGTACCCGACTGGTGGCCGTCGACGGACCCAGCGGCGCGGGCAAGAGCGCCTTCACCGCGCGCCTCGCGGACGCCCTCGCCGCGCTGCCCGACGGCGGGCGGCCACCGGTGGTGCACACCGACGACCTGCTCGACGGCTGGGACGACCAGCTCACCTTCTGGACCCGCCTGGAGGACCGGGTGCTCGCCCCGCTGCGGTCCGGCCGGGCCGGGTCCTACCGGCGTTACAGCTGGCTGCGGCGGGAGTTCCTGCCCCGCGAGATGCCGGTGCCGGTGGCCCCGGTGCTGCTGCTGGAGGGGGTGAGTGCGGCACGGGCGGCGATCCGGCCGGAGCTGACCCTGTCGGTGCAGGTCACCGCGCCGGCCGGGCTGCGGCTGCGCCGCGCGCTGGACCGGGACGGGCCGCAGCTGCTGCCGGAGCTGCGGCGCTGGCATACCGGGGAGGAGGCGCATTTCGCGGCCGACCGGACCGCCACCGCCGTCGACCTGGTGGTCGACGGGGCACCGACCCTGCCGCACGACCGCGACCGCTACTACGTCCGCCGCCGGGTGCCCGCCTCCGGCCCAGGTCCCGGTTCCGGTCCCGTGAGCCGAGCCCGACCCTGATCCGGTCCCTGATCCGGTCCCCCGGCTGTGGGTTCCCGCTCGCCGGGTACCGCCCGGTAAGGCCGGCATACGATGCCGGTCATGACCTCTCCGATCATGTCCGAGTCCGAGGTACGGGCCGCCGTCGCGCGCGAGATGCCCGGTGTCCGTGCCGATCTGGAACGCCTCGTCCGCATTCCCGGCATCGCCTTCGAGGGCTTCGACCACTCCCACGTCGAGCGGTCCGCCGAGGCGGTCGCCGAGCTGCTGCGCGGTTGTGGTCTCGACGTGCGGATCGTGCGTTCCGGCGGTCAGCCGGCGGTCATCGGGACGCGTCCCGCCCCGCCCGGCGCACCCACCGTGCTGCTGTACGCCCACCACGACGTCCAGCCCGTCGGCGACCTGTCGCTGTGGGAGTCCGCGCCGTTCGAGCCGGTCGAGCGGGACGGTCGCCTCTACGGGCGCGGTGCCGCCGACGACAAGGCCGGCATCATGGCGCACGTCGCCGCCCTGCGCGCCTTCGGCGACCAGCTCCCGGTCGGCGTGGTGCTGTTCATCGAGGGGGAGGAGGAGTACGGCTCCGACTCGCTGGAGCGGCTGCTCACCGAGCACCGCGAGGAGATCGCCTCGGACGTCATCGTGATCGCCGACTCGGCGAACTGGGACGTGGGCGTGCCGGCCCTGACCACCTCGCTGCGCGGCCTGGTCAACCTGTTCGTCGAGGTTCGCACCCTGGACCACGCGGTGCACAGCGGGATGTTCGGCGGTGCCGTCCCGGACGCGGTGACCGCCCTGGTCCGGCTGCTGGCCACGCTGCACGACGCCGCCGGGGACGTGGCCGTCGCGGGCCTGGCCGGCCGCACGGGCGCTCCCGTCGACTATCCGGAGGACCGGTTCCGGGCCGAGGCCGGCGTGGTCGACGGGGTGTCGCTGACCGGCACCGGCCGGATCACCGACCGGCTCTGGACCAGACCGGCGGTGGCGGTGCTCGGAATCGACGCCCCGGCCACCGGCGAGGCACCGAACGCGCTGGTCCCGGCCGCGAAGGCCAAGCTGAGCGTACGGCTCGCGCCGGGTGACG
Source organism: Micromonospora sp. WMMD987 (assembly GCF_029581435.1). Lineage (NCBI taxonomy): Bacteria > Bacillati > Actinomycetota > Actinomycetes > Micromonosporales > Micromonosporaceae > Micromonospora > Micromonospora sp. WMMD987. The sequence continues at coordinate 5,681,594 of NZ_CP120861.1, read as the reverse complement.
ACCCCCGGCGGGCGTACGACGCGGTCCGTGCCCACCTGGAGGAGCACGCGCCGTGGGGTGCCCGGGTGACGGTGACCCTGGAGAGCGGCGGCGATCCGTGTGTCATCGACGCCTCGGGGCCGGTGTTCGACGCCGCCCGCGCGGCGTTCCGGGCCGCCTGGGACGGGACCGAGCCGGTGGACATCGGCATCGGGGGCTCGATCCCGTTCATCGCGACCTTCCAGGAGATGTTTCCGCAGGCGGCGATCCTGGTCACCGGCGTGGAGGACCCGCACGCGCGGGCGCACGGCCCGAACGAGAGCCTGCACCTGGGCGAGTTCGCCCGGGTCTGCCTCGCCGAGGCGTTGCTGTTGGCGAACGTGGCCCGGCAGCGGCAGCCGGTCGGTCAGGTCGCGGAACGGTAACTTCGGGGTCGATGTCGGAGTTTGCGGCGTGTCGGAAGACCACCTGGTATAGCCTTTCGAACATGCGTACGAACGACGTGATGACGCGGCTGGAAGCCGCCGTGAGCGCTCTGGGGGACGTCGACGTCTCCGCGTGGCCCGAGGACACGCTCAAGGAACAGCTCGGCGAGCTTTCGGCGGTGCTGGTCGCCCTGGACGGCGTGCTGTCCCGGGTCGCCGACGGGGTCCGCGCCCGTGGCCTGCGCGTCGAGGAGCCCGTCTCGGCCTGAGCGGGTGGTCCGGGGTGCACCCCGTCGCCGGGGTCGGCCCGGCCGGCCGTCCCGTGCGGACGTGCCCGGCCGGCGGCCGGGCGTGCCGTGCCGTGCCCGGACAGACAGACGGCCCGGGTACGGCAATGCCCGGGTGGTGTCGGGGGTGGCTGGCAGGATGAGGTGCGTGCGGTTCCTCGACCTGGCAGCCACCTCCGCGGCCGTCTCGGCCACCACCGGCCGACGCGCCAAGGTGGAGCTGCTGGCCGGTGCGCTGCGGGCGCTCGACCCGTCCGAGGTGGCCGTCGGCTCCGGCTATCTCGCCGGTGAGCTGCGCCAGCGGCAGACCGGCGTGGGCTGGGCCAGCCTGCGCGACCTGCCCCCGCCGGCCGCTGAGCCGACGCTGACCGTGACCGCCGTCGACGCGGCCGTCGACGGGATCGCCGCCGTGCACGGCCCCGGCTCCCAGGCCCGCCGCCGGCACCTGCTCACCGCGCTGCTCGGTGCCGCCACCGCCGACGAGCAGCGGTTCCTGGTCGACCTGTTCCGTGGCGAGTTGCGCCAGGGCGCCCAGGCCGGCCTGCTCGCCGACGCCATCGCCCGGGCCGCCGAGGTGCCGGTGGCGGCGGTACGGCGGGCGCTGCTGCTCGTGGGCGACCTGCGGGCCGTCGCGGTGGCCGCCCGCACCGGCGGTGCCGCCGCGCTGGCCGGGTTCGGGCTCCAGGTGGGCCGTCCGCTCGCACCGATGCTGGCGTCGAGCGCCCCGTCGGTCGACGCCGCGCTCGCGGTCACCGGGGTTCCGGCGGTGGTCGACGTGAAACTCGACGGCATCCGTATCCAGGTGCACCGCTCCGGTGACGACGTCGCGGTCTTCACCCGCAGCCTGGACGAGATCACCGCGCGGGTGCCCGAGGTGGTCGCGGCGGTCCGGGCGTTGCCGGTCCGGGAACTGGTGCTCGACGGCGAGGCGATCGGGTTGGACGCCGCCGGCCGCCCGCTGCCGTTCCCGCAGACCTCCAGCCGGGCCGCCCGCAGGTCTCCCGGCAGGGCGACCGGTCCCACCGGTCCCGCTCCGGCCGACCCTGACCGGGCCGATCCGGCCGTGCCAGCCGCCGGTGATCCGGCCGTGCCAGCCGCCGGTGATCTGGCCGTGCCAGCCGCCGGTGCCCTGGTCGTGCCAGCCGCCGGTGATCCGGTCGAGGCTGCGGTGCGGGCCGTCACCGACCCGGCCGACCCGGCGGTGCTCACGCCGTACTTCTTCGACCTGCTGCACCTCGACGGCGACGATCTGATCGACCTGCCCGGCCGGCGGCGGTGGACCCGGCTCGCCGAGGTGGTCGACGGGTCGTTGCTGGTGGGCCGGGTCGAGGTCGACGACCCGGAGCAGGCCGGTGCGGCGTTCGCCGCCGCGCTCGACGCCGGCCAGGAGGGGATCGTGGTGAAGTCGCCGGACGCCCCCTACGACGCCGGTCGGCGTGGCTCGGCCTGGGTCAAGGTCAAACCCCGGCACACCCTCGACCTGGTGGTGCTGGCGGTCGAGTGGGGCAGCGGCCGACGGCAGGGTTGGCTGTCCAACCTCCATCTGGGTGCCCGGGATCCGCGTACCGGTGACTTCGTGATGCTCGGCAAGACCTTCAAGGGCCTCACCGACGAGGTGCTGCGCTGGCAGACCGAACGGTTCCTCGGGCTGGCCGTGGAGCGCGGCGACTGGGTGGTCCGGGTGCGTCCCGAGCAGGTGGTCGAGGTCGCCTTCGACGGCGTGCTCGCCAGCACCCGCTACCCGGGCGGGGTGGCCCTCCGGTTCGCCCGGGTGCTGCGCTACCGCGACGACAAGTCGGCCGCCGAGGCCGACACCATCGACACGGTCCGCGCCCTGCACGCGGGGCGTTCCGCCGGCTGAGCCGGGCACCGCACGGCAGGGCGGACCACCGGCCGGGCTGACACCGGGAGGTGCCCGCCGAGGGCGGCCGCGGCACCGCTCAGGCGGGGTTGGCGGGTTCGGCGGCCCGGTCGACGGGGAGTTTCGGCGTGTCCAGGCCGGCGGCGCGGCGGGCCTCCCGGCGGGCCACCCAGCCGTAGCCGAACAGCGTCATCACGGCGAACAGCCACCACTGGACGACGTAGCCGAAGTTCTGCCAGTTGTTCGCGTGCCCGATCGGCACCGCCCGGAACGCCGGGTCGTTCGCCGGGGTCTGCTCGTCGAGCAGCAGGTAGGCCCCGTGCAGCGGGTACGGCAGCTCCCGGGCCAGCCGGTCGACGGTCACCCGTCGGGTCTCCAACCGGCCGTCGCGCCGGTCGACGCCGTTGCCGCCGGTCTCGGTGGGGTGCACCCGGCCGACGACGGTCACCTCCCCGGTCGGCAGCGCGGGCACCTGGGGCACGGCCGTCGCGCCGCCGGGGGCCGGGGGAACCCAGCCCCGGTCGACCAGCACCGCCGTGCCGTCGTCCAGCACCAGCGGGGCGAGCACCTCGAAGCCGACCCTGCTCTCCACCGTCCGGCCCCGGACCAGGACGACGTGCGCGGGGTCGTACCGGCCGGTGGCGGTGACCCTGCTCCACTCGGCCTGCTCGGCGGGGGGCGGGCCGACCGTGCCCGCGCCGCCGGTCGGGGCGGGCAGGGTGGACCGCAGCGGCGCGGGCGTGCCCGCGGTGCCGGCGTCGATGCGTTCGTTGACCGCGGTGCGTTCCCGGTAGCGGTCCAGCTGCCAGTTGCCGAGCAGCACCATGACGGCGGCGGCGGCCAGGGTCAGCGCGAGGATGCCCAACCAGCGCGGGGTCAGCAGGAACCGGTACACGGCACGAGGCTACCCGTATGACGGAGGCCACCCTCCGCGACGGCCCGGGACCGATCCGTACGACGCCGGATCGGCGGACTTCCGCCGCCGGTGCGGGCGGGTATGGTCACGCGGGCGGACCGCCGCCGGTGTTCCTCCCGGCCGTCCGCGCACTACTGTCCGTCACCACCGAGGAGTCGATGATGACCGCCGTGCCGCGCCTCGTGTTCAGCGCGCCGTCCTCCGGTCACGGCACCAACGCGCTCTCCGTCGGGCTGCTCGCCGCCCTCGCCGACCGGGGGCTCGACGTCGCCGGGTTCAAGGTCGGGCCGGACCACGTCGACGCCGCGTACCTCGGGCTGGCCGCCGGCCGACCCGGGCGCAACCTCGACCCCCGGCTGACCGGCGCCGACCGGCTCGGGCCGCTCTTCGCGCACGGTGCCCAGGGTGCCGCGTTGGCCCTGGTCCAGGGCACCATGGGTCTGTACGACTCGGTCGCCGGCCGCCCCGAGGCGGAGTCCACCGCCGCCGTCGCGACCGTGCTGCGCAGCCCCGTCGTGCTGGCGGTGGACGTGGCGGCGATGGGGCAGTCGGTGGCCGCCCTGGTGCACGGCTTCCGCTCGTACGACGAGCAGCTCTGGCTGGGTGGGGTGATCCTCACCCAGGTGGCGTCCGGCCGGCACGAGGCCATGCTCCGGGAGGCGCTCGACGACGTCGGCGTGCCGGTCTACGGCGCGCTGCGTCGCCACGAGCTGCCCCCGGTGCTGCCCTCGCGCCGGCACGGCGTGGTGCCGGTGCTCGCCCGCGACCCGGAGGCGACCCGGGCGGTCCGCCGGCTCGGCGAGGCGGTCGCCGGCACGGTCGACCTGGAGCGCCTGCTCGCGCTGGCCCGGTCCGCCCCGGCGCTCTCCGTCGCGCCGTGGTCGCCGGCCACCGGGGCGGCGGTCGGGGACGCGCCGGTGGTGGCGCTCGCCGGAGGGCCGGGCGGCAGCTACGGCCACCCGGAGGTCGCCGAGCTGCTCCGGGCCGCCGGGGCGCAGGTGGTCACCGTCGACCCGCTGCGCGACGAGGCGCTGCCCGCCGGCACCCGCGCGCTGGTGGTCGGCGGCGCGTTGCCCGAGTCGTACGCGCGGGACCTGTCGGCCAACCGCCGGCTCTGCATCGCGGTGGCGGAGCTGGCCCGCACCGGGCGGCCGGTGATCGCCGAGGGCACCGGCCTGCTGTGGCTGGCCCGCGAGCTGGACGGCCTGCCGATGTGCGGGGTGCTGGACGCGATCGGGGCCAGCCGGGACGGCCTGGTGGTGGGCTACCGGGAGGCGGTCGCCCAGTCCGACAGCGTGGTCGCCGCCGCCGGGACGACGGTGGTGGGCTACAAGCAGCACGGTGCCGTGCTCACCCCCCGGTCGGGTCAGCGGGCCGCGTGGAGCTGGGAGGGCGGCACGCCCGAGGGCTTCGTCTGGCGGGGCGTGCACGCCTCCCAGCTCGGCCTGCACTGGGCGGCGTACCCCGGGATCGCGACCCGGCTGGTGACGGCGGCGGCGCTGCCGTCGCCGGTCGAGGGCGTCGCCGCCCCGGCCTGACCGCGTCGCCTGGCCGCTCAGCCGACGATGGCGTCCGACGGTGGGGTGAACTGGCGGGTCGGGGTGCCCCTGAGGCCGTCCCGCAGGGTCTGGGCGACCGCGTTGACCGGGATCTGCGACTGCCCGTCACCGACCGCGTTGAACGGGTTGTCCGGGTCGGCGATGAAGCTCGCCGCCGCCAGCTCCGGCGTGTAGCCGACGAACCAGGCCGACCGGGTGCTGTCGGTGGTGCCGGTCTTGCCGGCCACCGGGCGGCCCACCGTGCGGCGGACGCTGTCCGCCGTCGACCAGCCACCGCAGCTCCCCTTGGCCGGGGTGTCCCCGGTGGGGCAGCGCGCCGCGTCGGTGGCGGCCCGCGCCGCGTCGGCGTTCACCACCTGCCGGCAGCGGGGCTTGGCGACCTCCCGCTCGATGCCACCGGCGGTGCGGTAGGTGGCCGGGGTGCCGTCCCGGTTGGTGATCGAGTTCACCGGCATCGCCTCGCAGTACCGGCCGTCGGCGGCGATCGCGGCGTACGCGTTGGCCATCTCCAGCGGGGTGGCGTCGGAGACGCCCAGGGTGAACGCGCCCCACTTCTTCGCCTTGGCGGGCGACGCCTGCTCCTTGTCGACGTCGGTCCGCCAGCGCAGGCCCAACTGCTCGGCGAGGTGCACCCCCCGGTCCGCGCCGATCTTCTCCTCCAGCTGGACGAAGTAGGTGTTGACCGACTTGCCGAACCCGGACCACATGGTCTGCCGGCCGGTCATCGCCCCGCTGGCGTTGGACGGTGCCCACCCGTCGTAGACGGCCGACCGGTAGGTGTGCGGCGAGTCGAACGCGGTGGACAGCGGCATCCCGGCGTCCAGGGCGGCCAGCATCGGGAACATCTTGAACGTCGAGCCGGCCTGGTACCCGGGGAGGGTGCCGCCGCCGAGCAGCGGGGCGACCGTGTTCGGGTAGTTCGCCTTGGTCTTCGGGTCGGCCTCCGGGTTGGAGCTGGGGCCGTTCTCGCCGACGTCCAGGGAGTAGGTGCGGTTCACCGCCATCGCCTTGATCCGTCCGGTGCCCGGTTCGGCGACCACGATCCCGTTGGCGAAGGGGCTGCCGACCCGCTCCTTCGCGCCGACGTTCTTCTCGGCGGCGGCCTGGACCTTCGGGTCGAGGCTCAGCACGATCCGGTAGCCGCCCCGGCGCAACTTGTCCATCCGTTCCAGCCGGTTCTCCCCGAACGCGGGCTGGGCGCTCCACCAGTTCTTCACGTAGTCGCAGGCGAAGCCCCAGGCGTTGTACGCGCCGGTGATCGAGGCGCAGTCGTTGGCCGGGGTGGTGGGCCGGGTGCGGATCGGTTCGCTCTTCGCCGTCGCGGCGGCGTCCGGGGACAGGTAGTTGAGCTGGGCCATCTTGTCGAGGACGTAGTTGCGCCGGTCGGTGGCGTCCTTCTGGTCGGAGCTGAGTGGGTCGTACTCGGAGGGGGACTTGACCAGGCCGGCGAGGGTGGCCGCCTCGACCGGGCTGAGGGTGGCCGGGGTCTTCGAGAAGAAGATCTGGGCCGCCGCGTAGATGCCGTACGCCCGGTGGCCGAAGTACGCCGAGTTGAGGTAGCGCTCCAGGATCTGCTCCTTGGTCAGCTCCTTCTCGATGTCCAGCGCCATCCGCATCTCCTTGACCTTGCGCAGGCTGGTCTGCTGGGTGGCCTCCTGCACCTCCTCGGGTGTCTGCGCGCTGTCCCGTAGCGCCATCCGGACGTACTGCATGGTCAGCGTCGACGCGCCCTGGGAGACGCCGCTGGAGCGGGCGTTGGCCACGAAGGCCCGGGCGACGCCCTTGGGGTCGACGCCCGCGTGCTGGTAGAAGCGGTTGTCCTCGGCGGCGACGATGGCCTGCTGGATGTTCGGCGACATGTCCGACAACTTGGTGTACTGCCGGTACTCCTCGTAGAACATGGTCAGGATCGTCTTGCCGTCCGGGGCGTAGAGGTAGGAGGTCTCGGCGGGCAGCGCGGTGCGCAGGATGTTCGTCTTGTGCTCCACGGCGTGCGCGGTGGCCTTGGCGCCGAGGCCGGTCACGGCGGCCAGCGGGTACGCCACGGCGGCGAGCACGACGCCGGCGATCAGCCCGGCGCGGAGGAGTGGAACGGAACGACCTGCGGCGGCAAGGGGTCGATTGCTCACCTGGTCAAGTTATGACATTTCCGTATCATCCATGAGAAGAATTCATGAACGCCGTCAGCGTCCCATCGGTGGCCGTGATGTGTCCCACGCCGGGTTCGGCTGTCCACCACGCCGGCTTCCCGGCAGGATCGCGGTCATGCACGGGCAACCGACCGGCGTCGCGCCGACCACCACCGGCGAACCGGATCTCGCCCACCACGGGGACGTCGAGGCCACCCCCGGCCTGGTCGACCTGGCCGTCAACGTCCGCCGGGATCCGATGCCGGACTGGCTGGCCGCCCCGATCACCGCCGCCCTGGCCGGACTGGCCAGCTACCCCGACCCCCGCCCGGCCCGCGCCGCGGTCGCCGCCCGGCACGGCCGCCCGCCGGCGGAGGTGCTGCTCACCGCCGGCGCCGCCGAGGGCTTCGTGCTGCTCGCCCGCGCCCTGTCCGGGGTCCACCGGCCGGTGGTGGTGCACCCGCAGTTCACCGAGCCGGAGGCCGCGCTGCGGGCCGCCGGACACCGCGTCGAGCGGGTGCTCCTCGACCCGGACGACGGCTTCCGGCTCGACCCGGCCCGGGTGCCGGCCGACGCCGACCTGGTCATGATCGGTAACCCGACCAACCCGACCTCGGTGCTGCACCCCGCCGCCGACCTGGCCGCCCTGGCCCGGCCGGGCCGGGTGCTCGTGGTCGACGAGGCGTTCGCCGACACCACGGGCGCACCCGGTGTCCGGGGTGAGCCGGAGTCGCTCGCCGGCCGGTGTGACCTGCCCGGCCTGGTGGTGGTGCGCAGCCTCACCAAGACCTGGGGACTGGCCGGTCTGCGGATCGGCTACCTGCTGGGTGCGCCCGCCCTGCTGGAGCGCCTCGCCGCCGTGCAGCCGCTCTGGCCCGTCTCCACCCCGGCGCTGGCCGCCGCCACCGCCGTCGCGTCACCGACCGCCGTCGCCGCCGAGCGCGCCATCGCCGCCCGGCTCGCCGCCGACCGCGACCACCTGGTGAGCCGCCTGTCGGCCCTGCCCGGGGTACGCGTCGCGGGCCGCCCGGCCAGCGCCTTCGTCCTGATCCACCGGCCCGGCGGCGACCGGGTACGCGAGGCGTTGCGCGACCGTGGCTGGGCCGTCCGCCGGGGCGACACCTTCCCCGGGCTGGGACCGGACTGGCTGCGCGTCGCCGTGCGCGACCCGGCGACCACCGACGCGTTCATCGAGGTACTGGCGGAGATCCTGGAGGCATGATGGTGGAGACGACGATCGCGGCGATCGGCCCGCCTGACGAGGCGGCGATGGCGGCCGCCCGGGACCTCCAGGCCCGGCTCACCAAACCGGCCGGCTCACTCGGTGCCCTGGAGGAGCTGTCCGTACGCCTGGCCGGGCTGGCCGGGACCTGCCCGCCCCCGCTGCCCGAACCGGCGGCGGTGGCGGTCTTCGCCGGTGACCACGGCGTGCACGCCCAGCGGGTCACCCCGTGGCCGCAGGAGGTCACCGCCCAGATGATCGGGAACTTCCTGGCCGGCGGGGCGGTGGTCAACGCGTTCGCCCGGCAGGCCGGTGCCTCGGTCACCGTGGTCGACGTCGGGGTGGCCACCCCGCTGCCGTTCCCGACCGGCGACCCCGCCGCCGTGGCCGGCGACCCCGCCGCCGCCGTGGCGGAGGTGGCCGGCGACCCCGCCCACAGCGGCGGACCGGACCGGACGCCGTGCCTGGTCGACGCCAACGTCCGGCGGGGCACCCGGGACATGACGGTCACCGCCGCGCTCACCCGGGACGAGGCGCGGGCGGCCGTCGAGGTCGGCATCCGGGTCGCCGGTGAGCTGATCGACGCCGGGGCGGGCGTGCTGCTCACCGGGGACATGGGGATCGCCAACACCACGCCGTCCGCCGCGCTGGTCGCCGCGTTCACCGGGGTCGACCCGGCCGGGACGACCGGTCGGGGGACCGGGGTCGACGACGAGACGTACCGGCGCAAGGTCGGGGTGGTGCGGACGGCACTGGACCGGCACCGGCCCGACCCGGCCGATCCGCTGGGGGTACTGGCCGCCGTCGGTGGCCTGGAGCACGCGGCGCTGGCCGGTCTGCTCCTCGGCGCGGCGGCCCGCCGGGTGCCGGTGCTGCTCGACGGGGTGATCGCGACCAGCGCCGCGCTCGCCGCCGCCGCCTTCGCCCCCGACGCGGTCGGTGCGATGGTCGCCGGGCACCGGTCCGCCGAGCCGGGTGCCACCGTGGCGCTGCGGCACCTCGGTCTCGACCCGCTGGTCGACCTGGGCCTGCGGCTCGGCGAGGGCACCGGGGCGTTGCTGGCGCTGCCGGTGCTCACCGGCGCGGTCCGGGTGCTGCACGAGGTGGCCACCTTCGACGCGGCGGGGGTCTCCGAGAAGTGAGAGCCAATCCGTACCCTCTCGGCCTGCGGCTCGCCGGGCGGCGGGTGGTCGTGGTGGGCGGCGGCGCGGTGGCCACCCGCCGGGTGCCCGCCCTGCTGGACGCCGACGCCGAGGTCCTGCTCGTCGCGCCCGAGGTGACCCCGGCGCTGCGGGCGCACGTCGACGCCGGGCGGCTGCACTGGCGGCCCCGCCGGTTCGCCCCCGACGACCTCGACGGCGCGTGGTTGGTGCAGGTCGCGGTGGACGATCCGCTCGCCGCCGCCGCGGTCAGCGCGGTCGCCGCCGAACGCCGGATCTTCTGCGTCCGGGCCGACGACCGGGCGGCGGCCACCGCGTGGACGCCGGCGGTCACCCGGCACGGTCCGGTCACCGTCGCCGTGCTCGGCGGGGGCGACCCGCGCCGGGCGGTGGGCGTCCGGGACGCCGTGCGGGAACTGCTCGACGCGCAGGCCGCGGCCGGTGTCGGCCCGGTGGCCGGGGTCGTCGTCGGCCCGCCGGTGCCGGTCGGGGCGGGCGACGCGGTGACGCCGCCCGCCGGCCCGGTCGGGCGGGTGGCGCTGGTCGGCGCGGGACCGGGTGACCCGGAGCTGATCACGGTGAAGGGGTGGCGGCTGCTCACCGAGGCGGAGGTGGTGGTCGCCGACCGGCTGGTGCCCGGACTCCTCCTGGACGAGCTGCGCCCCGACGTTGAGCTGGTCGACGCCGCCAAGATCCCCTACGGCCCGTCACGGACCCAGGAGGAGATCAACCGGATCCTGGTCGACCGGGCGCTCGCCGGGAAGGTGGTGGTCCGGCTCAAGGGCGGCGACCCGTATGTCTTCGGCCGGGGCGGGGAGGAGCTGCTGGCCTGTGCGGCGGCCGGGGTGCCGGTGACGGTGGTGCCCGGGGTGACCAGTGCGATCGCCGTGCCGGCGGCGGCCGGTGTCCCGGTCACCCACCGGGCGGTGGCGCACGAGTTCACCGTGGTCTCCGGGCACGTCGCCCCGGACTCGCCGGCCTCCCTGGTGCGCTGGGAGGCCCTCGCCGGCCTGCGCGGCACCCTGGTGGTGCTGATGGGGCTGAAGAATCTGGCCGCCATCACGGCCACCCTGACCCGCCACGGCCGGGACGCGGCCACCCCGGTCGCGGTGATCCAGGAGGGCACCACGGGCGCGCAGCGCAGCCTCCGGTCGACCCTCGGCGCGGTGGCGGCGGACGTGGCCGTAGCGGGCCTGCGCCCACCGGCCATCGTGGTGGTCGGCGAGGTGGTCGACGCCCTCACCGGCTGACCGCCGGGCCCCCGGTCGGGGTGCGGCGTCGCCTCCCGTTCGCCGAGGTGGCGGTGTCCCCGGCCGGGGACACCGCCACCTCGAACGCGTCCGGGCGGGTTACTGCTTGAGCATGTTGTCCAGCAGCAGGGCGCAGCGGATCAGCCCGAGATGGCTGTACGCCTGCGGGTGGTTGCCCAGCCCCCGCTCGGCCAGCGGGTCGTACTGCTCGGGGAGCAGCCCGGTCGGGCCGGCGGTGTCGACCATCTGGGCGAACAGCTCCTCCGCGTCGGTGCGTCGACCGGTGCGCAGGTACGCCTCGATCAGCCACGCCGTGCAGATGTGGAAGCCGCCCTCCCGGCCGGGCAGGCCGTCGTCCCAGTGGTACCGGTAGACGACCGGACCGCTGCGCAGATCCGCCTCGATCCTGAGCACGGTGGAGAGGAAGCGCGGGTCGTCCCCCGGGAGCAGGCCGGAGAGCCCGATCCAGAGCGAGGAGGCGTCCATGTCCTCGTCGCCGTACGCGACGCTGTACGCCTCGACCTCCTCGTGCCAGCCGTTCTCCAGCACGTTGGCGCCGATCCGGTCGCGCAGCTCCACCCACTCCGGCCGGTCCTCGCCGTCGTGCTGACGCACCACGTGCAGGGCCCGGTCGACGGTCATCCAGCACATCACCTTCGAGAAGATGTGGTGCCGGGGTGGGAGGCGGGCCTCCCAGATGCCGTGGTCGGGCTCGTGCCAGCGGCGGCGGACCGCCTCGACCATGTTGTCCAGCACCCGCCACTCGTCGTCGCGGACCGAGCCCCGGGCGTCGGCGACGGCCGCGATCAGGTCGGCGATCGGGCCGAAGACGTCCAGTTGGAGCTGGTGGTTGGCGAGGTTGCCGACCCGGACCGGCCGGGAGCCGGCGTACCCGGGGAGGGTGTCGATGACCGCCTCGGCGCCCAGCTCGTAGCCGTCCACCGTGTAGAGCGGGTGCAGCCGCTCGGGGTGCCCGCCGGTGCGCTCGATGCAGCCGTCCACCCAGCGCAGCAGCGCCTCGGCCTCCTCGATCGAGCCGAGGTCGACCAGGGCCCGCGCGGTCATCGCCGCGTCGCGTAGCCAGCAGTACCGGTAGTCCCAGTTGCGGACGCCGCCCAACTCCTCCGGCAGCGAGGTGGTCGCCGCCGCCAGGATCGAGCCGGTCGCCTCGTGGCAGAGCCCGCGCAGGGTGAGCGCGCTGCGGGCGACCAGGTCCCGGGCGGTGGCGGGCAGCTTCAGCGAGGCCACCCACTCCTTCCAGGGCTGCTCGGCCCTGGCCTGCCGGTCGTGGATGGCGACCGCGTGGTCCTCCAGGCTGTGCGTGCCGAAACGCAGCTCCAGCACGACCTGGCCGCCGGTGGCGGAGAGATCGACCACGGCGTGCGCGGTCTCGTACCCGCCGTCGTTGCGGACCTGCCAGGTCACCCCGGGGGAGTAGAGCGCGACGGGTTCGTTGGAGCCGAGCACCAGCAGGCCGTCGTCCATCGGCTGGAGCTGGGTGGCGACCTGACCGAACTCCGGGCGCGGGGCGAACTCGATGCGCGCCCGGCCGGAGCCGGTGAGCACCCGGACCAGGGTGGAGTCGCCGGTGATGACGGCCGGGCCGTCCGGGGTGGTCTCCCGGGCCGGCAGGTCCAGCCAGTCGGTGACGGTGAGCCCGGACCAGCGGGTCTCCACGGTCATCGTGCCGCTGCGGTAGCGCTGTCCCAGCGGGATGCCGCCGCGCTCCGGCCCGACGGTGAAGTGTCCGGCCGGGCTGCCGCCGACCAGGTCGGCGAAGATCGCCGCCGAGTCGGGCTTGGGGTGGCAGAGCCAGCTCACCTTGGCCTCGGGGGTGAGCAGCGCGACGGTACGGCCGTTGGCCAGCATCGAGTGCCGCTCGATCGGCACCGCCCGCTCGCCGAAGAGCCAGTGCCGGCGGGTCTCCAGCAGCAGGCCGAGGGCGCGGGCCGCCTCGATCGGCTCGGCCACCCGGTAGTGCGCCTGGGTGTCGCCGGGACCGATCTTGATGCCCAGGTCGGGTCCGTGCAGGTTGCCGAAGGCGTTCTCGTCGGTGACGTCGTCGCCGATGAAGAGCACCGCGCTGGCCGAGAGCTGGGTCCGGAGCTGGTCGACCGCGGTGCCCTTGTGGGTGGCGACCACCGACAGCTCGATGACCTCCTTGCCCTGGGTGACGGTGACGTCGTCCCACGTCGCCGGCCCGTTGCGGACGGCCTCGACGGCGGCGGCGGCGACCTGCGGGTCGAGCCCGCGGGTGTGCACCGCGACGCTGGCCGGCTTGCGTTCCAGCCGTACCCCCGGGTGGGCCTGGGCGATCTCGCGCAGCGCGTCGCGCAGCCGGGTGCGGACCGCGACCAGCTCGGGGGAGAGCCGTTCGACGAAGCCGATGTCGAACTCGGAGCCGTGGCTGCCGACGAGGTGGATCTCGTTGGGCAGCCGGGAGAGCGCGGCCAGGTCGCGCAGCGCCCGGCCGGAGACCACCGCGACGGTGGTCTGCGGCAGTGCGGCCAGCGCCCGGACGGCGGCGACCGACTCGGGCAGTGGCACGGCCTTGCTCGGGTCCTCGACGATCGGCGCGAGGGTGCCGTCGTAGTCGCAGGCGACGAGGAGCTGTGGTACGCGGGCGATCCGGCCGATCGCGGCGAGCAGCTCCGGGTCCATCGTCCCGGCGGCGGGGGTGACGATCTCGGCGGTGGGGGCGTTCACTCGACCTCCGTCCCCGGTGCGCCCAACTCGGTCAGAAAGGACTTCGCCCAGTGCCCCACGTCGTGGGTGCGCAGATGACGTTGCATGATCCGCATGCGTCTGCGGGCCTCCGGCTTCTCTACGTGTACAGCCCGCAGGAGGGCGTCCTTGACGGCGTCGGGGTCGTGCGGATTGCACAGGAACGCCTGGCGCAGCTCGGTGGCGGCGCCGGCGAACTCGCTGAGCACGAGCGCACCGCCCTGGTCGGCGCGCGATGCGACGTACTCCTTGGCCACCAGGTTCATTCCGTCTCGCAGCGGGGTCACCATCATCACGTCGGCCGCGACGTACATCGCGGCCAGTTCGGAGCGACTGTACGACTGATGCAGATAATGCACCGCCGGCACGCCGACCCTGCCGAATTCGCCATTAATCCGACCAACCTCGCGTTCCACCTTGACACGAAGTGCCTGGTAGTGCTCGACGCGCTCGCGGCTCGGCGTGGCGACCTGCACCATAACCGCATCCGGAACTGTCAACTTTCCGTCAGCAAGAAGTTCGCGGAAGGCCTTGAGTCGGAGCTCGATGCCCTTCGTGTAGTCGAGCCGGTCCACGCCCAGGATGATCGTCTTCGGGTTGCCCAGCTCCTCGCGGATCTGCTTGGCCCGCGCCTGGATCGCCGGGTCCTCGGCCAGCCGCTCCATCTCCCGGGTCTCGATGGAGATCGGGAACGCGCCGGCCTTCACCTGCCGTCCGTCGACCTGGATCATCTGGCCCTCGTAGCGCAGGCCGAGCAGGTGCCGGGCCAGCCGGACGAAGTTCTGCGCGGCCAGCCGCTGCTGGAAACCGACCAGGTCGCTACCGAGCAGGCCGCGCAGGATCTCGGTGCGGAACGGCATCTGCATGAACAGCTCGATCGGCGGGAACGGGATGTGCAGGAAGAAGCCGATCTTGAGATCCGGCCGCAGCTCGCGCAGCATCGCCGGGACCAGTTGGAGCTGGTAGTCCTGCACCCAGACCGTCGCCCCCTCGGCCGCCACGTCCGCGGCGGCCTCCGCGAACCGGGCGTTGACCAGCCGGTACGCCTCCCGCCAGCGGCGCTTGTAGGCAGGGGTCTCGACGGCGTCGTGATAGAGCGGCCAGATGGTCGCGTTGGACTGGCCTTCGTAGTAGCGTTCCAACTCCTCGGCACTCAACGGCACCGGGTGCAGCCGGATGCCCTCCAGGTCGAACGGCTCCGGGGCGGCGCCGGTGCCACCGGCCCAGCCGACCCAGGTGCCCCGGTGCTCGGCGAGGACGGGGTGCAGCGCGGTGACCAGCCCACCCGGGCTACGTCGCCACTGCCGCCCCTCGGGTGTGCTCACCTCGTCGACCGGCAGTCGGTTGGCCACAACGACAAAGGAGCTACGGACGGTCACGATCGGCCACCTCCGGGTGCTGACGGGTCCACCGCGATGAGCGTACTGAGCGTAGCTGCGGCGTCCGGGACCCCGTGCCGCAGTTACCTACCCTTCCCACGCCGGCTGAACCCGTACCGTGATCTTGACGACACCCGCTCCCACCTGGCGGGCCGGACCGCGGCCGGGGCGGGGTGATGTGGGCGCGGCGGGCCGTACCTGTCAGGATTGACGGCGGCGTGCGCGTGGCCGGCCTCCGGCCGGCGGTGGATGGCGGTCGTCACCCGCGCCGCGCCGCCCACGACGACAACCGACGGAGGTAGCCCGCACCGTGGCCCAGTTCATCTACGTCCTGGAAAAGGCGCGCAAGGCGCACGGCGACAAGGTCGTGCTCGACAACGTGACGCTGAACTTCCTGCCGGGGGCCAAGATCGGTGTGGTCGGCCCGAACGGCGCCGGTAAGTCCAGCCTCCTCAAGATCATGGCAGGGCTGGACAAGCCGAGCAACGGCGAGGCCCGGCTGATGCCCGGCTACACCGTCGGGATGCTCGCCCAGGAGCCCCCGCTCAACGACGCCAAGACCGTGCTCGGCAACGTCGAGGAGGCGGTCGCCGAGACCAAGGCCAAGCTGGAGCGGTTCAACGCCATCGCCGAGCAGATGGCCACCGACTACTCCGACGAGCTGATGGAGGAGATGGGCAAGCTCCAGGAGGAGCTGGACCACCTCGACGCCTGGGACATCGACTCCAAGCTCGAACTGGCCATGGACGCGCTGCGCTGCCCGCCGCCGGACGCCGACGTCACCCAGCTCTCCGGCGGTGAGCGCCGCCGGGTCGCACTGTGCAAGCTGCTGCTGGAGGCGCCCGACCTGCTGCTGCTCGACGAGCCCACCAACCACCTCGACGCGGAGAGCGTCTCCTGGCTGGAGCAGCACCTGGCCAAGTACGCCGGCACCGTCATGGCGATCACCCACGACCGGTACTTCCTGGACAACGTGGCCAACTGGATCCTGGAGCTGGACCGCGGCCGGACCTACCCGTACGAGGGCAACTACTCCACCTACCTGGAGAAGAAGGCCGCCCGGCTGGCCGTCGAGGGCCGGCGCGACGCCAAGATGAAGAAGCGGCTCACCGAGGAGTTGGAGTGGGTCCGCTCCAACGCCAAGGCGCGGCAGACCAAGTCCAAGGCCCGGCTGGACCGCTACGACGAGATGGCCGCCGAGGCGGAGAAGACCCGCAAGCTGGACTTCGAGGAGATCCAGATCCCGCCGGGTCCGCGCCTGGGCAACACCGTCATCGAGGCCAACCACCTCAGCAAGGGCTTCGACGACCGGCTGCTCATCGACGACCTGTCCTTCTCGCTGCCGCGCAACGGCATCGTCGGCATCATCGGCCCGAACGGCGTCGGCAAGACCACCCTGTTCAAGACCATCGTCGGGCTGGAGCAGCCGACCGACGGCCAGGTCCGGGTCGGCGAGACGGTCTCCCTGTCGTACGTCGACCAGAACCGGGAGGGCCTCAACGGCGACAAGACGGTCTGGGAGGTCGTCTCCGACGGGCTGGACCACCTCATGGTCGGCAAGGTCGAGATGCCGTCCCGGGCGTACATCGCGGCGTTCGGCTTCAAGGGGCCGGACCAGCAGAAGCCGACCAAGGTGCTCTCCGGCGGCGAGCGCAACCGGCTCAACCTGGCGCTGACCCTCAAGATCGGCGGCAACGTGATCCTGCTCGACGAGCCGACCAACGACCTCGACGTCGAGACGCTGTCCAGCCTGGAGAACGCCCTGCTGGAGTTCCCCGGCTGCGCGGTGGTCATCTCGCACGACCGGATGTTCCTCGACCGGGTCGCCACCCACATCCTGGCCTGGGAGGGCGACGACGAGAACCCGGCGAAGTGGTTCTGGTTCGAGGGCAACTTCGAGGCGTACGAGAAGAACAAGATCGACCGGCTCGGTGCCGAGGCGGCCCGCCCGCACCGGGTGACCTACCGCAAGCTGACCCGCGACTGAGCATGGCGGACCGTTTCGTCTACCACTGCACCCTGCGCTGGTCCGACCTGGACGCGTACGGCCACGTCAACAACTCGCGCTTCCTCACCCTGTACGAGGAGGCGCGGGTGGCGCTGATGTTCGCCGGCGGCAAGGCGTGGGGCGTCGGCTCGTTCGCCGACGGGGTGGTCATCCGTCGGCACGAGGTCGACTACCTGCGTCCGGTCGACTACGCGCTCGGCCGGGCCACCGCCGAGGCCGCGCCGACCGTCCGGATCGAACTGTGGGTGGAGCGCATCCGGGCCGCCTCGTTCACCGTCGCCTACGAGCTGTACGACGGGGAGGTGCTGGCCAGCACCGCCCGGTCGGTGCTGGTCCCGTTCGACCTGTTCGAGAAGCGGCCCCGGCGGCTCAGCGACGAGGAGCGGGCCTTCCTGGAGGCGTGGGCCGTGGCCGACGGGTCGGCGTGACCGGCGTACCGGCCGCCCGCTCCGGGGACGCCGCCGACCCGGGGCGCGGGGGCGTGGCCGGCCCGGGGGCCGAGGGTGTCGCCGACGCGGGGGCCTTCCTCGCCCGGCTGGTGCGTCTCGACCCCGGCGGGGTGGTCCGGATGCGCCCGCTGGCCGACGTCGGCCGTACCGCCCTGTGGGCCCGGTTGCCGTGGGACGTGCTGGTGGTCCGGACGGTGACCCGCCGGGTGCCGGCCGACGTCACCGTGGACGCGGCCGAGCTGCTGACCCGGTTGGCGTCGGCCGACCCCGCGCTGCCCCCGGCCCGCGACGACCGGTGGCGCTGGCCGCTGCCCCCGGCGGCGAGTCGACCCGTCGAGGTGCTGCCCGCCGCCGAGCTGCGGCGGATCGCCGAGGCCGCGGCGGGCACCCTGCGGACCGCCGCCGCCGAGGGGGTACGCGGTCGTGCGGTGGGCCAGCGGGTGCTGCGGGACGCGCTGCTCGACCACGTGGCGGTGACCGTCACGCCGGATGTCGGGCCGACCGAGCCGGTGGAGATCACCCAACGGTTGGTGCAGGGTCTGGTCCGGATGGGATTCCTGGGTCCGGCCGAGGCCGGCGGGGCGGGGGAGGTCCAGGTGCGGGTGGCCGGCCGGTGGGTCGGTCTGGTGGGGCCGTACGGAGCCGCCTGGTCGCGGAAAGTCTCGGATCTTGCAATTCGTCCGGCGCGGGATCAGCCGAAAGTATGACCCCGGATCATTCTTCCGGTCTGGTGCTGCCGTTGGGGGGGTGTCTCAAGCCGGCTGTCCGGGTACCGTCCATCCTCGGATCCAACGCACCGTAGGCGATTGGATCCGCTGGGGAGTGAGGTGCGCGAGCGATGCCGTGGTGGTCATGGCGCCCTGGTCCCGCCGCTGGCGGCGACACGGAAACTCGAAGCGGGATCACGGTGGACAGTATTCGGATGGGGCCACCGTCCCCCCGCCAACCGGCGGACGACTGCCCTGTCACCGAGCGACCGGCCGTGACCGACCGGCCGGTCTCCGTGGCACCGGTCACCCTGGCCCGGGTGTGTGACGCGCTCGACCTGCTCGACGTGCGTTACCTGGCCGACGGTGACGGCAACCTGCTGGCCATGTGGGAACGGCACGCGGTGCTGGTCACCCTCGAAGGGCCCGAGGACGAGATCCTGGTGATGCGGGCACGTCCGCACGCGACCGTCCCGCCGGACTGGGCCGACCGGGCCTACCGGGTGGTCAACGAGTGGAACCACACCCGCCGGTTCTGCAAGGCCTACATCGGTGACCCGACCGAGCGCGGCCAGCTTCCCATCTACGCCGAGCTGCAGGTGCCCCTCGGCGCCGGGGCACACGACGCGCTGCTGGTGGAGATGCTGGACTGCGGAGCGGCGGTGGCCACCACGTTCGTCGACTGGCTGCACGACGAGGGCGCCCTGCTCTGAGCGGACGCCCGTCGGCCCGCACGGCTGACGAGGAGGGGCGCACCGGCCCCCGGCCGACCTGCTGACCTACGCCGGCCCGGCGCGGCGGGCGGCCCTGGGCGGCCGGTCAGCCGGGTCCTCCGTGACGTCGGCGTGGTCTCGGGGCGGGTCAGCCGGCCTCTCCATGACGTCGACGTGGCCCTGGGCGGCCGGTCGGCCGGGCGCTCCGTGACGTCGACGCGGCCCAGGGACGTCAGCCGGCGGCCGGGTCCTCCATGACGTTGACCATGAAATAGGCCGAACGCTCCAGGTAGTCCCAGAGGGCGGTGCCGGTCTCCGGCGGCAGCGCCAGCTCGTCCACCGCGCGCCGCATGTGGCGCAGCCACGCGTCCCGCTCGGCCGGACCGATCCGGAACGGCGCGTGCCGCATCCGTAGCCTGGGGTGCCCCCGCTGGGCGGAGTAGGTCGTCGGACCGCCCCAGTACTGCATCAGGAAGAGTGTCATCCGCTCGGCGGCCGGCCCGAGGTCGCCCTCCGGGTACATCGGCCGCAGCAACGGGTCGGTGGCGATGCCGGCGTAGAACCTGTCGACCAACCTGCGGAAGGTGGGCTCACCGCCGACGGCTTCGAAGAGGGTCGTCGACGGAACGGGCCGGGGCTCGCCTGCGGAATTCACCGTTCCATCCTGCCAGGTGTGGCGGTGCCCCGACCGCCGCCCGTACGCCGATCACGTCACAGCGTGCCGGTGACCGCTCCGTTCGCCGGGCCGGGTCGCCGCCCCGGCTGGGCCGTCCGGCTGCGGACCGGGGGCGACGTTGGTCAGGTCGGCGGCGGCCACCGCGGCGTCGACGGTGGCCCGGCTCGGCCAGCGGAGCGCGGTGCACAGCATCAGCAGCACCCCCGCGGCGCTCCACACCCCGACCACCGTGGGCACCGAGAACCGGTCGGCGAGCAGACCGGTGACCAGCACCGCGCCACCCTGGATCACCTGGATCCCGGTCGCCATCACGCCGAAGGCGCGGGCCCGGTAGCCGTTGGGCAGCGCCCGCACGAAGAGGCCGTTCGCCGTCGGGATCAGACCGGCGACCGCGAAACCGCAGGCCGCCGCGAGCAGGGCGACCACCACCGGTGGGGGATTCAGCAGGGCCGGCACCAGGGCCAGCGGGGCGAGCACCGCGAGGGGCCGCATCAGGGTGAGCCGACCGGCAGGTGACACCAACCGACCCACGAGCAGGCCGCCGACGATGAATCCGACCGGATTGGCCGCCATGATGACGGCCTGGGCGGCCCCGGAGTCCAGACCGTTGCCGGAGCGCTCCGCGGCCCAGGCCGCAGCCAGCCCCTCCGGCACGATCGAGAAGAGCATCGCGCTGAACACCAGCAGGCTGATCGCCCGCAGGACCGGGTTGCCGAAGACGATCCGGAAGCCCTCGGCGGTCTCCCGCAGCAGATGGGTGCGGTGCGCCTCGCTCAGCGTCGGCTCACGGTCGCGGACGCCGATCCGGACGAGCAGGGCCGACAGGCCGAAGGTGGCCGCGTTGAGCAGCAGCGCCGCCGTCGGGCTGAACGCGGCCACCGCCGCCCCGGCCAGGTAGCCGACCACCTGCGCGGCCTGGCTGGCGCTGGCGTTGAGCGACAGGCCCAGCACCAACCGGTCGCCGGTGAGGATCGCCGGCAGCAACGCCGACCGGGCCGCCTGGCCGGGCGGGTTGGCGAGGGTGGCGGCGAAGAGCAGGGCGAGGATCGCCCAGACGGGCAGGTCGGGCAGCACGATCAGGACGGTCAGCACCATCCGGATCACGTCGCAGGTCACCATCACCTGCCGGTGCCGGTACCGCTCGGCGAGGGCGGCCAGCAGCGGACCCCCGACCAACCAGGGCAGGTAGCTGACCGCGAACGCGGCGGCGGAGAGGGCGACGGACTGGCTCTCCTGGTAGACCAGCACGGTGACCGCGGCCTTGGCGACGTAGTCGCCGATCCAGGACAGGACGCTGGCGGCGAAGACCGCTCGGAACTCGACCCGGCCGAACACCTCACGGAAGGTGGCCGGTCGTTCCGGGCCGGGTCGCTGGTCGGACACCGTGGCCTCCATCGTGCCCCGACACCGGCCACTTGTGATGGCCCGGCGGGGCGCCGTCGTCAGATTCGCGGATCAGCGATGACGCGATCACGCTCCCGAGAACGCGTGTACCGGATTCTGCCCGATCGTCTGACAACTGACTAGGGCGAACGGATTGATCGTCGCATCCCCGACTGAACGAACGGACGATACCCGAGGGGCCGGCCGGCGCGCGAGTGCCGCCCTTCGGGCCGCCGTCATGGTGTGCCTGCCGCCTGTGGCCTGCGGCCGGAGGCTTGCCCGTGGCCCGCCGGAGCCTGCCCGCGGCGGCCCGCTTCCGCCCGTGGCCTGCCGTCGGCGGCCCGCTTCCGCCCGTGGCCTGCCGTCGGCGGCCCGCTACCGCCCGTGGCCTGCCGTCGGCGGCAGTCGCCGGTGGCCTCACCGGAAGGCCGCTACCGCCGGTGGGTGCTGCCGGCAGGCCCGTGCCGGCCCGGCGGGTGGTGGAGCCGGTCGACGGTGCGGCGTCCTCAGGCGGTCCCGCTGGAACCGGTGCCGCTCGGTGCGGTCCCGCCCGATCTGGTGTCTGGCGGTGCGGTGCCGCCGGGGCCGGCGCTGTCCGGTGCGGTGCCGCCGGGTCCGGTGGTGCCCGGCGCGGGGGTGCCGGGACCGGTGCCGTTCGGTGCGGTGCCGCCGGGGCCGGTGGTGCCCGGCGCGGAGGTGCCCGTACCGGTGCCGGTCGGGGCGGAGGTGCCGGCCGAAGTGGCGGGGGTGGGGCTCGGCGGCGTGGTGGGGGTGGGGCTCGGCGGGGTGGCCGGACCGGTGATGATGCCGTTGGGCGGCAGCCCCGGATAGAGCCGGGCCGCCGCGATCCGGGCGGTGATGCCGGAGTTCTCCAGCGCCTCGGCGAGCCGGCGGCGCAGCTCCCGACCGACCGCGAACTGCCCCTCCGCCGTGGTCTTGACCACCGTGCGGAGCACCGCGCCGTCGACCGTCATCTGCTCCACCCCCAGCACCTCGGGCGGCTCGACGATCTCCGGGGCCAGTTCCGGGTCCATCGCCACCGAGGCGGCTGCCGTCCGCAACACCGCGTTGGCCTCCTCGGTGCCGGCGAACCCGATGGGCAGGTCGATCACGACCAGCGCCCAGCCCTGACTCTTGTTGCCCACCCGGATGATCTCGCCGTTACGGATGTACCAGAGCACCCCCCGGCCGTCGCGGACGGTGGTGACCCGCAGCCCCACCGACTCGACCACCCCGGTCGCCTCGCCCAGGTCGACCGTGTCGCCGACGCCGTACTGGTCCTCGATGAGCATGAACAACCCGGCGATCAGGTCCTTCACCAGGCTCTGCGCGCCGAAACCGAGGGCCACCCCGGCGATCCCG
The DNA here is from genome assembly GCF_029581435.1 of Micromonospora sp. WMMD987. NCBI lineage: Bacteria > Bacillati > Actinomycetota > Actinomycetes > Micromonosporales > Micromonosporaceae > Micromonospora > Micromonospora sp. WMMD987. The sequence goes on along the minus strand of NZ_CP120861.1, from coordinate 5,659,405 downwards.
GCGCTGGCCAGCAGCGGGGCCAGGTCGAAGCTGAACTCGCGCAGGATCATCAGCAGGGCGATACCGAAGACGAACGCGGTGACCATGCTGCGCAGCACCGAACCGATCGCCTCGGCGCGCTGGCGACGCCGTTCGGGGACGAACTCGGTCGGATCGAGCGCGGCGGTGGGCACCCGCTCGCGCAGGGGACGCAGCAGCGTGGGCACCGACCCGTGCGCGGTGGTGCGGACCAGCCTGTTGATCGTCCGGTGCAGCGCCCAGCGGGCGACGAGCGCCAGCAGCAGGATCAGCACCACCCGCAGCGGCTTGAGCAGGATCCAGTAGCTGCCCTCGGCGAACCAGGCCGAGCCGGTCACCCGGTACAGGTACTCGCAGGAGGTGCTGCCCAGACAGTCGGCGCCCGAGCCGCTCCCGGAACCCGGGCTGCTGCCCGGTGCCGGGCTCGGGGCGGCGGACAGGACGACGGACGACAGGCTGACGACGCTCACCCTGTCTTCGTACCGCAGGGGGCCGGACGGTCGACGGCCGACCCTCCACGCCCGTTCCGTCCCATGATCGTACGACGCCGAACCGGACATCTTCCTACACGGCGCGGAGCGTTCAGCGGGTACCCCGGATTAGTACGTGCAATCCCGGGTCCGATCAGGGACGATTGGCGCAGCGGATGACGGTGATCCCGCCGGAGCCGGTCGGTGTTCCCTGCTGCCCGAGGGTCGACCGGTGCTGCCAGCGGTGGGAGCGGCTGGACCGGGATGGTGAGCACGATGCCTGACATACGACCCACGGTGGGCTCCGGCGCGCTGGTTCTCAACGCCACCTACGAGCCGCTGTGTGTCGTGTCCGTGCGTCGAGCCGCGATCCTGGTGCTCACCGCCAAGGCCGTCTGCGTCGCCGACGGCGACGGCATCCTGCACAGCGCCCACGACGCGCTGCCCGTCCCCTCGGTGGTGCGGCTGACCCGGTTCGTGCGGGTGCCCTACCGCACCCACGTCGGGCTCTCCCGGCGGGCGATCTTCGCCCGCGACGGCAACCGGTGCGCCTACTGCCGGGGTCCGGCCGAGACCATCGACCACGTCTTCCCGCGCAGCCGGGGTGGTCGGCACGCCTGGGAGAACGTGGTGGCCGCGTGCGCCCGGTGCAACCACACCAAGGGTGACAAGACCCCGGCCGAGCTGGGCTGGCGGCTGCACAGCCTGCCGGCGGCACCGAAGGGCACCGCCTGGCGGGTGCTCGGTCACCGCGCGCCGGATCCGCGCTGGGCGGACTGGCTCGACCTGCGCGACCCGTTCCGCGAGGCCGAGGCGGCCTGACCGACCTCGCCGTCGGTCACGTCTCGCGCGGTCGGTCACGTCTCGCGCGGTCGGTCACGTCTCGCGCGGTCGGTCACGTCTCGCGCGGTCGGTCACGTCTCGCGCGGTCGGTCACGTCTCGCGCGGCTGGGTCGGGCCGCCGTGCCGTGCTGCCGTGCCGTTGGACGGTGCCGCCGTGCGGTGCCGCTGGCCCGGGCCGGGACCGGTGAGCCGGCCCGGGCCGGTCAGTCGGCCCGGACCAGGGTGGCGTAGACCACCAGGTTGTCGGCGTATCCGGTCTCACCCCCGACCCAGCGCCCGCCGCACGTGATCAGCCGCAGCCGGGGGCGGCTGAAGTCCCCGAAGATCTGGTCGACCGGGAACCGTTCCTTGCGGTACCGCTGGATTTCGTCGACCTCGAAGACGGCCACCCGACGATCGGCGCGGGTCACCTGGATCTCGTCGCCGTCGTGCAGCTCCTTGAGCCCGTGGAAGACCGCCGGCCCGGTGGTGGTGTCCACGTGCCCGACGATCACCGCCGGGCCGTACTGGCCGGGGGTGGGCCCCTGGTCGTACCAGCCTGCCTCCTGGGCGCGGGCGGTGTCCGGGACGGCGATGCTGCCGTCCGGGGCGATGCCGACCGGGTGCACCGTCGCCCGTAGGTCGATCCGCGAGATGGCGATCCGGGTCGGCGGGCTCCCGGACAGCACCGGGAACTTCTTCGGCGGCGGGCGCAGGCCGGCGATGAACCGGTCCGGCAGCACGCTGCGTCCGGTGACCCGTTCCACCCCGAGCATCGTCACGATCAGCAGCATCACGGCGGCTGTCGCCAGGACCGGTAGCCCCGGCCCGTGGCCGGCGAACCGGCCGCCGAAGGCCGGCTGCCGGGGCACCGGGCGTACCGGCCGGGCCTGGGTGACCGGGTCGGCGGTGGTCACGCTGGCGGAGAACGCCTGGCCGGCGACCCGGCGGAAGCGGGCGGCGGCCCGCCGGGACCGGCGGTGGATCCGGGCCGCGAGCCGGCGGGACCGGACGGCGAGCCGGCGGGACCGGCGGTGGATCCGGGCGGCGGCCCGCACGGTCCGGCGGGCCGCCGTCCGCAGCCGGCTGCCGGCCGGCCGGGACCGGCGGCGACGGGCGCGGGCCATGGCGACCGGTGGTCAGGCGCCGGGACGGGTCCGTCGGCGGTTACCGCCGAAGACGCCGAGCCCGGCGACCACGGCCACCACGGCGAGGCCGCCGACCAGCAACAGTGGACCGGTGCCCCGGTCGCCCACCGTCCCGCCCCCACCGGTGGCCGGTCCCTTGCTCGGCTGCGCCATGTTGAGCACGGTCAGCATGGTCGAGGCGGTGTTGCCGTTCGGGCACCGCAGGTCGACCGGGTAGTCACCGGGTTGCTTGTTGCCGGCGATGGTGACCGCGCCGGTGAGGAAACCGTTGTCGGGCCGCAGCACCACCCGCCCGAAGGCGTCCGAGTGCACGGTGGCCTGCTGGTTGTTGGTGTTGTCGCAGCTGGCCCGGACGGTGACCCGGGTGCCGGCCTGCGCGCTGTTCGGCGTGACCTCGACGAAGACGTTCTCGCCGGCCCGCGCCGCTGGCGCCGCGACCAGGACGAACGCCCCGACCAGGGCGAACATCGCCAGTACGGCGAAGACGACGGCGTGACGGTGCAGAGTGAGCCCCCGCATGGTTCCCCCCTCCCGGCGACGGTGCGCCGGAATCCAGCGACGGGTGTGCGGGCCTGCATTCCCGCTGGCCGGGGGGCAAACCCGGAGTCAGCGTCGCCGGTGACCCGGGGCGGACGGTCCGGTCGGCAACGGGGTGACCGGGTGCCACTGCAACGGGCTGGAGAGCACCATCGTGCTGGACGGCTGCCCGTACGGGGCGAGCCGGTCGATGACCGCCTCGAACTGCCCGATCGACCCGGTGGCGACCTTGAGCACGCTGCACGCGTCCCCGGTGATCCGGTGGATCTCCTGGATCTCCGGCCAGTCGACGACCTGCGGGTCGTGCAGGATGCAGCGGGAGCCGTAACAGGACATCCGGATCAGCGCCACCACCGGTCGGCCGGCACGGGCCAGGTCGACGTGGGCGTGGTAGCCGGTGATCACCCCGGACTCCTCCAGCCGGCGGACCCGTTCGGCGACCGCCGGTGGGGACAGGTGCACCCGCCGGGACAGCTCGCTGAACGACAGGCGCGCGTCGGCCTGTAACTCGCGCAGCAGCGCCCAGTCCATCTCGTCCATCCGGCGACCTTACCGTCGGCAGGTCAGAATGGTGGAGTGCCTTCAGCAGTAAAAGTGAGCAGTGGATTCCGCCGTCGAATCGGCATTCCGCCGTCGGCCCGCGCCGCGAGATCATGACGGAACCGGTATCCGGAGGAGGCGAGACGATGGAACAGACGGACCTGCGGGCGCGTACGCCGACCCCGGCGGTGCGTCCGGTCACCCCGCAGCAGCGTCGGGCGCGGGCCGCCCGCAACGGCGGCGAACCCACGCTGGAGTTCGCCGACCGGGTGCCCTACGACGCGTACGTGCACGCCAGCACCCTGCACACCCTCCAGCAGCCGCTCAGCGCCGATCCGGGCGAGATGTCGTTCCTGATGGTCAGCCAGATCATGGAGCTGTACTTCGGGCTGACCTGCCACGAGCTGCGACAGGCCCGGCAGGACCTGCGGGACGACCGGGTCTGGGCGGCGCTCGCCCCGCTACGCCGGGCCGCCCTGCACCTGGAGGGGCTCAACGCCGCCTGGCGCGGGTTGCGCTGGATGACCCCGGCCGACTTCAACCGGTTCCGCAACCTGCTCGGTGAGGGTTCCGGCTTCCAGTCCGCGATGTACCGGCAGCTGGAGTTCCTGCTCGGGCTGCGCGATCCGGCGCTGATCCGCCCCTTCCGCCGGCAGCCCCAGGTGTACGACGAGCTGCGCGCCGCGCTGGCCGTACCAAGCCTCTGGGACGAGGTGGTCGCCCTGCTCGGCCGGCACGGTCACGACCTGCCCGCCGAGTTGCTCGACCGGGACGTCGCCGGGGAGCACCTGCCGCACCCCCGGGTCGAGGCGGCCTGGCTGGCGGTCTACGACGACGACGGACCCGACAACCACCTGCGGCAGCTCGGCGACGCGCTGGCCGACGTGGCCGAGCAGTTCGGCGACTGGCGCTGGAACCATGTCAAGGCCGTCCAGCGCACCATGGGCGCCAAGGTCGGCAGCGGCGGGTCCGCCGGGCTGGCCTGGTTGCAGCGCAGCATGTCCCGGGTGGTCTTCCCGGAGCTGTGGTCGGCCCGTACCGCGATGTGATCCTCCTGACGGTCGGACCCGCCCCGCCGGGGAGACGGGTCCGACCGGTGGGTGGTCAGGAGTGCGGGCAGGTGTCCCGGTACTCCTCGATCGCGCTGCCCCGGGGAGCCGGGCAGAGGAACTGGTCGTAGCGGGTGTCGTCGTCGACGAACCGCTTCAGCCAGGAGATGCTGTACTTCGCCACCGTGACGTTCGCCGAGGTGGGCGCGGAGTGACCGGCGGCGTTCAGCTCCAGGTACGCCTTGTCCAGGCTGGCCGGCAGGCTGGTGTAGAACGGCTCCGAGTGCGACGACACCGGCGCGGTCGAGTCGTTCTCCGCGCCGACCACCAGCGTCGGCACCCGTACCGACGACCAGTTCTTCACGGTGTGCCAGCCGGTCAGCGGGATGGCCGCCTGCAACGCCGGCCGGGTGTTGGCCGCCGACAGGCTGCCGCCGCCGCCCATCGAGTGCCCCATCACCGCGAGCCGGTTCCGGTCGATCCGGGTACGCACCGCGCTGCTGCCGGTCAGGTAGTCCAGCGCGGCGAGCAGTTGGGTGCCCCGGGAGGCCGGCTGGTCGTACACCGAGAGGGTGTCGATGGTGATCACCACGAAGCCCTGCGAGGCCAGCCGGGGGCCGAGCCAGGCGACGCTGGACTGGCTGGCGGTGTAGCCGGGGGAGATGGCCACCGCGCCGAAGGTGCCCTCGGCGGTGCTGGTGGGGTAGTAGACGGTGCCGCCCCGGAAGCCGCTCACCGCCGACGCGGCGACGGTGCTCTGGGCGATGGCGAACGGACCACGGCTGGCTTCGATGCTGCTCACCGTGGGGGCGGGGCCGCGCTCGTAGGGATTGGCGGCGACCGCGGTGACGGTTCGGCCGTCGACGGCCGCGGCGGTCGCGCCCGGCGCGGCGAGCGTCCCGGTGCCGACCAGCGCGAGCGCCAGCAGGGGACGGGCGACCAGCCGGGGCCACGGTCGGCGGGGACCGGACCGGACGGGGTGGGGGTGGAGGGCGGGTACGGGTTGCACGGGTACTCCCTGGGGGTGGCGGACCGGATGCGACCGACCTCGGTCGATCGACTGGGGTCATCCTCCGCGCCCCGCCGCGCCGTCCGGCAATCCCGATCGGGTCATGTCAGCGGAAGATGGGGCGGACGCCACACCCGCCCCGCCCGTGTCGCCCCGGCGCACCGCGCGCCGAACCGGCAGGATGGGGGCGCGCGACCCGACTCGTCGCCACCGCGACGTCACTGGGACACTGGAGTGACAGGTGGGATCGGCACCCCGCAGGCTCGCGGGGGGTCGGCTCCGCTAACGTGAATGGCAGCGGACTCGGGAGCTCGATGCCATGCTCGTCCACCCGACCCGGAAGCTCTGGTCTCTCTTACCGCCTGGGGGCGTTGGGATTGTCTGTCACTGACACGTTGCTGATCTTCGTCGGCATCCCGGCGGCGGTGGTGCTGGTGATCGTCGGGCTGGTCTACGCCGCCAACCACGGCAGCGGCGGCGGCGCCAAGCGCTACCGCCCCGGTCGACGCTTCGACTTCACGCCGGTCTGGTTCCTGGGCCGCCCGGAGCAGTTGGCCGACTCGGCCGGCACCGCCCTGGCCGCCGGTGCCCAGGCGCCGGCGCTGACCAGCCACAAGCAGGAGCAGGCCGGCATCGAGGCGCCGGCCGGTGGAACCGGAGGCGCAAGTGACCGTTGGTGAGCAGGTTGACCAGGCCGGGACGGGCACCCCACCCGAGGTGCTGGACGGGCCGTTCTCGACCCGCCAGCTGCTGCGCATCGACGAGGCGCTGCGCCTGGCCGACCAGGGCAGCGGCCTGGTCTTCTCGGTCTATGTCGGCGGCCTCGACGAGCCGGTCCGGGAGCACGCCGAGCGGCTGCACCGCCAGCTCGCCGAGCCGGACCGTTCCGTGCTGATCGCCGTGTCGCCCAACCAGCGCCAGCTCGAGGTCGTCACCGGCCGGTACGCCCGCAAGCGCATCCCCGACACGTACGTGAAGCTGGCCGCGCTGTCCATGGTGGCGTCGTTCGGCGGCGGCGACCTGGCCGGCGGCATCATCCAGGGGCTCGACCAGCTCGCCAGCCACGCCGGCCGGGGCTGAGCCCACACCCGCACGTCCCGATCCGTCCGGAGCCCGGCCCGCGCCCCGCGGGCCGGGCTCTGTCGCGTCCACCGCACCCGCCGGTGCCGAGCAGGTCGTCGTGCGCTCCCTCGGGCCGGCGTGGGCTCGCACCCGCGCCGGCCCCGGGCCGTGCCACCTCGACGTCAGCCGCTGCGGGCGTCCCGCGCGCGGGCCTTCAGCGCGCGGACCACCCCGTCGCGCCCCTCGGCCACCAGCCGGCGCAGCGACGCCGGGTGGCCGTCGCCGGCCAGCCACGCGTCGGTGGCCGCCACCGTCTCCTCCTCGACCAGATACGCCGGGTACGCGAGCTGCACGAACTCCTGCGCCGGCTCGCTGTCCCGCTGCGCCCACACCTGCGCCACGGTGGCGAAGTAGCGCTCCCGGTACGGCGCGGTCAGCGCGACCTGCGCCGGGTGGGTCAGCCCCTGCAACAGCGCCCGGTTGCGCCAGTTCGGCAGCGCGTCGGCACCGGTCAGCAGGGCCCACACCGCAGCCTTGTTCTCCTCGGTCGGCACCAGCGCGTGCGCGTACGCGGCCTCCCGCTCACCGGAGGCCGTCCGGTCACCGGCCAGCTCGGCCTCGATCTCGGCGGTGCCGGCGGCCCCGTTGGCCACCAGCGACTGCAGGACCGTCCACCGCAGCTCGGTGTCGATGGTCAGCCCGGCCGGCACGCCGGTGCCGGCCAGCCAACCGCGCAGCGTCGCCAGGTCCTCGTCGGAGCGGGCCGCCGAGGCGTACGCGCGGGCCCAGGCGAGCTGGAAGCCGCTGCCCGGCTCGGCCGCCGCCAGGGTCGCCTTCGCGGTCCGCGACAGCGCGGCCCAGCCGGTCGGCGCCCAGGCCGGGTCGGCGTAGAAGACCAGCGCGGTGCTGGCCTGCCGCAGGGTGGCGGTGACCAGGTTGATGTCGGCCTCGGCGGGCAGCCCGGCCAGCACCAGCGCCACGTAGTCGCGGGCGGACAGCTCGGCGTCCCGGAGCATGTCCCAGGCCGCCGTCCAGCACAGCGCCCGGGCCAGCGACGACTCGAAGCCGGCGATGTGCGGCACCACGGTGGCCATCGACCGCTCGTCGAGCCGCAGCTTGGTGTACGTCAGGTCGTCGTCGTTGAGCAGCAGCACGTCGGCGGCGGGCCGGCCGCGCAGCGCCGACAGCTCGGTCTTCTCCCCGGTGACGTCCACCTCGATCCGTTCCCGGCGGACCAGCCGGCCGTCGGTGAGGTCGTACAGGCCGACCCCGATCCGGTGGGTGCGCAGCGTCGGGTGGCCGGCGGGTGCCTCCTGCCGGACCACTACCCGCTCGTAGTCGCCGTCGGCCCCGATGGCCACCTCGGGGCGCAGGGTGTTGACCTGGGCGGTCTCCAGCCACTGGGCGGCGAACTTGCGCAGCTCCCGGCCGGAGGCCGTCTCCAGCTCGGTGAGCAGGTCGTCGAAGGTGGCGTTGCCCCAGGCGTACTTGCCGAAGTACGCCCGCAGCCCGGCCAGGAACGGCTCCTCGCCGACGTACGCCACGAGCTGCTTGAGCACGCTGGCGCCCTTGGCGTACGTGATGCCGTCGAAGTTGACCTCGACCGCCTCCAGGTCCGGCATCTCGCAGTAGACCGGGTGGGTGGAGGAGAGCTGGTCCTGCCGGTAGCCCCAGTTCTTGCGGATCGACAGGAAGGTCGTCCACGCCTCGGAGAACCGGGTGGCGTGGGTGTTGCACCAGTGGCTGGCCCACTCGGCGAACGACTCGTTGAGCCACAGGTCGTTCCACCAGCGCATGGTGACCAGGTCGCCGAACCACATGTGGGCCAGCTCGTGCAGGATCGTGTTGGCCCGCTGCTCGTACTCGAAGTCGGTGACCTGCGAGCGGAACAGGTAGTGCGACTCGGCGTGGGTGACGCAGCCGAAGTTCTCCATCGCGCCGGCGTTGAAGTCGGGCACCCAGAGCTGGTCGTACTTGGGCAGCGGGTAGCGCACCCCGAACTGCTGGTGGAAGAAGTCGAAGCCCTGCCTGGTGACCAGGAACAGGTCGTCGGCGTCCAGGTGGGGCGCCATCGAGGCCCGGCAGAAGACCCCCAGGTCGATGCCGTCGTGGCTGTCCCGCACCTCGTGGTACGGGCCGGCGCAGAGCGCGGTGATGTAGGTGCTCATCCGCACCGAGGTGGTGAAGTGGACGGTCTTGAGCCCCTCGCCGGCCGGTTCCTCCCGTTCGGCGGGCATGTTGGAGACCACCCGCCAGTGCGCCGGGACGGTGGCGTGCCAGGTGTACACGCTCTTGAGGTCGGGCTGGTCGAAACAGGCGAACACCTTCTGCGCGTCGGCCGTCTCGAACTGGCTGTAGAGGTACGTCTCACCGTCGACCGGGTCGACCGTGCGGTGCAGGCCCTGGCCGCTGTTGGAGTAACCGAACTCGGCGTCCACCACGAGCACGTTCTCGGCGGCCAGCCCGGTCAACGCCAGGCCCTTCTCGGCCGACCAGCCGGCCAGGTCCACCGGCTCGCCGTTCAACGTGGCCGCGTGCACCGACTCGGCGGCGGTCTCGATGAAGGTACCGGCGCCCGGTTCGGCGCAGCGGAACCTGACCTCGGTCACCGACCGGAAGGTGCGGGCCTCGGCCTGCACCGCGGTCGACAGGTCGAGGTCGATGTCGTACCCGGTGACCTCCAGCAGGCGGGCCCGCTCGGTGGCCTCGGCCTGGGTCAGGTTGCGCACTCCTGGCACTTTCGTCTCCATCCCACTCTCGCCGCCTCACGGCTGCGCCAGCCCCTGCCGGCCGCTCGTGGCGGCGACCCGAGCCGAGTCTTCCATGCACCGACCGTGCGGTGGTCGACGTCACGCTCTCATTCCGCTACCGATCGGTGCCGTCCGGGGTGAGTATCGAAAGGCCAGCCTGCCGGGCCTGCCGGCAGGCCCGGCCCGAGGAAGGGATCCCGCCGTGACCGAACGTGTCGCCGTCGACATGTGGTTCGACCCGCTCTGCCCGTGGGCCTGGATCACCTCCCGCTGGCTCCTGGAGGTCGAACAGGTCCGGGACGTGGAGATCCGCTATCACGTGATGAGCCTGGCGGTGCTCAACGAGGGTCGGGAGCTGCCCGAGCAGTACCGGGAGATGATGAAGCGGGGCTGGGGGCCGGTGCGGGTCTGCATCGCCGTCGAGCAGGCGCACGGCGGCGCGACGCTGGCGCGGCTCTACACCGCGATGGGCACCCGGATCCACCCCGGCAAGGAGCCGCTCGGCCGGGAGATGATCACCGCCGCGCTGGCCGACGTCGGGCTGGACCCGGCCTTCGCCGACGCCGCCGACTCCACCGCGTACGACGAGGCGCTGCGGGCCAGTCACGAGGCCGGCATGCGACCCGTCGGCACCGACGTCGGCACCCCCGTGGTGCACGCGCCCGGCCCGGACGGCGCCACGGTCGCCTTCTTCGGCCCGGTCGTCACCCCGATCCCGAAGGGCGCGGACGCCGGCCGGCTCTGGGACGGCGTCCTGCTGGTCGCCGGTACCCCCGGTTTCTACGAGCTGAAGCGCTCCCGCGAGCTGGGTCCGATCTTCGACTGACCGGCCCGGGGGCGGACCCGGGCGGCGGCACGGTTCATCTGGTGGACCGGCCCCGGGGTCGGCGTGATGGTGGGGGCCCGCGCCGGTAGCGTCAAGCCCCATGACGGTCGTGCATCCGATCACCCGGGCCTGGATCACCACTGGCGGCACCGGCGCGCAGAACTACGACGAGTTCGCCGACGACGCGGAGATCACCGCGATCATCGAGGCGAACCCGCACAGTGCCCTCGGCATCGAGATGCCCCACCGGGCGCCGGAGAGTCTCGGGAAGTCCTTCCTCGACTCGCTCGGCGACGCGGCGGCCCGGCTCACCGAGGCGAAGGCCGACGGCAGCTACACCCCGGCCGAGCAGGTCGTCGTCCTCTACCGGATCAGCGCCCCGGACGAGGATCCGGCGTACGGGCTGTTCGCGATGGTCGACACCGACCAGATCTCCACCAGCGCCGACGAGCCCGGCCTGGTGATCCGCAACGAGGACGTCTTCATCGCCAAGGTGCGGGAGCGGGTCGCCCTGGCCGAGGCGCTGGGTCACCTGCTCTCGCCCGTACTCCTGTTGCAGACCGGGCGGGGCGACGAGCTGCACGCCGCGCTCGCGGCGGCGACCGACGCGGCCGGCGTGCCGGCGGCCACGGACACCGACCAGGCCGGCCGGACGCACGCCATCTGGCTGCTCGGCCCCGGTCCCGAGCAGGACGCGCTGACCGCGCTGGCCGGCGGCGGCGAGTTGGTGGTCGCCGACGGCAACCACCGCAGCCTGGCCGCGCAGACCGGCGGCTTCGCGCGCTTCCTCTCCGTGATCACCACCCCGGCCTCGGTCGCCATCCAGCCCTACAACCGCCTGGTCAGCGAGCTGACCAGCACCCCCGGCGAGCTGCTCGACCGGCTCCGCGCCGCCGGGGCGCAGCTCGCCCCGATCGACGGCCCGGTCGAGGTCCCGGCGGCCGGCGGCACCGTGCACCTCCGGCTCGCCGGCCAGGGGTACGCGGTGACCCTGCCGCACGACGCGGAGGCAGCCCGGCTGGAGAACCTCGACCACGCCCTGGTCGAACGGCTGCTGCTGCGCGACGCCCTCGGCCTCGACCCGGGCGACAAGCGGATCACCTACGTCGGCGGCGACTACCCGGCGAGCTGGCTCACCGGCGAGGTCGACGCCGGCCGGGCCGAGCTGGCCATCCTGATCGCCCCGGTGACCGTGGACGACTTCGTCGCGGTGAACCTGGCCCGGGAGAAGATGCCCCGCAAGAGCACCTGGTTCACCCCGAAGGCGCGCGGCGGTCTGGTCGTCGCCGAACTGCCCCAGTGACCGTGTGACGAATCCGCCCCGGCACGCCGCCCCCACGGCGGGCCGGGGCGCGGCCCTGACAGACTGCCCGGTATGCGCGTCTACCTGGGATCCGATCACGCCGGCTTCGAGTTGAAGGTGCACCTGGCCAATCACCTGGCCAAGCAGGGATACGAGCTGGTCGACGTCGGCCCGCACGCCTTCGACCCCGACGACGACTACCCGACCTTCTGCCTGCACACCGGTGACCGGGTGGTGGCCGACCCGGGCAGCCTGGGCGTGGTCATCGGCGGCTCCGGCAACGGCGAGCAGATCGCCGCCAACAAGGTCGTCGGCGTCCGGGCGGCGCTGGCCTGGAGTGTCGAGACCGCCCAGCTCGGTCGGCAGCACAACGACGCCAACGTGGTGGCCGTCGGTGCCCGCCAGCACACCCTGGACGAGGCCGCCGCCATCGTCGAGGCGTTCCTCACCACCCCGTTCTCCGGCAACGAGCGGCACGGTCGCCGGATCGCCCAGGTGGCCGAGTACGAGCGCACCCGCGAACTGCCCGACCTGCCCTGACGTTCCCCGACAACACCGACCGGGCCGGCCGCCGGCTGGCCCGGTCCCGGCCAGCTCCCCGGCCGACCCGGCGCGGGTGAGGCCCGACCCCCGGGTGACCCCTCAGGTCAGCGGGCCGCGCGTTCCCCGGCCGGCGTCCGTCACCGGGCCGAACCTTCCCGGCCGGCGTCCGTCACCGGGCCGCGCGTTCCCGGCCGGCGTCCGGTCACCGGCCCGAGCGGGGCAGGTCCTCCCGGGGCACCCAGTTCCGTCGGATGATCACCAGCCGTTCCTCGGCCTCGGCCAGGTCCTGCTCGGTGGGCCGGGCCGCGTCCCGGGCACGCAGCCCCGCGCTCACCCCGACCTGCGACGAGCCGGAACCGACCAGCCCCCGCAGGCCCCGTTCGCCGTCATCGCCGCCCGGACCGCCCCGCCGGGGCCGGGGTGCGGCAGCCCCGTCGTGCACCTGAGCGGTGACCGCCGCCGGTGGCCCGTCCGTGCCGTCCGCCGGCTGGGGTGAGTGCCGTAACCGGCGTCGCCGCCGCTCCGCATCCGCCATCTGCCGACCGTACCGCCCGGCGGCCCCGGGCCGGGCCGGGCACGGCGGTTTGTCCGCTCGCTACCCTCGAAGACGGTGGACCGGTCGACGGCCGGCGCCGGTCATGGGGAGGAAACGAAATGGCAGACCAGACACAGCCGTGGGCCGAGCGGACCGTCGAGGTGCCGCCCCAGCCCGGTGTCGGGGTGCCGCCGCAGCGGGATCCGTTCCGCCGGGGCGTCGCCTCGGTGGGGCAGCCCCGGGCTCCGCGCACCGAGCCGTTCCCCGTGGTCGAGCACGACGACCACGGCTGGGCCGAGCCGGCCGCGCCGCGCCGGCCGATGAGCTGGCACGTCGAGCAGTTGCGCCGGGGCGGTGAGTGGAGCGCGGCCGGTGCGCTGTTCGCCTTCGTCTGCTGGGGCATCTGGGCCATCTCCGGCCGGGGCGACCTGGGCGCTCCACTGCTCGCCTTCCTGCTCAGCCTGCTGGTGGCGGCCGGCCTCTTCGCGCTGTCCCGGCTGCTCGGGCGGGTCGTCCTGGAGCGCCAGCTCGGCCGCGTCCGCCGCAGCGCACGCGGCGCGCACCTGGTGACGGGGATCTTCCTGGCCGGGGTCGGCATCGCCTACCTCCAACAGACCCAGTGGGTGATGGACGCCTGGAACTTCCTCACCGGCAACTGACCGCACCGCCACCGGCAACCGAGGGAACCGCCGGCCGGTAGCTGGGCGAACCGCCGTCGGTGGCTGAGTGACCACCGGCGGGGGCGCGGGTGGTGACCCGGTACGGCGGGCGGGCCGGGTGATGACCCCGGTCCGCCCGCGTCCGGTCGCGGGGTTGACCCACGACGCCGGTCGACTCCACCAGGCCGGGCGCTGTCTTACCCCGCCGAGCCCCCTTCATCCCCCTCCGGCGGGTGACCCTGTGCCCGCGTCGTGGCTGCCCACGGGCGGGGACGCGGTCGTATGACCCCATCGGTATGTTGAGCATCGTCGATCTAGGGCTCTAGGCTCCCGCCATCGAACCGGCGCTCCACCGGCGCCGCCGAAGGTTGGAGGCCCAGTGAACCGTTGGCGCAGTCTCATCGGCCGGACGGCCGCCGCGATGGTGGCGATCACCGCCGGCCCGCTCGTCCTGACCGCCCCGGCCACCGCCGCGCCCACCCCCGACGCGGCCCCGTCCGTCGTCGGCGGCACCCGGGCGGCCCAGGGCGAGTTCCCGTTCATGGTCCGGCTCTCCATGGGCTGCGGCGGGGCGCTCTACAGCCCCCGGCTGGTGCTCACCGCCGCCCACTGTGTGAACCGCACCGGCACGAACACCAGCATCACCGCCACCCTCGGCGCGGTCGACCTCCAGTCGAGCAGCCGGATCCAGGTCAAGTCCAACTACGTCTACCGGGCGCCCGGCTACAACGGCAGCGGCAAGGACTGGGCGCTCATCCGGCTCGCCACCCCGGTCACCTCGCAGGCCACCCTGCCCATCGCCACCAGCACCGCGTACGACAGCGGCACCTTCACCGTCGCCGGCTGGGGCGCGGCCCGTGAGGGTGGGGCGCAGCAGCGTTACCTGCTCAAGGCCACCGTGCCCTTCGTCAGCGACGCGAGCTGCTCCGCCTCCTACCCCGGTGACCTGATCGCCGCCGAGGAGATCTGCGCCGGCTACCCCAGCGGCGGCACCGACACCTGCCAGGGCGACTCCGGTGGCCCGATGTTCCGTCGGGACGCCGCGAACGCCTGGATCCAGGTGGGCATCGTGAGCTGGGGCGACGGCTGCGCCCGACCCAACGCCCCCGGTGTCTACACCCAGGTGAGCACCTTCGCCGCGTCGATCGCCTCGGCCGCCGCCAGCCTCGGCGGCTGACCGGCCCGGCACGCGCACCCGTTCCCGTCGCGCCACCGACCGCCACCCCGGCCGTCGGTGGCGCGACCGTGTCCGCCGCCCCGGCCGGTCCCCGCTCAGCCGTCGCCGGCGAACCGGTACAGCACGAAGTCGCGCTCGGCCCCGCACACGATCGTCGAGGTGTTCCAGGAACACGACTCGCTACGGACGCCCTGGAGCTGGCCCATCTCGGTCAGCTCGCCGGAAGTCGACACCCCGGCGATGCTGCGGTCGTCCTCGTAGCTGCTCGGGGTCTCCGCGAAGACCAGCAGGTTGCCGGCGTCGACCCGGACCGCCGTACCCTTCCGGTCGGCCAGCACCGCCTTGCCGGCCGGGTCGAAGAGGCTGACCGTGGCCTTCGGTGAGTCCCGCCGGACGAGCAGGTGCTCGCCCACCGGCACCAGGTCGCGGCCACCCGCCGCCGGCCACCGACGACTGTCCTTGCCCTCGGTGGCGGCGACCACCTCGGTCCGCTCGGTGTCCCCGTCCGGGACCTCGAGCAGGCACGCCCGGTGCTCGCCGCAGGCCACCAGTCCGGTGACCCGCCGCTGGTCGCCCGCGCTGTGGAGCACCGTCGGCTCGGCGAGGCTGCCCAGGTCGTACCCGAGGAGCTTGTACCCCCGGTCCTCCTCGACGAGGTACAGCCGGTCGGCGTGGGCGACCATCCGGTCGCTGACGTCGGCGACCCCGTCGCGGCGGCGCAGCACCTTCCCGCTGTTCATGTCGAGCACCCGGACCGACCGGTCGGCGCCCACCTGCACCAGCCGGTCGGCGTCACCCCGCCACGGGGTACGGGGAGTGCCGTCGAACTCCGCTGGACCGGCCGCGCCCGGCCCGGTGCCGACCGGCAGCACCGTGCTGCGGGTGTCGCCGTACTCGCTGCGCGGGTTGGGCTGCTCCCACTGCTGCCTGCCGTCGCGCAGCCGCAGGCCGACCAGGCGGCTGCCGCCGCCGTCCACCCACACCAGCGTGTCGGAGGTGACGTGCACCGCGTCGTCCCCGTGCACCGGCAGCCGCCACCGTTCCCTGCCGGACCCGGCGTCGAGCACCACCACGTCCCGTGGCGTGCTGGCACCGGCGGCGTCCGCGACGGCCAGCACCGCCCCGGGCACCGCCCGGACCCCGGCCCACCGCTGGGCGCCCGTCGCGATGGTGTTCCGCCAGGCCGGTTTCCCGGTGCCGGCGTCGACCGCGACCAGCGTCAACCGGTCGTCGGGGAGCTGGTAGGCCAGGTACGCGCGGTCGTCGGCCACGGCGGTGAACATCGCCGTCGAGCGGCCCCCGTCGGCGGCGGGCCGGGCCACCTCGGTCAGGATGTGGAACTCCAACGCCGGGTAGCGGTCCCGGGTGAACCAGAACGTCGCCGCACCCAGCACGCCGACCAGCGCCAGGCCCGCGCCGAGCCCGATCCACCACGTCCGACGTCCGCGCCGCACCGGCTCCACCGGCGGTCCGCCGACTCCCGGCGGGCCGGGCAGGTGGTTGGCGACGGGCGGGCCACCGGCGTCGACCGTCGCCCCCACCGGGTGACCGCCCTGACCCGGTACGCCGACGGGCGCGGGAGCGACCGGCGTGGCCAGCAGCGTCCCGCCGGTCGCCGCCGCCGGCAGCACGCCGGACGGTCCGACGGGGGTACCGGACGGTCCGGCGGGAGTGCCGCCCGGGCCGACGGGCGTGCCGGGCGGGGCGACGGGGGTGCCGGGCGGGGCGAGGGCCGCCGCGCCGGCCGCTGCGGGGCGGCTGCCGCGGCGGGGCAGCGGCAGGTCGGTGAGCGCGCCCTCGGCCACCGGCAGCTCGGGCTGCTCCAGCACGGTCGGCGCGATGCCCAGCTCGGCGTGCAGCAGCCGGGCGACCAGCGGAACCCGGGACGAACCACCGACCAGGAAGAGTCCGGCGAGCCGGTCCGGGGTGAGCCCCGCCTCGGCGACCACCTCCCGGGTCCGGTCGACGGCCCGGGTCAGCAGGGGAGTGGCCAGCCGCTCCAGATCCTCCCGGGTGAGCGGCACGGTGGCCTCCAGGCCCGGCACCGCGACCGGCGCGACGGCGACCCGGGACAGCATCTCCTTCGCCCCGCGTACGGCGTCCCGGAGCTGCTGCCGGTCCCGCCACTGGGCGGTCGTCTCCGGCCGGGTCAGCCGGTCCCAGAGCGCCGGATGCTCCCCGCCGACCAGCTCACCGAGCCGGCCGAGCAGGGCCTCGTCGAGGTCGAGCCCACCGAGGTCGGCCATCCCGCCGGTGGCGATCACGGTGAATCCCGAGTCGCCCCACGGGTCGGCGCCCTCGTTGCGGACGACCGCCACGTCCAGCGTGCCGCCGCCGAAGTCGAACACCGCGACCGACTCGCCCACCGGCACCGGCCGGCGCAGCACCTCGGTGTAGTAGCGGGCCGCCGCGACCGGTTCCCGCAGCAGCCGGGTGCCGGTCGGCACCGGGCCGGACATGGTGTGCTCGGCCGCCGACGGCCACCCGGCCAGGCCCAACGCGTCGTGCAGGACCTGCCGCCGGGGGGCCTGCCAGGCGGCGGGATAGGTGATCACCGCCGGGGGCAGGAAACCCACCGTCGCCACCGCCTGCTCGGCGACCGCCCACAGGGTCGCGGCGAGCAGCTCCGCCGGGGCGTACGACCGGTCGCCGAGGGGCACCGCCGGCTCGTCCACCCGACGCTTCGGGTTCGGCTCGTACCGGGCCGGGTCCGCCTGGGCCAGCCGTTGGGCGTCCCGGCCGACGTGCAACCGGCCGTCGGTGTCGGCGTAGACCCCGGAGGGCAGGATCGGCTGGCCGTCGACGAGCAGCGGCCGGGTCCGCCCGTCCGGCCAGCGCAGCACGGCCACGGTGTTGGAGGTGCCCAGGTCGACCCCGAGGGCGTATCCGTCCTGCTGGCCTGCCATCGGTCGCTACCTCCACCGGGACGAGGGGATGCCCGGTCCCGCATGGTACGTCTCCCGCGCCGCCCCGGGCTCCGGCCGGTCCGGCCCGCCGACCGTCGCCCCGGCCCCCGGCCCGTCGCGGGGTGTCGGACCGGGGCGGGGTCAGCCCCGGTGGCCCGGCTCGCGGGGTGGGATCGTGTCGGCGTAGGAGCCGGCCGGTCCCGCGTAACGCCTCCCGTCGCGGTACGGCCAGGCGTTGGCGGTGCAGCCGTGCAGGCCCAGGGTCTGCTGCTGCATCACCGGCGCGGGTCGACCCCGCCCCGGGCACCGCTCGTGGCCGTGGCCGAGCCGGTGTCCGACCTCGTGGTTGACCACGTACCGCCGGTAGGTCCCGAGGTCCGCGCCGTAGCCCGGTGCGCCCTTCACCCAGCGGGCGACGTTGACCACCACCCGGTCGCCGTTGCGGCACGAGGTGTAGCCGTCCGCCGCGTCCCCGCACAGCTCGTCGCGGGTGCCCGGCGTGGCCAGGTGGACGGTGAAGTCGGCGGGTCCGCCGGGGCCGACCCGCCACAGGCGCAGTCTCCCGCCCCCGGCCCAGCCCTGCGGGGCGGTCAACGTCGCGCCGACCTCGGCCGCGAACTCGGCCACCGGCAGCCCCCGGATGTCCCGCTCCACCGCCACCCGGTACCGCAACAGCCGCCCGGTGCCGCCCGGGGCCGCCGGCTCCCCGGCCGCGACCTGCCAGCGGTTGCTCCCGTCCGCCGGATAGCTGACCGGCGCGCTCCCGACCCGGCCCGCCGCCGCCCCGCCCCCCGCCGCGACAGGTCCGCCGGCCGCTGCCGCCGGTCCGCCGGTCACGGCCGTCGGCCCGGTCACCGCTGCCGGGTCGATCGGTGCCGCCATGGTCCGGTGGTCCCGGTCGGCCGGTGCCACCGTGGCGGCCCGGTCCACCGCCGTGGGCGCCCCGCAACCGGCCAACCATCCCGCCACCAGCAGCGTTGCCGTCGGTCGGCGGAACCGGCCGCTGTCCCGGTGCGCGCTACCCTTCGTCGCCATGACGCTCCCTCCGCCCCGCGCCGGTCGGCTACGGGCAGGAGGAAGGACGGGCGGTCGGCGGCAGGAGTTGATCCGCCCCGGACTCAACCTTTCGGTGGTCCGACCCGTCCTGTGCGTCGTGGGATGCGGGAAGAGCGGGCATGGCCCGGGGTGACGCCGAGTTCGTCGAGTTCGCCCGGTCGGCCTCCGGGCGGTTGACGCATGCCGCCTTCCTGATGACCGGCAACCACCACCAGGCCGAGGACGCCGCGCAGACCGCGCTGGTCCGTACGTACGCGTCGTGGTCCCGGATCCGCGACGAGGACGCCTACGGGTACGCCCGGACGGTGCTGGTCAACCACCTCGTCGACGGGTGGCGGCGGCCGATCCGCGAGTACCCCACCGACGAGTTGCCGGAGCAGCGGCTCGGTGACGTCGCCGAGGACGTCGCCACCCGCCGCTGGCTGCTCGCCATCCTCGGCGCGCTCAGTGCCCGGGAGCGGGCCATCGTCGTGCTCCGCTACTACTTCGACCTACCGGAGGCGCAGGTGGCCCGCGAACTGGGCGTATCCCTCGGCACGGTGAAGAGCACCAGCTCCCGGGCGTTGCAGAAGCTCCGCGCCACCGGGACCCCGGCGACCCAGGGGAGCGGCCGATGACCGAGCTGGAGCAGCTGCGCCGGGCGATGCGGGCGACCGAACGACCGTACCCCGAGGATCTCGACCTGACCGTGATCATGCGGGACGGCCGGCGGCTGCGCCGACGCCGTCGGCTCGTCGGCGTGGGCGCGACGGCGCTGGTCACCGTGCTGGTGGCCGGCGGCGTCGGGCTCGGCGTGCGGTGGGCCCGGCCGCCGGGGCCGGACCGCCCACCCGCCGGCGTCGCCGCCCCCGGCGGTGTGTCCCCGGCCACCCCGCCGGGACCTGCCCCCAGCGGCGCCTCTCCGGCCACCCCGCCGGGATCCGCCCCCGGCGGCGCGTCCCCGGCCACTCCACCGTCGGGATCCGCCCCCACCCGGTGGGATCCCCACCGACGGCCGGTCGGCGACGTGGTGGACGCCGGCATCTGGTACGGCGTCGACCAGCGGGTGTACTACGTGGTGGCGGTCGACCTGCCGGAGGCGCCCGGGGTGCGGATCGGACTGATGGCCGGTCGGCGTACCCCCGCCGGGGAGCTGACCGACGACATCGTCGTCAACGACGTGCGGGGCAGCGACCGACGACCGGGTTTCCACGAGATCGGGTACGACGAAGCGACCCCCTCGGCCGCCCGCCCGTCGGTGCCGACCTTCGGCTACTTCGTCGGCCCGGCGAGCCGGATCGTCGGCACCGTCGACGGTCGACAGGTCGAGGCCCGGCTGGCCCGGTGGAGCACCGACCCGGAACTGGTGATCTTCTGGTTCGACCCGGCCGACCTCACTCCCGGCGTGCGCCTCGACGGCATCGTCGCCCGCGACCGCTCCGGCCGCCTGCTCTGAGCCCTGTCGCCCCTTCAGTCGCTGCTTGTATCGTGCCGGGCGTGACGCGCTCCGACTGGTCAGACATCCGTGGACGGCTCGCCCGGCTGGCCGCGACGCCCGGCTCCGATGCCGTGTTCGGTGCCGGCGACCACGGGTGGGAGCTCGAACCACCCCTGACCGCCGCCGAGGTGGCCGAGGTGGCGGAGCAGCTGCGGGTGGAGCTGCCCGCCGAGTACCTGTCGTTCCTGCGGGAGGCGGGTCGGGGCGGCGCCGGACCGGCCTACGGGCTGTTCCCGGTGCGCCGGCGTGACGGGCGGTGGCGGTGGGAGGGCGACGGGGCGGACCTCACCACGGTGGCGGCGCTCGGGCGTCCCTTCACCCACGTCGAGGCGTTCAATCCGGCCGACGGGCTCCCCGCCGAACCCGACGAGGACGACTACGACTCGGAGGAGGCGTTCACCGCCGCGCAGGACGCCTACTGGGAGCGGTACGAGCAGGTCGTCTACACGCCGGAGAACTCGGTCGGCCTGCTGTACCTGTGCCATCTCGGCTGTGCGTTGCGGGAGGCGCTCGTCGTCAGCGGTCCCACCCGGGGGCAGATGTGGGCGGACGACATCGCCGAGGGCGGCGGGTTCCGGCCGCTGTACGACGACGACGGCACGCCGCTCGGCTTCGCCCGCTGGTACCGGCGCTGGTTGGAGGCGGCCGAGCGCCGGGCCGCACCCGGCTAGCCGTCCCGGTCGACGGTGAAGGGGCGGTATCCCGGTGGCAGTTCGCTGACCCGAAGGTCGGAGAAGACCAGGGTGAGCACGTGGGCGTTGGTTTCGATCACCACCTCGTGGAAGTCGAGTCCGGTCGCCTCGGCCCAACTCCGCGCGGTGGCCGAGTCCGCCACGACGCGGGCGCCCGGGTAGAGTGCGTGCCACTTCACCCCCCAGACGTAACCGTCCAGGTCGACGCCGGTCCGGTGGTCGATCAGGCGCTCGTCCAGGGAGGCCCGCCAGGTGACCGGTGGGACCGACGTCCGGCAGCGGGCCTCGACGCAGTACCGGAACAGGTAGCGCAGGGTCGTCGGCGCGATCCCGGTACGGGGGTCGGCGGTCAGGTGGACGATGACCTCGTAGTCCCGCATGTAGTCGGTGAACGCGTGGTACACCAGCGCGTGGTCGAACACGTCGTCGAGGGCACGGCCGAGCGTCGCAGGGTCCATGGCCCAGTTCTACACCCCGGTCGACCCGCCGCCGCTCCGGTCTGACCGGCGGATCAGTCCGGTCTGCCCCGGACGGCTCAGGACGCGCGGCCCGGGTCGCCGGGCGGGTGCTCCTCGGGCCGGGGTGGCCGGACGTGCCGCAGGTCCTTCGGATCGGCCGCGCCGTGGGCAGCGAAGTTGCGGCGGGCGTCGAGCAGGCTCAGGCCCCGGTTCGGCCCGCCGCGCACCCGGCCGGCGTCGTGTTCGTCCTGACCGTCGTCCTCCCAGAAGCAGACGTCGCAGATCTCGTAGCCGCCCCGCTCACCGAGGGTCAGAAAGCCACAGCAGGGGCACGCGTACGGTCCGTCCTCCGGCCCCCGGTGCACGGAGACGAACCGTCCCGCGTCGTCGCTCATCACGACATCGAGCCTGCCATGCCCCGACACCGACCGCCGGCCCACCGGCATCGGGAAGCCGCCACGCCATGGCGGCCACGAGCACCGGTACCCGGTACGGGGTGGGCGGGAGCGCGATCGACTCGTGACCTGGCTCGGGGAAGTGTGGAGCGGGCGACGGGAATCGAACCCGCACCGTCAGTTTGGAAGACTGAAGCTCTGCCATTGAGCTACGCCCGCGTACGCCCGGCATCCCGGGACGCGCCGCCAGCCTACCCCCACCCCCCGGCTCCCGCGCACCGGCATTCCCACCCCGCCCCGGCTTCTGCCCGCCGCCGCTCTCCACGCCGCTCCGCTGCGGTGCCGGGGGATGCCCCGGGGTACCGGGTGGGGCGCGACGGCATACACTTCTTTGGCCACGGGGTGTGGCGCAGCTTGGTAGCGCACTCGCTTTGGGAGCGAGGGGCCGTGGGTTCAAATCCCGCCACCCCGACTGCGTGCGCATCCGGGCGACCCCGGGTGACGCCGATTCCGTGCGGTACGCCGGGCGCTGCCGGAGCAGCGTCCCGGCTCGCCTACACTCGATGCGCACAATCACGCCCAGGTCCAACCCGTCCAGACCCAAACTGAGATCCGTCAAGGAGTACGCCTGTGAAGAGCACCGTCGAGACTCTGAGCCCGACGCGCGTGCGGCTCGCCATCGAGGTGCCGTTCGTCGAGCTCGAGCCGAGCCTCAAGAAGGCGTACCGGGAGATCGGCCAGCAGGTCCAGGTTCCCGGCTTCCGTCGGGGCAAGATCCCGGCCGCCGTGATCGACCAGCGGGTGGGCCGGGGCACCGTGCTCAACGAGGCGGTGCAGGAGGCCATCCCGCAGAACATCCTCGCCGCGGTCCGCGAGCACGACCTCAAGACGCTCGGTCGCCCCGAGGTCGAGATCACCGAGTTCAACGACGGTGACTCGCTCAACTTCACCGCCGAGGTCGACGTCCGGCCGGAGCTGACCCTGCCGGACCCGGCCACCGTCGAGGTGACCGTGGACGAGCTCCAGATCGACGAGAGCGAGATCGACGAGCAGGTCAAGAACCTGCGCGAGCGGTTCGCCACGCTCAAGACCGTCGAGCGGGCCGCCGCCGAGGGTGACTACGTGCAGATCGACCTGAACGCGACCGTCGACGGCGAGGACGTGCCGGGCGGTTCGGCGAGCAACATCTCGCACGAGGTGGGCAGCAAGCAGCTCCTGCCGGGGCTGGACGAGGCCCTGGTCGGTCTCGCCGCCGGTGACGACACCACCTTCACCACCCAGCTGGTGGGCGGCGACTTCGCCGGCCGCGACGCGGAGGTGGCGGTGACCGTCCGTACGGTCAAGGAGAAGGAGCTGCCCGAGCTGGACGACGACTTCGCCCAGATGGCCAGCGAGTTCGACACCATCGACGAGCTCCGCGCCGACCTGCGGGAGAAGGTCAGCCGGGGCAAGCGGGTCGAGCAGATCTACGCCGCCCGGGACAAGGCCCTGGAGCAGCTGGTCGCGGCCGCCGAGGTGCCCGCCCCGGAGGGTGTCGTCCGCGAGGAGGTCGAGAGCCGTAAGCAGGCGATGGTCGACCAGCTGGAGCGGATCGGCGCCTCGATGGAGGAGTACCTCGCCGCCGAGGAGAAGACCGAGGAGCAGATCGACGCCGAGTTGACCGAGGCGGCGACCGAGGGCGTCAAGATCCAGCTGCTGCTGGACACCCTGGCCGACGCCGAGGACACCCAGGTCTCCGACGACGAGTTCGGGCACGAGATCGTCCACCGGGCGCAGCGCGCCGGGATGGCCCCCCAGCAGTACTACGACCAGCTGGTCCGCTCCGGTGCCGCCGGTGCCGTCTTCGGCGACGTGCGGCGCGGCAAGGCGCTCGCCTCCATGATGGAAAAGATCACCATCAAGGACGCGGCCGGCAACGAGGTCACCCTCGACGCGCTGCGGGCCGAGAGCGAGCAGGCGCACGACCACGACCACGAGCACTGATCCACACCCGGTAGGCCGCCGTCCGCCCGTTGCGGCAGACGGCGGCCGAACCCCTTTTCCGGGTACGTCCCGAGCCAGCTGCGCTGAGAGCGAACAGTGCCGCGACCGGGAGTCGATCACCCGGTCGAGCGGTTAATGTCGGGGACGACGGTACGGAGAGCGAAGGGCTGCCATGACCGACATGCACATCCCAGCGAAGCCGCTCCGGGCGATCGAAGCCCGAGGTGGCGACACCATTGGCAACCTCGACGACTCGGTCTACAACCGGTTGCTCAAGGAACGCATCATCTTCCTCGGCAGCGAGGTGAACGACCAGGTCGCCAACCGCATCTGCGCCCAGCTGCTGCTGCTCGCGGCGGAGGACCCGGACCGCGACATCTTCCTCTGGATCAACTCGCCGGGTGGCTCGGTCTACTCCGGCATGGCGATCTACGACACCATGCAGTACATCGACAACGACGTGTCGACCGTGGCGATGGGCATGGCCGCCTCGATGGGTCAGCTGCTGCTCTGCGCGGGCACCAAGGGCAAGCGGTACGCCCTCCCGCACGCGCGGATCATGATGCACCAGCCGTCCGGTGGCCTCGGCGGCACCGCGTCGGACATCGCGATCCAGGCCGAGCAGATGCTCTACACCAAGCGGATGTTCCAGGAGCGGGTCGCCCACCACACCGGGCAGAGCCAGGCGCAGATCGAGGCCGACTCGGACCGGGACCGTTGGTTCACCGCCCAGGAGGCGATGGACTACGGCTTCATCGACAAGGTGATCATCGGGGCCACGCAGGTTCCGGATGGCGCCGGGACCCTGAGCTGAGGAGCTGACGATGACCGACCTGAGCCTGCCGCCCCAGTTCGCGGCCGTGCACAACCGTTACGTCCTGCCGTCGTTCGTCGAGCGCACCTCGTACGGGGTCAAGGAGTCCAACCCGTACAACAAGCTCTTCGAGGACCGGATCATCTTCCTCGGCGTCCAGGTCGACGACGCGTCCGCCAACGACGTGATGGCGCAGCTGCTGACGCTCGAGGGCACCGACCCGGACCGCGACATCATCATGTACATCAACTCGCCCGGTGGTTCGTTCACCGCCATGACGGCGATCTACGACACCATGCAGTACGTCCGGCCGGACATCTCCACGGTCTGCCTGGGTCAGGCGGCCAGCGCGGCGGCGGTGCTGCTGTCGGCGGGCACGCCGGGCAAGCGGATGGCGCTGCCCAACTCGCGGATCATCATCCACCAGCCGGCCACCGAGGGCGGCTACGGGCAGGGCTCGGACATCGAGATCCAGGCCCGGGAGATCCTGCGGATGCGTACCCAGCTGGAGGACATGCTCTCCCGGCACTGCAACCGCCCGATCGAGCAGGTTCGCAAGGACATCGACCGTGACAAGATCATGACGGCCGAGGAGTCCAAGGAGTACGGGCTGGTCGACACCATCCTGACCAGCCGCAAGAAGGGCCTGCTGGCCGCCAACGCGGCCCGCTGAGCAACCTCGGGTCGGGGGTCGGCCGGGCGGCACAAACCCGGCCGACCTCTGACACGCCCGTTTTGGGGGTCGGAGAAACCTCCGCCAGCGGGTAACGTCGGGTCCGTACGGCGTGGCCGGGTCGGACCGGCGGAACGGATTTCACCACGGACGGGCGCCCCGCGCCCGCGGTTCAGGGCCGGGTTCCGGTCGACGAGTGCAGGGAGAACGTAGGTGGCACGGATCGGTGACGGCGGCGACCTACTGAAGTGCTCGTTCTGCGGCAAGTCGCAGAAGCAGGTCAAGAAGCTCATCGCAGGGCCAGGTGTCTACATCTGCGACGAGTGCATCGATCTCTGCAACGAGATCATCGAGGAGGAGCTGGCCGAGTCGGGCGAAGTGAAGTGGGAAGAGCTTCCCAAGCCCATGGAGATCTGCCAGTTCCTCGACAACTATGTCGTCGGTCAGGACCAGGCCAAGAAGGCGCTCGCGGTCGCGGTCTACAACCACTACAAGCGGATCCAGGCCGAGGCGGCCAACGCCCCTGGCTCCGGCAACGACGCGGTCGAGCTGGCCAAGTCCAACATCCTGCTGCTCGGCCCCACCGGCTGCGGCAAGACACACCTGGCGCAGACCCTGGCCCGGATGCTGAACGTGCCCTTCGCGATCGCCGACGCCACCGCGCTGACCGAGGCGGGCTACGTCGGCGAGGACGTGGAGAACATCCTCCTCAAGCTGATCCAGGCCGCCGACTACGACATCAAGCGTGCCGAGACCGGCATCATCTACATCGACGAGGTCGACAAGATCGCCCGCAAGTCCGAGAACCCGTCGATCACCCGGGACGTCTCCGGTGAGGGCGTGCAGCAGGCCCTGCTCAAGATGCTGGAGGGCACGGTGTCGAACGTGCCGCCGCAGGGCGGACGCAAGCACCCCCACCAGGAGTTCATCCAGATCGACACCACCAACGTGCTGTTCATCTGCGGTGGTGCCTTCGCCGGTCTCGACCAGATCATCGAAGCCCGCACCGGGTCCGGCGGCACCGGCTTCGGTGCCCGGCTCCGGTCGGTCTCCGAGCGTTCCACCGACGACATCTTCAGCCAGGTGATGCCGGAGGACATGCTCAAGTTCGGGCTGATCCCCGAATTCATCGGCCGGCTGCCGGTGATCACCAACGTGCGCAGCCTGGACCGCTCCGCCCTGGTCCGGATCCTCACCGAGCCCCGCAACGCCCTGGTCCGGCAGTACCAGCGGCTCTTCGAGCTGGATGGCGTCGAGCTGGAGTTCGAGCCGCCGGCGCTGGAGGCGATCGCCGACCAGGCGATGCTCCGCGGCACCGGTGCCCGTGGCCTGCGCGCGATCATGGAGGAGGTCCTCCTCTCCGTGATGTACGAGGTGCCGAGCAACCCGGACGCTGCCCGGGTGCTGATCACCCGCGAGGCGGTCCTGGAGAACGTCAACCCGACCATCGTGCCGCGCGAGTTCACCGGCCGGCGGGCCCGTCGCGACCGCGAAGAGAAGTCGGCCTGACCGGCCGCTCCCGCACCACCCTTCGGCAGCACGGCTCCGGCGCCCCGGGGCCGTGCTGCCGCGTGTGCGGGGCGGCACACACCGCTGACCACGGGCGGATCAGCTCGTCACCGGCTGTTCCGGGCCGGCTTCCGCCCGTACTCTGATCATCATGCGTGTCGCCGTCTGTCAGCTCAACGCCCGCGACGACCGGCGGGCGAACCTGGCCGCCGCCGAGGCCCTGCTGGTCCGCGCCGCGGCGGCCGGTGCCGACCTGGCGGTCCTTCCCGAGTACGTCGACTATCTCGGCCGTGCCGACGGGATGCCGGCGGCCGAGGGGGTGGACGGCACGGTGGGGACGTTCTTCGCCGACGTGGCCCGCCGCCTCGGGATCTGGGTGGTCGCCGGTTCCTTCCACGAGGTCGGGCCGGACCCGGCACACACCTGGAACACGTCGCTGGTCTTCGACCGGTCCGGCACGCTCGCCGCCAGCTACCGGAAGATCCACCTGTACG
>NZ_CP120861.1:4660000-5627500 GCF_029581435.1 Micromonospora sp. WMMD987 | reverse complement strand
CGCCCTGGGTGAGTCGGGACCTAAGGCGAGGCCGAGAGGCGTAGTCGATGGACAACGGGTTGATATTCCCGTACCCGCGAAGGAGCGCCCGTGATGAACCTTGCTGTGCTAACCACCTGAACTTGCTGATGTCTTCGGATTGATGTGGGGGAGGCTGGGAACCTGGTGGGTAGTAGTCAAGCGATGGGGTGACGCAGGAAGGTAGCTGAGCCCGGCCGGTGGTTGTGCCGGGGTAAGCGTGTAGGCCGACATGTAGGCAAATCCGCATGTCATGGGGCTGAGACGTGATGCCGAGCCGATTCAGGTGAAGTCAGTGATCCTATGCTGCCGAGAAAAGCCTCTAGCGAGTTCTGAGCGGCCCGTACCCCAAACCGACACAGGTGGTCAGGTAGAGAATACCGAGGCGATCGGGCGAACTGTGGTTAAGGAACTCGGCAAATTGCCCCCGTAACTTAGGGAGAAGGGGGGCCGGAGACGTGAAGCCCCGTGCGGGTGGAGCGTTGTATGGCCGCAGAGAGCAGGGGGAAGCGACTGTTTACTAAAAACACAGGTCCATGCGAAGAAGTAATTCGATGTATATGGACTGACGCCTGCCCGGTGCTGGAACGTTAAGGGGACCTGTTAGCCCGTAAGGGCGAGGCGGAGAACTTAAGCGCCAGTAAACGGCGGTGGTAACTATAACCATCCTAAGGTAGCGAAATTCCTTGTCGGGTAAGTTCCGACCTGCACGAATGGCGTAACGACTTCCCCACTGTCTCAACCACAGGCCCGGCGAAATTGCAGTACGAGTAAAGATGCTCGTTACGCGCGGCAGGACGGAAAGACCCCGGGACCTTTACTATAGCTTGACATTGGTATCTGAATGGGCTTGTGTAGGATAGGTGGGAGCCGGTGAAACCTGTACGCCAGTATGGGTGGAGGCAATCTTGAAATACCACTCTGGTTGATTTGGGTATCTAACTTCGGACCGTTATCCGGTTCAGGGACAGTGTCTGGTGGGTAGTTTAACTGGGGCGGTTGCCTCCTAAAGGGTAACGGAGGCGCCCAAAGGTTCCCTCAGCCTGGTTGGCAATCAGGTGTTGAGTGCAAGTACACAAGGGAGCTTGACTGTGAGACTGACAGGTCGAGCAGGGACGAAAGTCGGGACTAGTGATCCGGCACTTGCGTGTGGAAGCGGTGTCGCTCAACGGATAAAAGGTACCCCGGGGATAACAGGCTGATCTTCCCCAAGAGTCCATATCGACGGGATGGTTTGGCACCTCGATGTCGGCTCGTCGCATCCTGGGGCTGTAGCAGGTCCCAAGGGTTGGGCTGTTCGCCCATTAAAGCGGTACGCGAGCTGGGTTTAGAACGTCGTGAGACAGTTCGGTCCCTATCCGCCGTGCGCGTAGGATACTTGAGAAGGGCTGTCCCTAGTACGAGAGGACCGGGACGGACGAACCTCTGGTGTGCCAGTTGTCCCGCCAGGGGCACGGCTGGTTAGCTACGTTCGGAAGGGATAACCGCTGAAAGCATCTAAGCGGGAAGCCTGCTTCAAGATGAGGTATCCCACCCCACGTTGTGGGGGTAAGGCCCCCAGCTAGACGACTGGGTTGATAGGCCGGAAATGTAAGCTCGGTAACGGGTTCAGTTGACCGGTACTAATAGGCCGAGGACTTGACTACGAAGCTGCTACGCGTCCACTGTGCAACTCTGAACAAATGATCGGCAACCCCCCACGGTGTGGGTGTGTGTGTTGTTTGATATGTTCATAAGGTTACGGCGGTCATGGCGGAGGGGAAACGCCCGGTTACATTCCGAACCCGGAAGCTAAGCCCTCCAGCGCCGATGGTACTGCACTCGGGAGGGTGTGGGAGAGTAGGACACCGCCGGACAATCTTTCAGTCGAGGGTCGTCTGCTGACAAGCGGACGGCCCTCGACGGCTTTCTATTATGCCCCGCCTCCCTGAACCACGGGGGCGGGGCATTACCGCATTCCCGAACCAGGGATTCCCGAACCGGCTCCCCGGACACGACCCACACGCCTCGAACCGTCCCCTCGGACGGACTGCGCAGAAAGGACAGCGGCCTGCTCGGAGGCAGTCAGCCCCGGGTCTGCACACCGTCGCGGATCTGCCGGAACAGGTCGGCCGACTCGTCGACGGGACGGTTGGCGAACATGCCCATCGCGACACTGCCGTGGTCGGCCCAGCCGCAGATCGTGAAGTCGCCCCCGTCGCCACTGGTCCGGCCGCACTTCATCACGCCGCCGTACCTCCCGGCGGGCACCCCGCGCAGGTCGGTCACCCGGCCGGTCTCGTCGGCCATCAGACCGAAGAGGCTGTCCAGGTCGCGTTCCGGCTGCCAGAGCAGGGTGGTGCCGCCGAAGAACAGCACCGCACGCTTCTCGTCGGCCGGGTCGCGGTACACCGTGCCGATGCTGCGGTCCAGTTCGATGTCGGCGGCGAAGCCGCTGCGCAGGTAGTCGGCGGTGCTGCGGGCCCGGTCCGAGTCGTCGCGGGTGAGTCCGGCCACCCGGTCGGGCGTACCGAGCCGGACGTCCTTCTCCCGGGCGACGCGCCAGCCGGCGGTGCCCAGCGCGGCGGCACCGGCCAGGCCGACCACCAGGGCGACGGTCAGCGCGATCCGTCGACGTCGGGATGCCGGAGCCTTCGACGGTGAGCCGCGTTCCGGGTCGTGGGTGCTCAACCTGATCGGTTCGTCGGTCAGCTCGACCGGCTCCGGCCCCTCGACGAGCTGCCGCTCGGTGAGATGTGCGTCGGACATGTTCGCCACCGTACGCGAATGACCGGTGGTGCACGTCAGGTCCGCAGAAGCGCTCCGTAGACTTTTGCGGGTGACCGAGAGACTGGATGCCCGACGCCCCGACGCCCCGACCCTTGCCGGCCAGTACCAGCCCGGCGAGGTAGAGCAGCGACGGTACGAGCAGTGGGTAGCCGCCGGCCACTTCCGGGCGTCGGCGCAGAGTGACCGGCCCGCCTTCACCATCGTCATCCCCCCGCCGAACGTCACCGGCGTGCTGCACATGGGGCATGCCCTGGACCACACCGTCCAGGACTCGCTGGTGCGTCGCAGGCGCATGCAGGGGTATGAGGCGCTCTGGCTGCCCGGGATGGACCACGCCGGCATCGCCACCCAGAACGTGGTGGAGCGGCAGCTCGCCGGTCAGGGGTTGTCCCGGCACGACCTCGGCCGGGAGAAGTTCGTCGAGCGGGTCTGGCAGTGGAAGGCGGAGTCCGGCGGGGCGATCCTCGGCCAGATGCGCCGCCTCGGCGACTCGGTCGACTGGGACCGCGAACGCTTCACCATGGACGAGGGCCTGTCCCGGGCCGTGCAGACCATGTTCAAGAAGCTCTACGACGAGGGACTGATCTACCGGGCCAACCGGATCATCAACTGGTGCCCGCGCTGCCTGACCGCGCTGTCGGACATCGAGGTGGAGCACACCGAGGACGAGGGCGAGCTGGTCTCGATCCGGTACAGCGACGACGTGGTGGTCGCCACCACCCGGGCCGAGACGATGCTCGGGGACACCGCCGTGGCCGTGCACCCGGACGACGAGCGGTACCGGCACCTGGTCGGCACCGAGGTCGAGGTGCCGCTGACCGGTCGGCGCATCCCGATCGTGGCCGACGAGCACGTCGACCCCGCGTTCGGTACCGGCATGGTCAAGGTCACCCCGGCGCACGACCCGAACGACTTCGAGATCGGCCAGCGGCACGACCTGCCCGCGCTGACGATCATGGACGAGCGGGGCGTCATCACCGCGCCCGGGCCGTTCCAGGGCCTGGACCGGTACGAGGCCCGCCCGGCCATCGTCGCCGCGCTGCGCGAGCAGGGCCGGATCGTGGCCGAGAAGCGGCCGTACCTGCATGCGGTGGGGCACTGCTCGCGGTGCCGTACCACGGTCGAGCCCCGGCTGTCGTTGCAGTGGTTCGTCAACACCGCCCCGCTGGCCAAGGCGGCGGGCGACGCGGTGCGCGACGGCCAGGTCAAGATCGAGCCCGCCGAGCTGGCCAAGCGTTACTTCGCCTGGGTCGACAACATGCACGACTGGTGCATCTCCCGGCAGCTCTGGTGGGGGCACCGCATCCCCGTCTGGTACGGCCCGGCCGGCGAGATCGTCTGCGTCGGCCCGGACGACACGCCCCCGACCGGGGACGGCTGGGTCCAGGACGAGGACGTCCTGGACACCTGGTTCTCCAGCGGCCTGTGGCCGTTCTCCACCCTCGGCTGGCCGGAGCAGACCCCGGACCTGGCGAAGTTCTACCCGACCAGCGTGCTGGTCACCGGCTACGACATCCTGTTCTTCTGGGTCGCCCGGATGATGATGTTCGGCCTGTACGCGATGGACGGTCGGCCGCCGTTCGCCACGGTCGCCCTGCACGGCATGGTGCGCGACCAGCACGGCAAGAAGATGTCGAAGTCGTTCGGCAACGTGGTCGACCCGCTGGACTGGATCGACCGGTACGGCGCCGACGCGACCCGGTTCACCCTGGCCCGGGGCGCGAACCCGGGCGGGGACGTGCCGGTCAGCGAGGAGTGGTGCCAGGGCTCCCGCAACTTCTGCAACAAGCTCTGGAACGCCACCCGGTTCGCGCTGCTCAACGGCGCGCACACCACGGGACCGTTGCCGGCCGCCGACCGGCTCTCGACCGTCGACCGGTGGATCCTGTCCCGGCTGGCGCACGTCACCGCCGAGGTGGACGAGCAGTTCGAGGCGTACGAGTTCGCGAAGGTGTGTGACCTGCTCTACCACTTCGCCTGGGACGACGTCTGCGACTGGTACGTGGAGCTGGGCAAGCCGGTGCTCGCCGCGGGCGGACCGGCCGCCGACGCCACCCGCCGGGTCCTCGGGCACGTACTGGACCAGCTGCTGCGGCTGCTGCACCCGGTCATCCCGTTCGTCACCGAGGAGCTGTGGACCGCGCTGACCGGCGGCGACACCGTCGTGACGGCGGCCTGGCCGGTCGCCGACCGGGCACTGGTGGACGACGCCGCGGAGCGCGAGGTCGGCACCGTCCAGCGGGTGGTGACCGAGATCCGGCGGTTCCGTTCCGACCAGGGCCTGCGGCCGACCCAACGGGTGGCCGCCCGGTTGGACGGGCTGACCGGGGCGGGGATCGCGACGCACGAGCCGCTGATCCGCTCGCTGGTCCGGCTGGACGCCCCGGCGGACGACTTCCAGGCCAGCGCCACCCTCGCCATGCCCGGTGAGGTCAGCGTGGCGCTGGACACCCGGGGGTCGATCGACGTGGCCGCCGAGCGGTCCCGGCTCACCAAGGACCGGGCGGCCGCCGAGAAGGAGGTCGCGCAGGCCCGCGCGAAGCTCGACAACCCGGCGTTCGTCGGCAAGGCGCCGGAACCGGTGGTCGCCAAGATCCGCGACCGGCTGGCGGTGGCCGAGGCCGACCTGGTCCGGATCGACACCGCTCTGGAGGCGCTTCCCTCGTGACCGACCGCACCGACCACACCAGCCGGCCCGGGGCCGGCGAGTTCGCCGCCGTCGACGCCGAGCTGGCCGCGCGCGGGTTCACCCGGATGCACTTCGAGCTGGACCGGATCGAGACGCTGCTCGACCTGCTGGGCAGCCCGCAGCGGGCGTACCCGTCGATCCACCTGACCGGGACCAACGGCAAGACGTCCACGGCCCGGATGATCGACTCGTTGCTGCGGGCCTTCGGCCTGCACACCGGCCGCTACACCAGCCCGCACCTGGAGACCGTCCGGGAGCGGATCAGCCTGGACGGGGAACCGGTCGGCGAGGAACGCTTCGTCGCCACGTACCGCGAGGTGAAGCCGCTGGCCGACCTGGTCGACCAGCGGTCCGCCGAGCCGTTGACCTACTTCGACCTGACCACCGCCCTGGCCTTCGCCACGTTCGCCGACGCGCCGGTCGACGTGGCGGTGGTGGAGGTGGGTCTGGGCGGTGCGGAGGACGCCACCAACGTGCTCCAGGCCGGGGTGGCGGTGCTCACCCCGATCGGGCTGGACCACACCGAGTGGCTCGGCGACACCCTGGAGGACATCGCCCTGCACAAGGCCGGCATCATCCACTCCGGTGCGACGGTGATCGCCGCCGCCCAGGAGGAGGAGGCGGCCCGGCCGATCCTGGAGCGGTGCGCCGAGGTCGGTGCCACCGTCGCCCGGGAGGGCGCGGAGTTCGGGGTGCTGCGCCGGGCGGTCGCCGTCGGTGGCCAGGTGCTGACCATCCAGGGACTCGGCGGGGTGTACGAGGAGGTGTTCGTCCCGCTGCACGGTGCGCACCAGGCGCAGAACGCGGCGGTGGCGCTCGCCGCCGTCGAGGCGTTCCTCGGGGCCGGGGCGAAGCGGCAGCTCGACATCGAGGCGGTCAGGGAGGGCTTCGCCTCGACCAGTTCCCCGGGACGGCTGGAGAAGGTCCGCAACGCCCCCACGGTGCTGCTGGACGGGGCGCACAACCCGCACGGGATGGCCGCCACGGTCACCGCGCTCCAGGAGGAGTTCGCGTTCAGCAAGCTGGTCGGGGTGCTCGCCGTGCTCGGCGACAAGGACGCCGCCGGCCTGGTGGAGCTGCTGGAACCGGTGCTCGACTCGCTCGTGGTCACCCGCAACACCTCGCCCCGGGCGATGCCCGCCGACGAGTTGGCCGAGCTGGCCCGGGAGGTCTTCGGACCGGACCGGGTGCAGGTGGCCGCCGACATGCCGGACGCCATCGAGGCGGCCGTCGCCGAGGCCGAGGCCGACGTCCCCGGGGAGTTGTCCGGGGTGGGGGTGCTGGTCACCGGCTCGGTGGTGACGGTGGCCGACGCCCGACGGCTGCTCAAGCGATGACCGGGCCGGACCCGGCCCGCCCGGGCGACCGGTCGTCCCCGGTCGGGGACGTGCCGACCCGGGACACGCCGCCGGGGGAGGGCCCGCCCGGGGACGGCGAGGCGTCGGGGGGACAGCCCGGACGGCGTTCCGGCCTGCGCAACCCGGAGGGGGCCGTCCGCGGCCTCGGTGCCGGGACGCTCGGGCTGGAGGCGCTGGTCCTGCTGCTGGCCATCCAGCCGATCCGGGTGGTCGGCGGGGACTTCGGCGGGGCGGCGATCGCGGCCACCGTGGCGCTGGCCGTGGCGGCGGTGCTGCTGGCCGGTCTGATGCGCCGCCCCTGGGCCTGGTCGGCGGGCACCGTGCTCCAGGGGCTGCTGCTGCTCGCCGGCCTGCTGCACTGGTCCCTGTTCGGACTCGGCGTGATCTTCGCGCTGGTGTGGGCGTACGCGCTGCACGTACGCCGGGTCATCCTCGGCTGAGCGGGGGTCAGGCGTCGGCGCGTTCCCGCCACTGGGTCAGCGCGATGCCGTGCCCGTCCGGGTCGCGGAACGCGGCGGCCCACACCTCCACCCGGGAACCCCGGTTGACCACCCGGGGCGCGTAGGTGAACCGCAGGCCGGCGTCCTTGAGCCGCCGGTACGCCGCCTCGATGTCGTCCACCTCCAGGTTGACGTGGACCAGCCGGCGGCTCATCGGGGCCGCCCCGGTCACCTCGCGCAGCACCAGTCGGGTCGCCCCGGAGGCGAGCACCGCGTTGCCGGAGCCCCGGTCGAACTCCTCGAAGCCGAGCGTGTCGCGGTAGAACTCCAGGGACCGGGACAGGTCGGTGACCAGCAGGGTCAGCCCGACGCCACTGATCGGCGCGGCCGGATCGTCCCGGTCCTCCTCCCCGTCGTCCGGCGCGGTGGCCGGGTCGTACCCGAAGATCGCCTCGTCGAGTTCCGGGTCGAGCCGGCCCTCGGTGGTGGCGGGCGCGTCGAGGGGCACGTCGACCGGGTCGAGGATCGGCTCGTCGAGCCGCTCCTCGGCGGGCGGGCGGGGGGTGGGCGCGGTGGTGACCGTGGCCCGGCGGGGCAACCCGCCGGTCGCCGGCTGCTCGACCACGGTGCCCTCCAGCACCACCGGACCGCCGGGTCGTTGGTGCACGACCACCGGCTTCCGGTCGTCGGTCAGCATCCCGACGTCGTCGCGCAGCGACTCGGCCCGGGCCGGCTCCGGGCGGGACATCGTCGGCCGCAGCGGGTCGGCCTGCGGCGGGTCGACGAGCGGCGGATCGGCGGGCAGCGGGTCGTCCCGGAACTCGTCCCGGAAGTCGTCGTCGGCCGTCCGCCCCGCCCACGGCGGGGCCTCCTGCTGGATGAGCAGGTCGTCGAGCGGCTCGGCCCCGGCGTACTCGGGCGGCAGGTCGGCCAGGGTCGAGGCGGATTCGGTGTGGGTCGGCACCTCGTCCCAGAGGACCCGGACGTGCCGCTGGTCGTCCAGGGCCACCCGGATCGGCAGGGTCTGCCCCAGCGAGGGCCACTTCGCCACCGGCACCCGGGGTTCGATGATCTTCTTGGACCGGGGCGGCAGGCCCGGCGCGTCGATCACGAGCTGGAGTTCGCAGCGGCCGAAGGCGTACTGGGTGGGCGGCTCGGAGGCGCTGTGCACGTGGCCGACACCGACCACCCAGGTGCGTCCGCCGCCGCGCACGGTGCCCAGGGCTACGGCGAGCACCACCAGGGCCACCCCCAGCGCGACGATGGCCCAGCTGGTCATGCCCAGCCCGAACAGGACGACGAAGGTCGCCACGGTGCCGAGCACCGCGGCGATCAACTTCCGTACCGGCGCGATGGTGCGGTTCCCGCCATTCGCCACAGTGGACCTCCCAGGGGTCAGAGCCAGGCTAGGCCGGTCGGCGACCGAGGGAAAGAGCAGCCGCCGCGTCGGTGCCGGGCCCGGGTCGCTAGGCTGACCGTACCCAGCCGAACCGCCTTGTGCGCACAGGAGGAACCCAGCGTGTCCAGCAGCAGCCCGGATGAGCGCACCCTCGTACTGATCAAGCCCGACGCGGTGCGCCGCGGCCTGGTCGGCGAGATCATCTCCCGCTTCGAGCGGAAGGGCCTGCGGATCGACGCGCTGGAGACCCGGACGCTGGACGGCGGGTTCGCCGACCAGCACTACGCCGAGCACGTGGACAAGCCGTTCTACCCGCCGCTGAAGACGTTCATGACCAGCGGGCCGCTGGTCTCGCTGGTGCTCTCCGGCGACCAGGTGATCGACGTGGTCCGCGCGATGATCGGCAGCACCGACGGCCGCCGGGCCGCCGCCGGCACGATCCGGGGCGACCTGTCGCTGTCCAACCGGGAGAACCTGGTGCACGCCTCGGACTCCGTCGACAGCGCCAAGCGCGAGATCGCGCTCTGGTTCCCCGCCCTGGGCTGACGGTTCGCCGCCCCGGGCCACCCGTCGACGGCGGGTCCGCCCGCGCGGCCCTTGCCGTGTGGCTCGGGGGCGGGCGCTACCGGGTGGGGCGGTCGCCGAACGGGCGGCCCCGGCCGAGGGCGTCGGCGTACCCCCAGCGGCCCCTGATGTCGAGCAGTTCGATCTGACCCAGTTCCTCCGGCATCGCGGCGTCCACGGCGAGGTGGTCCTCGTACGGTTCGAGGCCGAGCAGCGTACGCAGCAGCATCAGGGGTGCCCCGGCCGACGGCGCGTACGGGCTGTCGGTGAAGCCGTGCGGGACGGGGACGTGGGTGATGGCCCGGTCGTAGCCGGTGAGGTACGCCGGCAGCCGGCCCTGGAAGTGCCGGGCGGCGTCGAGCAGCCCGGTGGCGATCCGGGCGGCGTGCGCCCGGAAACCGGTCCGGCGCAGCCCCCAGGCGATCATCGAGTTCTCCCAGGGCCAGACCGCGCCGGTGTGGTGACCGAGCGGGTTGTACTCGGCCGCGGTGCTGGCCAGCGTGCGGATACCCCAGCCGGAGTAGAGCGCCGGGGAGAACAGGTGCGCCACCACCTGCTCGGCGCGGTGGTCGGCCACGATGCCGGTGCAGAGCAGGTGCCCCATGTTGGACGTCAGCGAGTCCAGCGGGGTGCCGTCGCCCTGCAACGCGACCGCGTAGTGGCCGCGCTCGGGCAGCCAGAAGTCCCGGTCGAACCGCTGCCGTAGGGTGGCGGCGTCGCGCTCCAGCCGGTCGGCCCAGGCCGGGTCGGCCCAGAACCGGCGGGCCATCCGGGCGGCCCGTCGGCGGGCCTCGTAGGCGTATCCCTGGATCTCGCAGATCGCCTGCGGGAAGGTGGCCCGACGGCCGTCGTGGAAGCAGATCGCCTCGGCCGAGTTGCGCCAGCTCTCGTTCTGCGGCCCGGTCCGGGTGGGGTGGCGGGCGGACCAGACGTAACCGGTGCCGTCCGGGTCGGCGTCCGTGCCGAGCCAGCGCAGGGCGGCCCGGACCTCGAACTCGAAGCCGCGTACCAGGTCCTCGTCGCCGGTCCAGCGTTCGTACTCGTCGAGCAGGATGACGAAGAGGGCGGTGGTGTCGGCCGCGGTGAAGCTGGCGGCCTCCGGGGTGTCGTTGAACGCGCCGGAGTCGCCGTACCGGCTTTCCTGGAGGATCTTGCCGGGTTGCTCGCCCCGGAACGGGTCCTGCCGGACGCCCTGGCTGAGTGCCAGGATGCGCAACGTGTTGACCGCCCGGTCGGGCATGAAGGGCAGCGCCTGGAAGCTGCTGACCAGGCTCTCCCGCCCGAGCAGGGCCATCGACCAGGGCAGTCCGGTGGCGGGCAGGGCCGCCTGGAAGTTCAGCCCGGGGTAATGCAGCGCGGCCAGGTCCCGGACACCGTACTCGTACGCCTGCTGCAACGGTTTGTGGTCGGCCCGCAGCCGGGGCACCACGGCGGTCCGGGCGGCGATGTCCCGGCCCCGCTGGTGGTGGTCGCGGCCGACCGAGCTGGTCAGCCGTTCCCGCAGGTCGCGGCGGTGCAGGTCACGCAGCAGGGCGAGCACCCGCAGCCGGGTGGACCAGGTGGCGTGGGGCGCCATGGTGAACGTCCAGGTCAGGCCGCCCTCGTCGAACCGGGCCGGCGTGCTGGAGGTGATCACCGTCTCCCGGTGCAGGCCGCCCCGCTTGTAGTGCAGCCGGAGCGTGTCCTCGGCGACGGTGGCGGTCACCGGCCGGGACCGGCGGAAGCCGTCGCGCACCTCCAGCACCTCGGCGAAGTCCGCCGCCACGTCGAGCCGGACGACGTAACGCACCGGTTCCGGCGCGTAGTTGAACAGGGTGATCTCCTCTTCGAACTCCGGACCCACCCAGCGGTGCCGCAGCACGGAGGTGGTGGCGTTGACGTAGTGGGTGGGTTCGCCGGGCACCAGCCCGAACTTCGCCTCGTAGGTGGCGACGTCGTCCACGGAGAGCACCGAGAGGGTTTCGGCGTTGACGGTCAGCCGCCAGGTCGACAGGAACCGGGTGTCGAAGGAGAAGAGCCCGAGCGGGGTGGTCGGCTCGGTCAGCACGTCCCCGTTCTGGGCGCTGATCATGAACAGGTTGCCGGCGAAGACCCTGGTGGTCTCGTGCAGCCCGATGAAGTCGGGGGCGGTGTGCGGGACCAGGTCGGCCGCCCGGTCCGTCCCGGTGCTGTCGGCGGGCACCGGCAGCAGCCGCCGGAAGGTGAACAGCAGGGCGAGGTCGCCGGCGACCGAGACGCTTCCCCGCAGCAGCATCGCCACGAGGTTGTCCCGCCCCGCCAGCAGCCGGGCGAACGCCTCCGGCCGGACCTCCACGGTGCAGTCGGGTCGGTCACCGGTCCGGGTGACCTGTGGCTGACCGGCGGCGAGCCGGACGAACCAGGTGGCCGTCTCCCCGTCCTCGGCGGTGAGGTCGAAGCGGAGCAGCCCGGCGGGGGCGGCGGGTAACCGCCCCCGGCAGTCGGTGGTCAGACCGGCGAAGAACTCGTCGATCAGCCCGTCCACCGGCTGCCCCCGTCCCCCGTCACCCGCACCCGCAAAAAGGTCTAGGCGTGCTAAAAGGAACAATACGCCGCGACAGAACCGGGCGGGCGCGCTTAAGTGGAAGGGACGACCACGCTGCGTAGACCCCGGGGAGGACTCGACGATGGACGGGCAGACGGCCGCCGGGATGCGGTACTGGACGCACGGGCACGGCGGACGCGACACCTTCCTGCTGGTGCACGGCTGGTGCTGCGACCACGACTTCATGACCCCGCTGGCCCGGCACCTGGTCGACCGGCAGGCCAGGGTGATCACCGTCGACATGCCCGGCCACGGGGCCAGCCCGCCCCCCGCCGACGGCTACGGCGTGCCCGGGATGGCGGGTCACCTGCGGGCCTTCGCCCGCGCGCTGGACCTGCGCCGGATCTTCGTGATCGGGCACAGCCTGGGCGGCGTCTGGTCGCTGGTGGCCGCCGCCGGCGACCGGGAGCGGTTCACCGGGCTGGGGCTGCTCGACTCCGCGGTGGCCGGGCCACCCGGCGCCGCCGCCGCGATCGCCCAGGTGGCGGCCTCGCTACGGGACGACACCTCGGGCGCGGTCCGGGAGTCGATCGTCCGGTCGTACTTCCCGCCCTACTCCGACCCGCGCCTGGTGGAGCGGGTGGTGGCGGCCACGGCCCGACCTTCCACCGAGGTGGCGTACGCGCCGATCGCCGGCCTGGCCGACTGGATCGCCGCCGAGGGGGACAGGGACGCCCTGCACCGCTGGGACCGCCCGCTGCTCTTCGTGGGCAGCGACGCCCCGTTCGCCGACTACGCCCGGCTGGCGCAGCTCGCGCCGCAGGTGTTCATCGGGCAGACCGTGGGCTCCGGGCACTTCGTACAGCTCCAGGTGCCGGCCCAGGTCGACACGATGCTCGACCGCTACCTGGAGGTCACCGGCCGACCGGCCGGGCCGGCGTGACCGCACCGGCGGTTACTCGGCGGCGGCGGCCCGCACCGGTCGAGTATCCTTGCCCGTACAGGCGACGACCCGGCCATCACCGGTGAGCCTCCGGAAGAAACGGTGGCGACACCCGAGTAGAACCGGACGGGGCGGCCCGTCACAGCCGGCCAACGAGCGGGCGGTCGATCCTGACCGTCAAGCGGGGTGGTACCGCGGGCCCGGCCCGGCGCGCTGACGACGGCGTACCGGATCAGGCTCGTCCTCGCAGACCACGACTGAGTGAGCTGCCAGAGGAGAGCGACCCCCGATGGGCTATCCGTTGCACGACCCGACCGCCGCCGGCGTCCCGGCGAGCCCGGACCTGCCCGCGGTCGAACGCCGCGTCCTGGAGCACTGGACCACCGACCGGACCTTCGAGGCCTCGGTGACGGCCCGGCCGGCCGGCGACGACGGCAAGAACGAGTACGTCTTCTACGACGGCCCGCCGTTCGCCAACGGCCTGCCGCACTACGGCCACCTGTTCACCGGGTACGTCAAGGACGTGGTGCCGCGCTACCAGACCATGCGCGGCCGGCACGTCGAGCGGCGCTTCGGCTGGGACTGCCACGGCCTGCCCGCCGAGGTGGTGGCCGAGAAGCAGCTCGGCATCACCAGCAAGGCGGAGATCCTCGACCTCGGGGTGGCCCGGTTCAACGAGGCGTGCCGCTCCTCGGTGCTGGAGTTCACCCAGGACTGGGAGCGGTACGTCACCCGGCAGGCCCGCTGGGTCGACTTCACCAACGACTACAAGACCCTCGACCTGGACTACATGGAAAGCGTCATGTGGGCCTTCAAGACCCTGCACGACAAGGGCCTGGTCTACGAGGGCTTCCGGGTGCTGGCGTACTGCTGGCGGTGCGAGACGCCGCTGTCGAACACCGAGACCCGGATGGACGACGTCTACCGCGACCGGCACGACCCGACGCTTACCGTGTGGTTCGAGCTGACCCCGGACGAGCGGGCCCCGGAGTTGGTCCGGGGGCCGGTCAGGCTGGGCGTCTGGACCACCACGCCGTGGACCCTGCCGTCCAACCTCGCGCTCGCCGTCGGCCCGGACATCAGGTATGCGGTGCTGGAGCGCGACGGCCAGCGGTACGTGGTCGGGGAGTCCCGGCTCGGGGCGTACGCCAAGGAGTTGGAGGGGTACGAGCAGGTCGGCTGGGTGACCGGAAAGGCCCTGGTCGGACGCCGTTACACCCCGCTCTACGACTTCCTCGTCGAGCAGGCCGGCCCGAACGCCTACCAGGTGCTCGGCGCGGAGTTCGTCACCACCGAGGACGGCACCGGGATCGTGCACCTCGCCCCGGCGTTCGGCGAGGACGACCAGAACGTCTGCAACGCCGCCGGCATCCCCACCGTCGTCACCGTCGACGACCACACCCGGTTCACCGCGCTGGTCCCGCCGTACCAGGGCGAGCAGGTCTTCGACGTCAACAAGCCGGTGATCCGGGAGCTCAAGGAGCGGGGGGTGGTGCTGCGGCAGGACACCTACACCCACTCGTACCCGCACTGCTGGCGCTGCGACACCCCGCTGGTCTACAAGGCCGTGTCGTCGTGGTTCGTCGCGGTGACGCAGTTCAAGGACCGGATGGTCGA
Organism: Micromonospora sp. WMMD987; assembly: GCF_029581435.1. Taxonomy (NCBI): domain Bacteria; kingdom Bacillati; phylum Actinomycetota; class Actinomycetes; order Micromonosporales; family Micromonosporaceae; genus Micromonospora; species Micromonospora sp. WMMD987. Next base: position 5,613,200 of record NZ_CP120861.1, on the reverse strand, counting down.
GCTGAACCAGCAGATCAACTGGACGCCCGGCCACATCAAGGACGGCTCGTTCGGCAAGTGGCTGGCCAACGCCCGCGACTGGTCGATCAGCCGCAACCGGTTCTGGGGCTCGCCGATCCCGGTGTGGAAGTCCGACGACCCGAACCACCCCCGGGTCGACGTCTACGGTTCGCTGGCCGACATCGAGCGGGACTTCGGGGTACGCCTGACCGACCTGCACCGGCCGGCGGTGGACGACCTGACCCGCCCCAACCCGGACGACCCGACCGGGCGCTCGACGATGCGCCGGGTGCCGGAGGTGCTGGACTGCTGGTTCGAGTCCGGGTCGATGCCGTTCGCCCAGGTGCACTACCCGTTCGAGAACGCGGACTGGTTCGAGCACCACTACCCGGGCGACTTCATCGTCGAGTACATCGGGCAGACCCGGGGCTGGTTCTACACCATGCACGTGCTGGCCACCGCGCTGTTCGACCGGCCGGCGTTCCGCAACTGCCTCAGCCACGGCATCCTGCTCGGCTCCGACGGGCGCAAGATGTCCAAGAGCCTGCGCAACTACCCCGACGTCTACCACGTCTTCGACGCGTACGGCTCGGACGCGATGCGCTGGATGCTGATGTCCTCGCCGGTGCTGCGCGGCGGCGACATGGCGGTCACCGAGCCGGCGATCCGTGACGCCGTACGCCAGGTGCTGCTGCCGCTGTGGAACGTCTGGTACTTCTTCTCGCTCTACGCCAACGCCGACGGCTACCGGGCGAAGCGGAGGACCGACGCCGCGCTGTCCGGTGGCGGCGATGCCGCGTTGTCCGGTGGCGGCGATGCCGCCGGCAACCTGCTCGACCGGTACGTGCTGGCCAAGACCCGGGAACTGGTGGAGACCGTCGGCGCGCAGATGGACGCGTACGACATCTCCGGGGCCTGCGCCACCGTCCGGTCCTACCTCGACGCGCTGACCAACTGGTACGTGCGCCGCTCGCGGGACCGGTTCTGGGCCGGCGACGCCGACGCGTTCGACACCCTGTGGACGGTGCTGGAGACGCTCTGCCGGGTGGTGGCGCCGCTGGCCCCGCTGACCGCCGAGGAGATCTGGCGCGGGCTGACCGGCGAACGGTCGGTGCACCTGACCGACTGGCCGTCGGCGCAGGACCTCCCCGCCGACCACGACCTGGTCGCCGCGATGGACGCCACCCGGGACGTCTGCTCGGCGGCGCTGTCGCTGCGCAAGGCCAAGGGGCTGCGGGTCCGGCTGCCGCTGCCGAAGCTGACCGTGGCCTCGCCGGTCGCCGACCAGCTCCGGCCCTTCGCCGACCTGGTCGCCGACGAGGTCAACGTCAAGGCGGTGGAGTTCTCCGGGCAGGTCGCCGACTACTGCCAGCAGGTGCTGACCGTGGTACCCCGGGCACTCGGCCCCCGGGTCGGCAAGCAGGTGCAGCAGGTGATCAGGGCGGTCAAGGCGGGGGAGTGGGAGCTGGTCGACGGCGCCCCCGTCGCCGCCGGGGTCACCCTCGCCGAGGGCGAGTACGAACTGCGCCTGATCGCCGCCGACGCCGAGCACAGCGCACCGCTGCCCGGCGGCGAGGGGGTCGTCGTGCTCGACACCGGGGTCACCCCGGAGCTGGCCGCCGAGGGACTGGCCCGGGACGTGGTCCGGGTCGTGCAGCAGGCCCGCCGGGACGCCGACCTGGACATCTCGGACCGGATCGCGCTGTCGGTGGCGGCCTCCGGGGAGGTCCGGGCGGCGGTGTCGGCGTACACCGGATTCGTCGCCCGGGAGGTGCTCGCGGACACGGTGGACTTCGTCGACGACCTGACCGGCTTCACCGGCGAGGTCGGCGACGGCGAGCCGGTGACGGTGCGCGTCCGACCGGTCTGAACGGTGCGGGGAGGACCCCGGGCCCGCGCCGACCCGGCGGGCGCGGGGTCCTCGCCGACATCCGGAATCCAGTGGGCGGACGCGCGTGCACCCGTTGGGTCGCACGGGCGTCCGTCCGCTACCGTGACACCGCCTGTTCACCGTACGACCGCCGGAGGACCCGTGCCGCTGCTCTACACCATCGGCAAACTCACCGTGGGACCTGCGATCCGGCTGGCCTTCCGCCCGGTCGTGGAGGGTCTGGAGCACGTCCCGGCCAGCGGCGGCGCGATCTTCGCGGGCAACCACCTCTCCGTCGCCGACGAGCTGCTGCTCGGCACTGTCGTCCCCCGGCACCTCGCCTTCTGGGCCAAGTCGGAGTACTTCACCGGCACCGGTCCGAAGGGCACCCTGTCCAGGGTCGTGCTCACCGGCCTGGGGGCCATCCCGGTCGAGCGGTCCGGCGGGCGGGCCGCGCTGTCCGCGTTCGACGCCGCCATCCCGGCCCTGCGCGCCGGTGACCTGGTTGCCGTCTATCCCGAGGGCACCCGGTCGCCCGACGGGCGGCTCTACCGGGGACGGACCGGCACCGCCCGGTTGGCGGTGGCGGCCGGCGTGCCGGTGATCCCGGTGGGGGTGACCGGTACCGACAAGGCCCAGCCGATCGGCACCCGGATCCCCCGCCCCGGCCGGGCGAAGATCGTCATCCGGTTCGGCAAGCCGCTCGACTTCACCGGCCGCTCCGACGACCGCACCTCGCTGCGGGAGATGACCGACGAGCTGATGGCCGAGATCCAGAAGCTCACCGGTCAGGAGTACGTCCCCCGGTACGCCCCCCGCCGGGCCGAGCCGACCGCGGGCGGGACGCCGGCCTGACCGGCGCACCACCCGCCATGCCGGCGTGATCGCCGCACCACCCGCCGTGCCGGCAGGTGGCGACGTCGCGCTCAGCCCTGCTTCGGGGTGACGATCTGGGCGCGCATCGTGGCGAGCAGCCGGGCGCTGTCGTCCACCGAGAGCCGGGTGAAGACCCCGGTCGCGCTGCTGCCGTGGTCGACCGAGGTGCAGACCACCACGTCGGTGCCGTCGGAGGACCCGGTCGCGCAGCGGTCGTACCGACCCCGCACCCCGCTGTCCACCGGCTGCGGCGTGCCCAGTCGGAAGGTGTCGGTCAGTCGCACCATCGCGTCGTCCGCGTCAGACTCCGGCCTGAGCCGGAAACCGGTGTCACCGAAGACGATCACCCGTTTGCCGTCGGAGGTGCCGTAGACCCCGGCATATACGTCCTCGGCCAGCAGGTTCGCCTTGCGTACCTCGGTCTTGAGCTTCTCGACCTCGGTGCCCGAGTCTGTCCGCAGGGTCAGGTCGGCCACCTGGGCGGGCAGGGCGGCGTCGGCCGGGTACTGCTCCCAGGCCGGCCTGCCGAACCAGGCGGGGCAGCCGCAGCAGCAGGCCAGGCTCAGCAGCAGCACCCACGGCCAGCGTCGACGCTTGCGACGGGCGTAACCCTTGGGGGGTCTACCGGGGTTCGGTGGTGGTGGCGCGACGGGCTCCGGCCGGCCGCGACGCTGCTTCGGCGGCCGGGACGGCGCGGCCGGCGGTGGTGCCGGGCGGGCCACCGGGGGCGGCGGTAGAGCCGGACGGGCCGCCGGAGGCGGTGCCGGGCGGGCCACCGGGGGCGGCGGTGGCGGTGCCGGGCGGGCGGCCGGGACCGGGTGGGCCTGCGGTGGTGGGGACACCGGCCGCGCGGTGGGCACCGGCGCGATCGGGTACGGCCGGGTCGGCGAGGGCGTCGCCGGAGCAGGTGACACCGCCGGTGGGTAGGGCGGGGTCGGGGTGTGCTGGTGGGCCGGGGCCGACCGGTGCTGGGCCGGCGGGGTCGGGGTGTGCTGGTGCGGCGGGGCCGGGTCGGCGGCGGACGGGTAGGGGCGGGTCGGCGGTGACGCCGGGTGGGGCGTCGGCGGTGGCAGCAGGGCCAGCTCGGGGTGGTGCAGGTCCCAGCCGCCGGTGTCCGCCCCCGCCCACGGGTCCACCGGGGTGCGGTGTTCGGGCAGCTCGGGCGACGGGGGCGGCGGTGGCGGGGGTGGCGGTGCCGGGGTGAACTCGACCGACTCACCCCACCCCGGGCGGCGTGGCGGTGGTGCGGGCACGGCGGCGGAGCCGCTCCACCGGGGGACGACCGGCTCCTCCAGCGTCCGGTCGGGCCGCTGCTCCAGGCGGGTGGCGTCAGGGCGGGTTTCGATCCGGGTGGCGTCGGGGCGCTGCTCCAGCCGGGTGGCGTCGAGGCGCTGTGCCGGACGGATCGGGTCGGGCTGAGCGGGTGTCGGCGGCTCAGGTGGTGCGCCCCGGGCCGGAACGGCGGCCGACCCCCGGGCCGGGGTGACCGGACCGGGTGCCACCCCCCGCACCGGGCGGACCGGCTCCACCGGATGCCCCGGGCTGACCGGACCGACGGGCTCCACCGGGTGGTTCGGCGTGGCCGGATCGGCCGACTGGTGGCCCGGGGCGGCCGGATCGACCTGCTCCACCGGGTGACCCGGTGTGACCGGATCGGTCGACTGGTGGCCCGGTGTGACCGCATCGACCTGCTCCACCGGATGGTTCGGCGTGGCCGCATCGACCTGCTCCACCGGGTGGTTCGGCGTGGCCGCATCGACCTGCTCCACCGGGTGGTTCGGCGTGGCCGCATCGACCTGCTCCACCGGGTGGTTCGGCGTGGCCCCATCGAGCTGCTCCACCGGGTGGCCCGGGTCGACCTGCTCCACCGGGTGGCCCGGATCGGTCGGATCCGGTGGGTCGGCCTGTTCCGGCTGACGGGACGGCTCCGGAGAGCCGGTCGGCTCGTCGCCGCTGGCCTGCGTCGGGTCGTCGGGGCTGGCCTGCTCCGGGTCGGGGGCGCTGCCGGCCGGCTCCGGTGGGCGGGGCAGCTCGGCGGACCGGGCCTGCTCCGGTGCGCTGGTGGACCCGGCGTAGCCGGCATGTTCCGCTGGGCGGGGCGGCTCGGCGGAGCCGGTCTGTTCCGGCGGGCTGGTGGGCTCGGTGGGGCTGGCCTGTTCCGACGGGATGGTGGGCTCCGGCGTCGTGGTGGGCTCCGGCGCGGGGGCGAGCCGGGGCGGGGTGGCGGAGTCGACGACGGCGCCGGCACCGGCGGTGCCGCCCGACGGATACTCGGGGCCGGCGGTGCCGCCCGGGGGCACCGGAGCGGACGTGTCGTCCGGCGCGGCGGTGTCGGCGGGATCGCCGGGTGGCGGTACGGGGAGGTCGGCCCCGGTGGTGACCACCGGATTCTGCTGCCGACCCGGGACCGGGTCACCCCCGTCGGCCGGCCGGTCTGCTCCCGGCTGCGGCTCCGGCATCGCGGCAATCTCCTCTCGCACCGGTTGCGAGGTTAGTACCGGGGCGCCACCTCGACCAATCGGCGGCCCGGCGCCCGCCCACCCCCGGCCCCGGAAGGCCCCGAACGCGTCACCCTGGGCCGCGGAAGGCCCCGCCCACCCCCGGCCCCGGAAGGCCCCGAACGCGTCACCCTGGGCCGCGGAAGGCCCCGCCCACCCCCGGCCCCGGAAGGCCCCGAACGCGTCACCCGTCGCCCCGCAGCCACCTGACTCCCGTGGGCCGCCGGAGGAACACATGATCGTCTACGCGTGGCCGACCCGACACGCCGGACATTGTGCCGCTGGAGCGTAGGTGATCATGAGTGCCCCCGTGCCGCGCCCGGGGGGAAGTAGAGAGCGGGGGAGGTCGGCGGTGCGGCGAGCCGTCCGACGGTGGACGCGTACCCTTGGGCTCCATGAGTGTTCCGTCCACCACGCCGCGCCCCGCCGCGGCCACCACCGACGACGCGGTGGGTCTGTCGCCGCACCACGACTCGGAGCTGTCGGTCTGGCCCCGGCTGGAGGCGCTGCTGCCCCAGGTGACCAAACCCATCCAGTACGTCGGTGGCGAGCTGGGCGCGGTGGCCAAGGACTGGGACGCGGCGACCGTACGGTGGGCGCTGATGTACCCCGACGCGTACGAGGTGGGCCTGCCCAACCAGGGTGTGCAGATCCTCTACGAGGTGCTCAACGAGCTGCCCGACGTGCTGGCCGAGCGGACGTACGCGGTCTGGCCGGACCTGGAAGCGCTGATGCGTGCCCACGGGGTGCCGCAGTTCACCGTCGACGCGCACCGCTCGGTGCGCCGCTTCGACGTGTTCGGGGTCTCGTTCTCCACCGAGCTGGGTTACACCAACCTGCTCACCGCGATCGACCTCGCCGGCATCCCGATGCGCGCCGCCGACCGTACCGACGCCGACCCGGTGATCGTGGCCGGCGGGCACGCCGCGTTCAACCCGGAGCCGATCGCCGACTTCATCGACGCCGCCGTGCTCGGCGACGGCGAGGAGGCGGTCCTGGAGATCACCGCGATCGTCCGGGAGTGGAAGGCGGAGGGCCGCCCGGGCGGCCGGGACGAGCTGCTGCTGCGGCTGGCCCGCACCGAGAGCGTCTACGTGCCGCGCTTCTACGACGTGGACTACCTGCCCGACGGCCGGATCCAGCGGGTCGTGCCGAACCGCCCGGACGTGCCGTTCCGGGTGCACAAGCGCACCACCATGGATCTGGACGCCTGGCCGTACCCGAAGAAGCCGCTGGTGCCGCTGGCCGAGACGGTGCACGAGCGGTACGCGGTGGAGATCTTCCGGGGCTGCACCCGGGGCTGCCGGTTCTGCCAGGCCGGCATGATCACCCGACCGGTGCGGGAGCGGTCGATCACCACGGTGGGGCAGATGGTCCAGCAGGGCCTGGAGTTCTCCGGCTTCCACGAGGTGGGCCTGCTGTCCCTGTCGTCGGCCGACCACTCCGAGATCGGCGACATGTGCTCCGGCCTGGCCGAGCAGTACACCGGCACCAACGTCTCGCTGTCGCTGCCGTCGACCCGGGTGGACGCGTTCAACATCGAGCTGGCGCAGGAGCTGTCCCGCAACGGCCGGCGGACCGGGCTGACCTTCGCCCCGGAGGGCGGATCGGAGCGGATCCGCAAGGTCATCAACAAGATGGTGTCGAAGGAAGACCTGATCCGCACGGTGGTCACCGCGTACACCAACGGCTGGCGGCAGGTGAAGCTGTACTTCATGTGCGGCCTCCCCACCGAGACCGACGCCGACGTCCTCGAGATCGCCGACATGGCGCACGAGGTGATCCGGGCCGGTCGGGCGGCCACCGGCTCCAAGGACATCCGGTGCACCGTCTCGATCGGCGGTTTCGTGCCGAAGCCGCACACCCCGTTCCAGTGGGCGTCGATGTCCCCGCCGGAGGTCATCGACCACCGGCTCAGGCTGCTCAAGCAGGCGATCAACGCGGACCGCTCGCTCGGCCGGGCGATCGGCTACCGCTACCACGACGGCGAGCCGTCGCTGATCGAGGGCCTGCTCAGCCGGGGTGACCGCCGGGTCGGCGCGGTGATCCACGAGGTGTGGCGCGACGGTGGCCGGTTCGACGGTTGGAGCGAGCACTTCTCGTACCGGCGCTGGGTGGACGCCGCCGCCCGGGTGCTCCCGGGCTTCGGTGTCGACCTGGACTGGTACACCACCCGCGAGCGCGACGAGCTGGAGGTGCTGCCCTGGGACCACCTCGACTCGGGCCTGGACAAGGACTGGCTCTGGCAGGACTGGCAGGACTCGCTGAGCGAGTACGAGCAGGACGACTGCCGGTGGACCCCGTGCTTCGACTGCGGCGTCTGCCCGTCGATGGACACCGAGATCCAGATCGGTCCCACCGGTCGCAAGCTCCTGCCGCTGACCCCGGTCACCGCGTTGAAGGTGCCCACCGGCGCCCAGCAGTGAGCGTCGCCGGGGCGGGTCGGCGTGCCGCCCGCCCCGCTGCGACGATCATGGGGCTATCGTCACCGGCAGCCGGGGCCACGGGGACGACCGGCCGGTTCTAGACCGAGGAGTACGACGATCAGCAGGAAACCACAGCCGGAGGGCGGGCAGGCGCCGGTCGTCCAGCGTGTCCGGATCCGGTACGCCAAGCGCGGGCCGTTGCGGTTCACCTCCCACCGGGACTTCGCCCGCGCCTTCGAGCGTGCCCTGCGCCGGGCCGCCGTGCCGGTGGCCTTCTCCCAGGGCTTCACCCCGCACCCGAAGATCTCCTACGCCAGTGCCGCCCCCACCGGTGTGGCCAGCGAGGCGGAGTACCTGGAGGTCGGCCTCCAGGCGGTGGTCGACCCGGAGCAGCTGCGGATCGCCCTCGACGCGGCCCTGTCACCCGGCCTCGACGTGCTGGAGGTGGTGGTCGCCGCCGGGGGGAGCCTGGCCGAGCGGATCGAGGCGTCGTCCTGGCGGATCGAGCTGCCCGAGGTAGACCCGGCGGTGGCGCGACGGGCGGTCGACGCCTTCCTGGCCGCCGACGAGGTCCAGGTCGAGCGGATGACCAAGCAGGGCCGACGGACGTTCGACGCGCGGGCGGCGGTGGCGTACATCGATGTGCTGCCTCCGGTGGAGACGCCTTCCGGGGCGACGGACTCGTCGTGTGCGATACTCGAACTGGTCGTCCGGCAGGTCACCCCGTCCGTACGACCCGATGACGTCCTTTCCGGCCTCCGCGTGGTGGCCGCCCTGGAGCCGCCGGTCTCCCCGAGGGTGATCCGGCTGGCGCAGGGCACGTTGACCGCGCAGGGCGCGATCGTGGATCCGTTGGAAGCGGACCGCGACGGGGCAGCCATCGGAGAACGCTGACCGTCGGTCAGGGTTCTGGCAGGCAGACTTCGGCGGTCGCGCACGTCGCGCGCCCGGCGGAAACACTTTGCGGCGATCCTGCGTGGCAGCGCTCACCCGCGCCCGGGGCCGCCAGAACTGGAGAACGTCCATGCTCGAGAACGAGCCCGAGGGCGGCGAACGGACCGGTTCCCAGCCGGCCGGCGACCCCGCCGACACCACCATCGACGGCGGCCCGGGTGCCGTCGGCACACCGGAAGCCGCCACGCCGCCCGGCGAGGGGGCCGCGGAGGGTGCCCCGGCGGCACCGGCCCGGCGGCGGACCACCCGCCGACGGGCCGCGCCACTGAGCCAGCCGGAGCTGACCGGTGCGCCCGCCGAGGCGTCCGTCAGCGCCGCCTCGGCGACCGACGAGTCACAGCAGGCCGAGGTGATCGTCCCGGTCGCCGGTGAGCTCGACACCGCGCCGAAGACCACCCGGCGTCGCCGCAAGGCGACCCCGGCGAAGGCGGTCGAGGAGCCGGTCGTCGCCGACGGTGTGGAAGAGGGCAGCGCCGACCTGGTGCCGCCGGTGAAGGCGACCCGTACCCGGCGCAAGAAGGCCGTCGCTCCGGCGGCGACCGAGCCGCCGGCCGAGGTGCCGACCGCGTCGCTTCCGCCGTCCGAGGTGCCGACCGCGTCGCTTCCGCCGTCCGAGGTGTCGACCGGTCGGGTCACCGGCAGCCGCCGGGCGACGAGCCGGGTGGCGGCCACCGAGGTTCCCGCCGCGCCGGTGCCGCCCGCCGGTGCCGAGGAGCCGGTGGTGGAGGCGGCAGCCCCGACCGAGCCGACCGTGGTCGACCAGGCGGTGGAGGAACCCGTCGAGGAGGCCGACCAGCCGTCCGTCGGGGAGCAGACCGGACAGGTGTCGCCCGGTGTCGCCGTGCCGGCCGCCGACGAGCCGGTGGAGCCGGCCGAGCCGCAGCCGCGGACCCGGCGGCGGCGGGCCGCGATCGCCGCGCCGACGGTGCTCTTCATGGCCCCGCAGCCGGAGGAGCTGCCCACCTTCCGGGTGGTCGAGCCCGTCCCGGTCGCCGAGGAGCCCGTCGAGGAGCCCGTCGAGACCGGGCGGCGGCGTCGCCGTGGCCGCCGTGAGGCCGAGCCGGTCGAGGTCGCCGAGGTCGTCGAGGAGGAGCCGACCGGCGAGGCCGAGGAGGGTGCCGACGACGAGAGCGACGACGAGGACGACGAGTCGGCCGCCGCGCGTCGCCGTCGTCGCCGGGGCCGCCGGGGCCGGGGCCGGGGCAAGGGCGGCGCGGACGACACCGACGAGGACGAGACCGAGGAGCCGGCCGCGGCCGAGACCGAGGGCGACGACTCCGAGGACGAGGGTGACGGCGACGGCGACGGGTTGACCCGCCGTCGGCGGCGGCGTCGCCGTCGGGGTGCCGGGGACGCCGAGGGGAGCGCCGACGACGGCGTGCCCACGGTGGTGAAGATCCGGGAACCCCGCAAGGCCGTCGACGAGGTGCAGGGTGTCTCCGGTTCGACCCGGCTGGAGGCCAAGCGCCAGCGTCGCCGGGACGGTCGGGAGCAGCGCCGGACCCGCCCGCCGATCCTGAGCGAGTCGGAGTTCCTGGCCCGCCGGGAGGCGGTCGACCGGGTGATGGCGGTCCGCCAGCGGGGCGACCGTACCCAGATCGCGGTCCTGGAGGACGGCGTCCTGGTCGAGCACTACGTCACCCGCAACTCCTCCGGCACCATGGCCGGCAACGTCTACCTGGGCAAGGTGCAGAACGTCCTGCCCAGCATGGAGGCGGCCTTCGTCGACGTCGGGCGGGGCCGTAACGCCGTCCTGTACGCCGGTGAGGTCAACTGGGACAGCACCGGCCTGGAGGGGCGTTCCCGCTCGATCGAGCAGGCGCTGCGCTCCGGCGACTCGGTGCTGGTCCAGGTCACCAAGGACCCGATCGGGCACAAGGGCGCCCGGCTGACCAGCCACGTGGCGCTCTCCGGCCGGCACCTGGTCTACGTGCCCAACGGCAACGCCTCCGGGATCAGCCGCAAGCTGCCCGACACCGAGCGCAAGCGGTTGCGCGACGTGCTCAAGAAGCTGGTCCCCGACGGTGCGGGCGTGATCGTCCGGACCGCCGCCGAGGGGGCCAGTGAGGACGAGCTGGCCCGGGACGTCAAGCGCCTGCAGGCCCAGTGGGAGGACATCCAGGCCAAGGCGACCGCCGGCGGCGCCCCGGTGCTGCTGTACGAGGAGCCCGACCTGGTGATCCGGGTGGTCCGGGACCTGTTCAACGAGGACTTCCGCGAGCTGGTGATCGAGGGCGAGCAGTCGTACGGCATGGTCGAGTCGTACCTGTCGCACGTCTCGCCGGACCTGGTCGACCGGGTACGCCGGTACGTCGGCACCGCCGACGTGTTCACCGAGTACCGCATCGACGAGCAGATCATCAAGGGACTGGACCGCAAGGTCTTCCTGCCCTCCGGTGGCTCGCTGGTGATCGACCGCACCGAGGCGATGACGGTCATCGACGTCAACACCGGCAAGTACACCGGCTCCGGCGGCAACCTGGAGGAGACGGTCACCCGCAACAACCTGGAGGCGGCCGAGGAGATCGTCCGGCAGCTCCGGCTGCGGGACATCGGCGGCATCGTGGTGATCGACTTCATCGACATGGTGTTGGAGTCCAACCGTGAGCTGGTGCTGCGCCGGCTCACCGAGTGCCTGGGCCGGGACCGGACCAAGCACCAGGTGACCGAGATCACGTCGCTGGGCCTGGTGCAGATGACCCGCAAGCGGATCGGCGCCGGCCTGCTGGAGGCGTTCAGCGAGCCCTGCGAGTGCTGCAAGGGTCGCGGCCTGGTCATCCACACCGAGCCGGTGCCGGAGAAGCCGCGTACCGCGAACGGCGCGGGCGAGCGGGTCAAGGCGGTCGCCTCGACGGTGACCACCCCGGCGGCCGAACCGTCCACCAGCGCGTCGTCGCGGCGGCGGGCCCGCAAGGCGGCCACCGCGGAACGGGTGGCGGTCGAGACCACCGACGTCGAGGTCGCCACCCCGGCGGCCGATGCCGGCTACGACGACACCATGGGCTACGACCTGTCCCGGTACGAGACGCCGGCGTCGCCCGACCCGGTGGCGGCCGACGCCCAGACCGGCGAGTCGGCCCGGCTCGCCGGGGCGGACGACCCGGACGCGGTCGGCGAGCACAACGGGGACGACGACGGTGGGGAGGGCGGCTCCGGCCGGCGGCGCTCCCGTCGGGGTGGCGCCCGCCGCCGGACCCGTCCGTGACGGGCTGAACCCACCACGTGCCACGGACCCCTCCCACCGGCGTACCGCCGGTGGGAGGGGTCCTGCCGTGCCGGCGACCGGCGATACGATCGGTCACCCCCGGCTAGGAGAAGAACATGCGCCGCCTGCCCGTCGCCCTCGTGGCGACCACCGTCCTGCTGACCGGTGCCGGCTGTTCGGGCGACCGGAGCGGCGGGTCGGCCCCGGCCGACCGGCCGACCGGCACGGTGGCCCCCGCCACCGTGGTCCCGTCCGCGGTGGTGAGCGGCTCCCCGGCGGGTGGCAACGGGCCGCAGGTGTGCGGCGTCGCCGAGGCCGCCTCGACCACGGCCGTGCGCACCTACGTCGAGGAACTGGGCAAGATGATCGCGGCGGTCGGCGCGAACGACAGCACGGCGGCGGACGCCGCCCGGAAACGGGCCGAGACGGCGCTGACCACCTGGCGGACGGTGTTGCGGCAGCAGTCCGGCCTGGCCACCGATCCCCAGCTGAAGACCCTGCTGACCGAGTTGGCCACCGAGATCGGCCGGCTCGGCACCGACGTCGACTCGATCGACGAGACCGAGCTGGACCGGCTCCAGCAACGGCTGGACCAGCTCTGCGCCCGCTGACACCGGCCCGGCACCGTCGACCGGCGGGCGGCGTCCGCCGGGAGATCCCGTCGGCCGGGGGAGGTGGCCCGGTCCGCCGGGGGTCGGTTTGGGTGGCGGGTGGGGGATGGCGTACTCTTTCCTGCGGCACACTCTGGTGTGCCGAGTTCCCGCGTGCCCGCGCTGCCGGTGTCACAGCTACCCGGCAAGTTGCCATGGGAACGACCGCCAGCAGCCTCAACGACAGGGAGTCCGCCTCCGATGTACGCGATCGTCAAGACCGGCGGCAAGCAGTACAAGGTCGCCGAGGGCGACGTGATCGAGGTCGAGAAGCTCACCGGTGCCCCCGGTGACGCGGTGAAGCTCACCGCGGTGCTCCTCGTCGACGGTGACGACCTGGTGACCGACGCGGCGAAGCTCGCCAAGGTCGCGGTGTCCGGCGAGATCGCCGCGCACACCAAGGGCCCGAAGATCCGGATCCACAAGTTCAAGAACAAGACCGGCTACCACAAGCGCCAGGGTCACCGTCAGCCGCTGACCCAGGTCAAGGTGACCGGCATCTCCAGCGGGAAGTAGGTCGTCCTCCAATGGCTCACAAAAAGGGTGCGTCCAGCTCGCGTAACGGCCGTGACTCCGCGGCCCAGCGACTCGGCGTGAAGCGCTTCGGTGGTCAGGTCGTCGGCGCGGGTGAGATCATCATCCGTCAGCGTGGCACCAAGTTCCACCCCGGTGACCTGGTCGGCCGGGGCGGCGACGACACGCTGTTCGCGCTGGCCGCCGGTTCGGTCCAGTTCGGCACCAAGCGGGGTCGTAAGACCGTCAGCATCGTGCCGCAGTAGCTCGACAGCGAAGCGGGCCGCGGACCTGGAGGTCCCCGGCCCGCTTCGCCGTTTCATGCGCGGGGTGTTCCCGCCGGTGGGTGCTCCTGCCGCGCCGGGTGACCCCGGGTGGGTGCTTTTCAGGTGCGGGGCGCGACTCCGCTGGAAGGATTGGCGTCGTGACGACGTTCGTTGACCGGGTCGTCCTGCACATGCAGGCCGGCGACGGCGGGCACGGCTGTGTCTCCATCCACCGGGAGAAGTTCAAGCCCTTCGGCGGCCCGGACGGGGGCGACGGCGGGCACGGCGGCAGCGTCTCCCTGGTGGTCGACCCGCAGGTGACCACGCTGCTGGACTTCCACTTCCGGCCGCACCTGAAGGCCGAGAACGGCAAGGGCGGCGCGGGCTCGAACCGGGACGGCGCGAACGGCCACGACCTGCTGATCAAGGTGCCCAACGGCACCGTCGTGCAGACCCTCGACGGCACGGTGCTGGCCGATCTGGTCGGCGCGGGGACCACCTTCGAGGCGGCCCGTGGTGGGCGTGGTGGCCGGGGCAACGCCTCGCTGGCCAACTCCCGGCGCAAGGCGCCCGGTTTCGCCGAACTGGGCGAGCCCGGTGACCGGTTGGACGTGGTGCTGGAACTCAAGAGCGTCGCCGACGTCGGCCTGGTGGGTTTCCCGTCGGCCGGGAAGTCGTCGCTGATCTCGGTGATCTCCGCGGCCAAGCCGAAGATCGCCGACTACCCGTTCACCACGCTGGTGCCCAACCTCGGCGTGGTCCGGGTGGACAACCACACCTTCACCGTCGCCGACGTGCCGGGCCTGATCCCGGGGGCGGCCACCGGCAAGGGGCTGGGCCTGGAGTTCCTCCGCCACGTCGAGCGGTGCGCGGTGCTGGTGCACGTGGTCGACACGGCGACCCTGGAGCCGGGCCGGGATCCGCTGGCCGACATCGACACCATCGAGGCGGAGCTGGCCGAGTACGGCGGGCTGGCCGACCGGCCCCGGCTGGTGGCGCTGAACAAGGTCGACGTGCCGGACGGGCAGGACCTCGCCGACATCGTCCGCCCCGACCTCGAAGCACGGGGTTTCCGGGTGTTCGACGTTTCGGCGGCCACCCGGGTGGGGCTCAAGGAGCTGACGTACGCGATGGCGGAGCTGGTCGACGAGTCCCGCCGGGCCGCGCCGCCGGCCGAGCCGACCCGGATCGTGATCCGTCCCAAGGCGGTCGACGACGCCGGGTTCACCATCGAGGCGGCGGCGGACGGGTCGTTCACCGTCCGGGGCTCCCGGCCCGAGCGGTGGGTCCGGCAGACGAACTTCGACAACGACGAGGCGGTCGGCTTCCTCGCCGACCGGCTGGCCCGGCTCGGCGTGGAGGAGAAGCTGGCCAAGGCCGGCGCGCACCCCGGCGACCTGGTCCGCATCGGTGAGCGGGAGTTCGACTGGCAACCGACCCTGTACGCCGGTGTCGACTTCATCCCCGGCAACCGGGGCACCGACGTCCGGCTGGAGGAGAAGTCGTCGCGCCCGGCGGCGGCCGAGCGGCTGGCCGCCCGCAAGGCCCGCCGGCAGCGCCCCGAGGACGAACTGGTGGACGGCGACGGCGACGCCCCGGACGAGGGATAGTCCCTTACCGGTCGGGTCCGGGTCGTTTCCTGGAAACCTTCGCGAAACGGACCCGACCTATCGTGGGCTGATGCTGATCGAGCCCCGTCCCGCCACCGATCCGGAGGTCGACACGCTGGTCGTCGCCCAGCAGCGCGAGCTGCGTGCGGCCGACGGCGGGCTGGACGGTCAGGCCACGGTGGTCCACGAGGGGATCCGCTACCTGGTGGTGGTGGACGGCGGCCGGGTGGTCGCCTGCGGCGGCCTCCAGTGGCTCGACGCGGACACCGGCGAGGTGAAGCGGATGTACGTCCGCCCGGCGTACCGGGGGCGGGGGATCGCCCGGCAGCTGCTCAGCGCGCTGGAGGACCTGGCCTTCCACCGGGGTCACTCGGTGCTCTGCCTGGAGACGGGCACCTACCTGCCGGCGGCGGTCGGCCTCTACACCTCCTGCGGCTACCAGCCGATCCCGGTCTACGGCGAGTACGTCGGCAACCCGTACAGCGTCTGCTTCGCCAAGCGGCTGCCGGTGGCGGCCTGAGCCGTCGTCGCCGCTCAGGCCCCGGTCCGGGCGTGCGTGGCGGTCACCGGCTTCGACTCGGGTGAGGAAGCCTGGCGCAGGAAGACACTCAGCAGGACCAGCGCTCCGACGGCGAGGAACTCGCTCTGCCAGTTCTGCATCGACTGGAACCAGAAGTCGCTGGTGCCGAGGAACTGCCAGGCGCTGATCGGGGCCGCGCCGCTCTGGAGTGCCTGTTCCTCGTTGTAGGTGGCGACGCCGCCGAGCAGATGCCCGACGAAGGAACCTGCGAAGATCAGTAGCAGGGCCGTCGAGAGGCTGTGCCGGTAGACGGCCAGCGGCAGCCCACCGGCGCGGACCGGCCAGGGGGAGTCCGGCCCGGCCCGCCGTTCGTCGTCGTCGGGCCGGTCGGCGCTGTCCTCGGGCTTCGACTCGGCCGAGCCGCGCTGTACCAGGTACGTGGTGAGCAGCACGTAGCCGCCCATCTGGAGGAACTCCGACTCCCAGTTCTCGAAGACCGCCTCGGCGAAGTGGCCACTGCCCAGGTAGGCCCACCAGCTCAGCGGAGCGGCGCCGTACCCGGCGAGTTCCTCGTTGTGGGTCTGCCAGCCGAAGAGGCTCTGCAGTCCCAGGAAGACGACGAACGCGCCCAACAGGGTCAGGCTCAGGGCGTTGCTGCGCAACCATCGTGGCATCGTGGCCTCCTCGTCCTCCCAGTGCCTGCCCCGGTCACGAACCGGGCAAACGGCGCACGGTGGGTCGGGGCCACGGACCACCCGCCCGGGTGACGGAACGGTGGATCTTCGCGGAAAAGACGAATCGTGCATGGACCCGAAACCCGGGGGTAGGTCTCAGGCACCGGCCGACGAGATCGGCGAATCCCCCGCAGCACACCGCGACGATCATCCGAGCGGAAGGACCATCATGACGCACGATCTTTCCTCCCCCACTTCGTACGGGCAGCAGAGCAACGGCACCGGCATCCGGGAGCAGGCCCGCCAGGTCGGCGCCGACGCCGCCACCGCCGGTGGCGCGGTCGCCCAGACTGCCCGGGAACAGGGCCACGAGGTGGTCGACGAGGCCCGTCGCCAGGCGCGCAACCTCTACGGCGAGGCCCGTGACCAGCTCACCACCCGCGGTGGCGAGCAACAGCGCAAGGCTGCCGGCGGCCTGCGCTCACTGGCCGACGAGATGCGCGCGATGGCGCAGAACGGCGGGCAGGGCGGGCCGGTGACCGAACTCGCGCACCAGGCCGCCGACCGGGTGCACGGGGTGGCCGGCTGGCTGGAGGAGCGCGAGCCGGGTGACCTGCTCCACGAGGTCAAGACCTACGCCCGCCGTAACCCGGGCACCTTCCTGGTCGGCGCGGCTCTGCTCGGCGTCGTCGCCGGGCGGCTCGCCAGGGGACTCACCGCCGGCTCGGACACCGCCGGCCCGTCCGGTCGCGACGCGACGGGTGGCTACGACCCGGAGCGGACCGCGGTCGTCCCGACCCAGCCGTCCCCCACCCCGCCCGTCGGTTACCTCGACCCGGCCCCCGGCACCTACGCCGAGCCCGACCCGGACTCCTCCGGTCAGCGCGCCGCCTACCCCGACGGCGGCACCGGCACCGGCTACGCCGACCCGGCCGGCGGCACCGGCCGGCCGCTGCCGCCGGTGACCCAGACCGACCCGCTGCCCGGCGTGCCGTCCAGCGGCGTCACCCGCCCGTGAGCCGAGCGACCATGCGAAGGGAGGCGACGGCATGACCGTGCCGACGCAGGGGTCCGCGGACCCCGGATACCGCCCCGCGGGTGCGCCACACTCCGCGGACGAGGTCAGGGGCAGCTCACTGGGTGACCTGATGAGGTCGGTGACCACCGACCTTTCCACCCTGATGCGTCAGGAGGTGGAGCTGGCCAAGGCCGAGATCCGCCAGGAGGGCAGGAAGGCCGGCAAGGCCGCCGGACTGTACGGCGGTGCCGGCTTCGGCGGCTACATGGTCGCGCTCTTCCTCTCCATCGCGCTGTGGGCCGGGCTGTCCAACGTGATGGACGCCGGTTGGGCGGGCCTGGTCGTCGCCGTGATCTGGGCGGCGATCGCCGCCGTCCTCTACTCGATGGCCAAGAGGAACGCCGCACACGTGCGCGGCCTGAAGCAGACCAACGACAGTGTGCAGCGCATCCCGGACGCGCTCAAGCCGCACCCGGAGGGAGTCACCCGATGAGCACCGATCCCGACCAGATCCGCCGGGAGATCGAGGCGACCCGCAACAGCCTCAGCTCCGACGTGGACGCGCTGGCGTACAAGGTCAGCCCCGGCCGCATCGTCGACGACCGCAAGCAGCGGGCGCGCAACGCGCTGCAGAATGTGAGGGACAGGGTTATGGGCACCGCTTCGGACCTCGGCCACGGCACCAGCCACGCCGCCCACTCGGTCGGCGACCGCGCCGCCTCGGCGGCCTCCGCCGTCGGTGCGGGCGCCCACGCGGCGGCCTCGACCGTCGGTGACGCCGCCCAGCAGGCCCCGCAGGTGATCCGGCGCAAGTCCGAGGGCAACCCGATCGCCGCCGGCGTGATCGCCTTCGGCGTCGGCATGCTGGTCTCCTCGCTGATCCCGGCCAGCCGGCGCGAGCAGGAGTTGGCCGCCCAGGTCAGGGAGAAGGCCGGCGAGCACGGCGGTGCGGTGAAGGAGAAGCTGGGTGAGGTGGCCGGCGAACTCAGGGAGGAACTGCGCGAGCCGGCCCAGCACGCCGCCGAGTCGCTGCGCGGCACCGCGCAGGACGCCGTGCAGGCGGTCAGGGACGACACCCGCGACGCCGCCCACGAGGTGAAGGGCTCCGCCCAGCACTCCCGCGGCCAGGTCTGAAGGACCGGACACCGCTCGCGGCCCCTCCGGCACCCGCCGGGGTGGTCGCGAGCCGGGTCCGGCCGCCGGATGACGGCTGGTGGACCGGGGTCAGCCGGTCCGCTGGACGCCGGTGAGCACCAGGCCGCTGGGCGGCATCGTCGGCACCCGGGTCAGGTCCAGGTGCAGGTCCTGCGGCGGCACCTGGTAGTCCATCGCCCCGGTCAGCATCCCCACCGCCTGCTTCATCAGCTCGATCGTGATCCACTCCCCGGCGCAGCGGTGCCCGCCCAGGTGGTAACCCCCGCCCTGCGGCACGAAGCTGTACGGATCGTCGCGCCAGCCGGCGAACCGCTCCGGGCGGAACCGCTCCGGTTCGGGCCAGAGCTGCGGGTGGTGGTTGGTGCCGTACAGGTCGAGCATCACCCGGCGGCCCGTCGGGAAGTGGTGGCCCTGCCAGTCGAAGGAGCGCCGGACCCGGGCCATGGCGACCGGGAAGAACGGGTAGTAGCGGCGCACCTCCTGGACGAACCACTCGGTCGGCTCGTCGCCGGCCCGGACCCGTTCCTGCCAGTCCGGGTGCTCGTGCAGGGCCAGGGCGGCGAAGACCACGTACCGGTCGACGGCCACGGTGGGCCGTAGCACGTTGATCAGTTCCACCGCGGCGATCCGGCGGGGGAGCAGCCGGCCCTCGGCGTCCCGGTGCTCGGCGATCACCGCGAGCGCGCTGTCCGCCGGTGCGGTCAGGGTGCCCGTCCGGACCCGCTCCACCAGGTCGCCGGCCCAACGCTCCGCCCGACGGCGGGCGAGCAGGCCACGCCAGTGCCGCAGCCCCAGCGCGGCCGGTCCGTCGATCATGGCATGCATCTGCGCGGTACGTCGGGCCACCTCGCTGCGGGGCAGCGGCACCCCGGCCCAGGCACAGACGGCCCGCATGATGACCGGGCCGACCTCGTCGCGCAGCACCAGCGGCCCGGAGCCGGCCCAGCCGGCCAGCCGGTTGCGCCATTCGTCGGCGAAGAGCCGGCCGAGCCGCTGCACGGCCGAGGGCGTCATGATCGACATGAACATGGCCTTGCGGTCGGCGTGGGCCGGGCCGTCCAGCCCCTGCACGCCGCCCTCCCCGGTCAGCGTCCGCTGTCCCCGCTTCGGCGCCGCCCCCGCCCGCCGGAACCGTTCGGTGTCGTAGAAGAGTTCCACCGCGGCCCGCCCGCGTAGGCAGATCGTCGGTTCCAGCAGCAGCCGGGCGGTGAAGACGTCGCTGCCGTAGCGCTCACACCGGGTGCTGATGAACCGGTAGCCCTCGCGCAGGAACGCCAGCGTGCTCTCCGGGCTGCGGTCGGCCGGGGTGATGGTGGCCATCTGGCTCTCCTGACAGGCGCGACGGTGGGCGGACCCGGCCGACAGGTCGGCCGTGCGTGGTCTACCCGGGTATGGGGGGATAATTCCCGCGCGGCACCCCGGATCAGGGAACCCGGCCACCCCCCTACCCGCCCGTCCACCGGCCCCCGGGCGGGGCTGGTGGCACCCTGCCCGGGGGTCGGCGTCCGACACTCAGTCCAGGTCGAACTCGCCGTCCTGGGCACCCGCGACGAACGCGTCCCACTCGGCCTGGGTGAACACCAGCACCGGACCGTCCGGCTCGGCCGAGTTGCGCATCCCGATCAGGTCGTCCACGAAAGCCACCTCGACCGCGCTGTCGGAGGTGTCGCCCTCGGCTCGCTGCCAGACCGCCCGGGACAGGTCGAAGTCGCCCTTGGGGTGCTGACCCATTGTTGATCCTCCATTGCCGCGCGTACCGGGGAGCCCGGCCGGCTCCCCGTCGGGCAGGATAAGCGGATGCCGAGCCTGACCCGTGTAGAGGCGACCGCGCGTCGCGCGCTGATCGATGTCGCGTCCTATCAGGTGGACCTGGAGCTGACCGAGGGCGACGACCACTTCCGTTCCACGACCACCGTGCGGTTCCGGGCCACCGCCGGCGCCGGGACCTTCGTCGAGGTCCGACCGGCACTGCTGGAGGGGGTACGGCTCAACGGCCGGGAGCTGGACCCGGGGGCGCTCGCCGACGGCCGGTTCCCGCTCACCGGACTGGCGGCGGAGAACACCCTCACGGTCACCGGCCAGATGGCGTACTCCCACACCGGTGAGGGGATGCACCGTTTCGTCGACCCGGCGGACGGGGCGACGTACCTCTACGCGATGTCCTTCCTGGACGAGGCGCCGCGCATCTTCGCCTGCTTCGACCAGCCCGACCTCAAGGCCCCGGTGACCCTGTCGGTGGCCGCGCCACCACACTGGACGGTCGCCGGCAACGGACCGCTCGCCGGCAACCCGGCCCCCGGCCGCTGGGAGTTCGCCCCCACCCCGCCGCTGGCCAGCTACCTCGTCTCGGTGATCGCCGGCCCCTGGCACGTCCGGCGGGACACCCACGACGGCGTCCCGCTCGGCGTCTACTGCCGGCAGTCGCTGGCCGCGTACCTCGACGCCGACCTGGACGAGATCCTCACCGTCACCCGGCGGTGCCTGGACCGCTTCCACCAGCTCTTCGCCGAGCGGTACCCGTTCACCAAGTACGACCAGGCGTTCGTGCCGGAACTCGGGGCCGGTGCGATGGAGAACCCCGGCCTGGTCACCATCCGCGACGACGCCGTCTTCCGCTCGGCGGTCACCGACACCCAGCGGGAGCAGCGGGCCACCACGATCGCCCACGAGATGGCCCACATGTGGTTCGGTGACCTGGTCACCATGCGGTGGTGGGACGACCTGTGGTTGAACGAGTCCTTCGCCGAGTACCTGGGCACCCGGGTCGCCGCCGAGGCGACCCGGTTCGACCGGGCCTGGACCACCTTCGCGATCCGCCGCAAGGCCTGGGGGTACGCCGCCGACCAGCGTCCGTCCACCCACCCGGTCGCCCCGGAGGAGGTCGCCGACGCCGCCGAGGCCCTGCTCAACTTCGACGGCATCTCGTACGCCAAGGGCGCCAGCGTGCTCCGCCAGCTCGTCGCCTGGCTCGGCGACGACGCCTTCCTGGCCGGGCTCAACCGGCACTTCGCCGCCCACCGCTTCGGCAACGCCACCCTGGCCGACCTGCTCGCCAGCCTCGGTGCCGCCAGCGGGCGGGACCTCACCGGCTGGGCCGACCGCTGGCTGCGGCAACCGCGGGTCAACACGCTGCGGACGGAGACCTCGGTGGACGCCGACGGCCGCTGGACCTCGGTCGCGGTGGTGCAGACCGCGCCGGAGGGGCACCCGGTGCTGCGTCCGCACCGGATCGCCGTCGGCCGGTACACCCCCGACGGCGCGGTCGAACGGATCGAGGTCGATCTCGATCCGGACACCGACCGGGGTCGGACCCCGCTGCCCGAGCTGACCGGCCGGGCCGCCCGGGGGCTGCTGCTGCCCAACGACGGCGACCTCACCTTCGCCAAGATCCGGCTCGACCCGGCGTCGGCGGACGCGGTCGCCACCGTGCTGCCCGGACTCGCCGACCCGCTGGCCCGCGCCCTGCTCTGGGAGGAGGCGCTGGACGCCGCGACCGACGGCGACCGGCCGGTGTCGTCGGTGGTGGAGCTGGTGACGGTGGCCCTGCCCACCGAGACCGAGGTCACCATCGCGGAGAGCGTGCTGGCCCGTAGCCGCACCCTGATCGACCGTTACCTCGACCCGTCCGCCCGGGACGCGGCGCTGCTGCGCACCGCCGGGGCCTGCGCCGCGCTGCTCGCCACCGCACCGGACGGCGGCTCGCTGCAACTGGCCGCCGCCCGGGGGCTGCTCGCCGCCACCGCCGACGCCGACCTGCTCGCCGGCTGGCTCGCCGGTCGGGACGTGCCCGCCGGGCTGGCCGTCGACGCCGAGCTGCGCTGGTCGCTGCTGCGGCGGCTGGTGGTGCTGGGCGCGGCCGGCGAGGCCGAGATCGCCGCCGAGGCGTCGGCCGACCGCAGCGCCACCGGTGCCGAGCGGGCGACGCTGTGCCGGGCGGCCCGACCCGAGCTGGCCGCGAAGGACGCCGCCTGGGAGATCATCACCCGCGACACCAGCCGGTCCAACCGGCTGGTCGAGGCGGCGGCCGAGGGGTTCTGGCAGCCGGAGCAGGCCGAGCTGACCGCCAGCTACGTCGACCGGTACTTCACCGAGATGCCGGCGGCGGCCCGGCGGCGTACGGCATGGGTGGCCGAACAGGTCGCCCGGCTGGCCTTCCCCCGCTACGCCGTGGCGCAACCCACCCTGGACTCGGCCGCGACCCTGCTCACCCGCGACGACCTCACCCCGGGGCTGCGGCGGGCCGTCATCGACGCCGCCGACGACCTGCGCCGCGCGTTGGCCGCCCGGACGGAGCTGGCCGCCGCCCGCTGACCGGTCGACGTCCCGGCGGCGGTACGCCCGCCCCACCCCGACCGGGGGCGTCGGGAGGCGGCCTACGATCATCGGGTGGCGGAACAGATCAGGCGGATCGGCATCATGGGTGGCACCTTCGACCCGATCCATCACGGCCACCTCGTGGCGGCCAGCGAGGTGGCGGACCGGTTCGGCCTGGACGAGGTGGTCTTCGTGCCCACCGGTCAGCCGTGGCAGAAGGCGGACACCCCGGTCAGCCCGGCCGAGGACCGCTACCTGATGACGGTGATCGCCACCGCCTCCAACCCCCGGTTCCAGGTCAGCCGGGTCGACATCGACCGCGGCGGCCCCACCTACACCGTCGACACCCTGCGTGACCTGCACCACGAGTACGGTCCGACCGCGCAGCTGCACTTCATCACCGGGGCGGACGCGCTGGAGCGGATCCTCTCCTGGAAGGACCTGGACGAGATCTTCGCGTTGGCCCACTTCATCGGGGTGACCCGGCCCGGCTTCGAGCTGACCGACGAGCACCTGCCCGCCGACACGGTCAGCCTGGTGCAGGTGCCCGCGATGGCGATCTCCTCGACCAACTGCCGGGACCGGGTGGGCCGGGGGGAACCGGTCTGGTATCTGGTGCCCGACGGTGTGGTGCAGTACATCGCGAAACGCGGGCTCTACCAGCGGTGATTACGCCCGGTAGCTCCCGCTTCCTCCCGGTAACCGGCCAGAACTGACAAGTCGTCACCGCGCCGGGTGTGAGACGCTTGACCGGTCGCACTGTCGATCGAAGGAGAACGGTGACAGTTTCGGAACGCGCTCACGAGCTGGCGATGGCCGCCGCCCAGGCCGCGGCCGACAAGAAGGCGCAGGACATCGTCATCATCGACGTGGGCGAGCAGCTCGCCATCACCGACGTGTTCCTGATCGCCTCGGCCCCGAACGAGCGTCAGGTGATGGCCATCGTCGACGCCATCGAGGAGCGTCTGCTGGAGCTGCCCGAGAAGGCCAAGCCGATCCGCCGCGAGGGCGAACGGGGTGGCCGCTGGGTGCTGCTCGACTACGTCGACATGGTGGTCCACGTCCAGCACACCGAGGAACGCGAGTTCTACGCCCTCGACCGGCTCTGGAAGGACTGCCCGCAGCTCCCGTTCGTCGACCGTGACCTGGTCGACGCCGAGGCCGCCGGTTCCGCCGCCGAATGACCCGCCTGATCGTCTGGCGGCACGGCAACACCGACTGGAACGCCACCGGCCGGGTCCAGGGGCAGACCGACGTACCCCTCAACGACCTCGGCCGGGAGCAGGCCCGGACCGCAGCGCCGCTGCTCGCGGCGCTGCGCCCGGACGTCGTGGTCGCCTCCGACCTGCGTCGCGCCGCCGACACCGCCGCCGCGCTCGCCCAGCTCACCGGCCATCCGGTACGCTCCGACGCCCGGCTGCGGGAACGGCACTTCGGGCAGTGGCAGGGCCTCGCCCTGGCGGACGCCGCCGAGCGGTTCCCCGCCGAGTACGCCCGCTGGCGGGCCGGTGACCCGGACCCGGGAGCGGGCATCGAATCCCTCGACGACCTCGGCAAACGCGTCGGAGAGGCGCTGCTGGCCGCCGCCGGGCTGGCCGACGGTGGCACGGTCGTGGTCGCCACCCACGGCGGCGCGGCCCGGCAGGGTGTCGGCCGGCTGCTCGACTGGGACCATTCCGTGCTGCGGAGCCTCGGCTCGCTGGCCAACTGCCACTGGACCGAACTACGGCGCAACGACGCCCGGGGCTGGCACCTGCGCGCCCACAACGTCGGCCCGATCGACCGCCCGGCGCAGCCCGAGCCGGTCTGACCCGGCGGGCCTGCCCGGCATCGGCTAGCGTGCCGGGCATGCCCGTCGCGGTCGTCACCGACTCCACCGCCTACCTGCCACCCGAGCCGGTCCGGGCGCACCGGCTGACCGTGGTGCCGCTGACCGTCGTGCTCAACGGCGCGGAAGGGCTGGAAGGGGTGGAGACCTTCCCCGCCGACGCCACCCGGGCACTCGGCGGGCGGCGGGTCTCGGTGAGCACGTCCCGGCCGTCGCCCGCGCAGTTCGTCACGACGTACCGGCGGCTGCTGGCCGACGGGGCGGACGGCGTGGTGTCGGTGCACCTGTCGGCCGAGCTGTCCGGCACGGTGGAGTCGGCCCGGCTGGCCGCAGCCGAGGTCGGGGACCGGGTCGAGGTGGTCGACAGCCGGGCCACCGGGATGGGCCTCGGTTTCCCGGCGCTCGCCGCCGCCACCGCCGCCGAGGCCGGTGTCGACCTGGCCGGGGTACGCGCCGCGGCGCTGGCCGCCGTCGGGCGGACCACCATCTACTTCTACGTCGACACGCTGGAGTTCCTGCGTCGGGGTGGCCGGATCAACGCGGCGGAGGCGCTGCTCGGCACCGCCCTGTCGGTCAAGCCGATCATGCACATGCCGGACGGCACGATCGTGGTCCGCGACAAGGTGCGCACCGCCAGCCGGGGGATGGCCCGCCTGATCGACCTGGCGGTCGAGGCCGCCGCCGACGCCGACGTGGACCTCGGGGTGCACCACCTCGCCGCCCCGCACCGCGCTGAGCACCTCGTCGAGGCGCTCAGCGCCCGGCTCGGCGACCGCCTGCACGACACGTACGTGTCGGAGGCCGGTGCGGTGGTCGCGGCCCACGCCGGACCGGGCCTGGCCAGCGTCGTGGTGCACCGCCGGCCTAACTGAGCACGGGCGGGCCTCGGCTGTCGGCCGGTGGCCGGACCGTCTCCGACATAGCAGATCCGGCCATGATCAGGCGGTCGTCCACAGCCCCTGCCGTCGTCCACAGCCGACCTCCGCCGGGCTGACCGGGTGCCGTGCGCCGGCCTAGCGTCGCGCCGTGTCCGAGGATGACGAGACCATGGTGCGGCGACGGCTGTACCGGCTGACCGACGGGGTGTCGGCGGTG
Organism: Micromonospora sp. WMMD987; assembly: GCF_029581435.1. Classification (NCBI taxonomy): domain Bacteria; kingdom Bacillati; phylum Actinomycetota; class Actinomycetes; order Micromonosporales; family Micromonosporaceae; genus Micromonospora; species Micromonospora sp. WMMD987. Next base: position 5,587,728 of record NZ_CP120861.1, on the reverse strand, counting down.
CGGACGGCGGGCTCGCCGGGGCCGCCACCGTACCCGGACCGGTCCCCGGATCGACCGGTCGGGCTGAGCGGGCCGGCCGGGCTGACGGGCGACGACGCGGGCGGGGTGGCGATCCGACTCCCCGGTCCGGCCGCGGACGACGACCCGGGGCCGGCCAGCCGGCTGGCCGGCCCCGGTGTCTTCGACCCCGGCCGACGGGGCGTCCGGGCGCTGGCCGCCGTGGCGGTGGTCGTGGTGCTCGGTGCGGGGTTCTGGGCCTGGCGGTCCCGGCCGCAGGCCGATCCGGTCCGTCCGACGCCGACCGTGGCCGGGCCGGAGGCCTCCGGCGGTTCCGTCCCCGGTCCGGCCGGGCACCCCACCGGTGAGGTGGTGGTGGCGGTGGCCGGCAAGGTCCGCCGCCCCGGGCTCGTCCGGGTGCCGGCGGGGGCGCGGGTCGCCGACGTCGTCGAGGCGGCCGGCGGTGCCCTGCCCGGGGTGGACGTGGCACTGCTCAACCCGGCGCGCAAGGTGGCCGACGGAGAGCTGATCCTGGTCGGCGTTACCGCACCGCCCGGCGCGACCGGGCCGGATGCCGCCCCGGCCGGGCCGGCGGCAGCGCCGGGCGGGGGAGTGCCGGGCGGCAAGGTCAACCTCAACTCCGCGACGTTGGCGCAGCTCGACGCGTTGCCCGGGGTCGGCCCGGTGCTCGCCCAACGCATCCTCACCCACCGCGACCAGCAGGGCGGCTTCCGCAGCGTGGGCGACCTGCGCCAGGTCGACGGCATCGGCGACGCCCGGTACGAACAGCTCAAGGACCTGGTGACGGTGTGACCGGCCGTCCCGACCCGGTGCGGGGCGGCGCGGTGACCGCCGACCGGGCTCCCGACCTGCGGCTGGCCGGGCTGGCGGTGGCGGCCTGGCTGACCGCGCTGACCTGCCTGCACCGCACCGCCCCGACGGCGGTCCTGCTCGCCGGGAGCGCGGCTGTCCTGGCCGCCCTGCTCGTCGCGCACCTGCTCGCGGTGGTGGGCACCCCGGCCGCCACGGCCCGCCGGTACGGCTGGATCGCCGTCGCCGCGCTGCTCGGGGTGGTCTGCGGCAGCACCGCCACTGCGGCCCGCCTGCACGTCCGTGACGCCGCCCCGGTGCGCGCCCTGGTCGACGACGGTGCCAGGGTCACCGCCGACCTGGTGCTCCGCGACGATCCCCGCCCGGTACGCGGGGCGCCCGGTCGACCGGCGACCCTGCTCGTCACCGCCGAGTCGACCGCGCTCACCGGCCCCGATGGCCACCGCCTGCGGGTGTCCGCACGCCTGCTCGTGCTCGCCACCGATCCGGCGTGGCGGGGGCTGCTGCCCGGCCAGCGGCTGACCGCCCAGGGGCGGTTGGCGTCGCCGCGCGGTGGCGATCTCACCGCCGGGGTGCTGACCGTGACCGGCCCACCGGTCCGGCACGGGCCGCCGCCATGGCTCCAACGCGCCGCCGGCACCCTCCGGGCCGGTCTGCACTCCGCCTGCGCACCGCTTCCACCCGAGCAGGGCGGCCTGCTGCCCGGCCTGGTGGTCGGCGACACCAGCCGCCTACCGGCCACCGTGGAGGAGGACTTCCGGGCCACCGGGATGACCCACCTCAACGCGGTGTCCGGCGCGAACGTGGCGATCGTGGTCGGCGCGGTGCTGCTGCTGGCCCGGTGGGTCCGGGCCGGTCCCCGGCTGGCGGCGGTGCTCTGCGGGCTCGCCCTGATCGGCTTCGTCGTCCTGGTCCGCCCCTCGCCCAGCGTGGTGCGGGCGGCCACCATGGGGGCGATCGGGCTGGCCGCGTTGGCCGTCGGGCGTCCCCGGGCGGCGCTACCGGCGCTGGCCGCGGCGGTGACCGTGCTGCTGCTGCTCGATCCGGAGCTGGCCGGGGACGCCGGTTTCGCGCTGTCCGTCCTGGCCACCGGCGGACTGCTGCTGCTCGCCCCCGGCTGGCGGGACGGGCTGCGCCGCCGGGGCGTACCGGCCGGGTTGGCCGAGGCGGTCGCCGTTCCGGCGGCGGCGCAGCTCGCCTGCGGGCCGGTGGTGGCGGGCATCTCCGGCACGGTGAGCCTGGTGGCGGTACCGGCCAATCTGCTGGTGGTGCCGGCCATCGCCCCGGCCACCGTGCTCGGGGTGGCGGCAGCGGTCGTCTCGCCGGTGTGGCCGGCCGGGGCGGAGTTCGCCGCCTGGCTGGCGAGCTGGCCGGTCTGGTGGCTGGTCACCGTGGCCCGGGTCGGCGCCCGGCTGCCGGCGGGCACCCTGCCCTGGCCGGGTGGGGTTCCGGGCGCGTTGCTGCTGGCCGGGGCGACCCTGGGGCTGCTGCTGGCCGTCCGCCGTCCGCTGGTCCGTCGGCTGGTGGCGGTCGGGGCGGCGGCGGTGGTGCTGGGTGTCCTACCGGTCCGGCTGGTCGCCGGTGGCTGGCCGCCGGACGGCTGGGTGGTGGTGGCGTGCGCCGTCGGTCAGGGCGACGCTCTCGTGCTACCGGTGGCAGCCGGGCGGGCGGTGGTGGTGGACGCCGGTCCGGAACCGTCGGCCGTGGACGGTTGCCTGCGCCGGCTGGGGGTGCGCGAGGTGTCGTTGCTGGTGGTGAGCCACTTCCACGCCGACCATGTCGGTGGGGTGGCCGGGGTGGTCCGGGGGCGGCGGGTGGCCATGGTGCTCGGCCCGGCCGTGGTCGAGCCGGTGGCAGGTCGGGAGATGGTGACGGCCGCCGCCGGAACGGCCCGGCGGGTGGTCCCGGCGGCCGGCTGGTCCTACCGGTCGGGAGAGGTCGACCTCGTCGTCCTCGGTCCGCCCTACCCCCTGCGGGGCACCAGGTCCGACCCGAACAACAACTCGCTGGTGCTACGGGCCACCGTGGCCGGCGTCCGGATCGTGCTGCCCGGGGACGCGGAGACGGAGGAGCAGCGGGCACTGCTGGACCAGGTTCCGCCGGAGACGCTGCGGGCCGAGGTGCTCAAGGTCGCCCACCACGGCAGCGCCTATCAGGAGCCGGCCTTCCTCGACGCGGTCCGGCCGGCGGTGGCGCTGGTCCCGGTCGGGGCGGACAACGACTACGGACACCCCAGCCCGGTGATCCTCGACCGGCTCGCCCGATCGGGTGTCCGGGTGCTGCGTACCGACACCGAGGGCGACGTGGCGGTGGTGCTCCGGGCCGGCGGTCGACTGGCGGTGGTCGGCCGGGGACTGCCGCCCGGTCGCCGGTGAGCCGGTGGCCCGCTGCGACCTGCGGAGGATCGTGACACTAGACCAGAAATAAAGGCAAATGTCCATATTTGCGCTGAGTGCGGGGTGGGCCGTCGCCGTCGCCGTCGAGCAGGCACCATCCGTCGCCGGCCGTGCCAAGATGGGCGACGTGACCGGCGTCGACCTCGCTCCTATTCTGCTCGTCCTCGGCGACGAGGAGCTGCTCGCCACGCGCGCGGTGACCGAAGCCGTCGCGAAAGCCCGCAGCGCTGACCCGGACGTCGACGTCCGGGAGTACCAGGCCGGAGCGCTGGCGGTCGGTGAGATCGCCGAGATGCTCAGCCCGTCGTTGTTCGGTGGGCGACGGGTGCTGGTGCTCCGGTCCGCCCAGGACGCCCGCAAGGACCTGGTCGCCGCGCTGCTCGCCTACGCCAGGAACCCCGACCCGGACGTCCAGTTGGTGGCACTGCACCTGGGCGGGGGCAAGGGCAAGGCGTTCGCGGACGGGCTGCGCGCCGCCGGTGCGACGGTCGTCCCGGCGGCGAAGTTGAAGGGGCACCGTGAGCGGGTGGCGTTCGTCCGCGAGGAGATCCGCCGGGGCGGGGGCAGGTGCACCGACGACGCGGCCGACGCGCTGATCGCCGCCGTCGGTGCCGACCTGCGGGACCTGGCTGCCGCCTGTTCGCAGTTGATCGCGGACACCGACGGGCGGATCGGTGCGGAGACGGTGGCCCGGTACTACCGGGGCCGGGTCGAGGTGAGCGGGTTCACCGTGGCCGACGCCACGATGATCGGCGACGTCCCGGCCGCCCTGGAGGCGCTGCGCTGGGCGTTGCACGTCGGGGTCGATCCGGTGCCGATCGCCGACGCCCTCGCCGACGGGGTCCGGACGGTGGCCCGGGTCGCCGCCGCCGGCCGGGGCGATCCCTACCAGTTGGCCAGCACCCTCGGCATGCCCGCCTGGAAGGTCAAGAACGCCCAGCAGCGGTCCCGGGGCTGGACGCCGGAAGGGCTGGTCGAGGCGATGCGGGCGGCGGCGGAGTGCAACGCGGCGGTCAAGGGCGGTGCCGACGACCGGGGGTACGCCCTGGAGAAGGCGGTCTTCTCGGTCGCTGCCGCCCGGCGGGGCAGCACCCGGTGACCCGCTCCGCCCGCCCGTCGACCGAGCTGGCCGCTCCGGTGACCGGGCACGGCCGGCGGGGGTGGTCGACCGTGCCGACGGACGACCAACGCTATCGACCGCTCTACGCCCGGATGCTCGGGTTGCGCTTCGTCAACCCGGGTGGGGTGCTCTGCTTCGTCTTCTTCGAGGGGGCGGTGGCGCTCGCGGTGCTGCTCGCCCTGGCCGAGCTGGTGAACTGGTGGACGGTCCCGGTGCTGCCGCTGGCGGTGGCCGTCATGGTGAAACTCAACGACGTCGTCGCCGAGCGGGTGATCCACTCGGCGGCGTTGGTGCCGGAGCAGGAGCGGGACCGGTTCCGGCGGCAGGTCGAGCCGGTGATCGGTCGCGCCAGGGTGCCGAGCACCCGGGCCGGCGTGCTCATCACCACCGCACGTGGGCCGTGGGAGCCGGTCGACCCCGCGCCCCCGAGCGCCCCCCGGCGGCACCGCTGAGAGGAGAGCCCTGGCGCGGCCGGGAGACCCGGCGGACGGCCTCGGCGGCGGCACCCCGACCACCGCCCGGCCGACGACGGTGCCGTGGGGTGGTGATCCGACCGTGGCGATGGTCGCCGGCCGGGCGGACAGCCGTGAGCCCCGGAGCGGCGCTCCGGGGCTCACGATCAGGTCTGGGTCGCTCGGTCAGGCCGAGAGCGAGTCGACGCGCTTCGAGATGGCCGACTTCCGGTTGGCCGCCTGGTTGGCGTGGATGACGCCCTTGCTGGCGGCCTTGTCGAGCTTGCGGGCGGCGTCACGCATCAGGGCGGTGGCCTTCTCGGTGTCACCGGCCTCCGCAGCCTCGTGGAACTTCCGGATGGCGGTCTTCAGCGACGACTTGACCGACTTGTTCCGCAGCCGGCGCTTCTCGTTCTGCCGGTTGCGCTTGATCTGGGACTTGATGTTCGCCACGCGACAGCCTCGTCTTGATAGCTCGGTTTGGTCTGCAACTTCCGCGCGCGACGAGCATGCGTCATCGCCACGCGAAAACCGAGGCTACCAGGTCACCGGACGGAAGGGAAAACGCCCCCACCGTCGGCGGGCGGGCCGGTGTCGTCCCTGGCCGGGTCAGCTTCGGCCCTGGGTGGGCCGGTGTCGGCCCTGGGTCGGGTCAGCTTCGGCCCTGGGCGGGGTCAGCGCCAGCCCTGCCGGGCGGAGAGCCAGCCGAGCGCCTGTTCCCCGCTGAACCGCCGGTGCGCCCACAGCAGCGGGGACGTTCCCGTCGGATCCGGGCCGGTGGTCGGCCCGCCCGGCGACGCGTCGGCCGTCGGGGGCAGGTCGGTGGTCGATGACGGGCCGGTGGTCGGGAGCAGGCTGGTGGTCGGGAGCAGGTCGGTGGCCGGTGGTGGGCCGGCGGCGGTGAGGTAGTAGCCGGCGAGCGCCGCCAGCGTCACGTCCAGGGCGTCGGGTGGGGCACCGGCCGCTGCCGGGTGGGTGGCGAAGACCGCGTCCAGGTCCACGCCCTCGGCGTACCCGGTGATCAGGAGGCCGGCCAGGTCGAACCAGGCCGGGCCGTGGCAGAGCCAGTTCCAGTCGCAGAACCAGGCCCGTCCGGCCGGGTCCAGCAGCACGTTGTCCACCCGCAGGTCGCCGTGGACCAGGCCGGGCGCGGCCGCCGCGTACCCGGGGAGCCGGGACTCCAGCGCGACGAGTTCGGGCAGCCGGTGGCGGGCCTGCGGGGGGAGCGGGGGCACCGGCTCCCGTCCGGCGGCCACCTCACCCCACCAGAGGATGTCGGTGCGGGCCAGGTCGGCCAGCCTGGGCAGGCCGAGCGCGGTCAGTGCGGGCGGCGGGGCGGCCAGCGCGGCGGCGACCTCGGCGTACCCGTCGAGCACGGCGGTCAGCTCGGCCGGTTTCCAGGGCAGTCGGGGCGTGCGCCCGTCCAGGGCGTCGAGGCCGACCGCGTACCAGCCGGCCGCGGCGAGCGCCCAGTGCGGGCGGGGGACCGGCAACCCGGCCGGTAGCCGGTCCAGGACGGCCAGCTCCCGGACGTACCAGTCGGCCAGGTGGCGCTGCCGGGTCAGGTCGGCGGCCTTGACGAAGACCCGTTCACCGGCGGCCGTCTCCAGCACGGCGGCGAAGCCGCCGGTGAACCCCGCGGTGGCGGTCCGGGCGGTGACCACCGTCGCGCCGAGCCGGGCGGTGACCGCCTCCCGGAGGCCGTCGGGCAGGTCACGCCAGTCGGGTCGCACGGCGGTCCGGTGGTACGGCGGCAGGGTGGCGGACACCGCACCATCGTGCCCGCTCCGCTCCGCGCGGGCAGACCCGGCGCGGAGCACGGCGCACGCCGGCCCCGGGGACGTCCGCACCCGACGCGGAACGGACGGCGTGGTCCGGACGGGACCGTGCGGTGCGGGGCGGGAGAGGGGCGGCGCGACCCGGGCGGGGCGGGTCCGGTCGGGGCGGCGGGTCCGGGCGGGACGGGTCCGGGCGGGGCGGGGCGGGTCCGGTCGGGCGGGTGCGACCCGGGCGGGGCGGGTGCGGGCGGGGTGGGCCGGCGGGTGCGGCCCGGTCGGGGCGGGGTTCTGGGAGACTGCGGGGCCATGAGGACGGATGACTTCTGGCAGTTGATCGACCAGGCCCGCAGCGGAGCCGGGGGCGAGGCGGACGCGGTCGCCGCCCGCGCGGTCGCCCTGCTCGCCGAGCGCGCCCCGGAGGACATCGTCGGGTACGCGCACCACCAGCAGCGGGTGCTGGCGGCGTCCTACCGGGTCGACCTGTGGGGGGCGGCCTACCTGATCAACGGGGGTGCCTCCGACGACGGGTTCGAGTACTTCCGGGGCTGGTTGATGACCCAGGGGCGGGCGGTCTTCGCCGCCGTGGTGGCGGCCCCGGACTCGTTGGCGGAGCTGCCCCGGATCCGGTCGGCCGCGCTCAGCGGCGAGGAGTTCGAGTGTGCGGACATGCTGGCGGTGCCGTGGGACGCGTACCGGAAGGCCACCGCGACCGACCTGCCGGCGGAACGGGACCGGGTGCCGGTGCCCGACCTGAACGACTTCTGGGACTTCGACGACGAGGAGGAGGCCCGCCGCCGGTTGCCGAAGCTGGCCGCCCTCTTCGTCGAGCCACCCGAGGAGTGAGCGACCCGAGGAGTGAGCGACCCGAGGAGTGAGCCACCCGAGGGGTGAGCCGCCCGGCACGTCGAGCCACCCGAGGAGTGAGCGGACCGGGTTCGGAGCGACGTGGGAGCATAGAGGGGGCCGGCGGTGTGCCGGCCCGCCCACGTCAGCCGACCAGAACGGACCGCTGTGCCACCGACGCTCGATCCCGGCGCGAACGCTCCTGGTGCCACCGACCCGACGCGCATCCGGAACTTCTGCATCATCGCTCACATCGACCACGGCAAGTCGACCCTGGCTGACCGGATGTTGCAGCTCACCGGGGTGGTCGACCCGCGACAGATGCGTGCGCAGTACCTCGACCGGATGGACATCGAGCGCGAGCGCGGCATCACCATCAAGAGCCAGGCCGTCCGGATGCCGTGGACCATCCGGGAGGGCGAGCGGGCCGGTGAGCAGGCCGTCCTCAACATGATCGACACCCCCGGCCACGTCGACTTCACCTACGAGGTCTCCCGGTCGCTGGCGGCCTGCGAGGGGGCGTTGCTGCTGGTCGACGCCGCCCAGGGCATCGAGGCGCAGACGCTGGCCAACCTCTACCTTGCGCTGGAGAACGACCTCCGGATCATCCCGGTGCTCAACAAGATCGACCTGCCGGCCGCCCAGCCGGAGAAGTACGCCGAGGAACTGGCCCACCTGATCGGCGGCGATCCGGAGGACTGCATCAGGGTCTCCGGCAAGACCGGTGACGGGGTGCCGTACCTGCTCGACGAGATCGTCCGGCAGTTCGTCCCGCCGGTCGGTGACGCCGACGCCCCGGCCCGCGCGATGATCTTCGACTCGGTGTACGACGTCTACCGGGGCGTGGTCACCTACGTCCGGGTCATCGACGGCCGGATCGGCGCCCGGGACCGGATCAAGATGATGTCCACCGCCGCCGTGCACGAGCTGCTGGAGATCGGCGTGATCTCCCCCGAGATGGTCAAGGCCGACGCGCTCGGGGTCGGCGAGGTGGGTTACCTGATCACCGGGGTGAAGGACGTCCGCCAGTCCCGGGTGGGTGACACCGTCACCATCAACGCCCGGCCGGCGACCGAGGCGCTCGGCGGTTACAAGGACCCGAAGCCGATGGTCTACTCCGGCCTCTACCCGATCGACGGTTCGGACTACCCCAACCTGCGCGAGGCGCTGGACAAGCTCAAGCTCAACGACGCCGCCCTCGACTACGAGCCGGAGACGTCCGGGGCGCTCGGCTTCGGCTTCCGCTGCGGCTTCCTCGGCCTGCTGCATCTGGAGATCATCCGGGAGCGGCTGGAACGGGAGTACAACCTCGACCTGATCTCCACCGCGCCGAACGTGGTCTACCGGGCCATCACCGACGACGGCCAGGAGATCGTGGTGACCAACCCGAGCGAGTACCCCACCGGCAAGATCGCCGAGGTGTACGAGCCGGTCGTCCGGGCCACCGTGCTCACCCCGAACGACTACGTCGGCGCGGTGATGGAGCTGTGCCAGGGCCGGCGGGGCAGCCTGCTCGGGATGGACTACCTCTCCGCCGACCGGGTGGAGCTGCGCTACACCCTTCCGCTCGCCGAGATCATCTTCGACTTCTTCGACCAGCTCAAGAGCCGTACCAAGGGCTACGCCTCGCTGGACTACGAGCCCTCCGGCGAGCAGGCGTCCGACCTGGTCAAGGTGGACATCCTGCTGCACGGCGAGCCGGTGGACGCGTTCAGCGCGATCGTGCACAAGGAGAAGGCGTACACCTACGGCACGACCATCGCGGCCAAGCTGCGCAACCTGATCCCGCGCCAGCAGTTCGAGGTGCCGATCCAGGCGGCGATCGGCAGCCGGGTGATCGCCCGGGAGACCATCCGCGCCATCCGTAAGGACGTGCTCGCCAAGTGCTACGGCGGTGACATCAGCCGTAAGCGCAAGCTGCTGGAGAAGCAGAAGGAGGGCAAGAAGCGGATGAAGATGGTGGGCCGGGTGGAGGTGCCCCAGGAGGCCTTCATCGCCGCGCTCTCCTCGGACTCCGGCGACGCCAAGCCGGCCGGCAAGAAGTAGCCGCGGAGCCGGCCCGGCAGGAAGCAGCCGTCGGGCCGGCCCGGCAGGCGGTCGTACGGACGAATTTCGCCGCCCGCCGTACCGCTGCCGTACGGCCCGGTGTGAGCCTCCTGAGCTGCGCGGACATCGATCCGCGGCGAACCGACGCAGCGGTGTCGGATCGACGTGCGGCGACATGTGTGGTGGTGAGTCGGTTTGGTTTTCCGACGGGTCGGGAACCTAGCTGTCACGACAGGAACCACACACACCGTGTGACTCAATCTTCAGGAGGAGGGCGACCGTGGAGTTCACCGTCTGGGGCATCATCACCGCGCTCGTTGTTGGTCTCATCGTCGGCGCTCTGGGCCGTCTGGTCGTGCCGGGCCGCCAGAACATGCCGATCTGGCTGCACATGCTGATCGGTGTGGGCGCCGCCCTGCTGGGCACCGTGCTGGCCCGCGCCATGGGCATCGCCACGGAGACCGCCGGCATCGACTGGACCGAGCTGCTGGTGCAGGTCGTCCTCGCCGCCATCGCCGTGGCCCTGGTGGCCGGCGTCGGTCGCCGTCGCGGCGTCAGCCACCGCTGACCAGCCGTACCGCATCCGTTCGGCGGGCGCCCGCACCCTCCGGGGTCGGGCGCCCGCCCGCGTCTGCGCCCGGATGCCGGCCGGATGTCGGGGGGCGCCCGACGATCTCGACCGGATCGTTATCCGAGCCGGTTTGGAAATTCTCCGCTTCGGGAACCTAACGATCACCACAGCACCAACAACTCACCGAATGACATATCGAGAGAAGGAGGACGGTCGTGGAGTTCACCGTCTGGGGCATCATCACCGCGCTCGTCGTCGGCCTCATCGTCGGCGCGCTGGGCCGCCTGGTCGTGCCGGGCCGGCAGAACATGCCGATCTGGATGCACCTGCTGATCGGTGTCGGTGCCGCGCTGCTGGGCACCGTGCTGGCGCGGGCGATGGGCATCGCGACCGTCACCGCCGGGATCGACTGGGCCGAGCTGCTGGTGCAGGTCGTCCTCGCCGCCATCGCCGTGGCCCTGGTGGCCGGCGTGGGTCGCCGTCGCGGCGTCAGCCACCGCTGACCCGCCCGCCGGTCGCCGACCGGCCGACACGTACCACCCATCGGATGCCCGCCCCCGGACCGGGGGCGGGCATCCGCTCGTCCGCGTCCGGCTGCCGGGTCCGACCGGCTCTGGCGGGGCTGCCTGAGCGACCCCCGGCTGCGATACCGTCGCCTCGCCGGACGCTCCCGGCGGGCGTCAGCGGCGGCCGGCAACGGTCCGTAGCCGGACGGGCACCACCCCCTGTCGTAAAGGAAATTTTCCTACTAGGGTGCGGCTGAGAAGGTTAGTGCCGGACGGTGCGAGGGAGAAGTGGCGTGAACAGGTGGAAACGGCTGGCTCCGGTCACCGCCGTCGTGGCCTCGGCCGCGATGGTGCTCGCCGGTTGCGGTGGTTCCGGCGACGACGAGGCCGCCGACGACAGCAAGCTGACGGTCTGGATGATGGGCGAGGGCAGCGCCGCCCAGACGTCGTTCCTCGACGACGTGGAGACCGAGTTCCGGCAGCGGCACCCCGACACCGACGTGGTGGTCCAGTACGTCCCCTGGCTGGAAGCGCCGAAGAAGTTCCAGGCGGCGCTCGCCGGCGGCGACGGCCCGGACGTCACCGAGCTGGGCAACACCGAGACCCAGGGCTGGGCGGCCCAGGAGGCGCTCGCCGACGTCTCCGGCCGCTTCGGCGGCTGGGCCGAGGGCAGGGACGTCCTGCCGGACCTGGTACGCAACGCCCAGCTCGACGGCAAGCAGTACGGCGTCCCCTGGTACGCCGGCGTGCGCGCCGTCTACTACCGCACCGACTGGTTCGCCGAGGCCGGCGTGCAGCCACCGAAGACCTGGGACGAGCTGGTCTCGGTCGCCAAGGCGGTGCAGGCCAGGAAGCCCGGTACCTACGGCATCGCCCTGCCCGGCAACTCCGAGCTGCCGTTCTACTCCTTCCTCTGGGGTGCCGGCGGCGAGATCGCCACCGACCAGGGCGGCACCTGGAAGTCCGGTTACACCAGCCCGCAGGCGCAGCGGGCGGTGAAGTTCTGGACCGACCTGGTGACCGTGCACAAGGTCGCCCCGCCCGCCGCCGCCGGCTGGAACGAGATCGACGCCCGGACCCAGTTCGCCACCGGCAAGGCGGCGATGGCCTTCGCCGGAAGCTGGCAGGCCGGCGCGATCAAGAAGGACAACCCCGAGATCGAGAAGGTCTGGGGCACGTTCCCGATCCCCGGCCCGGACGGTGAGCCCGCCCCGGCCTTCGCCGGCGGCTCCGACCTCGCCCTCTGGCAGGACAGCAAGCGGCAGGACCTGGCCTGGGACTACCTCACCGTGCTGCTGAACAAGAAGAACGCCCAGGCCTTTGCCAGCAGCCTGGGGTTCTTCCCGGTCTACGCCGACCTGGTGCGGGGCGGGAACTACGCCGACGACAAGCTGATGGCGGCGTTCGCCAGCACCATGCAGCGCACCCGGGTGACCCCGCTGACCCCGAAGTGGGTGGAGGTCAGCCGGACCAGGACGGTCACCCAGGCGATGAACAGCTCGGTCATCAAGGGGCAGAAGTCGGTCGAGCAGGCCACCGCCGACGCCGCCGCCGAGATGGAAAGCATCCTCAACGCCAAGTGAGCACCCTGACCGAGCGCAGCCGGACGGACGCCGCGCGGGAGACCCCCGCGCGGCGGCGGCCCCGGGTGGACCGCCTGCCGTACCTGCTCCTGCTGCCCTGCCTGGTGGTGGTCGGGGTGCTGCTGCTGTGGCCGCTCGGCCAGGTGGTGGCGATGTCGTTCTTCAAGCTGGACAACGTCCGGCAGTTGCGCGGCGACCGGGAGTGGCCGTTCGTGGGGTGGGCCAACTACGCCCAGATCCTCGGTGACCCGTTCTTCCGTACGGTGCTGCGCAACACGGTGCTCTTCGCGGCGGCGAACGTGCTCCTGACGATGGTGCTGGGCACCCTGGTCGGGTTGCTGCTGCACCGGCTCGGCCGCCGGATGGCCACCTTCGTGGCCGGTTGCGTGATGCTGGCCTGGGCCACCCCGGCGCTGACCGGCACGATCGTCTGGAAGTGGATCTTCGATGACACCTCCGGGCTGGTCACCTGGGCGTTCAACGCGCTGCCCGACGGGCTGTCGCAGGCGCTCTTCGGGCGCACCGACTGGTCCGGCTACGGCTGGTTCAACGCGCCGCTGCTGTTCTTCGCGATCCTCACCCTGGTGGTGGTCTGGCACTCCTTCCCGTTCATCGCGGTGAGCGTGCTCGCCGGGCTCAAGAGCGTGCCGGAGGAACTGCACGAGGCGGCCCGGGTCGACGGGGCCGGGCCGTGGACCGTGTTCTGGAAGATCACCTTCCCGTTGCTGCGACCGGTCTTCGGCATCCTGGTGGTGCTCTCCACGATCTGGGACTTCAAGGTCTTCACCCAGCAGTTCGTGCTGGCCGGCGGCACCCAGGACCGGCCGACGTTCATGCTCTCGCTCTACTCGTACGCCGAGGCGTTCTCGCCGCCGCCCAGGTACGGCGTGGGTTCGGCCATCGCGGTCATCCTCACCCTGATCCTGCTGCTGGTGACCGGCCTGTACGTCCGGATGGTGCTCAGGCAGGAGGACGGGTCGTGAAGAAGGTCGCCCTCAACGGCGCCGGCCTGCTGGTGGCGCTCTTCGCCGCGTTCCCGGTCTACTGGATGGTCGCCACCTCGCTGAAGCCGAACCGGGAGATCTTCTCGGCCACCCCCCGACCGGTGCCGGCGCACCCCACCCTGGAGCACTACCGGGAGATCCTCACCGGCAACCTGATCCCGGGGGTGGGCTTCGCCGACTTCTTCGGCAACAGCGTGCTGGTGGCGGTGAGCACGGTCGTCCTCAGTGGCCTGGTCGCGCTGCTGGCCGCGACGGCGGTGGGCCGGTTCCGGTTCCGGCTGCGGACCACCTTCCTGATCATGCTGCTGGTGGTCCAGATGATCCCGCTGGAGGCGCTGGTCATCCCGCTGTTCCTGATGATCCAGCGGCTCGGCCTCTACAACACCCTGCCCAGCCTGGTCCTGACCTACCTGGGGTTCTCGCTGCCGTTCGCGGTGTGGATGCTGCGCGGTTTCGTCGCGGCGGTGCCGAAGGAACTGGAGGAGGCCGCCGCGATCGACGGGGCGAGCCGGTCGCAGATCTTCCGGAAGGTCCTTTTCCCGCTGGTCGCGCCCGGACTGGTGGCGACCAGCATCTTCTCCTTCATCACCGCCTGGAACGAGCTGATCTTCGCGCTGACCTTCGTCAACGACCAGAGCCGGTACACCCTGCCGGTGGCGATGACGTTCTTCTTCGGCCGGGACGACACCGCCTGGGGGTCGGTGATGGCGGCCTCCACCCTGTTCACCCTGCCGGTGATCGTGTTCTTCCTGCTGGTCCAGCGACGGATGGTCACCGGCCTGGTGGCCGGCGCCGTCAAGGGCTGAGGCGCACGGCAGCCGACCACCGGGGGCCGTAGGCTGAGATCATGACGGGCAGGGTGGTGACGGTGAACCTCGGCGTGGTGACCGAGGCACAGTGGGCGGGCGCCGCGAGCGGGCGCAGCGGCATCGACAAGCGGCCGGTCGACGGGCCGGTGACCGTGCACACCGACGGGGTGGCCGGCGACTTCATCGGCGAACGCGCCCATCACGGCGGCCCCGACCAGGCGGTCTACGCCTACGCGCAGGAGGACGCGCAGTGGTGGGCGGCCGAGCTGGGCCGGGACGTCCGCCCGGGTGGGTTCGGGGAGAACCTGACCACCTGGGCGGTGGACGTCACCGGCGCGGTGATCGGCGAACGCTGGGCGGTCGGCTCGACGCTGCTCCAGGTCACCAAGCCGCGTACCCCGTGCACCACGTTCGTCGGCTTCTGGGGCGTGCCCGACCTGATCAGGCGGTTCACCGTCGAGGGCAGGCCGGGGGCCTACCTGCGGGTGCTGCGGGCGGGCGCCCTCGAGGCCGGGGATCCGGTGGAGGTGGTGGACCGGCCGGCGCACGGGGTGACCGTCGGCGAGGTGTTCCGGGCGATGAGCCTGGAGCCGGAACTGCTGCCCCGACTGCTCACCGTGGACGAACTGCCCGAGCCGACGATGGCCAAGGTCCGCCGCCGGTTGCAGGTCGGCGGCTGACGCCACCGCGCTCAGGCCGCCACCGCGTTCAGGCCCGCCACCGCGCTCAGGCCCGCCACCGCGTTCAGGCCCGGTCGGCGAAGACCTCGGCCAGCACCCGGGCCCCGGTGGGCCGGTCGTCGGACACCTTCACCCACCGGCCGTTGTCCGCACTCCACTCCAGACCGTCGAAGCGGACCCGCTTCACCCCGTGGTCGGGGGCGTGCGAGACCAGCCAGTGCGCGTACCGCCAGCCGTCGCGGGCGTCCGTCGCGGGCACCGTCACGTCGGTCAGCTCGGCCACCACACCGGCGTCAAGCAACCCCCAGTCCAGGGTCAGGCCGCGGGTCAGCTCGGCCGCCGCCGCCTGCCCGCGCATCACCGGGGTACGCCCGACCGTGCAGGCCACCGCGCCGGTCGCCTCGCCGAGCAGGGCCCGGGTCAGCACCTGGGACTCGTCCGCCCACTTCTGGTACGCCCGGGGGTACGCCGACCGCTGCACCGCCTGGGCGGCGTCGGTGACCTCCATCCGTTCCCAGCCACGGACCTTCTTCAACGCCTGGTAGAACCGTTTCGCCGCGTACCGTTCGTCGCGGATCTGGTCCGGGGTGCCCCAGCCCTGGCTGGGGCGCTGCTGGAACAGGCCGAGCGAGTCCCGGTCACCGTGGGCCAGGTTGCGCAGCCCCGACTCCTGGTACGCGGTGGCCAGGGCGACCACCACGGCCTGCTCGGGCATCTGCCGCTGCATGCCGATCGCGGCGATGGTGGCCGCGTTGGCCATCTGTTCGGCGTCCAACCGGACGGTGCCGTCGGCCTGGACGGTGCAGCTGCGGCCCGCGAGGGGAAGCCGCAGCTCCCCGTCGAGCTGTCGGACTCCCCAGCCTCCGACGATGGCGAACAGCGCCACCACGACACCGGCTGCCACGAATGTCCGTGTCCGCACCCGCACCTCCTGTTTCGGCGTTCGCCTAGCGTACGTCGCCGCGTCGCGCTCCCGGGTCGGTCGACCGGTTCACGTTCCCGCGCGGAACCGGAAGAAACCAGGTCAATCCCGGGGAACCCAGGCGGCATCCCGCTTCTGCCGGAACGCCTCCACGCCCTCCCGGCCCTCGGCCGACAGGAAGTAACCGGTGGACCGGGCGGACAGGTCGGCGATCTCCGCGCGCAGGTCGGTGGCCGCCGGGCGGCGCAGCAGCTCCTTCGTCCCGGCCAGCGCCCCCGGCGCCCCCCGGACCAGCGAGGCGCAGTACCGGGCCACCGCCGCGTCCAGCTCGTCGGCCGGCACGGCGGCGGTCACCAGGCCCACCTCGGCGGCCCGCCGGCCGTCGAAGGTGTCGCCGGTCAGGTAGAGCTCGGCGGCGGCCCGGGGGTGCAGCCGGGGCAGCACGGTCGCCGAGATCACCGCCGGGATCACCCCGATCCGCACCTCGGTGAAGGCGAACGTCGCCTCAGCCGCGCAGACCGCCAGGTCGGCCGCCGCGATGAGGCCCAGCCCGCCGGCCCGCGCCGGCCCGGCCACCTTCGCCAGCACCGGCTTCGGGCACTCCCGGACCGCCACCAGCACGTCACCGAGCATCCCGGCCGGCACCGACCCGCTGGCGTACGCCGCCGCCGTCTCCTTCAGGTCGGCCCCGGAGCAGAAGACCGGGCCGGTGTGGTCCAGCACGATCACCCGGACCGCGTCGTCGGCGACCGCCTCGGCGATCCCGGCCAGCAGCCCGGTCATCAGCGGGGTGGACAGCGCGTTGCGGTTGTGCGGGCTGTCCAGGGTGAGGGTGGTCACCCCACGGGCCGTGGCGACCCGCACGAGTCGGTCGGGAGAGGTCATGCCGGGCACACTAGTGGCCATGCCCGGCGTCCTTCCAGATGGTGAGACCGTTCCCGTCGACGGCGCGCTGCCCGGCACCGCGCTGCGTGCCGTCGGTGAGCGCGGTTTCGGCGTGTACCTGCACGTGCCGTTCTGCGCCAGCCGCTGCGGCTACTGCGACTTCAACACCTACACCGCCGCCGAGCTGGGCGGGGGCGTCAGCCGGGAGTCGTACGCCGACACGGTGCTGGCCGAGCTGGCGCTCGCCGCCCGGGTGCTCGGCGACACCCCGCCGCCCCGGGTCGACACGGTCTTCGTCGGGGGCGGCACCCCGACCCTGCTGCCCGCCGACGACCTGGCCCGGCTGCTCGACGGCATCGACCGCACCTGGGGGCTGGCCGCCGACGCCGAGGTGACCACCGAGGCCAACCCCGAGTCGGTCACCCCCGGGTCGCTGAAGACCCTGCGGGCCGCCGGCTACACCCGGATCTCGCTCGGCATGCAGTCCGCCGCCGCCGGGGTGCTGGCGGTCCTCGACCGCACCCACCGCCCCGGGCGGGCCGCCGAGGCCGCCCGGGAGGCCCGCGACGCCGGGTTCGACCACGTCAACCTGGATCTGATCTACGGTACGCCGGGGGAGCGCGCCGAGGACTTCGCCGCCTCACTCGACCAGGTGGTCGCCGCCGGGGCCGACCACGTCAGCGCGTACGCCCTGATCGTGGAGGACGGCACCCGGCTGGCCGCCCGGATGCGGCGCGGTGAGCTGCCGTACCCCTCCGACGACGTGGCGGCGGACCGTTACCTGGCCGCGGAGGCCGCCCTCGACGCCGCCGGCTTCTCCTGGTACGAGGTGTCCAACTGGGCACGCACCGAGGCGGCCCGGTGCCGGCACAACCTGCTCTACTGGACCGGCGCCGACTGGTGGGGCCTCGGCCCGGGGGCGCACAGCCACGTCGGCGGGGTGCGCTGGTGGAACGTCAAGCACCCCACGACGTACGCGCAACGGCTCGCCGCCGGCCACTCACCCGGCCTGGCCCGCGAGGTGCTCACGTCGGACGAGACGCACATGGAGGACGTGATGCTGCGGCTGCGGCTCGCGTCCGGCCTGCCGTTGGCCGCGCTCGACGACGCCGGCCGTGCCGGTGCCGACCGGGCGCTCGCCGCCGGGCTGCTGGACCCGGCGGCCTACCCCCGGGGGCGGGCGGTGCTCACCCTGCGCGGCCGGCTGCTGGCCGACGCGGTGGTCCGCGACCTGCTGCCCTGAGCGCGGTTCCGCCGGCCCGCCGCGCACCCTGCCGGGGTACGCCGGGGCCGGCGGCGGTGCCCGACCGGCCGGGGGAGCGGCCGGCCGGGGCTCACTTGATGAAGCTGGCGGACATCGGGTAGCGGTAGGCCTGACCCTCGTTCGCCTTCATGCCGGCGATGATCCCGAACAGGATCTGGATCACCACGACCGCGATGCTGGGCAGGAAGAGCAGGCACCAGCTCACGAAGAGCAGCACGAACGCGATGATCGACCAGAGGATCTGGAAGTTCAGCGCGGCCAGGGCCTGCGCCCGGACGGCCGGCGACTGCTGTCCGCGTACCAGGTAGGCGATCAGCGGGGCGACGAAGCCGAGCGGGCCGAAGCTGATCAGCGCGCCGGCGGCCCCGCCGAAGTGCGCGACCAGCGCCCAGGTCTTGTCCTCGCTGTTGGCGTAACCGCCGGTCGGTGCGCCGTACGCGCCGCCGGTCGGATATCCGCCACCCGCCGGGGGGTAGCCGGCCGGCGGACCGTAACCGCCCGACGGCGGCTGGTCACCGGGGGGTGGCGGATACCCCCCGGGTGGGGGATAGCCGCCCGACCCCGGGGCACCGGACAGTGGTGCGGTGGGTGGCTCGTATGGCGAGCCCTGGCCAGCGGTCGGGTCCGGCGGGAAGCCGTCCCCCGACCCGGGCGGGCGAGGTGGTTCAGTCATGCCGTCACGGTAGGGGCTGCCGGCAAGGGCGCACCAGAGCGACACTGGTGACGTTGGCCTCGACGTTCGGTCAGCGACCGCTCCGGCCGCCCGTCGGGGTCGACCGCACCGACGGTCCGTCGTTGATCATCACGGCGGCGGTACTGCCGACGTAGACTGGCACTCGCTACAGTCGAGTGCCAGAGCGGTTGCCGGGGCAGCGGCTGCCCCGGTCGACGTGCACCAGGAGGTGGGAGATGGGTCTCGACGACCGCAAACTGGCCGTGTTGCGGGCGATCGTCGAGGACTACGTCGCCACGCAGGAGCCCGTCGGCAGCAAGACGCTGGTCGAGCGGCACCAGCTCGGGGTCTCCCCGGCGACCGTCCGCAACGACATGGCGGTGCTGGAGGAGGAGGGCTACATCCGGCAGCCGCACACCAGCGCCGGTCGGGTGCCCACCGACCGCGGCTACCGCCTCTTCGTCGACCGGCTCTCCCGGGTCAAGCCGCTCAGCCCGGCCGAGCGCCGGGCCATCGAGCGCTTCCTGGTCGGCGCGGTCGACCTGGACGACGTGGTGCACCGCACGGTACGCCTGCTGGCGCAGCTCACCCGGCAGGTCGCCGTGGTGCAGTACCCGTCGCTGGCCCGCTCGTCGGTGCGCCACCTGGAACTGGTGCCGATCTCCACCACCCGGCTGATGCTGGTCATGATCGCCGACACCGGACGGGTCGAGCAGCGGCTGGTCGAGCTGGCCGCGCCGGTGCCGGCCGACGACGTTCTCGACCTGCGCCGGCTGGTCAACGAGAAACTGGTCGGGTGTCGGTTGTCCGACACTCCGCCGCTGGTGCAGGCACTGGTCGACGAGAGCGCGCCGCACCTGCGCGGCGCGATGACCACCCTGTCCACCGTGCTGCTGGAAACGCTGGTGGAGCGCACCGAGGAGCGGCTCGCGCTGGCCGGCACCGCCAACCTCACCCGGGGTGGCCTGCTCGACTTTCAGGGCTCGCTGCGACCCATCCTGGAGGCGCTCGAAGAGGAGGTCGTACTGCTCAAGCTGATCGGCGAGGCGGAACCGAGCACCACCCGGGTACTGATCGGCGACGAGAACGAGGTGGACAACCTCCGCGCCGCCTCGGTGGTCAGCACCGGATACGGCCCGGGCAGCACCATCGTCGGTGGGCTGGGCGTGCTCGGCCCGACCCGGATGGACTACCCCGGCACCATCGCCACGGTGCGTGCCGTGGCACGCTACGTGGGCGAGCTGCTGGCCCAGAACTGACCAGTCAGGGCCGACGGCCGGCTCCGGCCGCCGACCGGCGCAACGCGAGACGAACATGAGGACACGGAACGCAGTGGCCAGGGACTACTACGGCATTCTCGGCGTGAGCCGGGAAGCCTCCGACGACGAGATCAAGCGCGCCTACCGCAAGCTGGCGCGGCAGTTCCACCCGGACGTGAATCCGGACCCGGAGGCACAGGAGAAGTTCAAGGACATCAACGCCGCGTACGAGGTCCTCTCGGACGACCGGAAGCGGCAGATCGTCGACCTGGGCGGCGACCCGCTAGCCCCGGGCGGCGGGGGCGCGGGCGGCCCGGGTGGCCCCGGCGGGGCGGGACCGTTCGTCGGCTTCCAGGACATCATGGACGCCTTCTTTGGTGGCGCGGCCGGCGGCGCGCGTGGTCCGCGCCCGCGTACCCGGCCGGGCGCCGACGCGATCCTGCGGCTGGAACTGGACCTGCACGAGACCGCCTTCGGTGTCGAGGCCCCGATCACCGTCGACACCGCCGTGCTCTGCACCACCTGCTCCGGGGCGGGCACCGCGGCCGGCACCCACCTGGCGACCTGCGAGGCGTGCGGTGGCCGGGGCGAGGTGCAGTCGGTGCAGCGCACCTTCCTCGGGCAGGTGGTCTCGGCCCGACCGTGCACCGTCTGCCAGGGCTACGGCACCACCATCCCGCACCCCTGCCCCACCTGCGCGGGCGACGGCCGGGTGCGGACCCGCCGCTCGCTGACCGTCAAGATCCCGGCCGGGGTCGAGGACGGCATGCGGATCCGGCTGGCCCAGCAGGGCGAGGTCGGCCCGGGCGGCGGCACCGCCGGTGACCTCTACGTCGAGATCCACGAGCGCCCGCACGACGTCTACTCCCGCAAGGGCGACGACCTGCACTGCCGGGTCACCGTCCCGATGACCGCCGCCGCGCTGGGCACCCGGCTCACCATCAAGACGCTGGACAGCGAGGAGACCGTCGACGTCAAGGCCGGCACCCAGCCCGGCAGCACGCTGCGGTTGCGCGCCCGGGGCGTACCGCACCTGCGCGGCACCGGCCGGGGGGACCTCTACGTCCACCTCGACGTGCGTACCCCCACCAAGCTCGACGCCGACCAGGAGAAGATGCTGCGGGACTTCGCCAAGACCCGGGGCGAGGAGGTCGCCGAGCTGAGCAAGCAGGGCGGCTTCTTCTCCCGGATGCGCGACGCCTTCAACGGTCACGCCTGACCGTCGTGTCCGCGTCGCTGTTCCTGGTCGAGTCGCTGCCCACCGCCGACCGGTTCACCCTGGACGGCCCCGAAGGGCACCACGCCGCCACCGTGCAGCGGGTGCACGTCGGCGAGGAACTGCTGCTCGCCGACGGTCGGGGTGGCACCGTGGCTGCCGTGGTCACCGCCGTCGGCCGGGGCACCCTCGACCTTGCCGTCACCTCCCGGGGCCACGTCGACGCGGACGTCCCCCGGCTGGTCGTGGTGCAGGGCATCGCCAAGGGCGACCGGGGTGAACTGGCGGTGCAGGCGATGACCGAGGTGGGGGTGGACGAGATCGTGCCCTGGTCGGCCTCCCGCTCGGTGGTGCAGTGGCGCGGCGACCGGGGCGTACGGGCACGGGCGAAGTGGGTGGCCACGGCCCGGGAGGCGACCAAGCAGGCCCGCCGGGCGCGGCTGCCGGTGGTCGCCGGGGCACCGGACGAGTCGACCGCCGCGGTGGCCCGACGGATCGCCGGAGCGGCGGCGGCGTTCGTGCTGCACGAAGAGGCCGAGGAACGGCTCACCACGGTCGAGTTGCCGGCCACCGGCGAGATCGTCCTGGTGGTCGGCCCGGAAGGCGGAGTCGCCCCGACCGAGCTGACCACCTTCACCGGGGCCGGTGCCCGGCAGGTGCGCCTCGGCCCGACCGTGCTGCGCACCTCCACCGCCGGCGTAGCCGCCCTCAGCGTCCTGGCCACCCGCCTCTCCCGCTGGTGATCCCGTCAGGTGGGGTGGGGCCGCAGGGACGGGGGGAGTGAGGGTGGTCTCTAGACTGGGTGGATGGGAGACGACTGTCTGTTCTGCCGCATCGTCGCCGGAGAGATTCCGGCCACCGTCGTCCGGGAGACCGGCACCACCCTCGCCTTCCGCGACATCGGCCCGAAGGCGCCGGTGCACGTGTTGATCATCCCCAAGGAGCACTACGCCGACGTGGCGACGCTCGCCCAGGGTGACCCGGGGCTGGCCGGCGAGCTGCTGGCCACGGCCGCTGCGGTGGCCGAGGACGAGGGGCTGACCGGCGACGGCTTCCGACTGATGTTCAACACCGGCCGGTACGGCGGCCAGGAGGTCTTCCACGTGCACGCCCACCTGCTCGGCGGTGCCCCGCTCGGCCCGATGTTGGCCCGGGACCTGACGTGACGCCCACCACGCCGGGGCACCTGCCGCCCACCACGCCGGGGCAGGCGACGGTCGAGGGTCGGGGCAGGTGACGGCCGGCGGTCCGGGCTCCGGGGTGACCGCCGGGACGGAGGTCGACGGGCCGGGTGTGGACCGGCGGCTGGCGCGGATGGTGCAGCGGGTCCAGGCGCAGGCCCGGGTGCCCGCCCTGTCGGTGGCCCTGCACCGGGCCGACCGTCCGCTCTGGACCTACCAGGTCGGCGGCACCGGCACCGGCGTCGCCGCCACCAGCGCCGCCACCAGCGCCGCCACCGGCGTCGCCGCCACCGCCACCAGCGCCGCCACCGGCACCAGCGTCGCCACCGCCACCGCCACCGGCGCCGATGCCGCGCTCGGCCCGGCGACCCGGTTCCGGATCGGCTCGGTCACCAAGACCTTCACGTCGGTGCTGGTGATGCAGTGCCGGGACGCCGGCCTGCTCGACCTGGACGACCCGCTGAGCCGACACCTGGAGCTACCGGCGCACGGCGACCTGACGGTCCGCCGGCTGCTGTCGCACACCGCCGGGCTGCAACGCGAGCCGTACGGCGACGTCTGGGACACGTTGCGTGCGCCGCGGGTGGACGAGCTGGTCGCCGACCTGGCCCGGGTCGAGCGGGTGCTGCCCGTCGGCCGCCGCTACCACTATTCCAACCTGGGTATGGCGTTGCTCGGCCGGCTGGTCGGCGTGCTGCGCGGCGGGACCTGGGCCGAGGTGCTGGCCGACCGGGTGCTCACCCCGCTGGGGCTGGCCGACACCTCGGTCGACCCGGGGCCGTCGGCGGCGACCGGCTTCCTGGTGGACGCGTATTCCGACGAGGCGCATCCGGAGCCGCCGACCGACTTCGGGGCGGTCGGTCCGGCCGCCCAGCTGTGGAGCACCGCGCCGGACATGGCCCGGTGGGCGGCGTTCCTGGCCGACCCGGCGGCGCTCGACCCGACCGGGGCGGTGCTCGCCGCGACCACCCTGGACGAGATGCGTTGGCCGGCGACCACCGTCGACGAGACCGCCTGGTCGGCGGGCTTCGGGCTGGGACTGATCCTGGTGCCGTACCCGGAGCGGGTGGTGCACGTGGGACACGACGGGGCGATGCCCGGGTTCCTGGCCGGGGTCTACGGCCGGCGTGGCGGTGACGGTACGGCGGGCGCGATGGGCTGCGCGGTGCTCGCCTCTTCGGGTACCGCCACCGAGGCGTTGGAGTTGCCGCACCGGCTGCTGGCCGCCGCCGCCGAGCACGATCCGGCGGACATCGTCGCGTGGCGTCCCGGTCCGGGTGCGCCCGGACCGTTGCGCGGGTTGCTCGGTCGCTGGTGGGGCGAGGGCTTCGAGTACGTCTTCTCCTGGCACGACGGGGCGTTGCGGGCACGGGGGGCGGACGACCCGGCGGGGAGGCCGCCAGCGGTCTTCGCGCCGGTGCCGGGCTCCCCGGACGTGTTCCGGACCGTCTCCGGGCGGGAGGTCGGTGAGCTGCTGCGGCTCACCCGGGACGTCGACGGGACGGTGGTCGGGATGCACTGGGCGACCTACCGTTTCACCCGCCGTCAGGAGACCTTCGACCGGTACGACTTCCGGGTCTGACGGGCGGGCCGGGCCGGGAGGCCGGCAGGGGAGGCGGGGCGGGGAAATGGACACGGTGCCGCCGGTGCGGAGCGGATACGATGGGGGTATCGTCCGCACGCCGTGCCAGTAGGGCTCGGCGCGAGATGGAAGCAGGTGGCGCAGGGCCCCACGGCCCGATCTATGACCGGCACTCCACCTCCCGGCCCGCCCCGGGTGCAGACCAGGATCACGGTCCCTGACGCCAAGATCATGGTCAACCTGCTCGGCGCGGGCGACGAGATCCTCCGACTCGTCGAACGTTCGGTCACCAGTGACGTGCACGTCCGGGGCAACGAGATCACCATCACCGGTGCGCCCGCGGACAACGCGCTCGCGGAGCGGCTCTTCGGCGAGCTGCTCGAACTGATCGAGAAGGGCGAGACCCTGACCACTGACGCTGTCCGGCGTACCGTCGGCATGCTCGAACAGGGCGGCACCGAGCGGCCCGCCGAGGTGCTCACCCTCAACATCCTCTCCCGGCGCGGGCGCACCATCCGTCCCAAGACGCTGGGCCAGAAGACCTACGTCGACTCGATCGACGCCAACACGATCGTGTTCGGCATCGGCCCGGCCGGCACCGGCAAGACCTACCTGGCGATGGCGAAGGCCGTCCAGGCGCTCCAGGCCAAGCAGGTCAGCCGGATCATCCTGACCCGCCCGGCGGTCGAGGCGGGCGAGCGGCTGGGCTTCCTGCCGGGCACCCTGAACGAGAAGATCGACCCCTACCTGCGCCCGCTCTACGACGCGCTGCACGACATGCTCGACCCGGATTCCATCCCGAAGCTGATGGCCGCCGGCACCATCGAGGTGGCGCCGCTGGCGTACATGCGGGGTAGGACGTTGAATGACGCGTTCATCATCCTGGACGAGGCGCAGAACACCACGCCCGAGCAGATGAAGATGTTCCTCACCCGGCTCGGCTTCGGTTCCAAGATCGTGGTGACGGGTGACGTCACCCAGGTGGACCTTCCCGGTGGGACGGCCAGCGGGCTGCGGGTGGTCCGGGAGATCCTGGCAAATGTCGAGGACGTGCACTTCGCCCAGCTCTCCAGCTCGGACGTGGTGCGGCACCGGCTGGTCGGGGAGATCGTCGACGCGTACGCCCGCTGGGACGAGCGGGAGAACCAGCAGGCGCAGGGCGTGCACGCCGTGCCGGGGCGGACCGCCCAGGGCGGCCGGGCCGGCCGGCGCCGCTAACCGAGCAGAGGAAGACAGTGTCCATCGAGATCGCCAACGAGTCCGGTGCCGAGGTCGACACCGACGCGGTGCTCGCCGTGGCCCGGCACGCCCTCGACGAGATGGGGGTCAACCCGCTCGCCGAGCTGTCCGTGCTGCTGGTCGACATCGGTTACATGACCGAGCTGAACCATCGTTGGATGGGCGGCGACGGTCCCACCGACGTGCTCGCCTTCCCCATGGACGAG
Source organism: Micromonospora sp. WMMD987 (assembly GCF_029581435.1). NCBI lineage: Bacteria > Bacillati > Actinomycetota > Actinomycetes > Micromonosporales > Micromonosporaceae > Micromonospora > Micromonospora sp. WMMD987. Next base: position 5,562,685 of record NZ_CP120861.1, on the reverse strand, counting down.
GGCAGTGTCGACCACGGCCCGGGGGAGAGCGCCACGGCCGGCGGTGAGCCGGCCCTGCTCGGCGACATCGTGCTCTGCCCGGAGGTGGCGGCCAAGCAGGCGGCCACCGCCGGGCATCCCGCCGCCGACGAGTTGCACCTGCTCACCGTGCACGGCGTGTTGCACCTGCTCGGCTACGACCATGCCGAGCCGGAGGAGGAGCGGGAGATGTTCGCCCTCCAGGCCAGGCTGCTGGCCAGCTGGCGGTCGACCCGGTCCCGGTGATGGACATAGTCGCGGCCGGCCCGACCGCCGGCCTTCCCGATCTTCAGCTGATCTTCTTCGCGGCCGGGCTGGTGGTGCTCGCCGGCCTGATCGCGATGACCGAGGCCGCGTTGGCCGCGGTCTCCCCGGCCCGTGCCGCCGAGCTGGCCCGGGACGGGGCGCGCGGGGCGCGTACCCTCCAGGCCGTCGCCGGTGACGTGGTCCGCCACCTCAATCTGCTGCTGCTGCTCCGGCTGCTCGCCGAGCTGACCGCCACCACCCTGGTCGCCCTGGTGGCGGTGGACAGCTTCGGTGCCGGCTGGCGGGCCGCGCTGGTGACCGCCGGGGCGATGACCGTGGTCAGCTTCGTGGTGGTCGGGGTGGCCCCGCGCACCCTGGGCCGGCAGCACGCGTACGCGGTGGGCCGGGCGGTGGCGCCGCTGGTCCGCTGGCTGGGTCGGGCGTTGAACCCGCTGGCCTCGCTGCTGATCCTGATCGGCAACGCGGTCACCCCGGGGCGTGGTTTCCGGGAGGGGCCGTTCGCCACCCAGGTGGAGCTGCGCGAGCTGGTCGACCTCGCCGAGCAGCGGGGCGTCGTGGAGCACGGCGAGCGGCAGATGATCCACTCGGTCTTCGCGCTCGGGGACACCATCGCCCGCGAGGTGATGGTGCCGCGTACCGAGATGGTGTGGATCGAGGAGGGCAAGACGCTCTCCCAGGCGCTGGCGCTCTTCCTGCGTTCCGGCTTCTCCCGCATCCCGGTGATCGGCGAGAGCGTCGACGACGTGCTCGGCGTGCTCTACCTCAAGGATCTCATCCGGCGTACCCGCGGTGGCGACCTGCGGGCCCACCAGACCCCGGTGGCCGAGCTGATGCGACCGGCCACCTTCGTGCCGGAGTCCAAGCCGGTCGACGACCTGCTGTCGGAGATGCAGGCCGCCCGTAACCACCTGGTCATCGTCGTCGACGAGTACGGCGGCACCGGCGGGCTGGTCACCATCGAGGACATCCTGGAGGAGATCGTCGGCGAGATCACCGACGAGTACGATGTCGAGCGCCCGCCGGTGGAGCACCTGGCCGACGGCGCGGTCCGGGTCACCGCCCGGCTGCCGGTGGAGAACCTGGGCGAGTTGTTCGACACCGAGCTGCCCACCGACGAGGTGGAGACGGTCGGCGGACTGCTGGCCCAGGCCCTGGGCCGGGTGCCGATCCCGGGTGCCGACGCCGAGGTGGCCGGCCTGAAGCTGGTCGCCGAGGGCACCACCGGCCGGCGTAACCGGATCGACAGCGTGCTGGTCAGCCGGGTGCCGTCGACCGGCGGCCCCGATTCCCGTGACAGTCAGAACAGCTCCGAGGAGAGGCAACCCGCCGATGCCTGAGACACCCGCCGTGCCGGCCGCCCGGCCCACCCCGTCCGACCCGGCCGAGTTGAGCGCCGAGGACGGCAAGCTGGTCGTGCTGGCCCGTGGCGCCCGGGCCCGGGTGGCCGCCGTGGAGGGCGCGGCGGTCCGCGACCAGGACGGCCGGACGTACGCCGCGGCGAGCGTCGCGCTGCCCTCGTTGACCGTCACGGCGCTCCAGCTCGCGGTGGCGTCGGCGGCGGCGGCGGGGGCGACCCGGCTGGAGGCGGCGGTGGTGGTGACCGAGGCGTCGACCCTGGACGGGGCGGGTCACGCCGCGGTCCGGGACCTGGCCGCCGACGCGCCGATCCACGTGGCGGCGCCGGACGGGACCGTCCTCGGCACGGTGGTCGAGTGACCGGCGGGGAGCAGCGGCCGTACCGGGCGGGTTTCGGGTGTTTCGTCGGGCGGCCGAACGCCGGCAAGTCGACGCTGACCAACGCGATCGTGGGCACCAAGATCGCGATCACCTCGAACAAGCCGCAGACCACCCGGCACGTCATCCGGGCCGTGCTGCACCGCCCGGATTCGCAGCTGGTGCTGGTGGACACCCCGGGTCTGCACCGGCCGCGTACCCTGCTCGGCGAGCGGCTCAACGACCTGGTGCGCACCACCTGGACGGAGGTCGACGTGATCGGCCTCTGCATTCCGGCGGACGAGCCGGTGGGCCGGGGTGACCGGTTCATCAGCGGTGAGCTGAGCGAGCTGAAGGCCACCGTCCTCGCCGTGGTCACCAAGACCGACCTGGTCGACAAGCGGCGGCTGGCCGAGCAGTTGCTCGCGGTCAGTGAGCTGGGTGACTTCGCCGCCGTGGTGCCGGTCAGCGCGGTCTCCGGGCACCAGGTGGACACCCTGGTCGACGTGATGACCGGCCACCTGCCGCCGTCGCCGCAGCTCTACCCGGACGACATGCTCACCGACGAGCCGGAGCAGGTGCTGGTGGCCGAGCTGATCCGGGAGGCGGCCCTGGAGGGGGTCCGCGACGAGCTGCCGCACTCGATCGCCGTGGTGGTGGAGGAGATGATCCCCGAGGGCCGGCTCACGAAGATCTACGCCGACGTCTACGTGGAGCGGCCCAGCCAGAAGGCGATCGTGCTCGGCCACCGGGCCAGCCGGCTCAAGGAGGTCGGCACCACCGCCCGTAGGCAGATCGAGGAACTGCTCGGCACCCGGGTCTATCTGGACCTGCACGTCCGGGTGGCCAAGGAGTGGCAGCGCGACCCGAAGCAGTTGCGCAAGCTCGGCTTCTGACCGGCGCGGTGAGTCCGGGGGCGACTATGGGAAGTTTCACGCCGGAGCTCCGTTAGCAGCGGTTTCACAGGCTGGGGTCGCAGGGTAGGGGACACCGATTCCCTCCCTCGACATAGATGCAGCCTGATGCGTAACCGATATCTGGACCTGCTCCGCTTTCTGGCCATCGTCCGGGTCGTGGTCTACCACGTGACCGGACTGGCCACGCTGACGCTCGTCTTCCCGGCCATGTCGATCATGTTCGCGCTGGCCGGGTCGCTGATGGCGGCGTCGCTCGACCGCTCCGGCGGGTCCGCGCTACGGCGTCGGCTGCGCCGCCTGCTGCCCTCGCTCTGGGTGGTGGCGGTGGTCTTCGTACCGGCCATGCTGCTCACCGGCCTGGTGTTCACCCCCCGGGTGCTGCTCTGGCTGTTCCCGGTCACCGACCCACCGGCCAACTACTGGGGTGGGCTGGCGCTCAGCCCGATCTGGTACCTGCGGGACTACCTGTGGTTCGTGCTCGCCTCCCCGCTGGCACTGTGGCTCTTCCGCCGCGCGCCGCTGCCCACCCTGGCCGCCCCCTACCTGCTGCTGGTCGCGATCGAGGCGGGCATCCTGCCGACCACCTCGGCGGTGCCGCGCGACTTCGGCCTCTACTTCGGTGCCTGGCTGCTCGGCTTCGCCCACCACGACGGCATGCTGCGCCGGCTGGCCGGCCGGGTGCTGGTGCCGGTGGCGGTGCTGCTGGCCGGAGCCGGCGGGGCGTGGATCCTCAGCCACCCCGGACCGCGCGGCTACGACCTCAACGACATCCCGTTGGGCAACGCCCTGTGGTCGGCGGCGTTCATCCTGGTGGTCATCGGTCGCGCCCCGGCCGCCGCCGCCTGGGTGGACCGAAACCGGATCTTCGGCCGGCTGGTGACGATCACGAACCGGCGGGCGCTGACCGTCTACCTGTGGCACATGCCCTTCGTGGTGGCGCTCACCCCGCTGGTGGGTCTGGTCGGCTGGTCCCCCCGCGACCCGTGGGGGCTGGCGATCCGGGTGGTGCTCGTCTTCCTGCTGGTCGGCGTGGTGACCCTGCTGGTCGGCTGGGTGGAGGACGTGGCCGCCGGTCGCCGCCCCGAGTTGCTCCCCGGCGGTCACCCCGACCCGGCCCCCGACCGCCGCGGGCCGGTCGCCGGCGGTCGTCCCGAGCCGGCCCCCGGCCCCCTCCCGTCCCGACCGGGCACGGTGTCGCCCGGCACCGGTGCCGGCGCCGGCCGGGCCGCCGCCGTGCCCGGTCCCCGGGTGCCCGAACCGGGGACCGCCGAAGCCCAGGCCCGGTGAGGCGCAGGCCCGGTGAGGCGCACCGGCCGGCTCAGCGCTGCACGACGGTCACGTTCCCGCTGCCGGTCGCCAGGTCCAGCAGCAGTGCTGCGCCCGGGTCGTTGGTGACCCCGATCTCGGTGTCCCCCGAGCCGGCGTCCGACTTCACCCGGTACCGACCGGCCGGCACCGTCAGCTCGATGTCCCCGCTGCCCGCGTGCGCCCGCGTCGAGGCCGGCTGGTCCAGGGTGAGGGTGATGTTGCCGGAGCTGGTCTCGGCGGAGACCTCGCCGCCCAGCCGCGTCCCGGTGACGTCGCCGGACGCCGCCCGCAGGTCGACCGGGCCGGTGACGTTGACCACCTCGATGTTGCCCGATCCGGTCTCCACCCGCACCGGGCCGGCGACGTCGACGATCCGGATGTCGCCCGAGCCGAGGGTGAAGTCGACCGACCCGGTCCTGCTGAGTTCCACCTCACCGGAGCCCGCCTCGCCCTGCACCCGTACCCCCGGTGGGGCGGTCACGTCGTACGACACCGAGCAGCGGGGACCGCACTCGGTGTCCAGCACCAACTCGTCACCGGTGATCTCGTACCTGGCGTCGGGCTGCTCTCCCTGGTAGCGCAGCACCCGCTTGACGCGTACCCCGGTGGCCGGGCCGGTGGCGCGGACCACCACGTCCCCGGAACCGGGCCGCACGGTGATCCGGGCGATCTTCGCCGCCTCGGTGGTGTCGAAGTCCAGCCGCCGGAACGCCAGCGTGTCGCACCCGGTGGCGAGGATGAGGGCGGCGGTCGCACCCAGGGCGACCATGCTGCGGGGAAGAGCCATGCCCAGCAACCTACGACCGTCGCCACCTGCCGCACATCCGGGGCGGAGCGCCGTGCCACCCCGAGCCGACCCTGATTTCCCACCCCGAGGGAGAATGACCCGATGGCCGGGTACCGCCGACAGCTCTACCGCGACGACGCGGTGGTGCTGCGTGTGCAGAAGCTGGGCGAGTCCGACCGGATCATCACCCTGCTGACCCGCCGGCACGGCCGGTTGCGCGCGGTGGCCCGGGGGGTACGCCGCACCACCAGCAAGTTCGGTGCCCGGCTGGAACCGTTCGGCCACGTCGACCTCCAGCTCGCCGGTGACCCGAAGGGCAACACCGGCAGCTCGCTGCACAGCGTCAGCCAGGTCGAGGGCATCGACCTGTACGGCAAGCGCTTCCTCGGGGACTACCCCCGGTACACGGCGGCCAGCGCGATCGCGGAGACCGCCGAACGCCTCACCCCGGTCGAGCGGGAGCCGTCGCTGCGGCTGTTCCAGCTCACCCTCGGCGCGCTCAAGGCGCTGTCCCGGGGCGAGCACGCCACCACGCTGGTGCTCGACGCGTACCTGCTGCGGGGGATGACCCTGGCCGGGTGGGCGCCCGCGCTGACCGCCTGTGCGGTCTGCGGCACCCCGGGGCGGCACCGGGCGTTCTCCGTGCCGGCCGGGGGCGCGGTCTGCCCGGACTGCCGGCCACCCGGCGCGGCCCACCCCGCGCCGGCCACCATCGACCTGATGTCCGCCCTCACCAGCGGCGACTGGCAGGTCGCCGACGCCACCGAGACCGGGGTACGCCGGGAGTGCAGCGGCCTGGTCGCGGCGCACCTGCAGTGGCACCTGGAACGCGCGCTACGCTCGCTGCCGCTGGTCGACCGGGGCGGCCCCACGGGGAGCGGTCCGGTGCGCCCGCCCCGGGCCGGTGTGGAGGGTGGGGGCGTCGGTGTGCAGGGTGGGGACAAGGAGATGACCGAGTGATCCGATCGTTGAGGTCCGGCCGACGCGAGCCCGTGCCGCCGACCCCGCACCCGTCGGGGGCGCGTCCGCCGGCGCTGCCCGCCGAGGCGCTGCCGAAGCACGTCGCGGTGGTGATGGACGGCAACGGCCGCTGGGCCAAGGAGCGCGGGCTGCCCCGCACCAAGGGCCACGAGCAGGGCGAGTTCAGCCTCTTCGACACCGTCGAGGGGGCGATCGAGCTGGGGATTCCCTACCTGTCGGCGTACGCCTTCTCCACCGAGAACTGGCGGCGTTCGCCGGACGAGGTCCGGTTCCTGATGGGCTTCAACCGGGACGTCATCCGTCGCCGCCGCGACCAGCTCGTCGAGCTGGGCGTACGGGTGGTCTGGTCGGGGCGGGCGGGCCGGCTGTGGAAGAGCGTCATCGCCGAGTTGCAGACCGCCGAGGAGATGTCCCGGGGCAACTCGACGCTGACCCTCCAGTTCTGCGTCAACTACGGCGGCCAGGCCGAGATCGCCGACGCCGCCGCCGCGATCGCCCGGGAGGTGGCCGCCGGCCGGCTCGACCCGGACAGGGTCACCGAGAAGACCGTGGCGAAGTACCTCTACCACCCGGAGGTCCCCGAGGTGGACCTCTTCCTGCGCCCCTCCGGCGAGGAACGGATCTCCAACTTCATGCTCTGGCAGTCGGCGTACGCGGAGCTGGTGTTCCTGGACACCCTCTGGCCGGACTTCGACCGCCGCCACCTCTGGTACGCCTGCGAGCTGTACGCCCAGCGGGACCGTCGCTTCGGTGGCGCGCTGCCGAACCCGGTCGCCCCACCACGCTGACCGTCGCTCCGGTCACGATTGGTGATCTCGCCCCTGGGGTACCACCGGGACGGGCAGCCAATCGCGGAGGTGAGCACACATGATTCAGAAGCGGATCGCGCAGTGGGCGGTCATGGCGGTCGCCGTGCCGCTGGCCGCGGCCGGTGCCCGTCGGCTGAGCCACAGCCTGGAGTCCCGGCGCGGACCGAGCGGGGTGAGCCGGATGCTGACCCGGGGCGCCGACGTGCTGCGCCCCCAGAAGGCCGCCCGGCGTCGCCGGTTCTGGTGACCGCCGGGCACCGGCTTTCCCGGTGACCAGCGGTCACCACTGACCCCACGGCGAACGCCCCGCCACCCGGTTGTCACCGGGACGGCGGGGCGTTCGCGTAGCACTGGTGCGGGTCCGGTGAGCGCGGTGCCCCACCGGGGGACACCGCGGCACGCCGGGAAGGTGTGGTGGGTCAGCCGGCCACTTCGGAGCGGTCGGTGGTCGCCCACAGCGTGTGGAACGCGCCCTCCCGGTCGACCCGGTGGTAGGTGTGCGCGCCGAAGTTGTCCCGCAGGCCCTGGATCAGGGCCGCCGGCAGCCGCTCCGCGCGCAGCGCGTCGAAGTAGGCCAGCGACGAGGAGAAGGCCGGGGTGGGCACGCCGGCCCGTGCCGAGTCGGCCACCACCCGACGCCAGCTTGGCACCCCGTCGCTCACCGCGTCGGCGAAGTACGGCGCGACCAGCAGCGTCGGCAGCTCCGGCTGCGAGTCGTACGCCTCCCGGATGCGGTCCAGGAAGCGCGCCCGGATGATACAGCCACCCCGCCAGATGGTGGCGGTGCCGCCCAGGTCGATGTCCCAGTGGTACTCGCGGCTGCCGGCCCGGATCTGGTCGAAGCCCTGCGCGTACGCGACGATCTTGCTGGCCAGCAGTGCCCGGCGGACGTCCTCGACGAACGCGTCCCGGTCCTCGACCTGCCACTTCTCACCCGCGTCGCCGAAGGTGCGGCGGGCCGCCTCGCGCTGGCCGGCGTGCCCGGACAGCGACCGGGCGAAGGTCGCCTCGGCGATGCCGGTGATCGGGATGCCCAGGTCGAGGGCGATCTGCACCGTCCAACGGCCGGTGCCCTTCTGCTCGGCCTGGTCGAGCACCACGTCGACGAACGCCTTGCCGGTGGCGGCGTCGGTGTGCGCCAGCACGTCGGCGGTGATCTCGATGAGGAAAGACTCCAGCTCGCCGGTGTTCCACTCCCGGAAGATCTCCGCGATCTCCGCCGGGGTCGCGCCCAGCCCGGCCCGCAGCAGGTCGTACGCCTCGGCGATGAGCTGCATGTCGGCGTACTCGATGCCGTTGTGGACCATCTTGACGAAGTGGCCGGCGCCGTCGGGGCCGACGTGTTGGCAGCACGGGACGCCGTCCACCTGCGCGGCGATCTTCTCGAACATCGGCCCGAGCTTCTGGTAGGACTCCGCCGAACCGCCCGGCATGATGCTCGGGCCGAGCAGCGCGCCCTCCTCGCCACCGGACACGCCGGTGCCGACGAAGTGCAGCCCGTGCTCGCGCAGCGTCTCCTCCCGACGGCGGGTGTCGGCGAAGTGCGCGTTACCGGCGTCGACGACGATGTCACCCTCCTCCAGCAGCGGCACCAGCTCGTCGATGACCGCGTCGGTGGGGGCACCCGCCTTGACCATGACGATCACCGCGCGGGGCCGCTCCAGCGAGCCGACGAAGTCCGCCAGGGACTCCGACGGCACGAAGGTGCCCTCGTCGCCGTGTTCGGCCACCAGGCTGCGGGTGCGCTCCGGGGAGCGGTTGTGCACCGCCACGGTGAACCCGTTCCGGGCCAGGTTCCGGGCCAGGTTGCGACCCATCACCGCCAGCCCGGTCACGCCGATCTGCGCCGTCGCCTGTTGCGTCATCCGTACCCGCCACCTCTCACGTCACCTGTGTGTTGCGACGGTATCGTGCGCGCCCGGAGGCCGGCAGCCGCCGTCCACCCAGTGTCACAGGGTGGTCGCGTCCGTGCCGCCGGCACGGCGGACGGCGTCGGGCGGAAAAAGGGGTGCGCCGACCGCGGGGGTCGGTTAGCGTGACGGCATGCGCATCTGACGCCCTTTCTGAGAGCCGACCCGCCGCCGTGGCCGCGGGTCCGCGTGCTCGGGCGTCCGCATCTTCCACCCTCCCGTCGCAGGGATGTCCGGTGGGCGGTCGTCCGGGGCCGATCCCCGTCCGTCGACCGCCGCCCGCCGTTCGCGTGCCGGCGCGGTCCTCCGCACGTTCAAGGAGGCAGCGTATGCCCACCAAGCGCAGTCCGAAGAAGTCCCGCCGTCCCGGAACCGCCCCGCTGGAGGTGGATCCGGCGGTGCTCGCGGCGCTCACCGTGACACCCGCGGGTCCGGTCCCGCCGGCCGTCGTGCCGGCGTCGACCGGCACCCGGTCGACCCCGCCGCCGCCGTCCCGGGACCGGTCGGCCCGGTCGGTCCGGGCCGGCTCCACCACCGTCCAGGGCCAGAACCGCCGGTACGCCTTCCGGCGGAGCTGACCGGGCCACCAGCCGGGTGAGCGGTGCCCGCCCGGCGCACCAGCGGTATCCGGTCCGCCGCGATACCGCTGGTGCGCCGGGACGCCCGTCGTCGGCCCGGCGGTCAGCCGATCAGGGGGCGGAAGGTGCCGAGCGTCACGCTGACCGCGAGCGCCCCGCCGGCCAGCACGGCGGCCCCCACGATCAGCAGCCAGTCGGCCGGACGGAACACCTGCCGGCGGGCCACCGTACGGGGGACGCCGGCGTCGAATCCCCGGGCGTCCATCGCCACCGCCAGCCGGGTACCGCGCCGGATCGCCCCCACCAGCAGGGCGAACGCGGTGGAGACGAAGAGCCGCAGCCGGGCCAGCGGGTTGCGGCCGGCGTCCACCCCCCGGGCGCGACGCGCCATGGTCAACATCTGCCACTCCTGCCCGAGCAGCGGCACCAGCCGGAACGCGGCCAGCGCGCCGATCGCGAACCGGGCCGGCGCCCGCGCGTTCTGGACCAGCGCGTCGGCCAGGTCGGTCGGATCGGTGGTGGCGAAGACGATCACGCCGGGCAGGGCGACCGCGAACATCCGCAGCACCAGGCCGAGCGCGGTGACCAGCACCCCCGAGGTGACCAGCAGCGGCCCGGCCGCCCACAGCACCGGGCCGGACCGGTCGGCGGCGAACAGGACCAGCGTGACCAGGACGCCGACCGCCCCGGCCAGCAGCGGCAGGGCGCGGCGGGCCAGCACCCGGTAACGGATGCCGAACAGCGGCAGCAGCGCCAACTCGACGGCGATCGCGACCGCCGGTGCCACCGGGTCGAGGCTGGCCACCAGGACGAACGAGAAGACGAGACCGGCGGCCAGCTTCGCCACCGGGTTGCGCCGGGCCAGCGGCGCACCGGGCGTCGCGACGGGTCCGAGGCCGATCACGAACCCTCCCGGGCGGGGCGCAAGGTGACCGTCCGGTCGGCGAGCACGGCCACGAAGTCCACGTCGTGGGTGACGCAGACGACGCCGTGCCCGCCGTCGCGCAGGTCGGCGAAGAGGTCGACCAGCTCGCCCCAGGTCCGACGGTCCTGGCCGAAGGTGGGTTCGTCGCAGATCAGCAGCCGGGGCGCGGTGGCCAGGGCGGTCGCCACGCTGAGCCGGCGGGCCTCCCCGCCGGAGAGGGTGTACGGGTTGGCCCCGGCGAGGTGGTTCAGCCGCAGCCGGTCCAGCAACCCGTCGACGGTGGCCCGGACGGTGGTCTCCGGGCGACCGGTCCGGCGCGGGCCGAGGGCCAGCTCGTCGCGGACGGTCCGGGTGACGAACTGGTGCTCCGGATCCTGGAACACCGAACCGATCCGACCGGCCAGGGACGCGGCCCGCCAGCGGTGCGGTGGCGTGCGGGTGTCCCCGCCGGCCAGCGCGGCCGTGGCGGTGGACCGGCCGGTGCCGGGGCGGAGCAGGCCACCGAGGAGCAGGGCGAGGGTGGACTTGCCGGCCCCGTTGGGGCCGCGGACGGCGAGCGCCTCACCGGCGCGTACCACCAGGTCGGTGGGGGCCAGCCGGGGCGGCAGGCCGAGCCGGTCGACGGTGAGCAGCTCCGCGCCCGGCGGCCCGGCGGCCCGCCGGGGCACGGTGGGGTGGCCGGGTACCCAGACACCTTCGGCGGCGAGCGCGGCACCGTGGGCGGCGAAGACCGCCTCCGGTGGCCCGTCGGCCCGGACCCCGCCGCCGGGTGCCAGCACCACCACCCGGTCGACCAGGGCGAGCGCGTCGGCGACCCGGTGCTCGACCAGGACCAGCGTGGTGTCGGCGTCCAGCGCGCCGGCCACCGCCCGGCGGACCAGCTCCGCGCCGGCCGGGTCGAGGTTGGCGGTGGGCTCGTCGAGCAGCAGCAGCCCGGGGCGCAGCGCCAGCACGCCGGCCAGGGCGAGCCGCTGCTGTTCGCCGCCGGACAGCGCCGCCGTGGGCCGGTCCCGGTGGTAGGGGAAGCCGACCCGGCGCAGTGCCTCGTCGACCCGGGGCCAGATCTCGTCGCCGGGCACCCCCCGGTTCTCCAGGCCGAACGCCACGTCGTCGCCGCTGCGGGCCATCACCAGCTGGGACTGCGGATCCTGGAACACGGTGCCGACCCGCTCGCGGGCCTTGGCCGGATCGAGGCCGTCGACCTCGACGACACCCTCCTGCTCGCCGGAGTCCGCCGGCAGCAGCCCGGCCAGCGCGGCCAGCAGGGTGCTCTTGCCGGCCCCGGACGGCCCCAGCAGCAGCACCCGCTCCCCGTGGTCGACGCGCAGGTCCACCCCGCGTACCGCCCAGGCCCGTCGCCCGGCGTGCCGCCAGCCGAAGCCGGTCAGCCTCACACTCGCCACGTCGCCGGCACCTCCATGGTCGCCAGGGGAGGGTCAGACCAGGCTGCGGTCACGCCCGGCGGGGAACCGGTCCAGCACCCCGGTCTCGGCCAGCGCGCGGGTCAGGTACCAGCCGCCGACCCCGGCGACCACGGCGGCGCTGACCACGGTCAGTGCCGCGTACGGCAGGCGGTAGCTGGTCAGGGCGTACTTCGCGTTCCAGACGAAGAAGTCGAACAGGGCGGCGCTCAGCCCGGTCATCGCGCCGGCCAGCACCGCCACCGGCAGCCGGTACGACCGGTACCGGAACGCGGCGAAGGCCAGCTCCGCGCCGAGCCCCTGGACCAGCCCCTGGACGATGGTGACCCCGCCCCACTCCGCGCCGAGCAGCGCGGAGACGGTGGCGGCGACGGCCTCGCAGAACAGGGCCGCCCCGGGCTTGCGGATCACCAGGCCGCCGAGGACCGCCGGGACCAGCCAGACGCCGTACATCACGGCCTGGCTGGCCGGTGCGGCGGCGAACGCCGGGTCGGCGGCCTTCCAGACCAGGCCCCAGGCCCAGAAGATGACGCCGAAGGCCACGGCGATCACGGCGGCGACCACGATGTCGATGGTGCGCCACCGGTTGCTGTCGGTGTGCTTCATGTCGGTACTCCCAGTCCAGCGAGCGAACCAGGAGAAGACGCACGCCGCGTCCGGTGTGCTGCCGGACGGCGGCGCGGCTGGAGGTCGACCGAACTCCCTGCGCTGGCATTACCCAGATCAGGTTCGAGGGTCTGCGGGCGGTGCCCGCACTCTCAGCGCTGTGCGCTCCCCTGTCGGATGTGAAGTTGTCTCGGCAGACGCTAGCACCGACCTGCGGCAACGACCCAGCAGGCCACGGTTCCCGGCATTCGTCACCGGTCCGCCGGGCGTCCGGGTCGCCGGCCACCGGCGGGCGTCCGGCCGGGGCGCGGCACCGTCGGGGCTGGGTAGGCTGCCGGTCATGCGGGTGCCGGCGCGGGGACTGACGTTCGACGTTCGGGCGGGTGGCCCCGAGGGGGGCGAGGTCGTTCTGCTGCTGCACGGCTTCCCCCAGCACGGTGGGGAGTGGGACGCGGTGGTGCCCGCCCTGCACGCCGCCGGGCTGCGCAGCTACGCCCCCGACCAGCGGGGCTACTCGCCCGACGCCCGGCCCGCCGGGGTGGCCGGGTACCGGCTGCCGGAGCTGGTCGCCGACGCGGTGGCGCTGCTGGACGCGCTGGGCGTCGACGCCGCGCACGTGGTGGGGCACGACTGGGGCGCGATCGTCGCCTGGGCGCTGGCCGCCCGGCACCCGGAACGGGTGCGTACCCTCACCGCGGTCTCCGTGCCCCATCCGGCCGCCTTCGGGTATGCGCTGACCGCCGACCGGGGGCAGCGGGCACGTTCGGCGTACATGGCGTTGTTCCGTCGGGCGGGTCTGGCGGAGAAGGTGCTGCTGGCCTGGCGGGGGGCGGTCCTGCGCCGGTTGCTGGCGGGCGTCGGCGACCCCGCCCGGGTGGCCCGGTACGCCGGGCACATGCTGCTGCCGGGCGCGCTGACCGGGGCGCTGAACTGGTACCGGGCGATGGCGGGGCGGGACCTGAAGGTGGTCGGCCCGGTGCCGGTGCCGACCAGCTACGTGTGGAGCGACCGGGACGTGGCGGTCGGGCGTACCGCCGCCCAGGCGTGTGCCCGGCACGTGTCGGGGGACTACCGTTTCGTGGTGCTCCCCGGGGTCAGTCACTGGATTCCCGACCAGGCCCCGGGACCGCTGGCCGAGGCGATCCTGGCCCGGGTCCGCGGGGCCGGCTGACCTCTGCCGGACAGCCGGGTCACGCCCGATCCCGGTGGTGCCCCACCCCGGTGGTGCTCGATCCCGGTAGTAGTGGTGCTCGATCCCGGTAGTAGTGGTATCCGCGCGGAGGGAGGCCACTACGACATGGATCGAGCGCGATCTTGCGGAGCGGGGATCGTGAATCGGTTTCGGTCAGGTATCGATGGGGCACAGGCGTTGCTGCCGACGGGGACGCCCCCGCCGGCCGTACGTCTCACCCCGGAGGTAGCGCGTGTCGAAGGAATCCGAGAAGCAGCGCTGGCAGCGCAACTTCGCCGATCTGCTCCAGGAGCTGCGGGTCGCCCAGACCGGCGTGCAGATCCTCTTCGCCTTCCTGCTGACCCTGCCGTTCAGCAACGGCTTCACCCGGACGAGCGAGTTCCAGCGGGACGTCTACATTCTCGCGTTGCTGTCCGCCGCCGCGGCCACCGCGATGATCATCTCGCCGGTCGCCTTCCACCGGGCGCTGTTCCGCCAGGGCCGCAAGCCGGAGCTGGTCCGCTTCGCCCACCGGATGGCGACCGGTGGCCTGGCCTTCATGCTGGTCGCCATGGTGAGCGCGGTCCTGCTGATCGCCGACTTCGTGCTCGACACCGGCATCGCCGTGGTGCTCACCGTGATCACCGGCCTGTGGTTCCTGACGTTCTGGGTGATCCTGCCGTTCGTCCGGCGCAACTGGGGCGAGGACGACCTCGACGACGACGATGACGACCCGGTGGTGCTGACCGGCGACTGACCCGCCGGTGGGGTGGTGGGGGATGGTGTGGGCCGGGGGCTCACCCGGGCCGACGATGGCCGGGTGAGCCCCCGGCGCGTGGCGGGTGGGCTCCCGGCGCGTGACGGGTGAGCCCCGGCGCGTGGCGGGTGGTGGCCGGTGTGTGGTCGATGGTGGCCGGCGTGCGGCGGGTGGCGGCCGACGCCGGACGGGCGGCCGGTGCGGGCCGGCCGGTGCGTCAGCGGGCGACGGCCCAGGCCAGCACGGCCGCCAGGATGAGCCCGTTGAGCAGGGCCAGCACCAGGTACGCCTGTGGCGGGATCTTGCGTCCGCGCCGGACGAAGCTGACCAGCACGGCGGCGTACGCCAGCAGCAGCACGGCGATGACGATCAGGAAGTAGAGCACCGCACCACCCTAGACGAACCGGTGCCGGTGCCCGGCGGCCGACCGTGACCGCCCACGGGCCCGGCGGGACGCTTTCCGGCGGGTCGGGTCCACCCGTCGTGGCTGATCAGGGGACGCGGGGCACGGATCGACATCGAGTAGTATCGATTACTGTCCCTTCCTGTCCCGGATGCGCGACCGGCTCTGCGCCCCGGTGCGGGGCGCGGCGGTCGTCCAGGTGGGGGCGGGCCGGCACCAGCGACGAGGAGTGGACCATGAGAGCAGCGCGACGACGGGTCGCCGGACTGGGCGCGATCACGTTGGCGGTCCTGGCGGGCGGGGTGGCGGTCGCGGCCGGTGCCGGTGCGGCGGCGGCCGGCTGCCGGGTCGACTACCGGGTCAGCAGCGAATGGCAGGGCGGCTTCGGCGCGGACGTCACCATCACCAACCTCGGCGATCCGGTCTCCGGCTGGACGCTCACCTGGGCCTTCGCCAGCGGACAGCGGGTCACCCAGGCGTGGAACGCGACCGTCACCCAGAACGGGACGGCGGTCAGCGCGAAGGACGTGGGTTACAACGCCACCATCGCGACCGGGGCCGGTGTCAGCTTCGGCTTCAACGGGGGGTGGACCACCGCGAACCCGGTCCCCGCCGCGTTCGCGCTCAACGGGGTCTCCTGCACCGGTGCGACGCCGACCGCCACACCCTGCCCCCCGCCGTCCACCCCGGCCACCCCCACCCCGACGCCAACCCCCACCCCCACCCGGACGCCGACGCCCACCCCGACCCCCTCGACGCAGGCCAAGATCACCGTGTGGCTGGCGGGCGACTCCACGGTGGCCAACCCGTCGTCCAGCGGCGCCTGCCCGGTCGGCTGGGGCAACCAGTTCGGGCAGTACCTCAACGGCAACGCGACGGTGGTGAACAGCGCGGTCGGCGGACGCAGCATCCAGACCTGGCTGTACGACCCGAACGTCACCACCACGATGAACTCGGCCGGCGAATGCGTGATCAACCCGCAGACCTACTCGACCCGCTGGCAGGCCATGCTGAACGCCAGCGGCGGGATGAAGGCCGGCGACTACCTGTTCATCCAGTTCGGCATCAACGACGGCAGCGCCACCTGCAACCGGCACGTCGGCTCCGCCCGGTACAAGGAACTGCTCGGGGTGATGGCCCGGGCGGCCCAGCAGCGCGGCGCGTACCCGGTCTTCCTCACCCCGGCCGCCGCGATCACCTGCTCCGGCAGCACCGCCGTGGGCAACCGGGGCTTCCTCACCGAGACGTTCGACGCGGGCCGGGCCAACAACGTCCCTGTCATCGACCTGCACAAGCTGAGCTACACGCTCTACAACACGCTGCGGCTCTGCCCCAACAACGGCGACTACAACTCGGGCGCGGTCGGCGCGTTCTTCTGTGCCGACCACACCCACTTCGAGACGGCCGGGGCCCGGCAGATCGCCGGCGTGGTGGCCACCGCGCTGCGCAACCAGCAGCTCGGTCTCTCGGCCTACCTGCGGTGACGCGGTCCGGTCCGGGTGACCGGACCGGACACCGTGGTCGTCGGTGCCGTGGTCCGTCGCCCCGGGCGACGGACCACGGGCGACGGTCAGGACAGCGCGCAGGCGGTGCCGTTGAGGGCGTACCCGGTGGGGCGGTTGTTCGTGCCGGCGACGTCGGCGAGGAAGCCGAAGCTGACCGACGCGCCGGCCGCGATCGTGCCGTTCCAGCCGGCGTTGGTGGCGCGGACGGTGCCGCCGCTCTGCGTGTAGCTGGCGTTCCACGCCTGGCTGACCCGCTGGCCGTCGCTGAACGTCCACTGGAGCGTCCAGCCGTCGACCGGGGCCGTGCCGGTGTTGCGGATCGTCACCTCGCCCTGGAAGCCGCCCTGCCACTGCCCGGTGACGGCGTACCCGACGGCGCAGCCGGTGCCGCCGGCCGGCGGGGTGGTCACCGGGGGCGTGGTGGTGGGCGGCGCCGTGGTGGGCGGCGCCGTGGTCACCGGGGGCGGGGTGGTCACCGGGGGCGTGGTCGGCGGCGCGGTGGTCGTGGGCGGCACGGTGGTGGGGGTCGGCGTCGGGGTGGTGGACAGCTTCGCGGCGACGACCGGGGCGAGTCGGGCCGTGATCGCCCGGTGACCGGCGTCGTTGGGGTGCACCGAGTCGCTCAGCCCGTCGGCGGGCAGCCAGCCGGTGGTGTCCACGTAGAACACGTTGCGGTCGCCGGCCCCGGTGACCGCCGTGACGGCGGCGGCGGTCTCGGCGGCGTACCGGCCGCTGAAGGTGCGCAGCGCGAAGATCGCCGCACGCGGGTACCTGCTCCGCACGGTACGGATGAAGGTGGCGTACTGGTTCTGGAAGTCCGCGCCGCTCACCCCGTGGCTGCGGTCGTTGGTGCCCAGGTTGATCACCACGGCGTCCGCCTGGTAGCGGGTGAAGTCCCAGGCCGGGCTGTTGGCCGCGTACCCGGTCCGGAGGAACTGGCTGGCCACGCTGACGCAACCGTCGGCGGTCGCCACCAGGCAGCCGCCGCCGTAGCCGAGCTGGGTGTGTTCGGTGCCGAGCTGCTCGCCCGTCAGCCAGCCGTACGCGGTCAGCGCCGTCCGTGACGAGGTGGTGCCGAGGGTGATGGAGTCGCCGACGAACTCGATCAGCCGGGGTCGTACCACCGCCGGCAGGGTACGCGCGCCCGAGTCGAGGGTGAGCCCCTGGAACACCGCGTCCCCGGTGTAGGAGCCGGCGACCACCCGGTACGACACCACCAGCGTGTGGTTGCCGGCGCGCAGCGGGGTGGGGGTCAGGTTCACCGTGCCGCTGACGTTCGTCAGGTACCGGAAATCGGCCCCGTCGATGCTGTAGTAGAGGTCGATGGTGCGGCGTTGCCGCAGTTTGACCGTGGTGCCGGTGAACCCGGTCCGCAGGTAGGCACCGGCCCAGTTCGGCACGTACGCGGTGCTGTTGCTGCGGTCCCAGCGACCGACGAAGGCGATGTTCGCGTCGGTGGGGGAGCCGTCACCGGTGGCGGCGCTGGCCGGGGGCAGGCCGATGAGGGTGGCGGCCAGCACCGCCACCACCCCGGCGGCTCCCGCCGCGAGGATCGACCGACTGCGGGACACGGGCATGGGGACGCTCCCTCTCCGGGCCGTCCGTGCCGACGCACGCCGACGGCCTGCAGACCTAAGACATTTACCATCATCTAAGCCTGCGGGCCGGGGGGACACAACAGGTGACGGTGCCTAACGGCCGGCGCGCAGACCGAGTCGACGCAGCTCCAGGGCGGCGAGCGCGTCGACGGTGGCGTCGTCACCGCGTCGCCACGCCTGCGCCACGTCCGGATCGATCCGGGTCAGCCGGCGCAGCGGCTGGCTGGTCAGCGCGCGCAGCGCCAGCAGGTCCCGGCCGGCCGGGCCGGCGGCGAGGGCCTTCGCCGAGGCGGCCCGGCGCATCCAGCGCAGCCGCAGCGGCAGCCAGCCGAACAGCACCAGCCCGAGCGGGAAGACCAGCACCGCGACACTCAGCGCCAGGGCGAGCTGGCCGACCAGGTCCTGCTGGTCGCGCCCCGCCTCGGCCATCGCCCGGGCAGCGTCGGCGGCCTTGGTGAACGGTCCGGTCAGCTCGTCGCCGACCAGCGGCACCCGGCCCACCTTGCCGCCGGCGTCGGCCAGGTTGTCGGCGAGCCCACCGCCGGCCCCCTCCAACTTCCGCCCCGGTACGGCGAGCTTCTCCACCAGGTCGTACAGCCACAGCGCGAAGCGGACCGCCGCGTAGACCCAGACGACGACGAGCAGATCGGTGAGGAACTGACGGAGGGCGACCGGAAAACGGTCAGCGTAGATCTTCACGGCCGACAGCGTGCCACGACGCGGGCCGCCCGGCACCCCCCGCGCGGCCGGCCGCCGGCTCGCCGGAAGGTGACGCCCCCTCCCCGGCGTGACTGACCGCGTCCGCCACGATGTGCGCGACGTGCTCGTCGACCAGGGCGTAGGCGATCTCCCGGCCGCGTCGGGAGCCTCGCACCACTCCGGCACCGCGCAGCACCCGCAGGTGCTGGGAGACCAGGGGCTGCGGGGCGCCGAGCTGCTCGACCAGCTCGTGCACGCACCGCTCACCCTGGGCCAGCTCGCTGACGATCGCCAGTCGGATCGGGGCGGACAGCGCCCGGAGCAGCTCGCCCGCGCCCTCGAAGGCGTCGTAGCCGTGGGTGCCGGTCACCCCGTAACGGTAACCAATACCGGTGACGGCGCACCGGTCGGCGTCACCGGAGCACCACCTCGTGCGGTTCCGGGGTGGTGGCCACCGCCGGGGCGGACCGGCGGCGCAGCACCCGCCAGGCGGCGGCGGCCAACGCCACCACCAGGAAGGACGCGATCGCCAGCAGCACCACCGAGGCGCCGGGGGCGGTGTCGGCGGTGGCCGCCACCCAGACCCCCGCCCCGGCGGCGAACAGGCCGAGCGCCATGGCCGCCGTCATGGTGCTGCGGAAGCCCCGGGTGACCTGCTGCGCGGTGGCCACCGGGACCACCATCAGGGCACTGATCAGCAGCACGCCGACGGCGCGCATGGCGATGGTGACGGTGACCGCGGTGGCGACCGCCAGCACCATGTTCAGCGCCCGGACGGGCAGCCCGGCCACCCGGGCGTACTCCTCGTCGTGGCAGACCGCGAAGAGCGCCGGGCGCAGCGCCAGCATGAGCACCGCGATGGTCACGCCGAGCACCGCGATGGTGGTCAGGTCGGCGGCGGAGGTGGTGGTCAGCGACCCGAACAGGTAGGCGTTGAGGTTGGCGCTGCTGGCGTCGGAGAGCCCGACCAGCATCACCCCACCGGCGATGCCGCCGTAGAACAGCAGCGCCAGCGCCAGGTCGCCGGAGGTACGCCCACGGGCCCGGACCAGCTCGATGGTGACCGCGCCGAGGATCGCGGCGACCACCGCCACCAGCACCGGTGAGCGGTTGAGCAGCAGGCCGGCGCCGACGCCGGTGAGCGCGACGTGCCCGATGCCGTCACCGATCAGCGCCAGCCGCCGCTGCACCAGGTAGATGCCGAGGGCCGGGGCGGTCAGCCCGATCACCAGGGCACCCAGTAGCGCCCGCTGCATGAAGTCGTACTGGAAGAGGTCCATCGTTCAGCTGCTCCACAGCCCGGCGGGCTCCTCGGGACCGTGCGGGTGCACGTGGTCGTGGTCGGGCTCGGCGTGGTGCCCGGCCGGTTCCGGCACCGCGCCGTCGTGGCAGACGCCGCCCTGGTGCACCACCACGGCCCGGCTGATCAACGGTCGCAGCGGCCCCAGTTCGTGGGCGACCAGCAGCACGGTGCCGCCGGTGCCGACGAAGTCGTCCAGCGCCCCGGCGAACGCCTCCTGGCTGGCCGCGTCGACCCCGGCGGTCGGTTCGTCGAGCACCAGCAGCTCCGGCCCGCCGGCCAGGGCGCGGGCGATCAGGGTGCGCTGCTGCTGACCACCGGAGAGGGTGGCCACCGGGTCGCGGGCCCGGTCGGCGAGCCCGACCGCGCGCAGCGCCGCGTCCACCGCGGCCCGGTCGGCCCGGCCGGGCGGGCGCAGCACCCCCCGGCGGGCCAGCCGCCCGGACGCGACCACCTCCCGGACGGTGGCCGGCACGCCGCTGCCGGCGCCGAGCCGCTGCGGGACGTACCCGATCCGGTGCCACTGCCGGAACCGGCGCTGCGGGACGCCGAACAGCTCGACGGTGCCGGCACCCAGCGGGACCAGCCCGAGCACGGCGCGGATCAGGGTGGACTTGCCGGAGCCGTTGGCCCCCAGCACCGCCACCACCTCACCGGCGGTGACGGTCAACGAGACGTCCCGCAGCACCGGTCGGCCGTCGTAGCCGACCGAGGCGTGCCCGACCTGGATGACGGGTGTGGTCACGAGCACCCCAGGGCGGTACGGAGCGTGGTCAGATTCGTGCGCATCACCGAAAGGTAGTCCCCACCCCCGTCAACGGAGAGCCCTTCGATCGGGTCGAGCACCGCGGTCTTCGCGCCGACCTCGGCGGCGATGGTCTCGGCGACCTTCGGGCTGACCAGCGTCTCGAAGAAGATCGTGGTGGCGTTGTGCTCGCGGGCCTCCCGGGCGACCTCGGCCAGTCGCTGCGGGGCGGGCTCGGTGTCCGGGGTGAGCCCGGTGAGGCCGATCTGCTCCAGCCGGTAACGCTCGGCGAGGTAGCCGAAGGCGGCGTGGCTGACCACGATCTCCCGGCGCTGGCAGGTCTTCAGGCCGGCGCTGTACTCGGCGTCGAGCTTGTCCAGCTCGCCGCGGAGCGTCCGGGCCCGGGTGGTGTAGTCGGCGGCCCGGTCCGGGTCGACGGCACCGAGCCGTTCGGCGAGCTTGTCGGCGACGGTGGCCAGCCGGGTCGGGTCCAGCCAGAGGTGCGGGTCCTTGCCGCCGTCCTCCTCCCCGGCGTGGTCGGCCCCTTCCTCACCCTCGTGCTCGTGGTCGTGCCCGCCGGCTGTCGCGTCGCGCAACGGCACGACGGTGGTCACGTCGAGGGCCCGGTCGGCGGCGTTCTGCGCGACGGCCTCGTCCACCGCTGGCTGGAAGCCCTTGAGGTAGAAGACCAGCTCGGCCTCGCTGACCTGGCCGACCTGCCGGGGGTTGAGTTCCAGGTCGTGCGGTTCGGCGCCCGGCTTGGCCAGGTTGGTGACGGTGACCGCGCCGCCGCCGACC
Organism: Micromonospora sp. WMMD987; assembly: GCF_029581435.1. Classification (NCBI taxonomy): domain Bacteria; kingdom Bacillati; phylum Actinomycetota; class Actinomycetes; order Micromonosporales; family Micromonosporaceae; genus Micromonospora; species Micromonospora sp. WMMD987. The sequence continues at coordinate 5,541,469 of NZ_CP120861.1, read as the reverse complement.
CGCTCGGCGACGTACTGGAGGGGGTAGAAGGCGGCGACCACGTCCACCCGGTCCGGGTCGGCTCCGGCCTGCGAGGTCGAGCAGGCGGTCCCGCCGGCCAGGACGAGCAGGGCGGTGGCGGCGGCGGTCAGGGCGCGGGTGCGGGTGCGGGCGGTCATGTCGGCAACTGTCCGTGAAAACGAGAATGATTGTCAAAAACGCATGAGTGCATGTCAGAAGAGCTTGACCAGGGCCACCGTGACCAGCAGCGTCACCATCACCAACCGGAGCAGCCGGGTCTGCGGCGCCTGCACCGGCCAGGTGACGGTGAGCAGGTAGACCAGCCCGGCGGCCAGCGCCAACAGCAGCACCCCGCCGACCGGGCCGGGCGCGAAGAGCGCCACCAGCACCAGCGCCAGGGTGGCGAGGAACACCGACGTGGGGTTCACCCGGGCCAACCGGGCCAACAGGGGGCGCTGCGTAGGCTGCATCCCACAGACTCTACGAGGAGGAACCCGGTGCTGGTCACCAACCGGTTCGTGGTCGCCGTCGAGGCGGCGGACGACTTCACCGTCCGGGCGCACGCCGCGCTGGCCGCGCTCGCCGCCCGCCCCGGCTACCGGCGCGGCGAACTGCTGCGTGCCCTCGACGACCCCCGGCACTGGTGCCTGCTCACCGAGTGGGAGTCGGTCGGGACCTACCGCCGGGCACTGGGCGGCTTCGACGTCAAGATCACCGCCGTGCCGCTGCTCGCCGAGTCGCTCGACGAGCCCTCGGCGTACGAGACGCTGGCCGGCGCCGCCCCCGACGGCGAGGTGGTGGTCGTGGACAGCGACCGGGCGGCGCGTCCGCACCGCTGAGCCCGATGGGGCGGCGCGTCCGCACCGCTGAGCCCGATGAGGCGGCGCGTCCGCAGCGTCGAGCCCGCGGGCACTACCCTGCTCCTATGACCGCTCCCGGCCCGGCAGCCCCACCGCCGTACCCCGCGACACCCGGCCCGGACGGCAGCCCGCCGCCGGCCGCCCCGGGCGTGCCCACCCCGCCGGGGGCCTCGGGGCCGCCCACCCCGACCGGTGACCCGGGGGTGCCCGCCCCGCCCCCCGGGCCGGGGGTGTCCCCGCCGTTCGCCGCCCCGCCCACCGAGGGCAGCCGCAAGCGGCTCTGGCTGGGGCTCGGCGTCGGGGCGCTGGCCCTGGTGATCTGCTGCGGAGGCGGTGGCGCGGCGGCCGTCGGGCTGGTGGTCAGCAACGTGCAGGCGATCGAGGAACAGGGCCAGGCGGTCACCGACGACTACTACCGGGCACTGGTCGACAAGCAGTACGGCAAGGCGTACGAGAAGCTCTGCGACGACGCCCGACGGCGGGAGTCCCGGGGCGAGTTCACCCGCCGGGTCGCCGAGGAGCCGGCCGTCGCCAGCTACCGGGTCGGCGACGTCGACCCGCAGACCCTGACCGTGCCCGTCGACGTCACCTTCAGCGGCGGCGGGCGGGGCACCCAGCAGGTCACCCTCGCCGCCGACCAGCAGACCGGCGGCATGGAGGTCTGCGGGGTCAGCTGAGCCGGCAGCGGTATTCTGCTGGGCCCGGGGCGCTGCTGGTCGTACCGTTGTCCCGGACCGTCCGGTCCCACCCACCTCGAAGCCACGCCGACCGCCAGCCGGCGTAGGAGGAAACATGCCAGCCGACCGTATCGACGCCGTCGTCAGCCTCGCCAAGCGCCGAGGCTTCGTCTTCCCCTCCAGCGAGATCTACGGGGGCACCCGGTCGGCGTGGGACTACGGCCCGCTCGGCGTGGAGCTGAAGGAGAACGTCCGTCGGCAGTGGTGGAAGGCCATGGTCCAGCAGCGCGACGACGTGGTCGGCCTCGACTCGGCGGTCATCCTGGCCCGCCGGGTCTGGGAGGCCAGCGGCCACCTCGCCGAGTTCGTCGACCCGCTGACCGAGTGCCAGTCCTGCCACAAGCGGTTCCGCGCCGACCACCTGGAGGAGGCGTACGCCGAGAAGCACGGCAAGCCGCTGACCTCGTTGCAGGAGCTGAACTGCCCCAACTGCGGCAACAAGGGCACCTTCACCGAGCCGAAGATGTTCAACGGCCTGATGAAGACCTACCTCGGCCCGGTGGAGAGCGACGAGGGCCTGCACTACCTGCGCCCGGAGACCGCCCAGGGCATCTTCGTCAACTACAACAACGTGGCGACCGCCGCCCGCAAGAAGCCGCCGTTCGGCATCGCGCAGACCGGCAAGTCGTTCCGCAACGAGATCACTCCGGGCAACTTCATCTTCCGCACCCGCGAGTTCGAGCAGATGGAGATGGAGTTCTTCGTCGAGCCCGGTTCCGACGAGCAGTGGCACGAGTACTGGTTGCAGGAGCGCTGGAACTGGTACCTCGACCTCGGCCTGTCCGAGGAGAACCTGCGCTTCTACGAGCACCCCAAGGAGAAGCTCTCGCACTACTCGAAGCGCACCGTCGACATCGAGTACCGGTTCCGCTTCGGCGGCACCGAGTTCGCCGAGCTGGAGGGCGTGGCCAACCGCACCGACTTCGACCTGTCCACGCACAGCAAGCACTCCGGCGTCGACCTGTCGTACTTCGATCAGACCAGGAACGAGCGTTGGGTGCCGTACGTCATCGAGCCGGCCGCCGGCCTGACCCGCGCGGTGCTGGCGTTCCTGCTCGAGGCGTACGACGAGGACGAGGCCCCGAACACCAAGGGCGGCGTCGACAAGCGCACCGTGATGCGGTTCGACCCCCGGTTGGCCCCGGTCAAGGTGGCGGTGCTGCCGCTGTCCCGCAACGAGGCGCTCTCGCCCAAGGCCAAGGGGCTGGCCGCCCAGCTCCGCAAGCGCTGGGTGGTGGAGTTCGACGACTCGCAGGCGATCGGCCGCCGCTACCGCCGGCAGGACGAGATCGGCACCCCGTTCTGCGTCACCGTCGACTTCGACACCCTCGACGACGACGCGGTGACCGTGCGGAACCGGGACACCATGGCCCAGGAGCGGGTGGCCCTTGACCAGGTCGAGCGCTACCTGATCGAGCGGCTGCCCGGCTGCTGACCCGGTCGCCGTCGTCCCGGCCCCGCCCCGCCGCCGGGGCGGGGCCGGTGTGCGTTCCGTCGATCTCCGGCCGTCCGGTCCTTGAGCCGGTGGGTGGGCCGTGCCAGCATTCCCGGTGCTGGATCTCTACCGGGGGTGTGCATGACGCGCGCGGCGCAACCTGACCACGACCACTCCCCGGACCGCCGACGGTTGCTGCGCCGGGCCGCGACGGTCGCCGCCGCCACCGCGGGCACCGGCGTCGCCGCCACCGTCGGCCTGCCCGGCACCGCCCGGGCCGACCCGGGCGACCACCTCACCATGGGTACGACCAACGACGCCGGCCCGGCGACCACCACGCTCGATGTCGGCTACGCCGGGCTGACCCTGCGCAACACGGCCGGTGCGCCCCTGCGGCTGGTGCCCGGCGAGCAGGTCTACCCGCAGGTGCTGGACTCGGCGACCGGCACCGTGGCGGTGGACCCGGTGGGTGACCTGTTCGTGCGGGCCGGCCCACCCGGCAACGAGGTCGACAGTTGGCTGTGGACGAGCGAGTGGGCGACCACCTCGGTCCCGGTGCGGCCGACCCGGGTGCTGGACAGCCGGGATCCGGATCTGCGCCGCACCATCGTGTCGGGGGCCTCGACGCTCGACCCGACCGGCCGGCTCACCCCCGGCAACCCGATCGTGCTCAGCCTGGACCACCTCGTCCGGGACGGCCGGGCCGTCAAGGGCAACGTGACGGTGGTCGGGATGACCGGCCCGGGCTTCCTGACAGCATGGGGCAGCGGCACCCGGCCGACCGCCTCGACGGTGAACTGGTCGGCCGCCGGTCAGATCCTGTCGAACTTCCTCTTCGCCGAGCTGGGCACCCTCGGCGGGTACCGCAGCGTGCTGACGGTGCAGGTCTCCGCGCCGACCCACGTGATCGTCGACCTGACCAGCCTGCTGGTCGGCCACCCGAGCCAGGTCGTCGCGGTCGGCGGCGGTGCCGCCGCTGCCGCGTCCCCGGTGGAGCCGGCCCGGGTGGCGGTCGCCCCCGGTGAGCCGGTCGTCATCGGCGTGCCGAACAGCCCCGGCGTCACCACGGTGACCAGTGCCACCCCGGACGGTGCCGCCACCCTGGCGCTGCGGAACCCGACCGGGGCGACGCTGGAGCTGACCCAGGCGGCCGGCCGCCGGTCCGGCGAGCTGGACGTGGGCGTCGTCGGCGTCGACCCGGGCGGGCTGTACGTCGGCGACGGCAGCTCCGGCGGGCACACCGCGTACAGCACGGCGAACGCGACGATGCTGGTGCCGGTGCCGCCGACCCGGATCCTCGACACCCGCAGCGCCGCCGGCCGTTCCCGGCTGCTGGAGGGCGCCGCCCGGATCGACGCCCGGGGCCGGGTGCTGGCCGAGACGCTGCTCGTCGTGCACCTGCGCGACCTCGTCGAGTACGGCGACGGGATGCTGGGCAACATCACCGTGGCGGACACCACCCGGGGCGGCTTCGCCACGGTGTGGGGCACCGGCAGCCTGCCCACCGCGTCCACCGTCAACTGGTGGACCGCCGGCCAGCTGCTGTCCAACGGGGTGATCACCCAGCTCGGCGACTACGAGACGGTCGACGGCGACCACTACCCGGACGTGGTCGGCATCTACCTCCAGAAGAGCGCGGCCGCGGTGGTCCTCGACGTGACCGGCCTGCTGGTCCACCACCCGGAGTCCGCCGTCGGCACCCCTCCGGGGCCGTTCCGCACCACCGCCGGCTCCGCCGGCCCCCGGGCGCGGGCCCGGGCGATCAGACAGGCCGCCGAGCGCGGTGGCCGGGAGGTGCGGGCCGATGCGTGACCACGGAACCCGGGAGCCCGACGGGTCGTCGGCCACCACCCGCCGCGCGGTCGTCCGGGCCGGCGTGGCCGCCGGTGTCGGCGTCGGCGCGGCGGCGCTGGTCGGCACGCCGGTCGCCGCCGCGCCCGGCGCTCCGGTCGTCGGCGGGCAGACCAACGACGCGGGTACGGCAGAGACGGTGCTGGTCGGCGGCTCGGCGGTGGACCCGACGCTGGCGCTGCGCGGCACCGGCCCGATGCTGCGGCTGTTCCCGACGCCGGAGAGCGCCATCCCGGCGGAACTGCCGACCGGTTCACTCGCCGTGACCCCGGTCGCCGATCTGGTCGTCGGTGGCCGGGGCGGCCGGCGGGCCTACGTCCACACGTCGCGCTGGGCCAACCGGACGGTCGCCGTCCCCCCGGTACGGCTGGTGGACACCCGGGCACTGGCCAGCTACTCCGCCAACGTCCTCGCCGGTGCCGACGGGGTGGTGTCGGGCAGGTTGCAGGCGGGCCGGACCCTGCACCTGACCCTCGGCCGGATCCCGTCGGTGCCGGACGGGGCGGCGGTCGGTGCCTACCTCAACGTCACCGTGGCGGACACGGTCGCCGGGGGAGTGCTCACCGCCTTCCAGGCGGGTACGACCAGGCCGGAGACCTCCTCGCTGAACTGGTGGGGGCCGAACCAGGTCCTGTCCAACCTGGTGGAGGTGCCGCTGGGCGCGCACGACGGCGACCCGTTCGCGTTCGCCGTGCACGTCCGCGCCGCCACCGCGGTGATCGTGGACGTCTCGGCCCTGATCCTGACCCGTCCGGGCCGGGGCTACTGACCGACGGTCGCCGTCGCGGTGTGGCTTCGCCCACCGTCGCGGCGGCGACCGGGTGACCGCCGGTGGGCGGTCCGTCGCCGGCATGGGATTCTGGGGTACGTGACCAGTCCCGCTCCGGTCCTGCGCCCGCTCACCGTCGGCCCCCACCAGGTGTGGCCGCCGGTGGTGCTCGCGCCGATGGCCGGCATCACCAACGTCGGTTTCCGGCAGCTCTGCCGGGAGCAGGGCGGTGGCATCTACGTCTGCGAGATGATCACCACGATCGCGCTGGTCCAGCGGAACCCGAAGACCCTGCGCATGATCGCCTTCGGTGTCGACGAGCGGCCACGCAGCCTCCAGCTCTACGGCACCGACCCGGAGGTCACCGCAGCGGCGGTGCGGATCGTGGTGGAACGGGACCTGGCCGACCACATCGACCTGAACTTCGGCTGCCCGGTGCCGAAGGTGACCCGTCGGGGCGGCGGGTCGGCCCTGCCCTGGCGACGCCGGCTCTTCGCCCGGCTGGTCCGGGCCGCGGTGGACGCCGCGTCACCCGCCGGGGTGCCGGTCACGGTCAAGATGCGCAAGGGCATCGACGACGACCACCTGACGTACGTCGAGGCGGGGCTGGCCGCCCAGGACGCCGGGGTCGCGGCGGTCGCCCTGCACGGGCGGACGGCCGCGCAGCGCTACTCCGGCACCGCCGACTGGGACGCCATCGCCACCCTCAAGCAGGAGCTCGACGTGCCGGTGCTCGGCAACGGCGACATCTGGGAGGCCGACGACGCGTTACGGATGGTGGCCCACACCGGCGTGGACGGGGTGGTGGTGGGCCGGGGCTGCCTGGGGCGGCCGTGGCTCTTCGCCGACCTGGAGGCCGCGTTCGACGGTCGTCCGGAGCGTCGGTTGCCGACCCTCGGCGAGGTCGCGGTGACCATGCGGCGGCACGCCGAACTGCTGGTGGACCAGTTCACCGCCGGTTCGCGCACGCCGACCCGGGGTGAGCGGGACGGCTGCACCGACTTCCGCAAGCACGTCGCCTGGTACCTGAAGGGCTTCCCGGTCGGCAGTGAACTGCGCCGGGAACTCGCCATGATCGAGACCCTGGCCCAGCTGGACGACCTGCTCGGCAAGCTCGACGCGACCGAGCCCTTCCCGGTGGCCGCCCTCGGCCAGCCGCGCGGCCGGACGAACTCCCCCGGCAAGGTCTTCCTGCCCGAGGGCTGGCTGGCCAGCCGGGACGACGACTCTGTCCCCGAGGGCGCCGAGCTGGACGACTCGGGCGGCTGAGGCCACCGGCGGCGTCGCCCGTCGGGGCGCGCACGGCGAAGGGCCGACCCCTCGGGGTCGGCCCTTCGGCCTCGTGTTTTGACCATCGTGGGGATTTGTGGTGGTCGAGGTCTAGCGGAACAGGGAGAACCCTGTCCATGATCTGAGTTCTCACACAAAGATCATCAATGGGCAGGGTTCTCGATGAGGAGCGTAGCGGCTACCGGTGCCGGTGACAGCGAGCTGGGCCGGATCTTGTTGGATGCGTGGCGGCGGGAGTTGTACGAGGGTGTCCTCGTGTCGCGGTCGAGGACGTTGTTCTCGCTGGTCGATGAGCTGGCCGCGGACCAGGGACGGTGTGGCTGCCCGGCGCATCTGTCGCTGGGCACGGTCACCGGGCACGCCGCGGCGTACCGGGCGTTACGCGACGGCGAGATCGATACCGGCCGGGCGTTGCGGGCGGCGTGCCGGATCGCCGCTCGGTCCGGTCTGCCCCGGGTGTATGCCGTCGATACCACCGCGTGGCCCCGGCCGAACGCAGCCACCAGCCCGGACCGGCAACCGCAGTACACCCCAGGCGGCCCGCGTGGTGCGGCGCTGATCAAGACCGGGTGGCGGTATCAGCACGTCGTCCGGTTGACGCTGACCCCGGACTCGTGGGTCGTGCCGGTCCTGGCCGACCGCATCACCTCCGACGACGACCTGGTCGAGGTCACCGTCGGCCACATCGCACAGATCTGCGCAGCCGACGGCGCCCGCCCGGGCGACCCGTCGCTGTTCCTCCTCGATTCCGGCTATCCCGCGGCCCGGATCACCCACCTGATCCGCGAACGCAGGATTCCCGCGGACGTCCTGGTCAGACTCGCGACCTCGCAGACCATGTGGACCAGACCCGAACACCGGGCCGCCCACCCACTCGGAGGCCGGCCCCGCCGACACGGATTCCGGCTGACCCTGCGCGAACCCGACCTGACCCCGGACGCCGGTGTCAGCGGACCACTCGACATCTACGGCACCGTCACCGTCCGGGCCTGGCACCAGGTCCACCCCAAACTCACCCGCGCCAGCCGCGGATTCACCGGCCAGACCACCCTCCCGATCGTGGAAGGCACCGTGCTCCTCGCCCGGGTCCAGCACCTACGCCCCAGCCGCCGCGCCGGCGACCTCGCACTCTGGTACTCCGGCACCCGCCGCGACCTACTCACCCTTGTCATGACCTACCTGACCCGCTACGACATCGAGCACTACTTCCGCCACCTGAAGACCACCGCCCACGCCCCGGACTTCCACCCCCGCCAACCCGACACCCTGACCACCTGGCTCCGCCTACACGCCTACGCCTACCTCCACCTGTTCTGCACCCGCACCCACCTCACCCACCACCGGCTGCCCTGGGAACCCACCACCACCACAACCCCCACCCCCGGCCAGACCCGCCGACAGGTTTCGCCCGCTCTCCGCAACGCCTGGCAACCACCAGGCCACCCGAAACCCGGACACCCCGGACCCGGACGCCCCGCCGGAAAACGCCGCAAACGCCGAACCCGCTACCCCGTCATCCGCCGCAACGCCATCCACAAGGGCAAATAACACCCCACCCCCACACCACCACGAACACCCACACCACACCACCACGAACACCCACACCACACCGCCAGACCACCCTGCCCACACAACGGTCAAAACACGAGGGCGAAGGGCCGACCCCTCGGGGTCGGCCCTTCGGCATGCCGGGTGCAACGGGTCAGGAGGCGTAGCCGCGGCTGGCGATCCAGTGGGCCAGCTCGTCGACGTCGATCCGGTAGGCGGCGGTGTCCGGGTTGGCGGAGTCGGCGATCGTCACGACCCGCCCACCGTCGCGGTAGCCGACGACGCTGATGTAGTGCCCGCCCTCGAAGGAGTGGGCGTTGCCGTCGGTGTCGGTGGCGGTGCCGGCGATGTTGGCGACCACGGCGCGGCCGTCGTCCACCGCCCGGACGATGTCGGCGCGCAGCTGCTCGACGCGCTTGCCGTCGACCTTGCCCGCCGGGATCTCGGTGCTCCGGTAGGCGTCCTTGCGGCCGGTCTCCTTGTTCAGGATCGGGGTGATGTCGTTGATGCTGTCGGTGCCGCTCTCGGTGGTGCCCATCTCCTTGGCCATGGCGTCCACGTCGATCTTCTTGCCCTGGACGCTCAGCGCGTTGCGGGCGGCGGCGGGACCGCAGTAGTAGAAGTTCGGCTGGGCGGCGTAGTCGACCTTCAGTTCCCGCTCGCCGGTGGGCCGGCGGTCGGCCTGCGCCACGGCGGCGGGCCGGTTGGTCTCGGCGGCCTGCGCGGCCAGCGCGGGGCCGGCGATGCCACCGGCGGTGAGGGCCAGGCCGGCAGCGGTCAGCACGGTCTTGCGCAGGATGTCGGTACGCATGAAGGGGGTGCTCCTCTGCATCTCGGGGGTTCCCGCGCGGTCCCGCAGGGGTGCGGGACGCCACGCGGTCGTGCCGCATCGACAGGTGAAGAGGAAGATCGGACCGGCGATCGTGGGGATGCCGGTCGGGGGAGACACAACCGGCCCGGTGGTTCAGACATTCCCCGGCCCGCTTCCGGGCCGGGGGCCGGCCGGGGCGATCGCGGATACCGGGTGTAACGACCCCGCCCGCCCGACGATTCCGCCGTGCGGGTGGCCCCCGTCACCCGCCGGTGGGCTGTCCGTCACCGGTACGCCGCCGCGACGCCCGGTCGTCGGCAACCTCCGAATCCGGTCACCCAGCGTCACAAGTAGCCCGCCATGCCACTCACCCCTCCACCCCCTTTGCTCTGCTGCCCTCCCCGCGACGGTTACCTGAGGTGTCTGGTGCGCATGTGGCAGCAGAGCAAAGGGTGCGAGCGGGGTATGTGGTGGTTGTCGAGAGGCGATGAGTATGGGCAGTTCAGGGCGGGTGAGGGGGTGGTGGAGGTCCCTGGGCCGACGCCAGAGGCGGTCACTCCACGTGAAATGCGAGCCTCGGTGCCCGATGTGACTGAACGTGGTTGGAGGGTCGATCCCGCGGCAGGTCGGCGAGTCCGCCGGGCACCGCACGCCGGGCAAGGCCGACGCACGACGACCGCCGGAGAGTCGGCAGGTCGGAGGTGAGCGGCCGGGCTCGGAGGCGAAGGGTCGTCAGGGGGTGTCGGGTGCGGTGAGGTTTCGGCCCCGTTCGGGCCGGCCGGGCGCGGGATTCCGGTACGTGCCAGCGGGGCCGGGGAGATGCCCGCCGACCGACGCGGCGGGCCAGGGGATCTCCGGGGACGGGTGGAAGGCGATGCCGGCGGCGTGCCAGCGGGGGCCGTGGGCGGCGAGCCGGCCCCGGAAGCCGGCCCAACCCCGGGTCGACGGCGCGGACCAGGCCACCTCGGCGAGGGCGGGCAGGCGGGGGAAGAACAGGAACTCGATCTCGGCCAGCGAGGTCACCGACTCGGTCCAGAGCGGGGCCTCCAGGCCGAGCACCGCCTCGGCGGGGACGCCGGTCAGGTGGGTGGCCGGATCCCAGTGGTACGACCGGTGCACGTCGATCAGGCCCGCCCAGTCGTGTCCGAGCGGGGTGTCCGGGGCGTACTTCATGTCCAGGTACGCGTGGTTGCCGGGGGAGAGGATCAGTCGCGCGCCCCGGCGTACCGCCTCGGCCACGGTGGGGTCGTCGCCGTCGGTGCCCCACCACTGGAGCACCCGGCCGTCGACCTGCCCGGCGGGGGCGATCTGGTGCCAGCCGACCACGGTCCGGCCGAGCCCGGCGACGATCCGCTGCACCCGCTCCACGAAGCCGGTGTACGCCGCCCCCTTCACCTTGTACGCCTCGTCACCGCCGATGTGCAGCCACGGCCCGGGGGTCGACGCGGCCAGCTCGCCGAGCACGTCGGCGACGAAGTCGTACGTCCGCTCGTCGGTGGGGTCGACGTGGCTGAAACCGACCTCGGTGCCGGTGTACGGCGGCGGCGCGACCTTGTCCGGGGCGAGTTCGGGGTACGCGACCAGCGCCGCGTTGGTGTGACCGGGCAGGTCGACCTCGGGTACGACGGTGATGTGCCGGCGGGCGGCGTACGCGACGATGCGCCGGTAGTCGGCGGCCGTGTACCAGCCGCCGGGGCCACCGCCGACCTCGGTACGCCCGCCGACGGCGGTCAGCCGGGGCCAGGAGTCCACGGCGATCCGCCAGCCCTGGTCGTCGGTGAGGTGCAGGTGCAGGTGGTTGAGCTTGTACCGGGCCAGGTGGTCGAGCACCCGGCACACGTCGTCGACCCCGAAGAAGTGCCGGGCCACGTCGAGCATCGCGCCCCGGTAGGGGAAGCGGGGGCGGTCGACGATCGTCCCGCCGGGCACCACCCAACGCTCGGCCACCGGGGTCCGGCTCTCCACCGCCGTGGGCAGCAGTTGCCGCAGCGTCTGTACGCCGTGGAAGAGGCCGGTTGCGGTGTCGGCGGTGATCCGTACCCCGTCGGGGTCGACGTCGAGTCGGTATCCCTCGTCGTCCCCGGGCGACGCCGCCGACGTGCGGGGCGCCGCGGCGGCCAGGGTGAGCCGCAGCGGACCCGGGGCGGTCGGCAGGTCGGCGACCGGGAGCGGGTAGCCGGTGGCCGGGCGGAGCAGCTCCGCGAGGTGCTCCGCGACCTCCCGGGCGGCCGGGTCGGCGCTCACCCGGACCGCCGCGTCGGTGGGAAGGACGAAGTCGGCGTCCGGCCGCGGGCGGACCGACGCGGGCGCGGGCACCACGTCCCCCAACCCGACGGTCGGCCGGGCGAGCAGCCGGCCGGCGGCCTCCGCCGCGCTACGGGCCAGCGCGGTCGCCGACGGCACCACCGTGGGCGGTGTGGCCGGCGTCGGTCCGCCGGAGGCGGGGGCGGCCGGGGTCGGGTCGGCGTCGGCCCGCCGCGGCTGCTCGGGGACGGGGGCGACGCCGGTACGTGGGGTGCGCGACACGGGGCGGCTCCGGGAGGTGTATTCGCGAGGGATATGGCAAAGGTCAGGTTTGGCGAAACCGGTGACGTCAAGGGTACGAGGGGAAACCGGAATTGCGTGAACGTGCGCATGGAAGCGTTCCCAGAAACCCGCGCGAACGCGGATAGTCGTGACGGCTGTGCCTATTGTCACCGAACGGTCCCAGCCCGCCCGATGTTCGCTTAACCTTCGCCCACCGATCGCTGACCAGGCCGGATGGTCTGAGGTCAGCCCCGGGGTAGGTCAGAACTGAACCTTCGTTAAGTGTCAATTCCGGCGCGCGTGGGAGGCTTCTGGTGACAGCGCGAGAGAAGGCTGGCGACAAGTACGTCTACGACTTCGCCGAGGGCAACAAGGAACTCAAGGATCTGCTCGGCGGCAAGGGGGCCAACCTCGCCGAGATGACCAACCTCGGCCTGCCGGTGCCACCCGGTTTCACCATCACCACCGAGGCATGCAAGGCCTACCTGGCGACCGGGCGGGAACCGGACGGGCTGGCCGGGCAGATCGAGGCCCACCTGGAGGCGCTGGAACGCGAGATGGGCAGACGCCTCGGCGATCCGCAGGACCCGCTGCTCGTCTCGGTACGCTCCGGTGCCCGGTTCAGCATGCCCGGCATGATGGAGACCGTCCTCAACGTCGGCCTCAACGACCGCAGCGTCGTAGGACTCGCACGCCAGGCTGGCGGCAGCGTGGGTCAGGCCGCCTCCGGCGGCAGCGTGGGTCAGGCCGCCTCCGGCGGCAGCGTGGGTCAGGCCGCCTCCGGCGGCAGCGACCGGTTCGCCTGGGACTCCTACCGCCGGCTCATCCAGATGTTCGGCAAGACCGTCTGCGAGGTGCCGGGCGAGGAGTTCGAGCACGCCCTCGACGAGGCCAAGCGCGCCAAGGGCACGCACGACGACCTCGACCTCGACGCCGACGACCTGCGCGGGCTGGTCGAGACGTACAAGAAGATCTTCGCCAAGCACACCGGGCGGGAGTTCCCGCAGGAGCCGCGCGAACAGCTCGACCTGGCGATCCGGGCGGTCTTCGCGTCGTGGAACGCGGAGCGGGCGATCCTCTACCGCCGCCAGGAGCGCATCCCCGCCGACCTGGGCACCGCGGTCAACGTGGTGGCGATGGTCTTCGGCAACCTCGGCCCCGACTCCGGCACCGGGGTCGCCTTCACCCGCGACCCGGGCAGCGGCGCGCAGGGCATCTACGGCGACTACCTGGCCAACGCCCAGGGGGAGGACGTCGTCGCCGGCATCCGCAACACGGTGCCGTTGCAGGAGCTGGAACGGCTCGACCCGACGTCCTACCACGAACTGCTCGACATCATGGCCCGGCTGGAGGGGCACTACCGGGACCTCTGCGACATCGAGTTCACCATCGAGCGGGGCAAGCTCTGGATGCTCCAGACCCGGGTGGGCAAGCGCACCGCCGCCGCCGCGTTCGTCATCGCCGGCCAGCTCGTCGACGAGGGCCTGATCGACCTGGACGAGGCGCTGCACCGGGTCAACGGCGCCCAGCTCGCCCAGCTCATGTTCCCCCGTTTCCAGCTCGACCACGACTTCGAGGCGGTCGCCCGGGGCATCGGGGCGTCCCCGGGGGCCGCCTCCGGCGCGGTGGTCTTCACCTCGGCCCGCGCGGTCGAGCTGGCCGCCGAGGGGAAGTCGGTGATCCTGGTCCGCCGGGAGACCAACCCCGACGACCTCAACGGCATGATCGCCGCCCAGGGCATCCTCACCTCGCGCGGCGGCAAGACCAGCCACGCCGCCGTGGTGGCCCGGGGAATGGGCAAGACCTGCGTCTCCGGGGCCGACGGGATCGAGGTCGACGTGCCGGCGAAGCGGTTCACCGTCGGCGGGCACACCGTCGTCGAAGGCGACGTCGTCTCCATCGACGGCACCACCGGCCGGGTCTACCTGGGCGAGGTGCCGGTCACGCCGTCGGAGGTGGTGCAGTACTTCGAGGGCAGCCTCGACCCGGAGCGGACCAACGACGCGCTGGTCCGGGCCGTACACCGGATCATGACGCATGCCGACACCCGACGGCGGCTGGCCGTACGGACGAACGCCGACACCGGGGCGGACGCGGCCCGCGCCCGGCGCTTCGGTGCCGAGGGCATCGGCCTGTGCCGCACCGAGCACATGTTCCTCGGCGACCGGCGGGAACTGGTGGAGCGGCTGATCCTCGCCGCCACCGACGCCGACCGCACCGACGCCCTCGCCGCGCTGCTGCCCCTGCAACGCCAGGACTTCGTGGAGATCTTCCGCGAGATGGCCGGACTGCCGGTCACCGTCCGGCTGATCGACCCGCCGCTGCACGAGTTCCTGCCCCCGCTGGAACAGCTCGCGGTCAACGTCGCCGTCGCCCAGGAACGCGGCGAGGACGTCGCCAAGGAGGAGGCGCTGCTCGCCGCCGTCCGACGGATGCACGAGGAGAACCCGATGCTCGGGCTGCGCGGCGTGCGCCTCGGCCTGGTCATCCCCGGTCTGTTCGCGATGCAGGTCCGCGCGATCGCCGAGGCCGCCGTCGCGGTCACCCGCGACGGGGGCACCGCCTGCCCGGAGATCATGGTCCCGCTGGTCGGCGCGGTGCAGGAGCTGGAGACGGTACGCACCGAAGCCGAGAAGATCATCGCCGAGGTGGTCGGGGACAGCGGCGTCGAGGTGCTGATCGGCACCATGATCGAGGTTCCCCGGGCGGCGCTGACCGCCGGCCAGATCGCCGAGGCGGCGCAGTTCTTCTCCTTCGGCACCAACGACCTCACCCAGATGGGCTGGGGCTTCTCCCGGGACGACGTCGAGGGCGCGTTCTTCTGGCGCTACCTGGAGCTGGGCATCTTCGGCATCTCCCCGTTCGAGTCGATCGACCGCGACGGGGTCGGCCGGCTGGTCCGGATCGCCGCCGAGGAGGGCCGGGCCGCGCGCCCCGGGCTGAAGCTCGGCGTCTGCGGCGAACACGGCGGCGACCCCGACTCGGTGCACTTCTTCCACGAGGTGGGGCTGGACTACGTCTCCTGCTCGCCGTTCCGGGTGCCGGTCGCCCGGCTGGAGGCCGGCCGGGCCGCCATCGAGACCACCGGCTCCGACAGCCGCTGACCGCCCGCGACGCCCACCGGCCGCTTGCCGGTGGGCGTCGCGCGTCCGGCGTCTGGCTGTCCGGTGCCCGGTGTCTGGTG
Source organism: Micromonospora sp. WMMD987 (assembly GCF_029581435.1). Lineage (NCBI taxonomy): Bacteria > Bacillati > Actinomycetota > Actinomycetes > Micromonosporales > Micromonosporaceae > Micromonospora > Micromonospora sp. WMMD987. The sequence goes on along the minus strand of NZ_CP120861.1, from coordinate 5,526,458 downwards.
TCCGGTGCCCGGTGTCCGGCGCGGCTGGGCGTCCGCGTCCCGATGCCCGGGCTGTCCGGGCGCGTCGCGGCGTAACCTGGGTGCCCACGACCACGGGGTACGACCGGGAAGGGTGGCCGGATGGTGGAGTTTCCCGCCGCACCAGCCGCCGGGCAGGCGTCCGACGCCCAGGGGTTCGACGCGCAGCGGTTCGACGCCCAGGGGTTCGACGCGCAGGCGTTCGACGCGCAGCGGTGGGCCGAGGAGCCGCCGAAGGACACCGGCCACGGCCGGTCGCCGTACGAGCGGGACCGCGCCCGGGTACTGCACTCGGCGGCCTTCCGCCGGCTCGCCGCGAAGACCCAGGTGCACGTCGCCGGCACCGACGACTTCCTGCGTACCCGGCTGACCCACTCGCTGGAGGTGGCCCAGATCGCCCGGGAGATGGGTGCCCGGCTCGGCTGCGACCCCGACCTGGTGGACACCGCCGGGCTGGCCCACGACCTCGGGCACCCGCCGTTCGGACACAACGGCGAGGACACCCTCGACGGGCTCGCCGCGCCCTGCGGCGGCTTCGAGGGCAACGCGCAGACCCTGCGGGTGCTCACCCGGCTGGAGGCCAAGGTGCTCGCCCCCGACGGCAGCCCCGCCGGGCTCAACCTGACCCGGGCCGCGCTCGACGCGGTCAGCAAGTACCCGTGGCCCCGCCGCCCCGGGCTGCGCAAGTTCGGCGCGTACGGCGACGACCGCCCGGTCTTCGACTGGCTGCGCGCCGGCACCCCCGCCACCCCGGCCCGACCCCCTGCCGACGTGCCTGGTACCGGCGTGCCCGGTGCCGAGGGGGCCGGCGGCGACCCGTTCGACGGTGCCCGTCGCTGCCTCGAGGCGCAGGTGATGGACTGGGCCGACGACGTGGCGTACTCGGTGCACGACGTCGAGGACGGCATCCACGGCGGCTACGTCTCGTTGCGTCCCCTCCTCGACGACCCGGACGAGCGTGCGGCGCTCTGCGCCGACGTGGCCGCGGTCTACTCGGGAGAGTCGCCGGACCATCTCGGCGGAGTGCTGGTCGAGCTGCTCGCCGATCCGGTGCTCACCCCGCTGGCCGGGTACGACGGCAGCCACCGGGCGCAGGTCGCGCTCAAGGCCACCACCAGCGTGCTCACCGGCCGGTTCGTGGCGACCGTGGTGGGGGCGACCCGGGAGCGCTTCGGCCCCGGCCCCCACCACCGGTACGCCGCCGACCTGGTGGTGCCGCGCCGGATCAGGGCACAGTGCGCGCTGCTCAAGGGCATCGCCTGGCGGTACGTCATGTGCCGTCCCGACGCCCGCGCCCGCTACCTGCGACAACGGGAGGTGATCACGGAACTGGTCGCCGCGCTCACCGAACGCGCCCCGGAAGCCCTCGACCCGGTCTTCGCCCCGCTGTGGCGAGAAGCCGCGGACGACCGCGCCCGCCTCCGCGTGGTCATCGACCAGGTCGCCTCCCTCACCGACCCCGCCGCCCTGACCTGGCACACCCGCCTGACCCAGGTCACCCCTAACCCCCCGCCCCCGGGAGCCCGGTGATCAAGAGGTTCACGCCAGTTTGGTGATCAACTTTGCCCTGTACCTCTTGATCACCGAGGGCTGGCGGGGCGGGCCGGGACGGGTCGGTCCGCCCGGGGCGGGGGTGAGGGTGGGGGGTGGGGGAGTTAGGGTAGCCTTAGTGACATGGTTGAGCGGGTCAGGTCGGTCACGTCGGCGCGGGTGGTGCGGGTGGGACGGCCCACGCCGCATCTGGTGCGGCTCGTGCTCGGCGGTGAGGAGTTGACCGGGCTGCCGGTCGGGGAGTTCACCGACCACTACATCAAGCTGGTGTTTCCGCCGGCCGGCGTGGACCTGCCGAGGCCGCTGGACCTGACGGCGATCAAGCGGGAGCTGCCCCGTGAGCAGTGGCCCCGGCTGCGGGCGTACACCGTGCGGGCCTGGGACGCCTCGGTCGGCGAGCTGACCGTCGACGTGGTGCACCACGGTGACGAGGGGGTGGCCGGGCCGTGGGCGGCCCGGCTGCGGCCCGGCGACGAGGTGCTGTTCACCGGCCCCGGTGGGGCGTACGCGCCGGATCCGACGGCGGACTGGCACCTGCTGGTGGGCGACGAGAGCGCACTGCCGGCGATCGGCGCGGCGTTGGAGCGGCTGCCCGAGGGAGCCCCGGCGGTCGTCCTGGTCGAGATCGCCGACCCGGCCGACGAGCAGTCGTTGTCCAGCCCCGGCGCGGTGGCGTTGACCTGGCTGCACCGGGCCGGACGACCGGTCGGCGAGGCCCTGGTCGAGGCGGTACGGGCGCTGGAGTTCCCGCCCGGTCGGGTGCACGCCTTCGTGCACGGCGAGGCCACCTTCGTCAAGGAGCTGCGCCGGCTGCTGCGGGTCGAGCGGGGGGTGCCCCGGGAGGCGCTGTCCATCTCCGGCTACTGGCGGCAGGGCATGGACGACGAGGGCTGGCGCTCCACCAAGCAGGACTGGAACCGCCAGGTGGAGGCCGAGGAGGCCGAAGTCCTGACCTGAGCACCGTCCACGGGTCGTGGGAATGGGCGCACCCGTCCACGGGTCGTGGGAATGGGCGTAATCGCCTGCTACCGGGGTCGCCGGGCGGGACGATGTGACCATGGCTGAGCGGGCGCGGGACGTCGGTACGCGGTCGGGTGGCAGGCCCGACCCGGTGGTGCTCGCCCTGGGCGTCGGCGGGGTGCTGGCGGTCGTGCTCTGGGGGGTGTCCGCGCGCGGTTCGCTGGCCGGCTTCGGCGAGTCCGGGCTGGCCTGGGTGATCGGCACCTTCGGCTGGTTCTTCGTCGTCGCGGCGGACGCCTTCCTGGTGCTCGCGCTGGTCGTCGCGACCTCACGCTACGGCCGGATCCGGCTGGGTGCCGACGACGACGAGCCGGAGTTCAGCACGCTGGCCTGGGTTGCCATGATGTTCAGCGCCGGGATGGGCATCGGTCTGGTCTTCTTCGCGGTGGCCGAGCCGATCCAGCACTACGCCATCCCGCCGCCGGCCACCGGCGTCGCGGCACAGACCCCGGCCGCCGGGGCGGCGGCCATGCGGTACACGCTCTTCCACTGGACGCTGCACCCGTGGGCGATCTACGCCGTCACCGCGCTGGCGCTGGCGTACTCGACGTTCCGTCGGGGGCGGGACAACCGGATCTCGGCCGCGTTCCGCCCGCTGCTCGGCGCGCGGGCCGACGGGGTGGCCGGTCGGGCCGTCGACCTGCTCGCCGTCTTCGCCACGGTCTTCGGTTCGGCCACCAGCCTCGGCCTCGGCGCGCTCCAGGTGGCCGCCGGTCTGGACCTGGTGGCCGGCGTACCGGACACCCGGTCGGTGGAACTGACGGTGATCGGCGCGCTCACCCTGGCCTTCGTCGTCTCGGCCTTCTCCGGCCTGCACCGGGGGGTCAAGTGGCTGTCCACCGCCAACGTCCTGCTGGCCCTACTGCTGATGATCTTCGTGTTCGTGGTGGGGCCGACGATCTACACGCTGGAGGTGCTGCCCGCGTCGATCGGCGACTACCTCAGCAGCCTGGTGTTCATGTCCACCCGTACCGGCGCGTTCTCCGACCCGGCGTGGCTCGGGTCCTGGACGATCTTCTACTGGGCCTGGTGGATCTCCTGGGCGCCGTTCGTCGGCACCTTCATCGCGCGGATCTCGCGCGGGCGGACCGTGCGTCAGTTCCTGGTCGGGGTCCTGCTGGTGCCCAGCGGGGCGAGCGCGATCTGGTTCGCGATCATGGGCGGCAGCGCCCTGCGTACCCAGGCCACCGGCACCCGCGATCTGGTGGCCGACGTCGGGGCGGGCAGCGAGCAGGCGCTGTTCGGCCTGCTGGACGCGCTACCGCTGGGCACCGTCACCAGCGTGCTGGCCATGGTGCTCATCGCGCTCTACTTCGTGACCAGCGCCGACTCGGCGTCGCTGGTGCTGGGGTCGCTCACCTCGGGCGGCGCACTGCGCCCGCACCGCGTACTCGTGGTGCTCTGGGGGGTGCTGATCGGGGCGGTCGCCGCCGCGTTGCTGCTCGCCGGGGGCCTGGCCGCCCTGCAACAGGCGACCATCATGGTGGCGCTGCCGTTCGTGGTGGTGATGCTCGGGCTCGCCGTGGCGCTGCTGCGCGACATGGCCCGGGACCCGGCGGTCAACCCGCACCCGGACCGGGGACGGCGGTCCGGCCTGTCCGCCGCCGTGCGGGCCGCCCGGTCGTACGACGAGGAGGACCCGCCCCCGGTCACCCGCTGGCTGCACCGCCCTCCCCGCTGAGCCGGGCGTTCGTCACCCGGCCGTCCCCCGCCCGACGGATCGTCGGTCCGGCAGGGCAGGATGGAGGACCGAGGGGGTGGCGCCGCATGGCTGGGCGGATCAGGGACGAGGACATCGCGTTGGTCCGCGAGCGCACCTCCATCGCCGAGGTCATCTCGGACACGGTGACCCTCAAGTCGGCCGGCGGCGGCAACCTCAAGGGCCTGTGCCCGTTCCACGACGAGAAGAGCCCGTCGTTCAACGTCTCGCCGGCCCGCAACGTCTTCTACTGCTTCGGCTGCGGGGTCGGCGGCGACGCGATCAAGTTCCTGATGGACGCCGAGCACCTCACCTTCGTCGAGTCCGTCGAGCGGCTCGCCGACCGGGCCGGCATCCAGCTGCGGTACGTCGAGGGTGACCAGGCCGCCCCCCGGTCCCGCCCGCAGCAGGGGCAGAAGCAGCGGCTGGTGGCGGCGCACGCCGCCGCCGTGGAGTTCTACCAGGCACAGCTCACCACGGCCGGCGCCCGTCCGGCCCGGGAGTTCCTGGCCCGGCGCGGCTTCGACCGGGCCGCCGCCCAGCGGTACGGCTGCGGCTTCGCCCCGGACGCCTGGGACCTGCTCACCAAGCACCTGCGGCAGCAGGGGTTCACCCACGACGAGCTGGTCACCGGTGGGCTGTCCCGGCCGTCCCGCTCGGGCACCCTGATCGACCGGTTCCGTCGCCGGCTGATGTGGCCGATCCGGGACATCGCCGGTGACGTGATCGGGTTCGGGGCGCGGAAACTCTTCGACGACGACGACGGCCCGAAGTACCTGAACACCCCCGAGACGCCGATCTACAAGAAGTCGCACGTCCTCTACGGCATCGACCAGGCCAAGCGGGAGATCGCCAAGCAGGGCCGGGTGGTCGTCGTCGAGGGGTACACCGACGTGATGGCCTGCCACCTGGCCGGGGTGCCCACGGCGGTGGCGACCTGCGGCACCGCCTTCGGCGCGGACCACATCGGCGTACTGCGCCGGCTGCTGCTCGACACCGACGCGGTGGCCGGTGAGGTCATCTTCACCTTCGACGGGGACGCCGCCGGGCAGAAGGCCGCGCTGCGCGCCTTCGAGGACGACCAGCGTTTCGTCGGGCGTACCTTCATCGCGGTCAGCCCGGACAACATGGACCCGTGCGACCTGCGGTTGGCAAAGGGCGACCTGGCGATCCGCGACCTGGTGGCCCGGCGCGAGCCGCTGGTCGACTTCGCCCTGCGGCACGTCATCAACCGCTACGACCTGGACACGGTGGACGGCCGGGTGGAGGCGATGCGCCGGGCCGCCCCGCTGGTCGCCAAGATCAAAGACCGGGAGAAGCGCCCCGAGTACGTCCGCAAGCTCGCCGGTGACCTCGGTATGGAGATCGAGCCGGTGCAGCGGGCCGTGCTGGCCGCCGCCCATGCCCCGGGCGAGCGGGAGACGGCCGACCCGCCGCGGGGCCGGACCCGTCCGGCCGCGCCGGCCGTGGACAGCCCGGAGTCGATGGTCGAGCGGGAGGCGCTGAAGCTCGCCCTCCAGGAGCCGGTCCTCGCCGGGCCGATGTTCGACGCGGTCGAGGCCGCCGAGTACCGGCACCCGGTGCACGCGGCGGTCCGTACCGCGATCGCGGCGGCCGGCGGGGTGGCGGCGGCCGGTGGCGGCGCGGTGTGGATCGAGGCGGTCCGGGATGCCTGCGCGGACCTCGCCGCCCAGGCGCTGGTCAGCGAGCTGGCCGTGGAGCCACTGCGGATCGACGGCGAACCCGACCCGAGGTACGTCTCCAGCACCCTCGCCCAGTTGCAGTGGGGCTCGGTGACCGCCCGGATCCGGGACCTCAAGTCCAAGATCCAGCGGATCAACCCGGTCAACCAGAAGGACGAGTACTTCGCCCTCTTCGGGGAACTGCTCTCGCTGGAACAGCACGCGCGGGCACTGCGCGAGCAGGCCGCAGGAGGACTCTGATGGGACTGTTCGGCCGCAAACCCAAGCTGCCATCCACCGCCCGCCCCGCGCTGGCCGCCGGTGAACGGGTGCTCGCCTGGGCCGCCGTCACCGGAAACAGCGTAAGCACCACCGCCCCGGCCACCCCGGGTGCCGATGCCACCGCCCCGGCCACCACCGGTTCCGGTGTCGGCGTATCGGCCGCCCCGGGTGACGGTGCCGCCGCCTCGGCCGTCACGGGTGCCGGTGTCGGCGTATCGGCCGCCCCGGGTGACGGTGCCGCCGCCTCGGCCGTCATGGGTTCCGGTGTCGGCGTATCGGCCGCCCCGGGTGACGGTGCCGCCGCCTCGGCCGTCATGGGTTCCGGTGTCGGCGTATCGGCCGCCCCGGGTGACGGTACCGCCGCCCCGGCCGTCACGGGTTCCGGTACCGCCGCCCCGGCGAACACCGGTGCCGCCGCCTCGGCCGCCGAAGGTGCCGCTGCGCCGGTCACCACCGGTTCCGGTGCCGGGGTGCTGGTGGCCACCAACCTCGGGCTCTGGCTGCCCGGCCGGGAGGACAGGCTGGGGTGGCACGACATCCTCAAGGCCGTCTGGTCCGGGCGGGAGCTGACCGTCACGGTGGCGGAGACGGTCGCCGAGCGGGACGGCTACCAGGTGGTCGCCGACCGGCCCGCCGGGACGTACCTGCTGCTCGATCCGGGGGACCTGCCGCACCAGGTGCGTGCCAGGGTGACCCGCTCGGTGGCGTACACCCAGCAGCACCCGGTGCCCGGCGGCTCGGGCCGGATCGCGGCCCGGCGGGTGGCCGGGGTGGACGGTCTGACCTGGACGGTCCGCTACGACCCCGGCACCCCGGTCGACGCCGACGAGGTACGCGACGAGACCGATCAGCTCGTCGCCGCCGCCCGCGCCGCCACCGCCCCCGCCGACCTCTGACCCCGACCTGCCCGACGGCCGCACCTCAGGCGGTACCCTGCCTCCCGGTAGCGACCCGGCGGCGCCAGGCCGGGGAGGCCACCCCGGCGAGCCGCCCACCACGGCGGTCACCAGGCAGGGTGGCGGACCTCGCGGCAGCGTAGATCTTGGAGGGAAATGGCCCCTATGGGGGCCAAAATCTTCCAAGGTCTATCCGCTCGGGTCACCGGGGCCGCGCCCACGTCAGAATGCGTTCGGTCAGGTCCTGCGGTGTCTCCCCGTCGTGCAGGGTGGCGAAATCGCTCATGGCCTCGCACAGCAGGGTGCCGAGGTAGACCAGCAGGGCGGTCCGGTCCTCGCGGTACTCCCCGAGCAGTGATCGACCGTTCCGACTTCCTGCGGCAGATGGTCGAGGTATGGGAGTCGATCCGGGGCGAGGCCCTATCGCAGCAGCAGTCTCTTGAGTTGATGGCGGAAATGGCGGAGACATGGATCTGAGCGGTGCCCAATGGCGCAAGAGCAGCCGCAGCAACGGCCAGGGTGGGGCTTGCGTTGAAGTGGCGGACAACCTGTCCGGCGTGGTGGCCGTGCGGGATTCCAAGGACCCGGACGGGCCGGTGCTGGCCTTCGGCCCCGCGACATGGCAGCAATTCGTGTCAAGCGTGCGAGGCGCTACAGATCTTGAATGGTCAGGTTGTGTCGGGTTCGAGTGTCAGGCCGGTGTGAGCGAGGAAGCCGTCGAGTAGGTCGGTGCGGTACTGGATGCTCTTGAGACGGTTCTTGATGATCGCCTGGAGGTGATCGACGCCAGTGACGGCGAGGTTGCCGATGCTGCGTTTGAGGTGGGACCACACGGCCTCGGTGGGATTCAGGTCCGGGGCGTAAGCGGGTAGTCGGATGACGGTCAGCCAGTCCCGGGCGTCGATCATCTGCCGCATGGCGGCGCTGACGTGGGTGTTGAGGTTGTCCCAGATCAGCACGATCGGGCCGTCGAGTTGTTGGTGGGCGGCGTCGAGGAGGGCGATGTAGTCGCGTTCGCTGAAGCTGCGCCGCTCGTTCTTGCGGCGGCGGTGCACGATCGTGCGGTAGATGAACCGCGACCGCTGGCCGGGCCGGTAGCAGGTCAGGCCGGCGATCGAGACCCGGCCGGAGCCCTTGCCCGACACCGGGACCACGGGTGTGTGCCCGCGTGGTCCCCAGGTGCGGGCCTTCGGTGGGCGCAACGTCTGACCGGCCTCGTCCTCGAAGACCAGCCACGCCTGCCGCTGCGCCGCTACCGTTTTCCCGCCGGCCACGTCTCCCGCCGCCACGTGATGATCGCGGCCTCGTCACGCTCGACCGCACGATGCGCGGGGACCTGCACCGACCAGCCCAGCCGGTACATGATGTTCGCCGTCCCGCGCAACGTGTACCGGGTGTGGAACTTCCGGGCGATCAGGTCCGACACCCGGGCCAGGGTCCACCGCTGATCGACGCCGAACCCGTGCGCCGCCGGCCCCTCGTCCAGGGCGTCAGCCAGCCGCCGCAGCCGCCCCTCGTCCAGCCGACACCGCGACCCGCCAGGCCCTTTCGACGCCAGAGCCTGTTCACCACCGGCCCGCCACCGCTTACGCCACCCGTACACCGCGGTCCGCGACACCCGCAGCCTCCGCGCGATCTCCGGCACCGACACATCCTCGGCGAACCACCCGGCAGCCTGCCGCCGTACCGCCTCACGCTTCGCCCGCCCCCGCGCAGACAACCCACCTCCATCGGGATACCTCATCCCATCGAACTACCCCAACCCAACGTCGCCACACAGGCCACATCGGACGAACCTGACCATTCAAGATCTGTATCGCAACAGCAGTTCCTCGAACTGATGTCGGAGGTGGCGGAGACGTGGATCTGAGCGGCGCTCGATGGCGAAAGAGCACCTGTAGCAACGGTGGCGGCGGTGCCTGCATCGAGGTGGCCGGCAATCTGCCCGGTGTGGTGGCGGTGCGGGATTCCAAGGACCGGTGTGGGCCGGTGCTGACTTTCGAGTCATCAGCCTCGCGTGCGTTCGCGGCGCGGGTGGGTGGCCGGTCCTGACGGTCGAGATTCGTGGCGTTGCGTTCCCGAGCAGGGCCGCCACTCCGGATTTCCCTCGGGCCGCCGTTTTTGGGGAGAGTTGTTGTCGCTGGAGCGACAACAACTCTGCACAAGCCTGCGGAAGCCCCCGGTCCTTGGATCTTCACGGATCATGAACCTGGTCGGGGCGGCTGATCAGGGGGCGCTCGGGATCAGCCGAATTCCATCCATGTTCTCGGATCTTGTGGCGGAGGCCCGGCGTTCATGGCCTCGACCTGTCTCGGACCGGTCGTCGTCTGCCGGCGAGGTGACGGGTCTGTGCTGCCGGTTTAGTCGGCGGGGTCGGTGGGGCATGTCGGAGGGCGACATCCGCAGATCCCCGAGGAGGGGCGATGGCCTCCGACGAGACCCACGCCGACCGCGACGACGCGGCCACCGTGGCCGCTACCCGGCGTCCCCGGGACCGGTCGGATGACCGACCGGCCGGTGACCGTCCATCGGGCGAGCGTGTGTCCGGCGAGTCCGTGTCCGGTGACCGGCCGCGAGGCGACCGGCGGGAGGCGGACGCGCGTACCCGGCCGGTCGGTCCCGACGACGGCCCGGACAGCCCCGCCGACCTGCATCGGGCGGACTGGAAGGCGGCGCTCAAGCGCACCGGTCGGGAGTTCCAGGAGGACAGCCTGACCGACTGGGCCGCCGCCCTGACCTACTACGGGGTGTTGTCGATCTTCCCCGGGATGCTGGTGTTGATCTCGATCCTCGGCCTGCTCGGCGAGCGGGCCACCAGCGGGGTGCGGGACACGGTCGGCCAGGTGGTGCCGGAGGAGAACATCCGTACCATCATCGAGACCGCGATCGACCAGGCCGGTCAGTCCGGTGGGCTGGCCAGCATCGCCGCGATCGTCGGTCTGGTCGCCGCCTTCTGGTCGGCCTCCGGTTACGTGGGCGCGTTCATGCGGGCCTCGAACAGCATCTACGACGTGCCGGAGGGGCGGCCGGTGTGGAAGACGCTGCCGATCCGGCTCGGGGTGACCGCCCTGGTCGGGCTGCTGCTGCTCGCCGCCGCGGTGATCGTGGTCTTCACCGGCGGGCTGGCCGAGCAGGCGGGCAGTGCCATCGGGCTCGGCTCCACGGCGGTGACGGTGTGGAACGTCGCCAAGTGGCCGGTGCTGCTGGTGCTGGTCAGCCTGATGTTCGCCATCCTCTACTGGGCCTCGCCGAACGCCCGGCACGGCGGTTTCCGCTGGGTCAGCCCGGGTGGCGTGCTGGCGGTGCTGCTCTGGCTGCTCGTCTCCGGCCTCTTCGCGGCGTACGTCAGCAACTTCGGGTCGTACAACAAGACCTACGGCGCGCTGGCGGGCGTGATCATCTTCTTGGTCTGGCTCTGGCTGAGCAACATCGCCATCCTGCTCGGTGCCGAGTTCGACGCCGAGTTGGAGCGGGGCCGGGCCATCGCCGCAGGTCACGACCCCGACGAGGAGCCGTACGTGGAGCTGCGGGACGACCGCAAGTTGCGCAAGAAGCGCAACGCCGCCCCCGGACGCTGACGCCTGCCGACGTCGACCCGCCCCGTCGTCGGACACCACCGGCCGTCGGGCACCACCGGTCGTCGGGCACCACCGGCCGTCGGACACCACCGGCCGTCGGACACCACCGGTCGTCGACATCCCTGGCCCCTGACCGTCGACATCCCCGCCGCTGACACCACAGACCTCCCGTGCACCTTCCGCCCCGCCGCGCTCCCTGCGGCGGGGCGGCTGTTTGCCGAGGTGCTGCCCGCTCTGGTAGGGGTTTCGCCGCCCGTCGCCGGCCCGATGTGTGAGGGTCACCACCGTAGCGGTAGCAGGTCGTTGCGGGTCTTTCTCGTTCTGTCAACCTTTTCTTGATCCACTATTAGCTTTTGTTCGTTCGGACAAAAGTTGCCATCGGAACGACTGAAGGTATGGACACGTGCCTCGGAAGTCTCTTACTGTGTCGACCACAACACAACGGCGTGACGTGAATGTGAACCCTGAGGCGGAGGTGAGTCCCGTGCGGACGGCAGATCCCCTGCACGTGCAGCTCTTGCGGCTGCTCCGTGACGAGGGGCCCGCGTCCCGGGCCGAGTTGGGCGACCGGTTGCAGATGCCCCGCCCCCGGCTCCTCGCCGAGCTGGAACGCCTGGTCGGGCTGGGCCTGGTGGCCGAGGCCGGACTGGCCGCCTCCCGTGGCGGACGCCGCTCCACCCTCGTCGAGTTGAACCCCGACCTCCGGTTCGCCGCCGTCGACATGGGCGCCAGCTCGATCGACGTCGAGGTGGTCAACGGCCGGCTGGAGCCGGTCGCCGCGTACGCCGAGGCCGCCGACATCCGTTCCGGCCCGAAGGTCATCCTGCACCGGGTCAACGAGCTGCTGCACAAGGCCCGGGTGGACGGGGCGTACGAGCGGCTCAACGGGGTGGGCGTCGGGGTGCCCGGGCCGGTGAGCTTCCGCGACGGGCTGCCGGTGTCGCCGCCGATCATGCCCGGGTGGGACCGCTACCCGGTGCGCGAACTGCTCAGCCGGGAGCACGGCTGCCCGGCGGTGGTCGACAACGACGTCAACATCATGGCGATCGGGGAGCGGCACGGGGGGGTGGCGCACTCGGTCGACGACTTCCTCTTCGTCAAGATCGGCACCGGAATAGGGTGTGGGATCTACCTCAGCGGCGACGTCTACCGGGGCACCGACGGCTGCGCCGGGGACATCGGGCACATCCAGGCCGATGCCGGGGGGCCGACCTGCTCTTGCGGCAACGCCGGGTGCCTGGAGGCCGTGTTCAGCGGTGCGGCCCTGGCCCGGGAGGCCGGCGTCGCCGCCCGTACCGGCAGCTCGCCGGCGCTCGCCGAGCGGCTCGCCGAGCGGGGCGCGGTGTCCGCCCGCGACGTGGCCGAGGCGGCGATCGAGGGCGACGTGGTCTGCATCCAGCTCATCCGCGACGGGGGTCGCCGGGTCGGGCAGGTGCTGGCCGGGCTGGTCAGCTTCACCAACCCGTCGATGATCGTCATCGGCGGCGGGCTGGCCCACCTCGGGCACATCCTGCTCGCCGAGATCCGCAGTGTGGTATACCGCCGGTCGCTGCCGCTGGCCACCGGCAACCTACCGGTCGTCCTGTCCGAGCTGGGACCGCGCGCCGGTGTCGCCGGTGCGGCCGTCCTCGCCAGCGACGTCGCCTTCGGGGAGGCATCGTGAGCGCGAGGAGTGAGCCGGTTTTGCGAGCCCCGCAGTCGCGAATGGAGACCCCCCGATGAGCGCCGAGTCGAACACCGCTGCGGGGGACAAGGCCCCGCTGGTCGAGGCACCCGCCGACACCGTCGCCGGTGAGGTGGTGCTCCGGCTGACCGACGTGGTCAAGACCTTCCCCGGGGTGCGCGCCCTGGACGGCGTGCAGCTCGAGGTGCGGGCCGGTGAGGTGCACTGCCTGCTCGGGCAGAACGGCGCGGGCAAGTCCACCCTGATCAAGGTGCTCGCCGGGGTGCACCGGCCGGACTCCGGGCAGGTGGAGTGGCGCGGCGAGCCGGCGCACTTCACCAACCCGCAGGCCGCCATGCGTGCCGGCATCGCCACCATCTATCAGGAACTCGACCTGGTGGACGACCTGTCGGTGGCCGAGAACGCCTTCCTCGGCCACGAGCCGAAGGTCGCCGGGTTCGTCCGGCGCGGGCTGATGGCCCGGCGTACCCGGGAGATCCTGAGCCGGCTCGGCCACGGTGAGATCCCGCCCGGCCGGATGGTCCGGGCGCTGCCGGCCGCCGGCAAGCAGGTGGTCAGCATGGCCCGCGCGCTCTCCCATGAGGCCCGGCTGATCATCATGGACGAGCCGAGCGCGGTGCTGGCCCACGACGAGGTGGACAACCTCTTCCGGATCATCCGGGAACTCACCGCCCAGGGCATCGCGGTCATCTACATCTCGCACCGGATGGAGGAGATCCGCGAGATCGGCGACCGGGTCACCGTACTCAAGGACGGCCGGACCACCGCGGCGAACCTGCCGGCCCGGGACACCCCGACCCGCGACCTGGTCGCCCGGATGACCGGCCGGAACATCGAGTACGTCTTCCCGGACCGCCCGACCGCGACGACCGCCGGCGACGAGCTGCTGCGGGTCGAGGGGCTGAGCCGGACCGGTGAGTTCGCCGACGTGTCGCTCAGCGTCCGCCCGGGTGAGATCGTCGGCATCGCCGGGCTGGTCGGTTCCGGCCGCTCGGAACTGCTGGAGACGATCTACGGGGCCCGCCGCGCCGAGTCCGGCACCGTCCGGATGGCCGGCCGGGCACTGCGTCCGGGCAGCGTCGGCGCGGCCGTACGGGCCGGCATGGGGATGGCGCCGGAGGAGCGCAAGAGCCAGGCGCTGCTGCTCGGCGAGCCGATCCACCGCAACGTCACCCTGGCCACCTTCACCCGGTACGCCCGCCTCGGCTTCACCAACGCCGGGCGGGAGCGCAAGGAGGCGGAGCGGATCGCCGACGACCTCCAGCTGCGGCCCAACGACGTGCGCCGGGCGGTACGCACCCTGTCCGGCGGCAACCAGCAGAAGGTGGTGGTCGGGCGCTGGCTGCTCGGCGACACCCGGCTGCTGCTGCTCGACGAGCCGACCCGGGGGGTGGACGTGGGCGCCCGTGCCGAGTTGTACCGGGTGATCCGCGGGCTGGCCGCCCAGGGGGTCGGCGTGCTGCTGGTCTCCAGCGAGGTGCCCGAGGTGCTCGGTCTGGCCGACCGGGTGCTGGTGATGCGCGAGGGCCGGATGGTGCGCGAGGCGCCCGCCGGCGAACTGGACGAGAACACCGTGCTCGACCTCGTCATGGCGGGGTCTCTGATGGAAGGCGCGCCGGCATGAGCGAGCGCAGTGAGCATAACGAGGTGACCGCATGAGTGAGTCGACCGGTACCGCGACGCCGGACCGGCCGGCGGACCTGCCGGCCCAGTCCCCGCCGGTCGATCCGGCGGTGACCGAGTCGATCAAGGAGAAGCCCAGGACGGGCGGGTTGTCCTTCTGGGCCGGTGACGGGGGCGAGGGGGCGAAGCGCAACCTCGGCCTGATCGGGGTGCTGGTGGTGCTGGTCGTGATCGGTGCGGCCACCCGCTGGGACCTCTACTCCAACCCGGACTGGGTGTGGGGCAACACGCTGACCATCCTCAAGCTCGCCTCGGTGGTCGGGGTGGTCACCGTCGGGATGACCTTCGTGATCATCGGCGGCGGCATCGACCTGTCGGTCGGCGCGATCGTCGCCCTCGCCGGGGTGTGGGCGACCACGGTCGCCACCCAGAGCTACGGCGCGGGCGGCATGATCTTCACGGCGATCGTGGTCGGCGTGGCGGTCGGCCTGGTCAACGGCATCCTCATCTCGTACGGGCGGCTGGTGGCGTTCATCGCCACGCTGGCCATGATGGTCGCGGCCCGGGGTCTGGCCGCCCAGATCTCCGGCAAGCAGACCCAGGTGTCGAGCAACTCCTTCATCAACGGCATCGCCAGCACGGAACTGCTCGGCATCCCGCTGCTGGTCTACATCCTGGCCGCCGTGGTCGCCGCCGGGTGGGTGCTGCTCAACCGGACCACCTTCGGCCGGCGTACGGTCGCCGTCGGTGGCAACCCGGAGGCGGCCCGGCTCGCCGGCATCAACGTCCGGCGGCACACCCTGCTGCTCTACGCGCTCTCCGGCCTCTGCTGCGGCATCGCCGCGATCATGCTGACCGCGCAGGCCAACTCCGCCCAGGCGGCCATGGCCAACCTGTACGAGCTGGACGCGATCGCCGCGGCCATCATCGGCGGGACGCTGCTCAGCGGCGGCCGGGGCACCATCGTCGGCTCCCTGCTCGGGGTGCTGATCTTCTCCACCATCACCAACCTCTTCGCCATCAACGGCCTCTCCACCGAGGCGCAGAACATGGTCAAGGGCGGCATCATCGTCGGCGCTGTCCTGATCCAGCAGGTGCAGTTCCGCAGCGTCAGCCAGTTCTTCAGCCGTAACAAGATCACCACCGCCTGACCCGGGCGCGTCGCCCCACCGGGCGCGTCCCGACCCTCCGCAACACCACATTCCGGCGGCCGCCGACGGTGGCCGGGATCAGTACGCCCCTTTCACCCCACCATCCGTCATTTCAGGAGGTCGTCATGACCCACCCCCGTGACCTGTCCCGTCGCCGGTTGCTCTTCGGCGGCGCGGCGGTCGGCGCCGGTGTGCTCCTCGCCGGCTGCACCAGCAACGAGGCCGCGCCGACAGCGGCGCAGACCAAGGCGGCCGACAACGCCGGTGGCGGCAACGCCGCCCCCGGCAAGAAGGTCACCATCGGCTTCTCCGCGCCGGCCGCCGACCACGGCTGGATCGCCGCCATCACCAACAACGCCAAGGCCCAGGCCGGGGCGTACTCGGACGTGGACTTCAAGACCGTCGAGGCGGGCGCGGACGCGGCGGCCCAGCGGGCCGCGCTGTCCACCCTGGTCGCCCAGAAGCCGGACGTCATCGTGGTGCTGCCGCACGACGGCAAGGAGCTCAACGCCTTCGGCCTGGAGTCGATGAAGGCCGGCATCCCCGTGGTCAACCTGGACCGGGCCTTCCCGGACGCGCTGGCCTACCGGCTCCAGATCATGGGCGACAACTACGGCATGGGCGTGGCCGCCGCGAACTTCATCGTGGAGCAGCTCAAGGCCAAGGGCGTCAGCGCCCCGATCATCGGTGAGATCCCCGGCATCGACTCGCTGGAGCTGACCCAGCAGCGGTCGAAGGGCTTCGCCGACACCCTCGCCGCGGCCGGCTTCAAGGTGGCCAACCGGCGGCCGGCGGAGTTCACCGCCGACTCCGGCCAGCAGGCCGCCACCGGCCTCTTCCAGGCGCTGCCGAAGATCGACGCGGTCTGGAACCACGACGACGACCAGGGCATCGGTGTCCTGGCCGCGGTCAACCAGGCCAACCGCAAGGAGTTCTTCATGGTCGGCGGCGCCGGCTCGAAGAAGGCCATGGAGGACATCCAGGCCGACAACACGGTGCTGAAGGCGACCGTGACCTACAGCCCGTCGATGGCCTCCTCGGCCATCTCCCTGGCCCGCCTGATCGGCCAGGGCAAGGGCATGTCCGACCTGGTGGAACTCCAGGTGCCCAAGGAGATCGTGCTCGCCTCGGAGACGATCACCAAGGAGAACGCGAGCAACTACCTCAAGCTCGGGTTCTGATACACGGGGGGAGACCCACCTTGTCCACTCACCACAGCGAACTCCGGGTCGGCATGATCGGATACTCGTTCATGGGCGCCGCGCACTCACAGGCGTGGCGGACCGTGAACCGGGTGTACGAGCTGCCCGCCCGGGTTCGGATGGCGCAGATCTGCGGCCGGGACGCCGCGAAGGTCGCCGAGGCAGCCGACCGGCTGGGCTGGGACACGCACACCACAGACTGGCGTGCCCTGGTCGCCTCGGACGACATCGACGTGGTCGACATCTGCACACCAGGTGACAGCCACGCCGAGATCGCCCTCGCCGCGCTCGCCGCCGGCAAGCACGTGATCTGCGAGAAGCCGTTGGCCAACACGGTGGCCGAGGCGCGGGCGATGACCGCCGCCGCGGCCACCGCCGGTGCCGCCGGGGTCCGGTCCATGTGCGGGTTCAACTACCGCCGGGTGCCCGCCGTCGCCCTGATGCGACAGCTCGTCGCCGAGGGGCGGCTCGGGACGATCCGCCACGTCCGGGCGACATACCTCCAGGACTGGATCGTCGATCCGCAGTTCCCGCTGGTCTGGAGGTTGCAGAAGGACAAGGCTGGCTCCGGTGCCCTCGGTGACATCGGCGCGCACATCATCGACCTGACCCAGTACGTGACCGGGCAACTGGTCACCGGGGTCAGCGCGGTGACCGAGACGTTCGTCAAGGAGCGCCCGTTGCCGGGCGCGTCGAGCGGCCTGGCCGCGCAGGTCGACGGCAGTGCGGCGGAGACCGGCACGGTCACCGTCGACGACGCCGCGATCTTCGTGGCCCGGCTCGACGACGGGGCGCTGGCCACGTACGAGGCGACCCGGTTCGCCACCGGCCGCAAGAACGCCCTCCGGGTGGAGATCAACGGTTCGCTCGGCTCGGTGGTGTTCGACCTGGAACGCCTCAACGAGCTGGAGTTCTACGACGCCTCCCGGCCGGCGACCGAGCAGGGATTCACCCGGATCCTGGTCACCGAGGCGGAGCACCCGTACATGTCGGCGTGGTGGCCGCCGGGCCACATCATCGGCTACGAGCACTCCTTCACGCACGAGATGCGCGATTTCGTCGAGGCGGTCGCCAACGGTGTCGACCCCACCCCGTCGTTCGCCGACGCGTTGCAGGTCCAGCTGGTGCTGGACGCGGTGACCCGGTCGGCGGAGGCCGGTTCGCGGTGGACCGACGTCGAGCCGGCACTGGCCGCGCTCGCCGTCTGACCAGCCACCTCCGCCGTCGACCGGCGAGGGACCGGCCGCGGTTGCGCCCCGCGGCCGGGCCGGGGTCGACAGCGGAGGGCGTGCACCCGGGCCTCCCGGCCCGGGACACGCACCCGATGGCCGTCCGGTGCGGCCGGACCGGGATTCCCCGGCCGCACCGGAAGGCCGCAAGACATAGATAATGGTGATTCTGGGTACCGCTGTGGTGCCCGGACCGCCACACCATTCGTCCGGTCGAGGGCGCGCCGCCGCCGTCGGCCGGATGCGGGGAGACAGGGCCGAGACGCCGAACCGGCCCTGCCTGCCGGCCCCGTCCGCACGCCGTACGGGAGCCGGGTGTGGCGTCGACGCCGCCGACGTCGACGCCACACCCGGCACCACCCCGGACGACCGGGCGGGCGGGGCCACCCGTGCCCCGGCGGTACGACTCGACCGACAGGACGTTCCGCCCGACGGAAGGAGCACCATGCGTACGGGTGTCTGGCTGGTGGGAGCGCGCGGTTCCGTCGCGACCACCGGCATCGTCGGGGGGCTCGCCCTGCGGGCCGGCCTCACCGGCCCCACCGGTTGTGTCACCGAACTGCCCGACCTGCGGGGTCCGGCCCTGCCCACCTTCGCCGACCTGGTCTTCGGCGGCCACGACGTGGCCACCACCCCGTTGACCAAGCGGGCCGAGGCGCTCGCCGCCGCCGGGGTGCTGCCCGGTCGGCTGGCCACCGCGCTCGCCGCCGACCTGGCCGCCGTCGAGGACGACCTGCGGCCCGCGCCGACCGGTGGCAGCCAGGCCGAACGGGCCGCCACCATCACCGCCGACCTGGCCGCCTTCCGGGAGCGGCACGGGCTGGAACGGGTGGTGGTGGTCAACGTCTCGGCCACCGAACCCGCCCCCGCCACGCACCCCGGCCACGCCGACCCGGACGCCCTGCGGGCCGCGCTCGCCGGCCCGGACGAGGTGCTGCCGCCCAGCTCGCTGTACGCGTACGCGGCCGTCGAGGCGGGCTGCCCGTACGTCGACTTCACCCCGTCCACCGGGCTGCGCCTGCCGGCGCTCGCGGCGCTGGCCGCCCAGCGTGGCCTGCCGTACGCCGGGCACGACGGCAAGACCGGGGAGACCCTGGTCAAGTCGGTGCTCGCGCCGATGTTCGCGATGCGTCACCTCGCGGTGCGGTCCTGGTCCGGGGTCAACCTGCTCGGCGGCGGCGACGGGGCGACCCTGGCCGAGCCGGGCGCCAACGCCGCCAAGGTGGACAGCAAGCAGCGGGTCCTCGGGGAGACGCTCGGCTACGTGCCGCAGGGCGGCACCCGGATCGACTACGTGGAGGACCTGGGCGACTTCAAGACCGCCTGGGACCTGATCACCTTCGCCGGGTTCCTCGGCACCGGGATGCGGATGGAGTTCACCTGGCACGGCTGTGACTCCGCACTGGCCGCCCCGCTGGTGCTCGACCTGGCCCGGCTCACCGCCGCCGCGCACGCCGCCGGTCGCGCCGGACCCCTGCCCGAGCTGGCGTTCTTCTTCAAGGACCCGATCGACTCGCCCACCCACTCGCTGAGCACGCAGTGGCAGCGGCTGGTCGACTTCACCCGGGAGCTGCACGCCGGCGGTGCCGGGTGACCAGCCTGGCCGACCTGGCCGAGCTGGTCCGGGCACCGGCCGCCCTCTCGGTACCCGGTGACCTGGTGGCCGGGGCGGCGGCGGCCGGGGTGCTCGGCCCGCGAACCGCCGGACTGGCCGGCGCGTCGGTGCTGCTCTACTGGGCCGGGATGGCCGCCAACGACTGGGCCGACCACCGGCTGGACGCCGAGGAACGCCCGGAACGGCCGATCCCCAGTGGCCGGGTCAGCCCGGTCGCCGCCGCCGGGGTCGCCGCCGGGCTCACCGCCGCCGGCCTGGGCCTGGCCGCCGCCGTGGGCGGTCGCCGGGCCACCGCCGTCGCCCTCCCGCTCGCCGCCACCATCTGGGGGTACGACCTGGTGGCGAAGAACACCGCCGCCGGTCCCGCCGTGATGGCCGCCTGCCGGGGGCTGGACGTGCTGCTCGGCGCGTCGTCCGGGCGACCGGTCCGGGCACTGCCGGCGGCGCTGACCGTCGCCGCGCACACCTGGACGGTCACCGCCCTGTCCCGGCGGGAGGTGACCGGGGCCGACGCCGTCCTGCCCCGGCGTACCCTCGCCGGCACCGCGCTGGTCGCGTTGGCCGCCACCACCCTGCCCCGGCCCACCGCCCCGACGCCGGCCCCGCGCCGCCGTACCGCACCGGTCGCCGCCGCCCTGCCGGCGGCGCTGGCCGGCTGGTACGTCGCCCGCTACGGGGGCGCGCAGGCCCGGGTGGCCGCCGAGCCCACCGCCGGCCGGGTCCGGGCCGCCGTCGGCGCGGGGATCACCGGGCTGCCCTCGTTGCAGGGCGCGCTCACCGCCCGGGCCGGCGCCGGCCTGCTCGGCGCGGTGGTAGCGCTCGCCGCGCCGCTGGGCGGCCGGCTGGCCCGGAAGCTCTCCCCGACATGACCGCCCCGCAGGCCGTGGACCGGCTCCGGTTCGGCTACGGCACCAACGGCTTCGCCAACCACCGGCTCGACGACGCCCTGACGGTGCTGGCCGACCTCGGGTACGAGGGGGTCGCGCTCACCCTGGACCACGACCACCTCGACCCGTACGCGCCGGGGCTGGCCCGACGGGTCGACGCGGTGGCCCGGCGGCTGGCCGCGCTCGGTCTCGGCGTGGTGGTCGAGACGGGTGCCCGCTTCCTGCTCGACCCGTGGCGCAAGCACGCCCCGACGCTGCTGCACGACGACCCGACCGGCCGGATCGACTTCCTGGAACGGGCCGTACGGGTCGGCGCGGACCTCGGCGCGGAGGCGGTCTCCTTCTGGGCCGGGGTCCGGCCCGGCCACGTCGCGCCGGAGGTCGCCCACGACCGGCTGGTCGCCGGGTGCGCCACGGTGGTGGCCGCCGCCGACCGGGCCGGGGTGACCCTGGGCTTCGAGCCGGAGCCGGGGATGCTCGTCGAGGACATCGCCGGCTGGCGGCGGCTGCGGCACGCCCTCGGCGACCCGGAGCGGTTCGGCATCACCCTCGACATCGGACACTGCCGCTGCCTGGAGTCGTCGACCGTGCCGGAGTGCGTGCTGGAGGTCGCCGGGCACCTGGTCAACGTGCAGATCGACGACATGCGCCGGGGGGTGCACGAGCACCTCGAGTTCGGCACCGGCGAGATCGACTTCCCGCCGGTGCTGCGCGCCCTGGCCGACGCCGGCTACCGGGGGCTGGTCGCCGTGGAACTGCCCCGGCACTCGCACGCCGCACCCACCGTGGCGGCCCGGTCGCTGGACTTCCTGCGTACCGCCGCCCGGCAGGCCGGCCTCGACCCGGGCACCCCGCTCCGGTCCGTCGGGGCCGACCGCAGCACCGGGGTGGACTGAAACACCGTCCACCGCGGCACCGGGGTGGACCGACCACCGTCCACCGCACACACCTGGGGAGGAGAGACGGATGACACCGGATCGACTGCGGGCCGCGCTGGAGGGCGTACCCGATCCCGACTGGCTGGCGACCGCGCTGCGGGGCGTCGCGGCCGAGCCCGGCGCGGTGGCGCGGTACTTCCCGGCCGCCGGCCGGCGGTGCGGGCGGCACGAGCTGCCGGGCGCACCGGGCTGGACCGCCGACGAGGCGGCCCGGACGCTGCTGCTCGCCGCGCTCCCCGCCGACCAGGCCGCCGGGCGGGCCGAGGAGGTGTACCGGTACGGCGACGCCGCCGAGAAGCGGGCCGTGCTCAAGGCCCTGCCGCTGCTGCCGATCGACGCGGCCGGGGTGCCGCTGCTGCACGACGCGATCCGCACCAACGACACCCGGCTGGTCGCCGCCGCGCTCGGCCCGTACGCCCGGCACCTGACGGCGGACGCCTGGCGGCAGGCGGTGCTCAAGTGCGTCTTCATCGGGGTGCCGCTGGCCGCCGTCGCCGACCTGGACGACCGGGCCGACGGGGAACTGGCCACCATGCTCGCCGCGCTCGCCGCGGAACGGCACGCCGCCGGCCGGCAGCTCCCCGCCGACGCCACCGCACTGCTCGACCGGCTCACCATCAGAGAGGCGTGACATGCGCATCTTCGACCCGCACATCCACATGACGTCGCGGACCACCGACGACTACGAGCGGATGGCCGCCGCCGGGGTCCGCGCCGTGGTCGAGCCGGCCTTCTGGCTGGGGCAGCCGCGCACCAGCGCCGCCTCCTTCGCCGACTACTTCGACTCGCTGATCGGCTGGGAGCCGTTCCGGGCCGGGCAGTTCGGCGTCCGGCACCACGCCACCGTGGCGCTGAACCCCAAGGAGTCCAACGACCCGCGCTGCCGCCCGGTGCTCGACCTGCTGCCCCGCTACCTGGAGAAGGACGCCGTGGTCGCGGTCGGCGAGATCGGCTACGACGACATGACGCCGGCCGAGGACGAGGCGTTCGCCATCCAGCTCGCGCTGGCCGTCGACCACGACCTGCCCGCGCTGGTGCACACCCCGCACCGGGACAAGGCGCGCGGTGTCGAGCGCAGCCTCGCGGTGGTCGCCGAGAGCGGCATCGCGCCGGGCCGGGTGGCGCTGGACCACCTCAACGAGGTGACCGTGAAGCTGGCCCGGGACAGCGGCTGCTGGCTGGGATTCTCCATCTACCCCGACACCAAGATGTCGCCGCCACGGATGGTGGAGCTGCTGCGCACCTACGGCACCGACCGGATGCTGGTCAACTCGGCCGCCGACTGGGGCCGTTCCGACCCGCTGCTCACCCGGGCCACCGGAGAGGCGATGCTGGCCGCCGGGTTCACCGACGACGACGTCGACCGGGTGCTCTGGCGCAACCCGGTGGAGTTCTACGGGCAGTCCGGCCGGCTCGACCTGACCGACCTGGACACCCCGACCAGCGGCACCTTCGAGGGCAACTCCATCCTGCGCGGCGGCGACTGATGCGGCTGCGGCACGCCGACGGCAGCACCGTCCACCTCGGCTACTGCACCAACGTGCACCCCGCCGAGGACGCCGCCGGCATCCTTGCCCAGCTCGACACGTACGCGCTGCCGGTGCGGGAGGCGCTCGGCACGGACCTGCTCGGCCTGGGGCTGTGGCTGGCCGCCCCGGTCGCCGCCGAGCTGGCCGCCGACCCGGCCGCCCGTCGCCGGCTGCGCGCCGAGCTGACCCACCGGGGGCTGGAGGTGGTCACCCTCAACGGTTTCCCGTACGCGGCCTTCCAGGCTCCGGTGGTCAAGGGCGCGGTCTACCACCCGGACTGGACCACCGGGGAGCGGCTGCGCTACACCCTCGACCTGGCCCGGGTGCTGGCCGACCTGCTCCCCGACGACGCGGCCCGGGGATCGGTCTCGACCCTGCCGCTGGCCTGGCGGCAACCCTGGGACGCCGGCCAGGCCGAGGCCGCCCGCCGCCGGCTCGACGCGCTCACCGCCGGCCTGGCCGAGGTGGAACGCGACACCGGCCGTCCGGTGCGGGTCGGGTTCGAGCCGGAGCCGGGATGCGTGGTGGAGAGCAGCGGGCAGGCCGCCGCGCTGCTGGCCGACCTCGACCCGGACCGGCTCGGGATCTGTCTCGACCTGGCCCACCTCGCCTGCGCCTGGGAGGAGCCCGTCGAGGCGCTGGCCCGGCTGCGCGCCGCCGGCCTGCCGGTGGTCAAGGTGCAGGTGTCCGCCGCGCTGGAGTCGGCCGACCCGGTCGCCGACGCCGAGGCGCTGGCCCGCTGGGTGGAGCCCCGGTTCCTGCACCAGACCCGTACCGCCGGCTGCGCCCACGCGGCCGACCCGGCCGACCCGGCGTACGCCGCCGACGACCTGGACGCCGCGCTGGCCGCGCGGCTGCCCGGGGCGTGGCGGGTGCACTACCACGTGCCGTTGCACGCCCCGCCCGAGCCGCCGCTGACCTCGACCCGGCCGGTGCTGCGCGCCGCGCTGGCGGCGCTGCTCGGCGGCTCCACCGCCGGCTGCGACCACCTGGACGTCGAGACGTACACCTGGGGGGTGCTGCCGGCGGCGCGGCGGCCACGCACCGACGCGGAGCTGGCCGGCGGGATCGCCGCCGAGCTGGCCTTCGCCCGCGACGAACTGGTCACCCTCGGCCTGACCCCGACCGACGGTGCCGTTCCCGGCCGTACCCCGGCCGACCGATCCGTCCCGACGACCCTGGGAGTACCACGATGAGCGAGCAGCCCGCACCCGGGACGAGGCCCGGCCGACGCGCCGGGCGCAGCGGGGTGCCGGCGTGAGCCGCCGGCTGGTGGTGCTGGACGTGGTCGGGCTGACCCCCCGGCTGCTGGCCCACATGCCCCGGTTGCGCGCCGTCGCCGAGGAGGGGTTCTCGGCCGAGCTGGGCACCGTGCTGCCGGCGGTCACCTGCTCGGCGCAGGCCACCCTGCTCACCGGTGAACCGCCGGCCGGGCACGGCATCGTCGGCAACGGCTGGTACTTCCGCGACCTCGGCGAGGTGCTGCTGTGGCGGCAGCACCACGCGCTGGTCGGCGGGGAGAAGGTGTGGCAGGCGGCCCGCCGGATCGAGCCCGGCTACACGGTGGCCAACGTCTGCTGGTGGTACGCGATGGGCGCGGACGTCGACTGGACGGTCACGCCCCGCCCGATCTACTACGCCGACGGGCGCAAGGAGCCGGACTGCTGGACCGACCCGCCGGAGCTGCACGACACGCTCACCGAGGCCCTGGGCACCTTCCCGCTGTTCACCTACTGGGGGCCGGGCGCCGGGCTGACCTCGTCCCGGTGGATCTGCCGGGCGGCCGAGCGGATCCTGGCCGACCAGGCGCCCGACCTGACCCTGGTCTACGTCCCGCACCTTGACTACGACCTGCAACGTTTCGGCCCGTCCTCGCCCCGGGCCGCCGCCGCGGCGGCGGAGCTGGACGCGGTGCTCGCCCCGCTGCTGGACGCCGCGCGGGCCGCCGACGCGACCGTGGTGGCGCTCTCCGAGTACGGCATCACCGACGTCTCCCGCCCGGTGGACGTCAACCGGCTGCTGCGCACCGAGGGGCTGCTGCGGGTCTACACCCAGGACGGCATGGAGTACCTGGACCCGTGGACGTCCCGGGCGTTCGCGGTCGCCGACCACCAGATCGCCCACGTCTACGTGAAGGACCCGGCGGACGTGGCGGCGGTGGCGAAGCTCTGCGCCGGGCTGCCCGGGGTGGCCGAGGTGCTCGACGCCGAGGGCAAGGCGGCGGCCGGGCTGGACCACGAGCGGGCCGGTGAGCTGGTGCTGGTCGCCGAGCCGGACGCCTGGTTCACCTACTACTACTGGCTGGACGACGCCCGCGCCCCGGACTTCGCCCGGAACGTGGAGATCCACCGCAAGCCCGGGTACGACCCGGCGGAGCTGTTCTTCGACCCGGCCGCGCCGGGCGCGGCGAAGCGCCGGGCGGGGGTGGCCCTGGCCCGCAAGAAGCTCGGCATGCGGTACCTGATGAGCGTGGTCGGCCTGGACGCGGGGGCGCGGGCGGTGCGCGGTTCGCACGGCCGGTTGCCGGCGGACCCGGCGGACGGTCCGGTGCTGCTCTGCTCCGATCCGTCGCTCGCCCGGGACAGTTTCGCCGCGACCGAGGTCAAGGCGTTGCTGCTGGACCTGGCCGGGCTGGGCGGGGCCACCGCCGCGACCGGGGGGCCGGCGGCCGGGACCGCCGGGCCGGTCCCCTCGGAGGCGGCGGACCCGGATGCGGGAGCCGCCGGGTCGACGGCCGGTGCGCCGTCGTCGACGCCGACCGGTCCGCCGGGCGCGGAGGGGCGACGGTGACGGTCACCGCCGCCCCGACCGATGCCAGTGAGCTGCGGACCCGCTTCGACGCCGAGCTGGTGGCCTTTCTCGACCGGCAGGGACCGGACTGGCCGGACGGTGCTCCGCGCGGCATCTTCACCGCGCTGCACCGGTTCGTGCTGGCCGGCGGGAAGCGGCTGCGTCCGCTGTTCTGCTACTGGGGCTGGCGGGGGGCCGGGGGCGTGGACGACCGGCCGATCGTGGTGGCCGCGGCGGCGTTGGAGCTGTTCCACGCGTTCGCGCTGATCCACGACGACATCCTGGACGGCAGCGACCACCGCCGGGGAGCCCCGTCGGTGCACCGGGTCTTCGCCGAGCTGCACACCCGGTCGGCCTGGCGTGGCGACCCGGAGACCTACGGCCGGAACACCGCGCTGCTCTGCGGGGATCTCTGCGCGGCCTGGTCGGACCAGATGTTCCACGAGTGCGGGTTGACCTCCGCGCAGATCTGGCAGGGGTACCGGGTCTTCGCCCGGATGCGGACCGAGGTGATCGCGGGGGAGTACCTGGACCTGGTCTCGGGGGTCGGGGACGGCTCGGTGGCCAGCGCGCTGACCGTGATCCGGATGAAGGCGGCCCGGTACACGGTGACCCGACCGTTGCAGATCGGTGCGGCGCTGGCCGGGGCCTCGCCGGAGCTGATCGCCGCGCTGGTCGACTTCGGCGATCCGCTGGGGGACGCGTTCCAGCTCCGCGACGACGTGCTGGGGGTCTTCGGTGACCCGGCGGTGACCGGGAAGTCGATCCTGGACGACCTGCGGGAGGGCAAACCGACGGTGATGATGGCGCTGGCCCGGGACGCCGCGGACCGGGTCCAGGCCGCCCGGCTGCGGGACCTGTTCGGCAATCCCGAGCTGGACGCGGCCGGTGGGGCCGAACTGCGGGCGATCATCGAGAGCACCGGGGCGCGGGAGCAGATCGAGCGCCTGATCCGGGTCCGCGCCGACGCGGCGCGGGTCGCGTTGGCCCAGGTGCCGCTGGCGGAGCCGGCGCGGACCGCCCTGGCCGCCCTGGCCGACCAGGCCGTGCACCGCCAGCACTGAGTCACCCGGCCCCGGCCGGACCTTCTGTCGCCGTGCCGACCGGACCGGTCATCACGGTCGAAACTTTCCGCTCGGGAGCCGAAAGTTCGCGCTGGTCTGGCAGAAGGTATGGACATGGAAATAGATACGCCTTAATGTTCGTGGCATCACGAGTGTGTTTCGTCGAGGTGAACCGGCGGCGCGGTGACCTATCGACGAGAGTGGCCTTGCGGCAGCGGCTCGCGCCCCGGCCGAAGGGCAGGATCGGCCGACCGGCACTCGGCCGACCCTGCCACGTCTCCACCACCACCCAACACCACCACCCCCCGGCATCCGGCGCGGCGGCGCGGGCTCCGCCCTGGCCGAGATCCGTCAGGAAGGGACAGCCCAGTAATGTCCACAAAGGACGCAACCGACCACCGTCTCCGACGGTGGCTCTCCTCCGCCGCGGTGCTGCTCCTGGCCGCCACGGCCGGCACGGTCACCGCCACCACCGGCCCGACCGCCCTCGGCGGCCCCGCCCCGGCCGCCGCGCACACCATCAACGCCAGTGACTTCCAGCAGGTCGAGCTGGCCCGCGGGGTCAACGAGATGGGCGAGCCGATGTCGCTCGCCGTGCTGCCGGACCGCTCCGTGCTGCACACCGCCCGCAACGGCACCGTGCGACGCACCGACTCCGCCGGCACCACCCGGACCATCGGCACGATCCCCGTCTACACCCACGACGAGGACGGGATGCAGAGCCTCGGGGTGGACCCGAACTTCGCCACCAACCGGTTCATCTACCTCTACTACGCGCCGCCGCTGTCCACCCCCGGCGGCGACGCGCCCGCCACCGGCAGCAACTGGTCGGCCTGGCAGGGCGTCAACCGGCTGTCCCGGTTCACCCTGAACTCCGACTTCACCATCAACATGTCCAGCAAGGTCGACATCCTCGACATCGGCACCGACCGGGGCATCTGCTGCCATGTCGGCAGCGACATGGACTTCGACGCCGCCGGCAACCTCTACCTGTCCACCGGCGACGACAGCAACCCGTTCGACTCCGCCGGCTACTCGCCGCTGGACGAGCGCACCAACCGCAACCCGGCGTACGACTCCCAGCGCAGCGCCGGCAACACCAACGACCTGCGGGGCAAGCTCCTGCGGATCAAGGTGAACGCCGACGGGACGTACTCGATCCCGAGCGGGAACCTGTTCCCCCCGGGCACCGCGAAGACCCGTCCCGAGATCTACGCGATGGGCTTCCGCAACCCGTTCCGGATCAGCGTCGACAAGGCCACCGGCGTCGTCTACGTCGGCGACTACGGCCCGGACGCCGGCAGCACCAACGCCAACCGGGGGCCCTCCGGCCAGGTGGAGTTCAACCGGGTCACCGGTCCGGGCAACTACGGCTGGCCGTACTGCACCGGCACCAACACCACGTCCGAGACGTACAACGAGTGGAACTTCGCCAGCAACTCGACCGGCCCGAAGTTCAACTGCACCGGCGGGCCGACCAACAACTCGTTCCGCAACACCGGTCTGACCACCCTCCCGCCGGCCAAGCCCTCCTGGATCAAGTACGGCGGCGACTCCGGTAGCCCGCCCGCGTTCGGCGGCGGCTCCGAGTCGCCGGCCGCCGGCCCGGTCTACCGGTACGACCCGAACAACCCCTCGGCGACGAAGTTCCCGCAGAGCTTCGACGGGCTGTTCTTTGCCACCGAGTTCGGCCGGGGCTGGGTCAAGCCGATCCACGTCAACGCCGACGGGTCGCCCGGCACCATCGACAGCTTCCCCTGGACGGGCAAGCAGGTGATGGACTCCGCGTTTGGCCCCGACGGGGCGTACTACCTGCTCGACTACGGCACCGGCTACTACAACGGTGACGCCAACTCGGCCCTGTACCGCTTCGACTACGTCGGCGTCGGCAACCGGGCGCCGGCCGCCCGGGCGAGCGCCGACCGGACCTCCGGGCCCGCGCCGTTGACCGTGAACTTCTCCTCGGCCGGCTCCGCCGACCCCGAGGGCGGCGCGTTGACCTACTCGTGGGCGTTCGGCGACGGCACCACCTCCACGGCGGCCAACCCGACGAAGACGTACACCACGGACGGCTCGTACACCGCGACGCTCACCGTGCGGGATCCGCAGGGGGCCACCGGCACGAACAGCGTGACGGTCAACGTCGGCAACACCGCCCCGACGGTCACCATCACCGGCCCGGTCGACGGCTCGCTGTTCGCCTTCGGTGACACCGTGCCGTTCAGCATCACCGTCACCGACCCCGAGGACGGCACGGTCGACTGCACCAAGGTCAAGATGACCTACGTGCTCGGCCACGACCAGCACGGTCACCAGATCTCCTCGACCAGCGGCTGCTCCGGCACGATCACCATCCCGGTCGACGGCGAGCACGACGACGCGGCGAACATCTTCGCCATCTTCGACGCCGAGTACACCGACGCCGGTGGGCTCACCACGCACACCCAGCACACCCTCCAGCCCCGGCACCGGCAGGCCGAGCACTTCAAGACCTCGTCCGGCGTGACCCTCTACGACAAGACCCCGGCCGAGGGTGGCAAGACCGTCGGCAACATCGAGAACGGCGAGTGGATCGGGTTCTCCCCGTACCAGATCGGCAACGTCACCTCGTTCACCGCCCGGGTCTCCTCGGCCGGTGCCGGCGGCACCCTCCAGATCCGCGCCGGCTCGCCCACCGGCACCGTGCTCGGGCAGGCCAGCGTGCCGGTCACCGGCGGCTGGGAGACCTTCACCACCGTCACCGGCACGGTGTCCGGCGCACCCACCGGCACCACCACGCTCTACCTGACCTTCGCCGGTGGCAGCGGGCTGCTCTACGACGTGGACGCGTTCACCCTGAACACCGGCACCGTCCCACCGCCGACCAACGGCACCGGGCCGATCAAGGGGCTGGCCGGCAAGTGCCTGGACGTGCGTAACGCGGCCACCGCCGACGGCACCCAGGTCCAGATCCTCACCTGCAACGGTGGGGCCGGGCAGACCTGGACGGTGACCCCGAACGGCCCGATCAAGGCGCTCGGCAAGTGCCTGGACGTCAACGGCGGAGCCACCGCCAACGGCACCAAGATCCAGCTCTGGAGCTGCACCGGCGGTAGCCCGCAGGTCTGGTCGTCGCAGTCCGACGGCACCCTGCGCAACCCGGCGTCGGGCAAGTGCCTGGACGTCTCCGGCAACAACTCGGCCGACGGCACCGTGGTCCTCCTCTGGACCTGTAGCTCCTCCGCCGCCAACCAGAAGTGGACCCTGCCCTGACCTGCCGGGCGCGGGACCGGCGGTGTCCGGTCCCGCGCCCCCCGGCGTACTGGAGCACGACATGAGACTCTTCCGACCCTTCCTCGGCGCGGCCACAGCCGTCCTCGCCGCCCTCGCCTGCACCGCCCCGGCCACCCCCGCGTCGGCCGCCGACGCCGCCTACGACGTGCTGGTCTTCTCCAAGACCGCCGGTTTCCGGCACGACTCCATCGCGGTCGGCACCCAGGCCATCCGGGACCTGGGCGCGGGGAACAACTTCACCGTCACCGCCACCGAGGACGGTGGGCAGTTCACCACCGCCAACCTCGCCCGGTTCGAGGCGGTGATCTTCCTCAACACCACCGGCGACGTGCTCAACGCCAGCCAGCAGAGCGCCTTCGAGTCGTACATCGCCGCCGGTGGCGGGTACGTCGGGGTGCACTCCGCCGCCGACACCGAGTACGACTGGCAGTTCTACGGCAACCTGGTCGGGGCGTGGTTCGCCTCCCACCCGGCCATCCAGCAGGCCACCGTCCGGGTGGAGGACCGCGCGCACGCGGCCACCGCCCACCTCGGCCCGACCTGGCAGCGCACCGACGAGTGGTACAACTACCGCACCAACGCCCGCTCCACGGCGCACGTGCTGGCCAACCTCGACGAGTCGTCGTACTCGGGGGGTGGGATGGGGGCCGACCACCCGCACGTCTGGTGCAAGACGTACAACGGCGGCCGGTCCTTCTACACCGGCGGCGGGCACAACCAGTCGGCGTACTCCGAGCCGGCCTTCCGCGCCCACCTGCTCGGCGGCATCCGGTACGCGGCCGGCCGGACGAAGGCCGACTGCCGGCCCGAGACCGGTTACACCGCGCTCTACAACGGCTCCACCAACGGCTGGTCGCAGGCCGGGCCGGGCAGCTTCACCAACTCCAACGCCACCCTCAGCTCGTCCGGCGGGCTGGGCATGCTCTGGTACAGCGCGAAGCAGTTCACCAACTACTCGCTCAAGCTGGACTGGAAGGTGGACGGGGACGACAACTCCGGCGTCCTGATCGGCTTCCCGCCGTCGAGCGACCCGAACTCGGCGATGGACAACGGCTACGAGGTGCAGATCGACGCCACCGACACCGCCGACCGCACCACCGGCTCGATCTACTCCTTCCAGGCCGCCGACCAGGCGGCCCGGGACGCGGCGCTGAACCCGCCGGGGGAGTGGAACACCTACGAGCTGCTGGTGGAGGGGGAGCGGCTCCAGGTCTTCCTCAACGGAGCGAAGATCAACGACTTCACCAACACCAACCCGGTCCGCTCGCTCGCCGGCCACATCGGCATCCAGAACCACGGCACCGGTGACGACGCCTCGTTCCGCAACATCCGGATCAAGGAGCTGGGCGGCACCACGCCGACCAACGGCACCGGGCCGATCAAGGGGCTGGCCGGCAAGTGCCTGGACGTCCGCAACGGTTCCACCGCCGACGGCACCCAGATCCAGATCTTCACCTGCAACGGCAGCGCCCGGCAGACCTGGACGGTGACCCCGAACGGCCCGATCAAGGCGCTCGGCAAGTGCCTGGACGTCTCCGGTGGCGGCACCGCCAACGGCACCAAGATCCAGCTCTGGAGCTGCACCGGCGGCAGCCCGCAGGTCTGGTCGTCCCAGTCCGACGGCACCCTGCGCAACCCCGCCTCGGGAAAGTGCCTGGACGTCTCCGGCAACAACTCGGCCGACAACACCGTGGTCCTCCTCTGGACCTGTAGCTCCTCCGCCCCCAACCAGAAGTGGACCCTCCCCCAGTAGCCCCAACCCAACCCCACCCCCGCCCCACCCCGCCGCCGGTCGGCTGGCCGGCGGCCGGGCTGAGCATCGGTGATCAAGAGGTTTGCGTCACGCGGGTTGCCCCGTCGTGACGCAAACCTCTTGATCGTCGTGGGTGGGCGGTGGGCGGTGGATGGACGGGTGGGCGGTAGCGGGTGGGCGTGGGTGCGGTGGGTGGGGAGAGGGGTTTCGTGGCGGGTGGGGTGGGCTTAGAGTGGTGGGCGGCGACCTCGGGTTGCCGGTGACCCGACGGGAGGCGCAACCCGTTGGGCCCAGGTGCCGTGTGCACCCACCGGTGATCCGGCACGGCCGTCGACGTACCGGCCCGGCCCGGTCACCCTCGCCCCGGTCCGCTCAGGAATCCCCACCACAACAGGGGAGAGAGACAGACGATGGCGCGACCGATCACGCTCTTCACCGGCCAGTGGGCCGACCTGCCGTTCGAGGAGGTCTGTCGGCTCGCCTCCGAATGGGGCTACGACGGGCTGGAGATCGCCTGCTGGGGCGACCACTTCGAGGTGGACAAGGCGCTCGCCGACGACTCGTACGTCGAGCGCAAGCGGGAGACACTGGCCAAGCACAACCTGAAGGTCTTCACCATCTCCAACCACCTGGTCGGCCAGGCCGTCTGCGACCACCCGATCGACGAGCGGCACCAGGACATCCTGCCCGCCCGGATCTGGGGCGACGGCGAAGCCGAGGGGGTACGCCAGCGTGCCGCCGAGGAGATCAAGGACACCGCGCGGGCGGCGGCGAAGCTCGGCGTGGACACGGTGGTCGGCTTCACCGGCTCGTCCATCTGGCACACGCTGGCGATGTTCCCACCGGTGCCGCCCGCGATGATCGAGCGCGGCTACCAGGACTTCGCCGACCGGTGGAACCCGATCCTCGACGTCTTCGACGAGGTGGGGGTGCGGTTCGCCCACGAGGTCCACCCCAGCGAGATCGCGTACGACTACTACACGACCAAGCGGACCCTGGAGGCGATCGGCCACCGGCCCGCGTTCGGGCTCAACTGGGATCCGTCGCACTTCGTGTGGCAGGAGCTCGACCCGGTGAACTTCATCTTCGACTTCGCCGACCGGATCTACCACGTCGACTGCAAGGACGCGAAGGTGCGGACCGGGGACGGCCGGCGTGGCCGGCTCGCCTCCCACCTGCCCTGGGCCGACCTGCGGCGTGGCTGGGACTTCGTCTCCACCGGGCACGGGGACGTCCCGTGGGAGGACTGCTTCCGGGCGTTGAACGCGATCGGCTACACCGGCCCCATCTCGGTGGAGTGGGAGGACGCCGGGATGGACCGCCTGGTCGGCGCACCGGAGGCCCTGGAGTTCGTCCGTCGGCTCGCCTTCGACGCCCCGACCGCGGCGTTCGACGCGGCGTTCAGCAGCGGCAAGGACTGAGACGCACGTCGGGCCGGTCGCCGAGTGGCGACCGGCCCGACGACGTACGGACGATCAGATCGTGCTGCCGTTGGTGCCGGTACCCGGCGCCTTGGGCTTCGGGGTGGTCGACGACGAGCTGGTCGGGGTGACGCCCGAGGTGGCGCCGACACCGGCCGGGGTGCCCGCGAAGACGTCGTCCGCCGGGGTCAGTTCCGGCTTGCCGGTGCTGCCGGTGTGCAGCTTCTCGCCGAGCCTGGACTGGCCGAGCTTGTCCTTGCCCTCGCTGTACAGACGGGTGGCCTGGGCCTGGGCGACCCCGGCCGCCTCCTGGACGGTCGGGTGGTCGAGCACCTTGCGGCCCCGCACGACCAGCTCCTCGTACTTCTCCCGGCCGGCACGGGCGCCCAGGACGAAGCCCGCAGCCAGCCCGCCAAGAAACATGATCTTTCCGCGCATGGCGGCTCCTTCCGTACCTGACGCTCCCGCCGCTCCCCGCCGGTGACTCCCCGGCCGGGACCGACCATCGTCGCGCCCCACGTTTTTCTCGGTCTACAGGTCAGTACCCATCCTGCTCCCCGCTCATACCTGGTTGTGCCAGGATGACGAATTGTCCGTATTGTTGGCGTCGGTGACCGCCGCTCGTGACGGAGCGGTCGAATGCGGCAACCCCCTGGACCGAACCCCCCCGAAGTCCTGTACTCTTGTGCCGTCGCCGAGGGCCGGAGAGATCCGGTAGGACGCGACGCAGCATTCCCCCGTAGCTCAATTGGCAGAGCAGCCGGCTGTTAACCGGCAGGTTTTTGGTTCGAGTCCAAACGGGGGAGCCCAGCCTCCCGCCTTCGCCCGTCGGCCCTGCCGGCGGGCGTTCCCTTGTGTCCGGTGCCCGCACCGGCCCCGGCCCCCCGGCCCCCCGGCCCCTCGGCCCCTCCGCCCCCGCCGCTGCGGCACCCGCCCACCGTGGCACCCGCCCGCCGTGTGCCGCTGGTGTCGCCCGTGGTCCGCAGCGGGTCGGATGGGCGGTTTCAGCTCCGAACGGGGTATTCGGGCGGCAGGATGACAACTGTCGACTTAGACTCCCGCTGCGTCGATTGGTGCGTCGAAATCGAGGGGTGGGCGGAGGATGGCCGGTGGACGGGGCCGGAGCGCGGCCACGCTGACCGCCGTGGCGGTCGTCCTGGCCTGGCTGCTCGTCGGCGGGGTCGCCGGGCCGTACGCGGGAAAGCTAAGTGAGGTCGCGACCAACGACAACGCCGCCTTCCTGCCCGCCGACGCCGAGGCGACCCGGGCGCAGGAACTGGCCGCCGGCTTCGTCGCGGAGCCGACCACCCCGGCCCTGGTGGTGTACGCGCGCAGCACCGGCATCACCCCCGCGGACACGCAGCGGGCGGTCGCCGACAGCGCCCGGTTCGCCCGGGTCGACGGGGTGGTCGGGCCACTTCCCCCACCGATCCCCAGTCAGGACGGGCAGGCCCTCCAGGTGGTGGTGCCGATCGACGACTCGGAGGGGGAGCGGATCGGCCAGGTGGTCGACGAACTGCGGACCATCGCGGGAGGCGACCGTGACGGGCTCACCGTGGACGTCGCCGGCCCGGCCGGGCTGCTCGCCGACCTGATCGAGGTCTTCTCCGCCATCGACGGGCCACTGCTGCTGGTCACCCTGGTGGTGGTGCTGGTCATCCTGCTGATCGTCTACCGCAGCCCGGTGCTCTGGATCTTCCCGCTGCTGGCGGCCGGGATGTCGTACGCGCTGGCGTCGGTCTTCGTCTACCACCTGGCGAAGGACGACGTGATCAAGCTGAACGGGCAGGCGCAGGGCATCCTCACCGTGCTCGTCTTCGGCGCCGGCACCGACTACGCGCTGCTGCTGATCGCCCGTTACCGGGAGGAACTGCACCGACACCAGCGGCCCTGGGCGGCCATGCGCGCCGCCTGGCGGGGTGCCGCGCCGGCCATCGCCGCCTCCGGTGCCACCGTCATCGTCAGCCTGCTCTGCCTGCTGCTGTCCAGCCTGAACTCCAACCGGGCGCTCGGTCCGGTGGCCGCCATCGGCATCGCCGCGACCCTGCTGGTGATGCTGACCTTCCTGCCTGCCCTGCTGGTGCTCGGCGGCCGGTGGGCGTTCTGGCCGCGTACCCCCGGGATGGACCGGGCGGATCCCCAGGCCGAACACGGGCTGTGGTCCCGGATCGCCCGCTTCGTCGCCCGACGGGCCCGGGTGGTCTGGCTGACCACGGCCGGTGTGCTGGCCCTGCTCGTCCTCGGCCTCACCCAGCTCGGCGCCACCACCCTCGGCCAGTCCGAGCTGTTCACCGACCGCACCGACTCGGTCGCCGGGCAGGAGGTGATCGCCCGGCACTACCCGGCCGGCACCGGCAGCCCGGCGACCATCTTCACCCGGCAGCAGAGCGCCGCCCAGGTGGCCCGGGTCGCGCAGGGCGTGGCCGGGGTGGCCGCCGTCCGTCCGGTGACCCGGCAGGACCAGAGCGGCCCACCGGACCCGGACGCCGCACCGCTGGTCGTCGACGGACGGGTGCAGCTGGAGGCGACCCTGACCGACCCGCCGGACAGCGACGCGGCCGAGCGGACCATCCGGGACCTCCGTGAGGCGGTGCACCGGGTGCCGGCCGCCGACGCCGTGGTGGGCGGGTTCACCGCGATCGACGTGGACACCTCCGACGCGTCCACCCGGGACCGCAACGTGATCATCCCGGTCGTGCTGGCGGTGATCGCGGTGATCCTGGCGCTGCTGCTGCGGGCGCTGGTCGCGCCGGTGCTGCTGATCGCGACGGTGGTGCTGTCGTTCCTGGCCACCCTCGGGCTGTGCGCGGTGATCTTCCGGTACCTGCTGGACTTCCCCGGGGTCGACGCGTCCTTCCCGCTCTTCGCGTTCGTCTTCCTGGTCGCCCTGGGCATCGACTACAACATCTTCCTGATGAGCCGGGTCCGCGAGGAGTCGGCCCGCCGGGGCACCCGGGCCGGGGTGCTGGCCGGGCTGACCGTCACCGGCGGAGTGATCACGTCCGCCGGCATCGTGCTCGCCGCCACCTTCTCCGCGCTGGCCGTCCTGCCGCTGGTGGTGCTGGTGGAGCTGGGTGTGGCGGTGGCGGTCGGCGTCCTGCTGGACACCATCGTGGTCCGCTCGCTGCTGGTGCCCGCGCTGGCGTACGACATCGGGCCGAAGGTCTGGTGGCCGAGCCGGTTGTCCCGGTCGGCGCGCGACGACACGGAGGTGGAACGTGGCCGGTGAGACGGACGTGGTGATCGTGGGCGGTGGCCTGGCGGGGCTGGCGGTCGCCCGCCGGCTGCACCGGGCCGGCGTGCCCTGGCGGCTGCTGGAGGCCGGCGACCGGCTCGGCGGCCGGGTCGCCACCGACACCGTGGACGGCTACCTGCTCGACCGGGGTTTCCAGGTGCTCAACACCGCGTACCCGAGGCTCGGCACCCTGCTCGACCTGGACACCCTCGACCTGGGATGGTTCACCTCCGGGGTGCTGGTCCGCCGGGGTGACCGCCTCGACCGGCTGGTCCACCCGGTGCGCGAACCCGGAGGCGCACCGGCCACCGCGTTCGCCGGCGTCGGCTCGCTGCGCGACCGGCTGCGCTTCGCCGCCCTCGCCGCCGGCTGCGCCACCCTGCCGGCGCACCGGCTGCTCACCGCGCCGGAGACCACCAGCGAGGCGGCCCTGCGCCGGGCCGGGCTCTCCGACACCATCATCGAGGAGCTGATCCGGCCGTTCCTGTCCGGCGTGCTGATCGACCGCGAGCTGGAGACCTCCAGCCACGTGCTGGCGATGATCCTGCGTTCCTTCGCCCGGGGCCGGATCGGCCTGCCGGCCCGGGGGATGGCCGCGCTGCCGCAGGCCGTGGCCGCCCCGCTACCCGCCGACCTGGTCACCCGCGCCGCGCCGGTCACCGAGGTCGCCCCCGGCCGGGTCCGCACCCCGACCGGTGAGATCCGGTGCCGCGCCGTGGTGGTCGCGGTCGACCCGGCGGCGGTGGGCACGCTGCTGCCGGCTCTTCCCCGGGTACGCACCCACAGCTACACCACCTACTACCACAGCGCCCCGGCAGCGCCGTTGGGCGAGCCGATCCTGCTGGTCGACGGCGACCGGCGGGAACTCGTCGCCAACACGGTGGTCGTCAGCCGGGCCGTGCCGTCGTACGCCCCGCCCGGCCGGCACCTGGTGGCGACCTCGGTGGTCGGCCCGTCCGCCCCGGCCGAGCCGGTGGTCCGGGGCGAACTGGAGCGCCTGTACGGATGCTCCACTGCCGACTGGGAGCACCTGAGCACGGTGTCGATTCCGGACGCCCTGCCCGCCGCGCCACCGCCGCAGGGCCGGCTGCGCAAGCCGGTGGCGCTCGGCGACGGGCTCTTCGTGGCCGGCGACCACCGGGACAGCCCGTCCATCCAGGGGGCGCTGGCCAGCGGCTGGCGTACGGCCGGGGCGGTGCTCGCGGAACTCCGCGCGGCGGGCTGATTCGGGTGCCACCGGGGCGACTGCTGACTGTTATTCTCGCGTAGCCCATCGTGCCGTCAGGTGTCGCCGGGCGTGCCGGTTCGGTGGTGGCCGGTGGTCCGCCGGGCGGGTTACGATCCGGCGCGGCATCGGGGGCGGTAGCTCAGCGGGTTAGAGCAGGGGACTCATAATCCCTCGGTCGCGGGTTCGAACCCCGCCCGCCCCACCAGCGAGAACGCTGGATCGACGATTTTCGCGTGGGGCTGCTCGTGGTGTGAGCGCGACACGGTCTGTCCCCGTGGGGACAGCGGACGGGCGTGCGGAGCGGCAGCGAGGCGAGATCGAGGAGTTGCCCAGCGGCTCATTGCGGGCGAAGCGCTACGCGGGCATCGACCCATCACCACAGGGTGGCACTACCTGACCGAGGCAATCCGCAGATGCCAACGTCGTGAGGCGAATCAACCAGTTGAGCTGGGGAAACGCATGTCTATCTTGCTAGACTGAGTGCGTCTAGCACGCTAGACTGCCGGTATGAAGCGGGCCGACCTCATCATGAAGATCGGCAAAGCTGCCGCGAACGCCGGCATCGGCTTCGACCTCATACGCGAGGGTTCCCACCACAGCATCTACCGCTACGGCAGCCAGCAAGTCGTCATACCGCGACATAGGGAGATCAACGAACTGACCGCGCGAGGTATTCTGCGCGACCTCGGCCTGAGGTAGAAGGGACTGACGCCGATGACGAAGTACACCGCCGTATGCGTGCGTTCGGGGAAGTGGTGGTCGATCAGCGTCCCCGAGCTGCGTGGTGTTCACTCGCAGGCGCGCAGGCTCGACCAGGTTGAGGACATGGCTCGTGAAGCTGTCGCCCTGATGCTCGACGTGTCGCCGCGCAGCTTCGAGGTTGAGGTTCGACCCGAAATCTCGGCCGAAGTGGCAGCGGCCCGACAGGCGCGGGCCAAGCTGGTGGAGGCTGAGCGGTCGGCGGAGAGGGCAACGGTTGACGCGGCGAAGACGCTGCTGGAACAGGGTTACACGGTGCGGGATGCCGGGAGTCTGCTGGGCATCTCTCCGCAACGGGTCTCGCAACTGACGTCACCGCTTCGGCAGGTGAGGCGGGCCGGTCGGAGCCCTCAGACGGCGCGGTCAGCGGCACGGAAGCGTAAGGCTGTTTCCTGATCATCTTTTGTGCCACCGGTAGGCCGGCCATCGGCCAGTAGTCGGCTCCGGAAACGCCGAACTGCCGGCCGAACAGCAGATCCCCGGATCCGCCGCCCGACCCGAACCGGGTCGGGCGGCGGTCCATCTCCGGAGGTGACAGTCCACCTCCGGAGCTGGGTCGCGCCGGTCAGGCGACCGTGCAGGCCGCGCCGTTGAGGGTGAACGAGGAGGGCTTGGCGGTGTTGCCGGTGTGGGTGGCCTGGAATCCGATGTCGACCGACCCGCCGGCCGGGATGGCGGCGTTGTAGCTGGCGTTCCTGGCCGTCACCTGCCCGGACGAGGGCGTGTAGGAGGCGTTCCAGCCGGAGGTGATGGTCTGCCCGCCGGGCAGGGTGAAGACCAGGGACCAGCCGCTGACGGCGCTGGCACCGGTGTTGGTGATGGTGATGCTCTCGGTCAGCCCGGAGTTCCAGGCGTTGACGGTCGCGGTGACCCGGCAGGCCCCGGAGGCCGGCGGCGTGGTCGGCGGCGGGGTGGTGACCGGCGGCGTGGTCGGCACCGGCGGGGTGGTCACCGGGGGTGTGGTGGGCGTCGGGTTGGTCAGGCCGAAGAACTGGAGGGCGACGGCGGCCATTCCGCCCGAGGGCAGGCTGTGCCCCGCCCCCTGGACGCTGTACGCCTCGACCAGGACGTTACCGCTGGCGTCGGCGTACCGGCGGCGGTTCCAGTTGGCCTGCGGGGTGTCGGTGGAGGTGGGGGTCTGGCTCAGTCCGAACACGTTGGTCCACTGCTCGATGGTCTCCTGGAGCAGGGAGTACGGCACCAGCGTGTCGGCGGTGCCGTGCCAGAGCTGCACCTTCGGGCGCGGACCGGAGTAACCGGGGTACGCCTGCTGCCGGACCGCGTCGCCCCACTGCTGCGGGGTGCGGTTCATGCTGCCGTTGGTGCACTTGCTCGCGCCGGGCGGGTAGTCGGCCGCGTTGGCGAAGCAGTTGTAGGGAACCCCCATGAACGCGGCACCGGCGGCGAACACGTCGGGGTAGAGCGCCAGCATGTGGTTGGTCATCATGCCGCCGGACGAGCTGCCGGTGGCGTACACCCGGCGGGGGTCGCCGCCGTACTGCCGCTGGGCATAGTTGATCATCGAGACGATCGACACCGGGTCGCTGCCGCCGCCCCGCCGCTTCGCCGCGTCCGACCAGGTGTCGAAGCAGTTGCCGAAGCCGGCCTGCTGCATCGCGGACGGGTAGATCACGATGTATCCGTACCGGTCGGCCAGCGAGGCGAACTCGCTGCTGGAGTAGAAGCCCGGACCGGTCCCGCCGCAGCCGTGCATGGCGACCACGACGGCCGGGTTGGCCGGGCGGGTGTCCGGCACGTAGATGTGCATCCGCATCCGTCCGGGGTTGTCGCCGAAGTTGGTCACCTCGACCAACGACGCGGCGTACGCCGGTTGGAGCGTCGGTATCACCAGGGCGGCCGCCGCCAGCGTCGCCACCAGTGGCGCCGCCAGGGCGAGCAGCATCTTGCGTCTGATCTTCATGCGCGTGACTCCCTCACAGGTCGAGATCGGCCGCGCGTCGCTGCGGCACGGGTGCGCCCGGTTGCCCGTGTCGTCCGCGCAGGCCTGCTACGGCTGGCATGCCCTGCCCCGGCCCAGGTGGCATTGCATGGCACTTAGTGTTCTCCTCGGCCCGACAAGTGTCAATCGAATGACCTCGATACACTGGGCGGTCGCCGAGGTCGCCCCGGATCCACCCCGGACCCGCGTCCCGGTAGGCGTGCCCGGCGGTGCCGTCTACAGTCGGTGCCACCGTCACCGAGCCGAGCCCGGAGCGTCCCCGTGCCACACCCGTTCGACATCGAGGAGATCTTTCCCGACGACGGGGACCACCCGGTGCGGCTGCCCCGCCGGCAGGCCGGCAACTCACCCCAGGGCGTCGCGGTGACCCTGCTGGCCGACTACACGCTGCGGACCCGGGCCTGGCTGCCGTCCGCCGCCATCGTCGCGCTGCTCGCCGAGTCGCACGTCAGCCTCGCCGGGGCGCGGACCGTGATCAGCCGACTGGCCCGCCGGGGCGTCCTGGAGGGCAGCCGGCAGGGACGGCGCAGCTCGTACCGGCTCAGCCGGTCCGCCGCCGTCAGCCTCTCCGTCGGCGGGAGCTGGGTGATGGCCGCCACCACCACGACCCAGGCGTGGGACGAGTGCTGGACGCTCGTCGCGTTCTCGCTGCCCCAGGAGCGCAGCGCGCAACGGCGGGCACTGCGCGGGCAGCTCCGCTGGCTGGGCTACGCGCCGCTGTACGACGGGCTGTGGATCTCGCCGCACGAGCTGACCCCGAAGGCGCGGGCCCAGCTCACCCAGCTCCACCTCGGGGCGGTCACCGTGTTCCGCGGTCGCCGGGTCGACCTCGACGCGGTCGCCGGCCGTGACCCGCTCGAGGCCTGGGACGTCGCGGCGGTCGCCGAGCAGTACGAGAGCTTCCTGCGGCGGTGGCGACCGCTCCTGCCACGGATCGCCGCCGGCCAGGTCGACGGCGCGGAGGCGGTCCGGGCCCGGACCGAGGTGATGGACACCTTCCGTCGTTTCCCCACCCTCGACCCGCAGCTACCCCTGCGGCTGCTGCCCGCGGGCTGGCTGCGCGGCCCGGCCCGGGAGACCTTCGCCGCCGTCTACGACGGACTCGCCGACACCGCAGAGCGGCACGTCCGGGCCGTCGTGGCACGGTTCGCCGAGGGTACGCACGCCGACGTCCGGGCGCACACCACCGCCGACCTCCTCGCCGGCCTC
Source organism: Micromonospora sp. WMMD987 (assembly GCF_029581435.1). NCBI lineage: Bacteria > Bacillati > Actinomycetota > Actinomycetes > Micromonosporales > Micromonosporaceae > Micromonospora > Micromonospora sp. WMMD987. The sequence continues at coordinate 5,485,182 of NZ_CP120861.1, read as the reverse complement.
TCCGCCACCGAACCCCCGGGCGCCGCGTCCGCGGCCACCGACCTGGCCGAGTCGTCCCCGTCGTACTGACCCGGCCCCGTTCTAGAGCTTCAGCCCCTCGACGGTGCCGAGGTCGTACCAGGTGAGGGAGAACTCGCTGCCGGAGGGCGGGACGACCGGGAACACGCCCCAGCTCTCCAGGACCGCACCGGAGCGCAGGGTGAAGTCCTCACCGGGCCGCTGCGAGGTGCAGTACGTGTCGACCGGGTAGACCTGCTTTCCACCGGCCAGCGTGAGACGCGACGACCGGAGATCCGCGGCCGGTTCCGGGCAGCTCAGCGACCATCCGTTGGCCGCACTGCTCTGGTAGCGCAGTCGTACCCGCAGCTTTCCCTCCGTGGTCACCTCCAGGCCGGTGACGGTCGCTCTGTTCGCTCCGTCGTCGTAGAGGAGACGACTCGTCGGCCGGAGGCCGGTTCCCGCCGACTGCGGGGCGGCCGTGCTCTCCTCCGCGCTGGGGCCGGTCGTCGGGGCAGGGCTCCCGGAGGCCGGCGGCGCGGAGCTGGAGAGGGCGTCCGCGACGGATGACCCGAGGTCCGGGTCCGTGGAAGCTGGCTCCGGCCCGCCGAACTTCAGCCAGGCCAGCACGGCGGCGCCGAGCACCGCGACGACGACGCCGACAATCACCTCGACCAGGTGCTTCCGCAACATCGATGATCCTTACTGCCGGTGGACAGGCGCCCTCCACGCTAGATCCCGCGGGCAAGAACCGCAGGTCGGCCGCCGTCGGCTCACCGCCGACGGGCCCGGTCCAGCACCTCCTCGGCGGTGAGTGGGCTGCGGGGATGGTGGCTCAGCGACAGCGGAGTACGGATCTTCACCGGCGCGGCCCCCTCGGCGGCGAGGTAGAACTCGCCGGTGGTGAGCCGGGAGATGTCCGCGACGTCACCACCCTTGGCCTTCGCCATCTCCCGGGCGGCCTCCATCTGGATCGGGCTGTTGAGCCGCCCGTAGAGCTGGGTCGCCGCGTTGCCCGGGATCCGGTTGTGCAGCCCCTTCGGCGACTGGGTGGCGAAGATCAGACCCAGGCCGTACTTGCGGGCCTGCGCCGCCAGCGCCAACGTGCTCTGGGTGCACGCGGTCATCGCGCCGGACGGGGCGAACGTCTGTGCCTCGTCCATCACCAGCAGCCCGAGCAGCGGCCGGTCGTTGGCCGGGTGCCGCTTGATCCAGGCGAACAGTGCCATCTGCAACTGGTTGACGAACCCCTGCCGGGCCTCGTCGGACTGCAGACCGACGAGGCTGACCACGGAGATCCGGGCCCGCCGGCCCGGCTCGGGGGTGAGCAGCAGACCCGGGTCCACCGGGCTGCCCTCGCCACCGAACAGCGGATCGTTGACCATCGCCGCCGCCAGCGACTGCGCGAGCCAGCCGCCGATCTTGTCCGCCCCGTCGATGTCGAGCAACCCGTCCGGCAGGTCGGCGAGGGTGTCGACCAACCCCTGGACCCGGGTGCCGCCGCGGCGGCCGTAGTGCTCGACGGCCTTGCGCAACACGGCCAACCCCAGCTGGACCTTGCTGGTCCGACCGGTGAGCTGGGCACGAGGGGCCAGCGCCACGACCGCCGCCTCCACGGCCTCGTGGAACTCGTCGGGGTCGTCGAGCACGCTGCGGAAATCCGGTAGCGGCTGGAAGCTCAGCGGCCGACCCGTCGACCGGCGCGGCGTCCACACCCGCACGTCGGTCCCGGCCAGGTAGTCCCGGGCCTTCTCCGCGTCCCCGGCCCGCCACTGCGACGGCGGCTCCGGCCACGCGTCACCGAGCCGGGCCAGGTCGTTGTTGGGATCGAGGACGATCGCGGAGACCCCGGCGAGGGCGCACTCCTCCAGGATCCGTCGGATCAGCACGGTCTTGCCGGAACCGGAGCCGGCGAAGATGGTGGTGTGCTTCCGGAGGGCCTCCAGCGGGAGCGGCACGGGCTCGTCGCTGCGATGGTCGTACCCCATGGTGAGGTACGGACCGGACCCCCCGCCGTCCACCGGCCCCGCTTCCCCCTGCCCGGCCTCCACCTGGCTCGCGTCGGCCGGTCCGGCATGCACCTGGCCGGCGTCGGGCGGTCCCGCTTCCAGCGGCCCGGCGTCGGCGGGTACGGGTGGCTCCGGCGGTGCCGAGGGGGTGGCCGGGGCGTCGCCGGAGGCGTCGGGGAGCCAGTCGGCGACGGAGGCGAGGGCCAGCCGCAACACGGTGAGGTCCCGGGTGGGCCGGCGGGCGGTCAGCCAGCCCCGGATGTCGCCCGGTGCCTCCGCCAGCATGACCTGGAGGGCACCGAGGATGCGGAGATCCTCGGCCTCCAGCGGGAGGACCGTCCCGCCGGCCCGGGTGAAGGCGGTGACCGCCTGCTGGGTCTTGGCCCCGCTGGACCAGTCCCCGTTACGGAGCAGGAAGAGCCGGCGTCTGGTGATCCGGGCGTCGAGCCCCGCCACCGTGCAGGCCTTGCGCAGCCGGGCGAGCGCGGCGACGGCGTGGTGTTCCGCGCTGACCGCCCGGAAACACCAGTGGACCTGGTCCTCGGTGGCCTCGTCGAGGGTGAGCCGGAGCCGGGCGTGCAGCGGCGGCTGGGCACTCGGGGGCGGGTCCACGCTGAACGCCGGACCGCCCTCGCCGTGTTCCATCACCCAGGCGGTCAGGCCTGCGGCGAGCAACCCGGGGACCAGGCTGTCCTCGCCGTCGCGGGTCAGCGGACCGGACACGTCGGCCTTCCCCTTGAGCTGGGCAAACCTCGCGTCGAACCGGTCCAGATCGGCCTCGGGGGCGGTACGCGCGGCGGGCGGTCGCGGGGCCGCCGGGTCACCGAGCCGGGTCAGTTCGCGGACCTCGCCCGCGTCGAGACAGGCCCGGATGTGCCGGTCGATGTCGATCAGCAACTGTCGGGGGGTCATCCCCTCGGCCTGCGCGAAGGCCTCAGGCCGCACCGGCCACGAGGGATACGGCGGGACGAAGCCGAGATCGGCGAACCGGGCGGCGAGCCGGCGTTCGACGAGTTCCCGGGCCAGGGCGGCGTCGTGGATGGTGCTGAGCCGGGGCGGGGTGCGGAACCGGTCGCTCACCGTGTCGACCGTCCGGCTCCCGATGATCGTCCACGAGGTCGGCAGGCAGGCCACCAGGGTGAGCGTGCGGCGGGTCACCTGGCGCAGCGACATCAGGCCGTCGGCGATCCGGGCGTGCACGGCGGCCTGCTCGGGGTCGTCCGGTGCCCCCGGCCGGGTGTGCAGGACGTCACCGGCGGCCACGGACTGCGCGATCAGGGTGTCGATCTGGTCGACGGCCACCACGGAGGGGCCGGTCAGCGCCAGGAGCCAGGAGAGTTCCTGGACGATCTGCTGCGCGCCGCGTGGTGTCCGGCGCATGCCCCAGGCGGCGCGTTCCCCCGGTTCCCCCTCCTCGCCGGAGGCGAAGTAGTTCTCCGCGATGTCCCGGTGGGCGACCTCCTCGGAGGCGCTCAACGCGAGCGCCCGGGCGGTCTCCCGGCAGGTGCGCGTCACGTACGGGTCGTGCCCGGCCAGCCCCTCGACGAACGCGTCCAGGGCGGCCCGGGTCAGCGTGGTGTCACCCATCACCGCCCGGCGGGCCGACCGGGGCGCCCCGACCAGTGAGGAGAGCCGGCGCAGCAGCAGCCGGAGCTGGCTCTCGCTGCCGGGCACCGGCCGGGACAGCCCGTCGACCAGGGCGGCGAGCACGCTGTCCCAGAAGCCGTGCGCGTCGAGCAGGCCGACCAGGAAGAAGTAGCCACCCTGCTGCTGGACCTGCTGGCGGACCCAGCCCAGCAGGTGGGTCTTGCCCGAGCCGCGTTGCCCCTGCAACACCAGCCCGATCGGGCTGGCGTCGGCGCTGTCCCGGGCGTCGGCGACACCGCGCAGCACGTCGCGGACCACGGCGCGGTGCAGGCCCTCCACGTGGAACGGCGAGGGCCGCCACACGTCGTCGGGCACCGGTGCCCAGTCGAACCTGAGCGCCGCCAGGGCGGCCTGCTCCGCCTCGGTCATCCCACCCCCATCGCCAGCAGGTGCTTGTCCTGGCCACCGAGCCGCAGGGCCGCCGCCACGTCGGCCGGGGTCAACCGCTTCTGGTTGGACTCCGGAACGATGTCGACATCCGGTTCGCGCTCCAGCTCCCGCAGCGCCTCGTCGAGGTCGGCGGTGTCGACGTCGCCGAAGAAGGGGCGCAGCCGGGTGAGGCTGACCCAGGCCCCCGGCTCGGCGGCCAACGCGTCGTACGCCTGCCGGATCCGGGTACGCAGCACCTCCCGCCGGTCCGTCCGGGGCACGGCGGCCCGCACGTCGGTCAGCGCGAACATCTCGCCGAACGACTGGTAGTCGCCGCGTCCCATGACCCGGTCGCGCAGGTTCACCTGCAACGCGGTCAGCGCCCCGCCGAGGGTACGACCCGCCGACGACTGGAAGTTCAGGTTCTCCTGCACCCGGAGCCAGCCCTTGTCGGCGAGCTGGTGCAGGAAGGTGTTGCCCTCCCGGCGGCTGTCCACGTAACCGAGCCGGTTGAGCTTGTCCCGGTAGGACTTGCGGATATCGACGCCGTACCGCTTCCTCAGCTCGGTGTTGGACACCTCCCGGGCCTCGGCCATCAACACGAGCAGGATCGCGCCCTCGGAGGGGGTGAGGTCATCGCCGGACATGGGGGGTTCCTTCCGCCAGGGCACGACGCCGGGCACGGACCAGGGTGCCGATCTGGTGCACCACCGCGCCGACGTCGTGGTTGATTCGGGCATTGGTGAAGCGCAGGACGGCGTACCCGTCCAGTTGCAACTGCACGTCGCGCTGCCGGTCCGCCTCGAACCGGGCCGGTCGGCAGTGCTCCGGCCCGTCGATCTCGACGACGCACCGGGCGTCGGGCCAGAGCAGGTCGGGGCAGACCGGGGGTGCGAGGGGGTGGGACTGGAGGTACCGGTTCCAGACCCGTCCCGCCGCCCAGCTCTCGACGGCCAGGGCGGCCTCCAGCGCCGCCTCGGTCGCGCTGCCGGGATGCGGTCGTCCCACCACCTCCGGGTACGGCGTCGGCACCGGTCGGGGCCGATCGTCCGCCGACCGGATGAGCCGGACGCCGGCCACCCGGTCGGTGTGCCGTAACGGGGTGCCGACCAGCCACACGCCGGCCCGGCCGTGGTCGCACAGCCATTCCGCGCCCGCCACGAGGGCGTGCTCCCCGGCCGGGTCGAGGCCGGCGGGCACCTCGATCAGCAGGGTGACCCGGGAGCGGCCGAAGCCCGCCGCCACCACCCGGACCAGCCCCGGACAGCGGACCCGGAGGGGGAACGGGTCGACCGGCGGCCGGCGGCCGGACACCGCCACCGTGGCGAGGTGCGCCAGGAACGGCGCGTGGTGCGGGGAGCCCCGGGACCGCCGGACCGCCGCGGCCCGGACGGCCGCCAGGCCGAACGGATCGGCCCGGGGGACGTCCGCCGCCTCCGGAAGCCACCCGGGCAGCAGCGCCACCGCCACCTGTTCCAGCTCGTCCAGGACGGCGCAGACGACGGTCCCGGGGGTACGGGCCGGACCGGGGCGCAGGACGACGGCCGCCGGGCCGGCGGCTTCCCCGGTGGCGGTCGCCGCGATCGTGTCGGTGGGCACCCCGGCGAGCTGGACGACGCGGTCCACCGGCACCGCGGCGAGTTGGCGGGCGAGACTCACGGCAGGTCACCGGGGCGGACCGGGATCGCCTTCCTCCGGTGGAGAACCGCCGTGCTCCTCGGGAGAACCGCCGTGCTCCGGGGGAGATCGGATCGGGCGCAGCTCAGCGGTCCTCATCCTCCCGTGTGCCATCGGACGAACCCGAACACCCTACGAAGCGGTCCGCCGCCGACGCCAGAGCCGCCGACGGTCAGTCGTGCTTCGGACACACCGCCGCGTCCCGGACGGTGGTGGGGCCGGGTCGTCCGACCGCTACGGGGTGGGCGGGGCGGGTTCTCCGTCGGCGAGCGACTGCGCCTGCCGGCTGAGCGACTCGACCCGGGCGGTCAGCGCCCGGACGGCCGCGTCGTCGGTGCCGTCCAGGGTCGCCAACCGGTCGAGCAGGGCGGCGTGGTCCGAGGTCAACTGCCGGTAGCGGCGGACGAAGCCGCTGTCGTCGCCGTCCCGACGGGCGGTCAACAGGGCGTACCGCGGATCGAGGTCGATGATCTGCTGGGCGAGCCCGGCGGTGGCGGCGCTGAGCGCGCTGCGGCTGTCGGTCAGCTCGTCGCGGCGGACCCGGCGGGCCGCCGCCAGCCGGCCCGCCCGCCGGCCGCCGAGGTAGAGCGCGGTCGCGGCGGCCACGACGCCCAGCACGGCGGCGACGGCGAGCAGGAAGCGGGGCAGCGACGGGCTGATCGTCCGCGCGCCGTCGGGCACGGTGCCCGCCCTGACCAGCCGGTCGTAGTTGACGGCGATGACCTTCACCGCCTCCAGCGGGCGGTCGGCGAAGGTGTCGATGCCCCGCCCGATGACCATCTCCGCGGCGGCGGCCTTGCCCAGGTTCTTCTTCTCGTACCCGGGCACCAGGGCGCAGCCGTAGGTGTCGTAGTCGTCGCCGTCGCGGCTGAGCACCAGCACGACCGTCCCGTCGGCGGCCCGGTGCACCTGCTTGCAGGTGTCCCGCAGGTCGGCGTCGGGGGAGCGCAGCACCACCACCAGCCGGCGGTTGCCGATGATCCGTTCGGCCGCCGCCCGGTCCACGTCCAGCCCCGGGTCGGCGTAGAACGACGAGGTGCGCACCTGCCGGGCGACCGGACCGTCCAGCGCCCCGCCGCTGAACAACGCCCAGCCGGCCAGCACCAGGCAGGCCAGGACGGCCAGGCCGAACGGGGTACCGAGCAGGCCGACGACGCGCCGCCGGGAGGAGGCGGCACCGGTCCGCCGGGAACCACCGGCACCGGTCCGCCGGGAGGGGGCGGCACCGGTCCGTCGGGAGTCGGAACGGGTCATGACAGCCGGCCTCGCAGGTAGTTGTCCGGGCGGTAGCTGGCGATGCCGACCTGGCGGGCGGTGTCGTCCAACTCGGCCGCCGCCTCGTCGAGCAGGCCGCGTACGTGCCGGGCGGGCAGCTTCTCCTCCCACGCCGACCGGGCGGCCTGGAGGGCGACGATGCCCCGGGTCAGCGCCGGGTTACTGCGGGCGTCGGTCAGCAGGGACACCTCGACGGCCAGCGCGGTCAACCCGGCCAGCCGGACCGGGGCGGCGTCGCGTCGGCGTCCCGGCCCCCGCCCGGGGCGGCGCAGCGACCGGGCCGACAGGACCAGGAACGCCGCCACGCAGCCGGCGAAGAGCCACGGCAGCGCCGGCAGCGCCACCCGCAGCGGATCGGCCGGCCGGTACGGCAACGGCCGCTCGAACAGGCCGGCGTAACGGATGTCGGTGACCCGGTTGAGGTAGACCCCCAGCACGTTGCGCTGCGGGTAGTCGGAGCGGCTGAGCACGCTGGCGAACTGGCCGTAGAAGCTCGCCCCGGCCAGCTCCGCGAAGTCCGCCGCGCCGGGGCCGTGGTACTCGATCCACAGGCCGTACATCACCACGATCGGCTGGTCGGGGAAGCGGGCGCTCAGGGCGGGGCCGTACCGGGGCAGCGGGTCGCCGAAGCGCTGCGGGGGCAGTGCGACGTACCACGCGCCGGCCGGGAAGGCGTTACGGGCGGCGGCCTCGGGTACGTCGGTGAGGGTCGCGCCGGGGGCGACGTGCCGACCGGTCGCCCGCAGGTCGGTCAGCACGGCGGTCAGCTCCGGCCCGCTCGGCTCGCGCCAGCGCAGCTCGTCCCGGTCGGCCGGGGCGGGCTCCTTGCGCAGCGCGGTGATCAGGGTGAGCAACAGGTCGGTCACGTCCCCGGTGGCGAACTGCGCCCGCCAGGCCGGCAACGTGTCGGAGCTGGCCTGGTAGAAACCGCCGCTGACCTCGGTGCCGATCACCCGGATGGTGGCGTTCTCCACGTCCCGGACCCGCTCGCGTTCGTCGGAGTCGAGGCCGGGCGGGGCGACCAGGATCCGGGTGTCGCCGGCCACCTCCCGGACCCGCTGCTCGTTCCAGTACGCCACCGAGCCGGGCAGGCGTACCACCGGCGCGGCGGCGACCAGCGCGGTCATCTCGTCCACCGACGGCACGGTGGCCCGCTCGGTGGTGCCGGCGGTGTCCGTGTCGACCCCCGCCGTCGACGACGGCGACCGTCCGTAGCTGACGTCGATGCCCTGCTGCCGCTGGGCGAGCAGGAAGACCACCAGCACGAGCACGGCGACCCCGAGCAGCGTCCAGCGCACCGGCTCCGCCCAGCGGCGGTACCCCCGGGCGGTCACCGGTGCTCCCGCCACAGCCGGTCGGCCCGGCGGGCGTGCTCGGCCGCCTCCCGCGCCGCGTCCGGCCCGCCGCGGGCGCCCGCGAGTGACTCGGCACGGGCGAACAACCGTTCCGCCTCGGGGACCCGGTCCGGGGCGGCGTCCCGGCTGACGGCCGCGCTGTCGATCGCCGCGCGGGCGGTCGACCAGGCGGTGCGGCGCTGCTCCGCCCGGGCCCGGTGGTGGGGCAGCAGGGTCGTCACCACGCCCGCGGCCACCAGCAGCACCGCGCCGGCCAGCCAGAACAGGTAGGGGTGTGCCATGGGCTCCAACCGTCCGACGGGTCCGGGGAGACTCCCCCGGGGGTGGTCGGACCGAGTCTCGCTGATCGGGTCAACCCGCGCCACACGGCCCCCGACCAGGGCGGTTGCGGCTGCGAAGGGTGGTGTGACGGTGATCGTGAGTGGCCGGGGCGCGGGTCAGCCGTCAGCGAGCTCGCGGGCGTACGTGTCGCGCAACTGCGCCCAGCCGTGGGCGAGGGCGGCGCGGCCCCGGACCGGGCCGACCGGGTCGCCGGCGAGCAGCCGGTCGGCGACGTCGACGCAGAGGTGCCAGCCGGCGGCCACCATCGGCAGCGTCCCCCGGTCGGCGACGGTGTGCCACAGGGTGAGGCGGGTGCCGTCGGCGGTCGGGGTCAGCTCCCAACGGAGCAGGTCCCCACCCCAGGTGTGTTCCAGCAGGCGCGGCGCCTCGGCCCGGCGTACGGTGGCCGGCTGCGCGTCGGTCGTGTCGCCGTCGACCAGGGTGAGCACCACGTCGCCGGGGGTGCCGAGGTCACGGTCGGCCAGGAACGGCGCCCACTCGCCCAGTTGGGCCGGGTCGGTCAGCGCCGCCCAGACCCGCTGTGGCGGGTGCCGCAGTTCGCGGACGAAGCGCAGGGTCCACCGGTCGTCGGCGGGGGTCGCGGTGACCTCGGCCGGTGGGCCGGGGCGCAGCGGGGCAGGGTCCATGGTCACTCCTTGTCGAGGTGACGCTCCAGGGCGTCGAGGTGGGTCTCCCACATCCGCCGGTACGGGGCCAGCCAGCCGTCCACCGCTCGCAGTTGACGCAGGTCGAGCCGGTAGATGCGGTGCTGGGCGACCGTCCGGCAGGAGACGAAACCGGCCTCGCGGAGCACCCGCAGGTGCTTGGAGACGGCCGGCTGGCTCAGCTCCAGGGTGTCGACCAGCTCGCCGACGCTGCACTCGGCCTGCCGGAGCGTGTCGAGGATGCGGCGGCGGCTCGGCTCGGCCAGGACGGCGAAGGCGTCAACGGACACGCAGGCAATATGCCCCCATCGGCATATTCCTGTCAAGGCATATGCTGGTCCGGCGGGGCCTGAGCGGGTGTGCGCCCGGCTCCCTATGCTCGGGGCATGGAACTGCGGATCTTCACCGAGCCCCAGCAGGGCGCCAGCTACGACCAACTGCTCACGGTGGCCCGCGCCGCCGAGGACGCCGGCTACGGCGCGTTCTTCCGCTCCGACCACTACCTGGCGATGGGGTCGGCCAGCGGCGAGCCCGGCCCCACCGACGCCTGGACCACCCTGGCCGGGCTGGCCCGGGACACCTCCCGGATCCGGCTCGGCACGCTGGTGACGGCGGCCACCTTCCGGCTGCCCGGTCCGCTCGCCATCACCGTCGCCCAGGTCGACCAGATGAGCGGCGGCCGGGTCGAGCTGGGCATCGGGGCCGGCTGGTTCGCCGACGAGCACACCGCGTACGGCATCCCGTTCCCGTCGGTGGGGGAGCGCTTCGACCGGCTGGAGGAGCAGCTCGCCGTGATCACCGGGCTGTGGGCGACCCCGGCCGGCGAGACGTTCGACTTCGCCGGGACGTACTACCCGGTCGCCGACTCCCCGGCGCTGCCCAAGCCGGTGCAGCAGCCCCGCCCGCCGATCCTGCTCGGCGGCAAGGGACCGAAGCGCACCCCCCGGCTGGCCGCCCGGTACGCCGACGAGTTCAACCTGCCCTTCGTCTCGCTCGACGAGACGGTGGCCCAGTTCGGCCGGGTCCGCGCGGCCTGCGCCGAGGTGGGCCGCGAACCGGGCACCCTGCGCTGGTCCAACGCGCTGGTGCTCTGCTGCGGCCGGGACGACGCCGAGGTGGCCCGCCGGGCCGCCGTCCTCGGCCGGGAGCCGGCCGAGCTGCGGGAGAACGGCCTCGCCGGCACCCCCGCCGAGGTGGTCGACAAGATCGGCCGGTACGCCGAGGCGGGCAGCGAGCGGATCTACCTCCAGGTGCTCGACCTGGCCGACCTGGACCACCTGGAGCTGGTCGCCGCCGAGGTGATGCCGCAGGTGTGACCCCGGTCGGCGCGGTCAGCGGCGACGGGTGACCCCGCCCGGTTCGCGCAGCACCGTGTCCAGCCGACCGTCCCGGTCGCTGTCCAGGTAGGTGATGTCCGGTACGCCGTCCCCGTCCAGGTCGAACTGGACCACGTCGGCGATGCCGTCGCCGTCCAGGTCCGTCACCACCTGCGTCGACCCGTCCAGGTGGTGGGTGACGATCGAGTGCGCCCCGGTCTCCACCGGCCGGGGCGCGGGCGGCGGCTCGGGTGCCGGCGCGGTCCGGGTCGGGTACGCCGTGGGCGGGGCGCCGGTCGGCTCCGGGCCGATCCCGGTCGGGTCGATCTCCTCCTCCGACGGGTAGACGTCACCGTGCAGGATGGGGTCGGGATAGCTGCTCATCGCGCCATGGTTCCCCGTCGACGGCACCGACAACCGTGCCGGAGCCGGTCCGGCCGCGCACCGCCCAGCGGCGGCCGGACTTCGCCACCGCTGCGCGCGGGTACAGTTCCGACGTGATCGACACACCGGTGAGACACGTCCAGGCGGCATCCGACCCGGCGCGACGCCGGGCCGCCGGTGCCGGCCGCCGCAGCGTGGCCCGGCCCGGGGGCGGTGCGGCGTGAGCGGCGTCGCACGGCGCAACTGGGCCGGCAACGTCCACTACGCCGCCCGTGCCTTCCACCAGCCGACGACGCTGGACGAGCTGCGCCGGCTGGTCGCGGGCAGCGACCGGCTCCGGGCGGTCGGCAGCGGCCACTCGTTCAACCGGATCGGCGACACCACCGGCGACCTGGTCTCGCTGGCCGGGCTGCCGCCCACCGTCGAGATCGACCGGGAGCGCGGCACGGTCACCGTCGCCGCCGGGCTGCGCTACGGGGACGTGGCGACCCGGCTGCACGAGCAGGGACTGGCCCTGGCCAACCTCGCCTCGCTGCCGCACATCTCGGTGGCCGGTGCGGTCGCCACCGGCACCCACGGCTCCGGCGACGGCAACCGCAACCTGGCCGCCGCCGTGGCCGGGCTGGAACTCGTCACCGCCGACGGGGAGGTGCTCACCGTCGACCGGTCGGCCGGCGACCGGTTCGCCGGCATGGTGGTCGCGCTCGGCGCGCTCGGCGTCGTCACCCGGGTCACCCTGGACGTGCTGCCCACCTTCACCGTCCGCCAGTACGTGCACGAGGGCCTGCCGGTCGGGTCGCTGGACGCGGCGTTCGCCTCGGCGTACAGCGTCAGCGGGTTCACCACCTGGCGCTCGACGGACATCGACCAGGTCTGGCGCAAGCAGCTCGCCGACGCCCCGCCGCCGGAGCCGGACTGGCTCGGCACCACCCCCGCCGGGCAGCCGGCGCATCCGGTGCCCGGGATGGACCCGGTGAGCTGCACCCCGCAGTTCGGCGAGCCCGGCCCGTGGCACGAGCGGCTGCCGCACTTCCGGCTCGGTTTCATGCCGAGCAGCGGCGACGAGCTCCAGTCCGAGTACCACCTGCCCCGGTCGGCGGGGGCCGAGGCACTGGCCGCGCTGGACGGGATGCGGGACCGGATCGTCCCCGTGCTGCAGATCTGTGAGCTGCGAACGGTCGCCGCCGACGAGCTGTGGCTCAGCCCCAACCAGGGGCGCGACACGCTGGCCGTGCACTTCACCTGGGTCGCCGACACGGCGGCGGTGCTGCCCGTGCTGGCCGAGGTCGAGGCCCGGCTGGCCCCGTTCGCGCCCCGCCCGCACTGGGGCAAGGTGTTCACCCTCGACCCGGCCCTGGTCGCCGCCACCTACCCCCGGTACGCCGACTTCGCCGCCCTGCTCACCGAGCTGGATCCGGCCGGGGTGTTCCGCACCGACCTGCTCGACCGCTACTTCCCCCGGCCCTGAGCATCCCGGCCGCCACGCCCCACCGGGCACCCGGCTGCCGCTTCCCCGGACCCGGGCACCCCGACCGCGGCGGGCACCGGAAGTCGGGTCCGGCCGTTGCCGGCCGCCTAGCGTGGATCACGCAAGGGGAAGGAGACCAGGTTGCTGGACCGGCTGAACGAGGCACTGGCGCACGTGGAGCGGCACCTCGACGAACCGATCGAGGTGGCCGACCTGGCGCGGATCACGCTCACCTCGGAGTACCACTTCCGACGGATGTTCTCGGCGCTGGCCGGGATGCCCCTGTCGGAGTACGTCCGTCGGCGGCGGCTCACCATCGCGGCGGCCGAGGTGCTGGCCGGGGAGCGGACGTTGCTCGACGTCGCCACCCGTCACGGGTACGGCTCGACCGAGGCGTTCACCCGGGCGTTCCGCGCGATGCACGGTGTCGGGCCGGGCGAAGCGCGGCGCACGGGGGCCGCGCTGCGTTCCCAGCAGCGGTTGTCCTTCCGGCTGGTCGTCGAGGGGAGTGGCAGCATGCGGTACCGAGTGGTGGAGAAGCCGGCGTTCCGGCTGGTGGGTAAGCGGGCCCGGGTGCCCCTGGTGCACCAGGGGATGAACCCGGCGATCGTGGCGTTCGTCAAGGGCCTGCCGGCGGAGACGAAGGCCCGGATCGAGGCCCTGTCCGACCAGGAGCCGGCGGGCATCGTCAACGTCAGCGACCTGCTCGGCGAGGACCGGTCCGAGGGCGTCGAGCTGGACTACTGGTACGGCGCGGTGACCGGCGCGGACGTGCCGGACGACCTGGAGGCGCTCGACCTGCCGGCGGGGACCTGGGCGGTCTTCGACACCTCCGGCGAGTTCCCGGCGGCGGTGCAGAACCTGTGGCGGGACGTGTTCACCCAGTGGTTCCCGTCCAACCCGTACCGCAGCCGGCCGGGGCCGGAGATCTCCAGCACCCGTCTGTCGGCCGACGGCACCCACGCCGACGCCGAGCTGTGGATCCCGGTGGAGCGGAACTAGCGGCGTCCGGCGGGCTGGTCGCGGAGGCTGGCCCGCTGGACGGCCCGGCTGATGTCGCTGGGGGAGACGATGCCCACGAGCTGGTCACCGGTCACCACCAGCGCCCGGCCGTCGGCGCATCCGGTGAGCCGGGGGAGCAGGTCGGTGAGCTGCTCCTCCGGCCGGGCCAGCACCAGGTCGCCGGCCCGGCAGGACACCTCACCCAGCGTGGTGGCGGCCCGCCGGTCGGTCGGGGTGCCCCGGACCCGGTCCAGGGTGACCAGGCCGACCGGCCGACCGTCCTCGGTCAGCGGCAGCGCCGTGTGCCGGTACGCGAAGAGGTAGTGGTCGACGAAGTCGGCGACGGTCAGGTCCGCCGAGGCGGTCTGCGGCTGCGGGGTCATCACCTCGCCGACCCGGACACCGGACAGCGCGCTGCCCAGCCTGGCCTGCCGATCCTCCACTCCGGCCGCGCCGATCAGGAACCAGCCGATCAGCGCCAGCCAGATCCCGCCCACCCCGTAGCCGGCCAGGAACTGCCAGAGACCCAGGCCGATCAGCAGCACGCCGAGCACCCAGCCGGCGCGGGCGGCCACCACCGATGCCCTGGCCCGGTCGCCGGTGGCCTTCCAGACGGCGGCGCTGAGCAGCCGGCCGCCGTCCAGCGGAGCGGCGGGCAGGATGTTGAAGACCGCCAGCAGCACGTTGATCCCGGCCAGCCAGGACACCGAGCCGAGCAGCAGCCCGTCCTGCCCGGCCAGGGCCAGCAGCACCGCGACGGCCCCGAAGAAGACCCCGAGGAGCAGGCTGACCAGTGGCCCGATCCCGGCGATGCGCAGCTCCGCGCCCGGGTCGGGGGCCTCGCCGCGCAGTTCGGCGACGCCGCCGAAGAGCCACAGCGTGATCCCCGCCACCTCGATACCGTGGCGTTTCGCCACCACCGCGTGGGACACCTCGTGGGCCAGCAGGCCGAGGAAGAAGACCACCGCCGCCGCCAGCCCGGCCGCCAGGTACGCCCAGCCGGGCCGGTCGGGGTACGAGCGGGGGAACTGGTCGGCCGAGAGCAACCACCCGATCAGCGCGAAGATGACCAGGACGCTCCAGTTGACCCCGACGGGCACCCCCGCGATCCGGCCGAGCCGGAAGGTCGCCCTCATGCCCCCGTCATACCCGGCGACGCCGCTCCCATACCCGGGTGGGAGGTCTCCGACCAGGTCGCCGGTCGGGCCGTCGGCGCGGTTGACCGGTTCGGGAATAGTGGCAGGGGTGACGCTGATCGATGAGGGTGACGATCCGTACCGCTGGTTGGAGGACCTGGACGGGGCGGACGCCGCCGGCTGGGTCCGCGACCGCAACGCGGCGACCGTCGCGGCGCTGACCGGTGACGACGCGTTCGTCGCGACGCAGGCCGAGATCCGCCGGGTGCTCGACGCCGACGACCGCATCCCGTACCCGGGCTGGCGCGGCGACGGGCACTACTACGACTACTGGCGGGACGCGGCGCACCCCCGGGGGCTGTGGCGGCGTGCCACGTTGGCGGAGTACCGGCGGCCCGAACCGGCCTGGGACGTGCTGCTCGACCTGGACGCGCTGGCCGCCGCCGAGGACGAGAACTGGGTCTGGGGCGGGGTGACGGTGCTGCGGCCCGGCCACCGGCGCTGCCTGGTCAGCCTGTCCCGGGGCGGCAAGGACGCGGTGGTGGTCCGCGAGTACGACCTGGACACCCGCGCCTTCGTGCCCGACGGGTTCACCCTCGCCGAGGCCAAGAGCGACGTCACCTGGATCGACGTCGACCGGATCTACGTCGGCACCGATCTCGGTCCCGGTTCGCTGACCACCTCCGGCTACCCGAGGGTGATCCGTCGGTGGCGGCGGGGCACCCCGCTGGCCGAGGCCGAGATCGTGTACGAGGGACGGGTCGACGACGTGTCCGTCTACGCCTCGCACGACCCGACCCCCGGCTACGAGCGCGACTTCGTGGGCCGCAGCCTGGACTTCTACCGGACCCGGAACTTCCTGCTGACCCCCGACGGCGGGCAGGTCCCGGTGCCGGTGCCCGAGGACGCCCTGTGGGACGTGCACCGGGAGTGGCTGCTGGTCCGGACGCGCTCGCCGTGGGAGGTCGCCGGGGTCACCCATCCGGCCGGGGCGCTGCTGGTGGCCCGGTTCGACGACTTCCTCGCCGGTGGCGGTGGGCTGACGGTGCTGTTCGAGCCCGACGAGCGGACCGCGCTGAGCTACCACGTCTGGACCCGGCACCACCTGATCCTGGCCACCCTGGTCGACGTACGACGGCGGTTGGCCGTGCTGACCCCCGACGGCCCGCAGCCGTCCGACCGCCCGGGGTCGGCCGACGGCGCGCAGCCGTCCGACGGCCCGGCGTCGGCCGGCGGCGTGCGGTGGCGGCGGGAGCCGTTGACCGGGGCGGCGGAGGACGCCGACAACTGGATCGTGGACACCGATCCGGATCTCGGCGACGATTACCTGATCGCCTCGACCGGCTACCTGCGGCCGGCGACGCTGGGGCTGGGGCGGATCAGCGGCCCGGTCGAGGTGCTCAAGCGGGAACCGGCGTTCTTCGACGCCACCGGCCTGACCGTGCGCCAGTTCTTCGCCACCTCCGCCGACGGGACGCGGGTGCCGTACTCCGTGGTGGGCGACCCGACGGCGGCCGCCGGGCCGACGCTGCTCACCGGGTACGGCGGGTTCGAGGTGTCGCTGACCCCCCACTACGACGGGGTGGTCGGCCGGTGCTGGCTGGCCCGGGGCGGCAGCTACGTGGTGGCGAACATCCGGGGCGGCGGGGAGTACGGCCCGCGGTGGCACCGGGCGGCGCTGCGCGAGAACCGCCCCCGGGCGTACGAGGACTTCGCCGCGGTCGCCGAGGACCTGGTGACCCGGGGGATCACCACCCCGGACGAGCTCGGCATCGAGGGCGGCAGCAACGGCGGGCTGCTGATGGGGGCGATGCTGACCCGCTACCCGACGCTGGTCGGCGCGGTGGTGGCGAACGTGCCGCTGCTGGACATGCGGCGCTTCCACCGGCTGCTCGCCGGGGCCTCCTGGATGGCCGAGTACGGCGACCCGGACGTGCCCGCCGACTGGGCGTTCCTGCGGGGCTACTCGCCGTACCACAACGTGCGGCCCGGGGTGCGGTACCCGCCGGTCCTGCTGGTCACCTCGACCCGGGACGACCGGGTGCACCCGGGGCACGCCCGCAAGATGGCGGCGCTGCTGGGCGAGCACGGCTACGACGTGTCGTACTACGAGAACGTCGAGGGCGGGCACGGCGCGGCGAGCAACAACGAGCAACGGGCGTTCCTGTCGGCGTTGACGTTCCGCTTCCTGTGGCGGCGGTTGGGCGGCCGTTGACCGGAGGACGGCCCGCGCGGTCCGGTGGGAATGGAGGCCTCCGCGACAGGCGGGAACAGAAATTCCAAAATGGACATGAGCGAAGATTCATTTCCATTCATTCTGTCGGTGACGTGACTCGATACCGCAGTTCCTTGAAGTAGGCGTGCGCAAATGACTACTATCTGTAGTTGCCGACTTCGGGGAGGGGCCATGAGGCTTCGTTTTCTCGCCACGTCCAGCAACTCTGGATCGTGTCCGAGCCTGTACGAGACCGACAACGGTGACATCGTGGTGCAGGGCTACCGGTTGACCGACCCGGAGGCGCTCGGCCAACTGCGGGACGTGTTGCCCGACGAGACATTCGTCGTGGTGCCCCGGGAGCTGATGTCCTGGTTCGAGCAGAAGGACTGAGATGGGGTCGCTCGTCACCGACCCCGCCGCTTTCCAACGCCTTTTCGAGGGCTTCCAGTACGCCGCCTTCAAACTGGAGGTCCGCCGGTCGTACGGCGTGCCCGCCGAGGACGAGCCGTTCCGGGTCTTCCTCGCCGGTGCGGACCCGGGCGTCGACTGGCTGCGGCCGTGGCTCGACCTGATGCGGGCCGAGACGGCGCAGGGCAAGCGGGTGGAACGGGTCCGGGTCGTCGACGAGCCGCCGAGCGACTACCTGCGTTTCGAGATGTCGGTGACGCCCCACAACATCGCGGCGGGCGAGGACATCCGCTATCTCGACCGCCGCCGGGCGGGCGAGCTGGCGCTGCCGCACTACGACTTCTGGTTGTTCGACTCGCGGCTCGTCGCGTTCCTGCACTTCACCGAGGACGACCGGTTCGTGGGCTTCAGCACCACCGAGGACCCGGCCGAGGTGCTGCGGCACTGCCAGTGGCGCGACCGGGCCTGGACGCGGGCCACCCCCTTCTCGGCACCGCCCGCCCCCGTCGCGGCAGCGGCCTGAGCGGACGCCACACCATGTCGTCGGCTCGGCCGGACCGTCGATACGGACTGTCGGGTGTCAATGTGATCCACGTTCTCCCGGCCCGCCGACCGTGGTGCGGACGATGCCATGGGTGACGACCGGAGGCGGGTGGACAACGACTTTTCCGGCCGCAGCGCAGCGGTGGTCCAGGCCGGGCTCATCCAGGGCGACGTGAACCTGCGTACGGTCACCGAGACGCCATTGCCGTCACCACGGCAGTTGCCACCCGCGACCAAGGGGTTCATCGACCGCGAGGTGCACATCCAGCAACTCGACTCGCTACTCGACGAGGTGGAACTGATCACCGACAAGGCGCAGTTGCCCGTCGTCACCATTTCCACGATCTCCGGCAGCGCCGGAGTGGGAAAGACGGCGCTGGCCGTGCACTGGGCGCACCGGGTGCGGGAACGCTTTCCCGACGGTGACCTCTACATCAACCTGCGCGGCTACGACGCCGTTCCGCCGTTGACCCCCCACGAGGCCCTCGACGGATTCCTCCGGGCGATGGACGTGCCGGCCGAGAAGGTCCCCCGGGACCTGCACGACCGCACCGCGCTCTACCGGTCGCTGACCACCGGCCGACGAATGCTGATCCTGCTCGACAACGCCGCCACCGCCGAGCAGGTGCGACCACTGCTCCCCGCCGCACCGAGCTGCATGGTGATCATCACGAGCCGCAGCCGGCTCTCCGGGCTGGCCGTCCGCGACGGTGCCATCCGGGCCGTGTTGGACGTGCTGTCGCGCCAGGACGCGACCCGGCTGCTCAGGGTGACCATCGGGGCCGAGCGGGTGGACCGGCAACCCGAGGCGGCGGCCCGGCTGATCGCGCTCTGCTCACACCTGCCGCTCGCCCTGCGGATCGTCGCCGACCGCGCCCGGCTCGACGAGGAACGGCCGCTCGGGGAACTGGTCGAGGAGTTGGCCGCCGAGGAGAGCCGCCTCGACGCGCTGGCCGTCGAGGACGACGACCTGTCGGCCGTACGCACGGTCTTCTCCTGGTCCTACCAGGCCCTGCGGGCCGAGACGGCACGGATGTTCCGGCTGGTCGGCCTGCACCCCGGAGCCGACATCGCGCTCGACGCGGCGGCCCGCCTCGCCGGGTGCGCCCCGTCGGTCGCGCGCCGCCACCTCGAATCGCTCGTCGGACTGCACCTGCTCACCCGCAGCGGACCGCACCGGTTCCGGCTGCACGACCTGCTGAGGCTGTACGCGATGGAACGAGCGACCCTCGACGAGAGCCCGGAGGCCGTCCACGCCGCCCGGGAGCGACTGCTGCGGTGGTACCTGCACCACACCTACGCGGCCTACCGGGCGATCCTCCCGCAGGGCCGGCCGCTGCCCGGTGTCGACGTCCCGCCCGACGCCACGCTCGACGACGCGCTGCGGTGGTGCGAGCACGAACGGCTCAACCTGCTCGACGTCGTCCGCGCCGCGCCCGGGTGGGGCCATCACCGGCTCGGGTGGCAGATCGCGCTCGCCAGCATGGCCTTCTTCGAGCGCAGGTCCTACTGGAAGGCGTGGATCGACAGCCACCTGGCGGGCCTGGACTGCGCCCGGCACCTGGGCGACCGCCAGGCCGAGGGGTGGCTGCTGCTCAGCCTCGGCGACGCCTGGTGGGACCGGGGTGACCTCGACGAGGCCGGACGCTGCTACGCCGGCTCACTGGACGCGGCACGGGACGTCGCCGACGCGTGGACCACCGGGTACGCCCTGCGCGGCTGCGGCCTGGTCGAGGAGGACCGGGGAGACTTCGCCGAGGCGACCCGCTACGCCCGGGAGGCGCTGCGGACCTTCCGGCAGTCGGGCGAGGAACGCGGCACCGGCCTGGCCCTGATGAGCCTCGGTAACGCGCTACGCGGCGCGGGCCGCTACGCCGAGGCCCTCGTCTCGTACGACGACGCGACGACGGTGTTCGAACGGCTGCGGAACCGGTGGAGTCAGGGGCTCGTCGCTCTCCACCGGGGGCAGACGCTGCTGCACGCCGGTGAGCCCGCCCCGGCGTTGGCGGCGGTCACCTCGGCAGCCGCGCTGTTCCGCGAACTCGGCGACCGCCGGCACGCCGCCCTGGCCCGCTCGTACGAGGGCGACGCCCACCTCCGGCTCCACCAGCCGCCCGCCGCCCGCGAAGCGCTCGCCGACGCGCTGCTGACCCTGCTGGAACTCGACGACCCCCTCGCGGCGGACGTGCGACGACGCCTGGCCGCCCTCGACCCCGACACCGCCGCACCGGACCAGCAGGGGGAGCGGGACGGATGACCCGATCCTCACGGCGGTCGCCGTGGCACTGTCGACCCGCGCCGTCGAAGGTGCATCCGTCGAGCCCGCATCAGCCGGGGACGACGACCGGGTCGTGGGACTGCGCCGGGCGCTCGCGGACGCCGCCGCCCGGGAGCCGGACTTCGACCAGGAACTACGCCGCCGCTGGCAGAACTTCCACCAGACGACCGCACGCGCCGACGCGGTGACCGACACGGTCGCCGGCCCGGTGGTGCAGGCGCGCGACGTCTCCGGCGGGGTGCACGTGGGGCTGCCTCCGCAACAGCCTCGGCCCTGATCCGGGTCGGCGGGTGCGGCCCGGCTCAGCGCCGGGGTGCGTCGCCCGCCGCCACCGGGGCCTGCGTCATCCGTACCGCCCAGTCCAGGGCGTAGTCGGCGACCGCCTCCCAGCCCGGTTCACCCACCGTGAAGTGGGAACGGCCGGGGAACTCGTGGTACGCGGTCATCGCCCGCGACTTCTGGTAGAGCCCGGCGTTCGCCTTGACCAGCGAGGGCGGGGCGACGTGGTCCTCGCCGCCGGCGATCAGCAGCAGCGGCGGCCGGTCGTCGCGGCCGGTGTCGACCGCTGCGGCCGAGTGCGGGTCGAGATTGGCGAACGCCCCCTCGAACAGGACGTGCCCGGCGGCCGGGACGGCGTAGCGCCGCCAGGCCCGGTCGGAGTCGTCGGGCTGGAGGGTGTTGCCGAAGGCGTACCGGAACTCGTCCGGGCTGATCTGCACCCCCCGGTGCCGGTTCACCGGGCTGTGCAGCACCGGGTACGACGCCCGCAGCGTGCTGATCGGCAGCCGGAGCACCCCCTTGACCGGGGCGGACGCCACCGCCACGACGGCCGCGCCGAGCTGCCGGTCGGCCAGCACCTGGGCGACCAGCCCGCCGAACGAGTGGCCGATCACGATCGGTGCGCCCGGCAGCTCACGGATGACCGCCGCGTAGTGGTCGATCACCTGCCGCAGGGTGGTGCCGGCGACCGTGCCCGGGTCGGCGCGCAGCGCGGTCACCTCCCGGTCGAAGCCCGGCCAGGCCGGCGCGAGCACCCGGAACCCCCGTGCCGCGTACCGCTCGGCCCATCCCTCCCAGCTCCGCGGTGTCATCCACAGCCCGTGTACGAACACCACCGTGTCGACCGGCCCGCCCGACGCGTTCCCCATGTCGTCCTCCCCACCTCACCCACCCCACCCCGACCCCGCCCGCATACCCACCTTCCACCCCCCGATGCACCCCCACCCGGGCAGGCACGCCCCGACGCCGCCGCCCCGCCCCGCGCACGGCTGGAGATCGTGCTGGTTCCAGGATGTAGTGGCTTCCTGCGGCTTCGAGACCACTACATCCTGGTTCCAGCACGACCTTGGAGAGGAGCGGATCCGCCCGGCGGGGTCAGGAGGTGGGCAGGGCGTCGACCACGACCAGTTCGGTGCCGGGGCGTATCTCGGTGAGGAGGGTCTGCTGGGCGGTGCGGGTCAGGCGGACACAGCCGTTGGTGACGTCCTGGCCGAGGGTGTCGTCGTCCTGCCAGGTGTGCAGGCCGATGTGCGCGCCCTTGAGGCCGGACGGGACCGCGTCCGGGTCGTCCGGGACGGCGCCGAGCGCGAAGATGTCCACCCCGCCGTAGACCGGTTCGGGTGGGGGCGTGGTGCCGAGGATGAAGGTCCGGCCGAGCGGGGTCTCCTGGCCGGGCAGGCCGAGGCTGACCGACCAGGTGCGCACCGGCTTGCCGTGCCGGTACCAGGTGAGCTGGTGGGTCCGTCGCTGCACCACGATCTGGTCCCGCAGGGCGACCTTGGTCCAGCCGCCATCGGGCAGCCAGGCCAGCCGGCGGCTCGCCGAGGGCAGCAGGACCGCCGTCCAGCCGGTGCGGCGTTCCACCACCGGCATGGTCAGCTCGACCCCGCTGATGGTGGGCGCGAGCAGGGCGCGTGGTCGTCCGCCGGGCGCGTCGTACGCGGCGATCTTCCGGGTGGGGGTGAGCCCCTCGGTCAGCGGGGTGACGTCGAGCGGGTGGGGGTCGGCCGGGAAGCCGGCGGGGGCCGGGTCGTAGTCGACCACCGGGAGTCCGGCGGGGGCCGGTGCGGCGGGCGGCACCGTCTCGTCCTCGCCCGGGGCGGCCACGGTGGCAGACGGCGGGGCGGCCCGTTGGCCGGGGAGAGGCGTGTCGGCCCGCAGCGCCGCGCCGACCAGCACGGCCAGGGCGAGCAGCGTCGGCACGCCGACGACGGCGGCGAGCGGACCCCGCCCCCAGCGGTCGATCATCCGGTCAAACAGCACAAAAACACTCTAACGGGTACGGGGCTCCCCTCGGTGACGAATCGTCCGGACGGGAACACCGCGTCGTCGGGAGCCGGCGGGGCGGTGCGCCAGGGGCTACACGCGCCCCGGGCCGGGCCGGTTCGAAGATCCGCCGAGAATTTTCGGCACCGGTGGTGATCCGTACGCGCCGGAGGTCCGTACTGGAGGTGGGAGCAAGGTCGGCCGGTGGTGGCGCCGCCGTTAGACGATCGAGGAGCAGATGGCCCGGGCAAAGCAGAACGAACAGGCCACGACCGTCCGGACCACTACCAGCAGCCGTGGTGTCCGGACCGTGTCGAAATCCACGATGGCGTTGATGGTGGCGTCCGCCCTGGGCCTGTTCTGGGCCGGCGTCGAGATGACCGGCAACGGCACGGCGATGTACGCGTACGGCTTCTTCTTTACCGAGTTCTTCGCCGGGGTGGTCGCCCTGGTGGCGCTCAGCCTCACGGTGATGATGGGCCTGCTCGCCACCGACCGGCTGGTCCTCATGATCCGGCACCGGGTGCTGCTCCAGTCCGCGCACCGCGCCACCGGTGTCCTCGGCGTAGCCGGCCTGGTGTTCCACGTCATCACCAAGATCGCGATCGGCCGGGCCGGTCCCACCGACGCCGTGGTCCCGTTCATCGGCGGCAGCGGGCTCTACGTCGGCCTCGGCACGGTGGCCGCTTTCCTCATGGTGAGCGTGTTCTGGACCGGCATCGTCCGGGCGCGTTTCGCCGGTGTCGGCCCCAAGTGGTTCTGGCGCAGCCTGCACTCCCTGGCCTACCTATCCTGGCCGTTCGCCCTGTTCCACGGCCTCAACGCCGGTCGCACCGCGAAGTCCTGGGTGGTGCTCAGCTACCTGGCGTGCGTCCTGCTGGTGGTGGTGGCGCTGATGGTGCGGCTGTCGGTCTACCTCGGCAAGCGCACCCGCGAGCAGCAGCAGGCCGCCGCCCTGAACAAGGCGATGACCGCCAAGGTGGCCGACGAGGGCAAGGGCCGGACGCTGCTCAGCGGGCTCGGCCGCAAGAAGGAGGAGGAGACCAGGGACAGCCGGACCAGTTGGGCCGAGACCGCCCTGGCCCCGTCCTGGAACGCGCCGACCGGC
Organism: Micromonospora sp. WMMD987; assembly: GCF_029581435.1. Classification (NCBI taxonomy): domain Bacteria; kingdom Bacillati; phylum Actinomycetota; class Actinomycetes; order Micromonosporales; family Micromonosporaceae; genus Micromonospora; species Micromonospora sp. WMMD987. Next base: position 5,461,741 of record NZ_CP120861.1, on the reverse strand, counting down.
ACCGCCCGGCGACGCGACCCCGAGCGGTTCACCGTGCCGGTGGTGCCCGAGCCGGGCACCCTGCGCGAGCCGGTGCGCGGCGGTCGGAGCACCCGGGAGGCGGAACCCACCCGCCGCCGCGAGCGTGACCTGGAGCCGGCGGCCCGCCGCCGGACCGTCGAGCGCGACGAGCGGCCCCGCCGCCGCGACGAGGAGGACGTGGCCCCCGTCTCGGGCGGTCGTCGGTCCCGGTACGAGGAGGATGTGGCCCCCGTCTCGGGCGGTCGTCGGTCCCGGTACGAGGAGGATGTGGCCCCCGTCTCGGGCGGTCGTCGTTCCCGGTACGAGGAGGATGTGGCCCCCGTCTCGGGCGGTCGTCGTTCCCGGTACGAGGAGGATGCGGCCCCCGTGTCCGGTGGTCGTCGTTCCCGGTACGAGGAGGAGGACGCCCCGGTCTCCGGCGGTCGTCGGTCCCGCTACGAGGAGGACGTGGCCCCCGTCTCGGGCAGCCGTCGTTCCCGGTACGAGGAGGACGTGGCCCCCGTGTCCGGCAGCCGTCGGTCCCGGCGCGACGACGACGTGGCCGCCCGCTACTCCGCACCGCCCCGGCGGCGCACCGACGCACCCGAGGAGCCGTGGGACAGCCCGAGCCGTTGGGAGGGGTCCAACCGGCCCGTCTCGGCCGAGCCGATCTCCGCCGCCCCGCGCAGCGGCTCCGGCCGGCACAGCGTCGAACCGGACGTGCCGGAGGAGCCCGACTACTGGCGTCCGCCGGCCCGCTACGTCGCCGACGACGTCCCCGTCGACGACACTCCGACCCTGGTCGACCTGGCCTCCCGGCGGGCGCGCAAGGCCACCGGTGACGGTCGGGGCCGGCGCAAGGGCAAGGCCAACGCGGACGCCGTGGACGGGGCGTACTGGGCGGGGTTGCGCGGTGAGGCCAAGTGATGCGGACCAAGGTCCCCCCGGTCGCCTGCATCGGCGAGCCCCGGCTGACCGCCGGCTTCGCCGAGTTCGGCCGGCTCGACCTGATGGCACACGAGACGGTGCACGGCCCGATCGGCCCGATGGAACCGGCCAACCTGCTCCGGCTGGCCGAGGCCATCCAGCTCAAGGGCAAGGGCGGGGCGGGCTTCCCGTTCTACCGCAAGTTCAAGGCGGTGCTGGAGTCCTGCGAACGGCAGGACCTGCCCGCCGTGGTGGTGGTCAACGCCAGCGAGGGGGAGCCGGCGAGCTGGAAGGACAAGGTGCTGCTCACCCGTGCTCCGCACCTGATCCTCGACGGTGCCGCGCTGTCCGCGTACGCGCTGGACGCCGAGGAGATCGTGCTCTGCGTCGCCGACGACCTGATCGGCCGGGACTCGCTCACCGAAGCCCTCGCCGAGCGCCGGATGCCGGTGCCCACCAGCATCGTCACCGTGCCGCACCGGTTCATCTCCGGCGAGGGCGGCGCACTGGTCAACGGGATCAACGGGCTGCCGCACATCCCACCGGGCACCAAGAAGCGGTCCAGCGACTCGGGCGTGCGTAACCTGCCCACCCTGCTCTCCAACGCCGAGACGTACGCCCAGGTGGCCATCGCCGCCCGGCTCGGCCCGTACGAGTACGCCGCCCTCGGCACCGACGACGAGCCGGGCACCGTGCTGCTCACCGTCACCGGCCAGGCCAAGCGCCCCGCCGTGGTGGAGTGCGCCGCCGGCACCCCGCTGCGGGACATCCTCGAACTCTGCGAGGTGCCGGAGGGGCCGGGCATCCTGATGGGCGGCTACCACGGCCGCTGGATCACCTGGGAGTCGGCACAGCGGGCCGAGATCACCCGCAGGAGCCTCACCAGCGTCGGCGGCACCCTCGGCGCGGGCATCATCATCCCGCTCGGTCGGGACACCTGCCCGCTCGGCGAGGCCGCCCAGGTGGTCCGTTACCTGGCCGGGGAGTCCGCCGGGCAGTGCGGGCCGTGCAAGCGCGGCCTGCCCGACCTGGCCCGCGCCGTCGACCTGGCGGTCTCCGGCAGCGCGCCGGTGGAGGTCGTCCGGGCGGCCGCCGGTGACGTCAAGGGCCGGGGCGCGTGCAGCCACCCCGACGGTACGTCCCGCTTCGCGCTCTCCGCGATGGAGGTGTTCGCCGAGGACCTGCGGCAACACACCACCGGCGAGGGGTGCGGCAAACGGGTCAAGGGCGTGATGGGGCTGCCCGGCGCCCCCGACGCCGACCCGCGCGTGCTCACCCTGGACTGGTCCCGCTGCGACGGGCACGGGCTCTGTGCCCACGTCGTACCGGACTTCATCCGACTCGACGGCAACGGCTACCCCGCCTTCCCGTCCACCCCCGTGCCGACCTGGCTGAAGGAGGGGGCGATGAAGGCGGTCAAGGTCTGCCCCGAACTCGCGTTGCGGCTGGTCGAGGTCAAGTAGCACCACCGAGAGGAGCACCGGATGCGGTCGTCGTCGTACCCCAGCAACGGGCCGGAGGGCCGCCCGGTCGCCCGGCTCGCCCTCGCCGCCGCCCTGGCCGGCACCCTGCTGGCCGCCTCGGCGTGCGCCGTCGGACCGACGACGGCGCAGCCGGCCGCCGAGGTCGCCGTACCGCTCGCCACCGCGTCGTCGTCCGCAGCGCCCACCCCGACCGGTGCGCCCACCCCGACCGGCGCACCCGCCGTGGTGCCCGACTCGCTGCGCTTCACCGCCAGGACCCTCGACGGTACGGCGTTCTCCGCCGCCGCCCTGGCCGGTCGGCCGGTGGTGCTCTGGTTCTGGGCGCCGTGGTGCGCCACCTGCGCCAGTCAGGCGTGGACGGTCGCCGAGATCGCCCCGAAGTACCGGGACACCGTGCCGATCGTCGGGGTGGCCGGCCTCGGCGAGCAGAAGGCGATGCGCAGCTTCGTCACCGAGTTCGAACTCGCCGGCACCACACAGATCGACGACCGGGCCGGCGCGCTGTGGCGGCGCTTCGAGGTCGTCGAACAGAGCACCTTCCTGATCATCGATCGGGAGGGGAAGGTCGTCCACCAGGGCTTCCTCGACGGTGAGGACCTGACCCGCCGGGTCGCCGCGCTGGCCGGCTGATGACCGGCCCGCTGCTGCTCGCGCTGACCGCCGGGATGCTCGGCGCGGTCAACCCGTGCGGCTTCGCGATGCTGCCGGCGTACCTGTCGCTGCTGGTGGCCGGGCCGGCGGACGGCCGCGGCGCGATCGGCCGGGCACTCACCGCGGCGGCCGGCCTGACCTGCGGGTACGTGGTGGTGTTCGGGGCCTTCGGGCTGGCCGTGGCACCCCTGGCCGACTGGCTGCGCCCCCGGTTGCCCTGGTTGACCGTGACGCTCGGGCTGGGCCTGCTGGCGCTCGGGTTGTGGCTGCTCGCCGGCCGTCGGCTGCCCACCCCGCGCCCGTCGGCCCGCGCCCCCCGACTGACCCGGTCGCTGCCGTCCATGGCACTGTTTGGCATGGTGTACGCGCTGGCGTCGTTGAGCTGCTCGATCGCGCCGTTCCTGGCGATCGTGGTGACCAGCCTCCAGGCCGGCTCGACCCTGCGGGGGCTGGCGCTGTTCGTCGCGTACGCGATCGGGATGGGTCTGGTGGTGGCGGTGGCGGCGCTCGGTGTGGCGCTGCTGCGCGGCCGGGTGGTGAGCGGGCTGCGTGGGGCCGGAGCCTGGATGCCCCGGCTCAGTGGCCTGGTGCTGCTCGTCGCCGGTGGCTACGTCGCCTGGTACGGCTGGTACGAGGTCCGGCTCGCCCAGGGCCGGCACGACGCCTTCGGCGACCCGGTGGTCGTCGGCGCGGCCAGGGTCCAGCGGACCCTGGTCACGGCGCTGGACACGGCCGGTCCGGTGGTGCTGGCCGCGCTGCTGGCCGGGCTGCTCGCGGTGGCGGCGCTGCTGCACCGCAACCGCACCCGGGCCGGTGACACCGAACGGGTGTGAACGCGGCGGGCCGGTCGCGTCGTCGGTGGCGCGCACGGCCGGTCGCCGGGCCGGCCCGCGCGACGATCGGTGGGCTCCGGATGGTGGGTGCGGTGCGGTGCGGGGCGGGAGGCCGGAGGTCCCGCCCCGCAGCGGAAACCTCAGCGCAGCGGGGTGAGCCGGTCGGTGCCCAGCCGGTCGCGGAGCACCTCGGGCACCAGCACCGAGCCGTCGGGCTGCTGGAACTGCTCCAGGATGGCCGGGAAGAGCCGGCTGGTGGCCAGCGCCGACCCGTTGAGGGTGTGCACGAACCTGGTCTGCTTGCCACCCGGCTCGCGGTAACGGATGGCCGCCCGGCGGGCCTGGTAGTCACCCGCCCAGGAGACCGACGACACCTCCTTGTACTTGCCGGTGCTCGGCATCCACACCTCGATGTCGAGGGTCTTCTTCATCGACGCGCTGGCGTCACCGGCGGAGAGCAGACTGCGCTGGTAGTGCAGGCCCAACCTCTCCACCAGGCTCTCCGCGTGGGCGAGCATCTCCTCCAGCGCCGCGTCGGCCTGCTCCGGCAGGGTGAACTGGAAGATCTCCACCTTGTTGAACTGGTGACCCCGTACGGTGCCGCGCTCGTCGGAGTGCGAACCGGCCGCCTCCCGCCGGTAGCAGGGGGTGTAGGCGAACGCCTTCAGCGGCAGCTTCGACGTCTCCAGGATCTCGTCCTGGTAGGCGCCGAGGATGGCCGTCTCCGAGGTGGGCAGCAGGAACTGCCCGCGCGGGGCGGACTCCCGGTCCAGGTGGTAGACGTCGTCGTAGAACTTCGGGAACTGGCCGGCGGCGAAACCGGCGGTGTCCAGCAGCAGGTGCGGCGGGAGGAGGAACTCGTACCCGGCCCGCACGTGCTCGTCGACGAACCAGTTGATCAGCGCCCACTCCAGCCGGGCGCCCAGGCCGGTGTACATCCAGAAGCCGGACCCGCCGAGCTTGACGCCCCGCTCGTGGTCGACCAGGCCCAGCGCGCGGCTCAGCTCCACGTGGTCGCGGATCCGCTCGATGACCGGTGGCTCCCCGAAGGTCTTCACCACCCGGTTGGCCTCCTTGCCGCCGGGCACCACGTCGTCGGCGGGCAGGTTGGGTAGCTCGCTCATCGTGCCGTGCAACCGGGACCGCACCTCGTCCAACTGGGACTCCAGCTCGGCGAGCTGCTTGCGCTCGGCCTCCGGCGCGGCGGGTTCCGGCGCGGTGCCGGCCCGCTTCGCCTGCGCGTACGCCCGTGCCTCGGCCTTGCGGCGTTGCCGCTCGGCGTCGATCTCCGTGATCAGGGCGCGACGCTCCTGGTCGAGTCGCTGGATGTCGTCCAGGACCCGGTTGACCTCGGCGGGATCCAGTCGCTTCGCGAGCGCGGTCGCCACCGTCTCGCGGTCCTTCCGGATCAACTCCATGTCGAGCATGCTGCTCCGTACGCTCCGTCCAGGCGGTCAGGTGGGACCTCACGATGCTACCGTCGCGCCCCCCGGCCACCGGCCCCGCCCGGACGCCCCCCGCCGGGTTCCGCGCCACCGACGCCGCGTGCGCGCCGACCTCTGTGCCGGAGCCTGGCCGCTGCCTGGTCTTGTTGGCGCCCGGTCCGTGCGCCGGTGCTGGCCCCGCCATCCCGCCATCCCACCTGCCGGGCCTGCCGGGCCTGCCGGGCCTGCCGGGCCTGCCGGGCCTGCCGGGCCTGCCGGGCCTGCCGGGCCTGCCGGGCCTGCCGGGCCATGTTTGATCGTAACCCAAAGTGATAAGAAAGCAGCAGTGTGACAATGTCACTCTAGGTGACCACCGCGGCGGCGCTCGCCCTGCACCCTGCCGGAGTTCCGACAGTCGCGCGCCTCTGAACAGCGCATATTCCGTGTCACCCTCCCACCCCGCACCACCCCCACTCACCCACTTTGCTCTGCTGCCGTCGACGCGACGGTCACCCTTGGTGGCTGTCGCGTCCGTGGCAGCAGAGCAAAGTGCGGTGACCAGAGTGGGCAGGCGGGGCTGCCTGTTGCCTTGCGTAATCGTCAGTGGGTGTCGTCGTTAGCCGTCAGTGGGTGTTGTCGTTAGCCGGTGGCTCCCTCTTGCAGCTCGCCCCGTTGTCGGTGCAGGGCACCCGATGACCGACCGCCCCGCGATCGGGCTACCGCCGGGGTGTGGGCCGCCGGAGTCGGCCGGGCAGGGCGGGTCCGCAGGCGTGGGGGAGGCGGGGTGCGGCTGGTCGGACCGGGTCCACTGGCGGAGGTTGGTATAGCGGGGCGGGACAGCGGGCTGATGCGCGTTGTCACAGGCGGATCGGCATCAGGATCGAGAAGGTGTCCTCGTCGTCCGGCCGGCGGACGGCCAGCGGAGTGATCGGGCCGTCGAGTTCCAGCACCAGCTGCGGGCCGTCGGCGGCGTCCAACGCGTCGAGCAGGAAGTCCCCGTTCACCCCGACCAGCAGGTCGGTCCGTTGCCCCGCGGTCAGGTCGGTCCGTTGGCCCGCGGTCAGGTCGGTCCGTTGGCCCGCGGTCAGGTCGGTCCGTTGGCCCGCGGTCAGGTCGGTCCGTTGGCCCGAGGCCAGTTCGGTCCGTTGGCCCGAGGCCAGTTCGGTCGCGTCGACCAGCCGAAGCCCGTCGCGGTCGTCGATCCCGAGCACCGTCACCGGCAGCGTCACCCCCTCGTGTTCCCGGGTGACCGTGGGCGGGTCGGCCCGCAGCGCGGCGCGCAGGGTCGCCGTGTCGACCGGGATCCGCCGGGTCGGCACGTCGGCCGGTCGGTGCAGCAGCCGCCGGTAGTCGGCGAACTCGTACGGCAGGACCGGCGAGCCGGCCCCGGCGTCGCCGACGGCGATGTCGACCCGCTCCCCGGCGATCGTCAGGCACGCCTCCGGCGCGCTGGTGGCGGCGAGCAGCGCCCGGAACTCGTCGACGGCCGGCACCGGGAGCAGCGCCCGGACGGGCGGGCCATCCACCCGGCCGCCGGCCCGGCCCAGCGCCATCCGGTACCGGTCGGTCGCGACCAGCCGTACGCCGTCGGACTCCACGTCCAGGAGCACACCGGCGAGCATCGGCAGGTCGGGGTCGTCGCCGACGGCGAACCGGACGGCGTCGACGGCGGCGGCCAGGGCGGCGGGGGACAGCACGATTCGGGTGGTCATCGGACACTCCTCGGGATCGATCAGGACACGGACCCGGGAGAGCTCGCGGCGGGCGTCGGCGAGACCGTTCTCCAGCCGGCGCAGGTGCGCGTCGAGCAACCGGCCGGCCCGCACCGGATCGTCGCGCAGCCGCAGCACGGCGGCGATCTCGGCCAGCGGCATGCCGACCCGCCGCAGACCGGCCACCAGCCGGGCCGGCGTCACCTGGGCGTCGGTGTACCAGCGGTAACCGTTCACCGGGTCGACCAACGTCGGGGTCAGCACCCCGGACCGGTCGTAGAACCGCAGCGCGCTGACCGTCAGACCGCTGGTCCGGGCCAACTCACCGATACTCCGCAACTCGCTCTCCACGGCCATGATGCTGTCGCCTCAACCAGGTCGAGGGTCAAGCCCGGGACCGGGCGTCACCATGGGTGACCGCCCCGGGGTCGTTCCGGTCGATCCCTGCCCCGTCGACCCCTGCCCCGTCGGTCCCCGCCCCGTCGACCCCCGCCTCCGCCCGCCTCACTCCGGCAGCACCCGGAACGTCATGCCGGCCCGCACCAACCGGTCCAGCAGCGCGTCGCCCATCGCGGTCACCGGGGTCAGCTGCCCGGCCGTGGTCGGCAGATCGTCGTACGCCAGGCAGAGCGCCGACTCGGCGAGCATCTTGGCCGTCTCGTCGTAGCCCGGATCGCCGCCGGAGACCTCGGTGCGGACCGTGCGGCCCCCGCCCGTGCCGACGAACCGCACCCGGAACCACGAACCGGCCCGCTGCGCCGCGCTCGGCCCCTGCCCGGAGACACGCCTGCCGAGCAGCCAGCGCCGGGCCGGCGGCACCTTCACCAACCCGACCAGGCCGGCCATCCCCGCCCCGGCCAGCAGCACCGTCGGCAGCCGCTTGACGCTGGCGAAGTGCCGGTACCGGAAGTCCGGACCGTACTCCGGGCGGGCGGCGGCGGACCGACGGACCACCTGCGGGTCGATGGTGGGCAGCGGCACCGCCCACCTGCCGGTCGCCGCCGAGCGGCCCACCCGGCCGGGCACCGCGCGTACCCGGCGGCCGTCCGGTCGGGGCTCGACCGCCCGGCGGGCCAGCGCCGCCCGCTTCGCTTCCCCGGTACGGGCGAACGCGGTGAGCGCCGAGTGGTACGTCCCCGCGGAGAACCGGCCCCCGGCCCGGACGAACCCGTCCACGGTGATCGGCCCGTCCGCCGGCAGGTGCCGGACCGTGAACCAGACGCCCAGGTCGTGCGGGACCGAGTCGAAACCGCAGGCGTGCACCAGCCGGGCACCGGTGCGCACCGCCTCGGCGTGGTGCCGCACGTACATCAGGTCCACGAACTCCGGCTCACCGGTGATGTCGAGATAGTCGGTGCCGGCGGCGGCACACGCGGCGACCAGCGGCTCGCCGTGGTGCACGTACGGCCCGACCGTGGTGGCGAGCACCCGGGTGTCCCCGGCCACCGCGCGCAGCGACGCGGCGTCGGTGACGTCGGCGGTGAGCAGCGGCAGCGCGGCCAGGGCCGGGTCGATGCCGGCGAGCCGGTCCCGGACCGCCGCCAGCTTCGCCGGATCCCGCCCGGCCAGCGCCCAGCGCAACCCGGCCGGGGCGTTGCGGGCCAGGTACTCGGCGGTCAGCCCGCCGGTGAAACCGGTCGCGCCGAACAGGACGATGTCGTACGGGCGGTCGTGGGGCATCCGCCGAGTGTGCCACCCGCACCCGACCCCCACCTGGTGAGCGGCCCGCCCACCGTTCCTTTCCGCCCGACCGTCGCCTGGTGGACGGCCCGTGCGGCGGCCGTCACCCGTGCGGCGGCCGTCACCCGCACGGCGGCCGTCACCCGTGCGGCGTGAAGACCGTCCGGACGCAGCCGTCGGCGCGGTCCCGGAACAACGCGTAGCCGGCCGGACCCTGGTCCAGCCCGAACCGGTGCGTCGCCAGGTGCTCGGTACGCAGCTCGTCGCGGGCCATCCGCTCCAGCAGCATCGGAATCCACCGTTGGCCGTGCTGGCGGGCGCTGCGCAGGGTGAGCCCCTTGTGCATCACCGCGCCCAGCGGAAAGGAGTCCACGAAGCCGGTGAAGCTGCCCGAGACGAAGACGGTGCCGCCCTTGCGGCAGGCGTGCACCGCCTCCCGGACCGCCAGCGGATCATCGACCGGGCCGCCCCGACCGGTGAACCGGTCGGCGAGCGAGGCCGGACGACCACCGCCGTCGGCCACCCCGGCCGCCTCCACGCAGACGTCAGGACCCCGGCCGCCACTGCGTTCCCGCAGCTCGGCGGGGACGTCGGTCTGCTCGTAGTGCAACGTCTCGGCACCGGCGTGCCGTTCGGCCATCCGTAGCCGGTCCGGATACCGGTCGATCACGATCACCCGGTCCGCGCCGAGCGCCGTCGCCGCCTGCGCGGTGAGCTGCCCCACCGCGCCCGCCCCCCAGACCGCGACCACGTCACCGGGGCGGACCGCACCGAGCTCGGCCCCCATCCACCCGGCGGGGGCGGCGTCCGAGGCGAAGACCGCCCGGTCGTCGCTGATCGGATCGGGCACGGCGAACGCCCCGACGTCGGCGTACGGCACCCGGACGTACTCGGCGTGGCTGCCGGCGAACCCGCCCGCCGCCCGGGGGTGGCCGTAGCAGCCGCCGGTGGGCTGACCCCAGGCCGCCTCGGTGGCCGTCGCGGCGGTGCTGCCGTTGTCGCAACAGGAGTAGAGACGCTGCCGGCAGTACCAGCAGTTTCCGCAGGCCACGGCGGCGCAGACCACCACCCGGTCGCCGACGCGGTGGCGACGTACCGCCGGCCCGATCTCGGCCACCTCGCCGAGGAACTCGTGCCCGAGCACGTCCCCGGCGGCGAGGCCCGGCACCCGCCCGGCGAGCAGCGACAGGTCGGCCCCGCAGGTGGCGCTGCGCCGGACCCGGACGATCATGTCGTGGGCGTTGCGCAGCTCCGGGTCGGGCACCTCGCGTACCGCGAGCCGGTCGGCGCCCTCCCAGCACAGCGCCCTCATCCGGGCACCACCGGGCGGGCGGCGGGCGGCCGGTCCCGCGCCGGCCGCTCGGCCGCGGGTCGGTCGGCGCGCAGTTCCTCGCCGGTCTCGACGAGCTGCCGGACCGCACGCAGCACCTGCCGCAGGTAGCCGTCGGGGTCGTCGCCGACCAGGTGGGCGGCCATCCCGGGCAGGGTGGCGACCCCGCCGAGCGGCCGGACCGCCAGCTCGGTGCCCCGACCGCCGGGTGCCGGCCGCAGGTCGACCTCCACCGCGTCGGCGAGCGCCCGCAACGGCTCCGGCCACCGCCCCCCGGGCAGCAGCTCCACCGCCGGCACGCCCACGGTCACCACCTGCCAACGACCCGATCCCGCGCCGGCTCCGGCCGCCGGTCGGCGGTGCCACCACCGGGGTACGCCCAGCCGTCCCATCCGTACCACCCGCCTCTCCCGCCGGAGCCCGACCGTGACCTGTGCGGCCCTGGTCCCGCGGTCCGACCGGTCGGTCGTCCGGTCCGACCATCGTCGGTGGCGGCCGGGTGAACCGGACTCGTCCCGAAGGGGTGAACCGGACCGCGTCGGGTAACCGCCGCCGACCGGGGGAGGACGCGCCGACGGGGGTGGGACGGATGCCGCAGCAGCGCACCAGCACCGGGGTCGCCGAGGCGTCCGGCGGCCCGGCACTGCTGGCGTCCCGACTCACCCCGCCCGCCCTGCCGGAGCCGATGCTGTGGCGGCCCCGGCTGCTCGGCCTCCTCGACGAGGGCGTCGCCGGCAGTCTGACCCTGGTCCGGGCACCCGCCGGCTGGGGCAAGACGACGCTGCTCACCGCCTGGGCACGTGGCTCGACCGGCGACCGCGACCAGGACCGGGACCATGACCGGGATCAGGACCGGGACCAGGATCAGGATCAGGGGCCACCGGCCTGGGTGCAGGTCGAGGCGGGTGACAGCGGGGAACGGCTGTGGGCCTACCTCACGGCGGCCCTGCGGGGCGGGTTCCGGGCCGGACCGACCGCGTCGGCGGTCGTCCCGCCGCGTCCCGAACAGCTGGAGTCGCTCGCCGCTGAGCTGGCGACCCGGGAACGTCCCGTCCGGCTGGTCCTCGACGATCTGCACCGGGTCACCGATCCGGCCGTGCTCACCGGGCTGGAGTTCCTGCTCCGGCACGCGGACGGACGGTTGCGCCTCGTCGTCGCCGCGCGGGGCGACCTGCCGCCGGCACTGCACCGGCTGCGACTGGCCGGCGACCTGACCGAGCTGGGGCCCGACGACCTGGCCTTCACCACCGAGGAGGTGGCCGACCTGCTGGTGGCGCACGGAGCGCCGCTGCCGGCGACGGCGGTCGGACGACTGCGGGAACGCACCGGCGGGTGGCCGGCGGGCCTGCGGTTCGCCGCGCTGGCCGCCGGGCAGCGGCCCGACCCGGCCCGGTGGGTGGAGCGGTTCGGCGGCGACCATCCGGACGTGGCGGCGTACCTACGCGCCGAGGTGCTCACCCAACTGTCGCCGCCGGCCCGGGAACTGCTGCGGCGGTGTGCCGTCGGCGGGGCGGTCCGTGCCGACCTGGCCGACGCGTTGACCGGGCGGACCGACTCCGGTCAGGTGCTCGCCGGGCTGGTCCGCGAGGGCGGGTTCCTGCACCGTGACGACAGCGACCCGCCCTGGTACCGGCCGCACCCGATGCTGGCCGACCTGCTCCGGCAGGAACTCGCCGGCCTCGACGAGCGGGAACGCGGCGGGCTGCACCGCCGGGCCGCCGACTGGTACGCCGACCACGACCGGCCGGCGGACGCGCTGCGCCACGCGCTCACCGCCGGGCAGTGGGACCGGGCCACCGGGCTGCTGCTGACCCACTGGCCGGAGCTGGTGCCCTACGAACGGGAGACGTCGGGCGTGCCACCGCCACCGCCGCCACCCGCCGGGGCGGTCCGGCGGGATCCGGAGCTGGCGCTGGCGGCCGGCACCGAACGGGCGCACGCGGGGGATGTCGAGGCGGCGACCGCCCGGCTGCGGGACGCGGTGGCGGCGGCCCGCACGCTGCCGGCCCCACGCCGGGACCGGTTCCGTCGGCTGGCCGTGGCACTGGAACTCACCCTGGCCCGCCTCTGCGGGGACCATCCGGAGGTACGCCGCGGAGTCGCCCGGCTGCTCGCCGTCGGCACCGCTTCGCCCGGGGTGTCCCTCGGGGCGGCCACGGCAGGAGCGCCGACGGACGACGACCCCCGGACCGGGGAGGACGCGGACGTACGGGCGGTGGCGGACACCGCGCTGGGGCTGGCCGACCTGGCCGAGGGGAACCTGGTGGCGGCCAGGACCCGGTTCGCCGGGGCGCTGGCGGCGGCCCGCCGGACCGGTCGGCCCCGGACCGAACTGGTCGGCGCGACCCGGACGGCCCTGCTGCTCGCCCTCGCCGGTGAGCTCTCGCCGGCCGAGGAGACCGCCCGGGCAGCCCTGGCCATGCCACCCTGCCAGGGCTGGTCGAGCCGGGTCGACTGCGGGTACGCACACCTGGCGCTGGCCCTGGTGGCCCTGTACCGGGACCAGTCGGCGGAGGCGACCGCCGAGCTGGTGGCGGCCGGCGCGGCTCTCGGCACGGTCGGCACCACCCCGGCGGGGGTGACCGCCGAGCTGGCGACGACCGGCGCGGCCCATGGTGGGGTGGGCACCGACCCGGCAGGGGTGACCGTCGGCGCGGTGGCGGCGCTGTGCCGGGCGGCGCTGTTGCGTGACTCCGGCGAGCCGGCAGCGGCCATCGAGGTGGCGCTACGCGCCCGGACCGCGCTCTCCGACGTCAGGGAAGCGGCCCTTCGACCCGCCCCGGGCGGAGAGTCGGCCGGTGGTGGGGAGCTGGCTGACCGGCTGCTGGCCCTGGAGGTCGACGTCCGTGGCGAGCAGGGTGATCTGGACACCGCGCGTCGGCTACTGGCCGAGCGGGCCACCCGGCAACCGGACCCGACGCCCGTGCTGGCCCTGGCGCTGGCCCGGATGGAGCTGCGGGCCGGCGACGTCCGGGCCGCCACCGCAGCGCTACCCGACTGGGACGCCCCGGACGCCGCCGGCTGGCCGCTGACGGTACGGCTGGCCGCCGGCGTGCTGGCTGCGGTGCTGTCCCGGCGTGCGGGTGACGGGCGGCGGGCCGGCCGGCAGTTGGAACGGGTACTCGACCTGGCCGGTCGACACGGCCACCGGAGGGTGTTCACCCGGGCCGAACCGGCGGTCCGGGAGCTGCTCGCCGCTCACCTGGACTCGGGCACGGCGTACTGGCCTCAGGTCAGTGACCTGGTACGTGACGCCGAGACACCGACGGGGCAGGGACCGGGCGGCCCGCAACGGGGAGCCGGCGAGACGGTACGGGCGCTGGGGGAACCGCTCACCGAGCGGGAGCTGACCATCCTGCGTTACCTGCAGAGCATCCTGTCCAACGTGGAGATCGCCGGTGAACTGTCCCTGTCGGTCAACACCGTCAAGACGCACGTGCGCAACATCTACCGCAAGCTCGACGCCACCCGCCGCCGCGACGCCGTCCGCCGGGCCCGGGCCCTGCACCTGCTCTGAGGAGGTCGGTCTACGGGGTGGTGGTGTCCACCGCTGTCAACAGGGCCGGTAGGTCGAAGCCGCCCTCGTGGCGGTGGCCGTCGACGAACAGGGTGGGCGTGCCGTTCACCCCGCTGCGGATACCCCCGGTGAAGTCGTGCCGCACCCGGTCGCCGTAGGCGTTCCGGTCGACCTCCGCGCCGATCTCGTCCGGTGGCAGCCCCACCTGCTCCACGCCGAGCGACAGGTGCACCGGGTCGAGTTGGTCCTGGTGTTCGTAGAGCCAGTCGTGCATCTCCCAGAACCGGTCGCGTTGCCCCGCCGCCTCGGCCACCTCGGCCGCCCGTTCGGCGTACGGGTGGAGGTTGGTGATCGGGAAGTGCCGGTAGACCAGCCGCACGGTGTCCCGGCGCTGCCGGAGCAGTTCCGCCAGGTTCGGATAGGCCGCCCCGCAGTACGGGCACTGGAAGTCGCCGTACTGGACCAGGGTGACCGGGGCGTCCAGCGGGCCTCGGATGTGGTCGGATTCGGTCACCGGTGTGCGGAGCCGGGCGGTGACCTGCAACGGGGTGCTCATCGGGCCGTCACCTGCCGTTCGGTGCCGAGCCGGTCCAGCGCGTCGAGGATGCCGTCGGCTCCGGGGTTCACCTCGGCGGGGGAGAGGTAGCTCCAGGCCACCGTCCCGGCCGGGTCGACCACCACCAGGGTCCGGGTGGCCTGTCCCTGCGGGGTGTACGCCCCGTAGCCGCGGCTCACCTCGCCCTTGGGCTCGAAGTCGGACAGCAGCGGAAACCGGATGCCCTTCGCCTCCGCGAAGGCCCGGTGTGACCAGATGCTGTCCACCGAGATGCCCAGCACAACCGCTGCGTACCGCTCGAACTCCGGCATCGCGGCCTGGTACAGCGCCATCTGGTCGGCGCAGACCGGGGACCAGTCGGCGGGGTAGAAGGCGAGCACCACCGGCCGGCCACGGAACTGCCCGGGTCCGGTCTGTCGCCCGTCCGGGGTGGCCGGCAGGGTGAAGTCGGGGGCCGGAGTCCCGGGTCGGATCGGTCCGTCGGATCCAGTCATGACCTCCACCTTCCGCCGGCCCGGGTGAGGCCGGCTCACCCGGGCCGGGTGAGCCGGCCCTACGGCCCGGCCCGGTGGCCCGGCGGTGCCCCGTGGCTCGGTGGCTCTATGGCCCGGTGGCCCGGTGGACCTGCGGTGGCCCGGGCCGATGCGAGAGCCGACCGGTCCGTCGTCAGATCGGATTCGGACCGTCGGAAGGGATCCGGTGTCGAAATTCGGGCGGGTTCCGGTGTCGACAACAGGATCGGACTCGGGCAGTCTGACGGACGGCGAGGGACGGAGTGGAGAGATGGACGTCGATCGGATGCGGGTTGTCGGCCGCCGGCTGGTGGAGGTGTCGTGGCGGGTGGCCCGGCACGAGTGGACTCTGGCGGCGGTCGCCGCGCTGGTGCTGGCGGTGGTGCTGACCTGGCCGACCCTGCGTGATCCGGCGAGCACCATCCCGCAGGACACCGGGGATCCGACGCTCCAGGCCTGGCAGGTGGCCTGGGGCGGGCATGCCCTGCTGACCAACCCGTTCCAGGTCTGGCACTCGAACACGTTCTATCCGGAGCCGTACACCTACGCCTACTCCGACACGCTGCTCGGCTACGCCCCGTTCGGGATGATCGGGGACGGCCCGGTGGCCGCCGTGGTGCGCTACAACCTGCTCTACGTGCTGACCCACGCGCTGGCCCTGTTCGGCGCGTACGCGCTGGCCCGGCAGTTGGGCGCGGGTCGGGCCGGCTCGGCGGTGGCCGGGGTCTCCTTCGCCTACGCCCCGTGGAAGCTCGCCCAGGCCGGTCACCTGCACGTGCTCAGCATCGGCGGGATCGCCCTCGCGCTGGCCATGCTGGCCCGGGGGCACGGCTGGTCGCTGCGGCACGGTCACCGTCCCGACCGGATCCGCCCCGGTTGGGTGGTCGCCGGCTGGGCGACCGCCGCCTGGCAGGTCACCCTCGGCTTCGGCATCGGCCTGCCCTTCGCGTACGCGCTGGGGCTGATCTGCCTCGGCGTCGCCGTGACGTACGGCGTGGTGTGGTGGCGACGCCGGTCCCGCCCGGCGGTGCCGCGTGGCCTGCTCCTGGCCGACCTGGCCGGGGGGATCGGGTTCGCCGGGGTGACCCTGGCGATGGCCGCGCCCTACTTCGAGGTGGTGGCCCGTAACCCGTCCGGGCGGCGGACGGTGGCGCAGATCGAGATGTTCTCCCCGTCGTGGCGGGGGTTCATCACCGCGCCGCCGGAGTCCTGGCTGTGGGGCGAGCGGCACGAGGCGGCCCGCGCCACGCTCGGTTTTCCCGGTGAGATGACGCTGCTGCCCGGGGTGGTGCTGCTGTCGGTGGCGATGGCCGGGATCTTCTTCTCCGCGTGGCGGCTGCGGCACCGGCTGATGCTGGCCGGCGCGGCGCTGGTCAGCGTGGCGCTGGCGGCGGGCACCACGTTCGGGGGCGACGGCGATCCCGGCTACGTGACGCTGGTCGAGCACGCCCCCGGCTGGGACGGGGTGCGTACCCCGGGCCGGCTGGTGCTGTGGACGACCCTGCTGCTCGGCCTGCTCGCCGCGGGGGCGTTGACGGTGCGCGAGCCGGCGGTCGGCCGGGCGCGTGACCCGCTGGCCGAACCGGCACCGGGGGCCGGGCCGGCGGGGGAGGCTCTGCCGGAACCGGCGTCGGGGACGGGGCCGGCGCGGGAACAGGTGCCGGGGTCGGCGGCGCGGTCCGGGCCGGAACCGGCGGAAGCGGAGCGGGCAGCGCGGGAACCGGTGGGAGCGGTGCCGGCAGCGCGGGAACCGGCGGACGTGGAACCGGCAGCGGCGGAAGCGGAACCGGTCGGAGCGGAACCGGTGGGGGCACGGCCGACGCTGCGGCCGGCGGCGTGGGCGGAGGCGGGAGCGCCGGCGCGGCCGACGTTGCGGCCGGCGGCGTGGCCCGCAGCGCAGGCAGCCCAGGCGGTCGACCCGGAGCCGGCCCGGGAGCAGGGCGGGCAGCGGTGGCGACTGGCCCGGTTGGCGCTGCTGGTGCCGCTGCTGCTGGTCATGCTGGAAGGGGTCAACCGCACCCCGCACGTGCCGGCGCCGGAGCAACCGGCCGTGTTGCGTGGGTTGACCGGGCCGGCGTTGGTGCTGCCCAGCGACGGTATCCGGGAACTGCACGTGATGCTCTGGTCCACCGACGGGTTCCCGAAGGTGGTCAACGGGCTCGCCTCGTTCACCCCGCAGTCCCAGGAGCGGATCCGGGCGGCGAGCATGACCTTCCCGGACGCCACCTCGGTGGCGTACCTGCGGGAGGTCGGGCTGCGCACGGTGGTGCTGTTGCCCGGCTGGGCGCCGGGCACCCCGTGGGCCGACGTGGCCGCCCGACCGGTGGACGGACTGGGCATCAGTCGCGAGATGGTCGGCGAGGACGTCATCTACCGGCTCTGATGGCCGAGTTAGTTGGGAGCGCTTCCTAATTCGGCGGCGTACCGGTTACTGTTGAACTCTTCTTCGGCAGCGGGAGCCAAGCGTGCCGGCGGGGAGCCAGGGCAGCTCTTCGCACCTGTCGACGTCCCCCATCGGGCCGTCGCACCCTGACCCTGGCATCCCGAGAGGAACCGCAGATGCGGAGAAGTCTCGTCGGCGCGGTCACCACCGTGCTGGCCGCCGCGACGGCCGTCGTGGCCGTACAGTTCACCATCGCACCGTCCACCGAGGCCGCCGCGGCGGCGGCGGAACCGTACACCTGGAAGAACGTCCGGATCGACGGCGGTGGCTTCGTCCCCGGCATCGTCTTCAACCCGACCGAGAAGAACCTGATCTACGCGCGTACCGACATCGGCGGCGCGTACCGGTGGGAACAGGCCAGCCAGTCCTGGACGCCGCTGCTCGACTGGGTCGGCGCGGACAAGTGGGGCTACAACGGCGTGGTCAGCCTGGCCACCGACCCGGTGCAGACCAACCGGGTGTACGCGGCCGTCGGCATGTACACCAACGACTGGGATCCGAACAACGGCGCGATCCTGCGCTCCTCGGACAAGGGCGCCACCTGGCAGGCCACCGCGCTGCCGTTCAAGAACGGCGGCAACATGCCCGGCCGGGGCATGGGGGAGCGGCTCGCCGTCGACCCCAACAAGAACAGCGTGCTCTATTACGGCGCGGAGGGCGGCAACGGCCTGTGGCGCAGCACCGACTACGGGGCCACCTGGGCCAAGGTGGCGAACTTCCCCAACGTCGGCAACTACCGGGCCGACCCCAACGACACCACCGGCTACCAGAGCCAGAACCAGGGCCTGACCTGGGTCACCTTCGACAAGAGCACCGGTACGGCCGGTAACGCCACCCAGACCATCTACGTCGGGGTGGCCGACAAGGCGAACCCGGTGTACCGGTCCACCAACGGCGGCACCACGTGGGAGCGGATCGCCGGTCAGCCCACCGGCTACCTGGCCCACAAGGGTGTGGTCGACCCGGTCGGCGGCTTCCTCTACATCGCCACCAGCGACACCGGCGGTCCGTACGACGGCGGCAAGGGTGACGTCTGGAAGTTCAACCGGGCGACCGGCGCGTGGACGCAGATCAGCCCGATCCCGTCGTCCAGCACCGACGCCTACTTCGGCTACTCGGGCCTGACCATCGACCGGCAGAAGCCGAACACCCTGATGGTCGCCACCCAGATCTCCTGGTGGCCGGACGCGATCTTCTGGCGCAGCACCGACGGCGGCGCGACCTGGAGCCGGATCTGGGAGTTCGGCAGCTACCCGGAGCGCACCAAGAAGTTCACGATGGACATCAGCTCGGTGCCCTGGCTGACCTTCGGGGTCAACCCGGCCCCGCCGGAGGAGTCCCCGAAGCTGGGCTGGATGAACGAGTCGGTGGAGATCGACCCGTTCGACTCCGACCGCTTCATGTACGGCACCGGCGCGACCATCTACGGCAGCACCGACCTCACCAAGTGGGACACCGGCGGCAAGTTCACCATCAAGCCGATGGTCAAGGGCCTGGAGGAGACCGCCGTGCAGGACCTGATCAGCCCGCCCACCGGGGCACCGCTGATCAGCGGGCTCGGTGACATCGGCGGGTTCCGGCACACCGACCTCGACGCGGTGCCGCCGATGCTGTTCACCCAGCCGGTCTTCACCACGACCACCAGCCTCGACTACGCCGAGACGAACCCGGCGACGATGGTCCGGGCCGGCAACTTCACCGACGCCGACCGCCCCAACGACAGCCACGTCGCGTTCTCCACCGACGGCGGGGCGAACTGGTTCCAGGGCAGCGAGCCGGGCGGGGTCAACAACGGTGGCACGGTCGCCGCCGCCGCCGACGGCAGCCAGTTCGTCTGGGCCCCGGGTGACCCCGGGCAGCAGGTGATCCGCTCGGTCGGGTTCGGCAACTCGTGGACCGCCGCCACCGGCATCCCGGCCAACGCGGTGGTCGAGTCCGACCGGGTCAACAAGAACAAGTTCTACGGCTTCAGCGCCGGCAAGTTCTACGTCAGCACCAACGGCGGGGCCAGCTTCACCGCCTCCGCCGCGACCGGCCTGCCCGCCACCGGGAACGTCAGGTTCAAGGCGGTCCCCGGCAAGGAGGGCGACATCTGGCTGGCCGGTGAGGGTGGGCTGTGGCGTTCCACCGACTCCGGGGCCAGCTTCACCAAGCTGGCCGGGGTGACGTCGACGGTGAACGTCGGCTTCGGCAAGGCCGCCCCCGGGCAGACCTACCCGGCGGTGTTCACCTTCGGCACCGTCGACGGCAAGCACGGTGTCTACCGTTCCGACAACAGCGGCGCGGCCTGGGTGCGGATCAACGACGACCAGCACCAGTACGGCAACGCGGGTGAGGCGCTGACCGGTGACCCGAGGGTCTACGGCCGGGTCTACCTGGGCACCAACGGCCGGGGCATCCTGGTCGCCGACCGGCTCGGCGGCACTCCCACCCCCACCCCGACCACTCCCAACCCGACGACGCCCCCGCCGACGACGCCGCCGCCCACCACGCCCCCGCCGACGACGCCCCCACCCACCACGCCCCCACCCACCACGCCCCCGCCGACCACGCAGCCCCCGGCGCACGGTTGCGCGGCGACGTACAAGGTGACCGGATCGTGGCCCGGTGGCTTCCAGGGCGAGGTGACGGTGCGTAGCGTCGGTATCGGCCCGACCGCCGGCTGGACGCTGGGCTGGACGTTCGCCAACGGCCAGACGGTCAATTCGCTCTGGGGCGGTACGTACACCCAGACCGGGGCGACCGTCTCGGTGCGCGACGCCGGGTGGAACGGCGCGCTCGCGCCCGGTGCCACCACCAGCGTCGGCTTCACCGCCAACGTCACCGGCAGCAACGCCGTCCCGACGGTCACCTGCACCAGTCGCTGACGACGTACCGACGGCCACCGCCGGCTCTCCCGGTCCACCGGGGGAGCCGGCGGTGTGTCAGGGCCGCGCCGGTCGCACCGAGCGGCCGGCCCGCCGTCGCGGCATGACGAAGGTCCCGGTCGGCCCGTCCGGCATGACGAAGGTCCCGGTCGGCCCGTCCGGCACGACGAAGGTCCCGGTCGGCCCGTCCGGCATGACGAAGGTCCCGGTCGGCCCGTCCGGCACGACGAAGCACCTGGCCGGCCCGTCCGGGCGGCATGACGTCGGCCCACCGTCACGGTGATGACGAAGGCCCCGGTCGTCGCCGGAGGCGCGGCCGGGGCCTGACGTGCGGGAGGGCGGATCAGTCGTCCAGGCCGACCGGGGAGTTCGGCCGGTCCACGTCGACGAACTCGATGTCGTCGGCGGACCGGTCACCCTGGCTGCCGGCGGCCCGCGCGGCGGTGCCGGCGGCCCAGCCGATCGCCGCCCCGACCAGCGCCGCGCTGATCAGCAGCGCCCAGGGCAGGGCCGGACGACGCCCGGCGAGCGCGTCGAAGGCGAGAGTCGCCCGTCGACGTGCCTCGTCGGCGGTCGAGCCGACCAGGTCGCCGGCGTCGGTCAGCCCGGAGTCCCGGACCGACCGGGCGGCGTCCCGGACGCTGTCACCGGCCGAGTCGACCGCCGAGAGCAGCTGGTGCCAGGCCTGGTCGGCGATGCGCTCGGGCTTGCTGCGGCGCTCCAGAAGGTTGCTGCCGAACATCGTGGTTACCTCCTCGGGTGCCGAAGTCTGCGGCCACTTCGGACTTCGACGTCTCTGCGGCGCGGGCGGTTCGCTCGCCGGCCGGTGCTCCGGCCGGTCATCGACCCAGTGCCCCGACCGGCCGGAGCGCAAACCCGGTACCGCTAGCGGACCGTGACCACGGACGTGGCGCGGGCGAAATCGTCCCCGTCGTCGTCATCGTCGTCGTCCCCACCGCCGAAGCCGCAGGCGAGCACGAGAGCGAGCAGCGCGCCGACCCCGGCCAGGCCGAGTAGTCTCCTGATCATCGATCGTCCCCTCCGTCGTGGTGACCCATCTCTCGCCCACGGTAGGTACCTGGCACAACCAGCGCCGCCGCGTCGCCCGGGGCTCGCCCGACCTGCGGGATTCGAGGTGGGGTGGACCCGGACCGCTACTCTGGGACGGTTGGAACGGCCGGGACGTGTCGGCCGTCGAAGTGAAGTCGAAGAGAACAGGAACAGCAACGGTGCGGAGAGGGACGGTCCGGTCCGTCCGGATCCGCGAATTGCTCATCCCGAGGGGTGGCGACCGAGGCCATCGGAGGAATACTCTCGGTCGCGGCCCGCGTACTGATGAGGCGCCCGGAGACGGGCGAGTGGAGGTGCTCGCGTGAGCCTGTCGATCGTGAAGTCGGTCCTGCCGGCCGGTGTCATCGAGATCGCCCCCCGTGGCGAGATCGACGTCGACACCGCATACGAGGTACGTGAGGCGATCGCCGAGGTGCTGGCCAAGGGGCGGCCCGCGCGGATCGAGCTGAACATGCGACTGGTCACCTTCATCGACTCCGTCGGGATCAGCGCGATGGTCGCCGGCTTCCAGACGGCCGAGGTCAGCGGGGTCAAGCTCGTCGTCACCGAGCCGAGCCGGTTCGTGCACCGGCAGCTCTGGGTGACCGGGCTGCTCGGTCTCTTCGGCGCCCCGGAGCCGTACTTCGCCGGTGCCGCCACCCCCGAGGTGCTGCCGGGGGCCTGATCCGGGCCGGGGACACCCCGCCCGGCCGGTGCCGGCGGGGCCGGTGCGTTTCACCCCGGTACCGCCGATGTGACCGCCGTCCGGTCCGGGACGTTGCCAGGCCCTCTCCGGTACGGCACGATCGGGCGACCGACGACGGTCAGGAGGCCCGGTGGTGGTCCGGCGGGAGAGCTTCAGCTACACGGTGCAGGCGCGCTGCGCACAGGCGGACGCGGTGGCGCTGCTGAGTGATCTGTCCCGGCAGCAGGAGCTGCATCCCCTGATCGTCCGGGTGCGCCGGTTGCCGGCCCGACCGGGTGCGGTGGCCAGCTATGCGATCACCGACCGGCTGGAGCTGGGGCCGCTGCGGTTCCCGGTCACCTACCAGGCCGACGTGCTGCTGGTCGACCAGGACGAGATCGTGACGGTGGCCCGGCAGCAGCCCGCCACCACGGTCCGCAACCACACCCGGCTCCGGATGGAGGGGGACCTGCTGCGGATCGACGTGGAGATCACCCTCGCCGCGCCGGCACCGTTGTTCGGCTACGCCTTCCGGCAGGCCCGGGCCGCTCACCTGGGGCTGGCCAGCCGCCTCGGCGCGGTGCTGGACGGTCGGTCCGGCGACACTCCCGCGGCGGCCTGACCGGCGACGCGACCGGCTGCGGTGGCCCGACCGGCGGCGTTCCGACCACCGGCGGCCCTGGGTGGCCCGACCGCCCGCGTTCCGGCTACCGGCGGCTGTGGTGGCCCGACCGCCCGCGTTCCGGCTACCGGCGGCTGTGGTGGCCCGACCGCCCGTGTTCCGGCTACCGGCGGCTGTGGTGGCCCGCCCGTCGAGGACGGGCCACCCGGGGTGGTGCTCAGATCATCGACAGGTGCACGTGGTTGGTGTGGTCGCTGGACGGGTCGCCGTTGCCCCCGCTGTACGACTTCCAGCCGCTGCTCGGCAGCCAGATCCGCTTGAACCAGATCACGTAGAGCACGCCGAGCCGGTCGGCGTTGCGGATGAAGTACGCGGCCAGGTTGTTGCCGTACGTCCGGTCGCCGCCACTGGCCACCCCGCCGAAGCCGTTGCGCTGGGCGGCGAAGTCGCACGCCCGGCCCTTGGGGTGCTCGCCGGACCCACTGGGCCGGTAGCAGGAGACGTACCGGGTGAAGCCGGCCGCCTTGGCCTGGTTCAGGGCGTTGAGCGTACGCGGGGTGATGCAGCCGTTGGCCGGCGTCGGGTCGTTGACGCTGCACGACTCGGACGGCCAGGAGCCGTCGGAGTTGCGGGGCGCTCCCTTGGCGTTGCTGGTGGACGTGCCGTCCGAACTGCCGGAGTCCCGGGAGGTGGGGGTCGGCTTGTTGGCGGCGGCCACCGCCAGCGCTCGTTCGGCCTGCTCCTTGCGCTTGCCCATGGTGGCGACCTGCTTGCGCTGTTCGGTGATCTCGCGACTGACCGCCGCCCGGGTCCGGGTGGCCTGGTCGCGGGTCTCGATCATGGTGCGCAGTTCCTGGTCCTCCCGGGCCGCGACCGTCTCCAGCGCCGCCGCGCGGTCCAGGAAGCCACTCGGGCTGTTGCTGTTGAGCAGGGCGGACATCGGTCCGAGGCGGCCGGTGCGGTAGGCCGCTCCGGCGATCTGGCCGACCTTGCCGGTCTGCACGACCAGTTGGGCCTCGATGTTCTTGAGCTGGCCGTCGAGTTCCTGCTGGCGTTTGGTGGAGCGGTCCAGGGCGGCCTTCGCGTCGACCCAGCCCTTGCTGGCCGCGTCGAGCTGGTCGCGGAGCGCCGGTGTGCCGCCCTCGTCGTCGTCGCCGGGAGCGGCGAGCCGGGTGACGGGCGCGGCGACGGCCGGGGTGAACGGCGCGGACGACACGCCGAGCGCGAGGCTCGTGACGACTGCGGCCAACAGCCGCGTGGTGGTTCCTACCCGCATACAGAGTCCTTCCGTCAGCCGCCGACCGGGTTAGCTGACGGGTTCGGGACGGAAGATCCCTACCGCTGACGCGGATGCACCCCAGGAACGTGGTTCCCCGGTTCGCCCTGGTGGGCGATTAGGCGGCGGCCACCGCCGGCGCCGGTGGGCGCCGCCTGGCGGAGGCCGGAGCCGAGCCTACCGGTACGGGTGGGACGCCCGTCCACCTCGTGACTGAGGGTACGGGAGTGAATACCCCTTTATGGGGTAAACAGGACAAAATCCAGCGCGATCACCGCGTGCACGGCGGTTCGGTGACGCTCCGGTGGTCCCGATCCCGCCCGTCGGGCCGCAGCGGGCTCCGGGTCACCAGTGGGCCGGGCCGCACCCGCCGGGAGTGCTGCCCGGCTCCACCTGGAGGGTGGCGTGCTCGATGTGGAAGTCGTCCCGCAGGGCGCCCCGGGCGGCGGCCAGTACGGCGCCGACCTCGGCGTCGGTGGCCAGCGTGAGGTGCGCCGAGGCGACGTCCATGCCCGAGGTGAGCGTCCAGACGTGCAGGTCGTGCACCTCGGTGACGCCGGGCACGGCGGTCAGCCGGTCGTGCACGGCGGTCACCTGGAGATGCTCCGGGGCGGCCTGCACCAGGATCCGCACCGCCGCCCGCCCGAGTCGCCAGGTGCGGGGCAGGATGAACACGCCGATCGCCACCGCGACCACCGGGTCGGCCCACCACCAGCCGGTGCCGGCGATCAGCAGTGCGGCCACGATCACGCCGAGGGAGCCGAGCAGGTCGCCGACCACCTCCAGGTACGCCCCGCGCAGGTTGATGCTCTCCTTGGCGCCCTCGCGCAGCAGGGCGAACGCGACAAGGTTGGCGAGCAGGCCGAGCACCGCCACCACCAGCATCGGGGCGGCCAGCACCTCGGGTGGCTCGCCGAACCGGCGGACCGCCTCGATCAGCACGTAGACCGCCACCCCGCTGAGCAGCAGGGCGTTGGCCAGCGCGGCGAGCACCTCCAGCCGGTAGAGGCCGAAGGTGCGCTGCGGGTCCTGCGCGGCCCGTCGGGTCGCGGTGATCGCGGCCAGGGCCATCCCGATGCCGAGCACGTCGGTGAACATGTGCCCGGCGTCGGAGAGCAGGGCCAGTGAGCCGGTACCGAACGCGGCCACCGCCTCGACCACCATGAACACGGTGAGCAGCCCGAAGGCCGCCCAGAGCCGACCGCGGTGCCGGTGTGCGGCGTTGCTGATCGTCGCGCTGTGGTCATGACCTGCGCCCACGTCCACACCTTCCGTCGCCGCGAACCCGGTCCAATCTATGCTCACATCGCTATGTATGCAAGTGATGGCCGGGCTTCCGGCCA
Organism: Micromonospora sp. WMMD987; assembly: GCF_029581435.1. Taxonomy (NCBI): domain Bacteria; kingdom Bacillati; phylum Actinomycetota; class Actinomycetes; order Micromonosporales; family Micromonosporaceae; genus Micromonospora; species Micromonospora sp. WMMD987. The sequence goes on along the minus strand of NZ_CP120861.1, from coordinate 5,436,829 downwards.
GGTCGGACCGCCCGGGTGCCGTCGGTTCAGTCGACGGGATCGACGGTGGTGAGGCGTTGGGTGGCCCGGGACAGCGCCACGTAGAGCGTCCGTACCCCGGAGCCCGGCTCGGCCCGGATCTCGCCCGGACAGACCAGCACCACCCCGTCGTACTCCATGCCCTTGGCCTGGAGGCTGTCCACCACCTGGAGCCGCGCCCCGCCCCGGTCGCCCAGCCAGCCGGCGACCTCGTCCCGGCGGGGCACCGGCGTGATCACGCCGACCGTCCCCGGCACCTCGGCGAGCACCGCGTCCACCGCGTCCACCGTCGCCGGGGCCAGCTCCGCCGCCGGCACGGTCAGCGCCACCGGGTCCACCCCGGTGGACCGCACCGCGCTGGGCAGCTCCAGGTCGGGATAGAGCCGGCGGATCTCCGCCGCCGCCACCGCGAAGATCTCCGCCGGGTTGCGGTAGTTGGTGGAGAGCGTGAACCGGTGCCGCCGTCGCCGGCCCAGCGCCTGGTCCCGGGCCCGGTCCAGCTCCTCCTGGTCGCCGGTCCAGGCGGTCTGCGCCGGGTCGCCCACCACCGTCCAGGAGGCGAGCCGACCGCGCCGGCCGATCATCCGCCACTGCATCGGCGAGACGTCCTGCGACTCGTCCACCACCACGTGCGCGTAGTCCCGGTAGTCCTCCGGCCGCTCCCGGGCTGCGGCACGGGCGGCGCGCTCCCGGTCGCCGAAGGTGCTCAGCTCGCGGACCCCACCGGCGAGCTGGTACGGATCCCGGTTCGCCCGCCGCGGACGTACCGGCTTGCCCAGCAGGGCGTCCAGCTCGTCGAGCAGGGCGATGTCGGCCACCGTCAACCCCTCGGTGTCCAACGACCGGTACGCCCCGGCCAGCACCGCGGTCTCCGCCCGGGAGAGCAGCCCGGTCGCGTACCGGCGCAGCCGCTCCGGTCGGGCCAGCCAGCCCAGCACGTGCCGGGGGTGCAGCCGGGGCCACCACGCCTTGAGGAACTCCCGGAACTCCGGCCGGTCGATGATCTCGTCCTCGAAGGCGGGCTGTTCGGGCAGACCGCTGAGGGCCAGCCGGCGGGCCTGCGTGTACAGCGCGGCGAGCACCCCGTCGAAGCCGACCCGGCGGACTTCGTTGCGGCGGGCGCCCCGGTGCAACGCCCGGTCCCGGATCCGGTCCAACTCGCGCCGCTCCAGGCGCAGCAGCGTCCCCCGGTAGAGCAGCCGCAGCTCCTGCGGACCGTCCGGCACCGCGTCCCGGGCCGCCCGTTCCAGCACCCGCCGCATCCGTAGCGACCCCTTCACCGCCGCCACCTCGGGACTGTCGGTGCGGGTCGCCGACAGGCCGGGGAAGAGCGAACCCAGCGAGTGCAGGGTGGCGGTCTCCTCACCCAACGAGGGCAGCACCGAGGCGATGTAGTTCACGAAGACCGCCGACGGACCCACCACCAGGATGCCGCCGCCGGCGTACCGGCTGCGGTCGGCATAGAGCAGGTACGCCGCCCGGTGCAGGGCGACCGCCGTCTTCCCGGTGCCCGGCCCACCGGAGACGATCGTGACCCCCGTGCCGGGGGAGCGGATCACCTCGTCCTGCTCCCGCTGGATGGTGGCGATGATGTCCCGCATCCCCCGTCCGGTCGCCCTGGACAGGGTCGCCAGCAGCGCCCCGTCGCCGACCACCGGCATGTCCGGCGGCGCGGACGCCGGGTCGAGCAGCTCGTCCTCGATCCGGGTGACCTTCTCGCCCGACGAGCTGATGGTGCGTCGCCGTACCACCCCCAGCGGCTCCGCCGGGGTGCCCCGGTAGAAGGCGGCGGCGGCCGGGGCCCGCCAGTCGACCACCAGCGTCTCGGCGTTCTCGCCGCGGATCCCGAGCCGGCCGACGTGCAGCACCTGACGGTCCCGCAGATCGAGCCGGCCGAAGACCAGCCCCTCGTGCTCGGCGTCCAGCAGGTGCCGGCGCTGGGCGGCGTGGAAGACCATGGCGTCCCGCTCCACGAGCGCGCCGAAGTTGCCGACCCGCGCCAGCCGGTAACCGTCCCGCTCGGCGCGGACGGCCGCCCGGCGCAGTTCGGCGAGCCGGGCGTACACCCGGTCGAGATGCCGTTGCTCGGCGGCGATCTCCTGTTCCAGGGTGGTCTGGTCGGTCAACGTACCGGCTCCTGTGCGACGGCGACGCCGGGCACGGGTGCATGCCAGGCGGAATGAGGGTACGGGCAGCCGCCCACCCCACGTCGGGCCGATACCCGTCCCGCGACCTCCGCCACCTCCCGCGAACGCCGGCACCCGGACCCGCCCGCCGGGTACGTGGGGCCGACGGCCGGGTGCGGACGGGACCGGCGCGCACACGCGGTCGGGACCGGTGGCCGTGCGCGACCGGTCGGTTGGCTCAACCGGTGGCCGTGCGGCGACCGGACACCCGACCGGTGGGTACGACGGTCAGCACCCGGTGGAGCACCCCGGCGAGGGCGGCGTTCACCTCGTCCGGACGTTCCATCATCAGCATGTGCCCGGCCCCCGGGCAGACGGTCAGCTCGGTGGCCGGCAGCGCCGCCGCGATCGACTCGGCGCACGGCGGCGGGGTGAGCCGGTCCCGGTCGCCGACCAGCGCCGCCGCCGGCAGGTGCGCCAACGCGGCGAGGGTGTCGAGCCGGTGCTGGGCGCCGATCGAGGCGCGGAAGCCGCCGATCGAGCGCAGCGAGGCGCGGGCCACCGCCGAGGTGACCAGGCGGATGTCGGAGGCGGAACAGTGGTCGCCGAAGAGCATCCACCGGATGCTCGGGGCCAGGGCGCGCAGCAACGGACGGGGTGGCCGCCAGGCACCGCACCGGGCCAGCACCCCGGCCCCGGTGGTCTCGGCGACCCGGATCAGCCGGGCGATCCGGGGCGACAGGCCGTACGCGGTGTGCGTGTGCCCCTCGGCGGTGGTGGAGACGAAGACGAGCCCGGCGGTGCGGGCGGCGAAGTCGGCGGGGTGCCGGTGGGCGTACTCCATCACCGTCATCCCACCCATCGAGTGCCCGACGAGCACCACCGGCCCGGTCGGGGCCACCTCGTCGACCACCGCCGCGAGGTCGTCGCCGAGCTGGGCCAGGGTCGCCGTCCGCAGGGCCATGCAGCTCGACCGGCCGTGCCCGCGGGCGTCGTAGCTGACCACCCGGACCCGGTCGCCGAACCGGTCCCGCAGGTCGGCGCGCTGCCGGTGCCAGGCCCGACCGTCCAGCGTCCAGCCGTGCAGCAGGATCACGGTGGCCTCCGCGTCGGCCGGGCCGCTCACCTCGACGTGCAGGCGTACCCCGTCGGGCAGGCGCAGCTCCCGTTGATCCGGCATCGCCACCTCCTCAGGCACCCGGAACCCATCGACCGGCATGACGGGGCTACCCGGCCGGGGCGCGTACCAACCGTGCCGGTGCGAAGATTCCCGACCCGGCTGCGCGGGGGCGGCGCGGCGACCAGGCTGGGGGCATGCCCCGTCCGCCCGCTCGACCCGCCCGGACGCCCCGCGCGGCGCTGGCCGAGCTGCTCACCGGCAACCGTCGTTTCGTCAGCGGCCGACCCGTCCACGGGCACGACGTCACCGCCGCCGCGGCGGTCGCCTCGGGCGACCAGCAGCCGTACGCGGTGCTGCTCGGCTGCATCGACTCACGGGTGCCGCTGGAGGCGATCTTCGACCAGACGTTCGGGTCGATCTGCGTGATCCGGACCGGGGCGCACGTGCTGGACCGGGCCGTCCGGGGCTCGATCGAGTTCGTGGTGGACCAGCTCGGGGTGACCCTGGTGATGGTGCTCGGACACGAGCGGTGCGGGGCGGTCGCCTCGACCGTGGAGAGCCTGCGCACCGGGCGGCGGCCCGGCGGCGACCTGGGGTACGTCGTCGACCGGATCACCCCGGCGGTGACCGACGTGGGGCCGTACCACCCGGCCGTGCACCCCCTGGCGGTCCGCCGGCACGTGCGCCGTACGGTGCGGGCGTTGCGCACCGACGAGCTGCTGACCGGCCCGGTCGCGGCGGGGACTCTCGACATCGTCGGCGCCCTCTACGCCCTGGACACCGGCGAGGTCACCCTGCTCGACCCCTGACACGGGCGCCGCACCGCGCCGCTCTGCTGCCCGGGGACCGCGTGCCGGGCATGATCGTCCTGGATCCAGGTTGTAGTGGTCTCCTGCGTGATGGAGGGGACTACAACCTGGATCCAGGACGATCTTCACGGCGCGATCATGGCGGCGCGAATCGTCGGGACGCGATGGTGGCGGGGGTGGGGGGAAAGCAGGAACCGCCCGCCGGGGTGACCCGGCGGGCGGTTCCCGAGGTGGCTCGGGAGGGACTCAGCCCTCGAAGACGCCGGCCTCGACGAGACGCTTCTCGGTCTTGTCCCAGCCGTCGCCCGGGTGGGCGGCGGCGAGGTTGTTGATCTCGGCACGGATCTTGGCGGCGTGACCGGCACCGGCCAGCACCCGGATCTCCTCGACGAAGGCGTCGGAGTCGGTACGCAGGTGCGCGGTCTTGCCGTTGGTCAGGTTCCGCACGTAGGCGTGCTTGCCGCCGTTGAGCGGGATGAGGTACTTGAACTCGCCCAGCACGCTGAGGGCGCCACCCTGGCCAGCCTGGCCGGCCCGGACTGACGCGCGCGCGGTCTTAGAGGTGTTGCTCGCCACGGAGATGCTCCTTGCAAGACGTACGGGAGGACGGAAACGTCCGGGGGCTGTAGCGGGCGACGCCCGGGTCGGGCCTCGGCCCCGCGAAGTGGTGCGACGGCGCAGAACCGCCCAGAGAAATATACACGACCACGATGCCTGGCAGCTCATCGTGCCCGTCGGAGGGCACAACCGGAGTCACCGGTCCGGGTATTTCCCGGCGGCGAATTTTCCGATTCCCTGGCGCACCATCCGTCACAGGAGTCATCATGTGTGGCAACAGCCACTCGGGTGGTCGAGGTCGTAGGGGAAGACGCACCTCGCTCTCCGGGAGGTCACCGTGCCAACGCGTGGCGTCGTATACGTCCACTCGACCCCGCTCGCCGTGTGCTCACACGTCGAGTGGGCGATCGCGCGCGTCCTCGCCGCGCCGGTCAACCTGCACTGGACGGCCCAGCCCGTCGATCCCGGCGCCCGCCGGGCCGAGTGCGGGTGGACCGGTCGCCCGGGGACGGGTGCCGAGCTGGCTGCTGCCCTGAGGCAGTGGCCCATGATCCGTTTCGAGGTGACCGAGGAAGCCAGCGCGGGCGCGGACGGCGAGCGCTTCATGCACGTGCCCGGCCGGGGCCTGTTCCGGGCCGCGGTGGGGGTGGCCGGGGACATCCAGCTCGGCGAGGACCGGCTGCGCAGCATCATGGCCTCGGTCCGCCCCGAGGCGCTGGCGCACGCCCTGGACAAGGCGTTGGGCACCGCCTGGGACGCGGAGCTGGAGCCCTACCGGTACGCCGGTGACGGTGCGCCGGTGACCCTGTTGACCCGGGTCGGCTGACAGTCACCCCCCGCCGTCGCGTTCCCCTGCGTCGGCCCGGCTCCGCGCGTGCCCGTTCCCCTGCGTCGGCCCGGCTCCGCGCGTGCCCGGTCCCCGCTGGTCCCCCCGGCACCCGTACCGATGGCGATCCGGCTGACCGCGTCAACGACGATCTTCATGCCTGCTGCTCCGCCCCGGAGCACTGTCGCCGCGGAGAGCTCCATGCCTGTCCGTCATATTTATGCCTGTTAGGCATACCGCTCCCCAGGAGGTTGTCCGCACCCCGAGCGCGCCTGCCGGGCGGCCCACTGACCGTGCCCGGTCGGGAAGAGGGCGAGGAGCGGCCCACTGACCGTGCCCGGTCGGGAAGAGGGCGAGGAGCGGCCCACTGACCGTGCCCGGCTGGGAGGAGGGCGAGGAACAGCCGCCCATCGGGCGGGTGGTGCCTGGTGAATCCGCTCACCCGGGCTGGCCGCGTCCCGCCCGGGAGACGCCGGGGAGCCGGACACCCGGTCGGGGACGGGCACGCCGGCCCCACCGCCTGACCTGGCCGGGTTGCCGCTGATCTCCGGCGCGGGTTTGATGGGCCGGGTGCCGATCTCCCCGCGACGTGCCGGCGTCGCCGTCGCCGCCCTGACCGCGCTGCTCGCCTCCGGATGTGCGGGGGAGGGGCAGGTCCCCGCGCCGGCCCTGTCCGGGCCCGCCCCGACAGCCAGCCCGACCGTCGCCGTGCCCACCGCCACCGACCCGGCCGCCCGGGCCGCCGCCCTGGCCGGCACGCTCGGCGACGAGGACCTGGTCGGCCAGGTGCTGATGCCGTACGCCTACGGCAGCTCGGCGACCACGGTGACGCCCGGCTCGGCCGCCGGCAACCAGGCCCTCGCCGGGGTCGACACCCCCGCCGAGATGATCGCGAAGTACCGGCTGGGCGGGTTGATCCTGGTCGGCTTCAGCGCCGACGATCCCACCTCCGGCAACCAGTCCACCACCAACGTCGACAACCCGGCCCAGGTGAGGAAGCTGACCACCGGGCTGCGCGAGGCCGCCGGCAAGCTGGCCGCCGGCCCGGCGCCGTTCCTGGTCGGCACCGACCAGGAGTACGGCGTGGTCACCCGGATCACCGACGGGGTGACCATCCTGCCCAGCGCGCTCGCCGCCGGGGCGGCCGACGACCCGGCCCGGACCGAGGCCGCCTGGAAGGCGGCCGGCACCGAGCTGGCCGCGATGGGGGTGAACCTGGACTTCGCACCGGTCGCCGACGTCCTGGCCACCCGGAGCACGGTGATCGGCTCACGGTCCTTCGGGGCCGACCCGAAGCGGGCCGCCGCCCAGGTCGCGGGCGCGGTCCAGGGGTTGCAGAGCGCCGGGGTGGCGGCCAGCGTCAAGCACTTCCCCGGGCACGGGCTCAGCGCCGCCGACTCGCACCAGGAGGTCCCGGTGGTGGCGCAGCCCCGGGCCGAGCTGGACAGCGTCGCCTTCCCGCCGTTCCGGGCCGGCATCGACGCCGGGGCGATGGCGGTCATGTCGGCGCACCTCGACGTCACCGCCGTCGACCCGGGCACCCCGGCCACCTTCTCCCGCAGGCTGCTCACCGACGTGCTACGCGGCGAACTGGGCTTCCAGGGGGTGGTGATCACCGACGGGATGAACATGCCGCCGGCCAAGCGGTACCCGCCGGGGGAGGCGGCGGTGAAGGCCCTGCTCGCCGGCAACGACCTGATCCTGATGACCCCGAACGTCGGCCAGGCGTACGACGGGCTGCTGGCCGCGCTCCGCGACGGCTCGCTGCCCCGGGAGCGGCTGGTGACGGCGGTCACCCGGGTGCTGACCATGAAGTTCCGGCTCGCCGACCGGCCGACGCCGGCCATGTCCACGCTCGACGGCGCCCCGCACCGGGCCGCCGCCGCCGAGCTGGCCGCCGCGGCGGTCACCCAGCTCCGGGGTGGGTGCGGACAGAAGATCACCGGCCCGGTCAGCGTCACCACCTCCGCCGGGCGGGACCGGACCAGGCAGACACTCACCGCGGCGCTGACCGCCGCGGGCGTACGGGTGGTGCCGAAGGGGGGCACCCGGGTCCACCTGGTCGGCTACGGGGACGGGCCGAAGGACCTGGCGGCCGGCGCGGCGGTGACGGTGGCGATGGACACCCCGTACGTGCTGGAGAAGGCGACCTCGCCGACCCTGCTGGCCACCTACTCGTCCAGCCGGGCGTCGATGACCGCGCTCGCCGGGGTGCTGGCGGGCAAGGCGAAGCCGACCGGGCGTTCCCCGGTGCCGCTGACCGGGCTGCCCGCCACCACCTGCACCGGCTGACCCCGGCCGTATGCCGCTGTCCGCCCTGGCGAGCCGGGTCTCCGGCGGCGGGCCGGGGGAGCCGGGCCGTGCCGCTCCCGACGCCGACGCGGCCGGCCGCCGACGGAGGTCGACGACCGGCCACGGTCGGTGCGGTGGTGGATCAGTTCAGCGGGACCTGCTGGGCCACGGCGGCACCGCCGGACTCGAAGGCGGCCAGCAGCGACGTCGGGCTGCCCCCGCTGGTCGGGACCGTCACGGTGACCCGGTCACCGGCGGCCAGCCGTACGGTGTGCTCGCCCCGGGCCATGTCGCCGTCCCAGGCGTACAGGTAGGCGGTGCCGGCCCGGTCGGCGCGCAGGGTGACCCGCACGCCGTCGGTGACCCGCTGGGCCGAGGTCAGCCGCAGCGCCGAGTTCTTCAGCCGGGGCACGGCGGCCGGGGCCACTCCGTCCACGGCCGACTGGGCGATGGTCTGCGGGCTGTGCACGCTGCGCGCCGAGGTGTCCGGGAACACCGGCGTGCTGGGCTGCCGGGCTGCCGGCTGGTAGCCGGGCAGGGTGGCCAGACCGTAGCGGTACGGGTCGGCCCGGACGCCGGTGAAGGTGGACCAGCCCAGCCGGGACTGCGAGCTGAGGTCCTGGGTGTCCGAGTCGTAGACCAGCACGTTGAGGCCCATCCGGGCCGGGTCCACCGCGTCGGGCAGCACCGCGAACGGGATCATCGTCTCGATGGTGTACCCGGTGTACGGGGAGCTGACCTTGCTGACCACGGTCATCCCGGGCGCGGTGGTCGCCCCCGGGCCCTGCCGGTTGTCGGCGTCGCGCTGCCAGCACGGCGGGTTGCCGTTGGCCGGGTCGTCGGTGATCGGGAAGATGCCGGCCTTGAACACGGTGGAGGTGTCCGTCGAGTTCCCCTTCGGGTCGACGATGATCTCCACGCTGTCGGTGCGGCGCTGCCGCTTGCAGTCCTGCGGGACCACCTTCTTGCCCAGTACGTCGTCGGTGACCTGGACGATCACCTTCAGCCCGTCGGCGGTCCAGGCGATCCGACCGGTCGCCGAGGCGTCCTGCGGGGTCGTGGCCTGCCCCTCCCAGATCCGGGAGAAGTCCAGCTCCGGGCCGGGGTACTCGCCGGGCGAGGCCACCCCGTCGACGGTGCCGTCGCCGGCCCGCGGGATCTCGGTGGTCGGCACGATCTCCAGCGCGCCGGTCTCCACGGTGCTGCCGGCGGCGCTGGTGGTGGTGATGGTGATGCCGTAGTCCCCGTCCGTGCCGCCCTCGTTGGCGGTCGGCAGGGTGGTGTCGGTGTTGGTGACGGTGAAGGTGACCGCCCCGGTCGCGCCGGGGGCCAGCGCGGGATAGCTCTTGGTGGCCGCGTCGGCGGTGAAGCCGGCCGGCAGGCCGAGGGTGACGGTGCCGCTGCGGCTGACCCGGCCGTGGTTGCGCAGGTCGATCCGGACGGACCGCTGCTTGCCGGAGCCGATGGTGAGCACCGGCTTGATCAGGGTGTCCAGCTGCGGGTACCCGCCCTCACCGGCCCAGGTGCGGAACGTGCCCACCTCGGGCAGCGGCTCCAGGGTGCCGCGGACGTCGGCGACCACCCGGACGGCCCGGTCGGTGCGCCCGACGCCCTGGCGGGTGGTCAGGGTGGCCCCGATGAGCTGCTGCTGGTTGGTGGCGGCGTCGGCCGGGACGGTGACGGTGAACGTCCGGGTCCGCTCCTTGCCCGACGGGACGTCGTTGTTGAGCACGCCGGAGCCCTTGACCTTCCAGCCGGCCGGCAGCCGCAGGTCGATCCGGGGCTTGACCAGGGCGCGGTTGTGCGGGGCGCGCAGGTGCGCGGTGACCTCGACGGTCGCGCCGGGGGCCAGGTCGAACCGGTCCGTGGTGAGGTACAGCTCGGTGCCCTTCGGCAGGCCACCGGTGGCCGGAGGCAGCACGGAGCCGCGCAGGATCGCCTCCGGGGAGGTGTCCGCCGGGTCGTACGGGACGCGGCTGTCGATCAGGGTGTAGAAGTCGCACCTGATCTTCGTCGGGTCGGTGGGCGCGGCGGCGGTGCCGGCCCAGCCCTGGGTGACGTACTCCCGGCGGGCGTCGACCTCGATCTCGGCCCAGGTCTTCCCGCTGGCGCTGGGAGTGCCCTCCCAGACGCCGAAGACCTGGTCGGTGGGGACGGTCGGGGTGAAGCTGGTGGCGCACTGCGGCCCGGCGGCGGAGCTGCCGGTGCCGCCGCTGCGCAGGAACTTCGCGGCCCGGAACGGGGTGAGTCCCTCGGCGCTGAGCTGCTCGGGGAAGGCGTTCGGGTCGGCGGCGGCGGTGAACGCCTCGGCGGCGAACCGGGCGGCCTGCTGGTGGTTGCCGTGGTTACCCGGGGTCGGCGACGGGTTCATCGTCATGATGATCTCTGGCCGGGTGGTCCGGATGACCCGGACGATCTGGGCCAGGGTGTCGTCGTGCCCCCAGATCTGTTCGGACAGCGGGGCCGAGGCGGTGTACCAGAAGTCGACCCGGTCGAGGTTGTAGAGGTTCTCCACCCCGGCCTTGCCGATCGCGGTGCGTTCCTCGCGTTCGCGGATGATGCCCAGCGGCGGACCCTCCTCCAGGCCGACGGCGTTGCCGCCGCCCTCACCCCGGGTGATGGTGACGACGCCCGCCTTGGCGCCGTACTTCTCCTTCCACTGGCCGAGGGTGGCGAGGCTGCCGGCCTCGTCGTCGGGGTGGGCGCTGACGAAGAGCACGTCCAGGTCGACGGCCTTGGCGGGGCGGTTGTCGGCGGGGGCGGCGACGGCGGTGGCGGGTGCCCCGGCCACGGCCAGGGCGAGTGCGGTGGGTAGCAGGAAACCCTTGATGCGCATGCAGATCCTTCCGGAACCACGGCGTCCGGGCGGCGACCGTCCGCATCGGACGCGGGGCGTCGGACGCGGGGTCGTCAACGGACGGTGAGGCGGCGGGAACGGGGAACGGTGGGCGTCGTCGGACGCGGTGCACCGGGTGGGGCAGCGGTACGGGTTCCGTACACACTGGAAGGCCTTCGTCCGGTGACGCTAGGGACCGGCCCGGTGCTACGTCAATCCCCTGGAAGGTATTTCTTTCTTTGAAGAAGAAATAAAGTAGGCCCTGCCCGGGATGTCCGGAGCTGCGTCAGTGCGGCCGCCCCGTCCCGTTCCACCCTCCTGGATGTGGACGTTCCCGCTGCTCCGAGGCTGTGCGGCCAGCCGGCCGAGATGCACTTGTTACTTGACTCTTTAATTCGTTCGCCGTAGGAAGGAAGTGTGACAGACGTGGTGACGCCACCGACGAGCCCGGTGAGCCGGGAGCGGTCGAAGGAGATCAAGCGGCTTTCCGTGATCTCCACCGCCCGCCAGGTCCGGGTGCTCTCCCGGGCCGAGTTGACCGAGCTCACCGGCCTGAGCCCCGCCACCCTCACCCCGCTGGTGCGCGACCTGATCGCCGAGGGCTACCTGATCGAACGCGGGCCGGGCGCCTCCCGCGCCGGCCGTCCCCGGGCCATGCTGGAGTTCAACCCCCGCGCCGAACTGGTCGCCGCCGTCTCGCTGGAGCCGTCCCGGATCAGCTGCGAGATCGCCGACAGCGACGGCGCGGTGGTCGCCCACCGCGCGGTCCGGCTGACCGGCGACATCGTCGACACCATCTGCCGTTCGGTGCCGGAACTGGCCGGCGACGGACTGCCCGCGCTGCGCGGGGTGGCCATCGCCGCGCCCGGTGTCATCTCCGGCGGCGCGGTCCGGCTCGCCCCCTCGGTCGGCCTGGTCGAGGGCCGCCCGATAGGGGAGTCGGTCCAGCGGACGCTGGGCGTACCGGTGGTGGTCGACAACGACGTCAACCTGATGGCGGCCGGCGAACACGCCGCCGGTGCCGGCATGGACGTCGCCGACCTGCTGTTGCTGCACGTCGCCGACGGCATCGGCGCGGGCCTGGTGCTCGACGGTCAGGTCCGGCGGGGCGCCCGGGGCGCGGCCGGCGAGGTGGGTTTCCTGCCGCTGGACCCGGCCGGCCGGGGGCACGACGGGATCGGCCCCTTCGAGGCGCGCTGGTCGGAGAACGCGATCGCCGAACAGGTGGTCGCGCTGGCCCCCGGCCGTCGTCCCGACTCGCCGGTACGCGCGCTGGTCGAGCTGGCCGCCGACGATCCGCGCGCCGCCGGCTACCTCGACGAGCTGCTGCACGCCTGGTCCCGGTTGATCGTCTCCTGCGTCTGCGTGATCGATCCGGGCCGGGTGCTGCTCAGCGGTGCCGCCGCCGAACTCGACGACGCCGCCGTCGACCGGCTCCAGGGCCTGGTCACCGCCGCCGCGCCGAGCACCACCGAGGTCCGCCGGGCCGTGCTCGGCGACCGGGCGGTCCTGCACGGCGCGGTCAGCTACGCCCTCTCGGCCGCCGCCGCCGGGCTGCCCACCCTGTTACCGAGCCCCTGACCTGCTCGAACCGCTGATTCTCCCGCCCACACCCTCGGAGGTACCCCATGAGACGTCGACTTCTGCTCGCCGGAGCGCTCGCCACCGTCCTCGCCGCCGGCACCGCCTGCGGCGGCGGCTCGGACGACACCGCCGCCGGTGAGACGGAGAAGCTGACGATCTACACCGCCCGCGACAAGAAGGTCTCCACCTTCGTCGTGGACAAGTTCACCGCCAAGTACCCCGAGTACAAGGGGAAGGTGGAGATCCTCAACCTGGGCGCCCAGGAGATCCTGGAGCGGGTCCGGGCCGAGAAGGCCAACCCGCAGGCCGACGTCTGGTGGGGCGGTACCCAGCAGGGGCTGGCCGCCGGTGCCGGCGAGGACCTGCTCGCCGCCTGGCAGCCCGCGTTCGCCGGCAAGATGGACGCCAAGTACAAGGATGCCGAGGGCCGCTGGTTCGGGGAGATCCTGCTGCCCGAGGTCATCATGTACAACAACAAGGCGCTCACCCCGGAGCAGGCCCCGAAGGACTGGGACGACCTGCTGAAGCCGGAGTGGAAGGACAAGATCGTCATCCGCGACGTGGCCGCCTCGGGCACCATGCGGTCGATCTACGCGGCGATGATCATGCGGCAGTCGCCGGACGGCAGCAACCCGCAGCCCGGCTACGACTGGCTCAAGAAGCTCGACGCCAACACCGGCGCGTACGCGGCCAACCCGGCCGACCTCTACCTCAAGCTCTCCCGCCAGCAGGGCACCCTGAGCGCCTGGAACCTCCAGGACATCCTGCTCCAGGCCAACCAGTCCAACATGCCGTTCGGCTACGTGATGCCGGCCTCCGGCGCCCCGGTGCTGGTCGACGGGCTGGCCGCGGTCAAGGGCGGCAACAGCGCCGGCGCGCAGAAGTTCATCGAGTTCCTCTTCGACGACACGCTCCGCGCCGACCTGGCCAAGGACTACTACCAGATCCCGGCCGTGGAGATCGCCCAGCAGCCGGAGTGGCTGGCCCAGCTCAACCTCAAGCCGCTCGACGTCAACTGGGACATCATCGGCAAGAACGAGACCGAGTGGATCAACCACTGGAACAGCCAGATCAAGAACAAGGGCTGACCGCGCGGGTGCCGGGGACGCGACGCGTCCCCGGCACCGCCGCGATGTCGCCGCCGCCCCCGGGCGGCGGCCGTTCGGAACCCGTCATCCGTGCCCACGGTCCCGCCACCCCGCCCGGCCAGGTCCGGTACCGCCTGAAGGAGAGGACATCATGATCGATGTCACGCTGGAGTCGGTGAGCAAGCGTTTCGCGCGTGCCGGCGACACCGCTGCCGTCGACGACGTCGACATCAGCATCGCCGCCGGGGAGTTCTTCACCCTGCTCGGCCCGAGCGGCTGCGGCAAGACCACCACCCTGCGGATGGTGGCCGGGTTCTACTTCCCCACCTCGGGACGGATCCGGTTCGGCACGGAGGACGTCACCCACCGGCCGCCGAACAAGCGCGACACCGGCATGGTGTTCCAGAACTACGCCCTCTTCCCGCACATGTCGGTCGCGCAGAACGTCGCGTACGGGCTGAAGATCCGCAAGGTGGGGCGGGCCGAGTCCGCCCGGCGGATCGAGGAGGCACTCGGCCAGGTGCACCTCGCCGGCTACGGCGACCGCCGGATCGACCAGCTCTCCGGCGGCCAGCAGCAGCGGGTGGCGCTGGCCCGCGCCCTGGTCATCCGGCCGCGTACCCTGCTGCTGGACGAGCCGTTGTCCAACCTCGACGCCAAGCTGCGCGAGGAGACCCGGGTGGAGATCCGGCGGATCCAGCAGGAGGCCGGCACCACCGCCATCTACGTCACCCACGACCAGGCCGAGGCGATGGCGATGTCCGACCGGATCGCCGTCATGGAGTCCGGCCGGGTCCGCCAGATCGGCGCCCCGCAGGAGGTCTACCACCGGCCGGCGACCGCCTTCGTGGCCCGCTTCATCGGCCGCAGCAACGTGCTCGACCTGCCGGTGGTCGCGGCCACCGCCGAAACGGTCACCGTGGGACTGCCGGACGGCAGCGAGACCGCCGTCGCCGCCCCCACCGACCACGGCCTGCGCGCCGGGGACACCGCCCTGGTCTCGGTACGCCCCGAGCACCTCGGGCTGACCTCGACCACCGAGGCCGGCGCGCTGCCCGGCCGGGTGACCGAGGTGGAGTTCACCGGCATGGCCACCAACCTCGTGGTCGAGGTGGCCGGCGAGCCGGTGCAGGTCGCCGCGATCGACGTCCCGGACGGCATCACCGTCGGCGACCAGGTCGGCCTGCGCCTCAACCGGGACCGCATGTGGGTGGTGCGCCCGTGAGCGCGAGGAGTGAGCCGGTTTTGCGAGCCCCGCAGTCGCGAACTGAGGTGACCCCATGAGCACCATTCCCGCCACGCCGAGCCCGGCCACCGTGCCGCCGGTCACCCAGGACCCCGCCCCGCCGAAGGCCGACCGGCCCCGGCGCGGCCTCAACGCCAACTCGCCGTGGTTCCCGTACCTGCTGGTCTTCCCGCTGGCGCTGATCCTGTTCGGCTACGTGGTGCAGCCGATGTTCGCCACCTTCGCCGAGAGCGTCGGGGTGGACGGGGTGGCCAACTACACCGAGTTCGTCACCGGCACCGGGGTCGCCCGCTCGGCGCTGCTCACCTCGCTGGGGATCTCGGCGGCCAGCGTGCTGCTGTGCGGGATCGTCGGGGTGGCGATGGCGTTCCTGCTCAAGCGCTTCTCGTTTCCCGGTCGTCGGCTGATCGAGGCGATCATCCTGGTGCCGGCGGCGCTGCCGCCGCTGATCGGGGCGATCTCGTTCCAGCTGCTCTACAGCGAGACCGGCATCCTGCCGCGCGGCCTGCAACAGCTCTTCGGCACCGAGAACCCGGTACTGCCGTTCACCGGCATCGCCGGGGTGCTGGTGGTGCACACCTTCACCATGTACCCGTTCTTCTACCTCGCCGCGTCGGCCGCCCTGGTGGGGATGGACCCGTCGGTGGAGGAGGCGGCCTACAATCTGGGCGCGAGCCGGGTCCGGGTGTGGCGCACCGTGCTGCTGCCGATGCTCACCCCCGCCCTGGTCTCCGCGTCGCTGCTGGTCTTCATGACGTCGCTGGCGTCGTACACCGCGCCGTTGCTGTTCGGCGTGGACCGGACGATGACCATGCAGATCTACATCAACCGCACCAACGGCGACCTGCCGATGGCCTCCACCTACGCCTCGGTGCTGGCGGTGGCGTCGGTGCTGTTCCTGCTCGGGATGCGCTGGTACGAGGGGCGGCGCAGCTACCGTTCCCAGTCCAAGGGCGTCGCCTCGCACCGCCGGGAGATCACCAACCCGTTCGGCAAGTGGCTGGCGCTGCTCGCCTCGGTGCTGGCCACCATGGTGCTGCTCGCCCCGGTGGCGACCATCGCCCTGGTCGCCTTCTCCCGGGACGGCTCGTGGACCACCGAGGTGATCCCGTCGGAGTACACCACCGCGAACTTCGTCACGATCTTCTCGGACCCGGGGGCGTACCGGCCGATCCTCAACTCGTTGCAGATGAGCCTGCTCGCCACGGTCGGCTGCGTCGTGGTCGGCGTGCTGATCGCGTACGCGGTGCGCCGGCTGGACTTCCGGGGCCGGGGGCTGCTCGACGTGGCGGTCATGCTGGCCTGGGCGCTGCCCGGCACGGTGGTGGCGATCAACCTGATCTCGGCGTTCAGCACGGGTAACGCGTTCAGCTTCGGCCAGGTGCTGATCGGCACGTTCTGGATCATGCCGTTGGCGTACTTCGTGCGGTTCCTGCCGCTGGTGTTCCGGTCGAGTTCGGCGACGCTGGCCCAGATCGACCCGTCGCTGGAGGAGGCCGCCCGTAACCTCGGCGCCCCCTGGTGGCGGGCGTTCGGCACGGTCACCCTGCGGCTGATGCTGCCCGGTGTGCTGGCCGGCGCGCTGCTCGCCTTCGTCAACGGGGTCGGCGAGTTCGTCGCCTCGGTGCTGATCTACACCTCGGAGACGGCACCCATCTCGGTCGAGATCAACAACCGGATGTACTCGTTCGAGGTCGGCACCGCCGCCGCGTACGGCATGCTCCAGGTGGTGTTGATCTTCGTGGTGATGGTGCTCTCCGGTCGCCTCCAGAACGGCGGCCGGGCCACCCGGGAGGCGGCGAAATGGACGGCGTGACCTGGCCGGCAGGTGGCGGGCTGCTGCCCGCCACCCGGATTCCCGGCGGCGAGCTGGCCGCCGTCGCGGCGGCGGCGGACTACGCGGTGCTGCCCGTCGGCGCCGTCGAGTGGCACGGCCCGCACCTGCCGCTCGGCACCGACCTGATCCTCGCCGAGGGCTTCGCCGCCGAGGCCGGCGGCGGGTCGGACGGGGTCGCCGAGGCCGGCGGCGGGTCGGACGGGGTCGCCGAGGCCGGCGGCGGGTCGGACGGGGTCGCCGAGGCCGGCGGCGGGTCGGACGGGGTCGCCGAGGCCGGCGGCGGGTCGGACGGGGTCGCCGAGGCCGGCGGCGGGTCGGACGGGGTCGCCGAGGCCGGCGGCGGGTCGGACGGGGTCGCCGAGGCCGGCGGCGGGTCGGACGGGGTCGCCGAGGCCGGCGACGCTGTCGACCCGGCCGCCGGGTCCGCGTCGGCCGCCGGCTCCCCGGGGGATACGACCACCGGCTTCCCCGGGCCGCGCGGGGTGCTCTTTCCGGCGGTGCCGTACGCGGCCTGCCCGGGGCAGACCCGGCCCTGGCCGGGGACGGTGTCGATCCGGCCGGAGATCGCCGTCGGGTACCTCGCCGACGTGATCGAGGGGATCGTCGCCGCCGGTTTTCCTCGGCTGCTGATCGTCAACGGCCACGACGCCAACATGTCCACCGTCCGGGCCGCGATGGAGTGGGTCTCCGGCCGACGTACCGCCAGCCTGCTGCTGGTCAACTGGTTCCAGCTGGTCACCCCGGCGGAGACCACCGAGCTGTACGGGCCGCTGACCGCCCGCGGACACGGAGGCGCGTACGAGACCTCCGGGGTGCTCGGGTTCGACCCCGGCGCGGTCCGCCTCGACGCCGTGACCGACCTGCCGCCGAAGCCGAAGCTGCCGGTGGGCCACCCGTACGTGCTGGTCGAGTCCCGTCCCGACCCGTGGCAGGGCTGGTCCGGGCACATCTCGCTGGCCTCCGAGGCGGCCGGTCGACAGGTCCGCGCCACGGCCGGCGCGCGACTGCGGGAGATCGTCGCCGCCTGGGTGGCCGCCCCACCGCCGGCCCCACCCACCGCCGACCCGCTGCCGACGCCCGACCGTCCGGCCCCGGCGGCCGGCGACCCGACAGCCGGCCCGGCCCCGGCGGCCGGCGACCCGACAGCCGGCCCGACTCCGACGGCCGGCCCGACTCCGACGGCGGCGGACGGGGCGATCGGGGGAGACCGGTGAGCGTGGACCGGGGACTCGACATCGTCGACTTCCACCTGCACTTCCGGATCGGCACCGACGAGACGATCCACGCCTGCGAGGACGCCGCCGGGATGCACCCGGGCGGGGAACACGAGCGGGCCGTCCGGGCCGCCGGGTCCGCCCCGTACGCGAAGGCGTGGCGGCAGGCGTGGAGCTTCCCCGACCCCGAGCCACCCGCCGCCCACTGGGAGGACGAGGCCGACCGGTGGGCCGACGAACTGCGTGCGGTACGGGTACGGCGGGCCGTCTTCGTCACCGGCGGCGGCAACGACACCGTCGCCGACGTGGTCGACCGGCACCCGGACCTGCTCCTCGGCTTCGCCCACCACGATCCGTACTCGCCGGGGGCCGCCGCCGAACTGGAACGTGCGGTGACCGACCGGGGCCTCCGTGGCCTGAAGCTGTTCGCCCCGCTCCTGCGCGGCCCGCTGGACCACGCCGACCTGGACCCGCTCTGGGCCACCGCCCAGCGCCTCGGGGTGCCGGTGCTGATCCACATCGGCCACTACGGCAGCGCCGGTGGCCTCTCCTTCGGCCGGTACGGCGGCCCCGACGAGCTGGCCCGGATGGCCCGCCGTTTCCCCGAGCTGGCCGTGGTGGTGCCGCACTTCGGCGTCCAGCACGTGCAGGACCTCCTCTTCGCCGCCTGGGGCTGCCCCAACATCCACGTCGACACCTCCGGCTCCAACCAGTGGGTGCGCTGGATGCCGTACCGGCTGACGCTGGAGGACCTGTTCCGCCGCTGCTACGAGACGATCGGGCCGCAGCGCATCGTGTACGGCAGCGACTCGTCGTGGTTCCCGCGCGGCTACGTCACCCGCTACCTCGACGACCAGCTGCGGGTCTGCCGCGAGCTGGGAATGCCCGCCGACCACCTCCGCGCGATCTTCGCCGGTAACGCCGAACGGCTGCTGGGCCTGACCGACCGACCAGCCGAGAACCCGGGACCAGGCGGTAGCGCCGCGTCCCGGCCCGGAAGGAAGTAAGGAACCGCCATGAGCGAGCTGACCACCTACCAGCGGTACCACCTGGCCCCCACCTACGACCACCACGTCGGGTACCTCTACCCGGCGATGGTGCGCGCCAGCCAGGCCCACGTGGTGATGCTGACCGAGCAGGGCCTCGTCCCGGCCGAGCGGGGGGCCCGGCTGCTGCGCGGGTTGGCCGCGCTGCGCGCCGACACCACCTCCGCCCCGGCGTTCGACGGCAGCTTCGAGGACACCTACTACCTGCTGGAGTCCAAGCTCGCGCAGGCGTGCGACGTGCCGGCGTCCGAGCTGGACGTGCAGATGGCCCGCAGCCGCAACGACCTGGACGCCGGGGTGTTCCGGATGCTGCTGCGCGACCAGCTCCTCGGCGTGCTGGACCGGGTGCTGGCCACCGGCCGGACCGCCCTGGACGCCGCCCACCGGTACGCCGACGTGGTGATCACCGGGTACACCCACCGCCGACCGGCCCAGCCCACCACCATCGGGCACGCGCTGGCCGGTTACGCCGAGGCGCTGGCCGGTGAGGCCGCCGCGTACGCCGACGTGATCGACCAGCTCAACGTCTCCCCGCTGGGGTCCTGTGCATTCGCCGGCACCGACCTGGACATCGCCCCGGCCCGGGTGGCCGAACTGCTCGGCTTCGACGGCCTGGTGACCAACTCCTACGAGGCGGTCGCCGGGGCCGACCACCTGGTCCGGGTCGGCACCCTCAACGCGCAGGCCCTGGCCACCGGCGCCCGGCTGGCCCGCACCCTGATGGACTGGCTGACCTGGCAGTGGGTGGCCACCCCTGGCGACTTCACCCAGGGCAGCAGCATCATGCCGCAGAAGCGCAACCCGGTGGTGCTGGAGCACCTGGTGTCGATGGCCGGCGCGAGCGCCGCCGACGCCGCGTCGGTGCTCAACAACGTCGGGGCCGCCTGGTGGGAGGACTCCAACAACGCCACCACCGACGTGCAGGTCCGGCTCTGGGACAGCAACGATCGGGCGGACCGGTTCTTCGCCCTGGTCGGCGGCTTCCTCGCCGAGCTGGAGCCGCTGCACCCGCCGACCCGCGAGGAGATCGTCGCGTCCGGCGCGACCACCACCGCCGCGGCCGACGCGTTGACCCGGCACGGGGTGCCGTTCCGGGCCGCCCACTCGGTGGTCGGCCGGCTGGTCCGGGCCGGTGCGCCGGACACCTGGACCGCCGAGGGGGTCCGGGCCGCCGCCGAAGGGCTCACCGACCGGTTGACCGACGGGGCCGTGGCCGACCTGATCGCCGCCGCCGTCCAGCCCGATCTGGTGCTGGACCGGGCGCAGGTGGACGGGCCGGGGGCCGCGGCCGTCCGCGCCCAGGTCGGCACCCTGCGGGTCGCCTTCGACGGCGTCGCCGACCGGCTCGCCGCGACCCGGGACCGGCTGGCCCGTGCCGACGAGGCGCTGGACAAGGTCGCCGCCGAGGTGGCCGGCCGGTGAGCGCGCGGAGGGGACGATCCGGTGTCGACCCGGCCGCCCGGCCGGGTGGAACCCCGTCGGGGGCACGACCGGCGGGCACGGCGGTGACGGGGCGGTGGAGCAGGTGAGCGTACGGCTGGCCGGTGTCGCCGCCGGTACCCGCACCGACGGGCTGCTGCTGGGCATCGACTTCGGCGGTACCAAGATGGCGGTCGGGGTCGCCGACGGGAGCGGCCGGTTGCTGGCCCACCGGCGGATCGCCACCCACGCCGAGCGGGGTGCCCCGCAGGCGTTGGACCGGGCGCTGGCGCTGGCCGCCGAACTGGTCGCCGGGGCCGGCGGGCCGCTCGTGGCGGCCGGCGTCGCCTCGCCCGGCGTGGTGCGTCCGGACGGCATCGACCTGGCCCCCAACGTGCCCGGCTGGGAACGGTTGCGGCTGGCCGATGCGGTGACCGACGCCCTCGGGGTGGCCCGGGTCGCGGTGGACAACGACCTGAACGCCGCCGCCCTGGCCGAGCTGCGGCTCGGCGCGCTGCGCGACGCCGACCCCGGCCTGGTGGTGGGGATCGGCACCGGTGTGGCCGCGGCGGTCACCGTCGGCGGCCGGGTCCTCGCCGGGCACCGGGGGGCGGCCGGCGAGATCGGGTACGCCGTGGCCGGCGGCCCCTGGCCGGGCACCATGCTGGAGCTGGACTTCTCCGGTCGGGCGCTGGACCGGTTGGCCGACGAACTGGGGGTGGCCGGGCACGCGGTCGGGCTGGCCGCCGCCGCCGAGCTGCCCGGTGCGGCCCGCGACGCGCTCACCGCCCGGGTCGACGAGCTGGCCCGGCACCTGGTCACCTGCTGCCTGCTGCTGGATCCGCAGCGGGTGGTGCTGGTGGGCGGGGTGGCCGGCAGCGCGCTGATCCGGGGGCTGCTGGTCGACCGGCTGGCCGAGGTGCTCCCGCACCGCCCCGACGTGGTGCTGTCCCGGTTCGCCGACGATGCGGCGCTGCTCGGCGCGGTCACCCTGGCCCGGGAAGCGGTGCCGGCACCCCGCTGACCGGCCACCCGTACGTCCGGCCGTGAGGGGCGGACCGGTCGGCCCGTGCGTCCGGCCCGCTCCTGGGCGGGCCGGACGCACGGCGCGGTCGGTCCGGCAGGCCGGGACGGTCGCACCCGGACCCGGGCGGACGCCCGGCGGGCCGGTCAGGGGCGGGTGAAGACCAGGGCGACGTTGTGGCCGCCGAAGCCGAAGGAGTTGTTCAGCGCGGCGGGGACGTCGAGGTGCCGGACCTTGTTCGCGGCGACCTCCAGGTCGAGCCCGTCGTCCGGGTCGTCCAGGTTGATCGTCGGCGGGATGACACCGTCGCGGATGGTCAGGATCGTGGCGATCGACTCCAGCGCGCCGGCCGCGCCGAGCAGGTGCCCGGTCATCGACTTGGTGGCGGTCAGCACCGGATGGTCGCCGAGCGCCCGGTGCAGCGCCTTGATCTCGGCGAGGTCGCCCACCGGCGTGGAGGTGGCGTGCGCGTTGACGTGCACGATGTCGGCCTTGGCCACGTCGGCGTCGGCGATCGCCTTGGCGATGGCCCGGATCGCGCCGGCCCCCTCCGGGTGCGGCTGGACGATGTCGTACCCGTCGGAGGTGATGCCCGCACCGGCGAGCCGGGCGTACACGTGGGCGCCGCGCGCGGCGGCGTGGTCGGCCCGCTCCAGTACCAGGATGCCGGCGCCCTCACCGAGGACGAAACCGTCCCGGCCCTTGTCCCAGGGGCGGGACGCCAGCTCGGGCTCGTCGTTGCGGGTCGACATGGCCCGCATGGAGCTGAAACCGGCGATCGGCAGCGGGTGGATGACCGCCTCGGTGCCGCCGGCCACCACCACGTCGGCCCGGCCGGAACGGATCATGTCGAGGCCGAGCGCGAGCGCCTCCGCACCGGTCGCGCAGGCGCTCGCCACCGAGTGCACCCCGGCCTGCGCGCCCAGCTCCAACCCCACCCAGGCGGCGGGGCCGTTCGGCATCAGCATCGGAATGGTGTGCGGGGAGACCCGGCGCGGGCCGGACGCCTCCAGGATGTCGTCCTGCGCGAGCAGGGTGAGGGCACCGCCGATGCCCGAGCCGACGCTGGCGCCCAGCCGCTCCGGGTCCAGCCCGGAGTCGGCGAGCCCGGAGTCCGCCCAGGCCTGCTGCGCGGCGATCAGCGCGATCGCCTCGGAGCGGTCCAGCCGGCGCAGCTTGACCCGGTCCAGCACCTCGGACGGCTCCACCGCGAGCTGGGCGGCGATCCGGACCGGGAGCTGGCCGGCCCACTCCTGGGTGAGCGGACCCACCCCGGAGCGGCCGGCGAGCATGGCGTCCCAGGTCGACGCGACGTCCCCGCCCAGCGGGGTGGTCGCGCCGAGCCCGGTGACGACGACGTCGACGCGACTCATATCAGGACTGCGCCTCGATGAAGCTGACGGCGTCCCCGACGGTCTTCAGGTTCTGCACCTCGTTGTCCGGGATCTTGACGCCGAACTTCTCCTCGGCGGCGACCACGACCTCCACCATGGAGAGCGAGTCGACGTCGAGGTCGTCGGTGAAGGACTTCCCCTCGGCCACGTCGTCCGGGTTCACCCCGGCGACCTCTTCGAGGATCTCGGCGAGGCCGGAGGTGATCTCGTCACGGGTCATTGCGGTGGGTTCCTCTCATCGGTTCTGTTCTCCGCCGGATGGCGGTGCGCCGCGGTCGCCGACCGTGGCGGGTCTTCAGGGGCAGCGGACGACCTGGCCGGCGTAGGTCAGCCCGCCACCGAAGCCGAACAGCAGCACCGGGGCGCCCGAGGGCACCTCGCGCCGCTCGACCAGCTTGGACAGGGCCAGCGGCACGCTCGCCGCCGAGGTGTTGCCGGACTCGACGATGTCCTTGGCGATGATCGCCTGGGGGATGTTCAGCCGCTTGGCGATGCCGTCGATGATCCGCGAGTTGGCCTGGTGCGGCACGAACGCGGCCAGCTCCGACGGGTCGACGCCGGCCCGCTCGCAGGCCTGGAGGGCCAGCGGGGCCAGCGCGGTGGTGGCCCAGCGGAACACCGACTGCCCCTCCTGGGCGATGTACGGCCGCCAGCCCTCGATGCGTACCGCGTCGCTCTTGTCCGGTGCGGAACCCCACACGACCGGTCCGATCCCGGCGGGCTCGTCGTCGGCGGTGGCGGTGACCACCGCCGCGCCCGCGCCGTCGGCGAAGATGATGCAGGTCGAGCGGTCGGTCCAGTCGGTGAAGTCGGAGAGCTTCTCGGCGCCGATGACGAGGGCGTTGCGCGACGCGCCGGCCCGGATGGCGTGGTCGACGGTGCCCAGGGCGTAGGCGAAGCCGGAGCACGCGGTGTTCAGGTCGAACGCGCCGGGCGCGGTGATGCCCAGCTTGGCGGCGACCCGGCAGGCCACGTTGGGGCTGCGGTCGATCGAGGTGCAGGTGGCGACCACCACCAGGTCGATGTCGGCGGCGGTGAGGCCGGAGTTGGCCAGCGCCTTGTCCGCCGCGGCGGTGGCCATGTCGGCCACCGACTCACCGTCGGCGATCCGCCGGCTGGCGATGCCGACCCGGTCCCTGATCCACTCGTCGTTGGTGTCGACGAACTGGGCGATGTCGTTGTTGGTCACCACCCGGGACGGCTGGTAGTGCCCGAGGGCGACGATCCGACTGCCGCTCATGCGTGGCCTCCGATGCGGGCGATGGGTTGGCCCGGCGCGACCGGGTCGTCGTGGTGGGCGAGCCATTCGGTGAGCGGGCCGCTGTCGTGCGCGGTCACCTCGACCGGCCCCTGCCGGGTGGCGACCTGCCCGAGCACCTGGCCGGTGGTCAGCCGGGCGCCCTCCACGAGGCCCTGCGCCGGGGTGAACGGGCCGACGGCGGGGGCGACGACCACCCGGGACGGGGCCGGTGCCGGCCGGTCGGCGGGCGGGCCGCTGTGCCGGGCGATCAGGTCGCGGGCGGCGGGCAGGTCTCGGGGGGTGTTCAGGGTGACGATCTCCGGTACGCCGGTGGCCTTGAGTTCCCGCTTGACCAGCCCGGCGAGGGTGCCGGCCGGGGGGAGTTCGAGGACGCCGGTGACTCCCAGCTCGGCCAGCGTGCGCATGCACAGGTCCCACCGCACGGGCGCGGTGACCTGCCGGACCAGCCGGTGGACGAACTCCTTGCCCCGCGTGACGACCGCGCCGTCGAGGTCGGACAGGAGCAACCGGGCCGGGGCCGACGGGGTGATCCCGGCGGCGACGGCGGCCAGGGCCTGCTCGGCGGTGTCCATGTACGGGGTGTGGAACGCCCCGGCGACCTTGAGCCGGACCACCTTCGCCCTGGCCGGCGGCTCGGCGGCCAGCTTGTCCAGCGCGTCGAGCGCCCCGGCGGCGACCACCTGGCCGGCGCCGTTGCGGTTGGCCGGGTACAGGCCGTGCGTCGCCAGGGTGGCGAGCACCTCGTCCGGGTCGCCGCCGAGCATGGCGGCCATCCCGGTCGGTTCCAGGGCGCACGCGTCGGCCATCTCCCGGCCGCGCAACCCGGCGAGGGTGATCACCGTCTCGGCCGAGAGCACCCCGGCCAGCGCGGCGGCGGCCAGCTCCCCGACGCTGTGCCCGGCGACCAGGTCGACGTCGTGCAGGGGCAGCTGCTCGGCCGCGAGCAGGGCCGAGGCCACCAGCAGCGGCTGGGTACGGGCGGTGTCCCGGATCTCGTCCGCGTCCGCCTCGGTGCCGAGCCGCACCAGGTCCACCCCGGCCGACACCGACCACCAGCGCAGCCGTGACTCGGCACCGCGCAGGTCGAGCCAGGGCGTCAGGAAGCCGGGCTTCTGGGAACCCTGGCCGGGAGAGAGGACGGCGAGC
The DNA here is from genome assembly GCF_029581435.1 of Micromonospora sp. WMMD987. Lineage (NCBI taxonomy): Bacteria > Bacillati > Actinomycetota > Actinomycetes > Micromonosporales > Micromonosporaceae > Micromonospora > Micromonospora sp. WMMD987. Next base: position 5,411,985 of record NZ_CP120861.1, on the reverse strand, counting down.
ACGTCTATGACTCTTCCCGATACCCCGGGGTGTGCGCTGTGCGGGCTGACACCAAACCGCACTAGAACTCTTGGAGGTTTCCTACAAAAATCGGCGGGGATCGTCCCCTATCGGGCTTGTCCATCGGTCACCCGGCGTCATCGTTGGGTCGGGCCGGTCACGCCGGCCGGGACGATCGGGTCGAGCCGACCCACCGTGAGTGCCACCTGGAGCGCGAACGCGTCCCGGGGGGTCAGCGGGGAGAAGCCGGTCACTTCGGCGATCCGTCGCAGACGGTAACGGACCGTGTTCGGATGCACGAACAGCGCCCGCGCCGCGCTCTCCAGCGTCCCGCCGGCGGCGAAGAAGGCGTCCAGCGTCTCCAGCAGTTCCCCACCGGCGCGCAGCAGGGTGGCGTACACGTCGTGCCGCAGCCGGCGGCGGGCCTCGGCGTCCCCGGCCAGCGCCCGTTCGGGCAGCAGGTCGGCCGCCGGCACCGGTCGGGGCGCGGTGGGCCAGGCCGGGGCCGCCCGGTATCCGGCCAGCGCGGCCCGTGCCGAGTCCGTCGCCTCGTCCAGACTGGGTACGGCGGGACCGACCACCACCGGCCCCTCACCGAACGCGGGAAGCAGCTTCTCGGTGGCGGCCATCGGATCAGCCGCGCCTCCGAGCACGATGACCAGCCGGTCGCCGTGCACGCCCCCGATCACCTCCACCCCGATCCGGCGGGCGTGCCGGTAGACGGTGTGCAGCACGGCGGTCACCTCCCCACCGGGGGACCGGCCCACCGCCACCGCCACCGGCGGCGCGTCCGCCCAGCCCAGCGCGGCGGCCCGGCTGGCCAGCACGTCGGGGGAGTCCCCGCGCAGCAGGGCGTCGACCAACAACGCCTGCAACCGGGCGTCCCATGAGCCGCGGGACTCGGCGGCCCGGGCGTAGACCCGGGCGGCGGCGAAGGCGATCTCCCGGGAGAAACGCAGCACCGCCTCGCGGAGCTGCTGCTCCTCGCCGGGCGCGGCCAGGTGCGCCACCTGCTCCTCGACCACGTCGATGGTCACTTTGATCAACGCCACCGTCTGCTGGAGGCTGATCGACCGGGCCAGGGCCAGCGGGGCGGCGTCGAACACCTCGTCGGACACCTCCTGGGTGCTGTCCGTGGTGCCGCCGCCGGAGCCCAGCCACTCGACCAGGGACCGGGCGCCGGCCTGCGCCACCAGCATCACCCAGGAGCGCTGGTCGGCCGGCAGCTCACGGAACCAGGGCAGGCTCTCGTCCATCCGGGCCACGCTGGCCGTGGCCAGTGCCCCCGCGGCCCGTTCGATCCGGCGCAGGGTGGCCGTCAGTTCCATCCCACCCGGTTCGTTCACCGCACCAGCCTGACACGCCCTGAGCAGGGCCTCGACGCCGGCTCCGGTCCACCCGCCGCGGACCGCCCCGGGTCACCGCCGCGCGCGGGCGACCAGGCGCGCTCGGGGCCGGGTGAGGTCCGCCCGCGCCCCGGCCGCCCACCGTTGGACGATCGGGGGCGGCCGGGCGCGGGTGACGCCGGGGTGGGCTCAGGCCGTGACGGTGACGTGGACGACCCAGCGCACCTGCGGGGAGGGACACGGCGTGGGCGCGTGCCGGCAGACGTTGTCGGTGATGGTGGCGACGTCGACCCGTCCCGGCCCGGTCGCCAGATAGCGGGCGACGAGCGGCTGGTCGGTCGGGTACCCGCCGGTCACCTCGCGGGCCACGACCACCCCGGCGGGGGTGACGGTGGGCGGCAGGTAGTTGCTGGCCAGGCTCACCACCAGCGTGTCGCCGACGCGCAGGGTGAGGTTCCGCTGGTTGTCGGGGGCGGTGACCACGACGGTCTCCCCGGTGCCGGTCGGCGGCACCTCGATGACCGAGATGTGCACCGTCCACAGGACGGTGGGCAGGGCGCACGGCGGGGTGGCGTACCGGCAGGCGTTGTCGGTCCGGGTGGTCAGGTCGGCGGTGCCCGGTGTCACCGCGCGGAACGTCGCGACCAGGGGCTGCCCGGTCGGATAGCCGCCGCTGCTCGACAGGGGGGAGAGCGCGCCGCCGGTGAGCGTGGCCGGCAGGTAGTCGGCGGCCAGGGCCACGCCCAGCGTCTGCCCGACGAGCAGGGTGACGGTGCGCTGGTTGTCGGGCTCGGAGACGGTGACGTCCGCGCCGCTCGGCGGGCTGACGGTGGTCGGTGGGGCGGCGTCGTTGGTGCAGCTCGGCGTCGGCGTCGAGGTGGGGCCGGCGAGCTGGACACCGAAGGTGGTCGACGCGCCCGGGGCGAGCGCCCCGTTGTACGACGCGTTGGTCGCGGTCGCGGTGCCGCCGGTCGCGGTGATCGAGGTGTTCCAGGACGACACGATCCGCTGGCCGTCGGCGAGCGGCCAGGTGACCGTCCACCGGTGGGCGGCCGACGACGCGGTGTTGGCGACGGTGAAGGTGGCGATCTGACCGCCGTTCGCCCCGCTGCCCCACTGGGAGTCGACCCGGACCGTCGCGGTGCACCCGCCGACCGCGGTGGCCGTGGCGGGTGCGCCCCCGGCGACCGTGGTCATACCGAGGGCCACGACGGTGGTGGCGGCGACGATGCCGCCCACCGTCAGGACGGACCGCCTGGAAGCGATCATGACCATTCCTCCGATCGGGCGGATCTTTGGCCGGGCGGCGTCGCACGACGGGTGCCGGCCCCTGGTTCCGCACCGCACCCTACGATCGCCCGGAAGGCCAGTCAATAGATTCACGTCAATGTGGCTGGAGGTCCGGCCGCGGTGGCGGCACGGGCAGGGCCAGCTCCTGGGCCAGGATCGCCGCCTGCACCCGGCTGCGCAGCGTCAACTTCGCCAGAATCCGGCTGACATGGGTCTTGACCGTGCTCTCCGCCACCGCCAACCGGTCCGCGATCTGCTGGTTGGACAGGCCCACCCCCAGACAGGCCAGCACGTCGCGCTCCCGGGGCGTCAACGCGGCCACCGCGGCCCGCTCCACCCCGCCGACGGCCGGCGTCGTCGCCGCGAAGGCCGAGATCAGCCGCCGGGTCAGGGCCGGGTCGATCACCCCCTCGCCCCGGGCCACCGAGCGCACCGCCGCCACCAGAGCGGCCGCGTCGGTGTCCTTGAGCAGAAAGCCGGCCGCCCCGGCGCGCAGCGCGCCGAAGACGTACTCGTCGAGGTCGAAGGTGGTCAGCACCAGCACCTCGGCGGTGCCGGCGGCGACGATCTCCCGGGTCGCCGACACCCCGTCCAGCCGGGGCATCCGGACGTCCAGCACCGCGACGTCGGGGCGCAGCTCCTGGCAGAGCCGGACCGCCGCCGCGCCGTCGGCCGCCTCGCCCACCACCTCGATCTCCGGTGCCCCGGCCAGGATCAGCACCAGCCCGGCCCGCACCGCGTCCTGGTCGTCGGCGAGCACCACCCGGACCGGCGCGGTCATGCCGACGTCCCGGTGGGCAGCGTCGCGCGGACCCGCCAGCACCCGTCCCGGAGACCGGCGGTGAACTCCCCGTCGAGCAGGGTGGCCCGCTCCCGCATCCCGATCAGCCCCGCGCCCCCACCCGGCAGTCCCGCACCGGCCGTCGCCACGGACCCGTCGGACCGCACCGGATTCTCCACCGTCACCACCACCCCGGTCGGCCCGTACGCCACGGTCAGCTCCGCCGTGCCCCTGCCGTGGCGCAACGCGTTGGTCAGCGACTCCTGCACGATCCGGTACGCCGCCAGGTCGACCCCGACCGGCAGCGGCCGGGGGCGGCCCTCGACCGTCGTCCGGACCCGCAGTCCGGCCGTCGCCATCCGGTCCAGCAGCCGGTCCAGCTCGGCCAGGCGGACCCGGGTGGCCTCCTGCACCGGATCGACGGACGGCTCCCGCAGCAACCCGACGAGCTGCCGCATCTCGGCCATCCCCTGCACGCTGCTCTCCCGGATCACCCGCAGCGCCGCCTCGACCCGGGGTCGGTCCAGCCCGGGTGCGGCGAGCACGGCGGTGGCGTGCAGGGCCACCGCGCTGAGGTGGTTCGCCACCACGTCGTGCAGCTCACGGGCCATCCGGGCGCGCTCGGCCAGCACCGCCTGCCGCCGGTCCAGCTCGACCAGCCGGGCGGTCTGCTCGGCGCGGGCCCGTTCGGCCGCCGCCTGGTCCCGGTACTGCCGCACGCTGATCCCGGTGACCACCGGCAGCACCCCGAGCAGGGCGAACACCACTCCGACGGCGGCACCCCGCCAGCCCCAGACCAGCAGGCCGAGGGCGGTGCTGCCCACACTCAGCCCGACGGTGATCCACAGCAGCCAGCGCCACAACCGGGGTGGGCCGTACACGCACGTGTCGTACAACACCTGGGTGTAGATCACGGTGCCCCCCACCGAGACGCCGAGCGCGGCGTCGGCCAGCACCGCCACGGTGCCCACCGCCAGACCGGTGCGGGTCGCCACCCGACGCAACCCGACGGCCACGCTCACCGCCAGCAGTGGCAGCAGGAAGAACGCCCTCGGCACGTCCGGCGCCCAGGGGAACTGGGGTTGCAGGCCGGCACCGTAGACCGCCAGGCCGCCGACGAGGGACGCCCCGGCCAGCGCCAGGTCGCGCCCCGGCCGACCGGAGCCGGCCCAGCCCGGCATCCGCATGGTCCGATCCCATCACACCCCGGGTCCGTTCCCCTCCGACCTGGGCAGGAGACCGCCCGCCCGGCCGTCCGCCGAAGGAGGTACGCCGGGGCGGCGGTCCGTCGAACGATGGACCCGTACCTCGTCCCCGCCGGTGAGGTGGGGGCCGACCCGGCCCGGCACGCTGGAGGACGACGGGGAGGTTGGACATGCTGTTGGCGGTCATCATCGGCTGTGAGATCGGGTTCTGGGTGCTGCTCGTCGCCGGGCTGGTCGCCCGGTACCCGCTGCGCCGACCCCGGATGGGCGCGGCGCTGCTGGTCTGCGTCCCGCTGGTCGACCTGGTGCTGCTGGTCGCGGCGGCGATGGACCTGCGTCGTGGGGCCACCGCCGACGCCACCCACGGGCTGGCCGCCATCTACCTCGGCTTCTCGGTGGCCTTCGGGCACTCCCTGATCCGCTGGGCGGACCAGCGGTTCGCCCACCGGTTCGCGGGCGGGCCGCCGCCGGTCAAGCCGCCCCGCTACGGCTGGGCACGCGCCCGGCACGAGTGGCGGGAGTGGGGGAAGGCGCTGCTCGGCTGGGCGGTCGCGTGCGCCCTGCTCGCCGCCGCGATCGTCGTCGTCGGCGACGCCGAGCGCACCCGGGAGCTGGCGAACTGGATCCGCAACCTCACCGTCGGCCTGTTGATCTGGCTGGTCGCGTTCCCGGTCTGGGAGACGATCTTCCCGCGTCGACCCCGGTCCTGACACCGGGGTACGCGCTGCACGGGGTGTCGGTGCCGGCCAGTACGGTGGCACTGCCGCGCCGGGGTGTCGTCCCGACGCGCGACGCGAGTGTGAGGAGACCGGAATGGCGCACGGGGAGGCCGAACACGGCTGCGCCCAGGACGAGCCCTGCCGGCCGGGCCACCACGACCAGCCGGGGGCGGCGCGACCGCACCGCCGGCTGGCTACGGAGCAGGTCTGTCGGGCGGCTGAGCGGGCCGACGACGAGCCGGCGCTGCCCCGCCAGCGGGGTACCGAGCCGGTCGACGGGCCGGTGTCCCGACCGGCGGCGGTGGAATCCGGTCCGACGGGTCAGCCCGACGTGCCGACCCGGGCCTGCCGCAGCGACCTGGCCGGGTGGGCCGGCGCCCACCGGCACGGGCCGGTGCGCCCGGTGCGGCGTCCGCAGCGCCTCCAGCGTCCGCCGCAGCGCTGGTGCTGACCGGTCCCGCGCCTGCTGACGGCCTGGCGCAGCCCTGCTGACAGCCTGACCCCGCATCGACGGACGCCGGGTCAGGGGCGACCCGTCCCGACGCCGCGCTGCGCGGCTGCGCCGCCGATCTGGGCTGCGCGGCTGCGCCGCTGACCCCTGGGCTACGCCGCCGCGACGACGATCCGTGTTCCGCGGCGGCCTCGACGTCGCACCCGCGGTTTCCGCGGGTGCGACGTCAGACGGTGCGGATCAGCGGGTGCGACGGCGGACCAGCAGGGCGATGCCCGCCAGGCCCACGGTGATCACCAGCATCACCCCGACGTTGAGCAGCAGCAGCCGCTGGAGTTCGGCGAGCGCGTCGTCGATGTCCCGACCCGGGTTCAGGGCGTCCTCGGGGAGCACCCGCTCACCGCCGCCGACGCCACCGGTGACCGTGTCGAGCCGCTGTTCCAACGGCACCCCGGCGGCCCGCAGCGTCTCGGACATGTTGAGCCGACCGAGGAACCACCCGGCCGTGGTCTTGCGCTGGTCGGGCTGCTTGGCCGGCCGGTAGGCCCGGGGGCCGCCCTTGGCCAGCGGATAGAGGTCGTACGTCTGCTTGGGCACGTCCCCGGCGAGCACGACGATCGTGTACTTCGGACCGAGGTCCGCCGGCTTGGGCCCCTTGGCCTCACCGGTGCGGCCGAACCAGCTGACCTGGTCGATGACCGCGACCACGTGGGTCGGTGCGGTGTCCGTCCGCAGGCGCAGCGGAGCGGTCAGTCCGACACCGGTGATGTCCACCCCGGCGGGGGGTGTCTTCGGTGCGGCCCGGTGCGCGCCCGTCGCCTGTGCCGCCGGACCGGTGCTCAGCACCACCGCCGCCACCATGGCGACCACTGCGAGCAGCCGCCTCACCTTCTCGGCCATCGCCGCCTCCTCGCCCCGTTCGATGGATGGCTGTGCTGCGGGTCACGTGCGGATCGGTCGACGACGGTGGTCGACCGGGCAGCGCCGGCCCCACCTCATAGACTCCATGGAACATCGCGCGGATGCAGCTCTGGGAACAATAAGTGGAACTATCTGCGATCCCGGAACGACCACAAGACAGCCACGTGATCAGTGGGCGGATCTTACCTTTGCGGAGGACTTCATGGGGGGCAGGGTCGCACGGCTGGTACGGGCGGTGCCAGTGCTTGTCGGCGTGGTGCTCGCGGTGGCCGTGTCGTCCGCGTCGCCCGCGTACGCACATAATTCGCTGACCGGGAGCAATCCGGCGAACGGTGCCCGGATCGCCACCGCGCCGACCACGGTGGAGTTGCGCTTCCTGGCCAAACTCGATCCGGCCAGGACGAAGATCACAGTGGTCGGACCGGACAACGTCCCGGCCGCCGGTGGTGAGCCGACCTTCTCCGGGAGCCGGGTCCGGGTGCCGTTCACCCCCGGTGCGGCGGGCCTCTACATCGTCGAGTACCGACTGCCCTCCAGCGACGGGCACCCGGTCAAGGGCGAGGTGCGGTTCACCCTCACCACCGGTACCGCCGCCGCGCCCCCGTCAGCGTCGGGCACCCCGTCGGCCAGTGCCGCCCCCACGCCGACGCCGAGCAGCCCGGCACCCGCCTCCCCGTCGGCGGACCCGGTCCCCGCCGCCGGCACCGACGACACCGGCCGGGGGTGGTGGCCCTGGGCGGTCGGCGGCCTGGTGCTGCTCGGCGCGCTCGCCGCCGGCCTGTTCCTGCGCCGCCGTTCGACCCGTCCCTGACCGGCGCGCGACACCCGACGACCGTCCCTGACCGGCGCGCGACACCGACCGCCCTTGATCGGCGCGCGACACCCGACGACCGTCCCTGACCGGCGCGCGACACCGGCCGCCCCGGGACCGACGCGCGCCGGTCCACCGCGGACCGGACACGGCACCCCGCCGCCGGCCCGACGGCGGGGTGGACCGGTCGTCGGCGGCCTGGGGTTCAGACCAGCCGGAGCCGGGCGGCCCGCAGCCGGGTCAGCGTGCGCTCCCGGCCGAGCACCTCCAACGACTCGAACAGCGGCAGCCCCACGGTGCGGCCGGTGACCGCCACCCGGACCGGCGCCTGGGCCTTGCCCAGTTTCAGGCCACGCTCCGCACCGACCGCCTCCAGCGTCGACTTCAGCGACTCCGCGTCCCACGACTCCAGTTCCGTGTAGGCGGCGACGGCCGCGTCGAGCAGGTCGGCCGCCCCCTCCTTCATCGCCTTCGCCCAGGCCGCCTCGTCGACCGACGGCTCGGCGAGGAAGAGGAAGTCGACGTTGGGCACGATCTCGCTGAGCACCGCGATCCGGGTCTGCGCCAGCGGGGCCACCGCGGCGAACGCGTCGGCGTCGAACTCGGCCGGCTGCCACGGCGGCGGCGCGATGGTGTCGGTGCCGGTCAGCCACGGCTGGCACGCGGCCACGAACTCGTCGACCGGCAACGCCCGGATGTACTCGCCGTTGAACGCGCGCAGCTTCTTCTCGTCGAAGAAGGCGGGGGAGGGGTTGACCTCGGTCAACCGGAACTCCTCCTCGATCACCGACCAGGGCACGATCTCCCGGTCGCCCGAGGGCGCCCAGCCGAGCAGCATCAGGTAGTTGCGCATCGCGGCGGCGAGGTAGCCCTCGTCCCGGTACGCCTCCAGGGCCACCTTGTCGCGGCGCTTGGAGAGCTTCTGCCGCTTCTCGTTGACGACCACCGGCACGTGCGCCCAGACCGGTGGCCGGACGCCCAGCGCCTCCCAGAGGAGCTGCTGCTTGGGGGTGTTCGGCAGGTGCTCCTCGGCCCGGATCACGTGGGTGATCCCCATCGTCATGTCGTCCACGACGTTGGCGAGCAGGAACACCGGGGAGCCGTCGCCCCGGGCGATGACGAAGTCCTCGATCAGCTTGTTCTCGAAGGTCGGCTCGCCCCGGATCAGGTCGACCACCACGGTGGTGCCCTCGTCCGGGGTGCGGAACCGCAGCGCCCGTCCCTCGCCGGCCGCCAGCCCCCGGTCCCGGCAGAAGCCGTCGTAGCCCTGGTACTGCGAGCCGGTGCGGGCCTGCACCGCCTCCCGGGTGCAGTCGCAGTAGTAGGCCCGCCCGGCGTCCCGCAGCCGCTGGGCGGCGGCCCGGTGCTCGGCGGCATACGCCGACTGGAAGTAGGGACCTTCGTAGCTGCCCCGGGTGATGCCGATCCAGTCCAGCGCGGACAGGATGCCCTCGGTCCATTCGGGCCTGTTACGGGCGGCGTCGGTGTCCTCGACGCGCAGCACGAACACCCCGCCCTGCTGCTTGGCGTAGATCCAGTTCTGCAGCGCCGAGCGGGCACCGCCGACATGGAACATACCGGTCGGGGAGGGGGCGAAGCGCACACGTACCGTCACGTCGTCCAGCCTACGGCCGGGGTCGACCGGGTTCCGCCAGGGGGCCGGGACGTCGCCGCCCCGCCCCGCGACGACAGCGGGCCGGGCCGTCGGCGGCGGGGCCGGACCGGTCGGCGGCGGCCCCGGGCGGCACCCGGTCCGGTGCTCAGCGGACGCCCCGGATCTTGAGCACCAGGGCGCTGCCGAGCAGGGTGACCACCGCGGTCACCGCGTACAGCGTCGGGTAGCCGCCCAGGTGGACCACGATCGGGGCGGAGAGCGCCGGGCCGAGCACCTGGGGCGCGGAGTTCGCGATGTTGATCACGCCGAGGTCCTTGCCCCGGTCGGTGGCGCGGGGCAGCACCTCGGTGATCAGCGCCGCGTCGACCGACAGGTAGACGCCGTAGCCGGCACCGAGCAGCACCGCGGCGACCAGCGCCATCGGCCAGGTCGGGGCGACCGCCAGCAGCAGCGCGGCCACCGCCATCACCACCCCGGAGACGATCACGTAGACCTTGCGCCGGCCGGACCGGTCGGACAGCATCCCGGCGACCACGGCGGTGAGCATCATGCCCAGGGTGTAGAGCAGGATCAGCACCAGCAGCCCGCCCTCGGGGTCGGGGTAGCGCACCCCGTCGGTGAGGAAGTACAGCAGGTAGAGGGTGCCCAGGGCGTTGCCGATCTGGACCAGGAACCGGGTGATCCAGGCCCAGGCGAAGTCCGGGTGCCGGCGCGGGTCGATCCACATCGAGGCGACCAGCGTCCGCAGCCGCAGCGGCGGGCGGTGGTGCCGGGGCAGCGGGTCGTCGGGGGTGAGGAGCGCGAACGGCAGCGCCAGCAGCAGCACCGCCAGCGCCATCGCGGTGTAGCCGGGCACGGTGCCGCTGACCAGGGCGGTGACCAGCACCGCGCCGAGCACCAGGCCGAGCGCCTGCGGGATGCCGACCCAGCCGGAGACGCCGCCGCGCTGCACCACCGGCACCCGGTCGGGGATGGCGGCGGTGAGGCTGGCCAGCATCGCGTTGAAGCAGACCTGGGCGGCCACCCAGCCCAACGCCACCCCGGCGATGGTCTGCTGCCGGGCCAGCAGCACCAGCGCCAGCGCGCCGAGCACCGCGCCACCGGCGGTCCAGACGTGCCGGCGGCCGAACTCGCGCCCGCCGACCCGCAGGCAGGTGCGGTCCGACAGCGCCCCGGCGAGCGGGTTGGCCAGCACCGCCGCCAGCGCGCCCAGCCCGGTGACGACGGCCAGCATCGCCTCCTTGTCGGCCGGGGCGATCCGTTCCACCTGCTGGGGGAGCAGCACCTGGATCGGGGTGAAGAAGGCCATCCACACGCCGAGGTTGGCCGCGAAGACCAACGCGATCCAGCTCCGCCTGACCGGGACGACCGGGTCGGCGAGCGCCGCCGGCAGCGAGGCCGGCGTCGGGTCGACGGTGGTCACCCCCGGCCGACCTGGGACCGGTACCAGGCGTACGAGGACTTCGGCGTCCGGGTTCCGGTGGCGAAGTCGACGTGCACCAGGCCGAAGCGCTTGGTGAAGCCCTCGGCCCACTCCCAGTTGTCCAGCAGCGACCAGACGAAGTACCCGGTCACGTCGACGCCCTCGTCGATCGCCGTCCGCACGGCGCGCAGGTGCCCGTCGAGGTAGGCGATCCGGTCGGGGTCGTGCACCCGGCCGTCGGGGTCCGGGACGTCGTCCCAGGCGCAGCCGCCCTCGGTGACCTGGATCGTCGGCAGCGCGTCGCCGTACCGGTCCCGCAGGCCGACGAGCAGGTCGCGCAGCCCGTCCGGCACCACCGGCCAGTCGAACGCGGTCCGTGGGTAGCCCTCCAGCGGGACCAGCGTGAACGGCACCGGCGAGCCCTCCTCGGGGGCGCGTACCCCGGTCGGGTTGTAGTAGTTGACCCCGAGCACGTCCAGGGGCGCGGCGATCACCGCGAGGTCGCCGTCGTGCACCACGCCCGGGTCGAGGCCGTCCGGGTAGCCCCGGCCCAGCAGCGGGTCGGTGAACAGGTGGTTGTGCAGGTCGTCGTAGGCCGTCGCGGCGGCCCGGTCGGCGTCGGTGTCACCGTGCCGGACCACCGGTGAGTAGTTGTTGGCGATGGCCACCGGCGCGCTGCTGTGGGCGCGTAGCGCGGCGACCGCCAGCCCGTGCCCGAGCAGTTGGTGGTGGGCGGCCGGCAGGGAGTCGAAGAGCAGGGTCCGGCCGGGGGCGTGTTCGCCGGTGCCGTGGCCGAGGCTCAGGTGGATGAACGGCTCGTTGAGGGTGATCCAGAGCTTCACCCGGTCGCCGAGGCGGGCGGCGGTCAGGGCGGCGTACTCGGCGAAGTGGGCGGCGGTGTCCCGGTTCAGCCAGCCGCCGGCGTCCTCCAGGGGCTGGGGCAGGTCCCAGTGGAACAGGGTGGCGACCGGGTCGATGCCGACGGCCAGCAGGTCGTCGACGAGCCGGTCGTAGAAGTCCAGGCCGGCGGTGTTGACCGGGCCGGTGCCGCCGGGGCGCACCCGGGGCCAGGCGATCGAGAACCGGTAGGCCGACACCCCGAGCCCGGCGAGCAGCGCGACGTCCTCCCGGTGCCGGTGGTAGTGGTCGCAGGCCACGTCGCCGGTACTGCCGTCGGCGATCCGGCCGGGGGTGTGGGCGAAGGTGTCCCAGATGGACGGTCCCCGGCCGTCGGCGGTGGCGCCCCCCTCGATCTGGTACGCGGAGGTGGACACCCCCCAACGGAAGCCGGCGGGGAAACCGGGGATCGGTGCGGTCGTCATCCACCCTCCCAAAACGCGAAACGTGTTCGCACTCTAGGGCGCGGAGGCCGGGAGCGCCATAGGTGCGAGGCAATGCGGGTATCGGGGATTTCGGCGTGTCTTTGCCAAACACATCCCGGTAAGTCCGATTTGACGCTTAGAGTGCGTAATATCGCGGTTGTCCTCAGTGGGGGAAGAACAGAATGATCCTCGTCGAACGCAGTGCGCACGTGACGGCACCGGTGGAAGCGGTCTGGGAAGTGGTCCAGCGGGCCGAGCAGTTGCCCGCCTGGCTGGCCGGGGTCCGGGCCGCCGAGGTGCTCTCGGGGGAGGGCTTCGGCCGCCGGCAACTCGTCCAGGCCGGGCGCGGCTCGGCGCACGAGGCCGAGGTGATCGCCTACCAGGAGCCCACCCTGATCGGTTGGCGGGAACGCGCCCGGGGGGCCGGCGCCCGCGCCGAGGCCCGCACCGAGATCTACGTGCAGCTCACCGCCGACGAGGAGGAGGGCGGCACGATCGTCCGGCTGATCGTGGTCCGCTGGCCGGCCGGCCCGGTCAAGGGTGCCCTGCTGCGCCTCGGACTGCGCCGGGTCGGTGCCGACCTCGAGGACTCACTGGCCCGCCTGACCGACCTGGCCGCCGTGGGCTGACCCGACACTCCGTCGGCACCACCTGCGGACACGGTCAAGATCACGCTCGAACGTGGTTGTAGTGGCCTCGGAGTTTCGGGATGCCCCTACAACCAGGTTCGAGCACGATCATGCAGGGGTGGGGGACACGAAGGGGCCCGGCGCGACCGCGCCGGGCCCCTCGTCGTACCCGGGGAACTAGCTGTCGCCGCCGGTCTCGCCGACCGGGGCGGAGTTGACGTCGTCGATGGCGTACTTCTTGGCCGCCTCGGCCGGTACGGTGGCCGGCACCGCGCCGCGCAGGGCGAGCTGCCGCAACGTCGCGACCGCCACCGACTCGGCGTCGACGTGGAAGTGCCGGCGCAGTGCGTGCCGGGTGTCCGACATGCCGAAACCGTCGGTGCCGAGCGAGGTGTAGTCGCCCGGTACCCAGCGGGAGATCAGGTCCGGTACCGCGCGCATCCAGTCGCTGACCGCGACCTTCGGCCCGTCGGCGTCGGCCAGCTTCTCCTGGATGTACGGCACCCGCTGTTCCGCCCCCGGGTTGAGCAGGTTGTGCTCCTCACAGAGCACCGCGTCGCGGCGCAGCTCGGTCCAGGAGGTCACCGACCAGACGTCGGCGGCCACCCCCCAGTCCTGGGCGAGCAGCTGCTGGGCCTTGAGCGCCCACTGCATGCCGGTGCCGGAGGCCAGGATGTTCGCCTTCGGCGCGTCCCCGTCGATCTGCGGAGCCCCGGCGTACCGGTAGATGCCCCGGAGCAGCCCCTCGACGTCCAGCTCGGACGGCTCCACCGGCTGGTGGATCGGCTCGTTGTAGACGGTGAGGTAGTAGAAGATGTTCTCCTGCTCCTCGCCGTACATCCGGTGCAGGCCGCGCTCCACGATGTGCGCCAGCTCGAACCCGAACGCCGCGTCGTAGGCGACCACCGCCGGGTTGGTCGCGGCCAGCAGCAGCGAGTGGCCGTCCTCGTGCTGGAGGCCCTCGCCGTTGAGCGTGGTACGGCCGGCGGTCGCGCCGAGGACGAAGCCGCGGGCCATCTGGTCGGCCGCCGCCCAGAAGCCGTCACCGGTGCGCTGGAACCCGAACATCGAGTAGAAGATGTACATCGGGATCATCGGCTCGTCGTGGGTGGCGTACGAGGTGCCGGCGGCGGTGAACGAGGCGACCGAACCGGCCTCGTTGATCCCCTCGTGCAGGATCTGCCCGGTGGTCGACTCCTTGTACGACAGGAACAGGTCCCGGTCGACCGAGGTGTACCGCTGGCCGTGCGGCGAGTAGATCTTCGCGGTCGGGAAGATCGAGTCCAGGCCGAAGGTGCGGGCCTCGTCCGGGATGATCGGCACCCAGCGCTTGCCGAACTCCTTGTCCTTCATGATGTCCTTGAGCAGGCGGACGAAGGCCATCGTGGTGGCCACCTTCTGCTTGCCCGAGCCGCGCTTGACGTCGGCGAACCGCTCCGACCCCGGAATGGCCAGCTTCTTGTGGCTGGTCCGCCGGGACGGCAGGTAACCGCCGAGCTGCTCCCGCCGCTCCCGCAGGTACGCCAGCTCGTCCGAGGACTCGCCCGGGGTGTAGTACGGCGGGAGGTACGGGTTCTCCTCCAGCGCCTTGTCCGGGATGTCCAGGTAGAGCCGGTCGCGGAACAGCTTCAGGTCGTCCAGCGTCAGCTTCTTCATCTGGTGCGTGGCGTTGCGGCCCTCGAAGTGCGAGCCCAGCGTCCAGCCCTTGATGGTCTTGGCCAGGATGACGGTCGGCTGCCCGGTGTGCTCGGTGGCCGCCTTGTAGGCCGCGTAGAGCTTGCGGTAGTCGTGCCCGCCCCGCTTGAGGTTCCAGATCTCGTCGTCGGACAGGTGCTCGACCATCTTGCGGGTCCGCTGGTCCCGGCCGAAGAAGTGCTCCCGGACGTACGCCCCGGACTCCGCCTTGTAGGTCTGGTAGTCGCCGTCGGGGGTGGTGTTCATCAGGTTGACCAGCGCGCCGTCGGTGTCCGCGGCGAGCAGCGGATCCCACTCCCGGCCCCAGACCACCTTGATCACGTTCCAGCCGGCGCCCCGGAAGAACGCCTCCAGCTCCTGCATCACCTTGCCGTTGCCGCGGACCGGGCCGTCCAGCCGCTGGAGGTTGCAGTTGATCACGAAGGTGAGGTTGTCCAGCTCCTCGCGGGCGGCCACGCCGATCGCGCCGAGCGACTCCACCTCGTCCATCTCGCCGTCGCCGAGGAACGCCCAGACGTGCTGCTGGGAGGTGTCCTTGATGCCCCGGTGCTGGAGGTAGCGGTTGAACCGGGCCTGGTAGATCGCGTTCATCGGACCCAGACCCATGGAGACCGTGGGGAACTCCCAGAAGTCCGGCATCAGCCGCGGGTGCGGGTACGACGGCAGCCCGCCGCCCGGGTGGGACAGCTCCTGCCGGAACCCGTCGAGCTGGTTCTCGGAGAGCCGGCCCTCCAGGAACGCCCGCCCGTACATGCCGGGGGAGGCGTGACCCTGGTAGAAGATGTGGTCGCCGCCACCCGGGTGGTTCTTGCCCCGGAAGAAGTGGTTGAAGCCCACCTCGTAGAGGGAGGCGGAGCTGGCGAAGGTGGAGATGTGCCCGCCGACGCCGATCTCCGGCCGCTGCGCCCGGTGCACCAGCATCGCCGCGTTCCACCGCACGTACGCCCGGATCCGCCGCTCGATGTGCTCGTCACCCGGGAACCAGGGTTCCTGCTCCGGGGCGATGGTGTTGATGTAGTCGGTGGTGGTCAGGGACGGAACCCCAACCTGCCGCTCACGGGCCCGCTCCAGCAGGCTCAGCATGACGTACCGGGCGCGTTTGGTTCCGCGCTCGTCGATGACACCGTCGAGCGACTCGACCCATTCGCCGGTCTCTTCAGGGTCGATGTCCGGAAGCTGGCTCGGCAGACCAGCGGTGATCACCGGGCGCTTGCGTTCCGTAGCCACAGGCGTTCCCTCGGTTGTGTGTGGGATAGGTCTCTAGCGCCATCCTGCCCTCTGGTGGCACCCGTCGTCACGTCTTGCTCCCCCAGAGGCGACGCTGAACACAGGTACCGGCCGGTAACTTCACGGTGCGGCAGAATGCGCCCATGCGCAGTGAGGTGATCACCGTCCGGACCGGCTCCCGTCCCACCGTCGCCGACATCACGACCGAGGCCGAGCGGTTCGTCTCGGGGCAGGGCGACGGGCTGCTGCACGTCTTCGTGCCGCACGCCACCGCCGGGGTGGCGATCATCGAGACCGGCGCCGGCTCCGACGACGACCTGCTGCGGGCGCTCGACGACCTGCTGCCCACCGACGACCGCTGGCGGCACCGGCACGGCTCACCCGGCCACGGCCGGGACCACGTGCTGCCCGCCTTCGTCCCGCCGTACGCCACGCTGCCGGTGCTCGGCGGCCGGCTCCAGCTCGGCACCTGGCAGTCGGTCTGCCTGGTCGACCCGAACGGCGACAACCCGACCCGCCAGGTCCGCTTCTCCTTCCTCCCCGGCTGACCCGGCCGGACCGCCTCCCTGGTCCACCGGGCCGGGCCGCGCCCCCGGCTGACCCGGCCGGGCCGCACCCTCCGGCTGACCCGGCCGGACTGCATCCCCGGGCTGACCCGGTCGGGGCGCACCCCCCGGCTGACCCGGTCGGGGCGCTCAGCGCAGCCCGGTCTCCGTCTCGACGGTGTACCGGTCCCGGTCCACCCCCGGCGGCAGCGCGCGGGCCGCGGTCGGCGGCCGGTCGTCCGTCTGGTGCAGGCCGGGCACCCGGTCCTCGACCACGAACGACGCCCGGGGGTACGCCGGGGCGCCCGGCCGGCTCACGTACGGCAGCACCATGAAGTCCGCGCTGAGCTGGGCCGGGGTGATCGTGGTCCGGACGAAGCCGCGCAGGTCGTTCTGGAACCGCAGGTGCGGGTTGGTGCGCAGCCAGGGGTGCGAGCCGCTGGCCGAGTCGAACCCGTCCCCGCCCGAGGTGACCGACGAACAGACCAGCTCGGTGCCGACCGTCCGCGCCCCCGGGTCGGTGTAGTCCAGCTTCAGGTCGGCGGCCCAGTGCGCGTGCACGTCGCCGGTGAGCACCACCGGGTTGCGCACCCCGGCCGCCACCCAGCCCCGGGTGATCCGGTCCCGGGAGGCCAGGTAGCCGTCCCAGGCGTCCATGCTGGTCAACCTGGTCGGCCCGGGGTCGCGGTCCCGGGCGGCGAAGAACACCTGCTGGGCGAGGAGGTCCCAGCGGGAGTCGGACCGGCGGAACCCGTCCAGCAGCCACGCCTCCTGCGCGGACCCGGTGAGGGTGCGGCCCGGGTCGGCCGCCGCCGGGCAGTCCCGGTAGCCGTCCCCGCACGCCTGGTCGTCCCGGTACTGCCGGGTGTCGAGCAGGTGGAAGGTGGCCAGCCGACCCCAGCGCAGCCGCCGGTACAGCGCGATGTCCGGACCGCGCGGCACCGAGGTCCGCCGCAACGGCATGTTCTCGTGGTACGCCTGGAAGGCGGCGGCCCGGCGGGCCAGGAAGTCCGGATCCGGCTCCTCCGGCACCGCGCCGGCCCAGTTGTTCTCCACCTCGTGGTCGTCGAAGACCACCGCCCAGGGGGCCACCGCGTGCGCCGCCTGGAGATCCGGGTCGGTCTTGTACTGGGCGTGCCGCTGCCGGTAGTCGGCCAGCGTCCGGGTCTCCGGCCCCTCGTGCCCGCGTGGCCGGTCGGGGCCGTACTCCCGGGCGTACTCGTACTGATAGTCGCCGAGGTGCAGGATCAGCTCCGGCGCGCTCTCGGCCAACCGCCGGTACGCGGTGAAGTACCCCTGCTCGTAGTGGGAGCAGGAGACGAAGCCCATGGCCAGCGCGGCGGGCAGGGCGGCCGGATCGGGCGCGGTACGGGTCCGCGCGGTCGGGGAGAGGTGGCCCTCGGCCCGGAACCGGTAGAAGTACTCCCGTCCCGGCAGCAACCCGGTCAGCTCGACGTGCACGCTGTGCGCCGACTCGGGCCGCGCGGTCTGCGTACCCCGCTGGACGACGTGCCGGAACAGCTCGTCGGCGGCCACCTCCCACTGCACCTCGACCGACCGGGCGGGCATGCCGCCCAACCCGTCCTCGGCCAGCGGTCGCGGAGCCAGCCGGGTCCACAGCACCATCCCCTGGTGGTCGGGGTCGCCGGAGGCCACCCCCAGGGTGAACGGCCAGACCAGCGGCCGGTGGCTGGCGGTGCCCACCGGGCGGGCCGGGCGTCCACCGGCGTCGGCGGGTGTCGGCAGGCCGGCGGTCGCACCGGCCGCGCCGAGGGCCGCACCGGAGAGCAGGACGGTACGTCGGGACAGTGCCACGGGAACCTCCCAGGGTCCGCTTCGTTCCTGACCCCGGCAGCGTCGCGACCCACGGTGACCGTCAGGTGGCCGTCGGAGGCCGTCGTCGTCTCCGGCAGCCGAACAGCGGCCGGCGGCGGGGGTACGCGGACCGAGTCACCCCGGTCGGTCGTGTCTGAGTGGGCGACCGTGGCCTCCGTCGGTAATGCTGATCGCGTGACCACCCCGCAAGATCTCGACGACCGGTTCCGGGAGACCCTGGGCGCGCTGCCCGAGCCCGAGCGGCGGTGCGACCCGGCGCAACCGGTACGCCCCGGTGCGGCGCTGACCGGGCGACAGCTGCTCGCCCTCTTCGACGCGCAGGTGACCAGCCGTCAGCTCGACCTGGCCGGCCGCTGGCTGCGGAGCTTCGACGAGGGCTTCTACACCATCGGCTCGGCCGGGCACGAGGCCAACGCGGCGGTCGCCGCCGCCCTGCGGCCCACCGATCCCGCCCTGCTGCACTACCGCTCCGGAGCGTTCTACTGCCTGCGCGCCGCCCAGGCGGCCGGGAGCTTCCCCGATGGGGGAACCCCGGCCGACGGCGACCCGGACCGGGACACCGACGCCGGTCCGGCGGCGACCGGGCACCCCTCCGCCGGTCCGGCGGCGACCGGGCACCCCTCCGCCGGTCCGGCGGCGACCGGGCACCCCTCCGCCGGTCCGGCGGGACTCCCGTCCGACGGCACCGCGGCGACGGGACTCCCGTCCGACGGCGCGACGGACGGGCAACTCTCCGACGGCGCGGCGGCCGGTCAGGCCTCCGACGGCGCGGTGTCGGCCGGACCCGCGCCCGCCCGCGACGGCGGCACCACCGGCGACGGCGGCACCCCGCCGCCGGGAGCCGACCGGGAGCCCGCCGTCCCCGGCGACCCGCGTGTCACGCCGGCCGACGTGCCGGGCGCCCCCGGCGACGAGGCCGGGCCGCCGCCCCTGGCCGGTCCGGTCACCTACCGGGTGGGTACCGACGGCACCGCCGAACCGGTACCCCGCCACCAGCCCACCCCCGCCGCTGCCGGCCCGGTGCCCGCCGGCCCGGTGCCCGCCGGGGCGGACCCCGCCGGGGCGGACCCCGCCCCCACCGACCCCGGGCAGGTCACTCCGGCCGGTGCCGCCGAGCGGCTGACGGTGGCCGGGGTGCCGTCGGCACCGGCTGACGGGCCGGTCCCGGCACGGGCGACCGGCCTGGACGAGCGGCCACCGGGGGACCGGGACGCGTGGGAGGAGGCGTACGCCGAAGCGGCCCGGGACGTGCTGAGCGGCATGGTCGCCTCGGCCCGGGATCCGATCGCCGGCGGCCGGCACAAGGTCTTCGGCCGGGCCGACCTGGCCGTGGTGCCGACCACCTCCACCATCGCCTCGCACCTGCCCCGGGCGGTCGGGCTGGGGCTGGCCGTGGAACGCCTGCGCCGGATCGACACCGCCGGCCGGCGCGACGATCCCGCCGGTCCGCCACGCTCGCCGTGGCCCCGGGACGCCATCGTGGTCTGCTCGTTCGGCGACGCCTCGGTCAACCACGCCAGCGCCACCGCCGCGTTCAACACCGCCGGCTGGTACGACCACACCGGCCTGCGGATCCCGGTGCTCTTCGTCTGCGAGGACAACGGCCTCGGCATCAGCGTCCGGTCGCCCGACGGCTGGGTGGAACGCACCCTGCGTGCCCGACCGGGGGTGCGCTACTTCACCGTCGACGGCACCGACCCGGTGGCCGCGTACGCGGTGGCCGCCGAGGCCGCCGGCTGGGTGCGGCGGCACCGTCGTCCGGCGGTGCTGCACCTGCGGACGGTGCGGCTGCTGGGGCATGCCGGTGCGGACGCCGAGCGGGCGTACCGCAGCACCGCCGAGATCGCCGCCGACGAGGCGCGCGACCCGGTGCTGGCCACCGCCCGGCTGCTCGTCGAGGCGGGGGTGGCCACCGGTGAGGAGCTGCTGGCCCGCTACGACGAGCGGGGCTGGCAGGTACGCCGTACCGCCGAGGAGGTGCTCGACGAGCCGAAGCTGGCCACCCCGGCCGAGGTGGTGGCCCCGCTGTCGCCCCGCCGGCCGCTGCGGGTCGCCACCGTCGTGGCGCGGGCGGCGCAACGGGCCGCCGGGCCGGACGCGGCCGACCGGACGGAGGCGTTCGGGGGCAAGCCCCCGGAGCTGGCCGGGCCGCTGACCCTGGCGCAGAGCATCAACGCCGCGCTCGCCGACGGGATGCTCAGCCACCCCGAGCTGGCCGTCTTCGGGGAGGACGTCGCCGCCAAGGGCGGGGTGTACGGGGTGACCAAGGGGCTGCGGGAGAGGTTCGGCGCGGCCCGGGTCTTCGACACCCTGCTCGACGAGACGTCGGTGCTGGGGCTGGGACTCGGCGCGGGGCTGGCCGGGATGCTGCCGGTGCCGGAGATCCAGTACCTGGCGTACCTGCACAACGCGGAGGACCAGTTGCGGGGCGAGGCGGCCACCATGCAGTTCTTCTCGCAGGGGGCGTTCCGCAACCCGATGGTGGTGCGGGTGCCGGGACTGGCGTACCAGGAGGGGTTCGGCGGGCACTTCCACAACGACAACTCGGTGGCCGTACTGCGGGACGTGCCGGGTCTGGTGGTCGCGGTGCCGGCGCGGCCCGACGACGCCGCACCGCTGCTGCGGACCTGCCTGGCCGCCGCCGTGGTGGACGGCACGGTCTCGGTGTTCCTGGAGCCGATCGCGCTCTACCACACCCGGGACCTGTACGAGCCGGGTGACGGTGAGTGGATGGGGTCGTACGCCGAACCGGGCGCCTGGGCGGCCGGTCACGTGCCGATCGGGCGGGCCAGGGTGTACGGCGTCGGCTCGGCCGAGGACATCACCATCGTCACCTTCGGTAACGGGGTACGGATGTCGTTGCGGGCGGCGTCGACGCTGGCCGACGAGGGGATCGGCAGCCGGGTGGTGGACCTGCGGTGGTTGGCCCCGCTGCCGGTGGCCGACCTGATCCGGGAGGCGTCCGCCACGGGCCGGGTGCTGGTGGTCGACGAGACGCGGCGATCCGGCGGGGTGGGTGAGGGGATCCTCGCCACGCTGGTCGACGCCGGTTACGTGGGGGCGGCGCGGCGGGTGGCGGCAGTCGACTCGTTTGTACCATTAGGTCCGGCTGCCCGCCACGTGCTGGTCTCCGAGGATGCCATTACCCAGGGTGCCCGTACGCTGCTGGCACGGTAAATTCCGTTCCACCCGGTGCGCCACTTGCGCGACGGACCACAACTGTGTGGACTCTGCCTGACGGCGTCGCCGCGACGCCACCGGGCAGGGACGAGATGAGGAGGCACGCGACAGTGAGCGCGACCGCTGGTCAGGCCGCCGACGGGGTTCGTCTCCTGGCGGACCGGTTCGGGATCGAACCGGGGATGGTCGTCATGGAGATGGGGTACGACGAGGACGTCGACCAGGATCTCCGGGACGCCCTGACCGACCGCTGTGGAGAACTGGTCGACGAGGACACCGACGAGGTGGTCGACGCGGTGCTCGTCTGGTACCGCGACGGCGACGGTGACCTCTTTGAGCTCCTCGTCGACGCCCTCGGCCCGCTGGCCGACGCGGGAGTCGTGTGGCTGTTGACGCCGAAGGCCGGCCGCGACGGCCACGTCGAGCCGAGCGAGGTGGCCGAGTCGGCGCAGACCGCCGGCCTCCAGCAGACCTCGACCCTCAACGCCGGCAAGGACTGGAGCGGCGCCCGGCTGGTGCTGCGCCGCGGGTCCAAGGGCCGGAAGTAGGGTGCCCCACCGGGCCGCGGCCCACTGAGCAGTCCCGCACCGGCGGGGACCACCGCCGGGCGTGGGAGGCTGAAACCATCCCCAGACTCGACCCGAGGAGTTCGCATGCCGATCGAGGTTGGTGCCGAGGCACCCGACTTCCTGCTGAAGGACCAGAACAACCAGGAGGTACGGCTCTCGGACTACCGGGGCGACCGCACCGTGCTGCTGGTCTTCTACCCGCTCGCCTTCACCGGCATCTGCCAGGGTGAACTGTGCGAGGTGCGGGACAACCTCAACGACTACGTCAACGACGACGTGCAGGTGCTCACCGTCAGCGTCGACTCGGTCTACGCCCACAAGATCTGGGCCGAGAAGGAGGGCTACCAGTTCCCGCTGCTGTCCGACTTCTGGCCACACGGGGCGGTCGCCCAGGCGTACGGCGTCTTCAACGACCTCGCCGGCATCGCCAACCGGGGCACCTTCGTCATCGACAAGACCGGCGTCGTCCGGTTCGCCGAGATGAACATGCCGGGTGAGGCGCGTGACCAGCAGGGCTGGCGCAAGGCCCTCGCCGACACGGTCGCCGCCTGACCGGTCACCGGGCACACCGTTGCGACGGGTCGGGGGCCGGCAGGTAGGCTTGCCAGCCTCCGGCCCGCTCGTACGGGCGTTCCGGGCGCGTAGCTCAGTGGGAGAGCACTCGCCTTACAAGCGAGGGGTCGCAGGTTCGAAACCTGCCGCGCCCACCACCACATCATCGGCACCGGATCCGGAGGCCACCATCGGCCGCCGGGAGCAGCGCCGCCGTTGCCGCCGGAGGTCCGGGGGGCACCGTCGGGGCGTCCCCTGCCGGCCCGTCGGAGCAGGTCGGGGGAGACGCCGGTGAGCTACGCGGACGTCAACGGGCTGCGGCTCTGGTACGAGGAGCACGGCGACGGCCCACCGCTGGTGCTGCTGCACGGCGGGTACGGCGCGGTGGAGATGTTCGCCCCGGTCCTGCCGGCGTTGGCACAGCGTCGCCGGGTGATCGCGGTGGACCTCCAGGGCCACGGCCGGACCGCCGACGTGGACCGGCCGCTGCGCTACGAGTCGATGGCCGACGACGTCGCCGCGCTGCTGCGGCACCTCGACCTGCCCGGGGCGGAGGTGCTGGGCTACTCCCTCGGCGGCGGGGTGGCGCTGCGTACCGCGATCCAGCATCCGGACCTGGTGCGCCGACTGGTGCTGGTCTCCACCCCGTGTAAGCGGCAGGGCTGGTACCCCGAGGTGCTGGCCGCGATGGCCGACCAGGACGAGCGGACCGGTGAGCAGATGCGCGGCACGCCCCCGCACCAGCTCTACGAACGGATCGCCCCCCGGCCGCAGGACTGGCCGACGCTGTGGGCCAAGACCGGTGCCCTGCTGCGCCGCGAGTACGACTGGTCGCCGGAGGTGGCCGCCCTCGCCGTGCCGGTCCTGCTGGTCTTCGCCGACGCCGACGCGATCCGGGTCGCCCACATGGCCGAGTTCTACCGGCTGCTCGGCGGCGGCCACCGTGCCCCGGGCGGGGACGGCACCACCCGCTCCCTCTCCCGTCTGGCGGTCCTCCCCGGCCAGACCCACCAGGAGATCCCCACCACCCCCCTCCTCCCCCACCTGGTCCTCCCCTTCCTGACCCACCAACTCCACTGACCCCACCCCTTCGGGCGTGCTCAAGAGGGTCGGTTACCTGCTCAAGGACCGGGTCGCCGAGCCCCACCCCTTCGGCGTGCTCGAGGTTCGCGTCAACCTGACGGTGGTGGTTGACGCGAATCTCTGGATCACCGGGGTGTCGGCGAGGGCCACGGTGAGGGGTAGGGGTGGGTCGGTCACCGGGGTGGCGGTGGGGATGCCAGGCGGTGGGCGAGCCAGGGGAGGAGGGCGTCCGCCTGGGCCTGTTGGAAGCGGCGGACGGTGGGGATGCCCGGCGGGGGCGGCTGGCGGGCACTGTCGGTGAAGAAGCCGGCCAGTCCCGCATAGAAGCCGGTCAGCACGGCAGGGTCGACGTCGGCGGTGAGCGGCAGCCCGCGTACCAGGGCCTCGGTGTCGTGCCCACCGTGCAGCCGCACGTTGACCAGCAGCAGTGCGCTGTCCAACCAGGCCGGACCCCGGCAGGCCCACGGCCAGTCCACCACGGTGACCGACCCGTCCGGGCCGATCAGCAGGTTGTCGGCCCGGACATCGAGGTGACACAGGGTGTCGCCGGTCAGCGCGGCCAGTCCCCGGTCGGCTGCCGCGCACAGTTCGGCCAGGTGCGCGGCGGCCCACGGGTCGAGTCGGGGCGGTGGGTCGGCGGCGATCCGCCGCCAGCCGGCGAAGTCGTGGGCCAGCCGCTCGGCGGCGGTGGGTACGTCCGACACCGGGTTCGGGGTGAGCGCGCCGGCCAGGGTGTCCAGCGCGCGGAGCACCGCGTCGAGTTCGGCGGCCCGCCAGGGCGTGTGCGGGTGCCGGCCGTCCACGTCGGTGAGCACCAACGCCACCCACTCGCCGTCGTCGTGCCAGCCGAGCAGCCGGGGCGTCGGCGCGGACCCGGGCAACGCGGCGGTGTGCCGGGCCTCGGCCCGGTGCATCCGGGGCGTTTGCGGGTTCAACGCCGGACTGACCGCCTTGACGAACGCGCGCCGCCCGCCGGCCGTTCTCACCCGGTCGGCGGTGCCGGGGGAGTACCCGCCGGGTTGGGAACGCGCCTCGACCACCCGGTCGCCGATGATCTGCTCCACCGCCAGCCGGACCGACCCGGGCAACTCGGCCCACCCGATCCTGCCCCCGCCCGTGCCATCCATCCCCCCACCATGACCGCCCCCGGGAAACCAGACAAACGGATTACCCCCGCCCCTCCCTCCCCCCGGGGCAGCACGCGCACAAAGAGGTTTACGCCCCGGACACTGAGCAGCGTGACGTGAACCTCTCGATCACCGGGCCGGAGCGCCGGGCGGGGGAGTGGGGGTCGGGTGGGCATGGGTCGGGGTTGGGAGGGAATGCGGGCGGGACGGTTCTGGGGAGGAGTGACGGATGAGAGGTCCCACCGGCTTGACCATCGGTGTGCTCGGCTCGTACGGCGGTCGGAACCTGGGTGACGAGGCGATCCTCACCGGGCTCCTCGCCGACCTGCGTGAGCAGGAGCCGAACGCCCGGATCATCGTGTTCTCCCGCAATCCGGCGCACACCGCGCTGGCCCATCCGGACGTGGAGGCGGTGCCCTGGGAGGGCGTCAGCCGGGTCGACTCGGCCGAGGTGCTCGGCCAGCTCGACCTGCTCATCCTCGGCGGCGGCGGCATCCTGTACGACAAGGAGGCCCGCCGCTACCTGCGGGTCGTCCGGGTCGCCCAGGAACGGGGGCTGCCCCTGCTGACGTACGCGGTGGGTGTGGGGCCGCTCAACGACGGGGTGGACACCGGCATGGTCCGGGAGACCCTGGCCGGGGCGACCGAGGTGACCGTCCGGGACCAGGAGTCCCGGATGGTGCTGGAGGAGGCCGGACTGCTCAACCCGATCACCGTCACCGCCGACCCGGCGTTCCTGCTGGAGCCGGAGGACTTCCCGGCCCGGTTGCTGCGCGAGGAGGGGGTGCCCGCCGGCAGACGCCTGGTCGGGCTGAGCGTCCGTGAGCCGGGGCGGGCGGCCGAGCGGCTCGACGTCGACGGGTACCACCGGTTGCTGGCCCAGATCGGCGACTTCCTGGTGCAGCGGATCGACGCGCACGTGCTCTTCGTCCCGATGGAGCGGGACGACATCCGGCACTCGCACGGGGTGCTGTCACACATGGTGGCCGCCGACCGGGGGCGGATCCTGCACGGTGACTACTCGCCCCGGCAGGTGCTCGGACTGATGAGGCACTTCGACCTGGCCGTCGGGATGCGGCTGCACTTCCTGATCTTCGCGGCGATGGTCGGCACCCCGTTCCTGCCCCTGCCGTACGCGGGAAAGGTCTTCGACCTGGCCCAGCGGCTCGGTGTGCCGGCGCTGCGCGGGGTGGAACGCGAGGTGGAGGGTCCGCTGCTGGCAGAGGTCGACCGGCTCTGGGACGAGCGGGACTTCCGCCGCGAGGCCACCGCCCAGCGGGTCGCCGAGGTGTGCGAGCAGGCCCGGGGTACCTCGCAGGTCACCCGGGCCGTGCTGGAGGGCCTGCGCTCCCGCTCGCTGGCCCGGACGGCCGTCTGACGACGCGGGAACACCAGCCGGTGTGGGCGGCGCGGAAACACCAGCCGGTCTGGGTGGCGCGGAAACACCAGCCGGTGTGGGCGGCGCGGAAGGGACCGGTGTGCGCTGGCCCGGACGGGCTCTCTGACGGCGCGGACGCGCCCGGTGGCGCAAGCGCAGCGGGTCAGACCGCCGGGCCGCGCCACCGGTAGCGCCACTGGTCGCCCGCCGACTCCAGTTCGTAGATCTGGGCGTCGACCAGCCCCTGCGGGCCGAGGTGGTGATGGGTCAGCGGGGGACGCTCGTTGCTGTCCAGCTCGACGTCGACCGTCTCACCGTCAGCCGGGCCGTCCGCCAGGGGAATCCGTACCGTCGAAGCCATGCGCCCATCCTGCCAAGCCGACCGCCGGGCCGCAGGGTTTGCCGGGACAGCGGGCACCGGTGGGCGCGACTATCGTACGGCGATGACGGAGATTCACATCGACCCGACGCTCGGCCCGGTGCTCGCCCGGACCGGGGACGAACGGGCCGTGCTCGACGCGTTTCTCGACTTCCACCGCGCGGCGGTGCTGCGCAAGGCGCGGGGGCTGACCGACGCCGAGGCGTCCCGCCGACTGGTGCCGTCGGCGACCACCCTGGCCGGCCTCCTGCGGCACCTCACCCTGGTCGAACGGAACTGGTTCCCGTTCCTGCTCGACCCGACCCCCGGTGACGTCTTCCCGACCACCGAGGAGGACGCGGCGGCCAGCTTCACCGTGCCGCCGGGGGAGACGCTCGACGCGCTCGCCGACGCCTACGAGCAGGCCTGCGCCCGCTCCCGGGCGCTGGCCGCCCGGTTCCCGCTGGACCATGTGGTCGCCCACCCGCAGCTCGGTGAGGTGTCGCTGCGCTGGATCATGGTGCACATGATCGAGGAGACCGCCCGGCACGCCGGGCACGCCGACATCCTCCGCGAGCTGACCGACGGGAGCACCGGCGCGATCTGACCCGACACCCCGCTCCGGAACGCACCGGGCCGACCACCTGGAGCCGGTTGCCCACCCGAACCGCCGGCCACCCGGGTCGTCGGTCGCCCCGAACCGTCGGCCGCCCTGAGCCGTCGGTCGCCCCGAACCGTCGACCGCCCCGAGCCGTCGGCCGCCCCGAGCCGTCGGCCGCCCCGAGCCGCCGGCCGCCCCGAGCCGTTCGTCGCCCTGAGCCGTCGATCACCCCCGGGCCGGTCCGTCACGGTGTGCGGCGGAGACCGGTCGCCGCCGCCTATCCTGGCCCCCGGTGTCGACGACGAGGGAGAAGACAGTGCTGGTCGTCCACGGATCGTGGCTGGTCGGGGCCGGTCTGGCGATCTGGGCGGAGGATTCCACCCGGCCGACGCAGGTGCCGCGCCGCCCCGGCCGGGCACCCCGTGAGCGCCCCCACCCCTTCGCCGCCGGACCGGGCATGCTCGGCGCGCTGCTCGGCGACCGTCCGGCCGGCACCGTGCTGCTCACCCTGCCCACCCGGGCCGGGGCGCCGTTGCACTCCCCGGAGCTGGTCCCGACCGCCGTCGGGGAACCGGCCCACGGCCCGGTCACCCTCGCCGGTTGGCGGACCCCCGCCCTCCGGTACGCCCCGGACGACGCACTTGCCCTGCTGGGTGACCTCGACGGGCTGGACGCCGTGGTCGGGGCGGGCCTGCGTCACCTCGCCCGGGTGGCCGATCTCGCGGTCGACCTGGTGGCCCGGGGCCGGCTGCTGCCCGGGGTGGCCGACCGTCCCCCGGGGGAGGCATCCCCGTCACCGGCGGCGACCGGCCGGTCGGGGCGTTCTGCTCGTGCCCCGGGGGAGGCACCCCCGTCACCGGCGGCGACCGGCCGGTCGGGGTCCGCCGGGGAGGCGGTCGGGTGGGCGGTGTGGCGGCCCCTGCTCACCGGCGCGGACGCCGCCTGGGTCCGGTCCCTGACCCTCGCCCTGCCCCCGGCGGTCCGGGCCGCCAGCGACGTCCCGCTGTCCACGGTCCGCTCCCGTTCCGGCCCGGGCCGGGCGGGTGTGCCGTCCGGCTCCGCCGCGGTCGGGGCGGTGCCGGGTCGGACCGCCGCACCGGGCACCGGGGCCGGTGAGCTGGTGGCCGACGCGCTGGACCTGCTCACCGACGCCGCCGCCCGGCGGGCTCTGGGCGGCACCGACCTGGTCGGGGGCGGTCGGCGCGACGACGTGACCGCCGGTTGGCTGGCGGCGCTCACCGGCCCGCACCGCCGGTTCACCGCCGGGTCGACCGCGCTGGCCCTCCTCCGCACCGAGCTGGACGCCTGGCAGCGCGATGCCGTCGGCGGCCCGGTCCGGGCCAGTTTCCGGCTGGTCGAGCCGGCCGACGACGAGATCGTCGACACCCTGACCGTGGTGCCGGCCGACCCGTCGGACGTCGTCGGTCAGGGGGGACGCTGGCGGATCGAGTTCGGTCTCCAGGCCGCCGACGAGCCGGGCCTGCACGTCGCCGCCGGGGACGTCTGGCGGACACCGGAGCGGCTGCCGGCGCTCGCCGGCCGGGGGGACGACCCGCAGGAGACCCTGCTGGCCGAGCTGGGCCGGGCCGGGCGACTCTGGCCGGAGCTGGACGAGGCGCTGCGTACCCCCGCCCCGGAGCAGCTCGAACTGGACGTCGAGGGGGCGCACCGGTTCCTGCGCGACGGCGCACCGGTGCTGCACGCCGCCGGTTTCGGGGTGCTGTTGCCGTCCTGGTGGCACCGGCCGTCGGCGCGGCTCGGCACCCGGTTGCAGGCGCGCAGCCGGACCGCCCCGGGCACCGTCGCCGCCGCCTCCGGGCTCGGGCTGGACGCCCTGGTCGACTACCGCTGGGAGGTGGCGCTCGGGGACGAGACGATCGACGCCGACGAACTGGCCGCACTGGCCGCGTTGAAGACCCCGCTGGTGCGGTTGCGCGGCCGATGGGTGGAGCTGGACCCGAAGCGGTTGGCCGCCGGCCTGCGGTTGCTGCGTTCCGCCGGTGAACTGACCGTCGCCGACCTGCTCAAGCTGGGGTTGGCCGGGTCGGACCGGCCGGACGCGCTACCGGTGCTGGCGGTGACCGCCGACGGCCCGCTCGGCGACCTGCTGGCCGGGCAGGCCGAACGGCGGCTCGCCCCGCTGGACCCGCCGGCCGCCTTCCGGGGCACCCTGCGGCCGTACCAGCGGCGCGGGTTGGCCTGGCTCGCCTTCCTCCAGTCGCTCGGGCTCGGCGGGGTGCTCGCCGACGACATGGGCCTGGGCAAGACCGTGCAACTGCTCGCCCTGCTCGCCGGGGACCGACCGGACGCCGGACCGACCCTGCTGGTCTGTCCGATGTCGCTGGTCGGCAACTGGCAGCGGGAGGCGGCCCGGTTCACCCCCGGACTGCGCGTCCACGTGCACCACGGCGCGGACCGGGCGCGGGGCGCGGAGTTCGAGACCGCGGTGCACGCCGCCGACCTGGTGCTCACCACCTACGCGGTGGCCGCCCGGGACGCCGTCGCGCTGGCTTCGGTCGGCTGGCACCGGGTGGTGGTCGACGAGGCCCAGGCGATCAAGAACGCGGCCAGCCGGCAGGCCGAGGCGATCCGGTCGTTGCCCGCCCGGCACCGGGTCGCGGTCACCGGCACCCCGGTCGAGAACCGGCTGGCCGACCTCTGGTCGATCATGCAGTTCGCCAATCCCGGTCTGCTCGGCCCGGCGAGCAGTTTCCGCCAGTCGTACGCGGTGCCGATCGAACGGCACGGCGACGCCGAGACCGCCGCCCGGCTACGTCGGATCACCGGTCCGTTCGTGCTGCGCCGCCTCAAGACCGACGCCTCGATCATCTCCGACCTGCCCGAGAAACTGGAGATGGAGGTGCTCTGCAACCTGACCGCCGAGCAGGCCTCGCTCTACCGGGCGGTCGTCGACGAGATGCTGGCGAAGATCGAGTCCAGCACGGGGATGGAACGCCGGGGCCTGGTGCTGGCCACCATGACCCGGCTCAAACAGGTCTGCAACCACCCCGCCCAGCTGCTGCGGGACGGCTCGCCGCTGGCCGGCCGCTCCGGCAAGCTGCAACGGTTGGAGGAGATCGTCGACGAGGTGCTCGCGGCCGACGAGAAGGCCCTGCTGTTCACCCAGTACGCCGAGTTCGGCGCGCTGCTGCGCGGCCACCTGTCGGCCCGCTTCGGTCGGGAGGTGCTCTACCTGCACGGCGGGGTCGGCAAGGCCGACCGGGACGACCTGGTCACCCGGTTCCAGTCACCGGACGGTCCGGCCCTGTTCGTGCTCTCCCTCAAGGCCGGTGGCACCGGGCTCACCCTGACCGCGGCCAACCACGTGGTGCACGTCGACCGGTGGTGGAATCCGGCGGTCGAGGACCAGGCCACCGACCGGGCGTTCCGGATCGGCCAGCGACGACGGGTGCAGGTCCGCAAGTTCGTCTGCGCCGGCACGGTGGAGGAACGGGTGGCCGCGATGATCGCCGACAAGCGGAGCCTGGCCGCGTCCGTGGTGGGCAGCGGCGAACAGTGGGTCACCGAGCTGTCCACCGGGCAGCTGCGGGAGCTGTTCGCGCTGGACGCCGGGGCGGTGGTCGAATGACCGCCCGGCGGGCCGGAGCCCCCGCCGACGGCCCCGGCCCGGCTGGTCCCGGGGCGGGTGGCACGTTCGCCGACTTCGGCCCGCCGCTACGGGTCGACGACGGGTTGCGGGCGCGCAGCACCCGGGGAGCCATCGGGGTCTCCTGGTGGTCCCGGCGCTTCCTGGAGGTGTTGGAGTCGTTCGCGCTCGGCACCCGACTCACCCGGGGCCGGGCGTACGCCCGTCGTGGTCAGGTCCGCCGGCTGGTGGTGTCGCCCGGGCGGGTCGAGGCGAGCGTGCAGGGTTCCCGCCCCGCACCGTACCCGGTGGTCATCACCCTGCCACCCTTCCCCGGCCCGCTCTGGGAGCGGGTGGAGCGGGAGCTGGCCGGGCAGGCGTTCTTCAGCGCCCGCCTGCTCGCCGGTGACCTGCCGGCCGAGCTGGAGGAGGTGTTCGCCGCCGCCGGGGCACCCCTGTTCCCCGCCTCGGTGGGGGAGCTGACCCAGTACTGCGGCTGCCCCGACTTCGCGGTGCCGTGCAAGCACCTCGCCGCGACGTTCTACCTGCTCGCCGAGGCGTTCGACGCCGATCCGTTCGCATTGCTGCACTGGCGGGGCCGGAGCCGGGACGAACTGCTGGCCCGGCTCCGAAAGCTCCGCGCCGGTGCCGCCGGACTGCCGGCTCCGGCCGGGACCGCCGGGCCGTCCGACCCCGCCGGGACCGTCGGATCGTCCGATCCCGCCGGGGCTGTCGGTACGTTCGACCCCGCCGGTACGTCCGATCCCGCCGGTACGTCATCGGGCGGATCGTCGGTGGCGGACCCCGTACCGTCGATGGTGGACCGGGCGGCGACCGGCCCGGGCGGGCCGGACGCTGCTCCGGTCGGAGCGGCCCGGGTGCTCGCCGACCTGCCCGACGTGCCACTGAGCGCGGCGGTGGACCGGTTCTGGCTGCCGCCGGTGCCGTTGCCGGACCGACCGGCGGTGCTGGCCACCGGACCGGAACTGCTGCTGCGCCAGCTCGGCGCACCCGCACCGGCGATCGGCGGTCCGGGCCTGCTGGAACGCCTGCGCCGGGCCTACCAGGCCCTCGAACCCGGCTGACCGGCCTCCCGACCAAGCGTCGGACCTGCGCCCGCACCGGGCCTGCGCCCGCACCGGGCCTGCGCCCGCACCGGACCTGCGCCCGCACCGGACCTCGGCCCGGTGCGGGCGGTGGGTCGGTAAGGGAGGCTGCCGGAAACGGCGGGGTCAGCGCCAGCGCCAACGGTGCCGGAAGTGCCACATGAGGCCGGTGTTGGCCGTCAGGACCATCAGGCACATGGCACCCGCTGTCCGCCCGGCCAGGACGGTCATCGCGGGCAGCGCCGCCCACAGGGCGACGGTCAGCAGCAACAGCAAGCGTCCGCGTCGGGCCCGAATCCGATGGTCGAGTCGGGCGAAGAACCTCGGATCGCTCTCCCGGAGGTGCCGGGTGATCTGGTCGAATCTGCGCTGATCCTCTTTGCTGAGCATGGCAGGTGCCTTCCCCTCACGGCTTCAGCGGTTCGGCGGCTTACCCGCTCCGGCAGCGGGTCACGCCCTCCTGCTGCTGCTACTTTCGCCTCCCCGGACCGGCGGCGGAACGGGCTGTCCGCTGCGGCGGGGCGACTGTCCGTTTCGACGGGACGGGCCGTCCGAAACCGGACCGCGGGGGCGCGGGGCGAGACCTCAGCGCGGGGTTACCGGTGCCTTAAGTTTCGCTGTGCCGGTGAACGTCGTGCCTTCCCGGCACGTACCACCGAACGGGCACGGCGGGGTCGTGGCCGGGACACGTCGTCCCTGCTGGGGACGCCGGCTGCCGCCCGGGGCGCGACCATCCGGCCGGCCGGGCTGCTGAGCAGCACCTTAAGTGCCCGTTCCAGCCGTCGCGCGCAGCCTTGAAGGCCACCCACCGCTTGGCTACCTTCCCGGGGCAGCTCCTCCGGCAACAGCCGCCGCACCCTCCGCCCCGCCCGGTCGCAGCGTACGGCGCATCGAAGAAAGCGGGATTGGTGCATGGCCGACCAGAATGTGCCACCGCGTCGACCGCGCGACGACCAGGGGTACCCGCCGGCCGGTGCCGCCCGTGGCCCCCGGTGGGTCGGCCCCGAGGGCCTCAGCCGGCAGGCGTTCCACCAGCCGGCCGGCAGCGGACTGCCCATCCTGGACGACGACCGTGACGACGACCGGGCCCGGGCCGGCCGGCGACGTGCCCTGGTCGCGCTGGGCGGGACCGCCGCCGTGGTGGCCGGTGGCGCGGCGCTGGCGATGAGCCCCCGGGTGCGGGACCTGTTCGGCACCGATGCCGCCGGGGACGCCACCGGTGCCACCGCCACCGACGGCACGCCGGCCCGCCCCGGCGGCCAGCAGCCGAGCACGGTACGCACCTACACCGAGCAGAACGAGAGCTACATGGGCTCCCGGGCCGGTGCGGCGCTGAAGAGGAACTCGCCCAGCGGTGGCCGTACCTTCTCCGGCCCGGCCGACGCGGCGGCGCGGACCCCGGTGACGGTGCGGACCGTGCTGGCCAAGGACCCGGTCCGGCACCTGGCCAGCCGGGCCACCTTCGGGGCCACCCCGAAGGTGCTCGCCGACATCAGACGGATGGGCATCGACGCCTGGGTGCGCCAGCAGCTCGACCCGGAGAAGATCGCGCCGAGCGCCGCCGAGCTGAAGCTCGCCGAGCTGCCCACCCTCAAGCTGACCAGCCGGCAGCTACGCGACCAGCGGGAGCAGCTCGACGAGCGGGGGGCACAGCCGGAGAAGGAGATGGTCGACGGCACGCTGGCCCGGCAGATCTGGTCGGAACGGCAGCTCTACGAGGTGATGGTCGACTTCTGGAACGACTTCCTGCACGTCGCGGCGGACTTCGACGGTGGTGGGGCGTACCGGAACTCGTTCGACCGGGACGTGATCCGCGAGCACGCCATGGGCAGCTACCCGGAGATGCTGGTCGCGGCGAACAAGCATCCGGCACTGCTGCTCTACCTCAACCAGAACGACTCCCGGGCCGACGCGGTCAACGAGAACCTGGCCCGGGAGAACCTGGAGCTGTACTCGGTCGGGGTCGACGGCGGCTACACCGAGAAGGACGTCCGCCAGGCGGCCCTGCTCCAGACCGGCCGGGGCGTCGACGACGGGCGGTACGTCTTCCGCCACGACCGGCACTACCGGGGCAAGGTCAAGATCCTCGGCTTCAGCCACCCCAACGACTCGACCGACCCGAAGAAGGCCGACCAGGTCATCGACGCGTACCTCACCTATCTCGCGCTGCACCCGTCGACCGCCCGGTCCGTGGCGCGCGGCCTGGCCGTCCGGTTCGTCTCGGACACCCCGCCGAAGTCCCTGGTGGACCGGCTCGCCAGGATCTACACGGTCAACAAGGGCTCGGTGAAGCCGCTGCTGATGTCGCTGTTCAGCTCCTCGGAGTTCTGGGCGGCGGTCGGGCAGAAGGTGCGCCGGCCGATGGAGTACCTGGTCGCCACCTACCGCACCCTGGGCGTCGGACCGCAGGCCGGGCCGGGCTTCCGGCAGGGTGACAGCAGGCGCACCGCGTTCGCGCAGGGGCTGCGCCAGATCCACGACAAGCTGCGCGAGCTGGGCCACTACCCGATGGGCCAGCCCACCCCGGACGGCTACCCGGACGTCTACGTCGCCTGGACGTCGGCCGGCACGATGGTCAACGGGTGGAACGAGGCCGCCGAACTGATCGTCGGGAACCGCACCCAGTTCACGTACACCCGGCCGGAGAAGCTGGTGGCGAAGCCGCCGGCCACCGCCGGGGCGTACGTGGACGCGCTGGCCCAGCGGCTGGTGCACCAGAAGCTGTCCACCCGGGAGCGGAACCTGATCCTCGGGGTGGCCGGGGTGTCCGCCACCACCAGGGTCGACGCCACGTTCGACGGGGCGATCGCCGCCGTCGCGCGGGCGATCCTCGCGTCCCCCCAGCACCACCTGCGGTGAGGCAGTCGATGGAGAAGCCGGTGACGCATCCGAGGGAGAAGACCGTGGCCCCGTTCCCCCTGCATCCCGAGTGTCCCGACCTGCGCCGGCTCGCCGACGACCCGGCCGAGGCGCTGCTGCGCGCCGAGGCCGACCTGGTCGCCGTCGAGAACGCCGCCGAGGCCGACCGCTTCCGTCGGCTGGAGGAACTGGAGGAGGCGCAGCAGGACGGGCGCGGGGTGACCCGGCGGACCTTCGTCGCCGGTGCCGCCGCCACCGCCACCGCGCTGGCCACCGCCCAGTTCGTCAGCACGTCGGCGTCCTTCGCGGCGACGAGGACCGGCACCCTGATCCACGTCTTCCTCTACGGCGGGCTGGACGGGCTGAGCCTGGTCGCCCCCGCCGACGACCCGGTGCTCGCCAAGGCCCGCCCCGACCTGCTGCTCGGCGACGACTCGCTGGCCCTGGGCCGGGGCTTCAAGCTGACCAGCGCCTTCGCCCCGCTGGAGAAGTGGCTGAAGGCGGGCCGGCTCGGTTTCGTCCCGGCGGTCTCCGACGCCCGGTTGTCCCGCAGTCACTTCCAGGCCGCCGACGCCTGCAACCTGGGTGGCCTGCCCAGCGAGACCGGCGGCCGGGGCTGGCTGGACAGCCTGGTCGACTCGCTCGGCAAGGGCACCGCGTTCCGCAGCGTCGGGATCGGCAGCACGCTGCCCCGCTCGCTGGTCGGCACCAACGGCGCGTTGTCGCTCAACAGCGTCGGCTCGTTGCGGCTCAACGGCGAGGACCGCTACCGGGCGGCCACCGAGAAGGCGATCCGCGGCCTGTTCACCGGGATCCACCATCCGGTCGAAGAGGCGGTGATCGAGGGGATGGGCGCGCTGTCGACCGCCCAGCAGCTCGCCGCGAAGCCGTACCGGCCGGCGGAGGGGGTGACCTACGAGGGCGTCGGGTACGCCTTCCAGCAGCTCGCCCAGTTGATCAAGGGTGGGGCGAACGTCCGGGTCGCCACGGTCGGCATGGGTGGCTACGACACCCACGAGAACCAGGGCACCCGAGCCGGTGGCCAGCTCCACCGGCGGCTCGGCGAGCTGGCGAAGGCGATGGCGGCCTTCCTCACCGACCTGGGCGACCGGGCGGACGACGTCACGATCATGGTGTCCAGCGAGTTCGGCCGTCGGGTCGCCTCCAACGGCGGCGGCACCGACCACGGCCACGGCGGGGTGGTCACCGTCCTGTCCGGCCGTAGGCTCGCCAGCCCGCTGCTCGGCGCGTGGGACGGCCTGGGCGACCTGGACTCGGGCGACGTGCCCGAGTACAACAACATGTTCGACGTCTACGGCACGGTGGCGCAGGGCCGGTTCGGGCTGACCACGGCCCAGGTGGACAGGATCTTCCCGAGAAGGAAGTTCACCCCGATGAAGCTCTACGCGTGACCTGTCGGGACCTGCCCGCCGCCGGCCGTCGTACCGGGGATCCGTCCCGGCACGGCGGCCGGTCGGCTGCGTCCGTACCCCCGCCGCCGGCCCTGCCCCGGCGGGGGTCCGCCGGCCGGCGGGTGCTGTCCGGGCTGTTCTGGCTGGGCCTGGTCGCGGCGGTGCTCCCGTGGTGGCTCGACACCCCGGCCGGTTCGCTGGCCGGCACCGCCGACGTGCTCACCGCGGCCGGGCGGGTCACCGGCCTGATCGCCGGCTACCTGCTGCTCGTGCAGGTGCTGATGATGAGCCGCCTCGGCCTGCTGGAACGCGGGATCGGCGGCGAGCGGCTGTCCCGGGCGCACCGGGACCTGGGCGCGACCCTGCTGGTGGCGGTGCTGGCCCACCTGTCGCTGCTGGTGGTCGGCTACGCGCGGACCCGGGGCATCCCGGTCACCGCCCAGGTGGGCGTGCTGCTGCGTGACTTCGACGACATGGTGTCCGCCTTCGCCGCGGCCGGCATCCTGGTGCTCGTCGGCGGCACCGGCATCCGGGCGGTCCGCCGGGCGGTGCCCTACGAACTCTGGTACCACCTGCACCTGACCAGCTACCTGGCGCTGCTGCTCGGCTTCGGCCACCAGTTCAGCAACGGCGCGCAGCTCTTCCCGCCCGGCCCGGTACGCGTCGGCTGGACCGCCGGGTACCTGCTGGTGGCCGCCGCCCTGGCCTGGGGCCGGCTGGTCGCGCCACTGCGGCTCAACCTGCGGCACCGGCTGCGGGTGGCCGACGTGGTGGCGGAGAGCCCCGACACCGTCTCGATCTACCTGACCGGCCGCCGGCTGTTCCAGCTCGACCTGCTCGGCGGGCAGTACCTGCGCTGGCGGTTCCTGACCCGGCGGTGCTGGTGGCAGTCGCACCCGTTCTCGCCGTCGGCGGCGGCGAACGGCCGTTGGCTGCGGCTGACCGTCAAGGTGGTCGGCGGGCACACCGCCGACCTGCGCGACCTCGAACCGGGCACCCGGGTCTGGGTGGAGGGGCCGTCCGGCACCTGCACCGCCGCGCACCGGACCCGGGAGCGGGCCCTGCTGATCGCCGGCGGCAGCGGCATCGGCCCGCTCCGGGCGATGCTGGAGGAGTTGCCGCCCGGCGCGGCCCTGATCTACCGGGCCCGCACCCCGGCCGACGTGCTGTTGCAGCACGAGCTGGACTGGCTGGCCCAGGCCCGGCAGACCGCCGTCTGGTACGTCATCGGCTCCCGCGACGACGCCGGCCCCCGACAGGTGATGAGCCCGGACGGGCTGCGCCGGCTGGTGCCCGACCTGACCCGCCGGGACGTGTACCTGTGCGGGCCGCAGGGGCTGGTCGACTCCTCGGTGCGGGCGCTCCGCCGGGCCGGGGTCCCCCGCCGGCAGATCCACCTCGCCCCGTTCGAGCTGTAGGAAGGCACCTGACATGCGTCGCGCGCTTCTCGCGATCACCGGGCTGGCCGCCGGCACCACCGCGCTGGTGGTGCTCAAGGGCGCCCCGGGCACCGGCCAGGTCGCCCAGGGCCTACCGGCCGGGACGCCGGTCGGCACCCCGGACCGCAGCGGCCCGGCCACCCCCGGCGCGGTCGCGGAGCGCACCACGGCGACGACCCGGCCGACCGGCCGACCCCGTGTCGCCGCGAGCCGTACCCCCGGCGTCACCCGGAGCACCACCGGCGGCACCGGCACCCGGGTCACCCCGCCGGCCCCGAGGGTCAGCTCCGCCGCGCCGACGTCGGCCACCCGCGAGGTCACCGGTCCGGTGATCGCCACGGAGTACGGCAACGTGCAGGTGCGGATCACCGTCTCCGGCACTTCGATCGTCGACGCGGTGGCCGTGGAACTGCCCCGGGGCGGCCAGTCCGACCTGCGCAGCGACCGGGTCGACGACGCCTACAGCGGCACCTCCGGAGCCGTGGTGCGCCAGCAGAACGCCCTCCTGGACACGGTCTCCCAGGCGACCGCCACCAGCGACGGCTACCGGCGGTCGTTGCAGGCGGCGCTCGATCGGGCGCGCGGGTGACCGTGCCGCCGACCCGGCCCGGCCTGCGCCGGGTCGAGCAGGTGATGGGTACGGCGATCAGCCTGGACCTCGCCGACGACCTGCCCGCCGGCACCCTGCGTACGCTCGCCGATGACACCTTCCGCTGGCTGCGCGAGGTCGACGCCCGGTTCAGCACCTACCGCGAGGACAGCGAGGTGCGCCGCGTCGACCGGGGCGAGCTGCCGCTGGCCGGGGCGTCGGCGGACCTGCGTGCGGTGCTGGCCCGCTGCGCCGACCTGTGGGGCGACACCGACGGCTACTTCGACGCGTACGCCACCGGTCGGCTGGATCCCTCCGGCTACGTGAAGGGCTGGTCGGTCCAGGTCGCCTCGGACCGGCTGGTGGCCGCCGGTGCGGTCGACCACTGCCTCAACGCCGGTGGTGACGTCCGGGTACGCGGGCACTCGTCGTCCGGGCGGCCGTGGCGGATCGGCGTCCGGCACCCCTGGGACGCGTCCGCCACCTGCCTGGTGCTCGCCGGCACCGACCTGGCGGTCGCCACCTCGGGTGTCTACGAGCGGGGACACCACGTGCTGGACCCCCGGCGGGGCGGGCCGGCGCGGGGCCTGCGCTCGGTCACCGTGGTCGGCCCGGACCTGGGCGTCGCCGACGCGTACGCCACGGCGGCGGTCGCGATGGGGCCGGCCGGCATCGGCTGGCTGGACCGGCTGCCCGGCCACCGGCACGCGGTGGTCACCGACGACGGCCGGCTGCTGCGTTCCACCAGCCTGCCGCTGGTCGACTGACCACACGACCGGACGGTACGGGTGCAGGGGTTTGTGGGGTCGGTGGGCGGTTGCCGACCGGTGGACGGCACCGGGTGACCGCGGCGCGGGTCACCGGGCGGTGCGCCGGGTGCCGGCCGGGCGGGAACCGGTGGGTCGGGGCCGGCCGGGTCGGGAACCGGCGGGCCGGCTGTCCGACCAGTGCCGGGGCCGCCGCCGGTGCGGTGGTTCGGTGCCGTCGGTGTGCCGCATCTCGTCGTCCCTGGCCATGGTCCTACCCCCGCTCCGGTGGCGCACCCGCGCCGTCGTGGTGTGCAACGAGCGCGGCGGCGGGCGGGACGCTGGCCGGAACCCGACGCTGCCGCACGGTGCCCCGCCGTGGTCGCCGCGCGGCGGTCAGTGGCCGCGCCGGGGCAGTGGGAGCTGACCGGGCAGCAGCTCCGGGGTCAGCGTCACCCCGTCGGCCCGTAACGCCTCGATCAGGGTGTTCTGCAACAGGTACGAGTCGGGCAGCCGCCAGCGGGCCTGTTCCGGGGCGACCGCCCAGCGCACCGTGCCCTCGGGCAGCCGGGTGGGCGGTGCCGGTATCCACGACCCGGTTCCGTGGCGCACCACGTGGAAGCAGTGTTCCAGTTCGGGGCGGAGCGGGTCACCGGGGCGGACCAGGAACATCCACCGTCCGGTCGGGGTCACCACCACCGGCCCCCGGGCGCCCGACCCGGCGGGGTGTCCGGGCACCGCGGCGAGCAGCCGCCGGCCCAGCGGTGCCGAGACCTCCAGCACGTCGAAGGCGCGGCCGGTGGGCAGCAGCACCCCGTGCGGACGGCTGCGCCACCAGGTGGCCACCCGGGCCGGGTCGGTGCTCGCCCCGCGTTCCCAGTTCTCCAGGGCGGGATGGCAGCCGACGGTGGGGCAGCCGGCCCGGCCGCACACGAAGCGGCTGCGCGCCAGGCAGGCGCCGGGGGTCACCTCCCAGCCGTGCACCGCGTACCGCACGGCGATCCGGCGCAGCCGGACCCGTTCGATCGGTGACAGCTGGGCGACCCTCGGCCCGACGTTTCCCCACATGTCCCGTGCTCTCCGCTCACTCCGGCCGGTCACCGCGTCACCCCCTACGTCGAGCGCCGTCACTGTCCCGACCCGGGATCGTTGACCTGACGAACAGCCCATGCAACTTGCACGAAAAGTTACGAGAACGACCTGTACGGCTGCCGCACACGCTGTGCGACCAGCAGGGACGGACGGATCGGAAGCGCCCCACCCGGGTCGTCCGCACACCGGCCGGACGAACCGACGAGGGGGAGGAACGGGAGAAGATGGACGAACTGCCGATCGGGCGACGGGTGGCCTACTGGCGCGGGCGGCGCAAGATGTCGCAACAGGTCTTCGCCGACCGGCTCGGCAAGTCCAAGAGCTGGGTCGACAAGGTCGAGCGCGGGGTCCGCCGGCTGGACAAGTTCTCCGTCCTGTACGAGATCGCCGTCATCCTGCGGATCGACGTGCAACTGCTGCTCGGCAAGGACCCGGAACGGCGCAGCGACGCGCTGACCTGCATCGACCAGATCGAGGTGCAGGAGATCCGGGCGGCCCTGGAGCAGTACAGCTCGATGACCGCGTACTTCGACGCCGTGTCACACCCGCCACCCCTGCCCGACCTGGGCAAGGCCGTCACCCACGCCTGGCTCACCTACCAGTACGGCCGCTACGCGATGCTCACCCGGGCGCTGCCGAAGCTGCTGCGCGACGCCCAGGCCGCCGACGCCG
Source organism: Micromonospora sp. WMMD987 (assembly GCF_029581435.1). Classification (NCBI taxonomy): domain Bacteria; kingdom Bacillati; phylum Actinomycetota; class Actinomycetes; order Micromonosporales; family Micromonosporaceae; genus Micromonospora; species Micromonospora sp. WMMD987. The sequence goes on along the minus strand of NZ_CP120861.1, from coordinate 5,371,820 downwards.
GCCACCAGGGGGAGCAGGCGAAGGAGGCCGCCAACCTGCTCGGGCAGGTCTACCAGATCGCCTCCTCGGTGCTGCGCAAGCTCGGCGAGTGCGACCTGGCCTGGTTGGCCGCCGACCGGTCGATGGCGGTCGCCCAGCGGGCCGACGACCCGCTGCTCGCCGGGGTCGCCACCACCCGGGTCTGCAACGCGTTGGTGGCGATGGGCCGGGCCCGCCCCGCCCTGGAACTGAACGTCAGCATCGCCAACCGGCTCGCCCCCGGCGGCATGAACGACAGCGGGCCGGGCCGGCTCTCCGTCTACGGCATGCTGCTGTTGCAGGGGGCCATGGCCGCCGCCCGGTTCGGTGACTCGGACACCGTCGAGGACCTGTTCCACGGCGCCCACGAGGCGGCCGTCATGCTCGGCAGCGACCAGAACCACTACTGGACCTCGTTCGGGCCGACGAACCTGGAACTGCACCGGGCCGCCGCCGCGGTGGAGATGGGTGACGGCGGGCGGGCGGTGGAGATCCACCAGCGGATCCCCGAACCACGCTTCAACGGGTTGCTGCCCGAGCGCCGCGCCCACCACCTGCTGGACATCGCCCGGGGCTACACCCAGGTCGGCGACATGGCCAAGGCGGGGGAGATGCTGCTGCGCGGCGACCGGCTCGCCCCGTCGGAGATCCGCTGCCGGCCGATCGCCCACGAGGTGATGTCCGACGTGCTGCGTCGCACACGGGGTGCGTTGCCCGCGCCGCTGGCGGAGTTGGCTGAGCAGATGGGAGTCGGAGTATGAACGCGGCGGTGGCCGGATGAGCGGCGGACCGCACCAGAACGACGAGCGCCCGACGGTGCTCTACGTCATCGCCTGCGGCTCGCCGCTGGCCCGTCACCTCGACCGCCTGGTCGGCCTGGCCCAGGACGACGGCTGGGAGGTCTGCGTCGTCACCACCCCCGACGGGGCGAAGTTCGTGGACCGGTCCGCGCTGGCCCGGCAGACCGGGCACCCGGTGCGGACCCACTACAAGAACCCGGGCGACCCGGACCTGCTGCCCCCGGCCGACGCCATGCTGGTCTGCCCGGCCACCGTCAACACGGTCAACAAGTGGGCGGCCGGGATCACCGACACCCTGGCGCTGGGCCTGCTGGTCGAGGGACAGGGCCGGGGCGTGCCGGTGGTGGTGGTGCCGTTCACCAACGCGGCGATGGCCCGCCACCCGGCCTTCCAGACCGGCCTGCAACGGCTCCGCGAGTGGGGCGCCACGGTGCTCTTCGGCGACCACGTCTACCCGTTGCACCCGCCCGGCACGGGGGAACGGCACCTGCACGCCTTCCCGTGGGAGGCGGCGGTGGCCGCCCTGCCGGACCGGTCCCGGGCCGCCTCGGCCGCCTGACCCGGCGGACGGGCGTGGGCGTGGTCGCCGCTGCGCGCCGGTAAGCTGACCGGCCGTGAGTACAACCGCGTCCCCGCCGTCCGTCGCCGACGTCGTCACCGAGCTGGACCGGCGTTACCCGCCGGCCTGGGCCGAGGAGTGGGACCGGGTCGGCCTGGTGCTCGGCGAGCCCACCGACCCGGTCCGCCGGGTCTACGGCACGGTGGACGTGGTGCCCGGGACGGTCGCCGAGGCCCTCGCCGCCGGGGCCGACCTGATCGTCGCGCACCACCCGCTGCTGCTGCGCGGTGTCTCCTCGGTCGCCCCGACCACCTGGAAGGGGCGGATCGTGCACGACCTGATCCGCGCCGGGGTCGCCCTGTACGTGGCGCACACCAACGCCGACGTCGCCGCGCCGGGCGTCTCCGACGCGCTGGCCGCCCGGTTCGGGCTGACCGGCCTGCGTCCCCTCGCACCGGCCGCGCCGGGTTCCCCGGCGGCCGGCGACGGCCGGGGCATCGGCCGGATCGGCGAGCTGCCCGCCCCGATGAGCCTGGCCGAGCTGACCCGGCACGCCGCCGCCGTCCTGCCGGCCACGGTCTGGGGGGTTCGCGCCGGGGGTGATCCCGGGCGTATCGTGCGTACCCTTGCGGTCAGCGGTGGCTCGGGCGAGGGTTTCCTGGCCGCCGCGACCGCCGCCGGAGCGGACGCGTTCCTCAGCTCCGACCTGCGGCACCACCCCGCCGGTGAGCACCTCGCCGCCGGTGGACCCGCCCTGCTGGAGGCCGCGCACTGGGCGACCGAACGACCCTGGCTGGACGACGTGGCCGCCCACCTGCGGGCCGGCTTCGGCGTCGAGACCGTGGTGTCCGACCTGGACACCGACCCGTGGACCGTGCACGCCGCCGCACCCGCGATGGACGACAAGGAGCCCCGACCGTGAAGGCTGAACCCCAGGTCCAGCGCCGCCTGCTCGATCTTCAGGCGATCGACACCACCCTCGCCCAGCTCGCCCACCGCCGCCGGACCCTGCCCGAACGGGCCGAGCTGGAGGGGCTGGCCCGCGAGCTGTCCGCGTTGGAGGACGAGCGGGTCCGCGCCCAGGTCGCCGTGGACGACCTGGACCGGGACATCGCCCGGCTGGAGAAGGACATCGACCAGGTACGGGCGCGGAAGAGCAAGGACGAGACCCGGCTGGCCAGCGGCAGCGGGCCGGCCCGCGAGCTGGAGGCGCTCCAGCACGAGCTGATCTCCCTCAACCGGCGTCAGGGTGACCTGGAGGACGCCGAGCTGGAGCTGATGGAGCAGCGCGAGACGGCGCAGGCCACCCTGGACGGGATCGAGGCCCGGATCGCCGAGACCCGGGACCGGCGGGACGCCGTCGAGCAGCGCCGCGACGAGAGCCTGGCCGCCATCGCCAAGGAGGAGGAGTTCAAGCAGGGCGCGCGTAAGCCGCTCGCCGCTGACCTCCCCGCCGACCTGGTGAGCCTCTACGACAGGATCCGCGAGGACACCGGCCTCGGGGCGGCACTGCTCACCTCGGGCCGCTGCGGTGGGTGCCGGTTGGAGCTGTCCGGGGCGGACCTGGCCCGGATCCGCAGGTCGGACCCGGACGAGGTGGTCCGCTGCGAGGACTGCCGGCGGATCATGGTGCGCACCAACGAGTCGGGGCTGTAGCCGGTGGCGGTACGCGTGGTCGTCATCGAGGCCGACGGCGGGTCGCGGGGCAACCCCGGTCCGGCCGGGTACGGTGCCGTGGTCCGGGATCCGGCCTCCGGCGAGGTGCTGCTCGAACGCGCCGAGGCGATCGGGACGGCCACCAACAACGTCGCCGAGTACCGGGGTCTGATCGCCGGGCTGGAGGCCGCCGCCGAGCTGGGCGCGGTCGAGGTCGACGCCCGGATGGACTCCAAGCTGGTGGTCGAGCAGATGTGCGGCCGGTGGCAGATCAAGCATCCGGGGCTGCGCCCGCTCGCCGCGCGGGCCGCCGCGCTGGTCGACCGCTTCGACACCGTCCGGTTCAGCTGGATCCCCCGGGACCGCAACAGGCACGCCGACGCCCTGGCCAACGCGGCGATGGACGCCGCCGCCGGCAAGCCGTCGCGGCCGGTGGCCGGGTCGACCGGCGGCACGCCGTCCCGGCCGGTGCCCGGGTCGACCGGCGGTGAGCCGTCGCGGCCGGTGGCCGGTGCCGACTCGCCGGGCCGGGCGCAGGCCCGCGAGGTGGCCGCCCGCGCCGCCACCCGGACCGCCGGCACCGACCCGGCGACGACCAAGGCGTCCTGGGAGCCGCGACCGACCTTCACCGCCACCCGGCTGGTCCTGGTCCGGCACGGCGCGACCGAGTGGACCGTGCAGCACCGCTACGCGGGCCGCGCCGACGTGCCGCTGTCCGCGTCCGGCCAGGCCCAGGCCCGGGCCACCGCCGCCCGGGTGGCCGCGCTGGCCCCGTCCGTCGCGGCCGTGCTCAGTTCCCCGCTGTCCCGGTGTACGGCCACCGCCGAGGCGATCGCCGGGGCACTCGGCGGTCTGCCGGTACGCCCGCAGGACGACTGGATCGAGTGCGACTTCGGCGACTGGGACGGCCACACCTTCGCCGAGGTGCGGGACCGCTGGCCCGGCGAGTTGGACGCCTGGCTCGCCTCCACCCGGATCGCCCCGCCGGGCGGTGAGTCGTTCACCGAGGTCGGGCAGCGGGTCGACCGGGCGATGGCGGCGCTGCGCGAGGCGTACCCCGGGGAGACCGTGGTGGTGGTCTCCCACGTCTCGCCGATCAAGCTGGCGCTGCGCGACGCCCTCGCGGCCGGCGATGCCTTCCTGCACCGGCTCTACCTGGACGCGGCGGGCATCTCGGTGCTCGACATGTGGCCCGACGGCGGGATCGCGGTCCGCTCGGTCAACGACACCGCCCACCTTCCCCCCGACTGAGCCCGGGTCGCCCGACGGCCGGTCCGGGACGTCCCGGACCGGCCGGTTTCGTCGTGGGCCGGTCCGTGGGCCGCCGCGTGGTTCGTCGCCGGTCGATGGACTGACCCTGTGGTACGCCGTTCGGCGCAGCCGGGCGGCCGTTGAGCGCATCGTCGCGCGCCGATGGAACGTGAACGGCTCCACCGGGTCGTAGCGTCCGGCCGTTACTGGCCGGCACGACTACCGGAGGTGGGTCAGATGACCGTCGGCGAACCGCGGACACCGCGTACGGCGTCGTCCAGGGCGAAGGACCACAGTCCCTGGAACTGGTTGCTCTTCGTCCCGATCGTGGTGCCGTTGATCCCGCTGCTGTTCAACGCGGACTCGCCCCGGCTGTTCGGCTTCCCCCGCTTCTACTGGCTGCAACTGGCCTGGATCCTGCTCGGGGTGGCCACCACCACGCTGGTCTACCAGATGACCCGGAAGCGGGGTGGGGACCGGTGAGCGCGAGGAGTGAGCCGGTTTTGCGAGCCCCGCAGTCGCGAGCGGAGGGTGAGTACTGATGTGGCGTGACCATCTGATCGAGATCATCGTCTTCTCGGCGCTCTTCCTGCTGGTCAGCGCGATGGGTTTCGTGGCGGCCCGGTGGCGGGCGCCGAAGGACATGGCGCACCTCGACGAGTGGGGACTGGGCGGGCGCAGCTTCGGCGGCTGGATCACCTGGTTCCTGGTCGGCGGTGACCTCTACACGGCGTACACCTTCGTGGCGGTGCCGGCGCTGATGTTCGGGGCGGGCGCGGCCGGGTTCTTCGCGGTGCCGTACACGATCGTCATCTACCCGCTGGTGTTCCTGGTGCTGTGCCGGCTCTGGTCGGTGTCGCACCGGCACGGCTTCGTCACCCCCGCCGACTTCGTGCGCCGCCGGTTCGACTCGCCGGTGCTGGCCCTGCTGATCGCGATCACCGGCATCGTGGCGACCATGCCGTACATCGCGTTGCAGCTGGTGGGCATCGAGGCGGTGCTCAAGACGATGGGGGTCACCGGGGACAACGCGGTGGCCCGGCACCTGCCGATCATCATCGCGTTCGCGATCCTGGCCGCCTACACCTACCAGTCCGGGTTGCGTGCCCCGGCGCTGATCGCGTTCGTCAAGGACAGCCTGATCTACGTCGTGATCCTGGTGGCGGTGATCTACCTGCCGTACAAGCTGGGGGGTTGGGGTTCGATCTTCGACGCGGCGGACGCCAAGTTCGCCGCCTCGCCCAACCCGAACGACGGCATCCTGCTCAACGCCGACAACCAGCTCCAGTACGTCACCCTGGCGTTCGGGTCGGCGCTGGCGCTGTTCCTCTACCCGCACAGCATCACCGGTGTGCTGGCCAGCCGGAGCCGGGATGTCATAAAGCGGAACATGTCGGCGTTGCCGGCGTACAGCCTGCTGCTCGGGCTGATCGCGTTGCTCGGCTTCATGGCCATCGCGGCCGGGGTGAAGCCGCTGCCGGGGGCGAAGGAGGGCACCGTCGACAGCAACACGGTGGTGCCGGTGCTGTTCGACCAGCAGTTCCCGGACTGGTTCGCCGGGGTGGCGTACGCGGCGATCGGCATCGGTGCGCTGGTGCCGGCGGCGATCATGTCGATCGCGGCGGCGAACCTGTTCACCCGCAACATCTACAAGGAGTACCTGAAGCGGGACGCCAGCCCGGCCCAGGAGGCGACCGTCTCCAAGGTCACCTCCCTGGTGGTGAAGGTCGGCGCGGTGGCCTGCATCGTCTTCCTCGACCCGCAGTTCTCCATCGACCTCCAGCTCATCGGCGGCGTGATCATCCTCCAGACGCTGCCGGCGGTGGCGCTGGGCCTCTACACCCGCTGGTTCCACCGGGGCGCGTTGATCGCCGGCTGGGCCGCCGGCATGGGACTGGGGATGTGGATGCTCTACCAGATCCCCAACCCGGCGTCGAAACGCGCGCACTTCGGCGGGTCGGCGTTCCCGCTGTCCGACTTCGGCTTCGACACCAAGAAGACGATCTACGTCGGCATCGTCGCCGTGCTGGTGAACCTGGTGGTGGCGGCGCTGGTCACCCTGGCGCTGCGGGCGGCGAAGGTGGCCGAGGGCACCGACGGCACCACCCCCGACGACTACTTCGCCGACGAGGGCGACCCCCGCGTCACCCCCGGCCCCGCCCGGGACGCCGACTCGGCCCGCGAACCGGTCGCCTGACCCCCTCGGCCTCCGCCCTCTCCCCGCGCGCCTCCTGCTCTCCTCTCCTCTCCGACCCCGTTTACCGAGAGCTTCACGTCAACATTCCGCTGAGAACTGGCCCGAACCTCTTGATCACGCGACTGACTCGGCCACCGTGCCGGCCTCCGGCCCCGGTCGGGTTGGTGATCAAGAGGTTCGGGGCGGAGGTGACGTCAACCCCTCGATCAACCGAGGCGGGCGGGGGAGGGCGGGGTGGGGGAGGGGGCGGTGCTCAGGTCAGCGCACGCCAGAGCAGGTAGAGGCCGATCGCCGTACCGAAGCAGACGATCAGCGACCGGAGCAACACCGGTGGCAGTCGTCGGGTCACCCGCGCCCCCACGTACCCGCCGAGCATGGTGGCCGGTGCGACCACCGCGACCGCCGCCCAGTTGACCGGCCCGAACAGGGCGAACACCACCAGAGTGGTCAGTCCCACCACGGCGGAGAGCAGGTTCTTCACCGCCGACACCCGGGCCAGCGTCGCGTCCAGCACCAGGGCCAGCCCGGCGACCAGCATCACCCCCAGCGCCGCGCCGAAATAGCCGCCGTACACCGTGCCGACCGCGACCATCGCCTGCACCGTGAGGGTACGACGGCGCGGACCCAGCTCCGCCGGGTGACCGACCAGCCGGCGCAACGGCCCCTGGAAGGCCAGCACCGCCGTGGCCCCGAGCACCAGGAAGGGCACCACCAGGTCGAACGCCCGCGCCGGGGTGGCGAGCAGGAGCAGGCAACCGACCCCGGTGCCGAGCACCGCCGTCGGCAGCAACGGCCACAGCGTCCGCCGGGGCGGCAGGTCCATCCGGCTGCCCGCCACACTCGCCGCATAGCCGGGGAAGACCGACACCGAGTTGCTGACGTTGGCCGCGACGGGCGGAATGCCCACCGCGATCATCGCCGGGAACGTGATCAGAGAACCACCGCCGGCCGCCGCGTTCACCGTGCCCGCGGCGAGACCGGCGACGAGCAGCAGCGCGGCATCAGAGAGGTCCATGGGGCCAAGAGGCTAGTACGCCCTGATCAGAGCACCTCCACCGCATCAGCCGCGTACCAGTTCCGGCTCCGTCGCGGTGTGGACCGGGGTGGGCGGGATCGGTACGGGACGCCACGTCGCTAGAATGGGAGCGCGACGGACGAGTCGACCGGGCGGTCGCGTCGGCGGGCTGCGGCCCGCCGCCGAGGAACGTCCGGACTCCACAGGGCAGGGTGGTTGCTAACGGCAACCCGGGGTGACCCGCGGGACAGTGCCACAGAAAACAGACCGCCGACCCCACTCGGGGACGGTAAGGGTGAAACGGTGGGGTAAGAGCCCACCAGCACCCCGGGTGACCGGGGTGGCTCGGTAAACCCCACCCGGAGCAAGGCCAAGCAAGGGTTGTCACCGCAAGCTGGCGACCCGGCGCAGACGCTCGAGGGCTGCCCGCCCGATGTCTGCGGGTAGGCCGCAGGAGCCTGTCGGCGACGGCAGGCCGAGATGGATGGCCGCCGCCGGTGCGGACCTCGTGAGGGGTACGCGCCGCGCACAGAATCCGGCGTACAGGTCGACTCGTCCGTCGCCCACCAGCTCAGAGCCGTGATCAAGGCTCTGAGCTGGTGCTATGTTCCGGTGTCGATGGTCGTCCTTGGTCATCGTTAGGTGGCGTTTGACGGCCCGGTGACGGCCCAGACGGCCCAGAGACGGCCCAGGAATCCTTGACTCTCGGATCAGTTGGACCTGTCTGCGGTGGCCTGCTGAGGGCTAGGTGGCGGCCTGGTCCTCGTCGACGACGGGCGGCCTGCGGGATGGGCCGGGTACGTCCTGGCGGTCGAGCTGCTGGCGTGACCCGGATACCCGGTGGCAAGCCAGTCCCGGGGTTGGACTGGCGCGGCAGCCGGAAGCCCCGACCACGCGACCAAGCCGACCCGCCGGCTTCCGTCACGGCCTCGCTGGCCCCGGTGCCTCTGGTTGATGGGGCGGTGTCAACGACGGACTGGAACTGACCCCCTAACGACGGATTGGGATTGACCCCCCGGTGGTCGTTTCGTGTTACTTGTCGCGGTCCTTCGCGAGGAGTTCTCGGCGGGCTCTGGTGCGGTAGGACTCGCCTGCGAGGGTGAGGACTTCGGCGTGGTGCACGAGGCGGTCGATCATCGCGGCGGCGACGACTTCGTCGCCGAAGACCTCGCCCCACCGCCCGAAGGGCAGGTTCGAGGTGACGAGGATGGAGCCGGTCTCGTAGCGAGATGCGACGAGTTGGAAGAACAGGTTCGCTGCGTCGGTGTCGAAGGGGATGTAGCCGACTTCGTCGACGATGATGAGCTTGTAGCGGCGGATCTTCTTCAGCTCGGCTTCCAGGGCGCCGCGGTGGTGGGCGCGGGCGAGGCGGTCGATCCAGTTCGTCGCGGTGTCGAACAGGACCGAGTAGCCGGACTGGGTGGCCTTGATCCCGAGCCCGATCGCCAGGTGGGTCTTGCCCAGGCCGGGCGGGCCGAGCAGGATCACGTTCTCCGCCTTCGGGATGAACGTCGCCGTGGCCAGGTGCGCGAGGACGTCCTTGCGGAGGCTCGGCAGGTGGTCGAGGTTGAAGTCTTCCAGGGTCTTGATCGCTGGGAAGTGCGCAGTGCGGATCCGCATCGTCGTGCCGGCAGACTCGCGGTCGGCGACTTGCCGTTCCAACACGGCGGCGAGGTACTCCTCGTGCGACCAGTTCGCCTGTCTGGCCTGGTCGGCCAAGGTCTCCCAGGTCCGCCCGATGGTGGGCGTCTTGAGGACTCTGGTGAGGTAGGCGAGCTTGGATCCCAGCCCGTCCGGTGTCGGTCTGCTCTTCGTTGTCGTGGTCATCTACGTTCCTCCGGCTGCGCTTTCCTGGACCGCCTCAAGGTTGGGGCGGGGGTCGAAGTCCACACCGAACAGGGCGTCGTAGTCCGGCAAGGCCCGGATCGCCACGACGTGTCCATCGGCGTGCAAACGAGTCGAGGCCTGCCGCCGGCGGGCGGCCAAGTCCTGGCGCAGCAGCCGGGCGGTGGCCTGATGCTCGGGATCGGTGATCGTGCGGGCGTGACCCCAGTCGCGGTCGTGATCAGCCACGACCTGCCCGGCGCACGAGGCGACCATCCGGGAGGGGGTGGCGAGCACGTCGACGAACCTGCCGATGCACCGAGGGTCCACGGAGTAGTCGTTGCCGTCGATACGCACGTAGTAGTCCCGCCCCAGCCGCACCCGATGCGTGAGCCCGATCGCCGGCGCCACCGGCGGCAGAGCCACCATCGCGGCCCGGTCCGCCGCCCACCTGGCCGTGGGCGTCATCGAGCCGATCGCCCGCAGGACGCGCGTGTTCGCGCGCTGCACGAGCCAGTCGCTGATCTGGACGTTGAAGTCGAACGGCGAGGTGAACACGCGCCCAGGCAGGAATGAGGTCTCGAAGAACCCGTTGCGCCGCTCGACCAACCCCTTGAACTCCGGATCCCTGCGCGGGGCCAGGCGAATGCGCACCCCGATCGTCCCGGCGAACGACGCCGCCTCCGTCGTGAGCTTCCCGGTGCCGCCGATCGCGGCCTCCCGGTCCCAGACCAAGGTCCGTGGACAGGCGCCCCACCCGGCCACGATCTCCCACATCCCCGCCAGGATGTCTCCGGCCTTCCGACTGGGGATCATGACCGCGTCCGTGACTCGCGAGTACCCGCAGGTCATCGCGAGCACCGGCAGGATCCGCTCAGCCCCGCCGCCAACCGGGATCGGCTGGGGTGGGAACCACAGGTCGCACTGGGCGACCTCGCCCGGGTCGTACTCCACTCGGTCGGTCGGGTCCGGTGGAACGAACAACGGGCGCAGCTCCCGGACCCGGTCTTTCAGGATCGTCAGCGACTTCGTCCACCCGATCCGCTCAGCGATCACCGTCGCAGGCATCCGCGGGAACTCCGCGAGCAATGCCCGGATCTGCGGCTCGACGTCGTCCACCAACGAACCACGAGGGCCACGCTCACGCGACGGCGGCGCCTGTGCCCGAAGCGCTGAACGGACCGTGTTACGCGCCACACCCAACCGACGCGCGATCTCCTTGATCGGAACACCCTCAGCCCGATGCAACCGACGGATCTCAGCCCAGTCTTCCAATGCGATCACCCCTCCAGCCTCGGAGGGGTCAGTCCCAATCCGCCGCTAGAGGGTCAGTCTCAGCGCGTCGTCGACAGGCGGTGTCCCGGCGGCTGTCGGCGGCTTACCGCCCCGGTGCCGTAGGCGTCCGGGGCGGCTTGTCGCCGGCCGGGCTTGCCGCCCCGCACCGCGCGGAGCGCGGTGCCTTGATCCAATACAGAACAATTCAGCAGTCGACAGAGGGCTCACTCAAGGGGCCGCTCACCAGGCAGCCTGCCGCCAGGCGTGCTGTATCGCAACCGAACGCTCTGAGGCCTCCGTGGCTGTCGGTGGAATGTTCGTCTGGTAGTAGGTACAGTGTCCGGATGGACAAGCGAACCATTTCCTATGAGGAAGCGCTAGCTCTTATAGAGCGCGATGAATCACCTTTCTGGGATTGCAAAAGCGCAAAGAGTGGTGGTTCGGCCATTCAGAAGGTAGGCGCGGCTCTTGCTAATACTGACGGCGGCGACTTCGTGGTCGGTATTGAGGATCGAGCAAAGGGGGTTGGTATCGATCGGTGGCAGGGATTTCTTGCGATCGAGGATGCGACGCCTGTTCTGGAAGCCCTTAGTAGAGACGTAAGTCCACCGGTACCCTATGGCGTCGATTTCTTAGAGGTTCAGGGATACGAGTCTTCCGGTGTGGTTTGTCTAATCCAGGTCGCAAAAAGTGGCAGCGTGCATTACGCGGCAGACAAGAAAGTCTATACCCGACGAGGCGCGTCGTCGGTTGCGATTTCGGGCAACGCGATCACTGATCTAAGCTTGTCCAAGGGGGCTCGTTCTTACGAGGATCAACTCTTGGAAGACTACTTTATCGACGATCTGGTGGAAGAGCCTGAAGTAGGAACTTTCTTGCAAGGCTACAGCCCTGCTACAAGCCCGGCTAGTCTGGCTCGATCTCGAAGATTGGTTGATCGCCAGAGTGGTCGTGCGCGCGTTTGTGCTGCGATCTTGTATGCGACGATCCCTTCCGCTGTTGTGCCGAAGAGATGTGCGGTTAAGGTGGCCAGATACAACACCAAGGAGCAAGAACCTCTCCGCAAGCATTTGGTGGGTGTGCCAAAGACCATCGAGGGGCCTGCGCGCGTGCTAATCGATGAAACCCTGAAGGAGGTGTCGGAACTGATCGAGTCAGTTTCCACGCTGACGCCTGACGGTAAAATGGAGCCGCTGCGGTACCCGCCGGAAGTGCTCAAGGAAATTGTTGTGAATGCGGTTATCCACCGCGACTACAACATATCTGACGACATCCGCGTGTATGTCTTCAATAATCGGGTAGAGGTTCGTAGTCCTGGTGGACTTCCGGGTCACATGACGCTCGACAACCTCTTTTCAGACGAGCGGGCTTCCAGAAACCCTAAGATTGTTCAACTTCTGAACAAGTATCCAGATCCTCCTAACAAGGATATTGGGGAGGGGCTTCGGACGGTCTTAAGCAAGATGAAGGAGGCCCAGCTTCAGCCACCTAAGTTCTCGGTGATCAATAATCAGTTTGTGGTTGAGATTGGGCACACACCTCTGGCGCGACCTCAAGAGATTGTTCTGGAATACCTTGAGATTCACGAGGAGATCACTAACGCCATAGGTAGGGAACTTACGGGCATCGCCTCTGAGAACTCTATGAAGGACGTCTTTTACTCTCTTCGGCAATCTGGGATTCTAGAGATGGTGCCTGGCAAGAGAGGTAGTCGTTCCGCATGGCGAAAAGTGGTAAGTAGCGAGGAGGTTGTTGAGGTGGCGTCGGAGGCTCCCGTATTGTTAGCGAAGACTGAGGTGGAATTGCCCGCTTCGGCTGGCAATGCTGCACTTAGCAATAGTGTTGAGACTCCTGCCGTAGCCCCGACCTTGGTCAACGCGTATTCTAGGGCCAGAAAGAAATTCAACTACCGAGGTGGCCGGCAGGGCAGGAACGATCTCTGTGGCTGCGGGAGTGGCATCAAGTTCAAGCGTTGTTGTGGAAAGCGGGAATAGGCTAATTTCCTGGTCCACATATTCCTGTATGGTTGGCACGGTATGCACATCTTTCTTGACCTGAGATGCGTTTATCGCAAAGGATGCGGATGTGATTATGCTGGTCGCCCTCCCGCGTAATTGTTGTTTCGCCGGCGTCGATTTCTGGTGCGAAGCCAAGTATGTGCGTTATTCGTGCTGCATAGTCGAGTGCGGCACTTAGTGTCGGAACGGCAAAAGGCATGTGGATTACAAATCTCCGCTCGTTTTCCGTGTCTGCAATGGTTACTCCGGTCATTTTTGCATCACTTCCTTCTGATTGCGGTGGACGTTATTTCTCTGCTTTTCGGTGGGTTGGCATTTCTTTTTTCTGCGATGGCGCAGTCGGGGTGCGTAGATCAGGCATCTACGCACCCCGACCAGTGCCGCGTCCTCACCTGCTATCGCGGCCCTTGTGGCGAGCACGAAACCAGGGGGATTGGGTTGCGGCGATAGAAGAGTCAACCGATTTAACTCGCACGGGTCATCCACCTGGTTGGACTGTCGTTAGACGTCTTGGTCCCTCGTGAAACGTCCCGGGACGGGGTTGAAAAGTCCCGTCCTGAAAAGGTCCAATAGAAGAATGAACGAACGTCTTCGGACTGTCATGGTGCGTCGAGGAATCCGGGTCGACGACTTGGCCGATGAATGTGGCGTTGACCCGAAAACCGTCGAACGGTGGATCAGCCTCGGTCGTGTGCCCCATCGCCGGCATAGGTGGACGGCAGCTCGGCGGTTGGGAGCGGAAGAGGCGTATCTCTGGCCGGAAGTCCTGGCGACCGTCGACGGCCGGCGCGGTGAGGCGAGTCGGGCTGAACTGATCGAGGTCTACCCCGACCGGGCGTCGGTGCCGCGTGAGGTGTGGTTACGGCTGCTGTCTGAGGCCCAGGAACGGATAGATCTGCTCGTCTACTCGGGGACCTTCTTTGCGCAGACGCAACCTCGGGTGGCGCGAATGCTGGCTGACCGGCTGTCGGCGGGCGTGCAGGTGCGGCTGTGCTTCGGTGATCCGTCAAGTGACGCGGTGGCGGTGCGGGATCGGGAGGAACAGCTCGGCGGCACGCTGGGGGCGAAGATCCGCGCTTCGTTGACGTACTACCGGGAGCTTGCCGGGGTCGATGGCTGCGAGATCCGGCTACACCCGACGACGCTGTACAACAGCGTCTTTCGCTATGACGACGAGGTGTTGGTCAATCCGCACGCTTATGGTGAGGCGGCCAGTGCCAATCCGACGTTCCACTTCCGTAGGGTCGACGGGGGCGGGCTGTTCGAGCACTACACGACGAGCTTTGACCGGGTGTGGTCCACGGCGGTGCCGTGGCAGGGAGCGGAGGTCTGACGGTGGGACGTGTGGAGCATTGGAACGACCCGAACGCGCCGAAGGCGAACACGCTCGTCCCGGCCTGCGGCGTCCTGGCGGTCGACGACCAGGGCGCGATCCTCCTACAGCGTCGGCGTGACACCGGCCAGTGGGCGTTGCCGATGGGCAAGATGGAGATCGGCGAGACTCCGACTGAGTGCGCCGTACGGGAAACGCTGGAAGAGACGGGGATCGAGGTCGAGGTGACCGGCGTCCTTGGCGTCTACTCCGATCCGGGCCACATCATCGCGTACTCGGACGGTGAGGTTCGTCAGGAGTACGAGGTGACGTTGCTGGCGCGGCCGATCGGCGGGGCGTGCGCACCGAACGACGAGGCGAGTCACGTCGGCTGGTTCCGGCCTGACGAGCTGGCGGCGCTCGACATCCATCCGACGATGCGGCGGCAGATCGCGGACTACCTCACGCGGCGGATGCCGCACGTCGACTGATGACACGAGAAACGCCCCGGTGATGATCTCCCGGGGCGCTCGTGTGCGGTGTGTCGGTGTCACAGCTCGTCGACGGCGAAGGCGGCCACCAGCTCGGCCATGCTGTCGATGACGGCGTCTGCGGCGGCGAACCGTTCGCGCTTGCCGGGCTTGTTCGCGTACCCGATGGCTGCGACTCCGGCGGCGTGGGCGGCCTCGATGTCGCTGACCGAGTCGCCGACCAGGACGCATTCCGCCGGATCGGCACGGAGTTCCCGCACGGCGTCCAGCACCGGGAACGGGTCCGGCTTCATCCGCTCGGGGGCGGCCTCGGGTCGGCCGATGACCGGGTGTACGTAGCCGATAAGCCGGCGGGCGGTCAGGTATGCGTGCACCGAGTCGGCCGAGTTGTTCGACACCACGGCGACCCTGCGGCCGGTCTGATGGGCGGCGACGATGACTTCCCGGCCGTACGAGGTCGGTTCGGCGGTGCGGGCCGCGGTGACTTCCTGGTGGGTCAGAGCCTCGTCGACCAGGCGGACGACGGCAGGGCGCCCGACGGTGGCGGTAAAGCGGAGCACGGCGAGCGGGTCACGTTCGGCCAGGATCTCGGGCGGCAGGGTCACAGCCTGGTCGACGAGCAGCCGGCGCAACTCGTGAGCGACGGTCGACGCCGGGTGCTGGGCGAAGATGCTGCACACGGGGCCGTCGAAGTCGAGCAGGATCACGCGGGCGCGGTCGATCACCTTCGCCAGGTCGGCGGCGGTCACGAGGCGTACTCACGGGCGATGGTGCCCCACAGGCTGTCGAACCAGGCGCGGGCCTGCTCGACGTAAAGGGCGTCGTTGCTGTCGTCCTCGTCGCTGGGCGTGAACGGGAACAGGATCGCGTCCTTGCCCATCGCGTCGTAGATCGCCATCGGCTTGCCGTCCACGGAGACGGTGTGTTCGACAACGGGGTAGAACCCGAAGAACGCTTCCTGTTCGTTGATGATGAACAGCTTGAACAGGGGAGCGGCGTTGTGAACCCGTACCTCGATGGTGGCGGTCTTGACCAACCCGAGGTCGGCCAACTCCTGTACGGCGTCGGTGAGGGCGTGGATCGACCGGTCGGTGATGCGTAGGGCTCGGGCACGGATGCCGGGGTCGTCGGCCTGGTCCTCGGCACGGCAGGGGATCGCCATCGGGGCAGTCATGTCGGAGATCAGCACACGTACCCGGATCGACTCCGGGGTGAGGCGACCGATGCGGACCTTGTCCAGGGTCTCTTGGATCGCGTTGTACAGCGTCTCTCCGGAGAAGCCGGCGAAGTCGATCGTGACGTTCGTGGCCTCGAACGCGCGCTCGATGTGCGGCCGTAGTCCGACCGGGCGCTCCGTGTTGGCGCGGACGAAGGTGCCGCTGCCCTGACGGGTCACGATCAGGCGTTCCTCTTGCAGCTTCCGCAAGGCGGCCTTGATCGTCTCGCGGGCGACGCTGAACCGCTCGACGAGATCGTGTTGCGACGGCAACTTCTCGCCGGGCGCGAACTTCCCGGTCTTGATCTCGGCTCGGAGGGTGGCCGCGATCTGTTGGGACGGCGTACGGGGGTCATCGGGGTCAAGAGCCATGCACGGACGGTACCGCTGACTAGCCAGGCTAGGAAAGTTCCCACACTGTCATTGACATGACTAGCCAAGCCGGCCTACCTTTGATCCACGGCACCTGGCTAGTCAGGTTAGTCAGGTGGGATCAGGAGGTCGAGCAATGGCTCTGCGTGGCGGTACGAGGTTCGCCGTGCGTTGTGAGGACGTCTTCCCGGCGGGGTGCGCCCTGGTCCCCGAGTCCCTGGGTGAGGTCGAGGACTACGACGAGAAGACCGGGCGGCGTAGCCCGGCGAAGGACAAGTTGACCGGTCAGCGGGTGTGGCAGGTGCGGGTGATGGACCTGGACCCGGAGCTTGGCAAGCGTTCCCGGGAGACGACGGTCAAGATCTCCGCCGACTACCAGCCGGTGCCGCCGACGGGTGCCCCGTTCGAGGCGGTGGAGTTCGAGGGCATGACGGTCACGCCGTACGTGACGAACAACAACCGGATGGCGTACTCGCTGCGGGCGACCGGGATGCGTGCTCCGGCGGGTGTGGCGAAGAAGGCGGCGGCGTAGCCGCTGGTGGTTGGGGGCGGGGCTGTCTGGTCTTGGCGGACGGCAGCCCCGCCCCCTTGGTGTCTCTTTCCCCTGCTCTGTCGAGAGAGGTAGTGACGTGTCCAAGCGTAGGCGTTCGGCTGCCCCGGCTTCGCCTCGGTGCGAGGTGTGTCAGTCCCGGTTCGACCCGGCCACCGGTGCCGACGGTCGGTGTGCCGGGTGTGTCGGGCAGATCGTTCTTCCGTTTCCTCCGGTCCGGGATGCGTCGGGCCGGTTCGTGTCGCTGCGGGGTGGGCGATGATGCGCCGGCCTCGTGGCGGGGTGGTGATGGTGACCGCCGGGGATCTGATGGTGGTCCGGCCGAAGCGGTTCGTCCTGCCGATGTGGCTGGTCGTGCTCGGCCTGGTGCTGCGCTGGGCCGCCCGGTTCTGCTGGTGGTGCCTGCGTCACCCGGTCGCCGTGGTCCTGGTCGTGGCCGCCGTCGTCCTCTACGTCGAGCACGGCTGGCCGGGCCTGGTCGTGCCGCTGGTCCTGGCGTCGGCGGCGTCGGCGCTGTGGCGGTGGCGCGATGAGGCGTCCTGGTGGCGGTGGTGCGCGGGGCCGTTGCTTGGCCGGTTCCGTCAGGTCGTCGTCTACCGGCGGGCCTGGCAGGAAGCGATGACCCTGTGCGGCCTGGCCGCAATGTATGACCACCTGCCGGTCCTGCCGCAGTTGCTGCGGGTGCGCTCGGATCAGGCCCTGGACGTGCTGACCGTGCGCATGGTCCGGGGACAGACCCCGGCCGACTTCCAACAGGTCACCGCGAACCTCGCGTACGCCTTCGGCCGGCGGCACGCCCGGGTCTACTCCGAGCGGCCCGACACCCCGCCGACCCGTACCGGCTACTGGGCGCTGCCGCTCGGCTGGGTGGACCGGCTGCGGTTCCGGGACCGGCCCACGCTGGTGTACCTGGTGCTCGTCCGTACCGATGCGCTGCGGCCGGTGGTGCCGCCGTTCGACACCCCGGCCGTCCCCGACTTCACGGCGCTGCCGTTGGCGCGGCGGGAGGACCTGGGTACCTGGTCGCTGCACCTGCTCGCCACCCATGTGCTGATCGGTGGGGCCACCCGCTCCGGGAAGGACTCGGTGCTGTGGTCACTGGTGCGGTCGCTGGCCGGTGGCATCACGTCGGGCCTGGTGCGGCTGTGGGTGATCGACCCCAAGGGCGGGATGGAGTTCGCCATGGGCCGGCCGCTGTTCGCCCGGTTCGCCTGCAAGTCGTTCGAGGCCATGGCCGATCACCTCGACGAGGCCGTGACCGTGATGCGGGAGCGTCAGACCCGCTTGGCCGGCACCGTGCGGGTGCACACGCCGACCGAGGCTGACCCCCTGGTCGTGGTCGTCATCGACGAGATGGCCGCACTGACCGCGTACCTGCAAGACGTCGACCTGCGCAAACGCATCGCGTCATCGCTGGGGCTGCTGCTGTCGCAGGGTGCCGGGGTCGGCGTGCTGGTGGTGGCCGCGTTGCAGGACCCGCGCAAGGAGGTGTTGCCGTTCCGGGACCTGTTCCCGACCCGCATCGCCCTCGGGCTCACCGAAGCCGCTCAGGTTGATCTCGTGTTGGGTGACGGTGCCCGCAACCGGGGTGCCCTCGCCGACCAGATGCCCCGATGGGCCAAAGGCGTCGGGTACGTAATCCTCGACGGCACCCCGGAACCGATGCGGGTCCGCTTCTCCTACGTCAGCGACGACGACATCCGCGACCTCGCCCTCGACGCGGGGGAGAGCATCAAGGCGCTCGCGTCGTACCTCGGCCACGCCGACCCCGGCTTCACCCTCCGGGTCTACACCCACCTGATGTCGGCCAGCGAGGAACGCACCCGCAACGCGATCGACGGTCTCTTCCTCGTGGCTGATGTGGCTTGAGCAGCCCGGATGTCGTCGTTGAGTTGCGTTTTTGGCGTTTACGGCGCATCCTGGCAAGCATGGTGACCATGAGTGGGGAACTCCTGACCACTGGTCAGGCGGCCAAGCTGCTGGGTTCTTCGCGCCAGCAGGTGGTCAACTTGTGCGAGCGTGGAGACCTGCCGTTCGTAAGAGTGGGTGCGCACCGCAAGGTGAAGCGGGAGCACGTCGAGGCGCTGTTGCGACCCCGCCAGGCGTTGACCCGTGAGCAGCTCAAGTCGCTGTGGCTGCACCAAGCGGTGGCGGGCGCCCTGGTCGCCGATCCGGATGGCGTGCTGGGTAGGGCTGGGGAGAATCTTGATCGGCTACTCCGGCAGCATCGGGGGACCATGACCGAGGTCTGGTTGAGGCGCTGGCAGGGAAAGATCAACGAAGGGGTTGGGTCCGTGCTTCGGGCGTTGACCTCGGAAGATCTGGAAGCTGTTGAGCTGCGGCAGAACTCACCCTTCGCTGGCGTGCTCTCGCAGCCGCAGCGCCGCAAGGTTCTTGAGTCCTTCAAGCGCAGCGGCTGGGAGCGGGCGGCGTGAGGCGCGAAGAGCTGGAGCATGTCCTGAGATCGACGGGTCGGATTGTCAAAGACCGGAACGTTCTGATCATCGGTAGCCAGTCGGTGCTGGGGACGATTCCGGAAAGTGATCTTCCGTTGGAAGCCACTGCCTCGATGGAGGTGGATGTGGCGTTCTTTGACGATCCGGACGACCAGAAGGCCGACCAGGTCGACGCGTTCATCGGCGAGTTCTCTCCTTTTCATGAGACCTACGGCTACTACGCCCAGGGCGTGAGTGTGTCAACTGCGGTGTTACCTGACGGCTGGCGCGATCGGTTGGTGTTGGTGGAGTCCGAGAACACTCAGCCGGGACGTGGCTATGCGCTCGATCCGCACGACTGCGTGGTGTCCAAGCTGGTGGCCGGCAGGGAGAAGGACACCAAGTTTGCCGACGCGTTGCTCCGAGCAGGTCTGGTGAGACCTGACGTGGTCGCCGAGCGTATCGAACTACTGTTCGACGTGCATCCCCTGGTGATGAAACGGCTGAGGGACTGGATCGCCGCGTATCTGCCAAAGCCGGACGGTGGTTGAGTGGCGTTGGTTGGCTCTGATGCCCTGGCGACGCCCTGAGTGGGCTCCAGCCGAACGAAACGCCTGGTCAGAGCGCGAATCAGCTTCGGAATCGGTGTGCAGGTCGACTCGTCCGTCGCCCACCAGCTCAGAGCCGTGATCATGGCTCTGAGCTGATGCTGGTGTGCGGGCGTCGATGACCGCCGCTGGGCAACGCCGGCCGGCGTTCGACGCTCTGACGAGGCCCTGGAGACGGGATGCGCGGGTGGCGACGCGGTCCGTGGCGGGACCGCCGCGGCAGCCGGTAGCCCGGGGGCGCCTGGTAGCTGGCGAGTCACCACCTGCGTCGTCGCTGCTGTCGGATCGCCCGTGTAGCCTTCGGGCCTAGCCAGCCATGCCTGTACGGAAGAAGCGTCACTTGCCACGGAACGAGGCTCCTCTACGGCAGCCCTTCGCGCTCGAATCCCGGTTCGACGCGGCGTTCACTGCCCGCCTGGCGTTGCGCGAGAAGCAGGTTCAGCAAAGCTACCGGCCCATCATCAGCATTCACAAGTGGTTCGCCCGACGTCCCGGCACCCTTTTCCGGAACCTGCTCCTGAGTGAGTTCGGGGCCGGAAAGGTGAGCGAGGAGTTCTGGCAGTCGCACCATGTCGACGCGGTCATCGCCGACCCGTTCATGGGCGGTGGCACGACGATGTTCGAGGCGCTGCGGTTGGGTGCGGGTGTCGTTGGTCGGGACGTGAACCCGATGGCCTACTGGCTGGTGCGCCAGGGCGTCGAAAAGATCGATCTCGACGAGTTCGCCGCCGTCGGGGAGAAGATCTGGCTCCAGTTGCTCGACGAGATCGGCGAGCTGTACAAGACGCGGTGCGAGCACTGCGATGGTGACGCGACCGTCAAGTATTTCCTCTGGGTCAAGACGTGCCGGTGTCCGCATTGCGCGTCCGTGGTCTCACTGTTTCCCGGCTACCGGATCGCCGAGGCCGTACGGCATCCCCGCGAGGTGTACCACTGCCCGCGGTGCGACCGGTTGCGGGAGATGGAGGCCACGAAGGACCCGCACTGCCCGGAGTGCGCCACCAGCCTCAAGGGGAACGCCAGTCGCGGCAAGGCCACCTGCCTGGAGTGTCAGACGAACTTCGCCTTCGCGCCCCAGTTGGCGACACCTCCCGAGCACCGTCTCTTCGCCATCGAGTACCAGTGCGTCACCTGCTACCCGAACGTCAAGGGCCGACAGTTCAAGACCCCGGACAGCGAGGACCGTCAGCGCGTCGAGGCGGCGAGTCGTCGCCTGAGCGTGGACGGCGGGGACATCCCCGACGACGTGATCCCCGAGGGGGACGAGACCAACCGTCTCCTCCGCTGGGGCTACCAGCGGTATCGGGCGATGTTCAACGACCGTCAGTTGATCGGCCTGAGCACGCTCCTGCGGCTGATCCGCGACGTCCCGGACCGGCGTCAACGCTATGCCCTGGCGACCGTCTTCAGCGACTTCCTGCGGTACCAGAACCTGCTGTGCCGCTACGACACCTATGCGCTGAAGTGCCAGGACATCTTCTCGGTCCACGGGTTTCCGGTCGGGCTCATCGCGTGCGAAAACAACCTGCCGGGCACACCCCGGGTGGGTTCCGGCTCCTTCATCCACTTCGTCGAGAAGTTCCGCAAGGCGAAGAGGTACGCCCAGCAGCCGTTCGAGATATCGCATGACGGCAAGCGGAAGCGGGTGCTTCCGATGACCGGGGAGAGCGCCGAGGCGGCCCTGGTCGGCGGCCTTCCCCGACGGGGGGAGGCCTGGCTGGACTGTGCTCCCTCCCAGGACGTGCCGTTGGATCGTCATTCGCTCGACGGCGTCTTCACCGATCCTCCGTACTTCGACAACGTCCAGTACGCGGAGCTCATGGACTTCTGCTTCGTATGGCTGCGCACGTTGCTGAGCGATGACATCCCGGCGTTCAGACGGGCCTCGACCCGCACCGAGCACGAGTTGACCGGGAACGACACCCTGAACCGGGGCCTCGTCGAGTTCACGACGGGCATCAGCGCCGTTTTCCAGCGTATGCGGGCCGGGCTCAAAGAAGGCGCTCCGCTGGTGTTCACCTACCATCACAACCAGCCGTCCGCCTACGCCCCGCTCGTCGTGGCGTTGCTGGACGCGGGCCTGACGTGTACCGCCACCCTGCCCGCGCCGGCCGAGATGGCGGCGTCCCTGCACATCGCGGGCACGGGCTCGTCGATCCTCGACTCGATCTTCGTCTGTAGGTCCGCCGGGTTCGTCGCCGACAACAGCGCCCTGTTGCCCGACCGCTGCGAGGATCTGGGTGCTGCGGTCGATCGGGACGTGGCGGCGATGCTCGCGGCGGACTACGCGTGCACCGCGGGTGACGTGGCGTGCCTGCAGGCCGGCCACATCGCCGGTCAGACCGTCCGGGACCTCGTCGACGGATGGGACCTGTCCGTCCCCGTTGCCGCTCGGATCTCCATCGTCACCGCGCACATGGCCAGCCTTGCCGTCACCACGAGAAGCAGGTCACGACCACCCCATGACTGACCTCCGCCCGTACCAACTCTCGGACGTCCACCTGTCGGAGCGCCTGGACGACATGGTCTCGGTCACCTTCGCTGATCTCACCAGCCAGTTCATGTTGCTGCCACGCGGTTCCGCGTTCGTCGCCTACGAGGAGTTCCTCGCCGGCTACGAAGCGGTCCGGCAGGCGACCGGCGGCTTCGCCGTCGTCAGCGTCGACCGGTTCTGGGACGCACTCCGCAAGAACGCCCTGGCCCTGGTGGCGATTCGCTGCATTCTCGGGGTTTCCCCGCCGGAGTGGGAGGACCTGACGTTCGAGGAGACGGGCGTCCGGTTGCCCAGCAACTGGGCGCGGGGACTCGACGGTAAGGTCAAGCGGAACCATGCGTTCTTCACCTCTTCCACCGGCAGGACGGCGCTCACCGTCGAGCGGACGACACTCCTGCTGCGGAGCGCTTGTAGCGCCCTGTCGAATGGCGCGGAAGAGGCGCCCGAAGGTCTGATCCACCGCCTGGAGAAGATCGATACCAGGGAGGGCCTGGAAAGCGTTCGTTACGTCGCGCATCAGCACGTGCCGTACGCTGTCCTGTTGTACGAGCGTTACCTGGGTCGTCCGTTCGCCAGTCATCGCGATTCCGTGTCGGAACTCGTCGGCGATGTCATGGAAAGTGCCATCGAGGAGCAGTTGACTTCCCAGGGCATCCCGTTCAGGAAGACCAAACGGGCCGAACGGGTACCGGGCTTCGACCAGGCTCCCGACTTCTTCGTTCCCGACGAACTGGCACCTTCGGTCATCATCGAAGCCAAGATCACCGGTGACGACGGAACGGCGCGGGACAAGGTCTCCCGGATTCTGCGCCTGGCCGGCATGAGGGACCAGCGCATCGCCGAGGGCCGCCGCGGGTTCCAGGTCGTGGCCTGTATCGACGGTCGCGGCTTCGGGGTCCGCCGCCAGGATCTGAAGGACCTGCTCGTGGCGACGCGCGGTAAGGTCTTCACGGCCAGCAGCCTGGGTGACCTGGTGGACAACACGGATCTTCACACCTTCAGGCCGGACTGACCCGGCGCGGTGGCGACAGGCGTGCCGTCGACTGATCCGTTGCGGCGTGCGGTCGGCCAGAGGCCCCGGTGATCGGACCGCCTACCGGGGCCACACCGTCGAGCCTGCCCAGCGGCACCCGCCCGGTGTCAGGAAGAGCCGGAACGGCCTGCCCCGGAGGGCAAGAGACCGCCGGCGTGGCTGCCTCAAGAGCCGCAACGGCCTGTCCGGAAGGCGAAGGGACCGTCGGCGTGGCTGCCTCCGGGGCGTGGGGAGCCGTCCGGGCGTCGACGTCGCCACCGGCGGCGATGTCGACGCCCGGACAGCTCCGTTTCAGGTCACACCGTGCAGTCGTGTGGCCCTTCGGTGCTGAGGAGCGCCAGCGAACACACCTTCAGCAGGGGATAGTGCGGCC
The DNA here is from genome assembly GCF_029581435.1 of Micromonospora sp. WMMD987. Lineage (NCBI taxonomy): Bacteria > Bacillati > Actinomycetota > Actinomycetes > Micromonosporales > Micromonosporaceae > Micromonospora > Micromonospora sp. WMMD987. Next base: position 5,348,323 of record NZ_CP120861.1, on the reverse strand, counting down.
CCATGACCGTCGCGGCGGTCTCCGCCGAACTGTCCACCGGTACGTTCTGGGTGGCGTGCGGGAAACCGGCGACCGGCATCAGGTTCCGCAGCAGGACCATGTGCGGGGCCGCCGGATAGGAGACGGAGAACGGCAGGAAGGTGGCACCGTCGATCCCTTCGATCGCCGTCCGCTGCTGCTCCCGGCCGAGCACGTACGTGTAGTAGCCGTGCCGGTCGAGGCGGGTGTCGTCGTCGTAGCGGCAGCCGAGGCTCGCCGGTGCGTCGGTGAACCGGTTGATCACGACGGGCTTGACCTGGCCGCCCAGGTTGGTGCACATCGAGAAGTACCGCAGGTCCGTGTGGCGGCGCGGCCAGACGCCCGGATGGTTGCCGGAAACGGCGCGGGGTGCCCGGCCCCGGATCACGATGACCTGGTCCGCTGCCGGCGGGGTCACCCAGGTCCCGAGGTACGCGTTGTCCGGGTTCGGCGCGAGGTTCTCCACCTCGGACGTCCGGGTGAAGAGCTTCTGACCGGTCTCCTCCGGCAACCCCGGCCCACCGGGATGCCCCGGTCCTCCCGGCCCACCGGGTCCGCCTGGCCCACCGGGTCCGCCTGGCCCACCGGGTCCGCCTGGCCCACCGGGTCCGCCTGGCCCACCGGGTCCGCCTGGCCCACCGGGTCCGCCTGGCCCACCGGGTCCGCCTGGCCCACCTGGTCCTCCTGGCCCACCTGGTCCTCCCGGCCCGCCGGGTCCGCCGGGTCCGCCCGGATGTCCAGGTCCTCCCGGTCCGCCGGGCTGCCCAGGTCCGCTCGGCCCGCCAGGATGCCCGGGTCCGCCTGGATGCCCCGGTACGCCGGGTCCGGGGCTGCCCGGGTGTCCGGGGCCGCCGCCGGGGTGTCCCGGCCCGCCGGGCACATCTCCGGTGGACCTTTCCGTGTCCCGTGCCGGCGCCGGGGTGGTGGGGGTGCTTCCCCCCGACGTGCAGGGCGGCAGGGTCTGGGAAACCCCGTCGAGGGTGAGGGTGATGGTGGGCAGCACCACCGTCGAGTCACCACCGGCCGGTAGGTAGACCCGGAAGATGACCGACGCCTTCGCGCCGGGTAGCGCGTCCTCCCGGGCCAGCGGCAGCCGGTTGGTCTGTCCCAGGGCCACCTCGGGGCTGATGGTGAGGGTGAACCGGCCGCCCGGCGCGGCGGGGGACTTCCACGGGTTCAGGCTGCCCGCATCCGGTGTGATCAGGTAGTCGGGCATGCTGGAGCTGACACCATTACGCGTGAAGTAGGTGGGCTTGTCGTCGTACACGTTGAAAGAGGCGTATCGCGCGTCCGGGAAGACCCCGGAGATGGTGATTTCCAGACCCGGAGTTACCGGATAGATGGTCGACCAGTAGGTGGCGGCGGTGTCCGGCCAGTAGGCGTTCAGGCTCGTCGCCCCGTACTTCGACGACCAGGCGCAGGTCGGCATGGTGGCGCCGGCGGCGGTACGCTCGGCCTCGGCGGGCGCGGCTACCAGGGGAATGGTCAGTGCGATGAGCCCTGACAGGAGGAGAAGCGGCCGGCGTGTGGCCCGCCTCGACGATGCGGGTACAGAGAGTGGCATCCGTCGACTTGATCAGGAATATGTGTCGACGCAGTTACTTTCACGGTCAATTGTCGTTGCTGTGTCGCGCGTTTTCGGCCTATTGGTGATTACTGTTTGGTGGCGGTGGTGGTTTTTTCGGAAAAGCCAGGTCGAGTATGTCTGGTCGGGTGGTGCGGCAGAGTGTGGACAAGTGCGGGATTCGCCCGATAAAGAATGTCTCCGACCGGGCGGCGGGGCCACGACGTGATCCGCCGCTGCCCCCGCCGTCCGGGTCAGGCGTCCGTCGGTACGCGGGTCAGCAACACCGCGAGGCGGCTGGCCACTCCGGGGGCGTGCAGGTGCAACCGGGCGACGTTGACGGCGTCCGTGCCGACGACGGCGAGCAGGGCCTGCTCGCTCACCGCGTAGACGCTCAGGTAGCCGTCCTTGTTGCGTACCGTGGACTGCTGGAACTCGCCCTGGCCCAGCCGCATGCCGACCTGCCGGCCGAGGCCGAAGGTGGTCGCGGCGAGTGCGGCCAGGTCGTTCGGGTCCACCTCGTTCTGCAGGTTGTGCGTGATGAGCAGGCCGTCGACACCGCCCAACACGCAGCCGTGCACTCCCGGGATCTCGTGCCGCAGTTCCGCCAGCTCCCGACTGATCGCCGGGTACGGCAACGAGCTGTCCCCGGCGAGCGACGGCGGGAGTGGCCGGGCGGCCGGCAGCCTGGTGCCGCGTGCGGAGCGGCGGGGCAGGACGGTCTCGGTCTTGTCGGCGCTCACAGTTCCAGGCTCTCCTCGATGGTGCGCAGCTGGTGGCGGGCCATGGCCAGGTTGGCCCGGCTCTTGCTCACCATCAGATAGAGGAAGAGGCCCTTGCCGGTACGTCCGGTCAGCGGTCGGATCAGGTGGTACTGGCTGCCGAGCGTGATCAGGATGTCCTCGATCTCGTCCTCGATCTTGAGCATTTCCAGGGTGCGCATCTTGGCGCGGACGACGTCGGTGTTGCCGGCGGCGGCGACGGTCAGGTCGATCTCGCCCGTGCCGCCGGCCACGCCGAGGGTCATTCCGCTGCTGTAGTCGACGAGCGCCACCCCGATCGCTCCGTCGATACTCATCGCGTTCTTCAGGGCGACGTCCAGGCTAGCCACGGTGGTGTTCTCCCGGTTCGACAGGGCGGCGCCGTTGGCCCCTTGGTCATTCTGCCCACGTGGTGGGCGGGGGCGACGCCGCAAGAGATCTGACGAGGCTCGCACACACCCCGGTCCGGTCGCATCCGGGGTGGGCGCATCGACCTGTCCGGCCGGGCGTGGTCGGCCGGCGGTCCCGACAAGAGGGTCAGGCCGAAGGATGGTTCCCCGCGGGGCGTCCTGCTACCGGGTCGGCTGCGGCGCCGCGCCCGCCGACCCGCGGCGCGGGCTGCTGTCCGGCTGCTCCCCGGGCAGGTAGGGGCCGGTTTCACGGTTCCGCCCCCGGAACGTCCGAGCACGTCTACTGTGGAAGTGGTCGCGACCAATTGTGGCGATCCGGTGGCGGTCGGGCTGCGCCCGGTGCACAGTGATCTCATGAACGACAGCGGAAGTGGTGGGCACTACTACTGGTGCACCCGACACCACCGGGTCGAGACCGATGCCGACGTGTGCCCTGCCAAGCACGTTCTCGGACCGTATCCCTCGGCTGCCGACGCTCAGAACGCCCTGCAGAAGGTGCAGGAGCGCAACGAGGCGTGGGAGGCCGAAGACGCCCGCTGGGCCGGGGAGGGCAACTGAACGGCGCGGGACGGCCCGCGTCGAGGACTCCGTGCCTCCGTGGGGAGGCACGCGGGAGCATGTCCCCAAGGAGGGAACCGAGATGGCCGAAGCAACTCAGGCCACCACCCGCCCGGCCGTGACGAAGACCGCCGCGGCGGAGCGGACCGCAGGCGCCACCCGGAGCACCGCGGCCCGCCGCTCCAGCACCACCACGACTGCGGCCCGCAAGGCGTCGGCTGGCCGGGTGACGGCGAGCGCCGCCGGTGCCGGCTCCGGCCGGACCCCGGCCGCCGGCCGGACCACCGCGGGGAAGACGGCAGCCGGCAGGGCCGGCGTGGCGAAGAAGGCCCCGGCGACCAGGAGCACCGCCAAGAAGGCCCCCGCGTCGAAGTCGACGGCGAAGAAAGCCCCGGCCGGCAGAAGCACCGCGACGACGGCTGCCGTGGCGCAGTCGACCGCGAGGAAGAGCCCGGCGAAGAAGGCCGCCGGCAGGACCACCACCGCCGCCGCCCGGAAGACCGCCGGGGCGGCGAGGCGGACCACGGCGACGGCCCGGAGCACGGCCGCCAAGAAGACCACGGCGGCCAAGAAGACCACGGCCGCCGTGGCGAGGAAGACCACGGCGACCGCCCGGACCGCCGCGAAGAAGGCCACCGCCGCGAAGAAGGCCCCTGCGAAGAAGGCCACCGCCGCGAAGAAGGCCCCTGCCGCGAAGACCACGTCCGCCGGGACCACGGCCGCGAAGAGTGCGGCGACCAGGAAGGCCATGCCCGCCGGGAGCGTGGCGACCAGGAAGGCCACGGCGACGAAGAAGGCCACACCCGCCGGGAAGAGCACGGCCACCACCCGGACCGCTCCCGCCAGGAAGACCACGGCGGCCGGAAAGGCCGTACCCGCCAAGAAGACCGCCGCGGCCGGTAAGGCGCCGGCCCGGACGGCACCGGCCCGCAAGTCGACCGCGAGGACGGCGCCCGCGTCGAAGTCGACCGCGAAGACGGCCCCGGCCAGGAAGACGAGCGCGACGACCACCCGCAAGGCGGTGGCGAAGAAGACGGTCGCCACGAAGACCAGCGCCCGCAAGGCTCCCGCGCGGGCCACGGCGGCGCGGGCGGGCGCACCGGCCGGTGCGCGGTCCCGGGCAGGTAAGGCCACCGGCTGACCGTACGGAGACCGTCGGCCGCCCGCCGGAGAGCGGATCACGCGGCACGCTGCCAGGATTGACCCGTGGTCATCCGACGTGTGCTCGCGCCCCGCATCGACTTCGGCGCGCTGCGCCGCGAGCTGGGACTGCCTGACGGCTTCCCGGTTGCGGCGCAGCGCGAGGCGGACGAGGCGGCCCGTGCCCCGCTGCCCGCCGCGGCCGACCGTACCGACATCCCGTTCGTCACGGTCGATCCGGCGGCCTCCCGCGACCTGGACCAGGCGATGCACCTCGGCCGCCGCCCCGGCGGCGGCTACCGGGTGCGGTACGCCATCGCCGACGTCGCCACCCACGTCCGTGCCGACGGTCCGCTGGAGGAGGAGACCTGGCGGCGCGGCCAGACGGTCTACCTGCCCGACGGCAACGTGCCGCTGCATCCCCACACGCTCAGCGAGGGGGCCGCCAGTCTGCTGCCCGACGTCGACCGGGCGGCGGTGCTCTGGACCATCGACCTCGACGCCGACGGGGCCACCGTCGCGGTGGGGTTGGAACGCGCCCTGGTCCGCAGCCGCGCCAAACTGGACTACGCCGGGGTGCAGGTGGCCGCCGACGCCGGCCGGCTGCCCGAGCCGATCGCTCTGCTGCCCGAGATCGGTGCCCTGCTCACCGCCCGTGGCCTGCGCCGGGGCGCGGTCAACCTGCCGCTGCCCGAGCAGGACGTCGAGCCCGACGGGGACGGCTGGCGGCTGGTGCTGCGCGGCCCCGGTCCGATGGAGGACCACAACGCCCAGATCTCCCTGCTCACCGGGATGGCCGCGGCGGACATCATGCTCGCCGGCCGGATCGGTCTGCTGCGCACCATGCCACCGCCGAAGCCGGAGGCGGTGGCCCGGCTGCGGGCGGCGGCGGCCCCGCTGGGCGTGCACTGGCCGGACGGGGTACGGGTCGGCGAGGTGCTGGCCGGGTTGGACGCCTCGCAGCCCCGGGCCGCCGCCTTCGTCGACCAGGCCGCCGAACTGATGCGCGGTGCCGCGTACACGGCGTTCGACGGGGAGCTGCCCGGCCAGCCGGAACACGGTGGGGTCGCCGCCGCGTACGCGCATGTCACCGCCCCGCTGCGCCGGCTGGCCGACCGGTACGCCACCGAGGTCTGCCTGGCCCTGTACGAGGATCGTCCGGTACCGCAGTGGGCACGTGCGGCGCTGCCCCGGCTGCCGGAGGTGATGGCCTCGACCGACCGGACGGCGGGTGCCGCCACCCGGGGTGCGATCGACCTGGCCGAGGCGGTGCTGCTGGAGCACCGGGTGGGGGAGACGTTCTCGGCGGCGGTGCTGGACGTGGACGCGCCCGCGAACGGCCAGTCGAAGCCCGGCCGGATCCCGGGTGGGACGGTGGCGCTGGACGATCCTCCGGTGCGCGCCCGCTGCACCGGGGAGCTGCCGTTGGGCGAGCGGGTCACCGTCCGCCTGGTCACCGCCGATCCGGTCGAACGCAAGGTCCTCTTCGCCCGCTCCTGACCGTGCCCCGGCCGGCGGCGGGGTGGTTTGCGAGGATGGCGTCATGGCATACGACGCGAGCACCCTCCCCGACGTGTCCGGGCTGACCGTCGGCATCATCGGTGGCACCGGCGACCAGGGGCGGGGGCTGGCCTACCGGTTCGCCCGCGCCGGCCAGCAGGTGCTGATCGGATCCCGTTCCGCCGAACGGGCCGCCGAGGCGGCGGCGGAGATCGCCGCGCTGCCCGGGCTGCCCGCCGGGGTCGACGTGACCGGGGCCGGCAACGACGAGGTGGCCCGCCGCAGCGACGTGGTGGTGATCGCGGTGCCGTGGGACGGGCACGCGGCCACCGTCGGCGCGCTGGCCGGGCCGCTGGCCGGCAAGATCGTCGTGGACTGCGTCAACCCGCTCGGCTTCGACAAGCAGGGTCCGTACGCCCTGCCGGTCGCGGAGGGCAGCGCCGTGCAGCAGGCGGCGGCCCTGCTGCCGGACTCCCGGGTCTGCGCGGCGTTCAACCACGTCAGCGCACCGCTGCTGGCCGATCCGGAGGTCGACCGGATCGACCTCGACGTGCTGATCTGCACCGAGGAGCGGGAACTGGTCGACGTCGTCGGCGCGCTGGCCGCCCGGATCCCCGGCATGCGGGGTATCTACGCCGGCCGGCTGCGCAACGCCCACCAGATCGAGGCGTTCACCGCCAACCTGATCGCCATCAACAAGCGCTACAAGGCGCACGCCGGCATCCGGGTCACCGACCTCTGATCCGTCGCCCGCCCCACCCGCGCGCCTTGTTGCCGAGATCCTGGAGGAAAAGTGCCCCCAGGGGGCCGGGTACCGCCAAGATCTCGGCGTACAGCGCCGCACCCCGGCTCGTGGCGGGGCGGCGGAGGCGGGTGGGGTGGCGTGGGCGTGGTGGCGGGCGGGCGGTCAGAAGTTGATGTCGACGCCGGCCTTCTTGCAGGCGGCGTTCGCCATCGCGCTGGTCTTCTGGAACTCCGGACGGTCGGCGGCGGCGTCCATGTCCGGGGCGGTCGCCACCCTGCCGGCGGCGACGCCGACCGCGGCCAGCGCGGTGACCACCTCGCTGGCGGGGCTGCCGGCGGTGGCCTTCGCCAGGCCCGTCGCCATCTCCGTGTACGCCTTCTTCAAGGCCGGATTCGGGTCGCCACCCGACGTGGCGGCCTTCACGACGTCGGCCTTCGTCTCGTCGGCGATCTTCTTGGCCGTCGTGCAGAGCTTCTTGTCGACGGTCGGGTCGGCGGCAGCGGTCGGACCGGCGGCAGTGGTGGGATCTCCGGCTGCCGACGAGGGGGAGGCGGACGGCACGGCGGTGGTGGCGGTGGCCGACGGTGCCGCCGTCGTCGGCGTCTCCTCTGCGCTGCACGCCGCGAGGGCGCACACGAGGACACCGGCCAGGGCGACAGTCGACAAGCGGGCAGGCTTCACGGGCGGAACCCTAGCGGCTTTCGCCGGCCGGTGGTCGCCCGTCCCGCCCTGCGGCATCGCCGCTGCCGGGGAGGGCCGGTCGGAACGGCCGCGCGCCGGCGGTGCCCTGCGGGGACGGTGGACGACGACGGGGGCGGTGGACAGCGGTGCTCCACCGCCCCCGGCACGCTCAGAACGTGTGCTCGGCGGCGGGGAAGTCGCCGCCGCGTACCTCGTCGGCGAAGCGGCGGGTCGCCTCGGTCAGCGCCCCGGCCAGGTCGGCGTAGCGCTTGACGAACCGGGGGGCCTTCCCGGTACGCAGCCCGGCCATGTCCTGCCAGACCAGCACCTGGGCGTCGGTGTCCGGGCCGGCGCCGATACCGATGGTGGGGATCGGCAGTTCGGCGGTGACCCGCTTGGCGACCTCGCCCGGCACCATCTCCAGCACCACCGCGAACGCGCCCGCTTCGGCCACCGCCCGGGCGTCGGCGAGCACCTCGTCGGCGGTGTCGCCGCGCCCCTGCACCCGGTAGCCGCCCAGGGTGTGCTCGCTCTGCGGGGTGAAGCCGATGTGCGCCATCACCGGGATGCCCGCCCCGGTGACCGCCGCGATCTGGTCGGCGCAGCGCCGGCCACCCTCCAGCTTCACCGCGTGGCAGCCACCCTCCTTCATGAACCGCACCGCCGTGCGCAGCGCCTGCGTCGGCCCCTCCTCGTACGAGCCGAACGGCAGGTCGCCGACGACCAGGGTCTGCCGGGTCGCCCGGACCACGGCGCGGACCAGCGGCAGCAACTCGTCGACGGTCACCGGCAGGGTGGTCTCGTAGCCGAACACGTTGTTCGCCGCCGAGTCGCCGACCAGGAGCGCGGGGATTCCCGCCTGGTCGAAGATCGCGGCGGTGTACTGGTCGTACGAGGTGAGCATCGCCCACCGGTCGCCGCGTTCCTTGGCGGCGATCAGGTCGCGGGTGCGGACCCGTCGGGTGGCGGGGCCGCCGTACAGGGCGGTCACCTCGGTCGGGGTGGACTCCACCATGGCTGTCTCCTTTCCTCGAGGCCGCTGTCGCGGTCCCCGGGCTCTGCCGCGATCGTCGCACCGCGCGACCGGTCGACGGCAGGGAACAGTGCAGGATTTCACTCCGCCGGGGTGCAGCCGACCGCCCGCCGCAGCACCGCCGGCAAGCCGACCGCCGGAGGGCCGACCGCCGGGAAGCCGACCGGTGCGGTGCTCAGCCGTCCTCGCGCCAGCGGTTGGTGATCGGCAGCCGACGGTCCCGGCCGAACGCCTTCATCGAGATCTTCGTGCCGGGTGCGGACTGCCGGCGCTTGTACTCGGCGGTGTCCACCAGCCGGAGCACCCTGTCGACCACGGCCGGGTCGTGGCCGGACTCGACCAGCCCGGCCCGGCCCAGGTCACCGTCGACGTAGCCGATCAGGATCGGATCCAGCACGTCGTACTCGGGCAGGCTGTCGCTGTCGAGCTGGCCCGGGCTCAGCTCGGCCGAGGGCGGCTTGCCGATGGAGTTCTCCGGGATCGGCGGGGTGTCGCCGCGACGGACCGCGTCGGCGTTGCGCCACCTGGCCAACCGCCAGACCAGTGTCTTCCAGACGTCCTTGACCGGGTTGAAACCGCCGACCGAGTCGCCGTAGAGGGTCGAGTAGCCGACCGCCAGCTCGCTCTTGTTGCCGGTGGTGAGGACGAGGTGGCCCTCCTGGTTGGACAGTGCCATCAGGATGACCCCACGGACCCGGGCCTGGAGGTTCTCCACCGCCACCCCGGACAGCGAGATGTTCGCCAGGAAGGTGTCCACCATCGGCTGGATCGGCTCGACCCGGTAGTCCAGGCCGGTCCGCTTGGCGAGATCCTCCGCGTCGGCCCGGGAGTGCTCCGAGGAGTGCTGGCTGGGCAGCGAGACGCCGACCACCCGCTGCGGCCCGAGCGCGTCGACGGCGAGCGCGGCCACCACCGCCGAGTCGATGCCGCCGGACAGGCCCAGCACCACCGAGGGGAAGCGGTTCTTGTTGACGTAGTCGCGCAGGCCCAGCACCAGCGCCTGCCACACCTCGGCCTCGTCGGCGATCGGTGCCATCAGGCCGCCGTCGGCGGCCGGTCCGGTCGGGGCCGGCGGAACCACCCCGACGGTACGGCGTACCACCCGCATCCCGTCGGCGAGGTCCTCGGTGTCGGTGTCGTGCCGACCCGCTCCGGCCAGCTCCACGTCGTGCACGAGCAGGTGCTCGACGAACTGCGGCGCGCGGGTGAGCAGGTCCCCGTCGGCGCTGACGATCATCGAGTCGCCCTCGAAGACCAGCTCGTCCTGGCCGCCGACCAGGTTGACGTACGCGATCGGGGCACCGGCCTCGACGGCCCGGCGACGCACCAGCGGCAGCCGTACGTCGTCCTTGTTCAGCTCGTACGGCGAGCCGTTGATGTTGACCACCAGGCCGACGCCGGCCTGCCGGGCCACCGCGAACGGACCGCCGGCCTGCCACAGGTCCTCGCAGATGGTCAGCGCCACGTCCACCCCGGCGACCCGGACCACGGTCAGGGTGTCCCCGGGCACGAAGTAGCGGTCCTCGTCGAAGACGCCGTAGTTGGGCAGGTGGTGCTTGAAGTAGCGGGCCACCACCTCGCCCCGGTGCAGCAGCGCGGCGGCGTTGCGGGCCCCTCGACCGGGCTGCGCGTCCCCGCTGACCTGGGGTGGGCCGTCGGCGTCCAGGTAGCCGACCACGACCGGCAGGTCGCCGAGACCGTCGGCGGCCAGGTCGGCGGCGAGCCGGCGCAGCGCGGCCTGCGAGGCGGCGACGAAGGAACGGCGGAAGACCAGGTCCTCGACCGGGTAGCCGGTGAGCACCATCTCCGGGAAGGCGACGAGCTGGGCGCCGGCGTCGGCGGCCCGGCGGGTCCAGGCGCGGATCAGCTCGGCGTTGCCGGCCGTGTCGCCGACGGTCGGGTTGACCTGGCACAGGGCCAGACGCAGCGTGGTCATGTACTCATCTTGCCCCAGTGCCGACCGGTCGATCCGGTGGCTCCGACGAGACGACGGACACCCCGCGGCCGACGCCCGGCCGGCCCGGTGCTGGTGGCGGGCCGCCCGTCGATCCGGCGGGCGGGACACCGCAGGACGAGCGGCGGCAGGTCGCGTAACGTCTGCTTAACCAGGCCGGTGGAGACTGGGCGGTCAGGACGGACCGGCCGACCGGTGCCGGACGAACGTGGCGAGGGGTTGGGGAAGTGGACCGTCAGCAGGAGTTCGTCCTCCGCACGCTGGAAGAGCGGGACATCCGGTTCGTCCGGCTGTGGTTCACCGACGTGCTGGGCACGCTCAAGAGCGTCTCGGTCGCTCCGGCGGAGCTGGAGGCGGCCTTCGAGGAGGGCATCGGGTTCGACGGCTCGGCCATCGAGGGCTTCGCCCGGGTCTTCGAGTCCGACATGGTCGCCATGCCGGATCCGACCACCTTCCAGGTGTTCCCGTTCGAGGGCGGGGTGAGCGGCGAGAGCGCCCGGATGTTCTGCGACATCCTGCTGCCCGACGGCGGCCCGTCCTGGGCCGACCCACGGCACGTGCTGCGCCGGATGCTGTCCAAGGCGGCCGAGAAGGGCTTCACCTTCTACACCCACCCCGAGATCGAGTTCTTCCTGCTGGAGAACGGCCCGCAGGACGGCTCGGTGCCCACCGCCGTGGACTCCGGCGGCTACTTCGAGCACACCACGCACGCGGTGGCCCGGGACTTCCGCCGGCAGGCCGTACTGGCGCTGGAGCGGATCGGCATCTCGGTGGAGTTCAGCCACCACGAGGTCGCCCCCGGCCAGCAGGAGATCGACCTGCGGTACGCCGACGCGCTGACCACCGCCGACAACATCATGACCTTCCGGCACGTGGTCAAGGAGGTGGCGCTCTCCACCGGCGTGCAGGCCAGCTTCATGCCGAAGCCCTTCACCGACCAGCCGGGCAGCGGCATGCACACCCACCTGTCGCTGTTCGAGGGGGAGCGCAACGCGTTCCACGACTCCGGCGACCCGATGAAGCTGTCGAAGGTGGCGAAGTCGTTCATCGCCGGCCTGTTGATGCACGCCCGGGAGTACACGGCGGTCACCAACCAGTGGGTCAACTCGTACAAGCGGCTCTTCCCGCAGGCGTTGCCGGACCGGATCACCGAGAGCCCGGCGTACGTCTGCTGGGGGCACCTGAACCGGTCGGCGCTGGTCCGTGTCCCCGCGTACGGCAAGCCGAACTCGGCCCGGGTGGAGGTCCGCTCGCTGGACTCGGCGACCAACCCCTACCTGGCGTTCGCGGTGATGCTCGGCGCGGGCCTGAAGGGCATCGAGGAGGGCTACGAGCTGCCGCCGGGCGCGGAGGACGACGTCTGGTCGCTGACCAGCGCCGAGCGGCGGGCGATGGGTTACGAGGCGTTGCCGGAGAACCTGTCCGAGGCGATCGACGTGATGGCCGGCTCGGAACTGGTCGCCGAGGTGCTGGGCGAGCACGTCTTCGACTTCTTCCTGCGTAACAAGCGGGCCGAGTGGGAGCAGTACCGCCGCGAGGTCACCCCGTACGAGCGGCAGCGTTACCTGTCGCTGTAGCGCGTACCGCCGCCGGCCGGGGTCGTCCGCACCGGGGCCGGCGGCGGCCCGCTCGCACCGACGGGCCGCGTCCCGGCCGGTCCGGGGGCTGTCGGTGGTGGTGCGGTGCCGCTATCGTCTCGATCACCGTGCCGGCACCCGCGCCGGGCGCAGGAGGTCGGGAGGCCGTCGGTGCTGGAGGATCTGCTCACCGGAGCATGGCAGAGCGTCGTGTTCGGTGTCGTCGGGGTGGCGCTGATGGCGGCCGGCTTCGTGCTGGTCGACATGCTCACCCCGGGTAAGTTGCGCGAGCTGATCTGGGTTCGGCGTAACGGCAACGCCGGGCTGCTGCTGGCCGCCAACCAGCTCGGTGTCGCCGGCATCGTCTTCACGGCGATCGTGACCAGCTACGACGACTTCGCCAAGGGGCTCGCCTCGACGGTGATCTTCGGGTTGATCGGGTTGGCCGTCATGGCGCTGGCCTTCGGCGTGCTCGACCTGCTCACGCCGGGCAAGCTCGGCGAGGTGATCTGCTCGGACGAGCCGCACCCGGCGGCCCGGGTCAGTGCCGCCACCCACTTCGGGGCGGCCCTGATCGTCTGCGCCTGCATCGCCTGACCGACCCGCGGCGCGACCGGTTCGGGTGCGCCGGCTGGTCGACGGCGTCGGCGTGGTTCGTCGTACCCCCGTCGTAGCGTGCGGTGGTGAACCGAACGGACCGTCTCTACGCCCTGGTGGAAGAGCTGCGGGCGGTGGCGCCCAGGCCGCGCAGCGCCCGCTGGCTGGCCGGCCGCTTCGAGGTGAGCACCCGCACCGTCGAACGGGACATCGCCGCCCTCCAGGGGGCCGGCGTGCCGATCTGGGCCGAGCCGGGCCGGACCGGCGGTTACGTGGTCGACCGTGCGCACACCCTGCCACCGGTCAACCTGACCGCGGTCGAGGCGGTGGCGATGGCGGTGGCCCTGCACCGGCTCGCCGGCACTCCGTTCGCCGAGGCGGGCGGCACGGCACTCCGCAAACTGCTCGCGGTGCTGCCGGCCGCCGATGCCGCCGACGCGCGTCTGCTCGCCGGCCGGGTGCTGCTGATCGGCGGCGGGCCGGCCACCTCCGTCCCGGCCGTCGTCGCCGGTGCGGTCTCCGCCCGCCGGGTGCTCCGCCTGCGGTACGCCGACCGTCGCGGCGTGGCCTCCGCACGCGAGGTCGAGCCGCTGGGCTACCTGGGCAACAGCCGACACTGGTACCTGTTCGCCTGGTGTCGGCTCCGCGGCGGGCCGCGCTGCTTCCGCACCGACCGGATCGTCGGGGTGGAGACGTCGCCGGAGCTGGTCACCCGGGAGTTCCGCGCCGACGACCTGGACGTCCCGCCCGAGCGGGTACACCGGTTGACCCTGGTGTGAGGCGGGTCCGGGGAAGCCGGGTCCGCGAGCGGGTCACCGCCGGGGAGTCTTCCGCAAACACCGACAGGACGGTGTCGCGGAGACCCGGCAGGCTGGCCGCCGTGACCACCGGCCGCCCGGCCGGGGCGGGGAACAGGAGGCAACGCGTGACCAGCACACCCATCACCTGGTTCGAGATCGGCACCGACCGGCCGGAGGAGGCGCGGGGGTTCTACGCCGAGTTGTTCGGCTGGACCTTCGCGGAGGAGGGCGCGGCCGGCGGTGCGTCCTACCAGACGACCACCGCGGGGCAGCCGACCGGCATCGGCGGGGGGATCCGGGTCCTCGCCGAGGGCGAACCCGGCTACGCGATCCTGTACGCCGAGGTGAGCGACGTGGCGCAGACGTGCCGGCGGGCCGAGGCGGCCGGCGGCACGGTGCTGACGCCGCCGGGGACCACGCCGAGCGGGTTGACCCGTGCCCGGCTGTGCGACCCGGCGGGCAACCTGCTCGGCGTCTTCTCCCAGCCGACCACCACCTGATCGGGCCGGGGCGGTGTCGCGGTGACCGAGGCCACCGCGACACCGCCCCGGCCGCGTCGATCACCGGCCGGGTGGCCGGCGACGGGTCACCTGCCGGCGGGGTGGCTGGCGTGGGTCACCTGCCGGCGGGACCGTCCGGTCCGCCACGGTGGCCGGGGCCACCCGGACCGGGGAAGACCCCGGACTCGACGGCCTTGGTGATCGCGTCGGCCTGCTCCTGGGTGAGCTTGCCGTCCTTGACCGCCCGGGCCAGCCGCTCGGCCAGCTTCTCCTGCCGGTCCTCGGCCGACGGCCGTTCCGGCCGCTCACCCTTGGCCCGGTCCCGGTGCTGCTCGCGCACCTTCTCCAGCGCGGCGGTCACCTTGTCGGTGTCCACGTCCAGCTCCTTGGCCAGCGCCTCGGCGAACTCGTGCTGCCGGTCGGCGCGCTCGGACTGCCGGTCGGTGCCCTTCCCGGCCTCGCTACTGGCGCTCGGCGTCGGGGTGGACCCACCCTCGGCGAAGGCCACCGTGGGAGCGGCGATCCCCACCCCGAGCACGCCGGCGGCGGCGAGGCCGACCAACAGGCGCTTCTTCGACATCGTGCGGGACATCGGTCCTCCAGTACGTCGGTGGTGATGCGTTGTCGTCACCGACAGTGACCATCGAACCTGGGAAAACCCCGTCCCGATCCTGTCCCCCAGCTGAAAGTTCCGCCGTTGCGGTCCGGTGATCAAGGGGTTCAGGTCAGGAATGCGCTTTCCGGCTGCCCGAGCCGGTCGATCGCCGGAGCGGGCGAAAAGGGGGGTGGGGACGGGTTACCGGACGGCGGGGGTGAGGGTGAGGGTGCCGGTCGTGGTGTCCAGGGTGGCCCGGGTGTGGACGGGGACGGTGAGCTGCCCGGGGCCGTGGCCGATCGGCAGGCCGCCGAGGACCGGCACCCCCAGGTCGCCCAGGCGGTCGGTGAGGACGTCCACGACGGTGGTGTCCCACCCGTCGGCGCAGTCGGTGAACTGGCCGACCGCCACGGCGGCCAGGCCGTCCAGCGCTCCGGCGCGGCGCAGGTGGGTGAGCATCCGGTCGACCTTGTACGGGGGCTCCTGCACCTCCTCGACGAGCAGCACCGCCCCGGTCAGGTCGGGCATGTCCGGGGTGCCGAGGGTGGCGGTGATCAGGCAGAGGTTCCCGCCGATCAGTCGCCCGACCGCCCGCCCGGGTACCCGGACCGGATACGTCGTCTCCTCCGGCACCGCGCTGACGGTCACCGGGGCGGTGGTCATCAGCGCGGCGTGCAGCGACTGCGCCGACCGCAGCGGTGTGCGTTCGTCGACCCAGGCCGCCCCGGGACCGTGCACACCGGCCAGCCGGGCACCCCGCCAGAGCGCGAACTGCAGGGCGGTGATGTCGGAGAAACCGGCCACCACCTTCGGATCCCGCCGGACGGCGGCCATGTCGATCAGGTCGACCACCCGCTGTGCGCCGTAACCGCCCCGGGTGCAGATCACCCCGCGCACCTGCGGGTCGGCGAAGGCGGTGTTCAGGTCGGCGGCGCGCAGCGCGTCCTCCCCGGCGAGGTAGCCCCGGCGGGCGTACGCGTGGGGAGCCACCACCGGCCGCAGCCCCCAGCCGGTCAGCAGCTCGATGCCGCGCGCCACCCGCTCCGGACGGGTCGGGCCGGACGGCGAGACCAGCATCACCGTGTCGCCCTCGCGCAGCACGGGCGGGCGCAGGACGGACGGGTCGTCGGCGGTCACAGCGGCCGAGCATAGCCGCCCGGCCGTTCCGGACCGCGCCGTTCCGGAGCCGCCGTCGGCGCAGCGACCCGGCCCGGGGACGGAGCGGCCGTCGGCGCAGCGACCAGGCGCGGGACGGAGCGGCCGTCGGCCGACGCGAGGCGTCCCGGGCGGCCGTCGACGTACCCGATAGCCTCGACGGCGTGGGAACCGCACTGGTGATCGAGAACGACCCGACCGACGACCCCCGGCGGCTGGGGGACTGGCTGGTGGAGGGGGGTCTGGACCTGCGGGTGCTGCGCCCGCACGTCGGCGACGACCTGCCCGACGACCTGACCGGGTACGTGGCGCTGGTGGTGCTCGGCGGTGACCAGCACGCCTACCCGGCACCGGACGGCGCCCCCGGGGCGCCCTGGTTCCCCCGGTTGGAGGGGTTGCTGCGCAAGGCCGTCCGGCACCGGGTGCCGACCCTCGGCGTCTGCCTCGGCGCGCAACTGCTGGCCACCGCGCACGCCGGCCTGGTCGAGCGCAGCCCGTCCGGCCCCGAGGCGGGGCCGGGGGTGGTCGGCCGGCGCGACGCCGCCGAGAGCGACCTGCTGTTCCGGTACGTGCCGCTGATCCCGGACGTGCTCCAGTGGCACGCCGACGAGATCACCGAGCTGCCCCGGGCCGCCACCCTGCTGGCCGCCTCGACCCGCTACCCGCACCAGGCGTTCCGGCTCGGTGACCGGGCCTGGGGTCTCCAGTTCCACATCGAGTGCGACACCGCGATGATCGCCGAGTGGGCGCACGGCTCGGAACTGCTCGCCGAGCTGGGCTACGACGAGGACCTGGTGGTGGCCGCCTGCGACCGGGTGATGGCCGACGTCGAGGAGGTGTGGCAGCCGTTCGCCGTCCGGTTCGCCGCCCTCGCCCTCGGCGAGCTGGACGACGACACCCGCCGCAGCCTCCCCCTGCTCGGCCATTGAGATGAGCAGACCGACCAGGGGACGGCTGGCCCGTTACGGCTTCGCCGAGGGCGACGGCGGTCCGCGCGCCGCCGACCTGCTCGGCGCGGACGGGCTCGGGCTGTGGCGGGCCGACGAGCAGGAACCCGCCGACCGGGCGGCGGCCGACCTGCTGGCCGCGCTCTCCCGGGCCGCCGATCCGGATCTGGCACTGCGCCAACTGCACCGGATGGTGGAGACCGAGCGGCGGACCGCCGGTGCGGCGGGGTCGGCGGTGCTGGCCGCGCTCGCCGCCGACCCGGGCCTGCGGCGTCGGCTGATCGCCGTCCTCGGGGCGTCCTCCGCCCTGGGTGACCACCTGGTCGCCAACCCGGGCCAGTGGACGGTGCTCGGCACCGCCCCGGACGGGCTGGCCCCCGTCGCCGACGGCCGGCTCGACCTGGCCCTCGCCGGGCGGCTGACCACCGCCACCGCGCCGGTGGCGGTGCTGCGGCAGGCGTACCGGCTGGCGTTGCTGCGGATCGCGGCGGCCGACCTGACCGGCGGGCGGGGCCTGGAACAGGTGATGGCGGCGCTCTCCGCGCTGGCCGACGCCACCCTGTCGGCGGCGTACGAGATCGCGGTGGGCGAGCTGCCGGCGGGGACGCCCCGGCCCCGGCTGGCCGTGGTGGCGATGGGCAAGTGCGGCGGCGACGAGCTGAACTACGTCTCCGACGTCGACGTGATCTTCGTGGCCGCGACCGACGAGGACCTGCCCGCCGCGACCACCGTCGCGGCCCGGCTGATCCACGTCTGCGGGCTGGTCGCCTGGCCGGTGGACGCCGCGCTGCGTCCCGAGGGCAACCGGGGGCCGCTGGTCCGCACCCTGGCCAGCCACCTCGCCTACTACCAGCGCTGGGCCCGCACCTGGGAGTTCCAGGCGCTGCTCAAGGCCCGGCCGGCCGCCGGTGACCTGGCGTTGGCCGGCGAGTGGGTCGACGCCCTCGCCCCGCTGGTCTGGCGGGCGTCGGAGCGCCCCGAGGCGGTCTCCGACGTGCGCGCGATGCGCCGCCGGATCATCGACAACATCCCGCCGAAGGAGCTGGACCGCGAGATCAAGCGGGGTCCGGGCGGCCTGCGGGACATCGAGTTCGCCGTCCAGCTGCTGCAACTGGTGCACGGCCGGGGCGACGAGTCGCTCCGGGTGCCGGGCACCGTGCCGGCGTTGCGCGCGTTGGTGACCGGCGGCTACGTCGGGCGGGCCGACGGCGAGGCGCTGCTGCGCGGGTACCGCTTCCTGCGCGGCGTCGAGCACCGGCTCCAGCTCCAGGCGCTGCGGCGCACCCACACCGTGCCGACCGAGCCGGCCGCGCTGCGCTGGCTGGCCGCCGCGCTCGGCTACGCCGCGATCCCGGGCCGCAGCGCCGTGGAGAGCTTCCGCGTCGACTGGGTCGCCCACGCCACCGAGGTACGCCGGCTGCACGCCAAACTGCTCTACCGGCCGCTGCTGGAGTCGGTGGCCCGGGTGCCCGCCGACGGCCTGCGGCTCACCCCGGAGGCGGCCCGGCACCGGCTGGAGATCCTCGGTTTCGCCGACCCGGCCGGGGCGCTGCGGCACCTCCAGGCCCTCACCGGCGGGGTGAGCCGGACCGCCGCGATCCAGCGCACCCTGCTGCCGGTGCTGCTCAGCGAGTTCGCCGACGCGCCCGAACCGGACCGGGGACTGCTCAACTACCGACAGGTCTCCGAATCCCTCGGCAGCACCCCGTGGTACCTGCGGCTGCTGCGCGACTCCGGCCCGGTGGCCCGCCGGCTGGCCCGGGTGCTGTCGTCGTCCCGGTACGCGGCCGACCTGCTGGCCCGGGAACCGGAGGCGCTGCGGCTGCTGGCCGAGGAGAACGAGCTGACGCCCCGGCCCCGGGAGGTGCTCTGCGACGGGTTCGCCGCCGCCGCCGCCCGGCACGCCGATCCGGTCGAGGCGACCCGGGCGGTCCGCGCGCTGCGCCGCCGGGAACTCGTCCGGATCGCCTGCGCCGACGTGCTCAGCCGGGCCGGCGGGTTGGCCCCGCGCCCCGAGCGCGGCGCACCGGCCGGTCCGCTCGCCGACGTCACCCGGGTCGGCACCGGGCTGTCCCACGTCACCGACGCCACGCTGTCGGCCGCGCTGCGCGCCGTCCGGGCCGCCCAGCCGAAGCTGCCCGGCCTGCGGTTCGCGGTTATCGGCCTGGGTCGCCTCGGCGGCTACGAGTCCAACTACCTCTCCGACGCCGACGTGCTCTTCGTCTACGACGCGCCGGCCGGGACGACGGAGAGCACGGCCAGCGCCACCGCGCACGCCATCGCCGAGGAACTGCGTCGGCTGCTGGGCGCCCCGGCCCCCGACCCGGCGCTCGGGGTCGACGCCGACCTGCGCCCGGAGGGTCGGCAGGGGCCACTGGTCCGCAGCCTCGCCGCCTACGCCCAGTACTACGCCCGCTGGTCCCGGGTCTGGGAGGCGCAGGCGCTGCTGCGGGCCCGGTTCGTCTGCGGCGACGCCGACCTGGGCACCGAGTTCGAGAAGATGGTCGACCCGGTCCGCTATCCGGCCGACGGGCTGACCCGCGAGCAGATCGTCGAGATCCGGCGGATCAAGGCCCGGGTGGAGAACGAGCGGCTGCCCCGGGGCGCCGACCCGGCCACCCACACCAAGCTGGGGCGGGGTGGTCTGGCCGACGTCGAGTGGGCGGTGCAACTGCTCCAGCTCCGGCACGCGGGGGCGTACCCGCAGCTGCGCGGGACGCGTACCCTCGATGCCCTCGCGGCGGCGCGGGACGCCGCGCTGGTCGATCCGGCGGACGCCGCCGCGATGGCCGCCGGGTGGACCCTCGCCGCGCAGGTCCGCAACGCGCTGATGCTGGTCCGGGGCCGGGCCGGCGACCAGCTCCCCCGGCACGGGGTGGAGCTGGCCGGGGTGGTGCGGTTGCTCGGCGCGGACGACCCGGGGGAGTTCCTCGACGACTACCTGCGCACCGCCCGGCGGTCCCGGACGGCGATGCAGCGGGTCCTGGAGAGCTGAGCCCGCCGCCGGTGCGGGTCCGTCACCGGCGGCGGAGCAGCAGCAGGTGGTCGACCAGGGTGGCCGTCTGGCCGCCCGGGCCGGTGGCCTCCCGCTGCGGCGCGTCCAGCCGTTCGACGTGCCACCTGTCCGGGTCGAGATCGAGGTCGGCCAGGGTCTCCTGCGGGGTGGGGAACCGCAGGTGACGATGCGCGGGGTTGCCCCAGGGCGGCACCGCGCCGTGCTCGACCACGAGCAGCCGCCCGCCGGGTGCCACCGCCCGTGCCGCGGCCCGCAGCACCTCGGTCCGGGGAAAGTCCAGGGGTGACTGGAGGAACTGCGCGGAGACCAGGTCGAACGCGCCGGTCGGGAAGCTCCGGGCCAGGTCGTGCCGGCGGAACTCGACCCGGGAGGCCACCCCGGCGGCCGTCACGGCGGCGGCCGACCGCTCCAGGGCGGTGGTGGAGACGTCGACGGCGGTCACCCGCCAGCCCCGCCGGGCCAGCCAGACCGCGTCGCCGCCCTCCCCGCAGCCCAGGTCGAGGGCGGTTCCGGCGGGCAGCGTGCCGACCACGTCGACCAGGTGCGGATTGGGCCGCCCGCTCCACTGCCGCTCCCGGCCCCGGTACAGCTCGTCCCAGTGCCGGGCGGTCTCCTCGTCGACCGTCGGGTCGCCGTCGGCACCCGCCCCGACGGGGGTGGCCGCCGGCCGCCCGGCACCGGGCGTCGCGGTGTGGTGGGGCCGGTCGGTCGCCGGCACCCCGGTTGCCGCGGCGGCCCGGTGGGCGGCCACCGCGCGGGTGGTGTCCTCGTCGATCAGGTCGGCGTTGAGCGCGGCGGCGGCCTTCAGGCCCGCCGCGGCGGCGGCGATCACGGTGGCCTGCGGGTCGGTGACGTTGCCGGCCGCCCACACCCCCGGCACCGCGGTCGCGCCGGTGGCGTCGGAGGCGAGCCGGGTGCCGAGGACGTACCCGCCGACCCCGAAATCCTCGGTGGCGAGCCCGAGCCCGGCGAGGAAGGTGGCCCGGACGTCGAACGTGGGGGCCACCACCAGCGCCTCCCGGGGCAGCACCCGGCCGGACCGCAGTCGTACGCCGGTCAGCCGGTCGGCGTCGACCTCCACCGCCGCGACCTCGCCGTCGACCACGGTGACACCCCGGGCGGCGAGCTTCTCCGCCTCGTCGGCGGGCACCGGGCCGGCGGTGTGCGTGAAGACCACCACGTCGTCGGTGAGTTGACGGAACAGCAGCGCCTGGTGGGCGGCCAGCGGCCCGGTGGCGAGCACCCCGACGGCCCGGTCCCGCACCTCCCAGCCGTGGCAGTACGGGCAGTGCAGCACGTCCCGCCCCCACCGGTCGGCCAGGCCCGGCACCCCGGGCAGCTCGTCGACCAGGCCGGTGGTGACCAGCAGTCGCCGGGCGTGCAGCGTACGGCCGTCGGACAGGGTGACCGCGAACCGGGCCGGGCCGGCGTCGCCGGCCGGCTCCGAGGCGTCGGCCGGGTGGGTGGCGGTCACCGTGCCGTCGAGGACGGTGACGCCGTAGCGGGCCACCTCGGCACGGCCCGTCGCGTACAGCTCGGCGGGCGGCATGCCCTCGCTGGTCAGAAAGTTGTGTACGTGGTCGGCGGGGGCGTTGCGCGGGGCGCCGCCGTCCACCACCACCACGTCGCGGCGGAAGCGGCCCAGGGCGAGCGCGCCGCTGAGCCCGGCCGCACCGCCGCCGATCACCACCACGTCGTGTACCACCGGGTACGTCATGATCGCTGCCTCCTCGCGGGTGGGTCCGTCCCACCGACGCCCCGGATCGTGCCCCCGGATCGTCGAACTGCCAAACATCGTTGCCGGAATGGCAAACTGGGGCGGTGACCGACGAGCGCGCCGAGCAGGAAGCCCGGCCCCGGTCGGCGGCCCGACCCGCGAACCTGCGGACCGGCCGTGACCCTGGGCCGGACCGGGAGCCGCAGGTCGGCGGCGGGCCGGACCGGGATTCGCGGACAGGCGGCGGATCCGGGCCGGGGCGGGATTCTCTGGTGGAGCGCGGATCCGGGCCGAAGCGGGTGGCCGGGGTGGGGCCGGGGCGTTGGGCCGTCCCGGACGGGACACCGGCCGTCGTTCCGGAGGAGGTGCTGACCGCCGTGGGACCACGACTGCGGGCGCTGCGCCAGCAGCGCGGCGTGACGCTGAGCCAGCTCGGGGCGGCGACCGGGATCTCGGTCAGCACGCTGTCCCGGCTGGAGTCGGGTGGCCGGCGACCCACCCTGGAGCTCCTGCTCGCCCTGGCCGGCTTCCACCGGGTTCCGCTGGACGACCTGGTCGGCACGCCGCAGATCGGCGATCCCCGGGTGCACCGTCGGCCGGTGCTCCGGCACGGGGTCAGCATCGTGCCGCTGAGCCGCCGTCCGGGTGGCATCCAGGCGTACAAGATGATGTATCCGCCCGGGGCGCCGGTGGGCGAGCCGACCCGGCAGGTGCACGAGGGGTACGAGTGGCTCTACGTGCTGTCCGGCCGCGTCCGGCTGCTGCTCGGCGGTCACGATCTCACCCTCGACACCGGCGAGGTGGCCGAGTTCGACACCCGTACCCCGCACTGGTTCGGTAACCCGTTCGACGCTCCCGCGGAGCTGCTCAGCCTCTTCGGAGCCCAGGGAGAACGCCTCCACGTCCGCGCCCGCCCCACCCCGCCGCGTTGATCAAGAGGTTTGCGTGATCCTGCCCGGGATCCCTGACCCGAACCTCTTGATCAATTCGCCGGGGCGGAGGTGAGGGTCCAGGTGCCGGGGGTGGGGGTGGTCAGGAGGGTCCAGGGGCCTCGGGAGGTGAGGGTGGCGGGTGGTGGGACGGTCAGCCAGGGGGTGTGGTGGATGCGGATCAGGACCTGTGCTGCGGTGGGGGTGCGCACGGTCAGCGTGGCGGCGTCCTGTCGGACCAGCACCCCGGGCGCGGCGACCAGCGGCGTCGGGTCGGTCACCGCGTACAGCCGCCAGTGCCGGTCCGACCAGACCCGGGTCAGGTACGGCAGACCCGCGTCGACCAGTTCCGCCTCGGCCCGCCCCACCCAGGACAGCGGCGCGTCGGGGACGGCGACGTACTGCACGGCGTACTCGTCCAGCCAGGCCCGGTAGCTGTCGGCGGTCAACGGGACACCGGTGCCGGCGGCCCCCGGGACGGTGGTGAAGAAGAGCGGGTTGCGGCCGATGTCGACCTGCCGCAGCCAGCCCCGGGCCAGCGGCACCTCGCCCAGCTGCGCGGCCTCCCAGTAGTTGCGGGTCGGCGGCACCTCGACCCGGCCGGTGAGCCCGCGCCGGCCCAGCTCGGCGGCGAGCGGGTCGAAGTAGCTCCGGTCAGCGGTCGGATCGTCGGCGCTGCGCAGGTCGGCGGCGACCACCGGCGGCAGCCACCAGCACACCACCGCCAGCAACGTGGCCAACGCCACCGCGCCGGTCCACCCGGCCCGGCGGCGCGGCAGCCGGGCGGTGAGCCAGCCGGGTGGCCGGGCGGCGGCCGCCAGCACCGGCAGCGCGAACATCGTCACCAGCCGGGTCGCGTTCAGCCCGACCGGGGTGTGCACCAGCGCCGCCGCCAGCACCCCGGCCGCTGACAGCAACGCCGCCACCCGCACCGGCCGGTACGCCACCAGCGCCGCCACCAGCAGGCTGACGGTGACCGACCGCAGGGTGTCCGTGCGGCTGATGTTCATCCAGCCGCCCTCGCCGAACAGCAGCCCGGTGACCGCGAGCGGTACCGCCGCCGCGCCGCCGAGCAGCAGGCCGTCGGCGTACCGGCGGTCGACCAGCAAAGCCGCCCCGGCCAGGCCGACGAACAGACCCGCCACCGGACTGGTCGCCGAGGCCGCCAGCGCGCCGACCGCCACCAGCACGACCCGGACCCGACGCCGGCCCGGTCCGACCGCCCAGCGCCTGACCCTGCCGGGCCGAGGCCCGCCCGGTCGGGCCGCCGTCCAGCGCCCGCCCGGTCGGGCCGTCCGAGGCGCGCTCCGGTCGGCCGACGGCGTCCCGGCCGGGGCGTCGGTCGTCGGCAGGGTCAGGGCGAGCAGGGCGACCAGCCCGAACGCCACCCCGAGGGCGTAGGTGACCCGGCCGGAGACCAGGTTGCCGGTGATCGTCAGCACCCCGACCAGGCTGCCGAGCAGCGGCCTGGGCACACCGGTCCGTACCAGCAGGGCGGCGAACACGGCGGCCGAGCCGACCAGGGCCAGCGCGCCCGTCGGCCGTACCCCGAGGGTCGCCATCAGCGGCGGCGAGACCAGGCTGTAGCCGAACGGCTGGATGCCGGCGTACCAGCGCACGTCGACCAGGGCGAAGCCGTGCGCGGCGAAGAAGTCGGCGCGGGCCACCTGGGCGGACAGGTCCGAGCCCAGCCGGGGCAGCGCCAGCCACACCCCGGCGAGCACGACGGCGAGACCGGTGGCCGACCCCACCACCCTGTTGCCCCGCATGCCCACCTCCGGTCCGCGATCACGCTACTGGCAGCATGACGGACGTGCCTCACCACCTGTCCCGCTGGCTCGGTCTGTCCGGTTCGGTGCTGCTCGCCGTCGCCGCGTACCTCGGGGGCGCGCTGCCGGGGTCGGAGCTGCGCCCCACCCCGGTCACCATCTGGCAGAGCCGGCACGGGCCGCTCGTGCTGGCCCTCTGGCTGGTCGGCACCGGGCTGCTGGCCTGGGCGTGGTGGACCCTGCGCGACCGGGTGCCGTCGGCCCGGTGGGCACTGGTCACCGCCGGGCTCTGGGTGCTGCCGCTGCTGTTCGCGCCGCCGCTGGGCAGCCGGGACGTGTACGCGTACTCCTGCCAGGGCGCCAGCTACGTGGCCGGGATCAACCCGTACGAGCAGGGTGTGTCGGCGCTGCCCTGCCCCTGGATCGACACGATCTCCTACATCTGGCGGGACACCCCGGCACCATACGGGCCGCTCTTCGTGCTGCTCGCCGGGGCGATCGTCCGGGTCACCGGGTCACTGGACACCGACACCGCGCTGACCGTGAACATCGCCCTGTTCCGGGTGCTCGCGGTGCTCGGGGTGGCCACGGCCGCGGCCTGCCTGCCGGTGCTGGCCCGCCGCTGCGGGGTGCCGGTGGGGCGGGCGCTCTGGCTGGCGCTGGCCTCCCCGCTGGTCGGGGTGCACCTGATCTCCGGGGCGCACAACGACGCGCTGATGATCGGCCTGTTGGCCGCCGGGCTGGCCGTGGTGGCGGCCAACCCGGGTCGGCGCTGGCCGCTGCTGGCCGGCGGGGTGCTGCTCGGCCTGGCCGGCGCGGTGAAGGTGACCGCCCTGGTGGTGGTGCCGTTCGCGGTACTGGCCGCGCTGGTCGGGCCGTACCGGATCCGGGCGCTGTGGCGCGACGGCCTGCCGGTCGCCGGCGGCGCGCTGGTCGCGGTGGTCGGCGCGACCCTGGCGGCGGGCCTGGACCTCGGGTGGATCGCCGGCCTGGAACAGGGCGGCCTGGTGATCGCCTGGACGTCGCCGCCGACCGCGGTCGGGCAGACCGCGGGTTACGTCGCCGCCCTGTTCGGCGCGGACGTCGACGCGTTGCCGGTGACCCGGACGATCGGCATGGCGGTGCTGGCGGTGCTGCTGGTCTGGCTGTGGTGGCGGGCCCGCACCCGCGATCCGCTCTGGCACGCCGGCCTGGCGCTGGCCGCGACGGTGGCCCTCGCGCCGCTGTTCCACCCCTGGTACTGGCTCTGGCCGATGGCGGTGCTCGCCGCGACGACCCGCCACTCGACGCGGTGGTTCGCGCTGGTGGCGTTGATCTCGGCGTTCCTGGTGCTGCCCGACGGCACCGGGCTGGCCCGGTTCACCAAGATGCCCGGTGCCCCGCTGATGACGCTGTTGGTGATCGTGGTGGCCGTCCGGTTGGTACGGTCGGCTCGGGCGGCCCGGCGGCCCGCCACCGCCGTCTCGACCGCCGACTGAGGAGAGGGCCGGTGACCGGACCGGGCGGGGCGCGCTCGGCGCGCTATCTCGGGTTGACCGGAGCGGTGCTGCTCGCGGTGGCCGGCTGGCTGGGCGGGGCGCTGCCCGCGGTGCCGCCGACCGGTCCGTGGCGGGCGTCGGACGGCCCGGCGGCGGTGTCGTGCTGGCTGGTCGGGACGGCGCTGATGGTGGTCGCCTGGTGGGCGTTGCGCGCCGGTGCCCCGTCGACCCGGTGGGCGTACGCCACCGCCGGCCTCTGGTCGCTGCCGCTGCTGGTCACCCCGCCGCTGGCCAGCCGGGACGTCTACTCGTACGCCTGCCAGGGCTGGTCGTACGCGGCCGGACAGGACCCGTACCGGGTGGGGGTGGCGGCGGCCGGCTGCCCGTGGGTGGAGTCGGTCGCGCCGATCTGGCGGGACACCCCGGCCCCGTACGGCCCGGCCTTCGTGCTGCTGGCCGCGCTGGCCGCCGGGCTCGGCGGCACCCTGGTCGGCACCCTGGTGGTGCTGCGGTTGTACGCGGTGGCCGGGGTGCTGCTGGTGGCGCTCTGCCTGCCCGGCCTGGCCCGCGCCGCCGGGGTGCCCACCCGCCGGGCGGCCTGGCTGGGGCTGGCCTCGCCGCTGGTCGGGGTGCACCTGGTGGCCGGCGCGCACAACGACGCGGTGATGCTCGGCCTGCTCCTGTTCGGCCTGCTGGTGCTGGTCCGGTCACCCGGGCGGACGCGGGCGCTGCTCGTCGCCGGGGTGCTGCTGGGGCTGGCGGTGGCGGTGAAGGCGACCGCGGTGGTGGTGCTGCCCTTCGCGGCCCTGACGGCGCTGCACGGCCGGTACACCTGGCGGGGCCTGCTGCGCGACGGCGGCCGGCTGGCCGGGGCGGTGCTGGTCACTCTGGCGGCCGTCTCGGCGCTGTCCGGGCTGGGGCTGGGCTGGGTGGCCGGGTTGGCCCGCAGCGGGGACTCGCAGCAGTGGACGTCGCCGCCGACGGCGGTGGGTTTCGTGATCGACTACGTCGGTGAGCTGGCCGGTCGGCAGCCGGACGCGGTGCCGGTGACCCGGGCGGTGGGCCTGCTCGCGCTGGTGGTGCTGCTGGCGGTGCTCTGGTGGCGGGCGTGGACGGCGCTGCGCCGGCTCAACGACGTCCGGCAGCGGGTGCACCGGCTGGCCGCGGCCCGGCCCCGGGTCACCCTGCTCGGGGCGGGGCTGGCGCTGGCGGCGACGGTGCTGCTCGCCCCGGTCCTGCACCCGTGGTACGTGACCTGGCCGTTGCTGCTGCTCGCGGTGTCGGCGACCCGGACGACCCCGGTGGTGCCGCCTGCGGCGGTGGCGGCCTTCCTCACCCTGCCCGACGGCACCACGGTCGCCCGGTACACCAAGGCGCCCGGCGCGATCGTGATGACCGCCCTGGTGGTGGCGGTCCTGGTGGGCGCGTTGCGGGGCGGCTGGAAGAACGGAACGGGCCGGCGTCGCGGAGGCGACGCCGGCCCGGCCGGTGGAACGTGACCGTCGAGGTGGGCCTCAGCAGTCGAAGTACATGGCGAACTCGTGCGGGGTCGGGCGCAGGCGCACCGGGTCGACCTCGTTGGCCCGCTTCCAGCTGACCCAGGTGGAGATCAGGTCGGGCGTGAAGACGCCACCGTCGAGCAGGTAGTCGTGGTCGGCCTCGAGGGCGTCGAGCACCTCCGGCAGCGAGCCCGGCACCTGCTTGACGTCGCCCCACTCCTCCGGCGGGAGGTCGTAGAGGTCCTTGTCGATCGGGGCCGGCGGCTCGATCTTGCTCTTGATGCCGTCCAGCCCGGCCATCATCATCGCCGAGAAGGCGAGGTACGGGTTGCTGGACGGGTCCGGCACCCGGAACTCGACCCGCTTGGCCTTGGCGCTGGCGCCGGTGACCGGGATGCGGGTGCAGGCGGAGCGGTTGCGCTGCGAGTAGACCAGGTTCACCGGGGCCTCGTAGCCGGGCACCAGCCGGCGGTACGAGTTGACCGTCGGGTTGGTGAACGCCAGCAGCGACGGCGCGTGGTGCAGCAGACCACCGATGTACCAGCGGGCCATGTCCGACAGGCCGGCGTAGCCGGTCTCGTCGTAGAACAGCGGCTCACCGTTGAGCCAGAGGCTCTGGTGGGTGTGCATGCCGGAGCCGTTGTCGCCGAAGAGCGGCTTGGGCATGAAGGTGGCGGTCTTGCCGTTGGCCCAGGCCTCGTTCTTCACGATGTACTTGAAGAGCTGGAGCTGGTCGCCGGCGTGCAGCAGGGTGGAGAACTTGTAGTTGATCTCCGACTGGCCGGCGGTGCCGACCTCGTGGTGCGAACGCTCCACGGTGAAGCCGCCGTCGACCAGGCGACGCACGATCGAGTCACGCAGGTCGGCGTAGTGGTCCACCGGCGGCACCGGGAAGTAGCCGCCCTTGTACGCGGTCTTGTAGCCGCGGTTGCCGCCGGCCTCCTCGCGCCCGCTGTTCCACGCGCCCTCGATCGAGTCGATGTAGTAGAACGACTGGTGCGCGGAGGTCTCGTGGCGGATCGAGTCGAAGATGTAGAACTCGGCCTCGGCACCGAAGTACGCGGTGTCGGCGATGCCGCTGGCGGCGAGGTAGGCCTCAGCCTTCTTGGCCACGTTGCGCGGGTCCCGGGAGTAGGCCTCACGGGTGAACGGGTCGTGGATGAAGAAGTTGAGCGCGAGGGTCTTCTGCGCCCGGAACGGGTCGATGAAGGCGGTCGCGACGTCCGGGAGTAGGAGCATGTCCGACTCGTGGATCGCCTGGAAACCGCGGATCGACGAACCGTCGAACGCGAGACCGTCGGTGAAGACGCTGTCGTCGAAGGACTCCACCGGCAGATTGAAGTGCTGCATCACGCCGGGCAGGTCACAAAAACGTACGTCGACGAACTTTACGTCCTCGTTCTTGAGGTATCGCAGGAGTTCCTCGGGATTGGCAAACACACGTCCTCCTGGCACGTCCACTCCGGTGGCTGGGCTCTGGCGACGCTATGACCGTGGGGTTGCTCGCCCGTGTCTCCAATGTTTCTGCCGTGTTACGCCGCTAGCGGAGCGTCATCTGCGCCGCTCAGTACCCGCCGGGTTGTCCGTTCGGACGATACCGGGTGCAGCGCTGTGTCGCCATTCGTAGTGATTAGACCGAATTTGCATAGACTGCAGGAATACCCTGCCTGTCCACCTGGTGAGCGGGCGGGCGGGCGGCAGCGGCAACCGCTGACCGCCCCTGACCGACGGCGGGCCGGTGCTGACCGCCCCTGACCGACGGCGGGCCGGTGCTGACCGCCCCTGACCGACGGCGGGCCGGTGCTGACTACCCTTGACCACCGTGACGAGTCCGCCCGCGGCACCGGTGCCGCCCGCCACCGACCCCGCCTTCACCCCGCCCGGCCTCGGCCGACGGTTCGGTGCCCTGGTGATCGACTGGGTGCTCTGCCTGCTGGTGTCGAACTTCTTCGCCGACCCGGTCCGCGACGGCTGGGCCCCGGTGGCCGTGCTCGTCGTCGAGTACGGCTTCTTCCTCGGCCTGTTCGCCCAGACCCCCGGCATGTGGATCACCCGGCTGCGCTGCCTCGACTGGTCCGACGGCGGGCGGATCGGGATACCCCGGGCATTCCTGCGCGGCCTGCTCCTGGCCCTGGTGGTGCCGCCCCTGATCATGGACGAGCACCGTCGTGGCCTGCACGACCGGCTGTCCAGCGCGGTCATCGCCGACGCCCCCCGCCCCACCACGTGATCGCCATCGCCCCGCCCCCCACCCGCCCGCCACGTGATCGCGCTGCTCGCCGCGTGATTGCGCTGCCCGCCCCGCCCGCCACGTGATCGCGCTGCCCGCCACGCGCTGATCGCGCTGCCCGCCACGCGCTGATCGCGCTGCCCGCCACGCGCTGATCGCGCTGCTCGCCACGCGCTGATCGCGCTGCCCGCCACGCGCTGATCGCGCTGCTCGCCCCGTGCCCGCGCCTGCCCGCCGCGTGATCGTGCTCGATCCTGGTTGTAGTGGCATCCGACCGCTGCGAGACCACTACAACCAGGATCCAGCACGATCATGAACAGTCGACCCCCACTGCGGAGAGGACCACGCCTGGGCGCGGGCGCGGGCACGGGGCGAGCAGGCGCGGGCACGGGGGCTGGAGCGGGCCGGGTGCGCGGCCGACAGGCGGCGGGTGGCGGCCGACGGCCGGCAGGTGGCGGGGCGTACGACGTAGGGGTCAGCGGCCCCGCGTCTGGCGGAACGCGCGGCCCGGGGGCCGCATGTTCTTCGGGATCGCGCCCTTGGGCATCTGCGGGCGGGCGGTGAGGGCCTTGAGCCGCTTGTCGAGCGAGTTGACGTCCTTGCCGTTCAGGGTGCGCGGCAGCCGCATCAGGGTCATCCGTAGCTTACGGATCGGCAGCTCACCCTCGCCCTGGCCGATCACGTAGTCGTGCAGCGGCGCGGAGCCGATCACCTTGGCCAGCCGACGCTTCTCCTGACCCAGCAGGCCGCGTACCCGCTGCGGGTTGCCCTCGGCGAGCAGGATCACGCCGGGCCGGCCGATCACCAGGTGCACCATGTCCATCTGGGTGGTGGAGCTGACCGCCGGGGTGACCCGCCAGTCGCCGCGCATGCTCTCCATGATCTGCGCCGCCGCGCCGGGCTGCCCCTCGGCGGCGTTCATCATCGCCTTGTTGGACCGCAGGTTGAGCACGACCAGCACGGCGAGCAGGGTGAACAGGATGCCGATCGGCAGCCAGAGCCAGCCCCAGAGGATCACCGCGACCACGGTGAGCGCGAGCGGGATCAGCACCGCTCCGGCGGCCAGCGGCGCGAACCACCGGTCCTGCTTGGCGGTGAACCTGAACACCATCCCGATCTGCTTCAGCCGCTGGCCGAACGAGACCTTCTCCTGGGGCTTCGCCATGCCGCGAGTCTAGTGGTCCCCGCCAGGACGGATGATCCCCGGCCGGTCGGTCGGCGGCGGGCCGGGCTGTCCCGGGTGGCGGGACCACCGCGAGCGGGGTCGATCCGGCCGGCGGCGCGGCGGGACCGGACCGGTTCCGGGACCGGCCCGGCCGGTTCCGCCGGTGGTCAGCCGGTGGGCGACCGGTCCCCGGCCGGCGGCGCGGTGCGCGGGCGTGGCACGACCGGAGCGGCCCGGCCGGTGCCGCCCTGCCCCGTGCCGCTGTGCCCGGTGCCGCCCTGCCCCGTGCCGCTGTGGCCGGTGCTGTCGGCGCCGCCCTCCTCGTGGTAGTCCTCCTCGACGTTGACTTCCCAGACGTCGTGGTCGGTGCCGTCCAGGATGTTCTCGGCGGCCAGCATCGCGGTGAGCATCGAGTGGTCCTGGTTGTTGTACCGGTGCATGCCGTTGCGGCCCACCGGGTGCACGTTCGGCACGGCCTCGGCGAGCCAGCGGCGGATCACCTCGACGGCCTCGGCGTACCCCTCGTCGTAGACCGGGTAGGCCTTGGGCATCCGTACCACGTAGCCGGTGGTGACCGAGCCGGGGCGGACCAGGCCGAGCCGCTCCAGCTCGGCGGTGCCGAAGGCGACCAGCTCCGGGTCGGGCGTCGACCACAGCTCGTCACCCTCGTTGACGAAGTACTCCAGGCCGAGACAGGTGCCGCCGTCGCGGACCATCTCGGGCGACCAGGCGCCGTAGTTCTGGATCCGGCCGACCTGCACCCCGGGGGTGTGCACGTAGATCCAGTTGTCGGGGAAGCCGGCCTCGGTCGGCACCACCAGGGCCACGGTCAGGAAGTCGCGGTGCCGCAGCGCGTCGGCGGCCTCGCGCACCGCCTGCGGCGCGGGCGGGTCCATCGCCCGGACCAGGGCCGAGATCGGCATGGTGGAGACCACGTGGTCGGCGGCGATCCGCCGTTCGCCGGTCGGGCCGGCGACGGTCACCGCGACCGCGCGGCCGTCGTCCCGGTGCACGGTGCGCACCGCCGTCTCCAGCTCGACCGTCCCACCGCCCTTGACCACCAGTTCGGCGCAGCGTTCCCACATCATCCCCGGGCCGAGCCGGGGGTACCGGAACTCCTCGATCAGGCTGGTCACCTCGGTGCCGCCCCGCTGGGGCAGCAGCGCGCCGCGGATCGCCGCGCCGAGGGAGAGGTTACGGATGCGCTGGGCCGCCCAGTCCGCCTGCAGCTCCGTCGCGGGGATGCCCCAGACCTTCTCGGTGTACGTCTTGAAGAACATCCGGTACAGCCGGGCGCCGAACCGGGCCGACACCCAGCCCTCGAAGTGGCTCTGGTCGGCCGGCGGACGGACCCGTGCCCACAGGTACGACCCGACGCACCGGCAGGCCTCCCACACGCCGAGGTTGCGCAGCGCGTTGCCGGCCCGCAGCGGGTAGTCGAACAGTCGGCCCTGGTAGTGGATCCGGCTCATCCGGGGGCGCAGCAGGAAGTCGTCCTCGGGGAGCACCTCGTGCCAGAACGCCTCGACCCGGGACACCTTGGTGAAGAACCGGTGCCCGCCGATGTCGAACCGCCAGCCCTCCCGCTCGACCGTGCGGCTGATCCCGCCCACCACGTCGTCGGCCTCCACCACCTCGACCGGGGCGTGTCTACGGGTCAACTCGTACGCGGCGGTGAGACCGGCGGGGCCGGCGCCGATGACAACCGTGTGCGGCTGCGCCATCAAAGACACCACCATCGATGAGTTGGAGGTCGGGGCTGGCGGAATCTAACACGATCTCGCCCTGCTCGGGGAGCGTCGTCGAATCGTCGCCGAGCTGCCGCCCACCACCCCTTGCGGGTGCCGCCGACGTCTGAGAAGATCGACACATCCGAATGCCCAGCGTTCGTCGCGGTGGCCGGTGGAGTCGTGCGGGCGTACCCCGGTGGCGTCCCGGGCCGGCCGACGGCACCGAGGCACCGTCAGCCGAAGCCGATCGAGGCGTTCCGGCGGGCTGTCAGCCGACGGTGACCGAGGCGTCCCGGCGGGCCGTCAGGGCCTGCTGGTAGAGCCGCCCCGCGCGGTACGACGAACGCACCAGTGGTCCGCTCATCACCCCGGCGAAGCCGATCTCCTCGGCCTCCTCGCGCAGCTCCACGAACTCCTCCGGCTTGACCCAGCGGGTCACCGGGTGGTGCCGGGGGGTGGGCCGCAGGTACTGGGTGATCGTGATCAGCTCGCAGCCCGCGGAGTGCAGGTCGCGCAGCGCCTGGGAGACCTCGGCCCGCTCCTCGCCCATGCCCAGGATCAGGTTGCTCTTGGTGACCAGGCCGTCGGCGCGGGCCTGCCGGATCACGTCGAGCGAGCGCTCGTAGCGGAACGCCGGGCGGATCCGCTTGAAGATCCGGGGCACCGTCTCGACGTTGTGCGCCAGCACCTCCGGCCGGGCGCCGAACACCTCGGCGAGCTGCTCGGGGACCGCGTTGAAGTCGGGGATCAGCAGCTCGACGCCGCAGCCGGAGCGCAGCGCGTGGATCTGCCGGACGGTCTCGGCGTACAGCCACGCGCCGCCGTCGGGCAGGTCGTCGCGGGCCACCCCGGTGATGGTGGCGTACCGCAGGCCCATCGTGGCGACCGACTCGGCGACCCGGCGGGGCTCGTCCGCGTCGAACTCGGCCGGCTTGCCGGTGTCGATCTGGCAGAAGTCGCAGCGCCGGGTGCACTGGTCGCCGCCGATGAGGAAGGTGGCCTCCCGGTCCTCCCAGCACTCGTAGATGTTGGGGCAGCCGGCCTCCTGGCAGACGGTGTGCAACCCCTCGCGCGAGACCAGCCCGCGCAGCTCGGTGTACTCCGGCCCCATCTTGGCCTTGACCTTGATCCACGGCGGTTTGCGCTCGATCGGCGTCTCGGCGTTGCGCGCCTCGATCCGCAGCATCCGTCGCCCCTCGGGGGCGACCGTCGCGGAGCGCGCTGCCTGCTGGGTCGTCGGCGCGGAGTGCTCGATCGTCACGAAAACGAGCCTACGCCCGACGGTGGCGATCGATGCACGTCGGGCGACCGGCGTCACGTCCCGGGTCTTGTGACACCGGACACCGACCGGCCGGAAAAGCCCGTTACAGGCCGCCGGGACGGGTGCTAGCGTGCCCGGCGAAGCTGTGACGGAGCCGAGTACCGCCCCGATCCGCCAGTGCAGAGAGCCGCCGGTCGCTGGAAGGCGGTCTGACGCCGGGGCGCGAAGACCCTCCCGAGCCGCGGGAAGAACGGCGTGTCCGCACGCCCAGTAGAGCCCGCCCGGCTGGCCCCGGTGAAAAGGCGACGAATGAGGCCCCCGCCACGGTGGGGGCGAAGGTGTGGTGGCACCGCGAGGTTCCCGCTCGCCCACACCTCCCGGGGATCGCGTTGCGATTCGATCGAGGAGGTAACCGCCGTGCAACGCATCCTTTCCGCCCACCTGTCCACCCGTGTCGGCGCGACCGGGCGGGTCGCCGGCTGGGTGCACCGCCGCCGACTGCTCAAGTCGGTGGCCTTCCTGATCGTCCGGGACGCCGCCGGCCTGACCCAGGTGGTGGTCACCGACCCGGCCGTCCGGGCCGCCGTGACGGCGCTGCCCGAGGAGACCGTGGTCGAGGTGGTCGGCACGGTCACCGCGAACGGCACCGCGCCCGCCGGGGTCGAGCTGACCGACCCGACGGTACGACCGCTCGGCCCGCCCGCCGTGCCGCCCCCGTTCGACCTGTACCGGCCGGCGCTCACCGCGACCCTGCCCACCCAGCTCGACCACGCCCCGGTGGCGCTGCGGCACCCGACCCGCGCGGCGGCCCTGCGGATCGCGGCGGCGGCGGTGGCCGGCTTCCGGGCGACCCTGGACGCCCGCGACTTCGTGGAGGTGCACACCCCGAAGGTGGTCGCCACGTCGACCGAGAGCGGGGCGGACGTCTTCACCCTCGACTGGTTCGGTCGGCCCGCCTACCTGGCCCAGTCGCCGCAGTTCTACAAGCAGCTCATGGTGGGCGTCTTCGAACGGGTCTACGAGGTGGGGCCGGTGTTCCGGGCCGAACCGCACGACACCGTCCGGCACCTGGCCCAGTACACCTCGCTCGACGTCGAGTTGGGCTTCGTCGACGACCACCGGGACGTGATGGCGGTGCTCCGGGACACCCTCGCCGGGATGCTCGCCGAGGTGGCGCGGCGGGCCGGCGGCGCGGTGGCGACCCTGGGGTCGACCCTGCCCGAGGTGCCGGTCGAGATCCCGGCCGTGCACTTCACCGAGGCGCTGCGGATCGCCGGCGCACCCCCCGACGAGCCCGACCTCGCCCCCGCCCACGAGCGGGCGCTGGGGGAGTGGGCCAGCGCCACCCACGGGTCGGACTTCCTCTTCGTCACCGGGTACCCGATGGCGAAGCGGCCCTTCTACACCCATCCCGACCCGGCCCGGCCGGCGTACTCGAACGGTTTCGACCTGCTCTTCCGGGGTCTGGAGCTGGTCACCGGCGGGCAGCGGCTGCACCGCCACCCGGACTACCTGGCAGCGCTCGCGGCGTGTGGCGAGCCGGTCGAGCCGTACGCCGGGTACCTGGACGCGTTCCGGCACGGGATGCCGCCGCACGGCGGCTTCGCGATCGGCCTGGAGCGCTTCGTGGCCCGGCTGGTCGGCGCGGCCAACGTCCGGGAGGTGACCGCCTTCCCGCGCGACCTGCACCGGCTGACCCCCTGAGCCGCCGAGGGTCTGCCCGGCCGGTCGCGGTCGCCCGCCGGACGTGCACTCTGGGTAGTGGCCACACCGGTGTCACCGTTGGTTGCTCTCCGTGATCGGTGCGGCGTGTGTGTGAAGCCCACTTTGATCATGTCTCAGCCCGCACCCCGCTGAACAGGGGTTTCGTTGCTACCTCTCCCTAGCCCACCCACCTGCCCCTCCCCACTTTGCTCTGCTGCCATCGACGCGACGGTCACCTTCCGCATGCGGTGCCTCTAGGGCAGCAGAGCAAAGTGGGGGAGAGAGGTAGGTGCTACCTGTCGCTCTTCTTACGCTGCGTAGCGGATTGGGAGGTGCTGCGGCCGACGGCGCTGGGCGGCAGCGTGGCGGATACGGTGCCGGTGGATCGGCGGCGGCCCGACGGCGCAACGGGAGCGGCGGGGATCGCGGGGTCAGGCCGGTCCGAGCAGGTCCCAGCGGTTGCCGGCGATGTCCCGGAATACGGCCACCCGACCGTACGGTTCGGTGCGCGGAGGCGTCACGAACTCCACGCCGGCGTCGACCATCCGTCGGTGGACGGCGTCGAAGTCGTCGACCCGGAGGAAGAAACCGACCCGGCGGGCGACCTGGTCACCGACCGCCGCGTCCTGCCGCTCGCCGTCGGCGCGGGCCAGCAGGATGCCGGTCTGCGCGCCGGGCGGACGGACCACCACCCACCGCTTCGGGCGGCCGCCGTTGGTCAGCGAGGGCGCGTCCTCGACCAGCTCGAAGCCGAGAATCCCGGTGAAGAACGCGATGGCCGGGTCGTAGTCGGCGACGACGAGGGTGACGAGGTCGATCCGCACCGGCTCAGCCGAGCAGGGTGGGCAGGTGCCGCTCCACCACGGGCAGGACCTCGGCCACCGTCACGGGGCGGCCCAGTTCGGCGGTGAGCGAGGTGGTGCCGGCGTCGGCGATGCCGCAGGCCACGATCCGGTCGTAGTACGACAGGTCGCAGTCGCAGTTGATCGCGAAGCCGTGCTGGGTGACGCCCCGGGCGACCCGGATGCCGATGGCGGCCACCTTGCGGGCCGGCCCCCGGTCGTCGTCGGGCACCCATACGCCGCTACGCCCCTCGACCCGGCCGGCGGTCAGCCCGAACTCGGCGCAGACGTCGATCAGCAACTGCTCGGTGCGGCGGACGTAGGCGACCACGTCGACCGGGTCGGGCAGCCGGACGATGGGATACCCGACGAGCTGCCCCGGGCCGTGCCAGGTGATCTTGCCGCCCCGGTCGACGTCGACCACCGGGGTACCGTCCATCGGCCGGTCCCAGGGCTCGGTGCGCTTGCCCGCGGTGTAGACGCTCGGGTGCTCCAACAGCAGCACCGTGTCGCCCTGCTCGCCGGCCACCACCTCCGCGTGCAGCCGACGTTGCTCGTCCCACGCGGTCGGGTAGTCGACCACCCCCGCCCGGACGGTGGTCACCCCGGAAGTCGTCACGCTCACCGTGCGAGCCTAACGCCGTCCGCCCGTGTCCCGCCCCGTGAGCCTCGTCGCGCCACCCTGCGTGACCCGCGCAGGCGGCCGGTCAGGCAGCGGGGACGGTCCAGAGCCAGACGTCGTCCACCCGGCGGGGCTCGCCGAGCAGCGCGGTGGCGGTACGACGCAGCGCGTCCTCGTCCAGGTCGTACTTGGCGCCGTGCACCTCGTCGGGGAGGACGACCGCCTCCACCCCCCAGTACCGCAGGTCGGCCCGGGACAGACGGATGCTGCCCTCGGTGACGATCGGCACCAGCCCGGTCCGGCCGGCCTGGTCCATCAGGGTGTCGAAGGTGCGCGGCGGCGGGCCGATCCGGCCCCGTCCGTCGGGGCCGCCGGGGCCGAGGAAGAAGCCGGCGGGCAGCCGGAACTCACCCTGCCGGTGGGCCAGGGCGTACGCCTGCCAGCGCTGGCCGTCGGGGGTGACGTCCAGGGTCAGCGGGATCGGGGTGAGCACCCCGCCCGGTGAGACGTACTGCCGCCAGGTGCCGGCGGTGACGAACTCCGGCACCGGCGGGCGGACGCTGGTCAGCAGCGGGGTGGGCAGCAGCGGCAGCAGGGCCGCCGCGAAGCCCACCCCCCACGCCCAGGCCGCCGGCCGGCCCGGTGGCGTCGTGCGCAGCCGGTCGACCGCGTACGCCAGCAGCACCCCGATCACCGGGGCGACCACCAGGGCCAGCCGGGACGGCAGGGCGGCGTTGACCACCGGCAGGTCGTCCAGCGCCCCGAAGGGCAGCAGCTGCCCGGTGCGCCGCCCGTTCCACTGCGCCACCGGCCCCCAGGAGAGCACCGCGAAGACCACGGCGGTCACCCCGAGCGCGGTCAGCGTCGCCCGCCGGCCGGGACTGGCCCGATGCCACAGCCACCCGAAGCAGACCACGGTGAGCAGCAGCAGCGGCAGCCCGAAGAAACTGTTCTCCTCGGTCGGGTTGGGCGCCAGCGTGGTGTCCAGCCCGGCGGCCCCGGCCAGCGACCGGCTCGGGTACGCCCCGAACGCGGCGATGTCCTCCGAGTGGACGACCGGGTCGAAGCCGGTGCCGTGGAAGCGCTGCGGCCCGGCGAAGTGCAGCCACAGCGGGTACGCCAGCAGTACCCCGGCGACCAGCGCGGTCACCGCCAGCCCGCGCAGGAAGTCCGGCAGCGCGGCGCGGGCCTCGGCCCGCCGGGCCGGGTGCAGCGCCCAGACGGCGAGGAAGACGGCGATCGCCAGGGCGGTGAAGAACAGCCCCTCGGCGGCGATCGAGAAGGCCACCGCGACCAGCAGGCCGAGCAGCAGGCCGCCCCGCCGCCAGCGCCCGGGTCGACCCAGCGCGAACACCGCCGACACCAGCAGCGGCACCAGCCAGCCGGCGGTCCAGTTCAGGTGCGCGTTGGCGTGCGCGACCATGCCGGGGGAGAAGGCGATGGACAGCGCCCCGACGCCCGCCGCGAGCCGGCTGGCGACTAGCCGCCGGGAGAGCAGCCAGTACCAGGCCAGCGCGGTGGCGGCCAGGTTGAGGGTGAGGATCACCAGGAACGTCGCCGGTGGTCCGATCAGGTACGTCAACGGCGCGAAGACCACCGCGTACACGGTGATCGAGGTGTTGACGGCGAGGTTCACCCCGTCCGGCACGTTGAGCAGGTGGGTGAAGAGCGGGTTCTCCCCGTGGGTGACGGCGTGTCCGCCGAAGGCGAGCAGCCACTCGAACAACGCCTGGTCGCTGGAGTTCACGGTGATCGCCCGCTGGTCCGGGTCGCGCCACAGCCCGCTGGTGACCCAGACCGCCAGCACCACCGCGACGATCACCACGATCAGGTCGGCCCGTCGACCCCGACGGGTGCCCGGTGCGGCGGTGGGCGGCTGGTCGGCGGCCAGGGTCGGAGAGGTCGGCACGGAGCGGACGTTACCAACCGGAACCGGACCCGCCGGCCGGACCCGCGGACCCGTCGCCGGGCGGACGCCCTCGGGTCGCCGGGCGACCGCCCCCGGCTCAGTCGGTCAGGGCGGCGTGCAGGGCGGCGGGCAGCTCGGGGTGGGTCCAGGTGAAACCGGCCCGGGTGAGCACGGCGGGCACGACCCGGGTGCTGGTCAGCGCCTCCTGGGCGAAGCCGCCCAGGGCGACCTTCAGGGCCACCGCCGGGATCGGGACGACAGCCGGCCGGTGCAGCTGGCGGGCGAACTCCCGGGTGAACTCGGCGTTGGTGACCGGGTTCGGGCCGACCACGTTGACCGCGCCGGCGACCTCCCCGGCGGTCAACAGGAACACCACGGCGTCCAACCAGTCCCGCAGCGAGATCCACGGCAGCCACTGCCGACCGCTGCCCAGCCTGCCGGCGACGCCGAGCTTGAACGGCAGCATCTGCGGCTTGAGCAGCCCCCCGTCGCGGTGCAGCGGGAGGCCGGTCCGCAGCCGTACCACCCGCACCCCGGCGTCCTCGGCGGGCCGGGTCGCCGCCTCCCAGACCCGGCACACGTCGGCGAGGAACCCCTCGCCCGCCGGGGCGTCCTCCTCGACCACCCGGTCGCCGGTGTCGCCGTACCAGCCGACCGCGGAGGAGTTCAGCAGCACCCCGGGGCGGTCCGCCGCCGGCAGCCCGGCGATCGTGACGGCCAGCGTGGTGGTGCTGTCCACCCGGCTGGACCGGATCACCCTGCGGTAGTCGTCGGTCCACCGTTTGTCGCCGACCCCGGCCCCGGCCAGGTTGACCACCGCGTCGGCCCCGGCCACCACGGCCGGGTCGAGCTGCCCCGCCGCCGGGTTCCACCGCTGTTCGTCGGGGGTACGCGGCGACCGCCGGACCAGCCGGACGACCTGGTGCCCCTCGTCGGTGAGACGATCGACCAACCGGGTGCCGAGAAAACCGGACGCGCCGCCCATCAGGATCCGCATACCCCCATCTTCGGCTACGCGCCCCCCATCGGATGCGCCGACCGCCCCCGACCCCCCTTCACCACCCCTCGCCGGCCGGCTCGGGTGGGTGGGACGCCGGGGAAGGCGGGAGGGTCGGGGACCTACCGGGTGCCCGCGTCACTGGTGGGGACGGGACGTAGGTCGGCGAGGAGGCGCTCCACCTCGGCGAACGCGTCCGCCGGTAGTGGGCCGAGGGTGAGGGTGGCGAAGTTCTCCCGGGCCTGTGCCACCGTCCGGCAGCCGGGGATCGGCACCGTCCGGGGGCTGCGGGCGAGCAGCCAGCCCAACGCCCCCTGGGCGAGCGTGCGGCCGTCCGAGGTCAACGCCTCCCGGACCGCCGCCACCCGGGCCGACCACTCGGGGCTGGGGCGGCCGTCGCGGAACCACACCAGCCACTGCGGTGCCCGCCCCCGTACGTCGTCCGCCCCCGGCGTGCGGGTGGCCCCGGTGAGCAGGCCCATCGCCAGCGGCCCCCGGTTGAGGCTGGCCAGGTCGAACGTGTCGCAGACCGCGAGCACCTGCGGGTTGTCGTTGAGCACCGACTCGTCGTGTTCGACGGCGACGCAGTGCGGCCCCGCCTCGGCGAACGCCCGCGCCGACGCCGGGTCGTCGGTGCTCCAGCCGTACCCCCGGATCTTGCCCTGGTCGACCAGGCCCTCCAGGGTGTCGACCAGGTCGAGCGCGGCGGACGCCGCCAGGTCGTTGAGGTGCAGCAGGTAGAGGTCGACGTGATCGGTGCCGAGCCGGCGCAGCGATCCCTCCAGGCTGGCCACCGCGTACGCCGGGTCGGCGTCGACACCCAGCGCCCGCCGGGTCGCCTCGTCGCTGCGGTTGCCGAACTTGGTGACGATCACCGCCCGGTCCCGCCGGCCGGCGAGCGCCCGGCCGAGCACCCGCTCGCTGTGCCCGGCCCCGTAGTTGCTGGCCGTGTCGAAGAGCGTGACGCCCAGGTCGAGGGCCTGGTGGATGGTGGCGACCGACTCGTCGTCGTCCACCTCGCCCCAGCCGTACGGCTGACCGTCGTCGCCCCAGAGCGGGCCGCCGATCGCCCAGCACCCCATGCCGATCGCGCCGACCTCGATTCCGCTGCGGCCCAGAGTCCGTGTCGTCGTCATGCCGACCAGTGTTGAACCTGGAGTGCGCTCCAGGTCAAGCGGTAGCATGCGGTCCGTGTATTCGCCCTCGGAGGCCGCCCGGCGCAGCGGGTTCAGCCTCGACACCCTCCGCTACTACGAGAAGATCGGCCTGCTCAGCGGCGTCGGCCGCACCTCCGGCGGTCGTCGGGTCTTCACCGACGACGACCTGAGCTGGCTGGTGATCTTCCGCTGCCTGCGCGACACCGGCATGCCGATCGCCGAGATGTGCCGCTACGCCGAGCTGTCCCGCGAAGGCGAGCACACCGTCGCCGCCCGCCAGGAGCTGCTGGAGCAACACGCCGCCCGGGTCGAGGAGCAGATGACGCTGCTCCAGCGCCAGTACGCCCACCTGCGCGAGAAGATCCGCTTCTACCAGGGCGTCACCGGGGCGAACCCGGTTCGCTGACCGACCCGGTCGCGTCCACCGGCGGCGGGGCCGGGTGCCTGGCCGACGGCGGGTCCGGCCGGGCGGCAGGTGGTGTCCGTGTGCGCCTCCACCCGCCCGCCGAGGGTTCACCATCCGCCGCACGATCCAGTCGACCATGCGGTGGTCCCGGCTGAGCTGGTCGAGCACCGGCCGCAGCTCGGGTGCCTCGTCGGCGAGCACCCGGAACGCCCCCGCGTCCTCGCCGCTGTGGTGCCGGGTCAGCGCGGCGCAGAAGCTGAGACAGTGGGTACGCAGGTGGCGCAGCCGGCCGCCGGGAGGCGACCGATCGTCCCCGGGACCGGCAGCGCGTCGACCCTGGACGGCCGGCGGCCCGTCATCGGCGGGCCGACCCGTGCCGGGAGGGCAATCGGTGTCGGTCGACGGGTCGGCGTCGAGGGCGGCCCGGATCTGGTCCAGCTCGTCGAGCAGCCAGAGATGGATCTCTACCAGTTGGTGGCCGAGCGCGGTCAGGCGGTCGGTCGGGGTGGAATCGGGGTGCACGTGTGTCCCATGCTGTCCCGCGCCTCCGTGCCCTCGGCGGTCTCCTTACCGGGTGCACCGCGACGCTGCACCGATCCTACGACGTGCCCGGCGCGCTGTCCGACCCCGAGGGTGACGCACCCGGCCGTGCCGTCCGACCGCTGATCGGGGCCTCCTCGTGCCGACGGGACCGCCGGGGCGGCCCCGTGCGCCCGTGCGTGGCCGGCCCGCCCGGCGGGCACGCCCCGGGATCAGGCTCAGTCGGCCGGGTGCCGGCGCAGCCCGGCCATCAGCAGGTCGAGCAGCCGGCCGGCGAGGTCCCGCTGGTCCGGCCCCTGGGCGGCCAGGGACATCCCGCTGAGCCCGGCCAGCACGTCGCCGGGGTCCACGTCCGGGCGGATCGTGCCGGCGGTGACGCCGGCCGTCAGCAGGCGGGTCAGCGCGGCGACCAGCAGGTCCCGGCTCTGCGCGTACGGGTTGGTGCCGGCGGCGACCACCAGGCGCAGGGCGTCGGCCATGCCCCGCTTGGTGGCCAGGTAGTCGACGAAGTGGTCCATCCAGGCCCGGGTCGCCTCGGCGGCGGGCAGCCGGGCCAGCAGCTCGTCGGCGGCGGCGCACAGCTTGGCCAGCTCGCTGCGGTAGGCCGCCTCGACCAGGGCCTCCCGGGTGGGGAAGTGCCGGTAGAGGGTGCCGATGCCGACCCCGGCGTCGCGGGCGATCGCCTCCAGGGTCACCTCCGGCCCCTGCCGGGAGAACGCCCGGACGGCGGTGTCGAGCAGCCGCTGCCGGTTGCGCAGCGCATCGGCGCGCAGCGGGCGGGGGGCGGGCTGCGGCGCGTCGACTCCGGGGCGGTTGTGCGGCACGTCGTCTCCTGGGTCTGGTGCGGCGCGGGCGTCCCGGCCGGCGACGGCCGTCCGGCGTGGCCCGGTTGGCAAACGGAGGAACCTCCGGTTAGGCTCGGAAGCTGTAACGGAGGGGCCTCCGCTTCTCATCGTAGCGGCCGGGCCGACCGACCCGCGTCGCGCCGGACAAGGACGGATCATGATGACCACCAACACACCAGTCCGCACGCCCTTCGACGCCAGCAGCACCGCCCTGGAGGTGGTCCGGGACGTCGACCTCACCGGCCGCCGCGCCGTGGTGACCGGCGGCGCCTCGGGCATCGGCGTGGAGACCGCCCGCGCGCTCGCCGCCGGCGGGGCCGACGTCACCCTGGCCGTGCGGGACCTCGACGCCGGCCAGCGGGCCGCCCGGGACATCACCGCCACGACCGGCAACGACCGGCTGCTGGTCGCCCCGCTCGACCTCGCCGACCAGGCGTCGGTGGCCGCCTTCGTGGCCACCTGGGACGGGCCGCTGCACCTGCTGATCGACAACGCCGGCATCATGGCGTCTCCCGAGCGGCGCACCGCCGAGGGCTGGGAGTTGCAGTTCGCCACCAACCACCTCGGCCACTTCGCGCTGGCCACCGGACTGCACCGCGCCCTGGCCGCCGCCGACGGTGCCCGGATCGTCTCGGTCAGCTCGGCGGCACACCTCCGGTCGCCGGTGGTCTTCGACGACATCCACTTCCGGCAGCGCCCCTACGACCCGTGGCAGGCGTACGGGCAGTCGAAGACCGCGAACGTGCTCTTCGCCGTCGAGGCGACCCGGCGCTGGGCCGACGACGGCATCCTCAGCAACGCGCTGATGCCCGGCGCGATCCAGACCAACCTCCAGCGGTACGTCAGCGCCGAGGAACTGGAACGGATGCGGTCCGCCAGTGGCGGTGGTGCGGCCACCTGGAAGACCGTGGAACAGGGTGCCGCCACCTCGGTGCTGGTCGCCACCTCGCCGCTGCTCGACGGGATCGGCGGCCGGTACTTCGAGGACTGCCAGCAGGCCGCCCCGAACCAGCCCGGCACCCGCACCGGCGTCGCCGCGTACGCCCTCGACCCGGCCGCCGCCGAGCGGCTCTGGACGGTCTCCGAGCAGACCCTGCGCGGCTGACCCGCCGCCGCCCCGGTGCCGGCCACCACCGGCGGATCGCCGGGTGCCGGTGGCCGGCGCGGTGACGACGGAGGCGCCCCGGTCGACCGACCGGGGCGCCTTCGCAGACGGGGTGTTACAGGCCCAGCTCGGCCTCGAAGTTGCCGCCCTCCAGCCGCTCCTTGACCGCGACCAGGAACCGGGCCGCGTCGGCGCCGTCGATCAGCCGGTGGTCGTAGGACAGGGCCAGGTAGACCATCGACCGGATCGCGACGACCTCACCCAGGTCCGGGTCGTTCACCACGACCGGACGCTTCACCACGGCACCCGTGCCGAGCATCGCCGACTGCGGTGAGGGCACGATCGGGGTGTCGAATAGCGCGCCCCGGCTGCCGGTGTTGGTCAGCGTGAAGGTCGCCCCGGCGATCTCGTCCGGGCTGATCTTGTTGGTCCGGGTGCGCTCGGCCAGATCCGCGACCCGCTTGGCGATGCCGCCCAGGTTGAGGTCACCGGCGTTGTGGATGACCGGCGTCAGCAGGCCCCGCTCGGTGTCCACCGCGATGCCGAGGTTCTCGGCCTCCGGGTAGGTGATGGTGCCCGCGTCGAGGTCCATCCGGGCGTTCACGACCGGGTACGTCTGGAGAGCCTCGATGGCGGCCAGCGCGAAGAACGGCAGGAACGACAGCTTCACACCGTGCCGCTGCTGGAACGAGTCCTTCGCCTGCGCCCGCAGCCGGGCGATCCGGGTGACGTCCACCTCGATGACCGTGGTGAGCTGCGCCATCTCGTGCAGCGACTCCTGCAGCCGGGTGGCGATGGCCTTGCGGATCCGGGTCAGCTTCTCGGTGCTGCCCCGCTTGCCGCTCGGCTG
This sequence comes from Micromonospora sp. WMMD987, assembly GCF_029581435.1. Taxonomy (NCBI): domain Bacteria; kingdom Bacillati; phylum Actinomycetota; class Actinomycetes; order Micromonosporales; family Micromonosporaceae; genus Micromonospora; species Micromonospora sp. WMMD987. Next base: position 5,304,017 of record NZ_CP120861.1, on the reverse strand, counting down.
CGGCTTCGCCGCCGGTGCGGCCGGGGCCGCACCGGCGGCCGGCTGCGCGGCGGGGGCCGGAGCCGCCTTGGCCGCCTTCGCCTTCTCCGCCGCCTCCAGCACGTCCTGCTTGCGGATCCGGCCACCGACCCCGGTGCCGGTGACCGACGCCAGGTCGACACCGTGCTCGTTGGCCAGCTTGCGCACCAGCGGGGTCACGTAACCGGGGACCTCCCCGCCGCCCTGGGCGGGGGCGGCCGACGGCCGGGCCGCGGGAGCGGCCGGCTGCGCGGCCTGCTCGGCCTTCGCCGGCTGGGCGGCCGACTCGGCCTCGGCGGCCGGCTCGTTGTACCCCGCACCCGGGGTGGGCTCGCTGACCTCCGGCTTCGCCTCGGCCTTCGGGGCCGGCGCTGCCTCGGGTTCCGGCTTCGCCTCGGCCTTCGGCTCCGGCTCCGATTCGGCCGGGGCGGCGCCCGCGGTGCCGATGACCGCCAGGTCCGCACCGACGGCGGCGGTCTCGTCCTCGGGGACCTTGATCTCCAGGACGGTGCCGGCGACCGGCGACGGGATCTCGGTGTCGACCTTGTCGGTCGACACCTCCAGCAGCGGCTCGTCGACCTCGACGGTCTCGCCGACCTGCTTGAGCCAGCGGGTGACGGTGCCCTCGGTGACGCTCTCGCCCAGGGCCGGCATCTTCACCGGGGTGCCCTCGCCCGAGGACGCCGGGGCGGCCTGCGCCGCCGGCTGCTCCTGCTTCTGCTCGGGCTCCGGGCCGGTGCCCTCGGCCGCGGCCGTCGGCTCGGTGGCCGGCTCGGCCTGCTCCGGCTCGGCGGCCTCGTCGTCCTGGGGGGCGTCCGAACCGGCCGACTCGCCCTCGCCGGAGATGACGGCCAGCTCGCTGCCGACCTCGGCGGTCTCGTCCTCAGCGACCACGATCCGGCTCAGCACCCCCGCCGCGGGGGACGGGATCTCGGTGTCCACCTTGTCGGTCGACACCTCCAGCAGCGGCTCGTCGACCTCGACGGTCTCGCCCTCCTGCTTGAGCCAGCGGGTGACGGTGCCCTCGGTGACGCTCTCGCCGAGCCGAGGCATGGTGACCGATACCGGCATGTTCTGAAACTCCTTCGTGGCCTGGTGCGATCCTCGCCCGCTTGCCGCCGGCGTCGCGGAATGAGTGTGGGTCAGGCGTGCGCGTGCAGCGGCTTGCCGGCCAGGGCCAGGTGCGCCTCGCCCAGGGCCTCGTTCTGGGTCGGGTGGGCGTGCACGAGCTGCGCCACCTCGGCCGGGTAGGCCTCCCAGTTGTAGATGAGCTGCGCCTCGCCGATCAGCTCACCGACCCGGGCTCCGACCATGTGCACGCCGACCACCGGGCCGTCCTCGACCCGGACCAGCTTCACGAAACCGGCGGTCTTGAGGATCTGGCTCTTGCCGTTGCCGCCCAGGTTGTAGTTGTAGACCTTGACCTTGTCGCCGTACTGCTCCTTGGCCTTCGCCTCGGTCAGGCCCACCGACGCAAGCTCCGGGTCGGAGTAGGTGACGCGCGGGATGCCGGCCTCGTCGATCACGGCCGGGTTCAGGCCGGCGATCTCCTCGGCGACGAAGATGCCCTGGGCGAAGCCCCGGTGGGCGAGCTGGAGGCCGGGCACGATGTCGCCGACCGCGTAGACGTTCGGTACGCCGGTGCGCAGCCGCTCGTCGGTCAGCACGTACCCCCGGTCGAGCTTGACGCCCTGCTGCTCGTAGCCGAGGTCGGCGGTGTTCGGCCCTCGGCCGACGGCGACCAGCAGCAGCTCGGCCTCGACGGTCTCGCCGCCGGCGATGGTCAGCTTGACGCCGTTCTCGGTCTTCTCGACCTTCTCGAACGGCTTGCCGACCTTGAAGTTGATCTTCCGCTTGCGGAACGCCCGCTCCAGCGCCTTGGACGACTCCTCGTCCTCGGCGGCCACCAGCCGGGGCAGCGCCTCGACGATGGTCACGTCCACCCCGAAGGACTTCCACACGCTGGCGAACTCGACGCCGATCACGCCGCCGCCCAGCACGATCACCGACGCCGGAACCCGGTCCAGGGTCAGCGCGTGGTCGCTGGTGATGATCCGCTCACCGTCGACCTCCAGGCCGGGCAGGCTCTTGGCGTACGAACCGGAGGCCAGGATCACGTTGCGGCCGGTGTACCGCTTGCCGTCGACCTCGACGACGTTCCTGCCGACCAGCTTGCCGGCGCCCGCCACGAAGGTGATGTTCTTGTTGCTGCCGACCAGCCCCTGCAGACCCTTGTACAGCCGGGAGATCACCCCGTCCTTGTACGCGTTGACCCCGGCCATGTCGATGCCGACCAGCTCGGCCTGGACGCCGAACTGCGCCGACTCACGGGTCTGGTCGGCGATCTCGGCCGCGTGCAGCAGTGCCTTCGTCGGGATGCAGCCGTTGTGCAGGCAGGTGCCGCCGAGCTTGCCCTTCTCGACGAGCGCGACGGAGAGGTCAAGCTGGGCGGCACGCAGCGCCGCCGCGTAGCCGCCGCTGCCACCTCCGAGAATGACGATGTCGAAGGTTGCGTCGTTCGGCTCGCTCACGTCCAACTCCCTGGTCGCTTCGCTGCATCGGGGGGTCACGGGGGGCGGCACGGGCAGACCCCACCTCGGTCATCTTGTCACTTGCCCGTCCGCAGCGCGTACCGAGGTGCCCAACGACACGTCACCGACACGTACTCTTGGCACCGTCGGCGATGATGGACAGGGCGAGAGGAGAAGCCCGGTGGCGCTGTTCCGGCGACGCAAACCGCCGATCCCGGCCAACCGGGACCGGCCGGCCGACCGGGCCGACCTGGACCACCTGGCCGACTTCGCGCGCACCCGGCGGGGTGTCGAGGCGTACCTCGAACCCCGGACCACGATGACCGAGACCACCGTCATCATGATCGCCGACGACGGCGAGTGGACCCGACGGCGCATCGACGGCCCGGACGGTGCCCGCCGCTTCGCGCACGCCCTGGGCATCCCGATCTACGACGTCCGGCTGATGGGCTACCCGCAACGGATGCGCGACTACAACGAACGCCGCAAACGCCGGCCCGAACTGTTCTGACTGCCCCGCCTGGCGTCGCCCCGGTCGCGCGGGGCCGTGTCTCGGTGGGGCCGGCGTCGCGCCCCGGTCGGGCGGGCGCGGACGGGATGCCGGTGGGCACCCCGTCCGCGGGCCGCACCGCCGTCAGCCGTTGGTGGCGACGTCCTCGACCAGTTGCAGCAGGGTGCGGACCGGCACACCGGTGCCGCCCTTGGTCCAGTAGCCGGTGGGCTCGCCCACGTGGTAGCTCGGTCCGGCGATGTCGATGTGCGCCCAGGCCACCCCGTCGGTGACGAACTCGCGCAGGAACACCCCGCCCTGGAGCATGTGACCGGCCCGGTCCATCCCCGCGTTGACCTGCGAGATGTCGGCGACGTCCGAGTCCATGCCCTTGCGTACGTCGTCCGGCAGCGGCATCGGCCAGGCCGGCTCGCCGACCGCGTCGCCGGCCTCCCGTACCCGCTCGCACAGCTCGGGGGTGCCCATCACCCCGGCGATCCGCTTGCCCAGCGCGACCACCTGCCCACCGGTGAGGGTGGAGGTCTCGAACAGGTAGTCGGTGCCGTCGGCGCAGGCCCGGGCCATCGCGTCACCCAGGATCATCCGGCCCTCGGCGTCGGTGTTGAGCACCTCGACCCGCTTGCCGTTGAACATGGTGACCACGTCACCCGGCCGGTAGCTGGTGCCCGACGGCATGTTCTCCGCCATCGGCAGGTACCCGGTCACCGTCACCGACGGCTTGAGCGCGGCGATGGCCAGCATCGCCGCGCCGACGGCCGCCGCGCCGGCCATGTCGGACTTCATCTCCCACATGCCCTGCGCCGACTTGATCGAGATACCGCCGGTGTCGAAGGTGATGCCCTTGCCGACCAGCGCGACCCGCTTGCCGTTGGTCTCGCCCGTCGGGGTCCAGGTCAGCTTGACCAGGCGCGGCGGGGCCTCGGATCCCTGGCCGACGGCGGTGATGCCGCCGTACCCGCCGGCCCGCAGCTCCGCCTCGTCCAGCACCTCGACGTCGAGCCCGGCGGCCCGCGCGGCGGTGGCCACGGCCTCGGCGAAGGCCGGGGGCCGCAGCTCGTTCGGCGCGGTGTTGACCCAGTCCCGGGTGGTCCGCACCGCCCCGGCCACCACGACGGCCCGGTCGACCTCGGCGCGGGCGGTCGGGTCGGCGGCGTCCGGCACGGCGATCAGCACCTCGGCCACCGGCTCCCGCCGGGTCGGCTGCGGCTTGGTCTTGTAACCGGCGAACCGGTAGCCGCCGAGCAGCGCGCCCTCGGCGACCGCGCGGAGCGCGGCCGGGGCGTCGGCGTCGTCCGGCAACGGCAGGCTCAGCGCCACCCGGGGCGCCCCGGCCAGGGCCCGGACCGCCGCGCCGGCCGCCCGGCGCAGGGTCTCCGGGCCGGGGGCGGCACCGGTCGGCTCCGGACCCAGCCCGACCGCCACGACCAGCGGCGCGGTGACGGTGCCCAGCGTGGCCAGCTTGATCACCTCGCCGGGACCGCCGGTCGCGCCGAGCAGGGCGAGCGTCTCGGTCAGTTTGCCGTCGAAGGCGGCGGCGATGCTCTCCGCACCGTCGGCGAGCAGCAGGGTGCCGGTCGGGCCGCTCGTGGCGTCCGGGCCGGTGGTCTGGCTGTGCACGCCGATCACGACCGCGTCGACCGCGAGTTCGGCGGGGTCGGTGTCGACCAGGCTGAGGGTGGTGCTGGACGATGTCACTGAAGCTACTCCGGGCGGGCCGGGCCGGCCGCGTCGTCGCGTACCGGCGGTGTGATGGTCTCCGGCGGCAACCTACCCCGCCGGAACGCGGGTGTGTCCCGCCGACGTGCCGACGGGCCCCGCCGATGCTAACCAGCGGCGCACCCACCGGTAAGTTGCCACCCATGACGGACGTGACCTCCGACGCCGCCGCGACCCGGCTGCGCCGTTCCCCGCTGCACGCGCGACACGCCGCGCTCGGCGCCAAGTTCGCCCCCTTCGGGGGCTGGGAGATGCCGCTGGAGTACGCCGGTGGCGGGGTGCTCAAGGAGCACACGGCGGTACGGACGGCGGTCGGCGTCTTCGACGTCTCGCACCTGGGCAAGGCCCGGGTGAGCGGCCCCGGCGCGGCCCGGTTCGTCAACTCCTGCCTGACCAACGACCTGGACCGGATCGGCGCGGGCCGGGCGCAGTACACGCTCTGCTGCGACGACGCCACCGGCGGGGTGGTCGACGACATCATCGCCTACCGGTACGCCGACGACCACGTCTTCCTCATCCCGAACGCGGCGAACACCGCCGAGGTGGTCCGCCGGCTGCGTGCCGCCGCACCGGCCGGCGTCGAGGTCACCGACGAGCACGAGCGGTACGCGGTGCTGGCCGTGCAGGGTCCGCGCTCCGCCGACCTGCTCGACGCGTTGGGCCTGCCCACCGGGCACGACTACATGAGCTTCTCCCCGGCGACGCTGGCCGACGCCGGGCTGACCGTCTGCCGGACCGGGTACACCGGCGAACTGGGCTACGAACTGGTGGTCCCGGCCGACCACGCGGTCGCGGTGTGGGACGCGCTGTTCGCCGCCGGCACCGGTGTCGGGCTGCGGCCCTGCGGGCTGGGCGCGCGGGACACCCTGCGCACCGAGATGGGCTACCCGCTGCACGGGCAGGACCTCTCCCTGGAGATCACCCCGGTGCAGGGCCGGTCCGGCTGGGCGGTGGGCTGGGACAAGCCGGCCTTCTGGGGCCGTGACGCGCTGCTCGCCGAGAAGACCGCCGGCCCGCGTCGTACGCTGCGCGGCCTGGAGGCCGTCGACCGGGCCATCCCGCGCGCCGGCATGACCGTGTACGTCGGCGACGCCCCGGTCGGCACGGTCACCAGCGGCACCTTCAGCCCCACCCGCAAGCAGGGCATCGCCCTGGCCCTGCTGGACACCACCCCGAAACTCGCCGACGGCGCCCTCGTCGAGGTCGACATCCGCGGCCGCCGCGCCCAGATGCGGGTGACCCGTCCCCCCTTCACCACCCCCTCAGTCCGCTGACCCACCCCCTGCCTCCCACCCCCACGCCGGCTACGGCGGGGCGGGACGGCCCGGGGCGACGACGGGCGGGTGGGGGTCAGTGGGTGGGGTGGGGGCGTTCGCCGGCGTCCAGGACGGCCTGGGTCCAGCCGCCCTCGATGACACCGGTGCCGTCCAGGACGGCCCAGTCGACGACCTCGGCGACCGGCACCACGACGGGGGAGCCGATCCGCACGGTGGGGTCGGTGTTGGCGTCGCTGGCGCTCGCGCCGACGATCCGCTCCGGGGAGTCCCACGAGTTCACCCCGGCCCAGACGTACTCGGGACCGTCGTCGCCGGGCAGGCCGTACTTGACCACCAGCTGTGCCTCCGGGGGCAGCCCGTCGGCGAGGAACCGGGCACGGATGTCGTCCAGCCCGGCGCGGGCGGTGGCGATCGCCCGGCTCATCGCGTCCCCCGAGCGGGCGTACCGGACGTCCGGCTCGATGCCGGAGAACAGGGTCGCGCAGGCCGTCGCGTAGTAGCGGCCGTCCGGCCCCGGATGACCGGGGGGCGGGCGCAGGCTGAGGAACGAGTCGGCCTCCGGGTCGGTCGCCGGGTCCAGCTCCAGGCGCAGCAGCACCGGGGCCGTCGCGCCGTGCTGCTCCGGATTGCCGTACGCCACCGCGATGTCGTGCCCGGTCACCGTGGCCAGCACCGGCAGTTGCACGAACGCCGGCACCTCCTCACCGGCGAGGCCGTCGGTCCAGTCCCGCAGCAGCCGACGGGCCGCCCCGGTCAGCACCGCCCCCCAGGCCCGGGTGAGGTGGTCGGGCACCCCCTGGGTCTGCAACTCCAGCATCCCGAACCGGCGGAGGCCCTTGGTGGTGAACCACAGCCCCTCGGCGTCCGACGAGTAGGGGACCAGCACCCAGTCGACCAGCCGGATCCGGCCCTGCGCGTCCGGCAGCGACCTCAGCGCCGTCGCCGGGTCGAGGAACTGCAACCCGAACACGTCCACCACGTCGCCGTCGACCGATTCGGCCACCGCGGCGGCCACCGCCCGTGCCGCCCACTCGTGCGCGGGCGGCCAACCCGGCCGGTACTCGGCCCGCACCACCACCAGGTGGCTGGCGGCGGCGAGCCGGCCCAGTTGGGCCTCGGTGGCCCCGAAGGCGGTGAGCAGGTCCGGCGGCAGTCGCGGGAACTCGTCGATCGTCCGGGTGTCCACCGACATCAGCGGACTGTCCAGCATCTGCGTGGCGAGGCCGTACACCGGGTCGGCGAGCCGGCCGGCCAGTGCCCGGACCGCGGTCTTCGGGCTCACCCGCGGCAACCCCGCCATCGGCACCAGGTAGGTCGCGCTGAGCGACTCCGGGACCGGTACGGGCAGGAAGTCGTCCGTGATGAGCAAGTCGTCCCCCGGAAGGCCGTGCCGGTGTTGTCGGGGCAAACGCTACCCGCCGGGCCGCGTCGTCCTCAGCCGGACAGCAGCAAGCCCAGGTAGACCAGCGTGGTCACCATCTCCACGGTCGCCCCGAGCACGTCGCCGGTGATCCCGCCGAACCGGCGTACCAGGTGCCGGAGCAGGCCGGTCGCGACGGCGAGGGCGACCAGCACGGCGACCGGCCCCTGCCACGGGCGGCCCGGCACGGCCGGCACCGCCACCAGCGCGACGGCGACCGCGCCGACGACCGGCGCGACCGGACCGACCGTTCCGGCCACCAGCGCGCCGAGTCCGTCGGGGCGGGCCGCCGGCACGCCGCGTCGGCAGGCCAGGGTGACGCCGAGCCGACCGGCGGCGGTGCCGGCCACCACCGCCGCGAGCGTCGCCGGCCACGGCCGCCCGGCCAGCTCCGCGAGCGTCGCCGTCTGGAGCAGCAGTACGACCACCAGGGCGACCACCCCGAACGGTCCCACGTCCGGCTTCTTCATGATCTCCAGCGCCGCCGGGCCCCGCCGGTACGACCCCAGCGCGTCCACGGTGTCGGCCAGCCCGTCCAGGTGAAGCCCCCGGGTGAGCAGGGCCGCCAGCCCGACGGTCGCCGCGGCGGCGACCAGGGGCGGGGTGAGCGCGGCCAGGAGCAGCAGCACCGCGCCGAGCAGCCCACCGAGCAGCGCACCGACCAGCGGGGCGAGCGCCATCGCGGTGCCCGCCGTGGTCCGGTCGATCCGTCCGGTCCGGACCGGGGCGATGGTGAGGGTGGTCAGTGCCAGTCGGAGCCCGTCGCCGCGCCCGGACTCAGCCGGCACGCCGACCGGACGGGTCGCGCTCCGGCTCGACGACACCGCGTCCCGGGCCGGTGCCGTCCGGTCCGGCGGACTCCGCGGCGTCGTGCGCCCCGGCGGGCTGCGCCCCGGCGGCGGTCGGGTCGGGAGTGACGGTGGCCGGGTCGGGAGCGTTGGTCGGGCCGGTGGTGGTCGGCCCGGGGCCGGCCGGCTGCGGCTCAGCGAACTCGGGGGTGACGTCGGGTACGTCGCCCCCGATGCCCTCCGGGTCGGTGGGCTCCGGGGTGGCGCGGCTGAGGCCCGGATCGGTGACGTCCGGGGCGGCGGAACTCCGGGACGGCTCGTCGGGCTCCGGCGGGGTGGGGGTCAGGCCCGGGTCGGTGGCGTCCGGCAGGGTGCCGTCCGGCCCGTCGTCGACGCCGCCGTGGTGCGGGTGGGCGGGCAACGCCCCGGCCAGCGCCAGCACCGAGCGCAGCAGCGGCAACGCGGCCAGCGCGTTCGCCCCCTCGCCGAGGTCGAGTCGCAGCTCCAGCAGCGGGGTCAGGCCGAGCACGTCGGCGGCGAGCCGGACCGCCGGGTGGCCACCGTGGTCGACCAGCAGGCACCAGTGCCGGGCCTGACCGGCCAGGTCCCGGCTGATCATGCCGGCGGCCAGGCCGACCGGCCCGTCGAGCAGCACCGGCACCCGGCGGGCGGTCGCGCCGAGCAGCACGCCGGTCGCCACCGCCACGTCACCGCCGCCCAGCTCGGCCAGGACGTCCTTGGCGTCCCGGGGGGAGCGGCGGGTGCGGTGCAGCGCGTCCCTGACCGTCGCGCACCGCACCATCCAGGCCGCGTCGTCGATCTCGCCGTCGGCCGTGTACACCCGGCCCAGCACGGTCGGGGCCTCCGCTCCCGCGGTCGCGACCAGCACCGCGGCGGCGGCGGCCTCGGTGCCCGCGCCGCACGCCCCCAGCACCAGCAGCCGTACGCCCGCGTCGGCGGCCTCCTCGGCCAGCCGCCAGCCGTAACGCAGGGCCGCCTCGACGGCCTCGACGTCCAGCGCCGGCCCGTGTTCGATCGGTGCGGACGGCGGGGTGTCCACCACCTGGAGGCCGGCCCCGTTCTCGGCGGCCAGCCGGGCCAGTGCCCCGCGTCCGGCCCGCGCCTGCCGGGCCAGCCGGGCCGACTCCCCGGGCAGCGCCCCGGCTGCCGCGCCACCGGCGTGGTCACCGTGCAGCAGCAGCACCCGGACGTCGGTCCACGGTGTGGGCGTCGGGGTGCCCTGGGTGGCGGCGGCGAACTCGACCACCCGTTCCAGCACGCCCAGCCCGGCCCCCGGCAGGTCCAGGGTGCCGAGCCGCTGCACCGCCTGCGGGCCGGCGTACTCGTCGGGCATCGGCAGTTCCATGCCGGGCTGGATGACCAGCCCGGTGTCGACCACCGGCAGTGCCATGGTCGGCGCCGCCCAACTGGTGCCGTCGGCGGCCGGCGTGGCCGGCGTCGTCGGCACGGTGGGGGTCAGTACCTCCGGCAGTGGGGCCGGCGACCGGTCGGCCGCACCCGGGTGCCCGACGGTCGCGCCGGTGCCGGGGAGGGCCGCGTCACCGCCCGGGGTGGCCGGGGCGGGCACGCCGACCGGCCGGGCTGGGGCGGCCGGTTTGAGCCAGGCGGGCTGCCCGGCGACCACCAGCGCCACCGCGTCGCAGGCGTCCGCGACCGCCCGGTTGGCCGCGCCCAGCGCGTCGGTGAACGCCCGGCCGAGCGGGGTGGTGGGCACCAGCGACAGGCCCACCTCCGGGCTGACCAGCACGATCCGCGCCTCGCTGGCGCGTACCGCGTCGGCCAGTTCGGCGATGGTGGCCACATCGTCGGCGGGCTGGTGGGCCGGGTCGAGCAGCACCGTCACCCAGCCGCCGAGGTCGTCCACGAGGACCGTCTCGTTCGGCCCGGCCGAGGCGAGCACGTCGGCCAGCCGGCGCGGATCGTCCGCGGTCTCCTCGGTGGTCCAGCTCCCGGGCCGGCGTTCCCGGTGGGCGGCCAGGCGGGTGGCCCACTCGGTGTCGTCCGGGTCGCCGGCGGCCGACGTCGCCACGTACCGCACGGTGGGCGCGTCGGCCACCAGGGACTCGGCGAACTCCGACTTGCCCGAACGGATACCGCCGAGCACCAGGACCGTGTTCCACCCCTCAACGGACATGCCCGTACCTTAAGGCCGCCCGACCCGGCCGCGCCCGCCGGCCCGGCCGCGTCCCGGGGCGTCGTGGCCGGTCGGGGCCGGGTCGGACCGTCGGCGGTGACGGCGGGTCACCGGCGCGGCCCCGCAGGCCCGCGTCCGGTGCGGTCCGGCACCGGCCGACTACGCTTGCGGGGGTCCGTCCCCCGGGGGACGGCGGAGCGGCGAGGGGAGACGCGGCATGGCGTGGAGCTGGCGGTACGAGGGCACGGACGGCGCGTCGGTCGACGGACCGGCGGACACGTTCAGCAGTCAGGCGGACGCCGAGTCCTGGATCGGCCAGGCCTGGCGGGAACTCGCGGCGTCCGGCGTCACCTCGGTCACGCTCGTCGAGGACGACCGGGTGGACTACCGGATGAGCCTGCTGCCGACGGCGGAGTGATGGCCCACGACCGCCCGGGGGGCGAGCCGCTGGTGCTCGGCGTGCCCCGGGCGGCGTTCCGGCCCAGCCCGGTCTTCCTGGCCCTGGTCGCGCTCTTCGTGACCAGTGGCGTGCTCACCTGGAACGGGGTGGGCAACGTCCGGTTCGACGTGTTCCTCTTCGTCGTCTCCGGCTGGCTGGTCTCGCTCTGCCTGCACGAGTACGCCCACGCGGTGGTCGCCTACCGGGCCGGTGACCGGGACATCGCGCACCGGGGCTACCTGACGTTGAACCCGCTCAAGTACACCCACCCGCTGCTGTCGATCGTGCTGCCGGTGGTGGTGGTGCTGCTCGGCGGCATCGGCCTGCCCGGTGGGGCGGTCTGGGTGGACCGGCACGCCATCCCCGGGCGGCTGCGGCACACCCTGGTCAGTCTCGCCGGCCCGGCGACCAACGTGCTGTTCACCCTGCTGCTGGTGGTGGTGCTACGGGTGGGGATCGGGGTGGGCGGCCCGGTGGAGTTCTGGGCCGGGGTGGCCCTGCTGGCGTTCCTCCAGCTCACCGCGAGCGTACTGAACCTGCTCCCGGTGCCCGGCCTGGACGGCGGCAACATGATCCAGCCGTGGCTCAACCCGCAGTGGCGACGGATGTACGACCTGTTCGCGCCGTTCGGGTTCATCCTGCTCTTCGCCCTGCTGTGGAACCCGCGCATCGGCGGCTGGTTCTTCACCGCCGTCTTCTGGCTCAGCGACCTGCTGGGTCTGCCGCCGTGGCTCTACAGCACCGCGCTGTCCCTGATCCGGTTCTGGCAGACCTGACCGCACCCCGGCCCGGAGCGGGTCCGGGGTGCGGCCGGGCGGGTCAGGGGCGCTTGGCCGGGCTCTCGGTCTTGGCCGGGTCGCGTTCGGTGACCGGGGCGACGATGTCGTCGATGGCCTTGAGCAGGTCCGCCTCCAGGGTCACCCCGGCGGCCTTGACGTTGTCGTGCACCTGGTCGGGGCGGGACGCCCCGATGATCGCCGACGCGACGTTCGGGTTCTGGAGCACCCAGGCGACGGCGAGCTGCGGCATGGTCAGCCCGGCCTGCTCGGCGAGCGGCTTGAGCTGCTGCACCCGGTTCAGCACCTCGTCGTCGAGCCACTTCGCGATGAAGTCCGCGCCCGACTTCTCGTCGGTGGCCCGGGAACCGGCCGGCGGCGGCTGACCCGGCAGGTACTTGCCGGACAGCACGCCCTGGGCCATCGGCGACCAGACGATCTGGGAGATGCCCAGCTCCTCGCTGGCGGGCACCACCTCGGCCTCGATGACCCGCCACAGCATCGAGTACTGCGGCTGGTTGGAGACCAGCGGGATACGCAGCTCCCGGGCGAGGGCGTGCGCCTCGCGCAGTTGCGACGCCTTCCACTCGGAGACGCCGATGTAGTGCGCCTTGCCCGCCCGTACGACGTCGGCGAACGCCTCCATCGTCTCTTCCAGCGGGGTGCTGTAGTCGTACCGGTGGGCCTGGTACAGGTCCACGTGGTCGGTCTGGAGGCGACGCAGCGAGCCGTCGATCGAGGCCATGATGTGCTTACGGGACAGGCCACGGTCGTTGCGGCCCGGTCCGGTCGGCCAGAAGACCTTGGTGAAGATCTCCACCCCCTCCCGGCGTTCCCCGGCGAGGGCCTTGCCGAGCACCGTCTCGGCGCGTGTGCCGGCGTAGGCGTCGGCGGTGTCGAAGGTGGTGATCCCGCTGTCCAGGGCGGCCCGCACGCACGCCAGCGCCGCGTCCTCCTCCACCTGGGAACCGTGGGTGATCCAGTTGCCGTACGAGATCTCGCTGACCATGAGGCCCGAACGGCCAAGGTGACGGAATTCCATGCTGCGACCCTAGCCCCGCCCGGTCCGGGGCACCCGCCGACGCGGTGGTCAGAGCACGGGGTGGGTGTCGGCGAGCAGCCGGTCGATCTCCGCCAGCACCCCGTCCCGGTCGGGGTGCACCGGGCGGATCAGCGGTTCGCCCCGCCGGTCCAGCGCCCCCCAGTGGTCCATCCCGTCACCGACCAGGAACGCCACCGGGTGGATCACCAGGGCCGGGTGCACCGGCCGGACCAGCATCGTGCCGGCGCGGTCGACCACCCCCTGCCGACCGGCGAGCTCCACCACGGCCAGCCCCTCGTCGGTGAAGCCGTCGAGCTGCCGACCGTCGGACAGCGTCGTGGTGATCCCGTGGTAGCGCGGCGGGACGACCAGTCGGCCGTGCCGGTCCACCGCGCCCCAGCCGCCCCGGCGGACGGCCGCCACCCCGGCACGGAACGGGTGGACCTCCTCGAAGCCCGCCGGCACCAGCACGGTCCCGTCGGGCTCGATCGCCGACCAGTCGGCGTCGCCGCCCCGCGACACCCAGGCCAGGCCGTCGGAGAAGGGCAGCACCCGGGTGTACCCGGCGTCGAGCAGGGTGCTGCCGGCCTCGTCGATCAGTTCCCAACCGGTGTGGTCGGGGCGGCGTACCCAGGCCACCTGCTCGTGGAACGGCTGCGCCTCGGCGTACCGGTAGTCGACGACCAGGTCACCGGTGGTGTCCGCGTAGCCCCAGCAGCCCCGGCCGTCGTGGGTGGGCCTCGGCGGTCGGCGACCGTGCCGCACCTCGTCCCGGCTACGCGGGTACGGCCCGAAGCCCGCCCGCGCCGCCGCCCGGGTGTGCACCGCGTCCAGCGCCACCCCGATCCGCTCGGTCAACTCCGGGTCGTCGGCCCGGCGCAGGTCCAGTGCCCGTTCGAAATGCGTGCACGCCTCGATCAGCCGACCCTGGTCGTAGCAGCAGCGGCCGGCGTGCTCGTGCAGGGCCGACCGCAGCCGGTCCGGTAGTTCGGTGGAGTTGGCCTCGGTGAAGAGCCGGTCGGCCTCGGTGAACTCGCCCTTCCAGCGCAACGCCTCGGCCAGCCGTGCCCGGGCCAGCGCGGTCCGCCGCAGTTCCCCGGTCGCCTCGGCGTAGGTCAGGGCGAGCCGGGCGTCGGCCAGCGCGTCGTCCAGGTCGTCGACCAGCCGCGAGGTCACCGCCCGCAGACTGAGCAGCCGGGCGCGGGTCCGGTTGTCCAGGGCCGAGGCGAGCTTCTCGGTCAGCCGGCGTCGGAGGATCCGCAGTTCCGCCGGGTCGTCGACCACCTCGCGCAGGCTCTGCGGGTCCAGCCGCCACCGGTAGCCGGCCAGCACCTGCTCCGGATCGTCCCGGGGTACGGCCGAGGCGGCGTCGGGCTCGTCGGGGGCGGGCACGGTCGACCCCGGTCCCGCGCGGTCCGCGCCGGCCCCGACGGCGGTCGGCTGCGCCGTGCTGCCGGTCGGTTGTGTCGTGGTGCCGGTCGGTTGTGTCGCGGTGCCGGTCGGTTGTGTCGTGGTGCCGCCCGCGCCGACGCTCGTCGCCGGTGCGGCCTCGACCACCGCATCCGGGGTGGCCTGCGGGCTGGTGCCGGTCGAGGTGGCCTGCGGGCCGGTGCCGGCTGGAGCGGTCACCGGGCCGGTGCCGGCTGGAGCGGTCACCGGGCCGGTGCCGGCTGGAGCGGTCACCGGGCCGGTGCCGGCTGGAGCGGTCACCGGGCCGGTGCCGGCTGGAGCGGTCACCGGGCCGGTGCCGGCTGGGGTGGCGCGCGGGCCGGTGCCGGTCGGCTCGGTGGGACTGTCCGTACGGTCGTCGGTCGGGAGCGGAGCACCGCCGGTGGTGTCGACCGGAGCGGACTCCCGGGCCGGGCCGGATCCGGTGTCGGGGGTCGCCGTGCTGAGGTGGTGTTCCGGGGCGTTCCCGGCGGGCGGGTACGGCGGCACCGCCACCTCGACGGCGGCGGTCGTGGGATCCGCCATCGGCACGGGTCCGGTCCCGCCGGGACCGTCGGTGGCGCTGACCGGGCCGCCCCGGTCCGGGGTCGGCCGGGGACCGTGGACGGGACCGGCGTCGGGGGCGTCCACCGGGGAGGCGGACCGGGCCGCCGGTTCCGCGAACCCGGTACCGGCGGCCCGGTCACCGGTGTCGGCGGGTCGGTGGTCGGTGCCGGCGGGTCGGTCCGCGGCAGGTGCGGTCCGGTCGCCGGTGTCGGCGTGGGCGGTTCGGTCGCCGGTGTCGGCACGGGTGGTCCGGTCGCCGGTGTCGGCGTGGGCGGTTCGGTCGCCGGTGTCGGCGTGGGCGGTTCGGTCGCCGGTGTCGGTGGCCGGACCACCGGTACCGGCGTGCGCCGGTCTGCCACCGGCCTCGGTGGTGCCGGTGGCTGGCATGGGCGTCGACCGGCCGGGCCGGAACCAGGCCGCGGAACTGTTCGGCGTGGTGCGGGGCGCGGTGTCCGGCGGGTCGGCGGTGGGCTCCGGCGGCGGCGGGACGTACCGGCGGGGTCGGTCGGGGGTGATCTCCAGACCGCCGGGTCGGCCGGGCGGGGGAGCGGTGGGCGGGTCGGCCGGTGCCGACGCAGCCGGCCGGTGGTCGCCCTGCGTGGGCTGGCGGAACTCGATGTGCAGCCGGGCCGCTGGCGGCGCGGAGATCGGGGCGACGTCGGCCGGACCGACATCGGCCGCCGGCCCCGGGGCCGGCGAGACCGGAACCGAAGAGACCGGCGGGCCGGAGACCGGTGGGCCGGAGACCGGGCGGGTCGGGGGTGGTGCCGCGCCGCCCCGACGGTCCCCGAGGCGTTCCGTCGTCGGGTCCGGGGTGACCCGGGCCGCCGGACGGTCGTCGTAGCGGGCGGGCGGGGGGACCGACCGGTGCGGTTCCGCCGGGCGGCGCTCCGGCCCGGGGTACGGCTGCCGGCCGTCGCGGGCGTGGTCCGGGTCGTGTGCGGGTCGCCGGGTGCCCGTCCGGTCGGTGTCGGTGCGGCTCCACGGCTCGTCGCTCGACGGGGCCGGCGGCGGTGTCGACTCGCGGGGACGGAGGTCGGGGAACGCCTCCGTGCGGGACGCCGCCTCGCGTGGTCGCGGTGGCGGTCGCTCCGCGGGGACGCGTGGGTGCTGCCACCGGTCCTCGGGAATGGGGGAGACCGGCGTCCGGTCGTCGTCGAAGGGCCGGCGGCGGAGGTCGTCGTGGCCCCGGGCGGCGGGTCGTTCGACGGACTTCCGTGCCGGCGACCTGGGTGGTTCGTCCGCCCGGAACCGCGTCGGGAGATCCTGCGCGGGCCGCCGCGTGCCCGGGTGCGGGTCGCGGCGGTCCTCGTCGGCGAACCGCCGATCATGGTGGGTCTCGTCGGCGAACCGCCGATCATGGTGGGTCTCGTCGGCGAACCGCCGATCATGACGGTCCGACTCGGCGAACCGCCGGTCGTGGCGGGTCTCGTCGGTGAGCCGCCGCTCGTGCCCGCGGTCGTCCGGGGTGCGCCGGGCCTGGCCGCCGGTGTCGGGGGTGAGCCCGCCGTCGTCGGGGGCGCGGTGGCCGACGCCGGGGCGTTCGCCGGTGGTGCGCCTGCGGCGGGGGAGCTCGTCGGGCTCGACCGTCCAGCCTGGTTCGACGAACCGGTCGGATCGGCTGTCGCGGGGCGGTTCGTGGCGGGGCGGTTCGTGGCGGGGAGCGGGGGAGACGGGTGCCCGGCCGGGGGACACCGGTGTGACACCGGGAGCGGTGCGCTCCCGGCCGGGTGGGGCGTCGTACCCGTCGGCGCGGTGTCGGTCGGGGGCGGCGCGGTCGGGGGCGCCGCGGTCACGGTGCCACCCGGTGGGAGCCGGGTCGACGGCACCCCGCCGCCGGTCGGACCACCTGGTCCGGCCGGCGTGCCGGTCCGCCTCCGGGTGGCCGTCGAACCGGTCCGCGGTCCGGTCGGCGAGCCGGTCCGTCGCGGGCTGGCGGCGTTCCCGCTGCCAGATCGGCTCGTCCGGGGGCCGGCGGTACGCCTCGTCGACCGGCCGGCGGTACGCGTCGTGGTCGGGGTACCGCTCGTCGCCCGGCTCGTCCTCGCGGGTGGCGCCGTCCTCCTCGTCGGCCCAGGAGCGGCCGAGGTAGGTGCCGTCGGGGCGGGTCGGGGCGAGCGGGGGCACCTCGGCGCGGCCGAAGGCGGTGGCCCGTCCCCGCGGGTCGGCGTACCGGTTGCCGATGTCGCCGGGGTAGCGCTGGCCGCGGAACTGGGGGTGCCACTCGCTGGTCGGCTCGATCACCCAGGACGGTTCCGCCGGGGCGTCCCAGCGGTCGCGCCACCCGCCCGTCACCGGAGGCCCCCGAGTCCACGCGTGCGGCGCGGCCCGATGCCCGGCTCGCGTCGCTCGCTCACGGCGGTGTCACCTCGTTGCAAATTGTGGTGCCGGGCGCCCCGGGATGCCGGTAGAGTCCCCCGTCCGGCACGGCGGGGCTGCGGAAGGAGGGTAGCGGCGTGGGCTCGGTCACCGCCACTGTGGCACTACCCACGAGCGCAAACGTTACCCGATGGTTCCGGACATTCGGGGCCATATCCCGGGCCGGATTCCGCCGGTACGCCACCTATCGACAGGCCGCCCTGGCCGGTGCCGTGACCAACACCGTGTTCGGTTTCCTGCACTGCTCGGTGCTGCTGGCCGCCGCCGGGGCCGGTGGCGTCGGCGGGTACGACCGGGACCAGCTCGCCACCTTCGTCTGGATGGGGCAGGGGCTGATCGCCGTCGTGCTGCTCTGGGGCTGGACCGACCTGGCCGACCGGATCCGCACCGGTGACGTGGCCGCCGACCTGCTCCGCCCGGTGCACCCGGTGACCAGCTACCTCGCCACCGACCTGGGGCGGGCCGGGTACGCCGCGCTGGCCCGGCTGCTCCCGCCGGTCCTGGTCGGGCCGGTCTTCTTCGACGTGTACCTGCCGTCCCGGTGGTCCACCCTGGGGCTCTTCGTGGTCTCCGTGGTTGCCGCCGTGGTGCTCTGCTTCGGCTGCCGGTTCCTGGTCAACGCCACCGCGTACTGGTGGCAGGACGCGCGGGGTCCGCTGCTGCTGTGGACCCTCGGCTCGGGTGTGCTGGCCGGGCTCTACTTTCCACTGCGGTTCCTGCCGGAATGGCTGCAACTGGTGCTGTGGTGCGGCACCCCGTTCCCGAGCCTGATGCAGACCCCGCTCGACGTGCTGGTGGAGCGGGATCCACCGGCCGTCCAGGTCGGCCTGGTCGCCCTCCAGCTCGGCTGGACGGTGCTGGTGCTGGCCGCCTGCCGGCTGGTGCAGCGGCGGGCCGAACGCCGGCTGGTGGTGCAGGGTGGCTGAGCACCGGGTGTCCACCCGCGCGGCGGGCCTGCCGGGTGGGACGCTGCGGGCGTACCGGGCGCTGCTCGGGGCGCAGGCCCGGTCGCAGACGGTGTACCGGGCGTCGTTCCTGCTGGACCTGCTGGGCAACGTGGGAGCCACCGTCTTCGACGTGGTCACCGTCCTGGTGATCTACGGGGTGACCCGGGAACTGGGCGGGTTCACGCTGCGCGAGACGCTGGTGATGGTGGGGCTGTCGGCCAGCGCCTTCGCCGTGGCGGACCTGCTGGTCGGCAACATCGAGCGGCTGCCCGGCCACGTGCGCACCGGCCTGTTCGACGCGGTGCTGCTCCGGCCGCTCGGCACGCTGCCCCAACTGCTGCTGATGAACCTGCCGCTGCGCAAGGTGTCCCGGGGCCTATTCGGGGTGGGCGTGCTGGTGGTGGCGCTGACCTCGGCCGGGATCGACTGGACCCCGGCCCGGGTGGCGCTGGCGGTGGTCGCCCCGCTGGCCGGGGTGGTCTTCTTCGGGTCGCTCTTCGTGGCCACCGCCACCGTGTCGTTCTGGTGGGTGGACTCCGGTGAGCTGGCCAACTCGGTCACCTACGGTGGGCGGGACTTCACCTCGTACCCGGTGACCGTCTTCGAGGGGTGGTTCCGGGCCGCCTTCGCGTACGGCCTGGGGTTCGCCTTCGTCAGTTACCAGCCGGCGCTGGCGCTGCTGGGCCGCGCCGACCCGCTCGGCCTGCCGTCGTGGGCCGGCTGGGCCGCGCCGGGGGTGGCGTTGGTCGCCGCCGTGGTCGCGGCGGCGGCCTGGCGCACGGGTGTCCGCCACTACCGGAGTACGGGGTCATGAGCGTCATCGAGATGGACGGGCTGCGCAAGGAGTTCACGGTACGGGTGAGGGCGGGCCGGCTGCGCCGTCAGAAGCGGACGGTCACCGCCGTGGACGGCATCGACCTGCGGGTGGAGCGTGGCGAGATGCTCGGCTACATCGGCCCGAACGGGGCGGGCAAGTCGACCACCCTGAAGATGCTCACCGGGGTGCTGAGTCCGTCGGCGGGGCAGGCCCGGGTCTGCGGCCTGCGTCCGGTCGCCGACCGGACCCGGCTGGCGCTGCGGATCGGGGTGGTCTTCGGCCAGCGGTCCCAGCTCTGGTGGGACCTGCCGCTGGGTGACTCGTTCGACCTGCTGCGTCACCTGTACCGGGTGCCCGCCGCCGACCACGCCGCCCGGCTGCGCCGCTGCCGTGACCTGCTCGACCTGGACGCCTTCCTGGACACCCCGGTACGGCAGCTCTCGCTGGGGCAACGGATGCGCGGCGAGTTGACCGCCGCGCTGCTGCACGGGCCGCAGGTGCTCTTCCTCGACGAGCCGACCATCGGCCTGGACGTGGTGAGCAGGCAGGCGGTCCGGGAGTTCCTCGCCGAGCTGGGCCGGGCCGGGGACACCACGTTGGTGCTGACCACCCACGACCTGGCCGACATCGAGCGGTTGTGCGCCCGGCTGGTGGTGGTCGACCACGGCCGGGTGGTGCACGACGGTTCGATCGCCGCCCTGCACACCCGGTACGGCTCCCGCCGGCTGGTCGTCGTCGAGCTGGACGTTCCGCTGGCGGTGCCGCCGCGGCCGGTGGGGGCGCCGCTGCTCCGGGTCGAGGCCGACGGGCGGCGGCTGGTCTACACGCTGGAGTCGGCGGGGGTGGCGGAGGTGGTGTCCGCGGTGGCCGGGCTGGCCGCGTTGCGTGACGTCTCGATCGTCGAGCCGGACATCGAGGATGTGGTGGCCCGGCTCTACCGGACCCCGCCCCCGGACCCCGCCGTCACCGGCCCGCGCCGACCGGGGTGACCGGGTTGACCGCTCCGGCCGTCCCCGGCCCGCGCCGACCTGGTTGACCGCTCCGGCCGTCCCCGGCCCGCGCCGACCATGGTCACCGGCCCAGGTCGCCCGGTCCGGCCGTCCCCCGGGGCGGGGGCGCCGGACATGACGACGGCCCCGCCCGGTGGGGGTGGGGCCGTCGGGAGACGTCCGGTCAGACCGGTTCGCCGATCTGCACCCGGGGGGCCGGGGCGCGCATCCGGCGGAAGGTGATCGACCGCATGATCGCGTACAGGTAGAGCGAGCCCATCCGCTCGCCGCTGGTGGGGAAGCGCTCCCGGACCAGCTTCTTGATCCGGCGGGAGATCAGCACCGAGTCGATCACCACGCCGAGTGCGAGCGCGCCCCACACCACGTTGGAGGCGAGCCGGATCGCCTGCGGCATCGCGGCGTTCGAGCCGATCAGCACGATCAGCGCGCCACCGAAGAACCAGGTGCCGATCGTCCGGCGGGAGTCGACCACGTTGCGGGCCAGCAGCCGTTCCGGCCCCCGGTCCCGGGGGCCGCCCTCGCGGCGGAACTCGGCGGCGGCCTCGGTGCGCGCCTTGCGGCGCTGCTCCCGGGCCTCCTCCTTGGTCAGCGGCCGGGTCGGGCCGGCGGGCCGGCGACCGGCGACCGGCCGTTTCGGGGTCTCGACGCCCAGTTCCTTCTTGCTCGGGGTGTAACCCCGGGGGCGCGCGGCGGATGGCTCCTCGGTCACCACCGTGGCGGCGGTGGAGGAGTCGGAGTCGGCGGACTTGCGGCGAAACAGCGACGGCACGAGGTGAAGGGTAGCCACCCGTCGGCGCCCGGTGCACATCACGGGTGCACCGGGCGCTCGACGGGCGGGTGGACCGGGGTCGCGGCCGCGGCCGGGAGCGGGCCGGACCGGGGTCGCGGCCGCCCCGCGCCGGGTCGGACGGTGTTACGGGCGTTCGGTGTGCGCGCCGAGGTCGGCCAGCTTGGCCTCGAAGTCCTCGTAGCCCCGGTTGATCAGGTCGACGCCGTACACCCGGGAGGTGCCCTCGGCGGCGAGCGCCGCGATCAGGTGGCTGAACCCGGCCCGCAGGTCCGGGATGACCAGGTCGGCGGCGTGCAGCTTGCTCGGCCCGGCGATCACCGCGGAGTGCTTGAAGTTGCGGCGGCCGAACCGGCACGGGGTGCCGCCGAGGCAGTCCCGGTAGACCTGGATGTTGGCGCCCATGGTGTTCAACGCGTCGGTGTAGCCCAGCCGCTGCTCGTAGACCGTCTCGTGGACGATCGACAGGCCCCGGGCCTGGGTCAGCGCCACCACGAGGGGCTGCTGCCAGTCGGTCATGAACCCGGGGTGCACGTCGGTCTCCAGCGCCACCGCGTTCAGCTCGCCGCCCGGGTGCCAGAAGCGGATGCCGCCCTCCTGGCCCGGGTCGCCGAGCTTCGGCGGGCGGGCGTCGGTGACCTCGTACTCGCCGCCGACGGAGCGGAAGATGTTGAGGAAGGTCATCATGTCGGCCTGCTGCGCGCCGAGCACCTCGACGTGACCCCGGGTGGCCAGCGCCGCCGCCGCCCAGCTCGCCGCCTCGATCCGGTCCGGGATCGGCCGGTGGGTGTAGCCGTGCAGCTTCTTGACGCCCTGGATCTCGATCACCCGGTCGGTGTGCACCTTGATGATCGCGCCCATCTTCTGCAGGATGCAGATCAGGTCGATGATCTCGGGCTCGACGGCGGCGTTGCGTAGCTCGGTGACGCCCTCGGCCATCACCGCGGTCAGCAGCACCTGCTCGGTCGCGCCGACGCTCGGGTACGGCAGGGCGAACTTGGTGCCGTGCAGCCCGTTCGGCGCGGACAGGTGCAGGCCCTCGGGGCTCTTCTCCACCGTCGCGCCGAACTCGCGCAGCGCCTGGAGGTGGAAGTCGATCGGGCGGGGGCCGATGTGGCAGCCGCCCAGGTCCGGGATGAAGGCGTGGCCGAGCCGGTGCAGCAGCGGGCCGCAGAACAGGATCGGGATCCGGCTGGATCCGGCGTGCACGTTGATCTGGTCGGTGCTGGCGCTCTCGACGTTGGACGGGTCGAAGACCAGCTCGCCGTCCTCGGTGCCGTCGGTCACCTTCACCCCGTGCAGGCCGAGCAGCCCGCGGACCACCTCGACGTCACGGATCTTGGGGACGTCGAACAGCCGGCTGGGCGAGTCGCCCAGCAGGGCCGCGACCATCGCCTTGGAGACCAGGTTCTTCGCGCCGCGCACGCGGATCCGCCCTTCGAGCGGAGTACCTCCGTGTACGACCAGGACGTCGTCCGTCAACGCAACCTCCAGCGCGTGTCGGGTGGTGCCGGGTGAGTCGATGATGGGGCATGCTGTCCAGCCGTCCGGCATGAACTGTCAGCTACCCGCTGGGGGGCCGAGGCGAAACGGCCCCCGTGGTACGTCGCCCCGGCAGCATAGCCCTCCGTGACGAGATGCGAATCGGTCACGGCGACGGTCCGGGAACGAACCGGGGAATCTGGTACGTTCTCGTACCTTCTCGGTGACCGTACGTGATCAGGTGGCGGCGGGCGGCGGGGTGTCGGCAGCCGGCAGCGCCAGCATCTGGTCCAGCGCCACCCGGGCGTGGTGCGCGGTGTCCGCGTCGACGGTGATCTGGTTGACCACCCGGCCGGCGACCAGCTCCTCCAGCGCCCAGACCAGGTGCGGCAGGTCGATCCGGTTCATCGTGGAGCAGTAGCAGACCGCCTTGTCCAGGAACATGATCTGCTTGTCCGGGTGGGCCAGCGCCAGCCGGCGGACCAGGTTCAGCTCGGTGCCGACCGCCCACGCCGAGCCCGCCGGGGCCGCCTCGATCGCCTTGATGATGTATTCCGTCGAACCGACCTGGTCGGCGGCGGTGACCACCTCGTGCCGGCACTCCGGGTGCACCAGCACGGTGACCCCGGGCACCCGGGCCCGGACGTCGTTCACGCTGTCCAGGGTGAACCGGCCGTGCACGGAGCAGTGCCCGCGCCACAGGATCATCCTGGCGTCCCGCACCTGCTCGGCGGTGAGCCCGCCGTCGGGCTTGTGCGGGTCGTAGAGCACGCAGTCGTCCAGCGAGTAGCCCATCTCCAGCACCGCCGTGTTGCGGCCCAGATGCTGGTCGGGCAGGAACAGCACCTTCGACCCCTGGGCGTACGCCCAGTCCAGCGCCCGCTTCGCGTTCGACGAGGTGCAGACCACGCCGCCGTTGCGGCCGACGAAGCCCTTGATGTCCGCCGAGGAGTTCATGTACGTCACCGGGACGGTGTCCGCCGCCACACCCAGGTCGGTCAGCACCTCCCAGGCCCGCTCGACCTGCGACAGCACCGCCATGTCGGCCATCGAGCAGCCGGCCGCCAGGTCGGGCAGGATCACCCGCTGCGCGTCGGTGGTGAGGATGTCGGCGCTCTCGGCCATGAAGTGCACGCCGCAGAAGACGATGTACTCCGCGTCCGGCCGGGCCGCCGCCTCCCGGGCCAGCTTGAACGAGTCGCCGGTGACGTCGGCGAACTGGATCACCTCGTCGCGCTGGTAGTGGTGACCGAGAACGAACACCCGCGTGCCCAGCGCGGCCTTCGCCGCCGCCGCCCGGGCCACCAGGTCCGGGTCGCTGGGCGCCGGCAGGTCTCCCGGACACTCCACGCCACGCTCGGTGGCGGGGTCGCTGCCACGGCCGAGGAGCAGCAGCGCGGTCGCCGTGTTGGAGGGTTCCACCCAGGTCGAAGTCACGTCCTCATGGTCCCACAACGGGCCGTTCGCACGACCGCTGCCGGTGTGGGCTGCCACACTGCCCCGCGCCGATGTGGCCTGCCACACTCGGGGCATGCGCGTGCTGCTCTGTCCGGACAAGTTCGCCGGCACCCTTCAGGCCCCCGAGGTGGCGGCCGCCGTCGCCGCCGGCTGGCGCGCGGTCGACGACGCGGACGAGCTGCTCATCCGTCCCCTCGCCGACGGTGGGCCGGGCTTCGTCACGGTGCTCGCCGGCGCGCTCGACGGTCACCGGATCCCGGTGCCGACCGTCGACCCGCTGGGCCGGCCCGTCACCGGTGAGATCCTGCTCACCGCCGACGGCACCGGCTACCTGGAGAGCGCCCAGGCGTGCGGACTGCACCTGCTGGCCGCCACCGAGCGTGACCCGAAGGCGACCACCTCGTACGGCCTCGGGGCGCTGGTCACCGCCGCCGTCGAGCACGGGGCGCGCACGGTGGTGATCGGGCTGGGCGGCTCCGGCACCAACGACGGCGGGGCCGGCCTGTTCGCCGCGCTCGGTGCCACCCCGCTCGACGACGCCGGCCGGGCCCTGCCGTACGGCGGGGCGGCGCTGACCGCCGTCGCCGCCCTCGACGGGGTGCCCCGGCTGCGCGGAGCCACCCTGGTGGCCGCCACCGACGTGGACAACCCGCTGCTCGGTCTGCACGGCGCCAGCAGCGTCTACGGCCCGCAGAAGGGTGCCGACCGGGCCGACGTGCTGCTGCTGGACGCCGCGCTGGAGCGGTGGGCGACGGTGCTGGAGCGGGACCTGCCGGGCTGTCCGCCCGGCCTGGGCGCGCTGCCCGGCGGGGGTGCCGCCGGCGGCCTCGGGGCGGCTGTCCTGGCCCTCGGCGGGCGCTGCGAATCCGGCATCGGCCTGGTCGGCCGGGCGATCGGCCTGGAAGCGGCGCTGGACGCCTGCGATCTGGTGATCACCGGGGAGGGGTCGTTCGACCATCAGTCGCTGCGCGGCAAGGTGGTCGCCGGGGTGGCCGGGGCGGCCCGCGACCGGGGGGTGCCGTGCGTGGTGCTGGCGGGCCGGGTGAGCACCGGCCGGCGGGAGGCCGCCTCGGCCGGGGTGACCGAGGCGTACAGCCTGGTGGAGCACTTCGGCGGCGAGGAGCGCGGCGGGGTGGCGGCGGCGATGGACCGGCCCGCCGAGGGGCTGTGGGCGCTCGGCGCGCGGCTGGCCCGGCAGTGGAGCCGCTGACCGGGCGGCCGGGCGGGGTGGCCGCGAGCCGTCCGGCGGTGGCCGGGCCGGGTGGCCGGGAGCCGTCGGCCGGTGGCCGGGAGTCGTCTGGTGGGTGGCCGGCGGGGCGGGCCGGGGCGGCGATCGCGCCGGCCGGGTGGGCTCCGCCGGGGCGGCGTACCATCGGAGCTGGACCACACCGGGAATCACTGGCCGTCGCACGCTGTTGGCCAGGGTGTCCGGACCCATACCGCGCAGGGAGATTTCCACGTGACCACGCCAGCGCAGACCGACTCGACCGAGGCTCAGGCCCCTACTTCCGTCGTCCTCACCGACGTCGCGGCGCAGAAGGTCAAGGCCCTGATCGAGCAGGAGGGCCGCGACGACCTGCGGCTCCGGGTCGCGGTGCAGCCGGGTGGCTGCTCCGGCCTGCGGTACCAGCTCTTCTTCGACGAGCGTTCGCTCGACGGTGACGTCGTCACCGACTTCGACGGCGTCGGCGTCGTGGTCGACCGGATGAGCGCCCCCTACCTGGCCGGGGCGACCATCGACTTCGCCGACCGGATCGACGCCCAGGGCTTCACCATCGACAACCCCAACGCGGGCAGCTCCTGCGCCTGCGGCGACTCGTTCAGCTGAGTCGCGATCCGTCGCGTCCGACGGGGCCGTCCCGACCCGGGGCGGCCCCGTCGTCGCGTCCGGGCCGCTTGTCGTGTCCGGGCCGGCTGTCGTGTCCGGGCCGGCTGTCGCGTCCGGGCCGGCTGTCGTGTCCGGGCCGGCTGTCGCGTCCGGGCCGGCTCGGGGGCGACCGGCGCGTGACGTAGGGATGACCAGGTGGTGGCCGGTGCTCGTCCGACCCTCGTCCGTCGCTTGAGTGTGACCGGTAGGCTGACCCGCGCCGTGCTCCCGACCCCGAGGGTTGACATGAAGATCGCCGTGACCGGTTCGATCGCGACCGACCACCTGATGAGCTTTCCCGGCCGCTTCGCCGACCAGCTCATCGCCGACCAGTTGCACAAGGTCTCGCTCTCCTTCCTGGTGGACGACCTGGTACTGCGCCGGGGCGGGGTGGCCGCCAACATCGCGTTCGGCATGGGGCAGCTCGGGCTGAGCCCCACCCTGCTCGGCGCGGTGGGTGCCGACTTCGCCGACTACCGTTCCTGGCTGGAGCGGCACGGCGTGGACTGCGACTCCGTGCACGTCAGCGAGGTGGCCCACACCGCCCGCTTCGTCTGCACCACCGACACCGACATGTGCCAGATCGCCTCGTTCTACGCGGGGGCGATGAGCGAGGCCCGCAACATCGAGCTGGCCCCCGTCGCGGACCGGCTCGGCGGCCTGGACCTGGTCCTGGTCAGCGCGAACGACCCGGAGGCGATGCTCCGGCACTCGGCCGAGTGCCGGGACCGCGGCTACGCCTTCGTCGCCGACCCGTCGCAGCAGCTCGCCCGGATGGACGGCTCGGACGTGGTCGCGCTGATCGACGGGGCCGAGTACCTGATGACCAACGACTACGAGAAGTCGCTGCTCCAGAGCAAGGCCGGCCTGACCGACGCCCAGCTCCTCGACCGGGTGAAGGTCCGGGTCACCACCCTCGGCAAGGACGGCGTGGAGATCGCCACCCGGGCCGGGGAGTCGTTCCGGGTGCCGATCGTCCGCGATGCGCGGGCGGTCGACCCGACCGGGGTCGGCGACGGCTTCCGGGCCGGTTTCTTCGCCGCCCTGTCCTGGGGGCTCGGCCTGGAACGTGCCGCCCAGGTCGGTTCGCTGCTGGCCGCGCTGGTCCTGGAGACCGTCGGCACCCAGGAGTACGACGTGCGCCGCGACGTGTTCGTCAAGCGGCTGGCCGACTCGTACGGGGACGACGCCGCCGAGGATGTCCGGCCGCACCTGGTGCCATGACGCAGTCGCTGGTCGTGTTCGCCGGCCTGCCCGGGGTGGGCAAGAGCACCCTCGCCGGGCAGGTCGGCGTCTCCCTGGGCGTTCCGGTGCTGCCGGTCGACCCGATCGAGCGGGCGCTGGCCCGGCACGGGCTGACCGGTCACGGGGCGGGCCTGGCCGGGTACGACGCGCTGGCCGGGCTGGCCGGGGTGCAGCTCGGGCTGGGCTCCAGCGTGGTGGTCGACGCGGTC
Source organism: Micromonospora sp. WMMD987 (assembly GCF_029581435.1). Taxonomy (NCBI): domain Bacteria; kingdom Bacillati; phylum Actinomycetota; class Actinomycetes; order Micromonosporales; family Micromonosporaceae; genus Micromonospora; species Micromonospora sp. WMMD987. The sequence goes on along the minus strand of NZ_CP120861.1, from coordinate 5,277,148 downwards.
AACCCGGTGGCCGGTGCCCGGGGGCTCTGGTTCGACCTGGCCGCGCGGGCCGGGGTGCCGCTGCGGCTGATCGAGGTGTACTGCGGCGACGAGGCGGAGTGGCGTCGGCGGGTGGACGCCCGGCACGCCGCGGACCCGCTCGCCCCGACCTGGGAGCAGACCGGCCGGCGCGGCGCGGAGTACGAGCCGTTGATCGGCCCCCGGCTGGTGGTGGACACCACCATCGCGATCGACCCGCTCCCGGCCATCCTGCGGTACCTGGCCTGACCCGTCGTCTCGGCCCGGGCCAGCCGACCTGGCCGGGAGAGCGGTCCGGGTTGGCGGCGACGACGTCGACCCCTCGCGACGGATGAAGAACAGCACCGGACCGGACCTGCCGCTACCTACCGCCACCCGGTCAGCCAGCACGTGCACTCCCCGCTGTCGCCGCTGCCGGTATACCAGCAGACGGCGGGGAGGCAGGGGCTGCGCACGGCACCCAGGGCCACGCTGCGCCCTCCGGTGACGACCGTACCGCCCAACACCGCAGCGCAAACGCCGCTCCCGACCTAAATCGCCCCCACCCCACCCCACCCCCCTGTCGATCATGGAGTTGTGGTGCCTGCGAATCGGGCGGTAATGCCGCAGATCGGCCACCACAACTCCATGATCGACGGAGGGGTGGGGTGGGGTGGGGTGGGGGTCAGTGGGTGCGGCGCACCTCGTAGCCCGGTCCGGCCGGAACGGCGGCGACGAACTCCTGGGCGCGCATCCGGCACCAGGCGGGGATGTCGACGGCGGCGGCCGGATCGTCGGCGAGGACCCGCAGGACCGTGCCGACGGGCAGCTCGGGCAGCCGGCGGGCCAGCGCGATCACCGGCAGCGGGCAGCGCTGCCCCCGGCAGTCCAGCACCTCCGTGGCCCCGTCGCCGCTGGCCCCGGTCGGGCGGTCGAGAGGGGTGGACCCGTCGTCGTCCGTCCTGGTCGGCGGGCCGTCCGGGTCGGGCGGGGTGGTCACCGGCCCACCACGCCGGCTCGGCGGGCGGGTCGGGTCGGGTGGGGTGGTCACCGGCCCACCATGCCGGCTCGGCGGGCCGTCCGGGTCGGGTGGGGTGGTCACAGGCCCACCACGCCGGCGTCGGCCCGCAGGTCGGCGACGATCCCGGGCAGCTCGGCGAGGAAACGCTCGACGTCGGCCCCGGTGGTGTCCCGGTGCAGCGAGACCCGGACGTTGCCGTGCGAGAGCACCCCCATCGCCTCCAGCACGTGCGACGGGCGCAGCGTCGAGGAGGTGCAGGAGGAGCCGGAGGAGACGGCGAAGCCGCGCCGGTCCAGCGCGTGCAGCAGCACCTCGCCGTCGACGTACAGGCAGGAGAAGGTGACCAGGTGGGGGAGCCGGTCGACGGGGTCGCCCACCACCTCCACGTCCGGCACCTCGGCGGCGACCCGGGTGCGGATCCGGTCCACCAGCGGGGTCAGCCGGGCCGCCTCCGCCGCCGCGTCAGCCGCCGCCGCGCGCAGGCTCGCCGCCGCCGCCACCACCGCCGGCAGGTTCACCACCCCGGGGGTACGCCCGAACTCCCGCTCGTCGACCGGCCACGGCGACTCCCAACGGGTGCCCTTGCGGACGACCAGCAGCCCGACGCCGGGTGGGCCGCCCCACTTGTGCGCGCTGGCGGTCAGCACCGACCAGCCGGCCGGCACCGGAACCCGGCCGACCAGCTGGGCCGCGTCCACGTAGAGCGGCACCCCGGCGGCGGCGCAGTCGACGGCGGCCCCGGCGACCGGCTGGACGGTGCCCACTTCGTGGCTGGCCCCGATCAGCGCCGCCAGCGCCACCCCGGGGGAGTGCACCGCCGCCGACCAGGCCACCGGGTCGAGCCGGCCGAGCCGGTCCACCGGTACGGAGGTCGCGGTGCCACCGGCCGCCACGTGTCGCCCGGCGGCGTGCAGCACCGCCGAGTGTTCGATCGCCGAGTGCACCAGCGTCGTCCCGCTGCGTCGCCGGCCGGCGAGGCCACCGAGCACGGCGGAGTGCGCGGCGTGCGTACCGCTGGGGGTGAAGGAGAGCTCGTCGGGACGGACGCCGAGGGTGTCGGCGGTGGCCTCGCGCGCCGCGTCGAGGAGCTGGGCCGCCCGGCGGGCCCGGGTGTAGAGCCGGGCGGGGTCGGCCCAGCCGTCGTCGAGGGCGGCCAGCAGCGCCTGCCGGGCGACCGGATGCAGTGGCGCGGCGGTGGCCGCGTCCAGGTAGACCGGGTGGGCACTCACGACTGATGACGCTATCGCGTCGGGACGACCACGATCCCCCCCGATGGGGTCGGACAGCGACCCCAAGACGGTCGAGCCCGCCATGGTCGAGTAATCTGCGACCGTCGGTGACGCCTTTGCCGTCGGTGCTGTTGGAAAGCCCCACCGCGGCGCGCTAGGGAGGCAGGACCAGGTGGTCGCAAGGAGTTCGGAGGTACGGCCGTCGGCCGTACGGCACGGCGCTTCCCCCGGAGCCGGTGAGCGTCGGCGGCGTGGTGCTGGCCGGCTCGCCGGGCTCGGTCTCGGCGGAGCTGCGCTGCTGGTTCTGCTCACCGGGTGTGACGTCGGCCGTTCCGTCGACGGCTTCGGCTGGCCGCAGGGTGGCATCACCCCCGAGGCGCACCGGATGTACGACCTGTGGATCGCGTCCTGCATCGCCGCCCTGGCGGTGGGTGTCTTCGTCTGGGGCCTGATCTTCTGGTGTGTGGTGCGTTACCGCAAGCGTGGCAACGAGCTGCCGGTGCAGACCCGCTACAACCTGCCGATGGAGTTCCTCTACACCATCGCGCCGATCCTGATCGTCTCGGTGCTCTTCTACTACACGGCGGTGGTCCAGACCGACGTGGTGCGGACGACGAAGAACCCCGACGTCGTCGTCGAGGTCGTCGCCGTCAAGTGGAACTGGCAGTTCAACTACCGCGACGGCCAGGGCCCCGAAGCTGACACCGTGGCGTCGGTGCTGGGCACCAGCGAGGTCATCCCGGTCCTGGTGCTGCCGACCGACCGGTCCATCCGGTTCGAGGAGACCAGCCGTGACGTCATCCACTCCTTCTGGGTGCCGGAGCTGCTGTTCAAGCGCGACGTGATGCCCGGCAAGATCCGTAACGTCTTCGAGGTCTCCAAGATCGAGACCGAGGGTGCGTACGTGGGACGCTGCGCCGAGTTGTGCGGCAGCTACCACGCCTTCATGAACTTCGAGCTGCGGGTGGTCTCCCCGGAGGCGTACGACCAGTTCCTGGCGGCCAAGCGGGACGGCAAGTCGACGCAGGAGGCGCTGACCGCCATCGGTCAGGACCCGTACGCGAAGACCACCCAGCCCTTCGACACCCGGCGGACGAAGGACAACTTCAACCCGGACGACGCGTCCGCGGGCGCGGGAAACTGAGGTATCCGGCATGAAGACCGAGTGGCGCATCTTCCTCATCATCGCCGTGTTCCTGCTCGGCGCGACGGTCCTCTACGGTGCCTGGACGTACGGTGACTCCGGCGGTCAGGTCGAGTGGGTCGGCACGGTGGCCCTGCTGCTGTCCTTCCTGCTCTGCGCGATGTGTGGCGGCTTCTTCTGGTTCGTCTCCCGCCGCATCGACCTGCGCCCCGAGGACCGACCGGACGGCGAGATCGCCGACGGCGCGGGCGAGATCGGCTTCTTCAGCCCCGGCAGCTACTGGCCGTTCGGCCTGGCGCTGGCCGCCGCGATCGCCGGCCTCGGCCTGGTGTTCTGGCAGTTCTGGCTGCTCGGTCTGGGCCTGGTGCTGGTCATCTTCGCCGCCTGCGGCCTGCTCTTCGAGTACTACTCCGGCACCCGCCGCACCGCCGAGCACTGATCCACCCGACAGGCCCGTCTCCCCGTCCGGGAGGCGGGCCTGTCGCCGTTTCCCTTCACCGCACAGGCCCGCCTCCCGCCCGGGAGACGGGCCTGTCACCGGTCGGTGGGTACGGAGCGCCGAACGCTCCTGCGGCGACCTGGTACGGCTTCGGCCCTGGTACGGCCTCGGCCCCGGTGCCGCCGGATCAGGCGGGCGTGGCCCAGACAGGTCCCTGGTCGGTCCAGGTGACACCCCTGTTGCGGCAGAGGCAGAACGGGTGACCGACCGGGTCGGTGTAGACCCGCCATCCGTAGCCGTCGGGGTCGATGAAGTCTCGCTCCAGGGTCGCGCCGAGGGCCAGGACCCGGCGCTGTTCGGCCTCGATGTCGTCGACTTCGAAGTCGAGGTGGAACTGTTTGGGGTGCTCGCCGTCGGGCCACTGCGGGGCGTGGTATTCCGCCACCCTGATGAAGGCCAGCTCGATCTCGCCGAACCGGATACCGGCCCAGTCCTCGTCGCTGCCCTCCTTGACCGGGCGACCCGTCACCGCGGAGTAGAAGGCCGCGAGCGTCATCGTGTCCGGGCAGTCGATGATGAAATCGGTCAGTCGGAGCATCCGGTGATCCTGTCACGCACCTCGGGTGGGCCGGCGACCGAGCCAGCACCGGGGAGCCGGCGGTGCCCCGGCGGGGTCAGGCCGCGTGCCGTCCGGCTGACGGCCGGCGGCGACGGTGGTCGGCCAGGTGGGTGGGCCGGAAGGCGAAGGTGGCGATCAGTACCGCCGAACCACAGCCGGTGCAGGCCAGTTCGGGGCAGTCGACGCCGTGGCCGTCGGGGCACGGCGGTGTCTCGAACGGCTGGACGCCCCCGCAGGTGTCGCAGTAGAGCTCGCGGTCCGACACGGGCGTCCCCTCTCGCTCCGGAAACCGTCGATGGCCATTGCCGCCATCACCGGAAACGGAAAACTACTCCGCTGTAGTTTCCCACGCCCGGGTGACACTTCCCCGCCGCCCCGCCGCCCCGCCGGTCGGGTAGGACGTGCGTCGTCCGGCTGGGTCGGCCGGTCCGACGGTCAGGGGCGGCCGGGCGCGGGGGAGGGGGCTCACAGGGAGCGGGCGACCTCGATCCACCGATCGAGAGTGGCCGCTGCCGCCCCCGAGTCGACGGACTCCGCGGCGCGGGCCAGGCCGGCGCGTACCGCCTCGGTGAGGTCGCCGTCCAGTGGAGTCTGGGTGGCGAGCGCGACGGCGGCGTTGACCAGGACAGCGTCGCGGACCGGACCGGCCTCCCCGGCGAGCAGCCGCCGGGCCACGGCCGCGTTGTGTGCGGCGTCGCCGCCCCGCAGGTCGGCCAGGGTGGCCCGGGGCACCCCGAGGTCGGCCGCGTCCAGCACGGCCTCCCGGACGGTGCCCTGCTGGGCCACCCAGACCCTGGTCGGCGCGGCGGTGGTGAACTCGTCCAGGCCGTCCTCGCCGCGCATCACGATCACCGAGTCGCCCCGGCCGGCGAAGACCTCGGCCATCACCGGGGCCATCCGGGCGTCGAAGCAGCCCACCGCCCCGGCCCGCGGCCGGGCCGGGTTGGTCAACGGGCCGAGGAAGTTGAACGCGGTCGGCACACCGATCTCCCGCCGGACCGGGCCGGTGTGCCGCATGCTGGGGTGGAACCGGGCCGCGAAGCAGAAGCCGATCCCGGCCTCGGCCACACAGCGGGCCACCTGCTCCGGGCCGAGATCCAGCGGCACGCCGAAGTGTTCCAGCAGGTCGGCGGTGCCGCAGAGCGAGGAGGCGGCCCGGTTGCCGTGCTTGACCACCCGTACCCCCGCACCGGCCACCACCAGCGCGGTCATCGTCGAGATGTTGACCGTGTGGGCGAGGTCACCGCCGGTGCCCACCACGTCGACCGCGGTCCGGCGCAGCTCCTCCGGCAGGGTCACCGGGACCGAGTTGGCGAACATCGCCTCGACCAGGCCGGCCAGCTCGGCAGGGGTCTCGCCCTTGGCGCGCAGCGCGACCGCGAAAGCGGCGATCTGCGCCGGGGTGGCGGCCCCGGCCATGATCTCGTTCATCGCCCAGGCGGTGTCGGCGGTGGACAGCTCGTTGCCGCGCAGCAGCGCGTTGAGCAGGTGCGGCCAGGTCCGTTCGCCCATGCTGGGCCTCCCGAGCGGCGTGGGTGTGGTGGACGGGGAGCGCCCGTCACCCCGGGCGCCAGGGACGCCGCCGAGCGTGTCCGGCTCAGGCGGCGGCGTGCGTACGCAGCAGCTCGGCGACCGTGGTGCCGGTGGTCACCGGGTCGAGCGGGTGCATCAGCACGCCGTCGACCTGCGCGTACGAGGCGAGCCATCGGTCGGCGGCGCGGGCGATGACGACGCAGGTGGGCGGGGCGTCCGCCCGGTCGTCCTTGATCTGGCGGGCGATGCCGATGCCGCCACCGGGGCTGGCCTCGCCGTCGAGCAGCATCAGGTCGATCTCGTAGTCGTCGACCAGCCGGACGCAGCCGAAATAGTCGGACGCCTCGACGAACTCGATCTGGATGCCGGGCGCGGGACGGGTGCCCACGGCCAGCCGCATCCGGTCCCGGACCTGCGCGTCGTCGCTGTAGAGCAGGACGGTGCAGAGACGATCGCTCATGCCGACACTCCGCTTCGCTCCGTGCCGTGATGAGGCACCGTCGCACTGAGCCTGACTCGCTCGCTGCGCTCACTCATGGGCTGTACTCCTCGTTGCTGCCCGCTGATCCTACCGGGCGGTGTGGCGTACTCGACATCCCGCCCGCCGGCTGCCGCCGGACCGGACGTCGCGGCAGCTCAGCGGGGGTTTCCGGGACTCGCGCCGGCCCCCGCCCCGGTGGTGGCTCCGGTCCCGGCGGCGGTCCCGGTGCCGGCGGCTGCGCCCGCCTCGGCCGAGGCGGTCCCGGTCCCGGCGGCGCGGTCCCGGGCCTCCTGCCGGTCCAGCTCGCGGTCCACCCGGCGGGCCTCCCGCTCGGACTGCTTGACCCACTGCACCACCAGCACCGCGAGCATCGTCACGCTGACGAACTCGCCGCCGGCCCAGAGGATGCCCCCGGCGACCACCTGGTCGTTCCACGGGTCGGACCAGGCCAGGCCGAGCGACGGGTACCAGTCGCCGCCGAACAGGGTGGTGCTCTGCATGATGGTGAGGCCGAGCACCGTGTGGAACGGCACCGAGAGCAGCATCAGCAGCGCCCGCGCCGGGTACGGCCAGCGGCCGGGCAGCGGGTCCAGGCCGAGCAGCGGCCAGAAGAACACGCAGCCGGTCATGATGAAGTGCGCGTGCACCAGCTCGTGCGCCCACGCGTGTTCGAGGGTGTAGCGGTAGAGGTCGGTGAAGTAGAGCGCGAACGGGTTGACCACGAAGATGGTGAACGCCACCAGCGGGAAGCTGTAGACCCGGGCGATCCGGCTGTGCACGACCGCCAGCAGCCGCTTGCGCGGGCCGACCGGCAGGGTGCGCAGCGCGAGGGTGACCGGTGCGCCCAGGGCGAGGAAGATCGGCGAGATCATCGACAGCACCATGTGCTGCACCATGTGCACCGAGAGCAGGGCGGTGTCGTAGGCGTGCAGGCCGCTGACGGTGACCGCGGCGATGCCGCCCAGGCCGGGCCCGAGGAAGCACACGGTACGCAGCACCGGCCAGTGGTCCCCGCGCAGCCGCAGCCGGTACACCCCGTAGAGGTAGAGGCCGGCGGCGAGGACCAGGCCCAGGGCGAGCCAGCTGTCCAGCCGGGTCTCGGTGAAGACGCGGGTGATGTCGAACGGCGGCGGTACCTCGACGCCGCCCGCGGCCACTACGGTGGACGGGGCCGTCGAGGTGGCGGCGAAGATCGAATCGACGTGCAGCACGCTTTTCAGGCTAGGCCAGGCGAACCGGACCCCCACGATCGGGCCATCCCTGAGCCGGGTTTGGCCCCCCGCTGATCGCCCGCCCCGGTCAAGGGCAATAATGACCGCGTGACTGCGGCCCCAGCCATTGACAAGAGCCGGATCCACTCTCTGACGCGGCCCAACATGGTCAGCGTGGGGACGATCGTGTGGCTCTCCAGCGAACTCATGTTCTTCGCGGCGCTGTTCGCGATGTACTTCTCGATCCGCGCGGCGGCGCCGGAGCAGTGGGAGAAGCACACCGAGGTACTCAACATCCCCTATGCGACCACCTTCACGGTGATCCTGGTGCTGTCCTCGGTGACCTGCCAGCTCGGTGTCTTCGCGGCCGAGAAGGGTGACGTCCACGCCCTGCGGCGCTGGTTCACGCTCACCTTCGTGATGGGCCTGATCTTCGTGCTCGGCCAGGCGAACGAGTACCTGACCCTGGTCCACGAGGGCGTGAAGATCAACGAAGACGGTTACGGGTCGATGTTCTACCTCACCACCGGCTTCCACGGCCTGCACGTGACCGGTGGCCTCATCGCCTTCATCATCTTCATGATCCGCACCACTATGGGCCGGTTCACCCCCGCCCAGGCCACCTCGGCGATCGTCGTGTCGTACTACTGGCACTTCGTCGACGTCGTGTGGATCGGGCTCTACGCCATGATCTACTGGCTTCAGTGATCTTGGCGCGTCACGTTCCGCGCCGCCGCTCCGTCCCCTGAGACAAGGTCCAACCGGTTAAGGACACAGGTCATGACTTCTGACAACGACCGCCGACGCGGTCTGCTCGCGCGCCTGCGCGGGCGGCCCGCGGCGCGCAGCAGGGGCCGCCGCCGGCTGGGCGCGGCGTTCCGGCTGATCGCCGCGCTGACGCTGGCCGGCGGTGCCTACACGGTCTTCGCCCCGGGCGCGCAGGCGCAGGAAAACCCGCCGCTGACCGGCGCCGCGGCCGAGGGTCGGGCGCTGTTCGACGTGAGCTGCGTGACCTGCCACGGCCCCAACGCCCAGGGCGTCGAGGGTCGTGGCCCGAGCCTGATCGGTGTCGGCTCCGCCTCGGTGGAGTTCCAGGTCGGCAGCGGCCGGATGCCGATGGCCCGGCAGGAGGCGCAGGCCATGCGCAAGCCGCCGGTCTTCACCGACGAGCAGGTGCGCCAGCTCGGCCAGTACATCCAGGAGCTCGGCGGCGGCCCGCAGGTCCCGCAGGGCAACCTCCGCGAGGGGGCCAACCTGGCCACCGGTGGCGAGCTGTTCCGGATCAACTGCTCGCAGTGCCACGCCTTCGGCGGCGGCGGCGGCGCGCTCTCCTCCGGCAAGTACGCCCCGAGCCTGGCCCCGGCCAGCGACGCGCAGATCTACGCCGCGATGCTCAGCGGCCCGCAGAACATGCCGGTGTTCGGCGACAACCAGATCACCCCGGAGCAGAAGGCGGACATCATCGCCTACATCCAGGAGTCCCTGAAGGCCGACCAGGACCAGGGCGGCTTCAACCTCGGTCGGTACGGGCCGTCCACCGAGGGACTGGCCATCTTCCTGGTGGGCATCGTCGCGCTGGTCTTCACGAGCCTGTGGATTGCGGGCAAGTCGTGACCGGGCGGATCGTCGACAGCATTGCCGTGGTGCCGGCCGCCGGCACCGCCCGTAGCGAGGTGACGGCATGAGCACCCAGACCGAGCAGCACGCCCCGCAGGGCCGGGAGCCGGTCGACGTCCACGACCCCCGGCTCTCCCGGTTCGACATCGTCACCGAGGGCGCCCGGCGGGACGACATCGAGATCGTCCACTACGAGGAGCAGGTCGTCCCGGGCAGCAAGGCCGAGCGCCGGCTGACCCGTACGGTCGCGGCGATGTTCCTGCTGACCGGCCTGGCCGCCACCGCGTTCCTGGTCGTCTACATCTGGTGGCCCTGGGAGTACGAGCCGGGTCGCGGCGGCGACAAGTGGTACACCCCGCTGCTCGGCGTCACCCTCGGCATCGCCCTGCTCGGCATCGGCTTCGGCATCCTCACCTGGGGCAAGAAGCTGCTGCCCAAGGAGGTCTCGATCCAGGACCGGCACGACGGTCCCGGTTCCCCGGACGAGCGGAAGATCACCGGCGAGACCATGCTCTACCTGGCCGACGAGATGGGGGTACGGCGGCGTCCGCTGCTCGGCGTCTCGCTGGTCGCCGGCCTGCTGCCGGTCGGCGCGGTCGCCGCGGCCCCGCTGGTCGGTGGCCTGATCTCCAACCCGCACAAGAACAACCAGATGTTCACCACCGGCTTCGCGCCGGCCGGGGGCAAGAAGATCCGCCTGGTCCGCGAGGACGGCCGGCCGATCCGTCCGGCCGACGTCAGCGCCGGCGGTCAGCTCACCGTCTTCCCCGGCATCGACCACGGGGTGAGCAACAAGCACGCCGACTCGCCGACGTTGCTGATCCACCTGCGGGAGACCGACGCGGAGAAGTCCCGGCAGGCCAACTCGCGGGTCGGTCACGGTGACTACATGTGGGGCAACTACGCGGCGTACTCCAAGATCTGCACGCACGCCGGCTGCCCGGCGAGCCTCTACGAGCAGCAGACCAACCGGCTGCTCTGCCCGTGTCACCAGAGCCAGTTCCTGATCACCGACAACGCCCGTCCGGTCTTCGGCCCGGCGAGCCGGCGGCTTCCCCAGCTGCCGATCGAGGTGGACGAGGAGGGCTTCTTCGTGGCGAAGTCCGACTACACTGAAACCGTCGGCCCCGACTTCTGGGAGCGGCCATGAAGCGCCGAAAGTTTGACGTGGCAGCGGTGCCGGGCAAGGCCGCAGTGGGGGCGGACGACCGCTTCCAGGTAGCCACGCCGCTGCGCAAGCTGCTCAACAAGGTCTTCCCGGACCACTGGTCGTTCCTGCTCGGCGAGATCGCGCTCTTCTCGTTCGTCGTGCTGCTGCTGACCGGCGTGTTCCTGACCTTCTTCTACGAGCCGGCGATGACCGAGGTGGTCTACAACGGCAGCTACGCCCCGCTGCGGGGCACGCCGATGTCCGCCGCGTACGCCTCCAGCCTGGACATCTCGTTCGACGTCCGGGGCGGCCTGATCATGCGGCAGATGCACCACTGGTCCGCGCTGCTGTTCATGGCCGCGATCGTGGTGCACATGCTGCGGATCTTCTTCACCGGCGCGTTCCGTAAGCCGCGGGAGACCAACTGGATCATCGGTTCGCTGCTCTTCTGGGTCGGCTTCCTGGCCGGCTTCACCGGCTACTCGCTGCCGGACGACGGCCTGTCCGGCACCGGCCTGCGGATCGCCTCGGGCATCATGCTGTCGATCCCGGTGATCGGCTCCTGGGTCACCTCGTCGATCTTCGGGGGCGAGTTCCCCGGCGAGATCATCATCAGCCGGTTCTTCATCGCCCACGTGCTGCTGATCCCGGGTCTGCTGGTGGCGCTGATCAGCGCCCACCTGGGCCTGGTGTTCAAGCAGAAGCACACCCAGTGGCCCGGCCCCGGCCGGACCAACGACAACGTGGTCGGCGAGCGGATGTTCCCGCGTTACGCGCTCAAGCAGGGCGGCTTCTTCATGGTCGTCTTCGGCGTGATCGCGCTGATGGGCGGCCTGTTCCAGATCAACCCCATCTGGTACTTCGGCCCGTACGAGGCGTGGGTGGTCTCGGCCGCCAGCCAGCCCGACTGGTACGTGATGTTCCTCGACGGCTCGACCCGGCTGATGCCCGCCTGGGAGATCAACATCCCGATCGGCGACGGGTACGTCATCCCGCCGCTGTTCTGGCCGACGGTCGTGCTGCCGGGCATCCTGGTCGGCCTCTCCACGCTCTACCCGTTCGTGGAGGCGCGTCAGCTCAAGGACTACCGGCACCACAACCTGCTGCAACGGCCCCGGGACGTGCCGGCCCGGACGGCGGTGGGCGCGATGGCGGTCGCCTTCTACATCGTGTTGACGCTCTCCGGTGCCAACGACGTGATCGCCGACAAGTTCCACATCAGCCTGAACGCGATGACCTGGGCGGGCCGGATCGGCCTGCTGGTGGTCCCGCCGCTGGCGTACTACGTCACGTACCGGATCTGCCTCGGGCTCCAGCAGCACGACCGGGAGGTGCTGGCCCACGGTGTGGAGACCGGCATCATCCGTCGCCTGCCCGACGGCCGCTTCGAGGAGGTCCACCAGCCGCTCAGCGCGGCCGACGGCCATGGCCACGCCGAGCTGGACTACGTCGGTTGGGTGGTGCCCAAGAAGATGAACCGGCTCGGGGCGCTCGGCCCGGCGATCCGGGGCTTCTTCTACCCGATCGAGAAGCCCGTCGAGGCACCGGTCTCGCCGGGGCACCCGCCGGTGGAACCCCGCCCGGAGCGGGAGCAGATCGGCAGCGGCGACGCCCGCCGCTGACCTTCCCGGTCCTGTTCGACCGAGACGCCCGCCGGAGTCCTCCGGCGGGCGTCTCGTCCGTTCGGGCGGTGGCCGGTATCCGTTTCCGGACGCGCCGACGTCCCGTTTGCGGCGGCCATCGAGCGCGGCCGGCGACGCGACCGGCCACCAACGGGTGGAAAGCGCAGGAATAACCCTCGCCAGTCGGGTATCCGTGCGGTCCAACGGAAACGGGGAGGGAACATGTTGGGTATCAAACGCCTGGGACTACTGGCCACACTGGCGGTGGTCGGTCTGGCGCCCGCGGCCGCCGCAGAGGCCGCCGCGCAGCCGTCGGCGCAGGACACCCAGTACCTGCAGGCGGTGCACCAGGTGAACCTGGCGGAGATCGTCACCGGGAACCTGGCCCAGAAGAAGGGGCAGAACGAGCAGGTCAAGGAGCTGGGACAGCAGTTCGTCACGGACCACACCCAGCTCGACCAGACGGTGCAGAGCACCGCGCAGCAGCTCAACGTGTCGCTGCCGAGCGCGCCGACGGCCGACCAGCAGAAGGTCATCGACAAGCTCAACGGACTCAACGGCGCCGCGTTCGACAAGGCATGGGTGACCGCTGAGCTGGCCGGTCACGTGCAGGCCATCCAGGCCACCCAGACCGAGATCTCGCAGGGCTCGGAGCAGTCGGTGGTCCAGTTGGCGCAGGACGCCCTGCCGGTGCTGCAGGCGCACTACGACGCGTTGGTGGCCCTGGCCCAGGAGCTGGGCATCCCGGTCCCGCAGACCAGTGCCAGCGGCACTGCGAGCCCCAGCGGCAGCGGCACGCCGGCACCCGGTGGCACCACCGAGTTGCCGGCTCCGGGTGGCACCACGGAGTCGCCGGAACCGGGCGGCATCACCGAGACGCCGGCTCCGGGCAACAGCTGACGTCCCGTACCACCTGATGGTGGCCGGTCCCCAACCAGGGGCCGGCCACCGTCGTGCGCGCCGCTGCCACCGGCGGCCGGTGTCGGGTCAGTCGGCGCTGGCCAGGCCGATCGCGAAAGCCTCCTCCAGGTCGTGCTGGGAGTAGGCGCGGAAGGCGATGTGCGACTCGGTGCCGAGCACCCCGGGCACCTTGGAGATGCTGCCGGCGATGACCTGGGCGATCTGCTCGAACTCCCGGACCCGGACGATGGCGATCAGGTCGACGTGTCCGGCCACCGAGTAGACCTCGCTGACGCCGGGCAGGTTGGCCAGGTTCTCGGCCACCTCGGGGATCGAGTCGGTGGCGCAGTCGATCAGGACGATCGCGGTGATCACTGGACGATTCTCCGTTCGTCGTGCCCGGCGCGACGCCGGCCTGGTGTCGTCGACCATGCTAGTGCCGCACCCGGCCGCCTCTCCCGGTTGTCCCCGTCCCTCGTCCTGCCCCTCCCTGCCTCCCGCGCCCCCGACCCTGCCCGTCGTGCCCTCGTCCCTGCGCTTCGCGTTTCCGTCCGTGCGCTTCGCGTTTCCGTCCGTGCGCTTCGCGTTTCCGTCCGTGTGCTTCGCGCCGGCTGCTGCGGGTCTGCCCCTGCTGCCCCATCCCTGCGGGCCTGTCATACCGGCCCCTGGCACCTCGCCCCCGGATCGTCGTTTCCGCCCGTTAGTCCAACGCCGGTTCGCTCTCCACCGAATGTGGCCCGTGCGTCGAGCTGGTCTGTGCGCCGCCCTACCCGGGCTCTCGGGCGACGGCCGGCGAGCGGGCCGGTGGAGGTCCGCCGCGAGCGCGCCTGCCGCCGGTGTGCACATCGGGCGGAAGGCAGCTGCCGGTGTGCACGTCGGGTGGAAGGCAGCCGCCGGTGTGCACGTCGGGTGGAAGGCAGCCGCCGGTGTGCACGTCGAGTGGAACGCATATGCCTGGCTGGCATGTTTATGCCAGCCAGGCATATGCGTCGCGCCGCATGGTGCTGGTGGTGAGGGTTCGTACTCCAGTGCCGGTAGCTGATCGTGCCGCATGGTGTCGGTGGTGAAGGTTCGTCGTTTCCAGTGCCGGTAGGCGGTCGTGCCGCATGGTTTCGGTGGTGAAGGCCCGTTGTTCGCAGTGCCGGTAGCTGGTCGCGCCGCACGGTGTCGGTGGTGAAGGGTCGCCTGCCCGCAGGCGCCAGAGCCGGACGAGAGCCGTCGGACGAGAGCCGTCGGACCGAGAGCCACCGGACCGAGAGCCACCGGACCGAGCCGATAGCGGGTGGCCGGGACGAGAACGCCGACGGCGCGGGTCAGAGCAGCATGGTGCGTGGGTCGGCGGCCATGGCCCGCAGCCACCCCGCGGCCTCGGCCGCCCCGGGGCAGCGGGCGGTGTCCAGCGCGGCGGCCAGGGCGTACATCTCCGGTGGCGGGATGAGCAGGCTCTCCTTGCTGCGCAGCCCCAGCTTGACCGTGCCGGTGTCGGTGGTGACGGTGAGCACCGGGGTCCGGGTGACCGCGCCGGTGGCGACCAGCGAGCCGTCGCTGGAGACCCCGGTGTGCGCGACGGCCGCGGCCCGCAACGACACCGACCGGGCGGCCCGCAGGTCGACGCTCTTCGTGGTGAGTCTGACCACGGTGAGCCGGGTGCCCTCCAGCCAGGCGCTCGTCCGCACGATGCTGGTCACCAGCAGGCCGATGAAGAGCATGACCAGCCCGACCGAGAGCAGCGCGACGAGCGCCGCCACGGTCGCGCTGCCCGAGCTGTCGTTGCCGGTCGCCGCGTTCAGGCCGGTTCCGATGAAGGCGCCGACACAGCCGCAGGCGACCGTCAGGATGACACCCAGCACCAGCAACGAGACGACCCGGCCGGTCCGACCCGACCGGTAGCCGACCGAGAGGGGGATCCGGGGCGGGGAGGGCTGCATGCCGGTGATTCTGACACCGACGATCAACTTCCGCCCGGTGTGGCCGGCACGGTGAGCCCGTCGCCGGCCCGGATCGCGTCGCGGAGCCGTTCGTCCGGGCCGACCGTCGCGCCGGGCCAGACCACCACGCGTTCCACGTCGCCGCGTACCACCGCACCGGTGCCGACCACGGCGTGCCGCGCCCGGCCGGTGACGGTGGCGTCCGGGGCGACCAGCAGGCCACCGTCCCCGGCGGCGTGCAGGTTGGCCGCCAGGTAGTCGGCGGGTGTGCCGGTGTCGAAGAACGTGCCGGGGTACGGCACCACGGTCAGCCCGCCGGCCGCCTCCGCCGGCCGCCACACCGTGCGGACCAGGTCGCCGAAGCTGGCCGGCAACTCCCGCACCCGATGCCAGGGCAGCAGCGAGAAGCCGGTGAAGACGTGTCCGTCGAAGGTGCCGGGGGCGGTCGGGTCCGGGGCCGGTCGGCCGAGCAGCCGTACGGACCGGAAGTCCCAACCGGCCAGCAGCGCCGCGACGTCCGGCCCGGGAGCGCGGCGGGGATCGGCCAGGTACGCGTCGGCGTTGCCGACCAGCACCCCCCGGCCGGCGATCCAGTCCCGCAGGTTGCCCAGGCCACCGGCGGTGCCCAGCGGATCGCCCGGCTCCACCGACAGGTGTGCCCGGTCGCCGACGTGTGCCACCACCTGGTCGGCGAGGTAGCAGGCGTTCACCGCCACCCGGTCCCGGCCGGTCAGGCCCAGGCCGGCGAGCCGTCCCAGCGCCCGGTCCAGCAGCGACACGTTGCCGACCGGGCAGAGCGCCTTCGGCACCCGGGCGGTGAGCGGGCGTAACCGGGTGCCCTCACCGGCGGCGAGCACCACCGCGCACAGGCCGTCCGGTGCGCTCACGTCGCCGGCTGCCCGGCCTGCGGCCCGATGCCGTAGTGGCCGAGCAGGTTGGCGGTGGCCCGGCTTAGCCGGGGCAGGTCGTCCAGTGGATGCCAGGACGCCTCCAGGACCTCCGCGCCGTCCACCTTCAGGGTCGTGGTGCTCGCGGGCACCTCGACCTCGAAGACCATGTCCACCCAGCCCCGGGTGTGCACCAGGGCGTTCGGTACGGCCGGGCGGAGCCGGTCGGGGGACAGCCGGACGCCGGACTCCTCGTGCAGCTCGCGGGCCGCGCCGACGACCGGGGCCTCGCCGCGCTGGAGCAATCCGGCGGGGAGCGTCCAGCTGTGCCCGGGGGGCTGACGCAGCAGCAGGAGCCGGCCGGCCCCGTCGGCCTCGCTGTCCCGGACCAGGGTCACCGCGCCGACGACGTACTTCGGCCCGGCGAGCCGGACCAGCCGACGGCGCACCGTCACCGGCAGCCGGTAGAAGACCTTGTACGCGACGGCCCGGCCGGTGGCGCGGGAGCGGAGGATCATGGCTCCAGGCTAGGCCGTCGATGCGCCGTCGTGGGGCGCGGGGCGATCGGTCACCCTGCCCGGCGTCGACCCGCCCCGGTCACTGTCGATGGTCGACCAGGTCGATGAGCTGGCGGACCACGGTGTCCGGTTCGACCGCCCGGTCGAAGACCGCCACCAGCAGGGTCTCCAGGTCGGGGTAGCCGAGCTCCTCCGACAGCCGCAGCAGCGGCAGGTCACTGGCCAGCCCCCGGTCGTGCTTGCGCAGCGCCAGCCCGATGGTGGCCCGCCCCAGGCGTACCTTGTCGGCGATCGAGATGCCGGGCTCGGTGTGGTCGGTGAACCAGCGGCTGATCTGCATCTGCGCGTGCGGCGACTTGACGAAGTCGAGCCACTCGCGCCGGGGGCCCCGGGGGGCCACGGTCGCCTCGAAGCCGCTCTCCGCGTCGCTCTCGGTGTAGATCTCCACCACGTCGCCCTCGTCCAGTTCGGACGCCAGCGGGGCGAGCCGGCCGTTGATCCGCGCGGCCAGACAGTGGTCGCCCCGCTCGGTGCCCAGCTCGTAGGCCAGGTCGACCGGGGTGGCCCCGGCCGGGAGCACCACCTGCCGGCCGTCGGCGACCACCTGGATCTGCGCCTCGGCCAGGTCACAGCGCAGCGACTGGAGGAACTGGGCCGGGTCGGGGGCCTCCTGCTCCCAGTCGAGCACCCGGCGCAGCCAGGAGAGCCGGTCGGTGTTGCTGGTCTCGCCGGAGGCGCGGGGGAAGCGGAAGTCGGCGGCCACCCCGTACTCGGCGCAGCGGTGCATCTCCCGGGTGCGGATCAGCATCTCGACCGTGTGGTCCTGCGGGCCGCAGACGCTGGTGTGCAGGGAACGGTAGAGGTTGTTCTTGGGGGAGGCGATGAAGTCCTTGAACCGGCCGGGGAGCGGCCGCCAGCGGCCGTGCACCGCGCCGAGGGCGG
Organism: Micromonospora sp. WMMD987; assembly: GCF_029581435.1. Classification (NCBI taxonomy): domain Bacteria; kingdom Bacillati; phylum Actinomycetota; class Actinomycetes; order Micromonosporales; family Micromonosporaceae; genus Micromonospora; species Micromonospora sp. WMMD987. The sequence goes on along the minus strand of NZ_CP120861.1, from coordinate 5,259,910 downwards.
CGTAACAGTCGGTGGCCGGGCCGTCCACCACGATCACGATCCGGGGCAGGTCGTACGGGACGGTGTGCCCGCCGGCCACGGTGTCCTTCCAGATCGAGTAGAGGTGCCGGGGCCGGACGCTCACCTCGGCGTCCACCCGGCTGCGCCGCAGCGCCACCTTGGCCTGGGCCACCACGTCGTCGAGGTAGGCGTCCCAGCCGGGCCGGTCGTGCACGTACCGGGCCAGCCGGGCGTGCTCGTCGGGCTCCAGGTGCAGCAGCACCACGTCGTCGAGGTCGCGCTTGAGGGTCTGGATGCCGAGCCGGTCGCAGAGCGGGACCAGCACCTCCTGGGTCTTGCGGGCGATCCGCTCGCGGGAGGCGGCCGAACGGACCCCGAGGGTGCGCATGTTGTGCAGCCGGTCGGCCAGCTTGATGATCAGCACCCGGACGTCCTTGCCGGCCGCGATGATCATTTTGCGGATCGTCTCGGCCTCGGCCGCCTTGCCGTAGAACGCCTTGTCGAACTTGGTCACCCCGTCGACCAGGTGGGCCACCTCGTGACCGAAGTCCTCGCTGAGCGCCTGGAGGGTGTAGCGGGTGTCCTCCACGGTGTCGTGCAGCAGCGCGGCGACCAGGGTGGTGGTGTCCATCCCGAGGTCGGCGCAGATCTGGGCGACCGCGAGCGGGTGGGTGATGTAGGGCTCGCCGCTCTTGCGGTATTGACCGCGGTGCATGTTCTCGGCGATCGTGTACGCCCTGCGCAGCACCGAGGCGTCCGCGCTGGAATGGATGCCGCGGTGGGTGCGGACCAGCTGGGTGACCGGGTCACCGTCGCTGGCCGGCCAGCTCAACAAGGACCGGAGCCGCCGGGCCAGGGGCAACTCACCCGGCTGGGCCGGGAGCGCACCCCCCAGGGCGGCGCCGTGTCCGGCGTCGACGTCCACGAGGGACACCTCCTCACCCCGACTCCCGTCCACCGTACCCGGCAACCGGAAGCAGGCCCACGAAACGGGCAGGACTGCACTCCCTTAACAGCCTAAGCGAGTCGGGGTCGTCCGATCGGTCACTTGCTCATGAGCGTTCGGTCGAGAGTTGGGCGGACCCGCCGCCCTCGGCCTTCGCCAGCAGGTCACGGAACCGGCCCGCGCCGGCCACCGGGGACGACCAAACGGAGGTCATCTCCACCAGTCGGGTCTCCGGCCGCTCCAACCAGGACAGGATCCGCTCGGTCTCCTCGGCGGTGGCCCGGGGCACCGGCCCGTGGCCCCCCGGCTCCACCGTCTCGGCGGTGGCCCGGATCGCGGTGATCGTCGGTCGCGGGTGGACACCCGGCGGGGACACCCCGGCACCGGCGAGCCGCCCGTGCCGCACCAGCGCCAACTCCCAACCGCCCCCGGCGGCGGGCCGGGCGGCGACCACCTCGCCGATCCGGGTCAGCCCGGCCAGCCGCTGCATCCGGACGGCGGCCCGCAGCACCGCGGCCAGCCGGGACCGCACCACCGCCGCCTCCTCGTAGCGCCGGGACGCCGACAGCACCTCGATCCGGGCCAGCAGGGCGTCCACCACCACCTGCGGATCGCTGGTGGTGGCGGTGCGGAACGGCGCGACGGCGCGCTGGTCGTACTCCTCGGGGGTGATCCGGTGCTCGCAGGGTGCCGGGCAGCGGCCCAGCTCGGCCAGGGCGCAGGCCGGCGTGACCGTGCGCAGCGACAACCGGTGGGTGCACTGGCGCAGCGGCACCGCGTCGTGGAACCCGGCGGCGGCCAGCTCGGCGGCCCGGGTGGAGCGGAACGGCCCGAGGTAGGCGGTGTCGCCGGGGGCCAGGCCGCGCACCACCGACAGCCGGGGGTACGGCCCGTCGGTCAGCTTGAGCCACACCATCCGTTCCGGATACTTCGACCGGCGGTTGTACGGCGGCGCGTGCGCGGCGATCAACCGCAGCTCCCGCACCTCCGCCTCCAGCGGGTGGGCGCACCGGACCGCCTCCACCCGTTCGGCGGCGGCCAGCATCTCCGACATCCGGGCCCGTTTCTCGGCGGCGGTGAAGTAGCTGCGTACCCGGGTGGCGATGTCGCCGGAGGTGCCGACGTAAAGCGGCCGGTCGTCGGCCGCGCGGAAGATGTAGACCCCGGGGGCCTTCGGCAGCCCCTCGGCCAGGTGCCGCTTGCGCCGCTGGGTGGGGGTGACCGCCCGGGTGAACTCGATCGCCTCGCCGACCGTGTCGACCCGGTGCCCACCGAGCCGGGCGATCAGGCCGTGCAGCACGTCCACCGTCGCCTTGGCGTCGTCCAGCGCCCGGTGGGTGGGCTGGGTGGCGGTGCGGAAGTAGGCGGCCAGGGTGCCCAACTTGCGGTTGGGCACCTCGTCACGGCTGAGCACCCGGCGGGCCAGCGCCGCCGTGTCCAGCACCCGGGGCTGCGGCCAGCGGTAGCCGTGCTTCGCGCAGGCGGCCTTGAGGAACCCCACGTCGTACGGGGCGTTGTGGGCCACCAGGACGGCGTCGGCGATGAACTCCAGGAAGCTCGGCAGCACCTGCTCGATCGGCGGGGCCGGGACCAGCATGGCCTGGGTGATGCCGGTCAGCACGGTGATGAACGGCGGGATCGGCACCCCCGGGTTGACCAGGGTGGCCAGCACGCCCAGCTCCTCGCCGCCGCGCACCTTGACCGCGCCGATCTCGGTGATGCCCCCGCCGTCGGGTGAGCCGCCGGTGGTCTCCAGGTCGACCACCACGAACGTGGTCGCGTAGAGCGGCAGGGCCGGATCGACGCCGCCGGCCGGCTGGTCCAGCCCGGCCAGGGTCTGTTGGACGAACTCCCCAGGTGCCACGGCCGGCAGGTTAACCGTGCGGTGCGACACTCCCGTCACCACAGCCCCACCAGCCACCCGCGGCATAGGATGAGAGATCGGCTCACTCATCCGGCGGTGGGCCCGGTCGCGGTGGGAGACTTGCCCCATGCCCCTCACCGAGCCGTACGACGACCACCTCCCGGAGGAGGGGTCGTCCACCGCCGTGCCCGAGGCCGGCGGGAACCCGGGTGCGGGGGCGCCCGAGACCGGAGCGGAGCCGCCGCCGGCCGGAGCGGACCTGCCGGAGGCCCTATCCGCTGAGGCCGGGGCCGGACCGCCGGAGGCCGCAGCCGACCATGCCGGACCTGCCGGGACCGGACCGCCGGAGGCCGGGGCCGCCGAGGCGGGACCGCCCGAGCCGGAACCCAGCCTGCCCGAGCCGGTCCGGCAGCGGATCGTGGCGCTCACCGCCGCGGTCCTGCCCGGCCTGCCCGCCGACGAGGTGCCGGTGCCGCTGCGCCGGGTGGCGAAGTTCGCCCCGAACCGCCGGGCGAGGCTGGGCGGTTCGGTCATCGCCGCCCAGCTCACCGCCGATCCGCTGTTCCGGCAGCGGGTCACCGCCCGGGTCCTGGCCGACGCCGGTGACCTGGGCGCGGCAGTGGTCGAGGGGACCGCACCGGCCGCCGCCGACCCGGTCGAGGTGGCCGCCCTGGCCTACCTCGTCCGTCCCCGGGGCTGGCGGGAGCTGATCGACGCCAGCGGGGCCGTGGTCCGTGCCGAGGCCGACAGCGCGGTCGTCGCCGAGCTGGTCCGGGAGGCCGAACAGCGGGCCACCCGGGCCGAGCACGACCGGGCGGTGGCCCGGGTGGAGGCGGACAAGCTCCGCGACGAGCTGGCCCGGGTCCGCGAGGAGCTGGGTCAGCTCCGGGAGGACAACCGCCAGCTCCAGCGCAGCCTGCGGGAGACCCAGGCCCGGGAACGCCGGGCCAACGACCTGCTCGCCACCGAACGCGGCCGGGCCACCCGGGCCGCCGCCGACAGCGACGCCGAGTTGCGCCGGGCACGGGCCCGGCTGGCCGAGGCCGAGGCGGCGGCCGGCGTGGCCAAGGCCAGCGCCAAGGAGGCCCGGTCGGTCGACGACGCCCGGCTGTGGCTGCTGCTGGAGACGATCGGCCAGGCCGCCGTCGGGCTGCGCCGCGAACTGGCCCTGGACCCGGTGGACAAGCTCCCCGCCGACTTCGTGGCCGACGCCTTCACCGACGCCCCGGTCACCGCCCAGGCCGGACCGGCCGCCCGCGCCCGGGACACCGACGACCCGGCCCGACTGGACCAACTGCTCGCCCTGCCCCGGGCGCACCTGGTCGTCGACGGCTACAACGTCACCAAGCGCGGGTTCGGCGAGATGTCCCTGGAGCAGCAGCGCAAGCGGTTGATCACCGGGCTGGGTGGGATCGCCGCGCAGACCGGCGACGAGGTGACGGTGGTCTTCGACGGGGCGGAACGGATGCACGGCCTGCCGCCCACCCCGCGCGGGGTGCGGGTGCTCTTCTCCCGCAAGGGGGAGACCGCCGACGAGTTGATCCGCCGGCTGGTCCGGGCCGAGCCGCCCGGCCGCCCGGTGGTGGTGATCTCCTCCGACCGGGAGGTCGCCGACGGGGTACGCCGGCACGGGGCGTACCCGCTGGGCGCGGACTCGCTGCTGCGCCGGTTGTCCCGCTCCTGACCAGTTGATCGCGGCGTTCTCGGCAGAGCGAGTAGGCCGGCAGGGTGTGCGGCTGCGGTGGACACCCGTCAGCGCACGACCTGTTCGACCAGGGCGCGCAGCGGGGCCAGGCCGGTGCCGCCGGCCACCAGCAGCAGGTCGCCGTCGCGCAGGTGCAGGTCGGTGTCGTGGGACGGGCCGAGGTGGAGCAGCTCGCCGGGGCGTACCTGGTGCACGAGGCTGGTCGAGACGGTGCCGGCGGCCACGGCGCGGACGTGCAGCTCGACGGTGCCGTCGGGGCGCGGCGCGTTCGCGGGGGAGTACCAGCGCCATTGGTCGGGGTGGCGCGGCGTGTGGACGGGGATGGCCTGGCCGGGGCGGTAGGCCAGCCGTGACCAGGGGCGGACGATCTCCTCCGGTGTCATGCCGCACCCGCCCTGCGTCGGTCGACCGTCGCCGGATGGCCGGTGCCTGTCGGGGATGTCTGCTGCGGTGGTCATCGTTTCTGCACCTCTGTGTGTCGCGGAAGGTGAACGGGCACCGGGGCGGGCGGGGACGAGGTCGTGTCGTTCGGGTCGACATCACCCCGGAGCCCGGCACCCGCCCCGGGCCATGCGTTCGACCATCGCCGCTGACCAGCGGTTCTGTTATGTGTTGATGATCGTGAACGCCATGCGCGCCCGGTATCCGGCCGACTACCCAGATCGGTCGACCGCCCTTGGGGCGACACTGCTGGTATGACCGATCAACGGGTACTGCATCTCGTGGCCTGTGCCGCGCCGCCGGTGGAACGCATTGGCGAACTCGTCGACCTGCTGATGGCGGACGGGTGGACGGTGTGCCTCATCGCCACCCCGGTCGCGGCGTCCTGGCTCGACCGGGCGGCGTTGCAGGAAAAGACCGGCTATCCGGTACGGGTCGAGTGGCGCATGCCGGGCGACCCGGAACCGCATCCGGCGGCCGACCTGCTGCTGGTCGTGCCGGTCACCTTCAACACGGTGAACAAGTGGGCGGTGGGGGCGAGCGACACCCTGGCGCTGGGCATCCTCAACGAGGCCGTCGGCGCCGGCCTGCCGGTCCACGCCTTCCCCCGGGTGAAGGCGACCCTCGCCGCCCATCCCGCCTATGCCGGACACGTCCGGCTGCTCCGGGAGGCAGGTGTGACCTTCCACGACAGCGACTTCCTCCACCCGGGCGACGAGATGACCCCCGACGACTGGACGACCGTGGTCGCGTCCCTGCGGCGGGCGAGGCACCCGGCGGGGTGAGAGGCGTGCGCGTCCCCCATATGCGCGCTACGTATACCGCGCCCGCACAGAGCGGGTTGAATGGCTACGCTCGACGTCGGATTCGACCGCCCGCGATTGGCGAGGTTGCCGGTGACATCTGCGAACTGCCCACGCTGTGGCGGGCGACTCGCCCGTGACAACGACAGCGGACGCTGCGCGCCCTGTCAGGCCGCCGAACGCGACCGGCTCAGCGCGCCACCCGAGGTGCCGGCCTCCTTCTGGGACCACCAGCCGGTACGACAGGCGTTGGCGTCTCGTCATTTCGGCCGGGCGATCAGGGCCTACCGGTGCCACCCCTACCACGGGCGGCACCCGTTGCCGCAGACCGTGGTGGCGGGGTGGATGGGGATCACCCAGGCGCAGTTGAGCCGGATCGAGAACGGACCGCCGGTAGTGCACCTGGACCGGCTGGCGCACTGGGCGGAGATCCTCGGGATACCGGGTGTCCTGTTGTGGTTCAGCCTGCCGGACGCGCGGCCCAGCTCAACGACGAACTTCGGGCCGGTACCGGGGCGCGACCGCCATGACCACGGGGACCTGGAGACGACACCAGTTTCTCTCGAACCATCGACGAAGGGGGTGGTCACGACGGACCGCCGGCAGTTCCACGCACTGGCAGCGTTGGCGGGAGTCGGCTCCGTGAGCAATGTGGGCTTCTTCGCCACGCTCGCGGACCAGTCTCCGTCCATCGGCCTCGAACACGTCCGTCTGGCCGGCTGTCTGGTGAAGGAGCTCCGGGACGCCGACGCGGTGACCGGTGCCAATCAGCTGTGCGACATCGCCATCCATGTCCATGGTCGTCTGGCCCGCTGGGCGGCAGAGGCACTCTACAGTCGAGATGTCGGCGAAGCTCTCCAGGCGTCGCTCGCCGACCTCGCCGTAGAGACGGCGTGGCTGGCTCACGACGCCGAACGCCGGGCAGCCGTGCGCCCCTATCTCCACGAGGCGATCGCAAGGGCACGGCTCGGTGACGATCTCCAGGTCGAGGCACGCGCGTTCACGCAACTCGCACTTCACACCTGGAACTCCCGACCTACCGAGTCCCTGCACTGCGCGGACGCCGCGTTCCGGATCTCCGCCGGCTGGGCGACCCCACGCCTGCGCACACTTCTACACCTTCGGCGGGCATGCGCGTTCGCCGTACTGAAGGACCACAGCGCTTTCGAGCGCGAGATGCGCAACGCGCGCCAGCAACTGGAACGGGGTCCGCACCAGGAGGATCCCGATTTCGTCCACTTCGTCAACGCCCAGGAGGTCCAGGGTCTGGAGGCGTTGTCGTTCCTCTCGCTCGACCAGCCGGGGCGTGCCGCTGAGGCGCTCCGTGACGCCATCGCCAACGGTTCCCCCACCCACCGACGCAACCAGGTCTACTACCGGGTACGGCTGATCGAGGCGACCTACCGGGCGGGCGACGTCAGCGAGGCCGCCCGGATGGCGGTTGACCTGCTACCTGAGGTGCGGCAGATGAACTCCGGCCGGGTGACCCGGCATCTGGCCGACATCCGTTCGACGGTGGGTCGGCTACCTCGGCAGACCGCCCCGGTCCGAGACTTCATCGAAGCCTTCGACGGGGTGGCCGTCTGATGATCGAGAGTCTGACCTTCCGCCACTACAGTTCGGCCGAAGCCGAAGAAATCACCGAGCAATTGATTGCTCTCTACCTGGACGTCCATGCCGGGCAGGGGGATTTCTACGGTGAGGACCGTTACCGTCGCCAACTCTCCGCACACCGGCAGCGGGCTGGATGGGTGCTGGTAGCCGCCGTGCTGAATGAGGAGTTGATCGGGTACGTCTACGGGTTCCCGTTGGGACCGGACACCCGATGGTGGGACGGCATCGAGGAACCCGTGCCGGTCGGCTTCACCGAGGAGGACGGGCACCGGACCTTCGCCATCTGCGAGCTGCTGGTGCGCGCGCAGTGGCGGCGGCAGGGGGTCGCGCGGGCACTGCACGACGATCTGGTGCGGAGCCGACACGAACAGCGGATGACCCTTCTCGCCCGGCCGGACAACGGCCCCGCGCAGGCGGCGTACCGGTCCTGGGGATGGCGGACCGTCACCCGGCTTCGACCCGGCTGGCCCGATGCGCCCCTGTTCGACGTCCTCGTCCGCGATCCGGGTTCGACAGGCTGACGATGACGCCGTCGTCCGGCGATCGGCCCGGCACAGGTTGATCACTGTTGTCCGATTGTGTCGTACCCGATGGCTAGTGTCCGACCTGACCGACGGTGCTCGGGTGGTGACGAGGGTCTTCCGCCCGACGCCGCACTGCGTCAGGAGGCACGATGCTCATCGACTGCGACGGTTGCCGGGTCCGGGGTGCGGGCTGCGCCGGCTGCCTGGTGACGGCCCTGCTCGACACCGACTCGCCGGCCGCCGGCCTGGGTGCCGCCGAGCACCGGGCGATCGAGGTGCTGACCCGCTCCGGCTTCGAGGTGGAGGTGCTGGCCCACGAGACCGCCCGTCCGGCCCGCCGCCGTCGGGTCGCCTGACGCCCGCCGACCCGCCGGGGCTGCCGGTGCCGGTGGATCGGCGGTCGCGGGTCGGTGCCGGTGGGCCGGCGGGCGCCGCACGCGGGCCGGGCGGGGTCCGGGGCACACCGCGCCGCAGCCGTGCCGGCGGGCCATAGGATGGGCGCTCACGGCGGGAGGAGCGGCGGCATGACACGGGTACGACGCCACACCCGCACGCCCGCTGTCAGGGAGCCGAGGTGACCCCGCGCGGCTGGGCGGTGCTCACCCTGGCGGCGCTGGTGCTCGCCCTGGTCGTGGTCGGTGCCCTGCTGGTGCCGTGGCACCGGCCCCCGGCACCCCGGGCCGACCAGCTCGCCGCGTTGCGCGACCTGCCCGCCGACCAGGTGGCCCGGGGGCGGGCGTTCCAGGCGGCGCTGCGTCCCGGTCGCTACACCGGGCTGGTCGTCGGGCTGCTGGTGGCCCTGCTGCTCGGGTTGACCCCGCTCGGTGCCCGGCTGGTCGAGCTGGCCGGGCGGCCCTTCGGTGACCACTGGATCGCCCGCGCGGTGCTCGGCGGGATCGCCGTGGTGCTCGTCGCCGACCTGCTCACCCTGCCCTTCGCCGCCTGGCGTCAGTCGGTGCTGACCCGCTACGGCCTGAGCACCCACGGCTGGAGTGGCTGGACGGTCGACCTGCTCAAGTCGTACGCGGTCAGCGCGGTCGTCGGCGCGGTGGTGCTGCTCGGCTTCTACACCGTCACCCGGCTCGCCCCGCGCTGGTGGTGGGCGTTCGGGGCGGCCGGCGCGGCCGGGTTGGTGGTGCTGCTCTCCTTCGTGCTGCCGGTGCTGGTGGAGCCGGTGTTCAACCGGTTCACCCCGATGGAGCCGGGGCCGCTGCGCACCGAGCTGACCGCGCTGGCCGCCCGGGACGGCGTACCGGTGCGCGACGTGCTGGTCGCCGACGCCTCCCGCCGCACCCGGGCGGTCAACGCCTACGTGTCCGGCCTGGGGCCGACCCGACGGGTGGTGGTCTACGACACCCTGCTGCGCGAGGCCACCCCCGCCGAGGTGACCAGCGTCGTCGCGCACGAGCTGGGCCACGCCAGGGACCGGGACGTCTGGACCGGCACGCTGACCGGGGCGCTCGGTGCCGCCACCGCGGTCGTCGCGCTCTACCTGCTCGGCTCCTGGACCCCGCTGCTGCGCCGGGCCGGTGTCGACTCGATCGCCGAGCCCCGGGCGTTCGCGCTGCTCATCGCCCTGGTGACGGTCGTCGGGCTGGTGGCCGCCCCGGTGCAGGCGCTGATGTCCCGCCGGGTCGAGGCGCGGGCCGACGCGCACGCGCTGGCGCTCACCGGCGACCCGGCCACCTTCGAGGCGATGCAACGCCGGCTGGCCGGGGTCAACCTGGGCGACCCGGACCCGCCCCGCTGGGAGTACCTCTGGTCGGCGTCGCACCCGTCCACGGTGGAACGGATGGCCGCCGCCCGCGCCTACGCCCGGCAGGTCGGCCGGTGAGCCGGACCCTGCTGGTCACCAACGACTTCCCGCCCCGCCCCGGCGGCATCCAGTCGTTCGTGCACCAGCTCGCCGTCCGCCAGCCCCCCGGCTCGGTGGTCGTCTACGCCTCCAGCTGGCGGGACACCGCCGAGTTCGACGCCGCGCAGCCCTTCCCGGTGGTCCGGGACGCCACCCGGGTGCTGCTGCCCACCCCACGGGTCGCCCGCCGGGCCGCCCGGCTGGCCCGCGAGCACGACTGCGACACCGTCTGGTTCGGTGCCGCCGCACCGCTCGGCCTGCTCGCCGGAGGGCTGCGTCGCCGCGCCGGCATCCGTCGCGCGGTCGCGTTGACCCACGGCCACGAAGCCGGCTGGGCGACCCTGCCCGGGGCCCGTGCCGCGCTGCGCCGGATCGGCCGGGACACCGACGTCGTCACCTACCTCGGCGACTACACCCGGGTACGGCTGGAACGTGCCCTGCACGGCGTCACCGAGCTGCACCGGCTCGCCCCCGGGGTCGACGTGGACACCTACCACCCGGGCGTGGACGGCACACCGGTCCGGGCCCGGCTCGGGCTGGCCGACCGGCCGGTGGTGGTCTGCGTGTCCCGGCTGGTGCCCCGTAAGGGCCAGGACATGCTGATCCGGGCGCTGCCGGCGATCCGCCGCCGGGTGCCCGACGCGGCGCTGCTGGTGGTCGGGGGAGGACCTTACCGGGCGACGTTGGAGAAGCTGGCCCGGTCCACCGGCGTGGCACGGGACGTGGTGTTCACCGGCTCGGTGCCGTGGGAGGCGCTGCCCGCCCACTACGCCGCCGGTGACGTCTACGCGATGCCCTGCCGCACCCGTAACCGGGGGCTGGACGTCGAGGGGTTGGGAATCGTCTATCTGGAGGCGTCGGCGACCGGGCTGCCGGTGGTGGCCGGCGACTCCGGCGGCGCACCCGACGCGGTCCGCGAGGGCGAGACCGGCTACGTCGTCCCGGGCCGGGACGTCGCCCTGCTCGCCGACCGGGTGGCCACCCTGCTCGCCGACCGGGACCTGGCCCGCCAGCTCGGCACGGCCGGTCGGGCCTGGGTGGAGAAGGAATGGCGCTGGGAGACCCAGGCCCGCCGCCTGGCCGACCTGCTCGTCGGCACCACCGCACCCGGCTGAGCCGCGACCGACCGCCTGGTGTGCCTCACCTCGGCGGCCGCTGCCGTGCCAGGTGGCCCGTGGTGCGCCACCTCGGCGGCCGGTGCCGTGCCGGGTGGCCCGGCGGGTGTCACCAGGGCGGCCGGTGCCCGGTGGCCCGGCCTGGGCTCAGCGGATCTTCTCCAGGATGCGGGCGGCCGGGGCGGGCCGACCGAAGTGCCAGCCCTGGCCGGCGTCGCAGCCGATGGCGCGGAGCCGGTCGGCCTGGTCGGCGGTCTCCACCCCCTCGGCGGTGACGGTCAGGTCCAGCGCGTGGGCCAGTGACACCAGCGAGGCGAGGATCCGCTCGTCGTTGCGGCTGGCCGGGTCGACCTGCGGGGTGCGCAGTCTGGTCACGAACTCGCCGGCCACCTTCAGCTCGGTCACCGGCAGGTCCCGCAGGTAGACCAGGTTGCTGTAGCCGGTGCCGAAGTCGTCGATGGCGATCCGGACACCCAGCTCGTTGAGCATACGCAGCGCCCGGACCGGGTCCTCCGCGCCGGTGCTCATCATGGTGCTCTCGGTGATCTCCAACTGGAGCCGGTGCGGTGGCAGGCCGGTCTGCGCCAGCAGCCCGCGTACCTCCTGCACCAGGCCGGGCCGGTGGACCTGCCGGACGGCCAGGTTGACGCTGACGAACGGGGCCGGCCCGCCGCCGGCCGCCCAGCTCTCCGCCTCCCGGCACGCCTCGGCGAGCACCCAGCCGCCGAGCCGGACGATCAGCCCGGTCTCCTCGGCCAGGCCGATGAAGCTGTCCGGACCCAGCACCCCGAGCTCCGGGTGCCGCCAGCGGACCAGCGCCTCCACCCCGACCACGGTGCCGTCGCGCAACGACGTCAGTGGCTGGTAGTCGAGGAAGAACTCACCCCGGTCGAGGGCGGCGGGGATGGCCGCCGACAGGGCGTACCGGGCCAGCTCGGTGCGGTGCCGGGCCGGATCGAACAGCGCCCAGCGGGCGCCGCCGGCCGCCTTGGCCCAGTGCAGGGTGCTGTCGGCGGCCCGCATCAGCTCACCCGGGGTGGCACCGACCACCGGTCGTTCCACGATGCCGACGCTGGCCGTGACGGTCAGCTCGTGCCCGTCGACCACGGCCGGTTCGGCGACCGCCGCGAGCGCCGCCTCGGCCACCCTGACCACGTCGTCGGTGCCGCGGGTGTGCTGGACCAGGATGACGAACTCGTCGCCACCGAGCCGGGCCACCAGATGCTCGCCGAGCGCCCGGCGCAGCCGCTGTGCCACCTGCACCAGCAGGGCGTCGCCGAGCTGGTGGCCGAGGGAGTCGTTGACCACCTTGAACCGGTCGAGGTCGAGGAAACAGACCCCCACCCGGTCGGACCCCCGCCCCGGCAGGGCGATGGCGGCGGCGAGCCGTTCGGTGAACAGGGTCCGGTTCGGCAGGTCGGTGAGGGGGTCGTGGGTGGCCTGGTGGCGGAACCGGGACTCGCTGTCGCGCAGCGCCCGTTCGGCCTGCGCCCGGGCCACCATCGCGGCCCGTCGGATCGACTCCTGCTCGTCGAGCGTCCGGTCGCGTAGCGCGCGGGCGTACCCGGTGGTGATGGTGGCGAGCAGCCGGGCCAGCCGGTCGGAGACGTCGTCACCGACCAGGCCGAGGTCGCGCAGCAGGCGGAGCTGGACGACCTCGACGGTACGGCCCAGCCCTTCGGCCGAGGCGATGTGCGCGGCCACCAGTTCGGCGCCCACCTGGTGCCCGATCCGCGGGTCGAACGGCTCGGCCCGCAGCGCGGCGGCCAGCCGTACGGTGAGCCGTTGCAGCAGCTCCTCGAGCTGGGCCTGGGTCATCGGCAGGTAGCTGGTGCCGGAGACCGCCTTGGCCCAGGCGCGGGCGAAGGTGCCCGGACAGGACGCGCCGGTGGTCACCGGCTCACCCATCGAGACGCCCGACACCGCCCAGGAAGCCGGCCCGCTCGGCGTCCTCGGCGCTCTCCGGCGTCTCGGGCCGCCACTGCGGCACCCAGACCACCCCGGGATCGACCAGCGTGAAACCGTCGAAGAACGCGGCCAGCTCGGCCCGGCTACGGATGCACAGCGGATTGTCGGTACGGCGGTAGACCCGTTCCGCCTCGGCCCGCTCCGCCCTGCGGCGACCGTCCTCGCCGGCCTGGGAGAGGACCAGGTGACTGCCCGGGGCCAGCGCCGCGCGCAGCGTCCGCAGGATGTCCTCGGGATGGTCGGCGTGCGGGATGAAGTGCAGCACCGCCACGACCATCACCGCCACCGGCTCGGCGAAGTCGATCAGGCGGGTCACGTCGGGGTGCCGCAGGATCGCCTCGGGTCGGCGCACGTCCTCCCGGACCACGGCGGCGTTGCGGTTGCCGACGAGGATCTCCTGGCTGTGCGCGACGGCGACCGGGTCCACGTCGACGTAGACCACCCGGGCGTCCGGGGCGGCCCGCTGGGCGATCTCGTGCACGTTGCCGACGGTGGGGATGCCGGAGCCGATGTCGAGGAACTGGCGGATGCCGGAGTCGACCAGGTACTGCACCACCCGACGCAGGAACGCCCGGTTGGCCTGGGCCATCAGCGGGGCGTCGGGCACCGCCTCCACCATCGCGCGGGCGGCGACCCGGTCGGCGGCGAAATTGTGCGACCCGCCGAGATAGTAGTCGTACATGCGGGCGACGCTGGGGCGTTCGATGTCGATGTCGTCGGGTGCCCAGTCCGGTCGCCGCATCCCCAACCCCTTTGTCGAGTATCACCGCGTGGGTCGTCGCCTGCGCGGTTCACCCGGGTATTGTGCCCGCCCGCTGCCCGGGTGCAAAGACCGCGATCGGTGCGCGATCATCCCCTTACCGGGTGCAATCGAAACCTGTGGATCCCCCGGCAGGCCCGGTCCGACGAAGGACCCGGGCCTGCCGGCCGGCGGGTGCGGACCCGCTCAGAACTTCGGGGCGTCCGGCGCCTCGAGCAGGCCCAACCGCAGGGCGGTCATCAACGCCTGCGCCCGGTTGGCCGCGCCCAGCTTCTCGTAGAGCTTGGAGATGTGGGTCTTGGCGGTGGACTCGCTGACGAAGAGCTGCTTGGCGATGCCGGCCACGCTCATGCCGTCGGCGAGCAGCCGCAGCACCTGACCCTCGCGGGGGGAGAGCTGCGGGCCGGACGGGGCCAGCCGACGCTTCATCGCCTCGGCCAGGTCGGCCGCGGTGAACGCGCTGGGCGAGGAGGCGGCGTGCCGGGCGGCGGCGACGACCTCGTCGGCCGGCGCGGTCTTCGGCACGAAGGCGCTCGCCCCCGCCTCCAACGCGCCGAAGAGCTGGTCGTCACCGGCGTACATGGTGAGCACCACGATGCCCATCGAGGCGCTGGACTTGCGCAACGCCCGGGTGGCCTCCAGGCCGCTGCCGTCGGGAAGCCGCAGATCCATGATCACGACGTCCGGTTGCAGCGCGCCGGCCTGGCGCACGCCCTCCGCCGCCGTGGCGGCCTCGCCGACGACCTCGAACTGACGGTCACGCTCGAAGGCATGCCGCAGCCCCTTGCGGATCAGGTCGTGATCGTCGACAAGGAGGACCTTGGTACGGGTGGCCGGTGTCGGGCTTGTGGTCATCCTCGAATTACTCCACTTCTGCTGCTGCGCTGCCACGCACGTTATCGCGCCGGGGCGACGAACCCACCACCACCGCCACGGTCGTACCGCTGGGTCGCCGGGGACTGATCTCCAACCGGCCCCGGATACGTTCCGCCCTCTCCGCCATGATCGCAAGGCCGTAGTGACCGTCGGTGCGCTGGTCACCGATGCCGTGACCGTCATCCGACACTTCAATTTGCGCGTACGGGGGGTCCACCTCACAGGTGACCCAGAGATTCGACGCCCCGGCGTGCTTGCGGGCGTTGGTCACCGCCTCCTGCGCGATGCGCAGCAACTCGGCCTCGGTGGCGGCCGGCAGCCGGGCGGTCGACTCGTCCAGCGACAGGTGCACCCGCAGCCCGCCCGACGCGCCGACGGTGCGGGCGTACTCGGCGATCGCCGCCGCCAGGCCGCCGTGCCGGTCCACCTCGCTGCGCAGCTCGAACAGGCTCAGCCGCAGCTCGGTGATCACCCGGGTCACCTCGCCGCGCAGGGTGCGCAGCGCCTCGGCGGTCTCCTTCGGGTCCTCGTCGACGTAGGCCAGCGCGTTGTCGATGCCGTAGCCGACCATCACCAGTTCCTGCGCCACCCCGTCGTGGATCTCCCGGGCCAGCCGCTGCCGCTCCTCGTTGGTGGCCAGCGACCGCACCTCGTCGAAGAGCAGCGCCGCCTCCAGCCGCAACGCGGCCGGACCGGTCAACGCGGTCACCCTCGACACCACCGGCGGCGGGTAGGCGTGTGCCGCGTCCGCCTCCAGCACCACCAGGCCGACCGTGCGCACCCCGGCGACCAGCGGCACGATCAGCGACGAGACGTCCCCGCCGGAGTGCGAGCGGGCCTGCGACCGGGCCGCGGTCTGCGGCTGCTGGCTGGCCCAGGCGTCGGCGATCGCCGAGTCGGAGTCCAGCGTCGTCTCCCAGTCGACCCGGTCCACGCCCACCTGGGCGAGCACCACCAGCCGCCCGCCGCCGCTGGCCGACAGCACCGCGCCCCGGTTGACGGGGGCGACCGTCCGCAGCTCCTCCAGCAGGTGCTCGGAGATGCCGCCCGGGTCGAGGGTGGCCCCGGGCAGTTGCCGGGCGACCGTCCGCAGCTGGGTGAGCAGCCGGGTCGCCTCGGCGTACGGCTGGGGCTTGCCCTCGGCGCGGACCCGCATCACCTGGTGCAGGGTGGCGGCGGCGTACAGGCCGAGCCCGGCGAGGATCAGCCACTGCGCGCAGACCGCCAGGTAGCCCGGCTGGCCGAGCTGTCGCCCGCCGTCGACCCCGGTGAGCGCGCCGGCCGTCAGCAGGGTGGTCGCGGTGACCGCGAGCAGTACCGCCCCCTCGCGGAACTGCCGGCGCAGCGCGGTGACGGTGACCGGCACCGCGAGGTAGGGCAGCACGGCCGACGCGCCCAGCCCGCCGACCGACGAGCCGAGGGCGGAGGAGTCGGCGACCTGGCTGGCGGCCAGCCCGATCACCACCGCCTCGGCGAGCCGGCTCAGCGGACCGATCAACCGGTGCTCGGGGGCCAGCAGGGCGGGCGTCCCGGCGACCGCCAACAGGGCGATCCACCAGAGCTGGGCGGGATCGCGGGTGGCGGTCAGGGTCAGGGCGCCGACCAGCGCGAGCATCACCGCGCGGGCGGCGGCGGCGAGGGGACGCGTCTGGGGGCGGACGGCTGTGGAGGCGGACACGTGACGGATCGTAGTCAGCCTTGGTAGATGTCCGCGATCTCGGCCGCGTACGTCTTGTGGACGACCTGCCGCTTGACCTTGAGCGAGGGGGTCAGCTCACCGGTCGCCTCGGTGAAGTCGCGGGGCAGGATGCGGAACACCTTGATCGCCTCGGCCTTGGAGACGGCCAGGTTGGCGGTGTCCACCGCGCCCTGGATCTCGGCCCGCAGCCCGTCGTGGGTCAGCAGCTGGTCGACCGGGGTGTCCCCGGGTAGTCCGTGGGCGGCCAGCCACTTCGGCAGCGCCTCCTCGTCCACGGTGACCAGGGCGGCGATGAACGGCTGCCGGTCGCCGACCACCACGCACTGGCTGACCAGCGGGTGCGACCGGACCTGGTCCTCCAGCACGGCCGGCGCGACGTTCTTGCCGGCCGCCGTCACGATGATCTCCTTCTTGCGGCCGGTGATGCTGAGGAAGCCGTCGTCGTCGAGGTGCCCCAGGTCGCCGGTGCGGAACCAGCCGTCGGCGAGCGCCTCGGCGGTGGCCGCCTCGTTCTTCCAGTAGCCCTGGAAGACCAGGTCACCGGCGATCAGGATCTCGCCGTCGTCGGCGATCCGGATGGTCACGCCGGGCAGCGGCCGGCCGACGGTGCCGATCTTCGTGCCGGTGGGCAGGTTGGCCGCGGCGGCGGGCGAGGTCTCGGTGAGGCCGTACCCCTCACAGATGGTCACCCCGATACCGCGGAAGAAGTGCCCGAGCCGCGCGCCGAGCGGAGCGCCACCGGAGATCGCGTCCCGGCAGCGGCCACCGAGCGCGGCGCGCAGCTTGCGGTAGACCAGCCGGTCGAAGACGGCGTGCTGGGCGCGCAGCGCGAACCCGGGACCGCCGGGGGTCTCCTGCGCCTCGCTCCACGCGATGGCGACCTTCTCCGCCCGGTCGAAGATCGCGCCCTTGCCGTCGGCCTCGGCCTTCTGCCGGGCGCCGTTGTAGACCTTCTCGAAGACCCGGGGGACGGAGAGCACGAAGGTCGGCCGGAACTCCTGGAGCTGGGTGACCAGGTCCCGGGTGTCGGCGCAGTGCGCCATGGTGGCCCGCGCCTGCACCACCCCGATCTGGATCAGCCGGGCGAAGGCGTGCGCGAGCGGCAGGAAGAGCAGGGTCGAGGCCCCCGGGCGGAACAGGTTCGGCAGCACCGGGACCGCGTTGGCGATGTCGGCGTACATGTTGCGGTGGGTCAGCACGCAGCCCTTGGGGCGGCCGGTGGTGCCGCTGGTGTAGATGATCGTGGCGACGTCGGCGGCGCGGACCGAGGTGCGGCGGCGCTCGATCTCGTCCGGTTCGACCGACGTGCCGGCGGCGACGATCTCGTCCACCCCGCCCAGCTCGATCTGCCACACGTCGCGCAGCTCGGGCAGCCGGTCCCGGACCCCGGCGACCAGGGTGGCGTGGCTGTTGGTCTCCACCACCACCGCGACCGCGCCGGAGTCGGCGAGGATCCAGGCGGCCTGTTCGGCGCTGGAGGTCTCGTAGATCGGCACGGTGACCGCGCCGGCCGCCCAGATGGCGTAGTCGAGCAGGGTCCACTCGTAACGGGTGCGGCTCATCAGGGCGACCCGGTCACCGGGGGCCACCCCGGCGCCGGCCAGCCCCCGGGCGACCGCCACCACCTCGTCGCGGAACTTCCGGCAGGTGACGTCGATCCCGGCGCGACCCTCGGCGGTGGGCCGGACGAACTGCACCGCGTCCGGTGCCGCCTCGGCGTTGTCCCAGACCGGGTCGGTCAGGTTTGCCGTGTCGCCGATGCTGACGATCGGCGGAACGGAGAACTCGCGCACCTGCACTCCCTCGTGCTCGCACTGGTCAGGCCGGCCACGGGCCGGCATGGTCGAAACCTACCCGGCCGCCGCGCCGGACGCCCGGGCCAGGTGGGCCGTCCCACCGGCCCGGACCCGGCTGCGGGGGTGGAGCGGGGCGTCCGCCGGGTGCGCCGGGTAGCCTCCCCCCATGGCGGACTCCTCCACGCAGTCGATCATCATCGGCGCCCCACCGGACCAGGTGGCCGCGGTCATCTGCGACTTCGCGAGCTACCCGGAGTGGACCGAGGCGGTGCGCCGGACCGAGGTCGTCGAGGAGTACGAGGACGGCTACGCCAGCCAGGTGCGGTTCACCATCGACGCCGGGGTGATGGCCGACGAGTACGTGCTCGCCTACGGGTACGCCGAGGACCTGTCCCGGATCGAGTGGCACCTGGTCGCGCCGTCGCGGATGCAGAAGGCGCAGCGTGGCTCGTACGACCTGGTAGGCAACCCGGACGGCACCTGCACGGTGACCTACACGCTGGAGGTCGAGCTGTCGGTGGGCATGATCGGCATGTTTCGCCGGAAAGCCGAGAAAATGATCATGGATACGGCGTTGAAGCAGCTCAA
Source organism: Micromonospora sp. WMMD987 (assembly GCF_029581435.1). Classification (NCBI taxonomy): domain Bacteria; kingdom Bacillati; phylum Actinomycetota; class Actinomycetes; order Micromonosporales; family Micromonosporaceae; genus Micromonospora; species Micromonospora sp. WMMD987. The sequence goes on along the minus strand of NZ_CP120861.1, from coordinate 5,241,356 downwards.
GCGCCGGGTAGAAGCAGCCGGTGCGGCGTAGCGACGCGGCGGCCGGCGACACGACGGAGGAGCCGACCATGGGCGCAACGGAGCCGGGCTCGGCCCGGGAGGAAGCCGAACGGCTGGTCGCCACGCTGATCGCGACGGCCCGGCTGGCATCCGCCGGCACCGGCTCGAACGCGGGACCGTGGGGTCCGTTCGGTGGGATCGTGTCGGGTGTCCTCGGTCACAGTGCCGGCCCGGCCCGGCCGACCGGCGGTGCGCACCGGGCCGGTGCTTTCGGCACCGGATCGGCGGAGTGCTGCATCTGTCCCGTCTGCCGGGCTATCGCCGCGTTGCGCGATCCGAGCCCCGAGTTCGCCGAGCGGCTCGCCACCGGCGCGGGCGACCTGGCGGCGGGGATCGCCAGCCTGATGCGCGCGTTCGGCGCACCGGCAGGTGGGGAAGCATCCCACGGGACGCCCGGTGACGCCAGCGCGGCGACCGGCGGAGCCGGCCCCGCCGATTCCGACGCCGATCATGTGTGGCGCGAGGCCACCCGTACCGGGCATGATTCTGCGTCGGCGCCGGAGCGGGACATCTGGTCCGCCGCCACCCGGGCGGAGGACGCGGCCGGACCGACCGCCGCCGCACCGCCCGTCGACGACGCCGGGCCGGCCGCGTCGGCCCAGCAGGTCCGGCCCACGGCCGACGGCCCCGTGGTGCCCGCCTCGCGTGCGCCGGCCGGCGCGGGCGGGGACGCACCAGGCGACGGGGCCTGACCACCGGACATCCCGGCAGCGCTCGGCCGCTTCGGCCGATGTCGGGACGCACATGCAGAGGGGAGTGGCCGCGGTGACGCTGACCATCGGAGTCGACGTCGGTGGCACGAAGGTGGCCGGCGGTGTCGTGGACGACACCGGCAGGGTGCTCGTGCAGGCCCGGCGGGACACTCCCGCGGACGACGTCGGCAAGACCCGTGACGTCATCATCGACCTGGTCACCCAGCTCGCCGCCGGCCACCGGGTCGACGCGGTGGGGATCGGCGCGGCCGGCTGGATCGACGCCTCCCGGTCCACCGTGCTCTTCGCCCCGAACCTGGCCTGGCGCGACGAACCGCTGCGCGACTACGTCAGCACCGCCACCGGGCTGCCGGTGATCGTCGAGAACGACGGCAACGTGGCGGCCTGGGCCGAGTTCCGGCACGGCGCGGCCCGCGAGGCCGACGACTCCATGGTCATGTTCACCATCGGCACCGGCGTCGGCGGCGGCATCGTGCTCGGCGGTGAGCTGGTCCGCGGCGCCCACGGCATCGCCGCCGAGCTGGGCCACATGCTCACCGTCCCCGACGGCCACCAGTGCGGCTGCGGCCGGCTCGGCTGCATCGAGCAGTACGCCAGCGGCAGCGCCCTGGTCCGGTTCGCCCGCGCCGGCGCCCGGCAGGAGCCCCAGCGGGCCACCGCCCTGCTCGAACTGGCCGGCGGCGAGGCCGAGGCGATCACCGGCCCGATGGTCACCGCCGCCGCACAGTCCGGCGACCCGATCTCGGCCGAGGCGTTCGCCCAGATCGGCCGCTGGCTCGGCACCAGCCTCGCCGACATGGCCCAGATCCTCGACCCGCAGGTGCTGGTGGTCGGCGGCGGCGTGGTGGACGCCGGCGACCTGCTGCTCGGCCCGACCCGGCGGTCCTTCGCCGACGCGTTGGCCCAGCGCAGCCGGCTCCCGGTGGCCGAGATCCGGCCCGCCGAACTGGGCAACAGCGCGGGCGTCATCGGCGCCGCCGACCTGGCCCGCCGCCGATGAGCGCCGGATCCACCGGTCCGCACCCCGGCCCGGCCGCCGACCGGGTGCCGCTGCGGGTGGTGTCCTACAACATCCACAGCCAGCGGGACGACACGGCGGCGCTGGCCAGCGTGGTCCGGGAGGCCGCCCCGGACGTGGTGATCGTGCAGGAGGCGCCGCGCCGGTTCCGGTGGCGGCAGAAGTCCGCCGCGCTGGCCGAATCGTTCGGCCTGGTGGTGGCCGCCGGTGGTCTGCCCTCGCTGGGCAACCTGCTGCTGACCAGCCTGCGGGTCCGGGTGACCGGGACGCACTGCCAACGGTTCCCACTGACCCCGGGCCGGCACCTGCGCGGCGCGGCGTACGCCCGCTGCCAGGTGGGCACGGCCCGGTTCCTGCTGGCCGGCTCGCACCTGTCCACCGACCCCACCGAACGCCCCGGGCAGGCCGCCCTGCTCAAACGGGAGCTGTCCGCCGCCGACCTGCCGGTGGTCTTCGGGGCCGACCTCAACGAGGGGCCGGACGGCCCGGCCTGGGGCACCGTGGCGGCCGGGCTGACCGACGCGGCGGTGGCCGCCGACGCGGCGGACCGGCACACCTACTCGTGCGCCAACCCGCGACGGCGCATCGACGCGCTCTTCGTCGACCCGCGGGTCGAGGTGGCCGGCTACGACGTGGTGGACACCCCGACCACCCGCCGGGCCAGCGACCACTTCCCGGTCCTGGTCGACCTGCTGCTGCCGGCCGCCGGCTGACCCGACGACCCGGCCGAGAAACCCCCGCGAGCCGGGCTGGACAACGGGCTGCGGGTCCGGGGAGGATGCCCGTCGAACCGGCGTACCTGGCCGCACATAAGGAGATTCCCGGGTGTCCCCCTCCACCGAGCACGGCCGGCCCGATCCGGAGACCACCACGCTCGCCCCGAGCCGGGACGGCCGCCCGGTGTCCGACCGGGGCGACACGGTCTGCGTGATCGGTGCCGGGGCGAGCGGTCTCACCGCCGTCAAGAACCTCACCGAGCACGGCTTCGGCGTCGACTGCTACGAGCGGGAGACCGGCGTCGGCGGTGGCTGGAACTGGCGGCACGACCGCAGCCCGGTGTACGCCAGCACGCACCTCATCTCGTCGCGCCCGTTCACCCAGTTCCCCGACTTCCCGATGCCGGACTCCTGGCCGGACTACCCGCACCACTCCGAACTGCTGTCCTACTTCGAACGGTACGCCGACCACTTCGACCTGCGTCGGCACATCTGGTTCGGCACCGAGGTCGTCCGGGTGGAGCCGGTCGACGGCGACCGGTGGGACGTCACCACCCGCAGCACCGGCGGGTACGGCCCGGAGCGCACCTCCCGGTACGCCGCGGTGCTGGTCGCCAACGGGCACAACTGGTCACCGAAGCTGCCCCGCTACGACGGGCTGGAGGAGTTCCGGGGCGAGGTCATGCACTCCTCGTCCTACAAGGACCCGGCCCAGTTGCGCGGCAAGCGGGTGCTGGTCGTCGGGGCCGGCAACACCGGCTGTGACCTGGCGGTCGAGGCGGCCCAGCAGGCGTCCCGCTGCTGGCACTCCACCCGCCGCGGCTACTGGTACGCCCCGAAGTACGTCCTCGGCCGTCCCGCCGACCAGGTCAACGACACGCTGTTGTCGTGGCGGGTGCCGCTGCGGCTGCGGCAGTGGCTCTACCACCGGACCCTGCGGCTGACCGTGGGTGACCTGACCCGGTTCGGGCTGCCGAAGCCGGACCACCGGGTCTACGAGACACACCCGATCGCCAACAGCCAACTGGTCTACTACGTCGGCCACGGCGAGATCACCCCGGTCCCGGACGTGGCCCGGTTCCACCCCGGCGGGGTGACCCTCACCGACGGCCGGGAGATCGACCCGGAACTGGTCGTCTTCGCCACCGGCTACCTGCCCCGCTTCGAGTTCCTCGACCCGGGCATCCTCGGCGACGCCGACGGATCCGGGCGGCCCCGGCTCTGGCTGCACGCCTTCCCGCCGGGCCACCCGACCCTGGCGGTGGCCGGGCTGTTGCAGCCCGACTCGGGGCTGTTCCCGCTGGCGCACTGGCAGACGGTGCTCTTCGCCCGGTCGCTGCGGCTGCGCCGGGAGCAGCCGCAGCGGGCCGCCACGTTCGCGTCCCGGGCGGCGGCCGGCGCGGGGCAGCGGTACGCGGGGAAGGTCAAGGACAGCAGCCGGCACTGGTTCGAGGTGGGCCACGTCGACTACCTGCGCGCGGTGCAGCGCGCCCTCGACGAGCTGGAGGACTGATGAGCGGCACGACCGGGGAGCGGGTACGCGTCCTGCGGGGCCGGGAGTGGGCGCGGCCGGTCCGCGCGGTACGGCGGGAGGTGCTCAGCGTCGTCCCGGAGCTGGAGGAGGGCCGTCCACCACTGCTGTTCGTGCCGGGGTTCGGGCACGGGGCGTGGGCGTTCGCCGAGCACTGGCTGGAGCACGCCGCGTCACGGGGTTTCCCCGCGTACGCGGTGAGCCTGCGCGGGCACGGCGGCAGCGAACCGGCGGCGGAGGCGACGCTGCGGGCGTACACCCATGACGTGGTCCAGGTGGCGGCCGGGCTGCCACGGCAGGCGGTGCTGGTGGGGCACGGCGCGGGGGCGCTGGTGGTGACGCACGCGTTGGCGCGGTACCCGGCGCGGGCGGCGGTGCTGGTCGCGCCGGTGCTCGGTGGCGTCGCGACCGCCGGGGCCGCGCTGCGCGGCAACCCGCTCGGTACGCTGCCCGCCCTGTTCGGCGGGGCGCTGCGGCTGAACCGCCGGCAGTTGTTCAGCCGGGAGCTGCCCGACGCGGACGCGCGGCGGCACCTGGCCCGGCTGGGGCGGGCCAGCCGGCGGGCGCAGTGGCAGCTGCTCGCCGGCCGGGAGGCCGAGCCGGCGGTGGGCCGGCCGCCGGTGCTGGTGCTGGGCAGCCCCGACGACCGGGTCGTCCCGCCGGCCGCGCTGACCCGGGCGGCCCGCCGGTACGGCGCGGCCCCGCTGCTCTTCCCGGGCATGGGACACGACCTGATGCTCGACACCCGCTGGCAGGAGCCGCTGGACGCGCTCCTCGACTGGCTGGTCAAGGAGCCCGGCCGCGGCTGACCACCCGGCTCAGCCGGTGCTGCTGAGCCGGGTGAGCAGGGAGCCGGTGTCGTCCAGGGCGCTGAGGTAGGAGCGCGCCCAGGCGTGGATGTCGTGCCGGTGCAGGTGGTCCCGCATCGCCCGCATCCGGTCACCGGCGTCGGCGGGCGCGGCCCGCAGCGCGGACAACAGCCCCTGCTTGAGCCCCTCCAGGTCGTGCGGGTTGACCAGGTACGCCTGCTCCAGCTCGGCCGCCGCACCGGCGAACTCGCTGAGCAGCAGCGCGCCGGTGTCGTCGACCCGGGCGGCCACGTACTCCTTGGCCACCAGGTTCATGCCGTCGCGCAGCGGGGTGACCGCCATGACGTCGGCGACCCGGTAGAGCGCCGCCAGCTCGGCCCGGTCGAAGGGCTGGCTGAGGTAGTGGATGGCCGGTTCACCGACCCGGCCGAACTCGCCGTTGATCCGGCCGACCTCGCGTTCGATCCGTTCGCGCAGGATCTGGTACTGGCCGACCCGCTCCCGGCTCGGCATGGCGACCTGCACCAGCACCGTGTCCCGTACCTTGACGTCACCGCTGGCCAGCAGCTCGCTGTAGGCCTTCAGCCGCTGCTCGATGCCCTTGGTGTAGTCCATCCGGTCGAGACTGAGGATGACCCGCTCGGGATCGCCCAGGTCGTGCCGGAGCCGGCGGGCCCGCGCGGTGACGTCCGGCCGGCCGGCGAGTGCCGCCATCTCCGCGGTGTCGATCGAGACCGGGTACGCCCCGATCCGCACCACCCGGTCCTGCACGCCGATCCGCCGGTCGGTGGCCGGCAGCCCGAGCACCTTGGTGGCGAGCTGGGCGAAGTTGTGTGCCGCCTGGGCGCGCTGGAAGCCGATCAGGTCGGCGCCGAGCATCCCGCGCAGCAGCTCCGACCGGCGGGGGAGCTGCATGAACAGCTCCGGCGGCGGGAACGGCACGTGCAGAAAGAAGCCGATCCGCAGGTCGGGGCGGAGCTCGCGGAGCAGGCCGGGGACCAGTTGCAGGTGGTAGTCCTGCACCCAGACCACCGCGCCCGGGTCGGCCACCGCGGCGGTCGCCTCGGCGAACCGCTGGTTGACCCGCTGGTACGCCTCCCACCAGCGGCGATGGTATTCGGGTTGTTCGACCGCGTCGTGGTAGAGCGGCCAGAGGGTGGCGTTGGCGAAACCCTCGTAGTGGTCGCGCAGGTCGTCGGCGGTGAGGGGGACGGTCTCCATGTGGACGCCGTCCACGTCGGGCAGCACGGGCGCGGGCCCGGTGCCGCCGGCCCAGCCGACCCAGGTTGCCGGGGTCTGGCGGAGCAACGGATGTAGGGCGCTGACCAGCCCGCCGGGGCTGCGGCGCCACTCGCAGGCGCCGTCGGGCGCCACGCTGTCGTCGATGGGGAGCCGATTGGCCACCACCACCAGTGATCTCTGTCGCATCTCGGGCATTCCGATCGGCAGTGGACCGACCACGCGAGCGGGGAACAACCGGGCGGTCGGTGGGGGAAGTGACCTACAACGGTATTCCTACTGACCGTAAGTTACACCGCTGTTACACCGGGCGGGGGACCGGGGGTGTCCCGGCATGCGGGCGGAACGGCGGTGGGTCGTCGGGGCGGAGATCGGGGGCGGGGAGTCGGTCGGGCCTGCGGAGGGATCGGGTCAGACGACCGCGCCGTCGTCGGGATCGTGCTCGTCCTCGTCGCCGGGACGCAGTCGCCAGATCAGGGTGACGAAACCGGCGAGGATGCCGGTGAAACCGAGCAGGGTGACCACCGAGGCGTCCACCACCGGCAGCAACGAGGGGTTGAGGAAGAGGACGAAGCCGAGCACGATCCCCAGCACGCCGACCACCGCGTACTTCGAGATCCGGGGCAGCGGCGGAGGAGGTGGCGGGGTGTAGCCCTCCTCCGGGTCGTCCGGCAGGTCCGCGCCGAAGGTGTCCAGGCCGTCCAGCAGCGACGGCTCGTCCTGCCGGTCCCGCGGGGTCACCGAGATGCCGGAGATGTCGGCCGCGTACGGCAGCCGGCGGACGTCGGTCGCGGTCGGGCCGGTCGGCTCGTCGGGGCGGCTGGCCGGGCCACCCGCCCGGGTGGCCGGATCGGTGGTCTCGTCGTCGTCGACGTCCTCCGAGGCCGGCCAGGGGTTGCTGCCGGCGGCCGGGGCGGTGTGGAAGGCGGCGACGATCCGTTCCCACTCGGCGTCGACGTCCGGTTCGGCCCGGGCCGGTTCCGGGGTCGACTCGTCGGCGAGCTGGGTGAGGTAGTCGCGGGCGGTGGTCAGGTGCGAGCGGTCCACGTAGAGCCGGTCGACCGGCCGGGACGGCACGGTGGTCGTCCGGGTGATCGGGTTGAGGTCGGCGGAGGGCTGGAGGTAGGCGGCGATCCCGCCCGCGGCGAGCACGTCGAGCAGGTGCTCACCGACGCGCGGATCGACGTCGCCCGCGACGGCGTACTCGCTCGCGTCGAGCCCGTTGTCCCGCCGTCCCCGGCGGGCGCCACCCGCTGACACCGGACATCCTCCTCCGCGCACCTCGCGGTGCGGTCGTGTCGGCGCCCCGTACGCCGTGCCCTGAATCGTGACACGTCGGCACCCGGTTCCGGGAGTGCGTTGTGGCGTGCCGCTCGTGGTTCGTCGCTCCCCGGCTCGGCGGGCGCCCCCGTCGGGCCGCCCCGGGACGGCCCGGTGGCGGTCCCGCCCGCCCTGCCGGGACGGCCTGCCGAGCGGCCGTCGGTCCGGTGGGCGCGCGGAGACGGGTGCCGTACCGGCTGGTGGTGTAGCTGATCGTCGGTCCACCGCCCGGGGCGCGACCCCTGGCCGCGATGCCCCGGGCGGACCACCGGCCGGTCGGCGGGTCGGCGACCCCGGGTGGCGGGGGACTTCGGCGGTGCCGCCCGGGGCGTCCCCGAACGGTGTCCGCAAGAAGTCACATTCGGCGCGAATCCGGAATACTTCACCTGAGGTCTCCCCGACCGACCTGTCCCCGTTGATGACCACCGCCCGTCGGGTGACCGCCCCACCGGATCGGCGGGCGAGGGCGGGTCGGCGTCGGGCGACCGACGGCGGGAAGGACCGGTGGGTGTCGGGGGACGACGGGTCAGCGTCGGGCGGCCGTCGCGGGGGCTGCCAGCCGGAGCAGGCCGGGCATGCCGGAGCGGTCGGCGAAGTCGCGTACCCGGTCGAGGGCGACCGCCGCCCGGGCCGGATCGGCGACGGCCAGCGCCGGAACCGACAGCGCGGTGGTCAGCACGTGGTCGGTGGTGTCGGTCATCCGGGCGTAGCTGTCCGCCGCCGTCGCCAACAACCGGGCGGCCCGGTGGGCGTCCCCGGCGGCCGTCGCCAGGGTGGCCTCGGCGACCTGTCCGGCGGCCACCGCCCAGGGGGTCATCCGGGCGGACCGGTCGAGCAGGTCGTGGACCAGCCGGGCGGCGTCCGGGCCGAGCACCGCGGCGACGTGACCCACCGCCGGCACCCACTCGGCGAACGGGATCATCCGGGTCCGCCTCCAGTCCTCGGCCAGTTCCACCAGCAGCCGCATCGCCTCGTCGGGCCGGCCCCCGACGGCCCGGCAGAGCGCGGCGTGCGCCAGCGTCGAACGCAGCACCCGGTGGAAACCACTGCGTCGCGCGGCGACCAGGGCCTTGGCCACCAGGTCGGGACCGCCCGTCCCGTCGTCGCCCGTCCCGTCGTCGCCCGTCCCGTCGTCGGCCGGGCCGCCGTCGCCCACCCCGCCGTTGCCCGTCCCGGCGTCGGTCGCCCCGTCGGCCGGACCGGCATCGCCCGGCGCGGGTCGGGACACCCCGCCGGCCGGCCGGCCCCCGGCGCTCAGCGCCCGCATCCACCCCGAGATCGCCACGATGTGCAGGTCCCACTCGGCGGTCGGCCGCCGGGTCGACTCGGCGGCCATCTCCAGCGCCGCCACCCAGTCGCCGGCGTAGTACGCCCGCGCCCACTGGTCGGCGAAACTGGTCGCCACGCCGTGCCCGCCGGCCAGGTCCAGCGAGCGCTGTTCGTCGACCAGCCGGGCCGACCGGGCCAGGTCGCCCTCCTCCTGGGCCGCCCAGGCGAGGTTCTGCACCGCCCGCCCCCGACAGGCCAGCCGGCCGGTCCGGCAGTCTTCGGCCACCTCGCTCAGCTCCGCGTACGCCTGCTGCTCGCCGGCCAGATAGCGGGCCACCGCCAGGGTGATCCGGGCGTTGGCCCGTACCTCGGGAAGCACCAGCCGCTCGGCCAGCCCGGCCGCCGAGAGGGCCGCCGCGCAGGCCGGCTCGGTCTCGAAGTTGAGCATCCGGACCCGGGCCAGTTCCAACAACGCCTCCGCCTTGTCCTCGGACTCCGGCAGCTCGGCGTAGATCTCGTTGGCCCGGTCCAGGCAGCGCAGCGTCTCGGCCCGGTCGGCCCGGCTCCAGGCGGCCGTGGCGAGCAGGGTCCAGGCGCGGGCCGCGCCGGCACGGTCCCCGGCGGCGGTCAACCGGTCGACCAGCCCGGTCAACGTCTGCGGGCCACCGTCGACCAGGAACGCGTCCCCGTCGCGGAACAGGGCGAGCTGGGCGGCGAACAGCTCCAGCCCCGGGTCGGGTTCCCCGCCGATCGCGAGCGCCCGGTCGACCAGCGTCGCCGCGTTGTCCAGGGCGTGCAGCGCGTTGGCCCGGCGGGCGGCCCGGTGCAACGCGGTCCGGGCCGCCGTCGCGTACGGGGTCGGGTCCAGCCCGACGGTCCGGGCGATCTCGTGGGCGGCCCAACGGTGGTTGGCCAGTGTCTCGGCCAGGTCCTGCTGCCCGGCGTCGGCGCGCTGGGCCAGCCAGTCGGCCGTGCGCTGGTGCCGCAGCACCCGTTCCGCCCGGGGCAGCCGTTGGTAACACACGTCGCGGACCAGGATGTGCCGGAACCGGTACTCCGGCTGGCCGGTCATCGTGGACGTGGGCAGCTCGAAGACCATGTCCCGGCGCTGCAACCGGTCCAGCGCCCGCTTGACCCACCCGACCGTACGACCCACGGCGGTCGCCACCGGCGCCGGCCAGAACTGCATCCCGACCACGGCGGCGGCCTGGAGTACCGCCCGGTCGGCCGGGTCGAGCAGGTCGAGCCGGTTGGCGATGACCGCCTGGACCGTGCGCGGCATGTCGGAGGTGCCGGCCGGGTCGAACCGGGCGGTCGGGTCCAGCAGCCCGCCGTCCATCAGCATCCGGGCGTACTCCTGGGCGTACAGCGGATTGCCGTCGGCGAACTCGATCAGCGGCATACGGGCCGCCGCCGGCAACGCGGCCTGGCCGAGCAGCAGGGAGTACAGGGTGTCGATGTCCGCGTCGTGCATCGGCGGCACCGAGATGGACATCGCGCCGCTGATCATGCCGGTCCACGCCGGCTGCCGCTCCCGCAGTTCCGGCCGCGCGGTCGCCACCACCAGCAGCGGTACGCCCCGGGCCGCCGCGCCGAGCTGCTCGACGAAGGTGAGCATCGCCTGGTCGGCCCAGTGCATGTCCTCGAAGACCAGGACGGTCGGACCCTGCCCGGCGAGGGCGAGCAGGAATCGTCGCCAGGCGGCCCCGGTCTCGCCCGGGTTGAGCCGCCCCGCGGAGACCCCCAGCAGCGGTCCGAGCGCGTCGGCCAACCTGAGGTCGGGCGGATCGCCGAGCTGGTCGAGGCGCTGGCGCAGCCGGTCGCGCAGCGGCTCCGGGTCGTCGGTGTCCGGTGCCCCCAGCCAGGCCTTGACGATGTCCGCCAGCGCGGCGTACGTGACGTTCTCGCCGAACGGCGGGCACTGCCCGACCAGCCAGGTGACCCGGTGGCCGGGCAGGTTGGCGGCGTGCCGGGACAACTCGCGCAGCAGCCGGCTCTTGCCCACCCCGGCGGGGCCGAAGACGGTCACCAGCTGGGAGGTGCGCTCGTTGACCGTACGGTGCAGGGCGCTGACCAGCAGGCCCCGCTCGTGTTCCCGGTCGACCATCGGGGTCAGCTCGGTGGCCTGCGGGTCGGTGCGCGGTCGGGCCCGGACGGCCAGCCAGATCCGGCTGACGGCCGTGCGTCCCTTCAGGGTGACCGACGGCTGGTCGACGTACTCCAACTCGTGCCGGGTGGCCGACCAGGTGCTCTCGTCGACGACCACCCCGCCGGTCGGGGCGAGCGCCTGCAACCGGGAGGCGGTGTTCACCACGTCGCCGGTGACGAAGGCCTGCCCGCCGTCGCGGGTGGCGGAGAGGTCCACCAGCGCCTCACCGGTGGCCACGCCGACCCGGAAACCCAGCGGCGGCTGCGGTCCGGCGGCCTGCCGGGCCAGGCTGCGTTGCAGCTCCAGACCGGCCCGTACGCAGCGTAGCGCGTCGTTGTCGGTGGCGACCGGCGCACCGAAGAGGGCCATCACCGCGTCCCCGATGTACTTCTCCACCACCCCGCCGTACTGGTGGACCAGCTTGCGGACGGTGGCGAAGTAGGCCTGCTGGAGGCTGCGCGCCTGCTCCGGGTCGGCCCGTTCGGCGTAGGTGGTGAAGTCGACGATGTCGATGAAGAGCACGCTGACCTGGCGGCGGTCCTCCTGCACGGTGACCGCGTGGTCGTGCAGCGGCTGCCCGCAGTCGGTGCAGAAGTTGGCCTCGGGGGTGTTGGCGTGCCCGCAGGAGGCACAGCCGAGCGTCAGCGCCTGTCCGCAGCCGCCGCAGAAACGGTCGTCCGGTCCCGCCGTCCGGGAGCAGTGTCCACACTTGAGGTCGATGACGAACTCCGTACGTGAGGAGATCCCATTATCCCGCAATGACGGCCAGTCGGGTACCCGACCTGTGGCTGGGCACTGCGGCCGGGCGGCCGCCACTAGTGTTCCTCACGAGGAAAACTCACTGTCAGGAGAGTGCCGTGCAGGTGCGCTTGTCCGCCTACTGGACCGATCCGGACGGCACCGTCCGGTCCCCGGGGGAGACGGTAGACGTCGACGCGGTCACTCTGGCCAGGATGGAGGAACAGGGCATGGTGGAGAATCCCGACAGTCGGACCACCTCGGACGCCGGCACGACCACGGGTTCGACGTCCAAGCCACAGAAGATCGGCCCCGGGCCGACCACACCCCCGGAGAACATCGGGCCGGGACCGAGCGCCCCGCCCGCGGACGACAGCGGAGAGTGACCGTACGGCGTGGCCGGTGGACCCTTCGGTCCGCCGGCCACGCTGTCCGTGTCGTCGTGGCCGGGCCACCCGTGGCCGGGCCACCCGTGGCCGGGCCACCCGTGGCCGGGCCACCCGTGGCCGGGCCACCCGTGGCCGGGCCACCCGTGGCCGGGCCACCCGTGGCCGGGCCACCCGTGGCCGGGCCACCCGTGGCCGGGCCACCCGTGGCCGGGTCCGGTCAGCGGTCGGTCATGCCGGCCCGTCGACGCAGCGCGGCCACGTCGGTGACCACGATCCGGCGACCCTCGGTACGCAGCCAGCCCCGGCTGGCGAAGGAGCCGATGGCCTGGTTGACGCTCTGCCGGGAACCACCGGCCATCTCGGCGAGCTGGCTCTGGTTCAGCTCGATGGTGATCATCGGTGCCTGGCTCTCGCCGGCCAGCCGGACCAGCGTCTTGGCCACCCGACCGGGCAGGTCGAGGAAGACGTGGTCGGCGTTCTGCTCGGTGAGCCGTCGGATCAGCCCACCCAGCGACCGCATCACCGCGTCCAGGATGCGCGGGTTGGAGTGGACCAGCTCCATGAAGGCCGGCCGGGACAGCGCGAGCGCGGCGCAGTCCTCGATCGCCTCGGCCGAGGCCGAGCGGGTCGAGGCGTCCAGCAGGGAGACCTCACCCAGCACGTCGGGTGGTCGGATGACCGACAGTACGGCGCGTTCCCCGGTGGGCGCGGTGCGGAACACCGCCACCGCGCCGCGGCGCAACACGATCAGCGACTCGCCGGGATCGTTCTCGACGAAGAGGAGTTGGCCCTTGCGGTAGGTGCGCGGCACGGCCGCAGCGATCACCCGCTGGCGGACCTCCGGCTCCAATCCCGCGAACATCTCCACCCCGGTGAGGGCGTCCCCCGGCTCCGGCAGGCGCATCTCCACGGCCCCACCCCTCCCCGGTCACGGACCACAACTTCGCTCACCGGGTGAACCCTGACGGCCCTGTCGAGGTGAACTGACACCGGTTCGGCGTCCGGTAGCGGTACACATCAGATCATGACGGCCCAGTCGCTTGCTGTACACCCCCGTAGACCTTTCCGTGACACTCCCGAGCCGCAGCGTACGGCGGTGACGGTCGGCCCGCCCGGCTCGGCCCGCCGCGCGGTTACGGGACGGCCACCCCCCGCCCGGGCGCGGCCACCGGCGGTGGGCGAGGATGGACGACGATGGTCTACCGCTACTTCTACGACTGCGAATTCATCGAGGACGGCCGGAGCGTCGACCTCGTGTCGATCGGTGTCGTCGACGAGTACGGCCGCGAGTTCTACGCGGTCTCCACCGAGTTCGACGACTCCCGTGCCGTGCCCTGGGTCCGTCGTCACGTGCTGGACAAGCTCCCCTCGCCGGCGGACCGCGCCTGGCGCTCCCGGAGCCGGATCCGCGACGACCTGTACGAGTTCCTGCTGGAGCCGGTCCGGGACCGGCCGGGCGAGCAGCTGGAGCTGTGGGCCTGGTACGCCGCCTACGACCACGTGGTGCTGGCCCAGCTCTGGGGGGCGATGCCGGCCCTGCCCCGGGAGATCCCCCGGTTCACCAAGGAGCTGCGGCAGCTCTGGGACGACCGGGGTCGTCCCCGGCTGCCCGACGCGGCGGCCGACCGGCACGACGCCCTGGTCGACGCCCGGCACAACCTGGCCCGCTGGCAGGCGATGACAGCCGGTGACAACCGGCAGGTTTGACCCGCGTGGTCCGGGGCACCGGTTCGGCGAGCCGATCCGAGGGAGTGCGCCATGGCCGACGACGCGACCACCATCACCGACGCCCGGCGGCGGGTGACCGAGCTGATCCGGGACGCCCGGATCTGCATGTTGACCACGATCGGGGTGGACGGCCGGCTGCTCAGTCGACCGATGGCGCTCCAGGCCGCCGAGTTCGACGGTGACCTGTGGTTCTTCGCCTACGCCGACTCGGCCAAGCTGCGCCAGCTCCGGGTCAACCCGGAGGTCAACGTCGCCTTCTCCGACCAGCGGCACCACGCCTGGGTCTCGGTCTCCGGCACGGCGCAGGAGGCGTACGACCGGTCCCGGGCCGAGCAGCTGTGGAACCCGGTGTTCCGCGCCTGGTTCCCCGACGGGCTGGACACCCCCGGACTGACCCTGATCAAGGTGCACGCCAGCTCGGCCGAGTACTGGGACTCGCCCGGTGGCACGGTGGTCAACCTGCTCGGCTTCGCCAAGGCGGCGGTGACCGGGAAGCCGCCGGCGGTGGGGGAGAACCACGAGGTCAGCTACTGACCGGTAGCCGGGGTGGGGTCGGAACCGGTCGGGGCGCGGTGTCGGCGTACACCTACGCCGACTACAGTGCGCAGTGACGGCCCGCCCCGGGCCGGCAACGGTGCCGATGGTCTGAGCTGACACATATCCTGGGGCTTATCCGGGCTTCACCTGACGTTCCAGGAGGATGAGCAGATCATGCGTATCGGCGTGCTCACCGGCGGCGGCGACTGCCCAGGTCTCAACGCGGTCATCCGGGCGGTCGTCCGTAAGGGTGTCGCTACTTACGGTCACGAGTTCGTAGGTTTCCGGGACGGGTGGAAGGGTCCGCTGGAGGGCCTGTCCAAGCCGCTCGGCATCCCCGAGGTGCGGGGCATCCTGCCGCGCGGCGGCACCATCCTCGGCTCGTCCCGCACCAACCCGTTCAAGATCGAGAACGGCGTGGAGCGGATCAAGGAGAACCTCGCCGCGCAGGGCGTCGACGCGCTGGTCGCCATCGGTGGCGAGGACACCCTGGGTGTCGCCACCAAGCTCCACGAGCTGGGCGTCAACGTGGTCGGCGTGCCGAAGACGATCGACAACGACCTGGGCGCGACCGACTACACCTTCGGCTTCGACACCGCCGTCAACATCGCCATGGAGGCGATCGACCGGCTGCACACCACCGCGGAGAGCCACCACCGCACCCTTGTCGTCGAGGTGATGGGCCGGCACGCCGGCTGGATCGCCCTGCACGCCGGCCTCGCCGGCGGCGCCAACGTGATCCTGCTGCCCGAGCGCAAGTTCGACGTCGACCAGGTCGCCGGCTACGTCGAGAAGCGCTTCCAGCACCAGTACGCCCCGATCGTCGTGGTCGCCGAGGGCGCCCAGCCGCTCGACGGCCAGATGGTCCTGCACAACCAGGAGCTGGACGCCTTCGGGCACGTCCGCCTCGGCGGCATCGGCCAGTGGCTCGCCGAGCAGCTGGAGGCGAAGACCGGCAAGGAGGCCCGCACCGTCGTGCTCGGGCACATCCAGCGCGGTGGCACCCCGACCGCGTTCGACCGGGTGCTCGCCACCCGGCTCGGCCTCCAGGCCATCGACGCCGCCCACGAGGGCGACTGGGGCAAGATGGTCGCGATGCAGAGCACCGACATCGTCCGGGTGCCGCTGGCCGAGGCCACCCGCGAGCTGAAGACCGTCCCGATCGAGCGTTACGACGAGGCCGAGGTCTTCTTCGGTAGCTGACCCGTCCGTTCCGTGCCCCCGTCGCGCCGTCGACGGGGGCACGGAACGCGGGACCATCGCGAACGGGACGGAAGGGTGACAATGGGGTCGGCGAGGCACACCGTCGCGGTGATCGGGGCGGGAAAGATCGGCGAGCTGGTGCTCTCCGGGCTGCTCCGGTCCGGCTGGCCGGCGCAGCGGCTGCTGGCCACCGCCCGCCGACCCGTGCGGGCCGAGGAACTGGCCATCCGGTACGGCGTACGGGTGGTCGACAACCTGACCGCGGTCGACGAGGCCGCGGTGCTGGCGGTCGCCGTGAAACCCCAGGACGCGGGTGCCCTGCTGGACGAGATCGGCCCCAAGGTGCCGGCCGACAAGCTGGTCGTCTCGCTCTGCGCCGGGCTACCCACCAGCTTCTTCAGCCGCCGGCTGCCCGAGGGCACCCCGGTGGTGCGGGTGATGACCAACACCCCGGCCCTGGTCGACCAGGCGATGAGCGCCATCTCGGCGGGCGCGCACGCCACCGGCGAACACCTGGCCCTGGCCGAGGAGATGTTCGCCCCGCTCGGCGCGACCCTGCGGGTGCCCGAGTCGCAGCAGGACGCGGTCACCGCGCTCTCCGGCTCCGGTCCGGCCTACTTCTACCTGCTGGTCGAGGCCATGATCGACGCGGGCATTTTGCTCGGCCTGCCCCGGCAGGTGGCGCACGAGCTGATCGTGCAGACCGCGATCGGCTCGGCCATGATGCTGCGCGACTCCGGCGAACACCCGGTCAAGCTCCGCGAGGCCGTCACCTCCCCGGCCGGCACCACCATCTCCGCCGTCCGCGAGCTGGAGAAGCACGGGGTGCGCGCGGCGCTGCTGGCGGCGCTGGAAGCCGCCCGCGACCGCGCCCGCGAACTCGCCGCCCAGGCCGACTGACCGGCCGTAGGTCGGCTGGGCAGCGGAGGTCGACGAGCCGGTGTATTTGTGCTTGTCGGGGGTTTCAAAAAAGTATGCTGAGGTCGATCCTTGGAGTGCGCCGCGAGCTCAGCCTTTTGAGGTCGCCCATTCCGACAGCATTTGTTGGTTGGCCAAGGTGTCAGGTTCCGGCGGATCCGCCGTCATATCTATTGGTGTTCCCGACGGATGAAGTCGTTCTGGATATGGCAGGCTCTGGTGGGCTTTTTGGAGTAGATTTCTATTACGAGCCGTTGCCGTAGCTGAGGATACTTCTTCTTTGCTAGCAGCGGCTACGTGATCCAGGTCGTGGAATCTGCATTTGTTATTGAGCTGTCGCTACCCCATTGAGGAGGTAGTAGCAGTTTTCTGTAGTGGCGGCGGCGATGGCATGCTTAAGTCTGCTCCAGACATAGGGTCGGAGCAGTGCTTTCGCGGAATCGGCAGAGCTGAACGAGTGCGCTAGTAGTTCGCTTTCCGCTAACCGGATTGCCGATACTCTGTCGCCATCAAGAATTCCGCCGTCGAAGATGAGCATCAGGCTGTCGTCCCAGGGGCCGTGCGGTGCCACCCAGTCGACGACCAGAAGTCGCCCTACTTGTAGGTAGATGCTCAGCTCTTCCTGCACTTCGCGTTCGGCAGCCTGATGTGGAGCCTCGTTGGCCTCCACCATGCCGCCAGGAATATCCCAGTCTGGCTTGTACCGGGGATTAACGAGTAGCACATTGCCCTGCTCGTCCCTGATGAGGACGTCTGCACCGACCCGCTTGCGGGCCTGCTTCGCGTTCCCCTCCGCGAGGTATGCCTGCCACGCGACCGGATCCCGCTCGTACAGTGGGCGATCATCCGAGTTGTCCGTCACCGACTGCTCCTGCCTGTAGCGCACCCACCGTGCCGAGCCATGATCGCTCGCGGATCGTGTCGTGGAGACGGTCGAGGAGCGGCGGGACCTCGGTGCATGCCTTTGCGTGCGACCCGAAGAGTACCGAAGCGTGCCGCAGTTGATCGATGATGACGCCGGAGCCGAGGCTCACGACCTCGTCCAGGACCACATGGGTTGCTGCGCATGCTTCCTCGACCTGACCCCTGCCGAGCAGAACCGTGACCAGCATGAGCTGAGCCAGCGCGCGGCTTCTGACCCGATCGGCCGGGCTGAGCGCCAGCGCGGCCTGAAGCCGGCGCTGGGACTCGGACAGATCACCGACGCGAAGGAGGCAGCGCGCGGCCTCGATGGCGAACGAAGTCATGTCGAAAGGGCTCAACCATTCCGATGTGGCCACGATCGGCCTGTGCAACGACGCCTCCGCCTCGCAGAGCGCTCGGGTGGCTTCGACCGGCTGGCCGGCGATGGCGAAAGCACGTGCCTGCATGGCCAAGAGCCGTGCTTGGAGTCGACCATTCGACGGAGCCTGCCGAAGACGTTCGAGCCCGTTCTGGGCGTGCAACAGCGCCTCGTGCGCATCGCCGCCGTGGCTGGCGACATGACTCAACCCTGCCTGCACCTGCGCTATGAGCTGGTGGTCATCGCTTCTCTCAGCCAGGGTGAGGGCTTCGCCGAGGTGTCGGCGGGCTGGCCCTGCGGCACCGGAGTCGTGTGCCATCCACCCGGCCATCTCGTTGAGCGAGGCAGCGGCAGCGATTGCCGACCTTTCTGGTGCGGTGGTCCCGCAGGGTGCCGGCTCGGCGATCCGTCCCGCGAGGTAAGCCGTCACAGCGGCGTACAGATGGCCTCCGCCTACTCGGCGATCGGCCTGTCGGAGTGACTGTACGAAGTGCAGGTGCTCGTCCCTGGATGGCTGCTGTTGGCGGATTCTGGTGCCGGCCGAGGCCGCGTTGACGTTGATCTCACAGGTGCTCCTCGTTGATCTGAGGCTGGACTTGCTCATGCCGTGCATGCCGGTGGACCTGCCGTTCCCATGATCAGTGGGCAACGCGAACCACAGCAGGGCAGCGGGGACCTGTAGGAGATGTGCCCAGTGCGCGAGGCGGTCGAGGTGGACGACCGCCGGCCCGTTCTCGATCCGACTGAGCTGGGCCTGCGAGAGGCCGAGCCAGCGGGCCACCGTCTCCTGCGGCAGTGGGTGACGACCATGGTACGGGTGGCATCGATAGGCCCGGATGGCCCGCCCCAAGTGACGTTCGGCCAGCGCTTGCCGGATGGGGCCATCGTCCCAGAAGGAGGCGGGCAGGGCAGGCGGTGAGGCAACGCGGTTCCGTTCGGCCGCCTGGCAGGGGCCACAGCGCCCACTGGTGTTGTCGAGGGCGAGCCTCCCGCCGCAGCGGGGGCAGTTTGCGTCACGTCCCGGCGATTTCGCCATGGTCCGGCCTCTCCGTCCATCATGGGCTGCGCTGAGCCTATCCATCTAACTCGCTGTGTGAGCACCTGGTATACGCCGTGTGCATATCGAAGGATCATGCTTTTCGGCGACGTGCATATCGGTCACCTGTCGGCAGTCATACCCGTAGCCCTCGCGTGCCGCGAATCTGTCGGCATGGCCCGGGGCGGGTGCTGGGTTCCGGCGGGGCGCGGCCCCCATCGCGTCTGCGCCGCCCCGCCCGCCCCGGTGCCGTTCCACTTCGCGATCTCGACGGAAGGGCGTGCCATGGCGGCGGTGCTTGACGACTTCACCTGGATTCGGGCGTGACCGGGCTCGGGCCGTACCCCTTGGAAGCGCTCGGGTCGGCGGGGGTGCGCGACGCGGTGGCCCGGTGGCTGTGGCTGGTGGCGGCGGACGCCGAGCTGGCGTCGTACCTCATCGGGGTTGATCGGGTCCGGCTCGCCGGGCACCTGGCGCTGATCCTCACGGTGGCGCTCGGCGGGCCGGCGGGGGACATCGCCCGGCCGGCGGTCGGGGCGTGGCGCGGCCTGGGCCTGACCGAGGAGCAGCACCGGCGGGTGGTCGACTACCTGGCCGGGGTGCTGTGGGCGCTGGACGTGCCGGCCGGCGCGGTGGACGCGGCCCGGCGGGCCTTCGCCGACGAGGCCGGCGCGTGGTCCACCACCCTGGCCACCTCGTGGTCCACCAACCTGGCCACCTCGTGGTCCACCACCCTGCGGTACGCCCGCGCGGCGGCCGACGACTTCTGGTGCGCGGTCGAGGAGCGCTGCCCGGGGCGGTTGCCGGAGCGGGAGGCGGCCGTGTTCCTCGCCGCGCTGGGGCGGCTCGCCAGCGGCGGCGACGACCCGGCCGGCCGGGCGGCGCTGCTGGCCGTGCTCGGCCACGCCTACCGCCGCCACCGGCTGCTGCCGCACCAGGCGGCCGTCGAGGCCGCGCTGACCGCCACCGTCGCCCGGCACGCGCCCGGGACGCCGGAGCTGGCGGCGGCCTGGGCTGTGGCCGCCCGGCGGGCGTCGGCGGCGGTGACCCCCGCCGTGGCGCGGGCCGGTGGTGGCCCGGCCTGGTGGCCGGCCGAGGTGATCGACCACGACCGGCCCGCCGACGGCGTCGCCATTCTGACCGTACGCCCGTGGCGACGCCTGCCGTTCCGCCCCGGCCAGGCGGTGCCGGTCTGCACCCCGCGCTGGCCCGGCCGGTGGCGCTGGTACTCGCCGGCCAACGCCCCGCGCCCCGACGGCACCGTCGAACTGCACGTCCGGGCGGTCGGCGCAGTATCCCGCGCCCTGGTCCACGCGGTACGCCCCGGCGACCCGCTCTGGCTGGGCCCGCCGCACGACGTCGGGCTGGGCCTCGACCCCGCCTCGCGGGCGGACCTGCTGCTGGTGGCCGGGGGCACCGGCCTCGCGCCGCTGCGCGCCCTCGTCGAGCAGGTCGCCGCAGCGCCGGCCGGGCGGCGGGTGACCCTGGTTGTCGGCGCACGCACCTTCACCGACCTCTACGACGCGATCAGTCTCGACAAGCTCCAGTGCGCCCACGACTGGCTGACCCTGGTGCCGGCGTTCTCGCACGACCCGTTGGCCGGGGCGGGGGAGCGCGGCGACGCGTTGACCGTCGCGCTGGACCATTACCGGCCCGGTCAGGAGGTCCACCTGTGTGGGCCGCCGCCGATGCTGGCCGGGTCACGGCTGCGGCTGCTCGCCGCCGGGGTGCCGGCCGACCGCATCCACCTGCCGACCGGGCCTGTTGCCTGAGCGGCCCGTCGGGTTTCCAGGCCGACCACCGTGCTATCCGCGTCGCCTGGTCTCCAGCGGCCACTCCAGGCTGACCCGCTCGTCGCGGCCCTGCCGGTCGAAGTACGCCTGGAGCTTGCGCTTCTGTGCGGCGTACCAGGTGACCTGCGCCCGGTGGAGGTCGTCGGGGAGCATCCGGGCGATCCGCTCGTGCCGGGCCGCGATCGACAGCGCCATCCCGACGGCGGCGCGGGCGTCGCTCGTGGCGTCGTGGGCGGAGCCGAGGGTCACTTCGTAGTACCTGCACAGCTCACCGAGTTGCCGGCCGACGAACCGGTGGGGTTCGACCTCCTGGTGCAGGATCGAGGGGTCGATGATGACCGCGCGGTCCCAGTCCAGCGACGGCAGGGCGTGCCGGGCCAGCTCGGCGTGCAACGTCGTGACGTCGAAGTGGGCGCAGAAGGCGACGAGCGGCGTGCCGTCGGCGATCACCTTCCCGACGGCCGTGCCCAGCTCGGCCAGCGCCTCACTGGCCGGCCTTCCGTCGCTGCGCACCATCTCGTCGGTGATGCCGTGGATCTCGGTGGTGCGGGGCGGGATCGGCACCCCCGGGTTCACCAGCCACCGCCTGGTCGTACCGTCGGAGTACACCAGCGCGGCGGAGACGATCCGGGCGTCCAACGGCTCGTTGCCGGTGGTCTCGATGTCGAAGCCCACCACCGGCAGGTGGTGCCACCCACGGTGGGTACCCGGCGGCGGCGCCGTCTCCACCGGCGCGCAGTCGTCGTGGTACGTGGTCCAGCCGGCGCCGAGCTTGAGCGCCTGTCCGGCCCCGGCCTCCACCCGGCCTCGGCAGGTGCCACAGGTGCCGGGGTACTTGTTGATCACGATGGGGACTCCTGGTTCGGTCGTGCGGACGCCTCCGACGGGTACGGGCGTCGGAGCGCGGGGCGCGGGGAGCCGCGCTCCAAGATCCTGAGTCACCGGTCACCTCGCCCGCACCCGCCGGCCGGATCACCCTAAGACCTTTATGGACTGTCGGTGCCGGCCGCCCACCGCCCGCACCCGGCGGCCGGTCGGCACCGACAGCGACGCGGGCAACTCCGCTGACGACAAGGCGACACGGCTACTCGACAGCCCGGCCATCCGGCGGCCCGACCACGCGGTCAGGCGACGACTCGGTCACACAGCCAGGCAGCGCACGCTGTGCGGCGCATGCGGCAGGGGGCCGGCATCGGTCCACCGGGCCGACCGAAGCCGGCGGACGGGTCGGTACGGATCGCGCGGGTGCCCCATACTGGCCCGGTGTTCACTCTCGCCCAGGCGCGGTACCTGGTCGCCACCCTGCACCCCCGCATCGACGAGTTGATCGGCATCCGGGCCGACCTGGCCGAGCTGCGGGCCGACCTGGCCGGCGGTGGAATGTCGGCGCTGGGCGGCCGGGCCGAGGTCAAGGCCCTGGAGGCCCGGCTGCACGGCGTGCTGGAGGACCTGAACTCGCACGACATCCAGGTCAAGGGGATCGCCCCGGTGCTGCTCGACTTCCCCGGCGAACACGAGGGCCGGGCGGTGCTCTGGTGCTGGCTGGAGGGCGACCCCGACGTGCGCTGGTACCACCGCGTCGAGTGCGGCTTCGCCGGCCGCCGCCCCATCCGCTAACCCCACCCACCCCACCTCCTCCGCCCGCCCCCCACCCCCCACCGTGTCGATCATGGAGTTGTGGTGGACGCAGAACGGGTCATAATCCCGTGAAGCTGGCACCAGAACTCCAAGATCGCGCGACGCTCGGAGTCAGGGCGGGCCGCGTCGGAGCCAGCCGGGGCCGGGGGTGGTGAGGCCGGGTCGTGTGGGAGCTGGTCGGGCGATACTCGGGGGCGGGTCGGGCCGGGGGGCACCGGTAGTCGGGCCAGGGCGCGCTGGGGCGGGGCGGAGCCTTCCGGGCCGCGCCGGAGCTGGGCTGGTGGATGCGCCCGAGCTGGGTCGGTGGGTCCGTCGGAGCGGGGCCGAGCCCGGGGGACGGGAGAGGGTCAGGGCAGGGTGGCCAGCATGGTGGGGGAGACGTTGCCGCCACTGAGCACCAGGATGGTCCGGGTGCCTGGAGCGACCTCCACCCGCCCGGTGCGCAGCGCGGCGAGGGTGACCGCCGACGCCGGTTCGAGCAGCAGTCGGGTGGCCGCCATCAGGTCCCACCAGGCGGTCCGGATGTCCGCCTCGGTGACCTCGACCAGGTCGTCCACCAGTTCCCGGACGTGGGCCAGGGTGAGTCGGCCGGCGAACGGGGCGGCCAGTCCGTCGGCCATCGAGACCGGTCGGGTCGCGGGGGTGGCGCCGTTGCCGCGCAACGCGTACCCGACGACGTTGGCGGTGGCCGGCTCGACGCCGACGATCCGGGCCGTCGGGACGGCCGCCCGGACGGCGGTGGCCACCCCGCTGATCAGTCCGCCCCCACCGACCGGGACCAGCACCAGGTCCGGCGGCGGGCCGTCGGCCAGCAGTTCCCGCCCCAGGGTGGCCTGGCCGGCGATGACGTCCGGGTCGTCGAACGGCGGCAGGAGGTGGTAGCCGCGCTCGGCGGTGATCTGCTCGCAGGTGGCGAGCAGGTCGTCGGTGAGCACCACCTCACCGCCCCAGCGGCGGACCGCCTCGATCTTGGTGGGTACCGCGTTCGGGGGCATGCAGACGACGGTGGGTAGACCGAAGGTGCGACCGGCGAAGGCCACCGCCATGGCGTGGTTGCCGGCGGAGAAGGCGGTCAGCCCGGCGGGGACCGCCTGCCGCTCGGCCAGGGCGAGCAGCGCGTTCAGTGCGCCCCGGACCTTGAAGCTCCCGGTGTGCTGGAGGTTCTCCGCCTTCACCGCGATGTCGAGCCCGTACTCGTCGCCGAGCTGTGGACAGGGCAGCAGAGGGGTCCGGACGATCCGTCCGGCCAGCCGACGCTCGGCGGCCAGAACGTCCTCCAGGCTGGTCAGTCGCACTGCCGGAGCCTAGCCGACCGGTCCGGGGTCAGCCGGCGGCGGAGCGGGGGAAGGGATCGGCCGGCGGCGGAGTGGGGAAAGGAGTGCCGGCGGCGGGGAAGGGGTCAGCCGGCGGCGGAGCGGGGGAGGGGGTCGGCCGGCGGGTCGGCGACCGCGAAGACCACCACGTTGTCCCGGTAGTGCCGCACCCGCCGGTCGAAATCACCGCCGCAGGTGATCAGTCGCAGCTCGGGGCCGGGCGTCGGGCCGTACACGGTGGCGGTGGGGAAGGCGTCCTTGGGGGTACGCAGCGCGCCGGTGACCCGGAACGTCACCCGGCGGTCGCCGCGCCACACCTCGATCCGGTCGCCGGGGCGCAGCTCGCCGAGGCGGGCGAAGACGGCCGGGCCGCGCCGCGAGTCCAGGTGGCCGGCGATCACCGCCGGTCCGGGGTCGCCCGGTGCCGGCCCGCCGCCGTACCAGCCGGCCCGGGTGAAGTCGGCCGGCGGGACCAGGGTGCCGGCCCGGTCCAGGCCGAGCGCGGTGAGCGTGGAGTCGACGCCGATCCGGGCCACCCGTACCCGGGTGGGTGGTGTCGGCACGCCGGGGAGGGTGCCGGCTGCGGTGGCGCAACCGGCGGTGCAGCCGGGCCGCCAGTCCCCGGAGCCGGCGGCGGGGCCGGCACCGTCCGCCGGGCCGGAATCGACGGTGGCACCGTCCGCCGGGCCGGGGTAGGCGGCGGGGCCGGGAGAGGGCGCGGAGCCGGGGTAGCGGGCGGGGTCGTCCGCCGGGCCGGGATGGGCGGCGGGGCCGGAACGGATGTCGGCGGCCAGGCCGACACCGGTGCCGGCGGCGAGGCAGAGCGCCGCCCCGAGGGCGACCAGGGCAGCCGGTGCCGGTCGGGCGCGGTGCCGCCGGATCGCGAAGCCGGGTCTGGTCACCAGACCGGCCGCCGCCGACGCCGCACCAGCACCGTCGTGCCCACCAGCACGGCCCCTGCGGCCAGCCCGCCGACCACCTTCGGGTACGCCCCGAGCCCGCCGCCGACCAGCCCGCCGGCCCCCGCCGGCACCCCACCGGCCGGCGCGACCCCACCGTCGCGGGCGTCCTCGCGCAGCTCGGTGGTGAGACCGCCCCGCTTGCCGTCGAGCACCAGCAGCGAGTAGACCCGCCCACCGGTGAGGGTCACCTCGGCGTCGGTGGTCGGCCCGCTGCCACCGCCGAGGCGCAGCCGCCAGCGGCCCGGCTCCATCTGGTGGTAGTCGGTGGTGGTGGCGAACCGGACGGCGTCGGCGATGGTCGGGCCGCCGTCGGCCGTCACGTCGACCACCGGGGCGCGTACCGAGGCCTGGACGATCCGCACCTTCGCCCGCCCGGCCGCCGGGGCGCTGAGGTCGTCGGCGAGCACCCGCAGGCCCAGGTCGGCGTACCGACCCACCCCGGCCACCGTGTACGCCCGGCCCGCGTCGACGGCCACCTCGGTGGTGAGCACCGGCGGCTCGCTGGCCGGGGCGCCGGCCTGCCGCATCGCCACCGCGTACCGGCCGGCGGCCAGGGGCAGGTAGCGGGAGACGACGCCGTAGCCGACGGCGGGGAAGACCTGCGGCGTCGGGTTGCCGGCGGCGGAGAGGTAGACGTCCACGGCCGGGGTGTCGGGGGAGAGGTGGGCGAGCCGGACGTAACCGACGTCACCGGCCGCGGCGGTGGCCGGCGCGGCACCGGCGGTGGCCACCGCCGCCCCGAGCAGCAGGGTGCCGGCGGCGGCCAACAGTCGGCGCGGTGCGGTACGGAGCTGGGGCATCTCGCCTCCGAAGTGGTGTGTCGGACCGGTCCCGACCCCCAGCGTCCCGTGAGCGGGACTGGATGGCAAGCCGGGCACCTGCGGATCCCACCGTTTCCGATCAGCGTGTCTCGGCCGGTGGCCCCCGCGGAGTATCCGGTACCGTCCGTTCGTGATCAACGTTCGACGGGCCGTGGTGGCCGACGCCGGGGAGATCGTCCGCCTGCGCGGGGTGATGCTGGCCGACATGGACCGGATGGCTCCCGCGCCGGGCCCCTGGCAGCAGGCCGCCCGGGAGGTGCTCCACCACCGGTTGGCCGAACCGGCCGACCTGATGGCGGTCTTCGTCGTCGACGACCCCCGCCGGACGGGCGGCCTGGCGGCCTGCGCGACCGGCACCATCGAGCAGCGCCTCGGCGGTCCCGACAACCCGGACGGGCTGGTCGGGTACGTCTTCAACGTGGTCACCGAGCCGGCGTACCGTCGACGCGGGTTTTCCCGGGCCTGCCTGGAGGCGTTGCTGGACTGGTACCGGCAGCGCGGGGTCGGCCGGGTCGACCTGCGGGCCTCGGTTCCGGGCGAACCGCTCTACCGGTCCCTGGGGTTCGTGCCCACCTCGGGGCCGACGTTGCGGTTGAGCCTGCCGGTGCCGACCGGGCGGGGCTGACCGGTGTTCGCGTCCCCCCTGACCGACACCGCCGAGCTGCGCCCGCTCTCGCCGTGGCACGCGGAGGAGTTCCTGACCCACCTGGACCGTGCCCGTGCGCACATCGCCCCCTGGGTCGGCGCGTCCTTCGTGGCCACCGACCTGGAGTCGGCCCGCCGGGTGCTGCGCCGGTACGCCGAGAAGTGGGCGGCCGACGCCGGTGGCATCTGGGGGATCTGGGCCGACGGCACCCTGGTCGGTGGGGTGATGTTCGTGTCCTTCGACCCGGTGTCGGGGGTGGCCGAGGCGGGGTGCTGGCTGGAGCCGGCCGCCGAGGGGCGGGGTCTGGTGACCCGGGCGGCGACCCGGATCGTGGACTGGGCGATCCGCGAGCGCGGCATCCACCGGGTCGAGTGGCGGACCAGCGTCGGCAACGTCCGCAGCGTGGCGGTGGCCCGTCGGCTCGGGATGCGGCACGAGGGCACCCTGCGCGAGGTCGTGCCGGGTCCGGCGGGCCGGGTCGACGTCGAGGTGTGGGCCGTGCTGGCCGGGCAGTGGTCGTCGACGGGCGGACCGCGGGCGTCGGCGTAGCGGCGGGCGGTCGTCCGCAGGGGGCGCCGGTGCGGGGGCGCAGGACCCCTGTTCCGCGTCGATGTCCTTCCCAAACACTTCATCGAGTGATATCTATCTCACACCACCACTTCCATCCCCCAGGAGTGCGACGTGCGGAGATCCCGACTCGTGTCCCTCGCCGTGAGTCTCGCGGCATCCATCGGCGTGACCCTCGGTGTGGCGGTGCCCGCCCAGGCGGCCCCCTCCGACCGGTACGTGGCTCTCGGTGACTCGTACGCCTCCGGCGTCGGCGCCGACAGCTACACCTCCGAGAGCGGCGCCTGCCAGCGCAGCACCAACGCCTATCCGGCGCTGTACAACACCAACGTCAAGCCCGCCTCGTACAAGTCGGTGGCCTGCTCGGGGGCGACCACCACGGACGTGGTCAACAACCAGCTCTCCGCACTGACCTCGTCCACCACCCTGGTCAGCGTCACCATCGGCGGCAACGACGTCGGCTTCACCTCGATCATGTCCACCTGCGTACTCCAGGGGGAGAGCCAGTGTGTCGCGGCCGTACAGGCCGCCGAGAACAAGGCCCGCGCGGAGCTGCCCGGCAAGCTGGCCACCGTCTACCGGGGGATCCGGTCCCGCGCGCCGTCGGCCCGGGTGGTGGTCGTCGGCTACCCGGTCTTCTACCAGCTCGGCACCGTCTGCGTGGGGCTCACCGCGACCTCCCGCGCGAAGATCAACGAGGGCATCAACCTGGTGGACGACCTCACCCGCACCGCCGCCACCTCGGCCGGCTTCACCTTCGCCGACGTCCGGTCCGTCTTCGTCGGACACCAGCTGTGCAGCTACGGCGAGAAGTGGCTGCACGCGCTGAACTTCGTCAACCTCGGCGTCTCCTACCACCCGACGGCGGCCGGCCAGTCCGGCGGCTACTACCCGGTCTTCCGCTCCGCGGCGGGCTGACCCGCCACCAGCGGCCGGGCCGTCGGCGATCGATCCGCCGGCGGCCCGGCCGCCGGTGTCTCCGGTCGTCGGCGCTGCCACCGCATCCTCACCGGCCGGCGGGCAGAACCTTGTCGATCGCGGCGCGCAGCTCGGCCGAGTCCGGGGCGACCGTGGGCGCGAACCGGGCGGCGACCGTGCCGTCCGGGGCGACCAGGAACTTCTCGAAGTTCCACCGGACGTCCCCGGTGTGCCCGTCGGCGTCGGGGGTGTCGACGAGCGCGGTGTAGAGCGGGTGCCGGGCCGGACCGTTGACGTCGACCTTCTCGGTCAGCGGGAAGGTGACCCCGTAGTTGACCTGGCAGAACTCGCCGATCTCGGCCGCCGTGCCGGGCTCCTGCCCGGCGAACTGGTTGCACGGCACCCCGAGCACCACCAGACCCCGGTCGGCGTACCCGGTGGCCAGTTCCTGGAGGCCGGCGTACTGCGGGGTGAGCCCGCAGCGGGAGGCCACGTTCACCACCAGCAGCGCCCGACCCCGGTAGCCGGCCAGGTCGACGGGGCCGCCGGTCAGGGCGTCGATCTCGATGTCGAAGACGGTCATGCCGCGAGGTTACGCGCCCGTGCGCCCCACCCCGGCCGACCAGGCCGGGGAATCGACGGATGCGCATCTTGACGAAGTGATGACGGTGTGAGTAGCGTCTCCCCAATCAATTTGGAAAGTTTCCTAACTGTTCGAGGAGGCGCCCCATGAAGAGATCCCTCCGCCGCGCCCTCTGGGCCGGCGCGGTCGTCGCGCTGACCGTGGCGGCGGTACCGGTGACCTCGGCGTTCGGCGCCGGAAGCGTTACCGCGACATTCGCCTCGGCCCAGGACTGGGGGACCGGCCACGAGGGCCGGGTCACCGTCGCCAACGGGTCCAGCGCCAGCGTCAGCACCTGGCGTATCGAGTTCGATCTGCCGGCCGGCACGACCATCAGCAGCTTCTGGGACGCCGACGTCACCAGCAGCGGCAACCACTACGTGGCCGTGAAGAAGAGCTGGGCCGGACCGCTCGCCCCGGGGGCCAGCTTCAGCTGGGGCTACAACGGCACCGGGCCGTACCGGGCGCCGCTGAACTGCACGATCAACGGCGCGTCGTGCGGCGGGGGCACCCTGCCCACCACCACGAAGCCGCCGACGACCGCCCCGCCCACCACGGCCCCGCCGACCACCCCGCCCCCGACGACCCCGCCGCCGACCACCCCGCCGCCCAGCGGGGGCAAGAAGGTCGTCGGCTACTTCGCCGAATGGGGCGTCTACGGGCGTAACTACCACGTCAAGAACATCGCCACCAGCGGCTCCGCCGCCAAGCTCACCCACATCCTGTACGCCTTCGGCAACACCACCGGCGGCCGGTGCACGATCGGGGACAGCTACGCCGACTACGACAAGGCGTACACCGCGGCGGACAGCGTGGACGGCGTCGCCGACACCTGGGACCAGCCGCTGCGCGGCAGCTTCAACCAGCTGCGCAAGCTGAAGAAGATGTACCCGCACCTGAAGGTGATCTGGTCCTTCGGCGGCTGGACCTGGTCGGGCGGCTTCACCCAGGCCGCGCAGAATCCGGCCGCGTTCGCCGACAGCTGCTACAACCTGGTCGAGGACCCGCGCTGGGCGGACGTCTTCGACGGCATCGACGTCGACTGGGAGTACCCCAACGCCTGCGGCCTGAGCTGCGACAGCAGCGGCCCGAACGCGTTCAAGAACGTGATCTCCGCGCTGCGCGCCAAGTTCGGCTCGTCCGCCCTGGTCACCGCCGCTATCACCGCCGACGGCAGCAACGGCGGCAAGATCGACGCCACCGACTACGCCGGTGCGGTGGGCAACCTCAACTGGCTGATGCCGATGACCTACGACTACTTCGGGGCGTTCAACGCCCAGGGCCCCACCGCCCCGCACTCGCCGCTCACCTCGTACACCGGGATTCCGCAGCAGGGCTTCAACTCCGACGCGGCGATCCAGAAGCTCAAGTCCAAGGGCGTGCCGGCCAGCAAGCTGCTGCTCGGCGTCGGCTTCTACGGCCGGGGCTGGACCGGGGTGACCCAGGCCGCCCCGGGCGGCACCGCCACCGGTGCGGCCCCCGGCACCTACGAGGCGGGCATCGAGGACTACAAGGTGCTCAAGAACACCTGCCCGGCCACCGGCACGATCGCCGGTACGGCGTACGCCAAGTGCGGCAGCAACTGGTGGAGCTACGACACCCCGGCCACCATCGGCGGCAAGATGACCTACGCGAAGAACCAGGGCCTCGGTGGCGCGTTCTTCTGGGAACTCTCCGGCGACACCGGCAACGGTGAGCTGATCGGCGCGATCAAGGGCGGTCTCGGCTGAGCCGAGCGCCGACACCGCACCCGTCCGGCGGGGAGGGACCAGCGATCCGGTCCCTCCCCGCCGGCGTGTCCGCGTCGTCACGGGTTGCCACCGCACCGGTGCGGTGTGGCAGACTCGCCGCTCGGCAACCGGTCGACATGTCGTACCCCGGAGGACGTATGGATGCCAGGCTCCGCGCGGCGGGCGTCGTACCGCTGGCCCTGCTGCCGTTCACCCTGCTCGGCTGCGGATCCGGCGAACCCGAGGACACGCCGCAGCGGGTGCCCGCCCAGGAAGCGTCCGGCAAGGCCCGCGAGCGGGTCCAGGCGTACCTCGACGCGATGGTCGCCAAGGACCCGGCCGCCGGCCGCAACCAGCTCTGCGCGACGATGCACGCCGGTTTCGACGACGCCGCGACCGGGCCGAACGGCGACTTCGCCGACCACTTCACGGTGTCCGGGGTCACCATCACCGACATCCGTACCGGTGACCGTGGGCAGGAGGTCAGCACCACGGTGACCGCTTCGGTGGGGACGCGGAAGACCACCCGGCCGCTGCTGTTCACGGTCACCCGGGACGGCGCGGACTGGTGTATCGCGGGCGAGGAGCCCGGCGGACACCGCCCTGAGCCGTCGGTCACGCCCTGACCTCCCAACTGCCGGAACCGCGCCCCTCGCCGCCCGACCGCCCGGACCGTCGCCGTACGCTTTCTCCCATGCGCCATGAGTGGCATCAGCTGAGCTACCCCGCCGTGAGCAGCCCCGGGCTGCAAACCAGCCGCCCCACCATCGACTCCGCCGAGGACGCCGCCCTCGGCCTCGACCGGTGGCGTGACCTGCCCCGCCAGCAGATCCCGCCGTGGTCCGACCCGGCCCAGGTCGCCGAGGTGTGCAAGGTGCTCGACACCGTGCCGTCGGTGGTCGCGCCCTACGAGGTCGACCAGCTCCGGCGCAAGCTCGCCCTGGTCTGCGAGGGCAAGGCGTTCCTGCTCCAGGGCGGCGACTGCGCCGAGACCTTCGCCGACAACACCGAGAGCCACCTGCTGGCCAACGCCCGCACCCTGCTCCAGATGGCGATCGTGCTCACCTACGGCGCGTCCCTGCCGGTGGTGAAGGTGGCCCGGGTCGCCGGCCAGTACACCAAGCCCCGCTCGCTGCCGACCGACGCCCGGGGCCTGCCCGCCTACCGGGGGGACATGATCAACGCGCTGGAGGCCGACCCGGCCGCCCGGGTCGCCGACCCGCAGCGCATGATCCGGGCGTACGCGAACTCGGCCGCCGCGATGAACATGCTCCGCGCCTACCTGGCGGGTGGGCTGGCCGACCTACACGCGGTGCACGACTGGAACAAGGGCTTCGTGAAGAACTCCCCGGCGGGGGAGCGTTACGAGGCGATCGCCCGGGAGATCGACCGGGCCATCGCGTTCATCCGGGCCTGTGGGATGACCGAGGACGACGCGCTGCGCACCGTCACCCTCTACTGCTCGCACGAGGCGCTGGCGCTGGAGTACGACCGGGCGCTGACCCGGGTCTCCGACCGCCGGGCGTACGGGCTGTCCGGGCACTTCCTCTGGGTCGGCGAGCGGACCCGGCAACTCGACGGCGCGCACATCGACTACATCTCCCGGATCGCCAACCCGATCGGGGTGAAGCTCGGCCCGACCACCAGCCCGGACGAGGCGATCGAGCTGTGCGAGAAGCTCAACCCGGAGAACATCCCCGGCCGGCTCACCCTGATCAGCCGGATGGGCAACCACAAGGTCCGCGACACGCTGCCGCCGATCGTCGCCAAGGTCACCGCCGCCGGGGCGAAGGTGGTGTGGCAGTGCGACCCGATGCACGGCAACACCCACGAGTCCTCCAACGGCTACAAGACCCGGCACTTCGACCGGATCGTCGACGAGGTGCTCGGCTACTTCGAGGTGCACCGGGGGCTGGAGACCCACCCCGGCGGCATCCACGTCGAGCTGACCGGCGAGGACGTCACCGAGTGCCTCGGCGGCGCGCAGGGCATCGAGGACCTCGACCTGCCCGACCGGTACGAGACCGCCTGTGACCCCCGGCTGAACACCCAGCAGTCGCTGGAACTGGCCTTCCTGGTGGCGGAGATGCTGCGTGGCTGACCACCCGGCCGGCGGTGACGCCCCGCTGGTGGACCTGCGTTCCGACACCGTGACCCGGCCGACCGTCGGGATGCGGGCGGCGATGGCCGCCGCCGAGGTCGGCGACGACGTGTACGGCGAGGACCCGACGGTCAACGCGTTGGAGGCCGAGGTCGCCGCGCTCTTCGGGCACGAGGCGGCGCTGTTCGCCCCGACCGGCTCGATGGCCAACCAGATCGCCCTCCAGCTGGTCGTCCCACCCGGCGACGAGCTGCTCTGCGACGCCGACGCGCACGTGGTGACGTACGAGGTCGGCGCGGCGGCGGCGTACGGCGCGATCTCCTCGCGGACCTGGCCGGCGGTCGGCGCCGACCTCGACCCGGGCGTGGTGGAGGCGATGATCCGGCCGGACGGCTACTTCGCGGTGCCGACCCGGGCGATCGCCGTCGAGCAGACCCACAACCGGGGCGGCGGCGGGGTGATCCCGTTGCCGACCCTGCGGGAGCTCCGCCGGGTCGCCGACACCGCCGGCCTCGCCCTGCACTGTGACGGCGCCCGGATCTGGCACGCCCACGTCGCCGACGGGGTGCCCCTGCGGGAGTACGGCGCGCTCTTCGACACCCTGTCGGTCTGCCTCTCCAAGGGGCTCGGCGCACCGGCCGGCTCGCTGGTGGTCGGCAGCGCCGCGCAGATCACCCGGGCCCGGGTCCTGCGCAAGCGGATGGGCGGTGGCATGCGGCAGGCCGGTGTGCTCGCCGCCGCCGGCCGGTACGCGCTGACCCACCACCTCGCCCGGCTCGCCGACGACCACGTCCGCGCCGCCCGGCTCGCCGAGGCGCTCGCCCCGTCCGGGGTGCTCGCCGGGCCGGTGCGGACGAACATCGTCCCGCTGGACCTGACCGGGCACCGGCTCGACGCCCGTGCCCTGGCGACCGCCGCCCGCGCCGAGGGGGTGCTGCTGTCGGTCCTCGGCCCCCGCACCGCCCGCCTGGTCACCCACCTCGACCTCGACGACGCCGCCATCGACCACGCCACCAAGATCCTTCCCCACCTCCTCGCCCCCTGACCTCCTCCCCGCCCGGGGTGGTCGAGAGGTCGGGTCAACGTCGATCGTCACGGTGACCCGACCTCTCGACCGACAGGGTGTCGGGTGGGGGCTACCGGGTCTGGAGGCGGGTGAGGGTGGCTATGTCGGTGGCGTGGCCCTCGTGTTTCTCCGTGGGGGTCTCCACGACGACCGGGATGCCGGCGGTGGCCGGGTGGGTCATCAGCTCGGCGAAGGCCGGTTCACCGATACTGCCCTTGCCGATGTTCTCGTGCCGGTCCCGGGTGGAGCCGCACAGGTCCTTGGAGTCGTTGGCGTGGATCAGCTTCAGCCGGTCCGCCCCGACCGTGGCGACCAGGGTGTCCAGGGTCGCCGTCATGCCACCCTCGACGGCCAGGTCGTGCCCGGCCGCCCAGGCGTGGCAGGTGTCGAAGCAGACGCCCAGCCCCGGGTGCCGGTCCACCGCGTCCAGGTAGGGGCCGAGGTGCTCCACCCGGGAGGCCAGGGACCGGCCACCACCGGCGCTCGGCTCCACCAGCAGCAGCGGACCGTCGCCGGCCGTGGTCTCGTCGAGCAGCGGCAACAGCGACTCGCGTACCTGCCGTAGGGCGGTCTCGGCGTAACCGGCGTCGACCGCGCTGCCGGCGTGGAAGACCACCCCCCGGGCCCCGATCGCCCGCCCCCGGCGCAGCGCGTGCACCAGCGTCTGCGCGGACCTCTCCACCGTCGCCGGGGTGGGCGAGCCCAGGTTGACCAGCAGCGAGGCGTGGATGTAGACGGGCACCCCACGGGCGGCGCAGCCCTCGGCGAAGAGCGCGTCCTGGGCCGGGTCACCGGGCGGCAACGCCCAACCCCGCGAGTTCGAGACGTAGACCTGCACCACCCGGGAACCGGTCGCGTCCACGTACGGTAGGGCCGCCCTGGCCAGCCCGCCCGAGGTGGGGGTGTGCGAACCGACCGGCCGCGGCGGGCTCACAGGCAGCCCAGGGTGACCGGGGTGCCGGGCGGCACCTGGGAGTTCTCGCCCGGGTTCTGGTACCGGACGATGCCGTTGGGGTTGAACTGGACGGTCACCGGGAAGCCGCCCCCCTCCAACTGCTGTTTGGCCTGCTGACAGGGCAGGTCGATCACCCGGGGCACGGTCACCTGCGGCGGACCCTTGCTGACCTCCAGCTTGACCTTGGTGCCCTTCTCCACGCCCGCGCCGTCGGCCGGGCTCTGCCCGAGCACCTCGTCACGCGGCTTGTCGGATTCCTTGTACGTCTCCACCGCCACCAGCCCGAGCTGGGACAGCGCGGTGCGGGCGTCGCCGAGGCTCTTGCCGACCAGGTCGGGCACCGTGACGGGGGCCCGACCCCGGCTCAGGATGACGGTCACCCTGGTGCCCGGTTTCACCTCGGTGCCCACCTTGGGGTTGGTGTCCACCACCACCCCGGCCGGCAGGTTGTCGTCGTAGCGGGGGCTGCCCTTGGCCACCACCAGCTTAGCGCCGGTCAGATCGGCCTCGGCCAGGTCGAACTCCTTGCCGACGACGTCCGGCACCGGGAACCGCTCCGGCCCCAGGGAGAGGGTCAGCGTGATGGTGCCGCCCTTGAGGATCTTGGCAGCCGAGCCCGGGTCCTGGGCGACCACGCCGTCGCGGGGGATCTTCTCGTCGTACCGTGGTTCGGCGAAGGAGAGCCGGAACCCGGCCCGGTCCGCCTGGGCCTGCGCGTCGGCGCGGCTGAGGTTCACCAGTTGCGGGGCGACCGTGTAACGGCCCACCCCGACCCACCAGCCGCCCATCGCGGCGAGCAGGCCGACCACCACCACGGCCGCCGCGACCGACAACCGGCCGCGCGGGCTGCCCATCACCCGGGTACGTAGCTGCGCGAACCGGGAACCCAGGTCGGCGTCCTCGGCGGCCCGGCGTCGGTGCGGGCGCTGCCCGGCGGCCGGCTCGGGCAGCCGGGCCCAGGTCGGCCGGTTCACCGGGCTGACCGCGGCCACCACCATCGTCGGCTGGGCCACCGCCGGCAACTCCTCGGCCACCCGGCCCAGCACGGCGGTGTGCGCGTTCGGGTTGCCCAGCTCGTCCCGGGCCACCTGCACCTCGGCCAGCAGCGCGCCGGCGTCGGCCGGGCGGGCGCCCGGATCCCGCCGGGTCGCCCGGCCGACCAGCTCGTCGAGCACCCGGGGCAGGCCGGGCACCAGGACCGACGGGGCCGGGACGTCCCGGTCGACATGCTGCCAGGCCACCTCGACCGGGCGGTCCCCGTCGTACGGAACCCGACCGGTGAGCATCTCGAACAGCACGATGCCGGCCGAGTAGACGTCGGTCCGCGGGTCGGCCTGCCCGTCGGTGACCAGCTCCGGCGCCACGTACGCGACGGTCGCCATCAGCTGGTTGCCGTCGCCCTCCTCGGCGCTGGCCTCCACCGCGCGGGCCAGGCCGAAGTCGGCGACCTTGACCACGCTGTCGACCAGGTTGGCCACCCCGCCGGTGGGTGCCTCGGCGACCAGCACGTTCTCCGGCTTGACGTCGCGGTGGACCAGCCCGGCCCGGTGCGCCGCGGCGATCGCGGCGAGCATCTGCTCCATGATCGCCAGCGCCTCGTCGGGGTTGAGCCGGCGGCGTTCGGCCAGCACCTCGCGCAGTGTGCGGCCCCGGACGTACTCCATCACCAGGTAGGGCAGCCCCTGGTGGGTGCCCTGGTCGTAGACGGCGACCACGTTGGGGTGGGTCAACCGGGCGATGGCCTTGGCCTCGTCGGTGAACCGGCCCGGGAAGCCCGCCGCCCGGGACCGCGCCTCGGTGGCCTGGGACGGGTGGATGATCTTCACTGCGACGGTGCGTTCCAGCCGCTCGTCGGTGGCGGTGTACACGGTCGCCATGCCACCACGGGCCACGCGACCGCGAATGCGGTAGCGCCCGTCGAGCAGCGAGCCCAGCAACGTGTCGGCGACCTGTATGTCCATCGGCAGGGAGTCTATGTGTCCTGAGGGTGAAGGTTGAACAGGATGCTACAGCCGGGTTCCGACCCGACCGGTCCCGCGCGCTCAGCCAGGCACGAAGCGTGCCGCCCGGCGGTAGCCCACCCGCGCGAGACGGGACGCCGCTGCCCATGCCGTGCAGCGCCGTCGCGGTGCGGTCGGGGTGGCGTCGGGCGTACCCGGCGGGGTGCCGCTGCGCGGGCGGCCGGGGGACGTGGCAGGGTGGTCCGGTGACCGATTCCGTACCCGCCGACCAGTCCGTCGGCAGTGAACCCGCCGGCCCCGGCGACCCGGCCGACTGGCTGAGCCTCCCCGACGTCGCCGAGCGGCTCGACCTGTCGATCAGCAAGGTCCATCAGATGATCCGGGACCGCGAGCTGATCGCGGTGCGCCGGGACGGCGTCCGCCGGATCCCCGCCGACCTGGTGGCCAACAAGACGGTGCTCAAACACCTGCCCGGCGTGCTCAACCTGCTCGCCGACGCCGGGTACGACGACGAGGCCGCGCTGCGCTGGCTCTACCAGCACGACGACACCCTCTCCGGTGGTAACGGCGCGGTCACCCTCGGTGGCGACCATGCCCGCGAGGTGAAGCGCCGCGCCCAGGCCCTCGGCTTCTGAGCCCCCGCCCCGCCCCTCTTTCTCGCGGGGCGGGGCGGCTCTCTCGCGGGGCGGGGCGGCGTAGCGCGGGACGGGACGGGTCAGTCGGCGCGGCGGGTGGCGGCGATGGCCAGGTCGACCAGGGCCTGACGGGCCTCGGTGTCGAGGTCGACGCCGGTCAGGGCGGCCAGGGCGGCGTCGGTCAGGGTGACGATGCGCTGCTCGGTACGGGCCAACGCGCCGGTGGCGTTGATCAGCTCGCGGAGCCGGGTGACCCCGTCCTCGTCCAGCGCCGGGTCGCCGAGCCGGCCGAGCAGCAGGTCCCGCCCCGCCTGGTCGGCGGCCTCCACCGCCGCCGCCACCAGGTAGGTGCGCTTGCCCTCGCGCAGGTCGTCCCCGGCCGGTTTGCCGGTCTGCGCCGGGTCGCCGAACACCCCCAGCACGTCGTCGCGGAGCTGGAACGCCTCACCGAGCGGCAACCCGTACGCCGAGTAGGCGGTGCACACGTCCGCGGACGCGTCGGCGAGCGCCCCACCGAGCAGCAGCGGCCGTTCGACGGTGTACTTGGCCGACTTGTACCGGGCCACCTTGCCGGCCCGCTCCAGCGAGACCTCCCCGGTCGCCTGGGTCAGCACGTCCAGGTACTGCCCGACGGTGACCTCGGCGCGCATCTCGTCGAAGACCGGCCGTGCGCGGGCCGCCGTGCGCGGGTCCAGCCCGGCGGAGTGCAGCAGCTCGTCGGACCAGACCAGGCAGAGGTCACCGAGCAGGATCGCCGCCGCGTCGCCGAAGCCGTCCGGGTCGCCGTTCCAGCTCGCCGCCCGGTGCCGGGTGGCGAACCGCCGGTGCACCGCCGGCTCGCCGCGCCGGGTGTCGGAGCGGTCCATCAGGTCGTCGTGGATCAGGGCGCTGGCCTGGAAGAACTCCAGTGCGGCCAGGGCGGTGACCACCTGGTCGGCGTCCACCCCGCCGGCACCCCGGAACCCCCAGTACGCGAACGCCGGGCGCAGTCGTTTGCCGCCACCGAGCACGAACCCCTCGACCGCCTCGGCGACCGGCGTGAGGGCCTCGTCGATGCCGGCCATCCAGCTGCGCCGGCCGGCCAGGAACTCGGTCAGGGCCTTGTCGACGCGCTGCCGCAGGCCGGCACGGTCGACGGGGGAGACGGGAGCGGCGTGGGTCACGCCCCGACGCTAGCCGGTCGCCACCGTCGCCGCCGCACCACCGCCCCGGCGCGTCGGCCCGGCAGGCCAGGTGCCGGTCGAGCTCACTGCTGCTCGGCAACCCACGTGCCGCGACCAGCGAACGTCAACACCAACCCGCGTTCGCGCATCAGCTTGACGGCTGCTCGCACCGTCCCGCGCGACACGCCGTAGGTCTGTTGCAGGTACGCCTCACTCGGGATCGGTTGCCGAGGCATGAGCGTCCCGTCTTCGATCTGCTTGGCGAGCAGGTCAGCCAGTTGCACGTAGAACGGCACTGGCGACATCTCATCGATGCTCATGGCCGCACCTTATGAACGATGAACACGACAATCTCGGCCAGCTACATGTAGGACGGTCCTGACCGTATATCACGGTCTTAGACATGCTGTACGCGCTTGTACGAGCAGGACGATTTGGTCTACCTTCGGTGACGATCGGTAAACTGTCCGCTTCCGGCTGATCCGCGTGCTCGACTGGCCCACCTACGACGGGTGGGTATGGCTCGACGGGTATCAGCTGAACGCGAAGGGCGACGCCGTGTCGCGCCGCAAGGTCTTCGTGCAGAAGGATGGCCTCCGCCCCGCCGCCCTCACCCGGCCCACCTGCCGGAAGACGACGCGGGTGTAGGAGCACTGCTGCTTCCGGTTGCGCCGTCATACGAGATCATGGGCACTTCCCGTTCGGTCCGAACGGTCGCTGCCCAAGATCAGCGGGCGCCGGGTGGGGCGTCGGTCGGCTCGGCGGGTGTCGATGTTCTGGTGGGAAGTACGTGAAGCCGGGCGGCAACGCCCGCTAGAGTCGACACGTGGCGCTCGGTCTTCCCTCCGTCCTCCCCAATCCCCAGCCGGCGATCGGGGAGCTGATCCGCGACCGCCAGCCGACGTTCTCGTTCGAGTTCTTTCCGCCCAAGACGGCACAGGGCGAGCAGCTGCTCTGGCAGACCATCCGCGAGCTGGAGCCGTTGCGCCCGTCGTTCGTGTCGATCACCTACGGCGCGGGCGGTTCGACCCGGGACACCACCGTCGCGGTGACCGAGCGGATCGCCACCGAGACCACGTTGCTGCCGATGGCGCACCTGACCGCCGTCAACCACTCGGTCGCCGAGCTGCGCAACGTGATCGGGCGACTGGCCGGGGTGGGGGTCCGCAACGTGCTCGCCGTGCGTGGTGACCCGCCCGGCGACCCGGGCGGGGAGTGGATCCGCCACCCCGAGGGCGTCGACTACGCCGAGGACCTGGTCCGGCTGGTCCGCGACGCCGGCGACTTCAGCGTCGGGGTGGCCGCCTTCCCGTACAAGCATCCCCGGTCGGTCGACGTGGACAGTGACACCGCGCACTTCGTCCGCAAGTGCCGGGCCGGCGCGGAGTTCGCCATCACCCAGATGTTCTTCGACGCCGACGACTACCTGCGGCTGCGTGACCGGGTGGCGGCGGCCGGCTGCGACACGCCGATCCTGGCCGGGGTGATGCCGGTGACCCAGATCGGCACCATCGAACGTTCGGTGCAGCTCTCCGGGGCGCCCTTCCCGCCCGCGCTGGCCGAGCGGTTCGCGCGGGTCGCCGACGACCCGGAGGCGGTCCGCCGGCTCGGCATCGAACAGGCCAGCGAGATGTGCGCCCGGCTGCTCGACGAGGGAGTGCCCGGTATCCACTTCATCACCCTCAACCGCTCACCCGCGACCCGGGAGGTGTGGCGCAGCCTGCGGGCCGACGCCCGGGTGTGAACGCGCCGACCCCGACACCTCGACCACACCACGGCGGTTGACCGATGGTGGGCACACAGCTGAACTGGAACGAGTACGCGACCGCCTGGGCCCGGTTGCACGGCGGTTTCGACCCCCGGGTCGCCGCGCCGGTGGTCCGCGCCTGGCTGCGCTTCGCGTACCACGTCGGTTACGTGCTGGGCCGGCTGCGGGTCACCCCGACCGCGGTGACCGTCGGCGGGGTGCTGCTCTGCCTCTGCGTGCCGCTGTTCAGCGCCCGGTCGGCCCAGGGGGCGATCGTCGGGGCGCTGTTCGTGCTGCTCGCCTCGGTCGCCGACAGCGTCGACGGTGCGGTGGCGGTGGCCACCGGCCGGACCACCCGGCTCGGCTACGTCTACGACTCGGTCGCCGACCGGCTCGGCGAGATCGCCTGGCTGGTGGCGTTCTGGCTGGTCGGCGCACCGGGCGCGCTGGTGGTCGCGGCCGGCGCGCTGTCCTGGCTGCACGAGTACGTCCGGGCCCGCGCGGTGGCCGCCGGGATGCGGGAGATCGGCGCGGTCACCGTGGGGGAGCGGCCCACCCGGGTCTGTGTCGCCCTGGTCGGGCTGCTGCTGGCCGGGCTGACCGGGCTGATCGACCTGGACCTGTCCGCCGGCACCATCACCATGGCCACCGCCGTCTGGCTGCTGCTGGCCGGCTTCGGCCTGGGGCAGCTCCTCTCCACCGTCCGCCGCGCCCTGCTCGACGCCGGCTGACCCGCCCGCGCCCGGGCGGGCCATGGGGCGGGGGCGGGGATTTCTACCAGGCGGGGCCGATCTCGTCGGCGACGATCTGGGCGGACAGGGTGACCATCGGCAGACCGCCCCCGGGGTGGCTGGAACCGCCGACCAGCCACAGCCCGTGCACCGGCCCCCGGTTGGCGGGGCGCAGCAGCCCACCCGCCGTACCGTAGATCGACCCGCCGGGCGCGGCGGTCGCGGCGTCCAGGTCGGCCGGGGTGCGGATCTCGCGGAACAGCAGCCGGTCCCGCACGTCGACGCCCCGCTGCGCGAGCACGTCGAGGATCCGGTCGGCGTACGCGTCGGCGAGTCCCGGCCGACGCCAGTCGACGGCGTCGGGCGCGGTGCCGTGGCGGGCGGCGTTGACCAGCACGAACCACGCCTCGTGCCCGGCCGGACGGGTGGCCGGGTCGTCGGCCGCGGTGACGAAGACCGTCGGGTCGGTGGCCGGACGCGCCCGGATCCCCCGCCCGGGGTCACCGAAGACGGCGTCGAACTCGGCGTCGTAGTCGCCGGGGAAGAAGACGGTGTGGTGGGCCAGCCCGGAGTCGCCGCGTACCCCGAGCAGCAGCACGAAGCCGGCCAGGCTGCGGTCGGTCAGCGCGGCCAGCCGGCGCGGGTGGGGCAGCAGGTCCCGGTAGACGGTGAGCGCGTCGGCGTTGGCGACCACCACGTCGGCGGGGACCGGGGCGTGGACGCCGGCGAGGCGTACCCCGTGCACCCGGCCCCCGGCGGCGTCGATCCGGGTGACGGTCTCCCCGGTGCGCACCGTCACGCCCAGGTCCAGGCAGCGGGAGAGCAGCGCGTCGGCCAGGGTGCCCAGCCCGCCACGCAGGTACCAGCCGCCGAAGCTCAGCTCGGCGTAGGGGACGGCCACCAGCGCGGCCGGGGCGCGGCGCGGATCGGCCCCGGTGTAGGTGGCGTAGCGGTCCAGCAGCATCCGCAGCCGGGGGTCGGACAGGTGGCTGCGGCCCAGCCCGCGCAGGGTCCGGCCGGGGCCGATCGCGGCCAGGTCGCCCAGCCGCCAGGCCAGTGCGGCCAGGTCCCGCGGCGAGTCGACGGTCCGCCGCAGGATGTCCCGGTGCGAGGCCGTCCAGACCCGGGCGGCCCGCCGCCACAGCCGTCGCCACTCGGCGGCGGACCGGTCGCCGAGGGCGACGCCGATCCGGGCGGCGAACTCGTCCGGGTCGGCGCACGAGTCGAGGACCGGCCCGCCACCGGGGAAGACGTGCCGCACGATCGGGTCCAGCGGGACCAGGTCCAGGTACTCGTCGAGCTTCGCCCCGGTCGCCTCGAACAGGTCGTGGAAGACCTGCGGCAGGGTGAGCAGGCTCGGCCCGGTGTCGAAGTGGAAGCTGCCCGCCGGGGTGTGCCGGACGTACCGGCCGAGCTTGCCGCCGACGGTGCCGGACCGCTCGAAGACGGTCACCTCGTGCCCGCTGACGGCCAGCCGGGCGGCGGTGGCCAACCCGCCCACGCCGGCGCCGATGACCACGATCCGCGCCATGCCGCGCCCTCCTAGCTGACCGGACGGCCCCGCCAGGACAGGCGACGCCGCTTCCGCAGATGGTACGACCGCAGGGTCAGCCAACCGAGCACCACGACCGACACGGGGTGGGCCAGCGCGTCGGGCCAGGCCCGGCCGCCGGTGGCGTGGGCGCTACGCACCCGGCCGGCGACTCCGGCGGCGTACCCGAGCAGGGCCAGCCCGGCGGCCGGCGGCGAACCCGCCAGCAGCGTCGCCACCGCCAGCAGCGGCGGCGCGGTGTAGAGCAGCAGCAGCGCGGCGACCACGGTCGCGGCGGCCCCCGGGTGGCCGAAGGTGGCCCAGAGCGACTTGGTGTAGCCGTCGCGCAGCTGCGGCCAGGTCTCGTACATCCGGCAGGCGGCCAGCCGGGAGCCGTCGGCCAGCGCGATCCGGCCGCCGGAACGTTTCACCGCCCGCGCCAGCTCGATGTCCTCCAGCACCCGGTCGGCGACGGCGGCGTGCCCGCCGGCCCGCTCGTAGCCGGCCCGGTCCACCAGCAGGAACTGCCCACCGGCGGCGGCCAGCGACGGTCGTGACGAGCGTTCCATCGCGCGCAGCGGCAGGAAGGTCAACCACAACCACTGCAACAGCGGCTGCACCAGCCGGTCACCGACCGTCCGCACCAGAATCCTCGGGTACGCCGACAGCAGCGTCGCCCGCGCCGCCCGCAGCTCGGTCACCGCCGCCGCGACCGCGTACGGGGTGAGCACCACGTCCGCGTCGACGAAGGCGTACACGGTGGCGGCCGGGTCGGTGTGCCCGGCGAGCTGGTGGCAGGCGTGCGGCTTGCCCAGCCAGCCCGGCGGCGGGGTGACCCCGGTGCGCAGGGTGACCCGGGGGTCGTCGCCGACCACCGCGCGGACCACCTCGGCGGTGCCGTCGGTCGAACCGTCGTCGAGCACCACGATCCGCAGCCCCGGCACCCCCTGCTGGGCGAGCAGCGCGTGCAGGCACGGGGTGACCCGGTCGGCCTCGTCGCGCAGCGGCAGCAGCACCGCCACGGTCTCGTCGACCCCGACCGGCCCGGCGACCGGCCGGCGCAGCCAGCGGCCCGCGTTGACCCAGGTGTGTGCGGTCAGCGCGGTCACCGCGACGGCCAGCACGAGCGCGACGACGGTCACCGCCGAGCCTCCACCGACCAGGCCGGCGGTCGTCGTCCCGGCGTCGGGTGCCAGCACGGTGGCGGGGCGGGTCGGCCGGGCCGGGTGCCGCTCATGCCGGGGTGTCGACGCCGGGCCGGTCCGGCACCGGCCGGTCGGCGGGCCGTCGGCGGGCGCGCAGCAGGGTGACCGCCAGCGGCACCGCCACGGCCGCCATGCCGGCCGCCCCCCAGACCGCCGAGGCGGGCAGCCGGAGGAAGACCGCGTGCGCCAGCACGCTGGAGAAGTACGTCCACAGGTAGAGCGCGAACATCGGGTCGTCGCGGGAGCCGGTGACCGCGGCGGACGGCCCGGCCAGCGGGCGCAGCGCGCTCATCAGCAGCACCGCGAAGAGCAGCCAGCCCAGGTAGTTGCTGACCGGGATGCCGGGCAGGCCCGGCAGCGCCGGGGTGGCGTCGCGCCACCTCCAGTAGCCCTCGGCCACCATCTGCGGGTCGAGGAAGAGGTCCCAGCCGGCCAGCCCGACGGTGGCCAACGCCACCCGCCCGACGTGCCCCGCCGGTGTCAAGGTGCCGGGCGTCCGGCCGGTGGTCGGCACGGTGCCGGGCGTCCGGCCGGCCGGCGTGGTCAGCCTGCCGGTGGGCGTGGTCAGTTGGCTGGTGGGCGTGGTCAGCCGGACGGCGGCCAGCCAGGCGGGCCAGGCCATCCAGGTCCAGGCCAGCGGGATGATCAACGGCACCCCGGCCAGCTTCGGCCCCAACTCGCCCGAGTAGTCGTAGCTGCCGAACGGGAAGCCGGTGGCCACCCCCAGCGCCTCGATCGCGAACCCGCCGCCGGTGGCCACCGCGACCAGCGCCACCGCCGCCCGGGGACCTCGGGTGAGCAGCGCGTGCCCCACCGAGAGCAGGTAACCGAGGACGACCGTGGCCACGGTGAGCCGGGCCCGGGTGACACCGGTGGTGAGCGGATAGCAGATCTGGGCCAGCACCAGGACGGCCAGCAGCAGCCACGGGACGTGCCGGCGGGTCACGACGTGGCCGGCCCGGACATGTCGGGACGGGGCAGCGGCAGGTCCCGGCCGAGCACCCCGAACGGCCGTTCGTCGCCGGGGAAGCGGAAGTGCCGCAGCACGTCGACGAAGCCGAACCGCCGGTACAGCCGCCAGGCCCGCGACGTCCGCTCGTCGGCCTCCGGAGTGGACAGCAGGGTGGTGCCGCCCTCGGCGAGGCTGAGCAGGGCGGTGAGCTGCCGGGCGCCCACGCCGTGCCCCTGCGCGGCCGGCCGGACGTGCAGCTCGACCACCTCGAAGCAGTGGGTCAGCCAGCGCTGCCGGGCGTCCGGGTCCA
Organism: Micromonospora sp. WMMD987; assembly: GCF_029581435.1. Classification (NCBI taxonomy): domain Bacteria; kingdom Bacillati; phylum Actinomycetota; class Actinomycetes; order Micromonosporales; family Micromonosporaceae; genus Micromonospora; species Micromonospora sp. WMMD987. Next base: position 5,197,334 of record NZ_CP120861.1, on the reverse strand, counting down.
GCGCCCGGAAGACCTGGTCGTGCCACCACTGTCCACCCGCGCCGAGGTAGCCGTAGCCGAAGCCGGCCAGGTGTCCCTCGGTGGTGAGGCTGGCGACGGCGCGGAACCCGGGCCGGCGGGCGTGGGTGGCGATGTAGCCGCGCCGGGCCTCCAACAGTTCGCTGCGGTAGCCCATCGCCTCCCCGTACACCGTGACCACGTCGTCGAGCCGCCGGACGAGATCCTCCGGCGTCCACCGCACCAACCTCATGCGCGTCCTCTCACGGTTGCGGGTCACCGTCGGCGACCCAGCCGAGCACCGACCGGTCGCCGACCACTGCGCGCACCTCGAAGCGCGCGAACAACTCCTCCGCGTACCACCCCTCGGTGGGGGTGCGGGTGATCGCCGCGCGGTGCTCCGGGTGACGGTACGCGAACGCCACGAGGTCCGTCGGATCGCGCCACACGCTGACCGTGCCCTGCCAGCCGAGCGGCGCCTCGCCGACGCCGAACCGGGCGAGCAGCCCCGGGGCGGCGTGCAGCGCGGCGGCGACCGGGGGGACGGCCTTCCAGAAGGTGAGCGCACGGCGGGGGCGCAACCGGGCCCGGGTCAGCGCCAGCACCGGCCCGTCGACCCGGCCACCCGCCGGATCGCCGAACGGCCGCCGGCCCGACCACTCGCCCCGGCTGGTCACCGGGCGCAGCTCCAGCCGGGCCGAGGCGTGCGCGATCCGGGCCCAGGAGCGGCCCACCGGGGAGGCGTCGAAGCCGGCCGCCGCGGCGGGGGAGTCCCACACCACCAGCGCGGCCCACCGGGTCAGGTCGGCGTCCCCCGGGCCGAAGCCGGTGCCGGTCCCGGTGCCGAGCAGCTTGCCGAACCGTACGCCGGGCGTGCGCCGCAGCCGCCACGGATGCCGGGCCATCCGGGCCAGCGCCCGGCCGAGGGCGGCCCGGGGCACCCGCCACACGTGCAGGGTGACCAGTTCCGGGGGGGTGCTCACGCCACCTCGGCGGGGGTGCCGCCGGTGATCCGCAGCAGTTCCGGATAGGTGGTGGGAAAGACGGCCTGCGGTACGCCACCCGCGGCCCACACCTCGGGGTGGCCGGCCAGGGCGGTGTCGACCAGGGTGCGCAACGGCCCGGGGTGGCCGACCGGGGCGACCCCGCCGATCACCTGCCCGGTGTGCTCCCGGACGAACTCGGGGGTGGCCCGGCGCAGGTGGGTCACCCCGAGATGGGCGGCCAGGCCGGCGGTGTCCACCCGGTGTGCGCCGGAGGTGAGCACCAGCAGCGGTGTGCCGTCGGCGTCGAAGACCAGCGAGTTGGCGATCGCGCCGACGTGCACGCCGAGCGCGGCGGCCGCCGCGGCGGCGGTGTGCACCGCCTCGGGCAGCAGCCGGACCCGGCTGGTGGAGCCGGACCCGTCCCGCGCGCCCGCGTCGTCGAGCGCCCGCTGCACCGCCTGCACGTTCGGGTGTGACTGCATGGGGCCATTCTCCCCGGTGCCGTCGGTGCTGCGGCATCCGGTCCCGGGTGGGCGCCCGAGCACCCCGCACCCGGCCGCACCCCCACCGGCGCGCGGTCCGGTCCCGCCGCTGCCGGGTGCGGGCGGGGCTCCAACCTGGCACGCCGTACGCCACCGTTGCGTTTTCGTCGGGGGCAGGGTGTACTGTCAGAGCAGTTAGAACGAGTGTTCGATTCACTCGCACACCCGTTCCAACGCCCCCGGGGGCGGTGTTTCGCGGCGCCGACCCGGGCAGGTGCGGTTTCGCGGACCGCACCGGGGTTCCGGGCAGTCGCGAGCCCGGTCCCGTCAAGGCAGGTCGTCGCCCGCCGCCCACGACCCCCGGGCGGCGGGCGACGAACCCGCCGGTTCGCCGGCCGGGTGTGGTGTGGGGAAGCGTCCACACCCGGCCGGCCCCCATCGGTGCGCCTTCCTCCGCACCACCCGCCCCGGGCGTCGCGCCGGTGGACTCCTCCACCGTGCGTTCCGCCCGACCCGGTCACGCGGAGGAGACAGTCATGCCGACCAACCCGGCCCAGGTGCCGACGGTGCCCGCGCACGTGCTGCCGCACCGCACCCCTACCCAGCTCCTCGCGGTGGCCCGACGGGGGCTGGCCGAGGCCGCCCAGACCCGCCCCGACGGGTTGCGTTACGCCGCCGCCCACCTGGCCGCGCTGCGCGCCGCCGCCGCCCTGCTGGCTGCCCGCGCCCGGCCCGCGCCCGGCCGGCGACGCCGGATCACCAGTGTCTGGGTGCTGCTCGCCACCGTCGCCCCCGAGCTGGACGAGTGGTGCCGGCACTTCGCCGCCGCCGCCGGCAAGCGGGCCGCCGCCGAGGCCGGCATACCCCGGGTGGTGACCGCCCGGGAGGCCGACGACCTGCTCCGGGCCGCCGAGCAGTTCGTGGCGGTGGTCGAGCACGCCCTTGGCCTGACCCACCAGCCCGCCCTCGACGGCCTCGCCGCCTGACCCACCTCCGACGGCCGCGCCCGGTCCGGCCGCGCACCGTTCGCCGCCGGCCCGCCGCCGTGGGAACACCCGGTCCGGCCGCGCCTGGGAACACCCGGCTCGCCGCCCGTGGGAACACCCGGTCCGGCCGTGCCCGGTCCCCGCCGGCTCGCCGTCCGGCGCACATCTGATCCGAGTAACGACACGACGGGGGGCTGGTCCGATGGCGGGCCGCATGGTGGTCGGTTCCGCCGCACTGGCCGCTCTGGTACGCCCGGCGAGCGCGCCGGACCCGGCGGGCGGCCACCGGGTGCTCCCGGTGGCACCCGAACTGACCGGCCTGCTGCCGCACCGGGGACTACGCCGGGGCAGCACGGTCGCCGTCGCCACCGGCCAGCCCCGGCGCAGCGGTGGCACCTCCCTGGTGCTGGCGTTGCTCGCCGAGGCGTCCCGGGCCGGATCGTGGTGCGCGGTCGTCGGGGTGCCCACCTTCGGGGCCGGCGCCGCCGCCGAGGCCGGCATCGCCCTGGACCGCCTGGCCCTGGTGCCCCATCCCGGCCCGGACTGGCCCACCGTGGTCGCCGCCCTGATCGACGGGGTCGACGTGGTGGTGACCGCCGTGCCGCACGCCGTCGCCACCCCGGTCGCCGACCGGTTGGCCGCCCGCGCGCGGCAACGTGGCTGCGTGCTCGTCCCGTACGGCCGCTGGGCCGGTGCGGACGTCACCCTCCAGGTGGTCCGGGGGGTCTGGACGGGACTCGGTCCGGGCCGGGGCCGGCTGCGCCGTCGGGAGGTCACCGTGTCGGCCCGTGGGCGCGGTGCGGCGGCCCGCCCGAAGGAGATCACCATGTGGCTGCCCGGCGACGGCTCGACCCGGATCATCCCGCGGGTCGCGTCGACCGGTCCCTCCGCGCCCACCGCCGGGCACCGGTCGGGCGGGTTGACCGTGGTCGGGCCGTGACCCGCACGCCGGTACGCACGATGCTGCTCTGGTGTCCGGACTGGCCGGTGCTCGCCGTCGAGATCGTCGACGGGGTGCCCGCCACCGGCTCGGTGGCGGTGCTGCACGCCAACCGGGTGGTGGCCTGTTCCGCCCCGGCACGCGCCGCCGGGGTGCGCCGGGGCCTGCGCCGACGGGAGGCGCAGGGGCGCTGCCCGTCGCTGACCGTCGTGGACCACGACCCCGGCCGGGACGCCCGTGCCTTCGAACCGGTCGTCGCCGCGGTCGAGGAGGTCGTCGCCGCGGTCGAGGTGGTCCGCCCCGGCGTCTGCGCGCTCGCCGCCCGAGGTCCCGCCCGCCACCTCGGCGGTGAGGAGGCCGCCGCCGAACGGATCGTGGAACAGGTCGCCCAGGCCTGCGCGGTGGAGAGCCAGATCGGGATCGCCGACGGGGTCTTCGCGGCCGGTCTCGCCGCGCGGACCGGGCAGGTGGTGCCCCCGGGCGGCACGCCGGGGTTCCTGGCCGGGCTGCCCGTCGAGGCGATCGGCCGACCTGCGCTGGCCGACCTGCTACGCCGGCTCGGCGTACGGACCCTGGGTGACTTCGCCGCGCTGCCCGCCGGTGACGTGCTGGCCCGGTTCGGCTTCGACGGGGCGCTCGCCCACCGGCTCGCCGCCGGGTACGACCACCGACCGCTCGCCGTCCGGCAGCCGCCCGCCGACCTGACGGTCACCGCCCACCACGACGAGCCCCTCGACCGGGTCGACGCGGCGGCCTTCGCGGCCCGGGTACTGGCTGAGCGGCTGCACGACCGGCTGGCCGGGCACGGGCTGGCCTGCACCCGGCTCGGCATCGAGGCGGTCACCGCGCACGGCCAGGAACTACACCGGGTGTGGCGGCACGACGGGCTGCTCACCGCCGCCGCCATCGCCGACCGGGTGCGCTGGCAGCTCGACGGCTGGCTCTCCGGCAGCACCGGTCGACCCGGTTCCCGCCCGGCCCGACCCACCGCCGGGATCGTCCGGCTGCGGCTGATCCCCGACGGGCTGCTGACCCGGGGCGGGCTGCAACCCGGCCTGTGGGGGGAGGCCGGCGAGGAACGGGACCGGGCGCACCGGGCGTTGAGCCGGGTGCAGGGCATCCTCGGCCCGGAGGCGGTGGTCACCGCCGTGCTGGGCGGCGGCCGGTCCCCGGCCGACCAGACCCGCCTGGTCCCGTGGGGCGACGAGCGACTGCCCACCCGCCCCGCCCCGCCCCCGCTGCCGGGCGCACCCCCGTTACCGGACGTATCCCTACGGCGGGGCGTGTCCCCGCTGCCGGGCGTACCCCCGCTACCGGGTCTGTCTCCACGGTCGGCGACGGGTGGGCCGTCCCCCGCGCCGCCCTGGCCAGGGCGGCTGCCGCCACCCGCCCCGGCCGTGGTGCTGCCCGTTCCGCTCGCCGCGACCGTGCACGACGCCGCCGGGGAGCCGGTGATGGTCAGCGCACGGCTGGTGGTCAGCGCCGCCCCCGCCCGGCTGTGCGTCGGCGGTAGCGACCCGGCGGAGATCGTCGGCTGGGCCGGTCCGTGGCCACTGGACGAACGGTGGTGGGTGCCCGCCGAGGCCCGTCGCCGGGCCCGGTTCCAGGTTTGCCTGGCCGACGGAGCCGCCCTCCTGCTGGCTGTCCAGGCGGGCCGGTGGCTGGTGGAGGCGATCTATGACTGACCGGTGGTCTGGCCCGCGTCGGGCTGCGTCAGGTTGGTCCGGGCCGGGCCGGGTCGGGCTGGTCCGGGCCTCGGTGGTGTTTCCTCGTGAGCGGTATCCCGCTGAGGCATATTTATGCCTCGGCGGCATACCACTCGTCGGAGAAACCACTCCTGTCGGCGGTGACCCTGCCGCGTCACGCCGCCTGCGTAGTAAGAGCGCCCCGTCGTGTCAGGGCGGGCTGCACCGTGAGAGCGGCATGCACCGTGAGAGCGGCCTGCGCTGGGGGAGCGGCCTGCACCGTGAAGGCGGCGCGCACCATGGGGGCGGCCTGCACCGAAAGGGCGGCCTGCACCGTAGGACAGGCTGCACCGAGAGGATGGCCTGCATCGTGGGGGCGGGCACGGCGGGGGCGGGCACGGCGGGGGCGGCCGGATGAGCTTCCATAATCCGAAGCTGCCCTGGTCGGAGCTGGAGCGGGTGCTGTCCGGACGGCCTGCCGACGGCAGCACGGGTGACCGTTGCCTGGGCGGAGGTTCCCCCGGCGAGCGTTCCCCGGGTGACCGGTTTCAGGACGGTGGGACTCGGGGCGGCCGGTTCCAGAACGGCGGGCCTCGGGGTGGGCGGTCCCGGGAGGCCGGGCCGGACGGTCGGCGGCGGACGGACCGGCACCTGCACGTGGTGGATCCGCTCGCCGACGCCGACGGTGGTGACTCGCCGGCCTGGAGCCGGCACCGCGAGCGGTACACCCCTGTCGAACTGACCCGACCCGACGGCGCGGTGCCCTACGCCGAGTTGCACGCGCACACCAACTTCAGTTTCCTCGACGGGGCGAGCCATCCGGAGGAACTGGCCGAGGAGGCCGTCCGGCTGGGGCTGACCGCGCTCGCCGTGACCGACCACGACGGGTTCTACGGGGTGGTCCGGTTCGCCGAGGCGGCCCGTGCGTTGCGCCTGCCGACGGTCTTCGGCGCGGAACTGTCGCTGGGGCTGCCCGGCCCGCAGCAGGGCGAACCGGACCCGATGGGCCGGCACCTGCTGGTGCTCGCCCACGGCCACGAGGGGTACGCCCGACTCGCGTCGGTCATCTCCCGGGCACAGCTACGCGGCGGCGAGAAGGGCCGGCCGGTCTACGGCGAACTGGAACAGGTCGCCGCCGAGCTGCGTGACCACGTGCTGGTGCTGACCGGCTGCCGCAAGGGGCACGTGCCGGCGGCGCTGCTCACCGAGGGGGTCGACGCGGCGGCCCGGGAGCTGGACCGGCTCACCGCGCTGTTCGGCGCGGAGACGGTGGCGGTGGAGCTGACCGACCACGGGCACCCGGTCGACGCCGACCGCAACGACGCGCTCGCCGAGCTGGCCGCCACCGCCGGGCTACCCACGGTGGCCAGCAACAACGTGCACTACGCCAGTCCGGGACGACGACGGCTGGCGACCACCCTGGCCGCTGTCCGGGCCCGCCGCAGCCTGGACGAGATCGACGGCTGGCTGCCCGCCGCGGCCACCGCCCACCTGCGCAGTGGCGCGGAGATGGCGGCCCGGTTCGCCGCGTACCCGGGTGCGGTGTCCCGGGCCGCCGGGTTCGGCGCGGAACTCGCCTTCGACCTGCACCTGGTCGCGCCCCGGCTGCCGGCGTACCCGGTGCCGGCGGGGCACACCGAGATGAGCTGGCTGCGCCACCTCACGCTGGCCGGGGCGCACGAGCGGTACGGTCCACCCGGGGCGCACCCGGAGGCGTACGCACAGCTGGAACACGAGCTGCGGATGATCGACGAGCTGGGCTTCCCCGGCTACTTCCTGGTGGTCTACGACATCGTGGCGTTCTGCCGCACGCAGGACATCTACTGCCAGGGCCGGGGTTCGGCGGCCAACTCGGCGGTCTGCTACGCGCTGCGGATCACCAACGTGGACGCGGTGCGGCACCGGCTGCTGTTCGAACGGTTCCTCGCCCCGGAACGCGACGGGCCACCCGACATCGACGTGGACATCGAGTCCGACCGGCGGGAGGAGGTCATCCAGCACGTCTACGCCCGGTACGGCCGGGAGCACACCGCCCAGGTCGCCAACGTCATCTCGTACCGGCCCCGGTCGGCGGTGCGGGACGTGGCGAAGGCGTTCGGCTACTCGCCCGGCCAGCAGGACGCCTGGAGCAAGCAGATCGACCGCTGGGGCTCGGTCGCGGCGGTGGACGTCGAGGGCATCCCCGAGCAGGTGGTGGCGTACGCCGACGAGTTGCAGACGTTCCCCCGGCACCTGGGCATCCACTCCGGAGGCATGGTGATCTGCGACCGGCCGGTGATCGAGGTGTGCCCGGTGGAGTGGGGACGGATGCCCGGCCGCAGCGTGCTCCAGTGGGACAAGGACGACTGCGCGGCCGTCGGGCTGGTCAAGTTCGACCTGCTCGGCCTGGGCATGCTGTCGGCCCTGCACTACGGATACGACCTGATCGGCCAGAGCCTCGACCTGGGTGACATGACGCTGGACGACCCCGAGGTCTACGAGATGCTCTGCCGGGCCGACTCGGTGGGGGTGTTCCAGGTGGAGAGCCGCGCCCAGATGGCCACCCTGCCCCGGTTGAAACCGCGCGAGTTCTACGACCTGGTGGTGGAGGTGGCGCTGATCCGGCCCGGCCCGATCCAGGGCGGTTCGGTGCACCCGTACATCCGGCGCAAGAACGGCCAGGAACCGGTGACGTACCCGCATCCGTTGATGCGCAACGCGCTGGAGAAGACCCTCGGCGTGCCGCTGTTCCAGGAGCAGCTCATGCAGCTCGCCATCGACCTGGCCGGCTTCGACGCCGCCGGGGCGGACCAGTTGCGCCGGGCGATGGGGGCGAAACGGTCGGTGCGACGGATGGCGCAGCTCGCCGACCGGCTCTACGCCGGGATGGCCGAGCGGGGGATCACCGGCGAGCTGGCCGACGACGTGTACCGCAAGCTCACCGCGTTCGCCAGCTACGGCTTCCCGGAGAGCCACGCGATGAGTTTCGCCTACCTGGTGTACGCCAGCTCGTGGCTCAAGCGCCACCATCCGGCGGCGTTCCTGGCCGCCCTGCTCAACGCCCAGCCGATGGGGTTCTACGCGCCGCAGACCCTGGTCGACGACGCCCGGCGGCACGGCGTCGAGGTCCGCCGGCCGGACGTCAACGCCAGCGGGGCGCGGGCGGTGCTGGAGTCCACCCCGGAAACCCGCTGGGGGAGCGTGCCGGGGGAGCCGCCGCACGCCTGGGGGCTGGGCGGTCCGGCGGTCCGGCTCGGGCTGGGCGGTGTCCGTACCCTCGGCGACGGGGTGGCCGAGCGGATCGAGGCGGAGCGGACGGCGCACGGGGCGTACCGGGACATGCCGGATCTGGCCCGGCGGGTCGGTCTCACCGCCGGCCAGTTGGAGGCGCTGGCCACCGCGGACGCCTTCGCCTGTTTCGGGCTGACCCGGCGGGAGGCGCTCTGGGCGGCCGGGGCGGCGGCCCAGGACCGGCCGGGCCGGCTGCCGGGCACGGTGACCGGCGCGGCGGCGCCGACCCTGCCGGGGATGGAGGCGGTGGACCGGCTGGTCGCCGACGTGTGGGCGACCGGGTTGTCCCCGGAGAGCCACCCGGCCCGGTTCGTCCGGGACCGGCTCGACGCGCTGGGTGCGGTGCCGATCGCCCGGCTCGGTGGGGTGGAACCGGGTCGGCGGGTCCGGGTCGGCGGGATCGTCACCCACCGGCAGCGGCCGGCGACCGCCGGTGGGGTCACCTTCCTCAACCTGGAGGACGAGACCGGGATGCTCAACGTCACGTGTTCGCCGGGGCTGTGGCAGCGCTACCGGCGGGTCGCCCGCGCCAGCGTCGCCCTGGTGGTCCGTGGCCGGTTGCAGCGGCACGAGGGGGTCACCAACCTCACCGCCGACCGGCTGGACCCGATCACACCGCCGGTCGCGCCGCCCTCCCGCGACTTCCGATGAGTGATCCACATTACGGTTTTCCGGGCCGGAAAACGGGAGACTTCCGGCACGCGCCGGCAGAGCGGCCCGCGTGTGGCAAGGGGGATGACCAGTGACGATGGACAGTACGTACACCGGTGGACTGGCGAACGTCCGGCGCACCCGGCTGGGGGCCGGTTGGACGCCCGCCCAGGACGCCGAACCGCGGGAGTACCAGGTGACCGAGGGGCCGGTGGCGAACGACCGCCGGTCCCGCGCCGAGGAGGACCCGGCCGGCGGCGGGGAGATCTGAGCCGGCGGCGTCGGCACTGCCAGCGGGGGGTCGGGTGGCACGGGTGACTAGGCTCGACCGGGTGGAACAGAGCACCCGAGGCCGGTTCGCCGGGCCGCCGCTGACCCCCCGTACCGCCGTCGTCTGGTCGGTGCTCGCCGCCGAACTGGACCGGCGGGCCGACGTCGAGCTGTCCGTGCTCGACGTGGGTGGCGGCACGGGCGGGTTCGCCGTGCCGCTCGCCCAGGCGGGCCACCGGGTGACCGTGGTCGACGCCAGCCCCGACGCGCTCGCCGCGCTCACCCGCCGGGCCGCCGAGGCCGGGGTCGCCGACCGGGTACGCGCCGTGCAGGGCGACGGTGACGCGCTGACCGGCCTGGTCGAACCGGCCTCCGTGGACCTGGTGCTGTGCCATTCGGTGCTGGAGGTGGTCGACGACCCGGCTCCGGTGGCGACCGCGTTGGCCGGTGCGCTGCGTCCCGGCGGTGCGGCGAGTGTGCTGGTCCCCGGGCGGGCCGCCGCCGTGCTGGGGCGGGCCATGAACGGCCAGATGGAGGTCGCCGCCGCGCTGGTCGCCGCCGCCGACGGGGCCGCCGGCCCCCGGGACACCCTGCGCCGCCGGTTCGACGCCGGCGAGGCCGCCGCGCTGCTGCGCGCCGCCGGCCTCACCGTGGAGGAGATCCACGGAGTACGCGTCCTGGCCGACCTGCTGCCCGCCAGCGTCACCGACGGCCAGCCGGGTGCCCTGGTGGAGCTGGAGCGGGCGCTGGCCGGCCGCCCGCCGTACCGGGACCTCGCCGCCCAGCTGCACCTGTTTGCCCGCCGGCCGGCATGACCGGCGTGCCCCGGGGCGGCCTGCCCGCGCCTCCCGCCGATCCGCTGGCGGTGGTGTCGCCGCGCTACGGCGGGGGCAGCCTGGCCGACGTGCTGCCCAGCGCGTTGGCCGTGCTCGGTGTGCCGGGCGCGGTCGACCTGCTCGGGATCGCCCCGGGCCTGGCCGGGGTGCGTCGGATCGCGGTGCTGCTGGTCGACGGCCTCGGGTGGTACCAGCTCCCCACCGCCGCCCCGCACGCCCCGACCCTGACCGGGCTGGCCGCGACGGTGGGCCGCCCGCTGACCTCGGGGTTCCCCTCCACCACCCCGACCAGCCTGGTCACCCTGGGCGCGGGGGTGGTCCCCGGGGCGCACGGGGTGCTCGGCTTCACCGTCCGGGTGCCCGGCACCGACCGGGTGCTCAACCACATCGACTGGGCCGGCGACCCGGACCCGTTGCACTGGCAGCCGGTACGAACCCAGTGGCAGCGCGCCCGGGCCGCCGGGGTCGCGGTGACCGTGGTGAGCCGCCCCGAGTACGCCGGCAGCGGGCTCACCCTGGCCGCCAACCGGGGCGGCGACTACCGGGGGGCCGCCGGGGTGGACGCCCTGGCCCGGACGATGCTGGCGGCGCTGGCCGCCGGCACCGCCCCCGCCCTGGTCTCCGGCTACCACCCCGACCTGGACCGGCACGGGCACCTGAGCGGGGTCGACTCGGCACCGTGGCGGATCGCCGCCGCCGGGGTGGACGACCTGCTGGCCCGGCTCGTCGACGGGCTGCCGTCGGATGCCGCGCTGCTGGTCACCGCCGACCACGGTCAGCTCGACGTGCCCGCGGAGCACCGCTTCGACCTGGACACCGAGCCGCGGCTACGGGCCGGCGTGCGGGTGGTCGCCGGTGAACCCCGGGTGCGCTACCTGCACGTCGAGCCGGGTGCGGTGGACGACGTGCTGGCCACCTGGTCGGCGGTGCTCGGCCCGGCGGCCCGGGTGGCCACCCGGGAGGAGATGGTGGCCGAGGGCTGGTTCGGCCCGGTCGGCGAGGACCACCTGCACCGGGTCGGCGACGTGGTGGTGACCTGCCGGGACACGTACGCGGTGCTGGCCACCCGGTCCGAGCCGCCGGCGGCGTCCCGGCTGGTGGCGTACCACGGGGCGGACACGGCGGTGGAGATGACCGTGCCGCTGCTGGTGGTGCGGGGCTGACGGCCGGACTGCCCGGCCGCCGGCTGCGTGGCGCGGCGTCGCGTGACCCGGCTGCCGGGCCGGGTGTCGTACCGGGCGGCTAGCCTGCGGGGATGGGTCGGAGCCAGTCGTTGCCGCGGGGCGGTGATCCGCGCTTCGGCCCCGACGCCGACGACTCGGCCAGCCCGATCCTGCACGTCGACATGGACGCCTTCTTCGCCGCCGTGGAGGTACGCCACCGGCCCGAGCTGCGCGGCCGTCCGGTGGTGGTCGGCGGGACCGGCCCCCGCGGCGTGGTCAGTTCCGCCAGCTACGAGGCCCGCCGGTACGGCGTGCGCAGCGCGATGCCCACCGCGCGGGCGCGGGCGCTCTGCCCGGGTGCGGTCTACCTGCCCCCTGACTTCACCCGCTACCGGGCGGCCTCCGACGCGGTGATGCGGATCTTCCGGGACGTCACCCCGCTGGTCGAGCCGCTCTCCCTCGACGAGGCGTTCCTCGACGTGACCGGTGCCCGTCGGTTGTTCGGCCCGCCGGCCGCCATCGCCCGGCGGATCCGCGCCCGGGTGACGGCCGAGCAGGGGCTGACCTGCTCGGTCGGGGTGGCACCGACCAAGTTCGTGGCGAAGCTCGGTTCCACCCGGGCCAAGCCGGACGGCCTGCTCGTGGTGCCGGCCGGTCGGGTGCTGGAGTTCCTGCACCCGCTGCCGGTCGACGCGTTGTGGGGGTGGGGGAGCGGTCCGCCGAGACGCTGCGCCGGCTCGGCCTGCGGACCATCGGCGACCTGGCCGAGGCACCCGTCGGGATGCTCCGCAAGTCGCTCGGTGCGGCGTCCGCCACCCACCTGCACGAGCTGGCCCGTGGGCGCGATCCCCGTCCGGTCAGCCCGGAGCAGGTGGAGAAGTCGATCGGGGCCGAGGTGACCTTCGACGTCGACGTCGTCGACCCGCAGCGGATCCGCCGGGCGTTGCTCGCCCTCAGTGAGAAGGTGGGCAGCCGGCTGCGCGGGGCCGGTCAGGTCGGCCGGACGATCTCGCTCAAGGTGCGACTGTCCGATTTCCGCACCGTCCACCGGTCCCGGACACTCGGCGTGGCGACCGACGTGGCCCGGGAGATATTCGACACGTCCTGGGGCCTCTGGACGGTTCTCGACCCTGGTGAGCCGGTCCGGCTGGTCGGCGTCCGGGTGGAGGGCCTGGCCGGGGTGGCCGACACACCGCGACAGCTCACTCTCGGCGCACCCGAGCGGGGATGGCGGGAGGCGGAGACCGCCGCGGACGCGGCGGCTGCCCGTTTCGGGCGGTCCGTCATAGGTCCGGCCAGTCTGCTCGGTAAACGTGATCGCCGGCCCGGGGAAAATAGCAGTCGGCCGTAGGTCGTCCCGCTTTCCGACGCGCGAGCCCCCTCGTAGACTTGGCGGCAAGCAGCCGGATGGCTGCCACGGTCTGTCGGCCCGACCGGGCCGACCAACGTGACCGGGGAGGAGTGCCGTGCCGCTCTCGGAGCACGAGCAGCGGCTGTTCGAGCAGATCGAGCGGTCGCTTGCCGAGGACCCCAAATTCGCCTCGGCCGTGCGCGCCAGCGACCCGCGTTTCCACACGCGACGTCGCCTGCTCGTCGCTGCCGGCGTGGTGGTCGTCGGCCTGGCCCTGTTGGTCTACGGCGCGGTGATCAAGACGCCGCCGCTGGCAGTGGCGGGGTTCGTCGTCATGCTGGCCGCGCTGGGCTACGCGGTGCAGTCGCACCGGCGGGCGCAGTCACCGGATCTGCACGTGGTGGGTGGCACGACGAGTCGCCGCCGTCCGCGTGGCCGGGGTGGTCGTCGGCCGTCGCTGCTGGACCGGATGGAAGATCGGTGGCGGCAGCGTCCGGAGGGACACCGCTGACCTGTCCGTCCCCCGGGACGGGCGGGCGTCACCGCCGACGGTGGGTGCCGGACGACGTCCGGCAACCTCCGTCGTATCGCCATGTCCACACCGCCCGCCGGCCCGGTGACCCGCGCCGCCCGCCCGACGGGCCGGTCACCCGATGGCACGCGTGGCCCGCCGGCCCGGGAGCACGCGCGCCGGCCGCCCGGTAGCGGATCGCCCGCCGGCCGCCCGGTAGCACGTCCGCCCGCCGGCCCGGTAGCGGCACGGGGGGCGGGCGACGGTCAGGCGCGGCGGGTGGCCAGCAGCCGGCGGGGATTCCAGCGCAGCAGCAGCCGGCGGAGCCGGCCGGAGGCCGCCACCATCCGTGCCGAGCCGTCGCCGAGCGAGGTGCGCCAGCGCAGCAGCACCGACGGGGGCAGCACGGCGGCGAGGAACCGGGTACGCCGGTCCGCCCTGGCGGCGAGGGTGCCGCGTACCGTCCGCAGCGCCGGGTACAGCGGTTCGCCGGTCAACGGATTCCGGGCGTAGCGGGCGCGTTCCTCCGCCCGGCCGAGCAGCCGCACCGCCGTGGCCGAGTCGGCGTCCGTGCCGACCGCCTCCCGGGCCAGCCGTTCGGCGGTCGCCCGGGGCGTCTCCGTCCGGTCGATCGGTACCCGGTAGTCGACCAGGGTGTCGAGCAACTCGTCCCAGGCCGCGTGCGCGTCCGACCGGGCCCGGTCGGCCTCCGCACCCAGCACCGTCATCGCCGCGCTCCCACCCGCCGCGTCGTCCGGGGCCACGCCGGCCGCCACCGGGACGGGCGGGCGGTGCCGCCGCTGGCGCAGCGCCCGGCGACGCAGCGCCGGCACGGCCAGGAGCACCAGGAGGGTCAGCAACCCGGCGGCCGTCCACCACGGCCAGGTCGGGGCACGTTCGACGGGAGCGTTGGCGGTCGTGTCGAAGCCCTGGTCGACCTCCCGGTCGGTCTCGTCGGCGGGCTGCGGCTCGGCGGTGGCGCCGGGGTCACCCGGGGCGGCCGGCGCGGTGGTGTCCGACGGCTCCGGATCCGGCGCGTCGGAGTCCGGCGCCCACGCCGACCGGGTGGAGCCCTGCACGCCGTACGCCGGGGTGGCGTCGAACGGCACCCACCCCAGCCGGTCGAAGTAGACCTCCGTCCAGGAGTGCAGGTTCCGGTTGGTCAACGTGTAGGTGTCCCCGTCGGCGTTGCTGCCGTTGGTGAAGCCGAACGCCACCCGGGCCGGGATACCGGCCTCCCGCACCAGCCAGGCCAGCGCCGCCGCGTACTGCTGGCAGTAGCCGACCTTGTTGGTGAGGAAGTCGACGATCTCCTGGCCGCTGGTGCCGCCCTTGGTGCTCAGCGAGTACCGGAAGCCGTTGTCCTGGGAGAAGTAGTCGTAGATCGCCCGGACCCGGTCGTAGTCGGTGGACTTCCCCTCCACCAGCCGGTTGACCAGCAGGGTGACCTCCCGTGCCTCCGGGGTCCGGGTCTGTTGCCGCCGGATCGGGTGGTCGGCGGGCAGCGGCCGGGCCCGGCGCAGCGCCGCCGGGTCGTACGTCGAGCGCACGTACTCGAACGAGTAGCGCTTGCCCCGGGAGTTGTCCCGGTTGGAGAAGACCACCCCGAGGTTCTGGTCGTACGACCAGTTGCCGTTGAGCCCGTCGAAGCTGACCGGATCGGTGTAGAGCGGCACGAAGGGCATATTCAGCGTCCGGTTGACCTCCACGGTCGCCCGGTACGTCTGCTGCTCCACCCCCGGTCCGGCCCGGTCCGCAGGGTCGGGCAGTTCCCGGTTGACCGGTCGGCCGTTGGGCGCGCGCACCCGGAAGCCGTCCGGGCGCAGCTCGTCCGCGACGCCGAAGCGCAGGTAGAAGGGGTTCTTCTCGGTGGTGGTGACCTTCACCATGGTGGCCACCTCGGACTGGTTGAGCTGCCCGCTGAGCGCCGCGAAGAGGTCGATCCGTTCGGGGCCGCCGCCCTGCCCGGGACGTCCGGTGCCGGTGCCGTTGCCGGCGCCGATGAACTGGTCCAGCAGCCCACCGCTCATCCCCGGCACGGCCAGCGGCAGCACCACGGCCAGGGCCACCCCGACCACCGCCAGCCGGCGGCCGGCGGCGGCCAGCGGAGAGGACTCCCAGACGTCCACGTCGCGACCCTCGCCGGTGAACCGGCGGCCGAACCGGCGCACCCGGTCGACGTTGTCGGTGACCAGCAGCCAGAGGTAGCCGGCGGCGCCGATCACGAACGGCAGCGCCGGCACGCTGTCCACGTAGACCGCCACCGGCACCGAGTAGATGGCCAGCATGGGCAGCCCGGCCAGGGCCGGTCGGCGCAGTCCGACGGCGAGCACGTCGACCACGACCGCCACCGAACCCACCCCGAGCACGCTGATGAACAGCAGTGGGGTGGTGTCCGGCACCTTCACCCCGTAGGTGCGCATGTCCTGCAACGAGCCCTGCGCCAGCTCACCGAAGTGGGCCAGCGTGCCCGGCGTGGGCAGGAACGCGATCAGCTCGCTGCCGCCCGGGAAGAGCCAGGTCAGCGCGAGCAGCAGACCGGCGAGCATGCCCAGCACCTGACCCCAGAGCGGGGCCCGGACCAGCCGGGTGAGCGCCGCCGCGCCGGCCACCACGGCGACCGCGATGGTCGACTGGATCAGCCAGGTCCACTGCTGGAAGATCGACGACAGCGGGGCCGCGGCGAGCAGGGTCGCCGCGGCGGCCACGAAGCCGATGTTCCGGGACGCGATCACGGCGTCACCCTCTCTGTGGTCGGACGGGTCACCGCACCGCCCCGGCGACGGTCTCGGCGAGCGCCGCGCGCAGCGCGAAACCCTGCGAGCCGCGCCCGGCCTGCGGCCAGAGCACCGGCAGCTGACCGTCGTGGTCGACCCCGATGATCCGCCAGCCGCCCTGCAACAGGGTGAGCGCGGCGGCGGCGTGGACCTGCTCGGCCTCGAACCGGGCGCGTTCCGGCAGGCTGAGCCAGGTGGAGCTGTTGAGCAGGAAACCGACGCAGGTCGCGCCACTGCCGCGCAAGCCGCTGAGCAGCTCCGCCTCGGCGGTGGTCAGCGAGCCGAACAGGGCGATGATCAGGCCACCGTCGGCGCGTTGCCGGACCCGCTGCACCAGGGCCGCGACGTCGCCGCGCTGGTCGAGCCGGACGTCGGCGAGGTGGTCGAGGAGCAGGCCGTCCCCGGTGGCCTCGGTGGCGTCGACGTCCACCCCGTCCCCGGTGACCAGGCGCAGTTTGTAGCCGGCCTGCCGGAGGTGGGTGGCGATGCTGGCGGCGGCGGAGACCGACCACTCGAAGCTGGCCGTCGGGCCATCGCCCCGGTGGCCGTGCGCCCGGGTGTCCAGCAGCACCGTGGCCCGGCTCTCCCAGGGCTGTTCCTCACGGCGCACCATCAGCTCACCGGTGCGGGCGGTCGACTTCCAGTGCACCCGGCGCAGGTCGTCGCCCATCCGGTACTCGCGGGTGGCGGTGTCGTCCTCGCCGTGCACGGCGACCGACCGGGCCCGGCTGTCGCCGCTACCGGCGTACTCGCCGGGCAGGCGTACCGAGGGCAGCGGGGTGACCTGGGGGATCACCGTCAGCTGCTCGGTGCTGGGGAAGGCCCGGGCCAGCTCGCACAGTCCGAACGGGTCGGTCATCCGGACCACCAGGGGGCCCACCTCGTACCGGCCGCGCACGTCGGCCCGGACGGTGTACGCCACCGAGCTGGCCTGGTGCGCGCCGAGCCGCTCCAGCACCACCCGGGGCCGGCTGCCCAGCGCGTACGGCAGCCGGTCCTCCAGCAGCAGGGTGCCGGTGGGCAGCCGGGACATGTTCTGCAACCGCAGCACCACCCGGGCGCTGGCCCCTACCGGCACCCGGTGCGGGTCGAGGGAGCGGTTGCAGGCCAGCTTGTACCTGGTCCGCCCGACGTACAGCGCGGCGAGCAGCGGCAGGACGGCGAGCAGCACCGCCACCCGGAGCAGGTCCCGCTCGCCGAGGATGCCGGCGGAGATCGCCGCCGCGATCGCCGCCGCCAGGAACGAACGGCCCCGGGTGGTCAGGCCCCGCAGCCCGGCCCGCACCTCACGGCCTCCGCGGCTCGAACGGCGGGCGGCCGTTGCCGGCGGCGGGCCGGGGTGTGTCGTACCCGGTGGCGCGCTTGCGGTCCGACGGCAGGGCCAGCCGGTGCACCAGGTCGGCGACGATCGCGTCGGTGGTGCGCCGGGCGAGCTGGGCGTCCGCGGTGGGGATGACCCGGTGGGCCAGCACCGGTACCGCGAGCGCCTGGAGGTCGTCGGGCAGCACGTAGTCACGCCCCTCCAGGGCGGCCACCGCGCGGGCGGTGCGCAGCAGCTGGAGGGTGGCCCGGGGGGACGCGCCCAGCCGCAGGTCGGGGGCCTCCCGGGTGGCGGTGACCAGGTCGACGGCGTACTGCTTGACGGCGTCGGCGACGTGCACGTTGCGCACGGTGGCGATCAGCCGGCGGACCGTGTCGGCGTCGGAGACCGGCCGCAGCTCTTGGAGCGGGTCGGCGGCACCGTGCCCGTCGAGCATGGCCAGCTCGGCCTCCGGGCCGGGGTAGCCCATCGCGATCCGGGCGGTGAACCGGTCCCGCTGCGCCTCCGGCAGGGGGTACGTCCCCTCCATCTCGATCGGGTTCTGGGTGGCGATCACCATGAACGGCGTCTGGAGCTGGTAGGTGACCCCGTCGACGGTGACCTGCCGTTCCTCCATGCACTCCAGCAGGGCCGACTGGGTCTTCGGCGAGGCCCGGTTGATCTCGTCGCCGACGACCAGGTTGGCGAAGACCGCGCCGGGCCGGAACTCGAAGTCGTGGGTCTCCTGGTTGTAGACGCTCACCCCGGTGACGTCGCTGGGCAGCAGGTCCGGGGTGAACTGGATGCGGCGGACCGAGCAGTCGATGGACCGGGCCAGCGCCTTGGCCAGTTTGGTCTTGCCGACGCCCGGAACGTCCTCGATCAGCAGGTGGCCCTCGGCCAGCAGGACCGCCAGGGCGAGCCGCACCGTGGCTGTCTTGCCCTCGATGACCTGCTCGATGTTGGCCACGATGGCCTCGCTGGCGGCATGGAACTCGTCGTGCGGCAGCACGCCGCCCACCTCGTCCCAGGTCTGTTGTGTCACGGGCCTTCCCCTCGTCGCCACGACGGCAGCTCTGTAAGGAGCACCTGGACCCGTCGTTCGGTTCGCAACGGGAAGTCTCGTCTGCCGCAGGAATCGCACTGGTCTCTCAGGCTAACCATGTTTGCGGTGATCGCCGAACCCTGCCGGAAGTCGGCCGGTCACCCGGCGGATATTCGTCAGGTCGGGGGACCTGACGCGGCCGGTTGGTGACGGACGGTGACCGTCGGACCGGACGTGGCACGCGCCCGGCGGACGCCAGGGGGTACACTGCGGAACATGGCCGGAGCCATCCTGCTTCTTACCGAGCCGTGCTGACGCGCTGACGCGCGACGGCACGGCGGCCCCTCCTGTGCGAGGGGCTTTTTCGTGCCCTGAGCAGATGTCCCGGATCCGACCTGACCGCGCCAAGGAGAAGCCATGACTGAGGCAGCCGCACCGGCGGGCGACATCCCCCCGTTCCGGTACACCGCCGCCCTGGCCGACGAGATCGAACGTCGGTGGCAGGACACCTGGGCGCGGGAGGGTACCTTCCACGCCCCGAACCCCACCGGCCCGCTGGCCGACCCGGACCACACACGGGCCGGCGCGGAGAAGCTCTACGTGCTGGACATGTTCCCCTACCCGTCCGGCGCCGGGCTGCACGTCGGCCATCCGTTGGGCTACATCGGCACCGACTGCTACGCCCGCTACCAACGGATGTCCGGCCGCAACGTGCTGCACGCGATGGGTTTCGACGCGTTCGGGCTGCCCGCCGAGCAGTACGCGGTGCAGACCGGCACCCACCCCCGGACGACCACGGTGGCCAACATCGAGCGGTACAAGGCGCAGCTGCGCCGGCTGGGGCTGGCCCACGACGAGCGGCGCTCGGTGGCCACCATCGACACCGACTTCTACCGGTGGACCCAGTGGATCTTCCTGCAGATCTTCAACTCCTGGTACGACACCGACGCCGGCAAGGCCCGCCCGGTCGCCGAGCTGGTCGCCGAGTTCTCCGCCGGAGACCGGCCCACCCCGGACGGCCGGGCCTGGGCCGAGCTGACCGACGCCGAGCGGCGGCGGATCGTCGACGACCACCGGCTGGCGTACGTCTCGGAGGCGCCGGTGAACTGGTGCCCGGGGCTGGGCACCGTGCTGGCCAACGAGGAGGTCACCGCCGACGGCCGCTCCGACCGGGGCAACTTCCCGGTCTTCAAGCGCAACCTGAAGCAGTGGATGATGCGGATCACCGCCTACGGCGACCGGCTGCTGGACGACCTGGACACGCTGGACTGGCCCGAGTCGATCAAGCTGCAACAGCGCAACTGGATCGGCCGCTCGACCGGTGCGCACATCGACTTCGCGACCGGGACCACCGACTCCGGTGTCGCGGGCGGAGCCCGCATCAGGGTCTTCACCACCCGGCCGGACACCCTCTTCGGGGCCACCTACCTGGTGCTGGCCCCCGAGCACGAGCTGGTCGACGCGCTGACCCCGACCACCTGGCCGGCCGGGACGCGGGACGCCTGGACCGGGGGGCACGCCGGCCCCCGGGAGGCCGTCGAGGCGTACCGGAAGGCGGCGGCGGCCAAGACCGACGTGGAGCGGCAGGCCGACACCCGGGAGAAGACCGGCGTCTTCGTCGGCGCGTACGCCACCCACCCGGTCACCGGCGGGCAGCTCCCGATCTTCATCGCCGACTACGTGCTGGCCGGCTACGGCACCGGCGCGATCATGGCGGTGCCCGCCCAGGACGAACGGGACTGGGACTTCGCCGAGGTCTTCGAGCTGCCGATCGTGCGGACCGTGCAGCCCGCCGACGGGTTCGACGGGAAGGCGTACACCGGGGACGGGCCGGCGATCAACAGCGCCGCGCCCGAGCGCGGCCTGGACCTCAACGGGATGGGGGTGGCCGACGCCAAGTCGGCGATCATCGCCTGGCTGGAGGCCAACGGCCACGGTGTCGGCGCGGTCACCTGGCGGCTGCGGGACTGGTTGTTCTCCCGGCAGCGCTACTGGGGCGAGCCGTTCCCGATCGTGTACGACTCCACCGGCGCGGCGATCCCGCTGCCCGAGTCGATGCTGCCGGTCGAGCTGCCCGAGGTCGACGACTTCTCGCCGAAGACGTTCGACGCCGACGACGCCGACAGTAATCCGGAGACCCCGCTGTCGCGGCGGCGTGACTGGGTCGAGGTGGAGCTGGACCTGGGCGACGGGCCGCAGCGGTACACCCGGGAGACCAACGTGATGCCGCAGTGGGCGGGCTCCTGCTGGTACGAGCTGCGCTACCTGGACCCCACCAACCCCGACCGGTTCGTCGACGCCGAGAACGAGCGGTACTGGATGGGGCCGCGCGCCGAGGGCGACTGCGGGGGCACCGATCTGTACGTCGGCGGGGCCGAGCACGCCGTACTGCACCTGCTGTACGCCCGGTTCTGGCACAAGGTGCTGTACGACCTGGGGCACGTGTCGTCGTTCGAGCCGTTCCGCAGGCTGTTCAACCAGGGCATGATCCAGGCGTTCGCGTTCACCGACCCGCGGGGCGTCTACGTGCCCGCCGAGGAGGTCGTCGAGGTCGACGGCCGCTGGTGGCACGGTGAGCAGGAGGTGACCCGCGAGTACGGCAAGATGGGCAAGTCGCTGCGCAACGTGGTCACCCCGGACGACATGTGCGCGGCGTACGGCGCGGACACCTTCCGGGTGTACGAGATGTCGATGGGCCCGCTGGAGGTGTCCCGCCCCTGGGAGACCCGGGCGGTGGTCGGGTCGTACCGGTTCCTGCAACGGGTCTGGCGGGCCGTGGTCGACGAGCAGACCGGCACGCCGCGGGTCACCGACGAGCCCGCCGACGCCACGACCCGCCGGCTGCTGCACCGGATCGTCGACGGGGTGCGGACCGACATGGAGGGCATCCGGTTCAACACCGCGATCGCCAAGCTGATCGAGCTGACCAACGCGCTCACCCGGCTGGAGCAGACCCCGCGCGAGGTGGCCGAACCGCTGGTGCTGATGCTCGCCCCGTTCGCCCCGCACGTCGCCGAGGAGCTGTGGCGCACCCTGGGACACGACACCTCGCTGGCGTACGCCGACTTCCCGACCGCCGACCCGGCGCTGCTGGTCGCCGACACGGTCACCTACCCGGTGCAGGTCAACGGCAAGGTGCGCGGCCGGGTCGAGGTGCCCGCCGACGCGGCGCAGGAGGCCGTCCGGGCGGCGGCCCTGGAGGCGGTCGCGTCCGCGCTGGCCGGCAAGGAACCCCGCAAGGTCATCGTGGTGCCGGGCCGGCTGGTCTCGGTCGTCGCCTGAGCTGTCGGGAAGGGCCCCTCGTCGACGCTTCATGCGCCGCGAGGGGCCCGTCCCACCGGCCCGCCCCCGTGCTGCTGCCGGACCGGGGCGGGTCAGGGTTCGCGGCGGTGCACGACCAGCGCGGCCACCAGGGTGGCGACGGCCGGCCAGACGGCGAGGGCCAGCCAGGAACCCGGGATCGTGGCGAGATGCTCGTTGAACTGGAGGTACGGGTTCGCGACGAGCCTCTCCCAGGCCGGCACCGGCAGGGCGTTGTGGAGCGCGGCCGTCCACCGGTTCTCCAGGTCGAACGCGAGCGGCAGCAGGAGCAGCAGCCCCGTGGTCGCGACGATCGCCGGGGCGGTGTGCCGCAGCAGCGCGCCGAAGCCCAGGCCGATGAGCGCGCAGACCGGCAGCAGCAGCGCCGAGGCGACGACCGCCCGCAACGCCCCGGGGTCGCCGGGCGACGCGCCGGCCCCCCGGTCGGCGAGGATGGCCTGCGACAGCCCGAACGACACACCTGCGGTCAGCACCCCGACGACCAGCATGACCGTCGCCAGCACCAGCACCTTGGCGGCGGCCACGGCGGCTCGGGCCGGTACGGCGGCGAACGTCGTACGGATCTGGCCGCTGGCGTACTCACCGGCGATCGCCACCGCGCCGACCGCCCCGGCGGCGAGGATGACGAACAACCAACCCTCCTCGGGGAAGGCGTCGTGGATCGGGTCGAACGCGGCCTGCCGCTCCGCCGAGTAGCCAGGCCAGTTGTGGTGGTCGGCCAGGGCCGCCCGCACGCTGAACAGCACGGCCGAGACCGCGATCAGCGCCAGCGACCCGTAGGTGGAACGCAGCGACCACAGCTTGATCCACTCGGCGGCGAGCAGGTCACGGAAGCGGGCGGTGGGCTCGACGGCCCGGCGGCCGGCGCTCCGGGTGGCCTCGGTCGGTGCGGTCACCGGTCTTCTCCTGCCCGGTAGTCGACGCGGTCGGCGGTGAGGTTCATGAACGCTTCCTCCAGCGAGGTGGACCGGGTGATCAACTCGTGCACCGGGATGCCCCGGGTGAATGCCAGGTCGCCGAGCGCCGTCGGGCTCAGGCCGGTCACCGTGAGCGAGCCGTCGGGGGCCGTCCCCACGTCCGCGCCCACCTCACGCACCGCGACGGTCAGCGCCGTCGGGTCGGGCGTACGGACCACGACCTGCGTCCGGACGCTGCGGGTGGCGAACTCGGCCAGGCTCTCGTCGGCGATCAACTCGCCCCGGCCGATCACCACCAGGTGCTGGGCGGTCTGTTCCATCTCGCTCATCAGATGGCTGGAGACGAGGACGGTCCGGCCCTCGGCGGCGAGCCGCCGGAACAGTTCGCGCACCCACCGCACCCCCGCCGGGTCGAGCCCGTTGAACGGCTCGTCGAACAGCAGCGTCGGCGGATCGCCCAGCAGCGCGGCGGCGATGCCGAGCCGCTGCTTCATGCCGAGCGAGAAACCACCGATCCGGCGTCCGGCGACCCCGGTCAGGCCCACCTCGCCCAGCACCTCGTCGACCCGCGACCGGCCGATGGCGTTGCTGGCGGCCAGCGCCCGCAGGTGCGACCGGGCGCTCCGCCCGCCGTGCACGTCGCCCGCGTCGAGCAGCGCGCCGACGTGCCGCAACCCGCGCCGGCGTGCGGCGAACGGCTGCCCGTCGATCAGGGTGCTGCCGCTGGTCGGGCGGTGCAGGCCGAGCAGCAGCCGCAGGGTGGTGGACTTGCCGGCGCCGTTGGGCCCGAGGAATCCGGTCACGTGTCCGGGCCGGACGGTGAGGGTCAGCCGGTCCACGGCAGTGGTCCGGCCGTACCGCTTGGTGAGGTCACGTATCTCGATCACGGGTTCGACGCTGCCGGACGGCGGCCGACCGGACGTCGTACCGCCGGCCACTTCCGGCCCCGCGGGGTAGGCCCCGGGGCGTACGCCCGCCGGCTGATGACCACCCGGCCACCCGCTGGCTACGGTGTGTCCATGCGTCCCGTCGCCACCCGTCCGGACCCCGTCGCCCGCCGGGTGCGGACGGTCCTGATCTGGGCCGGGGTGAGCCTGCTCCCGGCCGTGGTGCTGCTCGCGTCGACCGTCGGCACGGGTGGCCCGCTCCTGCCGGTCGTCACCCCCGACGGAAGCGTGCCGGGGATCCCGCTGCGCTATCTCGCGCCGGCGCTGGTGGTGTTGCTGCCCGCCGCGCTGCTGGGACGTCGTCCGCTGCTCGCGCTGGGGCTGGCCCTCGTCGGGGCCTGCACGGTGACCGTGGCGACGAACGGATGGGAGAACGGCTACCTGTCCGCCGTCTGGTACCTGCAGTTCCTCGTCGTCGATGCGATGGTGGGGCTGGTCGCGGCACGCTTCCCGGGCCGGATCGCGGTCCCCGCCGCCGCCGTGGTGCTCGTGCTGCAGGTCACGGCGGGTTTCGTCAACTCGGCCACCGGCCCGGTCGACCGGGCCGCCAGTTCGGTGCTGCTGGTGGTCGCCGCCGTGGTGGCCGGCGGCGCGGCGCGGGCCCGCCGACGGCACGCCGAGGAGTCACGCGCGCACGCCGCCGTCGAGGCGGTCACCGCGGAGCGGCTGCGGATCGCCCGGGAAGTGCACGACATGGTGGCGCACAGCATCGGCGTCATCGCCATCCAGGCGGGTGTCGGAGCCCGGGTCATCGACACCCAGCCGGGGGAGGCCCGGGCCGCACTCGCCGCCATCGAGCAGACCAGCCGGGACACGCTGGCCGGGCTGCGGCGGACCGTCGGCGCGCTGCGTCACCCGCAGCAGGCGGCGGCGTCGCTGGACCCGCCGCCCGGTCTGGTGGACCTGGACCGGCTGGTCGACGTCGCCGCCGACGCGGGGGTCCGGGTGGCGGTACGCCGGGAGGGCCCGCCCCGACAGCTGCCCGGGGAGGTCGACCTCGCCGCCTACCGGATCGTGCAGGAGGCGCTGACGAACGTCGTCCGGCACGCGGGCGTCGACCGGTGTCAGGTCACCCTCGGCTACCTGCCGGACGGGCTGCGCGTCGAGGTGGTCGACGCGGGCCGGGGCGCTCCGCCCGGCGGTGCGGGTGCGGGTGCGGGACACGGGATCGTCGGCATGCGGGAACGGGTGACGCTGCTCGGGGGCCGGTTCGCCGCCGGGTCGCGCCCGGAGGGCGGCTTCCGGGTCGCCGCCCGCCTGCCGGCCGACGGCGGACGGGCCAGCGTCGAGATGCCCGCCGGGGTCGACGGGTGAGCATCCGGGTCCTGCTCGTCGATGACCAGCCGCTGGTCCGCGCCGGTCTGCGGGTGCTGATCGCCGACGCGCCCGACATCGAGGTGGTCGGTGAGGCCGGCACCGGCGCGGAGGCGGTCCGGCTGGCCCGGGACGTGCTGCCCGACGTGGTGCTGATGGACCTGCGGATGCCCGGGACCGACGGCATCACCGCCACCCGGGCGATCACCGCGGCCGGCGGCCCGCCCCGGGTGCTGGTGCTGACCACGTTCGACGACGACGCGCACGTGCACGGCGCACTGCGTGCCGGGGCGAGCGGATTCCTGGTCAAGGACATGGCCCTGGAGGACATCCTCGGTGCGGTCCGGGTGGTCGCCGCCGGTGACGCCCTCATCGCGCCGGCGGTGACCCGCCGGCTGATCGCCGAATTCGCCCGCCGCCCTGACCGGACGGCCCACCCGCGCCCCCTGCCCGGGGTGACCGAGCGGGAACGCGAGGTGCTGACCCTGGTCGGCCGGGGACTGTCCAACGCGGAGATCGCCGCGCACCTGTTCATCAGCGCGGCCACCGCCAAGGCCCATGTGGCCCGGCTGTTCACCAAGCTCGGCGCACGGGACCGGGTGCACCTGGTCATCGCCGCCTACGAGGCCGGACTGGTCCACCCCGCGCGCCGTGACGACCGTGACGCGGACCGGGGCCGCTGACCCACCGCGGCGACGGCCCGCCACCGGCCGGTCCGGTCGGCGTCAGCGTCGATCCCCGACGCCGGTCGGGCTCAGCTCGGGTCGCGCCGACGGCGGCGTTCGGCCCGCCACCACTGGTACGCCAGCACCGCGCTGGCGATCAGTCCGAGGCTGGCCGGGGCGGCGGCGTACCAGTTGATGCTGCCGGGGGAACTGGCCGCCGCGCCGATGGCGGCGTAGCCGAAGGCGGTCGGGGCGGAGGCCAGCACGCTGCCGACCAGGAACGGCAGCACCCGCGCCCCGGTGGTGCCGTAGCCGTAGCTGACCAGGCCGAACCCGGCGACCGGCAGCATCCGTACGGTGATCACGCCCAGCACGCTCTGCCGGGCGAACCAGCCGTCGAGCCGGGCCAGCCGGCCGCGTACCCGCTCGGCGACGAACTCCCGCCCCAGCACCCGGCCGACGGCGAAGCCGAGCGCGGCGGCCAGCAGCGCCGCGCCGAGCGCGTACGCCGCCCCCTCCAGCGGGCCGAACACGGCCCCCGCCGCCAGCGTGACGAAGGTCCGGGGGACCAGCGCCACCAGCAGCAGCGCCCCGACGACGATCCCGGCGACCGGGGCGTACCCGCCGAGGGCGTCGGCCAGCCGGGGCAGCTCGCCGACGTCCGGCCGGGGCGCCACCAGCAGCAGCACCACGAACCCGGCCAGCATGACCAGCAGCAGGGCGAACCGACGTGCCGACGGCTGACCGAGCAGCCGCCGGACGGCGGGGATCACGGGCGGGCGGCGGGCGTCACGGGCGGGCGGCGGGTGTCACGGGCGGGCGGCGGCGGCCACCGCGGCGCGGCGCTCGGTGCGCAGCCGCTCGGGCCAGGTGTCGTCCAGCGGGGGGAGCTGGTGCGCGCCGGTGGCCCAGCGCAGCAGCAGGTCGGCCAGGGCCGGGTTGCGGGCCAGCGCCGGCCCGTGCGAATAGGTGCCCAGCAGCTTGCCCCGCCACGCGCCCTCGGTGACGCCGTCGTTGCCGACCCCGGCACTGACCCGGGCCAGCGGCGACACGCCGGGGCCGAGGTGGGTCCGGCCGCCGTGGTTCTCGAAGCCGGACAGCGCCGGCACCCCCAGCCTCGGGTCGATCTCGCCGGCCAGCTCGCCGACGGCCCGGGTCGGACCCCGGTCGGAGGAGAGGTCGAGCAGCTCCAGCCCGGCGCACCGGGTGCCCTTGGCGAAGAAGGAGGTGCCGAGGAGCTGGTAGCCGGCGCAGACGCCGAAGACCACCGAGCCCTGGGCGACGGCCCGGTGCAGGCCGCCGTCGGCGAGCAGCCGCTGCGCGCCGAGCGCCTGCGGGCCGTCCTCGCCGCCGCCGAGCAGGTAGATGTCGGCGGTGGCGGGCAGCCGCTGGTCGGAGCGGACCTCCAGCACCTCGACCGGCATCCCGCGCTGCTGCGCCCGGCGGGCCAGGATCAGCAGGTTGCCCCGGTCGCCGTAGGTGGAGAGCAGGTCGGGGTAGATCCAGACGATACGCAGGCTCTCAGTTGACACGGTCCAACTCCGCTCGGATGTCCTGGAAGGCGGTGTAGTTCGCGATGACCTCCAGCCGGCCCGGCGGGACCGCCCGGACCGCCTCGCCGAACGCCCGGACGTGCTGGAACGGCACCCCGTTGACGTCGAGCCGGACCGCCAGGTCGTACGCCCGGTCGCCGGTGATCAGCACCTGCCGGCCGCGCAGCGGGGCGAAGTCGACGTCGAACAGCCAGGAGGTGTCCAGCCCGTCGGGGTCGCGGGCGTTGATGGACAGCAGGGTGGGCGCCTCGTCGGCCATGTCGAACGCCTCCAGCCAGCTGGCCGGGTTCTTGGCCAGCAGCAGCCGGATGTTGCGGCCGTCCCGGTCGACCTGGGCGTACCGGCCGGCGACCGAGGTCACCGTGTGCAGCCGGGACACCGCGTCGACGGGGCGTACCCCGAACTCGGCGGCGACGGCCAGCGCGGTGGCCGCGTTGCCGAGGTTGACCTTGCCGGGGAGCTGGAGGGTCACCTTGTGCCAGGCCCCGGTGGGGTCGAGCACGCCGTCGTCCTCCACCGTCCACTGCGCCTCCGGGCGGCGCAGCGGGCAGCCGCTGCACCACCACTGCTCGCCGGAGCGCTGGATGGTGGAGCCGCACTCCGGGCAGACCCAGGAGTCGTCGTGCCAGCGCTGGCCGGCGCTGAACCAGGTGACGTGCGGCGGCCGGACGCCCCGCGCGGGGTCGGCCGGCGGGGTGGCCGCCCAGACCACCATCGGGTCGTCGGCGTTGGCGACCACCCGCACGTCGGTGTGCCGGACCAGCGCGGAACGCCAGAGCTGCGCCATCATGGCGACCTCCTTGGCCCGGTCGAGCTGGTCGCGGGAGAGGTTGAGCAGGGCCACCACGTGCGGCTCGGTGGCCTCCAGCACCTGCGCGAGGTAGTGCTCGTCGACCTCCAGCACCGCGTACGGGGTGCTGCCGGCCTTGGCCAGCGCCGAGGTGTGCCCGGTGGGCATGTTGGCGCCGAAGGAGTTGGTGGCGACCCGGCCGAGCACGCCGACGGCGGCGGCGCTGAGCCGGGTGGTGGTGGTCTTGCCGTTGGTGCCGGAGACCAGCGCGATGGCGCGTCCGGCCGAGAGGTGGGCCAGCAGGTCAGGGTCGATCTTCAACCCGATCCATCCACCGATCACCGAGCCGTCGCCCCGGCCGGCGGCGCGCGACAGCGCCGCGGCGGTCCGCGACACGGAGCTGGCCACCTTCGCCCGCAGGGGCATCTTCGCGTCCGTCACCCGAGCGAGGTTACCGGACCCCCGCGCCCGCCAGATCGCCGCCGACGGCGAACCGTTCGGTCGGGGTCGGCCGGGCGTCCGGTCGGCGTGGGCTCCACCGGACGGGGTCGATCGATGTCGGGTAGCGGACCCGGTCCGCCGACGGTCCACCCCTCCACTTCCCTCCACCGGCTCTGACGTGCGGTTTTGCCGGCGACAGCGACGCGCCGGCCGGGCGATTCTGGTTGCAGGTGGAGGGAAGTGGAGTAGAGTGGGGCGCATTGGTGAGGCCGGGAGGGCCCACCGGCCCGGGGGGTCAGCGGCGCCGCGAACGCCGCTCAGGGCGAGGGGGTTGGGCCGATGTTCCTCGGCACACACACCCCACGCCTGGACGAAAAGGGCCGGTTGATCCTTCCGGCCAAGTTCCGGGACGAGTTGGCGGGGGGTGTCGTGATCACCAAGGGACAGGATCGCTGTCTCTACGTCTTCCCCACGCCCGAGTTCCAGCGGATCGCCGACCAGTTGCGTGCGCAGCCGATGACGAACAAGGCGGCCCGGGCCTACAGCCGGGTCTTCTTCGCCAGTGCGCACGACGAGGTCCCCGACAAGCAGGGCCGGGTCACCATCCCGTCCCACCTGCGGTCCTACGCCGCACTTGACCGGGACCTGGTGGTGATCGGGGCGTCCACCCGGGTGGAGATCTGGGACCGGACGGCCTGGGAGAGCTACCTCGCCGAGAGCGAAGACGACTTCGCCGACATCGAGGAGGGGGTGCTGCCCGGCGGTCTGTAGGGCGTGGCGACGCCCGACGTACTGCGAGATCTCCAGCCGCTTTCGAGTTCCTGGCGCCCCTTCCCCGGTGCCAGGGGCACGATCTCCACCCCGGGTCGACCGACCCGGAGCCGGAGCGGGAGCGGATGGGGATCTGGCGGTACGACGGCACGGCGTCGTCCGACGGCAGAGCGCGACACGACGAACAGGTATTCCACAGTGGGGGTCGACATGGGGGAGCTACGCGGCACGCACGTGCCGGTGCTGCTCGAGCGGTGTCTCGAGCTGCTGGCCCCCGCGCTGGACCGGGGCGGCCGGACGGTGCACGTCGATGCCACGCTGGGCCTGGCCGGGCACGCCGAGGCGGTGCTGGAGCGACACCCGCACACGGTGCTGATCGGCCTGGACCGGGACACCGAGGCCCTGGCGCACGCCCGGGTCCGGCTGGCCCGGTTCGCCGACCGGATCCACCTCGAGCACGCCGTCTACGACGAGTTGCCCGAGGTGGTGGCCCGGCTGGGCTATCCGGGCATCGACGGGGTGCTGTTCGACCTGGGCGTCTCCTCGTTGCAGCTCGACGCGCCCGACCGCGGGTTCGCCTATGCCCAGGACGCGCCGCTGGACATGCGGATGGACCAGACCCGGGGGGTGACCGCCGAGGAGGTGGTCAACACCTACTCCCACCCGGACCTGGCCCGGGTGCTGCGGGTCTACGGCGAGGAGAAGTTCGCCGGCCGGATCGCCTCGGCGATCCTGCGGGAGCGGGAGCAGGGGCGGATCACCTCCTCGGCCCGGCTCGCCGAGCTGGTCAGAGAGAGCATTCCGGCACCAGCACGACGAACCGGGGGACACCCGGCCAAGAGAACGTTTCAGGCTTTAAGGATCGAGGTAAACAGGGAGCTGGCAGTGCTGGAGGCGGCGCTGCCGGCTGCCCTCGACACGCTCGTCGTGGGTGGCCGCATGGTGGTCCTGTCCTACCACTCGTTGGAGGACCGGCTCACCAAGCAGGCGCTCGCTGACCGGGTCCGCAGCAAGGGCCCGGTCGACCTCCCGGTGGAACTACCCGGGTCGGGTCCGACGTTCCGGCTGCTCAGTCGGGGTGCCGAACTCGCCGGGGAGGAGGAGGTCACCGCGAACCCGCGGGCCGCTTCGGTGCGGTTGCGGGCCGCGGAGCGACTCGACCCGGCCACCGGGGCGTCGGGGCGGACCGACCGCGAACGGTCCCGCCGACGGGTCAGGGCGATGCACCAACCGGGAACGGGGTCGACACCGGGTTCCACAGTGGACCAGGTGGCGACGTCAGGGGACGGCAGGACGGACGAACAGGGGGAGGGGACATGAACGTCAACAAGCGTGACGGCCGCGACGCGGTCGTCGGGCAGCGCGCACCGCGGTCGGGGGGCCGGACCACGGCGCAGCGCACGGCCCGTACCACGACGCCGGCGGACCTCGCTGGTCGACAGGGGGAGGCTCGCCGGGGGGCGCGCGAGTTCCCCACCCAGGGCAGCGCCGCGCTGCGACCGGCCGAGCAGCCGGCCACCCGGACCAGCACCACCGGCACCGGGTCGCCCCGGCTGCGGGTGGCGCCGCCGCCGCCGGTCCGGGTGCCCCGGGCGCCGTTCGCGGCGCTGATCGTGGTGCTCGTGGTCGGCGGGGTGCTGGGCATCCTCGCGGTCAACACGAAGATCAACGAGAACGCCTTCAAGCTCCAGCAGCTCCAGCAGCAGCAGGCCCGGCTCGACGTCGACCAGCAGCAGTTGGAGAAGCAGATCGAGGAGGCCAAGGAGCCGGGCAACCTGACCGCCCGGGCCCGCAAGCTGGGTCTGGTGGAGGCCGGTGAGCCGGCGTACATCCGGCTGCCGGACGGTCGGCTGATCGGTGTGCCGCAGCCGGCCGACGGGCAGCCGGCGATCACCAGCCAGCAGGGCGACGGGGGGTAGCACCCGTGCCACCGCGATCGGACGAACCGCGCCGGGACGCCACGGGCTCCCGGCGCGGTGCGGTTCGTGGCGGGACCGGCCGCAGCGGCGAGCCGCGTGCTGGGCAGTCCCGCAGCGGCGAGCCGCGTGCCGGACAGCCGCGCAGCGGCGAGCCACGACCGGGCGAGCCCCGGGACGGCGACGCCGGCGGGATCTCCGACGCGCGGGCGTACACCCCACGGGGCCGCACCATCCGGGAGAGCAGCGAGGACCGGGGTGGACAGCGGCGTACCCCGCGCGCCGGCCGCTCCGGCGACCCGTTCCGCCCCGCCCTCCAGGTGCTCGACGGCGGTCGGGCCGCCGCCAACCGGGCCAGCCGCCGGCAGGCCGCGCCGACCGGTCGTACCGGCGTCATCCGCACCGTGCCACCGCGCGTCGCGCCCGACGACGACGAGTTCGCCGAGCCGCCCACCCCGCGCCGGCGGCCCGGTCGCGGCGCCCCGCGCCGGGGGGACGCGCCCGGTCGCGGCGCCCCGCGCCGCACCGAGACACCCCGCCGTACCGACCGGCCGGCCGGTCGGCGGCCGGTGCGCAAGCCGCGCCGCCCGCCGAAGCTCGCCGAGCCGCGTCGCCGGTTGCGGCTGGGCACCGTGCTGGTGTTGGCGGTCTTCGCGGTCATCGGCATCCGGCTGGTCGTCCTGCAGGCCGTGGACACCCCGGCGTACGCCGGGGGCGGCGTCGACAACCGGCTCACCCGGATCGACCTGCCCGCCCCACGCGGCTCGATCCAGGACCGCACCGGCGCCCCGCTGGCCCGCAGCGTCGAGGCGCGGTACGTCTTCGCCGACCCGACCATGGTCAAGGACCGTACCGAGACCGCGAAGCTGCTCTCCCCGCTACTCGGCATCCCGGTCTCCGAACTGGCCGACAAGATGAAGCGCAAGGGCAAGCTCCAGTTCCGCTACCTGGCCCGGGGCGTTGACATCGCGCAGGCCAAGCAGATCGAGGCGCTCGACCTGGCCGGCATCGGCACCCACCGCGACGAACGCCGCGAGGTGCCCGGCGGTGACCTGGCCGCCAACCTGGTCGGCTTCACCAGCCAGGACATGGACGGCCTGGAGGGCCTGGAGGCCCGCTACGACGACCTGCTGCGCGGCCAGGACGGCCGGCGGGTGTACGAGGCGGGGCTGGGCGACCTCAACGCCCCCATCCCCGGCGGCTACAGCCAGACCACCGCCCCGAAGCCGGGCAGCTCACTGGTGCTCACCATCGACCGGGACCTCCAGTTCCAGGTGCAGCAGATCCTCAGCCGGCAGATGGCCCAGACCCGGGGCGCGATCGGCGCGGCGGTGGTGCTCGACGTCAAGACCGGTGACGTGCTGGCCCAGGCCAGCAACCCGACCTACAACGCGGCCTCGCCGGAGCAGAGCCGACCCACCGACCGGGAGGACGCGGCCACCAGCTTCGTGGTCGATCCGGGCTCGGTGCACAAGGCGATCACCTACGGCGCGGCGTTGCAGGAGGGCGTCATCACCCCGGACAGCGCCTGGCCGGTGGCGAACAGCATCACCCGGGGCGGCGTGACCTTCCGCGACACCCATCCGGCCGACGGCAAGAAGCTCAGCGTGGCCGGCATGCTGGCGTACTCGTCCAACGTCGGCACCATCGAGATCGGCGACCGGCTCGGCCCGGACCGGCTGATCGACTACCAGAAGCGCTTCGGGTTGGGGCAGCCCACCGGCGAGGGGATGCCCGGCGAGGCGTCCGGGCGGCTGCTCCCGGCCACGCAGTGGAGCGGCTCGTCGTACGGGTCGGTGCCGATCGGGCACAGCGTGGACACCACCCCGTTGCAGATGGCCGCCGCGTACGCCGCCATCGCCAACGACGGCACCTACGTCCAGCCCCATCTGATCAAGGAGGTGGTCGGGGCGGACGGCAGGCGCACCCCGTCCGCCGCCCCGGTCACCCGCTCGGTGCTCAGTCCGCAGAACGCGGCCGCCCTGCGTACCCTGCTGGAGGCGGTGACCACGGTCGACGGCGCGACCGGCCTGGCCGCCGCGGTGCCCGGCTACCGGGTCGCCGGCAAGACCGGCACCGGGCTGCGCTACCTCGACGGCAAGGAGCAGCCCGGCGAGGTCGGCTCGTTCATCGGGATGGCGCCCGCCGAGGCGCCCCGGTACGTGGTGGCGGTCTTCGTGTGGAACCCCGAGGGCGGTGGCGGCGCGGTCGTCGCCCCGGCGTTCCGCGAGATGATGGGCTTCACCCTGCGCCACTACCGGGTTCCGCCGTCGCGCGGGAAATCCCCCAACTTCGAGGTCTTTCCGCGCTGACCGGGAACGGCGGGACATCATCGGTGAGTGCCGACGAACCACCGGGGCGGCTGTGCGGCCGGAACCGGACGACCG
Organism: Micromonospora sp. WMMD987; assembly: GCF_029581435.1. Lineage (NCBI taxonomy): Bacteria > Bacillati > Actinomycetota > Actinomycetes > Micromonosporales > Micromonosporaceae > Micromonospora > Micromonospora sp. WMMD987. The sequence continues at coordinate 5,164,062 of NZ_CP120861.1, read as the reverse complement.
GGTAGGGTCTGACGCCGTGCCCGGCAATCCACGCCCCCGTACCGTGCCCGGAGTCCGGCTCGGCGACCTCGCCGCCCGGCTCGCCGTAGCGCCGCCGGCCGACGCCGCCGAGCTGGTCGTGACCGGGGTGACCCACGCCAGCCAGGAGGTCCGCCCCGGCGACCTGTACGCCGCCCTGCCCGGCGCCCGCCGGCACGGCGCGGAGTTCGCCGCCGGTGCCGCCACGGCCGGCGCGGTGGCCGTGCTGACCGACCCGACCGGCGCGACGGCGGCCGGCGCGACCGGGCTGCCCGTCCTGGTGACGCCCGATCCCCGGGCCGTGCTGGGCGAGCTGGCCGCCGCGGTCTACGGCGACCCGACCGACGGACTCACCGTGATCGGGGTGACCGGCACCGCCGGTAAGACCTCGACGGCCTACCTGATCGAGTCCGGGCTGCGCGCCGCCGGTCACGTCACCGGCCTGATCGGCACCGTGGAGACCCGCCTCGGCGACCTGGTGATCGACAGCGTGCGGACCACCCCGGAGGCCACCGACCTGCACGCCCTGCTCGCCGCCGCGCGGGAACGCGGGGTGACCGCGGTGGTCATGGAGGTGTCCAGCCACGCCCTGGCGATGGGGCGGGTCGGCGGGGTCCGGTTCGCCGTCGGCGGCTACACCAACTTCGGCTCCGACCACCTCGACTTCCACGCCGACTCGGCCGACTACTTCGCGGCGAAGGCGAAGCTGTTCGACGGGCGGTGCCGGGTCGAGGTGCTCAACCACGACGACCCGGCGCTGCGCCCGCTGTTCCGCCCGGCCACGGTCAGCTACTCGGCGGCCGGCGACCCGACCGCCACCTGGTGGGCCGACCGGGTCGGTGGCGAGGGCTACGCCCAGCGGTTCACCGCGCACGGCCCGGACGGCCTGGAGCTGTCCGCCGGGGTGGCGCTGCCCGGCCGGCACAACGTGGCCAACGCGCTGCTCGCCGTGGCCAGCCTGGTCGCCACCGGGGTGGACCCGGCGACCGCCGTCGCCGGGGTGGCCGCCTGCGGCGGGGTGCCCGGCCGGCTGGAGCTGGTCAGCGGGGACGCCCCGGTGCGCGGGGTGGTCGACTACGCGCACAAGACCGACGCCGTGGTGGCCGCCCTGGCCGCGCTGCGCGGCACCGGCACCGGCCGGCTGATCTGCGTCATCGGCGCCGGTGGCGACCGGGACCGGGGCAAGCGGCCGGTGATGGGCGCCGCCGCCGCCCGGGGTGCCGACGTGGTGCTGGTGACCGACGACAACCCGCGTACCGAGGACCCGGCGGCGATCCGGGCCGAGGTGCTGGCCGGGGCGTACGCCGCCGAGGCCGCCGCCCGGATCGTCGAGGTGCCGGGCCGGCGGGAGGCGATCGCCGAGGCGGTCCGGCTGGCCGGGCCGGGGGACGTGGTGGCGCTGCTCGGCAAGGGGCACGAACGCGGCCAGGAGATCGCCGGCGAGGTGCACCCGTTCGACGACCGCACCGAGCTGGCGGAGGCGCTGCGCGTCCGCTTCGGCGACCTGGCGGGTCGACGGTGATCCCGCTGAGCCTGGCCGAGGTGGCCTCGGCGGTGGGTGGCCGGCTGCACGCCGCCGACCCGGACACCCGGGTCACCGGCCCGGTCGAGTTCGACTCCCGCAAGGTCGTCGCGGGTGCGGTCTTCGTCGCGTTCCCCGGCGAGCGGGTCGACGGGCACGACTACGCCGCCGGTGCGGTCGCTGCCGGTGCGGTGGCGGTGCTCGGCACCCGGGAGCTGCCCGGGGTGCCGATGGTGCTGGTGGACGACGCGCTGGCCGCGCTGGGCCGGCTGGCCCGGGCCGTGGTGGACCGGCTGCCGGGGCTCACCGTGATCGGGCTGACCGGATCCTCGGGCAAGACCACCACCAAGGACCTGATCGCCCAGCTCGCCGTGCGGCTCGGCCCGACGGTGGCCCCGCCCGGGTCGTTCAACAACGAGCTGGGGCACCCGTACACCGCCCTGCAGGCCACCGCGCAGACCCGGTACCTGGTGATGGAGAAGGGGGCGCGCGGCGTCGGGCACGTCCGCTACCTCTGCGACGTGGTGCCGCCGCGGATCTCGGTGGTGCTCAACGTCGGGGTGGCGCACCTGGGCGAGTTCGGCTCGGTGGAGAACATCGCCCTGGCCAAGGGGGAGCTGGTGGAGGCGCTGCCGGCCGACGGGCTGGCGGTGCTCAACGCCGACGACCCGCTGGTCGCGGCGATGGCGTCGCGCACCGCCGCCCGGGTGGTCCGCTACGGCGAGTCGGCCGAGGCCGACGTGCGCGCGGTGGACGTGACCCTGGACGGGCGGGGACGGCCGGCGTACACCCTGGTGACCCCGGAGGGGACCGCCCCGGTACGGCTCGGCCTGACCGGCCGGCACCAGGTCTCCAACTCACTGGCCGCGGCGGCGGTCGCCCGGGAGCTGGGCATGCCGCTGACCGAGCTGGCGGCGGCCCTGGGTGACCTGGGGCTGGTCTCCACCCGCCGGATGGACGTCTTCACCCGTCCGGACGGGGTGACCGTGATCGACGACTCGTACAACGCCAACCCGGCCTCGACGGCGGTGGCGCTGCGGGCGCTGGCCGGGATGCACCGGGGCGGGCGGACGTTCGCCGCGCTGGGCTACATGGCCGAGTTGGGCGAGTACGAGGACGAGGGGCACCGGGAGGTCGGCCGGCTCGCGGCCGAACTCGGTGTCGACCGGCTGCTCGTGGTGGGTGAGCCGGCCGCGCCGATCCACGAGGGCGCGACAGCGGTAAGTGACTGGGGAGGAGGGTCGGTGCTGCTCACCGATCAGGCGGCGGCCGTCGAGGTGCTGCGCAGCGAGCTACGACCGGGCGACGTCGTCCTGGTGAAGGGCTCCCGGTACCGCACCTGGGAGGTGGCCGACGCGCTGCGGGCCGACGGCGAGGGTGACGGGGCCGGCGCGGGGGGTGCCGCGTGAGGGCGGTCATCGTCGCCATCGGGGTGGCGTTCCTGGTGTCGCTGCTGGCCACCCCGCTGGCGATCAGGGTGTTCGCCCGGCTCAAGGCCGGCCAGCCGATCCGGTCGAACCTCGGGCTGGCCAGCAACGAGGGCAAGAAGGGCACGCCGACGATGGGCGGCGTGGTCTTCATCCTGGCCACGGTGATCGCCTACGTGGCCGGTCACCTCGCCCTGACCACCCTGCCGGACGCGCAGATCGCCCAGGTCGAGCCGACCATCACCGCCCTGGTGCTGCTGGGGCTGATGGTCTTCTCCGGCGCGGTCGGCTTCATCGACGACTTCCTCAAGGTGCGCAAGCGGCACAGCGGCGGGCTCAACAAGCGCGGCAAGCTGTTCGGGCAGATCCTGGTGGGCGCGGTCTTCGGGGTGGTCGCGCTGTACTTCCCGAGCAGCATGACCGACGCCAGCGGCGCGACGACCAACACCGAGACGGTGGGCAGCACCACGCTGAGCTTCATCCGGGACATCCCGGCCCTGGAGATCGGCAAGGTCGCCTCGGTGATCGTGATCATCATGGTGGTGATGGCGGCGACCAACGGGGTCAACCTCACCGACGGGCTGGACGGGCTGGCCACCGGTGCCTCGGTGATGGTGCTGGCCGCGTACGCGCTGATCGCGTTCTGGCAGTACCGGCACTGGTGCGCCGACCCGACGTACACCGCCAACCCGGACAACTACTGCTACGCCGTCCGGGATCCGCTGGAGATCGCGCTGATCGCCGGGGCGGCGGCCGGGGCCTGCGTGGGCTTCCTGTGGTGGAACACCTCGCCGGCCCGGATCTTCATGGGCGACACCGGCGCGCTGGGCCTCGGTGGGCTGATCGCCGGGATGGCGATGTCCACCCGGACGGTGCTGCTGCTGCCCATCCTCGGCGGGCTCTTCGTGATCATCACGATGTCCGTGGTGATCCAGATCATCTCGTTCCGCACCACCGGCAAGCGGGTGTTCCGGATGTCGCCGTTGCAGCACCACTTCGAGTTGGCCGGCTGGAGCGAGGTCAACATCGTGGTCCGGTTCTGGATCATCGCGGGGATCGGGGTGGCCATCGCGCTGGGCCTGTTCTACAGCGACTTCCTGGCCAGCATGGGCTGACCCGGCCACCGGGGCGGTCCCGGCGACGGGTCACCGCCCCGGCCCCGGACGGGTTTCGCCTACCCGAGGGACACCCGCTCCGCATTTCGACACGCCGACCGGCACGAACGGCCGGAACCAGCCGCCCGCAGCGGCGATGATGGGCGGGTGGGGGAGGACCGAGGCACCAGCACCAGCACCGGCACGACGACCCAGACCCAGCCACGGCGGGTAGCGGGCTCGGGGCGTACCACCGACCCGCCCGGCGCGCTGGCCGGGCTGGGACCGGCCGGCGGCCTGGCGGCGCTGCGCGGCCTGTTGGCCCGCCCGCTGGCCTCCTACTACCTGCTGCTGTCCAGCGCCGGCCTGCTGCTGCTGATCGGCCTGACGATGGTCTTCTCGGCCACCAGCGTGCGCGACTACGCCGAGGCCGGCGACGCCGCCGCCTCGGTGACCAAGCAGGCGATCTTCGCGGTGATCGGCATCGTCGCCTTCTGGGCCTGCCAGCGCCTGCCGGCCAGCACCTTCCGTTCGCTGGGCCGACCCCTGCTCGGGGCCGCGGTGGTGCTGCTGCTGGTGCTCAACCTGCTGGTCGCCCTGAACGCCCTGTTCGGGCTGACGTCCCTCGGGCCGCTGCGGGCCAACCTGCTCTGGCTCTATCTCGGGCCGATCCAGGTGCAGCCCGCCGAGCTGGCCAAGCTCGCGCTGGTGCTGTGGGGGGCGCACGTGATCGCCCGCAAGGGGGCCGCGCTGGGCTGGTGGAAGGAACTGGCCACCCCGCTGTTCCCGGTGGTCGGCCTGCTCTTCGTCCTGGTCGGCTACAACGACCTGGGCAGCATGCTCTGTCTGCTGGCCATCGTGGTCGGGCTGCTCTGGGCCGCCGGGGTGCGGTTGCGGGTCTTCGCCGCGCTCTCCGCGGTCGGCCTGGCCGGCATCGGCCTGCTGGTCGCGGTGGCCTCGCTCGGCGCCGGATCCGGGGCGCGCGGCCAGGAGAACTACCGGCTGGCCCGGCTCACCTCGTTCCTCGACACGCCCGACCCGGCCAAGTGCGTCGAGGACTCCTGCTGGCAGATGGTGCAGGCGCGCAACGCCATCGAGCACGGCGGCTGGTTCGGCGTCGGGCTGGGCAAGAGCAGCGTCAAGTTCGGCTGGCTGCCGGCCGCCCACAACGACTTCATCTTCGCCGTCATCGCCGAGGAACTGGGCGTGGTCGGCTGCACCGTCATCCTGGTGCTCTTCGCCGTGCTCGCCTACACCGGCCTGCGGATCGCCCGCCGGGTCGCCGACCCGTTCCGCCGGCTCGCCGCCACCGCCGTCACCGCCTGGCTGGTCGGCCAGGCGGTGATCAACATCGGCGGGGTGACCAAGCTGCTGCCGCTGACCGGGGTGCCGCTGCCGTTCATCTCCGACGGCGGCAGCGCGCTGGTCGTGACCCTGGCGGCGGTCGGCATGCTCGCCTCCTTCGCCCGCGCCGAACCCGACGCGGCCCGGGCCCTGCACGCCCGTCCGCCCGCCCGATGGGTCCGACTACTCTGGGCCCCGTTGCCGCCGCTTCCCGGCGCGCGGAGCCGACCGGCGCCGCCGTCGGCTGCCCCGGGGTCCGTACCCCGGGCGCGCGGGCGGCGACCCGACGATCAGGCCGTACCGCGCGGCGTCCGGCAGGACCGGACCCGGGGCGGGACGGCGAGCGAGAGGAGACGCTGATGGGTCCGCTGCGTTCGGTGGTGCTCTGTGGAGGGGGCACCGGTGGGCACATCTACCCGCTGCTCGCCTTCGCCGACTGCCTGCGCCGACACGACCCGGGCGTCCGGATCACCTGCCTCGGCACGCCGAAGGGCCTGGAGAACGAGCTGATCCCGCCGGCCGGCTACGACCTGCGGCAGATCCCGGCCTACCAGTTGCCCCGCTCGGTCAACATGGGCCTGGTCCGCACCCCGGACCGGATGTGGAAGGCGGCCCGCGCCGCCGGCAAGGTGATCGACGAGGTCGCCGCCGACGTGGTCGTCGGCTTCGGCGGGTACGTCTCGGTGCCCGGCTACCTGGCCGCCTGGCGGCGGGAGATGCCGATCGTCATCCACGAGGTCAACGTCCCGCCGGGGGTGGCCAACCGGCTGGGCATGAAGTTCACCAGGAACATCGCCGTCGGTTTCCCGCACCAGCCGGCCCAGGCCGAGGCGCTGCGCGACGCCCGGGTGGTCGGGGTGCCGCTGCGCCGGGGCATCGCCGGGCTGGACCGCAACGCGATGCGCGCCGCCGCCCGCGCCCACTTCGGGCTCCGCCCCGACCTGCCGGTGCTCTTCGTCGCCGGCGGTTCGCAGGGGGCCCGGTCGATCAACCTGGCGGTCTCCGGCGCGGCCAAGGAACTGGCCCGCAACGGGGTGCAGGTGCTGCACGTGATGGGTGCCCGCAACGAGCCGGTGCCGATCCCCACCGACCTGCCGGTGCCGTACGTGGCGCTGCCCTACCTGTCCGAGATGGAGCTGGGCTACGCCGCCGCCGACCTGATGCTGGCCCGGGGCGGGGCGATGACCTGCGCCGAGGTGGCCGCCATCGGGCTGCCCACCATCTACGTGCCGTATCCGCACTCCAACCAGGAGCAGAAGCGCAACGCGCTGCCCGTGGTGGAGGCCGGCGGCGGGCTGCTCGTCGACGACGCCGAGCTGACCCCGGCCTGGCTGGAGCGCACCGTGCTGCCCCTGCTGCGCGACCCGCAGCGGCTCTACGCGATGGGTGCCGCCGCCGCCGCGTACGGCCGCCGTGACGGCGACGTGGCCCTGCTCAACTTCGTCTACGAGGCGGTGGCCCGGTGAGCCGGCCCACCGCGACGGGAAGGTACCTGGCATGAACACCGCGCAGTTCACCCCGGCCGGCACGCTCACCGCGGAGGACCTGGGCCGGATCCACCTGATCGGGGTGGGCGGGGTCGGGATGAGCGGCCTGGCCCGGCTCTTCCTCACCCGGGGCCTGCCGGTCTCCGGCAGCGAACTGCGCGAGTGGCCGTCGCTGGCCGGGATGCGGGCGCTGGGCGGCACCATCCACATGAGCCACGAGGCGGCCAACCTCGACGGGGTGGACACCGTGGTCTACTCCTCGGCGATCCCGCAGGACCACCTGGAGATGGTGGAGGCACGGCGGCGCGGGCTGCGGGTGCTGCACCGCTCCGAGGCGCTGGCGGCGGCGATGACCGGCCGACGGACGGTGGCGGTGGCCGGTACGCACGGCAAGACCACCACCACCTCGATGGTGACCATGGTGCTCCAGCAGGCCGGGGTCGACCCGTCCTTCGTGATCGGCGGGGAGATCTCCGAGGTCGGCTCCGGGGCGCACCACGGCACCGGCGAGCACTTCGTGGTCGAGGCGGACGAGAGCGACCGGTCGTTCCTGATCTACCGCCCGTTCGTCTCGATCATCACCAACGTCGAGGCCGACCACCTGAACACCTACGGCGACCTGGCGAGCCTGGAGGCGGCGTTCGCCGAGTTCGCCCGGCTCACCGACCCGGCCGGGTTCGTGATCACCTGCGCCGACGATCCGGGCGGCCGGCGGCTGGCCGAGACGCTGCGCGCCGAGGGCCGGCGGGTCTGGACGTACGGCGAGGCGGCCGACGCCGACCTGCGGCTGTCCGAGATGGCCTCGTCCGCCCAGGGGGTCCGGTACCTGGCGGCGCTCGACGGCCGTTCGCTGGGCGAGATCCGGTTGCCGGTGCCCGGCCGGCACATGGGGCTCAACAGCGCCTCGGCGGTGCTCGCCGCCCACCTGCTCGGCCTGCCGGTGGCGGCGGCGGAGGCGGCGCTGGCCGCCTTCCCGGGGGTGCGCCGGCGCTTCGAACGCAAGGGCGTCGCCGACGGCGTGCTGGTCTACGACGAGTACGCCTACCACCCGACCTCGATGACGCTGGCCCTGCGGACGCTGCGCGAGGTGGCCGGTGACGGCCGGCTGATCGTGGTCTTCCAGCCCTACCGGCTCTACCGCACCCGGGACCTCCAGGCGGAGATCGCCGCCGCCCTGGCGATCGCCGACGAGCTGGTGCTGCTGGAGGTCTTCGGCCCGGGTGAGGTGCGCCAGCCGGGTGAGGGATCGGCGGCGTTGCTGGCGGCGGTGCCGCTCGACGACGCGCACAAGGTCTTCGTGGACTCGCTCGACGACGCGCCGGTGGAGGTGGCCCGCCGGGCCCGCCCCGGCGACGTGGTGGTGACGATGGGCGCTCCGCCGATCTCGCTGCTGGGCGATCAGCTGCTCGACGCGTTGACGGCACGATGATCCGGTGGTTCCCCCGCTGCGGGCACCAGAACGGTGTCCGGGTCGGGAGCGCCGCCGGTCGGCCTGTCGGGGGTCCGGTGGCCGGTCCGGACGGCGCGACCGCCGGTAGCGGATGAGTCCGGGTCCGGCGCGGGGTCGGGGCACCGGCACGGACGGCGGCTCCCGGCGGGGGCCGGTCCGGCGCTGGCAGCTCGTCCGGGCGGGCAGCGACGCGGTGCCGCCGTCGACCCGGCGGTTCATGGCGCGGGCCCGGCAGCGACGGATGCGGGCGGCGCTGCCCTGGGCGGTGGTGGCCGGCGTGCTGGTGCTCGTCGGCCTGGTGGCGTGGACGGTGCTCGGGTCCGGCCTGTTCGGGGTGCGTGAGGTCCGGGTGGAGGGGGCGCGGCTGGTCACCGCGGTCGAGGTGCGCGACGCGGCGGGCGTGCCGGACGGGGTGCCGCTGGCCCGGGTGGACCTGGCCGCGGCGGCCCGGCGGATCGGTGGCCTGGCCCCGGTGGAACGCGCCACGGTCCGTCGGGACTGGCCGGGTGCCCTGGTGGTGACGGTGGTGGAGCGGACCGGGGTGGCGGTGGTGCCCCGGGACGACCGGTTCGTGGTGGTCGACCGGTCCGGGGTGGTGTTCCGGACGCTGGCCCGACCGCCGGACGGGCTGCCGGTGGTGCGGCTGGCGGCCCCGGGGCCGGACGATCCGGGCACCCGGGCGGCGTTGCAGGTGCTGGCCGTGCTCACCCCGCAGTTGCGGGCCGCCCTGGTCGAGGTGACCGTCGAGGGACTGGCCCGGATCGGGCTGACCCTGCGCGACGGGCGCGCGGTGGTGTGGGGCGACGCGACCCGGGGCGCGGACAAGGCGCGGGTGGCGACGGCGTTGCTGGGTCGGAAGGCCGACACGATCGATGTCAGCGCGCCGGACGTGGTGACCCTCAGGTGAGGTCCGTGGCGGACGTGAGTCGCCCCGCACCCCGCGGCGACACGCCGGTGGGGTCCTTGGCTCTCGGCGTGGGGGCGCTTACGTTGCCCCGAAGAGGATCAGTGGTTGACATAACTCTAAGCCTCTAGTAGAGGGTTAGGGTTCAGCTCTGATCCTCGCTGGTGAAAGCTCCTCGACCACCGGTCCGGGCCACGCCGTACCGGGGCAGTGCGAGCCAATCTCGAAGGGAAAGGACCGGAGATGACACCTCCGCACAACTACCTGGCGGTCATCAAGGTCGTCGGCATCGGCGGCGGCGGCGTCAACGCCGTCAACCGGATGATCGAGGTTGGGCTCAAGGGCGTCGAGTTCATCGCGATCAACACCGACGCGCAGGCGTTGCTGATGAGTGACGCCGACGTCAAGCTCGACGTCGGCCGGGAGCTGACCCGGGGGCTCGGCGCGGGCGCCAACCCGGACGTCGGCAAGAACGCCGCCGAGGACCACCGCGACGAGATCGAGGAGGTGCTCAAGGGCGCCGACATGGTCTTCGTCACCTGCGGCGAGGGGGGTGGCACCGGCACCGGCGGGGCGCCGGTGGTGGCCAACATCGCCCGCAAGCTCGGCGCGCTGACCATCGGCGTGGTCACCCGTCCGTTCTCCTTCGAGGGCAAGCGCCGCCAGGTGCAGGCCGAGTCGGGGATAGACGAGCTGCGCAACCAGTGCGACACGCTGATCGTGATCCCGAACGACCGGCTGCTGGCGCTGGGTGACCGCGGCATCAGCATGATGGACGCCTTCCGTACCGCCGACCAGGTGCTGCTCTCCGGTGTCCAGGGCATCACCGACCTGATCACCACGCCGGGCCTGATCAACCTGGACTTCGCCGACGTCAAGAGCGTGATGAGCGGGGCGGGCAGCGCGCTGATGGGCATCGGCAGCGCCCGGGGCGAGAACCGGGCGGTCGAGGCGGCCGAGGCGGCCATCTCCAGCCCGCTGCTGGAGCAGAGCATGGACGGCGCGCGGGGCGTGCTGCTCTCCATCGCCGGCGGTTCCGACCTGGGCCTGTTCGAGATCAACGACGCGGCGCAGCTGGTCACCGACGCGGCCCACCCGGACGCCAACATCATCTTCGGCGCGGTCATCGACGACGCGCTCGGCGACGAGGTGCGGGTCACCGTGATCGCCGCCGGCTTCGACGGCGGCACGCCCGCGTACAAGGCGGTCGATTCACCGCGCAAGAGCAACCAGAACCAGCCGACGACGCAGACCCCGACGGTCACCGCGCCGGCCGCCATGCCGCCGCCGCAGCAGACGCCGCGCCGGGTGCTCTTCGATGACGTCGACGTGCCCGACTTCCTCAAGAACGGCTCCTGAGCCCCGACGATGACGAACAGCTCCGTGTCCGGTCCCGCGGCCCCGCCGGTGACCGGCGGTCCCCGTGCGGGCCGCGCTGTCGCGTCGCCGACCGGGCGGCCCGGCCGATGACCGCTCCACCCGCGCCGGACCGCCGGGCCGAGCTGGCGGCCGGGCTGGCCGCGGTGCGGACCCGGATCGCCGGGGCCTGCGCCGCCGCCGGCCGGGATCCGGCCGGGGTGACCATGATCGCGGTGACCAAGACCTACCCGGCCGGCGACGCGGTCGCGCTGGCCGGGCTCGGGGTCGTCGACCTGGGGGAGAACCGGGACCAGGAGGCCGCGCCGAAGGCGGCCGAGGTGGCGGCGGCGGGGGTGACCGCCCGCTGGCACTTCATCGGCCAGCTGCAACGCAACAAGGCCCGCTCGGTGGTCCGGTACGCCGACGTGGTGCACTCCGTCGACAGTGCCCGCTTGGCCCGGGCGCTGGCCACCGCCGCCGAGTCCGGTCGGGACCGTCCGCTGGAGACGCTGGTGCAGGTCAGTATCGACGGTGACCCGGCCCGCGGGGGTGCCCTGCCGGGCTCCGCCGATCCGGACCGGGGGCTCGACCCGGTGGCCGAGGCGCTGGCCGGGGCGGGAGCGCTGCGGTTGGCCGGGCTGATGGCGGTGGCGCCGTTGGGCTGGGAACCCGAGCGGGCGTTCGCCCGGCTGGCCGAGGTGGCGGCGGCGTTCCGGGCGCGGCATCCGGCGGCCACCGCGCTCTCCGCCGGGATGAGCGGTGACCTGGAGGTGGCGATCGGGTACGGGGCGACACATGTCCGCGTCGGCAGCGCGTTGCTCGGAATGCGTTCCACGCTGCGGTAGCCTGACCCCGGTAGGAGCAAATTACATCAGTGTTGTTCAGGAGCGGCGTCCCGAGGTCGGGGGCCACGACGGGCGAGCCGCGAATCGCGCGTCGGGGGATCGTCGCTCCGATCCGGTGGGCAGGGACGTCCACTGGCGACACGGCACGGGGGTGCGTGCCGCACGGCGGACGGAAGGGCGCGGGATGGGTGCACTGCGCAAGGCGGGGGTCTGGCTCGGGCTCGTCGAGGAAGACGACGAGCGCGGCTACGACGAGGGCTACGACAAGCCCGGCTACCGCGAGTCGCGGTACCGGTCGAGCCGGTACTCCGAGGAGTTCGCCGACGACGACGCCGACGACGACGAGGAGCCGCCGGCACCGCGTCCGCGGCTGGGTGACCGGGGTCGGCTGGCCGACCGGTCCAGCCGGGCGGTGGAGACCGACCGCGCCGACGACGAGCGGTCGGAACGGGCCGAGCGGGCCGAGCGTTCGGAGCGGGCGAGCGTCCGGTCGATCACCCGGTCGACCGGTGCGGAGACCTCGGGCGCGTTGAGCTACCACACCCGGGACAATCTCGCCCTGGCGCCGCAGGCGTCGCCCCGCGAGCGTCCGGTGGTGGCCGAGGAGGAGCAGCGCTACCAGATCACCACCCTGCACCCGACCACCTACCGGGAGGCGCGGACCATCGGCGAGCACTTCCGCGACGGGGTTCCGGTGATCATCAATCTTACCGAGATGGACGAGGCGGACGCCCGCCGACTGGTGGACTTCGCCGCCGGGCTGGCGTTCGGGCTGCGCGGTACGATCGAGCGCGTGACCAACCGGGTGTTCCTGCTCTCGCCGGCCAACGTCCAGGTCACCGCCGAGGACAAGGCCAAGATCGCTGAGGGCGGCTTCTTCTCCCTGAGCTAAGTCCACCCGAACGAGGGACGTCGCCTACCGTGTTGTCGATCATGTTCCAACTTTTGTACCTGATTTTGTACCTCTTCCTTATTGTGCTGTTGGCCCGATTCGTTCTCAGTGCGGTCCTCCAGTACGGTCGTCGGTGGCAACCGGGGCGTGGCGCGTCCGCCGGACTCGAGTCCGTGTGGAGCGTCACGGATCCGCCTCTCAAGGCGTTGAGGCGGGTGATCCCCCCACTGCGAATTGGTACCGTGAGCATCGACCTGGCCTCCCTTGTGCTCCTGGTTATCCTGTTCGTGCTGATGAGGTTTGTGTTAGATCCGCTGATCAGGAACTTCTCCTGACCAGCGCGCGCTTTCGCGGCCGCAACTGACCCGAGGAGTTTCGATGCCGCTGACACCGGCCGACGTGCACAACGTCGCCTTCAAAAAGCCGCCGATCGGCAAGCGGGGGTACGACGAGGAGGAGGTCGACGCCTTCCTGGACGAGGTCGAGCGTGAGCTTGCCCGTCTGATCGAGGAGAACAACGAGCTGCGCGCCCAGGTGGAGCGCGGCGGTCGTGGCGGGGCCCCTGCCGGCCCCGGTGGCGACGCCCGGCTCGCCGCCGAGCTCAACGACGTCAAGGCCCAGCTCGACCGGGTGCAGCGCGACAAGGCCGCCGCCGAGCAGGCCGCCCGGGCGATGCAGGCGGAGCTGGAGCAGGTCCGCACCTCCGGCGGCCCGGCCGTCGGCGGCGACGGCGAGCAGCAGGCGTTGCGGGTGCTCATGATGGCCCAGCGCACCGCCGACGACCACGTCTCCGACGCCCGTCGCGAGGCCGACCAGCTGCTCTCCGAGGCCCGTTCGAAGGCCGAGGAGGTCACCCGGGAGGCGCGGGCCAAGGCCGACGCGCTGGAACGCGACGCCCGTCAGCGGCACCAGGAGGCCATGGGCGGCCTGGACGCCAAGCGGACCGCGTTGCAGAAGCACATCGAGGAACTCAAGCAGTTCGAGCGCGAGTACCGCACCCGGCTCAAGGCCTACCTGGAGAGCCAGCTGCGCGACCTCGACGGTCGGGGTCAGGGCCTGGAGGCCGAGATGACCCGCACCGAGGGCACCCGTGCCGTCGGTGGCAACGGGCTCGCCGCGGCGAGCCTCGCCGGCTCGTACGGCGGCAGCCGCTCCGGCGCCCTCGAAGCCGGCCGCTGATCACGTCGGCGGCCGTCCCCCGACGGCCGCCGACCTAGCCACGACCCACGACGCGGCGGGGGTGAGCTGTGCTGGTCGCCAGTCTGTTGCTCATCCTTGTCGCGGTCGTCCTGCTGGTGTTCGGTCTCGTCGACGGCTCCAGCACACTGTTGACCAGTTCCATCGCGGCCAGTCTGCTGGCCGCCGTCGCACTGGTGGCCGGTGCTCGCCAGGCAGCCGCCACCAGGGCGAGGGCGGCGGAGCGGGCCGAGCAGGGTGAGCACGCGGGTGCCCCCCGCGCCACCGCCCCGCCGGCCGCGTCCGCGCCGTCGCAGGCCCCGACGACGTACGTTCCGACGACGATCGGTGCCGGTGGCGTCGGGTGGCGGCAACCACCCGGCCCACCGGTGGCCGACGATCCCGTCGCCCTCTCCCCCCGTCCCGACGCCGGGGCCTGGGAACCCGAGGCGGAAGCCCCGTGGGATCCGGTCGTGGTGTCCGACCCGCCCGATCCGGCCGGGTCGGCCGGTGGACCTCCGGCGACCCACCCCGACCGGTACGCCGACGCCGACGTCGATGTCGACCCCGCCGACGACCCCCATGCCGGCCACCGCGCCGACGGCCCGGACGACCTCGGGCCGCCCTGGGAGCACCCGACCGACGCCACGGCACCGTGGGATCCACCGTTGCAGCGCGTCCCGCCCGCCGACGCGGCCCTGGTGGCCCAGCTCGACGACGAGGTCCGGGTCGTCGACGGGCATCCCCGCTACCACCTGCTCTCCTGCGCCCACCTGATCGAGCGGGAGCACGAGCCGCTGCCGGTGTTCGAAGCGATCTCGCTCGGGTTCACCCCGTGCGGTCTGTGCAACCCGGACACCGCCCTGCTCGCCGACACCTACCCCCGCTGAGGCCCGCGTCGATGCCGATGGACACGATGACCGTGGCGGTGCGGGTCAAGCCCGGCGCGTCCCGTGCCCGGGTCGGCGGCTGCTTCGCCGGTCCGCACGGCCCCGCCCTGGTGATCGCGGTGACCGCCCCGGCGGTGGACGGGCGGGCCACCGAGGCGGCCCGCCGGGCGCTGGCCGGTGCGCTGGGCGTCCGGCCGGCGGCGGTGGCGCTGCGGACCGGAGCGGCCAGCCGGGACAAGCTCTTCCTGGTCGACGGTCCGACGCCCGACCTGACCGAGCTGCTGCGGCGGCTACGCGACGGATCGGCCGGGTGACGCCGCCCCGGGTGGGGCGCCCGTGACGCCGGGGTTGGACCTGGCCCTGCTCCTCGGAGCGGCCGTGTTGCTGGTGGCGATCGGTGCGGTGCGGTTCTCCACCCGGCTGGGCGTGCCGAGTCTCCTGGTCTATCTGGCGCTCGGGGTGGCGATCGGCGAGGCGGGGCTGGGCATCCGGTTCGACGACGCCGAGCTGACCCGGGTGCTCGGCTTCTGCGCGCTGATCGTGATCATCGCGGAGGGCGGTCTGACCGCCCGGTGGAGCACCCTGCGCCCGGTGCTCGGCCTGGCCGGCGCGTTGTCCACGGTCGGGGTGCTGGTCAGCATCGTGGTGGTCGGCCTGGTGGTGCACCTGCTGCTCGGGCTGGACTGGCGGTTGGCGCTGCTCTACGGCGCGGTGCTCTCCTCCACCGACGCGGCGGCGGTCTTCGCCACCCTGCGCCGGTTGCGGCTGCCGCCGCGGCTGGTGGCCACCCTGGAGGCCGAGTCGGGCATGAACGACGCCCCGGTGGTGATCCTGGTGGTGCTGCTGTCCCGCAGCGGCCCGGTGGAGCACCCGTGGTGGTTCGAGGTCTTCCTGGTCGGCTACGAGCTGGGGGTGGGCGCGGCGGTCGGGTCGGCCGTCGGGCTGGCCGGTCGGTTCGCGTTGCGGCGGGCGGCGCTGCCCTCGTCCGGGTTGTACCCGATCGCCGCGGTCGGCTTCACCGTGCTGGCGTACGCCGCCGGGGCGGTGGTGCACGCCTCCGGGTTCCTCGCCGTCTACGTGGCCGGGGTGCTGCTGGGCAACGCCCGGCTGCCGCACCGGCAGGCCATCCTGGGGTTCGCCGACGGGTTGGCCTGGCTGGCCCAGATCGGGCTGTTCGTCCTGCTCGGCCTCCTGGCCACGCCGGAGCGGCTGCACACCGCGCTGCTCCCGGCGGTGGTGACCGGGCTGGCCCTGCTGCTGCTGGCCCGGCCGGTGTCGGTGCTGGTGTCCGCGTTGCCGTTCCGGGTGGGCCTGCGTGAGCAGGCGTTCCTGTCCTGGGCCGGGCTGCGCGGGGCGGTGCCGATCGTGCTGGCCACCATCCCGCTGTCGGCCCGGGTGCCCGGGGCGGACCGGCTGTTCGACGCGGTCTTCGTGCTGGTGGTGATCTTCACGGTGCTCCAGGCGGGCACGCTCGCGCCGGCCGCCCGCCGGCTGCGGGTGACCGCGCCGGCCGAGCTGGCGGAGATCCGGGTGGAGACCGCCCCGTTGGAACGGATGCGGGCGGACCTGCTCCAGTTGGAGGTGCCGGCGGGCTCCCGGCTGGCCGGGGTGCACGTCGACGAGCTGCGGCTGCCGGTGGGCGCGTCGGTGACCCTGGTGCTGCGCGACGGGGTGGGCTTCGTGCCGGGTGCGGACACCCGGCTCAAGAACGGCGACAGCCTCTTGATCGTGGCGACCGCCGGGGTGCGCGACGAGGCGGAGCGCCGGCTGCGGGCGGTCAGCCGGCGGGGTCGGCTGGCGAGGTGGTTCGGCGAGTACGGTGAGGATCGAGACGGTTGACCTGCTACTCTCGCTTTTGCCCCATTTAGCGGTTTTAGGGGCTGAATAGCGGTGCGACAGTGCGGCACGTTGTCGGACGCCTGCACGTTCCGTATTCTTGCCAACCTCCGGAGTGCGCGGCCACCGTTGCCGTGCGCCCGTTTTGTTACGCGGGGACGCCACGTCGGCGGACCCTGTCCGGGCACCGCCGAGCGCCGCGTCCCGCGGCTGAGGGAGCTGACGATGGCGAAGCCAGCCGACACCAGGACCGCCGGTAGCAAGCCGACGGCGAAGGCCACCCGCAGCGCGGCCGAGACCGAGAAGATCCGGGCGGCCCTGGCGGCCCGACGGGACGAGCTGCGCGCCGAGTACGATCAGACGCTGAGCGAGATCACCGAGCTGCAGCGCGACCGGTTGACCGACTCGGCCGGGGACGACCAGGCCGACACCGGCACCAAGACGTTCGAGCGCGAGCAGGAGATCTCCCTCGCCAACAGCATCCGGGAACGGATCACGCAGGTCGAGCGCGCCCTGGAGCGGCTCGACGAGGGTGGCTACGGATGGTGCGAGCGGTGCGGGAACCCGATCCCGGTGGAGCGGCTCGCCGCCTTCCCCTCGGCGACCCTCTGCGTGACCTGCAAGCAGCTGGCGGAGCGGCGCTGACGTCCACTCCCCGGTGACCTCGCGAGACGGCGGAACCACGCCGTCAGGACAGTCGATGGGGAGTCGATGACCACAGCACCGACCGCCGGATCCGGCACCACCGAGCCGGGCGGCGGCACACCCCGCCGTAGGGCGGTCGTGGTCCTCGTCGGCATCGCGTCACTCGCGCTGCTGACGGATCTGCTCACCAAGCACCTGGCCCTGCAACTGCTCGACGACCGGGCCCCGGTCCGGCTGCTGGGCGGGGCGGTCTACCTCACCCTGACCCGCAACAGCGGCGCGGCGTGGAGCATCGGCGCGGACCACACCTGGGTGTTCCCGCTGATCACCATCGGGGTGGTCGGCTGGATCGCCTGGATGGCGTTGCGGCTGCGCTCGCTGCCCTGGGCGGTCTCCCTCGGTCTGGTGCTGGGGGGTGCGCTGGGCAACCTCACCGACCGGATCTTCCGGGCCCCGGGCCACTTCGTCGGCCACGTGGTGGACATGGTCAGCCTCTTCGACCCGTACGGCCAGGTGTGGCCGGTGTTCAACCTGGCCGACAGCTGCCTGGTCTCCGGGGTGCTGCTGGCCGTGCTGCTGGAACTGACCGGCCGCCAGCGCGACGGGCGGCGGGTCGGCGGCCGGGGCGACACGGTGCCCGCCGGGTCGCCGGCCGACGGGTCGACCCCTGCCGACGCCGAGCCGAGGGAGCGGGCATGACCGACACCTTCGTCGCCGGTGGCGACCACCGTTCGCTGCCCGTCCCGGACGGCCTCGACGGCATGCGGCTGGACCAGGCGGTGTCCCGCCTCTTCGGGCTCTCCCGGACCGCCGCCGCCGCGCTGGTCGACGCCGGTGACGCACTGGTTGACGGCGTGGCCCGGCAGAACTCGCACAAGGTCAGGGCCGGCTCCTGGCTGGAGGTGACGCTGCCCGCCCCGGTCGCCCCGCCGACCGTGGTGCCGCAGGCGGTCCCCGGGCTGACCGTGGTCTACGCCGACGACGACATCGTGGTGGTGGACAAGCCGGTCGGGGTGGCCGCCCACCCCAGCCCCGGCTGGACCGGCCCGACGGTGATCGGCGGCCTCGCCGCGATCGGTCACCGGATCTCCACCAGCGGTGCCGCCGAGCGGCAGGGCGTGGTGCACCGCCTCGACGTGGGTACCACCGGGATCATGGCGGTGGCCAAGAGCGAGCAGGCGTACACCGCGCTCAAGCGGGCGTTCAAGTACCGCGAGGTGGAGAAGCGCTACCACGCGGTGGTCCAGGGGCATCCCGACCCGTCGCGGGGCACCATCGACGCCCCGATCGACCGGCACCCGCACCACGACTACCGCTGGGCGGTGGTCTCCGACGGCAAGCCGAGCATCACCCACTACGACACCATCGAGGCGTTCCCGTCGGCCAGCCTGCTCGACGTCCGGTTGGAGACGGGCCGCACCCACCAGATCCGGGTGCACTTCTCGACCCTGCGGCACCCGTGCGTCGGCGACCTCACCTACGGCGCCGACCCGACCCTGTCGGCCCGGCTCGAACTGCGCCGGCAGTGGCTGCACGCCCGGTCGTTGACCTTCGCCCATCCACGGACCGGCGACGACGTCACCTTCGTCAGCGAGTACCCGGACGACCTGGCCCGCGCGCTGACGATCCTGCGCGACTGACAGTGCGGCCCGATCGGCCGGGCGACACCACCGGGGCCGGGCGCGACCCCGGTGGCCCGACGGGTGCGGTGGTGGGCGATTCGTCGGAAGGGGCACCCGGTGTGATCGCCCCGACACCGACGTCGACCGGAGGAGGTACGGACCGCTCGCCGTCGATCCCCGCTCCGACCTCCCCGGACTACCGGTGGCAGCGGGTCGTCCGCCCGGTCGCCCTGAGTATTCTTGCCGGGGGATGTGTGCAGACCGCCGTGGTCCGAATAGGGTTTCGTTCGTAGCCTGTCAGGCGGACATCGACGGCGCGGGAGGGCGAGCCTTGGACGGCACCGAGACCGGCTGGAGCCGGTCGGCCGAACCGGCACCGCGATGGCGGACGCTCTTCGAGCGCGCCCGCCTCGGCGGGCGGGCCGCCGAACAGCCGGAGCCGGACCGCCGTGCCGAGGAACCGACCCGGGAGCCGTTGCCCGGTCGTACGCCCGGCGGCGGCTGGACCGGGCGAGGGTCCGCCGCCGTGCCACCACCCGCCGACCCGGGTCACCCCGCCGGTCCGGGCTACCCCGCGAACCCGGGTTTCGCCGCCGACCCGGGCTACCGGGCCGGGGCGGGCTACCGGGTCGACCCGGCCCACCACGCCGGCTCCGGTTACCCCGCCGAGCCCGGTTACCGTGCCGATCCCGGCTACCCGGCCGGTTCCGGTTATCCTGCCGAGCCCGGTTACCGTGCCGATCCGGGCTACCCCGCCGAGCCCGGTTATCCGGCCGAGCCCGGCTATCCCGCCGAGCCCGGCTACCGGGCCACCGGCGGCTATCCGGCCGACCCCGGCTACCTGCCGGAGCCGGCCCGCCCGCCGGAACCGCCGGTCGTGCCGTCCCGCTACGCCCTGCTGGACAGCGGTTACCGGTCCGAGCCGCCACCGACCGAGTCCCGGTACGCCCTGCTCGACAACGGTTACCGCTCGCCCGGTTACGCGCCGCCCGAGCCGGCGTACCAGCCGCCGCCCCAGCCGGCGTATCCCGAGCCGGCGTACCCCGAGCCCGGCTATCCGGTCGAGCCGCCGGTCTACCAGCCGGAGCAGCAGGCCTACCCGCCCGCGGTGACCGCCGACCGCGGCTATCCGGCCCGGATCGAGCCGGCCCGGATCGAGTGGCGTCAGCAGGGTCCGCAGGACGAACAGGAGCGGGCCGCCGGCATCCTCCGGCGTGACCTGGGCACCCCCCGGGTGCTCGCGTTCGCCAACCCCAAGGGCGGCGTGCACAAGACCACCGCCACGGTGCTCGCCGCCGCGACCGTCGGCAGCGTCCGGGGCCGGGGCGTGCTCGCCTGGGACGACAACGAGCTGCGCGGCACCCTCGGTCTGCGCGCCGGCAGCGCCCGGCACGCCCGGACGATCCGGCACCTGATCAGCGACCTGGCGCACATCGAGATCCGCGACGGTGCCGAGCTGCTGGAGTCCCTCGACGACTACCTGCGGCACGCCTCCGACGGCTCGTACGACGTGCTGGCCGGGGAGGAGAGCCCCCGGTTCGCCCAGCGGCTCGACCAGTTCACCGTCAAACGGGTGCTGGAACTGCTGCGCCGGACCCACGACGTGGTCTGCGTGGACACCGGCAACAACGTGGAGAGCCCCAACTGGCGCACCGTCATGCACGCCGCCGACCAGCTCGTGGTGACCACCGTGCCCCGGGAGGACGCCGCGTTCAGCGCCGACTGGATGCTCGACCTGCTGCACGAGGAGGGGATGGGCGAGCTGGCCGACAACGCGGTCACCCTGATCTCCTGCCCGACCCCGGGCCGGTCGCCCCTCCAGGACGACCTGGAACGGCACTTCGCCACCCGGACCCGGGCCGTCGCCGTGGTGCCGTACGACCCGGTGCTGGAGACCGGCTCGTCGATCGAGTACCACCACCTCCAGGCGGAGACCCGGGCCGCCTGGCTGCGGGCCGCCTCGATGATGCTGGAGCCGTTCGCCCGCTGAGGGGCACTCCCGCTCCGCCGTACCGCCGCGCCTGAGAGGATCATCGGGTGAGCCCGGACACCCCCGATCCACACCGCCCCGCCGACACCCCGGCGGGTGCCGCGCCCACCCCGGACGCCGCCACCACCGGGCCACCGGCCGGCCGGCCGCCGACCGCGCCCGGGTACGACCCGGCCGGGTCGTACCTGCCGTGGCCGCCGCCGTCCGCCGGGCCGCCACCGCCGGTCGACCGGCGGCCGGGGCGCACCCTGGCGGTGGCGGGTGCCCTCGTGTTGGGTCTGGCCGCGCTCGGCGGGCCGCTGGGGCTGCTCTGGGCGGCGCTGGCCCCGGACACCCCGGTGCGCAAGACCGCCGAGGGGGCCGTCTACGCCCAGCCCCAGCCGGAGCAGCCGATCGCCGCCGACGGCTGGTTCAGCCTGCTCGGGATCGGTTTCGGGGTGCTCACCGCGATCGCGGTGTGGACGCTGCTGCGCCGTCGACGCGGGCCGGTGGACCTGGCCGCGCTGACCGTCGGCGCGCTCGGCGCCGCCCTGGTCGCCTGGCAGCTCGGCCGGCGGATCGGGCTGGACGGCTACGAGCGGCTGCTCGCCACCGCGCCCGCCGGCACGCCGTTCGACAAACCGGCCGACCTGCGGGCCGGGGGCATCGAACGGGTCCTCGGCGTGCTGCCCGTGCCGTACGGCAACCTGCTGCTGCCGGCGTTCGCCGCCGCCGTGACGTACACCCTGCTGGCCGGCTGGTCGCGCTGGCCGTCGTTGCGCCCGGAGCCGGAGCCCGACGGGGCGGGGTGGCCCGGCCCCGGGGCGGCCGGCGGGGTCAGTTGGGGGCCGGCGGGGACGCCAGCTCCGACAACGGCACCGGAACCGCCCGCACCTGGCGCAGCAGGGCCGACTCGCGGTTGAGCAGCCGCAGCTCGGCGCGGAGCCGGGCCGCCGTGTCGTCGATGGCGAGCAGCCGCTGCCGGTCGGCCACGGTCAGCACGGCGGTGGCCGCGACCAGGTGGGACAGCACTGTCGGGTCCTCCGGCAGCTGCTCGGACAGCTCCTCCGGGTCGTCCCGGATCAGCCCCAGGTACTGCCGGAACACCGCGATCACCCGGGCCGCCAGCAGCTCCGCGGCCTCGTCCGGGCCGGTCGGCTCGGGCAGCCACTCGACCTCGGCGGTCAGGTAGCCGGCGGCCTCCCGGTCGACCCCGGCGACCCGGAACCGCCGCCGGCCCACCGTGACGATGTCGAAGCCGCCGTCGTCCAGCTCGGTGACCTGCCGCAGCTCGGCCGTGCAGCCCACCTCGTGCAGGGTCACCTCGCCACCGCCGGGGGTGGCCCGGCCCGCGGCCGGGGCGACCTCCCAGCCGGACCGGATCGCCACCACACCGAACTCCCGGGGCACCCCCTCGGGCCGTCCGACCAGGTCCCGCACCAGGTGGCGGTAACGCTCCTCGAAGATGTGCAACGGCAGCACCAGACCTGGGAAGAGCACCGTTGCGAGGGGAAACACCGGCAGCCGTGCGGTCACACGTCCGAGCGTAGCCCGATCCGGCGAGGTCGGCGTGTCCCGGCTCACCGTCCCGCGGTACGGGCGGCGCGGGTCGCCCTCCGGGCCGCCGCCTAGACTCGGGGGCGTGTTGAATCGGATCGACCTGCGCGGCGGGTTCCGTGACCCGCGCCGCCTGCTGCCCCGTGCCCAGCTCGACGTCTCCGTGGCCGTCGAGCGGATCCGCCCCCTCGTCGAGGCGGTCCGGGACCATGGGTACCCGGCGATCCGGGAGGCCAGCGAACGGTTCGACGGCGTCTGCCCGCCGGTGCTGCGGGTTCCGGCCGAGGCGATCGCCGAGGCGGAGGGGACGCTCGACCCCGACGTCCGGGCCGCCCTGCTGGAGTCGATCGAGCGGACCCGCCGGGTGCACGCCGACCAGCGCCGCACCGACCACACCACCCAGGTCGTGCCCGGGGGCACCGTCACCGAGCGCTGGCTGCCGGTCGACCGGGTCGGTCTCTACGTCCCCGGCGGACTGGCGATGTACCCGTCGACGGTGGTGATGAACGTGGTCCCGGCCCAGGCGGCCGGGGTCCGCTCGCTGGTGGTGACCAGCCCGCCGCAGCAGGACAACGGGGGCCTGCCGGACGCCCGGGTGCTCGCCGCCTGCGCGCTGCTCGGCGTCGAGGAGGTGTACGCCGTCGGCGGCGCCCAGGCGGTGGCGATGCTGGCGTACGGCGCCGCGGTCGACGCCGAGGGCACCCTGCGCTGCGAACCGGTCGACATGATCACCGGACCGGGCAACATCTGGGTCACCGCGGCCAAGCGGCTGCTGCGCGGCGTGGTCGGCATCGACGCCGAGGCCGGCCCCACCGAGATCGCGGTGCTGGCCGACGACACCGCCGACCCGGCGCACGTGGCGGCCGACCTGATCAGCCAGGCCGAACACGACCCGCTGGCGGCCAGCGTGCTGGTCACCCCGTCGGTCGAGCTGGCCGACGCGGTGGACCGGGAGCTGGCCCGGCAGGTGCCGGCCACCAAGCACGCCGAGCGGGTCGGCACCGCGCTGGGCGGGGAGCAGAGCGGCGTCGTGCTGGTCGACGATCTCGACGCCGGGCTGCGGGTGGTCGACGCGTACGCCGCCGAGCACCTGGAGATCCAGACCCGGGACGCCCGCGACTGGGCGCTGCGGGTGCGTAACGCCGGGGCGGTCTTCGTGGGGGCGTGGGCGCCGGTGTCGCTCGGCGACTACTGCGCCGGCTCCAACCACGTGCTGCCCACCGGGGGGTGCGCCCGGCACTCGTCCGGGTTGTCCGTGCAGTCCTTCCTGCGCGGGGTGCACCTGGTGGAGTACACCCGCGAGGCGCTGCGTGACGTGGCGCCGCACGTGCTGACCCTGGCCACCGTGGAGGACCTGCCGGCGCACGGCCAGGCGGTCGCCGTGCGCTTCGCCGGGGAGCCGTCGTGACCACCCTCGACGACCTGCCGATCCGCGACGACCTGCGGGGTCGGTCGCCGTACGGTGCGCCGCAGCTCGACGTGGCGGTCCGGCTGAACACCAACGAGAACTCCTACCCGGTGCCGGAGCCGGTGGTGGAGGCGATCGCCAAGGCGCTCGCCGCCGAGCTGCGCGACCTCAACCGCTACCCGGACCGGGAGGCGTCGGCGCTCCGTGCCGACCTGGCCGGCTACCTGGGCCACGGGCTCACCGCGGAGGAGGTCTGGGCGGCCAACGGCTCCAACGAGATCCAGCAGCAGCTGCTCCAGGCGTTCGGCGGGCCGGGGCGGACCGCGCTGGGCTTCGTGCCGGCGTACTCGATGCACCCGCTGCTGGCCCTGGGCACCGGCACCCGGTGGGTGCCGGTGCAGCGGGGGGTCGACTTCGGGCTGACCGCCGCCGAGGCGGTCGCCGAGGTCCGGACGCACCGTCCCGACGTGGTCTTCCTCTGCTCGCCGAACAACCCGACCGGCACCGCGCTCGACCCGGCGGTGGTCACCGCCGTACTCGACGCCGCGCCCGGCATGGTGATCGTCGACGAGGCGTACGCCGAGTTCGCCCGCCCCGGCACCGGCGACGCCCTGACCCTGCTGCCCGGCCACCCGAGGCTGGTGGTCACCCGGACGATGAGCAAGGCGTTCGGTTTCGCCGGGGGCCGGTTGGGCTACCTGGTGGCCGACCCGGCGGTGGTGGCGGCGGTGCAGCTGGTCCGGCTGCCGTACCACCTCTCCTCGCTCACCCAGGCCGCCGCCCGCGCGGCGCTGGCCCACCGCGACGCCCTGCTCGGCACCGTCGAGGCGATCAAGGTGCAGCGTGACCGGATCGTCGACACGCTGCGGTCCCGGGGACACCGGGTGGCCGACAGCGACGCCAACTTCGTGCTCTTCGCCGTCGGCGGCGACCAGGCCACCGCCTGGCGGACCCTGCTCGACGCCGGGGTGCTGGTCCGGGACGTCGGCCTCCCGGGCTGGCTGCGGGTCACCGCCGGCACCCCCGCCGAGACCGACGCCTTCCTCACCGCGATGGAGAAACTGTCATGAGTCGCACCGCCCGGGTGGAGCGGATCACCAAGGAGACCAAGGTCCTCGTCGAGATCGACCTCGACGGCACCGGCCAGGCCGAGATCAGCACCGGGGTCGGCTTCTACGACCACATGCTCCACCAGATCGCCCGGCACGGCGGCTTCGACCTGACCGTGCGCACCGTCGGCGACCTGGAGATCGATGCCCACCACACGATGGAGGACACCGCGCTGGCCCTGGGCGCCGCGTTCGACCAGGCGCTGGGGGACAAGGCCGGCATCCGGCGGTACGGCTCGGCGACCGTCCCGATGGACGAGGTGCTCGTCCGGGCCGCCGTCGACCTGTCCGGCCGCCCGTACGTGGTGCACGACGAGCCGGCGCTGTCGCCGTACATCGGGCCGGTCTACCCGACCAGCATGACCCGGCACATCTGGGAGTCCTTCGGCCAGTCGGCCCGGGTCACCCTGCACGTGGACGTGCTGCGCTCGGCCCGGCCGGGCGGCCACCCGGACGCGCACCACGTGGTGGAGGCCCAGTTCAAGGCGGTCTCCCGGGCGCTGCGGGAGGCCACCGCGCTCGACCCGCGCAACGCCGGCGTGGTGCCCAGCACCAAGGGCGCGCTGTGAACGGCGCGGTCCGGCCCGGCCCACGCCGGGGTGACCGGGCGGTCGGAGGGCGGCGCTGATGGGGCCGGTGCTGCCGACCCTGCTGTTGATCCTCGCCGGCCTCCTCGTCGGCGGGGCCTGGTCGTTGTACCGGCAGGACGCGCCGCGTGGTGCGATCGTCGTCACCGGGCTGCTCGCCGCGCTGGCCACCGTCGGCGGGGTGCTCTGGCTGCTACCCGGGGAGGGCTGATGAGCGAGCGGGAAGTCGGGGACGACGCCGGCACCGGCGGGCGGGGACGCGGCCGGCGGATCGTGGTGCTCGACTACGGCTCGGGCAACCTGCGTTCGGCCGAGCGGGCGCTGGCGCACGCCGGGGCGGACGTCACGGTCACCGCCGACCTGGCCGCCGCCGCCGCGGCCGACGGGCTGGTGGTGCCCGGCGTCGGCGCGTACGCGGCCTGCATGGCCGGGATCGAGGCGTCGGGTGCCGGACCGGTGATCGCGGAGCGGGTCGCCGCCGGTCGGCCGGTGCTCGGCATCTGCGTGGGCATGCAGGTGCTCTTCGAGCACGGCGACGAGCACGGGGTGGTGACCAAGGGGCTGGGGCTGCTGCCGGGCGGGGTGACCCGGCTGCCCGCCGACCGGCTGCCGCACATGGGCTGGAACACGGTGACGCCACCGGCCGGTTCGGTGCTCTTCGCCGGGCTGCCCGCCGACAGCCGGTTCTACTTCGTGCACTCCTACGGGGTGCTGGACCGCTCGGCCCTGACCGGAGCGGGGGCCCGGGTCACCACCGCGCACCACGGCACGGACTTCGTCGCCGCGGTGGAGCGGGGGGCGCTGTCGGCCGCCCAGTTCCACCCGGAGAAGTCGGCCGAGACGGGCGCCGTGCTGCTGCGTAACTGGCTGGCCACGGTTGACTGAGCCGTCGGGCCGCACCGGGCCGGGTGCGCGGTGAGCAAGGAGCGGGCCCGCCGGCGGGCCGTCCGGGAGGCGGAGGCGGCCCGCGACCGCGTCGTCCGCCAGCGCAAACTGGCCCGGCGGCAGCGTCGTCGCGCCCTGGTCCGTCGGGTCACCCCGCAGTGGCGGCGGGGCCGGACCGGCCGGTTGGCCCGGCGCAGCCGGGGGGAGCGGGCCGCCATCGTCGGGCTGACCGCGGCGGCGCTGGCGCTGATCTGGGTTTTCGTCGACGATCTCGCGCTGCGGTTGGTGCTGGTCGTGCTGTTGCTGCTGGTCCTGCCGGCGATCGTGGTGATCGCCCTGGACCGTCGGATCTGACCGAGGAGTAGAACGTGAGCCTGACCCTCTTGCCCGCCGTGGACGTCGCCGACGGCCAGGCCGTCCGACTCGTGCAGGGCGCGGCCGGCAGCGAGACCGCGTACGGCGACCCGCTCGACGCGGCGCTGGCCTGGCAGAACGACGGCGCGGAGTGGATCCACCTGGTCGACCTGGACGCGGCCTTCGGCCGGGGTTCCAACGCCGCCCTGCTCGCCGAGCTGGTCGGGAAGCTGGACGTGCGGGTGGAGCTGTCCGGCGGCATCCGGGACGACGCGTCGCTGCGGGCCGCGCTGGCGACCGGGGCGGCCCGGGTGAACATCGGCACCGCCGCGCTGGAGGACCCGCAGTGGTGCGACCGGATCTGCGCCGAGTACGGCGACCGGGTGGCGATCGGCCTGGACGTGCGGGGCCGTACCCTCTCGGCGCGGGGGTGGACCCGGGACGGCGGTGACCTGTGGGAGGTGCTGGCCCGGCTGGACGCCGCCGGTGCGTCCCGGTACGTGGTGACCGACATCACCAAGGACGGCACGATGCGCGGGCCGAACCTGGACCTGCTGGCCGAGGTGTGCGCCCGCACCGCCGCCCCGGTGATCGCCTCCGGCGGCGTCTCGACCCTGGACGACCTGCGTGCCCTGGCGACCCTGGAGCCGGCCGGCGTGGAGGGCGTGATCGCCGGCAAGGCGCTCTACGCGGGCGCGTTCACGGTGGCCGAGGCGCTGGCCACGCTCCGGGCCGCGGGGTGACCGAGGCCGACCTGCCGCCGGGTGACGACACGACGGTCACCCGGCTCGGCTCGGGCGGCCCGTGGGAGGCGGTGTACGGCTACTCCCGGGTGGTCCGGGCCGGCCGGTCGGCCTGGACGGCCGGCTGTACGTCGACCGTCGACGGGACGGTGACGCACGTCGGGGACGCCGCCGCCCAGACCGCCCAGGCGTTGCGGATCGGCCTGGCCGCCCTGGCCGAGGTGGGCGCGGGCGCCGCCGACGTGGTGCGGACCCGGCTGTACGTGACCGACCGCCTCTTCGCCGACGAGGTGGGCCGGGCGCACAACGCCGTCTTCGGCGCGATCCGGCCGGCCGCCACCATGGTCGTCGTCGCCGGTCTGCTTGACCCGGACCACCTGGTGGAGGTCGAGCTGGAGGCCTACCTGCCGCCGTCCTGACCCCTCGTCGGCCGGTGCGGTCCGGGCCGATGTGTTCCGGGCCGATGTGTTCCGGGCCGGTGTGGCCCGGTGCGGCCCGGTGCGGCCCGGTGCCGGGAGATCGGGGCCACGTCCGGCCCGATAGGTTGTGCACAATCAAATTGCGGGCTATGTTTTCCGGGTGAGTGATGATCTGGTGCTGCGCCGGCAGGTGTGCTTCGCGCTCTACGCGGCGTCCCGTGCGCTCACCGACGTCTACCGGCCCATCCTCGACGAGTTCGGGCTCACCTACCCGCAGTACCTGGTGCTGCTGGTGCTCTGGGAGCGGGGTGACGATCCACCCACGGTCTCCGAGCTCGGCGCCGCGCTGCGGCTCGACTCCGGCACGCTCTCCCCGCTGCTCAAGCGGTTGGCGGCGGCGGGCCTGGTGGTCCGCACCCGCTCCGCGCACGACGAACGACGGGTCGAGGTGGGGCTGACCGCCGAGGGGGCGGCCCTGCGGCAGCGGATGACCGACGTGCCGCCGCGGGTGGTCTGCGCCACCGGCCTCGACGAGGCCGAGCTGGTCACGCTGCACGACACCCTCACCCGGATGACCGAGACGATCCACCGACAGAAGGAGCAGTGATTCCCATGCAGGTGCTCTACACCGCGTCCGCGACCGCCACCGGCGACGGCCGCAACGGCCATGTCCGCACCTCCGACGCCACCCTCGACCTGGACCTGACCGTGCCGAAGGAGATGGGCGGCGCCGGCGGCGCGGCCAACCCCGAGCAGCTCTTCGCCGCCGGCTACGCGGCCTGCTTCCACTCCGCGTTGCGCACGGTGGCCCGCCGCGACAAGGCCGACGTGACCGGCTCGGTCGTCGAGGCGGAGGTCGGCATCGGCGCGAACGGCAGCGGTGGCTTCGGCCTGGCCGTCACCCTGGTGGTGGACCTGCCGGCCGTCGAGCGCTCCGCGGCTCAGCAGCTGGTCGAGGCCGCCCACCAGGTGTGCCCCTACTCGAACGCCACCCGGGGCAACATCGAGGTCGCCCTCACCGTGCGCGAGGCCGCCGCGGCCTGAACGCCGCGCCGGTCCACCACCATCGCGTACGAGAGGACGACACCGATGAGCAGCAACCGTGAGATCCACCTGGCCTCCCGCCCGCAGGGCTGGCCGACCGCCGACAACTTCCGCCTGGTCAGCACCGAGGTGCCCACCCCGGGGCCGGGGCAGATCGTGGTCCGTAACCAGTTCATGTCGGTCGACCCGTACATGCGGGGCCGGATGAACGACGTCAAGTCCTACGTGCCACCGTTCGCCCTGGACGCGCCGCTCGACGGTGGGGCCATCGGCGAGGTGGTGGCCGGCGAAGCCGACGGGATCCGGGTCGGCGACACCGTGCTGCACGGGCTCGGCTGGCGGGAGTACGCGGTGGTCGACGGCCGGTCCGCCCGCCGGGTCGACCCGGACGTCGCCCCGGTCAGCGCCTACCTGAGCGTGCTCGGGATGACCGGGCTGACCGCGTACGCCGGGCTGCTCGACGTGGCGGCGATGAAGCCGGGGGAGACCGTGTTCGTCTCCGGCGCGGCCGGCGCGGTGGGCAGCATGGTCGGCCAGATCGCCAAGCTCCGGGGCGCCGGCCGGGTGGTCGGCAGCGCCGGATCACCGGCCAAGGTGGCCCGGTTGACGGCGCTCGGCTTCGACGCCGCGTTCGACTACCACGACGGCCCGGTGCGGGACGCCCTGAGGGCAGCCGCGCCGGACGGGATCGACGTCTACTTCGACAACGTCGGCGGCGAGCACCTGGAAGCGGCGATCGGCGCGATGAACCTGCACGGCCGGGCCGCGATCTGCGGCATGATCGCACAGTACAACTCCGCCGAGCCGCCGGCCGCGCCGCGTAACCTGGCGCTGGTCATCGGCAAGCGGCTCACCCTGCGTGGCTTCCTCGTCGGCGACCACGGCGACCTGCGCGACCAGTTCGTCACCGAGGTCGGCGGCTGGCTGCGCGAGGGTCGGCTCTCCTACGACGAGACGATCGTCGACGGCATCGAGAACGCCCCCGACGCGTTCCTCGGCCTGCTCCGCGGCGAAAACCTCGGCAAGATGCTGGTCCGCCTCTGACCAGCCCGCCCCCGCCTCCCGCCCCCGCCCGACAGCGTTGATCAAGAGGTTTGCGCCCATCGTGACGATCGAACTGGCGTAAACCTCTTGATCAACCTCGGGGTGGCGGGGGTGGGGGGTGGGGTGGGCAGGGAGGGGGCACGGGGCGGGGGTGGATGGGGCGGGGTTGGATAGGCTCGACGTATGACGGTGGCGGTACGGGTGATCCCGTGTCTGGATGTGGACGCCGGCCGGGTGGTCAAGGGGGTCAACTTCCTCGACCTGCGCGACGCCGGTGACCCGGTGGAGCTGGCGGCGGCGTACGACCGGGCCGGTGCGGACGAGTTGACCTTCCTGGACGTCACCGCGTCCTCCAGCGACCGGGGCACCATGCTCGACGTGGTGCGCCGTACCGCCGAGTCGGTGTTCATCCCGCTGACCGTCGGCGGTGGCGTCCGACAGGTCGCCGACGTGGACGTCCTGCTGCGCGCCGGGGCGGACAAGGTGGGGGTGAACACCGCCGCCATCGCCCGCCCCGAGCTGATCGCCGAGATCGCCGACCGGTTCGGCCGGCAGGTGCTGGTGCTCTCGTTGGACGTCCGGCGGGCACCCGCCGGCACCACCCCCAGCGGTTTCGAGGTGACCACTCACGGTGGCCGGCGGGGCACCGGGCTCGACGCGGTCGAGTGGGCGGCGCGCGGTGCCGAGCTGGGCGCGGGGGAGATCCTGCTCAACTCGATGGACGCCGACGGCACCAAGGCCGGCTTCGACCTCACCCTGATCCAGGCGGTCCGCGCGGTGGTAGACGTTCCGGTGATCGCCAGCGGCGGTGCCGGCCGGGTGACGCACTTCCCGCCCGCGATCGGCGCGGGTGCCGACGCGGTGCTCGCCGCCAGCGTCTTCCACTTCGGCGAGCTGACCGTCGGGGAGGTCAAGGACGCCCTGCGCGCCGCCGGGCACCCGGTGCGCTGACACCCCCGCACCCCGTGGGCGGGCGCTCCCGCCCACGGGCACCCGGTGCGCGGACGCGCCCTGACTCCCGGGCACCCGGTGCGCGGACGCGCCCGGCCACCCCGCCCTCGTCCGGGGGCGCGCTGGGTCAGCGGCCGGTCTGGCCCTCGGGGGAGCGGCGTGGGGCCGGGATCGACCGGACCACGTACTCCTGCACGGCTGCGGCGTGGTCCTCCTCGGGCAGGTGCCACGCGGCGCTGCCCGGGGCGTGTCGCCGGACGAGCACTCCCTGGACACTGTCGACGGTGCCGCCCACCCCGGCCCGGGGCCGGGTGCGCCAGAGCTGCTCGCCGTCGGGGGTGATCCGGAACCAGCCGTCGGAGACGGTGACCAGCCCCGCGCCGACCAGCCGCTGGACCGCTGTCTCCACGTCGTGCCGTTCGGGTATCGCCTGGTTGAGGTGGTCGGCGGTGGACAGCACGTCGGTGAGTCGAACCCCTTCCGGGCGGCGGGAGTCCGCCGCACGCCGATGCCGTCCGGCCCCGCTGGCGATCACCAGTGACACGAAGATCCAGGCGTCCGTCCAGCGCCACGCGTTATCCCCCATGCACGAATGATGCCTGTAGGTGTCCGCTGAGGAAACACCTACTTTCCCCCTGTCATGTCAACGCAGCTCAGCGTGGTCACCCCCGACGCCCCGGAGCGCGGTCGCGCCGGAAACCGGTTCGGGGTGGCCCGATCCGGGGGCGTGCGGCGGCTCGGTGCCCGGTGCCCCGACGCCCGGCGCGGGGCGGGTCGACGGGGTGGGGACCGGTGTTCCGGCACCCGGTGCGGGGGCACCCGGTGCCGCTCGGGGCGGATCGGCGGGAACCGGTGCCGGCGGGACGGCGAAACGCGGAATGAAGAACTGGGTCAGCGGGCCGATGCCGAGCGCGTACCCGACGGTGCCCACACCGACGGTGCCGCCGAGCAGCCAGCCCAGGGCCAGCACGGTGACCTCGATGACGGTGCGGACCAGCCGGACCGAGCGGCCCGGCCGGCGGGCGACGTAGCCGGTCATCAGGCCGTCGCGCGGGCCGGGGCCGAGCCGGGCGCCGAGGTAGAGGCCGGTGGCCGCGCCGTTGGCGACGATACCGCCGAGCAGCAGGCCGGCCCGGACGGGCAGCGGCAGGCCGGCCGGCAGCAGGGCCATCGTGGCATCCACCACCAGACCGATCACCACCACGTTGCTCACCGTGCCGAGCCCCGGGCGTTGCCGCAGCGGGATCCAGAGCAGCAGCACGAGCGCGCCGACGGCGATGGTCACGGTGCCGAACGACAGGCCGGTCTGCCGGGCCAGCCCCTGGTGGAAGACGTCCCACGGGTCCAGTCCGAGCCCGGAGCGGATCATCATGGCCATGCTGACGCCGTAGAGGACCAGCCCGGCGAAGAGCTGGGTGAGCCGTCGGGCGGGACGGTGCCGGAGATTGCCAAGCAGAGCCATGCATGCCACCCTAGGGTCCAATGCTCCGCACAGAAGAGCCAATTCGACGGGAGTGGCCGTGACCAGCCAGGTGCGAGGGGTCCAATTGGCCCGGTTGCTCGGGCAGTGGCACGCGCTGCCGGGTCGTCGCCGCAGCCCCGACTACGCCGCGCTCGCCGCCGCGGTGCGGGGCCTGCTCGCCGACGGCCGGCTCCCGCTGGGGGTACGCCTACCCGCCGAGCGGGAGCTGGCCGAGGCGCTGCGGATCAGCCGTACCACGGTCACCGCCGCGTACCGGCAGTTGCGGGAGACCGGCCACCTGGCCAGCCGGCGCGGCGCGGGGAGCTGGACCATGCTGCCCGGCACCCACCGGGTCGCCAGCACCGGCCTGTGGACCCCGCTGGACGACCGCGACATGATCGACCTCGGGGTGGCCGCGTTGGCCGCCCCGCCCGAACTGGTCCCGGCCGCCCGGGCCGCCGTGGAGGATCTGCCACGCTACCTGTCCGGCGCGGGCTACCACCCGACCGGCATCATCGAGCTGCGTGAGGCGGTCGCCCGGACGTACACCGAGCGGGGGCTGCCCACCAGCGCCGAGCAGATCATGGTGACCAGCGGCACCCAGCACGCCCTGGACCTGGTGCTCCGGCTGGCCCTCGCCCCCGGCGGTAACGTCCTGGTGGAGTCGCCGACCTATCCGAACGCGCTCGCCGCGCTGGCCGCCCGGCGGGCCCGGATCAGCACCCACGGCCTCGCCGTCGACGCCGGCTGGGATGCCGACCTGCTGCTGGGCAGCATCCGGCAGACCCGGCCCAAACTGGCGTACCTGATCCCCGAGTTCCAGAACCCGACCGGTCACCTGATGCCGGCCGAGCTGCGGGAGCGGCTGGTGGCCACCGCCCACGCCGCCGGCACCGACCTGGTGGTCGACGAGTCCTTCGTGGACCTGCCGCTGAACGGTACGCCGCCGCCCCCGCCGGTCGCCGTCTTCGACCGGCACTCCCGGGTGATCTCCATCGGCGGGATGAGCAAGCCGTACTGGGGCGGGCTGCGGATCGGCTGGGTACGGGCCTCCGCCCCGCAGGTGCAGCGGCTGGCCGCGGCCCGGGTCGGGGTGGACATGGCCAGCCCGGTGCTCGACCAGTTGGTGGCGGTGCACCTGCTCGCCCAGGCCCCGGCGATCGTCGCGGCCCGCCGCGCGCAGCTCGTCACCCAGCGGGACGCCCTGCTCGACGTGCTCGCCGAGCGGCTGCCCGACTGGCGGGTCGGGGTGCCGCACGGCGGGGTCACCCTCTGGGTCGAGCTGGACGGCCCGATCTCCAGCGCCCTGGCCCGCGCCGCCGAGGAGGTGGGCGTACGGCTGGCCCCCGGCCCCCGGTTCGGCCTGGACGGCACCCTGGAACGCTTCCTGCGGCTGCCCTTCACCCTGCCCGCCGACGACCTGGTGGAGGCGGTCGGGCGGCTGGCGGCCATCCGGTACGACCTCGACCGGGGAGCCGGCCGCCCGCGCTGGCGGGAACCGGCCGTCATCGCCTGACCCGGCCGCGCCCCGGAGCCGCCGAGACCCGGCCCCGGTCCAGAGGCCCGTCGGGCCGAAAGCGGCCTGGCCGGGCGGTGCCGACTGGGAGACTGCCGGGGTGGGTAACCCGGGGTGGTCGCGTGGCGTCCGGCCCGGTGCGCCCGGCTCGCGGACCACCCGCCTGGAACTCTTCTACGACCTGGTCTTCGTCTTCGCCTTCTTCAACGTCACCGCGTTGACCTCGCAGGAGCCGACCGGCAGCAACCTGCTGCGCTGTCTGCTGGTGCTGGGGCTGCTGTGGTGGTGCTGGACCGGGTTCGCGGGCCTCGGCAACGCCGTCCGGGCCGACCAGGGGTGGCTGCCGGTGGTCGGCTTCCTCACCGGCACCGCCACCTTCCTGCTGGCGTTGAGCATGCCGGGGGCGTTCGTCGACGAGCCCGGCGGGCTGAACGGCCCGCTGGTCTTCGCCGGCTGCTACTTCCTGGTCCGGGCCTCCCAGTTGGCCGTCTTCGGCATGCTGGCCCGCGGCGACCCGACCCGGTGGCGGCAGTGGATCCGGCTCGCGCCGCTGCCGGTGGCCGCTACCGGGCTGCTGGTCGTCGCCGCGTCGCTGCCGGGGAGGATCGCCGGGGACGGCGCCGCGACCGCCCTGCAACTCGCCCTCTGGACGACAGCCCTGCTGGTGGAGTACGTGGTCGGGGTACGGGTGGGCGGGGCCTACTGGACGGTGCTGTCCGCCGGGCACTGGGCGGAGCGGCACGCCCTGATGGTGCTGATCGCGCTCGGCGAGTCGATCATCGCGCTCGGGGTCGGTCCGAAGTTCGTCACCGGCCTGCCGCTGACCTGGCCGGTGGTGATCGCCGCGGTCCTCGGCATCGCCGTGGCGTCGGTGCTGTGGTGGGCCTACTTCGACACCCTGGCCCTCGCCCTGGAGCAGGCGCTGCACCGCTGCCGCGACCCGGCGTCGCGGGCACGGCTGGCCCGGGACGCCTACACCTACCTGCACCTGCCGATCATCGCCGGGGTGATCTTCTTCGCCCTCGGGCTCAAGGACCTGCTGGTCGAGGTGGCCGACCCGGGTACCCCGCGCTGGGGGGATCCGCTCGGTGGCTACTGGATCCTGGTGCTCTACGGCGGGGTCGGCCTCTACCTGCTCAGTCTCGTCGCCTGCGGGCTGCGGGCGGTGCGGGTGCTGCGCTGGCCGCCGGTGGCGGCGGTGCTGGCGCTGGGTGCGCTCGCCCCGGTGGGTGCCCGGGTTTCCGAGGTGGCCGCGTTGGCGCTGCTGGCGCTGGTCTGCGTCGCCCTGGTCGCGGTGGAGACCCGGGGGCAGGGCCGCCGCCGGCACCGGGTGCGGCAGTTGGCCCTCCAGGAGCAGGAGGCGGCCGAGGTCGAGCAGAGCCGGTGGCGGCACGAACACCTGTGACCGACCGGCGGCGGTGTCCCGGGACGGGAGGACACCGAAGCCGGTCGGTCACCGACGCTCAGATCTCGGCCAGGCTGCCCGCGTACATCTTGTCGATCTCGGCGGCGAAGTTGCTCTCCACCCCACGGCGCTTGATCTTCAGGGACGGGGTCATCTCGCCGTCCTCGATGGTCAGGTCGCGGGGCAGGACGGTGACCTTCTTGATCGTCTCCCAGCGGTTGAGCTTGGTGTTCAACTGGGCGACGTGCTCCTCGACCATGGCCCGTGCCTCGGGCGAGGCGACGATCTCGGCGTAGTCGCGCCCCTCGAGCGGGCCACCCGCCGCCCAGCCCCGGATGGCGTCCGGGTCCAGGCTGACCAGCATGGTGCAGTAGTTGCGGGCCTGACCGATCACGATCGCCTGCGAGGTGTACGGGCAGATCGCCTTGAACATGCCCTCGATGTGCGACGGCGCGATGTACTTGCCGCCGGAGGTCTTGACCAGGTCCTTCTTCCGGTCGGTGATCCGCAGGTAACCGTCGCCGTCGAGGCTGCCGATGTCACCGGTGCGGAAGAAGCCGTCCTCGGTGAACGCGGCGGCCGTCTCCTCGGGCAGGTTGTGGTAGCCGCGCATCACCGGTCGGCCCCGGACCAGGATCTCACCGTCGGTGTCGATCCGGCACTCCAGGTCGCCCATCGCCCGGCCGACCGTGCCGATCCGCAGCCCGTCGGGCGGGTTGACGAAGTTGCCGGCGCTGGTCTCGGTCAGTCCGTACCCCTCGGAGATGGGCAGGTTGGCCGCGGCGAAGAAGGTGGAGATCTCCGCGCTCAACGGGGCCGCGCCGGAGACGAGCACCCGGATCCGTCCGCCGAGCCGGGCCTGGAGCTTGCTGAACACCAGCTTCTCGGCCACCGCGTACCTGGCCTTCAGCAGGCCCGGGACCGGACGGCCGGCCTGCTCCAGGGCGACCTTCCGCTTGCCGACCTCGACCCCCCAGGCGAAGATCTTCGCCTTCGCGCCGCCCGCGTCCTGCGCGGTGGTGACCGCCTTGTTGTAGACCTTCTCGTAGACCCGGGGCGCTCCGCACATCAGCGTCGGACGGATCACCGCGAGCATCTCGACCAGCTTGTCCACCCGGCCGTCGACGTAGGTGGGCAGGCCGACGTGCGTCGAGCCGCAGAGCAGCGTCTTGCCGAACGAGTGGGACAGCGGCAGCCACAGGTACTGCACGTCGTCGTCGCGCAGCAGGCCCGTCTCGGCCTGGACCACCCCCTCCCAGCACCAGCCGCCGTGCAGCAGCTCGACGCCCTTCGGCCGGCCGGTGGTGCCCGAGGTGTAGATCAGGGTGGCCAGGTGCTCCGGCCCGACCGGGGCGATCAGCCGGTCGACCAGGCCCGGGTCGGCGGCGAGAGCCTGGGCACCCCGCTCCTCCAGCTCGGCGAGGGTGAGCTGGGGCACCGCGGCGGCCGGGTCGGGGGTGCCGTCGAAGAGCACCACGTGGGTCAGGGCGGGCAACTGCGCGCCGGCGATCTTCGCGGCCTGGGCCGGGTTCTCCGCGAACAGCACCCGGGAACCGGAGTCGGCGATGATGTACGTCGCGTCCTGCGGCTCGGTGGTCGGGTAGACGGTGGTGGTCGCGCCACCGGCGCACATGATGCCGAAGTCGGCGACGATCCAGTCCAGCCGGGTGTTGGCCAGGATCGCCACCGGGTCCTCCAGCCCGACCCCGAGCCCGTGCAGGCCGGCGGCGACCGCGTCGGCCCGCCGGCCGACCTGCGCCCAGGTCAGCCAGACCGGCCCGGAGTCGTCCGCCGCCGGGTGGGCGAAGGCGTGCTGGTCGGGGGTCGCGGCCACCCGCTTGCGGAACATGTCGGGGATGGAGCGGTAGGGGACATCGAGAGCCATCGCGGTAGCCGCCTTCGGGGGTGGATGACGTGACGGGGGTCACGTCGCTCTGCGGTTACCGAAGGGTATTGCCTGCACCGGCGCATCGGCTAGCCCTCGAACCTGTGAGGCGGCTGAGTACCGCGCGGCCCGGCGTCGACCCGACCCCGCCGACCCCACCGCCCCGCCCGGCCGGTCCGCGCCGCCCGTCCCGGTGCGGGCAGCGGTCGGTCAGAGCCCCAGCCGGGCGGTGCGCAGGCGTTCGGCCAGCGCCGCCGGGCCGTCGATCTGGACCCGGGCCACCCGTTGCCGGCCGGAAAGGAACAGCACCAGTTCCCCGGGCGACCCGACCAGCCGGAGCCGCTCGCCGCCCCGACCGGCGGTCACCTCGCCGTGACCGGGCGCCTGCACCAGCAGGCTCGCCGGGAAGCGCCGGGCACGGGTCCGGACCAGCAGGGACACCGGCCGCCACAGCCGGGCGGCCAGCCCCGCCGGGAGGTCCCGGGGCTGCCAGCCCGACCGGGCCCGCCGGACGTCCTCGTGGTGGATGAAGAACTCCATGGTGTTGGCCACCTCGTCGGTCAGCGGGTTGCTGACCGGGCTCCACACCGGTGGGCGGCGCACCTGACCGACCAGTTCCGGCCAGGGCCGGTCGGCGATCCGCAGGCGCACCCGCTCGGCGTACCCCTGTAGCGGCGGCAGCAGGATGCCACCGGCGGCGTCCGGGCGGCGCTCCCGCACCACCAGGTGGGCGGCGAGGTCCCGGGCGGTCCACCCCTCGTTGATCGTCGGGGCGTCCGGGCCCACGTCCAGCATCAGGTCGGCGAGCGCCTCGCGCTCCATTCGGGCGTACCGCGGCATGCAGCGATGGTAGGTCGCCCGGCCGGCGCCGGCGCGGCGAGCGGTCCGCCGCGCCGGCGCCGGTGACCGGTCGGTGACGTGACGGTGGACATACCACGCCGGGCGGCGGAGGTGGCTGCGACCGGTAAGGATAAGGGAGATACTGGTGGCTTACGGCGGGGGAGAGCGTGACGAGCGGGACGAGTCGGGACGTGATCCTGCGGGGGCTGTCGATCCTCGGCCGGGCGATCCGGGAGCAACCGCGCATCTTCGCGGTGGCGGTCGCCGGCAGCGTGCTCTTCGGTGGGCTGGTGATCGCCAGCGCGTACGTGGTGGGCGCCGTCGTCGGCGACGTGGTGGTGCCGGCCGTCGAGTCCGGCGAGGTGGGCACCGGCACCCTGGCCCTGGCGGCGGTCGCGCTGTTCGGGATCAGCGTGCTGCGGGTGGTCGGCATCTTCGGCCGGCGGCTCGGCGCGGGTTACATGCAGTTCCGCCTCCAGGCCGCCTACCGCCGTCGGGTCACCCGCCGTTACCTGGACCTGCCGCTGTCCTGGCACCACCGCAACGCCACCGGGACGCTGCTGTCCAACGCCAACTCCGACGTGGAGGCGGCCTGGTATCCGATCGCACCGCTGCCGTTCGCGGTCGGCACGCTGGTGATGCTGGTCGGCGCGGTCGGCTCGCTCTTCGCCACCGACTGGGCGCTCGCCCTGGTCGGGCTGGCCGTGTTCCCCGCCCTGTTCGCGCTCAACGTGGTCTACTCCCGCCGGATGGCCCCCCGGCAGGCCCGCGCGCAGCGGTTGCGGGCCGAGGTCAGCGGCATCGCCCACGAGAGTTTCGACGGTGCCCTGGTGGTCAAGACCATGGGCCGGGAGGCCCAGGAGACCGCCCGGTTCGCCGGTCGCGCCGGGCAACTGCGGGACGCGCTGATCTCGGTCGGCCGGCTCCGGGGGGTCTTCGACCCGCTGCTGGAGACGCTGCCCAGCCTCGGCACCCTGGCCGTGCTGGTGGTCGGCACGATCCGGCTGCGGCAGGGCGCGATCAGCGTCACCGAACTGGTCAGCGTCGCCTTCCTCTTCACCGTGCTGGCCTTTCCGGTGCGGGCCATCGGTTGGGTGCTGGCCGAGCTTCCGCGCAGCGTGGCCGGCTGGGACCGGGTCAGCCGGGTGCTCGACGCCACCGGTGAGATGCCCTACGGGGACGTCGCCCTCGCCGACGACGGCCCGCCCGCCTCCCTGTCCTTC
Organism: Micromonospora sp. WMMD987; assembly: GCF_029581435.1. Classification (NCBI taxonomy): domain Bacteria; kingdom Bacillati; phylum Actinomycetota; class Actinomycetes; order Micromonosporales; family Micromonosporaceae; genus Micromonospora; species Micromonospora sp. WMMD987. The sequence continues at coordinate 5,125,150 of NZ_CP120861.1, read as the reverse complement.
ACCGACGTCCACTTCGGGTACGCCCCGGCCGAGGCGCACCTGCCCGGCACGCAGGTGCTCGGCGAGGTCACCTTCACCGTGCCCGCCGGGCGGACGGTGGCGCTGGTCGGGCCGACCGGCGCCGGCAAGTCCACCATCGCCTCGCTGGCGGTCCGGCTGGTCGACCCGGACAGCGGCACGGTGAGCCTGGACGGGGTGGACGTCCGGCGGCTCACCGCCGGGTCGCTCGCCTCGACCGCCGCCCTGGTCGCCCAGGTGCCGTTCATCTTCGACGACACGGTCCGGGCCAACATCAGCCTGGACCGGCCGGGCATCGACGACGCGGACGTCTGGGCCGCGCTACGGCTGGCCGAGGCGGACGGTTTCGTCGCCGCCCTCCCCGACGGGCTGGACACCATGGTCGGCGAGCGGGGGACCTCGCTCTCCGGCGGGCAGCGGCAACGGCTCACCCTGGCCCGCGCGCTGGCCGGTCGGCCCCGGCTGCTGGTGCTCGACGACGCCACCAGCGCGGTCGACCCCCGGGTCGAGGCGGCGATCCTGGCCGGGCTGCGGGCCCCGGCAGCCGGGCAGCAGGCCGCCGCGTCGATCCTGGTGGTGGCGTACCGGCGGGCCACCATCGCGCTCGCCGACGAGGTGATCTACCTGGAGCAGGGCCGGGTGCTGGCCCGGGGTACCCACACCGAACTGCTGGCCACCGTGCCCGGCTACGTCGACCTGGTCACCGCGTACGAACAGGCCGAGCAGGAGCGCGAGCAGAACCGCACGTACGACGAGGTCGCCCCGCTGCCATCGGGCCTGGAGATCGAGGTGGACCGGTGAGCGTGAGAAGTGCAGCGCAGCGGAGCCCCGCAGTCGCGAGCGGAAGGTTGGCCTGGTGAGCGCGAGGAGTGCAGCGCAGCGGAGCCCCGCAGTCGCGGACGAGGGGACGGTGCCGGTGAGCGCGGGTGTGGACGCGAGCGGTGGGGACGGGCGGGACGAGGGGACCTGGCAGACGTTGCGGCGAGGGCTGGCGCTCTCGCCGGAGCTGCGTACCGGGTTGGCCGGCACGATCGTCCTGGCGCTGGTCTACATGGTCGGCCGGGTGGCCGTGCCGGTCGCCGTGCAGCGCGGCATCGACCAGGGGATCGCCGTTCCCGGCGGCCCGGACCTGGGGGTGATCGTCAGCGTGGTCGCCGGCACGGCGGCGGTGCTGGTGGCCACCACCGCCTGTGGCTACCTGATGATGCGGCGGCTGTTCACGGTCAGCGAGACCGCGCTGGCCAACGTGCGGACCAGGGCGTTCCGGCACGTGCACGACCTGTCGATGCTGCACCAGCAGTCGGAGCGGCGCGGTTCGCTGGTGTCCCGGGTGACCAGCGACGTGGACCAGATCACCCAGTTCCTCCAGTGGGGCGGGGTCATCCTCATCGTCAACCTGGGTCAGCTCGCCGTCACCACGGCCGTGATGGTGGCGTACTCCTGGCAGTTGACGCTGGTGGTGCTCGTCGCCTTCGCGCCGGCGGTGCTGATGATCCGGCTGTTGCAGCGCCGGTTGGCCGGTGCCTACGGGGTGGTCCGGCAACGGATGGGCACCCTGCTCGGCACGATCGCCGAGAGCGTGGTGGGTGCCCCGGTGATCCGGGCGTACGGGGTGTCCGGTCGGACGGCCCGGCGGTTGGACGCGGCGATCGAGGGGCAGCGGGTGGCCCAGCAGCGGGCCATCCGGATCAGCATCATGGGCAGCTCGGTGGGGGAGCTGGCGGCCGGGGTGGCGCTGGCCGGGGTGGTGGTGGTCGGGGTGTCGCTCGGGGCGGACCGGACGTTGTCCATCGGCCAGCTCACCGCTTTCCTGTTCCTGGTCACCCTCTTCATCCAGCCGGTGCAGATCGCCACCGAGGTGCTCAACGAGGCACAGAACGCGATCGCCGGCTGGCGGCGGGTGCTCGACGTGCTGGACATCGCGCCGGACGTGGCCGATCCGGGGGAGCGGGGCCGGGAGCTGCCGGTGGGGCCGTTGGACATCCGGTTCGCCGACGTGACGTTCGCCTATCCGGGTGGGCCGCCGGTGCTGCACGGCGTCACGCTGGACATCGCGGCGAAGAGCCGGGTGGCGGTGGTCGGCGAGACCGGCAGCGGCAAGACCACCTTCGCCAAGCTGCTCACGCGGTTGATGGATCCGACACAGGGGCGGGTGCTGTTGTCCGGGGTGCCGCTGGACGAGGTGCGGTTCGATTCGCTGCGGTCCCGGGTGGTGATGGTGCCGCAGGACGGGTTCCTGTTCGACGCCACGGTCGGGGAGAACGTCCGTTTCGCCCGCCCCGAGCTGACCGACGCCGAGCTGACCGCCGCCTTCACCGAGCTGGGTCTGGCCGACTGGCTGGACGGTCTGCCGGCCGGCCTGGACACCGCGGTGGGCGAGCGGGGGGAGGCGCTGAGCGTCGGGGAGCGGCAGTTGGTCGCGCTGGCCCGGGCGTACGTGGCGGATCCGGACCTGCTCGTCCTGGACGAGGCGACCAGCGCCGTCGACCCGGCGACCGAGGTACGCCTGCAACGCACCCTGGACGCGGTCACCCGGGGCCGGACCACGTTGGCCATCGCGCACCGGCTCTCCACCGCCCAGGCCGCCGACGAGGTGGTGGTGGTGGACCGGGGCCGGATCGTGCAGCGCGGACCGCACGAGGAGTTGGTGCGTGACCCGGATTCGGTCTACGGCCTGCTCTACGCCTCCTGGCTGGAGCAGACCCGCTGACCGACGACCACGGTCGAGGGGCGGGGAGTCGGTGGACGCGACAGTCCGGGTGCTCTACTCTGCGGGTTAGGTAAGGCTAACCTTTATCGGAGGTGCCCGGTGGCCCCGACCCCTGCTGAGCTGATCCGCACCCTGGTGGCCGGTCGGCTGCCCGGCCTGGTGCACCTCGCCCACCGCCCCGGTCCGTTCCACGTCCGGCACGCCACCGACCCGGAGGGGCGGGTGCTGCTGCTGGTCCCGGTCTTCAGCGACCTCGCCGCGGAACTGGACCCGGGCGCGGCCCGCGACGTCGCCGTGGTGCTCGACGTACTCGACCTGCCCCCGGCCGCCGGAGCGCCGTCGGTCGGCCGGGCCTGGGTGTCCGGCTGGGCGGTACCCCTGTGCGGCGAAGCTGCCCGTCGCGCCGCCGACGACTTCGCCGCGGTGGACCCGACCGGTGATCTGCTCGACGTCGGGCGTCGCTTCCGGCTGCACCGCTTCGAGGTGGCCGAGGCCCGTCTGGAGACCGCCGACGCGGTCCACCGGGTGGACCCCGGCGAGTACGCCGCCGCCGAGCCGGACCCGCTGCACGCCGACGAGGCCAGGGTGCTGGCCGACCTCGCCGACCGCCACGGCCCCCAGGTGGTCGCGTACCTGCGCCGTCAGCTCGACCTGGCCGGCGACGAACCCCGGGTGGTACGCCTCGACCGCTATGGCCTGATCGTGGCGTACGGCCGACCCGGCGACCGCCGTCGGGCCCGCCTGCCCTTCCCCCACCCGGTGACCGACCGCGCGGACCTCCCCCACCTCCTCCACCCCATCCTCAACGCCCCCACCCCCACCCATCGCCGCCCCTGACCTCACCCCCGGCCCGCGCCCGCTGCACCCCGCCGCCCCGCGGACAACCGGGGCGAGCGGGGTGCAGGAGCGGATCAGGGGGTGGAGGGTGGCAGCGGGGCGGTGAGGTAGCGGTGGATGGTGGGGCCGAGGGTGGCTACCAGGGCGTCGGGGGTGGCGGAGGCGACCGGTTCCAGGCGGATGACGTAGCGCATCATGGCCAGCCCGATCATCTGGGTGGCCACCAGCGCGCCGCGCATCGGCAGCTCCGCCGGGGGCAGGTCGAGATGGTCGAGCACCCGGCGCAGCACCTGGGTGACCAGGAACTCACGCATCAGCCGGGCGGTCCACTCGTTGTCGGCGGCCGAGCGCAGCAGGGCCACCGCCGCCGCTCCGGCCGGCGAGTCCCACACCCCGAGGAACGTGCGGACCAGCCGTTCCCCGGTCCCGTCCGGGTCGCCGACCAGGACGGCGGGCAGGAGCACGGCGGGGTCCACCGGGATGTCGACGGTGGCCCGGAACAGGTCCTCCTTGCTGCCGAAGTAGTGGTGCACCAGGGCCGGGTCGACCCCGGCGACGGTGGCGATCTGTCGGATCGAGGTCGCGTCGAAGCCGCGTTCGGCGAAGGCCGACCGGGCGGCGGTGAGGATCGCCTCGCGGGTGTCCGGGTTGCCGGGACGACGGCCGGTCCGTCGGGTCACCGGCCTCACCCGCTGCGCCGGCGCAGGGTGGCCGCCGCCAGCACCAGGGCCGCCAGGGCCGCGCCGGCCACGATCGTCATGTCCCGCCACATCAGGCCGGTGGGTTCGGCGTGCGCGCCGACCTCCTGGAGGGCCTCCACCGCGTACGACAGGGGCAGTGCGTCGCTGACCGCCTGGAGCCAGCCGGCCATCTGCCCCCGGGGGACGAACAGCCCGCACAGCAGCAGTTGCGGGGCGACCACCACCGGCATGAACTGCACCGCCTGGAACTCGGTCCGGGCGAACGCGCTGCACAGCAGCCCCAGCGCGACGGCCAGCACCGCGTTGACCGCGGCGATCCCGACGACCAGCCCGGCGGATCCGGCCGTGGTGAGCCCGAGCAGCTGGTACGCCGCGGCGGCGGCGACGGTCGACTGGACCACCCCGGCCAGCCCGAACGCGATGCCGTAGCCGAAGAGCAGGTCGAGTTTGCCCAGCGGGGTGGTGAGCAGTCGCTCCAGCGTCCCGCTGGTGCGTTCGCGGAGCATCGCGATGCTGGTCACCAGGAACATGATGATGAACGGGAAGAAGCCCAGCATCACCAGGGCGACCCGGTCGAAGGGGGCCGGCCGGCCGGGTGGGGCGGGCTGGTCGGCGTACATGTAGTAGACCAGGGTGAGCAGCACCGTCGGCACCACCACCAGCAGTGCCACCGTGCGCCGGTCGTGCCGGAGCTGGCGCAGGATGCGTGCGGTGGTGGCGGCCAGGATCGTCGGGTTCACGCCGCCTCCCGGGTGGTCGAGGGGTCGGTCCCGGTGGCCCGGATCAGGCGCAGGAACGCCTCTTCCAGGTCGTCCACCCCGGTCGCGGCGCGTACCGCGTCCGGGGTGTCGTCGGCGATCAGCCGGCCGTGGCGGATCAGCAGCAGCCGGTCGCAGCGGGCCGCCTCGTCCATCACGTGGCTGGACACCAGCAGGGTGGTCCCGGTGGCGGCGAGGGCGTGGAACCGGGCCCACAGGTCGGCCCGCAGCACCGGGTCCTGGCCCACCGTGGGTTCGTCCAGGACGATCAGTTCCGGTTCGCCGACCAGCGCGCAGGCCAGTGAGGCGCGGCTGCGTTGCCCGCCGGAGAGGGTGCCGACCAGTTGGCCGGCGGCGGCGGCCAGGCCGACGTCGGCGACCGCCCGGTCCGCGTCGGTGGCGGCGCGTCCCTGGAGGGCGGCGAAGTACCGGGCGTTCTCCCGGACGGTCAGGTCGGCGTAGACGCTGGGGGCCTGGGTGAGGTACCCGACCCGGTGGCGCAGGTCGACCGCGCCGGCCGGGTGGCCCAGCACGGTGACCGTGCCCGAGCTGATGGTCTGCACCCCGACCACGGCGCGCATCAGGGTGGTCTTGCCGCTGCCGCTGGGGCCGAGCAGTCCGGTGACCGCGCCCCGCGGCACCGTGCAGTCGATGCCGTCCAGCACCCGTCGCCGGCCCCGGTCGACGACCAGGTCGCGGACGGCGATGGCGTCGTCCATCGCGCCTCCTCAGTAATTCATCGGTTGTTGAACTCAACGGTAGATGAATTACTCGCCGTTCCGCAACGCCCTGTCACCGACCGGTCCCGGCGGCCGGTGTGCCGGTGGGCGGGCTGCCGGCAGGACCCGACACGCCGGTGCCATGGTCGGCGTCGGACCGCCGGATCGGGCGCTAGCCTTCGGACCAGGGCATCAGCCTTCGGATAGGGCGCTAGCCTCCGGACCGGACAGGTGGTCCGCCTTCGGGCATTGCGCACCGATCGGGCGTGCGGCACGATGGCGCGGTGGATCACGCTCCGTTGCCGGAGGCCGCCTTCCTGGCCGACTGGACCGACCGGCTGCGCGCGTCCGCCGACCGTCCCGTGGTCGGAATCCTGCTGCGCGGCAGCCACGCCCGGGGCGCCGCCACCGCGTACAGCGACGTCGATCTCGACGTCCTGGTTACCGCGGCCGCCGCACCCACCCCGCCGTACGACGCCCGGCGGGCCTACCTGGCCGAGGTCGACGGGCGGATCGTGCACGTCTCGGTGGCCGCCTGGGACGTGCGCACCTGGGTCGACCGGCTCGGCGAGCCGGCCGAGTGGGCGTTCGGGCTACCGGTGACGACCCCCGCCCGGCTGCTCTGGGCCGACCCGACCTGGCGGCCCCGGATCGACCTGCCGGTCCTCTGCCAGCCCGCCGACCAGCCCCGCCTGGAGGAGTTCGTCGCCACCCTCGGCAAGGTGGCGGGGGCCTGCGCCGCCGCCGACCCGCTCGGCGTCCGGCTGGCCGCCGCCGACCTGGCCCGGCTCTGCCCGAGCGTCCTGCGGCTGGCCAACCCGGGGGTGCGGGTGGCGTCCCGGCGGGTCGCCTTCGCCGCCGCCCTGGACCTGCCGGTCGCCCCGCCCGGCTACCGCGACGACATGCTGCTCTGCCTGGGGGTACGCCCCGGCGGCGTCGGCGAGGTCGCCGCCGCCGCGACCCGGCTGGTGGCCGGGGTGCTCCCGCTGGTCCGCCCGTACGCCGACCGGATCGCCGAGACGACCGGCCCGGACCTGGCCCTGGCCCTGTCCGACGGCCGGCTGGAGCGGTACGTCGCCCAGCTGTCCCGGGCGGTCGGGGACGGGGCGCAGGTGCCCGCGCCGCGTGCGGGACAATCGGTAACTGTGCCCGTACCTGACTCCGCTCCCAGCGCCGGTGGACCCGCCGGCGCGGTCCGCCCGTCCCGTCTCGACCCGGCCATCGCCGCCCGGCTGCGTCGCACCCCGGACGGCCTGGTCGCCGCGGTCGTGCGCCAGCACGACACCGGCGAGGTGCTGATGGTCGCCTGGATGGACGACGAGGCGCTGCACCGTACCCTCACCACCGGGCGGGCCACCTACTGGTCGCGCAGCCGCCGGGAGTACTGGGTCAAGGGCGCCACCTCCGGCCACCACCAGTACGTCCGCTCGGTGGCGCTGGACTGCGACGGCGACGCGGTGCTGGTCGGCGTGGACCAGGTCGGCGCGGCCTGCCACACCGGCGAGCGCACCTGCTTCTTCACCGAACTCCCGGTCACCACCCAGGGGGCGATCTCATGACCGACGGTGCGCTCAGCCCGGACCTGCCGACGTTCGTCGAGGCGGCGGCCCGGTGGCGGGTGGTGCCGGTGACCCGTCGACTGCTGGCCGACGCGGAGACCCCGGTCGGGGTCTACCGCAAGCTGGCCGGCGGGCCGGGCACCTTCCTGCTGGAGTCCGCCGAGCAGGGGGTCGGCTCGGCCGGGATGGCCTGGTCGCGGTACTCCTTCATCGGGGTGCGCAGCAGCGCCACCCTGGTCGAGCGGGGCGGCGTGGCGAGCTGGACCGGCACCCCGCCGGCCGGCGTGCCGGTCACCGGGGATCCGGTGCACGTGCTGCGGGAGACCGTCACGGCGCTCGCCGGGGGGATGCCGGACCCGGCCGCCGGTCTGCCCCCGCTGACCGGCGGCATGGTGGGCTACCTGGGGTACGACCTGATCCGCCGGTTCGAACGGCTACCCGAGTTCACCGAGGACGATCTCGGGGTGCCGGAGCTGGGCATGATGCTCGCCACCGACCTGGTGGTGCTGGACCACTACGACGGTTCGGCGATCCTGGTCGCCAACGCGGTGCTGCCGCCGCCGGACGATCCGGACCGGGCGGACCGGGTCACCGCCGCGTACCACCACGCGGTCGGCCGGCTCGACGCGATGACCACCGCGTTGTCCCGACCGATTCCGCCCATGATCTCGACGGTGGACCGGCCGCCGGCCGGCGACGTGGTCAGCCGGACCGCCGAGGGCGACTACCCGAAGGCGGTCGAGGCGGCGAAGGAGGCGATCCGGGCCGGCGAGTGCTTCCAGATCGTGCTGGCCCAGCGGTTCGAGCGGGCCACCGACGCCGACCCGCTGGACGTCTACCGGGTGCTGCGGACCACCAACCCGAGCCCGTACATGTACCTGCTGCGGTTCGACGGGTTCGACATCGTCGGCTCGTCCCCGGAGGCGCACCTGAAGGTCAACGCCGACGCCGACGGGCGGCGTCGGGCGATGCTGCACCCGATCGCCGGCACCCGCCCGCGCGGGGCCACCCCGGCGGCCGACGCCCGGCTCGCCACCGAACTGCTGGCCGACCCGAAGGAACGGGCCGAGCACGTGATGCTGGTCGACCTGGGCCGCAACGACCTGGGCCGGGTGTGCCGGCCGGGCACCGTCCAGGTGCCGGAGTTCGCCACCATCGAGCGGTACAGCCACGTCATGCACATCGTCTCCACGGTGGTGGGCGTCCTGCGCGACGACCGGACCGCCTTCGACGCGCTGGCCGCCACCTTTCCGGCCGGCACCCTGTCCGGGGCGCCGAAGGTCCGGGCCATGGAGATCATCGAGGAGCTGGAACCGGTCCGGCGGGGCCTCTACGGCGGCACCGTGGGCTACTTCGGGTTCGGCGGCGACCTCGACATGGCGATCGCGATCCGTACCGCGCTGATCCGTGACGGCCGGGCGTACGTGCAGGCCGGGGCGGGGGTGGTGGCCGATTCCGATCCGGCCGCCGAGGACCAGGAGACCCGGAACAAGGCCGCCGCCGTGCTGGCCGCCATCGCCGCCGCCGAAACCCTGCGACCCGCCCGGTGAGCGGCACCGGGACCGCCGCGACGACGGCCGCCGGCAGCACTCCGGGCGGGCGGCGCGAGCTGACGTACGCGGTGCTGCTCTGCCTGGCGGGGGCGGGCCTGGCCTGCTGGGCGGCGACCCGGACCTGGGCGGTGGAGGTGCTCGCCCGGGGTGCGCTGCCGGCGGCCCGGCAGGAGCGTTCCGGGGCGGAGCTGCTGCCCTGGCTCCCCGCGTTGGGGCTGGTCGCCCTGGCGGGCGGCGGTGCGGTGCTGGCCACCCGGGGGCGGGTCCGGCGGTCGCTGGGTGGGCTGGTCGCGTTGCTCGGCCTGGCGGTGGCGGCCGGTGCCGGTTACGGGCTGACCGCCGATCTCGGCGTCGAGGTGCACCGCCGGTGGCCGGCGCTCTGCCTGCTCGGCGGGTTGGTGGCGGCCGGCGGTGGGCTGCTCACCGCGCGGCGCGGCGGGCACTGGCCGGCGATGGGGGCCCGCTACGAGCGGCCGGCGCGTACCGGTGGGCCGGCGCGGCCCGACGGGCGGCCGATCGCCGACCGGGGCACCCGCGAGGCGTGGGACGCGCTCGACCGGGGTGAGGACCCGACGGTCAGCTGACCGGCTGCGGGGTGCGGGTCGCCGACCGCTGTCCGGCGGTGGACCGGTCCCCGGTCGAGCGCCGGGTAGCGGCCGGTTCGACCCGGGTCGTGGCCCGGCTGGCGGTCGACCCGGCCGGGGTGGTGGCCCGGGTGGCGGCCAGTTCGACCCGGGTCGTGGCCCGGGTGACGGTCGACCCGGCCGGGGTCGTGCCCCGGCCGGCGGCCAGTTCCGCGACCAGGCGGTCCAGCTCGGCGCGCTGCCCCGCGCGGGCCCGGTCGGCGCAGACGGCCTCCCAGGCGTTACCCCGGGCGGTCCGAACCTGGCCCTCACCGGCCACGACGCGTTCGAGGGTGTGCACCACCTCGACGGCCAGCGAGGCGACCGTCCGGGAGATGGTGGTGAGTCCGATGCCGGCGTTCGGCCCCGCAGTGCTCATAGGTCACCCCGCACGATGAGATCCGGTGGTGGGCAGGCGCATCGTCGAGTCTGCCCGACACCGATGCTGCGGGGTTCACGTTTCGCCCGGGTGACGGCGGGGTCAACGGTCCCCACCTGCACCGGACGGGCATTATTGACCTTGGTCACAGCGGGTCGGCGACCGGTCCGAGCTGCGCGGTGGAGCGGATCGTGATCTCATAGCGTATGGGCATCGATCGATGGTCCGACGCACCCCGGACGACAGATGTCGATGACACCGTCCGACGGGCACGGTGGCGCTGCGTGACATTCCGTTCACCGGAGGTCGGGCATCATGCCACAGCCCATCTCGTGAGGAGCGCCATACCCCCGGCACATGTCGCCAGGTGGCGCCCCCTAGCATCGGCCCATGACACCCGGAGAGGGGAGTCCGTTGGTGACTGCTGATCATGCGCACGCAGAGGGGGACGGGGCCGGTTCGGCGGCGTCCGGAAGCGTGCTCGACGAGATCCTGGCCGGCGTGCGCGAGGACGTGGCACGGCGGCAGGAGCAGATTCCGCTGGAGCGGATCCGTGAGCTGGCCGCCGCCGCGCCGCCACCGCTGGACGCGTACGCGGCCCTGCGCAAGCCCGGCGTGGCCGTGATCGCCGAGGTGAAGCGTTCCTCGCCGAGCCGGGGCCGACTGGCCGAGATCGCCGACCCGGCCGAGCTGGCGGGGGAGTACGCCTCCGGCGGCGCCCGGGTGATCAGCGTGCTGACCGAGGGGCGGTGGTTCGGCGGCTCGCTCGACGACCTGGCCGCGGTCCGTGCCGCCGTCACGGTGCCGGTCCTGCGCAAGGACTTCGTGGTCTCCAGCTACCAGGTGCACGAGGCCCGGGCGCACGGGGCCGACCTGGTGCTGCTGATCGTCGCCGCGCTGGAGCAGAACGCCCTGGTCGGGCTCCTGGAGCGGATCGAGTCGCTCGGCATGTGCGCGCTGGTCGAGGTGCACACCGAGGAGGAGGCCGACCGGGCGCTGGAGGCCGGCGCGCAGGTGATCGGGGTCAACGCCCGCAACCTGCGTACCCTGGAGGTCGACCGGTCCGTGTTCGAGCGGATCGCCCCCGGCCTGCCCAGCAGCGTCGTCAAGATCGCCGAGTCCGGCGTGCGGGGTCCGCACGACCTGATCCGGTACGCCTCGGCCGGCGCCGACGCCGTCCTGGTGGGCGAGGGGCTGGTCACCCAGAAGAGCCCCCGCGAGGCGGTCGCCGAGCTGGTCAACGCCGGGAACCACCCGGCCACGCCCCGCCCGACCCGCTGACCCGACGGGCAGATCCGCGCAGCGAGAGGACATCGCGATGAGCGAGCGCGAGCGATTCGTCACCGGCGACGCGACGGCGCGTCGGCACGCGACGGGCCGGGGAGCGGCGGCATGAGCGCCGACGTGTCGGCCCCGGCCGGTCAGTTCCCCGACTCCGCCGGCCACTTCGGCCGGTTCGGTGGCCGGTTCGTCCCCGAGGCGCTGGTCGCGGCGCTCGACGAGCTGGACGCGGCGTACCGCAAGGCGATGACCGACGAGGAGTTCCGCGCCGAGTTCGACGCCCTGCTGCGCGACTACGCCGGCACCCCCTCGCTGCTCTACTCCGCCGAGCGGTTCTCCGCCAAGGTCGGCGCCCGGGTGCTGCTCAAGCGGGAGGACCTCAACCACACCGGCGCGCACAAGGTGCGCAACGTGCTGGGTCAGGCGCTGCTCACCCGACGGATGGGCAAGCGGCGGGTGATCGCCGAGACCGGTGCCGGCCAGCACGGGGTGGCCACCGCCACCGCCGCCGCCCTGTTCGACCTCGACTGCGTGGTCTACATGGGCGAGGTGGACACCGAGCGGCAGGCGCTCAACGTGGCCCGGATGCGGATGCTCGGGGCCACCGTCGTCCCGGTGACCACCGGCTCGCGCACCCTCAAGGACGCGATGAACGAGGCGATGCGGGACTGGGTCGCCAACGTCGACGACACCCACTACCTGATCGGCACCGCCGCCGGCCCGCACCCGTTCCCGGAGCTGGTCCGGGACTTCGTGCGCGGCATCGGCGACGAGGCCCGTCGGCAGTGCCTCGACCTGACCGGCGGGCTGCCGGACGCGGTCCTCGCCTGCGTCGGCGGCGGCTCCAACGCGCTGGGCATCTTCCACGCCTTCGTCCCCGACACCGACGTGCGGCTGTACGGCTTCGAGGCCGGCGGCGAGGGCGTGGACACCGGCCGGCACGCGGCGAGCATCACCGGCGGCCGGTCGGGGGTGCTGCACGGCACCCGCACGTACGTGCTGCAGAACGCCGACGGCCAGACCATCGAGTCGCACTCGATCTCCGCCGGCCTGGACTACCCCGGCGTCGGCCCGGAGCACGCCTGGCTGCACGACAGCGGCCGGGCCCGCTACCTGCCGGTCACCGACGCCGAGGCGATGGCCGCGTTCGAGCTGCTCTGCCGCACCGAGGGGATCATCCCGGCGATCGAGAGCGCGCACGCGCTGGCCGGCGTGGTGCAGGTCGCCCCGCAGCTCGCCGCCGAGCTGGGCCGGGAACCGGTCCTGGTGGTCAACCTCTCCGGCCGGGGCGACAAGGACGTGCACACCGCCGGTGAGTACTTCGGCATCCTCGACAAGGAGCAGTGAGACCGTGAGCCGGATCGGGGTGGCCTTCGACAAGGCCCGTGCCGACGGGCGGGCCGTCCTGGTCGGCTGCATGCCGGCCGGGTTCCCCACCGTCGAGGGCAGCATCGCCGCGATGACCGCGATGGTCGAGGCCGGGGTGGACGTCATCGAGGTGGAGATCCCGTACTCCGACCCGGTGATGGACGGGCCGGTGATCCAGAAGGCCAGCGACATCGCCCTGGCCGGTGGGGTCCGCACCGCCGACACGGTGCGCATCGTCGAGGCGGTCGCGGCCACCGGGGCACCGGTGGTCACCATGACCTACTGGAACCCGATCGAGCAGTACGGGGTGGACGCGTTCGCCCGGGACCTGGCCGCGGCCGGGGGCACCGGCCTGATCACCCCGGACCTGATCCCCGAGGAAGCCGACGAGTGGCTGGCCGCCTCGGACGCGTACGGGCTGGACCGGACGTTCCTGGTCTCCCCGTCGTCGACCGACGCCCGGCTGCGGATGACCGTCGAGCACTGCCGGGGCTTCGTCTACGCCACCGCCATCATGGGGGTCACCGGTGCCCGGTCGCAGACCTCGGACGCCGCGCCGGTGCTGGTCTCCCGGCTGCGGGAGGTCACCGAGCTGCCCGTCGGGGTGGGGCTCGGCGTCGGCACCGGCGCGCAGGCGGCCACCGTCGCCGGGTACGCCGACGGGGTGATCGTGGGCAGCGCGCTGATCCGCCGGCTGCTGGACGCGCCGGATCTCGACGCCGGGCTGACCGCCCTGCGTACCCTCTCCGCCGAACTCGCCGAGGGCGTCCGGGCGGTCGGGCCGGTGGCCTGACCGGACCGGGGTGCCACGGCGGGGCGCCGCAGCGGTAGCCTGTGCACCCGTGACCCTCGTCTCGATGACGCCCCTGGCGGCGCTGCCCAGCCCGACGACCGCCGTCTGGCAGCTCGGGCCGGTCCCGCTGCGGGCGTACGCCCTCTGCATCGTCGCCGGCATCGTGGTCGCCTGTCTGGTGACCGAGTACCGGCTGCGTCGGCGCGGCGTGGCCCCCGGCGCGGTGCTCGACATCGCGGTGTGGGCGGTGCCGACCGGCATCATCGGGGCCCGGATCTATCACGTGATCACCTCGCCCGAGAAGTACTTCGGCACCGGTGGCGACCCGTGGAAGGCGTTCGCCATCTGGGAGGGCGGTCTCGGCATCTGGGGGGCGGTCGCCGGGGGCGCGGTCGGCGCGTGGATCGCCGCCCGGCAGCTCGGCATCCCGCTCACGGTGGTGGCCGACGCGCTGGCCCCGGGTCTGCCGCTGGCCCAGGCGGTCGGCCGGCTCGGCAACTGGTTCAACAACGAGCTGTACGGCGGTCGGACCGGCCTGCCGTGGGGTCTGGAGATCCACCGGATGGACCCGGACAATCCCGGGCACGCGCTGCGCGACGACGCCAACCAGCCCATCCTGGAACCCGGCCTCTACCATCCGACGTTCGCCTACGAGGCGCTGTGGAACCTCGGCGTCGCCGGTCTGGTGTTCGCCGTGGACCGCCGGTTCCGGCTGGGCCGCGGTCGGGCCTTCGCGCTCTACGTGATGGGCTACACCGCCGGCCGGTTCTGGATCGAGCTGATGCGCACCGACGACGCGAACCGCATCCTCGGCGTACGGCTCAACGTGTGGACCGCCGGGCTGGTCTTCGTCGGCGCGTTGATCTACTTCCTGCGGGTACGGGGGCCGCGCCAGTTCCTGATCCCGATCGAGGCTCCCGCCCCGGCCGTCGCGGCGACCGGCGCCGACGTCTCCCAGGTCGACCTGTCCCGCACCGGGAAGGAATCCCCGGCGGCGGTCGCCCCGGTGGGGTACCAGGTGGTCGACGAGGAACAGTTCACCACGTACCGGGAGACCGGGATGCGGCCCGACGAACCCGGCGCGGACGACGTGCCGGCGACCGGCGACGCAGCCGCGGAGCCGACCCCGGACGACGCGGCCGGGACCTCGGCGACCACCGACCGGCCCGCCGACACCGCCGACCCGTCCGCCGCGACGACCGACCGGTCCGCCGTGACCGAGGACGGCCCCGCCGCCGCCGGCGACGACCCTGCCGCGACCGGTGACCGTTCCAGCGCCGGCGGCGGCAGCGCCCGTCCCAGCGCCGGCGGCACGGGCGACCGGTCCACCGACCGGGACAGCTGAGCGGGCGCGGCGTGCGCAGCGCGGTGGTGGTCGGGGCCGGGCTCGGCGGTCTGGCGGTGGCCGGTGCGCTGGCCCGCTCGGGCTGGCAGGTCACCGTGCTGGAACGCGCCGACCGGGTGCGTCCGGAGCCCACCGCCGTGGTGCTCTGGCCCAACGGGGTACGCGCGTTGCAGGTGCTCGGCCTCGGGGCCGGTCTGGACGCCATCGCCACCCCGCTGCCCGACGGGGGCATCCGTCGCCCCGACGGCCACTGGCTGGTGCAGCCCCGGCCCACCCCGGCCGACCGGATGCCGGTGGTCGTACACCGGGAGGACCTGCACGACGCCCTGATCGCCGGCCTCGGTGAGCGGGTCGAGCTGCGGACCGGGGTCGGTGTCGACAGCGTCCGGGCGGACGCCGGGGAACGGCCCGGGGTGGGGTACAACGGGCGGTTCGTCGCGGCGGACCTGGTGGTCGCCGCCGACGGCACCGACAGCCTGCTGCGTCGTCAGTTGGCCCCGGAGGCCGCCGTGGTCAGCTCCGGCTGTGCCGCCTGGCGGGCGGTGATCCCCTGGTACCGGGCGACCCTGCCGGACGACCGACCGGTCGGCGGTGAGGTGCTGGGCGCCGGCTACCGGTTCGTGGCCGCGTCGCTGGGCGAACGGGGTTCCTCCGGAGCCTCGCGTCGGGGCGGGATCTACTGGGTCGCCACCGCCGCCGGTGCCCCCCGGCCGGAGCCGCCCCGGACCCAGCTCGCCCTGCTCAAGCGCTGGTTCGCCGGCTGGCCCGCGCCGATCGGCGAGCTGTTGGCGGCGACCGAGCCCGACGACCTGGTCCAGCAGGAGATCCGCGAGCTGCGTCCGCTGCCCCGGTCGTACGGCTTTCCGGCCGGGCCGGGCGGGGTGGTGCTGCTCGGCGACGCCGCCCACGCCATGCCACCGCACCTGGGTCAGGGTGCCTGCCTGGCCTTCGAGGACGCGGCCACCCTGGCGTCGCTGTTGCGCGAGTCCCGACTTCCCGACGCCGTGCAGGCGTACGACCGGTTGCGTCGTCCGCGCGCGGCCACCGTGGTCCGGCAGACCCGCCGGATGTCGGCGGTGCTCCAGACCCGGGGCCGGCTGGCCCTGCGTGCCCGGGACGCTGCCCTCGGCACCCTCAGCCCCCGCCTGCTCTCCGGCGCCGCCACCACCGCCGCCGCCTGGCGTCCCCCACCCTCCTCCTGACTCCCCGGTTCCCCGCCTTCCCCGTCCCGGCGGGCGGTGGGGGAGTGGTCACAGCAGGGCGGCGGGTTCGGCTATGCAGGCGGTGCCGATGCGGCGGAAGCCGACGCGGAGGTAGACCCGGGCGATCTCCTCGCTGCCGGCGGAGAGGAACACCAGGTCGGTGCCGGCGTCGCGGAGGGCGTGGGCGAGGGTGGCGGTGACCGCCGAGGCGAGCCCCCGGTGGCGGGCGGCGGGCAGGGTGGCCACCCCGGCGATCTCGGCGACGTCGTCGACCCGCATGGCCATGCCGCTGGCCAGCGCGCCGTCGGCGGGGGTGCCGGCGACGACCGACAGCCGCCGGCCGTCGGCGATCCGGAGCCGCTCCTCGTCCAGCGCGGCCACGTCGAGTTCGGTCATGGCGGCGTCGCGCTGCTCGGGGCCGGCGTCGCCGCGGGCGGTGCCGGCGGCGGAGAACCCGACCGCGGCGACCGCCCGGCGGGCCGCCACGTCGAGCGCGAAGTCGGGTGCGTCCGGGTCGAGCACCCGCACGGGTACGTCGGTGAGCGTCGCCGGGTCGGGCAGGGCGGCCGGATCGAGCACCATCAGCGGTGCCTCCAGGACGCTCAGCCCGGCGGCACGGGCGGTGGCGAGCAGGTCCGGGGTGGTGTCGTGCACCCACTCGAACGCCTCCGGCAGGCCCAGTTCCCGTTGCCGTTCGCGGACGGCGTGCACGTCGGCCAGCGAGGGTGCCGTGGTGGTGTCGAGGCGCGGCCGGGCGTAGAACGGCCAACCCTCGCCATCTCGGACAAAGAGCACCAGGCCGCCGTGTTCCTCGGGGTGGGCGGCGTCCCGGGGCACCGCGTCGTAGAAGCGTTCCAACCGGTCGAACAGATCGCGGTGTGCAGGATCCACCGCGCGAGACTACACGTCCCAGAGTCTGGACGGTGTGATCAATCCGCACTGGCCCCGCCCGGGCCGCCCTAACGTAGACTCAACAGACTGCCAAGGGCCGACGTCGTCCCGACCATGAAACAACCTGAGTGACGACAGGAGACCCGGTGGCCCTCCCGTACCCGCACACCCCGCAGCCGGTCCCGTCCGCGACCGGTCTGTACGACCCGGCGCACGAGCATGACGCGTGCGGGGTGGCCTTCGTGGCCGACCTGTACGGACGGCGTTCCCATGCGGTGGTGGCGAACGGCCTCGGCGCGCTCTGCCGGCTCGACCACCGCGGCGCCCGGGGCGCCGAGCAGAACACCGGCGACGGCGCAGGAATCATGATCCAGGTTCCGGACGCGTTCCTGCGCGCGGTGGTGGACTTCCCGCTGCCGCCCGCCGGCCAGTACGCCACCGGCCTGGTGTTCCTCCCCGACGACGACGGCGGCGAGGCCCGCGCCCGTCAGGTGGTGGAGAAGTACGCCCTCGTCGAGGGGGCCGAGGTGCTCGGCTGGCGCGACGTGCCGACCGACCCGAGCGGGCTGGGCGAGACCGCGCTGGCGGCGATGCCCCGGATCCGGCAGCTCTTCCTGGCCGCGCACCGGCTCACCGACACCCCGGCCGGCCCGGCCGGCTCCCCGCTGTCCGGCATCGACCTGGACCGGGTGGCGTTCTGCGTGCGCAAGCAGGCCGAGCGGGAGACCGCCGAGCGGGGGGTGACCGCCTACTTCCCGTCGCTGTCGGCGCGGACGATGACCTGGAAGGGCATGCTCACCCCCGACCAGCTGCCGGAGTACTTCCCGGAGCTGACCGACGAGCGGGTCGACAGCGCGATCGCGCTGGTGCACTCCCGGTTCTCCACCAACACCTTCCCGTCCTGGCCGCTGGCCCACCCCTACCGGTTCATCGCGCACAACGGCGAGATCAACACGATCCGTGGCAACCGGAACTGGATGCAGGCCCGCGAGGCGCTGCTGCGCAGCCCGCACCTGCCCGGCAACATCCGGCGGGTGTTCCCGGTCTGCACCCCGGCCGCCTCCGACTCGGCCAACTTCGACGAGGTGCTGGAGCTGCTGCACCTGGCCGGTCGGAGCCTGCCGCACGCGGTGCTGATGATGATCCCGGAGGCCTGGGAGAACGACCCGGCGATGCGCCCGGACAAGCGTGCGTTCTACCGGTTCCACGCCAGCCTGATGGAGCCGTGGGACGGGCCGGCGTCGGTCGCCTTCACCGACGGCGAGATCGTCGGCGCGGTGCTGGACCGTAACGGCCTGCGGCCGGGGCGCTGGTGGCGTACCGCCGACGGGCTGGTGGTGCTGGGCAGCGAGGCGGGCGTGCTCGACCTCGACCCGGCCACGGTGGTCGCCAAGGGCCGCCTCCAGCCGGGCCGGATGTTCCTGGTCGACACGGTCAACGGCCGGATCGTCTCGGACGACGAGATCAAGACCGAGCTGGCCGCCGCCCAGCCGTACGACGAGTGGCTGCACGCCGGCCTGATCGAGCTGGACGACCTGCCGCCCCGCGAGCACGTGGTCTACACCCACGACTCGGTGCGCCGCCGGCAGCAGACCTTCGGCTACACCGAGGAGGAGCTGAAGATCCTGCTCGCCCCGATGGCCCGTACCGGGGCGGAGCCGCTCGGCTCGATGGGCACCGACACCCCGATCGCGCCGCTGTCGACCCGGCCCCGGCTGCTCTACGACTACTTCCACCAGCTCTTCGCCCAGGTCACCAACCCGCCGCTGGACGCCATCCGGGAGGAGCTGGTGACCAGCCTGGCGTCGACCATCGGCCCGGAGGGCAACCTGCTGGACCCGGGCGCGGCGAGCTGCCGGCAGATCGTGCTGCCCTACCCGGTGATCGACAACGACGAGCTGGCGAAGCTGCTCGACGTCGACGAGGACGGCGACCTGCCCGGCTTCAAGGCGGTCCGGGTCTCCGGGCTCTACCGGATCCGTGACGGCGGGGCCGGCATCAAGGCCCGGCTGACCGAGATCTGCCGGCACGTGTCCGAGGCGATCGAGGACGGCGTGCGCATCCTGGTGCTGTCCGACCGGGACTCCAACGCCGACCTGGCGCCGATCCCGTCGCTGCTGCTCACCGCGGCGGTGCACCAGCACCTGGTGCGGGAGCAGACCCGGACCCAGGTGGCGCTGATCGTGGAGTCCGGTGACTGCCGCGAGGTGCACCACGCGGCGGTGCTCATCGGGTACGGCGCGGCGGCGGTCAACCCCTACCTGGCCTTCGAGTCGGTGGAGGACATGATCGCCACCGGTGGGTTGACCGGGGTGGCGCCGGGTAAGGCGGTCCGCAACTACGTCAAGGCGCTCGGCAAGGGCGTCCTGAAGATCATGTCCAAGATGGGCATCTCGACGGTGTCGTCGTACTGCGGGGCGCAGGTCTTCGAGGCCGTCGGCCTGGACACCCGGCTGGTCGACCGCTACTTCCGGGGTACCCCGAGCACCATCGGCGGGATCGGGCTGGCCGAGATCCACGCCGAGGTCGCCGCCCGGCACGGGCAGGCCTGGCCGACCCCCGGTACCCCCGGTTCCGCCCGCCTGGAGGTGGGCGGCGAGTACCAGTGGCGGCGCGAGGGTGAGCTGCACCTGTTCAACCCGGAGACGGTCTTCCTGCTCCAGCACGCCACCCGCAGCCGCCAGTACGACGTGTTCCGCCAGTACACCGCCAAGGTCGACGAGCTGGCCGCCCGGGCCGGTTCGCTGCGCGGGCTGTTCACCCTGCGGACCGGGATGCGCCCGGCGGTGCCGATCGAGGAGGTCGAGCCGGCCACCGAGATCGTCAAGCGGTTCGCCACCGGGGCGATGTCGTACGGGTCGATCTCGGCCGAGGCGCACGAGACGCTGGCCGTCGCGATGAACCGGCTCGGCGGCAAGTCCAACACCGGCGAGGGCGGCGAGGACGTCGACCGGCTGCACGACCCGGCCCGCCGCTCGGCGGTCAAGCAGATCGCCAGCGGGCGGTTCGGGGTGACCAGCGAGTACCTGGTCAACGCCGACGATCTCCAGATCAAGATGGCGCAGGGCGCGAAGCCCGGCGAGGGCGGGCAGCTACCCGGTAACAAGGTCTGGCCGTGGATCGCCCGGACCCGGCACGCCACCCCGGGCGTCGGCCTGATCTCCCCGCCGCCGCACCACGACATCTACTCCATCGAGGACCTCGCCCAGCTCGTGCACGACCTCAAGTGCGTCAACCCGGCCGCCCGGGTGCACGTCAAGCTGGTCAGCGAGGTCGGCGTGGGCACGGTCGCGGCCGGGGTCGCCAAGCTCAAGGCCGACGTCATCCTGATCTCCGGGCACGACGGGGGCACCGGCGCGTCCCCGCTCAACTCGCTCAAGCACGCCGGCACCCCGTGGGAGCTGGGCCTGGCCGAGGCGCAGCAGACGCTGCTGCTCAACAAGCTGCGCGACCGGGTCACCGTGCAGGTCGACGGCCAGCTCAAGACCGGCCGGGACGTGGTGGTGGCGATGCTGCTCGGCGCGGAGGAGTTCGGCTTCGCGACCGCCCCGCTGATCGTCGAGGGCTGCGTGATGATGCGGGTCTGCCACCTCGACACCTGCCCGGTCGGCATCGCCACCCAGAACCCGGTGCTGCGGGAACGCTTCACCGGGCGACCGGAGTTCGTGGAGAACTTCTTCCTCTTCCTCGCCGAGGAGGTCCGGGGCTACCTGGCCGAGCTGGGCTTCCGCAGCATCGAAGAGGCGATCGGGCAGACCGAGGTGCTCGACGTGGCACCGGCGATCGACCACTGGAAGGGCCACGGCCTCGACCTGGCCCGGGTGCTGCACACCCCGGAGCTGCCCGAGGGCGCGGCCCGGCGCGGGGTCCGCGCCCAGGACCACGGCCTGGCGCAGGCGCTGGACAACGAGCTGATCGCGCTGGCCCAGCCGGCGCTGCGCGACGGCAGCCCGGTCCGGGTGGAGGTGGCGGTGCGCAACGAGCACCGCAGTGTCGGCGCGATGCTCGGCGGCGAGGTGACCCGCCGGCACGGCGGCGCCGGCCTGCCCGACGACACTGTGGAGTTCGTGCTGCGGGGCACCGCCGGGCAGTCGTTCGGCGCGTTCCTGCCGCGCGGGGTGACCCTGCGGCTGCACGGCGATGCCAACGACTACGTCGGCAAGGGGCTCTCCGGCGGCCGGATCGTGGTCCGCCCGGACGCCGCCGCGCCGTTCGTCGACCCCGAGGCCGCCACCGGGCAGCGCGCCGAGGACCAGATCATTGCCGGCAACACCATCCTGTACGGGGCCACCGGCGGTGAGCTGTTCCTGCGGGGCCGGGTGGGGGAGCGTTTCGCGGTCCGCAACTCGGGCGCGGTGGCCGTCGTCGAGGGTGTCGGTGACCACGGCTGCGAGTACATGACCGGTGGCACGGTGGTGGTGCTCGGCGAGACCGGCCGCAACTTCGCCGCCGGCATGTCCGGCGGTACGGCGTACGTGCACCGGTTGGACACCGGCCGGGTCAACGCGGAGCTGGTCGACCTGACCCCGCTGCGTGACGCCGAGCGGGAGCTGCTGCACGACCTGGTGCAGCGGCACGTCGCGGAGACCGACTCGGCGGTCGGCGCGGAGCTGCTCAAGCGCTGGCCGGAGGCGGTCGGTGAGTTCACGGCCGTGGTCCCCAGGGACTACCGCCGGGTGATGGAGATCATGAAGGCCGCCGAAGCCGCCGGCCGCGACGTCGACGACGCGGTGATGTCTGCGCTGACCGCGTCGGTGCCGCCCGCCACGCGGGTGGTCGCCCAGGAGGTGGCTCGTGCCTGACCCGAACGGTTTCCTGCGCTATGACCGGCGGCTGCCGGCCCGTCGTCCGGTGGCGGTGCGGATCAGCGACTGGCGTGAGGTCTACCCGCCCGCCGGCGAGGAGCTGATCCGCGAGCAGGCCACCCGCTGTATGGACTGCGGCATCCCGTTCTGCCACGATGGCTGCCCGCTGGGCAACCGCATCCCGGACTGGAACGACCTGGTCCGCACGGGGACCTGGGACGCCGCGGTGGAGTCGCTGCACGCCACCAACAACTTCCCCGAGTTCACCGGCCGGCTCTGCCCGGCACCCTGTGAGGCGGCCTGCGTGCTGGGCCTGGGTGGTCAGCAGCCGGTCACCATCAAGCAGGTCGAGGTGGAGATCGCCGACGCGGCGGTGGCCCGTGGCGGGCTGAACCCCCGTCCGGTGCCGGCTCCGACCGGCCGGTCCGTGGCCGTGGTCGGCTCCGGTCCCGCCGGGCTCGCCGCCGCCCAGCAGCTCGCCCGCGCCGGTCACGCCGTCACGGTCTACGAGCGCGACGACGCGATCGGTGGCCTGCTCCGGTACGGCATTCCCGACTTCAAGCTGGAGAAGCAGCACATCGACCGGCGGTTGGCGCAGCTCGCCGCCGAGGGTGTGCAGTTCCGCACCGGGGTGAACATCGGCGTCGACGTGACCGCCGAGGAACTCCGGTCCCGGCACGACGCGGTGCTGCTGGCCTGCGGGGCGCTCCAGGGGCGGGACACCCCGGAGACGCCCGGTCGGCAGTTGCGCGGCGTCCACCAGGCGATGACCCACCTGGTCGCCGCCAACCGGGTGGTGGCCGCGGCCGGGGACGGCCGGCCGGCGCAGGCGGTGCTGCCGGACGGTACGCCGATCGACGCGGCCGGCAGGCACGTGGTGATCATCGGTGGTGGCGACACCGCCGCCGACTGCCTGGGCGTGGCCCACCGGCAGGGTGCGGCCGGGGTGCACCAGCTCGACCTCTATCCGGAGCCGCCGCACGGCCGGGACGCGGAGCGGGATCCGTGGCCGACCTGGCCGTGGGTGCTGCGCAACTACCCGGCGCACGAGGAGGGCGGTGAGCGGGTCTTCGCGGTGGCGGTGCAGGAGTTCGTGGATGACGGCACCGGCCAGGTCAAGGGCGTCCGAATCGCCGAGGTGACGGTGGAACGGCGGGACGGCCGGCGGATCGTCACCGCGCTGCCCGGCTCCGAGCGGGAACTCCCGGCCGACCTGGTGCTGCTGGCCATCGGCTTCGAGGGCACCGAGGAGCAGCCGCTGCTGGCCCAGTTCGGGGTGACCCGCAACGCGCGGGGTGCGGTCGACGCCCGCCCGGACTGGCAGACCGACGCCGACGGCGTCTTCGTCGCCGGGGACATGCACCGGGGTGCGTCGCTGATCGTCTGGGCGATCGCCGAGGGCCGGGCCGCTGCCGCCGCGATCCACTCCTACCTGGGCGGGGTCGGCTCGCTGCCCGCCCCGGTCGATCCGGCCCGGCAACCGCTCGCCGCCCGCTGACCACCGCCCGCTGACCCCTGACTGCTCCGGCCGGCGTGCTGGTGCGTCGGACCCGCTGGTCTGTCGGGCTTCGCCGGTCCATCGGCTCACCGGTCTGTCGGACCCGCCGGTCTGTCGGACCCGCCGGTCTGTCGGACCCGCTGGTTTGTCGGGCCGGCCCGCTGGTGCATTGTCTCGGGCAGTTCCGTCGGTGGCCGTCGGCCGACCTGGTCTCCAGGTCGGCCGACGGTCCGCCCCTGCGGCTCCGCCACCGTTCGCCTGTGCGCCCGGTCGGCTCGCAGCCGCTTCCGCTGGCACGACCGGTCCGGACTCCTGGTGTCCCGGGGTGTCGGGCCAGCCCCACGGGAGCACGTGACTCCAGGAGAGGATATGCCCGGCAGGCATTTTCATGACCGTCAGGCATATTGCTCTCCGGAACCATCGGTCCGGCCATGCTCGACGCCGCTCCGCTCGACGCCGACCAGGGTCGGCCTGAACCTGGCCCCGTCCTGACCTCGATATCAGTCTGTCCCGGGCCGAAGCCGTCCCGGGCCGAAGCCGTCCCGGGCCGAAGCCGTCCCGGGCCGAAGCCGTCGCGTGGGTCGGAGGTGACGGTTCCGGGCCGGCTCGGGCTGCCCGCCCCGGTGCCGGGGGCAGGCAGCCCGAGCCGGGGTCGGTCAGCGCGCCATCAGCTGGTGCGCCGACCGGATCTGTGACCACGACTTCGGCTGCGCCGGGGCGGTCGCGGTGCGGGTGGCGTTGGCCGGGGTGGGGCGGCCGGGGGTGAACAGCCAGGCGGTGAAGACCGGGTCCAGGTCGACGCCGGAGATCTGCTCGGCGAGTGCCTGGAAGTCGGCGATGCTGCCGTTGCCGTACCGGTGCGCGGCGGTCCAGGCGGGCAGGATCCGGAAGAACGCGTCGTCGCCGACAGCCAGCCGGATCTGGTGTACGGCCATCGCGCCCCGGTCGTACACCGCGTCGTCGAAGACCGCGCCGGCGCCCGGGTTGCCCGGCGGGACCTGCCAGAACCTGTCGTCGGCCGGGTAGCTGGTGTAGGTGAAGTCGAACAGCTCCTGCGCGCTGCCCTCACCCTGCGCCTCCGACCAGAGCCATTCGGCGTACGAGGCGAAGCCCTCGTTCAACCAGATGTTGCTCCAGTTGGTCACCGAGACCGAGTCGCCGAACCACTGGTGGGCGTTCTCGTGCACCACCACGTACGGGTTGCTGCCGCGTCGCCAGAAGCCGGGGCCGTACACCGGGCGGGTCTGCGTCTCCAGCGCGAAGCTGATGCCGTCGACCGGCCCGGCCACACCCCCCAACGCCTCGAACGGGTACGGCCCGAAGATGCCGCTGGCCCAGTCGACGATCTCGGCGGTCCGCTCGATGCTGGCCCGGGCGGCCGGAGCCCGGTCGCCCAGCGTGGTGCTGTAGGCGTTGGTCACCGGCAGTCCACTGGGGGCGGTGTCGGTGACGATGTCGTACTGGCCGATCGCCAGGAACGCCTGGTAGGTGGCCCCGGGCCTGGTGCTGCGCCAGCCCCACCGCATCCGGTTGCCGGCCTCGGCCAGCGGGGGCCGGGGCTGGACGCCGTTGCTGATCACCTCGACGCCGTTGGGCACCGACACCGAGATGTCCCAGGTGGCCTTGTCCAGCGGGTGGTCGTTGGACGGGAACCACCACCAGGCCGCCTCGGGCTCGTTGACGGCGAGCGCGCCGTCGGCGGTGCGGGTCCAGCCGGAGTAGCCGTCGACCAGGGTCTCCGACGGTACGCCGGAGTAGGTGACCACGATGGTCAGCGCCTGGCCGGTGGTGATGCCGCGCGGCGCGGTGACCGCCAGTTCGTGGACGCCCTCCCGGGCGAACTGGGCGGTCCATCCGTTGACCCGCACCGACTCGACGTCGAGCAGGAAGTCGAGGTTGAAGCGGGAAAGGTCCTGGGTGGCGGTGGCCAGGATGGTGGTGGTGCCGCTGAGCCGGTCGCTGGCCGGTTCGTAGCGGAGCCGGACGTCGTAGTGATCGACGTCGTAGCCGCCGTTGCCGTAGTCGGGGAAGTAGGGGTCGCCGAGCCCGGGGCTGCCGGGCTTCGGCGCGGCCGAGACCGCGACCGACCGGCTCTTGCCCGGTCGGGCGTCGGCCTGGCCGGGGGTGCCGGTCACCAGGGTGCCGGCGGTGGTGACGGTCAGGGCGGCGATGGCCGCCGTGAAAACACGTCGCACGAGGTGGACTCCCTCCATCGGGGTGTTCGCACCGACAACCTAATCGACGCCGGTGGAACCATGCGCGCCGGACGCGTGGGGATCGGCTGTTCTCTTTATGTCGATGTTTCGCTAGCATTACCGACTAGTAACAACGCCTCACCCCCTTGGCCACGCGCGCGGTCCGGAGGCTCCCCCGCTCCTGCCCCTGGAGGATCGTCATGCCCCACCGCGCCCTACCCCGCCGCGCCCTGGCCCGTGCCGTCACCGCGCTGGCCGCCCTGTTCGCCACCGCCGTCGGTGTCGTACTCGTCCCCACCGCCGCCCAGGCCGCCACCGTCCACTACGTGGCGCTCGGCGACTCGTACTCCTCCGGCGTCGGCGCCGGCCCGTACGACCTGTCCACCTGCCTGCGCAGCCAGAAGTCGTACGCCCCGCTGTGGGCCGCCGCCAACGCGGTCACCAGCTTCGCCTTCCCCGCCTGCGGCGGCGCGGTCACCGCCGACGTGATCGACAAGCAGGTCGGCTCGCTGAGTGCCACCACCACCCTGGTCACCATCACCATCGGCGGCAACGACGCCGGCTTCGCCGACGTGATCACCAGTTGCCGGTTCGGCAGCACGGCGAACTGCACCGCGGCGGTCGACAAGGCCAAGAGCTTCGCCACCGCGACGCTGCCCGGCCGGCTCGACGCCACCTACGCCGCGATCCGTGACCGGGCCCCGAACGCCCGGCTGGTGGTGCTCGGCTACCCCCGGCTCTTCGAGACCGGCTCCTGCGGTGTGCTGGCGATGAGCAGCTACAAGCGGACCATCCTCAACGAGGCCGCCGACGTGCTCGCCACGGTCACCGCCGCGCGGGCCGGGGCGGCCGGGGCCACCTTCGCCGACGCCCGCCCGTTCTTCACCGGGCACGGCGTCTGCGCCGCCGCCCCGTGGATCCGCGACGTCAGCGGCGTCATCGAGGCGTACCACCCGAACGCCGACGGCTACCGGTACGGCTACCTGCCCACGTTGGACGCCGCGCTGCGCTGACCGGTGCGGTCGGGGTCACCGGCGGCACCGCACCGGGCACGGTCTGTTGCCGACATCGTCGACAATGGGAGCCCTCTGGTTTCCCCGACGACGGCGGAGGTGCCCGTATGCGCGAACCGGTGACCCCGCCGCTGCCCCGGCCGGCCGCCACGAACGACCCCCCGGTCGGCGGCGCGGAGCTGCTCGCCCTGCTCACCCGGCTGCTGCGCCGGCCGCGCCGGGAGGACCGCCGGCTGCCGGTGCTCTGGCTGGTCCGGGCGGCCACCGGCGGCGACCCGGGTCTCCTGCTGCGTCGGTTCGTCGGGCGGGGCGCGGGTCGCCAGGTGCCGCACGCCGTGCTGGACCTGGCCGCCCGCCCCGACCTCGCCGACGTCCCGGCCCTGCTGCGGGAGCTGCACCGGCAGTTGTCCCTGGAGGCGTTCGGGGCGGCCCGGCTGCGGTTCCGGCACTATCCGCTGGCCGACTGGCTGATGCAGCAGACCCTCGACGTGGGCGTGGACGGCGCCGGCACCGGGCGGGCCAACCTGGTCCGTCGGCTGCGCGACCGGCGTGGTCGGCGTCCCGTGGAGGAGCCGCAGGTCAGTGGGGAGTCGGGGGTCGGCACCGCGCTCCAGGTGCTGCTCTGGCTGCTGCGCCGCGCGGTGCCGAGCGTGGTGTTCCGGATCGCCGTCTCCGGCCGGGTGCCGGCCGTCGGGGGCCGGTACCGCTGGTTCATGCGCCAGCAGTACCTGGCCCCCCGCCAGTCGGTGACCTTCCTCGGGTTCGCCGAACGCCTCACCGCCGGGTGGCGCGACGGCGAGCAACCGGCCCAGGTGGACAAGCTGCTGCTGCACGCCTTCCTGGAGGATCTGCGGCAGGCGTACCGGCGACGGGTCTGGCGACCCGGGGACTGGCGGCGTACCGCGTACCCGGTGCTGCTGCTCGACGGGGTGACCGTGGACGGCGTCGGACACACCCTGGTCCGGCTGCTCAACGACGTCCGCAACGAGACCGGGCGCAACGATCCGCTGCTGGTCGTGGCGCTCGCCGCCGAACCGCCACCGGAAACGCCCGGCACCCGCCCGCTGCGGGAGGCGGACAAGGCGTGCGACGAGTGGGCCGAGGCGGTGTCCGAGACCCGCCGGTTGCGGCGGCCCGCCGCCTGGCTGGTGGTGCTGCGACCGGACGCCGACGACGACACCCCCCCGCCCACTGCGGTCCCGCCCGCGCTGGTCGCCCCCGACCCGCCGTGGTGGTCACGCCGGTTCCTGCCGGCGGCGGTGGCGCTGGTCCTGCTGGCCGGGGTCGGCGTGTGGGCGGACAGCCGGTGGACGACCGACTGCCATCCGGCGCTGGCCGGTCAGGTGCGGGTGCGGTTGATCGCCGAGGAGTGCGTCGGCTACAGCGACCACGCGGCGCAGGTGTTCAACAGCGAACCCGGCCAGGAGCGGCTGCGGGCGGTGCAGCGGCGGATCTTCGCGCAGAACCGGGCCGCCGAGGAGGTGTGGCGGCGCAGCGACCACCGCCGCCCCTACCTCACCCTGGTCTACCTGGGCACCCTCACCGGCAACCGGACCCGGCCGGACGAGGAGTCGTACGTCTCCGAACGGGAGGAGCTGGAGGGCCTGGCCACCGCCCAGTACGCGCTGCTCAAGGAGTCGGCGGCGGCCGACGGCGCGGCCCTGCTGCACGTGGTGGTCGCCAACGGGGGCCGGCAGATGCGCCACGCCGGGCCGGCGGTGGCCATGCTGGAGGAGTTGGCCCACGACGATCCGACCGTGCTCGGGGTGGTGGGGCTGGTGGAGAGCCGGGCCAGCACCGCCTCGGCGTTACGGGAACTCAACCGGGTCGGGCTGCCGGTGCTCGCGCCCACCCTGTCGGCCGACCGGATGTCGCAGAACTCCAGCCTCTACCTCCAGGTGTCCGCGCCGAACGCCGATCAGGCCCGGATGATCGAGGTGTACGCCCGGCAGGTGCTGCGGGTGACCGAGGCGCACGTCTACTACACCACCGGCGAGCGCAGCTCCCTGACCGAGGATCTCTACGTCGGCACCCTGGTCGACGGGCTGCGCCAGCGGTTCGGCACCCGGCTGACCCGGCTCGACGAGTGGGATGTCGGGCGACGGTTGACCAGCGAGTGCGGCTACCAGGGTGTGCTGGTGTTCGCCGGCCGCTGGTCGGAGTTCGACGGCTTCCTGCGGGCGTTGAAGGAGTGCGGCGGCAACCCGCCACGGCACCTGGTCGGCGACGACTCGGTCAACCGGTACATGGCCAACCCGGGGTTGCGGGTCAACGCCCCGGGCAACCTGCCGGTGACGTACGTGTCGAAGGCGGCGCTGGCCACCTGTGCCGTGCTGCGGGCCGCGCAGGCCGCCGGGGACGACGCCCGGGGCAGCTTCCTGAACTGGGTCGGCTCGGCCGACCTGCTCGACCCGCCGCGCTGCCGCGACGGTGCCGGCGTACCGGTCGGCGAGCGGGTCAGCCTCGCCTACGACGCGGCGATGATGATGGTGCGGGCGGTGGAGAGCCTGGCCGCCCGGCTGCGGCACGCCGACACCAGCCGGCGCTGGGATCCGCACGCGGTCAACCCGGTCGGCGTGCACGCCGAGGTGCTGCGCCAGAACGCCGCCGCCGGCTACCCGGGGGTGGCCGGGGTGATCCGGTACGCCCCCGACTCGGGCGAGCCGGTCGCCAAGCGGCTGGCGCTGCTGCGGGTGGCCCGGGTGCCGGACGTCGATGCCGAACCGGTCGAGGTGTTCCACTGCGGTGCCGCCGACGGCGGGCCGGATCCGGGCTGCCGGCCGGTCTGACCGGCGGCGGGCCGTGCGTCGTGACCCGGCGGGGCGTTAGGGTTCCCTGGTTTCGTCCGCGCGTCGGTGGGGGGGCAGTGGGTGGGCAGGCTCGCGTCCGCGTACGGGCAGGCGGTCGCCGTGCACCGGCAGGCCCGGCAGCGGTGGGCGGCGGCCGGCGCGGCGCTGGCCCGGCTGTCCCGGCAGCCCGTCCCGGAACCCACCGCCGACCTGGTCGCCCGGCTGGCCCGGCTGGCCAACACCCTGGCCGCCCCGTCGGCGTCCGGTGCGCCGGCGCCGGTGCGCATCGGGGAGGCGTCCACCGCGTACGGCCGGTTCCCGTTGCTGCTGCCGTTGGGTGCCGGCCGGCACCTGGCGGTCGACGGCGACGCCCGCGATCCCCGGGTGGCGGTGCTGCTGCGGGTGCTGGTGCTGCGGCTGCTCAGCACGGCCGCGCCGGGCACCGTGCGGGTGGTCGGCATCGACCCGGCCGCCTGGGGGGCCACCTTCCTCCCGCTGCGCCCGTTGCGGGACGTCGGGGTGCTCGGCGCTGTGGCCACCAACGGGGCGGAGATCGGCGTGCTGCTGGACGCCGCCGAGGCACACGCCCGCGCCGCCCGCCAGGCGGGCACGGGGTCGGGTGGCGCGGCATCGGATCGCACGGCATCGGAGGGCACGGGACCGGTCGGTGCGGCATCGGTCGGCGCTGGGCCGGTCGGCGCCGGGTCGGGCGGCACGGGGCCGGACGGCGGTGGGGTCGGTGGGCGGGCGGCGGAGCTGCTGCTGGTGGTGGCCGCGTCCGCGCCCGGCCCACGGGAGCTGGCCCGGCTCGCCGCGCTCACCCACGCCGGGCCGACCGCCGGGGTGTGCGTGCTGTTCGCCGGGCGCGCGGTGACCCCGCCCGGCCGGGCCGCACCCGCGCTGGGCGGCACCACCGAGGTACGTCTCGACGAACGCTACGCCCGCATCGGCGACCCGCCGGGGCAGCCGTTCAGCGACGACGGCACCGGGTTGGCCGTACCGGTGCTGCTCGACGACGATCCGCCCGCCTCGGCCGTCCGCGCGCTGGCCGACCGGCTGGGCGCGCGGGTGCGCCGGGACACCGCCGGGCCCCCGGCCGACCCGCTGCCCGGGCAGCGTCGGACCGGGTCCGCCCACGCCGGTCACCAGCCGGGGGAGGAGCGCTGAGTGGCCGACTACGACGAGTACGCGGCGACCGTCCGGCAGTTCTCCGCCCGGACCCGGGAGGGGGAGCGGGGCGCCGCCGCCGAGGCGGAACGCCGACGTGCCCTGCGCGCCGGGGTCGACCAGGTGGGCCAGCGGCTGGACGCCCAGGAGCAGCGCCTCGACCAGCTCGCCACGGCGGCCGGCCTGCCCCCGGTCGCCGCCGTCCCGCCGAGCCCGGTGGCTGGCCGTGCTCCCGGCTCCGGTCCGGCGATCGTCCCGCCGAGCCCGGCGGCTGACCGTGCTCCCGGCTCCGGTCCGGCGTCCGCCGCCGGTACGGACGGCGTCGCGACCGCCGGTACGGACGGCGACGTGGACGGCGATCCGGCGGTCGCGCTGGCGCAGGCCCGCCGCCTGGTCGACGAGGCGGACCGGCTGGGCGGGCAGGCCGAGGCGCTGGCCCGGCGGCCCGCGCTGCTGCCCACCTGGTCGCCGACGGCCCGCGCGGTCGCCGTCTACGTGAGCTGTGCCGCCGTCGGCGCGCTGGCCATGCTGGCGCTGGTGGTCGCCAACGGCTCCGGCCTGGTCGACGGCGTGACCCTCGGCGCGTTGACCTGCGCCGGGCTGCCGTTGATCTCCTTCGTCACCGGTTGGCTGGTACTCGGGCGCTGGGGACGACCGGCCCTGGCCGGTGCCGACACGTCCCGGTTCGCCCCGCTCGGTTTCGTGATCTGCGCCCTGCTGCTGCCGTCGACGTACTGTGTCGTCCTGCTGCTCGCCCGCTTCCTGGGCTGACCGTCCTGGATGGACCGGCCCGGAGGTCGCTCACCCGGCGGTACTGGAGTGGATCTGCGATGCTGACGGGCGTCGGCCCCCACCACGGTCGGACGCTCGCGGCGGGGACGCCTGCCCGGAGCGGACGACCACAGGGGAGGGACGGCCGGGGTCACCTCGACCGACGTGCCCCGCCGTGTTCACGATGAGACGAGAGCCCTATGCCATTGAGGAAAGTCATCGCCGCCGCGTCGATGGCGGCGGCGCTGGTGGGCGTCAGCGCCATGCCCGCCCAGGCGGCGACGGGTTACAACCGTTGCCCGCAGTTCAGGATGTGTGTGTTCACCGGCCCCAACGGCTCCGGCACCATGGCGTCCTTCGCCGTCGGTGACGGTGACCTGGGCGACAGCAACGGCCCGACCGGTATGAACAACAACATTGAGAGCTTCTACAACAACAGCGGTCACCACTGGGACTTCTGGGACCTGCCCGGCTACTCCGGCGACTTCCGGCACTCCGAGCCGTACGTCGGCGGCAAGAACTTCGGTTCCGCCTGGGACAACCGGGTCTCCTCCCTGCACGACTACTGACCGGCACCGCGCCCGCCCGCAGCCCGGGGAAACATCCCCGCGGCTGCGGGCGGGCCGCGTCCGTCCCGGGCCACACGGCGCAGTCGCGCCCGGCAGGGTGCCGCGGCCACCGTCGCCCGGCAGGGTGCCACGGCCACCGTCGCCCGGCGGTCGGGTGTCGGGTAGCGGACCCGGGCGAACGGTCCCGGCGCGGCCGGCAACCAACCAGGTATGACGACCCGACTCCAGACACCCGCCGCGCGACGCAGGACCGTCCTGCTTCGCCTGCACCGCCCGGTCGGCACCGCCGCCGCCGGCCTGACCCTGCTCGGCGGTCTCGCCGCCGGCATCACCCCTGCCGCCTCCGCCGCCGCACCGCCGGCCACCACCCGGATCAGCGTGGACAGCGTCGGCGGCCAGGCCGTCGAGTACCGCAGCGAGCCCTTCGGGATGAGCGCGGACGGCCGGTACGTCTCCTTCACCTCCGCCGCGCCGAACCTGGCACCGGACGACACCAACGACACCTGGGACGTGTTCGTCCACGACCGCCGGACCGGCACCACGGCCCGGGTCAGCCGGTCGACCACGGGGACTCCCGGCGACAGCTCCAGCCACGGCCAGGCGCTGAGCCCGGACGGCCGGTACGTCTCCTTCACCTCCGACGCCGGCAACCTGGTGCCCGGCGACACCAACGGGGCGTACGACGGTTTCGTCCACGACCGCCGGACCGGCGTCACCAGCCGGGTGACCCTGACCGACGGCGACGCCCAGGCCGATGGCCGCAGCTACGCACCGGTCATCAGCGCCGACGCCCGGTTCGTGGCGTTCGTCTCCGACGCCACCGACCTGGTGCCGGGTGACACCAACGGCGTCGCCGACGTCTTCCTGCGTGACCGGCTGGCGGGCACGACCGTCCGGGTCAGCGGCGCGAACGCCGACGCACCGTCGGACGCACCGGCGATCAGCGCGGACGGCCGGTTCGTGGCGTTCGTCTCCGAGGCGGCACTGGTCCCCGGCGACACCAACGGCGTGGCCGACGTGTTCCTCCGTGACCTGCGTACCGGCAGCCTCCGGCGGGTGAACCTGTCCGCCACCGGCGTCCAGGCGGACGCGCCCGCCGTCTCGCCGACGATGAGCGCGGACGGCCGGTTCGTGGCGTTCGTCTCCGATGCGGCCCTGGCCCCCGACGACACCAACGGCGTGACCGACGTGTACGTCCGCGACCTGCGCGCCGGCACCACCGTCCGGGCCAGCTCGACGGCCGGCGGCGGCCAGGCCGGCGGCGGCAGCTACGGCCCGGTGCTGAGCGCCGACGGCCGGTACGTCGTCTTCGCCTCCGATGCCACCGACCTGGTGGCGGGCGACACCAACGGCGCGTCCGACGTGTTCCTGCGGGACCTGCGCGCCGGCACGACCGTCCGGGCCAGCCTGACGGCCGACGGCGGGCAGGCCGACGGCGGCAGCGAATACGGGGTGGTCACCCGGGACGGCCGCCGGGTCGCCTTCGCCTCGGCGGCCACGAACCTGGTCCCCGGCGACACCAACGGCGTGACCGACGTGTTCCTGCGCCGGCTGCCCCGCTGATCCGGGCGGACACCGCGCCGGCGGCCCCGACCACCCGGGGTCGCCGGCGCTCCGGGCCGCACCTCGTCGTCCCCCGACCGCCGTGTCCGACCCTCTATCGTGGACGGCTCATCGAACGGTGCTGGTGCACCGACCGGACAGGGTGGAGGAGATGGTGTGATGGCGACGACCGGGCCGGGTGGGCGCGACGGCGGCGAGCTGGACGGGTTCCACGTCGGGTGGGTGCCGGCCGTGGCGGGCGACCTGGTGTCGGATTTCGCGTCCGAGTGGGAGGACGTCACCTTCGCCACCCGGGTCTGGGAACGTGCGGTCGAGGACGGTTACCAGGTGGACCTGCGGGTGCACGTGCTACGCGGGGACCGGCTTACCGACCTGGCGGAGCTGCGCGACTACCTGGCCGAATACCACGAACGCGATCCCGCCGACGGGCCGCTGACCGGGTTCGACCACGGTCAGGGGACCGGACTCGTCGGTGACGGTGAGGCGTTCTGGCTGGTGGGGCCGGGCCTGGCGGTCGACGTACTGGTGGACGTGGAGCGGTTCGGCGCGGACGCCGCACGTGTCGTCGCCGCATCGGTCGTCACCGCCGGCTGAGGGTCGAGGGAGGCGGTGGTCCTGGCGGCAGGCTGAGCCCGACGGGGATCCGTTCACCTTCGACCCGTGGCGCTCCCGTGTGCCGTTCGTGTCGGCACGATCGAACGTGTGGTGCGCCGGTGGCGTCGGGGTGTCGTCTTCGGAGGGGTGCGCTGCTGGGAAAAGCCGCGCGTTCCGGTGGCCCGCCGGGTACGGTCACCAGCGCACCCTGGCGGTCGGCCGGTGAGCGGTAACCGTCACCTGCCGCATTCCCCGCGCACCAGCCTGCCGCCCTTCCGATGTCGTCGCGCTCAGTAGGAGCCGGAGGTCCACACCATGGCCGCTAAGACCTACCAGGTCATCGTGCGCGGCAGGTTCGCGCCGCTCGATGACGCGCAGCGTGCCGCGCTGCTCGCCAGAGCGGACGAGCACGAGGTGTTCGGAGCGAAGTTCACCGAGGAGGGCACGGTGACCTACGAGCGGTCCCTGCTCGCGTTCACGTTCCGCTGCCTGATCCCGGCCACCGAGGAGGACGGGGAAGCGGTCGTGATCGGCCGGGCGGAAGCGCTGGCCGCAGCCGCCGTCGCGGACCTCGGTGCCGACCACCGTGATCTCCGGTCGGTGGCGACCGACCTCGACGACATCAAGATCCGCCACCGGGCACGCGGGTAACCGGTCGGACCGGTCATCGGCATTGCATATGCGTGGAGCTGCCCGGCTGGCCGCTGCTTCCGCAGCGCTCCCGGTGGTGAGGCGTAAACGCCGGTCGGGCCGATCCCGCGCATCCCGGGACCACCCCGTGTGCTTGACCGGCCCGGCGAGGTGCAGGATCGCGATGTCGTAGCCCTTTTCCGCCGACACCGCTTGCTGACTGATCCGAACCAGTCAATTAAATGCTCGATCGGGCGGCTGGCGGGGGTTGCTGGCGGCGCGGCGCAGCCGCCGACACGGCAGCCGGGCAGGATTCGATCCCGCCCCGCCGGGCCGCGTCCATGGCCTGGCGTGAGACCGGCTCATCGACGCGGACACCGGTACGGGACATGCCTGGAGGAGCGAAGGGTGACCACCTGCTCCGTGCGACGGGAGGACATCCGCGTCGAGCACGTCGAACGGGCCGGCGGGGAACAGGGGAGTCGAAGCCGGCAAACAGGAACTGCGCAACGCCCAGCTCCGACACCGCTCTGCCGAGACGGGCCACCCCGCGACACGCTGTTCCGCCGTACGCGCGCGGTTCGTCTCGTCGCCGGAAGGCCGACCCTCGGTCTATTTTGTGGAGAGTTCTTGTCGCCCTGACGACAAGAACTCTCCACAATCACTGCTGACCTCCGACGGCGGGGACGTTGCCGTCGGCGTCCGACCCGCTCACGCCAAGATCCGGCTGTGGCGCGTACGTCGGGGGTACCGGCCACGAATGGACGTGTGCCGAGGTGCGGCCGGTTACTCCGGGGCATCGTCCTCGGTGGGGCGCGGCGGGCGGTGCTTCCTGATCCACTCTTCGACGTCCACGGCCAGCCACACCTTCATGCCGCGTAGCTCCTGGTAGGGCCTCGGGAAGGTGGGATGCCGGGTGAGCTGCTGGAACCGCTGCCGCGAGACACCCATCCGTTGGGCGATCTCGTAGGAACCCATCAGCAGCACCGGGTCGCGACTCATGTCGCCGACGGTAGCGAGCCGTTTGCTTTCCGATCGGCTATTGCCGGCTGACTGAATCGCCACGAGGGGCCGTGTCGGCATGTCACGACGAGTGACCTACCGCGAGCATCTGCTGGCCACGGCGATGACGTCGGCGCGGCGGCACCGGCCGGCGTGGTCGTGGCGGCGGTGGCGGTTCGTCTGCCGGTGCGGCAACGAGCTGCCCTGCCGCTACCGGCACCGCCTCCCGATCAACCAGCGGCACTGGCCGAGCCCCCGGGTCCAGCTCAGAACCACCCCGCGCGGGTTCCCGCCTCCCGAACCGTCCCTTCGCCGCGACCCGCGCCGCCGGGTGTCCGGAGGGGCAATCGCCGCAGCTTAATCGAGATACATCGATTGACAGAAGTTTGTCCGATCGGGACACTGGTTGAAACATAACCGTGCGTGCAGGCGTGGCACTGTCGATCCGGGAGGACAGATGAGGCTCGTACACTCTCGGCCCCTGCTCGTGGGAGCGCTCGCCGCCACCACCCTGGTCGGCGTCGTCGGCGTCGCCAGCTCGGCCTCCGCCGCCACCGGCTGCCGGGTGACCTACACCGTCACCAGCCAGTGGAGCGGCGGCTTCGGGGCCAACGTCGCGGTCACCAACCTCGGCGACCCGCTCAACGGCTGGCAGCTCACCTGGTCGTTCACCGCCGGGCAGCAGATCACCCAGTACTGGAACGGCACCGCCAGCCAGAACGGCGGCCGGGTCACCGTCGGCAACACCACCTGGAACGCCGCGCTCGGCACCGGGGCGAGCACCTCGTTCGGCTTCAACGGCTCGTGGAACAACGCCAGCAACCCGCAGCCGACCGACTTCGCGCTCAACGGCACCCCCTGCACCGGCAGCACCACCACGCCGACGCCGACCACGCCCACCCCGGGAACCCCGCCTCCGACCACCCCGCCCCCCACCACGCCGCCACCGACCACACCACCGCCGACCACGCCACCGCCACCCACCCCGAGCACCACCCCGAGCGGCGCGGAGGCGACCATCGTGCCCGACCCGTCCTGGAACTGCGGCCGGTCCACCGGCATCGTGCCCCCGACCCGTGGCCGACTGGTCTTCCGTGCCGCCGCCCAGCTCGGCGCGATCCGCGACGTCGGCGTCACGCCGTACGGCCA
The DNA here is from genome assembly GCF_029581435.1 of Micromonospora sp. WMMD987. Classification (NCBI taxonomy): domain Bacteria; kingdom Bacillati; phylum Actinomycetota; class Actinomycetes; order Micromonosporales; family Micromonosporaceae; genus Micromonospora; species Micromonospora sp. WMMD987. Next base: position 5,088,668 of record NZ_CP120861.1, on the reverse strand, counting down.
CCGCCGGATCCTCGACATCCGGGGCGGCACGGTCACCGGGGACCGGATCAACGGCAGCATCCTCACCGGTGCCCTCGACCTCGAACTCACCCTGAGCAACGGCGCGACCGAGCTGGAGCAGGTCGCCATCCTGCGCACCACCGACGGCACCCCGATCTACCTGCGCACCTGCGGTGTGGCGCCGGCCGGCGACGCCACCGTCCGGATCGTGCCCGACTTCGAGGCCCCGAACTCCAGCCCGTACGCCTGGTTGAACACCGGCACCTACGTCGGCACCCGGACGGTCGACACCGCGACGAACACCCTGAGCCTGGCCGTCTACGACGTCGCCGGGGTGTCCCCGGCCGACCCGCGCGTGCAGCTACGCGACCCGGCCGGGGCGGCCAACCAGCCGTGGGACTGCCTGACCGGCAGCGGCAGCCGGGGCGCGGCGGTGTTCACCGAGACCGTCACACTCGGGGCCAGCGTCTCGGTCGGGGCCAGCAAGCGCGGCACCCGCAACATCATCCCCATCACCGGCGGTACGGTGACCGGCCGGGTGACCGGCACCGTCCTGCCTGGCGGCGCGGACTACCAGCTCATCGGCGCGACCAGCACACTGGACGCCCGGTACGTGCTGTCCACCAACGACCGGGAGCTGATCCTGGTCCGCAACTGCGGGGCGTTCGGCCGGCTGGTGCCGACCTTCGAGGCCCGCGCTGCCGGCCCGTACGCCTTCCTCAACGCCAACAGCTGGCTGAGTTCCGACCCGGGTTCCGCCCCGGGCGGCGTGAGCATCACCTTCTACGAACGCCGGTGACGTGGGGGAGGGCGGTGGACCGTCCTCCGCCCCGGCACCCGGCCCCGCCCCACGGTCCCCACCTGGTGGGGCGGGGCCGGGTCGCACCCCGCCCGGCCGGTCAGCCGTCCAGCGCCAGCCGGGCCACCTCGTCCGCGCAACCCCAGGCCAGGGTCACCCCCGCGCCCCCGTGACCGTACGCGTGCACCAGCCGCCGTCCCGGCGTCGAACCGGCCTGCACCGCCACCCTCGGCCCACCGTGCCGGGCCGGGCGCAGCCCCACCCGCACCCCGAGCACCGGAGCATCGGCCAGCTCCGGCACCAGCGCCACGCACCGGTCCCGGATCGCCGCCGAGGTGGCCGGATCCGGGCCGGTGTCCCACTCGCCAGGCTCGAAGGTGCCGCCGAGCACCACGTCGTGCCGGCGCGGGTGCACGTAGGTGATGCCGGCCGGGTTCTCCTCGTCGCGTACCGAGGTGGTCAGGCCGGGGTTCGCCACCAGCACCAGGTGCCCGCGTACCGGGTGCACGGCCGGATCGTCGGCGAGCCGGCCGGCGGCCAGCCCGGTGGCGTTGACCACGGTGGGGGCGAGGGCGAAACCGTCGGCGAGCCGGTCCAGCCGGCCGGTCCTGACCACCCCGCCGGCGGCCGTGAACCGGTCCCGCAGCCAGCCCAGGTACGGCGACATCTCCACTGTCGGCGCGGTGAACCGCAACTCCGTCGTGTACGGCCCGGAGCCCGGTTCGGCGACCAGGTCGCCGGTGGCCGCCGCCCACCACGGCGGACCACCCCCCGGCCGGCGCAGCAGCATCCGGGTCGGCCGGGCCACCACCCCCGGCACCCCGGTGGCGGCCTGCCAGCTCAGCTCCGCGTGGGTCTCGGTGGCCCAGCGCAGCACGCGGGGATCGACTTCGGTGTGGCTGGGATACCAGACGGCGGCAGCCACCGCCGACACCGTGTCGTCGGGCGGGTCGGCCGTCAGCAGGGTCACCCGGGCACCCCGCTCCCGCAGCCGCACCGCCGCCGTCAACCCGATGATCCCGCCCCCGACCACGAGTACCTTCATCCCCATCGTCGACCTCCCCGTCGGTGCCGCCCCGGACCGAGCGGCCGGACCTGGATCGTCTCCCCGGGCCGACGGTCCGGTCCAAGACAGAACCGACGGCCGGCGATAAGCCGCACTTATCGTTACCGGGATGGGGACCTCACCGACCGGCGGCCCGGCCCGGCCGGAGCGGGCCTGGCCGGAGCGGGCCTGGCCGGAGCGGGCCTGGCCGGATCGGGACCGGCCGGATCGGGACCGGCCGGATCGGGACATGCCGGCGCATGGTCGGCTGCCGGGCGACCCGGCCGGGCGGCAGCCGGCACCCGACGGCGGGGACCTGCGCCGGTGGCGGTACTTCGTGGTGCTCGCCGAGGAGTTGCACTTCACCCGGGCCGCGGCCCGGCTGCGGATCGCCCAACCGGCGCTCAGCCAGCAGATCCGTGCCCTCGAACGGCAGCTCGGGGTGACCCTGCTGCACCGCGACAGCCACGGCTGCACGCTGACCGGGGTGGGCGCGCAGGTGGCCGGGGAGGCCCGTCGGTTGCTCGCCGAGGTGGACGCCGCGACCGCCCGGATCCGCGACCTGGTCGGTGGGCGCGGCGGCCGGCTGCGGCTGGCGTACACCCGGTCGGCCCGGGGCGGTCGGGTCGACGCGTTGGTGGCCCGGTTCCGGGCGGCCCATCCCGAGGTGGAGGTGGTCCCCGAGACCGGCTGGACGGCACCGAACGTGACCGGGCTGCTCACCGGCCGGCTCGACGTCGCCTTCGTCCGTCCGCCGTTGCCGGAGGCGGGCCTGACCTGCCGTACCGTCGACCGGGAGGAGCTGTTGTTCGCGGTGCCGGCGGAGCATCCGCTCGCGGGCGGTCGTGGCCGGGTGCGCCGGGCCGAGGTGGCCGGCCTGCCCGCGGTGATGTGGCCCCGGGAGAACGGCCCCGGCATGTTCGACCGCACCATCGCCCAGGTCTGGCCCGACGGCGGTTTCCACCTGGTCCGGCAGGAACCCGACGACGAGCAGCTGCTGCGCGCGGTGGCCGACGGTGACGTGGTCGCGGCCGTGCCCGCCGGCCGGGCCCGCGCCCTGAAGGTGCCGGGGGTACGCCTGCGGCGCTTCGCCGCCCCGGTGCCGACCGTCGACGTGGCCCTCGCCTGGCGGACCGACACCACCAACCCCGCGGTACGCCGACTCGCCGCCCTGCTCGCCACGGGCTGATCCGGCGATCCGCTGCGCCCCGGCATGGTCTGATCCGGCGTCCCGCCGCGCTCCTCGCCGCCCTCTGATCCGCCGACTCGCCGGTCCTTACCGCTCGCTGCCCCGCCGCGTCGCCGTGCTCCTTGTCGCTGTCTGATCCGCCGGCTCGCCGTTGCCGGACCCGGCGGGCACCGGCGCGCTCGGACGGATATCCGACAATGGGCCGGCACGCCGGTCGAGCGGGCGAATGTGAATCGCCGGCCGCATTCGCAACGAGTAATGTGCTGCCTCCCACGGCCGTGACGGACCACCGTGTTCGTGGAATCGTCCCACCCTGTTCATGGGTCGTTTCGCCGTGTCCCCGGAATCGTCCTGCCGATCGGCAGGAGACGCTGTAGTCGAGGAGCCCCGACGTGTCCGACATGGACAGCGCCCCGCAGTTCAGCAGCGGGGCCGATCCCGCCCTGGCGCAAACCCGGACCGAGACCCCGGCCGCGCCGGCCGCCGCATCACCGACCGCGCCACCCACCGCGTCGCCCGCCGACGAAGCCGGTGACCGGTTCGCCCATCGGCCGCCCGGCTATCCCAGCGCCCTGGTCTGGCTGCGGGCTGGCATCGTGCGTGACTGGCGTGGGGTGCTCGGCTCGTTCCTGGCCACCTGGCTGTACGTGCCGTTGGCGCTGGTGTCGGCCCTCTGGTGCGGCCTCGCCCTCGGCCTCTACGGGCTGATCGCCGGGGGCACCCAGTCCGAGGAGGCGGTGCCCGAGCTGCTGCGGGACGCGCCGCTGGTCGGGCCGCTGCTGGACGCCTTCGTGACGCGCTCCGGCGGGGTGGTCGGCGGATTCGCCGGATTCGTGGTGGGCGCGCTCGCCGGTTTCCTGGTCGTGCTGGTGCTGCCCTGGCGTAACGCCTTCGACGAGCCGGCGAACCTGTTCACCGGGCTGGCCGGAATGGTGGTGGCCGCCGGTCTGGTGGGGGTGCTCTACACCGTCGGGCGGGTGCTGTTGGAGCCGTGGCTGCTGGGTGTCTCCGGCGCGCGTCCGCTCAGCCGCCGCGAGGCGGAACGGTTGCGTCCGCTGCTGACCGACTGCGCGGCCCGGCTCGGCCTGCCCGGTGAACCCCGGCTGCTGATCGAGGACGACCCGGTGCTGACCAACGCCCGCGCGTACGCCCGGCACGTGGTGGTGAGCACCGCCGTGCTGGACTGCACCGACGAGGAGATCGCCGCGCTGCTCAGCCACGAACTCGTGCACTGGCGGACGGGCGACGAGGTGACCAGCGCGTTCATCCGGGGCGTCGGCCTGCCGCTGGTGCTGGTGCACGCGCTGCCGGCCTGGCTGATGCGCCGGTTCCCGCACCCGGCCACCGACTTCGTGGTGTTCCTGTTCTTCTGGCCGGTGCTGCTCACCATGCGCTACCTCGTGCTGCCCTGCCACCGCCGCGACGTGCGGGCCGCCGAGTACCGGGCCGACGCCGGTGCGGTGCTCGCCGGGCACCGGGAGGGGATGCGCGCCATGCTGGAGCGGCGGCGCTCCTTCGAGACCGGCCGCAGCGGCTGGGACGAGGCGGTCTGCGCCACCCACCCGCCGTCCGAGCTGCGCCTGGACCGGCTGGACCGGCCGGCCCCGGACCCGACCACCGACCCCGCGGCCACCGCGCGCGGCCTCGACGGCCTGTTCGGCGCTCCGACGACGGTGGCGATCGGCTCCCGCCGGGCGCTGCTGCTGGTCGGCGCGCTGGTGCTGGTGAGCTGCCTGGGCGGTGCTTTGACGGCGGCCCAGTGGGCGTTCTTCCGCCCCCAGGCGGCGGTCGGCGACTACTTCGAGGCCCTCGACGACCACGACGGCGAGGGCGCGCTCGCCCTGCTCACCCCCGAGGCACGAGCGGCGGCGGGCGACGGTGGGCAACTCGCCCGGATGCTGTCGGCCAAGGGCTACCAGCCGCCCGACGCGGTGTCCGTGACCGCTGTGGAACGCGACGGCGACGAGGCGGTCGCCACGGTCGCGTACACCCTCGGCGGGCGGAAGCTCACCGCCGAACTGCCGTTGCGCCGCGACGACTCGGCCGTGCTCGGGCTGTTCCACCGCTGGCGGATCGACGCCGCTCCGGCGACCCTGAACCTGCCCGGTGGTCCGGCCCCGCTGACCGTCAACGGGGTGCCCGCACCCACCGGCGACGAGTGGGTGACGGTGCCGCTGCTGCCCGGGGCGTACACGGTGGCGGGGGAGAGCAACGTGCTCAGCGAGACGGCCTCGCGGGTGGTCTACGTCGTACCCGGGCAGCAGAGCGTGAGCGGCGCGGAGCTGACGCCCACGCTGCGACCCGAGGCGCAGGCGGCCGCGGAACAGAGTGTGCGGTCCTACCTGGACGGCTGCGCGGCGCAGGCGGTGGCCGCGCCGCCGGGCTGCCCGCTGCGGTACTACAGCGGCGGTGCGACGGTGAAGAAGATCGCCTGGAAGATCACCGAGTACCCGACGATCGAGCTGACCCTGACCGGCCCGACCACCGCCCGGGTCTCCACCGTGTACGAGGCGCAGGGGTCGGCGCGGGCCACCGGCAGCACCGTCGGCTACTTCGGGACGACCCCGTTCACCGAGAACGAGAGGTTCGGGGTGAGCGGCGTGCTGTCGGTGGTCGACGGCAAGCTGACCTTCCAGCCCGGCGACGACTGAGCCGTCCGGTGCGGACCACCCCACAGGCGACCACCGAAACGGAGACCGAGATGACCGCCCCCCGCTCCGACGCGCCGGCCCGGCTGGTGCTGGCCCCGCGCGCCGCCGGCCTGCAGCGGACGCCGCTGCTGACCTGGCTGCACCGTGACCCGAGGTACCGCGCCGTGGTGCGTGACGCGGGGCGGGCCGGCGGCCGGGCCGGCTTCAGCGACGCGGTGATCATCGCGGTGGTCGCCCAGGGGCTGCTGCCCGGACTGTTCAACCTGGTGCAGAGCTGGGTGGACCAGCAGCGTACCGAGGTGAGCATCCGGTTGCAGGTCGGCGACTCCGAGGTGGAGCTACAGGTCAGCGGTCGGACCGACCCGACGAAGCTGCTGGACCAGGCGCAGCGGGCGTTGGACCCCGACCGGGCGCAGCGGGTGTCGGACGCGGACGGGGCGCAGCGGGTGTCGGACTCGGGTGGGACGCAGCGGGCGTTGGAGCAGGACCGGGCCGAGCGGGCGCTGGACCGACAGGGGCAGGCGGGGGACGCCGCCGAGCGGTGAGGCGGCCGGGGCGCGGCCAGGGCGCGGCCAGGGCCGTCGTGCCCGCTGCGGGTGGTCGGCTACCTCGGCCTGATGTTCGACGGTGGCACACAACCGGTGGTCCGCCAGGCGCTCACCGGTATCACGATCGACCGGAGTCGGCGATGCGGTGGTCGTGTGCCGTGCACCTGGGCCGGGGACGATTCACCAAGAGAGTTCTCATGCCTGTCAGGCATATTTATGCCTGACAGGCATGAGGGTCGCTCGGCAGATGGTGGTCCGGCGCGACACGCCGGCACGAACCCCAGATGGCGGTCCGTCGCCAACGGCCGTCGCCAACGGCCGTCACCACGGGGGTCACCAACGGCCGGCACCAACCGCCGGTGCGAACCGCCGGTGCGACGCGCCGGAGCGAACTGCTGGCGCGATACGCCGACACGAACCGCCGACACGAACCGCTGGCGCGAACGCCTGGCCCGAAGCGTCGGCGCGACGCGCTGGGGCGAACCGCGCTGTCGGCCGCCCGCCGCGTCGGGTCAGGCGGCCCTGGCCAGCGCCTGGTACTCCGCGTCGGGTCAGGCGGCCCTGGCCAGCGCCTCGTACTCCGCGTCGGTGAGCTGGACCTGCGCGGCGGCCACGTTCTCCTCCAGGTGACCGACCGAGGACGTACCCGGGATGGGGAGCATGACCGGCGAGCGGCGCAGCAGCCAGGCGAGCGCGAGCTGCGCGGGCGTCGCCTCGTGGTCGGTGGCGATGGCGTCCAGCGGGCCGCCCGGCTTGGCCAGGTTGCCGGTCGCGATCGGGAACCACGGGATGAACGCCAGGTCGTTGCGCTCGCAGTGGTTCAGGACGTCCTCAGCGCTGCGGTCGGCCAGGTTGTAGAGGTTCTGCACCGACACGATCGGGGTGACCTGCTGGGCCGCCTCGATCTGCGCGACGGTCACCTCGGACAGCCCGATGTGCCGGATCTTGCCCTCCTGCTGGAGCAGGGCCAGCTCGCCGAGCTGGTCGGCCAGCGGCACCTTCGCGTCGATCCGGTGCAGCTGGTAGAGGCCGATCGACTCCAGCCCCAGGTGCCGCAGGCTCAGCTCGCACTGCTGACGCAGGTACTCCGGCCGCCCCACCGGCCGCCAGTCGCCCGGCCCGGAGCGGGTCAGGCCGGCCTTCGTCGCGATGACCAGGTCGTCGGCGTACGGGTGCAGCGCCTCCCTGATCAGCAGCTCCGAGACGAACGGCCCGTACGAGTCGGCGGTGTCGATGAACGTGACCCCCAGCTCGTACGCCCGGCGCAACACCCGGACCGCCTCGGCCGGGTCCTTCGGATCACCCCACACCCCCGGCCCGGTGATCTGCATGGCCCCGTAGCCGAGCCGGTCCACCTGGAGGTCGCCCCCGATCCGGTAGGTGCCGGACGCCTTCGCGGGCTGTGCGCTGGAACCCATGAGTCTTACCCCGATCCTGTGCGTTGTCGTCAGCGGCAAATCTAGTCACCGCCTCCCTGGCTTTCCCGAAGATCGCCATCGGGAACACCCACGGGACCGGTGTGGCCACCGACACTCACCCCGCGTGCCGGATGACCACCAACGCCTGGTCGTCGTCGGAGCCGGAGAGCTTGCTCAGGATGGTGTCCGCGATGACCTCCACCGGCTGGTCACGCACCGGCACGATCACCTCGTGCAACGCCGCCACCCCGGCCTCGTACGCCTGGTCCCGCCGCTCCACCAGCCCGTCGGTGTACGCCACCAGCAGGTCACCCGGACCGAACGCCACGGTGGTCACCGGCACCGGGTCGCGGACCAGCCCCAGCGGTAGCGAGTGCCCCGTCCAGACCGTCTCCGGCGGCTGCCCCGGCCGCAGCAGCACCGGGTGGGGGTGCCCCACCCGGGCGATCTGCGCGACACCGGCGACCGGGTCGACGACCATCGCCAGACAGGTGCCGAGGAACCCGACCCCGAGCAGCCCGGTCAGCCGGGGGAACACCTCGGCCAGCGGCACCCCGGACCGGATCAGGGTGTTCACCACCGTGCGGAGCTGCGCCATGTCGGCCGCCGCCTCGACCTGGTGGCCCACCACGTCCCCGACCACCACGGCCAGCCGGCCCTCGTCCAGGTCCACCAGGTCGTACCAGTCCCCGCCCAGGTGCAGGCCGCTCATCGCCGGCTGGTACCGGGTGGCCAGCTCCAGCCCGGGCGAGCCGACCGTGTCCGAGGCCCGCAGCCGACCCGCCAACCGGGTCACCAGGTTGTGCTCGGCGGCGGCCAGCCGGACCCGTTCCAGGGTCTGCTCGCACAGGTCGGCGATGGTGTCCAGCAGCGCCAGGTCGTCGTCGTGCAGCGGCCGTTCCCGGGGCCAGCCGAAGCCCAGCGCGGCGATGGGCCGCCGGGAGGCGTCCAGCAACGGCAACGCCACCGTGGTCACCATGCCGTACTCCCCGGCCGGGTCCGGCAGGCCCGGATGGCGGGCGGCGAACTCGGCCCGGTTGCGCAGGATGATCCGCTCACCGGTGCGCAGCGCGCGGGCGATCGGTCGCGGGTCGTCGATGGTCAGGTCGTCGAAGGTGGCGACCAGGCCGGTCGGCAGCTCCCCGTGCCACAGCCGCAGCCGCCGGCCCTCGTCCCGCATCGCCAGGCCGGGCAGGGCCGCGCCGAGCGCCATCGGCGCGGCGTCCAGGATCACCTCGATCGCCTCGGCGGTCGACCGGGTGACACTGAGCCGGGCGGCGAACTCCGCCATCGCCCGCGCCGACCCGGTCAGCTCGGCCCGCCGTAACGCCTGACTGCACAGGCCCGCCACCGCGTCGAGCAGGGTACGACGGGCCTCCTCGTCGGCGACCGGCCCGGACCACCGCACCTCGAGCGCGCCGAGCACCGCCCCGCCGCCGTCCCGCAGCGGCAGGCAGACCCCGTCGGGCAGCGGCACGGGCGTCTCCTCGCGTACCACCCGGGCCAGCGGCTCGTCGTCGGCGACCGCCAGCCGGGACGGCCCGTCGCCACCGGTCACCGTCAGGTCCAGCGCACCCGCGGTGGCCACCGCGACCCGGACCTCGGCGGCCCCGACCAGTGCCGGGGTGACCGTGGTGACGACCTCCGTCACCGCCGACCGGTTCCCGGCGGCGCTGAGCGCCCCGGCGAGCCGGGCCAGTCCCTCGGCCTGCCGCAGCGCCCGCCGCCGGTCGCCGGCCCGCTGCGCGGGGACGTCCGCCGCCACCGGTGCGTCGGCGACCGTGGTGAAGACCCCGCCGGGCCGGCCGAGCACGTCGACGACCGGAGCCGACGAGCAGACCAGCCGGCGTCGACCCGGACCGGCGTCGACGTCACGTTCGTGCCGGCAGGTGACCCGGGCGGCGGTCAGCACCTCGGTCAGCGCCGGCACGGCGTCCGGCCAGACCGCGGTGCCCGGCCGACCCGGCGGCTCCCGCCCGGCCGGGTCGAACAGCGCCAGGTACCCGTCGTTGGGCAGCAGCACGAGTTCCGGCCCCCACCAGACCGCCGCCGGGGTCGGGGTGTGCAGGCAGATGGTGAGGGCGGTGCGCAGGCTCTGCGGCCAGGAGTCCAGCGGCCCGAGCGGGGTGGCCGTCCAGTCGTGCCCGACGATCCGCCGGCCGGCGCGACCGGCGCAGGAGAGGAGCTCCCGCCAGCGGGCGTCGTCCGGCGGCCGGGGGCCGACGGTGGCGGAGCGAGTCATGTTCGGGACCTCCGCTCGGCGGATCGAGCCCTTTCCCATCAGTCGGACCGTACCAGCGTGCGCCGATGCCCACCCCGGTCGATCCCCGGGCAGTTGCCCCGACCAGCCGCCGGGGGCGGCCGGCTCGTGGGACGCTGGCCGGGTCCGGGGGAGCACGGCGGGTCCGGGGGAGCAGGGCGGGTCCGGCACCGTCGGGTCGCCCCGGGCGGGTCGACGACCGGCGCGGTGGGGCGCCGACGCGCAGGGGGAGCCATGACGGGTACGCCGCAGCTGGACTTCGCGCTCGACACGTACGAGTGCATCGTGCTCTATCCCGGCCCGGCCGGTCGGGTGCTGCCGCCGGAGACCGTGCAGCGGCTCCAGGCCGAACACACCGCGCACATGTGGGCGCTGCAACGGCGGGGCCTGGTGCTGGTGGCCGGGTCGATCGACGGTCCGGCCCGGGAGCCCGCCCCGCCGATCGGCATCGGCCTGGCCCGCACCGGTTCGGTCGACGACGTACGCAGCGTGATGGAGGCCGACCCGGCGGTGCAGGCCGGGCTCTACACGGTCGACGTGCTGACCTTCCTGTGCCCGGCCGGCTCGTTGGAGTTCCCGCTGGTCAAGACCGGCAGTTAGCGGCCCGTGGAGACACGTGACGGGCGGCGGGCGCCGACCGGGCCGGTGTCGGGGCGGACGAGCCCGGGAGCGCGCGGACGACGATGGCCCCCGGGCGGTACGATTCCCGGCGCGCGGTCGCCGATGCCCGCGCCGCTCCGACGTCTCCGGCGTGGCCCGCGTCCCGCCGGCCACGCGGCCACCCCGCGCGTCGTCGGACCCTGTTCCTCAGTCCGCAAGGGGTCGGCCCGCAGGTCGACCCGGAGGAGAGACTAGCCTGATGGGCGTGACACGCCGCGCGAAGATCGTCTGCACTCTTGGCCCTGCCACCTCGTCCCCGGAGCGGCTCCGGGGACTGATCGAGGCGGGCATGAACGTGGCCAGGCTGAACTTCAGCCACGGCAGTCACGCCGATCACGAGTCGGTGTACCGCATGGTCCGCGAGGCCGCCGAGGCGGTCGGCGTGCCGGTCGCCATCCTGGCCGACCTCCAGGGTCCGAAGATCCGGCTCGGCCGGTTCGCCGACGGGCCGCACGAGTGGCGTACCGGAGACTCGGTGGTGATCACCGGGGACGACATCCTCGGCACCCGGGACCGGGTCTCCTGCACCTACCGCAAGCTGCCCCAGGAGGTGAAGCCGGGCGACCGGCTGCTGATCGACGACGGCCGGGTCGCCGTCGAGGTCAACGACGTCACCGGCAACGACATCCGGTGCCTGGTCACCGAGGGCGGCCCGGTCTCCAACAACAAGGGCGTCTCGCTGCCGAACGTGGCGGTCAGCGTCCCGGCGATGTCGGACAAGGACGCCGAGGACCTGCGCTTCGCGCTCGGCCTGGGCGTCGACCTGATCGCGCTCTCCTTCGTCCGCACCGCGGAGGACATCAAGCTCGTCCACGGCATCATGGACGAGGAGGGGGTCCGCCGTCCGGTGCTGGCCAAGGTCGAGAAGCCCGAGGCGGTCGACCACCTGGAGGCGATCGTGCTCGCCTTCGACGGTGTCATGGTGGCCCGTGGCGACCTCGGCGTGGAGATGCCGCTCGACCAGGTGCCGCTGGTGCAGAAGCGGGCCGTGCAGCTCTGCCGGGAGAACGCCAAGCCGGTCATCGTGGCCACCCAGATGCTCGACTCCATGATCGAGAATTCCCGGCCGACCCGGGCCGAGGCCTCCGACGTGGCCAACGCGGTGCTCGACGGCGCGGACGCGGTGATGCTCTCCGGCGAGACCAGCGTCGGTAAGTACCCGGTGCTCACCGTCAGCACCATGGCCAAGATCATCACGACCACCGAGGCCGGCTCGATCGGGGTGCCCCGGCTCCAGCACGACCCGCGTACCCACGGCGGCGCGCTCACCGTGGCCGCCTCCTCGATCGCCCGCGCCATCGGGGCGAAGGCGCTGGTGGCCTTCTCGCAGACCGGCGACACCGTCAAGCGGCTCAGCCGGCTGCACTGCGACCTGCCGCTGCTGGCCTTCACCCCGGTCCCCGAGGTGCGCAGCCAGCTCGCGCTCTGCTGGGGCGTGGAGACCTTCCTGATGCCGTTCGTGCAGCACACCGACGACATGTTCCGCCAGGTCGACCAGGCGCTGCTCGGCCTCAACCAGGCGACGCCCGGCGACTATGTGGTGATCGTCGCCGGCAGCCCGCCCGGCACCCCGGGCTCCACCAACACGCTGCGCGTGCACCAGCTCGGTTCCCTGGTCGACGCGGCCTCCGCCCGGGCACTCCAGTGAGCACCCCGGTACGGCTGACAGAGCCCGGCCCGTGAGCACGTCGGCGCGGCGGGCCGGGACAGCGCGGTGAACGGGCGTCCGGCGGCGACCGGCCAGGCCGCGGTCGACCAGCTCCTCGAGGTCCTCGACCTCGACCACACCGGCGAGATGACCTTCCGGGGGATGAGCCCCCGGGTCGGTCCGCAGCGGGTGTTCGGGGGGCAGGTCGCCGGCCAGGCACTGGTCGCCGCCGGGCGCACCGTCGCCCCGGAGCGGTTCGTGCACTCGTTGCACGGCTACTTCGTCCGTCCCGGCGACCCGGCCGAGCCGATCGACTACCAGGTGGAGAACATCCGGGACGGGCGCTCCTTCTCGGTGCGCCGCTCCGTGGCGTTGCAGCACGACAAGCCGATCTTCTTCATGTCGGCCTCGTTCCAGCGGCAGGAGCAGGCCCTGGAACACCAGGCCCCCACCCCGCCGGACGTGCCCGGCCCGGACGACGTGCCGACCATGTCCGACCGGCTGGCCCGCTACCCGGAACGGCTCGGCATCTGGGGGCAGATCCCCCGCCCGATCGACGTCCGTTACGTCGGCGAACCGGGCTGGGTGCGGCCCGGTGACCGGCCGGCCGACCCGCACCAGCGGGTCTGGATGCGCATCGACGGCAAGCTGCCCGACGATCCACTGCTGCACGCCTGCGCCCTCACCTACGCCTCCGACCTGACCCTGCTCGACTCGGTCCTGTCGGTGCACGGCGAGGTCTGGGGGCCGGGCGGCCTGGACGGGGCGAGCCTCGACCACGCGCTGTGGTTCCACCGGTCGTTCCGGGCCGACGAGTGGTTCCTCTACGACTGCTGGAGCCCGTCGGCCTCCGGCGCGCGGGGTCTGGCCACCGGCCGGATGTTCACCGCCGACGGCCGGCACATCGCCAGCGCCGTCCAGGAGGGCCTGCTCCGGCGCGTCGGCGACTGACCGAAGTCCCGGCCGGTGCGGCCCCGCCGGCCGTGCGGCTGACGGTCGCCCCCGACCCCCCGCCCCCGACCCCGCCGACCTCCCGGCCGACGGTCGGCCCCGGCCCGCCCGGTGGCCGGGGTACGGTCAGAAGCTGCTGACCACCTTGACCAGCGCGTCGTCGATGGTGGCCGGATCCTTCGCGTCGAACGCCTTGCCGGCCGACGCCTTGGCGATCCGGTCCAGGGCGGCCAGGTCCGAGTCCTGGTCGAAGGCCACGCAGAAGACCTTGACCGGCTTCTTCGGGTCCAGTGCGATGTCCCGGAGCAGCCGGTCCAGGTCACTGTCCTTCTGGTACTCGTTCTTGCCGTCGGTGAGCACGACCACCGCGTTGATCCGTTTCGGGTCGTAGCTGTCGAGCATGGTGCGGTGCGCCGCGCGGACCGTCGCGTACAACGCGGTGTTGCCGCCGATACGCAGGCCGGTGAGCTTGCGGTTGAACGTGTCCCGGTTCAGCGGCGCCAGCCGGACCTCCTCGCTGTAGGGCCGCTTCGTCCGTTGCGGGGTCTCGCTGGAGAACGACCAGAGCGCCACCTGGTCGGCGGAGTTCAGCAGCCCGATCGCCTTGCTCGCCGCGTCGGTCGCCGCCTGGAACCGGGTCTGGTCGCCGACGCTGGCCTTCATTGAGCCGGAGGTGTCCACGGCGAGCAGGATGTTCGCCTTCTTGCGCAGGGTGTCCCACCCGCCCAGGATCGCGCCGACCACCTCCGGCGTGGGCGGGTCGAAGTAGGTGAGCCGGTCACCGCCCGGCCCGGCCACCGTGGCCAGCAGCGACTCGGCGGGCCGGCGCTCGTCGTCCCGGAAGCCCAGGGCGGCGAAGCTGCGCTGCTGCGGACCGTCGCGCAGGAAGGCGAGGAAGTCCTCGGCGGCCTCCCGTTGCGCCGGGTCGGCCGAGGGCAGCACCACGTACGGGTGGTCCAGGTTGAAGGTGCCCTCCTGGGGATGCACCGCCACCAGCGGAACCCGGGGCTTGCTGCCGTTCGGGCTGAGCTGGCCCTGGTTGTAGAGGTAGACCAGCTCCTCCTGGAGGACGATCGCGCTCATGTCGGTCGCCGGGGTGTCCCCGGTGGCGGCGGCGTCGGCCTCGGCCAGGCTGCGCAGCAGGTCCACCGAGTCGTCGCTGTAGTGCGAGACGTTCGCCTCGATCCGCCGGACGAACTGGGTCACCGCGGGTTGGGCGAGGTCCTCGCTGGTCAGGTCGCTGGCCCGGTTGACCGCCGCGTAGTAGGTGGCGATGGTGGCGGCCAGGCCCGAGGTGGACAGGTGCGGGTTGTCCTTGCCGAAGGTGAACCGGCCCCACTCGGGTTTGCCGAACGCCGCCCAACCGGTGTCGCCGGACAGGCCGAGGACGTCGGCCCAGCCGAGCGGGCCGCGCTGCTGCACCAGCTCACCCTTGTCCCTGGGCATGGCGATGACCAGGGGACTGTTGGCGATCGACGGGTACTGCCCGGGGGTCTGCGGGGGGCGGCCCGCCGCCGAGTCCAGCAGGCGTAGCTGCCCGGTCCACAGTGACGAGGTGGGCAGCCACACCTGCGGTTCGGCGACCTGCGGCTGGGTGAGTGACCAGCCACCCGCCAACGCCTCCATCGCCTCGCCCGAGTTGAGGCCGTGCACGGTCACCTGTGCGCACCGCCCGCCGAAGCGCCGGTCGGCCGCGTTGTAGCGGTCGGCGAGCTGGGCGACCAGCGTGCTCTTCTCAGTGGAGGAACTGACCTCCAGCGGCACGCAGTCGGTCCGGTCCGTGCCGGGGGCGGGCCGGACGTACAGGTACGCCGCGGCGATCACCGCGAGCCCCGCGACGACGGCGGCCGTGTACGGCAGCCATGACCGGGCGGGACGCTCACCGGTGGCCATCGGCTCCTCCAGGGGTTCGTTCGTCGTGGATCAGGCGTCGGTACGGGGTGCCGGCCCGCCCGGCCCGGTGGTCGCGGCCGGCGGACCGTCCGGGGCCGCGGACGGGGGGAGCGCGGCGGCGACCAGCAGACGGACACCGTAGACCACGACGAGGGTGACGGAGCCGACGGCGGCGGCGGTGCCCACGGCCGTCGTGGCGACGTACCCGGCGGCGGTGCCCAACGCGCCGAGGAAGATGGCGGTCGACACCCCCCACGGGTCGGCCCACTGGCGGCGCAGCCGCCGCCCGAAGCTGTCCCGGCCCGTCGACGGGGTGACGGCCGGGGCCGGTCGACCCGGGTGATCCGGGGCGGGGACGGCCGTCCGCCCGCCGGGAGGTGTCGCCGCCCCGGCCGGGTCCGGCCCGGCTGTCGCCGGTCCGGTGGGGGTGGGCCAGGCCGTCGCTGGTGAGGTCGGGGTCGGCCCGGCTGTCGCCGTTCCGGTCGGGCCGTGCCAGGCCGTCGCTGGTGAGGTCGGAGTGGGCCAGGCCGTCGCCGGTGGGGCCGTCGCCGGGTCGGGTGGTGCCGGGTCGGTCGGTGCCGGCAGGACGGTCGACATGGTCGGCCACGGGTCGACCGCCGCGGGGACCGGGCCGTCGGGTGCGGCCGGGGCTACCGGCGGGGACACCGGAGCGACGGTGGACAGGGTCCGGGGCAGTTGCTGGGTGGCGGCCGCGTCGGTGCCGGCCCGGAGCACCGATTGCAGCGGCACGGCGGTGCCCGGGTGGGTGTCCCGGCCGAGCAGGCGGAGCAGCACCTCCTGGGCGGTCGGCCGCACCCGGTGGTCCTTGTCCAGACACTGCCCGATCAGGACGGCCAGCGGCCCGGAGAGCCCGGTCAGCTCCGGCGGGTCGTGCAGGACCCGGTGCATCACCGCCGCGACCGGACCGGTGCGGAACGGGGGCTGTCCGCCGGCCGCGAAGGCGATGGTCCCCGCCCAGGCGAACACGTCGCTGGCCGGTCCGACCTCGTCGTCCCGGAACCGTTCCGGGGCCATGTAGGGGGCGGTGCCCATGATGCGGTCGGTCATCGTCTCGGTGACGTCCAGCGCGCGGGCGATGCCGAAGTCGATCACACGTGGGCCGTCCGCCCCGAGGATCACGTTGTCCGGCTTCAGGTCGCAGTGCACCACGTCGGACTGGTGGATCGCGGCCAGCGCGGTGGCGGTGCCCACGGCCAGCCGGTGCAGCGCGTTGCCGCTGATCGGACCCTGCTCGCGGACGTGCCGTTGCAGGGTGACGCCCTCGATGAACTCGCTGACCACGTACGGCAGGTCGCCGTCCACGTCGGCGAAGAGGATCTGCGCGGTGCAGAACGGCGCGACCCGGCGGGCGGCGGCGATCTCCTTGGCGAACTGGGACTTCGCCTTCGGGTGCTGGCGCAGGTCCACGTTGATGACCTTGACCGCGACCCATCGGCCCTGGTCGTCCCGGCCCAGGTAGACCACGCCCTGCCCGCCCGAGCCGAGCCGGCCGACCAGCTCGTACGGGCCGGCCTGGCGCGGATCCCGCGTGGTCAGCGGTGTCACGTCCGGCATCGCTGTCGCTGCCCCTATCGGCCGGTGCTCCGGTGCGCTGGTGCGTCGTGGATCGGCGACCCTGCCGGACGACAGGGGTATGGTGCCACGTCCGTGCCACCGTTGGCACCGCCCGGCCGTCGGCCGGGACGGCGCGGCGGTCGTCCGCTGCGCCGCTCGTCCGTTCGGTGGAGGGTGGCGACCCGGCCGGCCGGGTCGCCGACTAACCTTGCGGCCATGCGTCTCTCCGCTCGGGTCGACTATGCCCTCCGTGCGGCCGCCGAGCTGGCCTCGGTCGCCGACGGCGCGGACGCCGGGCGGTCGCGGCCCGTCACCGCCGAGCAGATCGCCCGGGCACAGGACATTCCGCCGAAGTTCCTGGAGAGCATCCTGCTCCAGCTGCGCCGGGGTGGCATCGTGCACGCGCAGCGCGGCCCGGAGGGGGGCTACTGGCTGGCCCGGCCGGCGGCGGAGATCTCCCTCGCCGAGGTGATCCGGGTGATCGACGGCCCGCTGGCGCACGTCCGGGGGCAGCGCCCCGAGCAGCTCGGCTACCACGGCGCGGCGCGGGCGTTGCAGGACGTCTGGATCGCGCTGCGGGCCAGTGAGCGGGAGATCCTGGAGCAGGTCACCGTCGCCGACGTGGCGGCCGGGGTGCTGCCGGGGCGGATCAACGAGCTGGCCGCCGACCCGCGCGCCTGGAGCTGAGCGCCGGGAGCCGACCCGCGCGCCTGGAGCTGAGCGCCGGGAGCCGTCCCGCGCGCCTGGATCTGAGCGTCGGGAGCCGTCCCGCGCGCTGGGAGCCGGGTGCCCGGAGCCGTCCCGCGCGCCGGGAGGGTCGGTCAGGTGGCCCGCCGGGAATCGGTGCTGGTGCGGGGCCGCCGTCCGGCGGGCCGACCGCCGGCTCCGACCGGCGTGGTCACCGGCGCGTCCCATCCACCGATCAGGGGGTTGACCCACGCGCCGTCATGCCGCATTGTCGACCAAGTTGATAGGAGATGCCGAGAAGTTCGGAGGGGTACGTGCGCAAGCTACTGGTGCTCGCCCTGGTGGGCCTGGCCGCGCAACTCGTCGACGGTGCCCTCGGCATGGCGTACGGGCTGACCTCGTCCACCCTGCTGCTCTTCGTCGGCGTCGCCCCGGCCGCCGCCTCGGCGTCGGTGCACCTCGCCGAGATCGGCACCACCCTCGCCGCCGGTGTCGCACACTGGCGGTTCGGCAACGTCGACTGGCGGGTGGTCACCCGGATCGCCCTGCCCGGCGCGATCGGCGCATTCGTCGGGGCCACCTTCCTCAGCTCCATCTCCACCGAGAACGCCGCCCCGTGGATGGCCGGCATCCTGTTCACCCTCGGGGCGTACCTGCTGGTGCGCTTCTCCCGGCCGCTGCGTCAGCGAACCGGTGCCGGGCGGCTGCGCGGCCGGTTCCTCGGCCCCCTCGGGCTGGTCGCCGGCTTCGTCGACGCCACCGGCGGCGGCGGCTGGGGTCCGGTGGCCACCCCCGCGCTGCTGGTGTCCGGCCGGATGGAGCCGCGCAAGGTGATCGGCTCGGTGGACACCGCCGAGTTCGTGGTCGCCGGCGCGGCCAGCATCGGTTTCCTGATCGGCCTCGGCAGTGAGGGCTTCCTGCTGCCCACCGTCGCGGCGCTGCTGATCGGTGGCCTGATCGCCGCACCGGTGGCCGCCTGGCTGGTCCGGATCGTCCCCGCCCAGCTGCTGGGCGCCACCATCGGCGGGGTGATCGTGCTGACCAACGCCCGGATCCTGCTCAACGCGGGGGACGCCGGGTCGACCACCCGCCCGGTGGTCTACGCGCTGCTGGCCGTGGGCTGGCTGGTCGCCCTGGTGCTGGCCGTCCGCGCGCTGCGCCGGACCCGCCACGCCCGCGCCATCGTCGACGCCCACGCCACCGGTGTCGAGGTAGGGGCCGACGCGGACGCGCCCACCACCGATGCCGGTGGACGCGGTGGCCCAGCGGCCCACGGTGCCGCCGAGGTCCGCGACGGAGCCGAGGTCCGCGACGGAGCGGAGGTCCGCGACGGAGCGGAGGTCCGCACGGGAGCCGACGGCCGTGCCGCCGAGGCGGCACCGGTTCCGGTCGGCTCCGCGCCGGGCACGCCCCCCGAAGTGCTGGCCGTGGCCGAGCGCTGACCCCGACCGGGTACGTCGCCGCCCTCGCCCCCGGTCCCGGCCCCACTCCCGCCCTGTCCGGTCCCGGCCCCGTCCCCACTCCCGCCCCGTCCGGTCCCGGCTCAGTCCCGGTCCGGTCCCCGGCCGCGCTCAGGCCCGGTCCCGGCTCAGTTCCCGGCCAGGATGTCGGTGGCGGCGGCCGACAGCAGGTCCCAGGCCCGGTCCACGTGCTCCGGCCGGGTCAGCGGTGAACCGACGGCCAGCCGCAGGGTGTACCGGCCGTCGACCCTGGTGTGGGTCAGGTGCACCTGCCCGCTGTCGTTGACCCGGGCCAGCAGCGCCGCGCTCGCCTCGTCGCCGGCCCGCAACCGGAACGTGACCAGCGAGAACGGGTGCGGGGCGGCCAGCGCGAACCGGTCGTCGGCGCGTACCCGGGTGGCGAACCCGTCGGCCAGGGCGATCCCGGAACGCAGGTGCGCCCGCAGCCCCTCGACGCCGTACCAGCGCAGCACGAACCAGAGCTTGAGCGCCCGGAACCGGCGGCCCAGCGGGACCTGCCAGTCCCGGTAGTCGATCACCGCGCCGGATTCGCTGGCGGCGTTGCGCAGGAACTCCGGCATGACGGTCAGCGCCTCGATCAGCTCGCTCCGGTCGGCCACCCAGAAGGCGTCGCAGTCGAAGCCGGTGAGCAGCCACTTGTGCGGGTCGAAGCAGTACGAGTCGGCGTACTCGACGCCGGCGTGCGACCAGCGCAGCTCGGGGCAGATCGCCGCCGCCCCGGCGTACGCGGCGTCGACGTGCAGCCAGACACCGTACTCGGCGCAGATCGCGCCGATCTCCGGCAGCGGGTCGACGGCGGTGGTGGAGGTGGTGCCGATCGTGGCCACCACGATCGCCGGCACCTCCCCGGCGGCCAGGTCCGCCGCGATCGCCGCGCGCAACGCCGCCGGCCGCATCGCCTGGCTCTCCGGGTCCACCTCGATCGTCCGCACGCCCTGCCCGCCGAGGCCGGCGATCCGGGCCGCCTTCTCGATCGACGAGTGCCCGTGCGTCGAGGTGTACGCCCGGTACCGGCGGTCGACGCCCACCTCCCGCCACCGTCCCCTGCTGGCCCGGTGCAGGGCGGCCAGGGTGGCGACCAGCGTCGCCGAGGAGGCCGAGTCCTGGATGACCCCGCCGCCGGGGCCGGTGGAGCGGAACGACGCCGGCAGGTCCATCAGGTCGACCAGCCAGTCCAGCACCACCGTCTCCAGTTCGGTGCCGGCCGGGTTGGTGGCCCAGAGCATGCCCTGGCTGCCGAGGCCCGAGCTGACCAGGTCGGCCAGCACGCTGGGGCCGCTGGTGTTGGCCGGGAAGTAGCCGAAGAAGCCGGGGTGCTGCCAGTGGGTGACCCGGGGCACGATGATCTCGTCCAGGTCGGCCAGCATCGCCGCGACCGGCTCGCCGCGCGAGGGCGGGGCGGTGGGCAGGGCGGCGGTGACCGTGCCGGGCGGATCCTGGGTGGTCACCGGCCGCTGGTCCAGCGTCCGCCAGTAGTCGGCGATCCAGTCGACCACGGCGTAACCGGCGCGGCGGAACTCCTCGGGGTCCATGTGCTCAGCCATGGGCCGAGTCGATCAGGTGGGCCGCCGGGGAGCAAGGGCGGCTCCGGCTTGTGCTGTCGGAAAGCGTTGTCCTACGATCCAGCTGCGCGGAGTCTAACTATGGACGTCGATGTGAGGCGTCCCGTCTCCACCGTCGACGCGGGCGCATTCTCCCGCCGGCTTGGGCAGGCCGGCGTCACCGCCCTGCGCTGACCTCTGTGAAAGGCGTTCCCGTGCACCTGAGTCCCACCCGTCGGCGAGCCGCGTTGCTCGCCGCCGCCGCGGCCACCACCCTCACCGCCGGCACCCTCACCACCGTGACGGCCTCGGCCGCCGCCGCCGGCTGCCGGGTCGACTACAAGATCAGCAGTCAGTGGGGCGGCGGCTTCGGCGCCGACGTCACCGTCACCAATCTCGGCGATCCGCTCAACGGGTGGACGCTGACCTGGTCCTACACCGCCGGCCAGCAGGTGACCCAGGCGTGGAACGCCACGGTCACCCAGTCCGGCGCGCAGGTCAGCGCCAGGGACGCCGGCTACAACGCCGCCCTCGGCACCAACGGCGCGGCGAACTTCGGCTTCAACGCCTCGTGGAACAACTCCAGCAACCCGGTGCCGGCGAGCTTCGCCCTCAACGGCACGACCTGCACCGGCGACACCGGGCCGACCACCGCGCCGCCGACCACCCCGCCGACCACCCCGCCGCCGACGACCCCGCCCCCCACCACGCCACCCCCGACGACCCCACCGCCGACCGACCCGCCGGCCGGGGCGAAGCAGCTGGAGGATCTCGATCGCGGGCTGGTCAGCGTCCGCTCCGGCAACGGCAACCTGGTCTCCTGGCGACTGCTCGGCACCGAGACCTCCGGGGTGTCGTTCAACCTCTACCGGGGCTCCACCAAGGTCAACGCCACGCCGCTCACCGGTGCCACCAACTACCTCGACAGTGGGGCGGCGGCCGGCTCGGCGTACACCGTGCGGGCCGTGGTGAACGGTGCCGAGCAGGCGGCGTCCGCGCCAGCGCTCCAGTTCACCAACGGCTACCTGGACGTGCCGATCCAGCCGCCGGCCGGTGGCACCACCCCGAGCGGGGAGGCGTACAGCTACTCGGCCAACGACGCGAGCGTCGGTGACCTCGACGGCGACGGCGACTACGAGATCGTGCTCAAGTGGGATCCGTCCAACGCCAAGGACAACAGCCAGTCCGGCTACACCGGCAACGTCTACGTCGACGCGTACACCCTGACCGGCAGCCGGTTGTGGCGCATCGACCTGGGTCGCAACATCCGGGCCGGGGCCCACTACACCCAGTTCCAGGTGTACGACTACGACGGCGACGGCCGGGCCGAGGTGGCGATGAAGACCGCCGACGGCACCCGGTCCGGCACCGGTCAGCTGATCGGCTCGTCGTCGGCGGACTACCGCAACTCCAGCGGCTACGTGCTGTCCGGCCCGGAGTACCTGACCATGTTCAACGGGCAGACCGGCGCGATCGCCTCCACCGTCAACTACGACCCGCCGCGCGGCACCGTCTCCTCCTGGGGCGACTCGTACGGCAACCGGGTCGACCGGTTCCTCGCCGGCACCGCCTACCTGGACGGTCAGCGGCCGTCGCTGATCATGGCGCGGGGCTACTACACCCGGGCGGTCGTCGCCGCCTGGGACTTCCGTAACGGCGCGCTGACCAAGCGGTGGACGTTCGACTCCAACGCCTCCGGCAACTCCGCCGCCGCCGGTCAGGGCAACCACCAGCTCTCGGTGGCCGACGTCGACGCCGACGGCCGGCAGGAGATCGTCTACGGCGCGGCCACCATCGACGACAACGGCCGGCTGCTCTACTCCACCGGCAACGGTCACGGTGACGCCCTGCACGTCGGTGACCTGGACCCGGGCCGGGCCGGCCTGGAGGTCTTCAAGGTCGACGAGGACGCCAGCAAGCCCAGCTCGTACTTCGCCGACGCGCGGACCGGTCAGATCATCTGGCGGACCGCGGCCAGCGGCGACAACGGCCGGGGCGTCTCGGCGGACGTCTGGGCCGGCAGCCCGGGTGCCGAGTCGTGGTCGGCGGCGGTCGACGGGCTGGCCAACACCCGGGGGCAGAACGTCGGCCGCAAGCCGTCGTCGGCGAACTTCCTCGCCTGGTGGGACGGCGACCCGGTCCGCGAACTCCTCGACGCTACCAAGATCGACAAATACGGCACCGGCGGCGAGACCCGGCTGCTCACCGGCAGCGACGTGGCCGCCAACAACGGCACCAAGTCGACCCCGGCGCTCTCCGGCGACATCCTCGGCGACTGGCGCGAGGAGGTGATCTGGCGCACCAGCGACAGCCGGGCGCTGCGGATCTACAGCACCCCGACCCAGACCGGTACCCGGATCTACACGCTGATGCACGACCCGCAGTACCGGGCGGCGATCGCCTGGCAGAACACCGCCTACAACCAGCCGCCGCACCCGGGGTTCTTCATCGGTGACGGCATGTCCACCCCGCCCACGCCCAACATCTACCTGCGCTGACCGCGCGGGCTCCGACGCTGACCGGGGCCGCAAACGCAGGCACCGGGTCGCCAGCCGCGGAATCCGCTCAGCTGGCGACCCGGTGCACCACACCGCAGCACCCCCGACCCGTCCCGACCGGGAGTGCCGTACCACCACCGGTCATAAAGTTAGAGGTCCTGCGCGACGGTAGGGTGACGTGGCTATGAAGAGCGTGTTTCAGGCGCTCCGGGAAAGCCCGCCGGCCACCTTCTCGGCCACCAGCTCGAAGGAGCGCACCCGGTCGGCGACGTCGTACACCATGGTGGTGAGCATCAGCTCGTTGGCGCCGGTGCGGGCCAGCAGTTCGGCGAGCTGCCGCCGGACCGTCTCGGGTGAGCCCATCGCCTGACCGTCGCGGCGCTGCCGGACGAACTCGCGCTCGATCTCGCTGTACGGGTACCGGGCGGCGTCCTCCGGGCTGGCCAGCGGCTCCGGCCGCCCGGTGCGCAGCTTGAGGAACGACAGCGCGCTCGGCCCGGTCAGCCATTCGGCCCGTTCGTCGGTGTCGGCGCAGACCACGTTCACCGCCACCATCGCGTACGGCTCGCTCAGCCAGCGCGACGGGCGGAAACTCTGCCGGTAGAGCTGGAGCGCGGGCAGGGTGTGCTGCGCGCTGAAGTGGTGCGCGAAGGAGAACGGCAGGCCGAGCAGCCCGGCGAGCTGCGCGCTGAACCCGCTGGAGCCGAGCAGCCAGACCGCCGGGGACTGGCCCAGCCCCGGGGTGGCGGTGATCGCGCCCGGGTCGTCGCCGCTGAAGTAGTTCATCAGGTCGGCCAGTTCCCGGGGGAAGCCCTCCGCCGACAGGCCCTCCATGGTGCGGCGCAGGGCCAGCGCGGTGCGCTGGTCGGTGCCCGGCGCGCGGCCGATGCCCAGGTCGATCCGGCCCGGGTGCAGCGCCTCCAGGGTGCCGAACTGCTCGGCGACCACCAGCGGCGCGTGGTTGGGCAGCATCACCCCGCCGGAGCCCAGCCGGATCGTGGTGGTGTGCGCCGCCAGGTGGGCGAGCAGCACCGCCGGTGCGGAGCTGGCGATCGCCGGCATGTTGTGGTGCTCGGCCACCCAGAACCGGCGGTAGCCCAGCTCCTCGGTCCGGCGGGCCAACTCGGTGGTGTGCCCGAGCGCCTCGGTGGCGGTGGCTCCGGCGGCGACGGGAGCAAGGTCAAGGACAGACAACGGTACGTCGATCACGCCATTTCCCAACCCGTTGCGGCCCGGATGTGTTCCCCCGGGGCGACGGCCCGCCGGGGTCGACGGGCACGTCGGGGGCTCCGCGCGGGCGCGGCCGGCCGGGCGGGGACGCCCGGGCGGGCGGGGCCGGGGGTAGGCGCGGGCCGGGGGGTAGGCGCGGCCGGGCGGGTTCGGCGGGCACGTCGACGGCCCCGGCACCCGTCGCGGCCCACCGCCTTTGTGCCTTTCGCCGGGATCAACACTTATGCGGCTCGGGGATCTCTCGATAGTGGCCGGCATGGTAATTGGTGTGAATGCGCGGAGGGCTGGCGGCGTAATCCCGGCGCACTTTTTCCGGCGCGGGGTTGACGCCCTCCGGCCCCGGCTGCCAGCATCTACCTGCACCATCCGATATCCCGCCGGGCGGTCGGCCCGGCGGGTGATCTCAGAAATAGGATCCTGGTGATCCGGAAGCGGGGGAAAGAAAATGCGAGTCCGGAAACTGTTAGCCACCCTGGCGATCGCCTTCTCGGCGGTCGCCGGCACGGTGGTGGTCACGTCGGCTCCGGCCCAGGCCGGCACCTGCGGCACACCGTACTGCGGTGGCGTCGTGGTCAGCCGGGGAGCGAGCGTCGGCTTCAAGGTGACGAACACCTGGTGTTCGTCTCTCGGGGCGTTCTACGTCGGCAACAAACTGTCCTGTGTGAGCAAGCCGGACAACTGGTATGCGTGGAATGCCGACGCCACCCTGAACCCGGGCCAGAATACGGCCAGCAGGACCACCTACTATTACGATGTGGACGCTTTCGCGATTCCGGCCGGCTGTCAGATGTGGTGGTATTTCGGGGACAACACCCAGGGTCTGCAAACCGATCGGGCCGGCAGTGTGCGTAAGTGGTTCCGGATCGCCGACGGGGCACGGGTGAGCGTGACGCGCGTCAGCTGCTGACGCGACCGGGTGGGCCACGCTGTCACCGGGGCACCCCCGGCGGCGGGGCCGGTTGACGGCCGGGTCCGATTCGGCGTGTGTTCCGCCGCGGCCGGCGGGGTCTCCGGTGCAGGGTCCTTCGAGCGGGAGGATCCGCCGCACTGGGGAACTCGCCGGCCGGTGCGGCGGTGACCCGGCGCAACGAACCGGCCGACGGTCGGTGGAAGTACGCGTACGCTGGACGTACGTATGAACAGGGTGCCGGGAGCGGGATTCGAACCCGCAAGCCCTTTCGGGCAGAAGTGTTTGAGACTTCCGTGTATGCCGTTCCACCATCCCGGCGTCACCCCGAGGGGCGCGTGGCTCACTGTACCCGACTAGGCTCATGCGGGAGCATGGGTGGTAGCCGTGTGGGATCGATGGTGGGGGTAGGGCTGGTGGCCGAGACGCAGACGGATGCCGAGCGCAGGCGGGTGTTGATCGCCGAGGACGAGGCGCTCATCCGACTGGACCTGGCCGAGATGCTGGTCGAAGAGGGTTACGAGGTCGTCGGCGAGGCCGGGGACGGCGAGACCGCCGTCCGGTTGGCCGAGGAACTCAAGCCCGATCTGGTCATCCTCGACATCAAAATGCCGATCATGGACGGGCTGGCCGCCGCCGAGCGGATCGCCGGTGCCCGGATCGCCCCGGTGATCATCCTGACCGCGTTCAGCCAACGTGACCTGGTGGAGCGGGCGCGGGCCGCCGGGGCGATGGCCTACCTGGTCAAGCCGTTCCAGAAGAGCGACCTGGTGCCGGCGGTCGAGATCGCCCTGTCCCGCTACTCCGAGCTGGCCGCCCTGGAGGCGGAGGTGGCCGGGCTCACCGACCGGCTGGAGATCCGCAAGACGGTCGAGCGCGCCAAGGGCGCGCTGATGACGACGTACGGGATGACCGAGCCGCAGGCGTTCAAGTGGATCCAGCGCACCGCGATGGACCACCGGATGACCATGAAGGAGGTCGCCGAGCGGATTCTCGCCGAGACCGCCGGTGGCGACGTCGCGGAGCAACCCGCCTCCTGACCCCCCCGCCGGTCGGGGCGCGCACGGGCCGCCGCCAGTCGTGCCGGTCGATACGCTCTGGGGCATGTCTGCTCAGCGCGTACGGGTCGGGTCCGCGGTGGCCGCCGCGACCGTGGTGCTCCTCGCCGGGTGCTGGTCGGCTCCGCAGGCCGCGCCCGCGGCGCCGCTGCGCCCCGGCTGGCAGGCGGTGACCCTGCCCGCCCCGCCGGGTGCTCCCGGCCGGCTGCTGCTGCGGGACGTGGCGCAGTGCGGCGGGCGCTGGTTCGCGGTGGGCGCGGTCGCCGACGCGGCGGGCGCGACCCGGCCGGCGGCGTGGTCCAGCCCGGACACGGTGACGTGGACCCCGCTGCGGCTGACGGCACGCAGCGCGTACGGCGCGGAGAACGTGCTGACGGCGGCGGGCTGCCGCGACGGGCTGTTGGCGGCGGTGGGCGCGAAGAGCGGCGGCGTGCACGGCAACCCGCGGATCAGCACCTGGCGACAGCTCGCCGACGGCACGGCGGTGGAGGTGCCGGCGGAGTTCGAGGTGTTCGGCGGCCCGGAGGCGGTGAACGTGGGGCGGATCGCGGGCGGTCCGGCGGGGTGGCTGATCGCCGGCAACCGGGGTACCGGTGCGGCCGTCTGGTCGTCTGCCGACGCGACGGAGTTCCGGCTGGTCAGTGGCGTCCCTCCGCTGGCGTCGGACGCGGCGGGGCGCACCTGGGCGGCGGACGCGGTGGCCGCCGGCCCGGGATGGGTGCTGGTCGGCTCGCTGCGGTCGCCGGGGCGGCCGGGTGGGGAACCCGTGGTGTGGACGTCGCCGGACGGGCGGGCCTGGCAACGGCGGGCGCTGCCGGACGCGGCCCCGCCGGGCGATCTGCAGCGGGTGGTCGCGGTGGGGGACCGGCTGGTCGGGCTGGGCCGGCGCGGTGACGCGCTGGGGGCCTGGACCGCCGGCCCCGAGGGGACGGACTGGCGTGCCGGTGGATCGCTGCCGGCGGCGGCAGGTGGGCCGGCGGCACAGGTCGGGGCGCTGGCGTCGACCGGCGGCGGGGTGGCCGCGGTGGTGTCGACGCCCTCCGGCGTCACCGCGTGGTTCTCCCCGGACGGCGGTGGGTGGTCGGCCGTCGAGGTGCCGCGGCTGTTGCCGGGCGGGGCGGACCGCTCGGTCGCCCTGGCCGGCTCGGCGGACCGCCTGGTGCTGGCGGCGGACGACGCGGAGGGTGGCTCCCTGTGGTCGGCGCGGACCCCGGGCCGGCCCGGGTGAGCGGTCCGTCAGTCGCCTCCGGCGGGTGCCGAATGCCCGGTTGCACCCTCGTCCCGGGCCGTCTGTTACAGCACTCCGGTGAAATCGGCCACTCAACGTAACGGTTAGGTCAACCCGGCTTCCTAGGTCTTACGGCATGCCCCGCTGGTGGGATAACGTCCCGCCCCAGACCGGGTACGCGGTCAGTTCGATCACCCCCGCAAGGTCCAATTTCCACATCGCGGCGGGCGTTCGGGCTTTTGGACTGAGGAGGATACGAGCCGTGAGGCAGAAGCTCGCACGGGTGCTCGGTGGCGTTGCCATCGGCGCGCTCGTTATCAGTGGCACGGCCGCGTGTAAGGCCGACAGTGGCAGCGAAGGTGGCAGCGGGAACTCGGCGGCCTGCGACCTCAAGATCGGCTTCTTCGGCCCGTTGACCGGCGACGCCGCGGGTCTCGGTATTCACATGCGCAACGGCACCAAGCTGGCGATCGACCAGTACAACAAGGACAACGCGGACTGCAAGGTCAACCTGTCCGAGTACGACTCGCAGGGCGACCCGGCCAAGGCCCCGGCCCTGGCGCAGCAGGCCGTGGGCGACGCCAAGGTCGTCGGCGTGATCGGCCCGGCGTTCTCGGGCGAGTCCGAGGTGGCCGACCCGATCTTCGAAGAGGCGGGCCTGCCGATCATCACCCCGTCGGCGACCCGTCCGAGCCTGAGCACCAAGGGCTGGAAGATCTTCCACCGGGGCGTCGGCAACGACACCTCCCAGGGTCCGGCCGCCGGCCGGTACATCAAGAACGTGCTGAAGTCGGACAAGGTCTACGTCGTCGACGACCAGTCGGCGTACGGCGCGGGCCTGGTGGACGAGGTCAAGAAGGTCCTCGGCACGGTCGCGGGCGAGGACAAGGTCCAGGTCAAGCAGACCAACTTCTCCGCGGTCGTCACCAAGATCGTCGGTAGCGGCGCCAACGTCCTGTTCTTCGGTGGCTACTACACCGAGGCGGGCCTGCTGCTCAAGCAGCTCAAGGGTGCCGGCTGGAAGGGCACCATGGTGGCCGGTGACGGCGTCAACGACGCCAACTTCATCAAGGTCGCCGGTCAGCAGGTCGCCGAGGGCACCGTCCTGACCTGCCCCTGCGCTCCGGCCACCGCGGCCAAGGGCACCTTCGTGACCGACTACAAGGCGGCCTTCGAGAACGCCGAGCCGGGCACCTACGCCGACGTGTCGTACGACATCACGAAGATCTTCCTGGAGGGCATCAAGAGCGGCAAGGCGTCCCGCGCCGACCTGCTGGCCTTCGTGAAGTCCTACAACAAGGCCGGTGGCGCCACCGGTGTCACCTACAAGTTCGAGCCCACCGGTGAGCTGGACCCTGCCCAGGTGCTGGTCTGGGCGTTCAAGGTCAACGCGGGCCAGGTCGTTCCGGACATCGAGATCCCGAAGGCCTGACCGGTTCGCCGGTCCCGCCAGGGATACCAGACGACGCGGCCGGGAGTGACCCTCCCGGCCGCCTCGTTTGGCCGCACAGTTGGAGCCCTACTTGAACTTCGATGAGTTGCTCGGGAACTTCCCGGCTCTGACCATCACCGGGCTGGAACAGGGCGCGATCTACGCCCTGGTGGCCCTCGGATACACCCTGGTCTACGGCGTTCTGCGCCTGATCAACTTCGCCCACTCCGAAGTCTTCATGGTCGGCACCTTCACCGCCCTGTGGACCTGGGAGGCCCTCGGCTACGACCAGAACTCCGCCTCGCCGGCCATCGGGCCACTGGTGCTCGCGCTGGTCGCCGGCCTGATCGTGGCGGGGGTCGCCTCCGCGGCGACCGCCGTGACCGTGGAACTGGTCGCCTACCGGCCGCTGCGGCGGCGCAACGCGCCCCCGCTGGCCTTCCTCATCACCGCGATCGGCGCGTCGTTCGTACTCGCCGAGTCGTTCGGCATCGGCACCCGCCGGGCACCGTTCGGTATGCCGACGCTGCTGCCCTCCGAGACGGTGTTCACCGTCTTCGGCGCCAGCGTGACCAACATCCAGCTGCTCATCCTCGGGGTGACGCTGGTGATGATGATCGGCCTGGACCAGTTCGTGAACCGCAGCCGGCTCGGCCGCGGCATCCGGGCGGTGGCCCAGGACGCGGACACCGCCGCCCTGATGGGCGTGAACAAGAACCGGGTGATCCTGCTGGTGTTCGTGCTCGGCGGCCTGATGGCCGGCGTCGCGGCACTGCTGTGGAACGTCCGGTACGGCTACACGAAGTTCAACGTGGGCTTCCTGATCGGGCTCAAGGCGTTCGCCGCCGCGGTGCTCGGCGGCATCGGCAACCTCCGCGGCGCGCTGCTCGGCGGCCTGCTGCTCGGGGTGGCGGAGAACTACGCCGCGGGCCTGTTCGGTGGAGACTGGAAGGACTTCACCGGCTTCGTGCTGCTCATCGTGCTGCTGATGTTCCGGCCCACCGGCCTGCTCGGCGAATCTCTCGGGAGGGCGCGCGCATGACCGCCACCGTGGACAAGGGTCGGCTCACCGGCGTCAAGGGGCGCTGGGCGGCCATGCCGAAGCAGATCCGCTGGGCCGGGATCGCGGCCCTGGTCGTCCTGCTCTACATCCTGCCCAACAAGTGGTTCTACGAGTACCTCGGCTTCCCGATCGGGAACGAGTACTTCGCGTTCTACACCACCCGCTCGGACTTCGCGGGCGTGCTGTTCGACACCGCGGTCTTCGTGCTGCTGGCCGTGGGCCTGAACGTGGTGGTCGGTTTCGCCGGCCTGCTCGACCTCGGCTACTTCGGCTTCTACGCGCTCGGCGCGTACACGGTGGCGTTGTTGACCTCGCCGGAGAGCCGGCTGGGGACGAACTGGCCGTGGCTGGCGGCGGTGCCGATCGCGGTGATGGTCGCGATGATCTCCGGTGTCATCCTCGGCGGCCCGACGCTGCGGCTGCGGGGCGACTACCTGGCCATCGTGACGCTCGGCTTCGCCGAGATGATCCGGCTCTACGCCGCCCGCAACGAGGGCGTGCTCCAGGGCCAGCGGGGGATCCCGGCGATCCCGCACCCGCCGGGCACCGGCTCGGACGGCAAGCCGCTGTTCGGCGTGGTGGACTCCCGCCCCTACTACTGGCTGCTGCTGACGCTGATCCTCCTGGTCATCGTGCTGGTCCGGAACCTGGCCAACAGCCGGGTCGGCCGGGCCTGGGTGGCGACCCGTGAGGACGAGGACGCGGCCGAGGTGATGGGCGTGCCGACGTTCAAGTACAAGCTGTGGGCGTTCGCGATCGGGGCGGCGGTGGCCGGCCTGACCGGCGCGGTCTTCGCCGGCAAGCAGACGTTCATCAACTCTGACCAGTTCGTGCTGGAGAGCTCCATCCTGGTGCTCGCCGCGGTCATCCTGGGTGGCGCCGGCAACATCAAGGGCGCCATCGTCGGCGGCGCGATCACCTGGTACCTGCCGGAGTGGCTGCGTGGCGTCGGCGACCTGGTCGGGGTGGAGTTCGACGCGGCGGAGTACCGGATCCTGATCTTCGGCCTGGTCATCATCGTGATGATGATCTTCCGACCGCAGGGTATCGTGCCCAACCGGCGGCGGGCGGCGGAGTTCGCCGACCGGCGCCAGGAGGCGGTTCCGCAGGAGAAGGTGCCCAGTGAGTGATCCGCAGATGAGAAGCGAGCGCGACGCCAGCAGCGACCGCGACGTCGTCGCCGACGGCCGCAGCACCGTCGGCGTGCCGCCGGAGCCCGGTTCCGGTGCCCCGACGGCGGCCACCCCGGCCGGCCGGGACGCCGCCGGGCGGGAACCGCTGCTGGAGGTCGACGACGTCACCCTGCGCTTCGGTGGCGTGGTCGCCCTCGACAAGGTCAACTTCACTCTCTACCAGGGTGAGATCCTCGGCCTGATCGGTCCCAACGGCGCCGGCAAGACGACCTGCTTCAACGCGATGACCGGCGTCTACCGGCCCACCGAGGGTGAGATCCGGTTCAAGGGGCAGCGCACCAACGGCAAGCGCCGGTCCTGGATCACCAAGGCCGGCATCGCCCGGACGTTCCAGAACATCCGGCTCTTCCCCGAGATGACGGCGCTGGAGAACGTGATGGTGGGCACGGACGTCCACCACAAGACCAGCGTCATCGCGGCCATGCTCCGGCTGCCGCGGCACTGGCGGGAGGAGCGGGAGGGCCGGGAGAAGGCGTACGAGCTGCTGCGGTTCGTGGGCATCGAACGGCGCGCGAACGACCTGTCCCGCAACCTGTCCTACGGTGAGCAGCGCCGGCTGGAGATCGCCCGGGCTCTCGCGACCGACCCCGCCCTGCTCTGCCTGGACGAGCCGGCCGCCGGCTTCACCCCGGCGGAGAAGGAGGAACTGAACGGCCTGATCCGCATGATCCGTGACCGGGGCATCACCGTGCTGCTGATCGAGCACGACATGCGGCTGGTGATGGGCGTGACCGACCGGATCGTCGTGCTGGAGTTCGGCAAGAAGATCGCCGAGGGTCTGCCGGCCGAGGTCCGGGACGACCCGAAGGTGATCGCCGCGTACCTGGGGGTGCCGACCGATGCTGCTTGAGATCAAGGACCTGACCCTGCTCTACGGGCGCATCCAGGCCCTGCACGGGATCAGCCTGGTGGTCAACGAGGGCGAGGTGGTCGCGCTCATCGGCGCCAACGGCGCGGGCAAGACCACCACGATGCGGGCGATCTCCGGACTGCGCCCGGTGGCCCAGGGCTCGATCGTCTTCGACGGCACCGACGTCACCCGGATGCGCGCCGACCTGCGGGTCACCCGGGGGATCGGGCAGGCACCGGAGGGCCGGGGCGTGTTCCCGGGCATGACGGTGCTGGAGAACCTGGAGATGGGGGCGTACACCCGGCGTGACCGGCCGGAGATCGCCAAGGACCTGGCCATGGTGCTGGACCTGTTCCCCCGGCTGGCCGAACGGCGCAAGCAGGCCGGCGGCACCCTCTCCGGCGGCGAGCAGCAGATGCTGGCCGTGGGGCGGGCGCTGATGGCCCGGCCCCGGCTGCTGCTGCTCGACGAGCCGTCGATGGGGCTGGCGCCGAAACTGATCCAGCAGATCTTCGAGATCATCACCCGGATCAACGAGCAGGGCACCACGATCCTGCTGGTGGAGCAGAACGCCCAGCAGGCGCTCTCCCGCGCCCACCGGGGCTACGTGCTGGAGACCGGGCGGATCGTGAAGGAGGGCTCCGGCCAGGAGCTGCTGCACGATCCGGCGGTCAAGGAGGCGTACCTCGGCGTCGCCTGAACCCGTTCCATCCCGGCTGCCGTCCGTCCCCCGCGGGGCGGACGGCAGCCGGCTCCGTGGTCCGGCCGGCTCCGTGGTCCGGCCGACGGCACGGGCCGTGCCGAGCGGCGGGGTTGTCGGGGGTACGGACTAGAGTCGCTGCCGTGACAGCTACGACGCCGCGCCTGCTCCTCGTCGACGGACACTCCCTGGCATACCGGGCGTTCTTCGCCCTGCCGGTGGAGAACTTCTCCACCACGACCGGGCAGCCGACCAACGCGGTCTACGGCTTCACCTCGATGCTGATCAACGTGCTCCGTGACGAGCAGCCCACCCACATCGTGGTCGCCTTCGACGTCTCCCGCCGCTCCTTCCGCACCGAGAAGTACGCGGAGTACAAGGCCGGCCGCAGCGAGACCCCGGCCGATTTCAAGGGCCAGGTCAGCCTGGTCAAGGAGGTCCTCGACGCGCTGCGCGTCCCGGTCGTCGAGCGGGAGGGCTACGAGGCCGACGACGTCATCGCCACCCTCGCCTGCCAGGCCCGCGACCAGGGCATGCAGGTGTTGATCAGCACCGGCGACCGGGACGCCTTCCAGCTCGTCGGCGACCAGGTGACGGTGCTCTACCCCCGCAAGGGCGTCTCCGACCTGGCCCGGATGGACCCGGCGGCGATCGAGGCGAAGTACGGCGTCGGCCCGCAGCGCTACCGCGACCTGGCCGCCCTGGTCGGTGAGACCAGCGACAACCTCCCCGGCATCCCCGGCGTCGGCCCGAAGACGGCCGCCAAGTGGATCAACACCTACGGCGGGGTCGAGGGCGTGGTCGCACGGGCCGACGAGATCAAGGGCAAGGCCGGCGAGAGCCTGCGTGAGCGGCTCGCCGACGTGATCCGCAACTACGAGATCAACTGCCTGGTCTCCGACCTGGAGCTGCCGATCCGCCCCGAGGACGCCCGCTGGCAGGGCTGGGACCGCGAGGCCGTGCACCAGGTCTTCGACACCCTCCAGTTCCGGATCCTGCGGGACCGGCTCTACCAGTACCTGGAGGCGGTGGAGCCGGAGGCCGAGGCCGGCTTCGACCTGGCCGGCGAGGTGCTCACCGCGCCCGGCGCGCTGGCCGGGTGGCTGGCCGCGCACGCCCCGGCCGGCAGCGCGATCGGGCTGGCCGCCAAGCTGGACACCGGCCCCAACCGGCGGCACACCGCCTCGGTGACCGGCCTGGCCCTGGCCACCGCGGACGGTGCCGCGGCATGGGTCGACCCGGCCGGTCTGGAGCCCGTCGACGAGACGGCGCTGGCCGACTGGCTGGGCGACGCCGGGCGGCCCAAGGTGCTGCACGACAGCAAGCCGGCGCTGCTGGCGTTCGCCGCGCACGGCTGGTCGCTGGCCGGCATCGCCCGGGACACCCAGATCGCCGCCTACCTGGCCCGCCCCGACCAGCGGTCCTACGACCTGACCGACCTCGCCCTGCGCTACCTGCACCGTGAGCTGCGGGTCGACGCCCCCGAGACCGGCCAGCTCACCCTCGACGGGTTGGGTGACGAGGGGGTGGCCGAGCAGAACCTCATGCTCCAGGCGCGGGCCACCCTCGACCTGGCCGACGCGATCGACGCCGAGCTGTCCCGCGACGGTGAGCAGTCCGCCCGGTTGATGGCCGAGGTGGAGCTGCCGCTGATGCGGGTGCTCGCCGGCCTGGAGACCACCGGCATCGCCGCCGACACCGACTACCTGTCCGAGCTGGAGGCGCACTTCGCCGCCGAGGTGAAGGCCGCCGCGCAGGGCGCGTACGCCGCGGTCGGCCGGGAGTTCAACCTGGGCTCGCCCAAGCAGTTGCAGGAGATCCTCTTCACCGAGCTGGGCCTGCCCAAGACCAAGAAGATCAAGACCGGCTACACCACCGACGCCGACGCGCTCCAGTGGCTCCACGCCCAGAACCCGCACCCGGTCCTGGCGCACCTGCTGCGCCACCGGGACGTGGCCAAGCTCAAGTCGACGGTCGACGGGCTGCTCAAGTCGGTCTCCGACGACGGTCGGATCCACACCACCTTCAACCAGACCGTCGCGGCCACCGGCCGGCTCTCCTCCACCGAGCCCAACCTCCAGAACATCCCGATCCGCACCGAGGAGGGCCGGCGCATCCGGCGGGCCTTCGTGGTGGGGGAGGGCTACCAGACGCTGCTCACCGCCGACTACAGCCAGATCGAGATGCGGCTCATGGCGCACCTGTCGTTGGACGAGGCACTGATCGAGGCGTTCAACTCCGGCCACGACTTCCACGCCGCCACGGCGTCGTCGGTCTTCGAGGTCCCGGTCGGCGAGGTCACCGCCGACCAGCGCCGCAAGATCAAAGCCATGAACTACGGGCTGGCGTACGGGTTGAGCGCCTTCGGCCTGTCCCAGCAGCTCGGCATCACTCCCGACGAGGCCCGGGGGCTGATGGAGAACTACTTCGCCGGGTTCGGCGGGGTACGCGACTACCTGCACGAGGTGGTGGCACGGGCCCGCCAGGACGGCTACACCTCCACCATCCTGGGTCGCCGCCGCTACCTGCCCGACCTGGTCAGCGACAACCGGCAGCGGCGGGAGATGGCCGAGCGGATGGCGCTCAACGCGCCCATCCAGGGTTCCGCGGCGGACATCATCAAGGTCGCCATGCTGCACGTCGACACCGCCCTGGGTGCTGCCGGGCTGCGGTCGCGCATGCTGCTCCAGGTCCACGACGAGCTGGTCTTCGAGGTCGCCCCCGGCGAGCGGGAGGCGTTGGAGGCGCTGGTGCGGCAGGAGATGGGCACGGCGTACCCGCTGTCGGTGCCCCTGGAGGTGTCCGTCGGCGAGGGCCGGGACTGGAACAGCGCCGACCACTAGCCCGCCGCCCGGGGGTGTCCCGGCCGGGCCGACCGTCACCAGGGGGAGAGATGACCACACTCGCCGACCGACCGCACACCGCACTGCTCGTCGTCGACGTGCAGAACGGCGTGGTGGCGGGGGCGTTCCGCCGGGACGAGATGGTCGCCAATGTCGCCGCGCTGGTGGAGCGGGCCCGGCGCGAAGGAGTGCCGGTCGTCTGGGTGCAGCACGTCGACGCCCAGCTCGTCCCGGGTGGCGACGACTGGCGGATCGTCCCCGAGCTGCTGCCGGGGCAGGCCGAGTCGAGGGTCGAGAAACGTTACGGCGACTCCTTCGAGGACACCACGCTGGAGTCGGTGCTGGCCGGGCTGAGGGTCGGCCGGCTCGTCCTGGCCGGGGCGCAGACCGACGTGTGCATCCGGTCGACCCTGCACGGCGCGTTCGTCCGGGGCTACGACACCATCCTGGTCAGCGACGCCCACACCACCGAGGACATGACGGCCTGGGGTGCCCCGCCGCCGGAGCAGGTCGTCGCGCACACCAACCTCTACTGGTCCCACCAGTCGGCCCCGGGGCGCACAGCCGGCACCGTCGGGACCAGGGACGTCGACTTCACCGCCGCCACCGCCTGACGCCGTCGCCCCGGTCGCCCGCCGTACCGGTCCACGCGGCGGTTCGTTCCGCGCCGTCGGTTCGGCCCGGTGTCCCCGGCCGGCGTCGGCGGCACCGCCCGCCGGTCAGCGCAGCGGGTCGTGGCCCCAGTTCATCAGCGACCAGCGCCACCTCGTCTCCCGGACGTCACCGCCGGGCCGCTGCGCCAGGTGCCGGTGCACGTACCCGATCACCGTGCGCATGTGCCGGTAGTCGGCGGCGGAGAGTTCGGCCCGCTTACGGCGCAGCAGGTCGACGATCCGCCGGCCGGACGCGTGCCCGACCGACTCGCCGCCCCCGGCGCGTCCCCCCGAGTGCCACCCCACCTGCTTGGACTCCTCGGTCTGCAACCAGGCGGAGAGTTCGCCGGGTCTCATGTTCACCGCCTCGGTGAACTCCCGGTAGGTCTGCTGCGGATCGTCGGCCCGGCTCACGGCGCACCACCTCCGGTCCGCCGGCGACGCCCCGGGGCGTCGTGCGGGATGCGGGACCTCTGCACGGCCATGCCGGCCGCGTACCCGACGGCGGTCCACCGAAACGACCGGTCCCGGTCAGCCGGTCGCCGGCTTCTCGGCGACGAAGATCGCGGTGCCGGGGAAGAGCCGACCGCGCAGCGGGCTCCACTGTCCCCAGCTCTCCCGGTGTCCCGCCGGCCACTCCGGCTCCACCAGGTCGAGCAGCCGGAAACCCGCGCCCACCAGCTCGCGGATCCGGTCACCGAGGGTCCGGTGCTGCTCCACGTAGCTGGCCACCCCCCGGGCGTCCTGCTCCACGTAGGGCGAGCGGTCGAAGTACGAGTGCACGGCGGTCAGCCCGCCCTCGCCCGGGTCGTCGAGGAAGACCCAGCGCATCGGGTGGGTCACCGAGAAGACCCACCGCCCGCCGGGGCGCAGCACCCGGTGCACCTCGGCCATCAGGGTGGCCGAGTCGTCGACGAACGGGATCGCCCCGAAGGCGGTGCAGGCGATGTCGAAGGACGCCCCGGCGAAGGGCAGGGCCAGCGCGTCGGCCTGCACCAGCGGAACGGGCACCCCGCTGGCCCGGGCGGCCCGGGCGGCGTGCCGCAGCATGCCGGCGGAGAGGTCGAAGGCGACCGGGTACGCGCCCTGGGTGGCCAGCCAGCGGGCGCAGGCCGCGGCCCCGCAGCCGACCTCCAGGACCCGCCGTCCGGTCACCTCGCCGAGCAGCCGCACGTCGGCCTCCCGCAACCCCTCCGGGCACCAGCGGAAGTCCACCTCGCCCAGGAACGCGCCGTGCTCGGCCTGGTAGTCGTCGGCGTCGTGGTCCCACCAGCCGCGGTTGGCCCGTCGTGTCTCGGTGGCGCCCACCCGGCGGCGGAGCACCCGCTCGTCGTCGCCCACCTGCTCGTCGTCGTTCACCCGCTCACGCTAGGCCCTGGTCGGGCGGCACCCGACGGACCCCGGTGTGCGCGGCGTGCCGGACGGCCGTACGCTGTCGGTCCCGTGGGGTGGATGTGACGGATGAGACAGCGGAGGTGTTTTCCGACCGAAATCTCCGCTTTCGCAGCTGACGAGGTCGCGAGGACCCGGGAGGGCTTGCACGCTGTGGTAATGCAGCGGGTAGGCTAGACGATGCGCTCGTGGATCGTGTACCTCGGCAGGGAGCAGGTGCGCGGTCGTCGGAGCACCAATGGTCTTCTCTTGGCGATCGTTCGGTGTGCCCGGTGGCGGATCCGCTGGCGCGAACGGGTCACTGCGACACCACGCCTGCTGTGACAACCCATCCGACCGGAGCAACCGCCCACATGACGAGCAGCATCGAGGCCCCCTCGAGCGCCACCCGGGTCACCCACGACGATCTCGGTTCCGAGGAGGCTTTCCTCGCCGCGATCGACGAGACCATCAAGTACTTCAATGACGGCGACATTGTCGAAGGCACCGTCGTCAAGGTCGATCGGGACGAGGTCCTGCTCGACATCGGCTACAAGACCGAGGGCGTCATCCCCTCGCGGGAGTTGTCGATCAAGCACGACGTGGACCCCGCCGAGGTCGTCT
The DNA here is from genome assembly GCF_029581435.1 of Micromonospora sp. WMMD987. NCBI lineage: Bacteria > Bacillati > Actinomycetota > Actinomycetes > Micromonosporales > Micromonosporaceae > Micromonospora > Micromonospora sp. WMMD987. The sequence continues at coordinate 5,050,672 of NZ_CP120861.1, read as the reverse complement.
CGGTCGGTGACCACATCGAGGCCCTGGTCCTCCAGAAGGAGGACAAGGAGGGTCGTCTGATCCTCTCCAAGAAGCGGGCGCAGTACGAGCGGGCCTGGGGCACGATCGAGAAGATCAAGGACGAGGACGGCGTCGTCCGCGGTTCGGTCATCGAGGTGGTCAAGGGTGGCCTCATCCTCGACATCGGGCTGCGCGGCTTCCTGCCCGCCTCCCTGGTCGAGATGCGGCGGGTGCGTGACCTGCAGCCGTACGTCGGCCGCGAGCTCGAAGCCAAGATCATCGAGCTGGACAAGAACCGCAACAACGTGGTCCTGTCCCGCCGGGCCTGGCTGGAGCAGACGCAGTCCGAGGTGCGTACCGAGTTCCTCAACAAGCTCCAGAAGGGGCAGGTCCGCAAGGGCGTCGTCTCCTCGATCGTCAACTTCGGCGCGTTCGTCGACCTGGGCGGCGTGGACGGCCTGGTGCACGTCTCCGAGCTGTCCTGGAAGCACATCGACCACCCGTCCGAGGTCGTCGAGGTGGGCCAGGAGGTCGAGGTCGAGGTCCTGGACGTCGACCTGGACCGCGAGCGGGTCTCGCTGTCGCTGAAGGCGACCCAGGAGGACCCGTGGCGGCAGTTCGCCCGCACCCACGCGATCCAGCAGATCGTGCCGGGTAAGGTCACCAAGCTGGTCCCGTTCGGTGCGTTCGTCCGGGTGGACGACGGCATCGAGGGCCTGGTCCACATCTCCGAGCTGGCCGAGCGCCACGTGGAGATCCCGGAGCAGGTCGTCCAGGTGGGCTCCGAGGTGATGGTCAAGGTCATCGACATCGACCTGGAGCGTCGCCGGATCTCGCTGTCGCTCAAGCAGGCCAACGAGGGCTTCGTCGAGGGCGAGGAGCACTTCGACCCGACCCTCTACGGCATGGCCGCGACGTACGACAACGAGGGCAACTACATCTACCCGGAGGGCTTCGACCCGGAGACGGGCGAGTGGCTCGAGGGGTACGACAAGCAGCGCGAGACCTGGGAGAACCAGTACGCCGAGGCGCGTCAGCGCTGGGAGGCCCACACCAAGCAGGTGCAGACCTCCCGGGCCGCCGACGCCGAGGCCGCTGCCAACCCGGCCCCGCCGGTCGCCACCGGTGGCACCACCACCTCGACCAGCTCGTCGGCCCCGAGCCGGCAGGCCGAGGAGCCGGCCGGCACCCTGGCCACCGACGAGGCGCTCGCCGCGCTGCGGGAGAAGCTCGCCGGCGGCAAGTGACCTGGACGCTTCCGCCGACCCGGTGCGACGCCTGACGTCGTACCGGGCGGGGAGCGGTCACTGACGACGGGAAGAGCCCCGCCCCGATCCGGTTCCCCGGGTCGCGGGTGGGGCTCTTCCCGTCGTCGCGTTCCCGGACGGGGAGCACCGGGGAGCACCCTGGCATGCGCTGCGGGCGGCTCCCCGCCGGGCGACCCGGCCCGGTCGGTGCGCCGGACGGGGCCGGTGTGGTGGGGCGGCGGCCGATCCGGTTGACTGGGTCGGTGCTGAGGGTGGGACTGACCGGGGGCATCGGGTCCGGTAAGAGCGCGGTGGCGGCCCGACTGGCCGCGCTGGGCGCGGTGATCGTCGACGCCGACCGGATCGCCCGCGAGGTGGTCGCGCCGGGTAGCGAAGGGTTGGCCGCCGTCGTCGCCGCCTTCTCCGACCGGGTGCTGGCCGCCGACGGGACGCTGGACCGGGCCGCGTTGGGCGCGCTGGTCTTCGCCGACGAGGCCGCCCGTCGCCGGCTGGAGGAGATCACCCACCCCCGGGTACGGACCCGGTCGGCGGAGCTGTTCGCCGCGGCACCCCCCGACGCGGTGGTGGTCAACGACGTACCGCTGCTGGTGGAGGTGGGACTCGCGCCGACGTACCACCTGGTGGTGGTGGTGCGGACGGCCGTGACGACCCGGCTCGAACGGCTGGCGCGGGACCGGGGGATGTCCCGTGCGGAGGCCGAGCGGCGGATCGCGGCCCAGGCCGACGACGCCCGTCGCGCCGCCGCCGCCGACGTGCTGCTCGACAACGACGGTGGCCTCGACGAACTGCACGCCGCGGTGGATGCCCTGTGGCGGGGCCGGCTGCTGCCCTACGAGCGCAACGTGCGGGAGCACCGGGTGGCCGGGGAGCCGGTGGTGGTGCGGCCCGAGCCGGATCCGACCTGGCCGCAGCAGTACGCCCGGCTCGCCGCCCGGATCCGGCACGCGCTGGCCCCGGCCGACCTGCGGCTCGACCACGTCGGCTCGACCGCCGTCCCCGGCCTGGCCGGCCGGGACGTCCTCGACGTGCAGGTGACCGTGCCGTCGCTGGCCGAGGCGGACGGCCCGCTGGCCCACCGGCTCGCCGACGCCGGTTTCCCGAGGGTACCCGGCCGGTGGTGGGACTGCCCCCGGACGGCGGTCGGCACAGGACGGGCGGGCGACGAGGGCGGGACGGGTGACGACGGCTGGGAGAAGCGGTTGCACGGTAGCGCGGACCCGGGCCGGGCGGTCCAGGTGCATCTGCGGGTGGCCGGTTCGCCCGGTTGGCGGCACGCCCTGCTGATGCGTGACCACCTGCGCGCCGATCCCGACCGACGGGCCGCCTACCTGCTGGTGAAACGGGAGTTGGCGGCCTCGGCACCGGCCGGCGCCGAGGCCGACACCGCCGCCGACCCGTGGTTCGACGAGGAGTACCTGCGGGCCGAGTCGTGGGCCGCGCAGACCGGCTGGCGTCCCTGACCGGACCGCTCACCCACTCACCGGGCACGCGTCGACCGCGCCGGCTCCCGATCGTCGTCCGGGCTGACCGGACGCTCATGTCGACCGGACCGGCCCGCCGGCCTTCCCCGGCGGGGACGCGGACCGGGGTGGCTTCGGGCGGGGTGGCTTCGGGCGGGGCGGGACGACGCCGGCCGGCAGTGCGCCGGGTTCCAGGTCCAGTTGCGCCCAGGCCCCACCGGTGGTGCGCAGTTCCAGCCGTCGCGGGAATCCGGAACGGTCCAGCCAGTACCGCGTGCGCAGGCCCCGGTGGCGTACCTCGAACACGTCCACCGGGTGACCGGCCCGCCGGTCGCCCCGGAACCGTACCGTCGCGTCGGCCGGCGGGGGCGGCCCGCCGGCCCGGAGCGCGGCGTCGACCAGCACGTCCAGCTCGTCGGTCGGTCGCCCGGCCCGCCGCCAACCGACGTCGGGCGGGGGCGGCAGCGGCGGACCGGGGGTCGCGGCGCCCGGCCCCACCGGTACGTCCGCCCGGGTGAAGCCGGCCCGGTCACGGCGGAGCAGCGTACGACGGCCGAGGGTGTCCAGCTCGGCCACCGAGAGGTAGGCGACCTCGGCGGACCAGCTCAGCCAGCCGGTGGCCCGCAGGTTGGTCGCGCCACCGAGCGGGGCCGCGACGGTGACGGCGGCCCCGGCTCCGGCGCGTAGCCGGGCGGCCAGCCGGCCCAGCCGGGCGGTCTCCTCGTCGGTGGGTGCCCGGGGCAGCCCGGACCGGCCACCGAGCGCGTCGACCGGCCACAGCGTCGGCCGGTCGGTGCGGTCCAGTTCCACGGTGATCGGGAGTCCGTCGGCCAGCCGGCCCGCCCAGCGACGCAGCCGGGCGTCCCGGTCCACCCACCAGCGGGGGTCCTCCGCACCGCCCGTCGGGCGCGCGGTGGCCGGAGCGGCCGGTGTGCCGTGGGTCCGGCCGGTGGGCCGTCGGGCCGCCCGGAGGACGTCCACCTGTTCGCCACCGACGGTGTCCCGGCCGAGCCAGCGTCCACCGCCGGCCCGCAGCGGTTCCACGGCCTCGGTCCGGTCGGTAGCGAGCCCGAACAGCACGGCGAGCGCCCCGGCCAGGCCCCGGTCGGTCGGCAGGTTCCGTAGCCGCCACCGGTCGCCGGGCGGCACCAGCGGTGGCCGGGCCGGGGTGACGATCGCGGTGGGGTCGGGGCGGTGCACCACCACCGTCGGGGTGGCCTGCACCAGACCCCGGTCCTGTCCCGCCCCGGGACCGCCGACACCGAGGTAGGCCAACGGACGGGACCAGTCGACCCAGCCGACCAGGTCGGTGCGGCCGGCGCCGGTGCCGAGAGCCACCCGTACCCCGGCCCGGACGTCCCGGTAGGTGCTGACCCGGGCGGCGGCCAGCCGCTCGGCCTCGTCGCCGGTCAGCGCGCGGCCCGGCTCCGTCGGGGCCGGCGTCCAGCTGAGCAGACCGGCCACCAGGGCGACGGCGGAGGCGACGGCGACCACCCCCAGCGCGACCAGGGTGACCCGTCGCCGCCCGGAGGCGCTGTCGTCGGTGCTCGCCACCGCGGGCACGGCGGCCCGTCGGCCGGGCGACCGGTGGTGTCCGCCGGGTCGTCGTCGGCCCGGGCCGGCGGGTGGGGCACCGGTCCCCGGGGTACGTCGCGGCCGGTCGGGCGAGGTCTCCACGTGTGGATGAACGGGCCGGTCGGCAGCCGGGTGACGCCGACGGCCGTCGGGGTGACGCGCGGCTGCCGGGGCGGAGCCGGCGGCCGTCGGGGTGACACGTGGCCGTCGGGTGGAGCCCGTAGCCGCCAGGTGGTCCGCCGGGCGGGGGCGTGTCGTGGTGGGGCGTGAGCGGGCTCGTGGCGGCGGTGGACGCGCTCGCGGCGGCCGGACTGAGCGGTGGGGGTCTGCGGGGCGGTCTAGGGGGCGACCGGGGTGCGCCGGGGACGGCAGGGGCGCTCGCGGCGGCCGGTCTGCGCCGAGGGCGCGACCACGCCGGGATGCGCACGCCGGTGATGTCCGGGTGCTGCGACCCCAGGGTGCCGGGCGGTGGGAGCCTGTCGAGGGCCCGGCCTCCGCCGCGGTCGGCCGCCGCGAGCGGCCTACGGTGTCCAGGCTAGCCCTCCCGGATGTGGGCCACAATGGCAATATCGAAGCTGATCACAGGCTTGACGAAGGTCGCGGTGAAGTGTCGGACCCGCGGCGTACCGTGGGAACCATGGCGCTCGACATTCCCCGGCTCGATGGTCGTTTCCAGGTCGTCAGCGATTTCCAGCCGGCCGGCGACCAGCCGGCAGCCATCGACGACCTTGAGCGTCGAGTGCGGCGTGGCGACCGTCACACCGTGCTGCTCGGCGCCACCGGCACCGGCAAGAGCGCCACCACGGCGTGGCTGGTCGAGCGGCTGCAACGGCCGACCCTGGTGCTCGCCCCCAACAAGACGCTCTGCGCCCAGCTCGCCAAGGAGTTCAGCGAGCTGCTCCCGCACAACTCGGTGGAGTACTTCGTCTCCTACTACGACTACTACCAGCCCGAGGCCTACATCCCGCAGACCGACACCTACATCGAGAAGGACTCCTCGATCAACGAGGAGGTCGAGCGGCTGCGGCACAAGGCGACCATGTCGCTGCTCACCCGGCGGGACACGATCGTGGTGGCCACCGTGTCGGCCATCTACGGCCTGGGCACCCCCGAGGAGTACCTCGACCGGGCCGTGCGGATCACCGTCGGGCAGGAACTGGACCGCGACCAGCTCCTGCGCCGGCTGGTCGACATCCAGTACACCCGCAACGACATGGCCTTCCAGCGGGGCACCTTCCGGGTCCGGGGCGACACCCTGGAGATCATCCCGGCGTACGAGGAGCTGGCGGTCCGGATCGAGCTGTTCGGCGACGAGGTGGAGAAGCTCTACTACCTCAACCCGCTCACCGGTGACGTCGTCAAGGAGGTCGACCACCTGCTGATTTTCCCGGCCACCCACTACGCCGCCGGGCCGGAGCGGATGGAGCGGGCGACCCGGGACATCGAGGCCGAGCTGGCCGAGCGGCTGGCCGAGCTGGAACGGCAGGGCAAGCTGCTGGAGGCCCAGCGGCTGCGCATGCGGACCACCTACGACCTGGAGATGATGCGCCAGGTCGGGTTCTGCTCCGGCATCGAGAACTACTCCATGCACATCGACGGCCGGTTGCCCGGCAGCCCGCCGCACTGTCTGCTCGACTACTTCCCGGACGACTTCCTCACCGTGGTCGACGAGTCGCACGTCACCATCCCGCAGATCGGTGGCATGTTCGAGGGTGACGCGTCACGTAAGCGGATGCTGATCGACCACGGTTTCCGGCTGCCCAGCGCCGCCGACAACCGCCCGCTGCGCTTCGACGAGTTCCTGGAGCGGGTCGGGCAGCTGGTCTTCCTGTCGGCCACTCCGGGGCCGTGGGAGATGGAGCAGGCCCAGGGCGAGTTCGTCGAGCAGGTCATCCGGCCGACCGGTCTGATCGATCCGGAGGTCGTGATCAAGCCGACCCGGGGTCAGATCGACGACCTGATGCACGAGATCAAGCTGCGTACCGAGCGGGACGAGCGGGTGCTGGTCACCACGCTGACCAAGAAGATGGCCGAGGACCTGTCCGACTACCTGCTGGAGAACGGCATCCGGGTGCGCTACCTGCACTCCGAGGTCGACACCCTGCGCCGGGTGGAGCTGCTGCGTGAGCTGCGTAAGGGCGACTACGACGTGCTGGTCGGCATCAACCTGCTCCGGGAGGGCCTCGACCTGCCGGAGGTCTCCCTGGTGGCGATCCTGGACGCCGACAAGGAGGGCTTCCTGCGCAGCGGCCGGTCGCTGATCCAGACCATCGGCCGGGCCGCCCGTAACGTCTCCGGCCAGGTGCACATGTACGCCGACAAGATCACCCCGTCGATGGCGGCGGCGATCGACGAGACCAACCGCCGACGGGCCAAGCAGATCGCGCACAACGAGGCGCACGGGATCAGTCCCGAGCCGCTGCGTAAGAAGATCCACGACATCCTCGACGACATCTACCGCGAGGCGGAGGACACCGAGAACGCCCGGGTCGGCGGGGCGGCCCGCCAGCTCTCCCGGGGCAAGGCGCCGGTCAAGGAGACCCGTAGCCGTGGTCGGGGCGCCGCGGACACCCCGTCGCGGGAAGGGATGGCCCGTGCCGACCTGGCGCAACTGATCCAGGAACTCAACGATCAGATGCTCGCCGCCGCCCGGGAGCTGCAGTTCGAGCTGGCCGCCCGGATCCGCGACGAGGTGGCCGACCTGAAGAAGGAACTGCGGGGAATGGACGCCGCCGGGGTGAAGTGAGGGCACGGCGTCGGCCGGGCGTACGCTGCCGGGTGGAGGCTACGGTCGAACCGCCTGGCAACGGACGGGATGCGAATCCGACTCGGATGCACATTGCAGCGTGCGAGCGAGGAGTTGCCCTGGGTGATGATCCTGCGTACCCTCCCTCGTGGGGAGGCCGGGATGCCATTGTCATCGAGTCCTGTCATTCGACGTGCACGGCTCGGCGCCGAGCTGCGCCAGTTGCGCAGACGGGAGGCGCTGACGCTGGAACAGGTGTGTACCCGGTTGGGCTGGGCCTCCACATCGAAGCTGTCCCGCATCGAGCTGGGGCAGAGCCGGCCCGACCTGGCCGACGTGCTCGACCTGCTGGACGTCTACGAGGTCCCGTCACCGCAGCGTGAGGCGCTGATCGTCATCGCCCGGGACGCGGCGACCGGTCGCGGCTGGTGGAAGGCGCTCGGCGAGATGAGCGAGCGGCAACGCACCTACGCCGAGCTGGAGGCGGGTGCGGCGAGCATCGTGGAGTACCAGCCGGCGGTGCTGCCCGGCCTGCTCCAGGCGCCCGGCTACGCCCGGCTGCGGATCACGGCCGGCCGGCTGCTGCATCCGGACATCGACGTCGAGGCCGATCTGCGGGCCAGGCTCACCCGGCAGGCGGTGTTGCGCCGGCCCGATCCGCCGCGGTACACCGCCCTGCTCGACGAGCGGGCCTGCGACCCCGCCGACCTGCCCGCCGACGTCTGGCGCGAGCAGGTGGACCAGTTGCTGGCGATGGCCGAACTGCCGCACGTGACGATCCGGGTGGTGCCCGGTACGGCGGTCCCGCCCGGCGGGGCACACCCGTTGACCGCCTTCTCGTGCTACTCGTTCCCCGACCCGGCCGACCCGCGCACGGTGATGCTGGAGGCGATGACCACCGACGTCCGGCTGGCCTCCGACGTGGACGTCAGTCGGTACGACCGGATGACCGGCTGGCTCTCCGCCGCCGCGCTGAGCCCGGCGGAGACGGTGGAGCTGTTCTGTCGCCGGGCCGCCGACCTCGCGGCCGGTCCGCCCGCCGGCCCGGCCGTCGACCTGTCGGCCGACGACGAGGCCGCCCGGGAGGAGCGGGCCGCCGACGAGGAGGCCGGTGACGTCGCGTCCGGGAATCCGGAGGCCGGCAGGCGGACGACCGTGCCGGGGCTCACCCGTAGCGGTTGAACCCACCCTCGGAGTCGATGACCTGACCGGTGATCCAGTCCGCCTCCGGCGAACAGAGGAACCGGACCAGCCGCGCCGCGTCCTCGGGCGTTCCCCAGTGCCCGGTCGGGAAGCGTGCCGCCACGGCGTCGTGGACGTCCGGTGCGGCGTAGCCGGTGTCGGTCGGCCCGGGATTGAGGCAGTTGACGGTGATGCCGCGGGGCATGAGCAGGGGCGCGAGCTGGGCGGTGAGGTTCTCCACGCCGGCCTTGCTGGCCGCGTAGGCCAACTCGGTCGGCATCGGGCCGAGTCGCTGGCCGCTGGAGAAGAACACCAGTCGACCTCCCGCCCCGGCGGTGAACGCGGCGCTGAACGCGTCGGCCAGCAGCAGGGTGGCCCGTACGTTCACCAGCAGGTGCCGGTCGATCTGGTCCACCTCCAGCTCGCCCAGGCCGGTCGGGTGGGAGTGGGCGTGCGCCGCCACCACCGCGTCGAGCCGGCCGTGCCGACGTACCGCCTCGGCGACCAGGGCGACCGGGGCGGCGGGGTCGAGCAGGTCGGCGGTGACGTGGTCGGCGGCTTCGCCCAACTCGGCCAGGAGCGCCGGTACGCCGTCCGGGTCGCCGCCGTAGGGCTGGTTGTCGTCGTAGCCGGGCAGGCCGGTGAGGAGCAGGCGGTGCCCGTCGGCGGCGAGGGTGCGGGCGATCGCCGCGCCGATGCCGATCCGTCGGCTCACCCCGGTCACCAGGAACACCCGTCCAGCCATGCGGGCCAGTCAACCGGACCGGCCGGTCCGGCCGCCACGGATTATCCGTCACCGCCCCGTGCCGGGGTCGCCACGCGGACCGTCAGGCCCGACCCGCGTGCCCGGTGGCGGGTCGCGCTTCCCTGTCAGGCCCGGCTCCGGCGGCCGGTCGCGGGTCGCGCTTCCCTGTCAGGCCCGGCTCCGGCGGCCGGTCGCGGGTCGACGCACCGCGCGACGCGCGGCGGGTGCGATGTCGGCAGGGGTGGCCACCAGCGTGGACCACCGGACCCGGCACCCCCGAACGCGTCGGGGCCGGTGTGCCTCGCGTGCGCCGCACGGTAACCCGGGGGTACGACAGATCCGGTCGAGTCGGGATCGACCAGGGTGGATCAGTTTCTCAGGCCGGTACGTCGACGAAGTGCTCGACCCGGGGCGGGGTGGCGAAGTACGGGCCGATCAGCGCCCGCCACCTGCCGAACGCCTCGGTGCCCCGGAAGTTCTGCTCGTGGGCCTGCACCGAGTCCCACTCGACCAGCAGGACGAACCGCGAGGGGCTTTCGATACCCCGGGTCATCCGGACCGAGCGGCAGCCCTGGACGGCGACGATGATGGCGTGCGCCTGCGCGTAGGCGGCGGCGAAAGCATCCTCGTTACCGGGTTGTACGTCGATGAGCGCGACCTCAAGCACCATGTCCGACAGCCTGCCACGTCACCCCGCCCCGCCGCGGTACCGGGGGCGATCGCCGCACCGGCGGCCGGGGGCGCCGGAGCCCACGGGGCGCGGACCGGGCCGCCGCGTCGACCGGGCCGCCGCGTCGACCGGGCCGCCGCGTCGACCGGGCCGCCGCGTCGACCGGGCCGCCGCGTCGACCGGGCCGCCGCGTCGACCGGGCCGCCGCGTCGACCGGGCCGCCGCGTCGACCGGGGGCGCGAACGCGTCCCGAACGGGCGGCGCGGGCGTCACCGACGGCGGGGCGTGCCACCGATGGCCCGGCGGTCGTCGGCACGCCGGGCGGTAAACCCGTCGCCGTCGACAGCCGGGTGGCGACGCGGGGAGGCCGCCGGGTCGGAAGGTCGGCCCCCGGTTATCCCTAGTCTCCTAGGACGGCCTGCGGGGTGCGCGCCGGGCAACCAGTGCCGGGAGTTCAGCAAGGTCGGATGACGCAGGTGGCGGGAAAAGGGACGGACGGTCCAGGTGGGGAGCGGGTGACGACGGTGGAAGACGGATGTCGGAACGTGACGCGGTAGGCAATGCCCGCCGCAGGAGATGCGCCCGTGGCCCCCGATGGTGAACAATGGCGGCCGAGGAGGGGAGTATTCCCCCGCGACGGAGTCGTCAGCACGGTCGAGCGTCACCCCCGGCGATCGACCCGGCTCCGCCGGTCGGCGGCCCGTTCGCGGGTCACCGGCGGAAGAGACCTCCGACAGTCACCAGTGTGTGCGTCGTCGCCCACCCCGCCGTCACGCGGCGTACGGTGTGCCCGACGCCGCGTGTCTGCCGGAGGAATGGATTGAACGTGTCCGGAATGGTGTGGGCGGGAACCCTCGTCGCACTCACGGCAGTGCTCCTCGTCGACCTCTTCATCATCGGTCGCCGGCCGCACGAGCCCAGCGTCCGCGAGTCGAGCCTCTGGGTCAGCTTCTACGTCGGTCTGGCGCTGCTCTTCGGTGCCGGGCTGTGGGTCACCTCGGGCGGCAACGTGGCCGGCCAGTTCTACACCGGCTGGTTGACCGAGTACAGCCTCTCGGTGGACAACCTCTTCGTCTTCGTGATCATCATGGCCCGATTCGGGGTGCCCCGGAAATACCAGCAGAAGGTGCTGCTCGTCGGCATCGTGCTGGCCCTGGTCATGCGGGGCGGCTTCATCGCCGCCGGAGCTGCGCTGCTCGCCCAGTTCTCCTGGGTGTTCTACATCTTCGGCGCGTTCCTGATCTACACGGCGATCAACCTGGCCCGCCAGGGTGAGCCGGAGGAGGACGAGTTCAAGGAGAACGTGCTGATCCGGTGGAGCCGTAAGGCGCTGCCGATCTCGCGGGACTACGACGGCGCGAAGCTCACCACCTACCAGGCCGGCCGGCGGTTGTTCACGCCGATGCTGGTGGTGATGATCGCGATCGGCACCACCGACCTGATCTTCGCGCTGGACTCGATCCCGGCGATCTTCGGGATCACCCAGGAGCCCTACCTGGTCTTCACCGCGAACGTGTTCGCGCTGATGGGCCTGCGGCAGCTCTACTTCCTGGTCGGTGGGCTGCTCGACCGGCTGGTCTACCTGAGCTACGGGCTCGCGGTGGTGCTCGGCTTCATCGGCGTGAAGCTGGTGCTGGAGGCGCTGGCCGACAACAACCTGCCGTTCCTCAACGACGGCGAGCCGATCGGCTGGGCGCCGCACATCCCGATCTGGCTGTCGTTGACGGTCATCGTCGGGTGTCTCGCCGTGGCGACGGTGGCCAGCCTGGTCAAGTCGGCCCGGGACCGACGCCGCGAGCTGGTCGACGTCCACCGCTGACCGTGGCCCGGCAGGGGCGTCGCCGGGTCCGGCGACGCCCCTGCCCGGTCAGACCCGGTGCGCGCCGACCAGGGTGGCGATCCGGTCGGGCGGCAGTGACTCGGCCAGCACCCGCTGCTGCCGGTAGCAGGCGTGCAGCATCCGGGGTCCGCTGCCGGCGGTCACCAGACCCACGTGGTGGATGCTCCGCCCGGGTCGGGCGAAGAAGTAGAGGTCGCCGGGGCGTTCCTCGCCGGCCGGCACGGGTGTGGTGGCCGCCGCCTGGTCGTCGGCGTCCCGGGGCAGCGGCACGCCGAAGCGCCGCCAGGCCAGGTGGACCAGGCCGGAACAGTCGATCCCGTGCCCGGAGAGCCCGCCCCAGACGTACGCGACGTCCCGGAGCCGGGCGGCGACGGCCAACACGTCGCCGGCCGACGGCGCGACGGCCGGGAGGCCGGCGACGTGCGCCTCGGGCACCCACAGCGGGTCGGGGCGACCGGGCACCCGGACCGGCCGCCACCCGCCGACGGCCGGACCCAGGGGGACGAGCCGGGTGCCGAGGACGACCCCGGGCAGGGCCACCGGGCCGCCCGGTGCGGTGCGTAGGTCGGTACTCACCGCGTCCACGACCAGCGGTGCGGGCGGATCGCCGTCCGGTGTGCTCCGGTCGCGGGTCGGCGGGGCCGGGGCGAGCTGCACGGTGGGCAGCCACCCGGGGTAGCCACGCGGGTCGCGGCGGGGGGCGGCCTGTTCCACCGCCACCACCTCGGCCCAGCCGCCGGGGAGCACCGCGGTGACCAGCACCCGCTCGCCGAGCAGCAGCTGGCTGAGCACACAGTCGCCGACCCGCTGGGCGGCGTCCATGCCGGTGATCCAGCGGTCGGTGGCCGACGGCACCGCCAACGCCGGCCGGTCGACCGGCCGGGTGGCCCCCGGATCCGTCCAGAGGGTGGCGACCGCTACCCGTACCAGGGCCTCACGACCCGGCTCCAACTCCACGTCGACCTCCGGCTCACGTGTCGGTGCCTACCGGACGATAGAGAAGAAATTTGCCGCCATCACATCCGGTCCTGAACTTTTGTTTCGGTTACCGCGCTGATGCCGAGCCCCGGGACGTCCGGCAGCACCACCGTGGCGCCCTCGTACCGCAGCCCGCCGTGCACCGGCGACGAGGCCAGCCACCAGGCGGCGTCCAGGTCGGACACCGCGCTGGTCCGGTAGGCGGCGGCCAGGCTGGCCGCCGCGCCGACCCCGACCTCACTCTCCATCATGGACCCGACCAGGGTGCCCATCCCGTGCGCGCGGGCGAGTTCCAGCAGGGTCCGCGCGGGTCGCAGGCCACCGCACTTGGCGAGCTTGACGTTGACCAGGTCGGCGGCCCGACGGCGGATCACCTCGACCAGGTCCCGCACCCCGAACACCGCCTCGTCGGCCAGGATCGGCACGTCCACCCGGTCGCCGACCCAGGCCATGCCGTCGAGGTCCCAGCGGGCCACCGGCTGCTCGACCAGTTCCACGTCGAGCCCGGCGTCCTGCACGCCCCGGATCACCCGGACCGCCTCGCGCGGCGTCCACCCCTGGTTGGCGTCCAACCGGATCCGGACCTGCGGGCCGACGGCCTCCCGGACCGCGCGGACCCGTTCCAGGTCCCCGGCCGCATCCGTGCCGACCTTCAGCTTCAGCACGTCGAACCCCTCGGCCCGCCGCTGCCGGGCGGCCGCCGCGAGCTGCCCAGCGTCCCCGGCGGCCAGCGTGACGTCCGTCGGGAGCCGCAGCGTCCCACCCCCGAGAAACCGCACCAGCGGTACGCCGAGCCGCCGTGCCGCCAGGTCGTGCAGGGCGACGTCCAACGCGGACCGGGCCGCCTCGTTGCCGGCCACCGTCGCCTCCATCTCCGCGCAGCGGGCCAGCACGTCGTCGGCGTCCCGGCCGACCACCGCCGGGGCGAGCAGGTCGCGGACGCACGCCTCCGCCCCGGCCACCGACGCCCCGGTGACCTGCCACACCTGCGGCGCCTCGCCGTAGCCGGACCGTCCGTCGGTGTCGGTCACCTCCACCACCAGGGTCCGCACCGTCGTGGTCCGGCGCAGCGCGGTGACGAAGGGGGTGTGCAGCGGCGCGGACAGCCGGTGGGTGCGTACCGCGGCGATCGTCATGTGCGGCACCCTATACGCACGACAGCGCCGGAGAGGGAGGCCGATGAACGCGCGGGACTGGGAGCTGGTGGGCGCACCGAACGCCCGTGACCTGGGCGGACTGCCCACCATCGACGGGCGGCGGGTGCGGGTCGGCCGGCTGATCCGCACGTCGGCGCTGGGTCGGCTCACCGAGGACGACCTCACGGTGCTGGGCCGGCTCGCCCCGGCCTGCGTCGTCGACCTGCGCGACGACTCCGAGACCGCGCTGGCCCCGCCGAACCGGCTGGTCGGCGACCCCTTCCTGGTCCGGCTGCCGGTGCTCGACCCGGCACGTCCGGAGTTCACGTACCTCTCGGCCGTGCTGCACGGCCACGACCTCGCCGGGTACGACGAGGTGGCCCGGCGGGGCGCGGCGGCGGCGATGGCGACGGTCTACCGTTGGTTCGTCACCGGGGCGGCGGCCCGCGAGGGTTTCGCCCGTGCGGTCCGGTTGGCGGCCGACCCGGCGAACCTGCCGCTGCTGTTCCACTGTTCGGCCGGCAAGGACCGCACCGGGTGGCTGGCGGTGGTGCTGCTCACCGCCCTCGGCGTCGACGAGGAGACGGTACGGGCGGACTACCTGCGGCACAACGAGCTGACGGTGCAGCTACGCGCGGCGATGACGGCGGCGATGCTGCGGCAGCGGCCCGAGTTGGATGCGGAGACGGCGCGGGCGGTGCTGGAGGTCCGACCCGAGTACCTGGACGCCGGGTACGACGAGGTGCGTCGGGTGTACGGGTCGTTCGACGCCTACCTGGCCGAGGGGCTGGGGGTGACCGCCGCGGTGCGCGCCGCCCTGTGCACACACCTGTTGGACTGACGCCGGTCGCGCGCCCCGGGTCCGGCCGGTGCGGTGTCGACGCGCGGGCCGGGCCGTGGCGGTCCGGCCCGCGCTGGCCGAGGTGGTGCTGGCCGGGCGCTGCGGGGCGGGGTTGGTGCGGGCCGGGGCGGGTCTGGGCGGTGCGGGTCTGTGCGGGCCTGGGCGGTGCGGGCAGGGTCAGCCGGTCAGGTCGTGCCGGGCGGCCCAGGCCGTCGCCGAGATCTCGGCGACCAGTCGGCAGGCGTCGTCGAGGTCGGGATCGGGGGAGGCGGCGAGGTCGGTGGTGGTGCACACCGCGATCACGTACGCCGGGGCGTCGTCGGGCAGGACCACGCCGACGCCGTGCCGCACGCCGCGTACCCAACCGTTCTTGTGGGCGATCCGGGTGCCGGCGGGCAGCCCGGCGGCGAGGTCCTCGCGGTGCCGCTGGTCCAGCAGCACGTCCATCATGGCGGCGCAGCCCGCCGGGGAGGCCAGCGGACCGGCCCGGTGCACGCCGACGGCCAGCCCACCGAGCAGTGCCGCCAGGTCGGCGCAGGTGACCAGGTTGGTGACGCCGGCCTCCCGGGCGGCGGCGTCCTCGATGCCCCGGCCGGTGACGCTGTGCCGGGCCCCGGCGAGCTGCCACGCCCGCGCCACGGCCGGCAGCCCGACCCGGTCGAGGAGCAGGTTGGTGGCGAGGTTGCTGGACCGGGTGATCATGCGGTCGGCGAGCCACCGCGGGGTGGCCCGCCCGCCCAGCCGTTCCCAGACCGCGTCGTCGTTGTCGTAGTGCCGGGCGCAGGAGAACCGGGGTGCGCCCGGCCGGGCCGAGGTGAACTCGTTGACCACCGGGACCGGGCGGTCCAGGGCGAGGGTGCCGGCCTCGGCGGCCCGGTGCAGGGCCAGCAGCACCGCGACCTTCATGGTGCTGGCCGCGTAGTGGGTGGCGTCGGGGGTGCGGGTCCAGGTGGGCGGCGCGTCGAGCCGACCCAGGTACGCCGAGACGGTGCCGGGCACCCGGTCCAGCCGGGCGTCGAGGTCATCCCAGGTCATGCCCGTGACGCTAGCCGAATCCGACCCGCCGGGACGGCCCAGCCGCCCCCGGGACTCCGCCTTGCGGTCGGTTGCGCTCCTGGGACTCCGCCTTGCGATCGGTTGCGCTCCTGGGACTCCGCCTTGCGGTCGGTTGCGCTCCCGGGAGGATGCCGGGCGGCCGGCTGCGCTCCCGGGGACGGGCGGCCGGCGGAGCCCCGGGGTGGGGACGGGCGGAGCCCCGGTCCGGGTGCGGCGGACCGGGGCTCCAGGTGAGGCGGAGTGGAGCTGTGGGTGAAGCGGGACGGGTCAGCTGGCGTGCTTGCGGCGGGCGGCCATCCGGCCCCGCTGGGTCTGGTCCAGCACCACCTTGCGGATCCGGACGGCGACCGGAGTCACCTCGACGCACTCGTCCTCGCGGCAGAACTCCAGCGCCTGCTCCAGGGAGAGCTTGCGCGGCGGGATCAGCTTCTCGGTCTCGTCGGAGGTCGAGGCCCGCATGTTGGTGAGCTTCTTCTCCTTGGTGATGTTGACGTCCATGTCGTCGGAGCGGGAGTTCTCCCCGACGATCATGCCCTCGTACACCTCGGTGGTCGGCTCGACGAAGAGCTGGCCGCGCTCCTGGAGGTTGATCATGGCGAACGGGGTGACCACGCCGGAGCGGTCGGCCACCAGCGAGCCGTTGTTGCGGGTCCGCAGCTCACCGAACCACGGCTCGTACGACTCGAAGACGTGGTGCAGGATGCCGGTGCCCCGGGTGTCGGTGAGGAACTCGGTGCGGAACCCGATCAGGCCGCGTGCCGGCACCAGCCACTCCATCCGGATCCAGCCGGTGCCGTGGTTGACCAGCTGCTCCATCCGGCCCTTGCGGGTGGCCAGCAGCTGGGTGATCGCACCCAGGTACTCCTCCGGCGCGTCGATGGTGAGCCGCTCGACCGGCTCGCAGGTCTTGCCGTCGATCTCCCTGGTGACCACCTGCGGCTTGCCGACGGTCAGCTCGTAGGACTCGCGCCGCATCTGCTCGACCAGGATGGCCAGGGCCAGCTCACCACGACCCTGCACCTCCCAGGCGTCCGGCCGCTCGGTGGGCAGCACCCGCAGCGACACGTTGCCGATCAGCTCCTTGTCGAGCCGGTCCTTGACCATCCGGGCGGTGACCTTGGCGCCCTTGACCCGGCCGACCAGCGGCGAGGTGTTGGTACCGATGGTCATCGAGATGGCCGGCTCGTCCACGGTGATCAGCGGCAGCGGGACCGGGTTCTCCGCGTCGGCCAGGGTCTCGCCGATCATGATCTCGGGGATGCCGGCGACGGCGATGATGTCGCCCGGCCCGGCCGACTCGGCGGGCTTGCGCTCCAGGCCCTCGGTCATCAGCAGCTCGGAGATCCGGACCCGCTGGGTGCTGCCGTCGGTGCGGCACCAGGCCACCGTCTGGCCCTTGGTGATGGTGCCCTGGCGCACCCGGCACAGCGCCAACCGGCCGAGGAACGGCGAGGCGTCCAGGTTGGTGACGTGCGCCTGGAGCGGGGCGTCCTCGTCGTAGGAGGGCGGCGGGATGGTGTCCAGCAGGGTACGGAACAGCGGCTCCAGGCTGCTGCTGTCGGCCGGCACCGAGCCGTCGGCGGGCTGGGTCAGCGAGGCGATGCCGTCGCGGGCGCAGGCGTAGACGATCGGGAAGTCGATCTGCTCCTCGTCGGCGTCCAGGTCGAGGAAGAGTTCGTAGGTGTCGTCCACGACCTCCTTGATCCGGGCGTCGGGGCGGTCCACCTTGTTGATCACCAGGATGATCGGCATTCGGGCCTTGAGCGCCTTGCGGAGCACGAACCGGGTCTGCGGCAGCGGGCCCTCGCTGGCGTCGACCAGCAGCACCACGCCGTCGACCATGGTCAGGCCCCGCTCGACCTCGCCACCGAAGTCGGCGTGACCGGGGGTGTCGATGATGTTGATGGTGACCGGGTCGGAGCCGTCCGCCGGCAGGTACCGCACGCCGGTGTTCTTGGCCAGGATGGTGATGCCCTTTTCCCGTTCGAGATCCATCGAGTCCATGACGCGCTCGGTGTTCTCACCACGGGCCCCGTAGGCGCCGGCCTGCCGCAACATGGCGTCGACCAGGGTCGTTTTGCCGTGGTCGACGTGGGCGATGATGGCGACATTGCGGAGGTCGGTGCGAAGCTGCATACCCTCCATACTCCTGTCTGCGGTTGCCGGGGCAGGCGTCGGGGTCGTCCCCTCACCGCCCGGATCTCTGCCGGAACTGCTGTTCCGGCCGTGCCAGCTGCGGGTCTGCCGATCCCACCGGCGTCCCGTCGGCCCGGTGGGCCGGCGGGCACCTGCCAGCCGCGACGGTCATCGCGGACGGGGCCGCGGTGACCGTCGCGCTGACGGTGCCGGGGGAGTCGACCCTGCTGGTCGGTCTCCTAGCGTACGCGGGCCCGGGAAGGCCCGTCCCGGCACTGCTCCCGCCGACCGGCCGGGCCGTGACCGGGGACACATCCCCGCACCTCAGCCCTGACTCTCCCCCCACTCCGGCCCGCCCCGTGCCCCCGCCCCGGCCCGCCCATGTTCGCCCTCGAACAAGGTTGTGGTGGTGTTCGATGCTGCGGAGGCAACTACAACCAGGATCGAGCGTGATCTTGCTCGCGGGTGCCCCGGGATGGGGCGGGGCAAGGGGCGAGGGCTGGGTCAGGGTGACGGTTGAAGGGCGGGACAAGGGGCGGGGCAAGGGGCTGGGTCAGGGGCGGGGCAAGGGGCGAGGGCTGGGTCAGGGTGACGGTTGAAGGGCTGGTCAGGGGCGGGAGGCGTCGCCGTGGACCCGGCCCGGCCACCAGAACCGGTCACCGAGCACGAACGCCAGCGCCGGCACCAGCACCGTGCGGACCAGCAGCGTGTCGAGCAGCACACCGAGGCACACGATGATCCCGATCTGGGTCAGCAGGATCAGCGGCAGCACCCCGAGGACGGCGAAGACCGCGGCGAGCAGGACGCCCGCGCTGGTGATCACCCCGCCGGTGACCCGCAGGGCGGACAGCATCCCGTCCCGGGTGCCGGCGAGGCGGGCGTCCTCCCGGGCCCGGGTGACCAGGAAGATGTTGTAGTCCACCCCGAGCGCGACGAGGAACACGAAGGCCAGCAGGAGCACCCCGCTGTCCAGCGCGGGGAAGCCCAGCACGTGGTCGAAGAGCAGCCAGGCCGCGCCGAGGCTGGCGAAGAAGGACGCGATCACGGTGAGTACCAGCAGCAGCGGGGCGAGCAGGCCGCGCAGCAGCACCACCAGCACGGCGAGGACGAGCACCAGGATGATCGGCAGGATCAGCCACAGGTCGCGGGTGTTGGCCTCGTCGGAGTCGTACGTCGCGGCGACGGTGCCCCCGACGAGCGCCCCGTCGGCGGGGTCGGCGCCCTCGGCGGCGGGTGGAGCCGAGTCGGGCACGGCGGCGACGGCGTCGCGTAGCGCCTCGACGGCCCGGTCGGACGCCGGGGTGCCCGGTTCGTCGGTCAGCACCACGTCGACCTGGGCGACGCTGCCACCGGCCGGTCCGGGTCGGGCGGTGGCGACCCCGGGCACGGCGGCGGCGGCCCGGGTGACCGCTGCGGCGGCGGCCGGGTTGGTGAGGACGGCCACCGGCTGGGTGGTGCCGGCGGGGAAGGCGCGGGCCAGGGTCTCGGCCCCGGCGACCGCCTCCGGCTCGACCCGGAACTGCTCGGTCTCGGACAGGCCGGTGCGAATGCCCAGCCCGCCGAGGGCGAGGCCGGCGAGCAGCAGGGTGGCGAGCACGGCGACGGGCACCGGGCGGCGGACCACGGCCGCGCCGAGCCGGCCCCACAGCCGGCCCTCCCGGGCCGCGCCGCCGACCTTCGGCACGAACGGCCAGAACAGCCCCCGGCCGAAGACGACCAGCACGGCGGGGAGCACGAACAGTGCCGAGAGCATGGCGAACACCACCCCGGTGGCGCAGGCCACGGCGAGCGCCCGGTTGGTTTCCTGCTCGGACAGCAGCAGCGTGAGTACGCCGAGCACGACGGTGCCGCCGCTGGCCAGGATCGGTTCGGCGGTACGGCGCAGGGCGGCGCGCATCGCGGCGAACCGGTCCTCGTCGCGGCGCAGCTCCTCCCGGTAGCGGGCGATGAGCAGCAGGGCGTAGTCGGTGGCGGCACCGAAGACCAGCACGCTGGCGATGCCGGTGACCGCGCCCTCCTGGAGGTTGATGCCGACGGCCGGGACGATGGTGTCGACGGCCCGCAGGGTGAGCTGTTCGGTGGCGGCGACCACGATCAGCGGCACGATCCACAGGAACGGGCTGCGGTAGGTGATCAGCAGCAGCAGGGCGACCACGCCGGCGGTGACCGCGAGCAGGGTGACGTCGGCGCCCTCGAAGACCTTGGTCAGGTCGGCGGTGAACGCGGGTGCCCCGGTGACCGCGGCGGTGATCCCGTCAGGCAGGCCGGTGAGCGCGGCGCGTACCTGGGCCACCTCGTCGGCGACGGCCTGCTGGCCGCCGGCGGTGTCCAGCGGGACGGCGAGCAGCGCGACGGTGCCGTCCGGGGAGACCTGGGCCGGGCTGACCTGGCCGCCGACGGCGAGCCGGCCCAGCGCGGCGGCCCGGTCGGTGACGGCGGCCCGGTCGGCGTCGGTCAGCGCGGCGCCGTCGTTCCGGCTGACCACGACGATCGCCGGCTGGACGTCGCGTTGCGGTAGCTGGTCCTGGAGGCGTTCCACCTGGGTCGACTGCCACTGCGCGGACAGGCCGGTGCTGGAGACGGGGGCGGGGTTGTCGGGCCTGGGGAGCCCGAAGACGACGGCGCCGACGACGATCGCGGCGACCACGGTGAGCCAGGCGGCGAGCCGGCTGCGGGCGACGCGGGTGAACAGAGACATCGGCTGCCCTCTTGGTCGGTGGGAACGCGGACGGAGAGATAACCCGTTCGTCGAGTATCTTGATGGGCGAGATTATCCGGAGCTGCTCTATGCTGCAACCGGGCGCATCGACAGGGGGCAGCGGCGGGAGTGGCAGCGCACGAGATGTACCGACGGCGGGACGATCCGCGCGGACGGATGGTGGCCGACATCACCAACGACCTGCGGCGTTACTCGGCCGACGCACAACACATCGGGCACGCGTTCGCCAACCTGCACGGGCTCAACCCGACCGACCTACAGGCGCTGATCGCCGTGATGGAGGCCGAACTGCTCGGCGAGCCGATCACCCCCGGCCGGCTCGGCGAACAGCTCAACCTCTCCTCCGGGTCGGTGACCGCGCTGATCGACCGGCTGGAACGTGCCGGGCACATCCGTCGCGACCGGGACACCGCCGACCGGCGCAAGGTGTTCCTGCACTACGCCGACCAGGGGGCTGCCCTGGCGATGAGCTTCTTCGGCCCGCTCGGGCGGCGTACCGACGAGGTGATGGCCCGGTTCACCGACGACGAACTGGCCGTCGTGCACCGGTTCCTGGCCACCATGGTCGCCTCGATGCGGGAGCACCGTGACGTCGTGCGGGCCGCCCGCCCCGAGCCGTCCCGCCGCGCGGCGGACTGACGTGCTGGCCCGACTCGCCGCCGCCGCGCTGCGGCTGCCGGCCGCACCCACCCACCGGGTCGACGTCACCCGGGGCATCGTGGTCCGGGTGCGCGACGGGTCGCGGCTGCGCACCGACCACTACGCTCCCCGGCTGCCCGGAGCGCCGACCGTGCTGATCCGCACCCCGTACGGCCGGGGTGGGCCGATGCGGCTGCTCGGCCGACTGGTCGCCGGGCGCGGCTTCCACCTGGTCATCCAGTCCTGCCGGGGCACCGACGGCTCCGACGGGCTGTTCGATCCGCTGGTGCACGAGCGCGACGACGGCCTGGACACCGTCGACTGGCTGCGCCGGCAACCCTGGTACACCGGCCGGTTCGGCATGTTCGGGGCCAGCTACCAGGGCTTCGTCCAGTGGGCGCTGGCCGCCGACGCGGGGGAGGAACTGGCCGCGATGGTCGCGGTGGTCACCGCCTCGGGCACCCGCGACTCGACGTACGCGGGGGAGTCCTTCGCCCTGGACACCGTGCTGACCTGGGCCGAGCTGCTCCAGGCGCAGACCGTGCCGTGGCTGGCCCGGCAGTGGGAACTCAAGCGCGGGCAGCCCCGGCTGGCCGCCGCCCTGGCCCACCTGCCGCTGGCCGAGGCCGACCGGGTGGCGACCGGGGTGACCGTGCCCTTCTTCCAGGAGTGGCTGCGCCACCACACCCCGGACGCCGACTACTGGCGGACCCGGGTCTTCGGCGCGCGGATCGCCGAGGTGCGCGCCCCGGTGACGATGGTCAGCGGCTGGCAGGACATCTTCCTCCCCGCCCAGCTCGCCGACCACGCCGCGCTGCGGGCGGCGGGCGTGCCCACCCGGCTCACCGTCGGCCCGTGGACACACGGCAGCCCCGGGCTGCTGGCGGAGGCGCTGCGGGAGGGGCTGGGCTGGCTCGACGCCCATCTGCACGGTCGACCGGCGTCACCGCGCGCCCCGGTGCGGGTGCACGTCGGCGGGGAGGGTGGCGGCTGGCGCGACCTGCCCGACTGGCCGCCGCCGGCAACCGGGACCTCCTGGCACCTGCACGCCGGGGGCCGGCTCGCTCCGCAGCCGCCGGCACCGTCGACCCCGGACACCATCCGGTACGACCCGGCCGACCCGACCCCGTCGCTGGGCGGCCCGCTGCTGGTCGCCCAGCGCGCCGGCCCGGTCGACAACCGTCCCGTCGAGGCCCGGCCGGACGTGCTCGTCTACACCAGCGCGGTGCTGACTGCCCCGGTGGAGGTGCTCGGTCCGGTCCACGCCGAGATCCACGTCCGCAGCGACCTGGCGTACCTGGACGTCTTCGTGCGGCTCTGCGACGTGGACCGGCGCGGCCGGTCCTGGAACGTCTGCGACGGTCTGGTCCGGGTCGCTCCCGGCCGGTTCCCGGTCGACCCGGACGGGGTGACCCGGGTGCCGGTGGCGCTGTGGCCGGCGGCGCACCGCTTCGCCCCCGGCCACCGGCTGCGGGTGCAGGTCTCCGGCGGTGCCCACCCCCGGTACGCGCGTAACCCCGGCACCGGCGAACCGCTCGGTGCGGCGGTCACGCTCCGCGCTGGGCTTCGGCAGATCCTGCATGATCCATCGCATTCGTCCCGGCTGGTGCTGCCCGTGGTCCCCGCTACCTCCCCGCTTGGACCTATCTGAAGACAAGCCTCCTGAGCTGGGGTTTTTTAGGTAGTTGTGGATATCGTTCCGGGCAACGCTCGATGACGTGCACCAGTGGCCGGCTCCGCTCTCCCGGCGGGCGCTGCCTACGTGGAGTGACGACGATTCCCCGGCCCTGGCCTGATGCCGAAGCAGCCGGCACCCCCGGTCCCGGCTGCGGAAAGGGGGACGTCATGACGACGGCTCCGGCCAATCTGCTGGCGGTCCGCCGACTCCTGCTCGACACCATCCGAGGTCTCGACCCCGCCGCCGTGGGGATCGTCGGGGATCCGGCCCACCGGGGCGGCTACCACACCGGCTCGGACCGGGTGGTCCCCAACGACTACTCCGTGGTCGAGTCGCCCCGGGACTCCGCCGGCCTCACCCTGCACGCCTCAGCGCTGGACGTCGGCACGTTCAGCGTCCGGTCCGGGGGTGCCACCCACAATCTCCAGTCGTTCTCCACCTGGTGCGTCGCCCAGTGCCGGGCGAACACGGCGGACAGCCGTGACCTTCGGGAGATCATCTACAGCCCGGACGGCAAGGTCGTGCGGCGCTGGGACCGGCTCGGCAAGCGCAGCTCCGGCGACGACTCGCACCTGTGGCACACCCACTTCAGCTTCTTCCGCGACTGCACCAAGGCCGGACGGGACCAGACCCCGCTGTTCCGGCGCTACCTGACCGGCATCGGACTCCTGGAGGACACCGACATGACACCCGAAGAGCACGCCTGGCTGGAGACCGTCCACAAGAACCTGACCGTCCTGGACGGCCGCAACCCGGTGGGGCAGATCTACACCCGGATGGCGATGGGGGAGGACCACACCAACCCCGACTTCGTCGTCCCGCACCCGAGTCTGAAGTCGCTGGGCGCCCAGTTGGCCTCGGTGCAGACCGCGCTGACCGCACTGGCCAACAAGGACTTCACCGACGAGTCGGCCATCGTCACCGGGGTGCTGGCCGGGCTGACCCCGGAGAAGATCGCCGCCGCCATCCCGCCCACCATCGCCCGACAGGTCGCCGACGAACTGGCCAAGCGCCTGGTCGCGTGAGGGTAGGACCCCGTGGCACCCCTTCCGGGCCGCCTCCTGCGGAAGGGGTGCCACGGTCGACCGCTGCCGGGCCGGGTGTCCGGCGCGGCGGGTACGGGGGGACGTCCGGCGCGGTGGAATGCCGGGCGGGGTGGCAGGACCGCCGTGCCCGGCGGGACCACACCCGTGGCGGCGGCGACGGCGGTGACGTCAGCTCGGCCTGGCCCGCGGGTGGTGGACGCCGGAGGCGTCGCGGGGCGGGTGGTGGACGCCGGAGGCGTCGCAGGGGCGGGTGGTAGCCGCCGGAGATGTCGCGGGGCGGCCGGTGGCCGCCGGAGATGTCGCGGGGCGGCCGGTGGCCGCCGGAGGTGTCGCGGGGCGGCCGGTGGCCGCCGGAAAGCGCTCGGTGGCGGCGGCCCCGGGCCGCCGCCACCGGCACGGACCTACAGCGGGCGGACGTTCTCCGCCTGCGGACCCTTCTGCCCCTGGGTCACATCGAACTCGACCTTCTGGGCCTCCTGCAGTTCCCGGTAGCCGCTGGTGGCGATCGCCGAGTAGTGAACGAAGACGTCGGGGCCTCCGCCGTCCTGCTCGATGAAGCCGAAGCCCTTTTCCGAGTTGAACCACTTGACCGTGCCGGTTGCCATGCATCTCTCCCTGTTTACAACGGGTGATCCCGCCGCTACGGCGGACGATCGCCCTGTACTGCCCCGACAGTAACCGGCCGATCCGATTTTTGCCTGCTGAAGTGCCGCAAGATTCAGCGGAAACTCGCGGCGGACGGCGAAACGCCCTCCGCCGGATAGCCGGCTCCGGCACACTCGACCGGTGACCGGACCGAGCGCCGCCGCGTTGACCGCCCTGGAACGGGAGATCGACGCGCCGGGCGACGGGTTGGACCGGCTCCGGCTGGTGTCCACACCGTTCGTGCCCGAGGTGCGGCTGCATCTCGCCGAGGACGCCATCGTCTGGTGGGCCCGGATGGAGGCCGCCGCCGGTCGTCCCCTGCCGCCGCCGTTCTGGGCCTCGGCCTGGGCCGGTGGCCAGGCGCTCGCCCGTCACCTGCTGGACCACCCCGACCTGGCCGCCGGTCGTCGGGTGCTCGACCTGGCCGCCGGCTCCGGACTGGTCGCCATCGCCGCCGCGCTGGCCGGCGCCGCCCAGGTCGTCGCCAACGACGTGGACCCGTACGCGGTGGCGGCGGTGACCGTCAACGCGCGGGCCAACCGGGTACGGGTGCTCGCCCACCAGGGGGACCTGCTCGACGACGCCGGAGGGCAGTTCGACCTGCTGGTCGCCGGGGACGTGCTCTACGACCGGGAACTGGCCGGGCGGGTGCTGCCGTACCTGCGGCGGGCCGCCGAGGGCGGGGCGCAGGTGCTGGTCGGCGATCCGGACCGGGGGCACCTGCCGGTGGAGGCGCTGGAGCCGGTGGCCAGTTATCCGGTGCCGACCACCGAGCCGTCGGTCGACTCACCGGTCCGCCGGGTGCAGGTGCTGCGACCCCGCTGAACGCGTGTCAGCCCGACCGTCGGTGCGCCCATGGCCGCCGGCGTCGGTCCGGCGTCGGGTGGCCCGGCCGGTCGACGCCGCGCGGTCACCAGCCGCGGACCCGCCACTGCGGCAACGAGGCCCGCTCCGCGCCGAGGGTGCTGTCCGCGCCGTGCCCCGGATAGAACCAGGTCTCGTCGGGCAGCCGGCCGAACAGCTTGTGCTCCACGTCGTCGATGAGCTGGCCGAACCGCTCCGGATCCCGGTCGGTGTTGCCCACCCCGCCGGGAAAGAGCGAATCCCCGGTGAACAGGTGCGGCGTGCCGGCCGGGTCGCGGTAGAGCAGCGCGATCGAGCCGGGGGTGTGCCCCTTGACGTGGATCACCTCCAGTTCCTGCCCGCCCACCGCCACGGTGTCGCCGTCGGTCAGGGTCTGCGCCGGGATCGGCAGGCCGTCGGCGTCGTCGGCGTGCACCAGGGCGCGCGCCCCGGTCGTGGCGACGACCTCCTCCAGCGCCACCCAGTGGTCCATGTGCCGGTGGGTGGTGACCACCGAGGTGAGGCGGGCGTCACCGGCCAGGTCGAGCAGCCGGCCCGCCTCGTTCGCAGCGTCGATCAGCACCTGCTCGCCGGTGTCGCGGCAGCGCAACAGGTAGGCGTTGTTGTCCATCGGGCCGACCGACAGCTTGGTGACGGTGAGTCGGTCCAGCTCCCGGACGGCGGGCGGGCCGCCGGGGGTGACGTCTCCGGTGTAGCTCATGAGGGTCTATATCCATTCCGGTGGGGTCGGCAGCGGACCGTCCGGGGTGACGGTCAACTCGTCGCCGCTGCTGCGGCCGATCAACCAGGCGGCCAGGCCGGCGGCGGTCCCGGTGACCCGCGGGGCGTCGGTAGGGTCGCCCACCACCAGCTCCGGCCGGTTGCCGTCGGTGGGCCGTAGCACCAGCGCCGGCGCGTCCGGCCGGTCGGCGAGCCCACCGGCCACCTCGTGCAGCAGGTGCTGGGCGACCACGGGCGGCCAGTCCGCCGGCCGGTAGCCGGTGGCCAGGTCGACGTGGTGCACCTCCACCTCGCGCAGCCGGGCCCAGACCACCAGGGCGGCCTGCCAGGGGCCGTGCCGGGTCCGCACGGTGGCGCTCCACGCCTCGACCGGCATGGCCGCCACCGCCGCGGCGAGCCGCTCGGCGCTGCGCCGCAGGTCGGCCAGCTGCTCGGCGGGGGGCCGACCGGCACCGGCGGCGATGTCGGCGTTGCGGGCCTCGACGCTGGCGTACATCGGGATGTCCTCGCCGGTGCGCGCGGCGGTGAGCAGGTTGACGAACCCGTCGGCGTTGCGGGCCAGGTGGGTCAGCACGTGGCCACGGGACCAGCCGGGCAGCAGGCAGGGGGCCGCGACGGCGGTCGCGTCGAGGCCGGCGGCGGTGTCCAGCAGACGGGCGGTCGCGGTGTCCACCTCACCGCTCAACAGCAGTGGATCCGTTGTCACGCACCGACCCTAACGGTCCGGGCCGGGTCGCGCCGAGCGGGGAATTCGCTTTCGGCACGTCGGTGCGGGGCCTACCGTCGGTCCCGACGCGGTGACAGGACGACGGACGGGGGTGGTGACCATGCCGGTCGCAGTACGGGTGTTGCGCCACGACCAGCTCCGACCCTGATGAGGATGACATGACCATCGATCTGACCGCGCTCGGCCTGGACGCGGAGCGGGCGGCGTACGCGCGACGGCGTCCGGACCGGCGGCCCGGCCGGGTGGCCCGGGTCGACCGGGGGGTGTGCACCGTGCTCGGCGCGGACGGCCCGGTCCGGGCCAGCCTGGGGCCGGCGGTGCTGGCCGCCGCGGCCCGGGACCTGACCGCCCTGCCGTGCGCCGGCGACTGGGTGCTGCTGGCCAGGTGGCCGGACGGCCCGGTGACCGTCGACGCGGTGCTGCCCCGGCGGACCGCCCTGGTCCGCCGGACGGCCGGCAAGGACGCCAGCGGGCAGGTGCTCGCCGCCAACCTCGACACCGCCGCGGTGGTCGAGCCGGTGCACCCGGAGCCGGACGCCGCCCGGATCGAGCGGCTGCTCTCCCTGGCCCACGAGTCGGGCGCCCGGCCGCTGGTGGTGCTCACCAAGGTCGACCTGGCCGCCGACCCGCCGGCGGTGGCCCGGCAGCTCGCCGCGGTGGCGCCCGGGGTGCCGGTGCTGCCGGTCAGCGCCGAGCGGGGCACCGGCCTGGAGCCGCTGCGTCCACTGGTCGCGCCGGGTCTGACGCTGGCCCTGCTCGGTCCCTCCGGGGCGGGCAAGTCGAGCCTGGTCAACGCCCTGGTGGGCGCGGACGTGATGGCGACCCAGGCGATCCGGCGTTCCGACGGCAAGGGCCGGCACACCACCACCTGGCGGGCGCTGGTCCCGGTGCCCGGCGGCGGTGCGGTGCTGGACACCCCCGGGGTCCGGGCGGTGGGCCTGCTGGACGGGCACGCCGGGCTGGACCGGGCGTTCCTGGACATCGCCGAGCTGGCGGCGGGCTGCCGGTACGCCGACTGCGGGCACACCGCCGAGCCGGCCTGCGCGGTGCGCGAGGCGCTGGAGAGCGGGGAACTGCCGGCCCGGCGCTGGGAGAGCTGGCGTCGCCTCCAGCGGGAGGTGGCGTTCGAGAGTGGTCGCCGGCAGAGCAGGCTGGCCGCCGAGCGGCGGGGTGGGTGGCGGGGTGGCCGGCGACGGCCCTCCCGCCCGGTGACGCCACCGCGGCCGGGCGGATTCTGACCGGTCCCGGTCCCGCCCCCGGTACCGATCCGGCTCGGGGCGGGTCGGCACCCGGGGCTGGCGGGGGCGGGTCGGGTCAAGCGGTGCCGATCGGGTCGGGCGGGCGGTGCCGATCGGGTCGGGCGGGCGGTGGGCGGTGGGGTGACCGACCGGGGCGAGCGGGCGGAACATGCGGGCGAGAGAAGTTGTCGTACCCCGGGGCTAGAGTTGCCCAGGCGTTCCTTCTGCGCCCGCAAAACCGCTCAGATTTCCCTCGGAGCGGACAGATCCGCCTCATATTTCTCTTCCGGGAGCATCCGCACCGTGGCCGACCGTCTGATCATCCGTGGCGCGCGCGAGCACAACCTGCGTGACGTCAGTCTCGACCTGCCCCGGGACGCGCTCATCGTCTTCACCGGGCTCTCCGGCTCCGGCAAGTCGAGCCTGGCCTTCGACACCATCTTCGCCGAGGGGCAGCGCCGTTACGTGGAGTCGCTGTCGTCGTACGCGCGGCAGTTCCTCGGCCAGATGGACAAGCCGGACGTCGACTTCATCGAGGGGTTGAGCCCGGCCGTCTCCATCGACCAGAAGTCGACCTCGCGCAACCCGCGTTCCACCGTCGGCACCATCACCGAGGTCTACGACTACCTGCGGCTGCTCTTCGCCCGGATCGGCGAACCGCACTGCCCGGTCTGCGGCGAGCGGATCTCCCGGCAGAGCCCGCAGCAGATCGTCGACCGGGTCCTGGCGATGGCCGAGGGGACCAGGTTCATGGTGCTCGCCCCGGTGGTCCGGGGCCGCAAGGGCGAGTACGTCGACCTCTTCGCCGAACTCCAGGCCAAGGGCTACGCCCGCGCCCGGGTCGACGGGGTGGTGCATCCGTTGACCGAGCCGCCGAAGCTCAAGAAGCAGGAGAAGCACACCATCGAGGTGGTGATCGACCGGCTCAGCGTCAAGCCCGGCGCCAAGCAGCGGCTGACCGACTCGGTGGAGGCCGCGCTCGGTCTCTCCGACGGCCTGGTGCTGCTCGACTTCGTCGACCTGCCCGAGGACGACCCGGCCCGGGAGCGCCGCTACTCCGAGCACCTGGCCTGCCCGAACGACCACCCGTTGGCGATCGAGGACCTGGAACCCCGGGTCTTCTCGTTCAACGCGCCCTACGGTGCCTGCCCGGAGTGCACCGGCCTGGGCACCAAGAAGGAGGTCGACCCGGAGCTGGTCGTCCCCGACCCCGAGCGCACCCTGCGCGAGGGCGCGTTGCAGCCCTGGTCCACCGGGCACAACCTGGAGTACTTCCTGCGGCTGCTGGAGGCGCTGGGCGAGAGCCAGCACTTCGACGTCGACACCCCCTGGCGGGCGCTGCCGTCGCGGGCGCAGAAGACGATCCTGCACGGCTCCGACGACCAGGTGCATGTGCGTTACCGCAACAAGTTCGGCCGGGAACGGTCCTACTACACCGGCTTCGAGGGTGTGGTGCAGTGGATCGAGCGCCGGCACACCGACACCGAGAGCGAGTGGTCGCGGGACAAGTACGAGGGCTACATGCGCGACGTGCCCTGCGCGGCCTGCGGCGGCACCCGGCTCAAGCCGGAGGTGCTGGCGGTCACCATCGCCGGCAAGAGCATCGCCGAGGTCTGCAACCTGTCGGTCGGCGAGGCGGCCGACCTGCTCGCCGGCATCGCGCTGACCGACCGGCAGAAGATGATCGCCGAGCGGGTGCTCAAGGAGATCAACGCCCGGTTGCGGTTCCTGCTCGATGTCGGCCTGGACTACCTCTCCCTGGACCGGGCGGCCGGCACCCTGTCCGGTGGCGAGGCGCAGCGTATCCGGCTGGCCACCCAGATCGGGTCCGGCCTGGTCGGCGTGCTCTACGTGCTCGACGAGCCGTCCATCGGCCTGCACCAGCGGGACAACCACCGGCTGATCGAGACCCTGCTGCGGCTGCGCGGCCTGGGCAACACGCTGATCGTGGTCGAGCACGACGAGGACACCATCCGGGTCGCCGACTGGATCGTCGACATCGGCCCCGGCGCGGGCGAGCACGGCGGCCGGATCGTGCACAGCGGCTCGGTGCCGGCGCTGCTGGACAATCCCGATTCGGTGACCGGGGCGTACCTGTCGGGTCGGCGGGAGATCCCTACGCCGAAGCGACGTCGGCCGCAGACGCCGGAGCGGGAGCTGGTGGTGCACGGGGCGCGCGAGCACAACCTGCGCAACCTGACCGTGCCGTTCCCGCTCGGCCAGCTCATCGCGGTCACCGGCGTCTCCGGCTCGGGCAAGTCGACGCTGGTCAACGACATCCTGTACGCGGTGCTGGCCAACCAGATCAACGGTGCCCGGCTGGTGCCCGGCCGGCACACCCGGGTCTCCGGGCTGGAGTACGTCGACAAGGTGGTCGGTGTCGACCAGTCGCCGATCGGCCGGACTCCGCGTTCCAACCCGGCCACCTACACCGGGGTCTGGGACCACGTCCGCAAGCTGTTCGCCGAGACCACCGAGGCCAAGGTCCGGGGGTACGGGCCGGGCCGGTTCTCGTTCAACGTCAAGGGTGGCCGCTGCGAGGCGTGTTCCGGCGACGGCACCATCAAGATCGAGATGAACTTCCTACCGGACGTCTACGTCCCGTGCGAGGTGTGCAAGGGCGCCCGGTACAACCGGGAGACCCTGGAGGTGCACTACAAGGGCAAGACCGTCTCCGACGTGCTGGAGATGCCGATCGAGGAGGCGACCGAGTTCTTCTCCGCCATCCCGGCGATCCACCGGCACCTGCGGACGCTCAACGACGTGGGTCTGGGCTACGTACGGCTGGGCCAGTCCGCGCCGACGCTCTCCGGCGGTGAGGCGCAGCGGGTCAAGCTGGCCGCCGAGTTGCAGAAGCGGTCCACCGGCCGGACGGTCTACGTGCTCGACGAGCCCACCACCGGCCTGCACTTCGAGGACATCCGCAAGCTGCTGATGGTGCTGGAGGGCCTGGTTGACAAGGGCAACACGGTGATCACCATCGAGCACAACCTCGACGTGATCAAGACGGCCGACTGGCTGATCGACATGGGTCCGGAGGGCGGTCACCGGGGCGGTACCGTGCTGGCCACCGGCACCCCGGAGGAGGTCGCCGAGGTCGCCGAGAGCCACACCGGCCAGTTCCTGCGGTCGGTGCTCAAGCTCGACGGGGAGGCCCGGGGCGCCAAGGCGGCGTCGACCCGGGCGGCCAGGGCCAACGGCACGCCACCGAAGGCGCGTACCCGCAAGGTGCCGGCCGGGGCGCGCTGAGTCGACGGCGGCCCGGCCCCGGGGATCGGATTGCCGGTCCCCGGGCCGTGCAGCCGTCCGCTATCGTCAGCCGTCCGACGGGTGCCGGCGGGCGGGGGTGAACCGCCGGGACACCGGTGCGTGTGCTCAGGTGCGGCCGCGAGGGCCGACGATTTTCATAACGGCAGTGGAGAGAAGGGCCGGAGATGAACGACGATCAGGCGCTGACCGGGGTCGGGAAGCAGACCCGACGCGCCCTGCTGGCCGGGGCGGGTGCGGTGGGGGCGTCGGTGCTCCTGACCGCCTGCGGCGACGATTCCGGTGACGAACCGACCAGCACGGCCAGCAGCGGTGCGCCGGCCGCGAGCAACGCCGGTGGTGGGCCGGGCACGGTCGTCGCCAAGACCGCGGACATCCCGGTCGGTGGCGGCCAGGTCTACGCCGCGCAGGGAGTGGTGATCACCCAGCCGACGGCGGGGCAGTTCAAGGCGTTCGACCCGATCTGCACCCACCAGGGCTGCCCGGTGTCGAACGTCGACGGCGGGACGATCAACTGCACCTGCCACAACAGCACGTTCGCCATCACCGACGGCGCGGCGAAGAGCGGCCCGGCGACCACCCCGCTGGCCGCCAAGCAGATCAAGGTCGAGGGCGACCAGATCGTGCTGGCCTGACCGGTGCCGGCCGGCGCGGCGGGGGTGACCCGCCGCGCCGACCGCACCGTCGGGCTCAGTGCGCGTACACCGCCATCTCCCAGAGGGAATAGCCGTACGAGGTGGCCCGGGTCACCCCGTGCATCCGGACGTACCGGGCGGTCGTGGTGGGGAAGGCCGCCACGTCGGTGCCGCCGTCGCCGGCCGTGGTCGACCAGACCGTCCGCCACGTCGACCCGTCGTTCGACACCTCGATCCGGTACGACCGGGCGTACGCCGACTCCCAGGCCAGGGTCACCCGGCCCACCTGACGGGCCGACCCGAGGTCGACGGTGAGCCACTGGTCGTCCGCCCAGCTGCTCGCCCAGCGGGTGCCCAGGTCGGAGTCGACGGCCTTGGCCGCCCCGAAGAACAGCTCGCTGCCGGACGCGCTGACCGGCCGACCGGCGGCCAGGTTGGTCAGGTCGTCGCCCCGCCGGGACGGGAACGAGACCACCTGCTGGAAGGTGGGCCGGTTCTGCCAGGCGATGGTGGCGTGCTTGATCCCGCCCAGCGGCGACTGGATGATCGCGTCCGCGCACCACTGGTCACCGGCGGCACAGCTCGCGTCGCCGGGGTACACCTGCGCCGCCGGGGTGGCGGCCGCCGTGCGCAACGTGTCCAGCAGCACCTGCCGGCAACCGGCCAGGTTCCCGGCCCCGCAGTAGCCCCGGCCCAACCCGCCGCGCACCGGGTCGCCGAGCACCGCGCGCAGGTCCTTGTCGACGTAGCCCCACCAGCCGTACTGGAAGGACGAGCCCTTGTGCGCCTGGGCCTCGTTGGCCGAGGTCGGCAGGTTGGACCTGTCGCCCTGCTGGTGCCCGGAGGGGGATTCGTTGATCTGGATCGCGTTGATCAGCGACTGGTAGAGGTCCGGGCCGAGCTGGTCGCGGAACATCCCCCGGACCAGCAGCGGCCACCAGGCGTCGAAGGTGCGGATCGCGTCGGCGTGCCGGTAGACCTTCGACCCCTTCGCCGTCTCCACCCGCAGCGCGCCGTCCTGCCGCCACGCCCTGAGCCGGCTGATCTCGGTGGCCAGCGTGGCGTCGGTGACGGGCTGGCTCTCCAGCACCCGGATCAGCTCGTCGAGCACCTCGGCCCCGCGCAGGTCGGTCACGCCAGCCTGCTCGACCAGCGCGGTCAGCGAGCCCCGGTCGAACTTCCGGCCAGCCGCCAGGCCCGCCTTGAGCGGGCGGTCCAGCAGGTCGGCCCGGTGCACCGCGCCGAAGCTGTAGTTGCCGTCCGCGCCGCCGAAGTCCTTGGCCTGCTTGTTGTTCCAGCTGACGTAGTAGTCCTGGTCGACCGACCGGGGGTGGGCGGCCAGCGGGGCGTAGCTGGCGGTGTTCGTCGCCGGGTCGAAGCCCTGCCACTCGTAGGCGGGCTCGGCCTTCATCGGCAGGTTCGGGTTTGACCCGGCGGCCCGCACCGGGTTCAGCCCGGAGTTGAAGTACGCCGACTCGGTGGAGTTGACGTAGAACCAGTTGAAGGCGTACTCGACGTTGTTGGCCGAGGCGACGAAGGCGTCGGCCGAGCCCATCTGCTCCGGATCGTTGAACATCTGGAAGCCGATCGCCGAGTCGGCCTCGTGCCGGTAGGTGGAGCGGAGCTGGGTGAACGCGTGCGGTCTGCCGCCCACCGTGCCCCGCCAGGCGACCAGGCCGAGCTTCGTCCGCCAGGCCACCAGCTTGTACGACCCCTTGGCGGTGCCGTCGGCGAGGGTCGGCGTCCACTTGTTGACGTGGGCGAGCTGCTCCATCGCCAGGCACTGTCCCCGGTAGAGGTAGTGGTCGGCGGCCAGGGTCGGGGTGCTGCCGTCGGTGGTGCACAGCGGCACCGCGTAGCTGTCGGTGATGTCGTGGATCGACGAGGTGGCGCTCCACGCGTAGTCCTGGCCCCGGCCGAGCAGCACGTAGAGGTTGAGACCGGCGAACGCGGCCCCCCGGGCGCTGATCCCCGGGCCCTGCAACTCCTGCACCATCAGCAGTTGCGGGGAGAAGTAGCCGGTCTGCGGGCCGAAGACCGCGACCGGGTGCCCGGTGGCGGAGTTCTCGGCCGAGACCACCGCCGCGTTGGACATCCCCCGGTGTGCCGGGCTGATGGTCAGCCCGGACAGCGCGGCGGCCAGCTCACCGGACGCGCTGGTGCCGGTGGTACGGGCCGGGGCGGCGGTGCTGCCGGCGGAGCCGGTCGGGTCGGTGAAGATCGGCTCGACCCGGGCCGAGCCGGCGTCGGGCAGCACCACGCTCGCCGCGTCCGGGGAGGCGTCGCCGTACGGGAAGCTCTGCCCGTCGTGCAGGGTCAGCACGGTCTCCGGGTCGTTCTGGTTGCGGAACGCCGTCCACACCTTGTCGCCCTCGGTGGTGCCGTACTTCGCGCGGGCGGCGATGCGGACCAGCGCGGACTGCATCTCGGTGCCACCCCCGCCGCCGAACAGCCCGCCCACCACGCCGGCGATGGCGATCAGGTCGGTGAGCTGGAACGGCTCCGGGCCACCGGCGTTGGTGACCGCGTCCAGGCGGCCGGTGAGCACGTACTCGCCGGGGCAGTTGCGGGCGCCCATGCAGACGCCGATGTAGGCGTTGATGCCGGCGATGTACTCCTGCACGTCGGCGTAGAGCTGCTGGCCGCGCGGACCCTTGGTGCGCAGCGCCTCGACCTGGGCCTGGAGGTCCGCCTCGGTGTACGGCGAGTTGCGCCAGACGCTCTGCTCCAGCGCCCGGTTGCCGGGGGCGCCGCCGGCGAACGAGGTGAGGGTGCCCCGGCCGACGTGCCGCAGCAGGTCCATGGTGAACAGCCGGTCCTCGGCCCCGGCGTACCCCGCGCCGTACATGGTGCCGCCCCGGGTGGTGCCGGTGACGTGCGGGACGCCGGTCGCCCGGTCCCGCAGGATGCGGACGTCGGCGCGGGGCGAGTAGTCGCGTTCGACCTGCCCCTGCGGGACGCCGAAGGAGGCGTCGTTGAAGAACGAGCCGATCTGTTCCTCGCGCAGCCCGGCGTAGCCGTAGACCAGGTCGGCGTAGCGGCCGAGCTGGTCGGCGGAGTGCCGGGGCAGGGTGCCGAGGGTCTGGTTGCCGAGCACCTCGACCAGGGTGGCGTTGCCGTTCTGGCCGGGCGGCAGGATGTCGCCGCACTCGCCGAGGCAGTAGTCCTCGGGGGCGAACGCGGTGCGCGGCGCGGCGGCCTCGGCCGGGGTGGTGGGCGTCGCGGTGAGCAGGGCGGCGACGCTGATGCCGGCGGTCAGACCGGCGAGCAGACGGCGGACGGTGGGGGGACGGGGCATGGTGATCCTCCGATGAGGATGGGGATCTTTATATGAATAACATTCGGTTACCGGATGGTAATCTCCGTTGGTCGATATCGGAAGACGTCCATCGCGCGGCTGCCGGATCTTCGCCGGGTGCTACCGAGCCGGTCGGTGCGCGTGGATAGCCTTCGATCCCCCGCTCAGATTGGATCGTCGATGAAGGTCGTCCGTCTGCTCGCGTCCGCGACGCTGCTCGCGGTCGCGCTCACCCCGTCCGGGCCGGCCGCCGCGTCGGCCGCCCCCGCCCCCGCCGGGACCGTTGCCGCCCCCACCTCGGGCGCCTTCTCCGTGCTCACCTACAACGTCGCCGGCCTGCCGGACATCATCTCCGGCGGCGACCCGGCGACCAACACCCGGCCGATCGGCGAACGGCTCGGCGGGTACGACATCGTGCACGTCCAGGAGGACTTCAACTACCACGCCGACCTGTACGCCACCGACCGGCACCCGTACCGGACCCCGACCAGCGGGGGCGTGCCGTTCGGCAGCGGCCTCAACACGCTGTCGAACTACCCGTACAGCGACTTCGCCCGGGTGAAGTGGAACTCCTGCAACGGCACCGACTGCCTCACCCCGAAGGGCTTCACCGCCAGCCGCATCCGGCTGGCCGAGGGCGTCTACGTCGATTTCTACAACGCCCACCCCAACGCCGGCAGCACCGACGCCGACCTGGCCGCCCGGCGCTCCAACATCAGCCAGCTCTCCGCGTACGTCACCGCCAACTCGGCCGGCAACGCGGTGGTGCTGATGGGTGACCTGAACGTCCGCTACACCCGTACCGGCGACAACATCCGTGACCTGGTGGCGGCCAACGGCCTCACCGACGTCTGGGTGCAGCAGGAACGGGCCGGCCAGCCGCCGGCCGCCGGCGACCCGGCGCTGGTCTGCGACGAGGCCAACGTGACGGACGCCTGCGAGGTGGTCGACAAGATCCTCTACCGGGGCAACCGGCTGGTCCGGCTCAACCTGGACCGCTACCACAACGAGCACGCCCGGTTCCTCACCCCGACCGGCGGTCCGCTGTCCGACCACTACCCGCACGCCGCCTGGTTCGACTGGACCCTCGCCCCCGACCTGCGGGCCAGCGACACTTGGGGCGGCCCGCACGGCACGCCGTTCACCGACGCCGACCGGGTCGGCCCGGCGGTCACCCGGGTCACCCTGCGCGGCGGCTCCCGCCTCGACGCCGTCGGGGTGGACCTCGCCGACGGCGGCCAACTGCGCCACGGCGGCACCGGCGGGACGGAGAGCAGCCTCACCCTGGCTCCCGGCGAACGGATCACCCAGGTCACCCTCACCCAGGGCCAGAAGGACGGCCGGACCCGGATCTTCTCGGCCCGGCTCACCACCGACCAGGGCCGCAGCCTGACCGCCGGTACGCCCACCGCGGCGGCGGTCACCCTCACCGCGCCCGAGGGCGGTCGGCTGGCCGGATTCTTCGGCCGCAGCGGTAGCGAGGTCGACCAGCTCGGCGTGATCTGGAGTGTCAGCGGTAACGGTTAGTCTCGGTGCCGTGGCTGATCCCTCGACCTACCGCCCCGCGTCCGGCACGATCCCCGAGTCCCCCGGGGTCTACCGGTTCCGAGACGGCACCGGGCGGGTGATCTACGTCGGCAAGGCCAAGAACCTGCGCGCCCGACTCAACTCCTACTTCGGCGATCTGCTGGGTCTGCACGAGCGGACCCGGCAGATGGTCACCACCGCCGAGTCGGTCGACTGGATGACCGTCGCCACCGAGGTCGACGCCCTCCAGCAGGAGTTCACCTGGATCAAGCAGTACGACCCCCGGTTCAACGTCCGGTACCGCGACGACAAGTCGTACCCGTACCTCGCGGTCACCCTCGACGAGGAATACCCGCGGCTGCAGGTCATGCGGGGCGCGAAGCGTAAGGGCGTGCGGTACTTCGGACCGTACTCGCACGCCTGGGCGATCCGCGAGACGCTCGACCTGCTGCTGCGGGTCTTCCCCGCCCGCACCTGTTCCGCCGGGGTGTTCAAGCGGGCCGGGCAGGTCGGCCGACCCTGCCTGCTCGGCTACATCGGCAAGTGCTCCGCACCCTGCGTGGGCACCGTCTCCGCCGACGCGCACCGGGCGATCGTCGACAACTTCTGCGAGTTCATGGCCGGCCGCACCGACACCATGGTGCGTCGGCTCGAACGCGAGATGACCGAGGCCAGCGAGCAGTTGGAGTTCGAGCGGGCGGCCCGGCTCCGCGACGACGTGGCCGCCCTGCGGCGGGCCATGGAGAAGCAGACGGTGGTGCTCGGCGACGGCACCGACGCCGACGTGGTCGCCTTCGCCGACGACCCCCTCGAAGCCGCCGTGCAGGTCTTCCACGTCCGCGACGGCCGGGTACGCGGCCAGCGCGGCTGGGTGGTGGAGAAGACCGAGGAGCTGACCACCGGCGACCTGGTGCACCACTTCTGCACCCAGGTCTACGGCGGTGAGCAGGGCGAGGCGGACGTCCCCCGGGAGCTGCTGGTGCCCGAGCTGCCGGGCGACGCCGAGGCGCTCGCCGACTGGCTCAGCGCCCGCCGGGGCAGCCGGGTGTCGCTGCGGGTGCCCCAGCGCGGCGACAAGAAGACCCTGCTGGAGACGGTGGGGCGTAACGCGAAGGACGCGCTGGCCCGGCACAAGCTCAAGCGGGCCGGCGACCTCACCACCCGGGGCAAGGCGCTCGACGAGATCAGCGAGGCGCTCGGCATGCGCACCTCGCCGCTGCGCATCGAGTGCTTCGACGTCTCCCAGATCCAGGGCACCGACGTGGTGGCCAGCATGGTCGTCTTCGAGGACGGGCTGCCCCGCAAGAGCGAGTACCGCCGGTTCATCGTCCGGGGCGCCACCGACGACCTGTCGGCGATGTCCGAGGTGCTGCGTCGCCGCTTCGCCCGCTACCTCGACGCCCGCGCCGAGACCGGCGAGCTGGGCGAGGAGACCGCCGCCGACCCGGACCGCCCTGGCATCGACCCCACCACCGGTCGGCCGCGCAGGTTCGCGTACCCACCGCAGCTGGTGGTGGTCGACGGCGGGGCCCCGCAGGTGGCGGCGGCCGCCCAGGCGCTGGCCGAGCTGGGCATCGACGACGTGGCGCTGTGCGGGCTGGCCAAGCGGCTGGAGGAGGTCTGGCTCCCCGACGACGAGTACCCGGTCATCCTGCCGCGCACCTCCGAAGGGCTCTACCTGCTGCAACGGGTCCGCGACGAGGCGCACCGGTTCGCCATCACCTTCCACCGGCAGCGCCGCTCCAAGCGGATGACCGAATCGGCCCTGGACGCCGTCCCCGGGCTGGGCGAGGTGCGCCGCAAGGCGCTGCTGCAACACTTCGGCTCGCTCAAGCGGCTTTCCGCGGCCACCGTGGAGGAGATCGTCGAGGTGCCCGGGGTGGGCCGCCGTACCGCCGAGGCGATCCTCGCCGCCCTCGACGGCGACACCGCCCCCGCCCCGGCCCCTGCTGACTGACCCTCCGCCCTGCCTGGCTTCTGCCCTGCCTGGCTTCTGTTCGGCCTGGCTGCTGCCCTGCCGGGCTTCTGTTCGGCCTGGCTTCTGTTCGGCCTGGATTGGCCCGGCCCGCTGAGTGAAGCAACGAGCATGGGGCGCGACGGTGGCCTGACCACACTCAGGCGGCGTCGGGTTCGAGATCCCGGAGCCGCCATGATCCTCTACGTCTGGGCGGCACGATTCCCGGCGCGTCGAGTCGCTCAGACGTAGAGGATCATCGTGCCGAGGTGAGACGTAGGGCCGGCGAGGCGGGGCTGGGCGGGGCGAGGCGGGACTGGGCGGGGCGGGACTAGGCGGGGCGAGGCGGGACTGGGCAGGGCGGGGCTGGGCGACGCGAGGCGGGGCGACGCGAGGCGGGACTGGGCGGGGCGAGGCGGGGCGGGGCTGGGCGAGGCGGGGCTGGGCGACGCGAGGCGGGGCGGGGCGAGGCGGGGCTTGGGCTGGGCGGGAAGCGGGGTCGCAGGGTGGGGTTTGGTCAGGGCTGGTCGGCGAGGACGGCGAGGATGGACTCGCCGTACTTGGCCAGCTTGTTCTCACCGACACCGCTGATCCTCGACAGCTCGGCCAGCGAGGCGGGGGCGTCGGTGGCGATCTGCCGCAACGTCGCGTCGTGGAAGATCACGTACGCCGGCACGCCCTGTTCCTTGGCGGTGGTCCCCCGCCACGCCCGCAACCGCTCGAACAGCGACCCGGCCGCCGGGGACAGCTCGGCGACCACGGTGGCCGCGCCGCGTGGCTTCGCCGACCGGGTCGGGGCGACCTTCTCCGGCTCCCGGCGCATGGTCACCGTGCGGCGGCGGGCCAGCACCTCCGTGCTGGCCTCGGTGAGCGCCAGCGTGCCGTAGTCGCCCTCGACCGCCAACAGCCCCTCGGCGAGCAGCTGGCGGACCACCCCGCGCCACTCCGCCTCGCGCAGCTCGGTGCCGATGCCGAAGGTGCTCAACGCGTCGTGGCCGTACTGGCTGATCTTGTCGTTCTGCTTGCCGAGCAGGATGTCGACGCAGTGCCCGGCGCCGAAGCGCTGGTTGCGTTCCCGGTCGAGCCGGTAGACGGTGGAGAGCAGCTTCTGCGCGGCCACCGTGCCGTCCCAGGTCTCCGGCGGGGTCAGGCAGGTGTCGCAGTTGCCACAGTCGGTGGTGCCGGACTGGCCGAAGTACTCGAGCAGCTGCACCCGGCGGCAGCGGACCGTCTCGCAGAGCGCCAGCATGGCGTCCAGGTGGGTGGCGAGGTTACGCCGGTGGGCCAGGTCGCCGTCCGACGTCTCGATCATCTTGCGTTGCTGCACCACGTCCTGGAGGCCGTAGGCGAGCCAGGCGGTCGACGGCAGCCCGTCCCGGCCGGCCCGGCCGGTCTCCTGGTAGTAGCCCTCCACCGACTTGGGCAGGTCGAGGTGGGCCACGAACCGGACGTCCGGCTTGTCGATGCCCATCCCGAAGGCGATCGTGGCCACCATGACCAGGCCGTCCTCGCGCAGGAACCGCTGCTGGTTGGCGGCGCGGGTGCCCGCGTCCAGGCCGGCGTGGTACGGCAGCGCGGCGATCCCGTTGACGACCAGGAACTCGGCCGTCTTGTCCACCGAGGCCCGGGACAGGCAGTAGACGATACCGGCGTCGCCCGGGTGCTCGTCGCGCAGCAGGGTCAGCAACTGCTTGCGCGGCTCCTTCTTGGGCACGATCCGGTACTGGATGTTGGGCCGGTCGAAGCTCGCCACGAAGTGCTTCGCCCCGGTGAGCTGGAGCCGGGTGGCGATCTCGGCCCGGGTGGCGCTGGTGGCGGTCGCGGTCAACGCGATCCGGGGCACCGCCGGCCACCGCTCGTGCAGCATCGACAGGGCGAGGTAGTCGGGGCGGAAGTCGTGCCCCCACTGGGACACGCAGTGCGCCTCGTCGATGGCGAACAGACCGATCCGGCCCCGGTCGAGCAACTGCTGCACGCCCCGGGTGCCCAACGCTTCGGGGGCCAGGTAGAGCAGATCCAGCTCACCGGCGACGAACGCCTGCTCGACAGCGCGCCGGGCGGCGTAGTCCTGGGTGGAGTTGAGGAAGCCGGCGCGGACGCCGACCGCCGTCAGCGCGTCGACCTGATCCTGCATGAGGGCGATCAGCGGGGAGACCACCACCGCGACGCCGTCGCGGACCAGGGCGGGGACCTGGTAGCACAGCGACTTGCCACCACCGGTGGGCATCAGCACCAGGGCGTCCCCGCCGGCCACCACGTGGTCGATGACCTCCTGCTGGAAGCCCCGGAAGGCGTCGTAGCCGAAGACCCGGCGGAGCACGTCGAGGGCGTCGGAGGCGCGCAGCTCGGTGAGGGAGGCCATCCGGGGAGTCTACGGGCCCGCCCCGACAACGCCCTCCACGACGCCCCCTGCTGCCGGTCCGCTCTGCCCCGGCCTCCGCTGCTGTGGTGCCCCGCCGCTGTTCTGTCCCTGCCGCCGGTCGAGCTTCCCGCATTCGTGGCGCTCGTCCGGCCGCCCTCACCCGGGGCTGTCGCGTCGCCCGTCGTGGGCCGCGCGGTCCGGCGGCTGACGTGGTGGGGACGGCGCACCGCCCCTGACGTTACCGGGATCGATCCGGTGCGGTTGGATGTCCCGATGGCGGTGAGCATCGACATCGAGGCGCTCCGGGAGGCGGCCGGAGCCGACGTCTGCGTAGCGGCGGACAGGCTGACGGTCGCCGGCGAGCCGGCGGAGGTCCACCCGCTCGGCGGCGGGGCGTGCGGGCTGGTCCGCGAGGTGGGACAACCCCCGTACGAGGTCTGGGTGGGGGTCACCGCGGACGGCTTCACCGTCGAGTGTGACTGCGCCGCCGGTGCCGACCTGTGTCCGCACGCGGTGGCCCTCACCGCCGCCGCCCTGGCCGACGGCTTCCCGTGGTCCTCGGCGGCCACCCCGCCGTCGTGGGCGGAGGTCGATCCCCGGATCGCCGAGCTGGCCGACCTGGCGCGTGCGCTGCCGGCCCGCAGGCTGGCGGCGCTGGTCGCCGAGTGGGCGGCCACGGATCCGGCGTGGGAGAGCAGGCTGCGGGCACAGGCCAGCCAGGCCGCCCCCCACACCACCGCCGACATGGACGGCAGCTAGAACGACCGTGCCGCCACCGGGCGTACCGGTTGCCTCCTCGTGGCCGGACGGTGACGCTTCTCCGTCGTGCCGTCGTGCCGTCGTGCCGTCGCTACCGGCTGCCATCCTCGGTGTCGTCGGGCGGTGGCACCCGTCCGGGCAGCTCCCGCTGTCTCGACCGCCTCGTCGTGCCGGCTTTGTGCCGTGCCGGCTTTGTGTCGTGCCGGCCTTGGGTCGTGCCGGCTTTGTGTCGTGCCGGCCTTGTGCCGTGCCGGCCGCCTCGTCGTGCCGGGCCCGTGCCGGCCGCCGTCATCGGCGTCGGGCGGGGACCATCTCCCCATGGAGTCGTATGCCTGTGCGTCATGAATATGACAGGTAGGCATACCACTCAGTGTCGAACGATGCTCTGGATGCTGTTCGGATTCCTGGCGCGGCCCGCCCCCGTAGACCTGCGGCGATCGGGGGAGTCGGGTGGCGAGCGCCGGTCCCGGTCCCGTCGCCGGACCCGGTCCCGTGGGCGGGCGGTCGGTGCCGTCCGTCAGCACCCGACCCCCGTCGCGGGGCGCGGACCCGTCGGCGCCCGGTGCGGTCCGCCGGGCACCGGTCCCGTGCCTGGCACGTTCCGTCGGCGGGTGCCCGATGCCGTCGCCGGGCATCCGGTCCGACGTGGGGCATCCGGTCCGTCGCGGGGCACGGTCCCGTCGTCCGGCAGGACCCGCCTGCCGGAACACGCCGCCGGGCGACCCGCCACCGGCCGTGCGGGGATCGACGCCGCCCGCCGGGATAGAGTCGTCGACTGACCATACGCGGCCGGTCCACCGGGGCGCGGCGCGACGTACTCGGGGGTAACAGCGGTGAGCGAGGCGCGGACAGCCGGCGGGTACGTCGAGGGCGGCACGGCGGAGTCGGACACCACGCTGGTGGTGGTGACCGGCCTGTCCGGCGGTGGCCGCAGCACGGTGGCCCGCGCGCTGGAGAACGTCGGCTACTACGTGGTGGACAACCTGCCGCAGGCGCTGATGCTGGACATGGCCGAGCTGGCGATGAAGGCCGGCGGCGCGGCCCGGCGTACCGCGATGGTGCTGGACGTGCGGTCGCGGGCCTTCTCCACCGACCTGGCCGGGGCGATCCGGGAGCTGAAGGACCGCGGCTTCTCGCCCCGGGTGGTCTTCGTCGACGCCGACGACGAGGTGCTGATCAGGCGGTTCGAGAGTGTCCGCCGGTCGCATCCGTTGCAGGGCGAGGGGCGACTGGCCGACGGTATCGCCGTCGAGCGCGCCCTGCTGGAGGAGGCGCGGGACCAGGCCGATGTGATCATCGACACCAGCCACCTCAACGTCAACCAGCTCCGCCGCCGGGTCGAGGAGCTGTTCGGCGGCGAGGATGCCCGGCGGCTGCGGCTCACCGTGCTCTCCTTCGGCTTCAAGTACGGCCTGCCGCCGGACGCCGATTTCGTGCTCGACGCCCGGTTCCTGCCGAA
This sequence comes from Micromonospora sp. WMMD987, assembly GCF_029581435.1. NCBI lineage: Bacteria > Bacillati > Actinomycetota > Actinomycetes > Micromonosporales > Micromonosporaceae > Micromonospora > Micromonospora sp. WMMD987. Next base: position 5,007,502 of record NZ_CP120861.1, on the reverse strand, counting down.
TCCGTACTGGGTGCCGGAGCTGCGGGAGCACACCGGCCGGGAGCCGGCGGTCAGCGCGTACGTGCTGGGGCAGGAGGGCGCGGACACCTTCGTCGCCTCGTACGCCGATCTGGTCAACGCCACCACCGCCGGGTTCGAGCGGGAGGGCAAGCGCTACCTGACGGTGGCCGTCGGCTGCACCGGCGGCAAGCACCGCAGCGTGGCGATCGCCGAGGAGTTGGCCGAGCGGCTGCGCCAGTCGGGGCTGGCCGCCAACGCGCAGCACCGGGACCTGGGGCGGGAATGACGGCCACGTCGGTGGTCGCCTTCGGCGGCGGGCACGGCCTGTCCGCCTCGCTGCGGGCACTGCGGCACTGCGCCGGGGAACTGGACCTGGACATCACCGCCGTGGTCACCGTCGGCGACGACGGCGGTTCCAGCGGCCGGCTGCGGGCCGAACGCGGCGGCCTGCCCCCGGGTGACCTGCGGCAGGCGCTGGTCGCGCTGGCCGGCGACCATCCGGCGACCCGGCGCAGCGCCGGGCTGTTCCAGCACCGGTTCAGCGGCGGACCCCGGGACGGGCTGGCCGGGCACGCGGTGGGCAACCTGGTGCTCTGCGGCCTGATGGAGCAGCTCGGCGATCCGGTCGCCGCGCTGGCGCACGCCGGGGCGATGCTCGGCGCGGTCGGCCGGGTGCTGCCGATGTCCGCCCAGCCGGTGGACATCGAGGCGCAGGTACGCGGGGTCGACCCGGCCCACCCCGACGAGCTGCGCACCGTGCGTGGTCAGCACCAGGTGGCGGTGACCACCGGCACGGTGGAGGCGCTGCGGCTCACCCCGGACACCCCGGTGGCCTGCCCGGAGGCGGTGGCCGCCGTCGACGGGGCGGACTGGCTGATCTTCGGGCCGGGCAGCTGGTACACCAGCGTGCTGCCGCACCTGCTGGTGCCGGGGCTGGCCGAGGCGATCGTGACCAGCCCGGCCCGTCGGCTGGTCACCCTCAACCTGGCCGCCGAGCAGGAGACCCTGGGTCTCTCGGTGGCCGACCATCTGGCCGCACTGCGGTGGTACCTTCCGCAACTCACCGTGGACTACGTGGTGGCCGACTCCAAGGCGGTGGGTGACCCGGAACCCGTCGGGCGTGCGGCAGAATCGCTGGGTGCCCGGTTGGTCCTCGCCCCGGTCGCCGTCGACGACGGTACGCCCCGTCACGATCCGGCCGCCCTGGCTGCCGCACTGGTGCCTGTCCTGGGCGCCGATCGTTAAGCACGTACGTAATCACCGGCGACACGCCGGTACCGGTCCGTGAGGGGGCGCACAATGGCGATGACGGCTGCGGTCAAGGACGAGCTGAGCCGGGTCGACGTGCCCAAGCCCTGCTGCCGGCGGGCGGAGATGGCCGCCCTGCTGCGCTTCGCCGGTGGGCTGCACATCGTCTCCGGTCGGGTGGTGGTGGAGGCGGAACTGGATACCGGGGCGGTGGCCCGCCGGCTGCGCCGGGAGATCGCCGAGGTGTACGGCTACCCCAGCGAGATCCACGTGCTCGCCTCGGGCGGGCTGCGCAAGGGCAGCCACTTCATCGTCCGGGTGGTCAAGGACGGTGAGGCGTTGGCCCGGCAGACCGGCCTGCTCGACGTCCGGGGCCGACCGGTGCGCGGCCTGCCGCCGCACGTGGTCGCGGCGAACGTCTGCTGCGCGGTGTCGGCCTGGCGGGGCGCGTTCATGGCGCACGGCTCGCTGACCGAACCGGGCCGCTCCAGCGCGCTGGAGATCACCTGCCCCGGCCCCGAGTCGGCGTTGGCCCTGGTCGGCGCGGCCCGTCGGATCGGCATCACCGCCAAGAACCGGGAGGTGCGCGGGGTGGACCGGGTGGTGGTCAAGGACGGTGACGCGATCGCCGCGCTGCTCACCCGGATCGGCGCGCACTCCAGCGTGCTGGCCTGGGAGGAGCGTCGGGTACGGCGCGAGGTGCGGGCCACCGCCAACCGGCTGGCGAACTTCGACGACGCCAACCTGCGTCGCTCGGCGCGGGCCGCGGTGGCCGCCGCCGCCCGGGTCACCCGGGCGCTGGAGATCCTCGCCGACGACGCCCCGAACCACCTCACCTCGGCCGGTCAGCTGCGGCTGGAGCACCGGCAGGCGTCGCTGGAGGAGTTGGGCGCGTTGGCCGACCCGCCGTTGACCAAGGACGCGATCGCCGGTCGGATCCGCCGGCTGCTGGCGCTCGCCGACAAACGCGCCCGTGACCTGGGCATCCCGGATACCGAAGCGGCCGTCACGCCGGACATGCTCGTGGTCTGATAGGACGGTGGGTCGCCATCCCGCGGGCGCGTGCGGGGCACGGGCCGGCGGGGGAGACGTGCCACGGGTCGGGTGGGTGGGGCGTGCCGTGCCGTCGACCCGACGGGGTCACCACCCGCCGCATGATGGTGGGGCACGCTCGGATAGGGTCGTGAAGTACGGCAAGGGGGCCGGCACAGGCACTCCTCGCCGTGCACGCCGCCTCGGGCGGTCAGGTCCTCCCAGACCGTGGCGGGGTGGCCGAGACGAATCGTCAACGGCCGGCTCACCGGCCGGCGCACACACCTCCGCCGGCCCGTTCTGACGTCGGCGGACCAGAACGCGAGGAGATGGGACCTGTGACCATCCGGGTTGGCATCAACGGCTTCGGCCGCATCGGCCGTAACTTCTTCCGGGCCGTGCTGGCGTCCGGCGCCGACATCGAGGTCGTCGCCGTGAACGACCTGACCGACAACGCGACGCTCGCCCACCTGCTCAAGTACGACAGCATCCTCGGTCGTCTGCCGCACGAGGTCAAGGCCACCGCCGACGAGATCACCGTCGGTGGCAAGACCATCAAGGCGTTCGCCGAAAAGGACCCGGCGAAGCTGGCGTGGGGCGAGGTCGGCGCGGACGTCGTCATCGAGTCCACCGGTTTCTTCACCGACGGCACCAAGGCCAAGGCGCACGTCGACGGCGGGGCCAAGAAGGTCATCATCTCCGCCCCGGCGAAGAACGAGGACGTCACGGTCGTCATGGGCGTCAACCACGACCAGTACGACCCGGCCAAGCACACGATCATCTCGAACGCCTCGTGCACCACGAACTGCCTGGCTCCGATGGCGAAGGTCCTGCAGGACACCTTCGGCATCGAGAAGGGCCTGATGACCACGATCCACGCGTACACCCAGGACCAGAACCTCCAGGACGCGCCGCACAAGGACCTGCGTCGGGCCCGCGCCGCCGCGCTGAACATCGTCCCCACCTCGACCGGCGCCGCCAAGGCGATCGGGCTGGTGCTGCCGGTGCTCAAGGGCAAGCTGGACGGTTACGCGCTGCGGGTGCCGATCCCGACCGGCTCGGCCACCGACCTGACCGTCGAGGTCGGCCGGGAGACCAGCGTGGACGAGGTCAACGCCGCGATCAAGGCCGCCGCGGACGGTCCGCTCAAGGGCATCCTGGTCTACAACGAGGACCCGATCGTCTCGTCGGACATCGTCACCGACCCGGCGTCGTGCATCTTCGACGCGCCGCTGACCAAGGTCATCGGCAACCAGGTCAAGGTCGTCGGCTGGTACGACAACGAGTGGGGTTACTCCAACCGGCTCGTCGACCTGGTCAAGCTGGTGGGTTCCTCGCTGTGAGCATCCGCAACCTCGACGACCTGCTCGCCGAGGGGGTGTCGGGTCGGCGCGTGCTGGTGCGCGCCGACCTGAACGTCCCGCTCGACAAGCAGACCGGGGAGATCACCGACGACGGCCGGATCCGGGCCGTCCTGCCCACCCTGGGCGCGCTCGTGCAGGCCGGGGCGAAGGTCGTGGTCTGTTCGCACCTGGGCCGCCCGAAGGGCGCCCCGGATCCGCAGTACAGCCTCCGCCCGGTCGCCGGGCGGCTCGGTGAGCTGCTGGACGCGCCGGTGCACTTCGCCACCGACACCGTCGGCGAGTCCGCCCGCGCCACGGTGGACGCGCTGGCCGACGGTCAGGTCGCCCTGCTGGAGAACCTCCGCTTCAACAAGGGGGAGACCAGCAAGGACGACACCGAGCGGGGGGCCTTCGCCGACCAGCTCGCCGCGTTCGGCGAGGCGTACGTGGACGACGCGTTCGGCGCGGTGCACCGCAAGCACGCCAGTGTCCACGACGTACCGGCCCGGCTGCCGCACGTCGCGGGCCGGCTGGTGCTGCGCGAGGTGGAGGTGCTGTCCCGGCTGACCGGGGAGCCGGAGCGCCCGTACGTGGTGGTGCTCGGCGGTTCCAAGGTCTCCGACAAGCTGGCGGTCATCGAGGCGCTGCTGCCGAAGGTCGACCGGCTGCTCATCGGCGGCGGGATGTGCTTCACCTTCCTCAAGGCCCAGGGCCACGAGGTGGGCACCTCGCTGCTGGAGGAGGAGATGGTCGAGACCTGCGGCAACCTCCTGGCCCGCGCCGACGGCAAGATCCTGCTCCCGGTCGACGTGGTGGCCGCGGACGCCTTCGCCCCGGACGCCGCGCACGACACGGTGCCCGCCGACGGCATCCCCAGCCACCGGCTCGGCCTGGACATCGGCCCGGAGACGGTGGCCGGCTTCACCGCCGCGCTGTCGCAGGCGAAGACGGTCTTCTGGAACGGCCCGATGGGCGTGTTCGAGATGCCGGCCTTCGCGAACGGCACCCGGGGTGTGGCCGAGGCGATCACCAAGACCGACGCGTTCACCGTGGTCGGTGGCGGTGACTCGGCGGCGGCCGTCCGGGCCCTCGGGCTGGACGAGTCGTCGTTCGGGCACATCTCCACCGGTGGCGGCGCCTCCCTGGAGTACCTGGAGGGCAAGACCCTCCCCGGCATCGCGGCCCTGGAGAACTGATGGCGAGCGTGACCCGCCGGCCGCTGATGGCCGGCAACTGGAAGATGAACCTCAACCACCTCGAGGCCAACCTGCTGGTGCAGAAGCTGGCCGCGAGCCTCACCGAGCAGCAGCTCACCGCCGTCGAGACGGTGGTCCTGCCGCCCTTCACCGACCTGCGCACCGTGCAGACCGCGGTGGACGGCGACAAGCTGCTCATCGGCTACGGCGGGCAGGACCTCTCGCCGTACCAGTCCGGCGCGTACACCGGGGACATCTCCGGGGCGATGCTGGCCAAGCTGGGCTGCACCTACGTCACGGTCGGGCACTCGGAGCGGCGGCAGTACCACTACGAGGACGACGCGATCGTCAACGCGAAGGTGGCCGCCGCGCTGGCCAACGGGCTGACCCCGATCCTCTGCATCGGTGAGGGCCTGGAGATCCGCGAGCAGCTGCGGCACGTGCCGCACTGCTGCGACCAGCTCGACGGCGCCCTGAAGGGGCTCACCGCCGAGCAGGTCACCCAGGTCGTCGTCGCGTACGAGCCGGTCTGGGCGATCGGCACCGGCAAGACGGCCACCCCCGAGGACGCCCAGGAGGTCTGCGGGGAGGTCCGCAAGCGGCTGGTCGAGACCTACGACCAGGGCACCGCCGACCAGGTCCGGATCCTCTACGGCGGCTCGGTGAAGTCGTCCAACGTCGCATCGATCATGTCCCAGCCGGACGTGGACGGGGCGCTGGTGGGCGGGGCCAGCCTCGACGCCGAGGAGTTCGCGAAGATCTGCCGCTTCCCGGAGCACACGGTCGCCTGATCGCTCGCTATTCTTGACTCCGCCCGTCCACCGGTCGGTGCCGCCGTGCCCGATCTGTCCGGGCGAGGATCGTAACGAGAGGACTGACCCCAGCCATGCCGATCTGGTTCGCATACACGTTGATCGTGTTGCTGGTCATCACGAGCGTTCTGCTCACCATGCTCATCCTGCTGCACCGGGGTAAGGGCGGCGGGTTGTCGAGCATGTTCGGCGGCGGGGTCAGCTCCAGCCTGGCCGGCTCGTCGGTGGCCGAGAAGAACCTGGACCGCTACACCGTCCTGGTGAGCATCGTCTGGTTCGCCTGCATCGTCGGGCTCGGCCTCTGGCTCCGGCTCCAGCTCAACAGCGGGGCCTGAGCGACTCGATCAGGTCGTACAATCTGCGCGCGGTCCGTCACGGACCGCGCGCAGTTTTGTTTCTCCGTCCCGTCGCCCGTCGCCCGCCTCCGGCGGCGGGTCCCCTCCGACGACAGGAGCGAGCAACAGTGGCCAGTGGCAACGTCATCCGCGGTTCACGAATCGGGTCGGCACCGGAGCGTCCCACCGAACGGCACGAGCCGGCCCCCCGCCGCGCGGTCACCTACTGGTGCCGCAACGACCACGTCACCGAGATCCGGTTGGCGTTGGAGGCCGAGGAGCCGGCGGTCTGGGACTGCCCGCGCTGCGGCCTGCCGGCCGGTCGGGACGCCCAGAACCCCCCTGGACGCACCCGCCCCGAGCCCTACAAGACCCACCTGGCGTACGTGAAGGAGCGACGTACCCCGCAGGAGGGGGAGGCGCTGCTGAACGAGGCGCTGGCCGCGCTGCGCCGTCGCCGCGGCCGGGAGTGACCCCGGCGCCCCCACGGTCGGGAACGACCACTACGGCCCCGCCGTCGGGAACGACCGCTGCGCCGCCGCGGCGGCCGGACACGACCCCGCCGGCGCGGGCGCGCTGACCCGGCCCGCACCGCCGGGTCGCTGCGGCTCTACCTGGTCCGGAGGGCCGGGTCGCTGCGGCTCAGCGCGGCCGGGTCGCCCCGGGGCTCAGCGCAGGCTGCGCAGCCGGGGCGGCACGTCGGCCGCCGCCGCCCGGTCGAGCAACCAGAGGGTCCGCGAGACGCCCTGCACCCCGGCCGCCGGCAGTTGCTTGGGGCCGGCTCCGGCCAGCGCCATCCCCACCGCCCGCGCCTTGTCGGCCCCGCTGGCGACCAGCCAGACCTCCTCGGCGGTGTTGATCGACGGCAGGGTCAGGGTGGTCCGCACCGGCGGTGGCTTCGGGCTGCCCCGCACCGCGCTGACCGGCCGGCTGTCGTGGTGCACCGGGTGCTCGGGGAAGACCGACGCCACGTGCCCGTCCTCGCCGACGCCCAGCATCAGCACGTCGAAGTGGGGCAGCGCGGCGTGACCGGGCCGGGCCGCCCGGGCGAGTTCCTCGGCGTACGCGGCGGCACCGGCCTCCGGGTCGTCGCCGGTGGGACCGTCGGTGGCCGGCATCGGATGCACCCGGGCCGGGTCCAGCGGCACCAGGTCCAGCAGCGCGGCCCGGGCCTGCGTCTCGTTGCGCTCCGGGTCGCCGGCCGGCAGGAAGCGCTCGTCGCCCCACCAGACGTCCACCCGGGACCAGTCGACCGCGTCGTGGGCGGGCAGGGCCACCACCGCCCGGTGCACCGCCGCGGCGATCCGGCCGCCGGTCAGCACGACCGACGCCGCCCCCCGCTCCGCCTGCGCGTCGAGCAGCTTCACCACCAGCCGGGCCGCCACCGCCTGCGCCAGCAGGTCGGCGTCGGCGTGTACGGCGACACTCGCCTCACTCATCTTGGCCTTTCCCGACCGCTCCGCGCGGTCCTGGTCGTCGTGGCGGGACCGGTCGGCCCGCCGGGTGCCGGCTGTCACCAGCGCGTCGTGCCGGGGCGGGTGGTCGACCCGCCGCTGCCCCGACCGGCCGGTGCGCGGCCCGCCAGGACCGCCCACCGGCCTACGGTCTAGGACGCCGCGCTGGTGCCGGCGTGCGTGCTCACGCCCGCCTCCGCCCGCCGCGCGGTGGCCGGGTCCTTCCAGACGTGCACCCGCTGCGACGGGCGCTGCTCCAGACCGGACAGGCCGGCCGCCGCGCCCAACGCCTCGGCGTACACCTGGTCGGCGTCGAGCCGGCGCAGCTCCTCGGCGAGTTCGTCACCGAGCGGGCGACGTACCAGCGGCAGCACCCGGTCGTCCTGGCCGGTACGCCGGAACGTGGCCAGGCTGTCGTCCCTGGTCAGCGTCAGCTCGTCGCCGTTGGCGCAGCGCAGCTGCACCTGACGCATCCTCGGATGGTCGTCGGTGTGCTGCCACTGCGGCTCGATGCCGAGCCGGGCGGCCAGCCAGCCCCGCATCAGCGCCGCCGTCGGATCGCGGCGCGGGGCCACCACCGTCGCCTCGGTGACCCGGGCCTCGGTGGTGTCGAACGCCCCGGCGACCAGGGTGCGCCACGGGGTGATCCGGGTCCAGGCCAGGTCGGTGTCGCCGGGGGCGTAGTCCCGGGCCCGTTCCCGCAGCGCCTCGATCGGGTCGACCGCCTGCGCGCAGTCGGTGATCCGCCGGTCGGCGACCACCCCGAGGAAGTCGGTGGCGATCTCCGCCGGTGGCTCGCCGTGCCACCAGGTGACCACCGGCACGTCCGGCACCAGCAGCGGCATCACCACCGACTCGGCGTGCAGGGCGAGCCGGCCGTACATCCGGGTCACCACCGCCTCGCACGGCCCCAACCGGCCGCCGACCACGATCTCCGCGTCCAGCCGGTTGCGTTCCCGCTCCACGTCGGCGCGGACGACCACGAGCAGCCGGCAGGGGTGGGCGGCGGCGGCGATGGTGGCCGCCGCCTCCGCGTCCCGGACCCGCTTCTCGTCGACCACCACGATCAGGGTCAGCGCCATCCCGCTGGCCACCCCGCCCGCGCTCCGCCGTTCGGCGGCGAGTGCCTTGACCACCTCGTTGCCGGTGGTGTCCCACAGCCCGATCACTGGTGCCTCCCGGTCCGCCCGCTGTGCCTGCTGCCCTCGTGGCCGTTCACGCCCGCCGCCAGGCGCGGCCCTCGCGGGCCAGCATCTCGTCGGCGGCCCGGGGGCCCCACTCGCCGGAACGGTACGGCTCCGGCTTGGTGCCCTCCCAGGCGTGTTCCAACGGGTCCACCACCGCCCAGCTCTGTTCCACCTCGGAGGCGTCCGGGAAGAGCGTCCGGTCGCCGATCAGCACGTCCAGCACGAGCCGCTCGTACGCCTCGGGGCTGGACTCGGTGAACGCCTCGCCGTACTGGAAGTCCATCGCGATGTCGCGGACCTCCATGGTGGTGCCGGGCACCTTCGAACCGAACTTGAGCACCACGCCCTCGTCCGGCTGCACCCGGATGACCAGCTGGTTGTTGCCCAGCGATTCCATGTCGGCGGGGTTGAACGGCAGGTGCGGGGCCTTCTTGAACATGATGGCCACCTCGGTCACCCGCCGGGGCAGCCGCTTGCCGGCCCGGATGTAGAACGGCACCCCCGCCCAGCGGCGGTTCTGGATGCCCAGTTCCACGGCGACGTACGTCTCGGTGGTGGAGTCACCGGGGACGCCGTCCTCGTCGAGGTAGCCGACGGCCCGTTCGCCGCCCACCCAGCCGGGCAGGTACTGGCCGCGGACGGTGCCCCGGGCGACGTCCTTCGGCAGGGTGATCGCCTTGAGCACCTTCAGCTTCTCGGCCCGGATCTCGTCGGCGTCGAAGCTGGTGGGCTCCTCCATGGCGACCAGGGCGAGCAGCTGTAGCAGGTGGTTCTGGAGCACGTCGCGGGCGGTGCCGACCGAGTCGTAGAAACCGGCCCGGGAGCCGATGCCGACGTCCTCGGCCATGGTGATCTGCACCGAGTCGACGTACTTCGAGTTCCACAGGGGCTCGAAGAGGTTGTTGGCGAAGCGCAGGGCGAGGATGTTCTGGACCGTCTCCTTGCCCAGGTAGTGGTCGATCCGGAAGACGTCCTGCCGGGTGAACACGTCGTCGACCAGATCGTTGAGTTCCTTCGCCGACGGCAGGTCGTTGCCGAACGGCTTCTCCACCACCACCCGCCGCCAGCCGCCGCACTTCTCGTTGTCGGCCATGCCGGTGCGGGCCAGCTGCTTGAGCACCACCGGGAAGGCGGTCGGGGGGATGGAGAAGTAGAACGCGGCGTTGCCGTGGATGCCGTGGCTTTCGCGCAGCTGGTCCAGGGTCGCCGCGAGCTTGTCGAAGGCGGCGTCGTCGTCGAACGAGCCGCCGACGAACTTGACGTTGCCGGCCAGCCGGGACCACACCTCCTCCCGCCACGGGGTCCGGGCGTGCTTCTTCGCCGACTCGTGGGCCAGCGCCTCGAAGTCGCCGTCGCCCCAGTCCCGACGGGCGAAGCCCAGCACCACGAAACCGGGTGGCAGCAGCCCCCGGTTGGCCAGGTCGTAAACCGCCGGCAGCAGCTTCTTGCGCGCCAGGTCACCGGTCACTCCGAAGATCACCAGGGCGCACGGCTCCGGGATCCGGGGGAGCCTTCGGTCCTGCGCGTCGCGCAGCGGATTCACGCCGCCTCCTCGCTCCGTCTGGTCCATGTCGTCCATCGTCACGTCCGCCATCGTCCGGTCACCGTCAGCACGGCCGGGGGCCGCCGAAAGGTCCCGGTCGGATGGTGCCACCGGGAGGCCCTGCGCGTACAGGGCAGCCGGCGCCGGAGCGGACGCGGTCGGTTCGACCACGTCCGCTCCGGGCACCGCGGGACCGGCGGCGGTGTCGGCCGGGCCGGTCGGCAGGTCACTCACGTCGCCGCCGGTGCCGCGGTGACGCCGACGTGGCGCGTCGCGGGGCGGCCCGGCCCCGCGACGCCGGCGACGCCGTCGGTCACGCGTTCCCCCCGGCCCGCTGGGCCGCCTCGGCGTTGCCCTTCGCGGCCTCGTTCGGGGTGCCGGTGCCCTGCGCCGCGGCGGCCAGCGACTTGCGTACGCCGTCGAGCAGCTCGCTCCAGCTCGCCTCGAACTTCTCCACGCCCTCCCGCTCCAGGGTGGCGATCACGGAGTCCATGTCGATGCCGACGGCGGCCAGGTCGGCGAAGACCTGCCGGGCGGCGTCGTACGCGCCGGTGACGGTGTCGCCCCGGGTCTCCCCGTGCTCGGCGTACGCCTGGACCACCGACTCCGGCATGGTGTTGACGGTGCCGGGGGCGATCAGCTCCTCCACGTAGATCACGTCCCGGTAGTCCGGGTTCTTGGTCGAGGTCGACGCCCACAGCGGGCGCTGCGGGTGGGCGCCGGCGTCGGCCAGGGCCTGCCAGCGCGCGGAGGAGAAGACCTCGGTGTACCGCTCGTAGGCGAGCTGGGCGTTGGCCACGGCCGCCTTGCCGCGCAGCGCCTTGGCCTCCTCGGAGCCGATCTTGTCGAGCTGCTTGTCGATCTCGGAGTCGACCCGGGAGACGAAGAACGAGGCCACCGAGCCGATGGCGGACAGGTCGTGCCCGTTGGCCCTGGCCTGCTCCAGACCGGTCAGGAACGCCTCCATCACCGCGGAGTAGCGGTCCAGCCCGAAGATCAGCGTCACGTTGACGCTGATCCCCTCGGCCAGGGTCGCGGTGATCGCCGCCAGCCCCGCCTCGGTCGCCGGGATCTTGATGTACAGGTTGGGCCGGTCCACCAGCCACCACAGCGCCTTGGCCTCGGCCACCGTCCTGTCGGTGTCGTGGGCGACCCGGGGATCGACCTCGATGGAGACCCGGCCGTCGACACCGTCGCTGCCGTCGTACGACGGCCGCATCACGTCGCACGCCCAGCGCACGTCGTAGGTGGTGAGCATCCGGACCGCCTCTTCCACCTCGATGCCCCGGGTGGCGAGGTCCTTCAGCTGCCAGTTGTACTCGTCGGCGTCGCTGAGCGCCTTGGCGAAGATGGTCGGGTTGGTGGTCACCCCGGCCACGTGCTGCTCGCGGCGGAGCCGGTCCAGCCCGCCGGAGCTCAGTCGTACCCGGGAAAGGTCGTCGAGCCAGACCGCCACTCCGGCGGCGGTGAGGTCACCCAGTCTGTCCGTCATGTCGTCCACGCTCCCCTCAGTTGCCGGTCGTGAAACCGGTGATGTCGCCCACCCGGGTCAGCGCCGCGTGCGCGGCGGCCACGATCCGGTCGGGGGTGAAGCCGAACTGCTCGAACAGCACGGTGTGCGGGGCGCTCGCGCCGTAGTGCTCCAGGCTGACGCTCTCGCCCAGGTCACCGACGATGCCCCGCCAGGACATCCCGATGCCGGCCTCCACGCTGACCCGGGCCTTGACCCCGCGCGGCAGCACCGACTCGCGGTACGCCTCGTCCTGCTCGTAGAACCACTCCTGGCAGGGCATCGAGACGACCCGGGTGGGGGTGCCGTCGGCCTCCAGCCGCTCCCGGGCGGTGAGGCAGAGCTGCACCTCGGAACCGGTGCCCACGATGATCACCTGCGGCTTGCCGTTGGACGCCTCGGCCAGCACGTAGCCGCCCTTGGCGGTGCCCTCCGCGCCTGCGTACGTCTGGCGGTCCAGGGTCGGCAGCGGCTGCCGGCTCAGCGCCAGCGCGGTCGGCCGGTCGGTGTGCTCCAGCGCCTGCCGCCAGGCCCAGGCGGTCTCGTTGGCGTCGGCGGGCCGGACCACGTCCAGGCCGGGGATGGCGCGCAGCGCGGTCAGGTGCTCCACCGGCTGGTGGGTCGGGCCGTCCTCGCCGAGGCCGATCGAGTCGTGCGTCCAGACGTACGTCACCGGCAGCTTCATCAGGGCGGCGAGCCGTACCGAGGGGCGCATGTAGTCGCTGAACACCAGGAAGGTGCCACCGTAGGGGCGGGTGCCGCCGTGCAGGGCGATGCCGTTGAGGATCGCGCCCATGGCGTGCTCACGGATGCCGAAGTGCAGCGTGCGGCCGTACTCGTGGCCCGGGAAGTCCTTGGTGGCGTGGGCGGCCGGGATGAACGACGGCTCGCCCTTCATGGTGGTGTTGTTGCTCTCGGCCAGGTCGGCCGAGCCGCCCCACAGCTCCGGCAGCACCGGGGCGAGCGCCTCCAGCACCTTGCCGGAGGCGGCCCGGGTGGCCACGCCCTTGGCGTCGGCGGGGAAGGTCGGCAGCGCGTCCGTCCAGCCCTGCGGCAGCACCCGGCCGGCGATCCGGTCGTAGAGCGCCTTGCGCTCCGGGTTGGCCTGCGCCCAGCCGTCGAACTCGCCGGTCCACGCCTGCTCGGCCTCGTCGCCGCGGGTCAGCACCCCCCGCGCGTGGGCGAGCACGTCCTCGTCGACCTGGAAGCTCTGCTGCGGGTCGAAGCCGAGGATCTCCTTGGTGGCCTTCACCTCGTCGGCGCCGAGCGCCGAGCCGTGGATCTTGCCGGTGTTCTTCTTGTTGGGCGCGGGCCAGCCGATGATGGTGCGCAGCGCGATGAACGAGGGGCGGCCGGTCTCCGCCTTCGCGGCCAGCAGCGCCTGGTACAGCGCCTCGACGTCCTCGTGGTAGTCGCCCTGGTCGGCGTCGCCGGCCCGCCAGTCGACGGTCTGCACGTGCCAGCCGTACGCCGCGTAGCGGGCCGCCACGTCCTCGCTCTTGGCGATGCGGGTGTCGTCCTCGATCGAGATCTCGTTGTCGTCGTAGATCAGGGTGAGGTTGCCGAGCTGCTGGTGTCCGGCCAGCGCGCTCGCCTCGTGGCTGATGCCCTCCTCGATGTCGCCGTCGGAGGCGATGCACCAGATCTGGTGGTCGAAGACCGACGCGCCCGGCTCGCTCTCCGGGTCGAACAGGCCGCGCTCCCGGCGGGCCGCCATGGCCATGCCGACCGCGTTGCCCAGACCCTGCCCGAGCGGGCCGGTGGTGGTCTCGACACCCGGGGTGTGCCCGTGCTCCGGGTGGCCCGGGGTGAGTGAGCCCCACTGCCGCAGCGACTTCAGGTCGTCCAGGCTCAGCGGGTAGCCGGAGAGGAAGAGCTGGATGTAGAGCGTCAGGCTGGAGTGCCCGGCGGACAGCACGAACCGGTCCCGGCCGGGCCAGTTCGGATCGGCCGGGTTGTGCCGCATCACCCGGTTGAACAGCAGGTACGCCGCGGGCGCGAGGCTCATCGCGGTGCCGGGGTGGCCGTTGCCGGATTTCTCCACGGCATCCATGGCCAGGACGCGGACGGTGTCGACGGCCCGGCGGTCGAGGTCGGTCCAGTTGAGTGCGGGTCGGTTGGCAGCCACTATGGTTGTGCTCCTCGGCAGATGGGCGGAACCCTCAGTGGTGACCCTATCGAGCGGGTCTAAACGTCCGCCCGGGGATCTCAGCAGGCAGTTACGTACGGGCGGGCCGGATCGTTCGGTCACCCGCCAGGTGTGACGGCCCGCACCGTTGTCGGGTCGGCCGGGCAGCGAAAACGACGACGCGTAGTGTGTGGTGCGGTGTGCGGACCCGGTGGGTTCCGCCGGACCGAATCTCCCCTGGCGACGCCGGAAGGTGGCAATCCGTGAGCATGATCACCGAGCGCCCCGTCAGCAATCCTGCCGGGCAGCCGCCGGTGCGCACGGTGAGCCGGGAGCCGGCGACGGGCCGGCGGGACGTGCGGGCGGTGGTGTCCGCCTACGTGACGCTCACCAAGCCGCGCATCGTGGAGCTGCTGCTGGTGACCACGGTGCCGGCGATGATGCTCGCCGACGGTGGCCTGCCGTCGCTGTGGCTGATGGCCGTGGTGCTGGTGGGCGGCTCGTTGGCCGCCGGTGCGGCGAGCGTGCTGAACTGCTACATCGACCGGGACATCGACCAGTTGATGCGGCGGACCAAGCGGCGTCCGCTGCCGGCGCACACCGTCTCGCCCCGCAGCGCCCTGGTCTTCGGGCTGGTGCTGGCGGCGGTGTCGGTCGCGCTGATGGCGACGTTCACCAACCTGTTGGCCGCCGCGCTGACGCTGGCCGCGATCGCCTACTACGACCTGGTGTACACGCTGTGGCTCAAGCGGACCACGACGGCGAACACCTTCTGGGGCGGGGCGTGCGGGGCGGCTCCGGTACTGATCGGGTGGGCCGCGGTGACCGGGTCGTTGGCGGCGCCGGCCTGGGCGCTGTTCGCGGTGGTCTTCTTCTGGCAGATGCCGCACTTCTACCCGCTGGCCATGAAATACAAGGACGACTATGCCCGCGCCGGCATCCCGATGCTGCCCGTGGTGGCCTCGGCCCGGCGGGTCAACGCCGAGATCCTGGTCTTCGCCTGGCTGACCGTGGCGACCTCGCTGGCGCTGTGGCCGCTGGGCATGAGCGCGGTCTACGGGGTGCCGACCGCGGTGGTGGGCGCGGTCTTCCTGGTCGAGGCGCACAGGCTCTGCCGACGGGTGACCCGGGGCGAGCCGGTCAAGCCGATGCGCCTGTTCCACTGGTCGACCACCTACCTGACCATCGTCTTCGCCGCCGTGGCCCTCGACGCGCTGCTCTGACCGGCGCGGGGCGTCGGGGTGGGGGAGCCGTCGTTCCTCCGGACCGGGCGCGGGCGAGCGGGCGTCCGGGCGGCGTTGTGGGGCGTCCGGGGTGGCGAACAGAGTCCGGGCGGCGTTGTGGGGCGTCCGACCCGGGTTCGTGCCGGGTCGGTGGCGCGGAGTCCGGATCCGGGCGGTCGTCGGAAATCATGTCCGGATGGTGAGATTTTCTTCACGGGCGGCAAGCCGGGACAAGCTGGACGCATGGGGACGATGCACCCCGACTATTACGACCGCATTTATCCGACATGTCCGGGCAATATCCACCGGTCTTTGCGATAAACCCTCGGGTAATTGGTATCACAAATAGTTCATGATTCTCGCGCGTAGCGGGGTCGGTCTGCTTAGGCTTCGCGCATGGCAGAAGGTTCCGATACGACGCTGACGGCTGAACAGACCGCCGAGCCGGCCCCCACCGGGCTGGTCTCGGGCCTCAGGTCCTTCGCCGCCGGACACGGCGGCGCGAAGGCGGTCATCGAGTACGTCGGCAAGCGTGGCGCACGGATCGTCCTGGTCGGTGCGGACGGTGTGTGGGGCGACCAGTTCGCCGAGGACACCGTGACCGCCCGGGAGGCGTGCGCCCAGGCGGGCGTCACCGTCGAGAACGCCTGGGAGCGTGAACTGATGGACCAGATGCGGCCGAGCAACGACCTCTGGCGGTCGATGGCCCGACGCACGATGTCCCGTTGACAGACCACCACCCGACCCACCAGCCGACCCGGGGGGAACCCCGGGTCGCTCTCGTCACCTGCTCCCGCTTCGCCGACCTCTACCCGGACGACCGGCTCGTGGTCGGTCCGCTGGCCGCGCGGGGCGTCACCGTCGAGGCCGCCGTCTGGGACGACCCGCGGGTGGACTGGGGGCGCTACGACCTGGTCGTGCTCCGCTCGCCCTGGGACTACGTGCCCCGCCGCGACGAGTTCGTCGGCTGGGCGCGGCGGGTGCCGACCCTGGTCAACCCGGCCGACGTGGTGGAGTGGAACACCGACAAGCGCTACCTCGGCGCGCTCGCCGACGCCGGGGCGCCCACCGTGCCGACCTCCTGGATCGAGCCGGGAACCCCGTGGGAGCCACCCGCCACGTCGGGCGAGTACGTGGTGAAGCCGGCGGTCAGCGTCGGCAGCCAGGACACCGGCCGTTACGACCTGGCCGACCCGGGGCACCGGGACCTGGCCGTCGGGCACGTCCGCCGGCTGGCCGCCGCCGGCCGGGTCGCCATGGTCCAGCCGTACCTGGCGGCGGTGGACGCCGTCGGTGAGACCGCGCTGCTCTTCTTCGCCGGCCCGGACGGCCTGGAGTTCAGCCACGCCATCTGCAAGGGCGCCATGCTCGACGGCCCGGACCCGGGTGTCGAGGGGCTGTACAAGCCGGAACGGATCAGCCCGCGCACCGCCACGGACGAGCAGTTGGCCGTCGCCGCGCGGGTGCTGGCCGAGGTGCCGGGCGGCCCGCGACGGCTGCTCTACGCCCGGGTCGACCTGATCCCGGGGCCGGACGGCGCACCCCTGCTGATCGAGCTGGAGCTGACCGAGCCGTCACTGTTCCTCGGCCATGCCGACGGCGCCCCCGCCCGCCTCGCCGACGCCGTGCTGACCCACCTCGCCCGCCGCTGACCCCGCCCCGGCCGTCCCACCTTTCCGGCCGCTGACCCCGCCCCGGCCGTCCCACCTTTCCGGGCCGCCCCGCCCGGCGCCCGGTCGGGCCGTCCCGCGGACGCCTGCCGGTCCGGGCCGCCGCCTTCCTCCCGCTCGGGCTGTCCCGCGGACGCCTGCCGGGCAAGATCGTGCTACTTCCACGTTGTAGTGGCCTTCCGCGCTGAGGATGCCACTACAACATGGTTCGAGCGCGATCTTGCGGCATGGTCCGGCGGGCGCGGGCGCGGGCGCGGGCGTGCCGGGGCGGAGGGTCGGGGAGGGGTGCTCAGACGGAGGCCGGGATCCGGTCCCCGGCTGAGGTCTGGGGCGGACCGGTCCGGGGCGGACCGGTGGTCGGGAGCTGCCGACGCTCCCGGGTCGACCAGAGCACCGCCAGGGTGGCCAGCAGCACCAGGCAGGAGCCGAGCATGTGCGCGGCGACCAGCACGCCGGGCAGGTGGGTGAAGTACTGCACGAAGCCGATCACGCCCTGTCCCAGCTCCACCGCCACCAGCACCAGGGCGGCGCGGGCCGGGCCGGCCGCGCCGACCGCCCGTAACGCCAGGACCAGGGCGACGGAGAGGCCGATCAGCAGGAACACCCCGTCGGCGTGCACCTGGGAGACGGTCTCCGGGTCCAGCCCGTTGCGGGCCGCGCCGTGGTCGCCGGCGTGCGGGCCGCTGCCGGTGACCCAGGTCCCGACCACCAGCACCGCGACGCTGACCACGGTGGTGAGCCGGGCCAGCGTGCGCAGCGGCCCGGGCACGACCGGCACCGCCGGGCCGTCGGGGTCGACCACCCGCCGCCAGAGGGCGTACGCCGCCGCGATGACCGCCATCGAGGCGAGGAAGTGCAGCCCGACCACCCACGGGTTGAGGTTGGTCAGCACGGTGATCCCGCCGAGCACGGCCTGCGCCGGGATGCCGAGGAACACGGCGACGGCCAGCGGGAGCAGCCCGGTGCGCCGGGGCCGGTGGGCCAGCACGGCCAGCAGGGTGGCCAGGGCGATCGCCCCGACGGCGAAGGTGAGCAGCCGGTTGCCGAACTCGATCACACCGTGCACCCCCATCTCGGCCGTGGTGGTGTACGACGCGTCGGTGCACCGGGGCCAGGTGGGGCAGCCGAGCCCCGACGCGGTGAGCCGGACCGCCCCGCCGGTCACCACGATGGCCACGTTCGCCACGATCGAGGCGTACGCGAGACGGCGCAGCAGGGTGGTGGAGACCGGATACCGGTCGGGCAGGCGGACCAGCGCGGCGGGGACCGGGAACCGGACGGATCGCTTCACGCCGCGAATCCTACGCACCGTAGTGGAGCCCGATCGGGTGACTCCGCCGCTGCGGTGGGCGGAATCACCGGGGTCTCGTTTGCGGCCCCCCGGCGAATTACGTAACGTTGGCGTTGTGAAAAACGCGGCGGCGCTCTCCGGGCACCCGCCGATGGCCGGTCCGGCCGTCGGGGCGGGTTCCCGGTCCCGGCGTGCCGGCCGCTCCGCGGGGCCGGAGGTCGGGCGACGGGCCGCGGCGCAGTCGACGTCGGCCGCGTCCACCGATCTTTCCACCCGGGACCGGGTGACCCAGCTCCTGCTGGCGCAGGGGGCGACGACGGCCGGTCAGCTCGGCTCGGCGCTCGGCCTCAGCCCCGCCGCGATCCGCCGGCACCTCGACGCGATGCTCGCCGACGGCGACGTGCTCGCCCGGGAACAGACCGTGCGGGGCAGCCGGGGTCGGGGTCGACCGGCGAAGGTCTTCCTGCTCACCGACGCGGCCCGGGTGCGCTGTGGCACCCACCACTACGACAACATGGCGACCGCCGCGCTGCGGTGGATCGCCCGCAACGGCGGCCCCGACGCGGTCGAGGCGTTCGCCGCCGACCAGGTCGCCGCGTTGGAGGCCCGCTGCCGGGCCGCCATGGAGGACGCCGGCGACGATCCGCTCGCCCGTTCCGAGGCACTTGCCGGCGCGCTCACCGCCGAGGGTTACGCTGCCAACGCGTCCACGATCGCCTCCGGCGGGCAGCTCTGCCAGCACCACTGTCCGGTGGCGCATGTGGCCGCCGAGTTCCCCCAGCTGTGCGAGGCCGAGACGGCGGTCATCTCCCGTCTGGTCGGCACCCACGTGCAGCGCCTGGCCACCATCGCGCACGGCGACGGGGTGTGCACCACGCACATTCCGACCCAGCCGCGCGCCCAGTCCGGTAACACCGTCACCACTGTGAGGACAGATAGATGACCGAGCAGATCGTCCAGCCCTTGACCCAGGAAGAGCAGCTCGCCGCCCTCGGTCGCTACGAGTACGGCTGGTCCGACTCCGACGTCGCCGGGGCCGCGGCCCAGCGCGGCATCAACGAGGCGGTGGTGCGGGACATCTCGGCGAAGAAGAACGAGCCGGCCTGGATGCTCGACCTGCGGCTGAAGGGCCTGCGGCTGTTCGGCCGCAAGCCGATGCCGTCCTGGGGCGCCGACCTCACCGGGATCGACTTCGACAACATCAAGTACTTCGTGCGCTCCACCGAGAAGCAGGCCACCAGCTGGGAGGACCTGCCGGAGGACATCAAGAACACCTACGACCGGCTGGGCATCCCCGAGGCGGAGAAGCAGCGGCTGGTCGCCGGGGTCGCCGCGCAGTACGAGTCCGAGGTGGTCTACCACAAGATCCGTGAGGACCTGGAGGAGCAGGGTGTCGTCTTCCTCGACACCGACACCGCCCTCAAGGAGCACGAGGACATCTTCAAGGAGTACTTCGGCACGGTGATCCCGGTCGGCGACAACAAGTTCGCCGCGCTGAACACCTCCGTGTGGTCCGGCGGCTCGTTCATCTACGTGCCGAAGGGCGTGCACGTGGAGATCCCGCTCCAGGCGTACTTCCGGATCAACACCGAGAACATGGGCCAGTTCGAGCGGACGCTGATCATCGTCGACGAGGGCGCGTACGTGCACTACGTCGAGGGCTGCACCGCGCCGCTCTACTCGTCCGACTCGCTGCACAGCGCGGTCGTCGAGATCATCGTCAAGAAGAACGCCCGGTGCCGTTACACGACCATCCAGAACTGGTCGAACAACGTCTACAACCTGGTCACCAAGCGGGCCGTGTGCCACGAGGGCGCGACCATGGAGTGGGTCGACGGCAACATCGGCTCCAAGGTCACCATGAAGTACCCGGCGGTCTACATGACCGGCGAGCACGCCAAGGGCGAGGTGCTCTCGGTGGCGATGGCCGGCGAGGGCCAGCACCAGGACGCCGGGGCCAAGATGGTGCACGCCGCGCCGCACACCAGCAGCACCATCGTGTCGAAGTCGATCGCCCGGGGCGGCGGCCGTACCTCGTACCGGGGCCTGGTGCAGGTGCTGGAGGGCTCGCACCACAGCCGCAGCACGGTCAAGTGCGACGCGCTGCTGGTCGACACCATCTCCCGCTCGGACACCTACCCCTACGTCGACATCCGCGAGGACGACGTGTCGATGGGGCACGAGGCGACCGTTTCCAAGATCAGCGACGACCAGCTCTTCTACCTGATGAGCCGGGGGCTGAGCGAGGACGAGGCGATGGCGATGATCGTGCGGGGCTTCATCGAGCCGATCGCCAAGGAACTCCCGATGGAGTACGCCCTGGAGCTCAACCGCCTGATCGAACTCCAGATGGAGGGCGCGGTCGGCTGACGCCGTCCGTCGGGCCGCATCGGGTACCGACCCGCCCGCCGCGGTCGCGGTCCGGCCGCCGTCCGGCCGGACCGCCCTCCCACCAATGACACCGTCGTCACGGACAGACAGACCAAGGAAGAGATGACTATCCAGGCTTCCGCGCCGCCGAGCACCAAGTCGCAGGCGCTGCGCTCGTACGACGTCGCCGACTTCCCGGCCCTGACCGGCCTGGAGGAGGAGTGGCGTTTCACCCCGCTCAAGCGGCTCCGCGGGCTGACCGGGGGAGCGCCGGCCGCCACCGCCACGGTCCGCCACGAGTACGCCGACCTGCCGGCCGGCGTCACCGTCAGCCGGATCGACCGGGACGACCCCCGGGTGGGCAGCGTGCTCACCCCGGTCGACCGGGTCAGCGCGCTGGCGTACGGCGGGGCCGGGCAGGCGCTGCTGGTCGAGGTCGCGGCCGACGCCGTGGTCGACGCGCCGGTGACCGTGCGGGTGGTCGGCGAGGACGCCGCCGGGCTGGCCTTCGGGCACACCTTCGTCGACGTGGGCCGGTTCGCCGAGGTGGTGCTGGTGCTGGAGCACGTCGGGGCGGCGACGCTGGCCGACAACGTCGAGGTCGCGGTGGCCGACGGGGCGAAGCTGACCCTGGTCACGGTGGCCGACTGGGACGCCGACGCGGTGCAGGCCCAGCACCTGAAGGTCCGGCTCGGCCGGGATGCCAAGGTGTCGCACGTCCAGGTCAGCCTGGGCGGTGACCTGGTCCGCCAGTACACCACGGTCGAGTACACCGGCCGGGGCGGCGAGGCCGAGCTGTACGGCGTCTACTTCGCCGACGGCGGCCAGCACCTGGAGCACCGTCAGCTCGTCGACCACAACGTGCCGGACTGCCGCAGCTACGTCGGCTACCGGGGCGCGTTGCAGGGCGAGCAGGCGCACACCGTCTGGGTGGGCGACGTGCTGATCCGGGCCGAGGCGACCGGCACCGACACCTACGAGATCAACCGGAACCTGCTGCTCTCCGACGGCGCGCGGGCGGACTCGGTGCCCAACCTGGAGATCGAGACCGGCGAGATCGCCGGTGCCGGGCACGCCAGCGCGACCGGCCGGTTCGACGACGAGCAGTTGTTCTACCTGATGGCCCGGGGCATCCCGGAGGGCGAGGCCCGCCGGCTGGTGGTCCGGGGCTTCTTCGCCGAGGTGATCAACAAGATCCCGGTGGAGGCGCTGCGCGAGCGGCTGGGGGACGCGATCGAGGTCCGGCTGGCGAGCGGGAACAGTGAGTTCGCGAGCCCCGCACCCGTGGGCGGAGACGCCGCCGTCGGGGCCGGAGCCTGACATGATCCGGATCTGCTCCACCGAGGACGTGCCGAAGGGCACCGTGATCAGCGCCGACGTCGACGGCACCCAGATCGCCGTGGTGCACGGCACCGACGGCGGGTTCTACGCCGTGCACGACGAGTGCTCGCACGCCTCGGTCGCCCTCTCCGAGGGTGAGGTCGAGGGCTGCACGCTGGAGTGCTGGCTGCACGGTTCCCGGTTCGACCTGCGGACGGGTGAGCCCAGCGGGCTGCCCGCCACCGAACCGGTCCCGGTCTACGCCGTCGAGGTACGCGACGGCGACATCTATCTTCCCGTGGGCGCCGACGGCCGCCCGACGCCGAGCAATGGAGTGACCCGATAATGAGCACCCTGGAGATCCGCGACCTGAAGGTGTCGGTCAAGCTGCCCGAGGGTGAGCTCAAGCCGATCCTGTCCGGCGTTGACCTGACCGTCCGGTCGGGGGAGACCCACGCGATCATGGGACCGAACGGCTCCGGCAAGTCGACCCTGGCGTACTCGGTCGCCGGTCACCCCAAGTACGAGATCACCGGCGGCTCGGTGACCCTCGACGGCGTCGACGTGCTGGAGATGACCGTCGATGAGCGGGCCCGTGCCGGCCTCTTCCTGGCCATGCAGTACCCGGTCGAGGTGCCCGGCGTCTCGGTGGCGAACTTCCTGCGCACCGCCAAGACCGCCATCGACGGCGCGGCCCCGAAGCTGCGCACCTGGGGCGGCGAGCTGCGCGGCGCGATGGAGAAGCTCCAGATGGACCCGGCGTTCGCCCAGCGCAACGTCAACGAGGGCTTCTCCGGTGGTGAGAAGAAGCGGCACGAGATCGTGCAGCTGGAGCTGCTCAAGCCCAAGATCGCCATCCTCGACGAGACCGACTCCGGGCTCGACGTGGACGCGCTGCGGGTGGTCAGCGAGGGGGTCAACCGGGTCCGTGACACCGGTGACACCGGCCTGCTGTTGATCACCCACTACACCCGCATCCTGCGCTACATCAAGCCCGACTTCGTGCACGTCTTCGTGGCCGGTCGGATCGTCGAGCAGGGCGGCCCGGAGCTGGCCGACAAGCTCGAGGACGAGGGCTACGAGCGGTACGTCGCCGGGGCCGGCGCGGCGCGGGCCTGAACTCACACGGACAGGGGCCTGCTGAGATGACCACCATCGCCATCCCGGACGGGATGCCGCAGTACGACGACGTGCCGCGCTTCGACGTGGCCGCGGTGCGGGCCGACTTCCCGATCCTCGACCGGGAGGTCAACGGGCACCGGCTGGTCTATCTCGACAGCGCCAACACCTCGCACAAGCCGCGGCAGGTGCTCGACGTGCTCACCGGGCACTACGCGATGCACAACGCCAACGTGTCGCGCTCGGTGCACACCCTGGGCACCGAGGCGACCGAGGCGTACGAGGGGGCGCGGGCGAAGATCGCCGCGTTCGTCAACGCCCCCAGCGTGGACGAGGTGGTGTTCACCAAGAACTCCACCGAGGCGATCAACATCGTGGCGTACGCGTTCTCCAACGCCTCGCTGCGCGCGGACGCCGACGAGCGGTTCCGGCTCGGCCCCGGCGACGAGATCGTGATCTCCGAGATGGAGCACCACTCGAACATCGTCCCGTGGCAGCTGCTGGCCGAGCGGACCGGCGCGACCCTGCGCTGGTTCCCGGTCACCGACACCGGCCGGCTGGACGAGTCGGGGCTGGACGAGCTGGTCACCGAGCGGACGAAGATCGTCTCGCTGGTGCACACCTCCAACATCCTCGGCACGGTCAACGCCACCTCCCGGATCACCCGGCGGGTCCGGCAGGTGGGGGCGCTGCTGCTGCTCGACTGCTCGCAGTCGGTGCCGCACCTGCCGGTGGACGTGGTCGACCTGGACGCCGACTTCATCGTCTTCACCGGGCACAAGATGTGCGGGCCGACCGGCATCGGTGTGCTCTGGGGCCGGGGCGAGCTGCTCGCCGCGATGCCTCCGGTCATGGGCGGGGGCTCGATGATCGAGACCGTGTCGATGGCCCGGTCCACGTTCGCCGCGCCGCCGGCCCGGTTCGAGGCGGGCACCCCGCCGATCGCCGAGGCCGTCGCGCTCGGCGCGGCGGTCGACTACCTCACCGGCGTCGGGATGCGGGCGATCCAGTGGCACGAGAAGGAGCTGACCGCGTACGCGCTGGACGCCCTCACCACCGTGCCGGGGCTGCGGATCTTCGGTCCGACGGTGCCGGTCGGCCGGGGTGGCACCATCTCGTTCGCGCTCGGCGACGTGCACCCGCACGACGTCGGGCAGGTCCTCGACTCGCTGGGGGTGCAGGTGCGGGTGGGCCACCACTGCGCCAAGCCGGTCTGCACCCGGTTCGGGGTGCCGGCGATGACCCGGGCGTCGTTCTACCTGTACACCACCACGGAGGAGATCGACGCCCTGGTGGCGGGTCTCGAACAGGTGCGGAGGATCTTCGACTGATGCAGCTGGACCAGCTCTACCAGGAGATCATCCTGGACCACTACAAGCGTCCGCAGGGACGCGGTCTGCGCGACGCCGACGATCCCGCCGCCCAGGTGGCGGAGGCGCACCACGTCAACCCGACCTGCGGTGACGAGGTGACCGTGCGGGTGGCCGCCGTCGGCGACGTCATGGTGGACATCTCGTACGACGGCGCGGGCTGTTCGATCAGTCAGGCGTCGGCGAGTGTGCTGTACGACCGGCTCTCCGGCCGGCGCACGGGGGAGATCGCCGCCGTGCACGCCGGGTTCGTGGAGTTGATGTCCGGCCGTGGCCAGGTCACGCCGGACGAGGAACTACTCGGTGACGGGGTGGCGTTCGCGGGTGTCGCCCGCTACCCGGCCCGGGTCAAGTGCGCGCTGCTGCCGTGGATGGCGTTCAAGGACGCCGCGGCACGCGCGGGGGTGGGCATGAGCCCGACGGAGGTTGAGGCATGAGCGAGGACACCGCTACCGCGGCGACGCCGGAGACCGGCGACGCCAACACCACGCCGCCCGCCGCGGTGACGCCGCCGGCCGCCGAGGGGGCCGCCGGCACGACGGAGGCCGCCGGTTCGGCGGGTGGCCGGGCGGCCCTCGCCGACATCGAGGAGGCGATGAAGGACGTCGTCGACCCCGAGCTGGGCATCAACGTGGTCGACCTCGGCCTGGTGTACGGCGTGCACGTGGACGACCAGAACGTCGCCACCCTGGACATGACGCTGACCTCGGCGGCCTGCCCGCTGACCGACGTGATCGAGGACCAGGCCCGGCAGGCGTTGACCACCGGTCCCGGCGGCGGACTGGTCGACGACATCCGGATCAACTGGGTCTGGCTGCCGCCGTGGGGCCCCGACAAGATCACCGACGAGGGTCGGGACCAGCTCCGCTCCCTCGGCTTCAACGTCTGACCGTTTCCGGTCGCGGCGGTCGTCCGACCGGTTTCGGTTCGCAGCGGGCACGGCACCCTCGTCCGGGTGCCGTGCCCGTCGTGCTCGGGCAGGTGCCCTGCCGTCGGCACCGGGGCTGGCGGGTGGTGTCGGCCGCCGTGCCGTACGGTCGGGTGGTGAGCAGCCGACCCGCAGCCGGTGGCGGCCGGTGGATCGAGGTCGATCCGGCCCGCGTCGCCCGCTGGGTCGAGGGCTTCGCCGACCGGCACGGTCCGCCCGTCGTGTCCCCGCAGGCGTACGGGCTGCTGCTCACCGCCGGAGACGGCACGACCGCCGAGCTGCACCTCCCGCCGGGCGCTGACGGCGGCGCTCGCGGGGAACCCGCACGGGGGCACGACGCGGCGGTGGCGGCCGGCCGCGCGTCCCGACAGGTCGCGGACCTGCCAGGGTTCGTCGACGCGGCCACCGCGCCACGCCGGATCGGGCTGCTGCTGGCCCGCAAGGGCGCGGTGGCGGTCGGCGTGGCGGTCGGCGGGAAGCTGCTGACCTCCAAGGTGGACACCCGTTACGTGCAGGGCCGGACCGCCGCCGGGGGCTGGTCCCAGCAGCGGTTCGCCCGGCGGCGGGACAACCAGGCGAAGGCGGCCCTGGGTGACGCGGCCGAGCTGGCCGTACGGCTGCTGCTGCCGGAGGCGGCGACGTTGGCGACGCTGGTCTGCGGTGGCGACCGGCGGGCCGTCGACACGGTGCTGGCCGACCGGCGGCTGGCCCCGCTCGCCGCCCGGCGTGCCGCGCGGCTGCTCGACGTGCCCGAGCCACGGCACACGGTGCTGGTCGGCGCGGTCACCGCCGCCCGCGCGGTCCACGTCCTGCTCCGCGATCCGGCCTGAGACCGGTCGGACGACGACGACGGCGGCGGCCGGCGGGCGCGAACCCGGCCGACCGCCGCGGGGCTGCCGGTGGGGTGCCGGTCAGAGGCTGCCGCCGAAGGTGTCGCAGGTCTTCGGGTCACCGCTGGTGTAGCCCTTGGTGAACCACTGCTTGCGCTGCTCGGAGGAGCCGTGCGTGAACTCCTCCGGGTTCACCGGCCGGTCGGCCCGCTTGGAGATGGCGTCGTCGCCGATCTTCTCGGCGGTGTCGATCGCCTGCGCGATGTCCTGCTCGGTGATGCTCTTGAAGATCTTCTGTCCCTGCTCGTCGGCGGTCCCGGTGGCGTTCTTGGCCCAGGCGCCGGCGTAGCAGTCGGCCTGGAGCTCCAGCTTGACCGAGAGGGCGTTCGCGCTGCCCGGGTCACGTTGCTGCTGACGGCGCATCTGCGCCTCGGTGCCGAGCAGGTCCTGCACGTGGTGGCCGTACTCGTGGGCGAGCACGTACGGCTGGGCGAACTCGCCCTGGGCGCCGAGCTGGTCGGCGAGGGTCCGGTAGAAGGTCAGGTCGATGTAGACCTGGTCGTCGGCGGGGCAGTAGAACGGCCCGACGCCGGAGTCGGCCTGGCCGCAGCCGGTGCTGACGCCCTGGCTGAAGAAGACCGTCTTGGACGGCTGGTACTGCTGACCGAACCGCTCCGGCAGCGCGGTGCGCCAGTACGCCTGGATCGAGTTGACGTACAGGGTGTTGCGGCAGTCGAGCTGCTTCAGCGCGTCGTCGGCCGCGCACTTCTGCTCCAGCGCCGTGTTGTCGCCCGACTCGGCGCCGCCACCGTTCATGGCGTTCAGCCCGAACCCGCCCCCCACCAGGGCCACCAGCACGGCGATGATGAGCCCGACGATGCCGCCGCGCCCACCGCCGCCCGGCAGGGGGATCGGGATGCCCGCCCCGCCGCCCCCGCCGGACCCCCGCCGGTCGTCCACCTGGCTGGTGTCGATCCGCGCGTTCTCGTTCAGCTCCATGTTGACCCCGATCACCGATTCGTCACGTCTGAGGGCTGTGGTACCGGACGGGTCCGGACGGCGTTTCCGGTACCCGATGATCTTGCCCGGTAATCCGGGCGGTGCGCGCCGGGCCGCCCGGTACACTGGTCGGGTGCTGCGCTGCGAAGGCTGAATCGCCCCGCGCCGACGGGAACCATGGACCCGCCGGCGCTTTCGCGTGCCCTGAGTCAGCCCTTCAGACCCCGAGAGCGAGTACCGGAAATGATCAGTGTCACCGGCCTGGAACTGCGTGCTGGTTCCCGGATCCTACTGTCCGACACCACCCTGCGGGTACAGCCCGGTGACCGGATCGGACTGGTCGGCCGCAACGGCGCGGGTAAGACCACCACCCTCAAGGTGCTGGCCGGCGAGGGGCAGCCGTACAGCGGGGAGATCGACCGGCGCAGCGCCATCGGCTACCTGCCCCAGGACCCCCGTACCGGCGACCTGGAGGTCACCGGGCGGGACCGGGTGCTCTCCGCCCGGGGGCTGGACGTGCTGATGGCCCAGATGAAGGAGATCGAGCAGCGGCTCGCCGAGGGCGTCGACGACAAGCTCGTCCGCCGCTACGGCGCGCTGGAGGACCAGTTCGCCTCGTTGGGCGGGTACGCCGCCGAGGCCGAGGCGGCCCGGATCTGCGCCAATCTGGGGCTACCCGACCGGGCGCTCGCCCAGACCATCGGCACCCTCTCCGGCGGTCAGCGCCGCCGCATCGAACTGGCCCGGATCCTGTTCCGGGACGCCGGTGAGAACGGTGGTGGCATCCTGCTGCTCGACGAGCCCACCAACCACCTCGACGCCGACTCCATCACCTGGCTGCGCGGCTTCCTCGCCAACCACAAGGGCGGGCTGATCGTGATCTCCCACGACGGCTCGCTGCTGGAGTCGGTGGTCAACAAGGTCTGGTTCCTCGACGCCACCCGGTCCGTGGTCGACGTCTACAACCTGGGCTGGAAGGCGTACCAGGAGGCCCGGGAGACCGACGAGCGGCGGCGTCGCCGGGAGCGGGCCAACGCCGAGAAGAAGGCCGGCGCGCTGATGGCGCAGGCCGACAAGATGCGGGCCAAGGCCACCAAGACCGTGGCGGCGCAGAACATGGCCCGCCGGGCCGAGAAGCTGATCGCGGGCCTGGAGGAGGTACGCGTCTCCGACAAGGTGGCGAAGGTCCGCTTCCCCAACCCCGCGCCGTGCGGCAAGACCCCGCTGACCGCGACCGGCCTGTCCAAGTCGTACGGCTCGCTGGAGATCTTCACCGACGTGAACGTCGCGGTGGACCGGGGCTCCCGGGTGGCCATCCTCGGGCTCAACGGCGCCGGCAAGACCACCCTGTTGCGGATGCTCGGCGGGCTGCTCCCACCGGACACCGGCGAGGTGCACGCCGGGCACGGCCTGCGGTTGGGCTACTACGCCCAGGAGCACGAGACGCTGGACGTGGAGCGGACGGTGCTGGAGAACATGCGGGCGGCGGCGATCGAGCAGTCCGACACCGACCTGCGCAAGATCCTCGGTGCCTTCCTGTTCTCCGGAGAGGACGTGAACAAGCCCGCCGGGGTGCTCTCCGGTGGCGAGAAGACCCGCCTCGCGCTGTCGACCCTGGTCTGTTCCGGCGCCAACGTGCTGCTGCTCGACGAGCCGACGAACAACCTCGACCCGGTCAGCCGCGAGCAGGTGCTCGACGCCATCGCCAACTACCCCGGCGCGATCGTGCTGGTCACCCACGACCCGGGTGCGGTGCTCGCCCTCAAGCCCGACCGGGCGATCCTGCTCCCCGACGGCGACGAGGACGCCTGGAGCGACGACCTGCTGGAACTGGTCGAGCTGGCCTGATCCGCGCCGGGGTGCCACGGTCGGCCGGCGCGGATCAGGCCAGCCGGCCGGGTGCCACGGTCACCCGGCCAGGTCGACCAGCCGGCCGGGGACGCCCGAGCCGATCAGGATCACCAGGCCGATGGCGACGAAGATCGCCGGGACCAGCCAGTGGTCGATCCGTCCGACCAGCCCGACCACCCGTCGGTGCCCGCCGAGCAGGGTGGCGACCCCGCACCAGACGCCGACCAGAGCGGCGAAGACCACCAGGTAGACAGCCCCGGCGCCCGGGTCGAGGGTGCGGAACACCGGGACGTAGACGGCGATGTTGTCGGCGCCGTTGGCGACGGTCACCCCGGCGATCCCGAGCAGGCCGCCGACCACCGGCGGTGGCGGGTCCTCGTCGGCGCGGGGGCGGCGGCGCAGCGCCCGGACGCCGAGCGCGATCGGCAGCAGCCCGAGCAGGCCGGTCCAGGGGTCGGGAACCACCAGCAGCCCGGCGGCGACCACCACGGCCGCCGCGACGAGGGCGGTGATGCCCAGGTACTGACCGGTGACGATCTGCCACCGGCGGGGTCGCCCGGTGCCGCGGGCGGCCACGAAGAGTACGGTCAGCACCACGATGTCGTCGAGGTTGGTGGCGGCGAAGACGGCCGTCGCCGCGCTCACGGTGCCCCACAGGTCGGTCACGACGGGCAGGTTACGGGCCGTCCACCCGGGTCGACACGGGGCGGGGTGGGTCGACGACCGTCCGGAGGGTCACTCTATCGGGTTGGCGACAATACATAGCGTGTCGGTTGGCGAAGAGTTGATATCTGGCGCATGATCGTTCGAGGCGGTCTAATAGGTATGACCGTATCCGAAGCGCACAGTCTGGGACGTGAGGAATCAGCATGGCAGCCACTGGCACAGCCACCAGCACTGAGAAAGGTCGCCGGATCGTCGGAGCCGAGCGTCAGACGCTCGCCAAGGACCTGGTAAAGCGGTACACCGGTGGGGAGAGCATCCGTGCGCTCGCCGCGTCCACCGGGCGATCCTACGGGTTCATCCACCGCGTGCTCACCGAGTCCGGCGTGCAGCTGCGTCAGCGCGGCGGTGCCCGACGTCGCAAGAAGGCGTGACCCGCCCACCAGCGTCGTCCATGAGTGCACCCGGGGCGGTCCGGTGACCGTCGAGACCGCCGGGGTGCGACTGCACTGTGCCGGGCCGGTCGCGACGGTGACGTTGTGCCGGCCCGACGTGCTCAACGCCCAGACCCCGGCGATGTGGCGCGCGATGAGTGACTTCTCCCGCGACCTGCCCGGCGACGTGCGTGTCGTGGTGGTACGCGGCGAGGGGCGGTCGTTCTCCGCCGGCCTCGACCTGTCGGTGGCCGGTGCCCAGGGGCCGGGTTCGTTCGCCGAGCTGTCCACCCTGCCCGAGCAGGAGTGCGCCGACCGCATCGCCGGCTACCAGCAGGGTTTCACCTGGCTGCACCGACCGGACGTGATCTCGGTGGCGGCCGTGCAGGGTCACGCCATCGGCGCGGGCTTCCAGCTCGCGCTCGCCTGCGACCTGCGGGTGCTCGCCGAGGACGCCCACTTCTCGATGGCCGAGGTGACCCTCGGCCTGGTCCCCGACCTGGCCGGTACGAAACGGCTGGTCGAGCTGGTCGGCTACGCCCGCGCCCTGGAGCTGTGCGCCACCGGCCGGCGGATGGACGCCGCAGAGGCCGACCGGATCGGGCTGGCCAGTCTGGTGGTGCCGAACGCCGAGCTGGACGACGCGGTACGGGACCTGACCGCCGGCCTGCTCGCCGGGAACCGGGACGCGGTGGTGGAGATCAAGGCGCTGCTCGCCGGGGCCGCCGGCCGTTCCCACGCCGATCAGCAGCGGGCCGAGCGCGAGGCGCAGACCCGCCGGTTGCGCGACCTCGCGGGCCGGGGCGACTAGGCGGCGCCGCTCGCGGGCCGGGGCGACCAGGCGGCGCCGCTCGGGAAGCACCGGGTGACCGTCGAGGTTGTCGTAGTCGTCGGGAGAATCAGTCCCGACGGCGTGTGCCGCCCACGACGCGGAGGTGTCCGATGTCCAACCCGATGGCGGGCGGCAACATGGCGGGCTGGAGCATGCTCCGGTCGATCCGCCAGGACGACGAGGTCTCCGCGCACCGGCTCAAGCGCGGCACCGCCCGGCGGATCACGGCCTTCGCGCACCCGTACCGGCGGGACATCGTCGTCTTCCTGGTGACCGTGGTGATCGCCGCCGTGATCGGGGTGGCCACCCCGGTGCTGGCCGGCCACGTGATCAACGCGATCAGCGGGGGCGGCCCGGAGGCCGGTGCCACCGTCGTCCGGTTCGCCCTGATCATCGGCGCGCTGGCCGTGGCCGACGCGCTCTTCTCCCTCGCCCAGCGGTGGTACTCGGCCCGCATCGGTGAGGGGATCATCCTGGACCTGCGCACCAGGGTCTACGACCACGTGCAGCGGATGCCGTTGCAGTTCTTCACCCGGACCCAGACCGGTGCGCTGGTCAGCCGGCTCAACAACGACGTGATGGGCGCCCAGCGGGCGTTCACCTCCACCCTGTCCGGGGTGGTCAGCAACGTCATCCAGCTCGTGCTCACCGCCGGGGTGATGTTCACCCTCTCCTGGCAGATCACCGCCCTCTCGCTGGTGCTCCTGCCGATCTTCGTGATTCCGGCGCGACGGGTCGGCAAGCGGCTGGCCGAGATCACCCGGGAGTCGTACGACCTCGACGCCAAGATGAACGCCACGATGACCGAGCGGTTCGGGGTGGCCGGCGCGCTGCTGGTCAAGCTGTTCGGCTCGCCCGAGGTGGAGGCCGACCGGTTCGCCGGGCGGGCCGAGCGGGTCCGCGACATCGGCATCCAGTCGGCGATGTACTCCCGTACCTTCTTCGTGGCGATGCTGCTGGTCGCCTCGCTGGCCCAGGCGCTCACCTACGGGCTCGGCGGCTGGCTGGCGGTCACCGGCGCGGTCAGCGCCGGCACCGTCGTCACCCTCGCCCTGCTGCTCACCCGCCTCTACGGTCCGCTGACCGCGCTGTCCAACGTCCGGGTGGACGTGATGAGCGCGCTGGTCTCCTTCGACCGGGTCTTCGAGGTGCTCGACCTGCGCCCCGGCATCGAGGAGAAGCCCGACGCGGTGCCGGTGCCCCGGGGGGCCGGGCGGGTGGAGTTCCGTGACGTCCGGTTCCGCTATCCGGCCGCCGCCGACGTCTCGCTGGCCTCCCTGGAGGAGGTCGCCACCCTCGACCGGACGGCCAACGAGCCGGTGCTCAGGGGCGTCTCGTTCAGCGTCGAACCGGGGCAGATGGTGGCCCTGGTGGGGCCCTCCGGTGCGGGCAAGTCCACCCTGTCCATGTTGGTCTCCCGGATCTACGACGTCACCGACGGCGAGGTGCGGGTCGGCGGGGTCGACGTGCGGGACGCCACCCTCGCCTCGCTGCGCGACGAGATCGGCGTGGTCACCCAGGACTCCCACCTGTTCCACGAGACGATCGCCGAGAACCTGCGGTACGCCAAGCCGGACGCCACCGACGACGAGATCTGGACGGCGTTGGCCGGCGCGCAGGTGGCCGACCTGGTGCGGTCCCTGCCCGACGGGCTGGAGACGACGGTCGGCGAGCGCGGGTACCGGTTCTCCGGCGGCGAGAAGCAGCGCATCGCCATCGCCAGGCTGCTGC
The DNA here is from genome assembly GCF_029581435.1 of Micromonospora sp. WMMD987. NCBI lineage: Bacteria > Bacillati > Actinomycetota > Actinomycetes > Micromonosporales > Micromonosporaceae > Micromonospora > Micromonospora sp. WMMD987. Next base: position 4,975,083 of record NZ_CP120861.1, on the reverse strand, counting down.
TCAAGGCCCCGTCGATCGTGATCCTCGACGAGGCCACCGCGCACCTCGACTCGGAGAGTGAGGCGGCGGTGCAGCGCGCCCTGTCCGTGGCGTTGACCGGGCGTACCGCGCTGGTGATCGCGCACCGGCTCTCCACCGTCCGGGACGCCGACCAGATCCTCGTGCTCGACGACGGGCGGATCGTCGAGCGGGGCCGGCACGAGGAACTGGTCGCGGTGGGCGGACTCTACGCCGAGCTGTACCGCACCCAGTTCGCCGTCGCCGACTCGCCGGCCCCGTACGGGGAGCCGGATCAGCCCGAGCCGATCGTCACCACCGTGCCGATGGGCACCTACGTCGCCCAGGAACCGCTGCCCCCGGCCGTGGCCAACTAGCCGGCTGTGGCCAACTAACCGCCTGGCCGCCGTGGCCCCGGCCGTCGGGTCGTCCGTTCCCGAGGTGTCGTGTAAATGGTGACATTGAGGTAGGAGATTGCAGTACCACACATTGTTCTGCTATTGATGGAATTCAATTTCGAGCGTGCTTTCGAGTGGCGATTGTCTTACGATTGGTGGGTCGTCGACCGCCGGTCGATAGCGTATTTCCCTCTTTATGTCTGGAGTGAGGCATGCCGCACGTCCGTTCTTCCCGCTTCGTCCGTCTGCTGGCCGCGGCCACCGCCGGTGTGGCCGCCGTGGCCGTGCTCCCGATGGCCAGCGCCCAGGCGGCCACGGCCCCGTTCACCGTCTCGGTCACCGGCGGGTACAACAACACCCAGTCCCTCGGCACCGCCACCGGCACCGTGACGGGAACAGGGGGAAGCGCCCAGGCGAGCTACTCGGTGACACTGTGCGGACAGAGCACGTACCCGAGTTCCCGGGTGACCATTCAGGGTGGATCGGCCTCCGTCAGCCACACCGTCTACTACCAGAACTGCGAGACCTTCAGCGGCGACCTGGTCTCCAGCTACGGATTCGCCAATGCGCAGATCACCGTCTCCGGATCCACCTTCTACCCGGGCAACCAGTACACCACCTACACGAAGTCCAGGACGGTGTACTTCTGACCGTCAGCCGGCGGCGGCCGGGGGCGGCTGGCCGGTGACGGCCGCGCGTAGCTCACCGAAGGCGGCCCCCAGCGTCCGCGGGGTGAAGTGGGCGTTCAGACCGCTCGGGTTGGGCAGCACCCACAGCCGCGCGCCGGCCAACGGTTCCGGCTGCGGGCCGAAGCCGGCCTTCGGCCGGGCGAACCCGATGCGGTAGGCGGTCACCCCGACCACCGCCACCCAGGCCGGTCGGTAGCGGGCCACCTTGTCGGTCAGCGTCCGCGCCCCGGCCACCAGCTCCGCCGGGGTCAGCTCGTCCGCCCGCGCGCTGGCCCGCGCCACCATGTTGGTGATGCCCAGCCCGTACCCGGGCAGCGTGTCCTGTTCGCTCGGATGCAGCTGGCGCGGGGTGAAGCCGCCCCGGTGCAGGGCCGGCCAGAAGCGGTTGCCGGGCCGGGCGAAATGCCACCCGGTCGCCGCCGACCAGAGGCCGGGGTTGATCCCGACGAAGAGCACGGTCAGCCCCGGGCCGAGCACGTCCGGGATGGTCCGGTCCGCCGCCGCGGCCAACGCCGCCCGGTCCGGTCGCCAGGCGACCGGCTCGCGGGCACGGCCGACCGCACCCCCGAACCCACCGGCGGGGGTGGGGTCGGTCGGCTCGGGGGCGCTGCCGGTCGGGTGTGGGGTGGGGTCGGTCGGCTCGGGGGCGCTGCGGGCCGGGGTCACAGGCTGCGCAGGGCGCCGCCGTCGACCGGCACGCTGACCCCGGTGACGTAGCCGGCGGCGGGGGAGAGCAGGAAGGCGGCGACCCGGCCGAACTCGGCCGGGTCGCCGATGCGGCGCAGCGGGATGCCGGCCTCCACCCGGGACCGGGCCGCCTCGTCGTCGCCGAGCAGTTCCCGGCTGCGGTCGGTCAGGAACCGCCCCGGCAGCAGACCCAGCACCCGGACGCCGTACGGGCCGTACTCGTCGGCCAGGTCCTTGGCCACCCCGGCCAGGCCGGGCCGCAGACCGTTGGAGATGCCGAGGCCGGTGATCGGCGACCGGACCGAGGTGGACAGCACCAGGCCGATCGCGCCGCCGTCGGTGAGCGCGGCGGCCACCGTCCGGGCGGTGCGCACCGTGCCCAGGAAGACCGTCTCGAAGGACTCCCGCCACTGCGCGTCGCTGACCTGCGCGGCGGTGCCCGGGGGCGGCCCGCCGACCGAGACGAGCGCACCGTCGAGCCGGCCGAAGTGCCCGTGCGCGGCGGCCACCAGCCGGTCGGGGGCATCCGGGTCGGCCAGGTCGGCGACCAGGCCGATCGCGTGGTCGGGTCCACCCAGCCGGTCGACCGCCTCGGCGACCCGCTCCGGCGTCCGGGCCGACAGGACCACCCTCGCCCCGTCGTCGACCAGGCACCGTGCGGTTGCGAAGCCGAGCCCCCGGGACGCGCCGGTCACCACGTAGACCCGGCCGGTCAGTTCGAGATCCATACCCGCGATCCTGCCGTATCCGGGCCGGTGGGGTCAGTGGCGGGCCGGACGCAGCAGGCGTACCCGACCGGCGAGCTGGAGGGCGACGGCGTCACCGACGCGGGCGAACGCCGGCAACCGGCGGTGCCGGGGCGGCCGCCGACCGTCGTAGCGGTGGGCGGCCTCCCGGACGACCAGTTCCTCCGCGCCGAGCGGGGGAAGTGCCGCCCGGTCCCGCAGCTCGCGGGCGAGGTCCCAGCCGTCGCGTAGCGAACCGGCGGTGGGTCGGTCGGCCGCCCAGTCGCGGAAGGTGGCCCACCAGGCGTCGCCGAGGCCGGCGGCGAGCAGCGGCCAGTGCCGGGCGACCTCGCCGGCCCGCTTGCGCAGCAGGGCCGCCCGGGCGGCGTCGACCCGGTCGGTGGCGAAGCCGGCCGGCACCGGGGCACCCGCGACCAGGGCCGCGACCAGCGCGGCCTGCCGGGCGGCCAGCCCGGTCGGCCCGGTGGCACCGCGCGCGGGGGCCGGTGCGGCCGGGCGGGGCCCGGTCATGTGACGACCGGGTGGCCGGAGACGGCGGCGAGGGCGTCCAGTTCCGCCCGCAGGGTGGCGGCGGGCGGGTAGTGGCCGTCGCGTTCCAGCAGCAGCGGGGGTGGCCGACGACCGGCGCAGAGCGCGCCGACCAGCGCCAACACCTCTTCGGGCACCGGATCGGTGTGGGTGTCGTGGTAGAGCCCGTCGCGTTCCGCCCCGCCGGCCACGTGCAGGTAGGAGATCCGTTCCACCGGCAGCCGGTCGAGCAGGAGCCGTGGATCCTCACCCCGGTTGCGGGCGTTGGCGTAGACGTTGGCCACGTCGAGCAGGAGCCCCGCCCCGGTGGCGTCGAGGATCTCGGTGAGGAAGTCGGCCTCGTCCAGCTCGTCGTCGGGCCAGTCGAACAGCGCGGCGATCGGCTCCAACGCCAGCGGCACCGGCAGCTCCGCCTGCGCCCGCCGGACGTTGGCCACCACCGCCGCCACCGCCTCCCGGGTGCGCGGCAGCGGCAGCAGGTGCCCGGCCTCCAGGCCGCCGGCCCGGACGAAGGCGATGTGCTCGCTGACCAGAGGCGCGTCGACCAGCTCGGCCACCCGGGCCAGGTGCGTCACCCGGGCCGGGTCGACCGGTTCCGCACCGCCGAGGGAGAGCCGCACCCCGTGCGGTACGACGGTGACGCCGGCCTCCCGGAGCGCGGCCAGACCCGGCGGGAGCGGACCGGCCGGGGCGACCGACTCCGCCACCACCTCGACGAAGCGCAGCCCGGGTAGCCCGGCGACGAAACCCGCGATCTCCGGCCGCCAGCCGATGCCCACCCCGTGCGGGCCGGTCATCCGCCGCACCCGCCGCCCCCGCACCCGCCGCCGCCACCGCCGCAGGAGGAGGACGAGCCGCCGCTACAGGACGAGGTGCTGCCGCCGCACGAGGTGCCCGAGGAACCCGAGTAGCTGCTGCCGCTGCCGGCGTTCAACGCCTGCCGCTGGATGGCCGCCTGCGCGGCGAAGCCGGGGTCGAGCGCGTAGAGGGAGGCGGTGCCGAACAGGGCCACCCCCATCGCCGCGCCGGCCGCGCCGTAGGTCGCGTAGGCGGGGGAGGTGTCGGGGGAGAGGTGGTGGCTGCTGCTGCGCAGCTGACGCAGCGCGACGTTGGCCGTCCTGGTCCGGCGGGGCGTCCGGGCCAGCAGGGCGAACGCCACGCCGAGCCCGGCCAGGGCGAGCAGCAGCCAGCCGACGGGCCGTCCGTTGACCAGGCCGGCGACCAGCCGCACCACCCCCAGGGCCAGGAGCACCAGGAGCAGGTTGCGCCCTCGACGCAGTGCCCGGACCCCGTCGGCGTCGATCAGCAGGCCGTGTTGTTCCAGCCCGCGACGCAGTTCTTCCAGGGCGCGGGCCACGCCGGGATCCCGCACCAGCTTCCCGGCGGCGACCGGCCGGCGGGCGGCGTGCCGGATCGCGTGGTCGAGCGGGGTGACACCGGTGGGGGTCGGTCCGGCGGCGATCAACCGGCGGTCCGACCGTACGTCGATCGCGCCGGCCGCGCGCAGGCCGCCCAGGGCCGCCCAGACGGCGAGCTGGTCACCGCCGTTGAGGTAGGCGACCTGCTGGGGTCCGAGCTGGTCGGTGCCGGTGGCGTCGGGGGGACCGGCGGTGGTCCGGCGGCGGTGCAGCAGCGTGCCGACCACGGCGACGACGGCCACCATCAGGTAGAGCTTGAGGAAGAGCGGGCCGGGGATGCCCCAGGTGTCGCCCGGCGCGGCGAAGTTGTTCATCGGCTGCTCCTGTCGCGCGAGGGGGATCGCGGCCCCATTGTGGGGCAGCCCCGCCACGCCGGCACGGGGGCGGTGGGCGAGTTACCGAGCCGAGACCCGGTCCCGTCCACGCGGCCGGGTCAGTGCCGCCGGACGGCCTCCTCGACCAGGTCCAGCACGGGCCCGAGGTCACCGGCGGGCCGCCCCATGGCCAGGTGCAGCACCAGACCGTCGTACGCCAGCTCCAGGAACTGGGCCAGTACGTCGATGTCGATGTCCTCGCGGAGCACCCCGGCCTCGCGCTGCCGGACCAGCCGGTCCCGGGTGGCCTCGGCGATGGCGGCGGAGCGCTCCGCCCAGCGCCGGGCGAAGGCGGGGTCGGTGCGCAGCCGGCGGGAGACCTCCAGTTGACTGCCCAGCCAGCCGGTGGTGTCCGGGGAGACCGCGCGGGCCAGCAGGTCCCGCATCACCTGGACCAGGCCGTTGCGGGCGACCGTGGAGACCATCGCGGCGGCGTCGTCCTCGGCCACGGCGAGGAAGAGGGAGTCCTTGTCACGGAAGTGGTGGAAGATGGCCCCCCGGGACAGCCCGGTGGCCTCCTCCAGCCGGCGCACGGTGGCCCCCTCGTAGCCGTGCCGGGCGAAACAGGCCCGAGCCGCGCCGAGGATCTCCTGCCGGCGGGCGTCGAGCTGGTCCTGACTTACTCTGGGCACGGGTCGATCGTCGCAGGTGACCCTCCGCGAGGCAAACCGTACGTACGGCTTGCTATTTGCCCGTCGCCCCGGCTGCAGGACGCCCGTCCGGTTAGGATCGGCCGATGCCGACAGCCCCGGTCACCTCCCCTTACCCGCCCGCCGCCTGCTGCCCGACGGTCGTCGGCGGGTAGCTCGGCCCTGTCGGCGGCCGTCCCCTCTCCCGTAAGGTGCCTCAGTGCCGTTGCTCCTGCTCGACCTGGACAACACCCTGCTCGACCGGGCCGGGCCGTTCCGCGCCTGGGCCGAGGGTTTCCTGGCCGAGATCGGTGCGCCGGCGACCGACATCGACTGGCTGCTGTCCATCGACGCCGACGGCCTGACCGACCGGTGGGACATCGCCGACGCCATCCGGGACCGGTACGCGCTGCGCATCCCCTCCATCGACCTGGTCGAGGAGCTGTACGACGGGGTGGTCGGATACACCCGGCTGGACCCGCTGGTCGCCTGCGCGCTGCGGATCGCCGACGACGCCGGGTGGTTACCGGTGGTGGTCACCAACGGGTCGGTCCGGCTGGAGGACGCCAAGATCCGGCAGACCGGCCTGGACCGCTACGTCGCCGACTGGGTGATCTCCGAGGAGGCCGGGGTCAGCAAGCCCAACCCGCGGATCTTCGCGCTGGCCGCCCAACGTGCCCGGCTGCCGCTGCGCGGGGCGTGGGTGGTGGGGGACAGCCCGGAGGCGGACATCGGCGGGGCCGCCGCGGTCGGTCTGCCCAGCGTCTGGCTGCACCGCGGGCGGAGCTGGACCGACACCCGGTTCGCCCCGACCCGTACCGTCGACTCGTTGATCGCGGCGGTCTCGGTCGTGCTGGCCGGCGGATAAATCGGTGGTGCCGGTCGGGGGGATCCGCCAGCATGGGGCCACACGGACGCGCGTGACCGGGCGGTGCCCGGTCGAGGAGAGGAGGTCGGTCATGACCGTCTTCGCAGGGTCGTACCACCTGCCTCCATCAGCCTCGACCAAGGGATCACCAGCACCGTGCGTGACCACGACCTCCCGGCGCCGCAGCGCCGTGGCCGCGGCAAGAGCCGCTTCGACGACGACGAGACACCCTTCCTGACGTACGGCCGCCAGCCGGCCCGTACCGCCCCCGACGACGAACCCGATCCGGCGGACCAGTGGTCCTCCTGGGGCGAGGCCGTCCACGGACCCGAACCCCACCCGCCGTGGCTGGTCACCGAGCTGGCCGCCCGGGACACCGACCTCGGTGTGCTCAAGACCGGCAAGGAGGCGGACGTCCACCTCGTCCGCCGGGCGGTGCCCGACACCGACCGGTCCTGCCTGCTGGCCGTCAAGCGGTACCGGGACGCCCAGCACCGGCTCTTCCACCGCGACGCCGGTTACCTGGAGGGACGCCGGGTACGCCGGTCCCGGGAGAACCGGGCGATGGCCGGTCGGACCGCGTTCGGCCGGCAGTTGATCGCCGGCCAGTGGGCCGCGGCCGAGTTCTCCGCGCTGTCCCGGCTCTGGGAGATCGGTGCCGCATCCGGGCGGATCGCCGTGCCGTACCCGGTGCAGCTGCTCGGCACCGAGCTGATGCTGGAGTTCGTCGGCGACCCCGACGAGGGGACCGCCGCACCCCGGCTGGCCCAGGAACGGCCCGACCTGGCGCAACTGCGCTCACTCTGGGCACAGCTCGTCGACGCCCTGGTGGTGCTGGCCCGCGCCGGTTACGCCCACGGCGACCTGTCGCCGTACAACCTGCTGGTGCGCTCGGGGCAGCTCGTCGTGATCGACCTGCCGCAGGTGGTCGACGTGGTGGCCAACCCGCAGGGGCCGGAGTTCCTGGCCCGGGACGTCCGGGTGGTGGCCACCTGGTTCACCGCCCGGGGGCTGCCCGCCGTCGACACCGACCCGGCCGAGCTGACCGCGATGCTGCTACGCGAGGCGGGGGTGCGCTGACCGGGTGCCGCCCCGGACGACCCACCGTCCGGGGCGGCACCGGTGCTCACTGGAGGTAGCGCTCCACCTCCGACACCGGTCGGGCACCCTGGGCCTCCGGGTCGCCGTGGGCCTCGCGGGCCGCCCGGCGGCGACGCAGCAGGTCCCAGCACTGGTCCAGCGACTCCTCCAGCGCACGCAGTCGTTCCCTGGCCTCGTCGTCGGTGCCGGACTCGTGGGCCTGGGCGGTCGACCGGAGCCGGTGCTCCTCGTCGACCAGTTCCGAGATCCGGTGCAGGATGGTCTTGTCGTCCATGTGCATGAGCCTGGCACAGCGGGGGCGGCTACGCCCGTGTTCGGGGTCGGCCGGCACCGGCCACGGGCCTCACCACCACCGTCGGACCTGCGTCACCCGGCCCTGTCGCCATGATCAGCTGAGCTTGAGCGATGGTGGTACCGGCTGCTAGCGTGCGCCGGGTTCAGGTGTGCCGTGACGCGTCGGGCGTCCGGCGGCCACGGTCCGGCCCGGGGGCGGTGTGATGGGTTCCGGCAGCACGCGTCTGCGTACCAAAATCGTCGCCCTGCTCACCTCGCTCGTCGCGCTCTGGTCCTTCGCCGCCTGGGTCACCGTCCGGGACGGCTTCAACCTGCTCTGGGTCCAGACCCTCAACAGCCGGGTGGCCGACCCGGGGGAGTCGCTGCTCACCGCGCTCCAGGACGAGCGTCGGCTCGCCAACGCCTACCTGGGCGAGCGCGGCCAGCGGCAACTCGACGCGTTGACCACCCAGTGGCAGCGCACCGACCAGGTGGCCGACGACTTCGGCACCTCGGTGGGTAGCTGGCAGGCGGAACTGGCCACCGGTGAGGACACCCGGCGTCGGGTGGACGAGGTGCTGACCGGCCTGAGTGGCCTGACCGGGGTACGCGAGTCGGTCCGCGACGCCGGGGTGAACCGGGCCGAGGCGTCCGACGCGTACACCGCGATCCTCGCCGCGGTGCTACGGATGTACGGGTCGCTCGGTCAGCTCGACGACGCGCGGATCGCCGCGGAGAGCGAGACCCTGGTCGACCTCTACCAGGTGCGGGAGCTGATCTCCCAACAGGATGCCCTGATCACCGGCGTGCTCGCGGCGGGCCGGATGACCGGTGACGAGTACGCCCGCTTCGCCCAGCTGGTCGGTGCCCAGCGCTACCAGACCGCGGAGGCGGCCGCCGAGCTGTCGCCGGCCGACCGGGTCCGCTACGACCAGCTCGCCGGCTCGGACGCGGTGGCCCGGTTCCGGGTGCTGGAGGACCGGGTGATCCAGCAGTCCCGGTCGGGAACCGCCCTGCCGACGACCACCGAGGAGTGGCAGTCGACCGTCGGGCCGGCGATGCAGGCCCAGGTGGACTTCGCGGTGACCGTCGGCGACGCGCTCATCGACCGGGCCACCCCGGTCGCGGTCGGTGTCATCGTCCGGCTGGTGCTCGCCGCCGGCCTGGGCCTGATCGCCGTGATCGCCTCCATCGTGGTGTCGATCAGCACCGCCCGGCACCTGGTCCGCCAACTCGCCCGGCTGCGGGACGCCGCGCTGCGGCTGGCCCACGAACGGCTGCCCGGCGTGGTGGACCGGCTCGGCCGTGGCGAGGACGTCGACGTGGCCCGGGAGGCCCCACCGCTGGACTTCGGCGACGACGAGATCGGCCAGCTCGGCCGGGCCTTCAACGCCGTCCAGGAGACCGCGGTACGCACCGCGGTGGAACAGGCCGAGCTGCGCCGCAACGTCCGGGCGGTGTTCCTCAGCCTGGCCCGGCGGACCCAGGCGCTGGTGCACCGCCAGCTCACCCTGCTCGACGCGATGGAGCGGCGGGAACACGACGCGGAGGAGCTGGAGGACCTGTTCCGGGTCGACCACCTGGCCACCCGGATGCGGCGCAACGCGGAGAACCTGATCGTGCTCTCCGGGGCCACCCCGGGCCGGGCCTGGCGGCGCAACGTGCCCATGGTGGACGTGGTGCGGGGCGCGGTCGCCGAGGTCGAGGACTACACCCGGGTGGACGTGCTGCCGCTCGGGCCGGTCGCGCTCGCCGGCCGGGCGGTCGGCGACGTGATCCACCTGCTCGCCGAGCTGATCGAGAACGGGCTGTCCTTCTCGCCGCCGCAGACCACCGTCGAGGTGCGGGGCCGGTTGGTGACCGCCGGGTACGTCATCGAGATCGAGGACCGGGGCCTGGGCCTGACCGGGGAGGAACTGGTCGCCGCCAACCGTCGTATCGTGGACCGGTCCGAGCTGAACCTGGCCGATGCCGCCCGGCTCGGGTTGTACGTGGTGAGCCGCCTGACCGAGCGGCACGGGGTCAGGGTGCAGCTCAAGGAGTCGGCCTACGGGGGCACCACCGCCGTGGTGCTGATCCCGGCGGAGCTGGTCGTGCCGGCGGACCCGAGCCCGTCCGGTGCGCTGCCGGTCGTCACCGGCCGTCCGGCCGTCCCCGAGCCCCCGCCGGCCGCCCCCGATCCGGTCTCCGCACCCGCCGCGCCGCCGGTGGCTCCGGCGGCGGCACCGCCGTCGGGGGTGCTGAGCCCGGCCGGTCTGCCGACCCGGTCCCGCAAGCGGCGGGTGTCGCAGGACGCCCTGCACGCGCCGACCGTCCCGACCGGCCTACCGGTGACCCGTCCCCGCCCGCACGCCCCGGACGGCCCGGTCACGGACCCACCACCGCCCACCGACGACGGGGCGCCCACCCGCGACGGTGCCGCGCCCGGTCCGTCGACCGACGGTGGTGCCGCCTCCGGTCCGTCGACCGACGGTGGTGCCGCCTCCGGTCCGTCGACCGACGGTGGTGCCGCGCCCGGGCAGCCCGTGGACGGGCCGGACGCTGACGCCACGGTCCCGCTTCCGAACCGGTCGGCCGGGCCGGTCCCGGCCGACCAGACGACCCCCGAGGGGCAGACGGTGGACGACGGTGACCGTCCGCCGTCGCCTACTGTGGAGGGGTCGGTGACCGACGCCGGTCTGCCGGTGCGGGTGCGACAGGCCAACCTGGCCCCCGAGCTGCGGACGCTCCCGACCAGCGGGGAGGCCGGGGCCGGCGGTGCGGTCCGGCGGGCACCCGAGCAGGTGCGCCAGATGATGAGCGCCTACCAGTCGGGCACCCGGCGGGGGCGGACCGACGCGGCCCGGCTGCTGGAGGGCAGTCGCGCCGGCGACCGGTCGGACGACGGAGACGACCCGACGACCTGACGGCGTCGCGGCCCATGCGACGCCGCCGACGGGTACGACAACCGAGCACGGCGGAACCGCCGGGGAAGAGGACGACGAGTGGGGCAGACGACGGCATCCGGTGCCGACCTGACGTGGTTGCTGGACGATCTGGTCGGCCGGGTGAAGCAGGCCGAGCACGCTGTCGCGCTCTCCACCGACGGCCTGCTGATGGCCGCCTCCCAGGGCATGGGTCGGGACGACGGGGAACACCTCGCCGCGATGGCCGCCGGCATCCAGAGCCTGGCCCGGGGCGCCGGCAAGCGGTTCGGCGGCGGGCAGGTCCAGCAGACCATCATCGAGATGGAGTCCTCGTTCCTGTTCGTCACCGCGGCCGGCCCGAACGCGTGTTTGGCGGTGCTGGCCGGCACGGACGCCGACGTCGGCCTGATCGCGTACGAGATGGCGATGCTGGTGGCCCGGGTGGGCAAGTACGTGGCGTCCCCGGCCCGGGGTGTCGACCAGCCCTCCGGCGGGAACTGACCGCGATGGCGGGTGAGGGCGACACCGGGGACGAGCGGTGGGTCGACGAGCACGCGGGTCCGGTGGTGCGCCCGTACGCGGTGACCCGGGGTCGGGCCCGCCCGGTGACCGGCTCGTTCGACCTGATCTCCCTGGTCACGGCGACCCGGACGACCGTCGCCGAAGAGGGCGGGCTGGGGCCCGAGCACGTGGCGATAGTGGCGCTGACCCAGCGCATCCAGTCGGTGGCCGAGGTGGCCGCCCGGCTGGACCTGCCGGTGGGCACCGTCCGGGTGCTCCTCGGTGACCTGGTGGCGCGGGACCTGGTCCGGGTACAGGAGCCCCGGGAGCCGTCCGGTGTGAAGGACGAGAGTATCTACGAGGCGGTGATCAATGGACTACGGGCACTCTGAACGTCCGGCGGGGGCGCGGGTGCTGCCCACCGCGCTCAAGGTTCTGGTGGCGGGCGGGTTCGGGGCGGGCAAGACGACACTGGTCGGCGCGGTGAGCGAGAGCCGTCCACTGCGTACCGAGGAGGTGCTGACCGAGACCGGCATCGGCGTCGACGACCTGTCCGGAGTGGAACGCAAGAGCACCACCACGGTGGCGATGGACTTCGGCCGGATCACCATCAGCGACGACCTGGTGCTCTACGTCTTCGGCACCCCGGGGCAGGACCGCTTCTGGTTCCTCTGGGACGAGTTGGCGGTGGGCGCGCTCGGCGCGGTGGTGCTGGCCGACACCCGGCGGCTGGCCGACTGCTTCCCGTCGATCGACTACTTCGAGGGGCGGGGCACCCCGTTCGTGGTGGCGGTGAACTGTTTCGAGGGCGCCCGGCGGTTCGGCCTCGACGAGGTGCGCACCGCGCTGGACCTGGACCCGGAGGTGCCGCTGCTGCTCTGCGACGCCCGGCTGCGGGAGTCCGGCCGGGACGTGCTGATCACCCTGCTGGAGCACGCCATGAAGACCCGGGACTCCCGACGCCGCCCGGCCGGCGGCCGCTGAGCGGCGGATTCGTCCGGCGGCCGCTGACCGGACCCGGCCGGCCGTCGTAGGCGAAACGGGCCTCTCCCGGTGGGAGAGGCCCGTTTCGCTGCCCGTGGATCAGCTCGCGATCATGCGGCGCAGCACGTACTGCAGGATGCCGCCGTGCCGGTAGTAGTCCGCCTCACCGGGGGTGTCGATCCGGACCACGGCGTCGAACTCCACGCCGGTGTCGGTGCTGACCCGCACCGTACGCGGGGTGTCGCCGTCGTTGAGCGCGGTCACCCCGGTGACGGAGAAGGTCTCCGTGCCGGTGAGACCGAGCGACTCGGCGGTGGTGTCCACAGGGAACTGCAACGGCAGCACGCCCATGCCGATCAGGTTGGACCGGTGGATCCGCTCGTACGACTCGGCGATGACCGCCCTGACGCCCAGCAGCATGGTGCCCTTGGCCGCCCAGTCCCGCGACGAGCCGGAGCCGTACTCCTTGCCGGCCAGGATGACCAGCGGCACGTCGGCGGCCTGGTAGGCGGTGGAGGCGTCGTAGATGGTGGTCTGCTCGCCGGTCAGGTGGTTGACCGTGAAGCCGCCCTCCACACCCGGGACGAGCTGGTTGCGCAGTCGGATGTTGGCGAAGGTGCCCCGGATCATCACCTCGTGGTTGCCGCGACGGGAGCCGTACGAGTTGAACTCGTGGCGCGGCACGTCGTGCTCGGCGAGGTACCGGCCGGCGGGGGAGTCGGCCTTGATCGCGCCGGCCGGGGAGATGTGGTCGGTGGTCACCGAGTCGCCCAGCTTGGCCAGCACCCGGGCACCGGCGATGTCCCGGACCGGCTGCGGGTCCTTCGCCATGCCCTCGAAGTACGGGGGCTTGCGGACGTAGGTGGAGTCGTCCGCCCAGGCGAAGGTGTCGCCGGTCGGGGTGGGCAGCGACTGCCAGCGCTCGTCGCCGGCGAACACGTCGGCGTACGCGGCGCTGAACCCGGTCGCGCCGATCGCGGCGGCGATGACGTCCTGGATCTCGGCGGTGTTGGGCCAGATGTCGCGCAGGAACACCGGGTTGCCCTCGGTGTCCTCGCCGAGCGGCTCGTTGGCCAGGTCGATGTCCATCGTGCCGGCCAGCGCGTACGCCACCACCAGCGGCGGGGACGCCAGGTAGTTCATCTTGACGTCCGGGTTGATCCGGCCCTCGAAGTTCCGGTTGCCGGACAGCACCGACACGACGGCCAGGTCGTTGTCGTTGACCGCGGCGGAGACCTCCTCCGGCAGCGGGCCCGAGTTGCCGATGCAGGTGGTGCAGCCGTAGCCGACCAGGTTGAAGCCGAGCTTGTCCAGGTAGGGGGTGAGCCCGGCGCGCTCGTAGTAGTCCATGACGACCTTGGAACCGGGGGCCAGGGTGGTCTTGACCCACGGCTTGCGGCTCAGGCCCTTGTCGACGGCGTTGCGGGCCAGCAGCGCGGCCCCGATCATCACCTGCGGGTTGGAGGTGTTGGTGCAGGAGGTGATCGCCGCGATCACCACCGCGCCGTGGTCCAGCTCGTACTCCACCCCGTCGCTGCCGGTGACCCGGACCGGGTTGCTGGCCCGGCCGCCGGCACCGACGGCGGCGGTCTCCAGGTCGCGCGGCTCGTCGGCCGGGTCGCTGAAGTCGTTGGCGGGCGGGTCGCTGGCCGGGAACGACTCAGCGCTGGCCTCGTCGGCGGGGCCGTTCGCGCCCCGGGGGAGCTGCTCGCGGGCCACGCCGGGCTTGAGGTCGCGCTCACCGGCGGAGTCGTCGGCGACGTAGTCGGTCAGCGCCGAGCGGAACAGCGTCTTGGCGGCCCCGAGCGGCACCCGGTCCTGCGGCCGCTTCGGCCCGGCCAGGGACGGCTCGATGGTGCCCAGGTCCAGCTCCAGGCGCTCGGAGTACGCCGGCTCGTGGTCCGGGTCGTGCCAGAGGCCCTGCTCCTTGGCGTACGCCTCGACCAGCGCCACCTGGGCGGCGTCCCGGCCGGTCAGCTCCAGGTAGCGGACGGTCTCGGCGTCGATCGGGAAGATCGCGACGGTGGAGCCGTACTCGGGGGACATGTTGCCGATGGTGGCCCGGTTGGCCAGCGGCACGGCGCTGACGCCGGGGCCGTAGAACTCGACGAACTTGCCGACCACACCGTGCTTGCGCAGCATCTCGGTGATGGTGAGCACCAGGTCGGTGGCGGTGGTGCCGGCCGGCATCTCGCCGGACAGCTTGAAGCCGACGACCCGGGGGATCAGCATGCTGACCGGCTGGCCGAGCATCGCGGCCTCGGCCTCGATGCCGCCGACGCCCCAGCCCAGCACGCCCAGACCGTTGACCATGGTGGTGTGCGAGTCGGTGCCGACGACGGTGTCCGGGTAGGCTGTCTGGCTCCCGTCGGGTCCCTTTCGCGCCATGATCGTGCGGGCCAGGTACTCGATGTTGACCTGGTGCACGATGCCGGTGCCGGGCGGGACGACCTTGAACTCGTTGAACGCGCTCTGGCCCCAGCGCAGGAACTGGTAGCGCTCCCTGTTGCGTTCGTACTCCAGCTCGACGTTGCGGGCGAAGGCGTCCTCGCGGCCGAACAGGTCGGCGATGACCGAGTGGTCGATGACCAGCTCGGCCGGGGCGAGCGGGTTGACCTTGGTGGCGTCGCCGCCCAGCTCGCGCACCGCCTCGCGCATGGTGGCCAGGTCGACCACGCACGGTACGCCGGTGAAGTCCTGCATCAGCACCCGCGCCGGGGTGAACTGGATCTCCACGCTCGGGTCGGCGGTGGGATCCCACGCGCCGAGCTGGGAGATGTGGTCGGCGGTGATGTTCGCGCCGTCCTCGGTCCGCAGCAGGTTCTCCAGCAGGATCTTCAAGCTGTAGGGCAGTCGGTCGTGCCCCGGCACCTGGCCGATCCTGAAAATCTCGTAGCTCGCGTCTCCGACGCGTAGCTGGGTCTTCGCACCGAAGGTGTCGAGGCTCGCCACGTCGTACTCCTTCACACCAGCGACCGTGAGTAGTCCTGAGCAGTCTGTCGCACCGGGCGGAACGTCGCCCAGGTTAGGTAACACTTACCGCCGATTCGTCGGCTTCAACAAAACCGTACGTCCGTCTTGCTATTGACGCAACCTGGTGCCAGGGTTCGGGACGGGCGGCGACCGCCGGGGTCGGTCCGGTGGGTCGCGCGACCGTCGGCCGGGGCCGCAGCCGGCGGACGCTATGGTCGTGCGATGGCACCGGTCAGGCAGTTCCAGGTCACCGTCGACTGCGCGGACCCGGAGCGGGTCGCCCGCTTCTGGTGCGAGGTGCTGGGGTACGTCGTGCCGCCACCACCGCCGGGGTTCGCCGACTGGACCGCGTTCGACCGTGCGCTGCCGCCGGAACGGCAGGGCTCCGCCTTCGCCTGCGTCGACCCCACGGGGGTCGGTCCCCGTCTGTTCTTCCAGCGGGTGCCCGAGGGCAAGATGGCCAAGAACCGGCTGCACCTCGACGTGCGGGTCGGCACCGGGCTGGTCGGCGAGCAGCGGGTGGCCGCGCTGGAGGCCGAGTGCGCCCGGCTGCTGGCCCTGGGCGCGACCCGGGTACGTCTGCTGACCGCCGACGGGTTCAACGAGTCGTGCCTGGTGATGCAGGACGTCGAGGGCAACGAGTTCTGCCTCGACTGAACGCCCGGCAGCGCGTCGCACTATCGTTTCCGCCGTGCACATCCGTTTCGACGTCCCCGCCGACCCCGCCTACCCGGGCCGGGTGGCCGCCGCGCTCAGCAGCGTCCGGCTGCGCCGGTTCACCCTCATCGGCGCGGCGCTGGCGGCGGCCGGGGCGGCGGGTCTGCTGGTCTCCCGGGGCGGCCGGCTCTCGTCGCTGTGGCTGGTGCTGCTCGTGGGCGGGCTGCTGTCGATGCTCTACGCGCCCTGGGTGCGCTGGCGGGCCCGCCGCCGCTCCGACGACTACGCGGTCGAGGGCGGCTACGACATCACCGACGACAACATCATGATGCGCAGCGGCTCGGAGTCCGGCGGCATCGCCTGGGACGGGGTGGCCCAGGTGCGGGAGGCCGGCGACTTCTGGATCGTGTACGTCGGCCGGATGCCGGCGACGGTGATCCCCCGCTGGCTGATGTCGGCCGGGGACGCCGAGACGCTGCGCGCCTTCATGGCCGCCCGCGGTCTGCTCCAGCCCCGCTGAGCCGTACCGTCGCCGGCCGGCACCCGGCCGACGGCTGCCCCACCCGGTCCGGCGCGGGTAGGGTTCGAGGCCGGGTCGGAAGGGGTGCGTAGTGGTCGACGTTCAGCACTGGCTCTCCGCGCTTCCTCCGGGCGTGGTCTACCTGATCGTCGCCGGGGTGATCGGCGTCGAGAGCATGGGTGTCCCGTTGCCCGGCGAGATCGTGCTGGTCAGCTCCGCGTTGCTGGCCGCCACCGGAGTGGTCGAACCGCACTGGGTCGCCACCGCCGCGGCGTTCGGCGCGATCGTCGGCGACTCCGTCGGGTACGCGGTGGGTCGCCGGGGCGGCCGTCCGCTGCTGGCCCGGCTGGGGCGGCGCTTCCCGAAACACCTGGGTCCGGCGCAGATCGCCCGCGCCGAGCAGAGCTTCGCCCGGCACGGCGTCTGGGCGGTCTTCTTCGGCCGGTTCGTCGCCCTGCTGCGCATCCTGGCCGGGCCGCTGGCGGGTGCGCTGCACGTGCCGTACCGGCGGTTCCTGGTGGCCAACGCGGCCGGCGGTCTGGTCTGGGCCTTCGGCACGACCTACCTGCTCTACAGCCTCGGGCGGGCGGCCGAGCACTGGCTCAAGGACATCTCCTGGGCCGGGCTGGTGCTGGCCGTGCTCGGCGGGCTGGTCAGCACCTGGTGGTTGCGCCGCCGCGCCCGCCGGCTGGAGTCGACCACCACGGCCGACGAGGCCGAGCCGGTCGGGGCCGGCACCGACCGCTGAACCGCACGGTCGGCCGCCGGGCGCGGGTGCCGGCGGCAGCGCGACGAGCGGGCCGACCCGGATGGGGGTCGGCCCGCTCGGTGTACGGGGGTCAGGACGAGTAGCCGCGGGTGGCGATCCAGTCGGCGAGGTTGTCCACGCTCATCCGGTAGGTGGCGGTGTCCGGGTCGGCCGAGTCGGCGATCGTCACGGTCTTCCCACCGTCGCGGTAGCCGATGACGCTGATGTAGTGGCCACCCTCGAAGGCGTGGGCGTTGCCGTCGGTGTCCACCGCGGTGCCGGCGATGTTGGCCACCACGGCCCGGCCGTCGTCGACGGTACGCACGATGTCGGCGCGCAGCTCGTCGGTCTGCCTGTCGTCGGCCCTGGCACTGCGGATCTCGGTGCTCTCGTACGCCTTGCGGCCGGTCTCCTTGTTCAGGACGGGGGTGATGTCGTTGATGCTGTCGGTGCCGTCCTCGGTGGTACGCATCTCCTTGGCCATGGCGTCGACGTCGATCTTCTTGCCCTGCACGGACAGGGCGTTACGGGTGGCGGCGGGGCCGCAGTAGTAGAAGTTCGGCTGCGCCTGGTAGTCGACCTTCAGCTCACGCTCGCCGGCCGGCCGGCGCTCGGCCTGCACGGAGGCGGGTGCGCCGGTACGGGCCTCGACGGCGTAGGCGGCGGTCAGCGGGCCGGCGATGGCGCCGGTGGTGAAGGCGAGGCCGGCAGCGGTCAGAGCGGTCTTGCGGATCAGATCGGTACGCATGGTCGCGTGCTCCTCTGCATCGGGGGTGTGGCGCACGCCCACAGGGGGTGGGGCGCGGCCGGAAGCTCGGGGGATCGCCCGGCGGTCGGGGGGACCTGCTCGGGCGTCCGGGGGAGGTGTAACCGACCCGGTGGCGACCGCATTCCGCGATCGGGGGTCCAGGGCCGTCCCCCGGCGGCGGGGGAGTGGCGGTGGTATGCCAGATACAACGCCCCGCCCCCGGCGGCGATTCCGCCGTGGGGGTGGCCCCGGCCACGGGACGATCTGGCACGAACCGGTCTGTCCGGTGCGTGCCCTCCGGGACGATCCGGACATCCGGCCGGGCACCGGATCCGGCGCGCGCGGCGGGGAAACCGCTCAGTCGGCGCGGATCAGGTCGACCACCGCGTCCCGCGCGGCCCGGACGGCGTCGCGGGACTGCGCGGTGTGGTCCAGGATGTCGAAGGCGTGCTGGCCGTCCGGCACCTCCACCAGCCGCACCGGTCGCCCGATCCGGGCGGCGGTGTCGAGGAACGCCGCGATGCCGGCCAGCAGACCGGGGAGCTTGTCCTGGCCGGCCCGGGTCAGCACCACCGGCGTCGTCGAACCGGCGTCGAGGGCGTCGACCGGCAGGAACCGGGGCGGCACCTCCCAGCCGGGCAGCGGGACGAGCAGCGGATAGGTCAACGCGATCCCCCGTACCCAGGCCGGCGCGGCGCGCAGCCAGTCGGCCGACAGCAGGCTCCCGCCGGAGAAGAACCAGAGCACCACCCGCTGCGCGTCCACCCGGGGATCGGCCCGGACGGCCTCGACCAGGCCGGCGATCTCGTCGGCGGTGGCGGGCAGCCCGGCCAGGTCGGTCACCCGGTAGCTGACGACGGCGGCGACCAGGCCCTGCTCGGCGAGGAGCGCACCGTAGCCCCGGTAGAGCAGCCAGTCCCGGGGGTCCGGTGCACCCGGCGGCAGCGGGGCGCCGTGCACGATCACCACGACGGGGTGTGGACCGGTGCCGGTCGGCAGGTGCAGGTCGACCCGGTCGTGCCGCTCCGCCGGCGCCGTGGGCGGGGACAACACGAAGGGCTGCTGCTCGACGGCATCGTCCATGCCGGGGAGCCTAACCGCCCCCGGCCCGTCCGACCGCCCCGTCGACGCCATCGTGGACACCGGACCCGGTCGGCCGGTCCCGGGCAGCGGTCAGGCCGGGTCGTCGCCGGACTTCGTGGCCTGGGCGTGCCGCTCGCGCAGCCGGTCCCGGATCTCCTCCGGGGTGTACGCGCGACGCCGCCGTTCGGCGCGGGCGACGACCACCCCGGTCGCGGCGACCCCCGCGAGACCCGCCAGCCCGAGGACCTTCCACCACTGCATCCGTTGCCGCATCGGCCTAGGGTAGACGCCCATGAGCATCAGCCTGGACGAGGCCGTCGACCTGACCCGTACCGGTGACGTGTGGGTGTTCCGGGGCCGCAGCGTGCCGGACCGGGCCATCCAGTTCACCACCAACAGCCCCGTCAACCACGTCGGCATGGCGGTCGTCCTGGACGACATGCCGCCGCTGATGTGGCACGCCGAGCTGGGGCGGTCGCTGCGGGACATGTGGACCGGCAGCCACCAGCGCGGGGTGCAGCTGCACGACCTGCGGGACGCGGTCTGCGTCTGGGCCAACCGGTACGGCCAGCGGGCCTGGCTGCGGCAGCTCGAACCGTCGGCCGACCCGGCGATGGAGCAGGCGGTGCTGCGGACGGTGGCCCGGCTCGACGGCACCCCGTTCCCGTCCACCGCCCAGTTGGCCCTGCGGTGGGCCAAGGGGCGGGTGCCCCACCTGCGACTGCCGGTGCCGGGGCGACGGGACCGGGGCGGCGGGCGGACCGACCGGCCGGTCGGGGACCGTGCGCTGGAGACCGCGTACTGCGCCGAGGTGGTGGCGGTGACCTACGAGGCGATGGGGTTGCTGCCGGCCGGCCGGCGGCCGAACTGGTACGACCCCGGCCGGTTCTGGAGCGGTGACGACCTCGACCTGACCGGTGACGCCCGGCTCGGCAAGGAGATCGAGGTGCACGTCCCGCCCCGCTGAGGTTTGCCGACGGCCGGGGACGGCAATTGGTGACGCCGTGAGAGCCTCCACCGATCTCGACACGCTGAGCGACTTCTTCGACCGGTACGGGGTGGCGCTCACCACCGGCGACGTGCCCGCCATCGCCGGCTGCTACGCCCTGCCGGGGCTGGTGGTCGCCGACACGTACAGCTTCTCGTTCAGCACGATGGCCGCCGTCGCGCTCTCCTTCGTCGGGGCCGCGCCCGACTACCAGCAGCGGCGACTGGTCGCGGCGCACGCGCTGATCGAGCAGGTGGAGCCGGTCTCGGCCCTGCTGACCATGGTCGCCGTGCGGTGGGAGTTCCTGGACAGCGAGGGGCGGTCGGTGCCCGGGGAGCGCTACCGGTACCTGCTGCGCGGCACCGAGGACGGTCCGGCGATCTGCACCGTCATCCGGACCGGCTGACCGGCGGCGGCCGTCCCGGCCGGGTGGCCGGCACCGGTGACCACCTGACCGGCACGGTGACCGGTGTCCCGGACCCCTGTGATCATCTGTACTGGACGGTCGCTAGTCTCTGGGCACGGGGCCGACCGAGGAGGATCATGCCGGGCACGCGCTGGACGCGGTGGACCTCTCGGGTGCCGCAGGTGGTCGCGGTGCTCCCCTGGATACTCGCCTCGACCGCGGTGATCGTATTGATCTTCCTGCTGGTGACGGCGATGGTGGCGGTCTTCGGCCACGACCGCTACGCCGAGCACGGTCCCGGTTCGCGCAGCGAGGCCGTCATGGTGCCCGGAGTGCCGGTGGCGACCGCGTCGGTGCTGCCGTCGCCGTCGCCCAGTCGGAGCAGGCGGGAGTCCGGTGGCTGGCCGGGTGCCGCACCCCCGGCCGGGCGTCCGCCCGCCGCGTCCCGGTCGGCGTCGCCGTCGGCGTCGGCGTCCGTGTCGCCGTCGACCGCGTCCCCCTCGCCGGGGCCGACCCGGCTGCTCAACGACGACGACCCGGGGATCTCGTACCGGGGCCGGTGGGCGGTGTCGCGGGGGCGGCCGTACGGCGACCATCGTGACGACGTGCACTACACGGTGCACGACGGGGACTCCTTCAGCTTCACGTTCACCGGCACCGGGCTGGACTACGTCACCTCGCGGGATCCCGAGTACGGGGACGCCGACGTGTGGGTCGTCGACGCGGGTGGTCGGCCGGTGCGACAGCAGCGGGTGAGCGCGCGGGCGGACCGGTACCTGCCGCAGCAGACGGTCTTCAGCGTCCGGGACCTGCCCCGCGGGCGGTACACCATCTGGGCGGTGAAGCGTAACGGCGTCTACTTCCAGGTGGACGCGCTGCGGGTTCGCGGCTGATCCGGCGAACTGTCCGGTTAGGACAAACTCCGGACGTTGGGTACTTTCCGGCAATCGCCTGAATCGTTACTCTTCTCGGACGGGGCCGACCAGGGAGGGTCATGTCCGGCATGCGTCGCGCGCAACCGCGGGCACACGGAGCGGGTGCGTTGGCGTCGTCGCCATGGGTGGTGGTCGGCACGGGTGTCCTGGTGATGGTCGTGCTCCTGATCGTGGCGCTGGCGTCGTACCGCAGCCGTGGGCCGGGCTTCGACGCCCGACCGGTCGACCCGGCACCCCCCTACCCGCTGTCCGAGTCGACGGCCACCAATCCGGCGCGGGTGGCCGCGAACCTGCCCGAACCGGTCGTCCCCGGGTTGACGCCCCGCCGCACCGATCCGCCCCCGGGCGGACCGCCCGACGACGTGGTGCCGGACGTGCCGTCGACCGGTGGCGAGGCGGTTCCGCCGCCGGCCGGCGGGGTCGTCGCGCCGCCGGTGGCGCAGACCGCGCCGGCCGGGCCGACCACGGCACCTCCGCCCCCGCCGCCTCCACCGCCCCCGCCGCCGTCGTCGCCGATGAGTGGCCGGTTCCGCGTGCTGGACAGTTGGAACAACGAGGCGTTCATCGGTGAGGTGCTGCTGTACAACCGGGACCGGGTGTCCCGCCCGTGGACCGTCCGGCTGGTCCCGCCGCCCGGTAGCCGGCTGGTCACCTCGTGGGTGGAGGGTGCGCCGCAGGGCAGTTCCCGGATGTCCGGCGGGGTGTTCACGTACACCAGCGGGGTGAACGTGGGGCCGGGCGCGTCGGTGCCGTTGCGGTTCCACTTCGAGCACACCGGTGGCAGCATCCGACCGTCACGCTGCACGGTCGACGGGGTGGCCTGCTCCGGTCTCTGAGGCGCGACGCCGCCCGGGTCTCTGCAAGGTTGCTGCTTTGTTGCGACTTGGTTTGCAAGGTATTGCAGAACGTTTCAGCAAGGGCTAGCGTGCGGGCGAATCACGACCATAGGAAGGCCGTCGATGAAACCCCCGCTGCCGCGCAAGGCGCTGCTCGCCCTGGTCTCCACCCTCACCCTCGCCCTCGTCGGCCTCCCGGTCGCCGTCCACCAGCTCGGTGCCGACGCCACCGACCGGCCGTCCACCGTCGAGGATCTCGCCGCGGCCGGTGCCGCCCAGTGGGACGCCGAACCCGCCACCGAGGCGCTGCTCGCCGCCGGCACCGGCCGGGGCCGCGCCGAACAGTTCTACTTCGTCCTGCCGGACCGGTTCGCCAACGGCGACCGCCGCAACGACACCGGCGGTCTGACCGGCGACCGGCTGCGGACCGGCCTCGACCCGACCGACAAGGGCTTCTACCACGGCGGCGACCTCAAGGGCGTGATCGACAAACTCGACTACATCCAGGGGCTCGGCACCACCGCCATCTGGCTCGCGCCGGTGTTCAAGAACCGACCCGTGCAGGGCAGCGGCGCGGACGTCTCGGCCGGCTACCACGGCTACTGGATCACCGACTTCACCCAGGTCGACCCGCACTTCGGCACCAACGAGGAGATGAAGCGGCTGGTGAAGCTGGCCCACCAGCGGGGCATCAGGGTCTACCTCGACGTCATCGTCAACCACACCGCCGACGTCATCTCCTACGCCGAGGGCAAGTACGCGTACATCGACAAGAAGACGTCGCCGTACACCGACGCGCAGGGGCGGGAGTTCGAGGACCGCAACTACGCCGACGGCACCCGGGACTTCCCGAGGGTGACCGCCGACGCCGGCCCGTACACGCCGACCTTCGCCAGCCCCGCCGACGCGGGCGTCAAGGTGCCGGCCTGGCTCAACGACCCCACGATGTACCACAACCGGGGCGACTCCACCTTCACCGGCGAGAACAGCGAGTACGGCGACTTCTTCGGCCTCGACGACCTGTGGACCGAGCGGCCCGAGGTGGTCAAGGGCCTGACCAAGGCGTACGGCGACTGGATCGCCAGCACCGACGTCGACGGGTTCCGGCTGGACACCGTCAAGCACGTCAACCTCGACTTCTGGCCGCAGTTCAGCCAGGGCATCAAGCGCGCCGCCGACTCCGCGGGGAAGAAGGACTTCTTCATGTTCGGCGAGGTCTACAGCGCCGACCAGGAGGTCACCTCCACCTACGTGCGGCGCGGCGGACTACCGGCCACCCTCGACTTCTCCTTCCAGGAGGCGGCCCGCGGCTACGTCGCCGCCGACGGATCGGCGAAGGCGCTGGCCGACGTCTACGCCAAGGACCCGCTGTACGCCGCCCGGGACACCGATGCCGGCCGGCTGCCCACCTTCCTCGGCAACCACGACATGGGCCGGATCGGTTCGTTCATCGCCGCCGCCGGGGGTGACGACGCCCGCCAGCTCGGCCGGGACCGGCTCGCCCACCAGCTGATGTTCCTCACCCGGGGGCAGCCGGTGGTCTACTCCGGCGACGAGCAGGGCTTCACCGGGCCGGGCGGGGACAAGGACGCCCGGCAGGACATGTTCGCCAGCCGGACGGCGGACTACCTCGACGACGACCTGATCGGCACCACCCGCACCCACACCAGCGACCAGTTCGACACCACCCACCCGCTCTACCGGACCATCGCCGAGCTGGGCCGGCTCCGGGCCGCGCACCCCGGCCTGCGCGACGGCGTGCAGGTCACCCGGTACGCCGCCGACGGGCCGGGCGTCTTCGCCTTCTCCCGGATCTCCCCGGCCGACCGCACCGAGTACCTGGTGGCGGTGAACAACGCCGACACCCCGCAGACTGTCCGGGTGGACACCTGGTCACCCGGCACCACCTTCACCGGCATCTACGGCGGCACGGCCACCTCGGCCACCGGCACCGACGGAAAACTGAGCCTGACCGTGCCGGCCGGCTCGGCCGTGGTGCTCCGGGCCGCCCGGCCCGTCCCGCAGGCCACCGCCAGACCGACCGTCACCCTCACCGAGCCGGGTGGCGACCCGGTCGCCACCCGGGCCGCCGTCACCGCGCGGGTGACCGGTGACCCGCTGGCCACCGTCACCGTCGCCGCCCGGGTCGCGGGCGGGAAGTGGACCCTGCTGGGCAGCGCGCACACCGCGCCGTACACCGTGCACCACGACCTGACCGGGCTGGCCGGCGGCACCCGGGTCGAGTACAAGGCGGTGGTCCGCGACGGGAAGGGGCGCACCACCGCCACCCGGTCGGCCGGGGTGGTCGGCACCCCGGCGCAGGGCGCGTCCCGGGACTGGCTGGTGGTGCACTACCAGCGCCCCGCCGGGGACTACGCCGACTGGGGGCTCTACGCCTGGGGTGACCTCGACCCGGCGTACGTCACGCAGTGGCCGGCCGGGCAGCCGTTCGCCGGGGAGGACCCGTACGGCCGGTTCGCCTGGGTCAAGCTCAAGCCCGGCGCGAAGTCTGTCGGGTTCCTGGTGGTCGACAAGGCGGGCACCAAGGACGTCGCCGACGACCGCACCGTCGACGTGACCACCACCGGCGAGGTCTGGGTCAAGCAGGGCGACCCGGCGCTCTATCCCACCCGGCAGGCCGCCACCGGCGAACCCGATCCGCCCGTCGACCCGGGCACCGCGCTCATCCACTGGCGCAAGGCCGACAACGACTACGCCGGCTGGGGCCTGCACGTGTGGGACGGCGCGGCCACCCCGACCGAGTGGGCCAGCCCGCTGCCGCCCGAGAAGGTGGACTCCTTCGGCGCGCTGTTCCGGGTGCCGCTGGCCGCCGGCGCGACCGGACTCAACTACATCATCCACCGGGGCGACACCAAGGACCAGCCCGACGACCAACGCCTCGACCTGACCGGGGTCGGCCACGAGGTCTGGTTGCTGGGCGGGGTGCCCGGCCGGCTGCTGCCCACCTCGGCCGTCGGCCCCGCGAAGCACGTCGACATCACGAAACAGCAGGCGAAGTGGATCGACCGGGCCACCGTCGCCTGGCCGACCGGCCCGACCGACGGCAAGGCGTACGCCCTGGTGGCGGCACCGGCGGGCGGGCTGGGCGTGGTCGACGGCGAGCTGTTCGGGACGTACACCACGCTGCCGTTGCGGGCGCAGCGCAACGGGCTCACCGAGGCCCAGCGGGCGGCCTTCCCGCACCTGTGGTCCCACCAGGCGTTCCGCCTCGACCGGGCCGACCTGGCGAAGGTGCCGGCGGCGCTGCGTGGGCAGCTCGTGGTGACCGAACGCGACGCCCGGGGCACCCTGCTCGGCGCGACCGGGGTGCAGATCCCCGGCGTGCTCGACGACGTGTACCGGCCCGCCACCGACGCCACGCTCGGCGTCACCTTCGCCGGCAGGGTGCCCACCCTCGCGGTCTGGGCGCCCACCGCCCGGACCGTCGCGCTCGAACTGTCCGACACGCCGTCGGCGCAGCCGCGCACGGTGGCGATGCGCCGTGACGACCGTACCGGCGTCTGGTCGGTCCGTGGCAGCCGCGACTGGACCGGCCGGTACTACCGCTACCGGGTCGAAGCCTGGCAGCCGGCCGCCCAGAAGGTCGTCACCGCGTCGGTCACCGACCCCTACTCGGTGGCGCTCGCGGCGGACTCCACGCACAGCCGGATCGTCGACCTGACCGACCCGGCGCTCGCCCCGCCCGGCTGGTCCGGGCTGCGCAAGCCGGCCGCGCCGCCCGCGTCGCAGGCACAGATCTCCGAGCTGTCGGTACGCGACTTCTCCATCGCCGACACCACCGTGCCGGCCGACCGGCGGGGCACCTACCTGGCCTTCACCGACCCGGACACGGCCGGCATGAAGCACCTGCGGGCGCTCGGCGACGCCGGGGTCAACTACCTGCACCTGCTGCCGGTGTTCGACTTCGCCACCATCCCCGAGAAGCGGGCCGACCAGCGGCAGCCCGACTGCGACCTGGCGGCGCTGCCGCCGGACTCCGACCGGCAGCAGGCGTGCGTCGCGGCGGTCGCCGACACCGACGGCTACAACTGGGGGTACGACCCGCTGCACTACACCGTCCCGGAGGGCGGCTACGCGGTCGACCCGGACGGGGAGCGGCGGACCACCGAGTTCCGCCGGATGGTCGCCGGGATCAACGGCGCCGGCCTGCGGGTGGTGCTCGACGTGGTCTACAACCACACCTCCGCCGCCGGCACCGACGCGAAGTCGGTGCTGGACCAGGTGGTGCCCGGTTACTACCACCGGCTGCTCGACGACGGCACCGTCGCCAACTCGACCTGCTGCGCCAACACCGCCCCCGAGCACGCCATGATGGGCAAGCTGGTGGTCGACTCGCTGGTCGTCTGGGCGAAGCAGTACAAGGTGGACGGCTTCCGGTTCGACCTGATGGGCCACCACCCGAAGGCGAACATCCTGGCCGTCCGGGCCGCGCTGGACCGGCTGACCCTGGCCCGCGACGGCGTCGACGGGAAGAAGATCCTGCTCTACGGCGAAGGCTGGAACTTCGGCGAGGTCGCCGACGACGCCCGGTTCGTGCAGGCCACCCAGGCCAACATGGCCGGCACCGGGATCGGCACCTTCAACGACCGGCTCCGCGACGCGGTCCGCGGCGGCGGCCCGTTCGACGGCAACCCGCGGGTGCAGGGCTTCGCCTCCGGCCTCTACACCGACCCCAACGGCGACCCGGTCAACGGCACCGCCGCCGAGCAGCAGGCCCGGCTGCGCCACCAGCAGGACCTGATCAAGGTGGGGCTGACCGGCAACCTGCGCGGCTACCGGTTCACCGACTCCACCGGACGGAAGGTCACCGGGGCGCAGGTCGACTACAACGGCTCGCCGGCCGGCTACACCGCCGCCCCCGGCGAGGCGGTCACCTACGTCGACGCGCACGACAACGAGATCCTGTACGACGCGCTGGCGTACAAGCTGCCGACCGGCACCTCGGCGACGGACCGGGCCCGGATGCAGGTGCTGGCCCTGGCCACCACCGTCCTCGGGCAGGGGACCGGGTTCGTGGCGGCCGGATCCGAGCGGCTGCGGTCGAAGTCGCTGGACCGCAACTCCTACAACTCCGGGGACTGGTTCAACCAGATCCGCTGGGACTGCGCGCAGGGCAACGGGTTCGGCGCGGGTCTCCCCCCGGCGGCGGACAACCAGGACAAGTGGTCGTACGCGAAGCCGCTGCTGGCCGACCCGGCCCTGGTGCCGGACTGCGCCGCGATCGACCTGGCCGACGCCCGGTACGCCGAACTGCTGCGGATCCGGCGGTCCTCGCCGGTGTTCGGGCTGTCCACCGCCGAGCAGGTGCAGCAGCGGGTCGCGTTCCCGCTGTCCGGGGTGAAGGAGACCCCGGGGGTGCTCACCATGACCCTGGACGCCCGGGGGCTGGGCGGCCGGTGGCGGTCGATGACCGTGGTCCTCAACGGCACCCCGACGGCGGCGAAGCAGACGGTGCCGGGGCTGAGGGGCACCGACACCACCCTGCACCCGGTGCTGGCCGACTCGGCCGACCCGGTGCTGCGGACCGCCTC
The DNA here is from genome assembly GCF_029581435.1 of Micromonospora sp. WMMD987. Taxonomy (NCBI): domain Bacteria; kingdom Bacillati; phylum Actinomycetota; class Actinomycetes; order Micromonosporales; family Micromonosporaceae; genus Micromonospora; species Micromonospora sp. WMMD987. The sequence continues at coordinate 4,947,538 of NZ_CP120861.1, read as the reverse complement.
GTTCGACCGGGCGGCGGGCACCTTCACCGTGCCGGCGCGCAGCGTGGCGGTCTTCGTCCAGCGCTGACCCGGGCGACGACCGGCCCCCCTCCGCGTGCTGCGGAGGGGGGCCGGTTCGCGTCCTGCCCGGTGTGCCGCCGTCACCGGAGGCACGTCATCCGAGGATGCTCAGCCGAAGCAGTTCGGGATGGTGTCGCCCGGCACGGCCAGGCAGTTCGTCGGACGGTTCGCGACGATCGCGGACCGGTTGTCCACGTTCACCGTGCCCTCGAAGGAGAACACCCCGCCCGGGGCGAGAGTGGCGAAGTTGTTGGCGACCTTCGTCCGGTTGAGGTTGACCTCGCCGAAGATGTTGAAGATGCCGCCGCCGACGCCGATCGGGCCGAGCGCCCGGTTGGCGACGATCTCGGACTCCCGCACCGTGGTGACGCTGTCCGCGTTGAACAGCCCGCCGCCGAAGAAGCCGGCGGTGTTCTCCTTGAGGTGGCTCTTCTCGATGGTGACCGCGCTGTCGAAGGCGACGGCCACGCCACCGCCGACACCGGCGGTGCTGTTCTTGGCCACCGTCGAGTCGTGCACGTTGACCTGGGCGTCCGCCGCCGCCAGACCGCCACCGGCGAGCACCGCGGTGTTCGACAGCAGCTCGGTGTAGCGCACGGTGGTGTTGCCCCCGATGTCGAGCAGACCGCCACCGAAGCCGAGCGTCTCGTTGTCGGTGACCTTGGACTTCTCGATCAGGACGGTGCCGCCGTCGACGTCCTCGGTGAAGATGTCCGCGGCGCCGTTGGCGACCCCGCCACCACCGACGATGGCGGTGTTGTCGGTGATCGTGGACTCGTCGACCGTGAGCAGGCCGGCGTTGAAGATGCCCCCGCCGAAGAAGAAGGCGGTGTTGTGGGCGACCTCGCTGTGCCGCAGCGACGTGGTGCCGAAGTTGGCCAGCCCGCCGCCGTTGCCGCCGGACTGGTTCAGCACGACCGAGGTGTCGAACAGGGTGGCGGCGCCACCGGGCTGCACCAGGATCCCGGCACCGTCGTTGACGCCCGGCTCCTCGATCAGCGTGGTGGCCTTGCCCGGCTTGGCCTTCGCCTTCGGCGCGGCCTTCACGGCGGCCTTGCGGGCGGCCTTCGGCGCGGCCTTCAGGCCGGCCTTCGGGTTCGCCTTGCGGGCGGCGAGCGCCTGGGCCAGCGGGGTGCCGGCCTTCACCTGCGCGGCGATCGCCTGGGAGTCCGAGTAGGCCCCCCAGACCGCTGCCGGTGCCACCGGCTGCAACGCCTCGATGGTCTGCCCACCCTTGATGGTCAGGCCCTTGAGGTTCAGGTGACCACCCGGACCCACGTTGAGGATCCGGAAGTAGTCGGCGGTGGCGTCCCGGCTGATCGTGGTGTGCTCACCCCGCAGGGTGATGTCCTGGGTGATCACCGGCAGGCCGTTGCCGTCCTGGTTGCGGGTCAGGTTGTAGGTGCAACCCTTGGCCAGGTCCAGCACCCCGCCGTCGCGGCTGTTGGCGAGGACGATGGCCTGGATGAGCCGGTCGGTGTCGCAGGGCACCTCCTTTCCCCGTTCGTGGTCCCTGCCGCCGCGGTCGTCCTTGCCGCCACGGTCGTCCTTGCCGCCACGGTCCGGACGCTCGTCGCCGCGACCCTGGTCGCCGTCCTTGGTGACCTGCTGAGTGGTGTTCCACGTCAGTCCGCTCACCCCGACCGCCCCGGCGCTGCCGGCGAACCCGACCGCGGCGAGACTGACCACACCTGTCAACCCGGCGACGCCACTGGCGAGCCAGAGCTTGCGACGGCTCCTGCTCCCCGTCGCCCGCGCGGAGGCTTCGTTGTTCGTTAGGTAGTTGGACATCGGAGCTCTCTGCCCTCTCCTCGTACCAGACAGGGTCGCCGCGCCTGAGCGGACGTCCCCTGCTACAAATCGGTTGTAGCTCCCGAAAGACACGGTATGAGAAGGTTCCTCGCTATGCGGGCAAAGCCGAATAAAGCCCGCTTTGGGGACCGGGCCGCCGCTCGGGTGCTTTCCCGGACGGCCGGCCCCGATCCGCCGATCCGCCGCACCGCCGCGCATCCGTCCCGTCGGGGACCGCAGGACATCCCCACCGACCGTGCCCCGACCCCACCACCCCACAGTCCCCGGCGGTGTGGTCGTGCTGCCCCGGGCGGTGTGGTCGTGCTGCGTCGGCGGTGTGGTCGTGCTGCGCTGGGCAGCATGATCGTGCTGCGCCAGGCGGTGTGGTCGTGCTGCGTCCGCCGGCATGATCGTGCTGCGTCCGGCGGCATGATCGTGCTGGAACAATGAAGTAGTGGCCTCCAGCACGACGGAGGCCACTATTTCGTGGTTCCAGCACGATCATGAAGGTGCACCGGGCGCGAGGACGCGAGCAGGAGCACGGGGATGGGGACGCGAGCGGGGGCGGGGGTGTTGCGGGAGTTAAGGCGGGTGGACGCCGGCCCCGCCGCCGGTACGCGTCACCCCGTCGGGGAACGCCTCCGTCGGCGGGGCCGCCACAGGTGCTGCTGGAACGGTCCGGCGCACCCACAGTGTGGTGGGCCGGGATCAGCTGGGTGGGCGCACCCTGCGCTATCGGAATCGCCGGCGGGCACGGCCTCGTGCCGGCCCGGTCGGGTTCCGTCTCGTGCCGGTCGGGCCGGGTTCCGTGTCGTGCCGGGCCGGTCAGGTTTCGCCTGTGCCGGCCCGGTCGGGTTTCGTCTTGTGCCGGTCGGGTCTGGTTTCGTCTCGTGCCGGCGGGTAGGTCAGCCGGGCAGCCGGGGACCAGCCTCACGCTGCTCGGCCAGCCAGGTCTCCACCTCGTCGGAACGGCGCGGCAGCCCCGCCGACAGGTTCACCGAGCCGGTCGCGGTGACCAGGATGTCGTCCTCGATCCGGACGCCGATGCCGCGCAGTTCCTCGGGGACCAGCTCGTCCTCCGGCTGGAAGTACAGCCCCGGCTCGACGGTGAGCACGTAGCCCTCGCCCAGCGTACCGTCGCGGTACTTCTCCTTGCGGGCGTTGGCGCAGTCGTGCACGTCGATGCCGAGCATGTGGCTGGTGCCGTGCAGGGTCCACCGCCGGTAGACCGTCGAGGTCGGGTCCATCGCCTCGTCCACGCTCACCGGCAGCAGACCGAGATCCCGCAACGCCTCGGCGAGCACCCGCATCGAGGTCAGGTGCACCTCGCGGAACCCGACACCCGGCCGGATCGCGTCGATACCGGCCTGCTGGGCGGCGTACACCGCGTCGTAGACCTGGCGTTGCAGCGGGGTGAACCGGCCGTCGACCGGCAGCACCCGGGTCACGTCGGCGGTGTAGAGGTTGCGGTTCTCCACGCCCATGTCCATCAGCAGCAGCTCACCCGGGCGGGTCGCGCCGTGGTTGTGCACCCAGTGCAGGATCGTCGCGTGCTCGCCCGCGCCGACGATCGAGCCGTAGCCGACGTCGTTGCCGTCGTGCCGGGCGCGCAGCGCGAAGATCCCCTCCAGCAGTCGCTCGGAGACCCCCCGGTCGGCCGGCAGCGCGCGGGCCACGTCCTCGAAGCCGCGTACGGTCGCGTCGACCGCCTCCTGGAGCTGGGCGACCTCCCACTCGTCCTTGACCAGCTTCAGCTCGGCGATCGCGATGGCCAGCTCCCGGTCGCGGGCCGGCTGGCCCTCCTCGCGGGGGCCGTCCCACGGGCGCACCGCCGCGTCCACCCGCTGGTCGAAACCGCGCAGCACCCGGGTCCGCCCCGGGGCCATCCGGGCCAGCGCGCCGTCCAGCGCGGTCAGGTCCTCCGTGGCCAGGCCCAGCTCGGTGGACTTCTCGGCCAGCGTGTGCCGCCGGCCCACCCACAGCTCACCGTGCCGACTGCGGAAGAACTCGTCAGTCTCCCGGGAGGAACGGGGACGCATGTACAGCGTCGCGTCGTGCCCCGAACCGTTGGGCCGCAGCACCAGGACGCTGTCCGGGTCGTGGTCGCCGGTCAGGTACGCGAAGTCGCTGCCCGGCCGGAACGGGTGGTCGGTGTCGTTGGCGCGTACCTTCTCGGTGCCGGTGGGGATGACCAGCGTCTCGCCCGGGAAGGCCGCGGAGAGCGCGGCCCGCCGCTTGGCGTGGTGGGGCACCTCCGGCCGGGGGCCGACCGGGAGAGCGGTGTCCCGCCACCCCTGCCGCATGAAGGACAGGAACGCCTCCGGGAAGTCCGGGTCGTGCGATTCGGTGCCGTCCGCCGGCTTGCCGTCCGTCCGGTCCTCGGCCATGTCGGCTCCCTTCGCCTCGTCGCTCGTCCAGACGGTACTCCGGCTCCGGCGCGACAGGGTGCCTGCGGTCCCGCACCCGACGCTCCGCCCGGCCTGCCCGGCCTGTCGGCCTGCCCCGGGTCAGCCCGGCCCGGACCCGGCGTCCTTCGGCCCGGACCCGGCGTCCTCCGGACCCGGGCGTCCTTCGGCCCGGACCCGGCGTCCTCCGGACCCGGGCGTCCTCCGGCCCGGACCCGGCGTCCGGTCCGCCCGGCGTCGGGTCCGCCCGGCGTCCGGTCCGGGGCCGGGTGCGGGGGATCGTGCCGTGCGGAGAGGGACAGGGTGTGCGGTGCCGCGCGGCCGCGACGGGCCGCGTGGAAAGATGGCGGCCATGTGCGGACTCCTGGCCTTCTTCAGCGCGAACGGCAACGCCGCCGCCCACCGCGACAACATCGCGGGGGCGTTGGAATGCCTGCACCACCGCGGACCGGACGAGACAGGGGTCGAGGTGGTCGGCGACGCCACGGGCCACTACGCGGACGGGGTGTTCGCGCACAAGCGGCTGGCCATCATCGACGTCGCGTCCAGCCACGAGCCGTTGCCCTACGCCAACGGTCGTTACCTGCTCACCTTCAACGGCGAGATCTACAACTACATCGAACTGCGGGAGGAGCTGGCCCGGAGCTTCGGCGCCCAGTTCGCCACCGCCGGTGACGGCGAGGTGATCGTCGCCGGCTACCACTACTGGGGCGAGCAGGTGCTCACCCGGCTGCGCGGCATGTTCGCCTTCGTCATCTGGGACCGGCAGGAGCGCCGGGCGTTCGGCGCCCGGGACTACTTCGGCATCAAGCCGCTGCACTACCTGGAGACCGCCGACGGCCTCTACCTCGCCTCGGAGAAGAAGGCGCTGCTGCCCTTCGCGCACTCCTACTACCAGGGTGACGCCGGGATCGACACCGCCAACCTCAGCCACTACCTGACCCTCCAGTACGTCCCCGAGCCCGGCACCCTGCACCAGGGCATCAGCCGGATCGGTTCCGGCGAGTACCTGAGCTGGTCCCCGGGGGGCCGGCTGGACGTCCGGCGCTGGTACCGGCCGGTGTTCCGGCCCGCCCCGGTCGCCGACGAGCAGCGGCTCTACCACGAGATCCGGGAGACGCTGCGGGAGAGCGTCCGGATGCACATGCGCTCCGACGTCCCGGTCGGCTCGTTCCTGTCCAGCGGCATCGACTCGACCGCCGTGGTGGCCCTGGCGCGGGAGTTCAACCCCAACATCCTCACCTTCACCGTCGGCTACGACGTGCCCGGCTACTCCGAGATCGACGTGGCCCAGGAGTCGGCCCGGCACCTCGACGTGACCACCATCCCGACCAAGATCGGGCCGCAGGACATGATCGACGCGCTCCCGAAGATCGTCTGGCACCTGGACGATCCGGTGGCCGACCCGGCGCTGGTGCCGCTCTACTTCGTCGCCAAGAAGGCCGCCGAGCACGTCACGGTGGTGCTCTCCGGCGAGGGTGCGGACGAGTTCTTCGGCGGCTACACCATCTACCGGGAGCCGCTGTCCCTCGGCACCGTCAACGGCCTGCCCGGCGGGGTGCAGAAGGGCCTGCGCGCGGTCTCCAAGGCGATCCCGCAGGGGGTCAAGGGCAAGAGCTTCCTGGAGCGCGGCACCACCCCGATCGAGCAGCGCTACTACGGCAACGCCCGGATGTTCACCGAGGAGGAGAAGCGGCACCTGCTGCGCCGCTACGACCCGTCGGTGCGCTACACCGACGTCACCGCCCCGATCTACGCCGAGTGCACCGAGCTGGACGACGTCACCAAGATGCAGTACGTCGACCTCTACACCTGGCTGCGCGGCGACATCCTGGTCAAGGCGGATCGGATCTCGATGTCGCACTCGCTGGAGGTGCGGGTGCCGTTCCTGGACCGGGCGGTCTTCGACGTGGCGGCCACCATCCCGGTCGACCTGAAGCTGCCGCCCCGCTCCGACGCCACCAAGTACGCCATGCGCCAGGCGTTGCAGGGGGTCGTGCCGCCGGCCATCGTCAACCGCAGGAAGCTGGGCTTCCCGACCCCCACCCGGGTCTGGCTGCGCGGCGAGATGTACGAGTGGGCCCGGCACGTGCTGTCCACCTCCGGCGCCGGCGACCTGATCGACCTGTCGTACGCGATGCGGCTGCTGGAGGAGCACAAGCGGGAGGAGGCGGACAACTCCCGCAAGGTGTGGACGGTGCTGATCTTCTGCATCTGGCACGCCATCTTCGTGGCCAAGACCCTCGACCCGGGTATCCAGCGCAACCAGTCGGCCCTGCTCACCAAGCCGGTGGTCGGCAGCATGGTCCGCTGACCCCGGTCCGGTCCCGGTGGTGACCGGTGCACACCGGTCGTCCGACGAACGTAGGCCCCCGCCCCGAAGGGCGGGGGCCTACGGCCTTCTCAGTACCCGGTCACCGGCCGGAGCAGGTGATCGTGGGCAGCCCGTTGGTGCCGGAGCTGCTGGCCGTGAAGCCGAACGTGGTCGTCTTCTCCGGCGCGATGGAGCCGTTGTACGCCGCGTTGGTGACGGTCACCGTCGACCCGCTGGTGCTCAGCGTGCCGTTCCAGACCTGCGAGATCACCTGGCCGTTGGGCCAGGTCCAGCTCGCCGCCCAGCCCCCGTACGTGCGGGTGCTGTGGTTCATGATGGTGACCTCGCCCTGGAAGCCGCCGTTCCAGGCGCTGACCACCCGGTAGACCGCCATGCAGTCGCTGTTGCCCGGCGGCGGGGTGGTGGTCGGCGGCGGCGGGGTGGTGGTCGGCGGGGGCGTGGTGGTCGGCGGCGGGGTGGTGGTCGGCGGCGGCGTGGTCGGCGGGGGCGTGGTGGGGTTGTTGCCGCTACCGACCCCGGTCACCTGACCGTTGCCGCCGTCGAAGGTGACGTCCGAGCAGCCGAAGAAGTTCTCCTGGCTGTCCGAGCGGACCCAGCGGGAGTAGATGATGTGCCGGCCGGACTTGCCCGTCGGGAGGTTGCCGCTGAAGTAGTAGTGCCCGTCGTTGGTGCCCGACGCGCCCCGCTGGGGCGGGTTGGTCACCGTGAGGAACGGCTCCTCCAGGTCGCTCCAGGCCAGCGGCCGGGTCGGGCTCCAGCTGTCCTTCGTCACGTAGAAGTAGAAGGTGCCCGGGTGGTGCGCCCAGTTGCTGTACTTGAAGTCCAGCCGGGCACCGGCCGTCAGGTGGGTCAGCGGCCAGTCGGTGCGGGCCAGGTCGTACCCGGCGAAGCCGGTGTTGCCGCCGCTGCACAGCTTGCCGTCGGGGATGAAGCCGACGGTGCGGCCACCGGCGTCCGAGCGGAGCACGCTGAACCAGTTGTAGAGCGAGTTGGTGCCGCTCTGGGCGACGGCGGCGGAGCAGGCCGGGTTGTTCGGCCTGATCTCGCCGGTGGGGCTGAGGCCGTCCTGCCAGCACAGGTAGGTCCGGCTGCCCGGAACGATCGGCGTGCCGTGCGCGGCTGCCGGTTCGGGCTGCACCGTCAGGGCGACGGCCCCGAAGGCGAGGGTGGCGGCCGCGGTGAACAACGCGGCCGTACGAGAACGGAGCACGAGCTTCTCCTGATCCGCGGGGTGGCGTGAGCGCCCGCCCCGCACAAGGTGGGGATGCGTCGGTCGCGGCTCTGGCCGGCGGCCCGACAGGGGCCGACGGGCGCGTGCCGTCGGCGGTCCGTGCCCACGGACCGGTGCCTCTCGCGTCGGATCCCAGCTGATCGCCGAGTGGATGCGGCAGCCCTCCGCGCCACCCGGCACACCAATACCATCACGCCCGGACGAACCATGCAATAGTCGTTGCTCGATGGGTGAGATTCTGTTGCCTGGCCGCCCCCGATCGGTGTGGGCCGTTGTGCCAGCCTGGTAGCCGGACGACGACGCGCTGGGAGGCGACGTGGGATACGCGGTGGTGCTCGGTGAGGCGCTGGTCGACCTGCTGGACGCCGAGTGCGAGGGGCGGCCGGTGTTCCGGCAGGCGATCGGCGGCGGCCCGCTCAACGTCGCCGTCGGGGTGGCCCGGCTCGGCGGCACGGCCCAGTTCGTCGGCTCGCTCGGCGACGACGTGCTCGCCGGCCGGATCCGTGACTTCCTGGCCGCCGCCGGGGTCGGACTGGCCGGGACGGTCACCGTCGCCGCGCCCACCACGCTGGCGGTGACCACGCACACCGGGGCCGAGCCGGACTTCCGCTTCTACGGCGACCCACCGTCGTACGGCCTGCTCGCCGCCGACGACCTTGACGTGGCGCTGGTCGGGGGCGCGGACGTGCTCTACTGCGGCTCGATCGTGCTGTTGTGCCCGGCGACGCTCGCCGCCGCCCGCCGGGCCTGGTCGCTCGCGCCCGGACTGCGGGTCTTCGACCCCAACGTCCGGCCCCGGCTGCTGTCCGGCCCCGCAGAGCTGGCCGCTCTGCGGGAGGTGGTGGTGGAGTTCGCCGCCGGGGCGCACCTGGTGAAGCTCAGCGCCGCCGACGCCGCGCTGCTCTGGCCCGACGAGCCGGTCGAGGGCGTCGCGGCGTACCTGCGGGAGCTGGGCGCGGGCACGGTGGTGGTGACCCTCGGCGCGGACGGCGCCCTGGTCGCCGCCGGCCCCGACCCGGTCCGGGTGCCCGCGCCGGAGGTCCGGGCGGTGGACGCCACCGGCGCGGGCGACTCGGTGATGGCCGCGCTCGTGGCCGAGCTGCTGGCCGACGGCGCACCGCCGGTGCCGGCCGACTGGCACCGGCGGGTGGCGTTCGCGCTGCGGGTCGCCGGCCTGGTCTGCGAGTCGCCCGGTGGGGCGGTGGCCATGCCCACCCGGGACGAGGTGCGCCGCCGCTTCGGCGACTGACCGCGGCCCGCGCCGCCCGGCCCGATCGCCCGCGCTGCTTCGCCGGCCGCCGCCCGGCCCGATCGCCCGCGCTGCTTCGCCGGCCGCAGCCCGGCCCGATCGCCCGCGCTGGTCCGCCGCCCGACCCGATCGCCCGCGCTGGTCCGCCGTGCGGCCCGACCGCCGGCACTGCTCCGCCGGCCGGCCCGCGGCCGGTCAGTGGGCGGGTGTCAGGGGGTGCCGTCGAGTTCGAGGTAGCCCCGGCGGGCGGCGGTGAGGCCGGGCCGGGCACCGAAGGGGGAGTCCGCCGCCACCCGCTCCGGCGGTGCGCCGCCGGTGTGGGCGGCCCGGATCAGCCAGGCCAGCTCGGCCAGCCGGGCATGCTGGGCCCGGACGAACTCCACGTCCACCGGCGTGCCGTGGCCGGGCACCACCACCGTCGCCGGGGTGGTCATCCGTAGCAGCTCGGCCACCGCGTCCGGCCACTGCAACGGGTACGACTCCTCGAAGGCCGGTGGCCCGGACTGCTCCACCAGATCCCCGGTGACCAGCACGTCGGCATCCGGCACGTGCACCACCAGGTCCGCGTCGGTGTGCCCGTGCCCCGGGTGCCGCAGCACCACCCGCCGGCCGCCGATGTCGAGCACCGTCTCGGTGTGCACGGTGTGCGTGGGGGCCAGCAGGGTCGTCCCGGCCAGCTCGGCGGCGAGCCCGGGGTGGTCCGCCCGCATCTCCTCGTACGCCGCCCGGCGCAGCCGGTCCGGCCGTTCCCGTAGTGCCGCGGCGGCCCGTTCGTGCGCGTACACCGGGCGGGGCGGGTCGACGGCGAGCGTGGCGTTGCCGAAGCAGTGGTCGAAGTGGTGGTGCGTGTTGACCAGCGTCCACGGGTACGGGGTGACCGTCCGCGCCGCGGTGGCCAGCGCGGCGGCCTGCCCGGCGGTGGACAGGGTGTCCACCAGCAGCGCCGCGCCGTCGCCGACGACCAGCGTGACGTTGACGTCGAGCAGCGGCTCCCGCAGCACGTGCACCCCGTCGGCGACCGCCACGAACCGGAACGTCACGACGACACCCGCGTCACCCGCTCGACGAACCGCTGCCGGTCGACCAGCGCCCGCTCGATCCGCCCCGAGGCCACCGTGACGTCGCCGTCGGTGACCGTCACCTCGAACAGCAACCGCCGCCCGTCGGCCTCGGCCAGCCGGGCGTGGGCCACCACGGTCCGCCCGACCGGGGTGGCGGCCAGGTGCGCCAGCTCGACCCGGACGCCGACCGTGATCCGGCCGGCGGGCATCCCGGTCGCCGTCGCGGCCACCGTGGCGGCCTCGACGAGGGCGAGCACCCGGGGGGTGCCCAGCACCGGCACGTCACCGGAGCCGACGGCCCGCGCCGTGTCGGCCTCGGTGACGGTCAGCTCGACCCGGGCGGTCAGCCCCGGCGGGAACGGTGCGTCCGGCTGTTGCGGCATGGGGATCAGCCTAGTGGGCGGGGCGCCGGCATCGGCCCGGAGACCGGCGGCCCGGCCGCGCCGCGACCGGGTGCTCCCGGTCCGGGCGGGCGCGGCGGCTCCCGGCGGCCACCCGGTGGGTGGTCGGCGGTGGTCGATGCGTCGCCCACCGTTAACCTTGACGGCGATGGCCGTTGTGACTGAGCCCCCGCCCCCTGTCCCGTCGTCCCCCACCGCCGAGGTGTCCGTCGGCGGCCGGCGTCGCGTGACCGCGATGTCGGTCTGGGCCGTCGCCTTCGTGGTGACCTGGCTGGTCATCGGTCTGCCGACGGATCCGGCGTACGCCTTCCTGTGGATCTGGGCCGGCACCGTCGCCTGGAACTGGGGCCGGCCGTGGCGCAGCCACCTGGCCTTCGCCCGGGACTGGATCCCGGTGGTGCTGCTGCTCGCCTTCTACAACCTCTCCCGGGGCTTCGCCGACAACGGCCGCACCCCGCACGCCTACGAGCTGATCGTCGCCGACCGGGTGATGTTCGGCTGGGCCACCGGGGGCGAGGTGCCGACGGTCTGGCTCCAGCAGCACCTCTACCGGCCCGAGGTGCACTGGTGGGACGTGCTGGTCAGCTGGGTCTACTTCTCCCACTTCGTGGTGACGCTGGCCGCCGCCGCCGTGCTCTGGGTGCGCAGCCGGGAGCGCTGGGCGGCGTACATGCGGCGCTGGGGTTTCCTCTGTGCCGCCGGCCTGGTCACCTACTTCGTCTACCCGGCCGCGCCGCCGTGGTGGGCGGCGCAGAACGGGCTGCTCACCGAGGTCGCCCGGATCTCCACCCGGGGGTGGAAGGAGTTCGGTATGCACGGCGCGGGCAACCTGCTCAACGCCGGGCAGATCGCGTCCAACCCGGTCGCCGCGATGCCGTCGCTGCACACCGCCTGGGCGCTGTTCGTGGTGTTGTTCTTCCTGCGGTCGACCCGCCGACGGTGGTGGCCGCTGCTGCTGGCGTACCCGCTGGCGATGACGTTCACCCTGGTCTACAGCGGTGAGCACTACGTCATCGACGTGCTGGTCGGCTGGGCGTACGTGGGGATGACGTTCCTGGTCGTCGGGCTGGCCGAGCGGGCCTGGCGGGCTCGGCGGTCCCGGCGGGCCGCGACCGCCGGGGACGACGAACCCCCGGTGCCCGTCGCACCCGTCGCGTCGGTGCCCGTCCGGGACTGAGCCGGCGGCTCAGCCGGTCTGAGACCCCCTGAGACCCGAGCCGGCGGCTCAGCCGGCCTGGGATCCGGGCCGGCTGACTCAGCCGGCCCGGCGGGCGGCGTGCGCCCGCGCGGTCAGCTCCGCGGCGAGCGTCCAGGCCTCGGCCAGGTCGCGGTCGTGCGCGGCGGCCCCCGATCCGCCGGCGGTGTCGACGTGCACCGTGGCCAGCCGCAGCCGCCGCTGCGCCGGCCCCTGCACCACCCGCACGCTCTGGATCCGGGCGTACGGCACCAGCGCGAGCTGCCGGGTGAGCAGACCGGACCGGACGGCGAAGACCCGCTCGTGCAGCCCCGCGCCGAGCACCCGGGCGCTGAGCGGGCGCAGCCAGCGGGCCCGGGTCGGGGGCGGGGTCAACGGCAGCGCGGTCAACCGCACCCCGGCCAGCACCTCGTCCACGATCGCCGTGCCGACGTCCAGGTCGCCGACGGGGAGCAGCCGGTCGGGCCGGTTGCGGTCGTCGGCCTCGCCGCCGGAGTAGCCGGCCACCTCCAACCGCAGCCGCAGCCAGCCCTTCATCCGCCAGAGCAGCGGCCAGGTCACCCCGACGGTCTGCACCCGTTCCAGCGGCACGGTCTGCATCCGGGTCTCCAGCAGGCCGTTGTGGATGCGCAGCCGGTCGGACTCGCGGGCCAGCCGGAAGTTCCAGTCGTCGAGGACCCGGCGGACGGGTTGCAGCAGCACGCCGGCCATCGCGGTGAGGGTGCTGGCCACCGCGATGAACGACCAGGAGCCCTCGGAGAGGAACTGCGCCACCACGAAGGCCACCCCGACCGGGAGCAGGAACGCCTGCGGGGTGAGGAGCTGGCTGACCAGCAGGTCGGTGTTGGTCACCGCGTGCAGCGGGCGGCCCGCCGGCTCCCCGTCGCCCGGGCGGGCGACCGGGCCGCTGCCGTCCGCGGGTGCGCCGGCGGCCGGCGGCACGGCCGCGTCGCCGACCTCGGTGCCCGGCATGCCGGCGGCGACGGTGAGCAGCCGCTGCCGCAGCCGGGCCGCGTCGGCGACCGAGAGGTACGCCAGCGGCGCCTCGGTCTTGCCGCCGCCGACCACCTCCAGCCGCAGCTCGGCCAGGCCGGTGAGCTGCGCGAGCAGGGGCCGGACCACCTCGACGGCCTGCAACCGTTCCAGCGGGATCGCCCGGGTGCGCCGCCACAGCAGCCCCTCGTGGACCCGCAGTTCCCGTCCGACGATGTGGTAGCCGGTGTTGTACCAGCTGACCACCGCCAGCACGGTCGCGCCCAGGGCGAGCACCGCCACCAGCACGGCGAACCAGCCGAAGCCGACCCTCGACAGGGTCGACCAGGAGAGCCCGGCGATCACCACCACCAGGGACTTCGCCCCCTGCAACACCGGGCTGAGCGGGTGCAGGCGCTGCCGGGGTTCGACCTCACCGCCCGCCGGGCCGTGGTCGGTCGGCCCCGGCGGCACCGGGGGGATCTCCGGGTGGGCCGGGTCGGTGGACACCGGCGGGGTCGCGCTGGCACCCGGCGGGGTTACGGTGACGCCCGGCGGGGTCACGGTGATCGGGGGCGGGGCCGCGGTGACGCCCGGCGGGGTCACGGTGATCGGGGGCGGGGCCGCGGTGATGCTCGGGGGCGCAGCGGTGACGCCCGGCGTGGGCAGGCCCGACGGGGCGGGTGGCGGATCGGCGGGCCGGCCCGCGCCGGGGCCGGGACCGTCGGTCACAGTCCCTCCGCCCGGTCCTCGCCGAGCGCGGTGAGCCGGTCGCGCAGCCGGGACGCCTCGGCCGGCCGGAGGCCGGGCACCCGGGCGTCGGTGGCCGCCGCGGCGGTGTGCAGCTGCACGGTGGCCAGGTCGAAGGCGCGTTCCAACGGTCCGGCGCTGACGTCGACGAACTGCATCCGCGAGTACGGCACGATGGACAGCCGGCGGACCAGCAGCCCGTGCCGGACCAGCAGGTCGTCGGCGCGTTCGGCGTACCCCCAGGCGCGGACGGCACGGACGATCGTCACCACCCGCCAGCCGGCGCCGAGCAGCACCACCGCACAGCCCGCGCCGAACAGCCAGTGCCCGCTGAACACCCAGCCCAGCACCAGCCCGACCAGCAGCACCGCCACCCCGAGCGCCAGGCGGAGCAGTTCCACCCAGATCAGGTCGGTCGAGATGGGCTGCCAGCGGACGGTGTCCGGCCAGGGTTCCAGGGCGCTCACCGGGGACTGGGGTGGCTCGGCAGCGTTCACGCTTCGAGGGTATGCGATCCCGGGAGCGCGGCGACCTCCCGGAGGAACCCGCGGGCGTCGAGAAAGTCACCGAGGCTGCCCCGGTGGGCCGGGCAGGCGAGCCAGGTCTTCCGCCGGTCGGGGACGTGCAGCCGGGGATTGTTCCAGCGCAGCGCCCAGACGGCGGGTGCGCGGCACCCCCGGGACGAGCAGACGGGGGCGTCGTCGGTGGGGGTGGGATCGGTCACCTGGGGAGTGTAGGCACGCCGGGACCGGAAGTTTGAGCGCCGGGCGGCCACGGGGGGAGCCGCCCGGCGACGGGGTGAATCGTACACGCGGCAGACCCCTGTGTGTCCAGCCTCGTTCAGCGATTCGGTGATCCGGACGGTGTGCCCGAAATCGGGTTCTCGCCGCCTCGGCTCCCAGCCGGGCATGCGAGTCTTGTTACCGCACCACGCCACGACGACCGATCATGCTGTGGAGGACCGGTGGCCCAGCCGACCACGCCCGACGCCCCGACCCCGAACGGAACCTCCCCCGAGACACCTCCGGCGGTGACCACCCCCGCCCAGGACGCCACCCTGCTGGAGCGGGCACTGTTCGAGATCAAGCGGGTGATCGTCGGGCAGGACCGGATGGTGGAACGGATGTTCGTGGCGCTCCTGGCCCGCGGGCACTGCCTGCTGGAGGGGGTGCCGGGGGTGGCCAAGACCCTCGCGGTGGAGACCCTGGCCCGGGTGGTGGGCGGCCAGTTCGCCCGGGTGCAGTTCACCCCGGACCTGGTGCCGGCCGACATCATGGGCACCCGGATCTACCGGCAGTCGAGCGAGAAGTTCGACGTCGAGCTGGGGCCGGTCTTCGTCAACTTCCTGCTCGCCGACGAGATCAACCGGGCTCCGGCCAAGGTGCAGTCGGCGCTGCTGGAGGTGATGAGCGAGCGGCAGGTCTCCATCGGCGGCCAGACCCACCGGGTGCCCGACCCGTTCCTGGTGATGGCCACCCAGAACCCGATCGAGCAGGAGGGCGTCTACCCGTTGCCGGAGGCGCAGCGGGACCGTTTCCTGATGAAGATCGTCGTCGGGTACCCCACCGACGCGGAGGAGCGGGAGATCGTCTACCGGATGGGGGTCGCCGCACCCGAACCGGCGCAGGTGTTCAGCGCCGACGACCTGCTCGCCCTGCAACGCAAGGCCGACCAGGTCTTCGTGCACAACGCGCTGGTCGACTACGCCGTACGGCTGGTGCTGGCCACCCGCAGCCCCGCCGAGCACGGCATGCCCGACGTGGCCCGGCTGATCCAGTACGGGGCCAGCCCGCGTGCCTCGCTCGGCCTGGTCCGGGCCACCCGGGCGCTGGCGCTGCTGCGCGGCCGGGACTACGCGCTGCCCCAGGACGTCCAGGACATCGCGCCGGACATCCTGCGGCACCGGTTGGTGCTCAGTTACGACGCGCTCGCCGACGACGTGCCCGCCGACCACGTGGTGCACCGGGTGATGTCGACCATCCCGCTGCCCTCGGTGGCCCCGCGGCAGCAGGCGTCCGCGTCGCCGCCGGTCAGTGGCCCGCCGGCCGCCGGCTGGCCCGGCCAGCGGCCGTGACCGGCGCGGTGCGCCCGGCCGACGCCGGCGCGGAGCGGACCGAGGCGGTGCTGTCCCGGCTGCAACTGCTGGTCACCCGCAAACTCGACGGCCTGCTCCAGGGCGACTACGCGGGGCTGCTGCCCGGTCCGGGCAGCGAGGCGGGGGAGTCCCGCGAGTACCGCCCCGGCGACGACGTACGCCGGATGGACTGGCCGGTCACCGCCCGTACCACCACCCCGCACGTGCGGCGTACGGTGGCCGACCGGGAGCTGGAGACCTGGCTGGCGGTGGACCTGTCGGCGAGCCTGGACTTCGGCACCGGCCGGTGGCTCAAGCGGGACGTGGTGGTCGCCGCGACGGCCGCGCTGACCCACCTGACGGTGCGCGGCGGGAACCGGATCGGCGCGGTGATCGGGACCGGGGCGGAACCGCCGCCCACGCCCGCCCGCCGGTGGCGGCCCGCCCCGCCGCCCCCCGCCGGGCCGCCGACACTGACCCGGGTGCCGGCCCGCTCCGGCCGGCGGGAGGCCCAGGCGCTGCTGCGCGCGGTGGCGCACACCCCGTTGCGACCCGGACGCGGTGACCTGGGCGCGCTGGTGGATCTGCTCAACCGGCCGCCGCGCCGCCGGGGCCTGGTCGTGGTGATCTCGGACTTCCTCGCGCCGCCCGCGCAGTGGGGTCGTCCGCTGCGGAAGCTGCGGGTACGGCACGACGTGCTGGCCATCGAGGTGGTCGACCCGCGTGAGCTGGAGCTGCCCGACGTGGGGGTGCTGCCGGTGGTGGACCCGGAGACCGGCCGGCTGCACGAGGTGCAGACCGCCGATCCGCGGCTACGCCGCCGGTACGCCGAGGAGGCCGCCGCCCAGCGCGCGGCGAACGCCGCCGAGATGCGGGCCGCCGGCGCCGGGCACCTGTTGTTGCGTACCGACCGAGACTGGCTGCTGGACATGGTGCGATTCGTGGCCGCCCAGCGGCACGCCCGCACCCGGGGGACGACGCGATGATCCGTTTCATGCAACCGTGGTGGCTGTTGGCCCTGCTGCCGGTGGTGGCCCTGGCCGCGGCCTACGTCTGGCGGCAGCGCCACCGTCGGGCGTACGCGATGCGGTTCACCAATGTGGACCTGCTGCGTACCCTCGCGCCCAAGGGGTTGGGTTGGCGGCGGCACGCGGCGGCGACCGCGCTGCTGCTGGCGATGGTGGCGCTGGCCACCGGGATGGCCCGGCCGGCGATCGACACCGAGGAGCCGTTGGAGCGGGCCACCGTGATGCTCGCCATCGACGTCTCGTTGTCCATGCAGGCCGACGACGTGTCACCGAACCGGCTGGAGGCTGCCCAGGAGGCGGCTAAGCAGTTCGTCGGCGAGCTGCCGGTGAGCTACAACCTGGGGCTGGTCTCCTTCGCCAAGGCGGCGAACGTGCTGGTGGCGCCCACCAAGGACCGGGCCGCGGTGACCGCCGCGATCGACGGGCTGACCCTGGCCGAGGCGACCGCCACCGGTGAGGCGGTCTTCACCTGTCTGGAGGCGATCCGGTCGGTGCCGGCGGACGGCGCGGCCGGGATTCCGCCGGCCCGGATCGTGCTGCTCTCCGACGGGTTCCGCACCTCGGGCCGGTCGGTGGAGGAGGCCGCGGCGGCGGCGCAGGCGGCGAACGTGCCGGTCTCCACCATCGCGTTCGGCACCGACTCCGGGCAGGTGGACATCGGTGGTCAGTTGCAGCGGGTGCCGGTGGACCGGCTGGCGTTGGCCCAGCTCGCCGAGACCACCGAGGGCTTCTTCTACGAGGCGGCCTCGGTGGCCGAGTTGAAGCAGGTCTACCAGGACATGGGCTCGTCGATCGGGTTCCGCACCGAGCCGCGCGAGATAACCCAGTGGTACGCCGGGGTGGCGCTGCTGCTGGCGCTCTGCGCGGGTGGGCTGAGCCTGCTGTGGACCTCCCGGATGCTGTGACCCGGGGTGCTGCCGTGCCGGTCGGTGGCGGTCAGTGACCGCCACCGGCCAGCACGAACACGACGGCGACCCAGACGGCGGCGAGGGTGAAGCTCAGGGGGGCTACGTAGCGGCTCATGAACGGCTCCGGTGGCGACGGGACGGTCCGCGGGGCGGGCGGACCGCAGGGGGTTGGTCGGGGCGCACACACGAAGTCGTGACCGGGCTGCTGCACCGCGCGGGCCGGCGGCCGTCGACTCACCGGCCGGTACGGCGGGGGTCGGCGGTGCGGGTGGGGCGCGGTGAGCGGGAGCTGGGTCAGCTCAACCGACTGAGTCGTGGCTCAGCGGGGCTGACGGACGGCCCGGCCACGACTGGGAGGATCGCTATCTCGCACAGCGATCACCTCCTGTGGTCGGCGGGGCCGGAGACACGAGCCGCCTTCGGCTCGGAACGCCGGTTATCGTACAACGGGGCCGTCGGGCACGCGCACTCAGCGTGCCGGTCCCGGTTCCGTCAGCCGGCGGTCACCGGCCGGAGCCGGGCCGTGACGTCGGGGTGGGAGGCCATCGTCCGCGCTCTGCCGTCGGGGCCGCGCCGCCGGCGACACGGCAGTGGTCCGTTAGCGGTTACCTACCGGTAACGCCTAGGCTCCGACCGGAATGATCAGCGGAACCGAAGGGGGACCCGTGACCCGCACCGTGCTGGTGACCGGCGGCAACCGGGGAATCGGACTGGCCATCGCGCAGGCGTTCGCCAAGCAGGGCGACCGGGTGGCGGTCACGCACCGTAGTGGTGACGCCCCCGAGGGGCTGTTCGGGGTCCGGTGCGACGTCACCGACTCCGCCTCCGTCGACGCCGCCTTCACCACGATCGAGGCCGAGCTGGGGCCGGTCCAGGTGCTGGTGTCCAACGCCGGCATCACCGACGACACGCTGCTCATGCGGATGTCCGAGGAGCAGTTCACCGGGGTGGTCGACACCAACCTGACCGGTGCCTTCCGCTGCGCCAAGCGGGCCTCGTCCAAGATGCTCCGGGCCAAGTGGGGCCGGATGATCTTCATCTCCTCGGTGATCGGGCTCTACGGCGGTGCCGGCCAGGTCAACTACGCCGCCAGCAAGGCCGGCCTGGTCGGGGTGGCCCGCTCGATCACCCGGGAGCTGGGCAGCCGCAACATCACCGCCAACGTGGTCGCCCCCGGTTTCATCGACACCGAGATGACGGCCAGCCTGCCCGAGGACCGTCGCACCGAGTACCGCAAGGTCATCCCCGCCGGCCGGTTCGCCGATCCGGACGAGGTCGCCGGGGTGGTCACCTGGCTCGCCTCGGACGCCGCCGGCTACATCTCCGGCGCCGTCATCCCGGTCGACGGCGGCCTCGGCATGGGCCACTGAGAACTACGGAGGAAGCCAACACATGTCAGGACTGCTCGCCGGCAAGCGGCTGCTGGTCACCGGCGTCATCACCGAAGCCTCGATCGCCTTCTCGGTGGCCAAGCTCGCCCAGGAGAACGGCGCCCAGGTCGTGCTCACCGGTTACGGCCGGCTCTCGCTGGTCGAGCGGATCGCCCGGCGGCTGCCCCAACCGGCGCCGATCATCGAGCTGGACGTGACCAACCCGGAGCAGCTCGCCGGCCTGGCCGACCAGGTGCGCAAGCACGTCGACGGCCTCGACGGGGTGGTCCACTCGATCGGCTTCGCCCCGCAGAGCTGCCTCGGCGGCGGCTTCCTCGACGCCGCCTGGGAGGACGTGGCGACCGCCCTGCAGGTCTCCACGTACTCCTACAAGTCGCTGGCCATGGCCGCCCTGCCGCTGATGTCGCCGGGCGGCGCGGTGGTCGGCCTCACCTTCGACGCCACCAAGGCCTGGCCGGTCTACGACTGGATGGGCGTGGCCAAGGCGGGGCTGGAGTCCGTCTCCCGCTACCTCGCGGTGCACCTGGGCCGGCAGGGCATCCGTAGCAACCTGGTCGCCGCCGGGCCGCTGCGCACCATGGCGGCGAAGTCCATCCCCGGCTTCGAGCAGTTCGAGCAGGCGTGGACCGAGCGCTCCCCGCTCGGCTGGAGCCTCACCGACCAGGAACCGGCCGCCCGCGCCTGCCTGGCGCTGATGTCGGACTGGTTCCCGGCCACCACCGGCGAGATCGTCCACGTCGACGGCGGGTACCACGTCCTCGGCGCCTGAACCACGCGCAGGGGCTCCGGACCCCCGGGGCCCCTGTGTCGTGTCCGCCACCAGGGGGCGTCGTCGGGCCGTCGCCGGGCGCGGGGGAGAATGACCCCATGTCGTACGACGCGTTGGTGCTGGTCTCCTTCGGTGGGCCGGAACGTCCCGAGGACGTGCTGCCCTTCCTGCAGAACGTGACCCGGGGGCGGGGGGTGCCGCCCGAGCGGCTGGCCGAGGTCGCCGAGCACTACCTGCACTTCGGTGGGGTCTCCCCGATCAACCAGCAGTGCCGTGAGCTGCTCGCCGCGATCCGGGCGGACTTCGCCGCCCACGGCGTCGAGCTGCCGGTCTACTGGGGCAACCGGAACTGGGATCCGATGCTCGCCGACACGGTGGCACAGATGCGCGACGACGGCGTCCAGCGGGCACTGGCGTTCGTCACCAGCGCGTTCGGCGGTTACTCGTCCTGCCGGCAGTACCAGGAGGACATCGCCGCCGCGCGGGCCGCCGTCGGCCCGGACGCCCCGGTGATCGAGAAGCTGCGGCAGTTCTGGGACCATCCCGGTTTCGTCGAGCCACACGCCGACGCGGTGCGTTCCGCACTGGAGACGCTGGACCCGGCCCGGCGGGACACCACCCGGCTCGTCTTCACCGCCCACTCCATCCCCACCTCGGCGGCGGCCACCGCCGGCCCGCACGGCGGCCGGTACACCGCCCAGCTCGCGGAGACCGCCCGGCTGGTGCACGCCGCCGCCGCGCCCGACCTGCCGTACGACCTGGTCTGGCAGAGCCGCTCCGGCCCGCCGCAGGTGCCGTGGCTGGAGCCGGACGTCAACGACCACCTGACCGTCCTCGCCGGACAGGGCGTGACCGGGGTGGTGGTCAGCCCCATCGGGTTCGTCTCGGACCACCTGGAGGTCGCCTGGGACCTCGACACCGAGGCCGCGGAGACGGCCGGAGGGTTGGGCCTGGACTTCGTCCGGGCCGGCACCCCCGGCACCGATCCGAGGTTCGTGACCATGGTGCGTGAGCTGGTGGCCGAACGCACCACGCCCGACGGGGAGCGGCTGCGCCGCCGACTCGGCGACCTGCCCATGTGGGACACCTGCCCCACCCCGTGCTGCGTGTCGGCCGCCCGCCGCCCCTGATGACGACCCGCCCTCCCCGACACCACCTTGGGACGACAGATGCTTGACCGCAGGCCGGTGCAGAGCTGGCTCACCGACATGGACGGCGTGCTGGTGCACGAGGGCCAGCCGGTTCCCGGGGCACCGGAGTTCGTCAACCGGCTCCGGTCGTCCGGCAAACCCTTCCTGGTGCTGACCAACAACTCCATCTACACCCCGCGCGACCTCCGGGCCCGGCTCACCCGGATGGGGTTCGAGGTGCCCGAGGAGGCGATCTGGACGGCGGCGCTGGCCACCGCCCAGTTCCTCGCCGACCAGCGGCCGGGCGGCACCGCGTACGTGATCGGGGAGGCGGGGCTGACCACGGCGCTGCACGCGGTCGGCTACGTGCTGACCGACTTCGCCCCGGACTACGTGGTGCTGGGGGAGACCCGCACCTACAGCTTCGAGGCGATCACCAAGGCGGTCCGGCTGATCAACGACGGGGCGCGGTTCATCTGCACCAACCCGGACGTCACCGGCCCGTCGGTCGAGGGCGCGCTGCCTGCCGCCGGTTCGGTCGCCGCGATGATCTCCAAGGCGACCGGGGTGGAGCCGTACTTCGTCGGCAAGCCGAACCCGATGATGATGCGTTCCGCGCTGAACACCATCAACGCCCACTCCGAGAGCACCGCGATGATCGGCGACCGGATGGACACCGACATCCTGTGCGGCCTGGAAGCGGGCCTGGAGACGATCCTGGTGCTCACCGGGATCAGCACCCGGGCCGAGACGGAACGCTACCCGTACCGGCCGTCGCGCATCGTCGACTCGGTGCTCGACCTGATCGACGAGATCTGAGCCGACCCGTCGGGGACGCCTGCCGGCCGCGCCGCCCCGGCCAGCGGCGGTAGCGGTGCCCCGGTCAGGGGCTTAACGGTGCCCCGGCCAGTGGCGCAGCCTGGTCAGGCCTGGGCCGGTGGCGCAGCCTGGTCAGGCCTGGGCCGGTGGCGCAGCCCGGTCAGGGGCGCAGCGGTGCGTTGCAGGCGGCGACCAGGGCCTGCCGGCAGGCGGTGGTGAGGGGGCGCAGGGCGGCGTCGCGCTGCTGGGCCTCATGGTTGTTGACCGCCCCGCCGGGCGCGCTCTCCCCGGCCAGCGCGAGCACCCGGTCGAGGACGGCGGCCCGGGCGAAGAGCCGTCGGGAACGCGGGTCGAACCCGGGCGGCAGGTCGGTGGCGCCGTCCGGGCGGCGCAGCGCGGCCAGCGCCCCGGCCAGCTCGGGCCGCCACTGGGCCACGTCGAGCCGGGTCAGCGCGGCGGTGGACTCGGCCAGCGCGGTGGCCAGTTCGGCCTCCGCCTCGGCCGCTCCCGGCGCGGTCAGCGACGCCCTGGGCGCGTCGGCCGGCAGCGGGTAGACCCGCCACAGCACCGTCTCCCAGGTCATCCCGGAGCCGGAGGTGTGGGTGCGCACCTCGGGGATCAGCCCGAGCCCACCCGCCACCACGGCCTCTCCGGCCAGCAGCGCCGCCCCGGCGAAGTCACCCGGGCCGGGCAGCCCGCGCGGGTCTCCCGGGGCCGGCAGCACCAGCCGGATCTCGTCGGGGGAGAGTTTGGCCAGCGCCGGGAGGGCTTCCCGCAGCGGCACGTCCCGCCAGGTGCCCGGGGCGTCGGCGACCAGGTGCTCCTCGTCACCGGCCACCGACTCGGCGACCTCGTCGAAGGGCACCAGGCCGGCCCGCCAGGCGCGTACCCAGGCCACGAAACGGCTCGACCGGCGCGCGGCCAGGGTGGCCGCGCCCGTTGCGGGGGAGGACATGCCGAAAGGGTACGTGCTCCCCGCTGCCCCTGTCTCGACTGCCGTGTCGCCGGCCGTCCCGCCGTCCCGCCGCCCGGGGCGGGCGCGTCGGGAGGTGCCGGGGCACGGGTGCGGCTAGCGTGATCGACATGGCGGGGCGATACGGCGAGGACGTACTGGCGGGCGACTGGCGACGACGGAAGGTCACCCCCGAGGTCGACGCGGAGGTGGACCTCGTGGTGGAGGACGCCGACTCGGGGTTCTGCGGTGCGGTGGTCGGATTCGAGTCGGGTGCGGTGGTGCTGGAGGACCGGCACGGCCGGCGGCGGGTCTTCCCCCTGCTGCCCGCCGCGTTCCTGCTCGACGGGGCGCCGGTGACCCTGCGCCGGCCGGTCCGCGCCCCGGTGCCGGCCGCCCGGCGGCGGACCGCCTCCGGATCGGTCGCGGTGGCCGACGTCCGGGCGCAGGTGGCCAGGGCCAGCCGGATCTGGGTCGAGGGCGTGCACGACGCCGCCCTGGTCGAACGGATCTGGGGCGACGACCTGCGGATCGAGGGCGTGGTGGTGGAACCGCTGGACGGCATCGACGCCCTCGACGCCGAGGTACGCGGCTTCGCCCCCGGCCCCGGCCGCCGGCTCGGGGTGCTCGTCGACCATCTGGTGCCGGGTTCCAAGGAGAGCCGGATCGTGGCCCGGGTGGACTCCCCGTACGTGCTGGTCACCGGCCATCCGTACGTCGACGTGTGGCAGGCGGTCCGACCGGCGGCGCTGGGCATCCGGGCCTGGCCGGTGGTACCGCCGGGCCAGCCGTGGAAGGAGGGCGTCTGCGCGGCCCTCGGGGTGGCCGAGCCGGCCGAGATGTGGCGGCGCATCCTGTCCCGGGTGGACAGTTTCGCCGACGTGGAGACGCCGCTGATCACCGCGATGGAGCGCCTGATCGACTTCGTGACCGAACCCGACTGAGCCCGACGCCGCCCGCTCCCCACCGGCTACGCCGCTCCACCGGCCCGCCCCGGCCTGTCCTTCCCCGGCCTGTCCTTCCCCGGCCTGTCCTGCCCCGGCCTGTCCTTCCCCGGCCTGTCCTTCCCCGGCCTGTCCTGCCCCGGCCTGTCCTGCCCCGGCCTGTCCTGCCCCGGCCTGTCCTTCCCCGGCCTGTCCTTCCCCGGCCCGGCCTGCCCCGGCCCGGCCTGCCCCGGCCCGGCCTGCCCCGGCCCGGCCTGCCCCGGCCCGGCCCGGCCCGGCCCGGCCCGGCCCGGCCCGGCCCGGTGGAGCGTCCGCCCGGCGGGTCAGGGTTCCTGGTCGGGCGTGCGGGTGAAGACGAAGGTGCCGATGTCCAGGCCCACCACCCGCCCGGCCGGGTCGCGGAGCACGGCGAGGAGTTCGCCGTCCTGTTCGCCGGAGCGGCCCCGCCAGCGGTCCGGCCCCTCCCGGGTGAACCGCAGCGTCGGGTTGCCGACCCGGCCGGCCCGCAGCCCACCGGCTGGGTCGGCCCGGACCTCGTACTCGATGCCCATCCACCACCAGCGGCCGGTCAGCTCGGCCAGTTCCGCCACCGGTGGCGCGGACGCCGGCCGCCAGGCGACGACCGGGGGCGGCTCGGCGTCCAGGACCAGGGTGAGGAGTTGCCGGGAGAGCCCGCCGATGTGCCCGGTGCGGAAGCCGTACGAGTTGGCGAAGCCGACCACGGCGGTCCGGCTGGGCCGGTGCACGGTCAGCGCGGCCACGTAGCCGGGCATCGAGCCGCCGTGGCCCACGTACACCCGGTCGCCCTCGCGGTACAGCTCCAGCCCCAGGCCGTGACCGCCGCGCCAGGAGTCCAGGTCGTTGAGCATCACCGGGGTGCACATCTCGGTGAGGGTGTCGGCGGCCAGCACCTCGTCGGTGGGGTCGGCGAGGAACGCCGCCCAGCGGGCCAGGTCGGTCACCGTCGACCAGAGCTGCCCGGCGGGGGCCATCGCCCCGGTGTCGGTGCACGGCTCCTCCCGTAGCGTGTCGTGCCACGGGTGCACCACGTAGCCCGGCGCGTACGGCTCGGTGGGGTGGTAGGTGGTGCGCGACATGCCCAGCGGGTCGAGGATCCGGGTGGTCACCAGTTCCGCCCAGGGTGTGCCGGTGACCCGCTCCAGGACCCCGCCGAGCAGCCCGTACGCCAGGTTGGAGTAGTGGTAGCCGCGCCAGGCGGGGTAGCCGACCTTGTCCGTGGTCAGGCCGGCGACCAGGGTGGCCAGGTCGGTGCCCTCGGTGCGTTCCCACCACGGGCCGTCGGGCTCGCGGTGCAGGCCGCTGGCGTGGCCGAGGAACTGGCGCAGGGTAAGCCCGCTGACGGCGGTGCCCGGCAGGTACCGGTCCAGCGGGTCGTCGAGGGTGAGCCGGCCGGCGTCGCGTTCCCGCAGCAGCAGTGTCGCGGTCATCGTCTTGGTGATCGAGCCCACCCGGTACTGGAGGTCGGCGTCCGGGCGCGGGTGGTCGCCGGCGGCGGCCAGGTGCACCAGGGCGCCGTCGCGCACGACGCCCAGCGCCAGCGAGGGCGTACGCCCGGTGGCCTGAGCCTGCGCCACCAGGGTGTCGATCCGGCGGGCGGTCTCGGCGAGCAGGGTCACGATCGGCTCCTTCGCGGCGGTCGGTACCGCCCTGGGACGAGCTTACTGATCATCAGAAGTGGGTGGATTCGCGTGGACGTGTCACGATCGAGGGGTGGACGCCGTGGTGTGGATCGTGCTGGGTGTGCTGTTGGCCGTCGCCGAGATCTTCACGACGACGCTGTTCCTGATCATGTTCGCGGTCGGCGCGTTCGCCGCCGCCGGGGCCGCCGCGCTGGGTGCGCCCGTCGCCGTGCAGGCGGTGGTCTTCGCCGTGGTGTCGGCGCTGACGGTGGCGCTCGCCCGGCCGACCATCCGTCGGCACATGCGGCCGTCGGTGGACAGCGGCGAGCAGCCGTTCGGGGTGCAGGCGCTGGAGGGCGCCACCGCGCTGGTGATCGAGCAGGTCGATACCGAGCGGGGCATGGTGAAGATCGACGGCGAGTTGTGGACGGCGCGTCCGTACGACGCGACGCAGACCTTCGCGCCCGGTGTGCGGGTGCAGGTGATAAAGGTCCAGGGCGCGACCGCCCTGGTGTGGCAGGACGACATTTCCTCCCCCGGTGAGCTGCCGGAAGAGAAAAGGTGACGGTATGGAATTTGTAGCGGTCCTGTTGGTGGCCGTAGCGTTGATCATAGTGGTGACGCTGGCGAAGGCGGTGCGGATCGTGCCGCAGCAGCGTCAGGACGTGGTGGAGCGGCTCGGCAAGTACAAGAGCACGCTGAACCCGGGCCTGAACCTGCTGGTCCCGTTCGTCGACGCGGTGCGTACCAAGGTCGACATGCGGGAGCAGGTGGTCAGTTTCCCGCCGCAGCCGGTGATCACCTCCGACAACCTGGTGGTGTCGATCGACACCGTCCTCTACTACAAGGTGGTCGACTCGGTCCGGGCGACCTACGAGATCGCCAACTTCATCCAGGCGATCGAGCAGTTGACCGTCACGACGCTGCGTAACGTGATCGGTTCGCTCGACCTGGAGCGGGCGCTGACCAGCCGGGAGGAGATCAACCGGCACCTCTCCGGCGTGCTCGACGAGACCACCGGCCGGTGGGGTATCAAGGTCACCCGGGTGGAGATCAAGGCGATCGAGCCGCCGCCGAGCATCCGCGACTCGATGGAGAAGCAGATGCGCGCCGAGCGGGACCGCCGGGCCGCCATCCTCAACGCCGAGGGGCACAAGCAGTCGCAGATCCTCACCGCCGAGGGTGAGAAGCAGGCGGCGGTGCTGCGCGCCGACGGTGACCGGCAGGCCCGCATCCTCCAGGCCGAGGGCCAGGCGAAGGCGATCCGGACGGTCTTCGACGCGATCCACACCGCCAACCCGAGCCAGAAGGTGCTGGCCTACCAGTACCTCCAGGCACTGCCGCAGATCGCCAACGGCACGGCCAACAAGGTCTGGATCGTCCCGGCCGAGCTGACCAAGGCCCTGGAGGGCATGGGCGGCGCGCTGGGCGGGCTGAGCCGGATGGTCGGCGACGAACCGGCCCCCGAGGCGAAGCAGACCGCCAGCGAGGTCGAGCGGGAGGCCGCGGAGGCGGCCCAGGCGGCGGCGAGCGCCGCCCAGCAGATCCACGACGAGGTACGCGTCGCCGAGGCGCAGGCCACCGGCGGCAACGTGCCGCAGGGACTGCCCGCACCCGAGCCGGTCTCCCCGGCCAGCCTGGTCAGCGACCCCGCCGACCAGCGCGAACGGGCCTGACCCCGCCGCGGCCCACCCGGGGCGGCAAATGCGAGAAACACTCATCCGGCGCCCCGGTGCCTGCCACGATCGGTCCTGAGGGACGGGTGGTGGTCAGGACCCGGGGCGCCGGCGCGTTCCGGCCCGCCCGTCCGGAGCCGACGGGGCGCGTTCGGTGTCCCCGTCGGCGGTGACGGGTGGCGCGTTCCGGCCCGCCCGTCGCAGGAGCAGACGGGCGTCGCCTTCGTGCCGCCCGTCGGAGCGGACGAGGTGAGGCATGAAGGACCCGTTGTTCTCCCGTACCCCGAGGGTCGGCGCACACGACCCGGCGGGTCCGCTGGGCACCCGGCGGACCGGCGGCGGCTTCGGCGTGCTGCCCTTCGTCGGCGACCCCGGCCCGGCCGCACCCGCCACCGACGCCAGTTGGGCCTGGTCGCTGCGCCGGCTCGCCCGCGCCGCGGTCTGGCTGCTGCCCGCCTACGCGGTGCTCTACGGCGCGGTGGCGATGGCCGGCGACGGCGCGGCCGGCGACGACCCGTACCCGGCCGACGGCCGACCGCTCTACCTGCTCGGCTGGGTCGCCGCGATCTGGCTGGGCCTGCTCGCCCTGCTCGCGCTCACCGGCCTGCTCGCGGCCGCCCGCAGCCGGCGGGGCGCGGTTGCCGGCCTGCTGGTCGGCATCGGCGGTACGGTGCTGATGCTGCCCTTCGCCGGCCTGGCCGGGCAGACGCCGGTCTTCGGCACCACCGCCCGGACGCTGGTGCTGGTCGGGGCGACCTGCTACAGCGCGGGATGGCTGCTCACCGGCTGGGCGGTGGCCCGCTCCGGGACCTTCGCCATCGGCGACGGGGCGATGCTGATGATCGCCGCCCCGCTGCTCGGCCTGGGCGGCGCGTTGGTCGGCTCGCTGCCGACCTTCGGCGCGATCTTCGTGCTGATCGCCGGCATCGGCATCGGCTACCGCTCCGGCCGCCTCCTCCCGGCCGCCATCGCCCGTGACGCCGCCACCGCCAGCGTCACCACCCCGACCCCGCCCACCGGTCCCCACGGCCCCCTCCCCGCCGCCTGACCACCCGCCCCGAGCAGCCCCACCCGTGCCCGCCCGCCCGCGCCCGCCACGCCCACCCGCGGGCGCCCGCCGCGCCCGCCCGCCGCGCCCGCACTCCGCTCGCGCCGCCCACCCGTGCCGGCGCTCCCGCCCCGCCTGCCCGCGCTCGGTGATCAAGAGGTTCGGGTCAGTTGATCAAGAGCTTCAGGTCGGAGATCTGCGTGGGCAGCCCCGGAACCTCTTGATCACCGAGGGAGCGGCTCGCCGGTGAGCGGTGCGGGGGAGTGCTGCCGGGGATGGGGCTCGGGGAGTGACCCGGAGGGGAGGAGCGGGGACGACGGGGAGGGGGTGGCATGGAGGGGAGGAACGGGATGGAGGGGAGGACGGGGATGGCTCGGGACGGGAGGGGTGCGGGGTGGGGAAGTCGCTGGCAGATTACGGTGAGTTACCTGACAATCGGATGGCGGAGTGGGCCGCTGGTCGTCGCGGTGGCAATGCTGGAGCGCATGTCCTCACCCCGGACGCCGCTGACGCGGCTGCTCACCGTGCTGCTCGCCGGCCTGCTGGCCGGTCTGGTCCTCGCGGTCGCCGCGCTGCCGGGCAACCTGCTCGCCGGGATCGCCACCAAGGCGGTGCTCGGGGCGTTCGACGACCTGCCGGCGGCGCTGCGTACCCCGGTCACCCCGCAGCGCTCCTACCTCTACGCCAACGACGGTAAGACGCTGCTCACCACGTTCTACGACGTCAACCGCACCGACGTGCCACTGGCCGAGATCGCGCCCACGCTGCGGCAGGCGATCGTCGCGGCCGAGGACCGGCGCTTCTACTCCCACGGCGGGGCCGACCTGCGGGGCATGGCCCGTGCGCTGGTCGCCAACGTCACCGGTGGCGGCACCGCCCAGGGCGGTTCCACGCTCACCATGCAGTACGTGCGCAACGTGCTCAAGACCGATCCCACCCGCACCGCCGAGGAGCGGCAGGCGGCGACCGAGCAGACCGTCGGCCGCAAGCTCCAGGAGATCCGGTACGCCACCGAGCTGGAGAAGACCCTCGGCAAGGACGAGATCCTCAACCGTTACCTCAACATCGCCTACTTCGGCTCCGGCGCGTACGGGGTCGCCGCCGCCAGCCAGCGCTACTTCGGCAAGCCGCCGGCCGAGCTGACCCTCGCCGAGTCGGCGCTGCTGGCCGGCTTGGTGCAGTCGCCCGACGCGTACAGTCCGATCGACGGTGACCGGGACGCGGCCCTGGAGCGGCGCGGGTACGTCCTCGACTCGATGGTCGCCACCGGCGCGATCACCGCGGCGCAGGCCGACGTGGCCCGGGCCGAGAAGCTGACCCTGCACCCCACCGCCCAGCCCAACGGCTGCACCGCCGCGGTCACCGCCGACGCCGGCTTCTTCTGCGACTACCTGCGCGGCTGGTGGCTGGGGCAACCCGCCTTCGGCGCGACCGAGCAGGAGCGGGAGCAGGCGTTGCGCCGGGGCGGCTACACGGTCGTGACCTCGCTCGACCCGGACGTGCAGGCCACCGCCGTCGCCGAGGCCCGCAAGGTCTACCCCGCCGACGACGCCCGCGCCCTGCCGATCGCCGCCGTCGAGCCCGGCACCGGCCGGGTGCTCGCCCTGGCCGTCAACCGGGAGTACGGGGTGGGCGACGGTCAGACCGTCAACCCGCTGGTCTCCGGCGGCGGCAGCATCGCCGGCTACCAGGCCGGCTCGACGTTCAAGCTGTTCACCATGCTGGCCGCGCTGGAGAACGGGCGTACCCTGTCCACCGGTTTCGACTCGCCGAGCCGGCTGACCACCCGCTTCCCCGCCGAGGGGGAGGCCTCCTGCGGCGGCCGGTGGTGCCCGGCCAACGCCAACCCGGCCCGGATGGACGGCTACCGGATGATGTGGGACGGCTTCGGCCGCTCGGTGAACACCTACTTCGTCTGGCTGGAGGAGCAGGTCGGTCCGGCCAAGGTGGTGGAGATGGCCCAGCGCCTCGGGATCACCTTCCGGGCACCGGCCGACGCCGCCCTCGCCGCGCACGACGCCGACGACTGGGGGGCGTTCACCCTCGGGGTGTCCGCCACCACCCCGCTCGACCTGGCCAACGCCTACGCGACCGTGGCCGCCGAGGGGACGTACTGCGCGCCGACGCCGGTGGTGTCGGTGACCGCGCCGGACGGCGCGACCGTGCCCGTCGGCACGCCATCCTGCAAGCAGGTGGTGACGCCGGACGTGGCGCGGGCCGCCACCGACGCGGCGCGCTGCCCGGTCGGTCAGCAGTCGGCGTACGGGCAGTGCAACGGCAGCACCGCCGGTGGGGTGGACCGGATCGTCGGTCGCCCGGTGGCCGGCAAGACCGGCAGTTCGGAGCAGAACGCCACCGAGACCTTCGTCGGCTTCACCCCGCAGGTGGCGGTCGCCGGTATCGCCGCCAACCCCGACGACCCGGGCGACGCGGTCGGCGCGGCGGTGCAGGGCGAGGTGATCACCGCGGTCGCCCGGACCATCCGTACCGCGGTCGACGGTCAGCCGGTCCGTGACTTCACCGCCCCGAGCCGGGAGCTGGTCGGCAACCCGCAACGCCCGACGCCCCGCCCGTCCCCCCGCCTGCCGTCACCGGTGCAGGACCTCCCCTCGGATCTGCTGCGCTGGTTGCAGAACCGCCGGGGCTGAGCCGGGATTCGTGCGCGGCGCGCGGCGCCGAGGCGCAAGATCACGCTCGATCCATGTTCTAGTGGCGTCCAAACGCCTGAGAGGCCACTCGAACACGGATCGAGCGTGATCTTCAGCGGCAGTGGCGAGGAGCAACCGGCTGGACCACCATCCGGTCGAGGGGACCAGGGTGCCGGCTGGTGTGCCCCCACCGGGCTGGGTCGGGGTGTCGGCTGTGTGGTGCCACCGGGGCTGTCGGCGCGGTGCCGGTGACGGCTACCGCCTGCCGGTCATCGGGGCTGTCGGCGCGGTGCCGGTGACGGCTACCGCCTGCCGGTCACCGTGGCGACCGCGCGGTCCAGGGCGCCGGCCACCGTCGCCGGGTCGGCATCGCCGTCGATCAGGGTGAAGCTGCCGAACTCCGGTAGCGCCCGGTAGCCGGTGTCCAACGCTGCCAGGTGGGCCAACTCCTCGGTGTCGATGCCCCGGGCCAGCACCCGCCGCTGGGCCAGCTCCGGGGTGACCGCCAGGAAGCAGACCAGGTCCGGCCGGGGAAAGAGGGCGTACGCGGCGCGGACCAGCCGGATGCCCCGGTCGCCCCGGGCCTGCATGATGACGTACTGGCACCAGGTCCAGCGGTCCATCACCCCGACCCGCCCGGTCAGCCGGGTGACCGCCACCGCGCGGGCCAGCGCCAGCCAGCGCACCGTCGCCTCCAGCACCGGGTAGCCGCGCCGGCCGAACAGGTGCACCCCGTCGCGCCGGCCCACCGCCCGCGCCAGCCGGTTCCACAGTGGCCGTCCGCCGGCGTTCTCCAGGTAGACCGCTGGTACGCCGGCCAGGCGCAGCCGACCCGCCAGCCGCCTGGCCTGGGTCGACTTCCCCGACCCGTCCACCCCCACCAACGCGACGACCACCCCACGCCCCATCCCCGCACCCTAGCCACCCCCTCCAGCACCCCACCCTGTGCCCGCCCTCGCTCTCTCCAGCACCCCACCCTGTGCCCCGCCCCCGCCCTCTGCAGCACACCCCACCCCGTGCCCGCCCTCGCTCTCTCCAGCACCCCACCCTGTGCCCCGCCCCCGCCCTCTGCAGCACACCCCACCCCGTGCCCGCCCCCGCTCTCTCCTCCCCGGTCCCCTGCTTCCTGGCCCCCTGCTTCCGGGGCGGGGCTGGGCTGGGGTGGGTTGGGTCAGGGGTTCTTGCGGCGGGGGCGGTAGGTGGCGAGGGTAGCGGGGATGCCGCGACGGATGATGCCGGCACGGTCGGTGTCGCCCCGGAGCAGGGCTGCCGCCGTCTTGCGGGCCTGGTCGAGGGTGAAGTGCGGAGGCAGCATCAGTTCGGCCGGGTCGACCACCGCGTTCACCACCACCGGGCGGTCGGCGGTGAGCACCCGACGCCAGAGCCCGGCGACCTGGTCGGGGGAGTCGACCAGTTCGCCGTCGAGGCCCAGCAGCTCGGCCCACCGGTGGTACGCCACGTCCGGCACGTCCTGGCTGGCCGGATAGCGCGGGGTGCCCTCGGTGGAGCGCTGTTCCCAACTGACGAACGCCAGATCCCGGTTGTTGAGCACCAGCACCACGAAACGCGGGTCGGCCCAGTGCCGCCAGTTCTTCGCCACGGTGATCAACTCGTTGACCCCGTTCATCTGCATCGCCCCGTCGCCGATCAGCGCCACCACCGGCCGGTCGGGGTGGGCGAACTTCGCCGCCAGGGCGTACGGCATGGCCCCGCCCATCGACAGCAGGGTGCCGGAGAGGCTGGCCAGCATGCCGGGGCGGACCTGGAGGTGGCGGGCGTACCAGGCGGTGGCGGTGCCGCAGTCCACCGCGAGCATCGCGTCGTCGGGCAGCGCGTCGTTGAGGGTGTGGAACAGCAACTGCGGGTTCACCGGGTCGGCGGGCTGCCCGGCCAGGTCGGCCTGGGCGCGTCGCCAGGCGGAGGTGGCGTCGGCGAGGCTCGCCCGCCAGGCTGTCGGGGCGGGGCCGTCGTCCAGCTCCCGTAGCAGCGCCCGCAGGGTGGGACCGGCGTCGCCGGTCAGGTTGACCTCCGTCGGGTAACGCAGCCCCATCCGGGTGCCGTCCAGGTCGATCTGCACCGCGCGGGCCTGCCCCTGCGGCGGATAGAAATCCGAGTACGGCATGTTGCTGCCGACGATCAGCAACCGGTCGCACTCCTGCATGAGCTGCCAGCTCGGACGGGTGCCGAGCAGGCCGATCGCCCCGGTCACCCACGGTTCGCGGTGGTCCACGGCGGTGAAGCCGAGCAGCGCGGTGGCCACCCCGGCACCCAGCCGGTCGGCGATCTGGCGTACCTCCTGTTCGGCACCGAGCGCACCCTGCCCGACCAGCATCGCCACCTTCCCGCCGCCGCGCAGCACCTCGGCGGCGCGGCGCAGCTCCGCCTCCGGCGGCACCGTCGGCGTGCTGCTCGGGACAGCGCTGGTGTGGTAGTAACCGTGTGCGTGCGGCGGGTCCGGCACCGCCGGCTCGTCCTGCACGTCCAGCGGGAGGACCAGCGCGGTCACCGTCCGGCGGGACAGCGCCGTACGGCAGGCCCGGTCCACCAGGTGCCGCACCTGGGACGGGTCGTCGAGCTGGGCCAGGAAGTCCGAGGCCACGTCCTTGTAGAGGGCGAGCAGGTCGACCTCCTGGTAGTAGCCGCCGCCCTCGGCGGTGAGCGCGGTGTTGCCGACCAGGGCCACCACCGGCTGGTGGTCGAGCTTGGCGTCGTAGAGGCCGTTGAGCAGGTGGATCGCACCGGGGCCGCTGGTCGCCAGGGCGCAGCCGAGCGGGCCGCCGCCGTACTTGACGTGGGCGGTGGCGGCGAAGCCGGCGGTCTCCTCGTGGCGCACCTGGACGAACTCCACCCGGTCGCCGGCCCGTTGCAGGGCCGAGGTCATGCCGTTGATGCCGTCCCCCGGGTAACCGAAGTAGCGGTGTACCCCCCATTCGGCGAGGCGGGCCACGATGTGGTCGGCGACCGTGGCGTTCTTCGGCAACCGGCCGTCGGCGTTGCCCGTTGCGCTCATCGTGGTGGTCCCTCCGGTAGCGTCCGTTTCCCGCCCCCTTCCCGCGCCACGCCCCCGGAAACCCGTCCGCGTCCGGCAAAACCCGACCGTGCCCTCGGGTCGGCTCCGGGCCACCCGGCAGAATCGGGCGGTGCCCGTTCACGAGATCACCGACCCGGACGACCCACGGATCGCCGACTACCGCGCGTTGACCGACGTCGAGTTGCGCACCCGCTGGGAGCCCCCGCACGGGCTGTTCATCGCCGAGGGGGAGCTGGTGCTGCGCCGGGCGTTGCGGGCCGGCTATCCGGCCCGGTCGTACCTGGTCGACGCGAAGCGGGTCGACCAGCTCGCCGACCTGGACACCGGGGACGCGCCGGTCTACGCGGCCACCCCCGACGTGTTGGAGAAGGCGACCGGCTTCCACGTCCACCGGGGCGTGCTCGCCTCGTTCCACCGTAAGCCGTTGCCCACCGTCGCCGAGGTGCTGGCCGTCGCCCGGCGGGTGGTGGTTCTGGAGGACATCAACAACCACACCAACCTCGGGGCGATCTTCCGGGGGGCCGCGGCGCTGGGTGTCGACGCGGTGCTCCTCTCGCCGTCCTGCGCCGACCCGCTGTACCGGCGCAGCGTGCGGGTGAGCATGGGGGAGGTGTTCGCGGTGCCGTACGCGAAACTGGAGCGTTGGCCGGTGGGGTTGGACCAGGTGCGGGCGGCGGGGTTCACGGTGCTGGCCATGACGTTGGCGGCGGACGCCGTACCGATGCAGCGGTTGACCCCGGCGCAGCGGGAGCGGGCGGCGTTGCTGTTGGGGGCGGAGGGGCCGGGCCTGACCGGGGCGGCCCAGGCGGCCAGCGACGTGCGGGTGGTGATCCCGATGCGGCGCGGCGTGGACTCGCTGAACGTGGCCGCCGCGGCGGCGGTGGCCTTCTGGGAGCTGGGGCGCGACGATCCGGTCGACGGGTAGTCACCACGACCACCGGCTATTTGCATGAGAATGCGGCCTCGTGCATAATCTTCCCCGTGTCCAAGGTTCTCACCTCCCTGCCCATCGGCGAACGTGTCGGCATCGCCTTCTCCGGCGGCCTCGACACCTCGGTCGCGGTCGCGTGGATGCGCGACAAGGGCGCCGTTCCCTGCGCCTACACCGCCGACATCGGCCAGTACGACGAGCCCGACATCGACTCGGTGCCCGGTCGTGCGCTCAGCTACGGCGCCGAGGTCGCCCGCCTGGTCGACTGCCGTGCCGCCCTGGTCGAGGAGGGCCTCGCCGCGTTGACCTGCGGCGCGTTCCATATCCGCTCCGGCGGCCGGGCGTACTTCAACACCACCCCGCTGGGCCGGGCGGTGACCGGAACCCTGCTGGTCCGGGCGATGATCTCCGACGACGTGCAGATCTGGGGTGACGGCTCGACCTTCAAGGGCAACGACATCGAGCGGTTCTACCGGTACGGCCTGCTGGCCAACCCGCAGCTGCGGGTCTACAAGCCGTGGCTGGACACCAACTTCGTCACCGAACTCGGTGGCCGCAAGGAGATGTCGGAGTGGCTGCTCGAACGCGGCCTGCCGTACCGGGACAGCACCGAGAAGGCGTACTCCACCGACGCCAACATCTGGGGCGCCACGCACGAGGCGAAGACCCTGGAGCACCTCGACACCGGCATCGAGACGGTCAACCCGATCATGGGGGTCCGGTTCTGGGATCCGTCGGTGGAGATCCCCACCGAGGACGTCACGATCGGCTTCGACCAGGGCCGCCCGGTGACGATCAACGGCAAGGAGTTCGGCAGCGCCGTCGACCTGGTGCTGGAGGCCAACGCCATCGGTGGCCGGCACGGCCTGGGCATGTCCGACCAGATCGAGAACCGGATCATCGAGGCCAAGAGCCGGGGCATCTACGAGGCCCCGGGCATGGCGCTGCTGCACGCCGCGTACGAGCGGCTGGTCAACGCCATCCACAACGAGGACACCCTGGCGAACTACCACCACGAGGGCCGTCGCCTCGGCCGGCTGATGTACGAGGGCCGCTGGCTGGACCCGCAGGCGCTGATGCTGCGCGAGTCGTTGCAGCGCTGGGTCGGCACCGCGGTCACCGGTGAGGTGACCCTGCGGCTGCGCCGGGGCGAGGACTACTCGATCCTGGACACCACCGGGCCGGCGTTCAGCTACCACCCGGACAAGCTGTCGATGGAGCGTACCGAGGACTCGGCCTTCGGCCCGTCCGACCGGATCGGTCAGCTCACCATGCGTAACCTGGACATCGCCGACTCCCGGGCCAAGCTGGAGCAGTACGTCACCCTCGGCCTGGTCGGCGGCGGGTCCACCCAGCGGGCGATCGGTGCCGCCCAGGCGGCGGCGACCGGGCTGATCGGGGCGATGCCGGAGGGCGGCGCGGAGGCCATCGCCTCCCGGGGCGTCACCTCCGCCGCCGACGAGGCCCTCGACCGGGCCGCGATGGAGTTCGGCGTCGACTGACCGGCTCCGCCCTGGCGGACGCCTGCCAGGACCGGATGCGGTGCCGGCCGTCGGTCGACGCCAGCGTGCCCGGACCGGCCGGCGGCGATGGCCGGAACAGGGATCACGGAGGGTAGCGTGTCGCCCGTGTTCCCCACCGTCCGTGAGGTGCTGGCCCTGGACCCGGTCCGCCGCGGTGCGCCCCGGCTGGTCGCCGGGGAGGCTGCCCTGGACCGGCCGGTGCGCTGGGTGCACGTGGCGGAGGTGCCCGACATCGCCACCCTGCTCGGTGGCGGTGAGCTGGTGCTCACCACCGGCATCGGGCTGCCCGCCGACGACGCCGGCCTGCGCGCCTTCATCGGAGACCTCGCCCAGGTGGGCGTCTCCGGTCTGGTGGTCGAGTTGGGCCGCCGCTACCCGTCCGAGGTGCCCCGGGTGATGGCGGCGGCGGCCGAGCGGCGCGGGCTGCCCCTGGTCGAGCTGCGCCGGGCCACGCCGTTCGTACGGATCACCGAGGCGGTGCACGCCCTGATCGTCGACGCCCAACTGCACGAACTGCGGGCCACCGAGGAGATCCACCAGCGGTTCACCGACCTGTCCGTCGAGGGTGCCGGGGCCGCCGAGGTGCTCCGGCAGGCCGCCGAGCTGGCCGGCTGCCCGGTGGTGCTGGAGAACCTGTCCCGGCAGGTGCTCGGCTACGACCCGGCGGGGGAGAGCGCCGAGCTGCTGCTGGACGGCTGGGAGCAGCACTCCCGGCGGATCCGCCCCACCGGGCGGACGGCGTACGACGCGGACAGCGGTTGGTTGGTGACCACCGTCGGTGCGCGTGGGCAGGACTGGGGCCGGTTGCTGCTGCGCTGGCCCGCCGGTGGGGACCTCGGTGCCGGGCGACCTGTCGGCAGCCCGCCCACCCGGCTGACCATCCTGGTGGAGCGGGCGGCCTCGACGCTGGCGCTGGGCCGGCTGATCCGGCGCGACGCCGAGGGGCTGGAGCGGCAGCTGCACCGTACGCTGCTGACCGCCCTGCTCGACCATTCCCGCCCGGTCGACGAGATCGCGCTGCGGGCCAGGGCGCTGGGGGTGACCCTGGACCGCCGGCACCTGGTCGGCATCATGGTCCGGCACCGCCGCGACCGGACCCCGGGCAGCCCCGTGCCGGGCGAGGGAGGGCCGCCGGTCGACGGTCCCGGCCCACCCCCGGGTGGTCGGCCGGCACCGACGACCCCGGCGGACCCCCAGGCCGGTCCGGCCCGACTGCGCGACCTCGCCGAGGCGGTGGGGCAGGCGCTCCGGGAGACGAAGCTGTCCGGCCTGACCAGCCCGGTCGACGACCAGGCGGTGGGTGTGCTGCTCGCCCTGCCGGACGCCACCGCCGAGGAACGCGCCCTCACCGCCTTTGCCGCCGCGCTGCGCCGCCGCCACCCCGACCAGCCGGGGCCGCCGGGCGGGAACAGCCACCAGCCGGGCGTGATCGTCGCCGCCGGTTCCGGGGTGGGGAGCCTGCGGGAGGTACGCCGCTCGCTGGTCGAGGCCCGGCAGCTCGCCGAGGCGGCCCGCCGGGACCGCCGGGACCTGCCGATCTTCCGGCTGCCGCACGTCGGGCTGGCCGGGTTGCTGCACCTGCTCCGCGACGAACCCCGGTTGCAGACCTTCGTCGAACGGGAACTCGGCGCGCTGTTGACCCACGACGCGCAGCATCCCCGGGAGCAGCTGCTCGGCACCCTGCGGGCGTACCTGGAACAGGGGCGCAACAAGTCGGCCGGCGCGGCCGCCGCGCACCTGTCCCGACCGGCGTTCTACGAGCGGCTGGCCCGGATCGGCCGGATCCTCGGCGTCGACCTCGACTCGGTCGAGACCTGCCTGTCCCTGCACGTAGCCCTGCTAGCCCTAGACGCCATCCGCACCCCCTAACCCCACCCCCACCCCCCACCCCACCCCCACCCCACCCCCACCCCACCCCCACCCGTGTCGATCATGGAGTTGTGGTGGACACACAAGGGGTCATAACCCCGCGAGGCGGGCACCACAACTCCAAGATCGCGCGTGGTTCTCGGCGTCAGGTGAGGGATTCCAGGGTTTTGGTGTACGGGGTGGGGACGTGGTTGGGGCCGCCGGGGGTGAAGACGTCGGAGGTGGCGGCGGTGGACCAGGCCTGCGGGGGCACCGCGTCGACCAGGGCGCGGACCACCGGGGCGGTGCGCCACTGATCCTGCTCGGCGAGCAGGCCCAGCGCCACCACCGACTCCTCGACCTCGCCGACGCACTCGAACGGCTTGTGCCCGTCCACGCCGAGCAGTTCCCGGTAGCCGGGGATCTGCGCCTCGTCGGCCAGCAGGTCGCCACCGAAGATGCCGACCACCCGGTCCCGGCTCATGAACGGGGCCATGGCCAGGAAGACGAACCGGCACTTCGGGCAGTCGCGGCACCAGCGGGCGCTGGCGTCACGCAGCTTGAACGCGGCGTTGCAACTGGTCACCACCGCGTCGTAGCGGTCGATGGTGGCGAACAGCCGGGCGATGTGCAGCTCCGACAGCGGGCGCAGCAGCGAGAAGTACGGCTCGGTGAGCCCGGCGTGCTCGGCCAGCGCCGCCCGCAGCAGCCCCTCGGCCTCGACCCCCTTGGACCACTGGTGGTTGATCTCGTGACCGTTCCAGATCAGGTTCGGATCGGACGCGGACCGCTCGTTGGACATCACCACCGGCCCGAGTCCGTGCAGCACGGCGGTGGCGACCGCGATCAGCGAGTTGATCGCGGTGACCGGGATGTGCCCGTTGCGCGCACCCGCCGCGTTCAGGTCGAACAGCACCGGGTCGAGCCGGCGGCGGGCGGCCAGCGCGGGCAGCCCGGACGCCTCGTTCACCGCGACGATCACGTGGTTGGGGTTCACCGAGAAGGGCACCGGGTCGAAGCCGGCCCGGCGCAGCGCCTCCAGGCTGACGATGGAGTCCTTGCCCCCGCCGACGGCCGACAGCGGGCGGCGGTCCGAGTCGTCGTACACCCGGGGCGGCGACACCTCGCCGGCCGGCACCTCGGGGCGCAGCTCCAGCACGTGCGGGAGCTGGTTGCGGTAGGCGTACTCGGCGAGGCCCCTGGTGTAGACGGCGGTGACCAGCGCGGTGGCGGCCCCGCCCAGCGGCGCGGGCAGCACCAGGCGCGGCGGCGCGGCGGCCTTGTAGTAACTCACCCCGGCCACCACGTGCAGCAGCTCCAGGACCCGGCCGAGGGTGGCCACCGTCTCGTCCGACGGCGGCCCGTCCGGCAGCGGCAGCGTGATCGTCTCGGTGAACCGCTGCTCGCCGTCGGGGCCGGTCAGCGCGTAGTCGAACGACACCTCACCGGTGGCGAGGTCGACCGAGTACGACGGGAAGGTGAAGGCGTCCATCCGCCGGAGTTGCTCGTTGGGCACACGCCATACTAGGCCCTGGTCCGTCCGGGGCGGGTTCGCTGCGCCGGACGGGGCCGGTGCCCCGTCGTCGACACCCCAGGGAGAGTTCGTGCGCCTGTCCGATCTGCGCGGCCGTACCGTCGCCGTCTGGGGGGCCGGCCGGGAGGGCCGCGCCGCCGTGACCGCCATCGCCGCGCACGGCCCGGCGGATCTGGTCGCGGTCGACGACAGCGCCAACTTCCTCACCGTGGCCTGGGAGGGACCGCTCGCCGAGGCCGCGCCGCTGGTCACCGGGGAGCAGGGGTACGCCCGGCTGGCCGCCGCCGAGATCGTCGTCCGTTCCCCGGGGGTGCCCAACACCCACCCGTGGCTGGTCGAGCTGCGCGCCCGGGGGGTCACCGTCACCCAGGGCACCGCGCTGTGGATGGCCGACCACGCCGGCCGGACGATCGGGGTCACCGGCAGCAAGGGCAAGTCGACCACCGCCAGCCTGATCAGCCACCTGCTCGCGGCGGTGGGCCGGCCCAACGTGCTGGGCGGCAACATCGGCGTGCCCACCCTCGACCTGCCCGACGCCGAGCTGTACGTGCTGGAGCTGTCCAGCTACCAGTGCAGCGACCTGACCGACTCCCCCCGGGTCGCGGTGGTCACCGCCCTGTTCCCGGAACACCTGGACGCGCACGGCGGTGAGGCCGAGTACTACCGGGACAAGCTCAACCTGATCGCGTACGGCCCCCCGACGGTGGTGGTCAACGGCAACGACCCGCGGTTGGCGCTGGAGCTGGGCGACCGGGCGGCGATCCGCGCCGGCCTGCCGGACACCGCCCACGTCGCCACCGGCCCGGACGGCACCGACTGGTTCCACCTCGGCGACCGGCCGCTCTTCGCCCGACAGGTGCTGCCGCTGGTCGGCCGGCACAACGCGGGCAACCTCTGCGTGGCGCTCGCCGTGCTCGACGCGCTCGGGATCGACGTGGTCGGTCACCGGGACACCCTGGCGGTGGCGGTCGCCGGGTTCCACGGGCTGGCCCACCGGCTCACCGAGATCGTCGACCCGTCCGGTCTCACCTTCGTCGACGACACCCTCGCCACCAGCCCGTACGCGGCGATGCACGCGATCGACGCGTACGACGGGCGGCCGTTGACGGTGATCGTCGGCGGCACCGACCGGGGGTTGGACTACACGCCGCTGGCCGAGCACCTGGCCGAGCGGGAGCTGACCGTGATCGGGATTCCGGACAGCGGTTCCCGTATCGTGGCGGCGTTGGCCGGGCTGCCGAAGGTCCGTACCGAGGTGGTGGACGACCTGGTGGACGCGGTCCGGTTGGCCCGGTCGGTGACCCCGGCCGACGGGGTGGTGCTGCTCTCGCCGGCGGCCCCCAGCTACGGCCGGTTCCGCAACTTCGAGCACCGCTCCGAGGTCTTCGCCGAGGCGATCCGGGACACCGCCGGCTGAGCCGCTGGCCCCGCGACCCCGGCCCGGCTGCGGGCCGGGACGCCGGCCGGGGGCACCGGGCCGGGTGACGCCGGTGTCGGGTGACGCCGTGTCAGGAGTGGACGGTCGCCGGGCTACACAGTGTCAGTTGTCGTGGGCCGGTCGGGGTGGCAGCGTGCGGGGAACGCGCAAGCCGCCGCTGAAGGGTGTGCCGATGACCGCCGACGACCTGCTGGCCCGACACCGGGCCGTGCTCCCCTCCTGGATGCCGCTCTACTACACCGAGCCGATCGAGCTGGTCGCCGGGTCCGGTCGCCGGGTCACCGATGCCCGGGGGCGCAGCTACCTGGACTTCTTCGGCGGCGTGCTGACCAACATGATCGGCTACGACATCCCGGAGATCCGCGAGGCCGTGGAGCGCCAACTGCGGACCGGCCTGGTGCACACCTCCACCCTCTACCTGATCCGGCAGCAGGTGGAGCTGGCCGAGAAGGTGACCTCGCTCGCCGG
Source organism: Micromonospora sp. WMMD987 (assembly GCF_029581435.1). Classification (NCBI taxonomy): domain Bacteria; kingdom Bacillati; phylum Actinomycetota; class Actinomycetes; order Micromonosporales; family Micromonosporaceae; genus Micromonospora; species Micromonospora sp. WMMD987. The sequence continues at coordinate 4,906,288 of NZ_CP120861.1, read as the reverse complement.
CATCCCGGACGCCCGGGTCTTCTTCACCAACTCGGGCACCGAGGCGAACGAGGCGGCGTTGCTGGTCGCCACCAACCACCGCCGGTCGCACCAGATCCTCGCCGTCCGCAACAGCTACCACGGCCGGTCGTACGCGACGATGGGGATCACCGGTCACCGCAACTGGACGGCCAGCGCGCACAACCCGCTCCAGGTGGCCTGGCTGCACTCCGGTGAACGGCTGCGCGGGCTGCTCGCCCGACTGCCCGAGGCCGACCGGATGGACGCCGCCGTGGAGGACCTGCGGGAGGTGCTCGCCACCCAGACCAGCGGTGACGTGGCCTGCCTGATCGCCGAGCCGATCCAGGGCGTGGGCGGTTTCGTCGCCCCGCCCGACGGGTTGTTCGCCGGCTGGCGCAAGGTTCTCGACGAGCACGGCATCCTGCTCATCTCCGACGAGGTGCAGACCGGTTGGGGGCGCACCGGGGAGCACTTCTGGGGCTACCAGGCGCACGGGGTCACCCCGGACCTGCTCACCTTCGCCAAGGGCATCGGCAACGGGTTCGCCCTGGCCGGGGTGGTCGGCCGGGCGGAGGTCATGGAGTCGGTTCCGGCGATCAGCTTCTCCACCTTCGGCGGCAACCCGCTGTGCACCGCCGCCGGCAACGCGGTCCTGGACTACCTGCTCGACCACGACCTCCAGGCCAACGCGGCCCGGGTCGGCGCGATCCTGCTGGACGGCCTGCGGGCCACGGTCGCCGACCTCGACGGTGTCGCCGAGGTGCGCGGCCGGGGGCTGATGCTCGCGGTGGAGTTCGTCCGGCCCGGCGGGTCGGAGCCCGATCCGGTGTTGACCGCCCTGGTCTTCGAGGCGTGCCGGGCCGGTGGCCTGCTGGTCGGCAAGGGCGGCCTGCACGGCAACGTGCTACGGATGGGGCCGCCGCTGACCCTCACCGAGGACGAGGCCCGCGAGGGGTTGGCCATCCTGGTCGAGGCGATCCGGTCGACGGTGGCGGCGGAGGCGGCGCGGTGACCGGGGCGACCCGGCGGACGTCACCCGGCCCGCAGGCCGCACCCACGGTGGAGGTCACCCGGATCGGGCACTTCGTCGACGGTGCGCGGGTCGACGGGACGTCCGGCCGGTTCGGGGACGTCTTCGATCCGGCCACCGGTCGGCGTACCGGTCGGGTGGCGTTGGCCGGGGCGGCGGACGTCGCGGTGGCGGTCGAGGCGGCCGAGCGGGCCGCCCGGAGCTGGCGGGACGCCTCGCTGGCCCGGCGCACGGCGGTGCTGTTCGCCTTCCGGGAACTGGTCCACGCCCGTCGGGACCGGCTCGCCGGGGTGATCACCGCCGAGCACGGCAAGGCGCTCGCCGACGCCGCCGGGGAGGTGCAGCGCGGCATCGAGGTGATCGAGTACGCCTGCGGCATCGCCTCGACGGTGCGCGGGAGCTTCAGCGCGAACGTCTCCACCGGGGTCGACTCGTACAGCCTGCGGCAGCCGCTCGGGGTGGTGGCGGTGGTCTCGCCGTTCAACTTCCCGGTGATGGTGCCGTTGTGGTTCCTGCCGCTGGCGGTGGCCTGTGGCAACGCGGTGGTGCTGAAGCCGAGCGAGAAGGTCCCGGGCGCGGCGCTGCTGCTGGCCGAGTGGTTCGCCGAGGCGGGCCTGCCCGACGGGGTGTTCAACGTGGTCAACGGCGACGCCGAGGCGGTGGACGCGCTGCTGGACCATCCCGGGGTACGGGCGGTGTCGTTCGTCGGCTCCACCCCGGTCGCCCGGCACGTGCACCGGCGCGGCTCGCTGGCCGGCAAGCGGGTGCAGGCCCTGGGCGGGGCGAAGAACCATCTGGTGGTCCTCCCCGACGCCGACCTGGAGTTGGCCGCCGACGCGGCGGTCAACGCCGGGTTCGGCTCGGCGGGCCAGCGGTGCATGGCGATCTCCGCGCTGGTCGCGGTGGCGCCGGTCGCCGACGCCCTGGTGGCCCGGATCGCCGACCGGATGGCCGGATTGCGTACCGGCGACGGCCGACGCGGCGTCGACCTGGGTCCGCTGGTCACCGCCGGGCACGCCGAGCGGGTCCGGTCGTACGTGGCGGCCGGGGTGGCGGCGGGCGCGGTCGCGGTGGTGGACGGCCGGCAGGTCGTGCCGGACGGCGAACCGGGCGGCTTCTGGCTCGGCCCGACCCTGTTCGACCGGGTCACCCCGGACATGTCGATCTACACCGACGAGATCTTCGGGCCGGTGCTCGGCGTCGTCCGGGTCGACTCGTACGACGAGGCGGTCGCGCTGGTCAACGCCAACCCGTACGGCAACGGCACGGCGATCTTCACCCACGACGGCGGGGCGGCCCGGCGGTTCCAGCACGAGGTGGAGGTGGGCATGGTCGGGATCAACGTGCCGGTTCCGGTGCCGATGGCCTACTACTCGTTCGGCGGGTGGAAGGCGTCCCTCTTCGGTGACCTGCACGCCCACGGCGAGGACGGGGTGCGGTTCTTCACCCGGGGCAAGGTGGTCACCAGCCGCTGGCCCGATCCCCGCCACGGCGGCGTCAACCTCGGCTTCCCCACCGCCACCTGACCCGCCCCGTCCTGGCCTGCCCCGTCCTGGCCGCGCCGTCTGACCGATAACGATCGTCCGTGGTGAGCGACGAGGGACGCGCCATGGTGGGTGCCGGCGGGACGTCGGCGGTCAGGAGGCCCCCTCCGGGGTGGCCGCCGCCGTCCGGGCCGGGGCCACCAGCAACGCGTGCCGGGCGGCCGGGTCGGTGAACCCGGGCAGGGTGCGGGCGGCGAGCCAGGCGGCCCCCGCCGCGCCGTCCCCGGCCGGGTGCACCGGGGCGTCCGGCCAGTGGCGTGCCACCTCGACCCGGACCGCCGCGGCGAGCGGGGTGTCCCCGGTGAGCAGCCCGCCGCCGAGCACCAGCGGTGTCGTCGCGCCGGTCGGGCGGATCCGGCCGGCGCTGGTGACCAGGTGTGCGGCGGCACGCCGGAGCAGTCCGGCCGCCACCGGCCCACCGTCGGCGGCGTCGTCGACCACCAGCGGCGCGAGCCGGGCCAGGGCGACCGGCGGCTGGCGGGTGACCGCCTGGACCACCGCGTCCACGGTGTCCCGGGGGCGGGCCGCCACGTCGGTCGTGCCGAGCAGTTCGGCGAGCAACCGTCGGCCGAGCGGGCCGGGTGCGGTGCCGGCGTCCAGGTCGGCCAGGAGCGTACGGACCGCCTCGCGGCCCAGCCAGAAGCCGGAGCCGGCGTCGCCGAGCAGCCAACCGTGTCCGTCGGCGACCCGGTCCAGGCGCAGGCCGCGCACCTGGGCGGCGATCGCCCCGGTGCCGGCGACGAGGATCGTGCCGTCGGGTGCGGCGGTGCCGGAGGCGTAGCCGACGAGGGCGTCGCTGTGCACGGTGTAGGGGCAGCGCAGGCCGGCGTCCGACCAGGCCCGGTCGAAGGCGGCCCGGCCGTCGGGGTCGGCGCGGAGCCGGCCCGCCCCGGCCAGCCCGATGGCTCCGGCGTGGACCCGGGCCGGGTCGATTCCGCGTACCGCGTCGCGCAGGGCGGTCAGCAGTTCGGCGGCGGCCCGTTCGGCACCGTGACTGGTGGGGTTGCCGCCGCCGGCCCGGCCGGTGCCGAGGCGTTCGCCGGTGAGGGTCAGGGCGACCGCCCGGGTGGAGGTGCCGCCGACGTCGAGGCCGACCACGACCGTGTCGGACATCGGCGGGGACCTCCGGGCGGGCTGGGGTGGGGGTGTCCATGCTGGTCGCTGCGGGGGCCGGAGGGCAAGGGTGGTGGCCGGTGCCGGGGTGCGGCGGCAGGTAACAGTTTGAAAACTTCGCCCATGGTCTTGACAGGAAGGGGCCTTCAGTAAGAACTTTTACCACTAACAGTTAACACTCTTTTCCGAAAGGGCGGGTCGATGGCCGAACGCGAGGGGGACACCACCGCGGCAACCGCGGTGGTCGACGCCGAGCCGGCCGACCGGCGGGGCGCGGACGGGGTGCTGGCCAGGGTCCGGGCCGGCGCGGGTGAGCTGACGGGAGCGTTGCGCCGGGTCGCCGAGCAGGTGCTCAGCGACCCGGAGGCGGCGGCCCGCGCCACCATCGTCGAACTGGCCGAACGCAGTGGCACCTCACCGGCCACCATCACCCGGTTCTGCCGGGCGATGGGCTTCGACGGCTACGCCGACCTGCGCCTGGGTATCGCCTCCGAGACCGGCCGGGCCCGCTCGGCCGGCTGGACCGTCGACATCGGACGGGAGATCCAACCCGGTGACCCGCTGGCCCGGGTGCTCGACCAGATCATGGCCGCCGACACCCGGGCCATGCACGACACCGCCACGCTGCTCGACCTGGCCGAGGTGGAACGGGCCGCGGTCGCCATCGCCGGCGCGGCCCGGGTCAACATCTTCGGCGCCAGCGGCAGCGCCCTGGTCGGCGAGGAGATGCAGCTCAGCCTGCACCGCATCGGGGTGGCGGCGTGGGCCTGGAGCGACGTGCACGAGGGGCTGGCCAGCGCCGCGCTGCTCGGCCCCGGCGACGTGGCGCTGGGCATCTCGCACACCGGGCAGACCCGGGAGACCATCGAGATGCTGGCCGAGGCGGGCAGCCGGGGCGCCACCACGGTGGCGTTGACCGGGTTCCCGCGCTCCCCGCTGGCCGAGCTGGCCGACCTCGTCCTGCTCACCGCCAGCCAGGCCACCACGTTCCGGCCGGACGCGCTGTCCGCCCGGCACCCGCAGCTCGTCGTGCTCGACCTGCTCTACATCGCCGTGGCGCAGCGCACCCACGACCGCGCCCACGCGGCCTTCCGGCGTACCGCCCAGGCCGTCGAGGGGCACAAGGCCGCGAAGGGGACCACCTCATGATCAGTGCCCAGGGGTACGCCCGGGCCGTCCGCCCCCTGCTCGACCGGGTGGTCGACGGCCAGGCCGAGGCGATCGGCCGGGCCGCCGACCTGATCACCACGAGCCTGCGGGCCGGCGGGGTGCTCCAGGCGTTCGGCGCCGGCCACTCCGAGGCGTTCGCCGCCGACCTGGTGGCCCGGGCCGGTGGCCTGGTCCCCACCAACCGGCTCGGCCTGCACGACCTGGTGCTGCACGGCGACGCCCCGCGCGACGTGCTCACCGACCCCAAGCTGGAACGGGATCCGGCCGTGGCCCACCAGCTCTACCCGCTGGCCCGACCGCAGCCGGCCGACGTCTTCCTGATCGCCTCCCAGTCCGGCATCAACGGCTCGGTGGTCGAGCTGGCGACGCTGGTCACCGGGCGCGGCCACCCGCTGATCGCGGTCACCTCGGTCGCGCACACCACCCGGGTGGCCCCCCGCCACCTGTCCGGCCACCGGCTCGCCGACCTCGCCGACGTCGTGCTGGACAACGGCGCCCCGTACGGCGACGCACTGCTGCCGCTGGAGGGCGGCGGCGCGGTCTGTGCGACCTCCTCGGTCACCTCGGCGCTGCTGGCGCAGGTGCTGACAGCGGAGGTCGTCCGACGGTTCCACCAGGTCGGAGAGGTACCCCCTATCTACCTCTCCGCCAACGTCCCCGGTGGGGACGCGCACAACCTCGCCCTCGAGTCGCGGTACGCCGGACGTCTCCGGCGGACCGCCTGACCCGGACACCCAAGGAGAGACGACGATGTCGAATACCCCCGAGACCCCGACCACGCTGGACCGCCGCACCCTGCTGGGCCGTACCGCCGCCGCGGGCCTGCTCGCCACCCCGGTGGTCGGCCTGCTCGGCGCCTGCGCCACCAGCGGCTCCGACGAGGGCGGCAGCAAGGCCGAGGAGGGCACCAAGAGCGCCGCCAACCCGCTCGGCGCCCCCGAGGACGCGCCGCTGGAGGTGGTCATCTTCAACGGCGGCTACGGCGAGAAGTACGCCACCGACGTGCACGAGCCGCTGTATAAGAAGGCGTTCCCCAAGGCCGAGGTCAAGCACCAGTCGACCCAGGCGGTCTCCACCGTGCTCCAGCCCCGGTTCGCCTCCGGCAACCCGCCGGAGTTCGTCAACAACTCGGGCGAGAAGCTGATCGACTTCGGTTCGCTGGTCGCCGACGGGCAGCTGATGGACCTCACCGAGCTGTGGGACGCCCCCTCGGTCGACGACCCGAACAAGAAGGTCCGCGACACGGTGGTGCCCGGCACGGTCGAGGCCGGCTCGTTCAACGGCAAGCCCTACGTCCTGTACTACGTCTCCACCGTTTTCGGGATCTGGTACTCGGGCAAGCTGTTCAAGGAGAACGGCTGGGCACCGGCGAAGAACTGGTCGGAGTTCACCGCCCTGCTCGACGGCATCAAGTCCAAGGGCATCACCCCGTACGGCTACGCCGGGGCGAACGCGGCCTACTACCAGTGGAACGTGATCCTCACCCACGCCGCCAAGATCGGTGGCACCGACGTGCTGAAGAACATCGACAACCTGGAGGACGGTGCCTGGCAGCAGGACGCGGTCAAGCAGGCCGCCGAGGCGTGGGCCGAGATCGGCGCGAAGTACGTCGACAAGAGCTTCGAGGGGCTCAAGCACACCGACGTGCAGCTCCGGCAGAACCAGTACAAGCTGGCCCTCTACCCCAGCGGCGACTGGCTGGAGGGCGAGCAGAAGAAGGACACGCCGGCCGGCTTCGACTACCAGCTGATGCCGGTGCCGAGCCTGTCGGGCTCGGACAAGCTGCCGGGCACCGCGGTGCGGGCCACCGCCGGTGAGGGCTACTTCGTCTCGGCCAAGAGCAAGAACCCGCGCGGCGGCCTGGAGTACATGCGCCAGATGCTCTCGGTGGCCGGGGCCAAGGGCTTCACCGAGGTGGTCAAGGCCCCGACGGTGGTCACCGCGGGCAGCGCCGGCTTCGCCTTCCCGCCGGGGGTGGCCAGCTCGCAGGCCGCGCTCGCCGCCGCCGGCAAGGACGTGTTCAACCTGTACTTCGACGGCTGGTACAAGGAGCTGGACACCGAGGCGCGGACCGCCACCAACGAGCTGATGTTCGGCCGGATCAAGGCGGACGCCTTCGTGGAGCGGATCCAGAAGCGGGCCGACGCCATCAAGAAGGACAGCTCCGTCGCCAAGTTCACGCGCTGACCGATCGGAGTAGCGGGATCATGCGGCACGGCAAGTATCCGTTCGTGATCGGGTTCCTCTTCGCCCCGGTCACGCTGTACGTGGTCTTCGTCATCGCACCGTACGCGCAGGCGTTCCAGATCTCGATGACCAACTGGCGGGGGCTGTCCGCCCCGCAGTGGGTGGGCTTCGACAACTACCGGCGGCTGCTCGACGACGGGCGCTTCTGGCAGGCGGTCCAGCACCACGGCGTACTGCTGCTTGCCCTGCCGCTGATCACGATCGCCATCGCGCTGTTCTTCGCCTTCCTGCTCAACGTGGGCGGACGCAGCGTGGGCGGTCAGCGGCAGGGGGTCCGGGGGTCGGGGTTCTACCGGGTGGTGTTCTTCTTCCCCCAGGTCCTCGCCGTGGCCATCATCGCGGTGCTGTTCCAGATGGTGTACCGGCCCAACGAGTCCGGCCTGATCAACGGCGTGCTGATGAAGCTCGGCCTGGATCCGGTGCTGTTCCTGATCCGGCCGAACCTGGCCCTCTGGTCGATCATCGCGGTGCTGGTCTGGCAGGCGGTCGGCTTCTACGTGGTGCTCTTCTCGGCCGGGATGGCCTCCATCCCGGGGGAGATCTACGAGGCGGCCGAGATGGACGGGGCGAGCAAGGTGATGCTCTTCTTCCGGGTCACCCTGCCGCTGCTCTGGGACACCCTCCAGGTGGCCTGGATCTATCTCGGCATCGCCGCGTTCGACGCGTTCGCCATCGTCGCGGTGCTCTCGGTGGACAGCGGCGGCCCGGACGGCGCGACGACGGTGCTGGCGGTGGAGATCTACCGCAACGCCTTCGTCTACTCGAAGTACGGCTACGCCTCGGCGATGGGCGTGGCGCTGTTCTTCCTCACCCTCACGTTCGCGGCGTTGACGCTGCGGTTGACCAAGCGGGAAAGCGTGGAGTACTGAGATGGCCGCACAGACGACGCTGACGTCGGCCCCGGCGGAGACCCCGCCGGGCCGGCCCGCCACCCGCGCCCGCCGGGGCCGGGGTCAGCACCACGAGGTACGGCTGTTCAGCGGGCTGGGGCAGCTGGCGCTCGCCGTCTGGGCGGTGATCGTCATCGTGCCGATCCTCTGGACGTTCCTGGCCGCGTTCAAGAACACCAGCGAGATCTTCAGCAGCCCCTGGACGCTGCCGGCGGAACTGCGCTGGGAGAACTTCGGTCGGGCCTGGACCAAGGCGCACGTCGGCCGGTACTTCCTCAACAGCGTCTTCGTGGTGTCGTGCAGCACCTTCGGCACCATGCTGCTCGGCTCGATGGCCGCGTACGTGCTGGCCCGGTACAAGTTCCGGGGCAACCGGGCGATCTACTACCTGTTCGTCTCCGGGTTGGCGTTCCCGGTCTTCCTGGCTCTGGTTCCGCTCTTCTTCGTGGTCCGTAACCTGGGCCTGCTGGACACCCACACCGGCGTGATCCTGGTCTACATCGCCTACTCGTTGCCGTTCACCGTCTTCTTCCTGGCCGCGTTCTTCCGGACGCTGCCGAACTCGGTGGCCGAGGCCGGCATGATCGACGGGTGCTCGCACACCCGGCTGTTCTTCCAGGTGATGCTGCCGATGGCGAAGCCGGGCCTGATCAGCGTGGCGATCTTCAACATCATCGGACAGTGGGCGCAGTACCAGTTGCCCCTGGTGCTGCTCTCCAACGCCAAGGACAAGTGGGTGCTCACCCAGGGCATCGCCGACATCTCGGTCAACGCCGGCTACGAGGCCGACTGGTCCGGCCTGTTCGCCGCCCTGACCATCGCCATCCTCCCGATGATCATCGTGTATGCGGTCTTCCAACGGCAGATCCAGTCCGGCCTGACCTCCGGTGCGGTCAAGTAGCCCAACCCACTGCCGCTTCCCGGATCGGACAGGTCCTGGGGTGGGACAGGTCCTCGGGTCGGACAGGCACCTGTGTCCGGCCTGATCTCCGGCACGGCCGGCAGCCCATCCCGCCGCCGCTCCCGGGGGTCGGACAGGCATGTGTGTCCGAAACCCATATGCCCCGCGGGCATAAATATGCCTGCGGGGCATACGGGTTGCACGTGGACCATCATCCCGTCCGTCCGCACGTGGCCCATCACCCCGCCCGTCCGCGCGGTCCTGTCATCCTGTCCATTCGCGCCGGCCCATCACCCCGCCCGGTCCGCACGTGGCCCATCACCGCACCCGTCCGCGCGGGCCTGTCACCCCGCCCGTCCACCGGCCTGTCACCCCGCCTCCCGTTCGCTCCGGCCGTGTCCGTCCGCTCCGGCCTCCGGGCGCCGCGCGGGCGGGCCGGGCACGGCGGGCCGCGCGAGGTCCGGCCCGCTGGCAGTCTGGGGCGGCGCGACCGGGGCGGACGGATTCCGACGGCCGGACGGGTGTCACAGGGGCGGGGCAGAATCGGGCCGTGGCGGTGGTGGCGGTGGCGGCGGGCGAGCGGGGCGGTGGCGCGTTGCGGCCGCTGGACGCCGCCGGTCGGCCGCTCGGCGCGGTCGAGCTGGTCGACGACCTGCCCGGCGCCGTCGCCGCCCGGGAGAGCGTCGAGCGCCCCCGCTGGGTGTGGGGCTCCGGCACGGCGGTCTACCCGATCCTGTTGCGCGCCGGGGTGCGCGTCGAGCGCTGCCATGACCTCGAGCTGACCGAGGCGCTGCTGCTGGGGCACGCCGGCCGGTGGGGCGAGCCCCGTTCACCGGCCGCGGCGTTCGCCCGGCTCACCGGGGCCGCCGTGCCGCCCGATCCGCCGCCCCGGCCGCCCGCGCCGCCCGGCCACGGGCAGGCCACGCTCTTCGAGGCCGTCCCCGGCCTGCCGGCTCCCGGCATCGACGCCGTGACGAGGGTGTACGCCGACCAGCTCGCCCGGATCGCCGCCACCGCCCATCCCGGCCGGTTCCGGCTTCTGGTGGCCGCCGAGTCGGCCGGCGCGCTGGTCGCGGTGGAGATGGCCGCCGCCGGGCTGCCCTGGCGGGCCGACGTGCACGACGCGCTCCTCGCCGAGCTGCTGGGTGAGCCGTCCCCGGTGGGTGGGCCGCCCCGGCGGCTGGCCGAGCTGGCCGCCCGGATCGCCGAGGCCCTCGGCGTCCGGCAACTGCACACCGACTCCCCGGCGGAGCTGCTGCGCGCGTTCGCCCGGGTCGGCGTGGAACTGCCCAACACCCGGGCCTGGGTGCTGCGCGGCGTCGACCATCCGGCCGTGCCGCTGGTGCTCGAATACAAGGAGCTCTACCGTCTCTGGACGGCGCACGGCTGGGCCTGGCGGGACGCCTGGGTCCGCGAGGGTCGGTTCCGCCCGGAGTACGTCCCCGGCGGAGTGGTCTCCGGCCGGTGGGCGACCCGGGGCGGCGGTGCGTTGCAGATCCCCAAGGTGATCCGTCGGGCGGTGGTGGCCGATCCGGGCTGGGTGCTGGTGGTGGCCGACGCCGGTCAACTGGAACCCCGGGTGCTCGCCGCGGTCTCCGGTGACGCCCGGCTGGCCACCGCGGGCGCGGCCGGTGACCTCTATGCGGCGCTGGCCCGGGACTCCTTCGGCGGTGACCGGGTTCGCGCCAAGCTCGCCCTGCTCGGCGCGATGTACGGGCAGACCGGCGGTGGGGCGCTGCCGGCCCTGGCGGTGCTCAAACGCAGCTATCCGACCGCCTTCGGCTTCCTGGAGGCGGCAGCGCGTACCGGTGAGGCGGGCGGCCTGGTCCGTTCCTGGCTGGGCCGGACCTGTCCCCCGGGCACGGCGGGCCTCGGCGACGACGACACCCCGCCGGATCCGGATGCCGGCTCGGACCCCCGCTCGCCCCGGGCCAGGGCCGCCCGGTCCCGGGGTCGGTTCACCCGGAACTTCGTCATCCAGGCCACCGCCGCCGAGTGGGCCTCGACGCTGCTCGCCACCCTGCGCGGCGAGCTGGCCGACACCGGTGGGGAACTGGTCTTCTTCCAGCACGACGAGGTGATCGTGCACTGTCCCGCCGAGCTGGCCGGGGCGGTCGCCGAGGCGGTCCGCCGGGCCGGGGCACGGGCCTCGACCCTGCTGTTCGGAGACTCCCCGGTCCGTTTTCCCCTCGACCTCTCCGTGGTCGACTGCTACGCCGACGCCACCTAGCGCCCCACCCCACCCCACCGGGCCGTTGGCGGGGCCGGGGCGGGCCGGACCCAGTGGGTTATACGCGTGAAATATCCGTTTCGTGCCGACACTCATCTCGTGGGGGCTCGTTGCACCGGGTGTGCGTATCGCAGGAATGATCATCGCGGCGGGCGGCGGACGCCGGCTGGGCGGCCCGGAGGCGTTGCTGTGCCTGGAGGGCCGACCGCTGGTCAGTCGGATGATCGAGACGATGACCGAGGCCGGTTGTGGGCAGTTGGCGGTCGTGCTGGGGGCGGCGGCCGACGAGGTCCGCGCCGCTGCCGACCTGAGCCCGGCCACGGTGGTGGTCAACCGGGCGTGGGGCACGGGGGTCGGCTCGTCGATCCGGGCCGGACTGGCCGCGCTGGCCGACGAGCGGGTCGAGGCGGTGGTGGTGGTGCCGGTCGACATGCCCGGTCTGACCCCGGCGGCGGTCCGGCGGGTGGCCGCCCTGCCGTACCCGGACGTGCTCGCCTGCGCCACCTACGACGGACTGCGCGGCTACCCGATGCTCTTCGGCCGTCGGCACTGGGCCGGCATCGCCACACTGGCCAGCGCCGACGTCGGAGCCCGGCCCTACCTGCTGGCGCACAAGGACCAGATCGTCGACATCGCCTGTGACTCGGTCGCCGACGGCAAACGGGTGGACAGCCCGGAGCTGATGGCGCTCTACGGCCTCACCGTGCCACCCCAGCGGGTCGGCGTCTGAGGGCTGCGCTGGCGGGTCGCCCGGCCGCCCGGTCGGCGCTCAGCCGTCGCTCGGACGGCAGGCGTCCACCCGGTGCTGGGGGCGCAACCGCTGGTCGAAGGCGACGGTGACCGCCGAGCGGCCGGCGGGGGTCACCCGGACCGTCCGCTCACCGACGAACTCGGCGTCGATCCGTCCGCTGGGCCAACCGCGGCGGCAGTCCACCAGTTCCCGGTCGGCGTCGCGGCTGAGCAGGCCCGCCCGGGACCGTACCCGCAGCTCGGTGTGCGGGAGGTCCTTCCAGTCCCGGATGTCCAGCCGGACCACGGCGTACCGGCCGTCGGGGGAGACCGCCAGCGTCGAGTCCCGTTCGACGGTCGAGGCGAAACCGGTGCGGAACATACCCCAGGCGGAGGTGCCGACCCCGAGCAGCACCGCGCAGCCGAGCGCGCTGAGCCGTAGCGCCGTCGAGGCGGGGGGCTGCCGGGCGGCCAGCCAGCCGGCGGCCACCAGCGTCAGCGCGGCCAGGGTGGCCAGTCCGAGCAGGGGCAGCGGCCGGTGCAGGAACCGTGCCGCCGGGTAGAGCCGGGCGTACCCGGCGTCCCAGATGACACCGCCGAAGAGGGCCAGGGACAGCAGGACCGACAGGCCGGCGATCGATCGTCCGCGGCGGGTTCCGGCGAGGGTACGGGTCCTGGGGCCGGCGGACATGCTCGCATCGTAGGCGTCGCCGTACCCCCCGTACTTCCCCCGGTTGGGCGGTCCCGCCGTGGGGCAGGGTGCCGGGACCGGCCGGCACCGCAGTGACCAGGGAAGGTGCGCGAGACGGGGGCAGCCCCGGTCAGACCTCGATGTTGAACCGCTGGAGTACCGAGGGGGCGACCAGGCCGACCGCCGCGAGCACCGAGAGCACGGTCAGGGCGGTCCGCAGCACCACCACCTCGGCCTTGCTGCCGGTCCGCAGCGCGATGCTGTTGGGCAGCCCGATCATCGTCCACATCCGACGTTTGATCGGGATCGGCCAGAGGATCGGCACCCCGGCCTTGGTGATCATGTCGCCGAGGATGTGTACGAAACACCCTACCCCGACGGCCAGCCCGATCATCGGATAACCCCGGTCACCCGGCAGGTTGGCGAAGGTGAACCAGGCGGCGGCGGCCGAGACGAGCGTGACGATCACCCAGCCGGCCCGTTCGGCCCACTCGTCGAAGAGCCCGCGCAGCGCCAGTCCGATCATGAAGAACAGGATGCTCACCACCGCCCACTTGCCGTACGCGGCGCAGAGCGCGGTGGTGCCCCAGCCGACCAGGACGGTGAACGGAATGGTGTGGGTCAGGGTCCGGTGGCCGTTGTTGCGCCGTGGATCCCGGCTGAGTTTGGTGGCGTAGTAGACCCCGAGCGAGATCTTCTCCATCACCTCGGCGACGAAGAGCGAGAAGACGCCGAAGGTGCGGGCCACCGTGGCGCCGCCCTGGTTGCGGGTGACCTTGCCGGAGAGGTCGAGGTCGGGGAAGAGCGCGCCCCCGGCGCAGACCGCGGTGCCGACGGCCAACGCGAGCGGGGACTGGTGGTAGTCGGCGAAGTGGTCCAGTGCCCACGACCCGGTCAGCCACACCGCCGCGCCCGACAGTGCGTGGGACGGTCCCATCATGTCGCCTCGCCCCTCCCCGTTTTCTTGATCGACAACGCTACGCCACTGTGTCAGAGCCGCCGTCGACGGGGCAATCACCCGGATGGTCCACAGGAGAGGGCGTCAGGCGGCAGGGCGGAAACTCTGCCGGATCATCAGGAAGTATGTCGCGTTGACCTGCCAGTCGAACTGGTCTGTCAACCATGAGACGGTGTAGGCGCGTTCCGGGGCGACCCGCACCAGCAGCCGGGCGGTGTGCAGCCGGACGCCGGTCGGGCCGGTCCACTCGCACTCCCACAGCGCGCCGCCCCGGAACATGTCCAACGCCGAGATCTCCACCCGGCGGTAGCCGGCGAGCCGGCCGTCGTCGGTCAGCCGGCGCTCCTCGGTCCTCCAGTGGGCGACCGGGTCGGCCGGCGCGTCACCGGGGGCGACACTCAACACCCGGGGGCCACCCGGCTCCCGCAGGCAGGTCACGGTGCCCTCGGTGTAGCGCAGCCAGCCGGCCGGCGCGGCGATCCGGAATCCGGCCGGGTCCTCGTACCAGGTCCAACCGGGAACCAGGCCGAACCGCTCACCCGACGGCGGCGGCGCGGAGCGGACCGGGGTGGCGTTCGCCGGCGCGGGGGCGGCGCACGGGAAGGCCGCCGGCCGGGCCACCGGGTCGCCGGCACCGGCCCCCGGTGAGGGCGGCGTGGAACCGTCGGCCCGCAGGGCGAGCGTGGTGCCGGCTCCGGCCAGCAGGGCGGCCGCCACGGCCACCGCGACCAGGGCGATCCGGCGGTGACGGCGGACCCCGGCCGGCGCCACCGTGGTGTCCCGGGCGGGCTCGCGTCGCCGCTGTGCCGGGTCGCCCGGTGGCACCGACGTGGCAGCGAGCGCCGCCCGCAGCAGCGGTTCCGCCTCGGCGGCGGTGAGCCGTCGGTCAGGGTCGCGACGCAGCAGGCCGTCCAGCACCGGGCGGAGCTGGCCGGCCCGTCGCGTGGGGTCGGGGGGCTCGGTGGCCAGGGCGCTCAGTGTCGCCATCGCGCTCGACCGGGCGTACGGCGACCGGCCCTCCACCGCCGCGTAGAGGGTGGCCCCCAGCGACCACAGGTCGGTGCGCGGGTCGGACACCCCGTCGCGGGCACGCTCGGGGGCCACGAACTGCGGCGAGCCGAGCACCATGCCCGGCCCGGTCATCACCCCGTCGCCACCGTCGAAGGTGGCCAGCCCGAAGTCGGTCAGCACCACCCGACCGTCGTCGGCGACCAGCACGTTGTGCGGCTTCACGTCGCGGTGCAGCACCCCGGCGGCGTGCGCGGCGCGCAGGGCGGCCAGCACCGCCAGGCCGATCCCGGCCACCCGGTGCGGGTCCAGCGGACCGTCGTCGCCCAGGAGCTGCTGGACCGACCGGGAGGCGACGTACTCCATCACGATCCAGGGGCTGTCGCCGTCGTGCACCACGTCGTAGATGCGCACCACGTTGGGGTGGTTGAGCCGGGCGGCGGTACGGGCCTCGCGCAGCGTCCGCAGCCGCAGTTCCTCGCGTTCGGACTCGGCGAGCCAGTGCGGCGGGACGACCTCCTTGACCGCGACGTCCCGGTGCAGCATCTCGTCGCGCGCCAGCCAGACCCGGCCCATCCCGCCGGTGCCGACCAGATGGAGCAGCCGGTAACGCCCGGCGACCAGCAGCTGCTGCACGACGTTCCCCCTCGGCTCCCCCCGATACCAGGGTAGCCACCTAGCTGCGGTTTCTCGACCGCGGGCGCGGTGGGGAAGGACGGCGACCGGAGGCGGCGGACGGTGCGGGTTCCCCGGCCGGGACGTCGTCGGGGGGTGGCGTCAGGTGGGCGAGGTGATCTCGGTGGACCGGCCCCGGAAGCTCTCCCGGGCCACCCCCAGCTCGTCGGTGGAGGCGTTCCAGTCCTCGTCCGCCGCGGACCAGCTCAACATGTATCCGGCCAGGTCGCCGCCGACTATCAGCCGGACGGCGTGCTCCCGGCCGCCGAACGGGGTGTCCCAGCGGCATTCCCACTGGGCGCCGTCGCCGCCGGAGGCCACCAGCTTGATCTTGTCGTACCCGGGTAGGGCACCGAA
Organism: Micromonospora sp. WMMD987; assembly: GCF_029581435.1. Classification (NCBI taxonomy): domain Bacteria; kingdom Bacillati; phylum Actinomycetota; class Actinomycetes; order Micromonosporales; family Micromonosporaceae; genus Micromonospora; species Micromonospora sp. WMMD987. Next base: position 4,890,745 of record NZ_CP120861.1, on the reverse strand, counting down.
GCCGAGCTGGGTGCGCTCCTCGGCCCGCAACCGGTCCAGCGCCGAACCACCGCCACCGACCAACGGCTCCACGCTGAGCGTCCGACGGCTGCCCGGGTCACGGAAGCAGTCCACCGTGCCCTCCTGGGTACGCAGCCAACCGACCGGTACGGCGATCCGGTAACCGGCTCCGTCGTGCCAGGTCCACCCGGGCGGGGGACGGAACCCGTCGTCCACGGTCGCCGGTCGACCGGTGACCTTCGTGCCGACCGGTTCGGGGCGCAGGCAGGGCAGGGGCGGTGGGGCGACGCCCGGTCCGCCGGGCGGCGGTGTCCCCGGTCGGCCCGTACCGGTACCGGGACCGGGCGGGCCGTAGGGGCGGGTCGAGGGTTTGCCGGTGGTCGGCACGTCGGTGGCGGGCGGTGCGGCCCGGTGGTCGTCGTCGCTGATCGCGATGGTGGTGCCGATCCCGACCGTCGCCCCCACCGCCAGCGTCACCCCGGCCAGCAGCCAGCCCCGGGCTCCCCCGGCCAGCCGGGCGGTCATCGCCGCCATCCCGCCCGTCCCGGTCGCCCGTCGGGAACCCGCGCCCGTGCCGGCCCGCCCCGGGCCGGACGCCCGCTGGCCGCCCGACCCCGGGTCCGCCGGGCTGCCCACCCCGGGCCCGCGGCCCTGCGGATCGACCAGTCCCGGGCGGTAGCCGGCCGGGTCGTCGGCACCCGCACCGGAGTCGCCGGTGCCGGGGCCGCCCGCTGCCGGGCCGCCGGTGCCGGAGGAGCTGCCGGGCGTCGCCCCGCCGGTGCCGGAGCCGCCCGGCGTCGGCCCGCCGGAGCCGCTCAGCGTCGGGCCGCCGGAGCCGCCGGAGCCGCTCAGCGTCGCCCCGCCGGAGCCGGTGGGGACCGTCGGAAGGCCGCCCGGTGGTGTGCCGACCACCCCGGCCCGGCCGACCCGCTCCGGGCCGGTGGCACCGGACGACGCCGGGGCGGGGGAGGTGGTACCCGACGACGCCGCAGCGGTGGAGGCGGCACCGGGTGACGTCGGAGCCGGGGCGGTGGCACGGGTCGGGGCCGGGGCGGGTCGGCCGGCGGCGTCGGGGGGAACCCGGCGGCCGGGCGGTCCCCAATCGCGTTCGGTGTCGCTCTCCGCCCGGCCCTGCGGTGACGGGGCCGCCGGACGACCGGCCGTCTCGCCGTCCCTACCCGGCCAGTGCGGCGGCGGGCTGGCCGGACGGGCCACCGGCATCACCACCGTGGGCGGTTCCACGCTGGGCACCGGCCGGGTCACCATCTCCAGCCGACGCGCCGTCTCGTCGTGGCCGATCCGCTGGCGGGGGTCGCGCAGCAGCAGCCCGTCCAGCACCGGGCGCAGCGGCCCGGCGTGCGGAGCCGGGTCCGGTGGCGAGGTGGCCAGGGCGGCCAGGGTGGCCATCGCGGTGCTCCGGGCGTACGGGGACCGGCCCTCCACGGCGGCGTGCAGGGTGGCCCCGAGCGACCACAGGTCCGCCTCCACGCTGGACACGCCCTCGGCGGCGCGTTCCGGGGCGACGAACTGCGGTGAACCGAGCACCATGCCGGGACGGGTCATCAGCCCGTCACCGCCGTCGAAGGTGGCCAGCCCGAAGTCGGTGAGCATCACCCGGCCGTCGTCGGCGACCAGGACGTTCTGCGGCTTCACGTCCCGGTGCAGCACCCCGGCGGAGTGCGCGGCGCGCAACGCGGCCAGCAGCGCCATCCCGATGTCGGCGGCGCGTACCGGGTCGACCGGGCCGGTGGTGTCCAGCACCGTCTGCAACGACTGGGACAGGACGTACTCCATCACGATCCACGGCCGCTCCTCGATCTGGACCACGTCGTAGACCCGGACCACATTGGGGTGGTTGAGCCGGGCGGCGGTACGCGCCTCACGCAGCGTCCGCAGCCGCAGCTCGTCGCGTTCGTCGTCGGCCAGCCAGGCGGGCGGGACGACCTCCTTGATCGCCACCTCGCGGTGCAACACCTCGTCGCGGGCCAGCCAGACCCGGCCCATGCCACCCCGGCCCACCATCTTCAACAGGCGGTACCGGCCGGCGATCACTACCTGCTGCACCGTTCTCCTCACCATCGGCCGAGGTACACCGTAGCCAATGGATCGGGACGGACCTATCGGTTGTCAGGTCTCGATCCGGTCAGCAGGCCGCGCCGTCGAGCGCCAGCAGGTTGCCCTCCGGGATGGCGATCCGTGGGCGACCACCGGCCAGCAGCGTCGCCGCCCGCCGGGCCTGGAAGCCGCCGTGCTCGCGGCGGGCGGTGGCGTAGCTGCTCACGGTACGTGCGGCGATGGCCGCCCAGCCGTAGCGCTCGCCGACCATGGTGCGTGCCCGACGGGCCACCCGGCGGGCGAAGACCTCGTCGCCGACGAGCCGGTCGACCGCACCGGCCAGCGCGCCCGGGTCGCTGTGCGGGAAGGTGACCCCGGTGACGCCCGGTTCGACGATCTCGGCCAGCCCGCCGGTGCTCGCCACGGCCAGCGGGGCACCGGCCGCCGCCGCCTCCAGGGCGATCATGCCGAACGGCTCGTAGAGGCTCGGCACGACGGTCGCGTCGGTGGCGGCGAGCATCGCCGGGAGCTGCCCGGCGTCCAGGAAGCCGGCGAACCGGACGCTGTCGGCGACGTGCAGCCGGTGCACCCGGTCGACCAGCTCGTCCTTGTACGGGCCGTCGCCGGCGATCACCACCCGCAGCCCCGGGTGCCGCTGCCGCAGGTGCGGCACGGCGTCCACCAGGTGTTGCACGCCCTTCTCGTAGACCAGCCGCCCGGCGTAACCGATCAGCGGGCCGTCCCCGGCGAACCGGGCGCGGGCCGAGGCGACCGCGCGCGGCCGGGCCCGCCAGGCCCGGTCGTCGACCCCGTTGGGTACCACGTCGACCCGGCCGGCGGGCACGTCGAACAACCGGCCCACCTGCTCGCGCATGTAGCCGGAGCAGGCGATCACCCGGGTCGAGGCGTTGCTGATCCAGTGTTCGACGCCGTGGATGGTGCGGTTCAGCTCCCCGGGCAGCCAGCCCTGGTGCCGACCGGCCTCGGTGGCGTGGATGGTGGTGACCAGGGGCAGGTCGAGGTGCTCGGCCAGGGTCACGGCGGTGTGCCCGACCAGCCAGTCGTGGGCGTGGACCACGTCGTAGTCGGCGGTGTCGGCGGCCCGCAGGGCGGTCCGGGTCAGGGTGTGGTTGAACGCCATCGTCCAGGCCAGCAGCGACCCGGTGGCCAGCGGAAAGGTCACCGGGTCCTCGGGGGCGCGCAGGACCCGGACCCCCTCGGCGTACTCCTCCAGCGGCGCACCCTCGGCGTGCCGGGTGACCACGGTGACCTCGTGCCCGGCGGCGGCCAGGGCGGTGGCCAGGGCGTGCACGTGCCGGCCGAGGCCGCCGACGAGCACCGGCGGGTACTCCCAGGAGAGCATCAGCACCCGCTGGTGCCGGCCGGGGTGGATGTCGATCACGTCGGCGTCAGGTGACATGCGGCCCCCTTCGGGTGTGTCCCGGGCACGCGCCGGTGGGACACCAGAGGGGTGTCTTCGCTGTGGCCCGGGGTCGGTGCCCATCCTGCCCAGTCGGGGATAACCAGCGGAGACGCCACCGTTGCCGGTGTGTAACGGCTGCCTATCGAGCCCGCCGGACCCGCAGCAGCTCGGCCACCGACCACGCCTGGAACGGGCAGCCGGTGGCGGCGTGCGGCGCGCTGCCGTCGGCGGTCTCGCTCACCGATCCCAGGCCGTACTCGCCGAGATGGCCGACGAGCCCGGCCAGCAGGTCGTCGGTGGGCAACCCGGCCCGGCGGTACGCCTCGACGAACGGACCGACCAGCCACGGCCAGACCGTCCCCTGGTGGTAGGCGCCGTCCCGGTCGGCCGGGCCGCCCCGGTGCCGGGGGGCGAACTCGGGCGAGTCGGGGGCGAGGCTGCGCGGACCCAGCGGGGTGAACAGCCCGGCCGCCACCCGACGCAGCGCCACCGGGTCCGGCTCCAGCGGGGCGTACGGCAGCGACCAGGCGAGCAGTTGGTTGGGTCGCAGCAGGTCGTCGTCGTGGTGCGCGGCCCCACCCAGCGGGTACGCCGGGGCGGGCGCGTCGACCACGTCGTGCAGCCAGCCCGCCGGGGTGGGGAACCGCTTGCCGAACGCCTCCCGCGCCCGGTCGTGCAGCCGCCACAGCTCGTCCGGGTCCTGCCCGGCCAGTTCGGTCAGCTCGGCCAACCCGGCCAACCCGTTGATCCACAACGCGTTGACCTCGACCGGCTTGCCGACCCGGGGGGTCACCGGCACCCCGTACACCCGGGCGTCCATCCAGGTCAGCGCGGTGCCGGGGGTGCCACCCTGGGTGATCAGCCCGTCGGCCGGGTCGACGGCGATGCCGTACCGGGTGCCGTCCAGGTGCGCCCGGACCACCCCGTGCAGCGCCGGCAGCAGCTCGTCACCCAGGTCGGTCTCGCCGGTCACGGTGACGTGCCGGCTCACCGCGTGCAGGAACCACAGCGTCGCGTCGACCGTGTTGTACTCCACCCTCCCGGTGTCGGCGGTGTTGGCCAGCATCCCCTCCGACAGCGTCGCCGCGTACGACCGCAGCAGCTCCCGCCCCTCGTCGGCCCGGCCGGTGCAGAGGAACAACCCCTCGTAGGAGGTCATCGTGTCCCGCGACCAGGCCCCGAACCAGGGGTAACCGGCCACCACGTCCGGCCCGGCGGGGGTACGCACCACGAACGCTTCGGCGGCCAGCGTCAGGGTCGCCTCCACCGCGTCGGCCGGCTTCGCCGCCGCCACCACCGCCCGGTGCCGCTGCCGGGCCGCCGCCACCACCCGCGTCGCCGGGGGCGGCTCCTCGGCCAGGTCACCGGCCCAGGCCAGCACCGACATGGTGTCCCCGGGGCGGTCCAGCGCGCCGGAGAACCGCCCGGCGTACCAGAGATCCTCCTCGGGGTGCAGCCCGCGCTCGGCCTCCTCGCGGTGGTGCACGCCGAGCCACCACTGACCCTCCGGCGTCCAGTCCGGGCCGGTCAGGCGGTACGCGCCCTCGATCACCGCGCCGCCGTCGGCGGGTTCCACCCGGGGCGTCGGCCCGTCGGCCCGCCGCTCGCCGTGCGCGTCGCGCCAGGTGCAGGCGGCCGAGAGGTCCAGCCGGACCGGGCCGCCGGCCACCAGCCGGTGCACCACCGCGACGGCGGGCCGACCGTACGTCATGGCCAGCTCCCGCTCGATCACCACGTCACCGATCCGCCACCGCCAGCGGGGCAGCCCGTCGACCAGGTCGAAGCGCTCCAGGTACTCGAAGCCGCGCGGGTCGACCACGCCCGAGGTCCACTCGTGCGCGCCGAGCCGGACCCGGGCCCCGGACGGCAGGACCACCGCCGGGTCCAGGCTGACCAGCCCCACCCGACGGGCCGCCGGGGTCTCCCCGGCCACCACCAGCAGACCGTGGTAGCGGCGGGTCCGCAGCCCGCTCACGGTGCCCATGGCGTACCCGCCGAGACCGTCGGTGACCAGCCATTCCCGGGTCGCTCCGCCGGCCAGTTCGCCGCAGACCCCCGGGCCGAATCCGAACTCGATCAACTTCTTTCCTCCTGTGGCGGCGAGGTGTAACACGCCACGACGACAATGGCCGCTGTGGTCAAGTACCCCGGCGGCGTCGAAAATGTGCAGGTGCGCACCGACCGATCGCCCTCCGACGCCCCGTCCCCCGATGCCGAGCGGCTCCGGCTCGCCCAGGCCGATGCCGGGGAGCAGGACTGGCGCGCATGGGGTCCCTATCTGTCCGAACGGGCGTGGGGGACGGTACGGGAGGACTACAGCGAGCACGGCACGGCATGGGACTACTTCCCCCATGACCACGCGCGGTCCCGAGCCTACCGGTGGAACGAGGACGGCATGGCGGGCGTCTGCGACGACCGGCAGACGTTCTGTTTCGCGCTGGCGCTGTGGAACGGGGTGGACCCGATCCTCAAGGAGAGGATGTTCGGCCTCGGCGGCGACGGCGGCAACCACGGTGAGGACGCCAAGGAATACTGGTGGTACCTCGACAGCACGCCCACCCACTCCTGGATGCGCTGGCGCTACCACTATCCGCAGGCCGCCTTCCCGTACGACGAACTGGTCGCCGTCAACGCCCTGCGCGGCCGGGACGAGACCGAGTACGAGCTGGTCGACACCGGCATCTTCGACGACGACCGGTACTGGGCGGTCACCGTCGACTACGCCAAGGCGTCCCCGACCGACCTGTGCATCCTGGTCACCGTCGCCAACCGGGCCGACGAGGCGGCCACCCTGCACGTGCTGCCCACGCTGTGGTTCCGCAACACCTGGGCCTGGGGTCCGCCCGGCGCGGACCGGGTGCCCCGGCTGACCGGCGAGGGCGGCCGGCTGGTCGGCGAGCACTGGGTGCTCGGGCAGATCCTGCTGGAGGGCGACGGCGGGCCGGTCCCGCTGCTCTGCGACAACGACACCAACGCCGAACGGCTGTGGGGGCTGCCCGGTCGTTCGCCGTACCCGAAGGACGGGATCAACGACCACGTGGTGGCCGGCGCGGCCACCGTCAACCCGGACCGGGAGGGGACCAAGGGCGCCCTGCACTACGTGCTCGACGTGCCGGCCGGCGGGCAGCGGCAGATCCGGCTGCGGCTGACCCGCACCGCGCCGCCGCCCGGGGCCGCCGTGCCGCCCCCGGCGGAGCTGGGGGCCGGCTTCGACGCGGTGGTGTGGGCGCGGCGGGCCGAGGCGAACCGCTTCTTCGCCGGGGTGATCCCGGCGGCGGCCAGCGCCGACGAGGCGCTGGTCGCCCGGCAGGCGATCGCCGGGCTGATGTGGGGCAAGCAGTTCTACCACTTCGACGTCAAACGGTGGCTGGAGGGCGACCCGGGCTCGACGCCGCCGGCCGGCCGCCGGCACGGGCGCAACAGCGCCTGGTGGCACATGACCAGCTTCGACGTGATCTCCATGCCCGACCCGTGGGAGTATCCCTGGTACGCCGCCTGGGACCTGGCCTTCCACTGCGTCACCATCGCCCGGGTCGACCCGGGCTTCGCCAAGGAGCAGGTGCTGCTCCTGCTCCGCGAGTGGTACCTGCACCCCAACGGCCAGATCCCGGCGTACGAGTGGGCGTTCGGCGACGTGAACCCGCCGGTGCACGCCTGGGCGGCGCTGAAGGTGTTCGAGATCGACGGCGGGCGCGACCACGAGTTCCTGGCCCGGGTGATGCACAAGCTGCTGCTCAACTTCACCTGGTGGGTCAACCGCAAGGACACCGGCGGCAACAACCTGTTCGAGGGCGGCTTCCTCGGGCTGGACAACGTCGGACCGTTCGACCGTTCGGCGGCGCTGCCGGTGGCCGGGGTGCTGGAGCAGTCCGACGGCACCGGCTGGATGGCGATGTACGCCCTCAACCTGCTGGACATGGCGATCGTGCTGGCCGAGCACGACCGGGCGTACGTGGACACCGCGACGAAGTTCTTCGAGCACTTCGCCTACATCGCCGCGGCCGGCTACTCGCAGGGGCTGTGGGACGCCGAGGACGCGTTCTTCTACGACGTGCTGCGGCTCGCCGACGGCAGTCAGGTGCCACTGAAGGTGCGCTCGGTGGTGGGGCTGCTACCGCTGGCGGCGACCACCCGGCTGAGCGCCCGCACCCTGCAACGCCTGCCCGAGCTGGGGGCCCGGCTGCGCTGGTTCCTCACCCAGCGTCCCGAGTACGCCGACGTGATCGGTGCCCGCCGGCTCGGCCCGGACGGCCGGCAGCAGCGGCTGCTGTCGATGGTCGGCCCGGAGCAGGTGGTCCGGCTGCTGGCCCGGATGCTCGACCCCGACGAGTTCCTCTCCGACTACGGCCTGCGGACGCTCAGCCGGGCGCACCTGGACAAGCCGTTCGCGGTCGACCTGGGCGGGCAGGAGTTCTGCGTCGGCTACGAGCCGGCCGAGTCGACCAGCGGGTTGTTCGGCGGCAACTCCAACTGGCGCGGTCCGATCTGGATGCCGACGAATTTCCTGCTGGTCAGCGCGCTGCGCGACTACGCGGCGTTCTTCGGCGACGACCTGCAGGTGGAGTACCCGACCCGGTCCGGGCGCAAGTGCACCCTGGACCAGATCGCCGACGACCTCTCCGTCCGGTTGATCTCCCTGTTCACCCGGGACGGGTGGGGGCGTCGGCCGATCTACGGCGCGTGCCAGCTCTTCCAGACGCATCCCGACTGGCGGGACCTGATCGCCTTCCCCGAGTACTTCCACGGCGACAACGGCGCGGGCCTCGGGGCCTGGCACCAGACCGGCTGGACCGCCCTGGTCGCCGACCTCATCCTGACCCTGCGCCGGGATAACCCGGAGGTGCCGGGCGGGTCGGGCCGCTAACGTGTCCGGGGTCGCCGCCGGTCGGGGGCGGACCGTCCGAGAGGGGATCGGGATGAGTGCGGATAGGGCCGGAACGACGCTGGTCTTCGACGCCGACGACACGCTCTGGGAGAACAACGTCCTGTTCGAGCGGGTAATCGACGATTTCCTGGACTGGCTCGACCATCCGACGCTCGACCGGGTGCAGATCCGTACCGTGCTCGACGACATCGAGCGGGCCAACGCGGTGGCCCACGGCTACGGCAGCAAGGTCTTCCTGCGCAGCCTCGGCGAGTGCCTGGCCCGGCTGCGCGAGCGGCCGGTCACCGAGCAGGAGCGGCGGGAGATCGACAGGTTGGCCACCGCGCTGGTCAACCACCAGGTCGAGCTGATGCCCGGGGTCGCCGACACGTTGGCCGCCCTGGCCACCCGGTACGACCTGCTGCTGCTGACCAAGGGGGACCGGGAGGAGCAGCAGCGCAAGCTGGACGCCTGCGGTCTGCTGCACCACTTCGCCGCCGCGCACGTGGTGGCGGAGAAGGACACCGGGACCTACCGGTGGCTGGCCCGGGAACACGGCTTCACCCCGGCCGACGCCTGGATGATCGGCAACTCTCCGAAGTCGGACATCCTGCCGGCGCGGGCGGCCGGGATGCGGGCGGTGTTCATCCCCAACGAGAACACCTGGATCCTGGAGGACGACGACCTCGACCCGGCCGACACCGGAGTGATCCGGCTGGCCGCCTTCCCGGATCTGCTCGCCCACTTCTAGCCGACCGTCGCTCCGACGGGCCGCCTCCGACAGGCCGGTTCGACGGGCCGTGGCGACGGGCCGCACCGACGCGGAACAGCGTCCGTCCGGCGGCGCGTGTCACGCCGGGATGCCGCATTTCCGCCCCGGTGTGAATCACCTTCCGGGCGGGGTCGGGCCGCTTGCCCGGCGACCCGGGGGCTGCCTAACCTTGCCCGGCGTTGACGACCCTGTCGGGGTGGTCGGGAACGCGCCGAAGTCCGGCACCGGGGGGCACCGTGGAGCTGAGTGCAGGCGGCCTGGGTCCGCGTGTCGGACCCGACGCGGCGGCCTGCCCCGCCCGTGGGGTCCGCAGCGGCGTACACCGCTGCCGGGCCGGACAGCCGGCGGTCGGGGTCGGGGAGTTGCGGACCCGGCCCTGACCCGCCGCCGGCGATCGTCCGGACGCCCGACTCCGGGCGTCAGGTGGTCGGTGGGGCATCCCGGATGCCGGCGGTGATGCGATCATGTCAGCGATGGAGACGACAACCGCCCCGGGCGGCGGCACGGCGTCCACGACGGGCCGTGGTCGGCTGGTCCCGCCGCCGAACCGCGCTGCGCGACTGACCACCCTGCCCACCGCGACCCGCCAGGTCGTCATCGTCACCGGCAGCGGTTACGCCACCACGCACGCCACCCTGGAGACGTTCCACCGGGCCGGCGGCCACTGGGTGCCGGTGTCGGCCCCGCTGGCCGCGCGGCTGGGGGCGAAGGGGTTCAGCGACCACCACACCGAGGGGGTGGCGACCACCCCCACCGGGGTCTACTCGTTCGGCCCCACCATGTACGGCATCGCCGCCAATCCCGGCGTACGGTTCCCCTACCACCGGGTGGTCACCGACGACTGGTGGAACGAGAACCCGAACTCGGCGGCCTACAACACCTTCCAGCACAGCGCCACCAACCCGGGCGGCTACAGCGAGGCGCTGTGGCGGGAGGTGCCCGCGTACACCCACTTCGCGGTGATCACCTACAACATGCCGCCGAACGTGCCGAAGCCGGTGCCGAACGCCGGCAGCGGCATCTTCCTGCACGAGTTCAGCACCGCCGCCGGTGGCCCGACCGCCGGCTGTGTCAGCCTGGCGCACGCCGACCTGGTGGCCGTGCTGCGCTGGCTGGACCCGAAGCACGCGCCGCGCATCGTGATCTGCCCGGCGCAGAACCTCGGCCGGTACTGAGCCGCTCAGGACACCTCGTTGCGGACGATCGCCACCGCCACCCGGCAGAACTCGTCCATGTCGGGCTGGAACCCGGCGGCGATGTCGGGGTGCAGCCCGGACCGGGTCTCCTCGAGCAGCCGCTGACAGACCTGCTCGACCGGTTCGCCCGCGTAGCTGGCCCGGACCCGGTCGGTGGCGGCCTGGAGAGCCGAGGTGAGCTGGTCCTCCAATGGGCCGCGCAGCTTCTGCTGCACCGGGTCGAGCCCTCTCGGGTCGAGCGTGACATGTGGCTCCGACATCGGCGCTCCCTTCGTCGGCGTCCGCGGTACCCCACCGCGGGCGTCGGTCAAACCACGGCTGGCGCGGCGGCCACCCGGACCTGGTACGAGAAGTCCTCCGCCGGCTCCTCCCGGTACGACAGCCGGCGGATCTGCCGGTCGTCGGCGTAGAGGGCGACGTCGACCAGGACCCCGAGGTGGGCCAGCCCGATGTTCGCCACCCGCTTCTTGTCCTGGAGCACCGCGCACACCCCACCGAGCAGGGTGCTGGCGTCGGACGTGCGGTGCCCGGGTGGGCACCGCAGGGTCAGGTCGACCTCGATCGGCCCGGCCAACGGTGTCCAGCCGGTCTGCTGGGCCGCGGTGCAGGCCGCTTCGAGCAGGGCGCGGACCCTCGTCGCCTGCCGATGGCCGGCGGCGAAGATGGACAGCGCTTCGGTTTTCACCGGTGGCAGGCCGCTCACCTCGAACGTCAGGGCGAGAGCGCGGGTCTCCTGCACCACGGAGCACCTCCTCGTTGAGGATGATCCTGCCCAACCCGGTGGCCGCGCCGGGGGAGTTCGCGGGAGAACCCACCGATCGGGCAGGCTGATGTCGGCCGGAGGCGTATCGACTACGACGGCGACGCGCTGGCTGTGGAGTGAGTGCGTCAACGCTAGTGCACGCGGCACCCCCGGGGTAGCCCGCCGACCGGCCAGTCGTGACCGGCCGACGGGACGCGCGGACGCCGACGCCGCTCACCCGCGCGACGGGACGCGAACGCTGACGTGACCGCCGCCGCCGGTGCGGGCGGCGCGACGTCGGGCGTGGCGGGGCGTGTCGCGGGCGGGCGGGATCAGCGGCGACCGCGCTTGACCTCGTGGAAGGCCGGCATCCGAAGCAGCGGCAGCAACGAGTCCCAGATGGTGAGGGCGTCGTCGCGCGCGGGCACCTCGGTCAGGATGGGTCCGTGGATGCCGCGCTCGGCGTCCGGCACCATCAGCACCGGCGCACCGATGTCCGGTCCGGCCGAGGAGTACGCGAGGTCGTGCGACTCGCGTACCGCCGCGTCCCAGCGGGCGTCCTCCAGGGCGGGTGCCGCGTCCTGGACACCGGCCGCCTTGACGGCCGCGTCGACCAGGTCGGCCGAGAGCGGGGTGCCGGCGTCGTGGGTGTTGACGCCCAGCTCGGTGTAGAACCGGCCGGTGTCCGCACCGCGCCCGTCGGCGCGCAGCGCCTCGACCAGCCGCAGCGCCCGGGCGGAGGCGGCCATCGGCTCGGCGAACTGCGGCGGGATCCGTCCGGCGTTGAGAATGCTCAGGCTGAACGCCCGCCACTCGATGGTCAGGTCACGAGCCTCGGCCACCGTGACCAGCCAACGCGACGCGCGCCAGGTCCACGGGCAGGCGGGATCGAAGAAGAAGGTGGCATCCATCGGCCGAGCCTACGTCGGCCCCGCCGCGCACCCCGTCCGGCCCCGCCGCGGACCCCCGTCCGGCCCCGCCGCGCACCCCGACCCGACCCGGCCTCGCGCGGCTCAAGTTCGATCCGATCCGATCCGGGGTGCGGCCCCGATCCGGGGTGCGGCTCGGCCTCGGGGTGCGGCTCGGCCCCCGGGGTGCGGCTCGGCCCGGCTCAGTGCCCGGGGCGGTGGCCGGAGGCCGGGGCCGACCAGGCTCCCCGGCGTGGCGGGTGAGCCTGGTCGGGTGAGCCGGGTCAGTGTTGCTTGGCGTAGCAGACGAACGCCGTCCAGGCCGTCCGGTCGAAGTGGAGGGTGCCGCCCTCGCGGTCCTTGGTGTCGCGCACCAGCACCCGGTCGGGCAGGTTGTCGGCGACCTCGACGCACGATCCGCCGTTGCCGCCGGACCTGGTCGACTTCCGCCACTGCGGGGTCATCATGTCCATGACTTCGCCACTTCCTCGATCAGCTCGATTGACTGCCGGCGGGGGAGCGCCTCGTTCCGCACGATCTCCCACGTCCTGGCCAGACTAGCAACGTCGGTCGGCGCATCGACGATCTGCGCGGTGAGCTGGTTGTCCGCGTGCGCCACCCGCTCGCCGTCGGGCATCTCGGCGATGATGAACTGCCCGGCCAGCCCCAGGTACATGCCGGCGTCGGTCGGCACGACGTGCACCTGGACGTGCTCCTCGGCGGTCAACCGGGCCAGGTGCTCGCACTGCTCGATCATCAGCCCCGGCTGGTCGAGCACCGGCCGACGGAGCACCGCCTCGTCGATCACGCAGATGAGCTGCGGCGGGCGTTCCCGCCGGAGGATCGCCTGCCGTTCGAGCCGGGACGCCACGATCCGGTCGACGTCCTCCGCGGCGAACCGGCCGCCGGCCAGCGTCGCGCGGGCGTACCGCTCGGTCTGCAACAGGCCCGGCACGTACGTCATCTCGAACCAGCGCAGGGTGGTCGCCTCCCGCTCGAACTCGATCCACTCCCGCAGCCAGGCCGGCTCGGCGTCGAGCCGGCCCAGCCTCTCCAGCATCCGTTGGAAGCGCCCGCCGGTCTCGTGGCAGCCGTCGACCGCCCGCATGAACTCCCTGGTGGGCGCCCGACCGCCGGTCTCCACCGAGCTGACGTGCGACCCCGAATAGCCGATGCCCTTGCCGAAATCCTCCTGGCTGAGCCCGAGCCCCGTCCGGAACAGACGTAACTCCTCCAGCACGTAGTCGGTAGCTGTCCCCATCACACCCCCAACCTCTGCCCACCGTGGATCGGCGGGTCTGTCGTGATTGCTCACCCGCGGTGCTGAGCTGCGCAGATGCGGTGAGCGTGTATCCACGGTAATGGGTCGATCACCAGACTGTCACCATGGCGGACCCGCTGGCAGCCAGGGAGGGCGGTAGCGGGTCCTGCTGCGGGGCCGCTCCCGATCCCCCGTGCGGGAGCGGCCCCTTCCAGGACCGGATCGACGGGGATCGACCCGAGGAGGTGGCGACGGTGGTCCGACCGCCCGTCCCGCACGTCGCGATGCGCCCGCTGTGGCGGTGCCGCAACTGTGGCCGGGAGTGGCCCTGCCAACCGGCCAAGCTCGCCCTGCTCACCGAGTTCCGGCAGGACCGCACCGGGCTGCTCGTCTACCTCGGCGTCCTGATGACCGAGGCGACCCGCCAGCTCGGCCAACTGCACCCGGGGCACCCACCGGCCCGGATGACCGAACGCTTCCTGTCCTGGGCGCGGGCGCGGGGCTGAGGCCGGCTGTCCTGGGCGTGGGGCTGAGGCCGGCTGTCCTGGGCGTGGGGCTGAGGCCGGCTGCCCTGGGCGCGGGGGCGGGGCTGAAACCGGGCATCCGGCCCGAGGAGCCACCATCGGGGGCGTCGGGAGCCCACGCGGCGGCCGGAGCCCGGGTACCGGCCCGGACCCGGGTTGCCGGCAGGTTTCGCGGCGTGGCGGGCCGGGCAGTCTAGGCGCACGGAACGGCTGGGCAGGCGCGTTTCCGCACGTCAGAGGCCCGGCCACGGGCCGGGGCGCGGGTCACTTCCCCGGTTTTCGCCGAAGAGAGGGGGAGGGTGATGACGGACCCCGGAACGGCCCGACACCGGCGTCGGCCGGCGCTCCGGGCCGGGGCGGCGGCAGCCGCGTTGGCGCTGGTCGCGCCGCTGGCCGCGTGCGGCGCCGACGACGGTGGCGGAGGCACACCGACGATCAACCTGTACTACCCACCGGAGCAGAACCTGCAGAAGGTGGTCGACGACTGCAACACCCGGGCCGAGGGACGTTACAGGATCGCCTACCGGGTGCTGCCCCGGCAGGCCGACGACCAGCGGGTGCAACTGGTCCGCCGGCTGGCCGCCGAGGACAGCGGGATGGACGTGCTCGGCCTGGACGTCACCTGGACCCAGGAGTTCGCCAGCGCGAAGTGGATCCGCGAGTGGACCGGCCAGGACAAGAGTGAGGTCGAGCAGGGCACCCTGGCGGGCCCGCTGGACACCGCCCGCTACGAGGACAAGCTCTACGGAGCGCCGAAGAACACCAACGTGCAGCTGCTCTGGTACCGCAGCGACCTGGTCCCGCAGGCCCCGAAGACCTGGGACGACATGATCAACACGGCCAAGGACCTCAAGGGGCAGGGCAAGCCGTACCAGGTGCTCACCATGGGCGCGCAGTACGAGGGCCTGGTGGTGCTCTACAACACCCTGGCCGAGAGCGCCGGCGGCAAGATCCTCAGTGACGACGGCAAGAAGGCCGTGCTGGACGACGGCGCCGTCAAGGCCCTCGACCAGCTCCAGCGGTTCGCCACGTCGGGCGTGACGTCGCCGTCGTTCAGCAACTCCACCGAGGATCCGGTCCGGCTCGACTTCCAGTCCGGCAAGGGCGCGTTCCAGGTCAACTGGCCGTTCGTCTACCCGGCGTTGCAGGAGGCCGACCCGGAGCTGGCCAAGAAGGTCACCTGGGCCCGGGTACCCGGCGTAGACGCGAACACCCCCAGCAAGGTCACCATCGGCGGGATCAACATGGCGGTCAGCGCCTACTCCAGGCACCCGACGGAGTCCTTCGAGGCGGCGAAGTGCATCCGGGACGCCAAGAACCAGAAGTTCTCCGCGGTCAACGACGGGGTGCCCCCGACCATCGAGTCGGTCTACGACGACCCGGAGATGGACGAGGCGTACCCGATGAAGGAGACCATCCTGGAGGAGCTGAAGGACCCGGCGGTCCGGCCGCTGACCCCCGCGTACCAGAGCATCTCCACGGTGATGTCGGCGATCCTGTCGCCGCCGTCGGCGATCCGGCCGGAACAGACGGCCAAGGAGCTGCGCGAGGCGATCTCCGACGCGCTCCAGTCCAAGGGGGTCCTGCCGTGAGCCGCTCCGACACCGCTCCCGCGCCGCCGTCCGGCCGCCGACGGGGCAGAGCCCCGTTGAGCGAGAACAAGAAGGCCGAACGGAAGCTGGGCTGGCTGCTCTGCGCCCCGGCCGCGCTGGTCATGGTGCTGGTCACCGCGTACCCGATCATCTATTCGGTCTGGCTGTCGCTGCAGCGCTTCGACCTGCGCTTCCCCGACCAGCGCGAATTCATCGGGCTGGAGAACTACGTCACCGTGCTCAGCAACGAGTTCTGGTGGACCGCGTTCGGGGTGACCATGCTGATCACGGTGGTCACCGTCGCGGTGGAGCTGGTGCTCGGCATGGGGCTGGCCCTGGTCATGCACCGCACCCTGGTCGGCCGGGGCATCGTGCGGACCGCGGCGCTCATTCCCTATGGCATCGTCACGGTCGTCGCCGCGTTCTCCTGGCGGTACGCCTGGACGCCCGGCACCGGCTACCTGGCCAACCTCTTCGACGGCAGCGCCCCGCTGACCGAGCGGGCCAGTTCGCTGGCGATCATCATGCTGGCGGAGATCTGGAAGACCACCCCGTTCATGGCCCTGCTGCTGATGGCCGGGCTGGCCCTGGTGCCGGAGGACCTGCTCAAGGCGGCCTCCACCGACGGGGCGACGGCCTGGCAGCGGTTCACCAAGGTGATGCTGCCGGTGATGAAGCCGGCCATCCTCGTCGCGCTGCTGTTCCGCACCCTGGACGCGTTCCGGGTGTTCGACAACATCTTCGTGCTCACCAACGGCGGCAACGAGACCTCGTCGGTGTCGATGCTCGCCTACAACAACCTGATCCGGGGGCTCAACCTCGGCATCGGCTCCACGATGTCCGTGCTGATCTTCATCACGGTGGCGATCATCGCGTTCGTCTTCGTGAAGCTGTTCGGCACCGCTGCCCCGGGCAGCGACGACGGGGAGAGGCGCTGACATGGCCGACACCACCACCCGGGCGAAGCTGCGCTGGGGCCTGATCGACGTCATCGTCGTCGTCTTCGCCTTGGTCCCCGTGCTCTGGATCGCCTCCCTGTCGTTCAAGACCCCGGCCACCCTCACCGACGGCAGGTTCTGGCCGCGGGAGTGGACGCTGGACAACTACCGGAGCATCTTCGACACCGACCAGTTCGTCCGGGCCCTGGTCAACTCGATCGGCATCGCCCTGATCGCCACGTTCATCGCGGTGGTGCTCGGCGCGATGGCCGCGTACGCGATCAGCCGGCTGGACTTCCCCGGCAAGCGCCTGCTGGTCGGGGTGTCCCTGCTGATCGCGATGTTCCCGCAGGTGTCGCTGGTGTCGCCGCTGTTCGAGATCGAGCGGCAACTCGGCCTCTTCGACACCTGGCCGGGGCTGATCCTGCCGTACATCACCTTCGCCCTGCCGCTGGCGATCTACACGCTGTCGGCGTTCTTCAAGCAGATCCCGTGGGACCTGGAGAAGGCGGCGAAGATGGACGGCGCGACCCAGGGGCAGGCGTTCCGCCGGGTGATCGCCCCGCTGGCCGCCCCGGGCCTGTTCACCACGGCGATCCTGGTCTTCATCTTCTGCTGGAACGACTTCCTGTTCGCCATCACGCTCACCTCGACCGAGCGGGCCCGGACGGTGCCGGTGGCGCTGTCGTTCTTCACCGGCGAGTCGCAGTTCGAGGACCCCACCGGGGCGATCTGCGCCGCCGCCGTGGTGATCACCATTCCGATCATCCTGTTCGTGCTCTTCTTCCAGCGCCGCATCGTCTCCGGCCTGACCTCCGGCGCCGTCAAGGGATAGGTGACAACAATGGCTGACATCGTGCTGGACAAGGTGAGCAAGAGCTTCCCCGACGGCACCGTCGCGGTCCGGGACGTCGACCTGGAGATCGCCGACGGCGAGTTCGTCATCCTGGTCGGCCCGTCCGGCTGCGGGAAGTCCACCACCCTCAACATGATCGCCGGGCTGGAGGACATCAGCTCCGGTGAACTGCGCATCGGCGGGCAACGGGTCAACGACAAGGCCCCCCGCGACCGGGACATCGCGATGGTGTTCCAGTCCTACGCGCTCTACCCGAACATGACGGTGCGGGAGAACATGGCCTTCCCGCTGCGGCTGGCCAAGCTGGACAAGGCGACCATCGACCAGAAGGTGGACGAGGCGGCGAAGGTGCTGGAGCTGACCTCGCTGCTCGACCGTAAGCCGGCGAACCTCTCCGGTGGGCAGCGCCAGCGGGTGGCGATGGGTCGGGCGATCGTCCGGCAGCCCAAGGCGTTCCTGATGGACGAGCCGCTGTCCAACCTGGACGCCAAACTGCGGGTGCAGATGCGCACGGTGGTGTCCCGGTTGCAGAAGAAGCTCGGCACCACCACCGTCTACGTGACCCACGACCAGACCGAGGCGATGACCCTCGGCGACCGCGTGGTGATCATGCGGGGCGGCGCGATCCAGCAGGTCGGCCCGCCCCAGGAGCTGTACGACCACCCGCGCAACCTGTTCGTCGCCGGGTTCATCGGCTCGCCGTCGATGAACTTCCTGCACGCCGCCGTGGCGGACGGGAAGCTGCGTACTGCCCTCGGTGACGTCACGATCGGCGACCGGATCCGCCGTGAGCTGGAGGGGGCCGACGCGCCCCGGGAGCTGATCCTCGGCATCCGGCCCGAGCACTTCGAGGACGCCGAACTGATCGACGACGAGACCCGGGCCCGGGGCATGGAGTTCACCGCGCCCGCCGAGATCGTCGAGTCGATGGGTTCCGACAAGTACGTCTACTTCACCGTCGAGGGAGAGCGGGCCAGCGCCGCCGAGTTGGAGGAACTGGCCGCCGACGCCGGTGCCGACTTCAGCGGCGGTGGGGGCAACCTGGTGACCCGGCTGTCGGCCGAGTCCCCGGTACGGGAGGGGGAGGACCGCCGGGTCTGGTTCAACCTGGAGAAGATCCACCTGTTCGACCCGGCGACCGGCCGGAACCTGACCCTGCACGAGGGCCGGTCGGCCGGCGCGCTCGGCGACTGACCCACCCCCTCACCCCGGATCGGTGGCCGCACGCCCACCCGGCACCAGCGGCGTGCGCCCACCGATCCCCCGAACCCTGCTCTGCCGTCCCGCGCCGCCTGCGGCCTCGGTACCTCGCCCGGTGCCCCTCAGGTGTCCGGCGTTCCGCCCGTGCCGCCTGGCCCGCCCGTGTCGCCTGGCCCGCCCATGTCGCCTGGCCCGCCCATGCCGCCTGGCCCGCCCATGCCGCCTGGCCCGCCCGTGCCGCCTGGCCCGCCCACCCCTCCGGTCTCGTCCGCCCTTCCCTCCGCCCGCTTACCCACCCGTGCCGATCGACACGGACAGTGACCTGACACCGGGCGAACCCCATCACCTCCGGAGGCTTTGCTCTGCTGCCCCGTAGGCGACAGCCACGATGAGTAGCCGTCGCATCTAGGGCAGCAGAGCAAAGCTTCCGTGAGAGGTTGGTGGAGGTCGGCGGAGGGTTGCGACGTAAGCGCAGCTCAGGGGAGGTTTTGCTTGTCCTGGTGGAGCGCTGGCCCTGGCGACGGTGGATGACCTGCGGTTACTCTCGGTAACAGACTCGTTGGTGGCGCAGGGTGACGGCGTGCGGTCACCGTCACTCGCCTCGGGATCACGTGCAGACGGATGCGGGCACGACACCGTCCGGCGGCAGGCTGGTCGGAGGTCGGGACCGGGAGACCGGCGACGCGGCAGCCCGGCAGCATCGGCAGTCCGGCAGCGTCGGCAGGCGAGCGGCGTCGGCAGCCCGGCAGCGTCGGCAGCCCGGCAGCGTCGGCAGCCCGGCAGCGTCGGCAGCCCGGCAGCGTCGGCAGTCCGGCATCGGTGGCCGGCGGGAGGTGGCGGGCCCTACCAGGTGAGGTGCAGCGGCAGGCCGAGGAAGCGGGCGTAACCCTCCAGCGCCGCCTCGACCCGCTGCCGGGTCGGCCCGTCCAGCGGGACCAGCGGCTGCATCGTCACGGTGACCCTGGTCCGGGCGAGGCGGCGCTTCCAGGTGCCCACCACCCGGCCGCCGCGTACCACGGTGGACTGGAAGACGCCGTTGCCACCGGGAATCACCGCCTTCAGGTGCGCCGGCTCGACCATCAGGGCGCGGTCCTTGAAGCCGAGCAGGTACTCGTCGAAGCCGGGCAGCACGTGCACGTCGTCCACCGCCAGCCGGGGGGCGTCCAGCAGCGCCGGATCGAGGTACGACTCCACCCCGTCGACCCGGACGGCGGTCAACGTCCCGGCGTCGGTGGCGACCGCGACGGCCCGTTTCGTGTCGGCGGCGTTCAGGCCCGTCCACCCGGTGAAGTCGCGTCGGGTCGTCGGCCCGTGGCTGCGGAAGTACCGCCGGGCCAGGATGCCCAGCGCCTCGTCCCGCTCGGGCCGGTGCGGGTCGGGGATCCACTCGTCGAGCAGCGCGAAGGTCTGCTCGGTGCCCACGTGTGGGGCGATGCAGGTGACGCCCCGCTGGCTGGCATACCAGAGCAGGTGGTAGCCGCGTTGGCCGCGGACGTCGACCCCGGCGGCGGTGAGGGTGTCCAGGCACTGCGCGCGGGTCAGCCGACCGCCGCCGGCCAGCGCCGCGCCGAGCACGTCGGCGGCCCGGTCGGCCTCGGCCTCCGTCAGCCCGAGCGTGGCCCGGCGGGCCGGCGCCCCGGCCAGCGCCCGTACGCCGGTCAGCTCCAGCATCCAGCGGGCGTCCCGGCCGGGCACCAGGTGCACGGTACCGCGCATCGGCCAGGTCCGCAGCGCCTCGCGTCGCTCCAACGCGGCCCGCACGTCGGCCTCGGTGTGGCCGGGCAGCCGCAGCCCCAGCGACCACAGACCACTCGCCGCGTCCTGGGCCTGCATCGCCCCGAACCACTCCACCACCCCGGCGACGTCCGCCGGGCGGCCACCCGGATGCTCCCGCATGCCCAGCGAGGTCATCCGCAGGGTCAGCGCCTCGGCCCCGGTCAGTTCCACCATGCCGGCCAGGATAGGAAGACCCTCCGACAGCGGCCAGGATGGGAAGACCCCCGACAGCGCTCGTCGAGGGCGGAAGCGGGGTCGGGCCCCGATCGCGCTACGCCGGTTGCCGTAACCGGCGGAGCGCGATCCCCCGTGCAGGCCCCCCTGGCCGCCGGGGTCCGCCCCCGCCCACGGCAGCCGTACCCGTCAGGATTCCGTGCCGGTCGTCGGACGGGAGCGTTCACGGATGGAACTTGCGGAAATCTTGAGCTGCCTGCGGGAACTTTTCCGGGAAAGGGCCGTTCGACGTCCGGGAGTTGTCCGGATCATACCGGGGCGCGGTGTTTGATCCGGCAACCACCGGGTAGTCGCCGGAGCTGACCCGAACCGAGGAGGACACAGACGATGGACGGCCAGGTCAAGGTAGCGGTCATCTACTACAGCGCCACCGGTATCACCTACCAGATGGCGCAGGCGGCCTGTGAGGCAGCCGGTGAGGCGGGAGCCGAGGTGCGGCTGCGCAAGGTGCGCGAGCTGGCACCGGACGAGGCGATCCGCTCCAACGCCGGCTGGCAGGCGCACCGGCTGGAGACCCAGGACGTGATGGAGGCCGAGATCGACGACCTGGCCTGGGCCGACGTGGTGATCTTCGGTTCACCCACCCGGTACGGCATGATCGCCGCCCAGCTCAAGCAGTTCATCGACACCACCGGCCCGCTCTGGGCCAACGGCGCCCTGGCGGACAAGGTCTACAGCGCCTTCACCTCCACCGCCACCTCGCACGGCGGGCAGGAGTCGACCCTGCTGTCGCTGTTCACGATCTTCTACCACTGGGGCGGCGTGGTGGTCACCCCCGGCTACACCGACCCGAGCCAGTTCGTCGCCGGCAACCCGTACGGCGCGTCGCACACCAGCAACAACGGGGAGATCGCCCCGGACCACGTGGCCCTCGCCGCCACCGCGCTGACCGCCAAGCGGGCGGTCCGCATCGGTGCCGGCGTCAAGCGCGGCCTCGCCGCCGGCTGAAGCCGTGCACCCGGCCCCGCCGGGTCGGGTCGGCCGGGTGACCGGTGTGCCGGGCGGAGGCCTGCTCCCCGCCCGGCACACCGGGTACCGCCGGGTCAGCCGTGCTCGACGTCACCGTGCGCCGTCAGCGCCGGCCGGGCCAGCAGTTGCCCCAGCAGCTCCGCCAGGACCGCCATGCCGTCCCGGCTGAGCACCGACTCCGGGTGGAACTGCACCCCGGCGAAGGTCCCCCCGCGCAGCGCGTGTACCGACCCGTCGGCCGGATCCCGGGCCAGCTCCACCGGCCCGTACGGCGAACCGACCCGGTCGGTGGCCGACCGGGCGGTGAACGTCGAGTAGAAGCCCACCCGGCGCGGCACCCCGAACAGCGACACCTGCCGTTGCAGTCCCTGGTAGGGCGCGGCGCGGCGGTGCAGCGCCAACCCGAGCAACCCGCTGAGCAGTTGGTGCCCCAGACACACCGCCAGGGTGGGTCGGCCCGCGTCGAGCCGACCGGCCAGCACGCCGCGCAGCGCGGCCATCTTCGGATCGTCGAGGGCACCCGGGTCGCCCGGCCCCGGACCGACCACCACCAGGTCGTACCCGTCGTCGTCGCCGCCGACGTGCCACGGACGGACGTCCACCGCCAGGCCCAGGGCGCGCAACTGGTGGGCCAGCATGCCGGTGAAGGTGTCCTCCCCGTCGACCACCAGCGCCCGTCGGCCGAGCGCCCCGGGCAGCGCCGCCGCGCCGGGGGCACGCTGGTCCAGCCAGAACCGGGCCAGCGGGGCGTTGCGGGCGGCGAGCACCGCCCGTACCTCGGGATCGTCGGCCCACCGCACCGGCGGGTACGGGCCGGCGGCCGTCGCCCGCGGACCCAGCCCCAGCGCGGCGAGCACCCCGGCGGCCTTGGCGTGCGTCTCGGCGACCTCACCGGCGGCGGTGGAGTGCCGCACCAGGGTCGCCCCGACGGGCACCCGCAGCCGCCCGGTGGGGGAGATCTCGGCGGTGCGGATCAGGATCGGCGCGTCCAACGTCTGCCGGCCCTCGGCGTCACGGCCCAGCAGCGCCAGCACCCCGGAGTAGTAGCGCCGCCCGGTGCGTTCGTGCCGGGCGATCACCCGGCAGGCGTTCTGCATCGGGCTGCCGGTCACCGTCGGGGCGAACATGGTCTCCCGCAGCACCTCCCGGACGTCGCGCGTGCCCCGACCGGCCAGCAGGTACTCGGTGTGCGCCAGGTGCGCCATCTCCTTGAGGTACGGCCCGACCACCTGCCCGCCGTTCTCGGCGACCCCGGCCATCATCTTCAGCTCCTCGTCGAGGACCATGTACAGCTCCTCGACCTCCTTCGGGTCGTGCAGGAACCGCAGCAGCCCGTCCCGGTCGGCGGTCGTCCCGGTGTGTCGGAACGTGCCGCTGATCGGGTTCATCATGACCAGCCCGTCGTCGACGCTGACGTGCCGTTCCGGGGTCGCGCCGACCAGGATCCGGGTGCCGGTGTGCACCAGGAACGTCCAGTACGCGCCCCGCTCGTCGCGCAGCAGGCGGCCCAGCGCCGCCAGCGCGGCGGCCAACGGGACACCCCGCACGGTGGCGTGCAGGGTGCGGTGGATGACGAAGTTGGCCCCCTCACCCCGCCCGATCTCCCCGGCCAGCACCCGCTCGACGATCCGGGCGTACTCGTCGTCGTCGACGTCGAAGGCCGCGTCGTCGGTGACCACCGGCCCGGCCGGCAGGGCGACGAGCAGGTCGGCCAGCGGCAGCTCGGTGTGCCCGGTGACGGTCAGGTACTCCATCGGGACACCGTCGTCCACGCACGCGAAGCCCCGTTCCGCGATCTGCCGGTACGGCACCAGTGCCAGGGTCCGGGGGCCGGGGCCACCGCCGGGCAGCGGCAGGTCGGCGAGCCGGTCGGCCACGTCCACCGGGCCGGTGTACAGGTCCACGTGGTCCATGCCGTGCCGGCGGACCAGGGCGAACGGGCCGGGGTCGAGGCCGTCGGCGACGGCGGCGAGCAGGTCGTGCAGGGGATTCATCGGGTTCTCCTCCGGGGCTGGGCCGCCTCGTCCGTCGGGCGGCCCCGGGTGCCGGGGAGAGAACCGTCGGCCGCCTCGTGGGGCGGCCGCGTGGGTGTCAGCTACGCGCGGGGGATGGCCGCCGGGTCGGCGGGCCACCAGCAGGTCGGGTGCGCGGGCATAGCCACACCCTAGGCGGCGCGCGGGCGGCGGGGAAGAGGCTTCCCACGCCGACCCGGGCGGTGCCGTCGACCCGCCGGCGGGACCGGGCGACGCCGGTGGCCGATCGGGGCGTCGGCGGGCCGACCGGCGGGTACCGTGACCGGCGATGAACATTCTCGCTCTCGACCTGGGCACCTCCTCGGTACGCGGACTCGTGCTCGACGCCGACGCCGACCCGCTGCCGGGAGCGTTGGCCCGCCGCAAGGTGCACCTGACCGTGGCCGAGGACGGGACGGGCACCCTGGACGCCGCCGGTTACCTCGCCGGTCTGACCGAGTGCCTGGACGAGTTGGCCGCCGCCGGTCACCTGCGCGACGTCCGGTTGGTGGCGACCTGCGCGCAGTGGCACTCGGTGGTGCCGCTGGACCGGGCCGGCGACCCGCTCGGCCCGGTACTGACCTGGTTGGACACCCGCCCCGCCGCACCGGCCGGGGTGGGCGGCCCGGCCGATCCGGCGGACTTCCACGGTCGTACCGGGGCGTGGTGGCACCGCTGCTACTGGTCGGTGCGGCTGCCCTGGCTGCGGGACCGGACGGCCGGGGTGGCCCGGTTCGCCGGCCTGGTCGAGTACGTCCTCGGCCAGCTGCTCGACAGCGCGCCCATGTCGGTGTCGATGGCCTCCGGCACCGGCCTGCTCGACCTACGCCGGTTGGCCTGGGACGCCGAGGCGGTCGCGTTGGCCGGCGTCCGGCCGGGTGAGCTGCCCGAACTGGCCCCGATGGACTGGCGCGGCCGGCTGCGCAGCGGATTCGCCCGACGGTGGCCGCAGCTCGCCGGGGCGGACTGGACCGCCCCGGTCGGCGACGGGGCCGCCTCCAATGTCGGCTCCGGGTGCGTGGACCCCCGCCGGGCGGCGGTCACCGTCGGCACGTCGGCCGCGGTACGGCTGGTCCAGCGGGTTCCCGCCGGAACGGCGCTGCCGCCGCTGCCCGATGCGCTGTGGCGCTACCGGGTGGACCACGAGTACGTGGTGACCGGCGCGGCGTACTCGTCCGGAGGGAACCTGTTCGCCTGGGCGAACCGGACGCTGCGGTTGCCCGAGGGGTCCGAGCTGGACGCGGCCCTGGACCGGGTGGCCCCGGACGGGGTGCTCGGGGCGAACCCCCGGCTGGGCGGGGACCGGCCGCCCGGATCGGCCCCGGCCGGCTCCGGCGAGCTGCGGGGGCTCAGCTTCTCCACCGGTGGGGTGGACATCCTCGCCGGCCTGATGGCCGGACTGTGCCGGATGGTCGCCGACGACCTGGCCGTGCTGGAGTCCGGTGTCGACGCCCCGGTCGAGGTGGTGCTGGGCGGGGGAGCGGTGACCGCCTCCGCGTGGTGGCGCACCGCGTTCGCCGCCGCCCTCGCGCCGCGCCGGGTCCGGCACCGGGCCGAGCGGGAGATCGGGGCCACCGGCGCCGCGTTGGTCGCGCTGGGCCGGGTACCCGACGCGCAGCGGCTCGGCGGCACCGGCCGTACGGAGGAGGACCCCTCGCCGACCTCGGCCGTCGGGAACGGCACGTCCGCCTGGTCGGATGCCCCGTCGACCCGTTGACACAGCTCCGGGGCCTGGTTGGATGGACCCGGCCCCCCGTCGTGGGGACGGAGGCCGAGGAGGCGAGACGTGGACGCAGGTCCCGACCCGACACCGAGCGTCCCGACACCGAGCGTTCCGTCGCCGCCGGGTCGGAACCGGTTCGACGAGCGGGTCGTACCGCACCGGCGTCGCTCGCCGTTGCGGCTGCGGGACTGGCGGATGCGTACCAAGCTCGCCACCGTCCTGGTCATCCCGTCGGTGGCCTTCCTGGTGCTGGCCGGGGTGCAGGCCGCCGGGTTGGTCGGGCGGACCACCGCGCTGAACGACTTCGCTCGCCAGGTCGGCATCGGACAGCAGATCACCACGGCGGTGGACCGGCTCCAGCAGGAACGGGGCCGGACCGCCGGTGAGCTGGCCGCGTTGCGCCGCGCGGGCAACGCCGCCGACCGGGACGCGGCGACACTCGCCCTGCGACCGCTGCACGCGGCCACCGACACCGCCTTCGACGAACTGCGTTCGGCGGCCGGGCCGCTGGCCGACTCCGACGCCGCCTGGCAGGTCGCCTACGCCGAGGCACTCGAGGCGTACGACCAGGTGGTCCGGATCCGGACGGCCGTGCCACCGGCGGTGTTGAGCAACGACACCATCCTCGGCAACTACCACCGGGCGGTGGAGTCGCTGCTCGGCCTGCTGGCCGAGCCGAGCCCGGGGCCGGACCGTCCGGAGCTGACCGACGCGGTGCTGCGGTACGTGCAGCTCGCCCGGGTCAAGGAACTGTCGTCGCGGATCCGGGGCCAGCTCTACGCCGCCGCCCGCGCCGGCCGGTACGGCCTGGAGGACCAGGTGAGCCTCAGTGACCTGCGGGTCCAGCAGCTCGCCGCGCTGGGCGCGTTCCGGGTCGCCGCGAGCACCGGCCAGATCCAGGCGTACGACCGGATGTCCCGCGAGGCGGCATTCGTCGACGCGACCCGGTTGGAGGAGCGGAGCATCACCACCGGCGGCACCGCCCTGCCCCCGGTGCTGCCGGCGAACCAGTGGTGGACGGTCAGCGAGCAGCGGCAGAAGCTGCTGCGGCAGTTGGAGACCCGGGTGCTCGACGACGCGGTGGCGCGGGCGGACGGGGTCAGTGACGCCCAGTTGCGCACCACCCTGCTGGTGCTCGGCGGCATCGTGGTGGTGCTCGCCCTGGCGGTGCTGCTGGCCGTGCTGGTCGGCCGGTCGATCGCGAACTCGATGCAGCGGCTGCGCGACCAGGCCCTGCGGATCGCCCAGGTGGAGCTGCCGCACGCCCTGGACCGGCTCCGTACGGTCGACGGCGGGGTGCCCAGGATCGAGGTGCCGCCCGCGGTGGTCCGGTCGCTCGACGAGATCGGTGAGCTGGCCGAGGCGTTCGTGGCGGTGCACCGCAGCGCGGTCAGCGTGGCGGTGGAGCAGGCGGAGACCCGGCGCACCGTGAACGCGATGTTCGTGAACCTGGCCCGGCGCAGCCAGGTGCTGGTGGAACGGCAACTGGAGCTGTTGGACGACCTGGAGCGGGAGGAGGCCGACCCGGACCAGTTGGAGAGCCTGTTCAAGTTGGACCATCTGGCCGCCCGGATGCGCCGTAACGACGAGAGCCTGCTGGTGCTCGCCGGCACCGAGTCGACCCGGCGGTGGAATCGGCCGGTGCGGTTGGGTGCGGTGCTGCTCGCGGCCAGCGCGGAGATCGAGCAGTACCAGCGGGTCCGGCACGAGGCGGTGGCCGACCTGTACGTGGTCGGGCACGCCGTCGGTGAGCTGGTGCACCTGATGGCGGAGCTGCTGGAGAACGCCACGGCCTTCTCCCGGCCGGACACCCTGGTCCGGGTGACCGCGCGGGCCGAGGACGGCGGGGCGGTGGTGGAGATCGCCGACGCCGGTCTCGGCATGACTCCGACGGCGTTGGCGCAGGCCAACGCCGTGCTGGCGGCACCGCCGGCGGCGGACGTGGCAGCCGTGGAGCGGATGGGCCACTTCGTGGTCAGTCACCTGGCCGCCCGGCACGGTGTCGGGGTGCGGCTGGTGGCCGCGGGGCAGGGGCTGGTGGCCCGGATCGTGTTGCCGGCGACCCTGCTGTCCGCGC
The DNA here is from genome assembly GCF_029581435.1 of Micromonospora sp. WMMD987. Lineage (NCBI taxonomy): Bacteria > Bacillati > Actinomycetota > Actinomycetes > Micromonosporales > Micromonosporaceae > Micromonospora > Micromonospora sp. WMMD987. Next base: position 4,863,623 of record NZ_CP120861.1, on the reverse strand, counting down.
CGCCCGCACCGGAGGTGGACACCTCGCCCGCGCCGCGGGCGCTCACCAGCACCGTCGTCGGCGGGCCGCCCCGGTGGCCGGGTCCGGCCCGACCGGCCGAGCTGCCGGTGGCGGGCCGCCGCCCGGACCGCTCACCCGGGACGCCGGTGCGGGCCGCGGACGTGTTGACGCCGTCCGTCCCGACCCCGGTCGACGCCGGTGGCGGCTGGTGGTCCCGGCAGGGTCCGGCGTCGTCGTCGCCGGTCTCGCTGGGGGAGAGCCTGCCCGCGCCGCCGCTCGTCCCGGTGACCGGGGGGACCAACGAGCGGGGCCTGCCGGTGCGGGTGCCGATGGCCCAGTTGACCACGGTGACCGAGCCGGCCCGTCCGCAGCCGACGCGGGTCCGCCAGGACCCGGATCCGGAGGCGGTGGGCGGGATGCTGTCGCGGCTGTACAGCGGCGTGCGTCGGGCGGAGGCCGAGGAGACCACCGAGTTAACGTTGCCGCCGGGTGTGCGCGGCGAAGGAGGACGACAGTGATGACGCTGAGCCAGGAGGCGCGCGACCTGAGCTGGTTGGTCAACGCGTTCGCGGAGCGGGTGCCCGGGGTGGCGCACGCGGTGGTCGTCTCCTCGGACGGTCTGCTGGTGGCGCTCTCGGCGCAGTTGCCCCGGGACCACGCGGACAAGTTGGCCGCGGTGACGTCGGGGTTGATGAGCATCACGGCGGGCGCGGCCCAGATGTTCGACGGGGACGTCGTCAAGCAGACGGTGGTGGAGATGGGTCGGGGTTACTTCCTGGTCATGCAGATCCGGGACGGTTCGATCCTGGCCACCCTGGCCGGCGCGGAGGCGGACATCGGCGTGGTCGGCTACGAGATGGCCCGGCTGGCCAAGCAGGCCGGGGAGATGCTGACCCCGGCGCTGCGGGCGGAACTCCAGCAGGCGCTGCCCCGCTGAGCGGACGGGGCGTCGGGGCGGACGGCCCGGGTGGTGCCCGCCGGGTGCCGGGCCGGACCGCCCCACGCGGTCCGGCCGTGCCGGTGCTGCCGTCGGGTGCCGGCGGCCGACGCTACAGGCCGTTGTCCCGGATGACCTGGCGGTACCAGTGGGCGCTGCGCTTGAGGACCCGCCGCTGGGTGGGATAGTCGACGTAGACCAGTCCCCACCGCTGGTCGTACCCCTCGGCCCACTCGAAGTTGTCGAGCAGGGACCAGACGTGGTAGCTCTCCAGCGGTACGCCGTCGGCGACGGCCCGGTGGACGGCGGTCAGGTGGTCGCGGAGGAAGGCGATGCGGCCGGCGTCGTCGACCGTGCCGTCCGAGCCGAGGGTGTCCGGGCAGGGTAGGCCGTTCTCGGTGATGGTGATCGGGACCGGCCCGTAGTCGCGGGTGACCCGGGTCAGGATGTCGTACATGCCCTGCGGGTAGATCTGCTGCCAGTCCGCCTCGCTGGTGGGCCAGCGGGTGACGGTGTCGCCGTTGCCGGTCAGGTAGAGCGGGGTGTAGTACTGCACGGCGAGCAGGTCCACCGGGCTGGCGATGACGGCCAGGTCGCCGTCGCGGACGGCGCGGACCATCCGGCTGTCCGGGCCGAGGTCGGCGAGCACGTCGGCCGGGTAGGCGCCGGTGAGGATCGAGTCCAGGTAGAGCCGGTTCTCGTACCCGTCGTGCAGGGTGGCGGCGGCAGCGGCGGCGGTGCTGTCGTCGGCCGGGTAGCACGGGTGCAGGTTGAGCGCCGGGCCGATCCGGGCGTCGAGGCCGGTGGCGCGCAGCGCGCGGACGGCGAGACCGTGGGCGAGCTGGAGGTGGTGGGCGACCAGGTACGCGGCGTCGGCGTCCTGCCGGCCCGGGGCGTGGTGGCCCCAGAGGTAACCGTTCTGCACCACGGTCTTCGGTTCGTTGATGGTCAGCCACACCGGCACCTGGTCGCCGAGGCCCCGGAAGACGGCGTCGGCGTAGTCGGCGAACCGGTGGGCGGTGTCCCGGTTCTCCCAGCCGCCGTCGTCCTGCAACGCCTGCGGCAGGTCCCAGTGGAACAGGGTGACCATCGGGGTGATGCCGCGTTGGTGCAGCCCGTCGACGAGCCGCTTGTAGAAGTCGAGCCCGCGCTGGTTGGGCTTGCCGGTGCCGTCGGCCTGGATCCGCGGCCAGGAGATGGAGAACCGGTAGCTGCGCAGCCCGAGGTCGCGCATCAGGTCGAGGTCGTCGGCCCAGCGGTGGTAGTGGTCGGCGGCCACGTCACCGGTGTCGCCGTTGCGGGTGCGGCCGGGGGTGTGGCTGAAGGTGTCCCAGACCGATGCGCCCCGGCCGTCCTCCTTGGCGGCGCCCTCGATCTGGTAGGCCGAGGTGGCGGCACCCCAGCCGAAGCCGGACGGGAAGCGCAGCCGCTCTCCGCTGGGGTCGGCGGTCGGTTCGCCACCCTTCGGCGCGTCGCAGCCGGCGAGGGCGCCACCGGCCGCGGCCACGCCGGCGGCACCGGCGGCGGGGAGGCCGGCGCCGGCGGTGGCGGTGGCGGAGAGCGCGGCGCGGCGCAGCAGGCGCCGTCGGGTGAGTATCGACATGGAGTTTTCTCCTCAGGGTGCGGGCCACCCCGACGGCCGGGAGCGCTCCCAGCGCGGGCGTGCGGCGGCCCGGCCGCCTCGGGGAGGCGGACCGCCAGCCTAGAGGGCCGCGCGTGGGCGGCCGGGATGGGGAAGCGGGGGTGTGACGGGCGCCGTCGAGGGACGGTCGGCCCCACTGCCGAGGGGCAGATAGCGATCGAGGCCGGCCGGGTGGCGTGTACGCCTGACCCGTCGGCCTCTTTTCCTGTCGAGTACGGGGGTTTAGTGTGGGGACGGGGGAGGGCAACCCCCGTCCCCACCTGTGTTGCACACACGCACGCTCGAATTGGCGTCCGACAGTGCGTGTCGCGCGGGAGCCGGGCCACGCGAGTGGCTCTGGTTCCACCTCCCTCCGTGGTGGTGGGATGTCGGCTGGCGACGGTGTCCGGGCTGGCCCGTCGTCAGCCGTTCGGGCTGAACCCCGTGGTCGGGCGACCACGGTTCGACCTTCATTTGTTGCATCTCCGTCGATGGAAGCGCTCCCATCGGCGATGCTGCGACTGTAACGCCCGTCACGGCTTTGTGAAAGCCCCTAAACGAGATCGAAACATCGACCTGCGTTTCGACACTGGTAGTTGTTGTGGGAGCGCTTCCATGGCACACTGTCGAATCAACGCAGCGGAGCCAGACATGCGCGAGTGATGGGTCGCCGAGGGCATCCGGGTCTCCCGGACGGCACCCGAAGGAACGGCACGGCCGGTCGAGTGGCCGTACCCCGTCCCTGCCCCGGCCCACCGGCCGGACCGACCACCATTCCGGCGCCTCCGTCCCCCCGCGCACCCCTGTTTCCGCGCGTGGAGGTGCCTCCGCCGGGGCCCGTAGCCCCGGCCCGGTCCGAGGAGACACCGCGCACATGAGACTCATGGCAAGACGTCGCCGCACGGCGATGCTCGCCGCCACCGCACTCGCCATCGGCGGGGTGGGCCTGCCGGCCAGTGCGGCCCAGGCCGCGCCGGCCTGCGACGTGGTCTACGCCACCAACGACTGGGGCAGCGGCTTCACCGCGAACGTCACCATCAAGAACCTGGGTGACGCGCTCAGCAGCTGGTCGCTCAAGTGGACCTTCCCGAACAGCAGCCAGCGGGTCACCCAGGGCTGGTCGGCGAAGTGGAGCCAGAGCGGCAGCGAGGTCACCGCGACCAACGAGTCCTACAACGGCAACATCGGGACCGGGGGCTCCACCACCATCGGGTTCAACGGCTCCTACTCGGGCAGCAACCCGAAGCCGACGTCGTTCACGCTCAACGGCACCCCGTGCAACGGCACCCCGGCCAACCAGCCGCCGACGGTCACCCTCGGCGTGCCCACCGGCCCGTTCACCGCGCCGGCCGACGTGCCGCTGACCGCCACCGCCAGCGACCCGGACGGGACGATCAGCAAGGTCGAGTTCTACCGCAACGGCCTGCTGGTCAACACCGACACCTCCGCGCCGTACGCGTACACGCTGACCTCGCTGCCGGCCGGCAGCTACACGGTCCAGGCCAAGGCGTACGACAACGCCAACGGCATCGGCGTGTCGGAGAAGTCGTTCACCGTCGGCGCCGCCACCGGCCCGGTGCTGGTCGCCACGCCGTCCTCGGTGAGCGTCAACGAGGGTGGCAGCAGCACCTTCAACCTCAAGCTCAGCGCCGCCCCCTCGGGCAGCGTGCCGGTCACCCTCACCCGCGCCGGTGACACCGACATCACGGTGTCGCCCGCCACCGTCACGCTGACCCCGAGCAACTGGAACACCGGGGTCACCGTCACGGTCGCCGCGGCGGAGGACACCGACACCGCCGGTGGCGCCGCCACCATCACCGCGGCCGGCACCGGCGTCGCCTCGGTGGTGGTCACCGCCACCGAGATCGACAACGACACCCCCGGTGGGGACAACGCCTACGTCGCGAAGTTCCTCGACCAGTACGGCAAGATCAAGAACTCCGGCTACTTCAGCCCCGAGGGCGTGCCGTACCACTCGATCGAGACGCTGATCGTCGAGGCCCCCGACCACGGCCACGAGACCACCTCCGAGGCGTTCAGCTACTGGCTGTGGCTGGAGGCCTACTACGGCCGGGTGACCCAGAACTGGGCGCCGTTCAACAACGCCTGGACGGTGATGGAGAAGTACATCATCCCGTCGCACGCCGACCAGCCCACCGCGGGCGCCGCCGGCACCCCGCAGTACGCCGCCGAGTACAACCTGCCCAGCCAGTACCCGTCGGCGCTGAACGCCAGCGTCCCGGTCGGCCAGGACCCGCTGCGCTCGGAGCTGACGTCCACCTACGGCACCGGCGACATCTACGGCATGCACTGGCTGATGGACGTCGACAACACCTACGGCTTCGGCCGCTGCGGTGACGGCACCACCAAGCCGGCCTACATCAACACCTTCCAGCGCGGCACGCAGGAGTCGGTGTGGGAGACCATCCCGCAGCCGTCCTGCGACACCTTCAAGCACGGCGGCCAGTACGGCTACCTCGACCTGTTCGTCAAGGACTCGAGCGCCCCGGCCAAGCAGTGGAAGTACACCAACGCCCCGGACGCCGACGCCCGCGCCGTGCAGGCCGCGTACTGGGCGCTGACCTGGGCCAAGGCCCAGGGCAAGCAGGCCGACGTCGCGGCCACCGTGGCCAAGGCCGCCAAGATGGGCGACTACCTGCGGTACGCGATGTACGACAAGTACTTCAAGAAGATCGGCAACTGCGTCGGGGCCAGCACCTGCCCCGCCGGCAGCGGCAAGGACTCCGCGCACTACCTGCTGTCCTGGTACTACGCCTGGGGTGGCGCGTACGACGCCAGCGCGGGCTGGTCCTGGCGGATCGGCTCCAGCCACAACCACTTCGGTTACCAGAACCCGTTCGCGGCCTGGGCGATGACCAACGTGAACGAGCTGAAGCCGAAGTCCCCGACCGCGGTCGGTGACTGGCAGAAGAGCCTCGACCGGCAGCTGGAGTTCTACACCTGGCTCCAGTCCGCCGAGGGCGGCATCGCCGGTGGCGCCACCAACAGCTGGGACGGCAACTACGGCACCCCGCCGGCCGGCACCGCCACCTTCTACGGCATGTACTACGACGTCGACCCGGTCTACAACGACCCGCCGTCGAACCAGTGGTTCGGTATGCAGGTCTGGTCGATGCAGCGCATCGCCGAGCTGTACCTGGAGACCGGCAACACCAAGGCCAAGGCGCTGCTCGACAAGTGGGTGCCGTGGGCGATCGCCAACACCAAGCTGGGCACCAACTGGTCGGTCCCGTCCGAGCTGAAGTGGACGGGCCAGCCCGCCAACTGGAACCCGAGCAGCCCGGCGTCCAACACCGGTCTGCACGTCGAGGTCATGTCCACCGGCCAGGACGTCGGCGTCACCGGTTCCCTCGCCCGGACCCTGATCGCGTACGCGGCCAAGTCCGGCAACACCCAGGCCAAGACCACCGCGAAGGGTCTGCTGGACGCGCTCTCGGCGGCCAGTGACAGCAAGGGCGTCTCGACCACCGAGACGCGCGGCGACTACAAGCGGTTCGACGACGTGTACAACGCCGCCGACGGCCAGGGCCTCTACGTGCCGCCGGGCTGGACCGGGAAGATGCCCAACGGCGACACCATCGCCGCGGGCAAGAGCTTCCTGGACATCCGGTCGTTCTACAAGAACGACCCGGACTGGCCGAAGGTCGACGCGTACCTCAAGGGTGGCCCCGAGCCGACGTTCAACTACCACCGGTTCTGGGCCCAGTCCGACATCGCCATGGCGTACGCGGACTACGGGATGCTCTTCCCGAACGGCTGAGTTGACCCCACCGGGTGGGTGGCGCGGCGCCGCCCACCCGGAGGCCGACCGGGCCCGGGGGAGCGGACGCCCGGTCGGCGGGCGGCCTGATTCCCACGGTCAGGCCGGGGGTGGGTCGATCATCTGGCCGACGCAGCGGATCGGTCGGCCCACCCCACCATCCCCCACCCCGCCACGGCGGGAAAGCCGCGAAAAAAGAGGGCGCGCGGGATAACGCGACGCCGCATGACGGAGTACCGTGTTGATCGGAGAGGCCGCTCCCCCCGTGGCGGCCTCTCCGTTAACGTTTCCGCCGCCCGCACCGCGCTCCTGCCCTGCGGGCAGGCCCGTCCCGCACCGCGTGTCCCGGTCGCCCCGGGCACCGCCGGCTCAGCCGGGTTCCACCGGGTGCCGCAGCCCCGGGTGACCGGCCGGTAGCGAGCGGCGGATCACCACCCAGCTCACCGTCAACGCCGCCGCCACCAGCGGCCAGGTGAGCGCGACCCGGGCCACGGTCAGCGCCAGCACCTGCCCGCCCAGCCACAGCGGCAGGAACACCGCCACCCGTACCACGTACGTGGCCGCCCACACCCAACTGCCCCGCCCGTACGCCCGCAGCAGCGCCGGATCCCGTCGCCACCTGCCGCGCTGCCGCAAGGCGGCCCCGACGACCACCCCGAGCAGCGGCCGGCGCACCACGATGCTGACCACCCAGACCAGCGTGCTGGCCAGGTTCGACAGCAACTGCACCGCGAAGAAGTCGACGGCCCGCCCGGTGCGCAGCGCCACCAGCGCGGCCAGACAGACGGCCAGCAGTCCGATCAGCACCGCCCGGGGACGGTCCCCGCGCCGCCACCGCCACAGCGCCACCGCCGTGCCGGCCAGCACGGCCGCGGCCACCCCGCCGACGACCGACCGTCCGGTCGCCAGCCAGCCGATCGTGAACGCCACCGGCGGCAGGGTCGCGTCGACCGCGCCACCCCGCCCGCCGAGCAGGCTGGCCAACGACTCCACCGGCTCCGGTGCGGCTGCACCGTCCGGCACCCGGGCTGACGTGTCCGGTGCCGGCGTGTCGCCGGGGGACCGGTCCGTCGGCACCGGTCGCGTGGACCCCTCCGGTGCCGGCCCCTCCCGCGCCGACTGCCGGGGCGGTCGTTCGTGCTGTGGTGAGCCGGTCACCGTCACCTCCCGTGGGTCCGGAAGCCAAGTATCCGTACCGGATCGGCGACCCCGCGCGCGACGGGCCGGGCTTGCCGCTACGGTGTGCGGGTGCGAGCGACGGCAAGGGGTTGGACCGCGGTCTGGTTGGTCGTGCTGGCGTTGACCCAGACGGCCGCCTTTCTGCTGGTATGGCGGTTCGCCGTGCACACCGGCACCGGGCAGTGGCTCGACACGGTCGCGTTGACCGGCAACCGGATCGGCCAGGACCGCATCGACGGGCTGGTCAACCGGATCCTCAACGCGATGTCGGTGGTCTCCCTGCTGGCCGCTACCGTGGTGATCTTCTTCATCGCGCTGATCCGGGGCCGCAAGGCACTCGCCATCTCGGCCACCCTGCTGATCGCCGGGGCGAACGTCACCACCCAGGTGCTCAAGTACGTCATCGACCGGCCGGCGCTCGGTATCGACCCGCAGCGCGACGGGGTCGGCAACAGCCTGCCCAGTGGACACACCACCATCGCCGCCTCGGTGGCGCTCGCGCTGATCCTGGTGCTGCCGGCCAAGGTGCGGGTGCTCGGCGCGTTCCTCGGGGTCGCGTACGCGGCCGTGGCCGGGGTGGCCACCCTCTCCGCCGGCTGGCACCGGCCCAGTGACGCGGTCGCCGCGTTCCTGGTGGTCGGGGTCTGGGCGGCGCTGGCCGGTCTGCTGCTGCTGGTCTTCCAGCACGAGCAGGCGCAGGTCGCTTCCGACGACGCCCACAAGGTGGCCGCCAGCGTGCTCGGCATCGGTGGCCTGCTCGCCGTCCTCGGCTGCGGGTTGGCGCTGTCCGGCCTGCTCGACCAGCAGCAGACGCCGGTGGACGAGCTGACCCGCCGCACCCTGTTCATCGGGTACGCCGGCAGCGCCGCCGGCATCGCCGGCACCATGGGGGTGGTGGCGGCGCTGGTGCTGCTCTCCGTGCACCGCCTGGTGCCCCGGTGGAAGGGCTGACGACCCTCCCTCGCCACCGGCCACCGGCCACCGGCGCGAACCTCCTGACCACCGGGCACGTGCCGGTGGGGTGGGGTCACAGGGGTGGGGCGGCGGGTTCCGGGGGACGGCCGCGGGCCCGGCGGGCGTCGGCTGCCGCGACCGCGCCGAGCACCACCATCGCCGCCACGGCGGAAACCAGGGGCACCACGTGCAGCAGCAGCGGGAAGAGCACCACCAGGCTGGCCGCCGCGATCCAGCGGGACGGCGAGACCCGGCCGAAGACCTCGTACTCGAACCGGGTCCGGCCGAGCAGGAAGAGCACCGGACCGCCCACCACCAGCACCACCCAGGCCGCCTCCGGCGCGGCGAGCGGGTGCTCGATGGTCAGCTCGTACCCGATCGCCGTGCCGACCAGCCCCACCACCATCACCAGGTGGGTGTCGGCAGCCGACCGACCGGTTACCGACGGGTGACGCGACCGCATCACCGCCTCGGCGAGGATCTGCCCGGCCCGCTGCACGTAGATCCGCCACAGCAGCACCGAGGTCACCAACGCCACCGCGAACGCCCCGGTGCGGGCCGGGTCGAACGGTCCCGTGCTGTACGCCAGCCCACTCACCAGGATCGTCTCACCCAGCGCGACCAGGAAGAACTGCTGGTACCGCTCGGCCAGGTGCTCCCCGGCGACGTCCCAGCGGCTCGCCGTGGACCGGCCCAGCCCCGGCACCGGCCACCCGAACCGGACCGCCAGGTACTCGGCGAGCAGCGCCAGCGCCCAGCACACCCCCCGGGCGGTGGGCGGCAGGAACGCGCCGGTCAGCCAGAGCACCCCCGTCGCACAGTAGGTGAGCAGCATGCGCAGCTTGAGCCGCCGGTACTCGTGACTGCGCAGGGCCACCAGCAGCAGCCCCGGCCGGAACACCTGCGTCACCACGTACGCCACCGCGAACGTCAGCCCGGCGGAGGTGAACGCGCGGGGGATCGCCACCCCCATCACCATGCTGCCGATCAGGGCGACGATCACCACGAGCTGGAGCCAACCGTGGTGCGGGTCGTAACGGCTGGTGGTCCACGCCACGCCCTGCCAGATCGTCCAGAGCGCGAGCAGGAGCAGCAGCGTCTTGACGCCTCCGGTGACCGGTGACCAGCCGCTGGTGCCGCCGGGCTCGAGGGAGAGATCCTCGAAGGCGCGGAACGAGATGCGGGTGAGCGCGAAGACGTACACCAGGTCGAAGAAGAGCTCCAGGAATGTCGCGCCCTGCGCCGACCCGGTACGCCGCAGCGGAGCGGCCTGTCCGCCGCCCGTCATGATCGTCGGCAGTTGCCGTCGGCCCAACCCACCAGGGGTTAGTAGCATCCTGGCCGGTCCCGGGGACGGTCAACGCGGCAATCCACCCTTGTTCCGTCGGGGGGTGAGCGGGCACCATCGACCGGATGACGAACCGATGGGGCCTCACGGTGCCGCTGACCGGTGTCCCGCTCGCCGCGCACGCCGCCTGCTACGCGGCCGCCGAACGGGCCGGTTTCACCGACCTGTGGTCGTCCGAGGTCAACGGCACCGACGCGTTCACCCCGCTGGCCCTGGCCGCCGCCTGGCAACCCGGCCTGCGGCTGGGCACCGCGATCACCCCCGCCTTCACCCGGGGGCCGGGCCTGTTGGCGATGAGCGCGGCGGCGCTGGCCGAGGCCGCCCCGGGCCGGTTCGCGCTGGGCATCGGCGCGTCCTCCCCGGTGGTGGTGGGGGACTGGAACGCGGTGCCCTACACCGAGCCGTTCCGGCGTACCCGGGACGTGCTGCGGTTCCTCAAGCCGGCCCTGCGGGGCGAGACGGTCGACGGGGCGTTCGACACCTTCCGGGTGCGCCGGTTCACCCTGGAACGCCCGCCGGCCAGCCCGCCGCCGGTGCTGCTCGCCGCGCTGCGACCGGGGATGCTGCGGCTCGCCGCCGCCGAGGCCGACGGGGTGATCCTCAACTGGTTGGCCGCCGCCGACGTTCCCCGGGTCCGCGCCGAGCTGACCGGACACGGGCCGGACTTCGAGGTGGTCGCCCGGATCTTCGTCTGCCCCACCGAGGACGTCGACCACGCCCGCGCCCTCGGCCGCCGGTTGATCACCAGCTACCTCACCGTCCCGGCGTACGCGGAGTTCCACCGCTGGCTCGGCCGGGAGCCGGCGCTCGGCCCGGTCTGGGCGGCCTGGGCCGCCGGTGACCGGCGGGCCGCCGCCGCGGCCGTCCCCGACGAGGTGGTCGACGCGCTGATCCTGCACGGCTCCCCGGAGCACTGCCGCGACCAGGTGCGCCGCTACGCCGACGCCGGGGTGGACGTGCCGGTGCTGGCCCTGCTGCCCACCCCGGAACTGACCGCCGGTGGGGCCGCCGCGCTGGACGACCTGATCGCCCGGCTCGGACCACCGCCGGTCCCGGATCCGTCACCGGCCGCCGGGGACGGCTCGGCGGCGGGGCGCACCGGGCAGTCGACGGAATGGGGCTGAGATGAACCTCACCGACCGGGTGGTGGTGATCACCGGGGGAGCGGGAGGGATCGGGTCCGCGCTGGCCCGTCGCTTCGCCACCGAGGGCGCCGCCGCCGTCGTCCTGGCCGACCTGGACCTGCGGGCGACGGTCGCGGTGGCCGCGACGGTCGGCCCGGCGGCCCGCGCGGTCGCCGTCGACGCCGCCGACGAGGCCCAGGTCCGCGACCTGGTGGCCGACACCGAGCGACGGTACGGCCGGATCGACCTGTTCTGCGCCAACGCCGGCGTGGCCACCGGCGGCGGTATCGACGTCGCCGACGCCGACTGGGACCGGGCCTGGCGGGTCAACGTGCTGGCCCACGTGTACGCCGCCCGTGCCGTGCTGCCCGGCATGCTGGCCCGCGGCGGCGGTCACCTGATGCACACCTGCTCGGCGGCCGGGGTGCTCACCGCGGTCGGCGACGCCCCGTACACCGCCACCAAACACGCGGCGGTCGGGTTGGCCGAGTGGCTGGCGATCACCTACCGGGACCAGGGCATCCGGGTCAGCGCGCTCTGCCCGCAGGGGGTGGACACCCCGATGCTCGCCGACGGGCTGGGCAGCGGGCACCTGGCGGCCCGGGTGATCGCCGCCTCCGGCCCGGTACTCACCGCCGACCAGGTCGCCGACGCGGCGGTCGCCGGGCTGGCCGAGGAGCGTTTCCTCATCCTGCCCCACCCGGAGGTCGCCCGGTACGCGCTGCGCCGCGCCGAGGACCCGGACGGCTGGCAGGCCGGTCTGCGTAAGCTGGTCCGCCGGCTACGCGCCGCCGACCCGCCACCCGCGTAGTCGGCTGCCGGCCGCCGCCGGTCGGCCGGATGCCCCGTTCCCGGTCGGCCGTGCGCCGCCACCGGTGACGACCGGCCGCCGGTCGGCCGGGTGCCCGGTTGCCGGTCGGCCGTGCGCCGCCACCGGTGACGACCGGCCGCCGGGCGAGCCGTCGTGGCCCCGGGGCCGGTCGGTGCGCGGCGGTGCCGGTCAGGGGTCAGCGGGGCCAGCGCAGCGGGCCGGGACGCACCGACCAGAGCAGCCGCCGCCAGCGGGGGCGGGCCGCCCGCAGCGCCGTCGCGTACCCCTCGGCGAGACTGCGGGCGCGGTCGGCCTGGGCGTCGGTCAACGTGCCCGGGGCGAAGGCCGCCTGGTTGAGCAGCCCGGCCAACTCCGTCAGCGCCGCCTCCTGCCCGGTCCGCCCGGAGTCCTGCCCGGTCCGCACGGAGTCCTGCCCGGTCCGCCCGGAGTCCTCGGCGAGCGCCCGCCCGGCCAGCTCGGCCACCTCGGTGGCGGAGAGCTGCCCGCCGACCGGCCGGCCCGACAGGCGCAGCGCGTCGGTGGCGTGCCGCCACGCGCCACCCACCCGGGTCGCCGGATCCCCCCGGGCCAGCCGGGCGCGGGTCTGTGCCCGGCGACAGCCGACCAGCACCCCCAGCGTCACCCCGACCAGCAGCAGCCCGACGGCACCGGCCCCCAACCAGACCGGGACCGGCCCGGCGTGCTCCGGGGCGGCGTGGCCGGGCCCGGCCACCGCCGGTGGGGTGGTCGAGAGGGCCGGGGTCGGCTCGGGCACCTCCGACGGCGGTGGACTCGGCGCGGCCGGTCGGAAGTCCTCCTCCACCGGGCGGGGGGCGCTGTCGGGGCGGGGCAGCGGGTCGAACGGCACCCAGCCGACCCCGGTGAAGAGCACCTCCGGCCAGGCGTACGCGTCGGCGGCCCGGACCGGCCCGTCCCCCCGGGCGGTGAACCCCACCACCACCCGGGTCGGCAGGCCGGTCAGTCGGCCCAGCACCGCGAAGGCGGCGGCGAACTGCTCGGAGGTGCCCCGCTGACCGCCACCGTTGCGCGGCCCGAACAGGAAGAACTCCAGATTCGGGTACGCGTGCCCGCTCGGCGCGTCCGCCACCAGCCGGTAGTGCTCGGCGAGGAACTGCTCCACCGCCGCCGCCCGGGCGTACGGGGCGCCGTTCTCCTCGGCGAGTTGGGTGGCGAGCCGGCGCAACGGCTCCGGTACCCCGTCGGGCACCCGCAGCACCCGGGCCACCTGCGCACCGGCCGGCACGTCGGCGGTGCCGAGCAGGTTCGCGTCCGGCCGTTCCCGGGCCGAGGTGACCGTGTACGTCAGCCCCGGCACCAGCCCCTCCGGCCGGATCAGCGTCCCGCTCTGCGGGTCGTACGCCACCCGGGCGCCGTCGACCGCACGGGGGGTGGCGACCGCCGGGAGCAGCCGGCCGGTCAATCCGGCCACGGTGATCTCCTGCCGGACGGTGTCCACCGTCCCGGTGCCCGGTTCCCCGGCCGGTAGCACCCGACCGGCGGTGCGGTAGGTCGCCCCCACCCGCCAGGTGACCCCGTCGTAGTCGCTGAGCACCGCCAGCCGGATCGTGGTCGGACCGTCCGCCGGAGGGCGGGTCGACACGTCCAGCAGCTTCCGCTGCGGTTCCAGCGCCCACCCGGAGATCCGGATCAGCGGGTTCTCGTCCAGCGACTCCACCCGGGGCGGCGGCACGTAGCGACGCGGGTCCACCGGCCGTTCGTCGACCCGCCCGGCGAGGGCCGGGCCGAGCAGGGCGGCCGCCGCCACCACCAGCGCCACCCCGGCGGCGGAGACCGTGGCGGCCCGGAGCCGGACGGCGGCCCGCAGGGCCGGTGCCAGCCCGGCGGCCGGGTCCGGGCCGGGGGTGCGGGCCGTCGCCAGGGCCACCGCGATCAGCCCGGCGAAGACGACCGACGCCCCGACCGCCGGTGCCGCGTTCGGGCCGACCACGTAGACGACCGCGACGTAGAGCGCGGTGGCCGGCAGGAACCCCAGCAGCACCCGCCCGGCACGTATCGCCACCTCGGCGCCGGCCAGCCCGGCCAACCAGGCCGCCACCACCGGCACCAGCACCGTGTCCGGTGCCGGCTCGACCGGGATCATCGCGGTGAGCAGCCGGGGAACGGCGTTGCCGGCCGCGTCGGCGGCCACGTCGAGGAAACCGCCCGGCAGGTCGGCCCGGGTGGCGGCGAGCCGCACCGACCAGCCCGTCCAGCCGAGCATGGCGGTCACCGACAGGGGCGCCACCAGCCAGGACGGCAGTCGGCGGGCGGCGACGCTGACCAGCACCGCGCCCAGGGCCGCACCGCACACCAGCCGGGTCAGCAGGTCACCGGCGTACACCCGGTTGAGCACCACCCCGGTCAGGCCGATGGCGGCGACCAGCGTCGTCGGCACCACAGCGGCCCGCAGCACCCGCCCCGGCAGCCCGCCGGCCGTCCGGCCCGGCCCGCCGCCGCCCCGCCCGCCGTCGTCCGGCCCGCCGTCGCCCCGCCCGCCGCCGCCCGGTCCGCCGTCGCCCCGCCCGCCGCCGCCCGGCCCGCTGCCGCCCGGTCCGCCGTCGCCCGGGCCGTTGCCCGGGCCGGTCCCGTCGGGTCGGTCGGTCACCGTCACCACCGGCGGACCGTGTCCCACGCGGCGGCGAACGCCGCGCCGTCGGCCACGTCGAGGACCACCGGCCCGCCCGCCGCCGGTGTCGGCCCGTCCGCCCCGAACATCCCCACCACCACCGACGGGTACGCCCCACGCAGCGCCCCGAGCCGCCCCAGGTCGTCCCGGCCGCCGGGGCCGGTGAGGAAGACCAGGGTGTCGCCGGGCCGCTCCCGGCGCAGCCGGGCCACCGCCGCGCCCAGCACCCCGTCGGCCGGGCCGCCCGGACCGGTGCCGGCCAGGGTCACCGCGGCCAGCCGGTCCAGGGCCGGGTCGGCGGCCCGGTCGTCGGCCGGATCCACCGGCAGCAACACCACCGGCAGGTCCTGCCGGAACGCGGCCACCACCAGCGAGGCCGCCGCCTCGCAGGCCGCCTCGAACGACGCGGCCACCCCGTCGGCCCGGTCCGGGTGGGCGGCGGCCCGGTTGTCCAGCAGCACCACGATCCGGGGCAGGCTGGTGTCCACGTTCTCCCGCACCATCAGCTCACCCACCCGGGCGCTGGTCCGCCAGTGCACCCGGCGCAACTCGTCGCCGACCACGTACTCGCGTAACGAGTCGAAGGTGATCGACCCGTGCGGCACCCCGTCCACCCGGCCGTCCAGGCTGCGCCCCGCCCCGGTGGGCACCGCCGTCAACGGGAACACCCGGGGATGCACCCGGATCACCGTCGCCGGCCCGTACGGGCGGGTCGCGGCGCACAGGCCCAGCGGGTCGCGGCGGGTCACCCGCAGCGGCCCCACCGGCAGCACCCCCCGTCGACGGGTCGGCACGTCGTACCCGCAGGTGGTGTCCCGGCCGGGGCGCAGCCGCAGCAGCGGCACCGGCACCGGGCGGCCCGCGCAGCGGTCCTCGGCCAGCAGGCTGGTCACCCGCAACCGGCCCGCGTTGCGCACGGTCAGGGTCATCCGGGCCGGCTCGCCCACCGCCACCCGGTCCGGGTCGGCCGCCCGGGCGACCACCAGCCGGGGACGGCGGAGCGCGCCCAGCACCGCCTGCCCGACCGCCACCGCGCCCGCCGCCCCCAGCATGGTCAGCTCCGGATACCCGAACCGCAGCCCGGCACCGAGCAGCGCGGTCGCGGCGACGAGCAGCCCGGCACCCCGGGTGGTGAGCCCCATCCCGGCCCGGTCAGCCGTGCGTCGGGGTCGACTGGCCCGACGGCAGCGGCACCGGCACCGACGCCACCGCCTGGCGCAGCACCTCGGCGGCGGTCACCCCGCGCACCTGCGCGTCGGCGGTGAGCAGCAGGCGATGGGCGAAGACCGGCTCGACGAGCGCCTTCAGGTCCTCCGGCATGATCCAGCCCCGGCCGTCGATCAGCGCGTACGCGCAGGCCGCCCGGGTCAACGCGATCACCCCACGGGGGCTGACCCCCACCCGGACCTGTGGATGCTGGCGGGTGGCCGTGGCCAGCCGGACGGCGTACCCGTAGAGCGGTTCGGCGATGTGCACCCGGCGGGCCATCCGGACCATCTCCCCGACGGTGGCCGTGTCGGTGACCGGCTGCAACGAGTCGGGGGAGCGGACCGTCGCCCCGCGCAGCACCTCCACCTCGACCGCCTCGTCCGGGTAGCCCACCGACAACTTCACCAGGAACCGGTCCAGCTGGGCCTCGGGCAGCCGGTACGTGCCGTCCATCTCCACCGGGTTCTGGGTGGCGACCACCAGGAACGGCTGCGGCACCGGGTGCCGGACACCGTCCACCGTGACCGTCCGCTCCTCCATCACCTCCAGCAGCGCCGACTGGGTCTTGGGCGAGGCCCGGTTGATCTCGTCGGCGATGACGATGTTGGCGAACACCGGCCCCGGATGGAACTCGAACCCCCGGGTGGCCTGGTTGAAGATCGTCACTCCGGAGACGTCCGAGGGGAGCAGGTCCGGGGTGAACTGGATGCGCCGCCACTGGCCCTGCACCGTCGCCGCCACCGCCCGCGCCAGGGTGGTCTTGCCCACCCCCGGCACGTCCTCCAGCAGCACGTGCCCCTGGGCGAACAGGGCGGTCAACGCCAACCGGACCACCTCCGGCTTGCCCAGCACGACCGCGTTGACGTTCTCCGCCAACCGGGCGGCCAGGGCGGCGAAACCCTGGACCTCCGGCTGGCTGAGCGGTTCGGGGGTGCTGTTCACGACGGCGGGAGGCTCCTCGGCTGGGGTGACGGACGTCAACAGGTCGGCAGCACGGCGATGTCGTCACCGCCGGCCAGGTTGAGCCAGGCCCAGGGAATGTAGTTGCGGCCCCGGTAGTCGACCCGGACCCACCAGGTGCTCTGCTTCTGGTCGTTGTAGATCCAGGAATCGACGTTCTCGCCCTGCCGCCGACAGTACGCCCGTAGCCGGGTGCCCGGCTTCGCCCAGCCGACCTGCTTGTCGTCGTCCTGTCGGGGCACCGAGAACACCTCGTTGCCGTTGCGACCGTCCACATCGGCGTCACAGTAGGTGCGCTGGTCGCCGTCCGGGCCGTTGACACAGGTCGCCACCCCGTACAGCGGGTCGGTGGTCTGCGCCCGGGTGGCGGTGCCCCGACCGGCGGCGTTGGCGGCCGTCACCGTCACCGTGTACGCCGTGCCCGGGGTCAGGCCGGTCACCCGCAGGCTGGCACAGCCGCCCGTCGCGCTCTTCCCGCCGGTGGCGGCGGTGCAGGTCGGCTCCCCGCCACCGGCGTCCACGGTGAACGTCACCGTGACCGACGTCGCGTCGGCCGACGAGCCGGTCACCGTGACCCGGGGCGCCGCCACCGTGCGCGCGGTCGCGGTGGCCTCCGGCCCCGGCCCCGCCTCGTTGACCGCCTTCACCCGGACCATCACGTTCTGCCCGTCGCCCAGCCCGGTGACCGTCGTGGCGGTGTCGGTCACCTCGCTGGTCCGCCCGCCCACGTCGACCTGGTACCGGCTCACCGGCCGGCCGTTCGCCGCCGCCGGTGACCACTGCACCGCGATCGTGCCCGGCCGGTCGGCCACCGTGACCGCCCGCAGCTCCGTCGGTCGGCCGGGAGCGGTGAACGGCACCACCGGGTCGCTGATCGGGGAGGCCGCCGAGGCGGCACCCCGGTCGTTCACCGCGGTCACCGTGAACGCGTACTGGGTGCCGTACGTCAGCTCACCGGCCGGGACCACCAGCTCGGTGCGCCGCGACTCGCCCACCGGGGCGTTCGCGCCGGCCGAACTCGCGGTCACCGTGTACCGGGCGATGCGGTTGCCCTGCCCGTCGGCGGCCGGCCAGCGCACCAGGACCGTGCCGTCGGCGCGGGCCTGCGCGGTGACCCCGGCCGGTGGATCGGGCACCGCCGCCGTCGGGGTCACCGGGTTGCTGCGCCGGGCCGGACCGTCGCCCTTGGCGTTCACCGCGTGCACCGAGAACGTGTACGTCGACCCGTTGGTCAGCCCGGTGATCTCCACCGCCCGCTGGTTGGCCCCGACCTCGTGCCGCTGGCCGGCGCCCTCCACCACGTACCGCAGCACCGCCGCGCCGTTCGCGGCCGCCGGCCGCCAGACCACCCGGGCCCGCGCGTCGCCCGCGGTCGCGGTCACCTGCTGCGGCGCACCGGGCTTGCCCACCCGCGGCTTCGGCGGTGGCGGCGGCGGGGGCGGATCCGGCGGCGGATCCCCGCCCAGCACGTCGTTGGCGTACTTGTCGACCGTGCGCACCCGGTGCGCGTCGTCGACCACCCGGGCGGTGGCCGCCCCCGGGGCGTTGATGAACAGGTGGTTCTCCCGCACCTCCAGCTCCCACGGGCCGGCGGCCCGGCCGGGCCGGATGGTCTCCACCAACGTCCCGGCGGCGTCGAACGCGTAGACCGTGCCGGTCACCCCGTCGGCGCAGTAGAACCGGCCGGCCCAGGCGACCGCCGGCCCGACCCGGTCACCGCCGCCCGGCACCACGAACCGGGTGACCACCCGGCCGTCACCCACGGCGAGCACCCGGCGGTCCCCGCCGATCGTCACCGGCACCACCGGGCCGCTCGTCCGCGCCGGCAGCGCACCCCCGGCCGTCGCGCCGAGCGCGGTACGCCGGACCTGCCCGGCCCGGACCGTCACCAACATGCCCGTGGTGCGGTCCAGCACCGCCACCCCGTCGTCCAGGGTGGACAGCACCAGCTCGTGGTTCGGCTCGGCGACCGGATGGGTCTCGACCCGTTGCGGCCCGTGCCCTCCGGCCGCCCCCGACACCGGCCCGGACGGCAGGGCGGCGGCGGTGACCGCCGCGACGGTCCCCTCCGTCGGCACCGCGATCCACAACCGGCCCCGACCGTCGAACGCGCCGGCCGTGATGCCCGGCGGGAAGAGCACCGGGTCACCCACCGGCACCAGCGAACGGGGGTCGAGTTGCCGCACCACCCCCCGCACCGCGTCCACCACGAAGGCGGCGTCGTCGTGCAGCACCACGTTGACCCCGAGGCCCGGCGTGGTGGGGGTGGTCGCGGTGATCTGCAGGGTGGCCAGGTCGAGCGCGCTCACCTGACCGGTCTCCAGGTCCCGCAGGACCAGCACCCGGTCGGTCTGGGTGACCTGCACCGGGTGCTGCCGGGCGCCGGGAACCTCCTTGCGGGTGTCCACCCGGGCGGTGATCCCGTTGACCCGGGCCAGCTCGCTGCGGGTGCTGCTCCACAGCCAACTGCTGGCGTCGAAGCTGGCCAGGGCGTCCTCGGCGGCACCCCGACCGAGCAGGGTGAGCCCCAGCGCGGCCACCAGCGCGGTCACCGTGCCGACCGTGACCAGCCCGCCCCGTAACCGGGACCGCCGACGGGACGCCCCGACACCGGTCTTCGCGGCATCGTCGATGCTGGCCACAGCGGCTCGCCCTCCGTCCGGTGGCCGGGCGGCGGGCCGGGTGCCGGCCGTCCTGCCCTGAACCGTGGGACATCATATGGGCCACCCCGGGACGAGGAAACCCGCACCGTTCCGATTCGGACACCCAGCGTGCCGGGGATCAGCCCGGTTCCACGCACCCCCGCGGTGCCGGCCGGTACCGACCCGGTCAGCGGCTAGGCGACGGCCGGACCCGGTCGGTGCAGACCTGACCGGAGGTCGCGAACGCGTTCGTCGAGTAGACCGCCAGCACGGTGAAGCAGTAGTCCACCTCGGTGTTCAACCCGTTGACCGTGAAACTGGTCTGTCCGGGGTCGACGGTCGCCATCACCCCGAGCGCCTTCCCGGTCCGTCCACCCGCGACCATGAACGGCACCGACCCGTTGCTCGGATCGGACCAGGTGACCGTGATGGTGGCGGCATCGTCACGGAGCTTCAGGTCGGCCGGCGGCGGCCCGGCCGTCCCCCCGGCGGCACCGGTCGACTGTCCCGGATCGGTCGACTCCCGACCCAGCGTCAACGCGCCGACCGTGCCCCCGACAGCCAGCACCACCACCACTCCCGCCACCACGGCCACCAGCCGACCCCGCGACCTTCCGGTCCGCGTCGGGTGCCCGGGATCACCCGCGTCCCGCACCGGGGGCGGTAGGTGCGCCTGGGCGGCGGATCCGCCGGTCGGTGCCGGTACCGGCGGGGCGGGTACGGCGGGTGGCGTCTGCTCGACCGCCCCGGCCCGCGCCACCGGACCCTCGGCCGGGGGGTCGGCCGGCAGCGGGAAACCGCCCTCGACGCCCCGGCGGCTGTCGGCGGCCCCCGCCGTCGCACCCGTGCCCGTCGGTTCGCCCGTGTCCGTGGGTCCGCCCGCGTCCGTCGGTTCACCCGTGCCCGTCGGTTCGCCCGTGTCCGTGGGCCCGCCCGCGTCCGTCGGTTTACCCGTGCCCGTCGGCTCGCCCGGGCCCGGCAGGTCGCCCGTGTCCCAGTGGCCGCTTTTCCACGCCGGTGGCGCACCCACCGACGGCCGCCGCAGCGACGGCGGACCCGCCGGATCGAGCGGCTCCACCACCTGCGGGCCGCCGACCGGGTACGCCGGTGGCGCCGCGGAAGAGGCCGGCGCTTGCGTCGGTGGCCGGCTCATCCCGCGTGTCGACGGTCCGTCGGCCGGCTGCCGGGGGGCTCCGGCGGGGGGAGCGCTCACCGGCGGGGCTGTCGTGGGCGGCCCGTACGGCATCGGCGGCGCGGCGGGTACCCCACCAACCGGCGGAACCGGCACGTGGGCGCCGGTCGACCCACCGTACGTACCGGGTCGGTCCGGCAGCGTCGGCGTGGTCGCCGGTGAGGATTCCGCGGCTGCCGGTGGGGTGTCTGCTGCCGGTACCGCGAGCGGTGGCGTCGCCGCCGGTGCGGTCAGCCCTGCCACCGGTGGTGCCGGGGTCGGCGGCAGTGGCCCTGCTGGTGGTGCCGGTGCTGGCGGCGGTGGTCCCGCCGGTGCTGCTGCTCCTGCCGGCGGTGCCGGAGTCGTCGCCGGTGGTGGGACGACGGTGGCGTCCGGTGCCGGTGGGGTGTTCGGGGTCGGCTGCCCTGCCGGTGCCGGGGACGATCCGCCGGCCGGGACGGCGATGGGCGGTGAGCCGGCCGGGGGGCGGGCATCGGGCAGCGTCCGCTGGTCTGCGGCGGCGTCACCGTCCCGCTCCTCCAGTAACGGCCCGATCTGGCGTACCTGCACCGTCGGACGGTCCCAGCCCCGCGCCGACGGCAACCCGGCGGCGGGTGGTGCGCTGACCGGGCGGGCGACGTGCCCCTCCGGCGGCGTCGTGCCGGAAACCGGGCGAACCGGACCGGTACCGTCGTCCCGTCCGCCGAGCGGGGCGGCCGGGAGCACGGTCGGCTGACCGCGCCGGGTGGGGGGACCGGCCGGCAGGGCGATCGGCCGGGCCGGGCCGGCGGGAATCGCCACCGGCCGCCCGTGCTGCGCCGGTGGCTCCGACGGCAGCGCGGGGGGCTGCCCGTGCTGCGCCGGTGGACCGGGTGGCGGCACGGTCGGCTGTCCGTGCCGGGCCGGCGGGACGGGCGGTATCGCGGTCGGCTGTCCGTGGTGCGGTACGGACGACCGGGCGGTCGACCCGCCGGGGTCGGACCGTTCGGGCGGGAGCGACGGTGCTCGACGGTGCGGTGGAGGGGGGTGCGGCGGTGCGGCGGGCGGTGGGTGCTCGTGCTGCGGCTGGAGGTGCGGCGGTGCCCAGGGCGACGTTGCCGGTCCGCCACCGGAGACCGGCGCGGACGAGGAGGACGGTGGCGCCGGGTGCGGTCGGGACGATTCCGACGCCACGGGGGCGGAGCGTGGCGTCACCTCCGGCGCGGCCGGGTGCGGCAGCGCCGCCGGGGAATCCGGGATGACGGTGCGCGACGCGGGAGGGGACGGTGGGTCCGACTGCGCTGCGGGGGGCACCGGTCGGCGGGGTGCACCGGGCCGACGGGCGGTCGCGCCGTACATCTGCCGGGGTAGCGGCACCCGGGGTTCGGCGTCAGGACCTGGGGTGGCCGGGGCGGTGCCCTGGCGTGGCGTCGGTGGCGTGCGCTGCGGCCCGCCGCGGGAGTCCGGTGGGGCGGAAGGGCTCGGCGGGAACGGTGGGTCGTCCGCGGCGGAGGGCGGTGCGGAGATCGGACGCGCCGTAGCGGGGGGTGCCGGTGGCGTCGGGGCGGTTCCGGGCCGGGGCGTCGGCGCGGGCGGGTGCCCCTGCCGGGGTGCCGTCGACGGCGCGTATCCCTGCTCCGGAGGGGCCGGTGGTGCGGCGGCCGGTGCCGGCGGGGCGGTCGCGGCGGGTCCGGGCTGCGGGTGGTCGGCCGGGATGCCCAGGTACCGGCGGGCGGCCCGCACGCTGGGATGCTGGTCACCGAGCACGGCGGGGCCAGCGGTCGCGACCCGGGTGTAGTTGCGGCGGGCCTCGTGCCGGTTGCCCAGCTCCTCGGCGACCCCGGCCAGGTCGAAGGCGAGGGCGAGCATCAGCGGATCGGCCGGACTCCACCGCCGCTCACCGGCCGCGTACGCCTCCTCCAGCACCCGGCGGGCGGCGGTCGGTTCGTCGGCCTCCCGGTGCAGCCGCGCGAGCAGGTACAGCGCACCCATGACCTCCGGGTGGTCCTCACCGTACGCGGGGCGGGCCGAGTCGATCGCGTCGGCGAGCAGCCGGCAGGCCGCCGACAGGTCACCGGAGGAACGCAGGGCGAGCGCCCGGTGTCGGACTGCGGCGAGGGGTGCGGGTGCGGACACGCCAGCAATGCTGCCGCGTGGACGGGTCCGGACGCTACCCACCCGGTGATGCGCTCCGATGCAGGCTTCTGACCTGCGATGATCCAGTTCACGCCCGGCCGCCCGACGGTGATGTGCATGATCCATTCCGGCCGTGTACAGTAATGCCCCGTGCGGCCCACCAGGCCGGCTGACCGGGGTGAAAGACGCCGGAGCCGACCCGGTAGGCTGAACGGGCAAGTCCGGGTGGCGGAATGGCAGACGCGCTAGCTTGAGGTGCTAGTGCCCGTATAGGGCGTGGGGGTTCAAGTCCCCCCTCGGACACACTTTGGCAGCATCCCTGCTGTCTACGACGTACTGGTGGTCGGGCGCGCTTGACCACACCGATCTGATCTCCGAGTCGACGTCGGCCGGTCCCGCTTCGGGCGGGGGTGGTCGGCGTGGCTGACGTTGTGGTCGCTCCCGTCGTTCCGCCGGCGGGGCCGGGTAAGCCGGGTGGGCGGTCTGACGGGGGTCTTCGTCGTCGGCCGTTGCCGCTTCCGGATCTTCCGACTCCTCGTGCCGGCAGCATGGTCTATGGGGTGGCGGCGCTGGATGCCAGCGGTCGGATCGCCGACAGTGGGGTCGTTCGGGCGCTCGGTTGGGTGCCGGGCACCCGGCTGCACATCCATGAGGGTGCCGGTCTGGTGGTGTTCCGCGCGGATCGGCAGGGTGTGTTCACGGTGACCGGTCAGGGTCATCTCCGTCTGCCGGCGGCGGCCCTCCAGCGAACCGGGGGAACCTCACCCGCTCAATTGGGCGTGTTGCGTGGGTGTGTGCGCCGCACGGGCCGAAGGTGTAGCGTGTGCGCGTGTGTCCGGTGTAGACGGGCGCTTCATGATCCTGTATGGCTTTTCTTGGCCAATCGGCCGCTGAGTGCGTGTTTGAAAAGTTCTGTTGTGGACCGCCTGGCGGCATGACTTTCACCGGCGGGACGGGCAGGGTGGCGCGGTGTCTGCACGCCGTGGCTATTCCTCCGATCTGACCGATGCCCCGTGGGCGTTGATCGAGCCGCTGCTGCCGGAGCCGAACACAGACGGCCGCCGGGAGAGGCATTCGCGCCGGGAGATCGTCAAGGCGATCCTGTACGTGGTGCGGTCCGGGTGCCCGTGGCGGCACCTGCCAGCTGACCTGCCATCCTGGCAGACGGTGTCCTGGTACTTCATCCGTTGGGAGGAAGCCGGCGTCACCGATGAACTCCTGGCCACGCTGCGGATCAGGGCACGGGTGTAACAGGGCGCTGAGCCGCAACCGTAGTCGGGGATCATCGACTCGCAGAGCGTGAAGGGCGCTGACACCGTCGGATGCGACAGCCGAGGCTACGACGCCGCGAAAAAGATCAAAGGCCGGAAGCACCGACACCCGGGGGCTACGGGTCACCGTGACCGTGCTCGCCGCGAGTTGGCAGGGCCGCGACGACGCCAGGAGTGCCCTGCTCGGCGCCTACAGGCTCACCCCGATTCGGCACGTCTTCAACACCCCCATCACCGGCAATTCGTACACCATTCCCGTGGACGCACCCGAGTCATCGCTTCCGGTAGCCAGTGCCCCTGTTCCTGCTGTCGGCGTCCTGCGGTGTGTCACGGATGTCGTGGAGCTGCCGACGAGGGGTCGGATTTCCTGCCCACCGAGGCGAGTCATTGGCGACTGGGGGCAGTGTGGTGCCCTCCGGTCAGGTGGGTGGTGGCGGCGAACTCGACCAGGTCGAGCCGGCCGTCGACGTGGGCGTAGCGGGTGAGGGACGTGTTGGCGATCGGGGTGGTGGCGACGATCGTGTCGAGGTCCACGAACGGCAGCTCGTCGAGGAGGTGGCGGGCGGCGATCACCACGGCGTCGTGGGCCACGACCCATACCCGCCGGCCGGCGTGGCGGGTGTTCAGGTCGGTCAGGACGGCGCGGACGCGGGCGGCGACGTGGTCGAACGTCTCGCCGCCGGGTGGCTGGTAGGCGTAGAGGCCGTTGGCGGCGAGCCGGTGCGCCTCGGCGGGGAACCGCTCGGCGATCATGAGGGGGGTCAGCAGTTCCAGGTCGCCCATGAGCCGGTCCACCAGCCGGTCGTCGATCTCGGCCGGCGGCAGGGTGACGCCGAGCGACGCGGCGGTGTCGGCCACCCGGGTCCAGGTCTGCCGGGCCCGTAGGTAGGGGGAGCAGACGACGTGCTCGGGACGTTCGTCGGCGGGCCGGGTGGCGAGCCAACGGCCGAGCTGGGTGGCCTGGTGCCGACCCAGCGGCGACAGGTCGACGTCGGCGTCGCGGCCGGTGAGGCCGTGTTCGGCGACGCCGCGTGCGTGGGCGTCGGCGAAGGCGACGTTGGCGGCGCTCTGCCCGTGACGGACGATGGTCAACTGCGCGACGGTGTCCATGCCTCCAGGTTTCCACCACCCGCCCGCCAGGGACGGCCGCCGGGAGTGCGCCCACGGTCACCGCCATGGGCACACGCCGTGGCAGCCCGGTAGGGCGTCCGCTCAGGGCACGAGGATGACCTTTCCCGCGACCGTACGGGACTCGGCGAGCGTCAGCGCCGACGCGGCCTCGGTCAGCGGGATCCGTGCGGCGATCTGCGGGCTGAGCACGCCGTCGGCGAGCAACCGGAACACGGTGGTGAGGTCCTCGGCCAGGGTGCGCCGGAAGGTCTCCGGACGGCGGTGACCGGCCCAGAAGTTGTAGAAGTAGGCGCTCCGGTGGTTGGGCAGGGTGTGCCAGAGCTTCAGCTGGGCGAAGAGTTTCAGCACCGGCAGCCGGGAGTTGCCCTCCTCGTCCTTCGTCGCCGCCGTGCCGTACGACACCAGCGTTCCGCCCCTGCGCAGCAACTGCCACGACTGCTGCACGCCGGGGCCCCCGACGTGATCGAACACCGCGTCCACGCCGTCCGGCGCGAGGCTCCTGATCCGGTGGTACATGCCCGGGTCGCGGTAGTCGACGGGGGTCGCCCCCAGCTCGCGTACCGTGTGGTGGTGCCGCTGCGCCGCGGTGCCGATCACCCGGATCCCGGCGTGCCGGGCCAGTTGGACGAGCGTGGAGCCGACGCCGCCGTTGGCACCCAGCACGACGATGACGCCGCCGGACCGGACCTTCGCCAGCCGGTGCAGCATCTGCCAGGCGGTGATGCCGTTGACCACCACCGTCTCCGCGGCGGCGGCGGACACCCCTTCCGGCACCGGGACCAGGTCGGCTGCCTCGACCAGGACGTGGGTGGCCCACCCGCCGGTCTTGGTCACCGCCGCGAACCGGCGTCCGGTCAGGTCGGCGTCCACGCCGGGCCCGGTGGCGACGACGGTGCCGACCAGGTCGTACCCGGGCACGAAGGGGTACGGCGGCTGGTCGTAGTACTTACCGCGGCGCATCTGCTGCTCGGCGAAGGACACCCCGGTCGCCTCCATCCGCAGGACGACCTGCCCCGGCGCCGGTGCCGGGAGGTCGCGGGTCCGTACCTCCAGACCGTTCGGTTCGACCGCTTCCGGTAGGACCACCTCGGTCGTACGGATGGTGGCGACGTGGGTCATGCGACGTTCCTCCACAGTGTTACGGCTACGGCCTGTCCGGCGTGCGGTGCACGCTCGTGCCCGTGTCGGACGGCATCGCCGCCAGCAGGTCCGGGTCGGCCTCGTAGTGCCGCTTCTGTAGGGCCGCGACACGGGCGGCGAAGTCCGGAGAGTCGTCGTCGGTGATGTCGTAGGCCTCGAACCTCGCCATCAACGGAATGCCGAGCCGCTCGGACCTCGCGTGTGCCGGGTGGTTCAGATACTCCCAGTATCCGTCCAGGTCCTCCAGGACGAAGACGGCTCCCCAGTCGAAGTCGCCGCCGTACTCGCGTCCGACGATGAAGGCGGTGACCGCCGGGATGACCCGGCCCTGCTCGCGGAGGGCGTCGAGGGCCTGAGCGACCAGCCCGGGATCGGCGTCGTCCCTGATCTTTATCCGGTTGCCGTGGTAGATCATCGGGGCTGTCCTCCAGAGGTGTGGTGAGCACGCTCGCCGACCGGGGCGGGCGGGGACGCAGGTGTGACAGGGAGACCTTCCGCCGACGGGACCGGGCACCGCATCGGTGGGAACTGCGTAGCCGCGTAGGCGATCCGCCGGGGTTCCGGGGCGATGCCGGACAAGGGGTAGCGTGTCCGGGTGCGATCCGCTGCCGCCGCCGGGGGCTCACTGGTCGGCAGGGACGTCGAGATCGCGGTCCTCGACGATCTGGTGCGGGCAGCGCGGTCGGGCCGGGGCGGGGCGCTGGTGGTACGCGGCGAGGCCGGCATCGGTAAGAGCATGCTGCTGGCACACGCGCTCGACGCGGCGTCCGGTGCCCGCGTCATCCAGGCGTCCGGGGCGGAGTTCGAACGGGAACTGCCCTTCGGTGCGCTGCACCAGCTGTGTGCGCCGGTACTGGACCACCTCGCTGAGCTGCCCGCCCGGCACGCCGACGCGCTCCGGGTCGCGTTCGGGCTCCAGGCGGGTACGCCCGACCTCTTCCACATCGGCGTGGCGACCCTGGGTCTGCTGGCCGCCGCGGCCCGGGTGCGTCCGCTGCTGTGCCTGGTCGACGACGCCCAGTGGCTGGACGCGGCGTCGGCGAAGGCGATGGCCTTCGTCGGCCGGCGGGTGGCCGAGGAGCCCGTCGCCATGCTGTTCGCGCTGCGGTTGCCCGCGTCGGGCGAACTGGACGAGTTGCCGGGCCTCGACGTCGGCGGCCTGAGCGACGCCGAGGCGCGGACGTTGCTGGCGGCCCGACGTCACCTGTTGCTCGACGACCAGGTGCTGAACCGGCTGCTGGCCGAGGCCGGGGGGAACCCTCTGGCGCTGCTCGAACTGCCCGGGGCGGGCGGCTTCGGGCCACCGGAGACCACTCCGGTGCCGACGCGGATCGAGCGTAGCTTCCAGGCCCGGTTGTCGGGTCTGCCGGACGGGGCCCGCCGCCTGCTGATCGTGGCGAGTGCCGACCCGACGGGCGATCCCGCCCTGTTGTGGCCGGCGGCGGGCTTGTCGGGCATCGACGTGCCGACGGCCAGCGCCGCCGCGGCCGGGACGGGACTGGTCCACTTCACGACCGGTATCCGCTTCTGCCACCCGCTGGCCCGGTCGGCGGTCTACGGTGCCGCGTCGGCGGACGAACGGCGCTACGCGCACCGGGTACTGGCCGAGGCGACCGACGCCGTCACCGACCCGGACCGTTCGGCCTGGCACCGGGCCCAGGCCAGCGTCGGCCCGGACGACGGCGTCGCCGCTGAACTCGAACGGTCGGCCGCCCGCGCCCGGGCGCGCGGCGGCGTGGTGGCCGCGGCGGCCTTCCTGGAACGCGCGGCCGAACTCTCCCGGGATCCCGCCGACCGGATCGGACGGACCCTCGCGGCGGCGCAGGCCGCCCTCACCGCGGGCCGCCCCGACCGGGCAGCCGCGCTGGTCAGAGCCGTCGAGCACGCCGCGCTCGACGAGTTCCAGCTCGCGGACGTCGATCTGTTGCGGGGGCAGGTGGCCTTCCAGAGCGACGGGGACACCAGCGGCCCGGAGTTCATGATCCGCGCCGCCAGGCGGCTGGCCGGGCCGGACCCGGAGCGGGCCCGTAGGTGTCTGCTGGACGCGCTCGAGATGAGTCTGCTCGTCGGCCGGGCCAACGGCGTGCTGGAGCTGGTGCTGACCGCCGTCCGGTCGCTGCCGGCGTCCGGACCACGCCCACCGGACATCCTGGACGCGCTGAGCCTGCTGGATACGACCGGACACCGCAAGGCGGTCCCGGTGATCCGGCAGGTCCTCGACGGTCCCGGCGGTCCCGCCTGGACCGGGTACCCCGCGCTCGCCCTGATGCTCGCGGGGGAGATGTGGGATCCGGACCTGCATCTGGCGACCGTGAGGTGGTTGGTGCGGACCGGCCAGGAGTCCGGCTCGCCGTTGCTGATTCGTCTCGGTCTCGCCCAGCGGGCCTCGTACGGCGCGCTCTCCGCCGACCTCGGCCTGGCCACGGCGTCGATAGCCGAGGAGGAGGCGATCGCCGACGCGACCGGCGGGCCGCCACAGCTCTACCACCGGATCCACCTGGCTGCCGTGCGTGGCCGCCGCGCCGAGGCGCTCGCGCTGTTCGAAGAGGCGTCGGCCGCAGCTGCCACCAGCGGCAGCGGCCTCCTGACCGGCAACATCGACTGGGCGTCGGCGGTGCTGCACAACGGTCTCGCCGACTATCCGGCGGCGCTGACCGCCGCCCGGCGGGCCGTCGCGGACGGCGCCCTCTTCCTCGCCAGCTTCTCGCTCCCCGAACTGGTCGAAGCCGCGGTCCGCTGCGGCGACGCCACGGCCGCCGCGGCGGCGCTGGAGTCGCTGACCGAACGCGCCGACGCCAGCGGCACCGCCACCGCCCTGGGGATCGCGGCGTACTCCGAAGGGCTGGTGACCGGCTCCGAGGAGCCGTACCGCAACGCCGTCGCGTACCTGGAACGGAGTCCGCTGGTGACCTACCGGGCCAGAGCACATCTGCTGTACGGGGAGTGGCTTCGACGCGAGGGCCGCCGACGGGACTGCCGGCCGTACCTGCGCACCGCGCACCGCCTGCTGTCCGGGGCGGGGTTCGAGGCGTTCGCCCGGCGGGCCGCGGTCGAGCTGCGCGCCACCGGGGAACGGCCGCGCCGGCGGTCGTCACACACCTACGACCAGCTCACCATCCAGGAGCTGCACATCGCCCGGCTGGTCGCCGCCGGCGCGACATCCAACGAGGTCGCCGACCAGCTCTTCATCAGCCCCCGCACCGTGGACACCCACCTGCGCAACATCTTCCGCAAGCTCGGCATCAACTCCCGGCGGCAACTCAGGGACCGGCCGGACCTCGGGTCGTGAACCCACCGGCACCACCGACGGGCCGGGCCGCCGTCAGGCTGGCCCGGCCCGTCGCCGTACGCGATGTCAGTCGTTGAGGACCTGGGAGAGGCGGTCGCGGAACTTCCGCTCCGAGTCGCTGACCTGGTCGCCGCCGATGCCGAGCAGTCCTCCGCTGGACGCCGCCCCGACCACCTGGTCGGCGATCTCCACCAGCCAGTGCCGGTAGGCCCCGGCCTCGCCCTCGTCCACCTTGGCGGCCAGCAGGGTGGCCGCCTGCCCGGCCCGGACCAGCACGTCGTCGATGAGCGCCTGCGGGTCGGCCGGCGAGATCACCGGTAGTTCCTCGCCGGCCTCGGGGTCGCCGACCCGGGAGACGATCTCCCCGGCGACGGCGGCGACCAGCGGGCTGGCCGACTCCCGGCCGGCGGCGATGGTCTCCAGCCCGGCCGCGTTCTCGGCGCGGGTGCGCCGGGCGCCGTCCGACTCGGCGGCGCTCGCCGCGGTCAGGACCGACTGCGGCAGGCCGACCAGCAGCCCCCACTCCTCGTCGGAGAACCCGAACCCGGTGTACGCCGGCTGTTCGATCACGACTGAGCCCCTCTCGGTTGTTCCACTGCGGGCACCGCACGCGGGCGGTCGCCCGGGTCAGGCTAGTCCAGTGTCAGCAGACCCTGTTCGGACACCACGCGCACGGAGAGCGTCTTGTAGCCCACCTCGTCGAAGAGCACCGTCATCCGGTCCTCCTCGTAGTTGAGCACCAGGCCCGGACCCCACTCGGGGTGGCGGACCTGGCTGTGCACGGGGAACGGACCGACCGCGCCGCTGTCGGCGACGCTGGTGCCGGCGTGGCAGTTGTCGCAGTGCCCGCAGACGTGCGACATCTGCTCACCGAAGTACGCCAGCAGCACCTGCCCCCGGCACCCGGTGGTCTCGGCGAAGGCGCGCATCATGTCGGTGCGGGACCGGGTGACCGTCTGCTGCCGTTCGGCCTCGGCCAGGGCCGCCGCGCCCGCCTCGACCGGGGTGGGGGAGTAGCGCGGTGCGCCGATCTTCTGCCCGGCCCGGGGTTCGGCCGCGCCGATCTGCTCCAGCAGGGCCAGGTACTGGCCGAGCTTGCGCGGCCCGAGCCCGGTCGACTCGCGCAGGGCCTTCTTCGTCGCCGGCCGGCGACGCAGCAGCGCGGCGAGGTCCCGCAGTTCGGTCTCGTCCGGCAGGCCGCCGGAGAAGTAGCGTTGCAGGCCGACGTCCTCGGCCCGCCACAGCAGCAGCACCCGGGCCGGCGCACCGTCGCGCCCGGCCCGGCCGATCTCCTGGAAGTAGCTGTCCGGCGAGTCGGGCAGCGCCATGTGCACCACCCAGGCGATGTTCGGCTTGTCGATGCCCATGCCGAACGCCGAGGTCGCCACCATGATCGGCACCTGGTCGGCGAGGAACGCCTCGTGCAGCTCGTGCCGGGCGGCGGTGGGCATCCCGCCGTGGTAGTACTGCGCCGGGAAGCCGGCGGTGGTCAGCCGGTCGGCCAACTCCTCGGCGGCGCGTCGGGTCGGCACGTAGATGATGCCGGGCCGCTCGTCGTCGCGCAGCAGCGCGGTCAGCCGCCGCCAGCGGTAGTCGTCGGTCGGGCAGTAGGCGACCTCGATGAAGAGGTTGGGTCGGTCCAGCCCGGAGACCACCACCTCGGGGTCGCGCAGCCGCAGCCGGGCGATGATGTCGTCGCGTACCGGCGGGGAGGCGGTGGCGGTCAGCGCCACCACCGGCGGGCGGCCGAGACCGTCGATCAGGTGGCCCAACGCCAGGTAGTCGGGGCGGAAGTCGTGCCCCCAGGCCGAGATGCAGTGTGCCTCGTCGATCGCCACCAGGGCCGGCGCCAGCGACTTGACCTCGGCCATCCGGTCGGGGTTGCTCAGCGCCTCCGGGGTGATGAAGAGGAACTCGGCCCGCCCCTGCCGGATGTCCTCGATCGCCTCGGCCTGCTGGGCGGCGCTCTCGTCCGAGCTGATCCGGACCGCGCGCAGCTCGGGGCGTTGGCGTTCGTTGAGCGCGGCGATCTGGTCCTGCTGGAGGGCCAGCAGGGGCGAGATCACCACCGTCGGCCCGGGGATCAGGCTCGCCGGGATCTGGTAGATCGCCGACTTGCCGGCTCCGGTGGGGAGCACCACCAGGGCGTCGCGTCGTTTCATCACCGCGCGCATGGCGGCGAGCTGGTTGGGCCGCAGCGCTTTCCAGCCGAACAGGCTGCGCGCCGCGCGGCGCAACGTCGTCGAGTGCATGGACAGCTTCATCGAGGGCCGGAGGTACCCGGGTCGATCGAGGCCGAAACCGCTCCCACGGGATCGGTGTGCCGCCCACTGTGGGCAGGTCAGGCGGTGGTCACCCGGGGTGCGGCCGTGCTCGACGGTCGGTCAGCGGCGGCCGAACACGGCCCGGATCGCGGCCAGCAGCAGCAACCCGCCGACCACCAGGCCGAGCAGGCGTACGCCGGGGATGTCGGCCGGGGAGGTGGCGTCGGCGAGCGGCGGCAGGTCCATCCCCGCACTGTCGCACGTGACCCCGAACGACGCCAGACAGTAACAGTAAGGTTTATTGACTATTACGTCGCCCGATGTGACCATGGCAGCACCGCGACGGCACCGGGCCGTCGGCACGCGACGGGGGTACCGGGGCCGGATGAACGAGCGCAACCTGGCGGGCCTGGCCGCCACCGTCCTGCAGCCGGGCTTCGTCGGCACCGCCCCGCCCGACTGGGTCCGCCGGTGGCTGGCCGACGGGCTTGGCGCGGTGGTGCTGTTCGCCCGCAACGTCGTCGACCCGGAGCAGGTGGCCGCGCTCACCGCCGCGCTGCGCGCCGAACGTCCCGACGTACTGGTGGCCATCGACGAGGAGGCCGGCGACGTCACCCGGATCGAGTCCGGCCGGGGCAGCTCCCGTCCCGGCAACCTCGCCCTCGGCGCGGTCGACGACCCCGCGCTCACCGAGGAGGTCGCCCGTGACCTCGGCGACGAACTCGCCGCCCTCGGCGTCACCCTGAACTACGCTCCGGACGCCGACGTCAACATCAACCCGGCCAACCCGGTGATCGGAGTACGCGCCTTCGGCGCCGACCCGCACCTGGTCGCCCGGCACACCGCCGCCTGGGTGCGCGGCCTCCAGTCCGCCGGGGTGGCCGCCTGCGCCAAGCACTTCCCCGGCCACGGCGACACCCGGGTCGACTCGCACCACGACCTGCCCCGCATCGAGGCGAGCCGGGGCCGCCTCGACAGCGGTGAACTGGTCCCCTTCCGGGCCGCCGTCGCCGCCGGGGTGCAGGCGGTGATGACCGGACACCTGCTGGTCCCGGCCCTCGACCCCGACCTGCCGGCCACCCTCAGCCGCCGGATCCTCGGCGACCTGCTCCGCGACGAGCTGGGCTTCTCCGGCGTGGTGGTCACCGACGCGGTGGAGATGCGGGCCGTCGCCGACCGGTACGGCTTCGCCGGCGCCGCCGTCCGGGCGCTCGTCGCCGGGGCGGACGCCATCTGCGTCGGTGGTGAGCGCGCCGACGAGGCCACCGCCCGCTACCTGCGCGACGCCGTCGTGGCCGCGGTGCTCTCCGGCGAGCTACCCGAGGAACGGCTCGCCGAGGCCGCGAAGCGGGTCGGTCAGCTCGCCGAGTGGAGCACCGCCGCCCGCCTCGGTCGGCCCGCCGACGCCCCGCGCCCGGTCGACGGCTCGCCGGTCGGCCTGACCGCCGCCCGGCGGGCGGTCCGGGTCAGCG
This sequence comes from Micromonospora sp. WMMD987, assembly GCF_029581435.1. NCBI lineage: Bacteria > Bacillati > Actinomycetota > Actinomycetes > Micromonosporales > Micromonosporaceae > Micromonospora > Micromonospora sp. WMMD987. The sequence goes on along the minus strand of NZ_CP120861.1, from coordinate 4,830,557 downwards.
GCGACCCGATCGGCCGGCTGCCGTTGACCGGTGCCGCGCACGTGGTCGAGTTCGCCCCGCCGCACAACATCGCCATCGGCGCGGAGACGCCGTGGGGCCTCGGCGTACCCCTGGCCGACCTGCTCCCCGGCACCACCACCGTGCGACTCACCGAGGCCGACCTGTCCGCCGAGCCCGTCGACCTGGCCGCCACGGCTGGCGACCCGGCCGGCGGGGCGGCCGGCCGGCCGCTGGTGCTGGTGGTACGGGACCTGCACCGGCACGGCTGGATGCGGGCCGCGGTCGACCGGGCGCTGGCCAGCCGGCCGGACGCCGTGGTCGTCGAGTTGGGGGTGCCCGAGCTGGTCACCGGCCGGCTGCACCTGGCCACCCACGGCGCGACCCGGGCCGCCACCCGCGCCGCCGCCGAACTCCTCGCCGGAATCCGCTGACCACCCGCCCCGACCACCCGCCGGACCGCCCCGACCGGAGGGCTCAGCCGACCGGCTGTTCCCGCCGGGCGGCCAGCCGGTCCAGCTCGGCCAGCAGCCGGTCCACCTCGTCGACGGTGTTGTAGTGGTAGACGCTCGCCCGTACCGCCCCACCGCTGTCCCGCAGGCCGAGCGCCTGGAAGTACTCGTAGGCGTAGTAGTCACCGCTGGACAGGCAGAGCCCGGCCGCGCCCAGCGCACCCGCCAGCCCGGCCGGCGTCCACCCGGCCAGCCGGAACGACACCGTCGGGCAGCGCCGTGCGCCGGCCGGCAGGACGGTCACCGTGGGCAGGTCGGCCAGCCCCTCGCACAGCCGGCCGAAGACCGACTCCTCGTACGCCCGGGCGGCGGTCAGCCCGGCGCGGACCCGGGCCCGCCGGTCACCGGTGGCCGTCGGGTCCAACCCGGCGAGGTGGTCGACGGCGGCGGCCACCCCGGCCAACAGGGGGAAGCTCGGGGTGCCGGCCTCGAACCGGTCGGGCACCGCGTCCGAGGAGGGGACCACCTTGGCCGGGTGCAGCGTGGCCCAGCGCTCCGGGTCGGCCACCATCGCCGCCAGGTGCGGGCCGGACCACTTGTAGGCGCTGGTGACCAGGAAGTCCGCGCCCGAGGTGGCGAGGTCGGTCGGACCGTGCGGCACCGAGTGCACCCCGTCCACACAGACCAGTGCGCCGACGGCGTGCGCGGTGGCGGCGATGGCCGCCACGTCCGGCATGGTGCCGGTGGCGTTGCTGCCGGCCGTCACCGCCACCAGCCGGGTCCGGTCACCGACCAGGGCGGCGTACTGGTCGGCGGGCAGCTCCCCGGTGGCCGGGTCGAACCCGGCCCAGCGCACGGTGGCCCCCGCCGCCTCGGCCGCCTGCACCCAGGGTCGTACGTTGGCGTCGTGGTCGAGCCGGGAGACCACCACCTCGTCACCCGGACGCCAGGTGCCGCCGAGCGTGCGGGCCAGGGTGTACGTCAGCGTCGTGGCGCTCGACCCGAGCACCACCCCGGCCGGCGCCGCGCCCAGCAGGTCGGCCACCGCGTCGCGGGCGGCCGCCACCAGCTCCAGCGAGCGTCGGCCGGGCACGGAGGCGGTGCTGCGGTTGCCGACGGCGGTCCGCATCGCGTCGGCCACCGCGTCGATCACCGCCTGCGGGGTCTGGGTGCCGCCGGCACCGTCGAAGTGGGCGAAACCCTCGGCGAGCGCGGGGTACGCGGCCCGGGTCCGGGTGATGTCGAACGGCATGGCACGGACCCTAGCCCGCCCCGACCGGCCTGCGGAGATCCACCCGGATGGCGCGGTGGGCCGCGTCTCGTACCCTTGGTGGGGTGACGAAGCGAAGCGCCACCACCCCCACCCCCCTCCGTCGGACCGCCGGCCTGCTCGCCGGCCTGGCACTCGGCGTGGCCGTGCTGGCCGGATGCAGCTCGGACGGCGCCGACACCGACTGCGGGCTGGACGCCTGCACGGTCACCTTCGACCGGGGTGTCGACGCCAGTGCCTCCATCCTGGGGGTGGAGGCGAAGTTGATCGGCGCGCAGGGTGACCAGGTGACCGTCGAGGTCGCCGGAGAGCAGCTCTCGCTCACCATCGGCCAGCAGGCGGCCGAGGTGGGCGGCTTCGCGGTGACCCTGGACAGCGTGACCGACCAGCAGGTGCAGATCCGGGTGGCGCGCAACGCGGGCGGCTGACCGCGCACAGCGGTGGCGGGGCACGTTTGAGAATCTTCGCAAGCGGAGATTGTGCCGCCATGCCACTCACCCGGAACGCCGAAGCCACCGCCGCCCGCACCGCGGACAGCCGCTGGCTGGAACTCCTCGCCCGGGCCGGTTTCATCGGCTACGGGATCGTGCACCTGCTCTTCGCCTGGGTCATCCTCCAGATCGCCTTCTCCAACTCCGGCGAGGAGGGCAACCAGAACGGCGCCCTGCGCGCCCTGGGCGCCCAGCCGATGGGCAAGTTCCTGCTGATCGCGATCGCCGTCGGCCTGATCGCGATGGCCATCTGGCAGGCGCTGGAGGCCGCCGTCGGCCACCACGCCAAGCGCGGCAAGGAACGTCTCTTCGAACGGATCGCCTCGGGCGTCCGTACCGTCGTCTTCCTCTGGCTCGCCTGGACCTCGATCCAGGTGGTCCAGGACGCCAGCTCCAACAGCGCCGACCAGCAGGAGCAGTTCAGCGAGAAGCTGATGGCCTCCAGCGGCGGTCGCTGGCTGGTCGGGCTCGCCGGCCTGGTGCTCGCCGCCGTCGGCATCGGCATGATGATCTACGGCTACAAGAAGAAGTTCGAGCGGAACCTGAAGACCAACGAGATGAACGGCAAGACCCGGCAGACGGTCCGCCGGCTCGGCATGGCCGGCTACATCGCCCGGGGCGCGGTGTTCGCGGTCGCCGGCCTGCTGATCGTGGTCGCCGCGATCAACTACGACCCGGAGAAGGCGCGTGGTCTGGACGCCGCGCTGCGTACCCTGCGCGACCAGCCGTACGGGCCGTTCATCCTGGCGCTGATGGCGCTCGGCATCGCCGCGTTCGGGGTCTACTGCTTCTTCCAGTCCCGGTTCCGCAAGATCTGAGCCTGGTCGATACCGGAAACGCCGGGCACCATTGGGCCTTTGCCCGAATGCGATCAGCCCGGCCGGAAGGAGACAACCACGTGCAGGACTACCTCGAGACGATCGCCGCCGCGGCCACCGCGGCGGCGATCGCGTTGCTGCTCGTCGAGGTGGCGCACCGGCTGATCCGGCGGCTCGGCCGCCGGTCCCACCTGATGACCGAACTGACCGAACACGTCCACCGGCCGTTGCAGGTCGCCGGCACGGTGGTGGCCGTGCAGTTCGCGGTGCGGTGGACCACCGGCTACGCCGTCGGCACCGGGTGGCGGCAGGCGGTGCTGCACATCCTGGTGCTCGGCGTGGTCGCCGCGGTGGCCTGGCTGGTGGCCGCGCTGCTGGTGGTGGCGGAGGACACCGCGCTGGCCCGGTTCCTGCGGGTGGACGTGCCGAACAACCGGCACGCCCGGCGGGTACGCACCCAGGTGGTGCTGCTGCGCCGGCTGACCATCGTGGTGATCGTGGTGCTCGCCGTCGGCGTGATGCTGATGACCTTCCCGGCGGTACGCGGCATCGGCGCCGGGGTGCTCACCAGCGCCGGTGTGGTCGGTGTGGTCGCCGCGCTGGCCGCGCAGAGCCTGCTCGGCAACGTCATCGCCGGCCTCCAGCTCGCCTTCAGCGACGCCGTCCGCCTCGACGACGTGGTGGTGGTCGAGGGGGAGTGGGGCCGGATCGAGGAGTTGACGCTCAGCTACGTGGTGGTCCAGATCTGGGACGACCGGCGGCTGATCCTGCCCACCTCGTACTTCACCAGCACCCCGTTCCAGAACTGGACCCGGACCGAGGCGGCGGTGCTCGGCACGGCCGAGTTCGAGCTCGACTGGTCGATCCCGGTGCAGTCGATGCGGGAGGAGCTGCGCCGGCTGGTCGAGGGCACCGAGCTGTGGGACGGCCGGGTCTGCGTGCTCCAGGTCACCAATGCCACCGGCGGCGCGATCACGGTGCGCGCCCTGGTCAGCGCCGCCGACGCCGGCAGCCTGTGGGACCTGCGCTGCCTGGTGCGGGAGCACCTGGTCGGCTGGGTCCGCGACCAGCGGCCCACCGCGCTGCCCCGGACCCGGACCGAGTTGGGCGACTCCTCCGGCAGCCTGCCCTGGCAGTGGGCGCAGCCGCGCCGGCCGGCCCGCCGCCGGTCCGACGGCGACGTGCCCGACGACGCCCGGGTCTTCGGTGGCAGTCACGACGGCGACGCCCGCAGCGAGGCCTTCGTCGGCCCGGACACCGAGGTCCGGGGTGACCCCCTGGTCGGAGCCGAGAACGGGGCCGACGCCCGGCGCTGAGCCGGCCCGGCGGGGTCCGTCCCGCACGCTGGCGTCGTCCCGCGTCCCGCCGTCCCGCGTCCTGTCGTCCTGTCGTCCCGCACGGCCGTCGGCCTCGGGGCCGGGCCGCCTCCGGAGCCCCCGCGGTCCGCACCGCGGGGGCTCCGTCGTGCCCGCTTCCGCGTTTCGCCGGACGTTCCGGCCCCGGCTGGGGTCAGATGTGGTTGGTCACCGTGCGCAGGATTGACGGACGGCGGCTCCGGGCATACAGCGCGGTGATGACGAAAGGAGGACAGCATGGCTGACGTCGCGAACCACCGCACGTCCCGGACCGGGAGCGAGCCGTCCACCGCCGAGTTGGTGCAGCGGGCCACCGAACAGGTCTCCCGCCTGATCCGGGACGAGCTGGCCCTGGCCAGGGTGGAACTGACCCAGAAGGGCAAGCACGCCGGGATCGGGATCGGTCTGTTCGGCGGGGGCGGGGCGCTGGCCCTGTACGGGCTCGGTGCGTTGGTCACCGCCGCGATCCTGCTGCTGGCCCTGGTGTTGCCCGCCTGGGCGGCGGCGCTGATCGTGGCGGTGGTGCTCTTCCTCGCCGCCGGGGTGCTCGCCCTGATCGGGAAGAAGCAGGTCAGCCATGCGGTTCCCCCGGTGCCGGAGGCGACGGTCCGCAGCGTCCGCGCGGACGTGGACACCGTCGCCACCGCGGTGAAGGACAGGGGACGGGCATGACGGGCACGACAGGCAGCAACGGTAACGGCAGCGGTGACACCGAGGCGCTGCGCGAGGAGATCCGGCGGACCCGGTCCGAGCTGGGCGAGACCATGGAACTGCTGGCCGCCAAGGCCGACGTCAAGGCCCGGCTGAAGGACTCCGCCGAGCAGGCGAGGGAGCGGGTGCGCGAGCAGGCCGCCCTGACCGTGGCCCGGGTACGCAGCCAGGCGGCGCAGGGCGCCGACGTCGCACGGGCGCAGGCGTACGACACGGGGGTCGCGGTCCGGAGCAACCCGGTGCCGTGGGCGACGGTGGCGGCCGGCGCGCTGGCCGTGGTGGTGGTGCTGTTGATCGTTCGGGGGAGGCGCAGGTGAGCAAGGGGATCGGCAGGACCGCGTACAAGCCGGTCGGGGTGCTGCTGGGGCTGGCCGCGGGCACGCTCGCGGGGGCGATCTTCCGGCAGGTCTGGAAGGCGACCGCCGGCGACGGTGAAGCGCCCAACCCCACCGACGAGGACCGCCGTTGGGGCGAGATTCTCGCGGCGGCGGCGTTGCAGGGGGCGATTTTCTCGGTCGTCCGCGCCGCGGTGGACCGGGGTGGCGCGGTCGGCGTACGGCGGCTGACCGGGCGCTGGCCCGACTGACCGTTACCGGCACGGCACCCCCGGCGACCAGCCACGACCGGGTGCCGACCGGCGACGACGGCGGCCACGGCCCCCCGTCCGTACCGACGGACGGGGGGCCTTCTGCACAGTGGTGGCGATCCGGCCAGTGATCGTCGGGCATCCGTCAGGTCACATGTCGGAGAATTTCGTCGATTAGGCTGTGCAGAGTTTTTGGGTACGTGGTTTGCTGATCCCGCTGTTGCGAGACGGCGTTGGTGGCGAGCAGTCTCCCGCTCCGGGGGCCGCCCGTGACCATCGCTGCTCGAAACGGCCAATCGGCCGCACGGCGTGCTCGGCCGCCAGTTTTAGAAGGAGATACACATGGCGCAGGGAACCGTGAAGTGGTTCAACGCTGACAAGGGCTTCGGCTTCATCACCGTCGACGGCGGGGGTGCTGACGTGTTCGTCCACTTCTCGGCCATCCAGTCCAGCGGCTACCGCTCGCTGGAGGAGAACCAGCGGGTGGAGTTCGAGATCGCCCAGGGTCAGAAGGGTCCGCAGGCCGAGCAGGTCCGCCCCCTCTGAGTGAGCCGGTCGGCGCTGCCGGCCCGGGTGATCCGGCCAGCCGGATCGACGAGAAGCCCCGTGTCCCTCACCGGACGCGGGGCTTTCCGCATCGGTCGTCGTCCCCGGTCAGGGCAGGCGACGGGAGCGCAGGCCGCGCCAGAGCAGCACCAGCCCGGCCAGCACCACCAGCGGCCCCACGACGGCCCAGAGCCGTTCGTCGGTCATCACGCTGCCGCCGACGTAGCCGAGGCCCTGCACCGTCCAGACGGCGCCGACCACCACGGCCAGCAGGCCCAGGGTGAGGGTGAGCCAACCTCTCACCGGTCCTCCCTCCGCGGGCCGGTCGATCCGGCCCGTTCACCAGGATGCCGGCCGGCCCGCGCCGGGGCGACGACCCGACCGGCGTGGCTCACCACCGGTCGTGCACCCGGGGCCGGACCAGCTCGTCGTAGACCGACCGGACGGTGTCCAGCTCGGCCGTCGTCAGCGCCGGGGAGCCGGCCGCGGCGGCGTTGCCCCGGGCCTGCTCCGGGTTGCGGGCACCGGGGATGACCACGGTGACACCGGGCTGGTCGATGATCCACCGCAGGGCGAACTGGGCCATCGTGCGCCCGTCGCCGACCAGCGGGGCGAGTCGACGTACCACGGTCAGCCCGAGGTCGTAGTCGACGCCGGAGAAGGTCTCGCCGACGTCGAAGCTCTCCCCGTGCCGGTTGTAGGTGCGGTGGTCGTCGGCGGCGAAGGTGGTGTGCTCGTCGTACCGGCCGGAGAGCAGCCCGCTGGCCAGCGGCACCCGGGCGATGATCCCGACCCCGGCCGCGGCGGCGGCCGGCAGCACCTCGTCGAGCGGCTTGAGCCGGACCGCGTTCAGGATGATCTGCACGCTGGCCACGCCCGGCCGGGCGATCGCGGTGAGCGCCTGGTCGCAGGTCTCCACGCTCACGCCGTAGCCGGCGATCCGCTTCTCGGCGACCAGGGTGTCGAGGCCGTCGAAGACCCGGTCGTCGGCGAAGACCTCGGTCGGCGGGCAGTGCAGCTGCACCAGGTCGAGGGTGTCCACGCCGAGGTTGGCCCGGGACCGGTCGGTCCAGGCCCGGAAGTTGTCCAGGGTGTACGCCTGCGGCGTCTGTGGCACCCGGCGGCCCATCTTGGTGGCGACGGTGAGCCCGTGCCCGGGGTTGTCCCGCAGGAACCGCCCGATCAGCTGCTCGCTGCGGCCGTCGCCGTAGACGTCGGCGGTGTCGAGGAAGGTGACGCCGTCCTCCACGGCGGCGTCGAGGACGGCCAGGGCGTCGTCCTCGCTGACCTGACCCCAGTCCGCGCCGAGCTGCCAGGCCCCGAGACCGACCACACCCACCTGCCGGCCGAGCCGGTCGAAGCTGCGTTGTTCCATGTCGTCGAGCCTAGTGACCTGGTTGTCGGGCCGCAGCGCGGGCCGTATGGTCTCACCAAACCGTACGTACGTCTTGGGAGTCGCGCATGTGGGATCCGGCCAGTTACCTCCGCTACGACGACGAGCGGTCCCGCCCCTTCCACGACCTGCTCGCCCGGGTCGACGCCGACCGGCCCCGCGCGGTGGTCGACCTCGGCTGCGGGCCGGGCACCCTGACCGCCACCCTCGCCCGGCGCTGGCCGACCGCCCGGACCACCGGGATCGACTCCTCTCCGGAGATGATCGACCGGGCGCGGGCGCTCGACACCCCGGTCGACTTCACCCTCGGTGACGTCGCCGCCTGGCACCCCGCCGGTGACGTGGACGTGCTGGTCGCCAACGCGGTGCTCCAGTGGGTGCCCGACCACCCGAACCTGCTGCGCCGCTGGGCCGGCGAACTGCCGGCCGGCGGGTGGCTGGCGTTCCAGGTGCCCGGCAACTTCGACGCGCCCGCCCACCGGGCGCTGCGGGCGGTCGCCGCCGGCCCCCGTTGGGCGGACACCGTCCGGCCGTTGCTGCGCGAGGCCCCGGTCGACGACCCGGTCGGGTACGCCACGTCGCTGGCCGCCGCCGGCTGCGCCGTGGACGCCTGGGAGACCACCTACCTGCACCGGCTGCCCGCCGCCGCCGAACACCCCGTGCTGAGCTGGCTGGACGGCACCGCCCTGCGGCCCGTCCGGGCGGTGCTGGACGACACCGGCTACGCCGACTTCCGCGCCGCGCTGGGCACCCGGCTGGCCCGCGCGTACCCGGTACGGCATGGTCAGGTGTACTTCCCGTTCCGTCGGATCTTCGTGGTCGCCCGTACGGGTGCCCGTGCAGAGGAGAAGCAGTGACCGACCTGTCCGCCTTCATCGCCGAACTGCCCAAGGTGGAGCTGCACGTGCACCACGTGGGCTCCGCGTCCCCCCGGATCGTCGCCGAGCTGGCCGCCCGGCACGAGGGACGCAGCCCCGTGCCGGCGGACCCGGAGGCGCTCGCCGACTACTTCGCGTTCCGCGACTTCGCCCACTTCATCGAGGTCTACCTCAGCGTCGTGGACCTGGTCCGCGACCCCGACGACGTCTGGCTGCTCACCCACGAGGTGGCCCGGGAGCTGGCCCGCCAGCAGGTGCGGTACGCCGAGCTGACCGTCACCCCCTACTCGCACGTGCGCCGGGGCATCCCCGCCCCGGCGTTCTGCGAGGCCATCGAGGACGCCCGCCGACGGGCCGAGGCCGACTTCGGCATCGCGCTGCGCTGGTGCTTCGACATCCCCGGCGAGGCCGGTCTGCCGGCCGCCGAGGAGACCCTGCGGATCAGCCTCGACGAGCGCCCCGACGGGCTGGTCGCCTTCGGCCTCGGTGGCCCCGAGATCGGGGTGCCCCGGCCGCAGTTCAAGCCGTACTTCGACCGGGCGCGGGCCGCCGGGCTGCGGTCCGTGCCGCACGCCGGGGAGACCACCGGCCCGCAGACCGTCTGGGACGCCCTGCGCGAGCTGGGCGCCGAGCGGATCGGCCACGGCATCTCCGCCGCGCAGGACCCGGAACTGCTCGCCCACCTGGCCGAGCGGCGCATCCCGTTGGAGGTCTGCCCGACCTCCAACGTGCGGACCCGGGCGGTCGCCCGGATCGAGGAGCACCCGCTGCGGCACCTGGTCGACGCGGGTGTCCGGGTGACGATCAACTCCGACGACCCGCCGATGTTCGGCACCACCCTCAACGACGAGTACGCGGTCGCCGCCCGGCTGCTCGACGCCGGTCCCGACCAGCTCGCGGCACTGGCCCGGGAGGCGGTCTCCGCCTCGTTCCTCGACCCCGCGGGGCAGGCCCGGATCATCGCCGAGATCGACGCCTTCGTGGCGGGCCGCTGAACCACGGGAGAGGTGGTACGCGCGGCGGGGACTGGTGTGGGGGACCGTGCCCCCGCCGCGCGTACTGATCCACCGGCCGGTGGGTGTCAGGGGCGACAGGCCGGTGGACTGATGGGTTCGGTCACCATCCTGACAGTCCGCGCGCCCCGCGTCGCCGTCGTTAATCCGGATCTAAGGAAACCTTGTACCGCAGCACAGTCAGGGCCGACGGTCAGCCGTCGGTGGGGCGCTGCCGGGGCCACCGGCGGCCCCCACCCTTCTGCTCCCGCGCCTCCCGCGCCATCCGGCCCACCAGCCCGAACCGGTTGACCTGCCGGGGAGTCGCCTGCGGATCGGCGAGCAGCATCACCACGCTCGCCCCGCCCAGCCGTGCCCGGTCCAGGCTCACCGAGCCGTTGGCCTGCAACGCCACCCGCCGGGCGATGTCCAGCCCCAACCCGGTCGAGCCCTGGTCGCTGCTGCCGCGCCGCAACGCCCGGTCCGGATTCGCGATGCCCGGCCCGGCGTCGTCGATCCGGATCGCCACGTACCCGTCCCGACGGGAGACGGCCACCTCGAACGCGGTGCCCTGCGGGGTGTAACGGAAGACGTTGCCGATCACCGCGTCCAGGGCGGCGGCCAGCTCGGCCCGGGGCACCGGCACCGGAATCCGCAACTGCGCGCCGCTGACCCGGTGCGGGCGGTTCTGGTCGCCGGCCAGCGCGGCCCAGAACACCATCCGGTCCCGGACCACCTCGCTGACGTCGCACTCGGCCGGCCCGGCCTCGTGCGCCACCGCCTTGCGGGTCGTCTTGATCAGCACGTCGATCTCGCCCTCCAGGGTGACGATCGCCTGCCGGATGCGCCGGATCGTCCGCCGCCGGTCCAGCTCCGCCGGGCTGAACGAGCCGACGCTGGTGTCGTCGGAGTCGAGCCCCTCGGCGTCCAACCGCAGCACCGTCAACGGGGTACGCAGCCGATGGGACAGGTCCGCCACCAGCTCCCGCTCGTCGGTGCGGGCGGCGACCAGCCGGTCGGCCATCCGGTTGAACGCGTAGCCGGCCTCGGCCAGCTCACGCGGACCGCTCGGGTCGACCCGTACCCCCAGGTCGCCGTCGCCGACGGCGAGCGCGGCCCGGACCAGGCCCCGGGTGGCGTCGACCGCCCGGGCGGCGAACCGGTCCACCACGACCACCGCCGCGCCGACCAGCGTCACGGCCACCCCGGCGAGCAGCAGCCAGGTGTCGCCCGCGCCCTCGTCGAGGACGTCGGCGGGCACGAAGACCTCGACCACGGCGACCGTGCCGTCGAGCACCACCGGGTCGAGCCGTACCAGCCCGCCGTCGACGTCGACGACCCGCGACCGTTCCTCGGCCCGCGCCCGCTCCAGGTCGGCGGCCGGGGCCCGACCGGCGGGCTGCTCCCCGGCCAGGCCGTGCACCACGGGCCGGGTCGCCGGATCGTCCCCGGTGGCCTCGACCGCGCGGCGGACCGCGGCCGGCTCGGTGCTGACGGCGAGCGCGCCGGTGACCATCGCCCCACGCCGTGCCGCGTCGGCCAACGCCTCGCTGCGCACCTCACCGCGCAGGCCCAGCCCGAGCGGCACCAGGAAGGCCAGCGCGACCAGCGCGCACATGCCGGCCGTCAGGGCGGCCAGCGTCGGCCTCAGTCGGGGGCCACCAGCCGGAACCCCACCCCCCGCACGGTGCGCAGGTAGCGCGGCTTCGCCGCGGACTCGCCCATCTTTCGCCGTAGCCAGTACAGGTGGACGTCGATGGTCTGGTCCTCGCCGACCGACGGCTGGCGCCATACCTCCTCCAAGAGCTCCCGCCGGGACACCACCCGGCCAGGTCGTGCGGCCAGGTACGCCAGCAGGTCGAATTCCTTGCGGGTGAGCGCCATCGGCTCCCCGTCGAGCACCGCGCTGCGTTCGCCCACGTCGACCCGCAGGCCGCCGACGGTGTGCACCGCCGGGGCCACGGTGCGGCTCGCCCGGCCGACCCGGCGCAGCACGGTGGTGATCCGGGCGTCCAGGTGCGCGCCGGTGAACGGCTTGACCATGTAGTCGTCGGCGCCGGCCCGCAACAGCCGGACCACCGACTGCTCGTCGTCGCGGGCGGTGGCGATGATGATCGGCACGTCGGTGATGCCGCGCAGCATCCGGAGCGCGTCCGAGCCGTCCAGGTCGGGCAGGCCCAGGTCGAGCACGACCAGATCGGGGGTCTCGGCGGCGACCCGGCGCAGCGCGTCCAGGGCTGTGCCGACCGCGTGCACCGCGTGCCCCCGTTCGCTGAGCGAGCGCAGCATCGCGCCCCGGACGACGTGGTCGTCTTCGACCAGGAGCACGGTGGCCACGTCAGCACCGTACTGCCCGTGGCAAGTCGGGCGCGTTGCGACGGACCCGCGAACCGGGCAAAATGGTACGACGATGTCGTTCACCCTCTTTCCCGACGCGCGGCTGGCGCTGGCCCGGGACAGCCTGGCCGGGCTGTCCGTCGGCGACGCCCTCGGTTCCCAGTTCTTCGTCCCGGGGCGGCGACCCGCCGACCTCGCGGCCGGCCGGCTGCCCCCGCCGCCCTGGCAGTGGACCGACGACACCGAGATGGCCTGCTCGGTGCTGGCCGAACTCGCCACCCACGGGGACATCGACCCCGACCGGCTGGCCCTGGCCTTCGCCACCCGGGCCGAGCCCTACCGGGGCTACGGACCGGGTGCGGTGACGATCCTGCGGTTGATCCGCACCGGCACCCCGTGGCCGGTGGCCGCCGCGTCGGCCTTCGACGGCCAGGGCTCCTGCGGCAACGGCGCCGCCATGCGGATCGCCCCGCTCGGCGCCTGGTACGCCGACTCGACCGCCCGCGCGGCCACCCGGGCGCGCGCCTGCGCCGAGGTCACCCACGCCCACCCGGAGGGGATCGCGGGCGCGGTCGCGGTGGCCGTCGCCGCCTCGCTCGCCGCCCGGAGCCGGCTGGAGGGGGAGCACCGTCCCGACCCGACCCGGCTGCTCGCCACCGTCGCCGGGGCGGTCGACCCGGCCGCCGAGGTGCACCGGCGGGTACGCGGGGCGATCGGCCTGCTCGGCCGCCCCCTCGACGAGGTCGTCGCGGCGCTGGGCAACGGATCCCGGGTGACCGCCCAGGACACCGTCGCCTTCACCCTCTGGGTGGCCGCCACCCACCTGGCCGACTACCCGGCCGCCATCCGGGCCTGCGTCGAGGCGGGCGGAGACGTCGACACCACCGCCGCGATCGTCGGTGGAATCGTCGGTGGACACACCGGGACCGGCACCCTAGGCGGGGTGCCCGACGACTGGGTGGCCGCCCGGGAGGCGCTGCCCGACTGGCTGGACTGAGGTCGCCCGGTTGAGGTCGCCCGGTCCGCGTTCAGCCCGCCGTCAGCCGCCCGGTGTGCCGCGACCGGCCGGCGCTCAGCGTGCCGTCAGCCGCCCGGCGTTCAGCGTGCCGTCAGCCGCCCGGCGTTCAGCGTGCCGCCTGGCGTTCAGCGTGCCGCGACCCGCTCGGGGGCGGTGTCGGCGGCCTCGGCCGGGGCGTGCCCGTCGAGCCGCCAGCCCCGGTCGACCGGGGCGGAGCCGGCGTCCGGCGTCGCCTCGTCGTCCCCGTCGGGCTGCGCGTCGGCGGCGGCCCGACGGCGGGAGCGGCTCGCCACCCAGCCGATCGCCGCGCCGCCACCCAACCCGACCAGCAGGCCGCCACCGAGCAGCAGATCCGCGCTGGGTCCACCGTCCCCGTCGTCGCCCGCCGGTGCGGCGGCGTCCGGGGCGGCCTGGGCGTCCGTCGCGTCGGCCGCGCCACCGTGGTGCCCACCGGTGGCGGCACCCGGGGCGGGCGGCACCAGCGTCAGCGTCGGAGCGGGGTGGCCGCCGCCGGCCGGGTCGGCCCAGCGCACCACGGTGCCGTCCGAGTACGTCTGCACCACCTCGAAGGTCATCCGGTCGAGCTGCGGCAGCGGACCCATGGCCACCGAGAGCCGGGCCGGACCGGGCACCGCCGGCCCCGCCCCCCGGGTCCAGACCACCGCCGAGGTCACCGTGCTCACCGAGGGCGCGTGGATGCCGGCCACCGGCGCGGCCAGCTCGCGGGAGGTGATCAGGGGTGCCCAGCCGTCCACCGACAGCGGGTAGACCTCGCCGACCGGGGCGTCCTCCGGTAGCCGGAACTCGATCTTCTCGGTGCGGGCGCCGGCCCGCTCCTCGGGCACCACGAACGTCAACTCCACCGCGTCGCCCTGCACCGCCTGGCTCGGGCTGGACGTCACCCCGTCCGCCAGCGCCGCGCCCGGGGCACCGAACACCCCGGCCGCCACCGCCGCCAGCACCAGTACGCTCCGACGCCGCCGGGCGTCACCACGGGTCGTCGCCATCTTCCGCCCCCATCCGTCTCGCCGTGGCCGACACCGGCTCCGGCCACACCTGGTAGTTCGGACGGCGGGCCGAAAAGGTTCAACGCGCGGGGCGCCGACGACCCGGTGGGGGCATCCTTTCCCGGCGACCGGGCGGAACCGGGGGACCGATAGCATCGAAGGGGCCGGCACGCCCGGCCCATCCGTGCCGTCTGCCGTTGAGGAGTCACCGTGTCCGCACCCCGTACCCCCGTCGTGGCCGACCCCGTCGTCGTGGCCGCCGGGACGACGGCGGCCGACGCGGTGGCCGCGGCCGGGCTGCCCGCCGCCGGCCCGAAGGCGGTCGTGGTGGTCCGCGACCCGCAGGGCCAGCTCCGTGACCTGGACTGGACCCCCGCCGAAGAGACCGTCGTCGAGCCGGTCAGCCTCGACTCGCCGGACGGGCTCGACGTGCTGCGGCACTCCACCGCGCACGTGCTCGCCCAGGCCGTGCAGGACGTCTTCCCCGAGGCCAAGCTCGGCATCGGCCCGCCGATCGAGAACGGCTTCTACTACGACTTCGCCGTCGACAAGCCGTTCCAGCCCGACGACCTGGCCAAGCTGGAAAAGCGGATGCAGGAGATCGTCAAGTCGGGCCAGCGGTTCCGTCGTCGCCGCTTCGCCAGCCTGGACGAGGCGAAGGCCGAGCTGGCCGCCGAGCCGTTCAAGCTCGAACTGATCGACGTCAAGGGCGAGGGGCTGGACACCAGCGAGGTGATGGAGGTGGGCGGCGGCGAGCTGACCATCTACGACAACCTCGCCGCCGGCGAGGACAAGGTCTGCTGGTCGGACCTGTGCCGGGGTCCGCACCTGCCGAACACCCGGCTGATCGGCGCGTTCAAGCTGATGCGCTCGGCCGCCGCCTACTGGCGGGGGTCGGAGAAGAACCCCCAGCTCCAGCGGGTCTACGGCACCGCCTGGCCGACCCGTGACGAGCTGAAGGCGTACCTGAGGCTGCTGGAGGAGGCCGCCCGGCGCGACCACCGCAAGCTCGGTGTCGACCTCGACCTGTTCAGCTTCCCCGACGAGCTGGGCTCCGGCCTGGCGGTCTTCCACCCCAAGGGCGGCATCATCCGCCGGGAGATGGAGAACTACTCCCGGATCAAGCACGAGCAGGCCGGGTACGCGTTCGTCAACACCCCGCACATCACCAAGGGCCACCTGTACGAGGTCTCCGGGCACCTCGACTGGTACGCCGACGGGATGTTCCCCCCCATGGAGGTGGAGGGGGCGAACTACTACCTCAAGCCGATGAACTGCCCGATGCACGACCTGATCTTCCGGTCCCGGGGCCGCTCCTACCGGGAGCTGCCGCTGCGGATGTTCGAGTTCGGCACGGTCTACCGGTACGAGAAGTCGGGCGTGGTGCACGGGCTGACCCGGGTCCGGGGCATGACCCAGGACGACGCGCACATCTTCTGCACCGAGGAGCAGATGGCCGGCGAGCTGAAGTCGCTGCTCGCCTTCGTCCTGGAGCTGCTGCGCGACTACGGCCTAGACGACTTCTACCTGGAGCTGTCCACCCGCAACCCCGACAAGTCGGTCGGCACCGACGAGAACTGGGAGCGGGCCACCGAGGCGCTGCGCTCGGCCGCGCAGGAGTCGGGCCTGACCCTGGTGCCCGACCCGGGTGGCGCGGCGTTCTACGGGCCGAAGATCTCCGTACAGGCCAAGGACGCCATCGGCCGGACCTGGCAGATGTCCACCATCCAGGTCGACTTCAACCTGCCCGAGCGGTTCGGCCTGGAGTACCAGGCGGCCGACGGCAGCCGGCAGCGGCCGGTGATGATCCACCGGGCGCTGTTCGGCTCGATCGAGCGGTTCTTCGGGGTGCTCACCGAGCACTACGCCGGGGCCTTCCCGGCCTGGCTGGCCCCGGTGCAGGTGGTCGGCATCCCGATCCGCGAGGACCACACCGACTACCTGCACGGCTTCGTCGCCGCGCTGCGCGCCGAGGGTATCCGGGCGCAGGTCGACGCCGGTGACGACCGGATGCAGAAGAAGATCCGCACCGCCCAGCAGCAGAAGATCCCGTTCATGGTGATCGCCGGGGACGACGACGTGGCCGCCGGCACCGTCTCGTTCCGCTACCGCGACGGCTCCCAGCGCAACGGGGTGCCGGTCGCCGAGGCGGTCGGCCACGTGCTCGACGTGGTGTCCTCGCGGACCAACGCCGGACCGTCGGCCGGTAGCTGACCCGGCCCGGCACCGGCCCGCCCGGCGGGCCGGTGCCCGGGTGTCGCGGGGACCGTAGGATCAATGGCGTGACTGGGGCGGAGCGGCACCTCGACGGCGACACCGACCACGGCCCGGCGGACGAGGGCCTGGCCGACGGGCTCGACCGGCTCTGGACCCCGCACCGGCTGACCTACATCTCCGGGGAGGACCGGCCCGAGGGCGGCTACGAGAAGCCCGCCGGCTGCCCGTTCTGCCTGGCCCCCGGGCTGCCGACCGACCGGAGCCTGGTGGTGGCCCGGGGCGTGCACGTCTTCGCGGTGCTCAACCTCTACCCGTACAACCCGGGGCACCTGCTGGTCTGCCCCTACCGGCACGTGGCCGACTACACCGACCTCGACCCGGCCGAGACGGTGGAGCTGGCGACGTTCACCCAGACCGCGATGCGGGTGGTCCGGCAGGTCAGCAGCGCGCACGGGTTCAACCTGGGGATGAACCAGGGCGGGGTGGCCGGCGCCGGTATCGCCGCCCACCTGCACCAGCACGTGGTGCCCCGGTGGGGCGGAGACGTCAACTTCATGCCGGTGATCGGCCGGACGAAGGTGCTGCCGCAACTGCTCTTCGACACCCGCGAACTGCTCGCCCGGGTCTGGCCGTCCTGACCGGTCGGGACGGACCTAGGATGTGATCATGGCGCTGCTGCACCGGGCGGAGATCCGCCCCGGCAAACTCGAACTCCTCGCCACCTGGCTGCCCGGCCGACCGTGGTACCCGGCACCGGTCGACGGCGAGCCGGCCCGGGTGGCCAGCTACCGGTTCGACGACCCGGCCGGGGCGGTGGGCATCGAGACGATGCTGGTCCGGGTCGGGGCCGGGCCGGTGTACCAGGTGCCGTTGACCTACCGGGACGCCCCGCTGGCCGGTGCCGACGAATGGCTGGTCGGCACCACCCGGCACTCGGTGCTCGGCCCCCGCTGGGTCTACGACGCCTGCGGTGACCCGGTCTACGCCGCCGCCCTGGCCGCCGCGATCGGGACCGGCGTCGGGCAGGCCGAGGAGTACTTCGAGGTCAACGGTGTACGGGAGGTCCGTGAGCCGTCGATGACGGTGGCCGTCCAGGGCGACGTCGCGGTCCCGGCCGTCGGCGGGGTACGCCAGGTGACCGACGGTGAGCCGACCCGGATCGTCGCCGACACCGTCGACCTGGTCGTCGCGCGCCGGCTGTCCGGCGACGGGCTGTTCGGCAAGGGGGCACCCGCCGACGGGTCCGCCGGGGCGACGCTGACCGGCGTCTGGCCCGGCCAGCCGACCCCGCTGCCGCTGGCGCGTGCCCTGCCGCGCTGACCCGCCGCACCGACCGTCGTCGTCAGGGTGCCGGGGCGACGGTCGACCGTTGCCGTGGGGTTGCCGGGGTGACCGTTGCCGTCGGGGTGCCAGGGCGACGACCGACTGTTGCCGTCGGGGCGACGGTCGACCGGTCGTCGTCGGGTTGCCGGGGCGACGGTCGACTATTGCCGTCGGGGTGCCGTGGCGACGACCGATCGTTGGTCGTCGGGTTACCGGGGCGACGGCCGATCGCCGCCGTCGGGGCGACGGCCGGCCGGCACGCCGGGGATCGCCGGCCAGCCGGCCCCGGGTAGGCCGGACGGGTCCGCCGACGGTCCACCGGGAGGCCGGACGCCGGTGCGGGCGGCGTCCGGGAGCCACGGTGGCAATGTCGCATGTGGTCGAGCGGGCACGATCCGTCAGCTTCGTCCTCCCACCCGCCCGGAAGGTGACACGATGCGGCGATGGCAGTGACGACACGGACGTTGGGTCGCAGCGGCATCGAGGTCAGCGCCCTCGGCATGGGGTGCTGGGCGATCGGTGGCCCCTGGGCCGAGGGAACCCAGCCGCTGGGCTGGGGCGCGGTCGACGACGAGGAGTCGGTACGGGCCGTCCGCCGCGCGCTCGACCTCGGGGTGACCCTCTTCGACACCGCCGACACGTACGGCGCGGGGCACAGTGAACGGATCCTCGGGCGGGCGCTGGCCGGTCGCCGGGACGAGGCGGTGATCGCCACCAAGTGGGGGTACACCTTCGACGAACGGTCCCGCCAGGCCACCGGCGAGGACGCCTCCCCGGCGTACCTGCGGCGGGCTGTGGTCGACTCGCTGCGTCGACTGGGCACCGACCGGATCGACCTCTACCAGCTGCACCTGGGTGACCTGCCGCTGCCCAGGGTGGAAGCGCTGGTCGGCGGCTGCGAGGAACTGGTCGCCGAGGGTCTGGTCCGGGCGTACGGCTGGAGCACCGACCGGGCCGACCGGGCCGCCGGTTTCGCCCAGGTCGCCCCGCACGCCACCGCGATCCAGCACAGCCTGTCCGTGCTGCGGGACGCCCCGGTGATGCTGGCCACCTGCGACAAGCACGACCTGGCCAGCGTCAACCGGGGTCCGCTCGGGATGGGGCTGCTCACCGGCAAGTACACCGCCGGCTCGACGCTGCCCCGCGACGACATCCGGGGCAGGGCGCCGGGCTGGCTGGAGTGGTTCCGCGGCGGTCGACCGGCACCGGAGTGGCTGCGCCGGGTCACCGCCGTCCGCAGTGCGCTCACCGCCGACGGACGGACCCTGGTGCAGGGCGCGCTCGGCTGGATCTGGGCACGCAGCGGCAGGACGGTGCCGATTCCCGGCTGCCGCACCGTCGTCCAGGTCGAGGAGAACGCCGCCGCGCTGCGTCTCGGCCCGCTCGCCCCGGACCACTTCGCCGAGGTGGAACGGGGACTCGCCGCACTACGGACGGCCGCGCTGCGCGACGCCGACCGGCCGCACTGGCCGCTCCCCCCCATCCCCGCCGCCCGCCCCTAACCCCCAAACCCAACCCTCCAGCCCCACACCCCGAGCCCAACCCATCCCGAGCCCCATCCCATCCCGAGCCCCATCCCATCCCGAGCCCAACCCATCCCGAGCCCAACCCATCCCGAGCCAACCCACCCCACTTTCCCGCCAGCCTCACCCCGAGCCCCAGCCTCACCCCAACCCCCGAGCCCAACCCACCCGCTTCCCCGCCGAGCCCCACCCCGCCGAGCCCCACCCCGTCGAACCCATCCCACCCCCAGGCCGCCCCTCACCCCGTCGATCATGGAGTTGTGGTGCTCCGCATAAGTTGCATATGGGGGATAAATACCCACCACAACTCCATGATCGACGCAATCCTCACGGCAACTTCATGATCGACGCTGCTGTGGGGGTGGGGGAGTCGATGAACGCGACCCCCGCGCCACGGGGCAGCGGCTCCACCATGAGGTCGCGGACGGCTTACTGGTCGTGCCCGCCGGGCTGCTGGACGTGCCGGCCGTGCCCGGCGGCGGCCTGTGTGAACGTCTCCCGCAGTGGCACCCGTACCGGCTCGGTGTCCAGCTCCGCCCCGTCGGCCCGGAGTCGGTCGAGCAGCACGTCGGCGTGCGCCTCGCCCATGCACCAGAGCACCAGCTGGTGGGTCTGCGGGTCGCGCTCCAGCCGCACCGTCGGGTCGCCGGCGATCAACCGGTCCAGGCTGCGGGTCAGGGCGTCCCCGTCGTCCGGGTGCCGGGGCACGACCGCCACCGGCAGCAGCGGCTCCGGCATCTCCCAGGGCGCGAGCAGCAGCGGCTCGTCCGTCGCCGACACGGTGTCGCCGGTGTGCGCCCCGCCGACCCCGGTGATCGCGCAGATGTCGCCCGCGACGCAGCCGGCCACCTCCCGCAGGGCCGCACCGAGCGGGCGGTGGAGGGCCCCGATCCGTTCGTCGGTGTCGTGGTCCGGACGTCCCTGGTCGGCCCGCCCGTGCCCCGCGACGTGCACCGGCTGACCGGGGCGGAGCGTGCCGGAGAAGACCCGCACCAGGCAGATCCGGCCGAGGTGCCGGTCGACGGTGGTCCGGACCACCTCGGCGACCAACGGGCCGTCCGGGTCGCAGGTCAGCGGCGGGCGGGGGGAACCGTCCAGCCCGGTGACCGCCGGCACCGGCCGTTCCAGGGGCGGGGGGAACGCCGACACCAGCGTGTCGAGCAGCACGTCCAGCCCGACGCCGGTGGTCGCGCAGACCGGCAGCACCGGGTAGAGGTGACCCCGGGCGACCGCCTTCTCCAGGTCGCCGACCAGCACCTCGGTGTCGATCTCCACGCCGTCGAGGTAGCGGTCCATCAGGGTCTCGTCCTCGCTCTCCGCGATGATCCCCTCGATCAGCTCGCCCCGGGACTCGGCGATGGCCGGCAGGTGCTGCGGATCCGGCTCCCGTACGGCGGCGGGCAGCCCGGCCGAGTAGTCGTGCACCTGCCGGGTGACCAGCGCCAGCAGTCCTGCGACCGACTGGCCGTCGTCGCCGAGCATCGGCAGGTGCAGGGGGAGCACGTCGTCGCCGAAGACCCGCTGGCACAGCGCCACCGCCTCGTCGACGTCGGCGCGCGGGTGGTCCAGCCGGGCGACCGCGACGACCCGCGGCAGGTCCACCGCGGCGCACTCCTCCCAGAGGGCGGCGGTGGTGGCGTCCATCCCGTCGACGGCGGAGACCACGAACAGCGCGGTGTCGGCCGCCCGCAGACCGGCCCGCAGCTCGCCGACGAAGTCGCCGTACCCGGGGGTGTCCAGGAGGTTGACCCGTACCCCGGCGTGCTCCAGCGGGGCGCAGGACAGCGCGACCGAGCGCTGCTGGCGTACCGCGGCGGGGTCGTGGTCGCCGACGGTCGTGCCGGCGGTGACGCTGCCGGCCCGGTCGATCGTGCCGCTGGCCGCGAGCAGTGCCTCGACCAGTGTCGTCTTGCCGGCCCCGGAGTGCCCGACCAGCACCACGTTGCGCACCCGGTCGGGCGTGGTCGCCGCCGGTGGGCCGCCGGTGGACCCGTTCTCCTGGTTCCTCTGCGCCATCGCGGCGCACCTCCCTCAGCCGGTGGTGGACGGTGACCGCCGCGCGCGACGGGAAGCGGGCACGGGCGGGTGCCGCGGCGATATCCTCCGGTGGTCCGCCGGTCGACCGGCGGTCAACGGGCGACGTGGTGAGCTGGCTCACTTTCCTCCGGATTCCACCTCCTCGGACAACCCGGTACAAGCTCCGTCGGGCGGGTCGGACGACCGGCCGTACCGCCCGCCGGTGCCGGCCGTTATCGTGGGACCGCCATGGCGAAGATCTTCCAAGAGACGGCCCGCGCGGGGATGACCCGCGTCGTGGAGCCGGTCGCGCGCGGTCTGCTCCGCGCCGGCGTGTCCCCCAACGCGGTCACCGTGACCGGCACCGTCGGCGTGCTCGTCGGCGCGCTCGGCTTCGGCGCCCGCGGTCACCTGGTCGCCGGTGCGCTGATCGTGACCCTCTTCGCGCTCACCGACATGCTCGACGGGACGATGGCCCGGATGAGCGGCGGCTCGACCCGCTTCGGCGCGTTCCTCGACTCGTCGATGGACCGGGTCGCCGACAGCGCGGTCTTCGGCGCGGTCGCCTACTGGCTGGCCACCGAGGGCAACCACTCCGGGGTGGCCGCCGCGCTGGTCTGCCTGGCCGCCGGCGGGCTGGTCTCCTACGTCAAGGCCCGCGCCGAGGGGCTGGGGATGAGCGGCAACGTGGGCGTCGCGGAGCGCACCGAACGACTGTTGATCGTCGGCGTCGGGGGGCTGCTCACCGGCCTCGGCGTCGGGCCGGCGCTGGAGATCTCGCTCTGGCTGCTCGCCGCGGTGTCGATCTTCACGGTCGGGCAGCGGGTGGCCCACGTGTACCGGCAGGCGCAACTGGTCGGCCGGGAGTGAACCTCACCGAGTTCGGCTACGTCGCCGGTTGGCGGCTGGCCCGCGTGCTGCCCCGGCCCGTGGTCGCCGCGGCCTTCCGGGCCGGCGCGGACCGCGCCCACCGGGCGCGCGGCAAGGGTGCCACCCGGCTGCGGGCCAACCTGCGCCGGGTGGTCGGCCCCGAGCTGCCCGAGGCGGAGCTGGACGCGCTGGTCAGGCGTGGCCTGCGCTCCTACGCCCGGTACTGGATGGAGGCCTTCCGGCTGCCCTCGCTGAGCCGGGAGCAGATCCTCGCCGGCTTCCACCTGGGCGGATCGGAGCTGCTCGCCGCCGACGTGGCGGCCGGGCGGGGCGCGGTGGTGGCGTTGCCGCACGCCGGCAACTGGGACGCCGCCGGAGCCTGGGTGGCCGCCACCGGGTGGCCGATCACCACGGTCGCCGAGCGGCTCAAGCCGGAGGGCGTCTACCAGCGGTTTTTGGCCTTCCGACGGACCCTGGGCATGGAGATCCTGCCCACCCACGGCGGTACCCGGCCCGCCTTCGACGTGCTGGTGGACCGGCTGGGGGCGGGCGCGGTGGTGCCGCTGCTGGCCGACCGGGACCTGTCGGCCCGGGGCATCGAGGTGGACTTCTTCGGTGGCCGGACCCGGATGCCGGCCGGGCCGGCGCTGCTGGCCATCCGTACCGGCGCCCCGCTCTACGTCGCCTCGCTGTGGTACGAACCGGAGATGGCGCGTGCGCAGTTGGAGGGCCCGTTGCCGGTGCCCGGGTCCGACAGCGCGCCGTTGGACGAGCGGGTCCGGGTGCTGACCCAGCGGATTGCCGACTGTCTGGCGGCGGGCATCGCCCGTTATCCGCAAGACTGGCACATGTTGCAGCGGATGTGGCTGGACCAGCGGGGCTCCACCGACGGCGGATCCGCCGCACCGTCGCCTCCGGCCAGCGCCGGTTCGGTCTGAGGGAGGGGGCGCCAGTGCGGATCGGCATCGTGTGCCCGTACTCCTTCGACGTCCCCGGCGGGGTGCAGAACCACGTCATGGACCTCGCCGAGGCGCTGATCGGGTTGGGCCACGAGGTGAGCGTGCTGGCCCCCGCCGACGAGGAGTCCCCGCTGCCGCCGTACGTGGTCGCCGCCGGCCGGGCGGTGCCGCTGCCGTACAACGGTTCGGTGGCCCGGATCGCGTTGTTCGGACCGGTCTCCACCACCCGGGTCCGGCGCTGGATCGCCCGGGGTGACTTCGACGTGGTGCACGTGCACGAGCCGCTGATCCCGAGCCTGTCGATGATGGCGGTGCTCGCCGCCCGGGGTCCGGTGGTGGCCACCTTCCACACCGCCATCACCCGGTCCCGGGTGATGGCCGCCGCGCAGGGGATGCTCCAGATCCCGCTGGAACGGATCACCGCCCGCATCGCGGTCAGCGCGTTGGCCCGCAAGGTGCAGGTCGAGCACCTGGACGGCGGGGCGGTGGAGATCCCCAACGGGGTGGCGGTGGCGAAGTTCGCCGGGGTGCCGCCGCTGCCCGGCTGGCCGGGGGAGTGCGCCCCGGGCCGTGGCGGGACGCTGGGCTTCCTCGGCCGGTTCACCGAGGCCCGCAAGGGTTTCCCGATCCTGCGGGACGCGTTCGTCGCGTTGGCCCCGCAGCGGCCCGGGTTGCGGCTGCTGGTGGCCGGGCCGGGTGACCCGGACGACCTGTTCGGGCAGTTCCCGGCGGAGCTGCGCGACCGGGTGACGTTCCTCGGCATGGTCTCCGAGGTCGACAAGGCCCGGATGCTGCGCAGCGTCGACCTCTACGTCGCCCCGAACACCGGCGGCGAGTCGTTCGGCATGATCCTCACCGAGGCGCTGGCGGCCGGGGCCACCGTGGTCGCCAGCGACCTGGACGCGTTCCGTCGGGTGCTCGACGGCGGTCGGGCCGGTCGGCTCTTCCCGACCGGCGACCCGGCCGGTCTGCGGGCCGCCCTGGTGGAGCTGCTCGACGATCCGGCCCAGCGGGCCGCGCTGTCCGCCTGCGGTGAACAGGTGGTGGCGCTCTACGACTGGCCGGTGGTGGCCCGCCGGGTGGTCGAGGTCTACGCCGCGGCCATTGAGGCGACCGACGGCCGGGTGATCGACCAGGAACGGGCGGGGCTGGGTGGTCCGGAGTGACCACGACGATGCCGCACCTGTGGGCGGTGCTGGCCGCGGTGGTCGTGGCCGGGCTGACCGGGGTCTACCTGGTCTGGACGGCCGGTCGGGTGGAGCGGTTGCAGACCCGTGCGGCGGCGGCCGCCCGGGCGCTCGACGCCCATCTGCTGCGCCGGGCCGCCGCCGCCGCGGTGCTGGCCGAGAAGCGCTACGGCGTCGAGTTGTACGCGGCGGCGCGGATCGCCCTGGACGCGGTCCCCGAGGAGCGGGAGGCGGCCGAGAACGACCTCACCCGGCAACTGCGGGCGGTCCGGCTCGACCCGGCCGATCCCGCCTGCGGGGCGGTCATCGCGGCGAGCCGACGGCTGGCCCTGTCCCGGCAGGTGCACACCGACCTGGTCCGGGACGCCCGTGCCGCGCGGAGCCGGCCACTGGTGCGACTGTGCCGGATGGGTCGCCGCCACCCCTGGCCGCGTTACTTCGACATCGACGATCCCACCCTGGCGCTGCCCGCCGACGTGCCGACAGGCTGAGTCAGGGGCACGGGGTGACCGGGGCCACAGGGCAGTCCACCGTGGGGCCGATTGGCTGTCGGAGCGGCGTCCGCGCCGTCATAGCATCAGCCGCAGTCGACCCCCGAGCACGTCCGAGGAGTGATGGACCATGCCCGAAACGCCCTCCCCGAACGCCGACGCCACCCACGTCTGGGGCACCGCCCGCGTGAAGCGTGGCATGGCCGAGATGCTCAAGGGTGGCGTGATCATGGACGTGGTCACCGCCGAGCAGGCCAGGATCGCCGAGGACGCCGGCGCGGTGGCCGTGATGGCGCTGGAGCGGGTGCCGGCCGACATCCGCGCCCAGGGCGGGGTCTCCCGGATGAGCGACCCCGACATGATCGACGGGATCATCGCGGCCGTCTCCATCCCGGTGATGGCCAAGGCCCGGATCGGTCACTTCGTCGAGGCGCAGGTCCTCCAGTCGCTCGGCGTCGACTACGTCGACGAGTCCGAGGTGCTGACCCCGGCCGACTACGCCAACCACATCGACAAGTGGGCGTTCACCGTCCCCTTCGTGTGCGGGGCGACCAACCTGGGTGAGGCGCTGCGCCGGATCACCGAGGGTGCCGCCATGATCCGGTCCAAGGGCGAGGCGGGCACCGGCGACGTCTCCAACGCCACCATGCACATGCGGAGGATCCGGCAGGAGATCGCCCGGCTCAGCTCCCTGCCGGCCGACGAGCTGTTCGTCGCGGCGAAGGAGTTGCAGGCCCCGTACGAGCTGGTCCGGGAGGTCGCCGAGACGGGCAAGCTGCCGGTGGTGCTGTTCACCGCAGGCGGCATCGCCACCCCGGCCGACGCCGCGATGATGATGCAGCTTGGCGCGGAGGGGGTCTTCGTCGGCTCCGGCATCTTCAAGTCCGGCAACCCGGCCCAGCGGGCCGCCGCGATCGTCAAGGCCACCACCTTCCACGACGACCCGGACGTGCTGGCCAAGGTGTCCCGGGGATTGCGTGAGGCGATGGTCGGCATCAACGTCGACGAGATCCCCCAGCCGCACCGGCTGGCCGAGCGCGGCTGGTGATCCGTTGGCCGGGGCGGGGGGAGGGGCCGTGCGCGGACCGGTGATCGGGGTGCTCGCCCTCCAGGGGGACGTCCGGGAGCACGTCGCCGCCCTGGCCGGGGTCGGCGCGGAGGCCCGTCCGGTACGCCGGTCGACCGAGCTGGACGCGGTCGACGGGCTGGTCATCCCCGGTGGGGAGTCCACCACCATGAGCAGGCTGGTGGACGTCTTCGGGCTGCGCGGGCCGATCGACAAGCGGATCGCCGACGGGATGCCGGTCTACGGGTCCTGCGCCGGGATGATCATGTTGGCGGCCGAGGTGCTGGACGGCCGTCCCGACCAGCGGGGCTTCGCCGGTATCGCGATGACCGTGCGACGGAACGCGTTCGGTCGGCAGGTCGACTCGTTCGAGGCCCCGGTGGGGATCACCGGGATCGACGGCGGGCCGTTGCACGCCGTCTTCATCCGGGCACCCTGGGTCGAGCGGGTCGGGGCGGGCGTCGAGGTGCTGGGCCGGGTCACCGGTGGCCCGGCCGTCGACCGGATCGTCGCCGTCCGCCAGGGCAACCTGCTGGCCACCTCCTTCCACCCGGAGCTGACCGGGGACCTGCGCCTGCACCGCTACTTCGCCGACCTGGTCGGGGCCGCCCGCTGAGCCTCCGTCCCCACCCTGACGTCGGTTTCCGCCCCCGGATCGCACGACCGGGGGCGGATCCCGGCCGGGGACCGGGGCCGGTGAGCGCCGGTCCGGCCGGCGGAACGGGCGAATGGTGACGATTCGCCGGACAGGTCCGTGCGTCCGACGTGCCGGGTGTGACGGTGGGGTCGGTGCTCTCGGTAGGATTGCCGCGGTTCGGCGCGGGCACCGCCCGTCGCGGCCCTCCAGTGCGGCCGGTCCCGGCCTGGAGCCGGCGCGGCCAGTCGACGCGAGGCGTGAGTCAACAGACGGAGGTACGAGATGTCCGGCCACTCAAAGTGGGCGACCACCAAGCACAAGAAGGCCGTCATCGACGCCAAGCGCGGCAAGATGTTCGCCAAGCTGATCAAGAATGTCGAGGTCGCGGCGCGGACCGGTGGCGGTGACCCGGCGGGCAACCCGACCCTCTTCGACGCCATCCAGAAGGCCAAGAAGAGTTCGGTCCCGAACGACAACATCGACCGGGCGGTCAAGCGCGGCTCGGGCCTGGAGGCCGGCGGCGCCGACTGGCAGACCATCATGTACGAGGGGTACGGCCCGAACGGCGTGGCCATGCTGATCGAGTGCCTGACCGACAACCGCAACCGGGCCGCCACCGAGGTGCGTACCGCGTTGACCCGCAACGGTGGCTCGCTCGCCGACGCCGGCTCGGTGTCGTACATGTTCTCCCGCAAGGGGGTGGTGATCGTCCCGAAGGCCGACACCACCGAGGACGACGTGATGATGGCGGTCCTCGACGCCGGGGCCGAGGAGGTCAACGACCTCGGTGAGGCGTACGAGGTGGTCTCCGAGCCGGCCGACCTGATCGGTGTCCGTACCGCTCTGCAGGAGGCCGGGATCGAGTACGAGTCGGCCGAGTCCTCCCTGATCCCCAGCGTCAACGTGCCCCTCGACGAGGACGGCGCCCGCAAGGTCTTCAAGCTGATCGACGTGTTGGAGGACTGCGACGACGTGCAGAACGTCTACGCGAACTTCGACGTCTCGGACGAGGTGATGACGGCGGTGGACGCCTGACCGGTGCGTCGGACTCCCGCCGGACGACGTGTCGTCCGGCGGGAGTCCCCGCGGGCGGTGCGGTGTCCCGGTCCGGCGTCCCCGTGTGCGCCGGAGCGGGGCCGGGGCTCAGCCGCTGGTCCGGGCGGCGCTCCGGCGGGCCTTCAGCGCACTGTCCGCCAGGTCCCACAGGGTGATCGCCGCGATGACCACGACCGTGATCCGGCCGGTGACGCCCAGGCCGTCGCCGTCGCGCAGCCAGCCGAACCGGTCGACCAGTTCCGGGTTGAGCAGCCGGTCGGTGAGCACCAGCCAGATCAGCGGCACGGTGAAGGCCAGGTCGAGCAGGGCGTTGGCCACGACGAGCGGCCAGGTCCACCGGCCGGTGCGGTACTTGACCACCTCCAGCACCAGCCCGGCCAGCAGGACGGCGGCCAGCACCGGCAGCCAGGACGTCCACAGCGCGGGGTCGAGCAGCGGGATGCGTTCCCCGTCGGTGTCCCGGACCCAGGACCGGAAGTGCTGCCAGGGCAGGAAAGCCAGGGTGAACAGGACCATCGCCACCGAGGCGCAGGTGTCGGGGAGCCGGATGTCCCGCTCCGCCGGTGTTTCCGGCAGTTGGTCGACGTTCCACTCGGGCAGCGGGAGCGAGGTGTTGGTGCGCTCCAGGATGGCGAAGCTCAGGGTCACCCAGAAGGCGATCTGCACCGCCGCCTGGAAGGCCGCGCTGATGCCCGCTCCGATCGCCCCGGTCGGGTCGTCGGCGACGGTGGCCTGGACCACCCCGACGATCACGCCGACGATGCCGGGGATGGTGATCAGCAGCCGGCGGAGCACCTGCTGCCAGGTCAGGTAGTAGGTGGGGCCGATGAGCTGGAGCCGACGGTCGGCGTACCGGGCGGCCAGGCGTTCCGGATGGCCCAGTTCGGTGAGCACCTCGCGTTCGGCGGTGGCGCCGTCCTGCCCGCCGCCGACCCGGTCGTCGATCATGTCCTCGATGGCGGTGCGCAGTTCGGTGGCGATCTCCTCCCGCCGGGCTGCCGGAACCGTCCGCAGGGTGGCCGCGAGATAGCGGTCGGTCAGGGTGTTCATCGGTCGGCTCCTTCGATCAGCCCGGTCACGGAGGTCTGTACGGCGGTGAGGTCGTCGAGCAGGCGGGCCAGGACCGTCTCCCCGTCGGTGCTGGTGCGGTAGAACTTGCGCGGCCGGCTCTCCTCGGTGTTCCACTCGCTGGTCAGCAGGCCCTGCTCTTCCAGCCGTCGGAGCAGGGGATAGAGGGTGTTGGCGTCGACCGGGAAGCCGTGGCCGGTGAGCTGTTGCAGCAACGCGTAGCCGTAACCGGGCCGGCGCAGCGCGACCAGGCTGGCCACCACCACCGTGCCGCGGCGAAGTTCCTGAAGATGGGTCCGGAGGACCTCCTCGCTAACCATGCTTCACACCATACTGTGTGGCACACACTAATGTCTAACAGAACATCACTGTGGTTGGTGCCACCATGCGAACCGGGGCGTCGGGAAACCCCGACGCCCCGGTTCCTCCCGGGGACCGGTCAGCAGGAGCGGCCCTGCCGGAAGGCCCGCTCGACGTGATCCGCCAGCCCGACCTGGAAGTAGCCGACACCCGCCCGGATCGGGTGCCCGGTGAACAGCTCGACCCGGCGGCCGAACCGGACCAGGTACGCCGTGGCGTCCCCGGCGTCGTTGTGGATCAGGGCACCCCGCGGGCCGTAGATCTCCTCCAGCTCGGCGAAGGTCATACCGACGGCCGCGCCGGCCGGCGAGCGCGGCGGGGCGGTGGCGGTGCCCACCTCGACCAGCCGTCCGTCGCGGAACGACACCAGGATGACCCCGGCCCACTCACCGGTGACACCGGCATCGACCACGCCGTCGCACCCGACGGCCGTCCAGTCGATCAGCCCGGCCGAGGTGAGCCGGGTCAACGAGGCCCCGATCCGGAACGGCCCCGCGCCCCGGACGCTGAGCAGGTCGGTGCCGAGATCCGGGCGGTCCGGGCGGAGGTCCACCGTGGAGCCGGGCCGGACACCGGCGTCGCCCCGGTGGGCGGCGGCCGGACCGGCCGGCGCGACGATGGCGAGGGCCAGCACGCTGGCCAGCAGGGTGGCGGGGAGACGAGGCATGACGCAACTCCTTCGGTGGTACGGGTCTGTCGTCCTGTTGGTCTCCGCCCGGCCGGGATCCGTTCGTCGGTTTTCCGACCGGTCCCGGCCCCGGTGGCCGACGCGACCCGTCGCCGCCGGTTACCGTGCGGTGTGGGCGGGACGATGAGCACTCCGCCGTGGATCGGCTCCTACCGGATCGAGCGACTGCTCGGCGCGGGCTCCTTCGCGACCGTCTGGCTCGGTCACGATCCGGCCCTCGACTCCCGGGTGGCGATCAAGGTGCTGGCCGAGAACTGGAGCCACGACCTGCGGGTACGGGAACGCTTCCGGGACGAGGCCCGGCTGCTGCGACGACTCGACCATCCCCGGCTGGTCCGGGTGCACGCGGTCGGTGAACTGCCCGACGGTCGACCGTACGCGGTGCTGGCCCTCGCCGACGGTGGCAGCCTGCGGGACCGGCTGCCCGACGGACCGCTGCCGGTTCCGGAGGCCCTGGTGCTGCTCGACGAGATCGCCGCCGGTGTCGCCGTCCTGCACCGGCAGCGGGTGGTGCACCGCGACCTCACCCCGGGCAACGTGCTCTTCGCCTCGTCGGGCGAGGGCGACCGGGTGGTCATCGCCGACCTGGGGCTGGCCAAGGCGCTCGCCGCCGCCTCCGGGCTGACCGCCCGTGCCGGCACCCCCGGCTACATGGCCCCCGAACAGGACGACCCGCTGGCCGTGGTGGACACCCGCAGCGACGTGTTCGGGCTGGGCCGGCTCGGCCTGCGGCTGCTCGGCGGCCCCGGGCAGCGGCTGCCCGCGACCGGGGTGCCCGCACCGGTGGCGGCGGTGCTGCGGCGGGCCACCGCGCGCCGGCCCGCCGACCGCTACCCCGACGCGGACGCCTTCCGGGCCGCGCTGCACCGGGCCACCCGGTCGTCCGGCGATCCGTCCCGGTCGGAGGACGGCCCGCCGGGGACGCCGCATCCCGCCGACGAAACCCCCCGCACCGGCCGGGTCGAACCTGCCGAACGGGTCGAACCTGCCGGGCCGGCCGTACCTCCAGAGCGGGCCGAAGCTGCCGAGCGGACCGAACCCGCCGAACGGGCCGAGGCTGGCGAGTGGGCCGGGCGGGCCGATCCCACCGGCCGGGCGGACCGGGTGGCGGGGGCGCCGCGACCACGGCGCGGGCCGGGACGCCTGCTCGGTCTGGTCGGGGCCGGTGCGCTGACCCTCGTCGCGTTGGGCGGCACGGGGGGCGACGCGGCCCGCCCGGCGACCGACGGTGGTCGGGGCCGCAGCGGGCCGGTGAGCGTCGCCCTGCCGGCGGGCTGGCGGGCGGTCGGGACGGGCTGGGCCGGCCGCTACGACGAGCGGGGACGACTCGAACCGGCGCTGGTTGTGTCGCCCGATCCCGGCCGGTGGGCGGCCGACCCGATGGTGCCCGGAGCGTTCGTCGGCCTCTCCGCCAGCCTGGGCCGGCGGACCACCCCGGTGGAGTTCGTCGCGCAGCGCCCGCACGCCGACTGCGTGGCCGCACCCGTGCGCCGGACCCGACAGTCCGGGGTGGACTGGGTGGTCGCCGGCTACGCCTGCCCGGTGGGCCGTCCGGTGCTGGTCGAGGCCGCCGCCCGCGCCGGTCCCGCGGGCCTGCTCTACGTGCAGGTCGTCCCGCCCCCGGGCAGCGGGCCGGACTTCGTCGACACGCTGCTGGCCGGGGTGCGGGTGACCCCCTCGGGTGGTTAGACCACCACCACGGTGACCGGGTACGTGGTGCCGTCCTGCGGGATGGTGACCCGGACCGTGCCGGGCTGGACGAACCGGATGTCCACCACCCCGGCCTCGTAGTGGCGGGAGACCAGGTCCTCCCGGTCCACCCCGACCTCGCCGGGGCCGATGCCCTGGATCCGGAGCACCCCGCCGACGCTCAGGCAGAGCGACCTGAGCAACGCCAGCTCGGTGTCGGCGAGCACCAGGTCGTAGCGGACCGGGCCGAGGCAGGCGCTCGGCCGGGGGCTCGTCGACGGTGGGCGGGTGTGGCCCGGGGTCCGGGCGGGCGTGGTCGGCGGCGGTGCCGGGGGCCGGGACGGCAACGCGTCCACGGTGGTCGCGGCCGGGCCGGTCGTGGGCGGCGCGGCCGGGACGGTCGCCGTCGGGGAGGCCGTCGCCGGGGCGACCGTCGGGTCCGGTGGACGCACCGGCAGCGGGGCCACCGGGGTCGGCCCACACGCCGTCACCGGTACGAGCGCCAGCAGGACCGCCAGCCTCCGGCCGGGCCGGGGTAGCTCAGTCACCGGCCAACCCCGGTCCCGGTGGGGCCGCCCGGTCGCCGGCCGGGCCGGGGCCGCCCGGTCACCGGCCGACCGCCGGCCGGGGCCGGGTTGCTCAGTCACCGGTCAGCCGTTGGCGGACCTGCCGGCGGGCCAGGTGGACCCGGGACTTCACGGTGCCCTCCGGCACGTCCAGCAGGGTGGCGATCTCCCGGTAGGAGAGCCCGAGCAGGTCACGCAGGGTCAACGCCTCGGCGGCCTCGGGGCGGACCGCGTCGAGTGCGTCGAGCAGGTCGAGTCGGGTGCCGGCGACCACGCTGGTCCGCTGCGGGTCGGGCGGGTCGGGCAACGGCACGCCGTCGGCCTCGAGCTGCCAGCGTCGACGCAGCGCCCGGTAGGTGGAGCGGGCTCGGTTCGCGGTGATCCGGTACAGCCAGGTGTGGAACGACGACCTGCCCTCGAAGCGTCCGATGCCCCGGGCGACCGCGAGCAGAGCGTCCTGGCAGGCCTCCTCGGCGTCCTCCCGGTGCGGCAGCAGCCGGCCGCAGAGCCGCAGCACCTCGGGGCGTACCGCGGTCAGGAGCGCGTCGAGCGCGCCCGGCTCGCCCCGGGCGGCAGCGCGGGCCAGACCATCGATGTCGTCCGTGCGGAGCATGCCGGCCCCCGACCGCCGTGGTGTGTGCCGTCGAGGCTATGCCACCGGGCGGGCGTACCCGTCGTCGAGTCGGCCAGCCGACCGTGGCCTGCCAGTGCGCTGCGGCCGGGCTCCCGGCGACCGAGGCTCATGTCACATCGTGCAAGTTTGCAGACAGTGCACTTTTGTTCCTAGGCTCCGACCGTGACCAGTGCCGAGGGGGCCGGGCGGCGGACCCGCAAGAAGCGACAGACCCGCGCCGCGTTGGCCGCCGCCGCGCTGCGGCTGGTCGCCGAGCGGGGGTTGGACCAGGTCACCGTCGAGGAGATCAGCGCGGCGGTGGACGTCTCCGCGCGGACCTTCTTCAACTACTTCGCCAGCAAGGACGACGCGCTGGTCGGCGACACCGAGGGGGACCGGGAACGGGTGTTGCGGGCACTGGCCGAGGTACCCGCGGCGGTCCCGGCGCTGTCGGCGATCCGGCTGGCCCTGGCCGGGGTCGTCGCCGACGTGGAGGGCGACGCCGCGTCGTGGCTGCTGCGCATGCAGGTGGTGATGCGGTACCCGGTGCTGCTGGCCCGGCTGGTCTCCGGTAACGCGGCGACCGAGCAGGCCATGGTCGAGGCGCTCGCGGCGCGTACCGGACACGCGCCCGACGACGGCTATCCGGCCCTCGTGGTGGCGGTCACCGGTGCCGCGTTGCGGACCGCGATGGTCCGCTGGGCCACCGGCGGCGGATCCCGTCCGCTGGCCGACCTGCTCGACGAGGCGTTCGCCGCCGTCGCCGCCGGGCTGCCCGACCCCCGAGCCGGCGGGGCCACCGATCCCACCATCGACCGGCCCGACGCGACCGCGTCGGGTGGTCCGCACACTCCTGTGAGGAAACGCCCATGACCGCAACTGCCGAGTCGATCGATCCGCCCGGGGCGGCTCCCGGCCGGATGTCCCACCGGGAGGTCCTCCAGGCCCTCTCCGGTCTGATGGTCGGCATGTTCGTGGCGATCCTCGCCTCGACGGTGGTGGCGAACGCGCTGCCGCGCATCATCGCCGAACTCAACGGCAGCCAGACCGTCTACACCTGGATCGTCACCACCGAGTTGCTGGCGATGACCGCCACCGTGCCGCTGTGGGGCAAGATGGCCGACCTCTACAGCAAGAAGCTGCTGATCCAGCTCTCGCTCGGCCTGTTCGTGCTCGGCTCGCTGATCGCCGGGCTCTCCCGCACCGTGGAGGTCCTCCTGGTCAGCCGGATCGTGCAGGGCGTCGGCGCCGGGGGGATGACCGCCCTGGCGCTGATCGTGATGGCGGCCATGATCCCGCCCCGCGAGCTGGGCCGGTACGCCGGTGTCTTCGGCGCGGTCTTCGGCGTCGGCACCATCGCCGGTCCGCTGATCGGCGGCGTCCTGGTCGACACCTCCTGGCTGGGCTGGCGCTGGTGTTTCCTGATCGGCGTGCCGTTCAGCCTCATCTCGATCGCCCTGCTGCAACGCACCCTGCACCTGCCGGTGGTCCGCCGCAAGACGCGCATCGACTGGTGGGGCGCGCTGCTGATCACCGCCGGTGTCTCCACCCTGCTGGTCTGGTCCTCGCTGGCCGGACACCGGTTCGCCTGGGCCTCGGGCTGGACCGCGCTGATGGTGGTCGGCGGGCTGGTGCTGCTGGCGCTGGCGGTCTGGGTCGAGTCGAAGGTCCCCGAGCCGATCATCCCGTTGCGGATCTTCCGCAGCCGCACCGTCACGCTGACCACGGTCGCCAGCGTGCTGGTCGGGGTGGCCCTCTTCGGCGGCACGGTCTTCCTGTCGCAGTACTTCCAGACCTCGCTGGGCAAGTCGCCCACCGTCGCCGGCCTGATGAGCCTGCCGATGATCCTCGGTCTGCTGGTCTCCTCCACCGTCGCCGGCCAGCTCATCACCCGGTACGGCAGGTGGAAGGCCTACCTGGTGGCCGGGGCGGCCGTGATGACGGTGGGCATGCTGCTGCTGAGCACCGTCGACGCGGACACCGGCGTACCGCTGCTCTCGCTCTACATGGCGGTGCTCGGCACCGGGGTGGGCATGCTCATGCAGAACCTGGTCCTGGCCGCGCAGAACGACGTGCCCGCCCACGAGCTGGGCGCGGCCACCTCGGTGCTGACGTTCTTCCGCAGCATGGGCGGCGCGATCGGGGTCAGCGCCCTCGGCGCGGTGCTGGCCAACCGGGTCACCGGCCTGCTGACCGAGCGGCTCGGCCCGGCCGCCGGCACCACCGGCGGCGGCACCACCGAGGTGCCCGATCTCGCCGCGCTGCCCGCCCCGGTCCTGGCGGTCGTCCGGGACGCGTACGCCACGGCCACCGCGGAGCTGTTCCTCGTCGGTGCGCCGATCGCCTTCCTCGCCCTGGTCGCGGTCCTCTTCGTCCGGGAGAAGCCGCTGCACGAGACCAGTGGCGACGAACGGGCCGCGCAGGAGTCGGCGGCCCTGACCGCGGTGCACTGAAGCCGGCGCGACGCCTCCCGGGTCCGGTCTGCGGCCCGGGAGGCGTCGTCGTGGAGCGGCGGGGGAGCGGCCGTGGCGTCGGACACCTCCGCCGGTACCCACCACGGTCGCCGCGCCGATGCGGAAGTCTACGTATTTTCTACCGATGTGAGCCTGGTGAGCACCTTGGCAGGATCGGCCCTGTTCGGGCGTGAGGAATCATCGTCAATGGGTGACGGACGTTTCCTCAGCCGGCTCGACAGGCTCACAGAGGAGGACGTGAATGTCAGTGAGTGTCCGGGTAAGGGCGGCTCTCGCGGTGGTGATGGCCGGTGCGCTGGTCGCTCCGGCGCTGCCGGCGACGGCGGCACCGGCCGCGGCACCGGCCGAGGGGCCGGCGGCGGCGGGGCCGGCCCGGTCGACACTGGTCAGCCCCTGCCAGTTGCCCACCCCGGCGACCGGGTGGCAGCACGAGGGGCCGACCAACTACGCCACCTGGCTGCCGCCGAGCGGCACCGTCCGGGGCATCGTGCTGTTCGTGGACTTCACCAACGCGGCCCCGGTCGCCGGGGAGCTGGCTGGCCGGACCAGCATGTTCAGCGCCGCCCCGAACGTCTTCACGCAGGCCTCGTACGGCGCGCTGAACCTCCAGTTGACCTTCGACACCGCGTGGCGGCACATCCTGCAGCCCCACGGCAACTTCGCCGGCTACAAGTCGAGCTTCACCACCCAGCGGTCGTACGTGGCCGCCGCGGTGGCCGCCGCGAACGCCGCGATCGACTTCAGCTCCTACCAGATCGTCTACGTGGTGCCGCCGAAGTCCGCGTCGACCTTCGACATCTCGCCGACCTGGATCGCCGCCCCCGGTGACGGGGTGACCGCCGACGGGGTTGAACTGCGCCACGCCGTCACCTTCGGTCAGGATGTCGACTACTGGGGCTTCAAGATCCTCAACCACGAGACCGGGCACCTCTTCGGGCTGCCGGACCTCTACTCGTACAACAACGCCGACAGCATCCACCGGGCGGTGGGCGGCTGGGACCTGATGGGCCTCATCTCCGCCAGCGCTCCCGACCTGTTCGCCTGGCACAAGTGGAAGGCGGGCTGGCTCACCGACTCCCAGATCGACTGCCGGACCACGACGGGGAGCGCCTCGACGGTCCTGACCCCCCTGGGTACGGCCGGTGGCACCAAGGCGGTGGTCGTCCACACCGGCGGGAACACCGCCGTGGTGGTGGAGAACCGGCAGGTCAGTACGCTCGACGTGGCGTCGGGCTGCTTCCAGGCCGGAGTGCTGGTCTACCGGGTGACCACCGCGGTGTTCAGCGGCGGCGCCTGGTCCGGCGGGAACGTTCCCCCCATCGGCGGGCCCTTCCCGGTCGAGGTGGTCGACCGCACCCCCGGCTCGGACGTCACCACGTGCAGCGCTGAGGAGAAGGCGCTGGTCAACGCCACCCTCACCACGATCGGCCACACTGTCACCTACGGCGGGGTGACCGTGCAACTGACCGCCACCCCCGGGAACAACCGTGAGGTCTCCGTCACCGTCGTCTGATCGCGTCGGTGGACGTCGCGGGGGTGCCCCCGTCCGGCCGGACGGGGGCACCCCCGTCCGCGTCGGCGGTGGGCTCGCGGAACCGTTCAGTGACCGTCGGTGTACGGCGGGCGGGGCCGTACGACCTCCGCGTGGAGGTGTCCGCGCGGCGGGTGCGGTGGCTCCGCCGGGCGGCGCTATCGTGGACCGGCCTGATCTCGTGACCCATGATCCGATCCGGGGGGACGCCACGCATGGGCGATTCGTTCGCGCATCTGCACGTGCACACCGAGTACTCGATGCTCGACGGAGCGGCCCGGCTGAAGGACCTCTTCGCCGAGGCCAACCGGCTGGGGATGCCGGCGGTGGCGATCACCGACCACGGCAACATGCACGGCGCGAACGACTTCTACAAGCAGGCGATGGCGGCCGGTGTCACCCCGATCCTCGGCGTCGAGGCGTACGTGGCGCCGGAGTCGCGCTACCACAAGGCGCGGGTGAAGTGGGGTCGCCCCGAGCAGAAGAGCGACGACGTCTCCGGTAACGGCGCGATCACCCACAAGACCATGTGGGCGCGCAACGCGCAGGGCCTGAAGAACCTCTTCACCCTCAACTCCCGGGCGTCCATGGAGGGGCACTACGTCAAGTGGCCCCGGATGGACATGGAGCTGATCGCCGAGCACGCCGAGGGCATCATGGCCACCACCGGCTGCCCGTCCGGCGCGGTGCAGACCCGGCTGCGGCTGGGCCAGTTCGACGAGGCGCTCAAGGTCGCCGCCGCCTACCAGGACATCTTCGGCAAGGAGAACTACTTCCTGGAGATCATGGACCACGGGCTCTCCATCGAGCAGCGGGTCCGTGAGGATCTGATCACCATCGCCCGCAAGCTGGACATCCCGCCGGTGGTCACCAACGACTCGCACTACACCCACGAGGCGCAGGCCGAGGCGCACGACGTGCTGCTCTGCGTGCAGACCGGCAGCAACGTCGCCGACCCCAATCGCTTCCGCTTCGAGGGCGGCGGCTACTTCGTCAAGTCCGCCGACCAGATGCGGGCGGTCGACTCCTCGGAGTTCTGGCAGCAGGGCTGCCGCAACACCCTGCTGGTGGCCGAGAAGGTCGACCCGAGCGGGATGTTCGAGTTCCACAACCTGATGCCGCGGTTCCCGGTTCCCGAGGGGGAGACCGAGGAGTCCTGGTTCCGCAAGGAGACCTTCAAGGGGCTGGCCCACCGCTATCCCGGGGGCATCCCCGAGGGGCACGTGGTGCAGGCCGAGTACGAGCTGGGCGTCATCAACCAGATGGGCTTCCCGTCGTACTTCCTGGTGGTGGCCGACTTCATCCAGTGGGCCAAGAGCCAGGGCATCGCGGTCGGCCCGGGGCGTGGGTCGGCGGCCGGTTCGCTGGTGGCGTACGCGCTGGGCATCACCGACCTGGACCCGATCCCGCACGGGCTGATCTTCGAGCGGTTCCTCAACCCCGAGCGGGTCTCGATGCCGGACGTCGACATCGACTTCGACGAGCGTCGGCGCGGTGAGGTGATCAAGTACGTCACCGACAAGTGGGGCGAGGACAAGGTCGCCCAGATCGCCACCTTCGGCACGATCAAGGCGAAGGCCGCGATCAAGGACTCGGCCCGGGTCCTCGGCTTCCCGTACGCGGTCGGTGACCGGATCACCAAGGCGATGCCCCCGGCGGTGATGGGCAAGGACATCCCGCTCACCGGCATCTTCGACCCCAAGCACCCCCGCTACGCCGAGGCCGGCGAGATCCGCGGCCTCTACGAGTCCGACCCGGACGTCCGCAAGGTGATCGACACCGCCCGGGGCATCGAGGGGCTGATCCGGCAGACCGGGGTGCACGCCGCCGGGGTGATCATGTCGGCCGAGCCGATCATCGAGCACATCCCGCTGATGCGCCGGGACGCCGACGGGGCGATCATCACCCAGTTCGACTACCCGACCTGCGAGTCGCTCGGGCTGTTGAAGATGGACTTCCTCGGCCTGCGCAACCTGACGATCATCGACGACGCGGTCAAGAACATCCAGCTCAACCACGGCCGGGAACTCGACCTGCTGGCCCTGCCGCTGGACGACAAGCCCGCCTACGAACTGCTCGCCCGGGGCGACACCCTCGGGGTGTTCCAGCTCGACGGCGGGCCGATGCGCTCGCTGCTGCGGCTGATGAAGCCGGACAACTTCGAGGACATCTCGGCGGTGCTGGCGCTCTACCGGCCCGGCCCGATGGGCGTCGACTCGCACACCAACTACGCGCTGCGCAAGAACGGCCTCCAGGAGATCACCCCGATCCACCCGGAGCTGGAGGAACCGCTGCGGGAGATCCTCGCCCCCACCCACGGCCTGATCGTCTACCAGGAGCAGGTGCAGCGCGCCGCGCAGATCCTCGCCGGCTACACCCTCGGCCAGGCCGACCTGCTGCGCCGGGCGATGGGCAAGAAGAAGAAGGAGATCCTCGACAAGGAGTTCATCCCGTTCCGGGACGGCTGCCGCGAACGCGGCTACTCCGACGCCGCGATCCAGGCCGTGTGGGACGTCCTGGTGCCGTTCGCCGGGTACGCCTTCAACAAGGCGCACTCCGCGGCGTACGGGCTGGTGTCGTACTGGACGGCGTACCTCAAGGCGCACTACCCGGCCGAGTACATGGCGGCGCTGCTCACCTCCGTCGGCGACGACAAGGACAAGATGGCGCTCTACCTGTCGGAGTGCCGCCGGATGCGGATCCAGGTGCTGCCGCCGGACGTGAACACCTCCGCCGGCCCGTTCACCCCGGTCGGCAAGGACATCCGGTTCGGTCTGGCCGCGGTGCGCAACGTCGGGGCGAACGTGGTCGCCGCGATCATGCGGTGCCGCGACGAGAAGGGCGAGTACGCCGACTTCTACGACTTCCTCTCCAAGGTCGACGCGGTGGTCTGCAACAAGAAGACCATCGAATCCCTGATCAAGGCGGGTGCCTTCGACTCCCTCGACCACACCCGCAAGGGGCTGCTCGCCGTGCACGCCGACGCCATCGACGCCTTCGCCGACGTCAAGCGCAAGGAGGCCGTCGGCCAGTACGACCTGTTCGGGGCCGGCTTCGGTGACGCCGACACCGGCAGCACCACCGTGATGCCGACCATCGGCGACGCCGAGTGGGACAAGCGGGACAAGCTCGCCTTCGAACGCGAGATGCTCGGCCTCTACGTCTCCGACCACCCGCTGTTCGGTCTGGAGCACGTGCTCGGCGCGGCGGCCGACACCACCATCGCCGCGCTCTCGGAGGAGGGCACGGTGCCCGACGGGGCGGTGGTCACCCTGGCCGGCATCCTCTCCGGCGTCCAGCGCCGGGTCACCAAGCAGGGCCGGGCCTGGGCGTCGGCCGCGCTGGAGGACCTGGCCGGCGGGGTGGAGACGCTGTTCTTCCCGAACACCTACGAGGTGATCGGCCAGTACATCGCCGAGGACGCGATCGTGGTGGTCAAGGGCCGGGTGGACCGGCGCGACGACACCCCCCGGATCATGGCGATGGACATGTCCATGCCGGACGTCACCAGCACCCCCGGGAGCAAGCCGGTGACGCTGACCATTCCGGTGCACCGCTGCACCCCACCGCTGGTGGAACGGCTCAAGGAGACCCTGGTGCTGCACCCGGGCGACACCGAGGTGCACGTCAAGCTGCTCAACGGCGGGAAGGTGACCACTCTGCGGCTCGGCCCGTTCCGGGTGGCCGCCACCACCGCGCTGATGGGCGACCTGAAGAGCGTCCTCGGCCCCGCCAACGTCAGCTGACCCGCCCGCCGGCCGGCTGACGTCGGTGGGCTGCAAGATCGTGCTCGATCCTTGTTGTGGTGGCTTCCCCCGGTGTGGATGCCACCACAACAAGGATCGAGCGGCCAGCGCGTCAGCAGCACGGCGATCGTCGCACCGGTCGGGCGGTCGTCACTTGCCGCCGGTGACGATCCCCGGGTTGATGCACAGTCCGGGGGTGCTGCCGTTCTTCTCCGCGATCTCCAGGCAGCGCGACACCTTGTCGACCTTGGCGTTGGTCTCGGTGATCTGCCGCTGGATGTCGGCGTTGCGGCGGTCCTGTTCGAGGTTGCGGGTCTGCGCGAGCTTGTCCTGGAAGGCCTTGATGTTGCCCTCGGTCTTGTCGTCGTGGTTGACCCGGGTGATGGTGACGGACAGGATGTCGACGTCGCCGGAGAGTCGTCCCTCGGCGTTGCCCCGGATGCCCTCGGCGAACGGCTTGAGGTCGACGTTGAGGTTGCCCGTCCGGGCGTCGATCTTCTCCAGCGGGTTGTACGCGGCGAAGGCGTCGTTGACCGCGCTGTCGAGCTGCACCCCCACCCGCTGACCCCGGAAGCTCTCGAAGTCACCCTTGTAGTCCATGAACTGCTTCGGCGCGTTCTCCGGCTTGACCTGCCACTCGACCAGCACCTCCACACAGGCGTCGGCGAGGGTGCCGGTGCGGACCCGGACGCACTGGTCGCCGCCGATGTGGTCGTACTTCTGCCGGCCGGCGTCCCACTCGCCGACCTTCTGCCACGGGGCGACCCACTTCAGCCCGGAGCCGGTGACCTCACCGGTCGGCTTGTTGAAGCTGGTGACGATGCCGACCGAGCGGATCGGCACCGAGTGCGCGCTCGCCCCGACGGTGAACAGCAGCGCGCCGGCCAGGCAGCCGAGCGCGACCAGCACGCCGACGCGTTTGACGCCCGGGTGGCGGGCGACGAGTGCCACGGTGCCGGCGACCGCCAGCCCGATGGCGAGGATGACGGCGAACGTGAAGCCGACCGGCACGGGGCATCACCCTTCCAGGGGGACCACGATGTGGATCATCAACCTAGGTGGGGCTGTCAAGGCCGGTCCCACCGGGTGGCCGGTGGCGCGGGCGGTGCGGCTCGGGCGGGGCCACCACCGGCAGAGGAGGGGGACCACCGGCAGAGGAGGGGGACCACCGGCAGAGGCGGGGGACCACCGGCAGAGGCGGGGGACCACCGGTGGAGGCGGGGGCCACCACCGGTGGATTGGCGCTGAGCGGGTGGACCGGCCGTCACTAGCCTCGACGCCATGGAGCTGGAAGAGGCACGCACGCTGTGGCAGCCGGAGCCCGGCTGGTTGAACACCGCCAGCTACGGGCTGCCGCCCGAGCCGGTCTGGGCGGCGGTGCAGGACGCGATGGCCGACTGGCGGGTGGGGCGTACCTCCTGGGAGGGGTGGGGGGAGGCGACCGAGCGGTCCCGGGAGGCGTTCGCCGGGCTGGTCGGCGTGCCGGCGGCGGACGTCACCGTCGGCAGCACCGTGTCGCAGCTGCTCGCGCCGGTCGCCGCCGCCCTGCCGGCCGGGGCCACCGTGGTCGTCCCGGAGGTCGAGTTCACCTCCAACCTCTTCCCCTGGTTGGTGCAGCAGGACCGGGGGGTGCGGGTGCGGACGGTGCCGCTGGACGGGCTGCGCGACGCCATCGACGCCGGCACCGACCTGGTGGCGTTCAGCCTGGTGCAGTCCGCCGACGGGGCGATCGCGCCGTACGCCGAGATCGTGGCCGCGGCCCGTGCGCACGGTGCGTGGGTGGTGGTAGACGCCACCCAGGCCTGCGGGTGGCTGCCGTTCGACGCGTCGCTGGCCGACGCGGTCGCGGTCGGGACGTACAAGTGGCTGATGGCGCCGCGTGGCTCGGCGCTGGCCTACCTGGCGCCGGAGCTGCGGCAGCGGCTGCGCCCGGACGCCGCCGGCTGGTACGCGGGCAAGGACCCGCACGCCAGCTACTACGGTCCGCCCCTGCGGCTGGCCGACGACGCCCGGCGGTTCGACATCTCCCCGGCCTGGTTCAGCTGGGTGGGCACCGCGCCGGCCCTGGAGCTGGTGGCCGACCTCGGCCCAGCGGTGATCGGGGCGTACGACGTGGCGCTGGCGAACCGGTTCCTGGCCGGGCTGGGACGCCCGCCGGGCCGCAGCGCGATCGTCGCGGTGGAGGTGCCCGACGCGCGGCAGCGGTTGGCGCGGGCCGGCGTGCGGGCGGCGGTCCGGGCCGGTCAGGTGCGGGTCGCGTTCCACCTCTACACCACCGAGGCGGACGTGGACCGTGCCGTGGCGGCGCTCACCGGCTGAGCCGCCCGCCGTGGCGGCGGCCATCGGCTGAGCCGCCCGCGGTGGCGGCGCCCCACCGGCTGAGCCGCCGCCGACAAATACCACCGACGGCGCATCCGTTCGGCGTCGTCCGGGCGAACCCCTGGTAATGGTGAGCTACCCGGGGGGTGCGTCTGGTGTTGTCGGATCCGATGCCGGTCGAGGCCGTCGAGACGGCCCGCAAGCGGCTCTCGGCGGCCGCCGAGGACCTCGACGCCAACCTGGTCGCCGCGCTGGTGCTGGAGTCCGCCGCCGACGCCGGGGTGGCGGCGGTCTGGCAGGAGGTCTGCGTGCCGCTACTGGCCGGGCTGCGGGGACGGGACGCCGCCGAGATCGCCGTGGAGCACGCCCTGTCCGAGGGCATCCGGATCGGGCTGGACGTGCACCGGCGCGACCCCGACCGGCGGTTGCGCACCGACGGCGTGCTGCTCGCCGGGGTCGAGCACGAGATGCACTGCCTGGGGCTGCACGCGGTCGCCGCCGCGCTGCGCGAGCAGGGGCGGGGCTGTCTGCACCTCGGGCCGGCCCTGCCCTGGGTGGCGCTGGGCTCCGCGGTGCTGCGGGCCCGGCCGCGGGTGGTGGTGGTCTGGTCGCAGACGCCGGTCACCGGCCGCGCGTACCGGCTGGTCCGCTTCGGCCGGGACTTCCCGGGGGTACGCGTGTACGCCGCCGGACCGGGGTGGATCGAGCCCTTCCCGCCGCCGTCGACCCGGCTGACCAACTTCTCCGCCGCGCTGACCGCGTGCGGTGTCCCGGCCTGAGCCCCGGCGGCCACCGCCCCCGGTGACCCGCGACACATTCGATACGAACCGGTACCGTATCGAAACGTCGACCTCGTAAGGTGAGCACCGTTACGAGTCTTCCCCGTTCCGTATTACCCGGGACGGGTGAACCGGGGGGAGCACCGGACCCATGCAACCGAACGAGAACACCGGACACCCGAGACGATGGGCGATCCTCGGCGTGCTGGTGATCAGCCTGCTCGTCGTCGTCCTCGACAACACCATCCTCAACGTCGCCCTGCGTACCCTGGCCGACCCGGTGCACGGCCTCGGGGCCAGCCAGGGCGAACTGGAATGGGCGGTCAACTCCTACACCCTGGTCTTCGCCGGCCTGCTGTTCACCTTCGGGGTGCTCGGTGACCGGGTCGGCCGCCGCCGGTTCCTGCTCGTCGGCCTGGTGCTGTTCGGCCTGTCGTCGCTGCTGTCCGCGTACGCGCAGAACCCCGGCCAGCTCATCGCGGCCCGGGCGCTGATGGGCGTCGGCGGCGCGGCGATCATGCCGGTCACCCTGTCGATCATCTCGAACGTCTTCGACCCCCGGGAACGGGGCCGCGCCATCGGCGTCTGGGCCGGGGCGGTCGGCCTGGCGGTGGCGGTCGGCCCGATCCTCGGCGGGGTGCTGCTGGAGCACTTCTGGTGGGGCTCGGTCTTCCTGATCAACGTGCCGGTGGTGGCGGTCGGCGTGGTGCTGGTGACCCTGCTGGTGCCCGAGTCGCGCGACCCCCGGCCCGGCCGGGTCGACGTGCTCGGCGTGCTGCTGTCGGTCGTCGGGCTGGTCGCGCTGACCTACGGCATCATCGAC
Source organism: Micromonospora sp. WMMD987 (assembly GCF_029581435.1). Classification (NCBI taxonomy): domain Bacteria; kingdom Bacillati; phylum Actinomycetota; class Actinomycetes; order Micromonosporales; family Micromonosporaceae; genus Micromonospora; species Micromonospora sp. WMMD987. Next base: position 4,786,705 of record NZ_CP120861.1, on the reverse strand, counting down.
GGCGGTGAGCACGGCTTCGGTCGGCCGACGGTGTGGGCCGCCGTCGTCGGCGGGGCGGCGGTGCTCGCCTGGTTCGTCGCCCACGAACGGCGCAGCGACCACCCGTCGCTGGACGTCCGGCTGTTCCGGGTGCCCCGGTTCGCCGCCCCGGTGGCGATCGTCGGCCTGGTCTTCTTCGCCGCCATGGGCGTGATGTTCTTCAGCTCCTTCTACATGCAGCTGGTGCGGGGCTACAGCCCGCTGGAGACCGGCCTGTGCTTCCTGCCGTTCGCCGCCGCCCAACTGGTCTTCGCGCCGCGCAGCGCCACCATGGTGCGCCGCTACGGTGGCCGGTCGGTCGCCGCGGTCGGCCTGGTGCTGACCGCCGTGGCACTGGCCGCGTTCGCCTTCATCGACGCCGACACGCCGCTGTGGGTGGTGCTGGTGTCCTTCTTCCTCCAGGGTGTCGGGATGGCCAACATCATGCCGCCGGCCACCGAGTCGATCATGTCGGCGCTGCCCCGGGAGAAGGCCGGCGTCGGCTCGGCGGTGAGCAACACGATCCGCCAGATCGCCGGGGCGCTGGGCGTGGCCGTGCTCGGTTCGGTGCTCTCCGCGGTCTACCGGCAGGACATCGCCGCGGCCGTCGACGGCCTGCCCGCCCCGGCCCGGGACGCGGCCACCGAGTCGGTCTCCGGGGCGTACGCGGCGGCGGCGCAGCTCGGCCCGGCGGCGCCCCGGCTGATCACCGCGGCCAACGACGCCTTCATCTCCGCGATGCACTGGGCGGCGGCGATCTCCACGGTGGTGGCCGCCCTCGGCCTCATCATCGTGCTGCGCTGGATGCCGGGGCGGCCCGCCACCGCCACCACCGTGACGCCGGTGGAAGAGCGGGAACTGGCCGGGACCACCTAGGTTCGACGAGGATGACTGACATGAACACCACCGCTGACGCTCCGCGGTCGCCCGGGCGACCGCGGAGCGCCCGCGCGGACGAGGCCATCATCGAGGCCACCCTCGACCTGCTCGCCGAGGGCAGCACCATCGAGGCGCTGTCGATCGAGGCGATCGCCGCCCGGGCCGGGGTGGGCAAGGCCACCATCTACCGCCGCTGGGCGGGCAAGGAGACCCTGCTGCTGGACGCGCTGCGCCGGCTCAAGGGGGTCGCCGCGCAACCCGCCGGGCAGTCCGTCCGCGACGACCTGGTGCTGCTGGTCGGGGCGGTCGGGCACAACGTCGACCCCCGGGCCGCCCGGATCATGCCCTGCCTGTTGCCCGAGGTGAACCGCAGCCCGGACCACTTCCACCTCTACCAGAACATCATCGAGCCCCGGCGGAAACTGATGCGGGACGTGCTCCGCCGCGGGGTGGCCACCGGTGAGCTGCGGGCCGACCTCGACATCGAGGTGGCGATGGCGCTGTTGACCGGCCCGATGCTGATCCAGCGGCTGCTGCGCTGGCACCCGGAGCTGGACGACCGGATCCTCCCGGAGAAGATCGTCGACGGGGTCCTGGCCGGCCTGCGGGCACGCTGAGCCCCACGCACCGCCGCAGTGTGGCCGGCGGTACGTCGGCGGGGCGGTTGTTCCCGGTCGCCCCCGGCGGTGCCGGCCGGGGACGGCGTGTCCGCCGACCGGCGCGTCGGGGCGGGTCGGTAGGGTGTCGAACACCCGTACTGCCGAGGGGTCGGGGAGGAGGCGGCGTGCGCGTGCTGGGCGTCGACCCGGGACTGACCCGGTGCGGGGTCGGCGTGGTCGAGGGTGTGCCGGGGCGGCCCTGCTCGCTGGTCGCCTACTACGTGGTCTACACCGATCCCGCCGACGACCTGGCGTTGCGCCTGCTGCACCTGGACCGTTCGCTGACCGACCTGGTGGCCGAGCACCGGCCCGACGCGGTCGCCGTCGAGCGGGTGTTCAGCCAGCACAACGTCCGCACCGTGATGGGCACCGCCCAGGCCAGCGGGATCGCCGTGCTGGCCGGGGCGCGGGCCGGTCTGCCGGTGCAGACCTACACGCCGAGCGAGGTCAAGGCCGCGGTGACCGGCTCCGGCCAGGCCGACAAGAAGCAGATGACGGCCATGGTCACCCGGCTGCTGCGGCTGGCCGAGCCGCCCAAACCGGCCGACGCGGCGGACGCCCTGGCCCTGGCCATCTGCCACGTGTGGCGCGGTGGCACCCGGTCCAAGCTGGCCGAGGCCGCCCACCGGGTACGACGAGGAGGAGCGCGATGATCGCCAGCGTGCGCGGCACGGTGACCGCGACCGGTCCGGACCACGCGGTGGTGGAGGTCGGGGGGATCGGCCTGGCCGTGCAGTGCGCCCCGGGCACCCTGGCCGAGCTGCGGGTCGGCCAGCCGGCCCGGCTCGCCACCAGCCTGGTGGTCCGGGAGGACTCGCTCACCCTCTACGGCTTCGCCGACGACGACGCCAAGCAGCTGTTCGAGCTGCTCCAGACGGCCAGCGGCGTCGGCCCCCGGCTGGCCCAGGCGGTGCTGGCCGTGCACACCCCGGACGCGGTTCGCAAGGCCATCGCCAACGCCGACACCGCGGCTCTGACCCGGGTGCCGGGGATCGGCAAGAAGGGTGCCGAGCGGCTGGTCCTGGAGCTGCGCGACCGGATCGGCCCGGTGCCGGTCGGTGCGGACGGCGCGGCCGGGGTGACCGTCGGGGCCTGGCCGGACCAGGTCCGCCAGGCGTTGGTCGGGCTCGGCTGGACCGCCGGGCAGGCCGACCAGGCGGTGGCCGCGGTGGCCGAGACGGTGGACGGTCCCACTCCGCCGGTGCCGGTCCTGCTCAAGCAGGCCATCCGACTGCTCGGCCGGACCCGGTGACCGGCGTGGCACGGCGGGCGCGGTCGCGACCGGGGTGTGCGGCATGACCGGCGACGGCCTGGTCTCGGCGTACGCCGACGACGCCGAACGGGACGCCGAGGTCAGCGTCCGGCCGAAGCGGCTCGACGAGTTCATCGCCCAGCACCGGGTCCGCGACCAGCTCGACCTGCTGTTGCAGGGCGCGATGCGGCGCGGCGCCCCGCCCGACCACATCCTCCTGTCGGGTCCACCCGGCCTCGGGAAGACCACCCTGGCCAACATCGTGGCCGCCGAGCTGGGCTCCGGCATCCGGGTGACCAGCGGGCCGGTGATCGAGCGCTCGGGCGATCTGGCCGCCATCCTGACCAGCCTGGCCGAGGGCGACGTGCTGTTCATCGACGAGATCCACCGGATCGCCAAGCCGGCGGAGGAGCTGCTCTACAGCGCGATGGAGGACTTCCGGGTCGACGTGATCGTCGGCAAGGGGCCCGGTGCCACCGCGATCCCGCTGGACGTCGAGCCGTTCACCCTGGTCGGCGCGACCACCCGGTCGGGCCTGCTGACCGGCCCGATGCGGGACCGGTTCGGCTTCGTCGCGCACCTCGACTTCTACTCCCCGGCCGACCTGGAGGCGTTGCTGCACCGTTCGGCGCGCATCCTGGGGGTGCCGATCACCCCGGACGGGGCGGTGGAGATCGCCGGCCGGTCCCGGGGCACGCCCCGGATCGCCAACCGGCTGCTGCGCCGGGTGCGGGACTACGCCGAGGTCCGGGCCGAGGGGGTGGTCACCCTGGAGACCGCCCGCGCCGCGCTGACCGTGTACGACGTGGACGCCCTGGGGCTGGACCGGCTGGACCGGGCGGTGCTGACCGCGCTGGTCGACTCGTTCCGGGGCGGTCCGGTGGGCCTGTCCACCCTGGCGGTGGCGGTGGGGGAGCAGCCGGACACGGTGGAGGAGGTCTGCGAGCCGTTCCTGGTGCGGGCCGGACTGCTGGCGCGTACCCCGCGGGGACGGGTGGCCACCGAGGCCGCCTGGCGGCACCTCGGCCGCACGCCGCCAAATGGTACATTTGGCATGGAAGCTCCCGCTGTACCTGATCTGTTCTCGAACGCGCCCGATCCACCGTGATCTGAACGTGATCTGCACCGCATTCGGCGTTCCCAGGTGCAGGGATTAGACTCGCCGCGGTCTGTACAGGATGTGAATATCCGCCTCCGCTCCGGCGCCTACGCGCCGTGACGGGGGCCAATGGGAAGGTCGCACACCGTGCTTTACGCAGCACAGTCCGGCGGAGGCGCCGGCAGTCTGACGCCGATCCTCATGATCGCCCTGCTCTTCGGGGTCATGTACTTCATGATGATCCGGCCGCAGCAGAAGCGCCGTCGCGAGGCCGAGGCCATGCAGTCCGCGCTCGGCCCCGGTGACGAGGTGGTCACCATCGGCGGGCTCTACGGCACGGTGGTGGGCGTCGAGGACGACACCGTGCTGCTGGAGGTGGCCCCCGGCGTGCAGACCCGTTACGCCCGTCCGGCCATCGCCCGGGTGGTCACCCGGGCCGAGCGGCCGGAGGCCGACGAGCCGGTCATCGAGGACGCGGAAACCGTCAAGGAGTGAGCGCCCCGCCCCGTCCCGCACCGGGCGGGCGGGACGGGACAACTGGATAGGTGGGCCGGTCCCCGAGGGCCGGCACGCGCCCCGTCCGCCCGACGCCCCACGTCGGCGGCGGTACGCCGTGTCGCCGGGCGGGAGCGGTCCGCGCAGAGCGCGTCGGAGTGGCAACCCCGCCCCGACCCCGTCGCCGCTGCACCGGCGGCGCGACCGTTACAGGGAGACAGACAGCCGTGGCACCACCTCAGGGACAGATGCGCCCCGGGCGGCAGCTCGCCGTGCTCGGGTTCATCTTCGTCGTCCTCTATTCCTTGGTGTTCTTCTCCGGCGGCGCCAGCGGCGGCTGGAAGGACCGGCTGGAGCCCCGGCTCGGGCTGGACCTGATCGGCGGCACCCGGCTGACGCTGGAGGCTACCAACAGCCTCGACGGCAAACCCCCGACGTCGGCCAACCTGGAGGAGGCCCGGCAGATCATCGAGAGCCGGGTCAACGCCTACGGGGTGGCCGAGGCCGAGGTGGTCACCGAGGGCAACCGGAACATCGTCATCTCCCTGCCCGGTGAGAACCGCGACCTGACCGACGTCGGCAGTGCCGCGGAGCTGCGCTTCCGCAAGGTGCTCAAGGCCGCCGACGGCAGCGGCGCGGTCGCCGCCCCGGCGACCCCGACGCCGACCCCGTCCGGCAGCGCCGCGCCCAGCCCGTCGGGTAGCGCCTCGCCGAAGGCCTCCGGCAGCGCCTCACCGAAGGTGACCGGTTCGCCGAGCGCCGGTGGGCAGGGCGGCGGCGCCCCCGCGCCGAGCGCCACCCCGTCCGGGTCGGCCTCGCCGAGCGCCCCGGCCGCCTCGCCCAGCGCCAGCGAGGCCCCGGTGCCGCAGAGCATCGAGGAGCAGCGCAAGGCCGTCGAGAAGAAGGTCGGCGCGGCGGCCTGGGCCGCCGCGAGCGGGCTCCAGGCCCCGGCCGACCTGGCCACCAACCCGGCCCTGGCGGAGACGTTCAAGCCGTTCGGCGCGCTCTCCCCGCAGGAGGTCGCGGTACTGACCCCGCAGATGCAGTTCAACGTGCCGACCATCACCTGCGCCCAGCTCGACAAGCGGCCCCCCGCGTCGATCAAGGACGAGAAGCAGCAGGCGGTCGCCTGTGAGGGTGGCGCGGCGAAGTACCTGCTCGACCAGGCCAAGGTGGTCGGCACCGACGTCAAGGACGCCAACGCGGTCCTCGACCAGGCCAGCACCTGGGTGGTCAGCCTGAACTTCACCGGCGACGGCCAGTCCAAGTGGACCGAGCTGACCCGGGAGGCGTTCAACAACACCGGCGGCGGCTGCGACCAGACGGCCCTGGGCCAGGACGGCAAGTGCCGGGTGGCCGTGGTGCTGGACAACGAGATCGTCTCCTCGCCCGAGATCCAGGGCGTGCTCACCGGCGACTCGCAGATCACCGGCAGCTTCGACAACACCTCGGCGAACGCGCTGGCCAGCCAGCTGCGCTACGGCGCGCTGCCGGTCACCTTCGTGCCGCAGGAGCAGCAGAACGTCACCGCGACGCTGGGCGACAGCCACCTGCGGGCCGGCCTGCTGGCCGCCGGCATCGGCATGCTGCTGGTCATCGTCTACTCGTTCTTCTACTACCGGCTGCTCGGCTCGGTCATCTTCCTGAGCCTGGTGCTCTCCGCGCTGCTGGTCTTCGGGGCGCTGGTGGTGCTCGGCCGGTCGATCGGCTTCACCCTCACCCTCGCCGGCATCGCCGGCATGATCGTCTCGCTCGGTGTGGCGGCGGACTCGTTCGTCATCTACTTCGAACGGCTCAAGGACGAGATCCGGGAGGGGCGCAGCCCACGCAGCGCGGTGCCCCGGGCCTGGATCCGGGCCCGTCGGACGATCATCTCGGCCAACGCCATCACCCTGATGTCCGCCGTGGTCCTCTACATCGTCTCGGTCGGCACGGTGAAGGGCTTCGCCTTCGCCCTCGGCCTGGCGACCGTGCTCGACCTGGTGGTCGTCTTCCTCTTCCGGCACCCGATCATGACGATGTTCGCCCGGACCCCGGCCTTCCTGTCGCCCCGGGTCAGCGGCCTCGGTCGGGCACTGCCGCCCCGTACGGCCGAATCGGGCACCGCCCGCAACCCGCGCGTCAAGGAGGCCTGAGATGGCTAAGAGTGGTCTGGCGTCCCGGCTCTACCGGGGCGAGGCCGGTCTCAACATCGTCGGCCGGCGCAAGCTCTGGTTCACCGTCGCCGGGGTGCTGGTGTTGATCGCCGTGCTCAGCTTCGCGGTGCGCGGTTTCAGCCTGGGCATCGAGTTCGCCGGTGGCAACTCGTTCCAGGTGCCGGCCAGCGTCGGCACCCTGGAGCAGACCGAGGACAAGGTCAACGACGCGCTGGCCGCCGAGGGCGACGGCGCCGAGGTGGTGACCGCGCAGAAGGTCGGCAGCACCAGCGGCGAGTACTACGAGCTGCGCACCTCGCAGCTCACCGCCGAGCAGGCCAACGCGGTCAAGGCCAAGATGGCTCAGGAGTTCGGCATCAACGCCGACCAGATCAGCGGCAGCCAGGTCAGTGAGGCGTGGGGCAGCCAGGTGACCTCCCGGGCGCTGCTCGGTCTGGTCATCTTCGTCCTGGTGGTGGCGGTCTACCTGGTGCTGCGGTTCGAGTGGCGGATGGCGGTCGCCGCGATCATCTCGCTGTTCATGAACCTGATCCTCACCGCCGGCATCTACTCGCTGGTCGGCTTCGAGGTCACCCCGTCGACGATCATCGGGTTCCTCACCATCCTGGGCTTCGCGCTCTACGACGTGGTGGTGGTCTTCGACAAGGTCCAGGAGAACACCCGGGGCATCACCGCCAACAACAACCAGACCTACGGCGAGGCGGCCAACCTGGCGCTCAACCAGAGCCTGATGCGGTCGTTGAACACCTCGGTGGTCGCCCTGCTCCCGGTCGGCGGCCTGCTCTTCATCGGTGCCGGCCTGCTCGGCGCGGGCACCCTGAAGGACCTCGGCCTGGTGCTGTTCGTCGGTATGGCGATGGCGTTCCTGACCTCGATCCTGCTCTCCACCCCGCTGCTGGTGATGCTCAAGAACCAGGACCCGCGGATCGACGCGCACACCAAGCGGGTGCTGGCCCGCCGGGGCGCCATCGCCCGGGGCGAGATCACCCCGCGCGGTGCGGCCCGGCAGGCCGCCGCCGACGAGGCCACCGACGAGCCGATCGACCCGGAGGCGGCGGCCCTGGCCGGCAGCGCCCCCAAGGTCGGCGCCCGCCCGGCGGCCAAGCGGTCGGCCGGTGCGCGGGGCGGCCGTCCCGCCGGGGGCGGCGGCAACCGGCCCGGTGGCGCGAAGCGGCGCTGACCGGAGGGCGACCCGCCCCACGTCGAGTCGACGGCGTCCGCCATGCTGTGCGAGCAGCGTGACGGACGCCGTCGTCGTACCGAAGGAGAGCCGACCACCGTGACGGAGACCCACAGCACCGGGGTACGGGGAGACAGTGGCCCGGAGATGGCCCGGCTGGTCGCCAGCCGGGTGCTGGACGTGCCGGACTTCCCCAAGCCCGGGGTGATGTTCAAGGACCTGATGCCGCTGTTCGCCGACGGGGACGTGTTCCGCGAGGTGATCGACGGGATCATCGGGTACCACGGGCGGGACGGCTTCGACATCGTGGTCGGCATCGAGGCGCGCGGTTTCGTGATCGCCGCCGCGATCGCGTACGCCACCGGGTTGGGCGTGGTGCCGGTGCGCAAGGCGGGCAAGCTACCCCGGCCGGCGTACTCGGCCTCGTACGCTCTGGAGTACGGCGAGGCGACGCTGGAGGTGCACCAGGACGCCTTCACCGCCGGGCACCGGGTGCTGGTGGTCGACGACGTGCTGGCCACCGGCGGCACCGCCGAGGCGACCCTCGACCTGGTGGAGCGGGCCGGTGGCACGGTGGCCGGTTTCACCGTACTGCTGGAGTTGGGTTTCCTGGCCGGGCGGCAGCGGCTCGCCGGGCGTCCGGTCCACGCCCTGCTGACCGTTTGATTCCCGCTCGTCCCGGCGACCGGAGACCGACCGTCCGGCGGAGCAGCAGGGCACCTACCGTGCGGGTAGCATTGCCCATTGCTGACCGGGTGGTCACCCTTCCGGGCGGCGGATCTGGACGCCGGTCGCGGGCCGGCGGCAGGGCCACCGGCCCGACAGGGCCGGCGGGAACACACCGGCCCGACGGCCGGTTCGGCAAGACAGGCGTCGGTCGTACGGCCGACGTGGTCCCGGCGATCGGTGAGGAGGCCGGTGTCTCACGATGTCGTCCCTCCGGTGGAGGGCACGGTGCACCCGACAGGCGAGGCTGACGGCGCGGTGACCGATCGGCAGAACGATTCACCGACCGCCCCCGCGGGGTCCGGCGAGGCCGCCGGTGCCGCGCCCGACGGTGTGGTCCCGGGGGCGTCGTTCGACGACGACCCGTCGCCGAGCGCGGGTTTCGCGCTGTCCAACGCGCCGACCGGGCGGCGGGTCCGCGCCCGGTTGGCCCGGTTCAACGCACCCTGGCAGAGTTCCCAGGTCAGCGAGGTGCTCGAACCGCTGATCGCCAGCCACCGGGAGAACCACCCGAAGGCGGACGCCCGGCTGCTCCAGCGGGCCTTCGACACCGCCGCGCGCTGGCACTCCGGCCAGTACCGCAAGTCCGGCGACCCGTACATCACCCATCCCCTGGCGGTGGCGACCATCCTGGGCAACCTGGGGATGGACACCACCACGCTGGTGGCGGCGCTGCTGCACGACACGATCGAGGACACCGAGTACACCCTCGACCAGATGCGGGCCGACTTCGGCCCCGAGGTCACCCTGCTCGTCGACGGCGTGACGAAGCTGGACAAGGTCAAGCTGGGCGACGCGGCCAAGGCCGAGACCATCCGGAAGATGGTCGTGGCGATGGCGAAGGACCCCCGGGTCCTGGTGATCAAGCTGGCCGACCGGCTGCACAACATGCGCACGCTGTCCTTCCTGCCGGCCCCGAAGCGGGAGCAGAAGGCCAAGGAGACGCTGGAGATCCTGGCCCCGCTGGCCCACCGGCTCGGCATGAACACCATCAAGTGGGAGCTGGAGGACCTGGCCTTCGGCACCCTGTTCCCCAAGCGGTACGAGGAGATCCTGCGGCTGATCGGGGAGCACCAGCCGCAGCGGGAGTCGCTGCTCAAGCAGGTCACCCAGAAGGTCGGCACGGACCTGAAGGCCGCCAAGATCAAGGCGGAGACGACCGGTCGGCCGAAGCACCTCTACTCGATCTACCAGAAGATGATCGTGCGGGGGCGGGACTTCAACGACATCTACGACCTGGTCGGGGTGCGGATCCTGGTCGACACGGTGCGGGACTGCTACGCGGCGCTGGGGGTCATCCACGCCAACTGGCAGCCGGTGCCGGGCCGGTTCAAGGACTACATCGCGATGCCCAAGTTCAACATGTACCAGTCGTTGCACACGACGGTCATCGGGCCCACCGGCAAGCCGGTGGAGATGCAGATCCGCACCTACGCGATGCACCGCACCGCCGAGTTCGGCATCGCCGCGCACTGGAAGTACAAGGAGCACAAGGGCACCCAGATCGTCGGCCCGCCGGCGCACATCGACGAGATGACCTGGCTGCGGCAGCTGCTGGACTGGCAGCGGGAGGCGGCCGACCCGAGCGAGTTCCTCGACGCGTTGCGGTTCGACCTGTCCAGCCAGGAGGTGTACGTCTTCACCCCCAAGGGGGACGTCATCCCGTTGCCGACCGGCTCGACGCCGGTGGACTTCGCGTACGCGGTGCACACCGAGGTGGGGCACAAGTGCATCGGGGCGCGGGTCAACGGCAAGCTGGTGCCGTTGGAGTCGACGCTGTCCAACGGCGACGTGATCGAGATCTTCACCTCGAAGTCCGACACGGCCGGCCCGACGCAGGACTGGCTGAGTTTCGTCAAGAGCCCGCGGGCGCGTACCAAGATCCGCCAGTACTTCAACAAGGAGCGGCGGGAGGAGGCGATCGAGGCCGGCAAGGACTCGATCGTCAAGGCGATGCGCAAGCAGGGCATGCCGTTGCAGCGGATGCTCACCTCCGACGCGTTGATGGCGATCGCCCGGGACCTGCACCTCGCCGACGTCGCCTCGCTCTACGCGGCGGTCGGCGACAGCCAGGTGTCGGCGCAGTCGGTGGTGCAGAAGCTGATGGCCGCGTACGGCGGCGAGGAGGGCGCGGCGGAGGACATCGCCGAGACCGCCGTCGCCACCCGTCCCCCGCACAGCCGGCAGAACAGCAGCGACCCCGGGGTGGTGGTGCGGGGCGTCAGCGACGTCTGGATCAAGCTGGCCCGGTGCTGCACGCCGGTGCCCCCGGACTCGGTCTTCGGGTTCGTCACCCGCTCCGGCGGGGTCAGCGTGCACCGGGACGACTGTGCCAACGCCGAGGACCTGCGCGCCCAGGTCGAGCGGGTGGTGGAGGTCAGCTGGAAGCTCACCTCCGCCTCGACGTTCCTGGTGGCCATCCAGGTGGAGGCCCTCGACCGGCACAAGCTGCTGGCCGACGTCACCCGGGTGCTCTCCGAGGAACGGGTCAACATCCTGTCGGCGACGGTCACCACCACCCGGGACCGGGTGGCGGTGAGCCGGTTCAGCTTCGAGATGGCCGACCCGAAGCACCTGGGGCACCTGCTGGCCGCCGTCCGCAAGGTCGACGGGGTGTTCGACGCCTACCGGGTCACCTCCGGCGCCTGACGACCGTCGGGCGGCCCACGCCCGGCGGCACGGACAGCCGCCGGGTGGCACGGAAAGCGGACCGCACACGACGAGCGCCCGCCGGCTCGGCCGGCGGGCGCTCGTCGTACCGGAGGGGTCGTCAGCCCTCGATGTCGCTCATCGTCAGCTTGGTGATGGTGACCTCCTTCTTGGGGTGGCCACCCCCCGCCGACTGCGCGTACGCCTTGTCGTCGCCGGCCGCCCCGACCTGCTTGACCAGGTCCATGCCTGAGGTGACGGTGCCCAGCACGGTGTAGTTCGGGTCGAGCTGCGAGTCGCCGTAGACGATGAAGAACTGGCTGCCGGTGCTGCCCGGCTGCCCGGAGTTGGCCATCGCGATGACGCCCTCCGGGTAGGGGGGACGCTTGTCGGTCGGCAGGTTCTCCTCGGCCATGCCGTAGCCCGGCCCGCCGGTGCCGTCGGTCTGCCGCCAGCCCTTGCCGGTCGCGCTCGGGTCACCGCACTGGAGCACCTTGATGCCCTCGGTCACCAGCCGGTGGCACTTGGTGTTGTCGAAGAAGCCCTTGCTGGCCAGGTGGGTGAAGCTGCCGGCGGTGCAGGGCACCTTGGTCCGGTCGAGCTTGGCGACGATCGGCCCCAGGTTGGTCTCCAGGGTCATCGTCTGGGTGCCCTTGCTGGCCTGCTGGGCCGGCGGCAGCCCGACGTCCTTGATCTGCGCCGTCCTGCCCTCCTTGGGCGTTTCGGTGTAGGCGCACTGCGAGAAGCCCTCGGTGCCGGCGGCCTGCTGCTTGCTGTCGTCGTCATCGCCGCCGAGGCTGGTGGCCAACCAGACGGTGCCGGCGACCACGAGCACCAGGATCGCGGCCGCCCCGACGATCGCCTGCGTCTGCCGGCGCTTACGGGCCTTGGCCGAGCGCTCGGCCATCTCCCGCTCAAGTCGGGCCCGCGCCGCCGCGCGCTGCCGCTCTCTCGTGGACGTCACGGTCACTCCTCCTGGACATCTCGGACGCGGCGTGGCCGCAGGTACGGGTGGGGGCCGGTTCAGCCGGCGCTGGGGCTGGCCGCCGGGGAACCGGTCGCCGGCGCGGGTGCGGCCTGTGCCTCACCGACGGTGAGCTTGCGGATCGTCACGTCGGTCTTCGGCTTGACCTTGGCGCCCGCCCCGTTGTCCACGGTCGGCAGGGCGCCGATCTTCTCGACCACGTCCAACCCGCCGGTCACCCGGCCGATGACCGGGTAGGCCGGCTGGGCCGGGCTGAAGTCCTTGAAGAAGACGAGGAACTGGCTGCCGTTGGCGCCCGGCGGGTTGCCGATCATGGCGACCGTGCCCTTCGGGTACGTCGGCGGCTGGCCGGGGGCCGGGCTGGCCGACGGGCTCGCCTCGGGTCCGGTCGGCACGTTCTCGTTGTAGAACGTGTAGGTGGGGCCACCCAGGCCGGTGCCGCTCGGGTCGCCGCAGCGCAGCGCGCCCTCGGCGGTGATCTCGTGGCACGTGGTGTTGTCGTAGAACGACTTGCCGGCCAGGTGGGCGATGCTCGCCCCGGCACACGGCGCGGCGGCGAGATCCAGCTCGGCGGTGATCGGGCCACCCTGGTCGGTGTCGACGGTCACCGTGCGTACCCCGGAGGTGGGCAGGCCGGTGGTGGCCGGGGCGCCGACGTCCTTGAGGTTGGTGTTGGCGCTCGCGTCCTGCGGGGTCCAGAGGCAGACGTCCTCGGCGGCCTTCTGCTCGGGGTCGCGGTCGAAGGCGCCCAGCCCCCAGGCCGCGCCGGCCACGATTAGCACCAGCACCACGGCCGCGCCGACCCCGGCCTGGATCTGTCGACGCCGTCGCGCGGCGGCGGCCCGCCGGGCCAGCTGCCGGTCGAGCTTCTCCCGCGCGAGCTTGCGCTGCCGGTCCCTGCTGGAAGCCACCCGTGCTCCCCTCCTCTACCCTGGTCGTCACCGGCGGTCGGGCCGTTCACGCCCGCACGTGTCCGCGGGTGCGCCACGCCACACGCCCGCAGAGTGTACGGGTACCCGCTGTGAAAGTGGTGTACGAGGTCCGGCCTGGGTTTATCAAAGTGCGTCACTGCGCCGTCCGGGGCGGGTGGGACGGGTGGGAACGCGTGCCGCGGCGTCGGCGGCGGCTAGGCTGCCCGGGAGACAGTCGACTCGAACGGAAGGGGAGCTGACGTGCTCGTGGCCGGCTTTCCCGCGGACGCTTTCGGCACCAACTGCTATGTGGTGGCGACCGCGCCGGGGGAGCAGTGCGTGGTGGTCGACCCCGGTATCGGGGTGCTCGACCGGCTCGACGCCGTGCTCGCCGAGCACCGCCTGCACCCGGCCGCCGTGCTGCTCACCCACGGCCATCTCGACCACACCTTCTCGGTCGCGCCGGTCTGCGGCGCGCGGGGCATCCCGGCCTACGTGCACCCGGACGACCGGGAGCTGCTGGCCGATCCGACCAAGGCGCTGTCGATGGACCTCACCGCGCTGTTCGGCGGCCGGCTGCCCTACACCGAGCCCGACGACGTGACGGAGCTGACCGACGGGGCGACGCTGGCGCTGGCCGGACTGGAGATCACCGTCGACCACGCCCCGGGCCATACCGGCGGGTCGGTTCTGTTCCGGCTGCCCGGCGCCGGCTCGCCCTGGGAGGCCGAGCAGGTCTGCCTCTCCGGCGACGTGCTCTTCGCCGGCTCGATCGGCCGCACCGACCTGCCGGGCGGCAGCATGTCCCGGATGCTGGACAGCCTGCGGGAGAAGGTCCTTCCGCTGGCCGACGACACCGTCGTGCTGCCCGGTCACGGCCCGGCGACCACCATCGGCCGGGAACGCGTGCGCAATCCGTACCTCGTCGACGTGGCGGGGTCCGGCGGGACGCGTCCGGCGACGCCCACCCGCGGCCTCTAGTCTCCGCTCCGCGCCGCGCGCGGAGCTGTCGATCTCACCGCGCCCCGCGCGGACCCGCAAGGAGTACGCCCATGAGCAAGCCCATGCCCCTCTCCGGCTTCCCGGAGTGGACCACGTCGCAGCGGATGATCGAGCAGTCCGTCCTCGACCGGATCCGGCACACCTTCGAGCTGTACGGCTTCGCGCCGCTGGAGACCCGGTCGGTGGAGCCGCTGGACCAGCTGCTGCGCAAGGGGGAGACCTCCAAGGAGGTCTACCTGCTGCGCCGGTTGCAGGCCGACGCGGACGGCCCGGCCGGTGACGACGCGCTCGGCCTGCACTTCGACCTGACCGTGCCGTTCGCCCGGTACGTGCTGGAGAACGCCGGCAAGCTCCAGTTCCCGTTCCGCCGCTACCAGATCCAGAAGGTGTGGCGGGGCGAGCGCCCGCAGGAGGGGCGTTACCGGGAGTTCCTCCAGGCCGACATCGACATCGTGGACCGGGACACCCTGCCGGCGCACTACGAGGCGGAGATGCCGCTGGTGATCGGTGACGCGCTGCGGTCGCTGCCCATTCCGCCGGTACGGATCCACGTCAACAACCGCAAGATCTGCGAGGGCTTCTACCGGGGCATCGGGCTGACCGACCCGGAGGCGGCGCTGCGCGCGGTCGACAAGCTCGACAAGATCGGCCCGACGAAGGTGGCCGCGCTGCTGGCCGAGACGGCCGGGGCGAGCGAGGCACAGGCCGACGCCTGCCTGGCGCTGGCCGGGATCTCCGCGGCGGACGCGTCCTTCGCCGACGCGGTGCGCGCCCTGGGGGTGACCGATCCGCTGCTCGACGAGGGCATCGCCGAACTGGTCGCGGTGGTGGAGACGGCCGCCGCGCACGCGCCCGGGCTCTGCGTGGCCGACCTGCGCATCGCCCGGGGTCTGGACTACTACACCGGCACCGTCTACGAGACGTCGCTGGTCGGCTACGAGCGGTTCGGGTCGATCTGTTCCGGTGGCCGGTACGACGACCTGGCCACCGCCGGTGCCGTCTCGTACCCGGGCGTCGGGATCTCGATCGGGGTGACCCGGCTGCTCGGTCTGCTCTTCGGCGCCGGGGCGCTGTCGATCTCCCGGAGCGTGCCGACCTGTGTGCTGGTGGCCGTCGGGGCCGAGGAGGAGCGGGCGGCCAGCAACGCGGTCGCCGAGGCGCTGCGGTCCCGGGGCGTGCCGACCGAGGTGTCGCCGAACGCGGCGAAGTTCGGCAAGCAGATCCGGTACGCCGAGCGGCGCGGCATTCCGTACGTGTGGTTCCCCGGGGCCGACGGCGACCAGGTCAAGGACATCCGCTCGGGCGAGCAGGTGGACGCGGCGGCCGGCGACTGGATGCCTCCCCACCAGGACCTGAAGCCACAGGTCGGTTGAGCCGTCCGGTTACTGGCGCGTACGTCCCCGGGGACCTACGGTGGCGTAAGTTACGCCACCGTAGGGAGGGATCCTGTGACCGAACTCAGCGAGACCGCGCTGCTCCACGAACTCGAGCCCGTGGTCGCCAAGAACCTCGACCGGCACCTGGCGGTGGCGAAGGAGTGGTTCCCGCACGAGTACGTGCCGTGGAGTGAGGGACGCACCTTCGACGGCCCGCTCGGTGGCGAGGCGTGGTCGGAGGGGGACTCGACGCTGCCCGAGGTGGCCCGGACGGCGCTGATCGTCAACCTGCTCACCGAGGACAACCTGCCGTCGTACCACCACCAGATCGCCAGCCTGTTCGGGCCGGACGGGGCGTGGGGGACCTGGGTGGGCCGGTGGACCGCCGAGGAGGGGCGGCACGGCACCGCCATCCGGGACTACCTGACGGTCACCCGGGCGGTCGATCCGGTGGCCCTGGAGCGGGCTCGGATGGTGCACATGACCGCCGGTTACAGCAACTCGCACGACTCGTCGATGCTGCGCTCGCTGGCGTACGTCTCGTTCCAGGAACTGGCCACCCGGATCTCGCACCGCAACACCGGCAGGATCACCGGCGACCCGGTCTGCGAGGCGCTGCTGAGCCGGGTCGCGGCCGACGAGAACCTGCACATGGTCTTCTACCGCAACCTGCTCGGCGCGGCCCTGGAGGTGGCCCCGAGCCAGACGATGCGGGCGATCGCCGAGGTGCTGGGCGACTTCCAGATGCCCGGGGTGGGCATCGAGGGCTTCACCCGCAAGTCGGTGGCGATCGCCCTGGCCGGCATCTACGACCTACGTCAGCACCGCGACGACGTGGTGGCCCCGGTGCTGCGCCAGTGGGACGTGTTCAACGTCGTCGGCCTGGACGCCGACGGTGAGGCCGCCCGCGACGAGATCGCCGCCCGGCTGGACGGCCTGGAGCAGGCTGCCTCCCGGTTCGAGGAGAAGCGCGACGCCCGTGCCGCCAAGCTGGCCGCCCGCGCCTGACCTGCTCGTCCCCTCCGGCGGTGGGCCGTGCGGCGGGCGCGTCGGCGTGCCGCACCGTCGGAGCGGGGCACCCCGGCCTACGCCGCCTCGCCCGGGTCTGCGCCGACCCGGTCGGACGACCCGTCCGTCCCCCAATGTCGGTGACCGTCGGTGGTGGCCGGTGATGGATCGGCTGGCGTGACTTTCTGTAACTAATGCCCCTCCCTCATGTTCCCACCTTTCCACGCTTTGCTCTGCTGCCATCGAAGCGACACCGCTTGGAGCTGCTTCTCCTTACGGTGTGCGGCTCGCCGGTGCCCTGACGCGCGGCTACTCAATGTAGCTGTCGCGGTGGGGGCAGCAGAGCAAAGCGGGCGACCGTCAGGTGGCGGGGCCTGCTGGCGATGACGCACAGTGACGGGTGTCGAGGACCTCTTCCTGCCGTCCCCCGCCCGCCGGCGCGAGACGTCCTGGCCCGGGTCGGTTCGTGGTGTGTGGTCGGGCCGGTGTCACCGGGATTCGGCGGACGGGCAGGGGTGGGGTCGCCTGCGTTGGGCCGGCGGTCGTGGCCGCGTGAGTCGGGCCGGCGGCTTGTGGCCGCGTGAGTCGGGCCGGCGGCTTGTGGCCGCCTGCGTCGGGCCGGCGGTTGTCGCGGCGTGAGTCGGCGCGGCGGTCGTGGCCGCGTCCGCGCGGCCGTCGCTGGGGGTGGGGGCGTGTCAGCGGAGGGTCTGACATGGATGTGTCCACGGTGTTGCCTGGGCGTCATATCGGCCGGCGGGGTGAATCCGGGCAAAGCCATGTCTTGTTTACGATCTTAGATATGTGAATACTTCAACCTCTCGGCCGATTCTCCCCAGGTCGGCCGGGTGCCCTCGGGTGCGTCTGCATGACGCTGCCCGTCACCCCCTTCCGGAGGTTGTTGCATGCGACCCACGAGGTCCTCACTCCGCCACGTCGCCGCCGTCGCCATGGCCGGCACTCTGGTCACCGGCGCGCTGATGGGCGCACCCGCCCAGGCGGCCCCCGCCTCGCCCGCATCCCCCGACGCTGCCGCCAGCCTGGCCGACCGTCTCGGCGACCGGGCCGCCGGCACCTACGCCGACGCCGCCGGCAAGATGGTCGTCGCGGTCACCGACTCCGCCGCGGCCCGCGAGGTCCGCGCCGCCGGCGCCACCCCGAAGATGGTCACCCGGGGCGCGGCCCAGCTCCGTTCCGCCACCGCCGAGCTGGAGCGGTCGGCCAAGATCCCCGGCACCGCGTGGTGGACCGACGCCGCCACCAACCAGGTCGTCGTGTCGGTCGACAGCACCGTCACCGGCGCCAAGCTGGCGCGGGTCAAGGCCGCCGCCGCGCGCACCGGTGGCGCCGTGCGGGTCGAGGCCGAGGCCGGCGTGCTCAGCACCCGGATCTCCGGTGGCCAGGCCATCTACACCGGCGGCGGCCGCTGCTCGCTCGGCTTCAACGTGCGCAACAGCGCCGGTCAGACCTTCTTCCTGACCGCCGGTCACTGCACCAACATCGGCTCGACCTGGTACTCGAACTCCGGCCAGACCAGCGTGCTCGGCACCCGTACCGGCACCAGCTTCCCGGGTAACGACTACGGCATCGTCCGGCACAGCAACGCGGCCAACGCTACCGGCAACGTCTCCCTCTACAACGGCAGCTTCCGGGACGTCACCGGTGCCGCCAACGCCTACGTCGGCCAGAGCGTGCAGCGCTCCGGCAGCACCACCGGCCTCAAGAGCGGCTCGGTGACCGCCACCAACGCCACGGTGAACTACGCCGAGGGCTCGGTCTCCGGCCTGATCCGGACCAACGTCTGCGCCGAGCCGGGCGACAGCGGCGGTTCGCTGTTCAGCGGCAGCAGCGCGGTCGGCCTCACCTCCGGCGGCAGCGGCAACTGCACCCGTGGCGGCACCACCTACTTCCAGCCCGTCACCGAGCCGCTGAGCGTCTACGGCGTCAGCATCATCTGATCCACCTCCGCGTCATCCGATCCACCTCCGCGAACGGGCCGTCGGGACACCGGCGGCCCGTTCCGCGTGTCCGGTGGGCGGGGCCGGCGTTGCTCACCCCGCAACCGCGCGGACCGGGCGGCTGACACAATGCGGGTGACACAGCCGTACCGCAGATGAGGAGACGCAAGTCGTGATCCGTACCCATGACGCCGGCAGCCTACGCGCGACGGACGCCGGCACCACGGTGACGCTCGCCGGGTGGGTGGCCCGCCGGCGCGACCACGGCGGTGTCATCTTCGTCGACCTGCGCGACGGCTCCGGCGTCGTCCAGGTGGTGTTTCGCGAGGAGGACGCGCACGCGCTGCGCAACGAGTTCTGCGTCAAGGTCACCGGCGAGGTGACCCGCCGCCCCGAGGGCAACGAGAACCCGGAGCTGCCCACCGGCGCGATCGAGGTGACCGCCAGCGCGCTGGAGGTGCTCTCCGAGGCCGCGCCGTTGCCGCTGCCGGTGGACGACCAGATCGAGGCCGGCGACGACATCCGGCTGCGCTACCGCTACCTCGACCTGCGCCGCAGCGGCCCGGCCAACGCCCTGCGGCTGCGCTCGCGGGCCAACCAGCTGGCCCGCGGCGTGCTGCACGAGCGGGACTTCCTGGAGATCGAGACCCCGACCCTGACCCGGTCCACCCCGGAGGGTGCCCGCGACTTCCTGGTCCCGGTCCGGCTCCAGCCCGGCAGCTGGTACGCGCTGCCGCAGTCGCCGCAGCTGTTCAAGCAGCTGCTCATGGTCGGCGGCATGGAGCGGTACTACCAGATCGCCCGCTGCTACCGCGACGAGGACTTCCGGGCCGACCGGCAGCCGGAGTTCACCCAGCTCGACATCGAGATGTCCTTCGTCACCGAGGACGACGTGATCGACCTCGGCGAGGCGATCGTCGCGGCGCTCTGGAAGGACCTGGCCGGTCACGAGATCACCCGGCCGATCCCCCGGATCACCTGGCACGACGCGATGGCCCGGTACGGCTCCGACAAGCCCGACCTGCGTTACGGCCTGGAGCTGACCGAGCTGACCGACTACCTGCGCGGCACCGCCTTCCGGGTCTTCGCCGCGGCGATCGACGCGGGCGGCTACGTCGGCGCGGTCGTCATGCCGGGCGGGGCGGCGCAGACCCGCAAGGAACTCGACGGCTGGCAGGACTGGGCCAAGGCGCGCGGCGCGCGGGGCCTGGCGTACGTGGTGCTGGACGCCGAGACCGGCGAGGCACGCGGGCCGGTGGCCAAGAACCTCTCCGCCGAGCACCTGGGCGGGCTGGCCGACGCGGTCGGGGCCAAGCCCGGTGACGCGGTGTTCTTCGCCGCCGGCACGAACACCCGGGAGGCGCAGGAGCTGCTCGGCGCGGCCCGGATCGAGATCGCCAAGCGGGCCAAGCTGATCGACGAGAGCGCCTGGGCGTTCTGCTGGGTGGTCGACGCGCCGATGTTCGAGCACACGGACGACGGTGGCTGGACGGCCGTGCACCACCCGTTCACCTCGCCGAACGCCGACTGGGTCGACCGGTTCGAGGAGGCCCCGGACCGCGCGCTGGCGTACGCGTACGACATCGTCTGCAACGGCAACGAGATCGGCGGCGGCTCGATCCGTATCCACCGGGGTGACGTGCAGCAGCGGGTCTTCGACCTGCTCGGCATCACCCCCGCCGAGGCGCAGGACAAGTTCGGCTTCCTGCTGGAGGCGTTCAGGTACGGCGCCCCGCCGCACGGCGGCATCGCCTTCGGCTGGGACCGGGTCTGCATGCTGCTCGCCGGGGCGGACTCGATCCGCGAGGTGATCGCCTTCCCGAAGACCCGGGGCGGCTTCGACCCGCTGACCGGCGCACCGACCCCGATCACCGGCCAGCAGCGCACCGAGGCCGGCATCGACGCCAAGCCGAAGCCTCCCACCCCGTCCGCCGGCACCGCCGGCCCCGCCGCCCCGGTAGCCACCCCGGTCTGACTCCCCACCCCGCTACCCCACTCCACCCCACCCGCCCGGCCGTGCCCGGCTCCACCCCGCATCATTGATCAAGAGGTTTACGTCATCCCGCCCGCCCTGCGGTGACGTAAACCTCTTGATCGTTATGGAGGGCGGAGCGGGGAGGGACGGAGCGGGGCGGGGAAGGGAGGGGCGGGGGAGGGCGGGCGGGGGAGGGGGAATGCATAAGAGTTGTGCATCGTTTTTGTGCACAGCTATTGTGCATGTATGGAGAACGACGAGAACGGCGGACGGGGCGCCTCCCGGGCCGTGCGGATCGACCACCGGCAGGTCCGGGTGCTGGCCCATCCGTTGCGGCTGCGGCTGCTCGGTGCGCTACGGGTGCAGGGGCCGGCCACCGCCACCACCCTCGCCGGGGTGCTCGCCACCAACACCGGTGCCACCAGCTACCACCTGCGCCAGCTCGCCGACGTGGGGTTGGTGGTAGAAGACCCGGACCGGGGCACCGGGCGGCAGCGCTGGTGGCGGGCCGCGCACGAGGTGACCGACTGGGAACCGAGCGACTTCGACGACGACCCCGACGCCCGCGCCGCCATCGAGTGGATCCAGGGTGACCAGGTACGCCTGCTGGCGGAGCGGGCCGAACGCTGGTTCGCCGTCCAGCAGGACTGGTCGCCGGCCTGGCGGGACGCCTTCGGAATGAGCGACGCCTTCCTCACCCTCCCGGCTGACCGGCTCCAGGCCCTCTCCGACGAGCTGTGGCAGGTGCTGGAGCGCTACCGTGCCGAGGCCGACCCGGCACAGCCCGACGCCGAGCGGGTGCACGTCTTCCTGGCCGCGTTCCCGATGATCGAGCAGCGGCCGTGAGCGTGCTGACCGTCCGCCAGGTCCGGTTCCGTTACCTCACCCTCTACGGCCTGCGCTGGCTACCCACCGGTCTGACCATCCCGGTGATGATCCTGCTGATGCAGGAACGGGGCCTGTCGCTGTCCCAGATCGGCATCGTCTCCACCGCCCAGGGCCTGGTGGTGCTGGCGCTGGAACTGCCCACCGGTGGTCTGGCCGACGCGCTGGGCAGTCGGGTCGTCCTGGTGACCGCCTGGGCGGTGAGCCTGCTGTCGCTCGGCCTGTTCGCGGTGGCCGACTCCTTCGCGCTGTTCTTCCTGGTCTGGGCGCTGCAAGGGGTCTACCGGGCGCTCGACAGCGGCCCGCTCGACTCCTGGTACGTCGAGTCCACCCGGGCCGCCGACCGCGACGCCGACTACGAACCCGGTCTCGGCTTCGCCGGCACCGTCGCGGGCGTCACCATCGCCGCCGGGGCGCTGCTCAGCGGCGGCCTCATCGCGCTCGGCCCGGTCGGCCCGGTCAGCGCGCTGACCGTACCGGTACTGGTCGCCGCCGTCCTCCAGGCCGTCGCCCTGGTCGTTCTGCTGTCCCTGCTGGTCGAACCCGGACCGGCCCGGGGCTCCGGCACGCTGCGCGCCTCGGTGGTGGCGGCCCCCCGGATGGTCGGTCAGGCCGTCGGACTGCTGCGCCGCTCCCGGGTGCTGCTGGCCCTGGTCTCGGTGGAGTTGTTCTGGGGCTTCGGCATGGTCACCTTCGAGTCCCTGCTGCCGGTCCGGCTCGCCGACGTGGTCGGCGACCCCGAGCGGGCGGCGGCGCTGCTCGGCCCGGCCAACTCGGCGGCCTGGCTGGTGTCGGCGGCCGGAGCGGCGGTCACCCCGTTGCTGCTGCGCTGGCTCGGCGCCGCCCCCGCCGCCGCGCTGCTGCGCGTCGTGCAGGGCGTCACGGTGCTCGGCATGGGGCTGCTCGCCGGGCCGCTCGGCGTGCTGGTCGCCTACCTGGCCTGCTACGCCGTGCACGGCGCGTCCAACCCGCTGCACCTGGGGCTGCTGCACCGGCAGGTCGACGGGCCGTACCGGACCAGCGTCCTGTCGCTGAACTCGATGATGGGCCAGCCGGGGTTCGCCCTCGGCGCGGTGCTGCTCACCGCGCTGGCCGACCGCTCCGGGGTGGGCACGGCGATGGTGGTGGGCGCGGTGGCGTTGGCGGTTGCCGCCCCGCTCTACCTGCCCGCCTGGCGGGCCGGCCGTCGGACCACCCCGGCCGTGCCCGCCGGGGCCGGTCCGGCCGTGCCCGCCGGGGCCGGTCCGGCCGTGCCCGCCGGGGCCGGTCCGGCCGTGCCCGCCCAGCCGCCGCCCCCGCCGGTCGCGGGCCACTGTGCGTCCGGTGTCGATCATGCGAGCAGCCGGTGACCCGGCGGGCCGGACCGCCCCGACGACGCCGATCTCCACGGTGGAGATTGACGAGTCGACCGATTGGGTACATCCGGGCCGACCTACTGGGACCCCCTACCGGAGGACATCAAAATGCTCGCCATCCTCGCGGCCGTCGTGTTCGGCTTCGCGCTCCTGCTGGACCTTCTCAACACCAACTTCGGCGCCCCCGACCTGTTCAACTGGAACACCCTGGTGCTGATCGGCCTACTGCTGCTCTCGCTCTACCTGGCCGGCGTCGGCAGCGGCCCGCGTGGCGGTGGCGGCGGCCGGTGGTACCGGGGCCGTCGGCCGGGCCGCGGCTGACCGCGACGGATCAGAACGGGCGCGGCCCGCGGCGCGATTCCGGCGTCGTGGGCCGCGCCCGGTACTGTCTTCCTGATGGATTCCGACGCCCTCTTCTCCCTCGGCGCACCCGCCGCGGCGCCCAGCGCGCCCGCGGGTGTCGTCGGGGTCGACGAGTTCGCCTCGACCGGGGCGGACTCCCCGCTGCCCGTACGGATGCGGCCGGCGAGCATCGACGAGTTGGTCGGGCAGGAACACCTCCTCGCGCCCGGCGCTCCGCTGCGCCAGCTGGTCGGCGGCGGCGCGGCGCTGTCGGTCATCCTCTGGGGTCCGCCGGGCAGCGGCAAGACCACCATCGCCCACCTGGTGGCCCGGGCCACCGACCGCCGCTTCGTGGCCATGTCGGCGCTGACCGCCGGGGTCAAGGACGTCCGGGCCGTCATCGAGGCCGCCCGCCGCCAGCGGCGCTCCGGTGGCCCGCAGACCGTGCTCTTCATCGACGAGGTGCACCGGTTCAGCAAGACCCAGCAGGACTCGCTGCTCGCCGCCGTCGAGGACCGCACGGTCACCCTGCTCGCGGCGACCACCGAGAACCCGTACTTCTCGGTCATCTCCCCGCTGCTGTCCCGGTGCGTGCTGCTCACCCTCCAGCCGCTGGACGACACGGCCGTGCGGTCCCTGCTGCGTCGGGCGGTCGTCGACCCGCGCGGCCTCGGCGGCACGCTCACCCTGGCCACCGACGCCGAGGACCACCTGGTACGCCTCGCCGGTGGCGACGTCCGCAAGGCGTTGACCGCGCTGGAGGCGGCGGCGACCTCGGCGACCGCACTCGGTGCCGACCGGATCGACCTGGCCACCACCGAGCAGGCGGTGGACGTGGCGGCCGTGCGCTACGACCGCGACGGCGATGCGCACTACGACGTCACCAGCGCCTTCATCAAGAGCATGCGGGGTTCGGACGTCGACGCCGCGCTGCACTGGCTGGCCCGGATGCTGGTCGCCGGGGAGGACGCCCGGTTCATCGCCCGCCGCCTGGTCATCTTCGCCAGCGAGGACGTCGGCCTGGCCGACCCGTCCGCGTTGACGGTGGCCACCGCCGCCGCGCACGCGGTCGAGTACGTCGGCCTGCCCGAGGCCCAGCTCAACCTCGCCCAGGCGGTGATCCACCTGGCCACCGCGCCGAAGTCCAACTCGGCCACCACCGCGCTCGGCGCGGCGATGGCCGACGTCCGGGCCGGCCGGGGCGGCGCGGTGCCGCGCGGGCTGCGCGACGCGCACTACTCCGGCGCCCGGGGTCTGGGACACGGCGCGGGCTACCGCTACCCGCACGACGACCAGCGCGGGGTGGTCACCCAGCAGTACGCTCCCGACGACCTCGTCGGGACCGACTACTACCGGCCCAGCGGGCACGGCGTCGAGCGGTCGGTGGCCGCCCGGCTGCCCCTGCTGCGCCGGATCGTCCGCGGGCTGCCCGCCCCGGCGTCGCGCCCCGACGGGCCGGTGCCGGTGGTCAACGGCCGTCACCTGTCGGGCACGGGGCACACCGGTGGGGCGCTTGAGGACGGCGGCGACGCCGCCGGGGAGGTTCAGCAGTGACATCGCGAGGTGGGGAGCAACCGCAGGACGGTCCCGACGAGCGGCGTGAACCTCGCGCCAGGGGACGTCGGTGGGGTCGGGGGCGGGGCGGCGACGAGACCCCGCCCGAGCCGGCCGGCGAGGAGTTCGGCTGGATCGACGACCTGCGTACGGCGAAGCAGCAACGGATCGAGCTGGGGCCGGACAACGGACCGGTGCCGCCGGTCCGTGCGCAGGCCCCGCCGCCTGCGGGACGGGGTCCGGCCCCGCTGCCTGCCGGACGGGGTCCGGCCTCGCCCCGGCCCGGCGGCCCCGAGGGGCCGGTCGCCCCGCGTGTCGGCCAGCCCGTCCTGCGCCCCGACGGGTCGACGCCGGGCGGTCCACGCCCGCCGCAGCAGGGTTCCCGGCCGCAGCCGGTGCCCCCGGCGGTCCGCCCGGAACCCGGCCCGGACGGCGTCCGCCCGGATGCCGCGCCTCCGGGTGTCCGCCCGCAGTCCGCGCCGCCCGGTGTCCGTCCGGATTCCGCACCACCCGGTGCCGGGCCGCAGTCCGCGCCTCCCGGGGTCCGGTCGTCTTCCGTGCCGCCCGGTGCCCGGCCGTCCTCGGCACCGCCGGTGGGTCCGCCCGCCGGCCTGCCGGGTCCGCGCCGGGAGCCCTCCACGCCCCCCGGCGGCCTACGGTCGGGGCCGCCCGGCGGACAGTCCGTCCCGTCGTCGGCCGGCGGGCCGGGGCGGGTCGACCCCGCGTCGCCCGGCGGTGAACCGTCCCGGGGCGTGCCGCGTCCCGCCGGCCCACCGCCCGGGTCGGCGCACCCCGCCGGCCCACCGCCCGGGTCGGCGCACCCCGCCGGTCCACCGCCCGGGTCGGCGCACCCCGCCGGCCAGGCCGCCCCGCCGCTGCGGGGAACGGGTCGGCCGGCGGCTGCCGAGCAACGCCCCCGTCCGGGTGAGGGTGCCCGGCCGGGTGCGGCGTCGGTCGGCCCCGCCGACGGGCAGCGACCCGGGGAGACGTCCCGCGCCCACCCCGTCGTCGGTGGTCCCGGTCCGGGACGGGCCTCGGCCCCCGGCCCCGGTCGGGCGTCGGTCCCCGGCGCTGGTCCTGCGCGGGCGTCGGTTCCCGGTGCCGGTCGGGCGGCGGTCCCCGGTACCGGTCCCGCCCAGGCCCCGCCCCCCGGGCGGGCTGCCGTTGCCCCCGGTCAGGCCCCTCCGGTCGGCTGGGCCGGTCCCGGTGCCCCGCCGCCGGCCACCCGGGGCACCGCCGGGCCGTCGCACGGTGGCCCGGCCGGGCCGTCAGGGTCGGCCCGGGTGGTGCCCGACGACCGGCCGGGCGCGGTTCCCGACGGTCCCGCCCTGCGGAACCGTCGCACCGTACCCGACGACCGGTCGACCGGCCGGCGGTCCGGTCCGGTCGAACCGGTGGGCCGCCCCGATCCCGGCGGCCCCCCGACCGCTCCGGCGCGTCCGACCGACGCGCTCCGCGCCGGCACGGGCAGCCCGGTCGGCCCGGAAGCGGCCCCGGTGCCGCCGGTGGGTGGGCCGCGCGCCGCCCCCGTCGGTGGTGCCCGTGCCGACGCGACCGCGTCCGGCCCCCGGGTGGCGGACGGTCGCCGCGCCGAGACCCCGTCCGCTCCGGGCCGCGAAGCCGGTGAGCGGCCGGCAGGCGAGCGGGCCGGCCGCCGTCGCGCCGCCGAGCCGGAGCCGCCCGTGGTGCCGCTGACCGGCAACGCGCCGCCGCTGCCCGGTGTCCCGGCGACGCCCCCCGGGGTGCCGCCGACCCCGTCCGTGCCCGATGCGGGTCGGTCCGGTCAGGCCGACCGGGACGACAACGGGCGTCGTCGTGCCTCCGCCGACGTCGTCCCCCCTGCGGGCCGGCGGGTCCGTCCCGACGGGGCCGAACCGGCCGCCCACCGTCCGGCGTCGGACGGCGAGGCGGCCGTGGGCCGGCGCTCCCGCCCGGACGGCGAGCCGCCGTCGGGGGCGTGGCGCACCGTGGGCGGTACGGCAGCGGCCGGTTCCCGGCCCCGCCCGGACACCGACGGACCGCAGGGCCGGCCGGGCCGCCCGGACGCTGCCGGGCCGACCGGTCAGCCGGTGCCGCCGGTGCCCGTCCAGGGCGAGCGTGGCGACCGACCGGACCGGCCGGCGGACTGGCTGCGTCAGGCCGGACGCACCACCCACACCGATCCCGCGCTGCGGGTGCTCAACCGCTCGAACCCGCCGGGTGGAACCGCTCCGGCCGCCCCGACGCGGGGCGGTCCCGGGCGGACCGACGTCGAGGCCGGCGCGTCCCGGCCGGAACAGTCCGGGCCGCCCTGGCCGGGGCAGCCCGGTCCGGCCCGTGGCGCGGCCCGGCCGACGCCGCCCGCGCGGGCTCCCGGCCGGGCGACCGGCCCCGTTCCCGGGCTGGCGGACGACGACCGGCACCCGGTCCGGGGACCGCACGCCGATCCCGGCCCGGTACCGGATCCGAACCGGGGACCGCGTACCGGTGGTCCCGGTGTGGTTCCCGGCGGGCCGGTTCCCGGTGGCCCGGTTCCCGGTGGCCCGGTTCCCGGTGGCCCCGTTACCGGTCGGTCGGCTCCGGTGCCCGGCGCTGCGCCCACCGTCGGTGGTCCGCGTCCGGCAGGGCCGGGGCCGGTGGCGGCCCGTCCGCCCGGTGTGCCGGGGCGGGACGCCGCGGCGGCGGCGCCCACGTCCGGCGCCCCCCGGGTCGGTGTCCCGGTCCCGAACGGCACCGCCGGGCCGCGCCCGGCGGCGCCCGTAGGGGACGCCGCCCACCCCTACCCTGACGTCGTCGCCCCGGCGGGTCCGCGGCTCGGCGTGCCCGATCCGGGTGCTCCGCGGCCTCCGCTCCCGGCACGCGGCAGCGCCCGGCCGGAGGGCACGGTCACCGGCACCGCCCGGCCGGAGGGCACGGTCACCGGCAGCGCCCGGCCCGACGGCCCCGTCACCGGCAGCGCCCGGCCCGACGGCCCCGTCACCGGCAGCGCCCGGCCCGACGGCCCCGTCACCGGTACCGCCCGACCGCCCGTTCCACCGGGCGAGGCACGTCGTGCCTCCGCACCGCCGACCACCGACCGCCGCTCCGGGCCGCATCCCGAGGCCGGTCCCCGGCCCGCCGACGCCGGTGGGTCGGTGGCCGGGCCGGCGGTGGCCCGGGCCACCGTGCCGGGCGTACACCCGGGTGCCGGCCCGAAGGAGGCCACCGGACGGGCGGCCCCGCCGGTGCGCCCACCGGACCGGACGGAGGCGGCCGGCGTGGTGGCCGTCCCGTCGTCCGGTCGGGCCGAGAGCCCGGGCGTGGCCCGGGTGGCCCCGCCGGACGGCGTCCGGTCCGATCCGGAGGGGTCCGCGGGCGGTGGGCCGTTGCGTCCGGCGACGCAGGACGGTCCGGGCGACGCCGATCCCGACGGTGCCGGTGCCGAGCCGCGCCGCCGGACGGGATCCCGGCGTCGCCTGCGGCTGGGGATCCTGGTGCTGGTCAGCGTGGTGCTGCTCGGGGCGCTCCCGCTCTACTTCGGGATGCGGACGCTGAGCCGGGATCCGGTCTTCGACACCCTCGACGAGTTGGGGGTGCCGGGCTGGGCGACCACGCAGACGGTGGACAACGTCAGCGGCAGCCGGTGGTGCCTGCAGGACTGCCGGTTGCGGGAGCGCACCGTGGAGTCCGACCGCGCGCCGGAGGAGACCACCCGGGTCTACGAGCAGGCCCTGCGCGCGGAGGGCTGGCGGCGGTGGGAGGTCACCCGGTGTCCGGAGCAGCCGGCCAAGGGCAGCTACACCTGCTGGCGGCGGGACGAGTTGACCCTCGACCTGTGGGTACGGGAACCGACCTGTGCCCCACCGCCGGTGAGCGGGGAGCCGGCGGTGCCGCCGGAGACGCCGACCGCGCCCGCGGCGGGGCAGTGCGGCGGCTCGTTGGTGTCGGTGAAGGTCCGCAACGCGATCGACGACGAGCGGACCCGGCCACAGCCGAGCACCGACCCGTCACTGACCGGTGAGGACCCGTTCCCGACGATCACCGACGATCCGCTCGGTGGCCTGACACGCTCACCGTCCTGAGCCGGCTTCCATCACGGACGGTAGGGTCTGGGGCTGGCAGGCACGCCTGCTCCCGATGACCCTGCGCGGGTCGTGCCGCGGTGCGGGCACCCGGGTCGCGTGTTCCGGGGCGTCCGGCCCCGGAACCCCTGCTTGAGGAGGACATGCGTGGATGGTGGACAGATCGCTGCGCTGATCGCGGCCGGCGCGTTCCTGATGCTGGTGCTCGTGCTGGCGGTGCCGATCCTGCGGCTGCGGCACACGGTGGACGCGACGACCCGGATGATCAACGACCTCAACGAGCAGACCGCTCCGCTGCTGGGTGACGTCAACACCACGGTGAAGAACGTGAACGTCGCCCTGGAGCAGGTCCAGACCTCCCTCGACGGGGTGAACCTGCAGCTCGCCAAGGTCGACACGATGACCAGTCACGCGCAGAACGTCACCGCGAACGTGGCGAACCTGGCCACCGTCGTCTCGGCCGCCGCGGCGAACCCGCTGGTGAAGGTGGCGGCCTTCGGGTACGGCGTCCGCCGGGCCGCGTCGGCGCGGCGGACCGCGGAGACCGAGCGTGAGGTGCGCGACACCATCAAGCAGCAGCGTCGGGCCGCCCGGCGCGGCAACAGCTGATCCGGCCCGACGCCGCACAGGAGGAATGGCGACATGAGGCGACTTTTCTGGCTCGGCATCGGGCTGGCCGTGGGCGTGGTGGTGGTCCGCAAGGCCACCCGGACCGCGCAGGCGTACACCCCGGCCGGCATCGCCAGCGGGCTGTCCGAATCCGCTGGCGGTCTTGTCGAGTCGCTGCGTAGCTTCGTGGAGGACGTACGGATCGGGATGGCCGAGCGCGAGCAGGAGATCCACGAGGCGTTCGCCCGCGGTGAGGCGTTCGACGACCAGTTCGCCGAGCTGCGGGAGGACCCGCGGATCGGCGACCGAGAGATCTTTCCGGAGGAACCCCAGCGATGAAGACGGCGGAGATCAAGCGGCGGTACCTCGCCCACTTCGAGGCGAACGGGCACACCGTGGTGCCGTCCGCTCCGCTGCCCGCCATCAGCGATCCGAACCTGCTGTTCGTCAACGCCGGCATGGTGCAGTTCGTCCCGTACTTCCTGGGGCAGCAGACCCCGGCGTACCGGCGGGCGGTGAGCGTGCAGAAGTGCCTGCGCACGCCGGACATCGACGAGGTCGGCAAGACCAGCCGGCACGGCACGTTCTTCCAGATGAACGGCAACTTCTCCTTCGGCGACTACTTCAAGTCCGGGGCGATCCCGCTGGCCTGGGACCTGGTCACCAAGCCGGTCGCCGAGGGCGGGTACGGGCTGGACGGCGAGCGGGTCTGGCCGACGGTCTACCTGGACGACGACGAGGCGTTCGAGATCTGGCGGTCGGTGGGGGTGCCGGCCGAGCGGATCGTGCGCCGGGGCAAGGCGGACAACTTCTGGTCGATGGGCATTCCCGGCCCGTGCGGCCCGTGTTCGGAGCTGTTCTACGACCGGGGTCCGGAGTACGGCCGCGAGGGCGGCCCGGCGGTCGACGAGGACCGCTACATGGAGTTCTGGAACCTGGTCTTCATGCAGTACGAGCGGGGCCCGGGCAGCGGGAAGGAGGACTTCCCGATCCTGGGTGACCTGCCGGCGCAGAACATCGACACCGGCATGGGCCTGGAGCGGATGGCCTCGATCCTCCAGGGTGTCGACAACCTGTACGAGATCGACGAGGTACGGCCGATCCTGGACCGGGCGGCGGAGCTGACCGGCAAGCGGTACGGCGCGCACTCGGGTCACGTGGCCAGCGAGTCGCACCCGGACGACGTACGGCTGCGGGTGGTCGCCGACCACGTGCGGACCGCGCTGATGCTGATCGGCGACGGGGTGACCCCGAGCAACGAGGGGCGCGGCTACGTGCTGCGCCGGATCATGCGGCGGGCGATCCGGGCGGTGCGGCTGCTGGGCTGGCAGGAGCGGGCGTTGCCGGAGCTGCTGCCGGTGGCCCGGGACTGCATGTCCCCGTCGTACCCGGAGCTGGCGGAGGAGTTCGACCGGATCTCGCAGTACGCGTACGCCGAGGAGGACGCGTTCCTGTCGACGCTGCGGGCGGGCACGACGATCCTGGACACGGCGATCGCGGAAACCCGGTCGGCGGGGAGGCCGGCACTGTCCGGGGAGAAGGCGTTCCAGCTGCACGACACCTACGGCTTCCCGATCGACCTGACCCTGGAGATCGCCGCCGAGCAGGGGCTCCAGGTCGACGCGGAGGGCTTCCGTCGGCTGATGGCCGACCAGCGCAACCGGGCGAAGGCCGACGCGCAGGCGCGCAAGACCGGGCACACCGACGTGTCGGCGTACCGGTCGGTGCGCGACGACGGCGGTGAGGTGGAGTTCACCGGCTACACCGAGCTGCACCGGGAGTCCCGGATCCGGGCGCTGCTGCGCGGTGGCGCGACGGTCGGCGCGGCGGTCGAGGGGGAGACGGTCGAGTTGGTGCTCGACACCACCCCGTTCTATGCCGAGGGCGGCGGCCAGCAGCCCGACCAGGGTCTGATCACGGTCGGCGCCGGGCAGGTCGAGGTCTTCGACGTGCAGCAGCCGGTGCCGGGCCTGATCGTGCACCGGGCGACGGTGGTCCGGGGTGAGGTGCGGGCCGGGGAGACCGGCTACGCGGAGATCGACGTGACCCGGCGGCGGGCCATCTCGCGGTCGCACACCGCGACCCACCTGGTGCACCAGACGATGCGCAACTTCCTCGGTGAGTCGGCGACCCAGGCGGGTTCGTTGAACGCTCCGGGTCGGCTGCGGTTCGACTTCAACACCCCGGCCGGGGTGTCGCCGAGCGTGCTGCACGACGTGGAGCAGCAGGTCAACGAGGTGCTGCTGGCGGACCTGGAGGTGAACGCCTTCATCACCACCCAGGAGGAGGCGCGGCGGATCGGCGCGATGGCGCTGTTCGGCGAGAAGTACGGCGAGCGGGTCCGGGTCGTCGAGGTCGGCGACTACGCCCGGGAGCTGTGCGGCGGCACCCACGTGGCCCGGTCGGCCCAGCTCGGCCTGGTGAAGATCCTCTCCGAGGCGTCGGTGGGCTCCGGGGTGCGCCGGATCGAGGCGCTGGTCGGGATGGACGCGTTCGGCTTCCTGGCCCGCGAGCACCTGCTGGTGTCCCGGCTGGCGGAGTTGTTCCGGGTGCCCGGCGAGCAGGTCGCCGACCGGGTGGAGCAGACCGTCACCCAGCTGCGGGACGCCGAGAAGGAGCTGGAGAAGCTCCGCGCCCAGTTGGTGCTGGGCGGGGCGGCGGCGCTGGCCGGGCAGGCGAAGGACGTCCGTGGGGTGGCGTACGTCGGCACCGAGGCGCCGGAGGGCGCGGCCGGCAACGACGTGCGGACCCTGGCCCAGGAGATCCGCGGCAAGATCGATCCGGCGCGGCCGGCGGTGGTGGCGGTGGCGGCCCGATCGAACGGCAAGGCATCCCTGGTGGTGGCCGTGAACGCGGCGGCCCGTGGGCGCGGTCTGGCGGCGAACGACCTGGTCAAGGCGGCCTTCTCCGGTCGTGGCGGGGGCAGTCCGGACGTGGCGCAGGGCGGTGGCCTGCCCGCCGTCGAGGCGCCGAACCTGCTGCTCACGGTCGAGAAGGCGATCGCCGACGCGTGACGGGACAGCGTGGAGGCCAGGGCGGACCCGAGGTGGTCCGCCCTGGCGCGTCACCGGGGAGGGTGACCTGCCGTGACTGAGTGGTCCCGTGGTGTCCGGTTGGGTGTCGACGTCGGTCAGGTACGGGTGGGGGTGGCCCGGTCCGATCCGCACGGGGTGCTGGCCACCCCGCTGGTCACCCTGGCCCGGGACCAGCGCACCGGGCCGGAGGCGGTTCCGACCGATCTCGCCCGGCTCGCCGAGCTGGTCGCCGAGTACGAGGCCGTCGAGGTGGTGGTCGGGCTGCCGGTCAACCTGGCCGGTCGGCACGGGCCGGCGGCCCAGCACGTGTCGGCGTACGCGGACCGGTTGGCCGAGGTGATAGCCCCGGTTCCGGTGACCCTCACCGACGAGAGGATGTCAACTGTCGTCGCGTCTCGTAGGCTTGCCGAGCGGGGCGTCCGGGGAAAGCGCCAACGTGCGGTGGTGGATCAGGCCGCCGCGGTCGAGATCCTGCAGAGCTGGCTGGAAGCGCAGCGGAGGCGGACGGAATGATCGACGATCTGGACCTCGGGTTCGACGAGCAGGAGAGGGGGGAGAAGGGGGAGAAGGGCCGGCACCGGCGCGGCTTCGTCAACCGGCGCAACGGCAAGTCGGGCGGCGGCCCCGGCAAGACCATCTTCGCGCTGCTGATGGCCCTGGTGTTGCTGGGCGGCATCGGTGGTGGGGCCTTCTACGGCTTCGACCGGATCCGCAACCACTTCATCACCCCGGACTTCGACGGTCCGGGCACCGGTGAGGCGCTGGTCGACGTCAAGACCGGTGACACCGCGACCGACATCGGCAACTCCCTGTACGACGCCGGGGTGGTCAAGAGCACCAAGGCGTTCATCGAGGCGGCCGAGGAGAACGCGCTCAGCAAGAACATCCAGGTCGGCCGGTACAGGGTCAAGAAGGAGATGCGCGCCTCGGACGCGCTCACCCTGTTGCTGGATCCCAAGAGCCGGGTGGTCAACGGCGTCACCATCCCCGAGGGCATGATCACGCTGGCCATCTACGACCTGCTGGCCAAGGAGACCAAGATTCCGGTCGGCGAGTTCAAGACCGCCGCGAAGGACCCGGTCAAGCTGGGCGTTCCCGAGTTCTGGTTCAACCGCAAGGACGGCAAGAAGGGGCCCCGGAGCCTGGAGGGTTTCCTCTATCCGGCCACCTACGAGCTGCCGCCGAAGGCGACCGCCGCGCAGATCCTGTCGATGATGGTGGACAAGTTCCTCGACGTGACGGAGGAGATGAAGTTCGTCGAGACGGTCGAGGCCGACCGGGGCATCTCGCCGTACGAGGCGTTGATCACCGCGTCGATCGCGCAGGCCGAGTCGGTCAACCACGTGGACATGCCGAAGGTGGCCCGGGTGATCTACAACCGGGTCTACACCGACCGCTACCACTGCAAGTGCCTGGAGATCGACAGCGCGATCAACTACTGGCTGCGGTTGCAGGGCAAGAACCCGAAGGACTCCGACATCCTCAAACAGTCCGAGCTGAACGACCCGAGGAACCCGTACCGGACGCACGGTGCGGACGGGCTGACCATCACCCCGATCAGCAACCCCGGCGAGGACGCCCTCAAGGGGGCGATGAGCCCGCCCAACGGCACCTGGGTCTACTTCATGACCGTCGACAAGAAGGGCACCATGGGGTACGGCACGACCGACGCCGACTTCCGTGACCTGCAACGCCAGATGTGCACCAACGGCGTGCTGAGCGGAGAGAACTGCCGGTGAGGGCCGCGGTGCTCGGTCGGCCGATCGCACACTCCCTCTCCCCGGTGATCCACGAGGCGGGTTACGCCGCCGCCGGGCTCGCCGGCTGGTCGTACACCCGGATCGAGTGCGGGGCCGAGGAGCTGCCGGCGCTGGTCGCCGGCCTGGGACCGGAGTGGGCCGGGCTGTCGGTGACCATGCCGGGCAAGGAGGCGGCGCTCGCGGTGGCCGACCGGGCGTCACCGGTCGCCACCGCCGTCGGCGCGGCCAACACGCTGGTACGTCGTCCCGACGGTTCCTGGTTCGCCGACAACACCGACGTGACCGGCATGGTGACGGTGCTGACCTCGGCCGGGGTGCGTCCGGGCGCCACCGTCACGGTGCTCGGGGCGGGGGGCACCGCCCGGGCCGCCGTGGCCGCCGCCGCCCAGCTCGGCGCGACCACGGTGACCGTGGTGGCCCGCCGCCTGTCGGCGGTGGCGCGGCTGCGGCCGGTGGGGGCGGCCGTCGGGGTGGACGTGGTCGCGGTGGCCTGGCCGGACGCCGCCGCGCACACCCACGCCGACCTGGTGGTCTCCACGGTGCCGAAGGGGGTCGCCGACCCGTTGGCCGCCGGGGTCGACTGGGGACCGTCCACGGTGCTCTTCGACGCGTTGTACGACCCGTGGCCGACCCCGCTGGCGGCCTCGGCGCTGGCCGCCGGTCTGCGGGTGGTCTCCGGGCTGGATCTGCTGCTGGCCCAGGCCGTCGGCCAGTTCACGCAGTTCACCGGGGTGTCGGCGCCGGTCGACGCGATGCGTACCGCCCTCGCCGGTGTCCGGCACTGATCCGCCGGTGGTCGCCGTCGCCCGGCGACCCGGGTGCCGGCCGCCGCTACCCACCGTCGACCATCGCCGACTTTCCGGTCAATCAGGCGTAACCTCGGGAAGCCGGCATTCGTTTGCTGGACCGCCGAAAAGCAACCCCTGTTCTCTTATTCTTTGCTTAAGTCGTGTCGGCGTCGTGATTCCACCCCTGCCATATCCGCTCGTGGTCGATACGCTGCTGCCGGTAATCGTCGCCCACCCGGGGAGTGTTCCTTGAGCAGGCACGGAATCCACCGCGCCCTTCCGGCCATCAGCGGTCGACGCAGGGCGGCCGTCCTCAGTGTCCTGAGCGTCACCGCGGTCGGCGGCATCGTGGCCACCATGATGCCGTTGATCGCCGCCGAGATTCCGCCGATCGTGCTCTCCGCCGTCGCGGACACCACGGTCACCCAGGTCCCCCAGGACGGCGACAACGGGATCAAGACCACCCTGGCCAGCTGTCCGCAGCTCTGCGACGGCAACCGGGTCGGCCAGCGCGACGCCGTGCTGGAGTTCCAGGTGCGCGGCCTGCCCGCCGACGCCGTCGCCGTCAAGGCGTCCCTGCGGGTGTACGCCTGGCAGCAGTTCACCTCCCGGGTCCGGGCGCACGCCGCCCAGGGCACCGCCGCGGGGACCGGGGCCTGGCACCAACGGCCCGCCCTCGGCCCGGCGCTGGCGAGCGTCGACCGGGTCACCCAGGGATACAACGAGTGGGACGTCTCCGGTGCGGTCAGAGGAAACGGTCAGGTCACCCTGGCCCTGACCCAGGAGAACTGGAACACCCGGATCTACTGGGCCTCCCGGGAGAACGCCAAGACCACCATCCGGCCGAGCCTGGTGGTGACGTACCAACGGGACGGCCGGCTCCCCACCCGGCCGCCGGTCACCACCACGCCGCCGCCGACCACCGCCGCCCCGACGCCCGCCCCGACCCGGACGGTGCCGCCGACGCCCACCCGGACGGTCGGCCCGCCCGCGCCGACCACCGCCACGCCGCGCCCGACGCCGACGGTGCGGCCCGGCACCGACGTGCCCGGCTGGCGGCTGGTCTGGTCCGACGAGTTCACCGGACCCACCGTCGACCTGAAGCGGTGGAACCTGCGGGACAACGAGGGCCGCGACATCGACAAGGGCTGCAACGTCGACGACCCGGACAACACCTTCGTCGCCGACGGGGTGCTGACCCTGCGCGCCCAGCGGGAGACCGCGGTGTGCAGCTCGCAGACCCGGCAGTACACCCAGAGCTACCTGGACACCATCGGCAAGGCGTCGTTCACCTACGGCCGGTTCGAGATGCGGGCCAAGTCCCCGAACGGGCCGACCGACTCCAAGGGCCTCTGGCCGGCGTTCTGGCTGCGTCCCGACGACGGCGGCAAGGGCGAGATCGACGTGGTGGAGCTGCCCGGCGGCGCGTCCCTGCACGGGGCCGCCACCCAGGCGATCTTCTACGACTACACGCCGGTCAAGCAGGACCAGCGGTGGGACTTCCCGACCGGCTACCCGGGTGACGGCTTCCACACGTACACCACCGAGTGGGAGCCGGGGGTGATCCGCTGGTACATCGACGGCCGGCAGGTGTGGCAGCGCGACCGCAGCACCACCCCGTGGTTCGACGAGGCCTTCAACAAGCCGTTCAACCTGCGGTTGAACTTCCAGGTCGGTGGCTGGCTGGGCGACCCCGACGGGGCCACCCGGTTCCCGGCCGACTTCCGGGTCGACTACGTCCGCGTCTGGCAGCGCTGACCCACCCGGCACGGAGTACGCC
Organism: Micromonospora sp. WMMD987; assembly: GCF_029581435.1. Classification (NCBI taxonomy): domain Bacteria; kingdom Bacillati; phylum Actinomycetota; class Actinomycetes; order Micromonosporales; family Micromonosporaceae; genus Micromonospora; species Micromonospora sp. WMMD987. Next base: position 4,750,232 of record NZ_CP120861.1, on the reverse strand, counting down.
GCCCGGCGGGTCACGGCCCGCCGGGCGGCGGCTTGTCCGCTGGCCCTATCGTGGCCGCCAGCGCGCGGCGGTCGGGCGGGACAGGTGGAGGGCATGACGGTGGCGACGGACCCACGGACCCGACAGGACGGCCTGGGCTGGGTGACCCGGGCGATCTTCGGTGACCCCCGGCTCCGGCTCGACGTCCCGACCGGCCCGGCCACGGTCCCCGCCACCCACCGCGCGGCCGCCCGGTACGCCGTGGTGCCCTCGGTCGAGCGGGCCAGGTTCCTGCTTCCGCTGGCCTCCCGCCGGGTCGGCGCGGCGTCGACCCTGGCCTACAACGCGCTGCGTCCGCCCCGGGTGCGGGCCAACCGGGTGGCGGTCGGCCTGTTGGCGGCGCTCGGGGCGACCGGGCTGGCCCGGATGCCGGTGCTGACCGTCGCGGTGCCCACCGACGCCGATCCGGCCGAGCTGCTGCTCGCCGAGCACCTGGGCCGGCTGACCGGCCGCCCGCTGCACGCCGCGATCGGCATCCGACCGCCCGATCCGCACCACAAGCCGACGTTGCAGCTCTTCGACGACCGGGGCGCCGCGCGGGCGTACGCGAAGATCGGCTGGAACGACGCGACCCGGGCGATGGTCCGCGCGGAGGCCGCCGCGTTGCGGGAGCTGCCCCGCGACGGCGGTGACTTCCCCGACGTGCCCCGGCTGTTGCGCGAGGTCGCCTGGGGTGACCTCGCGGTGACCCTGGTCGAGCCGATGCCGGCCCGGGTGCGCCGGCTGCGTCACCCGCAGCGCCCGGAGGTGGCCGCGATGCTGGCGGTGGCCCGGCGCGGTGGCCCGGCGGACCCGCCGCGGCCGGTACGTGGTTCGGCGTTCCTGGCCGACCTGAGCGCGCGGGCGGCCACCGCCGGCGGTCCGGTGGTCGCGGCGGTGGCCGCCCTCGCCGCGCGGGACGGCGAGCTGCCGGTGGAGTTCGGCCGCTGGCACGGCGACTGGGTGCCGTGGAACCTCGGTCGCCACCGGGGTCGGCTGGTCGTCTGGGACTGGGAGAACAGCGGCGTCGACCGGCCGGTCGGGTTCGACCTCGCGCACCAGGGTTTCCAGAGCGCGTTGTCGTTGGGCGGCCGGGACGTGGCGGGGGCGACCGGGGAGATGGTCGGGGTGCTGGACCGGCACGGGGCGGCGTTCGGTCTGCACCCGGCCGGGCAGCGGTTCGTCGCCGACGCCTATCTCGTCGAGCTGTGGTTGCGTACCGCCGAACTCGCGGCCGGTGGGGGTGGCTGGAGCGCGAAACTGCACCCCGCCCTGGTGCACACGCTCGCCGACCGGCTGGGCTCACCCCGCCCCTGACCGGCGCTTTCTCCCGCTGGCTGGGACTCGTGTCGGAGTCCCGACCGGAAAAACGGCGAAAAGCCCACACTGCCGTCACCGCCGCTACCGAACCCGGCTCACGTTCCACTAGTGTGGCCCCACTCAGACCACCACCGGCCGGCGACGGCGGGGTCGGTCCGGCCCGGGACGGCGTGGGGACCTCGTCCGGGGCACACGGTGTGGACAAAGCCCCCGCCGATGGCTGGCACAAGCAGGGAGCACGATGGGATCGTCACGCGTCACGCAGCTCGGGGTGCGCTGCGCTCCGGCCACCGGCGGTTCGGGCGGCGGTGAGCCGAGGTGACCGTCGTCTACGCACTGGCCGTGCTGGCCGTACTGGTGCCCCTGGTCACCGTTCCGGTGCTGGCCGCCCGGTGGGCGTCGGCCGTGGACACCGGCCGGACGGCCGAACGGGTGCGCCTCGCCCTGGCCGGACTGACCGCCGCGTTCGGTCGGGTCGGCGCGGCCCTGGTGGTGCTGCTGGCCGGCGCGGCGGCGGTCGTCGCCGTCTGCTGGCCGCTCGGTGAGGCCATCTCCCGGCTCGAACCCCACGTCGACCACCCGGTCTTCGACTACGTGCACGCCCGGCGGGTCGGCTTCTGGGAGGACGTCAACCTGTTCATCTCCCCGATCGGTGACCGCTACCCGCTCAAGTGGGTGACCGCGGTGGCCGCGATCGGCTTCGCCATCGCCTGGCGTCGTCGCCGCTGGTGGATCCCGCTGGTGGCGATGCCATTGCAGTTCGTCGTCGAGCAGTACACCCAGACGATCCTCGCCAAGGTCGTCGACCGCGGCCACCCGCCGACCGACCTGGGCACCTACCCCTCCGGCGGCTGCGGCCGGGTGTTGATGACCTTCGGCACCATCCTGGTGCTGGCCGCGCTGACCTGGCGGATCCCCCGTCGGGTGCTGATCGGCCTGGTCACCGCGCTGGCGGTGCTGGTCTCGGTGGAGGGGTACACCCGCATCTACGCCGAGAAGCACTGGCTGACCGACGTCTTCGGCGGGTGGTTCTTCGGCACCCTGCTGACCGGTGTGATGGTGCTCGCCGTGCTGGTCGCCGACGGTCGGGTCCGACCACCGGCCGCGCCGCCCGCCGCTGTCGACGACCGGCCGAGCCGCCCGCCGCTGTCGACGACCGGTCCCTGACCGACACCTGACCCGTACCCCGTCCGGTCGGCGCGACCCCTCCCCGCGCCGGTCCGGACCCGGCCCCCACCACTCCACGAACGGAAGTTGGGCCACCACCGTGACCACCCTCCTCGTCGCCTCCACCGGTGGGCACCTCGCCGAGCTGCACGACCTGCTGCCCCGGCTCGGGGTGCAGCACGACTGCGTCTGGGCGACGTTCGACTCCCCGCAGAGCCGCTCGCTGCTCGACGGGCACGAGGTCATCCACGTGCCACCGGCCGCCACCCGGGATCCGGTGGGTGCGCTGCGTGACCTGCTGGCCGCCCGCCGGGTGCTCTGCGGTGGGCGCTTCCGCCGGGTGGTCAGCACCGGTGCCAGCGTCGCCATGTCGTTCTTCCTGCCCGCCGCCCGGCACGGCCTGGACTGCCACTACATCGAGAGCGCCACCCGGACGGAGGGCCCGTCGCTGACCGGTCGGCTGGTCGCCCGGGTGCCCCGGACCCGGCTCTACACCCAGTACCCGGGGTGGGCGGGCGGCCGGTGGCGCTACGGCGGCTCGATCTTCGACGGCTACCTGCCCGAGCCCGCCGCCCCACGCCCGGTCTCCCGGATCGTGGTGACCCTCGGCACCCAGGACCGCTTCGGTTTTCCGCGCCTGCTGCAACGGCTGGTCGACGTGGTGCCCCCCGAGGCGGAGGTGCTCTGGCAGGTCGGGTCGACCCGGATCCCCCGGATGCCGGCCGACGCCCGCCGCCAGGTGCCGCACGACGAGATGCAGCAGGCCATGCGGGAGGCCGACGTGATCGTCACCCACGCCGGGGTGGGGTCGGCGCTGGCCGCGATCCGGGCCGGTCACCGCGCCGTCTACGTGCCGCGCCGGGCCCGGCACGGCGAGCACGTCGACGACCACCAGGTCGAGATGGCCCGGGAACTCGACCGGCGGGGCCTGGTGCTGGCCCGGGAGGCCGACGCCGTCACGGCCGACGACCTGGCCGACGCGGCGTCCTGGACGGTCACCAACACCGGTACGGTCCCACCGTTCCGCTGGGAGCAGCCGGCATGAGGGCGGCCGGGACCGGGCAGCCCGGTGGCGGGACGCGCCGGTCGATGCGGAATCCTCGTCCTCCGTGGGTCGTCCGGACGCGACCCGTACGGCGGGACCGGACCGAGCCGGTGGTCGGGCGGACCGGTCGGTCGATGGTGCGAAATGTCCGGGCAGAGCAAGCTACGCGGGATCTCACTTCATCTTTGGGGGCGCCAGTGCTTCACAGAACGTCTCGACCGGTGTGGCGGCGGTGGTTCGCCGTGCTCGCCGCACCGGTGCTCGCGGTCGGCCTGCTGGCCGCGCCCGCCCGCGCGGCGGACCTCACCCCGGTAACCAGCACCCTCACGTCGGCGAACCCGGCGGACAACATTCCGCACGCGCAGGACGGTGACACCAAGGCGTTCGCCGAGATCGGCAACACGGTCTACGTGGGCGGCTCCTTCACGTCGGTCAAGGCCGCCGGAGGGAGTTGGACCTCCCGCAACTACCTGTTCGCCTACGACCGGACCAGCGGTGCCCTGAAGGCCGACTTCACCCCGACGCTGGACGGCGCGGTGCACGCCCTCGCGGCGAGCCCGGACGGCAAGCTGATCGTCGGTGGGGCGTTCAAGAACGTCAACGGGGTCAGCCGCAAGAACCTCGTCGCGCTCGACCCGGCGACCGGCGCGACGGTCACCGGCTGGGTCGGCCGCAGCGACGGCGGCCTGGTCCGCCGGACCGTCGTGGTCGGCAACAAGCTCTACATCGCCGGCGCGTTCCACTGGGTCAACGGCACCGAGCACTCGCTGCTGGCCCGGCTCGACGCCACCACCGGCGCGATCGACCCGGGCTTCCAGATCGACGCCAGCGTCGCCCGCGCCAGCAGCGAGCTGGTCTGGGGCCTCGCCGTCGCCCCCGACGGCAAGACCCTGGTCGCGGTGGGCAACTTCACCGAGGTCAACGGCCAGCCCCGCAACCAGGTGGTGGTCGTCGACCTGGACGGCACCCCGGCGGTCGCCAACTGGAGCACCCAGCGCTACGTAGCCCCCTGCTACAGCGCCTCGTTCCCGTTCTACGCCCGGGACGTCGACTTCTCCGACGACGGCTCGTACTTCGTGATCATCGCGGACGGTGGCCGGGGCGACGGGGCGTACTGCGACGCCATCGCCCGGTTCGAGACCGCCGACCGGGGTTCCGCCATGGACGCGACCTGGGTCAACTACACCGGCACCGACTCGGTGACCTCCGTCGAGGTGGCCGACAACGTGGTCTACGTCGGCGGTCACTTCCGCTGGCTGAGCAACGCCAACGGCAACGACTCGGCCGGTAGCGGCGCGATCAACCGGTTCGGCCTGGGCGCGCTGGACCCGATCAACGGCCTGCCGCTGGTCTGGAACCCGACCCGGTCGGGCGCCCCGGCGGGCACCACCACCTGGGGTCCGATCATGTGGGAGCTGTGGCGGGGCAGCACCGGCCTGTACGCCGGCTTCGACTCCGACGGGCTCGGTAACGAGTACCACGGCCGGCTGGGCCTGTTCCCGCTGGCCGGCGGCCGGACCGTCGCGGCGACCAACGCGCCGACGGCGTCGTCCGGCTACCTGTACGTCGGGACCGGCAACGGGCAGACCACCAAGGTGCCGTTCAACGGCAGTGCCCTGGGCACCCCGGTGAGCAGCGCGCAGGCGAACCTCACCGCGGCCGGCGCGGCCTTCGCGGTCGGCAACAAGCTCTACTGGTCCAAGACCGACGCGACCGCCCCGGGCGGCAGCTACCTGGGTGTGTCGATGTTCACCGGCGGCTCGGTGGGCGCACCCTGGGTCAGCAGCGGCTACAACGACTGGTTCAACCCGGCGACGATGGCCGGCGCGTTCTACCTCGACGGTCGGATGTATTACACGAAGGCCGGCACCAACAAGTTGTTCTACCGCTACCTGGAGCCGGACGGCTACATCGTGGGCTGCTCCGAGTTCACCCTGCCGAGCGTGGGCGTGAGCTGGGGTAACGTGCGCGGGATGACCTGGGTCGACGGCAAGATCGTCTACGGCAACACCAACGGCTCGCTGCGGGCCGTGCCGTTCGACGAGGTCGCCGTCGACGGCGCCGCCTCGGTCGAGATCGCGCCGGCCAGCGCCGACCTGACCTGGTCGAGCAAGACGCTGTTCTTCGCCACCTCCTGATCGACCTTCCGGTACGGGCGGTCCGTCGGTGTCCCCGGGACACCGGCGGGCCGCCCGTGGCGCAGGGGACCGGTCGGCTGTCGACCACGGGTGAACGGTCGGCGACAATAGGACGACCGGCGGCTCGCACCGGGGCCGTCGTCCGGCCCGCGCCGACCCGCCCACACCCCCTCATCGCAAGAGGACCTGACTGATGGACGTGACCGACGTCACTCCGGCCCGGCAGCGCCCGGTCGGCCTGGCCGAACTGGCCCGTATCCCGCTGCGGCGGTGGCGCACGGTGCTCGCCGCCACCGGGTTGGTGCTGCTGCTGGTGGCCGCCTACCTCCTGGTCTTCCCCGCCACCTACACCGCCACCACGGCCGTGGTGGTCCGCCCGGTGGTCACCGACCCGTTCTCGGTGCCCTCCGGTGGCGCCGACCGGGCGGTCAACATGACCGCCGAGAGCGGGATCGCCACCAGCAACGGGGTCATCGACAAGGTCGCCTCGATCACCGGCCGGGACACCACCGCCGTGGCCGACGCGCTCACCGTGGAGACCCCGGTCGGCGGCCAGGTGATGCGGTTCAGCTATTCGGGGCACAGCGAGACCGAGGCGGTGGACGGCGCGAACGGGGCCGCCGAGGCGTACCTCGAACTGCGCAAGGGGATGTACGAGAACCAGCGCGCCGCCGTGCTCAAGTCGTACGACGACACGATCGCCCTGGTCACCAGCCAGCGCACCACCACCCAGCGGTCGTTGCCCGCCAACCAGAACTCCTCGACCCCGTCACCGCGCACCAGCGCCCTGCTGGACCAGCTCCGGGCGCTCAACGACCAGCTCGCGACGCTGGCCGAGCAGCGTTCCAAGATCGGTTCGGCGGATCTCAGCCCCGGTTCGGTCACCAGCGCCGCCCGCGCCCCCGTCCCGTCGAGCCGGGACGCCGCCCCGCTGATCCTGGTCGCCGGGCTGCTCGGCGGCCTGCTGGTGGGCGGCCTGGTCGCCTTCGTGCGGGAGTCCGTGGACCGCCGGGTACGCACCGCCGACGAGGTGTCGGCCCTGGTCGGCGCACCGCTGCTGGGGACCGTCGGGCGGGACCGGTCCGGCCAGCTCTCCGACACCGACCTGCGCTACCTGGCGCTGGCCCTGGGCCGCTGGGTGGACGGGCCAAAGCCACTCCCGGTGGTGCTGCTCTCCAGCGCCGCCGACGAGCGACGTGAACAGGTCACCGCCGGGATCGCCGCGGCGCTCGCCCAGGGCGGGCACGAGGTGCGCCTCGGAGTCGCCCCGGAGAGCCGGGACCGGATCCGGCCGCTGCTGCAGGAGGCCCAGCGCCGCCACCCGGCGACCGCGCCGACCCGCCCCCGGGTGCCCCGGCCCCGGCCGGCGCCCAGCGCGGTGCCGACGCCGGCACCGACGCCGGCCGCCGCCCCGACGGGCAACCCGGAGGACACCATGGTCATTCAGCCGGTCCGCAAGCCCCGGCCGTTCCCCACCGACGACGCGAAGAACGGCGGGGTCTACCGGTCCACCACCAACGCGGCGGACAAGACCGAGGTCATCCCCCGGGTGTTGCCCCAGACCCCCACCGTCGACGGTGAGGAACTGCGCATCGGCTCCGGCGCGGTGCACCTGGTCCCGCTGGACGCCCCGACCGGCGGCGGCGTCACCGTGATCGACGCGCCGCCCGCGCTGCACGACGAGCGGGGCGTGCGGGCCGCCCGGGAGGGCCGGGCCGTGCTGGTCGCCGCCCGGGACAAGACCCGCACCGGCCGGCTGGGCCAACTGGTGGAACGGCTGCGCGCGGTGGGCGTCGAGCCGGTCGGATTCGTGGTGACGGGAGAGAAGCGTGACTGAGGCGGCGGTCGGGCACCACCAGCCGGTGACCGTGGTGATCGCCACCCGGGACCGGCCCGGACTGCTGGAACGCGCCGTGGCCGCCGTGCTCGACCAGGACTACCCCGGCCCGGTGGAGTGCATCGTGGTCTACGACCACACCGACCTGCGCGAGCTGGCCGTGGACGTCCCGGCCGGCCGGAGCCTCCGCTACGTCCACAACACCCACCGGCAGGGCCTGCCCGGCGGGCGCAACACCGGTGTCGACGAGGCCACCGCCGCGCTGATCGCGTTCTGCGACGACGACGACTTCTGGCTGCCGGCGAAGCTGCGCCGCCAGGTGGAGCTGCTGGCGCAGCGTCCCGACGCCGCCGCCGCGAGCTGCGGCATCCGGCTGGAGGGGCCGGGGATCGCCAAGGAGCGGCAGCTCGACCGGGCCGAGGTCACCCTCCCCGACTTCGTCGAGGACCGGATCATGGAGGTGCACTCCAGCACCATCCTGATCCGCCGCTCGACCTGGGACGCCATCGGCCCGGTCGACGAGGAACTGCCCGGCGGCTACGGCGAGGACTACGAGTGGCTGCTGCGGATCGCCGCGCACGGCCCGGTGGTGATCGTCCCCGAGGTGCTGGTGGTGGTCGACTGGCACGGCGGCTCCTTCTTCTTCGGCCGCTGGGCGACCATCGTCGAGGCCACCCGCTACCTGCTGGACAAGCACCCCGAGCTGGCGGGCAGCCGGACCGGCCTGGCCCGGCTGCACGGCCAGATCGCCTTCGCGCTCGCCTCCGGCCGGCGGCGACGGGAGGCGGTCCGCGAACTCGGCCGGGTGGTCCGGCTCAACCCCCGGGAGAAGCGGGTGCTGGTGACCGTCCCGGTGGTGCTCGGGCTGCTCTCCGGGGAACGGGTGCTCCGGCTGGCCCAGCGCCGGGGGCGGGGTGTCTGACCGGCGGCGTCGGGCCGGCACCTCGCCGTCCGGACTGCCGCCGCTACCCACCTGGCCGCTGCTGGCCATGTTCGGCCTGATGCCGCTCTGGTGGGCGCTCGGCGGCTTCTACCTCGGCTGGTCGGCGTTCGGGCTGGTGCTGCTGGGCCTGATGGTCACCCGGGGCCGGGTGGCGCTGCCCGCCGGCACGGCCTGCTGGCTGGTGCTGCTGGCGCTGGTGCTGCTGAGCTTCACCCGGCTGGACCGGGCCACCGCCTACCTCACCTCCGGGTTGCGGCTCGGCTTCATGATCACCGCCCTGATCGTCTGCGTGTACGTCTACAACCTGGTCCGCGACGGCGTCCCCTGGGCCCAGGTGCTCCGCCCGCTCGGCTGGTACTGGCTGGGCGTGGTCGCCCTCGGCTGGTTGGCGGTGCTGGCACCCCGCTTCCAGCTCACCACCCCGGTGGAGCTGCTGCTGCCGGGCAGCATGTCGGGGGAGCGCTTCATCCAGGCGTTGACCCACGTGCGGGCCAACGAGTTCAACCCCGTCTCGCGGGCGCCGATCTACCGGACCGCCGCGCCCTACCCGTACACCAACAACTGGGGTACGGCGTACGCGCTGCTGGTGCCGTGCGTGCTGGCGTACCTGACCTCGGTGCGTACCGGCAAGTTCCGGGTGGCGTTGCTGGTGTCGTTGCCGCTGTCGATGGTGCCCGCGTTCATGACCCTCAACCGGGGCATGTTCCTCGGCCTCGGCGCGGGGCTGACCTACCTGGGCCTGCGGGCGCTGGTGCGGGGCAACGCCAAGCTGATCGCCTCGATCGGCGGGCTGGTGCTGCTGGTCTGGGTGGTCAGCCTGGTGGTGCCGGTACAGGAGCTGATCGACAACCGGGTCAGCAGCACCGACACCAACGTCGACCGGATGGACCTCTACGTGCGTACCCTCCAGGCGGTCGAACGATCGCCGCTGCTCGGGTACGGCGCACCCAACAGTGTCGACACCACGCTCGCCGAGGAACCCCTGGGCACCCAGGGCATGATCTGGCAGGTGCTCTACAGCCACGGCATCCCGGCCCTGGTCGCCTTCCTGGCCTGGCTGGTGCTGATCGCCAAGCGGCTGGCCGGCGCGGTCTCCCCGGCCGGGCAGTGGCTGAGTACCATCCCGGTGATCGCCCTGGTGGTGATCCCGGTGTACGCCTACATCGACCCGAACATGTCGGTCATCTTCTTCGCGGTCGGGGCCGGGCTGGCGGCGGTCAGCGGGCCGGTGAACCGCCCGGTCACCCTCGCGCCCGGGGTCGTCGACGCCCGAACGCCGCGCCCCGCGACGGCCGGCTCCGGCCTACCGTCCCCGGCGACCGGCACCCCGTCGAGCGGCGATACCGCGAGCGGCGGTACGGCCCCCGCCACCGGCACCGCTGCCGTGCCGGCCCGGGCGTCGGCCTCCGTCCCGACCCGGCCGACCCGGGCGGCCGCCTCCGTGCCGCCCCGGCCCGCCGCCGTCCCACCCCCCGTTGCGCCCCCGCCGGTACCCCCGGTCCCGTCCCGCCTCCCGGCCCCGTCCGCGGCCCCGCCCCCGCCGGTACCCCCGGCCCCACCTGCGTCCGCGACGGCATCCGCGACCGCGCCGCATGCCTCGGTCCCGTCCGCGACCGCGCCGCATGCCTCGGTCCCGTCCGCGACCGCGCCGCATGCCTCGGTCCCGTCCGCGACCGCGCCGCATGCCTCGGCTCCGCCCGTGCCGTCGTCCCCGGCCGCGCCCCCTTCGCCGGTCCCGCCTGCGACGTCCGCGCCGGGCCGGCCACCGGCCTCGTCGGTTCCGTCCTGGCCCCCGGCTCAGGCCCCGGCCCGCCCCAGCCCACCCACCCCGGTGCCGGCCCAGGGGCCGTCCCCGACCCCGCCACCGGTCGCGGCCCCGCGCCCGACGTCCGGGCCGGCCCTCGGCCCGATGACCCCCCGGACCGCGATCCCCCTTCCCGGGCCGTCCCGACCGCCGGCTCCCGACCAGGCGTCGACCCCGACCCCGGCTCCGGCCCCGGCTCCGACGGCGGCTCCGGCCCCCGTGTCGGCTCCGGCCCCGGCGCCCACCCCGGCGGCGATATCTGCCAACGGTTCCCGGCCGGTCGGCGGGGTGGACACGCCGACCGTGGTACAACCCGTCCGCGTCGGCGGGGACACCCCACCCAGCACCCCGGCCGACGACCGGACCCGCGCCGGAAACGAGGGCGGCACCGGGCACCAGACCCGCACCGAGGACGGCAGGGAGCAGGCATGAGACGACCGGGAACCGGAACCACTCCGGCGGTGCCCCGTCAGCTCGACCGCCGCGCCGCCGACCCGGGGGCGCACCCGTCGACCGGCCCGGCGGCCACCGACGGGGCCGACGCGGCGGGCGGTGCCGGCGAGGTACGGCGCAGCGCCCGCAGCGGCGCGGTCGGGCTGGTCGGCGCGGCGGTCAACGGGGTGTTGGGCTTCCTGCTCACCGTGGTCATCGTGCGGGGCTTCGGCACCGACCGCTCCGGCGCGCTCTTCACCGCGATCGGGGTCGTCTCCATCCTGGGGGCGGTCTGCTGTGCCGGTGCGGACACCGCGCTGGTCTGGGCGCTGCCCCGACGCCGTCCGGGGGTCGACGGCGACGCCGCCCGACTGCTGCCGGTGGCCCTGCTGCCGGTGCTCGGGTTCACCGGGCTGGTGGCGGCGGTGGGCGTGCTCACCGCCGACCGGCTCGCCCCGGTCTTCTTCGCCCGGTCGGACGGTCCGATGCTGCTGCGACTGGCCTTCCTCGCGCTGCCGGCCACCGTGGCGATGACCGTCCTGCTCGCCGCCGTCCGGGCGGTCCGCCCGGTGACCGCCGTGGTCGGCATCCAGTACGTGCTGGTGCCGCTGGCCCGGCCCGTCCTGCTGCTGGCGACCGTCGCCACCGGTGCCGGCGTGGTCGTCGGGTTCGGCGGTTGGCTGCTGCCGGTGGCGCTCGCCGTGGTCGCCGCCGCCGTCCTGCTGGTGCGGCCCCTCGGCCTGCTCGCCGGGGCGCGGCTGCGGCCGGACGGCGCGGACTGGCGTACCCTCTGGGGCTTCGCGCTGCCCCGGGCGGTGTCGGCGGCGATCGACGCCAGCAGCATGTGGGTCGGGGTGCTGCTCACCGCGGCGCTGGCCGGTGGGGACGAGTCCGGCGTCTTCGGCGCGGTCGGCCGCTACGCCCTGGCCGGGCTGCTGATCATGCAGGGCCTGCGGGTGGCCGTCGCGCCCCAGTTGTCCCGGCTGCTCGGGCAGGGGCGTACCGCCGAGGCGGCGCTGGTCTACCGTCGGGTCACCGTCGTGACCATCCTGCTGTCCTGGCCCGCGTACCTCCTGCTGGCGGTCTTCGCGCCGGCCTTCCTCAGCCTCTTCGGCGACGGGTTCACCGCCGGGGCCGCCCCGCTGGCGGTGCTCGCCGGGGCCATGCTGGTCAACTCGGGGGTGGGCATCGTGCAGACCATGCTGCTGATGAGCGGCAACAGCGCCCGCCACCTCCAGGCCACCGTGGTCGGGCTGGCGCTCACCGTGGGGCTGGGCTTCCTGCTCGTTCCCGGGCACGGGGCGCTCGGCGCGGCGTACGCCTGGACGGCCGGGGTGGTCGCCGAGAACGTGCTGGCCGCGGTGGCCGCCCGGGTGGTGATCGGCGAGCCGCTGCTGACCCGCTCGGTGGGCTGGGCCGCGGCCGGGGCCGGCGGTGGCGCGGCCGTGGTGGCGGTGCTCAGCGCGCTGGTCGCCGGCCGGGGCGTGGCCGGTCTGGCGCTGGCCCTGGTGGTGCTGGCGGTGGCCGTCGCCGCGCTGCTGCTGGACCGGCGGGTCCGGCGTACGGTGCGGGCCGCCGTGACGATGCTCAGGCCGACCGAGAGCGGCCGGACGATGCCCGGCCCGAGACCGGCGTGACGAGAGGGAAGACGATGACGATCCGCGACCGCCTCAAGGGTGTGGTCCCGCACCGGGTCAGCCACCAGGTGCGCAGCTCGCTGGTGCGGTACGGCGAACGGACCAGCGACCGTCGACCGCTGCCGGACTTCCTGATCACCGGCACCAAGCGGGGCGGCACCACCTCACTGTGGCGGTACCTGCTGGCGCACCCGCTGGTGCCCCGGCTCTTCCCGGCCTGGAACACCAAGACCTCGCACTACTTCGAGGAGAACTGGGGTCGGGGCGAGGCGTGGTACCGGTCGCACTTCCCGACCGAGCGGCACCGCCGGGCGCTGGAGCGTCGACACGGTGGGCCGGTCCGGGTCGGTGAGGCCGCGCCGCTGTACATGTTCCACCCGCTCGTCCCGCAGCGGGTCGCCGAGCTGATGCCCGACGTCCGGCTGGTCTTCCTGCTCCGCGACCCGGTGGAGCGGGCGTACTCGCACTGGAAGGAGCGGCGCACCGAGGGCAGGGAGCCGCTGGACTTCGCCGAGGCGCTGGCCCGGGAGGAGGAACGGACGGCGGGGGAGCGGGAGAAGCTGATCGCCGACCCGACGTACTTCAGCGAGGCGTTCGACTGGTGGACCTACCGGGCCCGGGGCCGCTACCTGGAGCACCTGACGCCGTGGCTGGACCGCTTCGACCGGTCCCAGCTGCTCATCCTCCCCAGCGAGACGCTGTACGCCGAGCCGGCCGCCACCCACGCCCGGGTGCTGGACTTCCTCGGCCTGCCCGCGCACCGGCTGGCCGCCTACGAGGCGCACAACCACCGGCGCAGCAGTGCCATGCCGGAGGCGGTCCGGGCCGAGTTGAGCGCCCACTTCGCCCCGCACAACGCGGCGCTGGAGCAGCGGCTGGGGATGCGCTTCGACTGGTCCTGACCCGGTCCGGCGGACGACGGCGTCCGCAGGGCGGGACGGGCCGGGCACGACGCGGGGGCGGACACCGGGCGTGACAGACTGGCCGCTGTGTTGCGTTGGCTGACTGCAGGTGAATCGCACGGTCCGGCTCTTGTCGCGATGGTGGAGGGGGTTCCCGCCGGGGTGGCGGTGACCACCGGTGACATCGCCGGTGAACTGGCCCGTCGCCGGCTCGGCTACGGCCGGGGCGCCCGGATGGCGTTCGAGCAGGACGAGATCGAGATCATCGGCGGCCTGCGGCACGGGCTCACCCTGGGTAGCCCGGTCGCGATCCGGGTCGGCAACTCGGAGTGGCCGAAGTGGCGGACGGTGATGGCCGCCGACCCGGTCGACCCGGACGAGTTGGCCCGCCAGGCCCGCAACGCTCCGCTGACCCGCCCCCGGCCGGGCCACGCCGACCTGGCCGGCATGCAGAAGTACGGTCACACCGACGCCCGGCCGATCCTGGAGCGGGCCAGCGCCCGGGAGACCGCCGCCCGGGTCGCCGTCGGCACCGTGGCGAAGGCCCTGGTGCGGCAGGCCCTCGGGATCGAGATCGTGTCGCACGTGGTGGAACTCGGCTCGGTGTCGGCCAAGCCGGGGCTGCGACCGGTGCCCGAGGACGCCCAGCGCATCGACGCCGACCCGTTGCGCTGCCTCGACCCGGAGGCCAGTGCCCGGATGGTCGCCGAGGTCGACGCCGCGAAGAAGGCCGCCGACACCCTCGGCGGCGTGGTCGAGGTGCTGGCCTACGGCGTGCCGCCGGGCCTGGGCAGCCACGTCCAGTGGGACCGCAAGCTCGACGCCCGGCTGGCTACCGCGCTGATGTCCATCCAGGCGATCAAGGGGGTGGAGATCGGCGACGGCTGGCAGCAGGCCCGGTCCCGGGGCTCCGAGGCGCACGACGAGATCATGCCCACCGCCACCGGGGTCCGTCGGGTCACCGACCGGGCCGGTGGCCTGGAGGGCGGCATCACCACCGGTGAGCCGGTGCGGGTGCGGGCGGCGATGAAGCCGATCTCGTCGCTGAACCGGGCACTGGCCACGGTCGACGTCAGCACCGGGGAGCCGGCGACCGCGATCAACCAGCGTTCCGACGTCTGCGCCGTCCCCGCCGCGGCGGTGGTCGCGGAGGCGATGGTGGCGCTGGTGCTCGCCGAGGCCACCACCGAGAAGTTCGGCGGCGACTCGGTGGCCGAGATCCGCCGCAACGTCGCCGGGTACCTCGACGCCCTGATCATCCGATGAGCGTCGACGGCCCGGTCACGGACGGGGGACGGTCGCGGTGACGAAACCGGTCTGCGTGCTGGTCGGTTCGCCCGGCTCCGGCAAGAGCACCGTCGGCGCGGAGCTGGCCGCCCTGCTCGGGGTGGCCTTCCGGGACACCGACACCGACATCGAGGAGATGGCCGGCAAGCCGATCCCGGAGATCTTCATCGACGAGGGCGAGGCGCACTTCCGGGCGTTGGAGCGGGCCGCGGTGTCGGCGGCGCTGACGTCCCACGCCGGGGTGCTGGCCCTCGGCGGCGGCGCGGTCCTGGCCGAGGAGAACCGGGGCGCGCTGGTCGGGCACACCGTGGTCCATCTGTCGGTGGAGCTTCCCGACGCGGTGAAGCGGGTGGGGCTGGGCGCCGGCCGTCCGCTGCTGTCGATCAATCCGCGGGCCACCCTCAAGCACCTGATGGACCAGCGTCGACCGCTCTACGCGGAGGTCGCGACGGCGACGGTGGTCACCGACGGCCGACCGCCGGAGGAGATCGTCGCCGAGGTCGTCGCCCTGCTCAAGTCCTGACCACGGCGCGCGGCCGGCGGTCCGGCCGGTCCGGCGTCGGCCGGTCCCGGCGGGGCGTGGGCCGCCAGGTCGCCAGCAGCGCCAGGGCGAGCAGGATCTCGGCCAGGTCGCCGACGTAGTACATCAGGGTGGCCGCCGTCCGGAGCCGGTCCGCCGGGGCGGCGACGTCGACCAGCCCCGCGTACATGAGTTGGGCGAGGGTGGCGTGCGCGGCGACGGACAGGCCGAGCACCGCCAGGCGCAGCGGCACGCCGGGGCGGTGCGGTCCCGGGTCGGGGCCGGCGATCGCCCAGCTGAAGACGTAACCCGAGGCCAGGAAGTGCAGCAGGACCAGCGTGTGCAGGCCGGGGTGGGCCAGGGTGGCCCGGTACAGCGGGGTCAGGTGCAGCAGGTAGAGGCCCCCGGCGGTGAGCAGCAGCCCGGTGACCGGGTGGAGGGCCACCGCCGCGACCCGACGGCGCAGCAGCCGTAGGGCGGCCCGGCCGACCCGGGGCCGTACCGTGCGCAGGGCCAGCGTCCCGGGTGCGCCGAGCACCAGCCCGAGTGGTGCCAGCATGCCGACCAGCAGGTGCTGCCACACGTGTCCGACCAGGTCGTGGGCGGGCAGCAGCAGGGCCACCGCGAGCAGCGCCGTGCCGACGCCGAAGCTGGCCGTCCGCCAGTGGCTCCAGCCCGCGCGGCCCGGGTCGCGCTGGCGCAGCGCGGCGGCCAGGTAACCCCAGAACAGCACCATCGGTACGAGCAGCAGCGGGTCGACCCCGCCGTGCGGCCCGGTCACCGTCGCCCGGCGCAGGTGTCCACGGCCGTGGCCCGGCGCTGGACCACCCAGCCGAGCAGCACCAGCGCCGCCCCGAGCAGCAGGAAGCCGATGTCCGCGGCGCTCTGGTGTGGCCCGCCGTACACGTGGTGGATGCCGAGCAGGTGGTGGTCGATCACCCCTTCGACCAGGTTGAACAGCCCCCACCCGACGAGTGCCCAGCCCCAGAGCATGCCGGAGCGCCACAGTCGGCCCCGGGAGCGGGTGACCCGGGCGTGCAGCAGGGCCAGCCCGGTGAGCACCGCCACCCAGGTCACCACGTGGAACAGCCCGTCCCAGAGGGTGTTCATCTGCAGGCCCGGCACGGTGTCGACCGGGTACGCCCGGATCCCGACGTTGTCGCTGCCGGTGCTGCTGAGCATGTGGTGCCACTGGAGCACCTGGTGCAGGACGATCCCGTCGACGAACCCGCCGAGGCCGACGCCGAGGATGGTGGCCGGCAGCCGGATGTCCGCGCCGTCGATGGTGGTGGTGCTCGCCATGGGTTCCTCCACCGTCGGGGCCGGTCCCGTCCCGGTGCCCGGGTCCTGCCCGGCTAAACGCCCTGCGCGCCGTCGGGTCACGCGGCCGGCGGCCCGGGCCGCGCCAGCAGGTGGACAGTCGCCGTACCAGGGCCTGCGCTGGACTAGGCTGCCGGCGATGAACGAGGTGACCCGGATTCCGGTCGGCGGCGAGCAGCCGTACGACGTACTGGTCGGGCGTGGTCTGTTGGCCGAGCTGCCCGCGTTGCTGCCCGAGGCGACCCGGGTGGCGGTGCTGCACGCGCCGCCGCTCAAGGCGCTGGCCGACCTGATCGGCGAGGGGCTGGCCGCGGCGGGGGCGACCCCGCTGGCGATCGAGGTGCCCGACGCCGAGGCGGGCAAGCGGGTCGAGGTGGCCGCCGACTGCTGGGACCGGCTGGGCGCGGCCGGCTTCACCCGTACCGACGCGGTGGTCGGGGTGGGCGGCGGTGCGGTGACCGACCTGGCCGGTTTCGTCGCGGCCTGCTGGCTGCGCGGGGTGCCCTGGGTGCCGGTGGCGACGTCGTTGCTCGGCATGGTCGACGCGGCGGTCGGCGGCAAGACCGGGGTCAACACGGCGGCCGGCAAGAACCTGGTGGGCGCCTTCCACCCACCGGTCGGGGTGCTCGCCGACCTGGGCACGCTGGACAGCCTCCCGCCGGCCGACCTGGCCGCCGGGCTGGCCGAGGTGGTCAAGTGCGGGTTCATCGCCGACCCGGTGATCCTGGACCTGGTGGAGGCGGATCCGGCGGCGGCCGTCGATCCGGCCGGGCCGGTGGTGCGGGAGCTGATCGAGCGGGCGATCCGGGTCAAGGCCGACGTGGTCGCCGGGGACCTGCGCGAGTCGAGCGTCCGCGAGGTGCTCAACTACGGGCACACCCTGGCGCACGCGATCGAGAAGGTCGAGCGGTACCGCTGGCGGCACGGGCACGCGGTGTCCGTGGGCACCGTCTACGCCGGTGAGCTGGCCCGGTTGGCCGGCCGGCTGGACGCGGCGACCGCCGACCGGCACCGCAGCGTGCTGTCCGCGCTGGGCCTGCCGACCGGCTATCCCGCGGACGCCTGGCCGGCGCTGCTGGCGGCGATGCGGGTGGACAAGAAGACGCGGGGCAGCCGGCTGCGGTTCGTGGTGCTCGACGGGCTGGCCCGGCCGGCGATCCTGGACGGCCCCGACGACGGGCTGCTGCACGCCGCGTTCCGGGAGGTCAGCCGGTGAGCGGGCCGGAGACCCCCAGGGTGTACGTGTTCAACGGGCCGAACCTGGGCCGGCTGGGCACCCGCCAGGTCGACGTCTACGGCGTGACCAGCTATGCCGATCTGGTACGGCTCTGTGTCGGTACGGGGCGGGAGCTGGGGCTGGACGTGGTGGTCCGGCAGACCGACGCGGAGCACGAGTTGCTGGGTTGGCTGCACGGCGCGGCGGACGAGGGCGCGGCGGTGGTGCTCAACCCGGCCGCCTGGTCGCACTACTCGGTCGCGGTGCGGGACGCCTGCGCGATGCTGCGGGGGCCGCTGGTCGAGGTGCACATCTCCAACATCCACGCCCGGGAGGAGTTCCGGCACCACTCGGTGGTCTCGGCGGTGGCCACCGGGGTGATCTGCGGTCTCGGGGTGGACGGCTACCGGCTGGCCCTGCGGCACCTCGCCACCCGGCTGGACGCGGGTGGCTGACCCCGATCATCACTGAGCGTGACGATCGGGGGTGGCGGACAGCGGGTGGAGCGGTCCGCCGGGCGACGGTGTGCCGTCGATGAGACGCAGCTAGTAGACTTGCCAGGTCTGTCCGCCAATTGATGATCAAGGCAGGAAATGGCATCCACCAACGACCTCAAGAACGGCCTGGTACTCAACCTCGACGGGGAGCTCTGGGCCGTCGTCGAGTTCCAGCACGTCAAGCCCGGTAAGGGTGGGGCGTTCGTCCGCACCACGCTGAAGAACGTGCTGTCCGGCAAGGTCGTCGACAAGACCTTCAACGCGGGCACCAAGGTCGAGACCGCCACCGTCGACAAGCGCACCATGCAGTACCTGTACGCCGACGGTGAGGACTTCGTCTTCATGGATCTGGAGACGTTCGACCAGATCACCGTCCCGGGCGGCACCGTCGGCGAGGCCGCCAACTACCTCCTCCCCGAGGCCGAGGCGACCGTCGCCACCCACGAGGGCGTGCCGCTCTACATCGAGCTGCCGACCAGCGTGGTGCTCCAGGTCACCTACACCGAGCCGGGTCTGCAGGGCGACCGGTCGACCGGCGGTAACAAGCCGGCCACCGTCGAGACCGGCGCGACCGTGCAGGTGCCGCTCTTCATCACCACCGACGAGAAGATCAAGGTCGACACCCGCGACGGCCGTTACCTCGGCCGGGCCTGATGGCCGAGGGCGCCAAGCAGCAGATGCCGGCGCGTCGCAAGGCGCGCAAGCGGGCGCTGGACGTGCTCTTCGAGGCCGACCTGCGGGACCGGCCCCCGGTGGAGGTGCTCGCCGGCTACCTCGAACGGATCGAGAAGCCGCGTCCGGAGCACCTGGACTACGCGATCGGTCTGGTCGAGGGGGTGGCCGGGCACCTCGACCGGATCGACGAGGTGATCGCCAGCTACGCCGAGGGCTGGACCCTGGACCGGATGCCGGCGGTCGACCGCAACCTGGCCCGGATCGCCGTCTACGAGCTGCTCTACGTCGACGAGATCGACGACGCGGTGGCGATCAGCGAGGCGGTGGAGCTGGCCCGGCAGATGTCGACCGACGACTCGCCGCGCTTCCTCAACGGCATCCTCGGCCGGATCGCCGAGTACGCCACCCGCTGACCGGGCCCGGGCGCGTGCCCCCTACCGGGGCGGGCGTGCCCGTCGGCCCGGCTGGGCGACGGTGTGACGAGAATGGCCCGTGCCGGACGGCACGGGCCATTCTCGTCGGCGACCGCGGATCAGGAGGCGAAGAACGCCCGCGGGTCGGCCACCAGCACACCGTGCTCGGTGAGCCGCTCGATCAGCCCGGACGGCGAGGCGTCGTAGACGATCGCCAGGGCACGCAGGTCGTCGGCCCGGATGGAGAGCACCCGGCCGTTGTAGTCGCCGCGCTGTTGCTGGATCGCCCGGGCGTAGCGGGCGACGTAGGCGAGGTCCTCGGAGGCCTCGTCGTAGAGTCGCTCCAGGTCCAGGACGATCTTGCTGGTGGGCTCGTGCCGCACTCCGCTGCCGTCGGGCAGCAGCTCCGAGACGGGAACGCGGTAGAAGTCGGCCAGCTCCGCCAGGCGGGACACGGTGACGGCCCGGTCGCCTCGCTCGTATGAGCCGACCACCACGGCCTTCCAGCGTCCGTTCGACTTCTCCTCCACCCCCTGCAGGGACAGGCCCTGCTGCTGGCGGATGGAGCGCAGGCGGGCACCCAGCGACTTGGCGTATTCAGAGGGCATTCGGACACTCCCAGTGCTGTGCTTTGGGGTTCTCCCAGCGATCGCTACGGAGCGTGACGGTACGGGGATTGCGACACGTGGTCAAGTGCTCGTGACATTCCCATCGGAGATAGTGGGGGAGTTGTCCCCTTTTCACCGTCCTGATCCGGGGATCAGTGGGTCGCGGCGAAGCCCCAGGTGACCGCTGGTAACGTGGCCGCAGCCCCGGTCGGGCCGCCCGCGACCCGTCCGGACCCCCGACATCCTTTAACGACCCGTCCCGTGAGGCGGGGAAGGAGGTCCGCCGTGGCCTGCCCACCGGCTGCCCATCCGTCGCCTGAGCGGCAACCCTCGGTGAAGGTGATCCTCGCCAGCGCCGACGTCCAGCGCGTCGTCGACCGGATCGCCCACCAGATCCTGGAGAAGACCCAGGGCGCGGCCGACACCGTCCTGCTGGGAATTCCCACCCGGGGCGCCCCGCTCGCCCGCCGGCTCGCCGCCCGGATCAGCACCTTCGAGGACGTCGACGTCCCGGTCGGGGTGCTCGACATCACCCTCTACCGCGACGACCTGCGCCGACACGCCACCCGCGCGGTCGGTCCCACCCAGCTGCCGCCGGGCGGCATCGACGGCAAGCGGGTCGTCCTCGTCGACGACGTGCTCTTCTCCGGCCGTACCGTCCGGGCCGCCCTGGACGCCCTCAACGACGTCGGCCGGCCCGCCTCGGTGCAGCTCGCGGTGCTGGTCGACCGGGGCCACCGGCAACTGCCGATCCGCGCCGACTACGTCGGCAAGAACATCCCGACCGCGCTCGCCGAGAGCGTCAAGGTCACCCTCGTCGACACCGACGGCGCCGACGAGGTCCGGCTCTACGGGGGTACGCGGTGAGCGCGCCGCGACGGCATCCCGCAGGCGCGCACGAGAGGCGGCCCCGCTCATGATCAGACACCTGCTCTCCGGGGCCGACCTGGACGCCGACACCGCCACCCAGATCCTCGACACCGCCGCCGAGATGGCCACCGTCGCCGGCCGGGAGGTCAAGAAGCTGCCCGCGCTGCGCGGCCGGACCGTGGTGAACCTCTTCTACGAGGACTCCACCCGCACCCGGATCTCGTTCGAGGCCGCCGCCAAGCGGCTCAGCGCCGACGTGATCAATTTTTCCGCCAAGGGATCCAGCGTCACCAAGGGCGAGAGCCTCAAGGACACCGCGCTCACCCTCCAGGCGATGGGGGCCGACGCGGTGGTCGTCCGGCACCCCGCCTCCGGGGCGCCGCACCGGCTGGCCAACTGGGTGGACGGGTCGGTGGTCAACGCCGGGGACGGCACCCACGAGCACCCCACCCAGGCGCTGCTCGACGCGTACACCATGCGGTCCCGGCTGGGACGGCTCGCCGGCCTGCACGTGGCGATCGTCGGCGACGTGCTGCACTCCCGGGTGGCCCGCTCCAACGTGCTGCTGCTGAGCACCCTGGGGGCCAAGGTCACCCTGGTCGGCCCGCCGACGCTGATCCCGGTCGACTGGGCCGCCCGCGCGGGCGTCGCGCCGTCGGTGTCCCCGGGGACCGACGCCGGCCCGGCCGCCGTGTCCCGCCCGGACACCGACGTCTGCTACGACCTCGACGCCGTGCTGCCCGGGGTGGACGTGGTGATGATGCTGCGGGTGCAGCGGGAACGGATGAACGACTCCTACTTCCCGTCCGCCCGCGAGTACGCCCGGCGGTACGGCCTGGACGGCCCGCGCATGCGCCGGCTCCCCGACCACGCGGTCGTCATGCACCCCGGGCCGATGAACCGGGGGATGGAGATCACCCCCGAGGTCGCCGACTCGCCCCGCTCCACCATCGTCGAACAGGTCGCCAACGGAGTCTCCGTAAGGATGGCCGTGCTCTACCTGCTGCTCGGAGGGAACAACCGGTGACCGCGTACCTGATCAAGAACGTGAGCGTCGTGGGCGGCGCACCGACCGACCTGCTGATCCGCGACGGCGTCGTCGCCGCGACCGGGGCCGGGCTGACCGCCCCGGACGCCGCGGTCGTCGACGGCACCGGGCTGGTCGCCCTGCCCGGCCTGGTCGACCTGCACACCCACCTGCGCGAGCCCGGCCGGGAGGACGCCGAGACCGTGGAGTCCGGCTCCCGGGCGGCGGCGCTGGGCGGCTACACCGCGGTCTGCGCGATGGCGAACACCTCGCCGGTCGCCGACACCGCGGGCGTGGTCGAGCAGGTCTGGCGGCTCGGCCGGCAGGCCGGCCTGGTCGACGTGCAGCCGATCGGCGCGGTCACCGTCGGCCTGGCCGGCGAGCGGCTCGCCGAGCTGGGCGCGATGGCCGACTCGCCGGCCCGGGTGCGGATCTTCTCCGACGACGGGCACTGCGTGGCCGACCCGAAGCTGATGCGCCGGGCGCTGGAGTACGTCAAGGCGTTCGACGGGATCATCGCCCAGCACGCCGAGGAGCCCCGGCTCACCGAGGGCGCGCAGATGCACGAGGGCGAGGTGTCCACCCGGCTCGGGCTGACCGGCTGGCCGGCGGTCGCCGAGGAGGCGATCATCGCCCGGGACGTGCTGCTCGCCGAGCACGTCGGCAGCCGGCTGCACGTCTGCCACGTCTCCACCGCCGGCAGCGTCGAGGTGCTGCGCCAGGCCAAGCGGCGCGGGATCCGGGTCACCGCCGAGGTCACCCCGCACCACCTGCTGCTGACCGACGAGGTGGTGGGCGGGCGCGGCGAGCTGGCCAGCCCCGCGCTCGCCGACGGCTGGAGCCCGACGGCGAGCTACGACCCGGTCTTCAAGGTCAACCCGCCGCTGCGCACCGGCGTCGACGTCGCCGCGCTGCGCGCCGCGCTCGCCGAGGGTGTCATCGACGTCGTCGCCACCGACCACGCCCCGCACGCGGTGGAGGACAAGGAGTGCGAGTGGGCGTACGCCCGGCCGGGCATGCTGGGCCTGGAGACGGCGCTGTCCATCGTCCTCGACGTGCTCGGTCCCCGGTGGGACCTGATCGCCGACCGGATGTCGCGGATCCCGGCCCGGATCGCCGGCCTCGACGGCCACGGTCTGGACCCGGCGCCCGGGGTGCCGGCCAACCTGACCCTGGTCGACCCGGCCGCCCGTCGGGTGATCGAACCCACGGAGCTGGCCAGTCGCAGTCGCAACACCCCGTACGCCCGCATGACGCTGCCGGGTCGCATCGTGGCGACCTTCCTGCGCGGCGAGCCGACGGTCCTGGACGGAAAGGCTGTCAAGTGAGCGCGAGGAACGCAGCGCAGCGGAGTCCCGCAGTCGCGAGCGAAGGGTGGGTCCGGTGAGCGCGAGGAACGCAGCGCAGCGGAGTCCCGCAGTCGCGAGCGAAGGGTGGGTCCGGTGAGCGCGAGGAACGCAGCGCAGCGGAGTCCCGCAGTCGCGAGCGAAGGGTCGGTCCGGTGAGCGCGAGGAACGTAGCGCAGCGGAGTCCCGCAGTGGGGGTCGGAGGGAACACGGAATGAGCAGGCGTTCAGCCATCCTCGTGCTCGAGGACGGGCGCACCTTTCACGGCGAGTCGTACGGCAGCGTCGGCGAGACGTTCGGCGAGGCGGTCTTCAACACCGGCATGACCGGCTACCAGGAGACCCTGACCGATCCGTCCTACCACCGGCAGGTGGTGGTGCAGACCGCCCCGCACATCGGCAACACCGGGGTGAACGGCGAGGACGACGAGTCCGACCGGATCTGGGTCGCCGGGTACGTGGTCCGCGACCCGGCCCGGATCGGCTCGAACTGGCGCTCCACCGGCGGTCTGGAGGACCGGCTCGGCGTCGAGGGCGTGGTCGGCATCGCCGGGGTGGACACCCGGGCGCTCACCCGGCACCTGCGGGACCGGGGCGCGATGCGCGTCGGCATCTCCAGCGTCGAGGACGACCCGCGCGCCCTGCTGGAGCGGGTCCGGCAGTCCCCGCCGATGGTCGGCGCGGACCTGTCCGCCGAGGTGACCACGGCCCGACCGTACGTGGTCGAGGCGGAGGGCACCCACCGCTACACCGTCGCCGCGCTGGACCTGGGCATCAAGCGCAACGTGCCGCGTCGGCTGGCCGCCCGGGGGGTGACCACCCACGTGCTGCCCGCCGGGTCGACCATCGACGACCTGCTGGCCACCGGTGCGGACGCGGTCTTCTTCTCGCCCGGTCCGGGTGACCCGGCCACCGCCGACGGGCCGGTGGCGCTGGCCCGGGAGGTGCTGAGCCGGCGGATTCCGCTGTTCGGCATCTGCTTCGGCAGCCAGATCCTCGGCCGGGCGCTCGGGTTCGGCACCTACAAGCTGGGCTACGGCCACCGGGGCATCAACCAGCCGGTGCTCGACCGGGCCACCGGCAAGGTCGAGGTGACCAGCCACAACCACGGCTTCGCGGTGGCCTGGCCGGGCCACGGCGACGGGCCGGCCGGCGCGGTCGTCCCCGACCAGGTCGTCGAGACCGAGTTCGGCGGCGTGCGGGTGTCGCACGTCTGCCTCAACGACAACGTCGTCGAGGGGCTGCGGGCCGTGGACGTGCCCGCCTTCACCGTCCAGTACCACCCGGAGGCGGCAGCCGGCCCGCACGACGCCGACTACCTCTTCGACCGTTTCGCCGAGCTGATCGAGGGCCGTGGCCCCGACGGGCAGCCCGGTCCGGGCCGGAACCACAGCGAGGGGCGCACGAATGCCTAAGCGCGACGATCTCAAGCACATCCTGGTGATCGGCTCCGGGCCGATCGTGATCGGGCAGGCCTGCGAGTTCGACTACTCCGGCACCCAGGCCTGCCGGGTGCTGCGCAGCGAGGGGATCCGGGTCAGCCTGGTCAACTCCAACCCGGCGACCATCATGACCGACCCGGAGTTCGCCGACGCCACCTACGTCGAGCCGATCACCCCGGAGTTCGTCGAGCTGGTCATCGCCA
The DNA here is from genome assembly GCF_029581435.1 of Micromonospora sp. WMMD987. NCBI lineage: Bacteria > Bacillati > Actinomycetota > Actinomycetes > Micromonosporales > Micromonosporaceae > Micromonospora > Micromonospora sp. WMMD987. The sequence continues at coordinate 4,725,566 of NZ_CP120861.1, read as the reverse complement.
AGGAGCGCCCCGACGCGCTGCTGCCCACCCTGGGCGGGCAGACCGCGTTGAACACGGCGGTCGCCCTACACGCGGCGGGCGTCCTCGACAAGTACGGCGTCGAGCTGATCGGCGCGAACATCGAGGCGATCAACCGGGGCGAGGACCGCCAGCTGTTCAAGGAGATCGTGGCCAAGGCCGGCGTCCGGCTGGGGCTGCCCGACCCGGACGGCCTGGTGCCCCGGTCCCGGGTCTGCCACTCGATGGACGAGGTCCGCGAGACCGTCGCCGAGCTGGGCCTGCCGGTGGTGATCCGGCCGTCGTTCACCATGGGCGGCCTGGGTTCCGGCATGGCGCACACCGACGAGGACCTGACCCGGATCGCCGGGGCCGGTCTGGCCGCCAGCCCGGTGCACGAGGTGCTCATCGAGGAGAGCGTGCTCGGCTGGAAGGAGTACGAGCTGGAGCTGATGCGCGACCGGCACGACAACGTGGTGGTGGTCTGCTCGATCGAGAACGTCGATCCGATGGGTGTGCACACCGGGGACAGCGTGACCGTGGCCCCGGCGATGACGCTCACCGACCGGGAGTACCAGAACCTGCGGGACCTGGGCATCGCGGTGCTGCGCGAGGTCGGGGTGGACACCGGCGGCTGCAACATCCAGTTCGCGGTCAACCCGGCCGACGGCCGGATCGTGGTGATCGAGATGAACCCGCGGGTGTCCCGCTCGTCGGCGCTGGCGTCGAAGGCCACCGGTTTCCCGATCGCCAAGATCGCCGCGAAGCTGGCCATCGGCTACACCCTCGACGAGATCCCCAACGACATCACCCGCAAGACGCCCGCCGCGTTCGAGCCGACGCTGGACTACGTGGTGGTGAAGATCCCCCGGTTCGCGTTCGAGAAGTTCCCCGGCGCCGACCCGGAGCTGACCACCACGATGAAGTCGGTCGGCGAGGCGATGAGCCTCGGCCGCAACTTCACCGAGGCGCTCAACAAGGCGATGCGCTCGATGGAGACGAAGGCGGTGGGTTTCTGGACCCAGCCGGATCCGGCCGGGGCGACCCGGGAGAACACCCTCGCCGCGCTGCGGGTGCCGCACGACGGCCGGCTCTACACCGTCGAGCGGGCGCTGCGGCTGGGCGCGTCGGTGGCCGAGGTCGCCCGGGCGTCCGGCGGGATCGACCCGTGGTTCCTGGACCAGATCGTCGGCCTGGTCGAGCTGCGGGCCGAGATCGTCGCCGCCCCGGTGCTCGACGCCGCCCTGCTGCGCCGGGCCAAGCGGGCCGGGTTGTCCGACCGGCAGCTCGCCGCGCTGCGCCCGGAGCTGGCCGGCGAGGACGGCGTACGCACCCTGCGGCACCGGCTCGACGTGCGCCCGGTCTACAAGACGGTGGACACCTGTGCCGCCGAGTTCGAGGCGACGACCCCGTACCACTACTCCACGTACGACGAGGAGACCGAGGTCGCCCCGTCGGACCGGCCCAAGGTGCTCATCCTCGGGTCGGGGCCGAACCGGATCGGCCAGGGCATCGAGTTCGACTACTCCTGCGTGCACGCCGTGCAGGCGTTGCGCACCGCCCCGCTCGACGGGGTGGGCGGCGGCGCGGACGCGGCCGGTGCGGTCGGCTACGAGACGGTGATGGTCAACTGCAACCCGGAGACCGTCTCCACCGACTACGACACCGCCGACCGGCTCTACTTCGAGCCGCTGACCTTCGAGGACGTGCTGGAGGCCTGGCACGCCGAGGACTCGTCCGGCCGGGCGGCCGGTGGCCCCGGCGTGGTCGGGGTGGTCGTGCAGCTCGGTGGGCAGACCCCGCTGGGGCTGGCGCAGCGGCTGAAGGACGCCGGACTGCCGGTGGTGGGCACCTCCCCGGAGTCGATCCACCTGGCCGAGGAGCGCGGCGCGTTCGGCGCGGTGCTGGCCCGGGCCGACCTGCGGGCCCCGGCGCACGGCATGGCCACCTCGTACGACGAGGCGAAGGCGATCGCCGACGAGATCGGGTACCCGGTGCTGGTGCGCCCGTCGTACGTGCTCGGCGGGCGGGGCATGGAGATCGTCTACGACGACGACACGTTGCGCGCCTACATCGGTCGGGCCACCGAGATCTCCCCGGACCACCCGGTGCTGGTCGACCGGTTCCTCGACGACGCCATCGAGATCGACGTGGACGCGCTCTGCGACGCCGACGGCGAGGTCTACCTGGGTGGTGTGATGGAGCACATCGAGGAGGCCGGTATCCACTCCGGTGACTCGTCGTGTGCGCTGCCGCCGATCACGCTGTCCGGCGTGCACCTGAGCGAGGTGCGCCGCTACACCGAGGCGATCGCCCGGGGCGTGGGGGTGCGCGGCCTGCTCAACGTCCAGTACGCCCTCAAGGACGACATGCTCTACGTGCTGGAGGCGAACCCGCGGGCGTCCCGGACGGTCCCGTTCGTCTCCAAGGCCACCGCCGTGCCGTTGGCGAAGGCGGCGGCCCGGATCGCCCTCGGCGCGACCATCGCCGACCTGCGCGCCGAGGGGCTGCTCCCACCGACCGGCGACGGCGGGACGATGCCACCGGACGCCCCGATCGCGGTCAAGGAGGCGGTGCTGCCGTTCAAGCGGTTCCGTACCCCGGCCGGCAAGGGCGTGGACTCGCTGCTCGGTCCGGAGATGAAGTCGACCGGCGAGGTGATGGGCATCGACACCAGCTTCGGGCACGCGTTCGCCAAGAGCCAGTCCGCCGCGTACGGTTCGCTGCCGACCACCGGGAGGATCTTCGTCTCGGTGGCCAACCGGGACAAGCGGGCCATGATCTTCCCGATCAAGCGGCTGGCCGACCTGGGCTTCGAGATCGTCGCCACCACGGGTACCGCCGAGCTGCTGCGCCGGCACGGCATCGCCTGTGAGCAGATCCGCAAGCACTACCAGAGCGGCGAGGGCGCGGACGCGGTGTCGATGATCCTCGCCGGTGACGTGGCCCTGGTGGTGAACACCCCGCAGGGTTCGGGCGCGAGCGCCCGCTCGGACGGCTACGAGATCCGCAGCGCCGCCGTGACGGCCGACATCCCCTGCATCACCACCGTGCCGGGGGTGGCGGCGGCGGTGATGGGCATCGAGGCCCGGATCCGCGGCGACATGCGGGTGCGTCCCCTCCAGGAACTCCACGCCGCCCTCCGGGCCGCCCAGTGACCCGGTACCCCCACCCGCCGGGTGGATCCCGCCCCCGCGCCCCGCTCGGCCCGGTGACCGGGAGGTTTCGGTCACCGGACGGCGGGGGCGGTGACGCGGACCTCTTGATCACCGGCGGAGGCGTCGGCCGGGGGAGCGTCCGTCGGAGGGCTGTGACGTGGTGATGTTCGAGCAGGGGGTGCGCCGGGCGCTGTTCCGCATCGGGGGTGGGGACGCCGAGGCGGCGCACGACTGGACGTTGCGCCGGCTGGCGGCCCTGTCCCGGCGGCCGGCGGCGCTGGCGTTGCTGCGCGCCCGCAATCTGCACCGGGCGCCCCGGACGGTGTTCGGGGTGGACTTCCCCAACCCGGTGGGATTGGCGGCGGGGATGGACAAGAACGGGGTGGCCCTGCCGGCCTGGCCGGCGTTGGGGTTCGGCTTCGTCGAGGTGGGCACGGTCACCGCGCACGCCCAGCCGGGCAACCCCCGGCCCCGGTTGTTCCGGCTGCCCGACAGCGCGGCCGTGATCAACCGGATGGGCTTCAACAACGCCGGTGCCGCGGCCCTGGCGGCCCGGCTGGCCGCGCTGCCCCGCCCGCTCGGGGTGCCGCTGGGCATCTCGCTGGGCAAGTCCAAGGTGACCCCGCTGGACGAGGCGGTCGAGGACTACCTCGCCTCGTACCGCGCGTTGCGCGGGCACGGCGACTACTTCGCGGTCAACGTCTCCTCCCCGAACACCCCGGGGCTGCGGTCGTTGCAGGACCGGGCACACCTGGACGCCCTGCTGGCCGCGCTGGTGGGGGAGAAGCCGGTGCTGGTGAAGATCGCCCCGGACCTCACCGAGCCGGCGGTGGCCGAACTGCTGGAGGTCTGCCTGGCCCGGGGGGCGGCCGGGGTGATCGCCACCAACACCACCCTGGCCCGCGACGGTCTCGCCCCCGCCGACCGGGAGCGTGGCGGCCAGGCCGGCGGCCTGTCCGGCGCCCCGCTGACCGGGCGGGCCCGGGAGATGGTCGCCTTCGTCCACCGGGAGACCGGCGGCCGGCTGCCGATCATCGGGGTCGGCGGCATCCTCGACCCGGACGACGCGGCCCGGATGTTCGACGCCGGGGCCAGCCTGGTCCAGCTCTACACCGGTTTCATCTACCGGGGGCCGGGCCTGGTCCGGGCCGCCGCCCGGGTGTCGGGCGGGGCGACGGCGGGCGACCGGGCGGTGATCGGGCGGTGAGCCGACGGGTACGCCCGGCGCTCCCGGTCGTGCCCGTCGCGCCGTCGACCCCGCGTTCCGGCTCCACCGCCGGTCGCACCGTGCCGGACCCCGGTCGGTGGCCGCGCCGCGGGCGGATCCGCGGCGTCGGGGTGCCGGGCCGGACAGGGCTGTGCCGTGGGCGCGGCGCGGCGGGCCGGGCCGTCGGGGTGCCGGTCGACGAGGGTACAAAGGAGCGCGCGTGACGCCCGAGGAGATCCTGGCCGCCGACCGGGCGCACGTCTGGCATCCGTACGCGACGTCGCCGCCGGCGCACCCGCCCTACCCGGTGCGCAGCGCCGAGGGGGTGCGGCTGCGGCTGGCCGACGGGCGGGAACTGGTCGACGGGATGTCGTCCTGGTGGGCGGCGATCCACGGCTACCGGCACCCGGTGCTGGACGCGGCGGTCACCGACCAGCTCGGCCGGATGAGTCACGTGATGTTCGGCGGGCTCACCCACGAGCCGGCGGTCCGGCTGGCCCGGACCCTGGTCGAGCTGGCCCCGGACGGGCTGGAACACGTCTTCCTGGCCGATTCGGGCTCGGTGTCGGTCGAGGTGGCGATCAAGATGTGCCTGCAGTACCAGCGGGCCACCGGGCGGCCGGAGCGCCGTCGGCTGGGCACCTGGCGGGGCGGCTACCACGGGGACACCTTCCACCCGATGAGCGTGTGCGACCCCGAGGGCGGGATGCACCACCTCTGGGGGGACGTGCTGCCCCGGCAGGTCTTCGCCCCGGTGCCGCCCGGCGGTTTCGCCGACCCGCCCGACCCGGGGTACGTGACGGCGCTGGCCGACGCCGTCGCCCGGCACGCCGACGAACTGGCCGCGGTGATCGTGGAACCGGTGGTGCAGGGCGCGGGCGGGATGCGCTTCCACCACCCGGGGTACCTGCGGGTGCTGCGCGAGGTGACCCGCGCGCACGGGGTGCTGCTGATCTTCGACGAGATCGCCACCGGGTTCGGCCGGACCGGGACGATGTTCGCCGCCGAGCACGCCGGGGTGAGTCCGGACGTGCTCTGCGTCGGCAAGGCGCTGACCGGTGGTTACCTCACCCTGGCGGCGGCGCTGTGCACCCCGCGGGTGGCCCGGGGCATCGCCCGGGACGGGGTGCTCGCGCACGGCCCGACGTTCATGGGCAACCCGTTGGCCTGTGCGGTCGCCAACGCCTCCCTGGGGCTGCTGCGGGCCGGCGACTGGGCCGCCGAGGTGGCCCGGGTGGGGGCGGGGCTGCGCGCCGGCCTGGAGCCGCTGCGGGGGACGCCGGGCGTGACGGACGTCCGGGTGCTGGGGGCGATCGGCGTGGTGCAGTTGGACCGCGAGGTGGACGTGGCGGCGGCGACGGCCGCCGCGGTGGCCCGGGGCGTGTGGCTGCGCCCCTTCCGGGACCTGGTGTACACCATGCCGCCGTACCTGACCGGGGACGCGGACGTGGCCCGGATCACGGCCGGGATCGCCGCCGCGGTGGAAGCCGGCTGAGGTCCGGGCGGGCATCCGGAAGCCGGGCGACGACCGTCGTCGCGGCCGGTGGACACGACACGAGAGGAGCAACGATGGAGACCTTCGGAACCCGGCTGCACCGGGCGATGGCGGAGCGTGGGCCGCTCTGCGTGGGCATCGATCCGCACCCCGGGCTGCTGGCCCGCTGGGGGCTGCCGGACGACGTCGGCGGGTTGGAGCGGTTCGCCCGGACCGTCGCGGAAGCGCTCGGTGACCGGGTTGCGGTGATCAAGCCCCAGTCGGCCTTCTTCGAGCGATTCGGGAGCCGTGGAGTGGGGATTCTTGAGTCAACTATCCGACAGTTGCGCGAGGCCGGGGCGCTCGTTCTGCTCGACGTCAAGCGCGGCGACATCGGTTCGACCGTCGCCGCGTACGCCTCCGCGTACCTTGATCCATCCAGCCCGTTGTATGTCGACGCGCTCACCGCGAGCCCCTACCTGGGAGTAGGTTCGCTGGCGCCGATGTTCGAGGCCGCCACCACGCACGGTGGCGGGGTGTTCGTGTTAGCGCTCACCTCCAACCCCGAAGGGGCGCAGGTGCAGCGTGCGGTCACCTCGGGCGGGCGCACCGTGGCACAGCTTGTTATCGATGAGATTTCCCAGCTCAACAGGGGTGCCGACCCGCTCGGCAGTATCGGTCTGGTGGTCGGCGCGACCATCGGTGACACCGGTCACGACCTGTCCTCGGTCAATGGTCCGCTGCTCGCACCGGGGCTCGGCGCCCAGGGTGCGACGGCGGCCGATCTACCCACCGTGTTCGGCACCAACCTCTCCGCAGTGCTGCCGTCCTACTCCCGGGAGGTGCTCAACGCGGGCCCCGACGCGTCCGCGTTGCGGGCCGCCGCCGACCGCGCGGCGGCCGACTGCCGGCAGATTCTTGCTTCCGCAAACTGACTGACGGCTCGGTCACTTTACGTTGATCATCGCGCGTCCACGTTGCCGAAAACTCCGGCGAACGCTAGTTTTCCCCGCGCTGGGAACCACGGACCCCTTTGGTTGCCAGCGACACCACGTTTCACAGAGCGTCGGTGCGTTCCGCCCGTCGCGATAGGGACCTGAGGAGAACTGGTGCCGCTCCCGTCACTGACCCCCGAGCAGCGCGCTGCCGCGCTGGAAAAGGCCGCGGAGATCCGCAAGGCCCGTGCTGAGCTGAAGGAGCAGCTCAAGCAGGGCAAGACCACCCTGGCCGCCGTCCTTGCGCGAGCCGAGTCCGACGATGTCGTCGGCAAGCTCAAGGTGTCGGCCGTGCTGCAGGCGATGCCGGGTATCGGCAAGATCCGGGCCACCCAGATCATGGAGAAGCTCAAGATCGCCGACAGCCGCCGTCTGCGTGGTCTGGGCGAGCAGCAGCGCAAGGCGCTGCTTGGAGAGTTCGCCGCCAACTGATCGCCGCAGCAGGTAGAAACAAGCGGTGAGCACGGATGACGAGACGTGCCCGGCGGTGCGGCTCACCGTCCTGACCGGACCTTCGGGTGCCGGTCGGGGCGGTGTGGTCGAGGCGGTCCGGGTGCGTTCCTCCTCCGTGTGGGTGCCGGTTCCGGTGACCACCCGGGCGCGTCGCCCCGGCGAGACCGACGGTGTCGACCGGCTCTTCCGGGAGCCGGTCGAGTTCGATCGGATGATCGCCGCGGGCGAGCTGCTCGAGTGGTCCCGGGCCGGGCCGTACCGCCGGGGCACCCCGCGCGCCCCGCTGGTCGACCGACTGGCGCGGGGACGGCCGGTCCTGCTCCCGCTGGACCTGCCCGGCGCGCTCGCCCTGCGAGCGGCCCTGTCGTGGGTCCGCCTGGTGCTGCTGTTGCCGCCGGGACACCTCCCGGACCCGGCCGTCGCGGCCCGCGCCGCGCACACCGTCCGACACGACCGCACCGAGCGCGCCGCCGATGAGCTGGTAGGCTTGCTCGGTTCGTCCTAATCTGGCTTCCGTCCGGCCGCGGTGTCGCGGTCGACCGGCCGGTCGCGTTCCGCGCGACCGAGCGATCAGCCGCGCTCCGCGTGGCCGAGCGACCAGCCGCGCTCGCGCGGACACTTCAGACGCAGAGGGTATTTCGTGGGATCCATCGCCAACCCCGAGGGCATCACCAACCCGCCGATCGACGAGCTGCTCGAGAAGACCACCTCGAAGTACGCGCTGGTGATCTTCGCCGCCAAGCGCGCCCGTCAGGTCAACGCCTACTACAGCCAGCTCGGCGAGGGCCTGCTCGAGTACGTCGGCCCGCTCGTGGAGACCACTCCGCAGGAGAAGCCGCTCTCCATCGCCATGCGCGAGATCAACGCGGGCCTGCTCACCGCCGAGCCGACCGACCAGCCGTAGTCGCCCGTACCCCGATGTCCGCCGAGATCGTGCTCGGAGTCGGCGGTGGCATCGCCGCCTACAAGGCGTGCGAGCTGCTGCGGCTCTTCACGGAGTCGGGCCACCGGGTCCGGGTCGTGCCGACCGCGTCGGCGCTCCGCTTCGTCGGAGCGCCGACCTGGGCGGCGCTGTCCGGCCAGCCGGTCGCCGACGACGTCTGGTCCGAGGTCCACCAGGTCCCGCACGTCCGGCTCGGCCAGCGGGCCGACCTGGTGGTGGTCGCGCCGGCCACCGCCGACCTGCTGGCCCGGACCGCCCACGGCCTCGCCGACGACCTGCTCACCAACATCCTGCTCACCGCCCGCTGCCCGGTGCTGCTCGCTCCCGCGATGCACACCGAGATGTGGGAGCACCCCGCCACCGTCGCGAACGTCGCCACCCTGCGCGGCCGGGGCGTGCGGGTGATCGAGCCCGCCGTCGGCCGGCTCACCGGTGCCGACAGCGGCAAGGGCCGGCTGCCCGACCCGGCCGGGATCTTCGCCGTCGCCCGCCGGGTGCTCGCCCGGGGCGTCGACGCCCCCGCCGACCTGGCCGGTCGGCATCTGGTGGTCACCGCCGGCGGCACCCGGGAACCCCTCGACCCGGTCCGGTTCCTCGGTAACCGCTCCTCCGGCAAGCAGGGTTACGCGTTCGCCCGCGCGGCCGTCGCCCGCGGTGCCCGGGTCACCCTGATCAGCGCCAACGTGTCGCTGGCCGACCCGGCCGGGGTCGACCTGGTGCGGGTGGGCAGCACCGGGGAGCTGCGCACGGCCACCCTGGCCGCCGCCGAGGACGCCGACGCGCTGGTGATGGCGGCCGCGCCGGCCGACTTCCGGCCGGCGCACTACGCGACCGGCAAAATCAAGAAGTCGGATGACGGCAGCGCGCCGACCATCGAGCTGGTCACCAACCCGGACATCGCCGCCGAGTGGGGGCGCCTGCGCCGCCCGGGGCAGCTGCTGGTGGTGTTCGCCGCCGAGACCGGCGACGCCGAGGCCAACGGTCGGGCCAAACTCGCCCGCAAACGGGCCGACCTGGTGGTCGTCAACGAGGTCGGCGTGGACAAGGTCTTCGGCGCCGAGACCAACACGGCCACCGTGATCGGCGCGGACGGCACCCTGCACCGCCTGCCGGAACAGGCCAAGGAGGAGCTGGCCGACCGGGTGTGGGACCTGGTGCTCGCCCAGTGGGCCGACCGTTCCTGAACGGTGGATGCCCGTCGACGGGGTCGAAGGTGGCGCACCGTGATGACTAGACTGCTGCGCAACGATTATCAAAAGAGCTTAGGAGTCCCGTGACACGCCGCCTCTTCACGTCCGAATCGGTCACGGAAGGCCACCCGGACAAGATCGCCGACCAGATCAGCGACGGTATCCTCGACGCCCTGCTCACCCAGGACCCGCACAGCCGGGTGGCGGTGGAGACGCTGATCACCACCGGTCAGGTCCACGTCGCCGGTGAGGTGACCACCAAGGCGTACGCCGACATCCCCACCATCGTCCGCGAGACGATCCTGGGCATCGGGTACGACTCGTCGAAGAAGGGCTTCGACGGCGCCTCCTGCGGCGTCAGCGTCTCCATCGGCGCCCAGTCGCCCGACATCGCCCAGGGCGTCGACAACGCCTTCGAGCTGCGGACCGGGGCGTCGGAGAGCGCGTTGGACGCGCAGGGCGCCGGCGACCAGGGCATGATGTTCGGCTTCGCCTGCTCGGAGACGCCGGAGCTGATGCCGCTGCCGATCGCGCTCGCGCACCGGCTGGCCCTGCGGCTGTCCGCCGTGCGCAAGGACGGGACCATCCCGTACCTGCGGCCGGACGGCAAGACCCAGGTCACCATCGAGTACGAGGGGCTGCGCCCGGTCCGGCTGAACACCGTCGTGGTGTCCAGCCAGCACGCCGCGGACATCTCGCTGGACTCGCTGCTCACCCCGGACGTGCGTGACCACGTCATCGCTCCGGAGCTGGAGAACCTGGGGCTGGACACCGACGGCTACCGGCTGCTGGTCAACCCGACCGGCCGGTTCGAGATCGGTGGCCCGATGGGCGACGCCGGGCTGACCGGCCGGAAGATCATCGTCGACACCTACGGCGGGTACGCCCGGCACGGTGGCGGCGCGTTCTCCGGCAAGGACCCGTCCAAGGTGGACCGTTCCGCCGCGTACGCGATGCGCTGGGTGGCCAAGAACGTGGTCGCCGCCGGCCTGGCCGAGCGCTGCGAGGCGCAGGTCGCCTACGCGATCGGCAAGGCCCACCCGGTCAGCCTCTTCATCGAGACCTTCGGCACCGAGACGGTGCCGGTGGCCGCGATCGAGAAGGCGGTCGGTGAGGTCTTCGACCTGCGTCCGGCCGCGATCATCCGGGACCTCAACCTGCTCCGCCCGATCTACCGGCAGACCGCCGCCTACGGCCACTTCGGCCGGGAGCTGGCGGATCTGACCTGGGAGAGCACCGACCGGGCGGCCGACCTGAAGTCGGTAGCGGGCGCCTGACCGGCACCACGCCCAGCGACCGGCGACCCGCGGACGGGTCGCCGGTCGCTCGGGTTTGTGTGGACGTCCCGCTGCCGCACCTCGACCGCCCCTTCGACTACCTGGTCCCCGCCGGCCTGGCCGCCGACGCGGTCCCCGGGGTGCGGGTGAAGGTCCGCTTCGCCGGTCAGCTGGTCGACGGTTGGCTGCTGGAACGTGTCGACGCCTCGACCCACGGCGGCCGGCTGGCGTACCTGGAGAAGGTGGTCTCCGCCGAGCCGGTGCTGGCCGCGGAGGTGCTCCGCCTGGCCCGGGCGGTCGCCGACCGGTACGCCGGCAACCTCGCCGACGTGCTCCGGCTGGCCGTCCCACCCCGGCACGCCCGGGTCGAGAAGGAACCCCGCGCCACCCCGGCCCCGGCCGTCGGTCCGCCTGCCTCCGTCGGTCCGCCTGCCTCCGTCGGTCCGCCTGCCGCCGCCGCGCCTGCCGCCGGTCCGTCCGCCACCGCTGATCCGCCTGCCGCCGCCGATCCGGCCGTTCCCGGTGCGGGTGACGGCATCGGGGTGCCGCCGCGTCCTGTGGTGACCGACCCGCGCGGGTGGCGGGACTATCCGGCCGGTCCGGCCTACCTGGCGGCGCTGGCCGACGGCCGGACGCCCCGGGCCGTCTGGTCGGCGCTGGCCGGCGAGGACTGGGCCGCCCGGTACGCCGACGCCGTCGCCGCCACCCTCGCCGGTGGTCGGGGCGCCGTGGTGGTGGTGGCCGACGCCCGGGACCTCGACCGGCTCGACGCGGCGTTGACCGCGCTGCTCGGCCCCGGCCGGCACGTGACCCTCTCCGCCGCGCTCGGCCCGGCCCGGCGCTACCGTGCCTTCCTGGCCGCCCGGCGGGGCGACGTGCCGGTGGTGATCGGCACCCGGGCCGCGATGTTCGCCCCGGTGGCGCGGCTCGGCCTGGTGGCGATCTGGGACGACGGGGACGACCTGCACGCCGAGCCACGCGCGCCCTACCCGCACGCCCGCGAGGTGCTGCTCACCCGGGCCCGGCTCAGCGGGGCCGCCGCGCTGGTCGGCGGGTGGACCCGGACCGCGGAGGGGCAGCTCCTGGTGGAAACCGGCTGGGCCCGTGAGGTGGTCGCGGACCGGGCGACCCTGCGGGCGCGTACCCCGGCCATCGCCCCGACCGGCGACGATCCGCAACTGGCCCGGGATCCGGGGGCCGCGACCGCCCGGCTGCCCAGCCTGGCCTGGACCACCGCCCGGGACACCCTGCGGGCGGACGCTCCGGTGCTGGTCCAGGTGCCCCGTCGGGGCTACCTGCCGTCGGTCTCCTGCGCCGACTGCCGGACCCCGGCCCGCTGCCCGCACTGCTCCGGCCCGCTGGCGCTGCGGGCCGCCGACGCGCCGCCGGCCTGCCGCTGGTGCGGTCGGGTCGTCGCCGCGTACGCCTGTCCGCAGTGCGGTGGGCGGCGGCTGCGGGCGGCGGTCACCGGTGCCCGGCGGACCGCCGAGGAACTGGGCCGGGCCTTTCCCGGGGTGCCGGTGCGCACGTCGGGCCGCGACGAGGTGCTGACCGACGTCCCGGCGGGCGCGGGTCTGGTCATCGCCACCCCGGGGGCCGAACCGGTGGCCGAGGGGGGGTACGGCGCGGTGCTGCTGCTGGACTCCTGGGCGCTGCTCACCCGGGCGGACCTGCGGGCCGGTGAGGAGACCCTGCGTCGGTGGCTGTCCGCCGCCGCCCTGGCCCGGCCCGCCCCGGCCGGCGGGAAGGTGGTGGTGGTCGCCGACGGCGCGCTCGCCCCGGTGCAGGCGCTGCTGCGCTGGGATCCGGGCTGGTTCGCCGCCCGGGAGCTGGCCGAGCGCCGGGAGTTGGGCTTCCCGCCCGCGGTCCGGATGGCCAGCGTCACCGGCGACGCGGACGCGGTGGCCGACCTGCTGGCCCAGGCCCGGCTGCCCGACGAGGCGGAGGTGCTCGGCCCGGTCCCCGCCGACCAGGACCGGGAGCGGATGCTGGTCCGGGTGCCCCGGTCCCGGGCCGCCGCGCTGGCCGAGGCGCTGCACGTCGCCGCCGGGGTGCGCAGTGCCCGTCGGGCCGCCGAACCGGTCCGCCTCCAGGTCGATCCGCTCAGCCTTTTCTGAGTCGCCGGTCAGCGTGGTGGAGCACCTGGCCAGCCCGCCGTCGCACCCCGTGTGCGGGGGGCCGGGGATGCCCGCGTGATAGCATCGCCCGTCATACCCGGGGCGCACGGATGGCGCGACGAGACGGGAACGCGTCGAGCCGACGCCAGATCGATGATGCCAAGCAGCCGGTGAGCAAGGGTGGGCCAGTGGTGACCGTTCGTCAGTCGATCGTCTTCAACGGTGACCTCGGCAGCGGCAAGAGCACCGTTTCCGTCGAGATCGCCCAGCGGCTGGGCCTGCGCCGGGTCAGCGTCGGTGACCTCTACCGGCAGATGGCCCAGGAGCGGCAGATGACCGCCCTCCAGCTCAACCTGCACGCCGAGCTGGACCAGGCCGTCGACGGTTACGTCGACCAGCTCCAGCGGGACATCGCCGCCTCCGGCGAATCCCTGGTGATGGACTCCCGGCTGGCCTGGCACTTCTTCACCGACGCGCTCAAGGTGCACATGATCACCGAGCCGGCCGAGGCGGCCCGGCGGGTGCTGCTGCGGCCCTCCGGCCCGGCCGAGAGCTACACCTCGCTGGCCGAGGCGGAGGCCAAGCTCCGCGAACGCAGCGAGAGCGAACGGAACAGGTTCATCCTCCGCTACGGCGTCGACAAGGCCCGGCTGCGCAACTACGACCTGGTCTGCGACACCACCCGGGCCTCCGCCGCCGAGGTCATCGAGCACATCGTCGACGCGTACGAGGGCCGGCTCGCCGCCGACGTGCTGCGCGACGCCCCCCCGCTGCTGCTGCTCGACCCGGCCCGGGTCTACCCCACCGAGGACGTCGCCGGCCTGCGCGGACTCGACGGGTCCGGGCTCGTCGGGGAGTTGGCGGCGGCCGGCGACGAGGCCCTCGCCCCGCTGCGGATCGGCTTCACCGGCGAGTACTTCTTCGTCGTCGACGGCCACCGCCGGCTCAGCGCCGCCCTGCGCAACGGCTTCCCGCTGGTGCCCGCGCAGCTCGTCGCCGAGGTGGACGAGCCGGTCGTCGGGCAGACCAGCGCCGTCGACTACTTCGCCGCCCACGTGCGCCCCAGCCTCGTGCACGACTGGGAGGCCGCCCACGGCATCCGGCTCCCGCTGCCCGCACACGCGCTGCTCGGCGGGGACGCGGTGCTGGCCGGCGAACCGGGCGCCGGCGCCTGATCCTCCCCGCCGACGGTCGCCCGTTCCCGGATCCGGCGGTCCGGTCCCGGCGCATCGCGGTACGCCGCCCGGTGCCGCCCGCGGCACTCCGTAGACTGGTACGGCACCACGCCGTCCAACGAAGGAGCCACCCCGCGTGACCGTCCAGCCCATCCGTCTGTTCGGGGATCCGGTGCTGCGCACGCCGGCCGATCCGGTCGTCGACTTCGACGTCGAGCTGCGTAGGCTCGTCGCCGACCTCACCGACACGATGCGCGACCGTGGCGGTGCCGGGCTGGCCGCCCCGCAGCTCGGCGTGGGCCTGCGGGTCTTCACCTTCGAGGTGGACGACGTGCTCGGCCACCTGGTCAACCCGGTCCTGGAGTTCCCCGACACCGAGGAGCAGGACGGCCCGGAGGGCTGTCTGTCGATTCCCGGGCTCTACTTCGACACCAAGCGCCGGCAGAACGTCATCGCCAAGGGCTTCAACGGCTACGGCGACCCGTTGCAGATCGTCGGCACCGGGCTGATGGCCCGCTGTGTCCAGCACGAGACCGACCACCTCGACGGCGTGCTCTTCCTCGACCGGCTGGACCCGGCCGGGCGCAAGGAGGCCATGAAGGCGATCCGTCAGGCCGACTGGTACGACGAGGCCGCCCCGCCGACGGTGAAGGTCAGCCCGCACTCCGCCGGCAACCCCTTCGGTCTGGGCCGGTGACCCGCCGATGCGTCTGATCTTCGCCGGCACGCCGGCGGTCGCCGTCCCCGCCCTGGCCGCCGTACACGCCTCCGGGCACGAGCTGGTGGCCGTGGTGACCCGCCCCGACGCGCCCGCCGGTCGGGGCCGGGGGGTGCTCCGCTCGCCCGTCGCCGCCTGGGCCGACGAGCACGGCGTCGAGGTGCTCACCCCGGCCCGGCCCCGGGAGCCCGACTTCCTCGACCGGCTCGGCGCGCTGGCCCCCGACTGCGTGCCGGTCGTGGCGTACGGCGCGCTGGTGCCCCCGGCGGCGCTGGAGATCCCCCGGTTCGGCTGGGTCAACCTGCACTTCTCGCTGCTGCCCGCCTGGCGGGGCGCGGCCCCCGTCCAGCACGCGGTGCTGCACGGCGACGAGCTGACCGGGGCCAGCGTCTTCCAGCTGGAGCAGGGGCTGGACACCGGCCCGGTCTACGGCACCCTGACCGACGAGATCCGGCCCACCGACACCTCCGGCGACCTGCTGGAGCGCCTCGCCCACTCCGGTGCCGGGCTGCTGGTGGCCGTCCTGGACGCGATCGGGGCGGGGACGGCGCGGGCCGAGCCGCAGCCCGCCGACGGGGTCTCGCTGGCCCCGAAGCTGACCGTGGACGACGCCCGGGTGCGCTGGACCGACCCCGCCTTCGCGGTGGACCGTCGGATCCGCGCCTGCACCCCCGCCCCCGGCCCGTGGACGACCTTCCGCGGCGACCGGGTCAAGCTCGGCCCGGTGACCCTGGTCGGCGACGGCCCCCGACTGAAGCCTGGAGAACTGCTGGTGGAGAAGTCCCGCGTGTTGGCCGGCACGGCGACCGTGCCGGTGCGGCTCGGTGAGGTGCGCGCGGCGGGCAAGAAGGCCATGCCGGCGAGCGACTGGGCGCGCGGTGTCCGGGTCGGCGGCGGGGAGGAACTCGCGTGACCGGGCCGACCCGGCGACCCGCCGACGGCGTGCGCCGCGAGCAGCGCGCTGACGACCGGCGTCCCGACCGGCCCGCGGGCGGCTTCCGGGGCGACCGTCCGGCCCGCTCCGGCGGCTGGGCCGACCGGGGTGGCGTCGACCGGCGGCCCGGCCGACCGGTCCGGCCGGCGGTGGACCTGCCCCGGCACGCCGCCTACCAGGCCGTCGCGGCGGTGCACCGCGACGACGCGTACGCCAACCTGGTGTTGCCGACGATCCTGCGTGAGCAGGGGCTGACCGGGCGGGACGCCGCCTTCGCCACCGAGCTGACCTACGGCACCCTGCGCCAGGTCGGCACCCTGGACACCATCCTCACCGCCGCGGCCGGTCGGGACGTCGAGCGGATCGACCCGCCGGTACGCGACGCGCTGCGGCTGGGGGCCTACCAGTTGCTGCACACCCGGGTGCCGGCCCACGCCGCCGTGTCGTCCACGGTCGACCTGGTCCGCACGGTCGGCGAGGGCGCGACCGGGTTCGCCAACGCGGTGCTGCGCGAGGTGGCCGGCCAGGATCTCGACGCCTGGGTGGCCAGGCTGGCCCCGACCATGGCGGCCGACCCGATCGGCCACCTGGCGGTGACCTACAGCCACCCGCAGTGGATCGTCCGGGCCTTCGCCGACGCCCTCGGCGGTGACCTGGGTGAGGTGACCCGCCTGCTGATCGAGAACAACGAGCGTCCGCCGGTGCACCTGTGCGTCCGCCCCGGTCGGGCCGACCCGGCCGACGTGGCCGACGAGGTGGGCGGTGCCCCGGGCGCGTTCTCCCCGTACGCGGTCTACCTGCGCGGCGGTGCCCCGGGCGAGCTGCCGGCACTGGCCGACGGCCGGGCGCACGTGCAGGACGAGGGCTCACAGCTGGTGGCGAACGCGCTGGTGGCGGCCCCGCTCGACGGTCCCGACGGCCGCTGGCTGGACCTGTGCGCCGGTCCCGGTGGCAAGGCCGGGCTGCTCGGCGCGCTCGCCGCGCAGCGGGGTGCCCGGCTGACCGCGGTGGAGGTCGCCGAGCACCGGGCCAGGCTGGTCGAACAGGCCACCCGGGGGTTGCCGGTGAGCGTCCTGCACACCGACGGCCGCACCGTCGGGGCGGGCCCGAAGCTCGCGGAGGGGCACTTCGACCGGGTGCTGGTCGACGCCCCGTGCACCGGGCTGGGTTCGCTGCGCCGCCGTCCGGAGTCGCGCTGGCGGCGACAGCCGTCGGACCTGCCGCCGCTGACCCGGTTGCAGCGGGAACTGCTCACCGCCGCGCTGCGGGCGACCCGTCCGGGTGGTCTGGTCGGCTACGTGACCTGCTCCCCGCACACCGTGGAGACGCACGTGACGGTCACCGAGGCCGCCCGCCGGGCGGGTGTGCCGGCGGACTTCGTCGACGCCCGCCCGCTGTTCCCGGCCGGCATGCCGGGCCTCGGTGGCGGCCCGACGGTGCAGCTCTGGCCCCACCGGCACGGCACCGACGCCATGTTCCTGGCCCTGCTCCGCCGCACCTCCTGACCCCCGGACCCCACCCCCTCGTCCGCCCCTTCGCCTCGGTGGTCAGGAGGTCCGGGCCACCTGTCGCGTGATCTCCTGACGCGAGCCTCCTGATCCCACCGGTGGGCAGGGGAAGGGGGGTGGGGTGGGTGGGTCAGATGACGGGGAGGCCCTTGGGGCCGACGCCGCGCATCGAGCGGGTCAGCTTCCGGTCGTCGCTCCACAGGAAGCAGCGGATTCCCCGGTCGCCCTCCTCCCACTCCCGTTGCGACGGCGGATAGAAGATGGAGCCGGCCCGGTACGGCAGCTCGCCGTTGTTGGGCACCTCGGCGAAACCGGCGATCAGCGCCATGCAGCGCCGGTGCACCCGCTGGTTGGTGCGACTGAACTCGGCCCAGCTCAGATCGCTGCGCTCCAGGTAGACACCGACGAACTCGGCGCGGTGCGGCTCGGAGCAGAGCACCGGCGCCATGTAGTTGAGGTTGTTGCCGATCAGCTTGGGGTCGAAGCACCGGTGGCTGAGCGGGTTGTCGCCGACCATCGCCCCGCGCAGGCTGCCGACCCGGTTCACCGGCCGGGTGTTGTCGATGCTGTCGGTCTCGCTGAGGTCGCAACGGAACCAGCGGGCACCGCTGTTCCACGCCGAGTTCGCCGGGAGCGCGATGTTCATCGTGAGCCGGGCCGAGTGCCAGTCGCCACCGAGCACGGCCCGGGCCCGCTGGTCGCACTCGGCGCGGGCGGGGCGCAGCGCGGCGGACCCCGGCTCGGGCCGGTCGCCCCGGACCACCGCGCCGGTGAAGGTGCCGACGTGGATGGCCTCGGCCAGGTGGCTGCGGGCGCAGTCCACCGTGTCGTAGGTGCCGGCCTGCACCACCGGGGTTATCCGGGGCAGGCAGGCGTCGGTGGCGGGCACGAACGCCTGGGCCACCGGCAGCACCGGCCAGTCGTCGATCAGATCCCCGTCGGCGCTGTGCTGCGGCGCACAGCCGCTGAGCGCCACCGTCACCGCGCCGGCCAGCGCCAGCGCCACGAGCCACCGTCGCATCGTCCGCCCTTTCCGGGAGCTGACGGTCCGTCGCCGCGCCCCACGTGGCATTGCCCGCCGCCGGGCGAGCAGCATACGTGACCGTCCCCGATGGAGTGTCGCCGTACCGGGACCGTTCGGCCAGTCATCACCGGCCCATCGTCCCCGATTCGATCCGGAGGGACCGGTTCGGACACCGTGGGTCACGCCCGGATCACGGGATGTCGCCCATGGTGCCGTGCTGTCCGCGGCGGGTGGCCGCGTTCGTACACTTGCCCTGTGACCGTACCGCCGTCGATCATCGCGCCCAGCATCCTCGCCGCCGATTTCGCCCGCCTCGCCGATGAAGTCCGCGCCGTCGAGGGCGCCGCGGACTGGTTGCACGTCGACGTGATGGACAACCACTTCGTCCCCAACCTCACCATCGGCCTGCCGGTGGTGCAGAGCCTCCGGGCGGTCACCCAGCTCCCGTTCGACGTGCACCTCATGATCACCGACCCGCGCCGGTGGGCACCCGGCTACGCCGACGCCGGCGCGTACAACGTGACGTTCCACGCCGAGGCGTGCGACGACCCGGTGGCCCTCGCCAAGGACCTCCGCTCGGCCGGGGCGAAGGCCGGGCTGGCCATCGACCGGGACACCCCGATCGAGCCGTACCTGGAGTTGCTGCCCAGCTTCGACACCCTGCTGATCATGACGATCAAGGCGGGCTTCGGCGGCCAGCGGTTCATCCCGCAGCTGCTGGACAAGGTGCGGGCGGCCCGCCGGCACGTCGACAGCGGCCACCTGGAACTGCGCATCGAGGTGGACGGCGGGATCGCCGCCGACACCATCGAGCAGGCCGCGTCGGCCGGCGCGGACGCCTTCGTCGCCGGCACCGCCGTCTACGGGGCGGCCGATCCGGCCGAGGCGGTCCGCCGCCTGCGCGGGCTCGCGGAGCGCGCCACCGCCGGGGCCTGAGGGTGGAGCCCACCGGCGACCGTCCCGACGTGATCCTGGTCGTCGACGACGACGAGGACATCGCCCGATTCGTCGAGTTCAACCTGCGGCTGCACGGCTTCGAGGTGCTGCACGCCGGTGACGGCCAGGAGGCCCTCGACATGATCGAGCGGCACCGGCCGGACCTGGCCGTGGTGGACCTGATGATGCCGCGCATCGACGGTCTGGAGCTGACCCGGCGGCTGCGGGCCAACCCGATCACCTCGGCGCTGCCGGTGATCATGTTGACCGCCAAGGGGATGACCGTGGACAAGGTGCACGGGCTCAGCGCCGGCGCGGACGACTACCTGGTCAAGCCGTTCGACACCGCCGAGCTGGTGGCCCGGGTCAGCTCCACGCTGCGCCGCAACAAGGAGTTCCGCGAGGTCTCCCCGCTGACCGGCCTGCCCGGTAACAGCCGGATCCGCCGGGAGATCAGCGACCGGGTCCGCAGCGGCGTCGACTACGCCGTCGGCTACATCGACATCGACCGGTTCAAGAGCGTCAACGACCGGTACGGCTTCGTCCGGGGCGACGAGTTCATCTCGGCGCTGGCCCGCAGCCTGCACCGGGCGGTGGTCGCGATCGGGCTGCCACCGGCCTTCCTCGGCCACGTCGGCGGCGACGACTTCGTGATCGTCTGCGCGCCCGAGCAGATCCGTCCGCTGACCTCCCGGGCCGTGGTCGACTTCGAGAAGTCCGCCGACACCCTCTACGACCCGTCCGACCGGGAGCGCGGATTCGTCGAGCTGAAGGACCGCCGGGGCAACATCCGGCGGGCGGCCCTGGTCACGCTGTCGATCGGCGTCTCGCTCTCGGACGCCAGGAAGCGCTTCACCGACCCCCTGGACGCGATCGCCGTGGCCAGCGAGATGAAAACGGTCGCCAAGAGCCAACCGGGGTCATACGTCGCGGTGGACCGGCGACGAGCCGACGGGGTGTGAAGTAGCCCCCTGGAGGTGGCGGACCGGCCGGGTGAACGTGTAAGACTGCGGAGGTACCCACCACGCGCTGGCGGGGCTCGGTGAAATTCCGAACCGGCGGTGATCCACGCTCGACGTGGTAAGCCCGCGACCCGGACGGCTCTGCCGCCCGGTGGACCTGGTGAGAATCCGGGGCCGACGGTGGGGGAGCGGCTCGTCCGCACCCCCGACAGTCCGGATGGGAGACAGCGCGCGGGCGGGGCGGCCCTGCGCGGGCGTCATCCGGCTGCGCGTGGGCTCCCCGGGGGCGGCCCTGCCGTTCCCGGTTCCGCCGCTGCCTGCTCCCGCTCCTCCCGCACCGCCCGCGCGGACCGGCGAGCGAGAGGGCAGGGCATGGGCGGCGTCTCCGTGGACGAGGCGATGCGCCGTGCCATCGAACTGGGCGCCCGCGGCCTCGGCACCACCAGTCCCAACCCGGTCGTCGGCTGCGTGCTGCTCGACGCGGACGGCGTCGTGGTCGGGGAGGGTTTCCACGCCTACACCGGCGGTCCGCACGCCGAGATCGTCGCGCTCGCCCAGGCCGGCGAGCGGGCCCGGGGCGGGACCGCGGTGGTCACCCTGGAGCCCTGCGACCACACCGGGCGCACCGGCCCGTGCAGTCACGCGCTGATCCGCGCCGGGATCGCCCGGGTCGTCGTCGCCGTGCCCGACCCGAACCCGGTCGCCTCGGGGGGCGCGGCCACCCTGCGCGCCGCCGGGGTGCGGGTGGAGTTCGGGGTACGCGCCGACGAGGCCGAGGCCGGCAACGTCGCCTGGCTGACCTCGATGCGGCGGGGCTGGCCGTACCTGATCTGGAAGTACGCCGCCACCCTCGACGGCCGGTCGGCGGCGGCCGACGGCAGCAGCATGTGGATCACCTCCGAGGCCGCCCGGATGGACGTGCACGCGCTGCGCGGCACGGTGGACGCGGTCGTCGCCGGGGTGGGCACCGTGCTCGCCGACGATCCCCGGCTGACCGCCCGCAACCTGCGCGACGGCACCCTGGCCATCCGGCAGCCGCTGCGGGTGGTGGTGGACAGCGCGGGGCGTACCCCGGTCGACGCCCGGGTCCGCGACGGCGCCGCCCGGACCTGGATCGCGACCGTCGCGGAGGTCGGGGCCGGCCCGGACGGCCGGGTGGACCTGCCGGCCCTGCTGGCCGAGCTGCACCACCGCGGGGTACGTGCCGCGCTGCTGGAGGGCGGCCCCCGGCTGGCCGGCGCGTTCCTCGCCGCCGGCCTGGTCGACCGGGTCGTCGGGTACGTCGCGCCGAAGTTGCTCGGGGGCGGCCCGACCGCGCTGGTCGACGCGGGTGTGACGACCATCGCCGACGCCATCGACCTGGAGATCACCGACGTCACCCGGGTCGGTTCCGACCTGCGGATCACCGCGCTGCCCCGGAAGAGGGAGGCCTGAGATGTTCACCGGCATCGTCGAGGAGTTGGGCGAGGTCGTCCGGATCGCCGACACGGGGGGTGACTCGGCGCTGGTCGCGATCCGCGGCCCGCTGGTCACCTCGGACGCCCGGCACGGCGACTCCATCGCGGTCAACGGGGTCTGTCTGACCGTGGTCGACGTCGACGGCGGGGTGTTCACCGCCGACGTGATGGGCGAGACCCTGCGGCGTTCCGCGCTCGGCGGGCTGCGCCCCGGCGACCCGGTCAACCTGGAGCGGGCCGCCGCGCTGAACAGCCGGCTCGGCGGGCACCTGGTGCAGGGGCACGTCGACGGGGTCGGCGCGGTGCTCTCCCGGGAACCGGCCGCCCAGTGGGAGACGCTGCGGTTCCGGCTCCCCGCCGCGCTGGCCCGGTACGTGGTGGAGAAGGGCTCGATCACCGTCGACGGGGTGTCGCTGACCGTGGCGGCGGTCGGCGACGACTGGTTCACCGTCGGGCTGATCCCGACCACCCTGAAGCTCACCACGCTCGGGGTGCGGGATGTCGGTGCGCCGGTCAACCTGGAGGTCGACGTGCTGGCCAAGTACGTCGAACGCCTCCTCACCACCCGCCCGGCGACCGACCCGGCCCCGGTCGGGGGGTTGGCCGCCGCGGCGCTGGCCGACGGTGCCGGTGGTCCGGCGACCCCGCCGGCCGACGGTGGTGCCCGGTGACCGGGCCGCTCGGTTGGCTGCTCGACGCCCAGGTGCACCTCCTCGGCGCCCCGGTGCTGGTCCGGGAGATCGTCGGCAACGGCTTCGGGCTGGCCTCGGCGCTGCTCGGGCTGCGACGGCAGGTCTGGGCCTGGCCGGTCGGCATGATCGGCAACGGGTTGCTGTTCACCGTCTTCCTCGGCGGGGTGTTCGCCACCCCGCAGGCACACGACCTCTACGGCCAGGCCGGTCGGCAGGTCTTCTTCTTCGCGGTCAGCGTCTACGGCTGGTGGCGGTGGTCACGCAACCGCCGTCAGGGTGGGGATGCACCGGCGGTCACCCCCCGCTGGGCCACCGGTCGGGAACGGCTGGGCCTGCTGCTCGCCGCCGCCGTCGGCACCGCACTGGGCTATCCGCTGCTCGCCGCGCTCGGCTCGTGGGGGCCGCTGCCGGACGCCTGGATCCTCACCGGCAGTCTGCTGGCCACCTACGGCATGGCCCGGGGCTGGGTGGAGTTCTGGCTGGTCTGGATCGCCGTGGACGCGGTGGGCGTACCACTGCTGCTGCGCGGCGGCTTCTATCCCTCGGCGGTCATGTACCTGGTCTACGGCGCCCTCTGCGTCTGGGGTTTCGCCGCCTGGTGGCGCAGCTCGCGGACCGTCCGCGCGGCGACGACACCGATCCCGTCCACCTACTCGGAGGTCGTGGCATGAGCACCCAGGCGGTCACCTTCGCCCGGATCGAGGAGGCGGTGGCGGAGATCGCCGCCGGCCGTCCCGTGGTGGTGGTCGACGACGAGGACCGGGAGAACGAGGGCGACCTGATCTTCGCCGCCGAACTGGCCACCCCGGAACTGCTCGCCTTCATGGTCCGCTGGACCTCCGGGTACGTCTGCGTCCCGCTGACCGAGGCGGAGTGCGACCGGCTGGACCTGCCGCCGATGCACCACACCAACCAGGACCGGCGCGGCACCGCGTACACGGTGACCGTGGACGCCCGGGAGGGGGTCAGCACCGGGATCTCCGCCGCGGACCGGGCACACACCATCCGGCTGCTCGCCGACCCGGCCACCGCCCCGACGGACCTGGCCCGCCCCGGCCACGTGGTGCCGCTGCGCGCACGCTCCGGCGGGGTGCTGCGTCGACCGGGGCACACCGAGGCGGCGGTCGACCTGACCCGGCTGGCCGGGCTGCGTCCCGCCGGGGTGCTCTGCGAGCTGGTCAACGACGACGGCACCATGATGCGCCTGCCGGACCTGGAGAAGTTCTGCGCCGAGCACGCGCTCACCCTGGTCACCATCGCCGACCTGGTGGCCTACCGGCGGCGGCACGAGAAGCAGGTGGAGCAGGTGGCCGAGGCCCGGATGCCCACCCCGCACGGGGTGTTCCGGGCGCTGGGCTACCGGGCCGAGCACGACCCGGCCGAGCACGTCGCGCTGGTCATCGGCGACCTGGGTGACGGTCACGACGTGCTGGTCCGGGTGCACTCCGAGTGCCTGACCGGGGACGTCTTCGGCTCGCTGCGCTGCGACTGCGGGCCACAGTTGCAGGCGTCGCTGGCCCGGGTCGCCCGGGAGGGGCGGGGAGTGGTGCTCTACGTGCGCGGACACGAGGGGCGGGGGATCGGCCTGCTGCACAAGCTCCAGGCGTACCAGCTCCAGGACCAGGGCCGCGACACCGTGGACGCGAACCTCGACCTGGGGTTGCCGGCCGACGCCCGGGACTACGGCACCGGCGCGCAGATCCTCTACGACCTGGGCGTGCGGTCGATGCGGCTGCTCACCAACAACCCGGCCAAGCGGGCCGGGCTGGAGGGGTACGGGCTGACCGTCACCGGCCGGGAGGGGCTGCCGGTCCGGCCGCACCCGGAGAACGTCCGCTACCTGCGGACCAAGCGGGACCGGATGGGCCACCTGTTGGACGAGCTGGACGAGGTGACCGAGGCCCCGATGGGTGTCCCGGTCCCCGGCGACGAGATCGGAGTATGACCATGGCGGGTTTCGGTGAACCCGGAGCGACCCCGGTGGACGCCGCCGGGCTGACCGTCGGGGTGGTGGCCGCGCGCTGGCACGCCGAGTTGACCGACCACATGCTCGACCGGGCCGTCGCCGCCGCGCAGGCGTGCGGGGCGCGGGCGGTGACCGCCCGGGTGGCCGGCTCGGTGGAGCTGCCGGTGGTGGCCCAGGCCCTGGCCCGGCGCTGCGACGTGGTGGTGGCGCTGGGTGTGGTGGTCCGGGGGACGACCGCCCACTTCGACTACGTCTGCCGGTCGGTGACCGACGGGCTGACCCGGATCGCCCTGGACGAGGGCAAGCCGGTGGCGCACGGGGTGCTGACCGTGGACACCCTCGCGCAGGCCCGGGACCGGGCCGGGCTGCCCGGGTCCGCCGAGGACAAGGGCTGGGCGGCGACCGTGGCGGCGTTGGACGCCGCGCTGGCGCTGCGGTCCGTCGCCGTCGCCAACGCCCAGCGGGTCGGCTTCGCCGGCTGACCCCGTCCCGGCGTTCGGGTCCGCCCGGCCCGGACTGTCCGCCCGGCCCGGACTGTCCGCCCGGCCCGGACTGTCCGCCCGGCCCGGACTGTCCGCCCGGCCCGGACTGCCGGTCCCGGCGGACGGTCCGGGCCGCCGTCGCACGGTCAGAGCCGGCCGGCCTCGATGATCCGCCTGAGGAACTGCCGGGTCCGTGGCTGGGTCGGCTCGCCGAGGACCCGGGCGGGCGGCCCGGCCTCGACCACCCGGCCGGCGTCGAGGAAGCAGACCTGGTCGGCGACGTCCCGGGCGAACCCCATCTCGTGGGTGGCCAGCACCATCGTCATCCCGTCGGCCTTCAGGTCGCGGATCATCGACAGCACCTCGCCGACCAGTTCCGGGTCGAGCGCCGAGGTGACCTCGTCCAGCAGCATCAGGCGGGGGGAGTTGGCCAGCGCCCGGACGATCGCCACCCGCTGCTGCTGGCCACCGGAGAGCCGGTCGGGATAGGCGTCCGCCTTCGCGCCCAACCCCACCCGGTCGAGCAGTTCCCGGGCCTGCGCCTCGGCCTCGGCCCGCCCCCGCCGGTGCACCCGGCGCGGGGCGAGGGTGACGTTCTCCAACACGCTCAGGTGCGGAAACAGGTTGTACGACTGGAAGACCATGCCGATGCGCCGACGCACCCGGTCGGGGTCGACCCGGGGACCGGAGATCTCCTCGCCGTCCAGCTCGATGGTGCCGTCGTCCAGTTCCTCGAGCAGGTTGACGCAGCGCAGCAACGTCGACTTGCCCGAGCCGGACGCCCCGATCAGCGCCACCACCTGGTGCTCGTCCACGGTCAGGTCGAGGCCGTCGAGCACCACCTGCCCGCCGAACTCCTTGCGCAGCCCCCGACAGGTCAGTACGGCCATCGTCGCCTCCGGCGGGTCGTCGACACGGCCATCTCAGCCTCCGGACTGGCGTCGGGCCGAGCGCAGGGTCACCCAGTCGGTGACCGCGATCAGCGGGATGGCGAGCAGCACGAACAGCACCCCGGCCAGGATGTACGGGGTGTAGTTGAAGGTCTGCGCGGTGGCGATCTGGGCCGCCCGGACCGCGTCGATCGGCCCGGCCAGGGAGACCAGCCCGACGTCCTTCTGCAACGCCACCACGTCGTTGAGCAGCGGCGGCGCGACCCGCCGGACGGCCTGCGGCAGCACCACGTGCCGCATGGTCTGCCGGTAGGTCAGTCCCAGCGAGCGGGCCGCCGCGAGCTGGCTCGGGTGGACCGACTCGATGCCGGCCCGGAACACCTCCGCCAGGTAGCCGCCGTAGGTGAGCACCAGCGCCAGACCGCCGAGCACCAGCACCGGTGGCATGCCCTGCAACCGCAGGCCGGGCACACCCAGGGTGAGCACGTACAGCACGATGATCAGCGGCAGGCCGCGGAAGGTGTACGTGTAGCCCGCCGAGAGCGCCCGGACCGGGAAGAAGACCGGCCCGCGCAGGGTGCGCAGCAGCGCGACCAGCAGACCGAGCAGCAGCGCTCCGACCGCGCAGCAGACCAGCAGCCGGACGTTGAGCCACAGCCCGGCGAGCACGTCGGGCAGCGCGTCCCGGGCGATCGCCGGATCGAGGAACGACCGGCGGACCCGGTCCCAGCCGGGTGCCCCGGTGACCGCGACGACCAGCAGCGTGCCGAGCACCGCCGTGGAGGCGGCGGCGACCAGCACGCTGCGCGTCGTCTGCCGCCGCCGGTACGCGGCCCGTCGCCGCTGGGCCGCCGAGGGGACGTGCTGCCGGTGCGGCGTCGGGATGTCGGGTGGGCGGGGCGGCGGGTGGCTCACTGGAGTTCGGTCGCCCCTGCCACCTGGGCGAGCCACTGCTGCTCCAACTGCTTGAGGGTGCCGGCCTCGGCGAGTTCCCCGATCGTCCGGCTGACGCAGGAGGTGAGCGGGGAGTCCTTGTCCAGCAGCAGGCCGAACGCCTCCGGAGCCCCGACCTGCGGCAGTTGCCCGACCACGGTGGCGTCGGTGAGTTCCGAGCCGGTGATGTAGAACGCGGTGGGCAGGTCGACCACCAGGCCGTCGAGCTGACCGTTCTGCAGGGCCTTCTTGGCGTCGTCGTTGCTGTTGTAGACCTGGGGCTTCGCCTTCGGCTTGATCAGGTCGGTGATCGCCTGGTAGCTGGTCGTGCCGACCTGCGCGCCGAGCTTGGCGTCCCTGAGGTCGGCCACCGACTTCTTGCCGACGATCTTCGACGACTTGAGCGCGATGACCGTCTGCCGCACCAGGTAGTACGGCGGGGAGAAGTCGACCGCCTGCTTGCGCTCCTCGGTGATGGAGAACTGGTTGACGTCGAAGTCGAAGTTCTTCGGGCCGGGGGCGATGGCGGCGTCGAACTTCACCCGGGTCCAGGTGACGTCCGCGCGGGCGTACCCGAGCTTCTCGGCGACCGCGTACGCGACGGCGGCCTCGAAGCCCTCGCCGTTGTCCGGCTTGTTGTCCTTGAACCACGGCGCGTACGCGGGTTCGTCGGTGGCGACGGTGAGCTTGCCCGGCGTCCGGGTCTTCAACCCCTCCTTGGTGCAGGAGGACGCGGTGGGGGCGGCGTCGGGGGTGGGGACGTTCTCCTGAGGCGCGCATCCGGCCACGGCGACCAGGAGCGCGGCGGCGGCGACGGCGGCCGTGCGGGTACGTGAGCTGCTGCTGACCATGGCCGCCAGGATAAAGAAGATCGCCGATTCCCGGGAAGGTGTCCCGTCAGGTAGATGGGAGATCGATATCCGCCCGGCCCGGCCGGGTCGCCGCCGCCGGCCGTCGTCCCAGCCAGCGGGAGGCCGACGGTGGGCGGGGCGACACGGCCGGACCCGGGGCGCACGGTCCCGACGGGCGGCTGGAAGAATCCGGTTTCGTGAAGACGTTCGAGGAGTTGTTCGCCGAGCTCCAGGCCAAGGCCGCCGCCGGCACGCCGGGCTCGGGCACGGTCGACGCCCTGGCCAAGGGGGTGCACTTCGTCGGCAAGAAGGTCGTCGAGGAGGCGGCCGAGTCGTGGATGGCCGCCGAGCACGAGGGGCCGGAGCGCACCGCCGAGGAGATCTCCCAGCTGCTCTACCAGGTGCAGGTGCTCATGCTGGCCAGTGGCCTGGAGTTGAAGGACGTCTACCGACATCTGTGAGTGCGCCGCGTCGTTGGTCTGATCCGATCGAAGGAGCACTCCGTCATGCTGCGTGTCGCCGTACCCAACAAGGGCGCCCTGGCCGAGAAGGCCGCCCAGATGCTGCGCGAGGCGGGCTACCGCCAGCGCACCGACCCCAAGGACCTGGTCTGCCCGGACGAGGCCAACGACATCGAGTTCTTCTACCTGCGGCCCAAGGACATCGCCACCTACGTCGGCTCGGGTGACCTGGACGTCGGGATCACCGGCCGGGACCTGCTGATCGACTCGGGCGCACCCGCCGAGGAGGTGGTCGACCTGGCGTTCGGCCGGGCCACCTTCCGGTTCGCCGCCCGTCCCGAGGACGTCGGCGACGTCCAGGAGCTGGGCGGGCACCGGATCGCCACCGCGTATCCGGGGCTGGTCGAGCGTTATCTGGCCGAACTCGGCGTCAAGGCCGACGTGATCCGGCTCGACGGCGCGGTGGAGAACGCCATCCGGCTCGGGGTCGCCGACGTCGTCGCCGACGTGGTGGAGACCGGCGCGACGCTGCGCCAGGCCGGGCTGGTCGTCTTCGGCGATCCGCTGCTGCGCTCCTCGGCGGTGCTGGTCCGCCGGGCCGCCGCGCCGGCGCACCCGCAGGCGGAGCAGTTGCTGCGCCGGCTGCACGGGGTGCTGGTGGCCCGCCGGTACGTGATGCTCGCCTACGACGTGCCGGCCGGGTTGCTCGACCGGGCCAGCGCGCTCACCCCGGGCATCGAGTCGCCGACGGTCTCCCCGTTGCACCGGGAGGGTTGGGTCGCCGTGCAGGCGATGGTCCTCCGCGACGACGTGCACCGGATCATGGACGAGCTGTACGAGTTGGGCGCCCGCGCCATCCTGGTCACCAACATCCACGCCTGTCGACTCTGAGCCGCCGCCGCGCGGGCGGCCGGGGGCGGGTGGCAGACTGGTCGGGTGAGCGACACCGAGTTGATCCGCCTCAAGCCGCGTCGCATCCGGGTCGTCTGCTGGGCTTCGGCGATCGCCCTGCTGGTGGTCTTCAGCCTGGTGGCCACCTCGTTGACCGGGACGACCGGTGAGGGCTACGGCACGTTCCAGCGTGGCGACCAGTTCGCGATGGTCGGCCTCGGGGTGCTCGGCGCGCTCGGCATCCTGCTGTTCACCCGGCCCCGGGTCGAGGCGGACGCCCGTGGGGTCCGGGTGCGCAACGTGCTCGGCTCGTACGAGCTGCCCTGGGAGGTGGTCCGGGGGGTGCGTTTCGACCGGGGCGCACCCTGGGCCAGCCTGGAGCTGCACGACGACGACCTGCTGCCGATGGTGGCCCTCCAGGCGGCCGACAAGGAGATCGCGGTCGACGGGGTGCGGGCGCTGCGTCGGCTGCACCAGGCCCACCTGTCCCGCCTCGGCGGCGCGTCGACCCACCTGTGAGCGTCGCGGCCGACGCCCCCGCCCGGCTGCCCGGTGCGGGTAGGTCCGCACCGGGCGTGGGCCTCCGCTGACCTGGGGCCCCGGTTTGGGGGACGGTCGGGTGCGGGTGTAGTGTAGGTACGTCGACCAGACTGCCCCCGCCTGCGGCGTGCGGGTGGTCCTGAAGCGGAGCGCCTGCTCCCACCCGAGTCGCCTCCACGAGGTGGCCGGGTCCGGTCACCGGTTCCGGGCCTGTCCCGGTGCCGGATGCGCGATCATATGATCGTGCCGACCGGTCGAGCGGGCCCTGGCATGCGCCGGGGCCTTCTGCTTTCCGGGTCGCCCCCACCCGGGGGCCGCGCGGGGTCGGCTACCCGGCAGATCCGACTCGAGGAGGCCCCATCAGCGTCGAACCACGCGTGAACGATCAGATCCGGGCACGTGAGGTCCGACTGGTCGGCCCTGAGGGTGAGCAGGTGGGTATCGTCCCGCTGGAGCGCGCCCTGCAGCTGGCCGCGGACGTCGACCTGGACCTGGTCGAGGTTGCGCCGATGGCGCGCCCGCCGGTGTGCAAGCTCATGGACTTCGGCAAGTTCAAGTACGAGAGCGCACTCAAGGCGCGCGAAGCGCGGCGTAACCAGCAGCAGACCGTCATCAAGGAGATGAAGCTCCGGCCGAAGATCGACCCGCACGACTACGAGACCAAGAAGGGTCACGTGGTGCGGTTCCTCAAGGCGGGCGACAAGGTCAAGGTGACGATCATGTTCCGCGGTCGCGAGCAGAGCCGCCCGGAGCTGGGTTACCGGCTCCTGCGCCGGCTCGAGTCCGAGATCACGGACCTGGGATACGTCGAGGCCGCTCCGAAGCAGGACGGTCGTAACATGATCATGGTTTTCGCTCCGCACCGGGCCGTCAAGGCCTCCGCGGTCGCCGCCACGGCGTCCCGCACCGGTCCCCGGGACCGGACCACGGACGAGTCCGCGCCGCCGGCACAGGGTGAGGCCCCGGTGGCCGGCGAGACCGCAGCAGCCGGCGAGACCGGCCCGACCGCTGACCCCAGCGGCCAGTAACAGGGAGAGACGTTCCACATGCCGAAGATGAAGAGCCACACGGGTATGGGCAAGCGGGTCAAGGTGACCGGCAAGGGCAAGATCGTCGCCCAGCAGGCCGGCCTTCGCCACAACCTGGAGAAGAAGCCCTCCACCCAGACCCGGCGGCTGACCGGCACGGTCGAGCTGGCCAAGGCTGACGTCAAGCGAATCAAGAAGCTGCTCGGCCGCTGACGCGCGCCACCTTTACCTAACAAGGAGTTGAGATGGCACGCGTCAAGCGGGCTGTGAACGCCCAGAAGAAGCGTCGTACCCTGCTGGAGACCGCGAGTGGTTACCGCGGTCAGCGCTCCCGGCTGTACCGCAAGGCCAAGGAGCAGGTGCTGCACTCGATGCAGTACGCCTACCGGGACCGTCGTGACCGCAAGGGCGACTTCCGGCAGCTCTGGATCCAGCGCATCAACGCTGGCGCCCGGGCCAACGGCATGACCTACAACCGGCTCATCCAGGGCCTGCGGCTGGCCGGTATCGAGGTCGACCGCAAGATCCTGGCCGACCTGGCCGTCCACGACGCCGCGGCGTTCGCCGCGATCGTCGAGCTGGCCCGCGCCGCCGTGACGGCCGAGGGCACCGGTGGCGCCGCGGCTCAGGCCGCCTGACCCACCCGGCAGCAGATCGAGGCGTCTCCCATGCACTCACCAGCGCGCGGGAGACGCCTCGATGCCGTCGCCGGCCCGTTCACCCCGCGGACCCCGCGGGTGGTCGCCGCCCGGCGGCTGCACCGTCGGCGGGACCGGGACGCCACCGGCCGGTTCCTGGCCGAGGGGCCGCAGGCGGTCCGCGAGGCGCTCGACGGCACCGGCACGGTGGTGGAACTGTTCGGCACTCCGGCCGCGCTGGACCGGCACGCCGAGCTGGCGGCCCGGGCCGCCCGGTCCGACCTGCCGGTCTCCGAGGTCACCGACGAGGCCCTGGCCGCGCTGACCGAGACCGTCGCCCCGCAGGGGCTGGTCGCCGTCTGCCGGCATCTCGACGTACCACTGGCGACCGCCCTGGCGCGCGGACCCCGCCTGGTCGCGGTGCTCGCCGGAATCCGTGACCCGGGCAACGCCGGCACCGTGCTGCGGACCGCCGACGCGGCCGGCGCGGGCGCGGTGGTCTTCGCCGGGGACACCGTCGACCCGTACAACGGCAAGTGCGTGCGGGCCTCGGCCGGCAGCCTCTTCCACGTCGACGTGGTCCGCGATCCGGACCTGCCCGCGACGGTCGACGCGCTGCGCGCCGCCGGTCTCTCGGTCTTCGCCACCACCGGCTACGGCGACAGCGACCTGGACGACCTCGCCGACCACGGCCGGCTCGCCGCGCCCACCGCCTGGCTGTTCGGCTCGGAGGCGCACGGCCTGCCCGCGGAGCTGACCGCCGTCGCCGACGCCCGGGTCCGGGTGCCGCTGCACGGACGGGCCGAGAGCCTGAACCTGGCTGCGGCGGCCGCGGTCTGCCTGTACGCTTCAGCCCGAGCACTGCGCTGACCCCGGTCACGCGCCCCCCGTCACCCGCACGCCACCCAGGGAGCCGGTCAGTTGAGGAACGCGCCACGGCGTTCGTTTAGCCAGCCCGCCGGTGTCGGCGGGCGGCGGGCCTGACCCTTCCCGCGCGCGACTCCCACCGGCGGGCTGCGGCATCGCCGCGCGTCCGTAGACTCGCCTAGCCGCCCGGGAGGGCCGGCGCCGCCGTGAGGGAGTGCCCGTACGCCATGAGCTACCGCAACGATCCGTACGACCCGAAGCAGGTCGCCCTGCTCGACCCGGCCGCCCTGGCCGGGGCCGTGGCCGACGCCGAGCAGGCGTTCGCCACCGCCGCCGACCCCGACGCGTTGACCGCGCTGCGCCCCGCGCACCTCGGCGACCGGTCCCCGGTGTCGCTGGCCCGCCGGGAGATCGGCGCGCTGCCGCCGGCCGCGAAGTCCGACGCCGGCAAGCGGGTCAACGAGGCCCGCCGGGCGATCGAGTCCGCCTACGCCGCCCGCGCCGAGGTGCTGGAGCGGGAGCAGGCCGCCCGGGTGCTGGTCGAGGAACGGGTCGACGTGACCCTGCCGTACGACCGGCGGCCCCGGGGCGCCCGGCACCCGCTGTCCACCCTGATGGAGCAGATCAGCGACCTGTTCGTCGGGATGGGCTACGAGGTGGCCGAGGGCCCCGAGGTCGAGCTGGAGTGGACCAACTTCGACGCGTTGAACATCCCCGCCGACCATCCGGCGCGCGGGCTGATGGACACCTTCCACATCGCACCACCGCCGGGCGCGGACGCCTCCGGCCTGGTGCTGCGCACCCACACCTCGCCGGTGCAGGCGCGCACCATGCTCACCCGCAAGCCCCCCATCTACGTGGTGGTGCCCGGCCGGGTCTACCGCACCGACGAGTTGGACGCCACCCACGCGCCGGTCTTCCACCAGGTCGAGGGCCTGGTGGTCGACCGGGGCATCACGATGGCGCACCTGCGCGGCACCCTGGACCACTTCGCCCGGGCCATGTTCGGCGAGGGCGCGAAGACCCGCTGGCGTCCGCACTACTTCCCGTTCACCGAGCCGTCGGGGGAGTTCGACGTCTGGTTCCCCGAGCACCGCGACGGCCCGCGCTGGGTCGAGTGGGGCGGCTGCGGCATGGTCAACCCGAGGGTGCTGCGGGCCTGCGGCATCGACCCGGAGGTCTACTCCGGGTTCGCGTTCGGCATGGGCATCGACCGGACGGTGATGTTCCGGCACGGGGTCAGCGACATGCGGGACATGGCCGAGGGCGACGTGCGGTTCACCCGCGCGTTCGGGGCCGGGGCGTAGGGCGATGCGGGTACGAGTCACGGAGACGGTGGTCTGAGTCATGCGAATTTCTGTCAGTTGGCTGCGGGAGCACGTCGACCTCCCCGTCGACCTGCCCACCGAGGACCTGGAGCAGGCCCTGGTGGACCTCGGCATCGAGGTCGAGTCCGTGGTGGACCTGCGCGGGACGGTCACCGGTCCGCTGGTCGTCGGCGAGGTCCGCGAGATCGAGGAGCTGACCGGTTTCAAGAAGCCGATCCGGCACTGCCTGGTCGACGTCGGCACCGCCAACGGCACCGGCGAGCCGCAGGAGATCGTCTGCGGGGCGCGCAACTTCGCCCCCGGCGACCGGGTCGTGGTGATCCTGCCCGGCGGGGTGCTGCCCGGGAACTTCACCATCGGCGCGCGCAAGACGTACGGCCGGATGTCGGCCGGCATGATCTGCTCCGCGCAGGAGCTGGGCCTCGGCGACGACCACGCCGGCATCATCGTGCTGCCGCCCGACACCCCGGCCCGGCCCGGTGACGACGCCCGGCCGGTGGTGGGGCTCGACGACGTCGTGGTCGAGCTGGAGATCACCCCCGACCGGGGGTACGCGCTGAGCGTGCGGGGCATCGCCCGGGAGCTGGCGTACGCGCTGGGCCTGCCCTTCCGTGACCCGGGCCGGGTGCCCGCGCCGGCCGGGACGGCCGAGCCGGCGTACCCGGTGCAGCTGCGCGACACGGTGGGCTGCGACCGGTTCACCGCCCGGATGGTCCGGGGTGTCGACCCGACGGCGGCCACCCCGGGCTGGATGCGGCAGCGGCTGACCGTGGCCGGGGTGCGCAGCATCTCGCTGGCGGTCGACGTCACCAACTACGTGATGCTCGAACTGGGACAGCCGATGCACGCCTTCGACGCCGACCGGATCACCGGCCCGCTGGTGGTGCGCCGGGCCGAGGCGGGGGAGAAGGTCACCACCCTGGACGGGGTGGTCCGTTCGCTGACCGTCGAGGACATGGTGATCTGCGACGACACCGGGCCGGTCTCGCTGGCCGCGGTGATGGGCGGCGAGACCAGCGAGGTGGTCGGCGGCACCACCAACGTGCTGCTGGAGGCCGCCCACTGGGATCCGGTGATGGTCGGTCGTACCGCCCGCCGGCACCGGCTGTTCAGCGAGGCGGCCAAGCGGTGGGAGCGGGGTGTCGACCCGGCGCTGCCGCTGGTGGCCCTCCAGCGCGCCGTCGAGCTGCTCACCGCGCACGGCGGTGGCGAGGCCGGCGCGGAGATCCTCGACCTCGACCACGTCCGGCCGGTGCGCCCGGTCGTCCTCCCGGTCGACCTGCCGTCGCGCCGGGTCGGGGTGGCCTACCCCCCGCAGCGGGTGGTCGACCTGCTGGAGCAGGTGGGCTGCACGGTGAGCCGGGGCGGCGACCGGCTGGCCGAGGACCCGGGGGCGGTGGGCACGACCGCCGGCACCGGCGAGGTGCTCACCGTCACCCCGCCGACCTGGCGGCCCGACCTCACCGACCCGGCCGACCTGGTCGAGGAGGTGGTCCGCCTCGACGGGTACGACCGGGTGCCGTCGGTGCTGCCCACCGCGCCACCCGGCCGGGGCCTGACCTGGCAGCAGCGCCGCCGCCGGGCGGTGGCCCGCTCGCTGGCCGAACGCGGCTACGTCGAGGTGCTGGGCCTGCCGTTCGTGGCCCCGGAGCTGGCCGACCAGCTCGGGCTGCCGGCCGACGACCCGCGCCGGCCGGCGGTGCGGCTGGCCAACCCGCTGTCCGAGGAGGAGCCGCTGCTGCGCACCACGCTGCTCGGCCCACTGCTGGGCATCCTCAAGCGCAACCTGGGTCGGGGTCACCGCGACCTGGCGCTCTACGAGATCGGCGCGGTGTTCCAGCCGCGTCCGGGCGTGGGCACCCCACCGGCCATGGGGGTGGACCGGCGTCCCACCGACGCCGAGTTCGCCGCCGCCGACGCGGTGGTGCCCGCCCAGCCCCGGCACGTCGCGGTGGTGCTCACCGGGGACGTCGAGCCGGCCGGCTGGTGGGGCGCGGGCCGCGCCGCCGGGTGGGCCGACGCGGTGGAGGCCGGGCGGGCCGTGCTGGCCGCCGCCGACCTGCCGGCCGAGCGGATCGAGGTACGGGCCGCCGAGCAGGCCCCCTGGCACCCCGGTCGCTGTGCCGCGCTGGTGGTCGACGGGGTGGTGGTGGGCCACGCCGGTGAGCTGCACCCGACGGTGGTGGCGGCGCTGGAACTGCCCCGCCGGACCAGCGCCATGGAGCTGGACCTGGACGCCCTGCCGGCCGCCCCGGTGGCGTCCGCGCCTACGGTGTCCGGGTTTCCCCCGGCGCTGATCGACGTGGCGCTGGTGCTGGACGACACGGTGCCGGCCGCCGACGTCCGCGCCGCGCTGGTCGAGGGGGCCGGTGAGCTGCTGGAGCATGTCCGGCTCTTCGACGTGTACGCCTCGGAGTCGCTCGGCGCGGGCCGCCGGTCGCTGGCGTACAAGCTCACCTTCCGGGCACCCGACCGGACGCTGACCGTGGAGGAGGCGGTGGCCGCGCGGGACGCCGCCGTGGCCGTCGCCGCCGCGCGGTTCGGGGCGACCCTGCGCGGCGCCTGAGGCGCACCGGCCTGACGACGGCCCCGATCCGGTCACCGGGTCGGGGCCGTCGCGTTCACGCGTCGTCGGTGATCCCGCCGCACTCCCGCAGCGCGGCGAGGTCGCGGACCGTGATGCGTCGGTAGTCGGTCTCCACCAGCCCGTCGACGCGCAGCTCTCGTAGCGCCTTCTGGATCGAGGTCTCGGCCGCGCCGCAGATGGTGGCGAGTTCGGGCTGGGTCAGCCGGACGTCGATGACCACCGCCTCGCGGTCCTGCCGGCCGTGTGAGCGGCACAGCTCGGCCACCACCCGGGCCACCCGGATCTTCACCGGGTACGAGGAGAAGTCGATCCGGCGGCGGTTGGACCAGCGCAGCCTGCCGGAGACCATAGCGGCCAGTTCGAGGGCGGCGTCCGGATGGTCGCGCAGAAAGGTCTTGAACCTGTCGGGCTGGATGACGCTATATCTGGTGGGGCCGCAGGTGGTCACCGTCGCCGACCGGGGACGGTTGTTGAGCGCCGACATCTCGCCCACAAGGTCACCGCCGATCCGCAACGCGAGCAGGGCGGTCCGGCCGTCGGGCAGGGATGCCGTGACCTTTGTCAGACCGTCCTCCAACAGCACCAGGTGCGCCTCGTGGCGGCCCTGGTGGATGAGGATCTGCCCGGCGGGCACCTGCCGGCGGACCCCGTTGGCCAGCAACGTCGCCCGAACAGTTGGGTCGAGCCGTTGCAGGAAGGTTCCGTACGGCCAGTCGCCGTCGGTGGGGGCGTGGGGGCGCCGCATCAGCATCCTCCTCAACAGACGAGAGGTGCCGAAGCGTATCCGGGTCGACACGCGTCGCACCGCCCCGCTGCGGGCCGTGAGGATCTCGACCACCACCAGGGTCAGGACCATGGGCGGGGAGAGCCCGAGCGCCAGGAGCAGTTCGATCAGGTTCGTCCACATGCTGGTAGCAAAATCGGCCTGGACTAGCACGACACCTGTCCACGATGGGATGACCGGATCTCGACAGTCCCGGCGATGCCGTATTTCTGGGGGGTCTGTGTCCGGCGACGCGGTTTCGATGTGTGCGATGGTGCTCGCTCGCCGAGCGGGCTGACGACGAAGGGTGTGCCCGATGCGACATCCCGAACGGCGTCTGCTGATCTCTGTGGACATGGAACGGTACAGCCGGCGCAGCAATCTTCAGCAGTACGAGGCACAGCAGAACTTCCACACGCTCCTGCACGCGGCGGCGACCGACGTAGGGCTGGACCGGGTCGCCTGGACCACCCAGCAGGCCGGCGACGGCGAGCTGGCGATCCTGCCCCGCGACGTGCCGGAGTCCCGGGTCATCGGCCGGTTCGTGCCGGAGCTGAACCGGCGGCTGCGCACGTTCAACAGCAGCCGCACCGCACCGGCGCAGATCCGGCTACGGATGGCCGTGCACCAGGGTCTGGTACACCTGGACGGCGCGAACGGTTTCCCAGGCCACGCGGTCGTGCACGTCTGCCGGCTCTGCGACGCGCGGCCGGTACGCCAGGCGCTGGCCGCGTTTCCCGACGCGGGTGTCGCCCTGGTGGTCTCTACCGAGATGTACCGCGACGTGGTCTGCGAGTATCCGGAGGAGATGCGACCGGAGCGGTTCTGCCGGATCGAGGTCGAGCACCCGGAAAAGGAGTTCCGCGAGCCGGCCTGGCTCTCCGTGGTCGACGAGGACCTGTCGTCGTGGGAACCGCCGGGAGCGACCGCTCCGCCGGGGGGACCGCCGCCAGCCCGTCCGGGCATCGGGGGTACGGCCGCCCCGGTCGGGTCCAACATCCGCACCGGCGACGTCTGGGTCCAGGGGCAGAACGCCATCGGACCGAACGCCACGGTCATCGGATCGATCGGCCGTGACGCCGTGGTCGGCGGCGACGGCGGTGGTCAATGAGCAGGACGTCGGATTCGTGGAGCGCGGCGGACCCGGGCGACGTGGAGCAGCGACGTGCCGTCGACGCGGCAGCGGACCTCCCCGGTGACGACGAGCGGCGGTCGGACGCAGGCGAGGCCGGGCGATCCGCAGCGATGGATGCACCTGTTCCACGGCCCTCCCCGGACGACGAGCAGGACGAGGCACCCGACCCGGGGGACGAGCAGGACGAGGCACCGGACCCGGTGGCCGTCCTCGCCCGCCTCACCGCACTGCTCGGTGCCCCGTCGAGCATCGGCGTCGGCGACGTACGGGTACGGGGGCAGAACGCGACCGGCCCGGGAGCGACGGCGATCGGCACCGTGAACATCACCACGGCGACCGTGGCGACGGGCGGCCGGAGCTGGTCCGAGACGCTTAGCGGCACCTGGGTGCGGCAGTTGGCTGACGGCTATGCTCCCGCGCCAAGCGACCAGTGGCTCGACCGGCAGCTCAAGCTACGTCACCTGGTCTGCCTGACCGGCGTCGACGGTACGGGTCGACACACTGCAGCTTGCCTGGCCTCGGCCCGCCGTTATGGCTACGACCGGGTCGGCGTGCTCGACGCGGAGCACCTGTCGGACCTGTTGGGCACCGACGTGCCCGTTCGGCCCGGCCACGGCTACACGCTGGCCCTCGGCGACGAGGCGGTCCGGGAGTTGGACGGTATGACGCTGGTGGGCCTGGCGGCGAGGCTGGAGGCCACCGGGAGCAGCCTGGTGCTTGTCGGTGACTTCGCGCACCGGGAGCAGGAGTTCGCCGGTCACCTGGTTCCCCACCGCCCGGCCCCCTCGGTGGAGGTGTTCCGGGCGCAGCTGCGCCGGCTGCTCCGCGGACAGTGCGTCGGCTGGTGCGTCGATGTCTGCACCGGTGACTGTGTCGACGTGTACGTCGAGGAGGAGTGCGTCCCGCATCCGCTGCTCGCGGCTCACCTGTCCGGTGGCCCGCGCGCCGGTGAGGTCGTCCGACTGGCAGAGCTGATCGCCCAGGCACCGCCCCGTGGCGTTGACCTCACCGAGCGGCTGGAGCGGCTGCTCCCACGACAGTTGCGGCAACGCGCCCGAGGGGTGTTCGCTGTCGAGGACGACGGCGGCGAGGGGGCGTCGCGGTGGGACGCCGATCACCGACGCGCGTTCCGACTGTCCTGCGCGGTGCTGGCAGGACAGTCCGTGGTGGAGGTCCAGGCGGCGGCCGGACGACTGCTCGTCGGACCGATGCCCGGCAGTGACGACGTGGCTGCTCCGGCGTCGGTGGGGTTGTTGGGCGGGGCGGTCGACCTGCTGCTTGGTCCGGTGCTACGGCAGGCCGTCGTCCTGGTCGACGACGACCGGATCGGCAGCGGCCGACGCATCGAGTTCTCGCCCGGCAACGACCAGTTGCGGACGACTCTCCTCGAGGTCGCCTGGTCGAACTGGTGGCTTCCGGAGCATCTGCTCGGTTGGCTCGCCACTCTGGTGCGCACGGGGTCACCGGGGGTCCGGGAGGCTGCTGCGGGAGCGGTCGGATGGTCTGCCCGGCACGGGGTGCGGGCAGCCCTGAAGACGGTGGACGACCTGGCCCGGGAGCGTCGTGCGGGCGTCCGACAGGCTGCCGCCGTCGCGTTGGTGGCCATGGCCATGCAACCGGAGCTGCGGCAGCGGGTACGCGCGGAGCTGGACCGGTGGGCGTCCGACGGGCCGGCCCACCGGCGGGACACGGTCGCCCGAGCGTACGCACTGGGGCTCGCGCGGCTCTGGCCCGACACCGCGCTGCTGCATCTGCGTCAGATCGCTCAGGTACGCATGCAACGCTGGCACCACTCGGTGGTGCGTGGCCTGGTCGAGGTGCACTCGGCCGGTCACCAGGCGACCGTGCTGCCAGCCCTCGCGGAGTGGACCCGGTCGGAGGATCCGGAGGTGTGGCTGCACGCCGGACGGGCGTTGCGGGTGCTCGCCGACCGGTGGGCACCGGCCCCCCGGGAACACTGGCCGGAACTGCTCGATCTGGCGCAGGCCGGCACCGTGTCGATGACCGATCTGGCTGCCTGCTGGGCGAACGCGCTCAGTCTGCCCACGACCGCCTACCGCTCGTGGCGCACGCTCGGCTTCTGGCTGAGCCGCGCCGACGGGCACGCCGAGGTCGCCGCCCATTGCCTGGAGATGCTGGGTTTGGTGGTCGCGGGCCGAGCGCCCCTGCGGCATCGGCTGGACCACCAGCTGCACCACGTCTGGGGGCAGCTGATGCCCCATAACACCCTGCTCGCCGCCGTACACCGACTCACTGACGAGGATCACGGATGAATGCGCACTCCACCACCACCTCCGGCAGCCCGAGCCGGGTACCGCCGCAGCGGCGCTCCTGGTGGCGCACCTTCTTCGGCTTCCCAGAGCCGGTCGTGGTGGTGTCACCCCAACCACCCCCGGCACCCGTCTCGGTGTCGTATCGGCAGGACGTCCCACAACCCCTGCTGGTGCCGGCCAAGGGGGACGCCTTCGACTTCCGGGTCCACCCGGTGTATCTCTGGACCGGTCGGCGCATGACGTTCGAGGAGCTGAAGTACCGCGCCGAGCGGTACCTCGACTGGGCCGGT
This sequence comes from Micromonospora sp. WMMD987, assembly GCF_029581435.1. Taxonomy (NCBI): domain Bacteria; kingdom Bacillati; phylum Actinomycetota; class Actinomycetes; order Micromonosporales; family Micromonosporaceae; genus Micromonospora; species Micromonospora sp. WMMD987. The sequence goes on along the minus strand of NZ_CP120861.1, from coordinate 4,685,426 downwards.
GGCATTGTCCGGGAACGGATCATCGACGTGTCGAGGGAGTTCGAGCCGCATCGGTCGCATGAGCTGGAGCGGGTTCTCAACCAACGGCTCGCCGGCCAGCGGTGGCCGGCGGACGAGTCGTTGCCCCAGTTCAGCGCCTATGTGCGGATCAGTCCCGATGAGCGGGTGAGGGACCAACTGCGGCCGTACTGGCAGGAGCGGATCAGGCTGGAGTGCGACCATGAGCTGCAGAAGATCCGGACCCGGAACGTCGACGACCTGACCCGCCGGTGGTGCGCGGTGCTCCAGGCGTTGGAGGCCGATCCGGTGACCGCGCACGCGGCCCGGTTGACCGGGGAGCAGTTCGCCGAGGTCTTCCGCCGCTATGTCGATGAGCGCCGGGGAACGGTACCGGAGCTGGTCACTCTGCTCCGGGAGGCGGTCCGGGGGCATCACGACCTCAACCTGGGTCCGTCGGAGTACACCGAGGCATGGGATGTCGCGTTGCGTGCCTATGAACGCGAGCACGGGCTCGCCCCGCGGTGAGAGGGACGGGAGTGCCTTCCGGAGGCGGCCCGGCCTCCGGAAGGCACTCCACCCCGCCCAGCGACCTGCTACCCCAGCGGGATTGGTTCCTCGATGTCATTTCCATGCGGAGTAATGTATGAAGTTGCATCTTGCTCAGGTGGCGGCTAGCCTTCTCTGCATAGTCATGCGGAGGTTGGAATGGGTATCCGAACTGCGGTCGCCGGAGCGAGCGGCTACGCCGGGGGCGAGCTGCTGCGTCTGATCGCCGGTCACCCCGAATTCGACCTGGTCGCCGCCACCGCGCACCGCCAGGCCGGTGCGCCGGTCACCGCCGTACACCCGCAGCTCGCGGGGCTGGACCTGGTGTTCGCGGCGACGGACGCGGCCACCCTGGCCGACGCGGACCTGGTTTTCCTGGCCCTGCCGCACGGTGAGTCGGCGGCGCTCGCCGCCGAGCTGCCGGAGTCGGTGCGGGTGGTCGACCTCGGTGCCGACCACCGGCTGCGCGACGCCGACGCCTGGTCCCGCTACTACGGCGGCCCGCACGCCGGGGCCTGGACGTACGGCCTGCCGGAGCTGCCCGGCCAGCGGGCCGCGATCGCCGGGGCGACCCGGGTCGCCAACACCGGCTGTTACGCCGTCGCCGTCACCCTGGCCCTGGCACCGCTGATCGCCGCCGGTGCGGTCTCACCCGCCGACGTGGTAGTGGTCGCCGCGTCCGGCACCTCCGGGGCCGGGCGGGCCGCCAAGGCGCACCTGCTCGGCAGCGAGGTGATGGGGGACCTGTCGCCCTACAAGGTCGGTGCCCACCAGCACGTCCCGGAGATCAAGCAGGCCACCGGGGCGACCGGCCTGTCGCTGACCCCGGTGCTCGCCCCGATGCCGCGCGGCATCCTCGCCACCGTCACCGCCGCGCCGACCGGCGACGCCGACCCGCGCGCGGTGCTGGCCGCCGCGTACGCCGAGACGCCGTTCGTGCACCTGCTGCCCGAGGGGGCGTGGCCGCACACCGCCGCCACCGCCGGGGCGAACTCCTGCCACCTCCAGGCCGCCGTCGACGTCGACTCCGGCCGGGTGATCGTGGTCAGCGCCATCGACAACCTCGGCAAGGGCGCCGCCGGCCAGGCGGTACAGAACGCCAACCTGATGTTCGGCCTGCCCGAAACCACCGGCCTGCCCCTCTTTGGAGTAACACCATGAGTGTCACCGCCCCTCGGGGCTTCCGTGCGGCCGGCGTCGCGGCCGGGTTGAAGAGCGGCGGGGCCACCGACGTCGCCCTGGTCGTCAACGACGGTCCGGATGCCGGGGTAGCCGGCGTGTTCACCACCAACCGAGTCAAGGCCGCGCCGGTGCGCTGGACGCAGCAGGTCGTCCGGGGCGGTGTGGTCCGCGCGGTGGTGCTCAACTCGGGCGGCGCGAACGCCTGCACCGGCCCGGCCGGTTTCCAGGACACCCACGCCACCGCCGAGCACACCGCCGCCGCGCTCACCGCGTCCAGCCCCCGACTGCGGCTCGGTGCCGGTGACGTGGCAATCTGCTCGACCGGGCTGATCGGCGAGCGGCTGCCGATGGACAAGCTGCTGCCGGGGGTGCGTACCGCGATCCGGGCGCTGGCCCGCGACGGTGGCCCGGCCGCCGCCGAGGCGATCATGACCACGGACACCCGGCCGAAGACCACCGTCGCCCGGGGGACCGGCTGGACGGTGGGCGGGATGGCCAAGGGGGCCGGCATGCTGGCCCCCGGGATGGCCACCATGCTCTGCGTGCTGACCACCGACGCGGTGGCCGGGCCGGAGTTGCTGGACGCGGCGCTGCGGGCGGCCACCCGGGTCACCTTCGACCGGGTGGACTCCGACGGCTGCATGTCCACCAACGACACGGTGCTGCTGCTGTCCAGCGGGGCGTCCGGGGTGGAGCCCGACGGGGCCGAGCTGACCGCCGCCGTCACCGCCGCCTGTCACGACCTGGCGCAGCAGTTGGTGTCCGACGCCGAGGGCGCCACCAAGGAGGTGGCCATCGAGGTGGTCGGTGCCGCCGACGAGGACGACGCGGTCGAGGTGGGCCGTTCGGTGGCCCGCAACAACCTGGTCAAGACCGCGTTGTTCGGCAACGACCCGAACTGGGGTCGGATCCTCGCCGCCGTCGGCACCACCGCCGCCGCGTTCGACCCGGACGCGGTGGACGTCGCGGTCAACGGGATCTGGGTGTGCCGCGCCGGTGCCGCCGCCGAGGACCGGGCCAAGGTCGACCTGACCGGGCGGAACGTCACCATCCGGATCGACCTGCACGCCGGGCCGGCGACGGCCACGATCTGGACCAACGACCTGTCCCACGCGTACGTGCACGAGAACTCGGCGTACTCCACATGAACCTCTCCGCGGACCTCTCCCGCGCGCAGGCCAAGGCCGAGACGCTGATCGAGGCGCTGCCCTGGCTGGCCCGGTTCTCCGGCGCGACCGTGGTGGTCAAGTACGGCGGCAACGCGATGGTCGACCCGACCCTGCAACGGGCCTTCGCCGCCGACATGGTGTTCCTCCGGTACGCCGGCCTCAAACCGGTCGTGGTGCACGGCGGCGGCCCGCAGATCTCCGCGATGCTGGGTCGGCTCGGCATCGCCAGCGAGTTCAAGGGCGGCCTGCGGGTCACCACCCCGGAGTCGATGGACGTCGTCCGGATGGTGCTGGTCGGCCAGGTCGGCCGGGAACTGGTCGGCCTGATCAACGCGCACGGCCCGTTCGCCGTCGGCCTGTCCGGCGAGGACGCCGGCCTGTTCACCGCCGTGCGGCGGCCCGCCTGGGTCGACGGCGAGGCGGTCGACGTCGGGCAGGTCGGCGACGTGGAGTCGGTGGACGTCTCGGCGGTGACCGACCTGATCGCCGCCGGCCGGATCCCGGTCATCTCGACCGTCGCGCCGGACGCCGACGGGGTGTTGCACAACCTCAACGCCGACACCGCCGCCGCCGCGCTGGCGATCGCCCTTCAGGCCCGCAAGCTGGTCGTCCTCACCGACGTCGCCGGCCTGTACGCCGACTGGCCGGACACCACCAGCCTGATCAGTGAGATCGGCACCGAGGCGCTGGCGACGCTGCTGCCGTCCCTGGAGGCGGGGATGGTGCCCAAGATGGAGGCCTGCCTGCGGGCGGTGCGCGGGGGAGTGCCCGCCGCGCACGTCGTCGACGGCCGGGTCGCCCACTCCACGCTGCTGGAGGTCTTCACCTCCGAGGGGTTCGGCACGATGGTCGTCGACACCCCGGCCGCACCCACCAACGAGGAAGGCACGGTCGGCTCATGAGCACGCTGGTGGAACGCTGGCGCCAGTCCATGATGGACAACTACGGCACGCCGCCGCTGGCGCTGGTCTCCGGCTCCGGCGCGGTCGTCGTCGACGAGGCCGGCCGGGAGTACGTCGACCTGCTCGGCGGCATCGCGGTCAACTCCCTCGGGCACGCCCACCCGGCGGTGGTGGCCGCCGTCTCGACCCAGGTCGCCACCCTCGGCCACGTGTCCAACCTGTTCGTCGCCGAGCCCCCGGTGGCCCTGGCCGAGCTGCTGCTGGCGTTGGCGGGCCGGACCGGCCGGGTGCTGTTCACCAACTCCGGCGCGGAGGCCAACGAGACGGCGTTCAAGCTGTCCCGGCTCACCGGCCGGTCGCACGTGGTGGCCACCGCCGGGGGTTTCCACGGCCGGACCATGGGGGCGCTGGCCCTCACCGGCCAGCCGGCCAAGGCCGACCCGTTCCGCCCGCTGCCCGGCGACGTCGACCATGTGCCGTACGGCGACGTGGCGGCACTGGCGGCGGCTGTCACCGACGCGACCGCGATGGTGGTCCTGGAGCCGGTGCAGGGTGAGAACGGGGTGGTGGTGCCGCCGCCCGGCTATCTGGCCGAGGCCCGGCGGATCACCACCCGGCACGGCGCGCTGCTGGTGCTCGACGAGGTGCAGACCGGGATGGGTCGTACCGGCTACTGGTTCGCCCACCAGGCCGACGGCGTCGAACCGGACGTGGTCACCCTGGCCAAGGGGCTCGGCGGTGGGCTGCCCATCGGCGCCTGCCTGGCCTTCGGTCGGGCCGCCGAGCTGCTCCGCGCGGGTTCGCACGGCACCACCTTCGGCGGCAATCCGGTGAGCTGCGCCGCCGCCCTCGCGGTGATCTCCACCATCGCCAGCGAGGGGCTGCTCGACCACGTGAAGCGGATCGGGGAACGGCTACGGCGGGGGATCGAGGCGCTGGGCCATCCACTCGTCGCCGAGGTACGCGGTGCCGGACTGCTGCTGGGCGTCGTGCTCGCCGCCCCGGTCGCCGGCCCGGTGGCCGAGGCGCTGCGGGCGGCGGGTTTCCTGGTCAACCCGGTCCAGCCGGGGGTGATCCGGCTCGCCCCGCCGCTGATCCTCACCGCCGGGCAGGTCGACGCCTTCCTGGCCGCCCTTCCCGCCGCCCTCGACGCCCCGGCCGCCCCCGACAACCCGGCCACCCCCGCCCCCGACGACCCGGCCGCCCCCGACAACCCGGCCGCTCGCGACATCTCCGCCGCCGGTGGGCACCGGTCCGTGCCGGCACCCGCCACGATCCCGCCCGCCAGCCCCTCTAGCCCGACGGAGACCCACGCATGATCCGGCACCTTCTGGCCGACGACGACCTCACCCCGGCCGAGCAGTTGGCGGTGCTCGACCTGGCCGCGCGGATGAAGGCCGACCGGTTCGGCTACACCCCGCTGGCCGGGCCGCGTGCGGTGGCGGTCCTGTTCGACAAGCAGAGCCTGCGGACCCGGATCTCCTTCGACGCCGGCATCGCCGAACTCGGCGGCCACCCCCTCGTGGTGGACACCCAGGTCACCCACTTCGGCCGGGGCGAGACGCTCGCCGACGCGGGCCGGGTGCTGTCCCGCTACGTCGCCGCCATCGTGCTGCGGACCCACGGCGACGACCGGATCGCCGAGGTCGCCGCGCACGCCACCGTGCCGGTGGTCAACGCGCTCACCGACGGCTACCACCCGTGCCAGCTCCTCGCCGACCTGCTCACCGTCCGCGAGCACTGCGGCGGCACCGCCGGGCGGACCCTGGCGTACGTGGGGGACGCGGCGAACAACCTGTCCCATTCGTACCTGCTGGCCGGGGCGACCGCCGGGATGCACGTCCGGGTCGCCGGACCGGCCGGGTTCCAGCCCGATCCCGGGGTGCTGGACCGGGCCGAAAAGATCGCCGCCGGCACCGGTGGCTCGGTGCGGGCGCTCGTCGACCCGGTCGAGGCGGTCCGGGGCGCCGACGTGGTGGCCACCGACACCTGGACCTCGATGGGTCAGGAGGAGGACGGGCTGGACCGGATCACGCCGTTCCTGCCGTACCAGGTCAACGACGCGTTGCTCGCCCACGCCGGGCCGGACGTCAAGGTGCTGCACTGCCTGCCCGCGCACCGGGGCGAGGAGATCACCGGCGAGGTGCTAGACGGCCCGTACAGCGTGGTCTTCGACCAGGCGGAGAATCGGCTGCACGCCCAGAAGGCGCTGCTGACCTTTCTCCTGGAGGCATCCTCGTCATGACCGCTCCGACCCGCGCCGCCCGGCACGCCCGCATCGTCGAGTTGATCCGGACCAGGTCGATCCGCTCCCAGACCGAGCTGGCCGACCTGCTCGCCGCCGCCGGGGTGCAGGTCACCCAGGCGACCCTCTCCCGTGATCTGGAGGAGTTGGGCGCGGTGAAGGCCCGGGGTGGCGACGGGCGGGCCGGTTACCTGATCCCGGAGGACGGCCACCGGCCGCTGCGGGACGCCGAGGCGGCCCCGGCCCGGCTGGTCCGGCTGCTGCGGGAACTGCTCAACGGGGTCGACTCCAGCGGCAACATCGCCGTCCTGCGCACCCCGCCGGGCGCGGCGCACTACCTGGCCAGCGCGTTGGACCGGGCGGGGCTGACCGAGATCGTCGGCACCATCGCCGGCGACGACACCATCCTCGTGGTGGCCCGGGAGACCGACGGCGGGGCGGTGCTCGGCGAGAAGCTCGCCGGCTGGGCCCGGCGCGAGGACAGCGGGGACGGCAACACCCCGTGAGCCGACGGGCCACGGTGGGCACGAGCAACGGTCCGGTACCGAACCCCGCAGTCGGGGAACGAAAGGTGAGCACTGCCAGAATGAACGGCGTGGACGACAAGAGCCTGACCGAGAACAGCGCCGCGACCAACCGGACGAGCCTGTGGGGTGGCCGGTTCGCCGGCGGCCCCGCCGAGGCTCTCGCGCGGCTGTCGGTGAGCGTCCAGTTCGACTGGCGTCTCGCCCCGTACGACATCGCCGGTTCCCGGGCGCACGCCCGGGTGCTGGCCGGCGCGGGGCTGCTCGACCCCGACGAGCTGGGACGGATGCTGGCCGCGCTGGACGACCTGGAAGCCGCCTGCGCGTCCGGGCAGTTCCGCCCGACCATCGACGACGAGGACGTGCACACCGCGTTGGAGCGGGGTCTGCTGGAGCGGCTCGGCAGCCTCGGCGGCAAGCTGCGTGCCGGCCGGTCGCGTAACGACCAGGTCGCCACCGACCTGCGGCTCTATCTGCGCGACCACGCCCGGGGGGTGGCCGCCCGGCTGGTCGAGCTGGCCGAGGCCCTGGTGGAGCAGGCGGAACGGCACGTCGACACCGCCGCGCCGGGGATGACCCACCTCCAGCACGCCCAGCCGGTCACCTTCGGGCACTGGCTGCTGGCCCACGTCCAACCGCTGTTGCGGGACCTGGAGCGGCTGCGCGACTGGGACCACCGGACGGCGATCAGCCCGCTCGGCGCGGGGGCGCTGGCCGGTTCCGGGCTGCCGCTGGACCCGGTGGCCGTCTCCAAGGAGCTGGGTTTCCGTACCTCGTTCGCCAACTCGATGGACGCGGTCGCCGACCGGGACTTCGTCGCCGAGTTCCTCTTCGTCACCGCGCTGGTGGGGGTGCACCTGTCCCGCCTCGGCGAGGAGGTGGTGCTCTGGACCTCGCACGAGTTCGGCTGGGTCGAGCTGGACGACGCGTTCGCCACCGGGTCGTCGATCATGCCGCAGAAGAAGAACGCGGACATCGCCGAGCTGGCCCGGGGCAAGTCCGGGCGGCTGGTGGGCGGGCTGATGAGCGTGCTCACCATGCTCAAGGGTCTGCCGATGGCCTACGACCGGGACATGCAGGAGGACAAGGAGCCGGCCTTCGACGCGGTGGACACCCTGGAGCTGCTGCTCCCGGCCCTGGCCGGGATGATCTCCACGATGACCGTCCGGGTGGACCGCCTGGTCGCCGCCGCCCCGGTGGGCTTCTCGCTCGCCACCGAGGTCGCCGACTGGCTGGTCCGGCGTAACGTGCCGTTCCGCGACGCGCACGAGATCACCGGCAAGCTGGTGGCGCTCTGCGCGGCCCGCGACTGCGCCCTCGACGAGGTCTCCGACACCGACCTGGCGGCGGTCAGCGAGCACCTCGACCCGTCGGTGCGTGACGTGCTGTCGGTCCGGTCGGCGCTGGCCGCCCGGATCACCCCCGGCTCCACCGGCCCCGGCCCGGTCGCCGACCAGCTCGCCGCCGCGGCGGACCAGCTCACCGGCTGGCGGGAGTGGGCCGCCGAGCGGGTCGTACCCCGCTGAGCTGACGCGCGCCGGTCGTCCTGTCGTCCCGTGATCCGGGGCGCGGGCGACCCTGCGTGTCCCGGCTCCGACCCTGCGTGTCCCGGCTCCGACCCTGCGTGTCCCGGCTCTGACTCTGTGCGGTCCGGCTCCGACCCCGCGCGACCTGTCCTGTCCATCGCGGCGCGGTCCGGATCGCGGCGTTGCATACGCCAGCGTCTCCTCGCTGGTCATGGTGTGCTCCCGGTGCGGCGGTGGTCGGCCACGTCGCACCGAACCAGCTCGCTCCGGCCGTTCGGTCGACCTGACCTTGTCGCCGCATCGCCGACGGCGGACGGTTGGGGATTACGTTAAGTGATTATCTTGGTCTGATTACGTTCAGTTGTCCCTCCGCCCGCACGCCTTCATACCTTCGCCCCCCTTTGCTCTGCTGCCCCTTTCGCGCCACCCGCTTGACCTGCGGCTTTCGCTGAGGCTGAGGCGACTCTTCGAACTGTGGTCGTTACTCCGGGTTCCTGGCGTGTTGAGGGCAGCAGAGCAAAGCGTCGCAGGGGGAAAGGTGGCGGCGGCCGGTTAACTACTTTAGGTAACCTTCTGGGCGGCGGGCGTCGTCGGCGTGGGGGAGGTCAGGCGGTCCGGGTGGCCAGGCGTTCGTAGCGCTGTCGGGCGGCCTGCGCGCTTCCCAGGCCGAGTCCGTGGCTGATCGCCTGCCAGGTGAGCCCCCGGGCGCGTGCGGTCGTCAGTAGGCCCGCCTCCAGCGCGTCGAGTTCGGCCCGCAGGTGTGGTAGCAGGGTCAGCGCGGCAGTGAGGTCGGCGTCGTCGACAGGTTCCTCGTCGGTGTCGGGGACGATTCCGCCGGCGGCGAGCGCGGTGACCACGCAGACGGCCTCCCACGGGTCGGCGAGGTGCGGGTTGGTGTGCCGGCGGCGTCGGGTGTCGGTGTCGGCGTGCCGCTCGCTGAGCCGGTGCAGCGCGGCGTAGGTCCGTTCGGCCCGGGCGCGGCTCGCGTCGGGTGCGGTGAAGACGTCGCTCATACCCTCATCCCAATTCATCAACGAAGCGTTGTCAACGAAACGTTCAAAAGGTGTCGTCGGTTTGCCGATCTTCCTGAGGTGGCGTTACCTGGAGCCGTGGACTACCCGTGGCTGCACGCTCCCGCCGCCGAGGTCGCCGCGACGGCGCGCACCCTGCTCGGCTGGGAGCTCGCCGCCGGTGGCGTCCGGATCAGGCTGACCGAGGTCGAGGCGTACGCCGGCACCGGCGAGGACCCGGCGTCGCACGCCCACCGCGGACCCACCCCCCGGACCAGGGTGATGTTCGGCCCGGCCGGGTACGCCTACACGTACTTCGTGTTCGGCATGCACTGGTGTCTCAACATCGTCTGTGGCCGTGACGGCGAGGCGGCGGCGGTCCTGCTGCGGGCCGGCGAGGTGGTCGACGGGCTGCCGGCGGCCCGCGCCCGACGGGGCGACGTCGCCGACCGGGACCTGGCCCGGGGTCCGGCCCGGCTGGCCGTGACGCTCGACGTCAGCGCGTCGGCGAACGGCACCTGCGTGCTCGACGGCAGTGGCCCGCTGCTGCTGAGCCCGCCGACCCGCCCGGTCTCCCGGGCGGACGTCTCCACCGGCCCCCGGGTCGGGGTGGCCGCCGCACACGACGTGCCGTGGCGCTTCTGGGTCACCGGCGACCCGACGGTCAGCACCTACCGCCGGCACGTGCCCCGCCGACGGAGCCGCCCGGCGTCGGGCGGGGCGTCCGTCGCCGGGGGGATCAGCTAGCATGCGCGCTCGTTGCGATCGTGGAGGTGGCGGAAATGGACGCACACGAGGCCGGCGTGCTGGCCGGTCGGCTGGCCTGCGTGGCCGTTCCGCTGGTGGTGCTGGTGGTGCTGGCAGCGATCGTCGTGGCGGCGTGGCAGTTCGGCCGTCGCCGACCGACCCCGCCCCCGGCGCGGCCGTGGCCGCCGGCTGATCCGGCCCGCTACGGCCCGCCGCACCCCGGCCCGCCGTCGGCCGCCCCGTCCCCTGACACGCCGTCGTCGGGCGGGTCCGGGCCGGCGGGGGAGAGCATCGGCAGGAAGGACGTCGCCAAGGAGAATGCAGGCAGGGAGGACGTCACCAGGGAGGACGTCGGCAGGCAGGACGTCGGCAGGGAGAATGCCGGCAGGGAGGACGAGGGGTCGTCGGGTCGGCCTTCGGTGGGGTGACCGGCACCACCCCGGGACCTGCTGCCGGCGGAATAGTTGACGCGTCAAATAGGTTGTGCGCGACGTCCGGGTACCACGAACGGTCCCGGCATCTCAGACGCGAGGAGCTGGTCATGCAGTTCGGAGTCTTCACCGTCGGCGATGTCACGGTCGACCCGACCACCGGACGGGAGCCGACCGAGCACGAGCGGATCAAGGCGATGGTGACCATCGCCCTCAAGGCCGAAGAGGTCGGTCTGGACGTCTTCGCCACCGGCGAGCACCACAACCGCCCGTTCGTCCCCTCCTCGCCGACCACCATGCTGGGGCACATCGCGGCCCGCACCGAGCGGCTGCTGCTGTCCACCTCGACCACGCTGATCACCACCAACGACCCGGTGAAGATCGCCGAGGACTACGCCATGCTCCAGCACCTGGCCGACGGCCGGGTGGACCTGATGATGGGGCGCGGCAACACCGGGCCGGTCTACCCGTGGTTCGGGCAGGACATCCGCAACGGCATCCGGCTCGCCATCGAGAACTACGAGCTGCTGCACCGGCTGTGGCGCGAGGACGTGGTCGACTGGCAGGGCAAGTTCCGTACCCCGTTGCAGTCGTTCACCTCGACCCCGCGCCCGCTCGACGACGTGCCGCCGTTCGTCTGGCACGGCTCGATCCGTAGCCCGGAGATCGCCGAGCAGGCCGCGTTCTACGGTGACGGCTTCTTCGCCAACCACATCTTCTGGCCCAAGGAGCACACCCAGCGGATGGTCGGCCTCTACCGGCAGCGCTTCGCCCACTACGGCCACGGCTCGCCCGAGCAGGCCATCGTCGGGCTCGGCGGGCAGGTGTTCATGCGGCGCAACTCGCAGGACGCGGTGCGCGAGTTCCGGCCGTACTTCGACAACGCGCCGGTCTACGGGCACGGGCCGTCGCTGGAGGAGTTCACCCGGCAGACCCCGCTGACCGTGGGCAGCCCGCAGCAGGTCATCGACCGCACCCTCGGTTTCCGGGAGTACGTCGGCGACTACCAGCGGCAGCTGTTCCTGCTCGACCACGCGGGGCTGCCCCTGAAGACGGTGCTGGAGCAGCTCGACCTGCTCGGCGAGGAGGTCGTACCCGTGCTGCGCCGGGAGTTCGACGCGCTGCGTCCGGCGCACGTGCCGGTCGCGCCCACCCACGCCTCGCTGGTCGCCGCCCGCGACGCCGCCGCGTCGGCCACGACGGGTGACACCGGTGACCTGGCCGACGGGGCCGACTCCGGTGACCTGGCCGCCGCCGGGGCGGAGGGGGTCCGATGACCCGGCGCACCCTGGCCGTGGTGTCGGCGGGACTGAGCCAGCCGTCGTCCACCCGACTGCTCGCCGACCAGCTCGCCGCGGCGGCCCGCGACGAGCTGGTCCGGCGCGGCGACGAGGTGGAACTGCGGGTGGTCGAGCTGCGCGACCACGCCCACGACGTGGTGAACAACCTGCTCACCGGCTTCCCGTCGACCGACCTGCGGGCCGCCCTCGACGCGGTGACCGGCGCCGACGGCATCGTCGCCGTCACGCCGATCTTCAACGCGTCGTACAACGGGCTGTTCAAGTCCTTCTTCGACGTGGTGGACGCCCAGGCGCTGGTCGACCGGCCGGTGCTGATCGGCGCGACCGGCGGCACCGCCCGGCACTCGCTGGCCCTGGAGCACGCCGTCCGGCCGATGTTCGGCTACCTGCGCGCGGTGGTGCTGCCGACGTCGGTCTTCGCCGCGCCGGAGGACTGGTCCGGCGGCACCGCCGAGGGGGCGCTGCGGGCGCGGATCGACCGTGCCGGCCGGGAGCTGGCCGAGCAGGTCGACCGCCGGCCACCGGCGACCGGCCCGGCCGACCCGTTCGCCCTCACCGCCGACTTCGCCGAACTCCTCGGCGGCGGTCGGGAGGACTGACCCGCCCGGCGTCCCCGGCCGGCGGGCCGGGCGACCGCTCACCGGTACGGGTGGGCCACCAGCACCGGGCAGTGCGCGTGCTGCACCACCGCCTGGCTGACCGAGCCGAGCAGCATCCCGGTGAAGCCGCCCCGGCCCCGGGTGCCGACGACCAGCACCGACGCCGTGCCGCTCGCCTCGATCAGACCCTGCGCCACCCCGACCGCCCGGACCGGATGCTCCCGCAGCACGACGTCCGGGTGGTCGGCGCGCACGGCTGCGGACGCCTCGGCGAGCAGCCGTACCGCGTGCGCCTGGTACGCGGCGTCGGCCTCCGCCACCTCGTCCGGCACCTCCCGGTCCTGCGGGGCGGGGCCGATGTGCACCAGCACCAGCGGCACGCCCCGCCGGACGGCCTCGGCGGCGGCCTGGTCGGCGGCCACCCCGGCGGCCGGTGAGCCGTCCACGCCCACCAGCACCGGGCCGTCCATCGCGATCGGCTGCGCCTCCGGCCGGACCACCAGCACCGGGCAGTGCGCGTGCGCGGCGACCTGCGCGCCGACCGAGCCGAGCAGCAGCCCGACGAAACCGCCGAGACCCCGACTGCCCACCACCACCAGATCGGCCCGGCGGGACTCCTCGACCAGCGTCGCGCCCGGCCCACCGGCGACCTGGCGTACCTGCACCGCCAGCCCCGTCCACCGGTCGGTCAGCTCGGCGGCGGTCCGCTCCAACATCCCCTGCGCCTCCTCCGACGGCGCCGGCACCCCCAGGTCGTACGGGTTCAGCGGCACGCCGTAGCCGAGCGGGTGCAGGTAGCCGTGCACCAGGTGCAGGGGTACGCCGCGCAGCACCGCCGCGTGGGCGGCCTGTTCCGCGGCGGCCAGGCTGGTCGGTGAGCCGTCCACGCCCACCACTACCGGTCGGTTCATCAGCGGTTCTCCCTGGGTCGGCTCAGCCCATTGTCGACGTGTCGGCCCGTCTGCGCCGGCAGGTGACCCGGCCGGGCGTGCCGCCGCCCGCAGGTCCGGGACCAACGGCCCTGCCGCGTCGCCGCCGACCGGAGTGTCATGGAGGTGAGGACGACCGACGAGGAGCTTGCGGACGAAGGGCGCCCCGATGACCCCCCTGGAGATGCTCACCGAGCACCCCTTTCTCGCCGGCCTGCCGGCGCAGTGGCTGCCCCGGCTGACCGGGTACGCCCGGCCGGTGGTCTGGCACCCCGGGCACCGGCTGTTCCGAGCCGGTCAGCCGGCGGAACGGTTCTGGCTGGTCCGGGGCGGTGAGGTGGCGCTGGACTTCCCGGTCCCCGCGCGCGGCGACGTGGGCATCGAGTCGATCGGGGCCGGTGGGGTGCTGGGCTGGTCGTGGCTGTTCCCGCCGTACCGCTGGCAGTTCGGGGCGGTGGCCGTCCGGCGGACGCCGACCGTGGAGTTCACCGCCGAGGGGGTGCGCCGGTTGATGGAGTCCGACGACGCCCTGGGCCGGCAGCTCACCACCCGGTTCATGGCCGTGGTGGTGGACCGGCTCCAGGCGTCCCGGGGGCGGCTGCTCGACCTGTACGGCTACCCGACCTCGGCGGCGAGCTGACCCGGACGGGCGGCGACACCCGCGCCCGGGTCGCGGCACCCGGCGGTGTCGGCGTGGGGCGCTGCGTCGTCGTCGGGGCGGTGCGCGGGGGGATGACCAGCCCGGCCGGCTGAACGAAGACCGACCGGCGGGCCACCGCGTCGCCCTTGTCGTCGAGCCGGTAGCCGTCGAGCCAGACCCAGCCGTCGTACGTCGGCCAGTCGAGCACCCGGATCACCCGGAACCGGACCGGCCTGACGAACTGGACGCTGGCCGCCCGGGTCAGCAGGAGCAGGTCGCCCGCCCTCGGCAGGGGCGCGCTCATCGCCGACCGAACACGCCGCGGTACCGCCGCCACGCCCGGATCCGGGTGCGCGCGGCCTCCACCACCGGGCAGAAGCCGGTCGCGGTGCACTTCTCGCACCGTCGGTCGCGGTGGTGGTCCAGGCAGCGCCAGGCCGACGCGATCAGGTACGGCAGCTCGCGGTGTCCACACATTCCGCCTCCGGGGGTGTCGGGTCGTCGCGGCACCCCGCCCCGCCGAGCCCAGCTCCACCAGGGCGGGGGTACCGCGTCACCGATTCCACACCGCCGGTAATACCCCTGTCAACTAGGGCAGGCCCTCTAGGGCGGCCTGTATAAGGCAGGCCCTGAAGGGTAGGACTCACTGTGCATACCTTCGGGGTCATGGGCGAGGAAGAAGTTCCGGGTCCGCTCGTCGGAGCCGCTGAGATCCAGCAGATGCTGGGCGTGAGCAGGTCCCGATTCCGGCAGCTCATCCTGCTGCCCAAGTTCCCCGCGCCGTTCCAGAAGCTGATCGGCGGCTCGGTGTGGCTGCGGTCCGATGTCGAGGCGTACATCCGGGAACACCGTCGGCCCAGGCCGTCGGCCGACGAGGACGAGCAGGGCTGACCGGCTTCGCCCGTCCGGTGGCCGGCGTCAGGTGACGGTCAGGCCGCGTGCGGCGAACTGGCCCCGGACCCGGGCCACCAGCTCCGGGGTGGGCGGTTCCGTCCGCGCGAGGGGGAGGGTGAGCCCCAGCTCGGCGTACTTGTGCGCGCCGAGGCGGTGGAACGGCAGCACCTCGACCCGCTGCACGGTGTCCAGCCCGGCGGCGAAGTCGGCGATCCCGGCCACGTTCTCCTCGGCGTCGGTGAGCCCGGGCACCAGCACGAACCGTACCCAGATCGGGATGCCCCGGTCGGCGAGCCGGCGGCCGAAGCGCAGCGTCGGGGTCACCGACCCGGTCCGGGTGACCCGGCGGTACGTCGCCGGATCCCACGACTTGACGTCCAGCAGCACCAGGTCGGTGGCGTCGAGCAGGGCGTCGTCGGCGCGGACGCCGAGGAAACCGGAGGTGTCCAGCGCGGTGTGCAGGCCCAGGTCGTGGCAGCGGCGCAGCACCTCGCCGGTGAACCGGGGCTGCATCAGCGGCTCGCCGCCGCTGAGCGTCACCCCGCCCCCGGCCACCGCGATGAACCGCCGGTACGGCTCGACCTCCGCCATCAGCTCGTCGACCGTGCGGTGCCGGCCGCTGCGCCGGTACCAGGTGTCCGGGCTGTGGCAGTACCGGCAGCGCAGCGGGCAGCCGGCGAGGAAGGCCACGAACCGGGTGCCCGGCCCGTCCACCCCGACCGACACGTCCCACGAGTGCACCGCCCCGGTCGGCACGCCGTCGCCCCGCCCGGTGGCGGTGGCGACGGCGTGCTCGGGCCGGACGTTCACAGCGACCCGTGGAAGGTCCGGGACACCACGTCCTCCTGCTGCTCCCGGGTGAGCCGGACGAAGTTCACCGCGTACCCGGAGACCCGCACGGTGAGCTGCGGGTAGCGCTCCGGGTGCGCCATCGCGTCGACCAGGGTGGCCCGGTCCAGCACGTTGACGTTGAGGTGGAAGCCACCGGCGTCGGTGTAGCCGTCCAGCACCCCGGCCAGGTTGTCGATCCGCTCGTCGCGGGTGTGGCCCAACCCGTCCGGGGTCACCGTCGAGGTCAGCGAGATGCCGTCGCGGGCCGCGTCGTACGGCAGCTTCGCCACCGACAGCGCGGCGGCCACCAGCCCGTGGGTGTCCCGGCCGTTCATCGGGTTCGCGCCCGGGGCGAACGGCTCACCGGCCCGCCTGCCGTCCGGGGTGTTGCCGGTGTGCCTGCCGTACACCACGTTGGAGGTGATGGTCAGCACCGACATGGTCAGCTCCGCGTCGCGGTAGGTGCGCTGCCGGCGCAGCTTCGCGGCGAACGTCTCGGTCAGCCACACCGCGATGGCGTCGGCCCGCTCGTCGTTGTTGCCGTACGTCGGCGGTTCCCCCTCGACCACGTAGTCGATCGCCAGGCCGGTGTCGTCGCGCAGCACCTTCACCCGGCCGTAGCGGATCGCCGCGAGACTGTCCACCGCCACCGACAGCCCGGCGATGCCGGTGGCCATGAACCGGCGCACCGGGTGGTCGTGCAGGGCCATCTCCAGCCGCTCGTAGGCGTACCGGTCGTGCTGGTGGTGGATCACGTTCAACGCGTCCACGTACGTCTCGGCCAGCCAGTCCAGGGTGCGCTCGTACGCCGCCAGCACCTCCGCGTAGTCGAGGGTCTCCCCGCCGACCGGGGCGGTGACCGGGGCGACCTGCTCGCCGGTGATCTCGTCGCGCCCGCCGTTGATCGCGTACAGCAGCGCCTTGGCGAGGTTGGCCCGCGCGCCGAAGAACTGCATGTCCCGGCCCACCCGCATCGCCGACACGCAGCAGGCGATCGCCGTGTCGTCGTCGTACGCCGGGCGGATCAGGTCGTCGTTCTCGTACTGGATGGCGCTGGTGTCCAGCGACACCTGGGCGCAGAACCGCTTGAACCCGACCGGCAGCCGGGGCGACCAGAGCACCGTCAGGTTCGGCTCCGGCGCGGGACCGAGGTTGTAGAGGGTCTGGAGGTAGCGGAAGCTGGTCCGGGTGACCAGCGGTCGACCGTCGACGCCCATCCCGCCCAGCGCCTCGGTGACCCAGGTCGGGTCGCCGGAGAAGAGCTGGTCGTACTCGGGGGTGCGCAGGAACCGGACGATCCGCAGCTTGATCACGAAGTCGTCGACCAGCTCCTGGGCGTCCATCTCGGTCAGCCGTCCCTCGGCCAGGTCCCGCCGCAGGTAGACGTCGACGAACCCGGCGGTACGCCCCAGCGACATCGCCGCGCCGTTCTGCTCCTTGGTGGCGGCCAGGTAGGCGAAGTAGAGCCACTGGATCGCCTCCCGGCCGGTGGTCGCCGGCCCGGAGATGTCGTAGCCGTACCCGGCGGCCATCTGCGCCAGCTCGCCGAGCGCCCGGATCTGCTCGGCCAGCTCCTCCCGGTCCCGGATCACCTCGTCGGTCGACGGCCGGTCGTCCAGCGCCGCCTTGAGCGCTCTGCGCTCGGCGACCAGCCGGTCCACCCCGTACAGCGCCACCCGCCGGTAGTCGCCGATGATCCGCCCCCGCCCGTACGCGTCGGGCAGCCCGGTGATGACGTGCGAGCGGCGGGCGGCGAGCACGTCGGCCGGGTACGCGTCGAACACCGCGTCGTTGTGTGTCCTGCGGTACGTGGTGAAGATCCGGTGCACCTGCGGGTCGGCGGCGAAGCCGTACGCCTGCAACGCGGTCTCCACCATCCGTAGCCCGCCGGCCGGCATGATCGCCCGACGCAGCGGCGCGTCGGTCTGCAACCCGACGATCAGCTCCCGCTCCCGGTCGATGTACCCGGGGGCGTGCGCGGTGATGGTGGACGGGGTGGCGGCGTCGACGTCGTACACGCCGCGGCGGCGCTCCTCGACGAACATCGCCCGCAGCGTGCCCCAGACCTCCAGGGTGCGGCAGGTCGGCCCGGTGAGGAACGACGCGTCCCCGGTGTACGGCTCGTGGTTGTCCCGGACGAAGGCGGCCACGTCGACGGTGTCCCGCCAGGCGTCGCCGGTGAAGCCGCGCCACGGGTCGAGATGTGCGGTGCCGGTCATGATCGGTCCTTCCGCGCTGGTCGGGTCCGGCGGCCTGGGTCGCCGGGGTGTCGCTCCTGCACCATCAGCCTCATCGGGCCGGGCGCTCCCGGGCAGAGGCGCAGGACCATCCCCGCCCGGGACCAAAGACCCCCGGCGGCCGGTCAGCGCCGCACGACGAGTCGCTGGGCGCGCAGCAGCCGCGCCCACCATGGCCGGGGCGTCGCCGGCCGCAGCGCGGGCACCCGCGCGCCGCGCAGGCTGACCCAGCCGCCCGGCCCCATGGTCACCGCGCCGATCGCCGGTGGCCGGCGTCGCGTCACCGCCGCTACCCCGGCGGTGACCAGGGCGACGACGGTGACGCCGGCCGCTGCGGCGAGCACCCGGTCCGGGGCGGGCAGCGCCCGGTACCGGACCCGCCCGTCGGCCAGCACGAACGCCCCCACGGCCCGGCCGTCGCGGGTCACCGGCACCAGCGCGGCGTCCGCCGCACCCGGCAGCGTCAACACCGGCCCCACCGGTCCGGTCACCGTCGGCCCGGTCGCCGTCGGTCCGGCCGCCGTCGGTCCGGTCGCCGTCGGCCGGTCCGCCTCCAGCGGGGCAGGGGGCACCGGCGGCGGTCCGAGCGGGGCGGGTCCGGTCGGGTTGACGATCGCGGTCATGGCGCTGCCTCCTGTCGCCGGTCGGGCCTGTCCCCTCGTTGGTAGCAACCTCCGGCGGACCACCGGCAGGGCCGGACGGTACGCCGTCC
The DNA here is from genome assembly GCF_029581435.1 of Micromonospora sp. WMMD987. Taxonomy (NCBI): domain Bacteria; kingdom Bacillati; phylum Actinomycetota; class Actinomycetes; order Micromonosporales; family Micromonosporaceae; genus Micromonospora; species Micromonospora sp. WMMD987. Next base: position 4,667,001 of record NZ_CP120861.1, on the reverse strand, counting down.
GGGCCACAGGTCCCGGGGTCGGCGGCGTCGGCTGCGTATCCTCCGGCGGTGACCGCCGACCTGCTCCTGCGCCCGGTGCGCGACGACGACCTGCCGCACTTCTTCGCCCACGAGCAGGACCCGGAGGCGGCCTGGATGGCCGCCTTCGGCCCGGCCGACCCGACCGACCGGGCCGCCTTCGACGCGCACTGGGCGCGGATCCGCGCCGACCCCCGGATCGTCAACCGCACGGTGGTCGTCGACGGGACGGTGGTCGGGCGGGTGGCGGCCTTCCCGGTGGGCGGACACACCGAGGTCAGCTACTGGATCGACCCGCGCCGCTGGGGGCGCGGGTACGCCACCGCCGCGCTGTCGGCGCTGCTGCGCGAGCTGCCGCAGCGGCCGGTGCGCGCCCGCGCCGCGAAGGACAACCGGGCCTCCCTGGCGGTGCTGCGCAAGTGCGGCTTCGTCGTCGTCGGCGAGGACTCGGGGTACGCCGAGAGCCGGAGCCGGCAGGTCGAGGAGTGGCTGCTGGAGTTGCCCGCGGCCCCGGCTGACCAGGGCAAGCACTAGTCTCGCGGGGTGAACTGGCTGGAACTCCTCGGCTGGGCCGGCTCCGCGCTGCTGGTCTGGTCGCTGCTACAGACGCGCCTGCTGCGGCTGCGCGCCCTCAACCTGGTCGGCTGCCTGATCCTGATCGGCTACAACGCGGCCGTGCAGGTCTGGCCGATGGTCGGCCTGAACGTGGTGCTCGCCGTGATCAACGTGTGGTACCTGCGGTCGATGCTGGCCACCCGGCACGACGAGCAGACCTACCAGGTGGTCGAGGTGGGCGTGGACGACCAGTTCCTGGCCCACACGCTGCGGGTGCACGCCGCCGACATCGCCCGGTTCAACCCCGCTTTCCGTCCGCCGCCGGCCGGCACGGACCGGTCGGCGTTCCTGGTGCTGCGGGCCGACGAGGTGGTCGGGGTGGTGCTGTCGCACGCCGAGCCGGGCGGGACCGCCCAGATCGACCTGGACTACGTCACCCCGCGGTTCCGTGACCTCACCCCCGGCGAGTTCGTCTACCGCCGCAGCAGCCTCTTCACCGACCGGGGGTTCCGCCGGGTGGTCAGCCCGCCCGGCATGGTCACCCCCTACTACCACCGGCTGGGCTTCCGCCCCGACGGCGACACGTACGTCCTCGACCTGCCCCCGGCCACCGGCAGCGGCTGATCGTGACCGTGGGGAGGGTTCGCGGACCGCGCGGTGGGGCACAGACTGGGCTACGCCGGACGGGTCCTCCGTCCGGCGGCGTCGGCGGTGTCGCCGTCGCCCACCGCCTGAGGGAGAGTGCCGGGCGTGCAGAGCTACTGGAGCCAGTTGGCCCTGGTCGGAGTCCTGGTCGTGCTCAACGCGATCTTCGCGGGGAGCGAGATGGCGCTGGTGTCGCTGCGGGACAGCCAGGTGCAGCGGCTGGAGCGCACCAGTCGGGCCGGTCGGGTGCTCGCCCGGCTGGCCAAGGACCCGAACCGGTTCCTCGCCACCATCCAGATCGGCATCACCCTGGCCGGGTTCCTCGCCTCGGCCGCCGCGGCGGTCTCCCTGGCCAGGCCACTGGTGCCGCTGCTCGGCTTCCTCGGTGGGGCCGCCGAGACGGTGGCCATCGTGCTGGTCACCCTGGTGCTGACCTTCGTCACCCTGGTCTTCGGCGAGCTGGCCCCCAAGCGGATCGCGATGCAGCGCGCCGAGCGGTGGGCGCTGCTGGTGGCCCGCCCGCTCGACATCCTGTCCAGCTTCACCCGGCCGGCGGTGTGGCTGCTCGGTGCCACCAGCGACCTGGTGGTCCGGCTCGCCGGGGTCGACCCGAAGCACCAGCCCGACGAGATCGGCCCGGACGAGCTGCGGGACATCGTCGCCGGTAACCACGGCTTCACCAAGGAACAACGCACCATCATCGCCGGCGCGGTGGAGATCGCCGACCGGCAGCTGCGGGCGGTGCTCGTACCCCGGTTGCAGGTCTTCACGCTCGACAGCGGGACCACCGCGGAGGCCGCCCGGCTGCTGCTGGCCGCCACCGGCCACTCCCGGGCACCGGTGGTCCGCCACGGCGGCCTGGACGACGCGGTCGGCGTGATCCACCTGCGGGACCTGGTGGGGGTGCCGGACGACCGGTCGGTCGACGACTGCGCCCGGCCGCCGATGCTGCTGCCCGACTCGCTGCCGGTGGTGGACGCGCTGCGCCAGTTCAAGGCGGAGCGGCAGCACATCGCCCTGGTGGTGGACGAGCGGGGAGCGGTCGACGGGATCGTCACCCTGGAGGACATCCTGGAGGAGATCGTCGGGGAGATCTACGACGAGACGGACCGGGACGTCCGCTCGGTGCGGACCGAGGCCGACGGTTCGCTGGTGCTGCCCGGCACCTTTCCCGTGCACGACCTGACCGACATCGGCGTCGAGGTGCCCAACCGGCCGGCCGGTGACTACACCACCGTCGCCGGGATGGTGCTGTCCTGCCTCGGACACATCCCCACGGTGGCGGGGGAGAGCGTCACCATCGACGACTGGGAGATCACCGTCACCGACGTCGACCAGCGCGCCATCACCCAGATCCGGCTGCACCACGCCCCGACCGCGCCCCCCGCCGACGAGCAGGAACCCGTCCGCGACGAAGCCCACGCCTGACCGGGTCAGCCGCTCGTCTCCTCCCGGCCGTGCGGCCCCGCCTCCCCGGGCGGCGTCTCCCGGCCCCGGCCGGCGTCGGGTGCCCGGTCCGTCAGGGACGGCTGCCCGAACGGGAAGCCCGGCACCGGGGGCAGGAGCTGGATCTGGTCGGCGGGGAACTGGCGGGTGTCCCGGCTCACCGCCCGCGCCGACACCCGGATCAACCAGGGGCCGGACGGGTGCCGTTGCGCCCCGATCAGCCGCCCCCACACCCGGCTCCACCAGTGGGCGGTCACCAGCACGTCGGTGAGCCGCAGCCGGCCGTCCGGAAAGTCGCCCCGCACCACCACGTCCACCACCCGGCCCAGCCGCCGGCCGTGCAGGTCGTACGCGGCCCGGCCGAGCAGCTCACCCGCTCGCACGGCCGGCTCCCGGTATCCGGTCGATCAGGTGCCGCCGCAGCCAGACCTCCACCGGCGGGCGGGGCAACGTGTCGGCGCGGACGTGCAGCCGGACCGCGCTGTCGATCCGGGCGACCTGACCGAACGGAATCCGCACCGGCCCCGTCGCCTCCTCGGTGAACCGGTCGGCGAGCGCCACCAGCAGCCGCCCGACCCGCCCGCCGATCCGCCGGCCGAGCGCGCCCTGCCCGGTCAGCAGGTACGCCACGTAGGGCAGCCCCTGGTCGTCGACGGCGAACTCCACGTCGTCGACCTTGCCCAGCAGCACCCCGTCGGCGTCCACGATCTGCCGGTCGAGCAGTTGCCGGCCGAGCTGCATCCTCACCGGCCCATCCCCGTCCCGACCGCCAACGGGACCGCGGCCACCGACGCCGCCACGATCACCAGTAGGAACACCGCACCGAGCAGGTTGAGCCACGGCCCGTTCACGTCGTCCCCCAGGTACGTCCGGTCGTTGGCGACGACCAGGATCGGCAGGTAGGTCAACGGCAGCACCACCGCGCTGGCCACCAGCATGTACTCGGTCAGCCGCACCGGGTCGACGGCGGTGGACAGCAGCAGCGTCGCGGCCAGCACGCTGACCAGCAGCACGCTGTGGAACCGGGCGGCCTCCCGGGGACTGACCCGTTTGCCCCACTGCCACCCGAAGTACTGCGCCGCCGCGTACGCCGCCGACAGCCCGGTCTCCAACGCGGCCCCGAAGGTCACCGCGAAGAACGCCAGCGCGGCGACCGCCAGCCCCACCCCGCCGAACGCCAGCACCACCGGCTGGGCCACCTGGTCGAGGGTCGACAGCGACACCCCGCCCGGGTGGAAGACCACGGTGGCCGTGGCGACCAGCGACAACGCCAGCAGACCGCCGACCGGGAAGCCGATCAGCACGCTCGACCGGGCGTCGGCGAGGTCGACCGCGCTCCAGTTCTCCTCCACCCCGCCCGACGAGAAGAAGAACACCTCGTACGGGCTGACCGTGGAGGCGAACAGCGCCACCGCCACGAACCAGTACGCCCCCCAGCCCTGCCCGGCCGCGTCGGGGCGCAGGGCGCCGTGGGCCAGCGCCGCCCAGTCGGTCGGCAACCAGAACAGCGCCACGGCGAAGACCAGCAGGGTCAGCCCGGCCAGCCCGAACACCCGCTCCATGAGCTGGAAGCGCATCCTCCACAGCACCAGCCAGACCGCGAACGCCGCGACCGGCACCCACAGCAGGTAACTCACCCGGGAGGCCAGTTGCAGCGCCAGCGCCACCCCGCCGAGTTCGGCCGCCAGGGTGAGCACGGTGACCAGGTAGGACGCCGCCAGGTTGAGCAGCGCGACCCGCGGCCCCAACCGCTCCCGGACCAGGTCGAACACCGCCCGGCCGCTGACCGCCGCGATCCGTCCGGCCATTTCCGCGTACGCGCAGATGCCGACCACCCCGAGCACCAGCACCCAGGCGTGCGCCATGCCGAACCGGGCCCCCGCCTGGCTCGCCGCCACCAGGTCGCCGATGTCGACGAAACCACCGATGGCCGACAGCACCCCGAGGGTGGCGGCGAGGAGCTTCCTCACGGGGGCACGGGGACGGCGGCGGTCATCGAGGCGACGATATCGGCGTACGGCCGACTAAGCGGGCAAACCGGTCAGGATCGCTGTGTCGCCGCGCGGAGTCAGTCCCGGGTGAGGTTCTGCAGGCGGACCTGGCCCCGGGAGACCAGCCGGCCCTCGACGTCGGTGATCTCCACCTGCCAGAGCTGCTGGCTGCGCCCCCGGTGCACCGGCGTGCCCACCGCGACCAGCTCACCCTCGCGCACCGCGCGCAGGAAGTCCGTCTGGTTGGACACCCCGACCACGGACCCCCGGTCACCGAGCCACAGCGTGCCGCCCACGCTGCCGACGGTCTCCACCACCGTGCAGTAGACACCGCCGTGCAGGATGCCGGCCGGTTGGTGCAGCTCCGGGCGGACCTTCCAACGGATCACCACCCGGTCACCGCTGGCCTCGTCGAACGTCAGCCCCAACAGGCCGACCAGACCGCCCGTCATCTCCGGGATCTCCACTGCTGCTCCTCCTCGCTGCACCGGCCCGGCCAGCCTAGTCGGGCCGCTGGCCGGCAAACCCGGTACGGCCCCAGGTCGGCGATGGGGGAGAATCGGTGACCGTGACCGACAGCAACCTCCCGCACGGGCGGGAATCCCTGACCGAAGACCTGCGGTGGCGCGGCCTGATCCAGGACTCCACCGGCCCCGACGAGCTGCGCGACCTGCTCGACGGCGGGGCGGCCACCTTCTACGTGGGCTTCGACCCGACCGCGCCCAGCCTGCACGTCGGCCACCTGATGCAGGTCACCACCGCCCGCCGGCTCCAACTCGCCGGCCACCGGCCGCTGCTGCTGGTGGGTGGGGCCACCGGTCAGATCGGCGACCCGAAGGAGAGCGCGGAGCGTACCCTCAACCCGCCCGAGGTGGTGGCCGGCTGGGTGCAGCGCATCCGTGACCAGCTCGCGCCGTTCGTGTCGTACACCGGGGCGAACGCGGCGCAACTGGTCAACAACCTGGAGTGGACCGGCGAGATGTCGGTGGTCGAGTTCCTGCGCGACGTCGGCAAGCACTTCCCGGTCAACAAGATGCTGGCCCGCGAGGTGGTGCGGGCCCGGCTGGAGACCGGGATCAGCTTCACCGAGTTCAGCTACCAGCTCCTCCAGGCCAACGACTTCTTCGAGCTGCACCGCCGGCACGGCTGTCAGCTCCAGTACGGCGGCTCCGACCAGTGGGGCAACATCACCGCCGGTGTCGACTACGTCCGTCGCCGGGGGGCCGGCCCGGTGCAGGCGTTCACCACCCCGTTGGTCACCCGCTCCGACGGCACCAAGTTCGGCAAGACCGAGGGCGGTGCGGTCTGGCTCGACCCGGAGATGACCAGCCCGTACGCCTTCTACCAGTTCTGGGTCAACGCCGACGACCGGGACGTCACCCGCTACCTGCGCTACTTCAGCTTCCGCTCCCGCGAGGAGCTGGAGGCGCTGGAGAAGGAGACGGCGGAACGGCCGGCGGCCCGGGGCGCCCAACGGGCTCTCGCCGAGGAACTCACCACCCTGGTCCACGGCGCGGAGGAGACCCGGCAGGCCGTCGCCGCCAGCCAGGCGCTCTTCGGCCGGGGCTCGCTCGACGAGCTCGCCCCGGAGACGCTGCGCGCCGCGTTGAGCGAGGCCGGTCTGGTGGTGCTCACCGGCGAACTCCCCGACGTGGCCGGGCTGCTCCGGGACGCGGGGCTGGTCGGCGGGCTGAAGGAGGCTCGTCGGGTGATCACCGAGGGCGGCGCGTACGTGAACAACACCCGGGTCACCGACGTCGACGCCACCGTCGACCCGGCCGACCTGCTGCATGGTCGCTACCTGGTGCTCCGCCGGGGGAAGCGGTCCTTCGCCGGGGTCGAGCTGCGCCCCTGACCCGGTAGTAGGTCGTTCTCGGCCGGCCTCCGGGTCGATCCGGCGGAACGCTGCCGTCGGGGTGGAGACCCGCGCCACTGCCTGCCTGGGTCGGCCTGGGTCGGGCCGTCGTCGGTCGCGCGATGGCAGCCCCTGGGCCGAACCGTCGTCGGTCGGGCAGGGGCTGACCTGGGCCGAGCCGTCGTCGGGCGTACGGGTGTCCGGCCCGGCTCCGGTGGTGGCGGACGAGTGTGACGTGCGACGCGCCCGCCGGATTTGACGATCAACTCGGCGGGCGCGTAACTTTCTCTCTGCCAGCGCGGAACGGACGAACCGGGGTGAATGCCTCGGAGGCCGGAGCGCGGTGCAAGGTTCCGACTCCGTGGGGTTGCTCCCGCGAAGCGCGGACCGGGCGGTGCCCGGATCGGCCCGGGGGGTCGATTTGGTGGGGCGAAACCGGCCGGGTAGTGTGTGACGCCGGCAGGGAACCGGGCGTGCTGGTGGGAGACCGC
>NZ_CP120861.1:3512500-4657500 GCF_029581435.1 Micromonospora sp. WMMD987 | reverse complement strand
AAAACAAATAGTGATTCCGTGAGTAGTGGCGAGCGAAAGCGGATTGAGGCTAAACCGGTTGCGTGTGATACCTGTCAGGGGTTGCGTGGTCGGGGTTGTGGGACCCTGCTGAACAGGCTGACACTTGTTCGAGGAGTTATCAAGTCAGTGGCTAGCCGAACAGTCTGGAATGGCTGACCGTAGGCGGTGAGAGTCCGGTAGGTGAAAGTTGCTGATCTTCTGTGGGTGTTCCCGAGTAGCGGCGGACTCCTGAAATCTGCCGTGAATCTGCCAGGACCACCTGGTAAGCCTAAATACTTCCTGGTGACCGATAGCGGACGAGTACCGTGAGGGAATGGTGAAAAGTACCCCGGGAGGGGAGTGAAATAGTACCTGAAACCGTTCGCCTACAATCCGTCGGAGCCTTGCGGGGTGACGGCGTGCCTTTTGAAGAATGAGCCTGCGAGTTAGTGGCATGTGGCGAGGTTAACCCGTGTGGGGTAGCCGTAGCGAAAGCGAGTCTGAAGAGGGCGTGTGAGTCGCATGTTCTAGACCCGAAGCGGAGTGATCTAGCCATGGGCAGGCTGAAGCGCGGGTAAGACCGCGTGGAGGGCCGAACCCACCAACGTTGAAAAGTTGGGGGATGATCTGTGGTTAGGGGTGAAAGGCCAATCAAACTCCGTGATAGCTGGTTCTCCCCGAAATGCATTTAGGTGCAGCGTCGTGTGTTTCTTGCCGGAGGTAGAGCACTGGATGGTCTAGGGGGCCTACAAGCTTACCGAAATCAGCCAAACTCCGAATGCCGGTAAGTGAGAGCGCGGCAGTGAGACTGCGGGGGATAAGCTTCGTAGTCGAGAGGGAAACAGCCCAGATCACCAGCTAAGGCCCCTAAGCGTGTGCTAAGTGGAAAAGGATGTGGGGTCGCATAGACAACCAGGAGGTTGGCTTAGAAGCAGCCATCCTTTAAAGAGTGCGTAATAGCTCACTGGTCAAGTGGTTCCGCGCCGACAATGTAGCGGGGCTCAAGCACACCGCCGAAGCTGTGGCATTCACATGATACTTCGTCAGGCATTTTGGTGTCTGGTGCAGGTGTGTGGATGGGTAGGGGAGCGTCGTGCCGGGGGTGAAGCAGCGGGGTGACCTAGTTGTGGACGCGGCACGAGTGAGAATGCAGGCATGAGTAGCGAAAGAAGGGTGAGAAACCCTTCCGCCGGATGACCAAGGGTTCCAGGGCCAGGCTAATCCGCCCTGGGTGAGTCGGGACCTAAGGCGAGGCCGAGAGGCGTAGTCGATGGACAACGGGTTGATATTCCCGTACCCGCGAAGGAGCGCCCGTGATGAACCTTGCTGTGCTAACCACCTGAACTTGCTGATGTCTTCGGATTGATGTGGGGGAGGCTGGGAACCTGGTGGGTAGTAGTCAAGCGATGGGGTGACGCAGGAAGGTAGCTGAGCCCGGCCGGTGGTTGTGCCGGGGTAAGCGTGTAGGCCGACATGTAGGCAAATCCGCATGTCATGGGGCTGAGACGTGATGCCGAGCCGATTCAGGTGAAGTCAGTGATCCTATGCTGCCGAGAAAAGCCTCTAGCGAGTTCTGAGCGGCCCGTACCCCAAACCGACACAGGTGGTCAGGTAGAGAATACCGAGGCGATCGGGCGAACTGTGGTTAAGGAACTCGGCAAATTGCCCCCGTAACTTAGGGAGAAGGGGGGCCGGAGACGTGAAGCCCCGTGCGGGTGGAGCGTTGTATGGCCGCAGAGAGCAGGGGGAAGCGACTGTTTACTAAAAACACAGGTCCATGCGAAGAAGTAATTCGATGTATATGGACTGACGCCTGCCCGGTGCTGGAACGTTAAGGGGACCTGTTAGCCCGTAAGGGCGAGGCGGAGAACTTAAGCGCCAGTAAACGGCGGTGGTAACTATAACCATCCTAAGGTAGCGAAATTCCTTGTCGGGTAAGTTCCGACCTGCACGAATGGCGTAACGACTTCCCCACTGTCTCAACCACAGGCCCGGCGAAATTGCAGTACGAGTAAAGATGCTCGTTACGCGCGGCAGGACGGAAAGACCCCGGGACCTTTACTATAGCTTGACATTGGTATCTGAATGGGCTTGTGTAGGATAGGTGGGAGCCGGTGAAACCTGTACGCCAGTATGGGTGGAGGCAATCTTGAAATACCACTCTGGTTGATTTGGGTATCTAACTTCGGACCGTTATCCGGTTCAGGGACAGTGTCTGGTGGGTAGTTTAACTGGGGCGGTTGCCTCCTAAAGGGTAACGGAGGCGCCCAAAGGTTCCCTCAGCCTGGTTGGCAATCAGGTGTTGAGTGCAAGTACACAAGGGAGCTTGACTGTGAGACTGACAGGTCGAGCAGGGACGAAAGTCGGGACTAGTGATCCGGCACTTGCGTGTGGAAGCGGTGTCGCTCAACGGATAAAAGGTACCCCGGGGATAACAGGCTGATCTTCCCCAAGAGTCCATATCGACGGGATGGTTTGGCACCTCGATGTCGGCTCGTCGCATCCTGGGGCTGTAGCAGGTCCCAAGGGTTGGGCTGTTCGCCCATTAAAGCGGTACGCGAGCTGGGTTTAGAACGTCGTGAGACAGTTCGGTCCCTATCCGCCGTGCGCGTAGGATACTTGAGAAGGGCTGTCCCTAGTACGAGAGGACCGGGACGGACGAACCTCTGGTGTGCCAGTTGTCCCGCCAGGGGCACGGCTGGTTAGCTACGTTCGGAAGGGATAACCGCTGAAAGCATCTAAGCGGGAAGCCTGCTTCAAGATGAGGTATCCCACCCCACGTTGTGGGGGTAAGGCCCCCAGCTAGACGACTGGGTTGATAGGCCGGAAATGTAAGCTCGGTAACGGGTTCAGTTGACCGGTACTAATAGGCCGAGGACTTGACTACGAAGCTGCTACGCGTCCACTGTGCAACTCTGAACAAATGATCGGCAACCCCCCACGGTGTGGGTGTGTGTGTTGTTTGATATGTTCATAAGGTTACGGCGGTCATGGCGGAGGGGAAACGCCCGGTTACATTCCGAACCCGGAAGCTAAGCCCTCCAGCGCCGATGGTACTGCACTCGGGAGGGTGTGGGAGAGTAGGACACCGCCGGACAATCTTTCAGTCGAGGGCCGCCCCATCCGGGTCGGCCCTCGACTGCGTAGCGTCGTCGGTGACGCAATCAGGAAGGATGTACCTGTGAGTTCAGGATCGCAGGGCGGAGATCGTCCGCGCCGATACGAAGACCGTTCGGACCGACCCCAGGGGCGGGACGCCGGCCCACGCCGTGACGACCGTCCGCCGTACCGGGGTGACCGTGACGACCGCAGTGCTTCGCAGGGCGGCTTCCGTGGCGGTGATCGTCGTGGGGAAGGTTTCCGATCTGGTTCCCGTACCGGCGATGCTCGGCCCGGTGGTTTCCGTCGGGACTCCGACTCCCGCGACGGGGGCTTCCGTGGCGGTGACTCCCGCGAGGGTGGTTTCCGTGGCGGTGACCGTCGTGAGGGTGGTTTCCGGTCGGGTCCGCGCGATGGTGATTCGCGTCCCGGTGGTTTCCGTCGGGACGGTGATTCGCGGTCGGGTGGTTTCCGCGGTGGGGACCGGCGTGACGATTCGCGTGGTGGTGACCGCGGTGGTTTCCGGCCCGGTCCGCGCGACGGCGATTCCCGGTCCGGTGGTTTCCGTGGCGGTGACTCCCGCGAGGGTGGTTTCCGTGGTGGTGACCGTCGTGAGGGTGGTTTCCGTGGTGGCGACCGCCGCGAAGGTGGCTTCGGTGGCGACCGCCGTGAGGGCGGCCCGGGCGGTGAGCGTCGTCCCGGTGGTTTCGGCGGTGGCGACCGTCGTGAGGGTGGCTTCCGTAGCGACGACCGTCGTGACGGCGGTTTCCGTGGCGGTGACCGTCGTGAGGGTGGTTTCCGGTCGGGTCCGCGCGACGGTGATTCCCGACCCGGCGGGTTCCGCGGTGGGGACCGGCGTGACGATTCGCGTGGCGGTGACCGTGGTGACTTCCGGTCCGGTCCGCGTGAGGGCGGCCTCCGCAGCGGCGATTCCCGTGAGGGTGGTTTCCGTGGTGGTGACCGCCGCGAAGGTGGCTTCGGTGGTGACCGCCGTGAGGGTGGTTTCCGGTCCGGTCCCCGCGAGGGTGGTTTCCGTGGCGGTGACTCCCGTGAGGGTGGTTTCCGTGGTGGTGACCGCCGCGAAGGTGGCTTCGGCGGCGACCGTCGCGAGGGCGGCCCGGGCGGTGAGCGTCGTCCCGGTGGTTTCGGCGGTGGCGACCGCCGTGAGGGTGGTTTCCGGTCCGGTCCCCGCGACGGTGATTTCCGTCCCGGTGGCTTCCGCCGGGACGGCGACTCCCGGCCCGGCTTCCGGGGCGGTGACCGTCGTGAGGGTGGCTTCCAGGGCGGTGACCGTCGTGAGGGTGGTTTCCGTGGTGGTGACCGCCGCGAAGGCGGCTTCGGTGGTGACCGCCGCGAGGGTGGCTTCCAGGGCGGCGACCGTCGCGAGGGTGGTTTCCGGTCCGGTCCCCGCGAGGGTGGTTTCCGTGGCGGCGACCGTCGCGAGGGCGGCCCGGGCGGTGAGCGTCGTCCCGGTGGTTTCGGCGGTGGTGACCGTCGTGAGGGTGGTTTCCGGTCCGGTCCTCGCGAGGGTGGCTTCCGGGGTGGTGACCGTCGTGAGGGTGGTTTCCGGTCCGGTCCCCGCGACGGCGATTCCCGGCCCGGCGGGTTCCGTGGCGGTGACTCCCGCGAGGGTGGCTTCCGGGGCGGCGACCGTCGGGACGGTGGTTTCCGGGGCGGGGAGTCGCGCTTCCAGGGCGGCGATTCGCGTGGTGGCGACCGTCGTGAGGGTGGTTTCCGGGGCGGCGAGCGTGACGGTTACGACCGGCCGCGCCGCGACGACCAGCGGGGTGGCGAGGACCGTCGTCGTGAGGGCGGGTTCGGCCCCGACCGGGAGCGCCGGGACGAGGCCGACGCCCGTTCGGTCGCGCCGGCCCTGCCGGACGAGATCTCCGCGAGCGACCTCGACACGGCGGTCCGTGCCGAACTTCTCTCGCTGAACAAGCCGGTGGCGGAAACCGTCGCCCGGCACCTGGTGGCCACCGGTCAACTGATCGACGAGGATCCGGCCGAGGCGCTGGCCCACGCGATGGCGGCCCGCCGGTTGGCCGCCCGGATCTCGGCGGTGCGCGAGGCGGTCGGCCTGGCCGCGTACCACGCGGGGGAGTGGCAGACGGCGATCGCCGAGCTGCGCACGTACCACCGGATGACCGGGTTGCAGAGCCATCTGGCGGTGCTCGCCGACTGCGAGCGCGCCCTGGGGCGTCCGGAGCGGGCGATCGACCTGTTCCGGGGGGCCGACAGCGACAAGCTGGACAAGGCCGTGGCGGTCGAGCTGCTGATCGTCGCCGGTGGTGCCCGCAGCGACCTGGGGCAGAAGGACGCGGCCGTGGCGATGCTCCAGGTTCCGGAGCTGACCGCCGAGGCGGCTGAGCCGTGGACCGCCCGGCTGCGTTACGCGTACGCCGACGCGCTGCTCGCGGTGGGTCGGCGCGAGGAGGCCCGGGAGTGGTTCGCCCGAGCCGCCGAGGTGGACACCGACGGGGAGACCGACGCCCCGGAGCGGCTGCTGGAACTCGACGGTGTGGTGATCGAGGGCGACGACGAGGACGACGAGCCGGCCGAGGCGGAGACCACCGCTGCGCTGCCGGCCGCCCCGGACACCGCAGCCGCAGCGACGCCGGGGGACCGTGACGATCGGAACGACGCCGACGACCAGAACGACGCCGACGACCAGAACGACGCCGACGACCAGAACGACGCCGACGACCAGAGTGACGCCGACCACCAGGACGCCGGGGACCAGGACGACGTCGCCGGTCGCGACGGGGTTCGCGCCGGCCGCGACGAGGATGCCGACGACGAGGGCACCGACGGTCGCGACGGCGACGGTCGCGACGGCGACGGTCACGACGGCGACGAGGCCGCCGCGCTGAGCCGGGACAACGGCGACGCCGACCGGGAGGACGGTCCCGACGCTGGCGTCCACGAGGACGACGAGCCGGCCGACACCGACCACCGTGCCGGTGCTCCGGCAGACGCGGGCGACGCCCCCGACGCCGCTGCGGACACCCGGCCCGGTACCGGGCGGACCGGTGACGCGGTGGCTCCGGTCGAGGCGCGGCCGGCCGACGGGCCCGGGTCGGCGGCGGACCCGCGATGACCGGGGTCGCCGGGGACCGGTTGGTCGACGGGTACGCCCTGGTCGCCTTCGATCTGGACGGAGTGATCTACCTGATCGACCGGCCGATCCCCGGCGCGGTCGAGGCCCTCGGCGCGTTGCGGACCGAGGGTCGGGCGGTGGCGTTCGCCACGAACAACGCCTCACGGCGTTCCAGTGAGGTCGCCGACCTGCTCACCGGGATGGGCGTACCGGCCGATCCGGCGGAGGTGCTCACCTCGGCGGCGGCCGCCGCCGAACTACTGCGGGACCGGCTCCCCGCCGGGGCCGCGGTGCTCGTCGTCGGCGCGGAGGCGCTGCGGGCCGAGATCCGCGCCGTCGGCCTCACCCCGGTCGACCGCGCCGACGCCGCGCCGGTCGCCGTCGTCCAGGGGTACGGCCCGCAGGTGGGCTGGGTGGACCTGGCCGAGGCGTCGGTGGCGATCCGGGCCGGAGCGACCTGGGTGGCCACCAACACCGACCGGACGCTGCCGAGTGGACGCGGCCCGTTGCCGGGTAACGGTTCACTGGTGGCCGCCCTGCGGCACGCCCTGGACCGGGAACCCGACGTGGTGGTCGGCAAACCCGAACCGGCGCTCTTCGCCACCGCCGCCCGGCGTGCCGGCACCGGCCGCACGTTGGTGGTCGGTGACCGGCTGGACACCGACATCGAGGGTGCCCGCCGGGCCGGGCTGGACAGCCTGCTGGTGCTCACCGGGGTCAGCGACGTCCCCGAGTTGTTGGCCGCCACCGAGCTGCGCCGGCCGACCCACGTCGCGGCCGACCTGGCCGGGCTCTTCGATCCGGCGGCGGTGGTCCGGGTTCCCGGCGATCCGCGGGCCGGCGGGTGGTCGGCGACGGCCGCCGACGGGGTGGTGGAGTTGAGCGGTGCCGGGCGACCGTTGGACGCGGTGGCGGCGCTCTGCGCGGTCGCCTGGTCGGCCGGTACCGGTGCCGCCGTACGACCGGTCTCACCGGAGGCGGAGCGGGTGCTGGCCGGGCTCGGCCTGACCCGCTGACCCGCCGGGCCGGGCGGCGCGGGTGCCGCCCGGCACCCGGACCCGGTCAGAGCAGCTTGCGGAGCTTCAGCAGGTCGAAGGGGCTGGCCTTGATGGAGACCCGGCGGGCGGCCACCGCCTTGGTGACGTCGAGCTGACCGTGCACCAGGGCCACCAGGTCGTCGCTGGTGGTGATCAGGGCGATCTTCGCCTTCGGGTCGTCGCCGTCGCTGAGGTCGACCAGCCGACCGCCGGTGATCCGGCCGTGGAAGGCGGTCTCCAGATCGGTGATCCGGCAGGCCAGCGTGCGATCCAGATCGATCTTGCTGGACGCTTCGGCGTGCCGGTCCAGGCGGTCGGCAAGATCCCGCAGCGCCTGTCGGCACTCGTCCACGCTGGCCACATCGTCCTCCTTGCACCCGCCACGCCGTTTCCCGGCACCGTACCGCAATGGGCGGCGCGGGGCGCCCGGTAGCGTGAGGGCCGGACACTCCCCCCGCGGAAGGACTCAGTCATGCAGGACGCGTGGCGTGCCTACCTGGAGCTGGCCCTGGGCCTGACGGAAGCGCCCCGGAAGAGAGCCCAGGACGCCGCCCGGCGGTTGGCCGGCACGGGCGGCGCGACCGCCGTCCAACTCCAGGCGCTCGCCGAGGAACTCCTGGCCACCGGCGCGGCCAACCGGGAAGCGCTGACCAAGCTGGTCCGGTTCGAGGTCGACCGGGCGCTCGGCGCGGTGGGGCTCGCCACCGCCGACGAGGTCGCCGAGCTGACCCGCCGGGTGCACGAACTGGAGCGGCAGCTCCGCGAGGCGAGGAACGGACCGGTGGCGGTACCGGGCGGCGACGCCGCGCCCGACACCACCGCTCCGGCGGTTGGCACGGCCGGGACGTCCGGTGCCGTGGTGGGCGCCTCCGGTGGTGCGGCCGGGACGTCCGGTGCCGCTGCGGGGTCCTCCGGCGGCACTGCGGACGCGGCCGGGGGCGCTGTGCCGCCGGCCGGTGGTGAGTCCGGTGCCGTCACGCCCTCGCCGCGGACCGTGGCGAAGAAGGCCGTGGCGAAGAAGGCCGTGGCGAAGAAGGCCGTGGCGAAGAAGGCCGTGGCGAAGAAGGCCGTGGCCAAGAAGGCCGTGCCGGCGGACCCGTCCGCCGGGTCGGGAACGCCCGGCGAGGACCCGGCAGCGCCGTCCCGACCACCCCGTAAGGCCACTCCCGGCCGGGGGTCCTCCGGCGGTGCCGGGTGAGCGGCTTCCCCGGGAGCCGGTCGTGACCGGCCCGTTCCGCCCCGCCCCGCCGCCGGCCGGTCGCCCGGGTCCGCCCTCCGCCGGTCGCCCGGGTGCACCGTCGGTCGGTCCGCCGTCCGCCCATCGCCCGGGTCCGCCGCCCGCTGGGCGGCCTGGTCCGCCGGCGGTCGTCGGTCGTCCGGGTCCGCCGCCCGCCGGTCGGTCGGCGGCACCGTCCACCGTCGCTGACGAGGACCTCGACGAGGCCCGTCATCCGGCCGTCGACGCCGCCGTCCGGGCGATGGCGAACGCCGAGGGACTGCCGCCGGCGGACCAGATCGCCCAGTACGAGGCGGCGTACCAGACACTGCGGGAGACCCTCGCCACCATCGACCAGGCCTGACCGGACCGGAGAGAACCACCCCCATGGCACGTCGTACCCGACTCGACGCCGAAATCGTCCGCCGCGGCCTGGCCCGTTCCCGTGAGCAGGCCGCCGCGCTGATCGAGGCCGGCCGGGTCCAGCTGCGCGGGGTGCCCGCGCGCAAGGCGGCCGCGATGGTCGACCCGGCCGACCCGCTGCTGGTCACCGGTGCCGACCCGATCGACGAGTACGTATCGCGGGGCGGCCACAAGCTGGCCGGCGCGCTCGCCGCCTTCGCCCCGACCGGGTTGACCGTCGCCGGCCGCAGGTGCCTGGACGCCGGGGCGTCGACCGGCGGCTTCACCGACGTGCTGCTGCGCGCGGGTGCGGCCGAGGTGGTCGCCGTGGACGTCGGGTACGGCCAGCTCGCCTGGTCGCTGCGTACCGACGAACGGGTCCGGGTGCTGGACCGCACCAACGTGCGCACCCTCACCCCGGAGGCGATCGGCGGGCCGGTCGACCTGACCGTGGCCGACCTGTCGTTCATCTCCCTGCGCCTGGTGCTGCCCGCGCTGGCCGGCTGTACCCGTACCGACGGCGACCTGGCGCTGATGGTCAAGCCGCAGTTCGAGGTCGGCAAGGAGCGGGTCGGGGCCGGCGGAGTGGTCCGCGATCCGGCGCTGCGGACCGAGGCGGTGCTGGAGGTGGCGGCGAGCGCCGCCGGGCTCGGCCTCGGCCTGGCCGACGTGGCGGCCAGCCCGCTGCCCGGCCCGAGTGGCAACGTCGAGTTCTTCGTATGGTTGCGCCGGGACGCGCCGGCGGCCGACCCCGAACGGGTGCACGCCGTGGTGGTCGCCGGGCCGACCGGCCCCGGACCGGCCGCGGCGTCCGGGAAGGTGGCAGGGTGAGCGTGGTGTGCGGCGTCGGGACGGTGTCCCACGAGGGTGGACGGGAGGCGGGTCCGGTGGACCTCAGCGAGGGCCTGACCGGCCGGGTGCGGCACGGGCGGTGGCACCGGTGAGCCGGACCGCGCTGCTGGTGACGCACACCGGCCGGCGACGGAGCACCGAGCACGCCCGGGCGGTCGCGGCCGACCTGATCGCGGCCGGCTTCGAGGTCCGGGTGGTGGCCGAGGAGGCCGAGGACCTCGACCTGCCCGGGGTGGTGCCGATGGCCGGGCTGCGGGCGGCCGAGGGGGCCGAGATCGTCTTCGCGCTCGGCGGGGACGGCACCTTCCTGCGCGCCGCCGAACTGGCCCGTCCGGCGAAGGCGCCGCTGCTCGGCATCAACCTGGGCAAGGTGGGTTTCCTCGCCGAGGCGGAGATCGACGATCTCGACACCGCCGTGCGGGACGTGGTCGGGCGCAACTACACGGTGGACGAACGGCTCACCCTCGACGTCACCGCCGAGTTCGACGGCGGCCCGACCATCGAGTCGTGGGCGCTTAACGAGATCAGCGTCGAGAAGGGCGAGCGCGCCCAGATGCTGGAACTGCTGGTCGACGTGGACGGTCGCCCGCTGTCCCGGTACGGCTGTGACGGCGTGGTCTGTGCCACCCCCACCGGCTCCACCGCGTACGCGTTCTCCGGTGGGGGGCCGGTGGTCTGGCCGGAGGTGGAGGCGCTGCTGCTGGTGCCGATCAGCGCGCACGCGCTGTTCAGCCGTCCGCTGGTGACCGCGCCGACCTCCACGTTCGTCATCACGGTCGACCCGTTCACCACCCTGGCCGTGCTCTGCTGTGACGGGCGGCGGGTCTACGACCTGCCGCCGGGCGCCACGGTGACGGTGCGCCGGGGCGCCCTGCCGGTGCGGGTGGTGCGGTTGCGGGACCGGCCGTTCACCGATCGCCTGGTGGCCAAGTTCGACCTGCCGGTGCAGGGCTGGCGCGGCAGCCGCCGCTGATCCCGTCCGGGCTCCCGCGGCGGCTTCCGGGGCGTCCACCTGCGGGACCGTCCCGGCGGCCGGCGGGGTGGCTCATGCCGGTCCGGCCGGTCAGCCGTGCCGGCTGGTCAACTGTCCCAGCACGCGTCTACTGTCGGGTGCTGTGCTGGAAGAGCTGCGCATCACCGGACTGGGCGTCATCGAGGACACCACCCTGCCGCTGGCCGGCGGGATGAACGTCATCACCGGTGAGACCGGTGCGGGCAAGACGATGGTGGTGACCGGCCTCGGCCTGCTGTTCGGCGGCCGGGCCGACGCGGGTCGGGTGCGCGCCGCGCCGGGGCGGGCCACCGTCGAGGGGCGGCTGCGACTCGACGGGCGGGTCGCCGACGTGGTGCACGCCCGGATCGTCGACGCCGGGGGCGGACCCGACGACGACGGCTCGCTGCTGATGAGCCGGACGGTCACCGTGGAGGGCCGGTCCCGCGCCCACCTGGGCGGCCGGAGCATGCCGGTGTCGATGCTCGGTGAGGTCGGCGAGCAGGTGGTGGCGGTGCACGGCCAGTCCGACCAGCTGCGGCTGTTGCGGCCCGCCGAGCAGCGGGCCGCGCTGGACCGGTTCGCCGGCCCCGGGCACGAGAAGCTGGTCGACGCGCTGCGGGAGGCGTACGGGCGGTGGCGGCAGGTGGTCGACGACCTGGCCGACCGGCGCAGCAACGCCCGTGCCCGGCACCAGGAGGCCGATCTGCTGCGGCTGGGCCTGGACGAGATCACCCGGGTCGACCCGCAGCCCGGCGAGGACGACGAGTTGAAGACCGAGGCGCAGCGGTTGGAGCACGCCGAGGGACTGCGGACGGCGGCCCAGCTGGCGCACGTGTGCGTGGCCGGCGGGGTGGAGGCGGCCGACGACACGCCGGACGCGACGGTGCTGCTCGGCACGGCCCGGCGCACCCTGGAGGCGCAGGCCGGCACCGATCCGGCGCTGGGTGAGCTGGCCGGTCGGTTGGAGGAGGCGGCCACCCTGGTGGCGGACGTCTCGGCGGAGCTGTCGACGTACCTGGCGGCGTTGGACGCCGACCCGGCCCGGTTGCAGACGATCTACGAGCGGCGGGCCGCGCTGCGGGGGTTGACCCGCAAGTACGCCGACGACGTCGACGGGGTGATCGCCTGGGCCGAGCGGGCCCGGACCCGGCTGTCCGACCTGGACACCTCCGACGAGGTGCTCGACGAGCTGGACCGGGAGGCGCACCGCCTCGCCGGTGAGGTGGCCGAGCTGGCCGGTCGGCTGTCGGCTTCCCGGCAGGAGGCGGCGGTCCGTTTCGCCGAGCAGGTCACCGTGGAGCTGGCCGGGTTGGCGATGCCGCACGCCCGGATCGAGGTGGCGGTGCTGCCCCGGCCGGCGGGACGCTCGGAGCCCACGCTGGTGGTCAACGGCGTCGAGTGCGGGGTCGGCCCGGACGGTGCCGACGAGGTGGAGCTGCGCCTGCTGGCCCACCCGGGAGCGCCGTCGCTGCCGTTGCAGCGGGGTGCCTCCGGCGGTGAGCTGTCCCGGGTGATGCTCGCCATCGAGGTGGTGTTCGCCGGTTCCGGCGGCCCGCCCACCCTGGTCTTCGACGAGGTCGACGCGGGGGTGGGTGGTCAGGCGGCGGTGGAGATCGGCCGGCGGTTGGCGCGGTTGGCCCGTAGCCACCAGGTGCTGGTGGTGACGCACCTGCCGCAGGTGGCCGCGTTCGCCGACCGGCACCTGGTGGTGGCGAAGGACACCGGTGGCGCGGTGACCACCAGCGGGGTACGGGTGGTGGAGGACACCGAACGGGCCCGGGAGCTGGCCCGGATGCTGGCAGGTTTGCCGGATTCGGATCTGGGTATCGCCCATGCCGAGGAACTCCTGGCCGTCGCGGCGAAGGAAAGACGGCCCTGACCGCGACGATTGTGAGCGGAGGCACACCGGGCCGTGCCCTGGTGTGCTTCCCTGGGTAGGCGGCCCTGCTCAGGCATGTCGCACCGGAAAAACCAGCCTCCCATGCCAGGATGGTCACGATGCGTCTACCCACGTTGCGCCGGACCCGGAACGCGGAACCGGACTCAGTTCTCGGCACCGCACGTCTCGACCGCCGTACCAAGCGGCTGGTCGGCCGGCTCCGCCCCGGCGACATCGCGGTGATCGACCACGTCGACCTGGACCGGGTGGCGGCCGACTCGCTGGTCGCGGTCGGGGTCGCCGCGGTGCTCAACGCCAAGCCGTCGGTCTCCGGCCGCTATCCCAACCTCGGCCCCGAGGTGCTGATCGGTGCCGGCATCCTGCTCCTGGACGACCTCGGCGAGGGGATCTTCGAGCGGCTCCGGGAGGGCGACACCGTCCGGATCGAGGGCAACACCGTCTTCGTCGGCGACGAGCCGGTGGCGCACGGTGACCTCCAGGACGCCGAGACGGTCGCCAAGGCGATGGCCGACGCCCGGGAGGGCCTGTCGGTGCAGTTGGAGGCGTTCGCCGCCAACACCATGGACTACCTGCGCCAGGAACGGGACCTGCTGCTCGACGGGGTCGGCGTCCCGGACATCCAGACCCAGATGCGGGGCCGGCACTGCCTGATCGTGGTCCGGGGCTACGACTACAAGGCCGACCTGGACGTGCTGCGCCCGTACATCCGGGAGTTCAAGCCGGTGCTGATCGGCGTGGACGGTGGGGCGGACGCCCTGGTCGAGGCGGGCTACACCCCCGACATGATCATCGGGGACATGGACTCGGTCACCGACGACGTGCTGCGGTGCGGCGCCGAGGTGATCGTGCACGCCTACCCGGACGGCCGGGCGCCGGGCCTGGCCCGGGTCAACGGCCTCGGGGTGCCGGCGATCACCTTTCCGGCCGCCGCCACCAGCGAGGACCTCGCCATGCTGCTGGCCGACGAGAAGGGCGCCTCGTTGCTGGTCGCGGTCGGCACCCACGCCACGCTTGTCGAGTTCCTGGACAAGGGCCGCGGCGGGATGGCCTCCACCTTCCTCACCCGGCTCAAGGTCGGCGGCAAGCTGGTCGACGCCAAGGGGGTGAGCCGGCTCTACCGGCAGAACATCTCCGGCTCGTCCCTGCTCCTCCTGGTCCTCTCGGCGATCGCCGCGATGGCCTCCGCCGTGGCGGTCTCCACCGTCGGCAAGGCGTATTTGGGCGTGGTCTCGGAGTGGTGGGACAATTTCGTGTTCCAGCTCGGCCAGCTCTTCTAGCTCCCGACCGATCAAGAGGCTGCAAGCGTGATCAATTTCCGATACCACGTGGTGTCCCTGACCGCGGTCTTCCTGGCCTTGGCGATCGGCCTGGTGGTCGGCACGGCCGCCCTCAACGGCCCGGTGGCCGACTCGCTCAAGGAGACGGTCAACTCGCTGCGCAAGGACAACCAGCAGATGCGTCAGTCGGTCAACAGCCTCCAGAAGGAACTGGACCTGGAGGAGGACTTCGCCGCCGAGATGGCGCAGATCATCCTGCCGGGCAAGCTCACCGGCAAGCGGGTCATGGTGCTCAGCCTGCCCACCGGACGGGAGCACACCGACGGCGTGCTGAAGTCGTTGCAGACCGCCGGGGCCACCGTGACCGGCCGGGTCGACGTGCAGGACAAGTTCGTCAACCCGGACAACAACACCAACCTGATGGAGCTGGCCGTCACCGCGGCCCGGCCCACCGCGCCCGCCTCGACCCTGCCCGGCAACGGCAACGGCGTGGAGACCTCCAGCGCCCTGCTGGCCAGTGTCCTGCTCGACCGCCCGCAGGGCACCCCGGCGGTGACCGACGCCGACCGGCGGGCGGTGCTGGCCGCGTACGCCAACGCCGGATATCTCACCAGCGAGGAGAAGGTCACCGGCACCGCCGAGGCGGTCGTGGTGGTCAGCGGGCAGCCCTACGTCGACAAGGACTCCGCGAAGAAGGACGAGTCGGTGGTGAAGATCGCCGAGCAGTTCGACCGCACCGGCGCGATCGTCGTCGGCGGCAACGGCTCCGCCGGGGGCAACCTGGTGGCCGTGGTCCGGGGCGACCCGGTGCTGGCGCAGACCATCTCCACCGTCGACAACGCCAACACCGTGCAGGGTCAGCTGGTCACCAGCCTGGCGCTGGTCCAACAGCTCACCGAGAAGCGGGCCGGTCAGTACGGCGTCGGCGACAACGCCACGCTGGTGCCTAGACTGCCCCAGTGAACGAACCAACTGCCCCGGTGACCGGTTACCACCCGACCGCCCCGTCCGGCGGTGCCGTATGAGCGGGTTCGGGCGGCTGCTCGCCGCCGCCGCCGGAGCCGCCACCGCCCGGTACGCGCTGCGGGAGATCCGTACCGCCCCGGTCGGGCCGGCGCTGGAACGCACCAACTTCCGTGGCCGCACCGTCAGCCTCGCCGCCGGGCCGGCGCTGGCCGTCGGGGCGTCCGGTGCGGGGGCGCTCGGCGCGGGCAGCGCCCCGGCCGGTGCGGCGGTCCTCGTCGCCGGCCTCGGCGCGGGCGCGGTCGGCCTCTACGACGACGTGGTCGGTGCCCGGCCGGAACAGAAGGCCGCCAAGGGTTTCGCCGGTCACCTCGCCGCCCTGCGTGCCGGCCGGGTCACCGCCGGCCTGGTCAAGGTCGCCGGGGTGGGCGCGGCCGGGCTCGCCGCCGCCGCGCTGCTCGCCGCCGACCCCCGGGTCGCCGCGCACCCGCGCCGGCAGCGCCACCGCACCCTCGGCCGCACCGTCGACGTACTGCTCGGCGCGGGCGTGGTGGCCGGTACCGCCAACCTGCTCAACCTGCTCGACCTGCGCCCCGGCCGGGCGTTGAAGTCGGCTGTGCTGCTCGGCGTCCCGCTGGCCGGTGGCCCGCACGCCGGCATCGCCGCCGGGGCGGTCGGCGCCGCCGGTGGACTGCTCGACGAGGACCTGGGCGAGCGGGTGATGGTCGGCGACAGCGGGGCCAACGCGGTCGGCGCGCTGCTCGGGGTGGCGCTCGCCGCCCGGACCGGCCCCGTCGGCCGGGCCGGTCTGCTCGCGGTCCTCGCCGGCCTCACCGCGGCCAGCGAGAAGGTCAGCTTCACGGCGGTCATCCAGCGCACCCCGGTGCTGCGGGAACTCGACGCGCTGGGCCGGCGATCCGACTGACGTGACCAGACCGGCACCCCTCGCCGCCGCCGGTCGGGTGGCCGGCGCGGCCGCCCTGATCGCCGTGCTGACCGTCCTGGCCCGGCTCGCCGGGTTCGGTCGTACCGCCGTGTTCACCTGGGTCGTGGAGGGCAGCGACCTCGGCGGCATGTACGTGATCGCCAACACCGTGCCCAACATCATCTTCGAGATCGTGGCCGGTGGGGCGCTGGCCAGTCTCGTCGTACCGCTGCTGGCCGGGCCGGTCGCGGCGGGTGACCGGCGGGCGGTGGCCGCCACCACCGGCGCGTTGTTGACCTGGACGGTGACCCTGCTGGTGCCGCTCGCGGTGCTGGTGGCGCTCTTCGCCGACCCGATCGTGGCGGTGATCTCCGACGGGCGCTCCCCGGCGGAACTGGCCGCCGGGGCACGGATGCTGCGGGTGTTCGCCCCGCAACTGCCGCTCTACGGCATCGGGATCGTGCTCACCGGGGTGCTCCAGGCGCACCGCCGGTTCGCCTGGCCGGTCGTCGCGCCGCTGCTGTCCAGCCTCACCGTCGTGGTGGTCTACCTCGTCTTCGGTCTCACCCAGGGCCGGGACGCGAGCATCGCCCAGGTGAGCCGGGCCGGCGAGCTGGTCCTCTCCGGCGGCACCACCCTGGGCGTGGTGGTGCTGTCGCTGTCGCTGCTGGTCCCGCTGCGTCGGCTCGGGCTGGCCTGGCGGCCCGGCTACGCGTTCCCGGCCGACGCCCGCGCCCGCGTCGGTGGGCTCGCCGTCGCCGGGGCGGTCACCGTCACCGCTCAGCAACTCGCCCTGGTGGTCATCCTCAACCGGGTATCCGGCGGGCCGACCGGCTCCCCGCAGGTCTACAACCTGGCCCAGACGATGTACCTGCTGCCCTGGGCGGTGCTCGCGGTGCCGCTGGCCGTCGCCGCCTACCCGGGGCTGTCGGCCGCCGCCACGACCGGCGACGTCACCGGCTACCGCGCCACGGTCGCCGCGACCACCCGGGGGGTGCTGCTGTGCAGCTTCCTCGGCGCGGCGGCCCTGGTCGGCACCGCCGAACCGGTCGGCCGGTTCTTCCCGCTCGGCGCGGAGCCCACCGCCGCCGCCATCGCCGGGTTCGCCCCCGGACTGGTCGGCTACGGTCTCTTCGCGGTGCTGTCCCGGGCGCTCTACGCCCGGGGGGCCACCCGGGCGGCCACCGCCGCCATCACCACCGGCTGGCTGGTGGTGCCGCTGGTGGCCGTACCGCTGGCGGCGCTGCTGCCCCGCGCTGACCGGGTGCTGGCGGTCACCCTGGCCAACTCCGCCGGCATGCTGGTCCTCGGGGTGCTCCTGGTCGGTGCCGTGTCCCGGGCCGCCGGTCGGGCCGCGCTCGCCGGTGCCGGTCGGGCCGCCCTCGCGGGTCTGCTGGCCGCGCTGCTCGCCGCCCCGGCCGGCGTCCTCACCGCCCGGCTGCTCGCCGACGGCGGCACCCCGACGACAGCGGGGGCACTCGTTCAGGGCATGCTGTCCGGGGCCGTGGTGGGCGTGCTGTTCCTCGCCGTCGCCTGGCTGGTGGACCGGCGGGACGTCGGGCCGCTGCTCACCGGCGTCCGTCGCCGGCTGGGCGGCCGGCGACCGGCAGGTGCCCCGCAGGACGGCGTCCCCCGCGACGCCGGTGACGGGAAGGAGACCCTCTCCCCATGACCGACGCGACGCCCGCCCCCGACCCCCGGGGCACGGTGGTGCTGCTGCTCGCCTCCAGCACCGGCGGGGTGGGGCAACACGTCCGGTCGGTGGCCCGGGGGCTCGTCGAGGCCGGCCAGCCGGTGCTGGTCTGCGGCCCGGCCGCCACCGACGAGCAGTTCGACTTCGCCGGCACCGGGGCACGGTTCACTCCGGTGGAGATCTCGGCCAACCCCACCCCCGCCGACGCCCGCGCGGTCACCGCGCTGCGCCGGGCGCTGGCCGGCACGAACGCCCGGGTGGTGCACGCCCACGGGCTGCGCGCCGGGCTGGTCGCGGCGCTCGCCCGGCCCACCGCGCCACTCGTGGTCACCTGGCACAACGCGGTGCTCGCCAGGGGGTTGCGCGGGCGGCTGTCCCGGCTCGCCGAGCGGGTGGTCGCACGGTCCGCCCGGGTCGCCCTGGGGGCGTCGGCGGACCTGGTGGACCGGGCCGCCGCGCTGGGCGCCGCCGACGCCCGGCTCGCCCCGGTCGCCGCGCCGGCCCTGCCCGCTCCCCGGCGTCGCCGGGCCGCCGTCCGCGCCGAGTTCGGCGTGGCCGCGGACCAGCCGCTGGTGCTCTCCGTCGGCCGGCTGCACCCGCAGAAGCGCTACGACGTGCTCGTCGACGCCGCCGCCCGGTGGCGTACCCGCCGGCCGCCGCCCGTGGTGGTGGTCGCCGGCAGCGGCCCGGCGTACCTGTCGCTGGCCGCCCGGATCTCCGCCGCCCGCGCCCCGGTGACCCTGCTCGGGCACCGCACCGACGTGGCGGACCTGCTCGCCGGTGCCGACCTGGCGGTGGTGACCAGCGACTGGGAGGCCCGGCAACTGTTCGCCCAGGAGGCGTTGCGGGCCGGCGTGCCGCTGGTGGCGACCGCCGTCGGCGGGCTGCCCGAACTGGTCGGCGACGGCGCGCTGCTGGTCCCGCCCGGCGACGTGGACGCGGTCGACACGGCCGTCCGGTCGCTGCTGGACGACCCGGGCCTGCGGGCCGACCTGGCCCGCCGGGGCGTCGCCCGGGCCGCCGGCTGGCCCACCGAGGCCGACACCGTCGCCACGCTGCGCGCCCTCTACACCGAACTCGACACCGACCCGGCCGGTGTCCCCGGGCACCGGGACGCCGCCGGCCGCACCGGTCCGGCTGCCTCCGGCACCGACGGCCCCTCGACGGGACGCTCCTGATGCTGCGCCGATTCACCCCGGTCCTGCTCACCCTGGTCGTGGTGGTGCTCGGCGTCACCGCGCTGGCGGCCCGCCCGGACACCAGCCCGCCCCGGCGCACCGCCGACTACGTGGTGCTCGCCGGGGTGGCCGGGCTGCGCTGGGCCGACGTCGACCCGCAGGCCACCCCGACGCTGTGGCGGATGGCCCAACAGGGGTCCATCGGGTCGTTGTCGACCCGCTCCGCGCACCGCCCGACCTGCCCGGTGGACGGCTGGCTCACCCTCGGCGCGGGCAGCTACGCCGGCTGGAACGGCAGCCGCCCGGCCGGCGGCTGCCCGTCGACGGAGGTGACGATCGAGCAGCCCGACGGGATCGGCGCGAACCTGCCCGACCAGGAGGGCGTGGTCGCCTACAACGCCGACCGGCAGCCCTGGGGCACGGTGCCCGGCTCGCTGTCGGAGTCGGTGCGCTGCTCGGTGGCGATCGGCCCCGGTGCCGCCGTCGCCGCCGCCCGGCCCTTCGGCCGCGTCGACCGGTACGCCCCGGAGCTGCCGGCCGACCCGGCCGAGCTGCTCGGCTCCTGCGTGCTGAGCATCGTCGACCTGGGCACGGTCAGCGGCGAGGATCCGGCGGACCGACGGGCGGCGGCCCGGCGGGCCGACGAGGCGCTGGCGAAGGTGCTGGCCGCCCGGCCGGAACGTTCCCTGGTGCTGGTCGCCGGGGTGTCCGACACCGAGGCACCGTCCCGGCTGCACGTCGTGGTCGCCGACGGACCCGGCTGGGAGAACGGCTGGCTGACCTCGCCCAGCACCGGCCGGGAGGGCTACCTGCAACTGGTGGACCTGGCGCCGACCGCGTTGATCGCACTGGGCCGGCCGATGCCCGAGCGGATCTTCCTCGGCCGTCCCGCTGTCAAGGTCGACGACCGCCCCGACGACCTGGCCACCGCGATCACCGCGCCGGCCGACGCCGACCGGGAGGCCGCCGCCCAGCGGGCCGTGGCCGGGTGGTTCTTCGCCCTGCTCGCCGCCGCCCAGATCGGCCTCGCCCTCGCGGTGCTGCCGCTGTTGCGCCGGGCTCGCCGGCTCGCCGGCCCGCACAGCCCGCCGCCGGTCTCCCGCCGCATCGTGGCGACCGTGGAACTGCTGCTGATCGCCGTCGCCCTGGCGGTGCCCGCGGCCCTGCTCGCCGACGCGGTGCCGTGGTGGCGCGGCGACCACGCCGGGGTGTACTTCGCCGGGGTGACGGTCGCGTTGATCGTGGGTGCGACCGCCCTGGTCCGGTTCACCCCCGGCCACGACCGCACCCTCGGCCCGCTGGGCGCGGTCGCCGGCCTGGCCACCCTGGTGGTCGGCGCGGATGTGCTCAGCGGAGCCCGGTTGCAGCTCAACGGGGTGGTCGGTTACTCGGCGCTGGAGGGCGGCCGGTTCTCCGGGCTGGGCACCGTGGGGCTGGGTGTCTTCCTCGCCGGCTCGCTGCTCAGCGCCGGCTGGCTCGCCCAGCGGGTCCGCCGGCAGTGGCGGCCGATGGTGGTGGTCGCGGTGGGCGGACTGGCCGTGGTGGTGATCGGCAGCCCCTACCTGGGCGCGGACTCGATCGGCGCGATCGCGTTGACCGCCGGGGTGGCGGTGGCCGCCGCGATCAGCACCGGTGGCTGGCTGACGGTCAGCCGGCTGGTCTGGGCGACCATGGCCGGCCTGGCGCTGACCATCGGCTTCGCGGTGGTGGACCTGCGCCGGCCGGTGGAGGAGCGGGGGGCGCTGGGCCGCTTCCTGACCGCCCTGGGGGAGGGCACCGGCGGGTTGACCGTGCACCGGTCCAGCTCGGCGAACTTCCAGACGTTGGTCAACAGCCCCCTGACCGTGCTGGCGGTGGTCGGCCTGCTGCTGGTCTGGTTCGCGCTGCTCCAGCCCTGGGGCGGGCTGATGCGGCTGTTCGGCATCTATCCGGCGATCCGGGCGGCGCTGGCCGGCACCGCGGTCGCGGCGGTCATCGCCGGACTGCTGGGCGGCACCGCCCTGGACGTGGCCGGGGCGGCCGGGGCGCTGGTGGTGCCGATGGCGGCGCTGGCCTCGCTGCGGGTGCTCGACCACTCCACCGACCGTACGGTGCCCGATCCGGGCCATCCCCGGCCTGACGCCCGGGGCGGGCCGCCCGGGGTCCGCCCACCCGACGGCGCCCCGCCCGGCGGACGGCCCACCGACGGCGACGCCCCGCCCGGCGGACGGCCCGCCGACACCCCGGGCGCCGGGCCGCAGCGGCATCCGGCGGCGTCCTCCGACGGCGACGCCCCGGCCGGCGGGCCGCAGCGGCGGGTGACGGAATCCGACGGCGACCGGGGCGGTGCGCCGCCCGACCGTGGGGACCGGCCGGCGGGGCGGGAGGCGGTTGCGGTGCCGGCGGCGCGTACCCCCGCGCCGGCGGAACCGGCGTCGATCGAGGTGGTGGCCGGCCGGTCCGGCCCGGGGTCCGGATAGCCCGGGGTCGGGTGCGACGCCGGGTGGACCCCGGCGAGGTGTTACCGTGGAATCCCGTGGATCGCGTGATCACTTTGCTGATCGGCACGGCGGTTCGCACGACCGCTACGGACGACACGGGAGCAGGCCTTGGCCCCAACAGCACGGACGACCCGGCACATCTTCGTCACCGGGGGCGTCGCCTCCTCGCTCGGCAAGGGCCTCACCGCCTCCAGCCTCGGCAATCTGCTCACCGCGCGCGGGCTGCGGGTGGTGATGCAGAAGCTCGACCCCTACCTCAACGTCGACCCCGGGACGATGAACCCGTTCCAGCACGGTGAGGTCTTCATCACCGAGGACGGCGCGGAGACCGACCTCGACGTCGGGCACTACGAGCGGTTCCTCGACCGCGACCTCTCCGGCAAGGCGAACGTCACCACCGGCCAGATCTACTCCGACGTCATCGCCAAGGAACGGCGCGGCGAGTACCTGGGCGACACCGTCCAGGTCATCCCGCACATCACCAACGAGATCAAGGCGCGGATCCTCGGCATGGCCGACCCGGACGCCGACGGCCAGATCCCGCACGTGGTGATCACCGAGGTCGGCGGCACCGTCGGCGACATCGAGTCACTGCCGTTCCTGGAGGCGATCCGCCAGGTCCGGCACGACCTCGGCCGGGACAACTGCTTCTACCTGCACGTGTCGCTGGTGCCCTACCTGGCCCCGTCCGGTGAGCTGAAGACCAAGCCGACCCAGCACTCGGTGGCCCAGCTGCGCAACATCGGCATCCAGCCGGACGCCATCGTGCTGCGCTGCGACCGGGAGATCCCGCAGAAGCTGAAGGAGAAGCTCTCCCTCTACTGCGACGTGGACTCCGAGGCGGTCGTCGCCGCCCCGGACGCCCCGAGCATCTACGACATCCCGAAGGTGCTGCACCGCGAGGGTCTCGACGCGTACGTGGTGCGCCGGCTCGGCCTGTCCTTCCGGGACGTCGACTGGACCAGCTGGGACGACCTGCTGGACCGGGTGCACCAGCCGCACCACACGGTCACCGTGGCGGTGGTCGGCAAGTACGTCGACCTGCCCGACGCCTACCTGTCGGTCAGCGAGGCGATCCGGGCCGCCGGCTTCGGCCACCGGGCCCGGGTGCAGCTGCGCTGGGTGCCCAGCGACGACTGCGTCACCCCGGCCGGGGCGGCGTCGGCCCTGTCCGGCGTGGACGGCATCGTCATCCCCGGCGGCTTCGGCGTACGCGGCATCGAGGGCAAGATCGGCGCCTCCCGGTACGCCCGGGAGAACGGTGTACCGCTGCTCGGGCTCTGTCTCGGCCTGCAGTGCATGACCATCGAGGTGGCCCGGCACCTGGCCGGTCTGGACGCGGCGAACTCGCTGGAGTTCGACGAGGAGGCCCGGCATCCGGTCATCGCCACCATGGCCGACCAGGAGGACATCGTCGCCGGCCGGGGCGACCTGGGCGGCACCATGCGCCTCGGGGCGTACCCGGCGACGTTGACCCCGGGGTCGATCGTGGCCGAGGCGTACGGCACCACCGAGATCAGCGAGCGGCACCGGCACCGGTACGAGGTGAACAACGCCTACCGGGACCAGCTCACCAGGGCGGGCCTGCACATCTCCGGCACCTCCCCGGACGGCCGGCTGGTCGAGTTCGTCGAGCTGGACCGCGGCCTGCACCCGTTCTTCGTGGCCACCCAGGCGCACCCGGAACTGAAGAGCCGGCCGACCCGCCCGCACCCGCTGTTCGCCGGGTTCGTCAAGGCGGCGGTGGCGTACTCGCAGGCCGACCAGCTGCCGGTGGACCTCGACCCGGTGGTCGAAGCCCGGACCGGGACGACGCCGGCCGGGACGACGCCGGCCGGGACCTCACCGGCCGAGCCGTCGAAGAACGAGGCGCCGACGCCGAAGGCCGCGGCCCGCAACGGCGCGTCGACGAAGGCGTCGTCCGCGTCGTGAGCGCCGTCGAGCACCGCTACGAGTTGCGCTCCCGCGCCGAGCGGTACGCCGGCCGGATCTTCACCGTGGTCAGCGACGAGGTGACCATGCCCGGCGGGGGCACCGCCACCCGTGACTACGTGCGGCACGTCGGCGCGGTCGCCGTGGTCGCCCTGGACGGGGCCGGTCGGGTGGTGCTGGTGCGGCAGTACCGGCAGCCGGTCGGGCGGCACCTGTGGGAGCTGCCCGCGGGGCTGATGGACGTGGCGGGCGAGGACCTGCCGGTGGCCGCCGCCCGTGAGCTGGCCGAGGAGGCCGACCTCACCGCCGGCCGGTGGGACCTGCTGGTCGACGTGCACACCTCGCCGGGTTTCACCGACGAGGTGGTCCGGGTGTTCCTCGCCCGGGAGCTGGCCGAGGTACCGGTCGGGCAGCGCCACGAGCGGCACGACGAGGAGGCCGACCTGCAGACCGTCCGGATCGACCTGGACGAGGCGGTCGGCATGGTATTGGCCGGGGAGGTCACCAACGGTCCGTGCGCGGTCGGGCTGCTGGCCGCCGCCCGCGCCCGGGACGCCGGGTGGTCGGTGCTGCGCCGGGCCGACACCCCGCTGCACCGCTGATCCGGTACGCCCCGCGGGGGCCGTCGCGGTCCGCCGCGCCGGCCCCCGCGGCGTCTCCCGCCGGGCGCGGCGGCACCCGGCCGGGCACCACGGACACCGGGGCGGTGGCGGGACACGGGACGCCGGGCGGGTTTCCCGACCGGCGGACCGGGCCGACCGGTGCGACCATTTCAGGGAGGCGAACGGCAGGCCCGTGCGGTATGCCTGACACATTGTCAGGCACAACGGGCACCGGTTGTCACTGTGCCTACCGTCGGCGGGTGGCGACACGCCTAGACTGCCGCCGGCGGAACCGGTGGACCGCGTCGGCAACGGAGCCGACCGGGCACCGCGCAGTCCGGGGTGCGGCACCCCGGAGGAAGGTGTCGGCATCGTGAAGGTCGGAATCCCACGCGAGATCAAGAACCACGAGTACCGCGTGGCGATCACGCCGGCGGGCGTCAACGAGTTCGTCCGCCACGGTCACCAGGTCTTCGTCGAGGCGGGCGCCGGTGTCGGGTCCAGCCTCACCGACGACGAGTTCGTCGCGGCCGGGGCCACCATCCTCGGCACCGCCGACGAGGTGTGGGACACCGCCGAGCTGGTGCTCAAGGTCAAGGAGCCGATCGCCGAGGAGCACCACCGGATGCGGGCCGGGCAGGTGCTCTTCACCTACCTGCACCTGGCCGCCTCCAAGGAGTGCACCGACGCGCTGGTCGACCGGCGGGTCACCGGCATCGCCTACGAGACCGTCGAGCTGCCCGACCGGTCGCTGCCGCTGCTCGCCCCGATGTCCGAGGTGGCCGGCCGGCTCGCCCCGCAGGTCGGCGCGTACCACCTCCAGCGGCAGGGCGGCGGGCGGGGCATCCTGATGGGCGGCGTCTCCGGGGTGTACGCGGCGAAGACCGTGGTCATCGGCGCGGGCGTGTCCGGCATGAACGCCGCCGCCATCGCCCTGGGCCTCCAGGCGGAGGTGCTGCTGCTGGACATGAACGTGGCCCGGCTGCGGCAGGCCGACGCCATCTACCGGGGCCACCTGCAGACGGTCGCCTCCAACGCGTACGAGATCGAGCGGGCGGTGCTCGACGCGGACCTGGTCATCGGGGCGGTCCTCGTCCCGGGGGCGAAGGCCCCGACGCTGATCTCCAACGAGTTGGTCTCCCGGATGAAGCCGGGCAGCGTGCTGGTCGACATCTCCATCGACCAGGGCGGCTGCTTCGAGGACTCCCGTCCCACCACGCACGCCGAGCCGACCTACCAGGTGCACGACTCGATCTTCTACTGCGTGGCGAACATGCCCGGCGCGGTGCCGCACACCAGCACCTACGCGCTGACCAACGTCACCCTGCCGTACGCCCTCGAACTGGCCGACCACGGCTGGCGCGACGCGTTGCGCCGCGACCCCGCCCTGGCGCTGGGCCTGAACACCCACGACGGCCGGGTGGTCTACGGCCCGGTCGCCGAGGCGCACGGCCTGACGACCCTTCCCCTGGCCGAGGTGCTGGCCTGACCGACCGGAGCCGCGACGACGGGGCCGGGGAACCCGCACCGGCCCTGCGGCGGGCCGTGCGCGGCTACCTCGACCACCTCACCGTGGAGCGGGGGCTGGCGGCGAACACCCTCACCGCGTACCGCCGGGACC
This sequence comes from Micromonospora sp. WMMD987, assembly GCF_029581435.1. Lineage (NCBI taxonomy): Bacteria > Bacillati > Actinomycetota > Actinomycetes > Micromonosporales > Micromonosporaceae > Micromonospora > Micromonospora sp. WMMD987. The sequence continues at coordinate 4,632,229 of NZ_CP120861.1, read as the reverse complement.
TGGAGCGGTACCTGGCCACCCTGGCCGCCGCCGGGGTGGTCGAGCTGGCCGCCGTCGGGACCGGGCAGGTCGAGGCGCACCTCGCGCGGCTGCGTGCCGGCGACGAGGACCACCCCCCGCTGGCGGTGACCTCGGCCGCCCGGGCCGCCTCCGCCGTGCGCGGGCTGCACCGGTTCGCCCTCCGGGAGGGGCTGGCCGGTGCCGACCCCAGCCGGGACGTCCGGCCGCCCGTCGCCGCCCGCCGGTTGCCCCGGGCGTTGCCGGTCGAGGACGTGGTCCGGCTGCTGGAAGCCGCCGGCGAGGTCACCGCCACCGGCGACGGGGCCGCCGTCATGCTGCGCGACCGGGCGCTGCTGGAGTTCCTGTACGGCACCGGCGCGCGGATCTCCGAGGCGGTCGGTGCGGCCGTGGACGACGTGGACGTCGGCGGTGCGGCCATGGCCGACGTGGACGTCGGCGGTGCGGCCATGGCCGACGTGGACGTCGGCGGTGCGGCCATGGCCGACGTGGACGTCGTGGAGGGCACCGCGCTGCTGCGCGGCAAGGGCGGGCGGACCCGGCTGGTGCCGGTCGGCGGGTACGCCGTGCGGGCGCTGCGGGCCTACCTGGTGCGGGCCCGACCGGGGCTGGTCGCCGCCGGCCGGGGCAACCCGGCGGTCTTCGTCAACACCCGGGGCGGGCCGCTGACCCGGCAGGGCGCGTGGACCGTGCTGCGACGGGCCGCGCGACGGGCCGGGCTGCCGGTGGAAGGCCCGCAGGCGGTCTCCCCGCACACCCTGCGCCACTCGTACGCCACCCACCTGCTCGACGGCGGCGCCGACGTGCGGGTGGTGCAGGAACTCCTCGGCCACGCCTCGGTCACCACCACCCAGGTGTACACGTTGGTCACCGTGGACCGGCTACGCGAGGTGTACGCCACCACCCACCCCCGCGCCCGGGACACCCGCCCGCCCACGGCCGCCGAGGGTCGGGCGGGTACCCGCCCCTCGGACCGCTGACCGGCCGATACACCCGACACGCCGGACCGGTGCCGAACGCGCTGGTCGTCGGTGGCGTAGAGTCGGCATCGGCGCGGACCTCCTGGGCGACAACCGGGGTGCGCAGCGGCGCCGCGAAGGACGTCGGACTGCTCCGACGCCGGGTGGTCGTCGGGAGGGGGCAACGAGGACATGGCTGGCAACGGTGACCGTGCCGACGCCTGGACGTCGGAGCTCCGTGAGCAGCAGGCGTCGCTCGGCGCCGACCTGGGCCCGGCCGACCCGGCCGCCTACACGATGCGCAAGCCGATCCCCGAGCCGATGCCCACCGACCGGCACGGTCCGGCCCGGATCATCGCGATGGCCAACCAGAAGGGTGGCGTCGGCAAGACCACCACCACCATCAACCTGGGCGCGGCCCTGGCCGAGTACGGCCGCAAGGTGCTGCTGGTCGACTTCGACCCGCAGGGCGCGCTCTCGGTGGGGCTGGGCGTGAACCCGCACAACCTCGACCTGTCGGTCTACAACCTGCTCATGCAGGACGACGTGATGGCCGAGGACGTCCTGATCAAGACGGACGTGGCCGGACTGCACATCCTGCCCGCCAACATCGACCTCTCCGCCGCCGAGATACAGCTCGTCAACGAGGTCGCCCGGGAGATGGCCCTGGCCCGGGTGCTGCGCAACGTGCGCAAGGAGTACGACTACATCCTGATCGACTGCCAGCCGTCGCTGGGCCTGCTGGCGATCAACGCGTTGACCGTGGCACACGGTGTGCTCATCCCGCTCGAGTGCGAGTTCTTCAGCCTGCGCGGGGTGGCGCTGCTGCTGGACACCATCGACAAGGTCCGCGAACGGCTCAACTTCGACCTGGAACTCGAGGGCATCCTCGCCACCATGTACGACAGCCGCACCACCCACTGCCGCCAGGTGCTCCAGCGGGTCGTCGAGGCGTTCGGCGACAAGGTCTACCAGACCGTCATCACCAAGACCGTGAAGTTCCCCGAGTCCACGGTGGCCGGCGCCCCGATCACCACCCTCGACCCGGCCTCCTCCGGGGCGCGTAACTACCGGCAGTTGGCCCGTGAGGTGATCGCCGCCCAGGCCGACCGGTAGGCCGGGATGCGCCGTCGCCGCGCCACGTCCGACCCGCCCCCGACGGCGACCACCTGCGCTGCCGGGGCGTGCACTACGGTCGTGCGGTGACCGCGCCACCGCTGCACCCGCCGCCGCCCCCGCAGCCGCCGCCCGTGCCGGCCGCCGGGGCCGCCGAGGCGGCGACCGGTCCGACGGACGGGCCGCAGACCGGTCAGGGCACCGGCTTCACCGTCCGGCTGGCGAACTTCACCGGCCCGTTCGACCTGCTGCTGCAACTGATCAGCAAACACAAGCTGGACGTCACCGAGGTGGCCCTGCACACCGTCACCGACGAGTTCATCGCCTACATCCGGGCCATGGGCGACCAGTGGGACCTCGACGAGACCAGCGAGTTCCTGCTCATCGCCGCCACCCTGCTCGACCTGAAGGCCGCCCGGCTGCTGCCCTCGGCCGAGGTGGAGGACGAGGAGGACCTCGCCCTGCTGGAGGCGCGGGACCTGCTCTTCGCCCGGCTGTTGCAGTACAAGGCGTTCAAGGAGGCGGCGGCGCACATCGCCGAGCTGGAGGCGGTCGGCGGTCGGCGGTACCCGCGCGCGGTCACCCTGGAGCCCCGGTACGCCGAAGCCCTGCCCGACCTGGTGCTCGGCATCGGCCCTGAGCGGCTGCTCAAGCTGGCGGTCCGGGCGATGACCCCGAAACCGGTGCCGGAGGTCTCCATCGCGCACGTGCACCTGGTCCGGGTGAGCGTCCGGGAGCACGCGGCGATCCTGGCCGAGCGGCTGCGTCGGGCCGGGGTGGCCACCTTCACGCTGCTCTGCGCCGACTGCGGGATCACCCTGGAGGTGGTGGCCCGCTTCCTGGCCCTGCTGGAGCTGTACCGGGAGGGCCTGGTCGCCTTCGTCCAGGAGGAGGCCCTGGAGGAGCTGACCGTACGCTGGACCGGACCGGCCGACGGGGGTGCCGACCTGCAGATCGACGAGTACGCCGGCAGCCCCGCCGACCCCGCCCCGGCGGCTCCCGACCCCGGACAGCCGGCCGGTTCCGCGCCCGCCGTGGCCGACCCCGTACCGGCCGGACCCGCCGCCCCGGCTTCCGCCGGGCCGGTGGACGAGCCCGCACCGACGCAGGAGACGTGATGAGCGACGAGGAGCGCCAGGACTCGCTGGCCGACCAGGCCGCCGCCTGGGTTCCCCCGTGGGAACGCCCCACCGCCCGGCAGAACCCCGCTCCCACCCCGACCGGGGCGGCACCCCCGGAGGACCGGACCCCGGCCGGGGCGGCACCCCCGGAGGACCGGACCCCGGCCGGGGCGGCACCCCCGGAGGACCGGACCCCGGCCGAGGCACCCCCGGAACCGGACCGGATACCGGCCGGGGCGGTACCCGCCGCACCGGAGCGCACCCCGGTCGGGGCGGTGCCCGGCGGGCCGGGGACGGCGGCGGGGGAGCGGGGCACGGCGGGCGTACCGAGGCGGCAGTCGGCGGGGCGGCGGCGGGCGGCGGTCGTGCCGGAGCCCGCACCCGAGTTGGACGACGCGGAGCTGCGCGGCGCGTTGGAGGCCATCCTGCTGGTGGTCGACGAACCGGTCAGCGAGCTGCTGCTGGCCCAGGTGCTCGAGCAGCGGCCGGAACGGATCGGGCCGGTGCTCGACGACATCGCCGCCGGCTACACCGCCGCCGGGCACGGCTTCGAACTGCGCCGGGCGGCGGGGGGCTGGCGGCTCTACACCCGGCCGGAATACGCGGCACATGTGGAACGGTTCGTGCTGGACGGGCAGGCGGCCCGGCTGACCCAGGCCGCGTTGGAGACGCTCGCGGTGATCGCCTACAAGCAGCCGGTGACCCGGGGGCGGGTCTCGGCCATCCGGGGTGTCAACTGTGACGGGGTGCTCCGTACCCTGGTGTCGCGTGGGTTGGTCGAGGAGTGCGGCGCCGAACCGGACAGCGGGGCGTTCCTCTACCGGACCACCACGATGTTCCTGGAGAAGCTGGGCCTGGACTCGGTCGCCGACCTGCCCCCGCTTGCCCCGTTCCTCCCCGACGACGTAGAAGAGCTTGCCGATGCCACGCGATAACCGTTCCCCCAAGCCCGACGCCCCGGTGTACGAGGGCGCCGAACGTCTCCAGAAGGTGCTCGCCGCCGCCGGTGTCGGCTCCCGCCGCGCCTGCGAGGACCTGATCTTCCGGCGTCGGGTGACCGTGGACGGCCGGGTCGCCCAGCTCGGGGACAAGGTCGACCCCGCCACCGCCGTGATCCACGTCGACGGCGAACGCCTCCAGGCCGACAACCGCCTGGTGTACGTGGCGATGAACAAGCCGCGCGGGGTGGTCACCACGATGGCCGACGACATGGGCCGCAACGAACTCGCCGAGTTCATCGGCAACCGGGTGGAGCAGCGGGTCTACCACGTCGGGCGGCTCGACGCGGACAGCGAGGGCCTGCTGCTGCTCACCAACGACGGCACCCTCACCCACAAGCTGATGCACCCGTCGTACCGGGTGCTCAAGACCTACCTGGCCGAGGTGGCCGGGCCGATCCCGCGCAACCTGGGCAAGCGGCTGCTGGCCGGCGTCGAGCTGGAGGACGGGCCGGTGAAGGTCGACGCGTTCCGGGTGGTGGACACCCTGGGCCGAACCGCCCAGGTGGAGCTGAGCCTGCACGAGGGGCGCAAGCACATCGTCCGCCGGTTGCTGGCCGAGGTCGGGCACCCGGTGTCCCGGCTGGTGCGTACCTCGATCGGACCGATCAAGCTCGGTGACCTGCGTACCGGGCGGATCCGGCGGTTGACCAACGCGGAGGTCGCCGCGCTGTTCAAGGCCGTGGGTGACTGACCCGGTCGTAGCGGGTAGGTGTGCCGGTAGGCTTCCACGCGGCCCACGGGCCGGCGGGTGGCGTGCGTCGCCCCCGGCGGCGGCGCGTGGGGCCGACCCGCGGGGCGCGGGATGATGGACGACGATCGACGACCGCTCAACGGCGCCGGAGGAACCGGCGACCCGCGAGGTACGGGCTGAGGAGGACAACGGTGGAGGAAAACGTACGGGCCGGGCGTTGCGTGGTCGCTGTGGACGGGCCGTCCGGTTCGGGTAAGTCCACCGTCTCGCGGCGGCTCGCCGTCGACCTCGGTGCCCGCTACCTGGACACCGGCGCGATGTACCGGGCGATCACCTGGGCGGTGCTGCGCTCCGGCGTCGACCTGGCCGACGCCGCCGCCGTGGGCAAGGTCGCCGGTGAGGTCGAGCTGCGCATCGGCACCGATCCCCGGGGGTACGGCGTGACCGTCGACGGGGTGGGTGTCGATGCGGACATCCGGGGGCCGGAGGTGACCGGCGCGGTCTCCGCGGTGGCCGCCGTGCCGGCGGTACGCACGCTGCTCGTCGCCCGGCAGCGGGACATGATCGCCCATGCCGGCCGGATCGTCGTCGAGGGTCGGGACATCGGCTCCGTGGTGGCCCCGGACGCCGACCTGAAGGTCTACCTGACCGCCTCCGAGGCGGCCCGGGCCCGGCGGCGTAGTGCCGAGGACGCCGCCGACGTCGCGGCGACCGCCGCCGACCTGGCCCGGCGGGACCGGCTCGACTCCACCCGCACGGTCGACCCGCTGCGGCAGTCCACCGACGCCGTCGAACTGGACACCACCGAGTTGGGCATCGACGAGGTCGTCGCCCGGCTGCGTGAGCTGCTCGCCGAGCGGGGCGTGGCATGAGCGACGGATGGGTGGAGCTGCGCGAACCGGAGGCCGCCGTCGAGGAGCCAACCGGGCCGCAGCCCGTGGTCGCCGTGGTCGGCCGCCCCAACGTGGGCAAGTCGACGCTGGTCAACCGGATCATCGGCCGCCGGCAGGCGGTCGTGGAGGACGTCCCCGGGGTGACCCGGGACCGGGTGCCGTACGACGCGCAGTGGAACGGCCGGACGTTCACCGTGGTGGACACCGGCGGCTGGGAACCGGACGCGAAGGACCGGGCGGCGGCCATCGCCGCCCAGGCCGAGACGGCGGTGGTCACCGCCGATGTGGTGATCTTCGTGGTCGATGCCATGGTCGGCGCGACCGATGTGGACGAGGCCGCGGTGAAGATGCTGCGACGCAGCGCCAAGCCGGTGATCCTGGTGGCCAACAAGACCGACAACACCGCCATCGAGATGGAGGCGACCTCGCTCTGGTCGCTGGGCCTCGGCGAGCCGTACCCGGTCTCCGCGCTGCACGGCCGGGGCTCCGGCGAACTGCTCGACGCGATCCTGGACGCGCTGCCGGACGCGCCGAAGATCGTCGAGAACCGGCCGCGCGGCCCGCGCCGGGTGGCCCTGGTGGGCCGGCCCAACGTCGGCAAGTCGAGCCTGCTCAACCGGTTCTCCGGCGAGGAGCGGGCGGTCGTCGACGCGGTCGCCGGCACCACCGTGGACCCGGTGGACAGCCTGGTCGAGATCGGCGGCGAGACCTGGCAACTGGTCGACACCGCCGGGCTGCGCAAGCGGGTCGGCAAGGCCAGCGGCACCGAGTACTACGCCAGCCTGCGGACCGCCGGCGCCATCGAGGCGGCCGAGGTGGCCGTGGTGCTGCTCGACTCCCACGAGCCGATCAGCGAGCAGGACCAGCGGATCCTGACCATGGTCGTCGAGGCCGGCCGGGCACTGGTGATCGTCTTCAACAAGTGGGACCTGGTCGACGCCGACCGTCGGTACTACCTGGACAAGGAGATCGACCGGGAGCTGCGCCGGATCCCCTGGGCGATCCGGCTCAACCTGTCGGCGCAGACCGGCCGGGCCGTCGACAAGCTCGCCCCCGCGCTGCGTAGGGCGTTGGCGAGCTGGGAGACCCGGGTGCCGACCGCACAGCTCAACCAGTGGCTCACCGCCCTGGTCCAGGCCACCCCGCACCCGGTGCGTGGCGGTCGGGCTCCGAAGATCCTCTTCGCCACCCAGGCGGGGGTCTCGCCGCCGCGGTTCGTGCTCTTCACCACCGCGCCGCTGGACGCCGGCTACCAGCGCTTCGTCGAGCGCAAGCTCCGCGAGGAGTTCGGCTTCGAGGGCAGCCCGGTGGAGATCTCGGTACGCCCCCGCAAGAAGCTCGGCCCCGGCGGCCGAGGCAAGGCGCACGGCTGACCAACCTCCGGCGAAAGGGGGGTCGGGTCCACCCCGACCCCCCTTTCCTAGGATGCTTTAGGCGAGGTGGCGGCGGTCGCGTGGTGCGGCAGGGGCCTGTGCGCGCGGCGCGAAGATCCTGCGCTAAGCTGTACCGGCTGCCGCAGGGGAAACCCCGCGGCGAGCAACGGGACGTGGCGCAGCTTGGTAGCGCACTTGACTGGGGGTCAAGGGGTCGTCGGTTCGAATCCGGCCGTCCCGACAGACAAAAAGCCCTGACCAGCGGGAACGCTGGTCAGGGCTTCGACTTTCTTCTATGGAGATTTGAACCTCCCCCCGAAAACCCCCCGTTTACCGGGGTCGGCGGTCAGGTTCTGTCATCCATGTGCATCGTTGGGATTTGGTGGTGCGGAACGGCGGTGGTGGTGGGTGCCCAGCCGTTCGAGGATGTCGGAGACGTCCGGGGCTTGGACGGCTTTGGCGATGTAGTAGGTGTCGGTGACCTCCTCGCTGGAGTGTCCGAGCTGCGCGGACGCGCTCTTGGTGTCCTTCTCTTCCTTGATGAGGGTGGCGACGGTCTTGCGGAAGGTGTGCGGGGTGACCCAGCCGAGGTCGGTGTCGGCGCGGGCCTGACGCCACTGGCGGCGGACATTGTTGGGGGAGAGCCAGGTGCCGCGCCGGGACGCGAAGATCGCATCGTGGGGGTTGTCGGAGGCGTCGAGTTTGCGGTCCATGAGCATGCCGATGGCGAATCGGGGCAGAACGACCATCCGGTGGCCGGCGTCGCTCTTGGTCCAGGGTTGTCGGAAGATTCCCTGGCCTGTGACGAAGACCAGGGTGCCGCAGATCGTCAGGGTGGGGCGTTCGGTGGCGAGGTCGAGGTCTTCCCAGCGCAGGGCGAGGATCTCGCCGATGCGAGCGCCGGTGGCGAGCATGAGGTCGACGACGTCGGCCAGGTCGCCGGTGTGTCGGGGTCCGGGTTTGCCGGGGACCGGTCGCTGCCAGTCGCGGATGGCGGTTCTTACGGCGTGGAGGTGTTCGTCGGAGAGGGCGACGACGGTGCGGCGGGGTTTACGGAGCCGCCCGGTGTCGCGTACGGGGTTGGTGGGGATCGCTCCGTGGCGGACGGCCAGCGCGAACATCTGGCTGAGGACCACCTTGACGCCTTTGGCCGCTGCGGGGCGGTCCTTGGCGATCTCGCGGAGGAACCGGTCCAGGCGCCCGACGCTGGCCTCTCGGATGCGGAGGTTGCCGAGGGCGGGCAGGATCGCGGTACGCACGCTGGTCTCATATCGGTGGATGGTCTGAGGTGCGATCCGTTCCTCGGCGGTGATCTCTTCGATCCACACTTCGGCCAGGCGGCTGACGCGGGTCTCCCGGGTGATCTCGTCGTCGTTGGGGGTGGTGCGGTCACGCAGCTTGACCTTCAGCGCCCGTTCGGCTGCGGCGCGGGTGGCGTCGGTGGCCTCGATGTCACGGGTCTTGCCGTCGTAGTCACGGAACCGGGCGCGTGCGCGGAACCGGTTGGCGGCGAGCTTCTCGGTACGGATGGTGCCCCAGGTGCCGATGGGAAGTTCGGGTCGGGCCATGACTCACCGCTCCGAGTCGGTGTGGTCGTCGAGCCAGCGTTCGACCTCGCTACGCCGGTAGCGCAGGGTGTTGCCGACGCGGATGGCGCGGGGGCCCTTGCCCCGGCTGTGCCAGGCGTAGAGGGTGTTCTTGGGCTTGCCCAGCCAGGCGGCGAGGTCGTCGATGGTCAGTAGCGGGTCGGGCCGCCATTCGGGGACGGCGGGAGCGCTCATTGGCGGCCCATCGTGTTGGCGGGATCGGGCTGCTGACCTGATGTGGCGCGGCTGACCCGTCGCCGGTAGCCGGCGGCATCTGAGGGCACCGGTACGGGAGCGGGTTGGGGGATGGTCGTGCATGGGCCTGACTTCCATTCAGGATCCCAGCCTGGCTGGGAGCGGGGGTCGACGGCGCTGCCGTGGTAAGGCACGACCGCGGGGTGCGCCAGATGTGGACGTCGATCCATCCGTTCCTGCCCGAAGGTGTCAAGCCCGTCGTTGCTCCCTGCGCTGGTGGGACGGAGTGGACTTGGCGACCGGTGCGGGTGGTCGTCGTCGCCCGGCCCCTTTAGACCGCCCACGGGCGAACCCGGCTGGACCCTGGAGCCCGCGTGAGGCAGAAGCGGGGCGCGGAGTACAACCACGTCTTCGTGCTGCAAGAGCCATTGGGGGTCGCCGGTGGTGATCGCGTCACGGGTGTTCTTCTGCTGGAAGAACGAGGCGCGGGGGATGATCGAGCCGTTGCGGACGCCGCAGACCAGGGCGATGCATTCCTCGACGAGTTCGAGGCCGGCGTTGATGCCGGCGGCGGTGACCATGCCGGGGATGTCGATGAGTTCGCCGTGGCGGCGGTAGGGCCGGGCGGTGACGATGACGTGTCCGCCAGGACGGAGCAGCGTGCGGCAGCCGGCGAGGATCGCGGTGAACCCGTCGGCGAGTTGGCCGTGGCTGCAGTAGGCGAGGTTGTCGCTGCTGCCGTACTTGTGGTTGATCTTGCGGACTTTGCCGCGTCTCGGGCCGGGGGTGCGGACGTGGCCGTGGGTGGACGACCCGTAGGGCGGGGACGTGATCACGAGGGAGGCCCGGCCGTGCAGGCTGGCCGGCAGCAGTGCCGGCAGCGCGGTCGAGTCCCCCTGGTAGATCTCGCCCCGACCTGACGCACCCGTCTGGCCGGCGTGGTGGATGTTGGCGGCTGCGCTGGCGACCCATTCGGGTTCGTACTCGGCCCCGACGCCGTGCCGGCCGAGGTGCATGGCCTCGATGATGGTGGTGCCGATGCCGGCCATGGGGTCGAGGACCACGTCGCCGGGGTTGGTGTAGGTGCGGATGGCGTACCGGGCGATGGTGGGCAGCATCTTGCCGGGGTGGGCCAGCGACTCCGGGGTGTATCGGCCGCGACGGAGGTCGCGGGACGGATGCTGGCCGGTGAGCCACACCGAGCCGAGATAGCCCTCGGCGAGCAGTGCCGGCAGATCGGACCCGTCGGGGTGTGGCGCGGAGTCGTGCAGACCGGGGGTCTGCGCCGACCAATGCGGCTCAGGCATGGGTGTTCTCCTCACCGGTGGCGGTGGTCCCGAACACGAGCAGGTTCCGAAATGCCGGAAGGTGACGGCCGGCGAGCAGGCGCCTCCCGTCATCGCCTTCGTCGGGGGGTTCCGGGGTGGTGCGCGGTTCGTGCTCGGGTAGCGGAACGAGGACGGCGGGGATGTGCTGGTGGTAGAAGAGGCCGGCGGCGCGGGCGGCGGCGATGACCGTCGCGCGGTAGCTGAACCCACCGGGTGGGGGTGGTGTGGTGGTGAGTCCGGCGATCAGGAACCCGCCGGGGCGCAGCAGTTCCCGCCAGGTGCTCATTGCGGTGGTCAGGTCGTCGTGGGGAAGCCTCTCGATCGCCTGTGGTAGCGCCGCCAGGATCAGGTCGACATCCCGATCGGGCTGATGAGGCACATCGGAGTTCGGGCGTGCGGTAGGTGGGAGCTGCAGGCGTAGACCGTGGGAGTCGGTGAGCAGCTGGGCTGGTATCCGGTGCAGGTAGGTGGTCGCGGCGAGGGCGGTGGGGTGCGTGCCGAGGTCGAGAACCACATCTCCGGCGTCGGTGTACCGGCGGATGAGGTAGGCGAGATGGTTCGGGGACAGTCCGTGCCAGTCCGGCACTTCCAGGCCGTGCGTTCGCGGTGTGCGGGTGTGGGGGATGAGCAACCCAACCGGTACCGGCTGAGGCCGGTCACCGGGAGCGGTGGAGCTGGGTTCAGGCATGGCGTGTGGGCCACGTCCGCCGACGAGCGCTGACACCAAGGGATTACAAATCTGGACCTCGGATTGGAAGCCAGAGCCTGCGTTGACGATGGCGTGTTGCCCGCCGCCTACCTGAACAGGAGCGATGCAGATCTTGAATGGTCGGGTTGTGTCGGGTTCGAGGGTCAGTCCGGTGTGAGCGAGGAAGCCGCGCCGGTTTGTTCCCCGGCTGTCGCCTCCGTCCGGCGTGTTCTGCGCCGAGAGCCGACATGACGTCACATTGCAATAACCTAAGGTGATGATCGAGTTGGTCAATCGGGTAGCAGGGAGAGCAGTGCCGCGGGCTCGGTAGCGCCGAGCAGGCTCAGCCCTACCGTTACGGGTGCCTGGGTCAGCAGTTCGGCGATCAGCCGCCGGGACTGCTGCAGCGAACCGGAGTGCCGGATGCGTGCCCGCATAGCTCGCTGCCATGGGATGTCGTCGCCGATGGCAGCAGTGATGGATCCGGCGAGTTCTTCGTTCCCAGCGTCGGCGAGAATTTCCACCAGGTCGGCCAGGGCGTGGGCCTTGAGCCACGCGGGTACCGCTTCGCCGGTGGCGAGTTGGACTGCCAGCGACCATTCGCCCGCAGCGGCGGCAGGGCCGACCAGTTCTGCCAGCGCCGTCATGCGTTCCTGTGGATCATCGATGCGTTCGATGAGGGAGATCGCTGCCTTGATGTCCCCGTGGACGGCTGTGGCCCGGGCCACGACACGCAGAGCCTTGTCGCGATCCGGCGGATAGCCTAGGGATTCGGCGAAGCTCAGCGCTCCGGTCAAGTCCCCGGCATCGGTGAGGGCGTCCACGGCGGGTAGCGCCAGCAGTGTGGGCCATGACCCGGCACCGGTTTCGGCGAGGCGGACGAGTTCACCGGCCAGCGCCGTGGCCTGCTCACCGGGACCGGTCGCGGTGACGAGAGCCCCCAACGCTTTGCCCCGGTACATCGGTGCGTCGATCTGATCGAGGAATCGTCGCGCCTGGTCGACTCGGCCCAGTTCCGCGGCGAGGACGGCGAGATCGGTGACGATCCCGTCGCGGGCGGTCTGCGTGGCCGCGTCGATCGCCCGGGTGACCGCATCGGGTACGTCGAGCCGCAAGGCGATGCGGGCTGCCAGGCCCGCCGCGTAGTCGGCGACGTTGGTGCCGGATGTCTCCGCCTGTGCCAGGGCCACGTGCTCGATCAGCCGGTCGCGGCCGGCATCGTCGGGTCCGGCGACCGCGAGTATGGAGTTCAGGACCTGCAACCGGTCGTAGGGGCCGGTGGGCAGCCTGGCGAGTTCGACCGCACGGTCGAAGTCGATCACGGCAACCGCCGTGGCGAGACTGCTCAGGGTTGCGAGGTCCATCGCGGACGACTCCGCCCGGGTGGCCGTCTCGGCGTCGCGCAGCAGGGTGCCGGCGCGATCGCGGTCGCCGAGGCGGCCGATGGAACGGGCGACGACGACGAGGGCCTCGGCGCGGTGGCGGGCGGTGTCTGCCCGGCGGGCGGTCTGCTCGGCGATGTCGAGTAGCACTGCGGCGCGGTCGTGGTCCACGGTGGTCGCGGCCTCCGCGACAGCGATGAGAAACGGCGTCGCCAGTTCGGCGGCGCCGCGCTCAGCGAACGCGCGTGCCCTTGTCTCGGCGTCGTCGAGCGCCAGCGCGGCCTGCTCCGGCCGACCGCCTTCGGCGAGGCCGTGGGCCAGCGCGGCGGCTCCGAGGATCCGGGCGCCGACGCCGATCGTGCGGTCGACGATGGCTTGGGCGGTAGGTGTCCGCCCGGCGGTGATCAGTGGTCGAACCAGGGTGACAAGGGCTTCTTCGGCGAGGAACCGCATCGAGTGTGCGGCGTTCATCGCCTGGTCCAGATCGCTGATGGCGGCACCGGCTGCGGCGACCGTCCTCAGCGCGGCCTCGCGGAGGAGTGCGTCCTCGACTGCATCGGCGGTGTGGCAGGCCGTGTTCAGTAGTGAGCGTGCCTGTTCCTGCTCGCCGTGAGCGTCGGTTGCCACGGCCAGTGCGGTCTGGATGACGGCCCGGTCGTGTCCGTCGGTCACCTGGTCGGCGATCCGGGTGATCTGTTCGACGGCCTCCCCGGTCGCGGGGGAGCCGCGATCGCAGGCTGCAGCGATCGCGCTGAGTGCCGTGGCGAGATGGTGCGGGGTGGCGATGTCGCGGCAGATGTCGCCAGCCCGGCCGAGTTGTCCTTGCCGGGCTGCCTCGGCGGCGACCTGCGCCAGGGTTTCGTCCGCTCGGAGGGTGATGCCCATTGCCTGTGCGCGGTCGAGGTCGCCCAGTTCGGCCCAGGCCACGGCCAGTGACCCGGGCAGCGCGACGTTACGTCTGACCAGTTCGCCGCGCCGCAGGGCCAGTTGCGCCATGCGGGTCAGGTCGGGCTCCGCGGCGGCGAGAGCGGCCTGCAGGGCCGATCGGATCTCGGCCAGCGCGGCCGCGTCGCTGCCGAGCACGGTGAGCATGCGGTCCTGCCGTTGCTGGTCACCGGCCAGGTGGATCAGTCGTTGCTGATCACCGGTGTCGCTCAGCATCCGGAAATAGGTGGTGAACAGGTATTCGGGTGTGTCGTCCGGCCAGCCGAGCGAAGCATAGCCTTCCGCCCAGCGGTGCAACCGGCTCCGGCACGCGATCAGCCGTTCGTCCCCGAGCCGGGTCAGGGCCTCTGCCTGTAGCTCTTCGTGGGCGAGCAGATAGACGTCAACGGAGCGGCGTGTCGGTCGGCGGGTGAACGTCCGCCCTGACGCCGTGTTGAGCTGGTCGAGCACGTCGACGGCGGGAACACCCATCAGCTCCGCAAGGTCTCGGCCGCTCAGACCGCCTCCGGCGCTGGCCACCAGCGCCAGCAGATCCCGTTCCCGCTCGGTGCCGTGGATCAGCCTGCGCAACTCGCGCAGGGCGTCCTCGCGGATCACCTGGGCCTCGGGGGAGGGGGCCAGCGTGCGGGTGACCGCCGGGTCACGCAGTGGATGATCTTCGGGCAGGTCGTCGGGCAGCGGAGGATCGGGCCGGCTGGTCACGATGATGCGCAGCGCCGGTGGCGGGTGGGACGGCAGCAGCGCGGCGACGCTGTAGGAGTCGGCTTCCGGAGTCACTCCCCGGTCCTCGTCGAGACCGTCGACGACGAGCACGAGGCGCTGTCGCTGTTCGGTGTGCACGTCGACTGCGTCGCGCAGCATCGCGAGCAGGTGGACCTCTCTGGTGGCGTTGGTCAGGAAGGCGGGTATCGGTCGGTCGAGGAGGTCCGCTAATTGTTCGAGCAGGACATCGGTGAAGGCGCGGCGATCGCTCTGGCCGGCGAACCGTGCGGTGAGGAAGAACGACAGCACGCGTACGCCCGGCGGCGGGTGCAGCACGAACCAGGACATCAGGGCCGACTTTCCGGCCCAGGCGTCGCCGTTCAGCCTCAGGTAGGCAGGGCCATCGGCGGTGCAGAAGGCTGCCAGATCGGCCAGGTCGCCGTCGCGGCCCGTCAGGCTGTCAGGTGCGATACGCCGGACCTGTTCGAGGTAGGCCGATCGCACCGGTGGAGTGAGCACGTTGATCGAGATGTCACCGAACACAGCTCCGGTGACTGCAACTCCACCGCTGTCGGCGGTGGCTTTCCCGGTGTCGCGGACGATCACCCGCGGTCGCCGCAGCCACTCCCACACGCTATCCATCGTGGCACAGCGGGCAAGGCGTCTGAAGTGTCGATTCAGGTGGTTAGATTCGGCCCGTCAAAGGTGGACACTGGAGGCATGAGTCCACGTCGTCTGGCGCTGCTGATCACCTGCCTGGCCGTGGCCGGCCTCGCGGCGACCTTCGCGATCGTCGGCTGGGACGAGACCGGCCGGATGGCCTCGGCGGTATCGGCATTGGCCGCAGTCGCCGCCGTCGGCGTAGCGGTATGGGCGGCCCTCGACGCCAGGCGCGACGACTCCGCGATCGAAGTGTCCGGCACCGGCGACGCCGAGGCACGCGACGGCGGAAGGGCCAACACCGGCCTGTCCGGTGATCCGGGCACGAGACGGCCGATCAAGATCAGAAAGACCGGTACGGCGAAGGCGACCGGGGAAGGTGGCGACGCCAACACCGGTGCCCAGCGGTAATCGAGTCCCCCGCAGGCAGTCGCTACGACAGCCGCTCCCTGCGGAAGAGGCTGTTACAGATCTTGAATGGTCAGGTTGTGTCGGGTTCGAGTGTCAGGCCGGTGTGAGCGAGGAAGCCGTCGAGTAGGTCGGTGCGGTACTGGATGCTCTTGAGACGGTTCTTGATGATCGCCTGGAGGTGATCGACGCCAGTGACGGCGAGGTTGCCGATGCTGCGTTTGAGGTGGGACCACACGGCCTCGGTGGGATTCAGGTCCGGGGCGTAAGCGGGTAGTCGGATGACGGTCAGCCAGTCCCGGGCGTCGATCATCTGCCGCATGGCGGCGCTGACGTGGGTGTTGAGGTTGTCCCAGATCAGCACGATCGGGCCGTCGAGTTGTTGGTGGGCGGCGTCGAGGAGGGCGATGTAGTCGCGTTCGCTGAAGCTGCGCCGCTCGTTCTTGCGGCGGCGGTGCACGATCGTGCGGTAGATGAACCGCGACCGCTGGCCGGGCCGGTAGCAGGTCAGGCCGGCGATCGAGACCCGGCCGGAGCCCTTGCCCGACACCGGGACCACGGGTGTGTGCCCGCGTGGTCCCCAGGTGCGGGCCTTCGGTGGGCGCAACGTCTGACCGGCCTCGTCCTCGAAGACCAGCCACGCCTGCCGCTGCGCCGCTACCGTTTTCCCGCCGGCCACGTCTCCCGCCGCCACGTGATGATCGCGGCCTCGTCACGCTCGACCGCACGATGCGCGGGGACCTGCACCGACCAGCCCAGCCGGTACATGATGTTCGCCGTCCCGCGCAACGTGTACCGGGTGTGGAACTTCCGGGCGATCAGGTCCGACACCCGGGCCAGGGTCCACCGCTGATCGACGCCGAACCCGTGCGCCGCCGGCCCCTCGTCCAGGGCGTCAGCCAGCCGCCGCAGCCGCCCCTCGTCCAGCCGACACCGCGACCCGCCAGGCCCTTTCGACGCCAGAGCCTGTTCACCACCGGCCCGCCACCGCTTACGCCACCCGTACACCGCGGTCCGCGACACCCGCAGCCTCCGCGCGATCTCCGGCACCGACACATCCTCGGCGAACCACCCGGCAGCCTGCCGCCGTACCGCCTCACGCTTCGCCCGCCCCCGCGCAGACAACCCACCTCCATCGGGATACCTCATCCCATCGAACTACCCCAACCCAACGTCGCCACACAGGCCACATCGGACGAACCTGACCATTCAAGATCTGTAGCGCGGCCAGCCGGTCATGGCTTGCGACAGCATCACCTACCGGCGTCTGGTGCGGTGAACGAGACGCGGGGAGAGAACTCGCTGTCGAGCCCAACTCGTGAGAGGGACTGCTGATGCCGTTGCTGCAGCTCGACGGCTGCTTCCAGCTCACCCAAGTCGATGAGGGCACGGCCGGCGAGCCCATGTAGGTCGGCGTTGTACGGGTCGATGTGGATGCCGTCCTGCAGCAACTGTAGAAAGCGGTGCGGATCGGGTTCCTTGGCGGCGAGGGTGGCGCACAGGTCGATGATACGGCGGCGGGTTGCTTCGCGGTGAGGGTCGAGCCATGGCCAGGTGCGGGTGGTGGCGAGGTCCGCGGGATAGGCGTCGAGCACGGTCTGCCAGGCAGTGGCGGTGTGGGTGAGGGTGAGGGTGGCGGCAGCCTGGTGGATGGTGGCGTGAAGTTGCCACAGGTCGACGTCGATGTGCGCGGGGTTGAGGCGGTAGTGGTTATCGGAGTGGTCGATGACGGGTAGGTCGTTTGTGCTTCGGATGGTGCGGCGGAGGTCGCTGAGGGCGGTGTAGAGGCGGCCGGTGAGGGAGTGGCGCGGCAGTCCCGGCCAGATGGCGTCGGTGAGTTGTGCGGTGTCGGCCCCGTTGGGGTGGACAGCGAGGTAGACGAGGATTTGGAGGCCGGCGCTGCGGCGGATGGTCAGGGGTTCGCTGTCGATGAGCAGTTGCGGGTCACCCAGGACGCGCAGATAGAGCCGCTGCCGGGACGTCGGGGACAGGCGTGAAGTTCCGTGCCGGGCGACCTGTCGTGACAGTGGCAGCTCTGGTGGTCTCGCGTAGGGGAGTGGTGAGCGTCCGCTGTCGGGGTGGGGTGGTGTCGAGTCGGGACCGGCGATGACGGTGAGGAGGTCGGTGGTTGCCGTCTGGTCCAGGACGCACAGCCGCGGGCTCGGCTTACCGGGGTGGTATGGGCCGTGCAGGTGACCGGTGGAGTCGGCGTGCCAGTTCGGCCCATCCGGCCGTTTCCCCAGAACGACCAAGAGGGCAGCGGTGGCGGTGCCTGTCGCGGCGAGTTGTGTCAACTGCTCTTCGTCGCCGTCGTGTTCGTTGAGAAGCACGATCGTCCGATGGTTAGGCCCACTCGACAGCTCGTCTGGACGCTGACCAGGGGAGGACTCCTCAGTGGCAGGGCCGTCTGGTTGGAGTAGGTATGCTGCTTCGTCAACGGTGTCGACGATCGTCAGCGGCAGGCGTGGCCCGAGCGTCTCCGCGGCCGGTCCGAGAAGGTGTGCCAGCGTTGCCTTGGTGATGATCAACGAGCTCGCGCTAGGGTCTCGCCCGGCCAGGATGGCGGTGACCAGCAGTCCTCGTCCGACGGGCAGTGCGCCCGGTCCGGTTAGGCCCACGCCGCCAGCCGGCAGGGCTGCGAAGGGGGCCGTGCTTCCGTCCGACGGCGGTGCTGGGGGAGTGTCGGCGAGGGCGGCTTGGACGGCGGTGACGGTGGGCGGTAGTGGGGTGAGGTCGGTGTCGTCGGGGTGGGTGGGGTGGGGTTGGTAGTCGCGGCGGCGGCGTAGCCAGATCAGTGCTGCGGCGGCGGTGACCTGCTCGGCGACGTTCCGGGGCAGCCAGCCACCGGCAACCGTGACCCCCTCCTCGCGTACGGCCTGGTCGCGATGGTCGTCCGGGGTGCTCTCGTCGTGGAAGGTAGCGGTGCCTGTTGCTGTGGGCTGTGGCGGTTGCGGTGGCGTGGTGGTGACGGTGTTGGTGGTGACGCCGAAGACGGCTGCACCGGCCATCCCGCTGGCCGTCGCCTGCAGAGGGGTAGGAAGGGGTACCCGCCGTAGCCATGCCGTGGTCGCGCGGAGGCGGACGATGGTCCGGACCGCGACGGTGTAGGCGACGAGCAGCCAGATCAACCACGCGCCGATGGCGAGTCCGGCGGTCAGGGTCTCTTCGGTCAACGGCTGCTGCAACCAGGCTCGTAACTGGTCCGTGGTGGGCCAGCCGCGAAGGGGCGGGCCGATCACGGTCAGGAGCACCACCGGCGGGCCGACCAGGAACGCCAGGACGAGCAGCAGCGACATCAACTGTCGTGGCCAGCGCATGTCATCCGCCTCGACCTGGTGGGCTGAGGGCGGTGGGGCCGGTGGCGGGGTGGAGGAGGCGGGTCCACACGCGTGCTGCCCACCAGACGGTGATGGCTATGGCGTAGCTGACGCCGAGGATGCCGGTGGATTGTCCGGTGACGATCGCGGCGCTGATCACCGCTACCGGGGCGGCGAGCACGATCCGGAACATCAGTGGTGTCACGAGCGCCATGACGATGCCGATACCGAGGAGGAGCCCGCCGATGCGGGCGGTGAGGTCGATCCACACCACCAGGTGCGGCCATCGGTCGGCGGTGCGCGCGTACTGGATGAGTCCCATGCCCACAGCGGCGGTGACGACCGAGCCGGTCGGTGTGGCCAGGAGCGCGGACCAGCCGCCGGAGGGTGTACGCCATTGTCGGGCGGCCATCATCGCCATGACCACCGCGAGGATGGCGGTGGGGGCAATCGGCCAGAGTGCCCAGGTCAGGAAGCCGCGCAGGGGTAGGCCGAAGTACTGGCTGATGACGACGGCGTAGAGGGCGGCGATGGCGACGCCGAGGGAGACCCCGGCGAGGATGCCGATGCTGACCTTCCCGCCTTCGGTGCGTAGTTCGGGGGTGGGGCTGCGGGCGGCGATCAACGAGCCGAGGACGGTGCCGGCTGCGATGCAGGCCACCAGCGCGAACACCGCTGCCATCGTCAACTCGCCCAGGTTGAACAGGACGTAGTAGTGCACGCTCAGGGTGTTGTTGCGTTCGGCGGTCAGCAGCGCCTGCCACAGCAGCGCCAGGGACGCGAGGCCGGGCACCGCGATAGCGACGGCCCGCTGGATCGGCGGCACCGGCACCTCCACCGCGGTCACCCCCGCTGCGGGAGCGCCCACCTCGGCGGCGCCCCGCGCTCCGACGAGTTGAGGCTCCGCCACCAGCACTGGAGCGATCCCTGTGTGCTCGGCGATGGCGGTGTCCAAGCGTGGAAGTTGGGCGCTGCCCCCGACGCAGTAGATTCCCGCGAGGTCGCCGGGGGTCAGTTCGGCGGCGGCGATGCACTGCTGGGTCAACTCCGCGACCCGTCGTACAACCGGCTGGGCGGCGGCGTCGAGCATGGCGCGGCCCGCGATCACCGGGTGGTGGCCGGCGACCGGCACGGTTACCGCCGGGTGCGATCCTAGGGTTTCCTTCGCGACCCGGACGGTTTCCGCCATCGTCCACTGGCCCATACCGCCGGCAGGTACCTCCCGGCCGTGGAGCACAGCAGAGGTCAATGCCAGGTCGACGGCAGCACCACCGGCTGCAGGGTCGGCGAGCGTGGCGAGGACCTCGAACCCTGCCGGGCCTCGGCGCAGCACCGTCACCTCGGCACCCGCGCCGACATCACACACGACAACGAAGGATCCGACCGTCAGCCGTACACCGGTGGCCACCAGGTGCTCCGCGACGGCCACCGGAGCCTCCACCAGGCGCGGCTGCCCGAGACCTGCCTGGTGCGCGACCTGTCGCATCCAGGTACGCCGACGCGGCCCCCACCCGGCCGGCACCACCAACCGCACATCCCGCACCGGCTCACCAACAACACCCTCGGCCTCCGCAGCAGCCCGCCGCAACGGCGCCGCCGCCAACTCCACCGCCTCAGCGCCGTCGACGACCGACTCGCCATCGCCGGTACGACCTGGATTCGATACGAACCGGTGCGGCTGCGCCTCGGCGGCCTGCCACGCCCTCCGCCCCGTCCACACCTGCCCGCCCTCGGCCAGGAACAGGCCACTGGGCAGATACGGCAGGCCATCGAACGGCAACACCGAAGCCCCACTATCAGCCCACGCCAACACGGCCACGGTGCTCGCGCTACCGCAGTCGATCGACAGCCGCGCTCCCCCCGCCCCCATGCACGTAGTCAAACATGAATGCCCATTCAAGTCACCTCCTGATCACGCACGAGAATCAAGGCTGGTCCGGCTCGTGGAACCCCTCCGCCTGAGTCCGAAGGGGAGAGCGGGGCGGTCTCGGCAGGTGCGCGTGGAGGTGACGACGGTGGCCAGTTCGCTCAGGGGGTGGACTGGGCACTGAAGGCGGAGGGACTGCGTTGCGGTCGCTGACGGGTTCTGAGTTGGCGAACACCATCCTCTGCAACCGGCCTGGGACTATTCGCAGCCAATCCCGTCGCCGTCCCGGTCCAGTTTCCGTGAGTACCCGGGGTCGCCGCGTCGGATCGGGGCCGCACCTGCCGCTCGTACCGCCGTGCAGTTGGCGTAGTACACGTTGCCGTTGGTGTCGTCGTAGCCGCCCAGGTCGCCGTTGCCGCCGCCCGGTTCGCAGGCTTCCCCGTCGCCGTCCCGGTCTAACTCGGGCCGGTAGCCGGGATCCCCCTCGAACAACGGGGCGTCATCGGCCGCCCTGACCGCGTCGCAGTTCTTGTAGTAGAGAGCAGGCTTCGGCTTGCTGGTCTTCTTCGGGGTCGGGCTCGGGGTTGGGGTTGGCGTGTCGGCAGGGGTGGGGCTGACGGTGGCGAGTGCCCCGCCGAGCTTCCGTACCTCCACCGTCGCGGACACGGTCGGCGCTGACACCGGCTTCGTTTCGTCGTTGTCGCTGAATGCGCCCATAAGGCTGCTGCCGCAGCAGCACACGCCGAGTAGTCCGGCGAGGGTGATGCCGATGGTTTGTTTGGTGGTGAGTGCTTTCGTTGCCGGCCGAGTGTGCTGGTGGTGGTCGAGGTGGCGGGATGGTCCGTTTAGACGGGCGTCTGTCGAGTAGACGACTGCGGGTCCGGTGGCGGCGACCCCGCAGCGCGCGGGATCTGCGTTCCATCTCCGGACCACGGCATCGGCAGTAACATCGCCTGCCGGGCGAGCGGGCCGCCGCCGACTGCTTTTCCGGTCGTGCCGTTGCTGCCGGCCCGCCAGCAAAGCGGCGGCGTATTGGCCGGACCGTGGAACCGTCTCCCCGCCCGTAGCCGTGACGGCACACGCTGACCTGGACATCGAAGTGCACCGACGTATGTATAGATCGTTAAGGTTCACCTGGCGGGACTCGGGGCAGACGTTTCTTGGCCTGGCCTGCGGTGAGCCGGACAGGCAGGTGTGCGATGCCGGACTGGGCGTCCTCACGCCTCGACAAACTCATACACATCGGAGTGTCCGTATGGCATTGATGTGGACGATGCCGGTCTGCTGACGGGAGCACGCACCGGTTAACGTGGTGTCATCAGATCATCGCTGGGGGTGGGTTGGTGCGGCCGAGTCGACGTCCACCGATCTTCCTCCAGCTGTCGCTCCTGATCATCGCGGTCCTGCTGGAGATCACGGCGAACTTCTTCGCCAACGATGAGTCGTCGCCGCTGGCTGCCGGCATCCGTGGGGCCGCCGGTCCGGCGTTGATCATCTTGTTGGTGGTGCTGATTGTCGGTAACGGCCTGGTGTTGTGGTGGCAGGCGCCGCGTAGCCCTCGGCCGGTGTGGCGGGCGGATCGCAGTCCCTATCCCGGGCTGTCCGCGTTCACCGAGCAGGACGCGTCGGTGTTCTTCGGCCGAGGCGAGCAGGTCACGGAGCTGGTGCGACGGCTGCACGAGTTGGGTGTGGAGGGGGCTGACCGGTTCCGCTGTGTCACGGGGGCGTCTGGCAGTGGCAAGTCGTCGTTGGTACATGCGGGGGTCGTTCCTCGCCTACGTGGGGACCGGTGGCAGGTGTTGCCGGCGGTCACCCCGGCGGGTGAGCCGCTGGGTGGTCTCGCTGACCTGGCGGTCACGCTGGGCGCCGCGGACCGGGCTTCCGCGTTGCGTGAGGTGCGGACCCGTCCCGATGGCCTCGCCCGTCAGGTGGCGGCGTGGCGGACCCGAACGGGGCATCGGCGTGGACGTGTCCTGCTGACTCTTGACCAGCTCGAAGAACTCGTCACCTTGTCCAGTGCCGCCGAGCGGGCCGCCTTCCTGGGGCAGGTCGCCGCCCTTTTGGAGGCCGACCGTCGGGTCTGGGTTCTGGCGACGATCCGGGTCGAGTTCCTCGCCGACCTGCTTGCGGGGTCGCATCCGGAGCTGTTCGCGAACCCGGTGGCGTTGGGCACCATGCGCCCGGCGGATCTCGTCACGGTCGTTGAGCAGCCTGCCCAACTCGCCGGAATGCGGTTCGAGGACGGCCTTGTCGATCAGATCGTCGCCGATACGGCCACGCCGGATGCGTTGCCGCTGCTGGCGTACCTCCTCCAGGAGCTGTACCTCGCGGCCGGTCCGGGCCGGGTGGCCACGCGTCAGGCATACCAGGCGCTCGGGGGAGTAGCGGGGGCGTTGGGCCGGCAGGCCGACGTGGTGCTGGCGGAGGTACGTCGTGACAGCAGCACCGACGATGTCCTGGCCACCCTGTTGCGGCTGGTGGCGATGGACGGTGTCGAGCCGACCCGTCGTCGGGTGCCGTTGCGGGAGTTGTCCGCTGAGCAACGGCGAGTGCTCGATGTCTTCACTGATGCGCGGCTGCTGACCACCGATGTGCTTGACGGTGAACCGTATGTGCAGGTGGCGCATGAGGCGTTGTTCCGTCGGTGGGTGCCGCTGCGGCAGCAGGTGCAAGCGCGGGCGGAGCAGTTGCGGCGGCGTACCGAGTTGGAGCGGTGGGCGGCGGACTGGGTGCATGCCGGTCGTAGCGGCGACTACCTGTTGACCGGGGATCGGTTGGCGTTGGCCGGCCATTGGCTGGAGGCGATGGAGTCGGCCGGCCAAGACAGCCCGGCCGCTCGTGCGCTGGTGGACGCGTCGCGGAGCAGGGACACGGCGTTCCTACATCGGGTGTCGGAAACGATCGGCCGGTTCGCGCTCGGCAACGTGGACCGGTTCCCGGAGTTGGCGGTGTTGTTGACGTCGGCCGCGCTGCGGGAATGCCCGCCCACACCGGTCGCGCGTCGCGCGTTGATGGCTGCGCTGGCGTTCAGCCACACCGAGGCGGTGCTGGCCGGACACACAGACGCTGTCCGAGGGGTCGCGTGGTCGCCGGACGGCGCGCACGTGGCCACCGGGTCGCGGGACGGCACCGCCCGGATCTGGCATGCCGACACGGGCACGGTGGTGCGAGTGCTGCGGGGGCACTCCGGGATGGTGGAGGCCGTCGACTGGTCGCCGGATGCCCGCCGGCTGGCCACCGCCTCCCGGGACGGCACGGTCCGGGTGTGGGACGCCGCCACAGCGGCTACGGTCGTTGTGCTGCCCTGCGGTGAGGTGGCCCGTGGGGTCGCGTGGTCACCGGACGGCTCGCTTCTGGGCGGGTCGAGCCGGGACCAGGCGGTGCAGGTGTGGGACACCACGACCTGGCAGCTCACCACCCGTCTACTCGGCCACGAGGGTGACGTGTGGGGTCTGCGGTTCGCTCCCGATTCGCAACGGCTGGCGTCCGCCTCCCACGACCGGTCCGTCATCGTCTGGGACCTCACGACCGGCCGCCCCGAGCAGCGGCTGACGGGACACGGCGACTTCGTCGAGGCCGTCGCCTGGTCTCCCGACGGTACTTGGCTCGTCACCGGGTCCGGTGACCAGACCGTCCGGGTGTGGGACGTGACGACCGGCGAGACCCGGCACGTGATCGGTAGTCAGGGCGCACCGGTGTGGTCGGTCGCCTGGGCACCGGACGACCGCACGATCGTGCTCGCCACCGGCGACGGCAACATCCACGTCTGGGACGTACGACGGTTGCGGGAGGTGGCCGCACTACGCGGACACGCGCAGGTGGCCTGGTCCGTCGCCCTGTCGCCCGACGGGCGACGGGTGGCCAGCGGCTCGGGTGACGGCACCGCCCGGATATGGACGATCCAACCACGCGGGGCCGAACAGCAGGTGCTCACCGGCCACGAAGGGCCGGTCACCGCCCTGGTGCTCGACCGCACGGCGCGGATCGTCACCGGGGGCGCCGACGGTACCGTGCGGGTCTGGCAGCCGGACGGCACCGCCGTGGTGTCGAGCTGGTCCGAGCCGGTGGTGGCACTGGCCTGCTCACCGACGGCTGACACACTGGCCGTCGCCCTGCGCGACGGTGCGGTTCACCTGATCGGCACCGACGACGACGTACGTCTCGACGGCGAGGCCGAGTCGCTGGCCTGGTCCCCGGACGGATCGCGGTTGGCGGCCGGCTGCAAGGACAACTCCGTGCGGGTGTGGGACATCCACACCCGCAGTTCCGCAGGCGTGCTGCGCGGCCACGCCGACTGGGTGAGTGCCTTGGCATGGTCACCGAGCGGTCGTTATCTCGCGTCCGGCTCCGACGACCGGACCGTGCGTGTCTGGGACATCGAACACCCCGGCGACAGCACCGTCCATTCCGGGCACCAGAACTACGTCGACGGACTCAGCTGGGCACCGGACGAACACCGACTCGCCACCTGCTCCGCCGACTGGACCATCCGCGTCTGGGACCTCACCGGCACCGACCGTCCCCTCGTGCTCAGCGGTCATGAGAAGCGGGTCCGCGCGGTGGCCTGGGCACCGGACGGCCAACGGCTGGCCTCCGGCTCCGACGACCGTACCGTCCAGGTCTGGGACGTCGACGACAACCAGGGTGAGGTGATCGGTGTCCACCGCGACGGCGTGACCAGCCTGGCATGGCTACCCGACGGAGCCCACGTCGTCACCGGCTCGGCCGACGGGACCGCCCGTGTATGGGCCGACTCCGTCGACCCGGACGAGCTGACCACCCGAGCCCGCACCCGGGTGTTCCGCGCGCTCACCGACGACGAGCGGCGAACCCACCTGCTTCCGGGCAGCGGGAACTCATAGCGTCTGCTCGACCTCACGGGCTTCTTCATCCACCAGGTAGTCGCCCGGGTCCAGCCCCAGCGTCTTGCGGCGGTCCGAGGCCCAGTAAGCGGCATTGGCCTCCTCGAACGACTCGGGCCCGTCATGGGAGATCACCCAGATGTGCTGACTCCGCGTAGCGTCCTTCCAGGAACCGTGGATGCCGAAACCAAGATCACGCCGCAGCGGCACGACCAGGCGCTGCCATTGGTCCACCCACTCGTCGAGCAGCCCCGCCCGGACAGTATAGATACGGATCTGCACCGTTCTCGCCATGCCACCACCCCCACCAAAGCCGTGCCGAGCCCTCTGTCACCGACCATAACCGAACCCGCCGATCCGGAGGCGACTCAGATCCAGGGCGGCGCATAACGGTAGAGAGCGGACAGCATGAGATCGAGAAGATCCGCCCGTCGGGCACTCATGACCGCTGCTGGCGTACGGACACCGGAACGGAAAGTCGATTCCATGACCCCGACTCCACCCTCGACGACCCAAGCCGACCGGACCACCTGCGGGTGATCGAAAGCGACCCCACCCGGCCCGAGCCGGACGGCACCCGCAGCGTCCACCCGGCAAACGTGCCCCCGCCGCCCCGCAACCCGCTGCGTCGATCCGACCGGGTCGCCCAGGCCATCGCGGAGGCCAGCGTTCGCCGGCAGGCCGCCATCGCCGCGTACCAGGCCGCCCGAGAGTCAGCCGGCGAATGACCGCCCCGTACCGGCACCTGACCACCGCATGAAGCCGCTCGCGCCTGCGCCCAGGAAGCCATCTACCGCGCAAGCCCACGTCTGCCCCACGACCCGCCGACCCCTGGGGCGGCGCAGGGCACCCAGCACCGCCGCTCACCCCACGAAGCTGGGCCATCCCACCACCGATCGTCGGACCGGTCACCCGACTGCCCACCGGCCTGCCGGTGTCGGGTAGGCGACCGGGTGCGGGGGTGCCGTGGTGGGAGTGGCAGTTGATGATGAGAGGGTGACGGGTTGGAACTGGGTGAGGGTGCTCGGCGGGGTCGGGGTAGGAGTGGTCCTGGGTGGCCTGGCGGTGTTCCTGGTGGTGGCCGGACTGGACGACGCGGACAAGTACGCCAGTGTGATCGGGCTGTTCGTCGGTATCGCCGCGCTGTCCGCGACGGTGTGGGGAATCGTGTCCGGCCGACCCGCCCCTGGCCCGCCATCGCCGCAGGCACCGGTGGCGGGGCCGCAGCGAGTCGAACGGTTGGACGCCGGCCGTGACGTGGATGTGGTTGACACGGTGCGCGGCAACCTGCGGGTGGGAACCGCGCCGCCGTCGGTGACCACCCCACCGGCTGGCCCGGCCGGACAGATGCCGGGATCGGTGCCGCCGGTGGTGCCGGGCGAGCAGGAGGTACGTGATGTGCGCGCCACCGGCGCGATCCGGATCATTCGCGGGGTCGACGGCGACGCGGACATCAGCTCGTGACCCTGCCCATGTGGCCAGGGCCGCCGGGGTCGGCGGGGGCGGCGCCTGAGCCGGCGAGCGGGTCGGGGTCGACGGGTGGTCAGCGGCTCGACAACGTGGTCGTGTTCGGTGATGTGATCATGGTGTCGGGGGTGGGCGGCGACGTCACGATTACCACTGCTCGGCCGCCGTACCGGGCGGAGGCGTTCCCCACGACGGTGGAGACGGTGGCCGTGGAGCAGGCGCGGCAGCGTCCGAGCCAGCTGTTGTTGGCCCAGCATCGCGTGGTGCCGTTCGTCGGACGTGACAGCGATCTCGCCGAGGTGGCGCAGTGGATGGGTCGGCCGGGTGGGGTGCTGGTGCGGCTGCTCCACGCTGCCGGAGGGCAGGGAAAGACCCGGATGGCGGGGCATGTCGCCGACGCGTGCGCGCAGGCCGGGTGGACGGTGTGGCGGGTGCTGCACGAGCCGGAGTTCACCGGCGGCTACCGGATGGACCTGCCTGCCGGCGGTGGGCTGCTGGTCGTCGCCGACTACGCCGACCGGTGGCCGGTGTCCCATCTACAGAGCCTGCTGACCCACCTGAAGAGCATGAACGTGCAGGCCGGCGTCACGGTGCGGGTGTTGCTGCTGGCCCGCTCCACCACGGCATGGTGGCCGGCGCTGCGCAACCGGCTGCGCAGCGACCACCAGGTCGAGGCCACCAGCCAGCCGCTGCCGCCATTGGGGGAACAGGTCGACCGGGGGGTGTTGTTCCGGCAGGCCCGTGACCGGTTCGCCACCGCAATGGACGTCACCGACGCCGACCGGCTCCGACCGCCGCCGAACCTGGCCGAAGACGCGTTCCGGCAGGTGCTGTCCGTGCACATGGCGGCCCTGGTCGCCGTCGACGCTCACCGCCGCAACACGACAGCGCCGACCGGGCCGCACGCGTTGTCGTCGTATCTGTTGGACCGCGAGCGTGACCAC
Organism: Micromonospora sp. WMMD987; assembly: GCF_029581435.1. Classification (NCBI taxonomy): domain Bacteria; kingdom Bacillati; phylum Actinomycetota; class Actinomycetes; order Micromonosporales; family Micromonosporaceae; genus Micromonospora; species Micromonospora sp. WMMD987. The sequence goes on along the minus strand of NZ_CP120861.1, from coordinate 4,604,706 downwards.
TGGTACGCGCTGCACCACCGCCCGGTCGAGCCGCGCCAGACACCACCAGAGGTGATGGGCCGCACGGTGTATCTGGCCACCCTCACCGCCGCCGTGCCCCGCGACACCGCCACCGACCTGCTGCACCGGGTCGGGCTCACCGCACCCGCCGCCACCACGATCATCGACGACCACCGGTTCTCCTACCCACCCGAGGACGATCGCACCGTCTTCCAGGCGTTGCAGCCCGACCGGCTCGGCGAAGACCTGATCGCCCTGTCCACACCCGGCCACCGGCACACCGGAGACGAAGACGGCTGGGACAGCGACGACTGGGCCGCTGCCGCCGTCGAGCAGCTGCTGCGCTTCGACACCGATCCGCCGCCGTGGGCAGCGCACGCCGTCACGGTGCTGGTGGAGACTGCCCGCCGCTGGGACCACGTGGCCACCGACATCCTGTACCCCGTCCTGCGCACACACCCACACCTGGCTCTGGCCGCCGGCGGCACCTCCATCACCCGACTGGCCACCATCCCGGGTGTCGACCGCGATGTCCTTGACGCCATCGCCGGGGTTCTGCCCACTGACCGGCACGTCGACCTGGACATCGCCGCCGCCGCCATCACCACCGCCCTCACCCCGCACCGGCTGGCCGCCACTACCGACCCCGCTGCGCACGCCCGCCTACACGCCACCCACGCGTGGCGACTGGCCAACGCCGGCCTCCGCGACCAAGCCCTACCCCCCGCCGAGGAAGCCGCCGGTATCTATCGGCGGTTGGCGGAGGTGAATCCTGCCGCCTACCTGCCTGACCTTGCGGGGTCGTTGAACAGCCTCGGCGTTCTGCTGTCTGAGTTGGGTCGGCGGGAGGAGGCGCTGGTTTCCAGCGAGGAGGCTGTCACGATCCGTCGGCGGTTGGCGGAGGTGAATCCTGCCGCCTACCTGCCTGACCTTGCGATGTCGTTGAACAGCCTCGGCGTTCGGCTGTCCGGGTTGGGTCGGCGGGAGGAGGCGCTGGCTCCCGCCGAGGAGGCTGTCACGATCCGTCGGCGGTTGGCGGAGGTGAATCCTGCCGCCTACCTGCCTGACCTCGCGGGGTCGTTGAACAACCTCGGCATCTGGCTGTCTGAGTTGGGTCGGCGGGAGGAGGCGCTGATTCCCAGCGAGGAGGCTGTCACGATCCGTCGGCGGTTGGCGGAGGTTAATCCTGCCGCCTACCTGCCTGACCTCGCGGGGTCGTTGAACAACCTCGGCGTTCTGCTGTCTGAGTTGGGTCGGCGGGAGGAGGCGCTGGTTTCCAGCGAGGAGGCTGTCACGATCCGTCGGCGGTTGGCGGAGGTTAATCCTGCCGCCTACCTACCTGACCTCGCGACGTCGTTATGGGCGTACGGGTGGGTGTACGTGAACGTGAAGGCCAACTTCGTCGAGGCGCTGGAAGCGACCACCGAGGCGATCACCATCTACGGGCCTCTGGCCGAACAGCTGCCGGCCGTGTTCGCCGAGCGGCTGTTCGCCGCCTACCAGACCCTCGCCGATATCCTGGACGGACTGGGCCGGGCCGACGAGGCCGCAGAACTGCGCCAGCAGCTCGACGCGGCTACCGGCGGTGGCGCGGACCCAGGGTGACGGTTGTTTCTGCTTCGACTCCAACCCTCGACGAGGTAGGAATTCATAGCGACGTCTGTCGAAAAGCCCGGCACGGCGCAAAGACCGGCGAGAATCGTCGGCGCTTGCTCAGCGTAGTTCCCCGTGGCGCGGGGAAGGACGGCGTGCGGGGGTATCCGTAGGGTGGTGGGCGTGAGCGATGTGACGTTTGCCCGCCTCGGTGCGGAGGCTGCTGGCGGGTTGATGGATGAGCTGTGTGAGGTCTACGCGGACGCCTACGGGCAGGTTCCTGGCGAGGACGCGACGGTCAAGGTTGACGCGTTCCGGGGGCGGGCCACGGCGGCGCTGGGTGCGCGGAACTACGAGCTGGTCACCGCGCGGGCGGGGGACGAGCTGGTGGGGTTCGTCTTCGGGTACAGCCTGCGGCAGGACCGGGACTGGTTCGCGGGGCTTCAGCCGGCTCCGGAGGAGGGGTTCACCGACGAGCGGGGTGGCGAACGCACGGTGGTCCTGGCCGAGATCGAGGTACGTAAGGCATGGCAGGGTCGGGGGATCGGGCGCGGCCTGCATGATTCGTTCCTGAGGGGACGGCGTGAGGAACGCGCCACGCTGTCGGCCAACCCTGCCGCGACCGGTACTCATGCGCTCTATGAGGGGTGGGGCTGGCAGCGGGTTGGTGTCGTTCCTGGAGGTCCCGGTGCTTATTACCGGGAGTACGTCAAGTTTGTGCGCCCCCTGCGTTAGGTGAGGGGTGGCGAGCGGTAGGCGTTGATTGCCTGGTCGAGTTCCCGTACCGCTCGGGTGCGCTTCCACGGGTCGAGTCCGCGCCGCAGTTGCTGCACTCGCTGTTCGATACGGCGGGTCGAGTTCACCGAGGTCAGCTCCACGACTTCGGAGATGGTCTGGCAGGCGACACCGATGTTCTGCTGTTGCGCGAACGCCTCCGCGCGATACAGCAGGCGGAACGAGCGCTCGTGGAGATTGCCTTGGTCGCTGATCTTGAGGGCTTTCTCGGTTGCTGCCATGATTCGATCAGCTCCGTCGAACTTCAGTGCGTTCTGGGCATTGGTGGCCCAGTAGAAGGACTCGTCGTAGAAGTACCACCAGGACTGGCTGGGGCTCTGGTCGGCCAACGCTGCTTGCAGGGCGGCGTACTCGCGGTCGAGGGCTTGTTTGGATTGGTGGTTTTGGTTGTCGGCGGTGAGGGCGCGGACGGTGACGTCGGCGGCGTAGGCGCGGGCGTAGGGGCTGCTGGTCTGGTCGGCCCAGGCAGAGGCGGCTGCGGCGTGGTCGATGCCGATGCGGGGTTTGCCTTGCCAGGTGGCGAGGTGGCTCATGGTGCAGAGGATGTAGGTGACGAGTTCGACGGCGCGGGCGTCGTGGGCGGCGGTGCGTGCGTCGTCGTAGAGGCGTTGGGCGGTGTGGTAGTCGCCGGTGTTGAAGCAGAGCCACCCGGCGAGTTGGGTGAGTTCGGCGTAGGTGGCGATGGCGTGGTCGCGGTGGGGGCCGTGGGGTGCGGCTTTGGCCTGTTGTTCGGCGAGGCGTCGGTAGGCCAGGGCGGTGGGGAGGGTGGCGGCAGCGCCGAGGACGTCGCCCTGTTTACGCAGGTTGGGCATCATGGCTTCGCAGTGCGCGAGGGTGGCCGGCTCGAACCGTGCGGGATCGGTGAGCGTGGGTGCGGCGGTGGCGCTGTCGGTGAAGCCTGTCAACTCGGTCAGGGGCGCTGTCGCGGCGACGGCCAGTGCGGCGGTGAGTTTGCCGAGGAGGTCGCGTCGGGTCTGGGGGTGGGGTACTCGTTGCATCCACATGGTGATGACCTGCGCCAACTCTGCGAAGTTGACCTCCTCGGGTCGGCGGTACAGGCCGGCGGCTTCCGCTTGTGGCGGGGCGTCCGCGTCGGCGTTGGGGCGTCGACCGAGCAGGTCACGAAGCAGGATCTCTGCCTCGCTGGGCACCATGATTTCACCTGCGAGCCCGGGTTTCACCCCCTCGGTCGTGACGGGAGTCGATGCGGTGGCGGAGTCGAGGTGGCGGAAGCTCGGTAGGTCGGCCAGGAGGTCGGCGACGCTGCATTCGTAGAGTTCGGCGAGGCGGGCCAGGTTGTCCTGGGAGGGTGAGTAGCCGCCCTTGCCGGGCCAGATCTCCCAGTACGAGAAGCTCTTGAACGACTTGGGTTCGTTGGGCCAGCGCTGGTTCCATTCCTCGGCGGCTTTCGCCTGGCTCCATCCGCGAACGACGCGCAGCGCGACGCGGGGGTTGAGGCGGAACCTGTCGCGGAAGACGTCGGCGGTCTCGACCCATGTTCTTCCCGCTGACCGTAGTTCGGCGGCGAGGCGCGTTTGTTGCTGCCGCAGGCTTTCGGGATTCCCGTCGGTCATGTGCGGCCCTTCCGCGTCAGCCGTGCCCGTCGATGCTGCTGCACCACCGTACGCAATTCGGGCCGTCTATGTAACTTCCCCGCGACACGGGGAATCGGCGGTAAGGAAATCTCCCCACGATCACAGGTGGCGGCATGGGGACCACGTAAATGATCGTGGATGCCGTTGCCGAGCGACCGTGGTTCCGCGCCTTCTGTGCATTGCGAAGGAGGCGGACCTGCGGTGGTGCGGGAGGTGTTGTCCGATGCCAGCGTCGAAAGGGGTGGACGTGACGATCCACCGAAGGAAGTGGTTCATGCCCGCGCCTGATCTTGCCCAGTCGCTGACCGGTGCTGCCGCTGATCATGAGCGAGCAGCGGCGTACTTCTGGTCGTTCCTGCTGCTTCGGGGTGTGCGGTTTCTTCCGCGGCGGCTTGCGGCGGTGTTCTTCTCGACGGTGGTGGAGTTGATTGCGCGTGGGGGTGATCCTGCTGCGTATCGGGCTGGGCTGGTGGTGTTGGGCCGGCTGTACCAGCGGTTCGACCTGCTTCCGGGTGATGGGGCGGTGGTCGCGGCGGCGGTGGTGGATACGGTGCGGCGGTTCGCGGGGGAGTCGTGGGGGTCGGAGTCGGCCCGGGTGTGGGAGCAGGGCTGTCTCCGGGTGCTGGGTTTGGCCGAGCAGTCCGCCGAGATGCTGGGCGATGGTCCGCAGGTGACGTTCGGTGTGGTGGAGTCGGTGGTGTCGGCGGGTGCGGATCTTGCGGTGGTGTCGGTGCGTCCGGTGCGGCGGCTGCACTTCGTGGCAGGGGAGGCGTTGCCGGTGTGTTCGCCGCGGTTGCCGGGTCGGTGGCGGTGGTTGTCTCCGGCGAACGCGCCGCGTGTGGACGGGACGGTCGAGTTCCATGTTCGTGCCATTCCCGGTGGTGCCGTCTCACCGGTGCTGGTCGGGCAGGTGGCGGTGGGGGAGTCGCTGTGGTTGGGGCCGCCGTGTGAGGTGGGCCTGTCGGCGGCGACCGTCGGTGACGCGGATCTGCTGCTCGTTGCCGGGGGTACGGGGCTTGCGCCGTTGCGGGCGGTCGTGGAGCAGCTCGCCGCGTCGCGGGTGCGGCGGCGGGTGACGTTGGTGGTCGGTGCCCGTGACCTGTCGGCTTTATGTGAGATGGCGGGGTTGGAGGGGTTGCGGCGGGCGTATGGCGGTTGGTTGTCGGTGGTGTTGGTGTCCGGTGATGAGGGTGTTGATCCGTTGGCGGCGGGTGGTTTGTTGGGTGCGGTGTTGCTCCACTATGAGCCGGGTCGGGCCGTGGTGGTGTGTGGTCCGCCGCAGTTGATCGAGGAAGCCCGTACCTGGTTGCTGGTCGGTGGGGTGGCCTCTGAGGATCTGCGTCTGGCGGTGACGTTCCGGCATGGCTTCGACGTGGTGTCGTGGGCGTCGCGGCAACGTCACGCTGACACGGTGGTCGCTGAAGTGGCCGGCGGCGAGGCCGGGGAGGATCGTCGGGCGGGGGATGTGCCGTGACGCGGGTCGTGGTGTGCCGGGCGTCGGAGGTGGACCTCGATGTGCTGTCGTCGCTGGTGGCGGAGTCCCTGTCGGTCGGGCCGGTTGGCGGCTGGTTGGTGCCGGAGGCCACCGAGCGCCCTCAGGTGCTGTGGCGGTATGCGCGGTTGCTGGTGTCGTGGGGGTTGCGGCACGGCCAGGTCGACACGACGGGGGATCGGTCGGTGGTGGCGGTGTGGTTCCGGCGGGTGGAGGTGCCGGTGCCGTCGGCGGGGTGGATGTATGACCTGCACCGGACGCTCGGCGCGTATGCGTCGCGGTTCGCGTTGTGGCATGCGTATCTCGATGCGGTGGTGCCGCCGGTCCCGCATGCGTATCTCGCGCACCTCGCCATTTGCCCTGGTCGCGAGGATGCGGTGCGGGTGTTGTTGGCCGCCTGTCACCGGGTTCTCGACATTGAGGGGCTTCCGGCGTTTGCGGAGTGCCTGGGTGGTCGTCCTCGGGAGGGGGTGTTGGCCGGGTGTGGCTATGCGCCGAGGTTGCCGATCGGGCTGGAGCCGGGTGGTCCGGCCCTGTGGCGGATGTGGCGTCCTGCCCCCGACGCCGGCCGGTCGTGTGGTGGGTTTCCTCCTCGGGTCCGGTTGCGTCGTGGGGTGACCTTGCTGCGTGGCCGGCGTGTTTCTTCACTGCCTGGTCCTTGCTGAGCGTGCCCCGGTAGGGCGCTTTCCCGATTTGTAGCTGGTGTTGGCCGTGTGGCCCGCCGGTCGTCCCTGTGTACCCGTTTCCGAAGGAGGGCTTGTCTCATGGTGGTTGTTGTCGATCGTCCGGTGGTCATGTTTCCGCCGCGTCGGCGTGAGTTGGGTCGGTGGTTGCCGCCCTGGTTGACTCCCGCCCGTTCCCGGCCTGTCACCCCCGACAGCTTGGACGGGGAGGGTGTGGGGTCGGAGGCGGATCTGTGGGGGTATGCGATCCGGCGGGAGTGGCCGGACGGTGCCCATGATCTGTTTGGGTTCACGTCGCGTGCGGATGTGGCGTTGCGGCGGTTGGACCGGGATCGGGGTTACTGGCGGGGTGGGCCGGTGCGTCCGACGGCGGTGTTGCTGGTGACCGCGAGCGCCGACGAGGTGGTGGCGCATCCGGTGCGGGGTTGTCGGAAGTCGTCGTGCCCGGACTCGTTGTAGTGGGGGCAGCGGTGACGCCGTATGCGCAGGTGGCGCTCGCCCGGCGGACGATGACCCCGACCGGCTTGTCGATTTTCGGGGCGGCGGCGTCCGCGCCGATGGTGGTTCTCGCTGGTGGTCTGGTTACCACGTATGCCACGACCCGGGTGACCGCGTTGCCCCTCACCTTCGTCCTGGTCGCGGCCGTGGTGGCGCTGCTGATGGTCGGCTACACCGCGCTGGCCCGCCAGGTCGGCCATCCGGCGGCCTACTACGGCATCCTCGCCCACGCGGTCAGCCGCGGCTGGGGTGTGGCCGCCGGCCTGGTCGCGCTGGTCGCGTACACCGGGATCCAGACCAGTCTGTACGGCCTGTTCGGGGCGACCCTGGCCGCGCAGCTCGGTGGCACCTGGTGGGTGTGGGCGGGCATCGCCTGGGTGGTTGTCGGGGCGCTCGGGGTGCGGGCGATCGTGCTGTCGACCTGGGTTCTCGGTGGGGTCCTCGCGGTGTCGTTGCTGGTCGTGGGGCTGTTCGTCGTGGCGGGTCTCGGTTCCCCGGCCGATGGTGCCGTGTCCTGGGAGGGGTTTCACGCTTCCGGTCTGGCGGTCGGGGGGATCGGCGGGGCGGTGGCGTTGTGTGTGGCCGCGTTCATGGGTGTCGACGCGCCGGGTTCGTTCGTGGAGGAGGCGGTGGATCGCCGGTCGATCGGCCGCGCGACGATCATGGCGGTTCTTGTCCTGGGTGGCGTGTATGCGGCTGCGGCGTGGGCGATGGGTGTCGCTGTCGGCCCGCAGACCGTCGCGACCCGCGCTGCCGATCCGTCGGCCGGGCTGCCCTTCAGCATCCTTGAACCCGCCGGTACGGCGTGGGTGGGTGTCGCCGGTGTGGTGCTGGTGTTCGCGATCGTCACGTCGATGCTGGCGTTCCACAACGTGATCGCCCGGTATGTGTTCGCGATGGCCCGTGAGGGTGTCCTCCCGGCTGGTCTCGCCCGGACCGCGAGCGCGACTCGGGTCCGCGCGCCGCGTGGTGGCTCCCTCACCCAGTCCGGGGTGGCTGCTCTGGTCGTGGGGGCGTTCGCTGTCAGCGGGGCTGATCCGGTGGCGGTGATGTTCACCTGGCTGTCGACCCTCGGCGCGTTGGGTCTGCTCTGCCTGCTGCTCGCCGCTTCGGTCGCCGCGCTGGCCGCTCCACCGTCCGTGCGGGGTGAGCGGGCCGGGGTGTGGCAGTGGAAGGCCGCACCCGCGTTGGGGGTGCTCGGCGGGTCGGTGGTCCTCGTCGCGATGGTCGGCAACGTCGGTTCCCTGCTCGGGGCCGTACCCGGGTCGCCGTATCCGTTGCTGCTGCCGGTGGTCCTCGCCGCGACCGCCACCGCTGGCGGCATGTGGGCCGCGCACCTGCGCCGCACCCGACCTGACGTCTATGCCGGTATCGGTCACGGCACTCCGAAGACCCATGCCGTGCCTGACGCCCTTCACATTTCCATCTGAGCCCTGAGGATCAGCTCGACTATGAAGACCTACACCGTCCGCACACCAGTGGCGCCGGGTTACCGCAGCAGCAGTGATCCGCTGGACCCGGCCTGGCGACCCGAACCTCCGCGACTGTCGGCACCGCCCGGCCCTCGCCGACCGGCAGACCACCAACCCCCGCCAGATCCCCGCCTGATCCAGCCGCCGCCTCCGGACTACCGCATGCCCGACGAGCGACCGTACCGCCGGGACGTCCCCGTCCACGCGGCCCCGCCCGAGCAGACCCCGTCACCCTCCCCACAGCAGGGGGAGCCCGACGGCGGGGTGTCGGTCGAGGCCCGCTGGTGGGCGGATCTGCGGCAGCAGGTGGTCTACCGGGCGAAGCGGTTGAACACCGGGCACATGTTCGAGGCGGACCAGCGGTACGGGCAGCGTGACGCGCTCGGTCCGCACGGGGTGATGTTGTTCTTCGTCTCCGAGGCCCCCGCCCAGCCGCACGGCTACCAGCTGCACACCGCCTACCGGCTGTGGCTGTCCTCCCCGGAGTCGCAGCACCTGCCCCGCCTCCTGGCCGACCTGACCGAGGTCGTCGCCGACAGCATCACCCGCGCCGGGGCGGCCGGGCGGCGGTGGCATCCGGTGGGGCCGCAGGGGTCGATGGTCAACGGCGGTGACATGACCCTGCCCTCCGGGGCCGTCTACGTCGGGGTGGGGGTGACGACCCTCGACTCCGACCAGGGTCGGTGGCAGCAACTCGCCCGGACCCTGCGCCACCCCGACGACAACCGCCGCCGCTCGGTGTTCGACCTCAAGGGTCAGTGCTACGTGCTGCTGACCGACGGGACCGCTCTGCACGTCGACCGGGATCCGCACGCCCCGATCGGCGTGGACGGTGTCCGCTGCACCAAACCTCTCGACCCCGACCGCAGCACCTACTACAACCCGCATGAACACCTCACCGACCAGGGTGACCCGATCACCCGTGACACCTGGGCGCAGCTGACCCGGCTGCACCACACGCTCGCCGGGCACCTCCTCGCGGGACATCCCGCATGACCCCCACCCCGGTGTCTGCTCGTCGGTGTGGGCTGGCCGAGGCCGCGGATCTCGGCCGTACGCCGGTCGATGTCACTGCGGTCATGGACCACCTGGTCGCGCAGGCGGACACGGCCGCGCCGACGAGCGTCGGTTTCCCCGGCGCGGTCGACCTCGACCACCGGGAGGTGATGGCCCGGCTCGGCCACCGGTTGTGGAACAACATCGGTGACCCGACCGATGTCGGCGGCACCGCCCACACCCGGGTCCTCGAACAAGCCGTGATCGCCTGGCTCGCCGACACCCTGGCCATGCCCGCCGACGACCGGTGGGGGTACGTCACCACCGGCGGCACCGAAGGCAACCTGTCCGCCCTACACACCGCCCGCCGCCGCCTGCCCACAGCCCGGATCTACTACTCGACCGCCGCCCACTACTCGATTCCGAAGATCATCGACATGCTCGGCGCCCGCGGGGTGGCCGTCGAGGCGGGTGTCGACGGGGAGATGGACTACGCGCATCTCGCCGTCCGGGTGCGCCGGCACCGGCGGTGGCCGGCGATCGTCGTGGCCACCGCCGGCACCACCATGACCGAAGCCGTCGACGACACCACCCGCATCCACACCATCCTCAACGAACACCAGGTGCCGGGCCGGCACGTGCACGTGGATGCCGCCCTGTCCGGGATTCCCCTGGCCCTCGACGGGCGGCTGCGTCTGGACGACGACAGCGGTGTTGGCAGCATCGCGGTGTCCGGGCACAAGTTCCTCGGGGTGCCGACGCCGTGCGGGGTGGTCCTCATCCGCGACAGCCTCCGCCGCCAGGCCGCCCCCGTCGCCTACACCGCGACGCTCGACTCCACCATCACCGGGTCGCGCTGCGGGCTGGCCGCCGCCCTGCTGTGGCACGCCATCGCCACGCATGGGCGGGAGGGGCACCGGTGGCGGGTCAGCGAAGCCCGCCGCCTCGCCACCTACACCGTCGACCAGTTGACCGCCGCCGGCTGGCCCGCCTGGCGACACCCCCACGCCTTCACCGTCGTCCTGGCCACCCCACCCGCCCCGGTACGGGCGAAATGGCTCCTCGCCACCGATGCGGACATCAGCCACCTCATCTGCATGCCCGGCGTCACCCAAGGCCAGATCGACGCCTTCGTCACCGACCTCACCGACACCACCACGCCGGCCGGCGATCCCGACCCAGGTGACCCCCACCTACCGAGGCCGATTCCCCGCCCCCGCCGAGCACCTGCACCCGCCGCCGGCATCGGTACGCCCTGACCCGCTGCCTACCACCCTGCCGTCCCGCCGTCCCGGCTTCCCCGCATCCCGGCTCCCGCGTCCCGACTTTCGGAGCCCTGACCTTCCGAGCCCCGGCTTTGCGCGTCCCGGCGCACCTGCCCGTCGCTGCCCGAACCCCTCGACCGATCCCTTGCGGAGGCGATCACTGTGGCCACCGGCTACGTCTTCCACCCCGAGTACCTGTGGCACGACACCGGCACCAGCGCCGGCGTGCTCCCCGCCGACCCGACCGCCGGTGTGCAACCTGCCGTGCACATCGAGAACCCGGAGGCGAAACGCCGTACCCATGAACTGATCCACCTCTCCGGGCTCCTGGCCGAACTCCTCGTCGTCGAACCCCGACGGGCCACCATGACGGAACTGCTCCGGGTGCACACCCCCGCGCACGTGCAGCACATTCGCGCGCAGAGCGACCTGCGCGGGGGAGGCGACGCGGGGGACGGCTTCTCGCCGGTCGGGCACGGCAGCTACGACATCGCCCGTCTCGCCGCCGGTGGCCTGCTCGCTCTCGTCACCGCCGTCGCCGACGGTGACATCACCACCGGGTACGCCCTGACCCGCCCGCCCGGACACCACGCCACCGCCGACACCGGCATGGGCTTCTGCCTGTTCAACAACCTCGCCATCGCCGCCCGCCACGCCCGAACCGTCCACGGGCTGGCCCGTATCGCGATCGTCGACTGGGACGCCCACCACGGCAACGGCACCCAAACCATCTTCTACGCCGACCCCACCGTCCTGACCATCTCCCTGCACCAGGCCAACTGCTTCCCACCCGACTCCGGATGGACCCACGAAAACGGCACCGCCCAGGGTGCCGGACACGCCCTCAACGTGCCCCTACCTCCTGGTAGCGGCCACGCCGCCTACCTCCAGACCATGCACCAGGTCGTCATCCCCGCCCTCGACCGCTTCGGCCCCGACCTGATCCTGCTCGCCAACGGCGTCGACGCCAACGTCTTCGACCCCATGGCCCGACAGATGCTCACCACCGCCACCTACCGCCAGATGACCCGCCTGCTCGTCGACGCCGCCGACCGGCTCTGCCACGGCCGACTCATCGCCGCCCACGAAGGCGGCTACAGCCCCTTCTACACCCCCTACTGCGTCCTCGCCGTCCTCGAAGAACTCACCGGCACCACCACCCGCATCACCGACCCTTACGCCACGATCGTCGCCGCCTACACCAGCGAGCCTCTGCAACCCCACCAGCAGGACGTCATCGACGCCGCCGCCGACCTCGTACCCCGTATCACCGCGCCCGCCACCACGCCCACGCCCTGACCACCCGCCGGGCCTGGTGCCGCTGTGGCCGGGCCGTTCGGTGTTTCCCCTGCCCACCTGTCTTGCCGAGGACCGACCTTCCAGATGGCCCGTACCTACACCCCCGATCTCATTGCCGCCGCTGTACGCCAGGTCGACGCCGTCCGCGCGACCGGGCAACGCGGCCCGATCAGCACCGTTGCCCGGGAGCTCCGCCTCGACCGCCGGCTCCTGCAGTCGTGGGTGACCAAAGCCCGCGCCCATGCCGCCGCAGCACCCGCTGTCCCGGCCACCGACGTCCCGGTCCTGCTTCCTGACGGGCTGCTGCATTGCCGGTTCTGTCGGCAGTCGATGTCGGCGGTGTTCACCTGCGCGGGGCTTGTCTACGACTGTCCACCGCCGTGTCGGCGGCCGGTGCTGAACGCGACGGCTGTCGCGCAGACTGTCGGTGGGGTGGTGTTGCGGCATGCCGCGCACCTGGTGCCTGCGGTCACCGATCCGAAGGGGGCGAGTGCCGCTGCCGGTCATGCCCACCGGTTGATCACCCGGATCGTCGCCGGCAGCGACCCCGGGGATCTGCGGATCACCTGGCCCACCGGCCGGCCGCCTCGACGTGTCCCGCCGGGGCACCTGCACCTCGCTCGCAGGCTCACCGGTAGTGATCCGCAGCGCACCCGCACCATGTTGCGGAACATCCTCGCCGGCATCGACCCCGCCGGCACCGCCACCGAGGTGTTTCATGCCGATGCCGCGCATCTGCTGGCTCCGCTGTTGCACGGCCAGGCGGCGGTCGGCTGGGCCGAGTACGCCCACCGCAGCTTCACCTGCCTGCACGGCCCGACGGATCCGCTGACGCTGGCCGCCGCGCATACCCTCGCCACCGCCCACCGCCGGGTGGGCCATCACCAGCGCGCGTACCACCTGCTGCGTGAACTCGCCGAGCACCTGGCCGCCACCGCCGGACCCGACGCGCACCCCACCCTCGCCGTCCGCGCCACCACCGCCCTGGTCCTGCACGACCTCGGCCACCACCACGCCGCCCGGACCCTGCTCACCGACACCATCGGCCGGCACCGCCGCCACCATCCCGGACACCCCGCGACCGCGCGCATGGCCGAACACCTCGACCGGCTGTGGCACCACCACACCACCCACGACGACAGCAGCCCAGGAGCAGCAGTGAGTCCTTCCTACCCGGTGGTGCGGGCATGACCGTTCCGGACACGGCCGTACGCGGCAGGAAGACGGACGGACAACAACCCGACGTCCCCTCCTACGACCGGAGGCCCCCGCTGACGATTCCGCTGCCGCCCCTGCGGGGGTATCAGCGGGAGGCGGTCGAGGCGATCGTTGAGGGTGCCGCCCGTGAGGGTAGGGGACAGGTGATCGCCGCCTGCGGGACCGGGAAGACGTTGATCGCTGCGCATGCGGCGGTGCGGTGCTGCCCACGAGGCGTGGTGGTGATCGTGTGTCCGTCGCTGGCGCTGATCGGTCAAACCCTGCGGGTGTGGCGGCCCCTCGGGGCGCACACGGCGGCGGTGTGCAGTGACGCCTCCGTCGCTGAGGTCGCCGGTCACTCCGATCCGATGACCTGCCCGGTGCTGGCCGACACCGACGAGGTCACCGCCTGGCTGCACCGTGCCCCGCCCGGGCGGATGCGGCTGCTCGCGGTCACCAACTCCTCTGCCGACCGTGTCGGTGCCGCGCTCCTGGCCGCCGGGGTGACCGCCGACCTGCTGATCATCGACGAGGCACACCGTACCGCCGGCCACGCGGGGAAGGCGTTCGCCCGTGTCCATGACGACGCCCGGCTGCCGGCGAGGGTGCGGGTGAACCTGACCGCGACACCCCGCATCATCACCGCCCGCTACCGCCCGGGACAGTCGTCCGAGGCGCTGTCGATGGACGACCCGGCCGTGTTCGGACCCGTCTGGCACCGGTACCCGTTCGGCCAGGCCATCACCGACGGCTGGCTCGACGACTTCCGCATCGTCGTCGTCGGCGTCGGAACCCACGACGCCCTCCGCGTCCTCCAAGACACCGACGACGACCGGATCACCGCCATCGGCGAAGCCCCACTGCGCACCGCCGTCGTCCAGACCGCCCTGCTGCGCGCCGCCACCGAGTTCGCACTACGCCGGGTCCTCGTCTTCACCCCCCGCGTCGCCGACAGCCGAGAATTCGCCCGCACCCTGGGCCAGACAGCAGCCCGCCTCCCCGCCGCACAACAGCCGAAGGGCCGGCTCACCACCGGCCACGTCGACGGCCAGCAGAACCTACGCCAACGACAGATCCACCTCGACCACCTCGCCGAACCCCCCGACGGGGGATGGACCGTCATCTCCTCCGCCCGCGCCCTCACCGAAGGCATCGACGTCCCCGCCGTCGACGCCGTCGTCCTCACCCGACCCATGCGCTCCACCGTCCAGGTCGTCCAAACCGTCGGACGCGCCCTCCGCCGCAACCCCCGAGGCAGCGGCATCGCCACCATCCTGGTCCCCCTCCTCCTGCCCGACGACCCCACCCGCCTACCTGACGCCGACGACGAGTGGATGGCCGCCCTGCAGGTGCTGTGGGCGATGCGCGCCCACGACGACACCCTCGCCGCCGACCTCGATACCCGCCGCCACCACCACCGCACCACCGGCGCCCGGCAACCCCAACTGCCCGAACGTGTCCTGCTGCGCATGCCCGACGGCTACCTCACCGACACCCTCCTGCGCGACGTCACCATCCGCATCCTCGACCACGCCACCACCGGCCGACCACCCACCCCACCCACCGAAAACTGGACCGCAGGCCTCGCCGCCGTCCGCGCCTACCGCCACCGCGAAGGCCACCTCGACGTCCCCCGCTACCACCGCGAAGGCAAGATCGACATCGGTACTTTCATCCACAACTGCCGAGGCCGCTACCGCCGCGGCGAACTCACCCCCCACCAGATCCTCGCCCTCGAAGAATGCGGCATCACCTGGCGCGTCTTCGACGCCCGCTGGCAACGACACCTCACCGCATTCACCACCTACCGCCACCGCGAAGGACACCTCCGCATACCCCGACACCACCGCGAAGGCGACATCAACCTCGGCAGCGTCGCCCACAACCTGCGTAACCAACGCCAACGCAACCTCGTCCCACCCGACCGCATCGACGCCCTCGACGCCCTCGGCTTCCCCTGGGCACGCACGAAGAACCAACAACCACACCCGTGACCACACCAGCCACCGCCCGAAACACCCGGAGCAGCCGATGACCGTCGAGCTGAACCTGTCCCTGTTCAACTACGAAGCCGGCGGACTCCAACCCGACGGCACCTACACCTTCACCCCCCTCGCCCACGCCTTCCTCAACGGACCCCACCCCGACCTCCTCATGCTCTGCGAAGCGAAATTCTGGAACACCCGCGGCAGACGACCCCTGCACACCGCCATGACACACCTCGCCGACATCACCGGCCGCCCCTACGTCGGCGAACTCCACACCGGAGCACTCCCCACCGCCGTCATCTACGACCCGCGTGTCCTGCGCCTCGACGCCGCCGAAGAACCCGAATTCCCCGACAAACGCAACCTCACCCGCTTCAGCCTCCGCGCCGACCCCACCTACCAACTCCACATCTACACCGAACACTGGCCCCACGCTGATCCGGAACAGCGCCTCGCCCGCGCCCGGCTCCTCGCCACCACCGGCACCAGCCCCACCCCCACCCTCATCGCCGGAGACCTCAACTCCACCAGCTCCGGCCCCCACCTCCCCACACCCGACTGGACCCACATCCCCACCAGCACCCGCGACCACAAAGCCCACCACCACAACGGGCAGTGGCACGCCGACACCCGCGCCATCGACCGACTCATCGGCACCTGACACCACCACCAACCAACGCACCAACAGCGCCGGATACCACCACCTCGCCGAACTCGACCCCCACACACCCACCCCACTACCACCCACCACCAACGGCCCCCACGGCCTCCACATCGACTACATCCTCGCCAACGATGCCCTCCTCGACACCGCCACCGTCGTACCCGGCACCTACACAGTCCACATCCCAGCCGACGACCCCACCACCTGGCCATCCGACCACCGCCGCATCAGCTGCACCCTCCGCATCCACCCCACCCACACCACCAGAGAACAGTGACGACGGCACACCACGACGAACGCCTGCCCACTTCGTAGCCTGCCGACCCACCCGGGGTGGCGGCCGGAAGGAGGCCCCACCGGGTGGGCGCACCGCCGCTCGGCCTGGCGACACACCGATTGACCTGGACGGCTACCTCTGGGGCCATGCTGGCCGCACGATGGGTGGGGTGACGATGAACCTGTTCACCGGCAGCGCCCAACCCAGCCTCTTCGGCGACGACGACCCCTCGGCCGACGTCCGAGAGCCGGTGCTGATGTCGCTCAACCCGATCTACTTCGACCTGCTCTGGACCGGCGAGAAGCGCCACGAGTTCCGACGCCGCTTCGTGACCGGCCAGTCGGTGCGCTGGTACGTCTACCTCACCGCCCCGATAGCCCACGTTGGCGCGGTGATCGACCTGGGGCCCGCCGTGGTGGGCACACCCAGCGAATCGCCGACATCGCCGAGTAGGCCCGCGCGAGCAACGGCGCCTCGGTGTTCGAGTACATGCAGGGAGCTGTTCGCGGAGCGTCGCGGCACTCGATGATCCCGGTGCGGGCGGGAAGTGTTCACCGGGTTGACCTTACTGTCGATCTTAGTGGCGTTTTGGTAGCCGGATGTGGTCGAACGAGTGGTGGAAGGTCACGGTCGCGGCCGCCGTCGCGGGCAGCCAGGTGTCAGCGGCGGAGATGCCGAGCCGGTTGAACAGGAGCAGAAGGTGGTGGGTCAATACCTCACGTAGGCTGCGGGTCAGCGCGCCATGCCGGTCGAGCAATCCAAGATCCTCGCCCGCCTGATCGTGGTTTTTCGGCCATTGCGGGGTGACGGCCAGTGGACTTGCGGTCGTGCCGTCGGCTGCGGTGATCAGGCGCTGCATCGCCGCGATGAGCCTGGGGCTTGGCGCGGGGGCGTTCGGCTGGTGCCGGCGCCAGGCAAGAAGCCGCCAGACATCGCCCTGCTGTCCGACGCCTCAGGTTCATCAACTCCACTCGCGGCGTCAGCACTGACATACTGAAGGTGAACCAGTAAATGATCTAGGAACCCTCGGTGGTCACGGAAAGGCTGGAGGTTCCGAACCGCGAAATGGCAATGATTGGGATATATCGGTTCCACATCGCTTGCGCGGCTCTCTGACGAGAGTCGATTTTTGCTGTTGGGGAGCCGCTGCGCCCGGTCTGCGGACCGGGCGAGGATCGCAACGTTTCAAATCCTCGGCAAGCCCTGCGGCCTCATCGGCGCTGCGCCCGGTCTGCGGACCGGGCGAGGATCGCAACACTGGCGAAACTGGTCCGGGACGCCATCACGATCAGCGGCTGCGCCCGGTCTGCGGACCGGGCGAGGATCGCAACAAAATTTCAGCGGCACCGGGGTGGTCACCGACCCGGAGCTGCGCCCGGTCTGCGGACCGGGCGAGGATCGCAACCGGCCCGACGGCGGACCGCTCTCAACTACCGGGCACAGTGCTGCGCCCGGTCTGCGGACCGGGCGAGGATCGCAACACCGCGCCTCGCCGGCCACCCAGCCGGGCCACGAGCTGCTGCGCCCGGTCTGCGGACCGGGCGAGGATCGCAACCGGCCCGACGGCGGACCGCTCTCAACTACCGGGCACAGTGCTGCGCCCGGTCTGCGGACCGGGCGAGGATCGCAACACCGCGCCTCGCCGGCCACCCAGCCGGGCCACGAGCTGCTGCGCCCGGTCTGCGGACCGGGCGAGGATCGCAACGGTCTGATCATCAAGCCGAAGAACGGCCCCGAGCTGGGCTGCGCCCGGTCTGCGGACCGGGCGAGGATCGCAACACCAGATGGCCGCGCAAGCCGCAGGCCCGCACGCCGGCTGCGCCCGGTCTGCGGACCGGGCGAGGATCGCAACCCCGTCCCAGCCGGACAGGTAGTAGGCCAGCACCTGGCTGCGCCCGGTCTGCGGACCGGGCGAGGATCGCAACCATCGTGGCTGGCGTGTCAGGTGGCAGGCTGACCGTGCTGCGCCCGGTCTGCGGACCGGGCGAGGATCGCAACGTCGGTGGTGGCGTCGGGTCGGTAGGGGTCGGGCAGGGCTGCGCCCGGTCTGCGGACCGGGCGAGGATCGCAACCACGTTCGAGGGGATCTCCACCGGGGCAGCAAGCGCGCTGCGCCCGGTCTGCGGACCGGGCGAGGATCGCAACTCTGCGTTGACGTAGACGCTGCCCTGACGCGGCTTGGCGCTGCGCCCGGTCTGCGGACCGGGCGAGGATCGCAACTGCGCGATGGCCTCCATCGCGGGGGCCAGCAACCGAGCTGCGCCCGGTCTGCGGACCGGGCGAGGATCGCAACACGTCAACGGCCCCGCTCTCCTCCGGGAGGGCGGGGCGCTGCGCCCGGTCTGCGGACCGGGCGAGGATCGCAACGCTTGCAGCCGCACCGCCTCCACCCGGGCGACGAGGGCTGCGCCCGGTCTGCGGACCGGGCGAGGATCGCAACTGCTCACCGCGGCACGCCGGGTACTGGACGCAGTCGCTGCGCCCGGTCTGCGGACCGGGCGAGGATCGCAACCCCGATCTCGGTGATCTTGCCGATGGGGATAGAGCCGCTGCGCCCGGTCTGCGGACCGGGCGAGGATCGCAACGACTCGCTGTCGAAGGCCGAGCAGGACAAGGCATTCACGCTGCGCCCGGTCTGCGGACCGGGCGAGGATCGCAACTGGGCTAGCAGCGAACGCCTCGAAGCCGACTACCGGGGCTGCGCCCGGTCTGCGGACCGGGCGAGGATCGCAACTATGCGACGACCTCGGAGGCTGTGGCTGCGGTCAACGCGCTGCGCCCGGTCTGCGGACCGGGCGAGGATCGCAACATCACCGCCAACCGCAGCGCGATCGGCGGCGTCTACGGCTGCGCCCGGTCTGCGGACCGGGCGAGGATCGCAACTCCGGGGTGCTGGTGTCGTAGACCGCCGTCAGCTTGTGCTGCGCCCGGTCTGCGGACCGGGCGAGGATCGCAACACCGACAGGATGAGCGTGGTCTTGCCCGACTGGCGGGGGCTGCGCCCGGTCTGCGGACCGGGCGAGGATCGCAACAGGGACGGCGGCCAGCGCCGCCGTCAGGGATCGGGTGCTGCGCCCGGTCTGCGGACCGGGCGAGGATCGCAACGGGGTGCACCCTCTTGACCTGGGCAAACATCCCCAGCTGCGCCCGGTCTGCGGACCGGGCGAGGATCGCAACGGCAGGTCCGACATGGATGGCAACGAGCCGCTCTTCGGCTGCGCCCGGTCTGCGGACCGGGCGAGGATCGCAACCCGGCCGAAGTCCGGCGGGAACGGTCGGGCGAGACGGTGCTGCGCCCGGTCTGCGGACCGGGCGAGGATCGCAACGCGGCGGTGGTGGCGCGGCTCGTGGGGGTCTTGCGGGGCTGCGCCCGGTCTGCGGACCGGGCGAGGATCGCAACGGCAGGTCCGACATGGATGGCAACGAGCCGCTCTTCGGCTGCGCCCGGTCTGCGTGTCAACGACGGACTGGAACTGACCCCCTAACGACGGATTGGGATTGACCCCCCGGTGGTCGTTTCGTGTTACTTGTCGCGGTCCTTCGCGAGGAGTTCTCGGCGGGCTCTGGTGCGGTAGGACTCGCCTGCGAGGGTGAGGACTTCGGCGTGGTGCACGAGGCGGTCGATCATCGCGGCGGCGACGACTTCGTCGCCGAAGACCTCGCCCCACCGCCCGAAGGGCAGGTTCGAGGTGACGAGGATGGAGCCGGTCTCGTAGCGAGATGCGACGAGTTGGAAGAACAGGTTCGCTGCGTCGGTGTCGAAGGGGATGTAGCCGACTTCGTCGACGATGATGAGCTTGTAGCGGCGGATCTTCTTCAGCTCGGCTTCCAGGGCGCCGCGGTGGTGGGCGCGGGCGAGGCGGTCGATCCAGTTCGTCGCGGTGTCGAACAGGACCGAGTAGCCGGACTGGGTGGCCTTGATCCCGAGCCCGATCGCCAGGTGGGTCTTGCCCAGGCCGGGCGGGCCGAGCAGGATCACGTTCTCCGCCTTCGGGATGAACGTCGCCGTGGCCAGGTGCGCGAGGACGTCCTTGCGGAGGCTCGGCAGGTGGTCGAGGTTGAAGTCTTCCAGGGTCTTGATCGCTGGGAAGTGCGCAGTGCGGATCCGCATCGTCGTGCCGGCAGACTCGCGGTCGGCGACTTGCCGTTCCAACACGGCGGCGAGGTACTCCTCGTGCGACCAGTTCGCCTGTCTGGCCTGGTCGGCCAAGGTCTCCCAGGTCCGCCCGATGGTGGGCGTCTTGAGGACTCTGGTGAGGTAGGCGAGCTTGGATCCCAGCCCGTCCGGTGTCGGTCTGCTCTTCGTTGTCGTGGTCATCTACGTTCCTCCGGCTGCGCTTTCCTGGACCGCCTCAAGGTTGGGGCGGGGGTCGAAGTCCACACCGAACAGGGCGTCGTAGTCCGGCAAGGCCCGGATCGCCACGACGTGTCCATCGGCGTGCAAACGAGTCGAGGCCTGCCGCCGGCGGGCGGCCAAGTCCTGGCGCAGCAGCCGGGCGGTGGCCTGATGCTCGGGATCGGTGATCGTGCGGGCGTGACCCCAGTCGCGGTCGTGATCAGCCACGACCTGCCCGGCGCACGAGGCGACCATCCGGGAGGGGGTGGCGAGCACGTCGACGAACCTGCCGATGCACCGAGGGTCCACGGAGTAGTCGTTGCCGTCGATACGCACGTAGTAGTCCCGCCCCAGCCGCACCCGATGCGTGAGCCCGATCGCCGGCGCCACCGGCGGCAGAGCCACCATCGCGGCCCGGTCCGCCGCCCACCTGGCCGTGGGCGTCATCGAGCCGATCGCCCGCAGGACGCGCGTGTTCGCGCGCTGCACGAGCCAGTCGCTGATCTGGACGTTGAAGTCGAACGGCGAGGTGAACACGCGCCCAGGCAGGAATGAGGTCTCGAAGAACCCGTTGCGCCGCTCGACCAACCCCTTGAACTCCGGATCCCTGCGCGGGGCCAGGCGAATGCGCACCCCGATCGTCCCGGCGAACGACGCCGCCTCCGTCGTGAGCTTCCCGGTGCCGCCGATCGCGGCCTCCCGGTCCCAGACCAAGGTCCGTGGACAGGCGCCCCACCCGGCCACGATCTCCCACATCCCCGCCAGGATGTCTCCGGCCTTCCGACTGGGGATCATGACCGCGTCCGTGACTCGCGAGTACCCGCAGGTCATCGCGAGCACCGGCAGGATCCGCTCAGCCCCGCCGCCAACCGGGATCGGCTGGGGTGGGAACCACAGGTCGCACTGGGCGACCTCGCCCGGGTCGTACTCCACTCGGTCGGTCGGGTCCGGTGGAACGAACAACGGGCGCAGCTCCCGGACCCGGTCTTTCAGGATCGTCAGCGACTTCGTCCACCCGATCCGCTCAGCGATCACCGTCGCAGGCATCCGCGGGAACTCCGCGAGCAATGCCCGGATCTGCGGCTCGACGTCGTCCACCAACGAACCACGAGGGCCACGCTCACGCGACGGCGGCGCCTGTGCCCGAAGCGCTGAACGGACCGTGTTACGCGCCACACCCAACCGACGCGCGATCTCCTTGATCGGAACACCCTCAGCCCGATGCAACCGACGGATCTCAGCCCAGTCTTCCAATGCGATCACCCCTCCAGCCTCGGAGGGGTCAGTCCCAATCCGCCGCTAGAGGGTCAGTCTCAGCGCGTCGTCGACACTGCGGACCGGGCGAGGATCGCAACCCGGCCGAAGTCCGGCGGGAACGGTCGGGCGAGACGGTGCTGCGCCCGGTCTGCGGACCGGGCGAGGATCGCAACGCGGCGGTGGTGGCGCGGCTCGTGGGGGTCTTGCGGGGCTGCGCCCGGTCTGCGGACCGGGCGAGGATCGCAACTGAGCTGCGACGTTGACCACCAGTGCCGGACGCTCCAGGCTGCGCCCGGTCTGCGGACCGGGCGA
Organism: Micromonospora sp. WMMD987; assembly: GCF_029581435.1. Classification (NCBI taxonomy): domain Bacteria; kingdom Bacillati; phylum Actinomycetota; class Actinomycetes; order Micromonosporales; family Micromonosporaceae; genus Micromonospora; species Micromonospora sp. WMMD987. The sequence continues at coordinate 4,582,987 of NZ_CP120861.1, read as the reverse complement.
GGATCGCAACAGGTACTCGTCAGGGGTCATGATGCGCTCCAGCTTGAGCTGCGCCCGGTCTGCGGACCGGGCGAGGATCGCAACGCGGCGGTGGTGGCGCGGCTCGTGGGGGTCTTGCGGGGCTGCGCCCGGTCTGCGGACCGGGCGAGGATCGCAACTGAGCTGCGACGTTGACCACCAGTGCCGGACGCTCCAGGCTGCGCCCGGTCTGCGGACCGGGCGAGGATCGCAACAGGTACTCGTCAGGGGTCATGATGCGCTCCAGCTTGAGCTGCGCCCGGTCTGCGGACCGGGCGAGGATCGCAACCGGACGATCCGATCGTCGGATACGCGGGTGCGCGAGTAGCTGCGCCCGGTCTGCGGACCGGGCGAGGATCGCAACTCGGTGCAGCACGACGGCACGAACGCGCCGGTCACCAGCTGCGCCCGGTCTGCGGACCGGGCGAGGATCGCAACCCCGGAAAGGCAGCGTGTTGATGATGGTGGCTCCGCCGGCTGCGCCCGGTCTGCGGACCGGGCGAGGATCGCAACGACGGTGCCCCGGACGTGCAGCTCGTTGGACACCTGCTGCGCCCGGTCTGCGGACCGGGCGAGGATCGCAACCCCCTGCGCGCGGGAACCGGTCGAGTCCCGCAGGATGCTGCGCCCGGTCTGCGGACCGGGCGAGGATCGCAACCTGAGCCTGCTCAACGGTGAGCCGGGTGCGCTCCTGCTGCGCCCGGTCTGCGGACCGGGCGAGGATCGCAACGGCGTGACGGCCAGTCACCTACCTGACAGACGTCCGTGCTGCGCCCGGTCTGCGGACCGGGCGAGGATCGCAACATCTTGGTGACGCCGACCCGCAGCACCACCAAGGCCGGCTGCGCCCGGTCTGCGGACCGGGCGAGGATCGCAACGATGGCGAGCACCTCAGCGTCGGCGGCCAGGTGCTCGCTGCGCCCGGTCTGCGGACCGGGCGAGGATCGCAACACGGTGGTCGACGGGTTCCCGGCCGACCCGGAGCGGGCTGCGCCCGGTCTGCGGACCGGGCGAGGATCGCAACTTCGGTCCAAACAGCAACGGCGTCGAGGTGGCCCGGCAGGCTGCGCCCGGTCTGCGGACCGGGCGAGGATCGCAACCGGCAAGCAGCGCCCGTCGCTGACCGCGATCCGGAAGCGCTGCGCCCGGTCTGCGGACCGGGCGAGGATCGCAACTCCACCTGACCCAGCACCGACAGGCACCAGCGTGTGGCTGCGCCCGGTCTGCGGACCGGGCGAGGATCGCAACCCTACCTCCGGCGTGGTCACCCGGGCGACGTCCTGACGCTGCGCCCGGTCTGCGGACCGGGCGAGGATCGCAACGACCCGGAGCGCTCAGGACGGCTGGTCAGCATCGTCGCTGCGCCCGGTCTGCGGACCGGGCGAGGATCGCAACCATCAGGGCATCGATGGTCGCCTTGTGCTCGACGTGGCTGCGCCCGGTCTGCGGACCGGGCGAGGATCGCAACGTGTACGAGCTGCCCAGGACCATCAGCGCGATGGTGGCTGCGCCCGGTCTGCGGACCGGGCGAGGATCGCAACCGGTAGCCATGGGCTACTCACTCGGCGACGTCAAGGCTGCGCCCGGTCTGCGGACCGGGCGAGGATCGCAACCCCCGCCCCGGGGTGCCACCGAAGGGCGCTGCCACGCTGCGCCCGGTCTGCGGACCGGGCGAGGATCGCAACTGCGTGATGCGATGCGACGGGTCACAGCCTTGGCCGGTGGCTGCGCCCGGTCTGCGGACCGGGCGAGGATCGCAACGCGCCGGGCGACCAGGACGACCGGGAGCGCGTCGCCGAGGCTGCGCCCGGTCTGCGGACCGGGCGAGGATCGCAACCTCTCGGGCTCTGCCCTGTTCGTCGTCGGCGCGGTGATGCTGCGCCCGGTCTGCGGACCGGGCGAGGATCGCAACGAGGTACCGCCGCAGGCTTTGCCGCTGGTGCTGGGCTGCGCCTGGTCTGCGGACCGGGCGAGGATCGCAACTCGGCGGTGGTTGACATGGCACCCTCCACGGTTGCCGGGCTGCGCCCGGTCTGCGGACCGGCGAGGATCGCAACACCCGACAGGTCACCGTGCCGCAGGTCCGGGGCATGCTGCGCCCGGTCTGCGGACCGGGCGAGGATCGCAACCCCGCCACCGGCGGCTACCGTTACAACGAGCTGTCGCTGCGCCCGGTCTGCGGACCAGGCGAGGATCGCAACGCGGACAACGTCCGGGCAGTGGCCCTGGCCATCAAGCTGCGCCTAGTCGACGGACTGGGCGAGGTTCGCGGCCTTCCGTACCTACCAGTGCTGCTGGGTACGAGCTGCTCTACGGGCTCAGGAAGGTTCTCGATATCGAGGGCCAGGTCGACACACTTTTGCTGTGGTGACCGTCTGGGCGCGAAAGGAGTCGGTGGTGGCCGCCGACAGGGTTGATGCTCTGTGGTCGGTAGCCAGATGGCTCAGGGGATCTGTGACGGTGATTCTTGGGGGTTGTGTATGTCTGGTGTGAGTTCCCTGCGGGCGCATAGTCCTGCTACCGGTTCTGGTCGGTGGCACTCGCTTGCAGATCATCTTCGTGGCACTGCGGTGTTGGCGCGACGGTTCGCTGCACCGTTTGGTGGGGGTGAGGTGGCGTACTGGCTGGGTGCGCTGCATGACGTGGGGAAGGCGTCCTGTGCGTGGCAGGACAAGCTCGCTGTGGTCGGGTCCACCGGGGGAGCGGTGGGTATTGATCACAAGTCGTTGGGGACCAGGGTTGCGCAGGAGCGTGGTCTTGGGCCGTTTGCTGGGGCGATTTTCGGCCATCATGGTGGGCTTGTCGATACTCCGGGGCTTCCTCAGGCATTGCGGAAGAGGCTGGCTGACGGGTCCGGGGACGTGGCGTCCGCTGAGCGCGAGTTGCCCGTGTTGCTACCCGATCTGCCGCAGGAGCTGGGTTCTCTGGTGCCGGCGGACTGGCGTGGTGATCTACTGGTGGGGGAAATGGCGCTACGCCTGTGCTACAGCGCGTTGGTGGATGCAGACAGTTTGGACACTTCCGCCCATTTTCAGGGGCTGGCCGGTCCTCGGGTGTCTGCGGATGCCGACTTCAGTCATCTTTACCAGAGATTCGAGCATCGACGTCGGGCGGAGATCGCCGGACGTGGTGGCTCGCCGATCGCGGCCTTGCGGGAGCAGATCTACGCGGATTGTCTGGCGGCGGCTGAGCGCGAGCCGGGGGTGTTCCGCCTTGGTGCGCCGACCGGTGCCGGTAAGACGCTGGCGAGTGGGGCGTTCGCACTGCGGCATGCGGAGAAGCACGGGCTGCGCCGGGTGATTGTGGCGGTCCCGTTCCTCACCATCACCGAGCAGAACGCCGCCGTGTACCGCCGGCTGTTGGACGAAGAGGGTGGTGAGCCGGTTGTTCTGGAACACCACAGCCAGGCCGACTTCGATGATCCGGACGCCGGCCGGTGGGCACGGCTGGCGGCGGAGAACTGGGATGCGCCGTTCGTGGTCACGACCTTCGTCCGGCTATTCGAGTCGCTGTACGCGCGTAAGCCGTCGGCGATGCGTCGGGTGCATCGCCTGGCCAACTCGGTGATCGTGTTGGACGAGGTGCAGGCGCTACCGCATGCCATGCTCGTGCCGATCCTCGATGGTCTTCGCCTGCTCGTGCGGCACTTCGGGGCGACCGTGCTGCTGTCCTCGGCGACGCAGCCGAGCTTCTGGGCGTTGGAGGAGTTCAAGGACGTCCCGTGCACCGATCTGATCCACGACACCCCGAGACTGGTCAGTGAGCTGCGCAGGGTGCGATACGAGTGGCAACTCGACCCGCAGCCGACGCTGGCGGATATCGCCGACCAGGCGGCGGCAGAACGGTCGGCGTTGGTGGTGGTGAACACAACGGCGGACGCGAAGGCGGTGTTCGAGCGGTGGAACGACGCTGCTCAGGAAGGAACGGTCTGGCACCTGTCGACCCGGATGTGCCCGGATCATCGACGGCGGGTGCTGAATGAGGTGCGCGCGCGACTCGACGAGCACGAGCGGGTCCTGTTGGTAGCCACGCAACTCATCGAGGCTGGCGTAGACGTCAGCTTCCCGGTGGTGTTCCGGGCGATGGCACCGGCTGACTCCCTGTTGCAGGCGGCCGGTCGAGCCAACCGTGAGGGCCGGATGGCCGACGGCGGTCGGGTGGTCGTCTTCGCACCGCAAGACGGCGGCCAACCACCCTCGTACAAGACATTGGTCGGCTGTACCGGCCGTCAGTTCGGACCGGACAAGGCAGACCCGGACGACGTGGCGGCGCTGGGACGCTACTACCGCAACGTGTACGACATGCTCAATCTCGCCGACGGCCAGCACGTCGGGAAACGCATCCAGTGCGCCCGGCAACGATGGGAGTTTGAGACCGTGGCGGACGGGCCGATGGACGCGAGCACCGGGCGGCGGGATCGGAAGCTGGCGTTCAGGATGATCGACGACGACGCTGTCAATGTGGTGACCCCACAGGGCGCAGAAAGCCCCGAGCTGCGCCTTGAACTGGAGGAGGCCATCGTCGATCTACGTCACGCACCGGTTCCAGATCTGGCGAAGCTACGTCGTTTACAGGCCTACACGACGAACCTCCACCCCAGCGCTCTACGCCAACCCGGCGTCATGGCGCTACTGCGACCGATTCTCGGCACCGAGGTACGGCGAGGCGCGCTGGTCGAGTGGATCGGCGAGTACGACCCCGCCACGGGGATCAACCTCGACCCGAACCTGGAGCAGTTCGTCGTCTGACGGTGGCTAGGTCACCAGGTGAGCGCGCCACGCGCTCACCTGGTGACCCAATCAATCCATGATCTTGTGCAGCCCTCCAGCTGTGATCAAGCTGGCGACCATGCCGGCGGGCAGGCTCTCGGTGGTGCCGACCATGATGCCGATTGCCGCGCTCAGGGCCATGATGACCACCCAGCGCAGAGGGAGCGGGGAGGGAGTCCTGTGCTCCTGGCCCTCGTCGGGTGGCCTGTGGGCGCGGCGTTGCCTTACTGTCATCTTGTTCCCTTTGGCCTTCCTGATGGCGGGGAGCTGGGCGGTCCGCTGTTCGCGCAGCGGACCGTCGTGTTTGGACAGACGGTGCCCGCCCAGCCGAGACATTCATACCGCAGAGCAGGGCTGCGGTCTACACCCAAGGAAGTTTGGTAGCCTCTCCTAGTCGCCAGCGAAGCGGGTGACCTGCAGCGCTTAGGTGCTGAGAATCGCAACCTTGGGTGGGCTCTCAGAGGGCATGGCTTCGTCTGACTTAGGCTTTCGGGTCCTCGTCGGACGAAGTCCCGCTCCTCCGGAGTCGATCGAGTCAGATTCTTGTCAGTCCTCCGTGGAGCGAATCGGCGTGGTGCAGTCGTTTCTGTCGTACTGGTCGGGGATCGTCGCACGTGGTGTGCGAGGAGGCCTCTTGTTTCGTGGTGTGGTCTTTCTTCGTTCGTGTGTTCGATGAGGGCTGTCGTGGGAGGGATTGTGTGGTGACGACGGAAGTGGTCAATGGGGTGACTCTGCGGCGTAGTCCGGAGGGTGATCTTCCGGTGGTGGTGCAGGTCAGTGGTGAGGCGGCGTTGTTTTCGCGGCCGGAGTTGAAGGTGGAGCGGGTCAGTTATCCGGTGATGACGCCGTCCGCTGCGGTGGGGGTGCTCGAATCGATCTTCTGGAAGCCGGAGATGCGGTACCGGGTGGTGGCTATCGAGGTGCTCAAGCCGGTGCGACAGTTCTCGATCCGCCGGAACGAGACCTCGGATGTCGCACCGTTGGCAGAGGCGCTCAAGGGCACCCGGCGGGTCGACACCGCGGCGCATCGGGATCAACGCAATGCGGTGTGCCTGCGGGATGTGGCGTACCGCATCCATGCTCACGTCGAGGTGGCGGCGCACGCGGACAAGCCGGTCGCAGCGTACCGGGATCAGCTGCGTCGGCGGGTCCGGAAAGGGGCCTGCTTCCAGCAGCCCTACCTGGGCACGCGCGAGTTCAGCGCGGAGTTCGGCTGGCCTGATGACACGCCGAGGGCGGATGTGAACGAGGAGATCGGCATCATGCTGCACTCCATCCACCGCGACGGGCAGTCTGCTCAGCCGCGGATGGAGTGGTTCGCCGCTCGGGTGGCGGCCGGGGTGTTGGCCGTGCCGGAGCGGGGGATCGAGTTGACGCTTCCGGTGGAAGGTCCGGTGGGCTAGTGCTGTTGCAGCGGTTGGTGGAGTTCGCCGACACCAGCACGGACGTCATCCCGCCGTTCTACTCCCGCAAGCCGGTGCGCTGGAGCCTGGACATCGACGCCAACGGCGTACCCCAGGGTGGTCTGGTCGATACGGCGAACACGGACGACCCGAATGCCCGATTCGGCAAGTCCCGGCTGGTGCCGGCGGTGACCCGGACCGTCGGGATCTCGCCCGCGCTCGCGGTCGACACGGGGGAGTACGTCTTCGGTTGGCTGTCGGAAGGAGCCAAACCGGAACGGGTGGCCAAGCAGCACACGGCGTTCCGCGCCCTGATCGCCGAGTGGGCGGTAGCCGAATCAGACGGGCCTGCTCCGGCCATTGCCGCCTTCTACCGCGACGGGCACGCCGACAAGGTTCTACCGCCGGCTGACTGGAACAGGGGAGACCTGGTCGGCTTCTGGGTTGACGGGGTCTACGCGGCGAAGGCTGTCGGAGCGCAGCGTTTCTGGGCCGGGGTGGCCGGTGACCGGAAGGGCTCCGGACGCACCGGGTTGTGTCTGGTCTGCGGGCGGGTGCAGCCGCTGCTCCACACGATGCCGCAGCAGATTCCTCGGCGGTGGGTGCCCGGGGCCACCCAGAGCGCGTCGCTGGTCAGCATGAACGAGGCCACGCACGGCTACGAGTTGCAGAAGTTCCTGACCCACACCCCGATCTGCGCCGACTGCGGCCTGAAGATCATGACCGCGCTGACAGCGCTGCTGTCCGACCCGCGTCACAGCACAAGCCTGTCCGGGCAGAACGCCCGGCTCGCCTGGTGGGTGCTGGGCGGGTCGACCTTCGACCCATGGGCGGCCGTCGAGCAGTTGGACCCCAGCCACATCCAGAAACTGGTCGCCGGACCGGCGGGCGGCGCGGAAGCCTCTCTGGACGAGGTGTCCCGGTACTGCTCGGTGACGGTGGGTGGCAACGTCGCCCGTGTCGTCGTGCGGGACTGGGTCGAGCAGCCGATCTCCCGGGTCAAGGATGACATCCGGGCCTGGTTCGACGACCACCGGATCGTGGACGCCTGGACTGGTGAGGTGGCCACCATCAGGGTCTCCCAACTAGCCCGGGTGGCGGGTCGGTTCGAGGCCGGACGCAACGGAGGCCCCGGGACCTGGACGAAGTTCGGCGCGTCCGGGGAACACCGGCCACCTGACCTGTTCCACCGGCTGCTCAGCGCCGCGCTACTCAGGCGACCGCTACCGCCGAAGCTGCTCAACCACGTCATCAATCGCATCCGGATCGACGGCCGGCTCGACCCCGCCCGTGCGGCGTTGATCCGGCTCGCCCTGCGCCGTTACCCGACCCTGCCCGAGCATGAACGAGAGAGGCTGACGCCGACCTTGAACGTCGCCCACAAGCAGCCGGCCTACGTGGCCGGCCGCATCTTCGCGGTCATGGACGACCTGCAACGCACCGTGTTCCGGGTCGCCGACCAACAGCTGAACACCACCTTCGCCGAACGCTACTTCGGCCGCGCCATCGACAACCCGCAGGTCGTCATCGTCTCCGGCCGCCGCAACGTACAGGCGTGGCTCAAACGCCTCCGCGGCCCGCTGCGCAGGCCCGGCTGGTCGGACGCCTACGAACGACGGCTCGACGACCTGTTCGTCCAGCTCGACGTGATCCCCGGCGCCGCCGTGCTGACGGACAAGGCCCAGTTCATCCTCGGCTACCACCAGCAGCGGGCCGAGATGCGGACCGAACGACTCGCCGCAGCCGCGAACAAGAAGAAGACCGACCTTCCCCCGGAGCCCGACGACGTGGCACCGACCGCCGACGACGAAGGAGACGACGCATGAGCGCCGCGCACCTCGACCCGACCCGCCGCCACGACGCCGTCCTGCTGTTCGACGTCAGCGACGGTAACCCCAACGGCGACCCGGACGCCGGCAACCAGCCCCGCACCGACGACGAGAGCGGACAGGGCCTGGTCACCGACGTGGCGATCAAACGCAAGATCCGCGACACCGTGTCGCTGCTGCGCGGAGACGACCCGCGCTACGGCATCTTCGTCGAAGCCGGCCACGCCCTGAACACCCGGATCGACGGCGCCTTCACCGCCAACCCACCCAAGATCAGCAACAAGCCCACCCCGGCAGAGAGCACGGCAGCCCAGCAGTGGCTCTGCGCGCACTACTTCGACATCCGGATGTTCGGCGCGGTGCTCAGCACCGGCAAGAGCGGCGGCGCCGGTCAGGTCCGCGGCCCGCTCCAGCTCACCTTCGCCCGCAGCATCGACGCGATCGTGCCCACCGACCACACCATCACCCGGGTCACCCAGACCCGCCAGGACGACATCGACAAAGGTGAGCGCACTGAGATCGGGTCCAAGTGGACCGTCCCCTACGGCCTCTACCGCGCCCATTTGTTCTACTCCGCACCCCGCGCCGCGAAGACCGGTGTCACCAGCGACGACCTCGCCGCCCTGTGGCAGGCCGTCACCGTCATGTTCGACCACGACCGGGCCGCCAGCCGCGGTGAGATGAAGCTCTGCGGGCTGTACGTGTTCAGCCACCCCGACGCCTTCGGAGCCGCCCCGTCGGCTGCCCTCACCCAGCGGATCACCGTCAAGCGGACCAACGACGACAAGGCACCGCGCGCCCACACCGACTACACCCGCAGCATCGACGAGGCCGGGCTCCCCGGCGGAATCGAGCTGACCAAACTGGTCGACCTCTGGCCGTGACCCACGACCATCCCACGGACAGCGGCACCGACCTGCGGGAGGTGCCGCTGTCCGCGCTGGAGCATTACGCCTACTGCCACCGGCAGACCGCCCTGATCCACGTCGAGGGCGTCTGGACGGAAAACGTCGAGACGGTACGCGGCGACCTCAGCCACACCACCGTCGACCTACCCGGCATCCACCGACGCCGGGGCCTCACCACCATCAGGTCACTGCCGGTATGGAGCCACACCCACGGCCTACGCGGCATCTGCGACGTCGTCGAGTTCGAGAAGAACACCGCGACACCCGTCGAGTACAAGGTCGGACGCTACAAAACCGGCGGCCCCGCCGAACTGCAACTCGGCGGACAGGCCCTCTGCCTCATCGAAGCCGGATTCGACGTGCCCACCGGATACATCTACTCCGTCGCCGAACGCCGCCGACATCCCATACCCATCGACCATGACCTGCTCGAACGGGTTATCGCCGCCACCGCAGCCGTCCGTCGACTGCTGCACACCCCGACGCTGCCGACAGCCCGCAACGACGCCCGCTGCCGGCGATGCTCGCTACGCGAGGACTGCCTCCCCGAACTGACCGACGGCCAGCGGCAGACCCCACCCGACCTGTTGACCCCACGACCATTGGGACAGTGGCGTGACTGAACTCCTCAACACCCTCTACGTCCAAACCCCCGGCACCAGCCTGCGCCTCGACGGCGACACCGTCCGGATCCACCACCCCGACCAACCCGGACGTCACCTGCTACCCCTCGTCCGACTCGACCACCTGGTTCTGTTCAGCGGCGTCACCCCCACCGACGACCTGCTCCTGCGCTGCGCCGACGACGGCCGCTCCGTCAGCTGGCTCACCGGCAGCGGACGATTCCGCGCCAGCCTGGTCGGCCCCACTCACGGCAACCCACTGCTACGCCAAGCCCAACACCGCGCCGCCGACGCACCGGAACGCCAACTCCCCATAGCCGTCGCCATCGTCGCCGGCAAAATCCACAACGCACGACAAGTCCTGCTCCGCACCGCCCGCGACACCAGCGGCCACCGACAAACCGCACTACGCGCCACCGCCGAACTCCTCGCCCGACGACTCGAACTCCTCACCACCACCGCCAGCAACAACGAAATCCTCGGCGTCGAAGGCATCGCCGCCCGCGACTACTTCGCCGCCATGCCCCACCTCCTCGGCGACAACACCGACTGGAAGGCATCCGGCCGCAACAAACGACCACCCACCGACCCCCTGAACTGCCTGCTCTCCTTTCTATACGGCATGCTGCGCGTCGCCGTCCACGGCGCACTCGAACAGGTCGGACTCGACCCCTACATCGGCTTCCTCCACGCCGTCCGACCCGGCAAACCCGCCCTCGCCCTCGACCTGATGGAAGAGTTCCGGCCCCTCCTGGCCGACCGCCTCGCGCTCACCATGCTCAACAGACGAGAGCTGACCCCCACCGACTTCGAAGAACTACCAAACCAGGCGTACCGACTCACCGACAACGGGCGAAAGACCGTACTGGCCGCCTGGCAACAGAGCCGACAACGTGAGTGGCCCCACGCGCAACTCAACCGCCAGGTGCCTGCCGCACTGCTCCCTCTCGTGCAAGCCCGACTACTCGCCCGCCACCTCCGCGGAGACACGGTCGCCTACCAGCCGTGGACGGTGAACTGAACATGGACCTACTCGTCACCTACGACGTCGAGACGGTCACCCCACAGGGGCAACGCCGACTCCGCAAGGTCGCCAAGATCTGCGAGGCATACGGACACCGCGTACAAAAATCGGTCTTCGAAGTAGTCTGCCGCGACACCGACAAACTCCGCTTCGTCGCCGCCCTCCAAGACGCCATCGACCCCACCCAGGACAGCATCCGCATCTACCACCTACCAGCCCACGCCCTCGACGACGTCGAACACCTCGGCAAACCACGACCCATCGACCCACGCGGAGCCCTAGTGATCTAGGAACCCCCAGTGGACACGAAAAACCCGGAGGGTTCCGAGGTCAAATACCCGGATCAGAGGAATAAAATGGACAGCGAGCAAGTCGATAAGGGATCGTCTGATCGCTATATTTGCTCCTCGTGAACCGCTGCGCCCGGCCACCGCGCCGGGCGAGGATCGCAACCTTGGTAGGTGGCGATGAGGTGCGCGACGTGTAGCAGCTGCGCCCGGCCACCGCGCCGGGCGAGGATCGCAACACGGAGAGTAAACATTTCTTCCTGTGGAGAATGTCTGAGCTGCGCCCGGCCACCGCGCCGGGCGAGGATCGCAACGCCTTTCTGCCGGCGGCGGTCGGCGAAGATGGACAGGCTGCGCCCGGCCACCGCGCCGGGCGAGGATCGCAACGGGGCATACGGCGGCGCGGAGGCACTCGGTATCCCTGGCTGCGCCCGGCCACCGCGCCGGGCGAGGATCGCAACACCGCGCCTCGCCGGCCACCCAGCCGGGCCACGAGGCTGCGCCCGGCCACCGCGCCGGGCGAGGATCGCAACTTCTGCGCCTGATCCCGCAGCGCCTTCGCCGACGCAGCTGCGCCCGGCCACCGCGCCGGGCGAGGATCGCAACGAGGCGGGCGGCTTGGGTGGTGGACAGCAGGCCGGTGGCTGCGCCCGGCCACCGCGCCGGGCGAGGATCGCAACATGATGCCGGGCCTGCCGTTCGGCTCTGTCCAGGTCATGCTGCGCCCGGCCACCGCGCCGGGCGAGGATCGCAACGTGGCGTAGGGGACCACGAAGAACCCGACGGCGCAGGCTGCGCCCGGCCACCGCGCCGGGCGAGGATCGCAACGGCGATCCGATCCCGGGCAGCGGGGGAGAGCTGGAGCTGCTGCGCCCGGCCACCGCGCCGGGCGAGGATCGCAACATGGACGAGATCGGCCGACTCGACCCGTCTGGGTCGGGCTGCGCCCGGCCACCGCGCCGGGCGAGGATCGCAACTCTGTGTGGCTGCTGACCAGTCCCTGATTGACCAGGCTGCGCCCGGCCACCGCGCCGGGCGAGGATCGCAACGTCTCGCTCTCTCGCTCAGTGGTCACAGCACGCACAGGGCTGCGCCCGGCCACCGCGCCGGGCGAGGATCGCAACAGGAGGTGCTCCGCCTGGAGGGCCTCGCCGACGCCGGCTGCGCCCGGCCACCACGCCGGGCGAGGATCGCAACTGCTCGATCTCCGGGCCGTAAGGGAACTGCATGGTGAAGCTGCGCCCGGCCACCGCGCCGGGCGAGGATCGCAACGCAGTGGCCCTGGAGTCCATCGCCGTGTATGTGCAGTGCTGCGCCCGGCCACCGCGCCGGGCGAGGATCGCAACTGGGTCGCGCCGTTGTCGACGTCGAGGGTGACCCGGGCTGCGCCCGGCCACCGCGCCGGGCGAGGATCGCAACCGCTGCTCGTCGTTGTCAGGGCTCCAGGTGGGGCGAGCTGCGCCCGGCCACCGCGCCGGGCGAGGATCGCAACGGCCAGGTCCCGGGCGTGGCACTGACCGCCGAGGACAGCTGCGCCCGGCCACCGCGCCGGGCGAGGATCGCAACTCCTGTGCTAGGTCGGTTGTGGGGGCGGAGCAGTGCTGCGCCCGGCCACCGCGCCGGGCGAGGATCGCAACACCTTGGTCGACGACTCGACCATGATCGCCTTGCCGGGCTGCGCCCGGCCACCGCGCCGGGCGAGGATCGCAACCCTGTCGGCGCGGAGCCGGTACCAGCATGGCCAGTAGGGCTGCGCCCGGCCACCGCGCCGGGCGAGGATCGCAACCAGTTGTTCGCACCGGGCAGGGCCACGGCGTGGACGCGCTGCGCCCGGCCACCGCGCCGGGCGAGGATCGCAACGCCGCGAGGTGTGCGGCTACCACACCCAGGTCATCAGCTGCGCCCGGCCACCGCGCCGGGCGAGGATCGCAACTCGCCCTGCTCCCGAAGGAACTTGGTCGCGTAGGGGCTGCGCCCGGCCACCGCGCCGGGCGAGGATCGCAACCCGTTGGCGAACCACGTCTGTGCTTCACGCACAACCAGCTGCGCCCGGCCACCGCGCCGGGCGAGGATCGCAACGCCGACGCGCTCGACCGGGTCGCCGCCGAAGATCCGGCTGCGCCCGGCCACCGCGCCGGGCGAGGATCGCAACGCCCGGTACAGGGCCGCGTCCGCCCGGGCGAGAGCAAGCTGCGCCCGGCCACCGCGCCGGGCGAGGATCGCAACACGGCTGCTGATGCGCTCGACCAGGCGGTGCTCGGCGGCTGCGCCCGGCCACCGCGCCGGGCGAGGATCGCAACCAGGGCGTCCGGGCCTACCGTCCCGAGTCGGTGCCGCTGCGCCCGGCCACCGCGCCGGGCGAGGATCGCAACCCGGGCAGCGCATCGACGCCGTCCAGCTTGTCCGCGCTGCGCCCGGCCACCGCGCCGGGCGAGGATCGCAACGAGCGGTCGACGTCGGGGTACTGGCAGGTCCGCCGCGCTGCGCCCGGCCACCGCGCCGGGCGAGGATCGCAACCCCCAGCCCTTCTGGCACAGCCCGCCCCGGTTGGTGGGGCTGCGCCCGGCCACCGCGCCGGGCGAGGATCGCAACGGCCTGGCCGGTGGCGGTTCGGGCGGTGGTGAGGGGCTGCGCCCGGCCACCGCGCCGGGCGAGGATCGCAACCCCTTTCGCCCTGCGTGGGCATCAAAAAACCCCGCAGCTGCGCCCGGCCACCGCGCCGGGCGAGGATCGCAACCCGGGTGATGTGGGCCGGGGCCTCGGCGTTGCAGAGCTGCGCCCGGCCACCGCGCCGGGCGAGGATCGCAACCCGGGACGGCCGGTGCGCCGGTACCTCTGTGGTCCTGGCTGCGCCCGGCCACCGCGCCGGGCGAGGATCGCAACGGACCGGACATGGACGCCGAGGTGGCCCGCCTCAGGCTGCGCCCGGCCACCGCGCCGGGCGAGGATCGCAACCCGTCCCCGCAGCGTCGGCCAGATCCGTTAATGCTAGCTGCGCCCGGCCACCGCGCCGGGCGAGGATCGCAACCGATGGGGCACCGGCGGTGACTTCGAGCGCTGTGAGGGCTGCGCCCGGCCACCGCGCCGGGCGAGGATCGCAACCGGTCCGTGTTGCAGCCGACCAGGACCAGGTTCGACAGGCTGCGCCCGGCCACCGCGCCGGGCGAGGATCGCAACCGGAACTGTCCACAGACGAAAGATCTCCGGTGTGTGGTGCTGCGCCCGGCCACCGCGCCGGGCGAGGATCGCAACCACCGGCATCGCCGGCCGGTGCTGCTGCTCACCGGCCGGAGGCTGCGCCCGGCCACCGCGCCGGGCGAGGATCGCAACGCGGTCGGCTTGCGGGTGGACCTGCCGCAGGTGACAGTGCTGCGCCCGGCCACCGCGCCGGGCGAGGATCGCAACAGCGACGAGCAGCTCACCAACCTGCGGGAGCGGCTCAAGCTGCGCCCGGCCACCGCGCCGGGCGAGGATCGCAACTGGTGGTGCGCCGGACCCCCGGACCGCTCGGTGGTGCTGCTGCGCCCGGCCACCGCGCCGGGCGAGGATCGCAACTCGACCGGCTTGTGCCCTTCGGCGATCGCCCACGTGCTGCGCCCGGCCACCGCGCCGGGCGAGGATCGCAACACCGACCTGGACGGGAAGCGGGCCGGTCACCCGGAAGCTGCGCCCGGCCACCGCGCCGGGCGAGGATCGCAACACCAGTTCTGCGACGGCCTCGGCATCCCCCGGACCGTGCTGCGCCCGGCCACCGCGTCGGGCGAGGATCGCAACCTCACCGGTGGACGGCCCGTACGTGCGGGCCATGTGGCTGCGCCCGGCCACCGCGTCGGGCGAGGATCGCAACGCCCAGCGCCGCGTCAGCACCCACGTGCCGTAGGCAGGCTGCGCCCGGCCACCGCGCCGGGCGAGGATCGCAACCCCATTCGTGATCTTGATTCAGGGGCCGGACCGGCGAGCGCTGCGCCCGGCCACCGCGCCGGGCGTGGATCGCAACACCAACGCGGCCGGGGAAGCCATCCAGCGGGGGAGTTCAGGCTACGCCCGGCCACCGCGCCGGGCGAGGATCGCAACCATGTCTCCAGTCGACCGCGCCGCTTCGACCTCGGGAGCTGCGCCCGGCTACCCGCGCCGGGCGAGGATCGCAACATCTCTCGCGCCCACCCGCCGGTGTACTCCAGGAGCGCTGCGCCCGGCCACCGCGCCGGGCGTGGATCGCAACCACAGCACCGACCCTGCCTGCCGGTACGGCTGCTGATGCTGGGGCCAACCACCGCGTCAGGCGAGTGCCCCGCCGACATGAACCCCTGCCGGCGGCGGGTGGGTCGCGCGATGGGCCGGCGCTCGTCGTGCTCGTGCTGATGGTGCCGACCCCTGAGCGGGGTCGCTGGACCCTGGCAACGTGCTGTCACACCCCTCCTTTACCCCGAAAACCCGTGTCGGCGCGTGACAGTAGGCGACAAGTAGCGATCATTGCGCGGGTATGTCTGTGCAGTTCAGTGCCAATTGGCAGCAGATAGCGACAAGGTTCGGATCGTTACTTTCGGTAACCGCGGGTTCGAGGTTCGAGTCCGTGGCCGCACCAGCGAGCGGAGCCATGCTCGTGAGGCCACCTCTTGGGTTGGCGGGGCGGTGAGTCGGAAGGCCGTGGCACCTGTTGTCAGCATAGCTACGGACGACAGTCGATCATCACGTCATCGTCTGCGCCAGGCGATGAGTTGCGGTATCGATCACCCCACCGACACGAATCCCCACGCTTCGGCCAAGTGTGCCGCGATGGATAGGGGCGCAACGTTCCTTGTGGCGGGTGTTCAGCTGATGGGGAGCGGGACGCGGCTGACCTGGCGACGTCCTGTCGGCCCCCCGTTTACCCCTCGAAAACCCCCGCTAGCGGTTGACAATCAGTGACAAGCGGCGATCATTGCCTGCTCATGTCTGCGCAGCTCAACGCCTAATTCTGACAGCCAACGACAAGGCCGGGATGGCTACGTTCCGTAACAAGGGGTCGTCGGTTCGAATCCGGCCGTCCCGACGCAGCTCAGAGGGCATATCCGATAGATGGATATGCCCTTTTCTAGTAGCTGAGCGACTACGCCTCAGCGTCGAAGATTCGGTCCGTGGCGACGGCGCCGCCGAGGAGCACCGGCCGTAGTTGGTGCCGGTAGACACTCTCGGTGGCGGTAGTGCCGGAGTGCCCACAGAGGTCTGCGATCTGTTCGATGATCACGCCGCTGTCGGAGAGCAGCGAGACGAAGCTGTCCGGCAGCTCGCGGGGTGTCCAGTCGCCCGGGTCGAGGCCCGCTACAGATCTTGAATGGTCAGGTTCGTCCGATGTGGCCTGTGTGGCGACGTTGGGTTGGGGTAGTTCGATGGGATGAGGTATCCCGATGGAGGTGGGTTGTCTGCGCGGGGGCGGGCGAAGCGTGAGGCGGTACGGCGGCAGGCTGCCGGGTGGTTCGCCGAGGATGTGTCGGTGCCGGAGATCGCGCGGAGGCTGCGGGTGTCGCGGACCGCGGTGTACGGGTGGCGTAAGCGGTGGCGGGCCGGTGGTGAACAGGCTCTGGCGTCGAAAGGGCCTGGCGGGTCGCGGTGTCGGCTGGACGAGGGCCGGCTGCGGCGGCTGGCTGACGCCCTGGACGAGGGGCCGGCGGCGCACGGGTTCGGCGTCGATCAGCGGTGGACCCTGGCCCGGGTGTCGGACCTGATCGCCCGGAAGTTCCACACCCGGTACACGTTGCGCGGGACGGCGAACATCATGTACCGGCTGGGCTGGTCGGTGCAGGTCCCCGCGCATCGTGCGGTCGAGCGTGACGAGGCCGCGATCATCACGTGGCGGCGGGAGACGTGGCCGGCGGGAAAACGGTAGCGGCGCAGCGGCAGGCGTGGCTGGTCTTCGAGGACGAGGCCGGTCAGACGTTGCGCCCACCGAAGGCCCGCACCTGGGGACCACGCGGGCACACACCCGTGGTCCCGGTGTCGGGCAAGGGCTCCGGCCGGGTCTCGATCGCCGGCCTGACCTGCTACCGGCCCGGCCAGCGGTCGCGGTTCATCTACCGCACGATCGTGCACCGCCGCCGCAAGAACGAGCGGCGCAGCTTCAGCGAACGCGACTACATCGCCCTCCTCGACGCCGCCCACCAACAACTCGACGGCCCGATCGTGCTGATCTGGGACAACCTCAACACCCACGTCAGCGCCGCCATGCGGCAGATGATCGACGCCCGGGACTGGCTGACCGTCATCCGACTACCCGCTTACGCCCCGGACCTGAATCCCACCGAGGCCGTGTGGTCCCACCTCAAACGCAGCATCGGCAACCTCGCCGTCACTGGCGTCGATCACCTCCAGGCGATCATCAAGAACCGTCTCAAGAGCATCCAGTACCGCACCGACCTACTCGACGGCTTCCTCGCTCACACCGGCCTGACACTCGAACCCGACACAACCTGACCATTCAAGATCTGTATGGCGACGACGGCACCTTCATGCGTGTAGGCAGAAGGGATGCGGCCCCAGCCTGGCCACATCCGTGCATGCGGGCGGAGGAGTTGATGGGGTAGGGCTGGTGTCTGCAGGGCACAATGGGCGCGGGCGCGTGGGGTCTGAACAGTATGTGGCCGGTACTCATCCCTCGATGCTGGCCATGCTGCGCATCGTCGACGGTGTCGTGCTGCAGCACCGCCTCCAGCCCGTAGGGTACCGGTCCGACGAGGTAGACAGCGGCGGGTGGATCGCCTCTCCACGCCGGGCGGCGGCACCTTATCTACATCCGGCCCAAGATTGCAAACAACTTCGCAGGTCCGATTTTTGACAACTCATCGACCTATAGCCGTTGAGCCAGCTTCTACCTGCACAAATGCGGGTGCTTACGGTTGTTGATAATCAACTAACCAAAAAAGATCATTCTCGCCTGATGTACGGTGAAGTGAATCGCCTATTTGTCGGCCATCGGGAGAATCCTGTGATCAGTTCTGCCAAAAGTCGATCAATGATTGTCACCGCAGCGGCGGGTGTGTTCTTGATGGTAGCTAGCCTGCTGGCATCTCCAGCGCGCGCCGATTCAGTAGACGATCGCGGCGTTGCTGTAGCGGAGTCGATGACGACGTCCGCCGACATCGCCACTAAGGCCTCGACGTTGGGATCTCCGCGCGTGAATTCGGTGGTGCCATTCATCTCGTACTGCGCTACGGGCCGTGTGCAAGTCGCTGCGACCTCGGTTAATATTCGTGCCGCAGCGCGAACTGATGCGCCGATCTTAACTGTGGGAAACAACGGGAGTCAGTATAACTGCATCGGTTATGTGCTGGGAGATCGCTATTCGGCGTGCGGAGTCAGCAACGGAAATGGATGGCTCATGATCCCATTTGGGAGCCCGGTCCAATACTATGGCTTCGCGGTGCAAGCCTGCTTTAAGGATGTCTGATGGGGCTCGTGCCGCAGCTTTAGGCTTGAGAACGCTGGTCGGTCCGAAGTCCGGGCAGGGTGGCCCGCCGCCTGAGTCTTTCAACTCTTGGGAAGTGTGATCATCGGGAGGGCGCCCGTGGTCCGCATTGAGTACAAGACCGGCCGCGGCCGGTCGGACTTCTTCGCGACACGGTAGTTCGCGATTTCCGGTTTCATGGCGTCGGCGGGCTCTCTTTGGGGACCAGAACGGCTTCCTGAAGTTCTGGTCGCATCATGCCGAACCATGTGTAGTCGTGGCTGCATTCAGCTGAAATGATCACCTCTTTCTCGGGCAGTTAATGGAGATTGAGCGATGCAAGGAGGAGCGGGAATGCGCAAACGGAAAATTCGTGTTCGGATAGTATGCCTAATGGGGATTTTGTTGTCGGCGTTGTTCGTTAGCCCGGCCACCTTGGCATCGGCGATCAGCGTCGCGGCGGTTGAACAGACGGCATCGCCAGGTGATGCGCCGCTACCGGAGTACCCCGGCCTGCCGCATCGTGCGACCGTGCGACCTGCTGCCGTTGTTACCACGCCCACGCCCTGCGCAGACAACGGATCTGACATGATCGTGACCCGAAGCCAGATACTTGCCAGAGCCTACAGCTGGCTTGACGTCGGCGGCGTCCCTTACAGCCAGGATAGATGCTATAGCAACTCTCACGGCGATTACCGCACAGACTGCTCCGGGTTCGTCTCTATGGCATGGGGGCTCGGTGGGCCTGGAAGCTCCTTTTGGACCGGCAATCTGGATAATAGATCGTTTCAGATACCACGCAACTCTCTGATGCCGGGGGATGCACTCCTGCGGCACACCGGCAATCCGGACGAAAATCATGTTGCATTGTTCGTTCGATGGGCGAATTCCGACTCGACCCAGCCCGTTGTCATCCAGCAGACCGGCAGTTCGGGAACGATCGAAAGTACATGGTCTGCAAGCTATGCAGGCCTCTACACGCCAATGCGCTACAACAACGTACGGGATGACCGCAGTAGCCCCATCCTTGCTCGGGACCTCGGTTCGTCAACCATCGTCCTCTACCGCTGGAACTCCACCGGTTCGTCGTTCAGTGGCTTGTCCACCGCCACGTACTACTCTTTCGACCTGGGCAAGGTCGGCGAGCGGGTCGCCTCCGGAGACGTCAACGGCGACGGCAAGGACGACACTGTCATGGCCTACGCGAACAGTGACGGCACCTTCACGTTCAAGGTTTTCCTGAACGGGACCGTCACACCAGCTAACTGGTATACCTCCGGCCCGTTCAGCCTTGAGGCGACCGTCGGCAACCGCCTCATCGTCGGGGACTTCAACGGCGACGGCAAGGACGAGCCTATCCTTGCTCGGGACTTTGGTTCGTCAACCATCGTCCTCTACCGCTGGTACTCCACGGGTTCGTCGTTCAGTGGCTTGTCCACCGCCACGTACTACTCTTTCGACCTGGGCAAGGTCGGCGAGCGGGTCGCCTCCGGAGACGTCAATAGCGACGGCAAGGACGACACTGTCATGGCCTACGCGAACAGTGACGGCACCTTCACGTTCAAGGTTTTCCTGAACGGGACCATCACACCAGCTAACTGGTATACCTCCGGCCCGTTCAGCCTTGAGGCGACCGTCGGCAACCGCCTCATCGTCGGGGACTTCAACGGCGACGGCAAGGACGAGCCTATCCTTGCTCGGGACTTTGGTTCGTCAACCATCGTCCTCTACCGCTGGTACTCCACGGGTTCGTCGTTCAGCGGCTTGTCCACCGCCACGTACTACTCTTTCGACCTGGGCAAGGTCGGCGAGCGGGTCGCCTCCGGAGACGTCAATAGCGACGGCAAGGACGACACTGTCATGGCCTACGCGAACAGTGACGGCACCTTCACGTTCAAGGTTTTCCTGAACGGGACCATCACACCGGCCAACTGGTATACCTCCGGCCCGTTCAGCCTTGAGGCGACCGTCGGCAACCGCCTCATCGTCGGATCCTGGTTCTGACAAATTTGAGAGTATTGATTTAACGGATCTATCTCACAACATTCCGCTCTGTCTCACATTCGATAGTGGCCGAGGGTGGTCGATGTCGTTGAAACCATGCGTGCATGATCAATCATTTTGTGAAGATGGTGTTCTCGGGGCTGCCCCCGCTGGTGATCGATGACGTCATGGACGAGGGCGGGCAGAATCTGGTGCAGGCTCGGACCCCTGAGACGCCTGTGGCCTGTCCGGGCCACGATGCGGTGACAGGCCGGGTGCACGGGTATCACCAGTGGACTCCGGTGGACGTGTCGGTCGATGCCAGGCCAGTGGTGCTGCGGGTACGCGTACGCCGTCTGGTCTGCCCGACGCGGGGCTGCAGCGGCACGTTCCGCGAACAGCTTCCGGGTGTTCTGGTGCGGTACCAGAGCCGCACACCCCGACCGATCTCCCAGATCGCTGCAAAGCTGCGCCAGGTGGCCGGCCGGAGCGGCGCTCACCTGATGTCGGTCCTGGCGATGGTCGTCATGTCCCGAGACACCGCGCTGCGGTCGCTGCTGGGCATTCCGCTACCCAAACAGAGAGTTCCCCGTGTGCTCGTGGTCGACGACGTCGCGCTTACCGTCGCCAGCGTTACGCCAGTACGGGGGCACGGGGAGGTTTCTCGAAGTGCTTAGGGTCCGACTACTCGGGCCGATCGCGGCCTACTGCCCTGACGGGTCGATTCCGTTGGGTGGAAGCAAACCGCGTGCGATTCTGGCGGCTCTGGTGTTGGAACAAGGACGTGTCGTTCCGGTCAGCCGCCTTGTCGACGTGGTCTGGCCGGACGATCCGCCGGCGAGTGCCCGCGCACTGGTCCAGACGTACGTCTCGTCGCTGCGCAAGGCGTTTGCCCGTCACGGGTTCCCGCACGTCATCGACAGACATCCGCCGGGATACCGGATCCGGCTGGACAAGGCGATGGTCGACGCGGACGTCTTCACTGAACTGGTGAACGAGGGGCAGGAGCTGGCCCGGGCGGGCGATTGCGACCAGGCCGCCGACCTGTTCCACAAGGCGATCTCGCTGTGCCACGGCCCCGCCCTGTCCGGCCTGGACAGCGCCCCACTGGCCGCGGCAGCGCGGCGGCTCGACGAACTCCTACTGATTGCGCAGTCGGAGCGGTTCGAGGTTGAGCTGAGCCTGGGCCGTTGCGACCATCTCGCCGAGTTGTCCAGCCTGGTCGCCCGGCACGCGGCGAACGAACGCCTGCGCGGTCAGCTGATGCTGACGCTGTACCGGCTGGGACGGCAGGCCGACGCCCTCGCCTGCTACCGGGAGGGTCGGACCGCGCTCGTAGACGAACTCGGGGTCGAGCCGGGCCGGCAGCTGCAGATGCTGCACAACGCGATCCTGGCCGGCGACAGTGGCCTGCTAGAAAAGTCCGCGCACCACGGGGCACGCCGGAGCACGTCGGTAATTCCCGCGCAGATCCCGCCGGCCACCGCCGACTTCACCGGGCGTGGGCGGGAACGGGGCGGCCTCGTCGCCGCGCTGCGCGGCGGCTCGCCCGGGACGCACGTCGTCGCCGGGCCGGGCGGCAGCGGCAAGTCCACCCTGGGCGTCTGGGTGGCGCAGCAGGTGGCCGACTCGTTCCCGGACGGTCAGCTGTACGCGGACCTCGGCGGCATGAGCGACACCCCGGCGACACCCGGCGAGGTGCTGGCGGGTTTTCTGCGGTCGCTCGGCATCGACGACGCCTACCTGCCGGAGTCCACCCGGGAGCGGACCGAGCTGTTCCGCAGTCTGCTCGCCGGGCGCCGTACGCTCCTGCTCTTCGACGACGCCGCCGGCGAGCGGCAGCTGCGACCGCTGCTGCCGGGCGGGCCGGGCTGTGCGGTCCTGGTCACCTCCCGGGGCCGCCTGGCCGGGCTGGCCGGGGCGACCCTGACCGAGCTGGACGTCTTCACCGACGAGGAGGCCCGGGAGCTGCTCGGCCGGATCGTCGGCGACGAACGGATGGCGGACGCGGCGGCGGCAGCCCGGCTGCTGACCGCCTGCGAGAACCTGCCGCTGGCCATCCGGGTCGCTGGCGCCCGGTTGGCGACCCGCCGGAACCTCCCCCTCGCGGTGCTGGCCGAACGCCTCACCGACGATCGCAAGCGCCTCGACGAGCTCTCCGCAGGCGACCTGGCCGTACGGTCCAGCATCGGGTTGAGCTACCGCCGCCTGACGGAGCCCGGCAAGGCGGCCCTGCGGCGGATAGGCTTTTTTGGCATCCCCGAGTTCAACGCCTGGGTGGTCGGCTGGCTGCTGGCGGTCGACCACGCCGCCGCCGAGGCGCTGCTGGAGCTGCTGGTGGACGCCCAACTGGTCAGCTTCACCGGCGTGGATTCCACCGGGGTCCTGTGCTATCGGCTGCATGCCTTGGTCCGCATCTACGCACGCGAACGCGCCGACGCCGAGGAGTCGCCGGACGCGCTGCGGGAGGCGGTCGGCCGGGTGCTCACCGGGTGGCGGGCACTCATCGACCGGATCGCGGTCGACGCGCCACCCGCTGAGGTCGTGTGGCGTAGGCCGCCCCCGGTGGAGTTCGAGATCCCCGACAGCCTGACCCGCCGGGTGCTCGCCGACCCGACCGGCTGGCTGCACCGGCAGGAACTCGTCCTCACGGTCGGGGTCGAACGCGCCGGGGCGATCGGACTGCACCAGGTGGTCGGTGACTTCGTTTCGGCGCTGACCGCCCAGGAGTTGAAGGGTGCGAACCGCTTCGAGTTCCAGTCCCGCGTCGTCGCGGCCGCGCTGCCGGCCGCCGCCCGAGCGGGCGAGCCGTACGACGAGGCGCTCATGCTGTTCGAACTGGCCCGACTGCGGATGTCCGAAGACCGCCACGGCGAGGCCAGGCAGCACTTCGGCGAGGCACTCAGCACCTTCCGGACGCTGCACGACGTGCGCGGGCAGGCGGCCGCGCTCGCCGGGCTCGGCATCGCCTGCCGCGACTCCGGTCACCTGACCGAGGCGCTGCACTTCCTCGACCAGGCCGCGGCCCTGCTACAGGCCCTCGATGACGCCGGCGGCATCGGTTACGTACACCGGGTCCGCGGCTCGGTACGGCTGGAACAGGGCGCCTACCCGGCCGCGCTGGTGGACTTGGAGCTGTCGCTACGGGCGTACGAACGGGCCGGCAGCCGACGCGGGGTCGCCTACACGGTGCGCAGCATCGGCATCTACCACCGGGTCTGCGGGAAGTACGCCGAGTCGTTGCGCGCCTGCGAGCGGGCCGCGGAGATATTCGACGAGGCGGGGGACCAGCTGATGCGCTCCTATGCCGTCCGGTCGCACGCCACGGCCCGGCTGCGGATGGGGTCGCCGGATCGGGTATGCGTCGATCTGGAGCGCGCCCTGTCGGTCGCCAAGGAGTCCGAGGACCGCTGGGGGCAGGCCATGGCGCTGCACGTACTCGGGCAGTTCCACCGCGTCGCGGGCTGGTCGGACGGGGCAGAGATCTGTCTGGACGAGGCGATGTCGTTGTGGGAGGTGATGCGCTCATCGCTGTGGCGGGCGCGCACCGAACACGTTCTGTCCCTGGTATACCGGGATCGCGGTGACGTCGCCGCAGCCGACACCGCCTATGCCCGCGCTTGCCGGGTGTTTCGCGAGCACAACTCGCGCGAACACGTCGAACTCCAGGCGTCCGCCGCCGTCGCAGGTGCTGCAACCGTGCTGTAACCCCGCTTGCAGAAAGGTTCCAGGCCCTTTGGAGCGGCCCCGCCCACCGTTCAGGGTCAGGACCTGTCTCCTCCGTAAGGGAATCCATCATGTTCAACAGCATCGCGCAAAGACTGGTCACCGCGACGAGCCTGCTGATGGCGACGACGGTGGGCCTGACCGCCGCGGTTGGGCTGGTCGCCGGTGCCACCGCCGCGGCGGCACCGGCGGCGGTCGCGGCATCCACGGTGGCCGGCGATCCGCCGCTGCCAGCGTACCCGGGACTTCCAGCCGGCCCATCGACGTTGGCTGCGGTCTCCACCACCCCCATCCCGTGCGAAAGCAACGGCTCCGACAAGAGCCCGACCCGCTCCGAGGTACTGACCCGGGCACGGAGCTGGCTGAGCGTCGGCATTCCTTACAGCCAGGAGCGCTGCTACCGCAACCAGTACGGCGACTACCGCACCGACTGCTCCGGTTTCGTCTCGATGGCCTGGGGGTTGGGCGGCTCGGGCAGCGCCTTCTGGACCGGCAACCTGCTCAACCGGTCGCACACCATCGCGCGCAGCGACCTGAAGCCGGGTGACGCCTTGCTGCGGCACACCGGCGACACGAGCGAGAACCACGTCGCCCTGTTCGTGGCATGGTCCGACTCCGCGCACACCAAGCCGACGGTGATGGAGCAGACCGGCAGCCGGGACACTGTCGAGGACGTCTGGTCGGCCAGCTACTCCAGCCAGTACACGCCGATCCGCTACGACAACATCACGGACATCGCGGGCTCGGCGAATGTGTACGGGGTGCTGCCCGACGGGAGGCTCACCTTCTCCACCATCGACGCCGCCACCGGCAACCGCACCAAGACCCTCATCTCCAGCACCACCGTCGGCTTCACGCCCAAAGCCATGGCCACCCTCAACTTCAACACCGTCCTGATGACTGACACCGCCGGTTACCTCTACCGCATCGACGTCATCACCAACAACACCTCACTCGGCTACAACCCACCCGTCCGCATCGCCACCGGCTGGACCCACGAACTGCTCACCTACGACGGCAACACCCACCTGTTCGGCATCCGCAACGGCGACCTGCGCCGATACACCGTCTCCGCCACCAAACCCACCGACGCCACCATCGGAGCCGGGCAACTCATCGGCAACGGCTTCTTCCTCAACACCCTCGCCGCCACCTCCTCCAACTGGCTCGTCGGCACCACCCCCGCCGGGGCACTCCGGTCCTACAAACTCGACAGCGCCGGCACCTGGGAAGGCCACAGCCTCGCCACCGACCACTGGTTCTTCGACGCCTTCCTCTCCCCGGGCGACGGCGTTTACTACGGCCGAACCACCGGCGACGGCCTCTACCGCTACCTAGACAACGACCCCTACGACGACACCGGCAGCGACATCCAGAGCTTCCCCAACGACCCCGTCGATACCACCGGCTGGACCCAGACCCTTTTGTCCGCCCAACCCGGAACCGTCACCGGCTGACGACCACCACCCGCGGACCGGGGACGACCATCCGGTCGCCCCGGGTTCCGTGTGGGTCAGCCTCCGCTTGGCGGCGGAGACCGTGGTGTTGCGAGGACCGGTTGAATCCGCCTTGACAAACTGCAGACGGCGGGCGCAACGGTAGGGTGCCGGCCTGGGATGGCGGTCGTCTCCTTCGATCGCCACCCTATCGGGCCGTGTCCCACTGGCGGCCGACGAGAACGCCTGGCACCACGGTCGAGACGCCTGCCGCCACAGCGGCGGTCAGAACCTGGTGGAGTCGCGAGTAGTTACAGCGGCGGCCACGCGTTGACCAGCAGTTGGCGGAAGTGCGCCGGGAACCACTCCCCGAACGGGGGTGCCGCCGGCATAGCGCCGGTGGGCCACGTCGAACCGCGCTGCGGAAGGTAGTCCGGATCGCACAAGGGCTCGTACGGGCGGCCTGTACCCGGGCGGGCGCTGGCGCCGTCGGACTCGCCGGGCGGCTTGACCCAGGCGTAGGCGTCGATGCCCCACTCCGGCGCGGCGGTCGGCCGCTGGCCGAGACCGGTGCCCACCTGATTGCACCAGTTCCCGACCACCGTCCGCCGGTCGAGCCGGCTGCCGTCGACGTAACGGTTCACGTCCCACGAGGTCGCCGGGCCGGTGGGTCGGTTCGGGCCGCCCCAGCCGTTGCGGGAGGTGTCCACCACCACCCCCACCTGCGGGGAGAAGCCCGCTGCGATCAGTCGGTCGCGCATGTGCAGTGCATAGGGGATCTCGTCGACGAACGGGTTCCAGTCGACCCACTTCGACTGGTACACCGGCTGGCCGGCGACCACGTCGTCGACCCGGAAGTGCTCCTCGCGCAGGACCGAGTAGTTGGCGGTGTTGGCGACGAAGCCGTGCACGTCGGCGAGCGTGCTGCCGCCGTTCGTCGCGGCCTGCGCCAGCAGCGCCGTCAACGGGTCGGCGTTGTCCGCCCAGCCGGTCTCACCGTGGTGGCTGATGTCCAGGTACGAGTAGACGTTGGGTACGGTGCCGAGCCGGGCCAGGGCGTACCCGATCCCATCGAGGTAGGTGCCGTGCGCCTTGACCTCGTCGCAGGCCGGGGTGGCGTTGTAGCGGGGGCTGACGTTGACCACGAGGTTGGGTAGCGAGTTCGGCTCGACGAAGGTGACGATCCGCAGATCGGCGTAGCGGGCGTCGGCGAGGATCTCGACGATCGGGTCGACGAACTCGGTCCGGTAGCGGGCGATGTCGCCGATCGACAGCTCGCCGGGCGGAGCCCATCGGCCGCAGTCGCGGGCCGGCAGGTCGTAGAGGGCCAGCTGGACGAGATCGGCGCGCTGCGCCAGGGCCGCGTCCAGGTGCTCGCGCAGACCCATCATCCCGTCCTTGCC
Organism: Micromonospora sp. WMMD987; assembly: GCF_029581435.1. Classification (NCBI taxonomy): domain Bacteria; kingdom Bacillati; phylum Actinomycetota; class Actinomycetes; order Micromonosporales; family Micromonosporaceae; genus Micromonospora; species Micromonospora sp. WMMD987. Next base: position 4,556,158 of record NZ_CP120861.1, on the reverse strand, counting down.
CTCGATCCGGGCGATCCGGTCCAGCCAGACGGCGGTCGGTTGGCCGGCGACGACGTCGCCACCGGGCTCGGCGGCGGCGCGGGCGGCCCACTCCGGGTCGACGTAGACCCGCGCTCCGACGTACGGGTTGTCCATCCTGGTAGGCGGATCGGCCGGGCTGGCCGGAGCGGCGCCGACGAGCGCCCCCAGGACGAGGACGGAGCCGGCGGTGGCGAGAACCGCGCGGACCCGGACGGACACGCGTCCGGACGGTGACATGCTCATGCTGGCTGCTCCCTGAAGAACGCGGTCCTGCTCCGGATGGTGACCTGGGGTGGGCGGCCCGGCTCCGTTGCTCCGGCCGCATCGTTCCAGGGTCGGCGGCCACTCAGTAAACATCTATATACTTCAATTTATTGTCGCACCATCCCGCCGGGGTGAGCAAGGCTCCGCCATCGAGGACACCGGGTTCACTGGGAGCCGAGGCCGGCGCCGTGCATGGTCTCGCCGACGGTCGCCACGAGGTCACCTTCGCCGACGGCTCGACCGTGGAGACGGAGCTCCTGGTCGGTGCGGACGGCGCCTGGTCACGGATCCGGCCTCTGGCGTGGGGCCGGCGACCACCACGGTGACCGGCCTTCGCCGTGTCCGCGACCCGCCAACGGCAGGATTCACCCGCGCGGGAGACGCGGCAACCGGTGTGGCTGCCGATACACTACGGCGCCCCGAGCGGGACCGCGACGGCGTGCACCGTCCGATGTGGGCGACTATCCGAAGGGGACGCCGCGTGCCGTGGGAGTTGGAGATCCATACGATCGACATCGGTGTGGGCGAGGCCAGCCTGATCATCGCCGAGGATCCGGGGGTACCCGGCTCGCGCCGGTCCATCCTGATCGACGGCGGGCTGTCGGCGGCCGCGGCTCTGACACACCAGTATGTCGTCGCCACCCTGCCGCCCGGGACCGGTCCGGATGTCCTGCTGGTCACCCACTACGACAAGGACCATTCGCACGGGATCTCCAGCCTCCTGTTCGCCGACAACCTCTCTGTCCTGTGTGACGGTGTGGGAGCGATCGTCGGGGCACTGGTCGGCGGTGGTGCGGCGCTCACGCAGGAGGAGGCCGCGGCCAAGGCGGCCTGCGCGACGGTCGGCGTCCTCTACGGGTCGTGGGGGGCGAACGTCAACTCCATCGACGCGACGGTGAACGCCCTCACCGCGGCGAACGTCAACCTGTTGAACCCGGTTCAGGCCGCCGAGCGGGGAGTGGCCAGGGCGGAGGCGGTCGGAGCCGGCTGGGGCGGCCACGTCACGTTGATCACCAGCAAAGCGTGGCGCAAGGACGCCGGTCTGGCGGCCGGCGCGGCCGTGGCGGCCCTGCTCGCCATGGCGAATCCACCGACCGTCGCCCAGGTGCGCGCAGCGGTCGCGGCCGTCGTGTTCCCGGCACTGGCGCGGACGGTCCCGAGTGACGGGCGGTTCGACACGGGCGGAATCTACCGCAACACGCGGATCGTCGACATCGGCGATGCGCGCACCGCGCCCGCCCCGTACGCGAAAGCGGTCGTGGGTGAGCTGGTGAGCAGCACGTCGGTGCACCTGCAGGTACCCGGCGTGAACCGGCAGCGGACCGGCTTCGCTCCGACGCTGGGCGATGAGCTGTTCTGGAACGGCGTCGCACCCCCGGTGGCCCCCGCCAACGCCCCGTACGCGGTCCTGGTCTCGGGTCCGGTACCGCATTCCGGGGCGATCGCCAGCGTGTGGCAGGGGGTCGGGGTGGCGCCGCAGATCATCCACGCCGGTCAGCTCGACAACAGGATGAGCATCGGCCTGGTCGTGCAGTTCAACGATTTCCGCTACTTCACCGCCGGTGACCTGCCCCTCGAGAGCGAGGATCAGCTGGCGATGGCGCTGATGGTGGCGGGCCAGCCGCTGCCGAACGGTGCCGGCGGCCTGCTGCCGGCGCTGGCGGCACCGCCCTGGGTGACGGCCTTCAAGGCCAGCCACCATGGTGCGGACACGTCCACCAGCGACAACTTCCTGAACTTCCTGGGACCGAAGACCGCGATCATCTCCTGTGGCCGCGAGTACGGACACCCGTTCCAGACGATGATCGACCGGCTGGAAGATCCCAACGCCACGATCGAGTTCTACTTCCTGACGAACTGCCGCTATCCCAGGGTGGGCATCCGGGCATCGCCGGCAGCTGACAGAGGCCCGGCCCGGGTGCCGGGGCCCGCGTACGCACAGAACGTCCCACACAACTGGTCACGTATCTCGGGCGACAACAACGACAACAACGGTGCCCTCGGTCGGGACAGGGGCAATATCGTCCTGCGGATCAACCAGGCGGGCAGCACCGCGATGGTGGGGAACCGGACGTACACCACGACGTACTGGGAGCACTATCCGACGGCCATGGCCGTCGCGGGCCCGACCGTGGTGACGACCCAGTGGTGAGCACGCCGCGCCGGCCCGCGGACGGGTGGAGAAGGAGCGCGGCGTGAGCGACCTGGACGCGTTGTACCGGCACCTGGAGTCGATGGGGCGCTCGGTCACCCTCGCCGCGGACGACTCCGCACTGCCCGTGCCGCTGGCCGAGTTCCTGCGCACGATGCCGGACGGCCTCCTGGAGCTGGTTCCGGGCGACGACGGGCTCAGCCTGTCCGGGCAGGTGCTCACCATCTCCGGCGGCACCTCGGCGTCCTGGCCGATCGAGGGTCTCGGCCCGGCGGGTGCCGGCCCGGTGCACCTGACCCACGCCACGGTCACCCTGACCGGCACTGCCGGCACTGCCGGCCCTGGCAGTACCGGCGGCACTGCCGGCCTCACGGTGACCGGCGCGGCGTCCGGCGTCCTGGACCTCGACGGGCCGGTCGCGGTGACGCTGACGTCGACCCGGGAGCAGTCCGCCACCGGCACCGTGGCGGCCTGGCGGCTCGGCGTGCCCGCGACGACACGGCTACCGCTGCCCACGTTGCTGGCTCTCGGCGTCGGTGGGAGCGGTCGGGCCGCGGTCCTGCCGGTCCCGCCGCAGACGCTGGTCGGCACGGCCTCGGTCGAGCCCTCGCAGCTGCACCTGACCTTCTACCCGGGCCGGGCACACCGGCCGCAACTGGTGTTCACCGCAAGCCTGCCCGACGCCCGGTGGACGGTCGTACCCTCGGTCCTGGCGTTCGACGACGTCACCGTTCGGGGTGACGTCGGCCCGGCCCAGTACCAGATCATGCTCAGCAGCCTGGTCACGATCGGGGACCTGCCGGTCGAGGTCGCCATCGGGGTGACCCCGGGCCGGCGGTGGACCGCTTCGCTGCAGCCGTCCGGGACGACGGCCTTCCCCGGCCTGGCCGCACTGGCCGGATGGCTCGGTGGTGCGCAACGCGGCGCGGCGGCGGCCGTCGAACTGGCCTCGCTGCGCGGCGACGGACCGGGACTGGGCGTCGGCGGGCTGGACGCGGCGATCCGCAGGGTCACCATGACGTTCGACGCCGCGACCGGGCAGCTGCCGTCGGTGCAGGTCGTCAGCCTGCTGACCCTCGGTGTGCTGCGGTTGGACGTCGCGGCGAGCCTGCCGGGCCTGGAGATAACGGGGCAGCTGTACGAGCAGACACCGGTCGGGGTGGCCGATCTGCTCGATTCGCTCGGGCTGCCCTCGGCGGACCTGCCGCGGGCGCTGACCGTCAGCGAGGCCTTCTTCCTGGCCCGGCCCGGGTCCGGGCGGTACGCGGTCGACCTCACGCTGAGCGACGTGTGGCGGATCGGCCCCGTCGCGCTGCGCCGGGTCTCGGTCGGCGTCGCCTACCAGTCGTCGTCGGGCCTGTCCGGGTACGTCGAGGCGGTGCTGAGCTTCGGGCCGTCGATCAACGTGCTGCTGCAGGCCGGGTACGAGGGGGCGGCGGAAGGCTGGCGGTTCGCCGGGTCGACCGGTGCCGGGGACGATCTCCCGGTCGGCGACCTCCTCGGCTCCCTCGCCGCCGACTTCGGCATCACCGAGGTGCCCGACGTGCTGCGCCACCTCGCCCTCGTCGAGGTGGCGGCGAGTGTGACGACCGGCACCGGCGCCTTCACGTTCTCCTGCACCGGCGCCCTCACCGTGGCCGGCGCCCCGGCGCAGCTGCGCGTCGACGTGGCGCTCGATCCGGTGCCGGCGGACCAGCCGAGCGGCGAGGAACCGTCGGACCCGGCGACCACGGTCGGCACCGCGGGATTCACGGCCCGGTACAGCGCGACCCTGACGATCGGTCGGATGGCCTGCGCGGTGACGCTCAACCTGCGCGACGGCCGGAGCAGCACGAGCATCGACGCGCACTGGACGGCCGACCCGCAGCAGCCCCCGTTGTCCCTCACCGACGTGGCTGCGGGCCTCGACCTGCCGGTGCCGGAGCTTCCGCCCGGGCTCGACCTGACGCTGACCGCCGCGGACCTGACCTACGACCCGACCTCCCGGCAACTGGTGATCGGCGCGCGGTCGGCGGTCCACGGTGCAGCGGTCTTCGTGGCGCTGCCCGCCGCAGCGGAGGCCGACGGGTCGACACGGTATCTGGCCGCGGTGTCCGTCGGGGAGCCGATCGGGCTGTCCGACCTGCCGTTGATCGGCGCCGCCCTCGGGGACGTCGAAACCTGCGCGGTCGAGCAGCTCCAGGTGATCGTGTCCGACGCCCGGATTCTCCCGCAGACCGTGGTCGAGGCGAACGGGCTCATCGGGGAGGGCTATCCGAGGTTCCCGGAGCAGGGCACGGCGGCGGCCCTCGCCTTCTCGGCCGTGCTGCGCTTCGGGGCGCAGCGCATCCCGATCGCCCTCGGCGCCGGCCGGGCCGCCGGACCCGGCACTCCCACGGATCCGGCGACCACGCCGGTCGGTTCCACCGTCGGCCCATCGTCCGGGCAGGGTGGCGTGGTCGCCGCCGCGCCGACCGACGCGGACGGCACCGTGTGGTTCACCGTGCAGAAGGCCTTCGGACCGGTCACCATCGCCCGGGTCGGCGCCCGGTACCGCGACGCGGCCCTCTGGTTCGTCCTGGACGGCTCGCTGGAGGCCGACGGCCTGTCCCTGGCCCTGCAGGGCGCCTCGATCAGGGTGCCGGTGGCCGGCTTCGGGCCGCGGTTCGACGTGCGCGGCCTGGCACTGTCCTATGTGAATGCGCCGCTGGCGATCCTCGGCGGGTTCACCTCGGTCCCGCCGACGGGCGGTGCCACGTTCCGGTACGACGGCGGCGCCGCCGTCTCGATGCCGTCCTGGGGCGCGCTGGCCTACGGCTCGTACACCGAGGTCGACGGCGAGCCGTCGATGTTCCTGTTCCTGCGGGCCGCCGGAACGTTCGGGGGTCCGCCCGCGTTCTCGGTCACCGCGCTGGCGGCGGGCTTCGGCTACAACTCCACGATCCGGCTGCCCGCGGTCACCGAGGTGGCCGGCTTCCCGCTGGTCGCCGGGCTCGGCGCGCAGGACGCGGACGGCTCGCCGGCGCAGGCGCTGGCCGCCCTCACCGGCGGGCCGCAGCCCTGGCTCAGCCCTGCGCCGGGGCAGACCTGGCTGGCCGTCGGGGTGCGCTTCCACACGTACCGGCAGTTCGACACCACCGCCCTGCTGGCCGTCGAGTTCGGCAACGCGCTGACGGTCCTGCTGCTCGGCGTGACCACGGCCCGCTTCCCGTCCACCGGGGCGGCCCGCCCGTACGCGCAGTTGCAGCTCGAGCTCCGCAGTGTGCTGCGGCCCGGCGAGGGGATCGTCGCCCTGTCCGCGGGGCTGACCCGCAACTCGTACCTGCTCGACCCGGCCTGCGTCCTCACCGGCGGCTTCGCGTTCTACGCCTGGTTCGGTGAGCACCGCAACGCCGGCGACTTCGCGGTCACCATCGGCGGCTACCACCCCGCGTTCGATGCGCCAAAGCACTACCCGGTCGTACCACGGGTCGGCTTCACCTGGTCGTTGGACGCGGCGGTACGCATCTCCGGCACCGCCTACTTCGCGCTGACCCCGTCGGCGATCATGGCCGGCGGGACGCTGGACGTGCGCTATCACGACGGCAGCCTGACCGCCTGGTTCACGGCCCAGGCCGATCTGCTGGTCGCGTGGGCGCCGTTTCGGTTCCGGACCCGGATCGGGGTCAGCGTCGGGATCGAGTACACGGCGAACCTGTTGTTCACGGCGAAGACCCTGCACCTGGAGGCGGGCGCGGAGCTGGAGCTGTGGGGTCCGCCGACCGGCGGGACGGTCACCGTCCGGCTGTGGGTCGTCACCTTCACGGTGGCCTTCGGCGCGACGGCTGGCACCGCCGATCCGGCGTTGACCCGGCTGGACTGGGCCGGGTTCCAGGAGCTGCTGCCGGCCGCCACGGCGAGCACGACCTTCACCGCGGCGGCCGGACTGGCCGCGCCCCAGACCGTCCCGGCTGGTTCGACCGGGTCGGCTGGCCCGGCTGGTCCGGCTGGTTCTATTGACTCAGCCGGGCCGGAGCCCTGGCCGGTGCGCGCCGACGGCTTCGCCGTGACGCTGCGCAACGCGGTGCCGGTCAGCCGGGTGCTGCTCGGCTCCACGACGCAGACCGCGGCCGTGTCCGGGCCGCCGGTGGATGTCAGGCCCCTGGGCCGCACCGGCCTGACGGTGCGGCAGCGGGTGACGCTACGGCGCACGGCCGGCGGCCCGGCCGGCGAGATCGACCTGACCGCGACCGGCTGGCACGCCGCCGGCGTCACCTCGGACGTTCCCATGGCGCTGTGGGGCGCCGGCGACGGTTCGACACTCGACCCGGGCGGCGCGCAGTTGGTCCCTGATCGGCTGACCGGCCTGACCCTCACCGCACCGCCTGCGGTCGCGGGGTGGACCGGCGGCCCGGTCGACGCGGCCGGCACCCTCGGCGTCGCGCGGATCACGGCCGACGACGCGCTGCCGCTGACCGCCGCCGCCGAGCCGGTCGGCGCGGTGGCGACGCACTCCGGCGCGGTCGCCGCGATCGCGGCGCAGATCGCCGGCCCGGCCGCGAAGGCGGCGCGCGCCGCGCTGTTCGCCGCCCTCGGCATCCTCGGCGCCGCGCCATCGACCGACGGCCCGGTCGACGCCTTCGCGGCGGACGCCGGCACGCTGTTCACCGATGAGCCGATGCTGACCGGGACCGCGCCGTGAACACGCCGGCACGGCGACCCGGTGTGAGAGAGGAACGTCGATGAGCGAGCCGCTGCCGCCGGGCTCCGTGCAGTTCTACGACGGGTACCGCCCAGGGCTGGACGCGGGGACCTACGAGCTGTCCGCCGTGCAGAGTATCGACGGCGTGGACACCGGAGCGTACTTCGGGCCGCGCACCCAGACGTTCACCGTCGACGCCCCGCGCTTCGTGCTCGACGCGGGCGACGTCGGCGAGGTGTACCCACCGGCGAACAGCTCCGGCGACTTCGGCGCCACCCTGCCCTCGATCGTCCTCAACCGGCGCACCCTGCCCTGGGAACGGCACCTCGGCGTCGACCCGGGCGACAGTGCCGAGCCCTGGCTGGCGCTGCTGGTGCTGCGCGCCGACGAGTTGCCGCCCGGCCCGGCGCTGCACACGGGGACCGTCGCGCAGTTCCTGGACGCCTCCGACCCCCACGAACGTCCGCCGGCCATCGCCGCCGACACGCTGCCGGCACAGGTCCTCGCGACGGAGATGACCAGCCTGAGCCTGCACCGGCGGCTGTTCACCGCCATCGCACCGGCCGCCGGTGAGGCGCGGCTGCTGGCACACGTACGGCGCACGGACACCGCGTCCCGCGCGGCCGGGCAGGCGGACCGGGACGGCTGGCACGCCGTCGTCGTCGCCAACCGCCGACCCACCCCGCCGCCGGGCTACGGCGGCACCGGTTCGGCCCACCTCGCCTGCCTGGTCTCGCTCGAAGGCCTCGCCGCCGACCTGCCGGGTGGTGGCGGCACCCCGGCGGACGGTGGGGACGGTGGGGACGTCCGGCTGCGGCTGGCGGTGCTCGCGTCGTGGTCGTTCACGTCGAACCCGGCCGGCGGCGGTGACATCGGCCGGCTGCTGGCCGGTCTGACCCCTGCCGCGTCCGCCGGGCCCGAGGCGCTCCTGCCGCGGATCCCGGTGCCGCCGTCCGCACCGCCGTCCGCGGCGCTGACCCGGCTCCGGCAGGGCTTCGCGGCGCTGGACTACCGGCTGCCCACCGGCGAGCAGACCTTCGCCTGGTACCGGGGGCCGTTCACGCCGTACCCGGCACAGCCGCTGCCCGGCCCGACCGACGGCACCCCGCACTACGCGACCGCCTCCGAGGTGACCGTCTACGCGCAGTCCGACGGCGTCTTCGACGTCTCCTACGCGGTGGCGTTCGAGGCCGGCCGGCTCGCGGCGCTGGCCGACCGTGGCTTCGCCGTGGCGATGGTCAACGCCCGCCGTTCGGCGTTCCAGATCGTGACCAAGCTCCAGGCCCGGGCGGGCTCGCCGCTGTTCGCCAACCTCAGGCCGGTGCCGCCTGCTCCCGCGCCGCCGCCCGGTCCGGAGGTGAGCGCCGCCGACCTGCTCGCCGTCCGCAGCCGCCACGCGTTCGGGGAACTGCTGGCCGGTGGCATGGGCGACCAGCTGACCTCGGCATTCACCGGCCCACCGGCACCGCCGAGCCCGCCCGCACCGCCGAGCCCGCCCGCGCCGCCGAGCCCGCCCGCGCCGCCGAGCCCGCCCGCGCCGCCGAGCCCGCCGACGGCGGTGTCGCCGGGCACCGCCGCCGCAGCGGTCATCGCGGGCCTGCTGCCACCACCGTCGGCGCTGTACCTCGGCGGTGGTGGCTTCGACGAGGGCGTCGATGCGGCATACCTGTCTTCGGCCGAGGCAGTCGGGCCGGTCGAGCCGGCCGGGCAGGTCGAGCCGGTCGGGCAGGTCGAGCCGCCGGTCCCGCCGCGACCTTCCGATCCGGACCTGCCGACCGGCTTCATCCCCGGCCGACCCGGCTGGCCCGGCCGGGACGGGCTCGACCCGGTCGAGCAGCTGCGGTACCTGCTCTCCCGCACCGACGTCCAGGACCTGCTCGCCGACCACGCGCGCGGCCCGGCCGCCGACCCGGCCACCGGTTGGCTGGCCGAACTGGCACTGCTGCACCAGATCCCGTTCCGGCACCTGATCCCGGACGAGCGCATGCTGCCGGTCGAGTCGGTGCGGTTCTTCTACCTCGACAGCGGCTGGATCGCGGCCCTGATCGACGGTGCGCTGAGCATCGGCGTCGAAGGCAGCCGCGACCTGGAGCTGCACCAGGCGATGAGCCGGCCGCTGGTCGAGGTCGTCGCGGCGAAGGTGGGTGCGGTACGCGCGGACCACCGCAACCGGCCGGACCTGGCGGTACCCACCGGCGGGGCTGAGGCCGCCGGGACCGGTGCCTCCACGGCGGCCGGCCTGGCCACCCCGTCCACGCCCCCCACCCCGACCACACCGCAGGGGCCGCCGGGCTCGGGGGGCCTGCCGGACATCCCCGGCAGGCCGGACCGTCCCGACCCCGGACCCGACGCCATTCCCCTGTCACCGCAGCGTACGGGACTGCTGCTGCGCTCGGCCGTGGTCGCCGGCTGGCCCGGCCTGACCGTCGAGGCCAGCGCCGGCGGCCGGCGGGTGCCGCTGCTGCGGCTGGACCGGCTCTCCGACACCGTGCTGCTGGCGCTCTTCGACAGCGTGCCGGACACGGTGACGCTGACCGAACCCTGGCACGGACTGCACTTCGGCTTCGACGGTGGCGACGGTGGCGGTGGCGGTGGCGGCGAGGGTGGCGGGCTGGTTCTGCGCCGGCCCGACGGCACCCAGCTGAACGCCCGGTTCCCGGCCGCCGGTCAGCCCAGCCTGCACGCCGCCTTCACCCGCCCGGGTGATCCGTCGGTGCTGCGGGTGCGGGATCTCGCTGACGCCCTGCAGGCCCGGCTGGGGGAACTGCTGCCCGGCACTGCGGTACCGATGGGCTCCGCCCTGTTCGCCACCGAACTCCTCGCCTCGGCGCATCAGCTCACCTTCCACCACACCGCCCCAGTGCCGAGAGAGACGTGAGCCCGGTGGACACCACCCTGCTGGTCCCGATCCAGCTGCAAGCCCTCCAGGTCAACCCAGGCGTGCGCGCTCAGGGCTTCCGGCGGTGGCAGATGGACTACACCCGGCTCCCCGGCTTCGGCTCGCCCGAACCCGACGCGTTCGCCGAGCCCCGGCTGGACTGGGCCGGTGACGCCGACAGCGACGGAGTGCACCTGCAGTGGGTCCTGCCCACCGCGCTGCGCACCGGGCACCACGACGCGGCGGACGGCACGACGGCGTATCCGCTGGCGCCGAACCGCTGGCTAGTCGTCCGCAGCGCGACGCGCGCGGATCGGGCACCCGGCGACCGGGTCCGGAGCCGAGGGTGGGTCGTCGAGAGCGACCACCTCGGTCCGGACGGGGCCTCGCCGTACCTCGACCCGACGGCCCGGACGCCGACGCCGACCCGGATCGGCCGGGTGCTGCCCCTGGCCGGCTGGCGCGAGCCGGCCGAGCGTCCGGCGCCGTTCCTGACCGCGGTCGGACCCGGCAACATCACGTTCGCCGCCTATCAGCCGCACGCCGTCGGGGTTTTCTCGCTGCACGATCCGGCGGACGACGTCGAGGACGGGTCCACGCTGTCCTATGTGGTCGTCGGCTGGTACGCCGACCCCGCGTCGGACGTACTGGCCCCGGCACGCCAGCCCGCCGGCCTCGCCGCCCGGCTGGCCGAGCTGGGCTGGTCCGCCGGCCCGGATCCGGCCGGGCGCGTCGTCGGCACGACCGTCTGCCACGGCGCGATCCGCGCCCTGACCTACTCGCGGACGTTCGCCGCGCCGCGCCCGGTCCCGGCCGCGATGGCCGTCGGCAACACCTCCGTCGACGCCGTGTCCGCCCTCGTCCGCGACCGGGCCGCCCGGCAGCCCGACGCCGGACTCGACCCGGATCTGCTCGAAGCCTTCCAGTACGACCTGCTGCACACCCTCGACGATCCGGACGGCCCGGCGCTGCTCGCCACCCGCATCCACGACGCCTGGTTCACGGCACGCCCCGGCGGATCGGTGTGGCAGGTGGTCGCGGCGCAGCCCGACGGCGACGGGCCGCCGGCCGAGCCAGGCACCGCCGACCCGGACTGGCTCGCCGAGCTGAACCGGGCGCAGGCCCGCTACGATCTCGCCGCCCGCCGGCTGGCCGCGCTGCAACGCGAACTGTACGAGCTGTGGTGGAAACGCGGCCGGTGCAACGCCCTGTCCTACCGTCCCGAGGGCCTGACCGACGACCGGTTCGCCGCAGAGCTCGACCCTGGCCGACCGGAGAGCCTGGCCGGCCGCGTCGCGGCGCTGCGCCGGGAGGTCGAACGCGCCCGGGCGGACGTGCCGTGGGGCACCTCGCAACAGGAGCTGGCGGCCGCGACGGACGCCTACACCGCGCGGCACCCACTGCCTCCGCGCACCGTGCTCAAGCGCGCCGACCTGCCGTCGTTCCGCAGCGCGGCCGACCCGGTGGTGGTGATCGCGGGCGTACGGGCGGGCACGTTCGACGAGAATCTCGGCACCGGCGCGGACGGGCTGCTGCCGTGCCGCTTCGCCGACCAGCTGGTCAGCGCGCTGACCCTGCCGCTGGCCGGGCTGGTCGGACCGGACGGCCGGCTGCCGGACGGCTCGGTGCCCGGCCCGACCCCGCCACCCGGAGTACGGATCCCGGTGCACGCGAGCGACGTCGCGGACGCGCCGGGGATCGTGCCCCTCACCGACCAGCACGGCGGGGTTCCGGTGGCCGCGGCGTTCGTCGCCCTCCAGACGGAGGCGTACCTCCTCGACCCGGCCCACGCCGCCGAGGTCGCCGCCATCGCCGCCGAGCGGGTGGGGCTGCCCTGGGCGACGGCCGAGCTGACCACCGCCGCCGAGCAGCTCATGGCGGCCGGCTCCGGCGTGACCGGGACACTGCCGGCGATCCTGCCGCAGCGCTGGTCGCAGCCCTGGGCGCCACTGTTCCTGGAATGGCAGGCGACCTACTACCCCCTGCCGCTGGACACCCTGTGGACCTTCGACGGGACCTCGTACGACGCGAGCTGGCGCACCACCTGGACGTATCCCGGACCCCGACCCGGGCAGCTTCCCGGGCACCCGTTCAGCATCAGCGGCCGCAGTCTGTTGACACCGCAGCCTTCGGCCACCTTCAAGGCCCGCCTGGACACCTACCTGACCACGCTGCCGGAGCCCACCCGGACCGCGCTGTCGTCCTTTGCCGCCTCCGTGGACGCGTGGGACCTGCTGTCCCAGGCCCTGAGCGGCTTCAACGAGCAGTTGGCCCTGCGGGATCCGGCGAGCCTGCGCACCCCGGACGCCGCCGACGTGGACCCGGTGACCGGCCTGAGTATCGCCGAGCTGATCGGCGGTGGCGCTGTCGCGATGCCGATGGTCGACGGGCCGGTGACCCACGGCCCGCCCGAGCCCGGCGGGTTCCAGGCCCTGCGCGCCGGCCAGTTCGCCTTCGCGCAGGTCAGGGTGGTCGACCGGTTCGGGCAGAGCATCGACGTATACGACATCGGTCTCGCTGGCGCACTCACCCCGACCATCGCGCAGGGGCTGGTGCCGCGGCAGCCGATCACCACCGGGGTGGCGACCTTCATCCAGCTGCCGCCGCGGCTGCTGGAGCCGGCGCGGCTCGACGTCGGCTTCGCACCGGGCGGACCCGGTGAACCGGACCGACCGGGCGGGGACGCCCCGGCCGCCGCCGACGTGGTGTGCGCCTGGATCGTGCCCAGCCCGCTCGACGAGGCCCTGGCCTGCTACGCCCCGGACGGCACCGCCCTGGGCGAGCTGACCGAGACGGCCGGCCTGACCGGGCCGCAGGTCTCGTGGCTGCCCGCGCCGGGCTCGGCCTGCCCCACCCTCGACCTGCTCACCGGGAACTTCCCGGTGCTGGCCGGCTTCCTGCGCGGCCTGACCGTCGCCGGCCCGGCGGCCTTCGCCGACCTGCTGCGCACCGTCGATGCCACGCTGTGGACCATCGATCCGCCCGGCGGCGGCGACGAGACCTACCTGGCGGCCCTGGCCGGCCGCCCGCTCGCCCTGGTCTGTGCCACGCTGCACGGCAGGTCGGCCCGGCCGCCGCGCACCGACCCGCAGTGGCCGCACACCTTCGACCCGGTCCCGTCGCCGGTGTCCGCCCACGCCTTCGGAGTGCGGGTCGGCGACGCGGCGCTGCGCGGCGACGGCCTGATCGGCTACCTTTCCGTCCCGGACGGCGGGCACTTCCAGGCGGCCTACCGGCCGGCCGGCCTGATGACCGACTACGTCCGGCCGATCGGCCCGGACTCGTTCCCGACGGTCAGGTTCGATGACGCGTCGCGTACCGACCTCATCGTGCTGATGGACCCCCGGCTGCCCGTCCACCTGGTCACCGACATCCTGCCGGTGACGACCCTGACCCTGCCGCAGCGCATGGTCGCCGACGCGATGGCGGCAATGGCGCTGACCGTGCGCTTCGGCCCGCTCCTGACCGACCTGCAACCCTCGGCCGCGGGGGACGCGATCGTGCTCGCCCGCCCTCCGCAGGTGGACGGCACCTGGTCCTGGTCCGAACGGGACGGTGTCGGCGTCACCACCTTCGACATCGCCCCGGCCGACGGCGCCGCCCGTTTCCCCGGCACCCCGCCGACCGTACGCAGCGGCTGGCTGCGGCTGCACGGCGGCGTGCGCCCGCCGCGGTAGCGACGGGCACAGCCGGCTCGGCTCCTTGCGCTGGGGAGCGTACCTTCGCCGGGTAGCGGCGGGAACACCGCCGATCCGGCGACCACGACTAACGTTCCCGCGGTTGTAGCGGCACGGTGCCGTGCCGTTCCCGGACGGCCCTCCGACGGCCGGTGTACCCAGCCGCCCCCTGGTCCGGAGGTCAGCGCCGGGTCAACCGGTGACGGATGCCGTAAGCCGTGGCACCTACGGCCAGCACCGCAGCGCCGGCCAGCACCGAGTGCGGCGGCAGGGCGAAGGCCAGCGCCAGGCAGCCGGCCAGGCCGACGACCGGAACGACCCGTGGCGGGCGACCCTCGGTGGCCGACAACGTCCAGGCGCTGGCGTTGGCGATCGCGTAGTAGACCAGCACCGCGAAGGAGGAAAACCCGATTGCCGTACGCACGTCGGCGGTGGCGGCGACCGTGGCGACCACCGCGCCGACGGCCAGTTCGGCCCGGTGCGGCACCTGGAATCGCGGGTGCACGGCAGCCAGAGCGTGGGGCAGGTGCCGGTCCCGGGCCATCGCCAGGGCCGTGCGCGACACCCCGAGGATCAGGGCGAGCAGCGAACCCAGCACCGCGACGGCCGCACCGACCCGTACCACCGGGACGAGTTCGGGCCGGCCGGCGGCGCGTACCGCGTCCGCCAGCGGTGCGGCCGAGCTGGCGAGCCGGTCGCCGAGCACCGCCAGCACCGCGACCGCCACGATCGTGTACACGACCAGGGTGATGCCCAGGGCCAGGGGCACCGCCCGGGGAATGGTGCGGGCCGGATCCCGGACCTCCTCGCCGAGGGTGGCGATCCTGGCGAAGCCGGCGAAGGCGAAGAACAGCAGCCCGGCCGCTTGCAGCACGCCGAAGACGGTGACGTCACCGCCGGCTGACAGCCGGCCGAGGCCGGCGGACGGTGCGCCCAGGCAGGCCACGGCCACGCCGGCCAGGATCGCCAGGACGACCGCGACGACCGCCCGGGTCAGCCACGCCGACTTCTGCACCCCGACGTAGTTGACCGCGGTCAGGGCCACCACCGCGGCCACCGCGACGGCGTGTGCCTGCTGCGGCCAGGCGTACGTCCCGACGGTGAGTGCCATCGCCGCGCAGGAGGCGGTCTTGCCGACCACGAATCCCCAGCCGGCCAGGTAGCCCCAGAACGCGCCGAGCCGCTCCCGGCCGTAGACGTAGGTGCCGCCGGACGCCGGATACCGGGCAGCCAACCGCGCCGAGGACGTGGCGTTGCAGTACGCCACCACCGCCGCTACGGCCATGCCCGGCAGCAGCCCCGGACCGGCGGCCGCGGCCGCCGGCGCCAGGGCCGCGAAGATGCCCGCACCGATCATCGACCCCAGGCCGATGACCACGGCGTCGAACACCCCCAGCCGCCTCGCCAACCGTCCCTGCGCCGCTGTGGATGTCGCGCTCACCATCAGCCTCCTGCTGAGTCCGGCGGCGTTACGCCTGCCGATACCGCCTGACGATACGGCAGCGGGAGGTACGTTTATCAAGTAGGCTTGATCTAATCTGGTTTGATGTATCTTCGTGGTCATGGGGCCACCGAGACACACCGCGCCGCCGTTCGTCCGGCTGGCCGCACACCCGCTGCGCTGGCAACTGCTGACCGCGCTCGCCCACAGCGACCTACGGGTCCGCGAACTGGTCAGCCTCCTGGGTCAGCCGCAGAACCTGCTCTCGTACCACCTGCGGCTGCTGCGCGACGGTGGCCTGGTCACCTCCACCCGCAGCAGCTTCGACGGCCGCGACAGCTACTACCACCTGGACCTCGACAGCTGCATCCACGCGTTGACCGGCACCGGCACCGCCCTGCACCCGGCTCTGCGGCTGGACGGCACCACACCGGCAGCGCCGCTCCACCCGCGGCCGCCGCGCACCGTGCTGTTCGTCTGCACGGGCAACAGCGCTCGTTCCCCCGTCGCCGAAGCCCACCTGCGCCGCCACACCGCCGGCCACGTCCAGGTCACCAGCGCGGGAAGCCGCCCCCGACCGCAACTACATCCTTATGCCGTACGGGCGCTGCGCGACCAGTTCGGCGTCGACGTGACCGACCAGCGCCCACGCCACCTGGACACGCTCGCCGGCCGTCGCTTCGACTACGTCATCACCCTCTGCGACAAAGCCCGAGAGGTCTGTCCTGACCTCGGCAGCCCGGCCGGTCGCCTGCACTGGAGCATCCCCGACCCCGCCGCAACCGGCACCCGCGAGGACTACCCCACCTTCCTGCGGATCGCCGCCGACATCGACACCCGCGTGCGGCATCTGCTGCCCGTCCTCGCCACCGAACCCCAGGAGACCACGCCGTGACCACGCCCGGGCAGTACGCAAGCGTCCGCTACCTGGTCGACGATGTTCAAGCCACCGTCGACTTCTACACCACCCACCTCGGTTTCCATCTCAAGACCAGCGCCGCTCCCGCCTTCGCCGACGTGGTCCGCGGCCCGTTACGACTGCTGCTGTCCGGACCCACCAGCTCCGGTGCCCGCGCCACCCCGCACGACGCCACCGGCCCCGGTCGAAACCGCATCCACCTCGTCGTCGACGACCTCGACACCGAGATCGACCGGCTCCAGGCCGCCGGCCTGGCGTTCCGCAGCGAACTGGTCTGTGGACCCGGCGGCAGGTAGATCCTGCTCGCCGACCCCGCCGGCAACCTCATCGAACTGTTCCAACCCGCCCGCGACGCCGCCCCTGCCACCACCTGAACCCCGTCGCACCCTCGCCACGCGAGGTCGATGTCCCCCCGGCGCGGACTCCGCTGCGTCGATCATGGAGTTGTGGGGCTCCGTATAAGTTGCGTATAGGGGCTAAATGCCCACCACAACTCCATGATCGATCTGCCACGCCACTCGTCGTCGAGGGGGAACTCGGGCACCCGCAGGGACTACTTCCCGTCGTCCCGGAGCCGGTAAGCCGCAGCGAGGTTGTTCCGTGAGATCAGGGTGTCCGGGTGTTCGTGGCCCAGTAGCTGTTCCCGTGCGGTGAGGGTGGCCTCGTACAGCGGGATCGCCTCGGTCAGTCGTCCCACCGCCTGGTAGGCGTGGGCGAGGTTGTTTCGTGAGATCAGTGTGTGCGGGTGTTCGTGGCCCAGTACCCGTTCGCGCGTGACGAGGGTGGCCTCGTACAACGGCATCGCTTCATCCAGTCGTCCGGCCGCCTGGTAGGCGTGGGCGAGGTTGTTCCGTGAGATCAGGGTGTCCGGGTGTTCGTGGCCCTGTAGCCGTTCCCGTGCGGTGAGGGTGGCCTCGTACAGCGGGATCGCCTCGGTCAGTCGTCCGGCCACCTGGTAGGCGGTGGCGAGGTTGTTTCGTGAGAGCAGGCTGTCCGGGTGTTCGTGGCCCAGTACCCGTTCGCGCGTGACGAGGGTGGCCTCGTACAACGGCATCGCTTCATCCAGTCGTCCGGCCGCCCAGTAGGCGTGGGCGAGGTTGTTCCGTGAGATCAGGGTGTCCGGGTGTTCGTGGCCCAGTAGCCGTTCCCGTGCGGTGAGGGTGGCCTCGTACAACGGGATCGCCTCAGTCGGTCGTCCGGCCGCCTGGTAGGCGTAGGCGAGGTTGTTCCGTGACGTCAGTGTGTTCGGGTGTTCGTGGCCCAGTACCCGCTCGTACGCGATGAGGGTGGCCTCGTACAACGGGATCGCCTCAGTCAGACGTCCCGCTGTGTCGTAGGCGGTGGCCAGGTTGTTCCGTGACATCAGGGTGTCCGGGTGTTCGTGGCCCAGTAGCCGTTCCCGTGCGGTGAGGGTGGCCTCGTACAGCGGGATCGCCTCGGTCAGTCGTCCCGCCGCCCAGTAGGCGTAGGCGAGGTTGTTCCGTGACATCAGGGTGTCCGGGTGTTCGTGGCCCTGTAGCCGTTCCCGTGCGGTGAGGGTGGCCTCGTACAGCGGGATCGCCTCGGTCAGTCGTCCCGCCGCCTGGTAGACGTAGGCCAGGTTGTTCCGCGACACCAGCGTGCTCGGGTGCTCGTCACCCAGTCTCGCGGCGGCGGCGCTGACGACGGCTTCGCCCTGGTCGATGGCTGCCGGATACGACCCCCGGACGGCGTAGTGGTAGGTCACGGCATTGTTGACATCGACCACGCCGACCCCCACGTCTTCGCTGATCTCGGTGATCGCCTCGAGCGCCGCTCTCGCGTGCGGGGCGATCACCTGCCAGGCGCCCCAGTCGGCAGGATCAGCCAGATCGAGACCTGCTCTCGCGGCCACTACCAGACCGGCCGCCGCCGTCGTCAGTGACGACCGTTGCCCCTCCCGCGCGGCCCGCCACCGGCAGACCTCGGCCACCAGGGGATGCACCGTCAGCCCGTCACCCGAGCCGACCACCCCGGTAGGTGCCCCGTCGACGAGACCCACCGCCCGCAGGCCCGCCAACCCGGCCGCCATCTCCGCCCGACCCTCGTCCCCGTCGGGGAGCAGCGCCGCCGTCGACAGCACGGCGGGATCCAGCATGGGCACCGGCACCACCGAGCCGGGGCCCAGGAACGACAACACGCGCAACAGGGTGCGCGCCCGGGTCCGGCCCTGCCGCTCCAGGGCGTCCAGGGAGATCTCCCAGGTGGACATGATGAGTCGGCGCGGATCCTGCTTCCCCCACCCGGGCGCACCCTCGTCCACCACGCTCAACGACCGGTCGTGCAACAAGCGCAGGTAGCCCTCCAGCCCCACTGCGGCCATCCCGGAGCCCAGATACGATCCGGCCAGGTGCACCGCCAACGGCAGCCGGTCCAACCGGTCCGCCACCGCTGTCGCCGCCCCGATCAGCTCCGGCTCGTCCGCCCGGCCCATCCGGTCGAGCAGCATCAACGCCGCCGCCCGCTGGTCCAACCCGCCCAGCGGAAACCACCCTGCCCGCTGCCCCCACACCGTCCGGTCGGCGACCCGGGTGGTCACCAGGACGATCCCGGTGCCGGCTGACCTGAGCCAACCGCCACCTCCCGCCACACTCGTGCCGCCCGGTGCCAACAGTTCCGGAGCGTCGGCATTGTCGATGACCAGCAGCCAGGGGTCGGCCACCCGGTTCAGCCGACCCCACACCACCCCGGCCAACGCCAGATCCGAGTCGGCGCCGGTGACCTCCTCGACCGACGCGCCCGCCTCCCGCGCCACGGCCGACATGCCGGCCACCAGCGTCGCCCCGTCCACCGCCGACACCCACCACACCCGCCAGCCGGACGCCTGGGCCTCCCGCGCCGCCGCCAGTGCCACCGTGGTCTTCCCGCGACCACCCATCCCGACCAGGATCCGGATCTGCGGCGGGTAGGTGGCGGGCGGTGTCAGGAGCTCGTCGATCACCCCGTCGCGGCCCCGCACGACGAGCGGTAGCTCTCCCAGCGGCGCGTCCACCATTCCGGTGCCCCCGGGTGGACCGACCTCCGTCGTGGCCGGCCCGTCATCCACCGCGGAACCAGCCACCACGGGAGCGTCGGTGTCCCGCGCGTCCCGCTGGCGCTGCACCGCCACCACCATCATGCTCAGCACCGCGAGGACGACCGTCAGGACCAGCACCGAGGGGAACGGATGGTCCTGGATCACGTGCAGGCCCCACGGCCACCGCCGTGCGTCGCTGCTCGCCGCGTTGACCGCCAGCGCCACCCCGGTCGTCACGACCGCCACCAGGACCAGCACCAGGACGGACGACAGGGCCATCAACCACCGCGACCACGGCTGACCCCGAAACCTCACCGTCACACCCCGCCACGACCGGATCACCAGAAGCTGACCGCCCATTGAACCGCATCACCGCAAAGGCGGCCTATCCGCCGCCGGGTCCGGTGACGTCCGCCCGATGGCCCGGGATCAGCCCGTACCGTTGCCGTCGACCGCCGGACGGTGACGAGGCACTACCGGACCAGAGCCGGGCAGCGGTCACGATGGGCGACCGCCCGGTCGACGAACGGGTGGAGATCGGCGTCGAGCCGGCGTGGCCGGTCGACGTCGACGCCGGCCGTCAGGTCCTTCCCCGTGTCGGTGAGGAACGGGAACCCGGTCCTGGTCGCGGGTGCTGGGCCGGTCGCCCGGCGCTCACCGGTCGGTAGCCTGTTGGCGGGTGCACTCCAGCAGCACCCAGACGTTGAATCCACCCGGCGACTCGTAGCTGTCGATCAGCACGCAGTCGCCGAACCCGGCGTCGGCCGCTTTGACCAGGGCCTGTTGGTATGCGTAGTAGTAGGCCAGCCCCATGCCGCTGGAGCCCTCCCCGCTGAACTGCCTGGTCTCGACGGTGGACCCGCCGGCCGCGGCGGTGCCCGCCATGGGAGCCGCACCGAACAGAACTGTCGATGCGGTCAGTAGTGCTGTGGTCACTCTTTGCGTCAGCATCGCCTCAGGATAGATGGCACTCGATGTGATCGCCATCGGGCGGGATCGACCGGGATCGTGGCGACGCTCACCGGTGGTCGCGTCGTGGCGCGACGGCGGCCCGGCCGAGGCCGACGAGGTCGAGGCGCCAGTCGTTGCTGCGCATCAGGGAACCGCTGCCCGGCGGGTACTCGAATTCGCACGGCCCGAGGAGGGTGAAACCCAGGCGTCGGCAGAGTGCGTTGGAGGGGGTGTTCTCCACCGCGGGGAACGCGTGCAGGCTGCGGGGTGCGTCGCCGTGGTGGGGGAGGCCACGGACGATGGTGATCAGCGCGGCCCCGGCCGCGCTGGCGACGCCACGGCCCTGGTGGGGCGGCAGGACGTTCCAGCCGGTCTCGTAGATCTGCTCGCCGTGCCAGTCACGCCGGTGGTAGGCGATGCTGCCGACCATCTCGTCACCACGCAGTACGACGTACATGCGGCCCCGGCCGGTCGTCGGCAGGGCGAGGTACCGGCGATGCCGGGCCAGCAGCCGGTCCTCCGGCTCGGGGCCGCCGACGTGCCGACGCATCTGCGCGGTGTTGATCCGGTGCAGGAGGTCGAGCGCGGATTCCGACCAGGGTTCGAGACGAACGTCCATGCCGCGCAGCCTGGCAGGCGTCGGAACCGTCGGCCACCTCGATTCGACCGGTACGACCCGGACCCACCGGAAGGCGACGAACCGCGGACGCGCGGGACGGCCACTGCCTCGGACAGCCGCGTTGCGTCCTCGGGGGCCTGCGCCCTAGCGTGTGCGGAGCAGATGGACGCGAGTCGATGGTCGGGGGCGTGGATGCGCGCGGTGGTGGCTGTCCTGGTGGCTTGTCTCAGCACGCTGGTCGTCCCGGCCGGGCCGGCCAGCGGGGCGACCCTCACCTGGGGGGCCTGCCCGGGTGTCACGGACACGCGGCTGCGCTGCGCCACCGTCCAGGTGCCGCTGGACCACGCGCGGCCGACCGGCCCGACGATCGACATCATGATCTCCCGGCTCCCCGCGACCGACCCGGCGCTCCGGCGCGGTGTGCTGGTCACCACGGGTGGCGGCCCGGGTGGCGCCGGAGTTCCCGAGCCGCTGACTCTCGCCACCGTCGTCGATCCCGCGGTGCTCGCCCGGTACGACATCGTCGGGTTCGACATGCGTTTCGTCGAACGCAGCACCCCGATCACCTGTGGCCAGCCGCAGGAGGAGCCGGGCGGCTACTGGGTGCGCACGGCGACGTACCAGCCCCTGCGGGACACCGCCGCCGAGGCCCGTCGGTACGCCCGCGCCTGCGCCCGGCACGCCGGCTGGGCGTTGCCGTTCGCCACGACCGCCCAGGCCGCCCGTGACCTGGACACCATCCGGGTCCGCCTCGGCGAGCGGACGCTGTCCTTCCTCGGCGGCTCGTACGCGGCGATGCTCGGCGTCGCGTACGGCACCCTCTTCCCGCGCCGGGTGGACCGGTTCGTGCTGGACAGCCCGGTCGACTACGACCTCGCCTGGCGTCCCTACGAACTGGACCGGCTCCCGGCCTTCGAGGAGAACTACGCCGCCTTCACCGGCTACCTCGCCGACAACAACGCGGCGTTCGGGCTCGGCGCCACGCCGACCGAGGTCGCGCAGACCCTGAGCCGGGCCTTCGCCCGGGCGGCGGTCGAGCCGATCGTGGCCGGGGACCACGCCTGGACCGCCGGCGAACTCGGCTCCCTGACGGTCATCGCGACGTACTTCGAGTACCTGTGGCCGGTGGTGGCGACCGACCTGGCCGCCATCCTCGCCCACACCCCGCCGCCGATCCCCCTGGACCCGCGCCCGGCCCCCCTGCCCGGCACCCCGGGCGTGCCGGCGGACAACCACACCGCGGTCAACATGGCCTTCCGCTGCGGCGACAACGCCTGGCCGCGCGACCTGGCGACCTACCGCCAGGACCTGGCCCGCCTCGGCACCCGTTACCCGGTCTTCGGCCCCTCGATCGCCAATCTCAACCCCTGCGCCTTCTGGCTGGTCAGCCGGGACAACACGCCGTCGCTCGCCGGCAACCGGGCGCCGGCGGCGCTCGTCGTCGCCGCACTGCGCGACGCCTCGGTGCCGCTGGCCAACTCGGTCGCGACCACCCGGGCCATCGCCGGCTCCAAGCTGGTCACCGTGGACAAGCGGACCCACGTGCCGCTGCTCGGTGGTCAGGCCAACGCCTGCCTGACCGACGCGGTCACCGCGTACCTGGTGCACGGGCACCTGCCGGAGCGGGACACCGCCTGCTAGCTAGCGCGGTGCGGCGCGGTTGCGGAGATCGACGGGCTCGCGGGGCACCGCGGCCGTCGTCTGACCGGGACACGTCCCTGGCCGGGCACGTCCGGAGGGGACCGCGAATCCCGGTGGCCGTGCCGCCCCGGCTGGTGGATGATCGACATCTGGGTCGCTAGCTCAACTGGCTAGAGCATCCGACTGAGTAGCACGTCCGCTATCCGCTCCCGCGGCCATGGGTGGGCTTCCTTCTCCCTGTTGGATCGGAGGGTTCGGGGTTCGAGTCCCCGGCGACCCACTGTGCCGTGGCCGCGGACCGCCCGCTGCCGGAACCGACCGGAACGGAGGGGCACGTGATCGAGAAGCTGGTCATCCAGAAGACTCTGCGCGTGCCGACGAACCCGGCCGCGCCCGGTGACGGTACGCCGGTGGCCCGGCAGTTGGACGCGGCACTGCTCGACGTCGGGTTCTCCGCTTCGCGGGCTCTGCTGGAGCACGTCGGTGCCCTGGCGCCCGCGCCGGCGATGGACCTCGCCACCACGGTCGTGTCGGCGGTGCGTGAACTGGTCGGGGACCACGTCCAGCACAACGCGTACTTCATCGGCTTCCCGCACGACGTGCCGGACACCATCGAGTTCTGGACGGACCGGTTGCGGGCAGCCGTGCTCACCGGCGGGGGCACGGCGACCGACGCCGAGCTGCGGGACGCCGCCGTCGCGGGCGGGGTGAACCTGCTCGACCTGCCGGCCTACGGCACCTACCAGCACACCTACGCGGAGCTGTTGGCCGCGCACGACACGCTGGTCACCGCGGCCGGTGACCGGGTGACCCTGCTGCGTCTGGGTGACCCCGTCGAGGTGGAGGCGGAACGGCTCTACCTGGCCCTGGCCGGCAGCGCGACGCCGCACGGCGAGGCCGACCTCGAGATCCTCGGCGAGCTGGCGGTGGCCTGCGCGGACGGCACGCAGCCGGCCGAGATCCCGGTACGGGAGAACCGCGCCGTGCTCAACGGCATCCGACTCGTCCTCGGTCGCCCCCTGGTCGGCGTGGACACGACGACCGACGTGCTGCGCCTCGCCTGCCAGGTCTCCGGCGGGGACGTCTCGCTCGCGGCACCCACGCGGTTCCGTGCCCTCCGCCGCCCGGAGCGCCGGATGCTGCTGGCCGCGCTGGACGAGGTCGTCGCCGCCAACCCGGACAAGCTCGGTGACGTCGCACGCTACGCGGAGCGCTGGAAGCGGCTCGGGGAACGGCTGCACCCGCACGAGTACGCCCAGTGGCCGCACGCCCAGGAGGTGTTCCGGGTCGCCCGTGGCGAGCGGCGGGTGCGCAACCTCGCCGGCCGTGCGGAGGCGGCGATCCGCGCCGGTGCGGTCGGCCCGGCCGCGTCGGTGTTGTCGGCTGCGCCGGGTCTGCTCCTGCGGTCGGCCGACCGGCTGCTGCGGCTGGCGTCGGCGGCGGAGCGGGCCACCGTCGTCGAGGCGGTCACCGGTGCGCTCGGCTCGGCGTCGGGTCGGGTGCTCCTCGCCCTGCGGGAGCACGTCGACAACCGGCTGACGCCGGCCCCGGCCCGGATGTACGCGAGCCGCTCGCGTACCGCGTGGGTCGGTCCCGACGAGCGGCCTCCGCTGCCGGCCGGGCTGGTGGCCGAGTTGTCGTCGCTGCTCGACGCCGAGATCGGCGCCCGGCTGCCGGAGCCGTCACGACCGCTGGTGGTGGACCCGGAGGTGCTCGACGTCGCCCTGCCGCTGTCCGGCAAGGCGTCCGAGGGCGGCTTCGCGGTCATGCCGAGGGGCTCGCGGGCACCGGTCTCCGGTGAGCTGCTGCGCTTCTTCACCTACTGGCGTCAGACCGGTCGCCGTACCGACCACGACCTGTCGCTGCTGCTGCTCGACGAGGACTTCCACAGCGCCGGCCAGGTGTCGTGGACGAACTACCGGCACGACGGCGTGGTCCACTCCGGCGACGTCACCGAGGCGAAGAACGGTGCGACCGAGTTCATCGACGTGCCCCTGACGGTCCGGGGGCACTACCTGGTTCCGCAGGTCAACGTCTATGCCGGCGAGTCGTTCGAGGAGGTCGCCGAGTCGATGTTCGGGTACCAGACCCGGGCGCGGGACCAGCGCGGCATGCCGTTCGACGCGCGGACCGTGCGGGCGCGTTCGCACCTGCGCGGCCAGGGACGGGTCGCGCTGCCGATGGTGTTCGCCAGGAGCGGGCGGGGCTGGCAGGCGGTGTGGCTGCACCTGTACCTGCGGGGACAGCCGTCGTTCAACCGGGTGGAGGGGAACACGTTCACCACGTCCGACCGGGTCCGGGCACTCGTGCAGCGGCGGTACCTCACCGTCTCCTACCTCGTCGACCGGTGGCGGGAGCGGGCCGAGGTGACGACGTGGAACGGCCGGCTGCCGGACGAGCCGGTCACCTTCGTCGGCATCGAGGCGCCCGAGGGCCTGCCGGACGGGTCGGAGACGTTTACCCTGGACCGGCTCGGTGAGCTGATCCCCGGGTGAGCGGGAGTCGAGGCCATGCGGGTGCTTCCTGCTGTTCCGTTCGATTCGGGATCTCCGCGCGAGCGGAGGACTGGTACTAGTAGTGCTTTGTTAGGTTGGTACCAGTTGGTGGCAGAGTGGGCAGAATCCGAGCCAGGTCGCGAGGTGGTATTGCAGCTCGCGGAGGACGGCGTAGAGGCTCAGGTCTGCCCTGTTGCTTTTGGGTCTGCGAGTCGTAACTGGGTGAGGAACAGTTGGGCGGCTGCGGTGAGGGTGACGTGGCGGTGCCAGCCGATCCAGGATCGGCCTTCGAAGTGGTCGAGGCCGAGGGCGGTTTTGAGTTCGCGGTAGTCGTGCTCGATGCGCCAGCGGCTCTTGGCCAAGCGGACCAGTTCGGCCAGCAGGGTGTCGGTGGGCAGGTCGGACAGCCAGTAGTCGGTGGGTTCGTCCTGGTCGGGTGGCCATTGCACGAGCAGCCAGCATTCGGGGAGAACACCGTCGTCACCACAGTGGGGTCCACGTTGGATGGCCCGGCCTGCCGGCCGGACCCGTAGGGCGAGGAAGTGCCCGGCCAGGTCGCGGGAGGTCTGGCCGGGGGCACGATCGGCGGTGGCGATCCGGTCGCGCCAGCGCACCTGCCGGGCGTGGTGGGCGCCGTGAGCGAGGGCGAGATCTTTGAGGCTGCGGGCGGGCTGTGGGTATCTCGGTTTCGGGTGCATACCGACCCCGGCGTAGGGGACCTCGACGGGTTGAGCGTCGCCGGACTGGGCGGTGGTCGACGAGGTGGTCGCCACGATGTAGCCGATGCCGCGTTCGGTCAAGCCCTGGCGGAACTCGGCGACCTGCCCGTAGCCGGCGTCGGCGGTCAGCAACGGCGGACGCAGGCCCCACCCGGCCAGCTCGTCGATCATTTCCAGGGCCATCATCCACTTTGGCCGATACCGCTGCTCGTCAGGCAGCTTTGAGGCTGACCGTCGCCGCAGGATCTGGTCGATCTGCTCGGCGGGTGGCGGCCGTAGGCGCTCGTGTGGCTTCTTCGCTCCGGCCTGGTCACGGGTCACGGGTTGCTGGCGCAGCCTGCGGGCGTGCGGGTTGGCCACCTTCCCGTCAGTGTCCGCAACGCAGGTCTCGTCCCAGGACTCAGGCACGAACAGCCGCCAGTCGAGCACCGCCGACGCGGTGTCACTCGCGGCGTGGACACTCACGGCGATCTGGCAGTTCGCGACCTTACCGAGGGTGCCGGAGTACTGCCGGGCCACGCACGCTGACGCTTTGCCGTCCTTGGGGAAACCGGTGTCGTCCACCACCCACACCTGCGGGCACACCAGGTCAATAGCGGTCCTCGCCAGCCGCCGCCGCACATCACTGACATCCCAGGTCGACGAGGTCAGGAACTGCTGCAACTGCTGGTGATCCACCCCGAGGCGCTGCGCCATCGGCTGCATCGATTTGCGCCGACCGTCCAGCATCAGCCCCCGCAGATACCGCAACCCGGTCCCCCGCTGATCCGACCGCGGCAACCCCGCGAACAGCCCGGCCGCGAAGTCCTCCAACCGCGTCCGCACCCGCGTGAGTCCTCGCTCGTCCACGCCCGGCAGCCAAACACAACCCAAAGAGCCCTACAAGCGACACACCGGAACAACCTAACAAAGCACTACTAGCCCCCGTGCTCTCCTCGACTCCCGGCCACCGGCACCGCCCGGCACCAGCGGCCGTGCCATGTTTCGCCCCGCAGCAGGGGGGCATCTTCCGGCGACGACCTACGAAGACCGCAGGTCACGCTGGGGGAGGTGCCCGATGACGGTCGACCGTCAGCAGAGGTTGCCCGTTGTCGGCGACGGAACGGAACGGAACGGATTTCACCCGGTACGCCCCGGGGGAGCGCCCCGGGCGACGAGGCTCCGACGGTGATCACCGCGGGCACGCCGCCCGGGGAGGCGTTCCGGTCGGCCGTGCTCGCCGGTCGGCTGGACCTGCCGTTGCCCGGCGGTGGACGTACGGCGCAGCGGTGGTCGCGCCTGGTCGAACTCGGCCGCACCGACCTGGTGCTGGCCCGGCTGGGGGAGGGGCACGCCGACGCCCTGGCGATCCTCGCCGAGCTGGGCGTGTCGGTCGATCCCCGGTGGCGTCGTGAGCCGTGGGGCGTGTGGGCGGCCGCCCCGGCCTCGGTCACCGCGACCCGGGACGGCGACCGGTGGCTGCTCACCGGGGACCGGCCCTGGTGCTCCGGGGCGGGTCTGCTGTCCCGGGCGCTGGTCACCGCGACCGCCGCCGACGGTGTCCGGCTGTTCGCGGTCGAGGTCGGTGCGGCCGGGGTCACCCCGGTCGCCGGCACCTGGCCCGCCGTCGGCATGGCCGCCAGCGACAGCCGGACCGTCAGCTTCGACGGCGTGACCGCCGTACCCGTGGGTGGCCCAGGCCGCTACACCGCGCGGCCGGGCTTCTGGCACGGCGGGCTGGGCGTGGCGGCGTGCTGGTACGGCGGCGCGGTCGGGGTCGCCGACGCCCTGCGCGACGCGGCCCGGCACCGGGGCCTCGGCCCGCACGCCATGGCGCACCTCGGGGCGGTCGACGCGGCCCTCACCGCCGCCCGCGCCGTCCTGTTCGCCGCCGCCGCCGAGATCGACGCGCACCCCACCGGTGACGCGGACCGGCTGGCGCACCAGGTGCGGGCCACCGTCGAGGCGGCGGCCACCACCGTCGTCGACCGGGTCGGCCGGGCGTTGGGGGCGGGACCGTTGTGCCGGGACGCCCACCACGCCCGGCGGGTCGCCGACCTGACGGTGTACCTACGGCAGAGCCACGCCGAGGCGGACCTGGCCCATCTCGGCGAACTCGCGGCGGCGGCGGGGGAACCCGGATGGTGAGGCCGATCGTCGACGTGGGCACCGACGAGGGCACCTGGCGTGCCTGGGCCGCACCGGCCGACTGGCCCGTACTCACGCTGGACGACCGGGCGCGGGCGGTGCCGCCGCTGGTCGTCGCCCCGCACCCCGACGACGAGGTGCTCGGCGTCGGCGGCCTGGTCGCGATGCTCACCGGCGGCGTGGAGATCACGGTCGTCACCGACGGCGAGGCCTCCCACCCGGATTCCACGGTCCACTCCCGCGCGGAGCTGGCCGCGATCCGGCGGGCCGAGACAGTCACCGCCTGTGGCCTGCTCGGCGTCGTCCCCGCGGCCATCGACCATCTCGGGCAGCCCGACGGCGCGGTCGACGAAGCGGCGCTCACCGACGCGTTGACCAGCCGGCTGACACCTGGCCGGTGGTGTGTCACGACGTGGTGCGGCGACGGACACCCCGACCACGAGGCGGTCGGTCGGGCGGCCGCGGTCGCCTGCCGGCGTACCGGCGCGACACTGCTGGAGTTCCCGGTGTGGACGTGGCACTGGGCCACGCCGGACCACCCCGATGTGCCCTGGCACCGGGCCCGCCGGATCGACCTGACCCCGGCGGCCAGGTCGGCCAAGCGGAGGGCGGTCGACGCCTTCCGTAGCCAGGTCCTGCCGCTCGGGCCGACGCCCGCCGACGCCCCGATCCTTCCCCCGCACGTTCTCGCACGCTTCGCGCGCCCCTACGAAACGGTGTTCGTGTCATGACCTCACGCGGCACCCCCGGCGAGTACTTCGACGACATGTACGCCCGGGCCGAGGATCCGTGGAGCTTCGCCACCCGCTGGTACGACCAGCGAAAGCACGAGGTGACCGTGGCCTGTCTGCCCCGCCGCCGCTACCGGTCGGCGTTCGAGCCGGGATGCTCGACCGGCATGCTCACCCGCCGCCTCGCGCAGCGCTGCGACCGGTTGTTGGCGGTCGACCTCGCCGCCGCGCCGGTGGCGAGCGCCCGGCGTCGCCTGTCCGACCAGCCGCACGTCCGGGTGGAACGGATGCGCGTCCCCGACGAGTGGCCGGCCGTGGGGACCGACCGCTTCGACCTGATCGTCCTCTCCGAGCTGGGCTACTACCTCGACGACGCCGGACTGGACCGGCTGGTGGCCCGTACGGTGGACTCGCTCGAACCCGGTGGCACCCTGGTGGCCGTGCACTGGCGGCCGGCGGTGGCCGAGCACGCACGCGGCGGCGACGACGTGCACCGGCTGCTCGCCGGTGTGGACGGCCTGACCCGGACGGTGCGGCACGAGGAGGCGGACTTCCTCCTCGACGTCTTCCTCCGGGTGCCGCCGCCGGCCAGATCCGTCGCCCAGGCCGACGGCCTGTGGTGAACCGGATCGCGGTCGTGGTGCCCGCCCACGACGAGGAGGCGTTGCTGCCCGGCTGTCTGACCTCGGTCCTCGATTCGCTGCGTCACCTGCCGGTGCGCTCGGAGGTGATCGTCGTCGCCGACGACTGTCGGGACGCCACGGCCGCCGTCGCCGAGCGTCTCGGCGTCGTCGTGCTGACGGTACGGGCGCGCAACGTCGGCCGTTCCCGCGCCGTCGGCATGGCGCACGCCCTGCGGCACGGACCGCAGGGTCTGTGGCTCGCCACCACCGACGCGGACAGCCGGGTGCCCCGGCGGTGGGGCGGCTGGCAGCTGCGCCACGCCCGCGCCGGCACCGACCTGCTGGTCGGGACGGTGCGGGTCACCGACTGGGCACCCCGCTCCGCGCTGGTCCGGGAACGCTACGAGACCCGGTACCGGCACGGTCTGACCGGCACCGGCCACCGGCACGTCCACGGTGCGAACCTGGGCTGCGCCGCCACCGCCTACGAACGGCTGGGCGGATTCGCCGACCTGCGCCACGGCGAGGACCACGACCTCGTCGAGCGCGGTCGTCGGCGTGCCATGCGGGTCGTGGCCGACGCCGACTGCGCGGTCCGGACCAGCGCCCGACGACACGGCCGTGCCCCGCACGGCTTCGCCGGCCACCTCGACGCCCTCGACGACCGGCCCCCGGCACCGCCCCGGCACCACCACACCCGGCCGGGGTGCGCACGGCAGTCATCATGAGGGGGTGGTTCCCCGACGTCTGCGGCTCGCCGCGCAACGATCCCGCACCCCGGCACCGCCGGCCGGCACCAGCCTCACCGACCGGGTGCAGGCCGCCGCCGCCGTCATCGCCGTCCTGTTCGCCGGTGGGGCGCTCCTCATCTCGCTGGACACCCTCAAGGACCAGCAGCGGATCAACCGGAACCAGTGGGAGCTCAACGTCGCCGCCCAGGACCGCCAGCAGAAGCGCTACGCGTCCCGCGTCGCCTGGTGGACGACCAACCACTACCGTGAGGATGACGACTATCGGATCATGGTGCAGAACCGGTCCACCGCACCGCTGCGAGGGCTGGAGTTCTTCCTGCCCGAGCGGCACCGCTGGCTGCTGGGCGACAGCGGAGCGCCGGTGCTGTTCTTCCTGGAGGACATCCCCCCGTGCACGGTGGCGCGGTACCGCATCGGCCGGGACCTGGACGGGGAGGCGGCCAGCGCCGTCCGGGCGAGCTTCTCCGATCCGAGCTGGGAACTGCGCTTCACCGACAGCCTCGACCGGTGGGTGATCTCCGAGTGGGGGCTCCGGCCAGCCGGCACCGCGCCGCCGTACCCCACCCGCGGCAACGGGGTGCCGGACGTCGCCTCCGACACGCTGGGCGAGGACCGGGCGGGCACGTCGGAGGCACAGGACTGCGGTGAGGGCGGCTGAGCCGACCACGCCGTGAGCGGCGTCGCCCGCCGGTCGGGCACACTGTGGACAGCGATCGGGACACCGACGCGTCGTCGACCCGCCCCGTCGCCATCGCCCCGGGGGAGGGAACGCGACATGGCAATGGTGGGTACGTCCAGGGTGGACCTGCTGCTGGCCCGGATCCGTGACGGCATCATCGGCGAGGGTGAGGTGCTGGACGGCCCGTACGGCCCCCGCCGGATCACCTACGCCGACTACACCGCCTCAGGTCGGGCGCTGGACTTCGTGGAGGACACCGTCCGGCAGTGGGTGTTGCCCCGCTACGCCAACACCCACACCGAGAGCTCCGCCACCGGCCGGGCGACGGGACGGCTGCGCGAGGACGCCCGGCGGACCATCCTCGACGCCGTCGGCGGCACCGACGACCACGCGGTGATCTTCTGCGGCTCCGGGGCCACGGCGGCGGTCGACAAGCTGGTCGGCATCCTCGAACTGCGGCTGCCCGACGGGCCGACCCGCCGCCACGGCCTGCTGGACGGCATCCCGGCGGCGCAGCGCCCGGTGGTGTTCGTCGGTCCCTACGAACACCACTCCAACGAACTGCCGTGGCGGGAGACGTACGCCGACGTGGTCGTCATCGGCGCGGACGCCGACGGGCACATCGACCGCGCCGAGCTGGCCGCGCGCCTGGCCCGGTATGCGGACCGTCCGCTGCGCGTGGGCAGCTTCTCCGCCGCCTCCAACGTCACCGGGATCCTCACCGACACCGACGCGGTCACGGCGCTGCTGCACGCCCACGGGGCGCTGTCGTGCTGGGACTACGCCGCCGCCGGACCGTACCTGCCGATCCGGATGGGTGCGTCGGCGCCGGGAGCCGCGGACGGCAAGGACGCGGTCTTCCTGTCCCCGCACAAGTTCGTCGGCGGGCCGCAGACCCCCGGCGTGCTGGTGGTGCGCCGGGACCTGGTGCGCAACCGGGTGCCGACGGTCCCCGGCGGCGGGACCGTGACGTTCGTCGACCCTGCCGGGCACCGCTATCTCGACGATCCGGTCGCCCGGGAGGAGGGCGGCACCCCGGCGATCGTCGAGTCGATCCGGGCGGGCCTGGTGTTCGCCCTCAAGGAGTCCGTCGGCACCGACGTCATCCGGGACCGCGAGGAACGGCTGTGGTCGCGGGTGCTGCGCGGCTGGTCGGCCAACCCGGGGATCGTGGTCCTGGGCGACCTGCGGGCACGGCGGCTGCCCATCGTGTCGGTGCAGATCCGCCACGGTGCCCGCCACCTGCACCACAACTTCGTCGTCACGCTGCTCGACGACCTGTTCGGCATCCAGGCCCGCGCCGGGTGCTCCTGCGCGGGCCCGTACGGGCACCGCCTGCTGGGGATCGGCGAGGAACGCTCCCGCGCGTTCCGGGAGGAGATCGTCCAGGGCTGCGAGGGGATCAAGCCCGGGTGGACCCGGATCACCTTCGGCTACTTCATCTCCGACCGGGTCGCCGACTACCTGATCGACGCGGTCGACCTGATCGCCCGCCAGGGGCACCGGCTGCTGCCGGACTACCGCTTCGACGCCCGCAGCGGCCGGTGGCGCCACCACCGGGGTACGGCGTGGTCGCCGCGCCTGGCCGACCTGGTCCCGCTGCTGACCGGCGACGACCAGCCGGCACTGCGGCGGCGGTGGGCCGGCGAGGACGCCCTGGCCGGCTACCTGGAGGAGGCCCGGGAGATCCTGGCCGGTCGCCCGGACCACGTCGACGAGGGCGACACCGGCCTGCCGGCCGGCGTTGAGGCGCTGCGCTGGTTCCACCTCCCGCCGGCCTGCACGGCTGCCGGGGACACGCCGTCGTCGAGCTGACCGGCGCGGCCAGCCGGGCCGACATTCGGCCAGCCGGTGCCGCAGACTCTGTGGTGGTTTCGGCGGTACATTGTGTAGATGCGTGACGGGGGTGGATCCGGACTCGTCGCTCATCTCCCGCAGGACGAATGGCGTCGGGTGCAGGAAACCGGAATCCCCGTCCGCTTCGCACCCCGCGACGTGCTCCTGCGTCAGGGTGACACCACCCAGCACGTGCATGTCGTCCTGGCTGGCTGCGTCAAGATCGTGCGCTCGGAGAGTGACGGCAGCCGGGCGATCCTGACGCTGCGGGCCGCCGGCGACGTGGTCGGTGACTTGGCGGCGGTCGACCTGCACCCGCGCTCGGCCACGGTCACCGCCCTCACCACCACCCTCACCCGGCTGCTGACCGGCCCGCAGTTCCGGCGCTTTTTGACCAGGCCGGTGTTCGCCACGGGTTTCGCCACCTACACGGTGGGCCGGCTGCGAACCTCGGACGCCCAGCGCACGGCGCTGGCCGTATTGCCCGTGCGGGAGCGGCTGGTCCGGGCACTGATGCAGCTCTACCTGGAGAGCCAGCGTGCCGACGGGCGGCCCACGATCCGGCTGTCCCAGGCAGAGCTCGCCGAGCTGGTCGGTGCCTCGCGCAATGCGGTCGTCGCCGAGCTGACAGCTCTGCGCGAGGCCGGCATAGTCGCCACCGGACGGCGTGAGCTCACCGTCGTGGACCCGGTGGCGCTGAGCGGCCGGTCACATGATCTGCGCACAGAATTGGGCAGAGAGCCGCCGGTTCCGGGTTGACGCTGAGGGGGTCCCGTCATCGAGAGAGGATCCCCGTGGAACACATCCCGTTCACACGTTCGATCGATCTGCCGCCGTACCGGGCGATCCTGGCAGTGGACGCCAGGGGGTTCACCGCCGAGCCGGGCAGCACCCATGAGGCAATCAGCAAGAGCCTGCTCGATCTTGTGGGCGACGCCCTGGACGGTGCCGGGCTGCGGGCCGAGTGGGAACGCCCCGCGTTCCTCGGCCCGACCGGAGACGGCTTCGCCGTCGGGCTCCCCACGAGTGTCCTGCCCTACCTGGTGGACCCCTTCCCGCGCCTGCTCCAGGACCGCCTGGCCGAGCACAACCGCCAGGCACGGGCGCACCTTCAGCTACGCGTCAGCCTGCACGTCGGGCCGTTGCCGGCCGATCCGGAGAATCCCCATTGGACCGGCAACGGTGACCCGCGCAACGACACCCATCGGCTGCTCGATTCCGCGCCGGTGAGGGCCGTGCTCGCGGCGGCCAGCCCGCGCGTGAGTTTCGTGGCCTGCATCTTCTCCGACCGCGTTTTCGAGGACGTTGTCGCCGCCGGGTATGCCGGAATGCACCCCGACCACTGCCTCCCGGTTACGGCGACGGTCGACGGCAAGCCGTTCAACCGGCAGGCATGGCTCTATCTCCCGGAGGTCTCCGGGAATCTGCTCGGTGTGTTGCCGGCAGCGCCACCGGCACCGGCCCCGCCGTCGTCGCCCATTGCCGGGGGGTCCGTCCGACCTCGGATCTCCGGGCCGCGGGTGAAGCGGAACAACGGTCAGGTCGCCACCACGGTCGAGAGCATGACGCAGCACCGGGGTGGTGAGCGATGACGACCGATGCGATCGGAGCCGTGGAGCCGGACATCGATGAGTCCTATGCCGACAACATCGACGACGGCCCCACCGTCGAGGAGAACAGTGGCCAGGTCGCCTCGCGCGTCGGCCGTGACATGGTGCAGAACGTACACAACTGGCTCGGGCGATACCGGGCCGCCCGGGAACTCTCCGACACCTTCGTGCAGGAGACCATTGCGACCTTCGTGGAGCGCTTCTACGACCCGGGTCGGTTGTCCCGGGAGGCGGCGGCCGGGCTCCTGCAGGAGCGGCGGCATGTGCTGCTGGTTGCCGACCCTGGCACGGGCCGGCGGACCGCCGCGGTCGGGCTGCTCGGCGGCGCTCCCTCGCCTCGACGGGAGATTCCGATCGACGACGACGCGCAGCGGCTGTTGCCCGTCGATGAGGTGCCGTGGTCGTCCTACGGTCGATCGGCCTACCTGCTCACGGTGCCGCCCGGAAGCCGGAACGGACGGTTGCGGGAGCTGCTCATCGCCTATCGCGAGGCCGTGGAGAAGCGAGATTCATACCTCGTCGTCTTGATCGACCAGAGGAGCCTCGAAAGGCCCGAGGACGTTGCGGGCTACACCGTCCTCACGGTCACCGCTCCCGGGTCTGAGGAGCTGCTGGGCCGGCTCTTGGAGGACCAGCGCGCCCGGCTGGACGTGCACACCCTCCTCAACACACCGCCGCTGCCGGCGATGCTGGAGAACGCCACGCCGGCCCAGGTCGCAAGGCTCTCCCACCGCATCCGGGCCGCCGCGAACGATCCTCAGGAGCCGTTGGCCGAGATCGTCCACAAGGCGGTCCAGTCCTACCAGAACTGGGACGACGAGCTGGTCTCCTGGTTCGAGGTGAACAGCGATCCGCGGACCCGGCTCTTTCTCGTCGCCTTGGCCTTCCTGCAGGGAGGGCAGGCTACCAACGTCCTGCATGCCATGGAGAGGCTCGCCGAGACGCTCAAGGAACCAGCGGATGTGCGCGGCGGCATCGGTGCCCCCGGAATCCGCCAGCTTGCCAGGAACGTCAACGCCCGGATCGACGACGAGCACCGGATCTTCTTTACCCTGCCGTCCTATGACGTCGCGATCCTGCGCTACGTGCACGGCGACCAGTCCAAGGCCTTCCGTACCCGGCTCTGGAGCTGGGCGTCCGACCTGCCGATCCGCCACAGAGGATCCCCGAACGTCCGCGTTGCCGGACAGGTGGCCTCGGCCATGCTCGCCGTGACGCTGACGCTGCCTGGGGCCGACGCGCCCGAGGTGCGCACGCTGATCGAACGGTGGTGGGGGTATCAGACCCTGCGATCGCTGGTCGTCGACCTGGTGACCGCGGTGGCGATGAGCCCCGAGGCCGGAGCGGCGATGCGCGGTCGACTCAACCAGTGGGCCGTCCAGGCGACGAACCCGACGCTGCTCTGTGCGGTCGCCGCGGTCTGCGGCGGCCCGCTGGCAGACGGATACCCGCAGGCGGTGCTGACCCGGTTGAACAACCTGGCCGGGCGGGAAGTCGACGTCGTCACCGACGGGGTGGTGGAGGCGGTGCGGTCTCTCTGGGACCGGCCACTGCACCGGCAGGCGACGCTGCGTCGGGTCGTCGACTGGGCGGCCAGGCAGGATCAGTGGCACGACGTGGGGCTGCGCGCCTTGGCGGCGATCTCCGCAACCTCGGACCAGGCCGGGTTCCTCCTCGCCGAGGTGGCCGACGACGCGGAACGGCAGACCGGACTGGTGTCCGCCTTCTCACTCCTGTTCACCGGTGAAGGGCCGCGGGGCGAGTTCCGCAAGGCGCTGTTCCACTGGCTGGACGCGGCGGCCGAACAATCCGGGTACGAAGACTTGATCACCCACCTGATGGTCCGCGCCGGCGGGACCGGCCAGGGTGCCAGCAGCCGCCTCGCCCGCATGTCGCATCTACTGTACGACTGGCAGCCACTCGCCCGGGATGCTCAGGCGCCGGCCGCCCGGGACCTGCGTGACCGGCTCAACGAGCGGCTCCATCGAGCGAATCCGCTGGTCGCCGCATGATTGAAGGCTGGCTCGACCGGCTGTCGCGCCGCTGGGCGAGACCCGAGGACCCCATGCAGCCGGTCGCCTTTCCCGCCGAGCTGCGCAGCTGTCACGCTCATATCGCATTCGACGCGACCTTCGAGCTCTGGTGGAAGGGGAACGACGAGACCGCGATCTGGACTACGCGACAACGGGTCACGGAGTGGGCTGACCAGGTGACCGCCCAATACTGCGTCACCCAGGCCGGCAATGCCGAGAACGAGATCAACAGCCGGAATCCCTACGGTGCCCGCGTCCAACTGGTAGCTGGCCCGCAAGCCCGCCTCGCCGCGGAAGCCATCCTGGACATCGACCGCCAGACCGCCCTCGAACGCGTCAAGCAGCAGGCCGAGCTGGAGCGGATCCGCTACCTGCGGGAGAGCGTCTACTCCCGTCCCGACGTGGCTCGCAGCTATTGGCTCTATCACCACCCCGACCGGCCGGAAGAGCTACTCACCATCAGGTTCGAGGAGATCGCCGAGAAGTTCGGGAATGTCGGTGAGTCCCGGTCCCTGGTGATCGCCAAGCTGATCGGGGACTTTCTCGGGCGGCTCGAGGACGGCGAACGCCGATACCTGATCGAGCAACTGGGGCAGATCTTCTCCTCGTATGACCGACCCGACCTGGCGGAACGGCTGGAGGACTCATGAGGGAACTGGGACGGGCCTCGCTGCAACAGGCGAACGAGATGATCCGCTTCGCCGATGTGAAGGCGGCGGCCGTCCTGGCCGCCGCCGGGGTACTGACCGGGCAGCTGCCGTCGGCGCACGGCCCCTGGGCCACCGGTATCCTGCTCGTCGCCAGCGTCTGCATCGTGCTCAGCGCGTTGCTGGCGCTCTATACACTCGCGCCGCGGCGGGAGGGGGCACCCGCGTGGTCGCTGCACTACTACGATCACGTCGCACGCCGATACGGCGACGACCAGGAGGCCTTCGTCGATGCCTGGGTGGTGGCGGCGGCCGACGAGGCTGCTGTCGAGCGGGCGATCGCCGGGCAGATCTGGGCTGCGAACATGGTCGCGTACCGCAAATTCACCCGGATCACCTGGTCCATCCGTGCCCTGGTGGTCGGCGTCGTGGCCTTGGCGGCCGCCGTCCTTAACTGAGATGGGTGTTCGGGGCACGCCGCCGTCGCCGGGAGTGGACGCCAGGAGTGGCGGCTGGTAGGCACTCAGGGTGCGTATCGTCTCGTTACTGCCGGCCGCCACCGACATCGTGGTCATGCTCGGCCTCGGCGGGGACCTGGTGGGCCGTACGCACGAGTGCGACTGGCCGCCCGGCGACCTCGCGGGTGTCCCCGAGGTGACCGCGACCGCGCTGTCGGAGGCGTCGACGAGCCGGGAGATCTCGGCGGCGGTCGCCGGTGACGCGCACCGGGGATCCTCGTTGTACCAGCTCGACGTCGCGGTGCTGGCGGATCTCGCGCCGGACCTGATCCTGACCCAGGACCTGTGCGCGGTGTGCGCGGTCTCCTACGCGCGGGTCAACGACGCGGTCCGGATGATCGACCTGGACACCAGGGTGGTTTCCCTGGAGGCGAGGACCATCGGCGGGATCCTGGACACGGTCGACGCCGTGGCCGCGTTGACCGGCACCACCGACCGGGCCGCGGAGATCCGCGCGGACGCCGAACGTCGCCTGGCGGCGCTGCCCGGTCCGGGGGCCGGCGGCCCGACCGTGTTGTTCGTGGAGTGGCTGGACCCGCTGATGCCCGGCGGGCACTGGGTGCCGGAGCAGATCGGCCATGCCGGTGGGCGGTCGCTGCTGCTCGGGCCGGGCGCGCACAGCACCCCGCAGCGGTGGTCGGTGGTGGCGGAGCTGGCACCCGAGGTGGTGGTGTTCGGTCCGTGCGGGTTCACCCCCGAGCGCACCGTCGGGGAGCTGTCCGTGGCGGCGGCGCAACCCGGCTGGGCGGACCTGCCCGCGGTGCGCGACGGCCAGGTGTGGGTGGTCGACGGTCCCGCGTACTTCAACCGGCCCGGTCCCCGGGTGGTCGACGGGGCGGAGATCCTCGCCGCCGTCCTCTCCGGACGTCCCGACTCCCGGGCCTGGCGGGCTGACACCGCCCCCGGCTGACGGTCCCGGCGGGGGACCACCGCGGTCCGGCCGCCCGCCCGGTCAGCTCGACGCCGGTGGGGTGTCCGGGGTGCCGGGACCGCCCACCGGCTCGCTGAATCCGGCCAGCAACCGTTGCGCGGCGAGGGCCGGGGTGAGGGTGCCGTTGACGACCTGCCGTTCCACGTCCGGGGTGAGCGCCCGTACCCGGGGATGGCTGCGGAGCCGGTCCAGCAGCTCGGCCCGGACCATCGCCCAGACCCACCCGATCTGCTGGCGGCGACGTCGCTCGGCGAGTTCGCCGGAGGCGGCCATGCTGTCGTGGTGCCGGGTGAGCTGACCCCACACGTCGTCGAGGCCGGTCTCCTGCAGCGCGCTGCAGGTGACGACGGGTGGTTGCCAACCGGCGTCGGTCGGGTGCAGCAGGCGCAGCGCCCCGGCCAGTTCCCGGGCGGCGCGGCTGGCGTCGAGGGCGTGCGGTCCGTCGGCCTTGTTGACGGCGATGACGTCGGCGAGTTCCAGCACCCCCTTCTTGATCCCCTGGAGCTGGTCGCCGGTGCGGGCGAGGGTGAGCAGCAGGAACGAGTCGACCATGTCCGCCACGGTGGTCTCGGACTGGCCGACACCGACGGTCTCCACCAGGACCACGTCGTAGCCGGCGGCCTCGACCACCACCATCGCCTCCCGGGTCGCCGTGGCGACCCCACCGAGGGTGCCGGCGCTCGGCGACGGCCGGATGTAGGCGGCCGGGTCGGTGGCGAGCCGCGCCATCCGGGTCTTGTCGCCGAGGATGCTGCCGCCGGTACGGGTGGACGACGGGTCGACCGCGAGCACCGCCACCCGGCTGCCCGCGCCGGTCAGCCGGCTGCCCAGGGCGTCGATGAAGGTGGACTTGCCGACCCCGGGCACGCCGGTGATCCCGATCCGGCGGGCACCGCCCGCGTGCGGGGTGAGCGCCACCAGCAGCCGCTGGGCGGCCACCCGGTGGTCGGGCCGGGTGGACTCGACCAGGGTGATCGCCCGTGCGACCCAGGAGACCGCCCCCGCGCGTACCCCCTCGACGTACGCCTCGACGGCGGGAATCGACATCGTGGCGCCGCTCACGCGTCCGGGTGGCCGAGCTGCCGGGACAACCGGCGCAGCAGATCGGTGGCGGCGTCGGCGATGACGGTGCCCGGCGGGAAGATCGCGGCCGCTCCCGCGTCGCGCAGCGCGTCGAAGTCCTGTGGCGGAATCACACCGCCCACGATGATCATGATGTCGTCGCGGCCCAGCGCGGCCAGCTCGTCCCGCAGCGCCGGCACCAGGGTGAGGTGCCCGGCGGCCAGGCTGGACACCCCGACGATGTGCACGTCGGCCTCGACGGCCTGCCGGGCGACCTCGGCCGGGGTCTGGAACAGCGGACCCACGTCGACGTCGAAGCCGAGGTCGGCGAACGCGGTGGCGATCACCTTCTGTCCCCGGTCGTGTCCGTCCTGGCCCATCTTGGCGACCAGGATGCGGGGCTGGCGGCCCTCGGCGGTGGCGAAGGCGGCGGTGGCGACCCGGACCGTCTCGATGGCCGACGCCCCGGCCGCCTCGGTGCGATACACCCCGGAGATGGTACGGATCTGCGCCGAGTGCCGCCCGTACACCTTCTCGATCGCGTCGGAGATCTCCCCGACGGTGGCCTTCGCCCGCGCCGCGTCGACCGCCAGGGTGAGCAGGTTGCCGCCGAGCCCCGCCTCCCGGGTGCCGTCCAGCGCGGCACCGGCCGCCCGGGTCAGCGCGTCCAGCGCGGCGGCGCAGGCCTCGTCGTCACGCTCGGCCCGCAGCCGGCGCAGCTTCTCGACCTGCTGCGCGCGGACGGCCCGGTTGTCGACCTTCAGCACCTCGATCGGCTCGTCGGCGTCCGGCCGGTACTTGTTGACACCGATCACCGGCTGCCGGCCGGAGTCGATCCGTGCCTGGGTACGCGCGGCGGCCTCCTCCACCCGCAGCTTGGGGATGCCCTCGTCGATGGCGCGGGCCATCCCGCCGGCCGCCTCGACCTCGGTGATGTGCTGCCAGGCGCGGGCCGCCAGGTCGTGGGTGAGCCGCTCCACGTAGGCGCTGCCGCCCCACGGGTCGATGACCCGGGTGGTGCCGGACTCGTGTTGCAGGACCAGCTGCGTGTTGCGGGCGATCCGGGCGGAGAAGTCGGTGGGCAGTGCCAGCGCCTCGTCGAGGGCGTTGGTGTGCAGCGACTGGGTGTGCCCCTGGGTGGCGGCCATCGCCTCCACGCAGGTACGGACGACGTTGTTGAACACGTCCTGGGCGGTCAGTGACCAGCCGGAGGTCTGGCAGTGCGCCCGCAGGCTCAGCGACTTCGGGTTGCCCGGGTTGAACTCGCGCACCAACCGCGCCCAGAGCAGCCGGGCCGCCCGGAGCTTCGCGACCTCCATGAAGAAGTTCATGCCGACGGCCCAGAAGAACGACAGGCGGGGGGCGAACGCGTCGATGTCCAGCCCGGCGTCCCGGCCGGCGCGCAGGTACTCCACCCCGTCGGCGAGGGTGTACGCCAGCTCCAGGTCGGCGGTCGCCCCGGCCTCCTGGATGTGGTAGCCGGAGATGGAGATGGAGTTGTAGCGGGGCATCCGCGCGGACGTGTAGGCGAAGATGTCGGAGATGATCCGCATCGACGGCTGCGGCGGATAGATGTAGGTGTTGCGGACCATGAACTCCTTGAGGATGTCGTTCTGGATGGTCCCGGACAGCTGCTCCGGCGTCACCCCCTGCTCCTCGGCGGCGACGATGTAGAGCGCCAGCACCGGCAGCACCGCGCCGTTCATGGTCATCGAAACGCTCATCCGGTCCAGCGGGATGCCGTCGAAGAGCTGCCGCATGTCGTAGATCGAGTCGATCGCCACCCCGGCCATTCCCACGTCGCCGGCGACGCGCGGGTGGTCGGAGTCGTAGCCGCGGTGCGTCGGCAGGTCGAAGGCGACCGACAGGCCCTTCTGCCCGGCGGCGAGGTTGCGCCGGTAGAAGGCGTTGGACTCCTCGGCGGTGGAGAAGCCCGCGTACTGGCGGATCGTCCACGGCTGGGTGGCGTACATGGTCGGGTACGGACCCCGCAGGTAGGGCGCGATGCCGGGGTACGTGTCGAGGAAGTCCAGCCCGGCCCGGTCGTCGGCGGTGTACAGCGGGGCGACGGCGATGCCCTCCGGGGTCTGCCAGGTCAACGCCCCGGGGTCGCCGCCGGTCTCGGCGCGTACGGCCGCGCGCCAGTCGCCCGGCCCCCCGCCGGTGGGTGCGGCCCCGAGGTCGACGCCGGTGAAGTCGGGAATCGCAGCGGGCATCACGCCACCCCCAGGTCACGCAGGATCGTCTCCAACACCCGTACGGCGTCGCAGCCCGCGAAGAGATAGTCGTCCACCGCCGGGTGGTCGGCCGGTGCGCCGGCCAGCCACACCCGGGTCGCGCCCGCCTCGGCCAGGGCCTGGGCCACCGGCTGAGCCGACTCGGCGTAGACCCGGTCGGAGGAGCACAGGCAGGCGACCCGGGCGCCGCTGGCGGTGAAGGCCGCCGCCAACCGGGCCGGGTCGTCGTCGCCGGCCGGTGGGTGGACGCTGGCCACACCGCCGGCCGCGAACAGGTTGGCGGCGAAGGCGGCGCGGGCGCTGTGTACCGCCGGGCGGCCCAGCGTGGCCAGGAACACCGCGGGTCGTACGCCGGTGGTCGCCGTGTGCGCGTCGACCCGGTCCCGCACCTTCTCGTACGCCTCGGCGTAGCGGTGCCGGGGCAGGCCGCCGTCCGGCGCGGGCGGTGCCGCCGGACGGGTCGGCAGCTGTTCGTCCAGGTGGGGGAATTCGCTGACGCCGGTGAGCGGCTCGCGGCGGTGGGCCAGCGCGTCGGCCCGTCGCTGCCAGGTCGCGGCGAGCCGGTCGGCGACGAGCCCACTGTCCAGCGCGGCGTCCATCCCGCCGGCCCGCTCGATGTCGGTGAACCAGGCCCAGGCCGCCCGGGCGACCTCCTCGGTCTGCCGCTCGACGTACCACGAGCCGCCGGCGGGGTCGACCACCCGACCGACGTTCGCCTCGTCGAGCAGGAGCGACTGGGTGTTGCGGGCGATCCGCCGGGCGAAACCGTCCGGCAGGCCCAGGTGCAGGTCGAACGGCTGCACGGTCACCGCCTCCGCGCCGCCGACCCCGGCGGCGAAACAGGCCAGCGTGGTGCGCAGCATGTTCACCCACGGGTCGCGGGCGGTCATCATCGCCGAGGAGGTCACCGCGTGCTGCCGCTGTGCGCCCAGCGGCGGCACCCCGCAGACCTGGGCGACCCGCGCCCACAGTCGACGGGCCGCGCGCAGCTTGACGATGGTGGCGAACTGGTCGGCGGTGGCCGCGTAGCGGAACTCCAGCTGGCCGAACGCGGCGTCGACGTCCAGCCCGGCGGCGGTCAGCCGGCGCAGGTACGCGACCCCGGTGGCCAGCGCGCAGCCGAGTTCCTGGGCGTCGGAGCCGCCCGCGTCGTGGTACGCCGTCGCGTCGACCGTCATCGTCCGCAGCCGGGGGAAGTCGGCCACGCAGCGGCGGGCCCACTCGTCGGCCGGGCCGCTCCACCGTTGCCCGGTGCGCGCCCGCCAGCCCAGCGGGTCGACGCCCAGGTTTCCCGTGACCTCGGCGGACGGCACCCCACGCTCGGCGAGCAGCGCGAACCACGTCGGCACCGCCTCGACGGCGGCGTCCCCGGCATCCAGGACCACGCCGGCCAGGTCGAGGTAGACGTCCTGGAGCGCGGTCGCCAGGCCGGTGACCGGCAGGCCGCCGTCGCCCAGCACCAGCCACAGCGAGGTGACCCCGTTCTCCAGGTCGACCCGGATCGCCTCGGCGGTGAGCTTCGGGTCCGGGTCGGCGTGGCGCTGCCGGACGTCCCAGCCGTCGGCCACCGCGCCGGTCGCCCTCCCGCCCCGGGTGTACGGGAACAGCCCCGGTGGCGCGGGGACCGGCGGGGCGTCCTCACCGGTGTAGAGCGCGGCGGTGTCGATGCCGTCGTGGCCGTGGCTGCTCAGCAGTTCCCGGACCGCCTCGGGGCCGGTGTCGGCGTCGGCGGCACCGGTCTTGCGCAGCACGGCGAGCGCCGCCCGCCGCCACTGTTCGGAGGTGGCGGCCGGGAAGTCGGCGGCGAGGCGAAGCGTCTCTGACGGCACCGTCATGCCGGAATAGTAAAGGTGCGACCGCAGACCGTCGCCGGGATGTGACAACTCCAACTGCGGTGGCGACGCCATCGGGAGGTATGGCCGCCGACCATACCGAAGCCACCATATGGGTCACCGCGAACGCATTGACGTGGGCTGACCTCGCGGTCCGTGCCGGCACGCCCGGCCGCTGGCGTGCCCGGCCGCCGGGGCGGCTGCTGTTCGTCGACCGGACGCCGCGACCGCACCCCGACGTCCCCGCCCGGCGGGTCGGGCGGGCCGCCGGGCGGGGGCCGCCGGGCGGGTTGGGCGGGGCCGCCGGGCGGGTCGGGCGGGGCCGTCGGGCGGCGGGCCGGCGGGGCTCCGGCGAAGTCCGGTCGGGTGCGAAAGTGCTCTGACCATGATCGATGGCTTGATGCGGGATGGTGGACCGCCCACCCGTCAATCCTATTGATCATGATGAATTGTTTTCCGGTTCCCGGGAGGTCTGGTCGCGACTTTCCGAAATGTGTAGGGTGATCGCAGCGCCGTCCCGGCCGACATTCCGCCGCTCGGGGCACGGGTATCGCGGGGCAGGCCGGGGAGGTCCTGCCGGCGGCGGGACAGCTTTCCGATTTCGATGACGACGTGCCAGCGGTGGCTGAGGACATTCGGCCAGAGGATCGTCCTCGGACGCCACCTCGCGGACGTCCACCGGGCGGGACGGAATGTCCCTGGTCTCCCCGGCGGGTCGCGGTGAGGCGAGACGGAGGAGACGGATGTCCATGCAGGACGGTGCGGTGCGGTCCCGGCGCGGCTTTCTGGGGATGGGGGTGGGACTGCTCGGCGCGGCCGGCCTGGCCGCGTGCGGAGACACCTCGCCGTCGACGCCGAAGGCGCAGGCCGAGGTCCCGCAGGAACTCGTCGACGCCGCGGCGGCGTTGAAGGGCTCCTCGATGGGGATGCTGTCGCAGAAGCTCTACTCGGAGGCGGCGAACGCGGCACTCGACAGCTCGATCAGGAAGTTCGCCGACACCACCGGTACGAAGATCGGCAACAGCCTGGTCCAGGCCGACGCGGGGGACGTGGTCGCCAAGATCCACGCCGAGGTCCAGGGTGGCGTGGCGCGTGACCTCGCGTTCATGACCGACTCGCGGTTCGTCGCCCAGTTCCAGGCGCTCGGCGACCTGGAGGACGTGACGGACGTCGTCCAGGCGCTGACGGCGAAGTACGGCGAGCCCACGGCCGAGTCCAAGAACTTCTGCGTCTTCGACGGCAGGTGGTTCGCCATCCCCTACCACTTCATCGGCATCGGATCGTTCCTGCGCAAGGACTGGATGCGCGACAAGGGCATCACCCCCAGGGAGGTCTACACCTGGGAGGAGTTGCGGGACCTCTGCCTGGCGATCTCCGACCC
Organism: Micromonospora sp. WMMD987; assembly: GCF_029581435.1. Lineage (NCBI taxonomy): Bacteria > Bacillati > Actinomycetota > Actinomycetes > Micromonosporales > Micromonosporaceae > Micromonospora > Micromonospora sp. WMMD987. The sequence continues at coordinate 4,511,688 of NZ_CP120861.1, read as the reverse complement.
CGGCAAGCGACGGTACGGCTGGGGCATGACGGTGAACCGGTCCGGGGACGCCAACGGCATGATCGAGGCACTGATCAACTCCTATGGCGGGGCGATCGCCTCCAACGACGGCCGGAAGGTCACCTTCAACTCGCCCGAGACGGTGCAGGCGGTGACCTTCCTCGCCGACATCTACACCAACCCCCGCTACAAGCCGATGCTGCCGCCGGGGGTGGCCGCCTGGACCGACTCCAGCAACAACGAGAACTGGCTCGCCGGCATCCTCGGCTACACCCGCAACCAGTTCAGCGTCTACGCGGACTCCAAGACCAAGAAAAACCCGGTCTACGACAACACCCACGTCTTCGCCGACTGCACCGGCCCCGCCACCGACACGTCCCTGCTGCTCGGCCAGTCCCAGGGCTTCGTCATCTTCAAGGGCGCCAAGAACGCGGCACTGGCCAAGCTCCTGACGCAGTACCTGGTCACCGCGCCCGCGCTCGTCGGCGTGGCGAAGGAGGCGCCGGGGCTGGCTCTGCCGGCCTGGGAGAAGGTCTGGGACGCCGACCCGTTCTTCACCAGCGGTGACCCGGCGTTCCCCATCATGCGCACGATCACCCAGCAGAAACTGCCGCTGTCGACGAAGAACGGTCTGAACTTCCCGCAGAAGGCCAGCGCGGGGCAGCAGGCCGCCGTCGGCGCCTACGTCCTCACCGACATGATGCAGCAGGTCATCCAGGGCACCTCGCCCGCGCAGGCGGTGCAGGCCGCGCACACCAGGATGGTGCAGATCTTCACCCAGCAGGGGCTGCCGCAGTGACCTCGGTCCGCCCGGCGCCCACCCCGGCGTCAGGAGCATCCCCACGGCCGAAGGCCGGCCCCCGTACCGCGCCGGGGCGACGCCTGGGCCGCGACTGGCGGCTGGCGGCGACGTTCCTGGCCCCCACGGCGGTGCTGGTCGGTGTCCTCGTGCTGCTGCCGATCGCCTGGTCCGTGGTGACCAGCACGACGGAACGCCACGGTCAGGACAGCGTCTTCGTCGGCCTGGACAACTACCTGGCCCTGACCGACGACGAGCAGTTCCACACGGGCGTGGTGAACTCGTTCGTCTTCACCGCGTACGCCGAGGTGTTCAAGGTGGTGCTGGGGCTGTCCGCGGCCCTGCTGCTGCACCACCGACGCCGGGGACGGGCCGTGCTGGCCGGACTGCTCCTGCTGCCGTGGGTGGTCCCGACGGTGGTCACCGCGTTCAGTTGGCGCTCGCTGCTCGACCCGATCTTCGGCAGTGTCAACATGCTGCTCACCGAGTCGGGGATCGGGCCGCTGCTGGTCAGCGCGCACCTGGTCGACAGTTGGCCCGCGGGCTGGCTGTCCGAGGCGTCCCTGGCCATGCCGTCGGTGATCGGCGTCAACGTGTGGAAGGGGGTGCCGTTCTTCACCGTCGCCTTCCTCGCCGGGTTGAAGGCCATCCCCACCGAGCTGTACGAGGCGGCGACCGTCGACGGGGCCTCACCGTGGCGACGGTTCCTGCACGTGACCCTGCCCGGACTGCGCCACGTGATCACCGTGACGGTGACCCTGTCGTCGATCTGGACGTTCAACAACTTCGACCTCATCTGGCTGCTGACCCAGGGCGGCCCGGGCGACGCGACGGCACCGTACGTGCTGGTCGCCTACTCGAAGGCGATCCTGCAACTCCAGTACGGCGCGGGAGCGGCGGTCACCCTGGTCATGCTGCCGGTCATCGGCGTGCTGGTGTTCCTGCTGGTCCGGCTGTTGCGCCGGGACTCGGGCGTGGCCCCGCCCCGACGTGCCCGCACGTTCCGACCGGCCCGCTCGCCCCGTACCACCCGCCCGGTCCGTACCGCACTGCCGTGGGCCGTCGCGGTGGCGACCGCCGCCCTGCTGGCCTGGGCGTCACCGCACATCTTCTGGAAGGCGGCACTGGTCCTCGGGGTATTCCTGCTGGTCGCGGCAGCGGTAGGCCGGCTTGTCTCGGCCCTCGGGACCTGGGGGCGTCGCCGGGCATCGTCACTGGTGTCGGGGTTGGCGTCCTGGGTCGCCCTGGCCGGGCTGCTCGTCTTCGTCCTGGCCCCGCTGTACTGGATCCTCGTCACCGCCTTCAAGTCCGACGGTCAGATCGTCCTGCACGACCGGGACCTGTGGCCGACGCCGTGGACCACCCAGCAGTTCACCGACCTCTTCGCCACCAAGCCGTTCGGCCGCTGGTACCTCAACACGGTGCTGGTGTCCGTGGCGTCCACCGCGGTGGCGCTGGTCTGCGCCGCCCTGGCCGGGTACGCCCTGGCCCGGCTGCGGTTCCGCGGGGCGCAGGGCTTCACCGTCACGGTCCTGGTCACCTACGTGATGCCGGGCGCGCTGCTGTTCATCCCGCTGTACCAACTGCTCATCGGGATGCGGCTCACCGACTCGTTGTGGTCGCTGGTCGTGACGTATCCGACCTTCACGCTGCCGTTCGCGACCTGGTTGCTGGCGGGGTACTTCGCGTCGATCCCCGTCGAGTTGGAGGAGGCCGCGCTGGTCGACGGCTGTACCCGCCTGCAGGCGTTCCGCCGGGTGGTGCTGCCGCTGGCCAAGCCCGGCCTGCTGGCGGTCGCGTTGTTCACCCTGACCAACGCCTGGAACGAGTTCCTCTTCGCCTTCGTGTTCATCACCAAGGACGAGTACAAGACCCTCCCGGTGGGCATGCAGTCGATGATCACCGGGGACGTCGTGCCGCAGGGGCAGCTCGCCGCCGCGTCGCTGCTCGTCAGCATCCCCGTGGTGATCATGTACGCCTTCGGCCAGCGCTACCTGACCGAGGGGCTCACCGCGGGCGCGGTGAAGGGCTGACCCGGCCGGCCGTTCCCGGACGTGTCCGCAACGGCCGGCGACCCGGGAGCGCCCGGGTCCGGTGATCCGACGGGCGACGTCGGCCGGGATCTGTCGGTATGTTGACACCAGCGCCCACCCGCCACCGGAACCGGCCGTGACCTCGGCGGATCCTTCCGGCTTCCGCTGTCGGGGCCGCGCGGCCCCGGGCGTGGTCGTGGCACAGTGCTCGTCGTCCGGCCGGAGCTTCCGGACGACGACCACTGACCGCGACGTCCATCAGAATCTGGGGAATCAGAGCATGAGTGCCGACTCGGACTGGGGCGATTTCCTGGCCGCTGACACGCCGATCGGGGACACCACCCTGACCGAGGCGGTGGCGGCCCTGCCGGAACCGGCGGCATCCATCGTGGAGAGTGAGATCAGCGGGGCCACCGGCGACCAGGACTGGTCGAACTGGCACGCCGACAGCGGCGACGACTGGGCCGACTCCGCCCAGGACTGGGCCGACTACGCCGTGGAGAACGCTGCGGCCGGCAACGTCGAGATCGCCGAGAGCGCCATGGCGCGGGCGGCCGACCATGCCGACATCGCCGGGGACAACTACACCGTCTCGGCCGACTACTCCGACGCCGCGGTCGACCACCTGGAGACCGCCGCCGCCGAGGTCGACTGGGCCACCGGCGGCAGCGACCCCACCCTGACCGGCCCGTCCTCCGAGGCCGGCACGTCCTACGACCCGGCTTCCTACGACCCGGCTTCCTACGACGCGGGTACCTACGACGCCGGGGCCTCCTACGACGTCGGGGGTTACGATGCCGCCGCGTCCAGCTTCGACACCAGCACCTCCTACGACGTCGCGGAATGAGCTGGGCTGACGCCGGTGGACCCGGTGCCGTGCCGCCGGCCGTCGCGGCCGGACTGGAACCCGGCCGGCTGGCGGCCGGCGTGGAACGACGGCTCGGTGCCCCGCCGAGCCTGGTCCGCCAGCAACTGCTGCGCAGCGTCCGCGAACTTGCCTTCGCGCTGAGGACCGAGCAGCTCAGCCTCCTGGAGGCGGTGCGCGGCTCCCGGCTCGGTGGCGTCACCCTCGCGCCGACCCAGGTGCCGGTCCTGCTGCGGATCACCCTGGAGGCCGACGGCCCGGGGGTACGGGTGGGCGTGCTGCTGGTCGACCGCTGGCCGGGCAGGCTGGGCCGGAACTGGGGCGTGACCTCGGTGTACGTCAGCCTCTTCGAGTCCGTGCTGAGCACGTTCGACGCCATCCTCGCCCGGCTCGACCCGGCGGCGGCGACCTCGTTCACGCCGTGGTGGCGGCAGACGGGTTCCGGTGACGTGGCGATGATGCAGCACGCCGCCGGGCTGGCGAACCGGGCACAGGCGGTGCTCTCCCGGCACGCGGGACGGCTGCTCGACGGCGACGGGCAGGCCCCACGACAGGCGGTGGTCACCCGTGCCGGCGGCGGCGCGGTCTTCACCTTCGAGACGGCCGACGCGGTCGCCGAGATCCCCGCCGAACTGGCCGACGGCATGTTGATGGTCGGCACGCTGATCGTCAGCCGGCCGGGCGGGATGCCGGCGAAGCTGGTCGGGCAGGTGCAGTCGCTGGTGTTCCGGGTCGAGGAACGCCTCGCGGCGGGCGGAACCGACCGGATCGCCGTCGAGCCGGCGGACGTACCGGTGGTGACCTTCCTGCACCAGCAGGCCCGGCTGCGCGGCCTGCTGCCGGTGCGGACCCTGCGCACCTGCACCACCTGCCGGTTGGAGAAGGTGACCAACCCGGAGATGGAACGCCGGCAGGAGCGCACCCGGCGGACCCGGGACCTGGCCAGCGGTATCAGCGGGCTGGTCACGCCCTATGTGCTCGCCGGTCGGCTGGTGCAGCTCCACGACCGGGGTCCGGCGTTCGCCTGCCCCCGCTGTCAGGGGATGGACGCCGACGAGACGGTGGTGACGTACTGCCAGCGGTGCGGTGACCGCCGGGCCGAGACCGCGCTGCGCACCTGCCCGAAGTGTCAGTTCGACTTCCGTGGCCTGGTCGGCGGGGATCAGGTCTGGCGGTCCAGGGCGGCCGTACCGGCGCTCCCCGGCCCTGGGCCGCAGCCCGCCGGCCCGCTGCCGCCGTTCGGCTCCCTGACGTCCGCCGGCCCGCTGCCGCCCGGTCAGCCTTCGCCCGTGGGTCAGCCTTCGCCCGTGGGTCTGCCCTCGCCCGTCGGCCACCCTTCGCCTGTGGGTCCGCCCTCGCCCGTCGGTCATCCCCAGCCCGGCGGGCCGGGGTCGGGTTACCGGCCCGATCCCGAGGCGGAGCAGTGGCCCCGGCCCCCGGGTTTCCCGTCCTGAGTCGTACCGGGGTGTTCCCCGTCGGTTGCCGGTCCGTCCCCTGTGGTGGGTCGGGCTTCCGGTGGTGGCCGACGGATCCGGGACGCGGGGGACGGTAGGCACCGACCCGCGGTCGCGCGGGCGTCGCCGGGGACCGGACACGGCCGTCCGGGCGGTCGGGCTCGTCGTGTCGGCCCGCACCGGACGCGGCGGTCCGTCAGGGGCCGGCAGGGGAGCGGTCAGTCGGTCGTCCGGTGGACCGAGCCGCTTCCGTTTCCCGGAAAGGGTGGCTGCCGTGGAAGGCTTCTTCTGTTTCGCATTCGTCGCCGGTGTGGTCGGCTTCATCGTCTGGCAGTTCGTCGAGACCCGGAAGGCGGTCGCGACGACCACGGTCGAGTCCGCCTGCCCCCCTGCGGAGGCCGCACAGATCGTCCGTGGCGCGTTCGGCGGTCCCCGGGCCGTGCTGTGGACGACCGCCGACGGTCCGGGGACGATCAACATGCGCCGGCGGGGAATTCATGGCGGCATCACGATGTCCATCACCGTCGAACCCCGTCCGGGCGGCGGCTCCGAGGTGGCGATGTGGGCCTCGGAGACCGTCGTCTACCTCGGCTTCCTGGTCAACTTCGCCGGAGTGGTGAACCGGCGGAAGACGGCGATCGGGCGGTTGCTGACGGCGGATCCGGCTGACCGCTGAGGAAACCACCTTGCCGCCGTCGGGTGGCGCCGGCACGACTCACCCCGTGGAGGCAACGGCTCCGGCCCAGGACGGCGAGGTCCTGGGCCGGAGGTGGTGCCGGGTGCCGGTCAGATCTTGATGTCGCTGCACCACATGTAGGTCTGGTCCGCGTGGGACGCCTTCCAGATGAAGAACAGGATGTGGTTACCGCTCCGCGACGACGGGATCGAGACGTTGAACGAGATGTTCTGTGCCGGTGCGTAACGCCCGGTCGTCGTGATCAGGTCGAGGTTGCCCCACCCGAGTCGCTGGGTGGCGGAGTTGAACCCCTGCTTGGTGACGTAGACCCGGAAGAAGTCGGCGCCGTGGCTGGCCTGGTCGTACATCTGGACTGTCAGGTTACGGCTGACGGTGGTCGCCTTCCACGCCCCGGGCTGGTTCAGCGAGTTGTTCCTGGAGAGGGCGTTGCTGCACAGCTGCCCGTCCGGGGTGCTGGGCTGGTACTGGCCGCCCAGGCCGTCACGCAGCTGGCTCATCCAGTTCCACATGGTGTCCGGGTTGGCCTGGAATGCCTGCCAGCACATCGGGTCCTGCTGCTGCATGGCGGGGTTGGTGTGCTGGCTGCCCCAGGTCTTCCAGCACTGGTAGGCGCGGGTCGCCGGGTTGATGACGGTGCCGTGGGCCTGGGCCGCCCCGATGGCGGGCAGCGTGCCGACCACCATGGCGAACATCAGGACGAGCGCCTGGAGGGACCGGCGGACGGTGGACCGGGGTCGTCCACCGGATTGGTCGGAGCTGTGTGAGCGCACTGTTCATCCTCCATTCCTCGATACGAAACATCGGGCTGCGAACGCTTCCGGACCCACTGTTACATCTATTGCAGTAAATATCAAACTTGATCAATATTTAGCCGGATGTGCAGCGACCTGTCCGGGATCGCCGGATCGCTGGTGGGGCGGCACGTACGCAGGACGGCGGTCACCGCGCCGTCGCGGTGCGGACCGGCTGCCGGGCGGGGAGTGCCACCCGGCCCGGCCGGCGGGGTCAGAACCCGGCCGCGGCGTCGTACCGGCGGCGCTGGTCGGCCATCTCCGGGGCGCTCAGCGCCTCCTCCTGCGCCAGCGTCGCGTACCTGGCCGGGAACATCTCCCGCAGCCGGTCGACGAACCGGACCCCCTCGGTCGCCTCGACCACCTGGATGCCCGGGGGATCGGTGGACATGTCCATGATCACCGGCCCGGCCAGCTTGACCGCCACGTCCCAGGGGCGCTTCTGCTCGGCGATGCCGCACAGGTGGAAGCCGTAGACCTTCCACACGTCGGCGAGCGCGGTGGCCGCCTCGGGCTCGTAACCGTAGACCCGGACCCCGCAGATCACCGGCGGCTTCTCCTCGGTGCCGCCCTGCTGGGCGGTGTGCCCGGCATGCTGGTGCTGCCCCGGGTCCGCCTGCTCGAGCGTGGTGCGCATCCGGGCCACGATCTGGGCCTGCAGGTCCGCCGGCTCCGTCTCCGGGTCGGCCCGCCTGGCCAGGAAGACCGTGCCGGCCGACACCGCCAGCAGGATCACCGCCACCCACACCAGGCGGTGCCGGTACCACCCCGCGGAGCTCTCTCGGGAAATCATGATCGCTTCTCACCTCGTCGCCGGTTCTGGTGCGCTGGCCGACTGGATCGGACGCCCCGCCGGCAGGGGTGGAGCGCGTCGGCCGGCGGAGACACGTGCCAGGGCGCGGCATGGCGGAAGGCGGTCCCGCCCGCCATGGTGCCCGTCTGGTGGCGATGGCCCGGCGACGTGGCGTGCGAGCGCCGACGAGGCGGCACGCTGCCGGCGCTGCGATGCTCCCGTGCTGGCCGTGGTCGGCACGGTTGCCCCCGTGCCGCGGCGATATGAGCTATTCCAACACGTCTGGATACGCTTGGCAACATTGACAAGCGTCGGTATGGGTTCGGCCCGCGCTGTCAGCTGACCGCCAGTGTCCAGGCACGGACAGTGTGCGCTGCCGGTGGTCGGTTCCGGTCGATGATGGGCACGTCAACGCGCCGCCGCGACCGGCCGGCGGGCGGGGCACTGCGGACAGGGGATCGTCATGCCGTTCGAGGTCGATTTCAACTGGGCGTCGCAGGCCGTCATCGAGACGGTGGCGGTGCCCTTCCCCTCCCTGGAGACGCCACCCGACGTGGTCGTCGCCGACCCGCCGGTCCCGCAGCTGGCCTTCCAGCAGTCCGGCCCGGTCACGGTCACCATGCTCGGCTGCGGCCGGTGGAACCGGGACAGCAGTTACCGGTTCAACGCCGGGTGCAACCCGGAGCCGCACCACGCGGCCGAGGTGGGGGAGATCGGGCTGCTCACCGCCGTGGAGGGGCAGCAACTGGAGGACTGGTTCCTCCAGCGGTATCCGACGTCCAACCCGGTGGTCCTCAAGAACGGCGGGAAGTGGAACCTCACTCTCACCCGCAACGGAGCGGTCTACAACTTCCACACGGGCATCCGGCCGGCCCACGGGTAGCGGTCGGCGGGCGCGGGGGTCGGCGGGACACGTCCGTCGGCCCCCGCGGAGCGCCGGGGGACCTCCCGGCGCACACCACCGGCCGGCGACGAGGCCCGGGGTCCTCGGGCACGCCGGGTAACCGGTCGTCGGCGTCGGGGTGGTGGGCTAGGGTGGAGGCCTTCGCGGAGGGGAGCGGATCGTGGCAGGTGACGACGACATCTCCGGGTGAGCACCGACAGCGGTGACCGATGCGGCACAGGTCGCGCCGGTGCACCGCCCAGGTCGTCGCGTGCCCGTCGCCGGGTGGCGGAGGTCCGCCCGGTTCGCCTGTCCTCCGAGGTCCTCATGTCCGACAGTCATGTCGTCAGCTCCGCCCTGTCCTTCGCCTGGCCGGACGACACCCCGGTCTTCACCGACCTGTCGTTCTCCGTGCCCGGTGGCCGTACCGGCCTGGTCGCGGCCAACGGTGCCGGCAAGTCCACCCTGCTGCGGCTGATCGCCGGTGAGCTGCGCCCGACCGGGGGCAGTGTCACCGTCGAGGGAGTGCTGGGCTACCTGCCCCAGCACCTGCCCTTCGCCCGGGACCAGACGGTCGCCGGGGTGCTGGGGGTCGACCGTATCGTCGCCGCGCTGCACGCCATCGAGGCCGGGGACGTCGCCGAGGAGCACTTCACCACCGTCGGCGACGACTGGGACGTCGAGGAACGGACCCGGGTCGAACTCGACCGTCTCGGGCTGGCCGACGTCGCGTTGGACCGGCGGCTCGGCACCCTCAGCGGCGGCCAGGTGGTGTCCCTCGGTCTCGCCGCCCAACTGCTCAGACGGCCCGACGTGCTGCTGCTGGACGAGCCGACCAACAACCTCGACCGCGCGGCGCGGGCGCGGCTGACCGCGGTGCTGCGCTCCTGGACGGGGTGCCTGCTCGTGGTCAGCCACGACCGGGCGCTGCTGGACGAGATGGACCGCATCGCCGTCCTGGACCACGGTGAGATCCGCTGGTACGGCGGCAGCTTCACCGAGTACGAGCAGGCGGTACGGGCCGAGCGGGAGGTCGCCGACCGGCAGGTACGCCAGGCCGAGCAGGACGTGCGGCGGCAGCGGCGTGAACTCCAGCAGGCCCGCGAACGGGCGGCCCGCCGGGCCTCCACTGCCTCGCGGAACCTGGCCGACGCAGGGCTGGCCCGGATCGTCGCCGGCAAACTCCAGCGGGACGCGCAGGTGTCGGCGGCCAGGGCCAATGACGTGCACACCGCACGGGCGCGCGACGCCCAGGCCCGGCTGGACCAGGCCAGCGACGCCGCCCGGCGCGACGACCAGCTCGTGGTCGACCTGCCCGACCCGGCGGTGCCCGCCGGCCGGACCGTGTTCCGTGGCGAGGGCCTCCAGGCCGGGTACGGCGGCCGGTCGGTCTTCGGCGGCGACGGTGTGGACCTGCACATCCGTGGCCCCGAGCGGATCGCCCTGACCGGTGCCAACGGCGCGGGGAAGTCCACCCTGCTGCGGTTGATCGCCGGTGACCAGGTTCCCGTCGCCGGCACGGTCACCCGGGCACCGGGGCGGGTGGCGTACCTGTCGCAGCGCCTCGACCTGCTCGACCCGGACCGCACGGTCGTCGAGAACTTCGCCGCCTCCGCACCGGCGCGGACCGAGGCCGACCGGATGAACCTGCTGGCCCGGTTCCTGTTCCGGGGCGACCGCGCCCGGCTGCCGGTCGGCGTGCTCTCCGGTGGCGAACTGCTGCGCGCCACGCTGGCCTGCGTGCTGTTCGCGGAGCCCGCGCCGCAGTTGCTGCTGCTCGACGAGCCCACCAACAACCTGGACCTGACCAGCGTCGCGCAGCTGGAGAGCGCGCTGCTGGCGTACCGGGGGGCGTTCGTCGTCGTCAGCCACGACGAACGGTTCCTGGCCGGGATCACCGTGCGCCGCTGGCTCCGGCTGGCCGACGGCCGGCTCACCGGGTCCGACGGGCCGAGCTGACCCACCGGCGGGCCGGGGCGCGTCAGGTGGCGTCGGCGGCCTCCCGGATGAGGGCGACGAGCTGGGCGGCCTCCGGGATGGCCACGGTGTGCGAACCGCCGGGCAGCTCCACCGTGCGCCGCGAGCCCGCCCGCTCGGCCATGAACCGGTGGGCCGCGACCGGGATGTTGAGGTCCTCGCTGCCGAACAGGAACCAGGACGGCAGCGACCGCCAGGCGGGCTCGCCGGAGGGCTCGTTCAGGGCGGCCTCGGCGATCGGCCGCTGGGTCACCGCCATCACGGCGGCCCGCTGCGCGGTCGAGTCGGCGGCGAACTGGTGGTGGTAGCGGTTCTGCCGGATGTAGAGGTCGGTGCCCCCGTCGGGGAGGGCGACGGGGGCCAGCGTCTCGCCCAGCGAGCTGCCGGGAAACCGTCCGGCCAGGTCGGCGGCGCTCTCCCCGGGCTCGGGGGCGAAGGCCCCGACGTAGACCAGCGCGGTCACGCCGGTGCCCGCCGTGGGCACGTTGGAGATCACCATCCCGCCGTAGGAGTGCCCGACGAGGACCACCGGACCGTCGATACCGGTGAGCACGGCGCGCAGGTGGTCGGCGTCGTGCCGGACCCCGCGCAGCGGGTTGGCCAGGGCCACGGCGGGATGGCCGGCGTCGATCAGCCCGGCGATCACGCCGTCCCAGCTCGCCGACTCGGCGAAGGCCCCGTGGACGAGGACGACCGTCGGCTTGCCGGGCTGGGCGGTGGTGATGGACATCGCGGGTTACCTCCGGGCGCTGGCGCGGGTGTCGACCCTATTGTCGGATCACCGGCGCACCGCCCCGTCCGTCGACCGACCGGCTCACCCGACCGGGGTAACCGGAGCACGGCGGCGCGGAGCCGCCGCGACCGAGAGGAGACCACCGTGAGTGCCCACCCCGAGGGACCGGCCGTGACCGGGACGGCGATCGATCCGGCGGTGCCGCCGAGTGGACCGGGCTGCGTCGAGTGCGACGCCTCCGAGGGGTGGTGGTTCCACCTGCGTCGCTGCGCGGCCTGCGGCCACGTCGGTTGCTGCGACTCCTCGCCGGGCCAGCACGCGACGGCGCACGCTGCCACCACCGGGCATCCGATGGTCCGCAGTTTCGAGCCCGGTGAGTCGTGGTTCTGGGACTACTCCGAGGAGCGGTTGCACACCGACGGGCCGGAGTTGGCCGCCCCGTCCTCGCGTCCGTTGGACCAGCCCGTCCCCGGCCCCCGGGGGCGGGTGCCGGCCGACTGGCGGCTGCGGTTGCACTGACCCGCCCGCCGTCGGCCCCCACCGCCACGGTGCGGCCGGGGCCGACGGTGGACCCGGTGCTGAGCATCTTCGATGCCTTGACACCCCAGATGCGATCGCTAACACTTGTCTGCAATGCGCCTGTAACAACCAGAACACATGTTTCCCACTGCGGTGGGAGGCAGGCCACGGCGGCTCGTAGGGCACGTCGACCAGGCCGGGGCTGCGGGCTCGGGGGCTGCGCATGCCGCAGCCGTGTTAGCGATAACATCGACGATTGTCCCGGGAGGGCAGCATGACCGTGGTCCCATGCCGACCAGCAGCGACCCCGATACCCGCGACTTCCCGGTCAGCGCCCCCGCGTACCCGGTCGGCACGCCGGTTGCTGGTCACCCTGGCGGCCGCGCTGACCGCGCTGGCCGGCGGCATCGTCGTCGCGTCCCCGCCGGCCACCGCCGCCACCAGTCAGTTCCGGGGCATGAACTGGGCCGTGCTGGGGGACAACTTCAGCAAGGGCCCCCTCGTGGTGCAGGGCCTGAGCGCCTCCGACAGCAACGCGACGGTACGGGCCAAGGCCAACGCCCTCTACGACGACATGGCCGCCACCATGGGGGTCAACACCGTCCGGCTGCCCGTCAACACCCACACCGTGGGGACGGCCTGGTGGGAGGCCTACCGGGGGGCCATCGACGCCGCCACCGCCCGCGGGTTCAAGGTCATCCTGGCGTACTGGGAGGACGGCGCGGCCTCCGGTGGACGGATCACCAACCTCGCCGCCTGGAACGCGATGTGGTCCACGGTGACCAACACGTACGGCACCAACCCCAACGTCTACTTCGAACCGATGAACGAGCCGCACGGTTACAGCTCGGCGGAATGGCGCAACGTCGCGGCCGACTGGCTCAGCTACCACTACTCGGCGGTGCCCGGCCGGGTGCTCATCGGCGGCACCGGCTTCAGCCAGGACCTGCGGGACGTCTGCAACGACAGCCGGTTCAACGCGACGCTGCTCTCGTTCCACCACTACGCGTTCTTCTATAGCGAGATGAGCTACGACGCCTTCCGCAGCCACATCCAGGCCCGCCTGGGCAACTGCGCCTCCCGCGCCGTGGCCACCGAGTGGGGTGCGCCGATGAACGACGGCCGCAACTACGCCGACGCGAACAGCACCGACAACTTCGTCCGGCACATCCGGGCCATGGCCCAGGTGATGCGGGACAACCAGATGGGCGGCACGTACTGGCCCGCCCTCGGCGGCAAGCCCGGCACCATCGGCTACGACTGGTACTCGATGTACGCGCTCAGCGGCAGCGGCACCGACCTCAACCTGAGCATCCGTAACACCTCCGGCGCCGACCGGGTCCGCTACGGGTGGGGCGACACCGTCGGCAACGAACCGACGACGCCTCCGCCGTCGACGGGGACGTACTACCGGGTCACCGTGCGGCACAGCGGCAAGGCGATGGACGTCCAGCAGCCGAACACCGACAACGGCGCCCGCGTCGGGCAGTACACCTACGCCGGCAACGCCTGGCAGCAGTGGCAGTTCACCGACGCCGGCGGCGGCTACTGGCGCATCGTCAGCCGGCACAGCGGAAAGTGCCTCGACGTGACCAGCGCCTCCACCGCCGACGGTGCCGAACTCATCCAGTACACCTGCGGCAGCGGCACCAACCAGCAGTTCCAGCTGGTCACCAACGGCAGCTACTTCCAGCTGCGGGCCCGGCACAGCAACAAGTGCGTGGACGTGCCGGCCTCGTCGACCGCCGACGGTCAGGTGCTCAAGCAGTACACCTGCAACACCGGCGCCAACCAGCAGTGGTCGCGTACGGCCGTCTGACCGCCGGGACCACGATCCACCGGCCGGGGTGCGGACCCCGGCCGGTGGCGACGGTGCCGACCCGTCACGGCGGGCGACGGTGCCGGCCGGTCGTGGTTGCCGACCGGTCGCGCCGAGACGACCGGCGCGGCAGGCGGGCGGGCCGCCCGGCCGTGGGGGCGTCGGGCGTCAGGACCCCACCCGTCCGCGCCTCACGACCGGCCCGTCGGCACGGGTAGCCGTACCTCGAACTGGCAGCCCCGCACGGTGTTGCGCACGTCGACCCGGCCGCCGTGGGCCTCGACGAGCCCGCGCACGATCGCCAGGCCGAGCCCGCCGCCACCACCGGAGCCGGCCGCGCCCGGTGTGCGGGCCCGCTCGCCCCGGAAGGCGACGTCGAATACCCGCTCCAGGTCCTGCTCGGGGATGCCACCGCAGGTGTCGGAGACGGCCAACCACACGCTGTCGCGCTCGTGACCGGCGGCGATGTGCACGGTGCCGTCCTCCGGGGTGTACCGGACGGAGTTGATCAGCAGGTTGCTGACCACCCGGGCGAGTTCGCGTTCCCCGGCGCGGACGGAGGGCCAGCCGCTGTCCGCGGCGACCAGCCGGATCCGCCGGCCGGCGGCGAGCGGCGCGACCGCGGCGATCGCGTCGGACACGATGTCGCGCAGCGGCACGGTGGTGGGGACGAGCCGCAGCGCACCCGCGTGGATCCGGGACAGCTCGAACAGGTCGTCGACGAGTTGCGCCATCCGGTCGCTTTCCACCCGGATCCGGCGGTGGTACTCGGCGACGGTGGCCGGGTCGTCGATGATCCGGTCCTCGAGGGCTTCGGCCATCGCCCGCAACCCGGCCAGCGGGGTACGCAGGTCGTGCGACACCCAGGCGACCAGTTCCCGCCGTCCCGCCTCCAGCCGTCGCTCCCGGTCCCGGGCCGCCTGCGCCCAGACGGCGGAGGCGGCCAGCCGGCTGCCGAAGACGGCACCGACGGCGAGGCTGATCACCGCGGAGGCGCTCACGGTGACCAGGACGACCCACAGGTCGTGCGGGGACAGGAACATGGCCCGGGCGACGGTGGCGACGCCGACCACCACGGCGAGCACGGTGACGGTGAGCAGCACCAGCACGTGCACCAGGATCGAGCGGCCCCGCAGCAGCCGGAGCATCCCGGCCCCGGCCAGCCCGACGACCCCTCCGGCGACGAGCGCGTAGAGCCCGATGAGCAGCATGTCCCTCACCGGTCGCCGCCCTGGTCGAGCGGGTCGTAGCGGTAGCCGACACCCCACACGGTGCAGATCCGCCGCGGTTCGGCCGGCTCCTTCTCGATCTTCTCGCGCAGCCGCCGGACGTGGACGGTGACCGTCGACTGGTCGCCGAACTGCCAGCCCCACACCTTGTCCAGCAGGTCGGCGCGGGACCAGGCCCGCCCCGGGTGGCGCATCAGGAAGACCAGCAGGTCGAACTCCCGGACGGTCAGCGACAGCGGCACCCCGTCCAGCTCGGCCACGCGCCGGGCGACGTCGACGGCGAGTTCCGCGTCGACGAGCCGGCCGAGACCCGCCGGACCGGTGGCGGGCCCGGTGGTACGCCGCAGCACCGAACGGATCCGGAGCACGAGTTCCCGGGGCGAGAACGGCTTGGTCATGTAGTCGTCCGCGCCGACCTCCAGCCCCAGCACCCGGTCGGCCTCCTCGCCGAGGGCGGTCAGCATGATCACCGGCAGGTCGGGTAGCTGCCGACGGATGCGGCGACACACGTCGAGGCCGTTGATCCCGGGCATCATCAGGTCGAGCACCACGAGGTCGGGCCGGTGCGCGGCGATCGCGGCGAGGCCGGCGGCCCCGTCGGCGGCCAGCCGGACCTCGCAGCCGTCCTGTTCCAGGTAGCGCCGGACGACGTCGCTGACCGTGGGGTCGTCGTCGACCACCAACACCCGATGTCCCATCCCGGTAAGCTACCGACCGGCCGGTGGCGGGCCGCTCCCGCCTGGTCTTTCGGAATCCTTACCGCCTGCCCGCAGCCGGTGTCGCCGGTCTCGCCACAGCCACGACAGCGCCGTCGCGGCGACGACGAGCAGCAGCACCACGGCGAGGTTCCGACCGTACGGCAGCGGCAACGCCGAGGGGTTGTCCGGAGACCGGCCGAAGCCGAGCACGAGCGGCAACGCCACGACGGTGACCGTGGCGGCGCTGATCGCGGCGATCCGGGCCAGTGGACGGTGGCGGTGCGGGACGAACCGGGCGAGCAGCGCGCCGACGGCCGACAGCCCGAGCATCCAGACGAGATCGTGCCCGACCAGCACACCGGCCAGGAAGAGCAGCACCCCGGCCGGCGACAGGTCGGGGTCGACCAGCGCGCCCACCACGGCGTACCCCATGGTCAGCAGGCCGACCGCGACCAGCGCCACCCGGATCCTCACGGCGTCTCCCGGACGGTGATCCGGCCGAGCCACTTGGTCTGCAGCACGCCGGGCCGGTTCGGGGCGATCAGACGGGCGGGGTAGCCGTGGTCGAGGTGCAGGGGCTCGCCGCCCAACCGCAGGGCGACCAGGGTCAGCGGGTCACGCACGTGCGCCGGCCCGACGGTCGACGTGCGGTACCGGCCGGCCACCTCCAGCGACTCGACGACGACGGTCGCCCTCTCCGGGTCGCCACCCACGAGGGCGACCAGGTCACGCAGGCGTACGCCGCTCCACCGTCCCGTGGCGCTCCACCCCTCCACGCAGGCGATCGGCAGCCGTACGGTGTGCTGCTCCCGGGCGTGCAGGGCGGCGAGATCCAGCGTCGCCTGCCCGGCCGGGCCGGTGACCACCAGCCGGTACGCCGGGTCCAGCGCCAGGGCGGCCACTCCGGCGCGCTGCGCGGTCCGGTTGACCGGCAGTCCCTGCGGTCCCACGTCCGGCCGGCGGGGGGCGAGCACCGCCAGCCCGGACAGCGGCCGGACGGTCTGCCCGACCGTGGTCAGGGTGACCAGACCGGCCGCGGCGGCGACGCCGCCGAGCAGGCCGCGCCGGCTGAGCCGGTCGGCCGGCGACCCGGCGTCGGGGCGGGCGAGCGCGGCGCGGACGGCCGGCAGTTGGACGCCGACGTGTGCCAGCAGCGCGCCGACCGCCAGCCACGCCACCCAGTAGTGCCCCGCGGTGAAGAAGTACGGCATCGGCGCGTACCAGCGGGAGATGTTCAGCACCCCGCCGACCACCTGGAACAGCGCCGCGGCGACCAGTACGGCGACGCTGGCGCGTTCGACCGCGTGGGCGATCGACCGGACCGGCGGCCAGCGGAACAGGTGTGGGTAGACCGACCACAGCTTGGCCCCGAGCAGCGGCACCGTGGCCAGGCCGGTAGCGACGTGCAGGCCCTGGGTGAACCGGTACAGCCCCACCGGGCGGGCCGGCCACCCGAACCAGCCCGGCGGGTCCAGCACCAGGTGACTGAGCAGCCCGGTGAGGAAGCAGACGGTGAACGTGACACCGAGCGCGACGCCGAGCTGGCTGGTCAGCCGGGTCGAGCGCACCTCGGAGGGAAACCGGCCGGGCCGCAGCGGCCCGCGCCGCAGCGCCTCCGGCGGCGTCGGTAACGACGCCCGCCACCAGCCGGTGAGCCGCCGCGACGCGGTCGGTCGGCCGGTCACCCCGGGACGAGGGTGGCGAACCACCGTCCTGCCTCCGTCCAGGTGTCGCGTACGCGCAGCGCGGTGGCCCCGGCCAGCGCGGGAAGGTCGTCCAGGGGTACGCACGCCCAGGGCAGCGGGCTGTCGGCGTCGCCCGGGGCCTGCACGGTGGCCGTACCGGACCAGGCGGGGGTGCCCGGTGGCGCCAGCTCGGCGTGCAGGTGACCGTCGGCCGCCAGCAGCCGGCGGCAGCGGCGCAGCAGCCGGTGCGGGTCACCGCCGATGCCGATGTTGCCGTCGGCCAGCAGCAGGTGCCGCCAGCGGCCGGCACCCGGCACCGGGCCGAACACGTCGCGTTGCAGCGCGACCGCGCCCCGCCGCCGGGCCAGCCGGACCGCGATGGCGCTGACGTCGATGCCGAGGGCCGGGTGGCCGGCGGCGAGCAGCGCGCCGGTGAGCCGGCCAGGTCCGCAGCCGACGTCGAGGGTGGGGCCGGTGCAGCGGGCGAGCAGCGTGGCGTCCCCGGCGGTGGCGTCCCGGCACCAGACGGCCGGGTCGAACCGGAGCACCCCGCCGCTCGGGTGCCGGGCCGTGAAGGCGGCGGGCACGCCCGAGGCGGCCCGGTCGAACACCGCGTCGAAGACCGCGACGGCGCTCACCGGGCGACCGCCGTGGGTGACGGCACACCGGCCGCCACGGCGGCGGTCGGCACGGTGGCTGCGACAGGGGCAGCCGCCACGGCGGCGGTCGGCATGTGGGCCGCCACGGCGGTGGTCGGTACGTGAGCCGCGACGGCGGCGGCGAACCTGCTGGTGGCCGGGCATCCGGCGGCCACCGCGTGCGCGTCGGCCGCGGTGTCCACGTCGCGTAGGCGGGGCAGCAGGTGGACCCGCAGGCCGCGCCGGCGCAACGCGGCCAGGGTGAGCCGGCCGGTGTCCGCCACCGAGGTCGGGATCGTACGCAGGACCTCGGCGTGCGCGGGGTCGCGCAGGCCCAGCGTCCACCACCCGCCGTCGTCGGCCGGTCCGAGCACCGCGTCCGGCCCGTCCGTCGCGCCGAGCAGCCGTACCGCCGTGTCGAGCTGACCGACGGTGAGCTGCGGGGTGTCCATGCCGATCAGCAGGGTGGCGGTGCCCGCCACGCGGGTGTCGGCGAAGGCGGCGGCGAGCCGCTCGCCCAGCGGGCCGCCCCGCTGCGCGAGCCGGATCCAGCCCGGCGGGGCCGGATGGTCACCGTCGACGACCAGGATCCGCCCGCCGGCCGTGGCCGCGCCGACGGTGGCGAGGGTGTCGGCGAGGGCGGCTGCGGCGACCCGGGCCGCCTGTTCGGGGGTGCAGGGCGGGCAGAGCCGGGTCTTGACCCGGCCCGGCTCCGGCTTCTTGGCCAGCACCAGCACCTGGGGACCGTTCACCGGGCCAGCACCGCGCCCATGTCCCGGACCGCGCGGGCGGTGCCGAGCAGGGTGCCGGTGACCTTCGACCGGGTGCCGGCCGCCCGTGGGTGGTAGTCGACGTCGACCTCCACCACCCGCCAGCCGGCCCGACCGGCCGCGATCAGCAGCTCCAGCGGATAGCCGAAGCGGCGGTCCCGCAACCCCAGCGCCAGCAGGTCGTCCCGGCGGACGGCCCGGATCGGCCCGATGTCGTGGATGTCCAGGCCGGTCGTGCGGCGCAGCCGGTGGGCCAGGAAGGCGTTGGCGGCCCGCGCGTGCAGCGGCCACACCCCGGGGGCGGTCGGGCGACGCCGGCCGGTGCCCAGCTCCGCCTCGCCGACGACGACCGGACCGACCAGCCGGGGCAGCTGCGCCGGGTCGAAGGACCCGTCGGCGTCCAGCACGCACACCACCCCGTCGGCGGGGTCGGCCGCCAGGACCCCGGCGTGCACGGCCGCGCCGTACCCGGGTTCGGCCACGCTGATCACCTCGGCGCCGCAGGCGCGGGCGACCGCCGCCGAGTCGTCGGTCGAGCCGTTGTCCACCACGATCGGCCGGTAACCGGCCGGCATCCGGGCCAGCAGGTCGGGCAGGGCCGGCGCCTCGTTGCGACAGGGAAGAACCACATCGGTCATGCTGCGGACGGTAGGACAGGATCCGGCCGGAAATCCTTACCGGACGGTGACGGTGTTCCCGGGCGTCAGCGGTCGGTGCGGAGTTCTTACGAACCGCTGACGGGCGGCCGTCGCCGGGGGCATCGGCCACCTCCCGGCTCTACCGTCGGCGCGTGACCCACGTACTCGTCACCGGCGGCGCCGGTTTCATCGGAACCCATGTCGTGACCACCCTGCACGAGGCGGGCCACCGGGTGACCGTGCTGGACTCCGGTCACCCCGGCGCCCACCGGCAGCCGCTGCCGGACACCGTGGCGGGCGCTCCGCTCGTCCGGGCCGACCTGCGTGACCGGTCCGCCGTGGACAGGACGCTCGCCGGGGTGGACGTGGTGGTCCATAAGGCGGCCATGGTGGGACTCGGCGTCGACCTGGACGACCTGCCGGAATACGTCGGCTGCAACGACCTCGGCACGGCCGTCCTGCTCGCCGCGATGGCCCGCGCCGGGGTGCACCGGCTGGTGCTCGCCAGCTCCATGGTGGTCTACGGCGAGGGAGCCTACGCGTGTCCCGCGCACGGGCCGGTCCGTCCCGCCCCGCGTGCCGTCGCCGACCTGGCCGCCGCCCGCTTCGAGCCGACCTGCCCCACCTGTGGTGCCGTCGTCGCCCCCGGCCTGGTCGACGAGGACGCTCCGCTGGATCCGCGCAGCGGGTACGCCGCCACCAAGCTGGCCCAGGAACACCTCACCTCGATCTGGGCCCGGCAGACCGGCGGCTCCGTGGTGGCGCTGCGGTACCACAACGTCTACGGGCCGGGCATGCCCCGGGACACGCCGTACAGCGGGGTCGCGGCGATCTTCCGGTCCGCGATCGAGGCCGGACGGTCGCCCCGGCTGTTCGAGGACGGCGGCCAGCGCCGTGACTTCGTGCACGTCCGGGACGTGGCGGCGGCCAACCTGGCGGCGCTGGACGCGACCGGGACGCGTACCGGCTGGCGGGCGTACAACGTCGCCTCCGGACACCCGGCCACCATCGGCGAGCTGGCCGCCGCGCTCACCCGGGTCGCCGGTGGCCGTCCGCCGGTGGTCACCGGCGAGTTCCGGCTGGCCGACGTGCGGCACGTGGTCGCCTCGCCCGCGCGTGCCGAGGCCGAACTCGGCTTCCGGGCCGTGGTGGGACTCACCGACGGGATCGCGGAGTTCGCCCACGCACCGCTGCGCGGGTGAGCGCCCGGCCGCCCGGCCGCCCGCCGCGCGCCGACCTGATCGCCGCCGCCGCCGCGCTCGGCCTGTTCGCTCTGGCCGCCGTCACCGGCGGCGTGCTGTACCTGACGGGACACCCGGTGCACGCCAGCGCGGCGCCCCTGTTCGCGCAGTGGCTGCCGCACGTCGGCCCCGGCACCCCGCTGGCCGTACTGCTGGCGGTGCTGGTCTGGTGGCGCGGACCGGCGACGGCCGCCCGGCTGCCGTGGCGGCCGCTGCTCGCGCTCTCCTACGTCACCGCGGTGGCCTGGACGCTGTCGCTCGCCCTGATCGACGGCTGGCAGCGCGGCGTCGCCGGCCGGCTGACCACCGAGTTCGAGTACCTGCACGAGGTCCCCGGCGTCACCGACATCCCGGCGATGCTGGCCGGCTTCGCCGGCCGGATCCTCGACCTGCAACCGGATTCCTGGACCACCCACGTGTCCGGCCACCCGCCGGGGGCACTGCTCGTCTTCGTCCTGCTCGACCGGGTCGGGCTGGGCGGCGGCGGTTGGGCCGGCATGCTGTGCGTACTGGCGGCCGGGCTCGTCGCCGTCGCCGTGCCGCACACGGTACGGCTGCTCGGCACCGACGAGGCGGCCCGGGCCGTGGTGCCGTTCGTGGTGCTGTTCCCCGGCGCGGTCTGGTCGGGCGTCTCGGCCGACGGGCTGTTCGCCGGGGTGACCGCCACCGGAGTCGCCCTGGTGGCGCACGGGGCGGTCCGGGGGCGTGCGGTGGGCACGGTGGCCGGCGGCACCCTGTTGGCCCTCAGCTGCTACCTGTCCTACGGGCTGGTCCTGATGGCCCCGGTCGCGCTGGCGGTGGTCGTGCTCGCCGGCCGGCACCGGCGCTGGCGCACGGTGGGTGGCGTGTTGACCGGGGCGGTGCCGGTCGTCGTCGCGTTCACGGCCGCCGGTTTCTGGTGGCCCACCGGCTACCACCTCGTGATCGAACGCTACTACCAGGGTGTCGCCAGCGACCGGGCGTACGCCTACTGGGTCTGGGCCGACCTCGCGCTGGTCACCGTCGCCGCCGGGCCGGTGGCGGCGGTGATCGTCCGGCGTGCGGTGCTGGCCGCCCGGCGGGACGTGGCGTGGCGCCGGCCGGTCCTGCGCCGGCCGGTCCTGCCTGAGCCGGGCCTGTCCCGGCCGGGCCTGCCCCAGCCGGTCCTGGCTCGGTCGGGCCTGCTCCGGCCGGGTGCCGATCCGGCCGGGTGGCTGCTGGTCCTCGCCGCCACGGCGGTGATCCTCGCGGCGGACCTGTCCGGCTACAGCAAGGCCGAGGTCGAACGCATCTGGCTGCCCTTCACGGTCTGGCTGATGGCCGGCGCGGCCCTGGTCCCACCCGCCGACCGGCGTAGCTGGCTGGCCGTGCAGGCGGCGGTGGCGCTCACCGTCAACCACCTGCTCCTGACGGGCTGGTAGCCGGCGCGGCGGCAGCCGGGCACAACCTCGCGGCGGGGACTTCTTACCGAAGCATGACGTACCCGGCGGACGGTGACCTTCCACCGCCCGCCGGCCCGTATCCGAGGGCGACCACACATCACCGGAGCCGTTTCCGGCTTTGAGGAGATTCCGATGAACCGCAGAAAGAACGGGACGCCGCTGGTGCAGTCGCGGCCGGCCCGGCTCGCCATGGCGGCGGTCGTGCTGGCGGCCACCGGGGCGCTGACCGTCACCTTCGTCTCCAGCGGCGGCAAGGGCACCGCGGACGCCGCCACCAGCCTGGACCAGTTCGTCAAGATCGAGAACGTGGCGCCGAACGTGCGGAACCCGAAGCCGGCAGCCGGTGGGTCGACCGGCCGGTTCATCGTCGACTGCGGCACGAACGGCAACGGCAAGTTCAGCCCGGACAACCCGGTGGCCCAGCCCGGCATCCGCAACGGCGCCGAACACGTCCACGACTTCGTGGGCAACCTGGCCATCACCGCGAACTCCTCCGACGCCGACCTGGACGCCTCCGGCACCACCTGCCGCAACGGCGACAAGTCGTCCTACTTCTGGCCGGTCGTCCGCATCGACAAGTCCGTCCGCAGCGGCAACCAGGTCCAGCAGGCTCTCGCCCAGACCCAGCCGATGGTCGTCTGCCCCTCGGTCGGCAAGCAGCTGCGCGCCGTCCCCAGCGGAGCGCGGGCCACCGTCGACCGGCTGCTGGCCGAGCTGGACCGTCAGCAGGCCGCCGCGAACCAGCGGATGACCGCCAGCCGGGGGCGCATCGACGCCGCGTTCAACCGGCAGGTCATCGACTCGCTGCGGACCCGCCGCGCGGCCATGATCAAGGAGATCAGCCGTACGGTCACCGCTGCCGGCGGCAGCCAGCCGGGTCTGGTCTCGCTGGTCGAGTGCGACATCAGCTACGACGACATGCACGCCCGGATGCCCGGCGCGACCCACCGGGCGAGCGTCAGGGCCGCCCAGGCCGCGAATCCGCGGATCCAGTGCCCCACCGTGCGGGACAAGCTCCCCGGCGTGCCCGCCGGGGCGCTCGCCGAGGTGAACCGCAACCTCGACGAACTGGACCGGCAGATCTCCGAGGCCAACGAGCGCCTCGTCACCAGCCGGGGCCAGGGCGGTCCGGCCTTCGTCGACAACGCCATCCTCGGCCCGTTGCGCGCCAAGCGGACCGCCGTGCTCGACCGGATCGCCATCGCGATCGGGCGGCAGGCCGCCCGCCCGCAGGGTCTCGACGCGCTCGCCACCTGCACCCTGGACCAGGCCCCGGGCAACCCGGCGACGCCCGGCAATGCGCCGACGACCGCCGCGCCGACGACCGCCGCTACCGCGCTGCCCGATCCGCAGGGGCCGGATTTCGAACTGCCCGGCAACACCGGCGGCATCGTCCGTCCGGCGCAGGTGTTGATCGAGTACCGCGGCAATCCCGTCAGCACGGTGGTGCCGATGCCGAAGTTCCTCCGGGCGCTCACCGGCGACGCCAAGCCGACCAGCCGCGGTCCGGCCAACGCCCGCGCCACCTGGAGCTGCTCGGGCTTCGCCGACCGGCTCTCCGACAAGTACCCGATCTGCCCCGCCGGCAGCCGGGTCCAGCGGGTGCACGACTTCCCCGGGTGCTGGGACGGCAGGAACATCGACAGCGACAACCACCGTAACCACGTCGCGTTCGCCGACAAGGCCACCGGTGCCTGCCCGCAGGGCTTCCGGGCGATCCCGCAGCTGCGGATCACGGTGGCCTACGACATCGCCCGCGACGTGCAGGTCAAGGGTCAGTATGCGCTCGACTCGTTCCCCGAGGAGAACCACAACCCGTTCTCCGACCACAACGACTTCGTCAACGTGAACTCCGCCCAAACCATGCAACGCATCGTCACCTGCATCAACAAGGGCAAGAACTGCTCCTGACCGGCTGGTCGGCGTCGACGAGGGCAGGACCGGCTGCCGGCGATCCGACCGTCCACAGCTCAGGCGCGCTCCCGCACCGGGTCCTTTCGGGTGCGGGAGCGCGCCTGTCCGCGGTGCCACACCGGCACGGGCGTCCGGCCGCCGTACGGAATCTAAGACATTTCTCAAATGCATTGGCGAGCATCTATCTCGACCGCCGCACGGAGCGGCGGTCGGAACAGGAGCAGCCCATGTCCGTACGACAGTCCGGCACGATCGACGACGCGGCCCGCCCGGCCGGCACCCCTCCCGCCGCGCCGGACGGCTGGCGGGGACCACTGCTGGACCAGCTCACACCCCGCGAGCGCCGGCTCTTCCACCGGTTCGGCCAGGGACCGGCGGTACCCGTACCCGATCTGCGTATCCACCAGGCGTTCGCCCGCTGGGCCGCCGCCACCCCGCAGGCCGTCGCGGCCGAACACCTCGGGGTGCGGATCAGCTACCGCGAGCTGGACCGGCAGGCCAACCGGCTCGCCGACCGGCTGGTGGCGCTCGGGGTGCGGACCGGCGACACCGTGGGCGTCTTCGCCAGCCGGTCGATCCCGATGCTGGTGGGGATCCTGGCGACGCTCAAGGCCGGGGCCGCCTACGTCCCGCAGGACGTCCGGATCGCCCCGGCCGGGCAGTTGCGGCAGGTCACCTCGGCGGCCCGCTGCCGGGTGGTGCTGACCACGTCGACGGCGCTGGACACGGTGCCGGCGCTGCCCGGGGTGCCCCGGCTCGCGGTCGACGAGGTGATGGCCGAACCGCTGCCGCCGGGCCGGCACCTGACCGCCGCCCCGCCGGACCGGCCGGTCCGCGCCGACGACGGCTGCTACGTGCTGTTCACCTCCGGCACCACCGGCACCCCGAACGGTGTCACGGTGACCCACGGCAACGTGGCCAACATCCTGCTCACCGCCCCGGGCGACCTGGGCGTGCGGCCGGGTCGGCGGGTCGCCCAGCTGCTCAACGTCGCCTTCGACATGGCGGCCTGGGAGATCCTGGGCTGTCTGGCCAACGGTGGCACCCTGCTGGTGCGCGACCACGACCTCACCGCCACCGCCGCCCGCGCCGACGTGGTGATCGCCACCCCGTCGGTGCTCGGGCGGATCGACCTGGACCGGTGCGCGGGGGTAGGGGTGGTCGCCGTGGCGGGTGAGCCGTGCCCGCGCCCGCTGGCCGACCGCTGGGCCGCCGGCCGGGTCTTCTACAACTGCTGCGGCCCGACCGAGACCACCATCGTCAACACCATGCACCGGCACCGGCCCGGCGGCCCGCTCACCATCGGCCGGCCGACACCGAACAACACCGTCTACGTCCTCGACGCCGACGGTCGGCCCTGCCGGATCGGCGAGGCAGGTGAGATGTGGGCCGGCGGCGACTGCGTCTCCGCCGGCTACCTGGACAACGACGCGCTCAACGCCGAGCGGTACGCCCCGGACCCGTTCCTGGGCGGGGGCCGGCTGATGTTCCGCACCCGTGACCGGGGCCGCTGGCGTGCCGACGGGGAACTGGAGCACCTGGGCCGCACCGACGACCAGGTGAAGGTCCGGGGCTTCCGGGTCGAGCTGGACGCGGTGTCCGCCGTGCTGGAGACGGTGCCCGGCTGCCGGTGGGCGGTCACCCTCAGGCTGACCGACCGGGACCTGGTCTCCTTCGTCGCCCCGGCCGGGCTGGACCCGCAACGGTGCCGGGAGGCGGTGGCCGCCGCGCTGCCCTACTACTGCGTGCCGGCCGCCGTGCACCCGCTGGCGGAACTGCCGGTGACCGGGCGCGGCAAGGTCGACCGGGACGCCCTACGCCGGCTCGCCCTCGACCTGCGCTGGCAGGGGGCGCACCTCGGTGAGGCGGCGGCGTGACCGGCACCGGTCTGCGGGCCGCGCCGGCCCCGACGGGTCCGCCTCCGGCCCCGACGACCGGGTCCGGCGAGGTGCTGCCGCCGCCGGCCGGCACGCTGCGCCGGATTCTCGCCCACCCCCGGTTCATGCACCACCACCGTCTGGTGGCGGCGGTGCTCACCGGCAACGCCGTGCTGCTGGCGTACGGGTGGACCGCCGGTTGGTGGCGCGAGCCCGCCGCACTGGGCGACGCCGCCCTGGCGAACGTGGCGCTGGCGGTGCTGGTCCGCCAGCAGTACCTGGTCAACCTGTTCTTCTGGCTGGCCACCCGGGCGCCCACCCGCTGGCCGCTGCGGATCCGGGCGACGTTGGGCAAGGTCTACCACTTCGGGGGGGTGCACGTCGGCGCGGCGCTGGCCGGGACCGGGTGGTACCTGGCGCAGCTCGGCGCGCTGACCGTCGGCGACGGACCGGTCGGGGCGCTGCTCACCGGGTACGCCGCCGCCGTCCTGCTGCTGGCGGTCGTCGGCACCGCGCTGCCACCGGTCCGCTCCCGCCGGCACGACCTGTTCGAGCGCACCCACCGCCTCGGTGGCTGGGCGGCCCTGGCGCTGCTCTGGGCGCAGGCCGGTTTCCTGGCCGGCGGGCCGGTGGCGCTGGCCGGCTCCCCGCAGGGCGGGGTGCTCGCCGTGCTGACCGCCAGCATCGCCCTGCCCTGGCTACGGCTGCGCCGGGTGCCCGTGGTGGTGCATCGCCCCTCGTCGCACGTGGCACTGGCGCACTTCGACCACGGGGTGACCCCGTTCCCCGGTTCGTCCACGGCGGTCAGCCGCAGCCCGCTGTGGGAGTGGCACTCCTTCGCCAACGTGCCGACGCCGGGCCGCACCGGGTTCCGGCTGACGGTCTCCCGGGCCGGCGACTGGACCGGGCGGTTCATCGACGACGCGCCGGACCGGGTGTGGGTGAAGGGGATCAGCACGGCCGGGGTGGCGAACATCGAGACCCTGTTCCGGCGGGTGGTGTACGTGGCGACCGGCAGCGGGATCGGCCCGGTGCTGCCGCATCTGCTGGCCGGGCTGGTGCCGGCCCGCCTGGTCTGGGCGGCCCGCCGGCACCGGGAGACCTTCGGCGACGGGCTGGTCGACGAGATCCTCGCCCACCAGCCGGACGCGCTGCTGTGGGACACCGCCCGCGACGGCAAGCCCGACATGCTGCGGCTGGCCTGGCGGGTGTGCCGGGAGTTCGACGCCGAGGCGGTCATCTGCATCTCGAACCGCACCCTGACCTGGCAGGTGGTGCGGGGCATGGAGGAACGCGGCGTGCCCGCGTACGGCGCGATCTGGGATTCCTGAGCGGACGGAGGCGACGATGAGGATCACCGTGGAACAGGTCGACCGGGTGGTGACGGTGCGGTTGTGTCGGCCCGAGGTGCGTAACGCGCTGGACACCGGGCTGCTGACGGAGCTGGTCGGGACGCTGGGACCGCTGGACCGCGATCCGGGTGTGGGTTGCTTCGTGATCACCGGGTCGGAGCAGGTCTTCGCGGCCGGTGCCGACATCCGGGAGATGGCGGGCAAGTCCTTCCTGGACGTGGCGCTGGAGGATCACTTCGCGGGGTGGGACGCGTTCGCCGCGCTACGTACCCCGAAGATCGCGGCGGTGGCCGGGCACGCCCTCGGCGGTGGGTGTGAGCTGGCGATGATGTGCGACCTGGTCTTCGCGGCCGAGAACGCCCGGTTCGGGCAGCCGGAGCTGCGGTTGGGGGTGATGCCCGGTATCGGCGGCACGCAGCGGTTGACCCGGCTGGTCGGCGCGGCCCGGGCGATGGACCTGGTCCTCACCGGACGGCAGCTCGACGCGTGGGAGGCGGAACGGTACGGCCTGGTGTCCCGGGTGGTGCCGACGCAGCGGCTGCTGGCGGAGGCCCGGGCCGCCGCGGCGGTGGTGGCCGGGCATCCCCGGCTGGCGACGCTGCTGGCCCGGGAGGCGGTCCGGCAGGCCGAGGAGGTCGGTGTGCGGGCCGGGGTGCTGTTCGAGCGACGGGCCTTCCACACCCTGTTCGCCACCGAGGACCAGCGGGAGGGCATGGCCGCCTTCCTGGAGAAGCGTCCGGCCCGGTTCGCGGGTCGCTGAGCCGCCGGCCGCCCGGGGCCGACGGTCCCGGGCGGCCGGCTCTACAGCGCGCCGATCTGGTAGCCGAGTCCGTGCACGGTGCGTACCACGCCGTCGCCGAGCTTGCGCCGCAGGTAGTGCACGTACGTGTCGACCACCGCCTCGGTCCGGTCGGGACCGAAGACCCGGCCGCGTAGCTGGCTGCGGCTGTGCACCATCCGGGGCTGGGTGGCGAGCAGCCGGATCAGGTCGAACTCCCGTCCGCTGAGCGTCACCTGCCGACCGTCGGGCAGTCGTACCCCGCGCTGGGCCAGGTCGAGCTGCCCCGCGCCGATGGGGATCCACTCGGCCCCGTCGAAGCGGCGGCGGGTCAGCGCCCGGACCCGGGCCATCAGCTCCGGCACCTCGAACGGCTTCGGCAGGTAGTCGTCGGCGCCCGCGTCCAGGCCCCGGATCCGCTCGTCGGGATCGGCCAGCGCGCTGAGCATGAGCACCCGGGCGCCGACCGCACGGCGTCGTAGCCGGACGAGCAGGTCGACGCCGTCGATGGCCGGTAGCCGACGGTCCAACATGATCACCTGGTACCGGCCGCGCAGGGCCAGGTGCAGGCCCCGCTGGCCGTCCCGGGCCAGGTCGATCGGGTATCCGGCCCGGCGGAACAGCTCGACCAGCATGTCGGCGAGTTCCGTGTCGTCCTCGACGAGGAGCAACGGGCCGTGCGCCGGTGGTGACGGGTCGGTCATCCGTTCATGGTCGCACCGAAACGGCCTAAGGTTGACCCGCGGAATTCTTCACCGGTCAGAACCTGCTCATCTCGTGCTCCCGGTCCGTCCGGTCCCGGTTGGCCCGCCAGCAGAACGGCCACCAGCCCCCGGCGGGGTCGCCCTCCGTCGGTGGCCCGCCGCCCGGATCCCCGCCGGGCACCGGCAGCCGTACGGTGAAGGTGGCCCCCGTCCCGGGCCGCCCGGCGGCGCTGATCGTGCCGCCGTGCGCGGTGACCACCTCGCGGACCAGGGCCAACCCGAGTCCGAGGCGGCGGTCCCCGGCGTCGGGGCCCCGGTGGAAGCGGTCGAAGATCCGGTCGGTGTGCCGCGGGTCGAGGCCCCGGCCGGAGTCGCTGACCACCAGCTCGACGTGGCCCGCGCCGGCCGGGCGCAACCGCACCTCGACCCGACCGCCGGTCGGGGTGTGGTGCAGGGCGTTCGCCAGCAGCTCCGCCACCACCCGACGCAGCGCGGACCCGACGCCGCAGACCGGCACCGGGGCGTCCCCGCCGGCCACGGTGAGCGTCACGTCGTGTTCGGCGGCGCGGGGCGCGTCGGCCTCGACCGCCTCGCTGACGAGCGCGGCGAGGTCGACGGTGGCCGCCGGTCGGGCCGTCGGGTCGGCCAGCCGGGCGGACAGGAGCAGCTCGTCGACGATCTCCCCGAGCAGTCGGGTGGTACGCAGCAGCCGGTCCAGGTCCTGCTGTGCGGTCCCGGTGTCGGCGCAGGCCGACCGCTGTGCCAGCAACTGTGCCGCCGTGTGCACCCGGGTGATCGGGGCGCGCAGCTCGTGACTGGCGTCGGCGACGAACCGGCGCTGCCGGTCGAGCGCCTCGGCCAGCGGCTGTACCGACCTGCGACGCAACCGCAGATCGGTCGCGGTGGCGGCGACCAGGACCGCCACCGCGGCGGCCGTCACCCCCCAGAGCAGGTGCCGCCGCTCGGCGCGCTGGAACCGGGCATCGAAGACCACCTGCACGACCTCGCCGCCGCGCTGCTGCGTACGCACGTGGTAAGCCGTGCCGTTGCGGGTCACCTGCTCGACCTGTGGTCGGCCGGTGCGGGCCACGGTGTGGATGGCCGCGTGCCGGGGGAAACCGGCCGGGGGTGAGCCGGCGTGCCCGGTGTCGCTCGCGCCGCCGAAGATCCAGGTGCAGCCGGACGGGTCGGCCGGGCGGCCGTGCACCATCGCCCAGTCCAGCTCGTGGTTGATCTTCGCCTGCTGGACGTGCAGCAGGGCGGCGTAACCGAGCCCGCCGACCAGGATCAGCAGCGTGACGACCAGCAGGCCGACGGCGAGTCCGGTGCGGGGCCGGGCGCGACGTACGGCCGGACGGAGGCCGTCGCCGGTCAGCGGCACCGCGCTGCCGCTCCCGGCCGGTCCGCCCCGGTGCTGCCCGGTCCGTCGGCGACGCCATCGACCCACATTCATCGAAGATGGCACATCGCCCAGCCGATCGGAAGGGACGGGTGGTGTCCCGGTGGGCGACGGATGGTGGATGGACGGTGACGGCGGCGGTCCCGGCCGGCGGGCGGGGGAGTGAGCGTTAACATCACGACGTGGATCGATGACCTGTTGCCGGGCATCGGGGGTGGCGGGGGCGGGGCGGGTGCTCTGAGCGGGTCTTGAGCCATATGAAACGCTCTGGTAACATCGCCGGATCTGAATGGAAACCCTGTCGGTCCGTTCGCCTCCCCACCACTGGATCAAGGATGGGCTCGACGGTCAACTGTCAATGTGAACGTTCACATTGCCGGTCGACCCCGGTCCCGACGACGGACCGGCCGGCGGGCACCGGTCGCGACACCACCGGCGGTCCGCGGCGACGACGTCACCGCGCAGGGATCGTCCCCTTCAGGCTCCACCCGTCCTCATGAAGGAGCACCCATGCACCTCCTGGCTGACCCATCCGGCCCGGTGACCCGCCAGCCGGGTCACCGACGCCGGCGATGGCTGCTGCCGGCGGCCACGGCGATCGTGACCGCCCTGAGCGGCGGGGTCGTCGTCGCGGCCACCGTCACCGAGGCCGCCGCCGCCACGATCGACACCAGCGCCTCGTACGTGCTGGTCAACCGCAACAGCGGCAAGGCCCTCGACGTCTACAACCTGGCCACCAACGACGGGGCCCGGATCACCCAGTGGACCCGCAACGACGGCTCCCAGCAGCAGTGGCAGTTCGTCGACTCCGGCGGCGGCTACTACCGGCTGAAGTCGAAGCTGTCCGGCAAGGTGCTCGACGTCTACAACAAGTCGACCGCCGACGGCGGGGCGATCGTGCAGTGGACCGACAACAACGGCGCCAACCAGCAGTTCAGCATCCAGGACATCGACGGCTACATCCAGCTGATCAACCGCAACAGCGGCAAGGCCGTCGAGGTGCAGGGCGCGTCCACCGCCGACGGCGGCAACATCGTGCAGTACGCCGACTGGAACGGCACCAACCAGCAGTGGCAGCTCGTCAAGATCGGTGGCACCACCCCGACCACCCCGCCGCCCACGACCCCGCCGCCGGGCGGCAACTGCACACTGCCGTCGTCGTACCGGTGGTCGTCGACGGGTCCGCTGGCCACCCCGAAGTCGGGCTGGGTGTCGCTGAAGGACTTCACGGTCGCCCCGTACAACGGCAGGCAGCTCGTCTACGCCACCACGCACGACTTCGGCAGCTCGTGGGGGTCGATGAACTTCGGCCTGTTCACGAACTGGTCGGAGATGGCCTCGGCGTCGCAGAACACCATGAGCCAGGGCACCGTCGCGCCGTCGCTGTTCTACTTCGCGCCGAAGAACATCTGGGTGCTCGCCTACCAGTGGGGTGGCGCGGCGTTCTCGTACCGTACGTCGACCGACCCGACCAACCCGAACGGGTGGGGTCCGGCCCAGACGATGTTCACCGGCACCATCTCCGGCTCCGGCACCGGCCCGATCGACCAGACCCTGATCGCCGACAGCCAGAACATGTACCTGTTCTTCGCCGGTGACAACGGCAAGATCTACCGGGCCAGCATGCCGATCGGGAACTTCCCGGGCAACTTCGGTTCCAGCTACACGACCATCATGAGCGACACCTCGGAGAACATCTTCGAGGCGCCGCAGGTCTACAAGGTCGCGGGCCAGAACCAGTACCTGATGATCATCGAGGCCAGGACCAGCTCCTGGGAACGCTACTTCCGCTCGTTCACGGCGACCAGCCTGAACGGCACCTGGACGCCGAACGCGGCGACCTACAACAACCCGTTCGCGGGCAAGGTCAACAGCGGTGCCACCTGGACCAACGACATCAGCCACGGCGAGCTGCTGCGCACCAGCGCCGACCAGACCATGACCATCGACCCGTGCAACCTGCAACTGCTCTACCAGGGCCGTTCGCCCAGCTCCGACGGCGTGGACTACGGCCTGCTGCCCTACCGGCCGGGTCTGCTCACCCGGCAGCGCTGAGGACGTGCCCGCCGGACCCCGGAGGTTCCTGAGGTCCGCCGGTGGCCGGGATGGACCGGGCCGCCGGACCACCTGAACAGCAGGTGCACCACCGATCGGCAGGGCCCGCACCTCGGGCCCTGCCGATCACCGTCTCCGCGCCGAGGCCCGGGGGCGGGACAGCACCGGCCTGCCGGCCGGAACCGTCGGGTGCCGTCCACGACCGGGGGGTTCCGGCCGTCGGCCACCGGAGGCGAACCGGTGCCCCTGCCGGGTAGCTGCGTGCCCCCGGGGCGCCTGCGTGCTCCGGGGCGCCTGCGTGCTCCGGGGCGCCTGCGTGCTCCGGGGCGCCTGCGTGCCCCCGGGGTGCCTGCGTGCCCCGGGGTGCCTGCGTGCCCCTCCCCGGGGCGACGTCGGCGGTGACCGCCCCCACCGGTCGTGGCGGTGAGGCGACCGACCGGAGAATGCACGCCTACCGGGTCCGCCGCGCGGGGCACGGCGCTGCCCGGGCGGTCCTGGGGGGAGCAGGCTGCGGCGGCCCGTCCCGTCGCGCGGCGGCGATCCGGCGTCCCGCTGGTCGTCGCGTCGGCCCGGACCGGGGCGGCCCGCCTGCCACCCCGTACGGCGGGGTGGCGACACGACCGGAGAGGGCCGGCTCCGACCTGCGGAGCCGGCCCTCCCGGCCTACCGTCGCCACGGCGGCGACGGGTGGGGCGTCACACCTGGGTGAACCGCCACTGCTGGTTGGTCGCGCTGTGGCAGGTCCACTGCAACAGCCGCGCACCGTCGTTGGTGGCGGCACCGTTGACGTCCAGACAGAGCCCGCTCTGCACGTTGCGCACCGTGTAGACCCCGGCGGTCGTGGTCGCCGTCGCGGTGAACTTCTGCTGGTTGCCGTTGTTGCAGGTGGCCTGCTGGAGGAACGCCCCCGCCGTGGTGGAACCGCCGATCACCTCGGCGCACTTGTTGCTGTGCACCGCCTTCAGGTAGACCGCGCCGTTGCCGGCGTCCACCGCCTGCCACTTCTGGTTGTTGCCACCGGTGGCCGCCCACTGGGTGAGCTGCGCGCCGTCGGCGGTGGAGACGCCGCTGACGTCCATCAGCTTCCCGCTGTGCAGGGCGGTGAGCGTCCAGGTCTTCCCCGCCACGCCGGTGCCGGTGCCGGTGCCGGGCGTGCCGACACCGTTCCCGCCGAAGGTGTGCGAGTCGAGGTCGAACCAGTTGTTCGTGCTGCCCTTGAACACCATGTAGAGCGTCTGCGTACCGGCCAGCGCGGCCACGCTCACCGGTGCGGTGGACTGGTAGTTGTTCCAGCCGCCGGTGCTGGGCACCGGGGTGGTGGCCAGCAGGGTGCCGGTCGGCGAGCCGGCCCGCAGCTCGATCGTGCCGCCACCGGAGGGCGACGACAGCCGGTAGCTGACCGTCGAGATGCCCGCCAGGCTCATCGGGGTGAACGCGATCCAGTCGTTGTTGGAGATGTCGCCGACCCGCTTGGTGCTCTCCGCGCCGGCCTCGTCGACCACCCGGATGCCGGACTGGCTGCTGAAGTACTCGGCCTGCTTGTGCTTCGGCTGGAGGATCGCCTGCGCGGTGCCGGTCAGCGGGGACGAGCCGCCCGGGCCACCGTTGTCGGTGTAGCGCGCGTTGAGCACGTAGAACAGGTTGGCGCCGTCCGGGTGCCCGCCGAGCAGGTCGGTGGAGATGGTGCCGGAGCAGCCCGGGTACTCGGTGGTCTCGTGCGCGTGGTCGTCGTGGCCCAGCGCCGGGTTGAGGACCACCTTGCTGCAGTCGACCGTGCCGCCGTCCGGATCGGTGACGGTGATCTGGTACGACACCTTGTCACCGAAGGTGAGCATGCCGCCGCTGGCCGGTGTGGTGATGGTGACCACCGGCGCGGAGTTGCCCACGGTGATCTGGACGTTGGCGAAGCCCGTCTTGCCGGTGTTGTCGGTGACCTTCAACTGCGCCGTGTAGTTGCCGTTGGTGGTGTAGACGTGCGACGGGTTGGCCGCCGTCGAGGTGGTGCCGTCCCCGAACGTCCACTGGTAGCTGAGCGTGTTGCCCGGGTCCGGGTCGGCCGTGCCGGCGCTGCTGAACTGGACGTTCAGCGGGGCCAGACCGCTGGTGGGCGTTCCGACGGCCTTGGCGATGGGCGACCGGCCACCCTGGATGTAGTCGATCCGGTAGAGCCCGGAGTCGCTGTTGCCGCCACCGAAGTTGGTGCCCCACTCCAGCACGTAGAGCGAGCCGTCCTTGCCGAACTCCAGGTCCATCGGCTTGTTGAACCGTCCGCCGGGCAGGAACGTGTTGGTGCGGGTCACCGCCGTCGCGGAGTCGAAGTGCACCTCCTTGATGTAGCTGCGGGACCACTCGTAGAAGAAGTGCACGCCGTCGTAGTAGGGCGGGAACTTGGTGGCCGACGGGTTCGCCGGGTCGTACCGGTAGACCGGTCCGCCCATCGGGCCGGAGCCCCCGGAGCCGAGTTCCGGGAAGGTCGTCGAGGTGCCGTAGCCGTACCACATGTTCGGTGCGACGACCGGCTGCAGGCTGGTCAGGCCGGTGTTGTTGGGCGAGTTGTTGACCGGGGCGTTGCAGTTGAACTTGGCGCCGACGACGCCGGTGTCCGGGTTGAACGGCGCGTACGGCTGGTTGTTGCCGTGGCAGAACGGCCACCCGTAGTTGCCGGGCGACTTGATCACGTTGAGCTCGACCAGGCCCTCGGGGCCACGGTTGGTGGTGGGCGGGTTGCGGTCCGGTCCGTAGTCGGCCAGGTAGACCCAGCCGTTGCTCGGGTCGATCGAGAAGCGGAACGGGTTGCGGAAGCCCATCGCGTAGATCTCGGGCCGGGTCTGCGCCGTGCCCTGGGGGTAGAGGTTGCCGGTCGGGACGGTGTAGCCGCCGCTGGCCGACGGACGGATCCGCAGCAGCTTGCCGCGCAGGTCGTTGGTGTTGCCGGCGCTGCGGGCGGCGTCCAGGTTGGACTTGCCGGGCCGCCAGTCCAGCGGCGCGTAGCCCTGCCAGTTGGGGTCGAGGTTGGGCGGCGTGTCGTCGCCGGTGCCGATGTAGAGGTTCCCGTCCGGGCCGAAGTCGAGGTAGCCACCGGTGTGGCCGGGCTCGGGGAAGGTGCGGTCACGGTAGGCCGGGATGTCGATGATCCGGGCCTCGGTGGAGAGGTTGAGGGTGTCCCCGGTGAGCGTGTAGCGGGAGACGCGGTTGACGTCGGTGCTGCTGCTCGCCGGTGAGTGGTACAGGTACACGTACCCGTTGGTGGCGAAGTTCGGGTCGATCGCCATGCCGGTGAGACCGTCCTCGCCGCCGGTGTAGACGCTCAGCGTGGCGGCGGTGACGGTGCTGTTGGTGGTCGGCTTGAAGATCTTGACCTGGCCGCCGCGCTGGACGTACATGACCCGGCCGTCGGGCAGCACGTTCAGCGCCATCGGGTCGACCGTGTTGTCGTCCAGGGTGCGCTTCTCGAAGTTGCCCCACACGGTGCCGCCGCAGTCACCGGGCAGGTTCCCGGCGGCCCACTTCACGCCGCCGAGCACGTGGTTGCGGAAGTTCGTCTCGCTGTACGAGTCGATCGCGTGGCCCATCGCGGTGGCCCACACCCGTCCACCGGCGGCGCTGCGGCACCAGGAGATCGGGTGGTCCGGACCCATCGCCCGGGAGCCCGGGTTGTAGGTGCGCTCGTCCGCGGTCACCAGCACGTGCACGTTGCCGCGCGGGTTGCTGTCGAAGTTGTACCACTCCTCGCTGCGGTTCCAGCGGTCCGGCAGGCCGGTCGTCGACGGGTGCTGCTTGTCGGCGACGATGGCGGTGCCGGGGAGCACGCCGGGGGAGTGCTCGGGCATGTGGGCGCCGCCGTTGAGGGTCTGGTCCCACCAGGGGTACTCGCCCTCGATGCCCATGTCCAGGGCGTTGTGGATGCCGACGATGCCCTTGCCGCTGGCCAGGTAGCCCTCCACGGCCTGCCGTTGGGCGGCCGAGGTCCAGACCATGCCGGAGGTCTGGAACATGATGATCACGTCGAAGGTGGCGAGGTTGGCTGCCGTGAAGACGCTGGAGTCCTCGGTCTGTACCAGCTCGAAGTTGTTGGCCGCCGCCTGCTGCTGGAACATGCTGATCCCGGCGGGGATCGAGTCGTGCCGGTAGCCGACCGTCTTGGTGAACAGCAGGGCGCGGAAGGCCGGGGCCGCCGACGCGGGTGGGGCGAGGCCGAGAGACATCAACAGGCCGGCGATCATGGCGATGAGCAGTGTGGTACGACGCATGCCGTCTCCTCGTTTTCGGCGGGCAACTCCTGGCGACCGTGGGTCCGTCGGCGCGCAGGTGGTGCCTGGGCGCACGACGGGGCACGGGTGTGCTGCTCGGGTCGTCGTGCCGTCCGCCGTAACGGCCGTCAGCCCCGCAAAGCGTCACTGAGAGTGACGTGGATGGTGTTCTCGTCCCGTGGGCCGCGAGGTCAGGATCGTTCAGTCATCGACAACTGTCAATGGATGGGCAGAGGTTCGATGTTTCGACGGGTCGGCGGTGGTCGTCCGTCGCCCCGTCGGCGCGGCGCCGGTGCCGACCGGCTGGGGGTGTGCTGGGAATTGCGTCAGCCGGAGGATTGTGGACAGGCATCGAAACATCTATCTTCATACGTGTGATGTTTCGTCGATGTCAAGGAAAGTTTGCGTCGGCGCGACGTAAGAGTTTGTTGCAGGTGGCGAAAGTCCCCCCGGCGGGCTCCCCGGCCGGGTCGGACCCCGGGGGCAAACCAGCACCATGACTACTTTCTGTGAGGGCTTTCGGAATGCCAGACGCACCGCCGACGTCGCTGCTCACCCTTCGGGGCATCGGCAAGTCCTTCCTCGGGGTGCGCGTCCTCGACGGTGTCGACCTCGACGTCGCGCCCGGTGAGGTGCACGCCGTCGTCGGTGAGAACGGCGCCGGGAAGTCCACCCTGATGAAGATCGTCTCCGGCGGGTACGCCCCGGACGAGGGCACCGTCGAGATCGCCGGTCGACCGTGCGTCTTCCGTGGGCCGCGCGACGCCCAACGGGCCGGGGTCGGGATCATCCACCAGGAGTTCAACCTGCTGCCCGAGCGCACCGTCGCCGAGAACGTCTACCTGGGACACGAGCCGGTGCGCCGGGGGCTGGTCGACCGGCGCGCGATGCGTGAGCGCACCGACCGGCTGCTCGCCTCGATCGGGGAGACCACCCTCGCCGCCGATGCCCGGGTGGGTCAGCTCGGCGTCGCCCAGCAGCAGGTCGTCGAGATCGCCAAGGCGCTCGCCCTGGACGCCCGGCTGCTCATCATGGACGAGCCGACCGCGGCCCTGGCCGACCACGAGGTCGAACTGCTCTACGGGCTGGTACGCCGGCTCCAGCACCGCGGCATCGGCGTGCTGTACGTCTCGCACCGGCTCACCGAGGTCTTCGACCTGTCCGGACGGATCACGGTCCTCAAGGACGGCCGCCGGGTCACCACCGTGGACACCGCCGGTACCACCACCGACGAACTGGTACGGCACATGGTCGGTCGGGAGCTGTCCAGCTACTACCCGGAGCGCGCCGGCCCCGCCGACCGTGGCCCGGTCCGGCTCACCGTCCGGGGTGCGGGAAACCGGAAGCTGCGCGGGATCGACCTGGAACTGCGGGCCGGTGAGGTGCTCGGCGTCGGTGGCCTCCAGGGCTCCGGGCGGTCCGCGTTGGCCCGCGCCCTCTTCGGCGTCGCCCCGTTCACCACCGGCGACGTGACACTGGACGGCGGACCGGTCCGGCTGCGCTCACCCCGCACCGCGATGCGGGCCGGCATCGCGTACGTCACCGAGGACCGCAAGGGCGAGGGGATCGTGCCCCGCCAGTCGGTGCTCGACAACGCGCTGCTCGCCAGCCGGGCCGTCTTCGCCACCCGCTCCGGTCGCGCCGCCCGTACCGCCCGGATCCGGGACCTGCTCGCCGCCGTCGAGGTCCGGGCCGCCGGTGACGACCAGGAGATCCGTTTCCTGTCGGGCGGCAACCAGCAGAAGGTCGTGCTGGCCCGGTGGCTCGCCCTCGACCCGCGGGTCCTGCTCTTCGACGAGCCCACCCGGGGCATCGACGTGGGAGCGAAGTCGGCCATCCACGACCTCGTCCGACGGCTGGCCCGTGACGGCGCGGCCGTGTTGATGATCTCGTCCGACCTCCCGGAGCTGCTGGGCATGAGCGACCGGATCGTCGTCATGCGCGACGGACTGATCGCCGGCGAACTACCCGCCGGCGCGACCGAGGAGGACGTGGTGGCCCTGGCCGTCGGCCACGTCCCGGAGGTGGCCCGGTGAGTGCGAGGAGTGAGCCGGTGTTGCGAGCCCCGCAGTCGCGAACGGCGGCGGTCCGGTGAGTGCGAGGAGTGAGCCGGTGTTGCGAGCCCCGCAGTCGCGAACGGCGGCGGTCCGGTGAGTGCGAGGAGTGAGCCGGTGTTGCGAGCCCCGCAGTCGCGAACGGAGTTGAAACGGTGAGTGGCCTGTCGTTGTCGCTGTTACCGGCCCGACGGGCCGTGCCGGGCGTGTTCGTGGCCCTGGCTCTCACCCTCGCGGTCGGTTGGCTGGTCGTCCTGGCCGACGGCGGGCAGTTGTTCAACCAGTCGACAACGGTGAGCCTGCTGCACGTCGCCGCCGGTCTCGGGCTCGTCGCCGTCGGCCAGAGCCTGGTCATCCTCGGCGGCTCGCTCGACCTTTCCGTGGCGTACGTGATCAGTCTCAGCACCCTCGTCGCGGCCGAGACGATGAACGGCAGCGACGGCGCGCTGCTGCCGGCGGTCGGCCTCGCGCTCGCGGTCAGCGCCGCCGTCGGGCTGCTCAACGGGCTGCTCGTGACCAGACTGCGGATCAACGCGTTCATCGCGACCCTCGGCGTCGGGCTGCTGCTCAAGGGGTACCTCGACAGCAACTACGACGGCCCGGCCGGCAGCACCTCACCCGGCCTCGTGCAGTCCCTCGGCTACCAGCGGGTCGGCCCGGTGCCGGTGTCGTTCCTGCTGCTGCTGGCGGTGACCGGGGCGGCCTGGTTCGCGCTCTCCCGGACCCGCTTCGGTCACCACCTGGTCGCCGTCGGCGGCGATCCGGAGGTGGCCCGGCTCTCCGGCGTCCGCAACGACCGGGTCCTGGTCACCGCGCACGTGCTGTGCTCGCTGTGCGCCGGGCTCGCCGGGATCTACCTGGCCAGCCGGCTCGGGTCGGGAGCGCCCCGGGTGGGCACCGAGGGGCTCTACGACCTGGAGTCGATCGCCGCGGTGGTGATCGGCGGCACCGCGCTCGCCGGTGGGCGTGGCGGCGTCGTCGGCACGGTCGGCGGGGTGCTGCTGCTCGCCAGTATCGACGCGATCTTCAACCAGCTCGAGGTGGACGCGTTCTTCAAGCAGGTGATCAGGGGCGTCATCATCATCGCCGCGGTCGCCGTCTACGCCCGTCGGGCTCTGCGAAAGGCGGCGGCCTAGCCATGCAGCTCGTCCAGCGTCGCCCGGCGCCCCAGCTCCGGGCCCGGTTCCGCCCCGGCGGGGTGCTGCCGATCGTGGTGATCCTCGTGGTGCTGCTGGTGCTCGTCGGCATCCGGCAGCCCGACTTCCTCGACCCCCCGTCGTTGATGTCCTTCCTCGGCCGGTCCGCGCCGGTCATCCTGCTCGCCGCCGGTCAGTACTTCGTGATCGTCTCCGGCGAGTTCGACCTCTCGGTGGGGTCGCTGGTCACCGCGCAGGTGGTCGTCGCGGCCCGGCTGATCGACGACGATCCGGCCCGCACCTGGCCGGTGGTGCTGCTCCTGCTCGCCTTCGGCGCGTTGGTGGGGCTGGTCAACGGGCTGATCACCACACGCCTACGGGTGCCGTCGTTCATCACCACCCTCGGCATGTACCTGATCCTGGTCGGCGCGGTCTACCTGTGGTCCGACGGCGCTCCGAAGGGCGGGCTCCCCGAGGAGTTCCGGCGGTTCGGCCGGCGGGCCGTCGAGGACGTGCCGGTGCTCGGCCGGCTGCCGTACGCGCTGCTGGTGCTGGTGGTCCTCGCGGCGCTCGCGGTGGTGCTGATGCGGTCCGACTTCGGCCGGACGCTGCTCGCCGTCGGCGACAACCCGCGCACCGCGCAACTGAGCGGGGTACGGGTCTGGCGTACCCGGACCGTCGCCTTCGTCCTCAGCGGGCTGGCGGCGGCCGTGGCGGCGATCCTGCTGGGCGGCTACAGCGGGGTGTCGTTCCAGGCCGGCGCGGGCCTGGAGTTCGGCGCGATCACCGCGGTCGTCCTCGGCGGGGTGGTGCTGGGCGGCGGCCGAGGCTCGGTGGTCGGCGCGATGCTCGGCGCGCTGACCCTGGAACTGCTGTTCGCCCTCATGAACTTCTACGGCGTCTCCGGCGCTCTCAGATCCACCGTCCAGGGCGCGATCATCCTGCTCGCCGTGGCGGTCTCGGCAACCCGTCCTTCGTCACGATAAGGGGAGACCATAGTGCGACGCTCCATGACGGCCCTGGCCGCCGTCACCCTGCTGTCCCTCACCGCCTGCGCCACCGACGAACCGGGCGCGGGGCCGGCGGGGAGTCCCTCCTCCTCCGCCTCCGCCGGGGCGGGCACCGGGGAACAGTCGAAGTTCTTCGTGCAGGCCGACTACGACGCCGAGCTGGCCCTGCTCGGGGCCACCCCGACCGGTGCGGCGGACCGGCCGTGGGAGCAGGTGCTCAACCCGAGCATGGTGGAGACCGCCACGTTCAGGAAGGCCGGGCCGCACAAGATCTGTTTCTCCAACGCGGCGCTGAACAACCCCTGGCGGCAGGTCGGGTTCAAGACCATGCAGGCCGAGGTGGCGGCCCAGAAGAGCCGCATCAAGGAGTTCGTGCACGTCGACGCCGAGGGCAAGGACCAGAAGCAGATCGCCGACATCAACGACCTGCTCGGCAAGGGCTGCGACGCGCTCATCGTCTCGCCGAACACCACCGCCACCCTCACCCCGGCCGTCGAGGCGGCCTGCAAGGCCGGGCTGCCGGTGGTCGTGTTCGACCGGGGGGTCAACACGAAGTGCCCGGTGACGTTCATCAACCCGATCGGCGGCTACGGCTTCGGTCACGTCGGGGCCGAGTTCGTCAGCCAGCAGATGAAGCCCGGCGGCAAGCTCCTCGCCCTGCGGATCCTGCCCGGCGTCGACGTCCTGGAGACCCGCTGGTCGGCGGCGAAGGTGGCGTTCGACAAGGCGAAGGTGGACGTGGTGGGGGTCGAGTTCACCGACGGCGACCCGGCCAAGACCAAGAAGATCGTCGACGACTACATCCAGCGGTACGGCACCATCGACGGCGTCTGGATGGACGCCGGTGCGGTGGCCGTCGCGGCGGTCGAGGCGTTCCAGGACGCGGGCAAGCCGGTGCCGCCGATCAACGGCGAGGACCAGCTCGACTTCCTGAAGATCTGGAAGGACAAGAAGCTCACCGCGATCGCGCCGACCTACCCGACCTACCAGTGGCGCACGCCGATCATCGCCGCGCTGCGGATCCTCGACGGTCAGCCGGTGTCCAACCCGTGGAAGCTGCCCCAGCCGACCATCACCCAGGACAACCTGGACCGGTACCTCGACGCGGACATGCCGCCGCTGCACTACGCGATGTGCGGCTGCACCGACCTGCCCGGTTACCCGCAGCGCTGGAAGTAGGCCCGGTGTACGCCATCGGCGTCAACCCCTGGGTGTGGGCCTCGCCCGTCGACGACGAGGCCCTCGCCGAGCTGGTCCCGCGGATCGCGTCGTTCGGCTTCGACGCGGTCGAACTGCCGATCGAACAGCCCGGCGACTGGGATCCGGTCCGTACCCGGGACCTGTTGGCCGCGCACGGCCTGGCCGCGGCCGGTGTCTGCGCGGTCACCCCGCCGGGGCGGGACCTGGTGGACGCCGCGCCGGAGGTGGTGGCGTCGACCGTGGCGTACCTCGGCGGGTGCGTGGCGGCCGCGGCGGCCGTCGGCGCCCCCTGCGTCGGCGGCCCGGTGTACGCCTCGGTCGGCCGTACCTGGCGGATGTCGCCGTCGGCGCGGGCGGCCTGCTACGCGGAGTTCCGCCGGGCGTTGACCCCGGTGGCCGAGCAGGCCGGCGAGCAGGGCGTCAGCATCGGGGTCGAGGCGCTGAACCGCTACGAGACGAGCGTGGTCAACACCGTCGCGCAGACGGTCGAGCTGATCGACGGGCTGCCGGCCAGCGTCGGCATCATGATCGACACGTATCACATGAACATCGAGGAGTCCGATCCGTACGCGGCGCTCGCCGCCGCCGGACCGCACATCAAGCACGTCCAGGTCAGCGGCACCCACCGGGGGGCACCCGGGGCGGACCACTTCGACTGGCCGCGCTTCTTCGCCGTGCTGGGGGAGACCGGCTACCGGGGTGCGGTCTGCATCGAGTCGTTCACGGCGGAGAACGAGACCATCGCGACCGCCGCGGCCATCTGGCGTCCGTTGGCCCCGTCGCAGGACCGGCTCGCCACGGACGGCCTGCGTTACCTGCGGAAGGTCACCACGGGTCCGCCGGTCGTGGGCGGCTGAGGCGCTCCGCCCGGGTGCGCGGGGGTGGTGGACCCGGGCGGGCACCGGCAGTCCTGCCGCCGGCAGGACTGCCGGTGGTGCCTTGACAGGAAGGTCACACCGCAGGACAGTCATCTTTAATATTGACGTTTAACGATATTATCTGGGCGGGGTGTGTCATGAGGAAATCGCTGACGGCCGTCGTCATGGCCGCCGTCGTCGCCGTGACCGGGCTGGTCGCCGTGGGCACGCATGCCGGCGCGGCCAGCGCGGCGGCCGGCTGCCGGGTGAACTACGTCGTCAGCAGCCAGTGGACCGGTGGCTTCAGCACCGACATCGCGGTCACCAACCTGGGCGAACCCGTCGACGGATGGACGCTGCGGTTCGCCTTCCCCGCCGTCGACCAGCTGCTCGGGCAGACCTGGAGCGCCACCTGGAGCCAGACGGGCCGGGAGGTCAGCGCGACCAACCTGGGCTGGAACGCGAAACTGGGCACCAACGGCACGGTGAACATCGGCTTCGTCGGCAGCTGGTTCGGCAGCAACCCGGTGCCCGCCGCGTTCACCCTCAACGGGGTCGCCTGCACCGGCGGCGTCCAGCCCAGTGTGACGCCGACCCGGACGCCGACGCCGACGCCGCCGGTCGCCGACTACCCGGCGATCGTCACGTGGCTCAGCCCGGCCGCCGGTGCGGTCTACACCGCGCCGGGTCCGGTCCCGCTGGCGGCGACCGCGACGGTGGGCGGCGGCCACAGCATCACCTCGGTGTCGTTCCGGGTGAACGGCGTCACGGTGGCACCGGGGGTCAGGACGGCCGGTGACCGGTACGAGGCGCAGTGGACCGCGCCGGTCGGTGCGCCCGGGACCAGCACCACCTTCGTGCTGAACGTCTCCGCCGGCACCGACCAGTCGCTGTCCGGCGGGGCGCCGCCCCGGCTGATCACGGTGGTGACGCCCCCGTCCACCGGCGGCAACACGCCCCCGGCGGTGGCGCTGAGCATCCCCGGTGGGCAGACGTACTTCCTCGAACCGACGACGGTCACGCTGGTGGCCGACGCCACCGACGCCGACCCCGCAGACG
Source organism: Micromonospora sp. WMMD987 (assembly GCF_029581435.1). NCBI lineage: Bacteria > Bacillati > Actinomycetota > Actinomycetes > Micromonosporales > Micromonosporaceae > Micromonospora > Micromonospora sp. WMMD987. The sequence continues at coordinate 4,468,360 of NZ_CP120861.1, read as the reverse complement.
TGATCAACCGGGCCGAGCTGTACCTCGGCGCGACCCGGGTGGCCACGACGGCGACCAACAGCGGGCAGCGCTACCAGTTCACGGTGGACCTGGCGGCCGCCACGTCGTCGGTCTACACCGTCCGGGTCTACGACGCCCACGGGGGCGTCGGCATCTCCAACCCGCTGAACCTGGTCGTCCGGTAGGTCCCTGCGGCGGCCGGCACGTCCGGCCGCCGGTCCGGTGCGAGGACGGTCGCCACCCCGGCCGGTCCGCGACCGGTCGCTCGACGGCGGGCGGCACGCGAACGCGTGCCGCCCGCCGTCGTGTCCGCCCGGGTGCGGCGACGACCGCCCCGGGGATTCCCGGGGCGGGCTGGTCCGGGGCCGCTTTCCAGGGCGGTGACACCGTCGGGACGAAACCGGCGAAACGGTCACCGGACCGAACTACCCACGTTGGTTATGGCCCCTGACCAGCGCGGTGGGCGAGTCTAACCAGGCATAGATCCGTGCCTGTGAGTTCCGTGGGTCCGGCAGCGGGAGGAAGGTCTGGACTTGCCATGCGACAGCTTGAGGTGGCTCTGATCGGTGCGGGCCTCATCGCCCGCTTCCATCTGGACGCGTGGATCGGCGCCGGGGCGGCTGTCCGGGTGTACTCCCACGACGGCCGGGCCGCCGAGCTGGCGCGCGAGTTCGGGGCGCGGGCCGTCGACTCGCTGGACGAGGCGCTGGACGGCGCGGACGCCGTGGACATCTGCACCCCGACCGGCACCCACCGCGACATCGCCCTGGCCGCGATGGCCCGTGGCGTGGGCGTGGTGTGCGAGAAGCCGCTGGCCGCCACCACCGCCGAGGCCGAGGAGATCGTCGACGCGTCGGAGCGCGCCGGGGTACGTCTCTACCCCGCCCACGACGTGCGGTTCGCCCCGGCGTTCGCCCGGCTGTACGACGTGGTGTCCTCCGGGGGCATCGGCCGGGGCACGGTCGCCCGGTTCCAGTTCTCCGCGTACCACCCGAGGCCCTGGACGGCGTCGGTGCCGGCCCGGTCCGGTGGAATCCTGACCGACCAGCTCCTGCACGGCGCGGACCTGGCGTACTGGGTGTTCGGTGAGGTCGTCCGGGTGTACGCCCGCTACCAGGGTGAGATCGCCGCACCCGCCCCGCAGGGACAGGTGGCGACCGGAACCGTCGTGCTCACCCATGCCAGCGGCGCGCTCAGCCAGGTCGTGAGCCGGTGGACGGCCACGCCGAAGCCCCCCGTCCGGGTGGCGTTCCACGTCTCGGGCACCGGCGGCAGCGTGAGCTACGACTCCGAGTGGCCCCAGGAGGTCCGGGTGGCCGACGGCGAGGCCGGTGGCTTCGGCTACGCCGGGACATCGGTGTTCGCCACCGAGATGCGTGAGTTCGCCCAGGCCTTCCTGGGTGGCCCCGAACCGCGACTGGGTGCCCGGGACGCGCTGGCCGCGGTCCGTATCACCCAGGCTGCGGCGGAGTCCGCCTGGACCGGCCGTGCCGTGGAACTGCCTGTGAAGGGAGCCGCATGAGAGTCGCCGTCCTGTCCCTCGCGCACGAGCGCGCCGAGGTCTACGCCCGGCTGCTGCACGACCTGCCCGACGTCGAGCTGCTCATCGCCGACCCCGACGGTGCGCCCGACGACCAGGCGCGGGCCCGCGACCTCGCCGGGGAACTCGGGGTGCCCTACCTCGACGACTGGGACGAGGTGCTGCCCTGGCGGCCGAACGCCGTCGTGGTCACCAGCGCCGTCGACCGCCGTCGGGAGATCGTCGAACGGATGGCCGAGGCGGAGGCGTTCGTGCTGTGCGAACAGCCGCTGGCGCTCAGCGAGCGGGACGTCAAGGAGATGGTGGACGCCTGCGACATGGCGGGCGTCCGGCTCACCCTCGCGTCCCCGGCCTGCTACGGCGAGGCGTTCGCGGCCGTCCGCCGGGGGATCGCCGACGGCGCGGTCGGCACCCTGACCACCATCCACGGCGTGCACCACACTCCGCTGGCGGCCGACACGACCGTCGGAGCCCTCGCCGCCAACGCCCCGTACCTGCTCGACCTGGTGGACATGGTGCTCGGCGGGGTACCGGCCGAGCAGGTCTACGCACAGGCGAACGACGTGTCCGGTGGCGGCCAGGGCGTGGAGAGCGCCGCGGTGCTCACCGTCACGTACCGCAACGGGGTGGTCGCCACCCTCGACTGCAGCGGGAGCCAGGCGGCGGCCGGACCCAGCCTGACCCTGATCGGGGACCGGGCCAGTGTGGAGTACGACGCCGCCCCCCGGCTGCTCGGCGGCTTCGACGCCGCCACCGGCGGTGAACGGCGGGAGCCGGGCGGGGAGGACCGGAATCCGCTGATGCTCCGGGAATTCCTCGACACGGTCGACACCGGTAAGGGGACCGGCCCCGACGGCGAGGTCGGGCTCCGCACGCAGCGCATCATCCAGGCCGCCTACGAATCACTACGCACCAGGCAGCCCGTCGACATCGGATGACGACATCGGCCCGGCCGAAACCTGGAACCGGACCTGTCGATCACGTTTCGTGAGAATGGCGCCGACCTTGTCGGTGCGGGAATCGCGCGCCCAGGTTCCAGGCGGAACGACCCGGCGAAAGTGGGAGATCAGATGAGTGTCACGCAGGTGGAAGTCGTCCTCAGCGGCGGACCGGTCGACTTGTCGTCGGCGCACCGCAGCGTCCCCGAGTCGGCGCTGGGGCAAATACTCAAGATCCGGCACGGGGCCGGTTACGAGCATTTCGTCCACGAGGGCGAGTACCAAACGGTGAACGGGGCCGAGGTGGCGGTCTTCCGCTGGACCGGCCGCACGAAGATCGCCGAATAGCACACCGCCCACCCACCATTTTCCGAGGGAGAAGGAATCCATGACCGACCCCATTTCCTTCGAAGTGCCGTGGGCGCGGACCGACAAGTTCGATCCACCGGCGATCTTCGACGAACTGCGGGAGCAGCGTCCGCTCGCCCGGATGCGCTACCCCGACGGGCACGTCGGCTGGATCGTCTCCAGCTACGAACTGGTGCGGGAGGTCCTCAGCGACCCACGCTTCAGCCACAGCTGCGAGGTCGGGCACTTCCCGGTGACCCACCAGGGGCAGGTGATCCCGACCCACCCGTTGATCCCCGGGATGTTCATCCACATGGACCCCCCGGAGCACACCCGCTACCGCCGGCTGCTGACCGGCGAGTTCACCGTCCGCCGGACGAACCGGTTGACGCCGCACGTCGAGGCCGTCGCCGCCGAACAGATCGAGGTCATGCGGGCGCACGGGGCACCCGCCGACCTGGTCAAGACCTTCGCCCAGCCGTTGGTGCTGCGGGTGCTGGCCGAGCTGGTCGGCCTGCCGTACGAGGAACGCGACCGCTACCTGAACGCGGTGATCCTGCTGCACGATGCGGAGGCCGACCCGGCGGAGGCCGCCGCCGCGTACGCCGAGGCGGGGGCGTTCTTCGACGAGGTCGTCGAGCGACGTCGCCGGCAGCCCCGGGAGGACCTGATCAGCACCCTGGTCGCCGACCGGGAGCTGACCGGGGAAGAGGTGCGCAACATCATCACGCTGCTGCTGTTCGCGGGCTACGAGACCACCGAGAGCGCGCTGGCCGTCGGCGTGTTCGCCCTGCTGCACCACCCGGAACAGCTGGCCCTGCTCCGGGCGGAACCCGGGCGGCTCGACGCCACGATCGAGGAGCTCCTGCGCTACCTCACCGTGAACCAGTACCACACCTACCGCACCGCGTTGGAGGACCTCAAGCTGCACGGCGAGCTGATCCGCAAGGGGGACACCGTCACGGTGTCGTTGCCGGCGGCCAACCGCGACCCGGCCAAGTTCCCGTGCCCCGCGAAGCTGGACATCGACCGGGAGACCTCGGGGCACGTGGCGTTCGGCTTCGGCATCCACCAGTGCCTCGGTCAGAACCTCGCCCGCGTCGAACTGCGTACCGGACTGTCGGCGCTGCTGGCGGCCTTCCCCGACCTGAGCCTGGCCATCCCGGCCGACGAGGTGCCGCTGCGCCTGCAGGGATCCGTCTTCGCGGTGCAGCACCTCCCCGTCCGTTGGTGAGCGTCCCGCTCCGCTAATCCTCGAAAGGACCTGCGACGCCGTGCGCACCGACCTCATCAGGCCTCTGCCCGTCACGCTCCAGGAGAACGCGGCCCGGTTCCCCGGCAAGGTGGCCTTCGAGGACGACCGGCGGGCGGTGACGTACCGCGAACTCGAGGCGCGGACCCGGCGGCTCGCCGGACACCTGGCGGGCCTCGGCGTCCGCACCGGCGACCGGGTGGCCATCTGGTTGCGTCAGTCGGTGGCCACGGTGGAGAGCTACCTCGCGATCGTGCGGGCCGGCGGCGTCGGGGTGCCGCTCAACCCCGCCTCGGCCCAGGCCGAGCTGGAGTACCTGCTGTCCGACAGCGGCGCCACGGTGGTCGTCACCGACGCCGCCCTGGCCGGGCGGCTCCGGTCGATGCCGCACCTGACGGTGCTGGTGACCGGCGTGGACGTGCCGGCCGGCATGCTGTCCTACGACGCGCTCGCCGACACCGAACCGGACCAGCCGGCCGGCGACGCCCTCGGCCTCGACGACGTGGCCTGGATGTTCTACACGTCGGGGACGACCGGTCGCCCCAAGGGCGTGCTGTCGACGCAGCGCAACTGCCTCTGGTCGGTCGCCTCCTGCTACGTGCCGATCCCCGGGCTGACCGACCGGGACCGGGTGCTCTGGCCGCTCCCGCTGTTCCACAGCCTCTCGCACATCGCCTGCGTGCTGTCCGTCACCGTGGTCGGGGCCACCGCCCGGATCATGGACGGCAGCTCCGCGCCGGACGTGCTCCGGATGCTCCGGCAGCAGGAGTCGACCTTCCTGGCCGGCGTGCCCACCACCTACCAGCACCTGGTGACGGCGGCCCGGCAGCACGGCTTCACGGCACCCAGCCTGCGGATCGGCCTGGCCGGGGGCGCGGTCCTCGGGGCCGGGCTGCGCCGGGAGTTCGAGGAGACCTTCGGGGTGCCGCTGGTCGACGCGTACGGCAGCACCGAGACGTGCGGGGCGATCACCATCAACCCGCCCGACGGCCGGCGGGTCGACGGATCCTGCGGCCTGCCCGTGCCCGGCGTCGGGGTGCGCGTCGTCGACCCCGACACCGGGCTGGACCTGCCCGCCGGGGCCGAGGGGGAGGTGTGGGTCCAGGGGCCGAACGTCATGGTCGGCTACCACGACAGCCCGGAGGCGACCGCCGAGGCGCTGCGCGACGGCTGGTTCCGCACCGGTGACCTGGCCCGCCGGGACGACGACGGGTACTTCACCATCTGCGGCCGGCGCAAGGAGCTGATCATCCGCGGTGGGGAGAACATCCACCCCACCGAGGTGGAGGCGGTGCTGCGGACCGTCCCCGGGATCGCCGACGTCGCCGTGGCGGGCGTACCGCACGACACGCTCGGCGAGGTGCCGGTCGCCTACGTGATCCCCGACGGGACCGGGTTCGACGTCCAGGCCCTGCTGGCCCGGTGCCGCGAGCAGCTCTCCGCCTACAAGGTGCCCGCCGAGGTCCGCGAGGTCATCCGGATCCCCCGGACCGCCTCCGGCAAGGTGCAGCGGCGGCTGCTGGCCGACCAGCCCGGCCGGGTGGTGTACGCGGCGACCGAACACCACGACGCGCTGACCACCCTCACCGAGCCCGATCCCGCCGTCACGGCGACCCTGCGGCGGCGGCTGTCGGCCCTCGACGAACCCGCTCAGCTCGCCCTGCTGACCGACCTGGTGCGGACCCGGGCCGCCGCGGTGACCGGCCAGCCCGGACCCGGGTCGGTCCCGGCGGACCGGGCGTTGCGTGACCTGGGGTTCACCTCGTTGGCCATCGTCGAGCTGCGCAACCGGTTGACGGCGGACACCGGGCTGCCGCTGCCCACCAGTGTGGTCTTCGACCACCCGACGGCACGGGCACTGGCCGACCGGCTGCGGGCCGGGATCCTGGGCGTCGATCCGACGGCCGACGAGCCGACGCCGGTCGCCGACCCCGACGAGCCCATCGCCATCGTGGGCATGGCCTGCCGGTTGCCCGGTGGGGTGACCGGACCGCAGGAGCTGTGGGACCTGGTGGCCGCCGGGGTCGACGCGGTCAGCGAGTTCCCCACCGACCGGGGCTGGGACCTCGACCGGCTCTTCGACCCGGACCCGGACCGCACGGGCACCTCGTACACCCGGCACGGTGGCTTCCTGCCCGACGCCGGGATGTTCGACGCGGGGTTCTTCGGCATCTCGCCGCGTGAGGCGCTGGCCATGGACCCGCAGCAGCGGCTGCTGCTGGAAACCTCGTGGGAGGCGCTGGAGCGGGCCGGCATCGACGCGTCGGCGTACCGGGGCGCCGACGTCGGCGTGTTCACCGGTGTCTTCGGGCACGGCTACGGCAGCGGTGCCGACGTGCCGGAGCTGGAGGGCTTCACCACCACCGGGTCGGCCGCCAGTGTGGCGTCGGGCCGGGTGTCCTACGTGTTCGGCTTCGAGGGGCCGGCGATCACCGTGGACACCGCCTGCTCGTCGTCGTTGGTGGCGGTGCACCTCGCCGCCCAGGCGCTGCGCCAGGGCGAGTGCTCCCTGGCCCTGGCCGGCGGCGCGACGGTGATGGCGACCCCCGACACCTTCGTGGAGTTCTCCCGGCAGCGGGCGCTCGCCCCGGACGGCCGGTGCAAGGCGTACGCCGCCGCCGCCGACGGCACCGGCTGGGCCGAGGGCGCGGGCGTGCTCGTCCTGGAGCGGCTGTCGGTGGCCCGCGAGCGCGGCCACCGGGTGCTGGCCGTGGTGCGGGGCAGCGCGGTGAACCAGGACGGCGCGTCCAACGGGCTGACCGCGCCGAACGGCCTGGCGCAGCGGCGGGTGATCCGCCGGGCACTGGCCAACGCCGGCCTGACGGCGGCCGAGGTGGACGCCGTGGAGGGCCACGGCACGGGGACCACGCTGGGCGACCCGATCGAGGTGCAGGCGTTGCTGGCCACCTACGGCCAGGGCCGGGACGCCGACCGGCCGCTGTGGCTGGGGTCGCTGAAGTCGAACATCGGGCACACCCAGGCGGCGGCCGGGGTGGCCGGGGTGATCAAGATGGTGCAGGCGCTGCGGCACGGGGTGCTGCCGGCGACGCTGCACGTCGACGCCCCGGCCGTGGGGGTGGACTGGGCCGCCGGTGCGGTGGAGCTGTTGACCCGGCCCCGGGAGTGGACCGCCGTCGGTCGGCCCCGCCGGGCCGGGGTGTCGTCGTTCGGGGTGAGCGGGACGAACGCGCACGTGATCCTGGAGGAGGCGCCCGCCGAGCCGGCCTCCGCCGAGCCGGCCTCCGCCGAGCCGGCCTCCGCCGAGCCGGCCTCCGCCGAGCCGGCCTCCGCCGAGCCGGCCTCCGCCGAGCCGGCCTCCGCCGAGGCGCTTCCACCGGTGGTGCCGCTGGTGGTGTCGGCGCGCGGCGCGGTGGCGCTGGCCGGTCAGGCGGGCCGGCTGGCCGCGTTCGTCGAGCGCTCCGGCGTGCCGTTGGCCGGGGTGGCCGGCGCGCTGGTGACGCAGCGGGCGGTGTGGGACGAGCGGGCCGTGGTGGTGGCGGACTCGGTCGCCGGGGCGTCGGCCGCGCTGGGCGCGCTGTCCCGGGGCGAGCAGGCGGCGGGTGTGGTGACCGGCGTCGCGGAGGCCGTGGGCCGGATGGTGTGGGTGTTCCCGGGCCAGGGCACGCAGTGGGTCGGCATGGGGCGGGAACTGCTCGACACGTCACCGGTCTTCGCGCGGCGGGTGGAGCAGTGCGCGGTCGCGCTGGAGCCGTGGATCGACTGGCCCCTGCTGGACGTGTTGCGGGGGGTCGCCGACCCGGAGCTGACCGAGCGGGTCGACGTGCTGCAACCGGCGTCGTTCGCGGTGATGGTGGGCCTGGCGGCGGTGTGGTCGTCGGTGGGGGTACGGCCGGACGCGGTGGTGGGCCACTCGCAGGGCGAGATCGCGGCGGCCTGCGTGGCCGGTGCGTTGTCGCTGGAGGACGCGGCGCGGGTGGTGGCGCTGCGCAGCCGGGCCATCGCCTCGACGTTGTCGGGCCACGGCGGCATGGCGTCCGTCGCGGCGGGCGAGGACGAGGTGACGACGCACCTCACGCCGTGGGCGGGCCGGGTGGAGGTCGCCGCGGTCAACGGCCCGTCGTCGGTGGTGATCGCCGGTGAGGTCACGGCGTTGGACGAGGCGTCGGCGGCGCTGGCGGACCGGGGTGTGCGGGTACGGCGGGTGGCGGTGGACTACGCCTCGCACACCCGGCACGTGGCGGACGTCGAGGCAACGCTGGCCGAGGTGCTGGCGCCGGTCGAGGCCCGTACGCCGGTGGTGCCCTTCTACTCCTGCGTGACCGGTGGATGGGTCCGCGACGCCGGGGTGGTCGACGGCGGGTACTGGTACCGGAACCTGCGTGCCCAGGTGCGGTTCGGTCCGGCCGTCGCGGCCCTGGTCGACCAGGGGTACGGCGTCTTCGTCGAGGTGAGCGCCCATCCGGTGCTGGTCCAGCCGATCAGCGAACTGGTGGCCGACACCGACGTTTTGGTGACCGGCACGCTGCGGCGGGACGACGGCGGCCCGCGGCGGCTGCTGACCTCGATGGCCGAGCTGTTCGTCCGGGGGGTGGCGGTCGACTGGGCCGCGCTGGTCCCGCCGCCGCCCGGCGGGGTCGACCTGCCGACCTACGCGTTCGACCACCGGCACTACTGGCTGCGGTCGACGCCGACCGCGACGGACGCGACCTCGCTGGGTCAGGCGACCACCGAACACCCGTTGCTCGGCGCGGTGGTGAGCCTGCCGGGTCCGGCCGGGTTCGCGGCCACCTCGCGGTGGTCGTCGCGGTCGCTTCCGTGGCTGCCCGGGCAGCGCGGACCGGCCACCGTCCCGGTGCCGAACGCCGCCCTGGTCGAGGTTGCCGTCCGGCTCGGTGACCTGGCCGGCACCCCCGCCCTCGACACGCTGACCGTCGACGCGCCCGTGCTGCTGCCGGCGCGCGGCGGCCGGGACATCCGGGCCGTGGTCGGTGGACCCGACGACACCCGACGGCGGTCCGTGGAGATCTACTCCCGGGAACCGGACGCCCCGTTCGACGCGCCGTGGATCCGCCACGCGCACGGCACCCTCGCGCCCGCCGCCGCGGCGGCGACCCACCCGGTGCCCGACGTCGCCGCCGAGGTCGGCCTGGACGAGGAGACGGAACGCGACGCCGAGCGTTACGGGCTGCACCCCGCCCTGCTCGACGCGGCCGTCCGGGGCGTGCTGCCCGAGGGCACACAGCCGACCGGGTGGACCGGGGTGACACTGCTGGCGTCGGGGGCCACCGCCGTCCAGGTGCGGCCGGGACCGACCTCGTCGCGGGGGACCGCGCTGACGCTGACCGACGCCGCCGGACGACCCGTGCTGACCGTGGACGCGGTCCTCGGCACCGCCGCGCCCACCGCCGCCGCCGGTACGCTGCCGCCCGACGCCCTGTTCCGGGTCGAGTGGGCCGCCCTGCCGCTGCCGTCGGTGGACCGTGCCGTCGACATCGTGGCCGTCACGACCGGTGAGGACGTCGCCACGGCCGCGGCGACCCCACCGGACGTCCTGTGCTACCAGGCGGTCACCGGGGATCCCCGCACGGCGCTCGACGCCGCGCTGGCGCTGCTGCAGTCCTGGCTCGCCGAACCGGACCTGGCCGACACCCGGCTGGTCGTGGTGACCGGTGACCACACCGCGCTGGACGCCGCGGCGGTGTGGGGCCTGGTCCGGTCGGCGCAGTCGGAACACCCGGGCCGGATCGTGCTGGTCGACCTCGACGACGCGTCCCGGTCCGCGCTGCCGGCGGTGCTGCGCACCGGCGAGCCGCAGGTGCGGGTGCGCGCCGGCGTCGCCGAGGTGCCGCGGCTGGCCCGGTTCACCCCCGACGGGTCGACGCCGGGCCGCCCGCTCGACCCCGACGGCACCGTGCTGGTCACCGGCGGCACCGGCACGCTGGGTGCCACCACCGCCCGCCACCTGGTCACCGCGCACGGCGTCCGGCACCTGCTCCTGCTCAGCCGCCGGGGGCACGCCCCGGAGCTGCACGACGAGCTGACCGCGCTGGGGGCGTCGGTCCGGATCGTCGCCTGCGACGCGGCGGACCGGGCACAGCTCCAGGCCGTGCTGGCGACGGTGCCGGCCGAGCACCCGCTGACCGCCGTGGTGCACACCGCCGGGGTCCTCGACGACGGGGTGCTCACCGAGCTGCGCCCGGAACGGGTCGACACCGTGCTGCGGCCGAAGCTGGACGCCGCGCGGCACCTGGACGAACTCACCCGGGACCTGGACCTCGCCGCGTTCGTGCTGTTCTCCTCCGCGGCCGGCGTCCTGGGCAACCCGGGGCAGGCCAACTACGCCGCCGCCAACGCCTGCCTGGACGCGCTCGCCCGGCAGCGGCACCGGCTCGGCCTGCCCGCCGTCTCCCTGGCCTGGGGCTACTGGGCGCAGGCCAGCGCGATGACCCGGCACCTGGGGACGGCCGACCTGAGCCGCCACCGGCGCACCGGGATGACCGGGCTGGCCGCCACCGAGGGGATGGCGCTGCTGGACGCCGCCCTCGGCGTCGCCGACGCCCTGGTCGCGGCGAAGCTCGACCTGGCCACCGTGCGGCGGGCCGCCGCGGCCGGTGACCCGGTGCCGCCGCTGCTGCGCGCGCTGGCCCCGGCGCCCCGGCCGAGGGCCGGCGGTGCCGCCGCGGCCGTCCCGTTGGCCGAGCGCCTCGCCGGACTCACCGAGGCCGCGCAGACCGAGCTGCTGCTCGACCTGGTACGCGGGCACGCCGCCGCGGTGCTCGGGCACACCGGCGTGGACGCCGTGCACCCCGGTCGCAGCTTCAAGGACGCCGGCTTCGACTCGTTGACCGCGGTGGAGCTGCGCAACCGGCTGGCCACCGCGACCGGGCTCACGCTGTCCCCGGCGATGGTCTTCGACTACCCGAAACCCGTGGCGCTCGCCGGGCACCTGCGCGCCCGGCTGGTCGGCGGGACGGCGACCTCCCCGGCCGGCTCCGCGAACCCCGCCCCGACGACCGACGAGCCGATCGCGATCGTGGCGATGGCCTGCCGCTTCCCGGCGGGTGTGCACAGCCCGGAGGACCTGTGGCGGGTGGTGGCCGACGGGGTCGACGCGGTCACCGAGTTCCCCGCCGACCGGGGGTGGGACACCGACGGGCTCTACCACGAGGATCCGCACCACCCCGGCACCTCGTACGTGCGCCACGGCGCGTTCCTCGACGACGCCGCCGGCTTCGACGCGGCCTTCTTCGGCATCTCCCCGAACGAGGCGCTGGCGATGGACCCGCAGCAGCGCCTGCTGCTGGAAACCTCGTGGGAGGTGTTCGAGCGGGCCGCGATCGACCCGACCACGCTGGCCGGGCAGGAGGTCGGCGTCTTCGTCGGGGTCAACAGCCACGACTACGACACCCGCACCCTGCGGGCGGCCGGCACCGAGGGTTTCCGCCTCACCGGAAGTTCGGGCAGCGTCGTCTCCGGCCGGGTGTCCTACCTGTTCGGTTTCGAGGGTCCGGCCCTCACCGTCGACACCGCCTGCTCCTCCTCGCTGGTGGCGTTGCACCTGGCGGCGCAGGCGCTGCGTCGGGGCGAGTGCACGATGGCCCTGGCCGGGGGCGTGATGGTGATGGGTACCGTCGAGACGTTCGTCGAGTTCTCCCGGCAGGGTGGGCTCGCGCCCGACGGCCGGTGCAAGGCGTTCGCCGACGGCGCGGACGGCACCGGCTGGTCCGAGGGCGTGGGGCTGCTGCTGGTGGAGCGGCTGTCGGAGGCCCGTCGCCGGGGCCACCAGGTGCTCGCCCTGGTGCGCGGGTCGGCGGTGAACCAGGACGGCGCGTCGAACGGGCTGACCGCCCCGAACGGTCCGTCGCAGCAGCGGGTCATCCTGCGGGCGCTGGCCGACGCCGGCCTGCGCACCGCCGACGTGGACGCCGTGGAGGCGCACGGCACCGGCACCACCCTCGGCGACCCGATCGAGGCGGAGGCGCTGCTCGCCACGTACGGCCAGGACCGGCCGGCCGACCGGCCACTGTGGCTCGGGTCGGTGAAGTCGAACATCGGGCACACCCAGGCCGCGGCGGGCGTCGCGGGCGTGCTCAAGATGGTGCTGGCGATGCGGCACGGGGTGCTGCCCCGGACGCTGCACGTCGACCGCCCGTCGGCCAACGTGGACTGGTCCTCGGGCGCGGTGGAGCTGCTGACCGAGGCGCGCGACTGGCCGGACACCGGCCGGCCCCGCCGGGCCGCCGTGTCGTCCTTCGGTATCGGCGGCACCAACGCGCACGTCATCCTCGAAGCGGCCCCCGAGCGGGCGGTGACCGACCCACCGGAGCCGGAGCCGACCGGTTTCCCGGTCCCGGTCGTCGTCTCGGCGCGGACCGCCGCCGGGCTGCGCGGCCAGGCGGGCCGGCTCGCCCGGTTCCTCGCCGACCGGCCCGACGTCCGGCTCGCCGACGCCGCCCACGCCCTCGCCACCACCCGCGCCCACCTCGACCACCGCGCGGTCGTGCTCGCGGCCGACCGGGAGCTGGCCGGCGCGGACCTCGACGCCCTCGGCCGGGGCGAGCCGGCCCCCGGGACGGTCACCGGCACCGCCGCCCCGGGCAAACTGGCCGTCCTGTTCACCGGCCAGGGCAGCCAGTGGGCCGGCATGGGACGCGACCTCGCCGCGACCTTCCCGGTCTTCGCTGCCGCGTTCGACGCCGCCTGCGCCGCCGTGGACCGGCACCTGGGCGGGCACGTACCGCGCCCGCTGCGCGACGTGGTGTTCGCGGCCGACGGCGGGCCGCTCGACCAGACCGTCTACACGCAGGGCGCGCTGTTCGCCCTGGAGACCGCGCTGTTCCGGCTGGTGGGGTCCTGGGGGGTACGACCCGACCTGCTCGCCGGCCACTCGGTCGGGGAGATCACCGCCGCCCACGTCGCCGGGGTGCTGGACCTGGACGACGCGGCGAGGTTGGTCGCCGCCCGGGGCCGGCTGATGCAGGACCTGCCCACCGGCGGCGCGATGGTCGCCGTCCAGGCGACCGAGGCCGAGGTCGCGCCGCTGCTCACCCGGGCCGACGGCGTGGTGTGCGTCGCGGCGGTCAACGGCCCCGACGCGGTGGTGCTCTCCGGTGACGGGGACGCGGTGCTCGCCGTCGCCGCCGAGCTGGCCGGTCGTGGCCGCAAGACCCGCCGGCTGCCGGTCAGCCACGCCTTCCACTCGCCGCTGATGACGCCGATGCTCGACGAGTTCCACGCGGTGCTGGCGGAGCTGTCGTTCCGGCCGGCCGCCCTGCCGGTGGTGTCCACGCTGACCGGCGCGCTGGTCGGGGACGACCGGCTCGGCACCCCGGAGTACTGGGTCGACCAGGCGCGCGGCGCGGTCCGGTTCGGCGACGCGGTCACCGCATTGCACGGGCACGGCGCGACGACCTTCCTGGAACTGGGTCCGGGCGGGGCGCTCGCCGCGATGGCGCTGGCCACCCTCGGCGTGCCGGAGGAGAGCTGCCTCGCCGTGCTGCGCAAGGACGGCGCGGAGGCCGCCGACCTGGTGAGCGTGGTCGCGGCCCTGCACGTGCGGGGCGTACCGGTCGACTGGACCGGGCTGCTGGGCCGGCGTACCACCGGACTCGGGACCGAACTGCCCACCTACGCGTTCCAGCACCAGCGGTACTGGGCCGAGCCCGACGACACCGGCACCGGGGACGCGGCGGCGCTCGGCGTCACCAGCGCCGGACACCCGCTGCTCGGCACCGTGGTCGAGGTGCCCGGCACCGGCGGCCTGGTGCTCACCGGCCGGCTGTCACCGCGGACCCCGGGACTGCTTCCCGGCCCGTCCTCCCGGGTGCCGGTCGCCGCGCTGCTGGAGATGCTGGTCCGGGCCGGTGACGAGGTCGGCTGCGGCGGCCTCGAACGGTTCGTCGTCGAAGCGCCCCTGACAGTCGGGGAGGCCGGGGCCACCCTGGTCCGGGTGACCGTGGACGGTCCCGGCCCGGACGGACGCCGGGGTGTCGCCGTGCACGGCCGTCCCGACGACGACGGGACCGGGCGGTGGACCCGCCACGCCCGCGCCGTGCTGGTGCCCGGTATCCCGCAACCCGCCTTCGACCTGCGGGACGGCGCGGACACCGAGCTCAGCCTCCCGGGCGACCTGACCGGCCAGGCCACCGCGTTCACCCTCCACCCGCTGCTGGTCGACGCCGCGCTGCGGACGCTGGCCGGCGACGGGCAGCGGGACGTCGCGACCTGCCGGGGCATGGCGGTGTACGCGCAGGGCGCCGCCGTGGTGCGGGTCCGCACGACGGCGACGCCGGACGGCGGCCACCTGCTGGAGCTGGCGGACGCCGCGGGTGGACCCGTCGCGTCGATCGGCCCGCTGACCCTCGACGCCGCCGTCGTCGAGCCGGCGACGCCCGACGGTGACCGGCCGGCGTCGCCGCTGACCCGTCGCGTGGTGGTCCAGGGCGGGGCGACCGGTGCGGCGCTGCCGGACCGGCTGGCCGGGCTGGCCGTCGCCGACCAGCTCCGGATGGTGCTGGACCTGGTCCGGGAGAGCACCGCCGTGGTCCTCGGCCACCGGGACTCCGACGCGTTCGACGAGGGGCAGGCCTTCAAGAGCCTCGGCTTCGACTCGTTGAGCGCGGTCAAGCTCCGTAACCGGCTCCAGGACTTCACCGGTGTACGGCTGCCCAGCACCCTGGTCTTCGACTACCCGACGCCGGCGGTCCTCGCCGCCCACCTGCGGGCCGAACTGCTCGGCGAAAGCCGGGAACCGTCCACCGTGGCCGGGGCGGTCGCCTCCGACGAGCCGATCGCGATCGTCGCGATGAGCGTCCGGCTGCCCGGCGGCGCGGACACCCCCGAGGAGCTGTGGAACCTGGTCCGGGAACGGCGCGACGCGGTCGCCGGTTTCCCGGTCGACCGGGGCTGGGACCTCGACGGGCTCTACCACCCGGACCCGGCGCACCCGGGCACCAGCTACACCCGGATGGGCGGGTTCCTGTACGACGCCGCCCAGTTCGACGGCACGTTGTTCGGCATCTCGCCCCGCGAGGCCCTGGCGATGGATCCGCAGCAGCGGCTGCTGCTGGAGACCTCCTGGGAGGTGCTGGAGCGGGCCGGCATCGACCCGCTGTCGGTCAAGGGCAGCGACATCGGGGTCTTCACCGGGATCGTCCACCACGACTACGTCACCCGGCTGCACCGGGTGCCCGAGGACGTGCAGGGCTACCTGATGACTGGGGCGGCGGCCAGTGTGGCCTCCGGGCGGGTGGCGTACGTGTTCGGCCTGGAGGGGCCGGCGGTCACCCTGGACACCGCCTGCTCCTCCTCGCTGGTGGCGATGCACCTGGCCGCCCAGGCGCTGCGGCAGGGCGAGTGCTCGATGGCGCTGGCCGGGGGCGCGACGGTGATGTCCAGCCCGGACGCCTTCCTGGAGTTCTCCCGGCAGCGCGGGCTGTCCGCCGACGGCCGCTGCAAGGCGTACGCCGACGACGCCGACGGCACCGGCTGGTCCGAGGGGGTCGGGGTGCTGCTGCTGGAGCGGCTGTCGGTGGCCCGGGAACGCGGGCATCCGGTGCTGGCGCTGCTGCGCGGCAGCGCGGTGAACCAGGACGGGGCGTCCAACGGGTTGACCGCGCCGAACGGTCCGTCGCAGCAGCGGGTGATCCGCAGTGCGCTGGCCAACGCCGGTCTGACGCCGGACGAGGTGGACGCCGTGGAGGGCCACGGCACGGGCACCGCGCTGGGCGACCCGATCGAGGCGCAGGCGTTGCTGGCCACCTACGGCCAGGGCCGGGATCCGGAGCGTCCGCTGTGGCTGGGGTCGTTGAAGTCGAACGTCGGGCACACCCAGGCCGCCGCCGGGGTGGCCGGGGTGGTCAAGATGGTGCAGGCGCTGCGGCATGAGGTGCTGCCCGCCACCCTGCACGTGGACACCCCCACCACCCAGGTCGACTGGTCGGCCGGCGCGGTCCGGGTGCTGACCGAGGCCCGGGACTGGCCGCGCGGCGCGCGGCCGCGCCGGGCCGCCGTCTCCTCCTTCGGGGCCAGCGGGACGAACGCCCACGTGATCCTGGAGGAGGCGCCGGCCGTCGACGCCCCGGCACCGGCTGACCGGCAGGTCGCCCCCGACGGTGTGGCCGACCAGCAGGTCGCCCCCGCCGGTGTGGTGCCGCTGGTCGTGTCGGCGGGCAGCCCGGGCGCGCTGGCCGGGCAGGCCGGCCGGCTGGCCTCCTTCCTCCGCGACGGCGACGGCGGCGCGGCGTCGCTGGCCGGGGTGGCCGGTGCGCTGCTGGCGGGCCGGGCGAAGCTCGGCCGGCGGGCCGTGGTGGTGGCCGGGACCGACGCCGAGGCGCTCGCCGGGCTCGGCGCGCTGACCCGGGGCGAGAACGACCCCGGCCTGGTCACCGGCACCGTCGACCTGCCCGGCAGGCTGGTGTGGGTGTTCCCCGGCCAGGGCTGGCAGTGGGTCGGCATGGGCCGGGAGCTGCTGGACACCTCGCCGGTCTTCGCCGCCCGGATCGCCGAGTGCGCCGCCGCGCTGGAGCCGTGGACCGACTGGTCGCTGTCCGCCGTGCTGCGCGGCGAGACCTCCGCCGACCTGCTGGAACGGGTCGACGTGCTGCAACCGGCGGGTTTCGCCGTGATGGTGGGCCTGGCGGCGGTGTGGTCCTCGGTCGGGGTACGACCGGACGCGGTGCTCGGGCACTCGCAGGGTGAGATCGCCGCCGCCTGCGTGGCCGGCGCGCTGTCGTTGCCGGACGCGGCCCGGGTGGTGGCGCTGCGCAGCCAGGCCATCGCCGGGAAGCTGTCCGGACGCGGCGGCATGGCGTCGGTCGCTCTGGCCGAGCAGGACGTGCTCGGGCGGTTGGCGTCCTGGGCGGGCCGGATCGAGGTGGCCGCGGTCAACAGCCCGTCCTCGGTGGTGGTCGCCGGTGACGCCGACGCGCTGGACGAGGCCCTGGAGTTCCTGTCCGGCCAGGGGGTACGGGTCCGGCGGGTGGCCGTCGACTACGCCTCCCACAGCTGGCACGTGGAGGACATCCGGCAGACGCTCGCCGACGTGCTGACCGGGATCGACGCCCGGACGCCGGAGATTCCGTTCTACTCGACCGTCACCGGCGACTGGATCCGCGACGCCGGGATCGTCGACGGCGACTACTGGTACCGGAACCTGCGCAGTCAGGTCGGCTTCGGCCCGGCGGTGGCGGACCTGGTCGCCCAGGGGCACGGCGTGTTCGTGGAACTCAGCGCGCACCCGGTGCTGGTGCAGCCGATCACCGAGATCACCGACGGGCTGGTGGTCGGGACGCTCCGCCGCGACGACGGCGGCCCGCGGCGGCTGCTGACCTCGATGGCCGAGCTGTTCGTGCGGGGGGTGGCCGTCGACTGGTCCACCCTGCTGCCGCCCGTCCCGGCCCGGGTGGAGCTGCCCACGTACGCCTTCGACCACCGGCACTACTGGCTGCACGAGGCCGACCAGGACACCGACGGGGCCGACCCGGCCGACGGCGCGGACGCCGACTTCTGGGCCGCGTTGGAGCGTCCCGACCTGGACTCCCTCGCCGAGTTGCTGGACGTCGCCTCGACCGACCAGCGCGGCGCCCTGGACACCGTCGCGCCCGTGCTGGCCGACTGGCGGCGCAGGCGTCGGGCGATGTCGACCGCCGAGAAGCTGCGTTACCAGGTGACCTGGCAGCCACTGGACCGGGAGGCGGCCGGGGTGCCGGCCGGGCGGTGGCTCGTCGTGGTGCCGGCGGGCCAGCGGGCCGACGCGCTCCTCACCGAGCTGGCCGGACAGGGCCTCGACACCACCCTGCTGGAGGTCGACGCACCGGACCGCACCCGGGAGCGGCTCGGTGGCCGGCTGGCCACCGTGCCGGCCGGGGACGACCTGGCCGGCGTGCTGTCCCTGCTCGCCCTGGAACCCGGGAGCCCGACCGAGGTCGCGGCGGCGACCCTCGCCCTGGTGCAGGCCCTCGGCGACCGGGGCGTCACCGCGCCGCTGTGGTGCCTGACCCGGGGCGCGGTGAACATCGGCATCCAGGACGCCGTCACCGCACCGGCCCAGGCCGCGCTCTGGGGTCTCGGCCGGGCCGTCGCGCTGGAACGCCCGGACCGCTGGGGCGGCCTGGTCGACCTGCCCGCGTCCACCGATCCCCGCACGGCCCAGTCCCTGCTCGGGGTGCTGAACGCCGCCGACGAGGACCAGCTCGCGATCCGCCGCTCCGGCACCTACCGCCGCCGGCTGGTCCGCAAGCCCGTCCCGGAGCCGGTGGCCGGCGCACGTTGGCAGCCCCACGGCACGGTCCTGGTGACCGGCGGGGCGGAGGGCCTCGGCCGGCATGCCGCGGCCTGGCTCGCGCAGGCCGGCGTGGACCGGCTGATCGTCACCACCACCGCGCACGCGCCCGCCGACAGCGTGGCGGAACTCCGCGCCGAACTGACCGGGCTCGGTCTGTCCACGGTGGTGGAGTCCTGCGCCGACGCCGACCGCGACGCGATCGCCGCGCTGGTGGCCGCGACAGCGCCGGAGCAGCCGGTCACCGCCGTGGTGCACGCCGCCGACGTCACCCAGACCAGTTCCGTCGACGACACCGGGGAGCGGGACCTCGCCGGGGTGTTCGCCGCGAAGGTGGACACCGCGGTGTGGCTGGACGAGCTGTTCCGGGACACCCCGCTCGACGCGTTCGTGGTGTTCTCCTCGATCGCGGCGGTCTGGGGCGGCGGCGGCCAGGGGCCGTCCGGTGCGGCGAACGCCGTCCTCGACGCCCTCATCGAGTGGCGTCGGGCCCGGGGCCTGCGGGCGACGTCGATCGGGTGGGGCGCGCTGGACCAGATCGGGGTGGGCATGGACGAGGCCGCCCTGGCCCAGCTGCGGCGTCGGGGCGTGCTGCCGATGCCCCCGGCGGTGGCGGTGACCGCCATGGTCCAGGCGGTCGCCGGCAACGAGCGGTCCGTGACGGTGGCCGACATGGACTGGGCCGCCTTCATCCCGGCGTTCACCTCCGTGCGACCCAGCCCGCTCTTCGCGGACCTGCCCGAGGCGAAGGCCGCCCTGGCGGCGTCGCAACCCGGCGACGGCGACGGCGACACCGCCGCCTCGCTGGCCGACTCGCTGCGCGGGGTCACCGACAGCGAACAGCAGCGGATCCTGCTGCGGCTGGTGCGGGGGCACGCCTCGACGGTGCTGGGGCACGGCGGCGCCGAGGGCATCGGGCCGCGGCAGCCGTTCCAGGAGGTCGGCTTCGACTCGCTGGCCGCGGTCAACCTCCGCAACAGCCTGCACGCGGCCACCGGGCTGCGCCTGCCCGCCACGCTGATCTTCGACTACCCCACCCCGGAGGCGCTGGTCGGATACCTGCGCGCCGAACTCCTCCGGGAACCCGAGGACGACCTGGCGGGCCGCGAGGACGACCTGCGGCGGGTCCTCGCGTCCGTGCCGATCGCCCGGTTCAAGGAGGCGGGCGTGCTGGAGACCCTGCTGGGCCTGGCAGATGTGGACACCACCGTGCCGTCCGCCGGCCCGCCCCCGGCGGCCGACGACGGGGAACTGATCGACGCCCTGGACATCGCCGGTCTCGTCCAGCGTGCCCTGGGCACGACGAGCTGACCATCGATGACGAACGAACGTGGAGGATGGGTTATGTCGGCGCCAGACGAGCAGATCGTCCAGGCACTGCGTGCCTCGCTGAAGGAGAACGCCCGGCTTCAGCAGGAGAACAGCGCGCTCGCCGCCGCAGCCGCGGAGCCTATCGCCATCGTCTCGATGGCCTGCCGGTACGCCGGTGGCATCCGTGGCCCCGAGGACCTGTGGCGGGTGGTGACCGACGGCACCGACGTCTACACCGGCTTCCCCACCGACCGCGGCTGGGACCTGGAGGGCCTCTACCACCCCGACCCGGACAACCCCGGGACCACGTACGTCCGCCAGGGCGCCTTCCTGCACGACGCCGCGCAGTTCGACGCCGCGTTCTTCGGGATCTCCCCCCGGGAGGCCCTGGCGATGGACCCGCAGCAGCGGCAGCTGCTCGAAGTGGCGTGGGAGACCTTCGAGCGGGCCGGTATCGACCCGCACTCGGTGCGGGGCAGCGACATCGGGGTGTTCGCCGGGATCGTGCACCAGGACTACGCCCCCGACCTCAGCGGGTTTGAGGGATTCCTCAGCCTGGAGCGTGCGCTGGGCACCGCCGGTGGGGTCGCCTCCGGCCGGGTCGCCTACACGCTCGGGCTCGAAGGACCCGCGGTGACCGTGGACACCATGTGCTCGTCGTCGCTGGTGGCGGTGCACCTGGCCAGCCAGGCGCTGCGTCGGGGCGAGTGCTCGATGGCGCTGGCCGGCGGCTCGACGGTGATGGCCACCCCCGGCGGGTTCGTCGGCTTCGCGCGCCAGCGGGGGCTCGCCTTCGACGGGCGGTGCAAGTCGTACGCGGCGGGCGCCGACGGGTCGTCGTGGGCGGAGGGCGTCGGCGTGCTGCTGCTGGAGCGGCTGTCGGTGGCCCGGGAGCGGGGCCACCAGGTGCTCGCGGTGATCCGGGGCAGCGCGGTCAACCAGGACGGCGCGTCCAACGGGCTGACCGCGCCGAACGGCCCGTCCCAGCAGCGGGTGATCCGTAACGCGCTGACCAGCGCCGGGCTCCGGCCGACCGACGTCGACACCGTGGAGGGCCACGGCACCGGCACCACCCTCGGCGACCCGATCGAGGCCCAGGCGCTGCTCGCCACGTACGGGCAGGGCCGGGATCCGCAGCAGCCGCTGTGGCTCGGCTCGGTCAAGTCGGTCATCGGCCACACCCAGGCGGCGTCCGGGGTGGCCGGTGTGATCAAGACGGTGCTGGCGCTGCGGCACGGGGTGCTGCCGGCGACCCGGCACGTGGACGCGCCCACCCCGCAGGTGGACTGGTCGGCCGGCGCGGTCGAGCTGCTGACCGAGGCCCGGGACTGGCCGCGCAACGGCCGTCCCCGCCGGGCCGGCGTGTCGTCGTTCGGCGCCAGTGGCACCAACGCGCACCTGATCCTGGAGGAGGCGCCCGAGGAGGCCACGCCGGCCCCGCAGGAGTCCCCGGCCGGGGTGGTGCCGTTGGTGGTGTCGGCGCACACCGCCACCTCGCTGGCGGCGCAGGCCGACCGGCTGGCGTCGTTCGTCGCCGACACCGCGGCGCCGTTGTCGCAGGTGGCCGGGACGCTGGTGGCGGGCCGTGCCACGCTGGGCGAGCGGGCCGTGGTGGTGGCCGGCTCGACCGACGAGGCGGTGGCCGGGCTCGGGGCGCTGGCCCGTGGGGAGAACGCCCCCGGCCTGGTGACCGGCTCCGGCACGCCGGGTCCGGTGGTGTGGGTGTTCCCCGGTCAGGGCACGCAGTGGGCCGGCATGGGCCGGGAGCTGCTGGACTCCTCCCCGGTGTTCGCGGCGCGGATCGCCGACTGCGCCGCCGCGTTGGAGCGTTGGGTCGACTGGTCGCTGGTCGACGTGCTGCGGGGGGACGTCGACCCGGCGGTGATGCGGCGGGTCGACGTGCTGCAACCGGCCAGCTTCGCGGTGATGATGGGGCTGGCGGCGGTTTGGGCGTCGGTGGGGGTGCAGCCCGACGCCGTGCTCGGCCACTCCCAGGGCGAGATCGCGGCGGCCTGCGTGGCCGGTGCGCTGTCGTTGGACGACGCGGCCCGGGTGGTGGCGCTGCGCAGCCAGGCGATCGCCGGGACGCTGTCCGGCCGGGGCGGCATGGCGTCGGTGGCGCTGAGCGAGGACGAGGCGACCCAGCGGCTGGCCCGGTGGGCCGACCGGGTCGAGGTGGCCGCGGTCAACGGCCCGTCGTCGGTGGTGGTGGCCGGGGACGCCGACGCCCTCGACGAGGCCCTGGACCTGCTCGACGACCAGGGCGTACGGGTCCGTCGGATCGCGGTGGACTACGCCTCGCACAGCCGGCACGTGGCGGACGTCCGCGACGCGCTCGCCGACGCGTTGGCCGGGATCACCGCGTCCGCGCCGACGGTGCCGTTCTACTCCACCGTGACGGGGGAGTGGATCCAGGACGCCGGGGTGGTGGACGGCGGCTACTGGTACCGCAACCTGCGCCACCAGGTGCGGTTCGGTCCGGCGGTGACCGAGCTGATCGCCCAGGGGCACGGTGTGTTCGTCGAGATCAGCGCGCATCCGGTGCTGGTCCAGCCGATCAGCGAGATCGTCGACCGGGCCGGCGGCGACGTGGTCGTGACGGGGTCGCTGCGGCGCGACGAGGGCGGCCTGCGTCGGCTGCTGACGTCGATGGCCGAGCTGTACGTCCGGGGTGTGCCGCTGGACTGGACGGTGCTGCTGCCCGAGGGGGCGGGTTCGCCGCCGCTGCCGCTGCCCACCTACGCGTTCGACCACCAGCACTACTGGCTACGGATGGGGGACTCGGCCACCGACGCGGCGTCGCTGGGCCTGGTCGGCGCCGACCACCCGCTGCTGGGCGCGGTGGTGCCGCTGCCGCAGTCGGACGGGCTGGTCTTCACCTCGCGGCTGTCCCTGCGGACGCACCCGTGGCTCGCCGGGCACGCGATCGGCGGGATGGTGATCATCCCCGGCACGGTCTACGTGGACCTGGCGGTGCGGGCCGGCGACGAGTTCGGCTTCGGGGTCCTGGAAGAACTGGTGATCGAGGCACCGCTGGTCCTGCCCGAGCAGGGCGGGGTGCGGCTCCAGGTCGCCGTCGGCGGTCCGGCGGAGACCGGGCTGCGTCCGGTCTCCGTGTACTCGCTGCGTGAGGACGGCACGGACATCTGGACCCGGCACGCCACCGGCCTGCTGGCGGCGACGCCGCCGACGACGCCGGTAGGCGGGTTCGACTTCACCGCGTGGCCGCCGTCCGGGGTGCGCCAGGTCGACATCGAGGGCTTCTACGCCGACCTCGTCGAACGGGGTTACGCCTACGGGCCGGCGTTCCAGGGGCTGCGTGCGGTGTGGCGGCGCGGCGACGAGGTGTTCGCCGAGGTCGCGCTCCCGGACGACCAGCGGGAGGACGCCGGCAGGTTCGGCATCCACCCGGCACTGCTGGACGCCGCCCTGCACACCAACGCCTTCGCCAACCCGGACGACGACCGGCGGGTGTTGCCGTTCGCGTGGAACCGGCTGGTGCTGCACGCCGCGGGTGCGTCCGCGCTGCGGGTCCGGGTCGCCCCGTGCGGGCCGGACGCGTTGTCGTTCCAGGCCGCCGACGACACCGGCACCCCGGTCGTGACGATGGACTCGCTGGTGTCGTTGCCGGTCTCGGCCGATCAGCTGGAGACTGCGGCACAGGAGAACCGGGACTCGCTGTTCCGGGTGGAGTGGACCGAGCTGCCCCCGGTCGCCGCCGCCCCCGCGCCGTCCTGGACGACGGTCGTCGACCCGGACGACGTGACGGCCCTGACGCGCCGCGCGGCCGAGGTGTCGACGGCCGTCCTGCACGCGGTCGGTGACGACGACGGGCCGCTGGCGTTGACCTCCCGGGTGCTGGCCGTGGTGCAGGCCTGGCTGGCCGCGGACGAGCTGGCGGACACGCGACTGGTGGTGGTGACCCGGGGCGCGACGCCGGCCCGCGACGGCGTGGTGGGCGATCCGGCCGGCGCGGCGGTCTGGGGTCTGCTGCGCGCCGCCCAGGCCGAGAACCCGAACCGGTTCGTCCTGCTCGACGCCGACCCCGCCGGCCCGGACCTGTTGCTGGGACCGGCGCTGGCCAGCGGCGAGCCGCAGCTCGCGGTGCGCGGGACCACCCTGACCACGCCCCGGCTCACGCACGCCGCGAACCAGGATCCGGGTGCGCCGGACGTGTTCCGGCCCGAGGGGACCGTGCTGGTCACGGGCGGGACCGGCTCGCTGGGCGCCATGATCACCCGGCACCTGGTGGGCCGGCACGGGGTACGCCGGCTGGTGCTGGCCAGCCGGCGGGGTCCGGCCGCCGACGGGGTGGCCGAGCTGGTCGCCGAGCTGACCGCGCAGGGCGCGGACGTGTCGGCGGTGGCCTGCGACGTCTCCGACCGGGAGCAGGTCGCGGCCCTGGTAGCGGAGCACCGCCCGACGGGTGTGGTGCACATGGCGGGTGTCCTGGACGACGGTGTGATCGGCGCGTTGACCCCGCAGCGGCTGGCCGGCGTCTTCGCCCCGAAGGTGGACGCGGTGCGTCACCTCGACGAGCTGACCCGGGATGCCGACCTCGACGCCTTCGTGGTCTTCTCGTCGGCCGCCGCGCTGATGGGCTCCGCCGGGCAGGGCAACTACGCCGCCGCGAACGCCTTCCTCGACGGGGTGATGGCCAACCGCCGGGCGGCCGGACTGCCCGGCGTGGCGTTGGCCTGGGGCCTGTGGGAGCAGAGCACCGGCCTGACCGCCCACCTCAGCGCCGTCGACCAGGCCCGGATGAGCCGGGGCGGCGTGCTGGCGATCACCCCCGACGAGGGCACCGCCCTGTTCGACCTGGGTCTGCGTGCCGACCAGGCACTGCTGGTGCCGATCAAGCTCGACCTCAAGACGCTGCGCGCCCAGGCCGCCACCGGCACCGACGTCCCGCACCTGCTGCGCGGCCTGGTCCGGGTCAGCCGCCGGGTGGCCCGGGCGTCGGCCGGCGACAGCGGCGGACTGGTCCGCCGGCTCGCCGGGCTGACGCCGGAGGAGCAGGAGACCATCCTGGTGGGCATCGTCCAGGCCGAGGCGACCGGGGTGCTGGGCTTCAGCGGACCGGAGCTGGCGCAGGGCACCCGTACCTTCAACGAGATCGGGTTCGACTCGCTGACCGCGGTCGAGCTGCGCAACCGGCTGAGCGCGGCGACCGGGGTGAAGCTGCCCGCCACGCTGGTCTTCGACTACCCCACTCCGGTGGCGCTGGCCCGGCACCTGCGGACCGAGCTGGGCGACACGGTGGCCGGCACCACGACCACCGTCACCGTGCTCGCCGACCCCGACGAGCCGATCGCGATCGTCGGCATGGCCTGCCGGTTGCCCGGTGGGGTCACCGATCCCGACGGGCTGTGGCACCTGCTGTCCGAAGGGCGGGAGGGGATGTCCCCCTTCCCCGAGGATCGGGGCTGGGACCTGGCGGGCCTGTTCGACCCGGATCCGGACCGCCCCGGGACCTCGTACACCCGGCAGGGGGGTTTCCTCCAGGGCGCGGGGCTGTTCGACGCCGGCTTCTTCGGCATCTCTCCTCGGGAGGCGCTGGCGATGGACCCCCAGCAGCGGCTGCTGCTGGAGGCGTCCTGGGAGGCGCTGGAGCGGGCGGGTGTCGACCCGACCGCGATGCGCGGCCACGACGTCGGCGTCTTCACCGGCGTCTCCATCCACGACTACCTGGAGTCGCTGAGCAACATGCCGGCGGAGCTGGAGGGCTTCGTCACCACCGCCACCGCCGGCAGCGTGGCGTCGGGCCGGGTGTCGTACGCGTTCGGCTTCGAGGGACCTGCGGTCACCGTGGACACGGCGTGCTCGTCGTCGCTGGTGGCGATGCACCTCGCCGCCCAGGCGCTGCGGCAGGGCGAGTGCTCGATGGCGCTGGCCGGCGGGGTCGCGGTGATGGGCTCCCCGATCGGCGTGCTCGGCATGTCCCGCCAGCGTGGCCTGGCCGAGGACGGGCGGGTCAAGGCGTTCTCCGCGACGGCGGACGGCACGGTGCTGTCCGAGGGCGTCGCCATCGTCGTCCTGGAGCGGCTGTCGGTGGCCCGGGAGCGGGGCCACCGGGTGCTGGCCGTGGTCCGGGGCAGCGCGGTGAACCAGGACGGCGCGTCCAACGGGTTGACCGCGCCGAACGGCCCGTCGCAGCAGCGGGTGATCCGCAGCGCGCTGGCCAACGCCGGCCTGACGCCGGACGAGGTGGACGCCGTGGAGGCGCACGGCACCGGCACCGCGCTGGGCGACCCGATCGAGGCGCAGGCGTTGCTGGCCACCTACGGCAGGGACCGGGATCCGGAGCGTCCGTTGTGGCTGGGGTCGCTGAAGTCGAACGTCGGGCACACCCAGGCCGCCGCCGGGGTGGCCAGCGTGATCAAGATGGTGCAGGCGCTGCGGCACGACACGTTGCCGCCCACCCTGCACGTGACCGAGCCGACCCACCAGGTCGACTGGTCCATGGGCGCGGTCGAGCTGCTCACCGCGGCCCGGGAGTGGTCGCCCGACGGCCGTCCGCGCCGGGCGGGGGTGTCGTCGTTCGGCATCAGCGGCACGAACGCCCACCTGATCCTCGAGGAGGCGCCGGCCGACGTGACCCCGGACGTCCCCCCGGAGGAACCGGCCGGCGGCGTGCTGCCGCTGGTGGTGTCGGCCCGCAGCCCCCGTTCCCTGGCGGGTCAGGCGGGCCGGCTGGCGGAGTACCTGGAGCGGGCCGACGGGGTGCCGCTCAGTCGGGTGGCGGGTGCGCTGCTGTCCACCCGGGCGGTGCTCGGCGACCGGGCCGTGGTGGTGGCGGGCTCGGCCGAGGAGGCGTCGACCGGCCTGGCCGCGCTGGCCCGGGGCGAGACCCCGGCCGGTGTGGTGACCGGCAGCGTCCGTGCGCCGGGCAGGCTGGTGTGGGTGTTCCCCGGGCAGGGGACGCAGTGGGTCGGCATGGGCCGGGACCTGCTGGACGCCTCCCCGGTGTTCGCCGAGCGGATCGCCGCGTGCGCCGCCGCGCTGGCGCCGTGGGTGGACTGGTCGCTGTCGGAGGTGTTGCGGGGGGAGTGCGACCCGGCGCTGATGGAGCGGGTGGACGTGCTCCAGCCGGCGAGTTTCGCGGTGATGGTGGGGTTGGCGGCGGTGTGGTCGTCGGTGGGTGTGGTGCCGGATGCGGTGGTGGGTCACTCGCAGGGTGAGATCGCGGCGGCCTGCGTGGCGGGCGCGCTGACCCTGGAGGACGCGGTCCGGGTGGTGGCGCTGCGCAGCCAGGCCATCGCCGCCGAGCTGTCCGGCCGCGGCGGCATGGCCTCGGTCGCGCTGAGCCAGGAGGAGGTGCTCGCCCGGCTGACGCCGTGGGGCGACCGGGTGGAGATCGCCGCGGTCAACGGCCCCTCCTCCGTGGTGATCGCGGGCGACGCCGAGGCGTTGGCCGAGGCCGTGGCGGCGCTGGGCGGCCGGCGGGTGGCGGTGGACTACGCCTCGCACACCTGGCACGTCGAGGACATCGAGGACCAGCTCGCCGAGGCGCTGGTCGGGCTCGACGCGCAGGCCCCGGCGCTGCCGTTCTACTCCACCGTCACCGGGAGCTGGATCCGCGAGGCCGGGGTCGTCGACGGCGACTACTGGTACCGCAACCTGCGCAACCAGGTGCGGTTCGGTCCGGCGGTCGCCGAGCTGATCGACCAGGGTCACCGGGTGTTCGTGGAGGTCAGCGCGCACCCGGTACTGGTCCAGCCGATCAGCGACGTGGCCGACGGCACCGAGGCCGACATCCTGGTGACCGGCACCCTGCGCCGCGACGACGGGGGTACCCGACGGCTGCTCACGTCGATGGCCGACCTGTTCGTGCACGGGGTGGCGGTCGACTGGACCGCCGTGCTGCCGCC
The DNA here is from genome assembly GCF_029581435.1 of Micromonospora sp. WMMD987. Lineage (NCBI taxonomy): Bacteria > Bacillati > Actinomycetota > Actinomycetes > Micromonosporales > Micromonosporaceae > Micromonospora > Micromonospora sp. WMMD987. The sequence continues at coordinate 4,440,858 of NZ_CP120861.1, read as the reverse complement.
GGTCACCGGCCGGGTGGACCTGCCGACGTACGCGTTCGACCACGAGCACTACTGGCTGCACCCGGCGGTGGCGGCGGACGCGGCGTCGCTCGGGATGGCCAGCGCCGACCATCCGATGCTCGGCGCGGTGGTCCGGCTGCCGCAGTCCGACGGCCTGGTCGCCACCTCGCGGTTGTCGGTGCGGTCGCACCCGTGGCTGGCCGGGCACACCGTCGGCGACGTCGTGGTCGTCCCGGCCGCCGGGCTGGTCGAGCTGGCGGTGCGCGCCGGTGACGAGGCCGGCTGCCCGGTCCTCGACGAGCTGGTGGTCGACACCCCGCTCGTGGTCCCCGCCCACGGCGGCGTACGGGTCCAGGTCGCCCTGAGCGGGCCGGGCCGCGACGACGTCCGCACGGTGGACATCTACTCCCTGCGCGAGGGGACCGCCGACGAGGTGTGGACCCGGCACGCCACCGGCCTGCTGACACCCACCCCCGGCACCCCGGAACCGTTCGACTTCACCGCCTGGCCGCCCCCCGGCGCACGGCCGGTCGACCTCGCCCCGCGCGACGCCGGACCGGCCGGCGACGAGCGCCCGTACGGCCGGGCGGTACGGGCGGTGTGGCGTCGCGGCGGCGAGGTGTTCGCCGAGGTGGCCCTGCCCGAGGAGCGGGCCGCGGAGGCGACCGGGTACGGCCTGCACCCCGGCCTGTTGGACGCGGCCCTGCACCCGGCCCTGCTGCCGGCGGCGGACGGGGCCGACGCGTCGCCGCGGCGACCGCGGGACTGGCACGGACTGGTGCTGCACGCGGTGGGCGCGTCCACGCTGCGGGTGCGGCTGGCGGAGATCGACGCCGACACGGTGTCGCTGACCGCCGCCGACGACACCGGCGCGCTGGTCGTGTCCGCCGACGCGCTCGGCCTCGGCACGATGCCCGTCGCGGGCGCGGACACCGCCGGGGCCGGCACCCGACCGGTGGACTCGCTGTTCCAGGTGGAGTGGACCGGGCTGCCCGCCACCGGGGACGTCCCCACGCCGGCGTGGACCACGGTCGCCACCGCCGACGAGGTCACCGCCCTGGCCGAGGTACCCCCGGCGGTGGTGCTGGACGCGACCGGCGCGGGCGACCCCCTGACGGTGACCGCCCGGGTGCTCCAGGTCGTCCAGGCCTGGCTCGCCGGCTCCGGCCCGGAGGGGTCGCGGCTGGTGGTCACCACCCGTGGTGCGGTGCCCGCCGGGGACGGCGCGGTGACCGACCCGACGGGGGCGGCGGTCTGCGGCCTGGTGCGGGCCGCCCAGGGTGAGAACCCCGACCGGATCGTCCTGCTCGACCTGGACCCGGCCGGCGACCCGAGCGCGGAGCCGGTGCTGGGCGCGGCCCTGGCCAGCGGCGAGCCGCAGCTCGCGGTGCGCGGGACGGCCCTGTCCGTGCCCCGGCTCGCCCGCGCCACCCGGGCGGCCGACGCCGCCCCCGGGTTCGGCCCGCAGAGCACGGTGCTGGTCTCGGGCGCCGGCGCGCTGGGCGCCCTGGTCGCCCGGCACCTGGTGGACCGGCACGGTGTCCGCCGGCTGGTGCTGGCCAGCCGGCGGGGTACCGCCGCCGAGGGGGTCGCGGAGCTGGTCGCCGAGCTGTCCGGGCAGGACGTGGACGTGGCCGTGGTGGCCTGCGACGTGTCCGACCGGGACCAGGTGGCGGCCCTGCTGGCGCAGCACCCGCCGACGGCGGTGGTGCACACGGCGGGGGTGCTGGACGCGGGGGTGATCGAGACGGTCACCCCGGAGAAGCTGGCCCGGGTGTTCGCGCCGAAGGTGGACGCGGTGCGGCATCTGGACGCGTTGACGCGGGAGCTGCCGTTGACGGCGTTCGTCGTGTACTCGTCGGTGTCGGCGGTGTTCATGGGTGCCGGTAGTGGCAGTTACGCGGCGGCGAACGCGTTCCTGGACGGGTTGATGGCGCAGCGCCGGTCGCTGGGTCTGCCGGGGTTGTCGCTGGCCTGGGGCCTGTGGGAGCAGACCACCGGGATGGCGGCGAACACCGACGAGTTGACCAGGGCCCGGATGAGCCGGCGGGGTGGTCTGCAACTGATGACGCAGGCCGAGGGGATGGTGCTCTTCGACGCCGCCCTCGGCGCGGAGCAGGCGTTGCTGGTGCCCGCGAAGCTGGACCTGCGCGGTGTCCGCGCCGACGCCTCGGCCGGCGGTGTGGTCCCGCACATGCTGCGTGGCCTGGTCCGCGCCGGCCGCCGGCAGGCGCGTTCGGGTGCCGCCGGTGCGGGCCGCGGCCGGCTGGCCGAGCGGCTGGCCGGGCTCTCCGCGGCGGACCAGCTCACCCTGCTGCTGGACCTGGTGCGCGGTCAGGTGGCCGCCGTGCTCGGGCACTCCGGTGCCGGCGCGGTCCGGGCGGACGGGGCGTTCAAGGACGCCGGGTTCGACTCGCTCACCTCGGTGGAGCTGCGCAACCGGCTGCGCGAGGCGACCGGGCTGAAGCTGCCCGCCACGCTGGTGTTCGACCATCCGAGCCCGCAGGCCCTCGCCCGCCACCTGCGCGACGAACTGGGCGACGGCACCCCGACGGTGACGACCCTGCCGACCGGGCCGGCCGCCGACCCGGAGGAGCCGATCGCGATCGTCGGCATGGCGTGCCGGCTGCCCGGCGGGGTGGCCGGGCCGGCGGACCTGTGGCGGCTGGTGACCGAGCGCCGGGACGCGGTGTCCGGGTTCCCCACCGACCGGGGCTGGGACCTGGAGGGGCTGTTCGATCCCGACCCGGAGCGTCCGGGCACGTCGTACACCAGCCAGGGGGGTTTCCTGCACGAGGCGGGCCTGTTCGACGCCGGCTTCTTCGGCATCTCGCCGCGGGAGGCGCTGGCCATGGACCCGCAGCAGCGGCTGCTGCTCGAGACGTCCTGGGAGGCGCTGGAGGACACCGGGGTCGACGCGACCGCGTTGAAGGGCGCCGACGTCGGCGTGTTCACCGGCGTCTTCGGCCAGGGCTACGTCGCGCCGGGGGCCAGTGTGGTCACCCCCGAGCTGGAGGGCTTCGCGGGCACCGGCGGGTCGTCGAGCGTGGCGTCGGGCCGGGTGTCCTACGTCTTCGGCTTCGAGGGGCCGGCGATCACCATCGACACGGCCTGCTCGTCGTCGCTGGTGGCCATCCACCTGGCCGCCCAGGCGCTGCGGCAGGGCGAGTGCTCGATGGCGCTGGCCGGGGGCGCGACCGTGATGGCGAACCCGGGCGCGTTCGTCGAGTTCTCCCGGCAGCGGGGACTGGCCGTGGACGGGCGCTGCAAGGCGTTCGCCGCCGCCGCCGACGGCACCGGCTGGGCCGAGGGCGTCGGTGTGGTGGTCCTCGAACGGCTGTCGGTGGCGCGGGAACGCGGACACCAGATCCTGGCGGTGCTGCGCGGCAGCGCGGTGAACCAGGACGGCGCGTCCAACGGGCTGACCGCGCCGAACGGGCCGTCGCAGCAGCGGGTGATCCGCAAGGCGCTGGCCAACGCCGGGCTCTCCCCGGCCGAGGTGGACACGGTGGAGGCGCACGGCACCGGCACCGCGCTGGGCGACCCGATCGAGGCGCAGGCGCTGCTGGCCACGTACGGCAAGGACCGGGATCCCGGCACGCCGTTGTGGCTGGGGTCGTTGAAGTCGAACATCGGTCACGCGCAGGCCGCCGCCGGGGTGGCCGGGGTGATCAAGGTGGTGCAGGCGCTGCGGCACGGGGTGCTGCCGGCGACCCTGCACGTGGACGCGCCCACCCCCGAGGTGGACTGGTCGGCCGGCGCGGTCGAGCTGCTGACCGAGGCGCGTGACTGGCCGCGCAACGGGCACCCGCGTCGGGCCGGGGTCTCCGCGTTCGGGGTCAGCGGCACCAACGCGCACCTCATCCTGGAGGAGGCCCCGCCGCAGGACGAGCCCCCCGCACCCGAACCGGTCACCCTCCCGGACGTGCTGCCCGTGCTGGTCTCCGCGCGCAGCGCCGCCTCGCTGGCGGCGCAGGCGGGCCGGCTCGCGGCGTACCTCGACGAGGCCGACGAGGTGCCGCTGGCCCGGGTCGCCGGGGCGCTGGCGTCCGGTCGGGCCGCGCTGACCGAGCGGGCCGTCGTGGTGGCCGGTTCCCGGGCCGAGGCGACGGCCGCGCTCACCGCGCTGGCCCGGGGCGAGGACCCGCCCGGCGTGGTCACCGGCCGGGCGGGTGCGTCCGGCAAGGTGGTCTGGGTGTTCCCCGGCCAGGGCACGCAGTGGGCCGGGATGGGCCGGGAACTGCTGGACTCCTCGCCGGTCTTCGCCGAGCGGATCGCCGAGTGCGCCGCCGCGTTGACGCCGTGGACCGACTGGTCCCTGATCGACGTGCTGCGCGGCGAGGCCACGCCCGACCTGCTGGACCGGGTCGACGTGCTGCAACCGGCCAGCTTCGCCATGATGGTCGGCCTGGCCGCGGTGTGGCGGTCGTGCGGGCTGCGGCCGGACGCCGTCATCGGGCACTCGCAGGGCGAGATCGCCGCCGCCTGCGTGGCCGGCGCGCTGTCGCTGCAGGACGCGGCCCGGGTGGTGGCGCTGCGCAGCCAGGCCATCGCCGCCGAGCTGTCCGGACGCGGCGGCATGGCGTCGGTCGCCCTGAGCGAGGAGGAGGCCGTGGCCCGCCTCGCGCCCTGGGCCGACCTGGTCCAGGTCGCCGCGGTCAACAGCCCCACCTCCGTGGTGGTCGGCGGCGACGCGGCGGCCCTCGACGAGGCGCTCACCGCGTGGGAGGCCGACGGGGTACGGGTCCGCCGGGTGGCGGTCGACTACGGCTCGCACACCGTCCAGGTGGAGCAGATCCGCGACCTGCTCGCCGAGACGCTGGCCGGGGTACGGGCACAGGCCCCGACGGTGCCGTTCTACTCGACCGTGACCGGTGGGTGGATCCGCGACGCCGGGGTGGTGGACGGCGGGTACTGGTACCGCAACCTGCGCGGTCAGGTGCGCTTCGGGCCGGCGGTCGAGGACCTGCTCGGCCAGGACCACGGCGTGTTCGTGGAGGTCAGTGCCCATCCGGTGCTGGTCCAGCCGATCAGCGAGATCGTCGACGACGCCGACGTCGTGGTGACGGGATCGCTGCGGCGCGACGACGGTGGCCTGCGGCGGCTGCTGACCTCGATGGCCGAGGTGTACGTCCGGGGCGTGCCGGTGGACTGGACCGGGCTGCTGCCCCCGCCGCCGGCGCGGCTGGAGCTGCCGACGTACGCCTTCGACCACCGGCACTACTGGTTGCGGCAGCCCAGCGGCTCCGCCACCGACGCCACGTCGCTGGGGCAGGTGGCGACCGACCACCCGCTGCTCGGCGCGGTGGTGCACCTGCCGGCCTCGGACGGTCTGGTGTTCACCTCGCTGCTGTCGGTGCGCTCGCATCCGTGGCTGGCCGACCACGCGGTCGGCGGGGTGGTGATCCTGCCCGGCAGCGGGCTGGTGGAGCTGGTCGTGCGCGCCGGTGACGAGGCCGGTTGCCCGGTGCTGGACGAGCTGGTGGTGGAGGCGCCGCTGGCCCTTCCCGAGCAGGGTGGGGTGCAGGTCCAGGTGGCGCTGAGCGGGCCGGGCGCGAACGGCACGCGTGGGGTGGAGGTGTACTCCCGACGCGACGGCGGCCCGGGCACCTGGACCCGGCACGCCGTCGGCGTGCTGTCCGCGACGCCGGGCGGCGGCACCGGGTTCGACTTCACCGCGTGGCCGCCGCCGGGCGCGGAGCCGGTGGACGTCGGGGACTTCTACCTCGACCTGGCCGAGCGGGGTTACGGCTACGGACCCGCCTTCCAGGGCCTGCGGGCGGTGTGGCGGCGCGGTGACGAGGTGTTCGCCGAGGCGGCCCTGCCCGAGGACCTGCGCCCGGAGGCCGGCCGGTACGGCGTCCACCCGGCGCTGCTGGACGCCGCGCTCCAGGCCGCCACGGCCGGTGCCCCGGGTGAGCAGCCGGGCGAGGCGGTGCTGGCCTTCGCGTGGAACGGGTTCGTCCTGCACGCCGAGGGTGCGACGGCGCTGCGGGTCCGGCTCGCGCCGCAGGGGTCGCAGACCCTGGTCGTCGAGGCCGCCGACGAGACCGGCGGACCGGTGCTGACGATGGACTCGCTGGTGTCCCGGCCGGTGTCGGCGGCGCAACTGGGGGCCGCCGGGCACGACGTGCGGGACGCGATGTTCCGGGTGGACTGGACCGAACTGCCCGCGACCGCCGCCGAACCGGTGCCGGCCTGGACGCCGGTGTCCACCGCCGACGACGTGACCGCGCTGGCCGCAGGCGACGAGCCGCCGACGGTGGTGGTGCTCGACGCCGACGGGGCTGCCGGTCCGCTCGCGGTGACCTCCCGGGTGCTGGCGGTCGTGCAGGCGTGGCTGACCGAGCCCCGGCTCGAGGAGGCCCGGCTGGTCGTGCGTACCCGGGGGGCGGTACCCGCCGGTGGCGACTACCTGGTGACCGATCCGGCCGCCGCGACGGTGTGGGGTCTGGTCCGGGCCGCCCAGGCCGAGAGCCCGGACCGGATCGTCCTGCTGGACGCCGATCCCACCGGCGGGGCCGGCGCGGACCTGGCGCTGGTGGCCGGTGAGCCGCAGCTCGCGGTGCGGGCGGGCCGGCTGTGCGTGCCCCGGCTCGCCCGGGCCACCGAGCCGCTCCGGGACGACGCCCCGGACGTCTTCCGGCCCGACGGCACGGTCCTGGTCTCCGGTGCCGGCGCGCTGGGCGCGCTGGTGGCCCGGCACCTGGTGGACCGGCACGGGGTACGACGGCTGGTGCTGGCCAGCCGGCGTGGCCCGGCCGCCGAGGGAACCGCCGAACTGGTCGCCGAGCTGACCGCGGCGGGCGCGGACGTGTCGGCGGTGGCCTGCGACGTCTCCGACCGGGACCAGGTCGCGGCCCTGCTGGCCGGGTACCCGGTGACCGGTGTCGTGCACACCGCAGGGGTGTTCGACGACGGTCTGGTCGGCGGGCTGACCCCGGACCGGTTGGCCGGGGTGTTCGCCCCCAAGGTCGACGCGGTACGGCACCTCGACGAGCTGACCCGGGGCCGGGACCTGGACGCCTTCGTGGTGTTCTCGTCGGTCGCCGGTGTGGTCGGCGGTGGTGGCCAGGGCAGCTACGCCGCGGCGAACGCGTTCCTGGACGCGGCGATGGCGCACCGCCGGGCGGCCGGTCTGCCCGGGCTCTCGCTGGCCTGGGGCCTGTGGGAACGCAGCGTCGGGATGGCCGCCCACCTCAGCATCGTCGACCACGCGCGGGCCAGCCGGGGCGGCGTGCTGGAGCTGAGCCGGGCCGACGGGCTGGCGCTGTTCGACGCGGCGTTGCGGACCGACCAGGCCCTGCTGGTGCCGATCCGGCTGGACCCGCAGGCGATGCGGGCCGACGTCGCCGCGGGCGGCGCGGTTCCGTCGCTGCTGCGGGGACTGGTGCGCGCCGGCCGGCAGCAGGCCCGGGCCGCGGTCGCGTCGCAGGACTCGCTGGCCCGCCGGCTCGCCGGGCTCGCCGGGGGCGAGCAGGAGGCGTTGCTGCTGGACCTGGTGCGTGGCCAGGTCGCGGCGGTGCTCGGGCACAACGATCCGCAGGACGTCCGGCCGGACGTCGCTTTCAAGGACGTCGGCTTCGACTCGTTGACCTCGGTGGAGCTGCGTAACCGGCTGCGTGAGGCGACCGGGTTGAAGCTGCCGCCGACGTTGGTCTTCGACTACCCGAACCCGTCGGCGCTCGCCCACCACCTGCGGACCCGGCTACGGCCGGAGGACACCGCGCCGGTGGCGGAGCGCGGCGTGGACGAGGCGCGGTTGCGGCAGGCGCTCGCGTCGGTCCCGTTGGCCCGGCTGCGGGCGGCGGGCCTGGTCGACGCACTGCTCGAACTCGCCACCACGGACGAGCCGGACGACGGTGCCGGGGAAGAGCGGGAGGTCGGCGACCTGGACGTCGACGACCTGGTGGAACTGGTGCTCGGCGGTGAGTAGTCGCGGGTGGTCCGGCAGTGGCAACCGAGGAGTGAGGGGCGTCTGGTGAGTGCGTCGTACGAGAAGGTCGTCGAGGCGTTGCGGCGGTCGGTGGCCGAGGCCGGTGAGCTGAAGAAGCGCAACCGCCAGCTCCTCGGCGCGTCCCGGGAGCCGATCGCCATCGTCGGGATGGCGTGCCGGCTGCCCGGCGGGGTGGCCGGGCCGGCGGACCTGTGGCGGCTGGTGTCCGAGGGGCGGGACGCGGTGTCGGGCTTCCCGGCCGACCGGGGCTGGGACCTGGACAACCTGTTCGACCCCGACCCCGACCACTCGGGCACCTCGTACGTCGACCAGGGTGGTTTCCTGCACGAGGCGGGGCTGTTCGACGCGGGGTTCTTCGGCATCTCGCCGCGGGAGGCGCTGGCCATGGACCCGCAGCAGCGGCTGCTGCTGGAGGCATCCTGGGAGGCGTTCGAGCACGCCGCCGTCGACCCGACCACGCTGAAGGGCACCGACGTCGGGGTGTTCGTCGGCACCGCTCCGCAGGGCTACGGCTCCGGCCCGATCGGGCCGGAGATGCAGAGCTTCGCGGGGACCGGGGTGGCGTCGAGCGTCGCCTCGGGCCGGGTGTCGTACGTGTTCGGCTTCGAGGGGCCCGCGGTGACGGTGGACACCGCCTGCTCGTCGTCGCTGGTGGCGATGCACCTGGCGGCGCAGGCGCTGCGGCAGGGCGAGTGCTCGATGGCGCTGGCCGGCGGCGTGATGGTGATGTCCAGCCCCAACTCCTTCGTCGTGTTCTCCCGGCAGCGGGGGTTGGCGGCGGACGGGCGGTGCAAGGCGTTCGCGGAGGGTGCGGACGGGATGGGGTTGGCGGAGGGGGTGGGGGTGGTGTTGTTGGAGCGGTTGTCGGTGGCGCGGGAGCGTGGGCATCGGGTGTTGGCGGTGTTGCGGGGTTCGGCGGTGAATCAGGATGGTGCGTCGAACGGGTTGACGGCGCCGAATGGTCCGTCGCAGCAGCGGGTGATCCGGGCGGCGTTGGCGAGTGCGGGGTTGGCGGCGTCCGAGGTGGACGTGGTGGAGGGCCACGGCACCGGCACCTCCCTCGGCGACCCGATCGAGGCGCAGGCGTTGCTGGCCACCTACGGCCAGGGCCGGGATCCGCAGCGACCGCTCTGGCTCGGGTCGTTGAAGTCGAACGTCGGCCACGCGCAGGCCGCCGCCGGGGTGGCCAGTGTGATCAAGATGGTGCAGGCGTTGCGGCACGGGGTGTTGCCGCCCACCCTGCACGTCGACGCGCCCAGCACCGGCGTGGACTGGTCCGAGGGCGCGGTGGAGCTGTTGACCGAGGCCCGACCGTGGCCGCGCGACGGGCATCCACGCCGGGTCGGGGTGTCGTCGTTCGGGGTCAGCGGGACCAACGCCCACCTGATCATCGAGGAGGCGCCCGCCGAGGAGCCCGCCGCCGAGCTGCCGGCGTCCGGGGTGCTGCCGCTGGTGGTGACGGCGCGCAGCGCGGCGGCGCTGGCCGGTCAGGCGGAGCGGCTGGCCGGGTTCCTCGCCACGGCCCGCCCGCCGCTCGCGGGGGTGGCCGCCACGTTGGTCGCCGGCCGGGCGGTGTTCGACGACCGCGCCGTCGTGGTGGCCGGTTCGTCCGAGGAGGCACTGGCCAGGCTCGGTGCCCTCGCCCGGGGGGAGGACGCCGCCGGGGTGGTGACCGGCAGCGCCCGTGCCCCCGGGAAGCTGGTCTGGGTCTTCCCGGGCCAGGGCTCGCAGTGGGCCGGGATGGGCCGCGAGCTGCTGGACTCCTCGCCGGTGTTCGCCGCCCGGATCGCCGAGTGCGCGACCGCCCTGGGACCGTGGATCGACTGGTCGCTGGAGGAGGTGCTGCGCGGCGAGGCCGACCCGGAGCTGGCCGATCGGGTCGACGTGCTCCAGCCGGCCAGCTTCGCGGTGATGCTCGGCCTGGCCGCGGTGTGGACGTCGGCCGGCGTACGGCCCGACGCCGTGCTGGGTCACTCGCAGGGTGAGATCGCGGCGGCCTGCGTGGCGGGGGCGCTGTCCCTCGACGACGCCGCCCGGGTGGTGGCGCTGCGCAGCCGGGCGATCGCCGCGACGCTGTCCGGAAAGGGCGGCATGGCGACGGTGGCGCTGAGCGAGGACGACGCGCTGGCCCGACTGGCGCCGTGGGCCGACCGGGTCGAGGTGGCGGCGGTGAACGGCCCGACGTCGGTGGTGGTCGCCGGGGACGCCGAGGCGCTGGACGAGGCGCTGGAGTCGTTGGCGGGCCAGGACGTCGGGGTACGGCGGGTGGCGGTGGACTACGCCTCGCACTCGCGGCACGTGGCGGACATCGAGGACACGCTGGCCGGGGCGCTGGCCGGGATCACCGCGCAGGCGCCGGTGGTGCCGTTCCGGTCGACCGTGACCGGCGAGTGGATCTCCGACGCCGGGGTGCTGGACGGCGGGTACTGGTACCGCAACCTGCGCAACCAGGTCCGGTTCGCCCCGGCGGTGGCGGACCTGCTGGACCGGCAGTTCCGGATCTTTCTCGAGGTCAGCGCCCACCCGGTACTGGTCCAGCCGGTCAACGAGCTGGTGGACGACGCCGACGTGCTGGTCACCGGCTCGCTGCGCCGTGACGACGGTGGCCCGCGCCGGATGCTCGTCTCGATGGCCGAGCTGTTCGTCCGGGGCGTGCCGGTGGACTGGACCCGGTGGCTGCCGGCCGGGGCGACGTCGGCCCGGGTGGAGCTGCCCACCTACGCCTTCGACCACCGGCACTACTGGCTCCGGTCGGCCGACACGGCGACCGACGCGACGGCGCTGGGCCAGGCCACGACGGACCACCCGCTGTTGGGCGCGGTGGTGCGGCTGCCCCAGTCCGACGGGGTGGTCTTCACCGCGCAGCTGTCGGTGCGGTCGCATCCCTGGCTGGGCGACCACGCCATCGGCGGGGTGGTGCTCTTCCCCGGCACCGGCCTGGTGGAGCTGGCCCTGCGGGCCGGCGACGAGGTGGGCTGTCCGGTGCTGGACGAGCTCGTGACGGAGACACCGCTGGTGGTGCCGGAACACGGTGGCGTGCGGGTCCAGGTCGCGGTGGGCGGACCGGACGACAACGGCGTACGCCAGGTGGACGTGTACTCGCTGCGCGACGACACCGCCGACGGGTGGACCCGGCACGCCACGGGTGCGCTGTCGGCGCGGTCGGGCGACACCGGCGACCGGTTCGACTTCACCGCGTGGCCGCCCCCGGGCGCGCAGCGGGTCGAGGTCGGCGACTTCTACGCCGACCTGGTGGAACGGGGGTACGGCTACGGACCGGCGTTCCAGGGGGTGCGGACGGTGTGGCGGCGCGGCGACGAGGTGTTCGCCGAGGTCGCCCTGCCCGAGGAGCACCGCGCCGAGGCGGCCGGGTACGGCCTGCACCCGGCGCTGCTGGATGCCGCCCTGCAGACCGGCACCGTCGCCGCCGCGGCGGCCGGGCCGGCCGAGCAACCCGGCCGGTCGGTGATGCCGTTCGCCTGGAACGGGCTGATGCTGCACGCCGTGGGCGCGTCGGCGCTGCGGGTCCGGGTCACCACCGGCGGACCGGACACGATGGTCGTCGAGGCCGCCGACGAGACCGGCGGGCCGGTCCTGACGATGGACTCGCTGGTGTTGCGCGCGGTGGCCACCGGGCAGGTGGATCCGGCCGGGACCGACGCGCTGTTCCAGGTCGACTGGACCGAGCTGCCCCCGGCCGGCGGGCACCCCGCGCCGTCGTGGGTGGCGGTGGACGGCCCCGACGACGTGGCCGCCCTGACCGACCCGCCCGCGGCGGTGGTGCTGGCGGCGGTCGGCGCCGGCGACGCGCTGGCCGTGACGTCGCGGGTCCTGGCGGTCGTGCAGGCCTGGCTGGCCGCGGGCGAGCGCGACGAGTCGCGGCTGGTGGTGGCCACCCGGGGTGCGATGCCCGCCGGGGACGGCACGGTGACCGATCCGGCCGCCTCGGCGGTGTGGGGTCTGGTGCGGGCCGCCCAGGTGGAGAACCCGGACCGGATCGTGCTGCTGGACGGCGATCCGGCTGTCGCCGACGGCCCGGAGGCGGTGCTCGGCGCGGTGCTGGCCAGCGGTGAGCCGCAGGTGGCGGTGCGGGGGACCACCCTGTCCGTGCCGCGTCTCGCCCGGGCCACCCCGGACCCGGACGTCGCGTCCGGGTTCGGTCCGGAGTCGACGGTGCTGATCTCGGGCGCCGGCACGTTGGGCGCGCTCGCGGCCCGGCACCTGGTCGGCCGGCACGGGGTACGGCGGCTGGTGCTGGCCAGCCGCCGGGGCCGCGCCGCCGACGGGGTGGCCGAGCTGGTCACCGAGCTGACCGCGCAGGGCGCCGAGGTGTCGGTGTGGGCCGGTGACCTGTCCGACCGGGACCAGGTCGCCGCCCTGCTGGCGGCCGACCGGCCGACCGCGATCGTGCACACGGCGGGGGTGTTCGACGCCGGCGTCGTCGGGGCGTTGACCCCGGAGAAGCTGGCCCGGGTGTTCGCCCCGAAGGTCGACGCGGTCCGGCACCTGGACGAGTTGAGCCGTGACCTCCCCCTTGACGCGTTCGTGGCGTACTCGTCCGCCTCGTCGATCTTCATGGGGGCGGGCAGTGGCGGGTACGCGGCGGCCAACGCGTACCTGGACGGCCTGATGACCCAGCGGCGGGCGGCGGGCCTGCCCGGGCTGTCGCTGGCCTGGGGGCCGTGGCAGCAGCTCACCGGGATGGCGGACACCATCGACGAGCTCACCCTGGACCGGATGAGCCGGCGGGAGGGGCGCGGTGGGGTCCGTGGCCTCGGGTCCGTGGACGGCATGGAGCTGTTCGACGCCGCCCTGGCCTGCCGTCCGGGCCTGCTGGTGCCGGTCCGGCTGGACCTGCGGGAGGTACGGGCCGACGCCCTCGCCGGTGGCGGCGTGCCGCACCTGCTGCGTGGCCTGGTCCGGACGGGCCGGCAGTCCGCGCGGGCCGCGACCGGCGGGGACGGTGGGCTGGCCCGCCGGCTCGCCGGGCTCGCCCCGGCCGAGCAGGAGGCGCTGCTGTTGGACGTGGTACGGACCCAGGTCGCCGTGGTGCTCGGGCACGCCGAGGCGGGCGCGGTGCGGCCGGACGCGGCGTTCAAGGACGCCGGGTTCGACTCGCTGACCTCGGTGGAGCTGCGTAACCGGCTGCGCGAGGCGACCGGGCTGAAGCTGCCGGCGACGCTGGTCTTCGACTACCCGAACGCGCAGGCCCTGGCCCGGCACCTGCGCGGGGAGATCGCCGTCGAGGAGGTGTCGCCGGTCGACTCCGTGCTGGCCGGTCTCGACGGCCTGGCCCCGGCGATCGGTGCCGTCGCCGGGGACGGGCAGGCCCGCGACCGGATCACCGCCCGCCTGCGGGAGCTGCTGAACGCGGCCGAGGCGGCGGCCGATCCCGGCCCCTCCGACGACGACCTCGACACCGCCAGCGACGAGGAGCTCTTCGCGCTCGTCGACCGCTTCGCCTGACCACCGCACCACCGCAGACCGGCAATCGGACACACGGACATCCCGGGGAGCTGACTTTCCATGGCTGACGAGGTACAACTCCGCGACTACCTCAGGAGGGCCATCGGTGACGCCCGCGACGCCCGCAGGCGGCTGCGCGAGGTCGAGGACCAGGCCCGGGAGCCGATCGCGATCGTCGGGATGGCCTGCCGGTATCCGGGCGGGGTGACCTCTCCCGAGGAGCTGTGGCGGGTGGTGGCCGACGGGGTCGACGCGGTCGCCGGCTTCCCCACCGACCGGGGCTGGGACCTCGACGCCCTGTTCGACCCGGATCCGGACCGGCCGGGCACGTCGTACACGAGCCGGGGCGGTTTCCTCGACGGCGCGGGCCGGTTCGACGCGGGGTTCTTCGGGATCTCGCCGCGGGAGGCGCTGGCCATGGATCCGCAGCAGCGGCTGCTGCTGGAGACCTCCTGGGAGGCGATGGAACGGGCGGGCGTCGACCCGTCGTCCTGGCGCGGCAGCGACGTCGGGGTGTTCGCCGGGCTGTCCAGCCAGGGCTACGGGGCCGGCTCCGGCCGTCCGGTCGCGCCGGAGCTGGAGGGCTTCGCCGGTACGGGTGCCGCGCCGTGCATCGCGACCGGCCGGGTGTCCTACGTGTTCGGGTTCGAGGGGCCCGCGGTGACGGTGGACACCGGCTGCTCGTCGTCGCTGGTGGCGATCCACCTGGCCGTGCAGGGGCTGCGGCAGGGCGAGTGCTCGGCGGCGCTGGCCGGCGGCGCGATGGTGATGGCCCAGCCGGGTTCCTTCCTGTCCTTCTCCCGGCAGCGGGGGTTGGCGGCGGACGGGCGGTGTAAGGCGTTCGCGGAGGGTGCGGACGGGATGGGGTTGGCGGAGGGGGTGGGGGTGGTGTTATTGGAGCGGTTGTCGGTGGCGCGGGAGCGTGGGCATCGGGTGTTGGCGGTGTTGCGGGGTTCGGCGGTGAATCAGGATGGTGCGTCGAATGGGTTGACGGCGCCGAATGGTCCGTCGCAGCAGCGGGTGATCCGGGCGGCGTTGGCGAGTGCGGGGTTGGCGGCGTCCGAGGTGGACGTGGTGGAGGGTCACGGCACCGGCACGGTGCTGGGCGATCCGATCGAGGCGCAGGCGTTGCTGGCCACGTACGGCCAGGGTCGGGATCCGCAGCGGCCGCTCTGGCTGGGCTCGGTGAAGTCCAACGTCGGGCACACCCAGGCCGCCGCCGGGGTGGCCGGCGTGATCAAGATGGTGCAGGCGTTGCGGCACGGGGTGCTACCGCCCACCCTGCACGTCGACACGCCCAGCACGGAGGTCGACTGGTCGGCGGGTGCGGTGGAGCTGCTGACCGAGGCCCGTTCGTGGCCGCGCGGTGACCGGCCCCGTCGCGCCGGGGTCTCGTCGTTCGGGATCAGCGGGACCAACGCCCACCTGATCATCGAGGAGGCGCCGGAGGAGGTACCCGGGGAGGCGGCCGAGGAGTCCGGCGCGGACCTGCCGGCGTCGGCTGTGACGCCGCTGGCCGGGGGTGTGGTGCCACTGGCCTCGGAGGTGGTGCCGCTGGTGGTGACGGCCCGCACCACCGGGTCGTTGGCCGGGCAGGCCGCCCGGCTCGCGTCGTACCTGGAGTCGGCCCCGGTGCCGCTGGCCGAGGTGGCCGGCGCGGTGGCGGACCGGCCACGCTGGGACGAACGCGCCGTGGTGGTCGCGGGCACGGTCGGGGAGGCGTCGGCCGGGCTGGCCGCGCTGGCCCGGGGCGAGAGCGCCCCCGGCGTGCTGACCGGTTCGGGGCCGGCGGGCAGGGTCGTGTGGGTGTTCCCCGGGCAGGGAACCCAGTGGGTGGGGATGGGCCGGGAGCTGCTCGACGCGTCCCCCGTCTTCGCCGCCCGGATCGCCGAGGTCGACGCCGCGCTGACACCGTGGATCGACTGGTCGCTGGTCGACGTGTTGCGCGGCGACGCCGATCCGGGGCTGGCCGAGCGGGTCGACGTGCTCCAGCCGGCCAGCTTCGCGGTGATGCTGGGGCTGGCGGCGGTGTGGACGTCGGTGGGCGTGGTGCCCGACGCGGTGGTGGGCCACTCGCAGGGCGAGATCGCCGCGGCCTGCGCGGCCGGCGCGCTCTCCCTCGCCGACGCCGCCCGGGTGGTGGCGCTGCGCAGCCAGGCCATCGCCGCGAAGCTGTCCGGCCGGGGCGGGATGGCCTCGGTCGCGCTGAGCGAGCCCGACGCCCTCGACCGGCTGCGGCCCTGGGCGGACCGGGTCGAGGTGGCGGCGGTGAACAGCCCCACGTCGCTGGTGGTCGCCGGGGACGCCGAGGCGCTGGACGAGGCGCTGGAGGCGCTGGCCGGGCAGGAGGTCCGGGTACGGCGGGTGGCGGTGGACTACGCCTCGCACAGCCGGCACGTGGAGGACATCCGAGACGCCCTCGCCGACACGCTGGCTCCGATCACCGCCCAGGCCCCGGTGGTGCCGTTCCGGTCGACCGTGACCGGCACGTGGATCCGCGACGCCGGGGTGGTGGACGGCGGCTACTGGTACGAGAACCTCCGTCGGCAGGTGGGGTTCGGGCCGGCGGTGGCCGATCTGGTCGCCGAGGGGTACCGGGTGTTCGTGGAGGTGAGCGCCCACCCGGTACTGGTCCAGCCGATCAGCGAGACCGTCGACGACACCGACGTCGTGGTGACCGGGACGCTGCGTCGCGACGACGGCGGCCCGCGCCGGCTGCTGACCTCCGTGGCCGAGCTGTTCGTCCACGGTGTCCCGGTCGACTGGCGCGGGATCCTGCCCTCCGCCGCCGGGCACCTCGACCTGCCGACCTACGCCTTCGACCACGAGCACTTCTGGCTCCGGCCCGAGGAGTCCGCGACCGACGCGGCGTCGCTGGGCCAGTGGCCGACGGAGCACCCGCTGCTCGGGGCGACCGTCGCGCTGCCCGGGTCCGACGGCCGGGTGTTCACCACGCGGCTGTCCCTGCGCGCGCACCCCTGGCTCGCCGACCACGGCGTGGGCGGGGTGACGGTGCTCCCCGGCAGCGCGTTGGTGGAGTTCGCGGTGCGGGCCGGCGACGAGGTGGGCTGCCCGACGCTCGACCGGCTGGTGACCGAGTCGCCGCTGGTGCTGCCCGAGGAGGGCGGGGTCCGGGTGCAGGTGACCGTGGGCGGGCCGGCGGACGACGGCACCCGGACGGTCGAGGTGCACTCGCTGCCCGACGGGGTGGACGACGGCTGGACCCGGCACGCCCGGGGCACGCTGTCCGCCGGGTCGCCACCGGACCCGGGGTTCGACTTCACCGCGTGGCCGCCGGCCGGCGCCCAGCAGGTCGACCCGGCCGACCGCTACGCCGAGCTGGCCGCGCGGGGCTACGCCTACGGCCCCGCGTTCCAGGGGCTGCGCGCGGTGTGGGAGCGCGGCGACGAGGTGTTCGCCGAGGTCGCCCTGCCGGACGACGGGGGCACGGACGCCGACGGCTTCGGGATCCATCCGGCGCTGCTGGACGCGGCCCTGCACGCCGCCCCGCCCACCACGGGGGACGGCTCGGACGGGCCGTGGCTGCCGGCGGACTGGACCGGGCTGGCCCTGCACGCGGCCGGTGCCCCGGCGCTGCGGGTACGGCTGGTGCCCGGCGCGGACGGCGTCGTCTCGCTGGCGGCGGCCGACGGGACCGGCTGCCCGGTGGTGACGGTCGGGTCGGTGGCGTTCCGGCCGCTCCCCGTCGCCGGACCCGCCGCCCCGACGCCGACGCGCGACGCGTTGTTCCGGGTGGAGTGGACCCGGCTGCCCGCTCCGGCGACGTCGGCCGGACCCCGGCCCGACGTCGAGGTGCTGGAGGTGGCCGGTGGGGCCGACACCCTCGCGGTGACCGCGCGGGCGCTGGCCGCGCTCCAGGACCGGCTCGCGAGCGCGGAGCAGTCGCCGCTGCTGGTGGTGGTACGGGGCGCGGCCCCGGTCGACGACGCGGCGGTGGTCGATCCGACCGCGGCTGCGGTGTGGGGCCTGGTGCGTTCCGCCCAGGCGGAGAACCCGGACCGGATCGTCCTGCTCGACCCCGACGCCGACGGTGCCGTGGACGACGTGCTGGGCGCGGTGCTGGCCAGCGGTGAACCGGAGGTGGCCGTCCGCGCGGGGGCGCTCCTCGTCCCGCGCCTGGTCCGGGTCGACGCGCCCGTACCGGGAACCCCCGCCGGGTTCGGTCCGCACGCGACGGTGCTGGTGTCCGGCGCGGGTGTGCTCGGGGTGTTGACGGCCCGGCACCTGGTACACCGGCACGGCGTACGACGGCTGGTGCTGGCCAGCCGGCGCGGCCCGGACGCCGAGGGCGTGGCGGACCTGGTCGCCGAGCTGACCGGGCAGGGCGCCGAGGTGACGACCGTCGCCTGTGACCTGTCCCGGCGCGAGGACGTGGCGGCCCTGCTGGCGCGACACCGCCCGACCGGGGTGGTGCACACGGCGGGGGTGCTGGACGACGGGGTGATCGAGGCGTTGACCCCGCAGCGGTTGGCCCGGGTGTTCGCTCCCAAGGTGGACGCCGTACGGCATCTCGACGAGCTGACCCGGGACCTGGACCTCGACACGTTCGTGGTGTTCTCCTCCGGTTCCGGGGTGTTCGGTTCCCCGGGCCAGGGCAACTACGCGGCGGCGAACGCCTTCCTGGACGCCGCGATGGCGAACCGCCGGGCCGCCGGCCTGCCCGGGGTGTCGCTGGCGTGGGGCCTGTGGGAGCAGGCCACCGGCATGACCGCGCACCTCGGCGGGGCGGACCAGGCCCGGATGAGCCGGGGCGGCGTACGGGCGATCACCGCGGCGGAGGGCGTCGAGCTGTTCGACGCCGCGCTCGCCGCCGGGCCCGCGCTGCTGGTGCCGGTCAAGCTCGACCTGCGGCAGTTGCGGGCCGGCGGGGTGGTGCCCCACCTGCTGCGCGCCCTGGTGAAGCCCGCGCGGCAGCAGGCGCGGCGCGCGGCCGGCGGCGACGGCGGGCTGGCCCAGCGGCTCGCCGGACGCTCCCCCGCGGAACAGGAGGCGCTGCTGCTCGACCTGGTGCGTGCCCAGGTGGCGGTGGTGCTCGGCTACTCCGGTGCGGCGGCCGTCCGGGCGGACGGGGCGTTCAAGGACGCCGGGTTCGACTCGCTGACGTCGGTGGAGCTGCGCAACCGGCTGCGCGAGGCGACCGGCCTGAAGCTGCCCGCCACGATGGCCTTCGACTATCCCACCCCGGCCGCCCTCGCCCGGCACCTGCGCGACGAACTGGGCACCGGCGGTGACGCGCTCACCCAGGTCACCGCCCGGATCGAGGAGGTCGAGTCGCTGATCGGCGACCTGGCGCTCGACGAGTCCGCCCGCTCCGCGCTCACCCTCCGGCTCCAGGGCCTGGTCGCCAGGTTCGCCGGGGTCCGCGAGCAGGGCGGGACCGCCTCGGTGGCCGAACAGCTCGAATCCGCCACCGCCGACGACGTCCTCGACTTCATCGACGCGGAGCTCGGACTCACCTGACCTCGTGCGCGACGCCGGACCCCATCGACACCTTCGTGAGGACAGACGAGAATGGCCACGGACGAGAAACTCCTCCAGTACCTCAAGCGCGTCACGGCCGAGCTGCACACCCTGCGGCAGCGGGGTTCCGGGCACGCCGACGAGCCGTTGGCCGTGGTGGGCATGGCGTGCCGGTTCCCCGGTGGCGTGGCCTCGCCGGAGGACCTGTGGCGGCTGGTCGTCGACGGGGTGGACGCCCTCTCCGACTTTCCCGAGGACCGGGGCTGGCCCCTGGACGGACTGTTCGACCCGGACCCGGACCGCTCCGGCACGTCGTACACCAGCCAGGGTGGCTTCCTGACGGGCGCCGGGCAGTTCGACGCGGGCCTGTTCGGGATCTCCCCCCGGGAGGCGCTGGCGATGGACCCGCAGCACCGGTTGCTGCTGGAGACGTCGTGGGAGGCGCTGGAGGACGCCGGGGTCGACCCGACGTCGATGCACGGCACCGACGTCGGGGTGTTCTCCGGGGTGTTCACCCAGGGCTACGGGGCCGGGTCGATCACGCCGGATCTGGAGGCCTTCGCCGGCACCGGGTCGGCGTCGAGCGTGGCGTCCGGCCGGGTGTCGTACACCTTCGGGTTCGAGGGGCCGGCGGTCACCATCGACACCGCCTGTTCGTCGTCGCTGGTGGCGATCCACCTGGCCGCGCAGTCGCTGCGGCTGGGGGAGTGTTCGATGGCGCTGGCCGGCGGGGCGACGGTGATGCCGACGCCGGGCACGTTCGTGGCGTTCTCCCGGCAGCGGGTGCTCGCCGCCGACGGCCGGAGCAAGGCGTTCGCCGCCGCCGCGGACGGCACCGGCTGGTCCGAGGGCGTCGGCGTGGTGGTGCTGGAGCGGCTGTCGGTGGCCCGGGAGCGCGGGCACCGGGTGCTGGCGGTGCTGCGGGGCAGCGCGGTGAACCAGGACGGCGCCTCCAACGGGCTGACCGCGCCGAACGGTCCGTCGCAGCAGCGGGTGATCCGCAAGGCGCTGGCCGGGGCCGGGCTGACCCCGGCCGAGGTGGACGCCGTGGAGGCGCACGGTACGGGGACCGCGCTGGGTGACCCGATCGAGGCGCAGGCGCTCATCGCGACCTACGGTCAGGGCCGGCGGCCGGGCCGTCCGCTGTGGCTCGGCTCGATCAAGTCCAACATCGGCCACACTCAGGCGGCGGCGGGCGTGGCCGGGGTGATCAAGATGGTGCAGGCGCTGCGGCACGAGGTGCTGCCGCCCACGTTGCACGTGGACGAGCCGACCCCGCAGGTCGACTGGTCGGCGGGCGCGGTCGAACTGCTGACCGGGGCGCGCGAGTGGCCGCGCGACGGCCACCCGCGTCGGGCCGGGGTCTCCGCCTTCGGGATCAGCGGGACCAACGCGCACGTGATCCTCGAGGAGGCTCCGGCCACCGACGCCGTGCCGGCTCCGGCCACCGACGCCGTGCCGGCTCAGCCCGCCGGGCTGGTGCCGCTGGTGGTGTCGGCCCACAGCGCCGCCTCGCTGGCGGCGCAGGCGGGCCGGCTGGCCTCCTTCCTCACCGGCACCACGCTGCCGCTGGCCCGGGTGGCGGGGGCGTTGCTGACCGAACGGGCGGTGCTGGGCGAACGCGCCGTGCTGGTGGCGGAGACGACCGGGCAGGCGGTGGCCGGGCTGGGTGCGCTGGCCGGCGGCGAGGCCGTGCCCGAGGTGGTCACCGGCTCCGGTCCGGCCGGCAGGGTCGTGCTGGTCTTCCCGGGCCAGGGCTCGCAGCGGGCCGGCATGGGCGGTGAGCTGTACGACCGGTATCCGGTCTTCGCGCAGGCGCTGGACGAGGCCTGCGCGCACCTGGACGCCGAACTGGCCGGATGGACCGACCACCCGGTGCGCGACGTGGTGCTGGGCCGGCTGCCGCGCAGCGGTGACCTGCTGAACCAGACGGTGTTCACCCAGGCCGGCCTGTTCGCCGTGGAGAGCGCGCTGTTCCGGCTGGTGGAGTCGTGGGGGGTGCGGCCGGACCTGGTGATCGGGCACTCGATCGGCGAGATCACCGCCGCGTACGCGGCCGGGGTGCTGTCGTTGGCCGACGCGGCCCGGGTGGTCGCGGCGCGCGGCCGGCTCATGCAGGCGCTGCCGCCGGACGGGGCGATGGTCGCGGTGGCCGCCGGTGAGGCCGAGGTCGCCGACCTGCTCGACGCCCGGGTCGAACTCGCCGCGGTCAACGGCCCGTCCTCCGTGGTGCTCTCCGGTGACCACGACGCCACCCTCGCCGCGGCGGACCGGCTGCGCGAGCGGGGCCACAAGGCGAAGCAGCTCGTGGTCTCGCACGCCTTCCACGCGCACCAGATGGAACCGATGCTGGCCGGGTTCACCGCGGCGCTGGCCGGGGTCTCGTGGCAGCCGCCGACGATCCCGGTGGTGTCGAACGTGACCGGCCGGCTCGCGGAACCGGGCGAACTCGCCGACCCGGGGTACTGGGCGGAGCACGTACGCCGACCGGTCCGGTTCGCCGACGGGATCGCCGCCGCGGTGGCGCAGGGCGGGGACCTGTTCGTGGAACTCGGGCCGGGCGCGGCGCTGACCGCGATGGTCGCGGAGACCGCCGCCGCGCTGGACGCCGAGGTCAGGTGCGTCCCGGCGCTGCGTGACGGCCGCCCGGAGGACCGGACGCTGCTGACCGCGCTGGCCGAGCTGTTCGTCCGGGGCGTCCCGGTCGACTGGACCCGCCTGCTGCCGCCGGTGACGGGGCACGTCGACCTGCCGACGTACGCCTTCGACCGGCGCAACTACTGGCTGCCGCCGGGCGGGTCCGGGGCGGACGCGACGTCGCTGGGGCAGTCCGCCGTCGACCATCCCCTGTTGGGCGCGGTGGTGCGCCTGCCGCAGTCCGACGGGCTGGTCTTCACGTCGCTGCTGTCGCTGCGGTCGCATCCGTGGCTGGCCGACCACGCGATCGGCGGCCGGGTGCTGGTGGCCGGCACCGGCCTGGTCGAGCTGGCGGTCCGGGCGGGCGACGAGGTCGGCTGCGGGGTGCTCGACGAACTCGTCATCTCCACGCCGATGCTCGTCCCGGAGCGCGGCGGGGTACGGGTGCTGGTGGCCGTCGGTGCCGCCGGGGAGAACGGCACCCGCTCGGTGGACGTGTACTCGCTGCGCGACGACGACGAAGACGAGTGGACCCGGCACGCCACGGGCCTGCTGTCGGACGGGCCGGCGGCGCGGGGTTCCGGGTTCGACTTCACCGCCTGGCCACCGCCGGGCGCGCAGCCGGTCGAGGTGGCCGGTCTCTACGCCGACCTGGCCGAGCGGGGCTACGCGTACGGCCCGTCGTTCCAGGGGCTGCGGTCGGTGTGGCGGCGCGGTGACGAGGTGTTCGCCGAGGTGGCGCTCCCGGCGGAGGCCGGCACCGTACCGGCCGGCTTCGGCATCCACCCCGGGTTGCTGGACTCCGCCCTGCACGCCGGCATGCTCGGCACCGCGGCGGCCGAGGAGAGCGGTCCGCCGGTGCTGCCGTTCGCCTGGAACGGGATGGTGCTGCACGCCGCCGGTGCGTCGGCGCTGCGGGTGCGGATCGCCTCCGCCGGTCCGGGCGCCATCGCGGTGGAGGCGGCGGACCCCACCGGCGCCCCGGTGGTGTCGGTGGACTCGCTGGTGTCCCGGCCGGTCTCCGTCGACCAGCAGGACCCGGCCGGCGGCCGCGACTCGCTGTTCCGGGTGGAGTGGACCGCGCTGCCGGTGGCCGCCGGGGAACCCGTGTCGTCGTGGGCGACGGTGGCGACCGCCGCCGACGTGGCCGCCCTGACCGACGGGCCACCCGCGGTGGCGGTGTTCGAGGCGGCCGGCGGGGACGACCCGCTGGCGGTGACCGCGCGGGCGCTGGACGTCCTCCAGGTGTGGCTCGACAGCGGGCCGCAGGACACGCCGCTGGTGGTGGTGACCCGGCGCGCGGTGCCCGCCGGTGACGACGGGGTGGCCGATGCCGCCGCGGCGGCGGTGTGGGGGCTGACGCGGTCGGCGCAGGCCGAGAACCCGGACCGGATCGTGCTGCTGGACCTCGACGCCGACGGCGCCGTCGGGCCGGCGCTGGGGCCGGTGCTGGCATCGGGGGAACCGCAGGTCGCGGTGCGGGGCACCGTGCTCTCGGCGCCCCGGCTGGCCCGGGTCGCGGATCTCCCGGCGCCCCGGGACACCGAGGGCTCCGTATCCCGGGACACCGAGCCCGGGGCCGGCCCGGCCGGGTTCGGCGGGACGGGTCCGGTGCTGGTCACCGGCGGCACCGGGTCGTTGGGCGCGCTGGTCGCGCGGCATCTGGTGGCCCGGCACGGGGTACGACGGCTGGTTCTGGTCAGCCGGCGTGGTCCGGCCGCCGACGGTGCCGGCGCGCTGGTCGCCGAGCTGACCGGGCAGGGCGCGGCGGTGTCGGTCGTGGCCGGCGACGTGTCCGACCGCGACCAGGTGGCGACGCTGCTGGCCGCGCACCGGCCGACGGCGGTGGTGCACACCGCGGGCGTGCTGGACGACGGCGTGCTTCAGGCGCTGACCGCCGACCGGTTGGCCACCGTGTTCGCCCCCAAGGTGGACGCGGTCCGGCACCTCGACGAGCTGACCCGGGACCTCGACCTCGACGCGTTCGTGGTGTTCTCGTCCGCGTCCGGGGTGTTCGGTTCCGCCGGGCAGGGCAACTACGCGGCGGCGAACGCCTTCCTGGACGCCGCGGTCGCCCGGCGTCGGGCCGCCGGCCTGCCGGGGGTGTCGCTGGCGTGGGGACTGTGGGAGCAGACCGACGGGATGACCGCCCACCTGGGCGACGCCGACCAGGCCCGAGCCAGCCGGGGCGGGGTCCTGGCGATCACGCCCGCCGAGGGCATGGCCCTGTTCGACGCCGCCGTCCGGGCCGACCTGGCGCTGCTGGTGCCGGTCAAGCTGGACCTGCGGGCGAACCGGGCGAACGTGCCGTACCTGCTGCGCGGCCTGGTCCGGCCGGTCCGGCAGCAGGCGCGGGCGGCGGTGGCCGGGGACCAGGACCTGGTGGGCCGGCTGGCCGGTCTCGACCCGGCGGCGCAGGAGGCGCTGCTGCTGCACCTGGTACGCGGCCAGGTCGCGTTCGTGCTCGGGCACGCCGGCGCGGACGCGGTACGCCCGGACACCGCGTTCAAGGACGCCGGCTTCGACTCGTTGACCTCGGTGGAGCTGCGTAACCGGCTGCGGGAGGCGACCGGGCTGAAGTTGCCGGCGACCCTGGTGTTCGACTACCCGAATCCGGTCGCCCTCGCCCGCTACCTGCACGAGGTGCTGGGCGAGCGGGTGGCCGTCACCCCCACCCGGGCCGCCGCCGTGGCGGATCCGGACGAGCCGATCGCGATCGTGGGCATGGCCTGCCGGCTGCCCGGCGGGGTGACGAACCCGGACGACCTGTGGCGGCTGGTGCACGACGGTCGGGAGGGGGTGTCGCCCTTCCCCACCGACCGGGGCTGGGACCTGACGGACCTGTTCGACCCGGATCCCGACAACCGGGGCACCTCCACCACCAGCCAGGGGGGTTTCCTCGCCGACGCCGGCCTGTTCGACGCCGGGTTCTTCGGGATCTCGCCGCGGGAGGCGCTGGCCATGGACCCGCAGCAGCGGCTGCTGCTGGAGGTGTCGTGGGAGGCGCTGGAGGGCGTCGGCATCGATCCGACCTCGTTGCGGGGCGGCGACGTCGGTGTCTTCACCGGCATCTCCGCCCAGGGCTACGGGATGGGGGTGTCCGCGCCCGAGCTGGAGGGCTTCGCGAGCACGGCGGGGGCGGCCAGTGTGGCGTCCGGCCGGGTGTCGTACGTGTTCGGGTTCGAGGGGCCGGCGGTCACCATCGACACGGCGTGCTCCTCCTCCCTGGTGGCCATGCATCTGGGCGCGCAGGCGCTGCGTCAGGGCGAGTGTTCGATGGCGCTGGCCGGCGGGGCGACGGTGATGGCGACACCGGGCACCTTCGTGGCGTTCTCCCGCCAGCGTGGCCTGGCCGGGGACGGCCGGTGCAAGTCGTACGCGGACGGCGCGGACGGCACCGGCTGGGCCGAGGGCGCCGGCGTGGTGGTGCTGGAGCGGCTGTCGGTGGCCCGGGAGCGCGGGCACCGGGTGCTGGCGGTGCTGCGGGGCAGCGCGGTGAACCAGGACGGCGCGTCCAACGGGTTGACCGCGCCGAACGGTCCGTCGCAGCAGCGGGTGATCCGCCGCGCCCTGGCCAGCGCGGGTCTGGAACCGGCGGACGTGGACGTCGTGGAGGGGCACGGGACCGGGACGCCGCTGGGGGATCCCATCGAGGTGCAGGCCCTGCTGACCACGTACGGGCGGGACCGGTCGCCCGACCGGCCGTTGTGGCTGGGTTCGATCAAGTCGAACATCGGCCACGCGCAGTCGGCGGCGGGCGTCGCCGGGGTGATCAAGATGGTGCAGGCGCTGCGGCACGGGGTCATCCCCCCGACGTTGCACGTGGACGCCCCCACCTCGCAGGTGGACTGGTCCGAGGGTGCGGTGGAACTGCTGACGAGGCCCCGTGAGTGGCCGCGTGAGGGGCGTCCGCGCCGGGCGGGGGTGTCGTCGTTCGGGATCAGCGGCACGAACGCGCATCTGATCATCGAGGAGGCGCCGGCCGAACCGGCCGGACCCGCCGCGCCGTCCGGACCGGCGACCCCGGTGGCCGCGGCGACGCCGGACGGGCCACTGCCGTTGGTGCTGTCGGCGCGCAGCGCCGGCTCGCTGGCCGGGCAGGCCCGACGGTTGGCCACCATGGTCGAGGACGCCGACGGTGTTCCGCTGGCGGCGGTGGCGCGGGCGTTGGTGTCCGGGCGGGCCGTGTTCGGCGAGCGGGCCGTGGTGGTGGCGGGGTCCACCGAGGAGGCCCTCACCGGCCTGCGGGCGCTGGCGCGGGGCGAGAGCGCCCCCGATGTGGTGGCGGGCCGGGTGGCGGCCTCGGGCGCCCCGGGGAAGCTGGTGTGGGTGTTTCCCGGGCAGGGGACGCAGTGGGTGGGTATGGGTCGGGAGTTGTTGGACGCCTCCCCGGTGTTCGCGGGGCGGATCGCCGAGTGTGCGGCGGCGTTGGCGCCGTGGACGGACTGGTCCCTGCCGGAGGTGTTGCGGGGGGAGTGCGACCCCGCGTTGATGGAGCGGGTGGAGGTGCTCCAGCCGGCGAGCTTCGCGGTGATGGTGGGGCTGGCGGCGGTGTGGTCCTCGGTCGGGGTGGTCCCCGACGCGGTGGTCGGTCACTCGCAGGGTGAGATCGCGGCGGCGTGTGTGGCGGGGGCGTTGTCGTTGCCGGATGCGGCCCGGGTGGTGGCGTTGCGCAGTCAGGCCATCGCGGCCGAGCTGTCCGGGCGCGGCGGCATGGCCTCGGTCTCCCTCGGGGTGGACGAGCTGACCGCCCGGCTCGCGCCGTGGGACGGCCGGGTCGAGGTGGCCGCGGTCAACGGTCCCGGCTCGGTGGTGATCGCCGGCGAGGCCGGGGCGCTGGACGAGGCGCTCGACGCGTTCGCCGCCGACGGGGTGCGGGTACGCCGGATCGCGGTGGACTACGCCTCGCACAGCCGGCAGGTCGAACGTCTCCGGGACACCCTGGCCGAGGCGCTGGCGGGGATCAGCGCGCAGGCGCCGGAGATGCCGTTCCTCTCCACGGTGACCGGTGAGTGGATCTCCGACGCCGGGGTCGTCGACGGCGGTTACTGGTTCCGCAACCTGCGCCACCAGGTGGGTTTCGGTGCCGCGGTGGCCGAACTGGTCGACCGGGGGCACCGGGTCTTCGTGGAGGTCAGCGCGCACCCGGTGCTGGTCCAGCCGATCGCCGAGAGCACCGACGACATCGATGCCGTGGTGGTCGGGTCGCTGCGGCGCGGCGAGGGCGGGCAGCGGCGGCTGCTCACCTCGATGGCGGAGTTGTCCGTCCGTGGCGTCCCGGTGGACTGGAGCGGCGTGCTGCCCGCCCCGACCACCCGTGTCGACCTGCCGACCTACGCCTTCGACCACCAGCACTACTGGCTGCACGCCAGCGGGGCCGCCACCGACGCCACCTCCCTGGGGCTGGCCGGCGCCGACCATCCGATGCTCGGCGCGGTCGTCCGGCTGCCGCAGTCCGACGGCCTGGTGGTCACCGCACGCCTCTCGCTGGGTTCGCACCCCTGGCTGGCCGACCACGCCGTCCGGGACGTGGTGGTGGTTCCCGGGGCCGGGCTGGTCGAGCTGGCGGTCCGTGCCGGGGACGAGGCCGGCTGTTCGGTGCTCGACGAGTTGGTGATCGAGGCGCCGCTCGTGGTGCCCCGGCAGGGCGCGGTCCGCGTGCAGGTCGCCCTGGGCGGGCCGGGCCCCGACGGTGCCCGTACCGTCGAGGTGTTCTCCCAGCGTGAGGACGCCGACGCGGACGGCTGGACCCGGCACGCCAGCGGCGTGCTCGCGGTGGCCGCGCCGCAGGGGCACGGTGGCGGCTTCGACTTCACCGCCTGGCCGCCCCCGGGCGCGGAGCCGTTGGACATCGGCGACGGGTACCGCCGGCTCGCCGAGGTGGGCTACGGGTACGGTGCGACGTTCCGGGCCGTCCGGGCGGTGTGGCGGCGGGCGGACGAGGTCTTCGCCGAGGTGGCGCTCCCCGAGGAGCACCGCGCGGAGGCGGGCAGGTTCGGGATCCATCCGGCGTTGCTGGACGCGGCCCTGCACTCGACCCTCGTCGGCGCGGCGGTCGCCGCCGACGCACCGGGCGAGCAGGAGCTGTCGCTGCCGTTCGCGTGGAACGGGCTGCGTCTGCACGCCGCCGGCGCGGCGGTGTTGCGGGTGCGGGTGACCAGCCCCGGGCCGGACGCGATGGCGCTGGAAGCTGCGGACGAGGCCGGTGGCCTGGTCGTGACGATGGATCAGCTGGTCGGCCGGCCGGTGTCCGCGGCGCAGTTGGCGGCGGCGGCGGGCACCGCGCTCGCCGACTCGATGTTCCGGCTGGAGTGGGTCGGGCTGCCGTCACCGCGGGTCGGCTCCTCGCCGTCCCGGCTTCCCGTCGCGGACGCCGAGGAGGTGGCCA
Organism: Micromonospora sp. WMMD987; assembly: GCF_029581435.1. NCBI lineage: Bacteria > Bacillati > Actinomycetota > Actinomycetes > Micromonosporales > Micromonosporaceae > Micromonospora > Micromonospora sp. WMMD987. Next base: position 4,412,929 of record NZ_CP120861.1, on the reverse strand, counting down.
CCCTGGCCGACGAGGTGCTGTCGGGGCGCGCGGAAGCCCCGGCGGCGGCGGTCCTGGAGGTCGTCGGCGACGCCGACGTCCTGGGGGCGACCACCCGGGTGTTGGACGCGGTCCAGTGCTGGCTCGACGGTGGCGGGTTCGAGGAGTCGCGGCTGGTGGTCGCCACCCGGGGCGCGGTGCCCGCCGGGGACGGTGCGGTGACCGACCCGACGGGGTCGGCGGTCTGGGGCCTGGTGCGGGCCGCCCAGGCGGAGAACCCCGACCGGATCGTCCTGGTCGACCTGGACCCGGCCGCCGGGGAGCCGACGGACGCGCTGTGGGGTGCGGTGCTGGCCTCCGGCGAGCCCCAGGTGGCGGTGCGCGGCGGGACGCTGTCGGTGCCGCGGCTCGCCCGGGTCGCCGGGGAGGTGCCGGCCGCCGGGGAGGTGTTCGGCCCGGATCCGACGGTGCTGGTCACCGGGGGCACCGGGTCGTTGGGCGCGTTGGCGGCCCGGCACCTGGTCGCCCGGCACGGGGTGCGGCGGCTGGTGCTGGCCAGCCGGCGTGGCCCGGCCGCCGAGGGCGCGGCGGAGCTGGTCGCCGAGCTGACCGGGCAGGGTGCCGAGGTGGTGGTGGTGGCCGCTGACCTGGCCGACCGGGATCAGGTGGCGGCCCTGCTGGCGCAGCACCCGCCGACGGCGGTGGTGCACACGGCCGGTGTCGCGGACGCCGGGGTGATCGGGACGATCACGCCGGAGCGGCTGGCGGAGGTGTTCGCGCCGAAGGTGGATGCGGTGCGGCATCTGGACGCGTTGACGCGGGAGCTGCCGTTGACGGCGTTCGTCGTGTACTCGTCGGTGTCGGCGGTGTTCATGGGTGCCGGTAGTGGGAGTTACGCGGCGGCGAACGCGTTCCTGGACGGGTTGATGGCGCAGCGCCGGTCGGTGGGTCTGCCGGGGTTGTCGCTGGCCTGGGGCCTGTGGGACCAGTCCACCGGCGGCATGGCGGCCGGCACCGACGAGCTCGCCAGGTCCCGGATGACCCGGCGTGGCGGGCTGCTGGCGCTGACCCCCGGGGAGGGGATGGAGCTCTTCGACGCCGCCGTCGGGTCGGGGCAGCCGTCGCTGGTGCCCGCGAAGCTGGACCTGCGCGGTGTGCGCGCGGACGCGGCGGCCGGCGGCGCGGTGCCGCACCTGCTGCGCGGGCTGGTGCGGTCGGGTCGGCAGCAGGCGCGGGTGGCGGCCGGCGACGAGGCCGGGCGGCTCTCCGAGCGGCTGGCCGGGCTGCCGGCCCGGGAGCGGGCCGGGGTCCTGCTGGATCTGGTACGGGCGCAGGTGGCCGCGGTCCTGGGCTACCGGGCGGGCCACCACGTCGAGGCGGACCAGGGGCTGTTCGAGGTCGGCTTCGACTCGCTCACCGCCATCGAGCTGCGGAACAGGTTGCGCGACCTGACCGACCACAAGATCGCCGCCAATCTCGTCTTCACCCACCCGACACCGGAGCGGATCGCCGCCCACCTGCACGAGCTGATGTACGGCGACCGGGCGGACGCCCCGGCGGCGATCTCCGTCTGAGAGAGGTGACGACGTGTTCGACGTGGACGGTTATCTGCGACGGATCGGCTGCCCGGGAGCGACCGGGGTGGACCTGGAGACGTTGCGGCTGTTGCAGAAGCGGCACCTGATGGCGATCCCGTACAGCAGTCTCGCCTACGACCTGGCCGACGGGGTGGCCGTGGTCGACCTCGACGAGGACGCGGTGTTCGACCGGAGCATCGCCGACGGGCGGGGCGGCGCGTGCTACCACCTGAACCGCCTGTTCCACCGGCTGCTGGGCGAGCTGGGCTACCAGGTGACGCTGCTCGCGGGCAGCACCGCTGAGGGGCGCGCGGCGTTCGGCAGCGACGTCGAGCACATGTTCGTCCGGGTCACCCTGGACGGTGCCCAGTGGCTGGTGGACGTCGGCTACCCCGGTCCGACCTATGTGGAGCCGCTGCGCGTCGGTGCCCCGGTGCAGACCCAGTACGGCAGCCAGTTCCGGCTGGTCGACCAGGAGTCCGGGATCGCGCTGCAACGCCGGGGGGTGGCCACCCGCTGGAGCACCGTCTACACGTTCACCCTGCAACCCCGGCAGTGGAGCGACTGGAAGGAGATGGAGAGCAACTTCCGGGAGATCCTGGCCGATCCGGGGCGGGACGACACCCGGGAGGTGCTCTGCGGCCGGGCCGTGGACGACGGCCAGGTGTTCCTGCGGCAGCGCCGGTACCTGACCGTCCGCAACGGCCGGGAGCAGGTCCGCACGATCACCGACGACGACGAGCACCGGATGCTGCTGTCCCGCATCCTCGCCGGCAACCTCGACTGAGCCCGAGCCGGTCGTTACCAGAAAGGGAGACCATGGAGAACCTGGATCATCCGTCCGCCCGGTTCGTCGCGTTCGTTCGGGCCTGCTACGCGGAGTACTCCCGGTTCGTGTGGGCCTTCTGCGGCGGCGTGCCGGAGCTGAGGGCCGCCCGTCCCACCCACCGCAGCGCCCCGGAGAGCATGGGGAAGACGCCGTGAACAGCACGGTTACGGTCCGGCTCGGCGACCGTTCCTACCAGGTGTCGGTCGGCGCGGGGGTCCGGTCGTCGCTGGCCACGGTGGTGGGCCGGCTGGGCGCGAGGCGGGCCGTCGTGGTGTCCGCCCGGCCGTCGCCCTGGGTGCCCGACCCGGGGGTGGAGACGCTGCTGCTGCCGGCCCGCGACGGTGAGCGCGGGAAGACCCTCGCCACCGTGGAGGCGTTGTGCGGTGAGTTCGTCCGGTTCGGCCTGACCAGGAACGACGTCGTCGTCTCGTGCGGTGGCGGGACGACCACCGACGTCGTCGGGTTGGCCGCCGCGCTCTACCACCGGGGGGTGGACGTGATCCACCTGCCCACCACGCTGCTCGCCCAGGTGGACGCCAGCGTCGGCGGGAAGACGGCGGTGAACCTGCCCGAGGGCAAGAACCTGGTGGGCGCGTTCTGGCAGCCCCGGGCGGTGCTCTGCGACACGGACTACCTGTCGACCCTGCCGGCCCGGGAGATGTCGAGCGGGTTCGGGGAGATCGCCCGCTGCCACTTCATCGGCGCCGGCGACCTGCGCGGGCTGTCCCTGCCGGAACAGATCGCCGCCAGCGTGGCCCTGAAGGCGGGCATCGTGGAGGTCGACGAGCGCGACGCCGGCCGGCGGCACCTGCTCAACTACGGCCACACCCTGGGGCACGCCCTGGAGGTGGCGACCGGCTTCGCGCTGCGGCACGGTGAGGCGGTCGCCATCGGCACCGTCTTCGCGGGTCGGCTGGCCCTCGCGCTGGGCCGGATCGACCGGGCCAGGGCCGACGAGCACCTGGCCGTGGTCCGGCACTACGGTCTGCCCACCGCGCTGCCCGCCGAGGTCGATCCCGGTGGCCTGGTCGGTCAGATGCGCCGGGACAAGAAGGCGGTCGACGGGCTCGGGTTCGTCCTGGACGGACCCGTGGGCGTGGAGCTGGTCACCGACGTGCCGGTGGACGCGGTCCGACACGTCCTCGACGAGATGCCGCGGCTGCCGATGGCCACGCTGGTCGGGGCCGCCTCCGATGCGGTCCTGACATGAGACGGTTCCCGCACCCGCCGGGCGGGGTCGACGATCCGGCACATGCCCGCTGCCCGGCGGACCAGCTGCTCTCCGGCCGGCTGGACGAGGCGGTGTCGCGTCCCGCCGCACAGCAACCGCAGTGGCCGGACCCGGACCGGGTCGACGCCGTCGTCGCCCAGTTGCGGCAGGCGGAGCCGATCGTGACCCCAGCGGAGACGGCCGGGCTGGCCGCCCTGCTCGGGTCCGTGGCCCGGGGGGAGGCGTTCCTGCTCCAGGGCGGCGACTGCGCCGAGACCTTCGCCGACAACACGGAGGCGCACCTGCGGGCCAACCTGCGGGTGCTGTCCCGGATGTCCGCCGTGCTCACCGCGGCCGGCGGCCTGCCGGTGGTCAGCATCGCCCGGATGGCCGGGCAGTACGCCAAGCCCCGGTCCAACGCCGTGGACGCGTCGGGCCTGCCGGTGTACCGCGGTGACATCGTCAATTCCGCCGAGCCCACCCTCGCCGCCCGCATCCCCGACCCGGACCGGATGTTGCGCGCCCACGCGCACGCGACGGACGCGATGGAGGTGGTCCGCCGGGTCGGCGCGGGCGGGGTCTACGTCAGCCACGAGATGCTCCTGCTCGACTACGAGCGCGCCGTGCTCTGGGCGGACGACTGCGGCCCCGGCAGCCGGCTGACCAGCGGCCTCGCGCACTTCCTGTGGATCGGTGAGCGGACCCGGCAGCTCGGTGGGGCGCACATCGCGTTCGCGGAGCTGATGGCCAACCCGATCGGTGTCAAGATCGGTCCGACGGTGACCCCGGAGCTGGCCGTCGAGTACGTGGAGCGCCTCGACCCGGACGCCGTGCCCGGCCGGTTGACGCTGGTGAGCCGGATGGGCCACGGCCTGGTCCGGGACGTGCTGCCACCGATCGTGGAGAAGGTCAACGCCTCCGGGCACCAGGTGGTCTGGCAGTGCGACCCGATGCACGGCAACACCCGGCTGTCGGGCAACGGGTTCAAGACCCGCCACTTCGACCGGGTGGTCGACGAGCTCACCGGCTTCTTCGAGGTGCACCGGGGACTCGGCACCCATCCGGGCGGCATCCACGTCGAGGTGACCGGCGAGGACGTGACGGAGTGCCTCGGCGGGGCCTGCGGCGTCACCGAGTCCGACCTGCCCGCCCGGTACCGGACCGCCTGCGACCCGCGGTTCAACGCCGAGCAGTCGGTCGAGCTCGCGGTGGTGGTCGCGGAGCTGCTGGCCGGGCGGGGTACAGCCGGGCGGGGTACGGCCGGGCGGGCGGGGTCGTGCTGAGCGCGTCCACACCCGTCAGCGGCACCACCCGCCTGTACGCCGTCCTGGGTGATCCCGTCGTGCAGGTGCGCTCACCCCTGCTGGTCAACCCGATCTTCGCCCGGCTGGGCCTCGACGCGGTGCTGGTCCCGGTGCACACCCGGCCGGAGCATCTCGCCCGGGTCGTCGACGGGTTGCGCTGCGGGGGCAACGTCGACGGCATCTTCGTCACGGTGCCGCACAAGGCGGCGGTCGTCGCGCTCGCCGACCGGCACAGCCCCATGGTGGGGATCGCCGGGAGCGCCAACGCGCTGCGCCGGGACGACGACGGCAGCTGGTACGCGGAGAACTTCGACGGCCTGGGCTTCGTGGCCGGTCTGGTGGCGGCCGGCCACGAGCCGGCGGGCCGGCGGGTCGCCCTGGTCGGCGCGGGCGGCGCGGGCAGCGCCATCGCGGCGGCGCTGCTGTCGGCGGGGGCGGACCGGCTGGCGGTGTGCGACCCGGATCCGGTCCGGCTGGCCGGGTTGCGCTCCCGTCTGGACCGGCACTGGCCGGGCCGGACCACGACCTCGGCCGGACCGGAGCTCGACGGCGTCGACCTGGTGGTGAACGCCACGCCGCTCGGGCTCGACCCGGACGACCCGTTGCCGGTGCGGCCGGAGCTGCTGCCGCCGGGCAGCGTGGTCGCCGACATCATCATGCACCCCCGCCAGACGCGGCTGCTGCGGGCCGCCGCGGCGCTCGGGCACCCGGTCCACCACGGCATCCACATGCTCGACGGGCAGCTCGACCTGTACCGCGAGTTCTTCCGGTGGCGGGGGCGCGGCGACGACTACCAGACCGAGGGATGTTGACTACCGATCGTGCTCATAGCATGACGCGAGAGGCTGAAATCGGTATTTCCCTGTCACACGGCCATTCACGCTTTCTCCCAATGGGATCGATCACGAGAATCGGAGAGCCATGGACGCGCGACCGGCACCAGAATTCCCCGCGTGGCCTCAGTACGACGATGCTGAGCGGGAAGGCCTGATCCGTGCGCTCGAGCAGGGCCAGTGGTGGCGCATGGGCGGGTCCGAGGTGGACTCGTTCGAGCGCGAGTTCGCCGACCACCACGGGGCCGAGCACGCACTGGCGGTCACCAACGGCACCCACGCGCTGGAGCTCGCCCTGCAGGTGATGGGCGTCGGACCGGGCACCGAGGTCATCGTCCCGGGCTTCACGTTCATCTCGTCCTCCCAGGCGGCCCAGCGGCTCGGCGCGGTCACCGTCCCGGTCGACGTCGACCCGGACACGTACAACATCGACCCGGGTGCGGTCGCCGCCGCCATCACGCCGCGCACCAAGGTGATCATGCCGGTGCACATGGCCGGCCTGATGGCCGACATGGACACGCTGGCGAAGATCTCCGCCGAGAACGGCGTACCGCTGCTCCAGGACGCCGCCCACGCGCACGGCGCGCAGTGGCAGGGCCGGCGCGTCGGTGAACTCGGCAGCATCGCCACGTTCAGCTTCCAGAACGGCAAGCTGATGACCGCGGGCGAGGGTGGCGCCGTGGTGTTCCCGGAGGGCGAGAGCGAGAAGTACGAGCTGGCGTTCCTGCGGCACAGCTGTGGCCGCCCCCGTAACGACCGGCGGTACCTGCACCGGATCTCCGGATCCAACATGCGCCTCAACGAGTTCTCCGCCGCCGTCCTGCGGGCGCAGCTGCGTCGCCTCGACGAGCAGGTGGCGCTGCGCGACCAGCGCTGGACGCTGCTGTCGCGGTTGCTCGGGGCGATCGACGGGGTGGTGCCGCAGGGCGGCGACGTGCGCGCCGACCGCAACTCGCACTACATGGCCATGTTCCGCCTCCCCGGCATCAGCGAGGAGGATCGCAACGCCCTGGTCGACCGGCTGGTGGCGGCGGGTCTGCCGGCGTTCGCCGGGTTCCGGGCGATCTACCGCACGGAGGCCTTCTGGGAGTTCGGTGCGCCCGAGGAGAGCCTGGACGCCATCGCGGAGCGCTGCCCGAACACCGACGCCATCAGCGAGGACTGCGTCTGGTTGCACCACCGGGTCCTGCTCGCCGGAGAGCCGGAGATGCACGCGACGGCCGAGATCGTCGCCGCCGCCGTGGCCGGCGCATGAGTATCCGGGTGGCGGTGGTCGGGCTCGGCTGGGCCGGGCGGGAGCTGTGGCTTCCGCTGCTGCGCGAGCACGCCGGGTTCGAGGTCGTCGCGGTCGTCGACGCCGACCCGGCGTCGCGGGCGGCGTTCCGGGAGGAGACCGGCCTCGCCGTGCACCCCACCGTCGACGCGTTCACCGCGCGCGAGGTCGACCTGGCCGTCGTCGCGGTGCCCAACCACCTGCACGTCGAGGTGGCCGGCGCGTTGCTCGCCACCGGGATCTCGGTGTTCGTCGAGAAGCCGGTCTGCCTGACCTCGGCCGAGGCCGACGTCCTCGCGATGGCCGAACGGCGGGGCGGGATGCTGCTGGCGGGCAGCGCCGCCCGGTACCGGGGCGACGTCGCGGCGTTGCGGCGGACCCTGGCGGAGCTGGGCGACATCCGGCACGTCGACCTCGGCTGGACCCGGTCCCGGGGGGTGCCCCGGGCCGGCGGCTGGTTCACCCAGCGTGGCAAGGCCGGTGGGGGAGCGCTGTTCGACCTCGGCTGGCACCTGGTCGACACGCTGGCGTTCCTCCTCGGGCCGGCCTCCTTCACCCAGGTGATCGGTGTGACGTCGGACGACTTCGTCAACGTCGGCGCGTGGCGGGCGGCGTGGCGGCAGGACGAGCCCGGCGCGGAGGCCGCCGACGTGGAGGACACCGCCCGCGGCTTCCTGGTACGCGACGACGGCGTCTCGGTCTGTCTGCGGGCCAGCTGGGCGTCGCACGAGGCGCGGGACGTGTCGTCGATCCGCGTCGAGGGCCGGGCCGGGGTGGCGGAGTTGAGGTGCACCTTCGGCTTCAGCCCCAACCGGGATCCCGAGCCCGTGCTGACGGTGACCCGGGAGGGCACCACCACCCGGCTGCCGGTGCCGGCCGAGCGGATCGGCATCGAGTACACCCGGCAGTTGGACGATCTCGCCGCGATGCTCGCCGATCCCGGCACCCGGGGCCGCGCCATCGCCGAGACCCGGCCGATCGTGCAGATGATCGAGAACTTCTACGCGTCGGCGGGATCGGCGCGTGCCCGGCGGACGGTGCCCGCGTACCAGTGAAGGGGTGCTCCATGGCGTTTCCGATCGTCGACCGTCCGGCGACCGTGACCGATCCCTCGACACCGGTCCGGCACGCGGTGATCTTCGACCTCGACGGGGTCGTCGTCGACAGCTTCGCGGTGATGAGTGAGGCCTTCGCCGTCGCGTACGCCGAGGTCGTCGGCGACGGTCCGGCCCCCTTCGGGGAGTACCGCCGTCACCTGGGTCGCTACTTCCCCGACATCATGCGGATCATGAACCTGCCGCTGGCGATGGAGGAGCCGTTCGTCCGGGAGAGCTACCGCCTCGCCGACCAGGTGCAGGTCTTCGACGGCATCCTCGAACTGCTGCTGACCCTGCGGGTACGCGGTCTGCGGCTGGCGATCGCCACCGGCAAGAGCGGGCCGCGCGCCCGCTCGCTGCTCGACCGGCTCGGCCTGCTCCCGTTCTTCGCCCACGTGATCGGCTCCGACGAGGTGGCCCGCCCCAAGCCGGCCCCCGACATCGTGCGCCGCGCCCTGGACCTGCTGGACGTCCCACCCGAACGGGCCGTCATGATCGGGGACGCGCCGACCGACCTGGCCAGCGCGAAGGGTGCCGGCGTCGCCTCGGCGGCGGCCCTGTGGGCGCCACCGGAGGACGTCGAGGAACTGCTCGCCGGCGGCCCCGACCTGGTGCTGCGCCGCCCCGCGGACCTGCTCGCCCACTGCCCGGCCGTCCGGGCCCGCTGACCGGTGGAGCCGGCCCACTACCTCGGCCTCGACGTCGGCGGCACCAAGGTCGCCCTCCGGGTCGAGACCGACCACGGGTCCGTCTGGGAGTCCACCCTGGCCTGGTCGCCCCGGCACAGCGTGGACCGGGACCTCGCCCAGCTCAGCGGGGAGCTGACGCGGCTGCGGGCGCACGTCGGTGTCCCGCTGCGCGCGGTGGGGGTCGCGATGCCCGCGACGGTCGACCCGCGGGGCCGGATCACCGCGTGGCCCAGCCGACCGGAGTGGACCGGCCTGGACCTGGCGGCGGCCCTGCGGGCGCTGTTCCCCGGGACGACCGTGGCCTGGGCCGACGACGGCGACCTCGGCGCGCTCGCCGAGGCGCGGGCGGCGGACTGCGACGATCTGCTCTACGTGGGGGTGGGCACCGGGGTCGGCGGTGGCCTGGTCCTGGGGGGCGTCCCCTGTCCCGGCCCCGACCGTGGCTCGTTCGAGATCGGGCACATCATCGTCGAGTCGGGCGGTGCGAGCTGCGTCTGCGGCCGGCACGGCTGCCTCCAGGCGGTCGCCTCCGGCCCGGCCACCCTGCGCCGCGCCGGTCGGCTGCGGGGATCGGAGGTCGGCTCCGACGAGTTGGGGCCGGCGTTGCGTGCCGGACAGCCCTGGGCCGTCGCCGCCGTCGACCGGACCTGCCGCGCGCTGGCCGCCGCCGTGACCAGCGTGCAGGAGCTGCTCCACCCGCAGCGCGCCCTGATCGGGGGCGGGTTCGCAGCCGGCGTCCCCGAACTCGTCGACCTGGTGGCCGACCGGCTGGCCGAGCTGGCGCGGGCCGGGCAGGACCCGCTGCCGGTGGGGCCGGCCGTGCTGGGCGGCCTGTCGTCCCTGCACGGGGCGGTGTCGCTCGCCCGTCTCGTCGCGCGACCCCCGGCGCGGGCGTCCCCGTCGCACGGCCCGTCGATGTCGGCAGCCGCCGGCGGTGGGTGAGCGGCGGGTCCGGCTGTTCCCGGGTCAGCTCCCGCCGGTGGGACGGAGCAGGGGCAGCACGATCGTGTCGACGATGTCGGCCAGGGTCTCGTCGGGAACGGGTTGGAGGGTGGTGAGCAGTTCGAGCCGCAGCAGGGTGAACGGCAGTTCCCGGACCCGTGGGGAGAGCCGGTCCAGGTCGATCTCGCCGCGCGCCGCCGCCCGCCCGTAGACGATGTCCAGGGCGTGCGGGCGGCCGTAGCGGATGACGTCGCGCAGGTCGGCCAGACCGGTGCCGGTCTCCTCGAAGTATCCGGCGAGGTGGACGCTCAGCACGGTGACGAACTCGGTGCGGGTGCGGCTGATCTCCTGCATGAGGGCCAGCAGGTCGCCGCGGAGCGAGCCGGTGTCCTCGGGCGCCGGGACGCGGTTGCGTTCGAGGACGTGCACGATCGTGGCCCGCAGCAGTTCGAGCCGGTCGCCCCAGCGCCGGTACAGCACGGGACGGCTGGTCCCGGCGCGGGTGGCGACGGCGTCCATGGTGAAGCGCGCGTAACCGGCCTCCTCCAACTCCTGCCAGGACGCGTCCAGCAGGGCCTGTTCCAGGGCGGTGCCCCGACGTCGCTTGCCCGTCTCACTCACCTCGACTCACCTGCGCAGCATACTTGCGGCCCTGCTTCGCCCGATCTACAGTGACGTCTCGATAAGAAACAAGAATGTATCTTAGGATGTGCCCATGTCCGCGTCCGGCAAGTCCGCGCCCGCCGCCGCACCCGCCGACTCCGACCGCATCGACCCGGTGGTACGGCGACTGGCGCTCACCGTCATCGTCGGTGCCCTGGCGGCGGTCTTCGACACCACGATCGTCAGCGTCGCCATCAACGACCTGGCCCGTGACCTGGACGCGCCCCTGAGCACCATCCAGTGGGTCAGCACGGGCTACCTGCTGGCCATGTTCGTCACCATCCCCATCGTCGGCTGGGCCCAGGCGGCGGTCGGCGGCAAGCGGCTGTGGCTGGGCTCGCTCGGGTTCTTCCTGCTCGGGTCGGTGCTCTGCGCGGCGGCGTGGGACGCCCCCAGCCTCATCGTCTTCCGGATCGTCCAGGGTGTCGCGGCCGGCATCATGATGCCACTGATGAGCACGCTCATCATGCAGGCCGTCCGCGGTCGCAACATCGGCCGGGTCATGGCGACCATCAGCCTGCCGGTCGCGCTCGGCCCGATCCTCGGTCCCGTCCTGGGTGGCCTGCTGCTGGCCACCGGGAACTGGCGGCTGCTCTTCGGGGTCAACATCCTATTCTGCGCCGTCGGGGGTTGGCTCGCCTTCCGGAACCTGCCCGACGACCGCCCCGTCGGCGAGCGGGGCCGGCTCGACGCCGTCGGTCTGCTCCTGCTGTCGCCCGGGGCCGCCGCCCTGATCTACGGCCTGTCCCAGATCCCGGTCACCTCCGGTCTTGGCAGCCCCAGGGTGCTGGTCCCCCTCGTGGCCGGTCTCGTCCTGGTCGTCGGCTTCGTCGGCTGGGCGCTGCGTCGGGGGTCCGCGGCGCTGGTGAACGTCCGGCTGCTGAGCCACCGGTCGCTGGCCGCGTCGTCGGCCCTGCTCTTCCTGGTCGGCGTGACCCTGTACGGCGCGATGCTGCTGCTGCCGCTCTACTGGCAGCAGGCCCGGGGTGAGGACGCGCTCGGTGCCGGCCTGCTGCTCATCCCGCAGGGCATCGGTTCGTTGCTGTCCCGACCGCTCGCCGGCCGGTGGACCGACCGGGTCGGTCCACGGTGGATCGCGTTCGCCGGCTTCTGCATCGTGGGTCTGGCCACCGTGCCCTTCGCCGTTGCCCCGGACTCGCCCTATCCGCTGCTGATGGCGGTCCTGGTGGTGCGCGGGCTGGGGCTGGGCATCGCCACCATCCCCCTGGCCAGCGCGGCCTACCTGGGCATGGACCACCGCGACATCCCCAACGCCAGCATCATCGTCCTGGTCACCCAGCAGATCGGCGGCTCGTTCGGCACCGCGGTGCTGGCCATGATCCTCCAGCACGCCGGCTCCGGTGCGAGGTCGCCGGAAGCCCTCACCCAGGCCTTCGGCACGACCTTCTGGTGGTCGGTCGGCTTCACCGTCCTGGCCGTACCGCTCTGTCTGCTGCTTCCTGGCCGGCCCAAGCCCCTTACCGATTCCGAGCAATCCCCAGCCGAAGTCCCCGCCGCAGCCTGATCAGCACCGTACGCCTTTATGCAATCGACATCGGCGAGTCGATGTGTGCGCTCGTCGTCGGCTCTTCCCCGGCCGGGGGAGTCGCATCCGGATGAGCGGGCGGTCAGGATACTCGGGGGGAGAGGACGCCCATCCCGCCGGGGTGTCCCGGTGTCTCGAACATATCTGCAGAGTGACCGTGAGGTCACGTTGTTTCTCCTCTTCAGAACAAAGTGGACAGACCTCGGAGGTTGCCCAAATTAGACAAGCGAGTACCTGATCTACAACCCGGTTCGCAAATGTCTCCGTGAGGTATGGTCAGTCGCGCGAGCCTGCCCTACCCTACGATGGCTCGCACGGATCGCCGGTGATCGCACGGCAATCATGTGGATGGCGGGGCAACCCAGGTTGACTGTCGGTAATCCACTTCTGTGGCTCGGGGAGCCACAGTTCATGGTCACCGGTGCTGCGGGCCGCGGCGGTGCTGTTCCTGTTCATCATCCGGTGGGGAATGTCGGTGCCTGGCCGCGTGCTGACGAAGATCGCGACTGCGACAGGGTAGGAGAGAACAGAACATGGATCGTCCAGGGGGAATCGTTCGGTCATGGCGCGGATCCGTCCGTGCCGTCGGCCTGTTGGCGGCTCTCGCCCTCGCCGTCCCCACTGCGGGATGTGCCGCCGACAAGGTCGAATACCGCGACGATCGCGGCGACATCACCCAGCTCATCTACCGTTTCTACGCCGACACGACGGAGGGGAAGTTCGACGACCTGAACAAGGTGCTCACCGAAGGGGTGGTCGTCAGCAATCCCGGTGGGGGTCTCACCGAGGGCCGGGAGAAGGTCATCGCCGGTGCGGCCGAGGGATTCAAGACCGAGGACCGGGTCCAGGAGATGGTCACCAATGTCCTCATCGACCTGAACGGCGACAAGGCCAAGGTCCGGGCGGACGTGGTGCAGCTCTTCGGCAGCAGTGTCACCCCGAAGGGGAAGATCGCCCCGGAGCCGGCGCTCACCCTCAACTCACGGATGCGCTTCGAGGCGGCGCGCAACTCGCAGGGGTGGCGACTGTCGCGCATCGAGGGCGACGTCCTGTGGGCGGTCGACAAGCCGGCGGCCGCACCCCCGGCGAAGTGATTCCGGTCCGGAGGTAACCGGCGGGTCGGGAAGGGACGGTGTGATCCACCGTCCCGAGCCGGCGGCCCGCACACCCGGGGGGTCGGGTGATCCGCGGGCGCCCGGCCGGGCTGCCCGGTCGCCGACCAGGGGTTCCGACCCCTGGTCGGCGGCGTCCGCCTGCCCCACGGCTATCAAAGCGAGGTATGCCCAGCCGCGTCCACCTGTCCTAGCCTACGAATGCCCGAGCGGATCACCGATCGGGCGAAACAGGCTTGCGGGGGGAATCATGACGATCCTGGTGACGGGTGCGACCGGCAACGTCGGCCGTCACGTCGTCGACCTGTTGCTGCGGGCGGGTGTGGAGGTACGGGCGACGTCCCGCAATCCGGACGCGCTCCACCTGCCGGCGGAGGTCGACGTCCGCCGGGCCGACCTGACCGAACCGGCGACGTTCGCGCAGGCGTTCCAGGGCGTCGAGAAGATCTTCCTGTACAACCAGCCGGCCGGCATCGACGGCGTCCTGGCGGCGGCCAAGGCCGCCGGTGTCCGGCACGTCGTGCTGTTGTCCTCACTGGCCGCCGCCGGCCGCGACCCGGACCACTGGATCGCCCGGTGGCACCTGGCCGTCGAGAACGCGATCGAACGCTCCGGTCTGTCGTGGACATTCGTCCGACCCGGGGCCTTCGCGGTGAACTCCCTGCTCTGGGCGCCCGACATCAAGCAGGGCCGGCCGGTGCGGCTGCACTACGCGCAGTCCTACCTCTCCTCCATCCACGAGCGGGACATCGCCGAGGTGAGCACCTGCGCGCTGCTCCAGGACGGGCACGCCGGGGCGAGATACCACCTCAGCGGTGGTGACAGCATCACCCAGGCCGAGCAGGTCGCCCTCATCGGCAAGGCGATCGGGCGTGAGCTGGAGATCGAGGACGTCACCGGCGACGACGTCCGCGCCGAGCTGCGCGAGCGGTTCGCCCCCCGGCTCCGGGAGCTGATCCAGGAGGGGGTGATCTCCCCGACCGACCCGCCCGGGATCATCGAGACCAGGGTCCGCTACTACCTGGAGGCCCTCGACGGCCCTGCCGAGATCGACGGCACCGTCGAGCGGGTCCTCGGTAAGCCGGCGCGCACCTTCGCCGAGTGGGCGGTGGACCACAGGGCGGACTTCACGAACTAGGCGTCTGGAGCGTGGCGGCCGTGGGTCGCCACGGATCCGCGCACCCGCACGGTAACCCGCACATCGCCATACTGGCCGCTCGAAGGGTTCGCGTATGACCGACACCGTGGTGTTCCCCCAGGACCGTACCTGCCCCTACCAGCCCGCTCCCGCCTATCCGTCGCTGCTCGAGCAGCGGCCTCTCGCCCAGGTCGCCCTCTACGACGGCCGGCACGTCTGGGCCATCACCAGTCGTGAGCTGACCCGTCGGCTCCTGGTCGACCCGCGCATCTCCAGCGACCGCACCAACCCCGCCTGGCCGATGATGTTCCCCAGCATCGCCGCCGCCGTCGGCGACGCCCAGCAGAAGGTCATGAAGATCGTCACCGCCCTGGTGGGGGTCGACGGGCCGGTGCACCAGGCCCGGCGCAAGATGCTGATCCCCAGCTTCACGATCAGGCGGATCAACTCGCTGCGTCCGATGATCCAGGAGGTCGTCGACGAGCGGCTGGACCGGATGATCGCCGACGGTGCCCCGGCCGACCTGATCCCGGCGTTCGCTGCCCCCGTGCCCCTGACCGTGCTGTACCGCGTGATGGGCATCCCGGAGGCCGACCACGAGGACTTCCACCGGATGTCCTACCAGCTCGCCGCCGGCCCGAACGCCAACCAGGCGTACGACGACCTGATGGCCTACATGGGCGAGCTGATCGCGGAGAAGCGGCGCAACCCCGGGACGGGAGTGCTCGACGAACTGCTCGCGAAGCCCGGTCCCGCGGGCGACCTGGACCACGAGGAGCTGGTCTCGACGCTGGTCCTGCAGGTGGCGGGGGGCCACGGCACCACCGGGACGATGATCTCGCTCGGCCTGTTCACCCTGCTCCAGCACCCCGACCAGCTGGCCGAGCTGCGGGCCGACCCCGCGCTGCTGCCCACCGCGGTCGACGAGCTGCTGCGCTTCGTGTCCATTCCGGACGGTGTGACGCGGCTGGCCGTCGACGACATCGAGATCGAGGGCACGACCATCCACAAGGGAGATGGTGTGTTCTTCATCACCTCCCTCATCAACCGGGACGCCGACGTCCACGACGAGCCGGACGCCCTGGGTCTGCGCCGCAGCTCCGCCCGGGACCACGTCACGTTCGGTTTCGGCACCCACCAGTGCCTCGGCCAGAGCCTCGCCCGCATCACGATGGAGATCGCCCTGGGTACCCTGCTGCGTCGGCTACCCGACTTGCGTCTCGCCGTCCCGGCGGAGGAGATTCCGTTCAACCCGACCGCGGGCTTCGAGGTGCTGACCGCACTGCCGGTCACCTGGTAGTACCCCTCGGCGTCGGTACGCCCCCACATTGCGCAGGAGAAGATCCGATGGAAGCCCCCGTTGAGCGTCGCGCGTTCCTGCTGTCCACCGTGCTCGGTACCGCAGGTGTCGTCGCGGGTACGCAGGCGCTCGGCCCGGACACCCCCGGGCAGGCGGCATCGGCGGCGGCCGTCGGCGGGCCACGAGCGGCACTCGTGGCGCCACAGTTCGGTCTCACCAAGTTCCTCGACCCGCTGCGGATTCCGCCGACGGTCCGGCCGCCCTCGGGGCGTCACCGCGACGAGCTGACCATCACGATGACCACCGTGGCGCGGCGGCTGCACTCACAACTGCCCGAGACGACACTGTGGACGTACGAGGGACACTTTCCCGGCCCGACCATCGAGGTGCGCCGTGACCGGCGGCTGCGGGTCGCCTGGGTCAACGAGCTGCGCGGCACGGTGCCGGTGGTCGCGGTCCGGGCGCCGTACGCGGTGCCGACGCCGGCGAACACCCCCGGCTACCGCGGCCCCGACGGCGGCCTGCCCCCCGGCGTGGAGCTGATCGACGGGGTCGCCGAGCTGCCGCCGTGGAACGTGGTGCACCTGCACGGCGCGCTGACCAACGGCGGCAACGACGGCTGGGCGCACAACGGCATGTCGCCGGGGGACGTGCAGCTCACCGAGTACCCGAACCGGCAGGCGGCCTGCGCCCTGTGGTACCACGACCACGCGATGGCGGTGACCCGGTTCAACGTCCACGCCGGCCTCGCCGGCCTCTACCTGATCCGCGACGAGGAGGAGGACCGGCTGCGGTTGCCCCGCGGTGACCACGAGATCCCGCTGGTCCTCGCCGACCGCAACCTCGACACCGACCCGGCGACCGGGGCGCTCACCGGCCGGTTGCTGTTCAAGTTCCAGTACCAGCTGGCGACCGGCACGTCGGCCCCGGTCACCGGCCCCTTCACCACCGTCAACGGGGTCATCTGGCCGCACCTGGACGTCGACGCGCGCTGGTACCGCTTCCGGGTGCTCAACGCGGCGAACGGCCGGTTCTTCCGGCTGGACCTGGTCGACGAGGCGGGTGTCGTGCACAACGACGCGGTCCGCATCGTCGGCACCGACGCCGGCCTGCTGCCCGCCCCGGCGGCGGTGCCGGCCGGCGGGCTGACCGTCACCCCGGCCGAGCGCGTCGACCTGCTCGTCGACTTCAGCCGGTTCCGGGGACAACGACTGCGCCTGGTCAACACCGGCGCGTCGATCGAGCCGGACATCATGCAGTTCCGGGTCGAGAGCAGGGGCCGCAGCGACTTCTTCACGCCGCCGGCCCGGCTGGCCGGATCGTACGTCCGGTTGCGGCAGGGCGGGACGGTGCCGGAGGACCACGACGAGGTGTTCGTGGCCACGACCCTGCCGGGGGTGGGCGGTCGGCCGCACCCGGAGATGTGGGAGTTGCAGGAGATCACCGATCCGGCGGCGCTGCCCACGCAGTTCCCGCAGGAGGGGGTGATCCAGCTGACCGACCCGGCGGCGGGACGGGTACGGACCTTCCGGAAGGCCGCGCGCCTGTTCGACGAGACCACGACGGTCTTCATCAACCGGGGCCGGTGGACGGTGTGGAACCTGATCCAGCTCGGCGGGGCGCCGCACCCGATGCACATCCACATGGCCAAGTTCCAGCTGCTGACCCGGTGGAAGATCGCCGACCTGACGGCCTTCGACCTCGCGGCCGGCGGCACGAGCAGGCCGTTGCCCACGCCGGTCGACGGCCCACCGATCGAGAAGCACGAAGAGGGTTGGAAGGACACCTTCAACCTCTGGGCCGGGGAGTGGATCCGCGTCGCCGGCCGGTTCGAGGGTGCCACCGGCCAGTTCATGTACCACTGCCACATCCTCGACCACGAGGACGAGGGCATGATGCGGCCCTTCGTCGTCCACCCGTCCGAGGTGGCCCGGTTCCACATGCACCCGGGTGGTTCGACCCACCACTCGGACGGTGCGGACCACCGTGCCGGTAGCGGGGCGCACCACGCGGACGGGGGACCGTCAGGTGGACGCTGACCGGCGGCGGTGCCCCGCGACGCCGCGGGTCCGACGCTCCCGGTCGAGCGGTGGACCGCGGGGCGGGGGACCGTCGCACGGTCCGCGGTACCGGTCGTCGGCCCGGGGCGGCGGACCTCCGCCCCGGGCCGACGACAGCTTCTCTGCCGGCGACAGCTTCTCTGCCGGCGACCGCATCCCGGCCGGCGCGACCAGCGCCGGCCGGGGTCCGGCGGCAGCCCGGCGATGCCCACGCGTTGCTCGGCGTCCGCGCGATGTCTTTTTGCCAAATTGTTGCCTCGGGCGACCGAAGTGGCTGGTCACCGCCCTGGGTCGCCACGGGCCGGACCCACCTTCCGGAGCAAGGGGGCCGGACCCACCGCCCGGATCCGGGGGAACGGATCCACCGCCCGGATCCGGGGGAACGGATCCACCGTCCGGATCCGGGGGAACGGATCCACCGTCCGGAACCGGGGACGGACCCACCTCACGGATCGAGGGGACCAGACCCACCTCACGGATCGAGGGGACCAGACCCACCTCACGGATCGAGGTGGCACACGCACCTGTCGGACAGCACACCGTCGCGGAGCGTCCCGACCTCAGGCCACGGTCGCGCCGATCCGACCCACGCACCAGCGGCGGGGTACGCCCCCGCCGCCTGTAAACCCGGCCGACCGGCGGGTCCGGCCGACCGCGTACCGATCACGTGACCATCCTGGAGGGCGACATGGACACCATCAGCGGTACCTGTCCCGTAGCCACCGGCAACGGGGCCGCCGCACTGGACATGACGGACGCCGACCTGCTCCGCGACCCGTTCGGGGGGTACTCCCTGCTCCGTGAGCAGGACCGGATCGTCCTGGCCGTCTACCCCACCTCACCCACACCGCTGTGGCTGATCACCCGGTACGACGACGTCAAGAGGGTGCTGGGCGACCAGCGCTTCGCCAACAACCCGGGGAGCGTGCCCGGCGCGAACGTCGACGAACTGCACGACGAGCTGGCCAAGGCGCTCGGGCTCGAGGAGAAGTACATCAAGATCTTCACGAGCAGCCTGCTGGACGCCGACGGCGAGGACCACGTCCGGCTGCGGCGGCTCGTCTCGCGTACCTTCACCGCCCGGCGCGTCGCGGCCCTGCGGCCCCGGGTGGAGGAGATCGCGGCACGACTGCTGGACCAGCTCGCCCGGCGGGCGGAGGCGGACGACGCCGACGGGGTGGGCGTCGTCGACCTCATCGAGAACTTCGCCTACCTGTTGCCGATCAACGTGATCTGCGAGTTGATCGGCATCCCCGAGGCCGACTGGCCCCGGTGGCGGCAGTGGGGGCGGGCGGCGTTCTCCCTGGAGCCGGGGGCGCAGAACGAGCCGATGCGCGGCATGGTCGACCACATCACCGAACTGGTCGAGCAGCGTCGTGCCGTGCCGACCGGCGACCTGCTGTCCGGGCTGATCGAGGCGCACGACGAGGAGGGCGACCGGCTCACCGGGGACGAGCTGATCACGATGGTGCTGACCCTGGTGCTGGCCGGCACCGAGAACACCGCGCACATGATCGGCAACGGCACCCTGGCCCTGCTCACCCACCCCGACCAGTTGGGCACCCTGCAGGCCGACCCGGCGCTGATGCCGGCGGCGGTCCAGGAGCTGATGCGCTGGTGCGGCCCGCTGCACGGCACCCAGTTCCGGCACGCGGTGGAGGATGTCGAGATCGGCGGCGTCACGATCAGACAGGGCGACCGGCTGATGTGCATGCTCGTCGCGGCCAACTACGACCCGCGTTACTTCGCCGACCCGCACCGCCTGGATCTGCGCCGCCAGCCCGACAGTCTCCGTGAGACGCACGTGGGCTTCGGCGCCGGTCTGCACTACTGCCTCGGCGCGCACCTGGCCAAGCAGGAGTTCGAGGTGGCGTTCAGTGGGCTGCTGACCCGCTTCCCGAACATGGAGCTGGCCGTTCCCGCCGAGGAGCTGGAACGGCAGAACATGCCCGGCTCCTGGCGGTTGCGGCGGCTGCCCCTGCGCCTGCACGGAACGCCGCGGCTCGGGTGACCTACCCGGGCGTCCGGGTCGTGGCCGTCGGCGTGGCGCCGGCCCACGGAGGCGGAGGCGGCCACGACCCGGTCCCCACCCGGCACGGTGGTCGCTGACCACCGTCCCCACCGTCCGCCGGTGTCCCGCCGCTCGCCGCGACCGGGCTCCGGCGGACGGGTGCGACCGCGCACCGGCGGGGACGACGCGCGACCGGGCACCGGCGGCGAGGCACGAAAGGGCGCCGGCGGGACGCACGACCGGGCGGCGGGGACGACGCGCGACCGGGCAGCGGCGGGGACGCACGACCGGGCGGCGGTGGCGAGGCGCGACAGAGCAGCGGTGGCGAGGCGCGACAGTGCCCGGGCGCGACGGAGGACCTGACCACTCGCCGTACCATCGCGTCCGGAGGGCAGGACCCTCCGGACGCGGGGCGGGTCAGTTGACGGTGGTGCCGGGGTCGACGAAGACCTCTCCGTCCTCGACCCGGACCAGGTAGACGTCCACCGGTTCGACGGCGGGCGGCGCGGTGGGCGCCCCGGTGCGCAGGTCGAAGCAGGCGCCGTGCATCCAGCACTCGATGCCCTTGCTGGTCACCTCGCCGTCGGACAGTGCCATCCGGGCGTGCGTGCACTGGTCCCGCAGGGCGTGCACCTCGTCACCGATGCGTACCACCACGACGGGGACGTCACCGATCTGGACGGCAAGCGGTGCCTTGTCGTCCAGCTCGGACAGGGCACACAGTCGGATCCCTTGCGGCGTGGGCATGCGGGCGGGTCTCCCTCTCGACGCGGAACGTGCTGACCGGCCCGGGACGGGCCAGGGTCGTCCTGGCGACGGACGACGTGCAGGTCTGGGTGCTCCGGGGACCGGGCCACCCAGACCTGCGTCGCCTGGTGTAGGTATACAGCCGACCTGCCGCCGCGTCCACAGGGGACGCGGCGGGCAGGTGACGGTGGTACGGGTCACTGCCCGACCGACGGTGACCGGGGCGCGGTGCCCGGCTCACCGACGGAAGGGCCGACGCGGTGCCGGGATGCTCAGGCGAGCTTCAGCGGGAGGGTCCTGGTCCGGGTGAACCCGGGCCGCAGGATCCACGGGATCTCCTCGCGCGGCACGGCGAGGGAGAGGTCCGGGAACCGGGTGAACAGCCCCTGCAACGCCACCTCCGCCTCCTGGTAGGCCAGGTGCTGGCCGAGGCAACGGTGGATGCCCTTGCCGAACCCGAGGTGGCTCTCGCTGCCGACGGCGAGCCGGTCGATGATGAGCTGGTTGGGGTCGGGGAACTTGCGCGGGTCGGTGTTCGCGGCCAGCAGCAGCGGCGCCACCGGCGCTCCCCGGGGGATCGTCACGCCGCCCAGTTCCACGTCCTCCACGGGGAAGCGCGGCTGCGCGAACTGGATCGGACCCAGGCGCTGCAACTCGCGCACCGCCTGCGGCCACATCGACGGGTTCTCCTTCAACCGCGCGAGCTGGTCGGGGTTCTCGAGCAGGATGATGACCGAGTTGCCGATCAGGTACGTCGTGGTCTGGTGGCCGGCGGTCACCAGGCTGAAGAGGATACCGATGATCTCGTCGTCGGACACCCGGCTCGGGTCCTCGGCCTGCGCCTGGACCAGCGCGGTGACCAGGTCGTCCTGGGGCTCGGCCCGCCGCTTCTCGATCAGCTCACGGGCCAGCTCGATGCACTTGAGCAGCGTGGTCGGGATGCGCTCGCCGTTCATCGTGGCCATCGAGTCGCCCCAGGCACGCCAGTGCGGCCGGTCGGGCTCGTCGATGCCGACCAGCTCGCAGATGACGGTGACCGGCAGCGGGTAGCAGTACTCCTCGACCAGGTCGACCGGCGAGCCGTCCTTGCTGTCCTCGGCCAGCTTGTCCAGCAGGTCCGCGGTGATCTTCTCGACCCGGGGACGCAGCTTGCCGATCCGGTGGGCGGTCAGCGCGTACGAGACGAGCTTGCGCAGCCGGGTGTGGTCCTCGCCGTCGGAGACGTTGAGGAGGTTGGCCATCCACGGGATGAGGTCCGGCGGGAAGTCCAGTCGCTTGAACACGCCGTCGCGGATGTCCGCGATGGTCGAGTCGGCCGGCGGGTTGGTGACGAAGCGCGGGTCGGTGAGGACCTGGCGGACGTCGTCGTAGCGGGTGACGAGCCACATCTCGGGCCCGCCCATCATGGTGCCGATGTTCAGCGTCCCGGTGGTCGGGCCAGTCTCCTCGCGCAACCGCGCGTACCAGCCGAACGGGTCGGCGACCACTTCTGGTGAGAACAGGTCGACCGTCTCGGCCGACGTCTCGGCAGTGGTCATGAGCCCCTCCCTTTCGTGTCGAATAGCTAGCGATCCGTTGGCGTGGGGCGGGCGCGTTTCGGCGCCTTTTCGGCAACGATAGGGAGCCGGCGACGGGCTGAGCATCCCTCAACCTGATAGGCGTTCCGGCGCCGCTGGCAGGGCGTGTCGTCGGGCGGGATTCCGCGTCGTGGGACACCGGGTCCGACACCTGTCGCCGCGAATCCGACCCGACGGTGCTATCAGCGCGGGGGATGTCCGGGACGTGGGGGCTGGCCTAGGCTTCGACAGTGGAGTATGGGTCGCTGTCGATCTACCGGACGTGGCTGGTGATACCGGTGCCGGCACCCCCGGCCGCACTCCGCGAGCTTTGCCGAGTCGACCACGGACACCTTGGCGGAATCGGTTCGCTGTCTGCTGAAGCAATTGGGAGGACACTGCGGTGACGACCGAGACGATGAAATCCCCACCCGCCGACGAATCGCTGCAAGCGCCGCTCTCCCGGGAATTCCTCGAACGGGATGATCCGTTCCTGCTGCCGTCCGGTCTGGCGGCGCTGGCCGCCGAGGCCCCGGTGGCCAGGTCGACGCTCCCCGGCGGCGATCCGTGCTGGATGGTGTCCGGGTACGACGAGGCCCGCGCGGTGCTGTCGGACCCGCGTTTCTCGGCCGACCGGTTCCGCTACCACCCCCGGTTCAAGAACCTCTCCAAGGAGCTGGGTGAGCAGCTCCGCAACGACAAGGCCCGGGCCGGGTCGTTCATCAACATGGATCCGCCGGAGCACACCCGGTACCGCAAGTTGCTCACCGGGCAGTTCACGGTGCGCCGGATGCGCGACCTGACCACCCGGATCGAGGAGATCGTCACCGAACGGCTGGACGCGATGCTGGCCGCCGGCACCAGCGCCGACCTCGTGCCGGCGTTCGCGGTCCCGGTGCCCGCGCTGGTGATCTGCGAGTTGCTCGGCGTGCGGTACGAGGACCGGGCGGAGTTCCAGCAGCGCGCGGCGGACCTGTTGCAGACGAACGTGCCGGTCAAGGAGGCGGTCGCGAACGCCGAGGCCCAGCGCGCGTTCATGCAGCGGCTGGTGGTGGACAAGCGGGCGAACCCCACGGACGACCTGATCTCCGGGTTGGCCCACCACCCGGGCGCGGATCCCGCGCTGACCGACGACGAGCTGGTGGGTATCGCCAACCTCCTGCTCTTCGCCGGCCTCGACACCACCGCGAGCATGCTCGGGCTGGGCATGTTCGTGCTGCTGCAGCGACCCGAACAGCTCGCCGCGCTGCGCGCCGACCCGTCCCGGGTCGGTGACGCCGTCGAGGAACTGCTGCGCTTCCTGACCATCGTCAGCACCGGCCTGTTCCGGTTCGCCAAGGAGGACCTGGAGCTGAACGGGGAGCACATCCCGGCCGGCGCGACGGTGGTGGTGTCCCTGCTGGCGGCGAACCGGGACGGGCGGCACTGGCCGCAGCCGGACACCCTCGACGTGACCCGGGAGCGCAGTTCGCACCTGGCATTCGGCCACGGCGTACACCAGTGCCTCGGCCAGCAACTGGCCAGGATCGAGATGACGGTCGGCTACACCGAGCTGCTGCGTCGGCTGCCCGACCTCCGGCTCGCCGTGGCGCCGGGGGAGGTGCCCCTGCGGAACAACATGATCACCTACGGGGTGCACGCCCTGCCGGTCACCTGGGACGCCCGATGAGGGTGCGGGTCGACCCCGGCGTCTGCGTCGGTGCGGGGCTGTGCGTGCTCCGGCTGCCCGAGATGTTCGACCAGGACGACACGGACGGCACGGTGGTGCTCCTGCGGGCCGACCCGGACCCCGGCCAGGAGGACACCGTGCTCAAGGTCGTCACGTCCTGCCCGTCCGGGGCGTTGCAGATCGACCGCTGAGACCACGGGGTCGTCGGCCCGCTCGCCCGGGGCCGACGACCCCGCCGGCCCGCCCACCCGGCGCGGGGCGGTCACGACCCGACGCACCGCCCGCGGCAGCGGACGGTGCGTCGGGGCGGTGCCCGGTCAGTGCGTGGCGACGAACTCCTTGAGCGTGCCGATGACGTACTCGATCATCTCGGTGGTGATGCCCGGGTAGACGCCGATCCAGAACGTCCGCTCGGTCACCGTGTCGCTGTTGGCCAGCGAGCCGACGATGCGCTGCGGCCGGCCGATGTAGGCGGGGTGCCGGGTGAGGTTGCCGGCGAACAACCGCCGGGTACGGATGTTGTGCCGCTCCAGGTGACCGACGATCTGCGGGACGTCGAAGCCGGCGTCCGGCAGCACCGTGATGATGAAGCCGAACCAGCTCGGGTCGCTGCCCGGCGTCGCCTCGGGTAGCAGCAGGCCGGGCAGGCCGTCCAGACCCTCCCGGAGCTGACGCCAGTTGCGCTTGCGGGCCTCGATGAAGCCGGGCAGCTTGGCCAGCTGGCTCAGCCCGAGCGCGGCCTGGATGTCGGTGCTCTTGAGGTTGTAGCCGACCTCGGAGAAGACGTACTTGTGGTCGTAGCCCTCCGGGAGGGTGCCGGCCTGGAGGTCGAACCGCTTGAGGCAGCGGTCGTCCTCGCCCGGCTCGCACCAGCAGTCACGGCCCCAGTCGCGGAACGACTTCGCCAGCTTGGCCAGCTTGATGTCCGACGACAGGAGCATGCCGCCCTCACCCATGGTGAGGTGGTGTGCGGGATAGAAGGAGATGGTGGAGAACGCGCCGAACGTGCCGGTGAGCCTGCCCTGGTAGGTCGAGCCCACCGCGTCGCAGTTGTCCTCGACCAGGTGGCAGCCGTGCCGGGCGGCGATCTCGGCGATCTCGGCGACCGGGAACGGGTTGCCCAGCGTGTGCGCGATCATGATCGCGCGGGTGCGGGGGGAGATCGCCTGCTCGACCAGTTCGGCGGTGGTGTTGTAGGTGCCGAGTTCGATGTCGACGAACACCGGCACGAGGCCGTTCTGCAGGATCGGGTTCACCGTGGTGGGGAAGCCGGCGGCGACGGTGATCACCTCGTCGCCGGGCTTGAGCTGCCGGTCGCCCAGCTCGGGCGAGGTGAGGGTGCTCAGCGCGAGCAGGTTCGCCGACGAGCCGGAGTTCGTCAGCACCGCCTTGCGTCGCTTGAGCGTCCGGGCGAGGGACGACTCGAACTTCGCCGTGATCTGACCGGAGGCGATCCGCATGTCGAGCGCGGCGGCCACCAGGGCTTCCCGGTCGTCGGCGTCCAGTACCGCCCCGGAGGACAGGATCGGGGTCTGCCCCGGGATGAACGGCGCGGCTGCGGGGGTCTGGGCGTCGTGGTAGCCGCGGACCAGCTCCAGCAGGTGCGATCGGGCTGAGTCGACCATGTCGTATCCCCTACGGTCGAGGGTGGGAGGTGCGCTGAACCATGCGCTGGAGCCGGAGCGGCGGCCGGACGTCCACCCGATCCCGGCGCAGGCAGAACCGTCGTACCTATCGCCAATCTCTCCGGAAGAGACTAGGAGCGCCGGTCCGGCCCGGCATCCCCCACCGTGGTAGATCCATTCCCGGTGCTCGATTGCTACTATCCACTTTGGTGATGGACCCGGCCCGCGTCGTCGGCAAGCCTGATCCGGCAAGAGCCGGTCCGCGGGCGAGTGACACCCGCGCCGGGTTCGGCGCCGCAGCCAGATCCATGACCGCTGGGAGGACAACTTGCGGGTCCTAATTCTCGCCGGGATCGCCCCGTCCACGATATTCAGTCACGTCCCGCTCGGGACGGCCCTGCGTAACGCGGGACACCAGGTCATGATGACCGCCTCGCTCGATGATCTGGTGTCGACCATCGCCGGGGTAGGGCTGTCCGCCGTGCGGGTCACCGACCCCGGGGTGTCCCCGCGCGAGATCATCGCCCGGGACAGCCGGCTGCTGCGCGTCCCGGAGGACCCGGTCGAGCGGGAGCAGCAGTCGGGCCACTGGTACGCGCGCATCGAGGCGTCCACCCTGGACGCCCTGGTGGCGTTCACCAACGACTGGCGGCCGGACGTCATCATCGGCGGGATGGCCTCCTATGCCGCGCCGCTGCTGGCCAAGCGGCTCGGCGTGCCCTACGTGCGCCACGCGTGGGACATCCACGACCCGCGCCTGCTGGACCTCGGCGCGACGGAGGAGCTGCAGGCCGAGCTGGCCGAGCTGGGCCTGGACGCGTTGCCCGAGCCGGATCTGATGATCGACATCACGCCACCGAGCCTGCGCCCGCCGATCGCCCCGGCGGTGCAGATGATGCGGTGGATTCCGGGCAACACGCAACGCTGCCTGGAGCCCTGGATGTACACCCGCGGCGCGGGCACCCGGATCGGGGTGACCATCGGCACCGGGGTGGCGACCTACAACCAGTACGACTTCCTCCAGGGCATCGTCGAGAACGTCGGTGCCCTGGACGCCGAGGTGGTGGTGCCGGTGGCCGACGACGCCCTCCCGGTCCTGCAGGAACGGCTGAAGAACGTCCGGGCCGGCTGGGTGCCGCTGGACGTGGTGGCGCCCACCTGTGACGTCCTCGTGCACCAGTCCGGTGGCAGCACCATGATGACGGCGCTGAGCTGCGGGGTGCCCCAGGTGCTGATCCCGGACCCCAACCTGTTCCGGGCGAACGAGATGGCCCGCCGCATCGTCGAGGCCGGCGCGGGGCTCGTGCTCTCGCCGGACGAGGCCACCAGCGACGTCATCGCGAAGACCTGTCAGGAGATCGTCGCCAACCCGGGCTACGCCGCGGCGGCGCGCGGGCTCGCCCGCGAGATCGCCGCCCTGCCGTTGCCGTCCGAGGTGGTCCGCCGGGTCGAGTGGCTGGTCCACGAGGGGTCCGCCGACGGCTCCGCCTGAGCCCGGCCCGCAGACGGGGCAGCCGGGACCGTCCTACCCCCCTCCGGGTGGAGGAGGACGGTCCCCGGCCGCGCCCGTGGAGGAACCTGATCAGGCTTGAGGTCGCGGGTCACCCGATCCTGCGCGCTGACTGGAGGCCGATTCGTGACACGAGCGGAAGCATGGCGCGCACTGGCACCCAGTGAGCAGGTCCACGCCGCCCGGGAGGCCCACATCGGATACACCGTGCGCGCCGAGGGCCGGCTGGACCCCGGCGCGCTGGCCACCGCCTTCGCGGAGGTGTGCCGGGCCTATCCCCAGCTCCGCGCCCGGCTGGCCGACGGCGACGACGGGCCGGTGTTCGTGCCGTCGGACAGCCGACCGGAGCTGCGCACCGGTGACGGGGACGTCGACCGGCCGCTGGACGGGGTGACGCTGGACCAGCGCCGGACGCTGAGCGCGCTGCACGTCGTCCGCGACGGTGACGTGGCGAGCGTGTGCCTGCTGACCCACCACAGCATCGCCGACGCCGACCACGCCGTCGCCCTGCTCGCCGCGATCTGGTCCGGCTACACCGACGTGGTCCGGGGTGCGCCGGTCGCACTGCCCCGTCACCCGTTCCCCCGGCCGCTGGAGGACCTGCTCGCCGAGCGCGGCATCGGTCCGACGGTGCCGGCCGACGGACCCCCGCCCCCGCCGATGGCGATGGCCGCGCCCTTGACCGACGCCGAGCGGAGCGTCTTCGCCCGTAACGGCGCGCAACACCGGCTGACAGCCGCGCAGACCACCGTGCTGACGGAACTCGGCCACCGGGAGCAGGTGACGCTCAACGGGCTGCTGGCCGGTGCCCTGCTCCTGGCCGAGGCGGAGCTTCGCGGCCTGCCCCTGACCGAGCTGATGTACCGGTTCACGGTCAACCTGCGTCGGCACCTCACCCCCGTGGTCGGTGCCACCGAGGGCACGAACGTGCTGGGCGGGGCCGGTTTCAGCGCCACCGACGACCTCGCACCCGACGCGGTGACGCTCGGTCGGGCGATCGGCGGGCGGCTCCGGTCGCAACTGGCCGACGGGTCGATCCAGCGCAGCCTGCTCGACATGTTCAGCCGGTCCGCGCCACCGGCGAAGCCGTGGGAGCCGGGCGCCGCACCCGCCGTGGTCAGCATGATGAACTGGGGCCGGGTGCCGTCGATGCGCACCCCGGACGGGCTGCGGCTGACCGACTTCCGCGCCGCGTCCCACATCAGGGATCCCCTGGGGCTCGGAGGATACGTCGTGCACACCTTCGACGGCCGTGTCGGCGTCGACCTGCTCTGGCCGGAGGGGGACGCGGACCTGCCGAAGCGTCTCGACGTCGTGCGGGAGCAGCTGAGCCGACTGACGTCGCCGCGATGAGGGCCACCGCGGTCACCGCTGCCCACCGTCCGCGCGGCCGGGGCGGTCGGCGATGACCTCACCGGGCCTGACCAACCGCAGCATGACGGTACGTCCACTGGACATCGACGGCGCCTTCCTCATCTCCTCCCGGTCGTTCGTCGACGACCGTGGGGTGTTCTTCGAGGCGTACCGGGAGGACGTGCTCGCCGAGGTGCTCGGGTACCAGCCGAAGCTCGTCCAGACCAACTACTCGGTCTCCCACCGCAACGTGCTGCGGGGCGTGCACGGTGCGTCCGTCCCGCCGGGCCTGGCGAAGTTCGTCACCTGCGTCCGGGGTTCGATGCTCGACTTCGTCGTCGACCTGCGGACCGGCTCGCCCACCTTCGGCACCTGGGACATGATCGTCCTGGACGGGCGCGGGGCCTCCTCGGTCTACGTGGAGGAGGGGCTCGGGCACGCCTTCGTCGCGCTCGACGACGACACCTGTGTCCAGTACCACCTCTCCGAGCTGTACCGGCCGCAGGAGGTGGTCACGGTGCACCCGCTGGACCCCGAGATCGGCCTGCCGCTGCGGCTGCCCGGCCCGCCGGTGCTGTCCGACCGGGACGCCGCGGCGCCCTCGCTGCGGGAGTCCGTCGAACGGGGCCTGCTGCCGAGCTACGACGCGTGCCTGGCGTTGCGCAAGGCCCGTATCCACGCCGCCCCCGTCCCCGGGCTGCCCGTCGGGTCGTGACCTGCGTCCCGGCCGGTCGGGTCGTGACCTGCACCCGGGCCGGTCGGTCGGGGTGCGGCACGTTCCGTCGTCCAGCCGACCGTGGACCCGACGCCGTGGCGGGTGGCCGGAGGGCCACCCGCCACGGTGCGTCGACCCGAGCGGTCAGCCCACGGTCTCGTTGAGGCGCACCAGCGACGTCCGCAGCGCCCGGCCGAGGTGGTCCAGGTCGGCCTCGGTGGCGTTCAGCGGCGGCGCCACCAGCAGACCCTCGCCGCTGCCGTCCCGACGGTAGCCGACGAACGGGTACAGCAGCAGCCCGTTGCTCCGGGTGATCCGGAGGGCCTCGCCGACGGTGCCCCGGGCCAACTCGATGCCGTGGAAGAAGCCGACCCCCCGGACGTCGGTGACCACCGGCAGACCCCGGGTCACCTCGGTCACGATCTGGGTCACGGCCGCGCCGCGTACCTGGTCGCGGTCGAGGGCGCCGATCTCGTCGAGCACCGACAGCACCGCGAGCCCGACCCGGGCCTGCAGGGGGGTCGCCGACATCGTGCCCATCAGCGGCAGCCACGCGCCGCTGGACAGGATGCTCTCGGCCAGGTCCGGCGAGATCATCGTGGCGGCCAGGGGGACGAAGCCCGCCCCGAGCCCCTTCGACAGGGTGACGATGTCCGCCCGCGCCTGCTCTGCCTGCTGCGCGTGGTGCGAGGCCAGCGGCAGCCCGGTACGCCCCAGCCCGGTGAGCACCTCGTCGTGGATGAGCAGGACACCGTACTCGTCGCAGACCTCGCGGAGCGCCCGCAGGTATCCCGGCGGCGGGGTGTAGCCGCCGCCGGTCGTGCCGTTGACGGGTTCCAACAGCACCGCCGCGACGGTGTCCGGGCCGGCGTTGACGATGGCGTCGCGCACCGCCCCCACACACTCGGTCCGGCAGGTCGGGAACGGGCAGCCGAGGTGTTGTCCGGGGTAGGGCGGGTCGAACGCCGGTCCGATGCCGAAGCTGTCGTCCTCGTGCGGTCGCCGGGAGCGGTGGCCGGACAGCGCGAGCACGAACGCGCTGTTGCCGTGGTAGCCGAGTGACGCGGTCAGCACCCTGTGGCGGTTCTTCTCACCCCGCGACCGCTGGGCCAGCCTGGCCAGCGCGATGGCGGACTCCGACGCGTGGGTGCCGGTGGGGGTGAACATGACGCGGTCGTCCGGCCGGTGCACGGCCCGCGCCGTGGCGACGGCCAGCTGTTCCATACCGCTGGCCAACAGCGATCCCGGGCTGGCGTACGTGCAGATGCCCACCTGGTCCCGCATCGCCTCGACCACCGTGGGATGGGCGTGACCGATGTTGACGTTGATGATCCCACTGGACGCGTCGAGGTAACGCTCCCCGTTCGAGGCGAAGATCCAGGATCCGGCGGCGTGGCTGTACGCGATGGGCGGGATCTGTAACCGCGCGGCCAGCAGCTGCGGCGCGTGCGTGGTGTCACTCATCGTTTCCCACCTCGGCCACACTGTCACGGACGCTGACCAGCTGCATGCGGAACTCCTGCCGTGTCGGTGCGGGCCGGCTCCGCGATCGGGACAGAGCTGTTGCGGTACGGGCCACCCGGGACGGTGCCGGCGCCGTCCCGGTCCGCCGGGGTCACCGGCGGTTCATGACAACCTCTCCAGCGGGCCGGTGGCCGCCGGGTCGGGGGTGTGGTCGACGTGGCGTCGCGCCCGGGTGCCGATCTCCTCGACGAGAACCGCCTGCCGCAGCACGTCGCGGTCGTCGGGAAGCTGTCCGGAGCGCACCGCCGTGGCGAACGCGCGTACCGCGTTGGTCACCTGGTCGTCGGGCTCCAGCCGGAACTCCTGCACCCCGGAGTGCCGTTCCAGGCGCAGCACCGGGACGTGGTCGGCGGGCGGGCTGTAGGCGTGCTCGACGACGATCCGGCCCTCGCTGCCCCAGAGCTGGTAGCTGGAGCGGTAGAGGTTGTCGAGGCCGAAGGCGAGCTGCGCGCCCACCCCGTCGTCGGTGTCCAGCAGCGCCTGCCCGCAGGAGTCGACGAGCTGGCCGTGGCGGGAGGTCAGCACCGCCGAGAGGACGTCGAGTCTGCGGTCGCCCAGGAAGGACAACGCCGCGCGTACCGGATAGACCCCGGTGTCCAGGAGCGCACCGCCGCCGAGTTCGGGCTGGTGGCGGACGTCGTCGGCCGGACGCCTCGGCACTCCGAACGCGGCGTGGAACGAGCGCAGCGAGCCGATCGCGCCGTCGGCGACGTGCTGCCGGACCACCGCGTGCTGGCTGTGGTGGAGGAACATCATGTTCTCCATCAGCACCAGCCGCCGGGACCGGGCCAGGGCGAGCAGCTCAGCGGTGCGGGCCGCGCTGGTGGTCAGCGGCTTCTCGGCGAGTACGTGCCGGCCGGTGGCCAGCGCGGCCTCGATCCAGGGGGCGTGCAGGGCGTTCGGCAGCGGGACGTAGACGGCCTCGACCTCGTCGAGGTCCAACAGCGACCGGTAGCCCGCGACGGCCCGGCAGCCGTAGCTCCGGGCGACCTCGGCCGCCCGGTCCGGATCCCGGCTGGCGATCGCCGTGATCTCGACGGCGGGAAGGGCGGCCATGGCGGGCAGCACCCGGCGACGGGCGATGCTCGCGCATCCCATGATCCCGATCCGTACGGGCGTCACCAGCTCTCCTTCCCCGGTTTTGCGGCAGGTCGGCAGCGCTCGTGTCGGGCCGTCGACCGCGACGTCCCGACCGGACCGTCGCGGGACGCCCGGCACCGGACCGGCGGGCTGCGGGTCGGTCCTCCCGGCGCGGTCCTCTGGGAGAGTAGGACCACCGTGCCACCCCCGGCATCCCCCGGTCTGATAGCCCGCGCGCGGCGGATCCACGGCGGCGCCATCAGACCGAGGGATGCCCCGCCGGTCATGTCTGTCCTAGCGTCGTGCACAGACACGCACGCACCCCGTCGGCCCGCTGCGCCCGGTACCTGAGGACAGGCCGGATCCGTCGTGGGGTGGGCCTCACCGCCAGTCGCCGGTTCCGGGTCGGTCGACCCCGGCGCACGGGCACGACCTCAGGGGGAACCGGTGACTGACAGCTCTGGTGCGAGGCACGCGGTCCTGGAGGCGGAACGGGTCGAGCGGGCCACCGCCTCGGCGGAGAACGCGGTCATGTCCATGGCGGACTTCCACTCCTGGTTCAACGCCCGCACCCGGGCGAACACCTTCCGGGTGGACCGGATCCCGTTCGCTGAGCTGTCCGGGTGGGACTTCGATCCGGACACCGGCAATCTCGTCCACGCCAGCGGGCGGTTCTTCTCGATCGAGGGACTGCGGGTCCGGACGAACCGGCCCTGGATGGGGGAGTGGTCCCAACCGATCATCGTGCAGCCGGAGATCGGCGTGCTCGGCATCCTCGTCAAGCGCTTCGACGGCGTCCTGCACTGCCTCATGCAGGCCAAGATGGAGCCGGGCAACATCAACGGCCTCCAGCTCTCGCCGACGGTGCAGGCCACCCGCAGCAACTACATGAAGGTCCACGGCGGCGCGGACACGAAGTACCTGGAGCACTTCCGGCCGGAGTCCCGGGGCCGGGTGCTCTTCGACGGGTTGCAGTCCGAGCAGGGATCCTGGTTCCTGCACAAGCGCAACCGCAACATCGTCGTCGAGACCGAGGACGACGTCCCGCTCGACGAGAACTTCTGCTGGCTCACCCTCGGCCAGATCCGCCGCCTGCTGCTCCTGGACCACATGATCAACATGGACTCGCGGACCGTCCTGGCCTGCATCCCGCCGGCGTTGACCGGGCCGCAGGGCCAGGAGGCCGGCGACGATCCGTTCACCCGCGCGTTCCTGCGCTCGTTGTCCGACCGCGGCAGCGCCCTGCACGACTCGGGGCGGGTCCTGAGCTGGCTGACCGAACTACGGTCCCGGCAGGAGCTGGTGCAACGGCGGGTGTCGCTGCGGCAGGTCACCGCGGACGGCTGGCGGCTGGGCAGCGACGTCATCGACCACCGCGACGGCAAGTACTTCGACGTCGTCGCGGTGGCCGTGCAGGCGAGCAACCGCGAGGTCGCCGCGTGGACCCAGCCGCTGGTGGCACCCAAGCAGGCCGGCCTGCTCGCCCTGTTGGTCAAGCGGATCGGCGGTACGTTGCACGCGCTGGTCCAGGCGCGCAGCGACGCCGGCATGCTCAACGTCGCCGAGCTGACCGCCACCGTGCACTGCCAGCCGGGAAACTACGCCGACGTGCCGGCGGAACACCGCCCGCGCTACCTGGACTACGTGCTCAGCGCCCCCACCTCCCGGGTCCGGCTGGACGTGCTGCACTCCGAGGAGGGCGGCCGTTTCTACCACGCGCAGAACCGCTACCTGGTGATCGAGGTCGAGCCCGATCTGGACGAGCCCGACGACCGGTACCTGTGGGTCACGCTGCACCAGCTCACCTCGCTGTTGCCACACAGCAACTACCTGACGGTGGAGCTGCGCAGTCTGATGGCGAGCATGCGCTGTCTCGCGCAGCGGCTGTGACCGACGCCGCCGGGGCCGGGTGACGGTGGTCGCCGGCACGCTCGTGTCTGCCCGGCCGGTGGTCAGCCGGTCCGTAGCGGCACCCCGGCCGGCGCGGTCGCGGACAACTGGTCGCGCAGGTCGTCCACCAGGTCCCGGACACCGGCCGGGTCGTGCGCCGCGCCGAAGACGTGGTAGTCCGGCCGGACCAGCAGGTACGACGCCGCGAACCCGGCCAGGTAGGGACGGTAGACGTCGTCCACGTCCACCACCCCGTCCTGCGGTGCGCCCTCGGGGGGCAGCAGCCGGACCAGGTGGGTGTCGAGTCCGGCGAGGAAGGCCAGCCGCTCCCCGTCGAGCGCGGCACGGGGATCCTCGGTGGTCAGCAGCACGAAGCCCCGGCCGACCACGTCGTCGAACAGGCCGGTGGCGCCGCCGTGGGTGACCCGTCCCTGCGGCACGACCGCGCCCGCCGGTGGCGCGGCCCCGTCCGCTCCGGGCCTGCGGTGCAGCAGCCCGGCCGTGAGGGGCTTCGCGGGCTCCGGTCGGCCCGGCGGGCGTCCGCGCCGGTTCGCCAGCACGGTGGCGTCCCGTTCGGCGGCGGCCACCGGGTCGGTCACGCAGATCACCCGGCCCAACTGGACCGACGCCAGGGTCGCCTCCCTGACCTGCGTACGCCGCTCCTCGGTGTAACTGTCCAGCAGGGACTCGGCCGCCGCCCCGCGCAGGACGAGGTCGAGCTTCCAGGAGAGGTTGACCACGTCCCGGATGCCGGAGCACATGCCCTGCCCGGCGAAGGGCGGCATCAGGTGGGCCGCGTCGCCGGCCAGCAGGACATGACCCACCCGCCACTGCTCGGCCCATCTGGCCTGGAAGATGTAGGTGGTGCTGCGCAGCAGGTCGGCGTTGCCCGGGTCGACACCGTACGGCGCCAGCAGCCGCCAGGCCGTGTCGGTCTCGTTCAGTTCGGCCGCGCTCTCCCCGGGCAGCCGCATGAACTCCCAGCGCCGTCGCCCGGGGCCGCTGCCCACCTGGGTGGTGGGCCTGGCCGGGTCGCAGATCTGCACGTTCGTGGGGACGAACTCGCGCGGTTCGCGGAGTTGGACGTCGCAGAGCAGCCACTCGTACGAGAAGCCCAGGTCGGTGACGGCGACGTCGAGATGGTGGCGGACGAAGCTGTTGGCGCCGTCGCAGCCCACCACCCAGCGGGCGGAGAGCACCCGGGTCGCCCCGTCGTCGTCGGTGGTGCGCACCTGCACCAGCCGGTCGTCGTCGGTGATGCCCACCACCTCCTGCCCCCGCAACACCGTCACGCCGGGCAGCGACGCCACCCGGGCGGCGACGAGTTCCTCGAGTGCGGGCTGGTGCATGGTGTTCGCATCCGGCCAGCCGTACGGGCCGGACGTGGTGAACACGATGTCCAGCAGCGTCTCACCGGTGGCGGTGCGCCACTGGTAGCCGCTGGCCGGTGCCGTGATCCGGCCGATCTCCGGGCCGATCCCGGTGCCGGCGAGCAGCCGCGCCGTCTCGCCGTCGAAGCTGGTCGCCCGGGGCAGCCGGTACGGTCGGGGGCGGCGTTCGAGCACGGTCACCCGCCAGCCGCGCTGCGCCAGCAGCACCGACAGGGTGGCGCCGATCGGCCCGTTGCCCACGATGACGACATCCGCGTCGGTCAAGGAAACCTCACAGGTCGGCGCTGTACGAATGGTCGGGGGATCGCGTCACGCGACGGTGGGGCTGCTGCCCAGCAGCTCGCGGCGCAGCACCGCCAGCACGTCCGCGCTGCGGTCGACGAGGAAGAAGTGGCCCCCCGGGAAGACCTTGAGTTCCGTCGGTCCGGTGGTGTGCTCCGCCCAGGCGCCCGCCTCGTCGAGGGAGACCCGGGGGTCGCTGTCGCCGGTGAGCACCGTGACCGGGCAGTCGAGCTTCCGGTCCGGGTCGTGGCGGTACGTCTCGACGGCCTGGTAGTCGCTACGGATGGCCGGCAGGATCATCTCCAGCACCTCCGGGTCGGCGAGCATGGTCGAGTCGGTGCCGCTCAGGGTCCGTAGCTCGGACACGATCCGGTCGTCGGGCAGGTGGTGCACCCCTTCGTCCCGGTAGCGCGACGGTGCCCGCCGGCCGGAGGCGAACAGGCGCGTCGGCGTCGGCAGGCCGGCGTCGCGCATCCGTAGCGCCACCTCGTAGCCGAGGATCGCGCCCATACTGTGCCCGAACAGCGCCAGCGGACGGTCGTCCAGGTGGCGCAGGGCGTCGAGGATCCGGTCCGCCAGTTCGGCGATGCTGCCGACGGTGGCCTCGTGGCGGCGGTCCTGACGGCCCGGGTACTGGATCGCCAGGACCTCCACCGCGGGAGCGAGCGCCCTGGACACCGGGTGGAAGAAACTCGCCGAGCCGCCGGCGTGGGGCAGGCACACCAACCGGGCGGCACACTCCGGCGCCGGATGGTACCGACGCACCCACTTCTCGACCTGCTCCACAGACTGGGGCACTGCCGTGGTCCTTTCCGGGGTCGCGGCCACTGCCGGCGAGGGCCGGCGGGCCGGCACGTCGGCGGTGGCGGCCGGGCGCTCCTCGCGCCGGATTCGGGCACCGGTGCGGCCCTTCGGAGGGTACGACCGGCGCGGGCCGGCGGGCATCCCCCGGTCTGATAGGGCGGTGCGCGGTCGTGCCGTCGACCGTGCTATCAGGTCGAGGGATGCCGGTCGATCGGTTCTGTTCTAGCGTGGAATTGCCACGTGGGTCGCGGCGGATCGAGCGGTGGTCGGTTGCGGGGCGGTGTTCCGTCGCGGCGGCCACCACCACGGTCCGCCGGGTGCCGGGTGGCAGGACGACACCGCAGGCGCTGCGGGGCAGGGATGCCGCGTCTGTCGGGGGCAGGTTTGCCGGTGCGGTCCCGAACTGAGAGGTGCTCCTTGAGTGTCATGCTTCTCCTCAACGGTCCCAACCTGGGTGCGCTGGGTCACCGGGAGCCGGAGATCTACGGCACCGAGACCCTCGCCGACATCGAGAAGGCGGTCGCCGAGGAGGTGGCCCCCCGCGGCTGGGAGGTCGTCTCGGTCCAGCGTGACGGGGAGGGCGACCTGGTCGGGGCGATCCACCAGCACCGGGAATCCACGGTCGGCGCGATCGTGAACCCGGGCGCGTTGATGATCGCGGGCTGGAGCCTGCGGGACGCCCTGGCCAGCTATGCCAAGCCGTGGATCGAGGTGCACCTGAGCAACGTGTGGGCACGCGAGCGTTTCCGGCACGAGTCGGTGATCGCGCCGCTGGCGAGCGGGGTGGTGGTGGGACTGGGGGCCTACGGGTACCGCCTGGCCGCCCGGGCGTTGTTACACCTGTCCGCGTGAGCCGGAGGGCGCGACCGGCCGGCGGTGGCGGACGGGGTAGCCGTGCCGCCGTCGCGACAACCGTCGTCAGGTGACGGTGAGTGCGTTCCGACGGTGGCGGCGGGACGGCTCCCGGCGGTATTCCGCGTCGGTCGGGTGCGCATACCGGGGCGTTTGCCGGTTCATGTCGCGGTTCACCTGGAGTACACAGACGTATACCTTCGCGCCAAGCGCGGCGACCTTGCCGGCAGGCATCCTGCAATCGACACGAGCCTATATCCAGATCGTAATTATGTCGATCCGTCAGACCAATTGATCAGCGTGCGGAGCGGTGGCCAGAGGAAATGTCCGTCTTTGGTGGACTGGCAATCTGCCCTGGACGCGGGGCCTCGGCGGTAGTACTGTCGGTGACGGGTTAGCTGCCCGTGGTAATTGTCAAGAGGGCAACTATCTGAGAATCAAGAACCACTGGGGAGGATCCTTGTCGTCTTTGCTGACGTCGGTGCCTGCCGGCGTGGAGATTCCCGGTGACCGCAACCGCTACGCAGCGCGGGCGCCATTTCCCCAAAATCCTTTCGTGGGATTCCGGGATGAGCTCGTGTCCCCGTCATGTGCGACCGCCCGCCTTTTCCGCCGTTCCGCGTTGTGGTGGTATGGCGGTCGGCTCGACGCGGGATTGCACTATGCCACGGAAGCTGTCGACGTCGAGTGTGAAGAGGGTCACGAGTTCTGCCGGCTGGCCCCCTACTGGCGCGTCGCGTTGTTGACGAAGTCGAGGGATCTTGATGCCGGCTGGCGGGTGGTCAACGCGCTCGACGGGCGTCGGGAGGAATCGGATTCACCGCTCGTCACGGCGACGTCCCTCGTCATCCGGGGCGAGCTGCTGTTCGCCATGGGTTGTGTCGACGACGGTCTCGCCGACGTGACCGAGGGGCTGCGGATCGCGGAGCAATGCGAAGCCCGCTCACTGCTGCCCACCGGTTATGTCGTGATGGCGTTGGCCGCGCTCCGCCGGGCGGACATGCGAACCTGTCTCACCTATGTCGACAAACTGACCGGCGAGGCCCTGCTGGGCTATTTCGGGCAGGCGGCAGGAGCGTGGGTGACCGCCCAGGCGGCGGAGGCCCGGGGCGGGGTGGACCGGGCGTCCGGTCTCATCGCCGGAATAGTCACCAGCCATCTCGTTCTCCGGCAGCTCCTGGTCTCCGAGCCGGCGGCGGCGTCCTGGCTGGTGCGCGCCTCCCGCAAGTTGGGCGCCGACGACCTCGCCGAAGCCGCCGCGGCGGCGGCCTCCGCCGCGTCCGCCGCGCACCCGGGCTTCAGCGTCATCCGGGCGGCGGCGCTGCACGCCGCCGGCCTGCTGGAGGAGGACTCCGGCAAGCTGCTCGAAGCGGCCAACCTCTACCCCGACCGGTGGTGCGGGGCGTCCGCCCGGGAGGACCTGGCCGGGCTGCTGGCCAAGCGACGGTCCGAACGGAGCAACACGATCCGCATCTTCGAGGCGGCGCTGGTCGCGTACACCGCGGTCGGTGCCGCCCGGGACGCCTCGCGGGTCGCCAACAAGCTCCGCGATTTCGGTGTGCGACGTGGTGTGATCCGGACCGTGGAGTGTGCGGGGGAACTGCCGCACGGGCTCACCAACACCGAGTTCGCCGTCGCCGAGCTGGTCAGCCAGGGGCACACCAACAACGAAGTCGGCCGGCAATTGTTCATCTCTCGGCACACGGTGGCTTTTCATCTCAAGAAGGTCTACCAGAAGATGAGCCTGACCTCGCGTGTCGAATTGGCGGCCAGCTGGAAGGCAATGCAGTTGCGGCACGGATCGTAAGATTGGGGAATACGATGGTTGAGGGGAACTGGTGAAGAAGCCGACGCCGGACGAGATTGGCCATGGCTACGACGCGTTCGCGGATCTGCTCGACCGGCTCTGGGGCGAGAATCTGCACCACGGCTACTGGAACGACGCGTCCGAAGACGTATCGGTGGACGAAGCCGCCGACCGGCTGACCGACCGGTTGGCCGGTCTGCTGACCATCGAACCGGGTGATCGCCTGCTCGATCTCGGTTGTGGCATCGGCGAGCCGGCGATGAGGCTGGCCGCGGCCCACAAGATCGAGGTCGTCGGGGTGTCGATCAGCCGGCGGCAGGTGGAGCGGGCGAACGACCGGGCGGTGGCCGCCGGGCTGGCCGACCGGTTGTCCTTCCAACTGGCCGACGCGATGGACCTGCCGTTCCCGGACGGCTCCTTCGACCTCGTCTGGGCGTTGGAGTCGCTGCACCACATGCCGGACCGGGGGCACGTCCTGGCGCAGGCGGCCCGGGTGCTGCGGCCCGGCGGACGGATGGCGATCGGTGACTTCATGCTGCTGCCGAGCGCCGACGGCTACGAGGCGGGCGCCGCCCGCGTCGCCGAGGCCAGCAAGGGCGTGCTGTCGGTCATCAGCCTCGACGACTACCTGGCCCTCATCCGGGCCGCCGGGCTCGAGCCCGGCCTCACCGAGGACGTCAGCCAGTACACCCGGCCCTCGTGGAACAAGGCGGCCGAGCGGTTCGCCGCCCTGCGGGAACAGGCGGTGCCGCACATCGGGGCGGAGCAGTTCGATCTCACGCTCTCCCGGTTCCACGCCTTCAGCGCGGAGCCGTCACTGGGGTACGCCCTCCTCACCGCCCGCAAGCCTGCCTGACGGCCCGACCGGCTGGTGGTGCCCGACCCGGTCGCGGACCCGGCGGGTGCCGACCGGCCCGTACACCAGGTGAACAACGCAGTGACCAGGCAGTAGGGAAAGCGTGGCGCTTTCTTTCGGAATCGACATGGTGCAGGTGGGAGCATGCAGCTTACAGAAGAAGCGACTTTACGCAGTCTGTTCGGCAGGATGGTGGGGGACGAGAAGCACGGGTGGGCGGCGGCGTCGACGCTGCACACCATCTGGGTCCTCTACGACCGGGTGCTCAACGTCTCGCCCGAGAACATCGACGACCCGGACCGGGACCGGTTCTACCTCTCCAAGGGTCACGGGCCGATGGCCCTCTACGCGATGCTCGCCGCGAAGGGCTTCATCGCCCCGGAGACGCTGGACACCTGGGCGCAGCTCGGTTCGCCGCTCGGTCTGCACCCGGACCGGACCCTGGTCCCCGGCGTGGAGATCAGCAGCGGCTCGCTCGGGCACGGGCTCCCGCTGGCCGTGGGCACCGCGCTCGCGCTGCGCGCCGAGGGGCGGCGGGCGCGCGTGGTGGTGCTGATGGGCGACGGCGAGTTCGACGAGGGGAGCAACCACGAGGCGATCGCGATCGCGGGCCGCCTCGGGCTGGACCGTATCACCGCCATCGTGATCGACAACCGGTCGGCGAGCCTCGGCTGGCCGGACGGCATCGCCCGGCGCTTTGAGGTGGAGGGCTGGCGGGCGGCCACCGTGGACGGACGCGACAACGACGAGTTGTACCGGGCGCTGACCCAGGAACCCGACGGACGGCCGCAGGCCGTGGTCGCGGAGATCCGCCCGAACCGGGAAGGGAGCGCGGCATGACCATCCAGGTGGACCGGAAGTTGATGCGGTCCGTCTTCGTCGACACCGTGATCGAGTCGCTGGCGACCGATCCCAAGCTGGTCCTGTTGACCGCGGACATCTCGTCCTGGTCGTTCGACGAGGCCCGGGTCACCTACCCCGACCGGGTGATCAACGTGGGCATCCGCGAGCAGGCGATGATCGGGATGGCCGGCGGCCTGGCGCTCAACGGCTTCCGGCCGGTGGCGCACACCTACACGCCGTTCCTGGTCGAGCGTCCGTTCGAGCAGATCAAGCTCGATCTCGGGCACCAGGACGTCGGTGCCGTGCTGGTCAGCATCGGCGGCTCCTACGACGACCTGCCGCGCGGCCGGACCCACCAGGCTCCGGGCGACGTCGCGCTGTTCGACACGCTGCCCGGCTGGACCGTGCACGTGCCGGGGCACGAGGACGAGGCGGAGAAGCTGATCCGGGACGCGATCGCCGGCGACGGGCGGGTCTACGTGCGCCTGTCCGACAAGGCCAACGCCGAGGCCGCGCCGGTGCTGGACGGCTTCACCGTCCTGCGGCAGGGCAGCGCCGGTGTGGTGGTCGCCGTCGGGCCGGTCTGCGACGACGTGCTCGCCGCGACCGCCACGGCGGACGTGACGGTGCTGTACGCCTCCACGATCCGTCCGTTCGACCACGCCGGCCTGCGGGCCGCGGTGGCCGGTGCACAGCCCAACGTGGTGGTGGTCGAGCCGTACCTGCGGGGGACCTCGGCGCACGAGGTGGCCGAGGCGCTCGGCGACGTGCCCCACCGGCTGCGGTCGCACGGGGTGCGGCGTGACGAGGAGGTCCGTGCCTACGGCCGGGCGACGGACCACGACCGGCTGCACGGCCTGGATGCCGCCAGCCTGGCCGAGTCGATCGGCGAGTTCCTCCGTTAGGTCGGACGTCACCTGCGGGGAGGCCGGCTCCCGGGCCGGCGTCCCCGCCGGGCGCATCGTGCCCGATCCGGTGTCCGCGTCGGACGCTTCGTGCCCGATCCGGTGTCCGCGTCGGGCGCGTCGTGCCCGATCCGGCGTCCGCGCCGGACACGATGTGCCGGGGTCAACCGGTGTGCGCCCGTCGCGCCCGGTGCCGGCGCGAAAAGTGGCGGTGCGCGAGACACGTGTCGTGGTGGTGGCCCCACCGGGTCCGACCCGGAGGTGATGGCCATTACCATGGATGCTGCGCCGGGCGGCTGAGCCCTCCCGGTGTCCCTGTTCTGGTGGTTCCTGTTCTGTGGGGTGGTGGTCGCGGTGGCGGTCGGAACGATTCTCAGCTTCGATGACGTGAAGGGTTACGGCTTCATCCGGCCGGAGGGCGGTGGTGAGGACGTCTTCGTGCATGCGAACGACTTCGGCGACCAACGGCCGTCCGTGTCGGCGGGCATGCGGGTGGAGTTTGACTCGGTGGAGGGCAACCGCGGCGTCAAGGCGTTGTACGCGCGTCTGCTCAACCCCGGCGCGGGCGCACCGGCGCGTGCGGTGACGGCGTCCGGCTCGACCCCTTCGGCGAGGGTGGCGGCCGACGACCGGGGTGAGGAGGACGAGTGCGACGTCCTGACCCCCGCCGCCTTCCGCGCCGCCATCACCGATCTCCTGGTGGAGCAGGTCCCGACGCTGACCGGCGGGCAGATCGGCCAGATCCGGCAGCACCTCGCGCAGTTCGCCCGCTCGCACGGGTGGATCGAGGACTGACCTTCACGGCGTCACCCGGGTCCACCGCGTGGACCCGGGTGACGCTGGCTGCGCACCCCGCCTCCGGCCGTGACGGGAAGGGCGGGTCGTCTCGTTAACACTTGACGTCATCGATGTTAGCGATAACGTAC
The DNA here is from genome assembly GCF_029581435.1 of Micromonospora sp. WMMD987. Taxonomy (NCBI): domain Bacteria; kingdom Bacillati; phylum Actinomycetota; class Actinomycetes; order Micromonosporales; family Micromonosporaceae; genus Micromonospora; species Micromonospora sp. WMMD987. The sequence goes on along the minus strand of NZ_CP120861.1, from coordinate 4,371,031 downwards.
GGGGGTCAGCGTCGCCCTGCCGCCCGCCCCCGAGGTGACCCGTTGAAGCGTCGTACCCTGCTGTCCGCCACCGGCGCCGCTGTCGCCGGGGCGACCCTGTGGCGTCCCGGGGCCGCGTCCGCCGCCGCCGGTGACGGCTACGCCATGGCGTACTTCACCGAGTCGCCGAACATGACCGCCGCCAGCTATGGCCTGCACCTCGCCGTCAGCACCGACGGCCTGCACTGGACCCCGCTGAACCAGAACCGGCCCGTCGCCACGCCGACGCTGGGCAGCCGGGGTTTGCGCGACCCGTTCATCCTGCGCCGGCAGAACGGCGGGTTCGTGGTGCTGGCGACCGACCTCAACGGCACCGACTGGAACTACCAGAGCCAGTACCTGCACGTCTGGGACTCCGCCGACCTGCGGACCTTCACCGGGTACCGGCTGCTGAAGGTGCACTCCCTCGCCACCCACGCCTGGGCGCCGGAAGCGTACTGGGACGCCGGACGCGGGCAGTACGCGGTGGTTTACTCCGCGGTCACCGGCGGGCACAACGTGCTGATGGTGAACTACACCAGCGACTTCGTGACCGCCTCCGCCCCGCAGACGTTCTTCGACCCCGGCTACGACGCCATCGACGGCAGCTTCGTCAGCGTCGGCGGGGTCAACTACATGTACTTCAAGAACAACACCAACAGCACCCTGCTCGGTACCCGCTCCACCACCCTCAACCCGGGCAGCTTCAGCATCCACACCGCGGCGATCGGCCCGGGTCGCGGGGTCGAGGCGCCGCAGATCGTCAAGTCCCACACCGCGAACACCTGGTACCTGTGGGGCGACACGTGGAGCCCCAACGGCCGGTTCTTCTGCTGGCAGACCACCAACGTGGCGGGCGGCTCGTGGAGCCTGCTCAACGACCGGTCCTACACCCAGCCGCTGAACTCGAAGCACCCGGGGATCATCGCGTTGACCTCGGCCGAGGTGACCGCGCTCACCGGCACCTGGGGCCTGCCCGCGTGGAACCGGGTGAAGTCGTACAACTTCCCGGACCGCTACCTGCGGCACAGCAACGGTGTCGGGCGGATCGACCCGTACCCCTTCGAGCCCTACCAGGACCAGTTGTGGACCCTGGTGCCGGGCCTGGCCGACCCGGTCGGGGTGTCGTTCCGCTCGGTGAACTACCCGGACCGGTACCTGCGCCACTACGACTACGCGATCCGGTTGGCCGCCAACGACGGCACGAGCGCGTTCCGGGGTGACGCCACCTTCTACCGGACGGCCGGCTTCGCGGACGCCTCGTGGACGTCGTTCCGGTCGTACAACTTCCCGGACCGGTACCTGCGCCACTACGACTACCTGCTGCGCATCGACCCGATCAGCACGGGATCGCCGGCCACCGACAGGCAGGACGCCACCTTCCGGATCGGATACTGACCGCGCCGGTCCCGGTCGACCACCGTCCCGCCCGTCGAGGCCACCCCGCCGTGGCCGGCCCGCCGGGTCCGCCGGTGCCGGGCGCTATCCTGGCGCGGTGCCGTACGCCGACCTCCGTTGCGAGCAGTGGAACGACCTGTCCGACGGGGCCGCCGGCCGGCTGGCCCGGGAGATCGCGGCCCGGCACGGGCTGAGCCTGGTGGGCCTGCGGGACACCAGCTACGCGGGACGCGCGCACCGGACGGCGCTGTTCGACCGGGACGGGCTCCGGTTCGCGCTGGTCCCCGGCGGCCGGCCGACGCTCGGCCACGACGCCGCCCGGTTCCACCCCGGCGCGGATCAGCTCGCCAGCTACACCGCCAGCGCCGAGGAGTACGGCCTGCCACCGCTGACCGAGTACGTCGGCACGATGACCTCGCCGGTACGCGTCGTCGACCTGCCGGCGATGCTGGTCGCGGTGGAGGCGTTCGTCCCTGACGAGCTGCCGCTGCCCTCCGACGACCCCCGGGTCCGCGAACTCGTGGCGTCCACCGCGATCCGGGGTGGCGGGGCCGTCACGGTGCGCTCCGCCGACGGGCTGACCGTCGAGCTGGACCCGGCCGGCGGGGTGACCCGGGCCTGGGTGGTCCAGGAGGCGGACCACGACCAGGCGATGGCCGCGCTCGACGCCCTCGGCCTGCGTACCGCCACCGCGGACGAATGGGAGTGGGCCTGCGGTGCCGGGGCGGACACCCTGTTCCGCTGGGGCGACGACAGCCCCGACGACGGTTACCCGGTGGAGCAGCCGACCGGGGTGCACCGCACGGCGAACCTGTGGGGGTTGGCCATCGGCCAGGACTCCTACCGGTACGAGGTGACGACCGATCCGACCGTGGTGTGCGGCGGTGACGGCGGCGTCACGGCCTGCGGCGGCAGCGGCTTCTTCCTGGGCTGGCTTCCCCTGGCGACCGCCTACCGCGACGAGGAGTTCGGCCGGTGGCTCGCCTCCGCCGACGGGTACGCCGACGAGATCCTGACCCGGCCCGTGCTCGCCCTGGACTGAGCGCGGACGACGGCGGTCAGCCCTTCAGCGGGTACGGGACGAAGGTGCTGCGGTTCTCGTCCAGGTCGAGCCGGCCGCTGATCGGCGCGGCGGCCCGCTGCGGGCAGGTCAGCCGCTCACAGGTCTTGCAGCCGGGGCCGATCGGTGTGACGGCGTCGGTCGCGTACAGGTCGATCCCGGTGGCGTAGACCAGCCGGTCGGCGTGCCGGGTCTCGCAGCCCAGCCCGATCGCGTAGACCTTGCCCGGCTGGTTGTAGCCGCCGTGGTGCCGGGTGATGGTGCGGGCGATCCACAGGTAGCGCTGCCCGTCGGGCATCGCGGCGACCTGCACCACCACCCGGCCGGGCGCGCTGAACGCCTCGTAGACGTTCCACAGCGGACAGGTGCCGCCGGTGAGCGAGAACGGGAAACCGGTGGCGGACTGGCGTTTGGACAGGTTGCCGGCCCGGTCGACCCGGACGAAGGAGAACGGCACCCCACGCGCCCGGGGTCGTTGCAACGTGCTGAGCCGGTGGCAGACCGTCTCCCAGCCCATGGTGAAGTGCTGGGTGAGCAGGTCGATGTCGTACCGGCGCTGTTCCGCCGCCGCCAGGAACGGCTCGTAGGGCAGGATCAGCGCGGCGGCGAAGTAGTTGGCCAGACCGACCCGGGTGAGGATCTGGGTCTGCGGGTCGTCGAACCGTTCCTCCTCCACGATCTCGTCGATCACGTCGGCGTACTCCAGCAGGGCGATCTGCGCGGCCATCCGCATCGCCTCCTGCCCGGCCCGCAGCGACGTCGACAGGTGCAGGGTGCGGGTCTGCGGGCGGTAGCGGTGCAGCTCGTCGCCGAGCAGGGTGGCGTCGTCGTGGCGGACCTGCACCCCGTGCCGTCGGGCGAGCCGGTCCTGCAGGCCGGAGCGGATCTCGCCGCGGCGTAGTCCGACGGTGGCGGCCAGCCGTTCCGCCGCCTCGTCCAGGTCGGGCACGTAGTTCTGCCGGCGGTAGAAGAACTCGGTCACCCGGTCGTGCGGGCTGCGGCCGACCGTCTCCCGGTCACCGAGCAGCTCGGCGAGCTGCTCGTCGGCCTGCCGGTAGCGGCGGTGCAGGTCGAGGACGGCCTCGGCGACCTCGGGCAGCCGGGTGGCGAGTTCGGTGAGGTCGGCGACGCCCGGCCGCCCCGGCAGCGCCTCGCGTAACCCGGCGACCAGCCGTGGGGTGTCCCGGGGGGCGAACACGGTCGGGTCGACGCCGAACACCTCGGTGATCCGCATCAGCACCGGCACGGTCAGCGGCCGGGTGTCGTGCTCGATCTGGTTGAGGTAGCTGGGCGAGATGTTGAGCAGCCGGGCCAGCCGGGACTGGCTCAGGGCACGGTCCTCGCGCATCCGGCGCAGTCGGGCTCCCGCGAAGGTCTTGCTCACCACGACCACCTCCTGTCGCTCTTTCCGCAGCCCAGACCACCCTTGGCAGAGTGCGAATATACCTGTTCGCACCTTCGCAAAAGTGGGCGTGAACTTCTCAGAACTTGGCTCGTTCCGTCCCTCGACCCGGCTGCGGACACCGTGTGACCGTGGGTGACACGCCGGCCGGGCGACCCGCCGCACCACCGGACGGCACGCCGGTCCGGCGCCGGCGTCACGACATCGAGGAGACGACATCATGCAGAACGCCGTGGAGCGGTTGCGTACCGAGTGGGAGACCGATCCGCGCTGGCGGGGAGTGCGCCGCAGCTACCGTGCCGAGGACGTGGTCCGGCTGCGCGGGGCCGTCCAGGAGGAGCACACCCTGGCCCGCCGCGGGGCGGAACGGCTGTGGCGGTCGCTGCACACCGAGGACTACGTCCACGCCCTGGGCGCGCTCACCGGCAACCAGGCCGTGCAGATGGTCCGGGCCGGGCTCAAGGCCATCTACCTCTCCGGCTGGCAGGTGGCCGCGGACGCCAACCTCGCCGGGCACACCTACCCCGACCAGAGCCTCTACCCGGCGAACTCGGTGCCCGCCGTGGTGCGCCGGATCAACAACGCGCTGCTACGCGCCGGCCAGATCACCACCGCCGAGGGCGACGACGGCGGCACCGACTGGCTCGCGCCGATCGTCGCCGACGCCGAGGCCGGCTTCGGCGGCCCGCTCAACGCCTACGAGCTGATGACCGCCATGATCGCCGCCGGCGCGGCGGGCGTGCACTGGGAGGACCAGCTCGCCGCCGAGAAGAAGTGTGGCCACCTGGGCGGCAAGGTGCTCGTCCCCACCGGGGCGCACATCCGTACCCTGGAGGCGGCCCGGCTGGCCGCCGACGTGGCCGGGGTGCCGTCGGTGGTGATCGCCCGCACCGACGCGCAGGCCGCCACGCTGCTCACCACCGACGTCGACGAGCGGGACCGGCCGTACGTCACCGGCGAGCGCACCGCCGAGGGGTTCTACCGGGTGCGCAACGGCGTCGAGCCGTGTATCGCCCGGGGCCTGGCCTACGCGCCGCACGCCGACCTGCTCTGGATGGAGACCTCCACCCCCGACCTGGAGGTGGCCCGCCGCTTCGCCGAGGCGATCAAGGCCGAGTACCCGGACCAGCTCCTCGCCTACAACTGCTCGCCGTCGTTCAACTGGCGCAGGCACCTCGACGACTCGACCATCGCGAAGTTCCAGCGGGAACTCGGCCACCTGGGCTACCGGTTCCAGTTCATCACCCTGGCCGGCTTCCACGCCCTCAACTACTCGATGTTCGACCTGGCCCGGGGCTACGCCACCGACGGCATGTCCGCCTACGTGGCGTTGCAGGAGCGGGAGTTCGCCGCCGAGCCGGCCGGCTACACCGCCGTCAGGCACCAACGCGAGGTCGGCACCGGCTACTTCGACCTGATCAGCACCGTGCTCAACCCGGCCGCCGAGACCACCGCCCTGCGCGGCTCCACCGAGGAGGAGCAGTTCGCATGAGGTACGAGATCATCGGCCCGCTGGCCGACCGCTTCGACGAGGTCCTCACCCCCGACGCGCTGGAGTTCCTGGTGGCGCTGGACAGCGAGTTCGCCGCCCGCCGGGTTGCCCTGCTGGACACCCGCCGGGCCCGACGGGACCGGTACGCCACCGGCCAGTTCCCCGACTTCCTGCCGGAGACCGCCGCGATCCGCGCCGATCCGGACTGGCGGGTGGCTCCGCCGGCACCCGGTCTGGTCGACCGTCGGGTCGAGATCACCGGGCCGCCCGACCGCAGGATGACCGTCAACGCGCTCAATTCCGGCGCCCGGGTGTGGCTCGCCGACTTCGAGGACGCCACCGCCCCGACCTGGCACAACGTCGTCTCCGGCCAGCTCAACCTGATCGACGCCCTGGACCGGCGGATCGACTTCACCGACCCGCGTGGCAAGCGGTACGCCCTCGGCACGGAGCTGGCCACCATCGTCGTCCGGCCACGCGGCTGGCACCTGGTGGAGAAGGGCGTCGTGGTGGACGGGCGGCCGATCTCGGCCAGCCTGGTCGACTTCGGCCTCTACCTGTTCCACTGTGCCCGCCGGCAGCTCGACGCGGGCTCCGGGCCGTACTTCTACCTGCCGAAACTGGAGAGCCACCGGGAGGCGCGGCTGTGGAACGACGTCTTCGTCTTCGCCCAGCGGCGGCTCGGTCTACCCCGGGGCACCATCCGGGCCACCACGCTGATCGAGACGATCACCGCCGCCTTCGAGATGGAGGAGATCCTCTACGAGCTGCGGGAACACTCGGCGGGGCTGAACGCCGGCCGGTGGGACTACATCTTCAGCGTGATCAAGAACTTCGGGCAGTGGGCCGACTTCGTCCTGCCGGACCGCTCCGAGGTCACCATGACGGTGCCGTTCATGCGGGCGTACACCGAGTTGCTGGTGGCCACCTGCCACCGGCGGGGGGCGCACGCCATCGGCGGGATGGCCGCGTTCGTCCCGAACCGGGATCCGCAGGTCAACGAGGTGGCCCTCGGCCGGGTGCGGGCGGACAAGCGGCGGGAGGCCGGCGACGGGTTCGACGGCTCCTGGGTGGCCCATCCCGGCCTGGTCGACACCTGCCGGGAGGAGTTCGACGCGGTGCTGGGTGACCGCCCCCACCAGCTCGACCGGCTGCGCGACGACGTCGGCGTCACCGCCGCCGACCTGCTCGCCGTCGACAAGACCCCGGGCCGGGTCACCGTCGCCGGGTTGCGGGCCAACGTCGCCGTCGCCGTCCGCTACGTGGACGCCTGGCTCGGTGGCACCGGCGCGGTGGCGCTGGGAAACCTGATGGAGGACGCGGCGACCGCCGAGATCGCCCGTTGCCAGCTCTGGCAGTGGCTGCACCACGGCACCCCGCTGGCCGACGGCGGCTGCGTGACCGGGGACCTGGTCCGGTCGGTCCTCGCCGAGGAGCTGGCGGCCCTGGTCGCCGGACGCGGCGACCTCGACCGGGAGCGGGCCGGCCGGGCGGCGCGGATCGTCGAGGACACCGCCCTCGTCGAGGACCTGCCCGCCTTCTTCACCACTGGCGCGTACGCCCGGCACCTCGGGCCGACCCGCCGGCCCGCCGGGGCGGCCCGCTGAGGCCCGGGTCGGGACGGGTCGACCGGCCCGTCCCGACCCGTCGGTGTCGACGGCTCCCCGGCGGCCGTGCGGCACGGGGCCGGCCGGGACGGCGCTCAGTCGGGTTCCCGGCGGCCGGACGGGCGGCGTAGCTCGCGCAGTACACCGTGGCGGCGCAGCGCCCAGGTGAGGCGGGGGACGCTCGGGTGCCGGACGAACAGCACCACCGCCCGGCGCACCAGCCCGCCCCGGTCGTCGTCGACCTGCCGCTCCACCGCCTGCCAGACCAGCCCGCGCACCCGGGCGTTGTCCAGCACCGCCCGCACCGCGCGCCGTACCTCGGGATCCTCGGCCGCCGAGGCGATGGCGGCGGCCTGACCCGGCCGGCTGGCCAGCGACACCCCGACCGCCGCGACGAGCGGACGGCGCACCTCGTCGCGTTCCAGCACCAGCAGTACCGCCTCCCGGATCTCGGTGCTGTCCAGGCCGGACCGCACCAGGCCGAGCAGGGCGCGCTCCACCCCGTGGTCGCGCCCGGGGGCGGCCAACCGGGCCAGCAGCACCGCCACCTCGTCGAGATCGACGAGGTGGTGCACTCCACTGCGGAACCCGGGCAGCTCCCAGACCGCCAGCAGGGCCGTCACGAGATCGCGGTTCACGGTCCCTGCGCTACCCGGGGACGGCCACCGGCGAAACCCCGACCGGGCCGGTGGGCGGGGGAGGGCGGTGCCGCTGCGGGGGGTCCGACCGCCGCCGGGGCCGACCGGATCCGGCGGAGCGGGTCGGGTCGGTAGCCGGTCCGGGTCAGGGGGGCGGGGTGCGGTGGATGCCGGCGAGCCGGCACACGGCGGCGAAGCCGTCCGGGCTGCCCGGCCAGTGCCGGTGGACGGCGTCGATGCCGGCGCGGCGGACCACGGAGCGCAGCACGGCGACCACCACGATGGCGTCGTCGGCGTAGCCGAGCAGGGGGATCACGTCGGGGATCAGGTCGACCGGGCTGGCCAGGTAGGCGATCAGCAGGGAGAGCCGTACCCGTACGCCGGTCGGCAGGTCGGGGTCGGCGGCCAGGCGGCGCAGCGTCCGCAGCAGGTCGGGCAGGATCCGGATCGCCTCGGCGAGCAGGGATCCCCTGGGTCGCACCAGGAGCAGGCCGATCGTCAGTGCCACCCAGGAGGTGGCGAGCGCGAGGCCGATGCCCAGCACGACCTTCCACGTCATCGGCCGAGTATCCCCGCCGTCCCGCGACGGGGGCGGCGCGGTGCCGTCGTACGGCCGGTCCCGGGGTGCCGGGCCTTTCGAATGTTTCGACGTCGGTGACCTGGGCGATCGGTGTGCTCGTCCGTCATGCGTCGGCCCTGTCCGGGCAGTGCCGGATCCCCCGCTTCCCACCTGCGCAAACGTGTTCCCCGGCGGTCCGGGAGTTTTCCGGAACATTTCCGAAAGTTGTTGACAGTGTGGCCGACCGGTATCGATACTGACCCTTCGATAGGAATACATGTGCATCGATTGTTGGCACCGGATAGCAGGGAGGCCCCGTGAGTAGCAGCCTGAGGCAGCGCAGGAGAGCCGGCCGGTTGGCCCTACCGGCGGCGGTGTTGTTGCTGGTCGGCGGTGCGGTGACGATCCAGTCCACCGCCCCGGCCGCCGCCGCGGAAACGACGCTGCGGGCCGCGGCGGCCAAGGCCGGGCTGTTCTTCGGCACCGCGTCCTCGCCCAACCGGCTGTACCCGATCCTCGCCCAGGAGTTCGGCCAGCTGACCCCCGAGAACGACATGAAGCCGGACCGGATCGCCACGTCCAGCGGCGGTCTGCAGAACACCAGCGGCGCGGACCAACTGGTCAACCACGCCCAGAGCAACAACATGGTGGTCCGGGGGCACACGCTGGTGTGGCACTCGCAGGCCGGGGCGTTGCAGGGCGCGAGCCAGGGCACCCTGAACAACTTCATCGGCAACGCCATCAACCGGTGGGGCAGCAAGATCGCCTACTGGGACGTGGTCAACGAGGCGCTGGAGGACAACAACACCGGCCGCCGCCGCAACCAGTGGCCGCACACCATGAACCGGGACGCCAACGGCGACGGTGACTACTTCGACGCCGGCGACACCGACGTCATCCGGGACTCGTTCATCCGGGCCAAGCAGGTCGTGCAGGCCGGTGGCTACTCCACCAAGCTCTGCATCAACGACTACGACGTCGAGGGGCTGACCGTCAAGGGCGGTGGCCCGAACCGCAAAGCCAACGCGCTGTACGACATCGTCCGCAACTACCGGCAGTACATCGACTGCGTCGGGTTCCAGTCGCACTTCAACGACAACCCGAACAGCATCATCACCAATGACCTCCAGGCCAACATCCAGCGCTTCGCCGACCTCGGCGTCGAGGTGCACCTCTCCGAGGTGGACATCGACGACGACCTGAGCAACAACGACATCGGCGCCGGGCAGGCGGAGAACTACCGCAAGGTCGTCCGGGCCTGCCTGAACGTCGCGAAGTGCACCGGCATCACCGTCTGGGGCATCTCCGACAGCGAGTCGTGGCGCTCCTCGGAGCGGGGCCTGCTGTTCACCGGCGGCAACGGCAACTACCAGAAGAAGTCGGCGTACTACGCCGTGCTCGACGAGCTGAACAAGGGCCGCGGCACCACCACCCCGCCGCCCACCACCACGCCCCCGCCGACGACCCCGCCGCCGACCACGCCCCCGCCGACCACGCCCCCGCCGACCACGCCCCCGCCGACCACGCCGCCGCCCACCACGCCGCCGCCGACCACGCCCCCGCCGGCCACCGGCTGCACGGCCACGGTCTCGCTGAACTCGTGGACCGGGGGCTTCGTCGCCACCGTGCGGGTCACCGCCGGCAGCTCGCCGATCAGCGGGTGGAACGTCCAGCTCACCCTGCCCTCCGGCGCCGCGGTGACCAGCGTGTGGAACGCCAACCGCACCGGCACCAGTGGCAGCGTGCAGTTCAGCAACGTCAACTACAACGGCTCGGTCAACGCCGGCCAGTACACCGAGTTCGGCTTCCAGGGAACCGGGGCCGCCAGCGGCCTGACCCCGGTCTGCACCGCCTCCTGAACACCACCTGTCCTGGACGGGCGCGGGCCGCCCGTCCAGGACAGGTCAGGAGCGTCGATCCGCGTGTCCCGCACTCCGCCGCGGGGCGGCGCCCGCCCCACACCCGCCCCGGACCGACCCCGCCCCCACCGGCCGGCCCGCGCACCGCCGGCCCGTCCGGTCGCCGACCTGCCGAGCGGTGCCGGATCCCGGCCCGGACGGGGGAGCGGCCCGCACCACCCGCCCCCGACGTCGGCGGCGGAGGAACCTGCCGGTGTTCTCTATATTGGTGAGACCCGCCCCAGCCGGTGGAACTGTCCTGACGGGGCTCGACGGGTCGGCCAGAGGGGGACGTGGATGGCACTGACCGACGACGCGATCGCCAGAATCCGGAGCATGATCTCCAGCGGTGAGCTGCCGCCCGGCGCGCGTCTGCCTCCCGAGCCGCAGTTGGCCGCGCAGATGGGGTTGTCCCGCAGCGGCGTCCGGGAGGCGGTCAAGGTACTCGAGTCGGCCCGGGTGCTCGACGTACGACGCGGCGACGGGACGTACGTCACCAGCCTCGCCCCCCGGCTGCTGCTGGAGGGCCTGGGTGTCGCGGTGGAGCTGCTGCGCGACGACACCCTGCTGGAGGTCATGGAGGTGCGCCGGATGCTGGAGCCGATGGCGACCGGCCTGGCGGCGCTTCGGATGACCGAGGCCAGGCTCGACGAACTCCGGCACATCCTGGCCGAGATGCGGGCGGCGGCCGACGACGCGGAGAAGCTGATCGGCTTCGACGCGGCCTTCCACCACACCGTCGTGGCGACCACCGGCAACGAGACCCTCACCTCGCTGCTCGACGGCCTGTCCAGCCGTACCCTGCGGGCCCGGGTGTGGCGGGGGCTGATCGAGGGCAACTCGGCCCACCAGACGATCGACGAACACCACGCGATCTACCTCGCGCTGCGGTCCCGCGACCAACTGCTCGCCCAGGCGAGTGCGCTGATCCACGTCAACACCTCCGAGGCGTGGCTGCGCACCGTGCTCGCCGCCAAGGCGGCCGACGCCTGAGCCGCCGGTGTCCGGATCACCCGGGCCGGGTCGGGAGCAGCCGCCGGGCCAGGTCGTAGGTGCGTACGGCGGTGCCGGCCAGGATGTCGGCCCGGTCCCGGTCCGACAGCGGGGGCAGCGCCGCCGTCAACGCCCCCAGCACTCCCGCGTAGTCCGACCTGAGCAGGCAGACCGGCCAGTCGGAGCCGAACATCAGCCGGTCCGCGCCGAACTCCCTGACCGCCACCTCGACGAATGGCCGCAGCTGTTCCGCCGACCAGTCCGGTCCGGCCTCGGTGACCAGGCCGGACAGCTTGGCGGTGACGTTGGGGTTGGCGGCGAACGCGGCCAGCGGACCGTGCCAGCTCCGCAGGCCCGCCGTACCCTGGTCGATCCGGGGTTTGCCCAGGTGGTCGAGGACGAACCGGAGCTGCGGCACCGCCTGGGCCGCGCGGGCCGCCGCAGGGAGCTGGTCGGCCCGGATCACCAGGTCGAAGGTGAGCCCGGCAGCGGCGATCTCGGCCAGGCCTCGACGGACCTCGGCCCGGTCCAGGTAGTCGGGGTCCGCCTCCCCCTGGACCTGTGACCGCACCCCGACCAGGAACTCACCGCCGCGCGACCGGCGGTACGCCGTGAGCGTGGCGGACACGTCGTCGGCCGCGACGTCGAGCCAGGCCACCACGGCGAGGATCGGTGCGGTGTCGGCGGCGTAGCCGAGGAACTCGGCGGCCTCGTCCCGATGGCAGCGGCCACCCTCGACCAGCACGGTGCCGGTCACGCCGACGGCGGTCAGCTCGGCGGTCAGGTCCGCCGGGCTGAACGGCCGGCGGATCGTCGCCAGTTCGGGAGCGTCGAGCCAGGTGTAGCCGCGCTCCGGCCGCCACAGGTGGTGGTGCGCGTCGATGATCATGCGGTCGACACCCCCGCCGCCGCCGGTGCCGCCGCCCACTGTGGGCCGTCCGGGAAGCGGAAGGCGGCCAGGGACGCCGGCAGGATCTCCGCGCTCATCCCCGGGGCGGTGGGGGCCAGGTACCGCCCACCGCTGACCCGGGCCGGGTCGACGAAGTGCTCGTGCAGGTGGTCGACGTACTCGATGGCCCGGTCGTCGGTGCTGCCGCTGAGCGCCACGAAGTCGAACATCGCCAGATGCTGCACCAGCTCGCACAGCCCGACCCCACCGGCGTGCGGACAGACCGGCACCCCGAAGTGCGCGGCGAGCAGCAGGACCGCCAGGTTCTCGTTGACCCCGGCGACCCGGCAGGCGTCGATCTGCACCACGTCGACCGCGTCGGCCTGGAGCAGTTGTTTGAACATCACCGCGTTGTGCACGTGCTCGCCGGTCGCCACCCGGATCGGGGCCAGTGCCCGGCGGACGGCGGCATGTCCGAGCACGTCGTCCGGCGACGTCGGCTCCTCGATCCAGTACGGGTCGAACACGGCGAGTTCGCGCATCCACCGGATCGCGTCGGGTACCCCCCAGATCTGGTTGGCGTCGACGGCGAGACGGATCTCCGGCCCGACGGCCCGCCGCGCGATGCCCATCCGGCGGACGTCGTCGGCGAGGTTCCCGCCCACCTTCAGCTTGATCAGCCGGTAGCCGTCCCGCACCGCCTCCACGCAGAGCCGGGCCAGTTTCTCGTCGTCGTAGCCCAGCCAGCCCGGGGTGGTGGTGTAGGCCGGATAGCCCTCGGCCCGCAGCCGCCGCTCGCGGTCGGCCCGGCCATCACCGGCCCGGCGCAGCAGGGCGAGCGCGTCGTCCTCGGTGAGCGCGTCGCGCAGGTAGCGGAAATCGACCTGGCCGACCAGCTGTTCCGGGGTGAGGTCGGCCAGCAGCTTCCACAGCGGCTTGCCCGACCGTCGGGCCGCGAGGTCCCACACGGCGTTGACCAGGCCGCCGGCGGCCATGTGCACGACCCCCTTCTCCGGACCCAGCCAGCGGATCTGACTGTCGCCGACCAGCCGCCGCGCGAGCGCGCCCGGGTCGGCGGTCAGTGCGTCGACCGGCTGGCCGACCACCATCGTGGCGAGCGACCGGACGGCGGCCACCTGGATCTCGGTGCCGCGGCCCACGGTGAAGACCAGGCCGTGCCCCTGTGCGCCCGCCGAGGTCCGCAGGACGACGTAGGCGGCGGAGTAGTCGGGGAACGGGTTCATCGCGTCCGACCCGTCACGGTGGACGGAGGTGGGGAAGCGTACGTCGATCGTCTCTACCGACGAGATGCGCTCAGTCAACGGGACTCCTGGTCCTGGGTGGGAACGGTTGTCGGTCTGCTGCCCGTCTCGTGGGCGTGGCTCGCGGGTCCGGCCGACGGACCGCGCCGGTTCAGGTCTGTGCCCGGCCGCCGGTGATGCGGGACACCACCAGGGCGACCAGGATGACCGCGCCGTTGAGGAAGTTCGTCCACTGCGCGGGCACCCCGGCCAGGGTCAGCACGTTGATGATCATGAAAAGCAGCAGGACGCCGGTGAAGGCGCCGAAGACGCTGCCCTTGCCGCCGTTGAGGCTGACGCCGCCGATCACCGCCGCCGCGAAGACCTGGAAGATCGCGCCGTCGCCCTGGGCCGCCGGCACCGCCGCCAGCCGGCCGCTGATCAGCAGCCCGGCCAGGGCGGCGAGCACACTGGCCACGACGAGCGCGGTCCACAGCACCCGGTCGGTACGGATGCCCGCGGCGCGGGCCGCGTCGACGTTGCCGCCGATGGCGTACAGCGCCCGGCCCGCCCTGGTGTAGCCGAGGACCACGATCCCGGCGGCGAACAGCAGCAGCGACACCCAGATCGAGGCCGGTATCCCGAACCAGCTGGTGGAGCCGAGATACGTCATCGACCCGGGCAGCGCGAAGAAGGTCTGCCCGCCGGAGATGCCGGTGAGCAGGCCCCGCAGGATGATCAGCATGCCCAACGTCACGATGAAGCCGTTGAGGCCGAACCGGACGATGAGCAGCCCGTTGAACGCCCCGACCAGGGCGCCGACGAGCAGCACCACCGGCACCGCCCAGGCGTCCGGGAGCAGGCCGAGCCCCAGCCCCCGGGTGAGCGCGGGGTCGACGACCAGCCAGGCGGCGATGCCCGGGGCGAGCCCGAAGGTGGACTCCAGCGACAGGTCCATCTTGCCGGTGATCAGCACGATGGTCTGGGCCAGCACCAGGATGGCGATCTCCGACATGCTCTGTAGCACGTTGACGACGTTGTCGCCGCTGAGGAAGACCGGGCTGATGATCCATCCGACGATCGCCACCGCGACGATCGCCGGCACCAGCGCCAGGTCGCGCAGTCGGGCGAGGGCCAGGTGCCGCGACGGCGGGCGGGTCGGTGGCGACGCCGGTGGCGACGCCTTCCCGGTGGACAGCGTCTCAGACATGGTGGAGGTCCACCCCTTCCATGGCGGCTACCAGATCGTTGTCGCTCCAGCCGTGGGCCAGCTCGCCGACGACCCGGCCCTGGAACATCACCAGCACCCGGTCGCAGATGCGCAGGTCGTCGAGTTCGTCGCTGACCACCAGCACCGCCGCACCCCGCCGCCGTACGTCCTCGACGACCCCGAGCAGGGTCTGCTTGGAGCGCACGTCGACCCCGGCGGTGGGCGTGACGAGCACCAGCAACCGCGGGTCGTTGGCCAGCGCCCGGCCCATGACGACCTTCTGCTGGTTGCCGCCGGACAGGTCGGAAACCGGTACCTGCGGTCCGGCCGCCTTGATCGTCAGGTCGGCGATCGTCCGCCCGGCCAGGGCGTCGCGGCGGGCCGACGAGATGAGGCCGTACCGCCCGACCCGCTGCGGCACCGTCATCGTGACGTTCTCCGCGATGGACAGGGACGGCACCAGACCCTCCCGGTGCCGGTCCTGCGGCACCAGCCCGACACCGGCGGCGAGGGCGTCGGGCACACTGCCCGGACGCAGCACGCGGCCGGCGAGGGTGACCGTGCCGCCGGCCGGGCGGGCGAGACCGACGATCGCCTCGGCGGCCTCGACCTTGCCGCTGCCCCCGCTGCCGGCCAGGCCGACGACCTCGCCGGCCCGTACCTCCAGGGACAGTTCGGCACCGGACGAGGTGACCAGGTCGCGTACCGAGAGCAGCACCGCAGCGTCGGCGCTCGGCGGTCGGTGGACGGCCACCGGCATCGTGACGTCCTCCCCGGTCATCGCGGCGACCAGCGCCTGCCGGCTCAACGCGGCGACCGGGGCGGTGACGATGTGCCGGGCGTCGCGGAAGACCGTGACCCGGTCGCACAGGTCGTAGATCTCCTGGAGGTGGTGGCTGATGAACAGGAACGTCACGCCGTGCGCCCGCAGGTCCCGGATCCGGGTGAACAGGCGGTTGATGCCCGCCGCGTCGAGCTGGGCGGTCGGTTCGTCGAGGACGATGAACCGCGCGCCGAAGGACAACGCGCGGGCGATCTCCACGAACTGCCGCTGCTCGACCGAGAGCGCCGAGGCCGGCTGGCGGACGTCGACGTCGACCGACCAGTCCGCCAGCAGCTGTTCGGCCTCCCGACGCAGCCGCGACCAGCGGATCAGACCGCTGCGGGAGCGCGCGTGCCGGTGGAGGAACAGGTTCTCCGCCACGGTGAGGGTCGGGATGATCGTCGACTTCTGGTAGACGCACGCCACCCGCTGCCGCCAGGCGTCGCGGTCGCCCAGCGGGGGCGCCGGTCGCCCGGCGAAGGCCACCGCCCCGCCGTCGGCGGCCTGCAACCCGGTGAGGATGCTCACCAGCGTCGACTTGCCGGCGCCGTTGCGCCCCACCAGGGCGTGCGCCTCACCGCGGCGGACGGAGATCTCCGCCCGGGACAGGGCGAGGGTGGACCCGAACCGTTTGGTGATCTCCACGGCCTCGACGACCGGCGGGTCGTCGCCGACCGGCCCGCCGTCCGGACGGGGCGCGGCGGCACTCATCCCTGACGACCCCACAGCGACGCGTCGTCGAACTTCACCGTGGGCTGGCCGCCGACCGGTGCGCCGTCCAGCGTCACCAGCGGTGCGGGGAGCTGGTCCTCGAGCAGGCCCTCGCGTACCCGGATGATGGTGCTGCCGTGCTCGGTGGGCCCGGGCTGGAACGTCCTGCCCTCGATCGCCGCCTTGGCGTACTCCAGCCCGTACCTGGCGTAGAGGTCCGCGGGCTGGCTGACGGTGGCGTCGATCAGGCCGTCGCCGATGTTCTTCAGCTCCTCGGGGATGCCGTCGTTGGAGACGACGAAGACGTGCTTCGGGTCGGTCGGCGGCACCTGGAGGCCGCGCTGCTTGAGGATCTGCAGGGTGCCCGACAGGGCGAACGAGGACTGCATGTAGATGCCCTTGACGTCCGGGTCGGAGGCGAACCGGGTCTGCAACTTCGACGCCGCCACGTCGGCCTTCCAGTCGGTCGCCTCACCGAACACCTTGATGCCGGGGAACTCCTTGCCCATGCACTCGTTGAACGCCTCGGTGCGGTCCCGTCCGTTGATCGAGTCCAGGCCGCCCTGGAGCATGACGACCTTGCCCCGGCCGCCGAGCTTGCTGCCCAGGAACTGACAGGCCTTGGTGCCGTAGGCGCGGTTGTCGGCGCGGACCACCATGAACACGGTGCCGGTGTCGGGGCGGGTGTCGATGGTGACCACCGGGATCCTGCGGCTCTCCAGTTGGCTCAGCGTCGGCGCGACGGCGGCGGTGTCCTGCGGGGCCATCACCACCCCCTTGACGCCCTGGCTCATGAAGGTCTGGGCGTTCGAGATGAGGTTCGCGATGTCGTTCTGCGAGTTGGTGGTCTTGAGGTCGACCCCGAGTTCGTCGGCGGACTGCGGCACGTACCTGATGTAGGAGTTCCAGAAGTCGGTGTCCGAGCGCGGATAGTCGACCCCGATGAGCGCCCGACCGCCGCCCGGGGAGGCCGAGTCGCCGCCCCGGTCACCGCAGCCGGCGGCGAGGGTGGCCGTCGCGCCGAGCAGCACCGCCAGCCCCGCGCTCAGCAGCTGTCTGTGGTTCATTGGGTCTCTCCGTTCCCCGGCCGTGGTCCGCGCGCCTGCTGGGGCGGGACGGGTGGTGGGCGTCGTGCGTGGAGGACGACCCGCCCAACATCGATACATCAGACGTTAGAGTTTCCAGTGGTCAACGTCAATGCCTGCAATTCCCGCTCCAGGCACATTGCGGTTGCCCGGGGCACCCGTGTCGAGCAGTGGGAACCACTAGACATCTGACCAATCTCGGTATCGGTTGCTCCGTCGGGACGGTCGGACTGTCGGCCTTCCACCCAGTGAAAGACGCCGTCCCCGCCGGCCACGCCGCGCGGGACGATGCCGTGACATCGACATTCGTCAGAGAGGGAGGTCGTCGGATGGTGTTCGCCCGGGACCAGTGGTACGTGGCGGCCCACAGCGACGAGGTCGGCCGGGGACTGCTCGCCCGCACGGTGCTCGACGAGCCGCTGGTGCTGTACCGCACCGGGGCGGGGCAGGCGGTGGTGCTCGCCGACCGTTGTGTGCACCGGCGTTACCCGTTGTCGCAGAGCCGGCTCGACGGCGACCGGGTCGTCTGCGGCTACCACGGCTTCACCTACGACCCGACCGGCGCGTGTGTCCTCGTACCCGGTCAGCAGCGGATCCCGCGCACCGCGCGGGTCGCGGCCTATCCCGTGGTGGAGCAGGACTCCTTCGTCTGGGTCTGGATCGGCGACCGGGACCGGGCCGACCCGGCCACCATCCCCCGCGCGCCGTGGCTGGTCGACCCCCGGTACGCGGTGGTCCGCGGGATGGCCCCGCTGGACGCGCGCTACGGCCTGCTGGTCGACAACCTGCTGGACCTGTCGCACGAGACCTACCTGCACGGTGGTCACATCGGCACGCCGGAGGTGGCGGACACCCCGATCACCACCGAGGTGGACGAGGACCGGGCCATCGTCTACGTCAGCCGGCACATGGACGACGCCGAGTGCCCGCCGTTCTACGCCCGCTCGACCGGGATCCGGGGCCGGATCACCCGCTGGCAGGACATCGAGTACCACCCGCCCTGCCTGTACCTGCTGCACAGCCGGATCGCGCCGCAGGGGGTGCTGCCACCCGCCGAGGGCCCGGACAGCGAGGCCTTCCACGCCGAGATCGTGTACGCCATCACCCCGTCGACCGCGCACACCACGTACGACTTCTGGGCGGTGGCGCGTGACTTCGCGATCGACGACGAGTCGGTCAGCGAGTACCTGCACCAGAGCAACCACACCGTGGTCATGCAGGACGTGGCGGCGCTCAACATCCTGGAGCGGGTGATCGCCGCCGAGCCGGACGGGTACCGGGAACTGAGCATCAACATCGACACCGGTGGCCTGGCCGCCCGGCGGTTGCTGGCCCGGATGGTCGGGTCCCCGACGGTGGGAGCGCCCCGGTGACCACCCCGGCCGGGGCGTCCGCCGGTGGCCGGATCCACCGGATCCACTGGTTGCCGGGCACCGACACGCTGCGCGGGGTCTGCCACTGCGGCGCGGAGCGGGTCGAAGTCGAGCCGGTCGAGCTGTGGAAGTGGCTGCTCGGCCACCCACGCGACCACCAGCCTCCGACGGCACCGGCACCGGCACCGGCACCGGCACGGGCACCGGCACCGGCAGCGGCACCGGCGGCGGCACCGGCGGCGGTGCGCTCGTGACCGGGGCGGCGGGGACCGGACCGG
This sequence comes from Micromonospora sp. WMMD987, assembly GCF_029581435.1. Classification (NCBI taxonomy): domain Bacteria; kingdom Bacillati; phylum Actinomycetota; class Actinomycetes; order Micromonosporales; family Micromonosporaceae; genus Micromonospora; species Micromonospora sp. WMMD987. The sequence continues at coordinate 4,352,356 of NZ_CP120861.1, read as the reverse complement.
CGGCGGCCGGGCTGGACCTGACGGTGGTGGCCCGTGACCGGGTGGCGGCGGAGGTGGTGGCGTTCACCCTGGGCCGTCCGGACGGCGGTGAGCTGCCCGGCTGGACCCCGGGCGCACACGTCGACCTGGAGCTGGGGCCGGGGCTGGTCCGTCAGTACTCCCTGTGCGGCGACCCGGGGGAGCGGACCATGCTGCGGATAGCCGTGCAACGTGAACCGGACGGGCGCGGGGGCTCCCGGCTGGCCCACGAGCGGCTCACCGTCGGCGCCGCCGTCCGGGTGTACGGTCCCCGCAACACCTTCCCGCTGGTCGCGGCCCGGCGCTACCTCTTCGTCGCCGGAGGCATCGGCATCACCCCGATCCGGCCGATGGTGGCCGCCGCCGACGCCACCGGCGCCGACTGGCGACTGGTGTACGGCGGACGCAGCCGGGCCACCATGGCCTTCGCCACCGGCCTGCGGCAGCGGTACGGCGACCGGGTGCGCCTGTACCCGCAGGACGAGACCGGGCTGCTGGACCTGGCCACCGTGCTGGCCGGGCCCGCCGTCGGCACGGTCTACTGCTGCGGCCCGGAATCCCTGGTCACGGCGGTGGAGGAGCACTGTCGTGAGTGGCCGCCCGGCTGCCTGCACGTCGAGCGGTTCGCCCCGCGTGACGGCGGCGGACCGGCGGCGACGATCGAGGTCGAACTCGCGCTGTCCGGGCGGACGGTGACCGTGCCCCCGGGCACCTCGATCCTGCGGGCCGTCGAGGAGGCCGGCGTGCCGGTGCTGTCGTCGTGCCGGCAGGGCACCTGCGGCACCTGCGAGACCCCGGTGCTGGCCGGGGTGCCGGAGCACCGTGACAGCCTGCTCGGCGCGGCGGAACGGGCCGCCGGGGACGTCATGCTGATCTGTGTCTCCCGGGCGCGTACGCCCCGGCTGGTACTGGAGCTGTGAGCCGCCGTCGGCGGCGGGGAGGATGGCGGGGTGCGCGGGCAGCCGGGACGGTCGGTGACCAGCAGGGTGCTGGCGCTGCTCGACGCGTTCACCCCGGCCGGGCCGGCGCTGACGCTGAGCGAGCTGGCCCGGCGCACCGGGTTGCCGCTGTCCACCGTGCACCGCCGGGTCGCCGAACTGCTCGCCTGGGGGGCGCTGGAGCGCGGCGACGACGGGCGGTACCGGATCGGTCTGCGGCTGTGGGAGGTGGGCTCACTCGCGCCGCGGGGCCTGGGGCTGCGGGAGGTGGCCCTGCCGGTGCTGGAGGACCTGTACGAGGTGACCCACGAGAACGTCCAGCTCGCCGTCCGGCAGGACCTCGAACTCGTCTTCATCGAACGCATCGCCGGGCGGCACGCGGTGCCCGTGCTCACCAGGGTGGGTGGCCGCTTCGCGTTGCACGCCACCGGTGTCGGGCTGGTCCTGCTCGCCCACGCGCCGGCCGGGGTCCAGGAGCAGGTGCTGGCCGCGCCGCTGGAACGGTACACCGCGCTGACCCTCACCGACCCGGCCCGGTTGCGGCGCTGTCTCGCCGAGGTGCGCCGGGTCGGGTACGCGGTCAGCGACCGGCAGGTCACCATGGACGCCCTGTCGGTGGCCGCACCGATCCGCGGGCCGGAAGGGGTGGTGGCGGCGGTCTCGCTGGTGGTCGCCCACGACCGGGCGGATCCGGTGGCGCTGGCCCCGCTGGTCCAGGCGGCGGGCCGGGTGCTCTCCCGGGCGCTGGGCGGCGCGTACCGCTGAGCGGCGGGGCGCGGTGACCGCTGTGCCGTCCCGGCCGGTGTCAGTCGGGGAAGGCGAGCAGCCGCAGCAGCCGGGCGAGCCGCTCGTGTTCGCGGGGCGTCACGGCGGGCAGCGAGCCGAGCCCCACGGCACGGACGCTGTCCTGGGCGCGGGCGAACAGTTCCCGGCCGGCGTCGGTGGCGACCAGGACGTTGGCCCGGCGGTCGGCGGGGTCGGCCCGGCGCTCGACCAGGGCCCGCTGGGCCAGCCCGTCGATGAGAGCGACGACCTGGCTGGGGTCGAGCCGCAGGAACTCGGCGAGCTCCCGCTGGGTCGGGCGGACGTCGTCGGCGGCCAGGGCGAGCACCGAGTAGGAGCGCGCCTTCAACCCGTGTTCGGCGAGGGCGGCGTTCGCCGCCGCGAGGGCCAGGGCGTTGGCGCGGGCCAGCAGGAAGCTCAGGTCCCCGGCGAGCACGCTGTCCCGGAGCCGGTCGCGTCCGGTCGACCGGGTCCTGTCGACAGGGGACATGGCGCGATGGTAGCAAGCAACCTGAATAATTGACATTCTCAACGGTCCGTGCTCAGATCGCATCGACGAAAGGGAGTGCCCATGTCACTGGACGGCAAAGTCGCCATCGTCACCGGATCCGGGCGGGGGCTCGGTCTCGCCTACGCCCAGGAGTTGGCGCGGCGCGGCGCGGCCGTCGTGGTCAACGACGTCGACGCCGAGGCCACCGCCGGGGCCGTGGCGGCGATCGAAGCATCCGGTGGCCGGGCCGTCGCGGTGACCGCCCCGGTCGGCCCGACCGCGACGGCGGAGGCACTCGTCAGCGCCGCGGTGGAGCACTTCGGGCGGTTGGACATCCTGGTCACCAACGCCGGCGTACTGCGCGACACGGTGCTGTGGAAGATGAGCGACGACGACTTCGACACCGTGGTCAACGTGCACCTGCGCGGCACCTTCACCACGGTGCGCGAGGCGGTGCGGCACATGCGGCAGGCCGGCGGGGGCGGCCGGATCATCTGCATCGGCTCGCCCACCGGCCAGCGCGGCACCTTCGGCCAGACCAACTACGCGGCGGCCAAGGCGGGCATCGTCGGCATGGTCCGCACCTGGGCGCTGGAGCTGAAACGGGCCGGCATCACCGCCAACACGGTCGTCCCGGTCGCCGCCACCGCGATGACCGCCACCGTCCCCTACTTCGCCGCGGCGGTACGCGCCGAGGCGGACGGCGAGCCGATGCCGGCGTTCTTCCGGCACGACCTCGGCTTCGGCACCGCCGCGGACGTCGCCGGGCTGGTCGCCTTCCTCGGCTCGGACGCGGCGGCCCAGGTGACCGGGCAGGTGATCGGGGTCGGTGGTGACCGGCTCCAGATCTGGACCCATCCGGAGGCGGCGGTGACCGCCTACCGGGAGGGCGGCTGGACCTACGACGCGCTGGTGCAGGCCTGGCCGGCGACGTTCGCCGGGGCGGCGCAGAGCGTCGGCGAACGCTTCCCGGAGCTGCCCGCCCAGTTCCAGCCGGCCACCCCCTGACCCACCCGGCCCGCGAACCGACCCCCGGCCCGCCGGACCACGGACCCGCCCGACGGAGGCTGCCGCCGATGTACCAGCCCGCGATCGACCTGGCCACCGTCACGGCGATCGACATGCACGTACACATCGAGGTCGACGACCACGGTCACACCTCACTGCCCGAACCGTTGGTGGCGGCGGCGTCGAGGTACTTCCGGACGGACGGACCCCGCCCGGCGGTCGACGCGGTGGCCCGGTACTACCGCGAGCGCGGCATGGCCGCCGTCGTCTTCACCGTGGACGCGGGCACCCAGCTGAAGCACCCGCCGCTGTCCAGCGTCGACGTCGCCCGCGCCGCCGCCGAGCACGCCGACGTGCTCATCCCCTTCGGGTCGGTCGACCCGCGCACCGGTGACGCGGCCCTCGAACTGGCCGACCGGCTGATCACCGAGGAGGGGGTACGCGGCTTCAAGTTCCACCCCACCGTCCAGGGCTTCGACCCCGGCCGCGACGAGTACGCCCCGCTGTGGGGCCTGATCGAGCGGGCCGGACTGCCGGCGATCTTCCACACCGGGCAGACCGGCATCGGCGCGGGCACCCCCGGCGGTCACGGCCTGCGGCTCGGCCTGTCCAACCCGATGCTGCTCGACCCGGTCGCGGCCGACTTCCCCGACCTCCAGATCGTCATGGCCCATCCGTCGGTGCCCTGGCAGGACGAGGCGCTGTCGGTGGCCACCCACAAGCCCAACACCTGGATCGACCTGTCCGGCTGGAGCCCGAAGTACTTCCCGGCCGAGCTGGTGCGGCACGCCAACTCGGTGCTGCGGCACCGGGTGCTCTTCGGCACCGACTACCCGCTGCTCACCCCCGACCGGTGGCTGCGCGACGTCACCACCACCGACCTCAGGCCGGACGTGCTCCCCGGCATCCTCAAGGACAACGCGGTCCGGCTGCTGGGCCTCGCCGGGGAACGACGAGAGGAAGCACCATGACCACGACCATCACCTACGACCAGCTCGCCGACCTCGCCGGCACCGATCTGGGGCACACCGGGTACCGGACGGTCACCCAGGACCAGGTGAACCTGTTCGCCGACGCCACCGACGACCACCAGTGGATCCACGTCGACCCCGAGCGGGCGACGGCCGGGCCGTTCGGCGCACCGATCGCCCACGGCTTCCTCACGCTGTCCCTGGCCGTGCCGTTCTGGACCGAGCTGCTGGAGGTCAAGGGCGTGTCCACGAAGGTGAACTACGGCCTCGACCGGGTGCGCTTCCCCGCGCCGGTGGTGGTCGGGGCGCGGGTACGGATGCGAGCCACCGTCGTCGAGGTGACCGAGGTGCGCGACGGCTACCAGCTCACCGTCGACCAGACCATCGAGATCGAGGGCGGGGCCAAGCCGGCGGTCGTCGCGCGGGGGTTGTACCGCTTCCACGCCTGAACCCCGCGGGGGCGTCCGGTCCGGCCGCGCACACCACCACCAGGAGGCTGCTGATGCACCAGCACGGGATCGGCGCGTGGGTGGCCAAGCGCCGGCTCACGTCCCCGGACCGGGTCGCCCTCATCCACGGCGAGGGGTCCACCGTCACGTACGCCCGGTTCGCCGACGCGGTGGACCGCGTCGGCGCGGTGCTGCGGGACCTCGGTGTCGGTGCCGGCGACACCGTGGCCTACCTGGGCGAGAACAGCCCGGAGTTCCTGGAGGTGATGTTCGCGGCGGCGCGACTCGGTGCGGTCTTCGTGCCGGTGAACACCCGGCTGGCGCCCCCCGAGATCGCCCACGTCCTGGCCGACTGCGCCGCCCGGGTGCTGATCCACGACCCGCAGCTCGCGGCGGCGGTGGCCACCGCCCTGCCGGCCGCCCGGCTCCGGCACGTCGTGGTCACCGGCGAGGGCACCCCGGACCGGCCGGGGCTGGCCCCGCTGGCGCGGGAGGCCGACCCGGAGCGCACCGGTCGGGCCGACCCGGGCCTGGAGGAGCCGGCGGCGATCGTCTACACCTCGGGCACGACCGGCCGGGCCAAGGGAGCGGTGCTGACCCACGGCAACCTCACCTGGGTCGCGCTCAACTGCGTGGTCGACTACGACGTCGTCTCGACCGACGTGGCGCTGATGATCTCGCCGCTGTTCCACGTCGCCTCGCTGGGGATGGGCGCCCTGCCGGTCATCCTCAAGGGCGCCACGATGGTCCTCGAGCGGGGCTTCGAGCCGGGGCGGGCACTCGCGCAGATCGCCCGGCACGGCGTCACCATGCTCAGCGGCGTGCCGACCACCTACCAGTTGCTGGCCGACCATCCCGCCTGGGCCTCGACCGACCTGTCGACGCTGGCCAAGCTGACCTGCGGCGGTTCGGCGGTGCCGACCCGCATCCTGGACGCGTACGAGGCGCGGGGCCTGTCCTTCTCGCAGGGGTACGGGATGACCGAGGCGTCGCCGGGCGCCACCGCGTTGCCGCCCGCGTTGACCCGGGCCAAGCAGGGCAGCGTCGGTCTGCCGCACTTCTTCACCGACGTGCGGGTCACCGGCCCGACCGGTGCCGTGCTGCCGGCCGGGCAGATCGGCGAGATCGAGGTGGCCGGTCCCAACGTCTTTCCCGGCTACCACGGTCTGCCGGCGGCGACCGCCGAGGCGTTCACGGCCGACGGGTGGTTCCGCTCCGGCGACCTGGGCCACCTGGACGCCGACGGCTGCCTCTACGTCACCGGCCGGCTCAAGGACATGATCATCTCGGGTGGCGAGAACATCTACCCGGCCGAACTCGAACTGCTGCTCGGCGAGATCGACGGGGTGGTCTCGGCGGCCGTCATCGGGGTACCGGACGACCGCTGGGGTGAGGTGCCGTGGGCGGTGGTGACCGTCCGGGAGGGGGCGACCGTGAACACCGACGCCGTGCGCGCGCACCTCGACGGCAGGATCGCCCGCTACAAGCTGCCGAAGAACGTGGTCATCGTGGACGAGCTGCCGCGGACCGCGTCGGGGAAGGTGCGGAAGGCGGAGCTGCGGGCGCGGTTCGCCGGCTGACCGCCGGCCGGGCCGCGACGAGCGCGGCGAACTCCGCCGTCGACGCCTCGGCCAGCCGGCGGTGCGCCCGGCGGTAGGTCTCCACCGACCGGGCGGCCGGCCACTGCGCGCCCATGAACTCCGCCGGCAGCCGGGGGTCGGCCCGCAGCAGGGCGAGCCAGTCCGCCACCAGCATCGTCCGTACGGTGAGGGCGCTCGTCGCCGTGGCCGTCGCGGCCGGGTCCTCCCACCGCGCGATGAACGCCAGGTGCTCGCGGCGGATCGCCTCGATGTCCCAGGCGGCGCGGACGCTCTCGCCGATCGGGAAGCCGGGGAGTTCGCGGGCGTGGAAGGCGACCACGGCGTGCGGTGCGAGATCCTGCCGCAGCGGCCCCAACGACCCGGCCAGGTCGACCTCGCCGGGCGCCAGCCAGAGCCCGTCGCGGATCGGCGCGAAGCCCTCCCAGGTGAGGGTGGACCGCAGCCGGTGCCGCAGCCTGCGGTGGTCCTCCGGGATCGAGAAGGTGACCAGCGTCCAGCCGCCGCCCTGCGGGTCGAACGGCCGTGGCCCGCGTACCCGGTGGGTCGCCTCGCGCAGCACGGCCGTCCCGTGCTCGGTCAGCGCGAACAGGGTCTCCCGGCCGCTGCGGCCCCGGGCGAGGACGCCGCTGCGTACGAGCCGGTCGAGGGTGGCCCGGGTCGCCGGTGCGGCGACCCCCGCCCCCTCCAGCACGGTGATCAGGACACTCGCCCGGATCGGCCCGGTGGCGTCGTCGACCACGTGCTCGCCGAAGAAGGCGAGCAGGAGCTGCTTGGGTTGACGCCGACCCACGGCCGTCCCCTTCGGTGCGTTCGTCGTCCGGGCGTCGCTCACGGCGCGGACCGGTCCGCCGGCTGCCCGCGCTTGGCCCGCTGGATCTCGCCGTAGACGCGCGTGCGCAGCTCGGTGAAGCGGGGCAGGGCGCGGGTGGTGATCTGATCGCGCTCCGGCGGCAGGTCGACCGTCAGGTCCTGGCGGATCCGGGTCGGGGCGTGGGACAGCACGAGCACCCGCTGGCCCAGGTACACCGACTCGTCGATGTCGTGCGTGACGAACAGGATCGACATCTCCCGGCGGGCGTGCAGTTCGCGGACCAGATCCTCCAGGTCGGCCCGGGTCTGCGCGTCGACGGCGGCGAACGGCTCGTCCATGATCAGGACCTCGGGCTGGTAGGCGATGGCCCGGGCGATCGCCACCCGCTGCTGCATCCCGCCGGAGAGCTGCCACGGGTGACTGCGCGCCGCGTGCCCCAGGCCCACCGCGTCCAGCGCGTCGGCGACCAGCGTGCCGCGCGCGGCGCGGGAGAGCTTCCGGTGCCGCAGCGGCAGCTCGACGTTTCCGCGTACCGTCAGCCACGGGTAGAGGCTGCGCCCGTACTCCTGGAACACCACCGCCATGGCGGGGCTGGGGCCGGTCACCGGCGCACCGTGCATCTCGACCACCCCGGCGGTGGGCCGCAGCAGACCGGCGAGGCACTTCAGCAGGGTGGTCTTGCCGCAACCGGACGGCCCGACGATGCAGACCAGCTCACCGGCGTCCATGGTGAAGCTGAGGTCCCCGATCGCCTCGACGTCGCCGGTCGGGGACTGGTAGACCTTGCGCAGGTGCTCCACCCGCAGCAGGGTGCGCCGGTCAGACACGGTTGACCTCCCTGATTCCGTGGTACCAGCGCAGGACGCGCCGTTCGACGAGACCGAACACCACCGCGAGCAGCACACCGACCAGCCCGAGCAGCAGGATGCCGCTCCACATCTCGGCCACCAGGTAGTTGCGCTGGAAGTAGGCGATCCGGTAGCCGAGCCCGGCCGACGAGGCGAACATCTCGGAGATGACCATCAGGATGAGCCCGACCGAGAGGGCCTGCCGGACCCCGGCCATGATCCGTGGGCTGGCGGCCGGGAGCACCAGGAACCACAACCGTTCCCACCAGGTGACCCGGAACGACCGCGCGGTCTCCGTCATGACGCTGTCCGTGGCCCGGACCCCCTCGATCGTGTTCAACAGGATCGGCCAGACCGCGCCGGAGACGATGACCACGACCTTCATGGTGCCGGTGATGCCGAGCAGGAGCATCATCACCGGGATCAGCACCGGCGGCGGGATGGCCCGGAGGAACTCCAGCAGGGGTTCGAGCAGTTCGCGCAGCCAGCGGGTCAGGCCGATGACGGTGCCGGCGGCGGTGCCGAGCACGATCGACGCGCCCAGGCCGAGGGCGAGCCGGGCGAGGCTCGGCAGCACGTCCTCGGCGAACGCCGGTCCGATCCAGGTGTCGACGAAGGCGTCGGCGATGGTCACCGGGTCGGGGAAGAACCGGCTCGTCGTCCTCGTCGCCACCAGGCCCCAGAGCACCAGGAGCAGCAGTGGCAGCCCGAGCGCGTGCAGCAGGCCCGCCGCCAGGCGGCCGGCGGTCCCGCGCCGGGGTCGTGTGCGGGCGGGTCCGTCCACGGTCACGGCGTCTCCTCGCCCCGTACCGACTGGTGCCAGGACAGCGTCCGCCGCTCGACGAACCGGAAGACCAGGTTCACCGCCAGCCCGAGCAGGCCGGTGACCACGACCAGGGCGTACAGGCCGACGGCGTCCCCGGCGGACCGGGACAGCTCGATCATGCGGCCGAGGCCGGGGTTGCCGATCACCATCTCCGCGGTGACGGCCAGGATGAGCGCCACCGCCGCCGCGAGCCGCAGTCCGGTCATCAGGTACGGCAGGGTGGTCGGCAGGACGAGGTGGGTCAACCGCTCGCGACGGCGCAGGCCGAAACTGCGGGCGGTGTCCCGGGCTACCGCGTCGACGTCGGCGACCCCGTAGATCACCTGCACGAACACCTGCCAGAACGACGCGTAGACGATGATCACCAGGGCGGCCTGGCGCTGGATGCCGAACATCAGCACGGCGAGCGGGATCAGGGCGACCGACGGGATGGGGCGTAGGAACTCCACCATCGTGTGGGTGGCCCGCCGCAGGAACGGCACCAGCCCGACGACCGTGCCGAGGACGACGGCGGCGACCGTGGCCACCGTCACCCCGATCGCCCAGGACGTCATGGTGCTGCCCAGCCGCCGCCAGAACGCGAGGTCGACGAGCTGCTCGGCCAGCCGGGCGAGCACGTCGGTCACCCGGGGCAGGTACTGCGGGTCGACCAGGCCCAGCGTGGGGACCGCCTGCCAGCAGACGAGGAAGCCGGCCAGGCCGAGGCCGCCCAGCAGCGCCCTGCGTGCCGTGCGCAGGCGTCGGGTGGGGGGCACGCGCATGTCACCTCCGTGGTGGCGCGGACGACGCCGCCCGCCCGGGTCGGGCGGGCGGCCCGCCGGCTACTGCTGGTGGACGAGGCGGTCGAGGTCGGGCTGCCGGTCGAGCACCCGGTACTTCTGCGCGAGTTCGGCGAGCTTCTGCAGGCTGGCCCGGTCGACGTCCCAACCGAACGCCGGTAGCCGGACCGATTCCGCCACCGGCGGCGGCAGTTGCAGGTTGTCCTTGATGGCCTGCCGGACGGCCGTCTCGTTGGCCGGGTCGCGGGCCCACTCCAGGGTCTTCTTCATCGCGGCCGAGAAGTCCTCGACCAGTGCGGCGTCCTTGTCGGTGCGTTCGGTGGTGGTGATCGTGGTGAGGGTGGCCAGGCCGGGCACGACCGCCTGGTAGGGCGCGACGACGAAGGTGTCGCCCCGGCTCTTCAGCTGGGTGACGAAGGGCTCCGGCACCCAGGCGGCGTCGATGTTGCCCGCCGCGAGCTGGGCCGGCGCGTCCGGGAAGGCCACCTCCACGAACTTGATCCGCCGGGGGTCGCCGCCGTCCTTCTCCACCGCCGCCATGATCGTGACGTCGCCGGCCGCGCCCAGGCTGTTGACCGCGACCCGTTTGCCCGCCAGGTCGGCCGGTCGCCTGATGCCCGACTTCGCCGAGGCCACCACGGCGTTGATGTCGTCGCCGTCGGCGTACGAGGAGGCGTAGTTGCCGATGATGACGACGCCGAGCTTCTGCAGGTCGGCCCGGAAGGGGCCGAAGGGCTGACCGATGGCGAAGTCGATGTCGCCGTTCATCAGCGCCGGGATGGCCTGTGCGCCGCCCTGGGCGGGCAGCACCTCGACCTGGAGCCCACGTTCGGCGAAGATGCCCGCCCTGATGCCACCCCACAGCGCGGCGGTCTCGGTGATGGGCAGCGCCGCGACCCGGACCTTGCGCAGGTCACCCGAGGTCTGCGGGGACGGGGCGGACGCGTCGGAGTCGGTACATCCGGTGAGGGCGATCGCGGTGACGGCGATCAGCCCGAGAGCCATGACCTTCTTCATTGACGAGGCCCTTCCTGGGCGGGGTGGTGGGGTGCGTCGGAAGTCGGCGGGACGCCTCGGTACTGCGGGAGACCGGTTCGACCGGTCGCGGCGTGGGGACGCACGCCGCCGTGCGGCCATGGTCGGCCACCCCGGCATCGAAAGTCAATAATTTCTGACGCCCGTCATGAATGAGTTGAACGACGCTGCGTCGCGGTGGCGTCGCTCCGGTCCGTACCTGGACGGCGGTGGGCGGGGGCGACGACCACCGGGTGGCCGCGCCCCCGTCCGGGCCGGTCCGACGTGGTCAGACCTCGGCGAGGCCCACGTAGTTCTCGGCCAGGCTGGTCGCGTAGGCCCGGGAGGTGGCGACGTACCGCAGGGTGGCGGTCTGCACCTTCGCCTCGTACGGGTCGTCGGCCGCCAGCCGGTGCAGCATGGACGTCATCCACCAGGAGAAGTGCTGCGCCCGCCAGACCCGGCGCAGCGCGGTGGCCGAGTAGCCCGCCAGCAGGTCGGTCCGCCCGTGGCCGTACCAGGCGGCGAACGCCTCGCCGAGCAGCGCGACGTCGGCCAGCGCCAGGTTCATGCCCTTCGCGCCGGTCGGCGGGACGATGTGCACCGCGTCGCCGGCCAGGTACAGCCGCTCCCACTGCATCGGCTCCACCACGAAGCTGCGCATCGGGGTGACGGACTTCTCCAGCACCGGCCCCTCGGTGAGCGACCAGCCCGGCACCGTCTCCAGCCGGGTCCGCAGCTCCGCCCAGATCCGCGCGTCCGGCCAGTCGGCGATGTCCTCGTCCGCCGCGACCTGGAGGTAGAGCCGGGAGATCTCCGGTGAGCGCATGCTGTAGAGGGCGAAACCCCGGTCGTGGTGGGCGTAGACGAGTTCCTCCACCGCCGGTGCGGCGGCGGCCAGCACACCCAGCCAGGCGAAGGGGTACGCCCGTTCGTAGGCGGTCAGCACCCCCTCGGGCACCGCGCCCCGGCTCACCCCGTGGAACCCGTCGCAGCCGGCCACGAAGTCGCAACGCAGCTCCTCCGCGCGCCCGTCGCGTCGGTAGTGGACGACCGGGGCGTCGGAGTCGAGCCCGGTCAGCCGGACCACGTCGGCGTCGAACAGGAGCGTGCCGCCGGCCGCGAGCCGGGCCGCGATCAGGTCCTTGACCACCTCCTGCTGGCCGTAGACGGTGATCGCCCGGCCGGTCAGCTCGGTCATCGGCACCCGGTGCGACTCACCGGCGAAGCGCAGCTCGATGCCCTCGTGCCGCAGTCCCTCCCGGCGCAGCCGCTCGCCGAGGCCGGTGCGGCAGAGCAGGTCGACCGACCCCTGTTCGAGGACGCCGGCCCGGACCCGGTGCTCGACGTGGCCGCGGCTGCGGCTCTCCAGCACCACCGACTCGATGCCCTGCCGGTGCAGCAGGTGCGAGAGCATGAGCCCCGCCGGCCCGGCGCCGACGATGCCGACCTGGGTACGCATCCGAGACCTCCTCGTCCCCCGGGTGTCACCGGTCCACCCGGGAGCGTGCGGGGGTCCTCCCGGGAGGTTCCGGACGCCGTCCGCAGTGTGTCCCGTGGTGTTCGCAGGACGAACGGCTGTTCTCCTTGTGAACGGTGGCACGCGGTCCGGCCGCCGTCAACGCGTTGACGTACGTCGCTGTCCGTCGTACGTTCGACATGAGTACGGCGGTCCGCATGTCGAACAGCCGGCGATGCCCGGTTCGCGGCAGGCGGGAGAGGCTGATGGCGCGGCTCGTCTCGCTCGCCGACGGTGTGGCGGAGCTGGTCCACGACGGCGACGTGGTGGCCCTGGAGGGGTTCACCCACCTCATCCCGTTCGCCGCCGGTCACGAGGTCATCCGTCAGCGACGGCGGGAACTCACCCTGGTCCGGATGACCCCCGACGTGGTCTACGACCAGCTCATCGGGGCCGGGTGCGCCCGCCGCCTGGTCTTCTCCTGGGGCGGCAACCCGGGGGTGGGGTCGCTGCACCGCTTCCGCGACGCCGTGCAGCAGGGCTGGCCGCGTCCGCTGGAACTGGAGGAGCACAGCCACGCCGGGATGGCGAACCGCTACCTGGCCGGGGCGTCCGGGTTGCCGTTCGCCGTGCTGCGCGGCTACACCGGCACCGACCTGCCCCGGCACACGGCCAACGTCCGCTCCGTCAGCTGCCCCTTCACCGGGGAGACCCTCACCGCCGTGGCGGCCCTGCGCCCGGACGTGACGGTGGTGCACGCGCAGCGCGCCGACCGGGCCGGCAACGTGCAGCTCTGGGGCATCACCGGGGTGCAGAAGGAGGCGGTGCTCGCGGCGCACCGGTCGCTGGTCACCGTGGAGGAGATCGTGGATGAGCTGACCCCGGTGCCCGGCCAGGTCGTGCTGCCCGGCTGGGCGGTCACCGCCGTCGCCGAGGTGCCCGGCGGCGCGCACCCCTCCTACGCGCAGGGCTACTCGGTGCGGGACAACGACTTCTACCGGGCGTGGGACGCTGTCAGCCGGCACCGCGACACCTTCCGGGCCTGGCTCGACGAGCACGTGCACCGGGCCGGGGCGGCGACGTGAGCGGGGCGGACGCGATGACGGACTGGACCGCCGACGAGATGATGACCGTCGCCGCCGCCCGGCAACTGCGCGACGGCACCGCCTGTTTCGTCGGGATCGGGTTGCCCAGCACGGCGGCGAACCTCGCCCGGGCGACCCACGCCCCGCACCTGGCGCTGGTCTACGAGTCCGGCTGCCTCGGCGCGAAGCCGGACCGGCTGCCGCTGTCCATCGGCGACGGCATCCTCGCCGACACCGCCGACGCGGTGGTGTCGGTGCCCGAGGTGTTCAACTACTGGCTCCAGCCCGGTCGGATCGACGTGGGCTTCCTCGGCGCGGCGCAGCTCGACCGGTACGGCAACCTCAACACCACGGTGGTCGGCGGCGACTACGCCGCGCCGCGGGTGCGGCTGCCCGGCGCGGGTGGCGCACCGGAGATCGCCGCCTCCTGCGGCGAGGTGGTGGTGATCGTCCGGCAGAACCTCCGGACCTTCGTCGAGCGGGTCGACTTCGTCACCTCCGTCGGCTACGGGGCGGGGCCGGGCGACCGGGAACGGCTCGGCCTGCGCGGCGGCGGCCCCCGCCTGGTCATCACCGACCTGGGCGTGCTCGAACCCGATCCGGTGAGCCGCGAGCTGACCCTGACCCGGCTGCATCCCGGGGTGACCCGGGAACGGGCGCGGGCGGCCACCGGCTGGGACCTCGCCGTGGCCGAGCCGCTGACCACCGGTGACCCGCCGACGCCGCACGAGCTGGCGGTGCTACGGGCGTTGGCGACGACCACACGGGAGGGACGATGACCGGGGAGGCCGGCGTTGTGCCGGCGCTGCCGGCGTACCGGCGCGACGACGTCGACACCCACCCACCGCTGCTCAGTCCCGGCTACCGGTCGACCGTGGCACGGGCGCCGCGGCAGCCGCCGGTCCACCTGCCGCAGCGGCTGACCGAGGTCACCGGGCCGCTGCTGGGCGAGGGACGACTCGGCGACCTCGACCACGACCTGACCCGCCAGCACGACGGCCCGCCGCAGGGGCAGCGGATCATCGTGCACGGCCGGGTCCGCGACGGCGACGGCCGCCCGGTGCCGCACACCCTGGTCGAGATCTGGCAGGCCAACGCCGCCGGCCGCTACCGCCACGCCGGCGACACCTGGCCGGCCCCGCTGGACCCGCACTTCGACGGGGTGGGCCGGACCCTCACCGACGACCGGGGGCGCTACCGGTTCGTCACCGTACGGCCCGGCGCGTATCCCTGGCGCAACCACGACAACGCCTGGCGGCCGGCGCACATCCACTTCTCCCTCTTCGGCCGGGCGTTCACCCAACGGCTGGTCACCCAGATGTACTTCCCCGGTGACCCGCTCTTCTTCCAGGATCCGGTGCTCCACGCGATCCGCGACCCGGACGCCCGGCAACGGTTGGTCGCCCGCTACGACCACGCCGGCACGGTGCCGCAGTGGGCGCTGGCGTACGGCTTCGACATCGTGCTGCGGGGCCGGGAGGGCACCCCCTTCGAGGACGGGGACGACGATGAGTGAACGGCTGGGCGTCACCCCGGCGCAGACGGTGGGGCCGTACCTGAGCATCGGCCTGCACTGGCCCGACGGGCCGTACGTCGTCCCCGAGGGCACCCCGGGGGCGTTGTGGATCCGGGGCCGGATCGTCGACGGTACCGGAACACCGGTCGTCGACGCGCTGGTGGAGAGCTGGCAGGCCGACCCGGACGGCCGGTTCGACCATCCGGACGACCCGCGCGGCGCCCGGCCGCCCGTCCTCGCCGGATTCCGGGGGTTCGGCCGCAGCGAGACCGACGAGCAGGGGCGGTACCGGCTGCTGACCGTCAGGCCGGGGGCGCTGCCCGCCCCGGACGGCGGCACCGAGGCCCCGCACCTGAACCTGTCGATCCTCGGCCGGGGGCTGCTGCACCGCCTGGTCACCCGGCTCTACTTCCCCGACGAGCCGACGGCCAACGCCGCCGACCCGGTGCTGCGCAGTGTCGGCGCCGACCGGCGTGCCACGCTGCTGGCCACCGCCGCACCGGACGGGTTCCGCTTCGACATCCGTCTCCAGGGTGACCGTGAGACCGTCTTCTTCGCCGTCTGACGGCCTGCTCTCCGGCCTCTCCGGCATCCCGGACGTGGACGCGGAGCTGGGCGACCCGGCCCTGTTGCGGGCGCTGCTCGACGGGGAGGCCGCGCTGGCCAGGGCCGGGGCGGACGCCGGCGTGCTGCCCGGGTCGGCGGCCGACGCGATCGTCGCCCGGTGCCGCCCCGGGCGGTACGACCCGGTGACCCTCGGCCGGGCCGCCGACGCCGCCGGGAATCCGGTCGTCCCGCTGGTCCGGGAGTTGACCGCCGCCGTGCCCGCCCCGGCCCGGCCGTGGGTGCACCTCGGGGCGACCAGCCAGGACATCCTGGACACCGCGCTGAGCCTGGTGGCGGTGCGGGCGCTCGGTCCGCTGCTGCGCCACTTGGACGCCGCCGTCGACGCCGCCGCCCGGCTCGCCGCCACCCACCGGGACACCGTGCTGGTCGGCCGGACCCTCGGGCAGCAGGCGGCACCCACCACCTTCGGGCTCAAGGCCGCCGGGTGGGCGACCGGCCTGGCGCAGGGCCGGGAGCGGCTCCGGCACGCGGCCGGCGGGCAGCCCGCCCAACTCGGCGGCGCGGTCGGCACCCTGGCCGCGTTCGGCCCGGCCGGTCCGCAGGTCGCCGAGCGGTTCGCGGCCCACCTCGGGCTCCCCGCGAGCCCGCTGCCCTGGCACACCTGCCGGCAGCCCCGCCTCGACCTGACCGCCGCCCTCGGCGGGGCACTCGCGGCGACCGGCAAGGTCGCGCTCGACGTCGGGCTGCTCGCCCAGACCGAGATCGGCGAGGTCGCCGAGGGGGGCACCGGCCGGGGCGGCTCCTCGGCCATGCCGCACAAGCGCAACCCGGTGGACTCGATCCTGATCGGGGCCGCGGTGCGCCGCGGTCCCGGCCTGGTCGCCACCCTGTTCGGCGCGGCGGTGCAGGAACACGAGCGGTCCGCCGGCGGCTGGCACGCCGAGTGGGAGCCGCTGCGTGAACTGCTGCACCTGACCGGCGGTGCGGTCGGCCGGTGCGCCCGGCTACTGGCCGGGTTGCAGGTCCGTCCGGACCGGATGCGGGCGAACCTCGACGCGACCGGCGGGCTCGTGCTCGCCGAGGCCGTCGCCGCCCGGCTGGCCCCCGCCGTCGGGCGCAGCACCGCGCACGACCTGGTCACCCGCGCCGCCGCCGCACCCTCGTTCCGGGCCGCGCTGCTCGCCGACCCCGAGATCCGCGCCCACCTGTCCGAGGCGCAGCTCGACGCGGCGCTCGACCCGGCCCGGTGGCTCGGGTCGGCCGGTCCGCTCGTCGACCGGGCGCTGGCCGCCGTCCGGGGCACGGACGGGTGACCTCCCGGCTGCACCTCACCGTCGACGGTCCGGCCGCCGCGCCGGTGCTGCTGCTCGGCAGTTCCCTCGGCACCACCGGCGCGATGTGGGCACCCCAGGTCCCGGTGCTCGCCGAACGGTTCCGGGTCATCCGGTACGACCACCTGGGTCACGGCCGCTCGGCGGTGCCGGACGGGCCGTACACCCTGGAACTGCTGGGTCGGGAGGTGCTGCGGACGCTGGACGACCTCGCGGTGCCGTGGGTGCACTACGCCGGGCTGTCCCTCGGCGGAATGGTCGGGATGTGGCTCGCCGCGCACGCGCCCGACCGGGTGCGGCGGCTGGCGCTGCTGTGTACCTCGGCGTGGCTCCACCCGCCCGCCCCGTGGCGGGAGCGGGCGGCGACGGTCCGCGCCGGTGGCCTGTCGACGATCGCCGACGCGGTGGTGGCCCGCTGGTTCACCCCGGCGTTCGCGGCGGCCCGCCCCGACGTGGTGGCCGGATGCCGGGATCTGCTGACCGCGACGCCCGCCGCCGGCTACGCCGCCTGTTGCGAGGCGATCGCCGCCATGGACCTCCGCCCCGA
Source organism: Micromonospora sp. WMMD987 (assembly GCF_029581435.1). Classification (NCBI taxonomy): domain Bacteria; kingdom Bacillati; phylum Actinomycetota; class Actinomycetes; order Micromonosporales; family Micromonosporaceae; genus Micromonospora; species Micromonospora sp. WMMD987. Next base: position 4,335,315 of record NZ_CP120861.1, on the reverse strand, counting down.
CCTGGGCCGGATCGGCACGCCGACGCTGGTCGTCGCGGGCGCGGAGGATCCCGCGACCCCGGTGGCGCACGCCCGGGAGATCGCCGGCGGCATCCCCGGTGCGCGGCTGGTCGTCCTCGACGCGGCGGCGCACCTGGCCAACGTCGAGCAGGCCGGGCCGGTGGGCCGCCTGCTGCGGGAGCACTTCGAGGAACCGGGTGACCGATGAACGACCACGAGCGGCACGAGGCCGGCATGACGGTACGCCGGCAGGTGCTCGGTGACGCGCACGTCGACCGCGCGGTCGCCGGCACCGACGAGTTCACCGCCGACTTCCAGGACTTCATCACCCGCTACGCGTGGGGGGAGGTGTGGAGCCGGCCGGGCCTCGACCGGCGTACCCGGAGCTGCGTCACCCTCGCGGTGCTGGCCACCCTGCACCACGACGAGGAGTTGGCGATGCACGTGCGGGCCGCGCTGGGTAACGGGCTGAGCCCGCAGGAGGTGGCGGAGGTGCTCCTCCAGGTCGGCGTCTACGCTGGCGTACCGGCGGCGAACCGGGCGTTCCGGGTGGCCCGGGAGGTCCTGCGGCGGGAGGCGGGGTGAGCGTGGGCGGGGAGGCGGCGCGGTCGCCGGACTTCGTGCAGTCGCTGGAGCGCGGACTCGCGGTGATCCGGGCCTTCGACGCCGAACACCCGCGGCTCACGCTGAGCGAGGTGGCCCGGCGGACCGGGCTGACCCGGGCCGCCGCCCGCCGGTTCCTGCTCACCCTGGTCGAGTTGGGTTACGTGCACACCGACGGCCGGTTGTTCTCACTGCGGGCGCGGATCCTCGCCCTCGGCTACGCGTACCTGTCGGGCCTCGGCCTGCCCGAGATCGCGCAGCGGCACATGGAGGCCCTGGTCGCGCAGGTGCAGGAGTCCTGTTCGGTGTCGGTGCTCGACGGCGACGAGGTGGTCTACGTCGCCCGGGTGCCCACCAAGCGGATCATGACGGTGGGGATCAACGTCGGCACCCGGTTCCCCGCGTACGCCACCTCGATGGGACGGGTGCTGCTGGCCGCGCAGCCGGCGGACTGGTTGGACGACTACCTCGCCACCGCGTCGCTGCGGCCGTTGACCCGGCGTACCGTCACCGACCCGGCCAGGTTGCGGGCCGTCCTGACGAGGATCGCCGGCCAGGGCTACGCCATCGTGGACCAGGAGCTGGAGGAGGGTCTGCGCTCGCTGGCCGCGCCGATCCACGGCGAGGACGGCACGGTGGTCGCGGCGGTGAACCTGTCCGCCCACGCCAGCCGGGGCTCCTTCGAGCTGATCCGGCGGGAGCTGCTGCCACCGCTGCTGGCCACGGCGCGGCGGATCGAGGAGGACCTGCGGGGCGCGGCCTGAGCCGGCCGGAGCGCCGTCACCCCACCCGGTAGAGCCGGTCCGCCGGGTCCACGACGGCGCTCAGCAGCGCGCCCGGCACGAGCGCCGGGTCGTCGGGCCGGACGGCGTCCACGTCGAAGGCGGCGAACCCGGGTCCGTGGATCCGCAGGTGGAGCAGGAGCCCCGGGTCCTCGCCGCCGAGGTGGTGCGCCACGGTGAGGATCTCGGCCGTCGCGGCGACCCCGGTGGCGTCGAGCTGGCGGGCGTCGCGGCGGGACCGGTCGACCACCCGCCAGCCGAAGATGCCGAAGCCGACCCCGACGACGGCGGTGAACACCCCACCGGCGAGCAGGCCACAGCGCTCCCCGGTCGACACCGGCAGGTCGCCCAGCAGGTCGGCGGCGAGCAGGGCCGGCCCGGGCAGGCAGATGGCCAGGAAGACCAGCCGGCAGAGGACGGCGCCGACCGGCCCGATGCGGGTCTCCGCCTCCCGGGGTGCGCTCGTCATGGCGGCACCCTAGAACACCCGACGGCGGGCCGGTACCCGGTACCGGCCCGCCGCGGACCATCCGTCTGCCTCCTCGGGTGGTCGTTCAGCTTCCGGTGCAGGTGGCGGTGGCTCCGGCACCGGTCCCGGTGCCCTGGAAGCCGAAACTGGTGGCCTGTCCGGCGGCCAGCCGTCCGTTGTAGCTCTGGTTCGTGACGGTGACGCTGCCGCTGGTGCCGCTGCCGACGCCGTTCCACAGCGAGGTGACCGACGCTCCACTCGGCAGGTTCAGGGTGACCCGCCAGCCGGTGAGGGCGCTGGTTCCCGCGGTGACGCTGACGTTGGCGACGAACCCGCCGTTCCACTGGTCCTGCACCGCGTAGACCGCGGTGCAGCCACCGTTGCCGCCGGGCGGGGGCGTGGTGGGTGGCGGTGTGGTGGGCGGGGGAGTGGTCGGCGGTGGCGTGGTGGGTGGCGGCGTGGTCGGCGGTGGCGTGGTCGGCGGCGGGTCGCCGAGCGTCAGGTTCTTCTGCTGGACGGTCCACTGGGTGCGGCACAGCCCGCAGTTGGCGCCGACGAAGTTGCTGCCGGCGGTGGTGTCGCCCTTGAGCCGCCACTTGAGGTAGAGCACCGCCACCCGGCCGAACTCCCCGCCGTTGGGCTGGTCGTAGGTGCCGCCGTGCCCGACGTTGAGGTTGCCCATGAAGGCGGGCAGCCCGGCCGGCAGCTTGCCCCAGTCGTCGATGGCGTTCGGGTAGGCGATGTCGCTGGGGCCACCGACGAAGTAGGCGATCGGCTTGGTGAGCCGCCGGAGCTGGTAGTCGTCGGCGTCGTTGAGCAGGCCGCTGCTGAAGATCCCGGTGGTGGTCACCCGGGGATCGTTGGAGACGGCGTACGCCTCCAGGCCGCCGCAGGAGAAGCCGGCGACGGCGACCTTGCCGGTGTCGATCCGGTTGTAGTACTTGCTGCCCTGACGGGAGTTCTCGGCCACGGCCCAGTCGATGGACTGGGTGAGCATCTGCGAGTTGGTGGAGCCGGAGGCGTTCGGCCCGCCGTTGGCGATGGCCAGGAAGCCGTGCGAGGCGATCTCGCGCAGGAAGTTGCCCTGCGAGAGTCCGTTGGCCGAGCAGCCGCCGTTGCCCCAGACGAGGATCGGCAGCCGCTCGGTCGGCAGCGTCTGGGGTCGGAAGATGGTGTGGTTGGGCAGGCTGGCCGAGGTCTCGTAGTCGGCGGGATAGGGCCCCGAGCCGCCGACCGCGGCGTCGGCCGGCGTCGCGCCGAGGGTCATCAGCACGGCGGCTGCCGGCACGAGCGCGGCCGTCAGGCCGGCGTAGAGCTTCGATCTGAGTGGCATGCACCCTCCTGCGGGTGTCGGCGGTGGCACCCCCTGCGGTGGCGGGTCTGCCGCCGGGCCCGACCAGGGTGGTCAGCGCCGGCGGCGGGGCGGGCCGACGGGGACGCGTCGACCGCCGGCCGCAGTCCCACAGGCGGTCGCGGTATGCAGTTACTATCACTGTGGTAACGAAAAGTGTCAATGTCTTGCCCGGCTGGCGGGCCGGGTCCGACACCCGTCCGTGCCGGTCAGTCGGTACGGCGTGGGACTCCGGGCGGGCCGCCGGCCGGTTCCGGACCGGTGGTGGCGTCGAAGTGGGTGATCCAGCCGGCCGCGGCCGGCCAGTGCGGGGCGGCCACCTCGATCAGCCGGGCGCGGGCGAGCGCGCCGAGCGCGCCGTGGACGTCCAGGAAGGTCTCCCGGGCCTGTTGGCGGGGCCAGGGCTGGGGTAGCAGGTGGGCGGGCAGGTCCGGGTCGGTGTCGGCGAACCGCCGCCAGGAGTCCATCGCGGAGGTGCGCGCCACCAGCGCCGTGGCCGGGTCGACCGAGCCCCGGCGGGCGGCCGCCCGCAACGGCGCGTAGCGCGCGACGAAGGCCGTGTAGCCGGCGGCGAGGCCGGTCAGGTCGTACGCGGCGGCCGGGCCGTGCGGGCCGGACTCCTCGTCGAACCGGGCGTGCAGCACCGACCAGCGCGCCCCCTCGACGGCGTGCAGCAGTGCCGTCAGCTCCTCCCGTACCGGTCCGGCGTGGCTGCCCGGCCGGATCCACACGCTGTCGTAGAGGCCCACGAAACCGTGGCCGGTCAGCGCCCGGCGCACCGCGTGCCGGGTGGCCTGGCCGGAGCTGGGAACCGAGAAGGAGACCACCACCCAGTCCCCGGTCCAGTGCGGTGGGCGTGCGCCGAAGTCCAGGAAGTGCCGCATCCGGGAGCGGTGCCGGGCGATCGCCGCGGGCGTGAGGTGGTAGACCGGCGGCCGGGTGTTACCCCGGGCCGCGATGAGACCACGCTTGACCAGCCGGGACAGGGCGGCACGGGCGCTCGGTTCGGTGATCCCGAACTCCCGCAGCATGGCGATGACCGCCGCCGACGGCAGGTCGGCGTCCGCGGAGTCGAGGTACTCACCGAGCAGGGTGGCCAGCAGGTGCTGCGGGCTCGACCCGAGCTGGGCCCGGGGGGTGCGGACGTCGTCGGTGGGCTGTTCGGCGTTCACCCCGTCAGATTGTCCCACCACCGTGGGGCCGCGCCCGGCCGCCGGCCGGGGCGTCGCCGCTGCGGCCCGTGACATGATGACGCCCATGGGCGAGCAGCAGGACGTCGGCGGGACCGACCGTCACCGTGGGTCGGGCACCGTGGCGCAGCAGGCGACGGACGGCGGGGTCGAGGCCCGGCTCGCCCTCGCCCAGGCTCCCGGCACGACCCACCTGACCCTGATCGACCTGGCCGCCGACCCGTCGCCGGTGGTCCGCCGGGCGGTCGCCAGCCGGCCCGACGCGCCCGCCCAGGCGCTGCGACCGCTGACCCGCGACCATGACCGTGAGGTGCGGGAAGCGGTGGCGAGGAACCCGTCGACCTCGATCGCCAACCTGCTGCGCCTGGTCCGGGACGCCGACCGGTGGGTCCGCTGGGCGGTCGCCGGCAACCCGGCCTGCGACACGTCGGTACGCCGGGTGATGGTCCAGACCGCGGACAAGGAACTGCGTGGTCTGCTCGCCGAGTCGCGGGAACTGGAGCCCGAGCTGGCCGCGCGGCTGGTCGGCGACGTCTCCCCCGAGGTGCGGGAACGGCTCGCCGCGCACACCCACGACCCCGAGGTGATCACCGCGCTGCTGGCCGACCGCACGGCCCGGGTGCGCAAGGGGCTGGCCCGCAATCCGCGCACCACCGCCGTCCAGCGCGGCGAGCTCGCCGGGGATCCCGTGCCGGACGTCCGTGCCGCGCTGGTGGCCGCCGTCGCGCTGGATGAGGCGGACCTGCGCCGTCTGGTCGATGACCGGTCCGTGCAGGTACGGATGGCGGTAGCGACCTCGGAGCTGGTCCCGGCGCACCTGCGGCGGTTGCTCGTCGACGATTCCGACGAGCTGGTGGCCGGCGCGGCCCGGGAGTTCCGTCCCGGATCGGTGACGTCCCCGGTGGTCCGCCCGCCGCGGGTCGGTCACCGGGGCGGGCGGGGGCGGTCGGGCGACGCCCGGCGCTGAACCGGTCCGCGCCACCGGTCCCCGTCCTCCGCGGCCGGCGGCGCTGCGGTTGCGGGCCGCACCGGGGACGCGGATCAGGCCGGCTGCCGCGTACCGCCCGTGCGGGGTCGTCGACGGGCGGACACCTTCCCGCGTCGTCGGAGGTGTTCCCCGGCGGGCGGACGGGGCGCGACAATTCTCGGGCGGATTGACCGGGGTGGCTCTCTTCGGTTCCTACCGACCGGACGGTAGCATTGTGTGGCTGTACAGGGGATAGGAGGCCACCAATGGCGCGTGCGACGTCCCGCCCGGAGTCGACCCGACGCCGGCAACGCTGGCCCGACGGGTACGACCCGGAGAACACCCGCAACTCGTTGATCACGAGTGCGCTGGGGCTGATCGAGCAGCGTGGCTTCGACCGCACCTCGGTGCAGGAGATCGCCGACCAGGCGCAGCTCACCAAGGGTGCCTTCTACCACCACTTCGCCAGCAAGGACGACCTGCTGCGGCACATCCAGGAGGAGTACCTGGAGGCGCAACTCGCCGCCATCCAGAAGATCGAGGCCGACAGCGACGACCCGACCGTGCGGGTACGGGAGCTGATCCGGTTCAGCCTGACCAGCGTGGCCGAGTACCGGGCGCACGTGACGATCTTCTACCAGGAGCGGCGCTACCTCACCGGTGACCTGTTCGCCGAGGTGACCCGCAAGCGGGGCCTGGTGGAGGCGGCCTTCGCCGGGATGGTCGCCGACGGGGTGGCCCGGGGGGCGTTCCGCCCGGACGTCGACCCCCGCATCGCCACCTTCGGGCTGGTCGGGATGTGCGCCTGGGCGTACCAGTGGCTCAACGTGGGTGGTCCGCTCAGCGTGGATGAGGTGGCCCGCCAGTTCAGCGCGATGGTGCTGGAGGGCCTGTCCGCCTGACCGCCCGGCGGAGGAGCGTCAGCCGGCGAGGAGCTGGCGGGCCATGACGATGCGTTGGACCTGGTTGGTGCCTTCGTAGATTTGGGTGATCTTGGCGTCGCGCATCATCCGTTCGACCGGGTAGTCACGGGTGTAGCCGTACCCGCCGAGGAGCTGCACGGCGTCGGTGGTGATCTCCATCGCCGCGTCGGAGGCGAAGCACTTCGCCGCCGCCCCGAAGTAGGTCAGGTCGGCATCGCCGCGCTCGGACTTCCCGGCCGCGGTGTAGGTCAACTGGCGGGCCGCCTCCAGCTTCATGCCCATGTCGGCGAGCATGAACTGGATGCCCTGGAACTCCGCCACCGCCTTGCCGAACTGCTGACGCTCCCGCACGTACCCCTTGGCGTAGTCCAGGGCGCCCTGGGCGATCCCGACGGCCTGCGCGGCGATGGTGACCCGGGTGTGGTCCAGGGTCCGCATCGCGGTGCCGAAACCGGTCCCCGGCTCACCGATGATCCGGTCGGCGGGAATCCGCACGTTGTCGAGGTAGACCTCCCGGGTCGGGGAGCCCTTGATGCCGAGCTTCTTCTCCGGGGCACCGAAGCTGACCCCGGGGTCGGACTTCTCCACCACGAACGCCGAGATGCCCCGGGAGCGGGCCGTCGGGTCGGTCACCGCGAACACGGTGTAGAACTCCGACACCCCGGCGTTGGTGATCCACCGCTTGACGCCGTTGAGCACCCAGTGATCACCGTCACGCACCGCCCGGGTCGTCATCGACGCCGCGTCGCTGCCGGCCTCCGGCTCCGAGAGGCAGTACGAGAACATCGCCTCCCCGGCGGCCACCGGGGTCAGGTACCGCCGCTTCAGCTCCTCCGAGCCCGCCAGGATCAGCGGCATCGTGCCCAGTTTGTTCACCGCCGGGATCAGCGACGACGAGGCGCAGGCGCGGGCCACCTCCTCGATCACGATCGCCGTGGCCAGGGCGTCCGCCCCCGCACCGCCGTACTCCTCGGGGATGTGCGGGGCGTGGAAATCGGCCGCCCGCAGCGCCTCGTACGACGCCCGGGGAAACTCACCGGACTCGTCGGCCTCAGCCGCGTACGGGGCCACCTTCGCGGCACAGACCTCACGAACCGCCTCGCGGACCGCGTCGTGCTCCTCAGGCAACCGGTAGACGTCGAACACCGTAAAACCCCCTCGTCGCCACGCGTCGCGGCAGCATACCATCTGGTCGGTATGGAATCCCTCCTTGAAGTGTCCCGCTGGCCGGTGTTAGATACCCGCCAGTCGGAATGGGGAGAACCGGGACCGCCCGCCCGGGGCCGCCCCGGACCAGACTCCCTGGACCCACCCACCCGGAACGGAGCCCCACCGATGCGCGCCCTGCGACGAACCACCATCGACACCCCGGACGACCTGCTGGAGCTGGTCGGTGCGGAGCTGGGCGTCAGCGCCCCACGGGTGGTGACCCAGCAGCAGATCGACCAGTTCGCCGACGTCACCGGGGACCACCAGTGGATCCACGTCGACGTGGAGCTCGCCCGGTCCGGGCCGTTCGGCTCGACCGTGGTGCACGGGTTCCTCACCCTGGCCCTCGTCCCCCGGTTGCTCGCCGACATCCTGGAGGTGCGGACCTTCTCCATGGGGGTCAACTACGGTCTGGACCGGGTCCGCTTCGTCCGGCCGTTGCCCCCGGGTGTCGAGATCCAGGGCACCGCGACCCTCGTCGCGGCGAAGCCGATCGCCCCGGTGGGGGAGGGTGCCGCCGGTGTGCAGGCCAAGGCCTCGGTGGTGGTGGAGTTCGCCGAGACGTCGCAACCCTGCTGCGTGGCGGAGATCGTGTTCCGCTACTACGGCTGAGCCGGGCGGCCGGCGCTCACTCGGTCACCGTGCGGGACGGCGTGACGAACCGTCCCCGGTAGAACGACAGCGCCGGCACGTCCGTCGGCTTCAGGTGCACCTGGTCGACGTCGACCAGGATGATCACGTGGTCGCCGCTGGTGATCACCTGGTCGCGTCGTCCGGTGAGGATCGCCGGGGTGTCGGGCAGCAGCGGCACACCGTCGAGGCCGGGCACCCAGGACACCCCGTCGAGCCGTTGCGCCCCGGACAGTCCGGAGGTGGCGAACCGCCGGGCCACGTCCTGCTGGTCCTGGCTGAGGATGTGGATCGCGATCCGGTCCGACCCGAGCAGGACCGGGAAGCTCGACGAGAAGCTGGTGACGCAGAACAGCACCTTCGCCGGTTCCAACGAGACCGAGGTGAACGAGTTCACGGTCAACGCGGCGACGGTGCCGTCCGCGGTCACCGCCGTCACCGCGGTCACGCCGGTGGGAAAGTGCCCGCAGACCTGGCGGAACTCGGCGGAGTCGAACAGGGGCTCGGCCATCATCGGTTCACCGCCGGATCGCAGGAGTGGTGGTCGGGGCGGAGCCCGGCTTCGAGCTGGATGAGGCACAGGGTGTGGCCACCCGGGTCCTTCACCAGGTGCAGCCGTCCGTGCGGGCTGTCCACCGGCCCCACGGTCGGCAGCCCGCCGAGGGCGGTCACCCGGGCCAGCGCGTCGTCGAGGGACGCGACGGTGAAGTAGGTGATCCACGTCGAGGGGATGAGGTTCGGCCAGGCGTTGTCGAGTTCGAGGACCCCGGCGACCGGGAGGTCCCCGAGGGTCAGGACGGTGTAGGGGCGGGCCGTCGGCGAGTCGTCGCGCTGTTGGGCGGTGTAGCCGAACAGGGCGCGGTAGTAGGCCACCGCCTCGGCGGGCTCACCGGTGTCCAGTTCGTTCCAGCACAGCGCTCCGACCGAGTTGACCGTCTGGACGCCGACGCGGGTCTCGCCCTGGTAGAGGCCGAAGGCCGCGCCGAACGGGTCGACGACCGCCGCGCCGGTGCCGGCCGCCGGCAGGTAGCGCGGCGGGGTGACCAGTTCGCCGCCGAGCGCCACCGCCTGCCGCGCGGAGGCGGCGACGTCGTCCACGGCGAAGTAGGTGAGCCAGCCCCGGGGGCGGTCGCCGTGCAGGGCGGCGGCGTCAGAGATCCCGGCGACGTCCCGCCCGTCGACGCTGCACATCCGGTAGGTGGTGGCACCGAGGCGTTCGGCGCGGACCGTCCAGCCGAGCAACGCGGCGTAGAAGGTCTCCGCCTGTTCCGGGGCGGCGGTGCACAGCTCCACCCAGACCGCTTCGCCGGGTTGGAATCGTCGTCTCATCGGGCCGCTCCCCGGGTTGCCGCGCCCGCGACGACCGTGCGGGCGGAGATGGCGTACGCCCGGTCGGCGGTGCCGGTGGTCAGGCTCGACTCGACCACCTCGACCACCGCCCGCAGGGTGGACCCCGGCACGGCCAACAGGGTGTCCAGGAGGTGGTCCACCGCCCGGTCGAGGTCGCCGTCGGCGACCACCCGGACGACCAGACCCCAGTCGAGCAGTTGCCCGGCGGTCGCGGTCGCCGCGCTGGTGAGCAGGTGGTAGGCGTGCGGCCGGGGCAGCGACCGGGCGATCGTGTGGCCGACACCGGCGGGGGCGAAGCCGTAGCGCGCCTCCGGCAGGGAGAGCCGGGCGCTCATGGCGGCGACCGGCAGGTGTACGGCGCCGAGCAGGCCGGCACCGAACCCGATGATCCGGCCCCGGACGCCGGCGACGACGGGGACCGGTAGCCGCCGGATCCGGTGCAGCGCGTCGTCGCTGGCCCGCAGGTCGGCGGCGACCGCCTCCGGGGTGGAGTCGGCCAGCGCGGCGAAGGAGGAGGTGTCCCAGCCGGCGCAGAAGTTCTTGCCGGCCAGGTCGAGGTGGATGACCGCACAGCTGTCGTCGGCGGCGGCGGTTTCCAGGGTGTCGACGAGGTGGTGCAGCGCGGGGAGGTCGAAACAGTTGCCGCGCGCCGCGTTGTCGTAGCGGACCCGGGCGAGGCGGCCGTCGTGCCCACGGGTGAGGGTGATGGTCACCGCGGTATCATACATACCGGTCGGTATGAATACAACGCCGCTGGCCGGCGGCCCTGCGTCACGTGAATGTCATGAACGGGATACCCGGTCGACCCGTTGACTTGATACCGGCTGGTCGGTACTTTGTGGCGAACGTCACCGCCGCCTCACGCGGAGACATGACGGGTCCATCGCAGTGAAGGACACCACGATGATCATGAAATCCCTGCGCTCCCGGCGCTCCTGGGCACTGGCCGCCGCGCTGACCGTCGTGGGCGCCGGCCTCACCGGGTGCGGCGGCTCCGACTCCGACTCCGACACCACCGGCTCGTCCCGCACCGCCCCCGTCCGGGCGCTGCTCGCCGCCCAGCCGGCGACCCTCGACCCGATCGTCGGCGCGCGCTCCGCCCAGATCGTCTGGGCGACCATGCTCGAACCCCTGATCAACACCGGTGGCGACCTCGCGCCGGCCGACACCGGCCTGCTGACGGGCTGGACCCGTACCGACCCGACGACCTGGACGTTCACCGTGCGGCCCGGGATCAGCTTCAGCAACGGCGAGCAGGCCGACGCGGAGGCGGTGGCCAACACCATCACCCTCACCCGCGACAACCCGGCCTCGCAGCTCAAGTCGTACTTCGGCAACGTCACCGCGATCGAGGCGCCCGACGCCACCACCGTCGTGGTCAAGACCAAGACCCCGCAGTACGACATCCCCGACCTGCTCACCACCGTCTACCTGGTGCCGCCGAAGTACTACCAGGAGAAGGGCTCGGAGGGCTTCGCCGCCGCACCCGTCGGCACCGGCCCGTACGTCTGGTCGGGGGCGAACGCCGGACGGGACATCTCGGTCAAGCGCAACCCCGACTACTGGGGCACCAAGGCGACCAACGAGGGCGTCACCTTCACCTGGGCCAACGAGGCCGCCCAGCGGCTCGCGTTGATCCAGAGCAAGAGCGTGGACGTGTCCTTCGACCTGCCCCCGGCCCAGGCGAGCGCGGCCAAGTCCGCCGGGGTGGAGGTGGTGAGCACCGAGACCGCCATGAAGATCATCGCCTTCCTCGACTCCACCAAGGCGCCGTTCGACGACCCGAAACTGCGCGAGGCGGCGGCCCTGGCCATCGACCGGGACGCCATCGTCAAGGGCATCTTCGACGGCCAGGCGGTCTCCGACGCCGGCCTGCTCAACGTCAGGCCCGGTCAGCAGCCGACGCAGAGCGTCACCGCCGACGCCGCCAAGGCGAAGGAACTCGTCGGCGGGGCGAACCCGACCGTCCAGATCACCTATCCGGCGGCCCAGTACACCAACATCGAAGAGGTCTCCCAGGCCGTCGGCGGCAGCCTGGAGAAGGCCGGCTTCAAGGTCAGCTACGTGCCGCTGGACTACGGCACGCTGGTCAAGCGGATCATCGGCCGCCAGGTCCCCGGCCTGTCGATCTTCGCCGGGGTGCCGAACGTCGCGGTGCCGGACTACTTCGTCAGCGGCTTCATGAAGACGAAGTCGATCACCGGCAACTGCCCCGACCCGCAGATCGACACGCTCGCCCAGCAGGCCCTGGAGCAGAACGACGCCCAGCAGGCCGCCCCGCTCTACGAGCAGCTCAACACGATCGGCGTGGTCCAGAAGCACTGCTACGTGCCGCTGTACCGGCAGGTGTTCAACTACGCGACCGCCCCCGGCGTCTCCGGCGTGGTGTTCGGCCCGCTGAACACCGTGGACTTCACGAAGACGACCCGCTGACGATGTCCGAGGTAGTGCAGACGGGGGTGCCGGGCGAGGTTGCCCGGCACCCCCGCACCCCGGAGTCGGACACCCCCGTGCTGGAGGTCACCGACCTCGTCGTGGAGCACCGCGACGGCGGCAGCGGCGTGCTCTTCCGCGCCGTCGACCAGGTGTCGCTGCGCATCGCGGCCGGTGAGAGCGTCGCCGTGGTCGGTGAGTCCGGCTCCGGCAAGACGACGCTCGCCATGGCGGCCACCGGGTTGGGTCCGCGCGGCCGGGGCGCCGTCCGGCTGCTCGGCCACCCGCTCTCGGCGATCAGCCGTGCCCAGTTGCGCCGGCTGCGCCCCGAGGTGCAGGTGGTCTTCCAGGACCCGCACGGCTCGCTCGACCCCCGCCAGTCGGTCCGCTCCGGGCTCCGGGAACTGCGGACGCTGCAACCCGAACGGACCTCCTGGATCGGCGACGCCGACCTGCTCGGCCGGGTCCGGCTCGCCCCGGACCTGCTCGACCGCTACCCCCACCAGCTCTCCGGAGGGCAGGCGCAGCGGGTCTGCATCGCCCGCGCCCTGCTCATGCGTCCCCGGCTCATCGTCGCCGACGAGCCGACCTCCGGCCTGGACGTCTCCGTCCAGGCCGACGTGCTGGCCCTGCTGCGGCAGATCCGGACGACCACCGGCGCGGCGCTGCTGATGATCAGCCACGACCTGGCCGTGGTCCGCTCGCTCTGCGACGTCGTGCACGTGATGTACCGGGGCCGGGTCGTCGAGTCGGGACCGTGCGACCGGGTCTTCGACACCCCCGGGAACGACTACACCCGCGAACTGCTCGCCGCGATGCCCGGCGCGCGATGGAGGTCCCGCCGATGAAGGCCAGCACCGTACGCCGCATCGGCGGCCGGCTCGCGTCGCTGTTCGCCTCGCTGCTCATCGCGCTCAGCCTGGCGTTCCTGCTCGGCCGCCTCTCCGGCGACCCGACCGCCACCATCCTCGGCCCGATGGCCCCGCCCGAGCAACGCGAGGCGCTGCGCCACCAGCTCGGCCTGGACCTGCCCGTCGCCGCCCAGTACCTCGACTATCTCAGGGGCGTCCTCACCGGCGACCTCGGCCAGTCGTTGCAGTTCTACCAGTCGAACACCTCGATGATCGCCGACCGGCTGCCGTTCACCCTGCAACTGGTCGGTGCCGGCATGGCCCTCGCCCTGCTGGTCGGTATCCCGCTCGGGGTGCTCGCGGCGACCCGGGAGGGGACCTGGTGGGACCGGGCGGCCTCCACCCTGGCCCTGCTCGGCCAGTCGGTGCCGGTGTTCTGGTTCGGGATGATGCTGGTGGTGCTGTTCGCCGTCAAGCTCGGCTGGCTGCCCGCCGGCCAGTCCGGCAGCCCGAAGCACCTGATCCTGCCCGCGCTCACCATGTCGGTCTACCCGATGGCGCACATCGCCCGCCTCACCCGGGCCTCGATGAGCGACGCGCTGGCCGAGCCGTACATCGACTCCGCCCGGGCCCGGGGCATCAGCACCCGCCGGGTGGTGTGGCGACACGCCTTCACCAACGCGATGATGCCGATCCTGACGATCGTGGTGCTCCAGACCGGCATCCTGCTCTCCGGCGCGGTCGCCGTCGAGTACGTCTACTCCTGGCCGGGTCTCGGGCAGCTCGCGTTGCAGGCCATCCAGTTCCGCGACTTCCCGCTGGTGCAGGCGATCGTCGTGTTCGGCGCGCTGGTCTTCGTCGTGCTGAACCTGCTCGTGGACGTCCTGCACTCGATCGTCGACCCGAGGGTGCGGTGAGCATGAGCCAACTCGAACTCGATCCGGTCACCGCCCCGGTGTCGCCCCCGCGCCGGGCCGGTCGCCGGGCGCGTACCTCGGTGTTCTGGCTGGGCCTGCCGCTGGCGGTGACCGCCGTCGCGGTGTTCGTGCTGCCGCTGACCGGGCTGCTGCCCGCCGCCGGCCAGGACCTCGACGCGACCCGCCGGCCGCCCGCGTTCCTGGCCGGCGGCGACTGGTCACACCCGCTCGGCACCGACAAGCTCGGCCAGGACCTGCTCACCCAGTTCGTCTCGGCCGGTCGGCTGACCATCGTGATCGGCCTGGTCGGCGCGCTCGTCGCCATCGGCCCCGGCACGCTGCTCGGCCTGCTGGCCGGCTACTTCAGGGGCTGGGTCGACCGGGTCATCTCGATCCTCATCGACGCCCAGCTCGCCCTGCCGTTCATCCTGGTCGCCCTCGCCATCATCGCCAATCGGGGCAGCTCGCTACCGGTGCTGTTCCTGGTGCTGGCGCTCACCGGCTGGGCGGTGTGCGCCCGGGTCACCCGCTCCGCCACCCTGGCCATCCGGGAACGCCAGTTCGTCGTCGGCCTGCGTGCGGCCGGCGCGTCCGAGCCCCGGATCGTGTTCCGGCACATCCTGCCCAACCTCGCCGGCACCATCGTCGCCCTCGGTACCCTCCAGGTCGGCACCGCGATCCTGGTGGAGAGCGCGCTGAGCTTCCTCGGCCTGGGCGTGGTGCCACCGATGAACAGCTGGGGCTCGATGCTCGCCTCCGGTCAGGACGAGCTGAGCCAGGCCTGGTGGATCGCCTTCTTCCCCGGGCTCGCCATCACCGCGCTGGTGCTGCTGGTGAACCTGCTCGGCGACGCCCTGCTCACCCACCACGACCCGCGGAAGAGGCGGCGATGACCGCACTGCTGGAAGTCTCCGGGCTGTCCATCACCGCCCGGCTCGCCGTCGACGACCTGCGCCTGCTCGACGACGTCGACCTGGAGATCCGCCGTGGCCAGATCGTCGGCGTGGTCGGCGAGTCCGGCAGTGGCAAGACCACCCTGGCCCGCGCCGTCGTCGGCCTGCTCGACCGCAACGTCCGGGTCGACCACGGCACCGTCGCGGTCGCCGGTGAGCAGGTGGTGGCCCCCGGCGTCGACCGGACTGACCGGGTCCGGGGCAGCGCCGTCGGCATGGTGTTCCAGGACGCGTCACGGTCGTTGAACCCGCTGATGAAGGTCCGCACCCAGCTCGCCGAGGTGCTGCGCCGGCACGTCCGCGACATCACCCGGGCCGAGGTCGAACGGCGCTCGGTGGAGGTGCTGGCGCAGATGCGGATCGACGATCCCGGCCGGGTGCTGGCCAGCTATCCGCACCAGCTCTCCGGTGGCCTGCGGCAGCGGGTCGCCATCGGGCTCGCCGTCGTCACCCGCCCCGCACTGGTGATCGCCGACGAGTGCACCACCGCGCTGGACGTCACCACCCAGACCAAGGTCGTCGACCTGTTCCGCACCCTGGTCGACGAACTCGGCATCGGCCTGCTCTTCGTCACCCACGACCTGATGCTCGCCAGCGACCTGTGCGACCGGATCGCCGTGATGAGCGGCGGGCGGGTCGTCGAACAGGGCGACGCCCTGACCGTGCTGGACCACCCGCGGCAGGAGTACACCCGACGCCTGCTCGCCGCCATCCCCTCGTGGAGCTGAAGGAGAACCGCGACCCATGCCCGAGCAACCCGGCATCGACGCCTACGCGGCCTACCTCCCGGCGTACGTGCTCGACGACAACCGCCTCGACCCGGGCGTCCCGGCCCGCGCCGGTGGCCCCGCCCGCAGCGTCGCCGGCCACGACGAGGACGCCGTGACCATGGCCGTCGAGGCGCTGCGGCACGTCGCCGCCGGCACCCCGGCCGGACGGCACCTGCTGCTGGCCACCACCACCGCGCCGTACGAGGCGAAGACCTCCGCCGGGGTGGCGCACGAGGCGCTGGGGCTCGACCCCGGCGTCACCGCGCTCGACCTGCGCGGCCACCGGGCCGGGGCGTCCGCCCTCGACCTGGCCCTGCGGGGCGTCGCCACGGCGGCCCTGGCCGACGTGCGCACCACCCGCCCCGGTGCCCCCGACGAGCTGGCCCAGGGCGACGCCGCCGCGGCGTTCGTCGGCGGCCGACGGGCCGCCGTGCTGCTCGCCCGGGTCGGGCACACCGCCGAGGTGCTGGACCGCTGGCGGCTGCCCGGGGAACGGCACGACCGGGTCTGGGACGAACGGTTCACCGCCGAGATCCTGGTCGCCGCCGGCCTGCACACCGCCCACCGGGCGCTGGCCGAGGCGTCCCTGGACACCGTCGACCAGGTGGTCGTGTCGTCGTCGAACCCGCGCGCCGCGACGGCGCTGCGCAAGGCGCTCGGCGGCGCGACGGCGCTGCGCAAAGCGTCTGGCGGCGCGACGGCGCTGCGCAAAGCGTCTGGCGGCGCGACGGCGCTGCGCAAAGCGTCTGGCGGCGCGGGTCGGGACGCGGCGGTCGAACGGGTCACCGGCTTCACCGGTGCCGCCCACGCCGGACTGCTGCTCGCCGCCGCCCTCGACGAGGCGCAGCCGGGGCAGACCATCCTGCTGCTGTCGGCGACCGAGGGCGCCGACGCGTTCGTGCTGCGGGTCGGCGACGGGATCCGCGACGCCCGGGGCGGCCCGTCGGTCCGCGCGCAGCTCGCCGCCCGGCAGCGCGTCGGCTACGGCCGCTACCTGCGCTGGCGGGGACTGCTCGACGTGCAGGGTCCGGCCCGGCCGGCGGCCCCCGCCCCGGCGGCCCCGCCGATGCACCGCCGGGCCGGCTGGAAGTACCGGCTGGAGGGCAGCCGGTGCGACGCCTGCGGCCGGGTCACCACGCCACCCGGTCGGGTCTGCGCGTCCTGCGGCGTCGTCGGGGCGGGCACCGCGACCGGGAAGGTGTCGCTGCGGGAGCGCACCGCCCGGGTGGTCTCGGTGACCCGGGACCACCTGACGACCATGCCGGAGCCGGAGGTGGCGATCGTCGTCGCCGACGTGGACGGCGGCGGCCGGCTCAGCGCGTACGCCACCGACGTGGCACCCGGTGACGTGACGGTGGGGATGGCGATGACCCCCGTCTTCCGCCGGCTCTGGACCACCGACTCGATCCACAACTACTTCTGGAAGCTCCGCCCGGCACCCGCGGACGCCGCGCCAGGGAAGGACACCGCCGATGGCCAGTAGACGCACCACCCACGACGTCGCGATCGTCGCGATGGGCTGCACCCCGTTCCGGGACCACTGGAACTCCTCCGCCGACGACCTGCTGGTCGACGCCGTGCAGGAGTGCGTCGGGTCGCTGACCGACGTCACCCTCGACGACGTCGACGCGTTCTGGGTCGGCACCCAGGGTTCGGGCCTGTCCGGGCAGACCCTGGCCCGTCCGCTGCGGCTGGTCGGCAAGCCGGTGACCCGGGTGGAGAACTACTGCGCCACCGGTTCCGAGGCGTTCCGCAACGCGGCGTTCGCGGTCGCCTCCGGGGCGTACGACATGGTGATGGCGACCGGGGTGGAGAAGCTGAAGGACTCCTCGTACTCCGGTCTGTCGGCGGTCTTCCCACCCGCGGACGGCACCGACGTGGACTGGACCGCGCCGGCCGGGTTCTCCCTGCTCGCCCCCGCCTACCAGGCGGCGTACGGGGTCGACGAGCGGGAGATGCGCGCCGCGATGACGCGGGTCGCGGTGAAGAACCACGCCAACGGGGCGCGCAACGACCGCGCCCAGTTCCGCCGGGCCGTCTCCGCCGAGACGGTGGAGCGGTCGCCGCGGATCGCCGGGCAGCTCGGCGTGATGGACTGTTCCGGCGTCTCCGATGGCGCGGCGGCGGCGATCCTGGTCCGGGCCGAGGACGCCCACCGGTACACCGACCGGCCGGTCTACCTGCGCGGGATGAGCTTCGTCGCCGGCTCCGGGTCCGGGCTGGCCGCCGACGGCTACGACTTCACCAGCTTCCCCGAGGTGGTCACCGCCGCCCGCGAGGCGTACGCGCAGGCCGGGGTGACCGATCCGGCGGCGCAGATCTCGCTGGCCGAGGTGCACGACTGTTTCACCCCGACGGAGGTGGTGCTGATGGAGGACCTCGGCTTCTCCGCCCGCGGCACGGCGTGGCGGGACATCCTCGACGGCCGCTACGACCCCGACGGGGCGCTGCCGGTCAACACCGACGGCGGGCTCAAGTCGTTCGGCCACCCGATCGGCGCGACCGGGCTGCGGATGATGTTCGAGTGCTTCACCCAGCTGCGTGGGGAGGCCGGTCCACGGCAGGTGCCCGACGCCCGGCTGGCGGTGGCCCAGAACCTCGGCGGGCAACCCGGTTCCTGCGTCGCGTTCGTGGCCGTTTTGGGCAACGAGCGATGAGCGCCCGGGTCACCCTCGACGGCCGGGTCGTCGTCGTCACCGGCGCGGGCAACGGCATCGGTCGGGCGCACGCGCTGACCCTCGCCGCACGGGGCGCGTCGGTGGTCGTCAACGACCTCGGCGCGACGGTCGACGGCTCGGGGTCCTCCGGTGCCGCCGACCAGGTCGTCGCGGAGATCCGCTCGGCCGGCGGCACCGCCGTCGCCTCGACCGACTCGGTGGCCACCGCCGCCGGGGGCGCGGACCTGGTCGGTCGGGCGATCGACGCGTACGGCCGGCTCGACGCGGTCATCCACAACGCCGGCATCCTGCGGGACCGGACCCTGGCCAAGATGTCCGACGAGGACGTCAGCGCGGTGCTCGACGTGCACCTGGCCGGGGCGTTCCACGTGCTGCGCCCCGCCTGGCCGCACCTGGTCGCCCAGGGCTACGGCCGGATCGTGCTGACCAGTTCGTCGTCCGGCCTGTTCGGCAACTTCGGCCAGGCCAACTACGGTGCGGCCAAGACCGGCCTGATCGGGCTGATGAACGTGCTCGCGCTGGAGGGCGCCCGGCGGGGGATCCTGGTCAACGCGATCGCGCCGACCGCGGCGACCCGGATGACCGAGAACCTGCTCGGCGAGCTGACCGACCGGTTCGACCCGCAGCACGTGGCGGCGGTGGCGACCTTCCTCGCCTCCGAGCAGTGCCGGCTCAACCGGCACATCCTCACCGTCGGCGGGGGCCGGGTCGGGCGGATCTTCCTGGGCGTCACCCCCGGCTGGTACGGCGGTGCCGAGCCGGCCTCGCCCGACGACATCCTCGACGCGGTGGACGACATCTGCCGGCTCGACGACTTCATCGTGCCGGACAGCGGCGCCGACGAGGTCACCCTGATCCACCGGGTTCTCGGCGGGTCGGCCGGACCGTCCGCCTGACCCGGCGCGAACCCCACAGGAAGCGAGGCACCATGCCGGTCAGCGAAGTGCACCACGTGGCGATGACCGTCTCCGACGTCGACCGCGCCGCGGACTTCTACGAGCGCGCCCTGGGCTACCGCCGGACGCTGCGGACCGATGTCGGCGGGCCGGGTATCGAGGTGTCGCTGGGGTTGCCCGCCGGCACCACCGGCCGGGTCCAGTACCTCCAGGGCCCCAGCCGGGTCGGCCAGCTCGAACTCATCGAGTGGAACGGGGTGACGACCCGCACCGCCACCGCCGGTCACCTGGAGCTGGGCACCTTCCTGCTCAGCTTCGAGGTGCCGCGCGACGAGCTGGACGAGCTGCACCGGCGGCTCACCGAGCTGGGCGCGCAGTGCCTGTCCGCGCCGAACCGGGTGCTGCTGGACGGCTACGGGTACATCACCGCGTTCGCCGCCCGGGACCTCGACGGCAACCTGCTGGAGTTCGTGTCGCTGCCGTCCCGGGAGGAGATCCTGGCCCGGCGGCGGGGGAGCGGGAACTGATGGGCGGCAGCAACTTCACCGAGACGCTGCGCCGGCAGGCGCTGCGCCGCGCCGACGCCGAGGCCCTGGTCGACGGGGACGCCCGCTGGACGTACGCGGAGCTGGACGCCGACGTGGACCGGCACGCCGCGGCCCTGCGCGACGCCGGCATCGCCGACGGCGACCTGGTCGGGGTGCTGGGCCGCAACACCGCCGGCTACGTCGTCGCGCTGCTGGCGCTGAGCCGGCTCGGCGCGGTCTCGGTGCCGCTGAACTGGCGGCTGCACGTCAACGAGCAGGCGTACGTCCTCGACCAGGCCGGCGTCAGCGCCCTGATCTACCAGGACGACTTCGCCGCCGACGTGGCGCGGCTGGCCGCCGTGACCGGGGTGCGGACGCTGGTCGCCGCCGGGGAGCACGTCGTCGGCGACGCCCGCCGGCTGGCCGACCTGCTGGCCGGTCAGCCGTCCGGGGTCCGGGTCGCCGACGCGGAGAAGAGCCCCGCCGACGTGCACCGGCTGCTCTACACCTCGGGCACCACGGCCCGCCCCAAGGGGGTGGTGCACACCTGCGGGAACCTCACCGCGAACCACTTCGCGCAGGTACTCGAACTGGAGCTGACCGCCGCCGACCGGATCCTCGTCTCCGCGCCGCTGTTCCACGTCAGCGGGCTGGAGGCGCCGGGGCTGGCGACGTTCGTGGCCGGCGCGACGATGGTGCTCACCCCGACGTTCAAGCCGACCGACATCGCCCGGATCGCCGCCGGGGAACGGGTCACCGGTATGGTGCTGGCCGCCCAGATCCTGTTCGGCCTGCTCGACCTGGACGACCCGCCGGACCTCGCAACGCTCCGCTACCTGCTCTTCGCCGGGGTCGCGCCGGGCGTGCGCCAGGAGGTGAAAAGGCGACTCCCGCACGTCCGCCTGATCGACACCTTCGGGATGACCGAGCTGTGCAACGGGGTCTGCTACCTCGACGCGGCCCACGAGCAGAGCAAGCTGGGCGCGCTCGGCGCACCGTTCCCCGGGGTGCGGATCCGGATCGTCGACGAGCACTTCCGGCCGGTCGGCCCGGACGTCGAGGGGGAGATCGTGGTGCAGGGGGAGAAGGTCTCGCCCGGGTACTGGAACGACGACGAGGCCAACCGGCTCAGCCGGCGCGACGGCTGGTTCCGCACCGGCGACGTGGGGCGGATCGACGCCGACGGCTACCTGTGGTTCGTCGACCGCCGGGCCGACCTGATCAAGTCCGGCGGGGAGAACGTCGCCAGCGCCGAGGTGGAACGGGTGCTCGCCCGGCATCCCGACGTCGCCGAGGTCGCCGTGATCGGGGTGCCGGACCCGCGGTGGGACGAGGTGCCGAAGGCGTTCGTCGTGCTGCGTCCCGGCGCGACCGGCACCGCCGAGGAGCTGCGGGCGCACTGCCGGGCCGAGCTGGCCCGCTACAAGGTCCCCCGGGACGTGCAGCTGGTGACCTCGTTGCCGCGCAACGACTCCGGCAAGGTGCTGAAGCAGGCGCTGCGGGAGGCGGCGGTGTCCGGGTGAGCACCGCGAACATCGCCGCGATGCTGGCCGGCAACGCCCGCCGGTTCGCCGACGCCGACGCGTTGGTCTTCGAGGACCGCCGGTGGACCCACCGGCAGCTCGACGACGACGTCAACGCCCTGGCCGCCGGGTTGGTCGCCGAAGGGGTACGCCGGGACAGCCGGGTGGCGATCGTGGCGGACAACGTCCCCGAGTTCCTCGTCCTCTCGCTGGCGCTGGCGAAGCTCGGGGCGGTCTTCGTACCGCTGAACTACCGGTTGACGGCGGGGGAGCTGGCCCGGCTGCTGGCGCACGCGCGGGTCGGAGCGGTCGCCACCGTGCCGGAGTTCGCGGCGCTCACCACCGCCGCGCTCGCCGACCTGCCGGGGGTGCGCCGGTTCGCGTTGGAACCGATCGGCGACGGCTGGACCGACGTGCGGGCGCTCGTCGCGGCGCACCGGGGCGCGCGGGTCGCCGACGCCGCCCTCGACGACGCGGCCCTGCAACGGATCGTCTACACCTCCGGCACCACCAGCCTGCCCAAGGGGGTGCTGCTCACCCACGGCAACGTGAACATGAACATGCACGCCCAGATCGTCGAGCTGGGGTTGCGGCCGACCGACCGGATCCTCAACGTCGCGCCGCTGTACCACGTCGGCGGCACCGACCTGCCCGGCTACGGCATCTGGCACGTCGGGGGCACCATGGTGCTGCACCGCCGGTTCGTGCCGGCGGCGGTGCTGCGGGCGATCGGGACGGAACGGATCACCGGCATGGTGGTGGCGGCGACCATGCTGGACATGGTCCGCCGGGAGTCCGCCGCCGTCGACGCCGACCTGTCGTCGGTGCGCTGGCTGATCTTCTCCCAGGTGACGGCGGCGCTGTTCGGCGTGGCCCGGGGGCTGTTCCCGAACGCCCGGCTGATCGAGGGGTACGGCCTGACCGAGACGTGTAGCGGCCTGACCTACCTCGACGCCGCGCACCAGGAGTCCAAGCAGGGCTCGGTGGGCCTGCCGGTGCCGTGGGTCCAGGTCCGGGTGGTCGACCCGGACGGTGTGGACGTGCCGGTCGGCGCGGACGGCGAGGTGGTCGCGCGCGGGCCGAAGGTCAGCCCCGGCTACCTCGACGATCCGGTGGCGACCGCCGCCGCTTTCCGGGACGGCTGGTTCCACACCGGCGACATCGGCTGTTTCGACGCGGACGGCTACCTCTACATCCGGGACCGGCTCAAGGACATGATCCGCAGCGGCGGGGAGAACATGTCCAGTGCCGAGATCGAGAACGTGTTGGCCGACCATCCCCTGGTGCTGGCCGCGTCGGTGGTGGCCGCGCCGCACCCGGTGTGGCAGGAGGTGCCGGCCGCCTTCGTGGTCGCCCGGCCGGGCCTGACGCCCGAGGCGCTGGTGGGGCACGCCCGGCAGCGGCTCGGGCGGTTCAAGGTGCCGAAGGAGATCTACCTGGTGCCGGAGTTCCCCACCAACCCGTCGGGGAAGGTGCTCAAGCGGTCCCTGCGGGAGCTGCGGTCGACGCTGCGTCCGGACTGGACGTACGACGACGCCCGCCGCGACTGACGCCGCGCCGGGCGGGCCGCCCCGGTGTCACCGATCGGCGGTGACGTGGCGCAGCAGGGCCAGGGCGTGCACGAGGGCGAACCGCCGGGTGCCGCGACCCAGCTCGTCCCACGGCTTCTTCCAGGGCATCCGTCGGGCGAGGTCCCACGCGGTGACGCCGTCGCCGGTCAGGCCGCGGACGGTCGCCACCTCGTCGTGGTGGAACGCCGCGAGCGCCTCGGCCCGGGCGGCGACGTCCCGGTAGGGGAACTGGTGGGCCGGGCAGGCGATGGTGGCCCCGAGGTCGCGCAGGCGGGCCAGGGTCCGGAACAGGTCGGCGGCCGGGTCGTCCGCGGGGCGGCTGACGATGGCGAGCTGGGTCGGTCCCTCGGCCATCATGGTGTCGCCGGTGAAGACCAGTCCCCGGCTGTCGAGGTAGACGGTGTGCCCGTAGGTGTGCCCGGGGGCGGGCAGGGCACGGATGGTGACGTCGCCGAAGTGGAACTCGGTCTCGCCGGTCAGCGCCGTGTCGAGCCGCAGGTCCTCCGGGTGCGCGGCGACGGCGACCGCGTCGGCGTACATGGCGGCGACGACGTCGGGCGGGGCGCCGGTCAGGTCGAGCGCGGTGCGCAACTGCTCGAGGAAGGTGCCGCGCCGTCGGTGCATGGTGGTGAAGTCGTCGGCGTGGCCCATCACCACCCGGGCTCCGGAGGCGGCGCGTACCCGGTCGGCGAAACCGACGTGGTCCGGGTGGTTGTGGGTGAGCAGGACCGCCCGGACGGCGTCGACCCGCTGGCCGATGGACGCCACCGACCGCTGGAAGGACGCCCAGCAGCTCGGGTGGTCGTAGCCGGCGTCGACGAGGACCGGGCCGTCGCCGGTGGTGATCAGGAAGACGGTGATGGACCGCAGGGCGCTGCCGTGCAGCGGCACCGGGACGGCCCAGACACCGTCGACGACCTGGGCGGGGACCGGCACCTGACGGGTCCGCCAGGCGGTGGCGTGGGCGTCGCTCACGGGTCTGGACATCGTCGGACGGCTCCCTTACTGTGGGACACCAACATACCGGATGGTCGGAATCTAGCTCAAGGAGTCCGATGAGCGAGGAGCGGACCGGGTTCCGGCTCTGGGCAGCCGCGGAACCGGACCTGTGCGCGATCGTGACCGCCGACGACCGGCGGATCTCGTACGGTGACCTGTTCGCCGAGGTGAACCGGCTCTCGCACGGACTGCGTACGCACGCGGGCCTGCGGCCCGGCGACACGGTCGCGGCGGTGATGACCAACAGCCCCGGCCTGGTCGCGCTCTATCTCGCGGCGATGCAGTCCGGGCTCTACCTGGTGACCCTCAACTACCACCTCACCGCGCCCGAGGTCGGCTACGTCCTCGCCGACAGCGAAGCCCGGGTGGTGGTCGGCTCCACCCGGGTCGAGGACGTCGTGGTGGACGCCGCCGCGGCGGTGCCCGGCATCCAGGTCTTCGTCGACGGGACGCCCGGCACCGACCGGGCCCGACCGCTGTCGGCGCTCACCGCCGGGATGCCCGCGACCAGCCCGGAGCAGACCCCGGCCGGTTCGCTGATGATGTACACCTCGGGCACCACCGGCCGGCCGAAGGGGGTCAAGCGCCCGCTCAGCGGCGTCGACGCGGACACCGGCGCGCTGACCTACGTCTGGCTGTTCCGCGAGTTCGGCATGGAACGCGACGCGTTCGCGTCCTGGCTGGTGTCGGCACCGATGTACCACTCGGCCAACATCACCCCGGCGATGGGCGCGCTGCACGCCGGCGGCACCATGGTGCTGATGGACGGCTGGACGCCGGAGGGCTTCCTGCGCCGGGTCCAGCAGCGCCGGGTCACCGGGACCAGCATGGTGCCGACCCACTTCTACCGACTGCTGCAACTGCCCGAGGCGGTCCGCGCCGGCTACGACATCTCCTCGCTGCGCTACGTGCTGCACGGCGCCGCGCCCTGCCCCCGCGAGGTCAAGCAGCGCATCCTCGACTGGTTCGGCCCGGTGGTCTACGAGTACTACGGCTCGACCGAGGTCGGCACCACCGTCGCGCGGCCCCACGAGTGGCTGGCCCACCCGGGCACGGTCGGTCGACCGGCCTCGATCTCCACCCTGCGCATCCTCGACGAGCTGGGCAACGAGGTGCCCGTCGGGCAGACCGGCATCGTCTACATGCGCCAGGGCGACGACCGGATCGAGTACCACAACGACCCCGGCAAGACCGACGGCGCGCGCCGCGACGGCCTGCTGACCGTCTGGGACGTCGGCCACGTCGACGCCGACGGCTTCCTCTACATCACCGGCCGCGCGGCCGAACTGATCCTGGTCGGCGGGGTCAACGTCTACCCGGCCGAGATCGAGGCGGCGCTGATCGGCCACGACTGGGTCGCCGACGTCGGCGTCGTCGGGGTGCTCGACCCGGAGTTCGGCGAGGTGCCCCAGGCGCACGTCGTGCTCACCGACGCCGCACCCGACCCGGACACGGCCGTCGCGCAGCTGCGCCGGTACCTCACCGAGCGGCTGGCCAAGCCGAAGCGTCCGCAGTCCTACGTCGTGCGCGACGCGCTGCCCCGCGACCCGAACGGCAAGCTCTACAAGGCCCGGCTCGTGCCCGCCGGGGAGACCGGCGCATGACCGGCGACACCGACGACCCGCAGGGGGGTGGGCATGGACTTCGCTGACAGCGACACCGATCTGGCGTTCCGGCGCGAGGTGGGCAGGTGGCTCGACGGGGCGCTGGCCGACGTGCCCGACCAGGAGGAGCTGACCCAGGACGAGCGCGAGCACTGGTCCCGGGTGTGGCAGGACCGGCTCTGCGCCGGCAACTGGGCCGGGCTGTCCTGGCCGGCGGCGCACGGCGGCCGGGGGATGGACGCGCTGGCCCAGGCCGTCTTCAACGAGGAGGCCGCGGTCCGCGGTGCGCCGTACCCGCTCAACGGGGTGGGCATGATGCTGGCCGGGCCGACGATCATCGCGCACGGCACCCAGGAGCAGCAGGCCCGGCACCTGCCCGGCATCCTGCGCGGCGACGAATACTGGTGCCAGGGCTTCAGCGAGCCCGGCTCCGGTTCGGACCTGGCGAGCCTGACCACGGCGGCGACCCGGGTCGACGGCGGCTGGCGGATCAACGGGGCCAAGATCTGGACCTCGAACGCGCACAACGCGTCGAAGTGCCTGCTGCTGGCGCGTACCGACGCCGCCGCGCCGAAGCACCGGGGCATCACCTACTTCCTCGCGCCGATGGACGGTTTCACTGTCCGGTCGCTGGTGATGATCAACGGGGACACCGAGTTCAACGAGATGTTCCTCGACGACGTGTTCGTCGCCGACGACGGCGTGCTCGGCGGGGTCGGCGACGGCTGGACCGTCGCGCTCACCACCCTCGCGTTCGAACGCGGCAGCATGGCGCTGAACCTGTGGGTCTGGGCCCGCCAGGCGGTCGACCGGCTGGTCGACGTCGCGGTCGACCGGGGGGTGGCCGACGACAGCGCGTTCGTCGACGCGGTGGGCGCGTTGCAGTGTGACGCCGAGGCGGTCCGGATCGGGTCGATGCGGATGCTCGGCGAGAGCCGGGCCGGCGGGGTGCCGGGGCCGGAGACCTCGGCGCTCAAGAGCCTGTGGGCCCGGGTGGTGCAGAACGCCAACCGGCTCGCCGTGCAGCTCGACGAGGCCGGCGGGGTGCTGGTCGACGGCGACGGCGCGGCCGCCCGGATGCGCCGTTACCTGCGCGCCCGCGCCCACACCATCGAGGGCGGCACCGAGGAAGTCCAGAAGTCGATTCTCGCGGAGCGGGTGCTGAGCCTGCCCCGCTCACGCTGAGCGGAAGTGGTCCCGTGCGCGCGACATTCACCGAGGAGCAGCAGGAGATCGGCCGGACCGTGGGCGCGCTCGCGGACGCCGACCGGGGCACCGCCCGCGCGGCGCTGTCGGGCCGGTGGCAGGCCCCGGCCGGGGACGGACCCCTGCTGCGCGACTTCGGGCTGCTCGGGGTGCCCGAGTCGGCCGGAGGCATCGGGTCGAGCCTGATCGACCTGCTGGTCGCCGTCGAGGCGCTCGGCGAACGGCTGGTGCCGAGCCGGTTCCCGGCGCACGCGGCGGCCGTCCAGCTGCTCTGCGGCGACGAGCGACGTACCGGTCCACTGCCGGACGAGGTGCTCGACGGTCGCCGGGTGCTCACCTGCGCGGTCGACGTGCCGGGCGGCTCCGGCTGGGCCGACCGGGTGCCGTCGGATCCGCTGGTGCGGACCCTGGTGCCGTACGCGGCGCAGGCCGACGGCGTGGTCGCGCTCGGCCCGGCCGGGGTGTGGTTCGCCGACCCGGTCCGGGTCACCGTGCGGCAGTCGGTGGACCCGTCGGTGCCGTTGGCGGACCTGACGGTGGCCGCGCCCGAGCGGACGCAGCCCGCCGGGGCCGGCCCGCTGCGGGCCGCGCTGGTGGTGGCGGCCGAGCTGTGCGGGGTGGCGCAGGGGGCGGTGGACCTGGCCGCCGAGCAGGCCCGGACCCGGCGGCAGTTCGGTCGGGTGATCGGCGAGTTCCAGGGGGTCGCGTTCCCGCTCGCGGAGGCGGCCACCGCCCGCAAGGCGGCCTGGGACCTGACCCTGTACGCGGCGTGGGCGGTCGACACCGGTCGTCCGGACGCCGGGATCCAGGTGCACGCGGCCAAGGCGGCGGCCGGGCAGGCGGCGGTCTTCGCCGCCGAGCGGTGCATCCAGGTCCACGGCGGGATGGGCATCACCATGGAGGCGGATCCGCACCTGTTCCTGCGCCGGGCGTTCGTGCTCGACGCCCGGTGCGGGCGGGGCTCGTGGCACCGCCGACGGACCGGGGAACTGCGCATCCGGTCACGTCTGGCAGCACGCGGCTGACCTGCGGAAGTCTTGCCGGGCAGCAACCCGGGCAGTAACATACCGTCTGGTCGGAATAAATGAGGAGAAGGCCGTGAAGTTCGGAATCATGAACCTGTTCCCGGTGGCCGACGGCGCATCGGACCACCAGGTGCTCCGGGAGACCCTCGACGAGATCCAGCTGGCCGACGAGCTGGGCTTCGACTCGATCTGGCTTGCCGAACACCACTTCTCGACGTACGGCATCCTCGGCAGCCCGGTGAACTTCGGCATGGCCGTCGCCGAACGGACCCGGCAGATCACCATCGGCACCGCCGTCCTGGTGCTGCCGCTGCACCATCCCCTCCGGCTGGCCGAGGACATCGCCGCCCTCGACGTGCTCAGCGGCGGACGGGTCTCGATCGGCGTCGGACGCGGCTACCAGCCCGCCGAGTTCGCCGGCTTCGGCGTCCCGCTGGAGGAGTCCAAGCAGCGCTACCAGGAGACGCTGGAGATCCTCCGGCTGGCGCTGTCACAGGAGAGGTTCTCCTACCACGGCGAGATCTTCCACTACGACGACGTGACCACCTACCCGAGGCCGTACACGCCCGGCGGGCCGCCCATCCTCCAGGGCACGGTGTCCCCGGACAGCTTCCGGGAACGGGGCGCGGCCGGCGAGTCGATCATCACCTCACCGAACTTCACGCCGTTGGGCATCATGCAGAAGAACTTCGACCTCTACCGGCAGAGCATGCGGGAGAACGGCTTCGACATCTCCACCTACGACCTGCCCTTCATGCAGCAGGTCTGGTGCGGCGACGGCGAGGAGGGCCTGCGCGCGGCGGCCCAGGCGGCGATGAACTACTACAAGTCCGTCGGCAAGGTCATCCCCGGCTCGGAGGACGCCATCGCCAAGGAACGGGCCTACTACGCGGCCGTCGCCAAGAACATCGAACTGCTGACCCTGGAGCAGACGCTCACCCACGGCGGCAACTTCGGCTCCGCCCAGCGCGTCATCGACACCATCGAGATGCTGCGCGAGCAGCTCGGCATCAACCACTACATCGGCTGGCTGCGGATCCCGTCGCTGGACCGCAGGGCCGCGCTGCGCTCGATGGAGGAGTTCGCCGACAAGGTCATCCCGCACTTCCGTGCCCAGCAGCGCGTCGCCGCCAGCGTGCCCACTCCCGAGGCGGTCGCCGGGTGAAGATCAGCTGCTTCCTGAGCGCCCAGTTCGACCCGTCGGCGTCGGCCACCGAGGGCGTCGACGGCGTGCTGGCCCAGGCCGCCGCCGCCGAGGCGGCCGGCTTCCACGCCGTCTACCTCGGCCACCACTACCTGGCCCGGTCGGCGTTCGTCCAGCCGATCCCGCTGGCCGGCTACCTCGCCCACGCCACCTCCCGGGTCCGGCTCGGATTCGGGGTCCTGCTGGCCCCCCTGCTGAACCCGGTCGCGCTCGCCGAGGAACTGGCCTCGCTCGACGTGCTCTGCGGTGGCCGGCTGACCGTCGGCATCGGCGCCGGCTACCGCCGCCGGGAGACCACCGCGTTCGGCGTCGCCTGGGAGGACCGGCTGCGGCGACTGCGCGAGTACGTGCCGATCCTGCGCTCCCTGTGGAACGGCGAGACGGTCGACGTCGCCGGCAGCTGGGGCGAGGTGCCCGGCGCGTCCCTGGCGCTGCGCCCGGTCCAGCCCGGCGGCCCACCACTGTGGATCGGCGCGTTCGCCGAACCGGCCGTCCGACGCGCCGCCCGGCTGGACGCCCCCTGGCTGATCGGCCCCAAGGGCGACGACGCCGAGCTGGCCCGACTGCTCGGCATCTACCGGGCCGACCTGGCCGAGCGCGGCTTCCCCCTGCGGCGGGAGTACCCGATGAGCCGCGAGGCGTACCTCGGCGACAGCTTCCCGGCGGCCGTCGCGGCCGTCCGCCCGCACCTGGAACGGCAGTACGCCGGCTACAAGTCCTGGGACGACGCGCAGTCCCTCGACCTCGACCGGTACCTCGCCGAGGACTGCCTGGTCGGCTCGGCCGACGAGATCGTCGCCAAGCTGCGCCGCTGGGAGACCGAGCTGGGCATCACCGAGGTCTCGCTGCGGCACCAGTTCGTCGGCGCGAGCCAGCAGGAGGCGATGGAACAGCTCGCCCGCTTCGGCGCGGAGGTCATCCCGAGGCTCGCCACGACCGCGCCCGGGGTGACCCGGTGAGCGCCGGCCGCCCGGTGGACGCGGGCCGCCCGGTGGACGCCGGTGGCCCAGCGGGTGCGGGCAACCTGGTCGGCGTCCTGGAGGGGCGGCGGGCCGACCGGGGCGACCTGCCGGGCCTGTACGGCGAGGACGGCCGGTGGTGGACCTTCGACCAGATCGACCTGCTCGCCGGGGGCGTCGCCGCCGCGCTGCGGGCCGAGGGGATCGGCCCCGGCGACCGGGTCGCCTGCTACCTGACCAACGGTCCCGAGATCGTGTTCCTGCTCTTCGGGGCCTGGAAGGTCGGCGCGGTGCCGGTCACCGTCAGCAGCCTCTACAACGCCGCCGAACTGGCCGAGTCGGTGGCGAAGACCGCGCCCCGGCTGCTGCTGGTCGACGACCGCCGCCCGGACGTGGTCGCCGCGTTTCTCGCCGCCGGGGGCGGCACCGTGGACGCTGCCGCCGGGGGCGGCACCGTGGACCCTGCCGCCCGGGACGCCGGTGCGGACACCGCCGACGACGACACCGGGGCGGGCGACGTCGCCGCCCCGGTCCCGGTCCGCTGCGTCG
This sequence comes from Micromonospora sp. WMMD987, assembly GCF_029581435.1. NCBI lineage: Bacteria > Bacillati > Actinomycetota > Actinomycetes > Micromonosporales > Micromonosporaceae > Micromonospora > Micromonospora sp. WMMD987. The sequence continues at coordinate 4,305,176 of NZ_CP120861.1, read as the reverse complement.
CGGAGGCGTCGCCGGCCGGCGTGCCGACGCTGCCGTGGCGGCGGGAGATCCGGGTCGCCGGGGTCGACGTCGCGCCGGAGGCCGAGGCCTGCATCCTGTTCACCGGAGGCACGACCGGGCGGCCGAAGGCGGTCAGCGTCACCCACGGCGGGACGCGGGAGTCGCTGCTGCGGCTGGCCCGGGTCACCACCGGCACCGGGGCCGAGGGAAGCGCCGCCCACGACGCCCGCCCCAACCTGATCGCCCTGCCGCTGTTCCACAGCGGCGGCCAGCACGCGCTGCTGTTCGCGTACTTCGTCGGCCGTCCGGCGGTGGTCTGGGAACGCTTCGGCGTCGACCGGCTCGCCGACCTGATGGGGCGGTTCGGTTTCGACAACCTCTTCCTGCTGCCCACCATGGTCTTCGACATCGTGCACGCCGAGCGGGACCTGCCGTTCGCCGGGGTCCGGTCCGTCCTGGTGGCCGGGCAGGCGATCTCCTGGCCGGTGCGGCGCGCGTTCGAGCAGCGCTACCGGGTGCCGATCCTGGTCAACTACGGCTCGACCGAGGCCGGGCACATCGCCGGCTGGACGGGTCGGGACATGAAGACCGGGCGGTGGAAGCCGGGCTCCGCCGGCCGGGTCTACCCGGGCGTCGAGCTGGAGATCCGCGACGACGCCGGCACCGCGCTGCCGTCCGGCGCGCAGGGCGAGGTGGTGGTCCGCTCCGCGTTGACCAGAGGGTACGTCGACGACGTCGCGGCGTCGGCCGAGCTGGTCCGCGACGGCTGGGTGCACACCGGTGACATGGGCTACGTCGACGCCGACGGGGTGCTCTTCCTGGTGGGCCGCAAGCGGGACATGATCAAGTGCGGCGGTTTCCAGGTCTGGCCCGAGGAGATCGAGGACGCACTGCGCGGACATCCGCTCGTGCGGGACGTCCGGGTGCTCGGCCGGCCGGACGACCGGCTGGGGGAGATCCCGGTGGCGCTCGTGGTCCGGGCGGCCGACGGTGCGGTCTCCGACACCGACCTGGCCGGGCAGCTCGTCGCGTACGCCCGGGAACGGCTGGCCCACTTCAAGGCCCCCCGGCGGATCGAGTTCGTGCCCGCCCTGGAACGCAGCGCCACCGGCAAGATCAGCCGCACCGCGGCCCCCCTGCCGGAGGCGGGCGAGATCAGCCGCGTAGCGGCCCCCCTGCCGGAGGCGGGCGGGATCAGCCGCACGGCGGCCCTGTCACAGGGAGGCGAAGGTCGATGAGGTTCGGCATCATGGCGTCGCACCAGTACCCGCCCGGCGACGACCTCGGCAGGCACCTCGACGACCTGTTCGGCACCGTCGAACTCGCCGCCGAGCTGGGCTACGACTCGGTCTGGACGATCAACCACTTCCAGTCCAACCTGGCCACCCCGCAGCCGATCTCGATGCTGGCGAGCCTGATCCCGCGTTCGGGGGAGATGCTGCTCGGCACCGGGATCCTCCTGCTGCCGATGTTCCATCCGGTGCACGTCGCCGAGGAGTTCGCCACCCTGGACCACCTCTCCGGCGGACGGGTGGTGCTCGGCGTCGGGGCGGGCTACCGGGAGAACGAGTTCGCCGCCTTCGGCGTCGACCCGGAGACCCGGTTCCGCCGTTTCGACGAGAGCCTGCGACTGATCCGGGCGCTGTGGAGCGGAAAGCCGGTGACCCACGACGGCGAGTTCTATCCGCAGGTCGACGCCACCATCGGCATCCCGCCGCTGACCCCTGGCGGGCCGCCGATCTGGATCGGCGCCGGTGGCAGGAAGGCCGTCCGTCGGGCCGCCCGGCTCGGCGACGCCTGGTACGCGCCGGGCAACTCCCCGAGCCGTCGCTTCCTGCCCGAACACCTGGCCGTCTACAACGAGGCGCTGGCCGAGTACGGCCGGGATCCGGCGACGGTGCAGCGGCCCGTCGGCGTCGAGCTGTACTGCGCGCCGAGCACGGAACAGGCCGTCGCGGAGGCGTTGCCGCACGCCCGGGTCGAGTACTCGACCTACGCCGAGTACCCGGCGCTGCGCTGGCAGCGGGACCGGTTCGACGACCTGGTCCGCAACACCCTGCTGCTGGGCTCGCCCGAGTTCCTCGTCGAGCGGATCTCCGCCCTGCGGGACCTGGGTTTCGACCACCTGATCTTCCGGCCCGGGTGGCTCGGCATGCCGACCGACAAGCTGCGTGCCTCGCTGCGGCTGTTCGCCACCGAGGTGATCCCCGCCTTCCGTACCACCACCTGACCTAAGGAACCCGCCGTGAAGAAGACCGAAGCCGAACTGCTGGAGAACCAGTGGGATGTCGAGAACATGGAGGTCGACCCCGAGGTCCTGGCGAAGTACGTTCGGTACGACGTGGACGAGGAACGGGCCGTCGCCACGATCACCTTTGACCGTCCCGAGCGGCTCAACGCCATCCCGGTGGCCGCCTTCGAACGGGTCGGTGACCTGGTGAAGGAGGCCGAGACCGACGACCGGGTCAAGGTCATCGTGTTCACCGGGGAGGGGGAGCACTTCGGCACCGGCGCGGACGCCGCCGAACTCGGCCACTACATCGGCTACCGGGCCGGCACCGACAAGGCGTCCCGACGGCGACCCGCCCAGCGGCAGCGCATCCTGCCCGACCGCAACGTGCTCAGCTCCGGTTTCACCCGGCCGATCATCGAGTCGCTGAAGGCGACCATCTGCCAGGTGCAGGGCTACTGCTACGGCGGCCACTTCCAGATCGCGCTCTCCGCCGACATCGTCATCGCCTCCCCGGACGCCCGGTTCACCCACCCGGCGTTCCGGTACCTCGGCCCCGCCCCGCAGGACATGTACCACTGGATCGAGAAGGTCGGCCTGACCACGATGAAGGACGTCATGCTCACCATGCGGGCGATCGGCGCCGAGGAGGGCGAACGCAAGGGTCTGGTCACCAAGGTCGTACCCCGCGACGAACTCCAGAAGTGGGTCGACGACTACGCCGACGCGATCGCGGTGATGCCGCTGGACTCGCTGATGATGGGCAAGTCGATGATGCAGGTGGTGATGGAGGCGCGCGGCAAGGGGCTCGGGGCGATGACCGGCTGGGTCGGGCACGGCTGGGCCACCAACGTCAGCTTCGCCGACGGCGACTGGAACTTCCTCAAGGAGCGCCGGGAGAAGGGCATCGGGCAGGCGCTGGCCGACCGGGACCGGCTGGTCGCCCCGTACTTCCGGCTCAGCGACAGCCGCTCGCGGGAAGAGTAGGCGACCGGCGTGAAGTTCGGCATCCTGCTCGACCACCAGTACGCCCCCGGCGACGACCTGGGCCGCCGCATCGGTGAGACCGTCGAGTACGTCCAGCACGTCAGGGACCTGGGCTACGACTCGGTCTTCGGCATCCACCACTACCTGTCGTCGCTGCGCACCCCGCAGCCGCTGCCGCTGCTGAGCCGGCTCGTCGACCACTCCGGGACGATGCAGCTCGGCACCGGCATCCTCATCCTGCCGCTGGGCCACCCGGTGCACTGGGCCGAGGAGATCGCCACCATCGACCAGATGTCCGGCGGCCGGTTCGTCCTCGGCATCGGCTCCGGCTACCGGGACGTCGAGTTCGCCTCGTTCGGCATCGAACGGCGGACCCGGGTGTCCCGGATGAACGAGTCGCTTTCGGTGATGCAGCAGCTGTGGACCGGGGAGCCGGTGCACCACCAGGGCAGGCACTTCACCCTGGACGGGGTGCGGTGCAGCGTGCTGCCGGTGCAGCGGCCGCACCCGCCGGTCTGGGTGGGCGCCAACGGCCCGACCGGCATCGCCCGGATCGCCCGGCAGGGGCTGCCCTGGCTGGCCCCGTCCAACGTGCGCCGCAACTGGGCCGTCGGCAACCTGGCCGACTACCGCGAGCAGCGGCGGGCCGCCGGCTTCGACGAACGGGACGCGGTCTTCCCGATCCACCGCGACCTCTGCGTGGCCGACTCCGCCGACGCCGCGTTCGCCGTCGCCGGTGACGCGGTGAAACGCTCCTACGGCGAGTACGTCCAGTACGGCATGGACTTCTTCGAGTCGCAGTGGGACGCGATCAAGGAGAAGGCGCTCTTCTTCGGCTCGCCCGACGACATCGCCGCCAGGATCCGGGACTTCGCCGACGCCGGCTACAACCACTTCGTGTTCCGCGCCCAGTGGCTCGGCCTGCCGATCGAACGGTCCATGGAGATCGTGGAGCGGTTCGCCCGCGAGGTGATGCCGAGGTTCCGGCCATGAGGATCGGTCACGTGATCGTCCCCGCCGCCGACCTGGACGTCCAGCTCGCCTTCTACACCGCGCTCGGGCTCACCGTGCGGTTCCGCGACGGCGACCGGTACGCCGCCGTCACCGACGGCACGGTGACCCTGGGCCTGGCCGACGCCACCCAGCAACCCGTCGCCGGCCGCACCGTGCTCAGCATCCAGGTCGACGACCTGGACGCCTGCCTCGCCCGCCTGGTCGCCGCCGGCGCCACCGCCACCGACCCGGTGACCGGCCCGCACGAACGACGTGCCCTGGTCACCGACCCCGCCGGCAACCCCCTGACCCTCTACCAACCCCACCCCTGACCCCCACCCCCCACCTGCTCCCGGCCCCGTCGGTCCGCCCCGGTGATCATGAGGTTCGCGCCACTCTGAAGATCGATCCTGGCGTTTCCCTTGAACATCCTGATCATCGGGGCGGACCCGGGGGTGGAGGTGAGGGGGCGGGGTGGGGGCGAGATGAGAAGGAGATCGATGTGAGTGACGGACTGCGGGGCCGGACGGTCGGCGTGCTCGGGGGGACGGGGCCGCAGGGGCGGGGACTGGCCCGGCGGTTCGCCGCGGCCGGGCTGGACGTCGTGCTGGGGTCGCGGGACGCCGAGCGGGCGGGGCGGACGGCCGCCGCGCTGCCCGGTCGGATCCGGGGCGGCTCGAATGCCGAGGCCGCCGCCGCGGGCGACATCGTGCTGGTCGCCGTGCCGTGGGACGGGCACGCCGAGCTGCTCACCGCGCTCGCCCCGGTGCTGGCCGGGAAGATCGTGGTCGACTGCGTGAACCCGCTCGGCTTCGATCAGCAGGGCGCCTACGCCCTGGCCGTCGACGAGGGTTCCGCCGCCCAGCAGGCCGCCGCGATCCTGACCGGTTCGCGGGTGGTGGCCGCGTTCCACCACGTCTCGGCCGTACTCCTGGAGGACCCGGACCTGGACACGGTCGACACCGACGTGCTGGTGCTCGGCGACGACCGCGAGGCCACCGACGTGGTCCGGGAACTCGCCGCCACGATCCCGGGCGTCCGGGGTGTCTACGGCGGACGGCTGCGCAACGCGCACCAGGTGGAGGCGTTCACCGCCAACCTCATCTCGGTCAACCGGCGCTACCGGGCGCACGCGGGCCTGCGGATCACCGACGTGTGACCGACCCGAGGAGCGGACGGCGGGGTGCCGACCGGCACTCCCGGCGAGTACGCCACGCTCGTGCCCGTCGTCGGCGACGACCAGCCCGACAGCGGCGTCGTCCGGCCCGTCGTCGGCGTCGTCCGGCCCGAAGCCGCCCCGTCGCCCCGCCCCTCAGTAGGCGTAGGTGACCGAGACGGTGGCGTTCGGGCAATCGCCGGCCAGGCCGGTCAGGGCGCTCTTCTCGGCGCTGTCGACGGTGAGCCGCCAGCGGATCTTGACGGCGACCCACTCGGTGACGTACCGGCACCGGGCGGCGGCGTACGGCGGCAGCCAGCCGGCCGGGTCCTGGTCGCTCTTGGCCTGGTTGACGTTGTCGGTGACGGCGGCCAGCGCCCGGCTGTCGCCGAGGTCGTTGGCGTACGCCTGGCGGCGGCTGGTGCTCCAGGTGCGTGCTCCGGAGTCCCACGCCTCGGCGAGCGGCACCATGTGGTCGATGTCGAGGTCGCCGGTGGCGGTCCAGTAGGCGTCGTCGTAGTAGGAGTACCAGCGTCCGCCGGTCAGCGTGCAGGCGCCGGTGACGGTGGGCGCGCTGACCGCCTCGGCGAGCAGCACCTCGTTGCGGGTGGTGCAGCCGTCGCCGTCGGCGTCGATCCAGTGCGGGAAGAGGTCCCGGCTGTAACCGGTGCGGTTCTCGGCGGCGACGGCGAGGCCGGCCACGGCGGTGGTCAGCGGGGCGGAGTAGCCGGCGGCCACCGCGGGGTGGGCGGGGCCGGTGGTGGCGAGGGCCGCGACGAGGATGGTCGTGGCGGCGCGCAGGCGTCGGTTCATGGTGCTCCGTCCGGGTGAGATGCGGACTCCTGCGATATGTATAGATGCAAGTCGAAGTCTTGGTCCAGTCCGCGTCCCGTGAACGGTGGGCGACATCGCCGGTCAGCGCCGGGCCGGCAGGCGACCCAGCTTGTCCGGGTTGACCACCAGCAGCAGCCGTTCGACGCCCCGCACCGAGGTGTCCAGCGTGATCAGGGTGACCGGGCGGTCGGTGGCGACCAGCAGGCCCGGGCCGCCGTTGACCTCGATCAGCTCGATCGTCGTCCCCCGCCAGTACTTGCGCCGCACGTTGTCCAGGAAGTTCGTCACCCGGGCCACCCCGCACACGTCCCGGCGGGACGCGTGCACCCGGCCACCACCGTCGGCGCGGGCCACCACGTCGGCGGTGAGCAGCCGCTCCAGGGTGGCCAGGTCGCCGTCGCGGGCCGCGGCGAGGAACGCCTCGGCCACCTGCCGCCGCCGGGCCGGCGGGGCGGGCGCGGAACCCTCGACGGTGAGGTGCCGCCGCGCCCGGCTGGCCAGCTGCCGGGCGTTCGGCTCCGACGTGCCGAGCAGTTCGGCGATCTCCCGGTACGGATAGTCGAACGCCTCGCGCAGCACGTAGGCGGCCCGTTCGGCGGGGGCCAGCCGCTCCAACAGCAGCAGCACCGCGACGTCCAGCGCCGCCGCGCGTTCCGCGCCGAGGGTCGGATCGGCGCTGGTGTCCACCGGTTCGGGCAGCCACGGCCCCACGTACGTCTCCCGGGTGGCCCGCGCCGAGGTGGCCGCGTTCACCGCCAGCCGGGTGGTCGTGGTGGTCAGGAAGGCCGCCGGGTTGCGCACGACGCTGCGGTCGGTGCCCTGCCAGCGCAACCACGCGTCCTGCACCACGTCCTCGGCCTCCACGACGCTGCCCAGCATCCGGTACGCCAACCCGAACAGCCGGGGCCGGACGTCGAGGAACGCGGCCAGGTCCGCCGCCGCGACGGTCGACGGCCCGTCGTCGGCGGCGGTCCCGTACCCGGTCGTCATGTGCCTACCGTAGGCGGTGCGCCACGCGGCCCCGGCCCCGGCCGACGACGCCCCCGAGCGCAGGGTCAGCGCCCCCGCCAGTCGGCCAGCCGGGTGTCACCGGTACGGGCGTCGTCGCCGAGCGGGACCAGCGACTTCTCCGCCAGCAGCGCCCCGAAGTAGCGGCCCTGCCCGTCGGTGACCACCTGCCGTGGATCACCGGCGGCGGCCAGCGTCTCCCGGCCCAGCTCGTCCAGGCGGAACCGCTGCGGACCGGCCAGTTCCACGATCCCGTCCACCGGCACGCCGACGGCGATCCCGGCCAGCGCCGTCACCACGTCGTCGGCGGCGAGCGGCTGGATCAGCGCCGGTGGCAGGCGTACCTCGTCGCCCACCACGGCCGCGTCGACGATGGCCGGCACGAACTCGAAGAACTGGGTGGCCCGGACCACCGTCCACGGGACGTCCGCCCCGGAGATCAACGCCTCCTGTGCCACCTTGGCCCGCATGTACCCGCTGTCCGGGATGCGGTCGACGCCGACGATCGACAGCGCCACGTGGTGCCGTACGCCGGCCTTCGCCTCCGCCGCGAGCAGGGTACGGGTGGAGGTCTCGAAGAACCTCAGCACGGCCGTCTCCTCGAACGACGGCGAGTTCGACACGTCCACCACGACGTCGGCGCCGTCGAGCGCCTCGGCCACCCCCACCCCGGTGAGCGTGTCGACACCGGTACGCGGTGAGGCCGGCACCGCCCGGTGCCCCTGCCGGTCGAGCAGCGCCACCAGCCTGCTGCCGATGAGTCCGCTGCCCCCGATGACGACGATCTTCATGGTCGGTCCACTCTCCCTGTCGGTCCCTGGCGGTCGCGCCGCCCCGCACCCTGACGACCGACGGGATCCCCGATCCGTGACAGCGACGCCCCGCCGTCCGCCCGCCCGGGGTACCTCCTCCGCTGCGCCGGACGACACGCGCGGTCCACCGGCCGGTCCGGCACCGGGTAGCGTTCCCGCGACGGGTGCGCCGGCACCCGGGGTGAGGAGACACCATGGCGGACCCGACGACGGTGCAGGTGCCGACCAGCGACGGCGCGGCCGACGCGTACCTGGCCCGGCCGGACGGTGACGGGCCGTTCCCGGCGGTACTGTTCTTCATGGACGCCTTCGGGCTGCGGCCCCGGCTCGCCGAGATGGCCGGGCGGATCGCCGCGCGCGGCTACCTGGTGCTGGTGCCGAACCTGTTCCACCGGACCGGCGGGGTGCCGCGGTTCGACCTCACCGAGCTGGCCGACCCGCAGCGGCGCGGCGAGATGTTCGGGCGGATCGTGCCGCTGATCACCGCGCTCACCCCCGAGCTGGTGGCCCGGGACACCGGGGCCTACCTCGACTACCTCGCCGCCCGCGACGACGTCACGCCCGGTCCGGTGGGGATCGTGGGGTACTGCATGGGCGGCACCAACGCGCTGCGCGCGATCGCGGCGCACCCCGACCGGATCGCGGCGCTGGCCAGCTTCCACGCCGGCCGGGTGGTCACCGACGCGCCGGACAGCCCGCACCGGGGCGTCGGCACGGTCACCGGCGAGCTGTACTTCGCCCACGCCGACCGGGACGAGTCGATGACCGGTGAGCACATCGCGGCGCTGGAGGGGGCGCTCGACGCCGCCGGGGTCAGGTACCGCTCCGAGGTGTACGCCGGCGCACCGCACGGTTTCACGATGGCCGACAGCGCGATGTACGACGAGCGGGCCACCGAGCGGCACTGGACGGCCCTGTTCGACCTGCTGGACCGGACCATCGGGGGAGCGGCCCGGCGTCGGGGATGACGGTCGGCACGCGGCCGCATGACAGTCGCGTGACATTCGGCCCGCAGCGTCCCTTCCGCGTTTCACCGGCCGCCCGGCGCGGGCACAAGCCAGGGCGACAGTGACTCGTGGAGGGACGACAGACGTGGAAGTACAGGGCTTCTTCACCGCCATCATCATCGGTCTGATCATCGGCGCGCTGGGCCGGTTGGTGGTGCCGGGCAAGCAGAAGATCTCCATTCTGCTCACCCTGGCCATCGGCGTGGTGGCCGCGATCCTCGGCACCCTGGTGGCCGCGCTGCTCGGCGTCGACGAGACCGCCGGCATCGACTGGATCGAGCTGTTCATCCAGGTGGCCTTCGCGGCCATCGGTGTCGCCCTCGTGGCCGGCACGTACGGCCGCCGTCGGCACTGACCCGACCCCTCCCGCCGGCCCGCCCTCTCCCCGGGGCGGGCCGGCGCGGTCGTTCCCCGGGGGTGGCGGCGGCGGACCCCGGTGGGTGTGGCCGCCGGCCGGTCACCGGTCGGTGTGGTCGTCCGTGGTGTCGGGCGGCGGGAAGGCCAGCGCCACGGTCAGGTCGAGTACGGTGCCGGGCTCGTGCAGCCGGTCGCCGTACAGCTCGCGCAGCCGGCCCATCCGGTAGCGGACCGTCTGCGGGTGCACGAAGAGGTCGGCGGCGACGTCGTCGCGGCGGCCCTGGTGCAGCAGCCAGGAGCGCATCGTCTCGGCCAGCCGCGCGGCGGTCGCCGGGGCCAGGGTGGCCAGCGGCGCGAGCACCTGGGTACGCAGGTCGGCCAGGGCCTCCGGATCGGTGTGCAGCACCAGCCGGGCGAGGTGCTGCTCGGTGTCCAGGGCCGGGCCGTCCGCCGGTGACGCCACCCCGAGGGCGAGCGTCTTCAACACCCGCTGGTACGACCGGTCGACCGCGATCCAGGGGCGGGCCGGCCCGAGGACCGCGCGGTGCCCGTGCAGCACCGCGGCGAGCTGCCGGCGTCGTCCCCCGTGCATGTCCGGTACGAGCAGCAGCGCCGCCTCCTCGGCCCACCGCGTCCCGGGCAGCTCCTCACCGCTCTCCAGGGTGTGCGGACTGAGGGCGGCGAGCACCGCGCGCAGGCCGCTGCGGGGCAGCACCGCGACGGTCAGCGTCTGCGGCGGGGGCCACTCGGCCCGCTCGGCGCTACGCCGCAGCACCTCCTCCGGTTCACCGGCGAGCAGTTGCTGGGTGAGCCGGTCCAGGTCCCGCCGTCGGGCCCGGCCGACGTTGGCCAGCTCGTCGGAGTGCCCGGCGACGCTGGCGGCGGAGAGTTCGTCGATGTAGGCGAACATCAGCTCGGCGAACTCGGCCACCGTCTCGGCGGAGAGCCCGCTGCGTACCGTGGTGGTGGAGACCTCCCGCCAGGCCACCCGTGCCCCCACCCGGTACGCGGCCAGCAGCGCGTCCATGCTCCGGCCCACCCGGGCCTCCCCGGCGCCCAGCGCGTACGCGGCCTCCAGCGCCCGGCTCAGCGGGGTGCTCGGATCGGCCGCCCCGGCCCGTTCGATGAGCTGGAGGAAGGTGCCCAAGGCGATGCGTACCGCGTTCTCGATCTTCTCGCGCATCTGGCCGGTGAGGGTGCCGGAGTAGGCGGGCACCTCGGCGGTGATGGTGGTGACGGTGTGCGCGGCCACCATCGGCAGCCGACCGCGTAACCGCTCGGCCACCTGAGCGTCGAGTTCCAGTCGGCCGCCCAGATGGCTGGCGGCCCCCGATTCCGACATGTTGTTCCCTTCGAACAAGAAACCGCCTCCGATTCACCCTCCTGGGTCAAGATGTTATGCGAAAGAGCGAGCACTCTGGGGTCATGACCACCATCGTCCCGCGTCCCCCGGCGAGGACGTCCGTCCGGGACCGGCTGCTCCGGCTGGCCGAGACGGTCACCACCCCGTTGCTGCCGGAGGACTACCTCGACCTGGTCGCGCCGCTGCGCGCCGGGGCCGCCCTGCGGGGGCGGATCGTCGCCGTCGACCCGGAGACCCGGAACGCGGCCACCCTGACCATCCGGCCCGGCCGTGCCTGGCGTGGCCACCTCCCGGGCCAGTACGTCCGCCTCGGCGTCGACGTCGACGGGGTACGGCAGTGGCGGGCCTACTCGGTGACCTCCGCCCCCGACCACCCCGACGGCCTGATCAGCGTCACCGTCAAGGCCATCCCGGACGGCCGGGTCAGCAACCACCTGGTCCACCGGACCCGGGTGGGCACCCTCGTCCAGCTCGACCAGGCGACCGGCGACTTCGTGCTGCCCGACCCGGCCCCGGCCCGGGTGCTGTTCCTCACCGCCGGCAGCGGCATCACCCCGGTGATGGGCATGTTGCGCGCCGGGGCGCACACCCGGGCCGACGTGGTCGTGGTGCACTCCGCGCCGACCCCCGACGACGTGGTGTTCGGCGCGCGGCTGCGGGCGCTCGCCGGGCAGGGCGGGATCCGGCTGATCGAACGGCACACCGACCGGCACGGCCTGCTCGGGGTCGACGAACTGGCCACCCTGGTGCCCGACCACCTCGACCGGCAGACCTGGGCGTGCGGCCCGGTCGGGATGCTCGACGCGGTGCAGGAGCACTGGTCGGCGGCGGGCGTCGCCGACCGGCTGCACACCGAGCGGTTCCGGCCGACGGTCGTCGCCCCCGGCGAGGGCGGCACCGTCACCTTCACCCGGTCCGGCGTCACCCTCGCCGCCGACGGCGGCACCCCGATCCTCGATGCCGGGGAGGCCGCCGGGGCGCTGATGCCGTCCGGCTGCCGGATGGGCATCTGCTACGGGTGCGTCCTGCCGCTGCGCCAGGGGGCGGTGCGGGACCTGCGCACCGGCGAGGTCACCACCGCCGTTCCCGGTGACGGCGTGCTCATCCAGACCTGCGTGTCGGCGGCGGCCGGTACCTGCGACATCGATCTCTGACCAGGAGGCCGGACGTGACCGTCATCCAGCACAAGCCCGTCAACCCGATCGCCCACCTGAGCGCCGAGGACATCGAGATGCTCGGCAAGGAACTCGACGCCATCCGGGACCGGGTGCTCGCCGAGCGGGGCGAGAGCGACGCGACGTACATCCGCAAGGTGATCAAAACCCAGCGGACGCTGGAGATGGGCAGCCGGGCGGTGCTGCTCTTCTCGCTCTTCCCCCCGGCCTGGGTGATCGGCACCGCCGGCCTCACGGTGGCCAAGATCCTGGAGAACATGGAGATCGGCCACAACATCCTGCACGGCCAGTACGACTTCATGCGGGATCCGAAGATCCACTCCACCACCTGGGAGTGGGACCACGTCTCGCCGGCCGAGCAGTGGAAGCACTCGCACAACCAGCTGCACCACACCTACACCAACGTCCTCGGCAAGGACAACGACCTCGGGTACGGCATCATGCGGGTCGACGAGGACCAGAAGTGGTACCCGCTGCACCTCGGCCAGCCGCTGTGGAACTTCGTCAACGCCTGCTTCTTCGAGTACGGCATCGCCGCGTACGACCTGGAGCTGGGCCGTAACCTGCGCAAGGGGCGGCACAGGACCCCCGAGTTCCGGGCCCGGCTGCGCGCGGTCGGTCGGAAGATCCGCCGCCAGGTGCTCAAGGACTACGTCATCCACCCGCTGCTGTCCGGTCCGTCCTTCCTCAGCACCCTGGCCGCCACCTTCACCGCGAACCTGCTCCGCAACCTGTGGAGCCACTCGGTGATCATGTGCGGGCACTTCCCCAACGGGGTGGAGACGTTCGCCAAGACCTCGATCGAGGGGGAGACCCGGGGCGAGTGGTACCTGCGGCAGATGCTCGGCTCGGCCAACATCAGCGGCAGCCGGCTGATGCACATCATGACCGGCAACCTGTCCTTCCAGATCGAGCACCACCTCTTCCCCGACCTGCCCAGCAAGCGCTACCAGGAGATCGCCCCGCAGGTGCGGGCGCTGTTCGACAGGTACGGCCTGAGGTACACCACCGGTCCGCTGCCCAAGCAGGTCGCCTCCGCCTGGTGGAAGGTCATCCGGCTGTCGCTGCCCAACCGGGCGGTGGCCCGACCCGGCACCGACGAGCGACCGTCGCCCGCCCTCGCGGCCTCCGGGGTCTGACCCCGCAGGACCGAGCCATCGGGCGGCCCGCCCGATGGCCCGCCCCTACGGCCCGCGGCCGGGCGGCGACGCCGGGCGCAGGCCGGGCCGGCTGCCCGTCAGCAGCCCGTCCAGCGGGCCGGGGTCAGCCGGCCGGTGTTGGTCCAGCCGACCACCGTACCGTTGTCCGCGATCGCCTCGGACCCGAGACTGCTGACGTCGTCGGCTGAAGGGAGCGGCGTCAGCCGCCCGTCGCGCCACACCGCCCACGAGCCGAGCACCACCCCGTCGGGGGTCACGCCCTCCACCGAGCCCGCCGTCGGGTCGAGCATCGTGGTCGCGCCGGTGCGCAGGTCCCACCGCACCGGCGCGAAACCCTCCTCCCCGTCGTCGCCCGCGCCGCCGACCGCCCAGCCGCCCCGGGCCGCGGACACGTAGGCACTGCGCCGGCCGGGCATGGTGAGCAGGGTGAGCCGCCCGTCGGGACGGAGCATCCAACCCACGTACGACGACGCACCGAGCGACTCCCGGCCGTAGCCGAGGATGGTGCCGTCGTCCAGCACCGCCGTGGCGGTCGCGTCGGGCAGCACGTCGACCACCTCGACCGCGCCGGGCCGGTCCGCGGGCCAGCGCAGCACGATCGCGTTCTCGGTGGCCTCCACCGCGCCGAACCCCACGATGTCGCCGCGTCCGTTGATGCCGGTGACCCACGCGCCCGAGACGGATCCCGGGACGACCAGGTCGGTCGGCCGACCGTCCTGGTAGCGCCAGGGCTGCGGTCTCGCGGTGATGAAGGCGTTGCCGACCACCACGCCGGACGCGTTGACGCCCACCACCTGCTCGGCCAGCGCGGTGTCGACGGCGGTGACCCGGCCACCCCGCCACAGCAGCAGCACCTGCTCCCACACCCCGTCGACGACCCGGCTGCCGATCCCGGCGACGAAGCGGCCGGTCGGATCCACCGCCTGGGCGCGGCCGAGTGCCACCCCGGTCGGCAACGGCAACGGATGGATCGCGCAGAGCCGGGTGTCCGTCCCGCGTGGCCCGGCTAAGGCCGCACCGGGTAGGCCCAGGACGGCGGCGAGTAGTCCGACGGTGGCTCCGGCGAGTGCCCGGTGACGGATCATGGTGGCTCCGATCGGAGGTGGGGCGGGGGAGGCCGCCTCCGGCCCGGTCGCGCCCGTCGGCCGGGGTGGCCGGGAGCGCGGGTGGGACGGCGTACGGGCCGGGAATCCCGACGTGGCCGATCCCCGACGACTGTATGACGCCCGAGTCCCGAGCCGGGTTACGCGGTGTCCGAAACGCGACCGGGAGCTGCTGTCGGCACCGGCGCACAGGGCTGGCTGGGGGACGCGGCTCCCGACCGCCGGCGCTGCAGGACCGCCTAGCGGCGGCCCGCCGAGTGCCGGTGCACCGACTGCCGCCCGCGCAGGAACGCCAGCACGATCACCACGAGCAGCGCGACCAGGCCGATGACGACCAGCCAGCGGACCGCCTCCAACAACAGCCCGAGCAGGATGAGCGCGCCACCGACGACACCCACGACGAAGAGCATGGCCCGCATCTCGACCTCCTCCGACAGCACCGACCGGGCGGCCTTCCCGTTCCGTGCCGCGGTATGCCTCCGCGGCCGGACCGGTCCGGCGACCCGCCGGGTGTGGCCCGGTTCCGGGGCCGGGCGGGTCGGCGTTGTCAGGTGACGGCGGGGAAGCCGGCGACGTCGCGGAGCGGCCTGCGGCCCGGGGCCGGGCGGGCGGCGGGGGTCAGCGCCGGGCGACGTACACCGTGTTGGCGGACTCGCCCCCGGTCAACGGGTTGGCGAACGTCACGACATGGGCCTGCCAGGTCGGGAACACCTCGGCGAGGACCGAGCCGAACGCGTCGTCCGGCGGATCGTCCGACCAGAGCGCGAAGACCCCGTCGGGCAGCAGCAGGTCGGCCAGTCGGCGCAGGCCGTCGGCGGTGTAGAAGGCGGCGTGGCGTGGGTGCAGCACGTGCCGGGGGGAGTGGTCGACGTCGAGCAGCACGGCGTGGAAGCGGCGGCCGGGCTGGTCCGGGTCGAAGCCGGTGCCGTCGGCGACGGCGGCGAAGAAGTCCGCCCGGACGAACCGGGTGCGCGGGTCGGGGGCGAGGCCGGCGGCGAAGGGGAGCAGTTGGCGGCGGTGCCAGTCGATGACGTCCTCGATCGTCTCCACCACCAGCACCGAGCGCACCCGGGCGTCCTCCAGGGCGGTGCGGGCGGTGTAGCCGAGGCCGAGCCCGCCGACCACCACGTCGAGGGGTTCGTCGCCCAGCGGGGCCAGGCCCAGCCGGGCCAGTTCGATCTCGGCGACCGGGAAGAGGCTGGACATCAGGTACTCGTCGTCGAGCTTGACCTCGTACACGTCGACGTCGAGGGCGGGATCCCGCCGCCGCCGCAGACTGATCGCGCCGATCGGGGTCTCCCGCCAGGCCAGTTCCTCGAATCGCGCGCCCACCCGGCCACCCTTCCACCGTCGTCGTGCCGGGATGCTACCGGGACGACCGGTTCGGCCCGGCGTCGGCTCGCGGCGGCCCGGCGGGCTGCGCCGTCGGGCGACCCGCCGCGCCGACCCGGACGACCGCCGGTCTCGGCGACTCAGGGTCAACGGGACATCGACGCAGCGCATATCCTGTCCGCCGAGGACTCGCGGAAGGGACACCATGCCGTCGCGGCAGGACCAGCTCCACTCCTACCAGTTCACCGTGCAGCGGGCGGTCGCCGCCCTGGTCATGCGGGAGACCGACCCGGCCCGGTCGCCGTTTCGCCGGCTGGCCGGAGCGGGCCTGGCCAGCGTCCTGGTGGCGGCGATCGGCCTGGGGGGCTCCGCCCTGTACGGGCTGTTCGCCGGGGGCGGGTCGGGCTGGCGGGACACCGGCGCGGTGATCGTGGAGAAGGAGTCCGGCGCCCGGTTCGTCTACCGGGACGGCCGGCTGCATCCGGTGCTCAACTACGCCTCGGCGCTGTTGATCGTCGGGGCGGACCGGTCCCGGACCGTGCTGGTGTCCCGCCGATCCATCGAGGGGGTGCCGCGCGGGCTGCCGTTGGGCATCGCCGACGCGCCGGACTCCCTGCCGGCCCCGGGCCGGCTCTCCACCGCGCCGTGGACGGTCTGCTCCTGGGAGCCGACCAACGAGGCAAGGGCCGTCCCCCGCTCGGCGTTGCTGATCGGCCGGGAGGCGGCCGGTGGGCGGCTGCTCGCCGAGGAGGCGGTGCTGGCCCGGCATCCGGACGGCACCCTCTACCTGATCTGGCACCAACGCCGGCATCTGGTGCGGGACACCGCCCGGGTGCTCGCGGCCCTGGCCACCACCCGGGAACGCGCGGTCCCCGCCGCCCCGGCACTGCTCAACAGCCTGCCGGTGGGTGTCGACCTGGCCCCGCCCGCGCTGGCCGGGCTGGGTGAGCCCTCGACCGGGGTCGACGGCGCGGTGATCGGGGAGGTCTACCTGGTCCGCAACTCCGGGGGCGGCCGGCAGTACGCGGTGGCCGGGCGGGACGGCCTGGCCGGCATCACCGAACTCCAGGCGGCCCTGCTGATGGCCCGCACCGGCCAGGACGAACCGGAGCCGATCACCCTGGGTCGGTTCGCCGCACTGCCCAAACTGCCGGACCTGGTGCAGACCGGGCCGACCGCCCCGCCACCGGCCCCGCCGCGGCTGGCCGGTGCCGACGGTGGCGCGCTCTGCGTCCGGATCGGCGACGACGCCGTGGTCCGGGACGTCCGGGTCGGCACGGCCGCACCGGATCCCGCCGCTTCCGCCCGTACCGTCGGCCGGGCGGGCGGGGTCCGCGTCGACCACGTGCTGGTCGAGCCGGGCCGGGGTGCGGTGGTCGAGTCGGTGGCCGCGCCGGACGCCGACGGTGGCGCGGTGTCGGTGGTCACCGACCTGGGCCGCCGCTACGTGCTCGCCGACGCCGCGGTCCTCGGGATGCTGGGCTACCAGGGGGTCACACCCGTGCGGCTCCCGGCCGGCCTGGTCAGCCTGGTCCCCGCCGGCAGCCCTCTCGACCCGGTCGCCGCCCGGTCGGTCGCCGCCCCGTCCTGACCGGCCCGGATCGTGCCGGCCGGGGGTTCAGTCGGGTGGGGGGTTCAGGCGGGTGGGCGGCGCAGCAGGCTGACGGCGAAGTCCGCCTCCTCCCGCCAGGGGCGCAGGTCCCAGGTGGCGAAGCGCTGGTCGAGCCGGAGGCCGGCGGCGGCAACGTCGCTGTCGAAGTGGTCGAGCCGGTACCCCCGGTCGAGGCCGAAGCCGACCAGCGCCACCCCGTCGGGACGCAGGTGGCCGGCGATCCGGGCCAGCACGGTCGGCTCGGTGCCGGGCGCGACGAAAGCCATCACGTTGCCGGCGAGCACGGCGGCGTCGAAGGGCTCGGCCTCGCCGGCCCCGGCGAGATCCAGCTCGGCGAGGTCGGCGACCAGCCACCGGGGCCCCGGGTGGTCGGTCCGGGCCGCCTCGACCAGGGCGGGATCGGCGTCGACCCCGACCACCAGGTGCCCGCGTCGGGCGAGTGCGGCGCCCACCCGCCCGGTGCCGCAGCCGGCGTCGAGGATGCGGGAGCGGGGGGCCACCACCGCGTCGACCAGCCGGGCCTCGCCGTCCAGGTCGGCCCCCTCGGCGGCGAGCTGACGGAACCGGGCGATGTACCACTGCGAGTGTTCGGGGCCGGTCTCGGTCGCCCACCGGGTCGGGTTGGTCATGTCGCCACGGTAGCCGGCCCGACCGGTGTGACACGGCGCTCGGGACACCCCGGGCGTCGGCGCGCGCCGCCGGAGGCGTCGGCCGGTGGTGTGCCGGCGACGGTCAGGGCAGCCGGGCCACCGTGACGAACTCGTTGTAGGTGAAGACCTTGCCCATCGACCGGGGGAACGGGAAGGAGTACTGCTTGACCACCGTCATGCCGAGATCCCGGGCGGCCTGGGCGGCCTCGTCGAAGCCGACGAACCGGACGTGGGTCTCGTCGCTGGCGTACCCCCGCTCCTGGGGGGTGATGAAGACCGCGGTACCGCCGGAGCGCAGGAACGGCAGGTAGCCGGAGATCACCTCGAGGGCCGCCTCGGCGGGCAGGTGCTCCAGCAGGTGGGCGGCGAGCAGCGCGTCGAAGGCGCCGGGCCGCGCGTGCGGGGACTGGTGGAACTCCTCGATGGTGTACGCCTCCAGCCCGGCGGCCCGCGCGTGCGCCACCGAGGTCGGGTTGTGGTCCACCCCGACCGCGCCCTCGCCCAGGTTGGCCAGGTTGCGGCCGAGGCCGCACCCGACGTCGAGGGTCCGGCCCAGGCCGAGCCGTTGGAGGTTCCACCGGTACGGCGCCTGCACGTCGAGCACCTGCTTCCAGCGTGCGCCACCGAGGCGTTGCAACCGTTGGGTGTAGTCCTCACCCTCGGTGCCCGCCGCAGTGTCCTGCTCTGCTCGACTCATCGCCGGCCTCTCTGCCCGTCGCGGAAACGTCGCCCTCCGGCAGGCGTGCGGGGGCACGCCGCCGGCCGGTGCCCGCGCCGACGCGGACACCCGAGAGATGCTACGGACCCGGACGGCCATCGTCAGCCCCCGCAGGCGGCGGGTTGGGGCCGGAACGCGCCTGGTCACCCTGGGTCACCTGGACTCGACCCTGGGTGTGTCCGGTCCGCTGCCGTCGGCCGCCGGCCGGGTTCCTCGGCCCCCGTCCGAGCCGGCGCGGGCCGCGGGTCACGACGAGGGATCCGACCGGTCAGGCCGGCTCGGGCGGGTCGGCGAGGTCGGCCCCGGCCGGTTCCCGTGGCGTGGCCACCCAGGCCGAGAAGACCGGTACCCCGTGCCACGGCCCCGTCCCGCCGTCGCGGTGGTCGGTGGCCACCGCCAGCACCGCGTACGGGTGGCCGAAGCGCAGCTCGGCGGTCCGTCGGAGACCTTCCGGCGGAAAACTGACCAGGGCGAACGCGCCGGTCACCGCGGCGGCCTCGAAGCCGTACCGGCCGTAGTGCGCCACCGCCGCCTGGCGGGCCTCGACGCCCACCCCGGTGCCGAGCAACCCGCCCAGCGCCCGCGCCACCGCCGGGAAACCCGGCCCCGTGGCGGTCAGGTCGTGCTCGTCCCGGGCGGACCAGCAGGGCAGCACCGCGTGGTGCCGCTCCTCCCGGCCGTCCCGGGCCGAGGTGCGGACCCGTTCCTCGCGCAGCGTCCCGAGCGGTCCCGCACCGAGCGGGAGGTCGAACAGCGACCGGCGGGCCGGTTCCCCGTCCACCGCCGCGCCGGCCAGTTCGTAGCCGGCGGCGAGGACGTCCGCCGGCGAGACCGTCGGGTCGGCGACGATCGAGAGCACCACCAGACCGGCCCCGTCGCGTTCCACCGCCGGGGCGGCGTGGACGGCGACCTCCCCGGCCGCCCCGGTCGACGCGATCCAGACCCGGTGCCCGTGTTCGGGGGTGCGCAGCGCCCGGGTAAGCCGCCCGGCCCAGGCCGGACCCGTCCTGCCCGCGCCGTCGTCCCCCGCGGGTCGCCCGGGGCCGCCGCCGGGCCGCTCCGCCCCGGGGTCACCGCCCGTCGGGTCCGCTGCGGGGTCACCGCCGGCCCGGTCCGTCCCCGGGTCGTCGGCCGGGTGGTCGGGGGCGTCCGGGTCGGGGCCGAGCGCCGCGCCGGGCACCAGGTCGAACGGGGTGGCCCAGGAGATCCGGGTGGCCAGGGCGCTGGCCAGCGCCAGCAGCACCCGGGGGGAGACGGTCAGCGGGAACCGGTCGACCAGCCCGTGGGTGTGCTCGCGGGCCCAGGCGTCCAGGCCCGCCTGGTCGGGCAACGGGCCGGTGGTGGTGGCCCGCGGGAGGCCGTCGCGCCAACCGGCCAGCCTCCCGCTGTCCGCCCCCGGGCGGTGCCAGACCGCGGTGGCCGACGCCACCAGCGGGTGCGGCCGGTCCAGCAGCGCGGCGGCCGTCGCGGCGGCGGTCTCCGCGTCGACACCGAGCACGTCGGCCAGCTCGGCCCGGTCCGCGCCGGTCGCGGCGGGCGCGGCCAGCGCCAGCAGCAGCCAGACGCCGAGCGGGGAGGCGACGTGGTGCCGGTCGCCGATGTCGGCGTGCAGCCGGGCGGCGTACCGGGCCAACGGGACGTACGGGATGGTCGTCATGTCCTCCACTGTGCCCACCGTCCGCGCCACCGGCATCCCGGGGGTCAGGACCAGAGTTCGAACGGCTCGTCGATCTGGTCGCCGGCCAGGAAGGCGGTGAGCAGTCCGGGCAGCCGGCCGGGATAGAAGCGTTCGGTGCTGGTGACGATCTCGTCGACGGTCCACCAGCGGAAGTCGAAGTAGTCCTCCACCTCGTAGTCGAGCCGGTCGGCGGCGTCGACGTCCGGCGCGGCGGCGTCGAGGCGTACCGTCAGCACCACCTCGTCCTGGACGTGCCGCAACCGTCGGTGGATGAAGCTGGCCCGCCGTCGCCAGGTCGGCGGGCCGAGCTGCCCGGCGGTGACCACGAAGCCGGTCTCCTCCCGTAGTTCCCGCAGCGCGGTCTGCGGGTACGTCTCGCCCGGGTCGACACCCCCACCGGGCAGCTCCCACCAGGTGCCGAGCCGTGGATGCTCCGGGTCGCGGGTGTGGAAGAGCAGGATCAGGCCGTCCCGGTCGCGGACGACCAGCCGGACGGCGGTGCGTTCGATCACGGGCAGGTCCCGGGGCAGGTCGGTCACGGGTCTCCCTCGACGGGGCACCGTCCGGGCGGCGACGGTGCGACGATGGCGATCATGGTGGAGCTCTTCGGTGAGGTGGCGGCGGACTACGACGAGATCCGGCCCGGATACCCGGCCGCCCTCGCCGAGGCCATCCTCGCCTATCACGGCGGGCCACCCACCCGGCTGGTCGAGGTCGGCGCGGGTACCGGGCTGGCCACCGCCCTGCTGGTCGGCCTCGTCGCGGCGGACGGCGGCAGCGCGCCTGCCGGCCCGCCGTCGGGCCGGCGCGGCCCGGTGCGGGTCGCGCCGACCGGCCCGCCGTCGGACCTGACCGGCCCGGGACGGGCCGCACGGGCGGGCGGGGCGACGGCTCCGGGTCGGCCGGACCCGGGCCGGGTGACCTGTGTCGAGCCCGACGCCCGGATGGCGGCGGTGCTGGCCGCCCGGTTTCCCGACGTCGAGGTGGCGGTGACCCGGTTCGAACGGTGGTCGCCGCCGTCGGGTGGGGTGCCGCTGCTGGCCTGCGCGCTGGCCTGGCACTGGCTCGACCCGGCCACCCGCAACCGGCGGGCGCACGACGCGTTGTCCCCCGGCGGCACCCTGGCCGTCTTCGCCCACCGCTACGACTACGTCGACCCGGCCCGGTCGGCAGCCATCCGGGCGGCCTTCGAGTCGGTCGACCCGGTGCCGCACCACGACCAGCCGGAGGACTGGTTCCACGCCGACATCACCGCCAGCGGGCTCTTCACCGACGTGCGCACGGTGGCGTTCCGCCGGGCGGTGCCGCTGGACACGGCGGCGTACCAGCGGCTGGTCGGCACCTTCTCGCCGCAGTTGCGTCGCCCGCCGGAGCTGCGGGAGCGGGTGTTGTCGGCGATCGGCGCGGCGGTCGACGGCTTCGGCGGTACGGTCACCCTCGACCTGCGGACCACGCTGGTGCTGGCCCGCCGCACGGCCGGATCCGAAACCGGTGGGCGGGTCGTGTCGATCCGGCCGGGTTCCCGTTCGACCTGAGGGTGAGCGGGTCGACCGGCGGCCCGGTAGCGAGGAGTGAAGATGGCCAAGTACATGCTGATCATGCGGGGTACGGACGAGTCCTTCGCCACGATGACGGAGACGCCCTTCGAGGAGATGCTGGAGACGATGGGGCGGTTCAACGAGGAGCTGATCCGGGCGGGTGTGCTGGTGGCCGCCGAAGGCCTGGAGGACCCGGCCCAGAGCGTGGTGGTCGACTACAGCGCGGACCCGCCGGTCGTCACCGACGGTCCCTACGGCGAGACGAAGGAGCTGTTCGGCGGCTTCTACCTGATCGACGTGGCGTCGAAGGAGGAGGCCGTGGAGTGGGCCCGGCGGATGCCGGCGGTCAGCGGCAGCAAGTGCGAGGTCCGCCGGGTGCCGGGCATCGACGAGTTTCCGCAGGACAACGAGTGGATCATCAGGGAGCGGGCGTGGCGCGAGCGGACCGGCCAGCTCTGATCCCGGTGGCCGGCGACGGCCCGCCGAGCGCCGGGTCGGCGCGGCGGGCCGTCGAGGCGCTCTGGCGGATCGAGTCCGCCCGGATCGTCGGGGCGTTGGCCCGCTACACCGGCGACTTCGCGCTCGCCGAGGACGTCGCGCAGGAGGCGGTGGCCGAGGCGCTGGTCGGCTGGGCACGCGACGGCGTGCCGGCGAATCCGGTCGGCTGGTTGCTCACCACCGCCCGGCGGCGCGCGGTCGACGCCTTCCGTCGCCGGGCGGCGCGCGACGAGCGGTACGCGGTGCTCGCCGGTCAGCTCGCCGGGGACGCGGACGGGTCGTCCTCCGGTGACCTGCCGTGGGATCCCGACCGGATCGACGACGACGTGCTGGCGCTGATGTTCGTGGCGTGCCATCCGGTGCTCTCGGCCGAGGCCCGGTTGACCCTGACGCTGCGGGTGGTCGGTGGCCTGTCGAGCGCGGAGATCGCGCGGGCGCTCCTGGTGCCGGTGCCCACGGTCCAGGCGCGGATCACCCGGGCCAAGAAGACGATCGCCGCCGCGCAGGTGCCGTTCGCGCTCCCCGAACCGGCCCAGCGACGGGAGCGGCTCGGCGCGGTCCTGACCGTGCTCTACGTGATCTTCACCGAGGGGTCGACGGCGACGAGCGGTGACCGCCTGCTCCGCCCCGACCTGGCGTACGAGGCGATCCGGCTGACCCGGACGCTGGCCGCGCTGCTGCCCGCCGAGCCGGAGGTGCACGGCCTGCTCGCCCTGTGCGAGCTGACCGCCGCGCGGTTCCCGGCCCGGGTGGACGCGGACGGCGCGGCGGTGCTGCTGGCGGACCAGGACCGGCGTCGGTGGGACCGCTCGGCGATCCGCCGGGGCGTGGCCGCGCTCGGGCGGGCCTCGACGTCGGGGCGGGGCCTCGGGCCGTACGGGTTGCAGGCGGCCATCGCCGCCTGCCACGCCGCAGCCGGGTCGGTGGAGCAGACCGACTGGACCCGGGTGGTGCTCCTCTACGAGGCCCTGGGCCGGGTGGCCCCGTCGCCGGTCGTCGAGCTGAACCGGGCCGTCGCGGTGGCCATGGCCGACGGGCCACTGCCGGCGTTGGCGCTGGTGGACCAGGTGGCCGCCACCGGTCGCCTGGCCGGGTCCTACCTGCTGCCGAGCGTGCGGGGTGAGCTGCTCGCCCGGCTCGGTCGGCACGGCGAGGCGCGGGCCGAGCTGGAGTCCGCCGCCCGGTGCTGCCGCAACGACCGTGAGCGGGCGGTGCTGCTGGGTAAGGCGGACGCCCTCGGCGGCTGATCCGCACCCGGGGCGGTACGCTGCCCGCCGTGGCAGGTCTGTTGAGGAACGTGGCGACCCGGCTCGGCCGGATGACCGGCGCGGTCGGCGCGCAGCGCAGCGGCACCGCCGGCCCGATCCCGGCCCAGCCGGCCCGGCGGCGGCAGGTCAGCGCCCTGCAACGACGGGAGCTGTCGTACGCCCCGGAGCCGGACGGGCAGGCCGACCCGGGGGAGATCGTCTGGACCTGGGTGCCCTACGAGGACGACCCGAAGCAGGGTAAGGACCGCCCGGTGCTGGTGGTCGGCCGGTCCAGCCGCACGCTGTTCGGGCTGATGCTCTCCAGCCAGAGCGAGCGGGACGGGCAGCGGCACTGGCTGGGGCTGGGTCCGGGGGACTGGGACCGCGACGCCCGACCCAGTTGGGTACGCCTGGACCGGGTGCTCACCATGCGGGAGGACGGTATCCGCCGGGAGGGCGCGGTGCTGGACCGGGCCCGGTTCGACCGGGTGGGGCAGGCGCTGCGGTCCGGCTACGGCTGGCGCTGACCGCCGCCCCCGCGAGGGTTCCCGCCCGGGACCGTCGAGGAAGGCCCGTCGCGTCCTCTCGCGCCGGAGCCGGCGCGTTGCGGCGCGGGTGCCGGCAAGGGCATCTCAGCACTCGGCGAGGCGGGCCGCGTCGAGCAGTTGCCGGGGTGACTGCCGGCTGGTGACGCCCTTCGCCCGGTACATCGCGGCGTCGGCCCGGCACAACGCGTCGGCGAGCTGGGTGGGACCGGTGACCGGGGCGAGCCCGACCGAGGCGGTGACCCGGACGCTGCACGGCCCCAGCGGGATGGGGGCGGCCAGCGCCTCGCGCAGCCGCCGGGTGGCGTGGTCGATCCAGCGCCGGTCGACCGAAGGGCTGGCCAGCAGGCCGGCGAACTCGTCCCCGCCGAGCCGGGCGACCAGGTTGTCCCCGGCGAAGGCGGCCAGCCGTTGGGCGACGCTGATCAGCACCTGGTCGCCGGCGGCGTGCCCGTACCGGTCGTTGACCTGCTTGAAGTCGTTGAGGTCGAGCACCACCGCGATGAGGGGTTGCCCGCCGGCGTCGGTGAGCAGCGTGGCGGCCAGCCGGTAGAAGGCCCTCCGGTTGGGTAACCCGGTGAGCGGATCGTGGCTGGCGGCGTGCCGTTCGGCGGCGAGTTCGGCCTGGAGGTGCTCCAGTTCCGCCTCGGCCTGTAGCGCCCGGCGGCGTAGCTGCCACACCGAGACCAGGGCCCCGGCTGCGGAGACGCCGGACGCGACGGTCAACGGATCCGGCACGGGTCCTCCCTCGCGGTGTCGGCGTACGGTCCGGGCGGCGGCGGCCGTCGTGCCGCTCCGGACCCTCGTTTCCCCAGGTGAATGCCCCCGGGGCGGTAACCCAAAGTGAACGGATAAGTACCGCCCACGTGCGTTATCATGCTCGCTGTCCGATGCAGATGCAATAGCAGATGCACGTGCATCACGGCCGAATCTGATGTCGCGAAGCCCTTCCAGCCCTGGACCATCCCCTCGCGACACCGGGTCCGAACCCCGA
The DNA here is from genome assembly GCF_029581435.1 of Micromonospora sp. WMMD987. Lineage (NCBI taxonomy): Bacteria > Bacillati > Actinomycetota > Actinomycetes > Micromonosporales > Micromonosporaceae > Micromonospora > Micromonospora sp. WMMD987. Next base: position 4,280,179 of record NZ_CP120861.1, on the reverse strand, counting down.
CAGAAAGACATCCATGCAGCAGCCTGAGAACGGCGTCCCCACCACCCAGCTGCCCCCCCTGAGGTGGGAGAAGAGCCGGCGGAGCAACCCCAGCGGCAACTGCGTCGAGTTGGCCGAGCTACCCGGCGGCGCCGGCATCGCCATGCGCAACTCGCGCCATCCCGAGGGTCCGGCCCTGATCTACACGGTGGACGAGATAACGGCGTTCGTCCTCGGGGCGCGCGATGGTGACTTCGACCATCTGATCGGCTAGTGTTCGCCGGTCCCGACCACGGGACCGTGTTCGTCCGGAGGATGTTCACCTCACCGTCGGTCCATGGCATGCTTACTCGTCGGCCGGGCGGGGGCCTGGGATCACTACCGGTTGTGGGCATTGTGCGGAGGGGCGGGGCACGTGACGATGGTTGCCGCCGAGGGGGGACCGGCCACCGGACCCACGGTGTTGCGGATGCTGCTCGGCGCACAGCTGCGCCGGCTGCGGGAGGCCAGCGGTGTCACGCGTGAGGGCGCCGGCTGGGAGATCCGTTCGTCGGAGTCGAAGATCAGCCGGATGGAGCTGGGCCGGGTCGGGTTCAAGGAACGTGACGTCTCCGACCTGCTCACCCTCTACGGGGTCACCGCCGCCGAGGAGCGCGACGCGCTGCTCAAACTGGCCCGGGACGCCAACAGCCCCGGGTGGTGGCACCGCTACGGCGACGTGCTGCCCGGCTGGTTCCAGTCCTACCTGGGCCTGGAGGCCGCCGCCGCGTTGATCCGCAGCTACGAGGTGCAGTTCGTCCCCGGCCTGCTCCAGACCCCGGAGTACGCCCGCGCGGTGGTCCTGCTCGGGCACCGGGGGGCGGCGGTGGAGGAGGTGGACCGCCGGGTGGAGCTGCGCATGCAGCGCCAACAGCTGCTGCACCGCGCCGATCCGCCGCAGCTCTGGGCGGTGATCGACGAGGCCGCCCTGCGCCGGCCGATCGGCGGTCGGCAGGTGATGAGGGGGCAGTTGAGCGCCCTGATCGAGGCGACCCGTTCGCCGCACGTCCGGTTGCAGGTCATCCCGTTCGACGCGGGCGGCCACGCCGCGGCCGGCGGAGCCTTCACCATCCTGCGCTTCGGCGACGACGACCTGCCCGACATCGTCTACATCGAGCAGTTGACCAGCGCGCTCTACCTCGACAAGCGGGAGGACCTGGACTACTACGCGGCGGCGATGGAACGGCTCTGCGTCGAGGCCACCCCGCCGGAGCGCACGCCGGAGGTGCTCACCCGGCTGCGCGACGAGCTGTACCCGGAGTAACCGCCACACCGGCCGGCCGGCCGTACCCGGGCGACCTCTACGATGGCCGCAACCGCAGACAGTGGACGGACGCCATCAGCCCCGGGATGGCACGGAGTCATGGAGGACCCGGTGACCACCGATGCCCCGACGGGCGCCGCCCCGCACCCCAGCGACCGGATCGACACCTCGGTCGCACACCCGGCCCGCCGGTACAACTACTGGCTCGGTGGCAAGGACAACTTCCAGGCCGACCGGGACTCCGGGGACGCGATGGCGGCGGCCTTCCCGACCGTCCGTACCGCCGCCCTGGAGAACCGCCGGTTCCTGCAACGTGCGGTCGCCCACCTCGCCCGGGAAGCGGGCGTCCGGCAGTTCCTGGACATCGGCACCGGCATCCCGACGGCGAACAACACCCACGAGGTGGCACAGGCCGTCGCACCGCGGTCCCGGGTGGTCTACGTCGACAACGACCCGATCGTGCTGGCCCACGCCCGCGCGTTGCTGACCAGTTCGGCGGAGGGCGCCACCGCCTACATCGACGCCGACCTGCGGGATCCAGAGAAGATCCTGCGCCACCCCGAACTGCGGCGCACCCTCGACCTGGGGCAGCCGGTCGCCCTGATGCTGGTGGCCATCCTGCACTTCGTGCCGGACCCGGACGACCCCTACGGTGTGGTCCGCCGGTTGCTCGCCGAGCTGCCGCCGGGCAGCTACCTGGCCGCGTCGCACGCCACCTTCGACCACCTCGCCCCCGAGGTGGCCGAGGAGGCCCGGGAGGCGACCCGGGTCGGCAACGCGCCCGGCATGATCAATCTTCGTGGCCGGGACGACGTCGCCCGCTTCTTCGACGGCCTGGACCTGGTGGAGCCCGGCCTCGTCTCGGTGGCCGAGTGGCGGGCCGCGGCCGAACCGCAGCCCCGTCCCACGGCGGCCGAGGTGAGCATGTACTGCGGCGTCGCCCGCAAGCCCTGACGGCCCTCCGGTCGCGCCGGGTGGGCCCGGCGTGGCGGGGCCGCCGGCCGGCGGTCAGACCGGCTCGACCCGGTCCCCGGTGGCGACCCGGCCACCCCGCACCACCACCGCGTACGCCCCGACGCAGGGCTGCGCCCCCATCCCGGGCAACGGGACCACCCGGTTGCGTCGGAGGGGCCGCCGGAGCGCCTCCGGATCACGGGGGAGCGCGCCGTGCGCCAGGGTGGGCACCGCGCACCGGGGCGTCGGCGCCAGCACCCGCAGCACCACCTCCGCGCCGATCCGCAGCTCCCGACCCGCCCACCCGTTCTCCACGAAACCCGTCGCGTCGGTGGACACGACCAGGTTGGGCCGGTAGCGGGGCACCGCCGTCGGGGGCAGACCGAGCGCGTCCAGGCTGGCCGTGGTGACCAGGTGCAGCGGCGCGAAGTCGACCAGGCTGCCGGCCGGGGCGGCGCCGCCCAGCGGGTTGCCGGTCACCGGGACGTCGGCGTCGGGTCCGTCGGCCAGCACCGCGTCCGGGTCGGCCCGGTCCAGCAGGGCGTCGGCGGGCACGGTGGCGGTGAGCGTGACCGCCCGGCCGAGCAGCCGGGACAGCGCGGCGTCCAGACGGGCGTCGGGACAGGTGTGGACGCTACCGTCGGGGAGGGTGAGGCGGACCCGCCCGGGGGCGTCGCCGGTCGCCCGGACACCGAGCAGTGCCGACCACGGCCGGGGTCGCTTCGCGCTGCCGACCCGTCCGGTCTCCCGGTCCAGCAGGGCGAGCCGACGGTCACCGGCCACGCCGCGACCGTCCACCGTGGTGTCGGTGAGCCGTTCGCCCAGCATCGACTTGACCGGGTACCGCCACAGCTGGGTCACCTGTCCGTGCACGGGTCCACGCTAACCGGCGCGGGGCGGCCGGTCGGTCCCGTGGTCGATTCGTCGACCGGCTCGTAACGTTGTCGGATGATCACACGCTCGCTGGCGCTCGGTCCCCGTACGGTCGTGTCCGCCGCCGAGCCGTCGTCCGAGGGGCCGGTGGGTTACGTCACCGGTCTGGTGGAGCGGCTCGGTGGGCCGGGCGCGGGGCTGGCGGTGGCGTTGGAGAACCTCTTCCCGCCGATTCCGAGCGAGGTGATCCTGCCGCTGGCCGGCTTCGCCGCCGCCCAGGGGCGGATCAGCCTGGTCGGGGCGATCCTCTGGACCACCCTCGGGTCCGTGGTCGGTGCCTGGGTGCTGTACGGCATCGGCGCGGCGCTGGGCCGCGACCGGATGCGGGCGGTGGCGGCCCGGCTGCCGCTGGTGAAGCTGAGCGACGTGGACCGTACCGAGGCGTGGTTCCTCAAGCACGGGGTCAAGGCGGTGTTCTTCGGACGGATGATCCCGATCTTCCGCAGCCTCATCTCCGTCCCGGCCGGGGTGGAGCGGATGCCGGTTCCGACGTTCCTGCTCTACACCACGCTGGGCAGCCTCATCTGGAACACCACCTTCGTGCTGGCCGGTTATCTCCTCGGTGACAACTGGCACGTCGTCGAGGAGTACGTCGGGTCGTTCCAGCGGGTCGTGATCGTGGTCTGCGTCGCCGTCGCCGGCTGGTTCGTGGTCAGCCGGATCCGTGCCGCCCGCTCCGCCCGCGCCGCCCGTGCCGACGCCCCGGCCGCCGAACCCCTGCCCGGTGTCGATCCCGTGGAGCGGTCGGACCGGGACGGGGGTACTCCGTACCGGGGGACCGTCTACCGGGGCGGGGTCTGGGGGCGGGACACCGACTGAGCGGGGCCGGCGGCCGAGCCGGGCATGGGTGGAGTGATCCGTTCCGGCTGCCCGTACGTAGTGCTGGGTGGGGGACCGGACAGGGGAGGCACGATGGCGGAGCCGGATCAGGGTTACCGTCCGACGGCGGGCGGACAACGACCGGTCTTCGAGCCGGTGATCGAGGTGACCGGCGACCCGGTCGGGGCCGAGGTGACCGGCGACCCGGCAGGCGACCGGCCACCCCGGTCGCCGTGGCCCCGTGGGGCGCGGTGGCTGGCCGCCGCCGCGGCGCTGGTGGTCGCGCTCGGTGCGGTCGCGGTGGTGGTGACCATGGCGAACCCGGACCGGCTGGGGGTGGTCTTCTCCGGGGGAAGTGACGCGCCGCCGGTGACGGTGGGCGTCGGACCCGGTGGCGCCGGTGCCGCCGAGACCGCCGGCGGGCGGGCCGCGACCGCGCCGGTCGGCGGGTTGCGCCGGGCGACCTTCGAGCTGATGGACGGGGTGACCTCGTTCCGGCTGCGCGCCGACGACCTCGGTGCCGACCTGTACCGGATCAGCAGCCCGGCCGACGCGGGCCTGACCCCCCGGCCCGAGGTGTCCGGTGACCGGGTGCAACTGCGGGTGACCCGGCGGGACGAGCCCGGCCGGGGTGTCGTCGACGTGGTGCTCAACTCGCGGGTGACCTGGCGGCTACGGCTGATCGGCGGGGTCAGCGACCATGTCCTCGACCTGTCCGCGGCACGGCTGTCCGGGGTGGAGCTGATCGGCGGGGCGGCCCGGGTCGACCTGCGGCTACCGCCGACGAAGGGTACCCGCACCGTACGGATGACCGGCGGCGTCAACCAGTTCGTGGTCCGGGCACTCGACGGCCCACCGGTCCGGATCCGGGCCAGCGCCGGCGCCGGCAGCGTCGTCTGGTACGGCGACCGGCGGGACGGGTTGGCCCGGGGGGCCACGGTCGGCTCGGCGGACTGGGACCGGTCGCCCGATCGGCTCTACCTCGACCTCGTGGCCGGTGCCAACACGGTCACCGTCGTCGAGGACTGAGGTGCCGCGGCGGGAGCGGGCATAGAGTCGGCTGGTGGACCGTACCGAATCGTTGCCGGCGCAGACCCGACCACCCGGCGTCGTCCCCGAGGATCCGGGCAGCGTGCTGCTGCCCGGCCACGACGTGCCACTGGGGCGTTACACCACGGTGCGCCGGCTGCTGCCGCAGCGGGTGCGTCGGATGGTCGGGGCGTGGTGCTTCGTGGACCACTTCGGCCCGGACGACGTCGCGCGGCGGCCGGGAATGGAGGTGCCGCCGCATCCACACACCGGCCTTCAGACGGTGACCTGGCTGCTCGACGGCGAGGTCGTGCACCGGGACAGTCTCGGCAACATCCAGCCGATCCGGCCCGGCCAGCTCAACGTGATGACCTCCGGACACGGCATCGCCCATTCCGAACGCTCACCCGTCACCCGACCGCCGGTGATGCACGGCGTGCAACTGTGGGTGGCGCTGCCCGACCCGGCGCGGGCCGGCGCGGCCGACTTCGCCCACCATTCCGACCTGCCCCGGTGGCGCGACGGCGACTGGGACCACACCCTGCTCGTCGGTGAGCTGGCCGGTGAGAGGTCCCCGGCGGTGGTGCACACCCCGCTGCTCGGCGCGCAGCTGGAGGCGCGCGGCCCGGCGCCGGCGACACTGCGGCTGCGGTCCGGTTTCGAGTACGCCCTGTTGGCGGTGTCCGGCCGGGCCCGGGTGGACGGGCTGGCCCTGGAGCCCGGTGCGCTGCTCTACCTGGGGGCGGGGCGGGACCGGCTGACCGTGGCCGCCGACCCGGGCAGCCGGCTGATGCTGCTCGGCGGTGAGCCGTTCGACGAGCCGCTCGTCATGTGGTGGAACTTCGTCGGCCGCTCGCACGAGGAGGTGGCCAACGCCCGGGAGGACTGGATGGCCGGGCGTCGCTTCGGCACGGTCGCCGACGACGCGGCCCCGCCGCTGCCCGCCCCGGCGATGCCCGGCGTCCGGTTGAAGGCCCGGGGCCGGCGGGGTGACCTGCACGACTGAGCAGGTGGCGCGGGTGGTGTGCTCGCCCACAGTATTGCCGGAAATCAGCCGGACGGATGATGGTGTGTCATAAGCTGATCGTGGCAGCGATGCCCACCCGGTTCGGGTGGCCACCCGGCAGCTGGCCGGTGAACAGGCACGCGTGCGCCCCAGGTCGCGGTTCGCGACCCGGGGCGCCCGCCTTCCCGGCCCCTGCCCGCTGTGCACTCTCCGCGCGCGTCCCCCGCGTCCCCGCATGCCCCGTTGGTCGAGAGGTCCGCGTCAGATCTCTCGCGGTGGGTGACGGGAACCTCTCGATCAACGGGAAGGGGGAGCATGTTGATCAACGGGGAGGGTGGGTTCGGGGGTCAGATGCTGCGGAGGTGCTGGGAGACCCGACGGGGGCGCTTGTTCCTCGCCTGGTGTGCCCGTTGGGGCGCGCTGATCCCCGGGGCGGCGTCGACGGCGGCGGAGCGGGCCACCTCGGCGTCATTGGCGTAGTCCACCGGTGGCAACGCCCGCAACGCCCCCAGCACGTCCGGCGGTGCGCCCTCCCGTTCGGCCTGGCGCACCACGGCGTCCTTCTCCGCGGGGTAGTCCAGGCCGGACAGGTACCGCAGGACGTCGCTCCGACTGGTCATCAGGTGAGCCTCCTCGCTCCTCGCTCCGCGTGGTCGGCACCGCTCCCGGGGCGGCTGATGGCCGGGCCGCCCCGGTCGCCCCTGATCCGTAGCCGGGATCGAGTGGGCGTGGTCGGGGCGTCGTGGCCGGCGGGCGGTTACCCGTCCGGTGGCCGGTCACGCGTCATCGGCGGCGGAAAATCCCCACCCGTCGGGCGCGTCGTCTCCGGACCGTGCCGGTCGGTCAGCCACCGGTGCGTCGTTTCCGGGTCGTGCCGGTGGGTAACCGACCGGCCCCGGCGCGACCGGTGGCTGATCGACCGGCCCAGGCTCGAAGGGAGCCCGCGATGGACTACGACACCTTCGTCGACCAGGTGGCGCGGCGGGTCCGCACCGGCCCGGATCGGGCCGTGATGGTGACGCACGCGACCCTGGCGACCCTCGCCGAGCGGCTGACCGGTGGCGACGTGCTCGACCTGGCGACGCAGCTACCGGTGCCGCTGCGCCTGGCCCTGCGGCCGGGTCCCGGCACCGAGGCGGCCGAGCGGTTCGGTGCCGCCGAGTTCGTCGCCCGGGTGGCGGAGCGGGGTGACCTGACCGAGCCGGCCGCCCGGGAGGCGGTGCGCGCGGTCCTCGTCACGGTCCGGGAGGCGGTCAGCGGCGGTGAGTTCGACGATCTGGTGACCCGGTTGCCGCGTGACTACCGGGATCTGGTGGAGCCGGCGCTCACCCCGGGTGTGACCGTGTCCCGTCGCGCCTGACCCGTCGGCTCCCAGCGCCGTCGCGGTCGACCCGCGAGGTTCGCGGCTGACCGATCGGGATTCTGCCGCTGGCGCGGCTGACCGGTCGGGATTCTGCCGCTGTCGCGGCCGGCCGATCGGGCTCCCGCCGCTGTCGCGGCTGACCGATCGGGCCCCCGCCGTCGTCGCGGCCGGCCGGCTCCCGTCGACACGGTGGCGGCGGTCGGCCCGGGTGCCGCAGCACTCCGGGAGGACCGGGTGGCGGAGGTGCCGGCACAGCCGTTGATCAGGGCAACCATGTCGTCGAGTCGGGTGCCCTGACTTGGCGGGTGCTCCCGACCTGGCCTAACCTGGACCGCACGAGGGGAGTACTTCCCACGAACCATTCCGGTCAGTACGGCGGGCCCCGGGTCCGCCTCGGGTGGTTGCCCACGGCGGATCGTGGGTGAAGGAGACCTCGAACATGGCACGGTGTTCGAGGAGGCTCCATGACCGATCTGTCATATCTTGCTGCCGGTGAGTTGTCGTCGGTGGGTACCCCGACCCTCTGGGCGGTGACCATCGTCGGGGTGCTCGCCCTGCTGGTGCTCGACTTCCTGGTCACCCGCCGGCCGCACGAGGTGTCGATCCGGGAGGCGCTGGGCTGGTCGGCGTTCTACATCGCGCTGCCGTTGGCCTTCGGCGGCTGGGTCTGGTCCCGGTACGGCTCCCAGCAGGGTGTCGAGTACCTGACCGGTTACCTGGTCGAGAAGTCACTCTCCGTCGACAACCTCTTCGTGTTCATGCTGCTGCTGGCCGCCTTCGCGGTGCCCGCGGTGCTCGCCCAGCGGGTGCTGCTCTACGGCATCGCCGGGGCGCTGGTGCTGCGCGCGGTCTTCATCGCCATCGGGGCGGCGGCGTTGCAGACCCTCGACTTCGCCTTCCTGCTCTTCGCCGTCATCCTGATCGCCACCGCGGTCAAGCTGCTGCGCGACGCCCTCTCCGGGCACGAGCAGGAGATCGACATCAACAAGATGCGGTCGGTGCGGCTGCTGCGCCGGTTCATGCCGGTGGTCGACGAGTACCACGGCACCCGGATGACGGTCCGGCAGCAGGGCCGGCGGGCGCTGACCCCGTTCGCCCTGGTGGTGGTCGCGGTGCTCGCCACCGACATCGTCTTCGCGGTCGACTCGGTGCCCGCCGTCTACGGCATCACCGAGGACCCGTACCTGGTCTTCGCCACCAACGCGTTCGCGCTGCTCGGGCTACGGGCGTTGTACTTCGTGCTGCACGCCGCGCTGAGCCGCCTGGTACACCTCAGCTACGGCCTGGCGATCATCCTGGCCTTCATCGGCGTGAAGCTCGGCCTGCACTGGGCGCACGGGATCTGGTCGGGGGTGCCGGAGATCCCGACGCTCGCGTCGCTCGGCGTCATCATCGGGGTGCTGGTGGTGGTCACCCTCACCAGCCTGCGGGCCACCCGCGACCGGGAACCCGGCGACGCCGAGGCGGTCACCGGGAAGCACTGACGGTACGCTTGCGGCGGCGGTCCGCGACGGGACCGCCGCCGTGGGCGTTCCGGTCCGCGGTAACCCTCCCGCCCCCGTCCCCGAGGTGGTACGACTGACGGGTGGGAATCGTGTCACCAGGCTTCCAGGGCCGACGTCGGTCGACCGGCCCGGACCTGCCGCCGGGGCAGTACCTGACCGAGGACTTCCCGGTGCTGTCCGCCGGGCCGACCCCCAGGGTTCCCCTGGACCGCTGGGAGTTCGTCCTCGCCACCGAGACCGGCGACGAGTTCCGCTGGTCCTGGGCGGAGCTGATGGACCTCCCGCAGGAGACCCCGACGGTGGACATCCACTGCGTCACCCGGTGGTCCAAGTTCGGCACCAGGTGGCAGGGCGTCTCGTTGGACGTGCTGCTCGACGGGGTGGACACCGCCGCCGACTACGCCCAGGCGCATTCGTACGGCGGCTACACCACCAACCTGCCGCTGGACGACCTGCGTGACGGGCAGGCCTGGGTGGTGCACGGCTACGACGGCGAGCCGCTGCCCGCCGAGCACGGCGGCCCGGCCCGGCTGCTGGTGCCGCACCTCTACTTCTGGAAGTCGGCCAAGTGGGTACGCGGCCTGCGGCTGACCGTCGAGGACGAGCCCGGTTTCTGGGAGACCGCCGGCTACCACGACTACGGCGACCCGTGGCGCGAGCAGCGCTACCAGGGCGACTGAGGTGACCGCGGCCGCCACGGGTGGCCGGGTGGCGAAGCCGTTGGGCTGGCGGGTGGCCCGGCTGGTGGAGCGCCGGGTCGAGACCCCCACCGCGCAGACCCTCATCCTGTCGGTGCCCGGCTGGCCGGGGCACCTGCCGGGGCAGCACGTCGACGTCCGGCTCACCGCCCCCGACGGCTACCAGGCGGCCCGGTCGTACTCGCTGGCCGGGCCGGCCGACGGCGACCGCATCGCGCTGACGGTGCAGCGGGTGCCCGACGGCGAGGTGTCGCCGTACCTGACCGACGCCTGGGCCGAGGGGGATCCGGTGGAGGTGCGCGGTCCGGTCGGCGGCTGGTTCGTCTGGCGGCCCGAACAGACCGCGCCGGTGCTGCTGGTCGCCGGCGGTTCCGGGGTGGTGCCGCTGATGGCGATGGTGCGCGCCCGCCGGGCCGCCGGTAACCGGGCGCCGTTCCGGCTGATCTACTCGGTCCGTACGCCGACGGATGTCATCTACGCCGACGAGCTGCGGACCCGCAACCGCGACGACCCGGGGCTGGACGTGACCCACGTCTACACCCGACAGGCTCCCGACGGGTGGCGGGGCGAGCCGCACCGGATCGGCCTGGCCGACGTGAACACCCACGGGTGGCCGGCGGAGCTGGAACCGCTCTGCTACGTCTGCGGGCCGACGGGTTTCGTGGAGACCGTCGCGGACCTGTTGGTGGGGCTGGGCCACCCGACCCGGCGGGTGCGCACCGAGCGGTTCGGACCGACCGGCTGACCGGCAAGGAGAACCCCATGACCGAGATGTCCTACCTGGACGGCAACATGCTCGACGGGCCGCTGCGCGAGCTGTTCGCGGTGGACCTGAGCGCGGCGACCGGGCGGTGCGCGTCGTGCGGCGCGACCGGCCCGATGGCCGACCTGCGCGTCTACACCCACGCCCCCGGTCTGGTGGGGCGCTGCCCGTCCTGCGCCGAGGTGATGGTGCGACTGGTCCGCGCGCCCGACCGGGCCTGGCTGGACCTGCGTGGCGTCACCTACCTCCAGGTGGCGCTGCCCACCGCGGAGCCGTTCCCCCGTCCCGTCTGACGCCGCCGCGCCCGCCCCGCCCCGCCGCCGTGCCCGCCCCGCCGCCGTGGCGCGTCGACGCCCGCCGGTCACCCCGGCGGGCGTCGACACCCGTGTTCAGATCCGGGAGGTGAAGGCGACCAGCGCCTGGTAGGGGGCGGGGTTGCCGGTGTTGTCGAAGCAGATCACGTCCACCGGGGCGTTCACCGCGTACGACCAGGGTTGGGTCAGGTTGCAGTAGTTCGGTCCGGGGCCCTGCGCGGTGACCTGGGCGTGCGTCTCCTTCTGGCCCAGCTGCGGGAAGGTGACCAGGTAGCGGCCGGCGGGCGCGAGCGGCGCGATGGTGTTGACGCCCACGCCGAGCTGCGAGTTGTCGTTGGTGGGGCCGCCCGCCGCGCTGGCCAGGTGACCGAAGAACGTCGGCGGGGCCAGCGACCCGACCACCGACCGCCCCCGGTGGTACGAGAGGGTGAAGTCGGTGTTCACCGGAGCCCCGGTCTGGTCGAAGCAGAACACGTAGACCAGCACGTCGGTGCCGGAGGCACCCCACCGGGCGACCGTGCACCGGCGTTGGCCGGCGTTCGGCTGGATCGCGGTGGCCTGCACGTTGCCGGCCAGCACCCCGGCCAGTCCGACCCCGGGCAGCTTCACCGACCACTGGCCGACCCCCAGCGGGGCCAGCGCGGCGGCGGCACCGGTCGACACGTACGACTGGACCAGCCCGCTGACGCCGCCCTGGACGTAGGCGTGCGCGGTGCCGGCCGGCAGCACCCCGGAGCTGGCGGTCCACAGCACGGTGAACCGGCTGTCGTCGCGGGTGCCGCCCGGCGCGAAGCACTGCACGTCGACGATCTCGTCGGCGCCCGACTGGAACCAGCGGACCACCGTGCAGTAGTGCCCGGCCCGGTCCACCGGCGTCACGTGCGGCACCCCGCGCGCACCGGCGCCGATCTGCGGGAAGCGCACCTGGAACCGGCCCGGCGCGAGTTTGACGCCGGTGGCCCAGGCGGCCGGGAAGGCGGTCTTCCAGGTTCCCCACTGCCGGGTGGTGTCCAGCACGGTCCAGCTGGTGACGGCGGGGTTGTCGACGTAGGCGAAGCCCCAGCGGTCCGCGGTGGCCGCCGCGGCGGGTGTGGTCGGCGCGAGCCCCACGGCCGCCACCAGGGCGGCCAGTGCGACGGCGACGACACGGCGAACTCTCATCTGTTCCTCCGATCGGTGGTGGTCGAACAGGAACTCAGCGTGAGTGGACGGCGTGCCCGAAGCAACGGTGTCGTCTACGCGATGTGACGACAGTCGGGAGCTTGTCACTGATGTATCAAATGGCCCGCCACGCCCTCGTCCGCCGCCCCGCTCCGGCCCGGCGGCGGACGAGGGCGTGGCGACACGTTTGTCGCGCTGGCCGTCGGGAAGGGAGCGGACATGACGAAACCTCGTGTGGTGATCGTGGGCGCCGGTTTCGCCGGTTACCACGCGGCGAAGACGTTGCGCCGGCTGGCCGGTGGGCGGGCCGAGATCGTGCTGCTCAACTCGACCGACTACTTCCTCTACCTGCCGCTGCTGCCCGAGGTGGCCGCCGGGGTGGTCGAGCCCAGCCGGATCTCGGTGCCGTTGACCGGCACCCTGCCCGGGGTGCGGGTGGTCGTCGGCGAGGCCGACCGGGTCGACCTGGCCAACCGCTGGGTCGGCTTCACCAACCCGGAGGGGGAGCGGGGCCAACTGGCGTACGACCGGCTGGTGCTCTCGGTCGGCAGCGTCAACAAGCTGCTCCCCATCCCCGGGGTGACCGAGTACGCCCATGGTTTCCGGGGCCTACCCGAGGCGGTCTACCTGCACGACCACGTGGTCCGCCAGATCGAGCTGGCCGAGCAGGCCGAGGACCCCGCCGAGCAGCAGGCCCGCGCCACCTTCGTGGTGGTGGGCGCGGGCTACACCGGCACCGAGGTCGCCGCCCACGGGCAGCTCTTCACCGACGCGCTGCGGGCGCAGCGGCCCCGGCTGACGGTCCGGCCCCGGTGGATGCTGCTCGACGTGGCCCCCCGGGTGCTGCCGGAACTCGACGAGCGGATGTCGCGGACCGCCGACCGGGTGCTGCGCCGCCGGGGGGTCGACGTGCGGATGGGCACCTCGGTCGCCGAGGCCACCGCCGACGGGGTGCGGCTCACCGACGGCGAGTACGTGCCGACCTGCACGCTGGCCTGGTGTGTCGGGGTACGCCCCGATCCGTTCGTGGCCGAGCTGGGCCTGCGCACCGAGAAGGGCCGGCTGGTGGTCGACGAGTACCTCAACGTCCCCGGGTTCCCCGAGGTCTACGCCTGCGGGGACGCCGCCGCCGTGCCGGACCTGACCCGCCCGGGCGGGATCTGTGCGATGACCGCCCAGCACGCGCAGCGGCAGGGCAAACTCGTGGCGCAGAACATCGCCGCGTCCTACGGGCAGGGTCGACGCCGCCCGTACAAGCACCACGACCTGGGCTGGGTGGTGGACCTGGGTGGCCGGGACGCGGCGGCGAACCCGCTGAAGGTGTCGCTGTCCGGCCTGCCCGCCAAGGCGGTGACCCGCGGCTACCACCTGTTGGCGATGCCCGGCAACCGGGCGCGGGTGAGCGCGGACTGGGTGCTGGACGCCGCGCTGACCCGGCCGGCGACGCAACTCGGCCTGGTCCCGGCCAACGCCGTGCCGCTGGAGAGTTCCTCACCCGAGGTGCCGGTGCGCAACCGCTGACCGGAAATGATCGGTATCCGCTGTCGGCTGTCGGCTGTCGGCTGTCGGATCCGGGCCGCCTGCGCCCCGATGTGCTGCCGCGACCGCCGGTCAGTCGGTGAGGTCGGCGTTCCGGGCCGGTCGGGCACCGCCGACGAAGCTATCCAGCGTGGCCCCGTGCAGCACCGCGCCGGGCACCCGGTCGGCGGCGACCCGGGTGGCCAGCCGCCGCACCGGTAGCCGTCCCGGCGTGCTGCCGCCGGCCAGCACCACGTTGCCGTACCGCCGGCCGCGCAGCATCCGTCGGTCGGCGACCAGGCAGACGTCGGCCAGGACCGCGCGCAGGGTGGCCACCTGGACCCGGGTGAACACCAGCGGCGGCAGGTCGGTGACGTTGACCAGGTAGCCGCCGCCCGGCCGCAGCACCCGGGCCACCTCGGTGACGAACTCCACGCCGGCCACGTGCGCCGGCATCCGGGCACCCCGGTAGACGTCGGCCAACACCAGGTCGTACGCCCCGTCGGGGGTGCGGCCGACCGCCTCCCGGGCGTCGGCGATCTCGACCCGCACCCCGGGTGGTGGCGCGGGAAGTTCCCGGTCGACCAGCGCGACCACGGCCGGGTTCCGTTCGACGACCCGCTGCGCCGATCCGGGGCGGGTCGCCGCGACGTACCGGGGCAGGGTCAGCGCCCCGCCGCCCAGGTGCAGCACGTCCAGCGGCCGGCCGGCGGGGGCCGCCAGATCGACCAGGGTGGCCATCCGACGGACGTACTCGAAGTGCAGGTGACGCGGATCGGTGACGTCGACGTACGACTGGGCGACGCCCCCGGCGAGCAGGATGCGCCCGGTCCGGCGGGCCGGGTCGACGACCAGCTCCAACCGGTCGTCGTCGCCCTCCCCGGCGGCGGTCCGGCCGGGGGCGTCGGCGGGTGGGGCGCCGGCAGGGTCCATGCCGGCACGGTAGCCCGGAACCGGTGGTGGAGGCCCGGCCGGGCGGCTCCGGGCGGGCCGTCCCCCGGCGCCGGCGGGGTGGGGGTACGCGGTGCCCCCGTTTCACTCGCCGGGGGTGAGGAGCGCTCACCCGTGGAGGGCAGATCATCGAGTCGACCGGAGGTCTTCCGAGGCACGCGGAAGGGTAGGTCGTCATGAAGAGGATCGTCGAGATCGTCCCGGCTCGTCCCGGCTGGTACTCGCGGTGGCAGATCGGCCCCGAGGTGACCCGCTGCTACCCGGTGAGTCTCTGGGCGCTGGTGGAGGAGGCCGACGGCTCGGGGCGTGAGGTGGTGGGCATGGACTGCGCCGGGCAGTGGCCCGGCGCGGAGGAGAACGAGTCGGGTGGGGGATTCGTCCGGTATCTGTTCCACCTCCCCGATTCCGGTGCCCCGGAGGACGTGGAGCCGCCGTCCCCCGCCGCCCTGCGGTCGGCCGGACCGCGACGGCAACCCGCGGTGGCCGCGTGACCACCCTCGGTATCCCACCGCAGCCGCACCCTGAGCCGGTCCCGGGACGCGCGGGGTGGCTCAGCCCACCTCGCGCTCGTTCTCGACGGCGCGCACCGTGGGCTGCTCCACGGTCAGCAACTCGGTCAGGCCGGTGCGGTCGAGGAGCTGCCGGAGCCGGTGGTTGACCCCGGTCAACCGGACCGTGCCGGCACCGCCCTGGCTCAGCACCACGAAGGCGCTCAGGCCCGACGAGTCGCACAGGCCGACCCCGTCGAGGTCGATCGTCAGCTCGGGGCAGCCTTCGGCACGGACCCCGGCCGCCGCGTCGACCAGCTCCGGCGCGGTGTCGAAGTCGAGGTCACCGGTCAGCCGTAGCCGGGCGTGGCCGGCATCGAGGCGGGTCACCTCGATCGACAGCAGCGGTGGACGCATGCCTCCATGTTCCCAGCAACCGGTGATCGGGAAACGCCCGGGTACACAGTGCCGCGCGGATCACCCGGGCGGGGCCACCGCCCGGGTGATCCGCGGTCAGGCGGAGCCGGTCGGGCGCTGCGGGGCCGCGACGCCGGGCCGGGCCGGTGACGGTCGTGCCAGCAGCCCGGAGACGCCGGTCATGTCGAGGATGGTGGTCAGGAACCGGGGGGTGCCCCGCAGCCGGATCAGCGTCCCGGCCGGCTGGCCCTCGCGCCAGGCGTGGACGATGACCGACAGTCCGGTGCTGTCGATGAAGACCAGTCCGGTGAAGTCCAGGACGAGGACCTCCGGCCGGCCGTCCAACGCCCGGTCCACCGCGGTCCGCAGCGGCCCGGCGGTGGTGAAGGTCAGCTCACCGGCGACCGCGATGACCGGCGACCGGGGGTCCGACTGGTCGGTCGAGATGGTCAGCGGGGCAGCCTGGGGATTCCTTCCATGGGTCACCGCAGTACGTCCTTCCCCGGACCCGACTCTCGGGCCGGACTTTGCCGGATCGTAACAATCTCCCCGGGGGTCCGCAGGAGGCGTGATCCGTGGGCGGGACCGCCGTGCGGTGGCGGTACCCGCGTTCCGGCGTAGGCTGGGGGAACGGAATCGGAACACACGTGCTACCTCCGCGGTGGGCGGACGGCGACAAGGGGAGTGGGGCTCAGCTGGTGAATGCTGCCGACGTCAGGGGTTTCGACCCGGGCGACGGACGGATCTCCACGTCGAGCACCGGACGGGCCGCGGCACGGCCCGGCGGCACCGTCGGCGGGCTGCCGCCGTTGTCCCCGGACCGCGCTGAGCCCGGTCCCGCCTGGTCCGAGGTGGTCGAGCACTTCCGTGAGGGCCTGATCGTCTGCGACGCCGACGGCGTGGTCCGACACGTCAGTCCGGTCGCCGAGCGGCTGCTGCCCGAGGTGACCCCCGGCCACCACCTGGCCGCCGCCGGGGTGGCCGTGCTGACCGGGGTCGACGCCGAACCGGGCGATGTCGCCCACCGGGGCCGGCGGCTGCGGATCCGTCGGGTGCCGTTGTCCGGATCCCGTAGCTGCCTCTATGTCGAGGACGTCACCGACAGCGTCTCCCGCGCGGACGCGCTGCTCGCCGAGCGGGCCCGGTCCGCCTTCCTCGCGGTGGTCGGCGAGAAGCTGGGCAACCCGCTGCACCCCGACCGGGCCGCCGCCGCGGTGGTGCGGCTGAGCGTCCCCACCCTGGCGGAGGTGGCGGTGCTGGTGCTGGCCCCCCGGGCCGGGCGGGCCCGGTGGTGGCGGGCGACCCGGGCCGACGACGACTCGCCCAGGGTGGACAGCGGCGTGCTGCCCGCCACCGCGCTGCCCTCGGCGATCACCGAGGGCCTGTCCGGGGTGGAACCGCACGCGGTGGACTGGCTGGTCGAGCAGGCTGCCGACGCCGGCTGGCTGCCGGGGGTGTCGGCCGGGGAGTCGACCGCCTGGGCGGTCCCGCTGCCCGGCCGGGACACCCCGGCCGGGGTGCTGCTGGTGGCCCGACGGAACCGTGGGTACGACGACGCCGACGTGGCCCTCGTCCGGGCCTTCGCGGCGCGGGCCGGTGCCGCCCTCACCACCGCGGTCCTCTACCGCAACCAGACCGAGGTGGCCGACACCCTCCAGGCCAGTCTGGTGCCGGTCGAGCCGGCCGACGCGGACGGCGTGCAGTGGGGGACGGCGTACCGACCGGCCCAGGCGAGCCTGCGGATCGGCGGGGACTTCTACGGCGCGCACCGACTGGCCGACGGCGGTTCGGTGTTCTTCCTCGGCGACGTCTCCGGCAAGGGGGTGGAGGCCGCCGTGTTCACCGGGCAGCTGCGCCAGTGCCTGCAGGCCCTGTACCGCATCGAGTCCCGCCCCGGTCGGCTGTTGCGGCTGCTCAACGACGCTCTGCTGGAGACCACCCAGGCGCATGGACAGGGTCGGTTCGCGACCATCGTGCTCGGGGTGGTGCGTCCGCAGCGCGACGGGGGCCTGTCGCTGACCATGGCCGGCGGTGGGCATCTGCCACCGCTGGTACTGCGCAACTCCGGGGAGGTCGAGCCGGTGCCGCTGAGCGGCATGCTGATCGGCGTGGTCCCCGATCCCCGGATCGGGGAGGTCACGGTGCGACTGGCGGCGGGGGAGACCTGCCTGCTCTACAGCGACGGGGTGACCGAGGCGCGGGGCGGTCGGCGCGGCGACGAGCAGTTCGGACAGGACCGGTTGGTGCGCGCGGTCACCGGCTGTCACCGGATGCCCGCCCCGGCGCTCGCCGAACGGATCGAACAGGTCACCGGCGACTGGCTGGCGCACGGCGACCACGACGACATCGCGGTGCTCGCGTTGCGGGCCACCGGCCCGGCTGGCCGTCCACAGCGGCACCTGCACTCCGTCCCGGCCCTGACCGAGCCGGCCGAGGACGGCGGGGAGCCGGCCACCGACAGGACCGGACCGTCGTGACCGCCCCGGCCGACCCGTCCCACGCGCCGACTGCGGACCCGTCGCACGCCCTGGCCGACTTCCTGGCCCGCCTCGCGGAGGCCGACGAGTTCGGCGCGATCGAGGTGGCGACCGGGCTGCTCGACGCCGGTGTCCCGGCGGAACGGGTGCTGCTCGAGCTGGTGGCCCCGGCGCAGAGCGAGGTGGGGGAGCGGTGGGCCCGCAACGAGTGGAGCGTGGCGCAGGAGCACGCCGCGACCCACATCAGCGAGCGGGTGGTGGCCGCGGTCACCGCGTACGCCGATCCCCGTCCCACCCGGGGGCGGATCGTGGTGGCCTGCATGGACGGCGAGTGGCACGCCCTGCCGCCCCGCCTGGTCGCCGAGGTGCTGCGGTTGCGCGGCTGGCAGGTGACCTTCCTGGGGGCCAGTGTCCCGGCCGCCCACCTGGTGTCCTACCTGCACCGGCACGACGCGTACGCGGTGGCGTTGGCCTGCGCCCTGCCGATGCGCCTGCCGTACGCGCACCGGATGATCGAGGCGTGCCAGCGTTCGGACGTGCCGGTGGTGGTCGGGGGGCGGGGCTTCGGTGTGGACGGTCGGTGGGCCCGCCGGCTCGGGGTCGCCTGGGCGCCGGACGCGCCGGGCGCGGCCGACCTGGTCGCCGACGAGCGGGCGTTGCGTCGGGTGGTCCCGGCGGACCTGTCCCACCTGGCCGACGACGAGTACGCCAGCCTGGTGAAGCGCCGTGGCGAGCTGATCGACTCGGCGCTGGCGGACCTGCGCGCCCGGGTGCCGTCGGTGGTGGACTACACCTCGGCCCAGTGGGACGCCACGATCAGTGACCTCGGGTACGCGGTGGACTTCCTGGCTGCCGCCGTCTACGTCGACGACCCGGTGCTGTTCACCGACTACGTGGACTGGTGGGTGACCCTGCTGACCAGTCGGGGGGTGCCGGCGGCCGCGGTCGCGTCGACGCTGGGCCACCTCCGGCATGCCCTGCGTGACTTCCCCCGGGCGGGGCGGTTCGTGGCGCTCGGTGTGGCGACGGCGGTCGCCTCCGGCACCGTCCCGCGCTGACGCGTCGCCGTAGGCCCCCCGTAGCCCGCCACGTATACTTGCTGCACTGCAAGGGTCTGCCTGTGGTGTGAGCGAGAGGGACGACGTTGACCTTCACCGTCACACACGCCGAGCGGGAGGGGAGCGGTGTGTGCCTGCGGCTCGCCGGCGAGCTGGACCTCGGTGCGGCCGGGACGCTCAACGCCGAGATCGACCGGCTGACCGCCGCCGGTGAGCGCCACCTGCTGCTCGACCTCACCGAGCTGACCTTCTGTGACTCCACCGGCATCGCGGCCTTCGTGCGCGGCGACAACCTGGCCGTCGCCCGGGGCGGCTGGTTGCGGCTGTCCGGGGCGACCGGCCGGGTGGACCGGGTCCTGCGGATCACCGGCCTGGCCGACGTGTTGCGCTACCAGCCGGATACCGTCGACCCGCGATGGTCGTCCGCCCGGTGATGGGTTAAGTTTCCCCGCCAGCGGGTGACGAGCCGCCGCCGTCTCGCGGACGGCCGCGTTCGATCAGCCCGCCAGCGGGGTACCGAGACCGTCGTCCCCCGATCGCCGCAACAGACAGGTTGGACCCATGGACCGAGGCGCCACGAACCCCGTCCGCATCCTGGTGGTCGACGACGACCCGGGTGACGTGCTGATGATCGAGGAAGCCCTGGCGGACTCCGAGATCGCGAAGGTCATCGACGTGGTCGGTGACGGCCAGGAGGCGATGGAGTTCCTGCGGCGGGAGGGCCGGCACGTCGACGCCCGCCGCCCGGACGTCATCCTGCTCGACCTGAACATGCCACGGATGGACGGCCGCCAGGTGCTGGGCGAGGTCAAGCGGGACGAGGACCTGCGCACCATCCCGATCGTCGTGCTGACCACCTCGAACGCGGACACCGACATCGTGGGCAGCTACAGCCTCCAGGCCAACGCCTACGTCACCAAGCCGATCGACCTGGACGACTTCAACGACGTGGTGCGCCGGATCGACGAGTTCTTCGGCCGGGTCGTGGTGCTGCCGAAGCGTTCCTGACCGCGTGGACCGCCCCGGGTCTCGCCCGGGGCGGTCACCCTCAGTTGCCGAGAATTTTTCTCGAACTCCCTCGGTGGGGGCCGGCTGCCGCGAGGATCGAGCGGGGACAGACGTACCAGCTTCCTGGGGGGCGACACGCATGAGGTTCTCCGTCGTTGATTCCGGTTACGACCAGCGGCAGGTCGATTTCTGCCTGGACGAGCTGGCAGTCCGGTTGACCCGGCTCGCCGCGCGGGCGGAGGTGCTCGCCGGCGCGGGGCGGGACCGCGACCAGCTCCGCCAGGAGGCCACCCTGCTCCTGGCCATGGTCGACCGCCGGCGGGCCGACGCGGCGGTGGCCGGCCCGGCGGACGGTCGTGCGGCGGCGGACCTGCTGGCGCGGGCGCGCGGCGAGCTGGAGGCGGCCCGGGAGGAGGCCCGGCACCTCCGTGAACGGGTGTACGCCGAGGCGGTCGAGGCCCGGCGGGAGTTCGAGGCGTCGTTGCGCGCCCGCCGGCACCGGGCGGACCGGACGGACGATCTCCTGAGCGGGCTGACCGTCGAGCCGGTGCCGGTCGACACCCCCACCGCGGCGGCCGGGGGTGTGCCGGCGACCCGGCCGGCCACCGGCACCGACGAGGTGACCGTCGACCGGCCGGAGCCGGGCACCCGGGTGGCCTGAACGCGCCGGGCGTCGTGTCGCCGGAACCGCCCGGTTCCGCCGCCCGTGACGGCCCGGCCACGGCTCGCCGCGTCGCCCGGTCGCTGGTTTCCGGCCGGTCCCGGCCCGGCCGGGTGGGTCGGCCGTGGCGGCTCAGGTCAGCGCGTCGACCACGGTGGTGGCGCGCTCCTCGTGCCGCGCGTACGCGCCCGGGTGGGCGGAGACCTGGACGGCCTGCGCGGCGGCGGTGACGCTGAGTTCCGGCCAGCCGGGGATCCTGACCAGTGCCGAGTAGAAGGCCCGTGCCGCGTAGGCGGGGCGCATCAACTGGGCGACGGTGCCCCAGCCGCTGCTCGGGCGCTGCTGGAACAGGCCGAGCGAGTCGTGGTCCGATCCGCTGCCCTGGTGCGGGTGGTCGTACGACTCGGGCAGCACGTCACTGGCGAGGTTGCGCAGGTTGCTCTCCTGCATGGCGGTCGCGACGGCGACGATCAGGCCGCGGCGGGGCACCCCCAGGTCGACGCCCACGTCGACGATCACCTTGGCGTTGTCCGTCTGGAGCTGGGTGAGCCCGGCGACCGGGCGGGGCCGGACCGGCTTCTTCGGCGTCGGGGCGGCTTTCCGGGCGGCCGGGGTGCGGCTACCGGCCGGGGTCGGGGTGACCGGGACGGCCAGTGGCGAGGCGGTCCGTTCCCGTGAGCGGGAGGCCCGCTGCTCGTCGGCGGCCCGGTCGACCAGCACCTCCTGCACGGGTTGCTCCTGCCGGTCGACGCGCTGGACCCCGGCGAACGCGACCAGCCCCAGGCAGCAGGTGACCCCACCGGCAAGGGCGAGCCGGGCGGGACCGGAGGCTAACGCGCCGCGCCGGGGCGGCTCCGGTGCCCGGTGCCGGCCGACCCGTCGTTCCCCCGGGGTCGTCTCGTGTGGACGACCGGCCGGGTGCTGGCGGGGCGGCTGCGGCGCGGTGGTGTGGTCGGGGTGCACCCGCCGAGGTTAGAGAGGTTTCGCCCCCGGATCACCGTCGGTACCGGTGTCGTGTGCCCCAGTTCACCACCGGTCGGCGGATATCTGGTGCGAAGGCGAACAAAAGACGTAGAGCTCGCAGGGATCTCCGGCCGTGCCGTCGAGGACCGTCCCGGCCGGGCGGCGGGTGCTCAGGCCGGCCGTCCCGGCCGGACGGCGGGTGCTCAGGCCGGCCGTCCCGGCCGGGCGGCGGGTGCTCAGGCCGGCCGTCCCGGCCGGGCGGCGGGTGCTCAGTGCCGGCCGTTCTCGGCCGCGCTCACCGTCAGCCGGTGCCGGCTGTTGTCGTCGCTGGAGAACGGCCACAGCCGGTCGGCATGGGCGACCAGCTCGGCCAGCTGGTCCCGGCTCAACCCCACCGACGAGATGCTGGCGTGCACGTCGGCCCGGTACCGGCCGTCGTCGTCGCGCCCCAGTGTCGCCTCGGCGGTCACCTGCACCGTGTGCGCCTCGTCGGTGATCTCCCCGGCCGCCTCGACCGCCGCGTGGTGCAGGCAGGAGGCGAAGGCGGCGGCGAGCAGTTGCTCCGGGGTCAACCCGCTGCAGTGCGGCGCGAGCGGCGACGCCAACGCGGTGGAGAGCCCGCCGTCGTCGGTGCGTACGTGTCCGCCCGTGGCGGTCGCGCTGGCCTGGTGCAACCAGGAACTCGGATCCGGCATCGCGTTCCTCCCTCGCTCGCCGGCCGGATTCCCGGCCACGAACGGGTGAAACGCCGGGTCGGGCCGGTGCGCGCCGACGCCCCCGGTCAGCCCGGCCCGGTACGGGTCCAGTCGTGCATCGCCACCGCCTCGGTCGCCTCGGCGGCGGCCCGCTCGGTCCACGGCGACACCGGCGCGGCCCGGGGCCGGGGCACCGAGGCCAGCATCGGCACGTAGACCCGGGCGTCCACCACCTCCGCCAGCTCCAGCGCCGCCATCAGGCTGCTGGGCCGCCGGCCGGGGTCGTCGTCGAGGCAGCGCTGGCACAGGTCGGCCACCTCCGCCGGCAGCCCCGCGATCGGCGGCAACGGCTCCGGGGTGATCCGCCAGCGGGCCCCGAGCAACTCGGTGGCGGTGGTCCCCGCCGCGTACGGCAACCGTCCGGTGAGGCAGTAGTAGAGCAGCACCCCCACGGCGTACATGTCGGCGGCGGGGGTGGCCGGCTGCCGGTCGAACTGCTCCGGGGCCAGGTAGGCCGGTGTTCCCACCACCATCCCGTCCGGGCGGTGGTCGGGTGAGCCGGCCGGCGTGGCGATGCCGAAGTCCAGCACCTTCGCCCCCGACGGGGTGAGCATCACGTTGGCCGGTTTGACGTCCCGGTGGACGATGCCGTGCGCGTGTGCCGCGGCGAGCGCGGCGGCCACCTCGGCGCAGACCCGGACGGCGATCCGCCAGTCCAGCGGCCCGGCCCGCAGGTGCGCGGCCAGGGTCTCCCCCTCCACCAGCTCCATCACGATGTACGGCATCTCCCGCCCCGGCAACGTGGTGGAGGTGCCGAAGTCGTGGACGCTGGCGACGTTGGGGTGCACCAGGCGGGCGGCGGACCGGGCCTCGGTCCTGATCCGCTCCACCGAGGTCTCCTCGCCCCGGTGCGCGGGCGACATCAGCTTCACCGCGACCGGCCGGTCCAGGACCACGTCGTGCGCCCGCCACACCTCGGACATGCCACCCAGACCGATGCGCTGTTCGAGCTGGTACCGCCCGGCCAGCGTCCTCATCGACCCGCTCCTGTCCATGCCGATCGCGCCGCCGGGATGGCGATGGCGCTCCCGAGCCGGTACCCGGCGGCTGCGCAGGGCAAACGCACCCGTACCGCCCCGGTTGCCGGATCGGGCACCCCGGCGTCGGCCGGCCCGGTACGGTCGAGCGGGGCTGCCGTCCACGCGCACAGCGGGCGCACAGGACCCGCACAGGGCCGGGCCAGTAACCGGTCCCACGATGGGGGACATGGTGACCGAAGGGCAGACCGCACCGAGCCGGATCGAGCTGCGCCGCCCCGACGGCGAGCCGGTCCGGGTGCTGGTGGTCGACGACGAACCCACCCTGACCGACCTGCTCTCGATGGCGTTGCGCTACGAGGGTTGGCAGGTCCGCAGCGCCGGTAACGGCATGGCGGCGCTGAGCGCGGCCCGGCAGTTCCAGCCCGACGCGGTGGTGCTCGACGTGATGCTGCCCGACCTGGACGGCTTCCAGGTGCTGCGCCGGCTGCGCGAGCAGACCCCGACCGTGCCGGTGCTCTTCCTGACCGCCCGGGACGCGGTCGAGGAACGGATCGCCGGGCTCACCGTCGGCGGCGACGACTACGTCACCAAGCCGTTCAGCCTGGAGGAGGTCATCGCCCGGCTGCGCGCCCTGCTGCGGCGCACCGGCTTCGCGGTGACCGCCCGGGAGGAGGCGGTGCTCACCGTCGGCGACCTCACCCTCGACGAGGACAGCCACGAGGTGCGTCGGGGCGACGACCTGATCACGCTGACCGCCACCGAGTTCGAGCTGCTGCGCTACCTGATGCGCAACCCGCGCCGGGTGCTCAGCAAGGCGCAGATCCTGGACCGGGTGTGGAACTACGACTTCGGCGGGCAGGCCAACGTGGTCGAGTTGTACATCTCCTACCTGCGCAAGAAGATCGACGCGGGCCGGGCGCCGATGATCCACACCCTGCGCGGCGCCGGCTATGTCCTCAAGCCCGCGTCGTGACCGTCCGGGCCGACCGCGCCGGCTGGCCGGCTGGTCGCCGCGCAGGCGGCTGGCCGGCTGGTCGCTGCGCCGTCGGCTGGTGCTCGCGGTGGTCGGGCTCCTCGCCCTGGTCAGCGTGGGCATCGGGGGGCTGACCACGGTCGCGCTGCGGCACTTCCTGATCTACCAGGTCGACAGCCAGCTCGCCGGGGACAACCGCCGCTACGACGGTCGGCTGCCCTGGGAACGGCCCGGTGACCCGCAACGCCCCCTCGACCAGACCACCGGCCGGCAGACCCCGCCCGACCCGCCGCCGACGTTCCCGGTCGGGTCGATCGGGATGCGGGTCACCCCGCAGGGGCAGCCGTCGGCCCGGATCCGGACCGGTTCCGGGGCGACCACCGCGCTCACGGCCGCCGAGGTGACCCCGCTGACCAGGCTGCCCAGCGACCGCGTCCCGCACACCGTCGAGCTGGGCGAGCGGGGGGACTACCGGGCGGTGGCCCGCCAGCTCCCCGACGGCGCGGTCGTGGTCTTCGCCATCCCGCTGAACCTGGTGCAGGAGACGGTGTGGTGGATGGTCGTCGCCCAGGTGGGCGTCGCCACCGCCGGCCTGCTCGTCGCCGGCAGCCTGGGCGCGTTGATCGTCCGGGCCACGCTGCGCCCGTTGCACCGGGTGGCGGCGACCGCCGGGCGGGTCGCCGAGCTGCCGCTGGACCGGGGCGAGGTGGCGCTGTCGGAACGGGTGCCCGCCGCCGACACCGACCCGCGTACCGAGGTGGGGCAGGTGGGCGCGGCGTTGAACCGGATGCTGGGCCACGTCGCCGCCGCCCTCGCCGCCCGGCAGGCCAGCGAGACGCGGGTACGCCAGTTCGTCGCCGACGCCTCGCACGAGCTGCGCACCCCGCTGGCCGCGATCCGGGGCTACGCCGAGGTGGCCCGCCGGGGCCGGGACCGCGTCCCGCCGGACGTGGCCCACGCGTTGCGCCGGGTCGAATCCGCCAGCACCCGGATGACCAGCCTCGTCGACGACCTGCTGCTGCTGGCCCGGTTGGACTCGGGTCGTCCGCTGGCCACCGGCCCGGTCGACCTGACCGTCCTGGTGGTGGACGCGGTCAGCGACGCCCACGTGGCCGGTCCCGACCACCGCTGGCAGCTCGACCTGCCCGACGAGGCGCTGGAGGTGCCGGGCGACGGTGTCCGGCTCCACCAGGTGGTGGCGAACCTGCTGACCAACGCGCGGGTACACACCCCGCCCGGCAGCACCGTCACCACCCGGCTCGCCGCGGTGGCCGGCGCGGTGGAGATCAGTGTCACCGACGACGGCCCGGGGGTGCCGGTGGAGCTGCGCGACGAGGTCTTCGAACGGTTCGCCCGGGGGGACAGCTCCCGCTCCCGGGAGCACGGCAGCACCGGCCTCGGCCTGGCCATCGTGGCCGCCGTGGTGGAGGCCCACCGCGGCACCGTCACCCTGGAGAGCCGGCCGGGCCGTACCGTCTTCACGGTACGGCTGCCGGCGGCCACCGTGCCCGCGCCGCCGGATTCCGACGTGCCCGCGCCGCCGGATTCCACCGTGTCCGGTCCGTCGGGTCGTGGGCTGCCCGCGCCGCCGGATTCCACAGCCCACGCATAGCCGGGTCACGGGGGCGGCCCAACCGGGACGCCCAGGCTGGCCGCATGGACAGAATCCAGAGCCTGCTGAGGGCGCCGGCCAGCCCGCCGGACGCCGCGCCCCCACTGCCGTCGACCTCCTCCGACGCCGGGACCGCGCCGACGGCCCGGCCGGGTGACACCCCACCACGACGTGACCCGCGCTGGGTCAGACCCGCGCTGGCGGTGCTGCTGCTCGGCACCGGCCTGCTCTACCTGTGGGGTCTGGGCGCGTCCGGCTGGGCGAACTCGTTCTACTCGGCGGCCGTGCAGGCCGGCTCGGAGAGCTGGAAGGCGTTCTTCTACGGCTCCTCCGACGCGGCCAACTCGATCACCGTCGACAAGACACCGGCCGCGCTGTGGCTGATGGCCCTGTCGGTACGCATCTTCGGGCTCAACAGCTGGGCCATCCTGGTGCCGCAGGCGCTGCTGGGGGTGGCCTCGGTCGGCGTGCTGTTCGCCACCGTCCGCCGCTGGTACGGCCCGGCCGCCGGCCTGATCGCCGGTACGGTCCTGGCGACCACCCCGGTCGCCGCCCTGATGTTCCGGTTCAACAACCCGGACGCGCTACTGGTCCTGTTGCTGGTGCTCGGCGCGTACGCCACGGTGCGGGCGGTGGAGACGGCCGGCACCCGGTGGATCGTGCTGGTCGGGGTGCTGGTCGGCTTCGGCTTCCTCACCAAGATGCTCCAGGCGTTCCTGGTGGTCCCGGTCTTCGCCGGGGTCTACCTGCTGGCCGCGCCGACCGGCTTCTGGCGGCGGATCCGGCAGCTCCTGCTGGCCGGTCTCGGGCTGGTCGTGGCGGCCGGCTGGTGGGTGGCGACGGTGGAACTGGTCCCGGCCAGCGCCCGGCCCTACATCGGCGGTTCGCAGCACAACAGCATCCTGGAGTTGACCCTCGGCTACAACGGTCTCGGCCGGATCACCGGTGACGAGGAGGGCAGCGTCGGCGGCGGTGCCCGGCCGGGTGGCGGCGGTGGCCCGTTCTCCGGGCAGACCGGTTGGTCGCGGATGTTCGACACCGAGGTCGGCGGCCAGATCTCCTGGCTGCTGCCGGCCGCGCTGATCCTGCTCGTCGCCGGCCTGGTGCTGGCGGGCCGGGCGGCCCGCACCGACCGCCGTCGGGCCGGGCTGCTGCTGTGGGGCGGTTGGCTGCTGGTCACCGGGTTGATCTTCAGCTTCATGTCCGGCATCTTCCACGCGTACTACACGGTGGCCCTGGCTCCGGCGGTCGGCGCGCTGGTCGGCATCGGCACGGTCCTGCTCTGGCGGGAACGCCGGGCCGCCACCCGACCCGCCCTCCCGGTCACCGGCACGGCGGTGCCCGCCGCCCCGGTGACCGCCCCGGGTGTCGACACCGCATCGGCCCCGGGCACGGACGCCCGGGCCGGGTCGGGTGCCGACGACGTGACCGGACCGGGTGCCGACGCCGGCACCGGGTCGGCGACCGGTGATCGGCGGCCCGGCCGGTGGCGGGGGCCGTTCGCCACCGTCACCCTGGCCGCCACCCTCGCGGTGACCGCCTGGTGGTCCTGGCGGTTGCTCGACCGTAGCCCCGACTTCCACCCCTGGCTGGGCACGACGGTGCTGGTCACCGGCCTCGCCGTGGCGGTGCTGATCGTGCTCGCCCGCCGGTTGCCCCGGCGTCTGGTGCCGGTGGTGTTGGTGCTCGGCGCGTCGGCCGCGCTGGCCGGCCCGGCGGCATACGCGGCAGAGACCGCCGCCACCGCGCACACCGGGTCCATCCCGAGCGCCGGCCCGGCCGTGCAGGGCGGCTTCGGCCCGGGTCGCGGCGGACCCGGCGGCCGGATGGACGGGGGCATGGCGTTCCCCGGTGGCGGCGGCCCGGGCGGCGACCGGGACGGCGGCACCGGCCAGTTCCCCGGCTTCCCCGGTGGCACCGCCGAAGGCGGCCCGGGCCAGTTCCCCACCCGCCCCGACGGCACCGGCCAGGACGGCGGCACGGGGCAGAACGGCGGTACCGGCCAGAACGGCGGTACCGGCCAGAACGGCGGTACCGGCCAGAACGGCGGCACGGGTCCTGATGGCGGCACGCTCCCGAACGGCGGCATGGTTCCCGACGGCGGTACCGGCCAGGACGGCGGGCGTACCGGCGGCGGTCAGGGGCGTACCGGCGGTGGGATGGGCGGCCTGCTCGACTCCCGGGAGCCGAGCGCCGCGCTGAAGGCGCTGCTGGCGGCCGACGCCGACGACTACACCTGGGTCGCGGCGACAGTCGGCTCCAACAACGCCTCCGGCTACCAGCTCGCCACCGGCGAACCGGTGATGGCGATCGGTGGCTTCAACGGCAGCGACCCGTCGCCCACCCTGGCCCAGTTCCAGGCGTACGTGGCCGAGAAGAGGATCCACTACTTCGTCGGCGGGGGCGGCTTCCGGGCCAACGGGGGCAGCTCCGCCTCCCAGGAGATCGCCGCCTGGGTCACCGAGACGTTCACCGCTCAGACCGTGGACGGGGTCACCGTCTACGACCTGAGCGGCGCGGGACAGGAGGACCAGTGATGACCCACACCGGTGTTCCCCGGCCCGCCGTCGGCACCCGGACCAGCACCCCCACCGCCGTGCTCGACGTGGTGGTCCCGGTCTACAACGAGGAGGCCGACCTCGGCCCCTGTGTCCGCCGGCTGCACCGGCACCTCAGCACGCACTTCCCCTACCCGTTCCGGATCACCGTGGCGGACAACGCCAGCGTCGACGGCACCCTCGCGGTGGCCGAGGCGCTCGCCGCCGAACTGCCGCACGTCGAGGTGCGGCACCTGGGCGCCAAGGGTCGGGGGCGGGCGCTGCGGGCCGCCTGGTCGGCGTCGGACGCCCCGGTGCTGGCGTACATGGACGTGGACCTGTCCACCGACCTGGCCGCGTTGCTGCCGCTGGTCGCACCGCTGATCTCCGGTCACTCGGACCTGGCCATCGGCACCCGGCTGGCCCGTACCTCCCGGGTGGTCCGGGGCGCGAAGCGGGAGGTGATCTCCCGGGCCTACAACCTGTTGCTGCGGGGCGCCCTCGCGGCCCGGTTCTCCGACGCGCAGTGCGGGTTCAAGGCGATCCGGGCCGACGTGGCCCGGGAGCTGCTGCCGTTGGTGCAGGACACCGGCTGGTTCTTCGACACCGAGCTGCTGGTGCTCGCCCAGCGGGCCGGGCTGCGGATCCACGAGGTGCCGGTGGACTGGGTCGACGACCCGGACAGCCGGGTGGACATCGTGGCCACCGCCCTGGCCGACCTGCGGGGCATCGGCCGGCTGGGACGGGCGTTGCTCACCGGCGCGTTGCCGCTGGCCGCGCTACGTGCCCAGTGGGGCCGGGCACCGCTGGCCGCCGAGCCGGCCCGGGTGCCGGTCGGGCTGGCCGGCCAGTTGGCCCGGTTCGCCCTGGTAGGGGTGGTCAGCACCGTGGCGTACCTGGTGCTGTTCGTGGCGACCCGGGGGGTGCTCGGCGCGCAACCGGCGAACCTGGTGGCGTTGCTGGTGACCGCGGTGGGCAACACCGCGGCGAACCGGCGGCTCACCTTCGGCATCACCGGGCGTCGGGCCGCCGGGCGGCACCACGTCCAGGGGCTGCTCGCCTTCGCCCTCGGCCTGGCGTTGACCAGTGGCGCGCTCGCCGCCCTGCACGCCGTCGGCACCCCGTCGCGGCCGGTGGAGCTGGGGGTGCTGGTGGTGGCGAACCTGGCCGCCACGGCGCTGCGGTTCCTGCTGCTGCGCCTGGCGATGCACCACCGTCGGAGCTGACCGGTCGGGCGGTGGCGCGTGGTGGCCGCCGTGCCCCGCCCGGCCGGGCACCCGGCACCGGTCCGGGCGGCGCGGCGGACCGGGGCGCGGCGGACCGGGTCCGCCGGGCGGCCGTCAGTTCACCGGCGTGCGCGCCCGGGACACCGTCGGCAGCGCGACGGTACCCGCCACCGCCTCGGTGGTGTCGGGGGAGAAGTCGGCGGTGGTCGCGCGGACGACCAGTTCCGGGGCCAGCCGCACCGACGTGGTACGGCCCGAGTCGAGCAGGGTGAGCAGGGCGTGCAGGGCCTGCGAGCCCATGTCCCGCAGCGGGGTGCGGATCGAGGTGAGCGGGACCAGGAGTTGGGCGTCCACGTCGATGTCGTTGTAGCCGACCACCGCCACCTGCCGGCCCACCCGCAGGCCGTGGTCGCGCAGGGTGCCCATCGCCCCGATCGCGGCGAAGTCGTTGACCGCGAAGACACCGTCCGGCTGACCGCCGGCCAGCAGTTCGGCCATCGCCGAGGCTCCACCGGCGACGTCGAAGGTGGACGGGGCCACCCGGCGGGGGTCGACCGGCACGCCCCGGGCCTTCGCCGCGGCGAGGAAGCCCGCGACCCGGTCGGCGGAGGTGCTGGCGTGCCCCGGACCGGCGATCACCGCCAGCCGCCGGCACCCGACGTCGATCAGGTGCTCGGCGGCGAGCCGACCGCCGAGGCGGTCCCGGCCGGTCACCGACGGGAAGCCGCGCGAGGCCCGGCTGACCAGTACGAACGGCACCCCGTCGGCGGTCAGCCGGGCCAGCATCGGGTCGTGGCGTCGGGCGTCACCGATGATCAGCCCGTCCACCCGTTCCCCGATCAGCCGCTGGATGCGCAGCGCCCGCGCCTCGTCGTCGTCCCAGCTGCTGCTCACCACCGCCTGGTAGCCGGCGGCGGCAGCGGCGGCGTCGATGCCCTCGAAGACGGTGGCCAGCACGATGTCGGTGATCCGGGGGACCAGCACGCCGATCACCCCGGTCTTGCCGCTGCGCAGGCTCGCCGCCCAGCGGTCCCGGTGGAAGCCGAGCTGCTTGGCGGCGTCCACGATCCGGGTCGCGGTCGCCGGACTGACCCGGACGTCGTCGCCGCGCAGCACCCGGGAGACCGTGGAGACGTGTACGCCGGTGAGGCCGGCGACATCGCGCAACGTCACCCGTTTGTTCACTGTGCCTCCCGTGCCGCTCCCGTGCCCGTACCCGGCAACCTAGCTGAGATGACTGCCCCCGTTCACATCGAAGGTCATGCCGGTGACCGTGGCGCAGGAGTCGGAGAGCAGGAACAGTACGATGTCGGCGATCTCCCGCGCCGAGGAGACCCGGCCCAGCGGCATCCGGGCCCGCAACCCCGCCTTCTGGTCGGCGGTGAGCCGGTCGTGCATCGGGGTGGCCACCGGGCCGGGCGCGACGGCGTTCACCCGTACCCCGCGGGGTCCGAAGTCGACCGCGAGGTGCCGCATCAGGCCGAGCACCCCGGCCTTCGCCGCCGCGTACGCGGTACCCGACAGCCGGGTGCCGCCGTCACGGGCGTTGAGGCTGCTCATCAGCACCAGCGACCCGCCACCGGCCGCCGCCATCCGGGGCACCACGGCCTGGCTGACGACGAACGCGGCGGTCAGGTTGTTGCGCAGGGTGCGGTCCCACTCGGCGAGGCTGGTCTGTTCGATGCCACCGGCGCTGACCACCCCGGCCAGGTGGGCCACCCGCTGCGGGGTGCCGATGGCGTCCACGAACGCGCCCACCGCGACCGGATCGGCGGCGTCCACGCCGGTGGCGACGTCCAGCACGTGCACCGTCTCGCCCCGGGCGCGGGCGGCGGCGACCACGGCCGCGCCGATGCCGCTGGCCCCGCCGGTCACCAGCAGGCTCACGACGCACCGCCGAGGATCTCGTCGCGGGCCCGCCGGTAGGCGTCGGAGAGCAGCATCTCCGGCTGGGAGTAGACGACGAAGCGCACCCCCCGGTCGATCCAGCGGCGGGCCTCCTCGGCCGAGTAGGCCAGCATGCCGGCGACCCGACCGGCGGCGACGACCCGCTCGACGAACGCGATCGCGTGCTTCTCGACCTCCGGGTGGGTGGGCTGGTAGCCCAGGCCCAGCTTGACCGACAGGTCGGCCCGGCCGAGCATCAGCACGTCGAGGTCGGCGGCGAGGATGTCGTCCAGGTTGGCCAGTCCGGCCGGGGTCTCCACCAGGGCGACGACGGTGGTGTTCCGCCCGGCCCAGGTCAGGTAGCGGTCGAAGTCGCCCCGGGCGGTGCCGTGCCCGGCGGCCCGCGCCGCCGAGCACAGCGTCCGGTCACCGACCGGCGGGTAGTGGGTGAGCCGGGCCGCCTCGACGGCCTGCGCGCCGGTCTCGACCAGCGGCAGCACCACCCCACCGGCGCCGCTGTCCAGGGACCAGAGCAGGTCCTTCTCCTCGATCCGGCGCAGCCGGACCAGCGGGGTGGTCCCCGCCGAGCCGGCCGCCCGGACCATCGCCAGCACGCTCTGTTCGTCGGCGGCGGCGTGCTCGGTGTCCACGACGAGGAAGTCGTAGCCGAGGGCACCGAGGATCTCGCCGATCGCCGGTTCCTGGAGCAGGGTCAGGCTGCCGAGGGCGACGCCACCGTCGCGCAGCACCTCGGCCAGCCGGCTCGGACGGGGAAACATCAGGACTCCAGCTTCTGCACGCCGCCGCAGTCGCGGTTGGCCGGCACCTCACCGACGATCTTCAGGGCGGCGTCGACGACGGAACCGTCGTGCCACTCGCCGACCTCCGGCAGCTTCTCGATGATCTTGTTGTCGAGCAGCCACTTGCCGTCCTCGGCGGCCACCGTGGCGGTGTCCACCCGACCGTTCGGGTCCATGTACGGCCACTGGTCGGTCCCGTACAGCTTGGTGATCGTCGCCGCCGGCACCTTGGTCCGCTCGGCCACGATGGAGATCACGTCGTCCTTGTTGGCCGGGTCCTGGTAGTAGCGCACGCCCTCCAGCCAGCCGGCCATCCACCGGGCCGCGACCTCGGGCCGCTTGCTGATGAAGTCCTGCGACATGGTGATCAGGCCCTGCTCCTGGTTGGGCGCGACCTCGTTCATCGCCAGCACCCGCTTGGCCTGCCCGTCGGTGATGAGCTGGTACGCCAGCGGCTGTACCACGAAGCCGGCGTCCACCGCACCGCTCTTGAGCGCGTTCGCCGTGTCCGGGTAGCTCAGGGTCACGATCTGCCCCAGGTCGGACTGCTTGAGCCCGACCTCACCCAGCGCCCGGTCCAGCCAGTACTCGGTGGTCGAACCCTTGGCCAGGATGGCGACCTTCTTGCCCTTGAGGTCGGCGACGCTCTTGAGCCCGCCGTCGAAGGCCTGGGTGCGGGCCAGCAGGAGGTTGTCCGACGCGCACCGGTACTGCTGCCGGTCGGCCACCGCCCGCACCCGCAGGCCCTGGTTGACCGCGTTGAACAGCGCGCCACCGGTGCCCGGGATGTTCACGTCCAGCTTGCCCTGACCCTGCACCGCCAGCCGGGAGTAGATGTCGGCGTTGCTGAACTCCACCTCGACCTGGTGCTTGCCGAAGAAGCCCTTCGCGTCGGCCACCATCATCGGGGCCAGCGAGAGGATCTCCAGCGAGTTGACCGTCACCTTGTCGGTGCCGCCGGCACCCGTCGACTCGGCGTCGTCACCGCAGGCCGCGGTGCCGAGCAGCAGGCTCGCCCCCAACAGCGCGGCGATGACACCCTTGTTCTTGATGGTCATGATTGGCCCTCCGTCCAGCTGAAGAAGCGCCGCTGCACCCGCAGCGTCACCGTGGTGAGGAAAAAGCCCATCGCCGCGATCACCGCGAGCGTGGCGTACATGTTGTCGATCTGATAGATCTGCCAGTACCGCCAGGTCATCGACCCGACGCCGTCGCTGGCGGCGAGGAACTCACCGGCGATCGTGCCCAGCAGGGCCAGCCCGGCGGCCAGCCGGATACCGGCGAAGATGGACGGCAGCGCGCCCGGCAGCACGATCTTCCACAGGATCTGCTGCCGGCCGGCGCCCAGGTTGCGGGCCATCAGGATCAGCCGCTCGTCGA
Organism: Micromonospora sp. WMMD987; assembly: GCF_029581435.1. Classification (NCBI taxonomy): domain Bacteria; kingdom Bacillati; phylum Actinomycetota; class Actinomycetes; order Micromonosporales; family Micromonosporaceae; genus Micromonospora; species Micromonospora sp. WMMD987. The sequence goes on along the minus strand of NZ_CP120861.1, from coordinate 4,246,661 downwards.
CCTGGAGCACCCCGGACATCGCGTTCACCACGGCCGGGAAGAACGAGATGATGCCGGCGAGCACCACGATCGGCCGTCCGCCGGTGCCGAAGATGACCAGCAGCAGCGGCAGGATCGCCACCACCGGGATCGGGTACGTGATGGCGATCAGCGGGTCGATCAGCACCCGCACCCACTTCGACCGTCCCATCGCGATGCCCAGCAGCGTCGCCGGGATCACGCCGAGCAGGAAGCCGAGCAGGATCCGCTGGGCGGTGATCCCGATGTTCGGCAGCAGCTCCCCGGAGGAGAACAGGTCGACCAGCGCCTGCACGCACTCCGACGGGGCCGGGAAGAAGGTCTTGTCGATCAGCCCGGCCATGCTGCCGCCCTGCCACAGCGCCAGCACCACGACCACCGGGACCATGCTGCCCAGCCCGCTGCTGAGCAACCTGAACCCGCGACCCGGCGGGCGTTCCGCGCGGGGGTCGACCGCGTAGCGGACCACGGGTTCGTCGGTGGCCCGCTCCCGGGTCGGCACGCTCTGCTCGCTCATCGGTCCCCCTTCGCTTCCGCCCACTCGGCCGCCAGGGTGGCGTCCCGCAACTGCGCCCACAGGTGGCGCTTCAACTCGGTGAACCGCGGGTCCAACTCGACGTCGCGGGTACGCGGCCGGGGGAACGGCACCCGGATCTCCTCGACCACCCGGGTCGGCCGGGGCCCGAGCACGATGATCCGGTCCGCCAGCAGCAGCGCCTCCTCGATGCTGTGCGTGATGAACAGGACCGTCTTGCGGTGTCTCGACCAGACCTGGAGCAGCTCGTCCTGCAGCAGCGTGCGGGTCTGGGCGTCCACCGCCGCGAACGGCTCGTCCATCAGCAGGACCTCGGGGTCGCTGGCCAGCGCGCGGGCGATCCCGGCCCGCTGGCGCATCCCGCCGGACAACTCGTGCGGCTTGTTGTCGGCGAACGCCTCGATGCCCATCATCGTCAGGTGCTCCCGGGCCACCTCCCGCCGCCGGGCGGCGGGCACCCCCCGCAGCTCCAGCCCGAACGCCACGTTGTCGGCGATGGAGCGCCACGGGATCAGCGCGTAGTCCTGCCAGACGATCGAGGTGAGCGGGCCGGCGGCGGTGCGGTCGCCGACGAACCGGATCTCCCCGTCGTCCGGCCGGCGCAGCCCGCCGAGCAGGCCGAGCAGCGTGGACTTGCCGCACCCGCTCGGCCCGATGACGCAGACGAACTCCTGCGCCTCGATGGTGGTGCTGAGGCTGCCGACCACCGACAGCCGGCTCCCGTCGGCCCGGGGATAGCCCTTGGCCACGTTGTCGATCTCGATGCGCATGGTCACTGCCCTCCGTGGGCCGGCAGGTCGGAGTAGTGGTGGTGCCACCAGTCGGCGATGTCCCGCCGCCGGGCGAACCAGACCCCGGGCAGGTCCTGCGCCCAGGCGATCAGGTCACGCAGCGCGGAGGCCCGGCCGGCCTGGCCGATCAGCCGGGCATGCAGCCCGATCGAGATCATCTTGGGGGAGGTCTCGCCCTCCTCCCACAGGTACTGGATGCCCCGCCGGCAGTTCTCGAAGAAGTCCGTCGGGTTGCCGTAGCCGGGGCTGAAGGCGAACCGGCCGTCGTTGTAGGTGTGCGTGTACGGCACCACCAGGTGCCGCTGCCCGGCCACCTGCACCCAGTACGGCAGGTCGTCGTTGTAGGCGTTGGAGTCGTAGCGGAAGCCGCCCTCCTCGACCAGCAGCCGCCGGGTCCGGTCCGACGGGGCGTACCGGGAGTACCAGCCGACCGGGCGTTCCCCGCACAGCTCGGTGATCGTCGCCACCGCCTGCCGGATCTCGGCGCGTTCCTCGTCCTCGGTCATCCCCGACGGCTCCCGCCAGCGCAGGCCGTGCGAGCAGATCTCGTGCCCGGCGTCGACGAAAGCCCTGGTCAGCGGTCGGTTACGGGCCAGCGCCTCGGCGCAGCCGTACACGGTCACCGGGGTCTGCGTCCGGTCGAACAACCGCAGCAGCCGCCACGCCCCGGCCCGGCTGCCGTACTCGTAGACCGACTCCTGGGACAGGTCACGGTGCTCGGCGCTGGTCGGCGTGTACGAGATCTCGCCGACCCACTCGTTGACGCTGTCGCCGTCGAGGAGGCTGTGCTCGGCCCCCTCCTCGTAGTTGAGGCACAGGCTCACCGCCACCCGGGCGCCACCGGGCCACTCGACGCGGGGCAGGTCCGCGCCGTAGCCGATGAAGTCCCGCTCGGTGCCGGGTTCGACTCTGATCACCATGACGTCATGTCCTTTCTGCCGGATGGGCCGGGCCCAGCGGGAACCGGCGGCGGGCCGCCGTTCGGATTCGGTGCCCCACCCCGGACCAGCGCGGTGAGGTCTCGCAGTCGGGTCGCCCCGGGGGCCCGGGTCAGCCCGTGCAGCAGCTCGGCGGCCCCGGCGGGTGTCCCCGGCGTGCCCAGCAGCGCGGCGTCCACGGCGGCCAGCTCGTCGGCCGTCATCGGGTCCTCCCGGTCGCCGTGGTGGAATCGCGCCCGCCCGGACAGCCGGGCGCCGCTGCGCGTGGTCACCTCCACCACCGCCGGTCGGCCCGCCGGATACCCCGGGTCCAGACCGGGGTCGTGGCGTACGGTCACCCGCTCGGCGAGCCGGAACGCGCGGGTCCACCGGTCGTCCGCCGGCCCGGCCGGTGCGCCCGGGTCGGTGCCGAGCAGTCCGCAGGCCACCACCCACGGGAGGCTGAACTGGCGGGCCAGCCGGCCGACCGGCCGGCGCTGCGCCAGCAGGGACGCGCCCGCGTAGGTGTCCACGGTCACCGTCGCCACCTCGTCGGCCGGCAGGTCCCGGGCCATCGCCCGGGCCACTGTCCAGCCGGTCAGGGCGTGCGCGCACACCCCCACCGGCTTGAAGTAGGCGTCCGGCAGCAGCGGTCGGGACAGCAGCGCGGCGTCCACCGGCCGGTCGGCGACGCCCTGGTGGACGGTCCGGCCGAGGTGGGGCAGTGCCGCAGCGGCGGCCGGGAAGCCGCCGGCGGCGAGCCGGGCGACGACCAGTCCGTTGGCGGTGCCCAGGGCGGGCAGCAGGTAGTGGGCGGGGTGTCCGCGCCGGGTGTCGGCCTCCGGCCCGGCCAGCGCCACGGTCAGCGCCAGGTTCACCGTGTCGGTCACCCCGGCGGTGTCCTGCCCGGCGACCACCCCGGCGGCGGCCGCCGCCGCGCCGGTGCCCCACCCACCGTGCGGGTGCACCCCGGGGCGGGGCGGGCCGAGCAGCAGCCCGAGCCGGGCGCCGACCTCCCAGCCGACCGCCAGCGCCCGCAGGAACACCCGCAGGCTCCGGTCGTCGGCCTCGGTGGCGGCCAGCGCGGCGGCGTACGCGTGCAGCCCCGGGTGCCCCCGGGACTCGCGCAGCCCCTCGTCGCACTGGCTGACGGTGATCGCCGCCGCCGTCACCGCGGCGGCCCGCTCCGGCTGGTCCGTGCCGCCGGGGGCGGCCAGCAGGGTGCACCGGCCGTCCGGGTCGCCGGCGCTGTCGAGCCCGGCGGGCAGGTGCCCGCGGGCCGCGACGGCGTTGGCGGTCAGCCGGGCCGCCACCTGCCGGACCAGCACCTGTCCCGGACCCGTGGCCAGCAGCGTGTCGGCGGCCTCGACGGCACCGGCGACGAGCGTGGCCAGCACGTCGCCGCGGGCCTCCCCCCGCCGGTGTCCGGTCACGGCGTGATCACCTGCTTGCCGAGCACCCGCCGGTCGGCGAGCGCCTGGTGGGCCCGCCCGGCGTCGGCCAGCGACAGGACCGCGTCGACCCGGGGGGTGAGCTGTCCCGCCGCGACCAGGCCCAGCACCCGGGCGATCTCGTCGGGGCGCTGACTGCGCGACCCGCGCAGCTCGTACTCGTTGCGGAAGGTCTCGATGAGGTCGAGGTGCGGGTGCTCCCCGGCGTGGCCACCGCCGACGACCAGTCGACCGGTGGGGGCCAGGGTGCCCAGCGCCGCCTCGAAGACGTCGCCGCCGATGTGCTCGACGATCACGTCGAAGCCCGCGTCCCCGGTGATCTTCCGGGCCTCGGTGGCCCAGTCCGGATCCCGGGTGCTCAGCACCGCGTCCGCGCCGAGCGAGGAGACGAAGTCGGCCTTCGCCGGGTCGCCGATCAGGCCGACCACCCGGGCGCCGCCCAGCTTGGCGAGCTGGACCACGGCATGCCCGAGTCCGCCGGCCGCACCCGGGGCGAGCACCCACTCGCCGGGGGCGAGCCGGCCGATCGAGTACAGGGTGCGCCAGGCGGTGCCGAAGGAGATCGGGGTGGCCGCGGCGACCACCGGGTCGAGGTCACCGATGTCCAGCAGGCCGCGCGCCGGGGCCACCGCGTGCCGGGCGTAGCCGCCCCACCGGGTGATGCCGGGCATGTCGGCGTACGGGCAGAGGTTGGCCCGGCCGGTGAGACACCGGGGGCAGGTGCCGCAGGGCGTGTTGGGCAGCACCAGCACGCGGTCGCCGGGCGTCCGGCCGGTGACCCGGGAGCCGAGCCGTTCCACCACGCCGACGACCTCGCGGCCGAGCACGTGCGGCAGCCGCAGCGGCATCCGGGACACCCCGCTGCGCAGGTCGGCGTCGAGGTGGTTGACGGCGACGGCGAGTACCCGCAGCACGACCTCGTCCGGTCCGGGGTCGGGCAGGTCGACCTCGGCGGGGGTGAGGATCTCGGGGCCGCCGTACCCGTTCATGGTCACTGCTTCGGTCTTCACGCGTGACGTCCTTCCACCATGGCGTGCAGGGCTGCCGGCACGACGCCGGGTTCTTCGACGGCCAGGGCCAGGGCCAGCGCCACCCGGGCCTGGGCGCCGGTGAGGTCACCGGCGAACAGCGCGCCGGCCCGGGCGAGGGTGGCGCCGCCGCCGGCGTACACGGGGCGGACCCGACCGGCCCCGGTCCGGCTGGTGATGACCACCGGTACGCCGCGGCGGTGGGCCTCCCCGACGGCCTCGGCGACCGCGGGCGGGGCGTTGCCGGCGCCGAACGCCTCGACCACGATCCCGGCGGCCCCGGCGTGCAGCGACGCGCGCAGGTGGGTGCCGTCCGCACCGGCGACGAGCTTGACCAGGTCCACCCGGGGAAGCGCGGTGGGCACCGGGCGGTGGGCGTAGTGGCTGCCCCTGGCCGCGGTGGAGACCCGCAGCACGCCGTCCGGGTCGACCAGGGCGAGGACCCCGGCGGTGCCGCCGGAGAACGCCGACACCGCCGAGGTGTGCACCTTGCGGCTCTCCACCGCGGCGTAGGCGACGCCGCCCATCACCGTCGCCGCGCCGAGCGGCTGTGGTGCGGCGACCACCCGAAGCGCGTCGGCGAGGTTGCGCCCGGCGTCCGAGTCGGGTTCGTCGGCTCCGCGCTGCGCGCCGGTCAGCACGACGCGGGCGTCGGGGCCGGTGAACTGCCCGGTCAGGTAGGCGGCCTCCTCCAGGGTGTCGGTGCCGTGGGTGACGACCACACCGGTGAACCCCTCGGCCAGCTTGGCCCGGACGGCCCGCACGGTGGCGAGCATGTCGTCCAGGGAGAGCGTGAAGCTCGGGCGGCAGGACAGGTCGAAGCCGTGGATCTCCACGTCGGCCGTGCCGGCGACGTTCTTCAGCAGGTCCGTGACGGAGTCGGTCACGGCCAGGCCCTCGTCGGGGTTCCACCGCGACGCGATCGTCCCACCGGTTGCCAGAACCGCGATCCGCACCAGCCACACCCCCTTGCGCAAACGATTGCTCAATTGAGTGATGACGGTTGCACAAACGTTCGCCCTGCACAAGAGCTGCGGGAACGTCAAAACGAGGAAGTTGTGCGATGGTGACCTGCCAGGTGACAGGCCGGTGTCCGGCCTGTTGCCGTGTCCCGCTTCGTCCGGGTCCGGACCGGTGGCGGGTGCTGGCGCGGTCGCCGGCCGGCGGCGTGGCAGGCTTGGCCGGTGTACCGGGAACGACCTGCCGAGGTGATCGTCGGCGCGGTGCTCTGGGCCAGCGAGAGCGGACCGGACGCGTCGCCGACGCGGGTGCTGCCCGACGGCTGCCTGGACCTGCTCTGGTCCAGCCGGTCGGGCCTGGTGGTCGCCGGGCCGGACCGCACCGCGCAGTGGAGCGTGTCGACGCCGGGGGAGCGGTGGCGCGGGGTCCGGCTACCTCCCGGAGTGGGGCCGGCGGTCTTCGGTGTCCCCGCTGCCGACCTGCGTGACCAGCGGATACCGCTCGACGCGCTCTGGGGCCGGGAGGCCGGCAGGCTGGCCGGGCGGCTGGGGGACGCGCCCACCGCCGCCGACCTGGCCGGGGCGGCGGCCGACCGGCTCGCCCGGGTCGGCGGCGCGGACCCGCTCGGCCCCCGGGTGGCCGCCCTGCTCGCCGCCGGTGCCACGGTCGCCGCGACCGCCGCCGAGGTCGGCCTCGGCCCGCGCGCCCTGCACCGACGCAGCCAGGCCCTCTTCGGGTACGGCCCGAAGACGTTGGCCCGCATCCTGCGGCTACGCCGCGCCCTCGTGCTGGCCGGGCGCGGGACCGGGCTGGCCGAGGTGGCCGCCCGCGCCGGCTACGCCGACCAGGCCCACCTCACCCGCGACGTGCGGGACCTGACCGGCGTCCCGCCGACCACCCTGTTCGCCCGGTGACCGTCGCCCCGTCCGGCGGCCCGCCGGCACCGGGCGTCCCTGGCCAGGGTGCCACCGCCGCGTCCGGCGTCGGCGCGGGGTGCGCTCCGCGCGGTGCGGTTCGGGGCCGGCGGTCCCGCCCGGGTCGAGGGGCGGCTCGGCTCAGCCCGGGTCGAGGGGCGGCTCGGCTCAGCCCGGGTCGAGGGGCGGCTCGGCTCAGCCCGGGTTGAGGGGCGGCTCGGCTCAGCCCGGGTTGAGGGGCGGCTTGGCTCAGCCCGGGTTGAGGGGCGGCTTGGCTCAGCCCGGGTCGAGGGGGGCGAAGAGGTCGACGCCGTTGCCGTCCGGATCGTGCAGGATGGCGTACCGCTGGCCCCAGAAGGCGTCCCAGGGGGCGATCTCGCCGTGGAAGCCCGCGTCGGTCAGCGCGGTCCAGTAGCGGTCCACCTCGGCCGGGTCGGCGCACCGGAAGGCCAGGCTGGTGCGCGGGCTGCCGCCGGGTGGCGTCCAGTCGGGGTGGAACCCGCGCAACATCGCCACGGTGTCCCAGGCCAGCCGCAGACCACCCGGCAGGGTGACCTCGACGTGGTCCTGGTGGTCGGCGTCGGCCGGGATGTCCAATCCGAGCCGACGGTAGAAGTCCAGGGTGCGGGCCATGTCGCTGACCGCGCACCCGACGAGGTCGAACCGAGGTGTCATGCGGGCAGCGTAGGCAGACCGCCGTCGCGCGGTCTTGAACGGAACGGACCGGGCGCAGGGATCCAGGTTTCCCTCGCGGCGGCACCGGACGACGTACGGTGTCAGGGGAGCAAACCGGCTTTCAGGCATAAAAGCCTCATGGGGGCATGTCTGACGGGGCGATGACGGTGAGGGAAGGGAGCGGCCGATGATGCACCTGGCCTACCTGGACGCGGGGTCCGGCAGCCTGATCGTGCAGGCGGTGGTCGGTGGGACCGCGGGCGCGGCGGTCGCCGCGAAGCTCTACTGGCGGCGGCTCGCCGCCCGGTTCGGCCGCCGGCCCGCCGACTCCGGACGCACCGACACCGGACCCACCGCCGGACACAACGGGCACGGCCCCGCCGAGGTCGAGTCCGGAGCCGACCGGCGGCCCACCGGCCCCGCCGAGATCGTGCCGACCGAACGGCAGCCGCGCCAGTCGGCCGACAACTGACGGGCGGGCGTCCCGATGACCACCGCCGACCTGCGGATCCGGGCCGAACCCGGGTCCTTCCGCGACCCCGCCAACCGCGTCTTCCACCTCGGTGACCAGGTGTTGCGTGGCCTCGGCCCGCAGGCCGCCGCCGACTGGCGGTCCCTCGCGGCCAGCGACTTCTTCGCCGCGCTGCTCGCCGAGGGCAAGGTCTGCGGCACCACGGCGGTCGACCCGACGACGCTGCCGGACACCGGCTGGACGACGGTCCTGCGGCACGAGCGCATCCCGTTCGTGTCCCACCCGTACGAGTGGTCGTTCGGCATGCTGCGCGACGCCGCCCTGCTGCACCTGGAGATCCTGCGCCGGGCGCTGGAGGCGGGGTTCACCGTCAAGGACGGGTCGGCCTACAACCTCCAGTGGCGGGGGGCGACACCGGTGTTCATCGACATCGGCTCGTTCGCGCCGCTGGTCGAGGGCGAGCCGTGGGCCGGCTACCGGCAGTTCTGCCAGACCCTGCTCTATCCGCTGCTGCTCCAGGCGCACCTCGGGGTGGACTTCCAGCCCTGGCTGCGGGCCCGGGTCGACGGCATCGAGCCGGACCAGCTACGGCCGCTGTTCCGGGGGGTCCGACGGTTGCTGCCCGGGGTGCCGACGCACGTGCACCTGCACGGCGCGATGCAGGCCCGGCACGCCACGGCCAGCAGCAGTGCCGTCACCGCCCAGCTGCGCGACGCTGGCTACTCCCGCCAGTTGGCGCTGGCCACCGTACGCCGGCTGACCCGGTTGGTCCGTCGGCTGGACCGTCGGGTCGACGGCGGCCACTGGGTCGACTACCAGCGCACCTGCGGCTACAGCGCGCGGGACCGGACGGCCAAGGAGAGCTTCGTCGCGGCGGCGGCGACGGGCGGCACCGCCCGGTTGGCGCTCGACCTCGGCGCCAACGACGGTCGGTACGCCCGGATCGTCGCCCGGCACGCCGACCAGGTGGTCGCCGTGGAGCAGGACCCGGCCGTGGTCGACACCCTCTACCGGGCGCTGCGGGCCCAGGGCGACCGGCGGATCCTGCCGCTGGTGATGGACCTGGCCGACCCGTCGCCCGGTGGCGGCTGGGCGGGCGTGGAGCGGGCCGGGTTCGCCGCCCGGACCCACGCCGACCTGGTGCTCGCCCTCGCCGTGGTGCACCACCTGGCGATCGGTCGTAACGTGCCGCTGCCCGAGGTGGTCGACCAGTTGGTCCGGTACGTCCGGCCGGGCGGCCGGCTGGTGGTGGAGTTCGTCCACCCGCGGGATCCGATGGCGCTGCGGCTGTTCGCCAACAAGCCGGCCGGGATCTTCCCCGACTACCGGCGCGACGAGTTCGCCCGGCTGCTCGCCGCCCGCTGCCGGATCGAACGCCAGCAGGACCTGCCCTGCGGAACCCGGACGCTCTACCAGGCGGTGGTGGGTGGCTGAACCGACCCTCACCAACGCGCCGGACCGGCGGACCGGATCCGTCCCGCCCGCCGGGGCGGACGCTGGACACACTCCGTCCGCCGGGGCGGACGCCGGACCTACCCCGTCGGCCCGGCGGGTCGAGCTGCGCCGGGCCTGCGAGGTGGTCGCCCTGGTCGGCCTGGTGGTCACCCAGCCCCTGCTCGACGTGCTCGGACGCAGCCCCGACTTCTTCCTGTTCCACCGGGCCACCGGTCGTGACGTCCTCGCCCTGGTGGCGCTGGTCGCGCTGCTGCCCGGTGTGGTCGTGGTGCTGTTCGGGGCGCTGACCCGGCTGGCCGGCGACCGGGTCCGGGCCGGTGTCCACACCGTCGTCGTGGGGCTGCTGCTGGCCGCGTTGGCCGTGCAGGTGGGTCGGCAGCTCACGCCGCTGCGGGGGGTGCCGCTGCTGCTGGTGGCGGCGCTGGCCGGGGCGGCCGGGGCGGCGGCGCACCGGCGGTGGTCGACGCCCGGCCGGGTGCTGCGGGTGGCGGCCCTCGGCCCGCTGGTCTTCGTCGGGTTGTTCCTGTTCGTCTCGCCGGCCTCGGCGGTGGTGCTGCCCCGGGCGCACCAGGGTGCCGCCGGGGTGGCCGGTCCGGGATCGCACCCCCCGGTCGTCATGATCGTCCTGGACGAGTTGCCGCTGGTCTCGCTGCTCGGCCCGGACGGGCGGATCGACGCCACCCGCTACCCCAACTTCGCCGAGCTGGCCGGGGGCTCGACCTGGTACCGCAACGCCACCGGCGTCAGCGGCTGGACGCCGTACGCGCTGCCGGCGATGCTGACCGGTCGGTACCCGTCCGCCCCGTCCGCCCCGCACTACTCGCAGTACCCGGACAACCTCTTCACCGCCCTCGGCGGCCTGTACGACATCCGCGCGCAGGAGAGCATCACCCGGCTCTGCCCACCCAGCCGCTGTGACCAGCCGGTCGCCCCGGAGCAGGGGCTCGGGGTGCTGGTCCGGGAGAGCGGCACGCTGCTGCGCCGGATCGCCGCCCCGGTGGACAGCCGTATCGACCCGCAGGAGTCGTACCGGGAGCAGACCGCCGCCGAGGTGGGCCTGGACGCCGCCGAACCGGTCCCGGTCGACCCGAAGTTCCGCTGGGACAGCCTGAACGACAACCAGCCGGCCCGGTTCACCAGCTTCCTCGCCGGCCTGCGTCCGTCCGACCGGCCGACCCTGCACTTCCTGCACCTGCTGATGCCGCACCCGCCGTGGACGTACCTGCCGTCCGGGGCGCGGTACGACGCCCCGGACGACCTGCCCAACGACGGTACGGGCTGGGTGGAGCTGGCCCGTGCGCGGCACCTGGCCCAGCTGCGGTACACCGACCGGCTGCTGGGCGAGACGCTGCGGACGTTGCGCGCCGGTGGGCTGTACGACCGGTCGCTGGTCGTGCTCACCGCCGACCACGGGGTGAGTTTCACCCCGGACTGGCAGGGCCGGGGGCAGGACGCGATCGACCACGCGGCCGGCGAGGTCGCCTGGGTGCCGATGTTCGTCAAGGAACCGGGTCAGCGGGTCGGTCGGGTCGACGACCGCAACTGGGAGCACGTCGACCTGCTGCCCACCGTCGTCGACGCGGTGCACGTCCGGGTTCCGTGGCGGCTGGACGGGCGGTCGGCGGCGCTGCCGCCGCGCGAGCGTACCGAGAAGTACTTCTACGACCGGCCGGGTGAGCGGATCGTCCTGGCCGGCGGGGTGCCGGGCCGCCCCGCGCCGCCCGCCGTGCACCCGCTGGTCGGCACGACGGTGGGGGAGAGGCCGGTCGGCGGCACCGCCACCGTGGCGCACCTGAGCGCGTTCGACCACGTCGACCCGGCGGCGGGTGACCTGCCGGCCCTGGTCTGGGGCAGCGTGTCCCGGCAGGTGCCCGACGGCACGCTGCTCGCGGTCGCCGTCAACGGGCGGGTCGGCGCGGTGGTGCCGGTCGTGCCGCCGGACCGGGGTGGCCGTCGGTTCGCCGCCCTGCTGGCCGACGACCACCTCTTCCGGGCCGGTGCGAACCGGTTGGACCTCTACCGGGTGGGCACCGACGGCGCGCTGCGTCGGCTGACCCTATCCTGACCTTTCGTCGGCTTTCGCCGCTTTCTGCCGTCGCGTCCCCGGTGTCCGGCCGGTCGCGGCCGGTTCACGCCGGCCGGGGTTTCCGGACCGCCGGGCCGGGAAACGGGTGACGCATACCTCACCGCCGAACCACGGCGGGCGGTATCCCCGCGACCGCGATTACGGTAAAAGCGAAGGCAATTCAACGAAGATTCGCCGGCGAAGCGAGGAACCACATGACGGAAGTCAAGCTCGACCACCCCGGTGGGCAGCTTTCCATGCCGGTGCAGGGCGCGGTCGAGGGCCCCGCGGGCATCGGGGTCACCAAGCTGCTCAAGGAAACCGGGATGACAACATACGATCCCGGGTTCGTCAATACCGCGTCCTGTTCTTCCGCGATCACCTACATCGACGGTGACGCGGGCATCCTGCGGTATCGCGGCTACCCGATCGACCAACTGGCCGAGAAGTCCTCCTTCCTGGAGGTCTCCTACCTGCTCATCTACGGCGAGCTGCCGACCCAGCAGCAGCTGACCGAGTTCAGCGAGCGGATCCGGCGGCACTCCCTGCTGCACGAGGAGATGCGCCGGTTCTTCGACGGGTTCCCCCGGGACGCCCACCCGATGGCCGTGCTGTCCTCGGCGGTCAGCGCCATCTCCACCTTCTACCAGGACAGCCTGGACCCGTTCGACTCCGAGCACGTGGAGATGTCGACGGTCCGGCTGATGGCGAAGGTCCCCACCATCGCCTCGTACGCCTACAAGAAGTCCATCGGTCAGCCGCTGCTGTACCCGGACAACTCCCTGGGCTACGTGGACAACTTCCTCCGGATGACGTTCGGGGTGCCCGCCGAGCCGTACGAGGTCGACCCGGTGGTCGCCCGGGTGCTGGACATGCTCTTCGTCCTGCACGCCGACCACGAGCAGAACTGCTCGACCTCCACCGTCCGGCTGGTCGGCTCCAGCAACGCCAACCTGTTCGCCTCGGTCTCGGCCGGCGTGAACGCCCTGTTCGGCCCGCTGCACGGCGGGGCGAACCAGGCGGTGCTGGAGATGCTCGAGAAGATCGACGCCGAGGGCGGTGACGTCGCGTCCTTCGTCCGCAAGGTGAAGGACAAGCAGGACGGTGTGAAGCTGATGGGCTTCGGGCACCGGGTCTACAAGAACTACGACCCGCGGGCCGCCATCGTCAAGAAGGCCGCCCAGGACGTGCTCAACCGGATGGCCAAGCCGGACCCGCTGCTGGACCTCGCGATGCAGTTGGAGGAGATCGCCCTCGCCGACGACTTCTTCGTGTCCCGCCGGCTCTACCCCAACGTGGACTTCTACACCGGCCTGATCTACAAGGCCATGGGCTTCCCGACCAAGATGTTCACGGTGCTGTTCGCACTGGGCCGGCTGCCCGGCTGGATCGCCCAGTGGCGCGAGATGATCAGCGATCCGGAGACGAAGATCGGCCGGCCCCGGCAGATCTACACCGGTGCCCCGGAGCGGGAGTTCACCGCGATCTCGCAGCGCTGACCCCCGGTGACCGACGAAGGCCGCCGACCCCGCTTGAGGGTCGGCGGCCTTCCCGCGTACGCGGGGCCGGTCAGCGCAGGCCGACGGTCACGCAGGCCGGACGGTCTACGACGGCCCGCCGGTCAGCGCAGGCCGGTAGAGCACAGCCGACGGCCAGGACGGCCCGCCGGTCAGCGCAGCCCGGCGGCGACGAGCAGGTTGCCCGTCGGGATCGGGGCGGTGACCCGGCCGGTCGCCATCCGCTGCTCGGCGCGCTGCGCGGTGAACACGGCGTCCCCGGCGATCGCCGAGGCGTACGCCGTCGCGGTGCGCTGGGCGATCGCCGACCAGCCGTACTGCTCGTGCACCATGGCGCGGGCCCGGCGGGCGAGCACCCGGGCGCGCTCCCGGTCCGACAGCACCGCGTGGACGGCCTCGGTGAGGTCGGCCGGGTCCTCCGGGGCGAAGGTCATCCCGGTCACCCCGGGCTCGACGATCTCGGCCAGCCCGCCGGTCTCGGCGACCGCGAGCGGCGCCCCGGCCGCCGCCCCCTCCAGGGCGACCATGCCGAACGGCTCGTAGATGCTGGGCACCGCGAAGCAGTCCGAGGCGGCCATCACGGCCGGCAGGTCGGTGCCGCCGAGGAAGCCGGGCATGGCGACCGTGCCGGCCAACCCGAGCCGGTGCACCTCGGCCTCCAGTTCGGCCCGGTACGGCCCGTCGCCGACGATCACCGCCCGTAGGCCGGGGTGCCGGTCCCGCAGCCGGGGCAGGCCGGCGATCAGGTGCTGGACGCCCTTCTCGTAGACCAGCCGGCCGGCGAAGGTGACCAGCGGACCGTCCCCGGCGAACCGGGTGCGGGCCGCGGTGACCGCCGAGGTCGGCACCTTCCAGCGGTGCGGCTCGACGCCGTTGGGGACCACGTCGACCCGGGCCGTCGGCACGTCGAACAGCGCGCCCACCTCGTCGCGCATGTACCGGGAGCAGACGATGACCCGGCCGGACTCGGCGGCCAGCCACTGCTCGACGCCGTGGATGGTGCGGTTCATCTCGCCCGGCAGCCAGCCCTGGTGCCGCCCGGCCTCGGTGGCGTGGATGGTGCTGACCAGCGGCACGTCCAGGTGGGCGCGCAGCGTCATGGCGGTGTGCGCGACCAGCCAGTCGTGCGCGTGGATCACGTCGTACGTGCCGGACTCGGCGGCCCGCAGGGCGGCCCGGGTGAGGCTGTGGTTGAACGCCATCGTCCAGGCCAGCAGGGAGTCGGTGGCCAGCGGGAAGGTCACCGGATCCTCGGCGGCCCGGACGATCCGTACCCCGTCGGCGTACTCCTCCAGCGGGGCGCCGTCGGTGTGCCGGGTGACCACGGTGACCTCGTGCCCGGCGGCGGCCAGGGCCACCGACAGGGCGTGCACGTGTCGGCCGAGCCCACCGACCAGCACCGGCGGGTACTCCCAGGAGAGCATCAGGATGCGCCGGGTGCGCGGGGGCACGCCGGAGCCGCCACCCTGCTGGGGGAGCTGGGGCCGGAAGGTGGGGGTGGGCCGGCAGGTCCGGTCCACAGCGGTCGCGAGGTGTTCGCTGACCCGCAGGGTGGTCACATCGATCTCCGTCCGTACACACGAGGGGTCGCGCCGGCAACGACGACGGCGGAAGGTGGTGGCTGGGGATGGCCGGGGGCCGAGGGCGGACCCGCACGGGCGCGTGTCCGCGTCCAGCAAAGGCCATCGCGCGGCCCGGCGCATCTTGAAACGGCCTATCGTGACGGACGACACCCGACGGTCCGGTACACCCCGGACGGGTGGAAGTCGGGAGTTGCCCGAACGGGTGGATTGGCGGGGGCGGCCGCAGGGCATTAGCGGCGTGCGCTCCGGCGGTCACCGACCCGGCCGGTGCGCTCATGATCATGGCCTAAGGAGCGAGATGCAGGTCTGGCCGGGTGAGCGTTACCCCCTGGGCGCCACCTATGACGGGATGGGCACCAACTTCGCGATCTTCTCGGAGGTCGCCGAGAAGATCGAGCTGTGCCTGTTCGACGAGTGGGACATCGGCACCGAACGCCGGGTGGAGCTGCGCGAGGTCGACGCCTACGTCTGGCACGCCTACATCCCCGGCGTCGAACCCGGCCAGCGCTACGGCTTCCGGGTGTACGGGCCGTGGAACCCGGCCGAGGGGCTGCGCTGCAACCCGCACAAGCTGCTGCTCGACCCGTACGCCAAGGCTGTCGACGGGGAGGTCACCTGGAACCCGGCGGTCTACGACTACGAGCTGGGTGGCGACCCGGACCGGATGTCGGAGACCGACTCGGCCCCGTTCATGCCCAAGTCGGTGGTGGTGAACCCGTACTTCGACTGGGGCAACGACCGGCCGCCGCGCACCCCGTACCACCATTCGGTGATCTACGAGGCGCACGTGCGCGGGCTGACCATGCGCCACCCCGGCATCCCGGAGGAACTGCGCGGCACCTACGCGGCCATCGCCTCCCCGGTGATGATCGACTACTTCCGGCAGCTCGGGGTGACCGCGATCGAGCTGATGCCGGTGCACGAGTTCGTGCACGACCACCGGCTGGCCGACCTGGGCCTGCGCAACTACTGGGGTTACAACAGCATCGGCTTCTTCGCCCCGCACCACGGCTACTCGGCACTGGGCCGCCTGGGCCAGCAGGTGCAGGAGTTCCGGGGCATGGTCAAGGCGCTGCACGCCGCCGGCATCGAGGTCATCCTCGACGTGGTCTACAACCACACCGCCGAGGGCAACCACCTGGGTCCGACGCTGAGCTTCAAGGGCGTCGACGCCCCCAGCTACTACCGGCTGTCCGAAGAGGACAGACGGTACTTCGTCGACTACACCGGCACCGGCAACAGCCTCAACGTGCGCAGCCCGCACTCGCTTCAGCTGATCATGGATTCGCTGCGCTACTGGGTGACCGAGATGCACGTCGACGGCTTCCGGTTCGACCTGGCGGCCACCCTGGCCCGCGAGTTCTACGAGGTCGACCGGCTGTCCACGTTCTTCGAGGTGGTGCAGCAGGACCCGGTGGTCAGCCAGGTCAAGCTGATCGCCGAGCCGTGGGACGTCGGCCCCGGCGGCTACCAGGTCGGCAACTTCCCACCCCTGTGGACGGAATGGAACGGCAAGTACCGCGACACGGTGCGCGACTTCTGGCGCGGGGAGCCGGCCACCCTGGCCGAGTTCGCCTCCCGCATCTCCGGCTCGGCCGACCTCTACCAGGACGACGGCCGCCGCCCCTTCCACAGCATCAACTTCGTCACCTGCCACGACGGGTTCACCCTCAACGACCTGGTGTCGTACAACGACAAGCACAACGAGGCCAACGGTGAGGAGAACCGCGACGGCGAGGGGCACAACCGGTCCTGGAACTGCGGCGTCGAGGGGGAGACCGACGATCCCGGCGTCAAGGCCCTGCGAGCCCGGCAGCGCCGCAACTTCCTCGCCACCCTGATGCTCTCCCAGGGCGTGCCGATGCTCGGCCACGGCGACGAGCTGGGCCGCACCCAGCACGGCAACAACAACGCCTACTGCCAGGACAGCGAACTGGCCTGGGTGGACTGGGCGCACGCCGACGACGAGCTGCTGACCTTCGTCCGGCGGCTCACCGACTTCCGCAACCGGCACCAGGTGTTCCGTCGCCGCCGGTTCTTCACCGGCCTGCCGGTGGGGGGCCGCGACACCGAGGCGGGGCTGCCCGACCTGGCCTGGTACACCCCCGACGGGCGGGAGATGACCGGCGAGGACTGGGGCAACGACTTCGGCCGGTCGGTGGCGCTGTTCGTCAACGGCGACGGCATCCCCGAACGCGGCCAGTACGGCCAGCGGCACCGGGACTCCTCGTTCCTGCTCTGTTTCAACGCCCACGACGCACCGCTGGACTTCACCCTGCCCGGCGAGGAGTTCGGCCAGCGGTGGGAACTGGTGATCAGCACGGCGGAACCGGACCCGGAGAAGCCGACGGTGGTCGACGCGGGCGGCGCGGTCTGCGTGCCGGACCGCTCCCTGGTGGTCCTGGAGAGGACGGTCTGACATGCCCGCACAGCCCCGGCCCGACTCGACGACGGTCGGGTCGACGTACCGCGTCCAGGTCCGACCCGGCTTCGACCTCGACACCACCGCCGGCCTGGCCGACTGGCTGGCCGGGCTGGGGGTCACCCACCTCTACAGCGCGCCGCTGCTCACCGCCACCCCCGGCTCCGCGCACGGCTACGACGTGGTCGACCACCGCGCGGTCAACCCGGAGCTGGGCGGGGAGGCCGGCCGGCAGCGGCTGGTCCGGGCGTTGCGGGCGGCCGGGCTGGGCCTGGTCGTCGACATCGTGCCCAACCACGCCGGCATCGCCCAGCCGGCGGCCAACCCGGCCTGGTGGGACGTGCTGCGCCGGGGCCGGGCCTCGGCGTACGCCGACTGGTTCGACATCGACTGGGACCGGGGCCGGCTGCTGCTGCCGGTGCTCGCCGACAGCCCCGACGCCACCGACGACCTCAAGGTCGTCGACGGGGAGTTGCGCTACCACGAGCACCGGTTCCCGATCGCCGACGGCACCGCCGACGGCAGCCCCCGCGCGGTGCACGACCGGCAGCACTACGAGCTGGTCTCCTGGCGACGCGGCGACGCCGAGCTGACGTACCGCCGGTTCTTCGCCGTGTCCGACCTGGCCGGGCTGCGGGTGGAGGACCCGGCGGTCTTCGACGCCACCCACGCCGAGGTGCTGCGCTGGGTGGCCGCCGGTGAGGTCGACGGCATCCGGGTCGACCACCCCGACGGTCTGCGCGACCCCGCCGGCTACCTGGCCCGGTTGCGCGCCGCCGCCCCGCACGCCTGGCTGGTGGTGGAGAAGATCCTGGAGTACGGCGAGGAGCTGCCGGACTGGCCGGTGCAGGGCACCACCGGCTACGACGCGCTGGCCGCGGTCTGCGGGCTGTTCGTCGACGGGCGGGCGGAGGGCGACTTCACCGCCCTCGACGCCCGGCTCACCGGCCGGCACACCTCCTGGCAGGACCTCACCCACGCCACCAAGCTGGCGGCGGCCACCCGGCTGCTCGCCGCCGAGCTGGGCCGGCTCGCCGCCCTCGCCCCCGACCTCGACCGGGCGGCCACCCGGGCGGCGCTGGCCGAGCTGGCGGCCTGCTTCCCGGTCTACCGGGGCTACCCGCCGCACGGCGCCCGGCACCTGGCCGCCGCCCGCGCCGAGGCGGGCCGCCGCCGGCCCGACCTCACCGCCACCCTGGACGCGGTGACCGCCCTGCTGCGGCGTCCCGAGCACGAGCTGGCCGCCCGGTTCCCGCAGCTCACCGGCGCGGTGATGGCCAAGGGGGTGGAGGACACCGCCTACTACCGGTGGAGCCGGTTCGTCGCGCTGAACGAGGTCGGCGGCTCACCGGCCCACTTCGGGGTGCCGCCGGCGGAGTTCCACCGGTTCGCCGCCGCCCGGCAGGTCCGCTGGCCGACCAGCATGACCACGCTGTCCACCCACGACACCAAGCGCGGCGAGGACGTCCGGGCCCGGCTGGCCGTGCTCGCCGAGCTGCCGGACCGTTGGGCGGAGCAGGTCGAGGACTGGATGACCCGCGCACCGCTGGCCGATCCGGCCTTCGCCCACCTGCTGTGGCAGACCGCCGTGGGCGCCTGGCCGATCGACCGGGACCGCCTGCACGCCTACGTCGAGAAGGCCGCCCGGGAGGCGTCGGTGGCGACGAGTTGGGCCGACCCCGACCCGACCTTCGAACACGACCTGCACGCCCTGGTCGACCGGATTTTCGACGACCAGCGGCTGCACGACGAGATCAGCGCGTTCGCCGCCGAGCTGACCCCGGCGGGCTGGTCCAACGCGCTCGGCCAGAAGCTGGTCCAGCTCGCCATGCCGGGGGTGCCCGACACCTACCAGGGCACCGAGTTGTGGGAGAACTCGCTGGTCGACCCGGACAACCGTCGCCCGGTCGACTTCGTCGTACGCCGGGAGCTGCTGGCCCGGCTCGACGCCGGCTGGCAGCCGGCGGTGGCCGCCGACGGCGCGGCCAAGCTGCTGGTGGTCTCCCGCACGCTGCGGCTGCGCCGGGACCACCCGGAGCTGTTCGCCGGCTACCGGCCGGTGGCCGCGCACGGGCCGGCCGCCGCCCACGTGGTCGCCTTCGACCGGGGTGGCGTGATCGCGGTGGCCACCCGGCTGCCGGTGGGGCTGGCCCGTGCCGGCGGCTGGCGCGGCACCAGCCTGTCGATCCCCGGCAACAGTGTTACCGACGTGTTCACCGGACGGGTCTACAGTGGGTCTGACCTGCTCCTCCATGATCTGCTGAGCAGCTATCCCGTCGCGCTGCTCGCGCCGACCGCCCTGCTGGCTACCGCCGATGCCGTGGAGGCTGCCGCATGACCGAGTTCACCGTGTGGGCACCGGACGTCGCCCGGGTCCGGCTGCACCTGCCCGGTGTCGCCGACCACGACATGCGGGCCGGGCCGGACGGGTGGTGGCGGGTCGAGGTGCCCGACGCCGGCCCCGGCACCGACTACGCGTTCCTGCTCGACGACGACGACACCCCGCTGCCCGACCCGCGTACGGCCTGGCAGCCGGCCGGGGTGCACGGGCCGAGCCGCCGCTACGACCACGCCGCCTTCGACTGGACCGACCAGGGCTGGACCGGCCGTCCGTTGCCGGGCAGCATCCTGTACGAGCTGCATGTCGGCACGTTCACCCCGGAGGGCACCTTCGACGCGGCGATCGGCCGGCTCGACCACCTGGTCGACCTCGGCGTCGACCTGATCGAGCTGCTCCCGGTGAACGCCTTCAACGGTGAACACAACTGGGGGTACGACGGGGTCTGCTGGTATGCCCCGCACCAGCCCTACGGTGGGCCGGACGGGCTGAAGCGCCTGGTAGACGCCGCCCACGCCAGGGGACTGGGGGTGATCCTCGACGTCGTCTACAACCATTTCGGGCCCTCCGGGGCCTACGCGCCGAGGTTCGCGCCCTACCTGAGCGAGCAGGACAACCCCTGGGGTCGCACGGTGAATCTGGACGGCCCGCACTCCGACGGGGTGCGCCGCTACATCATCGACTCGGTGCTGATGTGGCTGCGCGACTACCACGTCGACGGCCTGCGGCTGGACGCCGTGCACGCGATGCCCGACTCCCGGGCGGTGCACGTCCTGGAGCAGATGGCGGTCGAGGTGGAGGCGCTCGCCACCCACCTGGGCCGGCCGCTGTCGTTGATCGCCGAGTCCGACCTCAACGACCCCCGGCTGATCACCCGCCGGGAGGCCGGCGGCTACGGCCTGCACGCGCAGTGGAACGACGACGCCCACCACGCCCTGCACACCCTGCTGACCGGGGAGCGGCAGGGCTACTACGGCGACTTCGGCTCGCTGGAGTGCCTGACCGACGTGTTGACCGGGGCGTTCTTCCACGCAGGCACCTGGTCCAGCTTCCGCAACCGCAGCCACGGCCGCCCGGTGGACCGGCACGCCACCCCCGGGCACCGCTTCGTGGCGTACCTGCAGAATCACGACCAGATCGGCAACCGGGCCACCGGCGACCGGATCTCCGCCGGCCTGTCGCCCGCGCTGCTGCGGGTCGGGGCGATGCTGCTGCTGACCGCGCCGTTCACCCCGATGCTGTTCATGGGGGAGGAGTGGGCGGCCAGCACGCCGTGGCAGTTCTTCACCAGCCACCCCGAG
The DNA here is from genome assembly GCF_029581435.1 of Micromonospora sp. WMMD987. Classification (NCBI taxonomy): domain Bacteria; kingdom Bacillati; phylum Actinomycetota; class Actinomycetes; order Micromonosporales; family Micromonosporaceae; genus Micromonospora; species Micromonospora sp. WMMD987. The sequence continues at coordinate 4,226,219 of NZ_CP120861.1, read as the reverse complement.
CCGGAGCTGGCGGCGGCGGTCGCCACCGGCCGGCGGCGCGAGTTCGCCGCGCACGGCTGGCCGCCGGGTGAGGTGCCGGACCCGCAGGACCCGCAGACCTTCCTGCGCTCCCGGCTCGACTGGGCCGAGCTGGACAAACCCGAACACCGCGAAATGTACGACTTCTACCGGCGACTGATCGCGCTGCGCAAGAGCCGGCCCGACCTGTCCGACCCCCGCCTGCACCAGGTGGAGGTCCGCCACGGCGACGAGTTCCTGGTGGTACGCCGGGGTGGGTGCCTGGTGGTGGCGAACCTCGCCGGGCGCCGTCAGCGGATCACCCTGCCCGGGGTGGCCCGCCGGGTGCTGCTGACCACCGCCGAGGGCGTCACCGTGACGCGCGACCGGGTGGAGCTGCCGGCGGAGACGGCGGCGATCGTCGCCCTCTGAGCGGGGCGGCGTCTCGCGGCCCGACCCCGTGGGCGCGGTTCCGTGGGCTCGGCCCCGTGCCGGGCGCGCGTGGTGCCCCTCGACCTGATCCCGGCTCGCCTGCTCCCCGCTTGCCTCACTCCGGGCATGCCGGCGCGATCCCGGCGGCCGGCAACACTCCACCCCGGGTGCTCTGGGCCTGGCTGTGGCGGCGTTGGTCGTCGCGGGGGTGCTGCGTCGTCGGCGGGGTGCCTCGCGGTGCCGGTGCCCGGTGCCCGGTGCCTCATGCCGGGTGGCTACCGGCCGGCTCTTGGTGTCTGGGTGCCTGGACCGGCTCCGCGGTGGGTCGCTGCCGGTTGCGGCGGCGTCGGGGACCACGGCGGTGCCTGTCCCGCGACCGGCCGTCACGCTGAGTAACGGGCGCGCACCGTGATGAGGGCGGCAGGTGCATACCTGGCTGGCGCCACTGGCAGGAGAAGGGGCGGGCGCGGCTGAAGCAGGTTGCGCGTTGTGCCTTATGCCTCGCCGGCATAATTATGCCTGGGTGTCATAAGCCCGAGTGTGCACATGCACCTCCCGGGCTCGCCCTCGGTGTGCGCGCAGGCACCGGCAGCACCGTATCGGCGGGCCACTCAGGAGCCTTCGGGCAACTTCCCGGTCACGTATGTGCCCTTGCCCTGCCGTCCCTGAAGCTCCCCGGTGATCTGGAGATACTCGATCGCCCGGCGCACCGTGCCGATGGAGCAGTCGTACTGCTGGGCGAGTTCAGGCAGCGAGGGGAGCTTGTCCCCCTCCTTCAACTGTCCCGAGGCGATCGACTTCCGGATGTCATTAATGACCAGCCGGAAGGTTGGGACGTAGCCACTCATGAAATCTAGTAGATCAGTTGGCGTAGTTAGCCGTGTCTAGTATGTCTGTTGTTTCAACACTGCTTACACTGACTACTCTGCTAGTAGAGTTCATTCCGTCGGGCGAGCGGCGGAGGTGGGGCGTCATGTCGAAACGCAAGTGGTACCAGCGTCGGGTGGATTCGGGTGGGGAAGACGCCAGCCGGGCGGATCGCGGCGAGCAGATCGATGCGGCCGAGCGGGAGGCGGCCCGTCGTCGACTGCTCGCGCAGGCCGAGGCGGAGCGGATACCCGTGGCGGACACGACCCGCGCCGTGCCGGATCGGCGGTGGCGGCGTGGACGGTGACGACCTTCCGGTCGGGCGGCGGGTGGCGCGCTGGCGGGTGCGCCGCCGGATGAGCCAACAGGTCTTCGCCGACCGGCTCGGCAAGTCGAAGAGTTGGGTGGACAAGGTCGAACGCGGGGTCCGCACGCTGGACCGGTACTCGGTGATCCAGGAGATCGCCGAGGTGCTGCGGGTCGATCCGGCGCTGCTGCTCGGCACCCGGCTGCCGTCGTGGGGTCGACTCGCTGAGCTGGACGGGGTGGACGGGCTGCGGGCCGCCCTCGCCCGCTACGACCATCCGGCGGCCGTGGTGCCGTCGGCGACGCTGGAGCGGCACGTCGCCCACGCCTGGCTGACCTACCAGCACGGGCACTACGCGCAGGTGGTGCGGGCGCTGCCGGGGCTGCTCGACGCCACCCGCGTCCGGCACGCGACAGCACCGGAGGGAGCGGTGGAACCGCTGGTGCAGGCGTACCGGATCACCTCGGCGGTGCTGGTGAAACTCGGTGAGGCCGACCTCGGGTGGTTGGCCGCCGACCGGGCGGTCGCCGTGGCCGGCGACGACCCGGCGCTGGCGGGGACAGCGGCGGTGGCGGTGGGGCAGGCGTTACGTGCGCTGGGCCGTGGGCGGTTGGCGCTCGCGGTGACGGTGACGGCCGCGCGCCCGGGTCGCCCCCAGGCCGGTACGCGACGCCCCGGCCGCACGGCAGGCGCTGTGCGGGACGTTGCTGCTCCAGGCCGCCCTGGCCGCCGCCGAGCACGGTGACCCCCGTCGGGCCGACGAGTTGATCGACCTGGCTGCCGGTATCGCCACCCGGGTCGGGGCCGGCGACGATCCGTACCACTGTGGTTTCGGGCCGGTCGCCGTCGAGCTGGCCCGGGTGGTGGCGGCGATCGAGGCGGGCGACGCCGACGAGGCGGTCCACCGGCACGAACAGGTGGTCCGTCGGGAAAGCTGGCGGCTCCTACCGGCCGAGTACCGCGCCGCCTACCTGGTCGACGCCGCGCGGGCGTACCTCCAGGTCGGCGACCTTTTCGGGGCCGGTCGGGTGCTGGTGGACGCGGACGGCATCGCGCCGGCCGAGGTACGGTGCCGTCCGGTGGCCCGGACGGTGATCGCCGAGCTGGCACGGGGACGGCCGGCGGTGGCCGGCGTCGCGCGACTGGCCATGCTGGTCGGCCTCACTACCCGGTGACCGTGGCCTTTCCCAGTGGCGGCCCGCCCGGACGGGATCCGCCGGACGAGACTGACCGTCGCCGATGCCGTCGGTCGGGTGGCGGCCCGCCTCCACCCTGGGGAGGAGGCGGTCTCCGACCGGGGGCCGCGACCGGGGCTCCCGGTCGGACGCGGTGGGGCCGCCGGCCGACGAACGTCTACAGGCATGACTGACGTGACGTCCCGGGCGGCCCGACGGCACCGCCCCCTGGTTCTGCTCACCGCCGCGATGGCGGTGCTCGCCGTGGTCACCGCCGTCGGCGTACTCGCCGATCCACGGGTGCTCACCGGCGTGCCGATCTGGCTCAAGCCGTTCAAGTTCTCGGTGTCGTTCGTGCTCTACGCGGCCACCCTCGCCTGGATGCTGACCCGACTGCCCCGTCGCAGCCGGGTCGGGGAGTGGGCGGCCAGCGTGGTGGTGGCCACCGCCCTGATCGAGATGGTGGTGATCGTCGGGCAGGTACTGCGCGGCACGACCAGCCACTACAACCAGACCAGCCCGCTCAACGCCGCGCTCTGGCAGGTGATGGGTGCGGCCGTGATGGTGCTGTTCGTCGCGCACGTCGTCGTCGCGGTCACCCTGCTGGTACGGCGGGCCGGGGACCGGGCCACCCGGTGGGCGATGGGGTTCGGGCTCGGCGTGTCCGCACTGGGCATGCTGGTGGCGGTGCCGATGACGCAGTCCGGCCAGGCACCGGCCGACGCCGAGGGGATCACCGGGGCGCACAGCGTCGGGGTGCCCGACGGCGGGCCGGGGCTGCCGATCCTCGGCTGGAGCACCACCGGGGGCGACCTGCGGATCGGGCACTTCGTCGGGCTGCACGCCATGCAGGCGCTGCCGATCCTGGCCTTCCTGCTGCACCGCTACCTGGGCCGGTGGCTCGACGAGCGGGACCGGGTCCGACTGCTGGCCGTCGCGGGCACCGGGTACGGCGTACTCACGCTGCTGTTGACCTGGCAGGCGTTGCGCGGGCAGCCGCTGCTGCGACCGGACCTGACCACGCTGGCCGCGCTGGCCGCCCTGGTGGCCGCGACCGCGCTCGCCGCGACGGCGGTGGTGGCGCTGCGGCGTCGCCCGGAACCGGCGCTGGCCGGGTGAGCGCCACCCACCCGGCAGGTCCCGCGCCGGCCCCCGTTCCGTAGGCTGATCGGCGTGGCCTGGCTGGGACGGCTGTTCGACACGCGGGACACCCTGGTCCGGATGGTCCTGCTCGACCTCAGTGGCCTGTGCTACCTCCTCTTCGGCAGCAAGACCGGTCAGCCGCCGACGGGCCGGCAGTGGGCGCTCGCGGCGGTCGCCTTCGCCGTCGCGCTGCTGGCCCACCGCCGGCCGCTGGTCAACCTGACGGCGCAGACGGCGCTCCTGGTCGCCGCGATCGTCGTCCTCGACGACACCACGATCAACCAGGTCGGGGCGAGCTGGGCGCTGCTCGAGCTGACCATGCGGTCCCGGCGTCCCCGGACCGGCTGGTGGGCGGCCGCGGGGTTGACCGTGGTCGCGGCGTTCGACCCGTCCGGGCACACCGGCCGGGGGGTCGCCGGCACGGTCTTCGGGCTGCTGGTGGACGTCGGCCTGCCGCTGCTGATCGGCACCGTCGTGCGGACCAACCGGGAACTCGGCCGGCAGGCCGACGAACGGGCCCGGGCCGAGCAGTTGCACCGCGAGTCCGAGGGGCGGGCGGCGCGTGCCGACGAACGTAGCGCCATCGCCCGGGAGCTGCACGACGTGGTGGCCCACCACGTGGCCTCGATGGTGCTGCGTGTCGGCGTCGCCCGGCACGTCCTCACCGACCTCGACCCCCGGGTGGGTGCCGTCTTCGACGACGTGCACGCCACCGGGACGGCGGCGCTGGCGGACCTGCGCGGACTGGTCGCGGTGCTGCGGGATCCCGACGTGGCGCACGGGGACGCGACGTCGACCGCGATCGAGCCGTCGGCGCTGCCGGCCGCGCTCGGGGCGGCGGTCGACCGGGCACGGCAGGCCGGGGTGACGGTGGAGGCGGACGTCGCCCCGGCGGTGGGCACCCTCGACGCGGTACGCGGGCTGGCGGTGCTGCGACTGACCCAGGAGGCGCTGACCAACGTGGTGAAGCACGCCGGAACGTCCGCGCGGGCGCGGCTGACCGTGTCGGTGATCGACGACGCCGTCCACTGGGAGGTGGCCGACGACGGGCGGGGCTGGGCACCGGCGGCGGTGCCGCCTGGCGGTGGGCACGGCCTCACCGGCATGCGGGAACGCGTCGAGGTGCTCGGCGGCCGGCTGGAGGCCGGTCCCGCCGGCACCGGGTGGCGGGTCCGGACGGTGCTGCCCGCCGTGGCGTCGACCGATGCCGGCCCGTCCCCGACCGCCCCACCTGCCGACGGTCCGACGACCCCGCCGCCGGGGTCGGGCGGTCCGACGCCCGCACCGCTCGGGGGTGACGGTCCGACGTCCCCGCCGCCCGGCTCGGGCGGTCCGTACCGGGCGTGGCGGTCGTGATCCGGGTGCTGCTGGTCGACGACCAGCATCTCATCCGCGCGGGGCTGCGCATGCTCTGTGACGCGCAGCCCGACATCGAGGTGGTCGGGGAGGCCGACAACGGCCGCGACGCGGTCACCCTGGCCGCCCGGCTCGTCCCCGACGTGGTGGTGATGGATCTGCGGATGCCCGGTGTCGACGGGATCACCGCGACCGGCCGCATCCTCGCCGACCGGCCCGGCATCCGGGTGCTGGTGCTGACCACGTTCGGCGACGACGACCACCTCTATCCCGCGCTCACCGCCGGGGCCTGCGGCTTCCTGCTCAAGGACGCCCCGCCCGGCGACCTGGTCGACGGGGTACGCCGGGCCGCCGCCGGGGGCAGCCCGTTCAGCGAGGAGGTGTTGCAGCGGCTGGTCCGGCGGGCGGTGCACGCCCGCGTCGAGCCGCCCCGGCCGGTGTCCGGGCTGACCGCCCGGGAACAGGACGTGCTCGACCTGGTGGCCGAGGGGCTGTCGAACACCGAGATCGCCGACCGGCTGCACATCGGCGTGACCACCGTGAAGACCCACATCACCAGCCTGATGACCAAGACGGAAAGCCCGAACCGGGTCCGTCTGGCGCTGTTCGCCCGGGGCGGCTGACCCTCGATCACCGACCGGACGGGTGTCGCCCGCGCGCACCACCGGGGGTGGCCGACCGCGACACCCCGCCCGACTATCCTGCCCCGACGTCGGGGCGTTCCCGGCGGGGCACGGTGGGAGGTCGGGTGACGGTCGGGGAGTCGGCATCGGTGGCGTACCAGAGCGCTGTCCGGGCGGTGGCGCAGGAGACGGGCGTGGGCCGGATCGCCGCCCTGCGCGGCCTCGGCGAGCTGGTGGCCAGGCGTCCCGGGCTACGGGCACCGGCGGTCGCGGCGCTCGCCGACCACCTGCGGACACCGGTGGAGGCCGACGGGTGGGACGTCGACGCCCGGCGCGAGGCGGGCCGGGTGCTGGCCGCGCTGCTGCGCCCCGCAGCGGTGGCGGGAACGCCGACCGGGCCCGTCGATCCGACCGCCGAACCGGAGCCGCCCGCCGTCGACCTCGACCTGCGGGCGGCCACCCTGGTGGACCTCGACCTCTCCCATGTGGTGCTGGGCACGGTCCGGTGCGCCGACGCCCGGTTCCTCGGGGCCACCTCGTTCGCCGACGCCCGGTTCACCGGTGTTGCCGACTTCGCCCGTACCGTCTGGCCCGGCCCGGCCCGGTTCACCCGCGCCCGGTTCCTCGACCATGCCGCTTTCGGTCGGGCACGGTTCCGCTCCGACGCCGATTTCACCGGTGCGCGGTTCGCCGCGTTCGCCTGGTTCGGCCGGGGTGAGGACGAGCTGTGGGAGGACGACCCGGCCTGGGAGACCATCGAGGAGACCTCGCCGGCCCCCTGGGGCGAGCCGAACGAGGACGACCCGCACTGGCCGGTCGCCGTGCTGATGGGTGACTACCAGGAGTGGAGCGAGGGCGGCGACGGCGCCCGGTTCGTCGGGCCGGTGTCGTTCCGGCAGGCCCGGTTCGCCGGCCCGGCCTGGTTCTTCAAGGCGCGGTTCGCCGCCGCCGCGCCGTTCCACCAGGCCCGGTTCGCCGGTCCGGTCCACCTCGACCAGCCCACCGTGGACCTTACCGGCGCGACCTGGGCCGGTACCACCGCCGACGAGCCGGTGCGCTGGCCGCTCGGCTGGACGCCGGCACCGGCCGGGCCGGACGGGGTGGAACTGGTGCCCGACGCCGCCGTCGGTCCGTACGCGGGCCAGCTCGCCGACGTCGACCCGGACGTGCGCCGGGCCGGGCTGGGGACCCTCGCCGCCCTCGGCGACGCCCGGCCGGAGCTGCGGCAGCCGGTGGTGGACACGATCTGCGGCTATCTTCGGATGCCGCTGTCGTTCGGCCTGGCCGAAGCCCGCACCGACGCGCAGGCCATCGAGCTGGAGCTGCGGCGCTCCGCGCAGCGGCTGCTCGCGGCGCGGCTGCGCCCGTCGACGGACGCGTCGGGCGGGCCGCCGCACTGGCCGGGGACGGACCTCATGCTCTGTGGGGCCACCCTGGTCGACCTCGACCTCGGCGGTTGCCACGTCGGTCACGCGGATTTCACCGGCGTCCAGTTCCACGGCGGCACCGGGTTCGCGGGGAGCGTCTTCACCGCAGCGGCCTTCCGGCTCGGTGGCGACGGGCGGGCGTCGTTCCACGGTCCGGTCAGCTTCGCCGGGGCGCGGCTCGACCGCCGGCGGAGCGTGCGCGAGGTGCTCGGCGAGGTGGCGTGTCACGCCGGAGTGGTGATCGACGAGGCGGTGCCACCCCCGGAGTGAGCCCCGCCGCCCGGCCCGGTGCGTACCGGGCCGGGCGGCATATCCCGCCGACGGGCCGCCCGGTGTCGCGTGGTCCCGCCGACGCCCGCCGCCCCGGGCGGGGTCAGTCGGTCACCCGGGCGACGAACGCGGCGACGTTCGTGGTCAGCCGCTGGACCTTCTCCTCAGTGGTGAGCGACTCCTGCATCCGGGCTCCCGGCCCGGGGTCCTTGCGTCCGCGCACGTAGAGCGGGCAGGCGAGGTCGGTGCAGAGGTAGGTGCCCACCGAGTTTCCCTGCTGCCCGGCCTTGCCCGCTCTCGGCGCGACCATCAGGCTGACGCCACCGGCGGGGGAGGTCAGGCAGAGCGAACACAGGCCGCGCGGCGGCTGCCGGGTGGTGGGGGTGGGGCAGCGCAGCACCAGGGCGGTCCGCCGGCCGTCCAGCTCGGTGACCAGGTAGGCCCGGTCCGGGGCGCGGGGATCGCGCCAGCCGAGGTAGTCCAGCTCGGGCCAGGGCCGGTCGGCCAGGTCGCGGGGCACGTACAGCCGCTTGCTCTCGCCCCTGGTGCAGTTGACGAACGCGGACCGGATCTCCTGCTCGGTCAGTGGTTCCATGACGGCCACGGTAATTTGCCTAAAACCTTTAGGCAAACCCATAATGAGCTATGGTACGAGCGGGCTTGACCACCGGACGTCTCACCCGGGCCGGCGCGGAGCTGGCCGACGAGGTCGGGTTCGACCAGGTGACCCTCTCGGCGCTCGCCCGGCGCTTCGACGTGCAGGTCGCGAGCCTCTACGCGCACGTGCGGAACTCCGGCGACCTGCGGACCCGGATCGCCCTGCTCGCCCTCGACGAGCTGGCCGTCCGGGCCGCCGACGCCCTCGCCGGGCGGGCCGGCCGGGACGCGTTGGCCGCCCTCGGCGGCGTCTACCGGGACTACGCCCGGACGCATCCGGGGCGGTGGGCCGCCGCCCAGCTCAGACTCGACCCGGAGGCGGCCGCCGCCAGCGCGGGTGGCCGGCACGCCGAGCTGACCCGGGCCATCCTGCGCGGCTACCAGCTCGGCGAGCCCGACCAGACCCATGCGGTCCGGCTGCTGGGCAGCGTCTTCAACGGTTACGTCAACCTCGAACTGGGCGGCGGGTTCAGCCACAGCGCCCCGGACACCGAGCAGACCTGGACCCGGGTCCTCGACGTCCTGGACGCCCTGCTGCGGAACTGGCCCGCGCCCTGACTGCCGTCCTGGCCGCGTCCGCCGGGCCGCCATGGTCGCCGCTCGGCCCCCGGGGGCTGGGGCGTGTGCATCGCCGCCCCGCCCACCCTGGGTGTCCGCCGCCGCCCTGCCCACCGTGGGCGGGGGCGTCACCGACCCGCCCGCCGGGGCCGTCCGCGCTGGCGTCAGCGGGGGCGGCGGGCGATCCGTACGCCGATGGCGATCGCGCCGATGACCAGCAGGCCGCCCAGGAACTGGAGACCCGGGGAGTCGTCGGACTCGCCGAGCACGACGCCGGCCACCCCGGCGGCCAGGACCACGACCGCGGCGAGGGCGAGCAGATATTTCACGGTGTCGGCTCCCCGTCGTCGACGAACTCGAGCACGTCGCCGGGCTGGCAGTCGAGCACCCGGCAGATGGCCTCCAGCGTGCTGAACCGCACGGCCTTGGCGCGGCCGTTCTTCAGCACGGCCACGTTCGCCGGGGTCAGCCCGACCCGTTCGGCGAACTCGCCCACGCTCATCTTGCGTTTGGCCAGCTCGACGTCGATGCGTACGACGATGGGCATCAGATCACCGCCTCCATGTCGGTACGCAGCGCGGTGGCCTGCCGCAGCAGCGCCCGCATCACCACCATGAGCAGCCCGAGCACGGTGACGCCGACCGACAGCAGGAACAGCAGCATCGGCAGGCCGGGGTCGTCGGCGTGGAACCCGACGTAGAGGAAGACCCCCACCAGCGTCAGCCAGCCGGCGGCGATGGCCCAGACGATGGCGTCCACCCAGGCCAGCGCGGGTTCGCTGAAGATCCGGTCCTTCCTGACCAGGGTGAGCAGCCGCCAGGTCGCCACGATCACCACCTGGACGCAGAGCACCCAGAACACCGTCACGGCGGTGGCGGGCCAGCGCAGGTAGGCCTGCTCGGGTGACTCGCGTGCCAGGTGGGCGAACTGCCCGGGCAGCGACATGGTCTGGAACAGGACCAGCACCGCGAACAGGACCACGAGAAAACCTCTGAGGGCGGTGACCGCCCAACGTGCCGTCGTCATGTATCGACTATCGCTCTTAACCTATCGAAAGTCAATCGACTCGGCGACACGCAACGGTCCAGGAAGCTCTCCGTCAGGGGACCGGCCACTCGTGGACCGGACGGTTGCTGTGCATCAGCTCGACGTAGTGGCGGACCACCTCGCGCAGCGCCTCGGGGCGGTCGAGGTGGTCGGCGGACTCCAGCCGGTGCAACGCCGCCACCTGCCAGCTCGCGCCGTTGCGCCCGGTCAGGCAGCGCTGCTCGATGATGCCGAGCAGCCGGTCCCGTTCCGCCGGATCCACCCCCCACCCGTCCAACCCCTGGTGGGCCAGCGGCAGCAACCGGCGCAGCACCAGCTCGGTCGCCGGCAGGTAGCCCAACCCCGGCCAGTAGACCTGCGCGTCGATGCCGTGCCGGGCGCCGCTGGTGAAGTTCTCCTCCGCCGCGCTGAACGACATCTGCGACCACAGCGGCCGGTCGGATTCGGCCAGCGCCCGGACCAGCCCGAAGTAGAACGCGCCGTTGGCGATGGTGTCCACCACGGTCGGCCCGGCCGGCAGCACCCGGTTCTCCACCCGCAGGTGCGGCCGACCCTTCCACACGTCGTAGACCGGCCGGTTCCAGCGGTAGATGGTGCCGTTGTGCAACCGCAGCTCGGCCAGCTTCGGCACCCCGCCCGCGGCCAGCGTCTCGGCCGGGTCCTCCGGGTCGCCGACCGGCAACAGCGCCGGGAAGTAGCGCACGTTCTCCTCGAACAGGTCGAAGACGCTGTTGATCCACCGCTCACCGAACCAGACCCGCGGGCGTACCCCCTGGGCCTTGATCTCCTCGGGGCGGGTGTCGGTGGCCTGCTGGAACAACGGCACCCGGGTCTCCCGCCACAACTCCCGGCCGAAGAACAACGGCGAGTTCGCGCCCAGCGCGAGCTGGACCCCGGCGACCGCCTGGGCGGCGTTCCAGTAGCCGGCGAAATCGGCCGGGCTGACCTGGAGGTGGAACTGGGTGCTGGTGCAGGCCGCCTCCGGGGTGATGGTGTCGGCGGTGGTGGCCAGCCGCTCCACCCCGCTGATGGCGATCCGCAGATCCTCCCCCCGGGCGGCGAAGATCTGCTCGTTGAGCAGTGCGTAGCGCGGGTTCGCCGACAGCGCGCCGGCGGTCAGGTGCCCCGGTTCCAGGGTGGGCAGGATGCCGATCATCACCATGTGGGCGCCGACCGTCCGGGCCTTCTCCTCCGCGGCGTTCAGGCTGGCCCGTACGTGGGACTCGAACTCGGCGGTGCCGGTGCCGACGAGCCGCCGGGGGGCCACGTTGATCTCCACGTTGAACTGGCCCAGCTCGGTCTGGAAGCTGGGATCGGCGACGGCGGCGAGCACGTCGGCATTGCGCATCGTCGGACGGGAGTCGTCGTCGACCAGGTTCAACTCGATCTCCAGGCCGGTCATCGGCCGTTCGACGTCGAACCGGGACTCCCGCAGCATCTCGGCGAAGACGTCCAGACACCGGCGTACCTTCTCCCGGTAACGGGCCCGGTCCTCCCGGCTGAAGGTGCGCGCTCCGACTTCCTCGCCCATGGCCACCGCCCTGTCACCGTTGGTTCCCTCAACCTTGCACGCCCCCGGGCGACCGGAAAGGGCCCGAAGGACCCTCTACGTACCCACCGACGACCCGGGTGATCCCCCTGGCGCCCCGGGCCGTCGCGGACCGGTCGGCGACGACCGCTGGATAGCATGGCGCGATGCGCGAGAAGACGACCCGACTGTTCGTGGCGGCGGCGATCGCCGAGGCGTGCTCCTGGCTGGCCCTGCTGGTCGGCATGGCGGTGAAGTACGGCCCGCCGGGCAACGAGATCGGGGTGCAGGTCTTCGGGCCGATCCACGGCGCGCTCTTCGTGGCGTACGGGCTCCTGGTGCTCGCCGTCGCCCGGCTGCACCGATGGTCCCTCGGGGTCACCGTCGTCGCGCTGGTCTGTGCGGTGCCGCCCTTCGCCACCCTGTTGTTCGAGCGCTGGGCCGCCCGTCGAGGGCTGCTGCGGGCCGACGCCGCACCGCGCCCGCTGACCCCGGTCGGCTGACCCGCCACGGCGGACCGGACCGGCCGGGCCACGACGGACCGGACCGGCCGCGTCGCGGCGGAACCGGTGGGTCCGACCCGCGTCGGGGGACGGACCCGGGCGGTCCGCCGTCAGGTGAGGACCACGGCGGCGGCGACCAACAGCACCAGCGCCGCCCCCAGCGCCGCCTGGATGAGCAGCGGCGGGCCGAGGTGGCTCCACACCGTCGCGGTACGCGGGGTCAGCAACTGCCCGGTGGTCAGGTTGACGATCCGTTCGATGCGCGGCGGCAGGTCGACGTCCTGCGGGCGGAGGGTCAACTGCACCCAGTCGGACGGGTGCACCGCGCTCTGGGGCAGGTGCCCGTGCAGCTCCACCTCGTAGAGCTGGCCGTTGTCGTCGCGCACCCGCAACGGGGTGACCAGGAACTCCGGCCCCTTCTTGAGGTCCTTCCACTTCCGGCGGGCACCTGCGCCGCCGAGGCTGGACAGCACCGTGCGCACCAGCATCACCAGCAGCCCCGCCACGCTCGCCGCGGTCAGCACCGCCACCAGCACCGGCTGGCCGATCCTGACCTCGCGGGAGTAGCCGTCCATGAACCGGACCACCCGCCCGGTGAGTATCCGCTGCGTAGGGCGTACCACCCGATTTCGGAGATCGCTGTCCATGTTCACCACCGAGAGTCCGGTTCCGTTCACTGATGGTATCCATCCTCTGGGTCGAATGACGTGAATGAACCGGGGGATCACGACCCCCGGCCACCCCGTCGCGGCGAGGTGACATCCCGGGTCGCGCGGGTAAGCGGGCGGTCGAGCCGGAAAGGGGTCGAGCATGCAGCTGTCCTTCCTGCGCCCGCTCTACGACCGTCCCGGGCCGTGGTGCTCGGTCTACCTGGACGCCTCCCGGGACACCCAGGACGCGCGTCCGGCGCTGGACCTGCGCTGGCGTGCCCTGGCCGAGCAACTCGCCGCCGACGGCGCGGACGAACCCACCATCGCGGCACTGGACCGGGTGGTCCGGGGCCACGACCCGATGCCGGGTGACTACGGGCTGGCCGCGTTCGCCAGCCGGGGCCGGGTGGTGCTCTCCGAGTACCTGGCCGCGCCGCCGCTGCGCGACCTGGCCGCGTACACCGCGCTGCCGCACGTCATGCCGTTGCTCGCGCAGCGCGGTGAACAGGTCGCCTGGGTCCGGGTGCTGGCCGACCGGACCGGCGCGGACGCCGTCGCGGTCAGCGCCGGCGGGGTGCCCCGGCGGTCCCACGTCACCGGCACGCAGACCTACCCGCTGCGCCGGGGGCAACCCGGCGGCTGGTCCCAGTCGCGCTACCAGCGGGCCGCGATGGAGGCCTGGCACCACAACGCCGGGGACGCCGCCGCGGCCACCGCCGAGCTGGCCGACCGGGTCGGCGCGGACGTGGTGGTGGTCGCCGGGGACATCCGGGCCACCGGGATGATCGCCGCACAGCTGCCGTCGCGCTGGCAGGACGTGGTGGTCCGCACCGACGCCGGCTCCCGGGCCGGCGGGGCCGACCCGACCGCGATGGACGACGTCACCGTGCAGACCATCGCGGAGGCCGCCGACCGGCACGTCACCGCCGCCCTGGACCGGTTCGGCACCCAGCAGGACGTCGGCGCGGGGCTGGACGCGGTGGTGGTCGCCCTGCAACGCCACCAGGTCGACACCATGCTGCTCGTCGACGACCCGTCGGCCATCGGGCAGCTGTGGATCGGCCCGCGACCGACCGACCTGGCCACCGCGCCCGGCGGGCTCGCCGCGGTGACCGACCCGCAGCGGGTACGCGCCGACGCGGCACTGGTCCGGGCGCTGGTCGGCACGGACGCCGACCTGACCGTCCTCGGGCCGGACGAGGCCCCCGAGCTGGCCGACGGCATCGGCGCCGTGCTGCGGTACGCCGACCCGGCCACCCCGGGACGGGACCATGGCTGACCGTACGGTCGCCCAGCTGGTGGTGGACCGGTTACGGGCCTGGCGGGTGCCCCGCGCCTTCGGCTGCCCGGGTGACGCGATCGCCCCGGTGGTCGAGGCGTTGGGCGCCGCCGGGGGCGACCCGGAGTTCGTCCCCGCCCGGCACGAGGAGACCGCCGCCTTCATGGCGACCGGGCACGCCAGGTTCACCGGCGGCGTGGGGGTCTGCCTGGCCGCCCAGGGGCCGAGCGCGGTACACCTGCTCAACGGCCTGTACGACGCGAAACTGGACAGCCGGCCGGTGGTGGCGATCATCGGCGAGGACGTCTGCGGACCGCTGGGCGAGGTGCACGAGGAGATCGGGCTGAGCCGGCTCTTCGCCGACGTGTGCCACCAGTTCGTCCGCTACGGCCGTACCCCGGCCCAGGTGCCGGCGCTGCTCGACCAGGCGTTCCGCACCGCCGTGGCGACCCGCAGCCCGACCTGTGTGGTGCTGCCCCGCGCGGTGCAGGTCGCCGTCGTGGCCGACCTGCAACCGCACGCGGCGGGGGTGCTCACCGCGACGCCGGGTGAACCGCTGGCCCGGGTGCTGCCCCACCGGGCCGACCTGGACGCCGCCGCGGCGTTGCTCACCGTCGGGCGACGGGTGGCGATCCTGGTCGGGCAGGGTGCCCGGGGCGCGGCGGGACCGATCACCGCGCTGGCCGACCGGCTGGGTGCCGGGGTGGCCACCTCGCTGCTGGGCAAGCCGGTGCTCGACGAGCGGCTGCCGTACCACACCGGGGTGCTCGGCGAGGTCGGCACCCCGGCCGCCGCGGAGCTGATGGGCGGTGCCGACACCCTGCTGCTGGTGGGCACCAACGACCCGTGGACCGACTACTTCCCGCCGCCGGGCCAGACCCGCACCATCCAGATCGACATCGACGGGCGACGGATCGGCACCCGCTACCCGGTGGACGTGCCGCTGGTCGGCGACGCCGCCGAGACGGTACGTGCCCTGGTGGGCCAGGTCGCCGACCGGCCGAACCGGCAGTGGCGGGCCACCGTCGAAGGCTCGGTGGACCGGTGGCGTGCCGCTGCCGCGGCCCGCGCCGCCGAACCGGCCGAGCCGGTCAACCCGCAACTGGTGCTGCACGAGCTGTCCGCCCGGCTGCCCCGCACCGGGGCGGTCGCGGTCGACGTCGGCGCGGTGCTTCCCTGGTACGCGCGCCACCTGACGCTGCCTCCCGGGGTCGACGCCCAGCTCTGCGGTTCCCTCGGCTCGCCGGGTTGTGCCCTGCCGTACGCGTTCGCGGCGAAGCTGGACCGCCCGGACGTGCCGGTGGTCGCCCTGCTGGGCGACGACGCGATGCAGCTCACCGGGCTCGCCGAGCTGATCACCGTGGCGCAACGGTGGCCGGAGTGGGCCGATCCCCGGCTGGTGGTGCTGGTGCTCAACGACCGTGACCACCACGTCCCGGGCGGCGGCCCGTGGTTGCCCCCGGCAGCGGCGGACCGGTCACGCTCCGGGACGGTGGCCGTCCGGCGGGCCGACGTGCCGTACGCCGGCTGGGCCCGGCTGCTCGGCCTGCACGGTGTCCGGGTGGACCGGCCGGAACTGGTCGGGGCCGCCTGGGACGAGGCGCTCGCCGCCGACCGGCCGTGCGTGCTGGAGGCGGTGGTGGACCCGACGGTGCCCCGGCGGGTACCGGAGCCGGCCCTGGCCGACCTGCGGGACCTCGTCGCCGACGGCGACGCCGCCCGGCGGATCCGGGACCGGATGATGTCGGCCGAACGGTCGGTCGTCGAGGCGGAGGATCTCGTCTGACCGTGCACCCCGACCGGTACCCGGCCGCGGCTCCGGCCCGACCCGGGGCCGGCTGGGCGGTGACCGCCGTGACGGAGCCGCCGGGGCCTACCGGCCGGAGGCCGAGGATTGCGCCCCTCGGCGCGGGATGCCCTGTTTAGACCCCAGCGGGACGGGAAGCCGGCCCGCGTGGTGAGCGATCGGGGCAGGGCGGAACCGGTGCCGTGGGCGACGACGGCACCGGACACCGGGCTGCCCGGCGACCGGGTGGTCGCCGCGGGCAGCACCGCGCGGGTGCTGGTGGCCGCCGCCGCCCGGGCGCTGCGCGGACTGGACTGCACCGACCTGGGGCACCCCGGCCCGCCGTCCCGTTCGACCGTCGCGGCGGAGCCGGTCCGACGGGTCGCCGGCCCGGTGGCGCTCACCGCCGCGCAGGCCGCCGAGGTGGACGGGGAGCGGGTGGCCCGGTGGATCGTCGGCCAGTACCCCCGGCAGCGCTATCCGGCGGTGGTGCTGGGCTCGCCGCACGCCGCCGCCGTCCACCTGGCCGTGGCGCTCGGGGTGCCCTGGCTGCCCGCCGGGTTCGAGATGACCGCCCGGTGGACGCACGGCGCGGTGGACCGGCCCGGGGCCGCCCTGGACCAGGGCGCCGCGTTCGCCGCCCGGGTCCTCGCCGGCAACTCCGATCTGCACGTCCGTCAGGTGCACTGCCCGGCCAGCCGGGGAGCGTTGGCCGGGACCACGCTCAGCCTGGTGGCCCGGTGGCGGTCGCTGCCGGTGGCGTACGCCCGGTTCCTGGCCGACCGGCTGACGCGCCGCTCGGCGGTGCTGCTGGTCGGCGACGGGCGCGGCTGGCCGGTGTCGGACTCCGGGCCGGGTCACAGCTTCCAGCTCGGCTCCCCGGCCAGCGGTCTGGAACCGGTGGACTTCCATCCGGACTCCCCGACCCTGCGCCAGGTGCTCCGGGCCGCCGGTGGGGCGGGAGCCGGGTGGGAGCCGCCGCCGGTCTCCGCCGCCCGGGGCCCCGCCGAGCACGGGGTGGAGCCGGGTTTCGCCCGTGCCCTGGGCCAGTGGACCCGCGCCCGGGGGCACGAGCTGCGGCAGGTCGGGGTGCCGCACCCGGGGGCGCTCAGCGCGGCCACCGCCGACCTGTACCGGCGGTGGCTGCGCCGGGCCGGCAAGACCGGTGACCGGTTGGTGGTCGAGTGCGGTCGGTTGCTCGACCCGTGGCAGGTGGTGCGGGCGGGGCTGGTGCCGTACTGGTGTGAGAACGCGACCCGGCGCAGCGTGGACGACGTGGAGTGGTGGCTGGCCGGCAGCGAACCGTTCAACTCGGTGGACGTGCTGCCCGAGTCGCCGGGGATGCGGTCCCCGGCGTTGGCCGGGCTGCCGCAGTGGCTGGCGGTGGCGGCGTTCGGGCGTCGTCGCCGGGCGCTGGACCGCACCGCCGCCCGGGGCTACCCGGTCGGGCCGGTGGCCACCCGGCGGGCCACCGAGGTGCTGCGCGGTCAGCCGTACGACCTACCGACGCCACCGCCGCTGAGCGTCGGCGAGGCGCTCGCGGGGCTGCGCGAGGCGGGTGCCCCGCTGGGGCTGGCGGTGTCCTGACGGCCGGCGGGCCGGGGCGCCGGCCGGCTCCGGTGGGAGCGCCGGTGCCGCCCGGCGACGGGGGGTGGGTAGCCCGGAAAGGGGACACCCGGGGTGTCCGCGCCGCCCGGCCGGACCCGGCGCACCGAAACATCCTCGCGAACCCGGGGCTGCGTGGTTGAGTACCTGGGGAGCGGGAGGACCGCCCGCCGCGACGGTTCGACCACGTCGCGTGACGGTCGGTCGCCGTTCCCACGCGTCCGGTGATCCCGGCGCGGCAGGTGACCTACTTCCGACCCGGTGCGTGGTCCCACCACGCGCACGACCGGCTCGATCCGGGCGGGGGACCTTCCTGAGGGAGGCGCGGATGTTCGGACAGACCACCACGACCACACCACCGCCGACCGATCGCGGTCTGGAGGACCTGGATGCCGCCGCGCTGGCGTACGCGGCGCGGATCGCCGGCCTGCCACCGGAGCGCCGGGGGGAGGCGCGCGAGGACCTGGTCCGGTTCGCCCTGCCGTTCGCCGGCCGGCTGGCCCGCCGCTACCGGGGGCGGGGCGAGCCGCTGGAGGACCTGGAACAGGTGGCCCGGCTCGGCCTGGTCAACGCCGTCGACCGGTACGACCCCGAACGGGGCTCGTTCACCGCGTACGCGGCGATCACCATCGTCGGGGAGATCAAGCGGCACTTCCGGGACCGGACCTGGGGGGTGCACGTGCCCCGCCGGCTGCGTGACCTGATCCTGGAGGTCGGCCAGGCGACCTCGGCGTTGACCAGTGAGCTGTCCCGGGCACCGAGCGTGGCCGAGCTGGCGGCCCGGCTGGAGACGCCGGAGGAGGAGATCCTGGCCGCGCTGGAGTCGGCGGCCGGGTACAGTCCGGCCTCGCTCAACGCGCCGGTCGGCGGGGAGAGTTCCGCCGAGTTCGGTGACCTGGTGGGGGAGTCGGACAGTGACCTGGAGTCGGTGGACGACCGGGTGACGATCAGCGGGCTGCTGCACCGGTTGCCCTGGCGGGAGCGGCGGATCCTGGCGATGCGCTTCTACGGCAACCAGACCCAGGCGGAGATCGCCGCCCGGTTCGGCATCTCCCAGATGCACGTCTCCCGGCTGCTGTCCCGGGCGCTGACCTGGTTGCGTCAGGCGATGCTCGCCGACACCCCGCCGCCGTGGCAGAACGGCACCGCGGAGACGGAGACCGCCCGGAACCGGATCGTGGTCAGGCGCACCGCCGAGCGGACCGTGGTGGAGGTCGGGGGCGAGATCGACCGGGACGGCGCGGACCAGTTGCGCCGGACGATGCTGGAGGCGGTCGCCGGGCAGCCCCGCGAACTGGTGGTGGACCTGGACGGCGCGGGCGGGGTCGACGCCGGTGGCATCGCCGCCCTGGTGGCGGGCCGGGACGCGGCGATCCGTACCGGGGTGCCGGTGCGGTTGACCCGGGTCCAGCCGGCGGTGGGGCGCTCGCTGGCCGCGGCCGGCCTGCCCGCCTCCGTGGACGCCTGAACCCGGTGCACGGCCGCCGGGGGCGGATCCCCACCCGGGGGAGCCGCCCCCGGCGGCCGTGGGCGGCGCGGTCAGCGCCGCCCGGGGTCGTCGTCGGTGCCGTGCGGGTGACGCCACCGCTCGGGGGTGTCGTCCGTGCCGCCGGGCGGTGCGCTGTCGGGCGCGTCGGAGTGCGCGAAGCCGGGCCGGCGGACCTCCTCCGGCTCGGGCACCTCCACCGGGCGGGCACCGGACTGCGGGGCGGGCTGGTAGGCGACCGCCTCCCGGGCCCCGTGCGCGCCCTCGGCCGCCGGTGACTCGGGGACGTGCCGTTCGTGGTGCAGCTCGTCGTGCAGTTCCTGCGGTGGCCGGGTGGTGCGTTGCGGCAGGTCCCGGCCGAGGTCGGCGACGAGCGGGCCGTACTTCGCGTCGAAGGCGGGGCGTTCGGAGCGGATCCGGGGCATCCGGTCGAAGTTGCGCAGCGGCGGCGGGCAGGAGGTGGCCCATTCCAGCGAGTTGCCGAAGCCCCACGGGTCGTCCACCGTCACCAGCGCGCCGTACCGCCAGGACTTCCAGACGTTGTAGAGGAAGAACAGGGTGGACGCGCCGAGCACGAACGACCCGACGGTGGAGATCATGTTGAGTGTGGTGAAGCCGTCGCCGGGCAGGTAGTCGGCGTACCGCCGGGGCATGCCCTCGTCGCCCAGCCAGTGCTGGACCAGGAAGGTGGCGTGGAAGCCGACGAACATGGTCCAGAAGTGCAGCTTGCCGAGCCGTTCGTCGAGCAGTCGGCCGGTCATCTTGGGGAACCAGAAGTAGACCCCGCCGAAGGCGGCGAAGACGATCGTGCCGAACAGCACGTAGTGGAAGTGCGCCACCACGAAGTACGAGTCGGTCACGTGGAAGTCCACCGGCGGGCTGGCCAGCAGCACCCCGGTCAGGCCGCCGAGCAGGAAGGTCACCAGGAACCCGACGGCGAACAGCATCGGGGTCTCGAAGGTGAGCTGGCCCTTCCACATGGTGCCGATCCAGTTGAAGAACTTCACCCCGGTGGGCACCGCGATCAGGTAGCTGAGGAAGCTGAAGAACGGCAGCAGCACCTGGCCGGTGGCGAACATGTGGTGCGCCCAGACGGTCATCGACAGCACGGTGATCGCGACCGTGGCCAGCACCAGGCCGGTGTAGCCGAAGATCGGCTTGCGGCTGAAGACCGGGATGATCTCGGTGATGATGCCGAAGAACGGCAGCGCCACGATGTAGACCTCGGGATGGCCGAAGAACCAGAACAGGTGCTGCCACAGCATCGGCCCGCCGGTCGCCGGGTCGTAGACGTGGGCGTTGAGCAGCCGGTCCGCGCCGAGGGCGAGCAGCGCCGCGGCCAGCAGCGGGAAGACCAGGATCACCAGGACGGCGGTGAGCAGCATGTTCCACGTGAAGATCGGCATCCGGAACATGGTCATGCCGGGGGCGCGCAGGGTCAGCGTGGTGGTGATCAGGTTGACCGCGCCGAGGATGGTGCCCAGCCCGGAGACGACCAGGCCGACCACCCACAGGTTCGCCCCGACGCCCGGGGAGTGCGTGGTGTCGCTGAGCGGGTTGTACGCCGTCCAGCCGAAGTCCGCCGCGCCGCCGGGGGTGAGGTAGCCGCCGACGACCATGGTGCCGCCGAACAGGTAGAGCCAGTAGGCGAACGCGTTGAGCCGGGGGAACGCCACGTCCGGGGCGCCGATCTGCAACGGGACGACGTAGTTGCCGAAGGCGAACACCAGCGGGGTGGCGAAGAGCAGCAGCATGATCGTGCCGTGCATGGTGAAGGCCTGGTTGTACTGCTCGGGGGAGAGGAACTGCAGCCCGGGCCGGGCCAGTTCGGCCCGGATGAGCAGCGCCAGCACCCCACCGATCAGGAAGAACACGAACGACGTGACCAGGTAGAGCAGCCCGATCTGTTTGGCATCGGTGGTGCCGAGCAACCGCAGCAGCTTGTTGCCGGGCAGCGCCGGGCGGACCGGGCCGGGGAAGCCGCCGAACCGGGCCGGGGCGAGGATCGCCGGCCCCCGGTCCCGGGCCGGTTCCGTGGTTACCCGTCTGGGCATGGTTCCCTCACCCCGTCGTGACGACAGAACGGACGGGCGCGACTACCCGCCCCACTGCCCATGTAACCAGGCGAGAGAGGGAATTTCGGTCAATTCGCCGGCAGCAGTGCCCAGACCACCTTGCCGTCGGCCAGCGGCGAGCTGCCCCAGCGCTGCGCCATCTCCCGGATCAGCAGCAACCCCCGGCCACCCTCGGCGGACAGGCTCGGGCTGGCCTCGCGGGCCGCCGTCCGGCTGCCGTCGGCGACCGCCACCCGCAGGTACGGCTGGTGCAGGGTCAACGTGATCCGCATCGGGGTGTGGGCGTGACGCACCACGTTGCCGACCAGCTCGCTGAGCACCAGCGACGCCGGCTCGACCAGGTGCGGCACGTTCCACCGCGAACAGGCGTCCCCGACCAGCTCCCGGGCGCGTCGGCAGGCCCCCGCCACCGGCTCCAGCCGGGCCCGCAGCCGGGGCGCGGCGACTGCTCCGGCCAGCCGGGTCGCCTCCGCGCAGTCCTGCCGCACCGGCACCACCCGACAGGTGGTGGAGGTGGCCAGCCAGGCCGCGGCGTCCGGCGGGGGAGCGCAGAGCACCACCGGCACGGCGGGCCAGTCGGCGGCCTGCCGGGCGGCGGCGGCGAACACCGACAGCGCCAGCCGGTCGGCGACGGTCACCCGGCCCAGGTCGACCACCAGCGCGTCCGGCAGGGTGGTCAGGCAGCGGTCCAGCACGGTGTGCACGGCGCGCATGGTCCCGAGGTCGAGCGCGCCGGCCAGGCGTACGACGGTCACCGGTGACTCGTCGTTGACCTCGCAGGTGATCCGGCTGACCATCGGCCCTCGATTCCGTTCGTGGTGCTCGGCAGACCGCCAGGTACCCGCCGCCCGGCGGGACGAAACCGGGGCCGGTTCCGTCCCGCAGACGGGTACCCGCGGCTCAGGCGGCCCGGAGCCGGGGCAGCGCGGCCGACGCCCGGACCGTCTCGTAGAGGGTGACGTAGCTCTCGGCCATCACCGCCGGGCTGAACCGGCTGGCGGCCTCCCGCCGGCACTCGTCCGGGTCGATCCGGTGGGCCGCCAGCAGCAGCTCGCCCAGCTCCTCCTCGTCGTCGGTGAGCAGGCCGGTGCGTCCGTGCGTGATCAGCTCCGGCAGGCAGCCGCGGCGGGTCGCCACCACCGGCGTGCCCAACGCCAGCGACTCCACCACGGCGGTCCCGCCGGGCTCCTCCCAGCGCAGCGGGAACAACGACGCCCGCGCCCCGGCCAGCAGATCGTCGCGCTCCCGGCCGGCCACCGTGCCGACCCAGCGCACCAGGTCACCGTCGACGTGCGGGGCGACCTGCTCGTGGAAGAAGCGCACGTCGGGGTTCTGCCGGGCCTCGTCGCCCGCCGCCGCCAGGTCCGCCGGCCGGTGGTACGGCCCGACCGGACCGGCGAGCACCAACGGCACTCCGATCCGGTGGGCCAGCCGGGCGCCGACGTCCTGGCCCTTGCCCGGGTTGATCCGGCCGAGAATGACCGCGTAGTCGCCCTTGGGCGGCCGGGGCGCCCGGTCGGCGTGCACGGCCAACGGGGTCGACAGGTACACGTGCCCGACCGAGTGCTCCCGCAGCGCGCGGGGTGCGCGGGCCAGTTGGGCGGCGGAGACCCCGTTGACCCGGACCCGTGCCCCGGCGTCGAGGTTGCCGTACAACTCGGGGTGTTTGGCCAGGTCCCAGTGCAGGGTGTGCAGCACCGGCGGGGCGGCCGGTCCCATTGCCGCGAGGGTGGCCAGCCCCACCGCCTCCACGTGGTCGTGCACCAGGTCGACGTCGTCCCGGCCGTGCACCTGCCGGACCACCCCGGCCAGGTGCGCCTGGGACACCCCGCACACCTGGTTGTACGGCCGTTGCAGGGCGGCGAACTGCCCGTCGTCGTAGACCGAGAACTTCTCGTCCACCGGCAGGGTGCTCGACCCCACCGAGGCGAGCACCACCTTCACCCCGAGCCGCCGCAGCTCCGGCACCAGGGTGGCGATGACGTTCTCGATGCCGCCGTACCCGGGAGGGGGGACGGACAGCCACGGGCCGGCGTTCATCAGCACGGTGAGGCTCATGGTCGGGGTTTCCTCTCGGAGCGGGCGGAGTCTCGGGCCGGTGACCGCCCGATCTGAGGGCGACGCCGGGTCGGGCGCGGCCGGGGGATCCGCGTGGCGGGCCTTGCCCACCTGGTCACGCGGCGGCCACCCGCCGGCGCGGCACCCGGGGCCGCAGGTCGGCGAGGGGTGGACGTTCCTGCACCGAGACGTCGTTGACGACGATCTCCCGGTCGAGGCTGGGCAGCGCCTCGGAGCCGCCCCGGCGGAACTGGGTCAGGGTGCCCGCCGGGCTGGTGCCCGGGGCGGCCCAGCCCCGCTGCTGCAACCGCGCCCAGGCGGTGTGCATGATCTGGGCGGACATCCGGCCCAGGGCCGCGGTGTCCTGGTGCCGGTGTTTGCGCTCCCCCAGGTCGACCTGGGCGAGCGCGTCCAGGCCGACCAGCTCCAGCAGGTCGATCAGCATGGCCGTCTCGACGCCGTAACCGGTGACGAAGGGCACCCGCTCCAGCACCGCGCGCCGTCCGGCGTACTCGCCGGCCAGGGGCTGCACGAAGCCGGCCAGTTCCGGCCAGAACAGGTTCAGCAGCGGGCGGGCCATCAGTTCGGTCACCCGGCCGCCCCCGTCGGCCTCCACGCCGGCCGTCCCGACCAGCGGCCGGTGGTAGAAGCCCTTCACGAACTCGACGGACGGGTCGACCAGCAACGGGCCGATCAGACCGGTCACGAAGTGCGGCCGGAACTCGCGCAGGTCGGCGTCGACGAACGCGACGATGTCACCGTCGGCGGCGGCGAGACCGGCCCAGAGCGCGTCACCCTTGCCGGTCAGCCGGGGCAGGCCCCGGGTCATCTCGTCCTGGCCGACGACCTCCGCGCCGGCCGCGCGGGCCACCTGGGCCGTCCGGTCGGTGGACCGGGAGTCCACCACGATCAGTTCGTCGACCAGCGGCACCCGGTCCATCAGGTGTTCCCGGATCGTCGAGACGATCGCCCCGACGGTGGCCTCCTCGTTGCGGGCGGGCAGCACGACGCTGACCCGGTTCTCCCCCTTCGCCCTCATCAGCCGTCGCGTGGGCCAGTCCTGCGCCGACGTCGTCCGATATGTGGCCCATGCCTCCACGACAGGTGAGACGGCCGGTTCTGTGTCCCGCACTGGCAAACCCCCAGATCCATGGCGGAAAACCCGTATGTGGTTTTCCCATCCCCGCATTGCCGTTAACCGGATAATCCCTAACAGCTTGATCACATCGCTCCACCGCCCGGTTCCCGGCAGGTGAACGCTGTGTTGCGGACCCGCCCCGGGTTTTGCCGCTCCCCGTCGGGGGGAGTGCTGACGGCGTGGGTCGTGACCGCGTCGAGAGGGCCGAGGGAATGCGTACGTGCCGGGTGGGGCTGGTCGGGGCCGGCGGGGTGGCGCAACGCCACGCCCGCGTACTGGGAGGTTTCACGGACGTCGACCTGATCGGCGTCACCGACGTCGCCCGGGAGGCGGCGACGGCACTGGCCGACGCGCACTCCGCCCGGGTCTTCGCCGACGTCGACGAACTGCTGGCCGCCGGTCCGGACGCGGTGTACGTCTGCGTCCCTCCGTTCGCGCACGGGCCGGTGGAGGAGGCGGTGATCGCGGCCGGCGTGCCGATGTTCGTGGAGAAGCCGGTGGCGGTCGATCTGGACACCGCCGAGCGGGTGGCCGCCCTGGTCGAGCAGCAGGGCCTGCGCACCGCCGTCGGGCACCACTGGCGGTACCTGCACGTGGTCGAGCAGGCCCGGGAACTGCTCGCCGACCGTCCGGTACGGATGGTCAACGGGGCCTGGTTGGACAAGGTGCCCCCGGTGGCCTGGTGGGCGGTGCGGGACCGCTCCGGCGGCCCGGTCGTCGAGCAGGCCGCCCACGTGCTGGACCTGATCCGCGCCCTGGTCGGGGAAGCCGTCGAGGTCACCGCGTACGGCGACGGCAGCCCACCCCCGGTCGACGGCGCCGACATCGACTCGGTGACCGCCGCCACCCTGCGCTTCGCCAACGGGGCGGTGGGCACCCTCGCCGCCGCCTGCGTGCTCGGCTGGAAGCACCGGGCCGGTCTGGAGATCCTCGCCGACGGGCTGGCCCTGTCGCTGGCCGAGGACGGCCTGACCGTGCGCGACGCCGACGGGGAACGCCACCTCCCGGCCGACCCGGACGGCGCCCGGGTCGCCGTGGACCGGGCCTTCGTCGACGCGGTCACCGGGGCCGGCGACGACATCCGGGTGCCGTACGCGGAGGCGCTGCGCACCCAACGGCTGGCGGTCGCGGTCGCGCAGAGCGCCCGGACCGGCCGCAGCGTCACCCTGCCCACCGGCCCGGCCGCGCTCGCCCCGGCGACCGCTGACGTCCGGGCCGGCGGCGGGCACGGGCCGGCGGGGGTGGCCCTCGATGCGTGACACGGTGGTGGTGGTCAGCGGCCCCGGGCAGGTCGAGCTGGCCGAGCAGGAGGCCGGTGAGCCGGGCGACGGCGCGATCCGGGTACGGACCCGCTACAGCGGGGTCTCCGCCGGCACCGAGCTGAGCTTCGTCAAGGGCACCAACCCCTTCCTCAACGTCACCTTCGACACCACCCTGGGCCTGTTCCGGCCCGGTGGGGCCAGCACCCCGTACCCGGTCACCCGGCTCGGCTACATGCAGGTCGGTGAGGTGGTGCAGAGCCGTACCCCGGCGATCGCCGTCGGCACCGTCGGGGCGATGACCTACGGCCACCGCACCGGCCACGTCGCCGACCCGCTGGCCGAACGGTTCGTGCCGCTCCCCGGGGACCTCGACCCGATGCTCGGCATCTATGTGGCACACATGGGGCCGATCTGCGCCAACGGCCTGCTGCACGCCGCCGCCGACCTGTGCGGCACCGACGTCCGGTCGCTCGGCGACGGGGTGCGCGGCCGTCGGGTGGCGGTGGTCGGCGGCGGCGTGGTGGCCCTGCTCACCGCCCTGTTCGCCAAGCGGCACGGGGCCGCCTCGGTGGTGGTGCTCGACCCGACCCCGCAGCGCCGGCAGGTCGCCGAGGCGCTCGGCCTGGAAACCCTCGACCCGGAGGCCGACGATCCGGCGGTGCTGCTCAAGACCCGCTGGCACCACAGCGCCGGGGACCGGGGCGCGGACATGGTGTTCCAGTGCCGGGGCCAGGCCTGGGCGCTGCACCTGGCGCTGCGCCTGCTGCGCCCCCAGGGCACCGTCATCGACCTGGCCTTCTACCAGGGCGGCGCGGAGACCGTCCGGCTCGGTGAGGAGTTCCACCACAACGGCCTGTCGCTGCGGTGCGCCCAGATCGGCCGGGTGCCCCGGGGCCTCGCCCCCACCTGGGACCGGGAGCGGCTGTCCGCCGAGACGATCGACCTGCTGCGCCGGTACGGCGACCTGATCCGCCAGCACCTGATCTCCGCGGTGGTCCCGTTCGAGGCGGCCCCGGCCCTGCTCACCGACCTGGCCGAACGCCGCCGCCAGGAACTCCAGGTCGTCCTCACCTGCTGACTCCCGCCCCAACCGCAGGGTTGCCGCGCCTGATGATCGCCTTGCGGCGTGTCGTCCCGCCCCGTTCGGACTGCTCCGTGATCACTTTGCAGAATGAAGCACTCCTTCCTGCGTGTCGTCTTCATTTCGGCAAGGTGATCATCGGGCGCGGCGTCGAGTCCGGCGATGCGCTGGAGCCTGTGGGAGCCGGTGCGGGAAACGACGGGTCAGACAGCTGGGTGCGCCGGTCAGGGAGTGGGCTCGTCGCCCGGTAGGCGTCCCCGTCGTGCGGTCGGTGCGCGCTGGTTGGTGCGCCGGACCGGCGGGGTGCCGGACGTCCGTGGTCGGGGTGCCGGTGGGGTGGGGGCGGGCAGCCAGTGCAGGCCGTCGCGGCGGACGTACAGCTCGCGGCGCCGGACCGCTTGATGGGCGGCGTCCAGTTGGTACGCGGTGATCCACACCCATCCCTGGTAGGTGTGCCGGTCGGTCAGCTCGCGGATGACCCGTACCGTGATCGGCTGGGTGAACTGCGGTGACGCGGTGCGGGTCAGGAGCAGCACGTCACCCGCCCGGAGCGGACGGTGGTTCACCGGGCCGCCCTCCGGGGGCGGGCCGGGTGTGGGCGGTGTCGGGGTGCTCGGCGACGGCTCGGGCGGCGACAGCGCGGGCGTGGGGGTGCCGGGCCGTGGCGCCGGATGGTGGTGCTGTAGGCGGTTGTGCTGCGGCATGGTGGCGTCCTGTCCCTCGGGTGTGGAGGGTGGGGCCGCCCACCCCTCGTCGTGCGGCCCCACCCGACAGGCGTCGCCGCTGGTGCTCGACCGGAACGGCGTCGTCGTCCTGCCGCCAGCTTGCCGAGAGTGCCTAGACAATCACACAGCGTTGTGCTAACTCTTGCGGACAGTTGCATTGTTCGGGGAGGGAAAAGGCATGAATCACGCGTTTGTCGAAGCGCTCGCCGAGGCGGGATACACCGCCGAGAGTCTGGCGGGACAACTCGGCCTGCACCCCAAGACCGTGGCCCGCTGGGCAAACCCCGGACACATCCCCCAGAGCCGGCACCGGGCCACCGTCGCAGACCTGCTGGAGCGAGATGTCGACGCCCTCTGGCCGGACATCGTCAAGCGGCGCGAGCCGGTCTGGTTCCGGCCCTGGGTCGACATCGAGCGGGAGGCGACCACGCTACGGGCTTTTCAACTGGCCTGGGTGCCCGGCCTGCTCCAGACCGAGGCGTACGCGCGGGCCACACTCACCGGCGGCACGCTGTCGGCCGAGGCGATGGACGAGCTGACCGACGCGCGACTGGCCCGCCAGGCGATCCTGCACCGGGAACGCAGCCCCCTGCTCGTCGCCGTCCTCGACGAGGGCGTCCTGCGCCGCCGGGTCGGCGACAGCCGGGCGCTCATGGCGGCCCAACTCGCCCACCTCCTCGCCTGTGCCGAGATGCCGAACGTGCAACTGCACGTCGTCCCGGCCGACGCCGCGAGCTACCCGGGGCTCGACGGGCCGTTCGTCATCGCCGACCTGCCGGAGGGGGCGCGGGTGGCCCACGTGGACGGTCCGGCCCCGGCGCAGATCCTGGACAAGCCGTCCGACCTTGTTAACCTTGAACGGCGCTGGGAACGCATCCGTGGCGAGGCGCTCCCTCGTGGACGGACCCTCGATCTCCTGAGAGAAGCGGCTGTATCATGGACCTGACCGGGGCGCGGTGGCACAAGAGCACGAAGAGCGGCGGCAACGGTGGAGACTGTGTAGAGGTCGCGGGGAATCTACCCGGTGTCGTCCTGGTGCGTGACACCAAGGACCGCGACGGTGGGGTGCTCGTGTTCACTCCGGCGGCCTGGCAGGGCTTTCTCGGCTTCGTCGGCCGGCAGGAAGTGGCTGCACCATGGAGTTGACCGGGGCGCGGTGGCACAAGAGCACGAAGAGCGGCGGCAACGGTGGCAACTGTGTGGAGGTCGCGGGGAACCTGCCCGGCGTTGTCCTGGTGCGTGACACCAAGGACCGCGACGGTGGGGTGCTCGTGTTCACTCCGGCGGCCTGGCAGGGCTTTCTCGGCTTCGCCGGCCGGCAGGAAGTGGCGTGCGCCGACAAGTGAAGTAGATCCAGTAAGTTGATCTACAGCGCCCCAGCTCAGAAAGTCTGCTCCCCGCGCATGCGGGGGTGATCCCTAGCCTGGTTACCTTGCTGGGCGCGCTGTTCGTCTGCTCCCCGCGCATGCGGGGGTGATCCCAACGAGGCCCACCGCCGCTTCGGCCCCGACCTCTGCTCCCCGCGCATGCGGGGGTGATCCCAGGCTCGTGCGTGCCTGCGAGATCCACGGTCCCTGCTCCCCGCGCATGCGGGGGTGATCCCGCCGTCGACGGCGACCGAGGCACCCACGAGATCTGCTCCCCGCGCATGCGGGGGTGATCCGGCTGTCACCGGATGACCACGACGCCAGAGCTTCTGCTCCCCGCGCATGCGGGGGTGATCCCTGATCCGAGCGCAGAGGCCGGGGGCGTGTGTACTGCTCCCCGCGCATGCGGGGGTGATCCCTCGGACTTCTCGGCCGACCGGGAGAGGTTCTTTCTTCCCGTCGTGCGCGGGGGCGTGGTGTCGATGACCATCCGACCCCGGGTAGCCGTCGTGGGGGAGTTGCCGTCGACCCCCCACCCGAGAGGTGGTGAGCTTCCTTCGGCCCCGCCCCGCCGGGAGTAACCCTGTTGATCATCGACGGCCGTCAGCCCGTGCCTCTGACGGCCGCCTGCAACCCTTTCCCGCAGGCGGGGTTGATCACCCCCGTTGACCTGCCCGGATGTGCCGGGAACTGGACACCGGGGCCACCACGCCCGGACCGGGCAGCTTTTTCCGGCCGGGTTCGCGTACCGTTGCCGCTCATGGGTGTGTCGCAACGGTTGAAGAGCAGGTTCCGCCGGTTCCTCCAGCGCCCGGGGACGACGGTCGACCTCGCTCCGCTGGAGAAGCTGCTGCCGCGGATCGCCGCGCGCGAGGACGAGCTGTCGGCGCTGGACGACGCCGCGTTGACCGAGGCCGCCGGTGCGGCCACGGAGTACGTGGAGATCTGCGCCGTCGGCCGGGAGGCCGCCCGTCGTGGCCTCGACCAGCGGCCGTACGACGTGCAGCTGCTCGGTGCGATGGCGCTGTTGTCCGGCAAGGTCGCCGAGATGGCCACTGGTGAGGGCAAGACGCTGACCGCCACCGTCGCCGCCTACGGGCACGTCCGGCTGGGCAACGGCCCGGTGCACGTGCTCACGGTCAACGACTACCTGGCCCGCCGGGACGCCGAGTGGATGACGCCGGTCTACCGGCTGCTCGGACTGAGCGTGGGCTGGGTCAACGAGGCGTCCACCCCGGCCGAGCGGCGGGCGGCGTACGGCTGCGACGTCACCTACGTCTCGGTCAGCGAGGCCGGTTTCGACTTCCTCCGCGACCAGCTCGTCACCGACATCGCCGACCGGGTCCAGCCGCCGCTGGCCACCGCCATCGTCGACGAGGCCGACTCGATCCTGATCGACGAGGCCCGGGTGCCGATGGTGCTGGCCGGTTCGGTCACCGGTGAGCAGGACCCGGTGCACGCCTCCGCCGCGCTGGTGCGCGGCCTGCGCAAGGGCCGGCACTACACGGTCGCCGACGACGGCCGCAGCGTCGCCTTCACCACCGAGGGCCTGGCCGCCGTCGAGGCCAAGCTGGGCGGCATCGACCTGTACGACACCGAGCACGTCGGGCAGCTCTCGGCGGTGAACGTGGCGTTGCACGCGCACGCCCTGCTGCACCGCGACGTCGACTACATCGTGCGGGACGGCTCGGTCGAGCTGATCGACGAGATGCGCGGCCGGGTCGCCCAGCGCCGTCGCTGGCCCGACGGCCTCCAGGCCGCCGTGGAGGCGAAGGAGGGCCTGGACGCCACCGCCGAGGGTGAGGTGCTGGGCACCATCGCCGTGCAGGCGTACATCGCGCTCTACCCCAAGCTGTGCGGTATGACGGCGACCGCGGTGCTGGTCGGCGACCAGCTCCGGGAGTTCTTCGGCCTCGAGGTGGCGGTGATCCCGCCGAACACCCCCTGCGTCCGTGAGGACGAGCCGGACCGGATCTACGCGACCCGGGCCGAGAAGGACGAGGCGCTGGTCGACGAGATCCGGCGCTGCCACGAGGCGGGTCGTCCGGTGCTGGTCGGCACGCTCGACGTGAAGGAGTCCGAGGGGCTCGCCGCCGCCCTGGACGCCGCCGGGGTGCCGTGCGTGGTGCTCAACGCCAAGAACGACGACGAGGAGGCGGCGATCATCGCCGAGGCCGGCGCGTACGGCGCGGTGACCGTCTCCACCCAGATGGCGGGTCGGGGTGTCGACATCCGGCTCGGCGGCAGCGACCAGGTCGACCAGGAGCGGGTGGCCGAGCTGGGCGGGCTGTACGTGATCGGCAGCGGCCGGCACGACAGCCGGCGGGTCGACGACCAGCTCCGCGGCCGGGCCGGCCGGCAGGGCGACCCCGGTGGCTCGGTCTTCTTCGTCAGCCTGGAGGACGACCTGGTGGTCCGGCACGCCGGCGACACGGTTCCGGCGTCGCCCCGGATGAACGCCGACGGCCTGGTCACCGACGAGCAGGTCGACTACGCGGTGGAGCACGCCCAGCGGGTCGCCGAGGGCGTCAACCACGAGATCCACCGCAACACCTGGCGCTACAGCGTGGTCATCGAGCAGCAGCGGATCGCACTGGCCGAGCGTCGGGAGCGCCTGCTCACCTCCGACATCGCCGCGCTGATGCTGCTCGACCGGATGCCGGACAAGGCGGGCGAGATGGACGAGGACCTGCTGGCCCGGGTGGCCCGGTCGATCGCGCTCTACCACACCGACCGGCTCTGGGCGGAGCATCTGGCCGAGCTGTCCGAGGTGCGTGAGGGTGTGCACCTGCGGGCGCTGGGTCGACTCGACCCGCTCGACGAGTTCCACCGGGCGGCGGTGCCGGCGTTCACCAACCTCATCCCCGAGATCGAGACGCGTACCCTGGCCACCTTCGAGGAGACCGAGTTCGCCGAGGACTGGGAGCCGGACGCCGCCAAGCTGGTCCGGCCCAGCGCGACCTGGACGTACCTGGTGCACGACAACCCGTTCGGCTCGGAACTGGACCGGCTGATCGCCTCGGTCGGCCGCCGGCTCGCCGCGGCCCGCTGAACGTCACGAGCAACCCCTCCGGGTCGGTCCGGCACCGGAGGGGTTGCTTTACGCGGTTTCGATCCGGTTTTGGCAGGGTAGTAGCCCCAGGCTCACGACTCGGAAGAGAGATCACGACGATGACGCAGGCAACGACGCCGGTGGCGGGCGGCTGGTGCGCTACGGAGCCCGTGGTTCGGTGAGACTGGACATGCGGGAGCTGACGAGTGACACGCTCGGGGTGCTGGAGACGGCCGCCCTGTTACGGGAGTTGACCGCGGGGCTGATCGCGGTCGACGACTTCGACGCGGCACTGGCCGAGCTGGTCCAGATCACCGCCGACGCCGTGCCGGGAGTGGTCTGGTGCGGGTTCACCGCGTTGCGGGCCGGGGAACCCGCCGGGGTGGCCGCCTCCGATCCCCGGCTGGCCGAGCTGGACGACCTGGGGCACGGTGGGGAGTCACCGGCGATGAACGCGATCCGTCGCCGGGAGATGACCATCGCGGCGGACCTCACCACCGAGGACCGGTGGCCGGCGTGGTCCGAGAGCGCCCGCCGGCTCGGCGTCCGCGGGGTGATCTCCGCTCCGGTGGATGTCGACGAGCAGTCGATCGGCTCGATCAACCTGTACGCCGACCGGGCCGCCCTGCTGGGCACCCGGCAGCAGCTCACCGCGATGCTGCTGGCCGAGCACGCCGGGCTGCTGCTGGCCGCCGTCCGGGACCGGGCCAGGCGGGCCGAGCGGGCCGGTGAGCGCGACGGCGCGCTGCTCGGGGAGAACGTGGTGGGCCAGGCCGTCGGGGTGATCATGACGCAGCGCGGCTGCCCGGCCCCCGAGGCGCTGCACGTGCTGCGCAGCGCGGCGTCCTCGCTGGACATCCCGCTGCGGGAGGTGGCGGAGCGGCTGGTCACCACGGTTTCCCGCCCCCGCGAGTCGTGATTCCTCCACCGCTGTCGGGTGTCACCCGCCGGACGGTTGCCGTCCGGCGGCCGGGTGTCGTTTCTTCCCGGCCCCGCGAATCCTGGCGTGCCCGTTTCGCCGGGCGGGACCTCGGGTAGCACCCTGGACCGGTGAGCTGGGTCGATCCTGGGGAGGAACCGATGGAGAGCCGCCTGAGGGTGCAGGGGCATCCCATCCAACCGATGCTGGTGACGTTCCCGTTCGGGCTCTTCGTCAGCGCCACCGTCTTCGACCTCGCCGACGTGGCGGGTGGCCCGGTGTTCCTCGGTGAGGTCGGCTACTGGACGGCGATCGCCGCCCTGGTGGCCGCCGGGCTCGCCGGGGCGGCCGGCATGGTCGACCTGTGGGACGTACGGCCGGGGCCGCACCGCCGCACCATGGTCATGTTCAACATGGTCAACGCGGGTATGGCCGCGCTCTTCCTGCTGGCCTGCCTGATCCGGGCGGACGCCCCGCAGCGCGGCGCGACCGGCATGCTGCTGGTGACCGAGTTGGTCGCGCTGGCCGTCGGCGCGGTCGGCGTCGGGCTCGGTGCCCGGCTGATGCGCCAGTTCGACTCCGGCCACCGGGAGCCCACCGGCTTCGACACCCTCGACGGCGTGCCCGCCGGTTCCACCGTGGAGATCCTCCGCTCCACCCCCTGACCGCCGGGTGGGTGCGCGGCCGGTGGCTAATCGGGTTGCCGGTCGTGGCCCGGTGGCACAGGGTGGGCGCATGGTCGAGCGGAGCTGTGCCGAGTTGATCGCCGAGGCGGCGGCCGCCCCGGTGGACGGTTGGGGGTTCGGCTGGTTGGACGGCCGGGCCACCGAGGAACGTCCACCGTGGGGCTACGCCCGCCAGGCGGCCGCCCGGATGGCGGCGGTCGACGCGGCGTTGGACATCGACACCGGTGGGGGCGAGGTGCTGGCCGAGGTGCCGCAGCCGCCGCCGTTGCTGGTCGCCACCGAGGCGTGGCCGCCGAACGTCGCGGTCGCCCGGCGGACGTTGCGTCGGGTCGGCGGCCGGGTGGTCCAGGTCGCCCCCCGCTCCCGGCTGCCCTTTCGGAACGCCAGCTTCGATCTGGTGACCAGCCGGCACCCGGTGGACACCGACTGGGCGGAGATCGCCCGGGTGTTGCGGCCCGGCGGGCGCTTGCTGTCCCAGCAGATCGGCGCGGGCACCATGCGGGAGCTGAGCGAGGCGGTGCTGGGGCCGTTGCCGCCGCCGGCCACCCGGCACACCGCCCAGGCGGTCGCCGCCGCCCGGACCGCCGGCCTCGACGTGGTACGCCTGGAACGGGCCACCCTGCGGGCGGTGTTCCACGACATCGGCGCGGTGGTCTGGTTCCTGCGCAAGGTGGTCTGGACCGTGCCGGACTTCGACGTGGACCGGTACCGCCCGCAGCTCGAACGGCTGCACGCGCGGATCCGGGCCGACGGCGCGTTCGTCGCCCGGTCCCGACGGTTCCTGATCGAGGCGGTCCGGCCGGCCGCGCGGGACGTCGGGTCGGCCTGACCGGCCCCTGGGCCACGTCGGGTCGGCCTGACCGGCCCCTGGGCCACTCGGGGGAGCGGTGCCGACGGTGGGCCGCCTCCGGCCGGGTGACCGTGCCGGGCCGGTGCCGGGTCAGGGGCCGGCGAGCAGGGTGAGCATGTCCGGCAGGTCGAAGAAGCGGGCCGTTTCCACCGCCGACGGGGTGCCGTGGTCGGGGTCGGCGCCGGCGTCGAGCAGTGCCCGTACCGTCTCGGTGTCTCGTCGGAAGACCGCCGCGGCGAGCGCGGTCTGCCCCCGGTCGTTGACCCGGCGGTGGTCCGCGCCCCGGGCCAGCAGCGCCGCGACGGTTTCCGGGCGGGCGTGGTAGGCGGCCAGGATGAGCAGGGTGTCGCCCTTGGCGTTGGTCATGTTCACCGGGAGCCCGGCGTCGACCTGGCTGCCGAGTTCCGCGGCCTCGCCCGCGCGGGCCAGGTCGAACATCCGGTGGGCGAAGGCCAGTGTCTCGGCGTCGAACTCCTCGGTCACCGGTCCAGCCTAGAGGTCGGTGTGCGGGTGGGCGGCGCGGACCGACCGTGCCGGCCACGACAGGGAATCGTCGCGGACGCAGCCGGCATCCCAGCATCCGGTATTACCTACTAAACCTATAGGCTTTGACGTTTAGAGTGTCCGGAGACGCGTCACACGGGAGTAACCATGACCAGCACCCGCACCACCGACCTGCTCACCGTCGCCGGCCGGTACACCGACCCGACCACCTGGTCGGTGCCGCTGCGATTCGACCGCGCCGAGCGCTGGTACGCCCTGCTCGCCTCGACCGGCGACCACGAGGTCTGGGCGCTGAGCTGGCTACCCGGCCAGGGCACCGACCTGCACGACCACGGCGGCTCCTCCGGTGCCTTCCTGGTGGTGGCCGGCGAGCTGACCGAGCAGACCGTCTCCGGTGGCCGGCTGCGCCCGCACCGCCTCACCGCCGGTGCCGGCCGCCGGTTCGGCCCCCGACACGTGCACCAGGTGGGCAACCGCGGTGACCAGCCCGCGGTCAGCGTGCACGTCTACCTGCCGGCTCTGCGGCACATGACCCGTTACCACCTCGTCGACGGCCGGCTCCGGGCCGCCGAGATCGACCGGGCCGGTATCTCCTGGTGACCCCGCCCGTTCCCGTTCCCCCCACCCGTCGGCTCGCCCATGGAAGGACCGCGACGATGCCGTTGCACACCATCCCCACCGAGAGCTGTCCGGCCCCGCCCCCGGGGTCGCGCGGCATCGACGAGATCCTCGCCGAGGCCCGGAACCGGCTGCGCCGGCTCGATCCCGAGCAGGCGCACCTGGCCCACCGGGGCGGGGCGCTGATGGTCGACATCAGACCGGCCGCCCAGCGTGCCGCCCACGGCACCGTGCCGGGCGCGCGGGTGATCGAACGCAACGTCCTGGAATGGCGGCTCGACCCGCGCTGCCCGGCCCGGCTGACCGAGGCGGTCGACTACGACCTGCCGGTACTGGTGATCTGCCAGGAGGGCTACACCTCGTCGCTGGCCGCCGCCGCGTTGCAGGACATCGGCCTGCACCGGGCCACCGACGTGGTCGGCGGCTTCGTCGCCTGGCGGATCGCCGGTCTGCCAGCCCTGGGGCCGACACCGTCGCACCACACCCCGCCCCTCGCGCCGCCGGTGACCGCCGGCCGGACGCCGCACTGACCGTCGCGCCCCACCGGGCCTGGCGGACGCACCGTACACAGGAGGCTCCCATGTCCCTCGTCACCCTCACCGCGCGTCCGCACCCGCCGGGCCGCCCCGACCGGGTGGCGCCGGGCCGGCCCCGGTCCACGCCGTCGCTGACCATCACCCTCGACCTGGCCGCCGGGCCGCTGACGCCCCGCCTGGCCCGCCTGGTCGACCTGCTCGGCGAGTTGGCCGAGACGGGGGAGGGGGTGGTCCGGTTCAGCGAACCGGCCGCACCGCGCCTGCTGTCGGCGGTGCCGGCCCCGCGCCCGACGCCGACCGTCGGGGAGCCGGTGCCGGCCGACGGCGGCCCGGAGACCCTGCGGATTCTGGCCGGCACCCGGGTGGTGCGCCACGGCGACCGGGAGATCCCGCTCACCCGCATCGAGTTCGACCTGCTGCTCTTCCTCGCCGAGCACCCGCACCGGGTCTTCACCCGGCTCCAACTGCTCGCCAGTGTCTGGGGGTACGAGCACGCCGTCGTGCGCACCGTGGACGTGCACGTCCGCCGGCTACGCGCCAAGCTCGGCGCGGACGCACCCCTGGTGACCACCGTGTACGGGGTGGGTTACCGGCTCGCCGACGACGCGCGGGTACGGATCGAACGGTTTCACTGAGTATCACCGGCACGACGCGACGCACCCGACTCGTCCGAGCGGGTGCGTCGCGTCGTGCCGGCCGTCGTTGACCGGGCGGGCACCCCCGTATCCGGGCAGTTCGGCGCTTCTGCTGTAATCATCTGGCTCGTACGCAGAGCGAGGGATCGGCTGCTAACTGTTCGTCGATTGTCACATTCATGCAACGCGGTCGCCCCTTGACCCCCGTCCAGGGGCCGGGAAGCATCGATGCAGCGGCGTCCCGGGCCGTGGGGAGATTCCGGACCAGCCCCAAGGAGGACCATGTCGGTCAGCCCTGCATCCTCGCGCGCCGGTTGGCATACGTCCCAGCCCTCGGTTCCCGGTCGGCCCCCCGGCGGCCAGCGGCGGCCCACCCACGCCACCACACCCGTGCTCACCGTCACCCTGTCCATCCCGCTGGCCAGCGAGGAGTCGCTCACCCCGCCGGCCCGCCGGCTGCTGGAGGCGGCCCGGGAGATGCTGGAACGCGGTGAGGGCACCATCACCACCACCGGCGTTCCCGCCGAGCGGCGACCCGAGCAGACCCCCACCGGGCGGCCCCCGGCCCGCACCCTCGCGGCCACCATCCCGATGCTGCACATCCTGGCCTCCTCCCGTTCGGTGCTGCGCGACGGCGAGCCGTTGCCACTGACCCGGCTGGAGTTCGACCTGCTGCTCCACCTGGTGGCCCACCCCCGGCGGGTGTTCACTCGGCTGCAACTACTGAACGCGGTCTGGGGGTACGAGCACGCCGGTGTGCGTACGGTGGACGTGCACGTCCGCCGGCTGCGCGGCAAGGTCGGCGTGGACGTCCCGCTGGTGACCACGGTCTACGGGGTGGGCTACCGGCTCGCCGACGAGGCCCGGGTCACCGTCGACCGCACCGGCTGACCGGGGCACCGGGACCGGCCGTCGCCCGGCGGGGCACCATGGTCGGATGCGTGTCCGCCCGATCTCGCCCGACCGGCTCGTCGCCGAACTGACCGAGCGGCTCCGCACCGCCGCCACCCGCGGCCCCGGCCACCTGCGGGTCGCCGTCGACGGGGCCCCCGCCGCGGCCCCCGACCGGCTCGCCGACGCCCTGGTCGATCCGCTGCGCACGGGTGGCCGTCCGGCGCTGCACCTGCGGGCCGGGGACTTCCTCCGCCCCGCCTCCGTCCGCTTCGAGTTCGGTCGGACCAACCCGGACGCCTACTACGAGGGATGGACGGACGAGGCCGGACTGCGCCGGGAGGTGCTCGACCCGGCCGGTCCCGGCGGTACCGGCCGGGTGCTGCCCTCGCTCTGGGACACCGGGACCGACCGGGCCAGCCGGGCGCCCTACCAGGATCTGCTGCCGGGCACGGTGCTGCTGGTCAGCGGGGCGCTGCTGCTCGGCGGGGGACTGCCCTTCGACGTCACCGTGCACCTGCACCTCTCCCCGGGCGCGCTGGCCCGCCGTACCGACCCGGCGCAGCGGTGGACCCTTCCGGCGTTCGCCCGGTACGCCGACGAGGTCGCCCCGGCCTCCTTCGCCGACGTGGTGGTGCGGGTCGACGACCCCCGCCACCCGGCCCTGGTGCACCGCGACGACACCGACTGACGGCCCGGGGAATCCGGTGGTTTACCGGGCGGCGACGCTGGGTAATCGCCCGGCTCACAGGGCACGGATGATCTCGCCGTGCCGTCCGCGTCCGGGGCAGGTCCCCGCGCGCCCGGCCAAGGAAAGGCAGGCAGCGATGCTCGTCCACGACAGCGTCGGCACCGCACGTACCGAGGTGGAGGCCGACCGGATCCGGATCGCCCTGCGGGCCCGCTACGACGAGCTTTCCGCCGAGTACGAGCACACGGTCGCGCAGAGCCAGGTGCTACGGCTGGTGGAGGTCGGTGACACCGCCGGCGACGACCAGGCCGACAGCGGCACCAAGACCGCCGAGCGGGACACCGCCCAGTCCCTGCTGCGCGCCATCCTCGACCGTCGGGCCCAGTTCGAACACGCCCTGACCCGGTTGGACGAGGGGACCTACGGCTTCTGCGAGGGCTGCACGTCGCCGATCCCGGTCGAGCGGCTGGAGATCTTCCCCGCGGCCACCTCGTGCGTGGCCTGCAAGCAGCACCGGGAGCGGCGGGCCGCCTGAGGCGGTCACCTGCCACCGGCACCGGTCCGCCTCCGGGCCGGTGCCCCGTCCCGTGGGCGGGACCGATGCCGACGCCACGGTCCGGGTCGCCGGGCCGACCACCCGGCCGGGTCGAGCGCCCTCCGGACTGCCCCGGCCGTGACCGGGCGCCCTGCGGGCCGACCACCCGGCCGGGGCTGGACGCGCTCCGGGTCCACCGTCGACGGCACGGCGTCCAGCCTGCCCGTCGGCCGTCGGCTCCGGCTCACCCCGTCAGGCTCACCCCCTGCGGGTGAGGACGGCTCACCCCGCCACCGGCCAGCATGGGTGGTGCCGGTAGGCCGTCCGGCCGGGGACGTCCCGGTCGGGTCGTGCGGGCCGGGACAGTTGCCGGCCGGGTCCTCCGGCCGGACACCGAGCACAGGCACGGAGGTGACCGACATGGAGGTACGGGTGGTGGCGGATCCGCGGCGGGGCGCGGTGCTGCACGTCGTCGGTACGGGCGGGGACAGTCGTCGACCGGAGCGGCCCGGCCGCCCCGGCAGCCCGGCCCGGCAGGGGCGGGGACCGTCGGGGCCGCCCCGACGCGCCGAGGACCGGCGGTCAGACGGCGATCCGAAGGCCGGGGGGTGACCGCGATGGCAGAGCACCTGATGTCGGCGGTCGACTCCTCCGTGGACAAG
This sequence comes from Micromonospora sp. WMMD987, assembly GCF_029581435.1. Classification (NCBI taxonomy): domain Bacteria; kingdom Bacillati; phylum Actinomycetota; class Actinomycetes; order Micromonosporales; family Micromonosporaceae; genus Micromonospora; species Micromonospora sp. WMMD987. The sequence continues at coordinate 4,187,238 of NZ_CP120861.1, read as the reverse complement.
ACCAACCTGATCCTCAAGGACATCGAGCAGGCGTACGGCTGGCCCCGGGCGCAGCGCAACCAGTCGTACGCGGCCCTGCGGACGGTGCTGCACCTGCTGCGGGACCGGATGACCGTGACCGAGTGCGCGGAGTTCGCGGCGCAGCTACCGGTGCTGGTGCGGGGCATCTACTTCGACGGCTGGCAGCCGGAGAACGTGCCGGTCAAGCTGAACCGGGACGACTTCCTCTACGAGATCCGTCAGGGCTTCCCCTACGACGTGGAGGGCGGCCCGGAGCGGGTGGCCCAGGTGGTACTGGACACCCTGCGTCGGCACGTCACCCAGGGCGAATGGCAGGACGTCAAGTCCGGCATGCCCCGGGACCTGCAACGGTTGATTCCCTGACCGGACCCGTGGCCACCCGTCCCGACGATCCGGGTCCGTGCGTCGGAGGGGCCGACTACGGTGGGGTTAGAGAAGATCGTGTCGGGGGTACCACCCGCTCACGACAGACCCCGCCCCACGGCGGGGCAGCACATCCGAGGGAGCACCCATGGCACTGAACGACGACGACATTCAGACCACCAGCGGCGGCGGCGTCGAGGGTCCGGCGGACGGCGGGGCGACCCCGGGTCAGCACGACGGTGGTGCCGACGGCAGCGCCGAGGGTCCGGCGGACGGCGGGGCGACCCCGGGTCAGCACGACGGTGGTGCCGACGGCAGCGCCGAGGGTCCGGCGGACGGCGGGGCGACCCCGGGTCAGCACGACGGTGGTGCCGACGGCAGCGCCGAGGGTCCGGCGGACGGCGGGGCGACCCCGGGCCAGCACGACGGTGGCGCCGACGGCAGCGCGCGCTGACCGACACCATGGCGATCATCGATCCGCCGGGCGGCCACGGCCGCCCGGCGGTCCCGCCCGCCGCGGCGTCGGCACTGGCCCGCTGCGTCAGCCTCGAACCGGAGAAGTTCGCCGCTGCCCACTGGGGCCGGGCGCCGTTGCTGTCGCGGGCCGCCGAGCTACCCAACACCGACGGGTTCACCGACCTGCTCAGCCCCGAGGACGCCGACGAGTTGCTCAGCCGGCGCGGGCTGCGTACCCCGTTCCTACGGGTGGCCAAGGACGGCCAGCTGGTGCCGGCGGCCCGGTTCACCGGTGGCGGCGGGGCGGGTGCGGAGATCGGCGACCAGGTCCGCGACGAGCGCATCCTGGAGCTGTACGCCTCCGGCGCGACGCTGGTGCTCCAGGGGCTGCACCGGCTCTGGCCCGCCCTGATCGACTTCGCCCGGGACCTGGGCACCGCCCTGACCCAGCCGTTGCAGGTCAACGCCTACCTCACGCCGCCGGGCAGTCAGGGTTTCGCCACCCACTACGACACCCATGACGTCTTCGTGCTCCAGGTAGACGGCCGCAAGCACTGGCGGATCCACCCGCCGGTGCTCACCGACCCGCTGGAGCGGCAGCCCTGGGGCGGGCGGGCCGACGAGGTGTCCGCCACCGCCGACGGCCCGGCGGCGCTCGACGTGGTCCTCGAACCCGGCGACGCGCTCTACCTGCCGCGCGGCTGGCTGCACAGTGCCCAGGCACAGGAGTCCCGCTCGCTGCACCTGACCGTCGGCGTCCGCGCGTTGACCCGGTACGCCCTGGTCGAGGAGCTGCTGGCGTTGGCCGCCGAGGATCCCCGGCTGCGGGCCGGGCTGCCCTTCGGCACCGACGTCGCCGACCCGGACGCCATCGAGCCCGAGCTGGCCGAGACGGTGGAGGCGCTGCGCGACTGGCTGCTGGGGGCCGACCCGGTCGCGGTCGCCGCCCGGCTGCGCGACCGCGCCTGGCCGGCCGCCCGCCCGGCCCCGATCCGGCCGCTCGCCCAGGCCGCCGCGCTCGACACGCTGGCGGCGGACAGCAGGATCGCCCCCCGGGACGGCCTGCGCTGGCAGCTCACCGCCACCGCCGACGGTCGGGTGGCGCTGCGGTTGACCGACCGCACCGTCACCCTGCCCGCCCAGTGCGCGCCGGCCCTGCGTGCCCTGCTCGGCTCGACCGGCGTCCGGGTGGGCGACCTGCCCGGCCTCGACGACGACGCCGACCGGCTGGTGCTGGCCCGCCGGCTGCTGCGGGAGGCGGTGGCCGTCCCGGTGTGACGCGGACCGGTCAGCGGCTGGACACCAGCAGCAGCACCGTGGTCAGCACCCCGGCGGCCAGGACGATCGCCAGCGGGCGGGGGCCGAGCAGGGCGTGCCGCCGGTCGGCCAGCCGCTTCGCCGGTGCCAGCCCGGCCACCGGGCCGAGCAGGGTGACCACCAGTGCCAGCACCGGCATACCCACCGCCAGGTCACCGCCGTAGCGCTGGCCGACCGCGCGGGCGGCGGCCCCGAGGGCGTACGCGACGACCGCCCCGGCCACCCCGCAGAGGGCGAGCAGTGGGTTGACCGACCCGGGCAGCTCACCGCGCTGGCCGGTACGGTCGAGCAGTTCGCGTACCCCGTGCAGCAGGGGCACCGGGTCGCCGGTGACGTCCCGGGCCGGCCCCGGCGGGTCGCCGAGCCGGCGGGTGCCCAACCGGGACCGCAGCTCGGCCCAGAGGTGACCGACCTCGGTGTCGACTCGTTCCAGCATTGACCGGGCGTCGGTCACCTCCTGCTCGGCGTCGTGGAGCTGGGTGACCGCCTGCTGCACGGCCCGCTCGGCGGCGACGCACTGCTGGTCGTGCCAGGCCTGCGCCTCGGCCCGCTGGGCGGCCACCCGACCGGTCAGCTCGGCGAGCCGGCGGACGTGGGCGGCGTAGGTGTCACTGGCGACCGGTTCGTTCATCGGGACGGACCATAGGGGATGATCACCTGTCCGGTGCGGTGCACCGCCCGGTCGAAGAAGAGTCCGCGCCACGGACGCGGGTACCAGTCCGGGCCGCCGGAACCCGGGTAGAGCGCCGAGCCCAGCTCGCCGCCCTGCACGTCGAGGGCCACCCAGGCGCCGATCTGGTCGGTCCGGGCGGCCGGCCCGCCCAGGTCGGCCCGCATCCGGGCCACCCCCCGCCACCAGGCCAGCACATGGGTACGCCGCTCCGGCCCGTCGTGCAGGATCCGGCGCAACCGGTCCAGGCCGGTGGCTCCGGGTGAACCGGTGGCCAGCGCCCCGGCCGCCGCGTCCACGGCGAACAGCAGCAGGTAGTGCGGGGTGGACGGGGTGCCGGGTCGGGTCAGCGCGGTCGCCGTCTCGGTCATCAGCTCGGCGACGGTCTCCTCGTCGTACCAGGCGGCGTCGTCGGCGAGGTCCTCGTAGAGGGCGCGGGCCGCCGGGTCGGCGTCCGGGTCGAGGCAGGCGATGGAGAACCGGGCGCTGCCGGGGCGGTGCTGGCGGGCCAGTGAGCGGGCGGCGGCGTCGAGCACCGCGCACGCCTCGTCGACCCGGGTGCCCAGGACCGCGAGGTTACGGCCTGGCGCCCGGGGCAACCGCAGCGCCGCCGACCGGGACTGCACGTCGATGATCTCACCCAGGACGGCGACCGGCCCGCGCGGCGGGAGGTCGTCCCCGGGCGGGGTGAGCGCCCGGAAATCGGGGGCCTCGGCGAGCCGGGGGATCGCGTCGCCGTCGAAGAGCCGCGCCGGGGCGGCGTCGGCGGGCCGCATCCTCCACAACCGGTGCTGCAACTCGCTCCAGGTCTCCCAGTCGCTGGCCGACGGGATCCGGGCCACCTGGTTGCCCTCGGTCATCCCCGACTCGGCGTTGACCACCGCGTGGTGCCGGGGCAGCGCCTGCGCGGCGTCGTTGCGTTCGGCGAGGATGCGTAGCGCCTTGGGCAGCGCGATCCGCAGGGTGAACTGGGCCACCAGGGCGGGCCGCCCCCACAGCGCCTCGATGCCCCGGACGTCCTGCGAGGCGAGCACCAGGTGGATGCCCTGCGAGCGGCCCCGGCGGGCCAGGTCCTCCAGCAGGTCGGCGGCCTCCCGGGCCACCACGTCCCGGCCGGCGAGCAGCGCCTGGAACTCGTCGACCACCGCGACGATCCGGGGCCAGTGCCCGGTCGGATCCACCGCCCGCAGCTCGGCCAGCTTGGTGACCTCGTGCTTCTTGGCCGCGTCGGCCCGTCGGCGCAGCTCCTCGGCGAGGAAGCGCAGCAGGGCCAGACCGAACTCCCGGTCGGTGTTCACGTTGATCCCGACCAGCCGCATGTGCGGCAGCCAGCTCGGATCGCGGCGGCCCTGCGCGAACCGGGCGAAGGACACCCCCTCCTTGAAGTCCAGCAGATAGAACTCCAGTTCGGCGGGGGAGTAGCGGGCGGCCAGCGCGCCGATCCAGGCGAAGATGAGGTTGGTCTTGCCGGTGCCGGACGGCCCACCGATCAGGGCGTGCGGAGGGTAGTCGCCGAGGTTCAGCAGCACCGGGCGGCCGTGCGGACCCTCGCCGATCGGCGCGGTCAGTCCGTGCGCCGAATCCTCCTTCCACATCTGCTCCGGGGGCGGGAGCAGGTCGGTGAAGGGCGTCGGCGGCGGGCCGGCGTTGACCCGGGCGGCGACCTCCCGGCAGGTGTCGGTGACCAGGGTGGCCGGTGGCGGCGGATCGAGGCGAACCGGTGGGCCGGGCGGGGTGCCGATGCGGGCCTCGCCCGGCCCGGCGACGATCCGGGTGAGGCTCGGGTCGTCCGGCAGGTCGATGCCCCGGACCACCAGGTGCACCCCGCAGGCCACGCCGGTGCGGACCACCCGGTCGAGCTGGCCGCGTTCGTGCCGGGACAACTCGTCGCCACCGAGCAGCACCGCCACCCGCCACGGCTCGGGCCGACGGCCGGTCGCCAGGGCCAGGGCGCGCAGGGAGCCGTACTCGCCCGCGAGCACCGTCTCGTTGATCCGGCGGATCTGCTCCACCAGGTCGTCGAGGAGGCGGGCCAGGCCGCCCGGACCGACGAAGGTGAGCAGCCCGGCGGTGCCGAGTGGGGCGAAGCCGGCCAGCCCGCCGCCGAGGTGCTCGGGGTCGTAGCCGTAGAGCCGGACGGCGCCCGGGTCGGCCCGGCCGACCCCTCGCAGCAGCAGCGCCGACACCACCGCGTCGGCACCCTCCCGGTCGTCGCCGTGCAGCTGCACGTGACCGGCGTCGAGCAGCGGCACCAGCGCCGGGACGGGCTCCGCGCCGGGTACCCGCAGGGTGCCGATCCGCAGCGGACCGGGGGTCTCGCCGCGTCCGGTCGGGGTGGGCCGCCACTGCGGCCAGGCCGCGGAGGCCGCGCCGGGGGCCTCCCGACGGGCCGCCTCGGTGGCCCGGTGGGCCAGCTCGGCGAGCCGCGCGGCGTGCCGCTGGTCGATCTCGACCAGCCGTCGGTCGCGTTCGACGCCCACCCGCTGCGGCACCGTGGCGGCGGCCCGCCGGACCCGGGTCAGCCGGTCCCGGGCGACGCTCAGCTCCGACTCGGCCGAGGCGAGCCGGGTACGGGTGACGCCGAGCGCCTCGGAGAGCATCCCCCGTACCCGCGCCGCCAGCTGGGCCCGCAGGTCAGCCATGGGGCCTGCCGTCCGTCCACGGGCTCCTGCGGCCCGGTGCGCTCAATCCGGGAGGTGGTCCCGCTCCCGGTGGCGGGCTCGGCGCGGGCCGGCGTTGCGGGGTCGGCTCGGGCCGGCGCGGTGGGCGTGGCTCGGGGCGACGTTCGGCGGGTGGCCGCGGTCGGGACCGGTCGGTCTCCGGTGCCCGCTCGGGCGGCTGCGGGGCCGGCTGCCGGGACGGGTCGGGCTCCTCGCGGGGCAGGTCGCGGCCGAGCCGGGCCAGCAGCACGCCGGTCAGCACCCCGGCGGTGACGGCGGGATCGGCGGCGTGCGGCTGTTCGCCGTCCCCCTCGCCCCGGCGTGGCGGGGGCATCCGGCAGACCCGGGTGAGCAGGGTTTCCAGCACCGGCGGTGGCAGGCCGGGCAGCAGGTCGCGGACCCGACCGTCCAGTTCCCGGCGCAGCCGGGGCAGGTCGTCGGCGCGGGGTGGATGCCCGAGCAGCTCGCCGGCCAGGTCACGCAGCAGCGGCGGGGCGATCGCGGCGAGGCCGAGGCCGACGTCGGCGTGGGCGGCGCGCAGCTCCCGGTGCAGCCGGTCCCGGTCGCCGGAGCGGATTCCGGTGACCACCCGACGCAGCAGCTCCCGCGAGTCGGCGACCCGCTCGTCGGGCTGCTCCGGCGGACCCTCCCGGCCGCCGGTCAGCTCGGCCACCCGGACCGCCCACCAGCGCTTGACCGTGGGGTCCTCCTCGGTGGCCGGTGGCGGGGCGGCCGGTGGCGGGGTGGCGTCGCCGCGCGGCCCGTCGTGCCTCGGCGCGGGACCGGTCGCCCGGGGCGGGGGCGGGCCGTCGGGGGCCAGCCCGATCGCGGCCAGATAGCCGGTGAGCTGTTCCTGGGCGACCCGCAGGGCGTGCCCGGCCGACTCGGCGTGCTCGGTGGCGGCGGCGAGTTCCGGCACTCCCATCGGGTTGGCCGACTCCTGGCGGACCCAGCGCAGCCGCTCGGTGGCCTGGCCGAACTTCTCCAGCGCCAGGGCGAGCTGGGCGAGGGGGAACTCCTCGGCGGCGGCCCGTACCTGCGCTCCGACGTCCTCGACGATGGACACGGCGGCCCGCTACAGCGACGACACGTAGAGCTGCGCCTGTTCCACCGCGACGAGCGTCGCGGCGAGACATTCCTCCAGCTCCTGGCCGGCCTGGGTGAGCGACGCCTGGGCCGCCTCGACGGTCTCGTGCCCGCTGCCCTCCAACGCCCCGGCGAGGGTCTGCTGTGCTTCGGAGAGTTTCTCCCCGGCGGCCTGGACGGCTGTCTGCCCGTCACCGATCTGTTGAAGGGCGATGTCGATCGCGGCCTTCAGTTCGGCGACGCTCGCCACGGTGACCTCCTGGGGGCGGGGAGATCTCCATTACAACGTATACCCGACGGGGAGAGAACATCCGCCCTGTCGGTGTCGCTGCCCGGGTGCCCGGTCACCGTCCTGACGTGCGTGAAGTCCCCGGGCTCGTCCCGTGAAAAAGACATCTGATCCCGTCAACGGGACTGCATGTCCGTCCGACCGGGCCGGTGCGGAACCCCGGTGTACCCGGTGCGGGATCGCCCGGCCGGGCTCAGCCGGGCAGCCAGCGGGGGCCGTACACCTCGGCGCCCAGCGCGCCCACCCGCCCGCGCAGCTCCCGGTCGGCCGTGACCACCAGCCGTCGCCGGTCCGGCGCGTCGCGCACCAGGTCGACGATCGTGTCGTCGCCCGAGCCCGGCGCCGCGACGGTGCGTACCCCGGCGACCCCCGGCACGTCCCGGGCCGCGCCCTCGACCACCAGCACCACCTCGACGGGCGCGGGCAACTCCGGGGGCACGCCCACGTCGGCCACCGGGACCAACCGGTCACGCAGTCGGGCCGCCGCACCGGCCCGGTCGTGCCACCAGCCGTCCGGCCGGGAGCCGACCACGTTCGCACCGTCGACGATCAGCAACGGGTGGGATTCCATCCGTCCAGCCTGCCATCTCGGGGCGTTTGTCGGGACGACCGACGGGTAGCCACCGGCGATCGTGTCGCGCCCGGGTGTCGCCGCCGGCGACCCTGCCGCGGCCCAAGGAGCGGAGGACAGCCATGCTAGGACCCGGGGACTTCGGCTCCGACCCGTGGGACGAGTTCCTGGCCCGGTACTTCGGCCGGGGCGAGGGCGGACGCCGCCCGGCGCACCGGGTCGACATCACCCGCCTGATGACCGCCGACGCCCGGGAGATGCTGGCCGACGCCGCCCGACGGGCCGCCCAGAAACACAGCACCGACCTGGACACCGACCACCTGCTCTGGGCGGCGTTGCAGCGCGACCCCCTGCGGGACCTGGTACGCCGCGCCGGTGCCGACCCGGACGCCCTGGTCAACGCGCTCGGCGGACGCGGCGACGGTGCTCCGCGCGGCGAGGTGCCGCCGAACCTGTCGCTCACCCCGGCGGCCAAGCGGGCACTGCTCGACGCGCACCAGCTCTCCCGGGCGATGGGCGCGAACTACATCGGACCCGAACACATCCTGATGGCCCTGCCGCTCAACCCCGAGTCCCCGGCCGGTCGGATGCTCGCCGCCGGCCGGATCCAGCCCGAGTCGCTCCAGGCGGCCGGGGCCGAACGCGGACCGATGACCGGTCCGAAACCCGACCGGGGCACCCCCACCCTCGACCAGTACGGCCAGGACCTCACCGACCTGGCCCGCAACGACCAGATCGACCCGGTGATCGGTCGCGCCGACGAGATCGAGCAGGCGGTCGAGATCCTGTCCCGGCGGACCAAGAACAACCCGGTGCTCATCGGGGAGGCCGGCGTCGGCAAGACCGCCATCGTGGAGGGCCTGGCCGAACGGATCTGTGACGGCGACGTGCCGCAGACCCTGCTCGGCAAGCGGGTCGTCCAGCTCGACCTGGCCGGTCTGGTGGCCGGCACCCGCTACCGGGGCGACTTCGAGGAACGGCTCAAGAAGGTGATCGACGAGATCCGGGCGCACCGGGACGAGCTGATCATCTTCCTGGACGAGATCCACACGCTGGTCGGCGCGGGCGGCGCCGGCAGCGAGGGCGGGATGGACGCGTCGAACATGCTCAAACCGGCGCTGGCCCGGGGCGAGCTGCGGGTGATCGGGGCGACCACGCTGGACGAGTACCGGCGCAGTATCGAGAAGGACGCCGCGCTGGCCCGCCGGTTCCAGCCGGTGCTGGTGCCCGAGCCCGATGTCGAGGACACGGTGGCCATCCTGCGCGGCCTGCGGGACCGGTACGAGGCCCACCACCAGGTCCGGTTCACCGACGAGGCGCTGGTGGCCGCCGCCGAGCTCTCCGACCGGTACGTCACCGACCGGTTCCTGCCGGACAAGGCGATCGACCTGATCGACCAGGCCGGCGCCCGGGTGCGGCTGCGCACCCGGACCCCCGCCTCGGACGTCCGGGAACTGGAACAGCAACTGGAGGACGTCCGCCGGGACAAGGAGCAGGCGGTCGCCGACGAGCAGTACGAGAAGGCGTCCGCCCTGCGGGACCGGCTCGCCGAGCTGGAGGCGCAGATCGGGCGGGCCCGGGGCGACGGCGGGGACAATCAGGTCCCGTCGGTCGGCACGAAGGAGATCGCCGAGGTGGTCTCCCGGTCCACCGGCATCCCGATCAGCCAGCTCACCGAGGAGGAACGGGACCGGCTGCTGCGGCTGGAGGGACACCTGCACCAGAAGGTGATCGGCCAGGACGACGCGGTCGAGGCCATCGCCGAGGCGGTCCGCCGCTCGCGCGCCGGGCTGGCCGACCCGAACCGGCCGATGGGCAGCTTCCTCTTCCTCGGCCCCACCGGCGTCGGCAAGACCGAACTCGCCCGTGCCCTGGCCGAGGCGCTCTTCGGCGAGGCCGACCGGATGGTCCGGGTGGACATGAGCGAGTTCCAGGAACGGCACACGGTGGCCCGGCTGGTCGGTGCGCCCCCCGGCTACGTCGGCTACGAGGAGGCCGGCCAGCTCACCGAGGCGGTCCGCCGCCGCCCGTACGCCGTGGTGCTGCTCGACGAGATCGAGAAGGCCCACCCGGACGTGTTCAACATCCTGCTCCAGGTGCTCGACGACGGCCGGCTCACCGACAGCCAGGGCCGTACGGTCAACTTCAAGAACACCGTGCTGATCATGACGAGCAACCTGGGGTCGGAGCTGATCACCGGCGCCCAGCGGACCGTCGGGTTCGGCGTCGGCGCGCAGGGCGACCAGCAGGAGGCCGACGAGTTGCGGGAACGACTGATGCGTCGGCTCCAGGAGAACTTCCGCCCGGAGTTCCTCAACCGGATCGACGAGACGATCATCTTCCAGCGGCTGGAGGCCGAACAGCTACGGCAGATCACCGGGCTGCTGCTGGAGGAGACCCGCCGCCGGCTGCACGCCCAGGACATCCAGGTCGAGGTCACGTCGACCGGCACGGACTGGCTGGCCGAGCACGGCTACCAGCCGGAGTTCGGGGCACGCCCGCTGCGCCGGGTGATCCAGCGCGAGGTGGACAACCGGCTCTCCCGGATGCTGCTGGAGAACCGGCTCTCACCGGGGCAGAAGGTCACCGTCGACGCGCGGGACGGGCAGCTCACCTTCGACGTCTCGGCCGGCGACCGCGAGCACGCTCCCGCCACCACCTCGCATCCCCGATGAGAGGAGGGCGGAGATGACCGAACCCGAGGAGACCGAGGAGAACGCCGGACGGACCGCACCCATCCCGGCAGCCCCGACGGCGAACCCGGCCCGGGTCCAGGTGCCGCCGGAGGGCCCGAAGCAGTGGACCGACCACGGGAACCCGGCACCGCCCGGGCCACCGGAAGAGGAGGCGTGATGGCACGCGAACAGCGGCTCGACCCCGAGGTCGAGGTGCTCTGGGAGGACTTCCACGCCGAGGTGAACGTCCCCTCCGAGCAACTGCGGCAGTGGCTACTGACCAGGGGGTCGGGGGAGGACGCGTTCGGCCCCGACCCGGATCTCGACCTGCCCGAGCCCGGCCGGCAGATCCTGGCGGTACTGCGTAAGCGCAAGGTCGACCTCACCCCGGCCGACGTCGAGGTGATGCGGGCGGCGATCGACCGGATCCGGTCCTTGGTGGACGAGAAGCCCGGTGGCGGCAACGCCGACGACGAGTGGCGGCACGCCCTGCTCGACCTGGGCCACGACGTCCTCATCGAACGCTGACCCGCCCGGGCCGCCGGCCGTCCCCGCCCGGGCCGCCGGCCGTCCCCGCCCGGGCCGCCGGCCGTCCCCGCCCGGGCCGCCGGCCGTCCCGGCCCGCCCGGGTCATCCGGGCCTGCCCGGGGCATCCCGGACCGCCGGGCGGTCCCGGGCGGGCGGGGAGGCCGGGCCGGCGGTCCGCCGGTGGGACGGCGGGGCACCCGGGAGTCGTCCCGGGTGCCCGGTACCCCGGTCGGCTACTCGGATTCCAGGCTGGGCAGTTGCAGGCCGGCGGTGTCGGCGGCGTCCTGCCGGTCGGCGCGGGTCTGCTCCTCCCGGCTGAGCAGCGTCGCGTACTCGGTGATGTCGGCCGGGTCGGGCACCTCGGGCAGCCGGCGCAGGAACGCCTCGACGTCCCGGGCGGCGGCGGTGTGCGCGCTGGCCGCCCGACGCAGCAGCTCCCGCTGGTCGGCGGCCGGATGGAGATCGGTCATGCAGGGCTGATACCCGTCGTCACGCCGTTCGCACCCTCCCGGTCGCGCGGGCCGGACCGCTGTCCCGGGCGCCGAACTCGGGATGCCGCAGCAGCCAGGCCAGGTAGTCGGGGTGCGCGGCCAGCGAGTCGGTGTACGCGGCCACCGCGTCCTCCAGCACCGCCTCGGCGACCCGGGCCGCCGGGGACTCCGGGTGCCAGCCGAGCAGCAGCCGCCACCGCAGCGGGGTGCCGGCCAGCCGTCGCGTCACCAGACCGGCGACCGGGCGGAAGGTGGCCTGGCACAGGGCCACCGCCTCACCGGCATCGACCAGGTCCATGCAGCCGCGGACGTCGGTCTCGTACACCTTGCGGGGGGTGAAACCGGCGCGGGCGCACGCGGCGGCGAAGCAGTCGCCGAAGCAGCCGTCACCCGGCGCGGCCACCCACTGCTCGTGCCGCAGCTCGCCCAGGCCGACCTCGTCGCGGTCGGCCATCGGGTGGGCGGCCGGTAGCAGCACCAGCACCGGGTCGACCGCCACCTCCCGCCAGGCCAGGCCGAACTCCGCCGGCGGGCTGGCGTCGCCGCAGATGCCGGTCAGCGCGAAGTCGAGTCGGCCGCCGGCGACCAGGGCGGCCAGTTCGTCGGCCGACCAGGAGGCGTAGGTGGTGATCTGCGCGTGCGGCTGCTCGGCGGCGAGCCGGTGCACCAGTCGACCCAGGATCGGGCTGTTCACCCCGCCGAAGCGGTACCGGCCGAGGGCGTCGTCCGCGCCGGCCAGCCGGGCCGCCTCGTCCTGGAGGCCCTTCATCGCCGGCAGCAGCACCCGGGCACGGGACAGCACCAACTCACCCAGGGCGGTGGGGCGGGCACCCCGGCGGTCCCGTTCGAACAGCGGGCCGCCCAGCGTCCGCTCGATGCGCTGGAGCTGGGCGGTCAGGGCCGGCTGGGCCAGGCCGAGGGTGGACGCGGCTTTCGTCACGCTGCCCGTCTCGGCGATCGCGCAGACCACCCGTAGGTGGCGCAGCTCCAGGTTCATAGGGTGACGGTATGGCCACACGTCGATAGACGGAAGGGTCTGGACCGAACCGGGCCGCCATACCTGACGGATAGGGGTCGACCGATCACCGCCCGGAACGGCGGGTGAGGTCGGACAACTGGGTACGGCGGCCGGTCACCGCGTCCCGCAGCTTGTCCACCACCCCTACGGCCGGCTCGACGATCCGGTTCCACGGCGGGGTGGCCGGGGTGCCCGGGTGCGGTCGGGTCGGGGCCGCCTCCTCGGCGATCGCCCACCGGTTGCCCAGCCGGATCAACTCCGCGTCGGTGGCCACCTCGCGCAGCGGGGTGATCAGCTCGGCGACCGCCTGCACGTGCCGCCGGATCCGGGCCGCCACGTCGGCCAGCGTCGGGTCGTCCGGGCCGCCGAGGGCCTTCAGCGCGGTGAGCAGCGCCACGTCCGCCGCGACCTCCCGGTCCACCCGGGCGGCGGCGGTGGGCAGCGCGGCGCGGGCGGCGGGCAGCAGGTACTGCTCCTCGGCCGACAGGTGCCGCGACACCATGGCGGTGAGCACCTGGAGCACCTCCCGCCGCCGCTGCACCGCCAGGCCCTCGTCGGTGACCTGGTCGACCAGGTCGAGCAGCTGACGGTGCTCGGCGTCGGCGAGGTCGGCCATGCTGCGTCCGCCGGGACGGTAGGCGTCGTCGGCGGCCGGTGGCAGCGGGGGCAGGGGAACGGCGGACATGACGCCCTCCTCGACGGGGCCGGCTCGGGTCGCCGGCCGGTGCGACGGGCGGAACGGGGACGCCAGCGCCGGTACCCGTACCCGACGGTCGGCAAACCCCGGGACGTCCGTGCCGGCGGCCCGGACCGGAGCCGGCCGGCACCGGCAGCCGGCCCGGGTCGGGACCGCGCGGCCCGGGTCGGGTCGGGTCGTTCGCGGCGCGGCCGGTGACTGGTAGAAAGAGGCGATGACGAGCGACGCCGCTTCCGCCCCGCCCGACCCCACCGCCGAGGTCGTCGACCTCTGCCGTGACCTGCTGCGCATCGACACCACCAACACCGGTGACAACGCCACCAGCGCCGGCGAGCGCCGGGCCGCGGAGTACGTCGCGGAGAAGCTCGCCGAGGTGGGTGTGGACGCCGAGATCCACGAGTCCGCGCCGGGCCGGGCCAACCTGGTCGCCCGCATCCCCGGCGTGGACCCGGGCCGGGACGCGCTGCTGGTGCACGGCCACCTGGACGTGGTGCCGGCCGACGCCGACGAGTGGTCGGTGCACCCGTTCTCCGGGGAGGTCCGCGACGGCTACCTGTGGGGCCGGGGCGCGATCGACATGAAGGACTTCGACGCGATGGTGCTGGCGGTGGTGCGGCACTGGCAGCGCACCGGCGTCCGCCCGCCCCGCGACATCGTGCTGGCGTACACCGCCGACGAGGAGGCGGGCAGCGACTACGGCGCCCACTTCCTCGTCCAGCGCCACCGGGATCTCTTCGACGGCTGCACCGAGGCGGTCGGCGAGGTCGGCGGCTTCTCGTACTCGATCAGCGACGCCCAACGGCTCTACCTGATCGAGACCGCCGAGAAGGGCCTGGACTGGCTGCGGCTGCACGCCCGGGGCCGTCCCGGGCACGGGTCGTTCATCCACGACGACAACGCGGTCACCGCGCTGGCCGAGGCGGTGGCCCGGATCGGCCGGCACCGCTTCCCGGTCACCGTCACCCCCACCGTACGGGCGTTCCTGACCGAGGTGTCCGACGTGCTCGGTGTCGAGCTGGACCCGGACGACCCGGAGACCGCGATCGCCAAGCTCGGCCCGATCGCCAACATCATCGGCGCGACCGTCCGCAGCACCGCCAACCCGACCCGGCTGGCCGCCGGTTACAAGGACAACGTCATCCCCGGGCGGGCCACCGCCACCATCGACTGCCGTAGCCTGCCCGGCCAGTCGGAGCTGCTGGAGCGGCAGCTGCGCGAGCTGGTCGGCCCGGACATCGAGATCGAGTACATCCAGCGCCAGCCCGCCCTGGAGACCACCTTCGACGGCGACCTGGTCGAGGCGATGTCGACGGCGCTGCGGGCCGAGGACCCGGGAGCCCGGCCGGTGCCGTACATGCTCTCCGGTGGCACCGACGCCAAGGCGTTCGCCCAGCTCGGCATGCGCTGCTTCGGTTTCGCCCCGCTGCGGTTGCCGGCGGACCTCAACTTCTCGGCGTTGTTCCACGGCATCGACGAGCGGGTTCCGGTGGACGGACTACAGTTCGGCGTGCGGGTGCTCGACCGGTTCCTCCGCAACTGCTGACCGGTGCCGGTGCCGCACCCCCCATTCCTCGAAGGGACTGCCTCATGACCGACCAGCACGGTGAGCTGGACGTCGCCCTGGAGCGCGTGATCGACGCGGCCCGTGCCCACCTGACGGCCGTGCGGGCCGCCCAGGGGCGGATCGACGACGACGACGTCTGGCAGGCGTACGTGGCCTTGAACAACGCCTCCTTCGCCTACGACGAGCAGCTGCTCGACGCGTTCGGCGAGGTCACGCCCTGGGACGTCGAGTCGATCGACCCGGACGAGGCGGACGAGCGGTTCGGCTCCGGCGAGGGCGAGCCGGCCACCGACCCGCACCCGCAGGTCATCTCGGTGCGGCAGCGCCGTGACTACCGGGTGCCCAGCGTCTCGGCGCTGCTGCGGGTCGCCGAGGTGGCCCGCCGGGAGGGCACCCCCGAGGGGGACGAGCCGGCGCCGGTCGAGGGGGTGGGCGAGGCGGTGCTGGAGCTGTTGCAGAGCGGTGACGGCTCGCTCGGCGCCCTGGACGTGCCGGAGCTGGAGCCGCTGGACGGCGTGGTCATGGTCAGCGAGGTGGGCACCCCGGTCGACCTGGAGTCGTTCAGCGACGACGATCCGGTGGGCCCGTTCACCCCCGCCGCCGACGACCGGCTGGTGGGCCGGCTCGACGAGCACCCGTTCCTCGACGAGGACGACCACGACCACGCCGGGCACCAGCACTAGCCGGTGGCGGCCGGCCCGGGGGCGGCCCCGGGCCGGCCGTTCCCGGGCCGCCGCCTCCGGGTGCCGGCTGGCCTCCCGGTGCCGGGCTGCCTCTGGGTGCCGGGCGGGTCAGTAGGACAGGCCGGGTTGGGGTTGGGCGACCCGACGGCGACGCAGCACCACCTTGCGGGTGCCGTCCCGGAAGAGCTGCACCCGGGCCAGCTCCCAGCCGGAGAACTCCGCCTGGATCGCCAGTTGCGCCGCGGCGGTCAACCGGTCGACGTTGGGCGGCAACCGCAGCGGCGCGTATTCGTAGTCCATGACACCCATGCTGCCCAGCCCGGCGGCCCGGCGCCACCCCCTACCCGGTGCGCCGCGCCACCACCGGGGGCGGCCGCGCCCGCCGCGGAGTCCGTGGCGGGCTCAGCCCTCGCGTTCCGGGTAGCCGACCGGCACCGCGGACACGTCGCCCAGTGCCGTGGTGATCTCCTCCGGCAGGGTCATCCGTTCCACCTGCAACGCGCCGAGCAGTTGGCCGACCGTCCGGGCGCCGAGGATCGGCGCGGTCACCCCCGGCCGGTCCCGGATCCAGGCCAGCGCCACCTCCAGCGGGGACACCCCCAGTCCACCGGCGGCGATGCTCACCGCCTCCACGATGCTGGAGCAGCGCGGCTCCAGGTAGGTGGCGACGAACGGCTCGAAGTGCGCCGAGGCGGCCCGCGAGTCCGCGGGGCGACCGTTGCGGTACTTGCCGGTCAGTACCCCCCGCCCCAGCGGCGACCAGGGCAGCACACCCAGGCCGAGCGCGGCGCAGGCCGGCAGCACCTCCCGTTCCACCCCCCGCTCCAGCAGCGAGTACTCGACCTGGGTGGCGACCACCGGGGACCGGCCCGGCCAGGCGGCCTGCCAGGCGGCGGCGCGGGCGGTCTGCCAGCCGGAGAAGTTCGACACCCCGACGTACCGGACCCGGCCGGAGGCGACCGCGTGGTCCAGTGCGGCGAGGGTCTCCTCCAGCGGGGTGTCCGGGTCGTAGCCGTGTACCTGCCACAGGTCGACGTGGTCGGTGCCGAGCCGGCGCAGGGAGGCGTCCAGGGTACGCAGCAGGTGCCCCCGGGAGCCGTCGCGCCGCCGGCCACTGCCCGGACGCAGGCCCGCCTTGGTGGCGATCAGCACGTCCTCGCGGGGGACCAGGGTGCCCAGCAGCGACCCGAGCACCGACTCGGCGTCCCCGTCGGCGAACACGTCGGCGGTGTCGACCAGGTTGCCGCCCGCGTCGAGGAAGCTCTTCAGCTGGGCCGCCGCGTCGTCGGCGTCGGTGTCCCGGCCCCAGGTCATGGTGCCGAGCGCGAGCCGGGAAACCGCCAGCCCGCTTCGGCCGAGCGGTCGCTGTTGCATGGGTGAACCTTATTTCGAACCCGGCGCAACCGATATCCTCGCTCCCGGCATCTCTGCCTGTCGGGTCGCCGATCCGACCGTCACCACCGCCCCGGGTCGCTCGTTGGGCACTCCACGCGCCGGCCCGGTCGCTCGTCGTCCACCCCGCCGCGGTCCGTTCCGGTAGCCCGACGGCCGGGGCGAGCCGGTGGGCGGCGGGGGCCGGGCCATTGCGTAACCTGATGCGACCTGTGGGTGCGGGATGGGGAGGATCAGTGCGACTCGGGCTCAACCTCGGATATCAGACAGCGTGGAGTACGCCGGCAGGCTACCTGGCGCTCGCCCAGGAGGCGGACCGCCTCGGCTACTCGGTGGTGTGGGCGGCGGAGGCGTACGGCTCCGACTCGCCGAGCATGCTGGCCTGGATGGCGGGCCAGACCGAGCGGATCGACCTGGGCAGCGCGGTGATGCAGATCCCCGCCCGGACCCCGGCGATGACCGCGATGACGGCGGCGACCATCGACGCGCTCTCCGGTGGCCGGTTCCGGCTGGGCCTGGGGGTCTCCGGCCCGCAGGTCTCCGAGGGCTGGCACGGCGTCCGGTTCGCCAAGCCGCTGGCCCGCACCCGCGAGTACGTCGACATCGTCAAGCTGGCGGTGGCCCGCAAGGAGGTCAGCTACGACGGCGCGCACTACACGCTGCCGTTGCCCGACGGCCCCGGCAAGGCGTTGCGGCTGGGCTTCCACCCGCCGCGCGCCCACATCCCGGTCTACCTGGCCGCGGTCGGCCCGAAGAACCTGGAGTTGGCCGGCGAGATCGCCGACGGCTGGCTGGCGGTCTTCTACGCCCCGGAGTTCGCCGAGGAACAGCTCGCCTCGGTACGGGCGGGCCGGGCCCGGGCGGGCAAGGAACTGGCCGGTTTCGACGTGGTGCCGTCGGTGCCGGTGGTGGTCGGCGACGACGTGGCCGCCTGCGCCGAACTGGTCCGCTGGTACGCCGCGCTCTACGTCGGCGGGATGGGCAGCCGGCAGCAGAACTTCTACAACCAGCTCGCCACCCGGATGGGTTACGGCGACGCGGCCCGCCGGGTGCAGGACCTCTACCTGGCCAAGCAGCAGCGCGACGCGGCGGCGGCGGTGCCGATGGAGTTCATCGACCGCACCTCGCTGCTCGGCCCGAAGGAACGCATCGCCGACCGGATGCGGGAGTACGCGGCGGCCGGGGTGACCACCCTGTCGGTCACCCTGTTCGTGGCCGACCGCGAGAGCGGCGTGCAGACCCTGCGGACCGTCGCCGAGGCCCTCGACCTCTCGGGAGTCGGCGAGTGACCTGGGTCGAGGCCATCGTCCTGGGCATCGTCCAGGGGCTCACCGAGTTCCTTCCGGTGAGTTCGTCGGGGCATCTGCGGATCACCTCGGCGATCTTCTTCGACCGGGACGCGGGCGCGTCCTTCACCGCGGTCACCCAGCTGGGCACCGAGGCGGCCGTGCTCATCTACTTCGCCAAGGACATCTGGCGGATCACCCGGACCTGGCTGGTCGGGATCAGGGACTCCTCGGTCCGGTCCAGCCTCGACTACCGGATGGGCTGGTACGTGATCGTCGGCTCGATCCCGATCGGGCTGTTCGGATTCCTGTTCAAGGACCAGATCCGCACCGCCGGGCGCAACCTGTGGGTGGTCTCCACCACCCTGATCGTCTTCGCCTTCGTGCTGGCCTTCGCCGAGTACTGGGGCCGGCAGACCCGTACCCTGGCGAACTTCCGGATGCGCGACGGCATCGTGATGGGCTTCGCCCAGGCGATGGCGCTGGTCCCCGGGGTGTCCCGCTCCGGCGGCACGCTCACCGCGGGCCTGCTGCTCAACCTCACCCGGGAGGCCGCCGCCCGGTACTCGTTCCTGCTGGCCATCCCGGCGGTGGTGATGTCGGGCATCTTCAGCGTCGGGGACGTCTTCGAGCCGGCCGCACCGGGCACCTCGGTGCCGTCGGTGGCGCAGATGGTGGTCGCCACCATCATCGCCTTCGGCGTCGGCTACGCGGCCATCGCCTGGCTGCTGCGGTACGTGGCGCACCACACCCTGTACGTCTTCGTGCTCTACCGGGTGGCGCTCGGCACCCTGGTGCTGGCACTGCTGCTCACCGGCACGATCAGCGCCACCTGATCCGACCCGGCCGACGGCCCCCGACACCGCCGCCGGTGTCGGGGGCCGTCGCCGTCCGGACTGCGCCTAGGGTGGGGACGTGGCGACCCTTCTGCTTCTGCGACACGGCCGGACGACCGCGAACGCCGACGGTGGCCTGGCCGGCCGCCAGCCGGTCGAGCTGGACGAGACGGGCCGCACCCAGGCGGTCGCGGTCGGCGGGCGGCTGCGGCCGGTGCCGCTCGCGGCGGTGGTGACCAGTCCGTTGATCCGCTGCCGGCAGACCCTCGAGCTGGCGTTGCCGCAGGCCGAGCCGGTGGTCGAGGACGGGCTGGTCGAGTGCGGCTACGGCGCCTGGGAGGGACAGCCGCTGAAGAAGTTGGCCAAGGAGCCGCTCTGGCCGGTGGTGCAGCAGCATCCCAGTGCGGCGGTCTTCCCCGACGGCGAGTCGATGGCGCAGATGTCGGCCCGCGCGGTCGCCGCCGTCCGCGCCTGGGACGCCCGGATCACCGCGGAGCACGGGCCGGAGGCGGTCTGGCTGGCGTGCAGCCACGGCGATGTGATCAAGGCCATCGTGGCCGACGCCCTCGGGATGCACCTGGACCTGTTCCAACGCCTCGTCGCCGACCCGGCCTCGGTCACCGCGATCCGTTACACCCCGCTGCGGCCGTTCCTGGTCCGGCTCAACGACACCGGCGGTGACCTGGCCGGTCTGGTGCCACCGCGGCCCAAGCGGCGGCGTCGGGCCGCCCGGGGTGCCGACTCCGACGCGGCCGTCGGCGGGGGCGCGGGGAGCGCCGGCTGAACCGTCCGGCCGCCGCCGTGCCGGGCCGTGCCGTTTCGCCCTCGGCTGATTCGACGTCGGTGGCTTGCGCGACGGTTCCACGCTCCGGATAGGGTCGTGGGTATGACCCACCAGGTGCACGCCTTCGAGCCGCCGGAGCGGTTCGTCGCCGGGACGGTCGGGGCGCCCGGGGAGCGCACGTTCTTCCTCCAGGCCCGTGGCGGTGGCCGCCTGGTCAGCGTCGCCCTGGAGAAGGTCCAGGTGTCCCTGCTCGCCGAGAAGCTGGAGGAACTGCTCTCCGAGGCGCAGCGCCGGTTCGGTGTCGAGCTGCCGGAGGCGCCGGCCGCCGTCGGCGACAACGACCCGCTGGACAACCCGGTCGACGAGGAGTTCCGGGTCGGTACCCTCGGGCTGGCGTTCGACGTGGACTCGGCCACCGTGGTGATCGAGGCGATCGCCGCCGGCGAGGCGGAGGCCGAGGTCGAGTTGGGCGACGACGAGGACGACGAGGACGACGACGAGGAACCCGACGAGGATCTCGACCGGCTGCGGGTGCGGTTGACGCCCGAGGCGACCCGCGAGTTCATCGAGCGGGCCCGCCGGGTGGTCAACGCCGGTCGTCCGCCCTGCCCGCTCTGCGGCCAGCCGCTCGACCCGGCCGGTCACCTCTGCCCGCGGCACAACGGCTACCACCGGTGACCTCGTCGGAGATGCAGCGCGAGGATGCCAGCGCCGCGCTCCGGCTGCTGTGCGACGGTGAACTGGAGCTTGAGGGTCGGCTGGTCGACGCCTCCAACACCACCCTGCGGGCGACCCTGACCCTGGGCGACCGGACGGCCCGCTGCGTCTACAAGCCGGTGCGCGGTGAGCGTCCGCTCTGGGACTTCCCCGACGGCACCCTCGCCGGCCGGGAGGTCTCCGCCTACCTCGTCTCCCGGGCCACCGGCTGGGACCTGGTACCGCCGACGGTGTTGCGGGACGGTCCGCTCGGTCCGGGGTCGTGTCAGCTCTGGATCGACGAGCCCGACGACGTCGAACCGCTGGTCGGTTTCGTGCCGGCCGAGGCGGTGCCGCCGCGCTGGTTCCCGGTGGCCGCGGCCCGGGACGAGGACGGGTCGGCGTACGCCCTGGCGCACGCGGACGATCCCCGGCTGGCCCGGCTGGCGGTGCTGGACGCGGTGCTCAACAACGCCGACCGCAAGGGCGGTCACGTGCTGGCCGGCGCGGACGACCGGATCTACGGGGTGGACCACGGGGTCTGCTTCCACGTGGAGGAGAAGCTCCGGACCGTGTTGTGGGGCTGGGCCGGGAAGCAGCTCCCGCCGGACGCGGTGCAGGTGCTCGACGCCCTCGCCGGGCAGCTCGCCGGGGAGCTGGGCGACGAACTGGCCGAGCACCTGACCCTCGGCGAGGTCGCCGAGGTGGGTGCCCGGGTACGGCGGCTGCGGGACGCAGGCCGCTATCCGCTGCCGCCGCAGGAGTGGCCGGCGATGCCCTGGCCGCCCATCTGAGTCGTTGTCGCGTTGATCACCCGGGCGGTTGCTCCGGGGTGGCCGGAGCGCTCGTTAGGCTGACGGTCATGGACTCTTGGGTGGGGCACGAGGTGCCACGGCTGCCGGGTGACGGCGGGCCACTGAGCTTGTACGACTCGGCCCGGCGCGGTGTCCACCCGAGCCGTCCCGCCGGCCCGGCGACCATGTACGTGTGCGGCATCACCCCGTACGACGCCACCCATCTGGGGCACGCCGCCACCATGATCACCTTTGACCTGGTGCAGCGGATGTGGCGCGACGCCGGGCTGACCGTCCGGTACGTGCAGAACGTCACCGACATCGACGATCCGCTGCTGGAGCGGGCCGAGCGCGACGGCGAGGACTGGAAGGTCCTGGCGATGCGGGAGACGGCCCTGTTCCGCGAGGACATGGAGGCGCTGCGGATCATCCCGCCCGCGCACTACGTCGGCGCGGTGGAGTCGATCCCGGAGATCGCCGACCGGGTCCAGGAACTCCTCAAGGACGGTGCCGCGTACCGGCTCGACGACGGCAGCGGCGACGTCTACTTCGACGTCGCCGCCGCCCCGGCGTTCGGCTACGAGTCCAACCTGAGCCGGGAGCAGATGCTGGAGATCTTCCCGGAGCGCGGCGGCGACCCGGACCGGGCCGGCAAACGCGATCCGCTCGACCCGTTGCTGTGGCGCGGCGCCCGCGACGGCGAGCCGTCCTGGCCGGGCGGCGAGCTGGGCGCGGGCCGGCCGGGCTGGCACATCGAGTGCACGGTGATCGCGCTGAACCTGCTCGGCGACCGGCTCGACGTGCAGGGCGGCGGCAACGACCTGATCTTCCCGCACCACGAGTGTTCCGCCGCGCACGCCGAACGGCTCACCGGCGAGGCGCCCTTCGCCGACCACTACGTGCACGCCGGCATGATCGGCCTGGATGGCGAGAAGATGTCCAAGTCCAAGGGCAACCTGGTCTTCGTCTCCCGGCTGCGCGCCGACCGGGTCGACCCGATGGCCGTCCGGCTCGGGCTGATCTCCGGTCACTACCGGGACGACCGGGCCTGGACCGATGAGGTGCTGGACGCCGCGCACCGGCGGCTGGACCGGTGGCGGCGGGCCGCCATCGCGCCGTCCGGGCCGTCCGGCGCGGCCTTCCTGACCGGCGTACGCGAGCGCCTCGGTGACGATCTGGACACCCCGGGTGCCCTGGCGCTGGCCGACGGGTGGGCGGCGGCGGCGCTCGCCGGCACCGGCGACGACCCGCAAGCCCCCGCGCTCTTCGCCACCACCGTCGACGCGCTGCTCGGCATCCGTCTCTGACAGCGAGGTTGTGGGAGCGGATCACCAGGCTGGTCCCGCCCGGCCGCTGACGGTGGGGGTGCGCTCACCGACCGCCGCGTCGTGACGTTGGCTGGCGCAGCGCGACCCGGGTCTGGGTCTGCACCACGCCGCAGCTCTTCTTGAGCCGACGCAGCAGCGCGTCCAGGGCCGCGGTGTCCCGCAGCCGGGCCCGCAGCAGGTAGTCGTAGGGGCCGGTCATGTGCACCGCGTCGATGATCTGCGGGATCGGGGCGATGGCGGCGACGAACGTCTCGTAGTCGGTGTCGGCGTCGAGGAGCACGTCGACGAACACCTCCAGGCCACCGTGGGGTGCCTGGGCGTCGTGGCCGGTGACGACGGTGTAGCCGAGGATGACGCCGTCGTCCTCCAACCGGCGGACCCGGGCGGCGGTGGCGTTGGTGCCGAGGCCGATCCGTCGGCCGATCTCACTGAACGAGCACCGCGCATTGTCCTGCAGAATGCCGAGAATCTGCTCGTCCAGATCGTCCACACCGGGAATCGTACGGTGCCGCCGGATAATTGTCGGCGGCTCGCGCGCGTTTCGCCCAGACTCGGGGGATGGCTGATGACGTCGTGGTGCTCGCGGTCGCCGGCTTCGCCGCCGGGCTGGGGGTGGCGATGCCGCTGGGGGCGATCGGGGTGCTGGTCGTCCGGGAGGGGATGCTGCGCGGCCACCGCAGCGGGCTGGCCGCCGCATCCGGCGTGGCCACCGTCGACACCCTGTACTGCCTCGGCGCGCTCCTGACCGGGGCCGCGCTCGCGCCGGTGATCGCCTCGTGGGGGGACACCCCCCGTTACCTGTCCGGGGTGGTGATCGTCGTGTTGGGCTGCTACCAGCTGATCGCTCTGCGTCGGGCGCAGACCGGGGCGCGTCCCGCCCCGGTCGGCCCCGTCGCCGCCGGTCCTCCGGCCGCCACCGTCCCCGGGGCCGGTCCGGTCGCCATAGACCTGGCCAGGGCCGGTGCCGCCGGCGGTCCGGTGCCGGTGGGGGTGGGTCCTACGGGTCCGGCCGGTGCCGGCGTGGCGACCGGACACCGGTCGGTCTACGCCCGGTTCGTGCTCCTGACCGCGATCAACCCGTTGACCCTGCTGTACTTCTTCGCGCTGGCCGGGATGGTGACCGCCTCGACGGGCACCTGGATCGGACCCGCCGTGTTCGTCGCCGCCGCCGGTCTGGCCTCGCTGCTGTGGCAGACCGTGCTCGCGATGATCGGCGCGGCCCTGGGCGCCACGGTCCCGCCCCGGGTGGGCGAGGCGCTCGGGGTGGTGGCCTCACTGGTCGTCGTCGCGCTCGGGGTGGCCGTGCTGGTGGCCACCGCGCGCACCTGAGGCGTTCCCGGGGCGACCCGGCCGGGGCGGCCCGCCCACTGTCGCCCGCCGGTGTGCGGCGGTGGTATCCCGGTCAGCCGAGGACCAGGCCGGGGTCCGGATCCGGGTCCGGCGCGGGGGCGGGGACCTGGTACTCCTCGGTCAGGGTGGTCATCGGGCCGGGCCAGGTGGCCTGGGCGACCTCGATCGGTCTGCGGTGGGCGTCGTAGGCGACGTGCAGCAGGTGCAGCACCGGGGTGTCCGGGCGGATCTGGAGGGTCTCCGCCTCCTCCCGGCTGGGCTGGCGGGCGCTGATGGTGTCGGCGGCGGTGGCGTACCGGCGGCCGGTCGCCTCCTCGGCCTCCTGGTAGAGCGGCCGGCCGAACGCCTCGGCCCGCTCCAGCGAGGTGCCGGCGGTGTCCTTCGGCAGGAACCAGGAGGCACCGACCTCCACCGGGGAGTCGTCGGTGCGGACCAGGTGTCGGCGGCAGAGCAGTTCGGTGCCGTCGGCGACGCCGAACGCGTCGGCCACCTCGGGCGGGGCGGGTGCCCGGCCGACCGAGACGAGCTGCTGACGGTAGCGGGCGGCGAGGTCGGCGTGGTAGCCCCGGAAGCCGCCGTAGCGGCCCCGGGAGAGCCGGTTGAGCCGTCGCCGGGTGCCCCGGACGTACGTACCGGAGCCCGGTTTGGTGATCAGGATGCCCTCGACCCGCAACTGGTCGACGGCGCGCTGCACGGTCTGCTTGGCGACCCCGAACATCTCGGCGATGGCCGGGATGGACGGCAACCGCTCGCCCGGCCCCCAGTCACCCCGGCGTACCTGGGCCTTGAGCTGCGCGGCGATCTGCCGGTGCGGGAACTCGGCGGCTCCCGGGTTGATCTGCACGCCCGCCTCCTCATGACAGCTAGGTTCCTAGGATGCCCTAGCGGGAGTGGCGGCGCCACCCCGGACACACGATCACCCCGGACAACTCGTGCGGACGTCAGGTCACGCCCCGGCGATCGGACCCGCGACCGCTGACGCTGCGGGGAGTGGCGGGGGCGGCGGAACACGCCCGGCGTCCCGGGCCGGACGGCACCCGGCCCGCCCCGGCGGCCGACCGACCGGGACGGGCCGGCTGATCAGGACGGGCCGGCTGATCAGGACGGGCTGGCGGTGGGCGTCGTCACCAGGAACCGGCGGTGGGGCCGGCGGAACCGCCCCGACGGCGCAGGTACTTCTCGAACTCCTGGGCGATCTCGTCCCCGGTCAGCGGGGTGATGCCCGCGTCACCGACCCGTTCCTCCAACTCGCGGACGTACTCGCCCAACTCGGCGTCCTGCTCGGCGGCGCTGCGGACCCGCTGCTCCCACTCGGCGGCCTCCTCGGCCAGGTCGGCCATCGGCACCGGCAGGTCGAGCACGTCCTCGACCCGGTGCAGCAGGGCCAGGGTGGCCTTCGGGCAGGGCGGGTTGTTGGCGTAGTGCGGCACGTGCACCCAGAACGAGACCGCGTCGACCTCGGCCCGGGTGCAGGCGTCCTGGAGCACGCCGACGATGCCGGTGGGACCGTCGTAACGGGTGGGGGTGAGCTGGTACCGCTGGGCGGCCTGGGCGTCGGAGGCGCTGCCGCTGATCGGCAACGGCCGGGTGTACGGCACGTCGGCCAGCAACGCGCCGAGCAGCACCACCCGCTCCACCTCCAGGCTGTGGCAGATCTCCAGCACCTGCTGGCAGAAGGTGCGCCAGCGCATGCTCGGCTCGATGCCCCGGATCAGCACCACGTCGCGCTCGGTGCCCTCGGGGCTGGCCACCATGAACCTGGTGGTGGGCCACTCCACCCGGCGTGTCTCGCCGTCGGACATCGTGATGGTCGGGCGGCTGACCTGGAAGTCGTAGAACTCCTCCGGGTCGATCTCGGTGATCTCCCGGGCCTGCCAGACCTGTTCGAGGTGTTCCACGGCGGCGGTGGAGGCGTCCGCGGCGTCGTTCCAGCCCTCGAAGGCGGCGATCGCCACCGGGGACCGCAGCACCGGCAGCCCGTCGAACTCGGTCACGCCGTCACCTCGCCCCGCTCGTCGCCGACGGTGCCGGGGGTCGGCCCGGTCACCCGCCCGCCGTGCACGGTGGCGTCCCTGATGTCCTTCACGTCCGCCAGCCTACGTCCCGGCGCGGCGGGTGGCCCGTCGGCCGCGCCGGTCCGCCGGGTCGCCGAGCCGGCACGAACCGGCCCGGTGAGCGGAGGGACACATAGTGGGACGGCGCCGGGGGTCAGCAATCGACCGGACTCTCGCACTAACCTGAACCTGTGCGGACTTCGTTGCGGGATGTGCTGGCCGACCGGATTCTCATCGCCGACGGCGCGATGGGGACAATGCTGCAGGCTGCCGACCTGAGCCTCGACGACTTCGAGGGGTTGGAGGGCTGCAACGAGATCCTCAACGTGACCAGGCCCGACGTGGTGCGCGGCGTGCACGAGGCATACCTGGCGGCCGGCGCGGACTGCGTCGAGACGAACACGTTCGGCGCGAACCTCGCCAACCTCGCCGAGTACGACATCCCGCAGCGCATCCGGGAGCTGTCCGAGGCCGGCGCGCGGATCGCCCGGGAGGCCGCCGACGCGTACGCCACGGCGGAGCGGCCCCGGTTCGTGCTCGGCTCGATCGGCCCCGGCACCAAGCTGCCCACCCTCGGCCACGCCCCGTACGCGACGCTGCGGGACGCCTACCAGGAGAACGCCGCCGGGCTGATCGCCGGCGGGTCGGACGCGCTGATCATCGAGACCTGCCAGGACCTGCTCCAGGTCAAGGCGGCCGTGGTCGGGTCGAAGCGGGCGATGGTCGAGCTGGGCCAGCAGGTGCCGATCATCTGTCACGTGGCGGTGGAGACCACCGGCACCATGCTGGTGGGCAGCGAGATCGGGGCGGCGCTGGCGGCCATCGAGCCGCTCGGCGTGGACCTGATCGGGCTGAACTGCTCGACCGGCCCGGCCGAGATGGGCGAGCACCTGCGGTACCTCTCCCAGCACTCCCGGATCCCGCTGTCGGTGATGCCGAATGCCGGCCTGCCGGTGCTGACCGCCGACGGGGCGTACTTCCCGCTGAGCCCGACGGAGCTGGCCGACGCCCTGGAACGGTTCGTCGGCGAGTACGGCGTGGGGCTGATCGGCGGCTGCTGCGGCACCACCCCGGAGCACATCCGGGCGTTGGCCGAGCGGCTGCACGACGCCACCCCGGCGACCCGGGAGCCCCGGCACGAGGCGGGCGTCTCGTCGATCTACCACCCGGTGCCGTTCGCCCAGGACGCGTCGGTGCTGATGGTGGGGGAGCGGACGAACGCCAACGGCTCCAAGGCGTTCCGTGAGTCGATGCTCGCCGCCGACTGGCAGGCCTGCGTGGAGGTGGCCCGCAGCCAGGCCCGCGACGGGTCGCACCTGCTCGACCTGTGCGTCGACTACGTCGGCCGGGACGGCACCCAGGACATGCGGGAGCTGGCCGGTCGGTTCGCCACCGCGTCCACCCTGCCGATCATGCTGGACTCCACCGAGCCGGCGGTGATCGAGGCCGGGTTGGAGATGCTCGGCGGGCGGTGCGTGGTCAACTCGGTCAACTTCGAGGACGGCGACGGCCCCGACTCCCGCTACGCGCGGGTGATGCCGGTGATCGCCGAGCACGGGGCGGCCGTGGTGGCGCTGCTCATCGACGAGGAGGGGCAGGCCCGTACCCGGGAGTGGAAGGTCCGGGTCGCGGCCCGGCTGATCGACGACCTGACCGGCCGGTGGGGGATGGACCGGTCGGACATCCTCATCGACGCGTTGACCTTCCCGATCGCCACCGGCCAGGAGGAGACCCGTCGGGACGGCATCGAGACGATCGAGGCGATCCGGGAGATCGCCGCCCGGTACCCGGGGGTCAACTTCACCCTGGGCATCTCGAACGTCTCGTTCGGCCTCAACCCGGCGGCCCGGCAGGTGCTCAACTCGGTGTTCCTGCACGAGTGCGTGCAGGCGGGGTTGACCTCGGCGATCGTGCACGCCAGCAAGATCCTGCCGATGTCCAAGATCCCCGAGGCGCAGCGCGAGGTCGCCCTCGACCTGATCTACGACCGGCGGCGCGAGGGTTACGACCCGGTGCAGCGGTTCATCGAGGCTTTCGAGGGCGTCGACGCCGCGTCGGCGCGGGCCACCCGGGCCGAGGAACTGGCCGGGCTGCCCCTGGACGAACGGCTCAAGCGGCGGATCATCGACGGCGAGCGCAACGGCCTGGAGGCCGACCTGGACGCCGCGATGGCGCAGGGCCGGTCCCCGCTGTCCATCATCAACGACATCCTGCTGGACGGCATGAAGGTCGTCGGTGAGCTGTTCGGCTCGGGGCAGATGCAGCTGCCGTTCGTGCTCCAGTCCGCCGAGGTGATGAAGACGGCGGTGGCCTACCTGGAGCCGCACATGGAGGCGGTCGAGGACGGCGGCAAGGGCCGGATCGTGCTGGCCACCGTGCGCGGCGACGTGCACGACATCGGCAAGAACCTGGTCGACATCATCCTGTCCAACAACGGCTACGAGGTCGTCAACATCGGCATCAAGCAGCCGATCAACGCGATCCTCGACGCCGCCGAGGAGCACCGGGCCGACGCGATCGGCATGTCCGGGCTGCTGGTCAAGAGCACCGTCATCATGAAGGAGAACCTCGCCGAGATGGCCTCGCGCGGGGTGGCCGAGCGCTGGCCGGTGCTGCTCGGCGGGGCGGCGCTGACCCGCGCGTACGTCGAGGACGACCTGCGGGCGATGTTCCCCGGCCAGGTGCACTACGCGCGGGACGCCTTCGAGGGGCTGGCCCTGATGGACCGGGTGATGACCGCCAAGCGTGGCGGCGCACCCGTGATCGACCCGGAGCGGGAGGCGGCCCTGGCGGCCCGGCGGGCCCGTCGGGAGAAGCAGCGCGCCATGGTCACCGAGGTGCTGCCGGAGCTGAACGACTCCTCGGTCCGTTCCGACGTGGCCACCGACGTGGCGGTGCCCACCCCGCCGTTCTTCGGCACCCGGGTGGTCAAGGGGGTGCCGCTGGCCGACTACGCGGCGCTGCTGGACGAGCGGGCCACCTTCCTCGGCCAGTGGGGGCTGCGCGGGTCGCGGGGCGGCCAGGGTCCGTCGTACGAGGAGCTGGTGGAGACCGAGGGACGGCCCCGGCTGCGGTACTGGCTGGACCGGCTGATCGCCGACCAGGTGCTGGAGGCGGCCGTGGTGTACGGCTACTTCCCGGCCTACTCCGAGGGCAACGACCTGGTGGTGCTGGACGAGAACGGCAACAGCGAGCGGGCCCGGTTCTCGTTCCCCCGGCAGCGGCAGGAGCGGCGGCTCTGCCTGGCCGACTTCTTCCGTCCGAAGGACGACGGGCTGGACGTGGTGGCGTTGCAGTTGGTCACCGTCGGGCAGCCGGTCAGCGAGTACACCGCCAAGATGTTCGCCGCCAACGAGTACCGCGACTATCTGGAGGTGCACGGGTTGTCCGTGCAGCTCACCGAGGCGCTCGCCGAGTACTGGCACCGGCGCGTCCGCTCCGAGCTGGCCCTGCCGGGCGGCGGCACGGTCGCCACCGGCGACCCGACCGACCTGGCCGGCCTGCTGCGCAACGACTACCGGGGCTGCCGGTACGCGTTCGGCTACCCGGCCTGCCCGGACCTGGAGGACCGGGCGAAGGTGGTGGACCTGCTCGGGGCGGAGCGGATCGGGGTGCAGTTGTCGGAGGAGTTCCAGTTGGTGCCGGAGCAGGCCACCGACGCGATCGTGGTGCACCACCCGGAGGCGAACTACTTCAACGCCAAGTGACGCCTGAACTGTGTGGGAGCATGGTCCCCATCCCGATGGTCTGACGGGGTGGGGACCATGCGCTGAACGGACGTCGATTACCCGACGAGTGCGGCCCCGGCCTGTCGGTCGTAGGTGTGGAGTCCATCAGGTGTCGGCCGGGTTGAATCTGCCCGTACCCCTGGGGATGTCACGAGGGCCTGTGCGGGCAGACCTCGCCTGTGTAGAAATAGCGGCCCTAAGGGACGTCTCGTAACTTGGGGCAGCTTGGGCGAGGTGATCCGGGAGGTCCGTGGTCGATGGCTGCGGTGTGTTGCTGGATGAACTGGACGCGGGAGGCGACGTCGGTGCGGGGCAGGGTGCTGAGCTGGTAGCCGTGTTGGATGTAGGCGGCGACCATGGCGTCGTGGGTACGGACGGCTTCGGCGAAGTCTTGGTGTCGTTCGCTGTCGGTGGTGTAGATCTGCGGCCAGGGCGGGGCGATGAACACACGCTGGTGGTAGCGGAACAGCTGCGCGGCGGCGGTCACATGCGGGGGGACGGGCTGGCCGAGTAGGAGGTAGTAGCCGACCAGATCCGGGATCCCTCGGTCGAAGAAGACGGGTCCGGGATGTTGGCTGGCTTGGCGGTAGGAGTGGATCTCCCAACTGAGCATGACCTCGGCGAACAGTCGTGAGTCGCCGGCGTGTAGCGCCTGACCGCCGATCGACAGCTGGTCCTGGATGATCTGTCGTCCCGCTTCGTCGACGCAGGCGTGACCGGCACGCCGCAAGCTGTCGATCAGCGTGGTCTTGCCGGCACCGGGTCCCCCGGTAATGACGATGTACTGGCTGCTCACGTCGTCCTCTCTGATAGACGTCCACTCCTCATGGCCCCCGCGCCTGTCCGCTGAGGATGATCATCGAGGATGCGTGGGTGCAGGTGATCTCCGCAGCCCGCCAGGAGTGGATCCTCCCGTTCACTGGGTTGACCCCCGCCCAGTTCCGCAGGCTGGCCCGCCTGGTCGCCGAGCGTGGCGGGGACGGGATTGCTGACGGTCGGCCGGGCCGGCAGTGGGCTCTCGATCTTCCCGACCGGGTGCTGCTGGTCGCCGTTTACTGGCGCACGAACCTGACGATGCGGCAGATCGGCCCGCTGTTCGGAGTGTCGCATTCCGCCGCGCACCGAGTCATCGACACCCTCGGCCCGCTGCTGGTCCTCGCACCCGTGCGCCGCCGGCCGGTCGACCAGATCGCCATCGTCGACGGCACCCTCATCCCGACGCGAGACCACCGCCTCGCGGCGCCGAGCAAGAACTACCGGTACTCGACCAACCTACAAGTGGCCATCGACGCCAGCACCCGCCTGGTCATCGCCGTCGGCGAGCCCCAGCCGGGCAACCGCAACGACACGATCGTCTACCGCACCTCCGGCATCGACCAGGCGCTGGCCGGACGGCCCGTCATGGCCGACGGCGGCTACCGCGGCGACCCCGAGGTGATCATCCCGTACCGCAAGAACCGCGACGGCAGCCCGCTACCGGCCTGGAAGCAGGACCTGAATGCCCAGCACCGCACCGTCCGCGCACAGGTCGAACACACCCTGGCCAGGATGAAGAACTGGAAGATCCTGCGCGACTACCGCCGCGCCGCCCGCACATTGACCGCTGCTGCTTCCGGCATCGCCAACCTGCACAACATCGCCCTGACCTGGTGACCACAGACCCAGCCGTAGACAACGTCTCCACCCAGTTACGAGACGTCCCTTAGTCAAAGGACTAGGGCCGCTATTATTGGCGATAGGATTCAGCGAAAGGTGTGAGTTGCCTTAACAGAGTTTGGTTGGCGAAAGCACCAGCTTGGTCACCCTGGCGTAGTCCGGGTACCAGAAGTTGTCGTTGTTGCAGAACGTGTCCTGCCTGCCAGTGCTGTAAGTGATGTAGCCCGACCAGCCACGGCTTCTGAATTTGGTCGCGTCCTTGTTGAAAGGATAGTACGTGCCGGTGCAGCTGAACGTCGACTGGGTGCCGTCACGGTAATCCAGAATCGCTGAGACGCTAGCGGACTGGCAGCTCTGAGCCCTTGCCTGAGCCGGGTTCGTGGCGACCGTGAGGCTAGTGGCGATGGTCATGCCGACTAGCAACGCCACCTGCATTGACTTTTTGGCACCAGTGATCCACGGCACTCTTTTTTCCATCGTGTTACCTTTCCCCCGTGTAAGCCTCGATTGAGTGGCTGCTATGAATATAGCCCTCTCACTCTGGTGGATGCAATAGGCGGAGGCGGGTGGGCAGGCGGGGTACGGCGGCAGGACCCACCGAGCAGATAGCAGTTGCGACAGTTGAGTGGTGTAAGAGACGGTCATTGCGGGTTCGGGGCTGACGCTATGCCGCGAGCGGGGTAGGGTCGGGATGGTCGAAGATCGTGCGGACGAGGCTGACGATCCACGGCTGCGCGGATCTGGGGACATTGGCCAGCGGGTTGCGCAGGTAATGCGTCCGGCAGTGCCGCAGGATCCGCCGGGCGGCACCACCCCGATCCTGAGCTGCTCGACCAGCTTCTCCACCTGCCGCGTTGAGGCCCCGTGCAGATTCGACGTGGACAACCACCGATACCAGGGCCTGATCGACGCGTCGGCGGTACATCAGCAGTGTCGGTAGCCGTCGGGGAGTTGGCCCGGCCGGATCCGATGCGTGGCCCGGGGGAGCGTCGCTGCCGCGACGGGTCGGTCAGGAGATGCGCGGGGGTACCCTGCCTCGTCGTATGACCGGCGGGCCTCCTTGATGGCGGGCAGATGCTGCCCGGCCCAGTCGAGGAGCGCGTCGGCCGGCCGAGGGAACTCGCCGGCACCCGGGCTCCCGGCACATCGGACTCAGCTCGGCAGTGCGCCGCCTCCGGCCGGTCCCCGGGCCGTCGCCATCGTCGGCCAGCGCAGGTCGACCCCCCGCCGGGCCAGCTCGGACTGGAAGTCCGCAAGCAGTTTCGGGCTGGCCCGGACCCCGTGCGGCGATGTCCGGCGGTCCAGGCAGTAGGCGGCCAGCGCGCCGGCGGCCTCCCCGATCGACCACTCGGCCGGGTGCACCCGGTAGCAGCCGTTGGTGATGTGGGTGGTGCCGACGGCCTTGCCGGCGGCGATCACGTTGGTGACCCGCTCGGGTAGCAACGCCCCCAGCGGGATCTCGAACGGGTGCGCCGCCACGTCGAGGTATCCGTCACCGCCGGTCGTCGGGTGCAGGTCGATCCGGTAGTGACCGGTGCCGACCGTGTCGGGATAGTGGACCGCACCGGCGGCGCCCCGCACCGCGACCGACAGGTCCTGCTCGGTCGGCGTGGTCACCGCCACCAGCCGGCGGGCCTCCCGGATGTACGGCGCCTGCGCGAAGCCGTCGTCGGTGCCGGTCACGTCGGGGCGCAACCGCAGGCCGGGGAAGCCGGTGCCGCCGTCCGGGCGGGGTGCCTCGGTCTGCAGCCAGTACAGGAACGCGTGACTGGCCTGTCTGGCCCGTCGGACGTGCCGTTCGGCATCCGGCACGTCGAACAGCGGCCCGTCCAGGTAGTCGTTCATCGGCCAGTTGACCACCGTCACGTCGCTGGGGAACAGGCCGGGCCGGAACGCCCGCCGGTCGAGGATCCGCCGGTACGTCCACAGCTCCGGCGCGATCAGGCCCTCCTCCATCGAGTTCGCCGCCGAGCCGGGGTTGGGGGTGAACCGGCCGGTGATTGCCCGACCGGTGCGCGGATCGGGATAGGTCCAGCTGAACAGGGGGCCCGGCCAGCCGGGTGCGGTCCGGGTGCGCCAGTGGTCGTAGTCGGCTGGCCGGTCCACCGTGTGGTCGCCGTCGACGTGCTCGAGGGCGAAGCAGACGGTGGTCGCCTGCATGTTCAGCGGGGCGGGCCGGTCCGGGGCGTTCGGTTCGCCGGTCTGTGCCTGTGACTCGGTGCCGGTGCGGTGTTCGATGCCGGCCAGGGCCAGCAGTTCACCGGTCTCGCTCGCCTCCAGGACGAGGCTGGCGGTCAGGTGACGCAGCCTGCCGTCGGCGAGTCGGACGGTCAGGGCGGTCAGCGTGTCCCCGTCGGTGTGCGCCCGTTCGACCTGCGCCCGGGTGTGCACGGTCAGCCGCCCCGCCGCCCGCCAGGGGGCGATCATGGCCTGGAGGACGGCCAGTGCGGCCCGGGGTTCGTGACACAGCGGGCTGACCCAGCCGTTGCCCGGGTTGAGCGGTCGGCCGGACCCGTCGGGCGTCAGCGGGTACCAGGTCCGGTAGTGGTCGCGTACCGCCTGGCGGAACCGCCGGTAGCTGGCTGTCGCGCCGTGTGTCTCGATCCAGGGGTGCTCGTCCGGCGGCACCGCCTGCGAGGTGAGCTGCCCCCCGATCCACTGGTACGGCTCGACGACGACGACCCGGGCGCCGCCCTCGCAGGCGGCCAGCGCGGCGGCGATCCCGCCTACGCCCCCGCCGACCACCAGGACGTCGGTGTGCTGCTCCGCCGTCGGTGCGGTGGTGCGCATCAGTCTGCCTCGCCTCGTCGTGCGGTCAGGGAGAAGTGGTAGCGGTCGCCCCGGTAGAGCGACACCGCGCGTTCGACGGCCCGGCCGCGTCCGTCGTAGCCGATCCGGCGGACCTCCAGCAGCGCCGCCGAGGGTGGGATCTCCAGCAGGTCGCACTGCCGGGGGGTGGGCACGACGGCGGCGATCATCTGCTGGGCCACAGTGACCTGGACGTGGTAGCGGTCCTTCATGATCCCGTAGAGCCCGGTGTCGAGGTTCTCGACCAGCAGGCCGGGGAACAGGTCGGCCGGCAGGTGCACCTCTTCGAGGCACATCGGTGCGCCGTCGGCGAGCCGGAGCCGTTCCACCCGGTAGAGCAGTGACCCCTCGGGCAGGCCGAGTTCCGAGGCGTCCGCGTCGCGGGCGACCATCGCGTCCGCGACGATCAGTTTGCTGCTCGGCAGCAGGCCGCGGGCCAGCATGTCCTCGGTGAACCCGCTGAGGCTGGTGCCCTTGGCGATCCGGGTGTCGGAGACGAAGGTGCCCTGTCCCCGGATGGTGTAGACCAGGCCGGCGTCGAGCAGTTCGCGTAGCGCCTGCCGGAGGGTGGTCCGGCTCACGCCGAGTTCCTCGGCGAGGTCCCGCTCGCGGGGCAGGGCCGAGTGCGCCGGCAGTGCCGCGACGCGGTGCCGGAGTTCGGTACGGATCTGGCTCAGTTTGGTGGTCATCACGAGTCCAACCGGGGATGCGGGCAGGCCTGCGCGAACCTGCGCGTGGTGTTGACCGGGTCCGAGATGGCGGTGCCGACGACGACTGCCCATGCACCCTCGTCGAACGCCGCCGAGACCTGGGTACGGGTACGGTATCGCCCCTCCGCGATGACCGGAACCGGACAATGTCGACTCAGCTTCCCCACCAGGGCGATGTCCGGTCCGTCGGGGACGCGGCCGGTGACGTATCCCGACAGGGTGGTGCCGACCAGGTCGGCGCCGGCGTCGACGGCGGCGATGGCCGCGTCGAGGCTGTCGACGTCGGCCATGAACAGCGCCCCGCCGGCGTGGGTCGCCGCGACGAGGTCGGACAGCTTCTCCCCGCCGGGCCGGGGGCGGCCAGTGGCGTCGGCCGCGACGATCTGCGCCCCGGCGTCGGTCAGCGCGGTCACGTCGGCCTCGGACGGGGTGATGTAGACCGGGCTGCCGGGGGTGTGCCGCTTGACCAGTCCGACCACGGGTACTCCGAGGTCGACCATGCCGCGCACGTGGTCCACGCCCTGCCCGCGTAGGCCAGCGGCGCCGCCGAGCACGGCCGCGGCCGCCATCGCCATCATGTGTCCGGTGTCCCGGAACGGGCTTTGGCCCTGGGCCTGGCAGGACACGATCAGGCGTCCACGGAGGGCATCGGCCACGTTCATCGGTGTTCTGCCTTTGCGTCGAAGTCGATCTGGACGGTGAGCCCGGGAAACGGGCCGGTGCCGGGTGGCCCGTCGGCCAGGGCCAGCGCACCGGCGAGCGGGTCACCGGCGGCCGGAACCGGCTGCGCGGTGGGCGCTGCGGCCCGCAGCGCCGTGGTGAACGGCGACCACAGCAGGTCGGTGGCCCGGAACAGTCCGCCGGTGCCGGCGACCGGGACCGGGGTCGCCTCGAGGCCGACCCGGAACAGCGCTCCGACCACCGATTCGGCGAGCAGTTCGCCGGCCCGACGCCAGATCCGTGCGGCGTCGTCGTCACCGGCGCGGGCCAGGTCGGCGACCGTGGTGGCGAAGCCCGCGATCCGTTCCGGGGTCGGTGGGTCGGCCCGCCAGCGGGCCGGCAGCGTCTCGACCGGCCCCCAGGCGTCGGTCACCGCGTCGGCGAGCCGGCCGGGCGCGGCGCGGTCCCGGTCGCGCAGGGCGGTCCGGATCGCAGTCCGGCCGATCCAGTGTCCCGAGCCCCGGTCGCCGAGGTCGGCGCCCCAGCCGTCGGAACGGGCGGTCCGGCCGGCGGCGTCGGCGGCGAGGACCACCGCGCCGGTGCCGGCGGCGACGACCGCGCCGGGGACCGGGCCGAGCGCACCGAGGTACGCGGTCACGCTGTCGTCGGCGACCCGCAGCCGCCCGGGTCGACCGAGGGCGCGCAGCCGGGCCTGCAGGGCGTCGGTCGCCGGTGGCCGGCCGTTGAGCCCGGTCATGCCGACGCCGACCAGCACGGTGGTGTCCGGGTCGGGCGGGCCCAGGTCGGCCAGTGCGCCGGCCACCGCGTCGGCGATCCGGGTGTCGGCGTCACCGGTCCAGTAGCCGGGGGTCTCGGCGTGCCCGGTCGAGCGGCCGTGCCGGGCCACCGCGCGGCAGCCGCCCTGGCCCAGGTCGACCCCGACGCGGACGGGTTCGGCGCCGTTCACCGGGTCACCGCCGTGGTCGACGGTAAAGCGTCGGCGAGGCTGGACTCGGCGTAGTGGCAGGCGACCTCGCGTCCGGCGACCGTCCGCAGTTCGGGTTCGACCTCGGCGCAGCGCGGCTGGGCGAGTCGGCACCGGGTGCGGAAGCGGCAGCCGGACGGTGGCGAGGCCGGGGACGGCACCTCGCCGGTGAGCAGGATGCGTTCGGCCGGCGGCGTCGCCCAGGGACGGGGCACGGGGGCCGCCGAGATCAGCGCGCGGGTGTACGGGTGGGCCGGGGTGTCGTACACCGTCGCCGCTGGTCCGGTCTCCACGATCCGGCCCAGGTACATCACCGCGAGGTCATCGCTGATGTGCCGGACCACCGACAGGTCGTGCGCGATGAACAGGTAGCCCAGCCCGAGGTCGGCCCGCAGGTCGGCGAGGAGGTTGAGGGTCTGCGCCTGGACGGACACGTCCAGCGCGCTGACCGGCTCGTCGCAGACCAGGATCCGGGGCGACATGGCCAGGGCGCGGGCGATGCCGACCCGCTGGCGTTGGCCGCCGGACAACTGGTGTGGATACCGGTCGGCGAGTTCGGCGGCGAGACCGACCCGGGCCAGCAGCTCGGTGGTGCGGGCCGGCCACTGG
Source organism: Micromonospora sp. WMMD987 (assembly GCF_029581435.1). Classification (NCBI taxonomy): domain Bacteria; kingdom Bacillati; phylum Actinomycetota; class Actinomycetes; order Micromonosporales; family Micromonosporaceae; genus Micromonospora; species Micromonospora sp. WMMD987. Next base: position 4,150,473 of record NZ_CP120861.1, on the reverse strand, counting down.
TCGCGGGGGACGGAACCGCGGTGCACCCGCCAGCCTTCGGTGACGATGAAGGACACCTTCTTGCGCGGGTTCAACGACGAGTACGGGTCCTGGTAGACCATCTGGATCTCGGCGGTCAACCGGCGTCGGTGGGCCGCGTCGGCGTTGTCGACCCGTTCGCCGGCGTACCAGATCTCGCCGCCGGTCGGTCGGCGCAGGCCGACGATGGCCCGGGCCAGGGTGGACTTGCCGCAGCCGGACTCGCCGACCAGGCCGAGGGTGCGGCCGGTGGTGACGGTGAGGCTGAGCCGTTCCACGGCGTGTACGGCCGCCGCCCGGCGCAGCGGGCCACCGTGGGTCGGGTAGCTGACCCGAAGCTGTCGGACCTCAAGCCGCTTCGGCGATGTCGACACCGGCCATCACCTCCTCGGCGTAGTGGCAGGCCGCCTCGTGGCCGGCGGCGACGGTGCGCAGGGTCGGCCGGTCGGTGCGGCAGGCGGCGCGGGCGGCGGGGCACCGGGGGTGGAACGGGCAGCCGGCCGGCGTGGCCAGCGGCGACGGCGGCATCCCCTCGATCGGTGTGAGCCGTTCGCCGGGGCGGTCGGGGGCGGGGACCGAGGCCATCAACCCCCGGGTGTACGGGTGGGCCGGGGCGTCGTACACGGTGCGCAGCGGCCCCGACTCGACGACCGTTCCGGCGTACATGACGGCGACCCGGTCGGCCACGTCGGCGACCACCCCGAGGTCGTGGGTGATGAGGATCATCGACATCCCGTCGGCCTCGCGCAGTTCGCGCAGCAGGTCCATGATCTGCGCCTGCACCGTCACGTCCAGCGCGGTGGTCGGCTCGTCGGCGATGAGCAGCCGGGGGCGCAGGGCGAGGGCCATCGCGATCACCACCCGCTGGCGCATCCCGCCGGAGAACTGGTGGGGGTAGTCGTGGGCCCGGCGGGCGGCGTTCGGGATGCCGACCCGTTCCAGGCCGGCGACCGCGCGCCGCCAGGCTTCCCGGCGTGAGGTGCGCTGCCGGACCCGGAACAGTTCGGCGATCTGCTGGCCGACCCGGACCACCGGGTTGAGCGCGGTCAGCGAGTCCTGGAAGACCATCGCCATCTCGGTGGCGGACAACTCGCGGGTACGCCGTACCGGCAGCGCGGAGATCTCCTCGCCGTCGTACCGGATGGTGCCGCGTTCGATCGTCGCGCTGTGCCGGGGCAGCAGCGCCATGACCGCGCGGACGGTGACCGACTTACCGGACCCGGACTCCCCGAGGATCGCCAGTGTCTCGCCCCTGGCGACGGAGAAGGAGACGCCGTTGAGCGCCCGGTAGGCGCCGAGCGGGCCGTCGAACGAGACGACGAGATCGTCGACCGTCAACAGGGGACGGGGGGTGTGCGGTGGTGCGACCATCGGGTCCTCCGGGTCCGGTTCTCGGGTCAGCGCAGCGATACGCCGGCGAAGTCGGGCAGGTCGTTCGGGGTCGGGGTGAACCCGTCGACGGTGCCGCGCAGCACGACGTTGCCGTTGAGGTCGAGCGGGAAGATGCCCACCGCCTGGTCCCAGACGATCTTGCCGGCCTGGGCGTAGAGGGTGGCCCGCTTGTCCTGGTCGAGTTCGGCACGGGCGGCGAGCAGGACGCGGTCGAGCTCCGGGTTGGCGTAGCCGTTGCGCTTGGCGGTGGACAGGTAGAGCCGGGCCAGGGTGAAGTCGGCGTCGCCGGTGACCGTGCTGCCGGTGGTCATCGTGCTGTCCCAGTCGAGCTTGAGCAGCTTGTCCAGCCAGGTGGCCCGTTCCAGCTCCTGGGGCTTGACCACGATGCCGACCTTGGCCCAGTCGCTGATCATCGCGTCGGCGAAGGAGTTGCCGTTGGTGCAGCAGCCGCTGCTCCACATCATGGTGGTGCTGAACCCGTCCGGGTAGCCGGCCTCGGTGAGCAGCTGCCGGGCCTTGGCCGGGTCGTAGGTGTACGGGTTCTGCCCGGCGGCGCCGAACACGGCCTCCGGCAGCGGGCCGGTGGCCGGGGTTCCGGCCTGGTCGAACAGCGACTTGCTGATCTTGGCGAAGTCGACCGCGTGCCACATGGCCTGCCGGACCCGCGCGTCGGTGAACGGCTTGCGGGAGCTGTTGAACCAGATGTAGTAGTTGGCATAGGTGGGGAACGACCGGACGGTCAGGTCCTTGTTGTCCCGCAGCCCGGTCAGCTGGTCCGGCGGCAGGCCCCAGGTCACGTCGATCTCGTTGTTCGACAGCGCGGTCACCCGGCCGGACACCTCGGGGATGTAGCGGTAGGAGATGCTGGTCAGCTTCGGCCGGTCGCCCCGGTAGTTGTCGTTGCGGACCAGGTTCACGCCCTGGCCGGCGGTGAACGACGAGACCTTGAACGGGCCGGTGCCGTACGGGGCGTCGAAGAACGCGGTGTCGCCGAGCTTGGCGGCGGGGGCTATCCAGAGCAGGGTGAGGTTGCTCAGCACGGTGCCGAGCTGGCTCGTGGTGTGGATGGTCAGGGTGCGTTCGTCGGGGGTGCGGATGTCGTCGACGGTGGCCCACAGCCCGGCCAGCGGCCCCTTGCCGTTGATCAGCGCCTGGAGCGACGCCTTGGCGTCAGCGCTGGTCAGCGGCGTCCCGTCGGCGAAGGTGACGCCGCTGCGCAGCACGAACTGCCAGGTCAGCGGGTCGGGGTTGGTCCAGCTCTCGGCGAGCTTCGGGGCGATCTTCCCGTCCTGGCGGACCACGAGGGTCTCGAAGACCTCCTGGACGACGGTGAGGGTGGGCTGGTCCGCCGAGTTCGCGGCGAACGGGTTCAACGAGACCACCGGGGTCGGGTTGGCGACCCGGAGGGTGGTGACGCCGCCGCCGTCACCGGCGGAGTCGTCGGAGCCGAAGGAGCACGCGGTCAGTCCGAGTACGCCGGCGAGGGCCAGCGCACCGAGTCGGGTGGTCGAAGGTCTCATGTGTTCCCATTTCGCTGACGGGTTACCGGGTGGAGAGGTTCGGATCGGAGCGGTCCCGTAGTTCGTCGCCGAGCACGCCGACGCAGACCACGAAGACGGCCAGGACCAGGCCTGGCAGGGTGGCGATCCACCAGGCGCTGGCCAGGTAGTCGCGTCCGTTGGCGATGGTGGTGCCCCAGCTCGGCGTACCGGCCGGGATGCCCAGGGACAGGAAGCTCAGCGACGCCTCGGCGACGATGACGAATCCGAGCTGGACGGTGGCGATGACCAGCAACGGGCTGGCCACCGCGGGGAGCACGCAGTGCCGGACGACGTGCCAGGGGCCGGCGCCGAGGGTGCGGGCCGCGTTGGCGAAGTCCCGGGAGCGGGTCGCCAGGGTCTGCGCGCGGGCCACCCGCGCGAAGATCGGCCAGGTGGTGATGGACAGGGTGAGTACGACGTTGGTGACGCTGGAACCGAGCACGCCGGCGACGAAGACGGCGAGCAGGATCGACGGGAAGGCCAGTTGGATGTCGGCCAGCCGCATGACGGTCGCGTCCACCACCCCGCCGAGGTAGCCGCAGAGGATGCCGATCGCGGCGCCCACCGTGCCGGCCAGCAGCAGGGTCGCCGCGCCGACCAGCAACGAGATCCGGGCGCCCTGCATGATCTGGGGTAGCAGGTCCCGGCCGACCTGGTCGGTGCCGAGCAGGGCCAGGCCGCCGTCGGACATCCGGCTGCCCGGGGGGAGCAGCCGGTCGGCGACGGAGGTCGCGATCGGGTCGTACCGGGCGATCAGCGGCCCGATCACCCCCGCCACCAGGTAGGCGGCGATCACCCCGAGGGGGAGCCACAGGCGCAGCCGGCGACGTCGGCGGCCGGGTGGGGCGGCCGGTGGGGTCGGCGTCGGGTCGGGCGGGCCGCCGTCGGTGGGCACGAGCGGGGCGCCGAGCACGGCCGGGCCGGGTACGCCGTCGGACACGGTGGTCACCTCTCAGACGCTCTCGCGGACCCGGGGGTCCAGCCGGACGTACAGCAGGTCGACGAGCAGGTTGATGACGATGAAGATCACCGCGACGGTGATCACGCAGGCCTGCACGACCGAGTAGTCGCGGGCGGCGATGGCGTCGGTCATCAGCCGACCCACCCCCGGCCAGGCGAAGACGGTCTCGACGATCACCGCGCCGCCCAGCAGGCTGCCGAACTCCAGGCCGGCCACGGTGACGACGGGGATCAGCATGTTGCGCATCGCGTGCCAGCCGACGACCCGGGTCTCGGACAGGCCCTTGGCCCGGGCGGTGACCACGTAGTCCTCGTGCAGCACGTCGAGCAACCCGGAGCGCACCAGCCGGAGCACCACGCTGAGCAGCGGCAGGGCCAGCGTCACCGCCGGCATGATCATCGCGGTCGGGGACGCCGCGCCGGAGCTGGGCAGCAGGTGCAGGAACCGGGAGAAGACCAGGATCAGCATGATGCCGACCCAGAACGTCGGCAGGGACTGGGTGAGCATCGACAGCACCGACACCACCCGGTCCACCAGGCCGTTAGGTCGGGTCGCCGCGAGGGTGCCCAGGGCGAAGCCGAGGACCAGGGCGATCGCGAAGGCGGTCAGCGCCAGGGCGGCCGTCGCCGACAGGTGGGTGAGCACCAGGTCCGTCGCGGCGTCGTGGAGCCGGAACGACTCACCGAAGTCGAGGGCGACGGCCCGCCGGAGGAACTGGACGTACTGGACGGGTAGCGAGGCGTCGAGCCCGTACTCCCGGCGCAGCGCCTCGACGGCCGACTGGTCGGCGTCGGGCCCGAGCACCGCGGTCGCCGGATCGCCGGAGACCGCCCGCATCGCGAAGAAGACCACCGTCGCCGCACCGAACAGGACCAGGACCGAGATCGCGAGGCGACGCAGCGCGTACCGCAGCATCCGGACCCCTCAGTGACCGGGCGGCGGGTCGCCGGCCAGCGCCGCCTCGATGTCCTCGACGACGGCGACGGCCGCGCGGCCCTCCTCGCCGCTGACCGGTGTCGGCCCGCCGGTCAGCGCGGCGTCGACGAACGCCTCCAACTCGGAACGCAGGTTGTAGGCGCCGCCGCCGTCGCGACCGGGCCAGAAGTAGGTGTCCATGAAGCTGGCCACCCCGTCCCGGCGGGCGTACAGCAGGTCGTTGTGCGAGAGGTTCATCTCGAGGATGCCGTGTTCACCGACGATCCGCAGACCGGCGTCGGCCCGCGACGGGCGGGAGTGCGGCAGCGTCCAGGTGTTCTCCATCGTGCCGATGGCGCCGTCGCCGAAGCGGACCGTGGCGTGCACGACGTCGTGGCTGGGCGAGAGCACCTTACGGCCGACCGCGCCGGTCACCTCGACCTCACGGCCGGTCACGAACCGGAGCAGGTCGGCGTCGTGGATGCCGAGAAACCAGGCGACCGACGTCCGGTCCCAGATTCCCTCGCCGACCGCCTGCGAGGTGCACCGCCACACCTTGACGTGCCAGATGTCCCCGAGTTCGCCGGAGCGCACCACCTCACGCAGTCGCAGCACCCGGGGGTCGAACCGCAGCACGTGGCCGATCATCAGCGCGTCGGGATCGGTCCGGCCGGCGATGATCCGGTCGCAGCTGGCCCGCGACAGCGCCATCGGCTTCTCCAGCAGCACCCGCTTGCCCGCGGCGAGCGCGGCGAGGGTCGCCTCCTCGTGCAGGTGGTCCGGCGTGCAGACGCTCACCGCGTCAACCTCGTCGAGGAGGTCGCCGACGTCCGCGACGGCCCGGACGCCGAGACGGGTCTCGGCCCATTCCCGGTTACCCGGCGAGATGTCGGCGACGGCGACCAGTTCGGCCTGCCGCACGTCGCGCAGCGCACGGGCGTGCAGCTGTCCCTGGACCCCGACTCCGACGACACCGATCCGTAAGCGGTCCACACCCGGCCTCCACTGTTGCGTACCACCGAAAGCTAGATGTGTACCTAGCCCCGATAGTTGTACACCTGTGGTCCAGGTCGCGCAAGGCACGAATCCGCCTCCGCATCCGGCCCCCGACCTGCGGGATCGACGCTCGGTGGTAGCCACCCGCGCCGGCGGCGTAGCACCGCCGGGACCGCCGGCAGCAGCGCCACCCCCGCGCCGACGCCGGCCGACAGCCACCGGGCCGGCCCCGGATACAGGTCGTCAGATCGAGGGCTGGTGCGACACCCGCCGTCGCCATTCCACAGTGGACTACATAAGCCCGGCCGAGTACGAAGCCACCACCTGTTCCCGCAGGCCAACCACCAGGAGAGCGTGAGATCAACGTATCGACCCCGTCCGCCACACCGGTCAACCCCGCTGGCTTGCGGTCGCGTCCGTGCCGTAGGGGGACAGCTGCGCGACCGCTTGGGGCCGCGGCGCTGAAGGGAGCACCTCGTCCTTGCGCTGCTTGTCCGTGGGGCGTATCCCCGCACCCGGGGGTGCAGCCGAGAATGTCGCAGTGATCTCGTAGCTTGCCAGGCTGTGAGCGCTGTTCAGACGTACCGATACCTGGGCCCATCCGTGCTGCGACCGGATGGTCTCGCCTTCCAGACCAGCGGCGGGCCGGTGCCGAACCCCCAGTTCTTCACCGGCTTCCTCACCACGCCGCAGCCGGCCGCCGTCGGGCTGCTCGCCGTGGCCGAGGTGGCCCGCACCCGCTACCACCGGCCGATCAGCCCGGCGAGCCTCGACCCGGTCGTCACCGGCAGTCGCGACCGGCTCCGGTTCGAGTCGTTCTCCGGCTGCTGCGGTGTCTACGCCCGCCTCGACGCGCTGCCCGCCGGGCTCGACGGTGACATCGTCGAGCACGGCACCACCAACGTCGATGTCAACAACCCGCTGCGGGAGGCGCTCGCCCGGGTCGGCGGCGGTGACCCGCTGCGGCTGTCGGTCGGACCCGACGACCTGACGGTCACCACGCTCGGCGGCGCGGTCGTGGAGAAGAAGGTGCCGCTGCCGGTGCGCTGGTTGCGGGGGTTCGCCGAGGTACAGGTGCTGGCGTCGGCGTTCGAGCCGAGGGCCGAGATCCCGGCGACCGAAGCGGCCGCGTTCCTGCGCCGGCTGCCGACGTCGAGCGACCGCTCGGTGCTCTGGGCGGTTCCAGCCGGCGGGTCGTTGCGGCTGACCTCCCGGCCCGTGCCCGGCGCGGTGTGCCTGACCGGTGCGACCCGGCTGACCGCCCTGCGACCGATGCTGCGCTTCGCCCGGAGCCTCCAGGTCTACGGCCCGACCGTGGCGGCCGGCTCGGCCCCGGTGCCGAGCACCTGGGAGCTGGACACCGGTGCCCTGCGGCTCTCGCTCACCCTCTCACCCGAGCCCTACCGGGGCTTCTCCGGAGAGGGCGCGGCCCTTACCGCGCTCGCCGGCGACGAGGTGGCCGACGACGCCGACCTGATCTCGGCCCTGCTCTCCTGGGATCCGACCATCGACATGGACGCGCTGGCCACCTCGGCCGGGATCGACCAGGACCGGGTCCGCGGCGCGCTGGCGCAGCTCGGCACCGCCGGCCGGGTCGGCTACGACGTCTCCGAGGCGGCGTACTTCCACCGGGTGATGCCGTACGACGCCGAACGGGCCGAGCGGGACAATCCCCGCCTGGTCGGTGCCCGGGCACTGCTCGAGGGCGGTGCCGTCGAATCCGACGGCGCGGCGGCCACCGTGCGCAGCGGCGGCGAGGTCTACCGGGTCCGCCGGCTGCCCGATGACACGTTCACCTGCACCTGCCAGTGGTGGGCCAAGCACCGTGGCCAGCGCGGGCCGTGCAAGCACGCGCTCGCCGTCCGGATGGCGGGCACCGCAGCCGAGGTGTCGCGGTGAGCCGTCGGCACGAGGTGACCAAGAGCATGGTCCGGCGCCGGCGGGAGCTGGCGGTCGAGGGCACCAGCGACCTGTTCGAGCTGATCAAGGGCGGTTCCGCCGATCTGATCGTCGAGGCCCTGGCCGGTCTGCCCGAGGGCCGTCGCCGCGAGATCGGCAGCGAGCTGGTCGCCTGGGTCAAAGCCGAGAAGGTGGGGTGGTGGAGTGTCGGCCCGGGTACGGCGTTGACGGTTGCCGCGGTCGGCTGCCTGCCCAGCGCGGCGCAGGCGGCGCCGGTCGTCAACCGCCGGTCGGTCACCCTCGACGGCGCGCGGGCCGCCCGACTGGTACGCCAGGTCGCCGCCGATCGGGGGATCGGTTGGCTCGGCGACCTCGCCTACCGGATGGCCGGCAAGCTCTCCCAGAGCAGTTGGGTCGCAGTCGAACACTGGCGGATGATCGCCACGCTGTTGCGTGCCGAGGGCCTGCCGCCGCCGGCCGGCGACCGGTTCGTGGAGCTCTGGGTGGTGTCGCTCCCGGCCGATGAGCACCGGCGTTCCGGGCCGCGCCAGCTGGTCCTCGACCGGCTGCGAACCGATCCGTTCCTGCCGGCGTTGCTGCCCCGGCTCTTCGAGGTCGACGGCCTCGGTACGACGATGATGTACGACGAGGTCCTCACCACCGGGGCGGACCGGCGCCGGCACCCGTTGCCGGCCGCCCTGGCACAGCTGGCCGGGGAGGGGGTCGTCGACCGCGCGGTGCTGATCGACGGCTCGATTGGCCGGCTGCTGCGCGGCGACCGACCCGCCGCGCTGCGCGCCTTCACCACCCTGCTCGACCAGCTCCAGCCGACCCCGGCCGAGGTCGCCGAGCGGCGTGCCGACTATCTCCGGCTGCTCGCCGACGCGCCGGCCCCGGTCGCCTCCATGGCGCAGAAGGTCCTGCGCGAACTCCCCGATCAGCCCCTCGACGAGCTGCTCGACACCTCCCACGAGGTGCTGCTGCGACCCGACAAGGTCCTGGTGCGGGCCCAGCTCGCCTGGCTCGACCGGCTGGCCCGGCAGCACCGCGACCGGGCCGCCACGATCGCCGAGGTCATCGCCGTCGCCGTCGAGCACGACGCGGTCGAGATCCGTGACCGGGCGACCACCCTGGCCACCCGGCACGGCGCCACCCCGGCCGTCGTCGCCGGTGGCGCGGTCGCCACGCCACGTGGCGACGATCTGCCCGCTCCCACACCACCGGCGGCCGCCCCGGCACCGATCACCGACGTCGACGAGCTGGCCGAGGAGGTCGCTGCGCTGCTCGGCACCGACCGCCCTGACGGGCTGCTGGACCGGATCATCGATGGTCTGGTCCGGCTCACCGCCACCGACGGTTCACGGGTACGCGTCGCGCTCGACCCGGTCGTCGATCGCCGGCACTGGAGCTGGGCCAACCTGTACGACCGGGATCCGTTCGGCCTCCAGGAGGTGGTCGTCGACATGTTCCGCAGCGCCGGTGGAGCCGACCGGCCGGTCGCCGCGAAGAGCCGCTGGGGTCGGCTGTTCGCCGCCCTGCACCGTCCGGACCGCTCGGCCGATGGGCCGGAGCTGGTCGTCACCGATCCCCGGGTGCCGCCACCGCACCGCCTGCTGAAGGGCCGGCTCATCGAGATCGGTCACCGGCTCGGCGACTCTTGTCAGCACGGCCTGCTCGCCACGCCCACCTCGGTCAACGGCATGCTCGACCCGTTCGTGCTGCTCGATCGTCTGGCGGCACGCGGCGACCGGGAACCGTGGCGCTGGGATTTCACCCAGGCACTGCTCCGGCTGCCCACCGGCCCCGACGACGAGGCGGTGGCCGGCAAGGCGGCGGCGCTCGGCACGCCCGCCGGTGACCGGCTCGCCGCCTGGTTGCGCACCGGCGGGCTGCCACAACCGGTCATGCGGGCCGTCACCATGGAGCGCCGCCCGCGCACAGGCAGGAACGACTGGGCGTACGACCAGCTTCCGCTCCGGCGTGTGCTGGTCGAGCTGCGGCCACCGGAGGGGTACGACGACCGGTACGGCCTACTGACCGCCGACCCGGCCCCGCTCACCCATGTCGAGTACCGGGGCTGGGCGCGACTCTGGCCGTCGATCCTGCCCGGTCACCGGGGCGCGGTCGCCGCGTACGCCCTGCCGGAGGTGGCCGCCGCCGCCGACCTGGACCTGCGCGACGGCACCGCGGTGCTGCCCCTGCTCGTCGACTGCGCAGGGGCCGGTGGTGTCGCCGTCGACTTGGCGCTGGCCTACGGCCTCGGTGCCCGGCACGGTGCCGACCGGATCGCCACGGTGGACGCCCTGCTCGGGCTCGCCGCCGGCGGTCGGCTCGATGCCGCCGGGGTGGGGGAGCAGCTTGGTCGGTTGGTCGCCACCGGGCAGGTGAAGCTCTCCCGGGCCGTCGAGCCGCTGCGGGACACCGCCACGGCCGGTGCCCCACTGACCGTGTGGCGGCTGCTGGCCGCAGCGCTGCCGACCCTGCTCACCGCCGACAAGCCGCCCCGTGGGCTGCCTGACCTGCTGACCCTGGCGGCGGAGACGGCCACCCGCACCGGGGTGCGGATCGAGGTGCCGGGACTCGCCGACGTCGCGGGCCGGGGTGGGACGACCCGCCTGGTAACCGAGGCGCGACGCCTGCACCGGGTGCTCATCGTGACCTGACGACCGGGGTGGGGAGGGTGCCCACGGTGGGCCGGTAACGGCGTGTCGTGCAGTCGCTGTCGGCGACACCCGCGGCTGCCCGGCCGGCGTCGTGTACGACGGCGAACTGGCTGCACTCGAGGTCGTCGGGCGCGGCCGGGTGGTCAGGGACCGGTGTGAATGAGGGCGGCCCACAGTTCCGGGCGGTCCGGGTGCGTCCGTCGTACCCGGTCGATGGCGGCGTCCAGGGCGACGGCCGCAGCGTCGGCGTCCAGCTGCTCCCCGACCCGCAGGCCGGCGTAGACGTCGTCGGCGACCTGGGCCGCCACCCGGTCGGCGACCGCCCACTGGCTGCCGATGACGTGCCGGAAACCGGCCATCTGCAACGCCGCGGTCAGGTGGATGGCCTCGTCGGGCAGGTCACGGCCACCCGCCGCGGTGCGGCACGCGGAGAGGTAGGCGAGATCGGCGCCGCCGGCCGACCGGCTGCGGGCGGCGAGACGGCCGGCCAGGTCCAGGACGCTGAGCCTGCCGTCGACCAGGCGGAGGGCGGCGGCACTGGGCCGCTGGAAGTCCTGGTCGCCGTGGCAGGCGAAGTGCGCCCAGCCGTGCTGTTCGAGGGCGGTCAACACGCCCTCGACGGTGGCGCGGCGGCCGGACAGCACCCGTAGGCCGGGAACGTGTGAGCTGACCGCGCGCAGCTCGTCGCTGACCGCCGGCAGCGGCGCCTGGCCGGGCAGGGTGCCGAGCCCCACCGCGAAGGCCTGCGGCGGCCCGGACGGCACCGGGGTGGCGCGGGCGCGCAGCAGCGCGGACAGGCTGGGGGTGTAGGACGACACGCAGCGGGCGGCGACCGAGATCCGGCGTTTCGCGGCGAGCGAGGCGTTCGCGCCGAACCGGCCGGCGGCGTGCAGCGGCAGCATCGTCAGCGGCCCGGTCGGGCACCACCACACGCGGTGCCGCCGGTCCGGCGCGCTACCGAGGATGTCGTCGAGGGTCGCGCAGACGGCCTCCCCGACGGTGTCCCACAGCCATCGTTGCAGCGCCACGAGTGTCTGGCGCAGCGCGACCCGCTCGGCCGGCCCACCGCCCCCTTCCACCGCCCGCTGCACGTCGAGGAAGGCCACGGCACGACGCTGTGCGGTGTCGTGGGACAGCCAGGGCAGCGGTACTGCCCGTACCGCGTCGGCGGTGACGATGATCGCGTCGCTGCGCCAGCGTGAGGTGTTGACCAGCGCCGCCGCGCCGCCGGCCGTCGCGGGTTGCAGGGCGGCGAACGACGGCGGGCGGAGGAAGTTCTCGAAGCCCGGCTGGCGGCGGGCCTCGGCGACGAGGCTCTCCCAGCGTTCGGCCAACCGGCGACGGTGACCGGCGTCCTCGGTGTCGGCGCGGTACGGTCCGCCCAGCGCGCTGGTCAGCAGGTCGCGGCCCATCTTCCAGCCGGGCCGGGCCGGTAGCTCGACGATCGGGGAAGCCTCGGTGCCGTCCAGTTCGCGGCGGGTCCGGTCGAGTTCGTCGGCGAGCGCGGGCGCGACCGCGGCGAGCGCGGACAGGTCGCTGCGGGTCTGCAGGGCCTGTGACCACAGCACCTGACGGCCCTGCTCCAGCAGCTCCACCGCGCGTTCGGGCTGCCCGGCAGCGATGGCCCAGGCAGCCGCGTCCCCGGCCAGGCCGGTCACCGCGGTCAGCCGCTTCTCCTGCACGGTGCGGTCCAGGCCGCGCCACGCCAGCAGCGGCAGCAGACCCACGGCGGTGCCGTAGGCCTCCAGGGCCAGCTCCGCGTCGCCGGCTTCGGCGGCGGTCTGTGCCCAGGTGCGGGCTGCGGTCATCCGGATCTCGATCGCTCCCGCCCGGGAGGCCGACGACGACCGCCACATGCCCACCGCGGTGTCGAGGTCGCGCGGGTCGTGATCGATGAGGTAGCGGATCCGCAGGGCCGTGCCGAGCACGTTGAGGGCACGGGCCCGGTCCGGGTGGCCGGGGGAGAAGCCGGCCAGGGCGGCCATGCCGGTGTCGACGGCGTCGCTGACCCCGGCCGGGTCGCTGCTCATCCGGGCCCGGATGAGCAGCGAGTGAGCCAGGTTGACCAGGTGGCCGGCCCGTTGGGTGCCGGCCGTCGGCGCCTCGACGGCCTGCCGGGCGCTGCGGATCGCCGCGTCCAGGTGCGCCGGGGAGTTGCTGCTGAGACTGTGCATGACCAGCAGGGCGCCGTGGGTGGCCAGCAGTTGCGCGCGGACCGTGCCGATGTTCGGCAGGTCCGCGACGACCTGCCGGCTGACCCGGACCGCCTCGTGCAGGTCGGTGTCGTCGTCACCGTCGAGAACCACCCAGCGTTGCACCAGCGCGATCACCAGCACACCGTTGAGTGCGGCCCGGTCGACGTGCCGTGCGGGCATGGCGGCCAGGCCGCTGCGGCAGTGGGTGATCGCCTCGTCGATGTCACCGGGGCTACCGGTGCGGGCGAAGCGCATGACCAGGCAGATGGCCAGCAGCTGACGCGCGGTGAGCACGTGGTCGGGGTCGGTCGAGCGGTGGACCTCCCGGCTGAGGCGGACGGCCGTGTCGATGTCCGCCAGCTGTCCGAACCTCTCGAAACTGAGTCGGTACACGTTCACGCAGCGGATCAGCACGTCGATCCGGACGGGGTCGTCCTCGCCGACGGCGGCCACCGCGACATCCGCGTGGCGCTTGGCCAGGGACAGGTCCGACAGCGCGCGTCGCTGTTCGAAGCGGAAGCCGACGACCAGGGCGAGTTGGGCGTTGACGTAGGGCCACCACGGGTCGTCGGGCGGGGTCAGCGCCGCTGCCCTCTCGGCGGTGGCTACGGCGGTGTCGAGGTGCTGCGGGTCCGAGGTGCGGCCACGCAGCATCAGGACGGTGGAGAGCGCGGCGAGCACGTCCACCCGGGACGGATCGGCAGCGAGGATCTTCCGCGCCACGTCCTCGGCCCGTACCAGCAGGGATTCGTCGCCGCTGTCGTTGTACGCGATGATGAGCGGATCCACCGCATCGATGGACCTGCCGGCGGATGGCACCGCTTCAGTAGATTCGACGGCAGCGCGGGCGTCAACCGACGGGAGTGTCGTGTATGGAGCAACGTCGTCTGCTGGCATCGTTGTGCGCCGCCGTGCCCACCCTGCGCGAACGTGCCGAGGCGGGGCTGTGGACCGATCTGCTCGATGAGCTGCTCGACGACCTGGCTGCCGGTAGGCCGGTGGTGGAGGTCTGCCGGCAGCTCGGTTGGCGGGGCGAGACCGAGCCCGAGACCGAACGCAACATCGGCCCCGGGTCGTCGTTTCCCGACCACGCCGACGGTGCCCAGCTGGAGGGCCTCGCGCCGGTGGTGCTCGACGGCGACTACCGCTGCCCGGGTCACCGCTGTTCACGCCGCGCCCAGCGCGACGACCGGGGTCGGGTGCCGTACTGTGCGTTGGCCGGTACGCCGATGACGTACCGGCCCGAGCCGTGATCGAAGTACTGCTCGGCGAGGTCGGACGACGCCTCAACGACCGCTGGTTGACCCGGGCGCTTGGCCCTGCCCTGCTGTGGTGTGTGGTGGCCGCGTTCGCCGTGCTGCCGGGACGCGGGTCCGTCTTCGACGTACCCGGTGCGGCGCTCGCCCTGGCCGACACCCTCGATCACCTGCGGGGCCGGGCCAGCCTGGCCGTGGTCGTCGGGTCGCTCGTCGTCGCGGCCGCCGCGGTGGCCGCCGTCTGCGCCCAGGCGGCCGGCAGGGTGGTCCGCCACGTCTGGCTGGGCTCCTGGGCCGGCCCGGCGGGCCGGATCGCGACCGCGCTGACCGTTCGCCGTCGGGCCGCCGCCGAGCGTCGACTCACCGGGCGACGCCGGGTGGTGCCGGCGGTGTACCTGCCCGCCCGGCCGACGTGGATCGGCGACCGGATCCGGCTCACCGACGACCGGGTGGCCGCCCAGTACGGCCTCCGCCTCGCCCTGATCTGGCCGCGACTGTGGCAGCTGCTCGACGCGGACGGGCGGACCGACGTCATGCAGGCGCGCGACCGGTTCGACCGGGCCGTCACCTCGGCCGGCTGGGCGGTGCTCTCCCTCGCGCTGACGCCGTGGTGGTGGCCGGCGGTGCCGCTCGGCGTGATCCTCGGTGCCGTCTCCTGGTGGCGGGCCCGGTCGGCGGCGGGCCTGTTCGCCGACGTCGTGGAGGCGACCGTCGACCTACGGCACCGCGGCCTGGTCGTCGCGTTGGGTTTCCCGGTCGAGGACGGTCGTCCGGTGCCGCCGTCCACCGCCGCCGCCGTCAACGACCTGCTGCACAAGGGGGCCAGCGGTCACGGGCAGGACGCCCTGGCCGGTGCGGACAGCGAGCCGACGTGGTACCCGTCGTCGTCCTTGACCAACGACAGTCGGGACCGCCAGCAGCCCGACGACGGGCCGTCACCGACCGGCTCGAACACCACGTTGACCTGAGGGCTGCCGCTGGCCGCGGTGCGGATTCCGATGATCGTCGCGGCGTGGAACGGGCCTTTCCCCGCCAAGGTTGCGACGCGGGCGGTCTGGGTCCTGCTGCGGTCGTCCAGGGACACCGCCTTGTTCCAGAGCGCGCAGAGGAAGCTGTCGACGGCGGAGACGGCGGCCTTCGTCCGGGCGGACGCCGCGTTCAGGCCCCGTCCCACCGTGACGTCGTTGAGCAGGCAGGCCCTGATCAGGGGAAGGCGGCTCGCGAGGTCGGGATAGGTGGGGTATCCCGGTGTCCTTCCGAGCGCGTCGGTGGGCAGGACCAGACCCGGAATCCTCGTCGGTAACCCGGGGTAGTCGAGCGGACGGTCGCTGTTCCACGGGTATCCCGTCGGCAGGTTCTGCCCCGTCCGGGGGTACGTGCCCGACGGGTCGCCGTTGGCGTTGATCAGGCCGACCAGCGGCACGATCGCCGCCACCGCCGCGGCGACGAGCAGCCCCCAGCCCCGACCGGCCGGTCGGGGCCGGGCCACCGCCCCGGGCCGGGGGACGATCCGGCGTACGGGGCTCGGACGGGACGGCTCCTGACGGGGCGGCTCCCGGCCCGCCGGGGGAGTGCCGGGCGGCGTCGGGGGCGTGCGTCGGATGCTGCGGTCCAGGATGTCCAACCACTGCTGCGGAGCCGGCCTGCGGTCCGGGGCGGGATCGAGGCTCCGGCCGGCGAGGAGGACCAGCTGCCGGTCGAGCCGCCGCCGGGCCGCGTCCGGATCGCGGGTCTGCTGGTCACCGGCGAACAGGCGGACCGCGAGCAGCCCGAACTTGAACGCGTCGGTGGCCGGGGTGGCCAGCTCCTCGGCGTCGGCGTCCGGCACGTGCCACTCGGGGGTCTCCGCCTGCGCCAGCACCGAGTCGCCGTCCAGCCGCATCGCGTCGCAGTCGATGAAGTAGCACCGTGGCCGGGCGTCGAGGCTGAACAGCAGGTTGTTCGGTGACAGGTCACCGACGCAGACACCGAGCCGGTGCAGCAGGGTCAGCGCCTCACCGGTGTCCCGCAGCAGTTCCAGGCGCATCCGGTCGTCGATGTGCAGCCCACGGTCCCGCAGGTAGTCGTCGTTGTTGAGCAGGTACTGCACCTGCGCCAGGACGGTGTCCGGCCCCCGGGGCAGCTGGATGCGGACGTGGAACCGCTCGGGCACGCGGGGCATCAGGAACCCCCGGACCACACCCTCCTTGCGGACGACCGCGGTGGGCCAGGCGGCGAGACCGAGCAGCGCGTCGGCGTCCGGTCCGGACCCGGCGGCGAGCCGGACGAAACGGTTCAACGTGGTGACGTCGACGTCGTCGACGAGCCGGGTCGCGTACTCCTTGTAGACCCACCGCGGATCCTCCGCGAGGGCGTAGACCGTGCCCTGACCGCCGGCCCCGATCCGGGTCCGCGGACCGAGGGCGGACAGGCTCACCTCGGGCGGCAGCGGACTGGTCATGGCAGCCCCGGCGGCTCCGGCCAGACGGCCAGCACGGTCCGGTCGTCGTCCCACGACCCGCCGGTGAAGTCGAGCATCCAGGCGAGCCGGGTCATCGTCGGAGGCGTGGCCAGCCCGTCGCCGAACAGCCGCCCGAGGTCACCGGTGCCGTGACCGAGCGGCTCGGCGAAACCATCGGTGGCGAGCACCAACACGTCGCCCGCGGCGATCACCACCTCCACCGGGTCGACGTCGGTGGGCACCCGGGGCAGGGCGGCGACACCATCCGGGAGCAGCTCGTCGCGGGGGTCGGACAGGGTGGTGAACAGCGGCTCCCACCCGCCGTCGCGCAACCGCCAGGCGGCCGAGTCGCCGACCCGGACCAGCTGGGCGACGGCCCGCCCAGGGCCGTCCGGGCGGACCAGGGCCACGACCACGGTACTTGCCAACAGCGTCTCGGCCCGCTGCGGATCGGTCTCACCCCACTGCCGCCCGGCGTACTCCACCAGCGCCCAGCCCGCACAGCGCAGCAGGTCGTGCCAGTCGACCGGGGCGTCGGCGCGCAGCAGATAGTCGACGACCGTCCGGCACACCATGGTGGCGCCCAGGTGGGACAGCGGGGCGTTGGAAACCCCGTCGGCCACCACCGCGATCACCGAACCGGCCACCGTGGCCACCGCGAAGTCATCCTGCCGGGGTACGCCGGACGCCCGGTGACCCGGCCCGCGCACCGAGGCCGCCCGCACCGCGAAACCGTCCGCCGCCCAGCCGTCGATCACGGTGTCCGGCCGGTACGGCTGCGTCTGCGGGGCGCGGGCCGGCACCTCCGGCGGACCCGTCACCCCGATCAGCGGGGGTGCCCAGTCGAAGCTCACACCACGTCCACGGCCATCCGGAAGCTGTCCGGCCGCTCCACCACCAGCTCGGCCGCGTCCCCGCCGACAGCCTGCCCCGACCTGATGACGCTGCGGGTCAGGGCGGTGCAGAACTCGGCGATCGCGAACCCCACCTCCACCCCCGGCGTGGCCACGAACGCGAACTCCGGCCGGGTCGCCACGTGCAGGATCGTCTCGGCCCGCGCCTCGCCGATGCCACACGCGATGATGTTCGGCGCGGTGGGGGTGCGCTCCCGGTCGGTCAGCTCGGCATAGACCGGCTCCCACTCACCCGGGTCGGTCGGCTGCCCGTCGCTGAGGAAGAACACCGCCGGCCGGTGCACCGCGAAGCCCTCCCGCTTGAGAGCCCGCACGTCGGCCGGGATCCGGTCGATCAGCAGCCCGAACGCGGCGCCGTAGGCGGTCCCGGACCGCACCGACAACTGCGGCAGGGCCGTCTCGTTGCGCAGGTCGGACAGCGCGGAATGGACGATCACGTCCTCGGAGAAGCCGATGATCGAAAAGCGGACCTTGGCTGCCGCGAGAGGCTCGCGCAGCAGCGCGTCGTGGAGCGACTGGAGCCCCGCGTTCAACTCGTCCACCACCGGAGTCATGGAGACGGACTCGTCCGCCACCAGATAGACCGGCAGCACCCGCCCAGCAGTCTCCGCCATGCACACCCCCAACCGTCGCCAGTGGACGGCCCCAACGTAACACTGCGTGTCTATGTCAGGACCGCGCTCCGCGGTGTCCCCGCTTGCAGGGTCGTCGGCCGGCCGGGCCGGGAGCGGCGGCGACCCGGGGCAACCCGTACGCCGTGTCGGTCCCGAAAAGCGGGTGTGACCCTTGCCTCACCATCGATCCGTCTCTATCGTTTTCGGAAAGCGCTTTCCCGTCCCAGGGCGCTCCCGTCCGAAAGGTGAAACCAGATGAAACGCAGAGTCGCCTCGCGGTGGCTGGCCGGCGGTGCCACCGTGGTCGCAGGTGCCGTCGTCGCGCTGGCGCTGCAGATCCCCAGCGCCTCGGCCGCCACGAACCTGAGCCTCGGCGCCGGCGCCGACGGCTCCAGCAAGGCCAGCGGTACCAGCTACGGCAACGTCATCGACGGCAACACCGGCACCTACTGGTCGCCGGCCGGCTCGACCGGCACCGTCTCGGTCAAGTGGGGCAGCGCCACCACGGTGTCCTCGGCCGTCATCGTGCAGGCCTCGGGCGGCGGCTCGATCAGCGGCTGGCAGCTCAAGAACAACGACACGAGCGCTGTCCTGGCCAGCGGCAGCAGCGCCCCGGGCACCATCACCTTCTCCGCGACGTCGCTGAAGAAGATCTCCTTCGTCATCACCAGCGCGTCCGGCACCCCGCGGATCGCCGAGTTCGAGACGTACTCCAGCGGCGGATCGAACCCGACCACCGGGCCGACGTCCGGCCCAACCAGCAGTCCGACGTCCGGCCCGACCGGCAACCCGGGCACGCCGACCGGGGCGTGGCCGTCGTCGGCCGGCTCGGTCGGCATCTCCGGCACGGTCAACGTCTCCGGCACCTTCGACGGCGGGATGAAGACCTACTGCTGCATCGGTGACGGTGGACAGGGTGAGTCGCAGGACCCGATGTTCAAGATCGCCAACGGTGGCACGCTGCAGAACGTGATCCTCGGTTCGCCGGCCGGCGACGGCGTGCACTGCGAGGGCACCTGCACCCTGCGTAACGTGTGGTGGAACGACATCGGTGAGGACGCCGCCACCTTCAAGCAGACCAACGGCGGCACCTCGTACGTCATCGGCGGCGGAGCACGCAGCGGCAGCGACAAGACCTTCCAGCACAACGGCAACGGCACGGTCAACATCTCCGGCTTCTACCTGAAGGGGTCCGGCAAGCTGTACCGCGGCTGCGGCAACTGCACCACCTCGTACACCCGCCACGTGCGTATCGACAACGTCCTGGTCGACGACATCGACATGCTCGCCGGCATCAACAGCAACTGGAACGACACCGCGACGATCACCCGTGTGGTCGTGATCGGCTCGGCCACCATCTGCGGCAAGTACAAGGGCGTGCCCAAGGGCAGCGAACCCAGCTACCTCGGTGAGGGCTGGAACGACGCCAACTGCAAGGTCAACAGGAGTGACGTCACCTTCCGGTAGTCACCCCGCAAGAGTTCCTTCCCGCAGGGGCACCCGCCGTCAGGTGGGTGCCCCTGCGGGCTGTAGTAGCCGGGCAGACGGGTCCTGGGGTGCGACCCCGTCCGATACAGGTGTTTCGGCGCTGGCGCTGGCGGTGCACGCGGCCTACCTGGTCGACGAGATGTGGCCCGGGTGAGGTGGTAATTTTCCACCCTCGTTGTTGCAGGTGTCGAGAAAGGACGTTCGGGTGACAGACGACCACTCCGGGGCTGAGTACGCCGCCGATGTGCCGAGGCGGCGACGCCGCTGGGTCAGCCTGGTGGTGGTGTCTCTTGTGCTGCTCGCTCTGGGAGGCGGTGGCGCGGCGGCGTACTGGCAGTTCGCTGACCGGAAGGACGAGGACCCAGGGGTGACCGCGTGTCGATCGGCGGGGTTCGTGATGAGGGTCGAGCAGGGTCAGGTTGCGCCTGCCGATGAGGTGCAGCGGGTGGCGGAGCTGTTTCAGCGTTCCGCTCATGAGGATCTGAAGTCCGCGGGGGTGACTGCGGTGGGCATGGTGCAACGGGTGCAGAGTCGTCGCGGTAGTGAGGAGGTACAGCACTTCGATCGGGTCACCTTGACCCGTGTTGTTCCCGGGCTCATTGCGGCCTGCGAGAATCACCAGGTCACCGTCAAGTCGTAGGGGCCGGGGCTGATCGCTGCGGTCGGACGCTTGTTGCGGCGAGAGACTCGCCTGTGGGTGGAGCCGACCTGGAGCGGTGTGGGCCGGGCCCCCTATCGTCGGCCCGGCCCACACCCATGATCTCACCAGCCGGTGGCGATCTGGGTTCTCGCGCTGAGCAGTCCGTTGGTGGTGCCCGGGTAGAGGTATACGGTGCCGGTGGAGTTGTCCCGGGCGATGACGTCGGGTTTGCCGTCACGGTTGAAATCGGTGAGGCCGAATGAGGTGAAGCTGCCCCAGCCGGTGCCGACCTGGCTGACGTTGTTGGGTGGGAAGTCGTACAGGTTGAGGATGCCGGTGCTGGTCAGTCTGGCGTACACGTCGGGTGTGCTGTCTCCGACGACGTTGGCGATGCCGAACGTGCTGTAGTTGGTGGACCAGCCTGTGCCGAGTTGCACCCGGGTTGCCTGACCCCCCTTCAGGTCACCGGGGTAGTTCCACATCTCGCCGGTCGCGCCTGCGGCGATGATGTCCTGGTAGCCGTCTCTGTTCCAGTCGACGACTCCGAAGGGGCGGTAGCTGCACCAGCCGTTGCCGAGGAACGTGGGCTGGGGGCTGATGTCGTCCGGGGTTCCGAGGAACACCTGGAGGTTGCAGGTGGTGTCGTCGCGGACTATGAGGTCCTGGAAGCCGTCGTGGTTGAAGTCGGCGATCCCGAACGGAGTGAACTGGTCCCAGCCGGTGGAGATGAGGCGGGGATCGGTCAGCTGCGTGCCCTGCTTGCGGTACTTCCAGAGGTTGGCGGCGGTGTCGACGGCATAGGTTTCCGTTTCGGTCGTGCCGGTTCCCGGCGGTGTCCAGGTCGTCGACCCGAACGGTGTGAGCGAGCCGGTCTTGGTGGTATTGCTCGCGCCGGCCTGAGTCGGGGTGAGCGCACGCTTCCATACCTGCAGGTTGCTGATCTTGCCGGCATAGTAGGCGGTCGGAGCGGCTTGGTACTTGTATCTGCCGACCACGAACTTGCCGGTGCCCGGCCAGCTTGGGGTCGCCGTGAAGGCGGTACTGCCCTTGAGTACGCCGTTGACGTAGAGCGAGATGGCTCGGGTTTCCGCGTTGTAGGTGGCGACCAGGTGTGTCCAGACGCCGAGTGCGGTCCCGGCCGGAGTCACCACCTGGGTGTAGGACCAGCCGCTGTCGGCGTTGCCCAGACCGAAGCGCCAGGTGTTGTCGCTCGTGTTGTTCCAGAGGATGAAGCGTGAGGTGTTCGCTCCGTCCTCGGAAACGATGACTCCGCCGGCGGTGGTGGGTTTCACCCAGACGGAGAGACTGAACGACTTGGTGGTGTCGATCAGTGGTTCATTGCGGAACAGCTCCCCCTGGAGGGCGGTGTTCGGTGCGGCGGTCGCCGAGTCCATGTTGAGCATCAGGCTGGGACTGAACATGTCTCCGCTACGGGACACGGCACCCGTGGCGGTGGCGGTCAGAGACTTCCCACCCGAGGAGTCGGTGGCACCGGGGATCGCGCCGTCGGTGCCTTCGTCGAACAGCCAGGTGTGTTGGGAAGTGATCAGTGTCTGGGTCGGCTGCGCTTCGATCGGCGTGGGGTTGGGGCTCGTACGTACCAGCCAGGCGGTGACTGCGGAGCTTGCTCCCGTCGTCCACAGGTCGGGGTTGCCATCGCCGTTGATGTCGGCGGCTCGCAGGACCAGGGCGGTGCCTTTGTTCCAATCGGCGGTGGCCAACGTGCGGCTGACATACGTCAGCTGGGCGGTGTCGAGATCGAAGGTGAGATCGCTCCAGAGGTGCAGGGCGCCGGTGGAGCGGTTCCACAGGAACATGGCGGTGCCGGTCGCGGTCTGGGCGGTGGTGATCGTCCAGTTGTTCCAGTCGGTACCCCCGGTGGGGGTCAGGGCGGTGGTGCGGGTGGCCTGCTGGTACCCGCCCGGTGCTGCCGTGGGGTAGTAGGTGAGATACAGATCTTGAATGGTCAGGTTGTGTCGGGTTCGAGTGTCAGGCCGGTGTGAGCGAGGAAGCCGTCGAGTAGGTCGGTGCGGTACTGGATGCTCTTGAGACGGTTCTTGATGATCGCCTGGAGGTGATCGACGCCAGTGACGGCGAGGTTGCCGATGCTGCGTTTGAGGTGGGACCACACGGCCTCGGTGGGATTCAGGTCCGGGGCGTAAGCGGGTAGTCGGATGACGGTCAGCCAGTCCCGGGCGTCGATCATCTGCCGCATGGCGGCGCTGACGTGGGTGTTGAGGTTGTCCCAGATCAGCACGATCGGGCCGTCGAGTTGTTGGTGGGCGGCGTCGAGGAGGGCGATGTAGTCGCGTTCGCTGAAGCTGCGCCGCTCGTTCTTGCGGCGGCGGTGCACGATCGTGCGGTAGATGAACCGCGACCGCTGGCCGGGCCGGTAGCAGGTCAGGCCGGCGATCGAGACCCGGCCGGAGCCCTTGCCCGACACCGGGACCACGGGTGTGTGCCCGCGTGGTCCCCAGGTGCGGGCCTTCGGTGGGCGCAACGTCTGACCGGCCTCGTCCTCGAAGACCAGCCACGCCTGCCGCTGCGCCGCTACCGTTTTCCCGCCGGCCACGTCTCCCGCCGCCACGTGATGATCGCGGCCTCGTCACGCTCGACCGCACGATGCGCGGGGACCTGCACCGACCAGCCCAGCCGGTACATGATGTTCGCCGTCCCGCGCAACGTGTACCGGGTGTGGAACTTCCGGGCGATCAGGTCCGACACCCGGGCCAGGGTCCACCGCTGATCGACGCCGAACCCGTGCGCCGCCGGCCCCTCGTCCAGGGCGTCAGCCAGCCGCCGCAGCCGCCCCTCGTCCAGCCGACACCGCGACCCGCCAGGCCCTTTCGACGCCAGAGCCTGTTCACCACCGGCCCGCCACCGCTTACGCCACCCGTACACCGCGGTCCGCGACACCCGCAGCCTCCGCGCGATCTCCGGCACCGACACATCCTCGGCGAACCACCCGGCAGCCTGCCGCCGTACCGCCTCACGCTTCGCCCGCCCCCGCGCAGACAACCCACCTCCATCGGGATACCTCATCCCATCGAACTACCCCAACCCAACGTCGCCACACAGGCCACATCGGACGAACCTGACCATTCAAGATCTGTAGTAGCCGCCGGTGGTGTTGCCGCTGGTGCCGATGAGGTCGGGCACGAGTGATCCGGTCTGCCGGCCGTCTCCGGCGTTGGCAACCTGGATCGGGGAGGTGTCGGCCTCATCGGCGAATGCCTCGCGGGGAATGGTGATCTGCTGATCGCCGCCCCGTGACTCGATGATCGAGCCGTCGCCGTTGGCGTGCAGGAGGATGGCGTCGCCGCTCGTGGGACGATAGACCAGCACGTCCTGTAGCCCGGTGTCGAAGAAGTGGCCGGTGAGCACCTGGCTGCCATCGAAGTCGGAAGACGTGCTGTTGGTGGCGACGCCGGTTCCTTGGGTGCCGATGTTGGTGATGTTGGGGTTGACGCTGATGGAGCCGTTGTTCTCTGCGAGCCAGAGGCCTGCTGGCAGGTTGTTGGCCGAGCCCACGGTGATCAGATCGGCCTTGCCGTCGCCGGTCATGTCGGCGTCATTGGCGGTTGCTGCGGGATCGGAGTTGAAGATTCTCACCGCCGTGTCGCCGATGTTGCCTCCGGCCGAGATGCTCGTCACGACGAGCGTGTTGGTGAACCGGGTGGGCTTGAGCGTGATCGAAGTGGTTCCGGTCGACGCGGGGATCACCACGGGCGGTGCGCTGTTGAGTTGATAGCTGTAGCTGCTCGGTGCGGTACCGCCGCTTGGTGGGGTGATGCCGAAGGTGGCGGCTTGGCCGACGATGGTCGGCGCGGCGGAGGTCAGTTGCACCTCGGGCTTGCCGGCGCGGGTGGGGTCAAAGACGAACTTGCAGGTCACTGACCAGTCCCCGGCGACGCCGAAATCGGTGGCCTGCACCCGCCAGGAGAAACTGGTCGCGGTCCCTGTCCCCGGTCCGGTGTAGCCCGAGTAGGTGCGCAAGGTGCTCTGCGGAATCACCAGCACAGCGGTGCTACCCGACGGGTAGGTGAGCGTGCTCGGATTGGAGCTGGCGACGTTGGCAGCGTCACTGGTCCGGGTGACCTTGAAGGTGACGCCAAGAACGCCGCCGTTGCGATCGGACACGGGTGCGTACAGAGATACCGCAGAGTCGCCGACGACGGTGGGGGTGGCTGCGGCGCATGAGGTGGTCGGTGAGGTGCTGAGCCCCGTGGGCGTGTTGGGTTTGTGGTTGTAGAGGATCTCCAACGTGGGGCTGGTGTCCAGGAACTCCTTCCAACTCTGGGTGTCGCTCGCCTCGTTGTACGCCTTGAGCCACAGCGTGCGGGTGCTCCTCTTCGCCGTGACGTCACTCGCGATCTGACCGGTGATGTCGAACGAGACCCCGCTTGCGGCGCATCCGCTGTATCCGTAGGCGAAGCTCTTGTTGGCGGCCAGCGGGCCGGCGCTCTGGGACTCCCAGAAGTCCCATTTCGCGTTGCCGGAGCTGAGGACCGTGGAGGGAGCGTGGACGTCCACGCGTTTCGCGGTACAACTCCACGACAGGGTGTTGGTGATCTTGAAGAGTGCGGAGTTGATGGTGGCGCCGGTCAGAGTGCTGTAGGGCACGGAGAAGTTGATGAGCGTGTTGGAACGCTGCACTCCGGAATTGCCCACCTGCATCCGCTTGTACGGGTCGGGCGTGTCCTTCCAGTAGTTGGTCGACTGGTGCTGAGCCGAGATGGTGGCCCAGCCCCCCTTGCTCGATCCGGTCGGCGTCCAGGTGAAAGTGGGGTCGATGTAGACCGGGTAGACCGTCTTCGGACTGGCCAGCAGCGCACGGTCTGGAGTGAGAACGAGTTTCCCCGGCTTAACCTTCACCCGGATGGGAGCGATGCGGGCACTCCGGCCCGGAGTTGCCGGGGACGAGGTCGTGGTGCGGCGATCGGCGGACGGACCGGCTGCATCCGCCACGGTGGAGTCCCACATCACCGGTGCGGCGGCGGTGATGACCGCACTGCCGGACCGGTCTCGACCGGCGATGTTGCCGGCGGCGTCGGCGCTGAGAGTGAATCCGGTGCTCTCGGTGCTGAGGGTCAGGTCGGCGAGCCGTGAGTTGGTGGCCGCTTCCGGGGTGTGGACCACGAAGACGTGTGAGAAGGACCCCTCCGCGTTGACCGTGACGGTCAGGTCTACGTCGGGGAGCACCTGTCGATAGGTGGCCGTAGCGCCGGACAGCGTCGGCGGTGGCAGGGTTGCAGGCGCGCCGAGCGTGAGGGCGCGGTCGCCGGAGACCATCGCGGCCAAGGTCTGGTTTCCTCCAGGCGAGAGGCGCACCTCGTTCGTGGTGACCGCTGCGGTGATACTGCCATCGTCGTGTCGGACGAGGTCCGGGTTCAACGACTTCCACTGCCCGTCGATCCGGGTACGGGTCGGCTTCACATGCTCGGTGAGTTGGATCTGCCCGTCGGGGCGGGCCGTCACCACGGTCGTCGAGGTTCCGGCGGCGGTTGCCTCGACGGGTGAGCCGGTGCGTTGTGCCTCAACGATCGCCTGAGCGACACCGATAGCTGCGGGAACAGCCTGGTCAGGGGTTGCTTTCCTGGATGGCGAGCCGACCGCCGGGCTGCACCAGGCCGCGAACGACGCAGTGAGCAGGCAGGTTGCCACTGTGGACGCGAGCAGGCGCGGCCTTCGTGCGGGGCTGTTTCCGGGCGTCAAGACATTACTCCCCGTGTGTCAGGGGACACGCTGCTGCATGTCCGGTGGCGGGCACAGTGAACCAGCCCGACTGCTTCGGGGAAACGTCTTCCCTCGCCGTGCTGTCCCTTTCGACCTTTCTTCGACAGGTCTGGATGAGTGGTGGGGATCTTTCGTTATGTCTCCGTTACCTCTCGGGGCCGCGCGGCGTGAAACATTGATCCCGCCGCATGGTGGTCGATCCGACACCCTGCGTGTCTTTTTGTCGGTCGTCGCGCAGGGTGGGTTGGCAATGGTGAGACACGGGGGATCGCGGTTGCTCACGCGCCGCAGCAGGATCGTCGCGTTTTTTGTGGGGGCGGTGCTCGGTGCCGGAACGCTGGTGGGAACGCCTGACGACGCGACGGCCGCCGCTGCCGCAGCTCGTCCTCCCGTCCCGTCGCCTGGCCGGTCCGTCACGGGAGTCAAACCTCTGACCTCGAAATTCGTAGTCCCCCGGGACGCCGCGAAAGCCAACTCCCGACCGACGCGGACCACCTGGCCGAAGGCCGCCGCTGTCGAGGTCGAGGTGGCGCCAGCCGGTGCACGCGGTGGTGCGTCCGGTAAGGCGAGGGCTACCGGAACCCCGATCTGGGTGCAACCCGC
Organism: Micromonospora sp. WMMD987; assembly: GCF_029581435.1. Taxonomy (NCBI): domain Bacteria; kingdom Bacillati; phylum Actinomycetota; class Actinomycetes; order Micromonosporales; family Micromonosporaceae; genus Micromonospora; species Micromonospora sp. WMMD987. Next base: position 4,124,202 of record NZ_CP120861.1, on the reverse strand, counting down.
CCCGCAGCGTGAGCATCCGTACGCTGGGCCTCCTCGCCTCGGCCTACGCGTGCTCGACCGGGCCGCCACCGAGGCTGCGGGTGTCAACGGGGTGCTACTGACCGTCTCCACGCCGAATGCGACCAGCTCCGGAGTCATACGCGTCGGTGTCGACTACGCCGACTTCGCCGAGGCGTACGGCGGTAACTACGGCTCCAGGCTCAAGCTGGTCAAGCTTCCCGCCTGCGTGCTTACCTCCCCGCAACAGGCGGACTGCCGTTCCGTCCAGCCGCTGCTGTCACGCAACGACGCAAAGACCAGAACGGTCTCGGCAGAGATCACGGTGGGCGGTGTCGACCGTCAGACGAGCGTTGCCGCCCCCGCCACGACCGTGCTCGCTGCGCTTGCCGGCGCGGGTGAGGAAGGTGGGGAGGGTGGCACCTACGCGGCGACGGATCTGAAGCCGTCCGGTTCCTGGAACGCAGGTGGCAGCACCGGCTCGTTCAGCTACTCGTACCCGTTGACGGTGCCACCGACACGGTCGAAGCTGGCACCGCAGCTGGCGCTGTCCTACGACTCCAGCGCGGTGGACGGACAGACGGTCGCCACCAGTGCGCAGGCCTCCTGGGTGGGTGACGGTTGGTCGACGCCGCGCAGCTATGTGGAGCAGACCTTCGTCTCCTGCCAGGATGACCCGGGCGGCACTCCGTCGCCGAAGAAGACGTATGACCGCTGCTACACCGGACCGATCCTTACCCTGTCACTCAACGGCTCGTCTACGTCGATGATCTGGGACTCCGGGAAGCAGACCTGGAAACTCCAGAACGACAACGGGTCGGTCATCAAGCAGGTGACCGACTTCGAATCCGGCAGCGGCACCTACAACCACGACTACTGGCGGGTGACGGAACCGGACGGCACCGTCTACGAGTTCGGCCGCAACCGGCTGCCGGGATGGTCCACCAACAAGCCGGAAACCAAGTCGGTGGACCACACTCCGGTGTACTCGCCGCACGCTGACGGTCCCTGCTACAAGTCGACTGGCTTCTCGTCGTCGGTGTGCACCATGGCCTATCGGTGGAACCTCGACTACGTCAAGGACGTCCGCGGCAACGCCATGGCCTACTACTACAACCAGGCGGCCAACTACTACGGCCGCAACGAGGGCGTCACGGACGTCTCCTACATCCGGGACAGTTGGCTGGCACGCATCGACTACGGCTTCACCGACGGCAACGCCTACGGCACCGTCCCGAACCGGGTCGTCTTCAACACCGGCGGCAGGTGCCTCTCGGGCACCTGCAATCCGTTGAACGAGAGCACCAAGGCCAACTGGCAGGACGTCCCGTTCGACCTGATCTGCAACGAGGGCACCGACTGCAAGTCCTGGAGCCCCTCGTTCTTCTCCACCGTCCGACTCACCTCCGTCGAGACGCAGCAGTACGACACGGCAGCCGCGACCTACCAGCCGGTGGACTCGTACGCCCTGACCCACGCCATGCCGCTGACCCTCGACGGTACGGCCCCCACGCTGTGGCTGAGTTCCATCACCCGCACCGGTCACGACACCACCTCGGGTGGCTCGACCGCACCGATCACGCTGCCTTCCGTGTCGTTCACCGGAGTGAAACTGCCGAACCGGGTCGACACCGCGGGCGGCCTTCCCTCCTTCTTCCGGCAACGCCTCGAGACGGTGACCACCGAGACCGGCTCCGTCATCACCGTCAGCTACGAACTGCCAGAGCCCTGCACGGCCCCGGTCAGTGTCAGCCCTTCGACGAACACCAAGTCCTGTTACCCGGTCTACTGGACCCCTGACGGCTACTCCGATCCCACTCCCGACTGGTTCCACAAGTACGCTGTCACCAGGGTCACCGCCACCGACCCGACGGGCGGAGCACCGGCGACCGCAACCAGCTACACGTACGTCGGAGGTGCCGCCTGGCACTACGACGACAACGAGGTCGTTAAGTCGAAGTACCGCACCTACGGCCAGTTCCGCGGCTACGGCAAGGTCGAGACCCGCAACGGCGACGCCACCAACGACCCGCGCACCCTCACGACCACCAGCTACTACCGCGGCATGTCCCGGAACAACAACACCACCGTCGTCAACGTCACCGACTCCGCAGGTGGCCCCCACGAGGACATCGACCAGCTGGCCGGCCGGGAGCTGGAAGCCACGACATACCGGGGTGACGGAGGACCCGTCGAAACCTCGACGGTCACCTCGTACTGGGTCTCCGGGGCCAGCGCCACGCGGAGCAGGACCGGGCTGCCCGACCTGACGGCGAACAAGATGGGACCGGTCCAGACCTGGACCCGGCAGGCCATGACCAGCACCGGCACGACCACCTGGCGCTACAGCCAGACCGACAACACCTACGACACGTCGGCCAGCTCGCCCACCTTCGGCATGCTGAAGTACTCCTACGACCACACGGTGCCGGTCAACGCCGCCTACGACCAGTGCACCACCACCACGTACGCACCGGCCAACACCAGCCTGAACATCGTCGGGCTGATCAGCCAGGTCGAGACGGTCGCCGTGGCCTGCGGCGGCTTCACCCCAGGCTCGCCGGCGTCGGTGCCCGGCAGCATCAACACCCTGACCGCACCGGCCACCGTCAACCGGCCCGCCCAGGTCGTCTCCCACGTGCGTACCTACTACGACGATCCGACCTTCGCCACGACGTTTCCCCAGGCCGCCGCTCCGACCAAGGGCAACGTGACCATGGTCCGTAAGGCCTCCGACTACGTCGGCGGTGCCTACGTCTACCAGACCACCGACCGCGCGGAGTTCGACGCATACGGCAGAACCACCGCGATGTACGACGGGAACGGCAACAAGTCCACCACCATGTACACGGACAACGCCGTCGGCCTCACCACCGGCGTGACCACCAAGAACGCCAAGGACCACGTCTCGTCGACGACGGTCACCCCGATGCGCAACCTGACCACGGTCTCGACCGACGCCAACCTCGTGTCGACCCGTCGACAGTACGACGCCCTCGGCCGGGTCAAAGCCGTGTGGGTGGCCGGACGTGCGACCAGTAACCCACCCCATCACCGCTACACCTACACCGTCCAGAAGACCGGACCCACCGCCACCACCACCGAGACACTCAACAACGCCGGCGGTTACGCCACCTCGACGACCATCTACGACGCACAGATGAGGGTGCGCCAGACCCAGAGCACCAGCCCGGCCGGCGGTCGCATGATCGCTGACACCTTCTACGACACCCGGGGCTGGGTACGCGCCACGTACGACGGCTGGTGGGACGAGGCCAACAACCCCGCAACCACGCCCGTGTCGGCGACCAATCTCGGCAAGACGGTCTACCACCAGACCTTCAACACCTATGACGGAGCAGGTCGGGCGATCCTGGTCCAGAACGCCCGGGACAACCAGGTCGTCTCTGCAACCCGAACCATCTACAACGGCGACCGCACCACAGTCATCCCCCCTGCGGGAGGCACCACCACCTCGACCGTGACCGACCCGACGGGCCGCACCGACAAGGTTCTCCAGTACACGACGACCCCGATCCTGGTCACCCCGTCGAACTCCTTCACCGGGACGTACTACCTCACCGGCGGCACCACCACCGCCACCAGCTACGGCTATGACGCACGCGGCAACCAGGCCAGCCTCACCAACGCCGCCGGGACCACCTGGAGCAGCCGGTACGACCTGCTCGCCCAGGTGATCGAGAAGACCGACCCGGACGCCGGCACCAGCACCATGAAGTACGACGGCGCCGGCAACCTCACCCAGACCACGGATGCTCGCACCAAGACCGTCTCGTTCACCTACGACTCGGTCAACCGCAAGACCGGCACCTTCGCCGCACCCCTGTCCGGTCAGTCGTCGTCGAACAGACTCGCCTCCTGGGAGTACGACAACGACAACGGCGCAGTCGCCAACATGACCAACCCGATAGGCAAGCTGACCACGGTCACGGCCCACCGCAACAACGCCGCCTACATCACCCAGTACAACGGCTTCAACGCCTTCGGCGCGTCCACCGGCGAGACCATCACCATTCCCGCGGTCGAAGGGCTGCTCGGCAACACGTACACCTTCGGTCATGGCTATCTCGGGGTGACCGGGCAGCCGTACAGCAACGGCTTCCCGGCCAAGGGCGGACTCCCCTCCGAGACCGTCACCTACGCCTACACCGGTGCCCTGGAACTGCCGACCACGGCCGGTAGTCTGCTCGCCACCTACGCGAACGCCACCTATTACGACGCCTGGGGTCGGGTGACCGGCGGCCGGATCAACGCGAGCAGCAGCCAGGCCACCGTCATCAACACCTATGACGACCACAACAGCCGGCTGAAGACCCAGAAGATCACCAAAACCACCACCACTACCAAGGACGTCGCACAGAAGGAATACGAGTACGACCTGTTCGGCAACATCACCAAGCAGGTCGACACCCGCTACGAGCCGGCTACCACAGCAGAGACCCAGTGCTACCGGTACGACGCGCTTCGCCAGCTCACCTCCGCCTGGACCGCCACCGACAATTGCGCCCTCGCGCCGAGCGGCAGCAACCGCGGCATGGTCGGCAGCGGCATCAGCCCCGCCAGCGCCTACTGGACCGAGTGGACGGTAGACACCCTCGGTAACCGTCAGAACCAGAAGCAGTACTCGCTCACTGGTGGCACGGACATCACCACCACCTATGCCTATGACGGCAACAGCAAGGGGCAGCCGCACACCCTGACCAGTACGGCAACCAGCGGCGGCCTGACCGGTGCCACCTCGTACACGTACGACAAGTCCGGCAACATGGCCACCCGCAGCGCGGGTCAGGGCAACCAGACCCTGAGCTGGGACGACACCGGCGAGCTCACGGCCGTCACCGGCGGCACGGACGGCGACAGTTCCTTCCTGTACGACGCCGACGGCAACCTGCTCATCCAGAAGGACCCCGGAACCAGCACCCTCTATCTCCCCGGGCAGCAGATCACCCTCAACACCGGCACCCAGACCCTGAGCGGCGTGCGGTACCACCCACTCCCCAGCGGTGCGACCGCGATCCGCACCGGAACCGGCACCAGCTACGGCTACACCATCCCCGACCACCAGGGCACTCCGAGCCTCTACCTCAACAACACCGCCCAGGTCCCTACCTGGCGCCAGTACACCCCGTACGGCGACCCCCGCGGCGCCACCATCACCACCCCGGACAACCGGGGCTTCCTCAACCAGCCCCGCAACACCAACACCGGGTTGACGCAGGTCGGCGCCCGCAACTACGACCCCACCCTCGGCCGCTTCATCTCCCTCGACCCACTGCAGGACCTCGCCGACCCGCAGCAGTGGAACGGCTACGCGTACGCCAACAACTCACCCGTCACCACCAGCGACCCGAGTGGACTGATCCCGGCGGACTGCCGCGAATTCGACTGCTACGGCTACAGCCCCACCAAGGGATGCCCAGGCGGCTGCGGCACCCCGGAGAACGAGCGTTGGGGAAAGCGCAACGGCCGCAAGGGCACCGCCCCTACCCGACGAAATGACCCTCGCATTCTCGGCCACGTGATCCGAGTCCCTGTCACGGTGCCATTGGAAGAATTCACCCGCCGCTGGAACGAGCAGCGCGGCGAGAAGTTCAGCCAAGGCGTATCAAGCTTCGAACTCGTGCTCTCAGATGAGCGTGAACTCGCGATGAGCATCTGTTACGACATGGGTAACCCTGGCGGTTGTGGGAAGTGGGTAAAGGAACTCTGGGGCAGTCATTTCGACTTTATGGCAGCCACCCTTCCGATGGACGATTTGATGCCGATGCTCGGCCTTGCCGGGAAACTGGGACGCGGTCAAACTGGCGCTGGACCGAGCGGTGGATCTGGCGGCTGTATGAGCTTCAGCGGAGATACCAAAGTACTGATGGCTGATGGCAGCGCCAAACGCTTGGACGAGGTGCAGCCAGGTGACGAAGTGCTCGCTGCGGACCCAGAGTCCGGCATTCAAGGCCCGCGGCGTGTAGAGCACGTATGGATTCATCCAGACGAACTGATCGACCTAGAGGTCGGGGGAGCGCGCCTCACCACCACCGAGGACCACCCCTTCTGGAACCACACCGACCGCCAGTGGCAGCGGGCCGACCAACTCGGCCCCGGTAATCTCGTCCTCAGCCCCAACGGACTCCACCCCGTCGGTGGCATCCTGCCCTCCTCAACCCAAACAACCCTTGCCTACAACCTCACCGTAAACTCCATCCATACGTACTTTGTTTTCGTCGGAAAAGTGCCGTTGCTCGTGCACAATTCGGGACCAATCCCGTGTGTCTCCGCAACCATCAGTCGCCAAAAGCAGGGGCGGCATGTTCAGGGAGATCCCTTACATGCCAACACTGGTAAGAGCTACTTTAGTAGCCACGCGGACGCCCAACGTGTGCTGGATGCTTACCACAGTGGCGACGCGACGGTGCTGAGGCATATGAGCAACGGAAATATTGTTGTTCGCTACGATAGTGTGACAGGCTATAACAACAATCCAGGAGCTGGCTTTCTTGATCAACCTACGAATGTATTTATGATCAAGGGGACGAAGAGTCCCAGTGTTGTTCCGATTAATCCGAACTGGACGCCCTAGAAAGGATGGGAAGTTGGAAATATCTCTCGAGCGTGAGAATAGGTTGGTCATTGACGTCGTCCAAGCGGCGCTCGGCCTTATCTCGCCAGAAATGCAAGCTATCTCATTTGATGTCAAGTCCGAACGTATAAACCTATACATTGCCGTGCGCGAACGTAGTCAACGTGTGGATGAGGATGTCGAAGATTTAGTGTTTGAGTTGGAGGCTCTCCAGGATGGTCCGGTTACCATCGAACCGTACATCTTTGTGGGCTCACCGGGTGCTGAATGGCCGGGAGGCTCGGGACGTCGCGTCTATCTGGCGAAAGGAGCCTAAAGTGCATGGGGCGGGTCTGCTGCACCGGTAGGGAGCATCTGAGAGGCGTTTTGCATGTATGTCAGTCGGGCGCGTTAAGGATGCGGCGTTGTTGGCGGGTGGCGGGTCCGCCTCGGGTGAGGCGGGCGAGCGTGCCGGCGATGGTGGCCCATCGGATCGTGGCCTCCGAGGTGGGTCGCGTGACGCCCATGCACTGCGGCGACGGCGGCATCGAATCGACGAACGCCCATACGGCATCGGTCGCGTCAGACGGGTGCCACCGCACTCGATCCATATCCCTCGCCGGCGAGACGGTGCTGAAGTCCGGCAGTCTGCATCCGATCCTGGCCCGCCTGGAGCGGGCCGGGTAGGTGGAGAGCTACTGGAAGGACCCAGCCGGGCACGAGGACGCCGGTCGGCCCCACCGCCGCTACTGCCGATTCACTCCGACGAAGCCCCGACCGCGCACCTCGCGCTTGCCGAAGCCGCCCGATCCCGTGCCTCGTGCCCCCGCGCGGGGTCGGCTGCACCCGCAGCCCGGCTGCTGATCAGGACGGACACCAACCGCACTCCCCGCTCGACACCACCACGATCGAGACCTGCGACGCGATCCTGCACGTCGGCTCCGCGCCCGGCACGGCAGACGCGGCCCGGATCGCCGGCCTCCCCGGGGTGACCGAGACCCGGATTCCGTCGGGCTCCGACCTGCCGCCCCACACCTGGGGGACCGGTTCTTCTTCACCGGAGAGGACCGGAGGCGACCGTTCGCCACGATTGTCCTGCACGACGTCCCGGACTTCGACGAGCTGTCCCGTCTGTCCGGGCACGGCCGGTACCGGCTCAACGTCGAGGTGGGGCGGGCCGAGTTCCGGAACCTGTTCGGCTACGGCCCGGAGGAGTTCGCCGCGCACCGCGACACGCTCGACTTCGCCGGGACGGACCGACTGATGCCACACCCGGTCTACGCCGTGCAGGGCTGGGTGAGCGTGGCCAACCCCGGCCCGGCGACCGCCGACGAGGTGAGGCGGTTGGTGGCCCGTGCCCGCAGCGCCGACCGCGAGCACCGCGACAGCCGGCGGGCCGCGTCGGTGTGACGTCGGGCGGGGTTCGCGCTGGCGCCCGGCACCGCGAGGTGCGGGCGAGGGTGGGGTAGGGGAGGGGCGGCGGGACCTCGGTGACCTCACCCGGCCTCGTCGTACGACCGGCGGGCGGCCTCGATGGCGGGCAGGTGCCGACCTGCCCAGTCGAGGAGCACGTCGACCGGGTGCCGGAGGGTCTTGCCCAGCGTGGTGATGCGGTACTCGACGGCGACCGGTCGTGAGGAGAGGACGTGCCGGGCGACGATGCCGTTGCGTTCGAGTCGGCGCAGGGTGGCGCTCAGCGACTTCTGCGACACGGTGGGGATGGCATGGCGCAGCTCGTTGAACCGGGACGGGCGTTCGCAGAGCTGGTTCAGCACCTCCAGGGACCACTTGTCGAGGACCTGGTCCAGGAGTTCCCGGTGCGGTGGGGTGATCTGGAGGCGTTCTGCCGCGAGGGGGTCGGTATCTGCCATGACACCTAGTCTCGTTGAAGTTTCCTCCAGGCACCAGGTATCCATGAGCTACTGAAAAAGGTGTGAGCCACCACGAGGAAGGAAACCGATGGGTGTCCAGTTCTTCTCCCCGCAGGGCATGACGCAGCCCGTCCCCTATCACCACGTCGCGGTCGCGTCGGGGTCGCGCCACGTCTACGTCGCCGGCCAGATCAGCCGGGACGAGGCAGGCCGACCCGTCGCGGGAGGTGACCTGCGGGGTCAGGTCGCCCAGGCGCTGCGCAACACCGGGCGCGGCCTCGGCGGCGCCGGCGCGAGCTTCGCCGACGTCGTCCGCCTGACGTTCTACGTGACCAACTGGTCGCCGGAGCGGATCGGCGACTTCCTGGCCGGCGTCGAGGACGTCGCCGGCGAACTCGGCCTGCCGCAGCCGCTGCCTCCGTCGTCGCTCATCGGCGTCGACTACCTGTTCGAGCCCGACGTACTGGTCGAGGTCGAGGCGACGGCGATCCTGGACTGATCGCCCGTCCCGCAACCGTCGCACCGGCTATATTCCTGGAATCGGCTGGCGGAAGATTGGCTCGAGACGAGGAAAACCCATTTTTCGCTCATTCTGATTCCACTATTTCTGATGATTCTTCGGCTTCCGGTAGGGGCGCGGACGCCCTTGCCGGACACGCCACCTCCGGGCGGATCGACGCGGTCCGTTCCGGCGCTGCCGGCCAGCCACGAGCCCACCGCCGTCCCCCGCTGGGAGGTCAGATGGTCAGCCAACTCCGTGGACGGTCGTCGCGTCCGCCGATCGCGGTGCCGGGCCGGTCCCTCCGACCGGTCCGGGCCGCCGCCGTGGTGGTGCTGGCCATGGCTCCGGCGGTCGGTGGCGCCTCCGTCGGACACGCGAACGGCCCGCCACCCGACCGCACCGTCATCTCCGCGTCGGCGCGGCCCGTCCCGTCGCGGGCGGCTGCGGGTGAACTCGGCTCGGTGACGGCTGTCGCCGCCGGATACTGGCACAGTCTCGCCCTGCGCTCGGACGGCACCGTCGTCGCCTGGGGCGCGAACGTCGGGGGCGTCCTCGGGGACGGCACCACCGTCAGCCGTTCCACTCCGGTACGGGTGTGCGCCGTCGGCCAGACCGCACCGTGCACCCGGTTCCTCACCGACGTGGTCGCCGTCCGGGCCGGCGACTTCCACAGCCTGGCCTTGCTCCGGGACCGTACCGTCGTCTCCTGGGGATTGAACACCGAGAGCCAACTCGGTGACGGCACCACCATCAACCGTACCGTCCCGGTCCGGGTGTGCGCGGTGGGGCAGACGGCTCCCTGTAGCCAGTTCCTGCACGGGATCCGGTCCATCTCGGCCGGGACGTTCCACAATCTGGCGGCGACGGACACGGGGCTGGCCCTGGCCTGGGGCTCGAACTATGTGGGTCGCCTCGGTGACGGCACCGGCATCTACCGTCCCGTTCCGGTCCAGGTCTGTGCGGTGGGCGAGAGCGCCCGCTGCACGAGGTTCCTGAGCGGGGTCAGATCCGTCGCGGCCGGTGCCGCGCACAGCCTGGCGGTGGTGGACAACGCGTCGGCTGTCGCCTGGGGCTGGAACGGCCAGGGGCAGCTCGGCGACGGCAGCACCCTCAACCGTGCCGTCCCGGTGCGGGTGTGCGCGCTGGGGCAGACGGCACCCTGCCAGCGGTTCCTCACCGCGGTGAACACCGTGGCCGCCGGCTTCCACAGCATGGCGCTGCGCGGCGACGGTAGCCCGGCCGTCTGGGGCATGAACACCGACGGGCAGCTCGGCGACGGCACCACCGTCGACCGGACGACACCGGTGCGGGTGTGCGCCCCGGGGGAGACCGCGCCCTGCACCCGGTTCCTCTTCGGTGTCCGGCAGATCGCGGCCGGCGAGTCGCACAGCATGGCGCAGTTGAGTAGCGGTGGCGTGCTCACCTGGGGCGACAACCGTGCGGGCGGGCTCGGCGACGGCACCTTCGTCAGCCGCTCCACCCCGGTGCGGGTCTGCGCGGTGGGCCAGACCGCTCCGTGCACGCGGTATCTCGTCCTGATCAGAGCCGTCTCCGCCGGGGTGTGGTACAGCCTCGCTCTGCAACCCGACTACACCGTGGCTGCCTGGGGCCACAACGACTTCTTCCAGCTCGGCGACGGTACCCATCTCACGCATCCCGTCCCCGTGCAGGTCCTCGCACCCCGCACGTAGCGCCGTGGGGAAGCCCTCCGGGTGGGTGCCCGAGGGCACGGCCCGCAACACCTACGAAAAGCCCCGGCAACAGGGCAGAATGACGTACGTCGATCTATGTGGAAGGGTGTGTCGATGGGACGTCTCCGCCACGCCGCTCTGGCGGCGGTGCTCTGCGTACTCGGTGGCCTGCTGGTGGCCGTACCCGCGCGGGCCAACGCCGCCGGGCCGGTCCCGCACTACCTGATGACCGCGTTCACCAACAGCAGCGAGTCCAACATGTACGTCTACGACTCGGCCGACGCCACCCGGTTCACCCTCCAGCGGGCCAACGCCTACACCCCGCCGTCCGGGCTGGTCCGCGACCCGAGCGTCATCCGGCACACCGACGGCTACTACTACCTGGTCTACACCACCGGCTGGACCGGCAACACCATCGGCATCGCCCGCAGCAGCGACTACCTGAGCTGGACGTTCCAACGCAACGTCACCATCGGCGTCGCCCCCGCCAACGGCAGCACCTGGGCGCCCGAGTGGTTCGTCGACAGCGACGGCAGCGTGCACATCGTGGTCTCGGTGTCCCAGACCGGCACGGCCGGGCAGTTCCAGCCGTACCGGATCACCGCGACGAACTCCGCGCTGTCGGCGTGGAGCGCCCCGGCCGCGCTCAACGGCATCGGCACCAACCACATCGACAGCTTCATCGTCAAGGTCGGCAACACCTACCACAACTTCATGAAGAACGAGACCACCAAGTACATCGAGCACGCCACCGCCACCGCGTTGACCGGCCCGTGGAGTTGGGTCGGCACCGGCAACTGGGCCGGTTGGGGGGCGGGCCTGGAAGGCCCCGCCCTGGTCCGGCTGCCCGACAACCGCTGGCGCATCTACTTCGACCAGTACGGCGCCGGCCGGTACTACTCCGCCGACAGCAGCGACCTGTACGGCTTCACCGGCAAGACCGAACTGGCCGGCCTGTCCGGCACGGTGCGGCACTTCACCGTGCTGCGGGAGAGCGTCGGCGACAGCTCCGCCCCGCCCACCGGCAACCGCTCGCTGCGCTCGGCGAACTTCCCCGACCGGTACGTCCGCCACCGCGACAACGTCGCCCGCATCGACGTGCTCACCGGTGGCAGCCCACTCGGCGACCGGCAGGACGCCACCTTCCAGATCGTCCCCGGGCTCGCCAACGCCTCCTGCTACTCGTTCCGCGCGGGCAACGGCTCCTATCTGCGGCACTGGGACTTCTCGATCCGGCTCGCCGGCAACGACGGCAGCGCCGTGTTCGCCGGGGACGCCACCTTCTGCAGCCGCACCGGACTGGCCGGGGGCGGCAGCTACTCCTTCGAGTCGTGGAACCATCCGGGCCGCTACCTGCGGCACTACGACTACGTGCTGCGGGTCGACCCGTACGCCGCCGGCAGCACCTTCGCCGGGGACGCCTCGTACACCCTCACTACGCCGCTAGCCTGAGCGGACCGACGCGCCGGCCGGTGGGTGCAAGTCACGCCCACCGGCCGTCAGCGGGTGGCCGGCAGGCCGAACGCCGGGAACAGCGCGCCGTCGAGGAACGACGTGAGCTGGGCGATCCGCCCGTCACGCACCGTCAACACCGTGATCGACCAGGGCAGGTACGGGCCGGTGTCGCCCGCGCGCAGGTAGTTGGCCACCGCCGGTTGGCCGTTGGCGGCCACCGGCACGTGCCGCCACCCGCCGCAGCTGCCCAACGGCATCGCCCGCGCGAAGTCCAGCACCGCGTCGAGGCCGGCGTACCAGTGCGGCAGCGGCGGCATCGCCCAGGTGACGTCCTCGGTGAGCAGGGCGACCAGGGCGTCGGCGTCACCGTTCTCCAGCGCGGTGGCGTAGCCGGCGGCGACCGCCCGTAGCCGGGTGTCGCCGAGCGCCCGCCGGGTCCGCTGCTGGCTGTGGGCTGGCACCCGGTCGGCGACGACCCGGCGGGCCCGCGCCAGCGCCGAGTTGACCGAGGCGGCGGAGGTGCCCATCATGGCGGCGATCTCGGCGGCGGTGAAACCGAGCACGTCGAACAGCAGCAGGGCGGCGCGCTGGTTGCCGGGCAGGTGTTGCAGCGCGGCGACGAACGCCAGCTCGACGGCCTCCCGCTGCTCGTAGCGAGCGTCCGGGGCGGCCGGGCCGGCGGCCACGGCGGCATCCGGGTACGGGCCGAGCCACCGGACGTGCCCGGCGGCGGCGCTGTCCGGCACGGCGTGCGCGCTGGCCGGTCCCAGGTCGACCGGCAACGCCCGCCGGCCCCGGCCGGCGGCCAGGTCCAGGCAGGTCCGGGTGGCCACGGTGTAGAGCCAGGTCCGCAGCGAACTGCGTCCCTCGAACCGGGGCAGTGCCCGCCAGGCCCGCAGCAGCGCCTCCTGCACCGCGTCGTCGGCGTCGAACGGCGAGCCGAGCATCCGGTAGCAGTGGGCGTGCAGCTCCGCCCGCAGCGGCCCGACCAGCGCGGAGAACGCGGCGTCGTCCCCGCCCCGGGCACGGGTCAGCGTCACGTGGTGGTCGTCGGTCGCCATGCCGGCGAGAATAATCCGCGCGACCGACGATTCCGCCGCCCGCGGGGAGTCTGTACCGGGCAAGCACCACACCTGGACACCCGGAGGACCCCGAGATGAGCAGTCCCACCACGACGCCAGTGACCACCGCCACCCTCGACGTCCCGGACGGCACGCTGTACTTCGAGGTACGCGGCAGTGGCCCGCTGCTGGCGCTGGTCGCCGCCCCGATGGACGCGCGGGCCTTCGGCCCGCTGGCCGACCTGCTCGCCACCGACCACACCGTGCTCACCACCGACCCGCGGGGTATCCGCCACAGCCGGCTGCACGACCCCGAGCAGGACTCCACGCCCGCGCTGCGCGCCGACGACCTGGCCCGGCTGCTCGCCCACCTCGACGCGGGGCCGGCGACGGTGCTCGGCTCCAGCGGTGGCGCGGTCACCGTGCTGGCGCTGGCCCAGCACCACCCGCAGGCGGCGCACACCGTGATCGCCCACGAACCGCCGTTGCTGCTCCTGCTCGACGACCGGGCCGAACTCCTCGCCCGGGAGGACGAGATGGTCGCGACCTACCGGCGCGGGGACCGGCTGGGCGCGTGGCGTCTGTTCCTCGCCAACGCGAACATCACCATGCCGGAGGAGGTGGTCCAGGGGATGTTCGGTCACACGCCGGACCCGCAGGACGCCGCCGACGAGCGCTACCAGTACCTGCACACCCTCCAGGGCACGACCCGCTACGAGCCGGACGTCGCCGCGCTGCGCGACGGCCCGACCCGGGTGCTGGTCGGCCTCGGCGCGGATTCGGCCGGGGAGCTGTGCGACCGCAGTTCCCGGGCGTTGGCCGCCGCGCTGGGGGTGTCGCCCACCATGTTCCCCGGCGGGCACCTGGGCTTCGCCGACGACCCGGCCGGCTTCGCCGCCCGGCTGCGCGAGGTCGTCGCCGGGTAACCGTCGCGGGCCGGCGGGGCGGTCGCGAGCGGGTGGACGGCCGCCGGGCGCGGGTGGACGGCCTGCCGAGCCGGTGGACGACCGGCGGACCGGGGTCCGGACACCGCGGCGGCGACCGATCCGCGACAGTCGCGGGCGGTACCGGGAACCCCGGCCCTAGAGTGCCGGCCATGACGGTGATCGTGCGACTCGGCGGCGGGCTCGTCGTCCTCGTGGCGGCGCTGGCGTCGGGGTCGGCCCCGGCCCCGGCCCACGCCGGGCCGGCCGGTGCGGGTCTCGGGCTGGAGCTGCGGACGGTCGCGCCCCGGTACCTGCCGGGCGAGCCGATCCGGCTGACCCTCGCGGTCACCAACGCCACCGGCGCGACCTGCGCGCTGGCCACGGTGGCCGACGGCACGGTGCGGGTGACCTCGGTCCGCCGGGACGGGCAGGACCTGGTCCCGGCCCTGGGCCGCAGCTTCTACGGCGACGGCATCGCGGCCGCCGCCACCGCCGGCCCGGCGACCGTGGAGCCCGGGGGCACGGCGACCGTGTCGCTGGTCAGCGTCCGGACGCAGGACGGTGCCGACGCCGGTGCCGTGGTGCTGCGGTCGGTGGCGGCGACCCCGGACGGCGGTGGGCTGGACACCCGCTGGCCGGTCGGGGCACCCGGACGCTACGAGGTGACGGCGGCCTACACGGCACTGCCGGTGACCGGGCTCGACGACACCTGCACGGGGGCGACGGCGCTGCGGACCGTCAGCTTCACCGTCGGTGACGGCACCCCGGCTGCTCAGCGCTGGTGGCGCTGGCTGCTCGGCGGTGGGGTGCTGGTGCTGGTCGTCGGCGCGTCGGCGGTGCTGCTGCGGCGCGGTCGCCGCCGCCCGGCCGCCGTGACGGTGGCCCTGGTGCTCGTCGGCGTCGGGACGGTCGTGGGTGGCACCGGCCGACCGGCCCGGGCGGACTACCAGGTGGACCCCACCTCCGGGGTACCGGTCAGCGGCGTCGACTTCCCGGCCGCGGTCGCCGGCTGCCTCCAGGGGTTCGCGGCGGCCGGCGGCGACCCGGCGGGCATCCTGCCCCGGCTCAGGGACGCCGGGACACCCCGGGTGCGGATCGTCCCCACCCCCGGCGCGTCGGGCTCCTTCGAGACCCCGGACAGCAAGGACGGCAAGGGCTCGTCGACGGTGGCCTGGAACCCGACCTCGGTCGAGCCGTACGGCGACGGTGTGGCCCGGGATCCCTGCGCGGCGCTGTACCACGAGCTGAACCACTCCGACGACATCTCCCGCGACACGGTGCCGAAGGGGGACTGCGGGGGCACCGGGATCAAGGCGGCCGAGGTCAAGGCGACCCTGGCGGAGAACAGGTACCGGGCGGCCAAGGGCCTGCCGCCGCGCATCGAGTACGACGGCAAGGCCCTGCCGAAGAGCTTCGACGAGTGCAGGAAACCCGCGAAGAAGACCCCACCGCCGAAGGGGCCGGTCAAGCTCTGCGAGGACGGGGCGGACTGCGGCGGCAGCAACGGCGACCCGCACCTGGTGACCTTCGACCGGCACTACTACGACTTCCAGGCCGTCGGCGAGTTCGTGCTGGTCGACGCGACGGCGGGGGAGCCGCTCGCGGTCCAGGTCCGGCAGGGCCCGATGGGGGACTCGCGGACGGTGTCGGTCAACACGGCGGTCGCCGTGCGGATCGGCGCGCACCGGGTGGCCCTCACCCTGGTCGACGGCGCTACCGAGGTACGCGTCGACGACGCCGTCCGGGTGCCGTCCCCGGGGCGCACGCGACTGCCCGGCGGTGGCACGCTCACCCGCCGGGGTTCCGACACCGGTGCGGCCGACGGCTACGACCTGGGCTGGCCCGACGGTTCCGCCGTCGCCGTCGACCAGATCGGCCCGTACGGCTACCGGGTGCTGGCGAAGCTCGCCCCGGGCCGGGCCGGGAAGGTGCGCGGGCTGCTCGGCGACTTCGACGGCGACCCGGCCGACGACGTCGCCACCCCCGCCGGTGCCCCGCTGGCCCAACCGGTGCCGTTCGGGAAGCTCTACCCGTCGTACGCGGACGGTTGGCGGGTCACCCGGGACACCTCGCTGTTCTCCTACGCCGACGGCCGGGACACCGGGTCGTTCACCGACCGGGACTTCCCGGCGAAGGCGGTGAGCGTGGACGACCTGGATCCGTCGCGGCGGGCACAGGCCGAGCAGGTGTGCCGGTGGGCCGGCGTCACCGACCCCTGGCAGCTCGCCGAGTGCGTCCTCGACGTCGGCGTGACCGGCCGCCCCGAGTTCGCGGTCAGCGGCGTCGGCACCGAGCGGGTCGCCCCACCGGCCGCCGCGCCGATCGCCGCGACCCCGGTCGCCACCGGAGCGCTGACTCCGGGCGGCGGGCCATTGGCCTTCCCCGGGCGGGCCGGTGACGCCGTGTTCGTCGACGTCACCGCGCCGGGCCTGGCCGACGGGTGTTCCCCGTACCGGCTGCTCGACCCGACCGGCACGGAGGTGGCCAGCGGCTGCCAGATCGCCGGCCGTGGTCACATCGACCGCACCGACCTCACCGGCGACGGCACGTACACGGTGGTGGTCGACGCCTCCGCCGGTGGCACCGGGCGGGCGGCCGTGCGGGTCTACAGGGTCCGCGACGTCACCGGCACGCTGCGTCCGGACGCCCCGGCGGTCTCCGCGGCGATCGTCGATCCGGGCGGTCGGGCCCGGTACCGGTTCACCGGCGTCGCCGGTCAGCGGGTCTTCGTCGAGGTGCCGGAGAGCACCCTGCCGGACCAGTGCTCCCCGCTGGAACTGCTCGGTCCGCAGGGAACACGGCTGGGCGGCGGCTGTGTCGTCAACGGCAGCGGTGACGTCGACGGCACGGTCCTGCCCGTGGACGGCACGTACACGGTGCTGGTGGATCCGGTGGACCGCACGGTCGGCACCGTCGCGCTACGGCTGTTCGTCACCCGCGACCGGGTCGACGCGATCACCGTCGACGGCCCGCCGGTCGTCGCGGACGTCGACCGGCCGGGCGTCGTCCGGAGCTACCGGTTCACCGGTACGGCCGGCACGTCGGTGACCGTGGCGGCCACCGACGCCACCCTGCCCGACCAGTGCTCCCCGGTGGAGCTGCGCGACGCCGGAGGTGCGGTGCTCGGGTCCGGCTGTGTGGTCAACGGCGTCGGTGGCATCGCGGCGACGGTCCTGCCGGACAGCGGTGTCTACACCGTCGTGGTGGACCCGTCCGGGGCGGCCACCGGTACGGTCACCCTCACCCTGCGGCGGTGACCCGTTGCCGGCCGGTGGGTCGTCGCCGCAGGTGGCAGGGGTACGGGTGGGTCGGGTGCGGGGTGCCGCCGCGTCGTCGCCGACGGCCGGGCCGGTGCGGCGGACGGCCGGGGGCCGGCGGTCGCGCGGCGGCGTACCGGCACCGGCGTCGGCACGGGGCTTGAAGTCCTATCCCGGGGATAGGAAAATCCATCCATGCTGCTCGTCAGGCGTTCCACCTCCTGCCGGTCGTCGACCTGATGCGGGTCGCCGCGCACCGCTGTCCCGGACCCCCCACCACCGTCTGAACGGCCGTGCCGTCCGATCCGCCCGCAGGAGGCCCGTGAGATGACCGCGCCCGCTCCTCTCCCACCGCCGGTCGAGGCCGACGCGGACACGTTGCGTACGGTGCTGCGGCACCAGGCCAGCACCGTCACGGTGATCACCGCGCCCGGCGCCCCGGCGGTCGGCTTCACCGCCACCTCGTTCACCTCGGTGTCGCTGGCCCCGCCGATCGTCTCGTTCTGCCTGGACCTCGGCGCGTCGAGCTGGTCCACGGTGGCCCGGACCCGGCACGTCGCGGTGCACCTGCTCGCCGGCCACCAGCAGGAGCTGGCCCGTACCTTCGCGACCAGCGGCATCGACCGGTTCGCCGCACCGACCCGGTGGCGGGTCGGGCCGGAGGGGGTGCCGATCCTCGATGACACCCTGGCCTGGCTGCTCTGCCGGGTGGTCGAGCGGGTGACCGTCGGGGACCATGCGATCGTGCTGGCCGAGCCGGAGCTGATCCGGCACCCCGGGGCCGGGTCGCCGCTGCTGTACCACCGTGGCCGGTACGCCGGCCTGGCCGGCGTACCGGAGGGGGCGTCGCGCCGTCCCGCCGCGTGACGACCGGCCCGGCGGGCCGGTCCCGGTGGCGGGTGGGCCGGTACCAGCTATATTGACGAAAATCGTTCAATGAGCTGGAGGTGCCCGACGTGAGACTCCGTCCGATGGTGGCGGCGACGGTCGTGGCGGGTCTCGCCGTGGCCGGCGTCGGCACCGCGACGCTCGCCGGGGCCGCGCCGGCCGCACCGCCGCCGGGGGTCGCCGCCCTGGCCGTGGGCGACTTCGACTTCACCCGTCCGCAGGTGGTGGCCAGTGGTCTGACGGTCCCCTGGGGGATGGACTTCCTGCCCGACGGCAGCGCCCTGACGGCGTTGCGCAACTCGGGCCAGGTGCTGCGGGTCCGTCCCGGTCAGACGCCCGAGCAGGTGGCCCAGATCGCCGGCGTGAACGCCACCGGCGAGGGCGGGCTGCTCGGCCTGGCGGTCTCTCCCGGGTACGCCCAGGACGGGTACGTCTACGTCTACCTCACCACCTCCACGGACAACCGGATCGTCCGGTTCCGGCTCAGCGCGCCACAGAACCAGGAGCCGGTCCTCACCGGGCTGGCCCGCGCCAGCACCCACAACGGCGGCCGGATCGCCTTCGGGCCGGACGGGATGCTCTACGCCGGCGTCGGTGACGCGGGGCAGACGGCCAACGCGCAGAACCCGCAGAGCCGCAACGGCAAGATCCTCCGGATGCGGCCGGACGGGTCGGTGCCGGCGGACAACCCGACGGCCGGCTCCCTGGTCTACAGCCTCGGGCACCGCAACGTGCAGGGTCTGGCCTGGGACGCCCAGGGGCGGCTGCACGCCGCCGAGTTCGGGCAGAACACCTGGGACGAGGTCAACCTCATCGTGGCCGGCGGCAACTACGGCTGGCCCACGGTCGAGGGCCGGGGCAACGACCCCCGGTTCCGGGATCCGCTGGTGGTGTGGTCGACCGCGGAGGCCTCCCCGAGCGGCGCGGCGATCGCCGGCAACCGGCTCTTCGTCGCGGCCCTGCGGGGCACCCGGCTGTGGAACGTGCCGCTCACCGGCACCGGCGGGGTCGGCACGCCGACCGCCGAGCTGACCGGGGCGTACGGCCGCCTGCGGACCGTCGAGTACGGGCCGGACGGCTGGCTCTGGGTCACCACCAGCAACCGGGACGGGCGGGGTTCCCCGGCGGCGACCGACGACCGGATCCTGCGCTTCCCGCCGCGGGACGCCACCCCGCCCCCGACGACGCCCCCACCGACCACCCCGCCCCCGACCACCCCGCCACCCACGACGCCGCCACCCACGACGCCGCCACCCACGACGCCGCCCCCGACCACGACGCCTCCGGGCACCCCGCCGCCGGTCTCGTGCCGGGTCGTCTGGCAGCCCAACCAGTGGAACGGCGGGTTCACCGCCGAGGTGTCGATCACCAATCTGGGCTTCCCGGTCACCAGTTGGACGCTGACCTGGTCCTTCGCGGCCGACCAGCGGATCACCAACGCGTGGAACGCGCAGGTCACCCAGTCCGGTTCCGCGGTCACCGCCCGTAACGCCGCCTGGAACGGCAGCGTGCCGCAGAGCGGCACGGTCAGCTTCGGCGTCCAGGGCACCTCCGGCGCGAGCAACCCGCGCCCGGCCGCGTTCCAGTTCAACGGGGGTGTCTGCCTGGTCCAGTGAGCCGCGACGGCGGCCGGTCCGGGCACCCCGGACCGGCCGCCGTCCGCCGCGCCGCCCGGGTGGGCCGGGGTGGCGCGGTCGCGTCCTCGCCGAACGCACCGCCGTCGGTCGAACCGGGGCAATGTGCCGGTTTCGCCGACGCCGGCCGTCGTTCCGGTGGAGCCTGCGAGGGACGCGATCGCGCACGGTGCGGCGGAACGGGGTGGTCTTGAATCGAAGGTTCGTCGGGCTGCTGCTGGTGACCGGCCTGGTGCCGATGGTCGAGGCCACCGTGCTGGTCGCCCTCGGATTCCGGGCCGCCCAGGGCGTCCCCCCGCAGCTCACCGCCCTGTGGCCGTACGACACCTACCACGACCTGCGGTGGCTCTACGTCTACCACCGGTCGTGGTGGGAGTTCGCGCTCTGGCTGACCTACGTGCTGGTCGCCCGGGGCCTGTTCACCACCGGCCTGGTGCTGCTGGCCTGGCCGGTCGGGGTGCCCCGCCCGTCACTGGGCTGGCTGCTGCGCCGCAACGTCGTGCTCGGTGTGCTGGTCGGCGGGTTCGTCGCGCCCTGGGCGGCGATCTCGGTGGCGGCGTCGGTGGTCGCCCTGTCCTGGGTGCTGCTGGCGTCGCTGCTGCCGATGTTCCTGCTCGCGCCGTTCCTGCAACGGGTGGCCGTGGTGGAGCACTGGTGGCGGGGGTTGCCGTCGGTCTCGCTGGTCGGCTGGTCGCTGCTGAACTTCGTGGTGCTGACGGTGGCCGGCGCGCTGTGCTGGGTGGTGCCCGGCTGGTGGACGGTGCCGGTGGCCGGGGTGGCCGGGGCGCTCAACGGGCTGCTGTGGAACCGGACCGTCCGGGCGGCGCTGCGGCCCTCGCGGCTGCGCTGGGCCCGGGTGCCGGTGACCCCGCTGGCGGCGCTGCTGGCCGTCGCCGTGCCGCTGGTCATCCCGCCGGTGACCGAGCTGGTCCCGGGCAACGAGCAGTGGATCAGGGCGGCGGTGCTGGAACGCCCCCTGCCCGCCGCGGTCACCCACGCGGTGATCGTGCTCACCGGCTACGGCTCGGACTACGGCGGTGAGCAGCCGTCCGACCCCCGGGTGCAGCGCTTCTCCTACCGGGGCCTCGACGCCGACGGCAGGCCGCTGGCGTACCGGTCGGTGGACACCACCCGGTCGATGGCGGACAGTGTGGCGCTGCTCACCCGGCAGGTGGAGCTGCTGCACCGGCGCACCGGGCGGCGGGTGGCCCTGATCGGGGAGAGCGAGGGGGCGATGGTGGCCCGCACCTATCTCGAGCGGCGGCGTGACCCGGCGGTCGACATCCTCGTCATGTTCAGCCCGTTGATCTACGCCGGTCGGGCCTACTACCCGCCCCCGCACCACGACGAGGGGTGGGGGGTGGTCACCGGCTGGCAACTGCGGGCCATCTTCGGGCTCGCCGACGTCGGCGGCGGCCCGGACGAGCCGTTCATCCGGTCGCTGCTCGACGACGCGCCGTTCTACCGCAACCGGCTGATGTGTCCCGTGCCGGGGGTCCGGATGGTCGCCTTCCTGCCCACCGCGACCGCCACCGAGGCGCCACCGGGGGAGTACACCAGGATCCCGGTGTACCAGATCCCCGGCGTGCACGGTGGCCTGCTGGACCGCAGGCTGCTCCAGGACCGGTTGATCGACTTCCTGCTCGGCAAGCCGATCGCCCACACCCGGGCCGAGTACCCGCTGATGCAGAGCTTCGCCGCCGCCTGGCAGGCGCCGCCGCTGCTGATCGCGGCGAACCCGGCCTGGGCGGGCAACCGGCAACCTGACCCGGCGTTCACCGGGAAGGTCTGCCTGCCGGCCCGCTGAGCGCCCGGCCGCCGCCGTCACCCCGTGAGCAGGTGGACGACGACCAGCACGGCGACCAGGTCCGGGCCGCGTAGCACCTGACGGACCAGGTCGACCGGCACCATCGCGAACGGGGTGCTGACCATCGCCCCGCCGTACCGCATGGGTGGGCGGGTGCCGGCCCGGAAGGCGGCCGTCACGACCCCGAGCAGCAGCACCGCGTCGAGCGGGACGGGCACCGGCCGCAGCGCCGGCAGGGTGGCCAGGTACCACACGGTGGCGCCGACACCCGGCACGACGAGGTGCGTCAGCCGCAGCAGGGTGTCGGTGCCGCCGAGGGACCGCCGCAGGCCCGCCGACCGGCTCACCGCGCGCAGCCCGCCGGTGAGCCGACCGGTCGCCAGGTACGCCAGGACCAGGTGCGCCGGACCCGCGACCGACGGCAGCGCCACCGCGACGGCGTACATGGCCAGCAGTGCCCCGGCCCAGCCGACGAGGGCACCCCGACGGCGCGACAACCGGCGTACCTCCGCCTGGAGCAGCACCACGAACCGGCCGCCGGCCCGCAGGGGCCGGCCGCGTACCAGGCCGACCGCGCGCCACCGGCGGCTCTCCACCAGCGCGGCGAGCAGCGACGGGTCCAGCAGCACGGCGGCGGTGGCGGCGGCGTTGGCGAACTGCGCCCCCGTGGTCAGCGCCGCCCGGTCCACCCGGGGCAGCCGCCGGTACGCGGTGACGGTCGACCCCAGCGCGACCGGCAGCAGCACCTGGACGACGACGGGGGTGAGCGGCACCGGCGGCTGCGGAAGGGACCACCCGGTGGCGTGCCCGAGCACCACCAGCACCGCGATCGTCGCCCCGGCGGCGGACAGGCCGACGCCGAGCCGTCCCGCCCAGCGGGGCGTGGGGGCCGTGCCCTGGGCGATGACGGCCCATGCGGTCGCGGTGGCCCCGCAGGTGAGGCCGGCCAGCGCCGCCCAGCCCAGGTCGGCGGGGCGGTCGCGGCCACCGGCGTACGCGGCGGTCACCGCCAGCAGGCCGACACCGACGGCGCCCCCGCCGACCAGGCCGCCGAACCGGGGGAGCAGCCACGCCCCGCGGTCCACCGGGGAGCTGACCAGCCAGGCCTGGGCCGCCGGGGTGACCAGCAGCGGCCCGGTCAGCCGCAGGCCCCACCAGACGAGCCCGGCCCCCGCCGTCGCGGCGGCCACGGCGATCCAGTACCGGTCGCCCGGGTCGGTGCCGGTGACCTGCGGGGCCGCCAGGTGGTCGCGGATCGCGGCGACCGCGAACCAGCCGTACAGGGCGACGAACAGGACCACCACGTAGGCGTCGGTGAGCACCTCGCCGAGCGAGCCGGGATGGTGCCGGCGGCGGGCCCGTCGCAGCCGGCTACGCAGTTGCCGGGGCGTGGGCGCGACCACCGCTGGCGGGAAGGTCCCGGTCGCCGTCACCTCAGCCGCCGATCTCGATCCGCCGGTCGGCGACCGTGTCGATCAGGTCGGTGTCGTGCGACGCCATCAGCACCGCCGTGCCGGCCGCCTTCTCCCGCAGCAGCCGCTGCGCCAGCCAGGCCCGGCCCCGCACGTCGAGGCGCTGCTCCGGCTCGTCGAGGACGAGCAGCCGGCGGGGGCGTACGAAGCAGGAGGCGAGGGCGAGGCGGCGGCGCTGCCCGCTGGACAGCGTCGCCGGAAGCTGGTCGCGGGCCGGTTCGAGACCCAGCTCGGCCAGCACCTCCGCGACGGGCTCGGCGGTTCCCCCGTGGGCGTAGGCGAGTAGTTCGAGGTGTTCCACGACGGACAGGTCGGGAAAGAAGTCGATGTCGTCGAGGGCGGCGGCGACCGCCGCCCGGATCCGGGGGTCGGTCTCGTCGCAGCGCCAGCCGTCCAGCCGCACCTCGCCCTCGTCCGGCCGGTCCGCCCCGACGACGCAGCGCAGCAGGGTGGTCTTGCCGGAGCCGTTGGGCCCCACGACGACGGCTATCTGACCCGCGTCGATCTGGAAGCGCACGTCGTCGAGGACGACCAGCGCGCCGAACCGGCGGGTCAGCCCGCGTACGGCAAGGGTGCTCACGACCGCTCACTCTCGCACGCGGGCCGCCGTCCGCGCCGCCCCGGCTGCCGTTTCCCCGCCGCCGCCCCGGCCCGCCGCGACGGTCAGCCCTTGACGGCGCCGATCAGGACGCCCTTGATGAAGTGTCGTTGGATGAACGGGTAGACCGCGACGATCGGGGCCACGGTGAGCACCACCACCGCCATCTTGATCGCCTCGGTCGGTGGCATGGTGACGCCGGTGTTGCCGCCGGAGGTGTGCGGGGCCTGGCCGGCCAGCAGGTAGCTCTGCAGGACCCGCTGGATCGGGTACATGTCGTTGCGGTCGATGAACAGCAGCGCGTCGAACCAGACGTTCCAGTAGCTCACCGCGTAGAACAGCCCGACCACGGCGACGACCGCCCGGGACAGCGGCAGCACGATCCGGACCAGGGTACGGAAGTGGCTGGCCCCGTCGACCCGGGCGCTGTCCAGCAGCTCCTGCGGGATGCCCTGGAAGAAGCCCCGCACCACCACCAGGTTGAAGACGCTGATCGCCGGGGGCAGGATCAGCGCCCAGATGGTGTCCTTGAGGCCCAGCCCGGTCACCACCAGGTACTTGGGCACCAGCGGCGGGTAGACCAGGAACGGGACCAGGAAGTAGACCAGCAGCCAGCGGTAGCCCACCGACCGCGGCTGGGACAGCCCGTACGCGGCGAGGACGGTGACGGTCAGCGCCAGCGCGCTGCCGATGACGGTGACCAGCGTGCTGATCCACAGCGCCCGGGTGACCGCCCCACCGGCGAAGATCGTCTCGTAGGCCGCGGTGTCGATGCCCCGGGGGATGACGACGAGGCCGCCGGTCTCGGCGAGGGTCTCCCGGGAGGACAGGCTGGTCACCAGGATCACCCAGAGCGGGAAGAGCACGCTGAGCACGAGCAGGCTCAGGAAGGCGGCCTTGAGCCCCTGCCCGATCCGGGTCGGCGGTTCCTCCCACACCGGTCTCCGGTCGCGTCCGGTGCGTGCCCGCAGTGCGACGGTCTCGGTCATTTCGAGTAGATCCCCCGTTCGCCGAGCAGGTGCGCTACCCGGTTGGCGGCCAGGATCAGGCCGAGCCCGATCGCGGCCTTGAACAGGCCGGCCGCCGCGCCGTAGCCGTAGTTCCCGGTGGCGATGGAGAAGTGGTAGACGAAGGTGTCGAGCACCTCGGCGGCCTGCCGGCCCACCGCGTCCCGTTGCAGCAGGAACTGTTCGAAGCCGACCGAGAGCGCGTCGCCCAGCCGCAGGATGAGCAGCAGCACGATCACCGGGCGCAGGCCGGGCAGGGTGATGTGCCACAGCCGCCGCCACCGGCCGGCGCCGTCGGCCGCCGCCGCCTCGTAGAGACTGGTGTCGATGGTCGACAACGCGGCGAGGAAGACGATGGTCCCCCAGCCGACGTCCTTCCAGACCGCCTCGGCGGTGACCAGGATGATGAAGGTGTCCGGGTTGGTCATCACGTTCCACGGCTGCATCCCGGCGTCGCGCATGGTCTGCGCGAGCAGGCCGGCACCGCCGAACATGGCGACGAAGAAGCTGACCACCAGCACCCAGCTGAAGAAGTGCGGCAGGTAGACGACGGTCTGCACGAAGCCGCGCCACCGGCTGGACAGCAGGTTGTGCAGCATGATCGCCAGGAAGATCGGCAGCGGGAAGAAGAACACCAGTTGGAACGCGGTGATCGCCAGGGTGTTGCGCAACGCCTCCCAGAAGGCCGAGTCCTCGAACAGCAGCTGGAACTGCCCGAAGCCGATCCAGTTGCTGCGCGCGAACGCCTGCAACGGGTTGTCGCCCAGGTAGGGGTTGTAGTCCTGGAAGGCGATGACGTTGCCCACGATCGGCAGGTAGCTGAAGACCAGCAGGATGAGGAAGCCCGGCGTGACCATGGCCAGCAGCTGCCAGTCCCGCCGCAGCCGGGTGCGCAGCGGCACCCGGCGCGCGCGTGCCGGGCGGAGGCGGTGTCGCGCCCGGGTGGGCCCGTCGGGCCGGGTCCGGTCGGACCCGGCCACGACGGTGGTGTCGCGAGTGGTCATCGCCCGGCCTTGGGCAGCGACTTGGCGAGCAGCTCCCGCGCTTCCTCGCCCCCGCTGGCCTTCCACTCCCGCACGATGGCATCGACGTCGGAGAGCGGCCGGCGGCCGCGCAGGAGGTCGGTGAACTTGTCCTCGGTGGGCACCTGGTTGGCCTTGTACGCGGCCGGCATCTCCAGCTTCACCCCGTCCCAGGGGTCCTTCTCCAGGTACTTCACCATGGCGTTGGAGTAGTTCAGCAGGTCCGGCACGTAGTTCGGGGTCTCCGGGTACGGGCCGATGGTGGGGTTGCGCCCGCTGATGAAGAAGTACTGGTTGGCGATCTCCTTGAAGGCCAGGTCGGTCTTGACCGGCCCGTTCGGGGTGCTGGTGTGGTGCTTGCCCGCCACCCCGTAGTCACGCAGCTGCGCCTCCTGCGTGCCCAGCGGCGCGGAGCACCAGTTCATGATCCGCAGCAGTTCCTCGACCCGCTCCTTGCCGACCCCCTTCTTGACGAAGGTGAACGAGATCGGCTCGTCGTCACCCCAGACCAGGGGGTCGCCGCCGGTGGCGGAGAAGACCGGCACCGGCTGGATGTTCAGCTTGGGGTTGACCTTCTGGTGCTCGGCCTGGGAGCCCTGCCAGAAGCCCACGCCGTTGCGGGTGAAGACGATCGCGCCGTTCTTGGCGAACAGTTGGGCGCTGTCCGCGCCCTTGCTGGCGATGATCTCGGGGTGGACCAGACCGTCCTTGTAGATCTTGGCCATCACCTCCAGGGCCTGCCGGTACTCCGGGGTCTCGTACTTGAACTCCGGTGTCCCGTCGGCCTTCAGTCGCCAGCCCTGCTTGGAGGCCGGCACCTTGTGGTACATCTGGATCATGTCGAAGACGTTGTCGAACGCCCACACCTTCTTGGTCGGGTCGGTGACCTGCTTGGCCACGCTGAGCAGGTCGTCGAGCGACGCCGGCACCGCCAGCCCACGCGCGTCGAGCAGGTCCTTGCGGGTGAACAACGCCCAGGGGAACGGCCCGTCGGTCGGGTTGGGCACGGCCATCAGCCGCTCGTTCCACAGCGAGTTGCGCCAGGCGCCGGTCGGGAACGAGGCCAGCATCGGGTACGCGTCGGCCGCGTCGCCCTTGAGGTGGTCGGTGAGGTCCTCGAAGAGCACCTTGATCGCCTCGGAGAAGCGCGGGATCTTGTCCACCTCCCAACCCGGCACGCAGAGCAGCTCCGGGATGTCCCGGGCGCCGAGCATCGCGTTGAGCTTGTCGGCGTAGGTGTTGCCGTCCTGGATGGTGAAGTTGACCGGGGTGCCCAGCTCGGCGTTCACCGCCTGGAGGTAGGCGCTCTGGGCGACCCCGGGCGGGGCCGGACCCCACGCCGGGGTCATCGCGGTGATCTCCTTGCCGCTGGTGCCCGGCCGTTCGGTGATCGCGTCGACCAGCGAGGTGGGGTACTTCGTGTAGCCGTCGGGCACCGGGCGGGTGCCGATGATGTCGGGCTTGATGCTCTGCGCGAGGTCCTTGCGCGTCGGCAGCAGGTCGGCGTAGGAGTCCAGGTTCTGCGCGGCGCCGGAGCCGGCCGGCTTCTCGGAGCACCCGGCGAGCAGGGGGCCGCCGGCGATGGCGGCCGTGCCGAGGCCGACCAGGCCGAGGAAGTGTCGGCGCGAGGCTGTCGAGCCGGGTTCATGGGGTGTCACAGGTCCCCCTTCGAGAAGGGTCGGTGGCGGATTCGCCGGTTGGGGCAGGTTAGTTGGTCTGGATGTTAAACAAACTAATGGACGGCGGGAGATTCCTACAAGGGGCATCGATGTCCCGACCCGGGCGGCGTCGTCACGGCGGGCGGTTCCCGGGCCGGCTGCGTAGGCTCCCGGCATGAGCGCACCGTCCCGCATCCTGGTCTACGGGGTGTACGGCGCGGGCAAGTCCACGCTGGCGGCGGTGCTGGCCGACCGGCTGCGGCTGCCCTGGTACCCGGTCGACGACCTGCTGTGGCGACCCGGCTGGGTGGAGGTGCCGGTCGACCAGCAGCGCGGCCGGATCACGCAGATCTGCCGGGAGGAACGCTGGATCCTCGACGGGGCCTACCACGGGTGGCGGGACGTGCCGCTGGCCCGGGCCGACCTGGTCGTCGGCCTGGACTACCCGCGCTGGCGCTCGTTCGGTCGGCTGCTGCGCCGTACCGTGCGCCGGCTGGTGACGGGGGAGGAGATCTGCAACGGCAACCGCGAGTCACTGGGCAGCGTGCTGTCCCGGGACTCGATCCTGGTGTGGCACGTCGGCGCGTTCGCCCGGGCCCGGCGACGGATGCGGGCCTGGCAGGCCGACCCGTCCGGGCCACCGGTGCTGCTGTTCCGCTCCCCGGCGGACCTGGACCGCTGGGTGGCCACGCTGCCCCGACGGTGAGCGGCCGGGACCGTCACTGCTCGGGCGCGGGCCCGTTGTCCACGAACCGGAACACCGTCTCCAGCGGGGCGTCGCCGAGTTCCTCCAGGATCAGACCGCGCTGGGCGGAGTACCGGAGGTACGCGGAGTTGTTGCTGAGGGCGTAGGTCCGCTTGCCGCCGTCCGAGCCCTGCACCACGATCGAGAACAACTGCCGCGGTTCGTCCGGTGAGCAGGCGGCCGCCACGACGGTGAGCGGATCGGAGCCCGCCGACCGGACCTGCCAGCAGTCCCGGTCACCCTCGGCGTCCGGTTCGGCGGTGCGGACCAGATAGGTGCCGGCCCCCTGGGGCACGAACACGAACAGGCTACGCCCCTCGTCGCCGTCGACCTCGCCGAGACTGCCGTCGTCGAGCAGGGACACCACGGACTCCGTCGCGTCGGGCCGCAGGAGGACGTACCGGCGCTGTCCGAGCCGTAGCGGGTCGGCGGACGCCGAACTCTGCGACCCGCTGGGGGTGGCGCTGGGCGTGGCACTGGGGGTGGCACTGGGCGACCCGGACGTCGGTTCCCCGGTGACCGGGGTGCTCGGGGCCGGGTCGGTGGACGAGGTGGCCCCCGTGGTCGGATCCGCCGTCGTACCGCCCGGACCGGCGGGCAGGGTGGTGCGCGGCCCTGCGGCGAGGTGGACCACGGTGGCACCGGCCCCCACCGCCCCCAGCACGGCGATCCCCAGCGCGGCGGTCGCGATGTGCCGACGCCGACGCCGGCTGTCGCCGCGTCGACGGACCTCGGCGACGGTGGCGAGCCGACCGGTCTGTCCGGCCTGTCGGGCCAGCCCGCGCAGGGCCTCGTCGAGCATGTCGTCAGGCCCCATGGCTCCTCCCGGCCGTCGTCTGGTGTCCGTCGTCGCTCAGGTACCTGGCCAGGGCCTGGCGGCCCCGGGCCAACCGGGTCTTGACGGTGTTCGGGTTCGCCCGGGTCTCCGCGGCGATCTCGGCCACGCTGAGGCCGACCAGATGGTGCAGCACGACGGCCCGGCGCTGCTCGGAGGGGATGTGCCGTAACGCGTCGACCAGCACCACGTGGTCGACGGAGACCGGTTCCACCTGCTGCCCGGTCGCCTCCCGCCGGTGCGCCGTGACCCGGTTCACCGCCTTGCGCCACGCGCTCACCGCCACCCGGTAGGCGACCTTGCGGACCCACGCCTCCGGGCTGTCGCACTCCCGCACGGTCGACCACCGGCCCCAGGCGCGGGCGTACGCCTCGGCCACCGCGTCCTCGGCCTCGGACCGGCTGCCGAGCATCGCGTACAGCTGCCCCAGCACCCGCTGGGCCGACGAGGCGTAGAAGGCGTCGAACTCCTCGGCGTCACGCATCGATCAAGCTCTCCACCCGCCCGGTCGCCGCCGCGCCCGGCCCGGGGTCCGCCGCACCCCGCGTCGGCCCGGTCGGATCGGACGGTACGGCGCTCCCGTCCGGTCCGACCGGCCTGCCGTCAGCGGTTCGCGGGCGCAGGTCCGTTGTCGTTGAACCGGAAGCTGCTGGTCGGCGGGGCGTCACCCAGCTCCTCGAGGATGAGGCCGGAGCGTGCGGAGTCCCGAAGGAACGCCCCGGCGTTGCTGATCAGGTAGGACGGTGTGGTGCTGGTCGCGGCGAAGATCTCGAACTGCTGGCGGGGATCGTCGGCCTGGCAGGTGGCGGCCCGGACCTCCAGCGGCCGGGTGTCGCCCGGATTATGCACCCGCCAGCAGAGCGGGCCGACACTGGCCCGGGAGTACGCCTTGATGAGGTACTTCCGTCCGGCCACCGGGGTCGGCACGAAGAGCTGCCGGCCCTGGTCGTCGTCGACCTCGGCCAGCCGCCCGGAGTCGGTCAGCGACAGGCCGCTCTCGAACGCGCCGACCCGGACGATCGTGTACTGACGGTTGCCCGACAACCCTCTCGGGGCGCTGCTCGTCTTCGGTGGCGTGGCGGACAACCCCACCGGGACGCTGTCCGTCACGCCCGTCGTGTCCTGGCCCGCCGGCGGTGCGCCGGCTCCGGCCCCGGGCGGGGTGTCCACCGCGCAGGCCGCCAGTGCTCCGGTCAGGGCCAGCAACCCGGCACCCGCGAGCCATCGTTTCATCGACATTGTCCACTCCTCCACCTGGGGACGTGGTCGGCAGGTCCGTCGTCGCACCGGTCCGGTGCCGACGTCGTTGCCCGACTCACCCCTCAGGACGTCCGGCACGGCCGCCCGGTTTCACCGCTGCCCCTCGGTCTTTTCGGCACCGCCGGTGTCGCCGTGGGCGGAACCGGGCGACGGGCGCGTCCGCCGGTGTCGGTGGCCCGGTCGCGGGGTGCCCGGACGGCTCGGCCCCGACCCGACGCCACCGCCGCGCGCACCGGGGCGACACCCTGCGCGGCGACACGCGGTGCCGCCCGACGGCCGGCCCGGCCGGCAGTTTTGGGATGCTGTGACGGTCCAGCAAGCGACCTCACCCGACTCGAAGGGACCTTTCCGATGGCAAAGGTCATCTCCACGCTTTTCACCTCGGCCGACGGCGTGGCCGAGATCGACCCGGACTGGCACTTCCCGTACTTCGACGACAACATGGGCCGGGCCGTCAGCGAGGACTACGACGACGCCGACGTGCTCCTCCTCGGCCGGGAGACCTACGACAGCTTCGCCGGAGCGTGGCCCGACCGGGAGGCGGCGGGTGGCGACGACGCGCCCTTCGCCAAGCAGCTCGGTGACCTGCGTAAGGTGGTCGTCTCGCGGCAGTCCCGGGAGTTGCCCTGGCGCAACTCCGAGCTGCTCGACGGCGATCTCCTCGAGGTCGTCGCCGCGCTCAGGAACGACACCGGCATCGGTGGTGTCCTCATCCCCGGGTCGATCTCCGTCGTGCAGCAGCTGCTCGCCGCCGGGCTGGTCGACGAGCTGCGGTTGCTGGTGCACCCGGTGGCGGCACGGAAGGGCCGCAAGCTGTTCGACGACGGTGACGCGCCGTACCACCTGCGGGTGACCACGGCGGAGGTGTTCCC
The DNA here is from genome assembly GCF_029581435.1 of Micromonospora sp. WMMD987. Classification (NCBI taxonomy): domain Bacteria; kingdom Bacillati; phylum Actinomycetota; class Actinomycetes; order Micromonosporales; family Micromonosporaceae; genus Micromonospora; species Micromonospora sp. WMMD987. Next base: position 4,093,070 of record NZ_CP120861.1, on the reverse strand, counting down.
GACCGGGGTGATCCGGGTCGTCTACGCGCCCGTCGAGACGCCCGCCGCGGTCGGCTACGACGAGGCCAAGGAGAACCTGCCGGCGGGAGAATGACCGCCCGGCCCGCGCGGGCCGCCCCGTCGCGCGCCACCGGCGTCGCGGGGGTGTGCGGCCGACGGCCCGCGCGGCGACCCGGCCGGCGACCGGCCAGGGGGGTGGGCCGGCCGGCGGGTCGAGTCGGCCGGCGTACCGGCCGGGAAGGTCAGCCGGGCGTGCGGCGGTCCAGCTCGGCGGCGGTGACGGCGCCCCGCGCCCGCAACCAGACGACCAGCTCGGTGGCACCGCGCCGGACGGCCGCGTCCAGGGCGGTGCGGTGCTCCCACGGCGCCACCCGGTTGAGCCGGGCGCCCCGGTCCCACAGATATCCGGCGCAGGACCGCCGGCCACCGTGGCAGGCGCCCCAGAACGCCACGTCGATCTCGTCCGCCGCCGGTGGGGTGCCGCCGCCGAAGGTCCGTTCCACCCGGTCGAGCAGGCCGAGCGTGGCCGCGTCGGTGAGGGTGGTGCGGGCACCCCGGACGACTAGCCGGTACGCGGCCCGCCACTGGGCGAAGGCCCGCGCGTCGGCGAGCGGGGTGCCACCGGCGATCACACCCCCGGGTGCCTCGATGTCGGCACCGGCGTCCAGCAGCGCGTCGACGACGTCCACGTCGTCGCAGCTGGCGGCCCAGTGCAGTGGGGTCTCCCGGTGCGGCCCGGCGAACCGGGCGTCGACGTCGGCACCGGCGGCGTTCAGGATGGCCACGGCGGCGGCACCGTGCGGAACCCGGCCGGGCCAGTCGGTGACGACGTGCAGCAGGGTGCGGGACACGGGGCCGCAGGCTCCACCGGCGTGGTCGACGAGGCGCGCGGTGGCCAGTCCCGGGTGCGTGGTGAGCAGCCGCCGCAGCGTGGTGAGGTCACCGCCGCGGATCGCCCCGGTCACCGCGACCGCCAGCGGATCATCGACCGGAAGCCGCAGCGGGTCACCTGTCACGGTCGCGACCCTACCCGGCGTCGCACCGGGTCCGGTGGTGATCACCCTGGCCGGTCGGCGGCCCCGGTGATCACCCTGGCGGGCGGCGCTGCGAATCCGGTCCGACCTGCGGCGCGGTGAACTGGAGCTGCCACCGGGAGCCGTGCCGACTGAGCCGCACCACCGCCAGCGGGGCGACGTCCAGCCGGATCAGCGCGGCCGTCGGAAGCCGCAGCGCGTGCACGACCGCCACCCGGACCACCATCGGATGGGTCACCGCGACGGTCCGCACACCCGGGGCGAGCCGATCGTCGAGCCAGCCCCCGACACGGTCGCGCAGGGCGGCGAGGGACTCTCCGCCGTGCGGTGCCGCCTCGGGGTCCTCGAACCACTGCCGCAACGCCTCGGGCTCCCGCGCCCCCACGTCCGCCAGGCTCCGCCCGGCCCAGGCGGCGTAGTCGCCGTCCGCCAACGCGGCCTCGACGGTGGGGAGCAGCCCGATGGCGTACGCGGTCTGCACCGCCGCCGTCGCCGGGCTGGTCAGACAGAGGTCCACCCTGCCCAGGGGGGTGCGCCGGTCGGGGCCGACGAGGGCGAGGGCGGCCTGCCGGCCGCCCTCGTCCAGGTCGTCGTCACCCGCGCCGAACACCGCCCGCCGTAGGGCGCCGGTGTGCGCGTGGGCGACCAGCCGCAGGCTGGTCGCGCTCACGGGTGAGCCGGTGTTCCCTGACCGATCGCCGGCTCGCCCCGGCGGTCACCGCGCCGTCCGCCCCGACTCATCAGGGCGCTGAACAGCAGGCCGATCGCGGCCCAGAGCACCACCTGGGTGCCGAGGGAGGCCAACCGGAAGTTCCACAGCAGGGTCGCCGGGAAGTCGTCCGGAACCTCCTGGAACGACGGCAGGACGACGTAGCCGACGACGGTGACCAGGAGGAACCCGCCGGTGCCGGCACCGAGCCGTTGCCACAGCGGTGCGTCGGCGCGCACCGACCGGTAGCCGAGGGTGCCCGCCCAGACCGCCACCAGACCGAGGACCACCAGCGCCAGGTAGGCGACGGTGCGTTGGTCGATGGTGTCCGGGTCGCCGACCGCCGGGGGGTTGGCCGGGTACTTCAGGAACGGCACGAGCACCGCGCCGAGCAGGGCGCCGCCGGCGAGCAGCAGCACCGACCGGCCGTCGTCCGTGGTCCGCAGGCGACGGCGCAGCAGCACGTACCCGGTCGCCAACAGGCCGCCCATCGCGGCTCCGAACAGCCCGGTGGCCAGGAACAGGCCGGCCCGCTGCCCGTCCCGACCGACCAGGTCGTCCGCGTGGTGGTCGTCGGCCACCGGCCCGGTGTGAGCGGCCGACTCCTCGATCGCGATGGCCGCCTCGATGCGCGGTTCACCGACGAGAAAGCCGAACGCCCCGGCGAGCAGGCCGGCGACGAGACCGGCGAGCAGACCGCGGAGCAGGACGGTGACGAACGTGGGGGGATGGTCGGTGGTGTTCAGTGGCACGGGACACCGAGCAGGTGCCGGCCGTCGTGCATGAGTTCGTGCAGGTACATGCCGCTGCGCGAAACCGCGCCCTGGTCGAAGGCGACCAGGTAGGTGAGCAGGAGGAGGACGCCGACGACGAGCAGGGCCGCCCCCCACAGGCGGGCGGAGCCGACCGGGTGCACCAACGGCTGGGCGGGAGTGGAACTCGACATGGGACACGAACCTTCCCGGGGATGACGCGTCCCCATCGCAAGGCTGCGGACGACCGAGCGTCCTGGCTCGCGGACCCGTCGACGACGGGACCGCTCACAGTGGCGCGACCGCGCCGGAATCTCACCGGCTTACCTCGCGACGCCGCAGATAGTGGATCGACCGTAACGGCGCGACCCCCGACTGGTCAATCGTCACCGCGTCGAAGGTGAGCCGACCGGTCGGGATCCGGCGACGCGGTGGGTCGACCGCCCGCGTCCGGCGGCCCGTCGCGGGGCGGCCGGACGCGGGTATGGGTGACCGGCCGGCGGGTGCCGGTGCGGTGGCCGGACGCGGGTATGGGTCACCGGCCGGCGGGTGCCGGTGCGGTGGCCGGACGGCGTCGTCGGGAGACCGCGCCCAGGACGGTGTCGACGACGAGGAAGGCGAGCAGGGTGATCCCGAACAGGGGCAGCGCCCAGCCGACCGCTGCCGTCACCGGCACGCCGACGAGCAGGACCCGGCGCGGTAGGCCACGGACGCCGCCCCGGGCCGGTGGGGTGCCGGCGAGAGCGCGCCGGTCGCTGCGGGTGGGTCGACGTTGCCACCACATGCGGTAGCCCCAGACGATGACGCAGAGCAGCCCGAGGGCCAGCGCGGCGAGCAGGACCTGGTTGACCGGGCCGAAGAGGACACCCATGTGGGCCTGGATGCCGAGGCCGCTGAGCTGGGCCAGCAGCGGCCAGTCGGCGAAGTCGCTGCGGGCGGTGACCGTGCCCGTGGCGGGGTCGACGGCGACCCGGTCCTTCGCGACCGGCCAGGTGTTGTCGACCTGGGTGACCGTCCAGGCCGAGCCCGGCTCGGTGGCCGGGGCGATCTCGACCGGGCCGGCCAGCCCGGCCGTCCGGGCGGCGGTCAGCACCCGGTCGAAGGCGGCCGACTCGACCACTGCGCCCCCTGTGGACATGCCGTGATGGCCGCCGCCGGTGTCGGTCGGGTTGCCCGGCGTGGCGGTGAGGGCGGTGGCGAGCTGCGGGGCGCGGGCGTCGAGCGAGTCGAGGCCGGCACCGAAGTTCGCCCCGGCGTACCGGGACCAGGTCAACCCGGTCGCCGAGAGGAACAGCAGACCGACGGTGAGCCACACCCCGAGGGTGGCGTGCCAGCCCCGGGTCCGGCGGACGCCCCGGGCGGCGGACAGGTCCGGCACGAGCAGATGCCGGACGGTGGCCCGGGAGGCGCGGCGGCGACGCCACCACAGCACGACCCCGCCCAGCGCGACGACCCACAACCAGCTCGCGGCCAGCTCCGAGTAGTGCCGGCCCACCACCCCCAGGTGCAGGTTGCGGTGCAGGTCGTCCAGCCAGGTGGTGGCCGGCGTGGAGCCGAACCAGGTGGTCAACTGCCCCTGCACCCGTGCCGTGTACGGGTCGACGTACACGGTGTGCTGCTTCTCCCCGTACTCCGGTGCCGAGAACACCACCCGCGTGGTCCGGTCGCCCGTACCGGGCTGCACCGAGGTGACGCTGCCCTCGGGGTGGGCGTTGCGCGCCGCCCCGACCTGGTCGGCCACCGGTAGCGGCCGCTCACCCACCTCGGTGACCGTCAACCGGTCGCCGTAGAGCACCCCGTCCACCTGCGGGGCCACCGTGTAGGCCAACCCGGTCAACGCGGCGACCAGCAGGAAGGGCGCGACCAGCACCCCCGCGTAGAAGTGCAGCCGCAGCAGCAGCGCGCCGAACGGGGAACCGCCACGGGCCGGTCGGGTGGGCGGGTCGGCGGGTGGCGCGGGTTCCGGCCTCGGCGGGCCGGACAACTCAGTGACAGACATACTCATCCGATCGGAATAGTCGAGATGGACCTGCTGGTCGCCCCGTGCCCGCGGGGGTGGATCGGTGTGCGTGGCGCCGGCGTCGCCCGATGAGATAGTCGGAGCGGCCGCCCCCACGGTTCCCGGGAATATCCCGACGGGCACCGAAGCCGGTCGGCGCGGGTACCCACGCCAGACCGGTGCCGGAACGCCGTCGGCACCGGTGACCGGCGGTGGCCGTGGCTGCCGGCGGTCACCGTGGGGTCGACACCGGACGGTCCGGTCCCGTCGTCCCGGGGTCCGCCCTCAGCGGCGCGGCGACCGGCGTCGCCAGCGGAACACACCGACGGCCAGGATGAGGACGACCGCCGTGCCGCCGGCCACGCCCAGGACGGTGCCCCGGCCACCGCCGTCCCCGCCGTCCCCGGCCGGGACGGCGGCGACGGCCGGGGAGGCCGGCCCGGTGGTGGGCGCGGCGGTCGGCGCGGCAGCGCCGGCGGGGTCGGCCACGGTGAACGGGTACGACCCCTGCACCGGGTGCCCGTCGGCGGACACCACCCGGTACGCCACGGTGTACGTCCCGTTGGGCAGGGTGCCGGTCAGCTGGACGGTGCTCTTCGTCCCGGTGACCACCGGATCGCCGGTGGGGACGCGCCGTTTCGTCCCGTCGGTGAGCACGATGGTGGTGAAGGCCGGGTCCAGCCGGGCCAGGAATTCGAGCGTGATCTCGGTGGGCGCGCTGGGCAGCGTCGCCTCCCGGGCCGGGGAGGCCGAGGTGAGGCTGTTGTGCGCCCGGGCCGGTGTCGCGGCGACGAGCAGCGCCAGCCCGGCGGCCAGCAGCGCGGCGGCGAACCGGACGACGGCGGAACGGCGGGACGAGGTGATCATGATGCTCCGTCGGGCCGGCTCATCCGAGCACCTGTTGGCCGATCCAGCCGTCCGGGGGGCAGCCGGGCGGGACGGCGAAGACGGCGGAGCCGATCGGGGTGGTCCACTCGTTGAGCAGGTCCCGGTCGGCGAGCCGGCGTTGGATGGGCAGGAACTGCGCGGTGATGTCGGCCTGGTAGGCGGCGAAGATCAGTCCACTGTCGGCGTGCCCCTGCGCGGTGGGTGTGCCGTCGTAGTTGTAGGGCCGGCGCAGGATCTTCAGGCGGTCGTCGGTGACGTGCGCCCGGGTGAGGTGGGAGAAGTCGGGGATGACGGTGAGACCGTCCTCGCCGGTGGCGGCGAAGTCGGGTTCGTCGTGCTCGGCGGTGCCGGTGAGCGGGGCGCCGGTGTCGAGGCGACGGCCGACGGCGAGTTCCCGGTCGGTGCGACCGAGCAGGTCCCAGGTCTCCAGGTTCATGCTGATCCGGCGTACCACCAGGGTGGTGCTGTCCTTGAGCCAGGCCGGGCCGTCGGGAACCCAGACGGCGGTGTCCACGGGCGGGCCGGGGCGCGGGTTGGCGGTGCCGTCGAGTTGGCCGAACAGGTTGCGTTGGGTGTGACCGGCGGGCTCGACGCCGGGGCTGCGCCGGAAGCCCTGCTGCACCCAGCGGACGGTGGCGAAGGGCCGGCTGTCCTTGATCAGCACCCGTTGGGCGTGGGCGACGGTGACCGCGTCGTCGGCGCAGATCTGCAGGAGGAGGTCGCCGCCGTTCCAGGCCGGCTGGAGCCGGTCGACACGGAACGCGGGCAGGTCGACCACCGACGGCGGCCGGCGGTCGTCGAGCCCGGCGGCCCGGTACAGGCCGGGGCCGAAACCGAAGGTCACGGTGAGTCGGGCGGGCAGCAGGCCGAGTTCCGCCTCGGTGTCGGCCAACGCGGGCCGACCCTGGGTGAGCCGGGCCGCGTCGTCGCTGAGCAGCCGCAGCAACCGGCCCAGCGCCGCCCGGTCGGTTCCCGGCCGCAGGGTGAACGCGACGAACGCGCCGTGGGCCTGTGGCTCGGTGGTCACCCCGGCCTGGCGGGGGCCGTGGAACGGCTCGACCAGCGCGCCGACGGCCGCCACCGGACTCGGCCCGGCCACCGCCGGCCGACCAGCGGCACCCCGGTCACCGGCGGTGGCGACCACCGTCCCGCCGGCCACCGCGCCCCCCGCGGCCAACGCCCCGCCGGCGAGCAGACCCCGCCGGCTCACCGCCCGCGCGGGCGGAGTCGTGGTCACGACGCCGGACTCGTCGTCGGCTGCCCGCTCATGCTCGGCATGGGAGCGCCGTGGCCGGGGGCGTAGCTCTCCTGTGCGCCGGTGAACGGCTTCGCCACGGCGGTGAACTGCTCGGTCCGACCGTCACCGAAGGTGAGGGTCACGGTGAGGGCGTCACCGGCCCGCACCGGCTGGCGGAGGTCCATCAGCATCAGGTGGTCGCCACCGGGTTCCAGGACATGGGTGCCCCTCGCCTTGATCACGATGCCACCCTCCTTCTGCCGCATGACCATCTTTCCGTCCTTCATGGTCATCTCGTGCAGCTCCATCGGCGACACCGAGGTGGTCGCGCCGGTCACCGTCACGTCGGTGTCGCCGCCGTTGACCAGGGTCGCGAAGGCCGCCGTCATCCCCTTGTCGGCCGCCTTGACCCACGGGTCACGAATCTCGACCGCCCCGGCGGCCGTGCTCGCCGAGGCCGGGCCGCCCGGCTGCGGGCCCGCAGCCGGGTCGGCCGGGCCACAGCCGGCGATGCCGAGCGCCAGCAGCGCTGCGGTGGTGGCGAGGACGACGGACGGGCGTCGGTGTGAGCCGAGCGGGCCGGTGGGGCGCATGGGTTCTTCCTCCGTTGTGCTGATGTTCTGTCCCGTTGGTCGGGCACCGGGCACCGAAAGTTCCGGCCGGTCGGGATCGTCTTCCGTCGGCTGTCCGGGCGGCGTCCGGTCAGGCCGCCGACCGGTCGCGGACCCGGGCCGAACCCGGATGGGGCGGCAACAGCCGTAGCGTCGGCGTGGCGGTGGGTACGTCGTGCGCGGGCAGCCGCCAGGCGGGACGGTCGTGGCGGTCGCGTCCCGCCGGACCGTCCGGTCGCAGCCGGGGCCGGGACAGGCCGACCACGATCAGGTAACCGGTGACCAGGAAGCCGTGACTGACCAGCCGGGCCGGCTCCACCCGGCCGGTGACCAGGTCGTTGGCCGAGAGCAGCACCAGCGCCCCGACGAAGGCGCTCAGGGTCGGCAGGAGCCCGCCGGTCGGGGTGCGTCGGGTCGCGACGACGAGGAAGCCGGCGCCGACGGCGATGTTCCAGGCTGCGGACTCGTGCCACAGGTGTCCGGACGCCAGCGCGTCGAGTGCGCCATGGGCGTGGCCGACCGCCGGACCCCGACCGACCTGGGCCAGCCCCAGCACCAGTTGCAGGGCGCCGATGAGGGCCAGCCCGGCGCGCAGGGCGACCACGATCCGGTTGCGGAGCCGGCGGGGCGCGGGGAGCGTGGCCAGGACGACGTCGCAGAGGTCGGAGCCGGGACCGCCGACCGTCGGGTGCCGCCGGTCGGGGCCGGGGGTCGCCGCCGTGCGGGGCTGCCGGCCGGGTCCGGGGGCGACTGTCGTGCGGCGCTGCCGGTCGGGGCCGGGGGTGGACAGGGTCAGCCGGGACCGTCTGGTCACCGTCGCGGCCCGGTCGCACCACTCCCGGCAGCCCACGCACCGGTCCAGGTGGGCGTCGGCCGCGATCCGCTCGGCGGGGGTCTCCTCGCCGTCCAGCTGCGCCGACAGGATCTCACGCCACTGCTCACACCCCATGTACCGGTAGTCGGATCGCAGGGCGTCGTGGTTCCCGCAGCCTTCCCCGGCTCGCCGTGACGGCCCAGGTCAGCGGTCAGCCGGCGGCGCTTCCGGGCCGGCGGCGGATCGCCTGGGGGTTGCCGTCGACCGCCGCGACGAGGTCTTCCCGGGCCCGTGCGACCCGGGACCGGATGGTGCCGACCGGGCAGCCGCACACCTCGGCCGCCTCGGCGTAGGACAGGCCGAGGACCTGGGTGGCGACGAACGCCTCCCGACGGTCGGCGGGCAGGGCGAGCAGCAGGTCGTTGAGGACCACCTCGCCGTCGAAGCCGCTGCCCCGGGCGTCCGGGGCGTCGTGCCACTCGGACAGCGGCACCGTACGCGGGCGCGACGTGGCGGCCCGGACGTGGTCGACGGCGGTGCGGCGGGCGATGCCGAGCAGCCAGGTCCGGGCCGACGACCGGGCGGCGAACGACGGCAGTGACCGCATCGCCCGCAGGTACGTCTCCTGGGTGAGGTCGTCGGCCTCGGCGGGACTGATCAGGTGGGCGACGAACCGCCGTACGTGCTGCTGGGTCGCCCGGATGAAGCGGGCCGCGGCCTCCCGGTCACCCCGACCCGCGGCCAGCGCCCACGCGGTGACCTCCGCGTCGTCGTCGCTCACCTGCCACCTCCGTGTCCGGTCCTGCCGCTCGCCGTGGCCGTCGTCGTCCGTCCCACGGTAACGACGGGGTGTAGTAGGTCCCGGGTGAGCGTACGGCATACCCGGCGTCACCCCCGCCCACTGGTACGGACGCGAGGCGTCGACGGATCACCCGTCCCGGGCGGAAACGGAGGCTCACCGTGACCCGGCGAGTACGGGTGGAGAGCCGTGGCCGAGTTTTGATCATCCTGATCCGAGGTTGGGATGCTGTAGCCAAAACTTTTGCCATCTGCGTAAAAAGTTAGTGAACTATTGATTGAAGTCGGCTCTTCGTGAGGATGATCCGATGCGCTGTTCCCCTCCGGCCGCCGGACCCGCCGGACGTGCCCTCGCCGGCCTGCTCGCCCTCGTGTTCGCCGCGGCGGTGGTGCTGCTTCCCACCGGCCCGGCGCAGGCGCACGGCACGCTGGCGATGTCCACCCCGGCGGCCAACGCCACGGTGGCCGAGCCGCTGACCGAAGTGGAGCTGTACTTCACCGAGCAGGTCGCGGCGAACGCGTACTTCACTGTCACCGCACCCGGCGGCGGTCGGGTCGACAACGGCTGGCGGCAGGGCTCACCCCGGCCCCTGGACAAGCCGGTCCGGGAGTACCTGCTGGTCGACGGGAAGTTCGAGCCCAAGGAGTACAGCACCGGCTTCCCGGCGGTGGTGACGCTGGCCCACCTGCCGGCGGCGGGACAGTACGCGGTGAGCTACCTGTCGGTGGCCTCCGACGGCGAGCCGGTCCGGGGCACCATGACCTTCCGCTACACCGGACGCGCGACCACGGCGCCGCAGGGCTGGCAGCCGCCGGTCGACCAGCCGGACCCGGCGCTGGTGGCCGCCGCCGAACAGCACGCCACCTCCGGCCATACCGGCGGTTCGGCGGCCTCCGCGGTGCCGACCGCCCCCGTGACCGCGGTGGCCCCGGCCGCCCCACCGGCCGCCGCCCCCGACGACGAGGGCGGCCTCGGCTGGCTGGCCTGGGCCGGCGGTGCGGTGCTGGTCGCGGCCGCGGTCGGCTTCGCTGCGTGGCGACGTCGCCCGGTTCCGGCCACCCGGCCCGCCGGTCGCTCGGCCGGCCGACCGCGCGCCCGGGGAACGGCCGGCCGGTCCGGCGCCGGTGCCAACCGGTCGAAGGCGACGGACGCCGGCAGGAAGGCGAACCGTCCCGTCGCCGCCCGTCGTGCGGTGGTCACCGCACCGGTGACCACACCCGCCAGGGCACAGGCGGCCTCCGCCAGGACCGGGGCGGTACCGGCCAGGACGAAGGCGAACCGGGCCACGGCCGACGCGACGCCCGTGACGGTGCGGGTGGCACCGGTCACCGCCGGGACGGCACCGGCCGAGGGGGCCACCGGCACCGACGGGACGGCACCCGACAAGCGGATCCCCGGCACCGGCGGGACGGCACCGGGCGAGGCGATCTCCGGCACCGGCGGGTCGGCATCCGGCGGGTCGGCACCCGACGTGACGGCGTCCGGCGTCGACGGGGAGCCGGCCGCAGCGGCCGGGGCCGCGTCGACCGCCGGGGCCCGACTGGGTAACACGGGTCTCGCATTGCTGGTCGGAGGACTGGTGGTGGCCCTGCTGGCCGGCTTCGGGCTCGGCCGGATCGGCTCCGGCACCCGACCGGCCGGCAGCACCACCACCGTCGCGCCGCCGGCCACCGGCGCCGGGTTGTCGGCGGCGGACGGGCACCAGCACGGGCCCGGCACCGGGGCGCACACCCACCCCGGCGACGCCGGTGGGGCGCAGGCGCAGGTGACCGGGCTGTCGGTCAACGCCGGTGGCTACACCGTGCAGCCGACGGCCCGCACCCAGCCGGCGGGCGTACGGGCCGACTACCGGTTCCGGATCGTCGGCGCGGACGGGCAGGCGGCCACCCGGTTCGCGGTCGTGCACGACAAGCCGCTGCACCTCGTCGTGGTGGGGCGGGACCTGAGCGGCTACCAGCATCTGCACCCGACGATGGCGGCGGACGGCACCTGGAGCGTCCCGCTGACGCTGGCCCGCCCCGGCGGCTACCGGATCTACGCCGACTTCTCGGTGACCGGTGCCGACGGCGCTACGGTGCCGCTGGTCCTGGGCGTCGACCACCAGGTGCCCGGCGCGCACACCCCGGTCCCGCTGCCGCCGGCCGCGTCGCAGTCGACGGCCGGGCCGTTCACGGTGACGATGGGGGGCACGCCCACGGTGGGCGTGACGGTGCCGCTGTCCTTCCGCCCCGACGGTGTCGACCCGGCCCGTCTGGAGCGCTACCTGGGGGCGTACGGGCACCTGGTGGTGGTACGCGAGGGCGACCTGGGCTACGTGCACGTCCACCCGGACCAGGAACTGGTGGACGGGACGGTGCGGTTCTGGCTGACCGCCCCGAGCACCGGCCGGTACCGGGCGTTCTTCGACTTTCAGATCGACGGGAAGGTGCACACCGCGCAGTACACCCTCGACCTGGGCTGAGGGCCGGCTCCGGCGACCGGTCCCAGGGGTTCCCGGGACGGCGCGCACCGCGCGGGCCGCCCCGGGAGGCAGGGCCGGAGGCGGACCGCCGGGACCGTCCGTGGGCAGGGCCGGGGGACGACCCGGCGGGGTCGTCCGGGGCGAATCGGTGGGCCCGTACCCGGGGTGTCGGCGGGAGCGGCCATGATGGGCCGGTGAAGATCCTGTCCATCCAGTCCTCGGTCGCCTATGGCCACGTCGGCAACTCGGCGGCCGTGTTCCCCCTCCAGCGCCTCGGGCACGAGGTCTGGCCGGTGCTCACCGTGCACTTCTCCAACCACACCGGGTACGGCGCGTGGCGCGGGCCGCTGCTGGCCCCGGCCGACGTGGCGGAGGTGATCGAGGGCATCGCCGACCGTGGGGTCCTCGGCACCGCCGACGCGGTGCTGTCGGGCTACCAGGGCGACCCGGCGATGGGCGCGGTGATCCTCGCCGCGGCCGACCGGGTACGGGCGGCCAACCCGGACGCGGTGTACTGCTGCGACCCGGTGATGGGCGACACCGGCCGGGGGATGTTCGTCCGGCCCGGCATCCCGGAGTACCTGCGCGACGTGGTGGTCCCGCGCGCCGACATCATCACCCCGAACCACTTCGAGCTGGACTTCCTCGCCGGTCGGACGACCACCTCGCTGGCCGCCGTGCTGGACGCCGTCGACGTGGTCCGCGCGACCGGGCCGCGCGACGTCCTGGTGACCAGCGTGCTGCACGACGACGCGCCGGCCGGCTCGCTGGAGGTGATGGCCGTCTCGGACGCGGGCGCCTGGGCGGTGACCACGCCACTGCTGCCGATCAACCCCAACGGCGGTGGCGACGTGACCGCGGCGCTCTACCTCGCCCACCTGCGCACGACGGGCTCACCCGCGACGGCGCTGGAACGCACCGTCGCCTCGGTCTTCACCGTGCTGGAGCGGACCCTTGCGGCGGGCACCCGGGAGATCCAGCTGGTCGCCGCGCAGGACGCGATCGCCGATCCGCCGGCCCGGTTCGCCGCGCGCCGGTTGCGCTGACCGGGCCGGTCGGCCGTGCCACCCGCGGCGGCCGCGCCCGGTGGGCTCAACCGGCGCGCAGGGCACGGGCGAGCCGGCGCACGGCCTCGTCCATCAGGTCGGGCGGGGCGGACGCGTAGCTCAGGCGCAGGTGCGCAGCCGGCGGCTCGGCGGCGTACCAGGGGCGGCCGGGGAAGACGGTGACACCTTCCGCGGCGGCCGCGGCGGCCGCCGCGACGTCGTCGGTCCCCTCCGGTAGGCGGACCCACAGGTGCAGGCCGCCGCGCGGGACCGGCTGCCCGGCGAGCGCGGGCAGGTGCCGGCGCAGCGCGGTGAGCAACGCCTCGCGGCGGGCGCGCAGCGCGGTACGCAGGGTGCGTCGGTGCCGCTCCCAGGCCGGGCCGCTGACGAACTCCATGGTGGCCTGTTGCAGCGGTCCGGCGACGAAGAAGTCGTCGAGCAGTCTCGCCGCCCGCAACCGGAGACCGGCCGGGCCGCGGGCGCCGATCGCGGCGATCCGCAGCCCGGGAGCGGCGGACTTGGTCAGCGACCGCAGGTAGACGACGTGTCCGTCGGGGTCGTCGGTGGCCAGCGGCGGCGGGGGCGGCCCGTCGATGGTGAGATCACGGGCGTAGTCGTCCTCGATCAGGAACGCCCCAGCGTCGCGGACCGCCTCGGCCACCCCGGCCCGACGACGCGCCGCGAGCGTCGCGCCGTGCGGGTTGGCGTACAGCGGCTGGCAGTAGAACAACCGCGCACCGGTCCGGGCGAACGCGGCGGCGAGCTGGTCGGGCCGTACCCCGTCGGGGTCGGTGGGCACCGGCACCACCCGCAGCCCGGCGGCCCGGGCCGCGGCCAGCGCGCCCAGGTAGGTCGGTGACTCGACGAGCAGGGTGTCGCCGGGCGCGGCGAGGGCGCGCAGCGCCGACGACAGGGCGGCCTGGCCACCGGAGCAGATCACCATGTCGTCGGCGCGCAGGCCACCCCCGGCCTCCCGGGCGAACCAGGCGCGCAGATCGGCCCGGCCCTGTGCCGGATCGCGCTGCCAGGAGGCGGGTTGCCGGGCGGCGCGGGTGAGCGCCGCGCCGAGCGCGGCAGCGGGCTGGAGCTCGGCGTCCAGGTAGCCGCCGGACAGGGGGATCGCCCCGGCGGGCGGCAGCGCCAGCAGTGCCCGCATCTCGTCCTCACCGGGCCGGCGGGGACCGAGCGCCACGGTCTGCCAGGACAGGTCGGCGACGGGAGCCGGCCGGGGCGGGATGGCCACGAAGGTGCCCCGGCCGGCGCGGGCCTCGATCAGCCCCTCGGCGACCAGGTGGCGGACGGCGGCGGCGACGGTGACGGGGGAGGCGTGGTGCCGGGCGGTCAGCTCGCGGACCGACGGCAGCCGGGCGCCGGGAGCCGCGCCGGCCGCCGAACGGCGCAGGTCTTGGATAACACGGTCGACAGCGTTATCGTCTTCCATGAGAGCCGAGAGTAACGCTACTGTGCCCGCCACGGTAACGGCCGACCGGTCGGCCGGCCTCGTCCTGGGCGCGCTGGGCGTGTGCGCCTTCAGCATGTCGCTGCCGGCCACCCGGGTCGCGGTGCAGCAGCTCGACCCGTGGTTCGTCGCCTTCGGCCGGGCCGTCGGCGCGGCGCTGCTGGCCTGGGCGTACCTCCGGTTCACCGGCACCCCGCCGCCCACCCGTGCCCAGCGACGGCGACTGGCGGTCGTCGCCCTCGGCGTGGTGGTCGGCTTCCCGCTGTTCACCTCGCTGGCGCTGCTCGACCAGACCGCCGCGCACGGTGCGGTCGTCGTCACCGTGCTGCCGGCCGTCACCGCCGTGTTCGCGGTGCTGCGCAGCGGGGAACGTCCGCCGCCGCTGTTCTGGATCGCCAGCGGCGGCGGGCTGCTGACCGTGCTGGTCTTCCTCACCGTCGGGGGCGTGGTGCGCGGTGCGCCGTCCCCGTCGGACCTGTTCCTGCTCGTCGCGGTCCTGCTCTGCGGCCTCGGATACGCCGAGGGCGGCGCGCTCGCCCGCGAACTGGGCGGTGCCCGGACGATCTGCTGGGCGCTGCGCTACGCGTTGCCGGTCACCGTGCCGGTCACCCTGGTCACCGTCGTGGCCCGTCCGCCGCGGGCCGACGCCGTCGCCTGGTCGGCATTCGGCTACCTGACCGTGGTCTCCATGTTCCTGGGCTTCTTCGCCTGGTACGCGGGGCTGGCCCGGGGTGGCATCGCCCGGGTCGGCCAGCTCCAGCTTGCCCAGCCGGTGCTCACCCTGCTCTGGTCGGCGCTGCTGCTCGCAGAACGCGTCCCGGCCGGCTCGCTGGGCGCGGCCCTGCTGGTGCTGGTGAGCGTCGTGCTGATCCAGCGCACCCGGGACCGGGCCGTGCCACCGCTCCCGGCCCCGCACCCGGATCCGCATCTGCTCCCCTTCCCTGACCCGCGCCCGGCCCTGCACCCGTTCCCGGCCCCGGCCCCGCATCCGGAACGCGATTCCACCCGGGGGTAGTCCCGGGCGGGGTTCCCGTCAGCCGCCGGTGGGTCGCGTCGGACCGGAACGGGACGACGGGAACGCGCCTCCCGGTGACGGTGGTGCCGCTGTCGTCTCCGGCGGCGGGGTCGTCCCCGCCGCCGGTCGGAGTTCCGGTGACTGCGGTTTCTCCGGCGGCTGTGGTGGCGAGACCCAGGTGACCAGCACCACCGAAATGATCATGAGGAGGAACCACGAGGCGAGCTTGGTCGGCGACACGGGATCCCAACCGGCGACCTGGCCGGGGTAGAGCCACGCCTGTGACCAGGTGGCGATGTTCTCCGCCAGCCAGATGAAGAAGGCGACCAGGAGGAAGGCCACCGGTAGCGGCATGCGCAGCCGGTGCCGGAAGACCCGGAAGTGCATCACGCAGCGGCCGAAAACCGCCGCGACGGCGGCGATGAGCAGCCATCTGACGTCCGGCAGATAGTGGTTGGTGAAGAAGTTGACGTAGATCGCGGTGGCCAGGACGGCCGTCACCCAGCGCCGGGGATAGCGGGTGAAGCGCAGGTCGAACAGGCGGTTGACCCGGACCAGGTAGGAGCCGACCGCGGCGTACATGAAGCCACTGAACAGCGGCACCGCGCCGAGCCGCAGCACCCCCTCCGGGGCGTAGGACCACGAGCCGACGTGCGTCTTGAACAACTCCATGGCCGTCCCGACCAGATGGAACAGGACCACCACCCGCAGCTCGCGCAGCGTCTCCAGCCGGCCGGCCAGCATGGCCACCTGGAGGGCGACCGCGGCGACGGTCAGCAGGTCGTTGCGGGCGAGGGCGGCGTCCGGCGGATACCAGAGCCGGGCCGCCAGGATGACGGCCAGCATCGCCCCGCCGAACACACAGGCCCAGGCCTGCTTGAGCCCGAAGGCCAGGAACTCGGTCAGCCAGCCGGCCGGCCCGTGGCGGGGCAACCGGGCGAGGACCGCGCGCAGGCGGACGTCGATCGCGCGTTCCGCCGTGGTCAGGGGGGTCGGTCCGGGTACCGGGGGCATCGGTGGCGACGCTACCGTGTCCCGGGCCGGCGGCTGCCGACGGTCAGGGGGACGTCGAGAGCGCGCTGATCAGGCCCAGGCCCCCACAGCAGAGCAGACCCACCACGGGCAGCACGACGAGCGCGATGCTGTAGTTGGACCACATGCCGAACTTCGTCACGTCGGTGCCGTGTCCGTCACGGACCCGGTTGCGCCAACCGCCGAAGTTGAACGCCAGCGGGTACACCACCCCGGGCTGGACGGTCAGCGCGGTGGTGACGATGGGGATACCCATGAAATCGGTGTAGCGGACGTCGTGCGACCCGGCCGGGACGGCCACGTACCAGGTGCCCTCACCGGGGATCGAGACCAGCCGGCCGTCGATCTTGAAGCGGCTGGTGGTCGGGACGGGCACCAGGTACGGCCCCCGGTTGACCGAGACGACGAGCACCGCGTGCCCGGGTGGCGGCGGGACCGGCTGCGGGTAGGCGATCATCGGCGTGACGCCGCCGGGAGCGGAGGGGTACGACTGCTGAGGGGGATACGACACCGGCACATCCTGGCACGGCCCCTGGTCACGGTTCACGCCGCCGCCCTCCGCCCGGCGCGGAGGGGACGCGTCGGCGGACGAACCGCCCGCGACGGCAGGTCGGTGCCGCTCGGGTTGAACCGTCGGCACCCCGGTTCGTAGAAGGGGGCCGGGACGGGAGGATGTCGGTGCGACCGAGGGTGTGGAAAGCGATGGTGGGGATGCGGCGAGCCTTTGTCATGGTGCTGTTGGTCGGGATCGCGCTGGTCGTACCGGCGGGACCGGCCGGTGCGGTGCCCGCCGAGACCGGTCGGTACTACGTGGTCGGACCCCCGGTCGACGGGCAACGGGAGTACCTCTACGCCATCGCGCTGCGCACCCTCGGTAACGGCAACCGGTTCCGGGAGATCGTCGACCTCAACGTGGGACGGGTGCAACCGGACGGTGAGACGTTCACCGACGGCGTGGTCCTGCGCCCCGGCTGGCGGCTCGTGCTGCCCCGGGACGCGAAGGGCCAGGGGGTACGGATCGGACGCCTGCCGCAGGTCGCTTCACGCCCACCGAGCCCACCGAGCCCGAGCGCACGGGCCTCTACCCCGTCCCGCCCCAGCGCGACGCCCCGGACGGCGGCCCCGTCCACGACGGTCGCGTCCCGTCCCGCCGCCACCCCGGCGCAGGCGGGCACCCGGGCGGTCGGGCGCCCTCCCGACGCCCCCCAGTCGACCGGCCCGTTGAGCCCCCTGCTGATCCGGGCCGGCGCCGGGATACTGGCGGTGTTCTTCGCCGCCGTCGCCGTCATGCTGCTGCGTCGCGGCGGGGGCCGCCGGGTGGTGCTGGAGGACGACGGACCCTGGCCGCCGTCGCGGCACCACACCCCGACCCCCGCCGAACTCGCCGCCGGTCCGGCGACCGACCGTCCGGAGCCGCCACCGGCACCGGCGACGCTGCCAGCCCCACCGCCACCGGCCGTCCTGCCCGCACCACCGCCACCGGCCGTCCTGCCGCTGCCGGCCCGGCCGACCCGCCCGCTGCCCGCGCCGGTGACCCGGCCGGCACCGCCGCCGCGACCGGCACCGCCGCCGCGACCGGCACCGCCGCCGCGACCGGCACCGCCGCCGCGACCGGCACCGGTGCCGCCCGCAGCTGCGCCACCACAGCCGTCACCGTCGCCGGTGTTGCCCGCGGTTGCGCCGTCTCAAGCGTCACCGTCACCGGTGCCGCCCGCACCCGCCGCTGCGCCGTCACCGTCGCCGGACGTGCCGGCACCGGCATCGGCGGTGGTACCAGCACCAGAATCGGCGGCGGTACCGGTACCGGCACCGGCACCGCAGACGATGCCGTCGTCGAGCCGGCCAGCTCCGTCGTCGAGCCCACCGGCTCCGCAGGCGTCGCCGCCGTCGGGTCCGCCGCCACCGGCACCCGGCATCCGGCCGGCGTCGGCGGCACCGGCACCGGCGGGGAGCGCGGAGACGGAGCCGACCGAATCCGCGACCGCCGCCTCGTCGCCGGCCCCGGTCCGGCCGCCGAAGCCGGTCTGGCCGCCCCGGACACCCCAGTCGGCACCGCCCCGACCCACCGCGGTCGACGCGGCACCGCCTCCGACCGCTCCGGCTCCGACCGCGGCGGAGGTCGTACCAGCGGCGGCTCCGATCGCGGGGGAGGTCGTACCAGCACCGGCTCCGGCCGTGGCGGAGGTCGTGCCAGCGGCGGCCCCGATCGCGGGGGAGATCGTGCCAGCGGCGGCACCGGCCCCACCGGTGGGGCCGGCCCGGGACGTCGCGCCGGTGGGGTCGGAACCGGCCCGGTCGGCGACCGCGGCCCCGGCCACGCCCGCCGGACCCGAGCTGCCCCGACCGGCGGTGCCGAGCGGGAACGACGTCCCCTACCTGCACACCGAGTTGGAGACCGAGCTGGGGGCGATCCGGGTCAGGCTGGTCGGGGTGGCGGCGGGCCGGGGCGCCCCCGCCTACGCCTGGCTCGGCCCGGACGAGGCGGCGCCACCGGCGAGCCTGCCGTTGGTGCTGGGGCACCGGGGGCCGTGGCGGCTGCACGTCGACCTGGGGCGGGCACCGGACGTGCTGACCCTGGTCGGTGACACCGAGGACTGCCGGCACACCGCCGCCCTCTTCGCCCGGCAGTTGCGCGCCGCCGGGATCGGCGTGGCCACGGTGGGCGGGGTGCTCGGCGGGCAGGCCCCGGAGGGCTGCCGGTCCCTGCCGGGACTGCCGGCCGCCCCCGCTCCCGGTGCGGATCCGCCCCCGCCGTACGTGGTGTTCACCGCGGGTCTGGCCGCCACGGAACTGGCCGGGGCGCGTCGGCTCGCCACCGACACCGGTGGGCGGTGCGTGCCGGTGGTGATCGGGCCGGTGCCCGCCGGACGGTGGTCGGTTCAGGTGGACCCGGTCGACGGGCGCGGGTCGGCGGCCCGGCCGGGTACGGCGGACTGAAGGCCGGCGACGGCGGACGGCAGCGGCCCGGGAGCCACCTCCGGGATCCGCTGCCAACCGCCCGCCTCCGCGCGGAAGGCGCGCTGCACCACGATCCGGTCGTACGACCGGCTGCCGAGGACCAGCGGTACGCCGGCCCGGTGCAGCCGCTCCACCCTGGTCCGCACCAGGCGCAGCCCGGACAGCGCGGTGTGGGTGGCGTCGACGTCGACGGTGCGGCCGGCCGGCACCCGTACCTCCAGCAGCAGTCGGCCCGGCCGGGCCACGGGCCGCTGCTGGTAGAGCGGTAGCCAGCCCCGGGGCAGCCCCCGTGACCGCGCCGGCAGCAGGGCGTACGCCTGGCGGGTGCCGAAGCCCGGCCAGCGGCGCACGTCGTGGGGCAGCCCGGCGAGCGACCGGCTGGTCGGTGCGGAGCGGATCCGCAGCGGTCCCCCGGTGGTCTCCACGGTGGACCGCAGCAGCCCGAAGCCCTCGCAGCGGAACGCGCCCAGCACCCGTACCCGGTCGAGTCGGGCCGCCGGCAGCAGATAGGTGTCGGGACCACCCAGGACGTGCTTGAACCGGGCCGGGACGTGTGACCGCAACACCCCTGTCGGGATGGCTCCCCCCGGCCCGATCCGGACCCGCAGCAGGTCGCTGCCGGTCGGCGCGGACCGGGGATCGAGGAAGGCGGCCAGGAACAGCTCGACGCTCGGCACGCCCTCGGCGACCGCGCCGGCGGGATCGCCCTCGGTGAGGACGAACGCCTCGAACGCCTCGGCGTTGACCTGCTGGCCCCCCCGCAACCAGGGCGGGCCGTAGCCCGCCGTGCGGCGGCTCTCGGTGACCACGGTGGGCCGGTGGAGAGGGCCGGTGGGCTGCTCGGCCGCCGCACCCCCGGTGGGCGGGCCGTCGACCGCGGCGGACCCGACGGCGACACCACCGGGGGCCGGGGCGGGGAGCCCGGTACCGGTCGTCGGGTCGTCGGCGGCCGTGCCGTCGACCGCCGGGGAGGCGTCGCCCACGCTGGCGACGGCCGCCACCGCGATCCGCTGCCGCTCCCGGCGGGACACCAGCAGCCCCTCCGGGGTGGCGTCGAGGGTGGACGCGCCGTCGGCGTACCGCGGTCGGTGCGCCCGCCAGGCGGCGACCGCCCCGGCCGGGTCGAACGCGCGCAGGTCACGCCGGTCGTCGACCAGGTCGGCCCGGCCGCCGGCGGGTGGGGTCCAGACGGTGGCCCCGGTCGTCTCGGCCAGCTCGACCACCTGCGCGAGGAGTCGGGCCTGCTCGTCGGCGTCGGACGGCCAGGTCAGCCAGAGGCGCAGGTCGGCGCCGTAGAGCGGCAGGTCGCCGAGGAGCGCGGCGAGCTGGCCGCCGCCGTGCACGTCCTGGGTGCCGCTGTAGTCGCCGACCAGGAAGCCCCCGGAACGGGCCGTGACGGCCACCGTGACCACGCCGGTCGACGCGCCCAGCCGGTGCGCGGTGGCCCGCCTGGTCACGAAGTCGGCCCGGGTGGCGAGGGCGAGCCCGTCCGGCAGCGGCAGGCCGACCACCCCGGTACGGGGACGGACCAGACCGTCGTCCACCGCGAACCAGCCCGGCAGCGAGGTGGCGAGATCCGGTGGCTGGAGCACGAGCCAGTCCATCGGCTGGCGGGTCACCCGGTCCAACGGCACCGCGTCCAGGGGGGCGACGTCGGTGCCCGGTCGGGTGGTCCCGCCGGTGCTCCGGTCGGTGGCGTGCCGGATGTCGGAACCGTCCGGGCTGACCAGCACGTCGTGTCCGAGCAGTCCGGCCACCTCGGTGAACAGGTCGAGGTGCCGCGCCCCGTCGTCGGCGAGGATCCTCACGTCCTGGGCGGCGTCCCCGCCCCGCCGGACCAGGGTGGCGACGGCACGGGCGTCGAGCGGCCGGTCGGGGGCGGTGGGCACCACCAGCCGGCCGCCCGGCCCGGGGGCCAGCCAGAGGTCGAACAGCCCGGCGATCCGGCGGTGGCGGCGCGGGTCGAAGCGCCGGGTGGCCGGCACCCGGTCCAGACCGTGACCGCCCGCCGGCCCTATCGCCCGCCCAGACCCGTGCACCGTCGCCCCACTTCCGTCTCCACCGGCACGGGTCCGTCCGTGCCGCCCGCCCGCCCGCCGCCGCCGTCGACGGTGGACGCCCGTGCGCCTACCGGTCACCCGCTCCCGCCGAGGGGTACGGCCCGAGGAGATCTTCCCGTCATCAGCTGCCGGTACTCTCGGCTGACCTCATGACGAGGATCATGGAAATCTGGTTCAGATTGATTTGAACGGACCGGCCGCAGATCCGCAATAGACGGTGGAGGCCGGTGACGCTCGGCCATGGTGACTGAAGGGGGACACCCAGTGCTGGCGAAGCGCTCGATCCTTGCCCGCCTGCTCGCGGTGGCGATGGCCGGCTGCGTGCTGATGACGCTGACCGGGCCGGCGGTCGCGAAAGCCAAGAAAGACCCGCAGCCCTACGTGAAGTACTACGTGGTCGTGGCGCAGTACCAGGGTCAGCCGGAGAACCTGACGGAGATCGCGCGGCGGTTCCTCGGCAGCGGTGAACGGTCGGCGGAGATCTACCACCTCAACACCGGGCGGGTGCAGCCGGACGGTTCCCGGCTGACCGACCCGGGCCGGCTGAAGGCCGGGTGGCAGCTGGTGCTGCCCTGGGACGCCGCCGGTGCCGGGGTGACGTACGGCCAGCTCCCGACCGGGAAGAGCCCCACCCCGGGTGCCCGACCCACCGGGGCGACCGGTCCGGACCCCACCGGCAGCCCGAAGTCCAGCCCGAGCCCGAGCCCGACTCCGAGCCGGACCGGTGGTTCGCCCCGGCCGGGGGGTAGCGGTCCGAAGTGCACGGCCACCACCGCGTCGAGCAGCCGTTCGGACTGGGCGCAGCTGCGAATGGCCGCCGACAGCGCCTGGACCCTGACCCGGGGCAACGGGGTCAAGGTGGCCGTGGTCGACACCGGTGTCGACGCGACCGTCCAGCAGTTGAGCGGCCGGGTCGCGGTCGGCGCGGACGTGACCGTCGGCAACGGGCGCGGGGACACCGACTGCCTGGGCAGCGGCACCGCGATGGCGGGCATCATCGCCGGGGACAGCAGCGTCGACGGCAGTCCGGTCGGCATCGCCCCGGACGCCACCATCCTGCCCGTGCGGGTCGTCCGCGGCTCGGGTGCGGCCCGGCCGGGCGACGCGGCCAACGCCATCGAGGTGGCGGTCAGCGCGGGTGCCTCGGTCGTCGCGGTCGGGTCGCACGTCGATCTCACCGACCCGGCGGTGGCGACCTCGGTGGCCACCGCGCTCGACCACGACGTCCTGCTGGTGGCCGGTGCGCCGACCAGGGCGGTGCCGCCGCCGTCGCCCGCCGGCCGGTCGGGGGGAGGGGCGCTGCTGCTCACCGGCGGGGTCGGGGCCGGTGACCAGCTCGCCGAGCAGTACGCGGCGGGCGCGGTCGAGGTGGTCGCGCCCGGGGTGGACGTGGCGAGTCTCGGTGTCGGCGGCGGCCGGGCGGTCAGCAACACCGGCACCGAGTTCGCGGTGGCGTTCGTGGCCGGTCAGGCCGCCCTCATCCGGGCGGCCCAGCCCGACCTGACCGCCGCCCAGGTCAAGGAGCGGATCCGGGGGACCGCCGACGCGATAGGTACGGCGGCCCAGGACGACAGGTACGGCTCCGGCATGATCAACCCGGCTGCCTCGGTGTCGGTGGCGGTGGACGACCGCAACCAGGTGGCCAGTCAGCAGCAGGGCAACACCGGGGTGGCGCTCGCCGTCATCCTCGGTATCGCGCTGCTCTGCGGCGCCGGTGTCGTCTTCGGGCTCCGGCTGCGCCGCAACCGGTTCGGCGGCTGACCCTCGCCGCCCGGCCGCCGACCACGGGTCGGTGCCCGGTGCCCCTGTGCTGCCCGTGCGGCAGCCGGTCACCGGCCGGATGCCCGGTACCCCCGCGCTACGGGGGCACCGGGCATCCGGCCGTGGTGGTCGGTCAGCGCCGGGTGAAGGTCTGCTTCGGGTTGAACACGCAGATCCAGGACATCATCGGGGCGCCCACACCGTGGCCGTCGACGTCCAGGCACCGGTCGGTCTCCCGGTTGAACAGGGACGTGCGGTTGTTGTACGTGACCCACTCCCACTTCTGGGCCGGGTTGCCGCTGCACACGGCGACCTGCACCGGCGTGCCGTCCTTCTTCTCACCCCAGGCCACGTCGAGGCAGAGGCCGTTGGCCCGGACGCTGCCGTCGGAGCGGAAGTCCCACCACTGCGACTTCTCTTCCTGACACTTGCGCAGCACGGCGCGTACCCCGTCGCTGGTGCCGGCGGTGACGCACAGCCCGGTCTCCTTGCCGACGAGCTGCTTGGTGCCGGCCGGCCGGGTCGGTGCCGGCTTCGGCTTGGTGGCCGGCGTGCTCGCGGGGGTCGTCGTCGGGGCGGCCGGGGTGCCGCTGGGGGTGGCCGACGGTGTGCTGGTCGGCGTGGACGAGGGACGGGGAGACGGCGACGCCGCCGGCCGGAGCCGGCCGTCCAGGGCGTAGTAGTCGGTGTGGTCCCGGACGGTCCGCAGGAACGCCTGCGTCCCAGCGTCCAGCTCGCCACCGGTCTGCCGGACGGCGGCCGGACCGTTGCGGTACGCGGCCAGCGCCAGCAGCGACGGGTCACCCTCCAGCCCGGACAGTTCCCGGTGCAGGGCGCACAGGGCGGTGCCGACCGCCGGGATCGCCACCTGCGGATCCCAGGCCGAGGCGTCGGTCGGACCGTACGCCTGCCAGACCTCGGGGCGGAACTGCGCGATGCCCCGCTGACCCTCGGGGCCGAGCAGGTTGGCGTCGAAGCCGGACAGCGCCATCAGCTGCGCGGCGACCAGCGGGGGCGTGACCTCGGGGCAGACCGAGCCGGCCCGGACCACGAGCGCGGTGTACCCGCCGGGCACCGCCTTGGGTTGCTGGACGCCGCCGCTCGGGCGGGGCTGGCCGGAGCCGCCGAACGCGGTCAGCTTGCCGTAGTAGGCGGCGTACCCGCTGGCCTGGTCGACGTACTCGACGGCGTCGGCGGGCACCCCCTTGGCGTCGCGCACCTCGTCCAGGCCGGTGTGGAAGGCGGCCAGCGAGAGCCGCCAGGCCTCGCCCGGGACGTCCGCCAGCCGGACCTGGCCGTTGAGGTCGCACATCAGGTGGGCCAGGGCGAGGATGTTGGCGGCGGGGTCGGAACGTTCCGCACCCGGCCACGGCGCCCACGCCTTCCAGGCGGCGGCGTCGAGACCGGCGATGCCCTGGCCACCGGAGGCGGTCCGGGTGGCCCGGCCGTCCAACCCCGACTCGGCCATCAGCTGACCGGCCAGCCGGGCCGGGGTGAGCGTCGGGCAGGAACGGGCGGCGGCCGTGATGGTCGTCAGGTGCTCCTCCGAGACGGTCCGACCGGTCAGGTCGTCGTCCCGGGCGGAGGCCGCGCCCCAGCCGACGGCGGCCACCACCATGGACGACACGGCGAGGCCGGCGAGCACGGTGGCGGCGGTGCGACGGGGGATCGACCCCAGTCGGGAGCGTACGGAGGGATGATCGGATTTCACGGGAGGTGTCCCTTCCGGGGTGGCGACGTCACCGTCGTGACGGACGCGCGATGTCCTCGGTTCACCGGGCTCGGATCGGATCGGATGATTTTGGTCCGGTCGACATTGAACCGAGGCCGGTGGCGGGCCGTCAACGTGGCTACCGCCGGGCCGGGCCGTGGTCGTACCGGGTGCCGGCGGCGATGGCCGTGTCGTTGATCGGAGCTGTGATGGTGACTCGCCGCAGGATACTCGCCATGGGGTTGGGCGGTGCCGCCGCTGTCGGTGTGCCGCTGGTCGCGGCCCCGTTGATCTCCCGGGCGCGGGCCGCGGGTGGTCTGCCGTTGAACGTGGTGAACAGCACCGGCCGGTACGCCAACTCGGCGGTCCGGATGTACGTCGTGGGCACCGACCCGACGACCGGCGCGATGGGCTACGTCCGGGAGAGCGGACAGTTCACCCCGGCGGACCCGGCGCACAACGGGCCGGACGGCGCGGCCGACATCGGGGTGCCGCTGGCCGGGTCCGGGACGACCCGGTTCGTGCTGCCGATGATGTCGGGCCGGATCTACTTCGCCATCGACGGCCAGCTGCGGTTCACCGTGGTCACCGACGGCAACGGGCGGCCGGCGTTGCAGTACCCGGTCGGGTGGGTGGCCGACGACCCGAGCTTCGGGGTGCTGCACGACTGCTGCGAGTTCACCTACGACGAGAGCGGGATGTACTGCAACACCACCACCGTGGACATGTTCAGCATCCCGCTGTCGATCCGGCTGCTCGGCACCGCGGAGCAGGCCACCGGCAAGCTGGTCGACGGCGGCCGGGACGCGATCTTCGCCGAGCTGGCCCGCCAGCCCGGCTTCGAACGGCTGGTGGTCGGCGGGCTGCGGATCCTCGCGCCCGGTAAGGGCATCGAGACGGGCCGCTTCGACCCGGGGTACTACGACGGCTACATCGCCGAGACGTGGGACCGGTACAGCCGCACCGAGCTGCGCGTCGGCGACCACCGGGGGCGGGTGGTCGACGGACGGCTGGCCTTCGACGGCGGCGTACGGGCCTTCGACCGGCCCTCGACGCTGAACGTGTTCCACTGCGACGGGGCGCTCGCCGCGCCGAACGACAAGCACTCCGGGCCGGTGGCGGCGGTCCTCGGTGCCGGGTTCAACCGCTCGGTGCTCGACCAGCCCGACCAGCCGACCACCAACCGGGACGCCTATTACCAGCATCCGGTGACCAACCACTACTCCCGGGTGCTACACCGGCACAGCGCCGACGGCCGGGCGTACGGCTTCCCCTTCGACGACGTCGCCGGCCACGCGTCGTACCTCCAGGACGTCAGGCCGCAGGAGCTGACGATCACGCTGACCCCGTTCGGCGCCGGCCCCGGAGAGACCCCGCCGGACGGGGTCCGGTCCCCGGTGGTCGTCGAGCGGGCTCCGGTGGTCGTCGAGCCGGTCCCCGTCGTCGTCGGCGGGCAGCGGGGCGTGGGGCAGGAGATCGCGGCGGCGGGCTTCGACCGGCAGCAGGGCGTCCGGGTCGAACCGTCCAGTGAGGGCGGTGCCCACCTGGGGTTCCTCGCCCACGGCGACTGGGTCGGCTACCAGGGCGTCGACTTCGGCCGGGAGCCCGCGACGCAGTTCCAGCTCCGGGTGGCCTCCGGCGCCCCGGCGGGCGTCTCCGGCCTGATCGAGGTACGTCTCGACGCCCCGGGTCTGCCGCCGGTGGGCAGCATCGCGGTGGCCGGTACCGGTGGCTGGCAGAACTGGGTGACCGTGCCGGGGAACCTGGCCCCGGTGACCGGCGTGCACGACGTCTACCTGATCTTCGCCAGTGGACAGCCGGAGGAGTTCGTCAACGTCCGCTGGCTGCGGTTCAGCCGATGAGCCCGACCGCCCTCGCCGCCCGTACCGACCGCGCCGACCGGTGGGGCGGGGTGCCGGCCACCCCGGCCGGTAACCCGGGTCGCCGGCCGGACGGTCGACGGCCCGGTCAACCGTCCGATGAGCACGGTTATGCTCTCTTCCTAGGCGGGCTCGGCGTCGCGACGACGGCGCGGCCGTACGGGTGCGACCCGTACGTCAGGGGGAGGCGTTCTGTGTCGGCGGTGCCCAACGAAGCGCCCGGGGTCACCGGCGACGCGGCGGCCGAGCGGGCCGACCCCGAGGCGCTGATGCGCTGGATCCACGAGCAGTACCGGGGGCCGCTGCTGCGTTTCCTGACCCGGCTGGTGCTCGGGCGGCAGGAACTCGCCGAGGACCTGGTCCAGGAGACGTTCCTGCGCACCTGGCGGAACCTGCCGACCCTGGCGGAGGATCCGCGCCGGATCGCCCCGTGGCTCTACACGGTCGCCCGGCACGTGGCCATCGACGCGATGCGTGCCCGGCAGGCCCGCCCACCCGAGGTGGCCATCCCCGACCTCAACCGGCTCGCCTCGGCCGACGACGAGACGGACCGGGTGGTCAGCACCCACACGGTCCGGCTGGCGCTGCGACAGATCAAGCCGGAGCACCGCGAGGTGCTCGTCGAGATGTACTACAAGGGATCCTCGGTGGCCGAGGCCGCGCAGCGACTGGGAATCCCGGAGGGTACGGTAAAGTCCAGAACGTATTATGCGGTACGCGCGCTGCACGCAGCGATCGGCCCGACCGAGTCGTCCTGATGACGCGACGTGTCGATTTCCCGCTCGACCCTCCGGACGGCTGCCGTCCCGGGGGTCGTCACACCGTCAGCGGTGTCTCCGGGTCGAGAAGGAGGGCGTGATGCGCACCGGCGGCGAACATCCCACCGCTGAGCATGCCGCCCTGGCCCTCTACCTGCTCGGCGCGCTCGACGAGGCCGAGCGGGTCGCTTTCGAGGCCCACCTGGCCGGTTGCGGGGAGTGCCTGTCCGCGGCGGGGGAGATGGGCAGCGTGACCAGCGCCCTCGGCGGGCTGGACGCCGCCGACTGGGACGACCTGGGTGGCCTGCCGGAGTTCGTGCCGCCTGCGGAGCTCACCCCACCTTCGGGCCGTACCCCGGTCCCGTCCGCCGGTCTGCCGCCGTCCGTCGCCCCCGACACCCCGCCCGGCGGTGCCACTGCGGACGCCGGCATGGTGGCCGGTGCTTCCGGCGCGGCGTCCACCGTTGCCGGCGCGGCCTCCGGCGGCCGGGTCGGGGACGGCACGGCCCCCGGCACCGACGTCGACACCGGGGCGGAGCCATCTCCGGTGGAACCGGCGTCCACCACCGCCGGCGCGGAGCCCGGCACCGGGGCGACCCCGACCTCGGCAGGGGGGACCACCCGCCGGGGCACCGGTCCGCGTGCCGCCGACACCGGCCGTCCGGCCGGGAGCCGGCCGGCGGGCAGCCGCCCCGGAGGCGGCGGACCGGGGACGACGTCCGCAGCGGCCGGCACCCGACCCGCCGACCCGGCCCGGCGTCGCCGGCTGGTGCTCTGGAGCGGGGTGGCCGCCGCCGTGGTGGCCGTCGTCCTGGCCGGTGGGGTCGCGGCCGTCACCGGGTTCGGTGACCGCAGCGGGGTGGTGCTCACCGCCACCGGCGAGGCGCCGGCCCAGGGGGTGAGCCTCTCCGTGGCGATCACCACCGACGAGGGGACCGGATCCACCATCCGGATCACCGCGACCGGTCTGCGTCAGGGTCTGCGCTACCGCCTGTTCGCCGTCACCCGCGACGGCGTCACCCACGTGGTACGCGACTGGACGGCCTCCACCGGGCCGCAGGAGGTCACCGGGGAACTGTCCCTGCCGGTCGCCGACCTCGCCTTCGTCACGGTGGGGCTGGTGGACGGCACCGCGATCGTCACCGCACCGATCTCCCGCTGAGCCGCCCCCGCCCCTGACCCGGCCCCGGTCCGCCCGGCTCGATCCCTGCCCCCTCCCGGCACGGCTCGGTCCCGGCCCGGGTCCGCCCGTCGCCGTCAGTACGGGTCGGTGTGCGGGACCTCCTTGGCCCGGTGCGCTCCCCCCTTGCACCCGGCGAACGGGCCGGCCGGGTTGCGTAGGCTGTTCAGCACCGGTTCGAGGTAGTCGCGGTGCCAGTTCGCCGGACCGCACAACCCGGCCTCCGGCCCGGTGAGCTCCTGCCAGGCCAGCCACAGGCCGTGCAACTGCGCCACCGCCTCGGGGTGCCGCCACCACTGCCCGCACCAGGGCGCGGCCGAGGAGACCTCCCGGGCGTACACCGGTACCAGGAGCAACCGGACCCAGTTGCTGAGCAGCGTCAGCTCCTCGGTGTACTCGTCGTCGCGCAGATAGAGGATGAACGGCGAGGTCGCCGGCGGGTCGTCGCCCGGCGACCCGTCCTCGGCGGGGCGTTGCTCCTGCTGCGTCACCGTCATCGGGATCTCCTCGTCGGTCTGCCGGTCGGATCAGGGTCCGCCGGTCGTTTGGCGGTCGGTCGGGTCGCCCCCCCCCGGGGCCGGCCGGTGGTCGGGGAGCCGGCTCGGTCGCCGGTGGGTTCGGCACTGGATGGCTCGTTCGCCGGTGGGTTCGGCGCTGGGTGGTTCAGTCGCCGGTGGGTTCGGCGCTGGGCGTCGCGGTCGGCGGGAACGACGGCGGTGGGCCGCCGAGCCCCTGGTACTTCGCGAACAGGGACCGCACCTGGGCCAGGTAGAGCTGCGCCTCGTTGGTCGAGGGGACGCCGCCGGCCCGGCGTACCTCGTCGATGCCGACGGCGTACGCGGCGAGCGTCAGATCGAGCACCTCGCCGATCGCCTGCCCGTCGTCGAGCAGGGACTGGGCCTGTCCGGCCAGCGCGCAGACGTGGGCGGCCTGGGCCGCGATCGAGTCCTCCTCGTCGGTCGCGTCGGTGTCGCCGTCGTCGTCGGTGTCCTCGCCGTACTTCGTGAACACCTCGGGTGGGAGTTGGGAGATGCCCTTCTCCCCGTTCGCGCCCACCTTCGCCGGATCCCACCCGGAGGCCACCTCGATCTGCGCGGCGATCACCACGGGACCGATCTGGGGACAGGTCTTCCCGGCCTCCTCGATGCTGTCGGCGAGCCCCTCGGGCACCTGGTCCGGATCGAGGGTGCCCTTGCCGTCGCCCTGCGCGGCGGCCAGCGAGTCGTCGGCGGCGCTGACCGGGTCGGCCGAGCCGCCACCACCGAAGAGCAGGATCAACGCGACCAGCGGGGCCAGCAGCACGCCCAGCGCGCCGATCACGAAGACGCCGGCGGCGCCGATCACCCCGGCCACCGGGGTGGCCAGGCAGCTCAGCCCGGCGGCCACGGCCGCGCCGATCAGGGCCGCGGTGCTCCGGTTGGACTTCTGCGTCGGCTCCGCGCCGTCGTTGTCGGACGCTGCCATGTCGCCTCCCAGGCTGATCGCCACCGCTGTGGAAAAAGTTCGTGCTCGGCGTGAACCGGGGGGCGGGAGCCCCCGTAGAGGCGTCCGTCGACCGCCCGGCCCGCCGTACAGACGGAGCCGGACCCGGGGTGGTTCAACCGGGACGCCGACGAACTGGATCGACGTTCTTGCGAGGAGGTGGGGTGCATGGGGTCCGCGACGACGGGGGGCCTGGCAGCACGGGTGCCGCCGGGGCCGACGTCCGCCCGGCCCGGCCCCGGGCCGGGCGGACCGCCCCGACGGTCGCTGTCCGAGGCGGGGCTGGGCTGGATCGCGGCGCACGGGGGTGCCGGCGCGACGACGCTCAGCCGACTCTTCGGCGGCACCGACCTGGGTTGTCGGTGGCCGGACGCGGCTCGCGCGGAGCCGGCCACGGTGATGCTGGTCGGCCGGACCGACGCCGAGGGTATGCGGGCGGTGTCCCGGGCGCTCAACGCCCTGCGGGAGGGCCGGCACCCACCCGGGATGCGGCTGGTCGGCCTCGTGCTGCTGGCCGACGCCCCGGGCCGGTTGCCGCCGCCGCTGGCCCGGCGGATCCGGGTGCTGCGCTCGGTCACCCCGGTGCACCGGGTGCCCTGGATACCCGCCTGGCGGCTCGGACAGCAGCCGGCGCGCACGCCCAGGGCGCTGGAGAAGCTCCGGGCGGCGACCGGACTGGCCGGGGACGGGAGGACGTCGTGACCGTCGACCACGGGCTGTTCACCCGGCTGCCGGTGCTCGGGCCGGCCGGGCCCTCCCCGCTGCCGGCCTTCACCCCTCCACCGCCCTACAACCCGGCCGGCGGCGCGGCGGACGACCTGTTGAACCTGCTCGCCTGGGGGGTCAGCGCCGCCGGTGTCGCCGGGCTGCTCATCCTCGGCATCTCGATGGCCGTCCAGCTCAACCGGGGCGTGCCCGGGGAGATGAGCGAACACTTCCGTGGGGCGGCGTTCGTCGCGCTGGGCTGCGTGCTCGGCGCGACCGCCGGACCACTCGTCATGTTCTTCGGCGACCTCGGACTCTGAGCCGGATCGCCGCCGGCCGACAGCGCATCCCGCACTGCCGGCCCGTCCCACCCCGTCACCGTCGGGGCGTCGTCGACGCGTCCGACGCTGCCCCCTGCCCGAAGGAGCCGTTCCGATGTCGTTCACGAGCCTGTCCCAGCACGCCGCGGCCTACCTGGTCGCCCGTCTCCCGATGGCCCCGGACCCGACCCCCGCCGGGGGCGGTGGGATCAACCCGACCCCCAACGCACCGGGCCAGCTGACCGGCCTGGTGAACAAGCTGCTGGGCCTGATCGCCTGGGCCGGCACCGCCGCCGGGGTGGCCGGCGTGCTGATCACCGGCACGATGATGGCGATCTCGGTGAAGCGGGGGGAGAGCTCCGAGCACATGTCCCGGCTCGGCCTGGTGCTCGGTGGCTGCATCCTGGTCGCCGTCGCCGGCCCGCTGGCGAACTTCTTCCTCGGTGGCGCCGGCACCACCGCCGGGCAGCCACAGTGATCGGCGGGCGAGGCCGGTCCCCGGCGGACCCGCCGTTCTGGACCGAACGCGGCTGGCTCCTCTCCGTGGCGTTCCTGGCCGGGATGGCGCTGCTGGCGGCGGTGGCCTGGGTGTCCTCCGGCGGGACCGGGCAGACGCCGGTCGACCCGGTGGGCCGTACCGCCGCCGAGCAGGTGGCGCAGTGCCCGCCCCGGCCGGTGGTGGCGGCGGGACCGGCGGTGCCGCCGGCCGACGTCACCTGGCGGACCCTCGACGGCGGGGACCGGGTGCCGGTCTCCGCGACGCAGGGGCCGTCGCGCACCGCCGACGGGGTGCTCGGCTGCTTCGCGCACACCCCGATCGGTGCGGTGCTGGCGGCGCACGCCGTGCCCACCCAGCTCGGTGGACCGGCCTGGCGGGCCGTCACCGACCGGCAGGTGCTGCCGGGACCGGCCCGGGACGTGCTGGTGGCCCGGCTGGAGGCCGCCGCCGGGGTGGTCACCAGCCGTGGTGGCGGCAGCTACGCCGGCTTCGCCCTCGCCCGCTACGCGGCCGACACGGCGCGGGTGCAGCTGCTGGTCAAGACCGGTGCCGGGGGATACGTGGCGACCCTGGTCGAGCTGCGCTGGGACGCCGGGGACTGGAAGTTGGTGCCGTCCCGGGCCGGGGTGGTGCACGCCTCCATCGGCACGGTCACCGGCAGCGCCGGCTACACCCTCTGGAGGAAGTGATGGGCGGGTGTTCCCCCCCGAGTCCGCTCGACATCATCACTGGCTTCTTCTCGTTCCTCGCCGATCCGATCGGCACCCTGGTCCGGATGATCGCCAACCTGATGCTGGCCGCCGCGATCTCCATCTTCGCCGAGCTGAGCGCCTCGGTGCCGACGCTGGGCACCACGACCGAGGGCGGCCCGGACGACGTGCCGAGCCTGATCAGCGACCAGATCGAGTGGGTCGTGACCTATCTGGCGATCGGGTCGGTGCTGTTCGCCGGTGCCCGGATGGCGATGGAGCGCAAGGGCACCGCCGGGCGGACCGCGTTGCAGGGCTTCCTGCGGGTCATCCTGGTCGCCGGGGCCGGTTCGTGGGTGGTGGGCCGCGCGGCCAGCCTCTCCGACGGCTTCTCCGACCACCTGCTCAGGTCGGCGGCCATGGAGGTCGTGATGGGGGTGCCGTGTGTGGACAACGGCTCCACCATCGAGTCGTTCCTGCTGCTGGTGCTGGCGTTCCTGCTGCTGATCGCCGCCATCGTGCACGTGCTGATGCTCTACCTGCGGCTGGGCGTGATGACCATCATGCTCGGCACCCTGCCGCTGGCCGCCGCCGCGTCGATGACGAACTGGGGGGCCGGCTGGTGGCGCAAGCACATCGGCTGGACGGTGGCGTGGCTGCTCTACAAGCCCGCCGTGGGTCTGATCATGTTCTCCGGCGCGGAGATGCTCGCCGTCGGCAGCCGGACGCAGAACTCCTCGCACATCCGGATCGCCGGCATCGGCGTGCTGCTGCTGTCGGCGGTGGCCCTGCCGGCGCTGCTCAAGATCGTGGTGCCGGCCACGGCGGCGCTGGGCACCGGCGACCCCACCGGGACCGCCGTCTCGGCCGCCGGGGGCATGGTCGCCTCCGGGGCGAAGCGGGTCGCGGGTTCCGCGCTGTCGCAGGGCGGTGGCGGAGGCGGCGCCCCGTCCGGGGCTCGGGGACCGCAGGGCCGGCGGGGCGACACCGGCGGGCGGGGCCCCGCCGGCGGCGAAGGGCGCACCGGCCGTACCGGTGGCGCCGGTGGCGGCAGCGCGGCGGCCGCGGGTTCCGCGGCCCGGCTGGCCGGACCGGTCGGGGTCGCGATCGACGGGGCGCACCGCGCGGCCCGGACCGGTCGGAACATGGCGGCCGGCACGGTGTCGGGCGCGGACGGCGACGCCGGACACAACTGACGGCGCGGGCCGACGACCGCCGGGGAGAGCCCCGGCCGGGCCGTCGGCCCGGTGAGACGAGGGAGAGACGATGTCGACGGAAGCGACCATCGAACCGACGTACGGCAACTGGCGTCGACCCCGTCGGGCCGGGCTGGGTCCACTCGGTCTGGTCGGCACGGTCGGGGTGTTCGGCGGGCTGGTGCTGGTGCTGCTGGCCTCGCTGGCGTCGCTCCAGGCGGCCCTGGTGGTCGGCGCACCGCTCGTGGTGGCCCTGCTGCCGATGGCGGTACGCACCCAGGACGGCCGCAACCTGTACCAGCTCCTGGCGTTGCGCGTCGGCTGGTCCCGCCGGGTGGCGCGGCGGGAGCACCTGTACGTCTCGGGGCCGCTGTCGGCCCGCCCGGGTGGCCGGTTCCCCCCGCCCGGCCTGCTCGCCGGGGTGCTCGCCCGGGAGGGCCGGGACGCCTACGACCGGCCGTTCGGGGTGCTGCACCACCGCAGCCGCAACCTGTACACGATCGTCCTGCGCTGTGAGCCCGACGGCGGGTCGCTGGTCGACCCGGAGCAGGTGGACACCTGGGTGTCGCTGTGGGGCGAGTGGCTGTCCCGGCTCGCCCACGAGCCGGGGCTGCGGGGTGCCTCGGTGGTGGTGGAGACCGCCCCGGATCCGGGTACCCGGCTCGCCGCCGAGGTGCTGCCCCGGCTGGACGCGGCGGCTCCCGCGGCGGCCCGCGCCGTGCTGGAGGAGGTGGTCGACGACTACCCGTCCGCGTCGTCGGAGATGAACTCGTACATCACCCTCAGCTACGCCCCGGTGGGCGGGGCACGGCGCGATCCGGAGGACGTGGTCACCGACCTGGCCATCCGGGTGCCCAGCCTGCTGACCGGGCTGATCGGTGCCGGCGGCGGCGTCGCCGAGCCGCTGTCGGCCGAGCAGATCGCCGAGGTGGTCCGGGTGGCGTACGACCCGGCGTGTGCCGCCGAGGTGCTCAGCGTCCGGGCCGAGCACGGCCGGACCGGGCTGGAGTGGGCCGACTGCGGGCCGGTCGCCGCGGTCGAGTCGGTGGACGCCTACCAGCACGACTCGGGGGTCTCCCGGACCTGGCTGCTCACCCTGGCCCCCCGGGGCACGGTGCGCTCCAGCGTGCTGCGCACCATGCTCGACGCCTCGGCCGGAACCCGGCGCAAGCGGGTGGCGCTGCTCTACCGGCCGATCGACCCGGCGACCTCGGCCCGGATCGTCGAGGCGGACCGGCGGACCGCGCAGTTCATGGCCACCTCCGGGCGGGGCATGGTGCAGGCCCGGGCCGCCGCCGAGGTACGCGCCGCCGAGCAGGCCGCCGCCGAGGAGGCCACCGGTGCCGGGTTGGTGGAGTTCTCGCTGATGCTCACCGTCACCGTCGACGACCGGTCCCAGCTGGACGACGCGTCGGTGCTGGTCCGCAATATGACCGGGGCCACCCGGATCGCGATGCGACCGGCCCACCGGATGCAGGCGGCGGCGTTCAGCTGCACCCTGCCGACCGGAATCCTTCCGTGGGAGCAGACCGTGCTGCCACACGAACTCCAGGAGGCGATGTGACCGGCCTACCGGCACCGCGGGTGGACGGGCTCGGCGCGGGTTGGCCGGCCGGGACCTCGGGGGCGCGGACCGCGCTGACCGGGCTGGTCGGCGACCCGGACGACGAGGCCCCCGCCCCGCCGAGGAAGACCCGGCCGCCACGACCCCGCCGTGAGCTGCCCGTGCCGACCCGGGGCTGGGAGGGTGCCGGTGGCGGCCGGGTCGGTTACCTCGACGCGCCCACCATGTGGCGGGCCACCACCGTCCAGGCGTGCGGGCTGTGGCCGTTCTCGGCCGGCTCCGGTGCGCCGATGTCCGGGGTGCCGCTCGGTCAGCACCTGTTCACCGGTGCCACGGTCTGCGGGGATCCGATCTCCTGGTTCACCCGCGCCCGGTACATCTCGAACCCGTCGCTGTTCATGCTGGGCATGCCCGGCCTGGGCAAGTCGACGCTGATCAACCGGATGGCGGTGGGCCTGGCCGCGACCGGCGTGGTGCCGCTGGTGCTCGGCGACCTCAAGCCGGACTACGCCGACACGGTCCGGGCGCTGGGCGGGCAGGTGATCCCGATCGGCCGGGGCGTCGGCGGGATCAACGTGCTGGACCCGGGGGCGATGGGGTTGGCCGCCGAACGGATCGGCGGCCGGGCCGGCCGGGCGCTGGCCGCCGAGACGCACGGCCGGGTGCTGAACATGGTGGCGGCGCTGCTGACCATCGTGCGGGGCCGGGCGCTCGACGACCACGAGCAGTCGGTGCTCTCCGCCTGCCTGCGGCATCTGCGGGACCGGACCCCGCAGCACCGGGCGCCGCTCTTGCCGGACCTGCTGCGGGTGTTGGAGGAGGGGCCCGACCGGGTCCGCGCGGTGACCCTGGACCGGGGCCAGGAGAGCCGCTACCGGGACGCGGTGGATCCGCTGCACCGCTCGTTGCTGGGCATCCTCGACGGCGCGCTGGGCGACACCTTCGGCTCGACCACCTCGACCCGGATCGACCCGGACGCCCCGGCGGTCTGCATCGACATCTCCCGGATCGGGGAGTCGGACACCCAGCTCACCGCGGCGGCCATGCTTGCCGCCTGGTCCGAGGGCCTGGGCACGGTCGCCGCCTCGCACGCCATGGCCGACGCCGGGCTGGCCCCGCGCCGCTGGTTCTTCACCATCCTGGACGAGCTGTGGAGGCCGTTGCGGGCGGCCTCCGGCATCGTCGACCGGATCGACGCGCTGACCCGGCTCAACCGGTCGCTCGGTCTCGGCGACGCGAAGATCACCCACACCCTGAAGGACGCCGAGGCGTTGGGTTCCGACGCCGACCGGGCCAAGGCGCGCGGCTTCGTGGAGCGGGCCGGGATCGTCGCCTGCGCCGGCCTGCCGGCGGCGGAGATGACCGACCTGGGCCGGGTGATCGGCCTGTCCAAACGGGAGATCGAGCTGGTCTCCTCCTGGTCGTCGCCGCCGGGTTGGGCGAGCACCGGCAGCGACGAGGAACCACCCGGGCGGGGCCGGTTCCTGATCAAGGTGGGTGGTCGGCCCGGCATCCCGATCCGGGTGTCCATCACCGACACCGAGCGGCGGCTGCACGACACCAACCAACGCTGGGTGCAGAACGGGTACGCCGCGCAGCAGGCCGCCGAGCGGGCGGCGGCCCGACAGGCGGTCTTCGAGGCCGAGGCGGAGCTGGGCAACCTGGCCACCCGGCCGGAGCTGGCCCACCTCGCCGACGAGGCCGTAGCGGGCGGTCCGGGGTGGCGGGGATGAGCCGGATGTCGTCGGGTGCCCCCCGCGGGGCCGACCTGTTCTTCTGGGCGTTCTGCCTGGTGGTCCTCGCCAACGCGGCGCTGTTCACGGTCGCCTGGCTGGGCGGCACCCTGGGTGCCGCGGTGACCGGGCACGGCTGGCACCCGCCGCCGTTCACCCTCGGCGCGTACCTGGCGTTGGTCTCCGGTGACATCGGCACGCTCTGGCCCGGTGTGTCGCCGTACGCCGTCTACTCCGGGATGCTGGTGGTGGCGGTGCTGGTCGTGGTGCCGGCGGTGACGGTCGGGCGCGGGCTGCTCGACCGGCGCGGGCGGGGCGTCGGGCTGGCCCGGGTGCGCGACCTGGCCCCGCTGACGCCCGCCGGGATCGCGGCCCGCGCCCGGGAGCTGCGTCCCTCACTGGCCGGGGTGCGGCAGTTGGCCCCGGACGAGACCGGCAACCTGCTCGGCGACCTCGCACCGAACGGCCCCGAGCTGCGCTCCTCCTTCGAGGACGTGGAGCTGGACCTGATGGCCCCCCGGGCCGGCAAGTCCACCGGCATCGCGGTACCCCGGGTGCTGCGGGCCCGGGGCGCGGTGCTGCTCACCTCCAACAAGTCCGACGTGTACGCGGTGACCCGGGCCGAGCGGGAACGCGTCGGTACGGTGTGGACGTTCGATCCGCAGGGCATCGCCCACGTGCCCCGCCGGATGTGGTGGGACCTGCTGGCCGACTGCGTGACCATCGAGGGGGCCCGCCGGCTGGCCGGGCACTTCGTGGCGTCGGTCAACGACGACACCGCCAAGAAGGACTTCTGGATCTCGGCGGCGCAGAACACCCTGACCGCGCTCTTCCTGGCCGCCGCCCGGGGGCGGGCACCCGTCGCCGAGCTGCTCGGCTGGCTGGCCGACCCGGCCGACCGTACCCCGATCGACCTGCTCCGCGACGCCGGGATGGCGGCGATGGCCGAGCAGCTCCAGGGCACCGTACGCGGGGCGGTGGAGACCCGCGACGGCATCTACGAGACGGCCCGGCAGTGCGTGGCGTGCCTGCTGGACCCGGAGATCCTCGCCTGGGTGTCCCCGGACCCCTACCTGCCGCAGTTCCGCCCGGAGCGGCACGTGCTCGGCCGGGACACCCTCTACCTGCTCTCCAAGGACGGGGGTGGCTCCGCCGCCGGGGTGATCGCCGGCCTGGCCGACGCGACCCTGCGGGCGGGGGTGGTGGCCGCCGAACGGATGGGGGGCCGCCTCGACCCGCCGATGACGGCGGTGCTGGACGAGGCGGCGAACGTGTGCCGGATCTCCGACCTGCCCGACCTCTACTCGCACCTCGGATCCCGGGGGATCAACGTGGTGACCCTGTTGCAGAGCTACCGGCAGGGGTCGCGGGTCTGGGGCGAGGCCGGGATGGACGCGTTGTGGGGTGCGGCCACCATCAAGCTGCTCGGCGCGGGCCTGGACGACGCGGACTTCGTGGAGAAGGTCTCGAAGCTGGTCGGCCAGCACGACGTGAGCACGGTCAGCGTCTCGCGCAGCCGGGACGGTTCGTCCCGGTCCACCTCGTACCGGCAGGAGCACGTGTTGCCGCCGGACCGGATCCGGGCGTTGCCGAAGGGGACCGCGCTGCTGCTCGCCACGGGCATCCGGCCTGCGGTGATCAGGCTGCGGCCCTGGTACAAGGAGCCGGACGCGGGTCGGATCTCGGCCCAGGCCCGGCAGGAGGTCGCGGCGATCACCGAGCGGGCCGCCGGCAGGGCCACCGCGACGCCGTGGCAGGCCGGCTGGCGAGAAAGTCCGACCACCGGCTGAACCGGTCGTCCGGACCGTTCGTAGAGGGCGTGTCAACCGCTGGTCGAGCACTGAGGAGCGCAGGTGTCGTCACCCCATCAGAGGCCGTGGGGCGGGACCGGAAGTCCCACCGGCAGCGAGGGCAACAGCATCCACTACCCACCCACCGAGAACGAGTACGGGGAGGTCAGCTACACCCCGAGCAACTACAGCCAGACCAGCTACGGGCCGGTCAGCTACACCCCGAGCAACTACAGCCAGGACGCGCCGAGCGGCTCGTCGGTGGCGTCGGGCTACGGCCAGTACGGCGCGGCCGACTACCAGGACCTGGTGGTCCAGCCGTACGGAGCGGCCGATCATCAGACCGACGTGGTCCAACCGCACGAATCGTCGAACTCCTCGGGCCGCAGCAGCCCCGGCCCGGGGGACTCGATCAGCATCCAGTGGAGCGAGCAGGAGACCAGCGAGCACTCGTTCGACGGGCAGAACCGGTTGATGACCTGGGCGCAGCAGGCCGGTCAGTGGATCTACGAGAACGACGAGAAGATCGTCAACTTCGTGTCGCTGGTCGCCTCGCCCGGGGTGCAGGGCAGCGCCGGCCTGCGGGGCAACGCGGTGGCCAACAGCGTGGGCCTGGCCCTGGCCGCCGGCCCCGGCATGTACGTGGTGGGCAAGGAGGTGATCAACTCGCTGCGCAGCGGCCAGCAGGGCGACCTGGTCCGGGCCGCCTACGGCGCGGTGGCCGCCGCCGGCGCGCTCACCTGGGGCGTCGGCTACGCCCCGGGTCAGGACGTCACGTCCGGCAACTCCGGGGCCATCGTGCACGGGGTGGGCTCCGGGCTCATGGTCACCCGCGGCCCCCGGGAGCAGCCGAGGCGCTCCCACCAGGACACGGAGTCCCGTGGGGAGATCGCCGACACCGCCAGTTCGCACCGCAGGAGCGGGACCACCTCCCGTGATCACACCTCGCGCAACCACACCTCCAGGGGCCACACCTCGCGCGACCACACCTCCCGGGGCCACACCTCCCGCACCACCGGCCGCGACAGCGGCTCGTCCCACGAGCCGGCGAGCCGGCGCAACGGCACCGACCGCACCCGTGACCAGCACCGGCGGGGCGGTGGTGGCAGCAGTGGTGGCGGTGGCGGTGTCGTCCGGTAGCACCCGCCGGTCGTGACCGCCCTTGTCGGGGTGCCGCCGTCTCCCGGGACGTGGACCCGGCGGCACCCCGACGTCGTGGCGGGTGGGCGGGGGCATACCCCGCCCCCGGCCCGCCCCAGCACCCGCACCGGCCGTCGCCGCTCAGTGGGCCGGCAGGGCGAACCGCCAGCGACGTGACCTCAGCACCGGTACGGCCCGGTCGACCGCGGCGACGCTCTGGCTGCGGTCCCCGCCGCCGTCGTGCAGCAGCACCACCGCGCCGGGGGTGACCCCGTCGAGCAGCCGGCGGACGAGTTCGTCGGTGCCCGGCGGCTCCCAGTCCCCGACGGCCAGCCGCCAGCCGAGCGGCCGCATGCCCAGCGCGGCGGCCACGGCGGGGCTCGCCCCCCACGCCCCGTAGGGAGCGCGGAAGTACCGGATCCGGGCGTCCGGCACGGCCCGCCGGATGGCCTCGTTGGTCTCCCGCAGATCCGCCTCGATCCGTTCGGGCGACCAGGAGGTCATGTCGTCGTGGTGCATGCTGTGGTTGCCCAGCCGGTGACCGTGGGCCACGATCCGGCGGACCACGTCGGGGTGGGCCTGCACCTGCTCACCGCAGAGGAGGAACACCGCCGTGATCCGGTGCCGCCGCAGGACGGTGAGCAGCCGCAGCGTGTCGGTGGGGTTCGGGCCGTCGTCGAAGGTGAGGCTGACCACCCGTCCGCCGCCCCGGGCCGTGTCGAGGATGTCGGCGCTCACCGCCGGCCTACCGGCGCGGCTTCGGCGTCGCCCGCATCCGTACGTACGGCGGGCCGGCGTAGATCAGGTCGGCCTTCATCACCTGGTAGGCCCGCTTGGGCTGGTAGTTCTCGTCGTAGATGGTGGCCAGGCCCTGCGGCGGGTCGTCGAAGGTGCCGGGCACCCAGGAGTGCCGGTCGGTGAAGCCCCAGACGGTGAACGACAGGCAGCGCGGCTCGGCCAGGCAGGCCTGCAACAGCACGTGGAAGTTCGCGGCGGACGCCTGGAGCCGCGGGTTGATCTCCTCGGAGTCGCCGGCCTGCACCCCGTCGGTCAACCGGCTGCGCACGTCGACCTCGGTGAACGCGGTGGACAGTCCCAGCCCGGCGAAGCGGTGCAGCGCGTCGGCGACCTGGAGGGTGTCGTAGTTGCCGTACTGGGTGCCCAGGTGGCCCTGGCTGCCGACCCCGTCGATCGGCACGCCCCGGGCCAGCAGCCCCTTGACCATGTCGTAGACGAACTGGGTCTTGTCGTTGGCCGGGTCGCCGGAGCCGAACGCCTCGATGTTGTAGTCGTTGTAGAACAGCAGGGCGGTCGGGTCGGCGGCGCGGGCCCAGCGGAACGCGTCCGCCACGTAGCCCGGGCCGAGGTGCTCGGCCCAGAAACCCTTGTAGTGCAGGGTGGGCGGGGTGTCCCAGGGGTCGCTGACCGCCTCGTTGACCACGTCCCACTGCCAGATCTTGCCCCGGTAGCGGCTGGCGACGGTGGTGATGTGCTTGCGCAGGATCGACCGCAGCTCGGTGTTGTCGATGGAGCCGTCGGCCACCCCGTCGGTCAGCCACTTCGGCAGCTGGCTGTGCCAGACCAGTACGTGGCCGCGGACCTTCTGGCCGTTACGTCGGGCGGTGGCGACGAGTTCGTCGGCCGCCGACCAGTCGTAGCTGCCCCGGGTGGGTTCCAGGGCCTCCCACTTCATCACGTTCTCCGCGGTGACCGTGGAGAACTCGTCGCGCACGATCTCCCGGTAGCGGGGTTCGGCCGGGTCGGCGAGGGCGGCCATGTCGACCGCGGTGCCCACGTACAGGCCGTGGCGCTGGCCCAGGGCGCGCAGGCTCTGCGCGGTCGGGTCGTACGGTCGCTGCGCCGTCGCCGGCACGGCGTTCAACACGCCGGCGGTCGCGACGGCGACCAACCCGGCAGCCATCCACCGTCTGAGCATCATCCGCGTTCCTTTCCCGGGGCACGTCGACGGGTCGACGGCGGTGAGGTGGGGGAGGGGTGCGGCACCGCCAGCGCAGCGCGCGGGGCCGGCCGCACCGGAGCCAACCGATAGTCGGCGATCAATTTCCGGAAGCCGACTGGAACGTTACGAGCGCGAGCCGGCCGGGTCAACCATCGAAACTTCCGGAACTCCTGGTCAGCGCGATGGACGATCATCGCAACAGTTTCGGCGGCGTGCGGTGCGGTGATGGGTGGGCGTCGCCGGGCACGCCCACGACCGGCCCCACCCGGAGCCGGTCGTGGGCGTGGTCGGTCAGTGTTCCCGGTAGGTGGCCAGGTCGAAGTCGGCGAATGCTCCGTCGCCGCCGAGGTCCTGGACCCAGAGGCCCAGGAAAGCCCCGGTGAACCCCCAGGCCGCCGGCTCGCCGTCGATGATCAGGGCGGCGTGTTCGTCGGACAGGATGGTCGCGTCCAGCTCGATCGGCAGCGGCTGCCAGCCGGCGCCCAGGTCGTAGCCGAAGCGCACCACCGGGCCGTCGAACTCCGCGCGCAGGCCGACCCGGGTCGCGTCACCGGTGTCGACGGTCAGCTCCGGGTGGGCGGTGCGCCGGCCGTTGTCGGAGCTGAGCAGCTCCAGGACGGTCCGCCCGTCGTCCGCCCGGGTCAGGTAGAGGTGGTGCCAGTTGAGGGTGTTGTAGTAGGCGGTGATGCCGGCCAGCTGGCGGTGGTCGACCGGGTCGAACTCGACCACGGTCTCCAGCGCGCAGCGGCTCGCGCCGACCCGGCGGGCGACCAGGCTGGGGGCCTGCCGGCCCACCGGGGACTGCCCGCCGTGCACCCGCAGGTGCGACGGGCGGCTCCGCAGGTCGATCCAGTCCGGGGTGGCCGGTCGGCGCAGCGTCGACCAGGACGGACCCAGTTCGGCGGTGTCGAAGTGGTCGGTGGCGGGCTCCGCCGGCCACGGGTGCGCCGGCAGGTCGGGCGCGGTGATCTCGTCCGCCGGCACCCCGCCGGGAATCCGGGGCCAGCCGCCCGTGGGCCATTCGACCTGCTGGATCGCGGTCTCCCGGCCCAGCACGCAGCTGCCCAGCGGGGAGTAGGGGCGACCGACCAGGTGGGCCAGGTACCACCCGCCGTCCGGGGTGCGGACCAGGCTGCCGTGGCCGGCCTTCTGCAACCGCAGGTCGGGCCGGCCGACCGAGGTGAGCAACGGGCCGTCCGGGTCCACCTCGTACGGCCCGAACAGCTCGCGGGAGCGGGCCACCGTGACCTGGTGCTCCCAGCTGGTGCCGCCCTCTGCGGTGATCAGCCAGTACCAGCCGTCGTGGCGGTAGAGGTGCGGACCCTCGGTGACCCCGACCGGGGTGCCGGTGAACAGGATGCGGGGCCGGCCGACGAGGCGACGGGTGGCCCGGTCGTACTGCTGGATCTCGATCCCGCCGAAGCGGTCCCGGCCGGGTCGCCAGTCGGCGCTCATGGCCAGCAGCCAGCTCGTGCCGTCGTCGTCGTGGAACAGCGCGGCGTCGAAGCCGCGCCCGTGCAGCTTGACCGGGTCCGACCAGGGGCCGGTGATGTCGGGCGCGGTGATCAGGAAGTTCTGCGGATCCCAGTAGCC
Organism: Micromonospora sp. WMMD987; assembly: GCF_029581435.1. NCBI lineage: Bacteria > Bacillati > Actinomycetota > Actinomycetes > Micromonosporales > Micromonosporaceae > Micromonospora > Micromonospora sp. WMMD987. The sequence continues at coordinate 4,050,235 of NZ_CP120861.1, read as the reverse complement.
GCTGGCGAAGCTGGCCACGTCGCTGTAGACGAGGTGGAACTCGCCGTCGTGGTAGGTCAGGTCGGGCGCCCACACCCCGTTGGAGTCGCCGCAGCCCCGCAGGTCGAGCAGGCGGCGGTCGGTGATGATCCCGCCCAGCGCCCGCCAGTGCACCAGGTCGCGCGAGTGGTGCAGGCGTACCCCCGGGTACCACTCGAAGGTCGAGGTGGCCAGGTAGTAGTCGTCGCCGACGCGCAGGATCGACGGGTCCGGGTGGAACCCGGAGAGCACGGGATTGCGGATCGACCGGGCAGCGGTCGCCACTTCAGCGGTGTCGGTCGACACGGGCACTCCTCTGGGCAGCTTTCGAAACTTTCGGGATCAGGTCCACGGTCTGTGCGGCCTTGCACACGCTAGCCGTTTTCGCCGCGATAGGACAGAGGGCTTGACCCGCGTGGAAACAGCTCGTAGCGTGCCCGCCATCGATCGGTAATACCGGCGACGCACTGGAAGTTCCGGAGATACACATTTCGAAACCGCCGGCCCGGCCGGCGCCCGAGCACCTCGTGAGTCCCTGAAGGGATGGATCATGTCAGCGCACCTCTCCCGCAGATCGCTGCTCGGCCTCGTTGGCGCCGGTGCCGGCGCCTATCTGCTCAGCGGCTGTAGTGACGACGCCTCCTCCGACGACCCGGACGCCCCGCAGACCATCAACTGGTGGCACATCCAGAACACCGAGCCGATGCTGCCGGTCTGGGCGGCGGTCGCCCAGGAGTACCAGGGCGCGCACAGCAACGTGAAGATCGAGATCCAGCCGCTGGAGAACGAGGCGTTCAAGGCCAAGCTGACCACCGCGACCCAGGCCGGGTCACCGCCGGACCTCTTCCAGTCCTGGGGCGGCGGGGTGCTCAAGCAGCAGGTCGACGCGGGTCTGGTCAAGGACCTCACCGAGACCATCGCCCCGTGGAAGGACGGCCTGCTGCCGCTCTCGCTGGAGCCCTACACGGTCGACGGCAAGATCTACGGGGTGCCGTTCGACATCGGCATGGTCGGGTTCTGGTACAACAAGGACCTCTTCGCCAAGGCGCAGATCACCGCGCCGCCGGCCACCTGGGCCGAACTCCTCGAGGTGGTCCGCAAGCTCAAGGCCGCCGGGGTCACCCCGGTCGCGTTGGCCGGCAAGGACAAGTGGCCGGCGCACTTCTACTGGGCCTACCTGTCGATGCGCATCGGCGGGCTCGGCGCGCTCCAGCAGGCCGCCAAGGACAAGAACTTCGAGACCCCCGACTTCGTGGCCGCCGGCGAGCGGTTCAAGGAGCTGATCGACCTCCAGCCGTTCCAGAAGGGCTTCCTCGGTGCCGAGTACGGCTCGCCGGACGGCCAGGCCGCGACGATGGGCAACGGCGGTGCCGCGCTGGAGCTGATGGGACAGTGGGCGCCGTCGGTGCAGGCGTCCAGCTCCACCAGCAAGAAGGGGCTCGGCGACAAGCTCGGCTTCTTCCCGTTCCCGGCCGTCGACGGCGGCAAGGGTAGCGCCACCGAGGTCTTCGGCGGGGGCAACGGCTTCGCCGTCGGCAAGGACGCCCCGCCGGCCACCATGGACTTCCTCAAGACCCTGCTCAGCGTCGACGTGCAGCGTCGTAGCACCAAGACCGGCGCGGTGCTGCCGACGGTCAAGGAAGCCACCGACGCCGTCGCCGACCCGAACAACAAGGTCGTCGCGCAGACCCTGGCCGCCGCCACCGGCTTCCAGCTCTACCTCGACCAGGCGTACCCGCCGGCCGTCGGTCAGCAGGTCAACGACAGCGTCGCCGCGCTGGTCGCCGGCAGCAAGTCGCCCGCGCAGATCCTCAAGGACATCACGCAGGTGGCGAAGACCCAGTAACGACGTCCCGTCCCATCGATCACCAGCCGCTGGCGAGAACTGAGTGGAGCAGGCATGACCACGCCATCGATCCTGTCGGATGCTGGACCCGGCGGCCGCGTGACCGAACCGTCGGGGCCGGGGCCGGGCGGCGTCCGCCGTACCGGCCGCCGGCCCCGGCCGGGACGCCGTCGAGCCCTGGCCGTCTTCCTGGCCCCGTCCCTGCTGCTGTTCCTGCTGCTGGTGCTCGCACCCATCCTGGTGGCCAGCTACGCCAGCCTGTACAAGTGGAACGGCTTCGGCCTGCCGGAGAACTTCATCGGGCTGGACAACTACACCCGCGCCTTCGGCGACCCGGTGTTCCGGGGCGACCTGTGGCACGGACTCATCCTGATCGTGCTCTCCCTGGCGGTGCAGCTCCCGGTCGCGATGGGCCTGGCCATGCTGCTCAACCAGCCGCTGCGCGGACGGGCCATCTACCGGGTGATCTTCTTCGCCCCGTACGTGCTCTCCGAGGTCACCACCGCGGTGCTGTTCAACCTGGTGTTCTCGCCGAACCGGGGGTTCGGTGACGCGATCTCCCGGTTCCTGGGGGCCGACGCCGGCGCCGTCTTCGCCGACCCGGACACCGTCCTGTACGCCGTCTTCCTGGTGGTCTCCTGGAAGTACTTCGGCCTCTACATGATCCTCTTCCTGGCCGCCCGGCAGAACATCCCCAAGGAACTCAACGAGGCGGCGGTCACCGACGGCGCCAGCGCCTGGCAGGCGTTCCGGCTGGTCACCCTGCCGTTGCTCGGTCCGACCATCCGGATCAGCGTGTTCCTGTCGGTCATCGGCACCATCCAGCTGTTCGACATGGTCTGGGTGCTCACCGGCGGCGGCCCGATCCACGCCTCGGAGACCATGGCCGTGACGATGTTCCAGTTCGGCTTCCGCCGCTTCGAGGTCGGCTACGCCAGCGCGATCAGCATCATCATGTTCCTCCTGAGCCTCGTCTTCGCCCTCGTCTACCAGCGCATCGTGCTGCGTCGTGACACCGAGGGCGCCCTCACCGTCCAAGGAGACCAGCGATGACCAGCCCGGCGAACCCTGCCCAGCGGGCCCGCCGCCTCCTGCTGCACCTCATCTCCATCGCCGTCGGCGCGCTCATCGTGGTGCCGGTCTGGTTCGGGGTGATCGGCGGGTTCAAGGACAACGGGCAGCTCTCCACCAATCCGCTCGGCCTGCCCGACCCGTGGGTGCCGGGCAACTACGTCGAGATCTTCACCGCCGGGGTGTTCTGGCGCAACGTGGGCAACAGCGTCTTCATCGCCGTGGCCAGCACGTTCGTCGTGGTCGCCGCGGCGGCGATGGCTGCGTTCGTGTTCGCCCGCTTCGCCTTCCGGGGGCGGGAGTTCCTGGTCACCCTCTTCGCGATCGGGCTGATGTTCCCGTTCGCGGTGGCGATCCTGCCGCTGTTCATCCTGCTGCGCGGGATGGGGCTGCTGGACAACCCGCTCGGGGTGATCCTGCCGCAGGCCGCCTTCGGTCTGCCGATCACGATCATCATCCTGCGCCAGTTCTTCCGGACCATTCCCGGTGAGGTCGAGGAGGCGGCGACCCTCGACGGCTGCGGCCCGTTCGGGTTCTTCTGGCGGGTGCTGCTGCCGATGGCCCGGCCGGCCCTGGCCACCGTCTCGGTGCTGGCCCTGGTGAGCAGCTGGAACAACTTCATGCTCCCGCTGGTGGTGTTCACCGACCAGAGCTGGTGGACGCTCCCGCTCGGGGTCCAGGCGTTCCAGGGCCAGTACTCCGACGACACCGCCAAGGTGCTCGCGTACGTCGTGCTGTCGATGGTCCCGGCGCTGGGCTTCTACGCCATCGCCGAACGTCAGCTCATCGGTGGGCTGTCCGGCAGCGTCAAGGGGTGACGCCGACCTGCTGCGATAGCCTTCTGCGACCGTAGTTCCCACCAGACGAAAGGGTGACCGTGGGCTCCGAGAACGGCAGGAACGTCACCATCGCGATGATCGCGCGGTTGGCGGGCGTCTCGGTGCCCACGGTCTCCCGGGTGATCAACGGCCGGTCGGACGTCGCCCCGCAGACCCGGGAACGGGTGGAGGAGTTGCTCACCCGGCACGGCTACCGTCCCCGCTCGGCTGCGCGACGTACCCAGTCCGCCCTGATCGACCTGGTCTTCAACGACCTGGACAGCCCCTGGGCGGTGGAGATCATCCGGGGGGTGGAGGACGTCGCCCAGGCCAGCGGGGCCGGCACCGTCGTCTCGGCCATCCACCGGCGTACCTCGTCGGCCAAGCAGTGGCTGGACAACCTGCGCACCCGCTCCACCGAGGGCGTCATCTTCGTCACCTCGATGGTGGAACCGCCGTTGCAGGCCGAGTTGCGCCGGCTGCGCCTGCCGGTGGTCATCGTCGATCCCGCCGGGGTGGCCCCCCAGGAGGCCCCGACGATCGGCGCCACCAACTGGGCGGGCAGCCTGCGCGCCAGCCAGTACCTGCTCGGCCTCGGTCACCGGCGGATCGGCTTCATCGCCGGCCCGCCGCAGCTGATGTGCAGCCGGGCCCGGATGGACGGCTACCGGGCCGCGCTCGACGCCGCCGGCCTCGCCATCGACGACCGCCTGGTCCGGCCGGGCAACTTCTACCACGAGTCCGGCTACACCGCCGGCATGCACCTGCTGGGCCTGCCCGAACCGCCCACCGCGATCTTCGCTTCCAGCGACCAGATGGCGCTCGGCGTCTACGAGGCGGTCCGCAAGCGCGGCCTGCGGGTGCCCGACGACGTCAGTGTGGTCGGCTTCGACGACCTGCCGGAGGTCAGGTGGTGCTCCCCGCCGCTGACCACGATCCGACAGCCGCTGGCCGAGATGGGCATGCTGGCCGCCCGTACCGTGCTGCGGCTGGCCCGGGGCGAGACGATCGAGAGCCCGCGCGTCGAACTCGCCACCGACCTGGTCGTCCGGGACAGCGCCGCCGCACCGCGCGGTCGCTGACCCCCGCCCCGGTCGGCTTTGCGGGTACCCCCGCTGGGCGGGTCCGTCGACCGATCGGACGGATTGCATCGACAGTCATCGAATGCCAGACTGTCCTGGCGTTGTCACGCTCAGGAGCCGGCGTGACCACTCGTGCGCTCGTCCGTCGGACACGCGAGGTGGCCGTGCCACCCTGCGCCGGGCAGTCCGCGACGGCGAGCACCTGACGGCGGCCCGCGACCCGTCGTCCCGTGGCACGCGGTCGGCCGGGCGTCCGGCAGCCGCCGGTCCACGGCGACCGGCGATGACCCCACCCACCCGCCCGCTGGGCGACAGAATCCGGCATCGCCGGCCCGTCCCGGCCGTCGGTGCCCCGCAACCCTCTCGGAGGTACGGATGCTCCGCACGCTCGGCGTGGTGCTGGCGACCACGACCCTGACCCTGGCCGGTTGGGCCGGCACCCTCACCGGCGCCCAGGCCCAGCCGGCGCTCTCGACCACCCCCCTTCCCACCCCCACCTACGCCTGCCCCCCGGCGCTGCCGGTCTCCGGGCAGTTCGTGTCGGCCAGCGCCACGAGCATCACCGTCCGGTACTCGATGCTGATGACGCCGCCGTGCGGCTACAACCCGCCGATGACCCTGGTCCTCTTCGCCAGCCAGGAGGACGCCGTGGCGTGGCGGAACCCGGTGGCCTCGGCGGTGTCCGGCCCGGAACGGCAGGGGGACATCACGGTCACCGGGCTGACCCCGGACAGCGCGTACTGGTACCGGTTCAGCGCCGGGGAGAAGCACGACCCGTACGTCATCAGCGGGCCGGTCCGGACGCTGCCGGCCGGGTCGGCGTCGTGCCGGGCGACGATCACCGTCGACAACCGCTGGACCGGCGGGTTCGCCGCCACGGTCACCGTGCGCAACACCGCCGAGGAGCCGCTCAACGGCTGGCAGGTCGACTGGCGGTGGTACGGCGACGAGCGTATCTCGGCCCTCTGGAACGGCGTGCTCAGCACCTCCGGCGCCGACGTCACGGTGCGCAACGCCTCCTGGAACGGCACGCTGGCCCCGGGTGCCAGCACGACGTTCGGCATGCTCGTCTGGACCAACGCGCCGGCCGCGCTGACGCTGAACTGCGGCCGGTGACCGTCAGCCCCGGTCGGCAGACGGCGGACCCGCCGCGCGCGTCCGCCACCGGGCGGGGCCGGGTCCGCACCACGGTGCCGTCGCCCACCGGGCGGCGGCACCGCGGTCGGTGCTCCGGACGGTGGGCGACCGGGCGGTCCCGGTGACCAGGGACGGGTCGACGCGGTGCGGCGACCGCGCTACGCGGTGAGCGACCCCGTGATCCGCGCGTACTCGGCGGCCATCTCCGGCGTGGCCAGGAAGTCGTCGAGCGCGGCCGAGACCCGGTAGTCGACCTCCTCGACAGAGCGCAGGGCGAGTTCGTGCAGCTCACCGCGCCGGTGCTCTTCCAGGTAGCTGGTCCAGTGCTCCAGCGCCGACAGCGCGATCAGCAGGCCCGGGTCCATGTCGCCGTCGGCGAGGATGCCCTCGTCGACGCGGTCGAGGTAGCCGCGCAGCTCGGTCGCGCCGGCCGTGGCGATCTGCTCCCGCGCGGCGGTCAGCGCCGCCCGGGCGTCCTCGTCCAGGTCGTCCGCGCCGGCCTCGTCGACCAGGTCGGCCGCCAGCAGGCGGGTGACGGTCGCCAGCCCGAAGGCGTGCAGGGCGTCCCCGTCGGCCGCGTCGACCAGCTCACGGATGGTCGCTTCGCACTCGTCGTATCGCACCGCGCCAGGGTAGTGCCCGGCCGGCGGGACGCCGACGGTGGCCGGGGTGCCGGCGGGACGCCGACGGTGGCCGGGGTGCCGGCCGGGACACCGCGCTCCGGCCGGCACCCGCGACGCCTACGGCCGCCAGCGGATGTTCGGGTTCACCTGTCCGGTCCAGTTGAAGATGGCCATGTTGTCCCACTGGTTGCCGGTGCCGTTGATGTTCGCCGGATCCCAGCCGTTGCCGGGCACCGCGTACCAGGTCGGCTCCCAGTAGAAGACCCCGATCGCACCGGCGTTGCGGGCGGTGTCCTGGACCCAGGAGAACTCGGTGGCCTGGCCGGTCCAGCTCGCCTGGTGACCCGCGCAGGGCTCGCCGCCGTTGATCGCGTTCGCCTCGTTGTCGGCGTTCGCGGCGGTGAACGGGTACGCCGTCTCGGTGAGCACCACCGGCTTGCCGTACCGGGAACGGACGTCGGTGATGACGTTGTAGAGGTTGGCCAGCGAGCCGTGCCACATGCAGTAGTACGACAGCGCGGTCAGGTCCCACTGCACGCCCTTGGCCCGGATGCCGTCGTAGAACCAGCGGGCGTGGTCCATGCTGTCCGCGTTCGCGGTGTGGATGATCACCTGGGTGCCGCCGTTGCACTGCTTCGTCGCCTGGTAGCCGGCCTTGAGCAGCAGGCTGAGGTTGGTGAAGTCGTTGTTGACGACCTTGCCGTCGTTCCAGAGCATGCCGACGTTGATCTCGTTGCCGATCTGCACGCTGTCCGGCGTGGTGCCCTGGTTGCGCAGGCTGGTGCAGACGTCGGAGGTGTAGTTGTAGACGTCGGTCTGCAGCTGGCCGATGCCGTGGTTGGCCCAGGCCGCCGGCTTGTACTGCTTGCCCGGGTCGGCCCAGGTGTCGGAGTAGTGGAAGTCGATCATCAGCTTGAGGCCCTTGGCCTTCACCGTCCTGGCGTACGCCAGCACCTTCTCCTTGTTGTTCCACCCGCTGGCCGGGTTGTTCCAGACCCGGAGCCGGACGTAGTTGACGCCGAGGCCCTTGAGGATGTCGAGCGGATCCCGGGCGGTGCCGCCGGCGTCGTAGTACCGCGCGCCGAGATCCAGGCTGCGCTGCACGGAGGAGACGTCCGCGCCGAGCATGGTCAGGGTGTTCGCGGCCGAGGCCGGTGCCGGTGGGCCGAGCAGGGCGGCGGGCAGGGCGACCGCCGCGAGGAACGCGACGGCCCAGGCCCGCAGGCGGGCGCGGTACGGAGTCATCCGGACCTCCTCGGTGGTGGTGTGGTGGGGGTGCCGCGCCGGTGCGGTGTCGACACCGCGACACCGATCGACATTGATGTATGACTATAGCGGCCTGCGGTGGTGCTGACCGTGGACACGACGCGGGGCGGGCCACCCGGGACGCCCCGGATGACCCGCCCACGGAACCGCTGTCAGAGGTTCAGGCTCCAACTGTTGAGGTAGCCGGTGTCCAGGCTCGCCGCGTCCTGGACCCGCAACTGCCAGCTCCCGTTCGCCGTCTCCGAGGAGAGGTTCACGGTGTACGTCTGGTCGATGTTGTCGGTGCTGCCCCCGGAGCGGTTCTGCAACGTGTACACGCTGCCGTCCGGGGCGATCAGGCTGACCACCAGGTCACCGATGTAGGTGTGCACGATGTGCACCTCGACCTTGCTCGCGGTCGACGGGGTCGCCGCGCAACCGCTGATCACGATGGTGCTCTGCACCGTCGAGTTGTCGGCGATCGGCACGTCGGTGCCGTTGCTGCCCGAGCAGCCCGGCAGCCCGTTCACCGTCACGTTCAGCGTGGTCGTCCGGGCCACCGAGGGGGCGGTGCCCACCACCGTGATCGGCACCGTGCCGCTGCCGGCGGTCGCGGCGGCGGTGACCGTGACGGTGGTCGACCCACCGGCGGTGACCGACGACGGGCTGAACGACACGCTCACCCCGGCCGGCAGCGGGCCGGTCGAGAAGGTCACCGTCTCGGCGGTGCCCCGGATCACCGTGGTGGAGACCGTGGCGGTGCCCGAGGTGCCCGGGTCGAGGGTCAGCGTCCCCGGGGCGACCGCGACGGAGAAGTCGTTGGCGGCGCACGACTCGGTGCCGGTCACGTTCACCGCGGTCCAGGCGGCCATCACGGCCTTGTACTCGGTGCTGCACAGGCCGTACAGGTCGGTGGCGGCCGACAGGGTGTGCAGGCGCGCGGTGTTGGTCGGCTGGGCGGTGTTGACGTAGCGGGTGTTCGAGACGAAGTACGCGTCCAGCGCGCGGAACCAGATCTTCTCCGCCTTCTCCCGGCCGATCCCGGTCACCGGTGGGGCGGAACCGCACAGCGGCGAGGTGCCGTACGGGGTCACGCCGGATCCCTCGGCCAGGTTGAAGAAGAAGTGGTTGGCCACGCCCGACGAGTAGTGCACGTCGAGGCTGTTGGTGCTGGTCGACCAGCAGCCGTGCGACGAGCCGTCCAACGTCGGGTTGTACATGTACCGCAGCGGTGCGCCGGTGCCCCGGATGTCGATCTTCTCGCCGACCTCGTAGTCGCCGGGATCGACCGGGGTGTTCGCGTAGAACTCCACCATGTTGCCGAAGATGTCGCTGGTGGCCTCGTTCAGGCCGCCGGACTCCCCGGAGTAGGTCAGGCCCCCGGGGACCACGTTCTCGGTGACGCCGTGGGACATCTCGTGCCCGGCCACGTCGAGGGCGACCAGCGGCTTGGCGTTGCCCGCGCCGTCGCCGTAGGTCATCTGCGCGCCGTCCCAGAAGGCGTTGACGTAGGCGTTGCCGTAGTGCACCCGGCTCGGCACGCCGGTGCCGTTGCCGAAGATGCCGTTGCGGCCGTGGACCTCGGTGAAGTAGTCGAAGGTCGTGGCCGCGCCGAAGTGCGCGTCGACCGCGGCGGACTGCCGGTTCGACGCCGCCCCGGTGCCCCAGACGTTGTCGGCGTCGGTGAAGGTGGTGCAGGTCGACGTGCCGTTGTTCATGTCGCAGGTGCGGCCGTTGCCCCGGGTCGGGTCGATCATGCTGTAGGTCGCGCCGGACTGGGTGGTGTCGATCGAGACCGGACCGGCGTAGATGCTGTTGCCGGTGCCGACGACGGACTCGATCTCGTCGTACGCGCCGATCCGCGCGCCGGTCAGGGCGTCGCTGATCACGTGGAGCCGGGAGGGGGTCTGCCCGTCCGGCGCCCACCCGGTGACCACCGTCTCCCAGGCGAGCCGCCCGGTGCCGCTGCTGGCGTCGACGAACAGCTCGGCCGCGCCGGTGCCGGTGACCCGGCCGGAGAACCCGGCGGTCGCCGCCTTGCGGGCCTCGGCGGCGCTGATCTTCGGGGTGGTGGCGAGGGTCAGCGGCGCGGCCAGGCCGACCGAGCTGCCCGCGTAGTCGCCGTCGGCCTCGGTACGGATGACGAAGTCCCCGCCGTAGACGCGGAGCCCGTCGTACGTGCGGGTGTAGCGGACCGCGCCGCGGCCCTGGGCGTCCCGCCTGCTGCTGTGTACGGCGTAGCGGTCCTTCGCCGAGGCCCTGACGGCTCGGGTGTGCTCCTTCAGGGCGGCGTCGGCGGCGGCGACCAACGCCGGTGCGGGGTTGGTGGGCGGGGCGGCGGACGCGCTCGTGGTGGTGACCACGAGCCCACTGCCGACCAGCACGGTGACGCCGGCCAGCGCTAGGGCTGATCTCAAACTGACCTCCCCAATCCGAGATGCTTTCGCATCTTTCGATAGCGCGATCATCGTCGGCCGGGGAGGGTCTGTGAAGACGGTTGTCGATGGATATTCATACCGGATCGTGCATCCCGGTGATGCTATGACCGAAGAGTTGTGACCGGGGCGTTCCGGTCCGGTTAAGGAGGGAACACCCCGGCAACAGTCCGGCCCGTCAGCGCAGGCCGGCGAACAGGTCGTCCTCGGGCAGCGCCGCCCCGGTGGTGTCGCGGACCCGCACGAAGGTCTCCCGACCCATCAGCTCGACGAACCGGTCCTGGCCCAGTTGCAGGAAGAAGATGTTCTCGGTCTGGCTGGCATGGGCGGCCAGCGCGTCGAACTTCTGCGCACCGTGGCTGCTGGTGTCCACCCAGGTGGTGATCTCCTCGTCGGGCAGGCCGAGCTGCGGTCCCGGCTCGTCCGCCGCGTCCGGCTCGGCCCAGTCGATGCCGAGTTCCTTCATCACCCGGCCGAACTCCGCGAACGCGTTCCGCGGGACGGTCGTCCAGTAGACCTTCGCCGGGATGTCGGTCATCGCCACGGCGGCCATGGTGATCCGGTGCGCCTGGATGTGGTCCGGGTGGCCGTAGAAGCCGTTCTCGTCATAGGTGACCACCACGTCCGGCCGGTAACGGCGGATCAGCTCCGCCAGCCGGTCCGCCGCCTCCACCACCGGCGTGGTCCAGAACGCGCCGGGCAGCTCGTTGGTCGGCCAGCCCATCATCCCGGAGTCGGCGTAACCGAGGGTCTCCAGGTGGGTGACCTTCAACGTCGCGCAGCTGGCCTCCAGCTCGCGCTGCCGCATGGCCACCACGGCGGCCGGATCGTGCCCCGGGTCACCCGGCTTCACCCCGCCGGGGCCGTCGCCGCACCGGCCGTCGGTGCAGGTCACGAGCACTGTCGTGATGCCTTCCGCCGCATACCTGGCCAGCACGCCACCGGTGCTCGTCGCCTCGTCGTCGGGGTGCGCGTGTACCGCCATCAGGGTCAGACCTCGCTCAGCCATGCCCTCACCCTAGGCGTCCCGATCGACGACGGTGGGTACCGGCCCGGGCGGGTCACCGGGGCGACGTGGGCGGGGGCGCCCACGGACAATGGACGCCATGACCACCACCTGGAACGTACCGGGCCTACCGTTCGCCGTGTCGCCGTCCCCCGGGACGGCGTGGACGGTCGCCGAGGAGAGCGGCACGGTGACCGCCATGGCGACCCCGCACAGCGACATCTTCATCGACCCGGGTGCGGGCACCCCGTCCGACGTCGGGGCGACGCTCGACGCGCCGACCCTGCTCGGCCTCCCCCCGGACGGCGACTTCCAGTTCAGCGCGCGGGTCACCGTCGACTTCACCGCCACCTACGACGCGGGGGTGCTGCTGCTCTGGGTCGACGAGCGGCACTGGGGCAAGCTCTGTTTCGAGTTCTCTCCCGACGGCACGCCCATGATCGTTTCGGTGGTCGCCCGGGGGGTCGCCGACGACGCCAACGCCTTCGTCGTCGACACCCGCACGGTCTGGCTGCGGGTGTCCCGGATCGGCCACGCGTTCGCCTACCACGCCTCGGTCGACGGGCGGAGCTGGCGGATGGTCCGGCACTTCACCGTCGACGGCGCGGCCACCGCCACGATCGGCCTCGAGGCGCAGTCGCCGACCGGGGACGGCTGCCGGGTCACCTTCGACGACATCCGGTTCACCCGCGACCGGCTGGCCGACCTGCGCGACGGCTCCTGAGCCACCGACCCGGCGGGCACCCGGCGGTGCGGGGCGGTGGGCGGGTCGTGCCCGCCGTCGACCGCTCCGGCCGTGTGCCCGCCGCCTGAACTATCCTCTGTGGTGGGACGCCCGGACAGTGGGAGCGGAACTCATGGCGTACGTTCTCGACACCGCCGACATCCCACCGGGGGACCGGATCGAGGCCGTCTACACCGCGATGATGTACGCGTCCGCGCCGTGCCACGTCATCCACGAGGATCCCGGCGGCGACGTCTTCTGCCGGATGGAACTGTGGGACCTGGGTGGCGCGAACATCTTCACCAGCCGCTCCTCGGGGATCCGGTTGTTGCGGACGGCCAAACTCGCCAGGCAGGACGCGATGCCGGTCGTCGCGCTGTCGGTCCAGCACCACGGCCACGGCCACCTCGAACAGCACCGGCACCTTCAGGTGGTCCCGCCGGGCGAACTCCTCGCCGTCGACCTGTCCGGGCCGTACGACTACTCGTGGTCCGGCACCGGGGCGGCCCGGTGCGTCCAGATCCCCAGCGACCAGCTCGGGCTGCCGATCGACGTCGTCCGGCGGGCCATCCACCGGCTGCGGGCCAGCCCGCTGTACCGGATGGTCACCGACCACATCACGAACCTCACCCGGGAGCCGGCGCGGATCACGGCCGATCCCGCGGCGGCGGTCGTCACCACCACCACGATCGAACTGGCCCGCGCCCTGCTGACCTCCGCCGGTCACGCCGAGCGGCTCACCGGCCAGGTGCTCGCCGAGACCCTGCTCACCCGGGTCCGTACCTACGTCCGACAGCACCTGGCCGATCCCGACCTCACGCCGGGCCACATCGCGGCGGCGCACAACGTGTCCCTGCGCCACCTGTACAAGGTGTGCGCGGACGCCGACATCAGTCTCGAACAGTGGATCATCAGCGAACGGCTCCAGCGCGTGTGGCACGACCTCCGGCAGCCGCACCACCAGCGGCTGCCGGTCGCCGTGATCGCCCGTCGCTGGGGGTTCCGGGATCCGACCCACTTCGCCCGACGGTTCAAGGCCCGGTACGGCGTCTCACCGGGCCAGTGGCGGCGGTTGGCCGGGCAGGACCCGTCCCGCTGATCGTGCACGGTGGGAAACAGCCGTGCACGCAGGGCCGGTTCCCGCCCCGCGCCGCCGGCGCTACCTTTCCCCTCGCCAGTTGCGGATGGGGGAGGGCCATGCTCGTTCTCGACACCCGGGCACTGCCGGTCGGCGACCGCGCCGAGGCGTTCCAGGCCACGGTCAGCGCCAACTGCTCGTCCAGCATGGCGTCGTTCGAGAATCCGGACGCGATCCGGGCCCGGATGACCGTCTCGGACTTCGGCCCGGCGAAGGTCTTCAACATCGACGCATCGGGTGTCACGCTGCGTCGGACGCCGCGCATCTCGCGGTCCTCCACCGAGTCGTCCATCGTGTTGGCACTGCCGATGCGCACCGACAACCAACTCACCTGGGCACGGGAGGAACGACTGTTCGGTCCCCGGGACCTGATGCTGGTCGACCTGTCCCTGCCCTACGTCTACGGATGGCGGGGCGGCGGGGCCTCCTACGCGCTGCACGTCGACGTGGACCACCTGGGCCTTCCCCGGGACATGATCCACGCCGCCGCCCGGGAACCGCGTCGTAGCCCGCTCTACGACCTGGTGCGTGACCACGTCGCCCGGGTGACGACCCAGGCCGAGCAGTTGGCCGCCACCGCCGCCGCGGCCGAACTCGGGGTCGCCTCCGCCGAACTGATGCGGGCGTTGGTGGTCTCCGCCGCCGGCGGTGGCCGACCGCTGCGTGACACGATGCACTCCTCGATGCAGGCCCGCGTCGAGGCGTACGTCCGGGCCAACCTGCGCGACCCCGATCTCAGCCCGGCCCGGATCGCCGCCGCCAACGCCATGTCCCTGCGCGCCCTCTACACGTTGTACGAGAGCATGGGGCAGAGCCTGGAGCAGTCGATCATCGAGCAGCGGCTGCGGGGCGCCCGTGCCGACCTGACCGCCTCGCACCGCCGGTTCACCTCCATCGCCGCGGTCGCCCGGGCCTGGGGCTTCGCCAACCCGAGCTTCTTCTCCAGCAGGTTCCGCCGCGCCTTCGGCGTCTCACCCCGGCAACTGGTCGCGGCGACCGCCGCGGCCGCGGACCCCGCCGCCGTCCGACCGGGACGCGACCGCGTGCCGACCGGTGCCGACGGCGTGCGCTGACACGACAGAGCCGTGCGTCGTCAGCACACCGTGGACGCCACGACGGTGCGACATTGCTCACCTGGCCGGCCGGACGGCGGCCGGCAGGGTGAGGAGCAAGGAGTTCCGATGTTCAGATCCACGTGGAAACGGTCGTGGGCGGCCCTGGTCGCGGTGGTCGTGCTGGTGCTCGGCGCGGCCGGTTCCGCCGCCGCGGGCCGCGGCGGCGACAGCGGCCCGAAACCCACCGTCGTGCTCGTGCACGGCGCGTTCGCCGACGCCTCCGGCTGGTCCGGCGTCGCGGGCAACCTGACGCGCCGGGGGTACCCGGTGCTCGCGCCGGCGAATCCGCTGCGCGGTGTCGACTCCGACACCGCCTACCTGCGCAGCGTCCTGGCCACCGTGGACGGCCCGATCGTGCTGGTCGGCCATTCCTACGGCGGGTTCGTGCTCACCACCGCGGCCACCGGCAACCCGAACGTGAAGGCGCTGGTCTACGTCGCCGCGTTCGCGCCGGACGCCGGTGACACGGTCGGCGGCCTGTCCACCCGGTTCCCCGGCAGCCTGCTCGGCCCGGAGGCGCTCGACGTCCGCCCCTACCCGGGCGGCGACGACGGCTACCTCAAGGCCTCGCTGTTCCGGGAGGTCTTCGCCGCCGACGTGCCGGCCCGCACCGCGGCGGTCATGGCCGCCACCCAGCGCCCGTCCGAACTGGCCACCCTCGGCCAGCCCGCCGGTGAGCCGGCCTGGCGGACCATCCCGACCTGGACCCTGGTCGCCCGGGACGACCGGGTCATCCCGGCCGCCGCCCAGCGGTTCATGGCGCAGCGGGCGCACGCCCGGACGACCGAGGTGAAGGCCTCCCACGTCGTCATGGTCTCCCAACCCGACCGCACCACCGACGTCATCCTCGCCGCGATCCGGGGGGTCTCCTGATGCCGTACGTGACCACCGCCGACGAAGCCCGGATCTTCTACAAGGACTGGGGGGCCGGACGTCCGGTCGTGCTCAGTCACGGCTGGCCGCTGAACTCCGACAGTTGGGAGGCCCAGGCGCTGTTCCTGGCCGGCAACGGCTTCCGGGTCGTCGCCCACGACCGCCGCGGGCACGGTCGGTCCACCCAGACCTGGCACGGCAACGAGATGGACACCTACGCCGACGACCTGGCCACCCTGCTCGACGCGCTGGACCTGCGGGACGTCGCCCTGGTCGGCTTCTCCACCGGCGGCGGTGAGGTGGCCCGGTACGTCGGTCGGCACGGCACCGCCCGGGTCGCGCAGGTCGCGCTCGTCTCGGCCGTACCACCGTTCATGCTGCGGACGCCGGACAACCCGCACGGCGTGCCGGTGGACGTGTTCGACGGTATCCGGGCCGGTTCGCTCGCCGACCGCTCCCAGCTCTACCGCGACCTGGCCGACGGGCCGTTCTTCGGCAACAACCGGCCCGGCGCGGACGTCTCGGCCGGTATCCGGGAGGCGTTCTGGTTGCAGTCGATGGCCGCCGGGCACCGCAACGCCTACGAGTGCATCGCCGCCTTCTCGGCCACCGACTTCCGCCCCGACCTTGACGCGATCGACGTGCCGACCCTGGTCATCCACGGCGACGACGACCAGATCGTGCCGTTCCCGGTGGGCGGCCAGGCGTCCGCCGCGCGGATCCCCCATGCCCGGTTGCTGGTCTACCCGGGTGCCCCGCACGGGATCACCGACACCCACCGCGAACAGCTCGGCCGCGACCTGCTCGCCTTCCTGTCCGGAAAGGACGCCTGACATGGCACCCGACACCATCGTGCTCGTGCACGGCTTCTGGGTCACCCCGCGCAGCTGGGAGCACTGGATCCGCCACTACGAGAAGCGGGGCTTCCGGGTCCTCGCCCCCGCGTATCCCGGCTACGAGGTCGAGGTCGAGGCGCTCAACGCGGATCCGACGCCGATCCTGCGCTCCACCGTGCCGCAGATCATCGACCACTACGAGAGCATCATCAGCAAGCTGCCCACCCCGCCGGTCATCATCGGGCACTCCGCCGGCGGCGCGTTCACCCAGATCCTGCTCGACCACGGTCTGGGCGCGGTCGGTGTCGCCATGAACTCGGCACCCACCGAGGGGGTGCGGGTGGTGCCCCTGTCCCAGGTGAAGTCGACGTTCCCGGTGCTCAAGAGCCCGGCGAACCGGCACCGGGCGGTGCCGCTGACGTTCGAGCAGTGGCAGTACGCCTTCACCAACACGTTCAGCGAGGAGGAGGGGCGGGCGCTGTGGCAGCGGTACGCCATTCCGGCCAACGGCGGCATCCTCTGGGGCAGCGTGCTGGCCAACTTCCAGCCCGGTCACCAGGACACCTGGGTGGACTACCACAACGACGACCGGGCGCCGCTGCTGTTCGTCTCCGGCTCGGAGGACCACATCATGCCGCCGGCGGTCCAGGAGTCGAACGCCCGGCACTACCGGTCGCGGACCGTCACCGAACGCCGGGAGTACGACGGCTACGCCCATCTGCTGCCGGCACAGCAGGGCTGGGAGACGATCGCCGACGAGGTGCTCGACTGGGCGCTGCGGCACGCCCGGTGACCGAACTGCGGATCACCCATGTGGGCGGGCCGACGACGCTGGTCGAGGTGGGCGGCTGGCGGATCCTGACCGACCCGACGTTCGACGTCCCCGGCCGGACCTACCGGTTCGGCTGGGGTACCGCCTCCCGCAAGCTGACCGGCCCGGCCGTCCCGGTGGAGTCCCTGGGCCACCTCGACGCGGTGCTGCTGACCCACGACCACCACGGCGACAACCTCGACGACGCCGGGCGGGCGCTGCTGCCCTCGGTCGGCCGGGTCGTGACCACCGTCGCCGCGGCCCGCCGCCTCGGCGGACCGGCCAGCGGACTGCGGGCGTGGGACAGCACCGAACTCGTCGCGCCCGGCCGGCCGACCGTCGAGGTGACCGCGACCCCGTGCCGGCACGGGCCGCCGCTGAGCCGCCCGGTGGCCGGTGAGGTGACCGGTTTCGTGCTGCGGTGGCCGGGGCAGCGGCACGGTGCCCTCTGGTTCACCGGGGACACGGTGCTGTACCGGGGGGTACGCCAGGTGGCCGAGCGGTTCACCGTCGGCACCATGGTGCTGCACCTGGGCGCGGTGCGGTTCGGGCTGACCGGGCCGCTGCGCTACACCATGAGCGCCACCGAGGGCGTCGAACTGTGCACCCTGGTGGGGGCGCACACGGTGCTGCCGGTGCACTACGAGGGCTGGGGCCATTTCACCGAGGGACGACCGGCCGTCGAGGCCGCGTTCGACGCCGCACCGGAGGCGGTCCGGCGCAGCCTGCGCTGGTTGACCCCGGGCGAGGCCACCACCCTGCGGGTCTGATCGGAACCCCGGCGCCGGCACCCCGGCCGGCGCCGGGCCGAGCGGCCGGGGTGTTCAGCCGACCCGGACGCCCAGCGGGTCGGCGAGCAGCCGGGCGAAGCCGAGTTCCGCCGCGCCGACCAGGGTGGCGTCGTCGCCGAGGGCGCAGACCCGTAGTTGGGCCCGGGTCCGGGAGACCGGCAGGACGTTGGCGGCGATCCTCCGCTGGACGTGGGGGGCCGCGCCCCGGTACACCTCGCGCAGCACGCCGCCGAAGACCACCATGCCGGGGTTGAACAGGTTGATCACGTTCGCCACCCCGATGCCCAGCCAGTCGCCGACGGTCCGCAGCGCGTCGCGGGCCGCCGGCTCGCCGCGACCGGCCGCCTCGACCACCTCGCGGACCGCGTCCCGGCCGATCAGGTCGGCGGGCCGACCGGCGGCATCGAGCAGCGCCCGCTCGCCGACCTCCGCCTCCAGGCAGCCGCGTGAGCCGCACCCGCAGGGCCTGCCGTCGTACGGGTTGACCAGCATGTGGCCCACCTCGGAGCCGTACCCGCCGTCGCCGCCGAGCAGTTCGCCGCCCACGATGATCCCGCCACCGACTCCGACGTCGCCGTGCAGGTAGACCAGGTTCCGCACCCCGACGCCCACGCCGCGCTGGTGCTCGGCCAGCGCGCCCAGGTGCGCCTCGTTGCCGACCAGCACCGGCAGGCCGAGATCGAGCCGACGCTCCAGTTCCGCGCCGAACGCCTGGTCCACCCAGCCCAGGTCCGGGCCGAACCGCACCATCCCGTCGCCGGGCCGGATCATCCCGCAGTACGACGCGCCGACCCCCGCGCAGACCGCCCCCTCGGCCGCCGACCGGTGCAGCTGACGCCCCAGGTCGGCCAGCACCCCCACCACGGTCTCCAGGTCGACCCCCGCCCGGGTCCGGTGCGCCTCCCGGCGGTCCTGGATCTCCCCGCCCAACCCCACCCGGGCGGCCACCAGCCGGTCCACCGCGATGTCGAAGGCGAGCACGTACACCCGGTCGGACGCCGGCCGGACCACCAGGGACGGTCGCCCGGCCCGGCCGGTCAGCTCGGGGAAGCCCTCGCGCACCAGCCCGGCCGCGACCAGCTCCGAGGTGAGCGCCAGGACGGTGCTGCGGTTGACGCCCAGCCACTCGGCCAGCCCGGCGCGGGACACCGGCCCGCCGAGGTGCACCCGCCGCAGCAGCGCCCCCAGGCTCCGGCGGCGGCTGTCCCCCGGCGGCTGCCCGTCCACGGTCGGACTCTTCGGCATCACGAGACGGACCCTGTCGATCGGTGGCTGACGGCCCGTCGAGCGTAGTTGCCGGTGCCCCGGTGGGTCACCTCGCGCCCCGGCCCGGGGCCGCGTGCCGGTCGCGGCGCGCGGCCCCGGGCCGGGGGAGCGGTCAGCCGTCGATCCGGGTGATGTTGCGGATCTTGTTGGCCGCGTCCAGGGCGGCGACCTTGTACGCCTCGGACAGCGTCGGGTAGTTGAACACCGTGTCGATCAGGTAGTCGACCGTCCCACCGCAGCCCATCACCGTCTGCCCGATGTGGACGATCTCGGTCGCGCCGGTGCCGAACACGTGCACCCCGAGCAGCCGACCGTCCTGCGGGGAGACGAGCAGCTTCAACATGCCGTACGAGTCGCCGACGATCTGCCCCCGGGCCAGTTCGCGGTAGCGGGCGATGCCGACCTCGAACGGGGTCGCGCTGTTGGTCAGCTCGTCCTCGGTCTTCCCGACGAAGCTGATCTCCGGGATCGTGTAGATGCCGATCGGCTGCAGCTCCTGGAGTTCGCGTACCGGCTCCCCGCACGCGTGCAGCGCCGCCATCCGGCCCTGCTCCATCGAGGTGGACGCCAGCGCCGGGAAGCCGATCACGTCACCCACCGCGTAGATGTGCTCCACGCTGGTGCGGTAGTGCTCGTCCACCGCGATCCGGCCGCGCTTGTCGGCCTCCAGCCCGGCCGCGTCGAGGGCGAGGTTGTCGGTCTGTCCCTGCCGGCCGGCGGAGTACATGACCGTGTCGGCGACGATCTTCTTGCCGCTCTTGAGGATGCACAGCGCCGCCGTCTGGTGCTTCTCCACCGCGGCGACCTCCTCGCCGAAGCGGAACGTCACCGACAGGTCACGCAGGTGGTACTTGAGTGACTCGACGATCTCCTCGTCACAGAAGTCGAGCATCGCGTCACGGCGTTCCACCACGGTCACCTTGGTGCCGAGCGCGGCGAACATGGAGGCGTACTCCATGCCGATCACGCCCGCGCCGACCACCACCATGCTGCGCGGCACCGCCTGGAGGTTGATCACCCCGTCGGAGTCGACGATCGTGCGGTCGTCGAAGTCGACGCTGTCCGGTCGGGCCGGCCGGGTACCCGCCGCGATGACGATCTTGTCGAAAGTGATCTTCGACTCGTGCCCGGAGCCGCCGTCCACCCAGATCGAGTGCGGGTCGGCGAACCGGCCGGTGCCGGTGATCAGCGCGACCCGGTTACGGGCCAGCTGGTTGCGGATGACGTCGGTCTGCCGGTTGATCACGTGTTGCGTCCGGGCGGCCAGGTCGCCGACCGTGATCTCCTCCTTGACCCGGTAGCTGCTGCCGTACAGGTCCCGCTGACTGAGGCCGGTCAGGTAGAGCACGGCCTCGCGGAGCGTCTTGGAGGGGACGGTGCCGGTGTTGATGCACACCCCACCGATCATGTCGCGGCGGTCCACGATGCCGACCCGCCTACCGAGCTTCGCGGCGGCGATGGCCGCCTTCTGACCGCTGGGCCCGGAGCCCAGCACCAACAGGTCGTAGTCATACACGGCTCCTAGCCTCGCAAGCAGGCGCAAGATCCGCCAGTCGTGGTCGTCCCGCCGGGACCGCCGTTGCCCGGTGCGGTGCCGCCGGCCGGCGCTACGTTGGCAGGGTCGCCCCGGCCCACCCGGCCGTGGTCGCGCCCCGGGTGGGACGCGCCGACGGGCGACCCGGGACGCGACGAGGGGACAGGTGACGGCAGCGTCATGACCGACTACGGACACGAGTTGCTGTTCGGCGCCTTCCTCACCCCCGACGCCCGGCAGCCGGAGCAGGTCGTCGCCCGGGCCAGGTTCTGCGAGCAGGTGGGTCTGGATCTGGTCACCTTCCAGGACCACCCCTACCAGCCGGGTTTCCTCGACACCTGGACGCTGATGTCCTACCTGGCGGCGGCGACCAGCCGGATCCGGCTGGCCGGCAACGTGCTCAACCTGCCGCTGCGGCAGCCGGTGGTGCTGGCCCGCAGCGTCGCCAGCCTGGACCTGCTCAGCGGCGGCCGGGTCGAACTCGGCCTCGGCGCGGGCGCGTTCTGGGACGCCATCGAGGCCAACGGGGGCCGCCGGCTCGCCCCCGGCCAGGCGGTCGACGCGCTGGACGAGGCGATCCGGATCATCCGGGAGGTGTGGGCCGCCGACCGGCGGGGCGGGGTGCGGGTCGACGGCGGGCACTACCGGGTGGTGGGCGCGAAGCGCGGTCCCGCTCCGGCGCACCCGGTGGGGATCTGGGTCGGCGCGTACAAGCCGAGGCTGCTGCGGCTGGTCGGGCGGCTGGCGGACGGCTGGTTGCCGTCGCTGTCGTACCTGCCGCAGGGGCCGGCGGGACTCGCCGACCTCACCGCGCTGGTCGACGAGGGCGCGACGGCGGCCGGGCGGGAGCCGGCGGAGGTGCGGCGGTTGCTGAACGTCTCCGGCCGGTTCGCCCGTACCGGCGCGGGTTTCCTCGACGGGCCGCCGCAGCAGTGGGTGCGGGAGCTGACCGACCTGGTGCTGGCCCACGGCACCTCCGGGTTCATCCTCGGCGCGGACGACCCGGCCAGCCTCCAGGTGTTCGCTCAGGAGGTCGCCCCCGCCGTCCGCGAGCTGGTCGCCGCCGAGCGCAGCGCGGCGACCGGTCCGGATCCGGCGGGATCGGGGTCGACCGCCCGGGTCGACCCGGACGAGGGGGTCCGGGCCGGATCGGGCGCGGGTTCACCGGTGGTGCGCTCCGACGGGCCGGCCGGTGGGCGGGCCCGGGAAGCCGTCCGGGCCGGGGAGACGGCCGGACTGGCGGTCACCCCCACCCCCGCCCCGCAGGTACGGCACAGCGACCACCGGCTCTGGGACGAGTCGACCCGGCCGGTCGCCCCGCCGGCCCCGGCCGGGCACGTCTACTCCCCGCAGGCCCGGGCCGTCGGCGGGCACCTGGTCGACGTGCACGACAACCTGCGTCGGGAGCTGAGCGAGATCCGCGACCTGCTCGACCAGGTCCGCCGGGGGGTGGTGTCCGCCGGGGAGGCCCGGGGCGTGCTCAACCGGATGACCCTGCGGCAGAACAACTGGACGCTCGGGGCGTACTGCGCCGCCTACTGCACGCTGGTCACCCAGCACCACGGGCTGGAGGACGACGCGATCTTCCCGCACCTGCGGCAGGCCGATCCGGGGCTGGTCCCGGTGATCGACCGGCTGGAGCAGGAACACGTCGTCATCCACGAGGTCGTCGAGGGCGTCGACCGGGCGCTGGTCGCGCTGATCGGCGACCCGGAGCGGCTCACCGGCCTCCAGCAGGCGGTGGACGTGCTCACCGACACCCTGCTGTCGCATCTGTCCTACGAGGAACAGAGCATCGTCGAACCCCTGGCCCGGTACGGCTTCTACCCCGGCCAGCTCTGACCGACGCGCCGACCGGCCCGGCTGGTCGAGCCGGCCCGGACCGGTCCGGCCCACGGGTGACGAGGCGGAGCGGTCGGTGCGTGCCGGCGTTCGGCGTGCCGTGCCATAATTCCGGTGGCGCCCGTGGAGGTCATCCCCGGGCCCGGGGGGCCGCCTCCGCACCACGCGGACGGCGGGGGACACCGACCCCCGGAGGCCACAGTGGATCCCACCTTTTTCGCCGATCTCGTCGACCTGCTCGACGGCCTGCTGCAACTGGGCGCGGCGGCACTCAGCCTCACCACCGCCGTGGTGGTGGCCCGGGCCGGCCGTCGTTCGGGCCGCCAGCGCGACGACTGACCCGACCGCGACTGACCCGACCACGGTGGACGGTGGGCGTCCCCCTCCACCCCGGCAGGGTGACCTGCACCCCCGGCAGGGCGACGACGCTCACCATTGCAGCAGGGTGATGGTCGTCGCCACCCCGGCAGGCCGTCCGAGGCTGAGCCGGACCGGCCGGGTGGTCCGCTCCTACCTCCCCACTGTCAGAGGAAGCCACCGACGCGGGGCGTCGCGCCGTCCCAGCGGAAGATCGCCGCGTACAGCGCCCGGCGGGCGTCGGCCGGCAGCGAACCGTCGGCCCGCTGCCGGCACGGGGTGGTGCCGGAGCAGACCCAACCGTGCAGGAAGAGCCGCTGCTCGTCGTCGACCAGGGCCGGGACGAGATCCGCGCCTCCCGGGCCGCAGATCCCGGTGCCGGCCGTGGTGAGCAACGAGTGCTCGGTCCTGCCCTGGAAGTCCCACCGGTCGGTGGAGGTGAGGTAGACGGTGGCGTAGCTGCAGTTGTCGTAGCCGTACCGGGAGGCGAACAGCACGTACGTGGAACCCCGCTGGCGCAGCACGGGGTTCTCGATGATGCCGCTGTTGCGGACCAGCTCGCCGCTGGCGTTGCCGACCCAGCGGGTGCCCGTGTCGTCGAGCCGCAGCATCCGGATCGACGACGGGGTCTGCTGCGTCTTGTAGAGCACGAACCGCTTGCCGTCGGCGTCCTCGAACGGGGACGGGTCGATCACCCCGGCGGCCGCGACCGGCCGCCCCGCCACCACGTCGTCCGCGCCGTGCGCGCCACCCGGGCAGACCAGCGGCGCGTCGCCCACCGGCGTGTACGGCCCGTCGACGGTGTCGGCGGTGGCGGCCCCGATGCACCGCTGCCCGTTCTTGCCCTTGGCGGGCAACGAGTAGTAGAGCACCCATCCGGTGGCGGTACGGACCGCGTCGGGTGCCCACACCGCGCCGTTCTCGGCCCAGTCCGGGACCGACCCGAGGGCCGTGCCGAGGGCGCTCCACGGCCCGGACGCGGTGTCGCCCCGGTGGGCTGGGGCGCGGGTGCCGGTGGCGAACACGACGAAGGTGTCGTTGTGCCGCACCACGCCGGGATCGGCGATCCCGCCCGAGGGGGCGTACACCGGTTGCGGGGTGGCCGCCGCGGCGGGTGCGGCGGCGGTGCCGGCGACGAGCGCCACCACGACGGCGGTCAGCGCCGGTCGCCAGATCCTTCGTGGATGCATGGGGTCTCCCTGACGTGACAGGCGGCCGGGCGGGCCGTCGGGGCCGACGTCGACCGTGCCGCGCGACGTCGCCGGACAGGGTCAGCGATTTACTCCCGACAATGTGGCACCGTTGGTCAACGGCTTGAAAGTAAGCTACCGTGCCGTCGTTGGGCAAGATTAAATTCTTCACGACCGGGTCCTGCCGGGCCGTCGTCGGTGTTCGGGAGAGGGTTGCCATGGCACGCGGAAAACTCTGGTCGATGCGCGGGGCGGGTGCCCTGGTCGGCGCGGCGGTGCTGCTGGTGAGCCTGGTGCCGGCGACCCCCGCCGCCGCGAACTCCACCTTCAAGGCGGCGACCCTCAACATCCTCAACGAGTTGAACCAGGCCGACTTCGTCCACGACCTGGAGCTGATCACCGCGAAGGCGGACCTGGTCGGGCTCAACGAGGTCGGCAACCGCAAGGCGTACCTGCAGAACTGGGCGGCGGACAACGGCTGGTGGCTGTACGCGCCCGAGCCGACGCAGGCGGCCAACGAGGCGCTGCTGGCCCGCAAGAGCATGTTCGACGTGCTGGACAAGGGGTCGAACTTCGTGTGCGACACCAACGGGCCCGGCGAGGTGCCGCCGGCCCGCTACAACAACTGGATCCGCTACCGGCACAAGGCGACCGGCCGCAGCGTCTACCACCTCAACGCGCACGCCAACGCGAGCATCGAGAACAACGGGCGGCCCGAGGACCTGCCCCGGACCGCGTGCGCCGAGCAGCAGTTCCAGGCCCTGAAGAACCTGGCGGCGGCCAAGAAGGACTCCGGCCAGGTCATCGTCAGCGGCGACCTGAACGTCGACTTCAGCGCCGACCGGGCGTACGGGTACCAGAAGTTCCCGTGGAAGGTCTTCGAGGCCAACGACCTGCCGAACCTGCGGTCCTGCTACAACCTGTACGGCGAGAAGGGCAACGGGACGCACGGTAACCGGCACATCGACTACATCTACTTCTGGAAGCGCGTCGAGGAGCACCGCGAGATGTGGATGACGGACTACAACATCGTCAGCGGCACCAACTCCGACCACAACGGCGTGGTGGCGGCGTTCACCATCTCGTCGTAGCCACCGGCCCGGCGGGGCCTGCCCGACAGGCCCCGCCGTCGCCGGTCGTCGATCATTGACACGTATCGTGGTCCACCTCATCGTCGGGGCAACCGCCTCCGTGTCGAAGGGTTCGCCTGATGGTCGACACCGCCCACACGTACGTCATCGTGGGAGCCGGTCCCGCCGGCCTGCAGCTCAGTTACCAGCTCCAGCAGCAGGGCGCCGACTACCTGACGCTCGAACGCAGCGCCGAGCCCGGCGGGTTCTTCCGACGGTTCCCCCGCCACCGTCGGCTGATCTCGACCAACACGGTGCACGCCGACGGCGCCGACGGGCGGACCCGGCTGCGGTGGGACGGCAACTCGCTGCTCAACGACTCCCCGGAGCTGCTGTTCCCGAACTTCAGTCAGGAGTACCAGCCGGCCGCCGACGACCTGGTGCGCTACCTCGCCGAGTTCCAGCGGGTCCACCAGCTCCGGGTCCGCTACGGCACCACGGTCGAGCGGATCACCCGGGAGGACGACGGGTTCAGCGTCCGCACCGACCGGGGCGGCGTGCGGGCGCGCTGCCTCGTGGTGGCCACCGGATGGGGTCGGCCGTTCGTGCCGGACATCCAGGGCATCGAGCACGCCACCGGGTACGAGGAGATGGACGTCGACCCCGACCGGTACGCCGGCAGACGGGTCCTGATCCTCGGCAAGGGCAACGCGGCGTTCGAGACCGCCTCGGCCATCCTCGGCCGGGCGTCCACGGTGCACCTGGTCAGCCGGCGGCCGGTGCGGCTGGCCTGGCAGACCGGGCACCCCGGCGACGTCCGGGGTCGGTTCGGGGCGGTTCTCGACAGCCACCGGTCCACCGCGCCGCACGCGGTGCTCGACGGCACCGTCGACCGGATCCGGCCGGTCGACGGGGGCTTACGGGTCCGGGTCACCCACACCGGGGGTGAAACCACCGAGCTGGACTACCACGAGGTGTTGCGCTGCACCGGCTTCCGGATGGACACCACCGTGTTCGACGCCGGGTGCCGGCCCGAGCTGGTGGACGACGGCCGGATCCCCGCGCTGCGCCCCGACTGGCAGTCGAGCAACGTCGACGACCTGTACTTCGCCGGCACCGTCGCCCAGGCGCGGGACCTGCGGCACGCCTCGTCGCCCTTCATCGACGGGTTCCGGTACAACCTGCGGACCCTCACCCGGATCCTGCGGGAACGCTACGACGACGTGCCGCTGCCGGTCGCGACGACGCCGGGCGAGCCGGCGTCGCTGGCGAAGGTGATGCTCGACCGGGTGAACGGGAGTTCGGCGCTGTGGACCCAGTTCGAGTACCTCGGCGACGTCCTCGTCCGCGACCGGGCCACCGGTGACTTCCGGCACCACGAGGACCTGCCGGAGGACTACGCGCTGGCCCGGTTCGCCGACGCCGCCCACTGGTACACCCTCACCCTGTGCTGGGGCCGCGACGACCACGGCGACGCCCCGGCTGTCGAACGGCACCCGACCCCGGGCCGGGTGAACGCCGCCCTCCATCCGGTGGTCCGGCGGTACCGCCACGGGCAGCTGCTGGCCGAGCGGCACCTGCCGGCGGACCTGTCGGCCGGGTGGCGGCGGCCGGACCGCCACGTCCAGCCGCTGGTGGAGTTCCTGATGGGGAACCTCAACGGCGGATCGTGACGGGTCGGGCGGTCCGGCCGCGCCGGGGCGTCGCCCATCGTCGTGAGCAGCTGCGCGCCGGGATCCAGCCGGGGTCCGCGCTCAGCCGCCACCCGGGTCGGGTGCGGCACCGGCGGTCGACGGCTCGGGCAGGCGGGCCGCCCGGCCGTACAGGTAGCGCTGGCGGGGGAGGTTCAGCGACCGTCGGGCCGCCTGTTCGTACGCCCGCCGGGCCCCGGCCGGATCCCCGGCCCGCTCCAGCAGGTGGGCGCGGGCGGCGTACCACCTCGGGTCGTCGCCGATCCGGTCGTCGGCCGCCAGGGCGTCGAGCAGGCGCAGCCCGGCCCCGGGGCCCCGGGCCATCGCGACCGCCACCGCGTGGTTGAGGGCCACCACCGGGTTGTCCGCGATCCGCATCAGCACCTCGTAGAGGGCGACGATCTGCGCCCAGTCGGTCTCCTCGGCGCCCGGTGCCTCGTCGTGCACCGCCGCGATGGCCGCCTGGAGCTGGTACGGTCCGACGTCGCCGCGCGGCAGCACCGCGCTGACCAGGGCCACCCCCTCCGCGATCTGGTCGGCCCGCCAGCGGCGGCGGTCCTGCTCGGCCATCGGCACCAGCTCGCCGGCCGCGCCCACCCGGGCCGGTCCCCGGGCGTCGGTGAGCAGCATCAACGCCAGCAGCCCGGTGACCTCCGGGTCGGCCGGGAGCAGCCGGTGCAGCATCCGGGTCAGCCGGATCGCCTCGGTGGACAGGTCCACCCGGCGCAGGTGCGTGCCGGCGGTGCTGGCGTACCCCTCGTTGAAGATCAGGTACAGCACCTGGCGGACCGCGTCGAGCCGGGCCTCGCGCGCGGCGGCGTCGGGCAGGGCGAACGGCAGCCCGCTGTCCCGGACGCGCTGCTTGGCGCGGGTGATCCGGCGGGCCATCGTGCTCTCGGGCACCAGGAACGCCCGGGCCACCTCGCCGGTGGTCAACCCGCCGACGGCCCGCAGGGTCAACGCGATCTGGGCGGCCGGCGGCAGCGCCGGATGACAGCACAGGAACAGCAGGACCAGGCTGTCGTCGCCCGGATCCGGGTGGTCGGCCGGCGGGGCGAGCCACCGGCCGGCCGGGACCGCCCGCCCGGCGTCGTCCTCCCGCCGGCGGCGGGCCTGCTCACTGCGGAGCAGGTCGGTCAGCCGGCGGGCGGCCACGGTGACCAGCCAGCCCCGGGGGCTGTCCGGCAGGCCGTCGACCGGCCAGCGCGTCGCGGCGGCCAGCAGCGCCTCCTGGACGGCGTCCTCGGCGGTGTCGAAGTGGCCGTACCGGCGGACGAGCGCGCCGAGGACCTGCGGCGCGAGTACGCGCAGCAGGTCCTCGACGGCGGGTGGGCGCACGGTTCCGGCTCAGCCGTCCAGGTCGTCGATGCCGTCGGCGACCGGTCGTACGTCCACGTACCCGCTCTCGGCGTCGGGGTCGACGAACCGGGCGGCGATCTGGGTCGCCCGGTCGAAGCTGGCGCAGTCGACGATGGTGAAGCCGGCCAGCACCTCCTGGGTCTCCGGGTACGGACCGTCGGTGACCACCGGGGAGCCCTGCCGCAGCCGCACCCGACGGGCGTGCACCGGCGCGGTCAGTCCCTGCCCGTCGACCAGCTCGCCGGACTCGGCCAGCTCCTGGTGCACCGCGGCCATGTGGGCGTGCATCGCGGCGACCTGCTCCGGCGTCATCGGCGGCTGCGCGCCGGGCCGCCCGGCCATCGCGTCGTAGTCGCGCTGCGAGCCGTACAACATGATCATGTATTTCATGGTCTCTCCTCTCGACCGGCCGTGGCCCGGCCGGACATCAGAGACGTCGGTGCCGCCGGACCGATCCGGACACCGGCCCCGAGGTTAACCGCCGGCCGGTCGACGGACACCGGTAACGGGGGGGACTACCCACCGTGTCGGTGCGACGACGGTGTGGCCGGTGTCGGGGTGCCGGCGCTGGTGACGATCGGCACGGTCGGTCGGGTCGCCCGGCGCGGCCGGCCCCGCGCCGCAGGGCAGGACGCCCAGGCCGGACAGCAGCGGTACGAGGCACGGCGGCACCTCGCCCGGGACGGGACGATCCGGCGTGGCCGGCCGCACCACCGACCGCCGGGGCGGCTCGATCCGGGTCGCCCATGGTCAACGGGACGCCGGCCGGGCATGATCGTCTGACGGTCGGGGTACACCGACCGCAGCAGCGGGACGCCTGGGAGGCACACGGTGAGGGCAGGCTCGGGACACCGCTCGTACGGACCGCTGGTCGCGGTGCTGACGGCGCTGGTGGTGGCGGTCGGCTGCGCGGCCGGCGGGGTGGGGGAGAGCGGCCCGCAGGAACCCCGCGAACCGGCCCCCCGGCAGTCCTCCCGCCCGGCGGCCCCGGCCTCGCCCGACGCCCAGACCACCCGCGCCGACGGCACCACCAGCGTCGCCGAGTTCAAGAGCGACATCGACGACGCGGTCACCATCGCCGAGCGCTACTGGGCCGCCCGGTTCCGGGCCACCGGCGAGCAGTTCCGGCCGATCCGCCGGATCGTGCCCTACCAGCGGGAGGGCGAGGTCTCCTGCGCCGGGCAGCCGCTGCCCCGCAACAACGCGGTCTACTGCTCCCGGGGCGACTTCATCGCCTACGACGTCAACTGGTCGGTCTCGGCGTTCCGGCAGGTCGGTGACGCGTTCGTGTTCTACCTGCTGGGCCACGAGTACGCCCACGGCATCCAGGTCCGGCTCGGCCTGCGCGCCGACTTCACCATCCAACAGGAGTTGCAGGCCGACTGTATGGCCGGGGCGTACCTGGGCGACTCGGTCCGCGACGGCACCCTGAAACTGGACGCCGGTGACCTGGACGAGTTCCGCGAGGGCCTGCTCGCCGTCGGCGACGACCCCGACCAGCCGTGGTTCGCCGAGGGGTCGCACGGCACCGCCGAACAGCGCACCGACTGGTTCTTCCGCGGCTACGAGCGGTCGCTGGACGCCTGCAACCTCGGCTGAGGAGCAGGTCACGTCCGGGCGGCACGGCGGTGGGCGGTCCGGGCCGGGCTGGCAGGATCGCCCGGAGAACACCACGTGACCGCCAGGAGGATCCGCTGAGCAGCCCACCCCCCGCCGCCGTGCTCTTCGACATGGACGGCACCCTGGTCGACAGCGAAAAGCTCTGGGACGTCGCCCTGTACGAGTTGGCCACCGAGTACGGCGGCACGCTCACCGCAGCGGCCCGGCGGGCGATGATCGGCACCAGCATGGCCGCGTCGATGCGCCTGCTCCACGACGACCTCGGCCAGCCCGACCGGGATCCCCGGGTCAGCGCGGAGTGGATCCACGCCCGGATTCTGGAACTGTTCCGCACCGGTCTGCGCTGGCGGCCCGGGGCGTTGACGCTGCTGCGGGCGGTCCGCGCGGCCGGCATCCCCACCGCGCTGGTCACCTCCAGCGGCCGGGCGCTGGTCGAGGTAGCCCTGGACACCCTCGGCCGGGGCAGCTTCGACGCCGTGGTCTGCGGTGACGAGGTGGACTCGGCCAAGCCGCACCCGGAGCCGTACCTGACCGCGGCCCGGTTGCTGGGCGTGCCGATCGGTCGGTGCGTGGCGATCGAGGATTCGCCGGCCGGGGTGGCCAGCGCGCTCGCCGCCGGTGCGGCGGTGCTGGCCGTGCCGGCGGAGGTGCCGCTGCCGCCGACCGACGGCGTGCACCAGGTGGAGAGCCTGACCGCGGCGGACCTGGAGCTGCTGGCGGCGCTGCTCGGCGAACCGCCCGGCTGAGCCGTCCGCCCGGGTGTGCCGTCCGCCCGGGTGTGCCGTCCGCCCGGGTGTGCCGTCCGCCCGGGTGTGCCGTCCGCCCGGCCCGGGTGGTCACGACGAGGGGGGTTCCGCCGGTCGGCGGAACCCCCCTCGTGGTGTGCGCGGTCAGTCGTGGGCGATCGCGCCCAGCACGTTGATCCGGGCCGCCCGGATCGCCGGCAGCACCGCCGCCACCACGCCGATGACGGCCGCCAGCAGCAGGAACAGCCCCATCTGCCCCCACGGCAGGATCAGGTCGGTGATGCCGTCGTCCTTGAGCGCCCGGACCACCGCGGCACCGAGACCGACGCCCACCACGATCCCGAGTAGCGCCCCGAAGACCGAGATCACCACCGCCTCCACGGTGATCATCCGCATGGTCTGCGCCCGGCGCAGCCCGATCGCCCGCAGCAGGCCCAGTTCACGGGTCCGCTCCAGCACCGACAGGGCCAGGGTGTTCACGATGCCGAGCACCGCGATCACGATGGCCAGCGCCAACAGGATCTGGATCATCGTGAGCAGGCTGTCCAGCGAACCGGTCTGCTGCTCGATGAACGCGTCCCGGTCGGCCACCGACACCTCCGGGCTGTCGGCCAGCAGCGCCTCCACCCGCGGCTGCACGTCCGCCACCCGGGTGCCGGGGGCCAGCTGGATGAACCCCTGGTTGGGCTTGGGGATGGCGAAGTCCTTCACCGCCTGCGGCGGCAGCTGCACCGGGCTGGTCAGCTCGGAACTCTCGTAGATGCCGCTGACCGTGTAGGTGCGCGGCTCGCCCCGGGAGGCCTGCACGGTCACCGTCGAGCCGACCGAGATGCCGCGGGACTCCGCGGCGTCGGAGCTGAACAGCATCTGGTCCGGGCCGAGCCGGCTGATGTCACCGGCGGTCGCCTTCGCCCCGAAGATCCGCTGCAACGCGGTCACGTCGCTGGACGCGGCCAGCCAGGTGACCTTCCCGTCGACCATGCCCATGTCGCCGTACTCGCCGTCGGCCAGCTGCACCCCGGGCAGCGCGGCGACCTTCGTCAGCACCGCCGGGTCGAAGCTCGCCGGACGCGGACCGGTCGACGCCCCGGAGATCACCAGCTCGGCCTTGATGGTGTCCTGGGCCAGCGCGCCGATGCTGCCCTTCGCCGAGTCCAGGATCACCGTCACCCCGGTCACCAGGGCGATGCCGACCATCAGCGCCGCCGCGGTGATCGCCGTGCGGCGCGGGTTGCGGCCGGAGTTGAGCCGACCCAGCTTGCCCGGCACCGACCAGGCGAAGACCGCCCCCAGCAGGGACACCACCGGGCGGCTGATCAGCGGGGTCAGCAGCGCCACCCCGATGAAGGCGAACAGCACCCCGCCCAGGATGACCGGCAGCGTGTTGTCCCCGGCGTTGCCGCTGAGCCCGAGGAACAACAGCACCGCGCCGATCCCGGTGACCACCCCGCCGGTCACGGTCACCCGGGTCAACGGCCGGTCCGGGTTGGCCACGTCCTGCATCGCCGCGATCGGCGGGATACGCGCCGCCCGCAGCGCCGGCAACAGCGCCGCCACCACCGTGATCACCAGGCCGACCGCGAACGAGCCGACCACCGCCGACGCCGGCACCCCGATCCCGGCCAGCGTCAACCCACCGGCCAGGTTGCCGAAGACGTACGCCAGCAGCGCGCCGATGCCGATGCCGGCGCCCAGCCCCAGCACCGAGGCGATCAGGCCGATCGCCACCGCCTCCAGCACCACCGACCCGATGATCTGCCGGCCGCTGGCCCCGATCGCCCGCATCAACGCCAGCTCCCGGGTCCGCTGGGCCACGATGATCGAGAAGGTGTTGAGGATGAGGAACGTGCCCACCAGCAGCGCGACGGCGGCGAACCCGAGCAGGATCTTGTTGAAGAACGACAACCCCTCCTTCAGGCTCGCCGAGGCGTCCGCCGACAGCTGCGCGCCGGTCTTGACCTCGAAGTCCCCGCCCAGGGTGCGGGCCACGTCGTCGCGCAACGTCGCGTCGCTGACCCCGTCGGCCGCCCGGACCGTGACGTTGGTGAAGACGTCCCGCTCGCCGAGCAGCAGCCGCTGCGCCACCGGCGTGGTGAAGGCGACCTCGTTGACCCCGCCGATCGAGTCCCGGTCACCGCTGTAACCGAAGATCCCCACCAGGGTGAAGGTCTGCTTCGGCACCAGCGGGGTCAGCACCCCGACCCGGTCGCCGACCTTCACCTTGCCCGCCTGCGCCAGCGCCGCGTTGACGACGATCTCGTCGTCCGCCCGGGGCTCGTGCCCCTCGCGCAGCTTCACCAGGTCGCTCTCGCCCTGCCAGTTCGACCCGAGCTGCGGCGGCCCGAACGAGGTGACCACCTTGCCGTTACTGCCGATCAGCTGGGCGCCGTCGGTGGTGACCACACCGGTGGCCTCGGCGACCCCGGCGACCGCGCCGATCCGCTGCACCGTCGCCGCCGGCACCGTCGCCGGCACCTGCTCACCCTGCATCTCGCTGAGCGCCACCCTGGGCTTGCCGGCGACGTTGACGTCGACACCCTCGTACGCGTCGGCGAAGACCGCGTCGAACGAGCGGCCCAGCGTGTCGGTGAGCACGAACGCCCCCGAGACGAACATGACGCCCAGCACCACGGCCAGGCCGGACAGCAACAGGCGCACCTTGCGCGCCAGCAGACTCTTGAGGGTGGCCCGCACCATCAGCCGGCCACCTCGACCGGGGTGTCCAGCTTCTTCATGGTGTCCAGCACCGTGTCGGCGGTCGGCTCGATCAGCTCCGAGACGATCTGCCCGTCGGCCAGGAAGACCACCCGGTCGGCGTACGCGGCGGCGGTCGGGTCGTGGGTGACCATCACGATGGTCTGGCCGTGCTCGCGTACCGAGTTGCGCAGGAAGTGGAGCACCTCCGCGCCGGAGCGGGAGTCCAGGTTGCCGGTCGGCTCGTCGGCGAAGATCACCTCAGGGCGGGCGACCAGCGCCCGCGCGCAGGCGACCCGCTGCTGCTGACCGCCGGAGAGCTGCGAGGGCCGGTGTCCCAGCCGGTCCCGCAGGCCCACCGTGTCGATCACCGTGTCGAACCAGGCCGGGTCGGGCTTACGGCCGGCGATCGACATCGGCAGCAGGATGTTCTCCTGGGCGGTGAGCGTGGGCAGCAGGTTGAACTGCTGGAAGATGAAACCCACCTTGTCCCGGCGCAGCTTCGTCAGGCCCGAGTCACCCAGCCCGGTCACCGTGGTGTCGCCGATCTGCACGGTGCCCCTGCTCACCGAGTCCAGCCCGGCCAGGCAGTGCATCAACGTCGACTTGCCCGAGCCCGACGGGCCCATGATCGCGGTGAACCTGCCCCGCTCGAACTCGACGCTGACCCCGCGCAGCGCGGCGACCTGCGCCTCGCCGGTGCCGTAGACCTTCCACACGTCGTTCGCCCGGGCCGCGGCCGGCGATTGCCGGCCTACCGTCACGGTCACGTCATCTACCTCTTCCGTCTGGCTGTGTCGTCCCCACCGCCCCCGCTGGCCGGTGGGGTTGGTCCCATCCTCGGTGCCGGTCGGCGGGTATCCGTCCGACCACGGGCGGACCCGAGGCGGATTTACCGCTGCGGGTCGGCCCGGAGACCGCCTCAGGGTTGCCCCTGAGCCGACGGTCGACCGCGCTACGCCCCACCGGCCGGCGGGACGTCGGCGTCGACGCTAGGACCTGACGTTCCGTCATGGTCAACCGCGCCGCGCCGTCTTTCGTCACGGTAGGTGAGCACGGCAACGCCGTCGTCGCCCCGCCGTCCCTACTCCGGGTACGCCCTGCGGTGGACCCGGCACCACCCGGCTACGCCTTGGGGCGGACCAGCCCCGACTCGTACGCCAGCACCACCGCCTGCACCCGGTCGCGTAGCCGCAGCTTGGTCAGCACGTGCCCGACGTGGGTCTTGATGGTCGTCTCGCTGACCGACAGCGCGGCGGCGATCTCCGCGTTGGACAGCCCCCGGGCCACCTGGACGAGGACCTCCCGTTCCCGCTCGGTCAACGTGCCCAGCGCCTTCGGCGGGGTCGCCGCCGGGTCGGGCAGCGCGGTGGCGAACCGGTCCAGCAGCCGCCGGAGGATGCGCGGTGCCACCACCGCCTCCCCGGCGGCCACCGTCCGGATGGCGGTCACCAGGTCGTCGGCCGGCACGTCCTTGGCCAGGAAACCGCTCGCCCCGGCCCGCAGCGCCCCCACCACGTACTCGTCGAGGTCGAAGGTGGTCAGGATGAGCACCCGCACCGGCAGCCGGGCGTCGACGATCGCCCGGGTCGCGGCCACCCCGTCCATCCGGGGCATCCGGATGTCCATCAGCACCACGTCGGGCAGCAGCCGGCGGGACAGCTCCACCGCCTCCTGACCGTCCCCGGCCTCGGCCACGACGTCCAGGTCGTCCTCGGTGCCCAGCACCATCCGGAACCCGGTGCGCAGCAACGGCTGGTCGTCGGCGAGCAGAATCCGCACCGGCCGTCCCGACGAGGACCGGCCCTCGTCCTGCGGGAAGGGCGGGGCACCGCCGTGCGTCTCGCCCATCTGCCGTCCCCGTTCCCCCGTCATACCGGGACCGTCCCGACCGGTTCCACCGGAATTCTCGCGTACACCCGGAAGCCGCCGCCGGGCCGTGGCCCGATCCGCAGGGTTCCACCGTAGAGGGCGACCCGTTCCCGCATGCCGACCAGTCCGTGCCCGATCCGGTCGGGCCCCGGGGCCGGACCCCGGCCGGTGTCGGTGATCTCCACGACCAGGCCGCCCGCGTCGACGCCCAGCCGGACCGTGGCGACGGCCGTCCCGGCGTGCTTGAGCGCGTTGGTCAACGCCTCCTGCACGATCCGGTAGACGGTCAGCGACACGCCCTCCTCGACCACCGGCACCGGGTCCGCGACCTCCAGGACGACCGGCAGCCCCGCCTCGCGTACCTGGTCCACCAGCGTGGCGATGCCGGCCAGACCGGGCTGCGGGGTGAGGTCGGCGGCCGGCTCCGCGTCGGTGCGCAGCACGTCGAGCAGCCGGCGCAGCTCCCGTAGCGTGGCCCGGCTGGTGTCCTCGATGGTGGTGATCGCCTCGTCGGCGGCGGCCAGGTCCCGGCGCAGCACCCGCCGCGCCCCGGTGGCCAGCACCCCCATCACACTGACGTGGTGGGCGACCACGTCGTGCAGCTCGCGGGCGATCCGCCGCCGTTCGTCGGCCACCGCCTGCTCGGCCAGCGACCGCTGGTTCTCCTCGGCCACCCGGGCGCGCTCCCGCAGCGCCCGCAGCGAGATGCGCCGGGACCGCACCGCACGCCCCACCGCGTAGGCGAGCAACGCGGTGAGCAGGTTGTTGAGCACCAGGTACGCCGGGCCGACGTCGAGCCCGGTGTCCAGCGGAGCGAGCACGTTGAGCGCCGCCACCGGCGTCCAGAGCAGGACCGTGGCGACGACCGCCGCCGACACCGTCCGCTCGACCGCCATGGTGTACGTCAGCACCAGAAACGTCAGGCTCTGGGTGGTCGGGGCGTGCCCGAGCAGCGCCGGCACCGCCAGGGTGCCCAGTGCCGCGGCCACCGCCGGCCACCGCGCGACCCGGCGCAGCGCCACCGGCGCCGCGCACAGCACGCTCCACACCAGCATGGACGACAACTGCCGGGGCCAGAACTCGTGCGGGGTGAGCAGGACGAAGACGGCTTCCACCACCACCAGTGCGACGGCGAGGAGGGCGTCACCGGCCAGTGGCCGGCGTACCCACCATCGCCTGGGCCCCTCGGTCATACCGCGACGCTAGCCGCCCGTCGGGCCGCCGGGTCGTCGCCGACGACGAACCTCGTCTCCTCCTCGCGGACGAGCCGGTCTCCGCCCCGCGGGCGCGGCGACGGCCGTCGCTCGTCGCTCTTGCGGGGCGGCGACCGTCACGCGTCGCTCTTGCGGGGCGGCGACCGTCACGCGTCGCTCTTGCGGGGCGGCGACCGTCACGCGTCGCCCTTCCGGGGCGGCGACCGTCACGCGTCGGCGCCCGGGGCGGCCGGCCGGGAGCGGGCGTCGCGCAGCGGGTCGGCCGCCGCGGCCCGCTGCGGGAACGGCGGCGGGGTGCCGCCGAAGGCCGGACAGTGCGCCTGGTGGTTGCACCAGTCGCAGAGCCGGCTCGGCCGGGGCCGGAAATCCTGCCGTGCGGTGGCCTGCTCGATGGCCTGCCAGAGCGCCACCACGGTGCGCTCGAAGCGGAGCAGCTCCTCGGCGTCGGGGGAGTAGTCGCAGACCTCGGCGTCCTTGAGGTAGAGCAGGCGCAGCACCCGGGGCACCACGCCCCGGGTGCGCCACAGCACCAGGGCGTAGAACTTCAGCTGGAACAGCGCCCGCGCCTCGAACGCCTCCCTCGGTGCGCCGCCGGTCTTGTAGTCGACCACCCGCAACGCCCCGTCCGGGGCCACGTCGAGCCGGTCGAGGTAGCCCCGGATGAGCAGCTCGTCGTCGACCACCGCGGAGATCAGGCTCTCCCGCTCGGCGGGCTCCAGCCGGCGCGGATCCTCCACCGCGAAGTAACCCTCCAACAGCGCCGCCGCCGACCGGAGGAACCCGGCGGTGCCCGCCTCGTCGGCCGGGTCGAACAGGCCGGCCAGCTCGGGCTGCCCGGCGACCAGCCGGTCCCACTGCGGGCCGACCAGGTCACCGGCGGCCTCGGGGGTGCGACCGCCCGCCGGCAGGTCGAACAACCGCTCCAGCACCGCGTGCACCAGGGTGCCCCGCGCCTGCTCGACGCTGGGGCGCTCGGGCAGCCGGTCGATGCTGCGGAACCGGTAGAGCAGCGGGCAGGTCTTGAAGTCGGCGGCCCGTGACGGCGACAGCGAGGCCCGGACCGTGGCGGGCAACGCCGCCGGGGAATGCTGCTGGTCGATCATCGGATCCGCCGTCATGCCCCGAAGGTTAGGTCACCGGTCCGACAGGCCCGCGCTCGCCGCACCGGGCATGATCGCGCGGCGCGTAGCATCGGGCCGGTGGAGTCCCGTCCCCCCGAGCCCCGCCGGCGTACCGGCCTGACCGTCGGCCGGGTGTTCGGGGTGCCGCTGCACCTCAACGTGTCGATGCTGCTGCTGACCCTGCTGGTGACGGTCACCTACGCCGAGTTCGCCCGGGACCGGCTCGGGCTGTCCCCGGTCGGCGGCTACCTGATCGGCCTGGGCTTCGTGGTGTCGCTGCTCGGCTCGGTCCTGCTGCACGAGCTGGGGCACGCGCTGACCGCCCGCCGGTACGGCATCGGTGTGCGCGGGATCACCCTGGAACTGCTCGGCGGCTACACCGAGATGGAGCGGGACGCCCCCACCCCCCGGGTGGAGCTGCTGGTCGCCCTGGCCGGACCGGCCGTGTCGGCGGTGCTCGGCGGGATCGCCGTGGCCGTCACGCTGGCCACCCCCGACCACACCCTGGCCCGCCAGCTCGCGGTGCAACTGGCGCTGAGCAACGTGATCGTGGCGGTCTTCAACGTGCTGCCCGGGCTGCCCCTGGACGGCGGCCGGGCGCTGCGCGCCGTGCTGTGGCGGATCACCCGGGACCGGCACCGGGCCACCGAGGCCGCCGGCTGGGTCGGCCGGGTCGTCGCGGTGGGCACCGCCGCGCTGGTCGTGCTGCTCACCGTGCAGCGGATCCTGGCCCCGCTGGTGTTGCCGCTGATGCTGCTGGTCGCGATCACCCTCTGGCGCGGCGCCGGCCAGTCGATCCGGTACGCCCGGATCAGCCGCCGGGTGCCGCTGATCGACCTGGCCCGGCTGACCCGGCCGGTCTTCGCCGTACCCACCGGCACGCCGCTGGCCGAGGCGCAGCGCCGGCACGCCGCCGACGGCCCGCCCGGCTCCACCGTCGTCGTGGCCGACGGCACCGGCCGGCCGGTCGCCCTGGTCGACCCGGCGGCGGCGGACGCCGTACCCCCGGGCCGCCGGCCCTGGCTGGCGGTGGACGCGGTGGCCCGGCCGCTGGCCGCCCTGCCGGCCCTGCCGCACGATCTCGACGGCGAGCGGGTGCTGGCGGCCGTCCAGGCCCACCCGGGCGCGCGGTTCGTGGTGACGTCAGGCGAAGATGTCGTCGGCGTTCTGCACATCGCGGATCTCGCCCAGGTCCTCGAACCCACACGGAAGATGAACAGGTGACCGCAGCACATCCCCCCACCCTCCCGGCCGGCGACGGCACACCGCCGTCCGCCGCCACCGCCGAGCTGCCCCCGGTGCACCGGGGGCCGTTCCGCCCCGGCGACCGGGTACAGCTGACCGACCCCAAGGGGAGGATGCACACCGTCACCCTGGAACCCGGCAAGGAGTTCCACACCCACCGGGGCATCCTGGCCCACGACGCGTTGATCGGGCAGCCCGACGGCAGCGTGGTGAGCACCGCCGGTGGCGGGACAGCGTTCCTGGCGCTGCGCCCGCTGCTGTCGGACTACGTGCTGTCGATGCCGCGCGGCGCCCAGGTGATCTACCCGAAGGACTCGGCGCAGATCGTCGCCATGGGTGACGTCTTCCCCGGCGCCAAGGTGCTGGAGGCCGGCGCCGGCTCCGGGGCGCTGAGCTGCTCGCTGCTGCGCGCCGTCGGCACCGGCGGCGAGCTGCACTCCTACGAGGTGCGCGACGACTTCGCCCAGATCGCCCGGCGTAACGTGGAGGCGTTCTTCGGTGCGCCGCACCCGGCCTGGCGGTTGCACGTCGGTGACGTCGCCGACTGCCCGGAGACCGGTTTCGACCGGATCATCCTGGACATGCTCACCCCGTGGGAGACCCTCGACATGGTCGAGCGGGCACTGGTGCCCGGTGGCGTGTTCATCGGCTACGTGGCGACCACCCCGCAGCTGTCCGAGCTGGTCGAGGCGCTGCGCGAGCGCGGTGGCTGGACCGAGCCGCGGGCCTGGGAGTCCCTGGTGCGCGACTGGCACGCCGAGGGGCTCGCCGTCCGGCCGGACCACCGGATGATCGCGCACACCGCGTTCCTGGTCTGCGCGCGTAAGCTCGCGCCGGGGGTCACCGCGCCACCGCGTCGCCGCAAGCCGAGCAAGGGCGCCGAGGCCTACGCCGAGCGCAAGCAGGCGCTGCGCGAGGCGGCGGCGGCCCGGGAGGCGGCGGCACAGGCCGTCGCCGCCGGCGGGGCGACCGGCGGAGTCGACGGGGCGACCGTCGCCGCCGGTGGGTCTGCCGACGGGACGGACCGGTCGTGACGGCGGATCGGAGCGGCTGGGCGTGAACGGGCGGATTCCGGCGGCGCGTGCGGGCCGACGGTGTGACCTGGGGGAGAGGGCATGAGTCAGCCGGGTTTCGGCGGCGGCGAGTTGCCGGCCGTGTTCCCGGACTGGTCGCCGTACCAGGATCTGGAGTCCGCCACGCGGGCCTACCTGCGCGACCCGGACATCGCCCTGGAGGCGCTCGGCGGGGTGCTGCGGGGGGCCTCGGTGCTCGGGTTCACCCTGGAACGCTTCGTCAACGAGGTCAACGGGGTGTGGCAGGAGGTCGTCGTCTGCGACGGCAGCCGGTTGGTGCTCTGGCACGGTGAGGACGTGCCGCCGGGGGAGGGGCCGCCCGGGTCGATGACGTCCTCACTGCGGGTGGTGC
Organism: Micromonospora sp. WMMD987; assembly: GCF_029581435.1. Classification (NCBI taxonomy): domain Bacteria; kingdom Bacillati; phylum Actinomycetota; class Actinomycetes; order Micromonosporales; family Micromonosporaceae; genus Micromonospora; species Micromonospora sp. WMMD987. The sequence goes on along the minus strand of NZ_CP120861.1, from coordinate 4,010,420 downwards.
CGGTCTCCACCGTCACCGAGGTGGGCTGCCGACGTCGGCTGACCAGGGCCGACAACGGTGAGGTACGGGTCGACAGCATCGACGTCTACCTGCTGCTCACCTCGCTGGACGAGGCCCCGCCCGGTGACGAGATGGTCGGTGCGCCCCGGCACGACGCGTTGCGCTTCGGCAAGACCCTCGACGACGGCGGGGCCGGTCAGATCGCCCGGTTGGAGGAGTTCGCCCGGTTGGTCGCCTCGGTGGTCGGCCGTCCGCTGCTGTAGCCGGCCGGTCGGATCGTGAGTGACGGTCGTCACGTACGGCCCGACCGCCGTCGTCCGGCGGAGTCGTCTTTCCGACGATCGGCCCCGGGGTGGTCACCGCCCCGGGGTCGGTCCGCCGGCACCGGGGTGCGGAGCGCCCGGCGGTGTCAGCCCTCCTCGGCCTCGGGGCCGGCCACCTCCACACCGTCGCCGCCGCGCACCACGTGGATGCACTCACCCGGGCACTCCTTCGCGGAGTCGATCACTTCCAGCCGCAGGTGTTCCGGCACGTCGACCCGGCTACCGGGGGCGAGTCGCAGCTCACCGTCGGTGCCCTTGACGTACGCCAGACCGTCGACGTCGAACTCGAAAACCTCCGGCGCGTACTGCACGCAGAGCCCGTCACCCGTGCAGAGATCCTGGTCGACCCAGACCTGCAACTCGTCGGTAGCGACGTCGCTCACCCCGCACCCCCCATGTTCTCCCGTCCCACTCCCCGACGGTACCCGAACGGCCGGACCTGCCCCCCGGGCGTCCCTTGGCGATCAAGGTTCGGTGACGAGGGCGTTGCGTGGGACCGAATCGGCCTCATAGCGGCTAGTGTTAGGGCAGAACGTTCAAGCCCCCCGGGGAGGTGGGACGTGGCACGCAGTGACGACGCGGACTCGCGCGCCGCACGGTGGGAGAAGGAGGCCCACGATCTCTCCACGCAGGTCGCGTTCCTTCAGGAGGAACTCGCTCTGGTGCGGCGCAAGTTGACCGAAAGCCCCCGACACGTCCGGCAGCTCGAAGAGCGGCTGGCGGCCACCCAGGCACAGTTGGCGCGGCTCACCGAGAACAACGACCGGCTCGTGAGCACCCTCAAGGAGGCTCGCGCGCAGATCGTGACGCTCAAGGAGGAGATCGACCGGCTGGCACAGCCGCCGTCCGGCTACGGCGTCTTCCTCGCGCGGCACGACGACGGCACGGTGGACATCTTCACCGGCGGACGCAAGCTCCGGGTCGCCGTCTCACCCTCGCTGGACGCCGAGGAGTTGCGGCGTGGCCAGGAGGTCCTGCTCAACGACGCGCTCAACATCGTCGACGCGTTCGGCTACGAGCGGGTCGGCGAGGTGGTGATGCTCAAGGAGATCCTCGCTGGTCCCGAGGGCAGCCCGGGTGACCGGGCGCTGGTGGTCTCGCACTCCGACGAGGAGCGCATCGTCCACCTGGCCGACACCCTGATCGGCTCGGCGATCAGGGCCGGCGACTCGCTCATGATCGAGCCCCGCTCGGCGTACGCCTACGAGCGGATCCCGAAGAGCGAGGTCGAGGAACTGGTGCTGGAGGAGGTGCCCGACGTCGACTACACCGACATCGGCGGCCTCCAGTCGCAGATCGAACAGATCCGTGACGCGGTGGAGCTGCCCTTCCTGCACGCCGACCTGTTCCGCGAGCACCAGCTCCGGCCGCCGAAGGGCATCCTGCTCTACGGCCCACCGGGCTGTGGCAAGACGCTGATCGCCAAGGCGGTGGCCAACTCGTTGGCCAAGAAGATCGCCGAGCGGCTGGGCAAGGACCGGCACACCAGCTTCTTCCTCAACATCAAGGGTCCGGAACTGCTCAACAAGTACGTCGGCGAGACCGAGCGGCACATCCGGCTGATCTTCCAGCGGGCCCGGGAGAAGGCCGGGGAGGGCACCCCGGTCATCGTGTTCTTCGACGAGATGGACTCGATCTTCCGGACCCGTGGCTCCGGTGTCTCCTCCGACGTGGAGAACACCATCGTCCCGCAGCTGCTCAGCGAGATCGACGGCGTCGAGGGGCTGGAGAACGTCATCGTGATCGGCGCCTCCAACCGGGAGGACATGATCGATCCGGCCATCCTGCGCCCCGGCCGGCTCGACGTGAAGATCAAGATCGAGCGTCCGGACGCCGAGGCGGCCAAGGACATCTTCTCCAAGTACATCCTCGCCGGGCTGCCGTTGCACGCCGACGACCTGGCCGAGCACGGCGGCGAGCCCCAGGCCACCGTCGCGGCCATGATCGACGCGGTGGTCCTGCGGATGTACTCGGAGACCGAGGAGAACCGCTTCCTCGAGGTGACCTACGCCAACGGCGACAAGGAAGTCCTCTACTTCAAGGACTTCAACTCCGGCGCGATGATCCAGAACATCGTCGACCGGGGCAAGAAGATGGCGATCAAGGAGTTCCTCACCTCCGGGCGCAAGGGGCTGCGGTTGCAGCACCTGCTCGACGCCTGCGTCGACGAGTTCCGCGAGAACGAGGACCTGCCCAACACCACCAACCCGGACGACTGGGCCCGGATCTCCGGCAAGAAGGGCGAGCGGATCGTCTACATCCGCACGCTCGTCTCCGGCGGCAAGGGCACCGAGGCCGGGCGTTCCATCGAAACCGCCAGCAACACCGGTCAGTACCTCTGACCGGTCGGCCCACCGGGTCCGCGACGCCACGCGTCGCGGACCCGGTGGTCTGTGTCACCCACTGTTAACCGGGCCGCCCCCGCTTCCGGTGGGTGCTCCGCCGGACGCGTCGGTAGACTTCCCGCCACCGCGTAGTCGACTCCGAGGAACCGCGTGCCGCCCGAGCTCTCCGTCGTTGATCCGCCGCTGTCCCCGGCGGTGGACCAGGTACCCCCCACCGTCCCGAGGCGCTCGCCGGCCCGTCGCTGGCGGTGGATTCCGCTTCTGCTCGTCGCGCTGGTCGCCGCGTGGGCCGTGCCCCTCGCCGGGCATGCCCTGCACCGGGAATGGCTGCTCCCCCCGGTCGTCCTGATCGCCACGGCGAGCCTGCTGCGCGGTGGTCGTACCCTGCTCGACCGGCTGATGCTCGCCCTCGGGCTGCTGCTCGGCCTGGCGGCCGTCGGCGGCCTGCTCTTCCCGGTCTGGCCCTGGGGGATGCGACCGGTGCCGGTCACCGGGATCGCCCTCACCGTGCTGGTCCTGGCCGCCGCCGCGCTGCGACGTACGCCCCGGCTGCCCCGCCCCGGCTGGGCCGACCTGTTCCCGCTGGCCGGCGCCGCCGCCATGGTGGTCTACCTGCGGCAGCCCTGGCAGCGCGCCGGTGACCTCGCCGACCGGCTCACCGTCCTCGGCATGGGTGAGGACAACTGGCGGCACCTCGCGCTGTTCGACGTGATGGGCCGCCTGGACGGCTACACCTTCGTCGACCCGGCCGCCGCCCGGGAGCAGATCACCGCCCAACTCGTCTACTACCCGCAGGGCTGGCACCTGATCACCGCCCTGCTCGACGGCTTCCTGAGCCCCACCGCGCCGCGCGCCGACGACCTCGTCGCCCACTACTTCGGCTGGACCATCGCCGGCTTCGGGCTGCTCACCCTCACCCTGATCTGGGCCGCCCAGCGGCTGTCCGGCCCCATCCACCTGCTGCACCGCACGGTGCTCACCGTGGTCGTCGGCGCGGTGGTGCTGGGCACCCAGCTACCCCGGCTGCTCAACGCCGGCTACCCCACCGAGGTGCTCGGGCTGACGCTGACCGTGCTGGTCGCCACCCTGGTCGCCCGGCCGGTCCCGGGCACCCGGGAGCAGGTCGTGCTGCTGTGCGCCCTGCTCGCCGCCGTCGGGTTCACCTACTACCTGTTCCTGCCGGCCGCCGCCGTGCTGGTGCTGTGCTGGGTGCTCACCCACTGGCGGGAGGCGCTGCGCCGGTGGTTCACCGTGCTCACCGTCGGCCTGGCCGGTGCCGCCCTCGCCCTGATCGCCCCGCTGCTCGGCGTGCTGCGGGCCGGGCAGACCGAAGCGTTGGTCATCGGCTCGTCGCAGGCCGTCGAGGGATGGCGGGCGCTGATCTGGCTCGGCGGCATCGTCGGGGTGGCCCTGCTCGTCCAGGTCGCCCGCGCCGATCCGGCGTGGCGGCGCTGGCTGCTGGTCTGCGTCGTCGGCGCGGCCCTCCCGCTGACCATCGCCCAGCTCAACGTCAACGACGGGGTGCAGCCCGGCTACTACTTCGTCAAGGCCACCCACCTGGCCACCGCGCTGCTCGTCGTCGGCACCGCCGCGGTGGTCCGGCTGCTGCCGGTGCCCCGGCCGGCGCTGACCTGGCGGGGGGCCGGCAGCACCGTGGCGGGGGTGCTCGCTGCCGCGCTCACCATGACGGTCGCGGTGGCGCTCTGCGGGGTCACCGGCTGGCACCGCAGTCTGCTGCTGGTCGACGAGAAGACCTGGGCACAGCAGTGGGTCCACCAGGATCTCACCCTGCCGTCCAGAGTGGCCTGGGTGTGTGCCGACGCCCAGCAGCGCTATCCCGAGGTGCCCGGCACCACCACCCTGGTCATCGACCGGGGGCCGATGCGGTCGTACCTCATCTCGCTGTGCTTGTCGGCGCTGCACGGCACCACGGCGGCCACCGACCCGGGCATCTACAGCCTGCCGTTCCTCGAACCCGACCGCACCGACCTCATCGTCCGGCGGGTGGCCGGCCCGATCCGGTTCATCACCTCCGATCCCAAGGGGGAGCGCCGGGTGCACCGGATGCTGCGCGACGAACCGGCGCTGCGGCACCGGCTCAGCTGGGTGCCGCTGACCGTCCCGGACTGCGACGTGGCCCCCTCGGACGAGCCGCCCCCGCCGACGCTGGAGACCGCGACACCCGACCCGGGCGAGGCGGCGTGCCCCCTTCCCCGGTGAGGCGGACTACGCTCGACGTGACGGCGGACCGGGTGAGGCGAGCGGAGCGGGTAGGTCGATGAGCGTCAGAAGGATCATGGGCACCGAGGTCGAGTACGGGATCTCCGTGCCCGGCCAGGCCGGAGCCAACCCGATGGTCACCTCGTCCCAGGTGGTCAACGCGTACGGTGCGCGCCCGGAACTCAACCGGGGCGGCCGGGCCCGGTGGGACTACGAGGAGGAGTCGCCGCTGCGCGACGCCCGGGGGTTCACCTACTCCGGGGCCGCCTACGACCCGGCGGAGGCGCTCGCCGACGAGGATCTCGGCCTGGCCAACGTGATACTCACCAACGGTGCCCGGCTCTACGTCGACCACGCCCACCCGGAGTACTCCACCCCCGAGGTGACCAACCCCCTCGACGTGGTGCGGTGGGACAAGGCGGGGGAGCGGGTGATGGCCGAGGCGGCCCGGCGGGCGGCCACCATCCCCGGCACCCAGCCGATCCACCTCTACAAGAACAACACCGACAACAAGGGTGCCAGCTACGGCGCGCACGAGAACTACCTGATGCGCCGGCAGACCCCGTTCGCCGACATCGTGGCGTACCTGACGCCGTTCTTCGTGACCCGGCAGATCGTCTGCGGCGCGGGTCGGGTCGGCATCGGGCAGGACGGCGGGCAGAGCGGCTTCCAGATCTCCCAGCGGGCGGACTTCTTCGAGGTCGAGGTCGGCCTGGAGACCACCCTCAAGCGGCCGATCATCAACACCCGGGACGAGCCGCACGCTGACGCCGACAAGTACCGTCGGCTGCACGTCATCATCGGCGACGCCAACCTGTCGGAGATCTCCACCTACCTCAAGGTGGGCACCACGGCGCTGATCCTCACCATGATCGAGGAGAAGGCGCTCGGTGCCGACCTGGGCATCGCCGACCCGGTCGCCGAGTTGCGGGCGGTCAGCCACGACCCGTCGCTGACGCACCGGATGCGGCTGCGCGACGGCCGCCGGTTGACCGCTCTGGACCTCCAGTGGGCCTACTACGAGCGGGTGCGTTCCTTCGTGGACGAGCGGTACGGCGCGGACGCCGACGCGCAGACCCGGGACGTGCTGGACCGCTGGGAGCGGGTGCTGGACCGGCTGGGCCGTGACGTGTTCCTCTGCGCCGACGAACTGGACTGGGTGGCCAAGCTGCGGTTGCTGGAGGGCTACCGGGAGCGGGAGAAGCTGGGCTGGGGCTCGCACAAGCTGCAACTCGTCGACCTGCAGTACTCCGACGTCCGGCCGGAGAAGGGCCTCTACCACCGGCTGGTGACCCGGGGCTCGATGAAGACGCTGCTGGACGACGAGCAGACCCGCCGGGCGATGACCGAGCCCCCGGAGGACACCCGGGCCTACTTCCGGGGCCGCTGCCTGGCGCAGTACGCGTCCGAGGTGGTGGCGGCGAGCTGGGACTCGGTGATCTTCGATGTGGGTCGGGAGTCGCTGGTCCGGGTGCCGATGATGGAGCCGGAGCGGGGCACCCGTAAGCACGTCGGCGCGTTGTTCGACCGGTGCGACACCGCCAAGGACCTGCTGGAGACGTTGACGGGCGGCTGAGCCGGCCGGTGCGACGGCCCGTCGTGCGTCGGATGCCGGCGTGCGGCGGGCTTTTCGTCGCCTGCGCGAGGTAAGTTCATCGCAGGCGATCGTGGAGGAGGCACCGAGATGGCTTCACAAGAGGGCGGCCAGTCGCAGGCGGGCAAGTCGCACCAGGCCGAGGAGATCGAGGACGTCACCACCGAGGCCAACCCCGAGGTGGCGGAACGGCACGCCGAGATCACCGAGGACGTCGACGACCTGCTCGACGAGATCGACTCGGTCCTGGAGGAGAACGCCGAGGAATTTGTGCGAGGTTACGTACAAAAAGGAGGTCAGTGAACAAACTGGGTCGAAACGGATATGCCGCTCCCCCTGGATGATCAGAACAGCCGTCGTCGTTGCCGCGACTGCGGGGAATGGAAGCCGCTCGTCGAGTTCTCTGCGAACAGCAAGCGTCCCAGCGGTCGTGGCAGCTACTGCAAACCGTGCTTCAACACCCGTTCGAAGGCCAGTTACGCCAAACGGGTCAGGGAGCAGCACGGCCGGGAGGTGAAGGCCACCCGGGAAGTTCCGGAAGGTCATCGCTTCTGCGCCGACTGTGGAACCGTCAAGCCTGTGGTCGACTTCCCCCGTAACCGGGCCGACAGCACGGGCTATGCCACGTACTGCAAGCCATGCCACAACAGCCGGACAAGGGAAGTCAGGCAGCGGCTCTACGGCGGCAGTCGCGAGTACCACCTGCGCCGCCGCTACGGGATCGGCGAGAAGGAGTTCCAGGAGCTTCTCGCCGAGCAGGGCGGCGTCTGTGCCGTCTGCGGCGCGGAAGATCCTCAACATGTGGACCACGATCACCGCACCGGATGGGTGCGCGGGATACTCTGCTTCAACTGCAACGGTGGTCTTGGCCAGTTCCGTGACAGTCCCACGAGGCTGGCCAGGGCGATCACGTACCTGAGAGGAACCACGTGGCAGCGGGCTTTGATCCATCCGGGCGTCTACCAGATGTGTTCACCAACGCGGGGACGTCCTCCTTCACGACCTTCCTGAGTCGGGTGGCCCCCGAGATGCTGCCCGGCCGACGGCCGCTGCCGCCGGGCATGGCCGCCGACCTGGCGCCGCACGCCACCACCATCGTGGCCATCTCGGCCGTCGGCGGGGTGGTGCTGGCCGGCGACCGCCGGGCCACCATGGGCAACCTGATCGCGCAGCGGGACATCGAGAAGGTGCACCCCGCCGACGCGTACTCGCTGGTCGGCATCGCCGGCACGGCGGGCATCGGCATCGAGCTGATGCGGCTGTTCCAGGTGGAGCTGGAGCACTACGAGAAGATCGAGGGCGCGATGCTCTCCCTGGACGGCAAGGCCAACCGGCTCGCCTCCATGATCCGGGGCAACCTCGGCGCGGCGATGCAGGGGCTCGCGGTCGTGCCGCTCTTCGCCGGCTTCGACCTGGCCGCCCGGGATCCGGCCCGCGCCGGGCGGATCTTCAGCTTCGACGTCACCGGTGGCCCCTACGAGGAGACCGGCTACGACGCGATCGGCTCCGGTTCGCTGTTCGCCAAGTCGGCGTTGAAGAAGCGGTACCGGGCGGGCGTGTCCATCGACGACGCGACCCGGCTCGCGGTCGAGGCGCTCTACGACGCCGCCGACGACGACACGGCCACCGGTGGACCGGACCTGACCCGGCGGATCTACCCGGTGGTGATGACGGCGACCGCCGAGGGCACCCGCCGGCTCACCGAGGCCGAGACGGCCACCATCGCCGAGGGCGTCGTCGCCGGACGGATGGAGAACCCGGGCGGCTGACCCTGCCCACCCCGACCAGCCTCAGTCGTCAGCACAGTGCCAGAAGGAGAACCGCCGCCGTGGCCATGCAGTTCTACGCCTCGCCCGAGCAGATCATGCGCGACCGTTCCGAGCTGGCCCGCAAGGGCATCGCCCGGGGGCGCAGCGCGGTGGTCCTGAGTTACACCGGTGGGGTGCTCTTCGTCGCGGAGAACCTCTCCAGCGCCCTGCACAAGGTCAGTGAGATCTACGACCGGATCGGGTTCGCCGCCGTCGGCCGGTACAACGAGTTCGAGAACCTGCGCCGCGCCGGGGTTCGGATGGCCGACCTGAACGGCCTGAGCTACGACCGGCGTGACGTGACCGGCCGGGCGTTGGCCAACGCGTTCGCGCAGACCCTCGGTGCGATCTTCACCGAGCAGTCCAAGCCGTTCGAGGTGGAGATCTGCGTGGCGCAGGTCGGTGCCACGGCCGACGAGGACGAGCTGTACCGGCTCACCTACGACGGGTCGGTCAACGACGAGCCGGGCCGGATGGCGATGGGCGGCCAGGCCGAGGCGATCACCGGAGTGCTCAAGGCCGAGCACCGGGCCGACCTGTCGCTCAGCGAGGCGGTCACGGTGGCCCGCAAGGCGTTGAGCAGCGTCGGCGGTGAGGGCGGCGCGGCCCGGACGATCTCGCCCGACCAGCTGGAGGTGGCGGTCCTGGACCGCAACCGGGTGGGGCGTACCTTCCGGCGGATCACCGGGGCGGCGCTGACCGCTTTGCTGGAGGGCGACGCGGCGGGTGACGTCGCTCCGGCCGGCGGCCGGGCCGAGACCCCGACGGTACCGACCGAGGAGGCGCACAAGCCCACCACCTCGGCCGGCTCGGCCGACCTGGAGGGCCAGCCCCAGGAGAAGCCGGAAGCCTGACGTACGCGCACCGGGGCCGGGGTGGTGAACCCCGGCCCCGGTGGCGTTCCTGCGGTCAGGCCCTGCGCAGCAGCGGCTTCGCCAGCGCCCAGTAGCCGGCGGCGATGACGTTGAAGACGCCCATCCCGGGCGGCGACTCGACGTTGGACGGGTCGACCTTCGCGGTCATCAGCTCGGCGATGATCCCGTCGGGGACCATCCGTTCCTGCTGGAGGCGTCGGCGTCGGTCCCGCACCCAGGCCCGGTTGGTCCACAGCCAGCCCCAGCCCCGGATCTTCTCCCGCCCCCAGCCGCCGAGCAGCGCGGCCACCAGCAGGGCCGCCTCGGTGAGCAGCAGCATCGGGGCCAGCACCACCAGGGTCCGCGTCTCGTACGCGGTGAGCAGCGAGATCAGCCGGTTGCGTTCCAGCAGGTAGTGCTTGAGCTTGTTGCGGGAGAACTCGTAGTGGTGCACCACCACGGCGTCCGGGACGTACTCCTGGCGCAGCCCGCGCTGCCACAGCCGCAGGCTGATCTCGGTGTCCTCGTGGTAGGCGAAGTACTCGGCGGCGAAGCCGTCCAGTTCCCGCCACAGCGCCCGGTTGATGACGAAGCAGCAGCCGCTGATCGACGGCACGGTGGTCCGGCGGGCGTGCGCGCTCGCCGGCTCGCCGTTGCCGCCCGCCCAGGAGAGCCCGATGTAGTGCAGCGGATTGCCCGAGGTGTTGATCAGGTCGGGGTTCTCGGCGAGCCGGATCGAGGCCATCGCCGCGCCGACGCCGGGCTCGCCGGCCACCGCCACGGTGCGGGCCAGCGCGTCGGGGGTGACGACGGCGTCGGAGTTGACGAAGGCCAGCCACTCGCCGGTGGCCTCGGCGGCACCGACCCGGCAGCCCCCGGAGTAGCCGGTGTTCTCCTCCGGCCGGACCACCCGTACCCCGGCGAAGCCCTTGACCACGTCGATGCCGTCACCGGTACAACCGTTGTCGACCACGATCAACTCGATCTCGACGCCGGTGCTGTCCAGCACGGCGCGGGCCGCGTCGACCAGGTAGGGCTCGGCGCCGTAGGCGAGCATCACCGCGGACACCTGGGGGCGGGTCATCGGATGCCTCCGGAAACTCCAGGGGCCACCACGTCGTCGAGCGGCCGGATGGGGGTGGGGGTGGCCGGGCGGGTGCCCCGGCGCAGCAGCAGGACGGCCATGGTGGCGGCCACCACCACGGAACCCACCGCATAGGCCAGCTCGACGCGGAGCGCGACCGGGGCCGGGACGACCGTGACGGCGAGCAGGGCGGCCACTCCGACCGTCCAGGACACCGCCTGGGCGCGGTGCCGGTCCAGGGCGAGCAGGGCCTGGCCGAGCACCATCGCCCACAGGTAGGCCAGGGTGCCCACGGCCAGCCAGGCGAAGTCGCCGTGGCCGAGCACGCCGGGGGCGTCGAAGAGCCGGTGGACCAGCCAGGGGCCGAGCGCCACCGCGCCGAGGGCGCCGGCGACGCCGAGGGCGGTGACCACGCCGAGCGCCCGGCGCAGCAGGCCGTGGAAGCCGGCGACGTCGCCGGTGGTGGCGGTGGTGGCCAGGCCGGGCAGCAGCGACGCCTGCATCGAGCCGAAGACGAACAGCGGGATGCGGACCAGCACCAGGGCGGAGAGCAGCGCCCCGGCGGTGGCCACGTCGGCCGGGTCGATCAGCCGCGCGTTGATCACGCCGACATTGACCACGACCTGGGAGAGCAGGCTGGAGACGGTGAGCAGGCCGAGGCCGCGCAGCAGGGTGCCCCAGGCCACGGGGAGGCCGCCGCCGACGGCCCGCAGCACCGGCGGGAGGGTCACCAGCACCGACAGCAGCGGGGCGACGACCAGCACCGCGCCGTACCAGACCGGGTCGGTGACGCCGCTGACGCCGAGCGCGGCGACCAGCGCGATGCGCAGCCCGCCGTCGACCCCGAGCTGGGTGCCGTACCAGGGGAAGAGTTGCAGGCCGGACAGCACGCCCCGGGTGGTGTACGCGACGGCCATCGCGACCAGCGCGCCGATCAGCACGGCGACCATCGTGTCGTCGCCGGCGAAGAGCCGGTCGGTGAGCGCCCGGCGGCCGGCGAGGGTGGCCATGACCAGCAACGCCAGCACGACAGCGGCGACGACCGCGCCCCGGGCCAGCACCGGGCCGGGCGGCAGTCCCTGGCTGCGGCGGGCGGCGACGACCCGGGCCACCTCCTGCTCGACCGGGATGAACACGCCGATGCCGACGGTGAACACGATCGACCAGAGCACCGACAGCGAGGAGTAGTCGGCGAGGTCGAGGGCGTGCCCGGCCACCGCGAGGTGCACGTAGGAGGCGAGCCCGAGCAGGGCCAGCCCGCCTCCGACGGCGAGGGTGCCGGGCGGGACGAGGTGGAGCAGCCGCCGCATCACCGGCGGATGAGCGCCAGGGTGAGCACCGCGAAGGCCCGACCCAGGTAGATCATCGCCTTGGCGGGGGAGTGGCTGGGGGTGCCCGCCATACGCTTGCGCATGGCCACCGGCACCTGACGGATCCGGTAGCCGCGGCGGGCGGTGTGCACCAGCGTCTCCACCGTGTCGCCCAGGTACTCCGCCGGGTACCAGCCGGCGAACATCTCGATCACCCGCCGGTTGGCGGCCCGGAAGCCGGAGGTGGTGTCGGTCAGCCGGGTCCTGGCGACCCGGGAGAGCACCCCGGACAGCATGACCATCGCCCACCGTCGGGGACCGCGCACGGAGTAGTCGCCCTCGCCGGCGAACCGGGCACCGATGACCAGGTCGTTGTCGTCGAGCAGGTCGACCAGCTTGGGTACGTAGCGCGGGTCGTGCTGGCCGTCGGCGTCGATCTGGATCGCCACGTCGTAGTCGTTGTCCCGGGCGTAGCGGTAGCCCAGCCGCATCGCCCCGCCCACCCCGAGGTTGTACGGGAGCTTGGCCACCCGGGCGCCGGCGGCGGCGGCCACCGCGGCGGTGCGGTCGGTGGAGCCGTCGTCGACCACGAGCACGTCGACGCCGGGCAACTCGCCACGGACCTCGCCGACCACGTCGGCGATCGACCCGGACTCGTTGAGCGCGGGGATGATGATCAGGACGCGCTTGCCGTTAACCATCGTGGGACACCAGTTCGTCTCGGGCGGCGGCGCCGGTCGGGGCGGTTTCGGCGAGGCGGGCGGCGCGTTCCGCGTCGATCTGCGCGCGGAGCAGGGCGAAGTCCTCGGCCAGGGTGCGGGTCTCTTCCTCCAGCGCGCTCACCTCCCAGCTCAGGTGCACGCAGACCAGCAGCAGGAAGACGATGCCGAGGAAGAGCACGAGGCTGACGCCGGAGACCACGCCGAAGAAGCCGGCCACGTTGTCCAGCAGCCGGGGGAACAGCGACAACGGGATCACGATGACCAGGACGCCGAGCCAGAGCATGCCGTACTTCTCGCGGAGCTGGCGGCGGCGCAGCAGCTCGACGATGGTGGCGAGCAGGATCAGGCCGGTCAGACCGGTGACGAGGGTGAGCTTCATGCGACCTTCCACGGGGCGGGTGCACTGGGGGAGTCGAAGGCGTCGGACAGCGCGTCGCGCCAGTCCGGCAGCGGAGGCAGGCCGGCCTCGGCCCACCGGTCGTGCCCTAGCACACTGTACGCCGGCCGCGCGGCCGGTCGCGGAAACCGGTCGCTGGTGGTGGGGCGGATCCGGTCCGGGTCGAGTCCGGCGTGCGCGAAGGCGGCGCGGGCCAGGCCGTACCAGGTGGTCCGACCGGTGCAGGTGCCGTGGTACACCCCGGCCGGGGCCCGGCCGGCCAGCGCCGCGTCGGCGAGCGCCACCAGCTGACCGGCCAGCGCGTACGACCAGGTGGGCTGGCCCTGCTGGTCGTCGACCACGTCGAGGTGTTCACGGGTGGCGGCCAGCCCGATCATGGTGGTCACGAAGTTGCGGCCGTGTGCCCCGTAGAGCCAGGCGGTCCGCACCAGGTAGCCGGTTTCGGGGAGGAACCGGACCACGGCCCGTTCCCCGGCGAGCTTGCTGCGGCCGTACGCGTTGATCGGGTCGGTGGGGGCGTCCTCGGCGTACGGGGTGTCCGCGTCGCCGGCGAAGACGTAGTCGGTGGAGACGTGCACCAGCCGCGCGCCGTGCTCGGCGCAGGCGCGGGCCAGGTGGGCGACCGCGTCGCCGTTGACGGCGGTGGCCGCCGCCTCGTCCCGTTCGGCGCCGTCGACGTCGGTCCACGCGGCGGCGTTGACCACCACCTGGTGGCCGGTGACGGCGTCCCGGACCGCCCCGGCGTCGGTGACGTCGAGGTCACCGCGGGTGGCGGCGGTCACCTCGAGGTCGTCGCGGGTGGCGAGCACGGCCAGCAGGTCCCGGCCGAGCATGCCGCCCGCGCCGGTGACCAGGATCCGGGTCATGCGCCCGGTGCCGTCTTCAGCGGCTCCCACCAGACCCGGTTGTCCCGGTACCAGGCGACGGTCCGGGCCAGGCCCGTTTCCAGGTCGATGCTGGGGGCGTACCCCAGCTCGGCGTTGATCTTGCTGATGTCCAGCGAGTAGCGGCGGTCGTGGCCCTTGCGGTCGGTCACCGGGACGACCCGGTCCCAACCGGCGTCGCACGCCTCCAGCAGCCGGCCGGTCAGCTCCTTGTTGCTCAGCTCGGTGCCGCCGCCGATGTGGTAGACCTCGCCCGCGCGGCCGGCGTGCGCCACCATCGCGATGCCCCGGCAGTGGTCGTGCACGTGCAGCCAGTCCCGGACGTTGCCGCCGTCGCCGTAGAGCGGCACGGTCCCGCCGTCGAGCAGGTTGGTGACGAACAGCGGGACGACCTTCTCCGGGTACTGGTACGGCCCGTAGTTGTTGGAGCAGCGGGTGACCACCACGTCCATCCCGTGGGTCCGGTGGTAGGCCAGGGCGAGCAGGTCGGAGCCGGCCTTGGCGGCCGAGTACGGCGAGTTCGGCGCGAGCGGCCAGGTCTCGGTCCAGGACCCCTCGTCGATCGAGCCGTACACCTCGTCGGTGGAGACGTGCACGAACCGGCCGGTGCCGTGCCGCAGCGCGGCGTCCAGCAGGGTCTGGGTGCCGAGCACGTTGGTGGTGACGAACGGCGCGGCGCCGGTGATCGAGCGGTCGACGTGCGACTCGGCGGCGAAGTGCACGATCACGTCGTGCCCGGCCACCACCTCGTCGACCGTCGCCGGGTCGCAGATGTCGCCCCGGACGAACCGCAGCCGGGGGTCGTCGCGCACCGGGAGGAGGTTGTCGAGGTTGCCGGAGTAGGTGAGCTTGTCCAGCACGGTCACCACGGCGGGCTCGACGGCGGGCACCCCGGAGGCGTCGCCACCGGGCACACCCAGCAGCATCCGTACGTATTCCGACCCGATGAATCCGGCTCCGCCGGTGACGAGAATCCTCACGGGGACGGAAGTGTACGCGCATCCGGCCGCCCGTCCGGGGACCGCGACCCCGGTGTCCGGTTCGCGTCGGTCCCGGTAGGCTCCCCCGGTGCGTGGAATCCTTCTCGCTGGTGGCACCGGGTCGCGGCTGTGGCCGCTCACCCGTGCGGTGTCCAAGCAGCTGATGCCGATCTTCGACAAGCCGATGGTCTACTACCCGCTGTCGACGCTGGTGATGTCCGGGATCCGGGAGATCCTGGTGATCACCACGCCGGAGGACCAGGACCAGTTCCGGCGGCTGCTCGGCGACGGCAGCCAGTGGGGGCTGCGGCTGGAGTACGTCGTCCAGGCCCGCCCGGAGGGCATCGCGCAGGCCTTCGTCCTCGGCGCGGACTTCATCGGCGACGACGCGGTGGCGCTGGTGCTGGGCGACAACATCTTCCACGGCGCCGGCCTCGGCCGGCAGTTGGCCGACAATGGTGACCTGGTCGGCGGGCGGGTCTTCGCGTACCCGGTGGCCAACCCGCAGGCGTACGGCGTGGTCGACTTCGACGCCCGTGGGCGGGTGCTGTCGATCGAGGAGAAGCCGACCCACCCGAAGTCCCGCTACGCGGTGCCGGGCCTCTACTTCTACGACAACCGCGTGGTCGGGATCGCCGCCGGGCTCACCCCGAGCGCCCGGGGCGAGTTGGAGATCACCGCGGTCAACGAGGCGTACCGGCGGACCGGGGAGCTGTCGGTGTCCGTGCTGGACCGGGGCACCGCCTGGCTGGACACCGGCACCTTCACCTCGATGATGCAGGCCGGCGAGTTCGTCCGGGTGATCGAGGAGCGGCAGGGCATGAAGATCGGCTGCGTCGAGGAGGTCTGCTGGCGGGCCGGCCTGATCGACGACGACCAGCTCCGCGCGTTGGCCGAGCCGCTGCTCAAGAGCGGTTACGGTGACTACCTGCTCGACCTGCTGGCCGACAAGCACGACGAGGCGGTGCTGCGCGCCGCGCAGCCGGGAACGGAGAACCCGCGGTGAAGATTCGTCCGCTGAGCATCGAGGGCACCTGGGAGGTCACGCCGCAGCAGCACGGCGACCCGCGGGGCCTGTTCATGGAGTGGTACCGGTTCGACCACCTCGCCGAGGCGGTGGGGCATCCGTTGCGGCTGGCCCAGGCCAACCTGTCGATCTCCGGACGGGGTGTGGTGCGCGGCATCCACTTCGCCGACGTCCCGCCCGGCCAGGCCAAGTACATCACCTGTGTCCGGGGCGCGGTGCTGGACGTGGTGGTGGACCTGCGGATCGGCTCGCCGACCTTCGGTCGCTGGGAGGGTGTCCGGCTCGACGACACCGACCGGCGGGCGGTCTATCTGGCCGAGGGGCTCGGGCACGGCTTCTGCGCGCTGACCGAGGACGCCACCCTGACCTACTTCTGCTCGACCACCTACAACCCGACCGGGGAGCACGGGGTGCACCCCCTCGACCCCGAGCTGGGCATCGAGTGGCCGGTCGAGCAGCCGCAGTTGTCCGCCCGGGACGCGGCGGCCCCGTCGTTCGCGCAGGCCCGCGCGGCCGGGCTGCTGCCGGACTACGCGTCCTGCCGGTCCTTCGTGGCCGGGTTGGGGCCGACCGGAATGTCGTACTCGGACGGGATCTGACCGGCCGGACCACACCAGGTGTGCTGTGACAGTGACGAACCGACCCTCCGGGCGGCTAGTGTCACACCATGGAGCGGCGAATCTTCGGCCTCGAGACCGAGTACGGCGTCACCTGTACCTACCGCGGGCAGCGCAGGCTGTCCCCTGACGAAGTAGCCCGGTACCTCTTCCGTCGGGTGGTGTCCTGGGGTCGGTCGAGCAACGTGTTCCTGCGTAACGGTGCCCGGCTCTACCTGGACGTCGGGTCGCATCCGGAGTACGCCACACCGGAGTGCGACTCGGTCACCGACCTGGTCGCCCACGACCGGGCCGGGGAGCGGATCCTGGAGGGCCTGCTCGTCGACGCGGAGAAGCGGCTGCACGACGAGGGCATCGCGGGTGAGATCTACCTGTTCAAGAACAACACCGACTCGGCCGGCAACTCGTACGGCTGCCACGAGAACTACCTGGTGTCCCGGCACGGTGAGTTCGGCCGGCTCGCCGACGTGCTCATCCCGTTCCTGGTCACCAGGCAGTTGATCTGCGGGGCGGGCAAGGTGTTGCAGACCCCGCGCGGGGCGGTCTACTGCCTGTCGCAACGGGCCGAGCACATCTGGGAGGGCGTCTCCTCGGCCACCACCCGCAGCCGGCCGATCATCAACACCCGTGACGAGCCGCACGCCGACGCCGAGCGGTACCGCCGGCTGCACGTCATCGTCGGTGACTCCAACATGAACGAGGTCACCACGCTGCTCAAGGTGGGCTCGGCCGACATCGTGCTGCGCATGATCGAGGCCGGGGTGGTGATGCGTGACCTGTCGCTGGAGAATCCGATCCGGGCCATCCGTGAGGTGTCGCACGACATCACCGGCCGGCGCAAGGTGCGGCTCACCTCCGGCAAGGAGGTCAGCGCGCTGGAGATCCAGCAGGAGTACCTGGCCCGCGCCACCGAGTTCGTCGAGCGGCGGGGCGGCGACCAGACCGCCAAGCGGGTGGTCGAGCTGTGGGGCCGGGTGCTGAACGCGGTGGAGAGCGGCAACCTGGACCCGGTGGCCCGGGAGGTCGACTGGGTGAGCAAGCTCCGGCTGATCGAGCGGTACCAGCGCAAGCACGACCTGCCGCTGTCGCACCCCCGGGTCGCCCAGATGGACCTGGCCTACCACGACCTGCGCCGCGGTCGCGGCCTGTACGGGCTGCTCGAACGGCGCGGCCAGGTGGACCGGGTGGCCAACGACCCGGAGATCTTCGAGGCCAAGGAGACCCCGCCGCAGACCACCCGGGCCCGGTTGCGTGGCGAGTTCATCCGGCACGCCCAGGAGAAGCGGCGCGACTTCACCGTCGACTGGGTGCACCTGAAGCTCAACGACCAGGCGCAGCGCACGGTGCTCTGCAAGGACCCGTTCCGGGCGTACGACGAGCGGGTGGAGCGGTTGATCGCCAGCATGTGACCCGGTGGGCCGGCGGCGGCACCGCCCCGCCGGCCCACCGGTACGCTGGCGGGGCGATGAACAATTCCGAACCCGCCGACGGTGAGCGCGGCGACACCGAGCGGCTGACCTGGATCGAGCGCCGTCGGGCGAAGATCCGGGACGAGATCGCCCGCAACCGCCGGGGCGAGTACACGGTGCCGACCTGGGTGCTGGCGGTGGCGCTGGTCGCCATCGTGGGCGGTTGGCTCGCGTTGATCTTCCTGGTCGGGTGAGCCGCGGTCCGCGCCGGGCCGGGTGCCGTGACCGGGCCGTCCCGGCGCGCTGACCCGGGGTCAGCCGGCCAGGGCGGCGGCGTGCCGGCCGGCGGCCGCCGCCGCGAGGAAGTACGCGTGGTCGGCGTCCAGGCCACGACCCATGGTGGACAGCTTCACCGGCAGGGCGCGCAACGCGGCGTCCAGGCCGTCGGTGCCGACCCGGACCAACCGGTGCCGGGTGGCCAGCGGAGCCAGCGCGGTGTCCACCTGCGCCGCCAGCCCGGCCGGTAGGCCGTCCGGCACCACCAGGTCGGCCGGGGCCAGTGCCACCCGGCCGTACGCGGTGAGACTGTGGTGCGACACGCCCCGGTGCCGGGGGCGGGCGTCGGCGTCGGAGACCCGCAGTGACCCGACCGGTCGTCCGCCCAGCGCGGCCACCGCGTTGACCGCCTCGCCGACGGCGACGCCGGAGAAGCCCCACCGGGTGCCGGTGCCCAGGTTGCCGGGGCCCTGCGCGACGATCGCCACGTCGGCGTGGAGCACGTGCCGGGCGGCCAGCAGTCCGGTGTGCAGGGTGGCCGCCTCCAGGTCGCCACCGAACGCCTGCCCGACGCTGACCGTGCCGACCAGCACCTCCCGCAGCCCGTCGAGGGTGCGGGAGAACCAGGCGGGCAACGCGCCGCCGTCGGTGAGCAGATAGGCCACCCGGGCCTGCGGGGCGTCGGCGTGGATGCCGGCGAGGACCGCCGGCAGGGCGGAGTGCAGGTCGGCGGTGACCACCGGCATCCCGTCCAGGGTGTCGACGGCGGCGAGCAGCGCGTGGTGCGGCGACGCCTCCTCGTCGACCCCCAGCATGATCGGCTGGAGCGGGGTGTACCGGGCTTTGACCAGGTGCCCGGCGTCGCGGGTGTCGCCGGCCTGCGGCGGATCGGCGGGCAGCCGGTCGGGCAGGGCGACCACCATGGCGTACCCGCCGGTGCCGAGGCCCATCAGCAGCGCACCGGCGTTGAGCAGCACCCGGTCGCCGGGTTGCGGGTCACCGACCAGCCGGGGGTAGGCCAGGGCGCGCAGGGTGGCCCCGTCGGGCAGGGCGACGTCGATCTCCACCGCGCCGGTCCACCGTCGCCGTACCACCGTGACCGTCCCCGACCGCCATCGCACCATGCCCGGCACGCTATCGCCGGTCGCGCGGGCCGCCGCGTGCGGGGCCGTCGCCGGAACCGCCCCGGGTGATCCGGGCCTCGGTCACCGGGTCGGACTCCTGCTGGGTACGCCGCGCGGGTCGACCGGCGACGCCGGGCAGCGAGCGGGTGGGGTCGAGGAACACGTACCCGATCTCCGGGTACCGCCCGGTGAGCCGCCGTTCGGCCTCGTCGGCGGCGGCCTCGATGTCGGCCCCGGTCGCCTCGTCCCGGAAGTCGACCTTGGCGGCCACCATGATGTCCTGCGGGCCGAGCTGCATGGTCAGCAGCGTGTCGACCCGGTCCACCGTCGGCAGGGCGGCCAGTTCCCGTTCGATCTCCCGGTGCAGCCGTTCGGGCACCGCCCGGCCGACCAGCAGCGAGATGTTGCTCTTGGCGAGGATGCCCGCGACGACGAGCAGCAGCAGGCCGATCAGGATCGAGGCGACACCGTCCCACAGCTCGTCGCCGGTCCACTCGGACAGGCCCAGGCCGACACCGGCGAGGAGCAGGCCGATCAGGGCGGCGCTGTCCTCCAGGAACACCGCCTTGACGGTGGTGTCGGGGGTGACCCGTAGGAACCGGCGGGCGGTGGTGTGCCAGCGGCGGGACTCGCGGCGCACCTGGCGTACCGCGCGGGCCAGCGACACCGACTCGATGACGAAGGAGATCGCCAGGACGACGTACGAGACGAGGTAGTTGCCACTGTGCTCGTGGACCAGGATGGTGGTCACCCCGTGGGTGATCGCGAAGCCGGCCCCGGCGACGAAGGTGAACAGCGCGGCGAGGAACGCCCAGACGTAGCTCTCCTTGCCGTACCCGAAGGGGTGGCGGACGTCGGCGGGCCGGGCGCCCCGGCGCAGCGCCAGGTAGAGCAGCACCTCGGTGGTGGTGTCGGCGACCGAGTGCGCCGCCTCGGAGAGCATCGCCGCCGAGCCGGAGAGCACCCCGGCGACGAGTTTGGCCACCGCGATGGCGAGGTTCGCCGCCCCCGCCACCACGACCGTGCCGACGCTCTCGGTCTTGACCTCGGCTTCCGACATGCGCTCACGGTAGGCCCACCGGGGCGTGCGCGCCGGGTGGGCGGGCGCCCGGCGTGCCACCCCCGTGTGGATGCACGGGTATCCGGTCCGGGCTGCTAGCGTTCACCCGTGTCGCGGAGTCGTACCGAACGCCTGGTCAACCTGGTGATCTGTCTGCTGTCCACCCGGCGGTTCCTGACCGCCGCGCAGATCGCCGCGACCGTGCCCGGCTACGAGCACGATCCGGAGGACGCCCGGGAGCACGAGGCGTTCCAGCGCAAGTTCGAGCGGGACAAGGCGGAGCTGCGCGAGCTGGGCGTGCCCCTGGAGACCGGCACCGCCAGCGTCTTCGACACCGAGCCCGGTTACCGGATCGCCCCCCGCGAGTACGCCCTGCCCGACATCCCGCTCGAACCGGACGAGGCCGCCGCGGTGGGTATCGCGGCCCGGTTGTGGCAGCACGCCGGGCTGGCCGCCGCCGCCTCCTCGGGGCTGGCCAAGCTCCGCGCGGCCGGGGTGGACGTCGACCCCCAGGCCACCCTCGGGCTGGAGCCGATGGTCACCGTCGACCCGTCCTTCGCCCCGCTCACCGCCGCCGCCCGGGACCGCCGCGAGGTCACCTTCGACTACCGGGTGCCGGACCGGGACGCGCCGACCCGCCGTCGGTTGCAGCCGTGGGGCGTGGTCTGCTGGCAGGGCCGGTGGTACGTCGTCGGCCACGACCGGGACCGGGCGGCGACCCGCTGCTTCCGGCTCTCCCGGGTGGTGGGCGCGGTCCGGGTCACCGGTGCGCCGGGGGCCTACGAACCACCCCAGGGGATCGACCTGATCAGTCATGTGGCCCGCTGGTCCGGCCCGGTCGAGCGGACCGGCCGGGCCACCGTGCTGGCCGCCGCCGGCCGGGCCGCCGGCCTGCGCCGGTGGGCGGTGCAGAGCGTGCCCGGCCCGGACGGCGACCGGCTGGTGCTGCCCTACGCCGATCCGGACTCCCTGGCCGGTCAGCTCGTCGGCTACGGCCCGGACGTGCGGGTCCTGGAGCCACCGGAGGTGCGTGACGCGGTGATCCAACGGCTCAAGGAGATCGCCGCCCGGCACGACGAGCTGACCGTGACCGGTGGTGCCCGGTGACCCGCCCCGCCGCCCGGGGCGGCTCCCGCACCTCCGCCGACCGGCTGGCCCGACTGCTCAACCTGGTGCCCTACCTGTTGGCCCGGCCGGGCATCGAGGTGGCCGAGGCCGCCGGCGACCTGGGCGTGACCGAACGGCAGCTCCGCGAGGACCTGGAACTGCTCTGGGTCTGCGGGCTGCCCGGCTACGGCCCGGGTGACCTGATCGACATGGCCTTCGACGGCGACCGGGTGACGATCACCTACGACGCCGGCATCGACCGGCCGTTGCGGCTCACCCCGGACGAGGCGCTGGCCCTGGTGGTGGCGTTGCGGATGCTCGCCGAGACGCCGGGGGTGGCCAACCGGGAGGCCATCGAACGCGCCCTGGCCAAGATCGAGAACGCGGCCGGCGACCTGGTGGGTGCCCCGGTGGAGGTCCGGCTGCCCGGCGAGAGCCCACGGGTGCGGCAGCTGCGGGCCGCGGTGGAGCGCCGTCGGGCGCTGCGGATCACCTATTACACGGTGGCCCGGGACGAGAGCACCGAGCGCACCATCGACCCGCTGCGGATGCTGATGGTCGACGGCCGGGCGTACGTCGAGGCGTGGTGCCGCCGGGCCGAGGCGGTCCGGTTGTTCCGGGTCGACCGGATCGACGCGGTGGTCGAGCTGGACGAGCCGGCCGTGGTGCCGCCGCAGGCCAGACCGCACGACCTGCGGCAGGGGGTGTTCCGCCCGGCGCCGGACCTGCCGCTGATCACCCTGCGGATCGGCCGGGGGGAGCGTTGGATCACCGAGTACTACCCGTGTGAGCGGATCGAGGTCGACGGTGACCGGTGGGTGGTGTCGTTGCGGGTGACCGATCTGGGCTGGGCCCGCCGCTTCGTGCTCGGGCTCGGGCCGGAGGTCACCGTGGTCGCCCCGGCCGAGCTGGCCGTCCAGGTCCGCGACCAGGCCGCCGCCGCGCTGGAGGCGTACGCCACCCCGGTGCTCCCGACGGGCGCGGGGACCGCCCGGTAGGCTGACCGCCGTGGTGAAGTGGATCGTTCTCGCGGTGCTGCTGTTCGCGCTGGTCGTGTTGGCCCTGGCGGTCCGTCCGGTGCTGGTGCGGCTGCCCCGGTTGCGCCGCGCGGCGGTGGCGTTGCAGCGTCGCCAGGCCGACGCGGAGGCGCTGCGCCACAGTGCCGAGGCGTTGCAGGAACGCGCCGAGGCGCTCCAGCGGCAGACCGACACGACCCAGCAGCGCCTGGAACTCATCAGGGCCAAGCGCGGGCAGTGATCGACACCGGTCGGTGGGCGGTGTGTCCGCCGCCCGTCCGGCGTCCGGTTTCCGCAGCTCCGCACCCGTCCAGGTGGTTGACGGGACAGTCAGCGGTGGTCGAGACTTCACCGGCCGGGCCGCATCAGCGGTGGCCCGGCGGGTGGCGGCAGCCCGTCGCGCACGTACGATGGGCGACGACACACCCTTCGACACAGAGCGACTGGAGCTTCCCATGGGTGCCCTCAAGCCGTGGCACATCGCCGTACTCGTGGTCGTGCTGATCCTGCTCTTCGGCGCGAAGCGGCTTCCCGACGCGGCCCGTTCGCTCGGCCGTTCGTTGCGGATCATCAAGGCGGAGACCAAGAGCCTGGCCGATGACGATCGTGACCTGGCCGAGAAGGCCGACGCGCAGGCCGGCTACCAGCCGCTGCCGCCCCAGCAGCAGCCCGTGCAGCAGCAGCCGTACGCGCCGCAGCCCCAGCAGCAGTACGCTGCTCAGCCGCAGCAGCAGTACGCGCCGCAGCCGCAGCAGCAGCAGTACGCCCCGCAGCAGGCTCCGCAGCAGCCGGTCGCCCCGCCGGTCGACCCGGTGCAGCGCGTCCGCGACAACTGACCGAAGGGCCCGATCACCGTGGCCTTCGCGCTCCGCAAGCGCGGCCCGAGCACCTTCGAACGGGCCGCCGACGGCTCCATGACCCTCATGGAGCACATCCGCGAACTGCGCAACCGTCTGTTCCGCGCCTCGCTGGCGATCGTGGTGGGTTTCGGGGTGGGCATCTGGCTCGCGGGTCCGGTGCTGCACCTGCTCCAGCAGCCCTACTGCGACCTGCCCAAGGCCCGGCTCGCCAACGGGACGTGCAACTTCGTCCAGTTGGGTCCGGCGGACCTGTTCCTGCTCCAGCTCAAGGTGGGGCTCTGGGTGGGCCTGATCGTCGCCGCCCCGGTCTGGCTCTACCAGCTCTGGGCGTTCATCGCCCCGGGCCTGCACCGGCACGAGCGGCGTTACGCGTACGTCTTCACCGGGCTCGCGGCGCCGTTGTTCGCGGCGGGCGCGGTGCTGGCCTACTTCGTCACCTCCAAGGGCCTGGAGTTCCTGCTCAACGTCTCCGGTGGCGGTGACATCACCACCACCCTGGACATCACCCGCTACATCTCGTTCATCACCAACCTGATCCTGCTGTTCGGGGTGGCGTTCGAGTTCCCGTTGCTGGTGCTGATGCTCAACTTCGTCGGGCTGGCCAGTGCGCGGAAGCTGCTGAGCTGGTGGCGGGTGGCGATCTTCGTGTTCTTCGCCTTCTCCGCCGTGGTGACGCCCACCCCGGATCCGTTTGGGATGACCGCGTTGGCGCTCTGCCTGTCCGCGCTCTACTTCGCCGCGGTCGGGGTGGCGTTCCTCAACGACCGGCGCAAGGGTCGGGGCAAGAAGGCCTACGCCGGCCTGGGCGACGACGAGGTGTCGCCGCTGGAACTGAACGAGGAGCCGGTGGTGGCCACGCCGGAGCTGGAGTTGTCCGGCCCGGTGGGCGGTGTCGAGCCGGTGGCCCCGCCGCGGCCGGTCGACCGTCGCTACGACGACATGACCTGACCGTCCCGGTCCCGCGTCACCCGACGCCGCTCCCGCCCGTCGGGAGCGGCGTCGTTCGTCGTGCCCTGGCCGGGCGCGTTCAGCGCGGTGGGTCGTCGGCGTCGTAGCGCAGCCGGGCCGCCTGCACCTCGGCCAGATGGGTGGTGGCCCAGGATTCCAGTCCGGATACCAGGTCGCGCAGGCTGTGGCCCAGGTCGGTGAGGGCGTAGTCGACCCGGGGCGGCACGCTGGCGTGCACCGTCCGGGTGACCAGGCCGTCGCGTTCCAGCCCGCGCAGGGTCTGGGTGAGCATCTTCTGGCTGATTCCGTCGATGCGGGTGGCGAGTTCGCCGTAGCGTCGGCTGCCGGTGGCGAGGGTCAGCACGACCAGCACGCTCCACCGGTCGCCGATCCGGTCGATGACCTGTCTGCTGCCGCAGTTGCGCTGAAAAACATCGGGCTCCACCTGTTTACTCTCCATCAGTTTGCTACGAACCGCAAGGTGCCTGCTCTCTTTCGGGAAGTGTTGACACCCGGCCCCGCGTTACCCGGTACGACAGCAGTACCGATCCGAAGGAGCGCGAGATGTCCGTCGTCGTCACCGGAGCCACCGGTCACCTGGGCCGCCTGATCGTCGAGTCCCTGCTGCGCCGGGACGTGCCCGCCGCGCAGATCGTCGCCCTCGGGCGGGACGTGGGCCGGCTGGGCGATCTCGCCGACCGGGGCGTCCAGGTCCGGGCCGCCGACTACGGTGACCCCGACACGCTGCGGACCGCCTTCACCGACGCCGAGAAGCTGATGTTCGTCTCCGGCAGCGAGGTCGGCCAGCGGGTGCCCCAGCACCGCGCCGTGATCGCCGCCGCCCGGCAGGCCGGGGTCGGTCTGGTCGTCTACACCAGCATCACCCGGGCCGACACCTCGGACATGGTGCTGGCCGGCGAACACCGCACCACCGAGGAGGACCTGCGCGCCTCCGGGCTGCCGTACGTGCTGCTGCGCAACAGCTGGTACCTGGAGAACTACACCGGTCAACTGGCCGGCTACCTGGACCACGGGATCGCCGGCTCGGCCGGTGACGGTCGGGTCAGCGCCGCCACCCGGGCCGACTACGCCGAGGCCGCCGCCGAGGTGCTCACCGGCGAGGGGCACGCCGGCCGGGTCTACGAGCTGGGCGGTGAGGCGTTCACCCTCACCGAGCTGGCCGCCGAGGTGTCCCGCCAGAGTGGACGCGACGTCCGCTACACCGACCTGCCGGAGGCGGCGTACACCGAGCTGCTGGTCTCGGCCGGGGTGCCCGAGGCGTACGCGGCCGTCCTGGCCGACGCCGACCGTGGCCTGGCCCGGGGTGAGCTGTACGCGCCCGTCGAGGACCTGGAGAAGCTGCTCGGCCGCCGCCCCACCAGCCTGGCCGAGGCGATCCGCGCCGCCCGCTGACGACCCGTCGCGCCGGCACGGGAGCCGTCGCCGCCGGCCCACCCGCCCGGGTGGGCCGGCGGTCGGCTCAGCGGGGCGGGGGTGCCCCGGTGAACGCCGTGGCGTGGTCGGTGGCCCACTGGCGGAAGGTCCGCGCCGGCCGGCCGAGGAGGTCGGCGACCGTCGGGGTGACGTACGCCGGGCGGCCCGTCGCGGCGTTCCAGGCGGCCAGGAGCATGTCCACGGCCGGCCGGGCGTCCACCGGGCTCCGCCGCCGGAACTCGTCGGGCGGCAGCTCCTCGAACGTCAGCCGGCGGCCCAGCGCGTCGCCGAGCAGGCGTACCTGTTCGGCCTGGGTGAGCGACTCCGGGCCGGTCAGGACGTAGTCGCCGCCGCCGTGCCCGTCCTCGCACAGGGTCCGCGCGACGACCGCGGCCACGTCCCGGTCGTCGACCGGTGCGGTCTCGGCCGTGCCGTAGGGCCACCGGACCACGCCGTCGCCCCGGACCGCGGCGGACCACCAGTGCAGGGCGTTCGACGCGAACATCCCGGGCCGGACGATCGTGGCGTCGAGCCCGGTGGCCGCGATGAGCCGTTCGACCTCGGCGTGCCCCGCCGCCATCGGGTTCGGTTGCTGGAAGAACGGGTGCGGGGTCCGGTGCGGTGCGGACAGGTAGACGACCCGCCGGGGGTCGGCGGCCAGGCGGTCGACGACGGCCGCCGCGGTCCCTGGCGGGGCGGTCCAGACCAGGAAGACCGTGCCGACGTCGCGCAGCGCGGGGGCGAGGGAGTCCGGCACGGTGAGGTCACCGGTGACGGTCTCGACGGTGCCGGGCAGGTCCACCGCCGCCCCGGTGCCGCGCACCAGGGCGCGGACCGGCACGCCCGCGTCGGTCAGCAGGTCGACCACGGCGCGGCCGATGCGCCCGGTCGCCCCGGTGACGAGCACCGGAGGTCGGCCCGGGGCGGTCATCGCGGCCTCGTCGGGGTGGAGTGGGTGTCGCGGATGCCGGTCTGTCCCATGGTCGGTATTTTTTCGTTACCCAGTCAAAAAAGCAACCTGGTAAATAATGTTACGGTCGGTCGGTGAGTGAGCCGGTCGGACTGCGCGCCCGCAAGAAGCTGCGCACCCGGGACGCGATCGCCGACGTGGCGATCACGCTGTTCCTGGCGCGCGGGTTCGACCAGGTGTCGGTCGCCGACATCGCCGCGACGGCCGAGGTGTCGAAACCGACCCTGTTCCGCTACTTCGCCACCAAGGAGGACCTCCTCCTGCACCGCTTCGCCGACCACCACGGTGAGCCCGCCCGGGTGGTCCGCGACCGGCCGGGCGGGGTACCGCCGATCGTGGCGCTGCACCGTCACTTCCGGGCCGGTCTCGACCGCGGCGAGCCGGTCACCGGCCTCAACGACCATCCCGAGGTGGTGGCGTTCCACCGGCTGGTGTTCAGCACCCCCAGCCTGGCGGGACGGCTGCTGCGGTATCTGGAGGACGACGAGGAGGCCCTGGCCGCCGTCCTGGAGCCGGGTGTCCGGGGCCGCCTGCTGGCGGCCCAGGTGATCGCGGTACAACGGGTGCTGGCCCGGACCAACTGGCAGAAGATCGCCGACGGACGGACCGCGCGCCAGGTGCTACCGGAGGCGGTCGCCGACGCGGACGACGCCTTCGACCGGCTCCGACACTCCACACGCGACCGCTGATCCGACCCGCCCGGTCGACCCGTCGGGCGGGGTGAACCGGGCGGGTCCCCGCCGCCGCGGGTATGGTGCGGAGGTCGTGTCCGGCGGGCGCCGGCGAGCGTGCGCAGCGCCGACCGCCGCCACGGTCGGGGGCCGCCGCCGACACCGCCCCGCGTTCCCGCCGCCACCACCGGAACGCCCGCCGGGAAGGAACCGCGCGATGGCACCACTGCCGCCGACCCCGCACGAAGCCCTGGCCGAACTGGGCCGGCTCCGACTCGACGAGACCGGCGTCGACGAGGTGCTCCAGCTGATCGCCGACCTGGCCCGGCGCAGCCTGCGTGGCGCGTCGGAGGTGTCGGTCACCCTGCTGCGCGGCAGCGACCCGCAGAGCGTCGTGGTCACCGGTGACCGCGCGCTGCTGCTCGACGAGTGGCAGTACCGGCAGGCGCACGGGCCGTGCCTGGACGCCTCGATCACCGGTGACACCCTCATCGTGGCCGACACCGGCACGGAGGAACGCTGGCCGGCCTGGGCGTCCCGGGCCGTCGACGCGGGTGTCGGCAGCGCGGTCGCCATCGGCCTGCCGATCCAGGAGGCGGTGGTCGGCGCCCTCAACCTCTACGGCACCGCCCGGCACGCGTTCGACGCCGAGACGGTGGAGTTGGCCCAGACCTTCGCCGCGTACGCCGCGGTGGCGCTGGCCAACGCCCACCTGTATGCCAGCGCCACCACGCTGGCCGCGCAGATGCGTACGGCGATGGAGAGCCGGGCGGTGATCGAGCAGGCCAAGGGGATCATCATGGGTCAACGCCGGTGCACCGCCGACGAGGCGTTCGGCATCCTCGCCACCCTCTCGCAGCACTCCAACCGCCGACTGCGCGACGTCGCCGCCGCCCTGGTCGGTCGGGCCACCGCGGGCACCCGCTGAACCCCCGTGTCTCAGCGGTCGGCGGCGGTGGGCTGACCGGGCACCGGTCGGACGACCTGCTGGACCAGGGCGTCCGCCACGTCCCGTAGCTTGCGGTTGGAGTTCTGCGACACCCGGGCCAGCATGCTGAACGCCTCGTCGGCCGTGCACCGGCGTTGACCCATGATGATCCCCTTGGCCTGCTCGATCACCGCCCGGTTGCGCATCGCCTCGTGCATCTGTGCGGCCAGCGTGGCGGTGCTGTCGTACAGATGGGCGTTGGCCAGCGCCACCGCGGCATGACCGGCGATCGTCCGGGCCGGCTCGGCCACCCGGTCGAACGCGTCCGGTCGGGTGCCGTAGAGGTTGAGGGCGCCGACCACCGCCTCCTGGATCGGCAGGCCGATGGACATGCAGGAGCGCACCCCGGCGGCGTACGCCAGGGCCGACCACTCCGGCCAGCGCCGCTCCCCGGTCGTGTCCGCGACGATCAGCACGGCACCGGTGGCGGCCGCGTCCAGGCACGGGCCACGCCCCTGCTCGTACTGCCAGGTGTCGAGCTTGAGGGCCAGCTCACCGGTGTGGGCGGCGGTCTTCGCCTCGGTGCCGTGCACCAGGGTCACGGTGACCTCGGCGGCGTCCGGGATGCTGTCCCGGGCCACCTCGGTGATTCGGTACAGGACGGCGTCGAGGTCCATCTCGTCGTGGCGGATGGACCCCAACCGGAGGACAGCCTCGGTGATGTCGAGCGGTGACTGCGGCATGCGTCTGGACGTCCTTGCGAACCGGCGCGAACCCACCGGTGCAGCCGGCGGCGCGTGACGATCGGTCCGTTTCGGTGGGCCGTCGCTGCGGCTCCACCGGGGACGGACCGGGGACCGCGCCACTGCTTGACGCTCGCTCACGACGCCGCCAGGGGCGTCGGACGCGGAGTACCACTGTACCGGTCGGCCGGCGGCGACATGCGACGGACACCGCCGCGGCGGTCGTTTCCGAGGTGGTGTCCGGGCCGGGCGCCGGGGGATGATGGCAGCCGACGACGACAGGGGAGCGGACGGATGACGGTGGAGATTCCGCGTGCGGGCCGGGTGTTGTTCATCGGCGACAGCATCACCGACGCCGGACGGGACCGGGCCGACGGCGCCGACCTGGGCGTGGGCTGGGCGATGATGGCCGCCGCCTGGTTCACCGCGCGGCACCCCGGTCACCGGGCGGTGTTCCGCAACCGGGGCGTCGGTGGCGACCGGGTGCGGGACCTGCGCGCCCGGTGGACCGACGACTGCCTGGCCTTGGCCCCGCAGGTGGTGTCGGTGCTGATCGGGATCAACGACACCTGGCGGCGGTACAGCAGCGACGAGCCCACCACGGCCGGGGAGTTCGGCACCGACTACCGGCACGTGCTGGCCGCCACCCGGGACGCGCTGCCCGACGTCCGGCTGGTGCTGGTGGAGCCGTTCCTCATTCCGCTCGACGACTCGCAGCGGCGCTGGCGCGAGGACCTGGACCCGAAGGTCGAGGTGGTCCGCGCGCTGGCCGCCGAGTTCGACGCGACGCTGGTCGCGGTGGACGCGGTGTTCGGCTCCGCCGACGCCGACGACCGGGTGTGGACCGACGACGGGGTGCACCTGACCCCGCCCGGCCACGCGTTGCTGGCCCAGCGGTGGCTGGCGGCGGTCACCCCGGCCACCTGATCCCGCGCCGCGTCGGCGGCCGGGCCGGCCGTCCGGATCCGGGCGTTGCCAGGGTCGGGGGTGATCCTCTACGGTCGGTCCAGCGGTTGGCGGTGCGGTCCTTTCCAACCACCACCGCCGAGCGGCCCCGTGGCGGGCCGGGGCCGGTGGGGCCCCGGAGTGCCCCGCCGGTGCCCCGTCGGCGTTCCCGCGTGTCCCTCCTGCCCTGGCCGGTCCGCGCCCCTGCGCGCGTGCCGGTCGGTACGGTGGGAAACACGCCGAGCCGCCCGGGAGATCCCGTGTTCCTCACGCCCCACGAGCAGGACCGCCTGCTCGTCCACGTCGCCGCGGACGTCGCCCGTCGACGACGCGAGCGCGGACTGCGCCTGAACTATCCCGAAGCCGTCGCCCTGATCACCGTCTTCCTGCTGGAGGGCGCCCGGGACGGCCGTTCGGTCACCGACCTGATGGCTGCCGGCCGTACCGTGCTCAGCCGCGACGACGTGCTCGACGGAGTCCCCGAGATGCTGGGGGAGGTGCAGGTGGAGGCCACGTTCCCGGACGGCACCAAGCTGGTGACGGTGCACCACCCGATCCCGTGATCCCCGGGGAGATCCTGCCCGGCGAGGGCCCGGTCGAGATCAACGCGGGCCGCCCGGTGACCACCCTGCTGGTGGTCAACACCGCCGACCGGCCGATCCAGGTCGGCTCGCACTACCACTTCGCCGAGACCAACCCGGGCCTGCGCTTCGACCGGTCCGCCGCGTACGGCCAGCGGCTCGCCGTCCCGGCGGGGACCTCGGTGCGGTTCGAGCCGGGGGTCAGCCGCACCGTCGACCTGGTGCCGCTGGGCGGCGCGCGGATCGTGCCGGGGCTGCGCGGCGAGGTCGCCGGCCCGCTCGACCGGAAGCCCGATCCCTCCGCCGGAGAGCCCGACCCGGCAGCCGGCAGGCCCGGCCCGGGCGTCGGGGAGGTCGGCCGGTGAGCGCGGTGGACCGGCGGCGCTACGCCGACCTGTACGGCCCGACGACCGGCGACCGGATCCGGTTGGCCGACACCGACCTGCTGATCGAGGTGGAGGTCGACCACTGCGTCGGCGGGGACGAGGCGGTGTTCGGCGGCGGCAAGGTGATCCGCGAGTCGATGGGTCAGTCCCGGGCCACCCGGGCCGAGGGCGCGCTGGACACGGTGATCACCGGCGCGGTGGTGCTGGACCACTGGGGGGTGGTGAAGGCCGACGTCGGGCTGCGCGACGGGCGGATCGTGGCACTGGGCCGGGCCGGCAACCCGGACACCATGCCCGGCGTCCACCCCGACCTGGTGATCGGGCCGTCCACCGAGGTGATCGCCGGCAACGGGCGGATCCTCACCGCCGGGGCGGTGGACACCCACGTGCACTTCATCTGCCCGCAGATCGTCACCGAGGCGCTCACCTCGGGCATCACCACCCTGGTCGGCGGGGGCACCGGCCCGGCCGAGGGCACCCGGGCCACCACGGTCACCCCGAACGCCTGGCACCTGGCCCGGATGCACGAGGCGCTGGACACCTTCCCGGTGAACGTGCTGCTGCTGGGCAAGGGCAACACGGTCTCCACCGAAGCGCTGTGGGAGCAGCTGCGGGCCGGGGCAGGGGGCTTCAAGCTGCACGAGGACTGGGGGACCACCCCGGCGGCGATCGACGCCTGTCTGCGGGTCGCCGACGCGTCCGGGGTGCAGGTGTCCCTGCACACCGACACCCTGAACGAGGCCGGCTTCGTGGCCGACACGCTGCGCGCCATCGCCGGGCGGGCGATCCACTCGTACCACACCGAGGGGGCGGGCGGCGGGCACGCGCCGGACATCATCACGGTGGCCGGGGAGTCGAACGTGCTGCCGTCGTCGACGAACCCGACCCGGCCGTACACCCGCAACACCCTCGCCGAGCACCTCGACATGCTGATGGTCTGCCACCACCTCAACCCGTCGGTGCCGGAGGACCTGGCCTTCGCGGAGAGCCGGATCCGGCCGTCCACGATGGCCGCCGAGGACCTGCTGCACGACCTCGGCGCGATCTCCATCATCGGCTCGGACTCGCAGGCGATGGGCCGGGTCGGCGAGGTGATCACCCGGACCTGGCAGAGCGCGCACGTGATGAAGCGCCGGGTGGGCGCGCTACCCGGCGACGGCCCGGCCGACAACCACCGGGCCCGCCGGTACGTGGCGAAGTACACCATCTGCGCGGCGATGGCCAACGGGCTGGAACGGGAGATCGGCTCGGTGGAGCCGGGCAAGCTCGCCGACCTGGTGCTCTGGGATCCGGCGTTCTTCGGCGTCCGGCCGCACCTGGTGATCAAGGGCGGGATGATCGCGTACGCGCAGATGGGCGACGCGAACGCCTCCATCCCCACCCCGCAGCCGATGCTGCCGAGGCCGATGTTCGGCGCGTACGGCGTGGTGCCGGCCGCGACCAGCGTGGCCTTCGTCGCGCCGGCCGCGTTGGAGGCGGGCCTGCGGCTGGACGTGCGCCGCCCGCTGGTCCCGGTGGCCGACGTGCGCTCGCGGGGCAAGGCCGACCTGCCCGAGAACGGCGCGCTGCCGCGCATCGAGGTCGATCCGGACACCTTCACCGTCCGGATCGACGGGGTGGTGGTCGACCCGGAACCGGTCGCCGAGCTGCCCATGGCCCAGCGGTACCACCTGTTCTGATGACCCCGTCGAGCATGGTGCTGCTGCTGGCCGACGGCAGGTTCCCCGCCGGGGCGCACGCCCACTCCGGCGGCCTGGAGGCCGCGGTGGCGGCCGGCCTGGTCACCGACCCGGCCACCCTGGCCGGGTTCCTGCGCGGCCGGTTGGCGACCGGTGGGCTGGTCGCCGCCGCGTTCGCGGTGGCGGCGCACCGGGCCGCCGCTGCCGCCGACCGGCGCGCGACGCTGGCCCGGCTCGACGTCGAGCTGGACGCCCGGACCGCCGCCCCGGCGCTGCGGGCGGTCTCCCGCCGGCAGGGCCGGGCACTGCTGCGGGCCGGGCGGGAGATCTGGCCCGGCGGCGGGTTCGACGCCCTGCCCACCGACCCGTCCGGGCCGCACCAGCCGCTGGTGCTCGGCCTGGTCGCCGCCGCCGCCGGCCTGGACCCGGTGGCGGTGGCGACCGTCGCCGCGTACGGGTCGGTCACCGCCCCGGCCAGTGCCGCGGTGCGGCTGCTCGGCCTCGACCCGTACCGGGTGCACGCGGTGCTGGCGGCACTGGCCGTCGACACTGACGCCACGGCGGCCCGCGCGGTCGCCACCGCCGCCGACCCACCCGAGCGGCTGCCGGCCCCGGCCGCCCCGCTCACCGACATCCACGCCGAAGTCCATACCACCTGGGAGGTGCGTCTCTTTGCGTCCTGAAACCGTATCGCCGATCCCGCACGAGCAGATCGCGCACGACGAGACCGTTCCGCACACCCACCCCGAGCCGGGGGTCGACCCGCACGCGCCGCTGCCGTCCACCATCCGTCCGCTGCGGGTGGGCATCGGCGGGCCGGTCGGGTCGGGTAAGACCGCCCTGGTCGCCGCGCTGTGCCGGGCCTTCGCCGACGAGCTGCGCCTCGGCGTGGTCACCAACGACATCTACACCACCGAGGACGCCGACTTCCTGCGCCGGGCCGGGGTGCTCGACCCGGCCCGGATCCGGGCGGTGGAGACCGGCTGCTGCCCGCACACCGCGATCCGCGACGACATCGGCGCCAACCTGGACGCCATCGACGAGCTGGTCGACGGCGTCGGACCGCTGGACCTGGTGCTGGTGGAGAGCGGCGGGGACAACCTCACCGCCACGTTCAGCCGGGGCCTGGTCGACCGGCAGATCTTCGTGGTCGACGTCGCCGGGGGCGACAAGGTGCCCCGCAAGGGCGGCCCCGGGGTGACCGCCGCCGACCTGCTGGTCGTCAACAAGACCGACCTGGCCCCGCTGGTCCGGGCCGACCTGTCGGTGATGGACCGGGACGCCCGTGCCCGACGGGGGGACCTGCCGACGGTGTTCCTGTCCATCGTGGCCGACCCGCTGGCCGGCGCGGTGGCCGACTGGGTCCGTCACGAGCTGGCCCATCACCGTGGCCGGCTGGTCGTCGGCTGATGCGGGCGGTCGCCCGGGTGGTGGCGGTGGCCGACGGCCGGGGCGGCACGGTGCTGCGCGAGCTGCGCGGCGAGTCACCGCTGCTGCTGCGGCAGGCCACCACCGACGACATCCCGACGGTGTACGTCGTCGGCGGCGCGGCCGGTCCGCTGGCCGGTGACGACCTGCGGTTGACGGTCGAGGTGGGGCCGGGGGCGGCCCTGCGGGTGCGCACCGTCGCCGCCTCGGTGGCCCTGCCGGGCCGGGCCGGGGCGGTGTCCCGGATGCGGGTGGACGCGGTGGTGCACGCCGCCGGCACCCTGCTCTGGCTGCCGGAGCAACTGGTGGCGGCGGCCGGCTGCGACCATGTCGCCGAGTCCCGGGTGGAGCTGGCCGGGGACGCCCGGCTGAGCTGGCGCGAGGAACTGGTGTGCGGCCGGTACGCCGAGCCCGCCGGGAACGTCGTGGTGACCACCTCGGTCGACCACGCCGGCCGGCCGCTGCTGCGGCAGTCCCTGGCGGTCGGTCCGGCGGCACCCGGCTGGGCCGGGCCGGCGGTGCTGGGTGGGGCGACCGCGACCGGCTCGCTGCTGCTGGTCGACCCCGCCTCCCCGCCCGGACCGGCCGTGCCGGACGCCACCGGTGGCAGCCGGGGCCGGGTTCTGCCCGCCCGGCCCGGTGGGACCGCCGCCTGGCTGCCGCTGGCCGGTGGCCGGGCGGCGCTGCTCACCGCCACCGCCGCCGACGCGCACACCCTGCGCGCCCTGCTCACCACCCCCGCCGAGGAGAGGGCCGAGACGGTCGCCGCCGGTGGCCGCTGACCGCTGGCGGGAGCCTGCCGGTCAGCCGGCCCGGACGGGGTGTCGATGTGGGCCGAGCCGGGCGGCCAGGTCGACGAGCTGGCCGGTCAGCGCCGCGTCGTCGATGATCCCGGCCAGTTCGGCGCGGACGAGGCCGTCGATCCGGTCCTGTTCGCGGTGGCCCCGGGGGGTGAGGTAGGCCCGGATGCGCCGTCGGTCGAACGGATCGATCCGGCGGTGGACCAGGTTCTGGTCGACGAGCTGGTCGACGATCTTCGTCAGCGTGCCCGGCGGCAACGACTCCTCGGTGGAGACCTCGCTCATCGGGTGGCCCTGCCCGTCGGCGAGACGGCACAGCACCCGCCAGGCCTCGACGGTGAGCCCCTCGGTGGCGAGAACCGCGCCGATCCGCCGGGCGAGCAGCCGTTCGGCGCGGGTGAGCGCACGCATCAGGTCGACGGGCGTAATGGGATCGTCGGCCATGTCTCTCCCCGTTCGGTGGGTTGCCATGTTACCGAAGCGTCCCGGTTTTCGGTCTGCTCTGGTGGCCCGCCAGGGTTGCCGGCAATCATGTCAGCATGTCCGTGCCGGTGCCCGGTCCCCGCGGCGTGCCGGAGCCGTTCCCCCGCCCGGGCGGGACCGTGCCGTTCCCCGGCCCGGGCGGAACCGCCGCCGGGGTGCCCTGGCTGACCGTCGACCGGTCGGTGGTCAGTGTCGCGCTGGTCTTCCCCATGCGCGGGCCGGCGGGCATGTTCGGCCCCACCTGTGAGCTGTGTGCCCAGTTGGCGGTCGAGGAGGTCAACCGGGCCGGCGGGGTGCTCGGCCGGGAACTGCGGCTGGTGCCGGTCGACGGCGGGGCGGCACCGGCCCAGGTGGCCGCCGAGGTGGAGGCGTTGGTGTCCACCGGTGCGGTGCAGGGGGTGACCGGCTGGCACATCTCCTCGGTCCGGCAGGCGGTGGCCCCCCGGATCGCGCACCGGGTGCCGTACGTCTACACCGCCCTGTACGAGGGCGGGGAACGCACCGAAGGGGTCTTCCTGACCAGCGAGACCCCCGATGCGCAGCTCTGGCCGGCGATGCGGCTGCTCGCCCGGGAGCAGGGGGTCCGCCGCTGGTTCGTGGTGGGCAACGACTACGTCTGGCCGCGTCGCACCGCACGGGCGGCCCAGCGGTACGCCCGCGACAGCGGGGCGCGGGTGTGCGGGCGGACGTTCCTGCCGCTGGGCACCGAGAACTTCGGCCCGGTGCTGCGGGAGATCGAACGTGCCGAGGCCGACGGGGTGCTGATGCTGCTGGTGGGTGCGGACGCGGTCCGGTTCAACCGGGCCTTCGGCCGGTCCGGACTGGACCAGCGGTGCCTGCGGTTGAGCACCCTGATGGACGAGAACATGCTGCTGGCCAGCGGGACCGGCGGCACCCGTCGACTGTTCAGCACGGCCGGGTTCTTCGCCGGTCTGGTCACCCGGGAGAACCTGGACTTCCACGGCGCGTTTGCCCGCCGGTTCGGGGTGGACGCCCCGCCGCTGGGCAGCCTGGGGGAGTCCTGTTACGAGGGGGTGATGCTGCTCGCCGCCCTGATCGCGCGGGCGCGCACCCTCGACGTGCGGGCGATCGGCGCGGCGGCCGACGCGGTCACCTACCACGGCCCCCGGGGTGAGCTGCACCTGCGCCACCGCCACGTCCGCCAACGCATCTACCTCGCCGAAGCCCACGGCCTCGACTTCACCGTCCTCTCCGAACTCTGACCCACCACCCGGGTGGTTGACAGGGGGGTGGGTGGGAGTTCTAGGATGCTTCCTGCGTGAAGTAACCGCTATTCCGCCCATTATCGAGGGTGTGTTCCAGTATTGGAGCGGCTGCCTGTCCTGAAGAGTTTTCAGGTGTGCGCCACGCATTCTTCCCGGGTCACCGTCCGTTGTGACGGTGGCCTTTTCTATGTGCCGCGATCGATGTGGGAAACAGTCAATTAAGGGCTGGGAAACATGGCGGCAACCAACGGGGCAGAGTCTTTCCCTGCCCGTAAGTCCACTACGGACCGCCAGCGGCGACGCCCACCCGTCGCCCGGGTGGGTCCGCTGACGCGCATCGCTACCGCACCGCCCTAAACCATTGACAGCAATACCTGCCGGCCAGTGCGGGTCGGCACGGAAATCATTCGGCGAACATCGCTCCGCAGGGAGATTGAATGTCACAGTTCCGGGGCCGCCGCATCCTGGCGGGCGCCATGACCCTGATCGCCGCCGCCGCACTCGTCGGTTGCGGCAGCAGAACCTCCGACGGGAAGTCGACCGCCGGTGTCAGTGCCGACGTCTCCGGCGACACCGTCAAGGTCGGGCTGCTCAACTCGCTCTCCGGCACCATGGCCATCAGCGAGGTCACCGTGCGGGACTCCATCATGCTGGCCGTCGAGGAGATCAACGCGGCCGGCGGCGTGCTGGGCAAGAAGATCGTGCCGGTCGGCGAGGACGGTGCTTCGGACTGGCCCACCTTCGCCGAGAAGGCCGAGAAGCTGATCTCGCAGGACCGGGTCGCCGCCGTCTTCGGCTGTTGGACGTCGGCCAGCCGCAAGGCGGTCAAGCCGGTCTTCGAGAAGAACAAGGCGCTGCTGTTCTACCCGGTGCAGTACGAGGGGCTGGAGCAGTCGCCCTACATCTTCTACACCGGGGCCACCACCAACCAGCAGATCGTGCCCGGCCTGGACTACCTCAAGGCGCAGGGCAAGAAGTCGGTCTACCTGGTGGGCAGCGACTACGTCTTCCCGCGTACCGCCAACAAGATCATCAAGGCGTACGCGGCGGCGAACGGGATGACCGTGCTCGGCGAGGACTACGCCCCGCTCGGCTCCACCGAGTTCGGCACCATCGTCAACAAGGTCCGCTCGGCGAAGGCCGACGCGGTGTTCAACACCCTCAACGGCGACAGCAACGTGGCGTTCTTCAAGGAGTACACCTCGGCCGGGCTCACCGCCGCGGGCATGCCCGTGGTGTCGGTGTCGATCGCCGAGGAAGAGGTCAAGGGAATCGGTACCCAGTACCTCAAGGACCAGTTGACCGCCTGGAACTACTACCAGACCACCCCCGGCGCGGCGAACCAGAAGTTCGTCGCCGCGTACAAGGCCAGGTACGGCGCGGACAAGCCGACCAGCGACCCGATGGAGGCCGCCTACGTGGCGGTGTACCTGTGGAAGGCGATGGTCGACAAGGCCGGCACCTTCGAGGTGGAGAAGGTCCGGGCCGCCTCCGGCGGCATCACCTACGACGCCCCGGAGGGCCTGGTCACCGTGGACGGCCCCACCCAGCACATCGCCAAGACCGCCCGGATCGGCAAGGTCGGCGGCGACGGGCTGATCACCGAGGTGTGGAACTCCGGCAAGCCGATCACGCCGGACCCGTACCTGAAGAGTTACCCCTGGGCGAGCGGCCTGAGCTGACCGATCCCGGCCCGGACGGGAGGCACCCCCGTCCGGGCCGACCCACCACTGCGGAGCGCGAACGTGACAGTCCTCTTCGGCCAGCTCTTCACCGGCATCAGCATCGGCGCGGTGCTGCTGCTCATCGCCCTCGGCCTGGCGTTGACCTTCGGTCAGATGAACGTGATCAACATGGCGCACGGCGAGTTCATCATGGCCGGCGCCTACACCACCTACGTCCTCCAGCAGACCGTGACCGTCGCCGGCTGGTCGCTGCTGGTGGCGCTGCCGGTCGCCTTCGCGGTGGCCGGCACCATGGGCGTGCTGCTGGAGGTGCTGCTGATCCGCCGCCTCTACGCCCGCCCGCTGGACACCCTGCTGGTCACCTGGGGTGTCTCGTTGATGCTCCAGCAACTGGCCCGGGACGTCTTCGGTAGCCCCAACGTGCAGACCCGGGCCCCGGCGCTGCTGACCGGCAACGTGTCCCTGCCCGGCGGGCTCACCGTCGCCAACAACCGGTTGTTCATCCTGGCCCTCGCGCTGGCCGCCGTGCTCGCGCTGACCCTGGCGCTGCGGCTCACCCCGCTCGGGCGGCGGATCCGCGCGGTGGTGCAGAACCGTGACCTCGCCGCCGTCTCCGGCATCCCCACCGCCCGGGTCGACCGGACCACCTTCTTCATCGGCTCCGGGCTGGCCGGCGTCGCCGGGGTCGCGCTGACCCTGCTCGGGCCGATCGGCCCGACGATGGGCACCAACCTCATCATCGACGCCTTCCTGGTCGTCGTGGTCGGCGGCATCGGCCAGCTCAAGGGCAGCGTGATCGTCGCCTTCGCGCTGGGCGTGCTCCAGGCCACCGGCGAGTACCTCACCACCCTCAGCGTCGCCAAGGTGATCGTCTTCGTGGCGATCGTGGCGTTCCTCCAGTGGCGGCCCCAGGGGCTGTTCACCCTGCGGACCAGGAGCCTCGCATGACCGCCGCGCCGCTGGTCCGCACCGATCCCGCCAGCGCGGCCGGCACCCCGCCGGGCGGCCGGCGGGGCCGCCGGTTCGACGGCCCGGCCCGTACCGCCGCCGGGTTCGCCCTCGGCGCGGCGCTGCTGTTCGCCGTCGCCCCGCTGGCCCTGTCGGACTTCCGGCTGTCGTTGCTGGCCAAGTACCTGTGCGTGGCGATGGTCGCGGTCGGTATCGGCATCGCCTGGGGTCGGGGCGGCATGCTCACCCTCGGCCAGGGGGTCTTCTTCGGTCTGGGCGGCTACGCGATGGCGATGCACCTCAAGCTCGCCGACGCCGGCCCCGGCGAGCTGCCCGACTTCATGCAGCTCTACGGCCAGCTCGACGAGCTGCCGCTGTGGTGGCGGCCGTTCGCCAGTCCGTGGATCGCGTTGCCGGCCACCGTGCTGCTGCCGATGGCCGTCGCGTTCGGTCTCGGCTCGCTGGTCTTCCGTCGCCGGGTGCGCGGCGCCTACTTCGCCATCCTCAGCCAGGCGCTCGCCGCCGCGATGGTGATCCTGCTGGTCGGCCAGCAGGGCACCACCGGCGGTACCAACGGCCTCACCGACATCCAGGGCTTCTTCGGGTACGACCTGGACGACCCGGTCAACCAGCGGATGGTCTACTTCATCATCGCCGCCAGCCTGTTGGCGCTGCTGGCGCTGGCCCGGCAGCTCATCCGTAGCCGGTACGGCGAGTTGCTGGTGGCGGTCCGCGAGGGGGAGGAACGGGTCCGTTTCCTCGGCTACGACCCGGCCGGCGTCAAGCTCGTCGGCTACGTGATCGCCGCCGGCATGGCCGGGCTGGCCGGGGCGCTGTTCGTCCCGGCGGTGGGGATCATCTCGCCCGCGCTGATCGGGATCGTGCCGTCCATCGAGTTCGTCATCGGTGTCGCGGTGGGTGGCCGGGCCACCCTGCTCGGCCCGGTGCTCGGCGCGGTGGCGGTGGCCTGGGCGCGTACCGCCCTGTCGGAACGGTTCCCGGGCACCTGGACGTACCTGCAGGGGTTGCTGTTCGTGCTGGTGGTGGCGTTCCTGCCCGGGGGTCTGGCGTCGCTGTGGGCGCTGGCCCGCAAGCGTCGGTCGGACCCGGCGGGGGCGCGGTGGTGGCGGCGGACCCGGGCGGCGGACCCGGCCGAGAACCGGACGGAGGTGTCGGCGGCATGACCGCTGGGCAGCTCGACGGCCTGTGCGTACGCGACCTGCGGGTCACCTTCGACGGCTTCACCGCCGTCGACGGGGTCGACCTCGACGTGCCGCCCGGTGACATCCGGTTCCTGATCGGTCCCAACGGGGCGGGCAAGACCACCCTGGTCGACGCGGTGACCGGGCTGGTCCGGGCCACCGGCTCGGCCCGCTTCGGGGACCGGGAACTGCTCGGCCGGGACGTGCACCGCATCGCCCGCCTCGGCATCGGCCGCACCTTCCAGACCGCCTCGGTCTTCGAGGAGCTGACCGTGGTGCAGAACCTCGACATCGCCGCCGGGGCGACCCGGAGCTGGTGGACGCTCGCCCGGCGACGTGGCCGGATTCCCGACGAGGTGGCCGCCGCGCTGGAGACGATCGGGCTGACCGACCGGGGCGACCAGCCCGCCGGTGCGCTGGCGCACGGGCAGAAGCAGTGGTTGGAGATCGGCATGCTGCTGGTCTCCGACGCCCGGCTGCTGTTGCTCGACGAGCCGGTCGCCGGGATGAGCCACGAGGAACGCGACGCCACCGGCGCCCTGCTGGAGACGGTCAGCCGGGACCGCACCGTGGTGGTCATCGAACACGACATGGACTTCCTGCGCCGCTTCGCCCGCACCGTGACCGTGCTGCACGCCGGCAAGGTGCTCAGCGAGGGCACCGTCGCCCAGGTCCAGGCGGACCCCCGGGTGCAGGAGGTCTACCTCGGCGTCGACACCGCACCGGAGGCATGATGTTGGAGTTGCGCGGCGTGCACGCCGGCTACGGCCGCAGCGAGGTGCTGCACGGGGTGGACGTGGCCGTTCCCGCCGACGGGGTGGCGGCCGTGCTCGGCCACAACGGCGCGGGCAAGAGCACCCTGCTGCGGGTCGCCGTCGGCCTGCTGCGCCCCCGCGCCGGCACGGTGACCCTCGACGGTGAGGACGTCACCCGGCTCGCGCCGCACCAGCGGGTCGCCCGGGGGCTGGCGTACGTGCCGCAGGGGCAGCAGTGTTTCCCGTACCTGACGGCGGCGGAGAACCTGCGGCTGGTGGCCGACGGCCGGCGCGACGGGGCCGCCGCCACCGCCGAGGCGCTGGACCTGTTCCCGGCGCTGCGTCCCCTGCTGCGGCGGCGGGCCGGCCTGCTCTCCGGCGGCCAGCGGCAGCAGCTGGCCATCGCCCGAGCGCTGGTCACCCGGCCCCGGCTGCTGCTGCTCGACGAACCCACCGAGGGCATCCAACCCTCGGTGGTCGCCGAGATCCAGGACCGGATCGTCGGGCTGGCCACCGGGGCCGGCATCCGGGTGCTGCTGGTGGAGCAGCACCTCGGTTTCGCGTTGCGGGTGGCGACCCGGCACTACGTGCTGGAGTCCGGTCGGGTCACCGCCACCGGTGACGGGGGTCGGGCCGCCGAGCAGTCGGTCCGCCGGGCGCTCGCGGTGTGACCGTCCGTCGACCGGTCGCGCGGAGTGTCCGATCGGGTTCATGGAGTAATATCATCATTGATCAATGAACGGGAGTGTGGTCCAGCCGCCCTGGAGCAGTGGGAGTGATCGTGCGTGACCTGACGGCCCGGATCCTGGGCATCCTGACCGCGATCTCCCTCGGTGCCTTCGGTGGCCCCGCGCCGGCCCCGGACCGGCCGGGCGGGACGCCGGGGAGCCCCGCCCGGGTGGCGGACGCCTCCGGCGGGCTGACCGGTGACATCGTCTTCTCCGTCCCGAGCGGCACCTTCCGGGACGAACTCGCGGTGTCGCTGGGGACGGAGGTGGCCGGTGCCGAGATCCGCTACACGACGGACGGCACGCTGCCCCGGGTGGACTCCCCGCGGTACGACGGAACCCCGCTGCTCCTCACCGACACCACCCAGCTGCGGGCGTGGGCGTTCGTCGACGGGGCGGCGACCGGTGACCCGGGCACCGCCCTCTACGTCGAGCGTGCCGTGGACGTCAGCCTCGACCTGCCGATCCTGCTGGTCGACGGGTACGGCCAGGGGGCGCCCGGGCGGGAGTTCGTCGACGCCGCCGCGCTGCTGTTCGCGCCGGTCGGGGGACAGGCCTCGCTCTCCGCGCCGCCCACCCTCGCCACCCGGATCGGTTACCACCTGCGCGGCACGTCGAGTTCCCTGTTCGACAAGGCGCCCTACCGGGTCGAGTTCCGCGACAACGAGGACGACGACGTCGACCTGCCGGTGCTGGGGATGCCCGCCGAATCCGACTGGGTGCTGCGCGGGCCGTACACCGACAAGGCGTTGATCCGGGAGGCGTTGACCTTCGACCTGGCCCGCGAGATGGGTTTCCCGGCCCCCCGGTACGCCTTCGTCGAGTTCTACCACAACGTCGCCGACCGGCCGGTGGGCGCCGAGGACTACCAGGGCGTCTACCTCGTCGTCGAGACGATCAAGAATGCGAAGAACCGGCTCGACCTCAAGAAACTCGACCCCGACGACGTGACCCTGCCGGCGATCTCCGGCGGCTACATCGTGAAGTTCGAGTGGTTGACGGCCGAGGAGCCCACCCTGCCGTGCACGGGCCGGTCCGCGACCTGCTGGCACTACCTGGAGGTGGTGGACCCGTCGCCGCTGCCCCCGGAGCAGCAGGCCTGGCTCACCGGTCACCTCCAGCAGTTCAACGACGTGCTGCAGTCGCGCCACTTCGCCGACCCGACCACCGGCTATCCCGCCTGGATCGACGTGGGATCGTTCGTCGACTCGTTCCTCCTCAACGAGCTGACCCGCAACTTCGACGCCTACGCCCGCAGCTCGTACTTCCACAAGGACCGGGGCGGCAAGATCACCGCCGGGCCGCTGTGGGATCTCGACCTCACCTACGGCGTCGGCGGCGGGGACAACCTGGATCCCGCCGGCTGGCAGTACGAGCAGCAGCGGTGGCCGAGGCCCAACAACTGGATGAACCGGCTGGTGACGGACCCCGCCTTCATGGCGTCGGTGCGCACCCGCTGGGCCGAGCTGCGTCAGGGTCCGCTCTCCCCGGCCCAGCTCGACACCCGCGTCGCCCGGCTCACCGCGCCACTGGCCGGTGCGGCCGACCGGAACTTCCAGCGGTGGCCCAACCTGACCACCGAGAAGATCGGCCCCATCGTCACCCCGACCGCGGACACCTGGCAGGGGCAGGTCGCCCACCTACGGGACTGGCTGGCCCAACGGGTGGCGTGGCTGGACGCGAACCTCTAGACAAGGGATACGTCCCGACGTCGCCGCGCCCGGCACCGGCGGTGTCGCGCTGCCCGCAGGGGCAACCCGGACTGCCCGCAGGACCGGCCGGCGACCGGGGAACGGACCGGCAGATCCGGCGCACGCTGGTGCGGACCCGCCCACCGACCGGGAGACAGGCGTGCAACCGCATCAGGACGTCCAGCCGGCGCCATGGCAACACACGTTCGCCACGACCTTCGCCTGGATCGCCGAGCACGAGCCGGCGTACTTCCAGCACCTCACCTGGGCCGAGACCCAGCAGAACCACACCTGCCTGGCCATGTTCCACGCCTGGGCCGACGAGCAGGCCGCCCACACCGGCGTCGACCAGCTGCGCCGTAGCCTGGCCACGATCACGCTGCTCCAGCAGCACGCCGGTGGGCAACTGGACCGGGACCACCTCGTCGTCATGCTGGTGGACACCGTCCGGCCGCCGTGGGTCGACCACCCCCTGGCGGTGGCGTTCGGGGAGGTCGATCCGACGCTCGTCGCGGAGTTCGCGCAGATCGACGACATGTTCGCGCTGGTCGCCCGGTTGGCGCAGGTGTTCGCGGTGGACACCGGGTTCACGTTCGCCCTCTGGTCGGTGGCCGCCGAGGCGCTCGCCGTCGAGGTCGCCGGGGCGTACCTGCCGTACTTCGCCGCGGCCTGCGACGAGCACCTGCGGCAGTGGTATCTGACCGGCCCCGTCGCGCCACCGGACCTGCCCGGTCAGCCCGGGGACGCGGCACCCGACGGCGGCGACCAGCCGACGTCCCGGTGGCTGGACTACCTGGACCCCGACCGGTTCCCGCAGGTGCTGGCGGACTGCCCGGACCTCGCCGCCGGGATTGCCGACTACAACACGCAGGCGTACGCGTTCAACCTGGCCGGACCGTACCAGGAGGAGTACCGGTCGTCGGTGCACGATGCCCTCGCCCGCGTCCTGGCCTGGTACGCCCACCGTCAACCGGTGATCCTGGGTCGCCTCCAGGCGTTCGGCGGGCCGCAGGGGCAGCCCGCCGATCCGGCGACCGCCCACCTGCTGGCCCTCGCCCCGCAGTGGGAGCAGCTCCGCCAGGCCTGCGAGCCCCTCACCGCCGCCCTCGAACCCGACTTCACCGGATATCCGCCGGCCCAGCCGTTGTCGGTCCGGGAACAGATCGCGGCGGCGGCGCGGGCCCGGCTGTCGGCCAGACAGAGCCGGCAGGACGGTCCGGAACCGCCGGAACCGGTCGAGGCGCCGACAGCCGTCGCGGTGCCGCGACCACCGTCCGGC
Source organism: Micromonospora sp. WMMD987 (assembly GCF_029581435.1). Taxonomy (NCBI): domain Bacteria; kingdom Bacillati; phylum Actinomycetota; class Actinomycetes; order Micromonosporales; family Micromonosporaceae; genus Micromonospora; species Micromonospora sp. WMMD987. The sequence goes on along the minus strand of NZ_CP120861.1, from coordinate 3,965,893 downwards.
CAGTCCGAGCGGGGCGGGCAGTCGACGCCGGGCGGCATCACCGACGAGCAGTGGCGGCAGGTCGAGGCGATCCTGCCGGTCCCCGATCCGCGGCGGAGCCGGCTGTACGACCGCCGGCTGATCGTGGAAGCGATCCACCACCACAGACGTACCGGCTGCGCCTTGACGAACCTGCCGGAGCGCTACCCACCCGCCCGGGTCGTCGGCAGGTACCGGTCGACCTGGGAGCGTGACGGCACCATGCGCCTGATCGAGGCGATCCTGGACTAGAACGGAATCGCCCCGGGTGGGTGCCCGGGACGAACCGCAGCCCCGCGGGGGTGTCGGGACTCATGCGTCAGGCCAGCCGCACGTCGTCACCGTCCACGGTCACCGCCCGGGGCGTCAGCGGCCGACCGGCCGGGCCGCTCTGCACCGCGCCGTCGGCGATGCCGAAGACGCTGTTGTGGCAGCCGCAGACGATGGTGCCGTCCTTGACCGAGGTGACCATGCACCCCTGGTGGGTGCAGGTCGCCGAGAACGCCTTGATGGTGCCGGCGGCCGGTTGGGTCACCACCACCCCCTCGGCCTTGAAGATCTTGCCGCCGCCGACCGGAATGTCCGCCACCGCGGCCAGCGCCGCGGGCGCGGGCGGCTGCTCGCCGCCACCGGCGGGGGATCCGCTCGCCCCGGTGGACGGCCCGGCCCCGCCCGGGCCCGCCCCGTCCGGCGAGGCGGCGGCCGGCGCGCTGCCCTGCCCGGCGGCGGTCGGCGCGGTCGACTCGCCGTAGGTCTGGCAGCCGCTGAGCAGGGCGGCGACACCCACCCCACCAGCTCCGGCCAGCACGGTCCGTCGGGACGGACAACCCGCCCCACGCTCGTCGCACATCTGCCCGTCGTTCCTCTCCCGTGTCGCGTACCCGTCCGGTGTGCCGAGCCCGTCGGTCACGTGCCCACCCCGAAGGTGGTGAAGTACCACAGCGACGAGCTCACCCAGATTCCCATCAGGACGGTGAAGAGCACCCCGCCGACCACCGGCAGCACCCAACCGGCCAACCCCCGTTTGGGCAGGGACAGCATCTTCATGGTGAACACCCCGAAGAACAGGCAGCCGAGCAGGGAGTGCGCCAGGGTCCGCAGGTCGTAGTCGGCGAAACCCAACGCGTACAGGCAGTGCACCGCCACCGGCACGGTCAGCAGGAACGCGATCCGCCCGCTCCACCGGTGCAGCCCGCCGGCCCAGGAGGGCGAGAAGCCGCCGAGCCGGCCCCACATCGACAGCGCGGTGAGCAACTGCACCACGGCGAAGAAGGCCGCGCCGCTGCCCAACCACACCTTGACCGCCTGCGGGCTGGAGAAGCCGGCCACGTTGACCGCGATCCCGGTGGGCTGGTGCACCCGCCCGTACGCCCCGATGGCGACCGCGACCGCCGCCCCGACCAGCAGCGGCACCACCACGGAGGCGGGTGGCGCACCGGTCGGGGCGGGTGGGGCGACGATGGGCGGGGGGTCGAACGTGTCCCGGTCGAACGTGTCCCGGTCGGGCAGGACCCGGACCGACGGACCGTCGTCCGGGCCGCGTCCCACGTCGGTTTCGAACCTGCGGCGGGCCGTCGTCATTCACCGGCCCCCGGGTCGGCTGTCACCGGCGCGGCGGTGAGGGTCCGGCCGTCGAGGATGGTGGTGCCGAACGCCGGGTCCAGCGGCGGTGCCGACACCGGTTCGCCGTCGCGGGTGACCACCCCGATCTGGCTGCCGTCGGGCAGCATGATCCAGCCGCCGTCGACACCGGAGCGACGCTGCTGCGAGGTGGCGCGGTAGAGCACCGGGTCGGGCTTGCTGGTCTGCTTGGCGGTGAACTTCCACCGGCGCTGGCCCACCACCATCTCGCCGGAGGCGACACCGTCGCCGAAGGAGCCGGTGAGCACCTCGCCCTTCTTGCCGGTCAACTTCATCCGGCCGTCGGCGGCGGTGCCGTTGAGCCACACCTCCAGCTTCTTGCCGTCGCAGACGTACGCCACCGCCTTGCCGTCGGTGACGGTGATCGCGATGGTGGCGCCGCCGTCGAGCCGTCCGGTCCAGTTGGAGTCGGCCCCGGCCGCCGGTGGGGCGGCCGGTGTGGAGGTCGGCGACGGGGCGGGCTGGCCCCGCTGTTCGGCGGGCTCGGCCGGGGCGGCCGGCTCGGCCGGGGCGGCGTCCGGTGGTGGCTCCGCCGGCACGGCGGGTGACTCGACGGCGGCCCCGGGCGAGGCCGCCGCGTTCGTGGCCGTCCGGGGGTCGACCGTACGCGGCGCCGCCTGGGCGCTCATCGCGAACAGGACGGCGGCCATGCCCGTCCCGGTCAGCAGGGTGAGCAACGGGGTCATGCGCTTCATGAGCAACTCCCTTCACCCCGGATGTACGAAGTCGGGGCGCAGGTCGTTCAATCCGCGACGAGATCGCTGTGCCGGGAGCGGACGGACGACCGACCCGTCACCGTCGGTGACCGTCCGGTGGGGCCGATAGGGTGTCGGCATGGCCGCCCTGTTCCCGTACCACCGCGGGACGGGGTGACCGGTGCCCTCCGCGTCCCCTCCCGCGCCCCGGCGGTCCCCCGATCCCGGGACCGCCCGCCCGTCCGGCCTGGCCGGCTGGTGTGCCCGGGTCTCCCGGTCGCGTCCCTTCGAGGCGGCGATCGTGGTGCTCATCATGGCCAACGCCGCGGTGCTCGGGGTGGAGACCTATCCCGACCTCGGGGTGGCCCGGCCGGTGCTGCACTGGTTGGAGCTGAGTTTCCGGGCCGCCTTCGTCGCTGAGATCGCCGTCCGGGTGCTGGCGTACGGTCGCCGGCCGCAGGACTTCCTCCGGCACGGGTGGAACGTGTTCGACCTGGTGGTGATCGCGGCGATCTTCCTACCCGGGCTGCACGGGGACTCGGCGCTACTGCGGGTCGTCCGGGTCGCCCGGGTGCTGCGGCTGGTGCGGTTCTCGCCGGGCCTGCGCACCATCGTGGCCGCGTTGTGGCGCAGCCTGCCCGGTGTCGGCGGGTTCCTCGCGCTGGCCATGGTGACGCTCTACGTCTACGGCATGGCCGGTTGGTTGATCTTCGGCCGGGCCTATCCGGAGCAGTACGGCGACATCGGCCGGTCCCTGTTGACCCTGTTCGTGCTGCTGTCCCTGGAGACCCTGCCGGATCTGGTCGAGCAGGGCCTGGCGCTGTCGCCGTGGACCCTCGTCTACTACGTCAGCTACGTGGTCATCACGGTGAACCTGTTGCTGAACATCCTGATCGCGGTCATCGTCAACTCGATGGAGGAGGCCCGCCGGCTGGAGATGACCGAGCGGCTGGCGCCCGGGTACGACGTTGACGGCGACGGGGTGCCCGACGAGGTGGACCGGATCGCCCTCACCCAACGGCTGGACGACCTGCGGGCGGTCATCGCCGAACTGGAACGGGAACTGCGCATCGACCGGGACGAGCCGGCGAGCCGGCACCGGTCCGCCGAACGCACCGACGCCCGGTGACGACGGGCATCGGTGTCCACCGCCGACGTGTCGCCGGGACGGCGGAGGTGGGCGATCACGCCCTGATCATGATAGGGATGAAGGGGCGCGCGGCCGGTAACGGCCGGACGCCCCTTCGGTGATGGGCGAGGGAGGTAGGCATGCGGTTCGAACGGACGGTTCTTCCCGGGGTCGGACTCTGCCAGCGCTTCGCCACCACGAACGGCCAGTGGGCCAGCGTCATCTCCCACCCGGGCGGCCGGCGCGACATCGTGATCTACCACCCGGAGGACGGCGACACCGCCCTCGGCACCCTGGTGCTCGACCAGTCCGAGGCGCAGGCCGTCGCCGCCGTGCTCAACCAGGCGGTCACCGTCGACCACCTGGCCGAGCTGGAACGCCAGCTCCCCGGCGTCGCCGTGGTGCGAATACCCGTCGCCGTGGACAGCGTCGGTGACGGAAAACGCTGGCGGGACACCGGGTTGTCCGGCCGGCCGCTGTCGCTGCTGGCGGTGGTCCGCGCCGGCCGGGTCGTCCCGACCCCCGGTGACGACTTCGTCCTGCTCGCCGGGGACGAGGTGGCCGTCGCGGGTACGGAGGCGGCCACCACCTCCGCTGCGGACGTGCTCGCCGGTCACTGACCGGCCACCACGACAGACCGAACGACCAACCAGGGTTACGCCACCGTCGCGGTGGCCGTGCGACCCGGGGACGCCCGTCCCCGTGCCGCCGGTCCCACGCAGCCCCGAGCGGGCGGGGGAGACCCGACACCGATCTTCGAGGAGGGTATGTGCTGGTCCTGGTGGCGGTCCACGCCCTGGCAGCCGTGGTCGCCCCCGGGCTGGTACGCCGATTCGGTCGCCGGGCGCTCTACGCCGTCGCGCTGGCCCCGGCCGCCACGCTGGTCTGGGCGCTGACCCGTACCGGTGGGGTGCGGTCCGGTGAGCCGGTGGTGGAGACCTGGCCGTGGGTGCCCCGGATCGGCCTGGAACTCGCCCTCCGGATGGGCACCCTGTCCTGGCTGATGGTGGTGCTCGTCGGCGGGGTCGGCGCGCTGGTGCTGGCGTACAGCGCCCGGTACTTCCGCTCCGACGACCCCGGGCTGGGCCGCTTCGCCGCGGTCTTCGTCGCGTTCGCCGGCTCGATGCTCGGTCTGGTCGTCTCCGACGACCTGCTGCTGCTCTACGTGTTCTGGGAACTCACCACCGTCTTCTCGTACCTGCTGATCGGGTACGACCCGGCCAAGCGGGCCAGCCGGCGGGCCGCCATGCAGGCGCTGCTGGTCACCACCCTGGGCGGGCTGGCCATGCTGGCCGGTTTCGTGATGCTCGGCCAGCACGCCGGCAGCTACCGCTGGTCGGTCGTCGCCCCCGATCTGCCCGGCGGCGGTTACCTGGTCACCGCGCTGATGCTGATCCTGCTCGGCGCGCTCAGCAAATCGGCGATCGTGCCGTTCAGCTTCTGGCTGCCCGGTGCGATGGCCGCGCCCACCCCGGTCAGCGCCTACCTGCACGCCGCCGCGATGGTCAAGGCCGGGGTGTTCCTGGTCGCCCTGCTCGGCCCCGCCGTGGCCGGGGTCACCGCCTGGCGGGTGGTGCTGCTCGTCGCCGGCCTGGCCACCCTCCTGCTCGGCGGCTGGGTGGCGCTGCGCCAGACCGACCTGAAGCTGCTCCTCGCCTACGGCACGGTCAGCCAGCTCGGGCTGCTGATGGTGATCCTCGGCGCCGGCACCCGGGACGCCGCGCTGGCCGGTGCGGCGATGGTGCTGGCGCACGCCCTGTTCAAGGCCACCCTGTTCCTCGTCGTCGGGATCATCGACCACACCACCGGCACCCGGGACCTGCGCGAACTCAGCGGCCTCGGTCGGCGGGCGCCGGTGCTGGCCGGGGTCGCCGTGCTGGCCGCCGCGTCGATGGCCGGGCTGCCGCCGACGGCCGGCTTCGTCGCCAAGGAGGCCGCCCTCGACGCCTTCCAACACGGGGGTACGGCGGACCTGCTGGTGCTGGCCGGGGTGGTGACCGGCTCGGCGCTGACGGTGGCGTACACGCTGCGGTTCCTGTGGGGGGCGTTCGCCGGCAAGCCCGGTGTGCCGGCGGCCGGACCGCACCCGGCGGGCCGGTCGTTCCTCGCCGCCCCGGCCCTGCTCGCCGTCGCCGGTCTGGCCGTCGGCGTCGCCGCCCCGGCCCTCGACGGCCTGCTCGCCCCGTACGCCGACGGGTTCTCCACCACCGGTGCCGGCTACCACCTGGCGCTGTGGCACGGCCTGACCCCGGCGCTGGGGCTGTCCGCCCTCGCGGTGGCGGCCGGCGGCGGCCTGTTCCTGCTGCTGCACCGGGGGCGGGTGCGGGCGGCCCGGTGGACGCCGCTGGACGGCGCGGCCGGCTACGAGCGGCTGGTCGCCGGGGTGGACCGGCTCGCGGTCGAGCTGACCGGCGCCACCCAGCGGGGCTCGCTGCCGTTCTATCTCGGGATCATCCTGGTGGTGCTGGTCGCGCTGCCCGGCGGGGCGTTACTCACCGGGGGACCGTGGCCCCGGCAGTTCCGCGCCTGGGACACCCCGTTGCAGGCCGTCGTCGCCGCCCTGGTGATCGTCGCCGCCGTGATGGCCGCCCGCGCGCTGCGCCGGCTCACCGCGATGATCCTGGTCGGCGTCGCCGGCTACGGCACCGCCCTGATGTTCGTCCTGCACGGCGCACCGGACCTGGCGTTGACCCAGTTCCTGGTGGAGACCGTCACCATCGTCATGTTCGTGCTGGTGCTGCGCCGGCTGCCGGTCAAGTTCTCCGAACGGCCGATCCGGGCCAGCCGGCGCGGCCGGATCGCGATCGGGGTCGCCGTCGGCGCGGTCGTGTCCGGGATGGCCTGGGTGGCGGCGAGCGGCCGGCTGGCCACCCCCATCTCCGAGCGGTTCCCTGACGAGGCGGTCTCCTACGGCGGTGGCAAGAACGTGGTCAACGTGACCCTGGTCGACATCCGGGCCTGGGACACCATGGGGGAGATCGCCGTGCTGGTGGTGGCCGCCACCGGGGTGGCCAGTCTGATCTTCCGCCGCTCCCGGGACCTGGACCGGCGCAGTGCCTTCCCCGGCCCCCGACCGGTGACCACCGGCGGTCCCCGCTGGCTGACCGCCGGCTTCGAGGCGCACCGGCACTCGGTGATCCTCCAGGTGGTCACCCGGCTGCTCTTCCACGCCATCGTGCTCTTCTCCGTCTACCTGCTCTTCTCCGGCCACAACGCCCCCGGGGGCGGGTTCGCCGCCGGCCTGGTCGCCGGCCTGGCCCTGGCCGTGCGCTACCTGGCCGGCGGCCGCCGGGAACTCAACGCCGCCGCGCCGGTCGACGCCGGGGCGGTGCTCGGCGCGGGGCTCTTCCTCGCCGTCGGCACCGGAGTGGTGGCGATGCCGCTGGGCGGGGAGTTCCTCCAGAGCGCGGTGGTCGACCTGCACCTGCCCCTACTCGGCAAGGTCCACTTCGTCTCGTCGGTCTTCTTCGACGTCGGCGTCTACCTGATCGTGGTGGGCCTGGTGCTGGACATCCTGCGCAGCCTCGGCGCCGAGATGGACCGCCAGCAGGAGGACGCCCGCGACGACGTACACGACAAGGAGCTGGTGTGACCCCGAACCTCACCTACATCGTGGTGGTCGGCGTGCTGTTCGCCGCCGGGGTGACCCTGCTGCTGGAGCGCAGCCTCACCCGGGTGCTGATGGGCGTCATCCTGCTCGGCAACGGCGCGAACCTGCTGCTGCTCACCGGGGGCCGGGCCGGCGGCCCGCCGATCGTCGGCACCACCGAGCAGGGGGAGATGAGCGACCCGCTGCCCCAGGCGATGGTGCTCACCGCCATCGTCATCACCCTCGGCATGACCGCGTTCCTGCTGGCGCTGTCGTACCGCAGTTGGCACCTCAACGGCCACGACGAGGTGCAGGACGACGTGGAGGACCGCCGGATCATGGACCTCGCCGACCGGGACGAGGGGCCGGGCACCGACGACGCCGACCAGCCCGACTCCGACGACCAGCTCGACGACGGCCGGCCCGACCCGGACAGCCGGCGGCCCTCGGCGGCCCCGGTGGTGGCGGCGGCCGGCGAGCGGGGGAGGGACGCGTGAACTACCTCGTTCCGCTGCCGGTGGTGATGCCGCTGCTCGGCGCGGCCCTGACCCTGCTGCTGGCCAGCCGGCCCCGCGCGCAGCGGTGGGTCAGCCTCACCGTGCTCACCGCGACCGTGGCGGTGGCGGCCACCCTGCTGGTCCGCTCCTCGATCGACGGGCCGCTCGTCGTCGAGGTCGGCGGCTGGGTCGCCCCGCTGGGCATCGTGCTCGTCGCCGACCAGCTCGCCGCGCTGATGCTGGTGGTGTCCGCCGCCGTCACCCTCTGCGTGCTGGTGTACTCCATCGGGCAGGGCATGGCCGACGGGCACGAGGACACCCCGCTGTCGGTCTACCACCCCACCTACCTGGTGCTCACCGCCGGGGTGTGCAACGCCTTCCTCTCCGGCGACCTGTTCAACCTCTACGTCGGGTTCGAGATCCTGCTGGTCGCCAGCTACGTGCTGCTCACCCTGGGCAGCACCGAGACCCGGATCCGGGCCGGCACCACGTACGTCGTGGTCAGCCTGCTGTCGTCGCTGATCTTCCTGGTCGCGATCGGGCTGGTCTACTCGGCCACCGGCACCCTCAACCTGGCGCAGCTCGTCGACCGGCTCGACGCCCTCCCCGACGACCTGCGGCTGGTGCTCCAGGGGATGCTGCTGCTCGCCTTCGGCATCAAGGCGGCGGTCTTCCCGCTGTCGGCGTGGCTGCCCGACAGCTACCCGACCGCGCCCGCGCCGGTCACCGCCGTCTTCGCCGGCCTGCTCACCAAGGTTGGCGTGTACGCCATCATCCGTACCGAGACGCTGCTGTTCCCCGGTGGCCGCACCGCCGACCTGCTGCTGGTGGTGGCGGCGTTGACCATGCTGGTCGGCATCCTCGGCGCGGTCGCCCAGTCCGACATCAAGCGACTGTTGTCGTTCACCCTGATCAGTCACATCGGCTACATGCTGTTCGGGGTGGGGCTCAGCTCGTCGCTCGGGTTGGCCGCCGCGATCTTCTACGTGGTGCACCACATCACCATCCAGACCACCCTGTTCCTCGCCGCCGGTCTGGTCGAACGCCGGGGCGGCAGCACCGCGCTGGACCGGCTCGGCGGGCTGGCCCGGCTGTCGCCGCTGCTCGCCGTGCTGTTCTTCGTGCCCGCGCTGAACCTGGCCGGGATCCCCCCGTTCTCCGGGTTCCTCGGCAAGCTCGGCCTGGTCCAGGCCGGCGTGGACGACGGCGGCGTGCTGGCCTGGGTGCTGGTCGCCGGTGGGCTGCTGACCAGCCTGCTCACCCTCTACGCCATCGCCCGGGTGTGGAACCTGGCGTTCTGGCGTCGTCCGCACCCGGAGATGCCCGAACCGCAGGACAGTGTGCACACCGTCCGCACCGACGGGGTGGAACAGCCGTACCAGGGGCCGGACCGTGACGCCCACCCGGGCGCGATGCTGCCCCGCCTGATGATCGCGCCGACGGTCGCCCTGGTGGTGCTGGGGCTGGGGCTGACCGTGGTGGCCGGGCCGCTGTTCGACCTCAGCTCCGACGCCGCGGACGACCTGCTGCGGCGCACCCCGTACGTCGAGGCCGTCTACCCCGGGGGTACCCCGTGAGCCACGATCCGCCGCCGCCACGGTCCACGGACCCGCCACCCGGAGCGCCGCCGTCGCCGCGGTCCGCGGATCTGCCACCCGGCGCGCTGCCGTCGCAGCGGTCTACGGACCCGCCGCCCGGTGCGCCGCCGTCGCCGCGCGCCGGGGAGCCGTCGCCGCCGGAGCATCCCGAGGACCTGCCGTTGACCCCGGCGGCCCGCCGCCGCAACCGGGCCGTCGCGATGATCGTGCTGGTCACCGTCTGGGTGCTGCTCTGGGGGACGCTGAGCTGGGCCAACGTGCTCGGCGGGCTGGTCGTGGGGCTGGTGGTGCTGACCGTCTTCCCGCTGCCCCCGGTGACCTTCGCCGGGCGGTTGCACCCGTTGCCGCTGCTGCGGTTCGCCCTGCGCTTCCTGCGCGACCTGGTGGTGGCCAGCGTCCAGATCGCGGCGCTGGCGCTGCGGTTCGGGCACCCCCCGCTGGGCGCGATCATCGCGGTGCCGCTGCGGGTCCGCTCCGACCTCAACCTGACCCTGACCGCCGAGGCGCTGTCCCTGGTGCCCGGCAGCCTCATCGTCGAGGTCGACCGGGACGCCGGCGTCCTCTACGTCCACGTCCTCGGGGTACGCGACCGCGCCGAGGTCGAACGCTTCCGCACCGGCGTGCTGGAGTTGGAGGCCCGGCTGATCGCGGCGATCGGCTCGGCCGAGGAGCAACGCCTGATCCGCGAGCACACACCCCCCGTCATGGAAGGGACCTCGACATGACCGCTGTCGCCGTGATCGTCACCGTGCTGCTGGCGGTGGCGGGGGCGCTCACCCTCGCCCGGATCGTCCGGGGGCCGTCCGTGCTCGACCGGGCGGTCGCCACCGACGTGCTGCTGGCGATCGTGGTGGCCGCCGTGGCGACGGAGGCCGCCTACAGCCGGGACGCGACCGCCCTGCCCATCCTCGTGGTGCTGGCCATCCTCGGCTTCGTCGGGTCGGTCAGCGTCGCCCGGTTCGCCAGCCGGCGGGACGACCGGTGAGCGTCGACGCGGTGCTGGACGTGGTGGCCGCGGCCTGCCTGTTGGGCGGCGCGCTGCTCAGCCTGGCCGCCGGGGTCGCCCTGGTCCGCTTCCCCGACCTGCTGTCCCGGATGCACGCGGCGGCCAAGCCCCAGGTGCTCGGCCTGCTGCTGGTGCTGCTCGGCTGCGCGCTGCGGCTGCGGACCGGGGTGGACGTCACCACGCTGGTGCTGGTCGGCGCGTTCCAGTTGGCCACCGCGCCGGTCGCCGCGCACATGATCGGCCGGGCCGGCTACCCGCACGACCGGATCCGCACCGACCTGCTGATCACCGACGAACTCGCCGCCCACCTCGACCGGCTGCACGCCGACCGTCGCGCCTGACCGCCGGGGTGACCGCCGTGCTGGAGCGGCGGGGTGACCGCCGCGCCTGACCGCCGGGATCGACCGGCGGGTGGGCCGGCGGCGCGGCGGCGGCTGCGTCGGTCAGGGGGCCTCGACGACCTCGCGGCCGAGCGGCCAGAACGCCGCCGGGACCAGCTTGAAGTTGGCGATGCCGAACGGGATGCCGATGATCGTGACGCAGAGCGCGATCCCGGCCAGCAGGTGGGACAGCGCCAGCCACCAGCCGGCCAGCAGCACCCACAGCACGTTCGCCAGCCCGGACGGCACCCCGGCCCCCGGCTTGGCGACCAGGGTGCGGCCGAACGGCCACAGCGAGTACGCGGCCAGCCGCAGCGAGGCGACCCCGAACGGGATGGTGATGACGAGGACGAAGCAGATCACCGCCGCGACGAAGTAGCCGAGCGCCAGCACGATTCCGCCACCGAGGATGAGCCAGAGGACGTTCAGGACGAAGCGAATCATTCTCCCATGATGACCGGTGCCCGCCACTGTGCCCGGGAAGCCCGGCGACGGCGGTGGTGCGCCACCGGATGACGTCGGGACGCGGCACACCGAAGGTTTCTTTCAGTCGTACCAAGATTCATGATTTTATGTACCGGTGATCACTCCCACTCCTCTCATGCGTATCGTCGGCGGTGTCTGGGCCTTCAAGACCCTCGCTGTCGGGGTCGAGTTCGGCCTCTTCACCCGGCTGGCCGGCGGGCGCACCGTCACCCTCGCCGAGGCCGCCGCCGAGTTCGGACTCGACGAACGCCCGGCCGACCTGCTGCTGGCCGCCAGCGCGTCGCTCGGCCTGCTGGAGAAGGTCGGCGACGGCTACCGCAACTCCGCCCTGGCCGAACAGTTCCTGGTCGAGGGGCAGCCGTACTACTTCGGCGCCCAGGTGCGCTACTCCGACCTGCGTACCTACCTGCCCTGGCACCGGGTGGGCGAGGCGTTGCGGGGCAACCGGCCGCTCACCTGGGATCCGCAGCAGCAGGATTCGTTGTTCGACACCGCCGACCCGAAGATGGTCGCCGAGTTCTGGGACGCCATGTTCGCCACCTCGCGGTTCACCGCCCGCGCGCTGGCCGACGCGTACGACTTCGGCGCGCACCGCCGGCTGCTCGACGTCGGCGGTGGCGCGGGGGCGTTCCCGATCGAGTTCTGCCTGCGCCTGCCGGAGCTGCGGGCGACCATCCTGGACCTGCCGCACGTCTGCGTCCGGGCCGGGGAACGGATCGCCGAGGCGGGGCTGACCGACCGGATCGACGCGGTCGCCGGTGACTTCCTCGCCGACCCGGCCCTGCCGGACGGGCACGACGTCATCCTGCTCAGCATGATCCTGCACGACTGGGACGAGCCGACCAACCGGGCACTGCTCGCCCGGTGCCACGCCGCGCTGCCGCCCGGCGGCGTGATCGTCATCAGTGAACTGCTGCTCAACGACGAGCGCACCGGTCCGGCGGAGGCCGCCCTGATGGGCATGAACATGCTCGTCGAGACCGAGGGCGGCAAGAACTACTCCGGTGCCGAGTACGCCGCATGGCTGGCCGACGCCGGTTTCGTCGACGTCCGCACGGTGCCGTTCGAGGCTCCCGGCGCCAACGGCGCCGTGCTGGCCCGCCGGCCCTGACCCGGCCCCGCCCGGCCCGCCCACGCCGACGACCGGCGCGGGCGGGCCGGCGGTGTCGGCGGGTCGGGACCGGCGTTGACGCCCCGGTGTCGGCGGGTCGGGGCCGGCGTCAGGCGGGTCAGCCCGGTTTGTACGCGGTGACCAGCTCCCACCCGCCGGGCAGCACCGCCACCCGGGTGAAGCCGACCTCGGTGAGCAGCCCGGTGTAGAACTCGACCTCCCGCAGCCGGCTCACACAGGTGTCCACCCCGATCAGGAAGTAGCTCCAGAAGAACTGCACGGCCAGCCGGTCGGGGGTGCGGAACTCCTCACCGATCAGCAGCAGCCCACCCGGCGGCAACGCCGCGTACGCCTGCTCCACCAGGTGCCGGGCGACCTCGTTGGGCCAGTCGTGCAGCACCCGGACGAACGACATCGCGTCGTAGCCCGACGGCAGCGGCCCGGCCAGGAAGTCGCCGCCGACGAAGCCCAACCGGTCGGGGTGACCCCGGTCGACCCGGGTGGCCGCCACCAGCGGGGCCACCGGCGGCAGGTTGAACACGTCGGCGCGCAGGCCCGCAGCGGTGTCGAGGATGTGCGCGGCGAGGGTGCCGTCCCCGCCGCCGACGTCCAGCAGGCGTCGCCGGTCCGGCCAGAGCAGGTCGGCGTGCCGGCGCAGCGTCTCGATCACCGGGCCGAGCCCGGCGGCCATGCTGCGCTCGAAGTCGGCGGTCTGCGCGTCGGTCTTCGGGGGCCAGGCGAAGTCGTCGTCGGTCATCCCGACCTCGCCGCGCAGGCTCTCGGCGAGCCGGCCGTGCAGCAGCCGCCACGGGTAGCGGTCCCGGTCGCGTTCGATCGCGTCCGGGCCGACCACGGCCAGCACGGCGTCCCGCAGCCCCGGCACCGCCCGGTAGCCGGTCCCGGCGATGTCGTCGCCGGACTCGAGGCGGGTGACGCAGCCGAGGCTCTCCAGGCAGTCGAGGAACTTGTAGAGCCGTAGCGGGCGCACCCCGAACCGGTCGGCCAGCGCGTCCAGGCGTACCGGGCCGGGTTCCAGCGCGTCGAGCAGGCCGAGGGTCAGCGCGGTCTCCAACACGTCGACGGCCTTGGGGCCGTTGACGAGCAGGCTCATCAGCGCCCGCGGCGACAGGGTGACGCTCACCGGCCCAGCTCCTCGACCAGCGCGTCCATGAACGCGTCCACCTCGTCGGGGGTGTTGTAGACGTGCGGGCCGACCCGCAGCCAGCCGCGCCAGCTACAGATCATGTTCCGCGCGGCCAGCCGCCGCTTGACCGCCTCGCCGTCCGGGACGTCCAGACACACCACCCCGCCCCGGCGCTGCGGGTCGGTGGGGCTGACCACCGGGATGCCGGCCGCCGCCGCCCGGTCCAGGACCCGCTGGGTCAGCACCAGCGAGTGCGCCCGGATCGCCCCGACGCCGACGCCCGCGAGCAGGTCCAGGCCGACCTGGGAGATCAGCGAGGTCAACGGGTACGGCGTGCCGCCGGCGAAGCGTTGCGCCCCCGCCGCCCATCCGGTCGACACCCGGAAGGTCAACGCCCGGTCGCCGGCCTGCCACCCGGTCGCCGCCGGTTCGAGGCGCTCGGCCAGGTCGGGGCGGACGTAGAGGAAGGCGGTGCCGGCCCCGCACAGCCACTTGTGCGCGCCGCCGAGGACGACGTCGACGCCGAGCGCGGTCACGTCCAGCGGAACCGCCCCGACGGTCTGGAAGGCGTCCACCACGACCAGGGCGCCGACGGCGTGGGCGCGGGCGACCAGCCGGGCCAGGTCGACGGTGGCCCCGGAGGAGAAACTCGCATGGGGTACGCAGACCAGCAGCGTCCGCTCGTCGATGCGGGCTTCGAGGGCGTCCTCGTCGAACCGGGGGCCGCCGGTGCCGACCACGTCGAGCCGCGCGCCGTAGCGGCGGAACGCGGCACCGATGAACGGCACCGTCGGGTACTCCAGATCGGTGGTGACGATCCGGTCGCGCGGCGGGCGGTAGTCGAAGCAGGAGAGCACCCGGGCCAGCAGGGTGCTCAGGTTGGCGTCGGTGACCACGCTGCCCGGGGGTGCGCCGAGCAGCGCGGCCACCGAGTCGGCGTACCGGTCGAGGCCGACGTGCCAGTCCTGCCACACCTCGTCGCGCCAGCCGCGCAGGGTCTGCCAGTAGTCGGCGAGCACCCGCTCGACGCCGCGCGGTGCCGCGCCGGTCGAGTTGTTGTTCAGGTAGACGCACGTCTCGACCACCGGGAACTCGGCGCGCAGGGCGGTGTGTGCGGCGGTGTCCAGGCAGCGGGCCGGGAGGGTGTCGGATCCGCTCACTCGGGGCGTCCTCCAATCGGGTCGGTCGGGGTCGGCCGGGGGTCGGTGGACACGGCGGTGAACACCGGCACCGAGCGGACGGCCGCCAGGTAGGGGGTGCCCTCGGTGTAGCCGGTGCCGGACCGGGAGCCGAGCATCCGGACCGCCAGCCGGTGGTGGGTGCGTCGCCAGGTCAGCACGGCCTCGGCGAAGGCCGCCATCTGCTGCCGGACCAGGGTGTGGTCGGCGTCGCGGAGCCGGCCGTCCCGGACCGCCGCCCGGTAGGCCTGGTCGATCGACGGGTGGCCGGCGCGCACCAGGTCCCGCACCTCCGGCACGGACCGGTACGCGGTGGAGTCGAGCCGGGCCGGCTCGGGGGTACGGCACAGGGACTCCATCAGCTTGTAGGAGCGGGACTGGATCGCGCTGGCCCCCTCGGTGTACTCGCGGAACGTCCGGAACGCCGCCGGTTGCATGGTGGCCAGCAGCGAGAAGAGCGCACCGGCCCCGCCGATCAGGTCCCGGGCGTACGCCAGTCGGGCGGCGGCCGGGCGGGGCCGGCCGGTGGCCAGGTCGGTGATGGTGGCCCGCAACTCCTCGGCGACCCCGGCGAAGAGACACTCGTACGCCTGGAGCACCCGGATGAACAGGTACTCGTCGTGGGAGACGTAGACCGGCAGCATGCTCAGCCGCAGGGCCAGCTCCCGGGCGGGATCCCGGTCGGCGACGGCGAGCCGGTGCAGCGCCACCGCCGCCGTGACCGGGTCCGGGTCGGTGACCGTCGCGGCCAGACCGAGCCGGGCGAGGGCGGCGAAGGCGGCCCGCACCGCGAGCCGGCACCGCTTGGTCACCAGGGTCGGCCCCGGTCGCTGCTCGGGGAGCAGGTCGGTGGCGCCGGCCGAGGCGGCCAGCTCGAAGGCGACGGCGTCGGCGACGAGGTCGACCAGGAGCCGGTCGCGCTCGCGCCGTCCGCCGTCCGCCCCGGCGGGCTCGTGTCGTCCGCCCGGCCGGGCGGGTCCGTGCCGTCCGCCCGGCCCGGCCGGTCCGTGCGGCCCGGCGGGCACCTGGTCCCGGGGGCGGGTGGGGGTGGTGATGGGCAGGGGGAGCAGGGGCAGGGCCAGGTAGCTGCGGTAGTCGTACCGGGCGTCCCACTTGTCCAGGGCCACGTCGAGGAAGGCGGACAACCGGTGGGCGGCGGGCGTCCGGGCGGTCACCTGGCCGCGGATCCGGTCCAGCCGGGCCAGGAGTTCTCTGTCGACGAAGTGTTTGCCGACCCGGTTGAATTCGGCGACCACCACGTGGTATGGGAATTGTTCGGGGTCGGCCGTACCGGACGACCAGCTCGTCAGCTCACGCACGGACCGCACCTCGGCTGGGGATGTGTCGGGGACAGCGTCGACAATTCTTCGAGTGACGCGGCTCGTCATGCCTCTGCGGTGCGGGAATGGGCCGCCGCCGGGTGGCCGGCGTCCGGCCGGGTCGCGCGCAGCTCGGGGAAGAAGCGGTGGTCGAGGAGCTTGGCGAGCACCGTCGCCGGGCTGCCCGGGGAACCGTCGGCGGCGTGCCCGCCGACCCGTAGCGCGACCTGGTAGTGGTGGGCCCGCCACTGGGAGACCTGCTCGTCCCAGGCGGCCATCGCGTCGGCGAGCCGGCGGGTCGGGTCGGTCGGCGGCAGCCCGTCGAGCGGGCCGCCCCGGCTGCCGAGGTGCTCGGCGAACGCCCTGCCGAGCTGCCGGCTCGCCAGGGTGACCCGTCGCCAACCGGGGGACTCGGCCCCGGAACCGTTGCCCAGCGCCGGTTGCATCGTCTGGAAGTCGACCGGCGAGAGGTGGCGGAACATCACCAACTGGTCGGTGACCAGACGCACCGCGAGCGTGGCGCGGGTCAGCAGTGCCTCCGCCGTCGCCGGGTCCGCCGCCACCACCCGGGCGACGGCGGCGGTCAGCTCGGCCTCGGCCAGCTTGAGCCACAATTCGGCGGACTGGTGCACCACCTGGAAGAGCAGCTCGTCGCGGTGCAGCATCTCCTCCGGGCGGCGCTGCAGATCGAGCAACTCGTCGATGCGCATGTAACGGGCGTAGTCGGTGGAGCCGTCGCCCGGCAGCACGGGTGCCTGGTCACGTTTCACGAGTGTCCCTCCGGTGAGCGCCGGCGCGGCGCGGGTGTCGGCGCTCAACAGAGACAATTATTCAACGACGAATGGCAATGTGTCACCCCCTGTTTCGCGGGGCTGTTCCGTCGATTCACGGGATGAATGTTCCCTGGTCCGCCCGATGTGTGAGCGCTGACACAGGAAATTGTCGTCGTCAATGCCTGGTGTCTTCCGGCGTCCGGTCGGGGTGGGCCGCCGTGGGTACGCGGCGTCGCCGGCTCGCCGCTGCCGGCTCCCGTCGGGCGGTGCGCGGCGTGTTCGGTTGCCTACCGTGCGAAAGCGTGGTTAGGTCGTCACGCCCGTCGGGCGGCGGCGCGCGGTGGTCGACGGTGGTCGCCCGGTCGACCCCGGAAGGAGTGTCATGACGGCGGTGCCGACCTCTGTCCGGCGTCCGGTCGAGGGTTTCGGTGAGATCTCCATCCGGCCGGTGGAGCCCGACCGGGACGTCGAGGTGATCCACGACTGGGTGACCCGGGAGCGGTCCCGGTTCTGGGGCATGCGCGACGCCAGCCGGGAACGGGTCCACGAGATCTACACGTACCTCGACTCGCTGACCACCCATCACGCCTACCTGGTCCATCGCGACGGTCGGCCGGTGGCGCTGTTCCAGACCTACGAGCCGGCCGCCGACCCGGTCGGACGGTGTTACGACGTGCGCCCCGGCGACTTCGGCATCCACCTGCTCATCAGCCCCCCGGACGGCGGTGTGGAGCCCGGCTTCACCGGCGTGCTCCTCGACGCCTTCCTCGCGTTCGTGCTGACCGATCCGACCCGGCTGCGGATCGTGGCCGAGCCGGACGCCCGCAACGCGCGGGCCGTCGACCGGCTGGTCCGGGCCGGTTTCGTGCCCGGCCCCCTGGTCGACCTGCCCGACAAGCGCGCCCGGCTGCTGTTCCTCGACCGGGGTGCGGGGTGTCCCGGCGGTCGGCGGCCCGGTGGTGCCGCCGGCTGACCGCGCGTCGCGGCAGGGGTGGCGGGTCCTCCGATCGGGGGTGTGGGGGGCCGGGTGGCCATTCATCTCTCTGCTTAGGTTAGCCTCACCTACGTGCTTAGTGATCGAGTTCGCCCGGCCGGGGAGCCCCACCACGCCACCGGCACCGCCACCGGCACCGCGACCCTGCCCGTCGCCCCGTGGCGGCTGTTCGACGTGCAGGTCCGCGCGACGCGTCGGCTCAGCCCGTCCTTCCTGCGGGTCACCTTCACCGGTGCGGACCTCGACCGGTTCGCCGACAACGGCTACGACCAGCGGATGAAGCTGGTGCTGCCGCTGCCCGGCCGACCCGGCGTGCACCTTCCCGGCGGCGTCGACTGGTACGCCCACTGGCGGGCACTGCCCGAGAACGAGCGCTGCCCCATCCGCACGTACACCGTCCGGGCGGTCCGGCCGCACCTGGCCGAGGTCGACATCGACCTGGTGCTGCACGGCGACAGCGGGGCGGCCGGCCGGTGGGCGCTGCGGGCCCGCCCCGGCGACGAGGCCGGCCTCCTCGGGCCCGACGCCGGCTACCACGGTGACCACGGCGGCATCGAGTTCCGGCCGCCGGCCGCCGGCCAACTGCTGCTGGCCGGTGACGAGACCGCCGTACCGGCGATCTGCGCCATCCTGGAACGCCTGCCCCTCGACGCCCGGGGACACGTGCTGTTGGAGGTGCCGGACCGGGCCGACGTGCTGCCGGTCGTCACCCCGTCCGCCGTGACGGTCGACTGGCTGGCCCGCGACGGTGGCGGGCACGGCAGCCGACTGCTGCCCGCCGTCGCCACGGTGGCGCGACGCCTGCTGTGCGACACCCACGTGGTCCCCACCGGGCCGATCGTCGACGTCGACGTCGACCGGACCCCGCTCTGGGAGGTGCCCACCCCGACCGCGCCGGTACCGGTGTATGCCTGGCTGGCCGGCGAGGCCGGGGTCATCCGCGCGCTGCGCCGGCACCTGGTCGCCGAACGGGGCATGGACCGGCGCGCGGTCGCGTTCATGGGGTACTGGCGGCACGGTCGCCCGGACCCGGCCTGAGGCCTGAGCTGCCGCTGTGACCCGCGTTACCTCTCGGCGGAGCGGGAATCAGACCGGCGGATCCGGATTTGAAGCCAGGTGTGACTGTCGCCCTGACCCCCGCCCGACCACATCGTGACCGGGCGGTGCTTCCCCGATGACCGGTGTCGCCCACGAACCGCTGGCGAAGGTCGCGCCGACGCCCGGTGAGCTGATGACCGGCGGGCAGCGGGTACGCCTCGTCCTCGTCCTCGGCTCGTTGCTGGCCGTCGGCCCGCTGACCATCGACATGTACCTGCCGGCGCTGCCCGCCATCGCCGCGGACCTCGCCACCACCTCGGCGGCGGTCCAGTTGACCCTCACCGGCACGCTCGCCGGGCTGGCCCTCGGTCAACTGCTGATCGGACCGCTCTCCGACGCCGTCGGACGACGCGGCCCGCTGATCGCCGGCCTCGCCCTGCACATCGTGGCGTCCGCGCTCTGCGTCGTCGCCCCCAACATCGTGGTCCTCGGCGGCCTGCGGGTGGTGCAGGGCCTCGGGGTCGCCGCCGCCACGGTGGTCGCGATGGCGGTGCTCCGTGACCTGTTCAGCGGTACCGCCTTCGCCACCCTGCTGTCCCGGCTGCTGCTGGTGATGGGCGCGGCGCCGATCCTCGCCCCGACGCTCGGCGGCGGGGTGCTGCGCTGGACGGACTGGCGGGGCGTCTTCGTGACGCTGACCGTCCTCGGCGTGCTGCTCGTCGTGCTGGCCGTGGTCGGCCTGCCCGAGACCCTCCCGGCGCGCAACCGCCAACGTGGCGGCGTGGGGACGACGGTGGGCCTGTACGGTTCGCTGCTGCGCGACCGGGTCTTCGTGGGGCTCGTCCTGGTCGCCGGCCTGGCCATGGCGGCGCTGTTCGCGTACGTGGCCGGCTCGTCGTTCGTCCTCCAGGAACGGTACGGGCTCGACGAGCAGCAGTTCGGGCTGGCGTTCGGGGCGGGCGCGGTGGGGCTGATCGGGGCGGCCCAGTACAACGTGCGACTGCTGCGTCGCCACCCGCCGCAGCGGATTCTCGTCACCTCGCTGACCATCGGCACCCTGGCCGGGCTCTCGCTGCTGGCCTTCGCGGTGACCGGCTTCGGCGGGCTGCCCGCCCTGCTGGTGGCGCTCTGGGCGGTGCTGGGCTCGGCCGGACTGGCGATGCCGAACGCCCCGGCGCTGGCGCTGTCCCGGCACGGCGAGGCGGCCGGCACCGCGTCGGCCCTGCTCGGTGCCGTGCAGTTCGGCGTCGGCGCGGTGGCCGCGCCGATGGTGGGGGTGCTGGGCAACGGCGCGGTGGCGATGGCGCTGGTGGTGACCGGTGGCATGGTGGCGGCGCTGGCGGTGCTGTTCCTCGTGGTGCGACCGTCCCGGCTCGCCGGCCTGGAACCGCCGCCCTCGGCGGTCGTGGTGGTGCACTGATCGCCGGTGTCCGGCAACGGGGACAGGGCGGGTCCGGATGGACCCGCCCTGTCGGCAGTGACTACCAGGGGATTTGAACCCCTAGACCACATCGGTGATCCGCAACCGCGCAAAGTGGCAGTCACCGGAAGCGTAGACCCGCGCGCCGGGTCGCCGCAGTCGGCGATGTGACAGCTCAACTGACGTTGCCGGAGCTGCGGGCACCCCCGCCCACCTGGATGACGCCGTTCGACGAGACGTTGTCGGTGACCGACCACAGCCGCTTCGCCGGTGCCCCGCTCCACAACGGGTTGCACAGGATCGCCGACTCGCAGTTCTGGACGAGGTTGTCGCGGATCGCCATGATCGGGCCGCCGGCGGCCAGGGCCCAGATGCCGACGCCCGTGCCGGCGGTCACCGAGATCCGGTTGTCCGAGACGAACACGTGCCGGACACTACCGATCTTGATGCCCCGGATCGTGCTCGGCACCCGCCACCACGCCTTGTAGAGGTGGATGTCGTTGCCGGTGACCCGGATGGTGCGTCCCTGGATCGGCGGCCCCGTGTGGTGGGAGACCCCGATGTGGACGCCCTCGGCGACCTGGTCGATGCGGCAGTCGGAGACCTCCACGTCGCCCACCGCCGTCCCCCCGCCGATCACCACCGCGCAGGCGCCGACGGAGACCTCCGCCGCGGCGGTCAGCTCCTGCCGGTACGCGCCGGCGTACTTCTCGCCGAAGGCGGGTTCCAACAGGATCCGGTCGGCCACCGTGCGCAGGTGCCGGGCCGCCGCCGACGGGGTCTGCACCGGGCGCGACGGAGGCGACGCGGCCACCGCCGCCTCCCAGGCGCCCTGGGTCAACGCGGAGTCGAAACGCAGGCTCGCCCCGGGAACCGGCAGCGCCACCTCCCGGCGGTCGCGGGCGATCTCGTCGGCCTCCCGCACGTCGATCCCCTCACCGACCAGGTAGTCCCGCAGCGTCTGGCGACCCTCGTCGGTGTCGAAGATCCGCCCGGCGTTCTGCCCGAGCCGCCCCTTGAGCGAGGCCAGTTGCCGCTTGTACGAGGGCAGCTGCGCCGGGTCCTCGGTGGCCACGTCCGCCAGCCGTAGCACGTACGCCTCGGCGGCGTCGGCGGTGCGCTGGTCCTCGGCGGTGGGCGCCCGCAGGGTGGTGAGGGTCTTCCACTCGCTCTGCGGGACCATCGAGTTCATCCGCACGGCCCACCGGCCGACCCGGACCACCGTGTTCCACTCGCCCGTCTCCAGCCGGTCGTCGCGGTCCAGGACGAGCCGCCCCACCAGCTGGGTGGCGAGCTGGCTGCGGAACTTCTCATCCTTGACCAGTTCGGCCAGGGTCAGCGACGCCGGTCGGGGCGGACAGGAGAACCGGCACCGGGTGATCACCGCGTGGTCCGGGTTCACCAGCAGCACGCCCTGCTGGCCGTGGCCGACGAGGAAGTCCGAGTCGAGCACCCGGACCTTCCCGGGCGGCGTGCCCTGGTCGTTGCGCACGGTCAGGCAGGTGCTCTTCGGTGACCCGCCGGCCACCCCGGTGAGCTGGCAGTGCTCGATCGTCACCTCGGCGCAGTTGACGGCCGAGACGGGTCCGAGCCGTCCCTCGGCGGTGGCCGGTCCGGGAGTCTCCACCGCCAGGTGCGACACCGAGACGGTGCCGCAGTTGACGAACATCAGCGCGAACTCCTGGTTCTGCACCCGGACCCGGCTGGCCGGCCCGCTGCCGAGCAGCCGGATGTTGGCCCGGCCGGCGAAGGTGACCGGGACGGTGCTGGTGTAGAGGCCGGGGGCGAAGCAGACCAGCACGTCGCCGGCGGGCAGGGTGTTGAGCGCCTGCACCCAGTCGATGCCGGGCCGGAGGGTGATGGTCGCCCAGCCGCCGGTGGCGGACGCGGCGAGCTGGTTGATGGCGGCCTGCACGGTGGTCGCCCCGGCCAGCGACGGCCGCCCGGTCGGGTCGTACGACACCCGGTCGGCGCGGGACAGCGCGGCGGTGAAGGTCACCGGCAGGTGGGCCGGCTGCCCGGCCTCGTCGAGGAGCTGGGCGGTGACCTCCTGGGTGGCGGCGGCCGAGTCGAGCTGCCAGGCGCAGCGGGCCCGGCCGTCGGTGCCGGTCTCCACGGTGACGGTGGTGGCGGTGACCGCCCCGGCGGTGACCCGGCCCGCGCCGCCGGTGACGGTGAACCGGACCCGGGCCTTGGCGACCGGCTGGCCGCCGACGGCCACCCCGGTCACCAGGTCGTGGCCGAGCGGCACCAGGGCCGCCGGGTTGGCCGGCACCGGCACCGCCTCCTGGCCGTCCCCGCCGAGCAGGCTCAGGGTGGCCTGGCCGGTCAGCGGGGCGAACACCGGCCGGCAGTCGCGCAGCACGCTCCACTGGCTGCCGTCCCAGCTCACGATGCCGATCCGGCCGTGTGCCCGGCGTGGCCCGTGCGGGGTCTGCGCCACCGGCGTGTTGCCGACCCGAGGCCACTGGACGTCGTGCAGCGCCGACCGGGCGGGGAACGACCACCAGTCGCCGGTGCGGAAGCTGCCCACCGCCGAGAACCGGATCTTGATGCCGAGTTCCAGGTCCAGCTCGACGCCACCGGCCGGCACGGTGCCCCGGCCGTCCCAGCGGCGGACCCGCGGCCGGGACGGGAAGTCGGCCCGGTCGAGGCTGCCGGTGGCGGTGCCCGGCCGGATCACGATCCGGTCCCCCTCCACCCGGTCGACCTGCACCAACGTGCCGGGCAGGCCGTTGAGTTCCCGACCGTCGTCGGTCAGCTCCACCCAGGAGCCGTTGGTGAAACCGGCGCTGCCGTCCCGGCCGGGCACCTTCACGGTCAGCACGTCGACGTCGATGCTCTCCCAGGTCGCCACCGTGGCGGCGTTGTCCCGGGACCAGACGAAACCGGCCGTCCCGGGAGCCCCACCGGTGAGGATCTCCACCCGGTAGAACTGGTTGTCCAAGCCGGTGTACGGCGACCCGGTCGGGATCACGCAGTCACCGCCGGAGCTGCCCGTCGGGTCGGCGCGGACCGCGAGGGTGCCGGTGGAGGCAGCGGTGAGGTCCGCCCAGCCGGGTGGGGTGTCCGCGCAGCCGACCGGGGTGTTCGGCGGCCCGGCCTGCAACAACCGCACCTGCCACACGGTCCGCAGCCGGGTGGTGGTGTCCGGGCCGCCGAGGGCGACCTCCCGCAGCGTCGGGTCCTCGATCGCGGTCACGTGCTGCGACCACACCTGGAGCCAGGCGGCGTAGACCCCCGGCGGCACCGGGGCGCCGGCGGCCAGCCAGGTACCGTCGAGCCTACGGACGAACGGCCCGGTCGCCGGCAGGTCCGGCTGGCCGAACACGGAGACCGCGGTGTCGTTCTCGCAGAGCACCCCGTCGAGGTAGTACCGGCCCGCCGACAGCTTGAGATCCGCCCCACCGGTCAACCCGAACGCCCCGCCGACCAGCGGCGCACCCGCCGGGCCGACCACGTCGGTCAGCGCCGTGGCCCGCAGGTGCGCCTGGATGTCCTGCTGTTCGTTCCAGTCCGCGTCCAGGTCGACGCGGCCCTGCTGCTTGCGGACGCTCGTCGCGTGTCGCCGCTGGTCGAACGTGACGCGGCTGATGTCGCCCTTCATGGTGTGGTTCCTCCGGTCGGCAGGACGGGCAGGGCAGCGGCCACCCGGCCCAGCGGCAGGTACTCCGCCAGCGCGAGGGTGAGGTTGTTGAGGCGTTGCGGGGTCAGGGCGCGGCGGAACGCGCCCAGCTCGGCACCGGACTCCGCACCGGTGCGCAGCTCGACGGCGGCGGTGGCGGCGAGCCGGCCGTAGGTGGCGTCGCCGTAGCGGGTGCTCGCCCACGCCGGGCCGACCCGGGTGGCGACGTCCGGGTCGCCGGGGTGGGCCTGCTGGGCGAGGTCCGGTTGGCAGCGGTACCGACGTGGCGTGACCGACCCCGGGCGCAGGTAGCTGAACCGGACGTATCCCTGCTGCCGGCGGGCCACCGTCACCGGCTGGTCGAACAGGCAGTCGGTGGCGGTCAGCACCCGCGCCGCGGTGGTGCCGAGCACCGTCACCCCGACCAGCTCGGCCGCGGCCTGCCCGGCGGCGACCGGGCCGTGCACCAGCGTGTCCGTCACGGTCAGCGGGCCGTCGGTGGTGCTCAACGCGCCGGTCACGCAGCGGTGCACCACCACCCGGGTCCGGTCGTTGCCGGCGGTGACGGTGAGCCCGGTCGCCGCCGGGCCGACGGTGCAGTGCCGCAGCTCCACCAGGCCCAGGCCCGGCCCGCCGTCACCGGGCGCGGCGACGGTCACCGCCCCGACCACCAGCAGCCCGTCGACGACCAGCTCACCCGGGCGGTCCCCGACGCCGACACCGGTGACCGTCACCCCGCCGAGCAGGCAGGGGCGCACCCCGACCGGGTCGAGGTCACCCTGGCGGCGGGGCCGGTCCGGCGGCCGGGGCCACTGCGCGGCCAGCACGCTCAACCGGCTGCCCTGACCCACCCGTACCGCCAGGTCGTCCCGGTACCGGTGGCTGTCCAGCACCACGATCCGGCCGGTGCTGCCCGGATGCGCGGCCTGGTAGTCGTGCCAGGCGGTCACCGCCTCGCCGAGCGAGGCGACCACCTCCCCGGCGCGCGGCGGCTCGGTCACGCTGACCGCGAGCTGCCAGTCCACCGGGCCGTCCGCCGTGCCCAGGTCACCCCGGCGCGGGTACGGGCCGGCACCGACGTCGGCGCTGAACGCGTACCACCAGGACAGCGCGAGGCGGTGCACCGGTCGGCCGGCGGCGACGGTGACCCGGCCGCGCACCGGGTCGACCCGCACCACGCTACCGGTGGGCAGCTCCCACCCGGCGAGGTCGCAGATCCGTAGCAGGTCCAGCGGGACCGGCCGCAGCTCGTCGGCCGGCGTCGCCTGGATCCACACCACGAACGACGGGTCGTCGTCGCGGAACCAGCGCCGCTGCTCGGGTGGGGGCGGTGTGTCGGAGGCGAGCGCCACCAGCTCGTCGCGCAACGGCCGGCGGCGCAGCGGGCCGGGCACGTTGGCCTCGTCGGCCCGGTGGTCGATGTCCGGCTCGGTCACCGTCGGGCCGGTGAGCTGCCGGCCCACCCCCACCGGATCGATCCACCACCGGCCGTCCGGGGGTACGACCGCCGGGGCGGCGGTGGCCCGGTCCAGCCGGTACGACGGCAGCGGCCACACGTACAGGCCGATGTGCCCGATGGTGGGGCGGCCCTGCCCGGCGTCCATGGCCCGCACGTCCACCGTCCGGCAGACCGTCTCGAACGGCCCACCGACCAGCTCCAGCGGCGCGGCGGCCCGGATCGACGCGGTGGCCGGCGCGGACCGGACGTGGTTGACGTGCTGGGTGACCACCAGCCGTTCGAAGAACTCGACGACCGCGGCGCTCCAGCCGGTGTTGGCGCGGGTCAGCTCCTCCAGCGCGGCGGCGGTGCCCTTGCGCCGCCGGAACCGGATGGTGTCGGCGACCCGGGCCCGGTCGGACAGCCCGGTGCCGTCCGCCAGTGGATGCAGCCGGCCCGCCCCCACCAGCTCACCCAGGTAGGGCACCACCCACTCGGCGCAGGTCTCCACGAACCAGTCGTCGGTGAGCTGGTCGATGTCGGCGTCGAGCGCGGCGGCCTGCTCGGCCAGCACCTCCACCAGCGCGTGCAGCACCCCGCCGGCCGCCTCGTCCTGGCTGCGCAGGGCGGCCGGCAGCAGGTTCCAGATCTCCTCGGCCCTCACGATGCCTCCAGCAGGGTGACGTCACCGGAGTCCACGGTGAGCAGGTCGGCGGGGAGCAGCAGGTCACCGACCCGGCGGCCGGGGGCGGCGGGGATCACGTCGAGGCGCTGCGGTGGCTGCTCGGCGTCGTGCAGCAGTTCCAGCACGACTGCCGCGACACCGGGCACCCCGTGCAGCAACGCCTGCACCTCGCTGGCGCGCACCGGCCGGGCGTAGTCGCGGGCGTCGAAGCTCAGCCCGGTGACCACCGCGGCGCGGGCGGCGGCCGCGACCAGCGTGAAGCGGTGCCCGGGGGACAGCAGCAGCCGGGCGGTCACCGCCACCCGCCGCCGGTGGTGGCCGAGGATCCGCACCGGCACCGCCGCCTGGCGGGCGGCGTCGAGGGCCCGCAGCAGGTCGGCGTGGACCGGGGCGCTCGGCGGGATCTCCGCGCCGTCCGGCCCGGCGACGGTGAGCAGGACGACCTGCCGGGCGTCGTCCCAGACCAGGTCCGCGCGGGCCTTGCCGATCCCGGCGAACGCGCGGGCGAAGTCGGCGTAGTCGTCCAGTGAGACGACCCGGCCCAGGGTCCGGACGGCCAGCGGCGCGTTGCGGCGGGCCCGGTCCACCCCCTCCGGGTCGTCGGCCCCGGCGGCGGGCACCGGGTTGTCCACCTCCATCAGGCCCAGCGGCCGGGACAGCGGGATGGTCAACCGGCCGGGTGCCAGGTCCGCGAGCCGCCCGATGCCGCTGCGGTAGGTGGCCACCACGTTGTCCTGCCCGGTGGGCAGCCGGGCACCGGTGAGGCCGTCGCCGAAGGTGACCGTGACGGTGCCGTCGTCGGCCCGGCGGACGGTGTAGACCCGGGCGGTGGGGGCCTGCCCGAGCAGCGCCGGCACCTCCTGCCAGCGCACCCCGTCGACCCAGACCGCCAGGGTGGTCCGGGAGCCGCTGGCGGTCGCGGCGGGGACGTGGGTCAGCGGCACGTGCCGCAGGGTGAACCGCTGGAACGCCCGCCGCGCGTCGCCGCCGCCGAGCACCTCCGCCCGGCTCTCCCCGTGGGTCGCCGACGTCACGTTGCCCAGCACCCGGACGCTGTCGCGCCGGTACCGCCGTGCCACGTTCGCCGTCAGGTCCACCGTGGTGGCGTCCCGGACCCGCAGCACGGTCACCACCTCGCCGACCGGCTCGCCGGCCGGGTCGACACCGGTGAGCACCAGCGGCCGGCCCGGCGCAAGGCCCGGCGTCGGCCGGGCCAGCTCCAGGGTCGCCGTCGCGGCCAGCGGGGTGGTCAGCGGCGGGTCGGCCGGCGGCAGCAGCCGGCTGTCGCCGAGCACGGTGGTGGTGCGCCGGGAGAAGGTGTTCGAGTCGCCGCCGGCGACGGTGACCCGGGTGGTGCGGGCGGCGATGCCGAAGTCGGCCACCGGCAGCTCCGCCACCGCGTCGACCCGGCGCAGCTGCGGCACCCCGGCGGTCTCCAGCACCAGCCACGACCCGGCGATGACCGACGGGTACGACTGGTCCAGGTGCAGTGCCCGCTCGTCGGCGCCCAGCGGGGCGTCCACCCAGGAGTCCTTGCGGTTGGCGTACGCCCCCGGCAGCACCTGGTTGGTGCCCGGGTTCAGCTCGCCGACCCGCAGCGCCACCGGCAGCGCCGACCACGGCTGCGCCTGGTGCCCGAACAGCGCCGCCCGCTGCGCCAACAGGTGCACCTGCACCTCGCGTCCCGGCTGGCGCAGCTCCGTGCCGAGCGACCGGGCGGTCACCGCCGCGTCCAACCCGACCACCGTGTACGCCGGCACCACCGCACCGCCGTCGAGCGCGGTGGCCGCCGCCGGCAGTACCGCGCTGGCCGCGCGCACCCGGCGGACGTCGAACCAGTCGGGGCCCAGCACCAGCAGCACGCTGCCCGGGACGAGGACGGTGTCCGTGCCGGCCAGGTGCAGGGTGGTGTCGCCGGGGCGGGGGGCGCGGGGCGCGGTGACCCGCAGCCCCACCGCGTTCAGCTCCGGGCGGGCCACCAGCGGCGTCACCGTCTCGAAGACCTGCGGCAGCTCACCGGGGCCGGGCACGCTCTGCGCCTGGCTGCCCGCCGGGATCGGCACTCCGTCCGGGGCGCCCGGGGTGGCGGTGACGGTGAACGACAGCCACGTCGTCGCGGCCACCCCGGGGCGCAGCTCGTAGCCGATCGCGCGGGCCAGCATCAGCACCGATCCGCGTTCGGTGGCGGTGCCGAGGAACCCCTCGTTGGCGATCCGCTCCTGGTAGAAGGCCAGCACGTCGAGGGTGGTCGCCCAGGCGTGCAGCAGCGCCACGGCCGGGTCGTCGACCTCCCGGGTGGTCAGCCCGGCCAACTCCGGCCTGCCTCCCAGCCGGGCCACCAGGTCGGCGGCGAAGTCGGCCTGCCGGCCCAGCCGGTAGGCGATGCCGCTGCGGCCGGGTGGGTTCGGCCCCCGGCCCACTCGTGCCGTCACAGTCCACCTACCAGATCGAGGTGCAGGATGCCGTGCTCCGGCACGCTGGGATCGTTGTCGAGGCGGATCACCTCGGTGTCGCCGGCCCGCAGCACCCGGTCGGCCAGTTCCCCGCCGGCCGCCACCCCCACCGGGTGCAGCTCGGTGACCCGTACGTCGGTGACCCCGGGGACACCGAGCGCGGCGGCCAGCAGCTGGCTGACGTAGAGCGGGGTGCCGAAGCTGAACCGGTCGGGGTGGAAGAAGCCGCGGGCCCCGTCCGGCAGGTCGCGGGCGGAGAAGAGGTCCAGCAGGGCACGGCGGACGTCGGAACGGAACGCGCCCGGGGTGACACACACCCACAGCCGCAGCTCCACCGGCAGGTCGACCGGGTCACGCAGTTGCAGGTCGTAGCCGGCGACGCGGAACCGGTCGAGTCGTCCGGCCAGCCGGCGGGCCAGCTCCGGTTCGTCGGTGAGCCGCTGCCCGCCGGCCAGGTCGAGGGTGAGGAAGACCGTCCACCAGGAACCCGTCCAGCGGACCCGGGCGGTGGCGTTGGCCACCTCGGGCAGCCGCCGCGCCGCCGCCACCCAGTCGGCGGTGGTGACCGCCCGTTCCTGGACGGCGAAGGCGACCGGGGCGTGCTGCCGGGCGTGCTCGATGTCCTCCGGGTCGGTGCCGCCGACGGCGGGCAGCGGGTTGGTCGCGCCGAGCAGCCCGACCCGGTCGGTGACCAGGGTGGTCAGCGCGTCGTGGCCGAGGTTGCCGGCCGCGCCGCCGCCGCGCCACCAGGCGACCTGGAAGACCGTGCCGGCCGGTGGCCGCCGCCCGGACACGTCGTCGCCGAACCGCAGGGTCACCCGGCCGTCGCGTTCGCGTTCGGGGACGAAACCCTGGTCGAAACGGTCGGCGTTGAGCAGGTCCCGGCGGGGCCGCCAGCTGCCCTCGGTGGTCTCCAGCCGGATCAGCGGCACCGCGGCGCGGGGATCCTGGTCGAGCGCCTGGCTGGCCGGGGTGTCGGTCCGGAACGGCACCGCCGCGGCCACCGGGTCGGCGGTGAGCACCGGCCGCCACCGGTGCTCGGCGGCCGCCGGGAGCTGCCCGGACACCGCGATGGCGTGCTGCACGGCCACCAGGTTGGCCCGGGCCACCGCGCAGGTCACCAGGTGGCCGGTGCCCGTGCCGGCGACGGAGGCGGTGACGGTCAGCCCGAAGGTCAGCCGGTCGGCGGCGCTCCACTCGACCTCCAGCACGGCCACCCCGGTCACCGGGTCGGTGGTGGGGCGCACCGACACCAGCCGGACCACCTGCCGGTGGGTGGGATCCGCGTCGGCGTGTCGCCCGGTCCGTGGGGAGAGCACCTCCTCCAGCAGCAGCAGGTCACCGGCGGCCAGCCCGGTGGCGGGCAGGTCGACCAGGGTGGCCCGGGTCGCGCCGGCGGGCAGGCCGCAGTCCCGGCCACCCCACACGTACAGGGCGATCTCGTTGCGGGCGGCCCGGGGGGCGAGCGGGGTCAGCGTCTCGAAGCCGGTCGCGCCGCCGGCCAGCAGCGCCGTCGCGTCGGCGGGCCGTACCGCCGGGGTGGCCCGGTCGGCGGCCAGCACCGGGGTTCCGGCGGGCACGCCCCGGCTCTCCACGTCGGACCCGGCGGCCACCCGGACGCTGAGCCAGGCGCGGGCCGCGCAACCGTCGTGCACCGCGTAGTCGAGCAGCCGGGCGTGCCGGCGTACCGAGATCCGGCTGCGGGCGGTACCCAGGTACGCCTCGGTGCCGGCGGCGTCCTGCCGGTAGGACAGCCGGTCGGCGACGTGCGCCAACGCCTCGACCACCGTGGTCAGCGGGTCGGCCGGGTGCCGTGCGGACCCGCCGGGCAGGGCGGCGAGCCGGTCGAGCATCAGCCGCCGGAAACCGGCGTAGTCCTTGGCCAGGTAGTCGGTCGGCGCGGTGGTCGCCGGGGGCGGCGCCACGGTGGGGGCGGCCGGGGCCGGGTCCAGGTCGCTGGGGCAGTTGGCCTTGAAGGAGAAGGTCTGCGCGGACAGCACCGGGTCGAAACCGGGCGGCACCCGGTCGTCCACCGCCGAGCGCACCAGCCGCAGGGTGTACGGCGAGAAGTCGCCGGCCCGGTCCACCCGGACGGTCAGTTCCGTGCCGGTGGCGGCGACGCTGAGCACCCGGACGCCGGTGATCCGGACCCCGCCGTCGACCAGCACGTTGCCCACCGCCAGGGCCGGGCCGGCGGGCACCTGGCCAGGCTGGCCGGGCAGCGGGTGCAGGAACCCGACGTGCAGCAACCGCTGGTCGGCGGCGTCCACCTCGACCCAGTCGATGCCGTTGAACGCGCTGCCGGGCCGGGCCACCTCGGCCCGGCGCTCGTCGTCGTCGCACCGCACGCTCATCCGTCGCCCCTCTCCACCGACACCTGCGCCGGCCGGCCGGTGGCCCGCAGCCGGTACCCGACGTGCACCCGCACCGCCGCCTCGGCCAGGTCGACGCGGACGTCGTCGACCTCGATCAGCTCGCCGAGCCAGCGCTGCAACGCGCTGCGGGCCTGCAACTCGGCGGTGCCCACCACCGCGTCGTCGACCGGGGCGAACAGCAACTGACCGAGGCCGGCACCGAAGTCGGGCCGGTTGACCCGCTCGCCGGGCGCGGTGAACAGCACCGCCTCCACCAGGTCGGCGACGTGCCGTTCCGGGCCGGCCAGCCCGGAGCGGCCCCGGTTGTCCGGCCGCCACGGGAACGCCGGGTACGTCATGACGCCACCGCCCGGACCTGCACGCCGGCCACCGTCGGCGGCCCCTGCGGAATGCCCTCCGCGCTGACCCCAAGCCCGACGCTGGTGGCGAGCACGGGCGGCTGCCCGTTGACCAGCACCCGGGCCGCCGGGGTGGTCCACCGGACCTGGACGCAGGGCTGCGGTTTGGTGCCCGCGCCCACCGGCACCTGGAACGGGCACCCGGTGACCGGGTACGCGTCGGTGGCGGTGACCACCGGCAGGCCGCCCACCAGCACCCGCGCGTTGCCGGTCTGCGGGGTGACCGGGCCGGTGTGCGGGCAGGTCAGCACCGCCCCGACGTGCAGCAACGGGCCGGGCATCAGGTCACCGTCAACGCGGTCTGGTTGACCGCCACGGTCGGGCCGACCAGGGTGACCGAGGCGCCCTTGCCGTTGGAGATGATGATCCCGGTGTCGTTGATCGAGATCATCGCCCCGGTCAGCGTCTTGAGCAGGATGCCGCCGGTCGGGCCGGGGGCGTCGGAGATCATCAGGGTGGCCTGGCCGGGGGTCTGCAACACGATCGGCGGGGTGGGCGGCGGGGCGGACGACACCAGCGCCGGGATCTCCGCCTTGGAGCCGTACCAGCAGCCGGTCCAGATCGGATGGTCGGCGTCGCCCTGCTCGAACTCCACCCACACCCCGGTGCCCGGCAACGGCACGGCGAACATGCCCGCCTGGATGCCGGCCAGCGGGAAGCAGGGCATCGCCCAGCTCGACGGGGGGAGCGTGACGTCGGGGACGGTCACCTGGATGCGGCCCTGCTGCAACGGGTCGAGGTGGTTGACCACCGTGCCGCGATATTTGCCGTAGTACCTCGTCGTCATGGTTGTGCCCTTCCGGAGCTGGAGACCTGGGCGTTGCGGCCGAGGGTGAACCGCTGCTTGACCTCGCCGGCCTTGACGGTGGTGGTCACGCTGCGCACCACGTACTCGCCGTCGTAGGCGCGGCCGGCGCCGCGTACCCCGACCAGCCGGCGGCAGCGCAGCAGGCGGCCGTAGCGCAGCACGTCCAGCGACCCGGATCCGCTGATCACGTTCGCCGACTGGGCGGCGCGGGCCAGGCCCCGGGCGAGGGTCTGCACCACGTCCATCCGGGCGGTGGCGTCGTCGGTGCCGCTCGGGTTGGACCGTCCGATGTTCATCCGTCGGTACGACAGCGGCAGTGGGATCTTGCGGCCCAGCGGCGGGTTGAGCGGGCTGACGTCCGGCACCGGCAGCGGGATCGGTACCCGTACCTGCTCGGGGAACGCGGTGAGCAGGTAGACGGTCTTCTGCACCCCGTCGAAGGAGAACGACAGCGACTCCACGTTCGCGCCGGCGTCGGCGTTGACCGTCAACGCCGGCTGCGGCTGACCGGCGCGCACCTCCGGCCCCCAGTAGGCGGTGTTCATCCCCGGGGTCGGCCCCGGCTCGACGTAGAACGTGTAGCCCACCTCGTCGGCGAGCTGCGACACGTACGCGAAGCTGGTGCCGCGCACCGCCGGGATCCGCTGCACCGGGTTCGGCGCGAACACCAGGACGCTGGGCACCACCATCGGCACCACCCCGTACGCGGCGAACGGGGCGAGCAGGGTCAATACCCGGGCCTCGGCCGGCATCGGCATCGGCAGGTCGGACAGGTCGATCAGGTCCATCATCTGGCTGACGTCGACGCCGGTGAGGGTCAGCGTCGACGCGCCCGCGTCGTTGCTGCGGGCCACGTCGTGCCGGGTGACCACCCCGTCGGAGAGCACCTGCGGCCGGCCGTCGAGGTGCAGCACCAGCAGCATCCGGGTCGGCGGGTCGAGGCTGCCGTCGGCGAGCATCCGTTCCACCAGCGACCCGCGGCCCAGCGCGAGGCGCAACTGGAACCCCGAGCGCTGGCCGGCGTTCTCGGTGACCTGCGCCTCCTGCACCGCCGCCACCAGCTCCATCGGGGCCGGTCGGAAGGTCAACGGCCCGGTCAGCACCTGCAACCGCACCCCGCTAGGCATCGCCACCTCCCGGGAACCCCTCGGGCAGGGCCACCCGGACCACCCGGCCCGGCTGTTCCAGCTCGGCCGGGTCGAAGACGCCGTTGGCGTCGCAGAGCTGCCAGAACGCCGTCGGGTCACCGACCGTGCGACCGGCCAGCAGGTCCACCCGGTCCCCGTCGGCGACCGCCTCCCAGCCGGCGGTGGCGAGCCGCTCGGCGGGGGGCACGAACCGGCGACGCAGGTGCACGATCTCCTCGCCGGTGTCCGGGTCGACGGTGACCGTGGTGCCCACGGCGGCGTACCGGCTGTCCGGGGCGACCGCGCCGGGGGCGGGCGTACCGATGCCACCCGCGCCGGTGGCGGCGAAGAGGGTCTCGGCGACCCGGCTCTGCGCGGCGACCAGGGCCGGGTCGCTGTCGGTCGGGTCGCTCATGGCAGCCGGTCGATGCCGAGGTCGGCCAGCCGTCCGCCGCGCGCTCGTCCGGCGAGCTGTTCGAGCTGCTGGTGGGCGGCCATGGCCAGGCCACCGGCCCGGCCGTCGGTGCCCACGTCGTTGACGGTCAGCACCCGCAGACCGAGTCGGATCTTGGCGCGGATCGGGTTCAGCATCGGGTCGAACGCCTCCTCGGTGATGGTCAGCTCGGTGATCCGTACCGGCCAGAGCCGGCGTCGTCCGAAGGCCAGCAGCACCAGCGGCGCCGGGGGCGGCACCACCTCCAGCGTGCCGGCGGCCAGCAGCGCCGCCGCGTCCTGCACCGCGGCCAGGCTGGGGTAGGCCAGTGATTCCAGGGCGGCGAGCTGGGCGGTCAGCCCCAGCTCCACCGCGTCCGGGTCGGTGAGCTGGTCGGCGGCGTCGAGGTCGGCCTCCAGGGTGAGCGTCTGCACCGGCGGGCCGGTGATCCGTAACGCCTCGCCCCGCGCCCCGCCCTCGGCCCCGGCGGTCTTGAGCTGGAAGCCGCGGGTCAACGAGTCCGGGTTGTACTGGAGGGTGATCACCCGCCGGCTGTGTCCGCTGTCCGGGTCGAGCACGACCAGGCCGGCGCGGAGCAGCCGGGGGCTGAGGGGACTGGTCACGGGGTGCCTCCAGAGGTGGGACGCCGCCAGCGGATCCGTTCCGCCACGGCCCGGGTGATCCGGCCCTGCATCAGCAGCGGGTCCAACCCGCTGAAGTCGACCGTGCAGTCGGTCAGGTCGGTGATCCGGATCTGCCCGGTGGACAGGCCGAGCCCGTCGAAGAGCAGGTTCACCCGGGCCACGGTGGCGCTCTGCAACGACACCGGCCGCAGCCGGCCCGGTCGGCCGACGCCACCGGCGGCCCGCCGCACCCCGCCGCCGACGGCGAGGTGCACCAGCGCGTCGGGGGCCAGCACGATCTCGTTGCTGCCGCCCAGCGGCAGGGTGATCTCCCGGGGGTTGTTGACCGACAGGTCCACGTCGACGTTGCCGATCGCCAGCAGGCCGGGCGGGCCGGTCGACGGCTCGTCGCTCTGCACGTCGGCGATGGTGTGCAGCAGGTCGTCGCGGGAGGCGGCGGTCGGTCGCAGCAGCCGGTTGAGCCGGACCAGGTGCGCGCTGCGGGCCTGGCTGACCTCGCCGGTGTCGAGCTGCCACCGCAGGACGTCGATGTCGCTGTCCGGTGGGGGAGCGCCCTCCGCGGCGAAGCTGGGCAGGTGCACCCGGTAGACCAGGTCGTCGCCCTCGACGAGGAACCGGCCCGGGGTCCACCACGGCAGCGCGCCGGTGAGCCGGCGGTAGTCGACCGCCCCGTCGCGCAGGGTCAGCCGGACCTCCCAGCTCCGTTCGCCCCACAGGAACCCGTCGTGGGTGACGTCGAAGTCGATGTGCCCGTTGAGGCTGTCCAGCACCTCGCCGATGCGGTAGGCGTCCAGCACCCGCACCAGCGCGTCCCACTTCCCGGCCAGCGCGGCCCGCCGCTGCGCGCTGGTGGTCCGGGCGGGCGGCGGGGCCGGGATCGGGGAGCCGCCGCCGAGCATGGTGGCCAGGTCCAGCACGAACCGGGCGTTACGGATGTCCAGCGACGGCAGTTCCCCCGACCCGCTGGTCAGGTCGTGGGTGAGGTCGCCGAGCAGCCCCTGCTCGACGAAGATGTACAACCCGAGCCCGCTGTCGGCGAAGCTCAGCCCGGTCACCTCACCACCGCGTACGGCGATCCGCTTGCCCGGGGCCGTCGTGCCGTCCGGTCCGGCCGGGTCCTGCTCGTAGCCGATCGCGGTGAACCGCAGCCCGTACTCGGGGCGGCCGGTCGGGGCGCCGAGGAACAGCAGTTGCCGGCGCGGGTCGGCGGTGACCTGGGTGCTGATCGCGGTCAGGGTGGGCTGTGCCAGGTTGAGCCGCAGCCCGCCGTGGTCGAGGAAGTCGACGCTGAGCCCACCGGCGGTGAAGTCGGCCGTGCCGCCGGACAGGAACGTACCGATGTCGAAGCCGACCCGGGCCGCCTCGATCGCCCCGATCCGTAGGCCGCCGAGGATCCGCATCCCCTCCGCCGTGCGGGTCGCCTCCACCAGGAAGCTGTCCTGCCCGGCGGCCGGCACCAGCCGCAGTTCCCCGAGTACCGCCTCGATGTCCGGGTTGAGCCGGATGGTGACGCCGTCGTGCAGGTCGACCAGCAGCCCGCTGGCCCGGGTCTGCTGCACCACCAGTTCCCGCAGCAGCAACCGGCGGAACCGGCCGCCGGGCGTGCCGGCCGGGTACAGGTCGACCCGGGCCCGCGCGCTGATGCCGAGCAGGGTGATCGCCCCCGCGCCCGACGGGATCCGCAGGCCGAGCGCCGCGCCCTGCCAGTTCAGCGCGTCCACCGAGATGGTGGCCAGGTTCAGCCCCGGCTGTCCCTCCGGGCCGATCTCGATGTGGTCCGGGCCGACGCTGACCACGCCGGTGTCCAACCCCTGGATGCCGACGTGCTGCTCGTACTCGCCCGGGCGGGGGCCGACGCCGAGCTGGGCCTCACCGCCGACCACCCGGGCCTGGATCCGGCCACCCCGGCCGAAGGCGAGGGTGAGCTGGGCGGCCCACAACGCGCCGTCGACATGCAGCGCGGCGTCGATCCGGCCGGCGATCTCCACCCGGGTGGCCCCGGTGGTGAGCCGCCCGGCGGTCACCCCCGCCGCCGCCGACCAGCGCAGGCCGCGCAGGTTCACGTCGAGGATCTCCAGCGGCGGCAGGTCCGGCTGACCCGCCGGGATCGGCTCGGCCCGACCCAGGCCGACGTCGAGCACCCCGTCGCGGTAGCGCAGGTCCCGCCCCGTGATCCGGGCGATGTGCAGCCGTTCCAGGTGCAGCGCGGCGGTGGCCGGGACGACCCGGCCGGCGGCGTCGCGCTGCTCCGGGGTGCTGTCCCAGCGCCCGCTGGCGGTCAGCCCGTCCAGCACGGTCGGCCCCCGGGACACGATCCGCCCGTCGCCGGCCCGCCAGTCGATCGCGCCCAGCTCGATGCGGGCCGGGCCGACGTCTGCGAAGCGCAGCCCGCCGGTCCGTTCGGTGACCAGCCGGCCACCCAGCCCGGCCCGGCGCACGGTGACCGCGCCGTCCGGGGTCCGCAGGGTGGTGTCGGTGAGGGTGAGCCCGTCGAGCTGGACGTGTTGGCTGTCGGTGGGGTCGCTCACGATCCGGCCGGTCACCGGGTCGACCCGGTGCGGCCCGGCCCGGATCAGGTCCACGGTGACCGAGGCGGCGTTCGGGGCGGTCGGCCGGCCGCCCACGGTGCCGGTGATCGTGGTGGGGCCGCCCTGCAGAGCGCGGGAGATCACGCTGAACCGCAGCCGGTCGATCTGGCCGACGGTCAACCGCCCGTCGTAGGCCAGTTCCTCGCCGCTGAGGTCCACGGTGAGGTCGCGCAGCCGCACCCCGATCAGCGCGCCGGAGACCACCTCGATGCTCATGCCCGGTGCCGGGTCGGTGACGTCCATGCCGATCCGGTCGGCGTCGATCCGGTCGATGACCAGGTTGCGGACCAGCGCGCCACGGACCTGCCGGCCGGTGGCGGTCACGCCGGTGCGAACCCGCACATCGAGGCTCATCCGGCCGATCCGGGTGCTGCCCCGGGAGTAGAGGCTGCGGCCGGGGGAGCTCATGGCCAGCCCGGTCAGTTCGGTCTGTTCCACCACCAGGTCGGGTAGGCGCAGGTCGTCGCCGTCGGGCAGCACCCGGCCGTGGATCGCGGTGCCGGGTGTGCCGTCGGCGCGGGCCGGCGCGGTGAAGGCGATCCGTCGGGCCTGCATGCCGGGGCCGGAGAACCCGGTCACCGCCAGCTCGCCGACGCCGAAACCGACGGCGGTCCGGCCGACCGGCAACCCCTGGGCGGTGGCCGGGCCGGCCAGCTCGGCGGGGAGCCGGCCGCCGCCGACGGTGTCGAGGTCGGCGCGCACCCGCAGTCGGGACGCCGCCAGCCGTTCCACGGCGGTGGCCCCGGCGCGGACGTCGGTGGCGGTCAGCTCGGCCAGCCGTACCTCCACCCCGAGGGTGGCCGGGTCCAGGGTGACGTCGAGCCCGCCGACGGTCAGCCCGCCGGCGGTGACGCCGAAGTACCGGCCGGCCCGTTCCCGCAGCAGCTGGAGCTCCTGCTCCTGGGCGCGGGTGCGGTGTCGCGGCAGGGGGCGGCCGGCGGGGTCGACCGGCTCGGCGGCCAGCGACTCCAGCTCCCGCAACCGGTCCAGGTCGGTCAGCCAGCGGGTCAGCTCGGCCCGCCGGTCCGCCCACCGCGGTTCGTCGGGCAGCGCGGCGAGCTGGGCGGTGATGTCGGCCCGGGTGGGCAGGGCACCGGCGGTGAGCCGCAGCGCCGGTGCGCCGGTCGGGCCGGGTAGCAGCCGTACCCCGGCGAGGGTGGCCGACCCGGTGCTGCCCCGGGCCGTCGTCGCGGCGTCGGTGGGCCGGCGGTCGCGGCGGAACCGGGTGATCAGCTCGTCGTCGGGCAGGTACTCCCCGGCGCGCGACGGCAGGGACGCCTCGGCGTGGATCGGATCGATCTCCACGCCGGCGGCCTCGACCCGGCCGGTCAGCCCGGTGACCCGGATGCCGCCGACGTCGATCGCGCCGCCGACGGACTGGCGGAGCCGGTCGGACAGTTCGACCAGCCGGCGACGTTCGGCCTGGGACAGCGACTCGGCGTGCCAGCGGTGCCGGGCCTCCAACCGGTGCAGTTCCCGCTCCGCCGGCTCCAGCTCGGCGAGCAGGCTGTCGACCGTGCGGAGCCGCTCGTCGAGGGCGGTGCGGTCCGTCGGCGGGGCGGCGTCGCGCCGCAGCCGCAGCGACTCCTGTTCGGCGCGCAGCCGGGCCGGCAGGCTGGTGGCCACCCCGATCAGGGTGCGTCCCACCTCGATCCGGCCGACCTGTTGCAGGCCGGCGAAGGAGAGCCCTTCGGCGGTGGCGCTGGAGAAGCTGACCCGCAGCGAGTGCATCATCTCCACCGCGTCGGTGACCCGCTCGCCGACCGTGCGGGGTGGACGGAACACCCCGTCGGTGAGCAGGCCGATCGTGGCGTTGGCCAGCGGGGTGAAGATCTCCCCGGCGGTCAGCGAGGTGAACTGCTGGGCCAGGAAGGGCGCTCCGGCGGTGTACGGGGCCAGCAGCGCGTCGCTGATCTTGGACAGGAACGGCAGCCCGCCGTAGAACGAGATGAC
Source organism: Micromonospora sp. WMMD987 (assembly GCF_029581435.1). NCBI lineage: Bacteria > Bacillati > Actinomycetota > Actinomycetes > Micromonosporales > Micromonosporaceae > Micromonospora > Micromonospora sp. WMMD987. Next base: position 3,927,350 of record NZ_CP120861.1, on the reverse strand, counting down.
GTTGTGCAGCAGGTGGATCAGCGGATCGATGATGGGGATGCCGACCCAGCCCTGCCGGCCCGGTTCGGTCAGGTTCTCCTGCCCGGTGGCCCCGGCCCGGAAGGCCAGCGTGGACAGCCCGAACCGGCTCAGACCGAGCAGTCCGCCGGGCAGCCCGTCGCTGGCGTACACCACGTCGGCGACGCTCAACGAACCCATCCCGGCCTGCGCGCCGACCGGCCGGTCGTAGCCCCGGTCGGAGAACGACGCGACGATGTCCAGGTCGGTCAGGGTGACCCGGCCGGTCCGCAGCGAACTGCCGGTGAAGGTGCGGTTCACCCCGTCGAGTTCCAGCCGGGGCAGCCGGACCCGCAGCACCCCCTGCCGGGCGTCCACCGACAGCGACAGCCGGTTGGTGCGCTCCCGGTCGGTGTCGCGCAGCCGGGCGCCGCCCAGGTCGCCGCTGATCCACTGGGCGTCGTGCAGGTCGAACTCGTCGACGGTCACCTCGTCGGTGAACAGGCTCAACCCGGTGCGGCTGAGGAACAGCAGCTTCAGCCCGACCGCGACCAGCCGGGCCAGGTCACCCACCACGGTCGGCAGGCCGTCGGTGCGCAGCGCCTCCGGCTCGAACGAGGGCCTTCGGGTGGCGTGGTAGAGCCGCAGCTCCGCGACCAGGGTCGCCAGGTCGGGCAGCAGGTCCGCGCGGACCTCGCGGGAGCGCAGGAACACCCACCGCCGGTCGTCCAGCGCGTACGCCTGGATGATCAGCGAGCGCAGCTCGGTGACCCGCCCGGCCCGCCAGATCCGGTCGTCGCGCAGCCGGTCGCGGAGCTGGTCGCGGGCCTCGGCGCGGCGCGGACCGGTGATCGCGGTGACGGCGAGGGAGGCCCGCATCTGCGGGGTCATCCCGGACTGCATCCGGGCCCACCGGTCCGGGTCGTCGGCGGCCAGCCGGGTCTGGTCGGCCACCGGCAGGCTGCGCACCAGCTGGAAGGCCAGCCACGCCTCCCGGGGGTTCACCGCCCAGTCGGTCAGCCCGATCGCCAGCAGGCCGCGGGCCTGCCGCTCCAGGTGCGCCGGGTCGCGCAGCGCGAGCAGGTCGAGCAGCTCGGCCCGCCACCTCTCGTGGGTCAGGTACGCGTCCGGCAGCGCGGCGAGGATGCGGTCCAGGTCGCGCAGCGCGTCCAACCGGTGCACGGCGGTCCGCAGCGCCTCCCGCCCCTGGGCGTCCGGGCCGGTGGTCGCGCCGGTGGGCCGGTCGTAGCCGATCAGCCGGCGGACCAGCTCCACGGCGTTCACCCCGTCCAACCCGCCCTGCACCACCCGGTGGACGTCGGCGACGAGCCGTTCGGCGTCGACCTGCCCGGCGCTGCGCCGACGGCGGTCCCACGGCTCGGCGAGGGTGCCGACCCCGGTGTAGCCGCCGCCCAGCACGTCGGCGGCGGGGATGTTCTCCTCCAGCCGGTCGAACCAGCTGCCCTGGTCCAGCCGTCGCCACCGGTCCTGGGCGGCCAGCGGGAGGCTGCGCAGCAGCAGGTACGCGAAGCGGGCCTCATGGTCGCGGATCGCCCAGTCGAACAGCCCGTACGACAGCAGCCCCTCCACCCGGGCCAGGTTCCGGTGCTCCGGGCGGGCGGCGAGGACGACCAGCAGCCGGGGGCCGAGCGGCGCGTCGACCCGCTTCTCCTCCCACGGCAGGTGGTCGAGCAGGGTGTCGACGTGACCGCCCTCGTCGAGCCGGCGGACCACGTACCGCAGCCGTGGCCCCGGCTCGAGCGGTCCGGCGCCGGCCGGCGTGGTGGTGGTCGGGGTGCCGGCGGTGGGTGCGGCGGGGGCCAGGTCGGCCAGCAGCCGCAGCGCCTCGTCGCCCTGCCGGTCGCCGATCAGCCGTTCGACGCGGCGCAGCCGCGTGCCCAACTCGGTGTCCCGGTCGAGCCGGGCGTCGTCGGTCTGCGCGTCCCGCAGCGCGGTGACCTGCTCCCGCAGGGCGTCGGCGTCGCTGCCCACCGGAGGCCGTTCGGCCAGCAACGCCCGGAAGTGCGCCTTGCGGTCACCGCCCAGCAGCTCCCGCAGCACGCTGGTGCGCAGCGCCCGCAGCACGTTCAGCGCGGTCCGCCGCTGCACCGGGTCGAGCCCGTCGGTGGCCAACCCGTGCACGTTGTCGGCTTCCAGCTGCCGCAGCAGGTAGGGGGTCTGCCCGCCGAGGGCGGCCAGCGCGGCGCGCGGGTAGGCCCGGTGGTGGTCGTCGTCGAGGTTGCCGGCCAGGTCGGTGCGCCGGGCCGCCGGCAGGCTGTGCACCAGGCTGCGGGCGACCACGAACGGCAGGGTGTCCAGGATCCTCAGGCACCCGCGCACGTCGTCGCCGGAGACCCAGAGACCGTCGAGCAGGTCGACCAGCCGGGACCGTTCCGCTCGGTACCGGCGGTCCACCAGCGCGCCCAGCTCCGCCTCCAGCGGCCCCGTCCCGTCCTCGCCGGCCGGTGCCCGGTCGGCGGCCGGCGGGGTGGCCGGTCGCGGCGGGGTGGCGACCGCACCGGTGTCGGCGGCGACCGCACCGGCCGGCAGCCACGCCACCGGCGTCCACAGCGCCCGCCCGGCCGCGGCGGCGTCGGCCAGCGCCCGCGCCTCGGCCTCCGGGTCGGTCGCCCGCCTCCCGGGGTACGCCGGTGCGGCGTCCGCCTGGGCCAGGTGCCCCAGCTCGTGCACCAGCAGGGCCCGTCCGGCGGCCCGGGACGGGTCGAAGCCCGGGGCCAGGTGCACCGCGCCGTCGGCCAGCAGCCCCCGCGCGCCGTGGTTGGCGGCCCGACGGCCCGCCTCGCCGAGGCGCACCCGCACGGCGTCCGGCCGCAGGCCCAGCGCCGGGGCGTACCGGTCGACCAGCTCGCGGGTCAGCGTGGCGAGGGCGTCGTCGCGGTGCGGTGCGGCGGGCGTCGCCGGCCGGGCCGCGCGGTCGACGGCCGGATCGGCGGCCGACTGCGCGCCGGTGGCGTGGTGGGCGGCCCGACCGGGTCCGCCGGGGGTGGTCATCGGCCCACTCCCGGCGGACCCAGCCGGGTCCAGATCGTCTCGGCCAGCACGGTCGGCAGGTCGCCGGTGGCCGGCGGGTCGGTGGCCGGGGTACCCGCCGACGGCAGGCCACGGTCGGCGACCAGCCGGCTCAGCCGCCGGCCCACCTCGGCCGCCAGCGTGCCGTCGACCGGCCCGTCCACGCCGGTGAGGACCAGCCGGCGGATGTCGACCTCGATGGCCGTGACGTCGACGTTCATGACCACAACCCGGGGTCGGCGGGCCGGTCGTGCTTGGCGTACTCGGCGGCGACCGCGTCGAGCACGTGCCGCATCCCGACCGGGTGACCCTCCCCGGCCGCGACCAGCGCGGCGCGCAACGCGACGGTGTGGATGTCCCCGCCGGTGAGGTCCAGCGCGGCGAGGCGGGGCAGGTCCAGGTCGGCGGTGGCGACCCCGGCCGGGAAGGCCCGCCGCCACAGGCCGGCCCGCTCGACCGGGCCGGGATGGGCGAACGGGACCACCACCCGCAGCCGGCGCAGGAACGCCGGGTCGATGGCGGTCCGCATGTTGGTGGTCAGCACCGCCACCCCCCGGTACTGCTCCATCCGTTGCAGCAGGTACGACACCTCGATGTTGGCGTACCGGTCGTGGCTGTCGCGTACCTCCGAACGGCGGCCGAACAGGGCGTCGGCCTCGTCGAACAGCAGCACCGTGCCGCCGCGTTCGGCGGCGTCGAAGATCCGCCGCAGCTGCTTCTCGGTCTCGCCGATCCACTTGCTCACCACGGTCGCCAGGTCCACCCGGTGCAGGTCCAGCCCGAGCACGCCGGCGACCACCTCGGCGGCGAGGGTCTTGCCGGTGCCGCTGGGCCCGGCGAACAGCGCGGCCACCCCGAGGCCCCGGCCGGTCCGGCCGGCGAAGCCCTGCTCGGCCAGCAGCGTCCGGCCGGCCGCGGCGGCGGTCAACTGACGCAGCTGGGCCAGGGCCGCGGCGGGCAGCACCAGGTCGTCCCACCCGGCCCGCACGTCGATCCGCTCGGCCAACCCGTCCAGGTCCCGCCGGACCCGCTCGTGGACCAGCCCCCGGGCCAGCGCCCCCGGGTCGCCGGCCGGACCGGGGGCGGCGGCGGTGGCGGGGGCCGTGGCGTCCAGGATCTCCCGGTGCCCCAGGTCGAACTCGCGGGCCAGCACGGCGGCGGCCTGCCCGGTGCGGCCGGGCAGCAGCTCCCGCCAGAGCGCCCGCTGCTCGGCCCGGGTCGGCCGGTCCACCGTCGGCCCGGGGGTCACCCCGTCGAGGGCGACGGCACGGGGGGTGCAGACCACCACGTCACCGACGAGCCGGGCCAGCAGCTGCGCCACGGCGGCGCTCGTGTCCGGCGGTTCGTCACCGGTCAGCTCGACGACCAGCACCGGGTCGGCGAGCACCACCTCGCGGTTCCACAGCCGGGCGAAGGCGTCCCGGTCGGTCACCGCGCGGGGCAGGTCGGCGGCGGCCACCCGGTGCCCGGCCCGGCCCACCGTCGCGCAGGCCGCCGCCAGCACGTCGACCCGGTCGGCGTGGTCCGGGCCGCAGACCCGCAGCGGGCGCCGGCCGGTCTGCCAGGCGGCGCAGAGCTGCTGCGCGGCCCGGCGGCGGCTGGCCGGCAGGACGGCCGGCGGCGGGGGCAACGCCACCAGGTAGGGCGCTAGCCGTTCGTCGAGCCGGCCGACGCCGCGCAGTTCGTGCAGGATCCGCTCGTCGACCCGGAGCGGGGCGTGCGGCAGCGGCCCCTCGCCCAGTCCCACCAGCCGGGCCGCGCGCAGTGGACGGTCGGCGGCGAGGGCGTCCCAGTGCCCGCCGGGCAGGGCGTCCAGGCACCAGGCGAAGGTGGCCGGCCGTTCCAGCAGGCCCAGTTCACCGGCGACCGAGGCGACCAGCACGTCGCGTTCGAAGGCGGTCAGCCCGAACCCGGTGGCGATCCGGCCCAGCGTCGACCCGTCGGCCCCGGGCGCGGGTGCCGGTTCCCCCTTGAGGAGCAGCTGGATCCGGTCCACCTCGGCGGCCAGCCCGTCGTCGTGCCCGGTGGCCGGCGGAGGGCCGGGCCAGCGGGCGGCCGGGCGCGGGGCGGGCATCACAGCACCACGGCGGGGCCGTCGTACCGGCCCGTCGGGTCGGCGTGCAGGGGACTGTCCAGCCCGTCGACCCGCAACCGGGCCAGGTAGCTGCCGGCGGGCAGGTCCTGGAAGGCGAAGGTGATCCGCCCGGTGCGCTGCCCGCCGGGCGGCACCCCGTTGTCGGCGGGCGCGGCGAGCACCGTGCCACCGGCCCCGGTCAGCCCCAGGGTGACCTGCTGACCGGCCTCGACCTCGGGGACCACGTCGACGGTGACCGTGCCGGTACGCAGCACCACCCCGTCGACCGTCCGGCTGGAGGCGACCACCACGTCGCCGGGGGCGACGGTGGCCGTTGGACGGTAGCTGACCGGCACCGCGTCGGAACTGATCGCCGGCCGGGGCGCCGGCGGGTCACCGAGCGCCACCGCGTGGGTGACGACCAGACCACGGACCCCGGCCGCGACCGGCCGGTCGAAGGCGGACAGCGGCAACCGCAACTCGCCGGCCGAGGCGGTGGCGGGGCTGGCCGAGGCGGTGCCGATCCGGACCCGGACGTCCGGCCCGGCGAGGTTGCGGCCGGTCACCACCAGGGTCGCGCCCGCCGTGACCGGGGTGCCGGTCGGCCCGTCGGCCCGGACCAGGTCGACCTCGGGGCCGTCGACGTCGACGGTGCCGACGCGCACCGCGCGTACCGGCAGGGGCTCCCGGGCACCACGCAGCGGGTCGATCAGCACCACCGACACGTCGAAGAAGACGCTGCTGCGGTACGGCGCGCTGAACGCCGACCAGAGCCGGAAGCTCTCCTCCCCGCCGGGGCTGTTGGTGACGCTGACCCGCAGCAGTTCGACCTGCTCGGCGAGGCGGGAGTCGGCGACCGCGGCGGGCAGCGTCGGGTCGGGCGGGTCGGGGGCGAGCGACCGGCGGATCGCCGCCCGGGTCAGCACCGGCGTCTCGTGCAGCATCGCCAGCAGGTGACCGAGCAGGATCTCCCCGGTCAACGGGTCGTGGCCGTAGACGCTGGCCACGTAGTGCAGGTCGACGCCGAGCGGCGGCGCGGCGACGTCGTCCCCGCCGGTGCTGCGCGGCGGCGGGCCGAGGTTGGCCCAGGTCGGGTTCCGGGTCACCCGGCTCAGGAACAGGTTGACCTGGTTGCCCTCCTGGTTGCCGACGGTGACCCGGTCCGGCGGGCCGGCGGAGACGGAGACCCCGCCGACCGCCGAGGAGGCGCCGGTGGCCCGCAGGTACGCCATCAGCTGCCCGCGCAGCACGGCGGTGACGGCGGCCAGGGCGTACCCGGTGCTCATCGGGTCGCCCCCGGCCCGCGCAGGTACGACTCCAGTTCCGGAGCCGGCCCCGCGGCGACGGTGGGGGTGGTGGCGGCGACCGGCACGGCGGTCGTCGGGGACCGCCGGTCGCCGGTGAGGCGTACCTCGATCCGGTCGATGTGCACGTGCACGGTGACCGGATCCGGGGTCCGGGCGGTGGCCCGGGTGACCGGCGGACGGTACCCGGGTGGAGCGGGCGGCCCGGGAGGCGGCACGGTGCCGACGAGCACCGGCGCGACGGCCGGCGGCGGGACGACGGGGTGCGGGTCGGGGGTGCGGGCCGGCGGCCGGTCCGGGTCGTCCCGGCGGGGCGGCTGCGGTGGCCGGTCCACCGTGGCCGGGACGGTCGGCGGTCGGGGCGGGGTGACCCGGCCCGGCGGCGCGGCGGCGGGGGGTACCCAGGCGGGAGGGGGCGTGGGTGCCGGCGGGTGGGTCGCCGTCGGTGGGGTCGGCGCGGCGGCCGGGCGGTCCGGCCCTGCGTGGGGGTGGGCACGGGCCCCGGGCGGTGGCACCGGGGGCGGCGGATCGGGCACCGGTATCCGGGCGGCTGGTGCGGCCGGTGTCCCCGCCGGGGCGGGCGGTGCTGGCACCGCGACCCGGGGGCGGCGCGTCGGCGGCTGTTCCGTCGTCTGCGGGACGACCGGTCGGCTGACCGGCTGGGGTGCCGTCCACTCCTGGTCGTCGGTCACGAAGCCGCCCGCCTCGGCCGGCTCCGGCTCGAACCGGCCGTGGCCGCGCGGGCGCAGCCGGGGCGCGGTGCCGACGGCCAGCGCCGCCAGGGCGGCCAGGTAGCCGGTCACGGGACCCGCTCCAGGTACGCGGCCCGCCGGTGCGGACCCAGCCCCAGCACCTCCGCCTCCGACCAGCCGTAGGCACGGGCCAGCCGGTGCACCTCGTCGAGCAACCGGTGGACCCGGGTGTCGGCGGCGTGCCACGCCCAGGCCGGCACGTCCAGCAGCGCCTCGGTGGTGCCGGCACAGCCCGGACAGGTCAGCGCGACCGCGACGACGCCGAGCGGGTCGCGGTCGGCCAGCGCGGCGGACACCGCCGGCAGCGCGGCGGCCGGGTCGCTCAGCGGCGGGGCGGCGTCGAGCAGGCAGGCGTCGAACAGCCACCGTTCGGCCGTCGCCGCGTCGCCGGCCCGCGCCGCCCCGACCAGGTCGGCGGTGGTCGGCAGCCGCAGGGTGAGCAGGTGTCCCTGCCAGCTCAGGGTGAACGACCCACCGGCGCGCTCCGGTGCGGTGGCCCGGTCGGGCGCGGCGGCCAGCAACTCGGCGACGGTGAGGGTCACCTCCAGGCGCTCCGCGCAGGACGGGCAGTCCACGGTGGCCGCCACCCGGCCGCCCGCCCAGCCGCCGGCCACGGCCAGCAGCAGCGCCGTCACCTCGCCCACCGGCAGCCGGTCGGCGTCGGCGCGGCCGAGCAGCGACAGCCCCCGGACGTCGCCGGGCTGCTCCAGCGCCCGGTCCCAGGCGTGGACCAGCTCCACCTCGGTCAGCGGCGGCCCCGCGCTCACGACCCGAGCCGGGGTTCGGCCGGCTCGGGCACCGCCTCGTCGCGTTCCCAACCCTCGTTCTCCAGCTTGAGGTGCTCGATCGCCACCGCGTTGGCGTTGGCGTCCAGCTCCGGCAGCGCCTGGTACTCCGAGACCCAGCAGCGGAACAGCCGGTACGACAGGGCGACCTGACCGGCCTCGTTGAGCAGCTCGATGGTGATGTCCCGGCGGAAGTCGGCCAGCGACACCTCCGACCCGGGCCCGGCGTTCAGCGCCCAGATCCGGCCCGCCCACTGGGCGAACTCGGCGTCGTGGGTCAGCCCTCGTTCGAGGGTGACCGCCTCGAACTCGGTGCGCCCCGGTGACTTGTGACTGGTCGAGGCGTTGCCGCCGTCGCGGTGCTTGACCACCTCGGTGGTCCGCTTCAACGCGCTGACCTTGCTGACCCCGGCCACGTAGCGGCCGTCCCACCTCACCCGGAACTTGAAGTTCTTGTACGGGTCGAAGCGCGTCGGGTTGACCGCGAACTGCACCATGACTCACACCTCTCAGGACGGACTCTGGCCGGCGAGCTGCTGGATCCGCACGATCACGAACTCGGCGGGTTTGAGCGGGGCGAACCCGACGACCACGTTGACCACACCGCGGTCCCGGTCGTCGCTGGTGGTGGTCTCCGCGTCGCACCGCACCAGGTACGCCTCGCGCGGCGTGCGCCCGGCGAACGCGCCCTTGCGGAACAGGTCCTGCATGAACGACGTCAGGTTCAGCCGTAGCTGCGACCAGAGCGGCTCGTCGTTCGGCTCGAAGACGGCCCACTGGGTGCCCCGGAAGACGCTCTCCTCGATGTACAGCGCGAGCCGCCGCACCGGGGTGTACTTCCACTGGCTGGCCTGCACGTCCGCGCCGGCCGTGGTGCGGGCGCCCCAGTTGACCGTGCCGATCACCGGGAAGGTGCGCAGACAGTTGAGCCCCAACGGGTTGAGCACCCCGTTCTCGGCGTCGGTCAGCGGATACACCAGGCTGGTCACCCCGCGCAGCTGCGCCTCGGTGCCGGCCGGCGCCTTCCACACGCCCCGTTCGGTGTCCTGGCGGGCGTACAGGCCGGCGAGGGTGCCGCCGGGGGCGACGGTACGGGGCCGGAACCCGTCGGTGGGGTCGGGGACGCGCAGCCGGGGGAAGTGCGCCACCGCGTTGGGCCCCTTGACCCCGAGCTGGTTGATCCAGTCCAGCGCGCGGTCCGGGTCGTCCACCCCGGGCGGCGGGTCGACCAGCAGGACCGCCCGGCGACGCTCGCAGACGTCGTAGGCGGCCGACCAGACCGCCTCCGGGTCCAGCCCGGTGTCGACGACCCCGGGGTCACCGGGCCGGGCGCGGGTGGCGTCGGGGATGCAGAGCAGGTTGAACAGGTCGGTCTTGAGCAGCGCGTAGATGCCGGAGTAGGCCGCCTCGCTGCCGATCAGCGCGGCGGTGCCGGGCAGGGTGGTGCCGTCGGATCCGGTGACCAGGTCGCCCTGACCGAGCCGCTTGGCGCCCACCGGACTGAACCGGCCCACGTTGGTGGTGGCACCGGACAGACCCAGCAGGGCCGCGCCGTCGGCCACGTCACCGGCGGGGGCGACCCCCGCCACGGTGAAGGCGGCGTCCACGGCCGCCGGGGCGACCACCGCGTCCACGTCGCCGAGCAGGCGCAGCCCACCGGCGGCGGTGGGGACCACCCGTACCCGCAGGCCGGCCGCGCCGTCGGCGGCGCCGAGCGCGGTGTTGACCTTCCGTTGCAGCAGCGCGGCCACCCCGGCGGGGGAGGACGGCAGCCGTTCGCCCTTCTCCAGCACGGTGACGGTCACCGCGGCGACCGCCGGCACGGTCTTGGTGGGGTCGTTCGGGTCCGGTTTGGTGGGCCGGTCCGGCTGCACGGTCAGCCGGTAGTTCTTCGCGTCGTCCACCGTGGGCGTGCCGAGCGCCGCGCCGACCGTGCCGCTGGGCACCGGCCGGCCGGCCCCGGCGGCCCCGCCCCGCGCCCGGACCAGCGCCGAACCCCGGTCCGGGTCGTTGAGCAGGGCCACCGCGTACGCGGCGCTGGCCGGGTCGGCGGACAGGCCGGTGAACCGTTCGGTGTCGCCGGTGGCGGTGTCGGAAACACTCAGGTTGAACGACTTGGCGTCGGCGGCACCGTCGTGGTCGACGTCGACGAGCAGCCCGCTGCCCCACGCGCCGGTGCTCGCCGCGTCCAGCAGCAGCGCGGACTTCGCCCCGGCGCCGATCTTGTCGAGCAGGGTCACCGAGGCGGCCCGGGCATCGGCCCGGGGCACCCGCACGACCAGGGCGGCGGACCCGCCGTTGCGGAAGAACTGCTGCACGGCCAGGCTGAGTTCGGAGTCCCGGTCGACCCCGCCGAACCGGCGTTCGAACTCGCCGAAGGTGTTCACCCGGACGGCACGGTGCTCGGGTCCGGTCCGGACGTACCCCACGAAGGCGGTCACCCCGGTCGCCACCCCGATCGTGGGACGGACGGAACTCGCGACTTCCTCGATGTACACGCCGGGATAGCTCGGAGTGACGGGCATGACTACCTCGTCTCGCAGTGGCGGGTCGGCTGATGTCACACTCCGCTCACACCGCACCCGCCTCTAGCGGACACCCGACTACGCCGCGTCAACTACCCGACATCCCCGACACCCGTTCCCCGCCCGGACATCGATGCACCGGACCGGTCCGGTACCCCCGCTGTCGCGGGCGGGCACGCCGTGAGGTGCCCGCCGACATCCGCGGTGCCCTCCGCCGACGAGGCAAGCCGATTTCCTCCCGGGCGGGTGAATCCGTCGTCCCTCGCCGCCCGGGAACGCACCCGGCCGACCGTCCGACCGGTCGGAGGCGGCAGGAGAATGGGGTACGTGCAGATCGAGCCGGTCGACCCCGCTGGAGCACTTCCTCACCGCCCGGTGGGGCCTGCACACCCGGGCCTACGGACGCACCCTGTACCTGTCGAACTGGCATCCGCGGTGGCCGCTGCACCGGGCCGAGCTGCTGCACCTCGACGACGAACTGGTCACCGCCGGCGGACTGCCGACGCCGACCGGGCCGCCGGTCAGCGTGCTGTACCCGCCCGGCGTGCCGGTCCGGTTCGGTTCTCCGACACCGGTGAGGACATGATCCCGATGGTTGCCGGAACGGATACCGTCCGGGCGGTGGGCAGTGGTCGTTGATCGAGGGCATGCTCGTGAATCCGACGGGACGCGCAGGCCGGAAGGAGATGGCGACGACGTATGGTGAGGGTGGAGCGTCAGGCCGAGATTCCGGCACCGGGGTGAGGGGTGAGGATGTTCGGTTGGCAGAAGAAGCTCGACGACATGGTGGCGCAGCTCAGGCCCGACCTGAGTCGGGAATCGCTCGGCGTCGGGCCCGACTTCCCGGGTGTCGCCCCGAACCCGCTCCTGAGCAGTGACGCACGCAAACGCAACGCGGAACTGCGGACGGGGGTACTGGCGCTCGGTGTTCTCGTCGACTGGCGGGAGGTCGGCGGCGACGGCAGGCCACGCGTGGTCCTGATGCTCGACGTGGAGACCGCCGACGGCATCTCGTTCCGCGGTGTCGCGGACGAGGACCTCACGATCACCGAGCTCACCCGACTCGCCCCGGGACAGACGTTGCCGGTGCGTTACCGACCGGCCGTCATGGACCACTACGTCGCCCTTGCCCGGGACGCGGACCCCGCCCGGGTACGGCAGCTCGCTGACGAGATCGCGAGCCGCAAGCGGAGCTGACCCGACGTCCCGCACACCGCGCCGATCGATGCCGCCCGACGCGGCCGCCGTCGCCCGGATCGCTCAGTGTCCGCCGCGGATCAGGTCGAGGGGGTCGGTCCGGATGCCGAAGTGCTGCCGCAGGGCGCGGCCGGCGGCGTGCACTCCGGACATGCCGTGCACGGCCGGGCCGGGTGGGGTGGAGGCCGAGCAGAGGTACACGCCGGGCAGCGGGGTCCGGTACGGATCCCAGCGGGCCGCCGGCCGCATCACCAGCTGCCACCCGGTGACCGCCCCGCCGGAGATGTCCCCGCCGACGTAGTTCGGGTTGTGCGCGCTGGCCTGCGCCGCCGGCACCACGTGGGTGGCCAGGATCAGGTCCCGGAAGCCGGGCGCGAAGCGTTCCACCTGGGCGACGATCTGGTCGCTGACGTCGCGCGGGGAGCCGTTCGGCACGTGCGCGTACGTCCAGAGCACCTGGTTGCCGGCGGGCGCCCGGCTCGGATCGACCACGCCGGGCTGCACCGCGAGCACGTACGGGCGTTGCGGGTGCCGGCCGCGTACCACAGCGGTTTCGGCGGTCCGGGCCTTGGTGGCCGCCGACCAGGTGCAGGGTGCCCGCGCGGGCGCATGCCGGCTCCGCCCACGGCACCGGCCCGGAGAGCGCGAAGTCGACCTTGCAGGCGGCCCCGCCGTACCGGAAGGAACGCAGACTGCGCGCGTAGCCGGCGGGTAGCCGGTCGCCGGCGATGCGCAGCAGGCCGGCGGGGGAGACGTCGAGCAGGACCGTGCGGGCCGGCGGCAGTTGGGCCAGGTCGTCGATCCGGCTGCCGGTGACCACCCGGCCGCCGAGGTGCCGTAGCCGGGTCACCATCGCGTCGGTGATCGCCCAGCTGCCACCCGCGGGGACCGGCCAGCCGACCGCGTGGCCGAGGGTGGCCAGCAGCAGGCCGGCCCCGGCCGGGGCGAGCCGGCGCGGTGGGGCGATCGCGTGCGCGGCGACCCCGGCCAGCAGCGCGGCCGCCTCCTCGGTGCGGAACCGGGCCGCCGCGGCCGGGGTGCCCTGTTCCAGGGTGCGGAGCCCAAGCAGCAGTGCGGCGAGCGGGTCGCGGGGCACCCGGCGCAGGTCGGACATGGCCGTGTCGACCACGCCCGACCATCGTCGGACCAGCGGCCCGAGCAGGGACCGCCAGGCCGCCCCGTCGCGACCCAGCCCCTCGGCGGTGCGGTCCAGGTCCCGCCAGGCCAGCGCCGCCCGCCCCCCGTCGAGCGGGTGGGCGTACGGGATCTCCGGCTGCGACAGCCGTACGCCGTGCGCGGCCAGGTCGAAGGCACGGAAGAAGGGCGAGGCGAGGGCCATCGGGTGCACCGCCGAGCAGACGTCGTGCCGGAACCCGGGCAGGGTCAGCTCCTCGGTCCGGGTGCCGCCGCCGGTGGTGTCGCCGGCCTCGTGAACCTGGACGTTCAGCCCCGCCGAGGCGAGCACCAGTGCGGCGGCCAGCCCGTTCGGGCCGGAGCCGACCACCACCGCGTCCACCCCGCCGGCTGCCGCCTGTGCTCCCATGGTGTGCCCTCCCGCCTCAGACCAACGCCTGTTCCGCAGCCAGACTCGCGTAGAGCGCATCGGTGCGGACCAGCTCCGGATGCGAACCCACGGAACGGGCCGTGCCGTTCTCCAGCACGACGATCTTGTCGGCGGCGAGGACCGTGGAGAGCCGGTGCGCGACCACGACCACGGTGGTCCGGCGGGAGACCTCCTGGATCACCTCGCGCAGGGCGGCTTCGTTGGCGGCGTCCAGTTGCGAGGTCACCTCGTCGAGCAGCGGAAGCGGCCGTGATCGCCGCCGCCCTCGTCGGTCACGCGCACGGCCGGGACTACCGTGCCGAGCACCCGTTCCAGGACGTGGACGCCTCATTGGCCTCGGAGAGTGCCTGGCTGGCCCGGGTGGCCCGGCAGGTCGCCGGCTCGGCGGAGGTGGACCGGGTCCGCCGGCTCGCCGCCGCCGAAGCCACCAGACCCCGCAACGCCGACCAGGCGTAGCCCTCTCGCCATCCGGTCTCGGCTGGCCGGTGACGGCACGCATGGACCGGGAGAATTCCGTGGATCCCGTCGTGGATCTTTCAGCGGGTACGCAGGCGTCCCGGCCCGCAGGACCGGACGTGCCCCCGCCGCCGGTCCGACAGCGGGGGCACGGGCCGCCCGCCTACCGGGTCACGGCAGGGTCCACTTCTGGTTGGCGGCGGCCAGGCAGGTCCACAGGTGCACGGCCTGGCCGTCGGTGGCGCTGTTGTTCGACACGTCCAGGCACCTGCCCGACTGCGGATTGCGCAGGGTGCCGTCGGCCTGCGCCGACCAGTTCTGCGCGCCGCTGCCGTTGCAGGTCCAGAGTTGGATCTTCGTGCCGTCGGCGGAACCCCCACCCGAGACGTCCAGGCACTTGCCCAGTGCCTTGACGGTGCTGTTCGGGGTGACCGACCAGGTCTGGGCGGCGCTGCCGTTGCAGGTCCAGATCTGGATCTGGGTGCCGTCGGCGGTGGCTGCGTTGCGGACGTCCAGACACATGCCGCCGAGCCCGACGACCGGCCCGGTACCGGGGGTACCTCCGCCCCGGACCAGGGTGAAGTCGTCCACGTCGAACAGGCCGGTCCCGGAGCCGGTGAAGGTCAGGTACACGGTCCGCGTACCGGTGGGCACCCCGGCCAGGGTGGTGCTGACGTCGGCGTACGTGGTCCAGCTTCCGGTGTTGGGCACCGCCACCTGGCCGAGCAGCGGACCGGTGGCCGAGCCGGTCCGGATGCCGATGGTGCCGCCCGGACCACCGGAGACCACCCGGGCGCGCACCGAGGTGACCCCGGTCAGGTCGAGACCGGGGTAGGCGGCCCAGTCGCCCGGGTCGACGTAGCCGAGGGTCTGCCCGCCGTTGGCCCCGGCCTTGGCGAACGCGCTGACCCCGTTGGCCGAGCCGAACGCCTCGGCCTGCACGGTGGTGGTGCCGCCCGGTGGCGGGGTGCCGCCCAACTCCTTGATCCGGACGTTGCGGAACGACACGTCGTCGCCCGTACCGTGGTTCTGGAGCCCGACGTGGCCGGCGAGCGAGCGGGCCGGGTCGGTGTTGGTGAAGTCGTTGATCCTCCGCCCGTTGAGGAGGACCTGGAGCCGTTCCCCCTCGACCAGCAACTCGTAGGTGTTCCACTCTCCCGGCGGGTTCAGGGCGGCGTCCCGGGCGGCCAGGTCGGCGGACTGGAAGGTGTAGACCGCGCCGGTGGTGCGGTCGGCCGCGTCGGTGGCGTCGATCTGGATCTCGTACCCGTTGTCGACCGCCGACCAGGGGTCGGTCGACGGCGGGAAGCCGATGAAGACGCCCGAGTTGTCGTCGCCGGCCATCTGCCAGTCCAGCTTCAGCGAGTAGTTGGTGAACTGCCTGGCGCTGTACCAGTACAGGCCCATGCCGCCGACGGAGGTGAGGGTGGCGTCGGCGTTGCCGAAGCTGCCCGGACCGGCCTGCGACCAGCCGGCCGTCGACCCGTTGTAGAGGGTGACGTAGCCGGTCTCCGGACGGCAGTCGGCTTTCGCCCGACCGGCCGCGTACCGGATGCCGCCGAGCAGGTGGCTGCGGAGCGCCGCCTCCGCGTACGACGCCTGGGTGTGCCCCAGACCGGTGTAGAACGACCGGCCGGAGCTGACCGTCTTGCACCAGGAGATCGGATGGTCGCCGCCCATCGCGCCACCCGAGTACGACGACTCGTCCAGGGTGGCGAGGACGCGGGCGCCCGCGCGCGGGTTGGTCTGGTAGTTGTACCACTCGTCGGTACGGGTCCAGGTCTGCGGCAGCGCCCCGGTGGCCGGGTGCGCCCGGTTCTCGACGCGGACGTTCGCCTGCTGGACGGCCGGGTGCGAGGCGAAGTAGCCGCCCACCAGGCTGCCGTAGTACGACCAGCCGTACTCGGTGTCGGCGGCGGCGTGGACGCCGACGTACCCGCCGCCACCGTTGACGTACGACTCGAAGGCGGCCTGCTGTGCGGCGTCCAGGACGTCGCCGGTGGTGTTGAGGAAGACCACCGCCTCGTACTGGGCCAGGTTCGCGGTGGTGAACCGGGACGCGTCCTCGGTCGCGGTCACGGTGAAACCGTTCGCCGTGCCGAGTTCCCGGATCGCCTGGGTGCCGACGGCGATCGAGTCGTGCCGGAACCCGGCGGTCTTGGAGAACACCAGCACGTCGTACGGGGCGTCGGCCGCACCGGCCGGCGTCGGGACGGCGAGAACCGCGGCGGCGGCGGTCACCGCGCCGAGGACGGGTCGAAGGAGTCTGCGCATGTCACTCTCCCGAACGGGTGGAGGAGGGTGCCGGATGCCCCGCGCGCCGGGTCACGGCAGGGTCCACTTCTGGTTGGCGGCGGCCAGGCAGGTCCACAGGTGGACGGCCTGGCCGTCGGTGGCGCTGTTGTCGGACACGTCCAGGCACCTGCCCGACTGCGGATTGCGCAGGGTGCCGTCGGTCTGCGCCGACCAGTTCTGGGCGCCGCTGCCGTTGCAGGTCCAGAGTTGGATCCTGGTGCCGTCGGTGGTGCCCCCGCCGGAGACGTCCAGGCATTTGCCGAGTGCCTTGACGGTGCTGTTCGGGGTGACCGTCCAGGTCTGTGCGGCGGTGCCGTTGCAGGTGTAGATCTGGATCTGGGTGCCGTCGGCGGTGGTGGCGTTGCGGACGTCGAGGCACTTGCCGCCGAGCCCGACGATCGGCCCGGTACCGGCGGTGCCGCCGGTGACGAACGTGAACGTGTCGAGGTCGAACAGTGCCCCGGTGCCCCCGGCGAAGGTGAGGTAGAGCGTGCCGGTGCTGGCCGGTGCGCCGGAGAGGGTGCCGGTGACGGTGGTGAAGGTCTCCCAGCCGCCGGTGACCGGGACGGTCGCCTGGCCCAGCACGGTGCCGGTGGGTGAACCCGTCCGCACCTGGAGGGTGCCGCCAACGCCGTTGGAGGAGACCCGGGCGCTGAACGTGGTGGCCTTGTCCAGCCGGTACGGCTCGAACGCGATCCAGTCGCCGTTGTCGATGCTGCCGACGGTCCTGCCGCCCTCGGCCGGGGCCTTGTCGTAGATGGTCACCCCGGAGGAGGTCTTGAAGTGCTCGGCCTGGCGCTTGCGCGGCTGGAGGGTGTGCTGCCGGTGGGTGGTCAGCCCGCCGGCGTCGGTGTACTCGGCGTCGAAGATCGCGAAGATGTTCGCCGCGTCGTCGTGCTCGCCGTCGACCGGGATGGTGATCGTGCCCGAGCAGCCGTTCTTCGCGGTGATCTGGTGGCCGTGCTGGTCGTGGCCGAGCACGTAGGTCATCCTGACCCTGGCGCAGTCGATGGTGCCGTCCTCGGGGTCGGTGACGGTGACGCTGAACGGCACCGTGTCGCCGTAGGAGAACAGCGAACCGTTCGCCGGGCCGGTGATGGTGACGGTCGGGGCGGTGTTGCCGACACCGATCCGCACGCTGGCCGTGCCGGTCGCGCCCTGCGGGTCGCGGACGGTCAGGGTGACGTCGTAGGTGCCGTTGGTGGCGAACGTCTTGCTGGGGTTGGCCGCCGTGGAGGTGGTGCCGTCACCGAACGCCCACGAGTAGGTCAGCGTCCCGCCCTCCGGGTCCGACGACCCGGCCGACGAGAACGCCACCGTCAGCGGGGCCGCCCCGGAGGTCCGGTCGGCGGCGGCGACGGCCGTCGGCGCGCGGTTGTCACCGGCGACGTAGTCGTACCGGTACAGCGCCGAGTTGGCGTCACCGTTGAAGTAGCCGGTGCCGTAGTCGAGGACGTACAGCGCGCCGTCCGGGCCGAACGCGGAGTCCATCACCTGCTTGCCGTTCCAGGGGAACGACGCGTCGATGGCGCCCCGGGAGCCGTCGGCGTTGACGTGGATGGGCTTGATCCAGCCCCGGCCCAGCTCGGTGGCGAAGAACTGGCCGTCGAAGGACTGCGGGAACTTCGTGGTGGACGGGTTCGACGCGCTGTACCGGTAGACCGGGCCGGCCATCGGCGACTCGGAGCCGCTACCGAACTCCGTCGGGCTGCCGGCGTCACCGGCGTACCGGATCCAGGCCGGCTGTGCTGCGGGCAGGGTGGGCAGGCCGGTGTTGCGGAACGAGTTGTTGGTCGGCCCGCCGGCGCAGTTGTACTTGGCCCCGGCGGTGCCGGCGGCGAAGTCCCACTCCGCGTACGTCTCGGTGGCGGTGTTGGTGCCGGTGCAGTACGGCCAGCCGTAGTTGCCCGGCCCGGTCACCCGGTTGAACTCGACCTGTCCACTGGGGCCGCGGGTGCCGGTGGTGCCGGCGTCCGGGCCGTAGTCGCCGACGTAGACGACCCCGGTGGCCCTGTCCACGCTCATCCGGAACGGGTTGCGGAACCCCATCGCGTAGATCTCCGGACGGGTCCGCGCGGTGCCCGGGGCGAACATGTTCCCGGCCGGGATCGAGTAACTTCCGTCCGCGTTCACCCGGATCCGCAGGATCTTGCCGCGCAGGTCGTTGCTGTTGGCCGCGCTGCGCTGCGCGTCGTACGCGGGGTTACGGTTGGTCCGCTCGTCGATCGGCGCGTACCCGGCGGAGTCGAACGGGTTGCTGTCGTCGCCGGTCGACAGGTACAGGTTCCCGGCCGCGTCGAAGTCGATGTCCCCGCCGACGTGGCAGCAGATGCCCCGGTCGGCCGGCACGTCCAGGATGGTGACCTGGCTGGACGTGTTCAGCGTCCAGTTGGCGTTGACGGTGAACCGGGACAGCCGGTTCACGCCCTGCCAGGCGGAGAAGTCCGTGCCGGTGGCCGGGGCGTCCCCGGCGGGGGTGGACAGCGGCGGGGCGTAGTACAGGTAGACGTGCCGGTTGGTGGTGAAGTTCGGATCCACCCCGACGCCCTGCAGGCCCTCCTCGTCGTGGGTGTAGACGGGGATCGTGCCCACCACGGTGGTGGTGCCGGCCGCGTCGGTGCGCCGCAGCGTGCCGTTACGGGCGGTGTGCAGCACCGACCGGTCGGGCAGCACCGCGATGGTCATCGGCTCGCCGACCTCGGGCTCCCCCTTGGCCAGGGTGACCTGCTGGAAGTCGGTGGGGTTGATGGTGTGGGCCTGGGCGGGGACCGGGTCGGCGAGGGCGACCAACCCGGCCGTGGCCATGAGGAGCAGTGCGGAGCTGACCGACGTCGTCCGTCGGCCGAACGCGCCATCGTGTGAGGACACTGGCTGTCCGTCCCTTCCTGACCTGTGTTTGCCAGGGCGGGGCGCGCGCCGTCGCGCCGGATGCCGTAGCGGGGGAGGGAGCGATGGGTCACCGCGCCGCCGGTTCACCTCGCCGAAACACTCTCGTGATGGCGAAGACATTAAGCTGTTTCGATCCCGCTGTCCATGGCTTCTGTCGAACCGCGGCGTACTTTCGCTCGAATCGCGAAAAGCCCGCCACCGTCGATGTCGACCGCTGCGCTGATCCGTGCCCCGCCGGTGTGTCGCCGGGTCCTCCGTGCTCGACCCGGGTCCGCCGCCCGGAGGAGGGTCCGGTGCGGCGCGAGAGTCGCTGCGCCTGTGTACTGCTGGAGCTGTCGGCGTTCTCTCGCGGTGGGAGTTGGATGCGTCGTCTGTGACCCTTGCCTCATCATCGACCGTTCTCTATCGTCAAGGGAAAGCGCTTTCCCGTCCCAGGCGCTCCCGTCCGAAAGGTGAATCAGATGAGACGCAAAGTCGCCTCGCGGTGGCTGGCCGGCGGTGCCACCGTGGTCGCAGGCGCCGTCGTCACGCTGGCGCTGCAGATTCCCAGCGCCTCGGCCGCCACGAACCTGAGCCTCGGCGCCGGCGCCGACGGCTCCAGCAAGGCCAGCGGCACCAGCTACGGCAACGTCATCGACGGCAACACCGGCACCTACTGGTCGCCGGCCGGCTCGACCGGCACCGTCTCGGTCAAGTGGGGCAGCGCCACCACCGTGTCCTCGGCCGTCATCGTGCAGGCCTCGGGCGGCGGCTCGATCAGCGGCTGGCAGCTCAAGAACAACGACACGAGCGCTGTCCTGGCCAGCGGCAGCAGCGCCCCGGGCACCATCACCTTCTCCGCGACGTCGCTGAAGAAGATCTCCTTCGTCATCACCAGCGCGTCCGGCACCCCGCGGATCGCCGAGTTCGAGACGTACTCCAGCGGCGGATCGAACCCGACCACCGGGCCGACGTCCGGCCCAACCAGCAGTCCGACGTCCGGCCCGACCGGCAACCCGGGCACGCCGACCGGGGCGTGGCCGTCGTCGGCCGGCTCGGTCGGCATCTCCGGCACGGTCAACGTCTCCGGCACCTTCGACGGCGGGATGAAGACCTACTGCTGCATCGGTGACGGTGGGCAGGGTGAGTCGCAGGATCCGATTTTCAAGATCGCCAATGGGGGGACGCTGCAGAACGTGATCCTGGGTTCGCCGGCCGGCGACGGTGTGCACTGCGAGGGCACCTGCACCCTGCGTAACGTGTGGTGGAACGACATCGGTGAGGACGCCGCCACCTTCAAGCAGACCAACGGCGGTACCTCGTACGTCATCGGTGGCGGTGCGCGCAGCGGCAGCGACAAGACCTTCCAGCACAACGGCAACGGCACGGTCAACATCTCCGGCTTCTACCTGAAGGGGTCCGGCAAGCTGTACCGCGGCTGCGGCAACTGCACCACCTCGTACACCCGCCACGTGCGTATCGACAATGTCCTGGTCGACGACATCGACATGCTCGCCGGCATCAACAGCAACTGGAACGACACCGCCACGATCACCCGCGTGGTCGTGATCGGCTCGGCCACCATCTGCGGCAAGTACAAGGGTGTGCCCAAGGGCAGCGAACCCAGCTACCTCGGCGAGGGCTGGAACGACGCCAACTGCAAGGTCAACAGGAGTGACGTCACCTTCCGGTAGTCACCCCGCAAGAGTTCCTTCCCGCAGGGGCACCCGCCGCGCGGCGGGTGCCCCTGCGGCTGCCGGAATGGGCCAGAGCGCACCGGACAGCGCCTGTCTTCCTGTCTGCCGTTCGGGGCGTCGGTGTCACGTCGGCAGCGGCAGCGCCTGTGGCGGACGTCGACGTCGCGTTCGTCCACCTCGGAGAGCCGGCGGCGGCCCGGGGTCGCCTCACGGCGTCCGGGCCGCCTGCCGCGCCACGTACTCGGCGGGGCGCGGCGCGCTCACCGGCACGCCGAACAGGGCCGGCACGGTCGCCCGCCCCGCGCGGGACCGCGCCGTGTGGTCCGGTACGCCGACAACCCGGGCGGTCCCGGCTGCGCGCTGGAGGCCTCGACGTGAGCATCGTGCCCCGGTCGGGTGCCGGCTGGCCGGATCCGGGTTCTCGGACTCAGGCTTCCAGGCGGCGGGCCGGTGCGACGATCAGGTCGTGGATGCGCCAGTCGAAGTCGCGGGCGAACTGCTGCAACTCTTCCAGCCGTTCGACCAGCCGGTCGGTGCCTTCCCGGGGCACCACGATCAGCTCGCCGACGAAGACGTGGCCCTCCTCCCGCAGGCGCAGGCATGCGTCGACGACCCAGTTGTGGTCCCGGACGGCGGTGAGCAACTGGTGGGGCAGCGGGTGTTCGTGGTTGCCGTCGACCACGCGGGGTTTGTTGTCCATCAGGTTCGCCACCGCGCTGCGGGTGGTCCGGATTCCGTCGCGGACGATGTCCCCGCCGATGATCAGCGCGGCGACGGCGTCGGCCCACCACAGTCCGATACCGATGCCGGCCACGCCGAGGATGGCGGCACCGGCGGTGAGCCAGTCCGCGCGGTTCATCTCGGCGTCGGCGAACAACACCTTGTCATGGAGTTGGCGGGCGATCCGTTGCTTGGCGTGGCCGAGCAGGATGGCCGGCACCATGGTGGCGAGCAGGACGGCGATCATCAGCCAGCCGAGCCAGAACCGTTGTCCGAAGACCTCGATGAGGCCGATCGGTGGCCGTTCCCGTGCGATGAGTCGTACAGCGGAGTCGTAGACGACGTATCCGCCGAGACCGAGCAGCGCGACCGAGCCGGCCAGGAAGGCGACGCTCACCGAACGGTGGTAGCCGTAGGGGAAGCGTTCGTTCGGGGCACGGTTGCGGTACCGGGCGGCGATGAGGAACGCCGCAGGTGGAACCAGGCCGAGCATGTCCTCGATCCAGGCGGCCTTCATCGCCTGCGACTGCCCGAGGGTCACCGCGAGGAGGATGACGGCGGCCACGAAGAAGGCGATGGTCCACCATTCGAGTCGGATCGCACGCCGGTGCAGGGCGGCCTTGTCCGGGGGGAGTTCGAATCGGTCGTACATCCTCATCGGGCGGCCTCCGCCCGCTGCGCCTCGACCAGCAGCCGCATGGTGTCGGCGTGCGAGTGTGCCAGCAGGAACCGCTCCACCTCGACCTGCCACGCGTTCTCGCCGGGTGGTAACGCCCACACGTGATCGGTGCTGCCGAGTTCGTGCCGTGAGGAGGTGAGCCCGAGTTCGGCCAGTCGCCACTCGCCGACGACGACGGGCAGACCCTCTGCGCCGGTCACCTCGTCCACGGTCACGACGACAGCGCCTTCGCTGGTCAGCGCGGCGACGTCGGCGGTGCCACCCCGCACGGCCACCCGGTGTCCGGTGAGATCGTCGGGTACGCGGACGCCCGCGGGGGCGGCCACCAGGGTGCGCGTCGTGACGTACGGTCGGGTCAGCGACGCCTCCTTCGTCCATGGTGCCTTGGCGTCCAGGCCACCGACCACGACATCGAGGACACGGTCCTTCAGCGCGGCCATCAGCTCGGACTCCGAGCCGGGGTACCACTCGACCTCGGCCCCCAGCTCCGCAGCCAACTGGGCGGCCAGCGTCACCTCGGCGCCGGAGGGTGGACCCTCGTCGGGCACCGTCACCCAGGGCGGGTTCTCCGTGACACCTACCCTCAGCACCCCGTCGCGGACGTCGGCGAGGGTGTTCGCCGTGTCTCGCGGCAGGCCACAGGCCGTGACCAGCAGCATCATCAGAGTCAGCACCGCACCGCCGCGTCGCATCCGTTCTCCTGTCTGAGAGGTCGTCGGCTCCGAGCCGCTTCAGCCCTTGCGGCCGGTGGTCGCGATGCCCTCGACGAAGTGCCGCTGGGCCAGGAAGAACAGGATGATCATCGGGACGGTGGAGATCACCGTTCCGGCGAGCAGCACCTCCCACTGCTGGTGCTCACCGCCGTAGCCGAACCGGTCGACCATCACCTTCAGCCCTCTCGGCAGGGTGTAGAGCGGCTCGTCGCGCAGGTAGATCAGCGGTTTGAGCAGGTCCGTCCAGCTCGCCTTGAACTCGAACACGAACGCGACCAGCAGCGCCGGGCGGATCAGCGGGAAGGCCATCCGCCAGAACAGCTGCGGGTAGCTCGCGCCGTCGACCCGGGCGGCCTCGAAGTACTCCCGGGGCAACGACAGCAGGAACTGCCGGATCAGGAAGATGTAGAACGCCGAGCCGAACAGGTTGCCCGCCCACAGCGGCACCTGGGTGCCGACCAGCCCCACCTTCGACCAGATCAGGTAGGTGGGGATCATCGTCGCCGCGAACGGCAGCATCATCGTGGCCAGCACCAGCCCGAAGAGCAGGTTGCGGCCAGGGAACCGGAAGTAGGCGAAACCGAAGGCCACCCAGGCGCTGGAGATGGTCACCGCGGCGGCGGCGGCAAGCGACACCACCAGGCTGTTGCCCAGCCACTGCGCCAGCGGCACGGCCTGCCACACCGTCCGGTAGTTCTCCGGCGCGAACGGCACCGGCAGGAAGCCGGTGTCGAAGACGTACGCCCGGGGGCGCAGCGACGCCGCGACCAGCCAGACGAACGGGGCCACGAAGAGTACCGTGGCACCGAGCAGGGCGACCAGCCGCAGCGCCCGTGCCCACCACGGCGGCCCGTCCCGCCCGACACCCGCCGGCCGGTGCTCTCCCGTCGCGCCCGGCACCTGCCCGGGTACGCCCCGGCGCACCGCGCTGCTCACGAGTCCCCCTCGTAGTAGACGAACCGGCGGGACAGCCTGACCTGAACCAGCGTGATCAGCGCGATGACCAGGAAGAGCGCCCAGGCCATCGCGGAGGCGAAGCCCATGTGCAGGAACTGGAACGCCTCCTGGAACAGTCGGATGACGTAGAAGCTGGCCGCGTCGCTGTTGAAGGAGCCGGCGTTCTGCCGGTTGCCGAAGTACATGGTGTAGACCTCGGTGAACATCTGCAGCCCGGCGATGGTGTTGACGATCAGCGTGAAGAACAGTGCGCCGGAGATCATCGGCAGGGTGACGTGACGGAACCGTGCCCAGCCGCCGGCGCCGTCGAGTTCAGCCGCTTCGTAGAGGTCGCGCGGCACGTTCTGTAGCGCCGCCAGGTAGATGATGACGCTGGAGCCGAGGCTCCACAGGCTCATCAGCACGATGCCGGGCAGCACCCAGTCCGGGTCGGTGGTCCAGCTCGGGCCGTCGACACCGATCAGGCCCAGCGCCCGGTTGACCAGACCGTTCTGGGTGTTGAGCAGCAGCAGGAAGAGCACGCCGACAGCCACCGCCGGGGTCATCACCGGCAGGTAGAACACGGTCCGGAAGAAGCCCTGCCAGCGACCTACCCGGCGCAGCAGCACGGCCAGCCCGAGCGAGATCGCCATGGTCAACGGCACGTGCAGCAGGGTGTAGTAGATCGTGTTGGTCAGGCTGCGCAGCACCTGCGGGTCGGCGGCGAGCCGCTGGTAGTTGTCCCAGCCGGTGAACCGGGGGGCGTTGACCACGTCGTACTCGGTGAAGCTGAGCCAGAGGCTGGCGACCATCGGGCCGGCGGTGAAGGCCAGGAACCCGACGATCCACGGCAGCAGGAAGACGTACGCCCAGCGGGCCTCCCGGCGGGCCGTCGGCGTCATCCGGGGCCGCCTGGTCGGCCGGGGGCGGGCAGCGTCCCCGGCGTCGTCGGTGGTATGGCTGGTCATGGCTGCGGTTGCTACTTCGACGCCCGGTCGAGCGCGGCGGTGGCCTCCTGCTGTGCCCGGCGCATCGCGTCGGCCGGCTGCGCCTGTCCGGAGAGCACCCGGTTCACCCCGTCGGTCCACGCCTTGTCGAACTCGGCACCGGCCGGCGATGCCGGCAGCGAGAACGCGGCGTCCTGGGCCGCCCGGATCACCTGCACCGCGTCGTCGAACC
Organism: Micromonospora sp. WMMD987; assembly: GCF_029581435.1. NCBI lineage: Bacteria > Bacillati > Actinomycetota > Actinomycetes > Micromonosporales > Micromonosporaceae > Micromonospora > Micromonospora sp. WMMD987. The sequence goes on along the minus strand of NZ_CP120861.1, from coordinate 3,902,579 downwards.
GGGTGTTGCCGCTGGGCTGGTAGAGCTCGTCGAAGATCTTCTTGTCCGCGGTGACGTTGCCGGTCCAGACGCCGGTGAACGGCAGGTTCTGCGCCTTTCGGGCCGCCAGTCGGGCGTTCGCGGCGGCCATCCAGGTGTCGGTGGCGGTCACCGTTCTGGCGAAGGCGCAGGCGGCGTCCGGGTTCTTGGCGCCCTTGGGGATCACCCAGGCCTGACCGTTGGCCATGGTCAGAGGCTTGCCCTGGCGGTCGGTGAACGGCTTGACGACGAACGGGACGTCGGGGGAGTTCTTCGCGATCTGGTTGAGGAACCAGTCCTCCAGCGGCCACACCCCGATCTGGTGTCGCGCGATCGGGTTCTTCGCGCCGAACAGGTCGAAAGTGTCCCGGAAGGACTTGACGTTCCCCCAGCCGCCCTGCGCCTCGATCAGCGAGGTGGCGGTCCGTACCGCCTCGATGACCGATGGATCGTCCAGCTTCGCGGTCCGGCCGTCGGCGGAGATCATCTCACCGCCGTTGGCCCGGACCCACATCGGCAGGAACTCCGGGACCTTCGGGTCCAGGCCGATCCGGGTGACCTTGCCGCCGTCCACCCGGGCCAGCCTGGTCGCCAGCGCGGGCAGGGTCGCCCACTCGGCCACGTCGACCTGGTCGGCGCTGAGCCCGGCCTGCGTGAGGACCGTCTCGTCGAGGTAGAGCACCCGGACGCTGGAGAACTCCGGGATGCCGTAGACGGTGTCGTCCAGGGTGACCTGGGCTCGCGCGTCCGGCCGGTACTGCCCCAGGTCGATGCCGTGCTCCCGCACGCAGTCCGTCAGCGGCTGGACCGCACCACTGAGGGCGTAGGTGCCGATCAACTTCCGATCCAGGTAGACCAGGTCCGGCGGATTACCCGAGGCAACCGCGGAGAGGAACTGCTGCTCGTCGAAACTGCCCTCGGTGATCGTCAGCTTGACGTCCGGGTTGGCCTTCCTGAACGTGTCGACACGGGACTCCGCGATCTCGTCGGACAGGCCGAAACCCATCGTGGTCAGTGCCCCGGAACCCTTCGCCCCGCCGCCTCCGCCGCCACCGATCCCGCCACAACCGGCTACCGCGGCCGTAGCAGTCAGGGCGAGGACCGTCAGCAACGCCGTAGGCCGCCGGGTGTCTATCACTGTCATATCCTTCGATGGATGTGGACGACTACTCTCTTCCGTCGAGGCAGTTTTCTAAACACATCCACGACAAGCGCTACTCTCCGCAGTTCTCGGGCACTGCGAGTCAATGTGTCTGATCTGGCCGGAGACTGACGGTGTGGTCGGCCGCAGCTCTCGACGCGTACTGCAATGCACCTGTCTGCGGGCAGTCGCCTTTCGCTGGCATTCCTCGCCGCGCAGGAGCCGATGGACCGGTTGTGGACGCTTACCGCGGACCGGCTGCGCGACCTGGCCCGGAGACTGACTACCTACGCCGACTGCCTGGGGCGGCGTGGCCTGGTGTTCGAGCGACGACCGCTATCACCGAGGCGGTGGACATCTTCGACCGCCTCGCCGCGGCTGGTCTCACCGAGGTCCTCTCCGAACTGGCCACTGCTCAGTACAACCTCGCGGTGCTGGTGGCCGCGCTGTCCGGTCGGGACGGATGACCCAGGTGTGACGTTGGTACTGTAGCGGCGGCTGGGCACCGACCGGGGCGTCCCTCGCCGCCTTCACCGCCGACGCCGAGGCGGCCGGACCCCGGCTCAAACGTCGCTTCGCCGCCTGGGACCTGCGCCCTTCGCGTCCGGACACGGGCTCTGCCGTCACTGTGCTGCCCGGTAGCGACCGGAGTGAATCCAAGGTGATCGAGGAATGGCAACGTTCTGGTCACGCTGTGATTGCACATGATGACACTGTGCTGCGAGAATCGGACCCCTCGGCGGCAACCGCCGCCGGGTCGGTACCGCACCAGTCCGGGAGAGTCGACGTCATGGTTCGTGGGTCCGTCCGCGTTATGCTGGTCACCGCCGCTGTCTTCGCGGCGGGTCTGACCGTGGCCCCGCCCGCGCAGGCCGCCCCCGCGCCACCGGCCCGGCAGGTCACCACCACCGCGCAGATCACGGTGACCAGCTTCTACGCCCTCTCCGACCGGGAGATCCAGGTGAACGGGACGGTGACCTGCACCCAGCCCACCGGCACCGCCCACATGCTCTCCACCGTGGTGCAGCTGATGCCGTTCCGGTTCGGCGCGGGCGAGGTGGACGTGCCCTGCGCGGCCGGGCCGGTCGCCTGGCAGGCCACCGTCTATGTCGCCGAGGGCTGGGACTCCTTCCGGGAGGTCACGGTGAACGGCCTGATGACCGACGACCACGGCGGCTCTGCATCGACCTCCGTCAATGGTCAGGCATAGCCGGTAACCGCCTCCCCGCGCCCCGGGGGCCGAATGTTGCGTCGATGGTAGTCTATCGAACACGTTGAGTGACGGATGGGAGATGAGATGCGCCTCGGCATGGTGACGGTCGTCGTTTCGCTGCGAGAGCAGACCGCCCGCTCATTGCTCATCCCCGTCGGGTAGCCCGGCGGCGCGGTGCTCCTCGCCGCGAGACGGTCCCTGGATCCGACCGTTTCCGATCTGGCTCGAGGAGTTCTTTTGCGTTCCCTTGTATCCGCGCGTCTCGGCGCGGACTTCATCCGGCTGTGGACCGCTTCGGCAGTGTCGAACATCGGTGACGGTGTCACCATGGCCGCCGGACCGCTGCTGGTCGCGTCAGTCAGCAACGATGCCCGGCTGGTCGCCGGTGCCGCCTTTTCCCAGCAACTGCCCTGGCTGCTGTTCGCTCTGGTGAGCGGGGCCTATGTCGACCGGCTCGACCGGCGGCTGCTCATCGTGGTGGTGAACCTGGCCCGCGGTGTGGCCCTGGCCGCCCCGGGAGAACTACTGGCCGCCTACGGGGAAATCCGATTGGCCGTTGACAGGAGGGGCTTGCGGCGTATGCCTGCCCACCTCGCGGCAGGATCGAGACGGAGGTGCCGGCCGGGCGGAAGCTCAGGCGCCAGCCGCGATGCCGATGACAGCGCAACCACCTCCTGGCCGTCGCTTCCCAGGCCCCGGTGGGCCCAGTGCTGATGACGGCGGTCGTTCCCACTCACCGCTGCGGGGCGGTCCCGGATTCCCACCGGGTTCCCTCTGCCGACGCCCGGACGTGACTCCGCCCGGGCGAACCAACGCCAGGAAACAGCCTGTCCACGCCAGGTCAGTCCGCCGGTCGCACCGCATCCCGCCCTCGGCCGGTAGGTGAGGCCACGCCTACGGCGGAACCCGTCACGCCCTCCGCTGCCGCCACCGGCGTCCCGGGTGGCGGCAGGGTCGTTGACGGAGCCGGTGTCAGCACGGGGGCGGCGAAGGTGACCGGGGCGTCGAACGCGGCCCGCCGGGCGGCCCGCCGCAGCGCGGCGAGCACCGCCGGGCCGGCCAGCACGACCGCCACGGCGGTGGTGATGGCTCGTCCGGTGTCCCAGCCGAACGTCGAGGTGACGGCCGTGAACACAGCGAAGCGGTGCAGATTGTCCAGCACCGGCGCACCGGCGACGTAGGAGAGTTGAGTGTCCGCGCCCAGGCTGAACGGCCAGAACCACAGATTCATCAGCAGGCCGTAGCCGTAGGCGGCGAACGCCCCGTACCCGGCCAGGACGGCAACCTCAGCCCGGCCGCGCAGCCGCGCGGGGAGCAGACCAGCACCGAGACCCACCCAGGAGGCGCACAACATCTGGAACGGCAACCACGGACCCACCCCTGCGGTGAGCAGCGCGGAGGCGAACAGCGACGTCGAACCGAGGAGAAAACCGAAACCCGGCCCGAAGACCCGACCGGCGAGGACGAGCAGGAAGAACACGGTTTCGATGCCTGCGGTGCCGGCGCCCAGGGGGCGCAGCGCGGCGTTGACGGCGGCGAGCACGCCGAGCATCGCCAGGGCCTTGCTGTCGATGCCACCGGAGCTGAGTTCGGCCAGGACGAGCGCCACCAGCACCGGCAGCATGACGAGGAAGACCAGCGGGGCTTCCCCGGTGCGGGCGGTGCCCTCCGGATGCGCGGGAATGAAGAACGGCCAGGTGAAGGTCGCCAACGCGGCGGCGGAGGCGAGGGCCAGCACCACGGCGGTGCGCGGCGCGACCCGCAGCACACTCATGCCGGCTCCCGGGGCGGACCCAGCGCGGCGGTGACCTGCTCGACCGTCAGCCACGGCGCCGGGGCGAGGACCTTGGCCACCTGTGGGGCGAACGCCGGTGAGGCGAGCATCACCTCGGCCGTGGTGCCGTCGGCCACGATGTCCCCGTCGGCCATCACGATCACCCGGTCGGCGAGGATCGCGACAAGCTCGACGTCGTGCGTCGCGACCACCACCGCCCGGTCGGCCGCGGCCAGCCCGCGAACCAGGTCCACGAACTGTCGCTTGGCGAGATAGTCCAGACCTCGGGTCGGCTCGTCGAGCAGGACCACCGGTGGGGCGGCGGTGAGCTGCACCGCGAGTACGAGCGCCAGCCGTTGCCCCTCGGACAGGTCACGGGGGTGCCGGTCGCCGGGCAGACCGGGGGTGAGCCGGTCGAGCAGGGCGCGGCAGGTGCCGGCCGCCGCGCCGGTCTCCCGATCGGCCTGGTGGCACTCGCTGTCCACCGTCTCCAGGTAGAGCAGGTCTCCCGGGGTCTGCGGGACGAGTCCGACGTGCCGGCGGGCCTGGCCAGCCGACAGCTGCTTCGGATCGACAGGACTCCGCCCCTCACCGGCATCGACGGTGACGGTGCCCCGGTGCCGCGGGCCGCTGCCCTGCACCGCCCAGAGCAGGCTCGACTTACCGGATCCGTTGCGACCCATCAACGCGACGACCCGGCCGCGATGCAGGTCGAGGTCGACGCCGGCCACGGCCACCGTGCCCGGATACCGCACGACGACCTTCCGGGCGGCCAGCACCGGGGGAGTATCCGGGGTCGACGTCGGGTCGGGAGGTGCCGTGCCGGCGAGCCGTCGACGCAGGAAACCGGCCTGTCGGCGGGCGTCGCGGACCGACAGCGGCAGCGGCGTCCACCCGGCCAGCCGGCCCAGCTCGACCAGCGGTGGTGCGAGGTCGACACCGGCCAGCACCGTCGCCGGCTCCCCGTCGACCACCCGGCCGTCGCCGGGCAGGTAGAGCAGCCGGTCGGCGTACTGCACGACCCGTTCCAGACGGTGTTCGGCAAGCACCACGGTCACGCCCAGGTCGTGCACCAGCCGGGTGACGGCGGCGAGGACATCCTCGGCGGCGGTGGGGTCCAGGGCGGAGGTGGGTTCGTCGAGCACCAGCACCCGGGGGTGGCTGGTGAGGACCGCGCCGATCGCGACCCGCTGCTGCTGCCCACCGGACAACGTCCGCAGCGGCCGGTGCCGCAGCTCGGCGATGCCGAGCAGGTCGAGGGTCTCCTCCACCCGCTTACGCATCACCGCCGCCGGCAGGGCCAACTGCTCCATGCCGTACGCCAACTCTTCTTCGACGGTGTCGGTGACGAACCCGGACAGCGGGTCCTGACCGACCACACCGACGACGTCGGCGAGATCGCGGGGCGGGTGCCGGCGGGTGTCCCGACCGTCGACGGTGACGCTGCCGTACAGGGTGCCGCCGGTGAAGTGCGGCACCAGCCCGTTGATCGCCCGCAGCAGCGTCGACTTGCCGGCACCGGTACGGCCGGCGACCAGGCACAGTTCGCCCTCCTCGACCCGCAGGCTCACCTCACGCAGCGGCGGGGGACCGTCATCGGTGTAGCGGACGGTCACCCGGTCGAATGTGATCACGGGTGACCTCCGGGTACGGGTGTCGCCGGGTCGCTGACACGGGTGGGTGTCGAGACGGCGCTGACCGGTGTGTCCGCCATCGGCGCCCGGGTCGACGGCGACCCGGGCGGTGGCGGTGCCAGCCAGGCCGGCCCCGCCGCTGCCACGACGGCGAGCAGCATCAGCGGCGTCAGCTCGGGCCAGGTGAGCGGGCTGACCGGAGGATAGAGCAACTCCGGGGCGACGGAACCGGCGAGCAGGGTCAACGCGGCAGCGGCGACACCACACCCGGCCACCAGCAGCTCGGCGGGACGCCACCGGTCCGGGCGGTAGCGGCTACGCCGGACCCGCCGGCCGGCCAGCAGCATCCCGGTCACCGCGACGGCCAGGCCGGCAAGGAGCATCGGCAGGCCCAGGTAGCCGGATCCGGTGGTGTCGAGCAGCCCGTACGTGCCGGCGCAGACACCGACCAGCCCACCGAGCACCAGCGCCCCCGTCACGGCACGCTGACCGGCCGGCACCGCCGCGGTGCGGCCGTAGCCGCGCGAGTCCATCGCCGCCGCGAGCGCCAACGACCGGTCCAGGGCGTCGGCCAGCACCGGCAGGGCAATTCCCCGGAGCGCACGCATGCCCCGGCCGGCCGCGCCGCGCAGCCGACGCGCCCGACGTACCCGCAGCACGCTCTCCACCAGTTGCGGCGCGACCGACAGCGCCACCACCACGGCCGTGCCCACCGCGTACAGAGCCCCGGGAACGGCCTTGAGGAGCCGTTTCGGGTTGGCCAACGCGTTGGCGGCACCCAGGCAGACCAGCATCGTGGCCAGTCGAAGCCCGTCATAGAAGCCGCCGAGGACCTGTTCGACGGCGACCGGCCCGAACAACCGGATGCCCGCCGCCCACTCGGGCAAGGGGATCTCCGGCAGCGACACCAGCAGGTGCTCGCCCTGCCCGCCACCGAAGACGATCCGGAACACCACCCGCATCACGATGATCACCGCGCCGAGGACGAGGTACATCCGGAACGCCAGCGCCCACGGCGCATCGGTGCGCCGCCGGATCACCGCCAGCGCGGCGACGGCGACGAGCAGCGCCAACAGCAACGGATTGGTGGTGTGGCTGGCCGCCGTGGCCAGGCCGAGCGCCCACAACCACCATGCGCCCGGATGCAACCCCCGGGGTAGCCGCGCGGCCGACCAGGGGCGCAGCTCGCGCCCCGGACCGGCCGTAGCCGCGTCAGCCCCGGCCCGACGGTCAGTCATCGGGGTCGGCGGTACGCCGTCGCCGGGCGGTGACCACGCCGCCCGCGGCGAGCGCGGCCAGCAGGAGAACCCCGGCGATCGTGCCCAGCGGCAGCCCACCGTCGCCGCTGTCGGAGGAGGCGACCTCGGTCACCGCCGGATCGCCGGCCGTACCGCCCGATGAGCCGGTGACACCTCCGGGTGTCGCCGCCGCCGCCGATGTCGAGGGTGCCGCCGCCGACACGCCGGGTGCCGCCGTGCCCACCGGGGCGGTGCCCGGTGTGTCGGCGGGAGGCACGGCGGTGGTCCGACCGGCTCCACCGACCGGTGGGACGACCGGGTTGCCCCCTGCGGCGGGCGGTGGCGCGGACGGCCCGCCTCCGGCCACCGGTGGGGTCGGCGACGCCGGTAATGGAGGTGTGGGGGCCGGCCGTTTCGGGGTGACCCCCGGCCGGGGGGCGTCGCTGGCGTTGCGGTTGAGCGAGAAGGACCAGCCCTCGAAGCTGCCGGCCGGCGGCTTGCGGTTGAGGACGCCCTTGTCGCTGTACGCCCAGCCACCCCCGTTCGCGGCATGCCAGTACGACCAGTAGGCGTTGGCCGGCGGGGTGTCCACGCACTTCTCCGAGGCCGCCGACGGCTTGCCGTCGATCCGGCAGATGAACCCCTCACCCCAGCGCAGCGTGCCGGTGATCTCGAAGCCGGCGTTCTTGAGTGCCGCGAGACCGGTGGCCTGGCTGCCGGAGGCACAGCGCACCACCGCGCCGCCGCCCAGCTCGTGGAAGTCGACCACGACGGTGACGCCGGAGGCATCCGGGCAGTAGCCGGCCGACCCGGCAGCCGCGGCCGGGCTGCCCGGCCAGGACACGGTGATCGCCGCGGTGAAGGCGATCGTCGCGGCATGAGCGGCCCGGCTGCTCATGCTGCCCGCCGTCGACGTCCGAGCACCAACAGCACCACACCGCCGCCGATCAGCAGCAATGCGACCAGCACGTACCCGATGATCGCCGCGCCGGTGGTGGGGAGACCGGGCAGCGGGGGAGCGGCCGGGGTGGTGGTCGGCGCGGCGGTGTCGGTCGATGACACGGTGGGGGAGGGCGTCGCCGGGCTACCGGTGGCGCTCGGGCTCGGACCGGCCGGGGTCGTCGTCGGTGTCGGTGTGGCAGAGGTGGTCGGAGTGGCAGAGGTGGTCGGCGTCGGAGTCGCGGTGCCGGTCGGCGTCGGCGACGTCGGCGGCAGGTCGAGACCGATGCGGCCCAGCGGCACCTGGGCGAGTCCGAGGAGGGCCTGCGCGGTGGCCCTGCGCCACTGGTCCCGGTCGGTGTCCGTGATCCCGGCCGTGACGGCGCTGGTGAACGACTCGGCGTGGTAGGCGATCGCCCCCGCGTCACCGGCGGCAGCACCACCGTTCGCCGCCGTGAGCTGCACCCCGGCCACCGCGTGTGCGGCCTGTGCGGCCTGGCTGTCCCGGCCGGCAGCGGCGAGCGCCTGCCCGGCCAGCCCGGTGCTGTTGGAGTTCGCGCCGGTGGTCGGGCCGGAACCGCCGAACGAACCGTCGGCGTGCTGCTGCCCCACCAGCCAGTCCGCGCCCCTGCGGGCGGCGTCGCTCGCCCCGGTGGCACCGGCGTCGGCGGCGGCCAGCAACGCCTGCACGGCCATCGCCGTCGAGTCGACGTCGAGGGTCGCGCCCGGCTGCTCGTCGCAGGACGGCGAAGGGCCGTCCGCGGTGTCCGGGTAGAGCCGGAAGCCTCCGGCCGCGCACTGCTGCCGGACGAGGAAGTCGACGGTGTCCTGCGGCAGGTCACCGCTGCGGGCCAGACCCAGCACGGCGAAGGACTGGTCGAAGGTGTTGCTGGCGTCCGGTCCACTGTCGGCCGTGACACGGCTGGTGATCCGTCCCCGCTGGTGACCGGCGTCCGCCCCGGCCAGCAGGGACAGCGTCACCGCCCGCAGGTCGTACCCGCCGAAGTCGGTGGGGTCGGCACCGGCGGCGGACGCGACGTAGAGCAGCTTCGCGGTCGCCCCGCCGTCGGTGAAACCCTCGATGCCCCAGTCGTCGTAGCTGTTGTAGGACCGGACGTGCGCCGCGACCTGCCCGGTCGCCGCCTGTCGCGTCGGTGCCGACCCGCCGGTGGCGGACATCGCGATGATCCCGTCGATGGTCAGGCCCCAGTCCTGGCCACCGTACGGTCCGGGCAGCGTGCCGTCGGCGAATTCACCGGCCAGCCACGAGGTGGCGTCACGCGCGGCGGCGGCATCGGCCGGGGCGGGTGCGGCCACCCCGGCCAGGGGCACGGCTGCCGTGACGACGGTCGTCGCCACGATCGCGCCGAGACCGGTGGCGAGACGCCGGGACAGAAGCATGGGAGTGCCTTTCGCAGAGCGGTCGGTGAGAACTCCGGAACACACCCTCCCCGGACCCGTCATCCCGCTCCGCGCGCTGCGGCGAGCGGGGTGAACGGACCGTCGACGGCAGCCCGGACCTCACCCTGTAGACCTCGACAGTGGAAGCCGCTCGTCCCGGGCGGGGCATTCCGGCTCGCGAGAGGACCCCTCGCTCACGGTTGCGGGTCAGCGCCGGCCTCTACCGGCTTCCCCCCACACGGGACGTATGCAGTTGAGCACCCGGCGCACCGGATGTCGACACGGTACCGCCCTGGCGTCACAGGACGCCAGGGCGGCAGCCGGCAGCCGACGCACCGGCCACACCAGGGCTGCGGTCCGGGTCAGGGTGCGGCGATGCTCGGCGCGGCGCCCGCCCCGAACGCCCAGCCCTCGACACTGCCCGGAGCCGGGTTGTAGCCGCTGGCGCCCGAGGAGCTGTAGGACCACGACCCGCCCGCCGGGGCATGCCAGTACGACCAGTAGGCGGTGGCCGGCGGCGTGTTGACACACGGGTCCGTCGCGGCCGTGGGCTTGCCGTTGATCCGGCAGACGAACGCCAGACCCCAGCGCGAGGTGCCGGTCACCGTGAAACCGGCCCCCTGCAGGGCGGCCACCCCGGTGGCCGGGTCGCCCAGGGCACAGGCGACCTGCACGCCCCCGCCGAGCGCGGCGAAGTCGACAACGACGGTGACCCCTGAGGTGCCGGTGCAGGCTGCGGCGTGCGCCGCCTGGGGCGCGGGCTCCACGGCGGTCAGGGCGACGGCGGCGACGGCGGCGGCCACCAGGCTGGCGAGCCGTACACGGACGATGGATCGGAGACGGAACACAGGTCCTCCCGGGTTCGGGTCGGCGCGACAGGTCAGGGACAGGTGAGCACCGGTGCGCCGGAACCGGCGGTCGCGGCGGAGAGCGTGGCGTAGCCGTCCCCGGTCAGGCCCAGGACGGCCTGACCGGTGGCGCGGGTGGCGGTGGCCGGGTCGAAGGTGCCGCCGTCGAAGTCGACCGCGCCCCGGTCGGCCGGCGCTGCGCCGCAACCCACCTGCAGGCCGACCAGGAACGCCCGTGCCCGCGCCCAGGCCAACGGCCGGTGGCCGGTGCGCAGCGCCTGCGCAGCGAGCCCGGTGCTGTTGGCGTTCGGGACGCCCGACGAGTCGGCGAAGCTACCGTTGGCGCCCTGCACCGACACCAGCCAGCGCAGCCCGGCGGCAGCGGCGGCCGGGCGGCCCGCCGCCTGGAGCGCCTGCACCGCCAGTGCGGTGGCGTCCACATCGGAGGTGCACACCGGCTGGGCGGGCAGCAGCGGGTATCCGCCGTCCGGGCAGCGGGTCCCGGCCAGCCAGGTGGCGGCGGTTCCGGGCGCACCCTGCGCGGTGCGGTCCAGGGCGAGGATCGCGAAGGACTGGCTGAACGCGTTGCTGTAGTTCCCGTACGCCGACCGGTCGGTGAACCGGCCGCTGGACGATTCCAGCCCCCGCAGCCGGGCGATCAGGTCCACCCCACCGACGTCGGTCGGGTCGCCCCCGCGTACCTGCACCGTGAGGGCGAGTTTCGCGGTCGCGCCCACGTACGCCTCGGTGCCGCCGTCACCGACGTAACCGTCGCGGACGTCCGGTCGGGTGACCCAGGCCAGCGCCCGTGTCCCGAAGTCGTCGGCGACACCGGCGGCGGCGAAGGCGAACACCGCGTCGAGGGTCAACCCCTGGTCGGGGTAGGCGACGCCGTCGAAGACCACCTCGAATCGTTCACCGTCGACGAGTTGCCGCGCGAGCCAGCCGGCGGCGGCCCCGGCCCGGTCGACGCCGGGATGTGCGGGTACGGCGGTCGCGGGTGTGGCGAGGGTGAGAGCGACGAGTACGCCGCAGAACAGGGCGAGCAGGCGGTGCCGGCTCAGGCGGACGACCATCGGAAGCGCCTTTCCGGCCCGGCGGTCGTCAGAACCCGGACGACCACCACCGACAGGCAGGATCGACCGGCCTCCGACCCGTGGGCCACGACGGGTGGGGAACGGACATCACGCGTGCGGCGGGTATTCGGGCTCGCCGTCAGGGTGTCTGCCACCTCGACGACCTACCGTTGCGGGCCAGCGCCGGACTTCGACCGGACTTCCCCCGCGCACGCGTTGCTGCAGTTGTCGCGACAGTCTGATCTCCCGCGACACCGGATGTCAATGCGCAACCAGGCGAACACGGCTGGTGAGAGTTGGCACAATGGTCGTCCATCCCGGACGAAGACGACCGTACTCGCACCACCCGACGCGAACATGGTCACCGACGGCGCATTCACTCACTGCCGCCCCCGGTAGGTGACGCTGCGGCAGGAAGCGCCGCCGTGTCGGAACCCGACGCGATATCGTGACACCGCAGTCGGTCCGCCACGCCCACCAGGTGGCGGCGCAAGCGGGAACCCGGTGCGAGACCGGGACTGCCCCGCAGCAGTGAGTGGGAACGACCGCCGCCATCAGCACTGGACCCACAGGGCCTGGGAAGCCACGGCCGGTAGGCCTGAGCACGACGCCCACGAGTCCGAAGACCTGCCCACTGCCCACGTGCATCCGCACGCGGAGAGCTCGGCGACCTTCGCGGGCGGGTCGGCCATCGGCGACAGCACGACATCCGGTGCTGCGCGCGACCGCACCGCTCCCTGTCGAGTTCACCCGACTCGGCAAAGGAGACGGACACCAGCCGCACCCAGGGCACTCACCCGAGCCGCCCGGGCCTGCCCGTAGGCGGAATGCGCAGGAGGTACGGGCGGACTCCGTGAGGGAGCCCGCCCGTACCTGCCCGATCAGCTCCGGCGGACCTCGATGGCGGCTGCGACCAGGTGTCGGAGGGACGCCTCGACTTCGGCGTAGGCACGGGTCTTCAGACCGCAGTCCGGGTTGACCCACAACCGCCGGGCGGGCACGGCCGCGACGGCCCGGTGGAGCGCGTCGACCACCTCATCGTGGGGCGGGATGCGGGGCGAGTGGATGTCCCACACCCCGGGGCCGACGCCCCGGCGGTAGCCGATCGCGGCGAGGTCGTCGAGGATCTCCATCTTCGAGCGGGACGCCTCGATGCTCGTGACATCGGCGTCGAGAGCGTCGATCGCGGTGATCACCTCGCCGAACTCGCTGTAGCACAGGTGGGTGTGGATCTGGGTGTCGTCGGCGACGCCACTGGTGGCGAGACGGAACGCGTTCACCGCCCAGTCCAGGTACGCCGTCTGGTCGGCCCGGCGCAGCGGCAGGGTCTCCCGCAGGGCGGGTTCGTCGACCTGGATGATCCGGATCCCGGCGGCCTCCAGGTCGCGGCACTCGTCGCGCAGCGCGAGCGCGACCTGGTCGGCGGTGTCGGCCAGGGGCTGGTCGGTACGGACGAACGACCAGGCCAGGATGGTGACCGGGCCGGTGAGCATGCCCTTGACCGGGCGGTCGGTCAGCGACTGCGCGTAGGTGGACCACTCGACGGTCATCGGGGCACGGCGGGCCACGTCCCCGTGGATGATCGGCGGGCGGACGCACCGGGAGCCGTAGGACTGCACCCAGCCGTGCGTGGTGGCGGCGAAACCGTCGAGCTGCTCCCCGAAGTACTGGACCATGTCGTTGCGCTCCGGCTCACCGTGCACCAGCACGTCCAGGCCCAGCCGCTCCTGCAACCGGATGACCTGCTCCACCTCGGCGCGCATCCGCTGCGTGTAGCCGGCGTCGTCGAGAGTGCCGGCGCGGTGTGCGGCACGGGCCCGGCGCAGCTCGGTGGTCTGCGGGAACGAGCCGATCGTGGTGGTCGGCAGGTCCGGCAGCCCCAACCGTTCCTGTTGGCGGGCGGCCCGCTCGGCGTAGTCGCCGCGGTGCCGGTCGGTGGGGCGCAGCGCCGCCAACCGGCCGCGTACGTCATCGTGCCGCCACGCCGGCGGGACGGACGGCGGCGGGGCCGGCAGGCTGGTGGTGCCGTCGCGCAGCGCCCGGCCGAGCAGGACCACCTCGTCGACCTTCTGCCGGGCGAACGCGAGTCGAGCGGACAGTTCCGGGTCGAGGGAGGTCTCGGCGGACAGGTCGACCGGGACGTGCAGCAGCGAACAGGACGTGGACACCGCCACGTGGTCGGCCAGTCCGCCGACCGTGGCACCGGCGGCGACAGCGGCGCGTAGATCCGTGCGCCAGATGTTGCGCCCGTCGACCAGACCGGCGACGACGGTCCTGCCGCGCAGGGGACCGGCTGCGGCGAGCCGGTGCAGGTTGCCCGGGCCGGCGACCAGGTCCAGGCCGACCGCCTCGACCGGGGTGTCCAGCAGCGCCGGCAGCGCGTCGCCGAGGTCACCGAAGTAGGTGGCGACGAAGATCCGGGGGCGGTGGGGCAGCTCACCGAGGCGTCGGTAGGCGTGCCGCAGACCGTCGATCTCGGCCGGGGTGCGGTCGGCGACGTAGGCGGGTTCGTCCAGTTGGATCCAGGCCACGCCCGCGTCGGCCAGGGCGGTGAGGATCCGGGCGTACGTGTCGACCAGGTCGTCGAGCCGGGCGAACGGGTCGTCGCCCTTGGCCAGCAGCAGGAAGGTGGCTGGCCCGACCAGCACCGGACGGGTGGTGATGCCGAGGTCACGTGCCTGCGCATACTCGCCCAGCGCCTTTGCCGGATTCGCCGCGAACACGGTGTCGGGGTCGATCTCCGGCACCAGGTAGTGGTAGTTGGTGTCGAACCACTTGGTGAGTTCCAACGCGGGCGCGGCATCGACACCACGGGCCATGGCGAAGTAGGTGTCGAGGTGACCGAGGCCGAGCCGGGCGAACCGGCGGGGGACCGCACCGACCGCGACGGCGGTGTCGAGCATGTGGTCGTAGTAGGAGAACGTGTTGGACGGGATCGCGTCGAGCCGGGCGTCACGCAGCGTCCGCCACACCTCGGCCCGCAGCCCGGCCGCGACGTCCTCCAGGCCCGCGGCGTCCAGCGTGCCGGCCCAGTACGCCTCGACGGCCTTTTTCCACTCGCGGTGGGAACCGATACGGGGATAGCCGAGCACGGTGCTCTGCCCGAATGAGGTGGTCACAGGTGGTCCTTCCCTCGCGGTGTCCGACGACCACCCGAGAGGAAGACGGATACGCCACGGCGTAACCGGCATTCCGCCCTGGCCCTCCCGAGAGGCCGCCGACGGCGCGTACCGGCGGTACGCGCAGCGCTGGCAGGTCTTCGGACTCGTGGGCGTGACACAGGGTCGCCTACTGGCCGTCGCTTCCCAGACCGTGCGGTCCAGTGCTTCGTTGACGGCGGTCGTTCCCACTCACCGCTGCGGGGCAGTCCCGGTCTCGCACCGGGTTCCCTCTTACGACGCCCCACCCGCGCACGGGAGGGGCGAACCAGCACCGCCCGCGATCCTACCGCCCCACCGCCGCCCGCCGCGGCCGGCGTCCGGGGCGCGTGCCAGACGTGTTCGTCTCCGGGCCGGATCCTGTTGTGCGGGTGCCGGACGGTGGCGGCGGGACCTGGGGTGGTGGGGTCAGTCGGCGGCGGCGAGGGCGGCGATGCGCAGGGAGATCTCCCGGACGATGACGGGTAACTCCCTACCGGTGTGGTCGCTGGTGATCGCGAGGGCGAGTTCGGTGAGCAGGAGGAAGGCGTGGGCGCGTTCGGCGTCGTCGGTGAACGCGTCGGTGAGCGCCTGGACGCCGGGGAGGTCGCCGCGGTGGCGGGCGGCGACGATCCCCACGGCACGTTGCATCCCGGCCAGCAGGTCAGCGGCGTCAGGTGTCATGCGGCGCGGGCGAGGTCCCGCAGCCGGTCGAGCAGCTCCGCCGGATCCGCGTCGGCTCTGCCCTGGGCGGACGCGGCGTTGCCACCGCCCTTACCGGCCAGCAGACTCTTGATCAGGTCGTTGGCGGCCAGGCCGCGGTGCACACCGGCGGGGGTGACGGCGACGACGATGCTCGCCCCGGCGACGACGCCGACGACGCCGGGGCGACGGCCGAGGCGATCGCGGACCTTCTCGGCGAGACGGCGGGCGTCGCCGGTGGTGGTGATACCGGCGTAGGCGACGCCGTCGAGGTCGACGGCGTTGGCGGCGTACGTGTCGGCGTCCAGGTCGATCAGCCGGCCGCGCAGGTCGTCGGCCTCGCGTTCGGTCTGCTTGAGTCGCGCCAGCAGGGTGGTGATCCGGTCGGGGAGTTCCTCGGGGCGGGCTTTGAGCTGGGCGGCGAGTTGGCTGACGAGGTCACGTTCGCGGGCCAGGTAGCGGAACGCCTCGATCCCGGTGACCGCTTCGATGCGACGTTGGCCGGCGCCGACCGACGATTCGCCGGTGAGGGCGAGGGAGCCGATCTGCGCGGAGTGCGCGACGTGGGTGCCGCCGCACAGCTCGCGGGACCACTCGCCACCGATCTCGACGACCCGGACGGTGTCGTCGTAGGTCTCGCCGAACAGGGCCAGGGCGCCCTCGGCGCGGGCCTGTGCCAGCGGCAGGTGGCGGACCTCGACGGGCAGGTCACGGCGGATCGCCAGATTGGCGACCTCCTCGATCTCGCTGCGGGTGGTGTCGGTCAGGCCGCCGCGCCAGGCGAAGTCCAGGCGCAGATAGCCGGGCCGGTTGTACGAGCCCGACTGCAGCGCGTTCGGCCCGAGGACCTGGCGCAGCGCGGCATGCACGACGTGCGTGCCCGAGTGGGCCTGCCGGGCGCCGATGCGCCACTCGGGGTCGACCGCGGCGTGCACCGGGTCACCGACGGCGAGGCTGCCGTCGAGGATCCGGACGGTGTGCGCGATCAGGCCCTTGACCGGTCGCTGCACGTCGATGATCTCGGCGCGCAGGTTCGGGCCGGTGAGCAGGCCGGCGTCGGAGTCCTGTCCGCCGCTCTCGGCGTAGAACGGGGTGCGGTCCAGTGCGACGGTGACGATGTCGCCGGCCCCGGCGGTGTCCACCGTCGCGCCGCCGGACCAGATCGCGACGACCCGGGATTCGGTGTCGAGCGTCTCGTAGGCCAACCAGTCGGTGGGTCCGTGCGCGTCCAGCACCGTCCGGTAGGCCGACAGGTCGGTGTGGCCGGTCTTGCGGGCCTTCGCGTCGGCCTTCGCGCGGGTGCGCTGCTCGGTCATCAGTGCCCGGAACCCGTCGGCGTCCACGGTCAGGCCCTGCTCGTTGGCGATCTCCAGGGTGAGGTCGATCGGGAAGCCGTACGTGTCGTGCAGTTGGAACGCCTTGTCGCCGGGCAGTGACGAGCGTCCGGCTTTCTTGGTCTCGGCGATCGCGGTGTCGAGGATGGTGGTACCGGCGCGCAGCGTGCCGAGGAAGGTGTCCTCCTCGGCGTAGGCGGCCGAGGAGATGCGGTCGAAGTCGGCGGCGAGTTCCGGGTACGACGGGGCCATGCAGTCGCGGGCGACGGGAAGCAGCTCGGGCAGGGCCTTGCCCTGCCAGCCGAGCAGGCGCATGGCGCGGATCGCCCGACGCATGATCCGCCGCAGCACGTAGCCCCGGCCTTCGTTGGACGGGTTGACCCCGTCGCCGATGAGCATGAGCGCGGTACGGACGTGGTCGGCGATGACCCGCAGGCGGACGTCGTCGGGGTGGGACTGGCTGGCCGCCTGCCCGGAGTGCACACCGTACCGTTTGCCGGTCAGGTCGGCGGCCCTGGCCAGAATGGGACGTACTTCGTCGATCTCGTAGAGGTTGTCCACCCCTTGCAGGATCGAGGCGATCCGTTCCAGGCCCATCCCGGTGTCGATGTTCTTGTTCGGCAGCTCGCCGATGATCCGGAAGTCGGTCTTCGACGCCACGTCGGCGATCTCGTACTGCATGAACACCAGGTTCCAGAACTCGAGGTAGCGATCCTCGTCGACCTCCGGACCGCCCTCGGCGCCGTAGGCCGGGCCGCGGTCGTAGTACAGCTCGGAACAGGGACCCGCCGGGCCGGGGATGCCCATCGACCAGAAGTTGTCCGCCTTGCCCCGCCGCACGATGCGCTCGACCGGCACGCCGGTCTTGAGCCACAGGTCGTACGCCTCGTCGTCGTCCAGGTAGACCGTCGCCCAGATCCGCTCCGGGTCCAACCCGAAACCGCCCTGCTCCACCGGGGTGGTCGACAGCTCCCAGGCGAGGGGGATCGCCCCGGCCTTGAAGTAGTCGCCGAACGAGAAGTTGCCGTTCATCTGGAAGAACGTGCCGTGCCGGCTGGTCTTACCGACCTCGTCGATGTCCGGCGTCCGGATGCACTTCTGCACCGATGTGGCCGTCCGGTAGGGCGCGGCCTGCTGGCCGAGGAAGTAGGGGACGAACTGCACCATTCCGGCGTTGATGAACAGCAGGTTCGGATCCGAGATCGCGGGCAACGGTGCCGAGGGCACCACCGTGTGTCCGTTGGCCTCGAAGTGCGCCAGGAAGCGCCGCTTGATCTCCGCCGTCTGCACAACGCCCCCTTTGTTGCCTCATCTTTGCAACTGCATCATATTGGCAGGAGGGTGAGGCGGTTCGGGACGCCCCACGGTCGACCGTCCCGCTCGCTGGCCCGCGGCGCGGCGCGGCCGGCGGGCCGGCCGGGGGAAGACGGCAGGCGCCGCGCGGGCTCGGGCGTTCCGGTCGGTGCCGTCGGCACGTCTGGTGGCGCCGTCGGCACCGACCGGATGACCACCGCCGTCAGCTGTCGGGCGGGGTGGCGGTGACGGCGACGAGCAGGGACAGTTCCCGTACGAGATCGTCCATGGACTGGCCGCTCTGCGCGCGGAGCAGCCCGAGGCCCAGGTCCGCCAGGAGGTAGAAGCCGAGGCTCTTGGCCTGCTCGGAACCGAACGCGGCGAGCAGCTCCTCGGCGCCGCCGAGGTCACCGCGATGCTTGGCCGCGATGACCCCGGCGGCGCGTTGGACCAGTTCGGCCGCTGCCGGGGTGGGGCTGGTCACCGTCAGATCTTCGGCGTGGTGGCGCGGGCGGCGTCGAAGCGGGCGATCACGTCCGACCAGTTGACCAGGTTCCACAGCCGGTCGACGTAGTCCGGCCGGACGTTGCGGTACTGCAGGTAGTAGGCGTGCTCCCAGGCGTCGAAGACCAGCAGCGGGATGGAGCCCTGGCCGACGTTGCCGTGGTGGTCGTAGACCTGCTCCACGATCAGCCGCTGCCCGAGCGGTTCCCAGGCCAGCACGCCCCATCCGGAGCCCTGCACACCCTTGGTGGCGGCGGACAGCTGCCCGGCGAACGCGTCGAACGTGCCGAAGTGTTCCTCGATCGCGGCGGCCAGCTCACCGTCGGGACGGTCACCGCCGTCCGGGGACAGGTTGCCCCAGAAGATCGTGTGCAAGACGTGCCCGGACAGGTTGAACGCGTACGTCTTCTCCAGGCCGACCAGGGTCGAGAAGTCCCCCTTCGCGCGGGCCTCGGCGAGCTGCTCCAGGCCGTCGTTGGCGCCCTTGACGTACGCGGCGTGGTGCTTGTCGTGGTGCAGCTCCAGGATCTGGCCCGACATGGCCGGCTCCAGCGCGCCGTAGTCGTAGGGCAGATCGGGCAGGGTGTAGACCGCCATCAGAACTCCTCGTGGTTGCTGCCGTAACTATGCTCTTGCCACTATCTTGCAATAGAACCGGTGACTGCGCGGCGAGGAGCGGCGGTTGACCACGTCGGAGACCGAGCGGGTGAACGCCGCGGTGCAGCGACTACGCCGCGCTGGCCTGCGCAACACCGCGGCCCGCCGCGGAGTGCTCGACCAACTCGCCCACGCTGTCGGTGGCCGCGGGCACCTCACCGTGAGCGAGGTGTATCGAGCCCTGCTCGCCCGTGGCGTGGTCGTGGAACTGTCGACGGTGCATCGGGTGCTGCGGCAACTGGTCGAGCTGGGCATCGCCCACACCGTGCCGGTCGGCAGAACGACGACCTTCGGGCTCGCCGACGACGCCCATCACCATGCCGTCTGTGGCTCCTGCGGCGACATGCGGCAGCTGCCGGCCGAGGCGGTTGCGGCGAGCCTGGCCGCCGCCCGCGCCGTCGGGGTCGACACGGATCCGTCGGGTCATCCCCACGGTGTCGTCGTCTACGGTCGGTGCGCGCGGTGCCGGACGACGACCCGCTGAGGACCGCACCCGCCGGTGCGCAATGTGCCCCGGCTCCGGTCAGACCCGGGCGTCCGTCACGCGCTCACGGCGCCGGGGTGGGCAATCGCAGCGGGCTGACCGGCAGCTACGCGCTGGCCCTCCGAGCGACGGCACTGGCCAACGCGCGGCTCGAAGACCCTACGGACGTGTGGGTGCTGCCGGCGGACCAGCCTCGGCTCCGCGACTTCGCCACGGAAGCCGACCTGCACACATTGCGGGTGGCCGGACATCGCCTGCGCGAGGTGTTCCAGACCGTGACGGCGGGACACGAGCGGGAGGCGGTCGATCGGCTCAACGGCCTGCTGACCCGGTACCGGTTTCGGCCGATGATCTCCGGCACCTGCGCGGGCGACTGGCATATCCAGGTCGCCGCACCTGGCACTCCCTCCGTTGAATATCTTGCCGCTGCCGTGTGGGGACTCGCTGTATGGCTGTGTCATCGGGGCATCGATCGGCTCGGCGTCTGCGCGGAACCCCGATGCCGCACCGCGTTCCTCGACGACAGCAGCAACCGACGCCGCCGGTTCTGCTCCGACCGGTGCGCCACCCGCAACCACGTCCGGGCCCACCGCGCCAGACGCCGCGCCACCCCTCCCCTGACCGCCGCCCGGCCCGACCCCGTGCCTGGCCAGCTGCATCACGCAGCAGGAGAACCCTTACTGCCCATGCATGGCAGTTGCCTATGATGGGCAACTGTGCAGACCTCGACCGGCACTCCGCGCCCGATCACCCGTTACGGCACCCCCGTGCTGCATCGCCGCTGTGCCGAGGTGACCGACTTCGACGACGCCCTCGCCCAGCTCGTCGCCGACATGTTCGCCAGCATGTACGCCGCCCACGGTGTCGGTCTGGCCGCCAACCAGATCGGCGTCGACGCACGGGTCTTCGTCGTCGACTGCCCCGACGCCACCGGCGCCCACACCGTCGCCACCGTCATCAACCCGGTGCTGCACCTACCCGAGCACCGCGAGCTGGTGACCGACTCCGAGGGCTGCCTGTCCGTGCCCGGCCAGCACGCCGACCTGGCCCGCTGCGCCACCGCCACCGTGACCGGGTTCGACCTCCACGGCCGGGAGATCCGGCTGGACGGCACCGGCACCCTCGCCCGCTGCTTCCAACACGAGGTCGACCACCTCGACGGCCTCGCCTACGTCGACCGGCTCCCCACCAGACTCCGCAAACAGATCCTCGCCGCCAGCGCCGAACACCCCGGCGTCGGCGCAGGCACGGCGCAGGACGCCTGACCGGTGCCGATCGTCCTCGGCATCGAAACCTCCTGCGACGAGACCGGTGTCGGCATCGTCGCCGACGGCGTCCTGCTCGGTGACGCCCTCGCCACCAGCATGGACGAACACGCCCGCTTCGGCGGCGTCGTACCCGAGATCGCCGCCCGCGCCCACCTGCACGCCGTCACCCCCATGGTCCGGCACGCCCTCGACCGCGCGGGGATCAGCTTCGGCGACATCGACGCTGTCGCCGCCACCGCCGGCCCCGGCCTCGCCACCGCCGTGCAGGTGGGCCTCGCCGCTGGCAAGGCATTTGCCCTCAGCCTCGGCGTACCCCTCTACGGGGTGCACCACCTCGCCGGCCACGCCGCCGTCGACACCCTCGAACACGGCCCCCTACCCCGCCGCTGCGTCGCCCTCGTCGTCTCCGGTGGGCACACCTCACTCCTCCTGCTCGGCGACCTCGCCCGTGACCCCGTCCTCCATCTCGGCGACACCGTCGACGACGCCGCCGGCGAAGCCTTCGACAAGGTCGCCCGCCTCCTCGGCCTGCCCTACCCCGGCGGACCCGTCATCGACCGCATCGCCCGCGACGGCGACCCTGACGCCATCACCTTCCCCCGTCCCATGACCGGCCCCCACGACCCGCCCTACCGATTCTCCTTCTCCGGTCTCAAAACCGCCGTGGCCCGCTGGATCGAGAAACACGGTGACCAACCCTTACCGCTGGCCGACGTCGCCGCCTCCTTCCAGGAGGCCGTCGCGGACACCCTCACGCGCAAGGCCCTGGCCGCCTGCCGCGACCACCAGGCCGACACGCTGCTCCTCGTCGGTGGCGTCGCCGCCAACAGCCGGGTGCGGCAACTCGCCGAACAGCGCTGCGCCGCCGCCGGCGTGTGGCTACGAGTTCCGTCACCCCGGCTCTGCACCGACAACGGCGCCATGATCGCCGCCGTCGGTGACCTGCTCGTCCGCGCGGATGTCGCGCCGGACCCCCTCGATCTCAGCGCGGACCCGTCCGCCGTCCTACGCGGAGCTCTCCTCAGGGGTCCACGCTGAGAGCATCTGGGCCTGACGAAGGTCTCTCGGTTCCAGCGTCCGTTCGCGGTTGAGCGACGTGTGCTGAGTGGTGCACCGGCGGTAGTCTATGGAAGACGGTGAGTGACAGTGGGGAGATGAGATGCGCCTTGACATGGTGACGGTCGTCGTTTCGCTGCGAGAGCAGACCGCCCGCTCATTGCTCATCCCCGTCGGGTAGCCCGGCGGCGCGGTGCTCCTCGCCGCGAGACGGTCCCTGGATCCGACCGTTTCCGATCTGGCTCGAGGAGTTCTTTTGCGTTCCCTTGTATCCGCGCGTCTCGGCGCGGACTTCATCCGGCTGTGGACCGCTTCGGCAGTGTCGAACATCGGTGACGGTGTCACCATGGCCGCCGGACCGCTGCTGGTCGCGTCAGTCAGCAACGATGCCCGGCTGGTCGCCGGTGCCGCCTTTGCCCAGCAACTGCCCTGGCTGCTGTTCGCTCTGGTGAGCGGGGCCTATGTCGACCGGCTCGACCGGCGGCTGCTCATCGTGGTGGTGAACCTGGCCCGCGGTGTGGCCCTGGCCGCCCTGGCAGCGACCGTCGCGACCCATACGGTCACGGTGCCGATCATTTACGCGGTGGTGTTTCTGCTCGGGACCGGCGAGACTCTCGCGGACACCGTCATGGGGGCGCTGCTGCCGGCCGTGGTCGTGCCTGAGAGGCTGCCCAGTGCCAACGCCCGGCTCGCGGCCACCTTCACCATCGGTCAGCAGTTCGTCGCCAAGCCGCTCGGCGCGTGGTTGTTCGTCGTCGCAGCCGCCGCACCATTCGGCTTCGACGCCCTGACGTTCGTGGTCGCCGCCGTGTTGATTGCGGGCATTCGCCCGGTGCCGCCGGTGCAGCAGCCTGGGCCGCGGACCACGCTGCGCGGCGAGATCGTCGATGGGGTGCGGTGGTTGTGGCGGCAGCGTCTGGTGCGGACCTTGGCGATCAGCATGGGCATCGGCAACCTGGCGTTCTGCGCGGCGTTCGCGGTGTTCGTCATCTACTGCCGGCAGCGGCTCGGCCTGTCCGAGGTCGGCTATGGATTCCTGCTGACCGCGTTCGCCGTCGGTGGCCTGTTCGGGGCCACGGTCGCGGCGAAGCTCGCCCACGCGTTCGGTAGCACTGCGGTGCTGCGGGCCGGACTCGTGATCGAGGTCGTCACGCACGTCACCCTGGCGGTGACGACGACACCCTGGGTGGCGGCCGTGGTCCTGGTGGGCTTCAGCATCCACGCCATGGTGTGGGGTGTGATCGTCACGTCGATCCGCCAACGGGTGGTTGCTTCCGGCCTGCGTGGCCGGGTCGGCGGCGTGTACTCGCTACTGGATCTGGGGGGAGCCGCGCTGGGCTTCCTTCTCGGCGGCCTTCTGGCGGGCGCCTGGGGAATCACGACTCCGTTCTGGATCGCCGCCGCGGCCATGACCGCGGTGACGGTCGGTGCTTGGCGTCCGCTCCGCGAAGCGACCGCATAGCTCCGACTCCCGCCGGCTCTCAGACAGCAGCGCCCTGCTGTCTGATCTGGACCCCCTGTGGTTTCCGGCAGCCGGTGTCGGAGGCCCGCCAGGAGCCGCCGTGCGTCGACGACGTCCGAGGTGCACCGTTCCCCGGACCGGGGCTGGCCGGGGGACAGGGCGAGCGCCGCCTCGGCCACGCCAACGCCGGACAGCGCCGAGTCGTCGCTCCCGCGGATGCGGAACCCGCGTCGGGAAGTCGACCGGATCGGCTTGGCGACTGTGGTGACGCGAGTGATCCTCATGATTCAAGGCATTGCTCCTGCCACGAGAGGACACCATGAGAGGCAGCACCATGGTCCGCCGGATGCTGGCGACCGTCGCGACCGTCGCGTTGGCCGCCACGGTCGGCACCACCCCGACGGCCGCAGCGGCCGGGCCGGAACCGGCGGCGACGCGGTCCGCGACCGGCGGGCAGCTCCTCACCCGCTCCGCCACCGACACCGCCCCGCCCCCGGTACGGACCATCGTCGGGACGGTCGCCGTCGGTGACCGCTATCCGTACGTCTTCACCATCGGCACCGACGGCAACCTCTGGATCAACTGGCAGGACCAGACCCAGGGGTGGAACTGGTCCAACATGGGCACCCCGCCGGGGGTCGGGATCCGGATGCCGGTTGGCGTGACCATCGTGGACGCCTTCAGCCGGCCGTACGCCTTCGTCCTCGGCACCGACGGCAACCTCTGGAGCCTGTGGAGGTCGCTCACCGCGTGGCAGTGGCGCAATCAGGGCGCACCACCCGGATCGAACTTCGTGAGCTGGCCGAGCTTCGCCGCCGTCGCCGTGGACGGCACCAGCCCGTACATCTTCGTCCGCAGCGACGGCGACGAGACGATCTGGGTCAACCGGTGGAACGGTGCGGTCTGGTCCTGGGCCAACCTCGGCTCGCCCCCCGACGGCATCTCCGCCTACGGACCGCTCGGCGTCCTGCTGGAAGAGGGCACCCCACAGGTCTACGTCGTCGGCAACTACGGACACCTCTGGAGCACCCGGGTCGACGGTCAGGCCGCGATCTGGAACGACCTGGGAAATCCCGGGGTCAGCCTCGACTCCGGCAGCAACGCCCTCGGCGCGCAGAACGCCATCCAGGTGGCGCCGAACGCCCGCCCGTACCTCTTCGCCCTCGGCTCCGACCGCAACGCCTGGATCCGCTGGCGGTCCGAGGCCGGATGGCAGTGGCACAACCTGGGCTCACCTCCCGGTGGGACGCTGGTATCCGCCCCGCTCGGCGTCCTCTCAGTCGACGGCACCTCCCCGTTCTCCTTCCACCGTACCGGTGAGGGCGGACTGTGGATCAACTACTGGGACGGGTCGAACTGGTACTGGAGCGACCAGAACCCACCGTTCCAGCCGGCGGTGGGCGGCTCAGCCGTGGTCGCGCCACAGAACTCCAGCCGACCGGCGCTCTTCCTCCTCGACACCGGCGGCAACCTGTGGAGCCGGTGGTGGAACGGGAGTTGGTGGAACTGGACCAACCGCAGCGCCACGTAGCGGGTCCAGCCTTGACCGACACCTCGGGGCCACGTCGTGGAACCGACGGCCGCCCACCTGTGCCGGGGCTCGATGGTCGGGAGGCGGTCCGCTAGGTTCCGCCTCGCGGGTCTTGGTTGTCGCAGGCGGCGCGTGGCCGGTCGAGGGTTTCGACCAGGGCGGAGGTGGCCTGGACGTTGGCGGCGAGTCTGTCGTGTCGGGTGGCGGGGCCGCGCCGGTTGTTTGCGCCGGTTGAAGCCGCGTTCGACCTGGTTACGGTGCCGGTGGTCGACCGGGTCGAACGTCGGTGGTCGGCCGCCGTGTCGTCCGTTCCGCTTCCGGGTGGCGATCTGGTCGTGGGATTCGGCCATGACCGTGGTGACGTGCTCGTCCCGCAGGACGGTCCGGTTCGCGCGAGCGGCGTACGCCTTGTCCCCCTGCAGCCGTCACTACCTAGACTGGCCGCATGAGGCGGGCGATCAAGGATCTGACCTGGTCCGAGCACTCCGAGTGGTTCGTCCTGGGTCCGTTGGCGCTTGCCGTCCTGGCGGGTGTCCGCGCCGTGGTGGCCGACGAGTCCTTCGACCGCTGGGCATGGACCACCATCGCCGTTCTCATGCTGATCCTCTGCGCCGTCTACGTCATCTGGACGACGAAGAAGCGCTCCTGAGACCTCGTTTGCGCCGGTCCCGGTGGAGCGGTCGGAGCCGCGCGGCAACCTGCCCGCCGGTGCTACGACCGGCGCCGGTGACCTGGTGGCTCAGGGTGGCGGGACGTTGACCAGGCGTCGGAGCAGGTCGATGAACTGAGCGCGTTCGGCCGCCGTGAACCGGTCGAGCAGCTCGTCCTGGGCGGCGTCGACCAGCGTGTCCATCTCCCGCATCCGGGTGGTTCCGGCGTCGGTGATGTGAACGACGTTGCGGCGTCGGTCCACCGGGTCGGGTTCCCGGCGGAGCAGGCCGTCGGCCTCCATCCCGCTCAGGGTGGTGACGGCGTCGCCCCGGTCGATGCCCAGCCGGCGGCACAGCTCCGCCTGGCTGATCCCGCCGTACTCGTCGAGCGCGGCGAGGATGGCGTACCGCATCCGGTCGCCGGGGCGATCCAGGTACGTGCCGACGATCCGGTTCGCGCGGGCCGCCCCGTGATGGAGCAGCCAGGAGGTCAGCCGTCGGAGCCGGGCCGGTGGTGCGCCCGGTGGGAGGGCCGGTTCGTGCTCGGTCACCCGACCAGTGTAGCCAAACGTTGGACTTCCAACGATGTTGGCATTATCGTTGGACATCCAACGACCTCTCTGGTGGGAGCGGCGATGAAGCTGGGCAGCGCGAGCGCCGACACGGACACCGGTGCGGGACGGACCCCCGCCACGGCGGTTCCGGCCTCGGTGTGGCGGATCGCGGTCGTCCTGGCGTCCGGTTCGGTGATGACCGGCCTGGACACCTCGCTCGTCAACGTGGGTATCGAGATCATCGGTCGGGACCTGGACGCCTCGCTGGGCGAGATGCAGTGGATCAACAGCGGCTACCTGCTCGCCCTCGCCGCGGTCCTGCCCGTCTGCGGCTGGCTCAGCCGGCGGCTCGGAGCCGGCCGGCTCTGGATCTGGGCGCTGGCCGGATTCACCCTCACCTCCGCGCTCTGCGCCCTCGCCCGCGACGCCGACACGCTCATCGCCGCCCGGGTGCTCCAGGGGCTGACCGGCGGACTGCTCATCCCCACCTGGATGACCATCCTCGGCCAGGTCGCGGGAAGCCGACGGATGGGCCGGGTGATCGCCGTGTCCAGTGTGCCGTCCATCCTGGCCCCCGCCGTCGGCCCGATCGTCGGTGCCCTGCTCATCGACACCTTCTCCTGGCGCTGGATGTTCCTGATCAACGTGCCGATCGGCATCGTCGGGCTGCTGGTGGCCCTGCGGGTCGTCCCGCGTGGTGCGGCCGGTCGGGCCGGGCGGCTGGACCTGCCGGCCCTGTTCCTGGTCACCCTCGGGCTACCGCTGCTCACCTACGCCATCACCGCGGCGATGGACCAACGCGGGCTGTCCACGCCGGCCGTGCTGACTCCACTGCTGGTCGCGCTGGTCGCGCTCGTGTTGTTCGTCCACCGGTCGCTGCGCGCCGACGAGCCGCTGATGGACCTGCGGCTGACCAGGGATCCGGTCTACGCCGCCGCCACCGGCACCATCTTCTTCTCCAGCGCGGCGCTCTTCGGCGGACTGATCGTGATGCCGCTGTACTTCCAGCTCGCCATGAACCGGGGCATCATCGACACCGGTCTGCTGCTGATGGCGTTCAGCCTCGGTGCCGCGGTCACCTTCCCGATCGCCGGACAGCTGACCGACAGGTACGGCGGCGGCATCGTCACCCTGGTCGGACTCGGGACCGTCCTCGCCGGCACCGTGCCGATGGCGTTCCTGCCATCCGACCCGGACGTCGTCCTCGTGGAGGCCCTCCAGGTGGTCCGGGGCGTCGGCCTGGCCCTCGCCGGATCTCCGGCGGTCTCCGCCGCCCTGGCGCGGGTCCGGTCCCACCAGATGCCGGACGCCAGCGCGCAGGTGAACATCCTGTCCCGGGTCGGTGGCGCCGTCGGCAGCGCGCTCTGCGTCGTGGTCCTCGCCGACGCGCTGGCCGACGCCCGGTCCGAGGTCGAGGTCGCCACGGCGTTCCGGACCACCTTCTGGTGGCTGACCGCGATGGCCGCCGTCGCCCTCGTCCTCGCCACCTGGCTCACCCGGGCACAACGAAGCACCCGCCGGACGGCGGCGTAGTGACCGGGACACCGCTCAGCACAGTCAACCGACCAGGAGGTCAACCCATGCGCATCGGCATCATCATCGGCAGCACCCGACCGGGACGGCGGGGCGAGGCGGTGGCGCAGTGGGTCCACAAGCTGGCCACCCAGCGCGGCGACGCCAGCTACGAGATCGTCGACCTGGCCGACCACGACCTGCCGCACCTCGACGAGGCGGTCCCGGCGGCGATGGGACCGGAGAACTACGCGGGCGAACACACCAGGCGCTGGGCGGAGACTATCGCGCGGTACGACGGGTACGTCTTCGTCACGCCGGAGTACAACCACTCCTACCCGGGCGTGCTGAAGAACGCCATCGACTACCTCTACGCGGAGTGGCAGAACAAGTCGGCCGGGTTCGTCGGGTACGGCATCCACGGCGGCATCCGGGCCGTCGAGCACCTGCGGCTGGTGGTGGCGGAGCTGCACGTCGCCGGCGTCCGTGACCAGATCTGCCTGAGCTACTTCACCGAGTTCGGCGCGAACGGCGAGGTGCTGCCGGCCGAGCACCAGGAGGCCATTCTGCACCGGATGCTGGACCAGGTGGTGGCCTGGGGCGGTGCCCTGGCGGCGCTGCGCCAGACGTGACGGCCGGTGGGGTGCCGTCCACGACGGCACCTCACCGCGTGCTCCATCGCTGTCGACCGGTGTCGCTGGGGCGGGTTAGCATCGTCGGCGGCATGATCGTGCGAGGTGCCCTGTGGGTGTGGGGAGAATCGGGAAGCCGGTGTGAGTCCGGCACGGGCCCGCCGCGGTGACCGGGGAGCGACCGTCCAGGCGCGAGGAGCGCAGCCACTGGCCGTCAGGCTGGGAAGGCGGACGGGGTGGTGTCGATCCGGGAGTCCGAAGACCGGCCTCGCGTCGACCGCCCGCCCGTCCGGGGTGGGCCGAGCGCAGCGGGAGCCTGCCTGTGGAACTCTACGATGCCATCCACCGCCGTCGGGACGTGCGTGCCCAGTTCACCGGGGAACCGGTGCCGGCCGACACCCTGCACCGGATTCTGGACGCCGCGCACGCCGCGCCGAGTGTCGGTTACTCGCAGCCGTGGGACTTCGTCGTGGTCCGGGACGCCGCCGTCCGTCGTCGGTTCCACCGGCACGTGCAGGCCGAGCGGGCGGTGTTCGCCGCCACGTTGGACGGTGCGGCGGCCGATCGGTTCGCGCGTATCAAGATCGACGGTGTGGTGGAGTCCACTCTGTCGATTGTCGTCACGTACGACGCGCAGCGTGGGGGTCCGGCCGTGCTCGGGCGGCACGCCATCGCCGACACCGGTCTGTACTCGGTGTGTCTGGCGATTGAGAATCTGTGGCTCGCCGCCACCGCCGAGGGGCTGGGCGTCGGGTGGGTGTCCTTCTACCGGGAGTCGTTCCTGGCCGGACTGCTGGGGGTGCCGGCCGGCATCCGGCCGGTGGCCTGGCTCTGTGTCGGGCCGGTGACCCATCTGGAGGCGGTGCCGGACCTGGAACGGCACGGGTGGCGGCGGGGCAGGCCCCTGGCCGAGGCGGTGCACCACGACCGCTGGTCCCCGCAGGTGACACCGAACAGCTAGTTCGGACAAGCCCGGGCGGAGGCTACGCTGACATTGCGCTGAGTCATCGCTCGGCTACGTCGGGAGGAGTTCCATGCGTACCACCGTCACGATCCTGGCCGTGTCCGCCCTTGCCACGCTGAGCCTCACCGCCGGTGCCACCCCGGCCCTCGCCGCCGCCCCGGCACCGTTCTGCGAGTCCGGCGCGTCGCAGTTCGTCTGCGACGGCAGCAGCACCGGCACGACGACGTGGAGCATCACCTGGTACTCCGGCAGCGTCGGCACCTTCACGACCGCCGGACCGACCCTCGTCGCCGCCTGCCCGGCCAGCAACCTCGGCCACCCCGTGCGGGCCAGCTACAGCTACCTCGACGGCGGCACGACCCAGTACAGCGGCACCACCCAGTTCATCTGCCGCAGCGGCCCCTGGCAGTAGAGCCGTCCCGTGCCCGGCTGCGGGTCACCCGTCGGAGACGGAACCGGTCGGGCGGGGGCGGGAGGACTCGGGGAACACCGCGGGCGTGCCCGTCACCGGGTCGGGCACGACCCGGCAGCGCAGCCCGAACACGTCGGCGACGAGGTCCGGGGTGAGCACCGCCGACGGGGGACCGGTCGTGGTGACGCGGCCGTCGTGCAGGACCACCAGGTCGGTGGCGTAACGGGCCGCCTGGTTGAGGTCGTGCAGTACGGCGACCACGGTCCGACCACCGGCATGCAGGTCGGCGAGCAGGTCGAGGACCTCGTACTGGTGGGCGATGTCGAGGTAGGTGGTCGGTTCGTCGAGCAGCAGGATCGGGGTGTCCTGCGCCAGCAGCATGGCCAACCAGGCGCGTTGCCGCTGACCCCCGGAGAGCTCCGCCAGCATCCGGTCGCCGAACCCGGTGGTCCCGGTCGCGGCCAGCGCCGCGGTGACCGCCTGTTCGTCCTGCGACGTCCAGCGGCTCAACGCCGACCGGTGCGGGTGCCGCCCGCGCAGCACCAGATCGGTGACGGTCATCCCCGCCGGTGCCTCGATCCCCTGGGGGAGCAGCCCCACGGTGCGGGCGTACTGCCGTCGGCGGTAGCCGTGCACGTCGCGGCCGAGGACGGCCACCCGGCCCGCGCTCGGCCGCAACACCCGGGCGATGGTACGCAGCAGGGTCGACTTACCGCACCCGTTCGGCCCGATGAAGACGGTGAAGCTCCCCTCGGCGATCCGCAGGGAGACGTCCCGGCAGACGGTCCGACGGTCGTAGCCGACGGTGACCGAGTCCAGCTCGATCGTGGGTGGGGCGGTCATGGTTGCCTCCGGGGTGGCGGTGCGGTGCGGGACGGGCGGCGGCTCACCCGGGCCTGCCCCGCCAGGTCCAGGCCAGCACGAGCGCCAGGTAGCCGCCGCCGACGACACCGGTGACCGCGCCGACGGGCAGTTGCTGCCCGGGGACGAGTCGTTGGGCGAGCTGGTCGGCGGCGAGCAGCAGGGCGGCGCCGAACACCGCGCTCGTGGTCACCAGGGGAGCGGCGACGCGGGTGAGCCGGCGGGCCAGGTGGGGGGCGGCCAGGGCGACGAAGCCGACCGGTCCGGCCCCGGCGACGCCGACGGCGGTGAGCGCGACCGCCAGGGCCGTCGCGGTGAGGCGTTGCCGGCGCACGGGTACGCCGAGGCTGAGCGCCTTGTCCCCGCCGTTCTCGATGAGTCGCAGCCCCCGGGCCGCCAGCACGGCGGGTGGCAGTAGCACGGCGAGCGCGCCGAGCAGCAGCGGCAGGTGGTGACCGCTGCCGTTGAGGCTGCCGACGAGCCAGACGGCGGCGTTCTGTGCGTCGGTCACCTCGGCCCGGGTCAGCAGGTAGGCGTTGACGGAGGTGAGCAGGGCGGCCAGGCCGATCCCGACGAGGATGAGGCGTTGCCCGGTCCCGCCGAGCAGCAGGGCCGCCCCGGCGACGGCGGCACCGCCGAGCACCGCGCCCACGGCCGGGGTGAGGCGGGTCTCGTGGAGTACCAGCAGGACGACGAGCGCGCCGGTGGCGGCGCCGACGGTGAAGCCGACGATGTCGGGGCTGCCGAGGGGGTTGCGGCTGACACTCTGGAAGAGAGCGCCGGCCGCACCGAGGGCCGCCCCGACGGCGAGCGCGGTGCCGATCCGGGGGAGCCGCAGCTCGAACAGGACGAACCGCAGGCCGGGGCTGCCGCCCCCGGTCAGCGCCGGCCACAGCTCGTGCATCGGGGTGGCGTACCGGCCGCTGGTCAGGGCGACGACGACCAGCCCGACGCTGAGGGCCAGCGCGACGAGGCAGGCCAGGGTGGCACGGCGGGTGTGCCGACGGCGGGCGCGGCGGCCCGGACCGCTGGTCGGGACGGTGGTCATGGGCGGGGAATCCTCCGGGCGCGGACCAGGGCGATGAACACGGGGGCGCCGATGGCGCCCATGACGATCGCGACCTCGATCTCTGCGGGGCGGGCCAGCAGCCGGCCGATCACGTCGGCGGTGATCAGCAGGACCGGGCCGAGCAGGCAGGAGTAGGCGACGATCCACCCGAGCCGGGGGCCGCAGATCGCCCGGGCGGCGTGCGGGACGGCGAGTCCGAGGAAGCCGATCGGGCCGGCCACGGCGGTCGCGCCGCCGCAGAGCAGGGTGGTGGCGACCAGCGCGAGCAGCCGGGTGCGGCCGGGGCTGACGCCCAGCGCGGTGCCACCCTCGTCGCCGAAGCGCAGCACGTCCAGCGGTCGGATCACGCCCACGGTGACGACCAGGCCGGCGAGCAGCGCCGGTGCCGCCGTGAGCAGGGCGGACGACGGCTGGTCGGCGAGGCTTCCGACGGCCCAGAAGCGGTACCGGTCGAACGCGGTCTGGTCGATCAGGGTGACACCGGCGACGGCCCCGGTCAGGCAGGCGCCGACGGCCGCGCCGGCCAGGACCAGCCGGCCGTCGTCGGCCGTGCCCGGCCCCCGGGTGCCGCCGATGGCGGTGACCAGGCCGGCGGCGACGCCCGCGCCGAGCAGGGCGAGCAGCAGGTGGTCGCGCTGGCTGGTCACCCCGGCGAGGATGCCGGCGACCACGGCTGCGGCGGCTCCCGCGTTGACGCCCAGCAGCCCGGGGTCGGCGAGGGGGTTGCGGGTGAGTGCCTGCATCAGGGCACCGGCCAGGGCCAGGGCCGCCCCGACACAGACCGCGATCGCGGTACGGGGCAGCCGGACCTCCCAGACGATCAGCCCCGCCGCGCTGTCGCTGGGGGCGACGAGTTCCCGCAGCACGGTGCCGGTCGTCAGGGGCAGCGCGCCGACGGCGAGGCTGGCGGTGACCGAGGCCAGCAGGGCCAGCGCGCAGGCGAGCAGGCCGACGGCGAGCAGGCGGGGGCGGCGTAAGCCGGCGGGGGTGGCGACCGACACTGTGACTCACTTCATGGTGGAACGTTCCATCACTGGCTAAGGTAAACCTACCCTAAGCCACTGGGAACGTCGTTCTCGCTGCCCCTCCTGAGGATCGAATGCCATGTCACACACCCGCCCACGCCGGCTGAGCACTGTCCTGACCGCCGCCACACTGGTGCTCGCCCTGCTGGTGGCCGGCGGTTGCGCCACCGGCGAGGCGAGCTCCGCCGACCCCGCGTCCGGATCGTCCGACGCCGCGTTCCCCACCACCCTCACCCACGCCTTCGGCGCGACCACCCTCACCGCCAAGCCCCGACGGATCGTCCTGGTCGGCCTCAAGGAACAGGACTACTTCCTCGCCCTCGGCGAGGTGCCGGTGGCGATCCGCGACTGGTACGGCAACCAGCCGAACGCGACCTGGCCATGGGCCCGGGAACGACTCGGCACCGCCAAGCCGGAGGTACTGGCCCGCGCCGAACTCGACTACGAACAGATCGCCACCCTGCGCCCCGACGTCATCGTCGGACTCTCCTCCGGCATGTCCCGCCAGGAGTACGACCTGCTCACCAAGATCGCCCCCACCGTCGCCCAACCGGCCGGCGACGGCAGCTGGGCGGTGACCTGGCAGCAGATGAGCAGAGCCGCCGGACAGATCACCGGCCGCAGCGCCCAGGCCGAGAAACTCGTCACCGACCTGGAACAGCGCATCGCCGCGGTCGCCGCCGCCCACCCCCGCCTCAAGGGCGCCAGCACCGTGTTCGCCTCCACCTACGAAGGCCAGTACTACCTGTTCAGCCCCGAGACCACCGCCTCGAAGGTCCTGCTCGACCTCGGACTGACCATGACGCCCGAGGTCACCACCCTCACCGCGAACGCCAACCAGTCCGCCACCATCAGCCGCGAACGGTTCGACCTGGTGGACGTGGACGTCGCCGTCTGGTCCGAGGCGGCCACCGACCCGGGCGTGACCACCCTGCTCGGCGACCCGCTCTACACCCGGCTGGACGTCCGCACCCAACGCCGGGACGTCTTCCTCGGCACCGAGGCCAACGGCGCGCTCGCCTTCGCCTCCGTCCTGAGCCTGCCCTACGTCCTGGACAGGATCGTCCCCGCGCTCACCGTCGCGGCCGACGGCGACCCGGCCACCGGTTCGGAGTACAGCGCGCGATGACCGACACCCTCACCCGACCCGGCTTCTGGACCGCCACCGTGCACGAGGTCCGCCGGCTGACCCCACACCTGCAACGGATCGTCCTCGGCGGTCCCGACCTCGCCCACTTCCCCCGCCTGGGCGCACCGGACGAGTCGGTGACGATCTACCTCCCCCGCCCCGGCGAGTCGGCCCCGCCGCCGATGACCCTGCGTGGCGAGGCATGGGGCTACCACGACGAACAGCACCCACCCGTCGGCCGCAACTACTCCGTCCGCGCCGTCGACCCCGTCGCGGCACGGCTGACCATCGACTTCGCCCTGCACGACCACGGCCCCGCCACCTCCTGGGCGCGGCAGGCCGACACCGGTGCCGGTCTCCTGCTGTGGCGCTGCCGCGCCTGGTTCCGTCCACCCGCCGACACCCGCTGGCTGGTGCTCGCCGCCGACCTGTCCGGGCTGCCCGCCGCGACCCGTGCCGTCGCGGAACGCCCGCCCGGCCTCCCGACCCGGGTGCTGGTCGACCTGCCCGACCTGGCCGACGCCCGGGACCTGCTCGCCGCAGCCGGCGACGACCCCACCGTGCACGTCGACGTCCGCGTCGGCGTCGGCAACGGCCACGGCCCGGGCAGCCTGGTCGACCGGCTCCGGGAGACCACCCTGCCGGACGGCCCCGGCTACGTCTGGGTCGCCGGCGAGGCCGGGGAGTGCCGACAGGCCCGGTCCGTACTCCGCACCGTCCACCGGCTGCCCCGGGACCGCGCCGTCTGCGTGGGCTACTGGCGCACCGACGCAGCCGACTGGGAACGCCGCTACGCCCGCTTCCGGCCCCTCCTCGACCAGGTCTACCAGGACGGCCTCGCGGCCGGACTCAACCCGGTGGAAGCAGGGGACCGGATGGAGGAGACCCTGGAACGGATGACCCGGTGACCGGCGGCGACCCCCGGGTGGAATCCCGCCACCACAGGTGGACCGGATGCTCGTAGTCCCCACCCGGGCCGCCACCGATCAGGTCGTCGAGCAGATCGGCACAACGGCGTCCGGCGTCCAACGGCGACAGGTCGAGCGCGGTGACCGGCGGCTGACCCAACCGCAGGGCGCTCGACTCGGTGGCGCTCGCCACCAGGACGTCCCGCCCGACCCGACGACCGAGCCGGTGCAACACCTGGACGGCCGTCGGCGCGGTGTCCACCGAGGCACACACCAGGGCGTCCACCCCCGGCACGGCGAGCACCCGCTCGACCGCCCGGGACACCTCCGACGGCGACGGCACCCACGGATGGTGCGCCACCACCGGGGCCACACCGTGCCGGGCGCACCACTCCCGGTGCCCCGCCGCCAGTTGGGCCGCCCAGTCACCGGTCTCCGGGGGCACCACCAGGGCGGGACGCCGCGCCCCGACCTCGGCCATCCGGTCCAGCAGCCCGGTGAGCGCCCGGTGGTGGTCCGCCCAGAGCACGACCTCCGGGCGCATCCCGGCCGGGGGGCGTTCGAAACAGACGACCGGCATCCCACCGCGCATCAGCACCGGCACGAACTCGTCGTCCCGGTGCGGATCGGCCACGATCACCCCGTCCAGCGCCCGGGGCGACCGGTGTTCCGACGCGGTCAGGATGGTGACGTCCCGGTCGCGGGCGGCGGCGCGCTCCATGATGCCGAACACGAACCGCATGTAGAACTCCGACGTGGACGGCACGCCCGGAACGTAGACCCCGATGATGCCGGTCCGCCCGCCCCGCAACTGCCGGGCCGCCCGGTTGGGGACGTAGCCCAGCTCCTCCATCGCCGCGCGGACCCGCTCCCGGGTCGCCTCGGAGACCCGACCGGACCGCGACAGCACATTGGAGACGGTGGACTTGCCGACACCCGCCCGGCGCGCGACATCGTGCAGCGTGACGGGACGGGCCATCAAGCCAGTCTAGGCAACCCGACCACGGTCGGAACACGCCACCACCACCCACCCCACGGAAGACGGTGACCTCGTGTCCGAACCCCATCCGGCCCCGCCGCGCACGACCTCACCCATCGGCAACGACCACCGGCGACGACCCGCGGTGCTCGGCGCGGCGGGCCACGGATGGGTCGACTTCGACCTGCCCGGCGTGGCGATCGGCACCGCCGAGTACCCCGACGGCCCGACCGGCGTCACCGTG
Organism: Micromonospora sp. WMMD987; assembly: GCF_029581435.1. NCBI lineage: Bacteria > Bacillati > Actinomycetota > Actinomycetes > Micromonosporales > Micromonosporaceae > Micromonospora > Micromonospora sp. WMMD987. The sequence continues at coordinate 3,866,930 of NZ_CP120861.1, read as the reverse complement.
CTCAGCATCCCCGGCGGCGCCCGTACCGCCGTCGACAAGCGGGGCGGGGCCGTCGGCGTCAGCGGCGGGTTCCCGTACCACCACGCGTTGTGCTTCGCCGGCGGGTCGAGCTTCGGCCTCGCCGCGGCGTCCGGCGTCTACGACGAACTGCTCCGCCGCACCGGCTACGCGACCGACTTCGGCAGCCTGCCGGTGGTGTCCGGGGCCGTCGTCTACGACTTCACCCCCCGGGACAACGCCATCTACCCCGATGCCCGGCTCGGTGCCGACGGGCTGCGCGCGGTACGCACCGACCGGGTGGCCGTCGGAAGGGTCGGCGCCGGGATCAGCGCGACCGTCGGGAAGGTCGACAACACTCGCGCCGAGTGGGGCGGACAGGGCGCGGCCTTCGCCCGTATCGGCGCGGCCCGGTTGCTGGTGCTGACGGTGGTGAACGCCATGGGCGTGATCGTCGACCGCGACGGCGACATCGTGCGGGGCAACCTCGACCCGGCGACCGGCCGGCGTCGCCACCCGGCCGAGGACTACGCCGAGCTGATCGCGGCGACCACCCCGGACCTCGCGCCCACCGGAGGGAACACCACCCTCACCGCCGTGGTCACCAACGTCCGGATGACCGACACCGAACTCGCCCAGTTCGCCACCCAGGTGCACGGCTCCATGCACCGGGCCGTCCAGCCCTTTCACACCATCGCCGACGGCGACACCCTGTTCGCCCTGACGACCGACGAGGTGACGGTGCCCGCCCCGTCGCTCCGGCTGGGCACGGTCGCCGCCGAACTGGCCTGGGACGCCGTCCTCACCAGCGTCGACATCCGCACCCGAGGTTGATCCCGCGCCCACCCAGCCCGAGCCGGTCGCCGGCCGCACCGATCAGGGCTCCGGCCGCAGCGGCAGGTCCGCGAGCACCTGCCAGCCCGCACCGGGCAACCGGCCCGCCTCGAACCGGCCGCCGAGCAGCTGCACCCGTTCCCGCATACCGACCAGGCCGTAACCGCCGCCCCCGGACCTCCTCGGCCGGTCGGTGTGCCGCCCGTCGTCGCGCACCCGCACGTGGACGCGCCCGTCTCCGGCCCGTACCGTCGCGGTGATCTCACGGGCGCCCACGGCATAGCGCCGCGCGTTCGTCACCGACTCCTGGACCAGCCGCAGCACCGTCGTCGCGACCGCCGCCGGCACGGGCTCGGCGAGTTCCACCGCCAACCGGACCGCAGTGGCGTCCCCCGAGGTGACGGCCGCCGCACGCAGGTCGGTGAGGAGGTCCGTGGGCGGCGTCACCGGATCCCCGTCGACATCCTCCAGCATGGCGACCATCCGCTGCATCGCCGACAGGGCCTCCGCACCGGCACGTTCGATCACCGGCAGCACCCGCGCCGGAGCACCGGGATCCGGCAGGGCCACCGCCTGCGCCGCCTGGGCCTGCACCACCATGCCGCCAATGTGGTGGGCCACCACGTCGTGCAGCTCCCGCGCCAGGGCCACCCGCTCACGCAACTGCGTCGCGACCACGACCGCCCGCAGCTCCCGCGCCTGCCGGGCGTCGCGCACCCGCAGAACCCAGCCGGCCACGACGGCCACCACCGGCAGGACCACCGACCAGCCCAGCTCCTGAGGAGCGCCGGGGTGCTCCGGCCGCAGCACCCCGACCGCCAGGCAGCCGAGCAGGAGCAACCCCACCAGGCCGGCGGCGGTGGACCTGGACGTCCGGCGGACCACCGCGACGATGACGGCCAGGACCGCGACGACCTCGGCAGCCCCCAACCCGCCCGCGGCGGCGGGGACCGCGACACCGGCCAGCCGCAGCACCACCGACCATGCCAGCAGGACCACCACCACACCGACACCCGCGACGACCGGCCACCGCGACGCCAGCAACGCGAGGGCACACACCACGAGGAAACCCGGCAGCTCCCACCGGTCGTCATACCCCAGCTCGCTCGCCGTCGCCCCGTCCAGCAGCAACGCCAGCGCGAGCAGCCCGGCCAGGGGCCAGTCCCAGATGGTCAGACCTCGCCAGTCGAGCTTCACGCCGCCACCACAGCAGTTCCTCGCGTCGGTCCGAATCCGGGGGAGCCGCCGGTGACAATAGTGCAGCAGCCGTTCCGCGGGCGATGACGACGAACCGTACTGTCTCCGGTGTCCTCCCGGCGAGCGCGGAGGCGCGGCACGGGATGGTGACGGCGGTGGTATCGGCGCGGGTGCTGCGGCAATGGCCGTGGGCTGTTCCACTGGTGGTCCTCGGCCTGCTCGACATCCAGATCCTCGCGGAATCCGACACCGCGCGCCTCGGGTGGACGGTGCCGGTCATCGCCGTGATGGCGGCCCTGGCGCTGCTGGCACAGGTACGGCCGGTTCCCGGGGCGCTGGGAGCCGCGGCGACCCTCGTCGTCTCGACCGGCGTGCTGCGGGCGGCCGACGCCGGGACCACGGCGGGCCTGGCCGTGACCGAGATCGCCGCCGTGGCGATCGTCATCGTGGCGGTGGTCCGGCGGGTTCCCGGGGTCGCCGCCACCGGTCTCGTCGGGCTGCTCCTGGCCACCAGCACGGTGGCGGCGCAGCTACGACCGCAGTACGCGCCCCCACCGGGGGAGTCGACGCCGGAGCCGTGGTGGAGTCTGTCGCTGTCGGGAATCGCGATGGTGGTGCTGCCCGTGGCGTACGGGTGGTACCTGCGCAGTCGCGACCGGCACCGGGCACGGACGCGGCAGGCCGCCGTGATCGCGGTGCAGCAACGGGAGCGGCTCGCCCTGGCGCGGGAACTCCGCGACGTGGTGACCCACCAGGTCAGGGCGATGATGGACCAGGCGCAGAGCGCACAGAAACGCTCCATATCGGACCCCGGTGCGGCACTCGACGCCCTGCCCGTGATCGAACGCTCCGGTATCGAGGCACTGTCCTCGATGCGGCACCTCGTCGCCGCGCTGCGGGAGGGCGAACCGGGCGAAGGCCGGACGCCGGCACCGCTGACCCGGACCACCGACCTGGCGGCCGACCTGCGGGCCATGTCCTCGGCCGGCAGTCCACCGGTACGGGTGACGGTCGAACTGGCCGAACCGGTGGCCGAGGAGGTCGCGACATCGGTGCTGCGCCTCGTACAGGAGTCGGTGTCCAACGCCCGTCGGCACGCGGTCGGGGCACGGCAGGTCGAGGTGTCGGTACGGACCGGGCAGGGACATCTCCGGGTCGAGATCCGCGACGACGGGAAGGCGAACCGGCCGATCGGCAGACGTCGTGGTGGCTCCGGCGTCGTCGGCAGACGTCGTGGTGGCTCCGGACTCGTCGGCATGCGGGAGCGGGTGCGTCTGCTCGGCGGCCGGTTCACCGCCGGCCGCACGAGCGGCGGCTGGCAGGTCCTCGCCGACCTGCCGCTCTACCGGGCCGAACCGTAGTCCTGCCCAGCACGACCCCGGAAGGTGGAGAGTGCTGTTCCCGGCCGCCCGATCGTCCATCGTCGCCGTCCTGGAACCACGGCGCGGCGGGCGCAGGTGGCTCCGGGACAGCGACGCGCGTACCCGTATCATCCCTTCTCGATGATCGGGGATCTCCGTCGGATGCCGACCGAGCGCTGCCAGTGTCCACCGAGAAGCGGCCACGAGGACGGGGACGGTAGCCAGTGCGGGTCTTGATCGCCGATGACCAGGAGCTGATGCGGGTCGGGTTCCGGATGATCCTGGAAGCCCAGCCGGACATCACCGTGGTGGCCGACGTCGCCGACGGGCGGGCGGCGGTCGAGGCGGCGCGTCGGTTGCGCCCGGACGTGTGCCTGCTGGACATCCGGATGCCGGGCCTGGACGGACTGCAGGTCACCCGGCTGCTCGCCGGCCCCGACGCCGCCGATCCGATCGCCGTCGTCGTCATCACCATGTTCGACGACGACGAGTACGTGGACGTCGCCCTGCAGTCCGGGGCGAGCGGGTTCCTGCTCAAGGACTGCGGGCCGGCCCTGCTGGTCGAGGCGGTCCGCGCGGCCGTCCGCGGGGACGTCCTGGTGGCACCCCAGGTCACCGTCCGGCTGCTGCGCAGTTTCCGGCACCGGCCGCAGATCCGCGCGACCGCACCGGTGGAGGCCCTGACGGACCGGGAGAACGACGTCGTACGGGCGGTGGCCCGGGGACTGACCAACCAGGAGATCGCGGACGAACTGTTCGTGGCGGTGTCCACCGTCAAGACCCACCTGGCTGCCGCGCAGGCGAAGCTCGGCGTACGCAACCGGGTCGAGGTGGCCTCCTGGGCGTGGCGGGCCGGTCTCGTCGACGCCTGACGGCACCCCATGTCCGGGTGCGAAGGCACCCGGCCTGCCGTGGCACACCACCACCTGTCCAGCCGGGGACATGACCACGGTCGTCGGCCCGGTCACCGCAGTGCCGTCGCCTCCACCTTTCGGATGAGGCGCGTCTCCCGATCTCCGCTCAGCGTCGAGCCGACGCCGGCCCGTGGCGGGAAGAGACCGCGGCGTCCGTTCGGCAGTCTCTACGACATGAACCCCGCACCGCGGTACGAGACGAGCCCTCCGGGCCACCGGCCTGCACGGCTGATCTCGTCGGCACCGTCGCGGTTCTGCCGGTGACACCGGGCACCCGATCCTCCCTCTCCTGAAGGAAAACGTATGCGCCACACCCGTTCGTTCGTCATGGGGGCCGTCCTCGCCACCGCCGGCCTGCTCACCGCCTGCGCCAGCGGCGAGGGCACGTCCGCCGCACCGTCGGGCACGTCCGCACCCGCCACGTCCACGCCGGCCGGAACGCCCTCCGGTACGGCGGTCCCCGCCGAGCCCCCGACCGCGCCGACCTCCGCCGCGCCGACCCGCAGCTCTGCCGCCCCGGCCAAGCCGACGACCAGGGCGAAGGTCACCTCGGACCTGTCCGGGCTGCGCATCACCGGCATCAGGACCGGCAAGAGCGTCCTGATCGACGTCGCCGGCGACGGCGTGGACCGCTTCCTGCAGGTGGGCCAGGGCGAGGTCGACTTCACCGGAACCGACCGGACGGACGCCACCATGATGGCCCTCTACCCGGCCCCGGTGGCGGCGAAGAACCGCGTGCTCATCAAGCCGCCGTTCTGGAACGAGGAGGCCGGCGGCGGTTACTGCGTCGCGGACACCGCCGGTGCCGCCTTGAAGCTGGAGAACTGCCAGGACGGGAAGGCGTCCCAGGTCTGGCGGATCGACCTGGCCGGTGACTCCGGCCTGTTCGAACTGCACGGCGCCTACGGCGTCATCGGCGTCGAGAACGGCCGCATCACGGCCTCCGGCGACGGGGACAAAGGCCTGCAGGTTCTGCCGTACGCCCCCTGACAGCACTCGGTCGGCCCCCCGCCGACGCCAGTCACCTGGACAGCAACGCGCTCTCCTCGCACCACACCGGATCCGCCGGTAACCGGACGACCTGACCTGCCCGCACCAGCAGTCCGCTGCTGCGGAACTCCTCGAAGAGAAGAGAAACCGAACCATGGGATTCACGGCATTCCTCGCGCTGTTCGCAGTGGCCGCATCCGTCGTCGTCTTCGTCGTGACCCGCGAGCGCCTGCGTCTCGCCGCCGCGTTGGGGCTGTCGGCGCTCACCTTCCTGGGCATCGCCCTCGCCTCGATCCTGTGGGTGCAGGTGGCCATCAGCGGTATGGACGGCTGACCGCGCAGCTCATCGGCGCCGGCCCGGACTCGGTGCTGCCGTCGCCCGTCGCCTCGACAGGGGACTCCGCTGTCGAGGCGACGGCCGCATCCTCATCGACCTCGGCGGAACGGGCGAGTGACCGGGTACCGCTGATCGGCTGCTGCGCCGTCGTGGGCGGCGATCGTGCGGTCCGCGCACCGGTGTACCGCCACGTCGTGCAGGCGGGCCGATGATCGTGTCAGCGGGCTCCGGTTGACCCTGACACGGTGTCAGGGGTTTCACTGCGTCGGGGAGGTGGTCTCCGATGACCAGGCAGGAAACGGACACGACACGGGCGCTACGGGGGCTGGCGAGTGCTGACCCGTCGGTGCGGCTGCGGGCCGCGCTGGCGATCGGCACCGCCCCCGACCCGGCGTTCGTCGCCCCGCTCGTCGACCGCTGCGCGACCGAACCGGACTTCTCCGTCCGCGAGATGCTGACCTGGGCGCTCACCCGCCACCAGCCGGAGGAGACCGTCCCCCGGCTCGTGGCCGCCCTCGGGTCGCCCCGGGCACAGGCCCGCAGTCAGGCGCTGCACACGCTGTCCAAGATCGGCGACCGGCGGGTCTGGCCGGCGATCACCCGGGCACTGCTGACCGACCCCGACGACGAGGTGGCACGCAGCGCCTGGCGGGCGTCGGTCGCCCTGGTGCCCGACGGCGCGGAACCCGGGTTGGCCGCGGTGCTGGCCACCCAGCTCGGGCGGGGTGACCGGGCGACCTGGCTGAGTCTCAGCCGGGCGTTGACCGCGCTCGGCGAGGTCGTCGCGCCGCTGCTGCACACTGCCGGGACGGATCCGGATCCCCGGGTACGCGCGCACGCCGCCGCCACCCAGCGGCTGGCGCGCGACCCGGACGCCGGATTCGAGTTCTCCCTCGCGGAGGCGACGCGCATCGCGGCGCTGGGCGGGACCGACGGGCAGGGGTGAAGCGGTGCTGATCGGTGAGGTGTCACGACGTTGCGGCGTCAGCGTCCGGATGCTGCGGCACTACGAGTCGCTCGGACTGCTCCGACCGACCGGCCGTACCGGCGTCGGCTACCGCGAGTACTCCGGCGCGGACCTCCGACGGATCTTCCACATCGAGAGCCTGCGCTCGCTGGGGCTGCCGCTGCGGGCGGTGGGACGGGCGCTCGACGATCCCGCCTTCACCCCGGCGGAACTCGTCGACGACCTCATCCGGCGGACGCAGGCGCGGATCACCGCGGAACGGGAACTGCTCACCCGTCTCCGGCGGATCGACGCCGCCGACCCCGCCGACTGGCAGGACGTCCTCCAGGTCGTCGCGCTCCTGCGGGACCTGGGCTCACCGCGCGCGGACCAGCGTCAACGCGCCGCGCTGGCCTCCACCGGCGAGGTCCCGGTGCCGGTGGAGGCGCTGGTCGCGGCGGCGCTGGTCGAGTCCGACCCGAACGTCGCCGGGGCACTGCGCTGGGCGCTGGCCCATGCGGGCGTCGACGCCCTGCCCCTGCTGGCGGACGGGCTCGACGCCCCCGAGGCCGAGGTGCGGGAACGGGCCGTCCGGGCCATCGTCGAGATCCCGGGTCGGGACGCCACCACGCTGCTCCGCGACGCCCTGCGCCACCCGGACCCCGTGGTCGGCAGGCACGCCGCGCTGGCGCTCGGAACCCGTGGCGAGCCCGACGCCGTGCCGACGCTCGTCGACATGGTCGTCGCGCAGGTCAACGACGTCGACGCCGCCGACGCGCTGAGCGCGTTGGCCACCGATCCCGCCACCGCAGAGCGGATCGCCGCCCGCCTGGTCGAGCTGCTCACCCCGGGCCACCTCGGGGCGTCGGCACGCGGCCGGCTGACCCAGGCGCTCGCCGGCATCCCGGGGGACACCACCTCCCGGGCACTGGCCGGCCTGACCGGAGACGACGACCGGGCTGTCGCGCTCACCGCCCGCTACCTGCTCACCCTCCGCACCACCCCCGACGGCCGCTGAGCGCCGGCCGCCGGGGGCGGCCACCGCAGGAGCCGGCGAACGGCCCACCACCGGACAGCCCCGCGACCGGGTCACCGCCCGCGGCGGTGCCGGACGATCAGCGTTCCCGCGCAGAACACGGCCACCAGGCCGCACGCCGACCCGATCCACGGATGGTCCACGGCGGTCGTCAGCACCACGTTGGCCGCCACGCTGGCGAACAGCACCAGCCACAGCAGCGGGCGGAGCCGGTCGGCTGCCGGCTGCGGCGGGGCGACCGGAGCCTCGGCGACACGGGTCGAATCGATCATGACTGCCTCCTCGGACGAACGAACACCGACCCGTCCGACGGTAGGCGCGGGCACGGGCCGGGGACGATCCCGCCAGCGCCACCAACCGGGGTACAGCAGGCGGTACTTTCCGCGCCGGCCGCTGCCGCCCGGGACCACGGTGCCCTATGTTGGCGCCGGGAGGTCTGGCGATGACACACCTGCGGGACCGGGCACGTGCCGCGGTCGACGCCCTCGAACACCTCGTCGGTGGGCTCGGCACCGCCCTGTTGGCGTTGGCCGCGCTGCTCTGGACGGTGTTCGTGGCGACGGCCTGCCTGGTCTGGGTGGGGCTGCCGGCGGCACCCGGCGCGCTGCGGGTGGTCCGCGCGACGGCCGACCGCGAGCGCGCCCGACTGTCCCGCTGGGGCACGCCGATCCCCACCCCGGGACCGGTGCCGACCGCGCTGCCCGTGGCGGTACGCGACCCCTTCGTCCGCCGCGAACTCGGCTGGGTCGCCCTGCACGCGGTCACCGGCCTGTGCAGCGGACTGATCGGCCTGGCCCTGCCGCTCTACGCCGTGCAGGACATCACCTTCCCACTGTGGTACCGGCTGCTCCCGGCCGAGGCCGGCGCACCGGGGATCGTCTGGTGGCACATCCACGGGCTGGCCGAAGCGCTCCTGGTCGGCCTGCTCGGGCTGGGCTGGCTGATCGCCACGGTCACGGTCGGCCCGGCCCTCGCCCGCCTCCAGGCCCGGCCGGGCCGGTGGCTGCTGCCCCCGCCGCCGGGCATCGACCTGTCGTTGCGGGTCGCCGAGCTGACCGCGACCCGGGCCGCGGCGCTCGACGCCCACGCGGTCGAACTGCGCCGCATCGAACGGTCCCTGCACGACGGTACGCAGAACCGGCTGGTCGCGGTCAACGTGCTGCTGGGAGCGGCCCGCCGGGCGGTCCGACGGGACCCCGACCGGGCCGACGAGATCCTCGGGCGGGCACAGGACGCGGCCGAACAGGCCCTCGGCGAACTCCGTACGGTGGTGCGCGGCATCCTGCCACCCGTACTGGACGACCGGGGCCTCGCCGGAGCCCTGGCCGGACTGGCCGGCGGCTGCGCGGTGCCCTGCCGGCTCACCGTCGACGTGCCGGTACGCTGTGCCGCCTCGGTCGAGGCCACCGCCTACTTCGTGGTGGCCGAGGCGTTGACCAACGTGGTCCGGCACAGTGACGCCGGCCGGGTCGACGTGACCGTCCGCCGTCGACAGGGTCGGCTGCTGGTGACCGTCACCGACGACGGACACGGCGACGCCGACGAGACCCGCGGTTCCGGGCTGACCGGCATCCGTCGGCGGGTCGGAGCGTACGACGGCCGGATGACCCTGACCAGCCCTGCGGGAGGGCCGACGAGAATGGAGGTGGAGCTGCCGTGCGGATCGTGATCGCCGAGGACGACCCACTGCTGCGGGAGGGGCTGGCCCTGCTGCTGCGGGCGGAGGACCTGGACGTGGTCGCCACGGCGGGCACCCCGGGGGAGTTCCTGACCGCCGTCGACACCCACACGCCGGACGTGGCGATCGTCGACGTGCGGATGCCCCCCACGCACACCGACGAGGGCATCGTGGCCGCGGTGGAGGCCCGTCGCCGCCAGCCCGGCCTCGCGGTGCTGGTCCTCTCGGCCTACGTGGAACAGGCGTTCGCCACCGACCTGTTCTCGGTCGGCGCGGTCGGACTCGGCTACCTGCTGAAGGAGCGGGTCGGCCGGGTCGAGGAGTTCCTCACCGCGCTGCACCGGGTCGCCGCCGGCGGCAGCGTCATCGACCCGGAGGTGGTCGGGCAGCTGCTGGCCCGCCACCGCCGACCGGACACCGCGCTGGGCGAGCTGTCACCGCGCGAGCGCGAGGTGCTGGGGCTGATGGCCGAGGGCCTCGGCAACTCCGCGATCGCCGAGCGGCTGTTCGTCACCGACGGCGCGGTGCACAAGCACATCCGAAGCATCTTCGCCAAGCTCCAACTGCCCCCGGACGACCGGGTCGACCGCCGGGTCACCGCCGTGCTGCGCCATCTCGGCGGCGGCCGGGGGTAGCGCCTGCGGTGCCACCTCCGGGCGGACGCTGCCGGCGTGCCGGATCCGACGGCGACATGTTCTGTCGGGGGTGCCACCTAGGCTGGCCGGATGATCGACCGGCGGCAGGTGCTGCACTTCCGCGTCCAGGCGCAGCAACTCGACCGGGACGGGGGCACCCTCGCCGACACCGCGATCCTCGACATCGGGGCGCAGGACACCGGCCCCGACGGCGGCCGGTGGGCGCTGGCCGTGCGCGGGCTCGACGTGCCGGAAACGTCCCTGGCGGACCTGGTCCTGCTCTGGACCGTACGCGGTGCGCCACACCTCTACCGACGCGCCGACGTGAACGAGGTGGCGGCGGCGGTCGCGCCGTACTCCGACGCCGACGCGGGCAAACGCATCTACGACGCCGCCAAGCCGTTGAAGGCGGCCGGCATCGGCACCCTGGCCGCCCTCGACGAGGTGGCCGCGCAGCTGCGGGACGTCGTCACCACACCGACGGTCAAGGGGGACGCCTCCGGCCGGTTGGCCGAGCTACTGCCCCAGCCCTACCTGCGGTCCTGCCGCCCCTGCGCCGCCACCCACCTCTACGAGATGCCGTTCCGGCTGGCCGCCGTGCGGGCCGGGCTGGAGCTGCGCCCCGGCACCTCACCACCGGTCCTGCAACCCATCCCCGGATTCACCAGGGCCGCCACCGCGGGTGACCGGTTCGACCTGATCCGCGCCTACCTGCGGCTGCTCGGCCCGGCCACCCCCCGGCAGGTCGCCGGCTATCTCGACGCCCCGGTCAGGGACGTGCAGGCCCGCTGGCCCGCGGACGTGACCGAGGTGCGGGTCGACGGGGAGGTCCGCTCGGTGCTGGCCGCCGACGAGGCGGTCCTCGCCGACCCCGGCGATCCCACGGCCGTCCGCCTGCTCGGCCCGTACGACCTGTTCCTCCAGGCCAGGGACCGGGCGACCCTGGTGCCGGACCCGGCCCACGCCAAGGAGCTGTGGCCGGTGCTGGGCCGCCCCGGTGCCGTCCTGGCCGGCGGCGAACTGGTCGGCACCTGGCGTCCCCGCAAGTCCGGCCGGACGATGACCCTCGCCGTCCGGCCGTGGCGCACACTGTCCGCCGCCACCCGCGACAGCATCGTCGCGCAGGCCCGACGCCTCGCCACGCACCGGGGTGTCTCCCGCGTCGACGTCGACGTCGACGCCTGACCGGCGGCTTGACACCGGTCCGCGACGGTGGGGGAGGATGAGGCGTGCGGGTACCACTGTCCACGCCACCCACCATTGCCGCCGGGGCGCTCGCCGCCGGCGGGCAGCCGACCCTCGCCGCGCCGGGTGGCCTGGTCCTGCGCCCCTGGGAACCACCCGACGCCCCGGCGTTCCTGGCCGCCTACCAGGATCCGGAGATCCGGCACTGGCACGTCCGTCATCCTGCCTCCGAGAGTCAGGTCCGGGAGTGGTTCGTGGAGTACCACCAGGCCTGGACGCGGGAGACCGGTGCCAGTTGGGCAGTCACCCGGGACGGCGGCGAGGTGCTCGGCCGGATCGCCCTGACCGGCATGGACCTCGACGACGGTGTCGCCGGGTGCGCGTACTGGGTGCTGCCCGCCGCCCGCCGGGCGGGCGTCGCCTCCCGGGCGTTGACGGCGCTGGGCGACTGGGCGCTGGACCGGGCGGGCTTCCACCGTCTGCACCTGGACCACTCGACCCGCAACGCCGCGTCCTGCCGGACCGCGCTGCGGGCCGGATTCCTCCTCGAGGGCACCAAGCGCAGCGACGCCGTCCACAGCGACGGTCGGCACGACATGCATCTGCACGCCCGCATCCGGGGCGACCGACCACCCGGCTGACCCCGGCAGGGCCTCCCGCGGTCCGCAACCTCGGCGTCACCGCCCACAGGGGACGGTCTACACCCTCGGCGTCCTCACCGCTTCGACTTTACGGATGATGTCTGTCGACACCGGACCCGTCATAGCGTGTGCTTCCCGGGACAGCCCGGTGTGGCCCACGAACGCCACGCTATCCGGCCGGTTCCCCGACCTGGTGAAGTGAGGCCCTCTCGATGACGGTTCCACCCCCCGACTCCGCTGGTCCAGGCCGCCGCAGGCTGGCCGGACTGCTCGCCGCCGTGCTGGCCGCCACCATGCTGCCGCTCACCGGCGGCACGGCGGCGGTCGCCGCACCGGCCGACCCCGGCCCCTGGCGGCAGCTGCCCGGCGAGTCGTCGACGAACGCCCGCGACGGGCGGGTGCCCGACATCCGCGCCGAGCGGTTCACCGCCTACACCCTGGACCGGGCCGCGCTGGCGGACACCCTGGCCGACGCCCCGGCCGAGCGGTCCGGCACGGCCCGGCGCAACCAGCCGGCGCTGACCGTCGCGCTGCCCACCCCGACCGGCCGGTTCCAGCGGTTCGCCCTGGTCGACTCACCGGTGATGGAGCCGGGGCTCGCCGCCCGGCATCCCGAGATCAGCACGTACGTCGGCCGAGGGCTGGACGACCCGACCGCGACCATCCGGGCCGACCTGACCCCGCTGGGCTTCCACGCCTCGGTCCGGTCGGCTGACGGCAACTGGTACCTCGACCCGTACTACCACGGCGACCAGAGCGTCTACGCCAGCTACTTCGCCCGGGACCTGCTCGACACCGATCCGGCCCGGGTCGAGCGGGAGGACGTCGCGGCGGCGGCCGAGGCGTCCACGCCGCAGGCGGCCGGGGACGAGCCGGCGGGCGCACCGGTCACCCTGCGCACCTACCGGCTGGCCCTGGTCACCGACCCCTCGTACGCCACCTTCTTCGGCGCTGAGAACGTCACCGCCGCCAAGGTCACCCTGGTCAACCGGGTCACCCAGATCTACGAGGACGAGACGGCGATCCGGCTGGTGCTGGTCAACGACACCGACCGGACCAACCTGAACACCGCCGCCCTGGCCACCGAGCCGAACGGGCCGTGCGGCGCGGCGGCCTGCTACACCGCGGCGCAGATCTCCTCGTGCACCAGCTCGCTGCTCAACCGCAACCGGATCGTGCTCGGCCAGCTCGTCGGCGCGGGCAACTACGACGTGGGACACATCGGCCTGGGCCTGCCCGGCGGCGGGGTGGCCGGTCTCGGCGTGGTCGGTCTGGACGGCAAGGCCCGGGGCTGCACCGGCCTGCCGACCCCGGTCGGTGACTTCTACGCCGTCGACTACGTGGCGCACGAGATCGGGCACCAGTTCGCCGGCAACCACACCTTCAACGGCACCCAGTACAACTGCTCCGGCAGCAACCGCAGCGCCGCCAACTCGTACGAGCCGGGCAGCGGATCGTCGATCATGGCGTACGCGGGCATCTGCCAGCAGGACAACCTCCAGCCGCACAGCGACCCGTACTGGTCGCAGCGCAGCTACACCGAGATCAGCACGTTCGTCACCGGCACCCGTCCGGCGCTCAACGAGGTGCAGACCGTCTCGCTGTCCGCCTTCGACACCGACGGCGACTCCTTCACGCTCAGCTACGCGGGACAGTCCTCGGCACCGGTCGTGCGCGGCGGCAACTACACCGCGGCCGGGATCCGGGCGGCCATCGAGTCGATCACCGGCTGGCCGGCCGGAGCCACCGTCAGCGTGACGGCCTTCGGCGGGCTCGGCGCCCCCAACGACACCGGCTTCCAGGTCACCTTCGGTGGCGGCGCGGTGTCCGGGGTCGACGTGCCGGCGCTCGGGCTGACCGACACCGTCGGCACGTCCGGTTTCGTCGGCGAGACCGCCCACGGCGGCCCGGCCGGCAACAACGGTTTCCAGACCACGCAGACCGGCAACCGGGCACCCGTGGTCACCGTGCCGGCCGCGGCGTACACCATTCCGGCGCGGACCCCGTTCGCGTTGACCGGTGGCGCGACCGACGCCGACGGCGACACCGTGCGCTACCTGTGGGAACAGAACGACCGGGGCGGCAGCACCGGCACCGCGCTGGTCAGCAACACCAAGACCAACGGCCCGCTGTTCCGGCAGTTCGGCGAGGCGGCGGTGGTCAGCCCGAGCGACGCGCTGGAGTACCACTCGCCGGGGCAGAACGCGGTGACCACCGACCCGACCCGGCACTTCCCGAACCTGACCCAGATCGCGGCGAACAACACCAACGCCGCCACCGGGACCTGCCCGGCCGCACCGGCACCGCCGGCCACCGGCGGGGCGAGCAACGTGCCGGCCGCCATCGTGGACTGCTACTCGGAGTTCCTGCCCACCGGCGACTGGGTCGGCGTCACCAACGACCGGACCCTGCACTTCCGGCTCACCGGGCGTGACGGGCACCCCGGTGGCGGCGGGATCGGCAGTGCCGACGTGGCGCTGACGGTCGCCCCGACGGCCGGACCGTTCCTGGTCACCTCGCAGGCGACGCCCACCGCCTACCGGGGCGGCGACACCGTCGGTGTCACCTGGGACGTGGCCGGCACCGCCAGCGCCCCGATCGGCGTGAGCGAGGTGAAGGTCTCGCTGTCCGTCGACGGCGGGGTGACCTTCCCGCACGTGCTGGCCGAGAGCGTGCCGAACACCGGCACGGCGACCGTGACGGTGCCGAACGTGGACACCGCCCGGGGCCGACTGAAGATCGAGGCGGTCGGCAACGTCTTCTTCGACCTGAGCGACGCCGACCTCACCGTCACCCGGGTCCGGGCGGCCACCGTCACCTACACCGGCGACGCCCTGGCCTCCCCGGTGGACGACGCCGACTCCACCGGTGTGCTGCTGCGGGCCACCGTCCGGGGTGGCGGCGGTGACGTCCGCAACGCCACGGTGACCTTCACCGAGGGCGACGCGACCCTCTGCACGGCGGTCGCGACGCCGTTCGGCACGGCGGCCGACGACGGCTCGGCGAGTTGCCGCGCCGTGCTGCCGCACGGCGCGCATCCGGTCACCGCCACGGTGTCGGGGGCGTACACCGGCAGCGCGACGGCCACCGTCACGGTGGCCGGCGGGTACGGTCGGACGGTCGCCGGCTCGGGCTACCTGAAGGGCGGGGCCACCGCCGGGGGTTACCCGCTCGACGACGACCGGCGCATCGAGGTGACCCTGGACGGCCGGATCAACAACGGCAAGAAGCTGGTCGGCGGCGCGAAGGTCGGCTACAAGTCGGCCGGCAAGCGGTACAAGTTCCAGAGCACCGCGCTCGAGTCGTTCGGCGTCGCCACGACGACCGGGGAAGCGGTCGCCGACCTGCGCTACCAGGTCACCCTGTACGACATCTCCACCGCGCAGAACCCGGTGGCCGTGGCGACCGGGCTGACCATGCGGGTGACCGCCACCGACCGGGGCGAGCCGGGCCGCCGCGACGGGATCGGCATCACCGTCTTCGACGGTGACCGGCTGCTCTTCTCGTCGGACTGGACCGGCGCGTCGACCCGGGAGAACACCCTGACCGCCTCCGGCGGCAACCTCACCATCGGCTGACCGGGCGCACCGCGCCACCCGGCGTCCTCTCCCGCCCACCCGGCGGGGGAGGACGCCGGGTGGCGTCCGGGCGGTGGACGGGGCGCGTCGGGCACCCGGCACGATGAGGGGGTGACCGCCCCCGCCCGCCCGCCGCTCGCCACCCTGGACGCGGTCCTCGAACGCCTCACCTACGTCAACGAGGAGACCGGCTACACCGTCGCCCGGGTCGCCACCGACCGGGGCTCCGACCTGCTGACGGTGGTCGGCGCGCTGCTGGGCGCACAGCCCGGCGAGAGCCTGCGGCTGTCCGGCCGCTGGTCGTCGCACCCGAAGTACGGACGGCAGTTCGAGGTCGACTCCTACACCACCGTGCTGCCGGCGACCATCCAGGGCATCCAGCGCTATCTGGGCTCCGGCCTGGTCAAGGGCATCGGGCCGGTGTTCGCCGAGCGGATCGTGGCGCACTTCGGCCTGGACACCCTGCGGATCATCGAGGAGGAACCGGCCCGGCTGGTCGAGGTCGCCGGCCTGGGACCGAAACGCACCGCCAAGATCACTGCGGCGTGGGAGGAACAGAAGGCCATCAAGGAGGTGATGGTCTTCCTCCAGGGGGTCGGGGTGTCTACCTCACTGGCGGTGCGGATCTTCAAGCAGTACGCCGACACGTCGATCGAGGTGGTCACCAAGGAGCCGTACCGGCTGGCCGCCGACGTGTGGGGGATCGGGTTCAAGACCGCCGACACCATCGCCCAGGCGGTGGGCATCCCGCACGACAGCCCGCAGCGGGTGATGGCGGGCCTGCGGTACACCCTGTCCGAGGCCACCGACTCGGGCCACTGCTACCTGCCCGCGCCCGCGCTCGTCGCCGACGCCACGAAGATCCTCGACGTCCCGGGCGACCTCGTCACCCGCTGCCTCGACGACCTGATCGCCGAGGAGGGTGTGGTCCGGGAGATGTTGCCCGGCGACGACGGCGAGCCGGTGCCGGCGGTCTACCTGGTGCCGTTCCACCGGGCCGAGCAGTCGCTGGCCGGTGCCCTGCTGCGGCTGCTGCACGACCGGGCCGACCGGCTACCCCATTTCACCGACGTCGACTGGCCCCGGGCGCTGGCCTGGCTGCGGGCACGCACCGGCAACGACCTCGCCCCCGAGCAGGAACACGCGGTCCGGCTGGCGCTGACCTCCCGGGTGGCGGTGCTCACCGGCGGTCCCGGCTGCGGAAAGAGCTTCACCGTCCGCTCCATCGTCGAACTCGCCGCCGCGAAGAAGGCCAGGGTCACCCTGGTCGCCCCGACCGGGCGGGCCGCGAAACGGCTGTCGGAGCTGACCGGGCACCCCGCCGCCA
Source organism: Micromonospora sp. WMMD987 (assembly GCF_029581435.1). Lineage (NCBI taxonomy): Bacteria > Bacillati > Actinomycetota > Actinomycetes > Micromonosporales > Micromonosporaceae > Micromonospora > Micromonospora sp. WMMD987. The sequence goes on along the minus strand of NZ_CP120861.1, from coordinate 3,850,274 downwards.
CCGTGCACCGGCTGCTGCAACTGCGCCCCGGCGGGGAGGCCGCCCACGACCGGGACAACCCGCTCGACGTCGACCTGCTGGTCGTCGACGAGGCGTCCATGCTCGACCTGATCCTGGCCAACAAGCTCGTCAAGGCGGTGCCGCCCGGCGCGCACCTGCTCCTGGTCGGCGACGTCGACCAGCTGCCCAGCGTCGGTGCCGGGGAGGTGCTCCGCGACCTGCTCACCGCGTCCGCCATTCCCCGGGTGCGGCTGACCCGGGTGTTCCGCCAGGCCGCCCAGTCCGGCGTGATCACCAACGCCCACCGGATCAACGCCGGACGGCCACCCGTCCTCGACGGCCTGCCGGACTTCTTCCTGTTCGCCTGCGACGACACCGAGGCCACCGCCGCGCTGACCGTCGACGTCGCCTGCACCCGGATCCCCGCCCGGTTCGGCCTCGATCCGCGCCGGGACGTGCAGGTCCTCGCCCCGATGCACCGGGGTCCGGCCGGCGCCGCCGCCCTCAACACCCTGCTGCAACAGCGGCTCACCCCACACCGCGAGGGCCAACCCGAGCGGCGGACGGGCGGGCGGGTGTTCCGGATCGGCGACAAGGTGACCCAGATCCGCAACAACTACGACAAGGGCCAGGCCGGCGTCTTCAACGGCACCCTCGGCATCGTCACCGCGCTCACCCCCGAGGAACAGACCCTCACCGTACGCACCGACGAGGACGAGAACCTCGACTACGAGTTCGACGAACTCGACGAACTCGCCCACGCCTACGCGATGACCATCCACCGCTCGCAGGGCTCGGAGTACCCGGCCGTGGTCATCCCGCTGACCACCAGCGCCTGGATGATGCTGCAACGCAACCTGCTCTACACCGCCGTCACCCGGGCCCGGCAACTGGTGGTGATCGTCGGCTCCCGCCGCGCGCTGGCCGCCGCCGTCCGTACCGTCGGCGCCGGCCGTCGCCACACCGCCCTGGACCACCGCCTCGGCGGGGCGGCCGGAGAGGGGGGTGACCCGCCGGTCGCGGTGGGTCCGCCCTGACGCCGGACACCCCCGGGGGTGGTCGCGCACCCCGCCCCCGGTTCGACAGCCCGCCGTCGCGCCGGTCACCGTCCTCAGGCGGTGACCGGCGCGACGGTCCGGTCAGGCGGTCGGCGCCGGGGTCAGCGGTAGCCGGCGGCGGTGATGTTCGCCTGGACCGCGTTCTCGGTGGCGTCCGACGGGTAGCCGGCGACCATCGCCCCCTCGTAGAAGGTGCCGGCGCTGAGGTTCGCGCCACCGTCGGGCTTGCAGCAGTCCCCGCCGCTGCCCAGGATGATCGCGCCCTGCTTCTTCATCGGGCTGTAGCCGGGCGGCAGCGACCCGTCGTAGAGGGTGTAGAGGCTGCCGGACTGGGCGTTGCTGCCCTTGATGGCGAAGCGGGAGGTGCCGTTGTTCTTCAGGGTGGCGGTGACGAACTTGTGCGGGAACGCCCGCTGGTTGGGGTTCCAGGAGCTGCTGCCACCGGGGAACAGGCCCCACTCCAGGTCGGCCTGCACCCACGGGCCGGAGCCGGAGCAGCCGCCGAACCAGCACTGGGTGCTGAAGTTGATCGCGTCCATCGCCCCGGCGGCGTCGGCCTTGCGGGTGGTCTCGCTGTTGCCGTAGTCGAAGCAGCAGCCGTTGTTGACGTGGGTGCCGCTGGTGACCATGTACATGCCCTCGGGGGCGGCCCCGGTCGGCACCCCGGTCAGGTGACCGTCGCGCCAGTAGCTGTTGCCCGGGTTGATGTAGAGCGAGTACGCCTTCGCGCCGCCCACCGTCAGCGACTCCGAGGTGGCGACCGCCGGCCGGCTCTGCGGCGACCCGGGCACCACGCTGGACCCCTGGTACCACAGGTCGTTGCCGCGACCGGACTGGTCGAACACGACGGTCACCACGCAGGTGGTGCCGGTGCAGAACGAGTCCTGGGTCGCCGCGTTGGCGGTGCCGCCGGTGCCGGTCAGGCCGATGTTGCGGGTCGTGTTGTCCGAGGACCGGCGCACCTGGTACAGGTTGCCGGCGTACGCCGCGTAGAGCGCCCGGGTGGTGCTGTGCGCCGCCACGCACGGGGTGCCGCCGGCGGCGTAGATGTCGCACGGCAGGGAGCCGGCGGGCGGGGGCGTGGTCGTCGGGGTGGGGGTCGGGGGCGTGGTCGGCGGGGGCGTGCTCGTCGGCGAGGTCCACTGCTGGTTGGTCTGGCCGTTGCAGTTCCACAGCAGGATCCTGGTGCCGTTCGCGGTGCCGTTGCCGTTGGCGTCCAGGCACAGCCCGGACTGCACGCCGACGATGGTGCCGTTGGCGTTGACGTTCCACTGCTGGTTGGTCTGGCCGTTGCAGTCCCAGATGATCGCGGCCGTGCCGGCGGTGGTGCCCCGGCCGGAGGCGTCCAGGCACTTGGTGCCGTAGACGGTGAGCTGCCGGCTGGCCGTCCAGGTCCAGGTCTGGCCGGAACCGCCCTGGCAGTCCCACAGTTGCGTCTGGGTGCCGTTGGTGGTGCTGGCGTTGGGGACATCGAGGCAGCGGCCGGAGGCGGTGCCGACGATCCGGGTGCTCTGCCCCGGCTCGATGGCGGCCAGCACGGACGCGGCGGCCCCGGCGACCGGCGCGGTGATGCCGGGGGCGGCCCCGGCGACGACGAGGACGCCGGCCAGGGCACCGACCAGCACGGTCAGCCGGTGGCGTCGGCGGGGTCGCGGGCGGGGATCACGGACCTGTCCGGGTCCGGTCGGGGACGGGGTTCGCACGGAGCGGCTCCTCGGTTCGTCGGCGGCGCACGGGGTGGATCCGCCTGCGGGTGGTGGTGGCGAATCGGTTCGGACCCTCTCAGGATCACTGAGAAAACGAAATCAATCAATGCCTTGAGGGCGTTCCCGGTGCCCCCGGTGGCTGGCGGAGGGCCGGGCGCCGGCCAGCCGGCACCCGACCCCGTGGGTGGGCACTACCGACCCCAGAGACGCCAGGTCTGGTTCAACGGACTGCTCTGGCCGACCGGCTTGCAGGTCCACTGCAGGATCCGCGCCTGGGCGGCGGTGGAGACGCCGTTGACGTCCACACACTTGCCGCTGTGCCGGGCGACGAGCTGGTAGTCGTGCGGGTCGTTGCCCCCGTAGGTCACCCGGCGGAGGGCGAACTGCTGGCTCGGACCGTTCTGGCAGGTCCCCTGCTGCACGGCCGCGCCGTCGGCGGTGGACGCCCCACCGACCTCCAGGCACTTGCCGCTCTGCTGGTTGACCACGGTGTACGTGTCGGCCACCCCGGCGACCGGGCGGAAGTTCCAGAGCTGCTGGTCCCCACCCTCGCAGGGGAACTGCTGCTGGGGGTTGCCGTCGGCGGTGCCCAGGCCGGTGTTGTCCAGACACTGCTGGGAGTGCTGGGCCACCGCGACCGAGGTGAAGCCGGTGTCCGCGGGCGGCAGCAGGGTGACGGTGTACGTGTCGTTCTGGTTGCCGTACGGCAGGGTCACCGAGACGGCGTTGTTGGCCACGGTGAGCACGGTGTTCGACACCGTGACCGGCCCCTGCACCGCACCGCCGTTGTTGTACGGGATGCGCTGGGTGAGCACCCGCACCTGGTTGTTCTGCACGATGCCGCTGGTGGCGTCCAGCCGTTGCAGGTTGACCGTCAGGTTCCCGGTGGTCCGGCCGCCGCCGACCAGGACCTTCGCCACTCCGCTGGCCTGGGTGGCGAACGCGTCGTACGACTGGCTGGCGGTCACCGCGGCGATCTGCCCGGTCTGCGAGGCGTAGTAGCGGTAGACCCACCACTCGCCCTTGGGCTGGTGCTGACCGGCCGCGTTGCGCACCAGCAGGTTGCCCAGGTCGTTGTGCAGGTTGCCGCCGCCGGCCCAGTTCGCCCGCAGGCCGTCGGCCCGGGCGCGTTCCAGGCGGGCCACGTACCACGCGCCGTCCGCCGGGTTCTGCTCGTTGGACGCACCGTACTCGTTGATCTGGTACGGCCGGGGATGGGCGATGCCGCGCGGGTCGAGGGTGGCGTTGGCGGCGGCGACGTTGGCGACCGGGTCGCCGGGCAGCGAGTGCCAGCTGACGATGTCCGGCACCGTGTTGGTGGAGCGGACGAAGTCCAGGTACTGGTTCCAGAAGGCGTGGTTGGTCGACGGCACGCAGGCGCAGCTCGGCCCGACGATGAGCTGGTTGGGAAACTCCGCCCGCAGGCGCTGGTAGGTGCGCCGCCACAGTTCGAGGTACTGGGAGATCGGCCGGTTCCAGAAGATGGTGATGTTGGGTTCGTTCCAGATGTCCCACTGCACGGTCAACCCGGCGGTCCGGACGTCACCGATGAGCCGGGTCAGGAAGTTGTCGTAGTCGGTCCAGTTGCCGTTGTCGCCGGGGAAGCGGGAGATCCCCGCACCGTCCGCGCCCCACAGGTCGTGCGGCAGGATGATGAACTGGCCCCCCAGGGCGGCGGTCCGGCGGGCCTGGGCGAGCGTGGAGTTCCACCGGCGGTCGTAGTTCCCGCCGACCCACCCGCTGCCGGGCAGCTGCGCGCCACCGGCCCGCATGTACTGGAACCTGACGTCCCGGTAGAAGTGGTCGGCCGGGCCGCTGGCGTTCTCGGTCATGCCGTAGATCCAGCCGGAGGCGCGGTAGCTCGGCGTGCCGGCGGAGCTGGCGAAGTTGACGGTGATCGACTCGTCGGCGGCCTGGGCCGGGGTGGCGGCGACGGCGGTCGCGGCGACGGCGAGCAGTCCGACGGCGAGTCGGGTGACGACCGTCCGGGCTCGTCGGGGCCGGCTGCGGGACGGGGTTTTCACGGGCGGCTCCTTGGTGGCGTGCGGAGGACGCTCTCCGGAGGGCTGCGCTGTGCGAATCGATTCGCAGGGATCGTAGGGCCAGGCGTTGAAGGATGTCAATGAGATGACACCCCGGTGAAGTCGGTGTTTCCGCCGTTGGTCCCGCTTCCGAAGGCGTCCTTGACGGTGATGCAGGGGCGGACCTATGGTCGTGTCGACCGGTTTGTCGAATCGATTCGTCTGCTGATCACGCCGCCCCGCCCCGGACCGTCATCGGATCCACCACCGGGTCACCGACCACCACGGCGGCCAGCGCCACCGCCGGGCGATGGCCGTCGTGGGCGGGCGGCCACCGTCCCGCCCGGGTGCCGGGTGGGGCGGTGGTCGGCCCGGGTCCTCCCGGCCACCGCCGCCCCCGCCACCACGCCGCCGGTCCCGGCCCGGCGGCACGTCCCGACCGGGGTACACCGTCGCGCCGGCTCAGGACCGACCACCCGCACCACAGAAGGGCCTCGCCACCCATGACCGTCGCACCGTCCGGTCCGGAGTTCCCCATCCAGGACATCCCGTTCAGCTACCGCGGGTCCTGGCTCAACATCTCCCCGGTGGTAGCCGAGAAGACGTACGCCGACGACCTGCACCTGGTGTCCCACCAGACCGGACTGCACCCGGTGCTCCGCCTCGCGCCCGACCCCGGCACCACGGTCGTCGCCACCCCCACCCTGCTGACCTGGCACCGTGCCGACGCCCGGATCGAGGCCGCCTACCAGGGGCCGGACACCCTGCGGATCCGTGGCCGGGGCCTGGGCCTGCGGATCGCCGCCGCCGCCCCCGTCCTCACCCCGTTCAGCGGCACCTACCTCTATCGCGACCCGGTCGACGGATCGGCGGTGTTCACCTCCTACGAGACGGGCCGCCGCTACCGGGTCACCGTGCTGTCCGGGGCGCTACGGGCCGCCGGGGGAGTGGAGGCGCTCGGTCCGGCCGACCGGTGGCTGGACCTTCCCGCCGACCAGCCCTGGGAGATCGCGGTCGAGGAGTACGCCACCGCCCGTCACCCGCACGCCCCGGGCATCCCCTTCGACCAGCTGTGCCGCGAGCGCGACGCCGAGTTCGCCGCGTTCGTCGACGCGGTCGCGCCGTGGCGGGACGTGGACACCCCCGCCGCCGAACTGGCCGCGTACGTGCTCTGGTCGGCCACCGTCGACCCGGCGGGCTTCGTCACCCGACCGGCCGTGCTGATGTCCAAGCACTGGATGGACAAGGTGTGGAGCTGGGACCACTGCTTCAACGCGATCGCCCTGGCGGCCGGCGATCCCGACCTCGCCTGGCACCAGTTCCAGCTCCCCTTCGACCACCAGGACCCCGCCGGCGCCCTGCCGGACTCGATCACCCACTCGGAGGTCCTGTACAACTACGTCAAGCCACCCGTCCACGGCTGGGCACTGCGCCACCTGCGCCGTCGGCTGCCCACGCCACCGGACCGGGCGGCGCTGGCCCAGACGTACGACCGGCTGAGCCGGTGGACCCGGTTCTGGCTGGACGCGCGCCGTGCCCCCGGCCACGCCCTGCCCCACTACCAGCACGGCAACGACAGCGGCTGGGACAACGCCACCACCTTCGACGACGGTCGGGTCCTGGAGACCGCCGACCTCGCCGCGTTCCTGGTCGGCCAGCTGCGCTGCCTGGCCGACCTCGCCACCGAGCTGAACGAGCCCGCCGACGGCTGGTCCGCGGAGGCCGACCGGGTGCGCGCCGCCCTGCTGCGCGAGCTGTGGGACGGCGGACGCTTCACCGCCCGCTGCCCGCACACCGGGCGACGACGGGCCAGCCGCAGTCTGCTCGACCTGATGCCGGTCACCCTCGGCACCGACCTGCCCGCCCCGGTCACCGCGGCCCTGGCCCGGGGCATCGAGACCCACCTGACCCGGCACGGGCTGGCCACCGAACCGACGGACTCGGCCGACTACCTCGCCGACGGCTACTGGCGTGGTCCGATCTGGGCACCCGCCACCGTGCTGGTGGAGGACGGCCTGCGCCGGGCCGGGTACACCACGATCGCCGACGACGTCAGTCGCCGGTTCCTGGCCCTGTGTGAGAAGTCCGGCTTCGCGGAGAACTTCGACGCCGAGACCGGCGCGGGGCTGCGCGACCGTGCGTACACCTGGACCGCCAGCAGCTACCTCATCCTCGCCGCCGCCCGGCAGGAACGTGCCGGGTCGCCGGTGGGCGGCCGGGGCGCGCGGACGGGTCCGGTGCGGTGAGCAGGCCCGGGCGCGGACCGTCGCCGGGGGACCGGGCGTCGCCGGGCGCAGCACGTGCGCCGCGCCCCTGGGCATTCCCGGCCGGACGGATGCCGCGCCCTGGGCGTGCCCAGGGCGGAGCGGTGCCGGGCCGTCGGACCGGGTCAGCGGGGCCGGACCGGACCGGTGCTGGCGCGCAACGAGATGGGCGGGGTGTACAGCCGGTGCCGGGGTGCGGCGGCCGGAGCGGCGATCAGCTCCAGCAGCAGGGCCACGGCCTCGGCGCCCATCTGACGCGTCGGCACGTCGGCCGCGGTCAACGGCGGGTGGAAGTCCTCGGCCCAGTGCTGGGCGGCCACGCCGGTGACGGAGAAGTCGCCCGGTACGGACAGGCCGGCACCGCTCAACGCGCGCTGCATGCCGGGCAGCGCCGCCTCGTTGATGGTGGCCACCGCCGTGACCTCGGGATGCGTGCTCAGCAGCCGCTCCAGGCAGGCCTCGCCCGACGCCGTGTCGTCACCGCAGCAGACGTCGACACCGGTCAGGCCCCGCTCGTCGACCGCCGCCCGGAAGCCGGCCAGGGCGCGGTGGCTGGGGCCGTAACCGGCGGCGACCAGCTCGGCGGACCGGTTCACCAGGGCGACCTGCCGGTGGCCCAGGTCGGCCAGGTGGTGTACGCAGCGGGAGATCAACGCCGCGTAGTCGATGTCGATCCAGCTCGTCCCGTGCGGCTCCGCCGTGCGGCCGATGGTCACGAACGGCAGCCCCGCCGCGGCCAGCCGGCTCACCCGGTCGTCGGTCAGCCGGATCTCCATCACGACCACGCCGTCGACCCGTCGCCCGGTGACGATGCGCTCGAACGACCGGTCATGGTCGCCGCCGGACGGGGACAGCAGCACGTCCAGATCGTGCCGGGCCGCCGCCTCGACGACGCTGGCGACGAAGCCCAGCTGCATGTCGGTCAGGCGCTGGCTGGCCGGCGGGATCACCAGGCCGAGGGTGCGGGTGCGGCCCTCCTTCAACGCGCGGGCGCTGGCGTTGGGCCGGTAGCCCAGCTCGTCGATGACCGTCTGGATCCGCAGCCGGGTCGTCTCGGACACGGCGCGCTTCCCGCTCAACACATAGGACACGGTGCTGCGGGACACCCCGGCCCGCCGGGCGATCTCCCCGATGTTCATGCCGCCCTCAACCGAATTCCCGACACGGATGCGGAATGCGCCGCGCTTCCCGTGGAGCATAACGGTTCCGCAATTCGTACCCGGGGTCGCAACTGCTGCGCGCCCGGCCCGGCGGGCAATCCGTCCGGAGCCGGCCGGACAGGGGCCGGAGGGTGGCGCAACGAATCGATGGCAATTAATGTAAAAGATCTGACGTGTTATGTCGGGAGCGGTCTCGACCGGCAGCCCGGCCCGGCGTCACGCACACCGCAGGACGCCTGACCAGAAGCGGTCGTCACCATCCCGCGCCGATGCGGAGAGGATTCGATGAACGTGAAGAGAAGGCCGATTCGTCTGACGGTCGCCGTGGTGGCCCTGCTGACCCTCACCGTCGGTGGCGGCTCCCTGGTGCCGGACCCGCCGGGCGCGCGTGCCGCGACCACCGGGCCGTGCGACATCTACGCCTCCGGCGGTACGCCGTGCGTGGCCGCGCACAGCACCACCCGGGCCCTGTACGGCGGGTACGGCGGTCCGCTCTATCAGCTACGACGGACGTCGGACGGCACCACCCGGGACGTCGGGGTGCTGAGCGCCGGTGGCGTGGTCGACGCCGCCGTCCAGGACTCCTTCTGCGCTGACACGAGCTGCGTCATCACGATCATCTACGACCAGTCGGGTCGCGGCAACCGCCTCACCCAGGCGCCTCCCGGCCACTGGCCCGGCCCCGCGCCGGGCGGCTGGGACAACCTGGCGGACGCGAAGGCGGCCCCGGTCACGGTCGGCGGCAGGAAGGCCTACGGCGTCTACGTCTCCCCGGGGACCGGCTACCGCAACAACAACACCAACGGGGTGGCGACCGGCGACCAGCCCGAGGGCATCTACGCCGTCGTCGACGGCACGCACTACAACCAATGGTGTTGTTTCGACTACGGCAATGCGCAGACCGACGGTCAGGCGGACGCCCCGGCCATCATGGAGACGGTCTACTTCGGCGCCAACAAGCAGTGGGGCTACGGTGCCGGTGCCGGCCCATGGGTCATGGCCGATCTCGAGTGGGGACTGTTCTCCGGGGTGAACGCGGGATACAACAACATTTCGTCCATCAACCACCGATTCGTGACCGCCATGGTGAAGGGTGAGCCGAACCACTGGGCGATCCGGGGCGGTAACGCGCAGTCCGGTGGTCTGACGACCTATTTCGACGGGCGGCGTCCCAACGGATACCACCCGATGAAGAAGGAGGGGGCGATCCTGCTCGGCATCGGCGGCGACAACAGCGTCTCCGGGCGCGGCACCTTCTTCGAGGGTGTCCTCACCTCGGGCTACCCGTCGCAGGCCACCGAGGACGCGGTCCAGGCGAACATCGCCGCCGCCGGGTACGCCCCGGCCGGTGGCGGCACCCCGCAGCAGAACGTCCAGCTCGTGGGCGCCCAGTCCGGCCGCTGTGTCGACGTGCCGAACGGCAGCACCACCAACGGCACCCAGGTCCAGCTCTGGGACTGCACGGGCGGGACCGCCCAGCGCTTCACCCAGACGGCCGGCCGGCAGCTCCAGGCGGCGGGCAACAAGTGCCTCGACGCGTCCGGACAGGGCACCGGCAACGGCACCCAGGTCATCATCTGGGACTGTCACACCGGCACCAACCAGCAGTGGAACGTCAACGCCAACGGGACCGTCACCGGCGTGCAGTCGGGACTCTGCCTGGACGCCTCCGGCGGGGCGACGGCGAACGGCACCAAACTGATCCTCTGGGCCTGCAACGGGCAGCAGAACCAGCAGTGGACCGTACGGAGCTGACCGGAGCGCGGTAACCGACCCACGACGGCGGCTACCAGACCTGGCGGCGCAACGGGCGGTGAGCCGACCATGCGGTAGGTCACTGATCGATGCCTGGAACCTCGGCCGGTGATCTGTGAGGGTGTGCCCAGTGGAGCAGATACCGGGCACACCCGAATCCCCGTCGCTGGGTTCGGCGCTACGTGCCCACCGGGTGGCGGCGGGGCTGTCGATCGAGGGGCTCGCGGACCGTTGCGGGGTCAGTGTCCGCGCGATCAGCGACATCGAACGGGACCGGGTCCGCCGTCCGCGACGGCGTACCCTGACCGTCCTGTTCGATGTCCTCGCCGTGCCGGACGACGAGCGCCGTCGCCTGGCCGAGGCCGCCTCCGGCCGACCGGTCGGCGGGGAACTGCCCGGGCCGCCGCGCTACTTCAGCGGCCGGGTGACGGAGCTACGGACCCTGGGTGACATCGCCCGCCGCCCGTCGGGTGACCGGCAGCAGGCCACCGCGCTCGTCGTCACCGGACCGGCCGGGGTGGGGAAGACCAGCCTCGTCCTGCGCGCCTCGGCCGACCTGGCCCCGGAGTTCCCCGACGGCCGCTTCTTCGTCGACCTGCGGGGCATGGACGACGTCCCGACCCCACCCGGCGAGGCGCTGCACCGGCTGCTGCGGGCGCTCGGCGTGCCGGAACAGCGGATTCCCGCCGGCCTGGCCGACCGGGCCACGGCGTACCGGTCGGCGCTGTGCGAGCGCCGCGCCCTGGTGGTGTGGGACAACGCCGCCGACGAGACCCAGGTCCGACCGCTGCTGCCCGGGGCCGGCCGTAGTCTGGTGCTGTTCACCAGCCGGCGGCGGCTCAGTGGCCTCGACACCGCGCAGTGGCTGTCGGTGGAGCCGTTGTCGGCCGCGGACTCCACCGCCATGCTGCGGGCCATCGCCCGCTCCGCCCCCGACACCGACCCGGCCGCGCTGACCGAACTGGCCCGGCACTGCGGCCACATGCCCCTGGCGCTGCGGGTCACCGGCCAGCGGCTGTCGGAGGAACCGGGGCTGTCGGTACAGGAGCTGAACCGGCGGTTCTCCGGCGAGCAGGCCCGACTGCGGGTGATCGACGCCGGGGCCGCCGGCATCCACACCGCGCTCAGCCTGTCCTACCGGCGGCTCGGGGCCGACTTGCGGCGTACCTTCCGCCGGCTGTCCCTGATGCCGGGTCCGGACTTCGGCCCGGATCCGGTCGCCGCGGTCACCGACGTCCCCGCCGAGCAGGCCGAGCGACGGCTGGAGGCGCTGGTGGAGAGCGGCCTGGTGGCCGCGGTGCCGGCGGACCGGTACGGACTGCACGACCTGGTACGGGACTTCGCCGTCGACCGGATGACCGTCGAGGAACCCGGCTCGACCGGCCCGCTGCGGACGTCGTCGCTGCGCTGGTGGCTGGCGCGCACCACCGCTGCCGGGCGGCACTTCGAACCGGACGGGCCGACGTCGCTGACGGAGTTCCGCGATCGCGCGGCAGCGGCGGCCTGGCTCGACGCCGAGCGGGGCAACTGGTTCGCGGCGTTACGGTCGGCCGCCGCCGAGGGCCTGCACGGTCCGGTGGTCGAGGCCGTCGACGCGCTGCACTGGTTCTCCGACAGCCGGGTCCACCTCGACCTGTGGCCCGAGGTGTTCCGGTTGTCCGCCGCGTCCGCCGCCCGACTGGACGACCCCCGCACCGAGGCGGTCCATCTCAACTACCTGTCCTGGGCGCAGGCGATCTGCCAGCGGGAGTACGCCAGCAGCGTGGCCACCGCGGGCCGGGCGCTGGACCGGGCGGTCCGTGCCGACGACCCGGCCCAGCAGGGCTGGGCGTTGCTCTACGCCGCCAGCGGCCACACCGGGCTGGGCGAGCACGAGGCGGCCCTGCGGCAGCGCCAACGGGCCTGGGTGCTGCTGCGCCGCGCGGCCGACCCGGAGGGTCTGCCACAGGCGATGGCCTCGGTCGGCTCCTCGCTGCTGGCGCTCGGCAGACCCGCCGAGGCGCTGCGGGTGCACCGGCGGACCAGGGGCCTGCTCCGCGATCCGCGCCATCCCATCGCGGCCTTCGCCCGGGCCACCACCGACGCGTTGACCTGCCGGCGGATCGGCGACGATCTCGCCGCCCTCGGCCGGTGGCCGGAGTGTGTCGCCGCCCGGCGGGAGGCGGTCGCACGGTTGCGCGCCAGCGCGATGCCGGCGACCGAGGCGCTGGCGTCGGTGGAACTGGCCGAGGCGCTGCGCCGCACCGGGCAGACCCGGGACGCCCCGGCGCACCTCAGGCGGGCGATCGAGCTGGCCGAGGAGTGTGACGATCCGGACCTGGCCGGTCGGGCCGCGACGCTGCTGGCCGAGTATTCCCGCGACCATCCGGCAGAAGGGTGAGGTGAGATCAGGTGCCGGCGGCGACCCGGGCGAAGGCGCACACCAGCGGGTGCGGCTCGTAACGGTGCCCCCGGCCGGCGGTGACCCAGCCCCGTTCGGCCAGGTCGAGCAGGCCCGCATCGGCGCGTGCCGGACCGACCGGCCGGGTCAGCAGCCGGACGGCCCGGCGGGCCCGTTCCGGCAGCCCCGCGTAGGTCCGCTCGAACGCGTCGCGTACCGACAGGTCCCCGGCGACCAGCGCGTCCAGGACCCGTTCCGGCCGGGCCAGCCGGTCGATCAGCCACTGCGCGCTCCACTGCGGCCGGGTCAGCAGCCGGTTGGCGGTCACCCGCAGCGCCAGGGGCAGGCCGCCGCAGCCGGCGGCCAGCGCGGCGACCGCGGAGGTGGGCGCGGTGCCGTCTACCATGGCGGTGAGGGCGGTCCGCGCGTCGGCCACCGGCAGTGGCGGCACCAGCCGCCGGTCGGTCACCGGGAGGCCGGTCAGCGGATGCCGGCCGGTGATCAGGGTGACCCCGAGAGCGTCCGACGGCAGCAGCGGCCCGATCTGGCGGTCGTCGCGCACGTCGTCCAGCAGGACCAGGATCCGTCGGCGGCGCAGCAGGTCACGGTACGCCCCGACGGCCGCCGCGTCGGACCCGTGCGCCGCCGGGTCGGACGGTGACAGCACCCGGCGCGCGATCGTGGCGGCGGTGGCGTCCGCGACCGGTCCGAGGAACCGCACCCCGTCGGGGAAGCCCTCGGCGAGGTCGGTGGCGGCCTGCACCGCCAACGCGGTCTTGCCTGCCCCGGGCAGGCCGATCAGCTGCACCGCAGGGCGACGGCGCAGTTGTCGGGCCAGCCAGGCGAGGTCGTCGCGTCGGCCGGTGAAGTGCGCGGTCACCCCGGGTAGGCCGGTCACCCCGGCGACCTGCCCGCCGGTCAGGTGGAGTCGACCGGCGTCGACGCCGTCGAGACCCAGCGCCGCGCCCAGCGCCCGTAGGGTGCCCTGGTGCGGGCGGCGGATCCGGTGCCGTTCGATCCCGCCGATGGTCCGGGCGCTCACCCCGGAACGGGCGGCGAGTTCCTCGATGGTCAGCCCGGCGGCCGTCCGCAGCGACCGGAGCCGATGGAGCTGTTCCTGCGTGTTGTCCCGCACCCCGTACCCCCGCCAGGACGTCTGCTGTCCTGCCCAGTAGACGCCCCCGCAGCGCCACCCGGGGTGAGGGTATCGTCACATCCCGTTCCGGTGCTGGTGGGGCGGGGGGCGTCCGCCGTCCGCCGTCCCGCCCTACGGGAGGCGGGACGGCGGACGGGCCGGGGCAGCGGTCGGGACGGTCGTCAGGCGACGCCGACCCGCTGCCACTGCTGGTTGGCGCCGGTGCCGCAGGCGTACTGGATCACCCGTGCGCCGTCGGCGGTGGAGTAGCCGGTGACGTCGAGGCACCTGCCGCTGTGCCGGGCCACGATGCGGACGCTGCCCGAGCCGGCGTCGACGAGCTGCCACTGCTGATCGGTGCGGCCGGCCTGGCAGGCGAACTGCTGCACCGCCGCGCTGTCGGCGGTGGACCCGCCGGCCACGGTGAGGCACTTGTCGCTGTGCCGGGCCACGATCTGCCGGTAGCCGGACCCGACGTCCCGCACCTGCCACTGCTGGTTGGTGCCGTTGTTGCAGGCGTACTGCGCCACCGCCGCGCCGTCGGCGCCGGACCGGTCGAGCACGTCCAGGCACTTGCCGCTGTGCCGGGGGCGCAGCGTCTCGTAGGTGTAGCTGCCGGCGACCCCGCTGATCACGCCGGTGGCGGTGTCGATGGTGAGCTGCGGGAACCAGTTCATGGTCAGCGAGGTGGCCGAGGGGAAGTTCAGCGGCAGCCAGACGTACCGGGACTGGTTGACCGGGCCGCCCGTCGCGCCGGCCCAGCGGTCACCGAGGTAGAGGTACGACGTGGCGGCGCTGCCCTGCACCGGCAGCACGTACGCCGACTGCGAGTCGTAGGTGGTGCCGTCGGCGAAGGTGGTCGGGTTGGTCCAGGTGCCGCCGATGCTGCTCGCGGTGGCGTACCGGGCCTGGTTGGGCGACCAGCCGGTGGCCCCCGAGGTGACCAGGAAGTAGACCCCGTTGCGTTTGAACATCGCCGGGGCCTCCCGGTAGTTGTCCGGCCACAGCGTGCGCACCAGCGACGCGACCCCGGTGTAGTCGGCGGTGAGGCGGTAGATGTTCAGGTCCGCGTTGTTGCGGGTGGCCGAGATCAGGTAGGCGGTGCCGTCGTCGTCGCGGAACACCGTCTGGTCCCGGGAGTCGTGGCCCAGCGGGCGGAAGCTGCCCAGATAGCGGTAGTTGCCGTCGACCGTGCTGGAGGTGGCCACCGCGACCCGGGCCTGGTTGTAGTCGACGCCGTTCTCCCAGTGCATCCAGAGCACGTACTGGCCGGTGCCGGCGTTGTAGATCACCTTCGGTCGTTCGATGTTGGCCGTCGCCAGCTCCCCGGCGGAGGACTGGGTGAGCACGTTGTTGCGGAACTCCCAGGTGCGCAGGTCGGTGGAGCGGTAGACCGACACGTACCGGAAGGTGTTGTTGTCGTTGCGGTTCTCGCCGAACCAGTAGTAGTAGTCGCCCACCTTGATCATGCCGCCGCCGTGGGCGTGCACCCCGGCGCCGCTGGTGTCGGTGAACTGGGTGCCGTTGGTCACGGTGACCGGTGCGGCCCGGGCGGCGGGGGCCGGCAGGGTGAGCGGGACGAGCAGGGCCGCGCAGGCGGCGAGGGCGAGGACGAGCCGTCGGAGGGTGGTGGGGTGGGGCGCGGCAGGCATGGGCCGCCTCCTCTTGCGGTGGACACGAGGTGCCCGCAGGGACGCGCGGGCCTGATTCGACCCTCACGATAGGCCGACGTACCGCGACATGCCCATATTTCAATTCGACAAATATCGATATTTGGGGGCGGGGTGGAAGGGTGTTCCGGATCACCCTGGTCGGCGGGCGGTGTCGAGCGTCGGGATTGTTACCAATGATCTACGTCACATTGTGAAGCCTTCTCGCAGTGCCCGGCACGGAAGGCACGTTCCGGGCCTAATCCCTTTTCCGTACCCCACATTTCGCCACCGAAGGGCACTGTCCGGTGGCCCGACGGCCGCCGAGGAGAGTGGATTCGCCACCCTCGGTAGTCAACTGTCACCCCGTGTGGTCGCCCGGGGTTTGCTTGCCCTCCGACAACGAGCGCCTCGGTTTGTGCCGCTCACTACCCTGACCGATGATCCAGTGCCTGGGTACCGTCGACAGCGATAAGGGCTTCAGATGAGCAACAGTCACCCTCCGTACGGAGAACAGCCGGATCCGAACGTCACGCCGTGGAGCGGGCCACCGGCCCCGTCCGCCGGTTACCCGGCGTACGGCCAGCCCGGCCAGGCCCCGCAGTACGGCCAGGCCCCGCAGTACGGCCAGCCCCCGCAGTTCGGTGTTCCGGTGCCGCCGCCCAAGTCGAACCGCGGTCTGGTCATCGGCCTGATCGTCGGCGCGGTGGTCCTCATCCTCGCGCTCTGTGGCGCCGGCATCGGGCTCGCCCTGGTCGGCAACGACGACGAGCCCGACCCGACCCCGACCCCGACCGCCGCCAACCCGGGGCCCGGCACGGACACCTCGGTCAGCCCGCAGCCGTCCGAGCCGCCGACGGAGCAGCCGAACAACAACAACAACGCGGTGACGGCCCGCTACTCCAGCGACCTGTCGTCGGTCTGCGACGGCAGCCCGATCCTCAACGCGGCCACCTACAGCGGCCCGGCCACCGCCAAGGCGTACGTCTTCTCGAACAACCCCGAGCGGCCGACGTTCTGGTCGTCGAAGCTGGTCGGCTCCGACAAGCGGTACTACGCCAAGTCGGCCGACTTCACCACCGTGTCGGTGGTCGGCTGCATGTCGATGGTCCCGGGCAGCGAGGGTGCGCCCAAGAAGTGCGACTACAAGGCGAGCGACGGCAAGAACGTCAGCGTCTCCTACATCTCCTCGCGCTACCAGCTCACCTTCTACGCCGCCAAGACGGCCGAGAAGATCGGCGACGGCGGGACCGTGAACGCCCCGGCCACCCGGTGCCCGAGCTTCATCTCGTACAACAAGACGACGATGAAGGCGTACGCCGCGCCGGACAGCGGCACCATCGAGGCGGCCCTGGACAAGTTCCTGTCCTGACGACCGGCTCCTGACGGCGGTGCCGGGGGCGGGAGGATTCCTTCCGCCCCCGGCCTTCCGTCTCTCCGCCGCCCGATCAGGTGTTGACCGGCCGGCGGGCGACCAGCAGCACGTGCGTCACCGGCCAGTCCAGCGACGTTCCGTCCACCGTCGACAGCGCCGCGCTCGGCGCGAGCCGGTGGGTGACGATCCAGTCGTTGCGGTACGGGCCGCTGGCCGGGTCGACCTCGAACCCCACGTCGGCCAGCAGGGCCTTCCAGTCGGCCCACTCCAGCCCGCAGAACTCCTCCTGCGTCTCGGACAGCCAGTTGTCGGTGTAGTCCTTGCGGGTGAGGAAGTCCATCGCCGCGCCGAGCGGCAGCTCGACCACCGCGCCGGTGCTGTCGTCGACCGGGCGGAACCCGAACGGGAACCGGTAGTCGACGGCGAACTGGTCCAGCCGGGCCCGCGTGGACAGCCCGGCCAGGTGCGCGGCCACCTGGTCGGCCGGCAGCGACGCCAGATCCTCGCGGGGCCGGGCCGGGTTGGCCCCGTCGGTGGTCGACAGCCGCAGCCGTACCGTCCGGTCCCGGCCGTCCGGCCCGCACACGTCACTGTTGATCCACACTCCGCCGGGCACCGTGTGGTCGTAGATGGCCTGCACGAAACGGCGCAGCGACACCATCCGGTCGCCGTACGACCAGATCTCGTGGGTCAGCGCGAACGTCATCGTGGTGTCCACCGAGCGGGGCGCGAACACCGCCCCGCCGAGCACGTTGCGGCGGTAGAAGAAGACGTTCGGGTTGGCGAACACCCCCTGCGCCTTCTTGTGCACGCACTCCTCGTACAGGTGGCGGGCCACCTCCACCCCGATCAGGTCGCTCTCCCGCAGCGCCGGCTCCCGGTCGGCCAGCTCCAGCACCGCGCCCGCGCCGCAGCCGACGTCGACGATCCGGCCGGGTCGCACGTGCTCACGCACCGCCGCCCACTTGCGCTGCGCCGCGTCGGCGAACGCCTCGGCGTACGTCCGGTAGTCGCGGGTGGCGGTCAGCCCGCCCTCGTCACCGACCACCGGGTCGTTGACCACCGACCGGACCAGGTCGTCGAGCCGGTAACGGGCGTAGACGTCGAGGGTCGCCGGGTGGGCCAGCTCCCGCCACGACGGGTCGTCGGCGGCCAGCCGCAGCAGCACGTCCCACGGCCGGGCCGGGGTCGGGTCGACGTCGGCCTCCACCCCGGCGATCGGGAACCCCAGCCGGGCGTACATCGCGGCGACCTGCGGCGTCGAGCAGGCGACCACGGTGTCCGCCGGGGTCAGCTCCAGGCCGGCGGTCGCCGCCACGTTCTTCAGGGTCACCTCGGCGAACCGGTCGGTCTCGGCGGTGTCGAAGACCGGCACCACCACCGAGCGCAGGCCCGCCAGCACGCTGAACCGCTCGATCGCCGCCTCCCGCCGGTGGTAGGGGACCGGGTTGCGGCGGGTGTTCTCGTGGTTGGCCGAGGTGACCGCCCAGACCACGGTGACGTCGGCGGAACGGTCACCTTCCGTCACGTCGTGTCCACCGTCGGGGGTGGCGTGGTCGCCACCGGTGGCGAGTCGGTGCAGATAGTCGGCCTGGAACCGGGTCAGCAGATGATGTCGGCCGGGAAACAGCAGGTAGCGGGGCATCCCCCGTTCCTAGCCGACGCGTGGTGGGCGGCGCCGCGCGGGGTGGGCGACGCGGCTGCGCGCGAGGTGCCGGGACGGTGCGTGCCGTCCGGAGCGGGTGCGGGGGCGACGCCGTGCGACGCCGCCCCCGCCCCGTCCGGCGTCAGCCCACCACGGAACGTAGCGGAACCTGCGCGGCCCGCAGGGTCCGCACCAGGTCACCCAGGTACGGGTGCTCGTCGATCTGGAGACCCTCGGGGTTGGGGATCACCAGGTACGCCGAACCGTCCGCCACCGCCACCCGCGCGGTGTCGGTGTACCGGTCGACGATCGCCTCGGTCCGGGCCAGGTCACCGGCCGCCACCTGGAGGGTGAACGGCCGCCACTGCCCGCCCAGGTTCTCGGTGACCGGGGCCGCCGCCGCGGCGGCCCGGACCGGGTCGACCCGCACCGGCGACGCCGTCCGGGCCGACGTGCCGGTCGTCGGGTACAGCAGCGCGTTGGCCACCAGGTGCAGCCCACTCTCGTTGTACGCCCGGAACAGCGGGTTGAACGCGAACAGCACCGCCCGCCCGGCCCCGGTCGGCTCGTCCACCACCGCGACGGTGCCCTTGAGCGCGTCCCCCTGCACCGTGTACCCGTTGGCCCAGAAGGTGTCCCCGCTGGGGTAGCGCAGCACGTTGCGGCCGGTGCTGCTCGGGGTGAGGATCGGGTCGTTGTTGTTGAACTCGAAGTCCTCCGCCGGCCGGCCCAGCCCGACCGGGCTGTCCGGGTCCACGTCGACCCGCAGGTGCGAACCGATCACCGTGTAACCGGTCGGCTTCGGCTTCTCCGTGGTGGAGGTGAGACCGGCGGCGCGGGCCATCCGGGTGCCCTCGTTGCGCAGGCCCAGGTAGGTGTGGCCCTGGGCGATCCAGGCGCGCAGGTTGGCCTGTCCGGTCGCGGTCAACCCGCCGGTGGCGTTGCTGCCGTCCGGCACCAGCAGCACCGTGCGGCCGGTGAACGCGAGGGTGTTGTCGTTGATGTCGGCGGTGGTGACCGGGGTGAGGTCCAGGCCCCACCGCTTGCCCAGCACGTACCGGGCCTCGCCGTGCGAGCCGGAGGTCGTGGAGATCCCGGTGCCCTGGAACAGGCCGACGTCCGGCCGGCTGATCGGGGTGCCGACCGCGGCCGTGGTGTACGGGGTGAGCGTGACGCCCAGCTTCTTGGCCGTGGTGTTCAGCTCCGGCGTCAACGCGCCGGCCGGCATCCCCACCTCGCCGCTGTCCAGGTCCCGGACGAGCTGCACGCCCTGACCCAGCAGGGTGAAGGTGAACTCGGCCGCGGCGGCGGAGTCCAACTCGTAGGTGTAGGAGCCCTTCAGCGGCGGCGCGGCCAGGATCTTGCCGCCCCCGGTGTTCTGGATCTTGTCGATCAGCTCCGCGTTGGGCTTCACGTCCGCGCCGGTGTAGACGGCGTTGACGCCCATCAGCAGCGGGTTGCTCCACGACGACACGTCGTAGAAGTACGGGAACGGCGTGTACGGGTCCTCACCCATGATTGCCTGGATCCAGTGCTTCTGCGGCTGGTTCATCGGAATCCAGTACGACCCGACCGGCACGGTGAGGTTGGTCGCCGACCGGCCGCCGAAGACCTTCGCGGTGGGCAGCCTGACCGCCTTGCGCACCTGGTAGACCTCGACGTCCATCCGGCGCAGCCGCTCGACGAGCTGACGGGCGTCGGCGAGCTGCCGGTCGGGCAGCAGGAAGTACGACCTGATGCTCTGCGCCGGCACCGGGAACTGCACGGTGTTGGTCGGCTGGACCACCTCGTTGGGCTCCAACGTGCCGGCCCGGCCCTGGGCGAGGGCGTCCTTCCAGATCTTGAACCAGCCGGTGAGCACCTCCCGCTTGTGCGCCGCGGCCCAGCCCAGCGTCGACCACTGGGTGTGGAACTGCTGCTGCACCCGGTCGGCCACCGCCGACGAACTGCCCTTCTCGAAGGTCATCCCGGCCGCGCCGAAGCCGGCGGCCGGCACGGTGTCGCCGTAGCCCATGAAGAACAGGTCGTAGGTGGAGTAGTTGAAGTAGCACTCGGTGGTCACCGTGGCGTCGCACGCGCCGTTGTAACCGAAGCCGGCCTTGTTGGCCTCGCCGATCCGGTTGATCCAGTCCACCGCCTCGCCGGAGATCTCGTGGTGGATCGGGTCGGCGTTGGGCGGGAAGAAGTACTGCCGGCCGCCCATCTCGTGCGCGTCGATGAAGACCTGCGGCGGGTACTTCCGCATCAGTTCGAGCTTGCCGTCGGTCTCCTGCTGGGTGCGGGCGAACCAGTCCCGGTTCATGTCGAAGCCGTACTCGTTCTGCCGGCGGCTGGCGTCGCGGCCGTCCGGGTTCTGCGTCGGCACGACGATGGTGATCAGGTTGTCGTTGCGCTCCTGCACCTCGCAGGACAGCCCGGCGGCCAGCTCGTACAGCGTCTTGAGGGCGGCGTCGGTGCCGCTCTTCTCGCCGCCGTGCACGTTGGCGGTGACCCAGACGATCGCCGGGGCCGCCTCGGCGATCTCGCCGGCCCGCTGCTGGTCGACCAGGCGAGGGTCGCGCAGCGAGCGGACGTCCTCGGCGATGCCCTTGAGCACCGCCGGCCGCACGTTGCGCTCGTTCGACACGATCGCGTACGGCAGCGGCTGGCCGAGCACGCTGGTGCCCATGACGCCGGTGACGACCCGCTTCGAGGCGGTGTCCACGGCGTCGAGGTAGCCCCGCACCTCCTCGTTGGTGACCACCCGCTCCTGACCGGTGCCGAGCGGGAACCCGAGGAAGCTCTCCGGGCTGGGCACCGTGGCCAGCCGGTCGGTCGGATCGGTACTACAGGTCGTCGGGGGAGCGGCGGCGGCCGACGGACCGACCACCAGGGGGGCCATTCCGGCCAGTAGGACGATGGCGGTGGCGCTCGCCAACCGTCTGCGGGAATGCATCGTGGAGCGGAGTCCGGCAGTTCGCATGGATGTCCCGTTTCCCTTCCCGGGAAATGAATCAAGGGTGCCCGGAGCGTATGACCTGCGCTTTCGGGCGGTCAAGATTCACAACCGGGGGCCGGTACGCGATTCGTCAATTGCCTCACACCCGCGCGAATACGGGCGTTTGGTGGCGAGTCCCGGCGTCCACGATGGACCTGCGGACCACCGGGCGGCC
Source organism: Micromonospora sp. WMMD987 (assembly GCF_029581435.1). Lineage (NCBI taxonomy): Bacteria > Bacillati > Actinomycetota > Actinomycetes > Micromonosporales > Micromonosporaceae > Micromonospora > Micromonospora sp. WMMD987. Next base: position 3,828,974 of record NZ_CP120861.1, on the reverse strand, counting down.
GCCGCCGTACCCGGGGCCATATCCACCGCTGTCGACCCGGCGGTGGCAGCCCGGCCCGCCGTCGGCACCGACGACGGGCCGGGACCAGGCGGTCACCGCACCTGGACGAACACCGGGTTGGAATAGAACCACAGGTCGCTCCACGGGCTCTCCAACCCGTCGGCCAGCGGCTCGGCCTCGTCGGTGCCGGTGCCGCGCACCCGCAGGTAGCTGTCGGCCTCGACGTTGCGCAGGGTGTGCCGGATGACGTACTGCGCGCCCTGCTGCCGCCAGTCGCGCGGACCGAACCGGGCCACCACGGCGGTGGTCGGATTGGTGTCGGCGTCCCGGTCGGCGCTCGGCCCGGTCACCCGGCCGACGATCAGGTCCACCCGCCGCACCTGCGGCCGGTCGCCGTTGGCGTTCGTGCCGGCCGGCGGCCGGAACCGGATCTCGACCTCCACGTCGGTGCGGTCGCGGCGGCTGACCGTGATGGTCTCGCCCGCCCCGGCCACCCGTCCCTGACTGCCGGCGGTGACGTCGAGCCGGGTGATCAGGTCACCGGTGGTGACGAAGATCCGGCCGTGCCGCAGCCCGTCCATGATGTCGTGGTACTCCTGGCGGGCCAGCACGTAGGTCTTGCTGTACTCGCCCGGCCAGAAGTCGGTGCCGCCCCGGGTCCAGTGCACGTGCGAGTCGGAGGTCGCGGTGATCCACCAGCGACGTCCCTCCCCGAGCAGCGCGTCCCACAGCCCGCCGACCCGGGCGGTCGCCTGGTCGTAGCCGCCGTAGGTCGGGTGGTTGCCGTAGCCGCCCCGGGCACTGCCGTTGAGCGGCCCCGCCTGGTGCCCCGGAGCGCCCTCGAAGCCGACGTAGACGTCCGGGGCGGCGTCGTTGCCGTTACGGAACTCGTGCGGGAGATCCTGCCCGTAGACCCCCAGCCCGGTCGCCGAGCGGGAGGTGTGGTGGGCGATCACCAGCGGCTTGTGCGGCATGGTCCGGGCCACCTTGAGGAACTCCACCATCTTGGCCTCGGTGTCCCGCCCGGGGTCCGCCGGGAACGGATCCCGCTTGGCGAACCGGCTCTCCAGCTCGAAGAGCTGCTTCGCCTCGTCGGCGTGCCGCGGGATCATCAGGGTGTGGTGGTCCATCGCCGGGGCGTCGAACTCCATCCCCCAGAACTGCAACACCTCGGGCACCAGCCGGCGCGACCGCAGCAGATCGGGGTACGCCAGCTCCAGGTTCACCTTCGAGTGGGTCGGTCCACCGTGGTCGGTGCACATCGCCCAGGTCAGCCCGAAGTTCTTCGCCATGATCGCATTGGTGACGATCGGGTACACCGCGTCGGCGCCCTTGCGGAACGTCGGCGGGTTCGTCGTGGTGTCGAAGTCCCCGCTGTACTCGGAGTGGATGTGGTGGTCACCGGCCCGCCAGCTCCGGCCGTCGGGCCGCCCCGCGCCGGCCCGCGCCTCCTCCTGCCGGTCCGGGTCGGCGTGCGCCGCCTCGACCCCCACGAACGGGCCGGCGGCGGCGAGCGTCGCACCGACACCCGCGTACCTCACCAGTTGACGACGCGACAGCCGACCGCCTGTGGCGTCCTCGGAATCCCTGTCCCGCACTGCGGAGCCCTCCGCTCGATCCGGTGGTGACCATGTCGGTCACGAAGCCTGCGAGAGCGGGATGAACAGGCGTTGCACGGTGGTCGGGACCGGGGTGAACGACGCCCGGCCAGCGGAGGTCCGACGGCCCGACCGTACCCGGGGCGCAGGCCCCCGTCGCACAGCGCGACGGGGGCCTGCCCGGACGACCAGGTTGCGGGGTGCCGCCCGGCGGTGCTGCCCGGGCGGCCGGGACCGGTCAGTTGCAGGTGGTGCCGTTGAGGGTGAACGGAGCCGGGGTGGCGGGAGCGCCGTCGGCGGTGAAGCCGAAGCTGACCGCCCCGTTGGTCGGGATGCTGGCGTTGTGGCTCTCGTTGCCCACCGTGACGGTCGCGCCGGTCTGCTGGAACACGCCGTTCCAGTGGCCCTGGATCAGCTGACTGCCGGGGAAGGTCCAGCCGAGCGACCAGCCGCTGACCGCCGGGCCGTCGTTGTAGACGGTGACGCTGGCGTTGAAGCCGGTGCCCCACGAGTTGGTCACCACGTACGACACCCGGCAGGTGCTCGCCAGGGCCGTCGCCGGTCGGATGTCGCCGTAGTCGTCCCGGGCGGTGGCGAAGTCCTGGAAGCCGAAGCCCCGACCGGCCGACCGGGTGGTGGTACCGGCCGCCAGGACGGTGCCGTTGGCGTTGACCGAGTAGACCGGTCCACCGCTGTCACCACCGCGGGCCGACTCGTCGCCGTCGAGCTGGGTGGCCTCGACCAGGTCCTCGATGTCGTCGTAGTGGAAGTCGACCCGCAGGTTGCAGACCGGTCCGCCGATCTCACCGGCCGAGGTGTACCCCGACTGGCAGAGCAGCTGGCCGGGGAAGACCTCGGTCCAGCCGGTCACCTGGGCGCGTACCTCGTCGTTCTGCCCACCGACATAGATGTGGCTGCCCGGCGAGGAGGTCGAGACCAGCATGGTGTCGTGGTCGTCGTTGCTGGCGACCCCGTAGCCGATCAGCGTGCCGGTGTTGGTGTTGGTGTTCCAGCCGACGTGCCACGGCTGACCGATCGGGCCGCAGTGTTCCGCGGTGAGCAGGTAGCCCACGTTGGTGGTGTGGTTGCGGACGCCGAAACCGGCGGTGCAGGCGTACGTGGTCAGGCCGATGCCGATCCCGCCGTCGTACGGTGCGGAGTCGTTGTACCGGGACCGCTCGACCATCCGCTCGCGGACCACGGTCCGGGTGCTGACCCCGGTCGCCGGCAGCTTCGGCTGCCTGGCGCCGATCTTCGGGTCGACCGCGACCTCGATGCCGGATCCGTCCGTACGCAGCCGGACGGCGTGGGCGGCGTCCTTCGGGTCGGCGTCCACCACGGGGGCGATCTTCGCCGCCGCCTTCTTCAACTCGGCACGGGAGTACGTGGCCCCGACCACCTCGACCGGGGCGGTGTGCCGCGCGGTCGTGACCGCCCGCGCGACGTCGCCGGGCAGGGCGCCCTTCCACCAGAGCGTGACGTGGTCGTCCACCAGCCCGATGCCGGCGTAACCGCGCGGCGTACCGGCGTCCACGGCAGTGCGCACGATGTTGGCGGCGTCGACCAGCGGGGCCTGGGCGAGCATCCGGTCCCGGGTCTGCGCCGGGATCAGGTCGAGAATGGAGCGGCCGTTCTCGGGCATCGGCGTCGTCGCCGACGGTGCGAACGGCTGGCTGGGCGCGGCGTGTGAGGGCGCCGTCAGCGGACCGGCCAGCACCATGGTGCCGAGCAGCGCGCCGGCGACCACCGAACGGGGGGTCGCTTTCCAGGTTTGCGTCATGACGACGAGTCAAGTGACCCCGGACCGCCGGAAACAGGCAGAAGCATCGGCAAGAATCCCGCCGGATTGTCGGCGGTGCTCCGGCCTGCCCTCCACCTGTCGTCCGGCGGGCATGGGACATCTCACACGACCCGGATCGGGACGTGCGTCGACCGCGCTACCGGCAGCCGTCCCCCGGCTCCCGCTTCACCGGAGGCGACCCGGTTCCGGACCGTCGAGCAGGGCGGCGACCGCCTGCGCGGTGGCCGGATGCCCGGCCAGCAGCGCCGGCACCGCCGTCCCCACCGGCTCGGCGGGCGACGCCGACCAGTCGCCGTCGCAGCCGAGCAGCGCGGCGACCGCGTCGACCGCCGCCGGATGCGCGGCGAGCAGGGTGTGCACCTGCCCCACCGGCGCGGCCCGGTGCGCCGTCGGCGCGGGCACCGCCGTCGACCCCCGCCAGGGCGGCACCCAGGCGTCCAGCTCGGGCAACGTCCCCGGGAAGGTACGCGCGGCCTCCCGGACCAGCACCGGCACCAGTTCCGGGCCGTGCTCCCGCAGGGTGGTGATCAGGGTCGGCAGCCAGGGCAGCAGCACCGGGTCGGGCAGCCGGGCGAAGGCGCTGGACATCGTCTCCACCACGAACGGCGCGAGCCCCGGCACCGGTTCCAGCGCGTGCACGAAACCGGAGAGGTAACGCGGGAAGGCCGGCACCACCAACGGGTTGGCCAGCAGACCCGCGCACCGCTCCCGCAGCTCGGCCAGCGGCAGCAGACCGAGCTGGTGCCGGGCCGCCCAGACCAGGGCGACCTTCGCCGGTGCCTCCGGATGCGACTGGGCCACCGCGAGTTCGAGCTGGGACCGGTCACAGCCCAGGGAGAGCGCCAGGCTCTCCATGCTGAACAGGAAGCCCAGCATCGCCCCCACCTGCCGGACCCCGGTCTCCTCCTCGACGAACGCGGTCGGCAGCAGCGTGCAGTAGTGCGCGTAGCCGGTCGTCACGAACGCCTCGCACCAGGCCGGCAGGGTCGGCGCGGTGGCCCGGTGGTGGGCCAGCAACCGACGGATCCGCCGCAGCACCTCCGGGGCGTCGTCCACCGTGCGCTCGGTGGCCAGCAGCTCCACCGCCCGGGTACCCAGCTCGTCGACCAACCGGGAGCTGTCCAGCAACCGGATGGCGTCCTCCACGGCGGCCAGGGCACCGGCGGCGGTTGCGTCCGGACCCCGCACCGACCGACGCAGCCGCTGCTCCAACACCTGCTCGACGGTCACCCCCTCGTACCCCAGCTCGATCAACGCCCGCTGGTGGCGACCCAGCGCCAGGTCCCAGCTCTCCTGGATCGACCGGTGCCCCAACCGGCGCTCACCCATGATCGGCCGGACCGCGTCGTCGGGAAGCAGGTACCGCAGCACCCACAGCAGATCCGAGCAGGCGGCCAGCCCGGGATCGGCGTGCAGGTCGAGCAGGGCCCGCCCGATGGTGCGTTTCTCCAGGTCCAGGCCGAGCGGCTGGAGCCGGTCGAGCACGTCGCGGGCCAGCGGAGGCAGGGCGTCGTAGCCGACCTGCCCGATCCGGTCCCCGCCGAGCAGGATCTCGCAGAGCCGCCGTACGTCCCGCCGGCCCGGTACGACGTCCTTCTCGATGCAGGTCACCGCCGCGTCGGCGAAGTCGTACGGGGTCGGGCGAGCCCGGTTGCGCAACCCGGCCAGCAGGATCGAGGTCTCGAACACCGCGATCGCGTCGGCGGTGCTGGCCAGGTAGCCGTTGCGGCGGGCCAACCGGACGATGTCCACGCACCAGCCGCGCAGCTCCGCCTCGTCCAGCCCGTCCAGCGCCGGAGGCGCGGCGAGGAACCCGGTGAGCCGGTCGGCGACCGGACCGGCCGGCGCGACGACCGCCGGGACGGCCTTGCGCCGGCCCCGGCCGGTCTTGCCGCCCCGTTGACCGTCCAGCCGGTACGGGGTCAGCCCCGACCCGCCCACCGCCCTGGTCCAGGCGGCGGCGGCGATCGACACCGACCCCGGGGCCAGCCCGAACTGCGCCTCGATGGCCGAGTGGCTCGACGGGATCAGCCCGTACCGCCAACGGGTGCCGGTGCGGGGGGTGATCGCGAAGTCCGGGGCGGGGGAGTCCAGCCCGAACTGCTCGACCCGACTGGCGGCGTGGAACGCGCCGCACACGTACAGGCAGTCCGCCGGATCGGCCCCGGACGCGGCGAGGTGCTGCCGCATCCGGGTCCACATGTACCGCTCCCGGTCCTCGTCGCGCTCGGTGCGGTCCGACCCGGCCGGGCGCAGTCGACGGAACAGGCTGCCGATCAGCACCATCACCTGCCGGTAGGTGTCGTGGTCGGCGGTGGCGAGGGGCCGCTCGACGTACTGGTCCCACCACTCCGACCAGTGCCGCACCTTCCCGTGGTGCAGCAGGAACGCCTCCAGCTCGGCGAACCGGGGCCGCAGGTCACCGATCTCCACGCCGACCGCGTCACCGTGCAACGCTGCCTGCTCACCCGCGTCACCGTGCAACGCGGCCTGCTCACCCGCGTCGCCGGTCGACGCGGTCTGCTCACCCGAGCCGCCGGTCGACGCGGTGGCCGCCGCCGGGCCGCCGTCGTCCACCGGGCCGCCGTCGTCCGCCCGCCCGCTGTCGCCCTCCGCAGCGGCGTCGTGGCGTGGGGACCACTGGAAGACGTGGTCGGTGGACCGGTCCACCAGCACCAGCTCCACCCCCGGCGTCTCCAACGCGTACGCGATCGCCTGGTATTCGGCGGACGCCTCGGTGACCGGCGCGACCACGCTGAGCGGACCCCACTCGGCGGGGAAGCCGTCCAGCTCCGAGGCGAACGCCTGCACCGCCACCGGCAACCGGCAGTTGCGCAGCTCGCCGAGGAGCGGCTGGAGATCCTCGCAGAGCTCCAGGTAGATCACCTTGGGCTGCTTGTGCCGCAGCCGGCGCACCATCGCCAGCGCCGAGGCCGGCGAGTGGTGGCAGACCGGGAAGATCTCCAGCCGCTCGCCCAGCGCCCGGTCGACGTCGTCGACGATGCCGGTGAGGATGCCGGCCAGCGCGTCGGCGGAACCGGCGAACGTGGCCGCCGCGTCGGTGAGCTGCTCCCGCAGCGCCCCGAACGGGCCGGCGACCACCCCGCCGGGGCCGTCAGCGGCGGTCGCGGGCGGGGCGGCACCGGGCGGCGCGGCGGTGCCGGTGTCGGCGGTGGTCACGACAGCGAGGCGATCGCCTGGCGGCCACCGTCGAGGAAGCCCGCCCAGCCCTCGCCGTCCTTCTTGGCCCGGGGCTCCACCACCCCGTGCAGGTACTTGTTGAGGATGGCCAGGTCCTCCGGGCTGCGCCGGGCCAGCGACCCCACCAGCGAGGAGGCCAGCGTCTCCACCCGCAGGGCCCGGTCACCGAAGAACTGGCTGTGCAGGATCGCGTCCTCCAGCACACCGATCTGCTCGGCGGTGGACAGCGCCGACTCCAGCTTCTCGTCGTCGCTGGTCGCCGACGCGGCGGCGGCCCGCAGGTCGGCGAAGCTCTGCAACAGGATGTCCAGCAGGGTGGGCGGCACGTCCAGCTCGATGCGGTGCCGGCGCAGCAGCTCCTCGGTGCGGAACCGGACGATCTCCGCCTCGCTGCGCTTGTTGGTGACCACCGGGATCCGGACGAAGTTGAACCGGCGCTTCAACGCCGACGACAGGTCGTTGACACCCCGGTCCCGGCTGTTCGCGGTGGCGATGATGGAGAAACCGGGCTGGGCGAAGACGATGTTGTCGTCGTTCAGCTCGGGGATGGAGACGTACTTCTCCGACAGGATGGAGATCAGCGCGTCCTGCACGTCGCTGGTGGAGCGGGTCAGCTCCTCGAAGCGACCCACCAGGCCCTGCTCCATCGCCGTCATGATCGGCGACGGGATCATCGACTCACGGGACTGCCCCTTGGCGATGACCATCGAGACGTTCCAGGAGTACTTGATGTGGTCCTCGGTGGTCCCGGCGGTGCCCTGCACCACCAGGGTCGAGTTGCGGCAGATCGCGGCGGACAGCAGCTCGGCCAGCCAGCTCTTGCCGGTGCCGGGGTCGCCGATGAGCAGCAGACCCCGGTCCGACGCCAGGGTCACGATGCTGCGTTCGACGAAACTACGGTCGCCGAACCACTTCTGCGGGATCTGCCGGTCCAGCCCGTCGGCCCGTTCCGAGCCGAGGACGAACAGCCGCACCATGCGCGGGCTCAGCCGCCACGAGAACGGCTTCGGACCGGTGTCGACCGACTCCAGGTAGTCGAGCTCGTCGGCGTACTTGACCTCGGCGGGGGCACGCAACATCTCGGACATCAGGGGTGATTCTCCTAGGTGAGGAAGCTCTTGAGCTCGAAGACGAGTTTGCGGATGTGACCGGAGAGCACCGGGGTGCCCAGGTCCTTGAGGCGCTGCCGGAACCAGGGGTTGACGCTCTGCTGCCCGGAGCTGCTGACCGAGCCGACCGGGATGAACCGCACCCCGGAGCGGTGCACCGCCTCGATGCCGTCGAACAACGGCTGGGAACGGTCGAACTCGTAGAAGTCCGAGATCCACACCATGACGGTGTTGCGCGGCTCGACGATCTTCGGGCGGGCCATCGCCATCGCCACCGGCCCGTCGTTGCCGCCGCCGAGCTTGGTCCGCAGCAGCACCTCGAACGGGTCGTGCACCCACGGGGTCAGGTCCAACGCCCGGGTGTCGTATGCGATGAGGTGCACGTCGACCCTGGGCAACCCGGCGAAGATCGAGGCCAGGATGGTGCAGTTCACCATCGAGTCGACCATCGACCCGGACTGGTCCACCACCACGATCAACCGGGACGGGGTGGTCTTGCGGGCGGTCTGCCGGTAGTAGAGCCGGTCGACGTAGAGGCGCTCGTCCTCCGGGCTCCAGTTGGTGAGGTTCTGCCAGATGGTGCGGTCGAGGTCGAGGTTGCGGAACACCCGCTTCGGCGGCACCGACCGGTCGATCGCGCCGACGGTGGTCTGTTCGACCTGGGTCCGCAGCACCTCGGCGACCTCGTCGACGTACCGCCGGATCAACGCCTTGGCGTTGGCCAGCGCCACCCCGGACAGGTTCGCCTTGTCCCGCAGCAACTGCTCGATCAGCGACATGCTGGGGGTGAGCTGGGCGGCCAGCTTCGGGTCGGCCAGCACCTCCCGCAGGTGCATCCGGCGGACCAGGTCACCCTCCAGACCGGCGAGGGTGCCGCCCAGCCCGTTGCCGCCCTGCCGACGCAGCTCACCCGGATCGCAGCCGAGCGCCTGCTCGAACCAGCCGGCGTCGGCCTGCCACCGGGCCAACTGGCCGGCGCTGACCGGCCCGGAACCGGTGCCGAAGACGTTGAGCAGTAGCTTCGACACCAGCGCGGCCCGGCGTACCTCGGCCTCGCCGGGCCGGTGCGCCCCGACGTCGGCGCTGTCGGCCGGGTCGGGGGCGAGCAGCCCACGGAGTTCGTCGGCGAGCGCCGGGAAGCGCTGCACGACGGTGTCCACCGACACGGTCGGGTCCAGCAGCGCGGCGGGCAGGCCGAGGTCGTCGACCACGGCCACGCTCGCCGCCTCCAGCGTGGCCTGCTCGTCGGGGTCGAACAGCCGCCCCAGCAGTCGCCAGTAGAGCACCTGTCGGCGGTTGGCGGCAGCGAGGTCGCCCGGGGTCACCGGGTCGTCCGCCGGTGCGGAGGCCCCTGCGGGCAGGGCACCGGTCGTCGGGGTCGGATCGCTCATCGGCGCAGCAACCGTCCCGCGCGCTCGCGCAGCACGGCCACGGCGTCGCCCGCCTTGGCCTCGGCCTTCGCGACCTTCGGGTCGGTGACCCCGTCGGCCCAGTCGCCGTTGTGCGCCTCCACCGGCCGGCGTTTGACGGTGGCCCGCACCGCCAGCGGCTGCACCCACCACCGCCCGTCGTCCCAGCGCAGCAGGCCCAGGCAGGCCGACGAGGCGGCGACCAGCGCGGGGGTGAGCGGACCCGCCGTGGGCAACCGGTCGACGGCGATCGCGAGGCGATGCCCGTCGAGGTCGAGGGTCAGCCCGTCGTCGTGCACGGTGTAGCCCTCCAGCAGGACCGGCTCGGCGATCGCCGCCGGGTGCCGGTCCAGCGGTGGGGTCGCCGTCGCCGTCGCCGCGCCGAGCAGCACCCGGGCGGTGGCGAACGGGTCGGCGGGCTCGGCCGCCTGCGCCCGCCCGTCGACCCAGAGCAGGTCGCCGCCGTGTGCCGGCAGGTCGGTGACAGTCAGCGCTCGCCGCTGCGCGATCCCGGTGAGCAGGACGGGGTACGCCGACAGCAGCCGCCACACCGCCGGCCCGCCGATGGTGGCGACCTTGGCCGCGCCCACCGTCACCCGGACCAGCCGGGGTGTCCCGGCGTCGGCCGGTTCGAGGATCGCGTGCAGTTGCACCTGGACGGCCGTCTCGTGTTCGTGGACGTCCACCCCGAGCGGCAGCAGCCGCCCGGTGACCCGCTCCGGGTCGACGGCGGTGACCCCGGTCGGCCCGTCCTGGGCCAGCAGCACGCCCCGGGACCACAGGTCCGCCCAGCGTCGCACCGGCACCCGGGGCATGGTGGCCACCGGCAACCCGGCCCGCAGCTCGGCGGCGAGCCCGTCGAGCAGCACCGCCAGCCGCCGGGAACCCGGCTCGGCCAGCGCGGTCTCGACCGGCGTGCCGACGGCGGAGAGCAACTCGTGGTCGACGCCCTGCCACCCGGCGAGGGCCGTCTCGTGCAGCCAGGACCGGGCGGCGGCGCGGGCCGGGGAGGCGTCGGCCGGCTCGCCGGTCGGCGACGTCCACGCCGCCCGGTCCCGCCCGAGGGCGGTGTCGAGCCGGTCGAGCAGGGCGTCGTGGGCCGCGCCGAGCAGCGCGACCCGTGCCCCGGCCAGCCCGGCGAGCTGCTCCTGGCCGACCGAACCGGCGGTCACCTTGCCCACCGCTTCGGCCACCCGGTCGGCCAGCGGGGTGCCCGCCACCGCGTCGGCCAGGGCCGTCAACGCGGCCGTGTCCGCCTCGGCGACCCGGGCGAAGCCCCGCAGCAGCGCCTCGTCGAATCCGGCGACCACGTCGTCGGCGTTGGCCAGCCCGGTGGGGACGCCGTCGCGCAGCTGCGCCAGCTGCGTGCCCAGCATCAGCGACCCGCCCCGGTCGACGGGAACCAGTGCAGCTCGGGCAGCGCCGTGGTGCCGGTCGGGAGTTCGAGGTATGCCAGGTGGCGCAGGAACCGGCTGAACACCACCGCGGCCGGGGTCGGCTCGTGCCGGGCGTCCAGCCGGGCCAGCAGCTCGACGCCGGTCTGCGTCCCCTCGCCGGCGTCGACCCGCAGGTAGCGGGCGACCCGCTCGACGCCGTACTGGAGCACAGCCTCGTCGGCGAGGGCCTCCAGGTGCTTGCAGGGTGCGCCCCGCAGCCCGCCGCAGGGCCGGTTGTTGTTGGTGCTGCAGTGGTAGGCGTGGGTGCCGGCGGCCACCGACGAGACGTAGACCCGTTCGATGTCGGAGCCGCTGGACACCACCCCCTGCAAGCGTCCGTCGGCCAGCTCGACGAAGGGTACCTTGGCCAGCTTGCGGGACCGGGCCGGCGGCACCACCGCCAGCACGCTCCGCCGCCGCCAGGCGGTCCCGTCAGGGTCCGTCACCACACGTCCTCCCACCCGCCGTGACACCGGCTTCGACCAGCGTTGATGGCGCGCACCGACCGGGCCGGCGTCGCCGTGACCACAAGATCATGGCCCACGGGTACGACACTTCCGCGACCCCCTTCCCCCCTCGCCGACACGACCCGGCCGCCCGCCCGGGGCACCGCCTCAGCGGCGGGCCGGCTGAGGCGGTGCTCCCCGCTGGTCGATCGCGCTTTCGCAGCCTCTGGTAGTCGGCGTTCCTGCCGATCACGGGGTCGCCCGGTCGAGGCGGGGCGCGATGACCCGTAGGAACGGCAGGGCGATGAGCAGTGTGACCGCGACCAGGAGGCCGCTGACCCGTACCGGGCCGAGGTCGTCAGCATCGGCCGTGAGGGTCGCTGCGGCTACCACGGGGCCGCCAGCCGCACCGATGTTGAGCGCTGCGGTGGCGTACGACCCTCCCATGGTGGGGGCGCCTGCCGCCTCGTAGAGCACCCGGGTGATCAGGGTGGCACCCAGCGCGAAGGAGAGCGTGCCCTGCGTGACCGCGAGGAGGAGAAGCGCCGCAGGCTGAGTAGCCAGGGCACCCAACGCGATCCAGCCGAGCAGTAGCAACGGGCCACCGACTGCGATCACGATCGCGGGATGCCTGTCGGAGAGCCGTCCCGCGAGGGTGACGCCGACGAAGGACCCCGTGCCGAAGAGCATCAGGACGGCGGGAACCCAGAGCTCACCCAGGCCGGCGGTATCGGTCACGATCGGTGCCAGGAAGGTGAACGTGGCGAAGGTAGCAGCGTTGACCAGGGCACCGAGCACCATGAACAGGAGCAGCCTGGGCATCGTGAGTTGGGCGATCTCGTCGCGAAGTGAGGAGATCGCCGCAGTCCCCGGCCGGGTCTTTCCGGCGCGGGCCGGGATGCCCTTGACGACGCCGAGAGCAGCGGGAAGGCAGAACAGTGCGATCGCCCAGAAGGTCGAACGCCAGCTGAACACCGTGCCGAGCAGGGCACCGCCCGGCACGCCCGCGATGGTGGCCATCGTCGTGCCGGAGAGCAGTACCGCCAGTGCGCGCCCTTTCTGGTCGGGTGCGACGAGCGTGGCCGCTGTGCTCAGCGCCACGGCGAGGAAGCCCGCGTTGGCCAGGGCGGCGATCACCCGGGTGACGAGCAGGACCGCGAAGCTCGTCGTGAGTGCGCCCACGACGTGGGCCACGGCGAAACCCAGCACGAAACCCAGCAGGCTGACCCTGGCGGGCCACCGTCGCGCAAGCGCCGCCATCAGCGGTGCGCCGACCACCATCCCGGCGGCGAACGCCGACGTCAGGAGCCCGGCCGCGCCGATCGGCACGTTGAGGCTGGTGGCGATGTCCGGCACCAGGCCGGCGAGCATGAACTCCGAGGTGCCCATGGCGAAGACCGCCACGGCAAGCAGGTAGAGCGGCAGAGGCATCGAGAACTCCGAGGTGAGAGAAACGAGAGGAGACGTCTCGTCACCGCGGCCAGCGCCCAGCGTGCGCGTGAACATCCCACGCAGCAGAACTGCGGGGAGGTGGAGGAGGAACTCAGCGGTTCAGGGAGCTGACGGCGTGACCGAAAGCCCCCACCGTGGATGCCTCAGGGCTCGACATGCCACAGACACTACTCATGCCTGTGGGCTGTCACGCAACCGGTTTCGCCCGGGGCGAGTGCGTCGACCTCGTGCCCCGCCCCGGGCCTGTCACAGCGCCCCGACATCAGCCAGTGCTCCAGTGGGTGTTTCCCGGGCGGGCCGGACCGGCGCTCGCCAACACCGCGCCGATCTGCTGGTACGTCTCGATCTGGACAAAGGGCGATCGCGTCCTGCGGACCCGCTACCTGTACTTACCCGGTGGGCTCGGGGCGCGGTCTGCCGGGGCGATGAGTGCGGAATGCCCTTGCCTACGAGTCTTGCTCGGAGGTGTCGGCGACGAAGACGCCGATGCCCATGCGGCCGACCAGCTCACCAAGCTCGATCATGGAGTCCAGTGCTCGCCGTACCGTCATGTGGCTGGTGTCGTACTCGGTGGCGAGCAGGCGGGTGGCGGGAAGCTTGCTTCCCGGCGGGTAGATGCCGGCCCGGATCTTCGCGCGTAGATCATCTCTGATCTGACGCCAGAGTGGCTGGGCGTACGGCATGCGGTCAGCAAATCAGCCGACGAGATCGAAAAGTAAAGCATCCCCAGCCTGTCTTTACAGGCTTTATAGGTCTGCTAGCCTGTCGGCGAGATGGCCGGGCGGAAGGGGGGACCATGGGTCGATGGTGGGAGTGGTTCGTGCGGGTGGGGCGGTTTGGCGTTGACCTAGCGGTCGGCGACGAAGACTCCGACGCCCTGTCGGCCCTCCAGGACACCGGCCTCGATCAGGACTTCGATGGCCTTCCTGACTGTCACGCCCGACGTGTCGTACTCGTCGGCAAGCTCTCTGGTCGTCGGCAGCTTGTCGCCCGGCTTGAGGAGGCCAGCGGTGATCTTGGCCTGGATCTCCCGCCTGATCCGTCGCCACAGCGGCTCGTAGGGCGCCATGGGCGGAGTCCATCACAGCCAGCGTTCGATCTTACAACCAATGCCGTCGTTACAACTAATAGTGTGTTTGACGTGTTTAGTTGTAAACCGCTGCCCAGCAGGACGGTAAGGCGAAGGGAGTGACCATGGGACGGTGGTGGAAGTGGTTCGTGCGGGTGGGGCGGGTAGCCGCTGACCTGGTGAGGAAGGTCTTACCGGAGGGGTGTGGGGCGGGGTGTTCGCTGCTGTCGGGTCGGCTGGTGGGCGTACCCGATGGGCCGGTGGCCCCGCGGTGTGGCGATGGGGTGGGGGTGGCGCGGAACCAGCGGGCGGGCCGTTACGGGCTGCGGTCGTCGGGTGGGTGGTGGGGGAGTGGATCGGATGAGGGGCGGCGGGTCGGTGGTTGACGACGGGTCGTCGGCGCCGCGTCGGCATCTCGGGCGGGTGTTGCGGCAGTTGCGGGTCGAGGCGGGGATGACGGTGGACGGCGCGGCGGAGGCGTTGTCGTTCAGCCGGCGGAAGGTGTGGCAGGTCGAGGCGGGCCGGTCTGCGGTGAGTCGCAGTGACGTGCGGACCATGTGCGCGCAGTACGCCGCGCGGCCCGAGCTGGCCGACACGCTGGTCACCCTCGCCGGGCAGACGCGGGCGAAGGGTTGGTGGCATGCGTACGGCGATCCGCTGCCGCGCTGGTGCGAGCCGTACGTCAGCCTGGCCGCCGAGGCCCGGCGGTTCCGCGAGTACGCCGACGGGATGATCCCCGTGCTGTTACAGACCCGGGAGTACGCGACGGCCGTGTGTCGGCAACGGGCCGACCTCACCGCCGTGGGGGACCGGGACCGGCTGATCGAGGTGCGGCTGCGCCGGCAGGAGGTGCTGCGGCGGCTTTCGGCGGCGCCCCGGTTGGAGGTGGTGCTGGCCGAGGCGGTGCTGCTGCGTACCGTCGGCGGTCCGGCGGTCATGGCGGCCCAGTTGCGACACCTGGTGGAGGCGAGCCGGCAGGTGTCGCTTCGGGTGGTGCCGCTCGCCGTCAGGGTGCACCGGGCGCTTCTGGCGGGTCCGTTCCTGCTGTTGGATTTTCCGCCGGTCAACCGGGTCGAGCCGGACCCGCCGGTGGTCTACCGCGAGTTGCTGACCGGGGCGCTGTATCTCGACCGGGCGTCGGAGGTGGCCGAGTACGAGCAGGCGTGGGCCGGTCTGGACGCGGTGGCCCTGGGCCACGACGAGTCCCGCCGGCTGATCGAGACGATCAGCGCCGAGGTCCACCAACCGGAGGTCTGACCGCCCACCGGCCCGTCGCCGCATCGGCATCGATACCGGCCGTACGATGACCGGGTGGTGCGGGTGGCCATGGCGACCGACGCGGGGCATCCCGGGCGGGCCAACGAGGACTTCGCCGGTGCCGTCCCGGCGGGTCTGGTGCTGGTCGACGGCGCCGGTGGCATCGCGGACACCGCCCAGGTCTGCCACCACGGCGTGACCTGGTACGCCACCCGTCTCGGTGGTGCCCTACTGGGCGCGTTGTCCCTGGGCGACAGCCTGCGTGGGGTGTTGGCCGGGGGCATCGAGCGGGTCACCGACGAGCACCGCGACACCTGCGACGTCGCCCACCCGGTCAGCCCGTTCGCCGCGGTGGCGATGCTCCGGTTCGTCGGCGGGCGCGTCGAGCACCTGGTCCTCGGGGACGCGGTGGCCGTCCTCGGCCGGGCCGGCGACGAGCCGTTCGTGGCCCACGACCCGCGGGAGGTGGTGATCGCCGGCTCCTTCGAGCGGCGGTTGCAGGGCGTACCCCCGGGCAGTGACCGGTACCGACGGCTGCTGGGCGAGCTGCGGGCGCGGCGGAACAGCCCGGGTGGCTTCTGGGTGGCCAAGGACGACCCCCGGGTGGTGGCCGAGGCGGTCACCGGCAGTTGCCCGGCCGCCGAGGTGACCACGACGGCGCTGCTCAGCAACGGGGCGAGCCGGCTGGTGGACACCTTCGGGCTCACCGACTGGGCGGGACTGCTGACCCTGCTGACGTCCGCCGGCCCCGACGAGGTCATCCGTCGGGTCAGACAGGCCGAGGCCCACGGTGGCGTCCCCACCGACGACGCGACGGTCATCTGCCGCGGCTGAGTCGGACTCGGACAGGTGCCGGAGTGGCGAGGCCCGTGGACGGGGTGATCGCGTGCGGGCCGCGTTCGGCCCCGCCGCCCGGCTGCCGCCGGCCCGGCGGGGCCCCGGTCGCGGCTAGCGCAGGTGCCGGGCGAAGAACCTGCCCCCGTCCTCCCCGGCGAAGTGCGGGACACCGGTGTGTCCGCCCATGTTGGCGTGCAGTGTCTTCTCCCGGGAGCCGAAGGCGTCGAACAGGTCCAGGGCCGCCTGCCGGTCGTTGCCCTCGTCATCCCACTGGAGCAGGACGTGCAGCGGAATGGTGACCCGCCGGGCCTCCTCGAACATGATCCGCGGCACGAGACTCCCGGCGAACAGGCCGGCGGCCACGATGCGGGGCTCGACCACCGCGAGCCGGATGCCGACGGAGATCACTCCCCCCGAATAGCCGACAGGGCCGCCGATCCCGGGCAGGGCCAGCAGGGCGTCCAGGGCGGCCCGTGCCTCCGGGACGGCCCGGTCGACCAGCGGGAGGACGAGGGCGTCGATGATCTCGTCGCTGACCCGCCCACCGTCCTGCACGGCCCGGCGCAGATCGGCGCGGGCCTGCTCGACGGCGGGCCACCGGGGCCGGTCACCGCTGCCGGGAAGCTCGATGGCGGCCGCGGCGAAGCCGTCCGCCGCGGCGAGCCGGGCCCGCGCCACCAGGCGGGGGTACATCGTGCGCAGGCCGAGCGGGGGATGGCCGAGCAGGATCAGCGGAACCGGTGCGGAGACGGATGCGGGCGTCCACAGGATGCCGGGGATCTCGCCGAGGGTGAACCCGCGTTCGAGGACGCCGTCTTCGAGGCGTTGTTCGGCGGTGAATCGCATGGTCGTGCCTTTCGGGAGTGCTGGTGAACGGCGCTCCCGGACGACCTATCGCCCGACCGTGGCCCCGGAGGGGAGCACCCATGTCGACACGTTCACGGGTACCACCTCCTCGGTCTCTGGCACGGCCACCAGGAAGCTAGCAGCGGCCACCGTGATCCGGCCACGGGTTTTCTCCGCACCGGTTCCGCCGCTGGTCGCCCGATCGGTGGGGCCGCGGCCACCGGACGGATCTGGAATGCTCCTTCCATGCCCGCCTTTCCGCCCACCTTCGCCGACCGGGTCGTCGCCCAGCCCGCCCAGGCCCAGTGCGAGGCGTTCCTCGACGAGCACCGCGGCGCGCTCAACGGCTGCCTGGACGGGCTGACCGAGGAGCAGGCACGTCGGTCGTTGGTGGTCTCCCGGACCACGCTGCTGGGTCTGGTGAAGCATGCGACCTTCGTGGAGAAGGTCTGGTTCGACGAGGCCGTCACGGGCCGGTCGCGTGCCCGGATCGGCATCCCGGAGCGGTCGGACGAGTCGTTCGTCCTCGCCGACGACGACACGATCGCCACCGTCCGGCAGGCCCACCGGGAGGCCTGCGCGGCATCCCGCCGGGCGACGGCCTCCCTGGGGATGGACGACATCCTGCGCGGGCACCGGCGGGGTCCGCTCCCGCTGCGCTGGGTGTACCTGCACGTGCTGCGTGAGCTCGCCCAGCACTGCGGGCACGCGGACATCCTGCGTGAGCAGCTCCTCAACGGGTAGCCCCCGCGACGGGGGCCGGTCAGCGGCGGCCGGCGGACAGGGCGACGAGGTACTGCCCGCCGCCGGCGTCGACGCTGGCGGTCACCGGGAGCCCGGGGACCAGCCGGGAGAACCGGTCGACCAGCCAGTCGGCCGCCTCCTGGGCGTCCCTGCGGCTCGGGCAGCGGGCCACCAGTTCCCGGCCGCCCTTGCGTTCGAGGCGTTCGGCGACGGCGATCAGCGGTGCCGGCTCCACCACGTGTAGACGGTCCGGCCAGGCGATGACCACCTTGACCGCACCCTTGCGGATGTTGCAGGCCCGGTGTGCGAGCCGCTCGACGACCTTGGCCTTCCGGTCGGCGGTGCGGCTGTCGACGCTGGGACCGCGCGGGTCGTTCACCGACCGGGCGGCGTCGACCGGCTCGTCGCACACCCAGCACCGCCAGTCGTCCCGTCTCGCGACGTCATCGAGGAGACTCATCCCTGCAAACTAGCCGGCCGGTCCACCGGTCAGCGACCGGCCCCGCGTCGCGCGCGTGAGCTGGTGCCGGGCGGACGCCGGAGACCTGCCTCGGCCGGTCCCACCACCGCATCTGACAACCGCGCTCCCGCCCACCTTTCCGCCGGGCCAGCAGGGCGCGGCGGGGCCCGACCGAGAAGATCACGACGAAAAACGGCAACTGTCACCTTGAGGACAGTCACTCCGCATTGGTGATCATCCTGGCCGGTGCTTCTATAGGGGTAGGTCGATATTCCGGGCGAATCCTCCGATGGTCGTGCGTCGTTACTCGCCTCGGGTCTGCCGCAGAGCTGCGAGGAAGTGTCATGGCATGGAGTTGGAACAGGAAGAACCTGGCGGTGGCGGTGTGCGGGGTGGCCGCGACGGTCGTCTTCGGTGTGCAGGCGTGTCTCGACTCCGGTGAGGACGAGGGAGCCGGCAACAGCCAGTCGCAGCACGGTGGCACCAACAACAAGCAGGCGCAGGGCGGCGGCCAGGCCGCGGATGTCATCAACAACGCCAACATCTTCCAGCAGGGCGCCAGGGACCTCACCCGCGAGGAGGCGTTGCAGCAGGCCGGGAAGTACGCGGACGTGCCGCCGCCGGCGGGCGACATCGCACCGTACCTCGTCGTCGCGCCCGGGCACCTGTTCGTACGGACATCCCCGGACACCGACGGCCGACGGGTCGGCGCGGCATGGGACAAGACCCTGGTCTATGCCGGATGTACGACCACCACGGACTTCGACCCGGTTCTGGATGACGAGGTGCCGGCCGTCTGGATCAAGATTCACTGGCCGAGACTCGATCCCGGTGACGACATGCGCTCGTCGCAGCCGTCCGATCCGTTGCAGGGATGGGTCTACGCCGGACGACTCGTGCCGGCCGGCCACAACGGCAGGATCCGTACCTGTTGACTCCGTCCTGCGGCCGGCTGCTCCCGGCCGGTGACATCCTGAGCCCGCCCGGCCCGGTGCTGGGCCGGGACGCAACCGTCAGGCCGGGACCGGGTGGTCGGCCTCGAACCGCTCGCGGGTCAGGAACGCCAGTTGGGCCCGCTTGTCGGGCATGTCGATCTCCTCGGCGAAGGCGAACCCCTCGCGTTCCAGCCGGCGCAGCGCGAACCGGTTGCGCACGTCGGGCTCGACCACGATCCGCCGGTGGCCGGGGTCACGGAACAGGAACCGGGCCAGCGCCGGGCCGATCGCGGTGGTGAGTCCGCGGGGCGGCCGGCGGCCCGGGGCGAGCAGCAGGTGCATGCCGACGTCGCCGGGGCGTACCCGGTAACGCTCGCCGACCGGGTCGGCCTCGGGCTGGTAGCTCTGGAACAGGCCGACCGGCGTGCCGTCCAGCCCGATCAGGTACGCGTGGTGGGTGCTCAGCCCGTCGACGAAGGAGTAGATCTCGCGGACCTCGGCCACCGTGTGGTCACCCATGCCCCAGAACGCCGCGCCGGGCGCGGTCACCCACCCGTGCAGCAGCGCGGCGTGCGCCTCCGGGTCGACCACGGTGAGGGTCAGCTCACCGAAGCCGGGGATGGTCTCCTGGTAGGTCACGGGGTCCTCGTCTCGGGGTGGTCGGGTCAGGTCGGACCAGTCGGTGTCGACGGGGATCAGCTCTCCGGCGGCCCACAACGGAAGCTGGTCGGCGAAGTGGGGGTCGTCGGGGCGTCCCGAGACGCCGAAGGGGACGATCCACCGGCTCGCCGACCGGTCGGCGAGGTCCCACACGTACCGGGCGACCGGCCCCCGCCAGCAGGCGTCGGACACCCCGGGCACACTGGAGGTGGCCAGCACGCAGTCGGTGTCGCCGCCGAGCGCGGTGCCGTCGCGCATCGCGGCGACCCGGTCCGTGACCGCCGTGGACACCCCGAGGTGCAGCGGGTGCAGCAGGTGCCGTCGGCCCCAGGTCCCGGGCGGGTCGCCGGCCGCGACCTCCTCCAGCGCGGCGACGGCGAGCGGCTCGACCTCGCCGCCGAGGCGGTGCAGCCCGGCGACCACCCCCTCCACGGCGTGCCCGATCCGGGCCAGCGGGTCGGTCCACGGCGCGAAGAGCGGGTCGTAGCCACCCGGGGTGTGCAACGGCGCCAGGACGGGATGCGCGGACAACCGGCGGACCAGCGCGGCCCGCCAGGCGGCGAACGCCCCGGCCTCGAGGCTGTCGGCGGCCATCCGACCGTCCCAGCCGGTCAACCGGTCCCGCAACCGCCGGGCCTCCCCGCTGAGCGGCCCCGGGTCGAGGCGGTCGAGCAGACCGCGCAGCACCGTCGATCCGCGCCGGGTGTCGGTGTGTACGGCCGGCGCGGCGACGCCCTCGGCGAGCAGCGCGCGGATCCGGCGGGCCCGGTGCGGCGGGGCGAAGTCGACACCGAGGTCGGCCACGTCGTCGCGCCGGTCGTTGGCGCAGACCGCCGGCCCGCCGACGGCGACGGGTTTGCCGGCGGCGTAGTCGCTACGCCAGCGGTAGCGGGGATCCCAGCCGGGCACCGGTTCCCGCCGGCACCGGTCGTCACGGTGGGGCACCAGACCGGCGACGAGCTGGTGCACCGTGCCGTGCCGGTCGGCGACCAGCACGCTGTTGACCGGTTCGACCCAGCCGCGCAGCGCGTCGGCGACATCGTCGGCGGTGCGGGCCCGCAGCAGCGGCAGCAGCGCCTCGAAACCGAGGCTCCCGGTCACCCGGGCGGGGGTACGCAGACTGAGCGCCTCGCCGGTGAGCCGGTCGTGGTCGACCACCGGGCCGCGCGGCGTCTCGATCACCTCGACGGTCTCGGTCGCGCCACCGCGTACCGCGATCCGTTCGACGTGCCGGTGGGCGGGCACCCAGCCGTCGGCGTCGCGGACCAGGACCCGGTCGCCGTCGCGGCGCAGCTGTTCGCGGTAGAGGTCCTGGTAGTCGGCCATCGCATTGGTGACCGCCCAGGCGACGTCACCGGCGTGCCCGAAGTGCGGCACCCCGGGCACCCCGGGGAAGGCCAGCCCGGCCACGTCGAACTCCGGGCAGGCCAGCCGGACCTGCTGGTAGATGCCGGGCAGTTCGAGCAGCCGGTGCGGGTCACCGGCGATGACCGGCGCGCGGCCGGTCAGCGGGTCGGCGGGCAGCGCCCAGGCGTTGCTGCCGGAGCCCCCCGGCCCCTCGACGGCGAACAGGTCCCGGGCGGCGGGACCGAGGGTGGCGGCGACGTGGGCGTGCCACAGCTTCTGCGGGAAGGTGCCGAACAGGATGTGCTGGACCAGGAAGACGCCCAGCGGCGACCAGGGCCGCCACCGGCCGGGCGCGCTGCCGGTGGCGGCGAACTCCGGTGCCGCCGCCGCGCCGGCCGTCAGGGCGTCGTTCACGCCGTCGGCGTATGCGGTGACCCACCGTCGGGTGGCCGGGGTGAGCTGGTCGAAACAGCGCCGGGCGGTGTCGTCGAGCCGTGCCCGGCGGGCGAACCGGTCCCAGCCGAGTTCGGTAGGACCGACGTGGGCGGCGAGCCGGCCCTCGGCCCGCCACCGCTCGACCTCGAGCTGCCAGGCCCGGTCGGTGGCGGTCACCCTGCCCTGCCATCGGGCCAGCTCGTCGACGGTGTCCGCCCACAGGTGCGGCACCCCCCACCGGTCGCGGTGCACGCCGGCCGCCGGCCGTGCCCCCGGCGGCCTTCCGGTCCCACTCTCCACAGGACTCCCCAGGTAAGTTACCCTCGCCTAACTTAGGCGGACCTTACCTGGAGGGCGTGTGAAACGGAACTGGGAGGCCCTGGTGCTCAAGGCCATGGGCGGCCGGGACTTCCGGCTGACCGTGCGGGGCACCGAGTCGGTCGGCGGGCACTACCAGCGTCTGGTCATGGACGACGGCGGTCTGCTGGCGGCGGGCAAGGTGCACCCCACCATGTGGATCCGGCTCTGGTTCGACGACGCCGGCCGCCCGCACCAGCGGGCGTACACCCTGGTCGACCCGGACCCGGAGGCCGGCCGGTTCACCCTCGAGTTCGCCCTGCACGACGGCTGCGCGGCCCGCTGGGCGAGCGCCGCACAGGTCGGTGACACCATCGTGGCCACCCTCCAGGGCAGCGCCTTCGCCCTGCCCGACCCGGCACCCCGGCACCTGTACCTGGTCGGCGACGCCGCCTCGCTGCCGGCGGTGAACAGCCTGCTCGACGCCGCCCCCGCGATCCCGGCCACGGTCTGGCTGGAGTACGCCCACGACGGGGAGCAGGCGCTCGCCCTGCGCGCCCGCGACCAGCACCGGATCACCTGGGTGCCGCGCGGTCAGGACGGGCAGCAACTCGTCGACACCGTCCGCGCGGAACTGCCGGCCGCACCGGACGCCCACTACTGGCTGGCCTGCGAGGCGGGCAGCACCCGGGCGCTCACCCGACACGTACGGCGTACCCTCGGCGTCGGCAAGCAGCAGCTCACCGCGTTGGCCTACTGGAGCGCCCGGTGAAGGGGCACCTCGGCACGCTCACCGCGCTCTACGTCACCCAGTACCTCGGCATCGGCTTCATCACCGTCGGGCTGACCGCCATCCTGCGCGACGGCGGGACCTCGCTGGACACCCTGGCCCTGCTCCAGTTCGTCGGCCTGGTCTGGCCGCTGAAGTTCCTCTGGGCGCCACTGCTCGACCGGTACGGCTCCCGGCGGCACGGTCACTACCGCTCCTGGCTGCTGCCCCTGCAGGCCGGACTGGTGCTGTCCCTGCTGGCGCTGCTGCCGTTCGCCGACCCGACCCGGCAGCTCGGCCCGGTGGTGGCGATCTGCGCCGCCTACGTCTTCCTCTCCGCCACCCAGGACATCGCCGTCGACGCGGTCGCCGTCCGGGTGCTGTCGACGGGGACCAGGGGAGCCGGCAACGGCATCCAGGTCGCCGCGAGCTACCTGGGCAACCTGCTCGGCGGTGGCGCGTGCGTGCTGGTCTACGACCGGTACGGCTGGGTGCCGGCGATCGGTCTGCTGGCCGCGCTGACCGCCGTCGGGCTGTGGGTGGTGTGGCGGCTGCGGGAGCCGTCCCGCGACGACCGGGTGGCCGGTGCCGGGCAGGCGTACCGGGCGTTGCTGTCGGTGTTCGGCCAGCCCGGCTGTCGCTGGTGGACCTTCGGTGTGGTGCCGCTGGTCTACACCGGAGCCGGCGCGGCCTACGCCCTGGTCACCCCGGCACTGGTCGACGCGGGCTGGTCGCTGGCCCGCATCGGCGTGGTGACCGGCGTGGTGATCAGCGCCCCGGCGATCGTCGCCGGCCTGCTCGCCGGGATCGGTGTCGACCGGTTCGGCCGGGGGCGGCTGCTCGTGGTCGGGGGAGCGGCCCTCGCGGTCTCCACCGGGCTGCTGCTGCCGCTGATGAACGGGCGGGCGCCGTTGGCCGCGACGGTGGTCGCCCTGTGCTGCTTCATGGCCGCGTACACGGTGGCCAACGTGGTGCTCTACGTGGTCAACATGGACTACTCGCGGGCCGGCACCGGGGGGACCGACTTCACCGTGCTGTCGTCGTTCGGGTTGGTCTGTTCGTTCCTGGCGGCGTCGGTCGGGTTGGCCGCGGCCGACCGGTTCGGCTATCCCGCCGTCGCGGTCGGCTCGGTCGTGCTGGTCGCGCTCGGTGTGCTGGTGGGACTGGGGCACCAGCGCCGGTTCCGGGTCACCCCGGAGCGACCGTCCGAACGGGTCGCCGAGCCGGTCGCCGCGCCCGGCTGAGCGGCCGGGATCCGGTGTCTCCGGTCGACCGGCGACGGGGGCGCGGGAGTGTCGGCGTTGACAAGAAATTAGGTTAGGGTAGCCTAACTCGCGATCAACTGGACCGCCGGGACGACCGGGGACGCGACCGTCCCTCCGCCCACGCGCCCGTCACCGACTGTCGAGGACTGCCCATGTGCCTGCCCGGATCCACTGTCGAGGCCCCCGTGACCGGGACGCGTCCCACCCCGCCCCGCGCCCACCTGTTCACCGCCGGCACCGTCGAGGACTACCGCCGGACCGTCATCCAGGGGATCGACCGGGTGGCCGCCCGGGTCTCCGGGGTCGACCAGCCCGGCACCGGCATCACCCCCGACGAGTTGGCCCCCCGGGTCGCCGGCATCGACCTGGACCGGCCGCTGGGCGACACCGACGCCGCCCTCGACGAACTGCACGACGTCTACCTGCGCGACGCGGTCTACTTCCACCACCCCCGCTACCTGGCGCACCTCAACTGCCCGGTGGTCATCCCCGCCCTGCTCGGCGAAGCGGTGCTCAGCGCGGTCAACTCCTCCCTGGACACCTGGGACCAGAGCGCCGGCGGCACCCTGATCGAACGCCGGCTGGTCGACTGGACGGCCGGTCGGATCGGCTTCGGACCGACCGCCGACGGCATCTTCACCAGCGGCGGCACCCAGTCCAACCTCCAGGCGCTGCTGCTGGCCCGCGAGGAAGCGTACGCCCGGATCGTCGGCGGCGGCACCGACCGCCCCAGCCGGCCCGAGGTGCTGTCCCGACTGCGGATCATCACCTCCACCGCCGGCCACTTCAGCGTCCAGAAGGCCGCCAAGCTGCTCGGTCTCGGCGCCGACGCGGTGCTCACCATCGCCACCGACGCCGGCCGACGGATGCGTACCGACGAACTCGCCGAGACCCTCGACCGGTGCCGTCGGGACGGTCAGACCGTGCTCGCCGTGGTCGCCACCGCCGGCACCACCGACTTCGGCACCATCGACCCGCTGGAGCGGATCGCCGAGATCTGCCGCGCGGCCGGGGTCTGGCTGCACGTCGACGCCGCGTACGGCTGCGGGCTGCTGGTCTCGCCCACCCGCCGGCACCTGCTCACCGGCATCGAACGCGCCGACTCGGTCACCGTCGACTACCACAAGGCGTTCTTCCAGCCGGTCAGCTCCAGCGCCCTGATCGTCGCCGACCGGCGGGTGCTGCGGCACGCCACCTGGCACGCCGACTACCTCAACCCGGCCCGGATGGTCGAACGGCGGATCCCCAACCAGGTCGACAAGAGCCTGCAGACCACCCGCCGTTTCGACGCCCTCAAGCTCTGGCTCACCCTGCGGATCATGGGTCCGGACGCGGTCGGCACCCTCTTCGACGAGGTGGTCGACCTCGCCGCCGCCGCCTGGCGGCTGCTCGCCGACGACCCCCGCTTCGAGGTGGTCACCCGCTCGCAGCTCAGCACGGTGGTCTTCCGCTACCTGCCCCCCGGCGCGGGCCGGGACGTCGTCGACGACGCCAACCTGCACGCCCGCGAGGCGCTGGCCGCCTCCGGCGCCGCCCTGGTGGCCGGCACCAAGGTCGACGGCGCCCACCACCTCAAGCTCACCCTGCTCAACCCCGAGACCACCCTGGACGACATCGCCCACGTGCTCGACCTGATCGCCGAGCACGCCGGCTGGTACGCCCGCACCCGCGCCACCGCCGAGCTGTCCAGCCCCGTCGGCTGACCACCCCGCCCTGGAGAAAACCCCTGTGTCGACCCACGACTTCATCGCCATCGGGCTGGGCCCGTACAACCTCGGACTGGCCTGCCTGACCGCGCCGCTCGACGACCTCGACGGCCTGTTCCTCGAAGCCCGGGACGACTTCGACTGGCATCCCGGCATGCTGCTGGACGCCACCCGGTTGCAGACGCCGTTCATCGCCGACCTGGTCACCCTGGCCGACCCGACCTCTCCGTACTCCTTCCTCAACTATCTCAAGGAGGTCGGCCGGCTCTACCCCTTCTACATCCGGGAGAGCTTCTTCCCGCTGCGCCACGAGTACAACGACTACTGCCGGTGGGCGGCGGCCAAACTGGCCTCGGTGCGTTTCGGCCACCGGGTCACCTCCGTCGGGTTCGACAGCGCCGACGACCGGTACGTGGTGCACGCCGAGGCCGGTGGCGAACGGGTCACCCACCGCGCCCGGCACCTGGTGCTCGGCACCGGCACCCCGCCGCACGTCCCGGACGCCTGCCGCGGCCTCGGCGGCGACGTCATCCACAACTCCCGCTACCGGGAACACCGGGCGGCGCTGCGGGCCAAGCGCAGCATCACCGTCGTCGGCAGTGGACAGAGCGCCGCCGAGATATACCACGACCTGCTCACCGACCTCGGCAGCTACGGCTACCAGCTCAACTGGGTCACCCGGTCGCCCCGCTTCTTCCCCCTCGAGTACACCAAGCTCACCCTGGAGATGACCTCACCGGACTACGTGGACTACTTCCACGCTCTGCCCGAGGCGACCCGCTACCGCCTGGAGAGCACCCAGAAGAGCCTGTTCAAGGGGATCAACGCCGACCTGATCAACGACATCTTCGACCTGCTGTACGCCCACCGGGTGCACGGACCGGTGCCGACCCGGCTGCTGACCAACACCGAACTGACCAGCGCCCGGTACGACGACACCACCGGCACCTACACCCTCGGGCTGCGTAACGTCGAGCAGGAGCGCGACCTCACCCTGGACACCGAAGGGCTGGTGCTGGCCACCGGCTACCACTACCGGGTGCCGGAGTTCCTCGACCCGATCCGCGACCGGCTGCGCTGGGACGCCCACGGCCGGTTCGACGTGGCCCGCAACTACAGCATCGACCACACCGGCCGGCGGGTCTTCCTCCAGAACGCCGGCACCCACACCCACAGCATCACCTCACCCGACCTGGGCATGGGCCCGTACCGGAACTCCTGGATCATCCGGGAGCTGACCGGCCGCGAGCACTACCCGATCGAGGAACGGATCGCCTTCCAGGAGTTCGGCGTGCCGGCCGGAGCCCACCGGTGACCGACATCGTGCACCGGCGGCCCGACCCGGAGCTCGGCGAGTTCGCCCTGCGCACGCTCGACCCGGAGGGGGACGCCCGGCTGCTGCACGGCTGGGTGACCCACCCGAAGTCGGCGTTCTGGCTGATGCAGGACGCCGACGTCGAGCGGGTCGCCCGGGAGTACCGGGCGATCGCCGACCACCCGCACCACGACGCGTACCTCGGGCTCTGGCGCGGCGGACCGGCCTTCCTCGCCGAACGCTACGACCCGGCCCGGGTCGAACTCGTTGGCCTCTACCCACCGGCCCAGGGCGACGTCGGCATGCACTTCCTGTGCGCGCCCACCGACCGGCCGGTGCACGGCTTCACCCGGGCCGTCATCACCACCGTGCTGGACTGGCTCTTCGCCGACCCGGCCACCCGCCGGGTGGTCGTCGAACCCGACGTGCGCAACACCGCCGTGCACGCCCTCAACGCCGCCGTCGGCTTCACCGTCGTCGGACCGATCCGCAAACCCGAGAAGGACGCCCTGCTCAGCGTCTGCACCCGGGACCAGTTCCTGGCCGCCACCCGAGGAGAGCTGCCCGCGTGAACCCCGCCGCATCCGTGGCCCACCTGAACCCGGCCACCTGGACCCGCGCCAACCGGCTGCTGGTCGGCAAGGCGCTGGCCGAGTTCGCCCACGAACGCCTGATCCACCCGGCCCCCACCGACGACGGACGGTGGGCGGTGCGCACCGACGACGGCACCGTGGAGTACCGGTTCACCGCCCGCCGCTTCGCCCTCGACCACTGGCACATCGACCCGGACAGCATCACCCGGCACCGCGGCGACGAGGACCTGCCGCCTGACGCCGTCGACCTCTGCCTCGAACTGCGTGCCGCGCTCGGCCTCACCGACCAGGTGCTCCCCGTCTACCTGGAGGAGATCACCTCCACCCTGGCCGGCACCGCGTTCAAGCTGGACCGGCCGGCGGTGAGCGCGGCCGAACTCGCCCGCGCCGACTTCCAGGCCATCGAGACCGGCATGACCGAGGGACACCCGTGCTTCGTGGCCAACAACGGCCGGATCGGCTTCGGCGTACACGAATACCACGCGTACGCCCCGGAGACCGGCCGACCGGTCCGGCTGGTCTGGGTCGCCGCGCACCGCGACCACGCCACCTTCAGCAGCGCCGCCGACCTCGACTACCCGACCCTGCTGCGCACCGAACTCGGCCCGGACACCCTGGCCCGGTTCACCGGCACGCTGACCGACGCCGGTCTCGACCCGGACGACTACCTGCTCATCCCGGTGCACCCGTGGCAGTGGTGGAACCGGCTCGCCGTCACCTTCGCCGGTGAGGTCGCCCGGCAACGCCTGGTCTGCCTCGGCGAGGCCCCCGACGAGTACCTGCCGCAGCAGTCCATCCGGACCTTCTTCAACGTCACCAACCCGCACCGGCACTATGTCAAGACCGCGCTGTCCGTGCTGAACATGGGCTTCCTGCGGGGCCTGTCGGCCGCCTACATGGAGGCCACCCCGGCGATCAACGACTGGCTCGTCGAACTGGTCGCCGCCGACCCGGTGCTCGCCGGCACCGGACTGACGGTCATCCGGGAACGGGCCGCCGTCGGCTACCGGCACCCGCAGTACGAGGCGGCCACCGACCGCTACTCGCCGTACCGCAAGATGTTGGCGGCACTGTGGCGGGAGAGCCCGGTGCCCGGGCTGGCCCCCGGCCGGCGACTGTCCACCATGGCCGCCCTGCTGCACACCGACCGCGACGGACGCTCGCTCGCCGCCGCCCTGATCGCCGAGTCCGGACTGCCCGCGCGTCAGTGGCTGCGCCGCTACCTCGACGCCTACCTGGTGCCGCTGCTGCACAGCTTCTACGCCCACCGGCTGGCCTTCATGCCGCACGGCGAGAACGTCATCCTGGTGCTGCACGACGGCGTGGTCGAGCGGGTCATCTTCAAGGACATCGCCGAGGAGATCGTGGTGATGGACCCCGACGCCGACCTGCCGCCGCTGGTGCAGCGGGTCCGCGCCGCGATCCCCGACGACGAACAGCTGCTGACCATCTTCACCGACGTCTTCGACTGTTTCTTCCGCCACCTCAACGCCGTGCTGGCCGCCGAGGAGGTGCTCGACGAGGACGACTTCTGGCGTACCGTCGCCGACTGCGCCACCGACTACGCGGCCGGGGTGCCGCACCTGGCCGACCGGCTGCGCCGGCACGACCTGTTCGCCCCGGAGTTCACCCTCTCCTGCCTCAACCGGCTGCAACTGCGCAACAACCAGCAGATGGTCGACCTGGCCGACCCGTCGGCGGCCCTCCAGTTCGCCGGCACCCTGACCAATCCGCTCGCCCGGCACGCCCCGCCCCGATGACCACCGCGCTGTCCGCCGCCCGGCCCGGCCCGGCGACCCCGCTGCGGTCGCGGTGGCTGATCCTGGCCGTGCTCTGCCTCGCCCAGTTGACCGTGGTGCTGGACAACACCGTGCTCACCGTGGCGGTGCCGGTGCTCACCACCGAACTGGACGCCAGCACCACCGACATCCAGTGGATGATCAACGCGTACGCGCTGGTGCAGTGCGGGCTGCTGCTCACCGCCGGCAGCTTCGCCGACCGGTACGGCCGTCGTCGGATGCTCCTCGCCGGCCTGGTCCTGTTCGGTGTCGGCTCGTTGGCCGCCGGGCTGGCCCGCTCCGGCGACCAGCTGATCGCCGCCCGCGCCGGTATGGGCGTCGGCGGGGCGCTGCTGGTCACCGCCACCCTCGCCGTCGCCATGCAGGTCTTCGACGGGGCCGAACGGTCCCGGGCGATCGGCATCTGGGCGGCCACCAGCGCCCTCGGCTACGCCGCCGGCCCACCGATCGGCGGGATCATCCTGGCCCACCTGCCGTGGGGCGCGATCTTCCTGGTCAACGTGCCGATCGTGCTGGTCTGCCTGGCGGCGGCCCGGACGCTGGTGCCGGAGTCCCGGGATCCGGTCGGCGGGCGGCCCGACCTCGGCGGGGTGCTGCTGTCCACCGCCGGCCTCACCGGCGTGGTGTGGGCCATCATCGACGGTCCCGAACGGGGCTGGACCGCCCCGCCGGTGCTCGGCGCGGCCGGCGTCGGGGTGCTGCTGCTGGCCGCCTTCGTGGCATGGGAACGGCGGATCCCCGCCCCCATGCTGGACATGCACTTCTTCACCGACCGCCGGTTCGTCGGCGCGGTCACCGGGGTCGTCCTGATCACCTTCGGCTCCACCGGCGCGCTGTTCCTGCTCACCCAGCACCTCCAGTTCGTCCGCGGCTACCCGGCCTGGGAGGCGGGGCTGCGGATGGTGCCGTTCGCGCTGTCCATCGTGCTGCTCAATCTCGGCGGGGTCGCCACCCGGCTGATCCGCCGGCTCGGGGTTCCCGGGGCCATCGCGCTGGGCATGGTGCTGCTCTCCGCCGGCCTCACCCTGATCACCCACGTCCGCTCCGACGGCTACGCCGTGCTGCTGACCGGGCTGCTGGTGATGGGCTTCGGCTGCGCCCTGGCCAACCCCGCGATCGTCGAGGCGGTGATGAGTTCCATCCCCCCGGCGAAGGCCGGCGTCGGCGCGGGGATCGACGGCACCATGGCCGAGGTGGGGGGCAGCCTCGGCATCGCCGTGCTCGGGGCGGTACTCAACGCCCGGTTCGCCGCGCTGGCACCGGTCGCGGTGGCCGGGGCCGGCTCCTATCCGGCCGCGCTGGCCGCCGCCGGGGGCGGGACCGAACGCGCACAGGTCACCGACGCGTTCGCCGCCGCCCTGGTCACCGGGCAGACCGCCGGGGCGGTGGCGGTGCTCGCGGGTGGGCTGCTCGCCGCCGGCCTGCTGCGCCGCGCCGAGCGCACCCGCTGAGCGTCTGCCGGCGGACACCGGCACCCGCGGGGCGTCTGCCGCCGGACACCGGCACCCGCGGGGCGTCGGCCGGCGGGCGCACCGGACCCCGCCGGGCGTCAGCCGTTCAGCGGTCCGGCCCGCCGGCCGCCGGCCAGACCGCCGGAATCCGTTCCAGCACGCCACCGGCGAACACGTCACGCAACCCGAGCGGCTTGAGGTGGACGTACCCGATGTGGCAGTCGCAGAGCGCGGCGTCGCAGGCCCGGGGCTTCAGGGCGGCCCGCCACGACCCGTCGTAGAGGTTCCCGATCGGCGCGGGCCGGAAGTGGCAGCGGCGCACCGTGCCGTCACCCACGACGGAGATCGCCGTCTCCCCGGCGTGGCAGGGGCGGCCGAGCGACGGGTGCGGCCGGACGCTCCAGCCGAACAGCGGATCCAGCTCCGTCCAGGCCGCCTCCTGCCCGGCGGGGTAGTGGTGCCCGTCGGCGGCGTTCACCCACAGGTAGACCTCCCGCGGCAGGGCGGCCCGCAGCGCCCGCGCCTCGGCCAGGTGCTCGGGCAGGCCGACCACCCCGACCGAGTACCGCACGCCCAGCGCGGACAGCCGGGCGCAGCGGGCGAGGAACCGCTCCCGGGTGACCTGCCCCGGGTGGTACGTCGTCCACAGTGCCGCCGTCGCGCGGTCGGCGTCGGCCAGCCAGTCCACCCGGGCGGCCAGGTTGGTCTGGATGACCACCCGCCCCACGTGCGGCAGGTGCGACAGCGACACCATGGCGTCCCGGTACCAGCTGCGGGTCAGCCCCTCACCCCACGGGGTGAACAGCACCGACAGCCGCCGGTCGGTGGTGTCCGCCACCCAGCCGGTGAACCGCTCCAGCGCCGCCCGGTCGGCGCGCAACAGTTCCGGCGGGTCGACCCGCTTGGCGAACGGGCAGTACGGGCAGTCGTAGTTGCAGCTCGCCAACGGCCCCCGGTAGAGCACCGCCAGCTCCGCGACCGGCTCGTCGCCCCCCACCGGCAGCGACGCGGCCGGGTGCGCCGGGAGCGTGGCCGGCGGCCGAACGGCGGGATCCGGTAACGGCGTCGGCGGCCGGGCGACCGGACGCGGTAACGGCGTCGGCGGCCGGACGGCGGGAGTCACCGGGGCACGTACCCGGTCATCGCCTGCCGGACCCGGGCGGAGGTCAGCCACGGGCCGATCGCGTCGGAACGGGCCAACCCGGCCGGGGTCAGCCGCAGCCCGTCGACGCCGGCCCAGCCCCGGTCGGCCAGCCGCCCCAGCTCCGGGAAGTCCTCACCCGGCGGTCGGCCGAACCGGGCGGCGTAGGCCGCCGCGTCCACCCCCTCGGCCCGCAGCAGCGACGTGAGCAGCCACCGGCGGCGCTGCTCGGCACCGTCGAGGACGAACCCGAACTCGGCGTACCGGAAGTCGTCCGCCGGGCGGGCCAGGTAGTCGTCCAGCACCATCCGGACCTGCGACACCGACACCGCGTAGTCGAACGAGTAGTGCAGCGCGGTGGTGTACGAGCGCGCCCCACACCCCAGCCCGACCATGCCGTCGTCCTGACAGCAGTAGTCCGGCCCGCCCGGGGTGGGAACGTCGGCGCGGCGGAACTGCCGCATCGACTCCTGCCGGTAGCCGGCCGCGCCGAGGACCTCCACCGCCTGCCGGTAGAGGCCCAGCCGGTGGGCGTCCCAGTCGGCCCGGCCGTGCGCCCGCCGACCCAGCCCGGTCAGCGGCCGCACGTAGAGCGGGTAGAGGTACAGCTCCTCCGGCCGCCAGGCCAGCGCCGCGTCCAGGCTCTCCCGCCAGGTCGTCGCCGTCTGCCCGTCGATGCCGTAGATCAGGTCGATGTTGAGCACCGGGACCGCGGCGGCCCGGATCGCGCCGAGCGCCGCCTCCACCTCGTCGCGCCGCTGCGGGCGACCGGCGGCCCGCGCCTCCCCGTCGAGGAAGCTCTGCACCCCGATGCTCACCCGGTGCACCCCGTGCGCCGCCAGCACCGCCAGCCGGTCCGGCGTCGCGGTGGCCGGCGAGGTCTCCACCGACAGCGGTACGCCCGGCAGCCGCGCCCCCGAGGTGCCGGTGACGATGTCGAACAGCTCGGTCAGCTCGTCGGCGGTCAGGTAGGTGGGGGTGCCCCCACCGAACGCCACCCGGGCGTACCCGGCGTCGTCACCGAGCGCGTCGGCGACCCGTTCCGCCTGTCGGCGCAACTGCCGCAGGTAGGCCGTCACCTGCTCCTGCGGGGCGTTGGCCCGGGTGAACAGGTTGCAGAAGCCGCAGCGCATCTCGCAGAACGGCAGGTGCACGTAGAGGAAGAGGGCGTCACGGGCCTCGGCCCGCCACACGTCGGCCAGCAACGGCCGGGGCCGCAGCGCCCGGTAGGAGGTCTTGTGCGGGTACGCGTAGAGGTACTGCTGGTAGGGCGAGCCGTCGAGGCCCGTGTCGATGCTGGTCACCATTCCCCCGGTCGCAGAGTGAAGTGGGCGTACGGGACGGTCCACACCACGTCGTGGCCGATCCGGTGGCCGGTGTGGCCGTCCTCGCCGTACGCGGTGCCGTGGTCGGAGCAGACGATCGTGAACACCGGCCGTCCCCGCCCGGTGAGCAGGGCGAACAGCCGGTCGACCCGGGAGTCGACGTACTCCAGGGCGGCGGCGTGGCTGTCCCGGCCGTCCTCGGCGGCACCCGGCAGGTAGTGCCGGTTGGGCTGGTGCAGGGCGGCGACGTTGAGGAAGGTGAACACCGGCCGGTCGGCCGGGACGCCGGGCAGCACCTCGGCCAGCCGGTCGAGCTGCGCGTCCAGGCAGGTGGGGGCGGTGACCCCGAACGCCGGCTCCCAGTGCGCCTCGGCGAACAGGCCGGGCAGCACCGACCCGAGCGGGCTGCGCCGGTTGAAAAAGCCCACCCCGCCCAGACAGAGCGTGTGGTAGCCCGCCCCGGCCAGCGCGGTGGGCAGGTCGGGGGCGTCGAAGACCCAGGTGTCGTCCCCGGCGGTCTCGCTGCCCGGGAACGCCGCCGCGTACAGCCGCTCGTGCCGGCCCGGCCCGACCGGGGTGGGCAGGAAACCGGCGAAAAAGGCGTGGTGCGCGGCGTAGGTGAAGCTGGCGGGGGAGTGCCGCCGCTCCCACCGCCCACCGGGCAACGCCCGGACCAGCCGGGGGGTCCGTCCCGCCCCGGCCAGTTCGTCGGCCACGTCGAACCGCAGCGTGTCCAGGGTGACCAGGCAGATGTCGTGACTGCCGATCAGGGTGCGCATCCCACCGACTCCCGTCGCCTCGTCGCCGGTCCGCCGGCCGTCGGGCGACCCGGCCCGGTCGCCGGTCCCGCCACCGCGACGCGCCCGGCCGCGGTCGGGCTGTCGCCGCCCGGGGTGGCGGCCGTCGCGGCGGCCCGCCACCGGTCCCACCGGCCGCTGGTCAGCGCGTGCACCTGCTCGGCGTAGGTGTCCCGGCCGTCGGTCAGCACCCCGGGCAGCAGGTCGCCGAACGCGTTGACCTCGGCCACCGCGTGTTGCCGCCAGCCCAGCAGGAACATCAGGTCGACGCCGACGTGCAGCGACCGGGGGAAGCACGCCGCCGCCCGCTCGCAGGTCCGCATCGCCGCCGCCCAGGACTGCGGGCCGGCCGCCGCCCGCAGCGCCTCCAGGTCACCCCGCGCGTTGCCCAGGTGCAGGTTGGTCATCGGCCCCCGGGCGGCCCGGACCACGACGTGGGTGGGACGGCCGGCGACCACCACCACCCGCAGGTCGACCACCCGGTCGGCCAGCCCCGCCTTGGGCAGCCACCGCTCCACGTGCAGCCCCTGCGGGGCGAGCCGGTCGACCAGCGCCGCGACGGTCGCCTCGTCGTCGTAGCTGCGCAGCCGCAACGAGTTGAACAGCCCGTCCGGGGTGGCCTCGATCGGGGTGACCGCGCGGATCCGGCGTGGGCCGACCGCGAGCGCGATCACCCCGGCCGCCGACGAGCCGTGCGCCGGCTTGACGAACACCCGGTGCCAGCCGGCCGCCGCCATCGCCGCCCGGAGCTGCGGATAGCCGCCGACCGGGGGCAGCGCCGCCGGCACCGGCACCCCGGCCGCCGACAGCAGCGCGTGGCAGCGCCGCTTGTCGCACAGCGCCGCCACGTCGTCCGGGTGGTTGAGCAGCGTCGCGCCCCCGGCGGCCACCCGGCCCATCCCGGCCACCAGCCCGGCGTACGTGTCGGCCAGGCCGATCAGCTCCCCGTGCCGGGCGGGGGTGGCCGCGCCGCGCAGCAGCCGGTCCACCTCCGCGTCCTCGCCGGGGGAGTCGACCCGGACCAGGGTGCCGGCGTCCGGTGGGGCCGCCCCGGTGAGCACCCGCGCCCAGGGCAGCACCGTCGGGTCGGGCAGCCCCGCCGCGCGGACGGCCCGCCGGAACAGCGCGACCCGCCGGTTGTCGGGGTTGCCCACCACGGTCAGTCGCATGTCACTCCGACACCGCCGTGTAGCGGTAGGTCTCCCCGTCGCCCTCGTCCGGTTCCTGCGGCTCGGAGACGTCCACCTCGACGCCGGGCAACGCGGCGACCACCCGGTCGGCGGCCTCCTCCGACAGGTAGTGGTGGTGCAGGTCGAGGGCGGACAGGTGGGTCAGGGACTGCCCGGCGAGCAGCGCGGCCAGCCCGTCGTCGGACAGGGTGCCCAGCGACAGGTCGAGCCGCTCCAACCGGGGCACCACGGCGGCGGTGGCGAGCGCGGCGGCCAGCTCGTCGGCGATCTCGGCGTTGCGCAGCCCGAGCCGGCGCAGCGCCGGGAAGAGCGTGCCGGCCAGCAGCGCGTCCAGGTCGGCCACGGTGGTGTCCCCGCCGTAGTCGTCGGTGCCCAGCCACAGGTCCAGGTGGTGCAGCGCGGGCAGCTCCGAGGCCAGCACCGCGGCGACGAACTCCCGGGACAGCCCGCCGCTCTGCACGGACAGCGTGCGCAGCCGTTCGTGCCGTACCGGGGAGAAGCTGAAGTCCTCGCCGCCGCGTACCCGCAGCACCTCCAGCTCCGGGTAGGCCGTCAGCAACGGGCTGACGTCGCCGACCCGCATCCAGGAGACCTCGCACTCCTCGGTGACCATGTCGCCGAGGAACAGCGCCCGCAGCCGGGGCAGCCGGTCCGCCGCCGCGCAGAGCTGCTCGATCGGGGCGTGGTGGAACGCCGCGTATCCCCAGGCGCCGACGACGAGCGCCTCGACCCGGTCACCGAGCTGCTCGACGAACCTGTCGAACCGGTCCCGGAACTGTTCCGACAGGACGTCCTGCCGGGGGTCGCCGTCGAAGTGCCAGTCGGCGATCCGCCAGCAGACCGGGCCGTCCACGACGGGTGGCGGCCCGTCGGCGGGGAACTCGACCACCGGCCGGCCGGCGAACGTCTGCGCGTGGGAACCGAACGTCATCGCCGCTCACTCCCCGACCGCGGTGAACCGGTAGACCGTGCCGTCGTACTCGTCCGGTTCCTGCGGCTCGGAGACGTCGACCTGGACGCCGGGCAGCGCGTCGGTCAGCCGCTGCGCGACCTCGGGGGAGAGGAAGTGGTGGTGCAGGTCGAGCCGGCGCAGGTGGGTCAGCGGCTGCCCGGCCAGCAGCGCCTCGGCACCCGGGTCGGTGAGCACCCCCATCGACAGGTCGAGCACCTCCAGCCGGGACACCACCGGGGCGGTGGCCACCGCCCGCGCGACGTGGTCGGCGAACTCGGCGTTGCAGACCGCCAGGTGCCGCAGCGCCGGCAGCCGGTCGCCGGCCAGGACGGCGGCGAGGTCGTCGGTGCCGGTGTCGCCGCCGTAGTCCTGCCGACCGAGCCACAGGTCGAGCCGGCGCAGGGCGGGCAGGTCGCTGTCGCCCACCGCGCGGGTGACCTCGGCCGGCAGGCCGCCGGTCTGGAAGCCCAGTTCCCGCAGACCGGTGTGCCGCACCGGTCGCAGGGTCAGCTCGTTGGCCCCGCGTACCCACAGCGTCTCCAGCTCCGGGTAGGCGGTCAGCAGCGGGGTGAGGTCGCCGTGGGTGAGCCAGGAGATCTCGCACTGCTCGCTGACCAGGTCGGCCAGGAACACCGCGCGCAGGGCGGTCCAGTCCTCCGCCGCGTCGGCCAGCAGGTCGACCGGGAGCGCCCGCTCGTACGCCGACCCCCACTCGCCGATCACCAGGGCGCGGACTGCCTCGCCCGGCACCTCCGTCCGCAGCGCCGTGACCAGGGCGGCGAACTCCTCCGGCTCGGCCTCGAAGTCCTCGACCTCGAGCCGCCAGGCGACGGCCGACGGGTCGTCGGGCAGGGTCATCCCCGGTGTGAAGGGGACCACCGGCATTCCGGCGAACGACGACATGTGCGAACGGATCACGCCTACCTCCGGCTCGACTGGTGTGACAGCGGCGCGACCGTAACAGGCCCGCCCGACAGGATGATCAGCGCCGGGTGACCGGACCGGGCGCGCACCTACCAGGGGTGCCCGGCCGGTGACGCTTTACAGCGGAAGTCGGGTGTGGCAGGCTCAGGAAAGCGCTCCCACGGCCGTCCGTGTTCGGATACCCCTGGGGAGTTCGCTCGTGAGAAATCGCACCCGGCGGGTGGCATCGATCGTCGCCACCGCCGTCACCACCACCCTCGTCGCCGGTGTCGTCACCGCCGTGTCGGCGCAGGCCGCCGCCGGCTGCCAGGTCACCTACCAGGTCGGCGCCCAGTGGGCCGGCGGCTTCACCGCCGCCATCACGATCAGGAACCTGGGTGATCCCGTCAGCGGTTGGCGGCTCGGCTGGAGCTTCCCCGCCGGGCAGGCCATCACCAGCGCCTGGGGCTTCACCGCCAGCCCGGCCAGTGGCGACGTCGTCGCCACCAACCTCGACTACAACGCCGCCATCGCCACCAACGGCAGCGTCGACGTCGGGTTCAACGGCACCTGGACCGGCAGCAACCCCGACCCCGTCGGCTTCACGCTCAACGGAACCGCCTGCACCGGCACGACCACCCCCACCACCGCACCCCCCACCACCGCACCCCCCACCACGCCGCCGGTGACCACGCCCCCGCCCACCACCGCGCCGCCGACCACGCCGCCGGTGACCACCGCGCCGCCGACGACGCCGCCGCCCAGCGGGACGCCGACGGTGGCGGCGGACGGCAGCGGCAGGTACCGCACCGTGCAGGCCGCCATCGACGCCGTACCGGCGAACAGTTCGGCCCGGGTCACCATCACCATCAAGCCCGGCACCTACCGTGAGGTCGTCCGGGTGGCCTCGAACAAGCCCAACGTCACCCTGCGCGGGCTCGGCTCGGGGCCGTCGAACGTGGTGCTGGTGTACAACAACTCCGCCGGCACGCGGAAGCCGGACGGGACCACCTACGGCACCTTCAACAGCGCGAGCATGTTCGTCGACGGGGCGAACTTCGTCGCCGAGAACCTCACCATCGCCAACGACTTCGTGGAGAACTCCTCGGGGGTCGACCAGCAGGCGGTCGCCCTGCACCTGAACGCGGACCGGGCGGTGCTGCGCAACGTCCGGCTCCTCGGCGACCAGGACACCTTCCTGGTCAACGACAAGACCCGGGCGTACGTGGTCGGCTCCTACGTGGAGGGCACCGTCGACTTCATCTTCGGCGGCGGCACGATCGTCATCGACAGCTCCTCGATCTACGAGAAGCGGTCGACCGGCGGACCGATCACCGCCGCCCGGACGCCGGCCAGCAAGACGTACGGGATGCTCATCTACCGGTCGACGATCACCGGGGCGACGAACAACACCACCCAGCTCGGCCGCCCGTGGGGGCCGGACGCCCAGGTCCTCTACCGGGAGTCGACGCTCAGCGCGACCATGAAGACCGCCCAGCCCTGGACCGACATGTCCGGCAACGTGTGGCAGAACGCCCGGTTCCGCGAGTACCGCAACACCGGGCCCGGTGCCGGCACCAACGGCAACCGTCCGCAGCTCAGCGACGCCCAGGCGGCCACCTACACGCCGCAGCGGTACCTGGCCGGCAGCGACGGCTGGAACCCGATGTGAGCGTCCGGCCGACGGTGGACGAAGGCCACCCGGGGTGACACCGGTCCCCGCGTCGGGTGCCGGCGCGGGGACCGGGACGGTCCGCGGCACGGGCCGGTCAGCCGACCGACCGGCCCGGCCCGTGCCGCCCGGCCGCACAGGTGCCCTCGCGCCCCTCGACGAGGACGCGGCGCAACCGTTCCCCCTCACGGCGGCTGGCCGGGTACTCGGTGACCGCCGTGGCCAGGCAGACCAGGGCGAGCCAGGCCAGTGCCCGCAGGGCGGGGATGGCGGCGGTGGCCGGCAGCAGGGCGGGCAGGTCGCGGCGGCGACCAGCCGGGGCCAGATCAGGTTCCGGCAGGTGCCGGCTGGGCCG
This sequence comes from Micromonospora sp. WMMD987, assembly GCF_029581435.1. NCBI lineage: Bacteria > Bacillati > Actinomycetota > Actinomycetes > Micromonosporales > Micromonosporaceae > Micromonospora > Micromonospora sp. WMMD987. The sequence continues at coordinate 3,790,402 of NZ_CP120861.1, read as the reverse complement.
CCACTGGAACGCCGCATGGGCGAGCAGGAAGGTGACCACGCCGCCGTACAGGGCACGGCGGCTGCCTCAGGACGTACGGACGCCTTCGGTTCCCCCTGCTGAACTGGGCAAACGCGCATAGCCGGGGGTGGCCGTCGGGGCCGGTCGGTCGATCGCGGCAGTAGCAAGACCTTGCGGATCATTGCCGGCCGATGTCGAAAAGTTTGCCGCAAGGTCTTGCAAAATCTTTCATCGATGCCGCATCGTCTTTCCACCGGACAGCCGTCCACCCCGCACCGCGACCCTTCGACCCCCGGAAGTAGGTCCACTCCCGATGTCCGTACCCCGCGTCCCCCGGGGAACCCGTCTGCGACGGGGCCTCCTCGCCCTCGCTGTCACCGCCTCCTCTCTCGCCGCGCTGAGCGCGCTGCCGGCCACCGTCCCCGCGTCCGCCGCCGTCGCCCTCAACGACAGCGAGGTCACCGCCAACCTGTGGGAATGGAACTGGCGCTCCGTCGCCGCCGCCTGCACCGACCACCTCGGCCCGGCCGGCTACGGCGCGGTCCAGGTCGCCCCACCGCAGGAGTCGGTCAGCCTGCCGAGCAGCGCCGACGGCGTGCACCCCTGGTACGAGGTCTACCAGCCGGTGTCCTACCGCCTGGAGAGCCGGTTCGGCACCCGGCAGCAGTTCGCCGACATGGTGACCGCCTGCCACGCCGCCGGGGTGCGGGTGTACGTCGACGCGGTGGTCAACCACATGGCCGGCGCCAACAACCCCGAGTCGGTCGTCGGGTACGCCGGCACCGACTTCTCCGGCCCCGGCTACAGCTTCCCGGCCGTGCCCTACGGCACCGGCGACTTCCACCGCCCGGGGGACAACTGCCCGACCTCCGGCGCGATCAACGACTGGAACAACGAGGCCCAGGTGACCAGCTGTGAGCTGCTCTCCCTGACCGACCTCTACACCGAGAAGGACGCCGTCCGCACCAAGATCGCCGGGTTCCTCAACGACCTGGTCGGCCTGGGGGTCGACGGGTTCCGGGTGGACGCGGTCAAGCACGTCCGGAAGGACGACTTCGCCGCCATCCTCGGCAAGGTGCGCAACACCACCGCCGAGAACAAGCGGCCGTACGTCGCCCAGGAGATCTTCGACGGGGCCAGCAACGACGCCCTCAAGGCCCGCGCCTTCACCGGCAACGGTGACGTGCTCGACTTCGGGTACGCCAAGGGCCTGAAGTCGGCGTTCCAGGGCTCGATCGCCAACCTGGCCAACGTCGCGAGCTGGAACCTCGACGCGCCGAGCGCCAACGTGTTCGCCATGGTCACCAACCACGACCTGGAGCGCGACGGGGTGGTGCTGTCCTACCGCGACGGCAGCGACTACGTCCTGGCCAACTACTTCGCACTGGCCTACCCGCACGGCAAGCCGTCGGTCTACGACAGCTTCACCTGGTCCAACCGCAACCAGTCGCCGCCCGCCGACGGCAACGGCTACGTCACCGACACCGTCTGCGGCGGCAGCTGGAACTGCCTGACCCGGTCCACCGGGATCAAGGGCATGGTCGGCTGGGCCAACACCGCGAAGTCGGTCCGGACCGTCTCCGACTTCACCGTGGTCAACAGCAACGTCATCGGCTTCCACCGGGGTGACCGGGCCTGGATCGGGATCAACGACTCGGGGTCGGCCAGCACCGCCACCTTCGCCACCGGCCTGGCCGACGGGTCGTACTGCGACGTGATCTCGGGGGCGCGGGGCACCACCGGTTGCACCGGCACCACGGTGGCCGTCAGCGGCGGGCGGGCCACCGTGCGGATCCCCGCCAACGGCGCGGTGGCGCTGCACGCCAACGCGAAGGCCGGCAGCACGCCGACGCCGACCGCGACGCCCACCGCCTCGCCGACGTCGACCGCGACGCCCACCCCGACCGCTCCCGCCGGCACGGTCGCCACGACCTTCACGGTCACCGCGTCCCTCGCCGACGGCCAGGACGCCTACGTCGTCGGCAGCGTGCCGGCGCTGGGCTCGTGGAGCCCGGCCGGCGCGGTCAGGCTGACGGCGCAGGGCGGTGGGGTCTACCGGGCGGTGGTCAACCTGCCGGCGGCCACCACGGTGGAGTTCAAGTTCCTCAAGAAGACCACGGCCGGTGCGGTGACCTGGGAGTCGGGGAGCAACCGGACGCTGACCACGCCGACCGGCGGCACCTCGTCGGTCACCGACACCTTCCGGGGTGATCCGGCCGGTACCCAGGGCGCGTCGTTCACGGTCAACGCCACCACCTCGTACGGCCAGAACGTCTACCTGGTGGGCGACGTCGCGGCGCTGGGTTCCTGGAACCCGGCCAACGCGGTGGCCCTCTCCCCGGCCGCGTACCCGCTGTGGCGGGCCACGGTCACCCTGCCGCCGAACTCGACGGTCGAGTACAAGTACCTCAAGAAGAACCCGGACGGCACGGTGGTCTGGGAGTCCGGTGGCAACCGCAGCGCCACCATCGGGTCCACCGGCTCCTGGAGCGCCAACGACACCTGGCGGTGACACCGGCGGGACGCGGCGGCCGATCCCGTACGGGGGTCGGCCGCCGCGCCGTTCCGGCACCGGGAGCCAGCCCGGCGTCGGTGCCAGTCCCGGGTGGCACCACTGGCCGACCCGGGTCGGGGGCAAGTTGACGAATGTCGATACCTCCTCGTATCGTCCGGGAAAGCGCTTTCTCATTGCCCGTCCGATCCCCCCGCCACCGTCGGAGGTACGCCTCATGCGCCCGTCCCGCCAGCGCCGGCTGGCCCTGCTGCTCGCCGGGGTGCTCGTCCCCGTGACCGCCCTGCTGCTCGGACCGGTCACCCCCGCCTCGGCCGCCACCCTGTTCAGCGACGACTTCACCGACGGGAACACCGCCGGCTGGTCGAAGTCCGGTGGCAGTTGGGGCGTCGTCACCGACGGCTCGCCGGCCCTGCGGCAGTCCAACGCCGACAGTGACAACGCCCGGCTCTTCGCCGGCAGCACCGGCTGGACCGACTACACCGTCCAGGCCCGGGTGAAACCGCTCAGCCTCGGTGCCGCCGGCCAGGTCGGCCTGCTGGCCCGCGCGTCCGGGGCGACCCGCTACTACCGGCTGGCACTGCTCTCCGGCGACCGGGTGCAGTTGCAGGCGGTGAACGGTGGCGCGGTCACCGTCCTCGCCAGCGCCACCCGTACGGTGACCACCGACACCTGGTACACCCTCGCCGTCGAGGTCGCCGGCACCACCGTGCGGGGCAGTGTCGACGGCGTCCTCGTCGGTCAGGCCACCAGCCCGCTGATCCGCGCCGGCCGGATCGGGGTGCAGACCGCCACCGCGACGGCCTCCTTCGACGACGTCCTGGTCCGGGACGGCGGCATCGCGCCCACCACCGCGCCACCGAGCCCCACCACCCCGCCGACGAGCCCCACCACCGCCCCGCCGAGCACCCCGCCGCCGACCACCACCACGCCCGCACCTACCACGGTCCCGCCCACCACCCCGCCGGCCACGCCGCCGCCGACCAGCCCGCCGCCCGGAGCCGTCGTGCTGGTGGTCGCCACCGACGGCGACGACGCCGACCCCGGCACGCTGGACCGACCGTTGCGCACCATCCAACGGGCACACGACCTGGCCCAGCCCGGCACCACCATCGCGGTGCGCGGCGGCACCTATGCGCCGACCAGCACCATCAAGATCCTCAAGGACGGCACCTCGTACCACCCGATCACCCTGACGAACTACCAGGGGGAGAAGGTGGTCATCGACGGCGAGAACATGCCGTACACCCCGGGTGCGGTGGGCTCCAGCATTCCCCGCGCCGACCGGGGCGCGCTGCACGTCGAGGCGGACTGGTGGCGGTTCATCGGCCTGGAGATCGTCCACGGCCCGTACGGGATCTTCGGCGTCGACACCAACAACGGCAGCTACGAGCGCCTGGTCACCCGGGACAACTACGAGTCCGGGCTGCACCTGCAGGGCGCGTCCAGCGGCAACCGGATCGTCGACCTGGACAGCTACGGCAACCGGGATCCCCGCAAGAACGGCGAGAGCGCCGACGGGCTGGCCATCAAGGAGGGCTCGGGCAGCGGCAACGTGGTGCGCGGCGCACGGCTCTGGCGCAACTCCGACGACGGGTTCGACGCCTGGCTGTTCCTGTCACCGATCCTGATCGAGGACAGCGTCGCCTACGACAACGGCTACAACTACTGGAACCTGCCCGACTACGCCGGTGACGGCAACGGGTTCAAGCACGGCGGTGGCAACGACCCGCGCCCGGCCGTCGACCACGTCACCCGCAACAGCATGGCCTGGGGAAACTCGGCCGGCGGCTTCATCGACAACGGCAACCCCGGTGCGCTGGTCTTCGAGCGCAACACCGCGTGGCGCAACGGCAAGGCCGGCTTCGACGTGTCCCGGTCCGCCTCCCGGCTCAGCCGTAACCTGGCGGTCGGCAACACCCCCGACGTCGTGCCCGGCTCCTCGACCGGGACCGACAACTCCTGGAACCTCGGTGGCACCTGGCCGCTGGCCAGCACCGACCCGACCACCATCACCGGCCCCCGGGCGGCCGACGGGTCCATCCCGACGTCGGACTTCCTGCGCCCGGCCGACGGTGCCGAGGTGGGTGCCCGGCTCTGAGCCACCCGGTCGCGCTCCCGCCCGCACCGGCGGGAGCACGACCGCGCCGCCTGCACCCCTTGGCCGACCGGACGCCCGGGCCGGTGCGGCGGCCCCGGTCCGGGCTCAGCGCCCCTGGAGGGTGCGGACGTTGTCGCCGAAGGTCCAGCCCTTGGATCCGTCCCAGTTGACCGACCAGGTCATCAGGCCCTTCAGACCGCCCCGGTAGGTGTTCCACGCCTGGGCCACCGAGGCCGGCGCGAGGTAACCGCCACCGGCACCGGGCTGGGCGGGCAGGCCCGGGACCTGCCGGTCGTACGGAACCCGGATGGTGGTGCCCTGGACGACCAGGCCGGCGTCGAGGCAGTCGGTCTGGGCGGTGAAGCCGGCGACCGTCCCGGCCGGGTACGAGTCACCGGCGCAGCCGTACATGCTGCCGTTGTAGTACTGCATGTTGAGCCACCAGAGCCGTCCGTTGTCGACGTACCGCTTGATGACCGGCAGGTACGCCCCCCAGATGGAGCCGTAGGTGACGCTGCCGCCGGTGACGTACGCGGTCTCCGGGGCCATGGTCAGGCCGAACCCGGCCGGCATCTGGCCCAGCACCCCGTCGATGATGCGGACCAGGTTCGCCTGTGAGGTGGACAGCCGGGTGATGTCCCCGCTGCCGGTCAGCCCGGTCTCGATGTCGATGTCGATGCCGTCGAAGTGGTACCGCTTGAGGATCGGCACCACGGTGGCGACGAACCGGTCGGCGACGGCCGCCGAGCCGAGGTCGATGCCGGCGGTGGCCCCGCCGATCGACAGCAGCACGGTCAGCCCGGCGGCCTTGGCCTGGCACATCTCGGTCGGGGTGGGCACCTTGACGGTGGCGTCCATGCCGTCCTCCCAGAGCACCGTGCCGTCGGCGCGGATCACCGGGAAGGCGGCGGTGACGACGTTGTAGCCGTGCCCGGTGATCCGGGGGTCGGTGATCGGGATCCAGCCCAGCGGCGGGTGGACGCCGTTCGCCGCGCCGTCCCAGTTCTCCCAGTAGCCCTGGAGCACCTTGCCGGCCGGGCGGGGCTTCAGTGCGCAGCCCGTGCCGTCCGGTGGCGGTGTCGTCGTGCCGGGGGTGGCGGTGGGCGACGGCGTGCGGGTGGGCGTCGGGGTCGGTGTCGGGGGCCGGGTGGGCGTGGCGGTCGGGGTCGGCGACGGGGTGGGGGAGGGGGTTCCGGCGCAGACGCCGAGGTCACGCCAGAGGGCCGGCACGGCCGCCGGGTTCCAGCCGGCGCCGGCCGGCGGGGTGTGGGTCACCAGTGACTCGTAGAGGTGGCCGAGGTAGCTGACCCGGGTGCCGGCCGGGTAGCTGACGCCCTCGGCCCAGGCCGGTGCGGAGCAGGCGGCCAGGGCGCTGGCGGCCCCCGTGGTGGCCGGTGCGGCGAAGCCGTTCGCGGCGGGCAGCGCGGCGGCGAGCAGCACCGCGCCGCCGGCCAGCCAGGCGGTCGTCCCGGGTCGAAGTCGCATGACATACCTCCTCGTCGATGGCCGGGAGGTTATCAGTTAACTTTGTTTAATGTAAATGCCTGACGTCGTGGTCAGGGGATCGGGTTCCAGCCGTCCACGCCGGCCAGGTACCGCTGCGGGGTGTAGGTCGGGGCCTGCTCGTCGGTCAGCTGTGGCCGGTCGGCGGTGACCGTCGACCCCGGCCCGCTGTTGCGGTACTCGGCGAACCGGGCGTCCCGCCACGAGAAGCCGGACATGTCGGTCCAGGGGGAGTCCTTCACGTGCGCGCCGAGCACGCTGTCGCGGACCACCACCTGCCCGATCGCGTTCACGTCGCCGCTCGGGTGCCACGGCCGGCCGAGGTGCACGCTCTGCGCCGCCGCCGCGTCGGTGGTCAGGGCGCACCCCGTGAAGAGCAGACCGTACGGATTGCCGATCATGGTGGAGGCGGCGGTGACGTACCCGTTGTTGCTGGTCGAGCCCCGGTCGAGGGACCGGATCTCACAGCGGTCGAAGACGCCGGTGCCCCGCCCGAAGATGAAGTCGACGTCGCCCTCGACGTAGCAGTCCCGGAAATACGCCCGGCCGACCGCGTCGACGCCGGCGCTGTTGTGGTAGAGCGTGTCCTGGTTGCCGAGGAACCGCACGTCGTCGAAGACCAGCCGGTCGGCCCGGGTCAGCACGGCCACCGCCTGTTCGGCGCTGTAGTCGTGCGCGGCCTCGTCGAAGTCGTTGGCGAAGGTCAGGTGCCGGGCGGTGAAGTCGTTGCCGTCGATGGTCACCGAGGCGCTGCCCGAGGTGCCGTAGGTGCCGCCGCCCGGCTTGGGGGTGCCCGAGGCGTTGTCGTAGACGATCACCACGTCCCGGGCGTCGCCGGTCGATCCGACGAACGACACGTACGGCTTGCCGGCCGGGACGGTCACCGTCTCCCGGTAGGTGCCCGGCCGGATGAGGATGGTGTGCCGGCTCGCGTTGCCCACCGGCACCGCGTCCACCGCCGCCTGCACGCTGGTGAAGTCCCCGCTGCCGTCCCGGGCGACCACCGACCCGCCGGTCGGCGGGGTGTCGGACGGGGTCGGGGTCGGGCCGGTGGGGGACGGGGTGGCCGTGGGAGTGGCGGTGGGGGTGCCGGTGGGGCTCGGGGGAGTGCTGGTCGGGGCGGGCCCGCCCCGGGTCACCAGCACGTCGTCGAACCGGGCGGTGGCATTGCCGGTCTGCACCCCGATCCGCCCCGTCGCGGTCAGCGTCCCGGTGCCGGAGCCGACCGGCACGTCGTCGACCCAACCGCGCACCACCGTGCCGGCGACCTCGATCCGCAGGGTGTGCCAACCGCCCACCGTCACCGGGTGGGACACCGAACCCAGCGGGGTGGTCCGGCCGCTGCGTACCGCCTCCAGCCGGACCTGGTCGCCGACGAGCAGGGCGAGCCGGTAGTAGCTGGTCGCGCCGCTGGCGCGGGCCAGCAGCGCGACCATGCCGTTGCCGGGCAGGGTCAGCGGCTTCACCCGCGCCTGTACGGCCTGGTCGGCCCAGGACGCGCTGCCGGCGAACAGCTTGGCCTCACCGGTGCCGCCCCGGGCCTGCTGGAGCGCCGGGCTGTCGTCGGCGGCCACCGACCAGGTGCCGCCGGACCGCGACCAGCCGGCGAGGTCGCCGTCGGTGAAGTCGTCGCTGAACAGGGTGGCGGCGTGGGCGACCTGTGCGCCGCCGAACGTGGTCAGGGTGAGCAGCGCGGTGGTGAGTGCCGCGGCGGCGGCGACGGCGAGCGGGCGGCGGTTGCTGCGCATGGCGGACCTCCGGGGACGGGGTGGAGGTGCGTGACGGTGTGTGAAAGCGCTTTCCCGGCGCACCGTAACCCCGTCCATGCGTGACTGTCAATGCGCCCCGCCGCCCCGCAGGCCCGCCGCCCCGCCGGTCGACGTGGTGGACGCGGGGTCAGCGGGAACCCGCCGGTTCCCGGTCGGGCAGCTCGAACAACTCCAGCGGGATGCCGTCCGGGTCGCGGAGGTAGAGGATCTTCGTTCCGGCCAGCGCCCCCACGTCCATGCCCTCCCCGTCGCCCAGCACGACCGGATCGGCGTTGACGTGCACGCCCCGCTCCACCAGCTCGCGGTGCGCCGCCTCGAGGTCGTCGACCTCGAAACACAGGTGGATGACACCGACGTCGCAGTTGCGCCCGCTGAACGGCCGCGGCCGCGGGGTGTCGTACTGGATGAGTTCCAACAGGACGTTGTCGCCGGCCAGCGCGAACGACGCCCGCATCGACGGGTTCTCGACCTCCACCACCGCGCCGAGCGCCGGATTCGAGGCCGAGATCGTGACGCCGTTCGGCGCGATGCCGAGGACGTCCTCGTACCACCTCATCGACCTGGCGAGGTTGCTGACCGGTACTCCGATGTGGTTGACCCTGGTCACTCTGCTCATGATCACCATCATCGGTGGGGGTGCCACCCGGAGGAAGGCACGGATCTTCCGCGTACCGCGGGTACCACCCGCCCCCACCCGGCCGGTGGCGGATCATGGCGTACATGAACGAGCTTGGTGCGGCGCTGCGGGCCTGGCGGGACCGGGTGGACCCGGCCACGGTCGGACTGGTGGGCGGCACGGCCCGCCGCGTCGCCGGGCTGCGGCGCGGCGAGCTGGCGATGCTGGCCGGCATCTCCGTGGAGTACGTGGCACGCCTCGAACAGGGGCGGGCCGCCACGCCCTCGTCCCAGGTCTGCTCGTGCCTGGCGCGGGCGTTACGACTCTCCACCGAGGAGGAGGCGCACCTGATGCGGCTCGCCGGCTTCGCGGCGGCCCCGGCCCGGATCCCCACCCTGGTCCCCCGCAGCCTGTGGTGCGTCGTGGACCAGCTCGGCCACACCCCGCTGGCCGTCTACGACGCCGCCTGGCGGCTGCTGCACGCCAACCCGCTGTTCACGGCGGTCTTCGGTGATCCCGCCGACGCCGACGACCGCAACGCGATGATCGTCCAGTTCGAGTCCCGCAACCACCGGGTCCGCCAGACCGACGCCGAGCGGGCGTACTTCGAGCAGTCGTTGGTCGCCGACCTGCGCGCCACCAGCGCCCGCTATCCGCACGACCCCGACGTGGCGGCGCTGGTCTCCCGGCTGACCGGCAACGAACGGTTCCGGCGGCTGTGGGCGCAACGCGAGGTGGCCGCCCACGAGAGCGCCCACAAGACCGCCGTACACCCGGACATGGGGGCCATCTGCCTGGACGCCAACGTCCTGACCACGCAGGACACCGACCTCCGTCTGGTGGTGCTGACCCCGCGGGCCGGCACCGACGCCCGGGAGAAGCTGGACCGCCTGGGGTGACGGGACCACGTCAGCCCCGAAGGGGCGTTCCCGGCCGCCCGTCGGCGACGACTCACGGCTGCCCGCGCCGCCACTGCCGGTCGGGCAACGCGCGGGTCGTCTCCTCGGCCGGTATCCGTTCCTTCTCGGCCTGGGCGAGCAGCCGTCGCCTGGCCGCCTCGTGCTCCGCCGCCTGGATCTGCTCGCCGCGACTCGACGTAGGTTCCCGCTGTGCACTGTCCACCCTGTCCTCCTTGGTCGGGACGCGGCGGTGCCCGGCCGGGTGGCCGACGCGTCGAACGAGGGCGCGACTCCTGGCCGGAACGGCAGTTGTCCTGCGAGCACACCCGGTATCAGCATTCAGTGACGGTTCGGTCACGGTGGAGCGGCGGGAGGTCCGCCAGCCCCGTGCGGACAATGCGCAGCGAGCGACCTCCGCCTGCTCAACGAGCTGACCGTCCGAGTGACGTGTCCCGGGTCGCCGGGCCGGTACGCAGATGCTGCACGCGCGGGTGGCGTCAGTCCTCGGTCTGCGGGCCGAGCAGGCGGATCTCCTCGATGTCCAACGTCGCCTGCACCTCCCGCAGCACGCTGTCGTCGATCTCGTTGCGGTCGCGCAGCCGGGTCACCTCGCGCCGCTTGTGTTCCAGCACCCCCAGCCGCAGCCGGGTGTCCAGTTCCTGGACCCGGTCGGCCTCCCGACCGCCACCGCTCGCCGTCACCAGGTCCAGATGCCGCTGGTAGTCGGCGCGCAACCGGTCCACCGCCGCCGCGTCGACGTCCAGGTCGGCGGCGACGTTCGGCAGCGCCGACAGCGCCGCCTCGGTGGCCCGGCGGTGGGCGTGCCGGACCTCGTCGCCGCGCGTCTCGTCACCGCGCAGGCCGGCCCAGCGGGCCACCGCCGGCAGGGTGGTGCCCTGCACCAGCATGATCGACACGATCGCCACGGCGGTGCAGAAGATGATCAGATCCCGTTCCGGCACCGGCGCGTGGGTGGTGGCCGTGGTGACCGGCACCGCGAGGGCGGCGGCCAGCGACACCGCACCCCGGAAACCCGCCCAGCCGGCCGCCACCCGGACCCGCCGGCTCACCGTGGCGCCCCGGCCCACCACCGGCAGGCCGTACGAGAACAACTGCAACCAGACCAGCCGGACGACCACCACCACCAGGGTCACCGAGGCGGCGATGGTCACCGACCGCCCGGTGGAGATGCTGGTCACGTGGTTCACCGCCCGCGGGATCTGCATGCCGAGCAGCACGAACAGCGCGCCGTTGATCAGGAAGGTGGACAGGTCCCAGAAGGCGTACGCCAGCACCCGGGACCGGGCCCGGATGATCCTCGGGCTGGCGTACGACAGCAGCAGGCCGGCGACCACGACGGCGAGTACCCCGCTGGCGTGCACCACCTCGGCGAGCAGGAACGCGGCGAACGGGGTGAGCACGCTCAGCGCGCCCTCCCGCAGCGGGTCGTCCAGGCGGCGGCGGATCAGCACCACCACCAGGCCGACGACCAGCCCGGCGGCGATCCCGCCCCCGGCCGAGCCGACGAACCGGCCCAGGAACCCGAATACCCCCGGCGCGGCGCCGCCCACGATCAACCCGACCGTCACCGAGAACAGCACCAGCGCCGTACCGTCGTTGACCAGGCTCTCCGCCCGCAACGTGGTCAGGATACGGCGGGGCATCCGCTTCGCCAGGCCGGCGACCGCCGCCGCGTCGGTGGGGGCGAGCACCGCGCCCAGCACCCAGGCGGCCTGCGGGCTCATCCCCAGCGCCTTGGCGGCCAGCGCCACCGCCACCATCGTCACCACCACCAGCGCCACCGCCAGCGAGGCGATCACCAGCAGGTTCGACCGGATCTCCCGCAGGCTGATCACCAGGCTCTCCCGGTAGAGCACCGCCGGCAGGAAGAGCAGCAGCACCACGTCCGGCTGGAGCACCACGTCCGACAGGGGCGGCAGCAGAGCCAGCAGGCCGCCCATGGTGATCAGCAGCACCGGCGGGGCCACCCGGTACCGGCCGCCGATGGTGGTGCCGACCAGCACGGTGGCGGCCAGCACCACGATCAGGACCAGGACGTCCACGGCACCCCCCCGCCTCCACCCGACATGCTGGTACGAAGTCGGCGGTGGCGCGGGGGGAATCCGGGATCCGCCCGGGATCGGCTCAGGTGACCCGGGACCGCTCGGCCGGCACCCCGGTCCAGGCCTGCCGCTCGGCGATGTCCCGCAGCCGGTCCATCGCGTCCCACACGTCGACGTAGCGGGTGTAGAGCGCCGCCGGGCCGAGCCGCAGCCGGTCCGGCACCCGGTAGTCGCCCACCACCCCGGCGTCGACCAGGGCACGGGAGATCCGCAACGCCTCCGGGTGGTGCAGCGAGACGTGCCCGCCGCGCCGCCGCGGATCCCGGGGGGAGGCGAGCCGGAAACCGTGCGGGACGAGCCAGGCGTCGGCCAGCTCGATGATCAGCTCGCCGAGCCGCACCGACTTCTCCCGTACCCGGTCCATCCCGGCGGCGGACAGCACGTCCAGGGCCGGGTCGAGCGCGGCCATCCCGAGCACCGGCGGGGTGCCCACCAGGAACCGCTCCGGGCCGGGCGCGGGATCGTAGCCGGCACCCATCCCGAACTGGTCGCGCTGACCGAACCAGCCCCAGATCGGTTGCCGCAGCGACTCCTGCGCCTCCCGCCGCACATACAGGAAGGCCGGTGCGCCGGGACCGCCGTTGAGGTACTTGTAGGTGCAGCCGACCGCGAGGTCGACACCGGCGGTGGTCAGGTCCAACGGCACCGAGCCGACCGCGTGCGAGAGGTCCCACAGCACCAGCGCGCCGACCCGGTGGGCCGCGGCCGTCACCGCCGCCACGTCCAGCAGCGCCCCACAGCGGTACGACACCGCCGACAGCACCACCAGGGCCACGTCCTCGGTCAGCGCCGCCGTCAGGGTCGCCTGGTCCAGCCCCTCGTCCAGGTCGGAGGGGAGCAGCCGCAGGGTGTGCCCCCGCTGGGCGGCCAACCCCTCCAGCAGGTAACGGTCGGTGGGGAACTCCTCGGCGTCGGCCAGGATCGTCCGCCGGCCGGGCCGGGCGTCGAGGGCGGCGGCGGCCAGCTTGTAGAGGTTGACCGACGTGGAGTCGGAGACGATCACCTCGCCCTCCCGGGCGCCCAGCGCGTGGGAGGCGATCCGGTCGCCGATGCGGCGCGGCCACTCGATCCAGGTCGGCCAGCTCCGGACCAGCTCGGTGCCCCAACCGTCGCGGACCAGCGCGGCCAGGTGGTCGCCGGTGGCGGCCGGCAACCGGCCCAGCGAGTTGCCGTCGAGGTAACACAGGTCGTCCACCACGAACCGGTCCCGCAGCCCGGCCAGCGGGTCGGCGGCGTCCCACTCCTGCGCGACCTGCCGGGACGTGTGCTCAGCCATGGTGTCCTCCCTCCGCCCGGGACACCCGGGCCGATGCAGGCTAGCTGATCAGCCCGGTGGTCGGTAACGGCCGGTCGCCCCCGCACCCCGTACCCCGACCGGTCGGTGCCGGTCAGCCGACCGGCACGGTGGCGGTGACGGTGGCCTGGTCGACCTCGCTGGTCCGCACCGTGAACCGGATCGTCCAGTCGCCGCGTGCCGGCAGGCTGATCTCCGCACTGCCGTGGTGCGGCTCGGGGCTGTCCACCGGCACGACCATCGGCTCGATCCCGGCCGCCGGCAGGGCCAGGCTGACCGTCCACTGGACCACCGGCAGCGGCTGCCCCTGCGGGGTGTAGACGTAGGCGTGCAACGAGTTCGGCACGCCCACCCGGACCGGATAGATGTCGAACTGGAGGGTGTAGTAGCCGCTGGTGAGCGTCTGGGCGACACCCTCGCGGCTGGCCCGGGCGGCCTGGGTGTCGGCGGTCCGGCCGGGCGGGGTCTGTACCAGCACGGCGGCCAGCGCCAGCACCACCGCGGTCGCGGCGAGTTCCACCCCGGCGGCCCGCGCGACCCGGCGGGGCCGGTCGGCGGCCCGGCCGCCCCGCACCAGCCGGCGCTGCCAGGCCGCGACGCCGAGCACGGCGGCGAGCAGGGCCGCCTTCGCGCAGAGCAGCCGACCGTACGGGGTGCCGAACAGCGCGCCGGGCCGGCCGAGTTCGATCGCGGCCTGCCCCACGCCGGAGACGACCAGCCAACCCACCGCGATGGTCGCCCACCGTGACCAGGCCGGCAGGATCCGGGCCAGCACCCGCCGGTGGGTGCCGGGCAGCACGAACACCGCCAGGACGAACAGCCCGCCCAGCCACACGCTCATCCCGGCCAGGTGCACCACGTCGGCCAGGATGCTCACCGGCGGCAGCGGGGAGGCCACCGGATGCCCGGCCAGCGGCCAGGTGAGCAGCCCGGCCAGGGCCACCACCGCCAGCGCCGCCCGCCGGCCCCTCCCGCCCCGGCCGCCGGCCACCGCCGGCACCAGCACGGCGGCGAGCCCGACCAGCGCCAGCCGGGCACCGAGCACCGGCCCGACGTCGCTGTCCGCCACCGCCGTCAGGTCGCCCCGGGCCAGGCCACCCACCGGGACGCCCACCATGTCGGCGGCCTGGGCCACCCACGTCCCGACGGTGCCGACCGCCACCAGCGCCAGCCCGACCTGCCCGGTGACGGTCACCGCGCGCCGACGGCGACGGCGGGGCCACCCGGCGGCACCGAGCAGCGCGGGACCGGCGACCAGCGTCAGCCCCAGGTAGCCGACGAACCGGGCGACCGGGGTCAACGCCCCGGCGGGTCGCTCGTCGACGACGACCGGCTCCGGTGGCGTCGCCGACGGCGCACCGGCGGAGTAGGCGAAACTCCCGGCGACCGGGTGGCTGTCGGCCGAGATCACCCGGTAACTGACCAGGTAGGTGCCGAGCGGCCGGTCCGGCACCCGCACCGGGATCCGCAGGGTGGCGCCCTGCGCGACCGGCTCCCCGGCGGTGACCCGCCGCCCGTCCGGGCCGAGCACCTGCACCCGACCGATGACCGGGGAGACCGATTCGCTGAAGACCAGCACCACCTCCGCGGGTGGGGCGCCGATCACCGCGTCCCGGACCGGGCTGGTGGCGACCAGCGCGGCATGGGCCGCCGCCGGGGTCGCCGGGGTCAGCGGCACGGACAGCAGCGCGAGGAGCAACCCCAGCAGCACGGCGGAACGGGTGGTACGCACACCCAGTGGTTCGGATTCGATGATCACATGGTTCAACCGGCGTTGGAATGATCTTCTCCACCGGTCGGCCGGGAGCGCAGGGCCAGCGCCAGCACGAGGCGGGCGTCCGGATCGTCCAGCGCCGGGCCGAACAGGGCACGGAGCTGGCGCATCCGGTAGCGGACCGTCTGCGGGTGGGTGTGCAGGTCCTCGGCGACCGTGACCACCTGCCCCTGCCGGCGCAGCCAGCCGTGCAGGGTCTCCGCCAGGCTCCGTCGGGTGGTCGGCCGGAGCCCGGCCAGCGGGGCCAGCACCGTGTCGGCGAGGTGTCCGGCCAGGCCCGGCTCCCAGTCGGTGAGCAGGGTGAGCAGGTGGTCGTCGCAGGACACCACCGGATCCGGGCCGAGCGCGCCCTGCTGGTGCAGGCCCAACGCCCGGCGGGACAGCCGGTACGACAGCCGGGCCCGGTGCCGCGCCACCGCCGGACCGACCGCGGCCCGCCGCCCGGCCAGCGCCTGCCGGGCCTGGTCGAGCCGGCCGGGGGTACGCGGTTCGGGCAGCACCAGCCGTACGGCGTCACCGATGACGGTGGCGACCGTGCCCGCGCCGACGACGCGGGCCAGGTGCTCGGCATCGGTGCCGTGCACACTGACCACCGCCACGGTGGCCGGCAACGGCCAGCGGGCCGCCTCGGCGGCGGCGCGTAGCACCTCCCCGGCCGGCGGGTCGGGCTGCACGAGCAGGGTGACCAGGCGGCGGCGGAGGGTGGCCCAGTCCTGGGCGGTGTCCCGCTGCTCGTCGAGGAATCCCTCGGCGGCGGCACCGGCCAGCGCGTCGACGTAACCGAACAGCGCCCCGGCGATCACGTACAGGTCGGCGGGGGCCGGCCCGGCGCCCGTCCCGGTCGGCCCGGCAGCCGTCCCCGCCCCTTCGGCAGCCGTCCCCGCCCGTCCGGCGTCCGGGCCGGTCGACCGGGCGTCCGGGCCGGTCGGGGTGCCGCCCGTCGCGGCCGGGGCGGCGGCCTGCTCCACCAGGAACGCCCAGATGTCCCGGGCGCCCAGGGTCAGCACGGCCCGCAACGCGTCGACCCGGTGCCCCTCGCGGTACTCGGTGCGGCCCAGGGTGTGGAACACCGCCCGGGTGGGGGCCAGGTCCCGGTCCGGTTCGGCGACCGCGTCGACGAACGTGTCGACGGCGGTCCGCACGCCCAGGGCCAGGCCCTGCCCCTGCCCGCCGGTCAGCGAGCGGCCCTGCTCCCGCATCGCCGCCCGGACGGTGCCGAGGATCCGCAGGTGTAGCGCCCCCCGCAGGCCCCGCAGGTGGTCGCCGACAGCGGGCGCGAGACCGGCGAGGCCCGGTTCGATGTCGAGCAGCGCGTCGGACACGGTCGCCCCCTTTGTCATCCTGGTGACAATCCCGGGACCGGATCCTGCGCCCCGGGACGGATCATTTTGGCATCCTCGTACGTAGGGTCGGCGCATGAACACCGATGTCATCGTGGTCGGCGCCGGTCTCGCCGGCCTGGTCGCCGCCGTCGAGGCCGTCGACGCGGGCCGGCGCGTGCTGCTGCTGGACCAGGAGTCGGCGGAGAACCTCGGTGGCCAGGCGTACTGGTCGTTCGGCGGGCTCTTCTTCGTCGACTCGCCCGAGCAGCGACGGATGGGCATCCGCGACTCGGTCGAGCTGGCCTGGCAGGACTGGACCGGCAGCGCCGGGTTCGACCGGCCGGAGGACCACTGGCCGCGCCGCTGGGCGCAGGCGTACGTGCACTTCGCCGCCGGGGAGAAGCGGGCCTGGCTGCGGTCGCTGGGCCACCGGGTCTTCCCCGTGGTGAGCTGGGCCGAGCGGGGCGGGGGAGCGGCCCACGGGCACGGCAACTCGGTGCCCCGGTTCCACGTCACGTGGGGCACCGGTCCCGGTGTGGTCGAGCCGTTCGCCCGGCGGGTCCACGCCGCCGTCGCCGACGGTCGGATGACGCTGCTGTTCCGGCACCGGGTCGACGAACTCGTCACCACCGGCGGTGTGGTCACCGGGGTACGCGGGGCGGTCCTCGCCCCCGACGACACACCGCGCGGACGCAGCAGCTCCCGGGAGGTCGTCGGCGACTTCGACCACGGCGCACAGGCGGTGATCATCACGTCGGGCGGCATCGGCGGCAACCACGACCTCGTCCGGCGGGCCTGGCCGGCCCGGCTCGGCACCCCGCCGACCCGGATGGTCGCCGGCGTTCCCGCCCACGTCGACGGTCGGATGCTGGCCATCACCGAGGCCGCCGGTGGGCAGGTGATCAACCCGGACCGGATGTGGCACTACACCGAGGGGCTGCGGAACTGGGATCCGATCTGGCCCCAGCACGGCATCCGGATCCTGCCCGGCCCGTCCTCGCTCTGGCTCGACGCCACCGGGGCCCGGCTGCCGGCGCCGCTGTTCCCCGGCTTCGACACCCTGGGCACCCTGCGGCACCTGCGGGCCACCGGCCACGACTACAGCTGGTTCCTGCTCACCCAGAAGATCATCGAGAAGGAGTTCGCGCTGTCGGGCTCGGAGCAGAACCCGGACCTGACCAACCGCAGCGTCCGGCAGGTGCTGCAACGGGTCCGGCCGGGTGCACCCGGGCCGGTGGAGGCGTTCAAGCGGCACGGGGCCGACTTCGTCGTCGCGGACACCCTGCCGGAACTGGTGGACGGGATGAACAAGCTGGCCGCCGAGACCGACGGGCCGCAGCTCGACGTCACCGCGCTGACCGCCCTGGTCGAGGCCCGCGACCGGGAGATCGCCCACCCGTTCGGCAAGGACGCCCAGCTCACCGCGATCCGGGGCGCCCGCCGCTACCGGGGCGACCGGCTGATCCGGGTCGCCACCCCGCACCGGCTGCTGGACCCGGCGGCCGGACCGCTGATCGCGGTCCAACTGCACGTGCTCACCCGCAAGAGCCTCGGCGGGCTGCACACCGACCTGTCCGGCCGGGTGCTGCGCCCCGACGGGGAACCGCTGGGCGGGGTGTACGCCGCCGGTGAGGTCGCCGGATTCGGCGGCGGCGGGATGCACGGCTACAACGCGTTGGAGGGCACCTTCCTCGGCGGCTGCCTCTTCTCCGGCCGGACCGCCGGCCGGGCCGCGGCGGCAGCCGCCACCTGACCGCCGTCCCGGCCCGGCCGCCCGTGCCGTCCCGGCTCGCTCCGGCCGTTGCCGGCCCGTCCGGCTCGCTCCGGCCGTTCGTCGGTCCGGCCCGGCCGGTGGCATCCCCGTCGTCGTGGCCCCGGCCCGGTCGTCCGTCCGCCCCCCCCGGCCGGGGTCGGACGGCGGCCGGCTCCGGACTCACTACGCTGGTCGTCCGTGGACGACGACGCGCTGACCGGGATGGTCACCCTCCCGGCCGGGCAGGTGACCCTGTCCGACCGGCGGACCGAGCGTCGCTGGTCGGTCGCGGTGGCGGCGTACCGGCTGGGCGTCGTGCCGGTCACCCAGGGGTGGTACGCGCGGGTCACCGGCGAGCGGCCGAGCACCGCCCGCGGCGACCGGCTGCCCGTCGAGGGGGTGTCCTGGCCGGACGCGGTGCGCTTCTGTGTCGCGCTGTCCCGGCAGGAAGGGCTGACGCCCGCGTACCGGCTGCACGACGACGGCGAGGGCGTCGACTGGGACCGGACCGCCGACGGCTACCGGCTGCCCACCGAAGCGGAGTGGGAGTACGCCTGCCGGGCCGGCACCACGGGTCCGCGCTACGGCCCGCTCGACGAGATCGCCTGGTACCGGGGCAACTCCGGTGGCCGGCTCCACCCGGCGGGTGACCGCCGGCCCAACCGGTGGGGCCTGCACGACCTGCTCGGCAACGTCTGGGAATGGTGCTGGGACGTCTACGACGCCGAGGTGTACGGCAGCTACCGGGTGCTGCGCGGGGGCGGCTGGTTCGACGAGCACTGGAGCTGCCGGGCCTCGGTACGCCGCCGCAGCCACCCGACGTTCCGGATCGACGACGTCGGCTTCCGGCTGGCCCGCTCGCTGCCGCACGGACACCGGACCGGTGTGCGCCCGGCGGCGGGTACGGGGTGAGGCGGCGCTGACACCGGACCGACTTCCCGCCGGTGTGCACCCGGCGCGGGTGCGGGGTGAGGCGGCGAACCCGGGTGCGGGTCAGGGCAGGCGTCGGGTGCTCTGCCGCACGATCAACGGGGTGGCCAGCTCGATCCGGTGGCTGTCCAGGCCCTCGCCGGCGACCAGCGACAGCAGCATCCGGGTCGCCATCCCGGCCATCTCGGCCAGCGGCTGGCGGACGGTGGTCAGCGGCGGGGCGGCCCACCGGGCGGAGTCGAGGTCGTCGAAGCCGACGATGCTGATGTCGTCGGGAACCCGGGCGCCCCGCTCGTACAACGCCTCGTAGGCGCCCAGTGCCATCTCGTCGGCGCAGGCGAACACGGCGGTGGGCGGCTGGGCGAGGTCCAGCAGGGCGTTCATCTCCCGGTAACCCGAGGGGGAGGTGAAGTCGCCGTGCCGGACGTACCCGGCGGGGATCTTGCGGTTGGCGGCGTTCATCGCGGCCCGGTACCCGTCGAGCCGGGCGCGGCTGCACGGCACGGTCGGCGGCCCGCCGATCACGGCGATCCGGTGGTGCCCCAGGTCCAGCAGGTGCTCGGCGGCGGCCACCCCACCGGACCAGTTGGTCGCCCCCACCGACGGGATGCCCGCGCCGGGCTGGCCGGCGGGGTCGATGATGACCACCGGGATGCCGAGTTCGTCGAGCTGACCCTGCTGGCTGGGGGAGAGGTCGGAGAGCACGAGGAGCACCCCGTCGCAGCGGCGTTTCGAAAGTTGTTCGATCCACCGCCGGTCGGGACGGCTGCGGCTGCGTCCGTGCACCGCCGAGACGACCACCCCGACCCCGGCCCGGTAGGCCAGCTCCTCGACACCATCGAGGATCTGCATCGCCCACGGACTGCCGAGATCCCGGAAGACCAGGTCGATGAGACCGGCGGCCCCGGGCATCGAGGGCGCCCTGCGGGCGGTGTACGACCGCCGGTCGAGCAGGTCCTGGATCCGGCGTCGGGTCGCCGGCGCGACGTCGGGGCGACCGTTGAGCACCTTCGAGACGGTGGGGACGGACACCCCCGCGGCCGTCGCGATCTCCGACAGCGTCGCCCGGTCTTCCGCCATGCCCGTCTCCTCACAGTCACACGCCCGCGGGCAGCATAGCCCGAAAGTTTCGGAAGTCGGGGGCGGGCCGGCCGTTTCGGCGTTTCGGCCGGTCCGCCATCGCCGTTCGCCGCCGCGCGCTGCCGAGGCGTACCACCGGAGGACGGGGCAGCCGAAACTTTCCCGAAACGGTCGTCCGTTGGCCGGGCGTCGTCGTGGTCGACGGCGACCGGGCGGGAGCCGTTCCGCACCGCACCGCCCGGCGTGGTCACCCACCCGCCCGGCAGGTGCCGGATTTCGACGCCGGCCGCCGATGCGGCATGCTGTGCCGCAACGGCGGGAACCTCTGCCGGTGGCCGGCGACGACCCGCGGACACGCGGTCGTCCCTGCGCGAGACGTGCGGGAGGGCAGGACGGCGATGGCCGAGGCGTGGCGTTCCGTGTTCACCGGCACCAGCGAGATGGCGGCGAGGATGCGCGCCGTCGACTGGTCCGCCACCTCCCTCGGCCCGGTCGACGGATGGCCGGCGAGCCTGCGCACGGCCACCCGGATCTGCCTGACCTCCCGCTTCCCGATGATCGTGTGGTGGGGGCCGGAACTGCGGTTCATCTACAACGACGCCTACGGCCCGCTGCTCGGCAGCAAGCACCCCGCGCTGGGCAAGCCGGGCGACCAGGTGTGGGCCGAGATCTGGCACATCATCGGGCCGATGCTGCGCGGCGTGGTGGAGACCGGCGAGGCGACCTGGTCGGAGGACCTCCTGCTGCCGATGAACCGGCACGGCTACTGGGAGGAGACCTACTGGACGTACTCCTACAGCCCGCTGCACGACGACGACGGCGTGGTGCGGGGCGTCTTCACCGCGGTGAGCGACACCACCGAACGGGTGATCGGCCAACGCCGGCTCGCCGCCCTGCAGGACCTGGGCGCGCAGGCCGGCACCGCCCGCACCGTGGACGAGGCGTGCGGGCTGGTCGCCGCGTCGCTCGGCCGGGCCGGGGTGGACGTGCCGTACGCGGCGGTGCACCTGCGTACCGCAGGCGGTGCCCTGCGGCTGGCCGCCAGCACGCTGGCCGGTGAGACCGACCGGCCCGCCACGGCGGTGTGGCCGGTGACCGACGTCCTCGCCGAGGGCCGGCCGGCCCACGTCACCGACGTCGTCACCCGGGTCGGCGAGCTGCCCACGGGCGGCTGGCAGACCGCGCCGACCGAGGCGGTGGTACTGCCGCTGCACGGCGAGACCGGCGCGGAGGACATCGGTGTCATCGTGCTGGCCGCCAGCGCCGGCCGGGCGCTGGACGAGAGTTACCGGACCTTCCTCGACCTGGTGGCCCGGCAGACCGCCGCCCTGATCAACGGCGCGGTGGCCTACGAGGTACAGCAGCAGCGGGCCGAGGAACTGGTGGAGCTGGACCGGGCGAAGACGGCGTTCTTCTCCAACATCAGCCACGAGTTCCGCACCCCGCTCACCCTGATCAACGGACCGTTGCAGGAGTTGCGTGCCCGACTGGGCGACCAGGACGAGGAGGTCCGCGACGAGCTGGAGGTGATCAACCGCAACGCGCTGCGGTTGGGCAAGCTGGTCACCGCCCTGCTCGACTTCTCCCGCATCGAGGCCGGTCGGATGCAGGCGAGCTACGAGCCCGTCGACCTGGCCCGGTTCACCGCCGAGCTGGCCAGTGTCTTCCGGGCGGCGGTCGAACGTGCCGGCCTCACCCTGGATGTGGACTGCCCGCCGCTGTCCCGTCCGGTGCACGTCGACCGGACGATGTGGGAGAAGGTGGTCCTCAACCTGCTCAGCAACGCCCTGAAGTTCACCTTCCACGGGAGCATCCGGGTCGCGGTCGCCGAGCGCGACGGCGTGCCGACGGTGCAGGTCGCGGACACCGGCATCGGCGTGTCGGCCGACGAGATCCCCCGGCTGTTCGAGCGGTTCCACCGGGTGCCCCAGGCCCGGTCCCGCTCGCACGAGGGCAGCGGCATCGGACTGGCCCTGGTCAAGGAACTGGTCGGCCTGCACGGCGGCACGATCACCGTCGACAGCGCCCCGGACGTCGGCACCACCTTCACCGTGCGGATTCCGTTCGGCGTCGCCCACCTGCCCGCCGAGCACGTCGTCTCCGACACCGGAACCACGGTCCCGTCGGACACCGCCGAACCGTTCGTCCGGGAGGCGCTGCGCTGGCTGCCCGCCGACGAGACCGACCACCGGCCGCTGCCGGAACCGGCGCAGTCCGACGACACCGGTCCGGACCGGCCCCGGGTGCTGGTCGCCGACGACAACGCGGACATGCGGGAGTACCTGCACCGGCTGCTGCGCTCGCGCTACGACGTCACCGCCGTGGGCGACGGCTACGCCGCCCTGGCCCGTGCCCGCGTCGACCTGCCGGACCTGATCGTCAGCGACGTGATGATGCCCGGCCTGGACGGCCTCGAACTGGTCGCCGCGCTGCGCGCGGACCCCCGCACCATGGGGGTGCCGGTGCTGCTGCTGTCGGCCCGCGCCGGTCAGGAGGCCGCCGTCGAGGGACTGGAGGCCGGCGCCGACGACTACCTGGTCAAGCCGTTCTCCGCCGAGGAACTTCTGGCCCGGGTCCGCGCCAACGTCGACCTGGCCCGGCTGCGCAACCACCACGCCACCTGGCGGACCGCGATGATCAACTCGTTGCAGGAGGGCTTCTTCGTCCTCGACGCCGACGGCGTGCTGGTCGAGATGAACACCGCCTTCGCCGACCTCTTCGGCTACGGCCCGGAGGGACTGCCGTACCGTCCCCGCTACCCGTGGTGGCCCGACGACCCGGCGGACCCGTCGGCGAACCGGCTGGTGGCCGACGCGTTCGCCCAGGCCATGACGGTGGCGCACGGCTCGTTCGTGGTGCCGCTGCGACACCGCGACGGCCACCGGCTCTGGACGGCCGTCGCGTTCAACGCGGTCACCGACGACCACGGCCGACGGATGGTCGTCGGCACCATCCGTGACGTCACCGCCGAACGGTACGCGGTGCAGCGGGAGACCGCCCTCAGCGCACTCAACCAGCGGCTGTCCCGGGCCGCCAGCACCGTCGAGGTGCTCCGCGCCGGGGTGGAGGAGCTGCGCCACCTGTGGCAGGCGCACCGGGTTTTCGCCACCCACTGGGAGGCGGACGGCACACCCGTCCTGACCGCCACGCCCGGCGTCGACTGGACGCAGCTGCCCGGCCCGGTCCGCGACACGATCACCGCGCTCCGGTCGCAGCCGGCGCTGCGGGTGACGATCGACCCGGCCACCGGCGTCCGGCCGGCCGGTGCCGGTACCACGGTCGACTCGCCGCAGGGTCCGCTGGTGATCTGGCTCGAACTCGACCCGGCGCGCGGTTTCGGCACCGAGGACCAGATGCTGCTGCTGCTCCTGTGCGGGGCGCTCGGTCAGGCGTTGCAGCGCGCCCACGCCGCCGACCAGCAGCGCGAGGTGGCGGTCGCCCTGCAACGCGCCATCCTCGGCCCGGCCGACCTGCCCGAGGGCTTCGCCGTCCGCTACGAGCCGGCGACCCGTCCGCTCGAGGTCGGCGGCGACTGGTACGACGCGGTGGACCTGCCGGACGGCCGGATCGGCATCGTCGTCGGCGACTGCGTCGGCCGGGGCCTGCCCGCCGCCGCGGTGATGGGGCAACTGCGCAGTGCCTGCCGGGCGCTGCTGCTGGAGGCGTCCAGCCCGGCGCAGGTGCTCACCGCGCTGGACCGGTTCGCCCGGATGCTGCCCGGGGCGGCCTGCACCACGGTGTTCTGCGGCATCCTCGACCCGGACACCGGGAAGCTGACGTACAGCAGCGCCGGGCACCCGCCCGCGATCCTCACCCACCCCGACGGTCGCACCGAGCTGCTGGCCGGCGGGCGGGGCAGTCCGCTGAGCATACCGTCGGGGGGCGGCCGCCCCGACGCCACCAGCGTCGTCCCGCCCCGCGCCGTGCTGCTGCTCTACACCGACGGTCTGGTGGAACGCCGCCGCCAGTCGCTCGACACCGGGATCGCGCAGGCCGCCTCGGCCGTCCGCGAGGACCACACCGTCGACGTCGAGCAACTTGCCGACCGGGTGATGAGCCGGATGACCCCACAGGGCGGCTACGACGACATTGCCCTGCTGCTCTACCGCCATCCGGCGCCGCTGGAGCTGTCCTTCCCCGCCGACCGGTCGCAGATGGCCCCGGTGCGGTCCACCCTGCGGCAGTGGCTGCGGCGCACCGGTGCCGACCCGCACCTGGCCCAGGACGTGCTGGTGGCCACCGGTGAGGCCTGCGCGAACGCGGTCGAGCACGGCCACCGCGACGCCCGTCCCGGCCTGATCCGGCTGCTCGCCGTGGCCACCGGTGCCGACCTGTTCGTCACGGTGGTCGACTCCGGGCGGTGGAAGGTGCCCGAGTTCGATCACGAACGGGGACGCGGCATCAAGCTGATGCGCGCGTTGATGGGACACGTCGACATCCGGACCACCGACGCCGGCACCATCGTCGAGCTGCACACGAGGATTCCCGCATGAACACGCCTCTGGACCTGGCCACCGGCCTCCAGGCGGACGGCGCCCCGGTGCTGACCGTCGTCGGTGAGATCGACATGAGCAACGCCGCCCTGTTCCGGGCGGCGATCGCCGAGGCCGTGGTCGACGGACACCGGCTGACCGTGGACCTGACCGCCGTGGAGTACCTGGACAGCGCGGCGCTCGCGGCGTTGTTCGCCCACGTCGACCGGCTCCGGGTGGTGGCCAATCCGTTGCTGGCCAGCGTGCTGACCATCTCCGGCCTCCGCGACCTCACCACGGTGACGATCCGGGACTGACCCGACCGGTCGACCGCCGGGCACCGAGGAACCGGGTGCCCCGTGCGCCCGGCGACCGGGGCCGCCAGCCGGTGTCCCGGGCTCATCCGGCGTCCCGGCGTCCCGGGCTCAGTCGGCCTCCCGGTGTGCCGGGCTCAGCCGGCGTCCCGCGCTCAGCCGGCCAGCACACCGAACTCGTTGCCGTCCGGATCGGCCAGCACGACGACGCCGTCCGCGCCGACCTCGACCCGGGTGGCCCCGAGAGCGACCAGCCGATCGACCGCCGCCCGCGGGTCGCCGGCGGGTACCAGGTCGAAGCGTTGCCGGTTGCGCCCCCGCTTGGGGGTGACCGGCGGCCCGCCCCAGGCGACCTTCGTGCCACCGTGCGGCGACTGGACGGCGGTCTCCTCGTCCTGGTCCCACACCAGGGGCCAGCCCAGCGCCGCGCTCCAGAAGAGACCGACCGCCCGGTGGCCGTCGCAGGCGATCTCGCCGAGCGGGCCGCAGCCGGCGAGGAAGGAGTTGCCCGGTCCGATGACGCAGAACTCGTTGCCCTCGGGGTCGGCCAGCACGACGTGCCGCTCCTCGGGCCGCTGCCCGACGTCGAGGGTGGTGCCGCCGAGGTCCAGCGCGGTCGCCACCTGCCGTTGCTGGTCGTCGGGGTCGGTGCTGGTCAGGTGCAGGTGCATCCGGTTCGGCCCGCTCTTGCCGGTGGCACCGGGGGTGAAGCGGAGGCCGAGCTGGGTGTCGGTGCCGGGCAGGTGCACGCCCCCGGTGGCCTCCTCGACGACCTCCCGGTGGAGCAGTCCGGCCCAGAACCGTGCCAGGCGGACCGGATCGTGCGCGTCATAGGTCACCGTGAGCGGTCGGGAGAGCATCCCCGCACGGTAGCCACGACCCGGTGGGACGACAAGGCAATTGTGCGCCGGCCGGGAAAGGTCAGTGGCCGTGCCAGGAGCGCCAGAGCGCGGCGTAACCGCCGCCCGCGGCGACCAGCTCGTCATGCCGCCCCACCTCCGTGATCCGACCGTCCTCCAGCACCGCCACCCGGTCGGCGTCGTGCGCGGTGTCGAGCCGGTGCGCGATGGCGACGACCGTCCGCCCGGCCAGCACCGCGGCCAGCGCCCGCTCGGTCCGCCGGGCGGTCGTCGGATCCAGCGCGGCGGTCGCCTCGTCGAGGACGAGGATGTCCGGGTCGGCGAGGACGAGCCGGGCCAGCGCCACCTGCTGGGCGTCGGCCGGGCCGAGGTCCCGCACCCCGGCACCGAGCGGGGTGTCCAGACCGTCCGGCAGGTCGGCGTACCAGTCGGCGCCCACCGAGGCCAGCGCGGCCCGCATCCGGTCGTCGGTGACACCCGGCGCGGCGAACGCCAGGTTGTCCCGCAGCGATCCGATGAAGACGTGGTGCTCCTGGGTGACCAGGGCGATCCGGCGACGTCGCTCGGCCGGGTCGAGATCGGTGACCGGGACGCCGCCGAGGCGTACCTCTCCCTCGGCGGGCACGTCGATCCCGGCCAGCAGCCGGGCCAGGGTGGACTTGCCCGCCCCGGACGGGCCGACCACCGCGAGCCGTTCCCCCGGCGCGACCGTCAGGTCGATGCCGTGCAACACCCGCGGACCGTCCGGATAGCGGAACGTCGCCCCGCGCACCTGCACCGCGCGTCCGACGGGCACGGCGGCCCGGCCGCGCGGCTCGGGTGGCACCTGCCCGACACCGAGCACCCGGGCGAACGAGGCGATGCCCCGCTGCGCCTGCTCCACCCACTGCAACAGCCGGTCCATCGGCTCGATCGCCTGTTGCAGGTAGAGCGTGGCGGCGACCACCTCACCCAGGCTGACCCGGCCCCGGGCCAGCAGGATGCCCCCGGTGAGCAGCACGGCCGCGATCGGGATCGGATAGCTGCCCTCCACCACCGGAAAGACCACCGACCGCAGGGCGAGGGTGGCCCGGCGGGTGGCCCACACCGCGCCGATGCGTCGGGTGCCGTGGGCGATTCGCTCCCCGCCCAGCCGCAGCGCCTCGGTGGTGCGGGCGCCCTCGGCGGTCGTGGTCAGCGCCTCGGTCAGCTCCGCCGTCGCGGCCCCCTCGGCCAGGTAGGCCGGGGTGGCCCGGCGCAGGTACCAGCGCACCGCCGCCAGGATCGACGGGAGTCCGGTGAGCGCCACCAGGCCGAGCAGCGGGTCCAGCAGGAACACCGCGCCGAACAGCAGCACCAGGTGAGTGCCCGTGATGACCAGCACCGGCACCACGTCGCGCAGCATGGTGCCCACCGTGGACACGTCCACCGAACCCCGGGTGGCCAGGTCTCCGGTGCCGGCGTGCTCCACCACCGAGACGGGCAGGCCGAGCAGCCGGGTCACGAAGTCCTCGCGTAGCCGGGCCACCGCCCGCTCACCGAACCGGTGTCCGGCGTACTGGGCGTAGCGGGAGAGCAGCCCCTGGAGCAGCACGCAACCGCCGATGGCGAGCGCCAACCGGTCCACCGTGCCGGTGCCCGACCCGGCCGTGATCTCGTCGACCATCCGACCGACCAGCCACGGCGCGGCCAGCGCGGCGAGCGCGGCGGCGCAGTGCAGCACCAGCACGACGACGACCGCCCGCCGGTCACCGGCGAGCATGTCCCGCGCGGCCCGGCGCACCACGGCGGCACCCGCGACCGGGAGCCGCGTCACCGGACCGGCCGCCCGACCGGCTCGTCGTCCGTGCCGCCCGCGCGGGACACCAGCCGTCGGTATCCCGGGTCGTCGGCCAGCAGCGCGGTGTGCGGGCCGGTGCCGGTGACCCGGCCGGCGTGGAGGTGGGCGACCGTGTCGGCGTGGCCGAGCAGCACGGGCGAGGTGCTCAGCACCACCGTGGTCCGGCCGGCGCGGGCCTGCCGCAGGCGCTGCGCCACCCGCGCCTCGGTGTGCGCGTCCACCGCCGACGTCGGGTCGACCAGGATCAGCACCTCCGGCTCGGCGAGCAGGGCGCGGGCCAGCCGGACCCGTTGCCGCTGGCCTCCGGAGAGGGTGCGGCCCCGGTCACCGACCGGGGTGTCCAGGCCGGCGGGGAGGCCCTCGGCGAGGTCCCGGGCCGACGCCACGTCCAGCGCCGCGCCGATCCGGGCGTCGTCGGCGTCCCCACCGGCCGGGCCGGCCAGGATCTGCCGCAGCGTGCCGGCGAAGAGGTACCCGTCGTGGTCGGCGACCAGGATCCGGGCCCGTACCTCGTCCAGCCCGACCCCGGTCACCGGGATCCCGCCCCAGGTCACCGCGCTGGGGACGTACCGGCCCAGCCGGTCGGCCAGCGCCACCGCCTCGGCCGGGTCGTCGGCGGCGACGCCGGTCAACCGGCCCGGCCCGACCGTCAGGCCGGTGTCCGGGTCGTGCAGCTCCGCCGGGCCGGCCGGAGCGGCGTGGGTGACCGGGCCACCGACCGGGTCGGGGGTGAGCCGGAGCAGGTCGACGATCCGGCCGGCGGCGACCCGTCCCTGGATCAACTGGTAGCTCCCCTCCAACAGGAACCAGACCGGCACGACGAGCACCGCGACGTAGCCGTAGACGGCCACCAACTGCCCGACGGTGAGTTCGCCCTCGGCGGTCATCCGGGCGGCGAGCCACACCACCGCGGCGAGGAAGGCCCCGGGGACGACGGTGGTCAGCGCGTCGACCCAGCTGAGCACCGCGCCCACCCGGTACCCCTCGTCCCGCAGCCGCTGCGACCGTGCGACGTACCGGCGGGCGAACAGGTGCCGACCACCCACCCCGGCGAGCACCCGCAGACCGGCCACGATGTCGTCGGCCCGGGTGGTCAGCTCCCCCTGCCGCTGCCGGTAGACCGACTCGGCCCGCTCCAGCCGGCGCAGCAACGGCCCGATGGTCAAGGCGACCGCCGGCACCCCCAGCAGCGTCACCGCCGCCAGCAACGGGTCGATCGACCAGAGCACCACGGCGGCGACCGCGTACGCCAGCACCGCGCCCACCCCGGGACCGGTCAGCGTGAGCACCTGCGAGGTGCGCACGATGTCGTACCCGCCGACGGTGGCGACGTCACCGGCGGCGAGCCGGCGGGGCAGCACCGCGCCGACCCGGGCGAGCTGCCGTAGCAGCACCGCCGCCGAACGGGCGCTGGCATCCTCCCGGACGTAGGTCATCGTCCGGTGCCGCAGGATGCCCGCCCAGGCCACCGCGATCCCGGCGGCGACGATCGCGGCGGACCAGCCCAGCAGCGCCCCGGTGGCCCCGGTGCGCAGCCCGTCGTCGACGGCCCGGGCGATCAGGAAGGGCCGCAGCGACAGCCCCACCATCCAGACCGTGCCGATCAGCCCGCCCCGCAGCACCCGCCCCGGTTGGCAGCGGACCAGCCACCAGATGTACCGCAACGGCCCCGCCGTGTCCGGGGTGCCGGGATCGGGGTGGGGTAACCGTGGGGGCACCGGCCCAGGCTAACCATCGATCGTCGGACATGTCGGCCCGTTCGGCGGGTGCCCCCCGTGCCGGCCGCCCCGCCCCCGCGTTGACGTGGCGGACGGCGAACGGACAAGCTCCCTGTCGACGGATCCTCGGCGGTGGAGAACCGCCGCCGGTACGGCGGGGGAGAGAACGGATGACGCGGCGTGGCGGTACGCCAGCACGGGCCGGCTGGTCGACCGGGCTGATCGCCGCGATCCTGCTGCCCACCGCCGTCCCGGCCACGGCCTCGGCGGCCCTGCCTGGTGCGGCTTCGGCGGCTTTGCCGGCCACGGCTTCGGTGGCCCTGCCGGGCGCGGCTCCGTTGGCCCTGCCTGGTGCGGCTTCGGTGGCTTTTCCGGGCGCGGCCCGCGCCGTGGCTCCGGCCGTGGTGTGCCGGGTACGCGACGAGCGGCTGACCGAGATCTCCGGGATGGTCGCCACCGACTCCGGGTTCGTGGTGGTCAACGACGGCGCCGACGAGGCGTCCCGGCGGCGGATCTTCTTCCTTGACACCCGGTGCGCGGTGGTGCGGTCGGTGCCCTACCCCTCGCGTCCCCGCGACACCGAGGACCTGGCGGTCGGCGCGGACGGGACGGTCTGGGTCGCGGACATCGGTGACAACGACCGGGTCCGGTCCACGGTGGCCCTGTGGCGGCTCGCGCCCGGCTCCCGCCGACCGGTGCTGCACCGGCTGTCCTACCCCGACGGCCCACACGACGCGGAGGCGCTGCTGCTCGGCCCGGACGGCCGACCGGTGCTGGTGACCAAGCAGGCCGGGGAGGCCGGCGTGTACCTGCCGACCGGGCCGCTGCGCGCCGGGGCGACGGTGCCGATGAGACGGGCCGGGCAGGTCCGGCTGCCGGCCACCACGACCGCGAACCCGTACTCGTTCCTCGGGCGTCGACTGGTCACCGGTGGGGCCACCGCGCCGGACGGGCGTCGGGTGGTGCTGCGCACCTACGCGGACGCGTTCGAGTTCGACGTCACCGACGGCGACGTGGTGGCCGCGCTGACCGGCGGCACGCCCCGGGTGGTCCCGCTGCCGGACGAGCCGCAGGGCGAGTCGGTCAGCTACAGCCG
Source organism: Micromonospora sp. WMMD987 (assembly GCF_029581435.1). Classification (NCBI taxonomy): domain Bacteria; kingdom Bacillati; phylum Actinomycetota; class Actinomycetes; order Micromonosporales; family Micromonosporaceae; genus Micromonospora; species Micromonospora sp. WMMD987. The sequence goes on along the minus strand of NZ_CP120861.1, from coordinate 3,760,447 downwards.
GGACGGCCGGTCGTTGCTCACCGTCTCCGAGACCGCCGGTCAGCCGGCCGGAACCCGGCCCACGGTCCTGCGTTACGCGCTGCCCGGGGGAGCGGGGTCGCCGGTGCCGTCCCCGTCGGTCGCCGCGCCGGCCGGGTCCGTGCCGGCCGCCGGGTCGTCGTCCGCCCCGGCACCGGCCGCGGTCGACGCCGGTCGTCGCCGGGCCGACACCGGTGGGGTCCGGTCGTTGCTGCTGGGGGTGGGGGTGATCGTCGCCGGCCTGCTGCTGGTGGCGATGGTCGGGGCCGCACGGGCGCGGCGTACCGGTCGTTGACCCCGGGGACGGGCGACGGTCCGACGGGCGGGTGAGGGATGCTGGACCCGTGCAGATCACGATCCTCGGCCCGCTCGCGGTCGACGGCCGGCCGGTCCGGGGCGAACGCCTCGCCGCGGTGATCCGGGCGCTGGTCGACGCCCGCGGCCGGGCGGTCTCCACCCCGCTGCTGGTGGACGCGGTGTGGGACGGTACGCCACCCGACGGCGCGACCGGTGCCGTACAGGCGCTGATGTCCCGGGTCCGTCGGCTCGGACTGCCGGTGGTCGCCGTGCCGGGCGGATACCGGCTGCCCGCCGAGGACGTCACCGTCGACGCCGTGCGGGCCCGGAGCCTGGTCGAGCGGGGGCGGGCCGACCTGCGGGCCGGTGACGTGCCGGCCGCCGGGGTGGCGGCCGACGCGGCCCGCGCGCTGTTCCCCGAGGTCCCGGAGCTGGACACCACGGAGCACACCCGGCTGTTCGCCGACGTCACCGCGCTGCGCGCCGAAGCCGCCCTGGCCGGTGCGGGACGGCACGACGAGACCGACCTGCGCCGGCTCGTCGCGCGTACCCCGCCGGACGAGCCGTCGGCGGCCCTGCTGGTCCGGGTGCTCGCCGCCCAGGGCCGCGACGCCGAGGCGCTGGAGGTGGTCGAACGGCTCCGTGCCGAACTGGCCGACCGGTACGGCACCGATCCGTCGCCGGTGATCACCCAGGTGCACCTGTCGTTGCTGCGCGGCGAGCTGACCGCCCCCGCCGCCGTCCTGACGCCGCCGGTCACCGCGCCCCGGAGCACCGTGCCCGCCGCGTGGCGTCGGCCGAGGACCGCCCTGGTCGGTCGGGAGCGGGACGTCGAGGTGGTGGAGGCGGCACTCACCGAGACGGCCCTGGTGACCGTCGTGGCCACCGGTGGCGCGGGAAAGACCCGGCTCGCCGCCGAGCTGGTGCGGCGCACGGTCGGGGCCGGACGGCCGGCCCGGGTGGTCGAACTCGCCGGCCTGCGTGCCCCCGAGGAGGTCCTGCCCACCGTGCTCGCCGCCCTCGGCGGGGCGGACACCACGGCGGCCGGCGGCCCGCTGGGTCTGGAACGTCGGGTGCTCAGCCCCGGCGAGCGGCTGCGGGCGCTGGCGCCGGACCTCGACGGTCTGGTGGTGCTGGACAACTGCGAACACCTGCTGGACACCGTGGCGACGGTGGTCGCCGACCTGGTCGCGGTGACCCCACCGGAGGTGGCCGTGCTGGCGACCAGCCGGGCACCGCTCGGCCTGGCCGGTGAACGGGTCCACCGGCTGACCGTGCTGCCGGACGCCGACGCGCTGGAGCTGATCGAGTCCCGGGCCCGGGCCGGTGGCGCGGCCTCCACCGGGGACACGGCCCGGGTGCTGGAGCTGTGCCACCGGTTGGACAACCTGCCGTTGGCCCTGGAACTGGCCGCCGCCCGGCTGCGGCACATGCCGATCGACGACGTGCTCGCCGGGCTGACCGACCGGTTCGCGCTGCTCGACGCCGCGCTGCGCGGCCTGCCGGAACGGCACGCGAGCCTGTGGGCGATGGTCGACTGGAGTCGGGAGCTGCTCGCGCCCGCCGACCGGCACCTGCTCCAGCGGGTCTCTGTGGTCCCCGCCCCGTTCACCGCCGAGCTGGCCGCCGCCGTCGCCGGGACCGCCGACGTCCGACGCGGGCTGGCGACGTTGGTCGAGCAGTCCCTGCTGACCCTGGTCGACGGGGACGGCCCGCCCCGCTACCGGATGCTGGAGACCGTCCGCGAGTACGGCGAGGCCCGCCTCGACGCCGCCGGTGACCGCCAGGCGGCGACGGAGGGCCTGGTCGGCTGGGCGCAGCGGGAGGCGATCCGGTTCGCCGACCGGTTCATCGGCCCCGACCAGCTCGACGCGTTCGCCCGGTGCGCCGCCGAGCAGGACAACCTCGTCGCCGGCCTGCGCGGGGCGCTCGGGTACGACGACGAGCCGGCGGCCGTGGACGTCGCGACCGCGTTGTTCCACCTGTGGACCGTACGGGGTCTGCACGTCGAGGTCTCCGGATGGGCCCGCGGCCTGCTGCTCGTCGACGACCCGGCCCGTCGCGCCGACTCGGCGATCCTGGCCGGGCGGTCCGGTGGCCGGCCGCTGCCCGACGCCGACCGGCTCGCCTGGGCCTGTCTGCTGGTGTCGGTGAACGCCGGCATCAGCGGTCCGCTCCGGCTCGCCGCGCTCGCCCAACGGGCGCTGCGCCGGCTGCTGGCGGAGCGGCCCGGGCAGGTCTCCTCCCGGCTGACCGCGCTCGCCTCGGCGCTGCCCGCCCTGGCCCTGTTCGACGCGAGCGAGGCGCTGCCGACCACCGCGGTGCTGATCGCCCATCCGGACCCGTACGTGCAGGGGTTCGGGCTGTTCGCCCGGGCGGCGATCCGGGACAGCGGTGGCCTGCCGGACGCGTCCGTGGCCGACGCGGAGCAGGCGTACCACCGCTTCGAGGCGGCCGGCGACCACTGGGGGATGGCGATGGCCGCGCAGGCCGTCGGGCACGCGGTCACCGCCTCGGACGGTGGGCGGGCCACCGAGTGGCTGGCCCGCAGCGTGCACCACATGGACCTGATCGGCACCACCCAGGACTCCCGTTCGATCCGGGTGCTGCTGGACGTGCAGCTCGCCCTGGCCGGTGACCCGGCCGCCGAGCGGCGACTGGGTGAGATCGCGACACCGGGGCAGGGTGCGGAGCTGGACGCCGCGCAGGCGTGCCTGGGCCTGGCCCACCTCGCCTGGCGGCGCGGCCGGTACGCCGAGGCGCTCGGCCACGCCGACGCGGTGACCAGGGCGTTGGCCGGATGGACCGGTCCACCGCCGCAGCCCCGGGTGGTGCTCCTGGTCGCGGTGGCGGTGTTCCACCTGCGGGTGGCCCAGGTGTGGCCGGCCGGCGAGTGGACCGCCGAGGCCCGGGCGGTCGGGTTGCTCGTGCGGGCCGGCGGGGAGGCGGTGTCCTCCCGGGACCTGCCGGTGATCGGGACATGGGCGCTGGGCGGGGCCGAACTCGCCGCGTACCGTGCCGATGTCGGCACCGCACGGGAGCTGCACGTGCTCGGCACCCGGTTGGGCAGCAACTCGGCGACGTTCTTCCCACCCGGCACGGGTGACCGGCTCGCCGCCGCCCTCGTCGACGAGGAACAGCGGGAGCCGGTGCTGGCCGGATGGCGCTCCCTCCCACCCGGCGCGGCCGTCACCCGGATCCGGGAGCTGATGGACGAGCTGCTCGGCCGGGTCAGACCTTCCGGCGGTACGCCCGCAGCGCCAGTGGCATGAACACCGCCACGAAGCCGGCGCACCAGACCAGCGTCCACCACACGTGGTTGCCGACCGGGGTGCCGAGGAACAGCCCGCGCATCGCCGTCACCAGGTGGGTCAGCGGGTTGACCGTCACCACGGCCTGCATCCAGCCCGGCAGGGTGCCGGCGGCGACGAACACGTTGGACGCGAAACTCAGCGGCATGATCAGCGCGAACATCAGTCCCTGCACCGCGCCCGGCGTGCGCACCTTCATCGATACGAAGACCGGCAGCCAGCTCAGGCAGAGCGCGAACAGCACCGCGAGCAGACAGCCGGCGACGGCCCGCAGCGGGTCCGACTCGATCCGGAAGCCCATCAGGTAGCCGGTCCCGAGGGTCGACGCGGTGACGATCACGTACCGCACCACGTCGCCCAGCACCGCCCCCACCAGCGGTGCGGACCGGGGCACGGGCAGGGACCGGAACCGGTCGAAGATGCCCTTGGCGATGTCGGCGTTGAGGTTCACCCCGATCGCGATGCACCCGGTGGCGATGGTCTGCGCCAGGATGCCGGGCAGCAGGAACTGCAGGTAGTCGTGGGTGGAGCCGGCGACCGCACCGCCGAAGACGTAGACGAAGATGACCAGGAAGAGCACCGGTTGCAGGGTGACGTCGATCAGTGCCTCGGGGGTGCGCCAGGTCTTGATCAGGCTGCGCTTGGCCAGCGCCCACGAGTGCCGCAGCAGGCGCAGCGGGCGCGGGTTCGCCACCGCCCTGGACAGCCGCGAGACGGTCCTCGGCGGGGTACCGGTCAGGGTGCTCATGCGGCGACCTCCGTACGGGCGCTGGTGTCGTCGTCGGCCGCGGTCCGGCCGGTCAGGGTGAAGAACACCTCGTCGAGGCTGGGTAGGTGCAGCGAGAGTTCGATGACCGGAATGCCGGCGGCGGCCAGCCGGGCCACGCTCTCGGTCAGCGCGGTGTCGTCGGCGACCGGCACCGCGAGCACCCCGCGCCGGATCTCGTCGGCGGGTGAGCCGGAGCCCACTCCGGACAGGATCGCCGCCGTCGGGGCCAGGTGCGCCGGGTCGGCCGGCCGGACCTCCAGGGTCTGCCCGCCGACGACCCGCTTGAGCCCCTCCGGGGTGTCGTGCGCGATGACCCGGCCGTGGTCGATCACCGTGATCGCGTCGGCGAGGGCGTCGGCCTCCTCCAGGTACTGGGTGGTGAGCAGCACGGTCGCCCCGTCGGCCACCAGCGACCGGACCACGTCCCACATGTCCTCGCGCTTGGCCGGGTCGAGACCGGTGGTCGGCTCGTCCAGGAAGATCACCTCCGGTGAGCCGACCAGGCTGGCGGCCAGGTCCAACCGCCGCCGCATCCCGCCGGAGTAGGTCTTGGCCGGTCGGTGCGCGGCGGCGGTCAGGTCGAACCACTCGAGCAGCTCGGTGGCCCGCCGCCGGGCACCGGCCCGGCCGAGTTCCAGCAGGACCCCGAACAACTCGAGGTTCTGCCGTCCGGTCAGGTCCTCGTCGACCGAGGCGTACTGGCCGGTGAGGCCGATGGACTGCCGGACCTGCTCGGCCTGGCGTACCACGTCGAGGCCGTGGATCCGGGCGGTGCCGGCGTCGGGGGCGAGCAGCGTGGACAGGATCCGCACGGCGGTGGTCTTGCCGGCCCCGTTCGGGCCGAGCACCCCGAGCACGGTGCCCCGGGGCACGGCCAGGTCCACGCCCTGCAGCGCCCGGGTGCGCCCGAAGGTCTTGACCAGACCCTCGGCCTCGATCATCAGATCAGTTGTCATGTCGTGCAGCGTGCGCCGGTCGGCTGACACGGCGCTGACACGGCGCCGACACGCCTCCGCGCCCGGGTGTCACCGCCGGCGGTGACACCCGGGCGCGGACGGCCGGGTCAGCAGCGCTGGATCGTCGCGTTGTTCAGGGTGACGTTGCTGATGGTCAGGTTGTCGGCGCAGGGGTTCTCCACGATGCGGTTGTTCACCAGGGTGAAGTTGCGCAGGGTGAGGTCCCGGTTGCCGGGGAACTCGGCGCGTTCGGCCAGCCGCACCTCGCCGCCGCCGCTGATCGTGCCGCCGTTGGTGGCCAGGCTCACGCCATAGCAGTTCTCGATCAGGACGGCGTTGTTGCCGGTGTTGGCGATGTCGACCCGGTCGATCGTCGCGCCACCGGACTCGGAGACGCAGAACACGCCCCGGCCGCCGCCACGCGCCCGGACCGTGCCGACCCGGATGTTGGTCGGGTAGCTGTCGCCGATGCGGCCGTTGCGGTTGGCCATCCGGAACGCGGCGTAGCCGGTGCCGGTGCCGGCGTTCTCGGCGTCCACCGTGGACACCGTGGCGTTGATGGTCTGGTTGAGCAACAGACCGGACTCGCCGACGTTGCGGGCGGTGACGGTCCCCACGGTCAGCCCGTCGACGCCGTACGTCTCGACGGCGTGCGAGCTGGCACCCGAGACGTACACGTTGTCGATGCGCACGTTGCGGGTCCACTGGCTGGTGTCGCCCCGGTTGTCGATGCGGACGCCGAGGCCGGCGGAGAGCCGCATGTCGAGCTGACCCAGCACGACGTTGGTGACGTTGCGCAGGAAGATCCCGTACAGCGGGGTGCCGGTGAGGGTGAGGTGCTGCACCTCGACCTGGGTGGTGCCCCGGGAGTAGACGGGCGCCTGGTCGCCGGAGCCGGTGCCGGTGACGTTGATGGTGCCGCACACGTCGAGCGTGGTGTAGCTGGGCAGCGAGATGCGGGAGTTGGCGCTCATCGAGCCCGAGCCGCGGACCACCACCCGTTGCTTGCTGGTCCGGCCGGCGGTCAGGCTGTTCACCGCGGCCTGCACGGCGGCCCGCAGGTCGGTGCCGGTGTGTACGGTCGTCCCGCCGTTGCGGACGGTCCAGGTGCCGCCGCTGAGCACCGCCTCGGCCTGGAAGGCGCCGCCGCCGCAGTCGGCCGTGCCGCCCAGCCGGGCCAGCTGCCACTGCTGGTTCGTGCCGTCGACGTCCTGGTACTGCGAGATCGTCGCACCGTCGGCGGTGGACCGTTCCCACACGTCCAGCGCCTTGCCGGAGTGCCGGTTGAGCAGCCGCACGTAGCCGCCCGCGGAGTCGACGAGCCGGAAGTGCTGCCGGGTGTTGCCGCTGACCGCCGGGTTCTGCACCAGGGGGGTGCCGTCGACGGCGTTGGGCAGTTCGAGGACCTTGCCGCTGTGCGCGGAGCGGATCTGGTAATAGCCGCTGCCGACGTCCACGAACCGCCACTGCTGCACGGCGAGGTCGTTACGGGTGTACTGCTTGACCGGGGCGCCGTCGGCGGTGGACCAGTCGTACAGGTCCATCGCCTTGCCGCTGTTGCGGTTGACGAGCACGTAGCTGGCCCCGGTGTCGACGGTGGCCGCGGTGGCCGCCGGCGGGGCGACGGTCGTGGCGGCGGCGACCAGGGCGAGGGTGGCGACGGCCAGCAGGCCGGGCCGCCGTGGACGGGCACCTCGGATGGGGGTGGCAGGTGGCATGGGACTCCCTCGGGGTGGGTGGGACGCCGGGACGGACGCTTCCCGCCTGCACCATATCGACCTATTTGAATACGTGGCAATCCGTCCCCGGCCCGTACCAGGGTGGGCCGACCGCCGGACCGGGACAGTGTTCCCGCCGTCCGGCGGTGGTCGGGTCGGCGACGCTGTTGTCGTCAGCGGCCGGCCCCGCCGGTCACCGACGGCCGTGCCGGACCGGCCCGCGCCGGTCAGGGTGTGCCGACGGTCGGGCCACCGGTCACGGGTGGGCCGGCCAGGTGTCGAGGATGGTGGCGACGTCCAGCGGTTCCGTCGGGTCCGGGGCCGGGCGGGGCGGCCGGGGCGGTGTCCGGGCGAACCGGGGCGCCGGCGCCGGCTGCACCTCGCCCCCCACCTCGACGAAGGTACCCCGGGCGGCGTTGTGCGGGTGACGGTGCGCCTCGGCGGGGGCGAGCACCGGCGCGACACACGCGTCGAGGTCGGCGAAGACCGCCGTCCACTCGTCGCGGGTGTGCGCGGCGAACCGGGCGGTGAACCGGCGGCGCAGCTCCGGCCAGCCGTCCGGGTCGTACTGGGCGGGCAGCCCCGGATCGTCGGCCAGGCCCAGCCCGGTCAGCAGCGCGGCGTAGAACGCCGGCTCCAACGCGCCCACCGCCACGAACCGGTCGTCGGCGGTGCGGTAGGTGTCGTAGAACGGCGCACCGCCGTCGAGCAGGTTGCCGCCGCGCGGCGCGGACCACCGGCCGGCGGCGAGCATCCCGTGCAGGAACGCGGTGAGCAGCGCCGACCCGTCGACCATCGCGGCGTCGACGACCTGGCCGAGGCCGGAGCGTTCCCGTTCCAGCAGGGCGGCCAGCACACCGGTGGCGAGCAGCATCCCGCCCCCGGCGAAGTCGCCGAGCAGGTTCAGCGGGGCGTGCGGGTGTGTACCGGCGCGACCCAGCGGCTCCAGCGCGCCGGCCACCGCGATGTAGTCGATGTCGTGCCCGGCGCGGGCGGCCAGCGGGCCGTCCTGACCCCAGCCGGTCAGCCGGGCGTACACCAGGCGGGGGTTGCGCTCCCGGCAGACGCCCGGGCCGAGCCCGAGCCGTTCGGCCACCCCCGGCCGGTACGCCTCGACCAGCACGTCGGCCCGCTCGACCAGGCTCAGCAGGTCGGCCAGCCCGGCGGGGGACCGCAGGTCCAGCGCGGTGACCCGGCGGCCACGGTGCAGCGGACCGGTCGACGGGGCGGCCAGTCGCCCCGGGCCGGGACCGCCCGGCCGGTCGACCCGCACCACGTCCGCGCCGAGGTCGGCCAGCACCATGCAGCCGAACGGCGCCGGCGCCAGGCTGGCCAGCTCCACCACCCGCACCCCGGCCAGCGGCCCGGCGGCGGGCGCGTCGGCGTCAGAGGGCACGGGCGATCAGCTCCTTCATGATCTCGTTGGTCCCGCCGTAGATCTTCTGCACCCGGGCGTCGGCGTACATCCGGGCGATCGGGTACTCGGTGGTGTAGCCGTAGCCGCCGAACAGTTGCAGGCAGCGGTCGACGACCTCGCACTGCCCCTCGGTGAGCCAGGCCTTCGCCATCGCCGCGGTGGCCACGTCCAGCTCGCCCCGGTCGTGCCGGCTGATGCAGTCGTCGAGGAAGACCCGGCTGACCCGGGTACGGGTGGCGCACTCGGCCAGCACCATCCGGGTGTTCTGGTGGTCGATCAGCGGCCTGCCGAAGGCGGTGCGTTCCTTGACGTACGCGGTGGTCAGCTCCACCGCCCGCTGCATCGCCGCGACCGCTGACACGCCGATCACCAGGCGCTCCTGGGGCAGTTGCCGCATCATCTGGCCGAAGCCGAGCCCTTCGGCGTCGCCCAGCAGGTGGGCCGCCGGCACCCGCAGACCGTCGAAGAACAGCTCGGCGGTGTCGTTGCCGTGCAGCCCGATCTTCGACAGCAGCCGGCCGCGCCGGAAACCCTCCGGGTCGCCGCCGACCTCGCAGACCAGCAGCGAGATGCCGGCGGCCCGCTGCCGCGGGTCGGTCTTGACGGCCAGGACGACCAGGTCGGCGAGACCGCCGTTGCTGATGAACGTCTTGGCCCCGGTGACCAGGTAGTCGTCGCCGTCGCGGACGGCCCGGGTCCGCATCGCCTGGAGGTCGGAACCGCCGTCGGGTTCGGTCATCGCGATCGCCCCGACCAGTTCCCCCCGGCACAGTCCGGGCAGCCAGCGCCGTTTCTGCTCCGCGCTGCCGTACGCGACCAGGTAACCGGTGACGATGCCGCTGTGCACACCGAGGCCGAGGGTGCTCTCCCCGGCGTGCGCCTGTTCGTGCAGCAGCACCGCCTCGTGGCTGAAGCCGCCGCCCCCGCCGCCGTACTCCTCGGGGACGGAGAGACCGAGCAGGCCCAGCTCGCCGGCCCGCCGGTAGTGGTCACGGTCCGGGTGGCCCTGGGCCAGCAGCCGTTCGGTGTGCGGCAGCACCTCCCGGGTGAAGAAGTCCCGGGCCAGGTCGGCGAGGTCGTCGTGCTCGGGCTCGCGCCAGGGGGAGGTGTAGTGGTCGAGTCCGGGCGTCGGCATGGTTACACCCTCACGTCGTGTTGGCGATGTGTCAACGAGTCCTGATCATCGAGGAGGCGGCGGGGTGGTCGGCCCGCGCGGCGGACCGGTCGGCCCGCGCGCGACGGGACAGCCGCGCCGCCGGTCGCCCGGCCCGCCCGGCTGGCGGGACCGGCCCCGACCTGGATCCCGCCCCACCGGGCGGCCGGTAGGGTCGCCGGGTGAGCGTTGACACCGCACCCCGGCGACGGCGGCTGGAGCCCGACGCCCGGCGGGGCCAGATCCTCGCCTGCGCGGTCCGGCTGTTCGGCGAGCGTCCCTACGCGGACGTGTCGACCACCGACATCGCCCGCGCGGCCGGGGTGGCCCGTGGCCTGGTCAACCACTACTTCGGCACCAAGAAGCAGCTCTACCTCGAGGTCGTCCGGGTGATGGTGACCGTTCCCGAGGTGGCCGTCGCCCGGCTGCCCGCCGGGGACCTGCGGACCCGGGTCGACGCCAGTGTCACCTGGTTCCTCGACGTGGTCTCCCGGCACCGCGGCTCCTGGCTGGCCGCCGTGACCGCCGGGGGTATGGGTCACGACCCCGACGTCGCCCTGGTGCTGGCCGGGGCCGAGGAGGTCGCGGCGGACAGCGTGCTCGTCGCGGTGGGGCTGGCCGACGTGACCACCCACCGCACGGAGCTGCGCGGCATGATCCGGGCGTACGGCGGGCTGGCCACCTCGACCGCCCGGGAGTGGCTCCAGCGGGGCACCCTGGACCGGTCCCAGGTGCACCTGCTGTTGACCACCACCCTGCTGACCATCGTCGAGCAGGTCTTCCCCGCCATCGCCGACGACCGTCCCGCGTCGGTCCGCCCCCCGTCCGGCTGAGCCCCGCCGTCGTCCGCCGTGTCCCGGCTCAGTCCGGGCGGCCCGCGGGCGGCTGCACGGTCATCGGCACGGTGTCGAGCCGCGCCCAGTCCCGACTGATCTCGGCGGCGGTGCGCAGCAGGCGGGGCAGGTGTTCGTCGGTGAGCCGCTCCAGCGAGGTCTCCGCGGCGTGCACCGTGACGTTGAGCGCGGCCACCACCCGGCCGTCGCCGTCGCGGACCCCGGTGGCGACCGACCGGATGCCGGCGGCCAGGTCCTGGTCGGCCAGGGCCCAGCCACGCGCCCGTACCTCGCGTAGCTCCCGGTCCAGCTCGTCGCGGTCCGGCCGCCAGCGGGCGTCGATGCCGGAGCGGCCCGGGACGGCCAGCACGGCGGTGAGCTCCGCCGGGGTGAGGGCGGCCAGCAGCACCTTGCCCATCGAGGTGGCCACGGCCGGGAAGCGGGTGCCGATGGTCACCGCGAGCGTGACGATCTTGGGTACCGCCACCCGGCACACGTAGACGATGTCGCTGCCGTCGAGCTGGGCCAGCGACGTCGACTCGCCGGTCTCGGTCACCAGCTGCCGCATGTGCGGGCGGGCGACGTCCCAGACGCCCAACGAGTTGACGTACGCCACGCCCAGCTCCAGCACCCGGGGGGTGAGCGCGAAACCCCGGTCGGCGGCCCGGACGTAGCCCAGCTCCTCCAGGGTGAGCAGGATGCGCCGCACGGTGGGGCGGGCCAGCCCGGTCACCGCCGCGATCTCGCTGAGCGTCATCGTGGGCTGGCCCGGACGGAAACAGCGCAGCACCTCGAGGCCGCGCGCCAGCGCCTCGATGAAGTCGGATCCGGTCTCGCGCCCCATGGAGTCCCTTCGCTGGCTGCCCGGCCCGGCGGGTGGTCACCCGCCGGGTGGTCGGACGGCTATTGTTTCCACTGCGCCGAGCCGGCGTCCCACTGGGTGTAGGTGTACGGGTTGTCCAGCACCGCCGTCTCGGGGACGTCCGGGTTCATCCCCTTCTCCCACGCGTCGACGCCCATGGTGCCGGTGAGGTGCTCGACGGTGCGTTCCACGGCGGCGCGGGCGGCGGCGAGGTCGACGTCGACCAGTCGGTGCTCGTGCTTGACCACCCTGCCGTCGACCAGCACGGTGTGCACGTCGCCACGCTGGGCCTGGAACACCACGTGGCCGTAGGGGTGCAGGATCGGGAACATCACCGGCGACCGGTCGTTCTTGATCAGCACCACGTCCGCCTTGCGGCCGGGGGTGAGGGCGCCGACGAGGTGGTCGAGGCCGAGTGCCCGGCTGCCGCCCCGGGTGGCCCACTCCACCACCTGCTCGGCGCGCAGGTGGCAGTGGGTGACGGTCTCCTGTCGACCGTGCGCCTCGAGGTGCTCCCGGGACCGGTCGGCGCTCAGCGTGGCGCGCATCGCGGAGAACAGGTCACCGCTCCACCAGACGCTGGTGTCCATGGACAGCGAGACCGGGATGTCGTGCTGACGGAGCTGCCAGGTGGGCGGGTAGCCCTGGCCGGCGCTCTGCTCGCTCTCGGTGGAGACCGAGACCGAGCCGCCGGTGGCCGCGATCCGGTGGTACGAGTCGCGGTTGAGGGTGGCGGCGTGCACGTAGACGGTCGAGTCGGTCATGAAGCCGTGCTCGTGCATCAGCCGGATGCCGTCGTCGTTGGTGGCCCCCCACACCCCGGCGTGGGTGGTGACCGGCACGCCGAGGTCCCGGGCCACCTCGAAGGCGGCCCGCTCGGGGAAGGCCGGGTCGCCGGTGACGTCGAAGGCCATCTGGAAGCCGAGCCGGTCGCCCCGGCCGTGGATGCGTCGGGTGACGAAGTCGCGGAACTCGGGGGTGGTGGCCCACTCCCACGGTCCCTGTTGCAGGTTGCCGTAGGCGAGCACGAACCGGCCCGGCACCGCCTCCAGGGCGTCGACGGCGGCGTCGGCGTGCTGCGGGGTCTGCAGGCCGTGTGACCAGTCCACGGTGGTGGTGACCCCGGCGTCGATCGCCTCGATGGCGGCGAGCAGGTTGCCGGCGTAGACGTCCTCGGGGCGGAACAGCTTGCCGGACTCCAGGTAGTACCAGACGAAGTACTGGGTGAGCGTCCAGTCGGCGCCGTAGCCGCGCATCGCGGTCTGCCACATGTGCCGGTGGGTGTCGATCATGCCGGGCATGACGATGCCGCCGGCCGCGTCGATCTCCAGGGTGCCCTCCGGTACGGCCAGCTCCGCACCGACGGCGGCGATCCGGTCGCCGACCACCAGCACGTCGGCGCGGGGGAGCACCGTGTGGGTGTCGTCCATGGTCAGCACCAGGCCGTTGCGGAACACCACCGGTCGGTCGGCCGCCGGTGTCCGCCCCTCGTTCGCACTCATCGCCGCCACTTCCGTTCGGGGTGCTCGCGGACGACTGTCCGCTCTACGGTCAGTTCAGGTTTCGCCAGTGTGTTCCCGGTCACCGGCCATGTCAAGAGCACATTACCGCCGGGTGGCAGTTGGTTTTCTAGGGCTTATAGCTGGGAGTTTCCCGGGAATTCCCTCGGGGTGGTTGACGTGCTGCGGGCTCGTCGGGAAACTGATTTGGCGGACAATCGTCCGCCTGACGGTCAACGTGAGGGGTGGGTCATGCCGGAGGAGACACCGGGTAGGACCGGTCCGCTGCACGGCGTCGTGGTCGCCGACTTCTCCCGCATCCTCGCCGGGCCGTACGCCACCATGCTGCTGGCCGACCTCGGTGCCGAAGTGATCAAGGTGGAGGGGCCGGGCGGCGACGACACCCGCACCTGGATGCCCCCGGTCCGCGACGACGTCTCCACCTACTACCTGGGCATCAACCGCAACAAGCGGTCCATCGCGCTCGACCTGAAGGACCCCGACGACCTCGCCGTGGCCCACCGGCTGGCCGCCCGGGCCGACGTCCTGATCGAGAACTTCAAGCCCGGCGGGCTGCGCCGCTTCGCGCTGGACTACGACACCGTCGCCGCCGGCAACCCCCGGGTGGTCTACGCCTCGATCAGCGGGTTCGGCACCGGCGCGGGCGCGGGCTACCCCGGCTACGACCTGATGGTGCAGGCGATCTCCGGGCTGATGAGCCTCACCGGCGACCCGGACGGCCCGCCCTACCGGGCCGGCATCTCCGTGTTCGACGTGATGGCCGGGCTGCACGCGTCGATCGGCATCCTCGCCGCCCTGCACCACCGGCACGACTCCGGGCGCGGCCAGCACGTCGAGGTGAACCTGCTCTCCTCGGCGCTGTCCGGGCTGGTCAACCACAGCAGCGGCTACGTCGCGGGCGGGGTGGTGCCGTTCCGGATGGGCAACGCCCACCCCAGCCTCTTCCCGTACGAGCCGCTGCCCGTCGCCGACGGCGAGCTGATCGTCATCGCCGGCAACGACGGACAGTTCCGCCGGCTCTGCCAGGTGCTCGACCTGCCGGAACTGGTCGACGACCCCCGGTTCACCCGCAACCAGGACCGCACCGCCAACCGGGAGGCGCTACGCCCGCTGCTGGTCGAGCGGCTGCGCCGCCGTACCCGCGACGAGTGGTTCACCGACCTGATGGCCGCCGGGGTGCCCTGCGCCCCGATCAACACCATCGACGGCGGGGTCGCCCTCGCCGAACGCCTCGGGCTGGACCCGGTGGTCACCGTCGGCGAGGGCGCCGCCGCGGTGCCCGGCATCCGGCACCCGATCACCCTTTCGGACACCCCCGCGCGGTACGGCACCCCGCCGCCCGCGCTCGACGAACACGGCGAGGAGATCCGCGCGTGGCTGACCGGCAGCTAGACTTCCCGACCTCGATCGGCACCTCCGACCCGACCACCATCCGGCTGCTCGGCCAGGACCTGGCCGGCGACCTGATGGGCCGGGTCGGCTTCGGCGAACTGGCGTTCTGGCTGGTCGCCGGGCGTCGCCCCGGCCCCGGCGAGGTGCGCGTCTTCGAGACCGTCCTGGTGGCCCTGGCCGACCACGGCTTCACCCCCACCGCGATCGCCGCCCGGCTGACGTACCTCAGCGCCCCGGAGGCGTTGCAGGGCGCGATCGCCGCCGGTCTGCTCGGCGGCGGCTCCCGCTTCCTCGGTGTCACCGAGGACTGCGGCCGGTTCCTGGCCGACACCCTCGCCGGTGTCACCGACCTGCCCACCGACGATGCCGGCTGGGACGCCGTCGCCCTGGACGCGGTGCGCGCCGCCCGCGCCGACAGGCGTCTGGTGCCGGGCCTCGGCCACCCGGTGCACAAGGAGACCGACCCGCGCACCCCGGTGCTGATCGCGATCGCCGAGCAGGAGGGGTTGCGCGGGCCGCACCTGCGGCTGTTCGAGGCGATCGGCCGGGTCCACCCGCAGGTGCTCGGCCGCACCCTGCCGCTCAACGGCGCGGGGGTGTGCGGCGCGGCCCTGGCCGACCTCGGCCTGCCGATCGACCTGCTGCGCGGCTTCGCCCTGCTGGCCCGGACCGCCGGCCTGCTCGGCCACCTCGCCGAGGAGCGCCGCCGCCCGCTCGGCATGGACATCTACCAGACCGTCGACCGCAACGCCCGGTACGTGCCGGACGACGCCGACTGATCCCCCCAACCTCCACCGTCTGCGAGAGGAGCGGCCATGGCCCAGGTCGTCGCGGTCATCGCCTCCACCCACCATCCGTTCTACTACCGCGCCACCACCGCCACCGGCGAGGACCGGCCCCCGTTCGCCGACGAGTGGGCCCGCAAGATCCTCGCGTTCCGGGAGACCCTCACCCGGGCGAATCCGGACGTGCTGGTGATGGTCGGCTCCGACCACTTCCACCAGCTCTGGCTGGACAACATGCCGCAGTTCCTGGTCGGCAAGGCCCCGTTCTACGACGCCAACTGGTACAACGAGGAACGCGAGTTCGGCCTGCCCCGGATGCTGCTGCGCGGCCAGGAGGACCTGTCGGCCCACGTGCTGCGCGCCGGCCTGGACGCCGGGTTCGACCTGGCCTTCAGCAACGAGCTGCGGATCGACCACAGCATCACCTGCCCGATCATCACGCTGCGGCCCGAGGCGGACCTGCCGATCGTGCCGATCTACACCAACATCTTCGCCCCGCCGCTGCCGCAGCCGAAACGGTTCGTGCAGCTCGGCGCGGCCATCCGGGAGATCGTCGAGAGCTGGCCCAGCCACCTGCGCGTGGCCGTCATCGGTACCGGCCACCTGTCGCTGGAACTGGGCGGACCGCGCCAGTTCGGCCCGCAGGGGCCGGACCCGGAGTTCGACCGCCGGGCGGTGGAGTGGATCGCCAACGGCGACCTCGACGGCTGCCTGTCCGAGGTGACCCTGGACAGCCTGCACGCCCCCGGTAACGCCACCCACGGCTTCATGGACTTCATGCTGATGATGGGGGTGGCCGGCGCGGGCGCCAAGGCCGACCACGTGGACACCCTGGACCTGTTCCACACCATGGAGGCGTACTTCACCTGGTACCCGAACGGAGCGCCGGCATGAGCCGCTACCTGGTCGACAAGTTCCTCTACACCGTCGACCGCGACCCGGAACTGGTCGAGCGCTACCGCACCGACCCGCACGCGACGGTGACCTGGTGGGAGGCCGAACGCGCCAACGCCGTGCTGAACTGCCACGCCGGTGAGGCGTCCACCTGGCTGCGCTTCACCGACGAGGAACGCGACGCGCTGGCCACCCACGACCACGTCCGGCTCTTCGCCCTCGGTGCGCACCCGTTCCTGACACTCACCCTGTTCATCGCCATGTTCGAGCGGGACCACCCCGAGCCGATGGCCTACCAGAAGCAGTACGGCCTGCGGCTGGCCCACTTCTCGCTGCCCTACCCCGACATCGCCACCTGATGACCGCCGACCCCGCCGACACGCCGCCGACGGCCGGTCCCGCTGCCGCGTCGGCGACCGCCGGCCCGGACGGCGCGCCGGTGTCCGCTGCGGCGTCGATGCCCGCCGTCGTCGTCACCGGTCACGGCGAGCCGCCCGTCGTGGTCGAGCGCCCCCGCCCGGTCCCGGCCGAGGGCGAGGTGTCGGTACGGGTCACCGCCGCGCCGCTGACCCCGCTGGACCTGCTCTGCGCCTCGGGTACCTCCTATCTGGGCGCCCCGGCCCTGCCGTACGTCCCCGGCGTGCAGGGCGTCGGCACGCTGGACGACGGCACCCCGGTCTGGTTCCCGACCCGGGCCGGGATGGCCCCCGGCGACGGCAGCCTGGCCGGGTACGCGGTGGTCCCCGCGACCGACCCGGTGCCCCTGCCACCGGGGGCCGACCACCGGCTGGTGGCGGCCCTCGGGCTCTCGGCGGTCGCCGCGTGGGCGGCGTTGACCCTGCGCGGTGGCCTGCGCCCCGGCGAGGTGGTGCTGGTGCTGGCCGCCGGTGGCGCGGTCGGCCAGGCGGCGGTGCAGCTCGCCCGGCTCGCCGGGGCGGGGCGGGTGGTGGCCGCCTGCCGGTCCGACGCCGCCGTCTACTCCGCGCGCCGGTCCGGCGCGGACGCGGTGGTCCGGCTCACCGCCGACGACGAGCCGGAGACCCTGGCCCGGCGTTTCCGGCAGGCCGCCGACGGCCCGGTGGACCTGGTGCTGGACCCCCTGTTCGGGGTGCCGGCGGCGGCGGCCTTGCGCGCCCTGGCCCCGGGCGGGCGGCTGGTCAACCTCGGTGGCTCGGCCGCGCCGACCGCGCCGATCGACTCGGCGACCCTGCGCGGCGGATCGCTGCGGATCCTGGGCTACACCAACAACGAGCTGACCGCCGCCGAACGCGCGACGGCGATCACCCTGGTGGCCGGGCACGCCGCCGCCGGCCGGCTGACCGTCGCCCACCAGGTACGGCCGTTGGCCGAGGCGGCGGAGGCCTGGGACGACCAGCGGGCCGGCACTGCCGCCGGCCGCATCGTGCTGGTGCCCCCACCCGACTAATCCGCCCCGCCGCCTCGCCCGTCCCACCCGACGCGTCCCGCCTCGCCTGACCCGACCCGCCCGACCGCCTGACGTCGGCCCGTTGCGCTGCCCGGCCCGTCCCGCCTCGCCGGCTGACCGATTCCTGACCGTCGGCTGCTGTCGGCTTGCCCGACAGCGCGAAAATGGACCGGTGCCCGATCTTCCCCCGCAGTTCGCCGTCCTCGTCGTTGACGCCGCCCGGACGGCCGTGACCCGGTACGCACCCGAGGAGCTGGAGGTCTTCGACACGGTCGCCGTCGACTGGCGTACCGGCGGCGCACGTCCCGCCCGCACCTCCCGGGCACCGGGCAGCGCGGTCGGGTTCGGCATCGACACCTCACTGGTCAGCGAACTGTTCCTCCAGGCGGTCGCCGCCGCCAGCAGCGAGGTGCTCGTCCTCGGGGCGACCGGGATCGGGGCCGGGATCCGCGCCGGTTGGCGTCGCCGCCGCCGACGCGCTGACCCGACGCCGCCGGCTGGCTCGGGGTCGACCCCCGCGGCCGCCGGGCCGGCGGACGACCCGGCGTCCGCCGCGCGGCAGGCAGACACCACCCCGCCCGCCGTACGGCAGGCCGTTGACGCCCCGCCCGCCATACGGCAGGCAGAGACCGCCCCGCCGGCCGCGGCGCCGTCGCCGACGGAGCCGCTGGAGCTGACCGCCGAGCAGGCGGCCCGGCTGCGGGCGGCGTGCCGGCGACACGCGCTCGCGCTGGGTCTGACCCCGGAGGCGGCCGACCTGCTCGCCGACGCCGCGGTCGGCGCGACGGTCACGTCGGACGACCGGTGACCGAGCCGGCCGGCAACCCGACCGTCCCCTGTGGGCGGTGTGGTGGGATGACCGCCACCGACCCGGCCGACACCCGACCGCCCTCTCCGGCCGGATGACCGCCACCGACCCGGCCGGGGCATCCGGGGCGGGGTCCGTCGACGCCGGGCCGGTCGGTGCGTTCCGCCGGGATCCCGCCGCGGTACCGGAACGGCTGGGCTGGTGGTACCTGCTCGTGGTGGCGGCCCTCGGTGCGGTCGGCGTCGGTGCGGGGGACCTGTACTTCCTCGCCGACCGGTCCCGCAGCCTGCCCTGGGCGGTGGCCTTCGCCGCCTGTGAGCGGGCCTCCGGGGCGACCGCCGCGAACCCGGTGCCGCCCGGGTTCACCGACTGCCTGGCCGCACCGGCCCGCCAGCGGGCACTGGTGCTGCTCGTCGCGGTCGCCGTCGTGCTGGCCGGCGCGGCGGTGCTGCTGGTGGCGGTGCCAGCGGCCGACCTGTGGCGACTGCGCCGCCATCGTGGCCGCTTCACCGTCGAGGCGGCGGCGCGGCGGTTCGGCGCGCTCTGCGCCGCCGAGCAGCTGACCGGCCGGGACCGGCCGCGCCTGCTGATCGCCGGCCCACCGGTCCGGCAGGCTTTCACCGTCGGTCTCGTCGGCCGGCGGCCGACCGTCGTCCTCCCGGTCGGGCTCGCCGTGGCGTACCGGGATCCGCACCGGTTCGACCCGGTGGTGCGGCACGAACTGGCGCATGTCCGGGCGCGGGACGTGACGTGGGTGGCCGCCGTCCGGGCCCTCGTCTGGCTGCCGCTGCCGGCGGTCGCCGTCGGCGGCCTGCTGGAGATCGGCGCGTTCGGACCGAACGCGGTCGTCGCCGGTGCGTTCCTGCGGGCCGGGCTGCTGGCCGGCCTGGTCGCTGTGCTGGCGGCGGCGCTGTTGCGGGCGCGCGAACGTGCCGCGGACCGGTACGCGGCGGCCGGCGGCCCGGCCGGGGCGCTGACCGCCCTGCTGCGCTCCGGCGTCGGCGTCGGCGTCGGCGTCGACCGGCGGTCGCCGGCGCTGTGGCGTCGGTTGTTCGCCCGGCATCCGACCGCGGCGGAACGGATCCGCTCGCTGCGGGAGCCGGCCGACCGGCGGGCCGGCGAGCTGGTCCAGGGGGTGGCGGTCGGCGCGGTGGCGGTGGTGACCATGGCCGCCGTCCACGAACTCGTCATGAACGGGCACTATCCGGCGCTGGGCTGGCTGCCCCGGCTGGTCGACGTCTGGGTCGGCGCGGTGTTGATCGTCGGCGGGCTGTTGCCGTCGCTGCGCCGCCGGGCGGCCACGGCCCGCCGGTCCGGGGCGACGGTCGGCTGGTGGCGACCGGTCGCCGGGACGGGCGTCGGCCTGTTCGTGGCGACCCTCGGCACCGCCTGGCTGCCCCTGCCCGGCGGTGCTGACCTCTTCCTCGACCGGGGGGCCACCGCGAGCCTGGCCTTCGCCGTGGTGACGGCGGTGCTCGGTGCCGGCGCGGTCGGGCTCTGCGTGCTCGTCGCGGCGGCACTCGCCCGGTCGGGTGCCCGGTGGTGGTTCGCCGGGTACGCGAGCGCCCTCGGCGTGACGGTCGCGGTGCTGTGGCCGGTACCCGGGCTCCCTCCGCTGTGGCACGACCCCGACCTGGTCCGGAGCTGGCTGGCCTACGACCTGCCCGCCACCGGCTGGCTGCTGCCCGCCCTCGGGCTGCCGGCGCTGCTCGCCCTGCGGAGCCTGACCGGGCGTCGGCCGACCGGCGGGCCGCCGAACGGCCGCCGGTCCGCCGTCACCAGGGTCCGTCGGGTGGCCCGGTCGACGCGGGTCCGGGTGGTCGCGGTCGCCGTGCTGGTCTGCACGGGTGGTGCCGTCGGGCAGCTCCGGCTCGCCCCGCCCGGCAGCCTCGACGAGGCGGTGGCCGACGCGCAGGCCCGCTGGCTGCTCACCGCCCTGGCCGGCGGGGTCGTCCTGCTGGCGACCGCGACCCGCCCGCGATCAGGGACCGGCGCGGGCACTGCGGCCGGGTCCGCGACCGACCCCGGCCCCGCAGCCACCGCCTCCTCACCCGACACCGCGTCCGGGTGCGGCCCGGCCGGGTCCGGCCCGATCACCTGGGGCATGGCGGACCGGCTCGGCCGGGCGTTGCCCGCCGCGGTGGCGACGACCCTCGGGTCCGCGCTGCTCCAGTACCTCGACGCGGTGCTGGCCGGCCGCTCCGCCGACGGACCGGCGTTCCGGCTGACCGTGGGCAACCCGTTGGTCTGGCTGCTGTACCTGACCGCCCTCGGCGTGCCGTTCCTGCTGCTGTCCCGGCCCGGCCGGGTCGACCGCCGCCGGTGGCCGGTGCCGGCACGGTCGTTGCCGCCGGTGGTGGCGCTGACCACGGTGACGCTGACGCTGCTGGCGCTCGGGCCGGGGGTGCCCGGCACCCGGGTGCCGCTGCCGGCGGCCGGCACACCGTCCGTGCCACGGTCCCAGCCGACCGCGGCGGCCCCGCCGGCCCTGCCGACCTCGCCGGGCGGGACGCCGCCCGGCCGGCCGACTGCCGTCGGCCCGGCGTCCGGCACCTCGTCCGTCCCGGGAAGGCGGCTCACCACCGCCGAGGCGCGGGCCGTCAGCCGGGCCGCCCGGTCGGCGCTGCCGGGGTCCTGGGTGACCCGACCGGTCACCCCCGAGGGCGACGACCCGATCGAGCCCGCCGACTGCCGCCCCCTGGCCCGCAGCGGATACCTCGACCGGCTCCGGTCGGGGGAACGTGCCCGGGGCGAGGCCAGGTACGCCACCCCGCCCGGCCGGCTCGGCATCGCCTCGACCACGGTGGCCGTCGACGTCACCTCGTACGCCGAGCCGGTGCCCGGGGCCGTGTTCGCCGCCGCCGAGGCCGCCCGGACCGCCTGTCGACGGTTCACCGCCGGCGGGGTGCGGTTCACCGTCGGGGGTCGGCCCGTCCCCGCGCTGGGCGAACAGTCCTGGCGGGTCGACTACGCCCTGGCGGTCGGCGGCGGTCGGAGCCGGATCACCGGCGCCAGCGTCCTCGTCCTGGTACGGGTCGGGCACAACCTGGTCGCCGTCTCGGTGGTCGCGGTGGCGGAGCCACTGGACGAGCGGCTGCTCGCCGACGTGGTGACCACCGTGGTCGACGCCCTCGACCGGCCCTGACCGTCGGCATTCGCCGGCCCGGCCACCCGACCGCGCGGCTGGTTGCCGGTCGGAACCCGGCGGGCCGTTGCCCCTGCCCGCCCGGTCGGACACCGGGTCCGGGCCGGACGCCGTACGACCGGCCGGTGGCGGTGCGCTGCCACGGGGAGGACGACCGGTGCGACCGGGTCCGGTTGCCGACAGCCGATGTGGCCGACCGGGGGATGCGGGCGGATCGACCGCCTGATGATCTGACTGACGACTCCGATGTGGACAGGTTCGGAGAACCGATCGCGGCCGGTCCGCTGCCGCTCGTCACCCGCCGGGATGGTGCCATGCGTCTGCGCGCCCGCCGTCTGTCCGGTCGGAGGGATCCGTGGCGCGGCACCGGTCCGTTCCTCGCCCTGGCGCTGGTGGCCGTCTCCACCGCCGCGTTCTCCCTGGTAGCGTCGAAGAGCCCCACCATCGCGGACTACCTGCGGCGGTCCTCGATCGCCGGTCGCGAGCTGCGGGTGGGGGTGTTGGCCGACCAACCGCTGCTGAGCACGCCGGTCAAGGACCCGGGCACCAAGGACCCGGACGCCCAGAAGCAGTTCACCGGCTTCGACGCCAGCCTGGCCACCTTCCTGGCCCGGTCGATCGGGGTTTCCGCCGAGTTCGTGCCGCTGGAGTCGACGGAGCGGCTGGACGCGTTGACCTCGGGTCGGGTCGACGTCCTCCTCGGCGGCCTGGTGATCACCGCGGAGCGGCAACGGGTCGTCGAGTTCGCCGGCCCCTACCTGATCGGCGAGACCGTGATGGCCACCCGTACCGGCTGGCCACCCGGCTCGGAGCCGGGTCGCCTGTGCGTGGTGCCGGGCTCCGCCGCCGCGGCCGACGCCGCGCGGTCGGGGCACCCGCTGCTGCTCGCCCCGGATCTGCGGCGCTGCCTCGCCGCCGTCAGCGCCGACCGGGCCGACGCGGTGGTCGGTGACGAGATCCTGCTGCGTGGCCTGGTCTGGGCCGCGGGACGGGGGTGGAAGGTGGTCCCGTTCCCCGGCATGGCGACGATCGCGTACGGCATCGGGGTGGCCCGCGACGATCCCGCGCTGAAGGCTCTGGTCGACTCGTTCCTGGTGGCCAGCCTGCGGAAGAAGAAGTCCGGGGCCTGGGAGAAGGCGATGGACGCCACCCTGCGCAAGGCGGGGTTCGCCGGCTCGCAGCCGTACGCGCCGGGGCGGCTGCTGCGCGACGGCAGTGACGGGCAGGACGGCACGGGTGGGATCGTCGGCCTGCCGGCGGCGGTGTCGCCCGTGGTGGCGGGGAGGTCCCGCCGGGGGCGGACGCTGGCACACCGGCGACGCCGCCGCACGTCGGGGCGGACGGTCACCCGCCGGCCGGCCGGCGTCGGGGACACCCCGGCGGGCGAGCCGGGGCCGGGCGGCGCCGCGCCGGGGGTGTGGTCGCTGCTGGTCGGTGTGCCGGTCGCGGTCTCCGCGCTGTACCTGTGGATCCAGTCCGGTGGTGACCGCCAGTTCACCCTGATGCTGGCGCAGAGCATCAACCCGATCAATTTCCTCGCCGCGGTGAGCCTCTCCGTGGTGTGGGTCTTCCCCGCTCTGCCCGCCCTGGTCTTCACCATCGGCGCGATGGTGCTCGGGGCGGCGGTCGACGGCGCCGACCGGCGGCGGCTGCGGGACCGGTACGCGGTGGCCCGCTGGACGGACCGGGCACCGGGATGGGCGGTGTGGGGCAGCATCCTGGCCGCCGCGGCCAGCACCCCGCTGGTGTTCGTCCCGGCCTGGGCATTGGCGCTGCGGGTCGTCGGTCGGCGCGGGGCCGCCGGCCGGGTCGGTGGCCGCCGGCCGGGTCGCGGCTGGGTGGCGGTGGGCCTGCCGCTCTACGTCGTAGTCGTCGGGGCGGCCGTCGGGGCGGCTCTCGCCGAGGGGGAGGAGGTTCTCGCCCTGATCGCCGGTTGGCCGGCCGTACTGCTGCTCACCCGCGCCACCGGACCGTTGCGTCCGGGGCAGGTGGCCGCCTTCGTCCGGGCCGCGGCCCTGCTGGCCGTCCTTCTCACGCTGGGCGTGCTGTACGCGGTGGTGAGCACGCCGATCCTGCCGTCCACCGCGATCCAGGTGGCGGTGCCGACGGCCGCGCCGCCCACCCCCGCCCCGTCGGGGTCACCGGCCCCGAACGATCCGGACACCGACCCGCCGACCCGCCAGTTACGCGGGTACGTCGTCTCGACGGACGACGAGTCGACCACCGTACTGTCCGACCGGGGCGGGGTGGAGATCGTCGCCAACGACCAGATCAGGTCGCGGGTGTCCTGCCCCAGCCTGGTCGACCTGCCGGGCGACTCGGCGGAACTCTTCGACCTGCCGCTGCGGGAGTCGTTGCTCAAGGCGTTGGCCCGTCGGCAGCGGCCGACGACGGTGCAGGACCCGCGCTGCCTGCTGCGCCTCGACGGCTAGGCTCGGCCGCCCTCGCGGGTGGTCGGCTCCCCGGTGTCCACCGGCCGAACGGAGAAAATTCGTAAGGACGCTTTACTGTTAACAAACTTTAATTTACCGTGATGGCAATCGTTCCGAGGTGGATCCGATCCGACCGGGTGCGGGGTCGTCGGACGGCCCGGGACCACCCGAGGTCCACCGGGCACGTCCGGACCGGCTCGACCGTCGAGGAGTGCGTCATGCGTCGAACCATCACCGTCCCCCTGGTGGCGACAGGTGCCGTCGTCACCTCGCTGGGCCTCGCGTTGCCCGCCCAGGCCCACGGCTACGTCTCCGCCCCACCCAGCCGCCAGGCCCTCTGCGCCCAGGGGAAGGTGCCGGACTGCGGCCAGATCCGGTACGAGCCGCAGAGTGTCGAAGGGGTGAAGGGACTGCGCAGTTGCAGCGCCGGGATCACCCAGTTCGCCGTCCTCGACGACGACGCCCGGGGCTGGCCGGCCACCTCGGTCGGCAGCACGGTCACCTTCACCTGGGTGAACACCGCCCGGCACGCCACCCGCAACTGGGAGTACTTCATCGGCGGCACCCGGGTCGGGATCGTCGACGGGGGCGGTCGGCAACCCGAGGCCACCGTGGCGCACACCGTCAGCCTGGCCGGCTTCTCCGGTCGACAGAAGATCCTCGCCGTCTGGAACATCTCCGACACCGCCAACGCCTTCTACTCCTGCGTGGACGTGCAGATCGGCGGGGGCGGACCGACCCCGAGCCCCACCGCGACCCGCACCCCGACCCCGACCCCGACCCGCACCGCCACCCCGCCGCCGGCCACCCCGACCGGTGCGCCGACCGCCGGCGGCACCTGGGCCGCCGGCCGCAGCTACCAGGTCGGTGACCTGGTCACCTACCAGGGGGTGGGCTACCGGTGCCGGCAGGCGCACACCGCCCTCCCCGGTTGGGAGCCCCCCTACGTGCCCGCCCTGTGGACCCAGGTCTGACCCGGCCGCGTCGGGGTGTCCCGATGGGTGTCGTCGAGCAGGGGCGGGGGCGGTCGGGCGGGTTCGGCAGGGGCGGACGACGGGCGACCGTCGTAGCGTGCGGACCGACCGCGCCCCGTCCGACGGCGCTACGGTGCCTGGCTGTCGCGCTGGTCGTGGTGGGCCTGGCGCTCGCCGGGTGCGCGCCCGCCGCCCACCCGGCCGACCCGCCGCGTCCGGCCGCGACCGGATCGGGGCCGCCGGCCGCGGTCAGCGGGCTCGACCTGGTGTTCCTGCACGCGATGACGGCCCACCAGGAACGCACCCTGGCCATCCTGCGGGTCGCCCCGGAACGGATCCGTCAGCCGGCACTGCGGACCCTCGTCGCGGCGGTGGAGGCGACCGAGGCCGACGAGGTGGCCCGTGCCCGCGAGTGGATCCGGGCCGCCCAGCCGGACCCCGACGGGCACCGGCACGAGCACCCGGGGTCGACCGGCGACGCCGACCCGGTGGCCCGGTTGCGGGACACCCCGGTAGCCGGTTACGACGCCGCTCTGGTGGCGGTGCTGGCACCGCAGCAACGGCAGGCCGCGGAACTGGCCCGTGCCCATCTGGCGCTGGCCGTCTCCCCGGTGGTACGCGACCTGGCCCGGCGCATCGACGAGTCGCGGACGGCGCAGGTGCGGCTGCTCGCCGCGCTACCGGTCGCCCGGCCCACGCCCTGACCGGCGGCCGTACCGGCCGGTGACCCGCACCGGGGTCCGCCGGCCGGCGGCCGGCCGGGCCTGATCCCGGAGCCGCCGTGGAACTGACCACCGGTCCCGCCGGATCCCCAACCCGGGAAAACCGCGCGAAAAGCAGAATCCACAACCGGTCACCATTACCGCGACAGATCCGGCGCGATAGCCGGCGATCCGAAGCGAACTGCCGACGGAATCGGTTTCCAGGACCGTCGTGATACCGAAGCGGCCAATTCCGCCATCCGTACGGTCATCGGGGCGAATCGTTCGGCCACCCCGCCGACATCGATGTTCCTCGTCTTCCCGCCGCCCGGGTATAGTCCCGGGAATCCCCATTGGAGTGTCACAGGGAAAGCACGTGATCTGCGTGATGGCAGCTGGACTGGAAAATGCGCTGTCCGGCCCACCATTCGTCGGGCGGCGCCCGGAGATCGCGCGTATCCAGGCCGCGTACACCGAGAGCACGCACACCGGGAGGCAGGTGGCGTGCGAAGTGGTCGGCGACCCGGGAATCGGCAAGACCCGTCTCGTCCACGCCGCGCTGGACCGCTGCGCCCCCACCCTGCCCCGGGCCGTCGGCACCTGTGTGGAGGCCGAGCAGGACATTCCGTTCCACGTCTTCCGGCACGCCTTCGGCGCCCTGCACCCCGCCGGCTCCGGCGCCCGACGACAGGCCGTCGGAGGGATCGACGCCGCCGGGGCGCTGGTGCCCCGCGAGGCCGGCCCGCTCGACGTGCGCCTGTTCCGCACCTACCAACTGGCCCGCCGACTGCTCACCCTGGCCGCCCGGGACGGGCTGGCCCTCGTCCTGGACGACCTGCACTGGGCCGACCCCTCCTCCACCGGGCTCGTGACCCACCTGCTGCGCTACCCGGTGCCGGTGCCGTTGCTGCTGCTCCTGGTCTACCGGCCCCGGCAGACGGCCACCGTCATGCCGTTCGGCCCGCCCGAGCCCGGCGTGCCGGCAGGCCGGTTCCGGGACCGGATCGAGCTGGGGCCGCTCAGTCCCGCCGAGACCGTCGAGCTGTACCCGGATTCCGACCCGGCCGAGCTGGCGGAGCGCCACGACCGGGCCGGCGGCAATCCCGGCTACCTCGCGGCGCTCGCCGACACCCCGCCGGTCGACGCCGACCGGGCTGTCGCCCTGCCGGTCGACGCCGACCGGGCTGTCGCCCTGCCGTCCGGCCCGTCCCGGCTGACCGACCGGGCGGTCGCCACGCTGCGCGCCGAGTGGGCCGGCCTGCCGTCGGTCGACGCGGTGTGCCTGCGGGCCGCCGCCGTGTTGGACACCCCCTGCGCGGTGGACCTGCTCGCCGAGGTGGCCCAGCTGCCGACGCCGGTGGCCACCGAAGCGGCCTGGCGGTTGGTCCGACGTGACCTGCTGCGGGCCGCCCCGGCAGCGGCGGGGTTCGCCTTCCGGCACCCGGTGCTGCGCACCGCAGTCCGCCAGGACACCGACGTGGCCTGGCGGGTCGAGGCCCAGCACCGGGCGCTGGACGCGCTGGTCGCCAGGGGGGCGCCCCCGGCCGCCCGGGTGGCGCAGGTCGAGGCGCTGCTCACCCTGCCCCACGACCGGCCGGTCGGCCCGTACGTCGACGTGCTCTGCCGGGCCGCCCAGGAGATCCGCCGCGACGCCCCGGACCTGGCCGTGCGCTGGTTACGCACGGCGCTGCGCGCGTTGCGGCCGCCGGCCGGTTCGCCGACCAGCCGCCACGACGTCACCCTGCTGCTGGCCCGGATCACCGGGGAGGCCGGCAACCTCGCCGAGAGCCGGGCGCTGCTGCGGGAGGTCGTCCCCGAGCTGCCCGCCGATCCGGGCGGCCGCCGGGCCCGGGCGGTGGCCCAGTGGGTACGGGTCGAACGGCTGCTCGGCAACTACGCGGAGGCCGCCGCGATCAGCCGTCGGGAGCTGATCGGCACGCCGACCCGGTCCGCCGGGACGTACCAGCTCGCCACCGAGCTCGGCGCGGTCGGCATCCTGTCCGGCCATCCCGCGCCGATGTCCGGCGACGCCCCCGACGGTGACGCCAGCGGCATCGACCGGGCCGGCCTCCTCGCGGTACGCGGACTCGCCGCCGCCCACGACGGTGCCGTCGACCTGGCCCGTGACCTGCTCGCCACCAGTGCGCCGATCGTCGACGCGCTACCCGACCGGGACCTGCGCGACCACCCCGACTGTCTGCTGGCGCTCGGCCTGGCCGAGCTGTTCCTGGAACGGCCCACCGACGCCACCCGGCACCTGGACCGGGGGATCGCCCTGGTCCGTGACGCCCACCGGGACGACGGGCTGTGCCAGCTGCTGCTCGGCCGCAGCCAGGTGGCCTACCACCGGGGACAGCTCGGCACGGTGATCGGCCTGACCACCGAGGCCGGGATCGTCGCCCGCCGGATCGGTAGCCGCTCCCTGCTCAGCTTCGCCCTGGCCTTCGAGGCGCAGGCCACCGCCTGGCGGGGTGGCCCCCGCGACGACGAGCGGGCGGTCGCCCTGGCCCGCGGCGCGGTGGAGCTGGCCACCGACCTGGACAGCTGGTCCGGGCGTACCGCGGCGACCGCGCTGGCCACCGCGACGCTGCTCGCCGGTGATCCGGACACCTGCGTGGAGATGCTCACCGACGCCGGTGGCGACGGCCGGCTGACCCGCCTGCAGGCCTCCCTGCGGCCGATGTGGCACGAACTGCTCTGCGCCGCCGCACTGGCCGGCGGGGACCTGGCCGAGGCGGAGCGGCGGGCCCGGGAGGCGATGGCGGCCGCCGACCTGATCGATCTGTCCGGGCAGCGTGCCTTCGCCGAGTCGGCGTACGGGGAGGTGCTGCTCGCCCGGGGCGAGGTGGCGGCCGCCATGCCGTACCTGCGTACCGCGGCGGACCGGTTCCGGATGGCCGGGATGACCCTGCGGCACAGCCTCGCCCTGGTCGCGGTCGCCCGGGCGGCCGAGGCGGTGGACCAGGGCGGTCCCGCCGCGCGGGCCCGGCAACAGGCGTTGGACCTGGCCGTGCGCTGCGGCACCGAACGCGTCGGCCTGCGGCTGACCCGACCGGTCCGGGCACTCGCCGAGACCGCGCTGACCGACCGGGAGTGGCACATCGCCCGGCTGGCGTCCACCGGCGTCACCAACCGGCTGATCGGTCGCCGGCTGCACATCAGCCCCCGCACGGTGGAGGCGCACCTGACCCGGATCTACCGCAAGGCGGGGGTGGAGTCCCGGTCCGGTCTGGTCGCCTGGGTGTCCCGCTTCGATGACACCGATCGGTGACCCGCCGCCGCCACGGATGACACCGGACGGTGCACCACCGCCGCCCGCCGCACCATGAGGCCGCACCGCACCCGGCACCCGCCGTCGACCGCTCACATACTCGATCCATCGGACGCGAATCCCGCGGAACCGGCGACGGACGGAGAACGACATGGTGGGCACACGATCCGTCCGGAAGCCGCGCGCCGTGACGGTGCCGGTGGGCGGCCCCACCGTCGCGCTCGCGGTGAGCCTGCTCGTCCTGGCCGGTTGCGGCAACCAGCCGGTGGACGCCGCCACCCCCACCGTCGTCGCGTCCGGCGCGGCGTTCGACGCGGAGCGGGCCGCGCTCGTGCTCACCGCCTTCGACCAGGCCGACTCGGCCGCGTCCGTCTCCGGTGACGTGCAGACCCTGCGCACCCAGGAGGTGTCCCCGTCGCTGGACGTCAGCATCGCGGCGATCCGTCGGGCCGAGTACAACCAGCGTCCACAACCGACGTTCCAGCACGTCAACCCGGCTTTCGCCGTACCGCCGGGTGAGCCGGGCTGCTTCCTGGCCACCGCCACCCTGCGGCTGACCGGCGCGGAGCTGGCCCCGACCGACGTGAGCCAGTTCGTCCGGGACGCCGACGGCCGGTGGAAACTCAGCCACAACGTCCAGGTCACCCAGCCGGCCCTGGCCACCGTCCGGGGCATCGCCGGTCGACCGGCCACCGCCGGGGGGACCGCCGTGGACGAGACGAGCCGGCGGGCACTCGCCGCGGAACTGTTCGCCCGCACCACCGGGGCGAGCACCGGCAACCGGGCGCTGGTCGCGTCGAGCCCACTGCTCGACGGCCAGTTCGCCGGCGGCTGGGAGGTCTACCAGCAGCAACTCGCCGGTGCCGGGGCGCGGGTGGCGCGCACCCTCGACCGGGCGGAGTGGTCGGACTGCGCGGTCACGGTGCCCGAGGGGACGCTGACCTTCCTGACCGTGTACGCCACCGACACCCTCAGCCCGACACCCGGTGGACCGGCGACGGTGACGATGGTCCCGCAGAGTCCCGACATGATCTCCACCGGCAAGCGTGCCCCGGTCACGAGCAAGCGCATCCGGGTCACCCGGGTCGAGACGTTCCTGCTGCTGGTGCCGGCGCAGGCCACCGGCACCTCGGTGCTGGGTCTCAACGACACCGCCCTGACCGTCACCACCGGCTGACCGGGCCGGCCGCGCCCGGCCCCGCCCGACCGCCCCGGCCCCGCCCGACCGCCCCGGCCCCGCCCGACCGCCCCGGCCCCGGTCGATCGCCCCGGCCCCGGTGCCGGTCGATCGCCCCGCCCCCGACGACCGCCCCGCCTCCGCCCGACCGCCCGGCCGGACCCGGTCGTCCGTCCGCCACCGCGCTGACCGGCCCCGTCGTGCCGGACCGCGCGCCGACGGCTGAAACCGGTGGCATCGGTCCGGTTACCGCCGGCCGACGGCGACGATGACAGCAGCCGTGCTCGTCGGCGAGACCCCGCCGGACATCCCCGGTGGCACGCCGACGCGGGGAGGAACCCATGTGGCATCCGCGTTTCCGCTCCGACCACGTGCCGGTGCGGTTGCCCGAGGGGCACCTCGTCGTCCTGGGCGAGACCCGTAGCCTGCTCGTCGACGACCCGGTGGCGGCGGACCTGGCCGACCTCCTCGACGGCACCGCGCCGCTGGCCGACGTGCTGGCCCGGCTGGCCGTCCGGCACCCGGTCGCCGCGGTCGCCGCCGCCCTGGCCCGGCTGCGCGGCCACGGCCTGCTCGTCTCCGGCCCGGCGGGTGTCCCCGTCGCCGAGGCCGCCGGCTGGGACGCCCGGGGCGTCGACCCGGCCGCCGGGCGGCACTGGACCCGGTACGGCACGGTCACCCTCGTCGATCTCGGCGCCCCCACCGCGTTCGAGATCGCCAAGGCGCTGCGGGCGGTGGGCCTCACCGTCACGGTCACCCGCCCGGACGCCCCCGAGGCGGACCCGGCGACCGGCCGGGATCCGGTGCTGGTCGTCCCGTCGTCCATGCTCGACCCCGCGCTGGCCGTCCTCAACGACCGGCACCTGGCCGCCGGGCGGCCCTGGACGCTGCTGCGGGCGCACGGCAACGTGGTGTTCCTCGGCCCGCACCTGGTCCCCGGCGAGACCGGCTGCTGGGCCTGCCTGCGTCAACGGTGGGAGGCCA
Organism: Micromonospora sp. WMMD987; assembly: GCF_029581435.1. Taxonomy (NCBI): domain Bacteria; kingdom Bacillati; phylum Actinomycetota; class Actinomycetes; order Micromonosporales; family Micromonosporaceae; genus Micromonospora; species Micromonospora sp. WMMD987. Next base: position 3,729,604 of record NZ_CP120861.1, on the reverse strand, counting down.
ACGAGCAGGTGGCGGCGTTCCTGACCGGGCAGGACCCGGCGGGCGAGGTGCCGTCGGCCGTCCGCGCGGTCGTACCCGGCGTGGCCATGGCGGTGGCCGGACTGCTCGCCGCCGATCTCGCGGTGCTGGCCACCCGGGGCCGCTCACCCCGGCTGACCGGCCGGATGATCGCCCTGGACACCCGGGACCTGACGACCGAGAGCCACCAGCTGGTCCGCCAGCCCCAGTGTCCCGCCTGCGGCGACCCGGACCTGGTCGGCAAGGCGGACCCCCGGATCACGCTGCCCCCGGCCGGCGCCCTGCCCGGACGGGCGGACGGCTCCCGGACCCGCGACCCCGCCGAGACGTACCGGGCGCTGACCCACCACGTCAGCCGGTACCTCGGGGTGGTCAGCCGGTTGACCAGCCTGGAAACCGTCGACAACGGGATCGCCCACACCTACTCGGCGGGCCACAACTTCGCCCAGCCCCGGCAGCTCGCCGGGCTGCGCCGCAACCTGCGCGGGCAGAGCGGTGGCAAGGGCCGCACCGACACCCAGGCGCGGGTCAGCGCGATCGGGGAGGCGGTGGAGCGCTGGTGCGGGGTGTGGCGCGGCGACCGGCCGGTGCACCGGGCCAGCTACCGCCAGCTCGGCCCGGACCGCGCGGTGCACCTGCGTGACCTGCTGCTCTATTCCGACCGCCAGTACGCCGACGCCGACCGGCTCAACCGGGACCTCGGCCACCTGCACCGGGTGCCCCGGCCGCTGCCCGACGACCTGGAGCTGGACTGGACCACCGGCTGGTCGCTCACCCGCGACGCCGCCCGGGAACTGCCCGCCGCGCACTGCTGGTACGGCCACCCGGAGTTGACCACGCTGAAGGTCTGCTCGGCCGACTCCAACGGCTGCGCCGCCGGGTCGAACCTGCCGGAGGCGATCCTCCAGGGCTTCTGCGAACTCGTCGAACGCGACAGCGTGGCCCTGTGGTGGTACCACCGCTCCCGGCTGCCCGGGGTGGACCTGGCCTCGTTCGCCGACCCGTGGACGACCGCCTGCGTCGACCACCACGCCACCGCCCTCGGCCGCGAGCTGTGGGCCCTGGACCTCACCGCCGACCTGGGGATACCCGCGTTCGCGGCGGTGTCGCGGCGGGTCGGCGGACAGGCGGAGGACGTGCTGGTCGGCTTCGGCGCGCACCTCGACGCGCGGGTCGCGTTGAGCCGGGCGTTGACCGAGGTCAACCAGTTCCTGCCGGCGGTGCCCGGCCCGGCCGGCGGACGGCTGCGCTACGGCGTCGACGATCCGGACAGCGCCCGCTGGTTCGGCACCGTGCGGATCGCCGACCAGCCCTGGCTGACCCCGGATCCGGCCCGCCCGGCCCGCACCCTGGCCGACCATCCGGCCCTGACCACGGGGGACGTCGCCGAGGACGTCCGCCGCTGCGTCCGGATCGCCGCGCGGGCCGGCCTGGAGGTGATCGTCGTCGACCAGTCCCGGCCCGACGTGGAGCTGGCGGTGGTGAAGGTCGTGGTGCCGGGGCTGCGGCACTTCTGGCGGCGGCTCGGCCCCGGCCGGCTGTGGCAGGTCCCGGCGGCGTTGGGCCGTACCCCGTACGCCGACGACGAGGGGTCGGCCAACCCGTTGAACGTGTTCTTCTGACCGGACCACCCGGCCCGGCCGGACGAGGGGAGTCGACGATGACCGCAGTGGCGGACGCCACCGGCCGGTGGACGCGGTGAGCACGGCACTGACCGGCCCGGCCGTGCAGGACCTGTACCGGCTGCGCCGGGACGCGGAGCTGGTGCTCGACGAGGACGGCGCGGCCACCCTGCGCCAGGGGCGGTTCCGGCTGCGGCTGGAGCAGCCGGGGATGAGCCGGCGGGCGCTGCTGCTGCGGCTGGGCGCCGGATGGGTCAGCGACGTCGAGGTGGGCAGGCTGGTCAGCAGCCTGGAGGGGGAGACCCGGGTGCTTCCCGCGCAACTGCTGCTGCGCCGGCTGCTGAGCCACTCGTGGGTGGAGCGTCGGGCCCAGGTGGCCGACCGGCCGTTGCTGGAGCTGCTACCGACCGGGTTGGGCCGGGGCAGCCTGCCGGAGACCCGCCGGCACGTCCCCGGGGTCTGCTACCGGTTGTCCCGGTTCGCCGCCCTGCAACACGAGCGCGGCATGCTGGTCGCCACGTCGCCGCTGAGCACCCTCGCCGTCGGCTGCGTCGACGTGGCGCTCGGCGCGCTGCTGGCCGCGGCGGTGCAGGGCGTCGGCCCGGAGACGGTGGCCCGGTCCCTGGCGGTGCCCCCGGAGGTCGCCGGCCGGGTCCTCGACGAGCTGGTCACCGCGCGGATCCTGGTCACCGCCGCCGAGTTCGACGCCGAGGTCGGGGACGCGCCGCTGGCCTACTGGTCGCCGGAGGAGCTGCGGCTGCACCACCGCTCCCGGGTGGGCCGGCACACGCTGCCGGTCGGCGGCACCTACCGGCTACGGGACCGGTTCCCGCCGCAGCCGCTGCCGCGTCCCTACGACGGCGGGCGGACGATCGAGCTGCCCCTGCCGGACCTGGCCACCATCGCCAAGGCGGACCCGTCGTTCAGCCAGGTCGTCGCGGCCCGGCACAGCGTGCGCCGGCACGACGACGCGGCCCCGCCCACCCTCGACCGGCTGGCCGAGTTCCTGCACCGGGTCCAGCACGGCACGCTGGTCGGGGAGTCCGGCGGACAGCAGGTGGGCCACCGCCCCTACCCGGGCGGCGGCGGGATCTACGAGCTGGAGCTGTATCCGCTGGTACGCCGGTGCGCCGACCTCGATCCGGGGCTCTACCACTACGACTCCACCGGCCACCGGTTGGAGTCGGTCGCCGGGTGGGCTCCGGCCGCCGACCGGCTGCTGGGCTACGCCCGCGCGGCCGGCGCGATGGCCGGCCCGCCGCAGGTCGTCCTGGTGGTCACGGCGCGGGTGCAGCGGCTGATGTGGAAGTACGAAGGGATGAGCTACGCCATGATCCTCAAGGACGCCGGGGTGCTGACCCACCAGATGTACCTCGTCGCCACCGCCATGGGGCTCGCCCCGTGCGCCCTCGGTGCCGGCGACTCGCACGCCTTCGCCGAGCTGTCCGGCCTCGACCCGCTGGTCGAACCGAGCGTGGCCGACTTCCTGCTCGGTACGGTCGCGCCCGAGGCGGCCGGGCCGTGAAGTTCCGTCGGCAGGCGTTGCAGCAGCTCGAGGCCCCCGAGCAGCTGGACCGGGCGGTCCGGCTGACCACCGTGCCGAGCTGGTTGGCCACCGCCGCGCTGGTGATCACCGTGGTGGTGGCCGGGGTCTGGTCGGTCCGCACGGTGGTGCCGCGTACCGTCGAGGCGGCCGGGGTGCTGATCCACTCCAACGGCATCTCCGCCCTCGACGCGTTGGAGGCCGGTCAGGTCACCAAGGTCTGGGCGGCCCCGCACCAGCGGGTCACGAAGGGCACCCCGCTCTACAGCCTGCGGACCGTCGCCGGCAAGATCCTGGTGGAGACCGCGCCGGGCGACGCGTACGTGGTGTCCTGGCTGGTGTCCGAGGGGGAGATCGTCACCCCCGGCAGCCACCTGGCCGACCTGGAACGCCTCGACACCGCCGGGGACGCGTTGCAGGCCGTCGTCTACGCCCCCGCGGTCGCCGCGCCGCTGCTGCAACCGGGCGTCCCCGTCGAGGTGGCCGCCGCCGCCGCGCCGCGCAACGTGTTCGGCACCTTGGCCGGCCGGGTACTCACCGTCGGCGCGTTCCCGGAGACCGAGGCGTCGCTGCGGGCCTTCCTCGGCACCGGTCAGGACGTCCGGCGGTTGCTGGCCAACGGCAGCGTGGTACGGGTGACCGTGGCCCTGGAGCCCGATCCGGCCGCCCCCGGCGGACTGCGCTGGACCAAGGCGCCGCCACCGTTCCAGCTCAACTCGGCCAGCGAGGTCACCGCCTGGTTCACCGTGGCCCGGGAACACCCGATCGACTGGTTGCTGCGGCGATGAGCGCGCCGACGACCGGGGCGGTCCCGACGCCGCAGCGACCCCGGATCCGCCGTCGACGGATCCGCACCCCCACCCTGATCCAGATGGAGGCGGTGGAGTGTGGGGCCGCCGCGCTGGGTATCCTGCTCGGCCACCACGGCCGGCACGTGCCGTTGGAGGAGCTGCGCCGGGTCTGCGGGGTCAGCCGGGACGGCTCCACCGCCGCCACCGTGCTGCGGGGCGCCCGCCGGTACGGGATGGAGGCCAAGGGCTTCCAGATGGACCTGGCCGGACTGCGCACGGTGGCCCTGCCGGCGGTGCTGTTCTGGCGCTTCGAGCACTTCGTGGTGCTGGAGGGGCTGGGCCGCAAGGTCTGGATCAACGACCCGGCCACCGGACCCCGGGCGGTGGGGTGGGACGAGTTCGACGGCGCCTTCACCGGCATCGTGCTCACCATGCGTCCCGGGCCGCAGTTCCAGCCCGGCGGAACCCGTTACCGGATGGTCCGGGCGTTGGTGGAACGCTGGCGCGGCCCCGGTTCCGCCATCGTGCAGATGCTCCTGCTCGGCCTGCTGATCGCCCTGGTCGGGTTGACCGTCCCGGTGCTGGCCCGGGTCTTCGTCGACCGGGTGCTGCTGCAGGAGGACCAGGCGGCCTTCGCCGGTCTGGTCGCGGCGGTGGCGGTGGCGACCGTGCTGACCTTCCTGGCCAGTTGGTTGCAGCAACGGTTGACCGTCCGCGCGGAGACCGCGTTGGCACTGGCCAGCGCCGCCGGCTTCTTCCGACATCTGCTGCGGTTGCCGCCCACGTTCTTCGACCAACGCCAGGCCGCCGACCTCGGCCAGCGGGTGCGCGGCAACGACGTGGTCGCCGAGGTGCTGACCCGGCGGGCGGCCACCACGGTCGTCGACACCGCCCTGGTGCTGGCGTACGGCGTACTGCTGTGCCAGTACGACCTGGTGCTCGGACTGTGCGCGGTGGTCCTGGCCGGGCTGAACGTCACCGTGCTGCGGGTCGTCGCGGCGACCCGGTCGGTGGCGGTGGCCGGACTGCAGGCCGACCGCAGCAAACTGGTCACCGCCGTCTACACCACGGTGCAGATGATCGAGACGGTGAAGGCCGGTGGCGAGGAGGAACGCGCCGCCGCCCGGTTCGCCGCCCGCAACGCCACCGTCGCCAGCCGCCAGCAACGGCTGGGGGTACCCACCGCGGTGCTCTCCGTCCTGCCCGCGTTCCTGGCCGCGCTGACCACGGCGGTGCTGCTCGGCGTGGGCAGCGACCGGGTGGTGACCGAGGCGATGAGCGTCGGCGTGCTGGTCGGCATGCAGGGGCTGGCCGCCGCGATGAACCGCCCGCTGGGCAACCTCACCGCGTTGGGTGCCCGGGTGCAGGACATGAGCGCCGACCTCAACCGGCTGCGCGACGTGGAGCGGTACCCGCTGCCGGCCGACGACCCGCCGCCGCTGCCGGCGACGCCGCTGGAGGGGCACCTGCGCATCGAGGACGTCACCTTCGGTTACCACCCGTTGGGTAAGCCGTTGCTGACCGGGTTCACCCTCGACCTGCCCCCGGGTGCCCGGGTCGCCCTGGTGGGCCGGTCGGGCAGCGGCAAGTCGACCGTCGGGCGGCTGGTCGCCGGCCTGTACCGGCCGTGGACCGGCCGGGTCACCGTGGACGGCGTCGAACGGACGGCCGTCGACGACGGCCTGTGGGCGGCCACCGTCGCCATGGTCGACCAGGACCAGCGGCTGTTCGAGGGCACCGTCCGGGACAACGTGACCATGTGGGACCTGACCGTGCCGGACGAGGACGTGCACGCCGCCCTCACCGACGCCTGCGTGCACGCCGAGGTGACCGCGCGGGCCGGGGGGCTGGCCAGCGCGGTCCGCGAGGGGGGCCGCAACTTCTCCGGCGGGCAGCGGCAACGGTTGGAGATCGCCCGCGCGCTGGTCCGCAACCCCCGGGTGCTGGTTCTCGACGAGGCGACCAGTGCGCTGGACGCCGAGACCGAGCGCCAGATCGACCTGCACCTGCGCCGACGCGGAGCCACCTGCCTGATCGTCGCGCACCGGCTGTCCACGGTCCGCGACTGCGACCTGATCGTCGTGCTCGACGCGGGCCGGGAGGTGGAACGCGGTACCCACGACGAACTGGTCGCCCGGGGCGGGGCGTACACCCGGCTGGTCCGGGACAACTGACCGAGCGGGTGAGGAGACGACGATGAGCGGTGCGACGCCGGACAGCCCGGCCGGTGGCCTGGTCGGGTTCTGTGGCGACCCGGTACGCCGGACCTGCCGGCTGGACGGGCCGGAGGCCGGCTGGCTGGTCACCGGCGGTGAGGCCGACCTGTTCGCGGTACGACGCCCGGGGCTGCACCCGTCGCGCCGGTTCCACGTGGCCCGGCTGCCCGCCGGTGCGCTGCTGCCGACGTCCACCGCGCTCGGCGCGTGGCAGTTCATCCTGGTGCCGCTGCCCGGCACCGAGCTGCGCGGGCTCGGCGTGCGCGAACTGTCGGTGTTGCATCGGCAGGCCCGCCGGCCACGGGGGCCGGCCGATCCGACCGCGGCGCGGGCACGGGCCGCCGTCGCGCAGCTCGTCGATGCCGTCGACCTGGCGCTGCTCACCCTGGCTGACGCGCTGCGCCCCGGCCAGGCCCCCCGGGAGGCGTCCACTCTGCCCGCCCGGGAGATCGTCTCGCTGGCGCAGGGCAGCGCGCTGACCGCCAACGGCGGCGTCTGGTGGCTGCGCTGTGCCGGTGGCCACCTGCGCCGCAACGACGGCGGTCCCGGCGAGACCGCCGGGGGACAGGAGCTGCTGCTGTTCGCCGGCCGGGACTGGGTGGTGGCCGACTCGCCGTGCGTGGTGGAGAGCCAGTCCAGCGCCGACCTGCTCGCCGCCGGTCAGCTCCGGACGGCGGCGGACCAGCACCTGGCCGGACTACTGCGGACGGTGGAGGCGCGCGTCGCCGACGCCGACGCCGCGCTGCTGGTCGCCGTCGAGCGCCGCCGCCGGGCCGACGCCGCCGTGCTGGCCGCGGCGGCCCGTCGGGCGATCGGGGTGATCGGCGCCGGTGAGGCGGTGGCCGTGCCGGAGCGGGCCACCGAGTTCGACCTGTTCGGGCCAGCGGCGGCGGTGCTGCGGGCGGTCACCGCCGGGTGGGACGTCACCGTCGAGGAACCGACCGACCGCAGCCGCACCCCGGACGGCGAGCGGGCCGCCGTGCACGCCGTCGCCCGCGCCTCCGGCCTGTTCCTGCGGGACGTCCGGCTGCCCGAACGGTGGTGGCGGCGCGACCTGGGGCCGCTGATCGGCTGGCGCGACGGCGACGACGGCGGCCCGCCGGTGGTCGTGCCGATGGTGTTCCGCCGGGGCCACTACCACCGGGTGGATCCGGAGACCCGGGTGCACCGCCGGGTCTCCCCGGCCTTCGCCGCCGACCTGGCCGCCGCGGCCACCCAGGTCCAGGCCCCGCTGCCGCACGTCGCCGCACTGCGGCACCTGTTGCGCGCCGGCCTGGTCGGCGCGGCCCACGACGTGCGCACCCTGCTGCTGACCGCCGGCGGCGTGGCGGTGCTCGGCCTCGGTGTGCCGCTGGCCACCGGCGCGGTGCTCGGCCAGTTGGCCCGGCGCGGCGAGGTCGAGGGCCTGTCCGGGTTCCTGGTCCTGATGCTCAGCGCGGCCGTGGTGGCCGGCCTGCTCGGCGTGGCGCAGAACCTGCTGCTGCTGCGGCTGGACGGCCGGATGCAGTCCGGCGTGCAACTGGCCCTGTGGGACCGGCTGATGCGGTTGCCGGCCCGCTTCTTCAGCCGGCGCAGCAGCGGCGAGATCGCCAACTCGATGCTCGGCGTCGCCTTCGTCGGCGAGGCGCTCAGCGCCCTGCTGCCACAGCTGGTCACCGCGGCGGCGACCGTGCTGGTGACCACCGCCATGCTGCTGGTCGTGCAGCCGGTGCTCGGCCTGTGGGGGTTGGGCGTGGTCGGGGTCTGCGTGCTGGCGTTCACCGTGTTCACGCTGCTCGTCCTGCGGCGGCAGCGGGCCGCGTTGGCCGCCGAGCACCGGGCGGCGGCGATGACCAACCAGCTGCTCGGCGGCATCGTCAAGCTCAAGCTCGCCGCCGCGGAGTCCCGCGCGCACGCCCGGTGGTCCGAGCTGGCGGCCACCGCCCGGGCGGCGCTGCAACGCGTCCGGCAGAGCCAGGCCGGGCTGATCGCCTTCGCCACCGTGCTCCCGGTCGCCGGGCAACTGGTGCTCTTCGCCGTCCTGATGGGACCGCTGGCGGGGCAGGTGTCGCCGACCGACTTCTTCGTCCTCAACGTCGGGTTCGCGATGCTGCTCGGCGCGCTGCTGGTGCTGGTCTCCGCCGGGGTCGAGGTGGTCGCCGCGGTGCCCCGGCTGGGCAGCCTGCGTGACATCCTGGCGGCCGAGCCGGAGGCCCGGCCGGACCGGGTGGATCCGGGGGAGTTGCGTGGCGGGATCAGCCTGCACCGGCTCACCTTCGCCTACCAGCCCGACGACCCGCCGGTGCTGGTCGACGTCGACCTGCAGATCCGGCCCGGCGAGTTCGTCGCGGTGGTGGGGCCGAGCGGCTGTGGCAAGTCCACCCTGCTGCGCCTGCTGCTCGGTTTCGAACGCCCCCAGCAGGGTGCCGTGCTCTACGACGGGCAGGACCTGTCCGAACTGGACGCCCAGGCCGTCCGCCGGCAGTGCGGGGTGGTCCTGCAGGACGGTCAGCTCTTCGCCGGTTCGGTCCGCGACAACATCTGCGGCGCCGGCGGGTACACCCTGGACGAGGTCTGGGAGGCGGCCCGGATGGCGGGGCTCGCCGACGACCTGGAGGCGCTGCCGATGGGGATGAGCACGATGGTGCCGTTCGGTGGCGGCACCCTCTCGGTCGGGCAGCGGCAGCGGGTGCTGATCGCCCGTGCGGTGGCCCCCCGGCCCCGGATCCTCTTTTTCGACGAGGCGACCAGCGCGTTGGACAACCGTACCCAGGAGGTGGTGACCCGGAGCACGGCGACGCTGGCGGCCACCCGGCTGGTGATCGCCCACCGGCTGTCCACGGTCCGCGACGCGGACGTCATCGTGGTGCTCGACCGGGGGCGCATCGTGCAGCGGGGCAGTTACGACGAACTGATGGAACAGCCGGACGGGTTGTTCCACCGGCTGGCCCGGCGGCAGCTGCTCGACGAGCCCGGGGGCCGGTCCCCGGCGGACGACGCCCGGTCGCCGGGCCAGCCGTCGGGGGACCAGCCGTCGCCTGACGGTCAGCCGTTGTCGACGGGGCTGCCGTCCTCCACGGACAGCTCCGCGCCGAGGTGATTCTCCAGCAGGTCGGCGACGTGCGCCTCGGCCTGGTTCTCCACCGCCAGGCGGAACGCCTCGGTGAGCACGTTGACCACCCCCTGGGTCAGTAGGATCGTCTCCCGGTCGACGTCCGCCCAGGACGGTCGGGAGCCGCCGCCCAGTTCGGGGGCGAGGGTCAGCATCCGGGCGGTGACGGCCGCGACCAGCTCGTCGGCGAGCGGCCGGACGCTGTCGAGCACCTCGCTGAGCGCCTGCAGGGCCGGCACCGTGCCCATCCGTACCCGGTGCAGGTCCAGTGCGGCCCGCAGCGGCCGGGGCCGCACCGTGCGCACCGTCCCGTCCGGGGCCCGTCCGATCACCCCGTGCCGGGTCAGCGCGTGGGTCAGCGCGGGGCGCTCGGTGGCCAGCCGTTGCAGCATCGCGGTCAGCCCGTCGGGGGCCTCGTCGCTGGCCCGCACCCCGAGCATCGCCTCGATGGAGACCAGGTTGAAGCCCTGCCGTTGCAGGGTCAGGATGGCGTCGAGGCGGCGGACGTGGGAGTCGTCGTAGAGCGCGACCCGTCCCCGGCGTACCGGCGGGGCGAGCAGCCGGCGGGCCTGGTGTGCCCGGATGTTGCGGGCCGACATCCCTACTTTGCGGGCGAGTTCCTCCACGGTGTAGCCGGCCGGCGCACCGGCGGTCGCCGGCCCGGTCGTCACCCGGTCGATGGTCACGGTGGCCTCCGCAGGCGTCGGGGACGGGGTACGGCGGCCGTCGTCCGGTTGCGGCGGGCGACGGCCTCCCCGGGGCCGAGCGTATGACCGGGCGACCCACCCGGGACAGAAGGGGAACCTCTACTTGCCTTCGGCGGTGGTCAACCATTATCCTCCGTGACCACGCGATCACAGCAATTCCGCATTACCCGAGTTCCGCCGTTTCCCGCCCCATTCGCGGCCACATTCGATGAAATTCCCCCCTGGTCGGTCCCGCCCCGTCTCCGCTGTCCCAGGATGAAGCGGAATGGGGTGGCCCGGGTGGGCCGGGCCGCCTCCCGCCGTCGCCGCGCCGCAGGCGCGAGCCGGCCGTCGAAGGGAGCAGGAACTGTGACACCTGTCGATCGGGCGGTCTTCGTGGCCGCCTACAGCCGGTTGGTCGCCGACGTCTGGGCCGACCCGGAACGGGAGCGGGTGCTGGAGAGCGACCCCCGCACGCTGCTCGCCGAGTACGGCCTCGGGCTGCCCGACGAGGTACTGGTCCGGGTGGTGCGGGACGTCGCCGACGCCGACCCCGACCTGGAGGTGCAGGTCAGCTCCTGGCAGCAGGCGGCGGACACCGGAACCTTCGTGCTCTTCGTGCCGGCGCTGCTGCCGGTGGCCGAGGTGGAACTGGCCGAGGACGAGCTGGACAGCGTGGTGGCCGGGCTGGACTCCAGCTGCGCCTGCTGCTGCCCGTGCTGTTGCACCTGACCGCCGTCGGCTGCCGTGCCGGCGGCGGGCCTGCCACCGATGTCTGCCGCCCGATGTGCGCCATGGCCACTTCTGGTGGCAGCCGACCGGAATCCTTGATAGTCGAGCAGCGATGTTCTTAACGTTCTCGACACAGCAATTAACCGCTATTTCCGCGGCGAACCCGAAGAAAGGTGCGATCGATGAGTAACGAAGAGCAGGAGTTCGGCGCCAGGTTCGTCACCAAATACTCCGAACTGGTCACCGCGGTGTGGCGCAGCGACGAGGAACTCCAGCGGCTGCTCGCCGACCCGACCGGCTACGCCACCGCCGCCGGCCTGCCGGTCAGCCCCGGCGCCACGGTCGAGGTCGACCGGGCGCAGCCCACCACCCTCTACACCAAGGACGAGATCGTCGCCGACTGGTCGGGCACCCCCGGACGCCACGTCCTGCACGTGCCCGAGGTACCGCTGGTCGACCTCAACGAGCTGACCGAGGCCGAGCTGGAGACGGTGGCCGGCGGCGTCCAGGCCCCGGCCGACAACAACGTCAACATCGTCGCCGTCCTCATCCTCTAGATTCGTACCCCGCCGGGAGCCTTGATGCCCACCACCGAGACCATCGCCTTCCGCGCCGGCACCTACCGGACGGCCACCGTCGAGCAGACCTGGCACCGCGTCTCCGCGCTGCTCGACCGGTTCCGCATCACCCGGGTCGCCGACATCACCCGCCTCGACGAGATCGGCCTGCCGGTGCACGTGGCCTACCGGCCGGTCGGGGCGACCATGGCGGTCAGCGTCGGCACCGGCGCCACGCCGATGCAGTCGCAGGTCAGCGCGGTCATGGAGAGCATCGAGTCCTGGCACGCCGAGAACCTCCGGCTGGGGACCGTCACCCGGTCCCCGGCCGAGGGGCTCGACCTGCCGTACGACGTGCGGTGGCTGCACCTGGCGGAACGCTCACCTCTCACCCCGGCCGTGGTGCTCGACTGGGTGGCCGGCCGGGGGCTGGTCACCGGCACCCCCTGCCTGGTGCCCCGGGCCACCATCGAGCTGGACTTCACCGTCCGCAGGGGCTGGGCGCGCGCCCTGTTCAACCCCAGCAGCAACGGCCTGGCCACCGGCAACACCTTCGCCGAGGCGAGCCTGCACGCCCTGCTGGAGGTGGTCGAGCGGGACTGCATCGCCCCGTACTGCACCTCGGCGCTGGCCGACCGGACCTACACCGACCCGGGCACCGCCACCAACCCGATGACCCGCAGGGTGCACCAGGCGCTGCTGCGGGCCGGCTGCTGGGTGGAGGTCTGCGACATCACCAACAGCATCGGCGTGCCCTGCTACGCCGCCTCGGTCTGGTCGCCCGACCTGCCGGTCACCTTCGGTGGCTTCGGCTGCCACGTCGACCCGGAGATCGCCGTCGGCCGGGCCATGTCCGAGGCCGCCCAGTCCCGGCTGGTGATGGTCTCCGGCGCCCGGGACGACATCGACGCCGCCGCCTACCACGACGTGGGCGGCCCGCCGGTACGACCGCCCACCGTCGACCGTCCCGCCGGTCCGGTCCGGGCCGACCCGCCGCCCACCGGCACCGTCACCGACGTGCTGTGCGAACTGGCCCTGCGGGTGCAGCGCAGCACCGGCGTCGAACCGTTCGCGGTCGACCTGACCCACGACGACATCGGCATCGCGGTGAGCAAGGTCTTCGCGCCCGGCCTACGGATGTTCGACGAGCGGGCGCTGAGCACCCGACCGGGGGTGCCGGCGTGACCGACATCGTCTTCATCGGCCCCAGCCTCCCGGCCGGGGACGTCGGGCGGCTGCTGCCCGACGCCCGGATCCGTCCGCCGGTGGCCCACGGCGACCTGCTCCGGCTCGACGTCGGCCCCGGCGACCGCGTCCTGATCATCGACGGGTTCTTCCTCCAGCATCCACCGGTGCGGCACCGGGAGATCCTCGACCTGCTCGCCCGGGGCGTCACCGTCGCCGGAGCGGCCAGCATGGGGGCGTTGCGGGCCGCCGAGCTGTGGCAGTTCGGGATGCGTGGCGTCGGCGACGTGTTCCGGCTCTACCGCGACGGGGTGGTCACCGGCGACGACGAGGTGGCGGTGGTGCACGGTCCCGCCGAGGACGGCCACCGCATCCTGAGCGAGCCCCTGGTCAACGTGCGGATCGCGCTGCGCCGGGCGGTGGCCGCCGGGGTGCTCGACGACGCCGGGTCGACCCGGCTGCGGCAGCTCTGCGCCGAACTGCCCTTCCGGCGTCGCTCCTACCGGGCACTGGAACGCACCGCGCCACCGGACGCCGCCGCGCTCGTCGACCGCTTCCTCACCTGGCACCGCCGTGACCCGTGGGACGCCAAGGGCGCCGACGCCCGGCTGCTGCTGTCGATGGCCGCGGCCGACGACCCCGAGCTGCGCCCGGCCGGTCCGGACGACCAACCGATCGACAACCTGCGCACCCGGTTCCTGGACAGCTGGCGGTCCCGGCACGCCGGCGTCGCCGTCGGCGGGCACTGGGTCAGCGACCGGGACGTGGCGGCGGTGCTGATGCTGCTGCACCCCGAGTCGCCGAGCCGGCACCGGCGCAGCGTCCTGGCCGGGGTGGCCGGGTGCGACCCCGCCGACCCGGACGTCGAGGACCGCGCCGTCGAGGTGGCCCGGGAGCAGGGGCTGTCCGCCGGCGGTCCGACCGGTCAGGACTGGCTCACCGACGCCGAACGGGAACTCGACGCCCGGGAGGCGGTGCTGCGGCTGCTGGTGCGGGCCTTCGGCACCACCCCGTACCGCAGCCTGGCCTGGTGGATGGTGGCCGAACCGCTGCGCCGGCCCGCGCTGCGGGCCGCCGCCCGGCAGGTCGCCGCCACGGCGATGTCGCTCAACGAGACGCTGCTGCCGCGCACGACCGGCGGGCGGCGTCCCGGCGGCCGGCTGCACTTCCGCACCGAGGTGATCGACGGCTGCTTCGCCGCGCTGTGGGGCTGCCCGTCCGACGCGCTGGCCGCGGCGGCCTGGGACCGGGGCTTCGTCGACCTGGAGTCGTTCCGGTACGCCGCCGAGCCACTGGTCGGGTACCTGCGGGCGTTCGGCCCGCCCCGGCTGCCGGCGGTGCCCGGCGGGCCGCCGCCCACACACGACGGATTGGTCAACGACGAGTCCCGGGCCGGTACGCCGGTCCGGGCGGGCTGAGGAGGATCCGATGGGCGGCACGGTGAAGACGGCGCTGATCTATCCCCCGCTGACCGACCCCACCTCGGGGTACCACTCGCTGAACTACCTCGATTCCTACGCCCGCGCCCAGGGGCACCGGGCGGCGGACATCATCGACGCTAACATCGAGGCGTTCCACCACTCCTACACCCCCTCGGCGTACGAGTGGCTGCGCCGGGAGCTGGCCCGGCCGCCGGTGACCGACCTGACCGGACCGGACGCGTTGATGGCCCGGGCCAACCGGTTGGGCCTGCCCGAGCCGGACCCGCAGCGGCTGCGCCGGTCGATCGGGGTGCTCCAGGATCCGGTGCTGTTCTACGACTACCGGCACTACCAGGAGGCGGTCGAGGGCGTCATCTCCTGGATGGACGCCCTCGGCGCGGTCGGTTTCCCGGGGCAGTTCCGGGCCGGGTTCCGGTTGCAGGCGCCGCCGGCGGTCTCCATCGGCTCGGTGGCCGCGCTCACCGACGAGGCGACGCTGGCCCGGCTCAACAAGCCCTTCCAGCCGTACTACGAGGACGTGCTGATCCCGCGACTGGCCGCGGGCGGGTACGACGTGATCGGCATCAGCGCCACCTACCAGTGGCAGCTCCCGTTCACCCTCTGGCTGGCCCGGCTGATCCGACAGGCCTGCCCGGACGCGTTCGTGATCACCGGCGGCACCGAGATCTCCGACGTGTGGAAGTGCGCCAGCCGTCCCGAGCAGGTCTTCCAGGTGCTCGGCGACTTCGACGCGATCGTCGTCGGCGAGGGGGAGAGCGCCTACACCGAGATCCTCGACGCGGTGGCCACCGGCACCCTGCCGGCCGGGCACCCCAACGTGCGGCTGCACCCGAAGTACGGTCGGCAGCGGCAGCTCCCGCTGCGCTACGAGCGGCTCGGCACCATCCCGGTGCCGGACTTCTCCGGCCTGCCCTGGGACCTCTACCTGAGCCCGGAGAAGTTCGTCTACTACTCGCCCACCCGGGGCTGCTACTGGAACAAGTGCACCTTCTGCGACTACGGCCTGAACACCGACGGTCCGACCAGCCCCTGGCGGCAGGACACCGCCGACACCATGATCGCCGACGTGACGGAGCTGGCGAAGTTCGCCAAGTTCATCTACTTCTCGGTGGACGTGCTGGCCCCCGCGACGATCCTGCGCTTCGCCGAGAAGGTCGTCGAGCGGGGGCTCGACTTCCGCTGGGGGGCCGAGATCCGGCTGGAGAAGTACTGGTCGGAGGAGCGGTGCGAGCTGCTGCGGCGCAGTGGCTGCGTGGCCGTCTCGGTCGGTTTCGAGTCGGGCAACCAGCGCATCCTCGACCTGATCGACAAGGGCACCCGCCCGGAGCAGGTCCGCCGGACGATGACCGCGATGACCAAGGCCAACATCGGGGTGCAGATGATGGGCTTCACCGGGTTCCCCACCGAGACCCGGGAGGAGGCCCTGGACAGCATCGGCTTCCTGCGCGACAACCCCGACCTGTGGACCCTCGGCGGACTCGGCGACTTCATGCTCACCCCGGGCGCGATCGTCGCCAAGGAGCCCGAGCGCTTCGGCATCAGCAACGTCCGCCCGGTGGAGGGGTCCGACATCGTCCGGGTGCTGCGCTACGACGAGCCGGTCACCGAGGCCGCGCACGACGAGGTGATGCGGGCGAAGTCCACGCTGAACCCCGGTCATTACCACCGGCCCTGGCTGGGCAGCACCGACACCCCGCACTCGTTCTTCTACCACGACCGGTACGGCACCGACGTGCGCGGCGTGCTCGCCCACGACCGGGTCCGCCAGCACGACGACGACCGCACCGAGTTCGTCGCCAACGGCGTCTTCGTCGACCGCGCCGACGAGCAGGCCTGGGAGGCGTACCGCAGGATGCGGGCGGAGGAGCAGGAGGGCACCCCCGGCGCGCTGCTGCCGGTCGACCGGCACCTGTTCCGCCGGGCCGACGGGCAGGTCTTCGCGCTCAACCGCAGCAGCCGGCTCTTCCTGGACCTGTTCACCGCCCCGCTCACCCTGGCCGAGGCGCAGCACCGGCTCTGGGTGGTCGAACCGACGGTCGCCGACCGGGTGTGGCGCACCTTCATCGGTCAGCGGCTGCTGCGCCGGCACGCCCTGCCGGGGACCGTCCCGGCCACCGGCTGACCGCCCGACCGGCCTGACCGGCCACGCCGCGCGGGGCGGCCGGTCAGGCGGTCCGGGGCGGCGCGGTGAACGGCAGCAGCACCCGGAACACGGTCGCCCCCGGGACGCTGTCCACCCGGATGTCGCCGTGGTGCTTGTTGACCACGATCCGGTACGAGATGTCCAGCCCCAGCCCGGTGCCCTCGCCGACCGCCTTGGTGGTGAAGAACGGTTCGAAGATGCGCGGCCGGACCGCCTCGGGAATGCCCGGTCCGGTGTCGGCGACCTCGACCGCGAGCAGGTCGCCGGCCCGCGAGGTGCGCAGCGTCAGGGTGCCGGTCGCCCCCATCGCCGACAGCGCGTTGTCGATCAGGTTCGTCCACACCTGGTTCAGCTCGGCCGCGTACGCCGGGAGGGGCGGCAGGCCGCGGTCGTACTCCCGGACCACCCGCACCCCCGCCGGGACCTTGGCCTTGAACATCACCAGCGTGGCGTCGAGCAGGTCGTGCACGTCGACCACCTGGTGCGGGGCGCGGTCCAGTTGCGAGTACTGCTTGGCCGCGCCGACCAGGGTGGAGATCCGGGTCACCGCGTCGTCGATCTCGGCCATCAGCTGCTCGGTGTCCAGGGTGTACGACAGCCACCGCACCGCCGACTCCAGGTCCTGCGGGCCGACCACCTCGCGGACCTGCTCCAGCCAGGCGACGTCCAGCCCGGCGGCGACCAGCGTCGGCGCCAGGTCCCAGCCGGCGGTGACCCGCTGGTCGTCCAGCCAGTCGGCCAGTTCGTCCTCGGCGTCGCTGGCGGCCATCGCGGACAGCTGCGGCGCGCGGGCGGCCCGCTTCACCGCCTCCTCCTGCAACTCCACCAGGGTGTGCAGCCGGCTGCCGTCGAGCCGGCCGTCGGCGATCATCGCCAGCTTGTGCCGCATCCCGGCGACCCGGTCGCGCAGCGCGGAGGTGGCCCGTACCGCCGCGCCGGCCGGGTTGTTCAGCTCGTGGGTCAGACCGGCGGACAGCGACCCCAGGGCGAGCAGGCGCTCCCGCTCGCCGACGATGGTCTGGGTGTCGCGCATCCCGACGAACAGCCCCTCCAGCAGGTGCATGGCCATCGGGAACCAGGTCCGCACCGCGTGGGCGAACGTCTCGGCGGGCAGCACCAGGAACGCGGCGTCGGTGACCGCCCGCAGGGTGTTCAGGTACACCTGGTCGGCCTGCCCGCCCAGGTACGCCTGGGTGGCCCCGCCGTACACCCCGCGCTGGTCGGTGCGGGTGATCTCCAGGTCGTCGCCGCGCACCCGCCGGCTCATCGACACCGTGCCGGACAGCAGGGTGAAGAAGCAGGTCGCCTCCTCGCCCTCGGCGTAGACCACGGTGCCGGCGGCCCGCTGCTCGACCCGACCGTGCTCGGCCAGCCAGTCGAGCTGCGCCGGGTCGAGGGCGGCGAACAGGAACAGTTCGCGGAGCTGGTCCGGGGTGAGTCGTTCGTCGGCGTCGGTCACTGTGCCTCCAGGTAGCGGTGTACCAGCGAGACGGCCATCGCGCCCTCACCGACCGCCGAGGCGACCCGCTTGACCGACGAGGCCCGCACGTCACCGGCGGCGAACACCCCCGGCAGGCTCGACTCCAGGTGGTACGGGTCACGGGCCAGGGTCCACCCGGGCGGCCGCCGGCCGCCCGCGGTCAGGTCGGGGCCGGCGACGATGAAGCCCCGCTCGTCGCGGGCCAGCACCCCGTCCAGCCAGTCGGTACGCGGTGCCGCGCCGATGAAGATGAACAGCCAGGAGGCGTCCACGTCGCGGACCTCGCCGGTACGGGAGTCGCGCAGCCGCAGCCGTTCCAGGTGCCCGTCACCCTCGCCGCCGACCACCTCGGTGTGCGGGTGCACCACGATCCGGTCGTTGCGGTCGAGCTGCTGGATCAGGTACGACGACATCGACGCGGTCAGGTCGGCGCCCCGGATGAGCAGGTGCACCCGGCTGGCGTACCGGGAGAAGTGCACCGCGGCCTGACCGGCGGAGTTGGCCCCGCCGACGATCCAGACGTCCTGGTCGACGCAGCTCGGCGCCTCGGTCGCGGCCGCGCCGTAGAACACCCCCCGACCGGTCAGGTCGGCCAGGCCCGGCGCGTCGAGCACCCGGTAGGACACCCCGGTGGCCAGCACCACCGTGTGCGCGGCGATGGTGCTGCCGTCACCGAAGTGCAGCAGCCGGGCCGTCCCGGCGCTCTCCAGCCCCACCACCTCGCGGGTGCTGAGCAGTTCCGCGCCGAACTTGAGCGCCTGCCGGCGGGCGCGGTCGGTGAGCTGGGCGCCGGACACCCCGTCGGGGAAGCCGAGGTAGTTCTCGATCCGGCTGCTCTGCCCGGCCTGGCCGCCGGTGGCCTGCCGCTCCACCAGCACGGTGCGCAGCCCTTCGGAGGCCCCGTACACGGCCGCGCCGAGCCCGGCCGGCCCGCCGCCGACCACCACCAGGTCGTAGAAGTCGGCGGACGGCGCGACGGTGAGCCCGGCCACCGCGGCCAGTTCCGTCTCGGTGGGGGCCACCAGCGCCTTGCCGTCCGGGGTGACCACCAGCGGCACGTCGGTGGCGTCGGCCCCGGCGGCGGCGAGCAGCCGGCCGCCCTCCGGGTCGTCGGTGAGCAGCCAGCGGTACGGCACCAGGTTGCGGGCGAGGAAGTCCCGGACCGCGAACGACGGCGCGGACCAGCGGTGCCCGACCACCCGGATCTCGTCGCTGGTCGGGTCGGGGCTGGCCGCCCAGGCCTCGAGCAGGGTGTCCACCACCGGGTAGAGCTTCTCCTCGGGCGGGTGCCACGGCTTGAGCAGGTAGTGGTCGAGGTCGACCACGTTGATCGCGTCGATCGCCGCCTCGGTGTCGGCGTAGGCGGTCAACAGCACCCGGCGGGCGGCGGGGAAGAGGTCCATCGCGGCCTCCAGGAACTGGATGCCGTTCATCTCGGGCATCCGGTAGTCGGCCAGCAGCACCGCCACCCGTTCGCCGCGCAGTTTGATCTCCCGCAGCGCCGCCAGGCCGCCGGGGCCGGAGTCGGCCCGGACCACCCGGTACCGGTCGCCGTACCGGCGGCGGATGTCCCGGGCCACCGCCCGGGAGACGGCGGGGTCGTCGTCGATGGTGAGGATCACCGGCTGTGCCATGGTGCCCATGTAAGCACAGCGTCCCGGGCGGCCGTCCGGGCCGCCGAGGGGCGGTGGGGCGCATTGTCCGTTGGTTTTCCCCGGGGCACGGCCTATGGTGGCCGCATGTCCCCGGCCGTCCGACCGCTGCCGCCGACCGCCACCGGTTCTCCGGTGGCGGTGGTCGTGGTCGGCCGGTGCCGGTCGGTGCTGCCCGGTGCCGCGCGGCCCGTCGTGGTGCCCGCCCCGGGGCGGCCGAGCCCGATCCCCGCCGGCCGTGGCCCACCGGAGACGCTCATTCTCCGGTACGGCCACACAGGGCGAAGCCATCGGGCTTCGGCCCTTTTTCTGTTTCCCGGGGTTCTCCTGCCACTGCCCCGTCGTCGCCCGAGCGCATCCGTCCCGCGGATGCCGCACCCGAAAGGACCCGCCATGACCACCGAACTGCACGACCAGGCCGAACAGCACCGGCTGACCATGCTCCGCCAGACCCTCACCGACCAGTTCGCGGTGCAGACCGCCCGGTTGACCGAGCTGACCGCCGACACCGGCGACCCGGCCGAGGCGCACACCCGGGCGGCGCTGCTCGCGGCCACCCGGCAGAGCCTCGACCACCTGGCCGGTGCGCTGCGGCGGCTCGCCGAGGGCAGCTACGGCCGCTGCGAGCGCTGCCAGGTGGCGATCCCGGCCGAGCGGCTGGAGGTGCTGCCCCAGGCCCGCTTCTGCGTGCCCTGCCAGCAGCGGACCCGGGGCTGAGCGCCACGTCGTCGCCTAGCAACCTAGGATGCTCTACGGGTGGTGCGCCGCACCGCCGGTGGACCGGCCGGAACATGGCCGGTCCACCGGCGGGTGTGCCACAACGCGAGGCGGAACCCGCCATCCGGTCTAGCGCCGGGCCGGGAAGTAGAAGTCACCCGGGTCGCCGGCCAGGGACGCCTTCACCGCGACGGCGGTGCCATCGGCCAGCACCTCGATCCGGTCCGCCTCGATCGCGTCGAGCGCCTGCCGCACCAGGTCGGCCGGGTCGAGCTTGGGAATGTCGTAGCCGGCCATCATGTCGGTGTCGACCGCGCCCATGTGCAGGCCGGTCACCAGGGTCCGCTGCGCGGCCAGCTCGAGCCGTACGCTGTTGGTCAGGCTCCACTCGGCCGCCTTGGCCACCGAGTAGGCGCCGCTGCCCGGGTGCGCGAACCACGACAGGGCCGAGAGCACGTTGAGGATCGCCCCGTCGCCGAGCTGCCCGGCGAACGCGCGGATCACCGACAGCGTGCCCCAGAAGTGCGTGTCCAGCTCGCGCCGGACCTCGGCGAGGTCCCCGCCGACGAGGTCGGTGGCGGTGGTCACGCCAGCATTGTTGATCAGAAGGTTCACGTCCGGGGCGGCCGCTGCGGCGGCCGCCACCGAGGTGGGGTCGGTGATGTCGAGTGCCAGCACCGTGGCACCCGGCAGGTCGACCAGCTCCGGGCGTCGGGCGGTGGCGTACACCCGGGCGCCACGCTCCAGCAGCTGGCTCGCGAATTCGCGGCCGATACCGCGATTGGCCCCGGTGACCAGGGCGACTGCTCCGTTGATCTGCATGCGGCTACGCTAGAACCTGACGTTGACGTCAGAGGCAAGGGAAGTGACGTGCGTATCGGTGAGCTGGCCGCGCAGGCCGGAGTCAGTGTCCGGGCCCTGCGCTACTACGAGGAGCAGGGCCTACTGGCGTCGACCCGCAGCCCACACGGGCAGCGGCTCTACACCGACCAGGCAGCCGACCGGGTCCGCCTGATCCAGAACCTCTACGCGGCCGGCCTGACCAGCACCACCATCGTCCAACTGCTGCCCTGCGTCGACGCGGGGGTCGCCACGCCCGAGTCGCGGGCGCTGCTGGCCGCCGAGCGGGACCGGGTCGACGCACAGATCGCCGCACTTATCCGGACCCGCGAGCGACTCGACGAGGTGATCGCCCACAGCAACAGCCCCGTCCCCGGCTGCGGCCACGGCTAGCCGGTCACGACCGGCCGGACACGCCGCCGTACGCCCGGTACGGTGCTCGCCGTGACCCCAGACGATCACCCGGCGGCCGGCCCGGTCGCCGTGCTCGCCAACCCGACCGCCGGCCGGGGCCGGCACCGGGGGCTGCTGCCCCGGATCCTCGACGGCCTCGCCGCCGCCGGACGTCCGGTGGAACTGCTCGCCGCGGACACCCCGACCGGTGCGGAGCAGGCCTGCCGCGCGGCGGTCGCCGCCGGGGCGTCCGCCCTGGTCACCGTCGGTGGCGACGGCACGGTCCACCGCGCCCTCCAGGCGGTCGCCGGTACCGCGGTGCCGTTCGGCCCGGTACCGGCCGGCACCGGCAACGACTTCGCCGCCGCCACCGGGTTCCCGGCCGACCCGCTCGCCGCCGTCGCGCTGATCGTCACCGCGCTGCGCGACGGCCGCACCCACCCGGTCGACCTGGCCCGGATGTCCGCCGGCAGCGGTGGCGAACGCTGGTACGGGGCGGTCCTCGCCGCCGGCTTCGACGCGATCGTCAACGAGCGCGCCAACCGGATGCGCTGGCCCCGCGGACCCCGCCGGTACGACCTGGCCATCCTCGTCGAGCTGGCCCGGTTGCGGCCGCGCCGGTACACGCTGCGCCTCGACGGGGTGGAACACCGGTTCGACGGGGTGCTGGTCGCGGTGGGCAACTGCGCCAGTTACGGCGGTGGGATGCGGGTCTGCCCGGCCGCCGACCCCACCGACGGGTTGCTGGACGTGGTGGTCGGCGGCCGTTTCGACCGACGCACCCTGATCAGGGTCAAACCGCGCATCTACGCCGGCACCCACGTGGCGCATCCGTTGGTGCGCAGCTACCGGGCCGGCACGGTGGAGTTGGCGGCCGAGGGCATCACCACCTACGCCGACGGCGAGCGCTGCCTCGACCTGCCGGTGCGGATCAGCGCGGTGCCCCGGGCGGTGCGTCTGCTGCGATGAGCGGCGCACCCGGCCGCGGCGTCGGTCCACCGGCGCGGGGGACGGCGGCCCGGACCGCACCGATGCTGGCGACGACCACCAGGCCGATCGCCAGCACCTCGACCGGGTGCAGGTCCTGACCGAGGATCAGCCAGCCGGCGAGCGCGGCGAGCGCCGGCCCCAGGCTCATCAACACCGCGAAGGTCGCGGTGGCCAGCCGACGCAGGGCCAGCAGCTCCAGGGTGTACGGCAGCACCGAGGCGAGCAGCGCCAGCCCGGCCCCGAGCGCCAGCGCCCCCGGCTGCCACAGCCGCGCCCCCGCGTCGGCCAGCCCGAACGGCAGGGTGAGCACGGCGGCCAGGGCGAGGGCCAGGGCGAGCCCGTCGGCGCGGGGGAAGCGGCCGCCGACCCGCGCGGAGCAGACGATGTACGCCGCCCACAGCGCGCCCGCGCCGAGCGCCAGGCCCGCGCCGACCGGGTGCAGCCGGTCGAATCCCCCCTGGCCCAGCAGGGCGACCCCGGCCAGCGCCAGCCCGGCCCAGCACCAGGCGGTCCACCGGCGGGCGGTCAGCACCGACAGGGTGAGCGGCCCGAGCACCTCCAGGGTCACCGCCGGGCCGAGCGGAATCCGTTCGATGGCCTGGTAGAAGACCGAGTTCATCCCGGCCAGCGCCAGCCCGAACGCGCCGACGGCGAGCCAGTCCGCCCGGTCGTGCCCGCGCAGCCGGGGCCGGCACACCAGGAGCATCAGCACCGCCCCGATGGCCAGCCGCAGGGCTACCGTGCCGGGTACCCCGACCCGGGGGAAGAGCAACGCGGCGACGGCCGAGCCGAAGTGCACCGACAGTGCCCCACCCAGCACCAGCCCGACCGACGCCGTCCGCCCGGACCGGTCGATCACGGGGCGGGCAGGGCCAGGTCGAGCACGGCGCCGAGGCCGCTGGGGCGTCCCGGACCGGCGGCCGGCAGCACCAGCACACCGCAGCCGGCGGCGACCGCGCCCGCGTCGGCGGGGGTGTCGCCGACCATCAGGGTCCGCTCCGGGTCCACCCGGAGCATGCCGCAGGCCCGCAGGAAGATGCCCGGGTCGGGCTTGCACCGGCCCACCTCGTACGACAGCGCGTACGCGTCGACCAGCCCGTCCAGCCCCCAGGCCGCGAAGTGCCCGCGGAGGTCGAAGCCGATGTTGCTCACCACGGCCACCTTGATCCCGGCGTCCCGCAGGGCGGTCAGTACCGGCCCGGTGTCCGGGTAGGGAACCCAGCCGTCGGGCACCAGCACCCGTTCGTAGAGCGCCTCGGCGAAGCCGTCGATCCCGGCGTCCACCGTCTCGGCCAGCCCGGTGTAGGCGGCCCGGTGGGCGTGCTCGTAGAGATCCCGGTCGGCCCAGAGCTCGGCCAGGCCGGGCGGTACCCGGGCCGGCAGGGGACCACCGGCCCGCCCGGCGGTGAGCAGCCGGTCGGCCAGCGCGGTGGCGCGCATCCGTTCCAGGGTCACCCCGCAGGAGGCCGCCGCGGCCGTCACCCAGTCGTGGGCCTGCTCGACCTGGGCGAGGGTGCCGTGGAAGTCGAAGAGCACCGCCTCCACGGGGCGGCGGGAGGCGCCCGCTCGGGTGGCGTTCACGACGTCGTGGGAGGCGTCGCGCGGTTCGGCGTGATCCGGCACTCGTGCACCCTACCGACCCGCCCCGACGCCCGCGCCGGACGGCCTTGACGGGTGGACCGTCGGTGGTACCGATTAATCTTGCTGACATGTCGAGCCCAGCCGAGCGGTACGCCGCGGCACGCCGTCGGGCCGCCCAGGCCGCCCAGTTCCCGGCCCTGGAAGAGTTCGCGCTCGACCTGGGTTTCGATCTCGACGACTTCCAGCGGGAGGCGTGCGAGTCCCTGGAGCGGGGCAGCGGGGTGCTGGTCTGCGCCCCGACCGGGGCGGGCAAGACGGTGGTCGGCGAGTTCGCCGTGCACCTGGCGCTGCGGGGCACGCCCGCCACGCCCGCCACGCCCACCCCGGCGGCCGACGGGCCGTCGACCCCGCCGGTCCGACGCAAGTGCTTCTACACCACACCGATCAAGGCGCTGTCCAACCAGAAGTACCACGACCTGGTGCAGCGGTACGGTGCCGCGCAGGTCGGCCTGCTCACCGGTGACAACGCGATCAACGGGGACGCCCCGGTGGTGGTGATGACCACCGAGGTGCTGCGCAACATGCTCTACGCCGGTTCGGCGACGCTGGCCGGGCTGGCCTACGTGGTGATGGACGAGGTGCACTACCTCGCCGACCGGTTCCGGGGCGGGGTCTGGGAAGAGGTGATCATCCACCTGCCCTCGTCGGTCACCCTGGTCTCGCTGTCCGCGACGGTCTCCAACGCCGAGGAGTTCGCCGACTGGCTGGTCACCGTGCGCGGCGAGACGGCGGTGGTGGTCAGCGAACACCGCCCGGTCCCGCTGTGGCAGCACATGCTGGTCGGCCGGCGGATGTTCGACCTGTTCCACGACGCCGACGCGGCCCGCAAGCACGACGTGCACCCCGAGCTGCTGCGCTACACCCGGGAGCAGGTCCGCCGGCTGGAGCTGGGGGAGGGGCGCAGCGCCGGTCCCGGCGGCGGCCGGCGGGGTCCGCGGTGGCGCGGGCCGTTGCGCCCCGACATCGTCGACCGGCTGGACCGGGAGGGGCTGCTCCCGGCGATCCTGTTCATCTTCAGCCGGGCCGGCTGCGCCGCCGCCGTGCAGCAGTGCCTCGCCGCCGGCCTGCGGCTGACCTCGGCGGACGAGCGGGCCGAGATCCGCCGGGTGGTGGAGTCCAGGGTCACCGCGATCCCCGGCGAGGACCTGACCGTCCTGGGCTACTGGGAGTGGCTCGACGGGTTGGAACGCGGCCTGGCCGCCCACCACGCCGGGATGCTGCCGGTGTTCAAGGAGGTCGTCGAGGAGCTGTTCGTCCGGGGCCTGGTCAAGGCGGTCTTCGCCACCGAGACGCTGGCGCTGGGCATCAACATGCCGGCCCGGTGCGTGGTGCTGGAGCGGTTGGTGAAGTTCAACGGTGAGGCGCACGTCGACCTCACCCCGGGGGAGTACACCCAGCTCACCGGGCGGGCCGGCCGACGGGGCATCGACGTCGAGGGGCACGCGGTGGTGGTCTGGTCGCCGGAGACCGACCCCCGGCAGGTGGCCGGGCTGGCGTCGACCCGCACCTATCCGCTGCGGTCGAGCTTCCGGCCGTCGTACAACATGGCGGTCAACCTGGTCGGCAGCGTCGGGGCCGAACCGGCCCGCGCCCTGCTGGAGTCGTCGTTCGCCCAGTTCCAGGCGGACCGGTCGGTGGTGGGGCTGGCTAGGCAGGTGCAGCGCAACACCGAGACCATCGACGCGTACGGCGCCGAGGCGGCCTGCCACCAGGGGGACTTCGACGAGTACTTCGCGTTGCGGGTGGCCATCGCCGACCGGGAGCGGGCCATCGCCCGGCAGGGGCAGACCCAGCGCAGGGCGGCCGCGGTGGCCGCGTTGGAACGGCTGCGGGTCGGCGACGTGATCCGGGTGCCCTCGGGGCGGCGGGCCGGTCTCGCGGTCGTCCTCGACCCGGCCACCGGGGGGTTCGGTGAGCCCCGGCCGCTGGTGCTCACCCAGGACCGGTGGGCGGGCCGGGTCAGCCCCGGCGACTTCACCACCCCGGCCGAGGTGCTCGCCCGGATCCGGGTGCCGAAGCACTTCAACCACCGTTCACCGGCCGCCCGGCGGGACCTGGCCGCCGAGGTCAGCGGCATCGGGCTGGACCGGCACGGTGGGCGGCGGGGCGGGCGGTCCCGGCAGGCCACCGGCGAGGACCACCGGCTCAGCCAGCTCCGCACCGAGCTGCGGCGGCACCCCTGCCACGCCTGCCCGGAACGGGAGGAGCACGCCCGCTGGGCGGAGCGGCGACGCCGGTTGGAGCGGGACACCGAGGAACTGCGGCAGCGGGTCTCCGGGCGTACCGGCTCGCTGGCCCGCACCTTCGACCGGATCGTCGCGCTGTTGACCGCCCGGGGTTACCTGTCGGCCGACGGCGGGGTCACCGACGCCGGCCGGATGCTCGGTCGGATCTGGACCGAGGCGGACCTGCTGGTCGCGGAGTGCCTGCGGCGGGGCGTCTGGGACGGGTTGTCCCCGTCGGAGTTGGCCGCGGCCGTCTCGGTGGTGGTCTTCGAGGCCCGCCGGGACGCCGACGAGCGGGCGTCGCTGCCGCGCGGCCCGGTCGCCGACGCCGTCGACGAGACGCTCAAGCTGTGGAGCGAGATCGAGGCCGACGAGGCGCAGCGGGGCCTGACCGCGACCCGGGAGCCGGACTTCGGCTTCGCCTGGCCGATCTACCGGTGGGCGCGGGGGGAGACCCTGGCCAAGGTCCTGGCCAGCGGCCACCAGATCGAGGGTGAGATGCCCGCCGGGGACTTCGTCCGCTGGGCCCGCCAGGTGGCCGACCTGCTCGGTCAGCTGGCCGATTCCGGTGGCGCGTCGACCGAGCTGCGGGCCACCGCGCGGCAGGCGATCGCCGCCGTCAACCGGGGTGTGCTGGCTCACTACGCCTCGGCCTGATCATCACTTTCGGTCACCGTCGGCCGGCGGAATCGACGCATCGGACGGTCACCGCAACAGCACCCCCCGGATAACCCGGGGGGTGCTGTTGCGCCTGCTGACAGGCTCCCCGATCATTGCTCGGGCGCGGTCTCCTACGCGCCGGTAACGAGTGGGGGGAAGGCCGCCGTGGCGGAGATCAATCACTTTGAGTACGGGTGGATAACACCGGCGCTGAGTTACGCGCTGTCCGTGCTCGGTTCGTTCCTCGGGCTGGTCTGCGCCGGGCGGATCCGCACCGCCACCGGTTCCGGCCAGCGCTTCTGGTGGGGGCTGCTGGCCGCCTGGGCGATCGGTGGCACCGCGATCTGGGCCATGCACTTCATGGCCATGCTCGGGTTCGCGGTCGCCGGCACCCGGATCCGGTACGACGTGCCGCTCACCGCCGCCAGTACGGTGATCGCCGTCAGCGCGGTCGGGATCGGCCTGGCCATCGTCGGCACCGGCCGGCTCAGCGCGGTGAAGGTCCTCGGGGGTGGCCTGTTCACCGGCATCGGCGTCGCCGCCATGCACTACACCGGGATGGCCGCGATGCGGCTCAACGGGGACCTGTCCTACGACGGGACGCGGGTGGGGCTGTCGGTGGCGATCGCCGTCGTGGCGGCCACCGTGGCGTTGTGGCTGGCGATGACCGTCCGCCGGGGGCTGGCGATCGCCGGCTCGGCCCTGGTCATGGGGATCGCCGTCAACGGCATGCACTTCACCGGGATGAGCGCCCTGTCGGTGCACCTGCACGAGCGGCGCGGCGAGCTGACCGGAGCGGGGGTGAGCACGCTGCTGGTGCCGATCGTCCTCGCGGTGATCCTCGTGGTGGTCGGGCTGGTCTACGCGTTGCTCGCCGCCCCCACCGATGACGACCGGGCCGCCGCCGCGTACCTGCAGGCCCGGCAGGTTGACGCGCCGGTGGTCGAGCCGGAGGCCGCTCCGGACCCGGTGGGCCTGCGCAGCCGGTCGGCCACGCTGGGTCGGCCGGGCACCGCGTTCCCGTCCCGACGGGACGCCCCGCCCCCGCCGCGGCGCTGACGGCCACCGGCTTCGCCCGGCCGGTCGCGCCCCCGGTGGCCGGCGGCGGACCGCCCCGTCCGCCCGTGTGCCGGGGCGGGCGCGTCGCCCGGCCGGCGAGCCGTCACGGCTGCCGGGCGAGCGCGTCGACCAGCCGGCGGCACGATCCGGCCAGGTTCCACCGTCGCGCCAGTTCGAGGAGCCGGTCGGGGTCGGCGGGCGCGGTGGGCAGCGCGGTGGACAGCGCCGGCAGCGGCACGTCGGTGGCGACCCGGACCACCTTCGGGGCCACCGCCAGGTAGTCCCGGGCACCGTCGAGCTTGGCCCGTAGCCCCGGGGCGAACCCGGAGCCGGGGTCGTCGAGCGCGGTGAGGATGCCGGGCAGGTCACCGTAGCGGTCGATCAGCCGGGCCGCGGTCTTCTCGCCCACCCCGGGCACCCCGGGCAGCCCGTCACTCGGGTCGCCGCGCAGGGCGGCGAAGTCGGCGTACCGGTCGGCGGGAACGCCGTAGCGGGCGCGGACCGCCGCGTCGTCGCAGTCGTCGAGCTTGGCCACCCCGCGGCCGACGTAGAGCAACCGCACCCCCCGGGCGTCGTCGACGAGCTGGAAGAGGTCCCGGTCGCCGGAGACCACCTCCACCGGTCCGGGCTGGGTGACCGACAGGGTGCCCAGCACGTCGTCGGCTTCGTAGCCGGTGGCGCCGACGGCGGTGACGCCGATCGCGGCCAGCACGTCGAGGATCACCGGAACCTGCGGGGAGAGGGTGTCCGGCACCTCCTCACCGCCGGCCGGCGCGACCCGGTGCGCCTTGTACGACGGCAGCAGCTCCACCCGCCAGGCGGGCCGCCAGTCGTGGTCGAGCGCGCAGACCATCCGATCGGGCCGGCGGGTGCGGACGAGCTGGGCGAGCATGTCGAGGAAGCCGCGCACGGCGTTGACCGGCTGACCGTCCTCGGTCCTCGCGGCCGACTCGGGGACACCGAAGTAGGCCCGGAAATAGAGGCTGGGGGCGTCGATCAGCATGATCGGGAGTTGGTCTGCCACGCCCGACAGCCTGGCACAACCCCCCGACGACACGGGGACGGCACGGTGACCGGGGGTGGGCCGTCGGCGATCCCGGTGCCCCGGCGGGCGGGAAACCGGCGTGACGCCGTCCGGCCGGTGGGCGAGACTGCCGGCATGGAGTTCGTGCCCGGCCTGGTGCTGTGCCGTCGTTTCCACGACGAGGTCGTCGCGCCGCTGCTGGCGGACCGCCTGCCCGGCCTGCGGTACTCCGCCGCCCTGCTCGACGGCGGTTCGGAGCTGCTGGGCCTGGACACCGAACGCTCGACCGACCACGACTGGGGTCCGCGGACCCAGGTCTTCGTGGCCGACCCGGCGGCGGTGGCACCGGTCCGCGCGGCGTTGGCCGACCTGCCACCGTGGTTCCTGGGCCGGCCCACCCGGTTCCTCGGCTGGCCGACCGCCCGGGTGGGGGTGCCCGACGTCGCCGGTGACCGCACCGGGGTCGAGGTGGCCGTCTGGCGGGACTGGCTGCGCGGCCGGCTGGGCTTCGACCCCACCGTCGCCGTCACCGGCGACGACTGGCTCGCCGTGCCGACGCAGCGGCTGGCCGAGCTGACCGGGGGCGCGGTCTTCCACGACGGCCTGCATGGCGCGGTCGGGGCGGTCCGGGCCGCCCTGGCCTGGTATCCGGACGACGTGTGGCGGCACGTGCTGGCCGCCGGGTGGACCCGGGTGGGGCAGGCCGAGCATCTCGTCGGGCGGTGCGCGGAGGTGGGGGACGCGTTGGGCAGCCGGATGGTGGCCGCCCGGGTGGCCCGCGACCTGATCCGCCTCGGCCTGCTGCTGCACCGGCGGTGGCCGCCGTACGACAAGTGGCTGGGCAGCGTGTTCGCCGCGCTGCCGGACGCCGCGCCGGTGGTGGCGGCGCTGGCGGACGCGCTCGGGCCGGACGACTGGCCGGCCCGGCAGGCGGGCCTGGTCCGGGCGCTGGAGACGGTCGCCGGCTGGACCAACGCCACCGGCCTGGCCGAGCCGGTCGAGTCCACGGTCCGGCCCTTCCACGGGCGGCCCTTCCTGGTGCTCGACGCGCCCCGACTCGCCGCCGCGCTGCGGGCCGCGACCGTCGACCCCGCGCTGCGGGACCGTCCCCTGGTCGGCGCGGTGGACCAGTACGTCGACAGCGTGGACGTGCTGACCCGTCCCGACCGGGTCCGCCGGGTCTCGGCGGTCGTCACCGGCTGACCGGCTGCCGCCCCGGGTCGGGGGTGGTCCGCCCCACCGGGCGCACCGGGGTGGGTGCGCCCGGCGGGCGACGCGGTCCAGCCGGTCAGCCCCGGATCCGGGACCGGATGAACGCCCCCGACTCGGTCAGCACGGCGGTGCCGGTGAAGTCGGTGCCGGCGCAGATGCCCCGCCGGAACACCGAGTTGCTCTCCGGGCCGTCGGAGTAGCTCCACATCGCGTAGCCGATCTTCAGGCTCTTCAGCAGGTCGAGCCAGGTGGTCGCGCTGTCCAGGTCGTTCGGGCCGTCGCCGGTGAAGGTCTGGGTGCCGAACTCGCTGACGAACAGCGGCAGGCTCCGCGCGGCACGCGCCACGGTGGCCCGTTGCAGGTCCCGGTGGGACGCGGCGTAGAAGTGGAACGTGTACATGATGTTGGCGGCGTCGACCGGGTCGTCGGTCACCTCGGTCTCGTCGGCGCCCTCGGAGACGCCGAGCGACGAGAAGCCCCGGGTGCCGACCAGCACCACACCGTCCGGGTCGGCGGCCCGGATCACCGGGATGACCTGCTCGGCGTAGCTCTTGATGGCGGCCCAGCCGACCCCGTTGGGCTCGTTGGCGATCTCCCAGAGCACGGTGCCGCGGGCGGCGTGCCGGGCGGCGACCTCGGCGAAGAACGACGTCGCCCGCTCCAGGTTGAGGTTGGGGTCGCCCGGGGTCAGGATGTGGAAGTCGACCACCACGTAGAGGCCGAGCGCGCTGGCGGTCGCCACCGCCTCGTCGACCCGGCGGGTGAAGCCGGCCGGGTCGGTCTCGAACCCGCCCTCCTGCACGTACATGGCGACCCGGACGAAGTCGGCCCGCCAGTCGGTGCGCAGCGCGGCCAGCGAGTCCGGGTTGAGGCAGTTCGGGAAGAACTGGAGGCCGTGGCTGCTCATCCCGCGGAGCTGGACCGGTTCGTCGTCCTGGTCGCACAGGTGCACGCCGCAGACCCGCAACCGGCCGTGGACGGCCACCGGGGAACCGGCCGGCGCTCCGGTCGCGTCGGCCGTCGGCGTCGGCTCCCCGGCGTCGGCCGTCGGCCCGTCGGCGCTGGTGGTCGCCGCCGGTGCCGAGGCGGCCGGCGCTGTGGGCTCGGTCTCGGCGCTCGCGGTGGGGACGGCCAGGGCGGCCCAGCCGGTGACGAGCGCGGCGAGGGCCACCCCCGCCGAGGTCAGTACTGCGCGTCGGTGCATCGGAGACTCCGTCGGGCTCGTCGGGACCCGGGGAGGGCATCCGGTGGTACGCAGCCGTGGCCGCGGCGGTTCACCGACGGGCCGGAACGCCGCGACCGGAGTGGGCCGCGGCCCAAACGACCGTTAAGCTGACCGGGTGGTGCCCGACGACGGCGGGCAACGGCTCAACACCACCCCTGGAGCTCATCGCGCTATGACTGTCGACCGGATCCTCCCCACCGACGAGGCCCACGACCTGCTCGACCTCGCCACCGAACTCGCCGACCGCGAGCTCGCGCCGAGGGCCGCCGACTTCGAGGAACGGGCCGAGTTCCCCCGGGAGGTGCTGCGTACCCTCGGCCGGGCCGGACTCCTCGGCCTGCCGTACGCCGAGGAGCACGGCGGGGCCGCCCAGCCCTACGAGGTCTACCTCCAGGTGCTGGAGATCCTGGCCGGCCGGTGGCTCGCGGTCGCCGAGGCGGTCAGCGTGCACACCCTGTCCTGCCACCCGCTGGCCCAGTTCGGCACCGACGCGCAGCGCGCCCTGCTGCCGGACCTGCTGGGCGGGGAACTGCTCGGGGCGTACTGCCTCTCCGAGCCGCAGGGTGGGTCGGACGCCGCGTCGCTGACCACCAGGGCGGTCCGCGACGGCGACGACTACCGGGTCACCGGGGTCAAGGCCTGGATCACCCACGCCCGGGTGGCGGACTTCTACAACCTCTTCTGCCGCACCGGTGGGCCGGGGCCGAAGGGCATCTCCTGCCTGTTGGCCGACCGGGGCACCGCCGGCATCGCGCCGCAGGCGGCGGAGCGGACCATGGGGCTGCGCTCCTCACCGGTCGCGCAGCTCGTCCTCGACGACGTCCGGGTGCCGGCGGACCGGCTGATCGGCGGGGAGGGTGCCGGGTTCACCATCGCGATGTCCGCGCTGGACTCGGGGCGGCTCGGCATCGCCGCCTGCGCGGTCGGCCTGGCCCAGGCGGCGCTGGACCACGCCGTCGGCTACGCCCGGGAACGACAGCAGTTCGGCCGGGCGATCATCGACTTCCAGGGCCTCGGCTTCCTCCTGGCGGACGCGGCCACCCAGATCTCGGCGGCCCGCGCGTTGACGCTGGCCGCCGCCCGGCTGCGCGACGCCGGTCGGCCGTACTCGATCGAGGCGGCCAAGGCGAAGCTGTTCGCCACCGACGTGGCGATGCGGGTGACCACCGACGCGGTGCAGGTGCTCGGCGGCGCCGGTTACGTCGCCGACCATCCGGTCGAGCGGTACATGCGGGAGGCCAAGGTGCTCCAGATCGTCGAGGGCACCAACCAGATCCAGCGGCTGGTGATCTCCCGGGCGTTGGCGAAGGGCTGATCCGGGCGACGGGTTAACCTGTGCCGGTGACCTTCCCCCGGATCACCGTCGACCCCGAGGTGATGGGCGGCGCACCCTGCGTGCGGCAGTCCCGGATCCCGGTGGCGACCCTGCTGGCGATGATGGCGGAGGGGATGTCGGTGACGGACATCCTCACCGATCTGCCCTTCCTCGACGAGGAGGATCTGGCGGAGGTGCTGCACTTCGCCGCCGACGCGGTGCGCGACCGCCGCGCCCGCTGAGCGTCACCGTGGGCGGGAGGCCGTCGCCGCGCCCGCGCGCCACCGGGTAGGTTGCACGCGTGGAGGAGATCGACCGTGCCATCGTCGCCGCGCTGACCACCGACGGCCGCCTGTCGTACACGGACCTGGCCGAGAAGGTCAGCCTGTCGGTCTCGGCCGTGCACCAGCGGGTCCGCCGGCTGGAACAGCGCGGTGTGATCAGCGGCTACACCGCCCGGGTGTCGTTCGAGGCGCTGGACCTGCCGATGACCGCGTTCGTGGCGATCCGGCCGTTCGACCCGTCCCAGCCGGACGACGCGCCGGAGCGGTTGGCCCACCTGCCCGAGATCGACTCCTGTTACTCGGTGGCGGGGGAGGACTTCTACCTGCTGCTGGTGCGGGTGGCCGGGCCGGCCGACCTCGAGCGGGTGCTCCAGGAGATCCGCACCGCGGCGAACGTCACCACCCGTACCACGGTGGTGCTGTCCACCCCGTACGAGGCGCGACCGCCGAAGATCCCGCTGGCGGCGACACCCCGGCGGTCCCGCGACGGCGGCTGAAGCCCGCCGGCGTGGCGCGTGTCGCCGCCTCCGCGGAGCCGGCTCAGCCGCCGTTCCAGCGCAGGATCACCGGTCGGCCGTGCTCGTGGCCGAGGACGGAGACGGTGGCGGTGTCCAGCCGTAGCTTCCCACCGCCGGAGGCCGGCAGGCCGATCCAGCGGGCGCCGACCACCCGCAGGGTGTGCGCGTGCCCGACGAACGCCACGCTGCCGCGTTCCAGCAGCGGTGCGGCCCGGGTGAGCAGCCGGTCGACCCGGGTGCCGAGCTGCGCGGGGGACTCCCCGTCGGGGCAGCCGTCGGTCCAGATGTTCCAGTCCGGGCGCTCCCGCTGGATGTCGACGGTGGTGCGCCCCTCGTACGCGCCGTAGTTCCACTCGGCCAGGTCCTCGTCGATCTCGTCGACGGTGAGGCCGGCGAGTTCGGCGGTGTGCCGGGCCCGTCGGCGGGGGCTGGCGAGCACCCGGGCGAAGCGGCGGCCGGTGAGCACCCCGGCCAGCGCCCGGGCCTGCCGCTCACCGTCGGGCGTCAGCTCCAGGTCGGTGTACGAGGTGTGCCGGCGGCTGGCGCTCCAGTCGGTCTCGCCGTGCCGGATCAGGATGATCTCGCTCATCCCCCCAGTCAACCAGCCCCACCGTGCCTACGGGCGCGGCCGGGGTACGCCGGAGACCGGTAACCGGGAGGAACGGTGCCGGCCCCTGTGCCGCCGCGTGCCCGGACCACCATGATTCGTCGGCGTCGGTCCTGTCCCGCAGGGGTGTCCCACTACGACCCGGGACACCCCGGGAAACCCCATCGTGGGAGACATCCACGGACGAAGGGGCAGGCGGCATGTCGATCAACGAGCTCTGGACGCATGTACCGGAGATCATTCTTACGGCGAAGCTGGTGTCCGCCCTGGCGACCGCCGGCTGGGCGGTGGCCCGGCTCGGGCAGCAGGTACGGCGGAGGAAACCAGCCGACCGGACGACGTCCACGTCCGACCGTCCCTGATGGAATCACCTGGTGGATCCGGAGAGTGCCCCTCGCACTGCGACGGTCGGACACTCTCCGGTGCGACCGGATCGAGCGGGGACATCGCCATGGCTTCGAGCGGGCAAGGCAACCAGGTGGACGAGATCCAGCTCTGGTTCGCGCGCCAGCTGAGGGAGTTCGTGGCCGGGGCGGGCGATCCGTCGTACCGACAGCTGGCACTCGGGATCGATGCGCTCGGGGCGAGCCTGTCCAAAAGCACGATCGAGCGCATCCTGAACGGCAAGACCCACCCGAAGCCCGAGATGGTGGAGCAGATCGTCCGGGCGGCACACGCCTATGCCGGCCGCCCCGGCGAGCCCGACCTCGGTGTCTGGGAACGACACTACGACCGGCTGCAGGAGCGGCTCATCGTCGTCGGGCGCGGGAGCCGGACGATCGCCAACGCCGTCGCCGACGAGGAGGGACGCAGCTGGCCGCGCCGCCTCGGCGGTATCCCGGGGGCCGTCGAGGCGTTCCAGGAGCGACTCGACCCACTGGTCGACCGGGTGGCCGGGTCCTTCATCCTGACCGGTACCGGTGGTGTCGGAAAAACCCAGGCGGCTGCCGAGTACCTCCGCGGCCGTCTGGCCGCGGGTGACCTCGACCTGGCGATCTGGATTTCCGCCGGAGCCCGCGACACGATCGTCTCCGGCATGGCGGCTGCCGCCACCGACCTGACCGGGGCCAGATACCAGGATCCGGAACTCATGGCCTACCGGCTGCGTACCTGGCTCGCCGGCACCCGGCGCCGGTGGTGCGTCGTCCTGGACGACCTGACCGACCTCTCCCACGTGCACCGACTGTGGCCGCCGCCGTCGGCTCGCGGCGTCACCCTGGCCACCACCCGTCGTCAGGACGACAGTCTCGAAGGCTACGGGCACCGGGTGGAGGTCGGGGTGTTCCGCCGCGACCAGGCGGTCGCGTTCCTGCGCGCGCGGCTCCCCGCCGACGCCGGCACCGACGACGACCTCGCCGCGCTGGCCCACGACCTCGGCTTCCTACCTCTGGCGCTTGCCCAGGTCAGCACCTACATGTGCGACCGGGAGCTGGACTGCCGTGCCTTCCGGGCACGGTGGGCCGACACCCGGCGTCGACTGGCCGACCTCATTCCGGAGCCCAGCGCGCTGCCCGACGACTATCCGGTCGGCCTGGACGCGGCCCTGGAACTGTCGGTCCTCGAAGCCGACAAGCTGCGCCCGGCCGGAGCGGCCCGTACCGTGTTGCAGATCCTGAGTGTCCTCGACCCGAACGGCGTACCCGAATCGGTCCTGTGGACACCGGCGGCGACCGCGTTGCTGCCGTCGACGCCCGACGACCTGCGCCGCGACGCCCAGCGGGACGGGGTACACAACCTCCGCCGCCTCAACCTGCTCGACATCGCCGCCGACGACGCGGCCACGGAGACCCGGATCCTGCGGGTGCACGTCCTGCACCAGCGGTCCACCGCCGAACTCATGTCGGCGCAGCGCCGGTCCGAGGTGGTACGAAGCGCCGCACAGGCTCTCCTCGACTCCTGGGCGGACCCACCGTCCGGCTCCGCGCTCGACCGGATGCTCAGAGCCAACGCCTTCGTCCTCTACCAGCGGGGACACGAGGCACTGTTCACTCCGGAACCACACGAGGTCCTCTTCCGGATGGGTCGTAGCCTGGGCGAGGCGGGCCAGGCTGCGGCGGCCGTCGAGCACTTCCGGCAGATCAACGCCCGGGTCCACGACGGACCCGCCGGTGACACCTCCGCGCTGGCCTTCAAGAGCCGTGGTTACCTCGCCTGGTGGTTGGCCCAGGCCATGCGGCACGGCGAGGCCGCCGACGCGTTCGAGTCGCTCTACGCCGATCAGGCGAAGGTGCTCGCCCCCGAGGACCCGGACCTGCTGCAGACCAGGCAGAGCGCGGCGGTCTGGCGGGGCCACAGCGGTGACCTCGACGTGGCCCGGCAGCAACTGGAACGGCTCTACCTCGAGCGTGTCCGCATCCAGGGGCCACAGCACCGCGACACCATCAGTAACCGTAACCACCTGGCCAACTTCCGCTCCTACTGCGGAGACTTCCAGGGCGCCTGGGAGCTGCACGACCAGGCGCTGCGCGAAACCGAGGCCCGGCTCGGCCCGGACCACCCGGAGACACTCCGGGCGCGCGCCACCGCCATGCGCCACCGCGGGGAGATGGGCGAGATCCCGCGTGCCGTCGAGGCGTACCGCGCCCTCGCCGATCACCTGCAGAGCACGCTGCCCGGGCACCCGAGCACCCTCGCCGCCCGGCACCAGCTCCACGAGTGGGTCGCCCGCAGCGGTCAGCTCGACGCGGCGGTCACCGGTATGGAGCACCTGCTGGCGGACCGCCTCGCGGCACTCGGACCGGAGCATCCGCACACCTTCGACAGCCGGCTCCTGCTGATCCGCTGGCGCAACCGCAGCGGTGACCGCGAACGTGCCCTGGCCGAAGCCGACGCACTCCGCCGGGACCTGGAACGGATGGTCGGGCCGGACTCGGCCTTCGCCAGAGCCATCCCGGCGGCCCTGGCATCGCAGTAGCGAGCTGTCGCACCCCGCAGCGTCCAGCTGTGGAAAGCTCACCCTAGCGTCCTAGGATGGCCAAGGGGTAGTGCGCCAAGGCGCACTCCAAAAACCAGCGCCTACGGCGCAATGACTTTCCTTGCGGGCACGGCGGGCAGCGACCCCGGCGTTACTCGGTACCGGGGTCGCCCTCCGGGACAGCCCGCGGGTCGCCCGCGCTAGCGTGCGGTCATGCTGGTCGCCCGTTCGCTGGTGTTGTTCGCCCTGGCCGCGCTTGCCGAGATCGGTGGCGCGTGGCTGATCTGGCAGGGCTGGCGGGAACACCGGGGACTGTGGTGGATCGCCGGCGGGGTGGTGGCGTTGGGCGTGTACGGCTTCGTGGCGACGTTCCAGCCGGACGCCAACTTCGGCCGGATCCTCGCCGCGTACGGCGGGGTGTTCGTGGCCGGCTCGCTGGCCTGGGGGATGGTGGTGGACGGCTTCCGGCCGGACCGGTGGGACCTGGCCGGTGCGGCGATCTGCCTGCTCGGCGTCGCGGTGATCATGTACGCCCCGCGCGGGGCGTGAACGGCCGTCGCCCCGGGGACCGACCTGTCCCCGGGCGACGGATGGCACCGGTCAGTCGTCGCGGTGCGTGACCCACCAGCGTTGGCCGGCGTCGGGCAGGGTGTCGATCGGGTCGTAGTAGGCGTACCGCTTGTCGAGCGCCTCCAGGTCGGCCGACTCGATGGAGGTGCGGTAGTTCTTGGTCCAGTACGAGATGCCGCGTTCCCGGTCGTACTCGGTGAGCATGTGCACCCAGCGTTTGCCGACGAAGGGGACGTCGCAGACGATCCGGGGTGTGGCGTAGCCGGGCAGGTAGCCCATGATGTCGTGCTGGAGCTGCTGGGCGTGCCAGACCGGAACCCGCCAGTGTTCGGCGTTGGGGATCATGTCGCACATGTAGAAGTAGTAGGGCAGAATGCCGGCCTCGCCTTGGAGGGCGAAGCAGAGGTCGAGCAGGTCGGGGGCGGTGGCGTTCACGCCGCGCATGAGGACGCCCTGGTTGCGGACGTCGCGGACGCCGACGTCGAGGGCGGTCTGGGTGGCCCTGGCGACCAGCGGGGTGATCGACTGGGCGTGGTTAACGTGGGTGTGGATGGCCAGGTTGACGCCGCGCCGGGCGGCGGTGCGGGCGACCCGTTCCAGACCTTCGACCACGTCGTTCTGGAGCCAGTGCTGGGGCAGGCCCATCAGGGCCTTGGTGGCGAGCCGGATGTCGCGGACGGTTTCCAGTTCGAGCAGCCGCATCAGGTACGTCTCCAGGTTGCGCCAGGGGACGTTGGCGACGTCACCGCCGGAGACGACGACGTCGCGGACACCGGGGTGGGCCTTGAGGTAGCTGATGTGGGCGTCGTAGCGGTCGACCGGCTTGAGGACGAGCTTGAGCTTGTCGACGGCGGGGGTGGAGTTGCCGACCAGGTCCATCCGGGTGCAGTGCCCGCAGTACTGGGGGCAGGTGGAGAGCAGCTCGGCGAGGACCTTGGTGGGGTAGCGGTGGGTGAGTCCCTCGGCGACCCACATGTCGTGTTCGTGGAGCGAGTCGCGGCTGGCGTAGGGGTGTGACGGCCAGTCGGTGCGCCGGTCGGTCGCGATGGGGATCATGTAGCGCCGGATGGGGTCGGCGCGGAGGGCGTCGGTGGTGAGCGGCGCGAACGGCACCATCGTGTTGATCATCTGGGGTGGCACCAGCATCGACATGGTGGCCAGGGCCTGCTGGTCGGCGGCCAGGTCGGTGTAGAAGGTCTCGTCGACGGTGTCGCCGAGGACGGCGCGGAGCTGCTTGATGTTCTTGACGCAGTTGACGCGTTGCCACTGGGCGTTCTCCCACTGCTCGCGGGTGACGTGGCGCCAGCCGGGGAAGCGGGTCCAGTCGGGTTCGACCAGGGGGCTGCGGCGGTACTCGTAGGGCTGTCCGGCGGTCGGTACGGCGACCGGGGCGGGGCGGGGGCCGGGGATGGTCTCCATCGGGTGGGTCTGGGTCACGGCCCCTCCTCGTGGTGCGTGGCCGGGGTGGCCGGCGGGCTGGTGCGATGATCGGTAGATCCGAAGGCTACTGGAAAATATCCGGCGAAGAAATTAGTCTGCCGTAAGTTTTCCCGCGATGCGAGTCCTGGCCGGGGCTTCGAGCGGTGGAGAGGGGGAGGTAGGCGTGACGTCACCGGTGGGCCTGCACCGTGTCGTGGAACCGGCGGGGGTGCTGCCGCAGGCGGCCTGGCGGTTGGATGCCGACCCCCGGATCGCCCCGAACGAGGTGCGGATCCGGGTCGAGCGGCTGAACCTCGACGCGGCGAGTTTCCGGCAGTTGGCGCAGAAGCACGGTGGGGACGGGGACAGGGTCCGCGCCGAGGTGCTGGAGATCGTGTCGAGCCGGGGCAAGATGCAGAATCCGGTGACCGGGTCGGGCGGGATGCTGATCGGCACGGTGGAGGAGGCCGGTCGCCGGTCACCGCTGGGGCTGGCGGTGGGTGACCGGGTGGCGACGCTGGTGTCGTTGACCCTGACGCCGTTGACGATCCTCGACGGGTTGGCCCGCTGGGACGGGCGCAGCGAGCAGGTGCCGTGCGACGGGTACGCGATCCTGTTCGCCCGGTCCATCGCGGCGGTGCTGCCGGCGGATCTGCCCGCGGAGTTGGCGTTGGCGGTGCTGGACGTGTGCGGGGCGCCGGCGTTGACGGCGCGGGTGGTGGGCGAGCAGGTGGCGCGGCGGGAACGCGTGGGTGACGGGTCGCCGGTGACGGTGGCGGTGGTCGGTGGGGCCGGTAAGAGCGGGTCGTTGTCGTTGGTGGCGGCGCGGCGGGCGGGTGCGGCCCGTACCGTCGGGGTGGTGCCGGTGGAGGCGGAGCGGGACGCGCTGGCGGCGGCCGGGGTGGCGTCGGTGGTGGCGCTCGCTGATGCCCGGGATCCGGTGGCGTTGTCGTCGGCGGTGACCTCGGCGTTGGGTGGGCCGGCGGACGTGACGGTGGTGTGCGTGGACGTGCCGGGGTGCGAGCACGGTGCGGTGTTGGCCACGGCGGAGGGCGGCACGGTGATCTTCTTCTCGATGGCGACGAGTTTCGCGGCGGCGGCGTTGGGTGCGGAGGGCTTGGCGGCGGACGTGACGATGCTGGTGGGCAACGGTTTCGTGCCGGGGCACGCGGAGTTGGCGTTGGGGTTGGTGCGGTCGGAGCCCGGGGTACGTGCTCTGTTCGAGTCCCGGTTGGCGGCAGACTGAGTGCCATGACGAATCCCTCGACGTTGTACCGCGGTGGAGTGCTGCACTGTCCGGCGGAGCCGACCGCGACGGCGCTGTTGGTGCGGGACGGGCGGATCGCCTGGTTGGGTGGGGACGCGGAGGCGCCGGCCGCCGATCGGGTGGTGGATTTGGACGGGGCGTTGGTGACGCCGGCGTTCGTGGACGCGCACGTGCACGCCACCGACACCGGGTTGGTGTTGTCGGGTCTGGATCTGTCGTCGGTGCGGTCGGCGGCCGGGTTGCTGGACGCGGTGGCGGCGTTCGCGGCGGGTCTGCCGGTGGATGCGGTGGTGCTGGGGCACGGGTGGGACGAGTCGGGTTGGGTGGATGCGGCGTTGCCGGACGCGGCGCAGGTGGACCGGGCGGCGGGTGGCCGGCGGGTTTATCTGTCGCAGGCGTCGATCCATTCGGCGTTGGTGTCGTCGGCGTTGTTGGCGGCGTGTCCGGAGGCGGCGACGATGCCGGGGTTCGACGCGTCGGGGTGGTTGCGGCGGGACGCGCACCATGTGGTGCGGGCGGCGGCGCAGGCGTCGGTGGGTCGGGCGCAGCGGGTGGCGGCGCAGCGGTCGGCGTTGGCGCACGCGGCGTCGTTGGGGATCGCGGCGGTGCACGAGTGTGGTGGTCCGCGGATCTCCGACGAGGAGGATTTCACGGGTTTGTTGCGGTTGTCGGGGGTTGGCCTGCCGGAGGTGTACGGGTACTGGGGTGAGTTGTCGGGGGCGGCGCGGGCGCGGGAGTTGGGTGCGGTGGGTGCGGGTGGTGATCTGTTCGCGGACGGGGCGTTGGGGTCGCGGACGGCGCACCTGTCGCGGGATTACCTCGATGGTGAGGGTTCTGGGCACGGTTATCTGAGTGCCGAGCAGGTGCGTGACCATCTGGTGGACTGTGCGGTGCACGGGGTGCAGGGCGGGTTCCATGCGATCGGTGACGCGGCGATCGCGACGGTGTTGGCGGGGTTCGCGGCGGCGGCGGAGATGCTGGGGACGGACCGGGTGCGGGCGGCCCGGCACCGGGTGGAGCACGCGGAGATCATGAGCAAGCGGTTGATCGCCGGGTTCGTGGAGTTCGGGATCGTGGCGAGTATGCAGCCGGCGTTCGACCGGTTGTGGGGTGGTGCGGGTCGGATGTACGAGTCGCGGTTGGGTCTGGACCGGTCGTTGGCGTCGAATCCGATGGGGGCGATGCACGCGGTGGGGGTGGCGTTGGCGTTCGGGTCGGATTCGCCGGTGACGCCGTTGGATCCGTGGGGTGCGGTGCGGGCGGCGGCGGCGCATCACAGTGCGTCGCAGCGGATGAGTGTGCGGGCGGCGTTCGCGGCGCATACCCGGGGTGGGTGGCGGGCGGTGCGCCTGGACAGCGAGGGGGTGATCGCGTTGGGTGCGCCGGCGACGTTCGCGGTGTGGGACACCCCGGCGGGGGTGGAGCGGGGTCTGCCGGTGTTGCAGGCCGAGGATCCGGAGGCGCGGGGTCCGCAGGACCCGACGCCGTTGCCGGTGTGCCGGTCGACGGTGTTGCGTGGTGAGGTCATCTACGAGGAAGGCGTGTCGTGAGCGAGCGGTCCTTTGGGGTGCCGGCGCGGGTCCGTGCTGTCGTCGGGTGCGGTGGGTCGACGTGGTGAGCGGGAAGCTCGACCTGGATCCGGCGCTGGTGGCGCGGGCGCGGTTGTTGGCGCGGCGGGCCGGGCAGCCGGTGGTGGAGTTGGCGCGTGGTCACACCACGGTGTCGGTGGAGCGGGCGGTGCTGCGCCTGGCGGGGGTGGCGGGTGCGGATCCGGACGGTATTCCGTGGGT
Source organism: Micromonospora sp. WMMD987 (assembly GCF_029581435.1). NCBI lineage: Bacteria > Bacillati > Actinomycetota > Actinomycetes > Micromonosporales > Micromonosporaceae > Micromonospora > Micromonospora sp. WMMD987. Next base: position 3,687,776 of record NZ_CP120861.1, on the reverse strand, counting down.
GAACCGTCTGGTGGACGCGGTGGTCGCGGATGTGGGTCTGGGGCACGGGGTGGCGGTGCCGGTGTTCGACGCGTTGGTGCGGGAGCAGTTGGACGACGTGACGTTGCTGGCGCAGAAGGCGGCGGCGGGGTCGGTGCGGTTCGCGCTGCCTGCGGGTAAGGCGGCGACGGCGGCCCGGCGGGTGGCCCGGAAGGCGGTCGCCGCGGGTGTGCGGCGGGTGGACCGGCGGCGGGCCGAGCGGGAGCGGCTGGTGAAGCGGTTCGGGGATCCGCCGCGGCGGCCGTGGATCTATCTGATCGTGGCGACGGGGGACATCTACGAGGACATCCCGCAGGCGCAGGCGGCGGCGCGGGCGGGCGCGGACGTGATCGCGGTGATCCGGTCGACGGGGCAGTCGTTGTTGGACTACGTGCCGGAGGGGGCGACGCGGGAGGGGTTCGCGGGGACGTATGCGACGCAGGAGAATTTCCGGTTGATGCGGGCGGCGTTGGACGAGTCGTCGAAGGAGGTGGGCCGGTATGTGCGGTTGACGAATTACGCGTCGGGGTTGTGCATGCCGGAGATGGCGACGTTGGCTGGCCTGGAGCGGCTGGACATGATGCTCAACGATTCGATGTACGGGATTCTGTTCCGGGACATCAATCCGGTGCGGACGTTCGTGGACCAGCGGTTTTCCCGGCAGATGCACGCGCGGGCGGGGATCATCATCAACACCGGTGAGGACAACTACCTGACCACGGCGGACGCGGTCGACGAGGCGCACACGGTGACGGTGTCGCAGTTGCTCAACGAGTTCTTCGCGCACGAGGCGGGGTTGGCGGACTGGCAGTTGGGGTTGGGGCACGCGTTCGAGATCAATCCGGAGGTGCCGGAGTCGTTCCGGTTGGAGTTGGCGCACGCGTTGTTGGCGCGGGAGTTGTTTCCGGATGCGCCGTTGAAGTGGATGCCGCCGACGAAGCACATGACGGGGGACGTGTTCCGGGGGAATCTGCTGGACGGGTTCTTCAATCTGGCGGGGGCGATGACGGGGCAGGGGATTCTGCTGGTGGGGATGATGACGGAGGCGGTGGTGACGCCGTGGTTGTCGGACCGGGACATCGCGCTGCAGAACGTGCGGTACGTGTTGGGTGCGGCGGGTGGCTTGCACGAGGATTTCGTGCCGGCGCCGGGTGGGTTCATCCAGCAGCGGGCGAACCGGGTGTTGGGGGAGGCGGTGGAGTTGCTGGAGCGGATCGGTGGGCAGTCGTTGTTGACGGCGATCGCCGAGGGCACGTTCGGGATCATGAAGCGGCCGGCGGACCGGGGTAAGGGTCTGGACGGGGTGGCGCGGCACGAGGCGGGTTACTACAACCCGGCGACGGAGATCCTGGAGCAGCCGGTATGAGCGCCGTGGCGGCGGGTGCGGCGGGGAAGCGGGTGGTGCGGCCGTACGGGGACACCACGGGTGACGGCATGGTGCAGGTGTCGTTCACGTTGCCGGTGTCGCACGACAAGCGGGCCGAGGGTGCGGCGGTGCAGTTGGCCAACCGGATGGGGATCGATCCGGCGATGGTGGTGCACGCGAAGCCGATGGGTGACGGGTTCACGTTCTTCGTGGTGTACGGGCGGGTGAACCATCTGGTGGACCTGTCGGCGGTGCAGGTGGTGGAGCGGGATTTTCCGCTGTTGTCGGCCAAGGAGGTCAACGCGGTGGTGAAGCGGCGGTTGCGCCGGAAGTTGTCGGTGGTGGGGGCTTGTATCGGTACGGACGCGCACACGGTGGGTATCGACGCGATCCTGAACGTGAAGGGCATCGCGGGGGAGAAGGGCCTGGAGTACTACCGGGAGTTGAAGGTCACCAATCTGGGGGCGCAGGTCAGTGTGCCGGAGTTGGTGGAGGCGGCGCGGGTGGAGCGGGCTGACGCGGTGTTGGTGTCGCAGGTGGTGACGCAGCGCGATGCGCATCTGCACAACACGCGGGAGATGTCGGCGGCGTTCCGGGAGGCGATGCCGGCGGGGCGGCGGCCGTTGCTGATCGTGGGTGGGCCGCGGTTCGACGAGACGATGACGGCCGAGCTGGGGGTGGACCGGATCTTTGGTCGGGGTACCACCCCGGGTGAGGTGGCGTCGTATCTGGTGCATGCGTTGATCATGGGGGGAAGGGTGAGGGCATGAGTGGTTCCCGGCTGGGGTTGACGGTCACCCATCGGCGTTACGTGCCGTACGCGCACGCGCACTATGCGGGTGATCTGGTGGACGGGGCGTACGTGTTGGGGTTGTTCGGGGACGTGGCGACGGAGGTGTGTGTGCGTACCGACGGGGACGAGGGGTTGTTCGCGTCGTACGCGGACGTGCAGTTCGTGTCGCCGGTGCGGGCCGGTGACGTGGTGGAGGTGACGGCGACGGTGGTGCGGGTGGGTACCCGGAGCCGGACGCTCGATTTCGTGGCGCGGGTGGTGTGCCGGGGGCGGCCGGACCGGGGTGGGTCGGCGGCGGAGGTGCTGGCGGAGCCGTTGGTGGCGGTCACCGCGACGGGCACCGTGGTCGTGCCGGCGACGGCGTGAGTCTGGCGGTCTGCGCCGACGTCGGGTCGACCTGGACGAAGGCGGCGGTGGTCGATCTGGATGCGGGGGCGTTGGCGGGGGCGGCGTCGGTGCCGACGACGGTGGGCTCGGACGTGTTGCACGGTCTGGACGCGGCGGTGGCGGCGGCGGTGGGCCGGGCCGGTGCGGCTGGTGCGGCGACGTTGCCCTGGTACGTGTGTTCGTCGGCGGGGGGTGGGTTGCGGCTGGCGGTGGTCGGTTACGAGCCGTTGGTGACCGCGCAGGCGGGCCGGCGGGTGGGGTTGTCGGCGGGGGCGGACGTGGTGCACGTGGCGGCCGGCCGGTTGGCGGCGGCGGACCTGGCGGCGTTGCGGGCGGCCCGGCCGGACGTGGTGTTGCTGGTCGGCGGCACCGATGGCGGGGACGTCGACACGGTGACGCACAACGCGACCCGGTTGGCGCGGGCCCGGTGGCGGGTGCCGGTGGTGGTGGCCGGCAACGTCGAGGTGCGTGACGGGTTGGCCGGGGTGTTGTCGGCGGCGGGGGTGCCGGTGACGGTGGCGGACAACGTGCTGCCGCGGATCGGGGTGTTGGCGCCGGTGTCGGCGCGGGCGGCGATCCGGGAGGTGTTCCTGCGGCACGTGATCGGTGGTAAGCGGTTGTCGCGGGGTGGCCGGTTCGCGGGGTTGGTGCGGGCGGCCACTCCGGATGCGGTGTTGTCCGGGGTGGAGGTCCTCGCCGACGTGGTGGGTGGGGATCTGGCGGTGGTGGACGTGGGTGGGGCGACGACGGACGTGTATTCGGTGTTGACTCCGGATGAGCGGGCCGGCGGGCCGGGCCGGGAGGTGGCCGGGACGTGGTGGCGGGCGCGCACGGTGGAGGGTGACCTGGGGATGCGGTGGAGTGCGCCGGGGGTGGTGCGGGCGGCGGTGGAGGAGCGGCTGCTCGACGCGGCGGGGCAGGAGGCGTTGGGGTCGGCGGCGGCGGCGCGGGCGGCGGATCCGGGGTTCCTGCCGGTGGGTGACGCGGATCGGGTGGTGGAGGGGCGGATCGCGGCGTTGGCGGCGACGGTGGCGTTGCGCCGGCATGCCCGGGGTGCGGCGAGCGGGGAGCGGGCGGGTCGGGATCTGCGGGACGTGCGGTTGCTGGTGGGGTCCGGTGGTGTGCTGCGTCACGCCGATCCGGGGGCGGCGGTGGAGGTGTTGACGCGGGTGCTCACCGATCATGCCGGGGGGTGGCCGTTGCCGCGGGCGGCGCGGCCGGTGGTGGACACCGACTACGTGCTGGCCGCCGGGGGGTTGCTCGCCGGGGAGCATCCGGTGGCGGCGGGGGCGTTGCTGCGTCGGCATCTCGGTGGGGATTGAGACCCGCCGACGCGACACGCCGGGTCGGTGGGGGCGACTGGCCGGGGTGGGTTGACAGTGGCGGGGGTGTAGGCCGTACCGTCTTTGAGTCCTACTACGGGAAGCGGCTGTTGTTCGCTTCGTCCCTTCGTCCGCTGGCCGAGCGACATTGTTGGTGCATCTCGTCGCGGCGGCCAGGTCCAGCGGGCGGGGGTCGGCGGGGCGGCGCGAACCGGCTGCGGTTACCGGTGTACGGGCAGGGCGAGGGGTACGGCCAGTAGACAACGGCCCGGCGGGGGCAGCCAGTCCACCGCCCGGTCGGTCCGAAGGTCGGCGCCGCTCGTTCTCGCCCCACCGGCCGGGGAGGGCCTGGGAGCATCGGGGCGCGGCTTGGGCCGCGCCCCGATTTCGTGCCCATGGTGGTGATCTGCTCCCGGTGTCCGTGGTGTGCGGGTCGCCGGGGGCGGGTCGGCCGGTGGCGCGGTCCTGCTCCGGCGGGGTGCCGGGGTGGGCCGGTCCTGCTCGGGGTGCCGGGGCGGGGCGGGTAGCCTTCGCCCCGTGATCGTGGTGAGGTGCCGGTGACGACGCTCGACCGGGACGAGACCCGTACCCCGGTGGTGGTACGGGGGGCCAGTGCGGCGTTGCCGCTGCGGGTGGCGGTGCCGGTGGCGGTGGCCGCCGGGGTGGCGCTGCTGTTGGCGTTCCCGCCGTACGGGTGGTGGCCGTTGGCTGCGGTGGGGGTGGCCGGGTTGGCGGTGGCGGTCCACCGGCGTCGGCTGCGGGCCGGCGCGGGGTTGGGGTTCCTGACCGGGGTGGCGTTGTTCGCGCCGCTGCTGGCGTGGACGAATCTGCACACCGGGTTGCTGCCGTGGGTGCTGCTGTCGCTGTTGCAGGCCGGCTATCTGGCGTTGCTGGGTGCGGCGACGGCGTGGGTGTCGCCGGTGGTGGACCGGTGGCGGTGGGCGTGGCCGCCGGTGACCGGGGTGTTGTGGGTGGGGCAGGAGGCGCTGCGTGACCGTACGCCGTTCGGGGGGTTCCCGTGGGGGCGGTTGGCGTTCAGCCAGGACGAGTCGCCGTTGCTGCGGTGGGCGTGGCTGGGTGGGGCGCCGTTGGTCACCGGGGTGGTGGCGGTGGCCGGGGGGTTGCTGGTGGTGGGGTGCTGGCGGCGGTGGTCGGCCCCGGAGGGGGTGTGGCGGCCGGTGGCCGGGGTGACCGTCGGGTTGTTGCTGCTGGTGGGGGTGGGATTGGCGGTGCCGACGGGTGCCGGTGGGGGTGGCCGGTCGGTGCGGGTGGCGATCGTGCAGGGCAACGTGCCGCGGTTGGGGCTGGATTTCAACGCCCAGCGGCAGGCGGTGCTCAACAACCACGTCGACGCGACGGTGGAGTTGGCCGGGCGGGTCGCGGCGGGGGCCGTGCCGCGTCCCGATCTGGTGGTGTGGCCGGAGAACTCGTCGGACATCGACCCGTTGCGCAGTGCCGCGGCCGGGGCGCGGATCTCCGCGGCGGCGGACGCGATCGGTGCGCCGATCCTGGTCGGTGCGGTGCTGTCCGGTCCCGGCGCCGGTGAGGTCCGTAACGCGGGCATCCTGTGGCGGCCGGGTACGGGTCCGGACCTGACGCAGATGTACACCAAGCGGCATCCGGTGCCGTTCGCCGAGTACGTGCCGATGCGGTCGCTGGCCCGGATGGTGTCGTCGCAGGTCGACCGGGTGCGTGCCGATTTCGTGGCGGGGGCGGCCCCGGGAGTGGTCGACGCGGGCGCGGTGGTGCTCGGTGACGTGATCTGTTTCGAGGTGGCCTACGACGGGTTGGTGCGGGAGACCGTCGACGGTGGGGCGCAGTTGCTGGTGGTGCAGACGAACAACGCCACCTTCGACGTGGCGGAGGCCCGGCAGCAGTTGGCGATGGTGCGGTTGCGGGCGGTGGAGCACGGTCGTGCGGCGTTGATGGCCTCGACGGTCGGGGTGTCCGGGTTCGTCGCCCCGGACGGGCGGGTAAGCGACGCCACCGGGTTCAACACCCGGGCGGTGGTGGTGCGGCAGGTGACGCTCTCTTCTGGGCGGACCCCGGCCACCCGGGCCGGAGGGTGGCCGGAGGCGGCGCTGGTGGGCCTGGCTGCGGCGGCGTTGGTCGTCGCGGGGGTGCTGCGTCGTCGGCGGGCGGCCACCGCCGCCGGTTGAGCCGGCAGGACGGGGGTGGACCGTGGGCGGGGCAGTCGCGGGGCGGCCGGGGGTGGGCCGGGTGCTGGTGGTCATTCCCACCTACAACGAGGCTGACAACGTGGCCGACGTGGTGGCCCGGGTCCGCCGGGCGGCGCCGGCGGTGGACGTGCTGGTGGCCGACGACGACAGCCCGGACGGCACGGGGGTGCTGGCCGACGCGATGGCCGCCACCGACGGGCAGGTGCACGTGTTGCACCGGCCCGGTAAGCAGGGGTTGGGGGCGGCGTACCTGGCCGGGTTCGGGTGGGCGCGGCAGCGTGGCTACGACGCGGTGGTGGAGATGGACGCCGACGGTTCGCACGCGCCGGAGGACCTGCCGGCCCTGTTGGCGGCGGCCCGGGACGCGGACGTGGTGATCGGGTCGCGGTGGGTGGGTGGGGCGCGGGTGGTGAACTGGCCGTGGCGGCGGCTGGTGTTGTCGCGGTGCGGGAACCTGTATGCCCGGATGGCGTTGGGGGTGCCGGTGTCCGACGCGACGGGCGGGTTCCGGGTGTACCGGCTGTCGGCGTTGCGGGTGATGCGGCTGGATTCGGTGTGTTCGCAGGGGTATTCGTTCCAGGTGGAGTTGTCGCGGTTGGCGCACCGGGCGGGGATGCGGATCGTGGAGGTGCCGATCACGTTCGCCGAGCGGGAGCGGGGGGCGAGCAAGATGAGCCCGTTGATCGTGGCCGAGGCGTTGTGGCGGATCACCACCTGGGGGTTGCGGGACCGGCGGCCGTCGCGGCGGCGTCGCGGTCATGACCGGTGGCCGTGACAGGGGCCGTGGCATGCTGGAGGGGCGGGTCCGGTCGCCCCGGCGTCGGTGGTCGGGTGGCGGTGAGCGGGGCCCGCGTGACGCGGATGAGGTGAGATGCGCCGATACCTGAGGTTCGTGCCACTGGTCCTGTTGCTGGCGGTGGTGGCGGAGTTGGCGGTGTTCGTCGCTGTGGGCCGGGCCGTCGGGTTCGGTGCGGCGGTGCTGCTGGTGTTCGCCGCGTCCCTGCTGGGTCTGGTGTTGCTGCGCCGGGAGGGGATGCGCGCCTGGCGGGGGTTCCGCACGTCGGTGGAGTCCCGGCAGCCGCCGGGCCGGCAGGTGACCGATGGTCTGGTCGGGTTGGTCGGGGCGTTGCTGCTGGCCGTCCCGGGGCTGCTGAGTGGCCTGGTGGGGTTGGTGCTGCTGGTGCCGCCGGTGCGCCGGCTGGTGCGGTCCGGCGTGCAGCGGGCGACGGAGCGGCGGGTGTCGTCGATGGTGGCCGGTGACCTGTTCGGCCCGCGTACGGTGCGGGTGCGGCAGGGGGAGCCGGCGGCGACGCCTCCGGTGGACGGTGACGTGGTGGTGCCGCCGGTGGTCGACGGCGGTCAGGCCATCGAGGGGGAGATCGTGGAGCCCCGCCGGCCCTGACCCCGGCTGGTCGCCGACGGTGCGGGGTGACGACACGACGGCGCCCCCGGGAGTCTTCCCGGGGGCGCCGTCGTGTCGTGGTCGGGTCAGGCGCGACCGCGGCGGGTGCGCACCTCCTGGAGCCGTTCGGCGAGGATGTCCTCCAGCTCGGCGATGGACCGCCGCTCCAGCAGCATGTCCCAGTGGGTGCGCGGCGGCTTGGCCTTCTTCTGCTCCGGTTCGGTGCCGTCGACGAGCCGGGCGACGCTGCCGTCGAACTTGCACTCCCAGGTCGTGGGGACCTCGGCGTCGACGGCGAAGGGGACCTCGAACTGGTGGCCCTTGGCGCAGAGGTACTCGCGGGTCTGGCGTGGCGCGAGCTCCGTGTTGCGGTCGGATTCGTAGCTGACCGCGCCCAGGCGGCTTCCGCGCAGCATACGCTCGCCCATGATCGACTTCCCCTCGTTCGTGGTGCTGGTCTACCGGTGTAACGGCCGGCTGCCGTCCGGGCATTCCCGCCCGACGGGGTGGGACGACCCCGGCAAGGGTAACCGGCCACCGCACCGGCCCGGCGGGGTCGTCCCCGGCCGGGTGCGCATCGGTGTGCACCGCAATGGTAGTCGTTGGGTGCCGTGGCGCGGGCGGTGACGACCGGTGCCACGCCGGTCGGGGCCGCCGGCCGGCCCCGGCGGCGATAGCATCCGCGCATGGCCACCTCGGTGCATCCCGGCGCGTGCCCGCTGGACTGTCCGGACACCTGTGTCTGGCAGCTCACCGTCACCGACGGGCGGCCGGTGGGACTGCGCGGCGACCCGGAACACCCGTTCACCCGGGGTGCGCTGTGCGGCAAGGTCAACCGTTACCTCGACGCGGTCACCGGCGCGGACCGGCTGACCACACCGCTGGTGCGGGTCGGCCCCAAGGGGGTGGGGCCGGTGTCGTACCGGCCGGCGGGCTGGGACGAGGCGGTCCGCCGGGTCGCCGACGGGCTGCGGGCCAGCATCCGCGTGCACGGCCCGGAGTCGGTCCTGCCGTACTACTTCGCCGGCACCATGGGACTGGTGCAGGGGTGGTCGATGGGTCCGCGGCTCTTCGCCCACCTGGGGGCGTCCCGGCTACGGACCACCATCTGCACCGCCGCGTCCCGGGCCGCGCTGGGCTCGGTCTACGGCGGGTCCGTCGGCTTCGAACCGGAGTCGGTGGTGGCGGCCGACCTGATCGTCCTGTGGGGGGCCAACCTGCTCTCCACCAACCTGCACCACTGGCCGTTCGTGCGGCAGGCCCAGCAGCGCGGCGCGCACGTCGTCACCATCGACCCGCTGCGCACCGACACCGCGGCCCGCAGCGACGAGCACATCGCGCCGCTGCCCGGCACCGACGCCGCCCTCGCCCTGGGGCTGATGCGCCACGTGCGGGACCTCGGCGGCGTCGACCGGGAGTGGGTGGCCGCGCACACCGTCGGGTGGGATCGGATGACGGCCCGCCTGGACGAGTGGCCGGTCGAACGCGCCGCCGCCGAGTGCGGCCTCGACGTCGACGTGGTGCGCCGTCTCGGCGCGCGGATCGCCACCACCCGCCCCACCGCCATCCGGATCGGCCTCGGCCTGCAACGGCACGCCGGGGCCGGGCAGGCGGTCCGGGCGATCGCGGCGATCCCCCTGCTCACCGGGGACTTCCGTTATCCCGGCGGCGGGGCGTTGGCCACCACCAGCGGACACCACCGCATCGACGCCGACCCGGTCGCCCGGCCCGTCGGGATGCCCGCGCCACCGGCCCGGTCGATCAACATGAGCCGGCTCGCCGCCGCCCTCACCGGGGAGGCCGACCCGCCGGTCACCGCGCTGGTGGTCTTCGACACCAACCCGGTGGCCACCCTTCCCGACCAGAACCGGCTGCGCGCGGGACTGACCCGCCCGGACCTGTTCACCGTGGTGCTGGAGCAACGCTGGACCGACACCTGCGACTTCGCCGACGTGGTGCTGCCGGCCACCATGCAACCCGAGCACCTGGACCTGCACACCTCCTACGGCCACCACTACGCCACCCTGAACCGGCCGGTGCTCGATCCGCCGGGGCAGGCGCTGCCCAACACCGAGATCTTCCGCCGGATCGCCGCCGCCCTCGGGCTGGACCATCCCCGGCTGCGCGACAGCGACGAGGAGCTGGCCCGACAGTTGCTCGACGGCACCGGGATCGACTACGACGAGTTGAGCCGGCGCACCTACGTGCGGGCCACCGGGGTGGCGGCGGGCTCCGCGCCGTACGCGCGGGGAGGTTTCCCCAGCCACGACGGGCGGGCCCGGTTCCACGACCCGCGGCTGACCGCGCAGGGGGTGGACCCGCTGGTCGGGTACACCCCGCCGGTGGAGGTCGCGGACCCGGCGCTGGCCCGCCGGTTCCCGCTGGCGTTGATCTCCCCGGCGGGCCGGTTCTTCCTCAACTCGACGTTCGCGTCGCTGCCCTGGCACCTCGGCCGGACCGGCCCGCCCCGGATCCACCTGCATCCTGTCGACGCCGCCGCCCGGGGCCTGGCCGACGGCGACCCGGCCCGGGTGCACAACGACCGGGGCGAGTTCCTGGCCACCGTCGCCGTGGACGACGCCACCCGCCCCGGGCTGGCGTTCACCTACAAGGCGTACTGGGCGCGGCTGAGCCCCGGCGGCAGCACCGTCAACGCGGTCACCGCGGTCCGCGACACCGACCTGGGGGGCGGTCCCACCTTCCACGACACCCGGGTCGAGGTGCAGGCCGCCCCGGCGGACGCGGGGCGGCCGGAACCGGCCCCCGACGTGCCCTCGGGGTCGCCTCAGCCCGGCTGAGTCGGGCCGCCGAGCCGGGCCAACGCGGTGGCCAGGTCACTGACCTGGTCGGCGAGCTGATCGGCCCGTTGCCGGGCGGCGTCGCGGTCGGCCTGTGCCGCCGGCAGCAGCCGGTCCAGTTCGGCCAGCCGGGCCCGGTCGGCGGCGGTCGTCCGGTGCGCCCGGGTGACCTCGGCCTGCGCCTCGGTCAGGGCGGCGGTCAGCGTGTCCACCCGGGCCAGGGCGGCGGCCAGGTCCTCGGCGGCGCGGGCGGTCAGCGCGGCGCTCTCCTGCCGGGCCGCGTCGGCGTCGGCCCGGGCGGCGGCGGCGTCCCGGTGGGCCGTCCCGGCGGTCGCCTCGGCCTGCCGGGCCTGCTGCTCGGCGGTGTCGGCCCGGGTGCGGGCCGCCGCGGCGTCGGCCTGCGCCCGCCGGGTCTCCTCCCGGGCCGCGGCGCAGGCGTCGACGGCCCGCTGGGTGTCGGCCTGTTGCCGGGCGGCGTCGGCCCGGGCGGCGTCGCGTTCGGTGGTCAGGTCGGCGGCGTGTCGCCGTTGCGCGTCGAGTTCACCGCGCAGGGTCCGCAGTTCGTGGCGGGCGGCGTCGCGGTCGCGTTCGGCCTGCACCCGCAGGGCCTGCGCGGCGGCGGCGTCGCGGCGGGCCGCCTCGGTGGCGGCCTCGGCCTGCGCGGCCCGCTGCTGCGCGTCGGCGGCCCGGCTGTCGGCCTGCGCCGCGCGGGCCTGCGCCGCGTCGGCGGCGGCGGCCGCCACCCGGGTCTCCTGCCGGGCCCGGGTGGTCTCGGCGGCGGCCGTCTCGGCGGCCTCGCGGGCCTCGTCGCGGGCGGTGTGCGCCTGGGCGATCTGGGTGGCCGCGTCCGCGCGGACCTGGGCGAGCTGCCGTTCCACCCCGACCGGGGACAACTCGGCGTGCAGCGCCTCGGTGAGGGTCTCCACCACCTGGTCGAGCCGGTCGACGGCCTCCCAGGTGCGGGCCACCTGGCCGGGCAGGCCGGGGGCGTTACGGTGGCGCATCCGTGAGTTGCGCGACGCCCGCTGGCAGGCACCGTCGTTGTCCCGGCAGTAGCGGAACGGGCGTCCCGCGCCGACGCGTTGCGGCACGTCACGTCCACAGTGCGCGCAGGGACGCAGGTCGGCGGGGGCGGGCTGCGGGTCCATCGACGGGCCAGTCTAGAGCCTGTCCGGGGTCGTCGGCGCTCAGCCCACCCGGGTCGCCGTGATGGCCCGCCGGGCACCGTGACCGCTACCGTGGGCCGGTGAGCGTCTCCCGGTACATCGCGACCCTGCGTGCCCACATCGGGCACGACCTGCTGATGCTGCCCGGGGTGACCGGGGTGGTCCACGACGACGCCGGCCGGGTGCTGCTGGCCCGCCGGGGCGACAACGGCCGCTGGTCGCTACCGGCCGGGGTGGTCGACCCGGGTGAGCAGCCCGCCGACGCCGTGGTCCGCGAGGTGTGGGAGGAGACCGGTGTCCGGGTCGTGGTCGACCGGATCGCCGGCCTCGCCACCCACCCGGTGGTCTACCCCAACGGTGACGCCTGCGAGTACCTCAACGTCTGGTTCCGGTGCCGGCCGGTCGGCGGGCGGGCCCGCGCCGACGGCGACGAGTCCACCGAGGTGGCCTGGTTCGCCCCCGACGAGCTGCCGGAACTCAACGAGTGGGCGCGGCTGCGCCTGGACACCGCCACGACGCCCGGTGACGTCGCGTGGTTCGCGCGGCCGGGTGAGCGGCATCCCGGCCTGTGCCGGCCCGACGCGTTGTGACCGGCCGGCGGTGGCGCGCGGGTCGGCCGGTCACCGCCCGGTCCGCACCGCCGGCGCGGCGGTGCTGTCCCGGATGGTCAACCGGGGCGGCAGCAGGGTCACCTCCGGCACCGGTTCGTCGTGCAGCTTGCGCATCAGCAGCGCCACCGCCTGCCGGCCGATCTCCTCGGCGGGCACCGGCACCGAGGTGAGCCGGGGTGCGGCCTGCTCGGCGAACGGGTCGGGGCAGATCGCCACCACCGACGTGTCCTGCGGGACCTGCCGGCCCAGGGTGGGCAGGGCCGCCAGCACCGGCCCGACGGCCGCCTCGTTCTGCACCACCAGCGCGGACAGGTCGGGGTGCCGGTCGAGCAGGGCGGCCAGTTCCTGCCGGACCGACGCCGGTCCCTCCTCGAACGGCTGGGTGACCACGGTGACGCCGTGCCGGTCGGCGGCGGCGGACACCCCGGCGCGGGTGCGGTGGGCGAAACCGGTGCCCCGGTCGTAGACGGCGGCCGGGGCACCGAGCAGCGCCACCCGGCGGTGCCCCAGCCGGGCCAGGTGCTCCACGCACACCTGGCCGGCGCGGTGGAAGTCGAGGTCCACACAGGTCAGGCCGGTGGGGTCGGCCGGTACGCCGATCAGCACGCTGGGCCGGGTCAGGTCCCGCAGCAGCGGCACCCGGGAGTCGTCCAGCTCGACATCCATCACCAGCATCCCGTCGACCATCGCGCTGCCGGCGATGCGGCGCAGCCCGGACGGCCCCTCGTCGGAGGTGACCAGCAGGACGTCGTGGTCGAAGCGGCGGGCCGTGGTGACCACCGCGATGGCGAACTGCATCACCACCGGCACCTGCATGCCGGCACGTAGCGGCAGCACCAGGGCGATGGTGTTGGCCCGTCGGCTGGCCAGTGCCCGGGCCCCGGCGTTCGGGTGGTAGCCCAGCTCCCGGATGCTGGCCAGCACCCGGGTACGGGTCACCTCGGAGATGGCCCGTTTGCCGCTGAGCACGTACGACACGGTGCTCACCGCGACCCCGGCGTGCCGGGCGACGTCGACGATGGTGACCTGGTCGGGCGACTTGCGGCGACGCCCCGGCTCGCCGCTCACCGCGACCCACCGACGGCGTGCGCGGGCGCACCCGGCTGCCCGGTGGCATCCCCGGCGCGTACGGTGACCGCGCCGACCGCGCGGATGTCCCGGGCGGAGCGGCCGACCAGCAGGGTGTGCGTGGCGTCCTCCACCACCGGGCCGCCGACCTGCTCGTCCCACCAGGCCAGGTCGGCGGTACGCAGCCGCAGGGTGACCGTCCGCCGTTGACCGGGGGCCAGGGTGAGCCGGGTGAAGTCGCGCAACTGCCGCAGGGGCTGCTTGACCCGGGAGCGCCGCTGCCGGGTGTAGAGCTGCACGGTTTCCGTACCCTCCCGGTCGCCGGTGTTGGTGACCTCGACGCGTATCTCCACCTCGTCGCCGACGGTGACCGTCGGCGTGTCCACGCGGAGGTCAGCGTAGTCGAACCGGGCGTAGCTCAGGCCGTGGCCGAACGGGTACAGCGGCTCGCCGCGGTAGTACAGGTAGGTGCTGTCCGCCCCGATCACGTCGTAGTCGAGCAGATCGGGCAGGTCGGCGGTGTCGGCGTACCAGGTCTGGGTGAGCCGGCCGGCGGGGTCGGCGTCGCCGAGCAGGACCTGCGCCAGGGCGGTGCCGTGTTCCTGACCGCCGTGCGCCGACCACAGCACCGCCGGCAGGTGTTCCTGTGCCCAGCCCACCGCGTACGGGTAGCTGCTGGTGAGCACCAGCACGGTGCGCGGGTTCGCCGCGTGCACGGCGCGCAGCAGCCGGTCCTGTCCGGTCGGCAGGGCCAGGTCGACGCGGTCCTCGGTCTCCCGGCCGTTGACCATCGGGTGGTTGCCGAGGACGACGACCGCCACGTCGGCGGCGGCGGCCAGCGCGGCGGCCTCGGCCGCGCCGTCGGCGATCCGCTCGACGGTGAAGCCGGTGGCGGAGTCCGGGTCGGTGGCGTCGGCGCGGAGCCGTCCGGCGTCGTCGACCCGCACGTACGCGCCGGTGGCGAGGTGGTGCAGCAGGGTCGTGCCGTCGGGGCGGTGGTGGAACCGGAAGGTCTCCCGCACGATCCAGCCGCCCGGTCCGGGCCGGTCGTTGGCCAGCGCGCCGTCGTCGTCGGCGCCGACGTGCCGGCCGTTGGCGACCGCGCGCAGCGCCACCGTGTCGCGTCCCCAGTCGAACACGTCGAACCAGGTGCCGTCGCGGTCGTCGTCGACGGTCAGCGGGCCGCCCTCGGTGGAGCGGGGGCAGCGCACGTACCGGTCGGCGACGCGCAACGCGACCCGGTCCGCCCCGCAGTGGTGGGTGACCGTCGGCAGCAGCCGGGCCAGGCCCTCCCGGACGGTGACCGCGTACGGCAGGGTGCCGCTGTACCAGTCCTGGTGGACGGCGTCGGCGAGCGGGCCGAGCACCGCGACCCGGGGTGGGGTGCCGGTCGGCAGGGGCAGCAGACCGTCGTTGCGCAGCAGCACGATCGACTGGCGGGCGGCCTCGCGGGCCAGTTCCCGGTGGGCGGGGCCGTCCAGCACGTCGGGGGAGACCCCGGCGAAGGGGTCCTGCCCGGGTGGGTCCAGGTCGCCCAGGCGGATCCGGACGGTGAGGATGCGCCGCACCGCGCGGTCCACGTCGGACTCGTCGATCAGGCCCCGGTCGAGGGCCTCGGTGAGTCGCCGGACGGTCTGCCCGCTGTCGGTGTCGTCCTCGGTGAAGCTGTCGATGCCGGCGCGCAGGGCGGCGGCGAAGCCGGTGACGTGGTCGGGCAGGTGCCGCTGCACGCCGGCGATGTTGGTGGCGGCTCCGGCGTCGCCGACCACCATCAGCTCGTCGGTGGTCCACCGGCGCAGTTCGCGCTCCAGCAGCGGGCTCAGGTGCGCCGGTATCCCGTTGACCAGGTTGTACGAGGCCATCACGGCGACCGCCGCGCCGACGGCGAGCGGGGCGCGGAACGCCGGCAGCTCGTATTCGTGCAGCACCCGGGGCGGCAGGTCGCTGGAGGTGGTGGCCCGGTCGGTCTCGTTGTTGTAGCCGAGGAAGTGCTTCACCGTGGGTGCGGTCCGCAGCCGGTGGGGGTGGTCGCCGCGCAGCCCGCAGGCGTAGGCGGTGGCGAGCCGGCCGGTCAGCCACGGGTCCTCCGACCAGCCCTCCTCGTTGCGGCCCCACCGGGGGTCGCGCAGCGGGTTGACCACCGGCGCCCACACGTTGAGCCCGACGGCGGCCGGGTCGGCCTGGTGTTTGACCCGGACCTCGTCGCCGACGGCCGCGCCGACCGCCTGGATCAACGCGGGGTTCCAGCTGCTGGCCAGGCCGACGGCCTGCGGGAAGACGGTGGCCGGGCCGAGCCAGGCGACCCCGTGCAGCGCCTCCGTGCCGGTGCGGAACCCGGGTAGCCCCAGGCGGGGCACGGGGGCCTGCCACTGGTGCAGCAGGCCGATCTTCTCCGGCAGGGTGAGCCGGGCCAACAGGTCGTCGGCGTGTGCCTGGGGGGACGGTCCGGTGGGGTCGTTCATCTGCGGTTACCTTCCGGTGGGCTCGCGGTGAGGCGTCCGGCCGGCGGGTCGAAGCGCTTCGACGGCCGTGGTGACGTGCGGCATCGCGCGGTGAGGATGGTGGCGGTCGTCGGCCCGGGAGCGGCGAAGCGCTTCGACGATCGCGGAAAACATGCCGCCCCGGTGCCCGAACGACGGGGCGGCGAGTCGAGGTTGGCACCTGCGCGGCGGCCGGTCAAGGGGTGACCGGCACCCGGATCAGCCGGCGGGGAGTCGACCGGCCTCGATGGCGGCCAGCGCGGCGGTCGCGCCTCCGAGCGCGGTGGCGGTGGAGTCCAACCGGGAGGCGTCGAGCCGGCAGTCACCGGCCTGCGGGGCGAGGGTCCGGGCGACCAGTTCCGCCCGGGCCGCCGGCAGCAGCCAGGGTGCCAGGGTGGCGAAGTGTCCGCCCACCACGATCGCCTCCGGGTTGAGCAGGTTGGCCAGCACGGCCGCCCCGTGCCCGAGGTGCCGGCCGATGTCGGCGAGCCCGGCCAGCACGAACGGGTCGTCCTGCCGGGCCGCCGCCACGATCCGGTCGATCTCCGGCAGGTAGTCGGTGACCGGTCCGTCCCCGGTGGTGTCGGGCAGCAGCCGGGCGACCACGGCCGGCAGCGCGGTGAGCGCGGCCAGGCACCCGCGCCGTCCGCACGGGCACGGTGGTCCGGCCGGGTCGAGGCAGAGGTGGCCGAGTCCACCGGCGTGACCACGGTTGCCCCGCAGCAGCCGGCCACCGGCGAGCACCCCGGCGCCGACGGAGACGCCGCCGGTCAGGTGGACCAGGTCGGTGGCGGCGGCGTACCCGCCGTGCCGTTGCTCGGCGAGGACGGCGAGGTTGGCGTCGGTGTCGACGGCGACGGCGAAGCCGGTCTCCCGCAGCGCGGCCCGCAGGTCGGCGGCGAGCGGGACGTCCTGCCAGCCGAGGCCGCTGGCCAGCGGCACGCCGCCGGCGGTGTCGACCAGGCCGGGTACCCCGACGGTGAGACCGAGCACGGTGCGCCCCTGCCCGGTGACCCGGCCGATCGCGCGGCGGGCCAGGGTGGCCAGGGCGCGGACGGTCTCGGCGGGGGAGGCGGTCGGGGCGGGGAACGCCCGACGCCAGGTGAGCAGCCGGTTGCCGGCGAGGTCCACGGCGACCACCACCAGGTCGTCCGCCCCGATCTGCAGACCCAGCGCGGCGTAGGGGGCGCCGTCGAGGACGAGCATGGTGGCCGGGCGGCCGACCCGGTTCTCGGTCAGCCCGGTCTCGCGGACCAGCCGCCGGTCGAGCAGCTCGGTGACCAGGCTGGAGACGGTGGCCTTGTTGAGGCCGGTGGTGGCGGCGATGTCGGCCCGTGAGCAGGGTGCGTGCAGGCGGACGTGGCGCAGGACCACGGCCCGGTTGGCCACCCGGACGTCGCCCAGGTCGGTCGGCTGCGGTTCGTTGTGGATGCTGATCACGATGGGCCCGCTCCCTGCGCCTGACGGTGGGTGGTGCCGCGCCGGTGCCTCGTCACCCCCGTCGCCGCAGGCGGGTACGCCGTGGTGGCGGTGGGTGACGCCGACGGTGGACCGGTACCCCGTCGGGAGGTCCGTTCGGCTGGAAACTCAACTAACTCTAGCGGCACGTCCGGGACCGGGACACCCGGCCGCCGTCGTGGCTGCGGAACGCCGCCCCGGGGGACGACCCGCCCCGCGGGGTGCCCGCCGGGGCGGCCCCGCCCGGCCGCCGCACCGGCGGGTGGGGCGGGTCGGACCCGCAGGTCTCGTCCGGGACCAACGGCGGGCGGTACGGCATCGGTGTCTCCCCTGGAACGGTCGGGCGGCACCGTCAGTTTCTTTGCTTTCCCAACGAACTGTCAACGATTCGGCTCGATCTGTTCGCACGTACTCCCAATTGACATGGGTAAACCCGATACATAGTTTGGATAGTTACCAAACAAAGCAAGTGGGGTGGTGGGTATGTGGAACGACGGACGTCTCTGCCACGGCGGTGACTACAACCCCGAGCAGTGGTCCGCGGCCACCTGGCGCGAGGACGTCGAGCTGATGCGCCGGGCCCGGGTCACCCTGGTCACCGTCGGTGTGTTCGCCTGGTCCCGGCTGGAACCCGCCCCCGGCCGCTACGACTTCGGCTGGCTCGACGAGGTGCTCGGCCTGCTGCACGACGGCGGTGTCCGGGTCGCCCTGGCCACCCCCACCGCCTCGCCGCCGCCCTGGTTCTCGCTGGCCCACCCCGACGCGTTGCCGGTCACCGCGCAGGGCGTCCGGCTGCACCACGGCAGCCGGGACACCTACTGCGCCGCCGCCCCCGCCTACCGGGCCGCCGCCCGGAGCATCGCCGCCACCCTCGCCGCCCGCTACGCCCACCACCCGGCGGTGGCCCTGTGGCGCGTGCACAACGAGTACGGCACCAGCTGCCACTGCCCGCACACCGAGGCCGCCTTCCGCCGCTGGCTGGTCGACCGGTACGGCGACCTGGACGCCCTCAACGCCGCCTGGGCCACCAGCTTCTGGAGCCAGCACTACACCGACTGGGCGTACGTGAGCACCCCCCGCGCCACCCAGTACCTCGGCAACCCCGGCCACCTGCTGGATTTCCGGCGGTTCTGGTCGGACACCCTGCTCGCCGCGTACGTCGAACAACGCGACCTGCTCAGGACGGCCAACCCGGCGCTCCCGGTGACCACCAACTACGTGCTGGGCGACTGGGTGCCGGTCGACCACGCCCGCTGGGCGGCCGAGGTGGACCTGGTGGCCGTCGACCACTACCCGTCGGCCGTCGACGGCGGCGCGGAGGAGCAGACCGCCCTCGCCGCCGACCTGGCCCGCGGCTGGGCCCGCCACGGCCGTCGGCGGGCCGCTCCCGCCACCGGGCACCGCGCCGACGGGCCGGCGACGTGGCTGTTGATGGAGAGCGCCGCCAGCCAGATCCACACCACCGGCCGGTCGCACACCAAGGAGCCCGGCCGGATGGCCCGGCACAGCCTGTCGCACGTCGCCCGTGGCTCCCGGGGGGCGATGTTCTTCCAGTGGCGGGCACCGGCCGGCGGCGCGGAACGGTTCCACTCCGCGCTGGTGCCGCACACCGGCGCGGACAGCCGGGTGTTCCGGGAGTCGGTACACCTCGGCGCGACCCTCGACCGGCTCGCCGAGGTGACCGCCGGAGAGGTGGTCGCCGGGATCGCGCTGGCCCGCGACGCCGCCAGCGACTGGGCACTGCGTCACCCCGGCATGCCGTCGGATCGGCTCGACGGGCCGGCCGAGCTGGCCGCCGCGCACCGCGCGCTGTGGCGGGCCGGGTACGGCTGTGACGTGGTCGTCCCCGGCGACCCGCTCGACCGGTACCGGCTGCTCGTCCTGCCCGCCCTCTACCTGGCCGGCGACGACACCGTCGACTGGGTCCGCAGCTACGTCGAGGCGGGCGGGCACCTGCTGGTCAGCTACCTCAGCGGGACCGCCGACCCACACGCCCGGGTGCGCCTCGGCGGCTACCCCGGCGCCTACCGGGACCTGCTCGGCCTGCGAGTGGAGGAGTTCCACCCGCTCGCCGCCGACGAACAGGTGCTGCTCTCCGGCGGCGGGACCGGCCGGATCTGGTCGGAGACCGTCCGGCTGTGCGGCGCCGAACCGGTGTGCGGGTACGTCGGCGGGGTGCTCGACGGCCTACCGGCGGTGACCCGGCACCGGGCCGGCGCCGGCACCGCCTGGTACCTGTCCACCCGCCCCGACGACGGCACCTACCGCCGCCTGGTCACCGAAGCGGCCCGGACGGCCGGCGTCGAGCCGGTCTGCCCGGACGCCCCGCCCGGCGTGGAGGCGGTCCGCCGCGCCCACCCGCAGGCGAGCTGGCTGTTCCTGCTCAACCACACCGACCGGCCGCAGCGGGTCCGCGCCGTGGGGGTGGACCTGCTGACCGACCGCCCCACCGCCGGGGAGGTCAGCCTGCCGGCCGGTGGGGTGGCGGTGATCCGCGAGGAGTCCCGGTGACCCGCGGGCCGGCCCGGTCGACCGGCACCACGCCGGGGTGGCTCCCGTCACAGCCGGTCCGCCGATGACCGACCGGTCGGACGGGGCCTAGCCTTGCCCCGGTGGGGACGAGGAACACCGCGCCGCAGCGGGCACTGCCGCTCTGGCCGCTGTACGTGATGTTCGCGGCGATGCCGCTGTGGTGGCTGCTCGGCGGCCTGTACCTGGGCTGGGCGCTGTTCGGGATGCTGCTGGCGGTGGTCCTGCTCAGCCACGGCCGGGTGGCGTGGCCACCCGGCTCGGCGCTGTGGTTCGTGCTCGTCGGGCTGATCCTGGTCAGCGCCACCCGCCTGGAGAAGGCCAGCGGGCTGCTTGTCTACGGCCTGCGGCTCGGGTTCGTGCTGACCGCGTTCGTGGTCTACCTGTACGTCTACACCGCCGCCCGGCAGGGGGCGCGCTGGGACCGGCTGTTCCAGCCGGTGCTGTTCTTCTGGCTGGCGATGGTCGCGCTCGGCTGGGTCGGCGTGCTGGCCCCCCGGCTGGCGTTGACCACCCCGGTGGAGTCGCTGCTGCCCGACGGGCTGGCCGGGCAACGGATGATCCGGGCGGTCACCCACGTGCACTCCACCGAGTTCAACCCCACCGGCCGCAACCCGTACTACCGCACGGCGGCCCCGTACCCGTACACCAACAACTGGGGGACGGGGTTCGCGCTGCTCGTGCCGTGCGTGCTGGCGTACCTGTCGGCGGTGCGGACCGGCCCGCTGCGCAGGGTGCTGGTGGTGTCCCTGCCGTTGGCCCTGGTGCCGGCGTTCCTCACCCTCAACCGGGGGATGTTCATCGGCCTGGGGGTGGGGCTGGTCTACCTGGGGCTGCGGGCGCTGCTGCGCGGCGACGTCCGGCTGATCGGCACGATCGCCGCCGGTGTGGCGGTGGCCTGGGTGATCACCCTGGTCGTGCCGGTCGGCGACATGATCATGAACCGGGTGGAGAACACCGACTCGACCCGGGACCGCGCCGACCTGTACCGGCAGACCCTCGACGCGGTCCTGCGCTCGCCGCTGCTCGGCTACGGCGCCCCCCGCAGCGCGGACACCACCACCGGCGCGGAGCCGCTCGGCACCCAGGGGCAGGTCTGGCTGACCATGTACAGCCACGGCATCCCCGCCCTGCTGGCCCTGGTGGCCCTGCTCGTGGTGCTGGTACGCAGCACGGCGGTCGCGGTGTCGGCCGCCGGACGCTGGTTGAGCGTGGTACCGGTGGTCGCTCTCGCCCTCGCCCCGTTCTACGGGTTCACCGACATGAACCTGTCGGTGATGTTCTTCGCGATCGGGCTGGCGGTGGCCGCCGTGGACGGCCCGGTGAACCGGGAGCTGCCGGCGGCGGTGCCCCGACCGTCACCGGTCTGACCGGTTCAGCCGGTGGCCACGACGGCCCGGGAGCGGTCCGCCGCGATCCGCACCGCCATGGCGGCGAGCACACTGCCGGTCACCCAGCGCTGCACCCGCGCCCAGCCCGGCCGGCGGACCAGGAACGTCGAGACCGAACCGGCGGTCAGCACGATCAGCGTGTTCACCGTCAGCGCCACGGTGATCTGGGTGGCCCCCAGCAGCAGGCTCTGCACCGCCACGTCGCCCCGGGCGGGGTCGACGAACTGCGGCAGCAGCGACACGTACAGGATGGCGATCTTGGGATTGAGCAGGTTGGTGAGCAGCCCCATGGCGAACAGCCGTCGGGGCCGGTCCACCGGCAGCGCCTGCGGGGTGAACGCGGACCGCCCACCCGGCCGCAGCGTGCGCCAGGCCAACCAGAGCAGGTACGCCGCACCGGCCAGCTTCACCGCCGTGTACAGCGGCGGCACCAGCACGAACACCGTGGCGATGCCGGCGACGGCGGCAGCCAGGTAGACCCCGAACCCGGCGGCCACCCCGAGCAGGGAGACCAACCCGGCCCGGCGGCCCTGCGCCACCGACCGGGAGACCAGGTAGACCATGTTCGGCCCGGGTGTGAGCACCAGACCGAGCGCCACCAGGGCGATTCCCACCACCGCACCGACCGAGACCATCGACACCCCCGTTGCGTCGTCCCTGCCCGGCACCCTACGCCGTCCGGTCCGCTCCGAGGCGCCCCGGCAGCGCGCGACCCCGTGGCCGCGACCGCGGGGGTTCCGGCCGGGCGGGGGCACCGGCCACACTGCACAGATGTCGGTGACCCCGCGGACCGCCCCCACCCTCGCCGCCCCCGGACTGGTCCTGCGCTGCTGGCGCGACGACGACGTCGCCGCGCTGGTCGAGGCGCACCGGGATCCGGAGCTACGGGCACGGACCCGGCACCCGCTGACCACCCCGGCACAGGCCCGGCGCTGGGTGGCCGCCAACCGGCAGGGCTGGGCGGCGGGCCGCCGGTTCAGCTTCGCCGTCTGCGAGCCGGCCGCCGACGGCGAGCGGTTGGTCGCCTGCGTGCTGC
This sequence comes from Micromonospora sp. WMMD987, assembly GCF_029581435.1. NCBI lineage: Bacteria > Bacillati > Actinomycetota > Actinomycetes > Micromonosporales > Micromonosporaceae > Micromonospora > Micromonospora sp. WMMD987. Next base: position 3,665,771 of record NZ_CP120861.1, on the reverse strand, counting down.
TCAAGGACGTGACGCCGGGACGCGCCGACGCCGAGGTCGGCTACTGGACGGCGGGGCCGGCGCGCGGCCGGGGGGTGGCGACCCGGGCGGTGGACGCGGTGAGCCGCTGGGCGTTCACCCGGTTCGCCGCGGCCGGGCTGGCCCGGCTGGAACTGCTGCACCAGGTGGACAACCCGGCGTCCTGTCGGGTGGCGGAGAAGTCGGGGTACCCCTTCGTCGAGGTACTGCCCGCCCGGCCGCCGTTCCCCCGCGACGGGCACCGGCACATCCGGCGTCGTGCCTGAGCCGCCCCGCCGGGAATGCCATCCCACCCCGCTGTCGCTGCACCGGTGACGGCCAGGGCGGATACGGTGGGACGGGGAGGTGCCCGGATGGTGGACGCGTGGCAGGCGGCGGTCGAGGCGCAGATCCGTGGCGCCCAGGAGCGCGGCGAGTTCGACAACCTGCCCGGCATGGGCAGGCCGATCCCGGGCCGTGACCTCCCCTACGACGAGTCCTGGTGGATCAAGAGCTTCCTGGAACGGGAGGCGCTCCCCTCCGACCTGCTGCTGCCCACCCCGTTGCAGTTGCGCCGCCGGGTCGAGCAGGTCCCCGACGAGGTCCGTGACCTGCCCACCGAGGAGTCGGTACGGGAGTTCGTCGGCGTGCTCAACCGGGAGATCGTCGCCTGGCTGCGATTCCCGTCCGGCCCCCGGGTGGTGGTCCGGCCGGTGGACACCGAGGCGGTGCTGCGCCAGTGGCGGGTCCACCGGGCCGCCCGGCACGCGGTGGTCACGACGGTGTCGGCGGCACCGCCACCTGCGACCCGCCCCCGGTGGCGGTGGCCGTGGCGTCGGCGGGCCTGACGACCGTCGGTGTCCGCGTACCGGCCCGCCCGGATCGATCCGACCCGGCTGCCCGCCACGTCCAGGCGGTGCGCCGTGGGCGGCCTGCCAGGGTCGCCCGCCCGGTCATCCACAACAGCACGGCGGGCGGGTCGCCGGCGGGCGCGTCGGGAAAGAGCCGCCGCAGCACCGCCGCGCTCGGTGCCGCCGGGGGCTGCCAGCCCACCGCCAGCCCCCGGGTGATGTCGTACGTGTGCAGCAGCGTCTCGGCGATGCCCATGGCGGCGAACCCGGACGGGTCGCAGGCGCCCCAGTGCCAGGCACGGGTCCGGGCGGGGACGGTGTCGAGCGCGGCGGCGAGCAGCCCGCCGCAGGCGGCCACCACGGCCAGTACCTGCGCCGGGTCGGCGTCGGGGCGTACCCGCAGGTCGAGGGGGAGGTAGCCGGTCTCCGGCCGGCCGGTGAGCTGGGTGCCGTAGCCGAGCAGGTCGTGGGCGAGGTGGGCGGCGGTCGTCCAGCACGACCAGTCCAGGTCGCCGGCGGGGACGGTCCAGTCCCGGTCGGTGTACGGGCCGAGCACCCGGGTCGACGCGCCGACCGCCTCCCGTACCGCGTTCCCGGACAGCCGTTCCTCGATGGCCATGCGGCGATCATCGCACCGTCACGCCCCGCGCGCCCGGGGTGCGTCGACCCGTCGTCGGTGCGCCCGGTTCAGCCGGCGACGATGGCCTCGATCACCGACCGGACGGGCGTCGCCCGCCGACCGAGGAGGGCCTCCAGGGTCGGGTCGATGACGGCGAACTCGCCCCGTCGTGCCGCCCGGTACATGCCGAGGGTGAAGTCGGCCGCCGCCTCGGGCATGCCGCGTGCCACGGCGGCCGATCTCCACTCGTCGTCCCCGACGACGATCCGGGAGACCGTCCGCCCGGTGTGGTCGGTGAGGACGCCGGCCACCGCTTCGAGGTCGAGCAGTTGCGGGGCGGTCAGCGGCGGGGTGATCCCGTCGAGCACCCCCTGCCCGGTCAGGGCGATGGCGGCGACCTCGGCCAGGTCGGCGTGGGCGGTCCAGGACACCGGACCGTCGGCCGGTGCCACCAGACGGCCGGTCCGCACGGCGTCGCCGATCGCGAACTGCAGGGCGCTGGCGTAGAAACCGTTGCGCAGGGCGGTGAAGGCGGTGCCGAGCGTGGCCAGGTACTCCTCGGTCGCGGCATGGGTGAGCTGGGCGGGGAAGAGCGAGTCCCGGGCGGCGGCCTGGTGGCTGGTGTACAGGATCCGGCGGGCTCCCGCCGCGCGGGCCGCGTCGGCGGCGGCGCGGTTCGCGTCGACCGCGCCGCCGCCCCGGATGGCGGCGGACACGATCAGCACCTGGTCGGCTCCGGCGAAGGCGTGCGCCAGGGTGGCCGGCTCGGTGAAGTCGCCCCGGCGGACCCGTACCCCCCGGTCGGCCAGGTGGGCCGCCCGGTCGACGTCGCGCACGCTCACCCCCACGGCTTCGGCGGGAACCCGGGTGAGCAGCTGGTCGACGATCCGGGAGCCGAGCTGGCCGGTGGCTCCGGTGATGACGAACACGGTGGTGACCCCTTCGAAGATCCACTGTTACGCCGCAGACGTTAGCATCGATATTCCAGCGCTAACAACATGCTGTTATCATTGGTCCATGACTGTGGCGCCGCAGCCCCCGCCCCGTGACGACGTACGGTCCGACATCGTGCGGGCGGCCACCCGACTGCTCCGCGAGCACGGGGCCGACGCGGTGACCACCCGGGCCGTCGCCCAGACGGCCGGCGTCCAGGCCCCCACCATCTACCGGCTGTTCGGCGACAAGAACGGCCTGGTCGACGCCGTCGCCGAGGAGGTGTTGGCCGCCTACGTCGCCAGCAAGGCGGACACCGAGCCCGGCGACCCGGTCGCCGACCTGCGCGCCGGATGGCACCGGCACGTGGAGTTCGGCCTGACCAATCCCGAGCTGTTCCGACTGCTCGGCACGCGCCGGCCGGGCGACCCCTCGCCGGCCACCGTCGCGGGCGTCGACGTGCTGCGCTCCCGGGTGCGCCGGCTCGCCGCCGCCGGCCTGCTCCGGGTCGACGAGCAACGGGCGACCACGCTGATCCACGCCGCCGGCACCGGCGTCATCCTCGCCCTGCTGGAGACGTCCGCCCCGCGGCGCGACCCCGGCCTGGCCGAGGCCATGCTCGACGCGGTGCTCGGCGGCATCCTCACCGCCACCCCCGTCACGTCCGAGCCGACCGTGGCCGCCGCCGCGGTGACCTTCGCGGCGGCGGCACCGGACCTGCCCGGGCTCACCGACGCCGAACGCGCCCTCCTGACCGAGTGGATCCACCGGTCGCTGACCCTGCTGCGCGGCCCACACGGGTGACGCGCACCTCGCCGCCCACCGTCCTCCCGCCGGCCCGCGTCCCGGCACCGCGCCGGACCTCGCGCGGACCGTCGCCGCACCCGGCCGGAGCGCCCGTCGCCTCCCGGCCGCCCGTGCGGCGAAGCGCGCTCGACGCTCTACCGTCGGGGGCATGACCGCGACGAACGAGACGAAGACATGGATCATCACGGGCGCGAGTTCGGGCCTCGGCCTGGCGCTGGCCGAGGCGGCACTCGCGGCGGGCGAGCAGGTGGTCGGGACGGCCCGACGGGCCGACCGGTTCGACGACCTCAGGGCGCGGTACGGCGACCGCCTCCTGGCCGTCACCCACGATGTCGGCGACACGGCGGGGGCGGCGACGGTGGTGCGGCAGGCGCTGGAGGTGTTCGGGCAGGTCGACGTGCTGGTCAACAACGCCGGCGGGGGACAGGTGGGGGTGGCCGAGGAAGTGACGGACGCCGCGCTGCGGGACATGCTCGACCAGCACCTGTTCGGCCCGGCCGCCTACGTGCGCGCCGTGCTGCCCCACCTGCGGGCGCGTCGCTCGGGGGCGATCGTGCAGATGAGCAGCCAGGGCGGACGGATGTCGTTCCCCGCCGTCGGCAGCTACTCGGCCGGCAAGTTCGCCCTGGAGGGCTGGTCGGAGGCGCTCGCGGGCGAGGTCGCGCCGTTCGGCATCCGGGTCCTCATCGTCGAGCCCAGCCGCTTCCGTACCGCGTTCAACGCCGGCGGTGTGCTCCGCACCGCACAGCGGAGCGCGGACTACGACAGGTCGACCGCGGCGGTGCGCGCCAACATGGCCGAGGCCGACGGCATCCAGGAGGGCGACCCGGCCCGCGCCGCCCAGGTGATCCGCGACGTGCTCGACGCCCCCGACGCGCCGCTGCGCCTCCCGCTCGGCGCCGAGGCGGTCCGCAATCTCACCCGGGTCTACCGGGCGGCGCTCGCCGACGTCGAGAAGTGGGCGTCGGCGAGCGAGTCGGCGGACTTCCCGGGCATGCCGCCCGCGGTCCGCGCGTTCTGACGCGTCCCACGTCCGCCGCCCCGGTGCCAAGCCGGGGCGGCGTTCACCGGGATGCGGGCGACGTGCCGGTCGCCCCGCCCGGACGCACCCGCCCTCGCCTGACTCAATTAACGGATTGTCATTACCGATAATTCGTTAATTAGACCGGACATAAGGTGCACAACGTCGGGACACCATAATGTCGGTTATGTTGTTCCTGCCCGCACGGCGCCGTCCGCCCGACCACCCGGCGGATCTCCGCTCCAGCTCACACCGGCCTGCGCACGCCGGACCACAGGCCTGACAGCCGGATCTGATAGGAAGATCGACGTCAGCGGAGCCGGAAGCCGACGCGCTCCCCGTCGTCGAGGAGCTGAGAATGGGGCTGTCGGTTGAGGACAGGCTTGCCATCCACGAACTCGTGGCCTTGCACGGTCACCTGATGGACAGCGGCGAGTTCGGGCGTATGGACGAGCTGTTCTGCACGGACGTCGTCTACGACGTATCCGCGTTCGGCCGAGGCGAGCTGCGCGGGTATGACGCGATCAGCGAGGCCAGTCTGGCATTGGGTGACGCGAACCCGGTCGGTCACCATGTCTCGAACGTCTACGTGAGCGAAAACCCGGACGGCACGGTGCGGGTGCACTCGAAGGCGATCGGCATCTACGCCGACGGCCGCGCGGGCAGCGTGGTCTACGAGGACGTCGTCCGCAGAGAGGCCACCGGGTGGCGTATCGCGTACCGCAAGGTGGTTCTCCGCCGCACGCCGCTGCGCCCCTGAGTCGGCGGCCGGCCTCCCTGCGTGACGGTCCGTCGGCGCTGGGGTCGCCGATGGTCAGGACCGCTGGACCTCGTCGAACAGGGCGACCGCCTGGGCGGGATCCGGGCTCACCAGGCGGCGCAGGCCCTCCGTCGTCCGCTCGGCCCACCGGCCGGCCCGGGCGCACATCCGTTCCTCGGAGACCCGGACGGCCCCGTCCAGGTCGTCCGGGTCGGCGACGATGGCCTCGGCGAGTTCGGCGCCGTCGAGCATCGCGAGGTTCGCGCCCGCCCCCAGCGGGGGCATCAGGTGGGCGGCGTCGCCCAGCAGCGTCACCCTGGGCACGTGGGTCCAGGTGTGGGACACCGGCAGGGTGTAGTGGGGCCGGGGGACGAAGGCGGTCCCGTGGCGCAGCAGGTCGAGCACGGGCGCGGCCCAGCCCTCGAACAGCGCCAGCAGACCCGTCCGGACGGTCTCGACGTCGGTCAGGTCCCACCCCGCGTGCCAGTCCAGCGGCGCGCGGAAGGTGGCGTACACCTTGACGTGGCCGCCGCTGTTGCGCTGGGCGGTCAGGGACCGGTTCACCCCGTACACGGACACCGACCCGTCGCCGACCAACCGGGCGAGGGCACGGTGGCGGGTGTCCACGTCGTCCAGGGAGGTCTCGACCGAGGTGACGCCGGTGTAGCACGGGGTCACCGCCGAGACCGCCGGGCGGACCCGGGACCGGGCACCGTCCGCGCCGACCACCAGGTCGAAGGTCTCCTGCCGCCCGTCGGCGAAACGCACCACCGCACCGTCCCCGGCTGTGGGTGTCACCCGCGTCACCTCCCGCCCCCACCGGACGTCGAGGCCTTCGAGCAGCAGGTCACGTAGCTGTCCCCGGTCGATCTCGGGATTGGCCCGCTCGTCCGGTCGGGGTCGCCAGTCGCGCAGCACCGTCCCGGCCGGGTCCAGGATGCGCATGGCCTGCCCCTCCGGACGCGACAGCGCCCGGAACCCGTCCCGCAGTCCCGCCTTGTCCAGCGCCCGCTGGCCCAACCCCTCGTGCAGGTCGAGGGTGCCGCCCGGGGGACGGGCGTCGGGGGTGCCGTCGCGTTCCAGGACGGTGACCGGGTGGCCGTGACGGTGCAGGACCCGGGCGAAGGTCAGGCCGGCGGGGCCGCCGCCGACCACGGCGATACGATGTCTCATGGCGATACACCGTATTGGGCGCCTGCGCGGCAGGGCAACGGCAGGGAGTGACCATGACCGTGTGGGACCGGCCAGAGCCGCCGCCACCGGCGCCACCGCTGGACCGTGGCCGGATCGTCGCCGCCGCCGTCGCGCTGGCCGACGAGGGCGGCCTGGAGGCGGTGTCGCTGCGCAAGGTCGCCGCCCGCCTCGACGTCGGCCCGATGCGGCTGTACGGATTCATCGCCACCAAGCGCGACCTGCTCGACCTCATGGTCGACGAGGTTCACGCCGAGATCCTCCCCGAACGGCCGCCCGGTGACTGGCGGGAGACGCTGCGTGTCCACGCCGAACGCACCCGGCAGGCGGCCCTGCGGCACGAATGGCTGGCCGACCTGCTCGGCGGTCGTCCCACCCTCGGCCCGCACGGCCTCGCCGTGACCGAGGCCAGGCTGGCCGCCCTCGACGGCCTCGCCGACCTCGACACCGTGCTGTGCGCCGTGGCGACCGTCAGCGCCTACGTCACCGGGGCGATCAGGCGCGAGGTGGCGGACCTGCGGGCCGAGCGCGCCACCGGCCTGTCCACGCGGGAGTGGCAGCGCGCCTCCGGCCCGCACCTGACCAGGATGCTGGCCACCGGCCGCTTCCCGGCCCTGAGCCGGGCCGTGCACGACGGCACGGACACCGACGCCGGGACGTCCTTCGCGACCGGCCTGGAATGGGTCCTCGACGCGGTGGCCGCCAGGCTCACCCGCCCCGGGGTGTGAGGATGGTGCGATGAGTGACGAGCCGATCGACCTGGCGACCGCGTTGGCCTCCTTCGACCAGGTGTGGAGTCCCCGCATCGTCACCCGGGTCAACGACTACGACGTCCGGGTGGCGAAGGTGGCCGGTGAGCACGTGTGGCACACCCACGACCACACCGACGAGTTCTTCCTGGTGCTCGACGGGGAACTGCGCATCGCCCTGCGCGACGACACCGGCGAGCGGACGGTGGTGCTGCCCCGGGGCGCGGTGTACGTGGTGCCGCGCGGGGTGGCGCACCGCCCGTCCGCTGCGGACGGGGCGTCGATCCTGCTGTTCGAGCCGTCGGGGACGTCCAGCGTGGGGGACCGGCACGAGGAGGTTCCCGCCCACGTGGACGCCACCACCGGCCACCCCCTCTGAGTCGGTCGCGTCGGGTTGACGGGCGCGGCGAAAAGCGGTAAATACTGAAGTACGAGTTGAGCCGACCCGACTCAACTCAGGAACCTTCGGCCCGAGGAAACCGAGGAGGCACCACCATGCTGATGCGTACCGACCCCTTCCGTGAGATCGACCGGCTCGCCGAGCAGCTCCTGGGCACCACGAGCCGACCGGCCGTGATGCACCTCGACGCCTGGCGCGACGGCGACCACTTCCACGCCGCGTTCGACCTGCCCGGCGTGGACCCCGACAGCATCGACTGCACGGTGGAACGCAACGTGCTGACCGTCCGCGCCCAGCGCCGTCGGCCCACCTCCGACGCCGTCGAACTCGTCGCCGCCGAGCGGCCGATGGGGACCTTCTCCCGGCAGCTCTTCCTCGGCGACACCCTCGACACCGACCGCCTGGAGGCGGCCTACGAACACGGGGTGCTGACGCTGCGCATCCCCATCGCGGAACGCGCCAAGCCGCGCCGGGTGCCGGTGACCGCCGGCAACGGACGCCGGCAGCTCACCACCGCCTGACCGCGCCACCTCCCCCGGCGGGACCGATACGACCCCGCCGGGGGAAAGCCCATCCCTGGCAATCCCATCGGGCGCGCCTCATGGTGATTCCCCGCCGGGGCTGAGAGTCTTTTTCGCATGCCGCGTCCCGACGTCCCCGTCCTGCCCCACCTGCCGACCCGCCCGGTCCTGTCCGGCACACCGGTCGACTTCACCGAGGCGTGGCTGCGCAACCGCCGGCTGTCGGCGCACACCCGCGACGCCTACCGACGCGACATCGCCGGCTGGCTCACCTGGTGCGCCACCGGCGACCTGGACCCCCTGCGGGCCAACTTCCTCGACGTCAACGCCTACGCCCGGCACCTGGAGGCCACCCCCGCGGCGCGCAGCGGCCGACCACTGACCCCCGCCACCGTCGCCCGGAAACTCTCCGCCCTGTCCAGCTGGTACGAGTTCCTGGTCAAGCTCCGCGCGGTCGACGCGAACCCGGTCTCCGGCGCCGACCGCCCGCGCGTCGACCGGGACCACTCGGCCACCGTCGGGCTCACCCCGCAGGAGGTCGACGCCCTGCTGGCCGCCGCCGACGCCGACACCGGACCGACCGCCGCCCGCAACCGGGCCGCCGTCGCCCTGCTCGCCGACCTCGGACTCCGCGTCGGCGAGCTGGTCTCGCTCGACCTGACCGACCTGGGAGCCGAACGGGGACACCGCAGCGTCCGGTTCATCGGCAAAGGCGGCAAGCCCCGCCGACGCGCCCTCACCCCCGGCACCGCGTACGCGGTGGACGCCTACCTGGCCGACCGGGCCGCGGCGGCCGGGGTGAGCGTGACCGCGCTGACCGGCCCGCTGCTGGCCACCACCACCGGCGGCCGGCTCGACCGGCACGCGGTGTTCCGGCTGGTCCGCCGGTTGGCCACCACCGCCGGCATCGCCGCGGCGGCGAAACTCTCCCCGCACTCCCTGCGGCACGCCTTCGCCACCACCGCCCGCGAGGAGGGCGTGCCCCTGGAGGACGTCCAGGACGCGATGGGCCACGCCGACCCGCGCACCACCCGCCGCTACGACCGCGACCGGCACAACCTCGACCGGGATCCGGCGTACGCCATCTGGGCCGCCCGGGCACGACGACGCGGCTGAGGAGACCTCAACCGAGCAGATCCAGATGGTGGTGGGCGTCGGCGGAGACGTCCTCGTGCCGCAGCCACCGCCGGGCCCACAACCGGGCCGCCACCTCGGCCTGCTCGTCACCCCACGCGGCGTGCTCCACCAGCAGGGCGGTGGTCAACGCGTACGCCATCCGTAGGGCCAGCGCCCGCGCGCCGGCCCGCACCGCCACCGCGCCCGGATCGGCGGCGACCCCGGCGAGGGTGTTCCGCAGCTCCCGCACCACCGCGGCGAGGGTGTCGGCCAGCGCCGGCGCGGCCGGTCGGGCCAGGTCCACCGCGCCGGCCAGCCGACGCAGCAGCGGCGTGCCGGAGTCCTCCCGGGTGACCGCGCGCAGCACGTCCACCGCCAGCACGTTGGTGGTGCCCTCCCAGATCGGCAGCACCTGCGCGTCGCGCAGCAGCCTCGGCACGCCGGTGTCCTCGACGTAACCGGCCCCGCCGAACGCCTCCACGTACTCGGCGGCCGAGGCCACCGCCAGCCGGCCGGTGGCCAGCTTCGCCAGCGGCGCCACCACCCGCAGCTCGGCGGCGGCCTGCGGATCGGCCCCCACCTCCACCCGGCCGAGCAGCGCGAACGCATGCCCGGCCAGGGCGAACGCGCCCGCCGCGTCGACCGCCAACACGCCCAGGGTCGCCCGGTGCAACGGATCGTCGGCCAGCATCCCACCCGCGACCCGCCGGCCCCCGGCGTACGCGCGGGCGTACGCCAGGCCCCGACGCATCCCCGACGCGGCGGCCGAGGCGTTGTGCACCCGGGTCACCACCACCAGGGTCATCGCCCGCACCAGCCCCGGCACCGCCGGATCCCCCAACGGCAGCGCGTACGCGTCGCGGAGTCCGATCTCGGCGGTGGGTAGCGCCCTCGTGCCCAGCTTGTCCTTGAGCCGGTGCACCGTGATCCCGGGGGCGGGGGAGTCCGGCGCGGCGGCCGGCGCGGCCAGCGGCGAGTCGCCGGCGTACCGGGGGACCAGGAACGGGGCGAGCACCCGGCTGCCCCGGCCGGCGCCGTCCGGCCGGGCCAACGCCACCGCCACCGCCGCGTCGGCCGCCGAACAGAACCACTTCTCCCCGGTCAACCGCCACGACCCGTCGGTGGCGGACCGTCCGACGGTGGTGGTGCCGGACAGGTCCGAGCCGCCCTGCGCCTCGGTCATCCACTGCCCGCTGACGATCGCCGTGTCCGGGTCGGTGGAGATCAGCCGGGGCAGCCAGGCGTCCCGTACCCCCGCGTCGACCTCAGGGGTACGCAGCAGGGCGGCGGCGCCGTCGGCCATCGCCACCGGGCAGGAGAACGTCGCCGACTCCGGCGCGTACAGGTGCAGCAGGGCGTGCTGGACGACCCGGGCCGCGGCCCCCCACGTGCCCCGCGCCGACTCCAGGTAGGGCAGCGCGACCACGGCGTGCCGGGCGGCGGCGGCCCGCTGCGCCCGCCAGCCGGCGCTGGTGTCGATCCGGTCGACGCGGGCGCCCCACGGATCGTAGCGGACCAGGGTCGGCGGGTGGGCCTCGGCGTCGGCGTGCGCGGCCCGCAGCGGCCCGACGACGTCGGCGGCCAGGGCGGTCAGCCGCTCCCGCGCGGCGTCGTGCCCGGCCGGCCCGAGCTGCCGCCGCAGCCAGGACCGCAGCAGCCGGTCACCGGCGTACGGGTCCTCGACGTCCGGCACCGGCTGCACGTAGCGGCTCATCCGTCGCTCCTTCACCACAGGGGGTGCGGCCGACGGTAGACGATCGCCCGGCCGGCGCGACAGGGGCGAACCGCCTCCGCGGCACGTCGCGGCCGCATACCGTCGCAGATGATGGACGTGGACCAGGCGTGGACCAGACCGGCGCGGCGGCACCGCCCGGTGCGCACCGGCCTGTTCCTGGCCGGCCTCGCCGTCGGGTTGTGCCTGGTCGGGGTGGCCGGGTTGGGCCTGTGGAACGTGCAGGTCGTGGTGGGCTCCACCGGCCCGGTGCGGCAGAGCGCCGACGGGTTCTTCCGGGAGCTGTCCGCCGGGCAGGTGGACCAGGCCTACCGGCGGTTGTGCGCGCAGACCCGTGGCCGGTGGAGCGAGGTCGGCTTCGCCGGCTGGGTCCGCACCCCGCCGGTGGTCACCGGCTACGAGATCCTCGACGTGTCGGTGCGCACCCGGGGCGGGCGACCCGCCGGCGAGGTGACCGTCCGGGTGGTCCGTGACGGGGGCGCGGCCGAGCAGCGCCGGCTGCCGGTGGTGGAGGAGGACGGCGACTGGCGGGTCTGCGGCGACCCGTACTGAGCCCCGTCAGGCGCGCGGGCCGAGGTCGCCGGAGCGGTAGTGCCGCCGGCACAGCACCTGGTAGCGCACCTCGGCGCTGTCCACGGTGTCGCCGATGACGACCTGGGCGCCCTCCCGCACGACCCGCCCGTCGACGACCCGGGCGTTGAGCAGCCCCTCCCGGCCGCACCAGCACAGCACCTCCACCTGGATGCGGGCCACCTCGTCGGCCAGCTCGAACAGCCGCCGGGCGGCCGGGAACAGGCAGGACCGGAAGTCGGTGGCCAGGCCGAAGGCGTACACGTCGACGTCGTAGCCGTCGACCAGTTCGGCCATCTGCTCGACGTGCGCCACGTCGTAGAACGACGCCTCGTCGCAGATCAGGTAGTCGATGCGGACCCCCTCGGCCCAGGTGTCGCGGACCAGGGCGCGCAGGTCCAGGGTGTCGGTCACCTCGATCGCCGAGTGGGCCAGCCCGATCCGGGTGGTCACCTGCGGCCCCAACGACCGGTCGATGCGGGTGGTGACCAACCCCCGGCGGCCCTGCCGGGCGTGGTTGTAGTTCATCTGCAACGCCATGGTGGACTTGCCGCAGTCCATCGGCCCCCAGAAGAACTTCAGCGCCGCGGCGTGCAACGGTCGCCCGTCGACCCCCCGCGCGACGGCGCAGCCGGTGCGCCCGTCGTCCGGACCCGGGAGGGGGCGGGCCAGGCAGGAGGGGAGGGCGGCGGCGTCGTCGGTCACGTCGGGGCAGCCTAGCCCATCGACACGCCCCGATCGGGTCGATGGGCTGTCCGCCGGTCAGAGCACCCGGGGCGGGGTGTTGCCGGCCGCCAGGATCGCCCTGCGCATCGGCACCGCGGCCAGCAACGCGAACCCCACCACAAAGAAGATCAACAGCGACACCAGGCCCACCCGGTAGGAGGAGGTGAGCTGGAAGACCAACCCGAACGCCAACGGGCCGAGCCAACTGGTGCCCTTGTCGCTGATCTCGTAGAACCCGTAGTACTCGCCCTCCCGGCCGGCGGGGATGAGCTGGCTGAACAGCGACCGGCTCAGCGCCTGGCTGCCGCCGAGGACCAGACCGATCGCCCCACCGAGGACCATGAACGGCACCGGCGCCTCGGCGGGCAACCGGAACGCCCCGAGGATCACCCCGGTCCACAGCACCAGCGACAGCAGCACCGTCTTCCACGCGCCGATCCGCCGGGCCAACGCCCCCAGCCCCAACGCCCCGCCGAAGGCGAGGAACTGCACCAGCAGGATCGTCACGATCAGGGTGCTCTGCCCCAGCCGTAGCTCCTCGGTGCCGTACTGGCTGGCCAGGGTGATCACCGTCTGGATACCGTCGTTGTAGACCAGGAACGCCAGCAGGAAGAACAGCGTCAACGGGTACGCCTTGATCTCCCGCAACGTCCGGCCGAGCTGCCGGAACCCGTCGGTGACCACGTTGCGGCCCGTGCCGCGCAACGCCTCGGCGGTGGGATGCTCCCGCAGCCACCGCAGCGGCACCAGGGTGAACACCGCCCACCACACCCCGGCCGACACGATCGACCAGCGGGCCAGGTCCAGGGTGCGCTGCGGGTCGTCGTCCTCGCTGAGCAGCGTGACGGCCACCAGGTTCAACGCCAGCAGCAGCCCGCCGCCGAGGTAGCCGATGGCCCAGCCACGGCTGGACACCGCGTCGCGTTCGTCCGGGCCGGCGAGCTGCGGCAGGAACGAGTTGTACACCACCACCGCCGCGCCGAAGGCGATGTTGGCCACCAGGAACAACGCCCCGCCGAGCAGATACCGCTCCCCGGTGACCAGCGCCATCGCGATGGTCGCCCCCGCACCGGTGAACGCCGCCCCGGCCAGCAACCGCTTCTTGTGCACGGTCCGGTCGGCGATCGCCCCGACCACCGGCAGCACGAACACCGTCAGGAACACCGACAGCGAGATCAGGTACGGGTAGTAGGACCCGGCGGCGACCCGGATGCCCAGCGGGTGCACGTACCCGTCGCAGGTGTCCGCACCGAGTTCGCAACCCGCCGCCAACTCGGTGACGGTGGTGAGGAACGGACCGAGGAACACCGTGATCACGGTGGTCTGGAAGGCCGAGTTGGCCCAGTCGTACAGGTACCAGCCACGCCGTTCCCGGCGCAGGCCCGCCGGGGCGTCGACGGCGGTGGGGGTGGTGACCGGATCGGCCATCGTGGTCCTCGGGGCTCAGGCGGCCCAGTGGCCGCGGCTGCGGTAGACGTCGCGCAGCACGCCGACGTGATCGGTCATGATGCCATCCACGCCACGATCCAGTAAGTCGTGCATCTGGGCAGGTTCGTCGATCGTCCAGACATGCACCTGCAACCCCAACCGGTGGCAGTAGGCCAGGAACCGGCGGTCGGCCAGCGGCACCCGCCCATAGCGGGGCGGCACCTGCGCGGCCACCACCGACGGCGGCAGCCGCACCGCCCGGCCGTGCCGCGACGCCAGCCACAGCCGGGCCACCCCCCGCGCGCCCAGGCCGGTGGCGACCCGCCCGCCGGTGGCCGCCCGCAGCCGGGCCAGCCGGGCGTCGCTGAACGACGCCAGCAGCACCCGGTCGACCGCGCCGGCCCGGGTCACCGCCGCGACCGCCGGGGCGACCCCACCGTCGGCCTTCACGTCGATGTTGAACCGGACCTGCGGCCAGCCGGCCAGCACCTCGTCGAGCCGGGGCACGGCCGCCGCGCCGCCGACCCGCACCGACGCCAGGTCGGCCCACCGCAGGTCGGCGATGCGCCGCCGGTCGCCGGTGACCCGGCGCAGGGTGCTGTCGTGGAAGACCACGCACACCCCGTCGGCGGTGCCGTGCACGTCGGTCTCCACGTACCGGTAGCCGAGGCCGACGGCCCGGCCGAACGCGGCGACGGTGTTCTCGTCGCCGTCGGCGGCCCCACCCCGGTGGGCGAAGGCCAGCGGGGTGGGGGCGTCCAGGAAGCCGGGCCGACGGGTCACCACGCAGCGCAGTATGCCCGCCCCCGGTGACCGGCGGGTGGCCGACCGGCGACGGTGACCCCCGTCCGGCGCGCGGTGTCCGCCGCGCCGGACGGGCCGGGGAGGGGCGGTCAGGCCGAGGAGGGGCGGCGGTGGACCCGGCTGGTGTCCACGGGACGCCCCGGGTCGACGTGCCGGGGCCGGTCGGGCTCGTCGGGGCGCAGCGGCACCAGGGTGTCGGTGATCGCGTCGACGATCCGGTCGGTGCCGCGGCGGGCCGCGCCGGGCGCGGCGGGGGAGAGGTCACCCAGCTCCAGTGGCGTGCCGAAGCGGACCCGGATCACCGGGCGGCGTAACAGCGCCCGGCCCAGCCAGCGCAACATCCCCCGGGGCGCCCGGTAGGGCAGCACCTCGTGCGACCCCCACTGGGCGACCGGCACCACCGGTGCGCCGCAGGCCATCGCGAGCCGGGCCGTCCCGGTCTTGCCGCGCTCGGGCCACATGCCGGGGTCCAGCCCGATGCGTCCCTCCGGGTAGACCAGCACCACCGAGCCGGCGGTGACCGCGGCCGCGGCGTCGTCGAGTGCCCGGCGTACGCCACTGGTGCCCCGGTCGACCCGCAGGTGCCCGGCGTGACGCATCAGGACGCCCAGCCCGGGGGTGCGGAACAGCCCTCCGGTGGCCATGAAGCGGGGGGAGACGCCCCGGGTCCGGCAGGCGGCGCCCAGCACGATGGGGTCGAAGGGGCTGATGTGGTTGGCGGCCAGGATCAGCGGCCCCCGACGCAGGTGCGCGGGGACGTCCCCGCTGACCTCCAGTCGGGCCACCAGGGCGACGACCAGTCGGGCGAGGAGTTGGGCGGCACGCCAGAACAGTGGGGGCCGCCAGCCGGGGCGCGGGGTGTCCATCAGTCGCCGATGGTCGCACGGGCGGGGGACGGGTCGGATCCCGGGTCGGGTGGCCGGGGTGATCAGGGTCATTGGTCCCGGGCCGGATCGGGCCCCCCGACCCTGCCCACCATCCTACGACGCGCAGTAGTATTTACTACGTCTCGTAGTATTAGCGGCAGGGGGATCCCGGTGGACGCGTTGGACGTCGCCCGCTGGCAGTTCGGTGTCACCACCGTCTACCACTTTCTCTTCGTACCACTGACCATCGGACTCTCCGTCCTGGTCGCCATCCTCCAGACCCGATGGCACCGCACCGGCGACGAGAAATACCTCAAACTCACCAAGTTCTACGGCAAACTCTTCCTGATCAACTTCGCGATGGGCGTCGTCACCGGCATCGTGCAGGAATTCCAGTTCGGCATGAACTGGTCCGACTACTCCCGCTTCGTCGGCGACATCTTCGGCGCACCTCTGGCCATCGAAGCCCTCGTCGCCTTCTTCCTCGAATCCACCTTCATCGGCCTGTGGATCTTCGGCTGGGACCGGCTACCCCGACGCCTGCACCTGGCCAGCATCTGGGCCGCCGCCATCGGCACCAACCTGTCCGCCTACTTCATCCTCGCCGCCAACTCGTTCATGCAGAACCCCGTCGGCTACCGCCTCAACCCCGACACCGGACGCGCCGAACTCACCGACTTCGTCGCCGTCCTCACCAACAAGGTCGCCCTCATCACCTTCCCGCACACCCTCGCCGGCGCCTTCCTCGTCGCCGGCTCCCTCGTCACCACCGTCGGCCTCTGGCACCTCATGCGCCACCGCACCAGCCCCGACACCGACGCCTACCGCCACGCCACCCGCTTCGGCGCCTGGGTCATCCTGATCTCCTCCACCCTGGTCCTGCTCACCGGCGACATCCAAGGCAAGATCATGACCCAGGTGCAGCCCATGAAGATGGCCGCCGCCGAAGGCCTCTACACCACCGAGAGCCCCGCCTCGTTCTCCGTGCTCACCATCGGCAGCCTCGACGGCAGCCGCGAGGTCTACGCCCTCAAGATCCCCTACCTGCTGTCCTACCTCGGCACCGGCGACCCCAACGGCACCGTCCACGGCATCAACGACCTCCAGGCCCAGTACGCCAGCCAGTACGGCCCCGGCAGCTACACCCCGATCATCCCGGTCACCTACTGGAGCTTCCGCTTCATGATCGGCTTCGGACTCGCCGCCGCCGCCATCGCCCTGCTCGTCCTCTGGAGCCAACGCCAAGGCCGCACCCCCACCAGCAGATGGCTGCTCCGCGCCGGCCTGATCATGCCCGCCCTGCCACTGCTCGCGAACTCCTTCGGCTGGATCTTCACCGAAATGGGCCGCCAACCCTGGATCGTCTTCGGCGAAATGCTCACCCGCGACGGCGTCTCCCGCACCGTCTCCCTCGGCGAAGTCCTCACCTCCTTCACCGCCTTCACCCTCATCTACGCCATCCTCGCCGTCATCGAATTCAAACTCCTGCTCCGCTACGCCCGCGCCGGCCTACCCGACGTCACCCCCACCCCCGACGACACCGACGACACCGACGACACCGAGCGCCCGCTCGCCTTCGCCTACTGATCCCCGGAGCCCCCCGTGGAACTCACCACCATCTGGTTTCTCCTCGTCGCCGTGCTCTTCACCGGCTACTTCATCCTCGAAGGCTTCGACTTCGGCGTCGGCATGCTGCTCCCCGTCCTCGGCCGCGACGACCGGCAACGCCGCGTCCTCATCAACACCATCGGCCCCGTCTGGGACGGCAACGAGGTCTGGCTCATCACCGCCGGCGGCGCCATGTTCGCCGCCTTCCCCGAGTGGTACGCCACCCTCTTCTCCGGCTTCTACCTGCCCCTGCTGCTCATCCTGCTCGCCCTCATCGCCCGCGGCGTCGCCTTCGAATACCGCCACAAGCGCCCCGAAGCCAGCTGGAAACGCCGCTGGGACCACGCCATCTTCTGGGGCTCCGCCATCCCCGCCCTGCTCTGGGGCGTCGCCTTCGCCAACATCCTGCGCGGCGTACCCCTGGACGCCGACCACGAGTACGTCGGCGGCCTGCTCGACCTACTCAACCCCTACGCCCTGCTCGGCGGCCTGACCACCCTCGGCCTGTTCCTCACCCACGGCGCGGTCTTCCTCGCCCTCAAGACCACCGGCGACATCCGTCACCGCGCCGGCACCCTCGCCGTCCGCCTCGGCCTCGGCACCGCCGTCACCGCCGTCGCCTTCCTCACCTGGACCCTCACCATCCGCGCCAACCCCGCCGCCGTCACCCTCGCCGCCGGCGCCGCCCTCGCCCTGATCGGCGCACTCGCCGCCGCCCGGGTACGCCGCGAAGGCTGGGCCTTCACCGGCACCGCCCTCGCCATCGCCCTCGCCGTCGCCACCCTCTTCACCGCCCTGTTCCCCAACGTCATGCCCTCCACCGGCGACCCCGCCGGCACCCTCACCGCCACCAACGCCGCCGCCACCCCCTACACCCTGAAAATCATGACCTGGGTCGCGGTGATCTTCACCCCGATCGTCCTCGCCTACCAAGGTTGGACCTACTGGGTGTTCCGCAAGCGAATCGGGGTACAGAACATCCCGCAACACTGAAAAGACGCGCGAGGGGCGCGGGGACGCGGGGCCGGAGCGAGGGGGTCGCACCGGCCCCGCAACGCGCCCCCACCCAAACCCGATCGCCCCCACCCCCACCCACCGCTATCGTCGCCGCATGCACGACGCCCCCCACGTCCGGGAACTCACCGACGACGACGCCACCGCCGCCTGGCACCTCGGCCGCACCACCTTCGGCTACACCCCGCAACCACCCCCCGACGACACCACCGCCACCCCCGGCACCACCCGCTACGGCGCCTTCGACCACACCGGCCGCCTCATCGGCAAAGCCCTCGACCTCCACCACGACCAGTGGTGGGACGGCCGCGCCGTCGCCGCCGCCGACATCGCCAGCGTCGCCGTAGCCCCCGAAAGCCGCGGCCGCGGCATCGCCCGCGCCCTGCTCACCACCCTGCTGCGCGGCGCACACGACCGGGGCGCCGCCATCAGCGCGCTCTTCCCCACCGTCGCCGCCCCCTACCGGACCTGCGGCTGGGAAACCGCCGGCAGCCTCCGCACCGTCGCCCTACCCACCGCCCAGCTCACCCGGCACCGCCCCGCGCCCCACCTCACCGTCCGCCCCGGCACCACCGCCGACCTCACCGCCGTCGACGACCTGCACACCACCACCACCCGCCACCGCCGCGGCCTACTCGCCCGCAGTGGACCCCTGCACCAACACCGCCGCACCCGCCACACCACCGACGACACCCTGCCCTACGACGGCCTCACCCTCGTCGAACACCACGGCCACCTGGTCGGCTACGCCGGCTGGGACCGCCGCGACGGCTACGGCGACCAGGGCACCCTCACCATCGAAGACCTCGCCGCCAGCACCGCCGACGCCGCCCGCGCCCTCGTCGGCACCCTCGCCAGCTGGCACAGCGTCGCCCCCACCCTGCGCCTGACCCTGCTCCCCGGCGACCCCCTCATCCCACACCTGCCCGTCGAAAAGGCCCGCGAACACGAACAGGACACCTGGATGCACCGCCCCGTCGACGTCACCCGCGCCATCCACGACCGGGGCTGGCCGGCACACCTGCACGGCACCGCCACCTTCACCCTCGACGACCCCCTCGCCGACTGGAACACCGGCACCTGGCACCTGGAGATCGCCCACGGCAACGCCGACCTGCGCCGCACCACCACCCCCGCCGACCTGCACCTCACCGTCCGCGGCTTCGCCCTGCTCTACACCGGCGCCGCCACCGCCCGCACCGTCGCCCAGGCCGGCCTGCTGCACCACCCCGCCGGCACCGACCCCGCCCCCCTCGACCTGCTCGCCGCCGGCGGACCCGCCCACCTCGGCGACTACTTCTGACCACCCGCCCCGCACACCGGCGGGGACCGCCGACCACACCCCCGACGACCCCCACCCCACCGCGACTCAGCGCGCCTCGCGCAACTCCGCCAACCGCGCCTCGATCTCCGCCAACTCGGCCCGCAACCTCTCCGCCTGCTGCTCCGCCTCCGACCGCTCCGCCGACAGGATCTGCTCCACCGCCTCCTGCACCCCCGGCACATCCACCAGCGCCACCATCCGCAACGCCTCCGCCGGCTTCACCACGTACGGCTTCGCCAACGCCTTCGCACCCTGCTGCGCCGCCACCGTCCACTCACCGTCGGCATACGCCAACGTCACCGTCAACCCCGCCGGCCCCTTCGGCTTCGCCACCTTCGCCGGCCGACGCGCCGCCGGCTTCTCCACCGCCGCCACCGGCTCCACCCTCGACTCCTCCCGACGCGGCCCCGGCACCCGGGGCGTGTCCAACACGAACGCCGGCTCCGGCTTCGCCGGCTCCACCTGCTCCACCGCCGGCTCCGGCTTCGCCTCCACCACCCGACGACCCGCACCCCGCGGCGCCACCGCCACGTCGGCGGGGGAGAAGGGCAACTCGTCGCGGCCGAACCGCACCACCACGAACTCGTCGGACACCGCCGGATCGGTCAGCTCCACCACCTGACCCACCTGCCCGGCGATCTGCCCCGCCGACGCGGTGAACACCACCTTCGGCTTCCGCCCCGCCGCCAACGCCTCCCGGATGCCCCGCACCTCGTCATCGGACAAACCCTGGTCCGCCATCACAGTCCTCTTTCGTACACGTGTCTGATCCTGCCTTGATACCAGCCCACCACGACAACCGGAAGATCAGCCCCCGAGAACCCGCAACGCCTCGTCGGCGTGCTCGTTCATCCCCAACTCGCTGTGCACCACCGCCAGCACCCGCCGGTCCCGACCGATCACGAACGTCATCCGACGCGTGCCCAACGGACCCAACGGCAACCGCCGCCGCACCCCGAAGGCCTGCGCCACCACCCCGTCCACATCCGACAACAGCGGATAGTCGAACCCGTGCAACCGGGAGAACTCCGCCTGCTTCGCCACCGGATCCCGGCTGATCCCCACCCGCTGCGCACCCACCGCCGCGAACTCCGCCGCCAGATCCCGGAAATGACAACTCTCCGCCGTGCACCCACGGGTCATCGCCGCCGGGTAGAAGAACAACACCACCGGCCCCGCCGTCAACAACTCCGTCAACCGCCGCGGCGCACCCGCCTGGTCCGGCAGCTCGAAATCCTCCACCAGGTCACCGACATTCACACCCACCACGCACCTCCACCAGTTCCGGTACCGACGCCGACCGACGCGCGGTGAGCGTAAGCGATCACCCCCGCGCCCCACCGTGGCCACCCGCCCGCCGCGCGGACGATACCGTCGACACCCACCGCACACCGGGCGGTCACCGTCGGCGACAACACACAGCAGGGGAGCAGCACATTGAATCCGGTCACCGTCATCACCGGCGGCAGCCGCGGCATCGGCGCCGCCACCGCCCGACGACTCGCCGCCGACGGCCACCACCTCGCCATCGGCTACCACCGTGACCACGCCGCCGCCGCGGCCGTCGTCGCCGACATCCACCGCCTCGGCGGCCGCGCCGTCGCCGTCCCCGCCGACACCACCGACCCCACCCACGTCGACCGCCTCTTCACCGCCGCCGCCGACCTCGGCCCCCTCACCGCCCTGGTCAACAACGCCGGCATCACCAGCCCGATCGGCCCCTTCACCGACCTGCGCCCCGACGACCTGCGCCGGGTCGTCGACGTCAACCTCATCGGGTACGTCCTCTGCGCCCAGCAGGCCGCCCGACGGCTCACCCGGGGCGGCGCCATCGTCAACATCTCCTCGGCCGCCGCCACCCTCGGCAGCCCGGGGGAGTACGTCCACTACGCCGCCGTCAAAGCCGCCACCGACACCCTCACCATCGGCCTGGCCAAGGAACTCGCCCCCGACGGCATCCGGGTCAACGCGGTCGCCCCGGGCATCATCCGCACCGACATCCACGCCCTGTCCGGCGCACCCGACCGCCCCGACACCGCGGCCGCCCGGATCCCGCTCGGCCGGGCCGGCGAACCCGACGAGGTCGCCGGCGCCGTCGCCTGGCTGCTCGGCCCCGACGCCACCTACACGACCGGCACCGTGCTGCGGGTGGCCGGCGGACTGTAAGGCCGACGATGCGACGCGGACGATCGGCGGACGGGCCGTCCGCCTCCCCCGGGTTCGATTCGATAATGCACATTATGTCAAGTTGACCGGGAGAGGGACTCCTCCCGACGGCCGTGCGGCCCGGTGCCCCTCTCCACCGGGCCGCCGGAGGGCAACGACACGCCCGCGCCCCTGACCCGGGGTCGCGCCGGCAGGCCCCGCGCAGCCGGGCAGGTCGGGAGGCAGCTGATCTCCGGCGGAACCGCTGCCAGCATCGCCGGCGAATTCGCCGGCGATGCTCCGGTCGCAGGCGGAGATCCGGTGCGTACCGGCACCTCCGGCGGCAGGCCGAACCCCGGCCGGGACGCGTCCGGCCCCCGACGGGCACACGGCGGGATCACCTGACCGGGCATCGACGGGGTCGCTCGCACCGCTTCCGCCCGGTACCGCGTACCCCGCAGGAGCGTTCGCTGGTGGGCGGCTGACGCACCGCAGGTGCGCCACTCCCCCTCCCCGGTGGCCAGGAACCCGAGAAAGCTGCATAATATCACTTATGCATGACAAACAGGACGAATCGGTTGGACGGCTCATCGAGGAGTTCCTGACCGCGCGCGCCACCCGCAAACCGTCCCCGCACACCCAGGAGGCGTACCGGCGTGACCTGCGCACCGTCGCGACGCTGATCGGCGCGGACCACACCCCTCCCCTGTCCCCCGACGCCCTGATGATCTCCACCCTCTCCCCCCGGGTGATGCGGGCGGCGTTCGCCCGGTTCGCCGCTCCCCGGGCGGCCTCGTCGGTGCACCGGGCCTGGTCGAGCTGGAACGGGTTCTTCTCGTTCCTGGTCGCCGAGCAGGTGGTGGCGGGCAACCCGATGCCGGCGGTGGGGCGTCCCCGCACCCCGCTCCCCCAGCCCAAGCCGTTGCGGGGCGAGGACACCCCGGAGGTGCTGCTGGCGTCGGTGTCGCGGGACGACACCCGGCAGCGTGATCCGTGGCCGGAGCGGGACGTGGCGGTGCTGGCGCTGGCGTTGTGCGCGGGGTTGCGCCTGGCGGAGCTGCTGGCGTTGCGGGTGTCGTCGGTGTCGGGGCGGGCCGGTGAGCGCCGGGTGGCGGTAGCCGGCAAGGGCGGCCGGCCCCGGGTGGTGCCGGTGGAGCCGGAGTTGGACGAGGTGGTGGCGGCCTACCTGGACAGTCGGCGGCATCGGTTCGGGGCGCGCAGCGTACGCCCGGACGGGGTGTTGTTGGTGGACCGCCGTGGTGAGCCGTTGCGGCGGGGCGGGTTGCAGTACCTGGTGGACTCCTGTTACCGGCGGGCGGGGATCACCGATCGGGTGCCGGCGGGAGCGCGGTTGCACGCGTTGCGGCACACGTTCGCCACCCGGTTGGC
This sequence comes from Micromonospora sp. WMMD987, assembly GCF_029581435.1. Lineage (NCBI taxonomy): Bacteria > Bacillati > Actinomycetota > Actinomycetes > Micromonosporales > Micromonosporaceae > Micromonospora > Micromonospora sp. WMMD987. The sequence continues at coordinate 3,643,200 of NZ_CP120861.1, read as the reverse complement.
CGAGGACGGGGCGGGCGCGGCGGAGATCATGCGGTTGCTGGGGCATGCGTCGTTGGCGTCGTCGCAGACGTACATCGAGGTGACGGCGGGTCAGCAGCGGGCGGCGGTGCGGTCGAACCGGACGAACCGGGTGTTGGTGGGGTTGGTGTCGGGTTCAGCTCGGGCGGTAGGAGCAGCGGGTGCCGGTGCTGATCGTCGTGCGTAGGTGCTCGCCGAGTACCGGGTCGGTGGCCGTGATGCGGTCCAGGGCGCGGCGTATGGCTTTGCCGACGGCGATGCGGGCGCGTTCGGTGTTGCCGGTGAAGGTGCGGTCGCGGCCGTGGAGTCCGGTGTGGGTGGCGAGTTCGTCGAGGAGCCACTGTCGTTCGGTGCGGGCCTGTTCGGCGCGGTGCGGGTCGTGGGCGGCGTCGGCGTCGTCGATGGCGGCGTCCAGGTCGCTCAGTCGTCGCCGGTAGGCGCGTTTGGCGGTGTCGTCGAGGACGGGTTGGTGGCCGGTGGTGGGTTCGGCGCTGCCGGCGAGTTCGATGGCGGGGATGTCGTGGCCGGGGTTGGCGAGGAGGGTGGCGAGGTATCGGACGCCGACGCTGTCGTCGATGGTGGCGGTGCGGTGGCCGAGGGCGAGTTGCCAGTGTCGGCCGTGGCGGTGGCACTGGATGCGGGGGCGGTGGGGGGTGCGCCGGTGTGCCGGTGGGGTGGGGAGGGTGATGCCGAGTTCGGTGGCGTCGGTGTGGGCGAGGTGGCGTTGTCGTTCGGCTTCCCGGCGGTCGTGGGGGCCGGCGCGTCGGGTGAGGGCGTCGGCCAGTCGGGCGCGGGACAGGGTGGTGGCGGGGAGGTGGCCGAGGCTGAGGTTGTCCTGTATGGCGGCGTGCAGGTGGGTGATGGCGCGGTCGGTTTCTCCGGCGGTGAGGGCGGCGGTGCCGAGGGCGTGGTGGGTGGAGCCGAAGCAGGTGATGGCGAGGCTGGCCAGCATGGGTCGGTCGGCGTAGGGGGCGAGGAGGTCGTACGCCTCGGTGGCGAGGTGGCCGTCGTCGAGGAGGTGGGCTGCTTCGACGATGCCGTGGAGGGTGACGAGCCAGCTGCTGGAGCGGGGCAGGGTGGTGAGGTCGTGGCGGTGGAGGCGGGCGAGGGCGGCGGTGGCTTCGCGGCGGTGTCCGGCGAGGGCGGAGGCGACGGCGAGTGCTGCCCGGTAGGAGTGGTCGACGGGGCTGAGGGTGGGTGAGACGGCGAGTTCGCGCAGCATGGGGAGGTGGTCGGTGAGGTTGCCCTGGTACCAGGCGATGGTGGTCAGGTGGGCGCCGTACCAGCCGGCGGTGTCGGCGTCGCCGGCGGCGGTGCCTCGTCGGGCGCAGGTGGCGGCGCGGGCGAGGGCTTCGGTGAGTGTGCCGGCGCGGATGGTGAGCATGACGTCGATGGCGTGGGCGACGTAGGAGACGGCGAGGTGGTCGTGGTGGGTGAGGTGGGTGTGGAGTTCAGCGAGGCTGCGTTCGGCGTGCGGGTGGGTGTCGAGGAACTGTCCGACGGTGCGCCAGAGGAGGGCGACCAGGAGGTCGCCGGGGCGGTCGGTGGCGAGGGCGGCGGTGAGGGCGTCCTGGCTGAGTTCGTGGCGGAGGCGGGTGTGGTCGGGGCCGAGGAGGCAGTGGTGGGCGAGGCTCGCGGTTTCGGTGAGGGTGACGGGGTCGCCGGTGGCGCGGGCCTGGTCGAGGAGGGCGAGGGTGGCGGTGTGGGTGGCGGTGCGGTAGTCCTGTTCGGCGGCGAGTCGGGCGCGTAGTCGGATGCCCAGGGGGGTGTGGGGGTCGGTGTCGGCGATGGCGTGGTGGAGGCGGTGGAGTAGGAGGGTGGTGTCGCTGGTGGTGCGGTGTTCGTGGACCCAGAGGCCGCCCATGCCGGCGACGGCGAGGGTGCGGGTGTGGTGGTCGCCGGTGGCTTGCGCGGCGCGGTAGGCGGCGTCGAAGTGGGTGCGGCTGGTGGTGAGGTCGCCGTCGGTCCACAGGGCGTGGGCGGCGCGGTGGAGCAGTTCGGTCGGGTGGGTGGTGGTGGGTGTCCTCACGGGTCGCCCCTCTCAATGAACCGAGTCAATGGGGTGATTGAGGTGAGTGTCGCATCGGTGTGGTTGGTGGCGTCAACGGTGTTGTGGGGCGGGGATCCGACATCGGGGGGTTTTGCGTGGCTGGGTGACTGTTGATTGCACCGAGGTTGTGGTCGGATTGATAGGAGGCTGTGCGGGTGCGGGTGTGTCGGGAGACGAGGTGACGGTGGGGGACGATTTCCGGCTTGTGGCCGATGCGGTGGCGGCTGACATCCGGTCCGGGCGGATGCGGCCGGGGCAGCGGCTGCTGCCCCAGCGGGAGTTCGCCCGGCGGCGCGGTATGGCGGTGTCGACGGCGGCCCGGGTCTATCAGGAGCTCGCGCGGCGCGGTCTGGTGGCCGGTGCGGTGGGGCGGGGCACGTTCGTGGTGGATTTCTCGGCGCGGTCGGGGGATGCGGACCTGGTCGATCTGGAGGCGAACTTTCCGGTGCTGCCGGGTCAGTCGTCGATGGTGGCGCGGGCGTTGGGGCGGGTGCTGGCGCCGGCGGGGCTGGAGGCGGCGATGCATCCGGTGCCGGTGACCGGGACGCGGGAGTCGCGCAGGGTCGGTGCGTCCTTCCTGTCCCGGCCGGGGTGGGCGGTGGAGCCGGAGCGGTTGTTGTTCACCGGTAGTGGGCGGCAGGCGATCGCGGCGGCCATGGTGGCGTTGGTGGCGCCGGGGCAGCGGCTCGGGGTGGAGGAGCTGACGTATCCGGTGGTGAAGACGATCGCGGCGCGGCACGGTGTGACGTTGGTGCCGATCGGGATGGACGGGGAGGGGTTGAGTGGGTCGGCGTTGGAGGAGGCGCATCGTCGTGGTCCGCTCGCGGCGGTCTACCTCCAGCCCACGTTGCACAACCCGTTGGGGGTGACGATGTCGGCGGGCCGGCGGGCGGAGTTGGGGCGGCGGCTGGCGCGGTTGGGTCTGGTCGCGATCGAGGATCGGATCAATGCGTTCCTGTACGACGAGGAGTTGCCGTTGGCCGCGCATGCTCCTGAGCAGACGATCCTGGTGGACAGTTTGTCCAAGCGGGTGGGTGCGGGGCTCAATCTGGGGTTGCTGGTGTGTCCGGTGGGGTTGACCGGGCGGGTCGCGGCGGCGGTGCGTTCCGGTACGTGGGGGGTGCCGGGTGTGGCGTTGGCGTGTGCGACCGCGGTGGTGGCCGATGGCACGGCGCAGCGGATCGTGCGGCTCAAGCAGCAGGACGCGCGGTTGCGGCAGGCGATCGTGGCGGAGGTGTTGGCCGGGTTCGACGTGCGTGCTGATCCTCGGTCGTACCACGTGTGGTGGCGGTTGCCGGGTGGGTGGTCGACGGGGGCGTTCGTGTCCGCCGCGGCCAGGCAGCGGGTGGTGGTCAGTCCGGCGGCCGACTATGCGGTCGGGGGGGCGCCGGTGCCGGATGCGGTGCGGTTGTCGACGTCGTCGCCGGACGTGGAGACGTTGCGGGGCAGCCTGGCGTTGCTGGCCGCGATCGCGCGGCGTGCGCCGGAGGAGGTGGGTACGGCGTATTGAGGGGTGGCACGGGATGGCACGGGGTGGAACGCCTCACCGGTGTCCGTGTTGGTGTCCTGATTCGGAGGAGATATGTCCCGTGTTCACAGAGTGCTCGGCCTGCTGGTGGCGGTGGTCCTTGCCGGGTTGACCGGTGCGGTTCCGGCGTCGGCCGGGCCGGGTGGGTCGGCGACGCCGCCGAGTGCGGTCGTCGACTGGGAGGGTCTGCCCACCTGGAGTGGCGGGTACGGCCCGATGCGTAACCAGAGCAACGGTCTGAAGGCGCTGCGGTATGCGGAGCGCGACTACGGCATCAATCTGAACTGGACCGACTGGCCGAATTCCCGGTGGGAGGTGTACGGGGAGGGCCTGCCGACGAACGCGCCGATCACGAGCACCACGAAGGTGGCGTTGCGGGTTCCGGGCGGCGGTTACCTGCGGTGGGGTGCGCAGAGTTACGGCATCGACCTGGTGTGGTCGGCCACCGCGGTCTACGAGTGGAATCTGATCACCACGGCGGGTGGTCAGGCGTTGTTCAATCGCAGCCGTAACGACTACGTGGTGTACGGCAGCCGGCCGTGGGGGGTCAATCTGATCTGGTCGGGTGATGCGATGGTCACGCCGCCGGATTCGGGGGTGACCGGGGTGCGGACGTTGGTGACGTACAACTGTCACAACGACCGGCGGCCGCTGCGTATCTGGATCAACGACATGGATGCCGGGGGTGTCTGGACGGATCTGGGTCTGCTGGGCTCGCAGTGGAGTGGTAGCAGCTGCCCGGTGGGGTCGCCGTTCGTCTACTCGCCGACGGTGGCCAACCACCGGATCCAGGTGGTGGCGGTGGACTTCAGCGCGCCCGGGTGTGCGAACGATCCGGTCATCGGGTCGTGCCGCCGGTCGATGGTCGGCATCATCAGCAATCCGGCTGGTGGGGTCGCACAGATCACGGTCTCGTAGCGGGTCGGTCCGCCGGACCCGGTCGTCGTGTGGCGGCCGGGTCCGGTGTGTGCGGTCGTGGTGGGGGGTGGGGTTGTGGCATGGTGGGGGTGGACGCGACTGGCGGCACGGGGATGGGTGACCATCGGGGAGCTCGTCGCGGGGGTCGACCGCCTGGGCCTCCGTGGTCGGGGTGCGCCATGTCTGTTTCCTCTTCCTCCTCCCCCACGTCTGGTACGGCCCGGTTGTTGCCGGGTGGGCCGGTGGCGGAGCGGATTCTCGCCGAGGTCGCCGAGCAGGTGGCGGCGTTGCGGGCGGTCGGGGTGGTGCCGACGCTGGCGACGGTGCTGGTGGGTGACGACGACGCGAGTGTGGGGTACATCCGGATCAAGTCGCGGCAGGCGGCGGAGTTGGGTTTCGCGTCGCCGCACGTGCGGCTGCCGGGGTCGGCGACGCAGGCTGATCTGCACCGGGTGTTGCGGGATTTCAACGACGACGCCGGGGTGCACGCGGTGTTGGTGCAGCATCCGGTTCCGGGGCATCTGGACTACGACCGGGCGTTGGAGGTGTTGGATCCGGATGCCGACGTGGACGGTATGCATCCGGTGAACATGGGCCGGTTGGCGTTGGGGTTGCCGGGGCCGTTGCCGTGTACGCCGGCGGGGATCGAGGCGTTGTTGGCGTTCCACGGGGTGCCGGTGGCGGGTCGGGAGGTGGTGGTGCTGGGTCGGGGGGCGACGTTGGGGCGTCCGTTGGCGATGTTGTTGGCGCAGAAGCGGCCGACGGCGAACGCGGCGGTGACGGTGGTGCACACCGGGGTGGCGGACTGGCCGCGTTTCACCCGGCGGGCGGAGATCCTGGTGGCGGCGGCGGGGGTTCCGGGGATCGTGCGGCCGGAGCATGTGCGGCCGGGTGCGGTGGTCGTCGGTGGTGGGGTGCGGTACGCGGGTCGCCGGTTGTTGCCGGACGTGGACGAGTCGTGTGCGCGGGTGGCGGGGGCGATCACTCCTCGGGTGGGTGGGGTGGGTCCGACGACGGTGGCGATGCTGTTCCGTAATGCGGTGCGGGCGGCGCAGCGGGCGGCGGGCCGGGCTGACGTGTCCCGGCCGGGGCGGTCAGCCGAGGTCGACGACGAGGGGCCGGTGGTCGGAGATGGTCGAGCGGGGGGTGTCGACGGCGGTGACCGGGGGTAGCCGGTGCAGGCCGTGGGGGTCGGCGAGGATGTGGTCGAGTTGTACCCGGGGGGCGGTGGCGGGGTAGGTGGGGCGGCGGGCGAGGGGCTGCCAGCCGGTGAGGAGGCGGGCGGGGCCGGCGGGGAGGTTGAGGTCGCCGAGGAGGATGCGGGGGGCGGGCAGGGCGCGCAGGGCGCGGACGACGCGGCGGAGTTGGTGGGCGTTCCAGCCGGGGACGAAGGACAGGTGGGTGGCGGCGACGGTGAGGGGGCCGTGGGGGGTGTCGAGGACGGCGGCGAGGACGACGCGGGGTTCGTCGCGCAGAAGGATGAGGCCACCGCCGGGGCCGGGGAGGTAGAGGGGTGAGCGGACGGGTGCGGGTGTGAGGCGGGTGACGTGCCAGGTGCGTACGGGGTGGCGGCTGATCAGGCCGATGCCGTAGCAGGGTTCGCCGTGGCCGTCGTCGTCGTGGCGTAGGGGCCGGAACTGTTCGCCGGGGGTGCCGACGACGGCGGCGGCGAAGCGGTGTTCGGGGGCGTCGAGGGCGTGGGCGGCGAGGGCGGTGAGGTCGTGGTGGCCGCTGCGGGACTGGTCGCGGTCGACTTCCTGGAGGGCGAGGATGTCGGCGTCGAGGGCGTGGACGGCGGCGGTGAGCCGGTCGGGGTCGACGAGCCCGTCGGTCAGGGAGCGGCCGTGCAGCAGGTTGAAGGTCGCCAGGCGCACCTGTGCACCCTACGTCCGTGGCACAGTTACCGGATGATCAAGTTGTTGTGTTGTTCGGTGTTGGTGTTCGTGGCGTTGGGTGGGGTGGGGGTGTGGTTGCGGCGGCGTCGGGGGCGGTGAGGTGGGCCACCCGGGCGGGCGGCGGGGGGTGGCGGGTGGGAAGAATGGCGGCCCGTGGATCCTGTGTCGTTGATCGGTCTGCTGGTTGCCGCGGCCCTGGCCGGTGCGGTCGACGCGGTGGTGGGCGGGGGTGGGTTGCTGCTGTTGCCGGCGTTGTTGGTGGTGGCGCCGGGGGTGCCGGTGGCGACGGCGTTGGGGACGAACAAGTTGGCGGCGATCGCGGGTACGTCGACGGCGGCGGTGACGTTCGCGCGGCGGGCCCGGGTGGACTGGGTGGTGGCGGGTCCGGCGGCGGTGGCGGCGGTGGTGTGCGCCGGGGTGGGTGCGGTGTTGGCGGGTGCGGTGCCGGCGTCGGCGTACCGGCCGGTGGTGTTGGTGGTGTTGTTGGTGGTGGCGTTGTTCGTGGTGTTGCGGCCGCGGTTGGGGACGGTGCCGGTGCCGGGGCGGCGGACTCCGGTGCGGGTGGTGGTGGCGGTGTTGGTGTGCGGGGTGGGGATCGCGGTGTACGACGGGTTGATCGGTCCGGGGACGGGGACGTTCCTGGTGGTGGCGTTCACCGTGGTGGTGGGGGCGGATTTCCTGGGTGCGTCGGCGATGGCGAAGGTGGTTAACGCGGGGACGAACCTGGGGGCGTTGGTGGTGTTCGCGGCGACCGGGCACGTGTGGTGGTGGTTGGGGTTGGCGATGGCGGTGTGCAACGTGGCGGGGGCGGCGGTGGGGGCGCGGTTGGCGTTGCGGCGGGGTGCGGGGTTCGTGCGGGTGGTGTTGCTGGTGGTGGTGGTGGCGTTGCTGGTGAAGCTGGGGTACGACCAGTGGTGGGCCGGCTGAGCGTGCGGTGGCGCCCGGCCGGCCTTCGGCTGGGTCTCAGGCGTGCCGGACGACGGTGTCGTAGTCCAGTCGGGGCAGGCGGGGGTGCCAGGCGTCGGGGCCGGGGTGGCCGATGTTGACCAGGAGCAGGGATTTCCAGCCGGTGCCGGTGAAGAACTCGGTGTCGACGCCGGCGGCGTCGAAGCCGCCCATGGGGCCGGCGGCGAGGCCGGCGGCGCGGACGGCGAGCAGGAAGTAGCCGACCTGGAGGCCGGCGTTGAACCTGGCCATGCCGTCGCGGGCGGTGGGGTCGGCGGCGAAGTGTTCGCGCATGCCGGGGCGGACGGGGAAGAGGGTGTCGAGGTGTTCGTGGAAGTCGGTGTCGGCGGCGAGGACGGCGACGACGGGGGCCTGGGCGGTCTTGGCCCGGTTGCCTTCGGCGACGTGGGTGAGGAGGCGGTCGCGGCCGGCGCCGGGGCGGACGAACAGGACCCGCAGGGGTTGGACGTTCATGGCGGTGGGCGGGTACTTGGCGAGGTCGAAGATGGCGCGGAGCTGGTCGTCGCCGACGGGGGTGTCGGTGAAGGTGTTGGCGGTGCGGGCTTCGGTGAACAGCTGCGCCTGGGCGGCGGGGCTGAGAGTGATCAGCTGGTCGGGCAGGACGTCGGTCACGGGGTGCCTCCGGTCGGTTCGAATGTGCTGCGGCAACGATAGCAGCTAGCTTTTTCGTAGTCGCTAGTGTGAGGTGCGCACCACGTATGCTGGACGGATGACGACGTGTTCCCCGATCGACGACGGGCCCCGCGCCTGCCCGGGGGGCCTGTCGCGCGCGTTCGCGTTCCTCGGCAAGCGGTGGAACGGGATGATCCTCGGTACCCTCGCCGCCGGCCCGGCCGGTTTCGCCGAGCTGACCCGGGCGCTGCCCGGGATCAGCGAGTCGGTGCTGTCGGACCGGCTCGGCGAGCTGGCCCGGGTCGACCTGGTCCGCCGCACGGTGCGCGCGGGTCCGCCGGTGGGGGTCAGCTACCAGCTCACCGAGCGGGGCGCCGCCCTGCTGCCGGCGTTGGACGCACTGGCCCGCTGGGCCGACGAGAACCTCCCCGCCGCCGGTTGCTGACCGGCGGCGGTGGCGTGCCGTCCCCCGGGTCGGACCGCCGGCGGCGGTCGGCCGATCAGCGGCGGCGGGGTGAGTCGAACCGGCCGGCGCGGATCTCCCGCAGCGCCCGGCGACGGACGTCGCCGCGCAGGGTGTCGACGTACAGCCGGCCGGCGAGGTGGTCGGTCTCGTGCTGCAACGCGCGGGCCAGGAACCCGCTGCCGGAGATGGTCAGCGGGTCGCCGTGCCGGTCCACACCGTGCACGGTGGCGTGCAGGGACCGTCGGGTCGGGAAGTACAGCCCGGGGATGGACAGGCAGCCCTCGTCGTCGTCCTGGATCTCGTCGGACAGCTCGATGGTGGGGTTGATCAGGTGCCCCCGGTGGCCGTCGGCGTCGTAGACGAACACCTGGGCGTCGACGCCGATCTGCGGGGCGGCGACACCGGCCCGGCCGGGTGCGCCGAGCAGGGTGTCCATCAGGTCGTCCACGAGCTGCTGCAACGCGGCGTCGAAGCGGGTCACCGGCGTGCAGGCGGTGCGCAGGACGGGATCACCGATGATCCGGATCGGGCGTACGGTCATGCCCGGAAGGCTAGCGGGGGGCCGTCGGGGGCGTCACGTCGGCGCTCCGGTGCGCGACCAGCGCGGCGATGCCGTCGAGGACGCGGGCCAGTCCGAACTCGAACGCGCGGGCCGGGTCGGCGGCGGCCTGGTACTCCTGGCCGGCGGCGGAGCCGACCCGGGCGGCCGTCGGGAAGCGGGCCGGGTCCATCACCTTCTCCAGGTACGGGGCGTGCGCCCGCCACCACTGTTCGTCGGTCAGGCCGGTGTCCCGCACGGCCCGGGCCGCTTCGACCGCGCCGCGTACCGCACCGTGCACGTACGAGTCGACGAGGGTGATCACGGCGTCCATCTCCAGGTCGGTCAGGCCGATGCCCTCGACCGCGCGGAGTTCGTAGTCGTAGCGGGCGGTGACCTGCGGGCCGAGCGGGGGGCGGGTGGTGGCGACCTGCAACAGCCACGGGTGGCGCAGGTACAGCGCCCAGGTGTCGCGGGCGATGCGTTCCAGCCGGCCGCGCCAGCCGCCGGGGACGTCGGTCGGGCGGGGGGTCTCGCCGTGCACCGTGTCGAGCATCAGGTCGAGCAGTTCACCCTTGCCGGGCACGTGGGTGTAGAGGGACATGGTGCCGACGCCGAGGCGTTCGGCGACCCGGCGCATGGACAGCGCGGCGAGGCCGTCGGTGTCGGCGACCTCGATGGCGGCCCGGACGATCCGGTCGACGCCGAGGTCGCCGCCGCGGCTGGCGCGGTCCCGGGTGCGCCAGAGCAGGGCGAGGCTGCGGGCGGGGTCGCCGGTGCCGCTGTACTCGACGCGCATGCCACCAGCCTAGCCGTATGGTGTACGGCCGGGGTGGTCAGCCGGCGGCGAGCAGGGCACGCACCGGGGCGGCCTTGGCCGCGGCCTCGGCGACCTCGGCGGCGGGGTCGCTGTCCCAGGTGATGCCGCCGCCGGCCCACAGGTGCAGCCGGTCGCGGTCGGCGGCGGCGGTACGGATGGTCAGGCCCAGGTCGAGGTGGCCGGGGCCGACCCAGCCGAACGCGCCCATGCCGGCCCCCCGCCCGACGGGCTCGACGGCGGCGATCAGGCTCAGCGCGGCCCGTTTCGGGGCGCCGGTGACCGACCCGCCGGGACAGGTGGCACGCAGCAGGTCGGTCAGGCCGGCGCCGTCGGCGAGGACGGCGGACACGGTCGACTCGGCCTGCCACAGGTCGCACCACCGGCGGACGGCGAACAGCTCGTCGACGGTCACCGAGCCGGTGCGGGCGATCCGGGCCAGGTCGTTGCGTTCCAGGTCGACGATCATGATGTGCTCGGCGCGTTCCTTGGCCGAGGCGAGCAGGTCGCGCCGGCCGGCGGCGGTGGCCGGGCGGGTGCCCTTGATCGGGCGGGTGACGACGCGGCCGGCGTGCACCGCGACCAGGGTCTCCGGGGAGGCGCAGCCGATCGCCCAGCCGTCGCCGTGCAGGGTGCCGCCGTAGCGGGCGCCGGGCAGGCCGGCGAGGCGGGCCAGGGCCGGACGCGGGTCGCCGGTGTATCCGGCGGCGGCGTGACCGACCACGTTGACCTGGTAGACGTCGCCGCGGCCGATGGCGGCGCGGACGGTGCGCACGGCGTCGGCGTGCTGCCCGGCGGTCCAGCTGTCCCGCCAGGGGGCCAGCCGTAGCCGGCCGGCGGCCCGGCGGGTGGGACCGGCGGGGCGGGCGGTGGCGTGGTCGTAGACGACGACGACCACGTCGGGCAGCTGCGGCACCGGGCTGGGCGGGCCGGTGGGTGCGCCGGCCATCCGGGCGCCGGCGGCGGCGGAGACGAACAGGGCGGCCCCGCAGGGGCCGTCGGCGCGGTGGGCGGCCGGGCGGGTCAGGTCGTCGACCGGCAGGCCGTGCGCGGTGAGGAAACCGGCGATCCGCGCGGCCGGGTCACCACCGTCGGTGAGACGCCACTCGTAGCGGTCCCGCTCGACGAGCACGCTGCGGCAGCGTTGCGGTACTCCCGGTACGCCCACCGGCACCGTTGGGAGCGTTTCCACGCCAGGTGGACCATTCCCGCTCATCCGTTCAGCGGATTTCGGGGCGACATGACCGAAGCCCGCTCGATCCGGTGCGCGATCCCTTGGTACTGTGCGTCACTGGTCATGTGAACCATGACACAGTGCCCCCACAGTCCGGAGAACCCGATGTGCCAGCACCAGATCACCTGTCCCTCCGCCGAAGCGACCGACCGGGACGCCGCCCGGGTCATCGCCTGCTTCCCTGAGCAGGGCTGGAGCCTGCTCTGCAACGGTGTCATCGTCTTCGAGGACACCGGCGAGCTCCTTCCCGACGGCAGCACCATCGCCCCGCACCGCGGGCCGGCCCGGCACGCGCTCGTCGCCTGACCCACGTACGGGTCGCCTGACCTGCTCACCGTGCGTGGGCAGGCCACCCCAGGCTAGCCCCCGGCAGGGGGCTGCCCTCCCCCGGTCGCCGCACCGGGGCGGCACGTCCGCCGCCCCGGCACCGCGACTCAGTCCTGGAACGCCTCCGGCGCCGGACACGAGCAGACCAGGTTCCGGTCGCCGTACGCGCCGTCGACGCGCCGCACCGGCGGCCAGTACTTCCCCGCCCGGTCCACCCCGCCCGGGTACGCCCCCACCGACCGCGGATACGGGTGCGGCCACTCGTCTGCGGACACCATCTCCGCGGTGTGCGGGGCGTTGCTCAACGGGTTGTCCCCCGCCGGCCACCCACCCGAGGCCACCGTGTCGATCTCCGCCCGGATCGCGATCATCGCGTCGCAGAACCGGTCCAACTCGGCCAGGTCCTCACTCTCCGTCGGCTCCACCATCAGCGTCCCCGCCACCGGGAACGACATCGTCGGCGCGTGGAACCCGTAGTCGATCAGCCGCTTGGCCACGTCGTCGACACTCACCCCGGTCGCCTTCGACAGCGGCCGCAGATCCAGGATGCACTCGTGCGCCACCAGGCCCTTGTTGCCGGCGTACAGCACCGGGAAGTGCTCGCGCAGCCGCACCGCCACGTAGTTCGCCGCCAGCACCGCCACCCCGGTCGCCCGGGTCAGCCCCGCCGCGCCCATCATCCGCAGGTACGCCCACGGGATCGGCAGGATGCCCGCCGACCCGTACCGGGCCGCCGCGATCGCCGGCGCCCCCGGCACCCGGTCGCCGCCCGGGTCACCCGGCAGGTACGCCGCCAGGTGCCCCCGCACCGCCACCGGACCCACCCCCGGCCCGCCACCGCCGTGCGGAATGCAGAACGTCTTGTGCAGGTTCAGGTGCGACACGTCCGCCCCGAACCGGCCCGGCTTGGCGAACCCGACCAGCGCGTTGAGGTTCGCCCCGTCGACGTACACCTGACCGCCGGCGTCGTGGACCTTCGCGCACAACGACGCGATGCCCGTCTCGTACACCCCGTGCGTCGACGGGTACGTCACCATGATCGCGGCGAGGGCGTCCCGATGCTTGTCGATCTTGGCGTCGAGGTCGACCAGGTCGACGTTGCCGTCGGCGTCACAGGCGACCACCACCACCCGCATCCCGGCCATCACCGCCGACGCGGCGTTCGTGCCGTGCGCCGACGACGGGATCAGGCACACGTCCCGATGGGTGTCCCCCCGGTCCCGGTGGTAGGCGCGGATCGCCAGCAACCCCGCCAGCTCCCCCTGCGACCCGGCGTTGGGCTGCACACTGACCGCGTCGTACCCGGTCACCTCCGCCAGCCAGCCCTCCAACCGCCCGATCAGCTCCCGGTACCCGGCGGTCTGCTCGTCCGGGGCGAACGGGTGCAGATGGGCGAACTCCGGCCAGCTCACCGGCTCCATCTCGGTGGTCGCGTTGAGCTTCATCGTGCACGACCCCAACGGGATCATCCCCCGGTCCAGGGCGTAGTCGAAGTCCGCCAACCGGCGCAGGTACCGCAGCATCGCCGTCTCCGAGCGGTGGCTGCGGAACACCGGATGGGTGAGGAAGTCGGTGTCCCGCGCCAACCCGGCCGGCAACACGTCCTCCACGTCCCCGTCGACCTGGTCCACCCCGAACGCCGCCCACACCGCCGCCAGGTGCGCCACCGTCGTCGTCTCGTCACACGACACCCCCACCCGGTCGGCGTCGACCAGCCGCAGGTTCACCCCCCGCTCCCGGGCCGCCGCCACCACCGCCGCCGCCCCACCGGGCACCACCGCCGTCACGGTGTCGAAGAACGCGACGTCGGCCACCCGCACCCCACCGGCACGCAGCCCGGCCGCGAGCCGCACCGCCATCTGATGGGTACGCCGGGCGATCCGCCGCAACCCGTCCGGCCCGTGGTAGACGGCGTACATGCCGGCCATCACCGCCAGCAGCACCTGCGCCGTGCAGATGTTGCTGGTCGCCTTCTCCCGCCGGATGTGCTGCTCCCGGGTCTGCAACGCCAACCGGTACGCCGGCTGACCGGCCGCGTCCCGCGACACCCCGACCAGCCGGCCCGGCAGCATCCGCTCCAGACCGGCCCGCACCGCCAGGTAACCGGCGTGCGGACCACCGAAACCCATCGGCACCCCGAACCGCTGCGTGGTGCCCGCGGCGATGTCCACCCCGATCCGCCCCGGCGCCCGCAGCAGCGTCAACGCCAACAGGTCCGCCGCCACCGTCACCAACGCCCCGACCGCGTGCGCGGCGTCCACCAGCGGCGCATGGTCCCGGACCGCGCCGGACGCCCCCGGATACTGCAGGTGCAGCCCGAAGAACTCCGCCGGCAGCTCCTGTGCCGACAGGTCGACCACCCGCACCTCGATACCGAGCGGCTCGGCGCGGCCGGCGAGCACCGCCACGGTCTGCGGCAACGTGTCCGCGTCGACCACGTACACCGGGCTGCCGCTGCGCGACGCGCGACGCGCCAGGGTCATCGCCTCCGCCGCCGCCGTCGCCTCGTCGAGCATCGACGCGTTCGCCGTGGCCAGCCCGGTCAGGTCGGTGACCATGGTCTGGAAGTTCAGCAGCGCCTCCAGCCGCCCCTGGCTGATCTCCGGCTGGTACGGGGTGTAGGCCGTGTACCAGGCCGGGTTCTCCAACACGTTACGGCGGATCACCGCCGGGGTGTGCGTGCCGTGGTAGCCCAGCCCGATCATCGACACCGCCACCGTGTTGCGGGCCGCCAGGCTCCGCAGCTCGGCGATCGCCTCCCGCTCACTGGCCGGCGCCGGCAGGTCCAGGGTGCCGTGCCAACGGATCACCTCGGGGATCGCCGCGTCCATCAGCTCGTCCACGGAGCCGTACCCGACGACCTCCAACATGCGGCGCTCGTCGTCCGGGCCGGGGCCGATGTGCCGGTCGGCGAACTGCTCTACGGTCATACGTGCGCTCCAGACTCCAGGGGGCGAGGTCGACGGATCGGCCTCCCCCTGAGTCACGCCGCAGGGCGCTCCACAGTGCCTGCCCGTCGCGGTCCTTCTGCCTGAGAGGTTCCGGGGAGAATCTGCCCCTTCGGCGCCGCCCGGATACTGCTGGGCGATCTCTCCCGCGCGGGTGGTGTCGGCATGGTCAACGCTACCAGCGTCGCTGTTACCGGCGGATGTCGTACCCCCGTACGGCCCGATCGGGGGCACACCGGATCAGGACACCACCGGAATTCCCGCGGCCCCCGGCACGACGGCGGCGACCCGGTCGACCAACACCGGCAGCACCCGCCCCAACGGGGCGTCCACCCGCACCGCCGCGAGACCGTCACCACGGGTGGCACCCTGGTTCACGATCACCACCGGGACGCCCCGCCGCGCGGCCCGCGACACGAACCGCCGCCCCGACAACACCGTCAGCGACGACCCCACCACCAGCAGCGACCGGGCCTGGTCCACCATCGCGAAACACCGCGACACCCGCTCCGCCGGCACCGTCTCCCCGAAGAACACCACGTCGGGCTTCAGCATCCCCCCGCACGACCCGCAGTCGACCGGACGGAACCCGGCCACCCGGTCGTCGTCGAGATCCACGTCACCGTCCGGACGCACCACCGCCACCGTCGCGTCGAAGCCGGGATTCGCCGCCGCCAACCGCCGGTCCAGCTCCCCCCGCCCGGTACGGTCACCGCAGTCCAGGCACACCACCGCGTCGAGACGACCGTGCAGCTCCACCACCCGCCGACTACCCGCCGCAGTGTGCAGACCGTCGACGTTCTGGGTGATCACCCCGTCGACCAGGCCGACCGCCTGGAGCCGGGCCACCGCCCGGTGCCCGTCGTTCGGAGCCGCCCGCGCGATCGTGCGCCACCCCAGATGGCTCCGCGCCCAGTACCGCCGCCGGGCCACCGCCGAACCGGTGAACGTCTGGTACGTCATCGGGGTGTGCCGGCGGGCCACCCCCGTCGGCCCCCGGTAGTCGGGAATACCCGACTCGGTGGACAACCCCGCCCCGCTGAGCACCACCACCCCACCGGCGGCCACCAGGCCGGCCAGCGCGTCGATCGTCTCCGTCACCCGTCCATGCTGCCCCGACCACCGCCCCGACGGCCAACCACCCCCGTCAGGCGGGCCGCGGCACCGGCCGGCGGCGACCACTCAACCGCCCAACACCACCCGCAACTGGGCGCTCGCCCCACCCGCCGCCGCCGCGTCCGCCCGCAACTGCTCCGACTGCGCCGACAGGTACGCCTGCCACCGGTTCAACTGCTGCTGCGCCGCCGCCACCGCCGCCAACGCCGCCGCGTGCCGCTCCTCCAACGCCTGCAACTTCCCGGCCAGCTCCGACGACGCCCCACCGGCCGACAGCACACCCGACCCGCCCACCTCCGCAGCCCGCCGGTGCGCCTCCGCCACGATCTCCTCGGCCTGCCGACGCGCATCGGCGATGATCTCCGCACCCTCCGCGCTGGCCTCACCGATCGTCCGGTTCGCCTCGTCCTGCGCCCGCATCGCCAACTCGACCGTCATCGGATCCGGCCCCTGCGGCGCGTTGCTCGGCAACGTCCCGTGCCGCAGCATCTCCACCTGACTCAGCAGCCCCTGGTTCTCCCGCCGCTGCCGCTCCAGCTCCGCCGTCAACACCCCGATCCGGTCGTCCGCCGACCGCACCACCGACGCCACCTCGACCGCCGACAACCAGTGACTACCCCGGAACCGCCGCTCCTCCAACACCGCCAACTGGCGGGCCACCTCACCCGGCTCCGCCCCGGCCCGGTCCACACTCACCGCACACCCGTCCCACTGAAGTCACGCGCCGCACCCGCAGCCGTCTCGGCCAACGGCGGATACAACGAATGGTCGTAACTCTCCGTCAGGATCTGCTCCGGCTCCACACCCGACCGGACCAGCATCGTCACCGTCTCCCGGGTCATCTCCGGACTCCCACACACCAGGATCTCCGTGTCCGCCCACGGACCCAGCCGCAATGCCGTGTCCCCGGCCCGCCCGACCGCGCCACGCCAGCTCCACCCCGACTCCACCGTCGGCACGTACCGCAACCACCCCGCCCCGCCACCGTGCCCACCCGCCGCCGGCATCGCCACCAACCGCGACAACGCCGGCTCGTCGTACAGGTCGTCCGGGGTCCGCCCGCCCACCACCAGCGTGGTACGCCGCCCCGGACCCTGCTGCACCGCCTCCGCCACCGCCCGCAACGGCGCCAACCCCGTCCCCCCGGCGATCAACAACAACGGCAACTGCGGCGACCGGTCGTACGACGACAACGCCGTCCCCGTCGGATGCCCCAACAACAGCGGCTCACCCGCCCGCAACCGGCGCACCAGATGCGTGGAGAACCGGCCCGTCGCCCGCACGTGGAACTCGATCGTCCCGTCCGCCCGGGGCGCGTTCGCCGGCGACAGGTACCGCCAGGTCCGCAACTGCGGCACCTGCACCGGCAATGACTGACCCGGCCGGTACGCACACAGGTAGTTCGGACGCACCGTGAACACCACGATGTCGGCCCGCCGCCGCTCCGCCGACAACACCTCCGCCTCCCAGTGCGGCGGCGACGTCCGCTCCGCCTCCGCCGCGCCGTCGAGCATCAGCTTCGCCACCAACTCGTACGCCGCCGCCCACTGCGCCCGCAACGCCGGAGTGAAGTACGGGCCGAGGAACCGCTCCAACGTCGCCAGCAACGCCTGCCCCACCCAGACGTAGTGCCGCTCCCCCAACACCACCGGATTGCCCCGCTGGTCCCGCCCATGGAACCGACGGTGGTCGGCGCCCAACCGCTGCGCGAACACCGCCAACGCCTCCGGATCGTCCAAACTGGTGATGATGTGCCCCAACGCCGCCAGGAGCTTGTCCTCCTGGTACTGCATGTTCGTCGGGAACATCGACCGGGCCTCCGGCGCCACCACGAACAACGTGGCATAGAAATACTTCGCCGCCTCCGGGCCGGCAGCGGAGAACTGGCCCCAACTCTGGCGCAACGCCGCGTTGTCCATCCTCAGTCCTCCTGCGCGCGAGCCAGGTCGTGACGCTCACGCAACGTCATCTCCACCACACCATCCGGTTCGTACGCGCGGTCAGTCTGCCAGAGATTCGGATTCGGAACCCGGGTGTCGTAGTAACGGTGGTGCACCGCGTGCAACGCCGCCCACCCCACACTGCCGTTGAGCCACGACCAGTCACCGTGCACCGGCCGACCCGCCCGCTCCTCCTGCGCACAGAACTTCATGAACAACTCCGACTCGGTGTGCGGATCGGACACCCGCACCCCCGCCACCCGGAACGAGTGCAACACCGCCTGGTTCAACACCAACGCCGCGTGCTCCCGCCACAGCGTGTCCTCCCGCGACGTGTCCAACCCCAACCCCGCCGCCACCACCGGCAACTGGTCGTAGCGGTCCCGGTCGCCCATGTTGCGGGTTCCGATCTCGTCGCCCAGGTAGTGACCGTTGAACGGCGCGCAACTGTAGTCGACCCCACCGATACGCAGACGCATGTTACTGATCACCGGCAGCGCGTGCCAACGCAGCATCAGGTCCGCGAACCACGGATGGTCCGGATGACTCAACGCCACCTCGCGCACCAGATCCCGCGGCACCTCCCACACCGTCGGCGACTCGTGCGCCGTCTCGATCACCCACGGCACCAGGTCGAACCGCCCCGGCACCGGCGGCGGACGCCACCCCAGCCGCCGCGCCGCCCGGACCATCCCCACCTGCGCCGGATCCCCCAACACCGACCCGTCACCCCGCGGATGACCGCAGTACCGCACGAGCTGGTCGTTCCAGATCCGCGCCCGCGGACCCACCCCCGGCCGATCCGGCGCGAACACCGTGATCACCGACTGGATCCGGCCACCGTTGTCCCCCGCCGCCAGATGCGCCGCCAACTCCTCGGCGATACCCGCCGCCGTCGTCACGTGCCGACGGTCCCGGACCCGCAACCCCGCCCACCGGACCCGCCCCACACACCGCGCCGACTGCCGCCACGCCACCCGCGCGCCGTACACCAGCTCCTCCCGGGTGTGCCGGTACGAACCGGTCAACGCGATCTCCTCGCGCACCTCCGCCAGCCGCGCCGCCAACCCCGGCAACCGCTGCTCGGCGTACAACGCGTCGAGAAACTCCGCCGCCTCCGCCGCCACGTCCACCCCGGCGCCGACCGGCTCCCCCGGAGACGGCGCGGTGGTCACCGGACACCGTGGCCCGGGCGCGTGCTCGGCGACAGCACCGCCGACCCGCCCGGAGCCCAGGCCGACATAGTGATCAGTGTGCACTTCGGTTCGTTTCCCGTCCTCGGCGCGACCGCGGCTGCGATCCCCGCACCATGGTCCACGCATCAGCTCGACGCCACCACCAACCATCACTCACCGTGACCGATCGGTGCCTGTGGTGATCGCCCTGGACAGGATTCCTGCCACCACCACCGGTGTCAACACCACGAACCGCGCCCTAAGCATCCATCCTGGACAGTCACCCACCCGACCCCCCGGCGAGAAACCGACCAGGTCACGACACACATCGATACGACATCCGTCAGTATCCGCAGACGACAACGCCGCGACCGGAAACCGGCCGCGGCGTCCCACCCACCCCGGTCAACCCGCCCTGCGCCGCGCCCGCCGCGCCGCCAACTCGTCACCCACCACACCGGACGACGGACCCTCCTCGGCCCCACCGGAAGCCGCCACCCCACCACCGGCCACCGCCGGCTCCGCCGGCAGATGCGACAACGAACCCTGGATCTCCTTGAACGCCCCACCGATCGCGATACCGAACACCCCCTGGCCACCCTGCAACAGGTCGACCACCTCCTCCGGAGACCGGCACTCGTACACCGTCGTCCCGTCCGAGATCAACGTGATCCCCGCCAGGTCCTCCACCCCGCGCGACCGCAACGCCTCGATCGCCTTACGGATGTTCTGCAACGACACCCCGGCATCCAGCAACCGCTTGACGACCTTCAACACCACCAGGTCCCGAAACGAGTACAGACGCGACGTACCCGAACCCGACGCGTCCCGCACACTCGGCACCACCAGCGTCGTCCGCGCCCAGTAGTCCAACTGACGGTAACTGATCCCCACCGCGTGACAGGCCGTCACGCCCCGGTAGCCGACCGCACCATCACCGTCCACCGGCACCGGCGACGACCCCACCGGAGACTCGCCCCGCTCCACAGCCGGCTCAGGATCCCGCGGCTCGTGCATCCCGACAACCTCCCCGTCAGTGCGGCGACACGCCGTTTCCCACGACGTGCACCCCTCGACACGGCAACACTAACGCCGCACCCAGGGGTTACCACGGAGAAACCGCCGCGACACGCCGCGCGACGAGCGGCACGGGTCGCCCCGGCCGGCACGGGGCGACGACACACCACACCACCGGCACCGCCACCACGGCACCCACGCCAAGCCCACGATCAGCCGGCGAAATCCTCCGGACGCACCTGCTCCAGGAACTCCCGGAACTTCTCCACCTCGTCCTCCTGCTCGTCGGGAATCACGATCCCCGCCTCACCGAGGACCTGCTCCGCACAACGAATAGGCGCACCCACCCGCAACGCCAACGCGATCGAATCACTCGGCCGGGCGGACACCCGCACCCCGTCACCCAGCAACAGATCGGCGTAGAAGACGTTCTCCTTCAACTCGGTGATCTCCACCGCCTGCAACGGCGCCTTCAACGCCACCAGCACGTCCCGCAACAGATCATGCGTCAACGGCCGGGCCGGCTTGACCCCCTGCTGCTCGTAGGCGATCGCCGTAGCTTCCACCGCACCGATCCAGATCGGCAGATAGCGGTCACCCTCGACCTCCCTGAGCAGGACGATCGGCTGGTTACTGGGCAACTCCACCCGAACCCCGACCACGCTCAGCTCGCGCACCGCCGCCTCCGTGTCGTTGTCACCTACACCCGCCGCGCCCTGTCCCTGCACGGTACACGGCCGCCCCATCCGTACCAGCACAGCAACCGCGCCAGAAAAGGGGATACCCCGGCAAGCGTACGGCACGCTTCCCGGGGCAGAACCCACCGCACACACCACCACGACACCCGGCCGACACCTCACCGACCCAACGTCGACCGCAACCCCACCCGCACCAACGCCGCGTGCAACTGCTGCGACAACGCCACCAACTCCCGCGCCGTCTCCGCCGCCCGCGCCCGCGCCGCCGGATCCGACTGCCGCGCCAACGGCGCCACCAACTGCGCGAACAGACCGATCTCACGATCCGCCGACGACCGGTAACCCCGCAGATGCCGAGGCTCCAACCCGTACGCCGCCAACCCCGCCACCGCCTGCGCGATGATCAACGCGTCCGCGTCGTACCAACCCGGCGGATCCGGCACCAACACACCCAGCCGCTCCAACTCACCCAACGTCGACTCGGCGATCCCACTCCGCGCCACCAGATCGGCCCGCCCGAGCCGCACCTGCGACTCAGGCTCCTCCACCGACCGGCCCGGCACCTCACCACCGGGACCCACCGCCACCAACGTCGGCCGCTGACGCCCCGACGCCCCGTCGTCGCCGTCCCACTGCGCCAACTGCTCACGGATCACCCGCAACGGCAGGTACTGGTCCCGCTGCGCCGTCAGCACGAACCGCAACCGGGCCACGTCGTCCCAGCTGTACTTCCGGTAACCCGCCGCCGTCCGCTGCGGCTCCACCAGGCCCTCGGCCTCAAGGAACCGCAACTTCGAAATCGTCACGTCCGGAAACTCCACCCGCAGCTGACCCAACACCTCACCGATACTCATCAGCGGGTGCGACCGGGCCGCCCCGGACGGCATGGAGGCCGCAGGCTCGTTCACCCCCGGCCGGCCTCCTCCTCCGGGCGAGGACCGGCGATGAAGACCACCCGGAACTTACCGATCTGCACCTCGTCACCATTGCTCAACGTGGCCGCCTCGACCCGCTCCCGGTTCACGTAGGTGCCGTTCAGGCTCCCCACGTCCCGCACCGTGAACGTCCCCGAATCCCGATGGAACTCCGCATGCCGCCGGGACACCGTCACATCGTCGAGGAAGATGTCGCTGTCCGGATGCCGTCCACTCGTCGTCACATCATGGTCCAGCAGGAACCGGGCACCCGCATTCGGGCCCCGACGAACCACCAGCAGCGCCATACCCGGCGGCAGTGAGCCGGACATCCGACTCGGCACCACATCGGTGTCCGGACCCTCCAGCACTTCGTCCAACGAACCGAGATTGAGCGTCGAAGTGACGTCGAGCGGGGGGAACTCGTCGCCTGGGCGCGTCATGGGACCACCTCACGGATCAGTTCGGTCAGCGTCAGGAAGACGGCGGGTATGCCGCCGGGCAGATCACGCACCCGGCGGCTGGCTCCCCGTGCCCAGGTAGGCAAATCACCCGACGCACAACCATTTTGGGGTTCTCGGTCGACTGGGCGAGCCTAGCCAGCGCCGAAATGCAGGGCAACCGGACGCGCGGAGAACATCACCCACGCCCGGCACGACACCACTCAGCTCTCGGTGAGCTCACGGTACGCGTCAGCGGACAACAAACCATCCACCGCCGCCGGATCCGTCGGCGCTATCTCCACCAACCAACCCGCACCGTACGGATCCGAATTGATCACCTCAGGCGAATCACCCAGCGCCTCGTTCCGCGCCGTCACCGTGCCACTCAACGGCGCGTAGATCTCCGACACGCTCTTGGTCGACTCGATCTCACCCAACGACTCACCGGCCGCCACCACCGCACCGGAGTCCGGCAGCTGGACGAACACGATGTCACCCAACGCATCCTGCGCGAAATGGGTGATACCGACCCGGACGGTGCCACCCTCGGCACCCACCACCCACTCGTGCTCGGCGGTGTAACGCAGATCCTCAGGAATCACCAGCGCGTCCCTCATCCATCGGTGCACCGGGACCGCCCGGCGCGGCCGCGCCGGTCAGGAGACCGGACGGGCGTGTTCCAGCTTCAACGGCGCGTGCAGCGCCGAAACCTCGGCGACCTCACGATCCTCGACGCTCACGTTACCGCCGTCACCGCGAACCGATGCGGCCACCCCGCCCGGAATGTTCAACGCGGTACGCATCGTCTCCGGATCCCCGATCACCGTGATCGTGAACGGACCCGTCAACGCCCGCCCGTCCACCACCAACACGTCCCCCGGCCCGTCCAGGAAGTACGTCGACGCGATGATCCGCGCCGACGCCCGATCCCCACCGGAGATCTGCATCGCCTCCGCACCCGCACCCCGCAACTCCTGCACCGCGTCCAACACCCGGTCCGCCCGGATCGGCTTACCCCCCGGCTCGAACCGCACCGCCAGACCCGGCCCCCGCGCCGGCAACGTCCCCGCCAGGATGCCCAACTCGTCGGCCCGCTTCGTCGCCTCCTCCAACGCCGCCTGCCGACCCTGCTCCCCCGACCGCAACTGCCGCTGACTGTCCTCCAACGCCTCAATGTCCTGCTGCAACCGCTTCTCCCGGGAATCCAGATCCGAGAAGATCCGCACCAGGTCCTCCTGCCGGGTCGCCGCCAGCGTCGGATCCGTCGACGTGGTCTTCAACTGCACCACCAACGTGAAACCCAGCAACGCCAACAACGCCGCGATCATCACCGTCGCCGAGGACACCCGCCGACCCGTACCCCCCGACGAGGCCTCGGCACCCGACGACCGCTCCCCAGACGCCGACCCCGACACCTCCGCCAGATTCACCGTCGCGCCGTCGTCGTCACCGGACTCCACCGGAACGTCCGACGACGGCGCGTCCGGCACCAACGGACTCAACTCGTCCGCGTCCGGCGCGTCCGGACGCGGATCCGGCTCACCCGCCGGCACCGGCACCGCCGGCTGCGGCCACCCGGTACCCGTCTCCCGATGCTCGTCACTCACGCCATCAACCTACGCCCGGAACAGGTGCCGGCGGATCGCCGCCACGTTTCCGAAGATCCGCACCCCCAGCACGACCACCACCCCCGTGGACAACTGGCCACCCACCCCCAACTGGTCACCCAGATACACGATCAACCCGGCCACCAGCACGTTCGAGATGAACGACACCACGAACTGCTTGTCGTCGAAGATCCGGTCCAACTTAGCCCGCACCCCACCGAACACCGCGTCGAGCGCGGCCACCACCGCGATCGGCAGATACGGCTGCAACGCCGCCGGCACCGTCGGATCCAGGTAGATCCCCAGCACCACACCGGCGAGCAACGCCAGCACCGCGATCATCGGACACCTCCGGAGGGGCTGGAAGACGGACCGGACGAACCCGAACCCGCCGGCGACGGACTCGGACTGACCGACGGCTCCGCGTAGCGTAGCCGTGGCTCCGGAGCGGCCGGCAACGTGAGGTCGTCCACCTCACGGACCTCGAACGACAGCCCGGTGTCCCGGGCCACCCGACGCATCAGGTACGCCGACCGGCTGTCGTCGAACCGGTCCCGCAACGACCGCGGCCCGATCGCCGACACCTCGTACGGGCTCGTCACCGGACGGAAGTCCACCAGGATCGCCGCCCCCGCCGACCGGATGGTCGACGTCGCCGTCAACCGCTGACCGTTGATCGAGATCGCCTCCGCACCCGCGGCCCACAGGTCGTTCGCGATCTTCTGCAGGTCCGAGTAGATCACCCGCGACGGCCCGGCCCCCGAGTCACCGTTCACCGCACCGCCGTCCGACGCGGGGGCGTCGGACAACCGCACCACCACCCCGTCCCCCCGCACCCGACCGAGCCCCGTACCGGCCTCCAGATTGCGCAACCGGGCCGCCTGCGACCCGCTCAACGCCGCGTCCCGCTGCCGACCGACCTCCTCGCGCAGCCGTCCGGCCCGCGCGGTCATCTCGTCGGTCTCCGCCTCCCGCTGCTTGATCTGCGTGATCAACGCGGCCCGCGCCTGGCTGCGGCTCGGCTCGTCGGCCATCGTCTCCCGGTAGGCCACCGCGAACAGGAAACCCACCGCGACCACCACCACGACCGCCACCGCCCGCGCCGAGGCACCCCGCCACCCGGTCGCCGCGGGCCTGTCCCGCCGCCGGGCCGCCGCGTCGGCGTAGCCCGGATCCAGCGGATTCTGGAACAGCTCGGTGAGGAAGTCCGGGGTGAACAACCGCACCGGCGGTTTCGCGCCGTCCCGGGGTGCGCTCACGTGGCGGCCCCCGGCCGTACCGCCCGGACCAGCCGGGTCGCCTGCACCACGTACATCGCCCCGGCCGCCCAGTACAGCACCAGACCCCACCAGGCCAGCCCCCAACCGACCGCCGCGGCGGTCGTCGCCGTCACCGACGTGGTGGCCGCCGCCAGCAGCAGCACCGGGAAGGCGGCCAGGAGCAGGAAGGTGGCGGTCTTGCCGACGTAGTGCACCGGCGGCGGGCCGTAGCCGTACCGGCGCAGCACCCCCAACGAGCCGAGCAGCAGCAGCTCCCGGGCCAGCAGCGCCGCCGTGAACTGCCACGGCACCACCTCCCGGGCGGTGAAGGCGAGCAGCGTGGCGAGGATGTAGAGCCGGTCGGCCAGCGGGTCGAGCAGTTCGCCGAGCCGGCTGACCTGGCCGAGCCGGCGGGCGATCCACCCGTCCACCCAGTCGGAGGTGCCGCCGACGGCGAGCACCACGATCGCCACCACGTCCGCCTCCACCACCAGGAACAGCCAGAGGAACAGGGGTACGCCGAGCAGCCGGACGAAGCTGATCAGGTTCGGCAACGTGAGCACCCGGTCCGTGGCGGCCACGGCACCGTCCACCGCGGGCGGACGTTCCGCCCGAGCCGGCCGACGCGACACCGAACCTCCCTCCGCAGCACGCTCCGGGCGCCCGAGCGGGCACCACGGTCAGTCGTGCGCTACCGGACCGGCGGGTGCCGGCGTCTCGGTGATCCCGGGCCGGGACCTCCCCTGATGTGGTCCGGACGGTCGACGGCCCGGACCGGCAGCCACTATATCGGGCGCTTTCCGGTCCCCCGGTGGGGTGCGTGCGTTTCCGGTGCCGGGAATCGGTGTGAGCGACGCCACTACCGCTAAGGCATCCTAGGATGCTAGTGGAGCAGGTCCGTCCCGCGGGTCAGGCGGTGCGGGCCGCCGCGTCGGCCTGCGGCGTCGGAGTGCCCGACGCCGCGGCCTGGCCGAACGCCAGCAGCGCCAGCAGCAGCTCGTGCTGCTGGCGCTGCGGCATCCGGTCCAGCACCGCCTGCACGGCCCGGTGCCGTCGCTCGCGGACCTCCCCCAACAGGCTCACCGCTGCGGCGGTGAGCACCAGCCGCACCTCCCGCCGGTCCCGCGGGTCGGGGGTGCGGCGCAGCAGGCCGGTGGCCTCCAGCCGGTCACAGAGCCGGCTCGCCGACGACGGCACCACGTCCAGCAGCTCGGCCAGTCCGTTGACGTTCGTCTCCGGCCGGTCCCTGATCAAGGCGAGCACCCGTAGCTGGGTCGGCGGCACCGTCACCTGGTGGCGCGAGGTCGCGGAGTCGAGCACACCGACGAAGGCCTCGGCCGCGGCCTCGATCGCCACGGCAAGATTCGGAGGTCGATCCACCCGCTGTCCCCCGCGATTGTCCGCTGTCGTGTGTCGCTGACGGCCGATCATCGTTCGCGCTGCCCGCACCAGTCCAGGCACACGACGACGGCGTCGTCCCGTAGATCGGTGTCGGCATGATATGCGAACAGCTCGCGCATCACCGTACCAACCGCTTCCGGCGCCGGTTGCAACCGCGTCGACCGCATCGACCGGGCCATCGCCCGCTCACCGTAGGCCTCCTGGCCACCGGGTCGCGCGTCGTACACGCCGTCGCTGACCACGAAGAGGCGGTCGCCGGGCAGCAGGTCGAACTCCTGCACGGTGTACCGGGTCTCGGCGAACATGCCCAGCGGCAGCTGCTGCTCCAGGGTGATCCGCTCCACGGTGGTCCCCCGCACCCGCAGCACGCGCGGCGAACCGGCGTCCACCGCCCGGGCCCGACCGGTGGCGGTGTCCACCGACAACAGCAACGTGGCCACGTGCCGGTCCCCCCGGTGCTGGTAGAACAGCGTGTCCGAGGCCAGTTCGGCCTGCTCCACCAGGCCACCGCCCGACCGCCGCGCGTTGCGGATCGCGTTGACGGTGAGCGCCGTGAGCATCGCCGCGGCCAGCCCCGTGCCGGCACCGTTGAGGACGGTGAGGGTGAGCCGCCCGGGATCGACCGACCAGTCGAAGTGGTCACCGCCGACGCTGTACGCCGGTTCGAGCTGCCCGGCCAGCAGGAAGGCCTCGTCGGTGACGCTGCGCCCCGGCAGCAGGTCCCACTGCATCTCGGCGGCCATGCTCAGCCGTTCCCGACGACGGGTGCGACGGTACCGGTCGGTCTCCCGGTCGGCCGCCCGCAACGTGGTGGCCAGGTCGACGGCCAGGTCGACGATCAGGTCCCGGGTCGGGCGGTCCGGCTCGCCGGCCAGCTCGACCAGGAGCACCCCGAGCCGCTCGCCCCAGACGGTCAACGGCACCCACACCCGGCAGTGTCCGCCGTCGTGCGGGTCGAGGACCGGTTGCTGGCTGCTGAAGCAGCGCTGCGCGCCCCCCTGACCGCTGAGGGAACCGGCGGACAGCTCCGGGTCGAGCACCGACCACAGCCCGCTGATCCGGTAGTCGGCCAGGAAGACGTCGACCCGCACGGCGGCGAGCACGGACCGCAGGGCCCGGTCGACGGCCTCCACCAGTCGGTCCGGGGCCGCCTCACGTAGCGCACGCGACACCGCTGCGAGCGCATCCGGCATGTGTGTTTCCCCTCCGAGATTCTTGCTACAGGGCAAGGATCATACGGAGCGTCCGGCCCGCGCCGACCCCGGACCCGGGCCGGACGGCCACACCCCGGCCCACCCACCGCCGTACCCGGCCCGGGGCCGGTCGCGGTATCGCCCCCGCCGGCCGCGACCGGCGGCGATACTGACGCAGGCAGGAGGTGCACCGGGTGGACTCGGCGAACGGCACGGCGGTCGTGGTGGGCGTGGACGGCTCGGAGTCGGCGCTGCGCGCCGTCCGGCTCGCGGCGGCGGAGGCGAACCGCCGGCACCGGCCGCTGCGCGTCGTACACGCCTTCATCTGGCCCCTGCTGCGGGTGCCGGTCGACCCGGTCGCCGGGAACCCACCCGGTGGCGGGCTACGCCGGCAGGCGGAGAGACTGGTCGAGCAGGCGGTCGACGTGGCACGGGAGGTCGACCCCGGGCTGCCGGTGACCGGCGAGATCGTCGACGGGGAGGCCTCCGCGGTGCTGCTCGCCCGGTCCCCCACCGCGACGACGATCGTGCTGGGCGAGCGGGGCCTCGGCGGGTTCACCGCCCTGCTGGTCGGCTCGGTGGCGATCCAGGTCGCCACGCACGCCGGCTGCCCGGTGCTGGTCGCCCGGGGCGAGGAGCACCCCGGTGCTCCGGTGGTGCTCGGCGTCGACGGTTCGGCGGCCTCCCGCGCGGCGGTGGAGTACGCCGCAGCGCAGGCCTCCGCCCGGGGAGTGCGCCTGCGGGCCGTGCACGCGTACACCCATCCGGCCTCCCACCGCCCGGGGGACCTCCAGCCCATGGTGTACGACGAGGCCCGGCTGCACGACGAGGAGGCGGGACTGCTCGCCGCGAGCCTGGCCGGGCTCGCCGAGCGGCACCCCGACGTCCCGGTCGACGCGGAGCCGGTGCACGCCCGGCCGGTCGCCGCGCTGGTCGAGGCGTCCCGGCGGGCACAGCTGGTGGTGGTCGGCGGCCGGGGCCACGGCGAGTTCACCGGCCTGCTCCTCGGCTCGGTCAGCCACCGGGTGCTGCACCACAGCGCCTGCCCGGTCGCGGTGGTGCGCACCGCCGACCCGGGCCGCGACGGGACCGGGCCGGCGGCGGCCGGGTAGCCGGCGCGGGCAGCTGGAGATCGCTGTCGTCCGCCCACGGTAAGGGCATGCCCGGCCGGGTGCCGCCCGGCCCTGGTCGCGCCCGGGTCGGGCGGCAGGCGGGGCGGTCGGCGCCGCACCACCCCGACGGGCGGTGGTCAGCCCCGGTCGCTGTGGTCGTCGGCGCTCGGCCGGCCCGGACCGTACGGGGAGGCCTGGCCGCGGGGCGTCCGCCGGCCCCGGTCCCCCGACGAGGTGGACCGGTGGGCGGGATGCCCGGCCGGGCCGGGGCCCTCGCTGTCCTGCACGGTCGCGTTGTTCCCGTCGCGCCGCATCTCGGGCTGCTGCACGTTCGTCACGGGTGTCTCCTTCCCACCGACGGGCACGGTGCTCCGCGCCCGTCGGCGGGTTACCCGGCACCGGCCGGCGCATGCGGCCCCGGATTGCCGGCACGGGGCAGGGCTGAGCTGCGGCAGGACGGGTACCACCAGGTGATGGGGGACGACCGCCGGGTGACCCGGACGCTGTTGGACCGGCAGAGCCGCACCTACGCCGAGGAGGCCGGCATCGCGCTGGCCGACCGGCCCGGCCCGCTCTACCAGCTGCTGGTGCTCACCACGTTGCTGAGCACCCGGATCCGGGCCCGGGTCGCGGTGGCCGCCGCCCGGGAGCTGTTCGCCGCCGGCTGGCGTACCCCGCAGGCGATGGAGGCGGCCGGCTGGCAGGAGCGGGTGGACGCGCTGGGGCGCGGGCACTACCGCCGCTACGACGAGCGGACCGCGACGATGCTGGGCACCGGCGCCCGGCTGTGCCTGGAGCGCTGGCACGGTGACCTGCGACGGCTGCACCGGGAGGCCGGGGGTGAGCCGGCGGCGCTACGTCGCCGGCTGACCGAGTTCCCCGGCATCGGCCCGACCGGGGCGGACATCTTCCTGCGGGAGGCGCAGACGGTCTGGTCGGACGTGCGCCCGTACGCCGACCGGCGCACCCTGACCGGCGCGAAGCGGCTCGGCCTGCCGACCGACCCGCACCGGCTGGCCGGGCTGGTCGCCGAGCCGGACTTCGGCCGGCTGGCGTCGGCGCTGGTGCGGGTGGCGCTCGGCGAGGAGTCGGCGGGTGAGGTGACCCGGCTGGCCGCGACGCCGCGCTGAGCGGCCGGCACCGCCGCGACGCCGCGCTGAGCCGCCGGCACCGCCGCGACGCCGCGCTGAGCGGCCGGGACCGCCGTGCCGGCCGGCCGACGGCTCAGTCGACCGGCTTGTTGCCGGCCGGCCTGGTCAGGTGCCACACCAGCAGAGCGGCCAGCACCGCCAGCAGCACCACCCCGCCGGACACCCCGCCGTCCCCGGTGGAACGCCCGGTCATCCCGAAGTAGAGCACCGCCAGGCCGGCGAGCACCGCCAGGAACGTCCGTACTCCTCGGTCCTTCACGTCCCGCACGGTACGGGCAGGATCCCGAATAAGCGGACGCATCGGACAGGGTTCCCCCGTCCGGGCGATGTCCCCCGGCCCGCCGGGGCGAATCGACCGCCGCACCCGGCGGGTCAGTCGGGCTCCAGGTCGTCCAGGGAGATCGCGTGCGTCATCAGCCAGCGGGCCAGCGCCGCCATGCCGAACAACCACAGCGGCGCGCTCTCCGTGGGCCCGTTGGTGGCGAAGACGGCGAACCGCAGGTCCGGCGCGCGGTAGGCCTCGATCCGCCAGCGATGGTTCCGGTCCCGCCAGACCGCCGAAGGGTCCATGGCGTCACGGTAGGCGACCGGAGGACGGCTGGAGGGTGGTTCCGTCACCGCACCCACCGGTCTCAGCCGGAGCCGACCACCTCGCGGGCGTCGTCGGGCAGCCGACGGGTGGCCCCCCGCCGGTCCAGCAGTTCCAACAACGGCACCGCCACCCGACGGGTGGTGTCCAGGGCCTGCCGGGCGGCGCTCAGGGTGAACGGCTGCGGGAGCCCGGCGAGCACCCGGACCGCCGCGTCGGCCGCGTCGGGCAGCAGCACCACGTTCTCCGCCAGTCGCAGCAGCGCACCGGCCCGGACGGCGGCACCGACCTCCCGGGGACCCAGACCGAGGGCGGTGAGCCGGTCGGCCTCCGGCGCGCGGAACGGGTGGGCGGCGTACTCGCGGCGGACCCGGTCGACCGCGCGGGCCACCAGCTCGGGCAGCCCGGGGTCACCGACGCCGATCCGGCCGGCCCGCAGCGTCAACGGCGGCCGGACCAGCGCCTCCACCAGCGCCCGGTCCGGCAGGCCGAGCCGTTGCCGCAGCGCCTCCACCGGGGCTGCGGGCTCCAGGGGATGCGCACCGGCCCAGGCGGTGACCTCCTCCACCAGCCGGACGCCGAGCCGCCGCCAGTGCCCGGGGTCGGCCAGCCAGTCCCCGACGACCGGGGCGACGTCACCGGTGATCCCCATCCGGGTCAGCTCGCCGGCCCGGACGAGCCGGCGGCGACGCAGCTCCCCGGCCGGGTCGGGCTGGCCGTGCAGGCCGGTGAGGACGGCGGCGCGGGCGGCGGCGGCACCCCGGCGGGCCAGCGGCGGCGGTGCCACGTCCAGCACGGTCACCCCGCCGCAGACGTGGTGCCGGCCCGGATCCCGCAGCAGCGCCCGGTCCCCGACCAGCAGCGGCAGTGGGCGGGCCAGCCGCAGCCGCAGGGTGTCCCCGCCGAGCGGCCGGACCCGCGCCGGCACGGCCGCCGAGCCGACGTGCAGGGTCACCGTCGCCGGCAGCTCGGCCACCGGGTCACCGGCCAACCGCACGTCGAGCAGGTCGGTGCGGCCGAACGCGTCCGGGGTGAGCAGCGCGTCGCCCCGGCCGAGCCGGTCCCGGGGCACCCCGCGCAGGTTGACCGCCACCCGGGCCACCGCCGTCACCTGCTGCTCGGCGCTCCCGAGCCGGTGCAGGCCCCGGACCCGGACCGGCTCGCCGGTGGTGGCCAGCTCCATCTGGTCGCCGACCCGCAGCCGGCCCGCGCCGAGGGTGCCGGTGACCACCGTGCCGCTACCTCGGATGGTGAACGCCCGGTCGATCCACAGACGCACCGGACGGTCGACCCGCGGCGCGGGCAACCGGCCGACCAGCCGGCCCAGGGCGGCCCGCAGCTCCGGCAGGCCGACGCCGGTGACCGCGCTGACCGCCACCGACTCCACCGTGCCGAGCGACGTCGCCGCGAGGTGCGCGCGGGCCTGCGCCGTCGCAGGCCCGGGATCGGCCAGGTCCGCCCGGGTGACCACCAGCAGCCCGTGCGACACCCCCAGCGCGTGCAGGGCCGCCAGGTGCTCGGCCGACTGTGGCATCCACCCCCCGTCGGCGGCCACCACGACCAGCGCCGCCGGCACCGGACCCACCCCGGCCAGCATGTTCGGCACGAACCGCTCGTGCCCCGGGACGTCCACGAAGGCGATCGTGCCGCCGGTCGGCAGGGTGGTCCAGGCGAAGCCGAGGTCGATGGTCATCCCCCGGCGGCGTTCCTCCGCCCACCGGTCCGGTTCCATCCCGGTCAACGCCCGGACCAGGGTGGACTTGCCGTGGTCCACGTGCCCGGCGGTGGCGACGACGTGCATCTCAGCCGGCCGCCCGCAGCACCGCGTCGCGCAGCGCGCCGTCGGCGGTGGCCGGTACGCAGCGCAGGTCCAGCAGGAGCCGGCCGCGGACCACCCGGCCGAGCACCGGCGGGTCGCCCCGGCGCAGCGGTGCGGCGTACCGCTCGGGCAGGCTGAGCGCCCAGGAGTCCAGCTCGACGCCGGGTGCCCCGCCCCCGCCGACCACCGCGACGCTGGGCCGCACCTCGGCCTTGCAGCCCTCGGCACCGAGCGTGTCGCGGAGCCGTTCGCAACGGTCCCGCAGCCCGGCCGGGTCGGCGTGCAGGGCGTCCCGGGTGGGGGTGGCCGGCCCGTGCAGGGTGGCCGCCAACGCCGCGAGGGTCAGCTTGTCCACCCGCAGCGCCCGGGCCAGCGGGTGCCGGCGCAGCCGGTCGACCAGGTCGGCGTCGCCGAGCAGCAGCCCGGCCTGGGGGCCGCCGAGGAGCTTGTCGCCGCTGGCGGTGACCAGGTGCGCCCCGGCCCGCAGGGTGCCCGCCGCGTCCGGCTCGCCGGGCAGCAGCGGGTCGGCGGTGAGCAGGCCGGAACCGATGTCGGCCACCACCGGCACGCCGAGGGTGGCCAGCTCGCCGACCCCGACGGCCGCGGTGAAGCCGGTGACCACGAAGTTGGACGGGTGCACCTTGAGTACGAAACCGGTGTCCGGCCCGACCGCCCGGGCGTAGTCGTCGCGGGTGGTGCGGTTGGTCGTGCCGACCTCGCGCAGCCGGGCACCGGTGCTGGCCAGCAGGTCGGGTAGCCGGAACCCGTCGCCGATCTCCACCAGTTCCCCCCGGCTGACCACGATCTCCCGGCCGGCGGCCAGCGCCGTCGCCGCGAGGACCAGGGCCGCCGCGCCGTTGTTGACCACGTGCACGGCGGCGGCGTCGGGCACCGCCGCGGCCAGCGCGGCCAGCGCGTCGCGGCCGCGGCGGGCCCGCCGACCGGTCTCCAGGTCCAGCTCCACGTCGGTGCAGCCGGCGGCGGCGACCAGCGCGTCGACGGCGGCGGCGGACAACGGGGCCCGACCGAGGTTGGTGTGCAGCACCACCCCGGTGGCGTTGAGCACCACCCGGGGCACCGGGGCGGGCAGGGCGGCGAGGGCGGCGTCGCGGACCTGCTCGGGGGTGATCTCCCCGTGCCGGGCCCGCTGCTGGGCGCGGGTGACGGCGACCTTGACCCGGTCCCGGCCGAGGGTGGCCGCCGCGGCGGC
The DNA here is from genome assembly GCF_029581435.1 of Micromonospora sp. WMMD987. Classification (NCBI taxonomy): domain Bacteria; kingdom Bacillati; phylum Actinomycetota; class Actinomycetes; order Micromonosporales; family Micromonosporaceae; genus Micromonospora; species Micromonospora sp. WMMD987. The sequence goes on along the minus strand of NZ_CP120861.1, from coordinate 3,610,239 downwards.
CAGCCCGGGGTCGGCCAGCAGCACGTCGGTGCGCGGCACCCGCCGACGCGGATCGGTCGCCGCCTCACCCATGCGTGTCATCTCCCCCGGAGGTTGGCGGAGACGGACGGGAATCGAACCCGCCTGGCCCGGATCCCGGACCACACCAGCTTTGAAGGCTGGGAGGGGCACCAGCCACCTGAACGCCTCCGCCCCCGAGTCAACCACAGGGCCGCCCGGGCGGCGTGGCGAGGTGTCAGACCTGCCCCGCTTCGCGGCGACGAGGGGTCAGACCTGGCCGGTCCCGCGGCGGCGGATCCGTTCCCGCTGCGGCAGCACCGTGTACTTCGGATCCCGGGCCGAGGCCACCCCGCCGTGGAAGATGCCGAAGCGGGTGGCCACCGAGGCGGCCAGCAGCGCCGCGCCGGACAGCGCGGACAGTGCCCGACTGCGCCGGCCGACCAGCGCGCCGACCACCCCGGCGGCGGTGAGCAGCCGGCCGGCGCGCAGCAGCCGCCCCGCCGTGCCCAGCCGGTAGGGCTCGCTGAGCAGGCCCAGCCGGCTCTCCACCGCGTGCGCGCCCCACAGCTCCAGCGCCGCCCCGGCCACCGCCATCCGACGGGCCGGCCCGGCCTGCGCGCAGGGCGCGGCGAGCAAGCCCACCCCGGCGCCGCTGGCCAGCGCGCTGCCCGCGAAGATGGTCGGCAGCTCCGGGTACGCCTCGTGCCAGGACGGCACGGCCGTCCCGGCCAGCAGCACCCCGGTGTACGTGGCCAGCGCGGGCGCGACGGCGGCGGCGGCGAGTCCGGCGGCCTGCCCGGCCGGCGGCAGCAGTCGACGGGCCACCCCGGACAGGCCACGGTCCGGCAGCAGCCGGGCGCCCTCGGCGACGGCGGCGAGCCCGGCGGCCGGTCCGTAGGCGGTGAGGATCCAGGTGCCCACCGACATCGGTGAGGTCGGTTTCGCCACCCGCAGCATGTGGTGGAACCGTTCCGGCCGCCCCAGGTCGTTGACGAGGAAGTAGGCGCTGGCGGTGACCGCGCCCAACGCGGTGGCCCGACCGGCCCGCCGCAGCGCCGGCCGGCCGGTGAGTTGCCCGCCGGCGGCCAGCAGCGACGACCCGGCGGCGAGCCCGCCGGTGAACAGGTACGCCGGGATGTCCCACCGCCACACCGGGGCCTTGAGGATCGGCCGACCGTAGTAGGAGGTGAACTCCGCCGCCGGGACCTGCAACTCCTCGCCGCCACGCCCACCCCGGCCGCGCCGACGCCGCGCCACCGGCGGCTCGTCCCGGGGCGGAACGACGACCGGCGGGTCGGCGGCACCCACGACGTCGGCCGCGCCGGCCGGACCGGCACCGACCTTCGCCCCGTGGCCGAGCCGGGCCGAGGACCGCTGCGGCCGGAACACACCGTCGGCCGCCAGCCGCTCGCGGAAGCCCTGGAACCGCTCCCCCACCGGCCTGCGGCCCGCGCTCACGACGACCCGCCGACGAACGCGGCGACGGCCGCCGCCGTCATGGCCAGCGCGGCCAGCCCGGCCCGCCGCCACATCCTCGGCAGGTCCCGGGTGGTGACCACCGGGTCCGGCGGCAGGCCGTACACCTCGGGCTCGTCGAGGAGCAGGAAGAACGCGCCGTCGCCGCCGACGCCGTCGGTCGGGTCGTGGCCGTACAGCCGGGCCTGCGGCACGCCCCGCTCGTGCAGCGCGGTGACCCGCCGCGCGGCCCGCTCGCGCAGCTCGTCGAGCGGACCGTACTGGATGGACTCGGTGGGGCAGGCCTGGGCGCAGGCCGGGGTCATACCCGCACCGAGCCGGTCGTAGCACAGCGTGCACTTCCACGCCCGGCCGTCGCCCCGACGCTGGTCGATCACCCCGTAGGGGCAGGCGGAGATGCAGTAGCCGCAGCCGTTGCAGATGTCCTCCTGCACCACCACCGTGCCGAACTCGGTGCGGAACAGCGACCCGGTGGGGCAGACGTCCAGGCAGGCGGCGTGGGTGCAGTGCTTGCAGACGTCCGACATCATCAGCCAGCGGAAGTCGGTGCGGGCTTCGACGCCCGTGCTCCGGCCGGGCGGCGCGGCACCGGGCATCCCGAGGAACCGGGTGCCCGTGCCGACGGCCCCGCCGGCCGACCCTCCACCGGCGCCGTCGGGGGCGGTGGCCATTCGGGCGGCGGCGTCGGCGCTGCCCGGCGGGACGCCCGGGTCGGTGCCGCTGACGCCGGTGGTGTCGGCGGCGACCGCCGCCGACACGGCGGTGGACGACCCGCCCGTCGGGGTGCCGGCGAACGGCGGGCTGCCGGGACCGGCCGGCACCGGCTGCTCGATGAAGGCCACGTGCCGCCAGGAGTTCGCGGTCAACGCGCCGGTGTTGTCGTACGACATGCCGAGCAGGTCGAAGCCGGACTCGGGGACGGCGTTCCACTCCTTGCAGGCCACCTCGCAGGCCTTGCAGCCGATACAGACGCTGGTGTCGGTGAAGAACCCCATCCGGGGGCCGGCAGCCGTCCAGCCCGCGTCCGGGGCCGGATCGAGCGGGCCGTAGAGGCTGTTGGCGTCAGGCATGGTCGGCGCCCTTCTCCCGTGGGCCGTCGTCGCTTCGACCGGCGGGCCGCAGTACCGGGGTCGTCACCGTCGGCGGGCGGTCACCGGGCACGATCCCGGCCCGTCGACGGTAGTCCTCGACCAGGTCCAGCAGGGGTGGCCCGGTCGGCCGCCGGCCCGGACGGATGTCGCAGGTGCCGACCTTGCTCTCCTGGATGAGTACGTTCGGATCCAGGGTGATGCCGAACAGGTCGTTGGCCGAGTCGCCGGTGACCAGACCCTCGTAGCCGAAGTGGTACGGCAGCCAGAGCTGGTGGATCACCCGGCCGTCCACCCGCAACGGGGTGAGCCGGTCGGTGACCAGCACCTTCGCCTCGATCACCGCGCGCCCGCTGATCAGGTGTGCCCAGCCGAGGTGGGTCAGACCCGCCTCGCCGGCCAGCTCCGGGGACACCTCCACGAACATCTCCGGTTGCAGCTCGGCCAGCGGACGCACCGTCCGGCTCATCGCCCCGGCGGTGTGGTGTTCGGTGAGCCGGCTGACCGTGAACACGTACGGGAAGACCTGGCTGTGCTCCTGCGGCGGGCTCGGGTTCACCGAGTTCACCGGGTGGGCGTAGACCTTGCGGGTCGGGTTGGCCTGCTGGCCGTAGAGCGGGTTACGCATCGGCGACTCCGCCGGCTCGTAGTGCGTCGGCAGCGGGCCGTCGAGCACCCCGCTCGGCGCGTACAGCCAGCCCTTGCCGTCGGCCTGCATGACGAACGGGTCGTCGCCGGCCAGCGCCGCCGGGCCGGACGCCCCCTGCGGCGGCCGGTACGTCGGCGGTTTCGTCTTCTCGAAGTCCGGCACGTCGTAGCCGGTCCACTCGCCGGCCTGCGGATCCCACCAGACGTACTTCTTGCGTTCGCTCCACGGGTGGCCCTGCGGATCGGCCGACGCCCGGTTGTAGAGGATGCGCCGGTTCGCCGGCCACGCCCAGCCCCACTCGGCGGCCACCCAGTCCTGTTCGTGCCGGGACCGGCGGCGGGCGGCCTGGTTGACGCCGTCGGCGTAGACGCCGGAGTAGATCCAGCAGCCGACCACGGTGGAGCCGTCGTCCTTCGCCTCGGTGAACGAGGACAGCGGGCGGCCGGTGGCCACGTCGTAGCCGTTGATCTCGCGTAGCACCGCCTCGGCGCTCGGCTCGTCGTGCGGGCCGTGGGTGGGGTAGTCCCAGGCCAGGTCGAGCAGGGCGCGGTCGCGCCGGTGCGGGGAGCCGGCCAGCCTCTCCCGCAGCCGGCGGCCCAGGTGGTAGAAGAACCACAGTTCGGAGCGGGCGTCGCCGGGCGGCTCGACGGCCTTCTCCCGCCACTGCAACAGCCGCTGGGTCTGGGTGAAGGTGCCCTCCTTCTCCACGTGCGACGCGGCCGGCAGGAAGAACACCTCGGTGCGGCACTCGGTCGGGACGATCTCGCCGGTGGCCACCTCGGGGCCGTTCTTCCAGAACGTGGCGCTCTCGATCATGAACAGGTCGCGGACCACCAGCCAGTCCAGGTTGGCCATGCCGAGCCGCTGCGCCCGCCCGTGCGCCGAGCCGACCGCCGGGTTCTGGCCGAGCAGGAAGTATCCCCTGATCTTGCCGTCGATCATGTTCAGTACCTGCTGGTAGGTGCCGTGGTCGCCGGTCATCCGGGGCAGGTGGTCGTAGCAGAAGTCGTTCTCCGGGGTCGCCGCGTCCCCCCAGTACGCCTTGAGCAGGCTCGCCGCGTACGCGCGCGCGTTGCCCCAGAAGCCCTTCTGGCCGGGGTGCCGGATGCTGTCCACCCACTCGTCGAACGTCGGGTGGTCGGCGTGGTGCGGCATCGGCAGGTACCCGGGCAGCAGGTTGAACAGGGTCGGGATGTCCGTCGAGCCCTGGATGCTGGCGTGCCCGCGCAGCGCCAGGATGCCGCCGCCCGGCCGGCCCATGTTGCCCAGCAGCAACTGGATGATCGCCCCGGTACGGATGTACTGCACGCCGACGCTGTGCTGGGTCCAGCCCACCGAGTAGACCAGCGCTCCGGTGCGGTCCCGGCCGGAGTTCTCCGTCCAGGCCCGCGCCAGTTCCAGGAACTTCTCCTCCGGGATGCCGCAGACCCGCTCCACCATCTCCGGGGTGTAGCGGGCGAAGTGCCGGCGCAGGATCTGGTAGACGCAGCGCGGGTGCTGAAGGGTCTCGTCCCGCTGGACCCGCCCGTCCACCTCCGCGCCGTGCGACTCGTGCCGCAGGCCGGCGGCGTTGTCGCGTTCCTTGGCGGTGTGCCCGCTGCCCGAGTCGCGCTCGTGCCCGGCGTACTGCCAGCTGGTCTGGGTGTAGCTGTCGGTGTCCGGGTCGTAACCGGAGAACAGACCGTCGCCGTCCTCGGTGTCGGCGAACTGCTCGCTGACGATCGTCGCCGCGTTCGTGTACGCCAGCACGTACTCCCGGAAGTCCAGCTCGTTGTCCAGGATGTAGCGCACCACGCCACCGAGCAGGGCGATGTCGGTGCCCGCCCGGATCGGCAGGTACGAGTCGGCCACCGCGCTGGTACGGGTGAACCGGGGATCGACGTGGAAGACCTTCGCGCCACGCCGCTTGGCCTCCATGACCCACTGGAAGCCCACCGGATGGGCCTCGGCCATGTTCGAACCCTGAATGACGATGACGTCAGCGTTGGCGAGGTCCTGTTGGAAGTCCGTCGCGCCACCGCGACCGAAGCTGGCCCCCAGACCGGGGACGGTGGCGGAGTGTCAAATGCGGGCCTGGTTCTCGATCTGGAGCGCCCCCATCGCGGTGAACAGCTTCTTGATGAGGTAGTTCTCCTCGTTGTCCAGCGTCGCCCCGCCCAGGCTGGAGATGCCCAGCGTCCGGTGCAGCGGCCGGCCCTCGCTGTCGACGTCCTCCCAGGTCTGCTCGCGGGCGGCGAGGATCCGGTCGGCGATCATGTCGAGCGCGGTGTCGAGGTCGAGGTCCTCCCACTCGGTGGCGTACGGCCGCCGGTAGCGGACCGTGGTCTGCCGCAGCGGGCTGGTGACCAGGCTCCTGCTGGCCGACCCCTTCGGGCAGAGCCGACCGCGGGAGATCGGGCTGTCCGGGTCGCCCTCGATCTGGGTGACCCGACCGTCGGCGACGAAGACCCGCTGCCCGCAGCCCACCGCACAGTACGGACAGACCGAGCGGGCCACCCGCTCGGCGGTCTCGGTGCGGGCGGTCAGCCCGGCGGAGCGGTCCGACTGCGCCGCCGCGCCCCGACCCAACGGGTCGGTGCCGGTGAGCTGCCGGTAGACCGGCCAGCCCGCGATGAACGTCCGCAGACCCACCGCGCACCTCCCTCCCCGGCATGGACCGACCCCCTGAACATAGGGCAGCGCGACGGAGGATGCGACCCGGGTGCGCGGATCTCCGTACACTGAAACGGCGCTGCCCCCGACCGGGCGGGTCGGGGGCAGCGCCGTTTCACGGTGGCGGAGCGCCGGCGTGCATGTCGCCTCTCGGCGCGTGGCGCAACGCGGCTCCAGCCGAACGGAACTCCGCGACGGCAATTCAGGTGAGGCCCGGGGACACTGGACACACCGACGCTCCTGCGTTCGAGGATACCGCACCGCAGGGCTGCCCGCCCGCCACCGCGCAGGGTCGGGAACGGCCCGTGCGGGCGTACCCGCCGGGCGTCGCGCTCCCGGGGCCGCCCGCGCGGCGCTACCCTGACACCATGCAGGCCACCCTGGCGACCGCCCACCTGGCCCGGCCGGGCCGTCCGGTGGTGGTGGCGCGCACCCTGACGGAGCTGACCGGCCCCACCGGCGGGGTGGTGGAGCTGCCGATCCGGCTGATGTGGAGCAGCGAGCGCACCTTCGACCTGGCCGAACCGGACGATCTGCTCTGGCTGTACGAGAATGTGCTGCGGGAGACCACCCGCGCCGACGACCTGCGGACGCTGGTCGACGGGCCGACCCTGCGCCGGGTCTGGCGACTGCTCAACCTGCCCCGGGGGGTACGCCAGGCCTGGGAGAGCCGGCACCGGGCGCTGCGCGCCGCGTGACCCACCTGCACGACTTCTACCGGGAGGTCGCCCGGGTCGCCCTCACCGCGGCCGGGCGGCACCGGTTCGTGCTCGGCGGTGGGGTGGCCTGGGCGGCGCACGGCCTGGTCACCCGCCCCACCGAGGACGTCGACCTGTTCGCCGACGTGGAGGGGGCCGCCGAGGCGGCTGCCGAGGAGGTGCGCGCCGCGCTGGAGCGGGCCGGCTACACCGTCGCGGTCGCCGATCCGGACAGCGGCCTCGGTGCGCTGTTCGAGGGCTTCGACCGGGACATCCGGGACTTCGTGGTCGGTCGGGGCGACCGGCGGATCCGGCTCAGCCTGGCCCGGCTCGACCGGTACCGCTCACCGGTGGTGATGGACCTCGGACCGGTGATGGACGTCCGCGACCTGATCGCCAACAAGACCGCCGCCCTGGTCAACCGGCGGGAGGCCCGCGACTACATCGACGTGGCCGCCGCGCTGGCGCACTACCCGGTCGACACGCTGCTGGCCCTGGCCCGCCAGGTGGACCCGGCGCTGGCCGACGAGGACGTCCGGGCCGCCGGCCGCTACCTGGACCGGCTGCCGGACCGGCGACTCGCCCGCTACGGTCTGGACCCGGCGCAGATCGCGCAGGTACGTCGCCGGCTGGCCGGCTGGCCCCGCTGACCCCCGCCGCCGCAGCGCCTCCGCGCCGGACCGGGGCGGACCCGGCCCGGCGCGGGTGAACAGCTCACTTGGTGAAACGACCACCGGTGACGCCGAGGATCTCCCCGGTGACGTAGCTGGACTCCTGGGAGGCGAAGAAGACGTACGCCGGGGCCAGCTCGGCGGGCTGACCGGCCCGACCCAGCGGGGTGTCGGTGCCGAACTGCGCCACCTTCTCCTCGGGCATGGTCGCCGGGATCAGCGGCGTCCAGATCGGACCGGGAGCGACCGCGTTCACCCGGATCCCCCGGTCGGCGAGCTGCGCGGCGAGCCCCTTGGTGAAGTTGGCGATGCCCGCCTTGGTGGTGGCGTAGTCCAGCAGCGGCGGCGACGGGTCGAACGCCTGGATCGAGGTGGTGTTGATGATCGTCGCCCCCTCCTTCAGGTGCGGCACGGCGCTGCGGCAGAGCCAGAACATGGCGTACAGGTTGGTCTTCATCACCCGGTCGAACTGCTCGGTGCTGATCGACGTGATGCCCTCGTCCTGGGCCATCTGGTAGGCCGCGTTGTTGACCAGGATGTCCAGCCCGCCGAGGTCGGCCACCGTCCGGTCGACCAGGTCGACACAGTTCCGTTCGTCGGTCAGGTCGGTGCGCACCGCGACCCCCCGCCGACCGGCCTCCTCGATCAGCCGGACGGTCTCCCGGGCGTCGGCGTCCTCCTCCCCGCCGAGGTAGGAGACCACCACGTCGGCACCCTCCCGGGCGAAGGCGATCGCCACCGCCCGGCCGATGCCCGAGTCGCCGCCGGTGATCAGCGCACGCTTGCCCACCAGCCGGTCGCTGCCCCGGTACGACGTCTCGCCGTGGTCGGGCTCGGGATCCATCGCCCCGGTCCGGCCGGGTGCCGACTGCTGCTGGGCCGGCTGGCCGTCCCGGTGGCCGTACTGGTCGGTCGGGTCCTGCGGGGTGTACTGGTCCTGGCTCACCGTGCGGCTCCCTGCCTGGTTTCGTCCGTTCCGGGTCTCCGGCTCACCTACCCCGAGGGGTGGGGCGGAAACAACCGGGGCCGGGGGTCGCCGGACCGACCGGGAGATGACCGGCGGGGTGGCCACGGGCGAACAGTCGCAACCACTGTGGCAGCCGGAGCCACCGGTGGCTATGGTGCGCAGCGGCGTCCACGAGGCGCCGCCTCCCCCATGGAAGGGCATCTCATGACCTCCTCCTCCGGCGCCTCGCGCCGCCAGCTGCTGGCGGTCGCCGCCGCCGCGGCGACCGCCCCGCTGATCGCCGGCACACCCGTCCGGGCGGCCGGGCGGACGACCCCGACCGGTCCGAAGACCTGGGACCTGACCGTGCTGGGCACCTCGGACACCCACGGCAACGTCTACAACTGGGACTACTACCGCGACGCCGAGTTCGACGACAGCAAGCACAACGACGTCGGCATCGCCAAGCTGGCCACCCTGGTCAACCAGGTCCGCGCCGAGCGCCGGGGCCGGGCCACCCTGGTCCTCGACGCCGGTGACACCATCCAGGGCACCCCGTTGGCCACGTACTACGCCAAACAGGAGCCGATCACCGACACCGGCGCGACGCACCCGATGGCCCGGGCGATGAACATCCTGCGGTACGACGCGGTGACGCTGGGCAACCACGAGTTCAACTACGGGCTGCCGCTGCTGGCTGCCTGGATCGACCAGCTGGGCTTCCCCGCGCTGGCCGCGAACGCGGTGAACGCGAAGACGGGCAGGCCGGCGTTCCGGCCGTACGTGCTCAAGCGGGTCCGGCCCGGCGGGCCAGGCTCACCGACGCTGACGGTGGGCATCCTCGGCCTGACCAACCCCGGCGTGGCCATCTGGGACAAGGGCAACGTCGAGGGCAAGCTGGTCTTCCCCGACATGGTGCAGACCGCGGCGAAGTGGGTGCCGGTCATCCGGCAGCGGGGCGCCGACCTGGTCATCGTCTCCGCCCACGGCGGCGACAGCGGCACCTCCAGCTACGGTCCGGAGCTGCCCAACGAGAACCCGGTGGCGCTGATCGCCCAGCAGGTCCCCGGCATCGACGCGATCCTTTTCGGCCACGCCCACAACGAGGTGGTGGAGAAGTTCGTCACCAACACCGCCACCGGCGCGCAGGTGCTCACCGCCGAACCGTCCAAGTGGGGCCAGCGGCTGACCAGGATGGACTTCACCCTGACCCGGGAGCGGGGCCGCTGGAAGGTCGTCGGCAAGCGCGCCACCATGCTCAACACCAACACCGTGGTCGAGGACCCGAAGGTGCTCGCCGCCGTCCGGGGCCAGCACGCCAAGACGGTCGGCTACGTCAACACGGTGGTCGCCCGGTCCACGCAGGAGCTGTCCGCCGCCGAGTCGCGCTACCGGGACACCCCGATCCTGGACTTCATCAACCACGTCCAGACCGAGGTGGTCACCGGCGCGCTCGCCGGCACCCCGTACGCGGCGCTGCCGGTGCTGTCGATCGCCGCGCCGTTCAGCCGCACCGCCGTCTTCCCGCAGGGCGACGTGCGGATCCGGGACGTCGCCGGACTGTACGTCTACGACAACACCCTGGAGGCGGTGGTGCTCACCGGGGCCGAGGTGAAGGCGTACCTGGAGTTCTCGGCGAAGTACTTCACCACCGTGGCGGTCGGTGCGCCGGTCGACCCGGCGACGATCAGCGACCCGGCGGTGCCGGACTACAACTACGACGTCATCTCCGGGCTGGACTACGACATCGACGTCTCGCGGCCGGTCGGGCAGCGGATCACCCGACTGGTGCTGCCGGGCACCGACAGCCCGGTCGCCGCCGACGCGCAGTTCGTGGTCGCGGTGAACAACTACCGGCGCAGCGGCGGCGGGAACTTCCCCGGCATCGTCAAGAACCAGGTCTACAACGCGCAGCAGGAGATCCGCCAGCTGCTGATCGACTGGGCGCAGGCCCGGGGCACCATCGACCCGGCCGACTTCTTCGTCCCGAACTGGCGGCTGGTCCGCGCGGGGGTGCCGGTCTTCTGACCGGGAGGCCCGGCTCGACGGGTCCGGGCTCGCCGCGGACCCGTCGAGCCGGCTGACGGCTCAGCCGCCCGAGCGCAGGTCCTGCTCGTACTGGCCGGGGGTGGGGTCGGGCTGGTACCGCGGCGGGTCGGTCTCGGTCGCCGCCAGCCGGTCCTCGGGGCGTACCGGCGGTGGCAGCTCACCGAAGCGCACGTGCCGCAGGAAGGCGTACTGCTCGTCGGTGAACGGTTCGGTGGGCTCGCTCATGACCCACAGTGTGCGCCGGGCATCAAGGCCGGCGGGAGGGGTAACCGCGCGGAACCGTCGCCGACGAAAGGACACACCATGCGCGCGGTACGGATGACCGCTCCCGGCGTGCTCGAACTCCTCGACGTGCCGGCCCCCACCGCAGGGCCGGGTGAGGTGCTGGTACGCGTCGGCGCGGTCGGCGCCTGCCACTCCGACCTGCACATCCTCGACGCCGCGCCGGGGGTGTTCCCCACCCCGATCACCCTCGGCCACGAGATCGCCGGCACCGTGGACGCGGTCGGCGACGGCGTCGTCGGCTGGTCCGCCGGTGACCGGGCCGCCGTCTACGGGATCATCGGCTGCGGCACCTGCCGGGGCTGCCTGCGCGGCCGGGAGAACCAGTGCCGCACGGTGCCCGTCGGGGGCGTCGGACTCAGCCGCGACGGCGGGCTGGCCGAGTACGTGGCGGTGCCCGCATCGCGGCTGCTGCCCGTCGGTGACCTGGAGCTGACCCAGGCCGCGCCGCTGACCGACGCCGGGCTGACCCCGTACCACGCGATCGAGCTGGCCCGGCCGGCGCTGCGACCCGGGACGTCGGTCGTGGTGATCGGCATCGGCGGGCTGGGGCACATGGCGGTGCAGATCCTCGCCGCCACCACCGCCGTGCGGATCATCGCGGTGGACCGCGAGGTCGCCGCCCTGGACCTGGCCACCCGGGTGGGCGCGCACCACGTGGTGCCGGCCGGTCCGGACACGGTCGACCGGATCCGGGAACTCGTCGGCCCCGCGCCGGACGGCGCGGACGTGGTCGTCGACTGCGTCGGGGCGGACGCCACCCTCGCCACCGCCCGCGGCGTGGTCGCCACCGGCGGCCGGCTGCTACTGGTGGGGCTGGGCGGCGGCACCCTGCCGGTGCGGCCGGTCGCCGACGAGCCGCCCACCGTGCCGCTCGAGACCAGCGTCGAGGTCCCGTTCTGGGGCACCCGGGCCGAACTCCAGGAGGTGATCGCCCTCGGTCGGGCCGGGCTGCTCACCGCCGACGTGCAGACCTTCCCGCTGGACCGCGCCCCGCAGGCGTACGACCTGCTGCGCGCGGGGGAGATCCACGGCCGCGCGGTGATCGTGCCCTGACCCGCGTGGTCCCGCCGCCACGGCCGGGCGGGCCGCCGGGCGGTGACGGCGGGTCAGGAGCCGGGCGGCCGCGGTCGGCCGTCCCGGGCGGGCAGCCGGTCCAGCAGGGCCAGCGCGGCCCGCACCGGCGGCCGGTCCAGGGTCCGGTCGAAGCTCACCCGGCCCTGGCAGAACCGGACGAACATCGCCCAGCCGGCCGGGGTCGCCAGGAAGGCGTGGCAGAGCAGCGGGCGACGGGCGAACACCGCCAGCAGCCGCCGACCGGCCCGCATCGACGGCACCAGGCGCTCGTGCACGTCCCGGGGGTAGCGGTCCAGGTCACCGGCGGCGACGGCCGCGCCGGCCAGCGTCCCGGAACGCAGCGCGTAGCTGATCCCCTCCCGGGTCCACGGCTCCAGCAGCCCGGCGGCGTCCCCGGCGACCAGCACCCGGCCGTGGCGCAGCGGCGCGTCGTCGACCCGGCAGCGGGTCAGGTGTCCGGAGTCGTGCTCGGCGGGCACCCCGGCCAGGCCCAGCCGGTCGAGGAGGTCCCGCAGGTAGGCCCTGGTCCGGTCGCCCTCGCCCCGGGCACCGATCACCCCGACGGTGAGCCGGTCGCCCTTGGGGAAGACCCAGCCGTACGAGCCGGGGAACGGTCCCCAGTCCAGCAGCAGCCGCCCCCGCCAGCGGGCCGCCTGCGTCGGCGACACCGGCAGCTCCCGTTCCAGCCCCAGGTCCACCTGCCCGTAGCGGACCCCCACGTGGCGGGCGGTGACCCCGGCGGAGCCGTCCGCCCCGATCACCGTACGGGCGGTCACCGTGGTGCCGTCGGCCAGTCGGACGCGTACCCCGTCGGGGTCCTGGTCGAGGGCGCGGACGGCGACACCCCCGCGCACCTCGGCCCCGGCGGACACCGCCGCCGCCCGTAGCCGGTCGTCGAACTCCTCCCGACGCACCATGGTCACCAGGGGGGTGCCGTGCCGGCGGGTGAAGGCCCGCCGGCCGTCGCTGGTGAAGGTCACCCGGTCGACCCGGTCGTGTGCCGGCACCTCGATCCGGCCGGCGACCACCGACAGCGAGGTGCCGATCAGGCCACCGCCGCAGGTCTTGTAGCGGGGATGCACGGCCCGGTCCAGCACCAGCGTCCGCACCCCGGCCGCGGCGGCCTCCCGGGCGGCGCTGAGCCCGGCCGGCCCCGCGCCGACGACAACGAGATCCCAGATGATCATGTCGGCCAGCCTAGGGCACCGCCCCGGCCGGAGTCCCGCACGACCGGCCCGGACGGCAGGCATTGTCGGGCGGCCAGCGGGTAAGCCGGACCGCCCGACCGGCCGGCCGGGCCGACGGCAAGGAGGGCACCATGCAGCAGGTACGTCTGTCGGAGGCCGAGGTCCGCGTCTACGAGGCGGTGACCGTGCTGGAGACCCGCGGCCAGGTGCCGTACCCGGACCTGATCGCCGAGGAGGCGGGGCTGGCCGAGCAGGACGTCCACGCGCCCCTGCGCCTGCTCACCGAGAAGGGTCTGCTGCACCGCGAGGACTCGCCGCTGGCCGGACTGGACTTCGGTCCGCGCTGGTGTGCCCGCCAGCCGGCGTGAGCGCGGGTCGGCACCGCCGGTCGGTCGCCCCGCCCGCCGGTTTGGCCGGTCGGCCCCGGGGTAGCGCTGCGGCATGCCCGATCACCGGTCCGTGCGCGACCGCCGTGCCGCGCCCGATCGCCGTGCCGAGGTGAACCCGCCCGACCGCCGCCGCTGGCAGGCCCTCGGGGTCGGCCTCGTCGCCGCGTTCATGACCCTGCTGGACGTCAGCATCGTCAACGTCGCCGTCCCCTCGATGGACCGGGCGTTGCAGGCCAGCCCCAGCGACCTGCAGTGGGTGCTCTCCGGGTACGCGCTGACGTTCGGGCTGGTCCTGGTGCCCGCCGGGCGGTTCGGCGACGCCCGGGGCCGGCGCAACGCCTTCGTGGTCGGGGTCGCCCTGTTCACCGTCACCAGCGCGCTGGCCGGGCTGGCCCAGTCCCCCGGCTGGCTGGTCGCCGCCCGACTGCTCCAGGGCGTCGCCGCCGGCATCGTCAACCCCCAGGTGACCGGCCTGATCCAGCAGCTGTTCCGGGGCGCGGAGCGCGGTCGGGCGTTCGGGCTGCTCGGCGCGACCATCGGCATCTCCACCGCCGTCGGCCCGCTGCTGGGTGGCCTGCTCATCCAGCTCGGCGGGGAGGCGCACGGCTGGCGGTGGGTCTTCTTCGTCAACGTGCCGGTCGGCGTGGTCGCGGTGCTGCTCGGCTGGCGGCTGCTGCCCACCCGGGCCGCCGGCCGGCTCGACCGCCACCGGCTCGACCCGGTCGGGGTGCTGCTGCTCGGCACCGGCGTGACGTGCCTGCTGCTGCCCCTGGTACAGCGGGAACAGTGGCCCAGCCCGTGGAAGTGGGCGCTGATCCCGGCCGGGCTCGTCCTGCTGGCCGCCTTCGGCGGCTGGGAACACCGGTACGGGCGCACCCGTACACCCCTGTTCGACCTGGGGTTGTTCCGGCTGCGGTCGTACACCATCGGTGCGGTGATCGCGCTCATCTACTTCGGCGGGTTCACCGCGATCTTCTTCATCTTCACCCTCTACCTGCAGAACGGTCTCGGTTACCGCGCGCTGGTCGCCGGCCTGGCGATCACCCCGTTCGCCCTCGGCTCGGCGCTGGCCGCCGCCCTGGGCGGCCGGCTGGTCACCCGGTTCGGCCGGCCGCTGGTCGGGATCGGGCTGGTCATGGTGCTGGTCGGACTGGCCGGTGTGGTCCTCGTGCTGCGCGGCACCCCGCACGGGTCGGTGCCGCTGCTCACCGCGCTGCCGCTGCTGCTCGCCGGACTCGGCAGCGGTCTGGTGATCACCCCGAACCAGACGTTGACCCTCTCCGAGGTGCCGGTGCCGCAGGCGGGCAGCGCGGCCGGGATGCTGCAGACCGGGCAACGCATCGGCTCGGCCGCCGGCATCGCCGCCGTCGGCGCGCTGTTCTTCTCCTCGCTGGCCGACACCGACGGCCAGTGGTCCACCGCGTTCCGGCACTCCCTGCTGCTGGCCATCGGCATCGTCGCGCTGGCCCTGGTCGCCGCGGCGGTCGACATCGTGCTGAACCACCGGGCGGCGCACCGCCGGTGAACCACCGGGCGGCGCACCGCCGGTGAGGCCCCGCACCGCCCCCGACCCCGGTGGCGGGTCGCCGGCAGCCGTGGCCGGCGACGGACGGGCCCCGCCGACGACGGGGGGAACCGTCGGCGAACACTCACCGCACGGGGCTGCGCACACACCGCAGCAACCGGTAGACACATAGACCATGACGAACACCCTCGACCGTCGTACCCTGCTGCGCCTCGCCGGTGCCTCCGCCGGCACCGCCGTCCTCGCCGGCACCACCCTGGCCGCGAGCGGTTCCGCCCACGCGGCGGCCGGCGCGTTCCGGCACGGGGTCGCCTCCGGCGATCCGCTGCCGGACGGCATCCTGCTCTGGACCCGGGTCACCCCCGTCCCGGAGGCGGTGCCCGGCTCCGGGCTCGGGCCGGACGTCGACGTCCGCTGGCAGGTGTCCACCGATCCGGACTTCGCCACGGTGGCCGCCCAGGGCGTGTCGCCGACCGGTCCGGCCCGCGACCACACCGTCAAGGTCGCGGTGACCGGCCTGGCCCCGGCGACGACGTACTGGTACCGGTTCGGCCACGGCGACGGCTGGTCGCCGACCGGGCGGACGATGACCGCCCCACCGCCCGACGCGGCGATCGACCGGCTGCGACTGGGGGTGGTGTCCTGTGCGAACTGGGAGGCCGGGCACTTCGCCGCCTACCGGCGACTGGCCGACCGGGGCGACCTCAACCTGGTCGTGCATCTCGGCGACTACCTCTACGAGTACGGCACCGGCGAGTTCGACGCCGGCGGCACGGTGGTCCGCCCGGTCGAACCGAAGCACGAGGCGCTGACCCTGACCGACTACCGGATCCGGCACGGGCTCTACAAGACCGACCCGGGTCTCCAGGCGCTGCACGCCGCCCTGCCCTGGGTGATCACCTGGGACGACCACGAGGTCGCCAACGACGCCTGGTCCGGCGGCGCGGAGAACCACACCCCGGGCACCGAGGGCACCTGGTCCGACCGGGTGGCCGCCGCGCGGCAGGCGTACCAGGAGTGGATGCCGGTGCGGATCGGCGCGGACGGGGCGATCTACCGGCGGCTGCGCTTCGGCCGGCTCGCCGAGCTGTCCATGCTGGACCTGCGGTCGTACCGGTCGCGGCAGGCCGACGGCACGGCCGTGGACGACCCGTCCCGCACCATCGCCGGCGCGGCCCAGTTGCGGTGGCTCGCCGACGGGCTGTCCGGCTGCACGGCACAGTGGAAGCTGGTCGGCAACCCGGTGATGATGGCCCGGGTCGACCTGGGTTCGCTGCCGGCGTGGCTGCTCGGCCCGCTGGGCAAGCTGCTCGGCATCCCGCAGAACGGCGCGGTGCTCAACCCCGACCAGTGGGACGGCTACAACGCCGACCGCAACCGGCTGGTCGACCACCTGCGCGCCACCGCGACCCGCGACGTGGTCTTCCTCACCGGCGACATCCACACCTCGTGGGCCAGCGAGGTGACCACCCGGTCGACGGGATTGACCGACCCGGCCGCCGCCGAGTTCGTGGTGCCCTCGGTGACCAGCGACAACCTCGACGACTTCCTCGGCCTGCCGGCCGGTAGCGGGTTGAGCCTGCTCGGGGCGACCCTGCTGCGGTCGACGAACCCGCACGTGAAGTGGACGGAGCTGGACGGGCACGGCTACGGCGTGCTGGAGGTGACCCCGCAGCGCTGCCGGATGGACTGGTACCACCTGCTCGACCGGACCCGGGCCGACAGCGCGAGCCGCTGGGCCGCCGGGTTCTCGGTGGGCACCGGCTCGGCGAAGCTGCGCCGGGAGGACGCCCCGGCGTGACGTGCCGACGCCGACCGGCCGGTCCCCGGGGCGGGGCCGGCCGGTCGGTCGGTGTCGGTCACCAGTGCTGCTGGACGAGGTCCGCGGCCTGCTGCTCCCACTGCGCGTACGCGTACGGGTAGGCCGAGACCTGCACGGTCTGCGCGGCGGTGGTCAGCGGCAGGTCCCGCCAGCCGGGGACGTTCTTCAGCGCCTCGAAGAACGCCCGGGAGGCGTACCCCGGGTCGGTGATCTGCTCCGGCGTGCCCCAGCCCGACGACGGCCGCTGCTGGAACAGCCCCTGCGAGTCGTGGTCGTTGTACGCGCCGAGGTGCCCCAGGTTGTACAGCTTCGACTCCTGGAGCGAGGTGGCCACGCCGATCACCGCGCCGCGCTCCCCCACCCCGGTCCGCTTGGCCTCGGCGATGATCGCCTTGGCGTTGGCGACCTGCGCGTCGTCCAGCGGGACGCGGGACTGGGCGCCCTCCAACCCGTGCGGGACGAGGTCCTCGGTGCGCGGCTTGCCGGCGGGGACGTCGGCCGTCCGGCTGCCCATGGTCAGGCCGGACTCGGCGGGGCGGCTCTCCCGGCTCTTGCCGGTGGCCAGGTCGATCGCGGCGCGGGCACCCTCGTGGGGGCCGGTGGTCAGGGGGGCGGCCACGGCCGCCGGGCCGAACGCCAGGCCACCGAGGGCGGCGACGCCGGCGATGCTCAGTGCGGTCCTGCGGTCCTTCGCGATGGCCGGGAGCCATCGAGTGAAGTCCAGCTTCACGATGGTTGCCCTTTCGATCGTGGCGACCACGCTCCGGGGTGAGCGGGCCTCGGGGGATCTACCGCGCCGGCCGCGGGTGTGCCGACCGGCATATGGGGGACACAACCAGCCGGCTTTGTCGGGCATTCCGGAAACGCCGCTGACGCCCGGGGCTGTGGTCCGGGTCACCGACAGGTCACACACGCAGGGTCAATACCGGACAAATCACTCGAATTTTCCCATCGGTTACGGGCCGGTCAACCGGCACGGCCCGGCCGTTCGCGCGGGAGCGGGGGTGGGGGTGGGCGGCGGCAGGCCCGCCGGGCGGGCGAACCGGACCGACGTCAGCCGTCGGTGCCGAAGCCGTCGGCGGTGGACCGCTCGTCGAGGTCCCGCAACTCCTGGAACACGGTGAGCTGAAGGCCGGCGGGCACGTCGAGGCGGGAGTTCAGCGAGTGCCAGGGGGTGACGGTGGGCGGGGCGACCTCGGTGGCTCCGGCGGCGACCAGCCGGCCGGTGACCGCGGCGGTGTCGTCCACCTCGAACGCCAGGCGCAGCCCCGGGGCCACCTGACGGCCCACCTCGACGTCGTCGATCATCCGCTTCTGCGCCGGATTGGCGATCTCCAGGGTCGCCCGGCCCGCCTCCAGGATCACCACCCGGGCGTCCCCCGCACCGGAGTACGCGGCCTGCTCGGGCAGGCCCAGCGCGTCCCGGAAGAACGCCACCGCCGCGTCGTAGTCCTCGGCCTCCACCACCAGGCGCAGCTGGCGTACCCCCGGGGGGCGGTCGTCGTCGGTCACCCGGCC
The DNA here is from genome assembly GCF_029581435.1 of Micromonospora sp. WMMD987. Classification (NCBI taxonomy): domain Bacteria; kingdom Bacillati; phylum Actinomycetota; class Actinomycetes; order Micromonosporales; family Micromonosporaceae; genus Micromonospora; species Micromonospora sp. WMMD987. Next base: position 3,592,210 of record NZ_CP120861.1, on the reverse strand, counting down.
GATCCTAGGCCGGCGGGGCGGGACGCCTTGTGCCGCCCCGCCGGGGCCAGCCACCGTCGGAGGCGGGGCCGGCCCCGGCCGCGGCGGTTCAGTGGCCGCGGGCCAGCCACTGCTGGAGGTGGGGAGCCTCCGCGCCGATGCTGGTGTCGTCGCCGTGCCCGGTGTGCACCACCGTGTCCGCCGGCAGGGTGAGCAGCCGGGTGCGGATCGACTCGACGATCGTGGCGAAGTCGCTGTACGACCGGCCGGTCGCCCCCGGACCGCCCTGGAACAGGGTGTCACCGGTGAACACCGCGCCGAGCGCCGGAGCGTGGAAGCTGCACGCGCCGGGGCTGTGGCCGGGAGTGTGCAGCACCCGCAGCACCGTGTCACCGACGGTGATCTCCTGCCCGTCGGACAACTCCCCGTCCGGGGCCAGACCGGGATGCACCAGATCCCACAGCACCCGGTCGTCGGGGTGCAGCAGGATCGGCGCACCGGTGGCCTTCGCCAGTTCCGGGGCGACCCGGACGTGGTCGTCGTGGGCATGGGTGGCCAGGATCGCCACCACCCGGCGGTCGCCGACGAGCCGGCGGATCGCCGCCACGTCGTGCGGGGCGTCGAACACCACACACTGCGTGTCGTCGCCGACCACCCAGACGTTGTTGTCGACGTCGAAGGTCTGCCCGTCGAGGGAGAACGTGCCGGAGGTGACGGCGTGGTCGACCCGGGCGGTCACGGGAACACCACCACCGACCGCAGCACGTCGCCGTCGTGCATCCGGTGGAACGCCTCCTCCACCCGGTCCAGGGCGATCTCCTCGGTGACGAAGGCGTCCAGGTCGAGCCGGCCCTGCAGGTAGAGCTGGGTGAGCAGCGGGAAGTCCCGGCTGGGCAGGCAGTCGCCGTACCAGCTCGACTTCAGCGCGCCGCCCCGGCCGAAGACGTCCGGCAGCGGCAGCTCGACGGTCATCTCCGGGGTGGGCACCCCGACCAGCACGACGGTACCGGCGAGATCCCGGGCGTAGAACGCCTGCTTCCAGGTCTCCGGGCGGCCCACCGCGTCGATCACCACGTCCGCGCCGAAGCCGCCGGTGGCGGCCCGGATCGCCTCGACGGCGTCCTCGGCGGAGGCGTCCACGGTGTGGGTCGCGCCGAACCTGCGCGCCCAGTCGAGCTTGCGGCCGTCGGTGTCCACCGCGACGATCGTGGTCGCCCCGGCCAGGACCGCCCCGGCGACCGCCGCGTCGCCGACCCCGCCGCAGCCGATGACGGCCACCGAGTCGCCCCGGGTGACCTGCCCGGTGTTCATCGCCGCGCCGAGGCCCGCCATCACCCCGCAGCCCAGCAGCCCCACGGCGGCGGGCCGGGCCGCCGGGTCGACCCTGGTGCACTGGCCGGCGTGCACCAGGGTCTTCTCGGCGAAAGCGCCGATGCCCAGGGCCGGAGTCAGCTCGGTACCGTCGGTGAGGGTCATCTTCTGGGCGGCGTTGTGGGTGTTGAAGCAGTACCACGGCCGACCCCGCCGGCAGGCCCGGCACTCGCCGCACACCGCCCGCCAGTTGAGCACCACGAAGTCGCCCGGGGCGACCTCGGTGACCCCCTCGCCCACCTGCTCCACCACCCCGGCCGCCTCGTGGCCGAGCAGGAACGGGTAGTCGTCGTTGATGCCGCCCTCGCGGTAGTGCAGGTCGGTGTGGCAGACCCCGCAGGACTGCACCCGCACCACCGCCTCGCCGGGCCCCGGGTCGGGCACCACGATGGTGGTGACCTCGACCGGAGCGCCCTTGCTCCGTGAAATGATGCCCCGGACTTCCTGGCTCACGCTGTGTCCTCCCTGGTTGCCGGCCCGACGGCCGGATGGTCCGCGCCCACCGCCGAACCTACCGCGATCATGCCGCCCGCCCCATCGGTCCGCCGGACTCGCCGCCCGCCGGCCGGTCACCCCCACCGTCGGGCCGGTCCCCCGGGGGTACGCGCACCGCGCCGTCCGGCCCCCGCCACCCGGCCCGCTGCCGGACCCCCGGCACGACGACGGGCGGCGTTGCGGTACCGCAGCACCTGGACCGTGCCCAGCACCCAGAGCAGGTACTGCACGGCGAACGCCCAGCGGAACGCGTCCAGCGGCGGGGCGGTCGCCCCCGCCGGGGTGGTCAGGTCGAGCACCACCCCGATCGCCAGCACCAGCACGATCGAGGCGACGAACCCGCCCACGTTGACGATGCCGGTGGCGCTGCCGATGCGGTGCACCGGGTTGAACGTCCGGGCGTAGTCGAAGCCGATCACCGCGCCCGGGCCGTTGAGGGCCAGCACCAGCACCAGGACCACCAGCAGCCAGTGCGGGGAACGCCCCGGCCAGGCCAGCACCACCGCCCACACCCCGGCGCTGGTCCCGGCGACCGCGAAGACCAGCACCGACCGGTGGAACGGGTGCCGGGCGCACAGGTAGGCGACCGGCGGGCCGGCGAGCAACGCCCCGACGGTCATCAGGGTGAGCAGGGACGCGGCGACGGTCGGCGGCAGTCCCTGCCCCTGCACCAGGAACGGGTAGCCCCACAGCAGCGCGAAGACCGCCCCGGAGAACTGGGCGACGAAGTGCGACCACAGGCCCAGCCGGGTGCCCGGCTCGGCCCAGGCCGCGGCCAGCTCCCGGCGTACGGTGGCCAGCGCGGGGATCGCGGTGACACCCGGCCCCACGTGCGGGGCGTCCCGGACCACGACCAGCACCAGCAGCACCGCCGTCGCCCCGAACCCGGCGGCGACCAGGAACGCCGGGGTCCAGCCGGCGTGGTGCAGCAACGCCACCAGCGGCACCGCGCCGAGGATCGCGCCGACCTGACCGAAGGTGCCGGTGAGCTGCACCAGCAGCGGATTGCGCCGGCCGGGGAACCAGAACGCCACGATCCGCAGCACGCTGATGAAGGTCATCGCGTCACCGAGACCCACCAGCACCCGGGCGACGACCGCCAGCCGGACGTCGGTGGCGACGGCGAAGCAGAGCTGCCCGGCCACCATCAACGCACCGCCGGCCACCAGCAGCCGACGCGAACCGTAGCGGTCCAGGAGCACCCCGACCGGGATCTGCATGGCCGCGTACACGGCGAGCTGGGCCACCGAGAACACCGCCAGCGCGGAGGCGTTGATGTCGAACCGGTCCGTGGCGTCCACCCCGGTCACCCCCAGCGAACTGCGGTGGAACACCGCCGCCAGGTAGGCGTTCACGGCCACCGCCCAGACCAGGGCACCCCGGCGTGCGGATCCGGGCACGCCGCTCACCGCCGCGCCGCCGGTCCCACCCCGGCCGGCGGCCGCCGGCCACACCCGACGGTCGTCCGCCTCGACGTGCCACGATCCGTCATACCGCCATGGTGCGGCCCCGGGCCGCCGGGGGCCGGCGGCGGGTGCGCCACCGGTGGCCCGCACCACTGCCACCCGGGGCAACCGGCACCGACCGGACGGGCCACCACCGGCGATCACCCCGACGACCGACCCCGCCACGCGCGGTGACCGGACGACTGGGCACAATCGACCAATGTCTCCCCGCCGGTGGCTGCTCGCCGATCAACTCGGGCCGCACTTCCTGGACGACGACCGCCAACCGGTGCTGCTGGTCGAGGTCAGCGAGCTGTTCCGGCGACGGCGGCTGCACCGGCAGAAGGCGCACCTGGTGCTCAGCGCCCTGCGGCACCGCGCCGCCGAACTCGGCGACCGGGCGGTGCTGCTGCGTACCGGCACGTTCCGGGAGGCCCTGGCGTCGGTCGACGGGCCGGTCGAGGTCTGTCACCCGACCACCCGGGCGACCCTCGACTTCGCCCGGTCCGTCCCCGGGCTGACCGTCCTGCCGCCCCGGGGCTTCGTCACCGACCGGGCCGACTTCGCCGGCTGGGCCGACCGGCCCCGACGCGGACAGCTCCGGATGGTCGACTTCTACCGGTGGGCCACCCGACGGCACGGTGTGCTCACCGGACCGGCACCGGCCGGCGGCGGGGCCGCCACCCCCACCGGGCACACCCTGGACGTCCCACCCCCACCGCCGGTCCTCGAGGACGACATCGACGCCGAGGTGCGCGCCGACCTGGACCGGTGGGAACGCGACGGGGTCCGGTTCGTCGGCCGGGACGCCCCCCGCAGCGAACCGGCCAGCCATGCCGAGGCGGACCGGCGGCTCGACCACTTCCTGCGGTACCGGCTGCCCGAGTTCGGCCGCTACGGCGACGTGATGAGCGCCGAGGATCCGATCCTGGCACACGGCCTGCTCTCCTCCTCGTTCAACCTCGGGCTGCTCGACCCCGGGGTGGCCGTGCGGCGCGCGGAGGCGGCGTGGCGGGCCGGGGACGCCCCGCTGGCCTCGGTGGAGGCGTTCGTCCGGGGGGTGCTCGGCTGGCGGGAGTTCCTCTGGCAGCTCTACTGGTACGCCGAGCCACCCCGCCCGGGCAGCGACCGGCTGGCCGCGACCGAGCCGCTGCCGCAGTGGTTCGTCGACCTGGACGCCGGGGCGGTGGAGGCCCGGTGCCTCGCCGACGTGCTCGCCGGGGTCCGCGACCGGGGCTGGGCGCACCACGCCCAACGGCTGCTGGTGCTCGGCAACCACGCGTTGCAGCGTGGCTGGCGGCCGGCCGAGCTGGTCGACTGGTTCCAGCGCAGCTTCGTCGACAGCACCGGGTGGATCATGAACGCCACGGTGCTCGGCCTGAGCCAGCACGCCGCGCTGCCCCGGGTGGACACCCGCCCGTACGCCGTGGACGGGCGGTACATCGACGAGATCAGCGACTACTGCACCGGCTGCCGCTACCGGCCGGACCGGGAACTCGGCGACGACGCCTGCCCGTACACCGGTGGTTTCGCCGCGTTCCTGCACCGCAACCGGGAGACACTGGTCACCGATCCGCGGCTGGCCGCCGAACTGGCCGCCCGGGACGACCCGAACCACTGGGAGGCGGTGCTGGCCCAGGAGGAGAAGCGGGGCGGCAGCCCACCCTGACCCGTCCGGCGGACCCGCTCAGGCGACCTCCCCGGTGGGCAGCTCGGCGGCGGCCGGCGCACGGGTGGCCAGGGCCGGTGCGGCCGGGCCGCCCGCGAGGCGGATCCCGGCGGCGAGCACCCGGCCGTGGGAACCCGGCGCGACCCGGGCCAGCAGATCGGGCAGCTTCGCCGACCAGCCGATCAGCACCCGGCCGCGTCGCCGCCGCACCCCACGCAGGATCACCTCGGCGGCCCGCTCGGGCCGGATGGACAGCAGCCGCTCGAACTGCCGCCGCGCCGCCTCGAACTCCTCCCGGGCCACCCCGCTGCCGATCCGCGCGTGCCGGGCGATCCGGGTGGCCACCCCGCCCGGGTGCACCGAGGTCACCCCGATCCCCTCGTCGACCAGCTCGTACCGCAACGCCTCGGTGAAACCCCGGAGGGCGAACTTGCTGGCCGCGTAGGCGGTCTGCCCGGCCGGGGCGATCAGGCCGAACAGGCTGGAGACGTTGACCATGTGCGCGCCGGGTTCGGCCCGCAACGCCGGCAGCAACGCATGGGTGAGCTGCGCCGGAGCCCGGAAGTTGACGTCGACCACCCAGTGGAACTCGTCCATGGTGACCTGGTCGAACCGGCCGGCGAGGGCCACCCCGGCATTGTTGACCAGCAGCCGGATCCGGGGATGCCGGGCGCGGATCTCCTCGGCCACCCGGGCCGTGGCGCACAGGTCGGCCAGATCGACCAGCTGGGTCTCGACCCGACGGTCCCGGTGGGCGGCCCGGAGAGCGGCGGCCACCGCGTCGAGCCGGTCGCCGTCGCGGTCGAGCAGGACCAGGTCGCTGCCCCGCCGGGCCAGCCCGTGGGCCAGCGCCTCGCCGATGCCGCTCGCGGCGCCGGTGACCACGGCGGTCCCGGCGGTGAAGTCGAAGCTACGCACACGGTCTCCTTGCTGCGGGGGGCGGGACGGGGAACGGGGGTGCGCCGGGTCAGCCGGCCGGAGCCCCGGCGGTCGCCCGGGAGAACCGCACCCCCTCGTCGACGAGCCGGCCGTACCGCATCAGCAGGACGTCCCGGGGATAGTTCTGATACAGCCGCCACGGTGCCCGCGCCCCCTGCCGGGGCAGCGTGTGCAGGCTGCGCACCACGTACCCGGACCGCAGGTCGATCAGCGGCGACAGCTCGCCGTCGGCCGGCGCGACCGGGGTGACCACCTGCTGACCGGTGGCGTCCAGGTGGCGCAGCAGCCGGCAGACGTAGGTGGCGACCAGGTCGGCCTTCAACGTCCAGGAGGCGTTGGTGTAGCCGACGGTCAACGCGAAGTTCGGCACCCCGGAGAGCATCATCCCCTTGTACGCCACCGTCCGCCCCGGATCGACGTCGGTACCGTCCACGCTCAGCGTCATCCCCCCGAGGGCGAGCAGCCGCAGCCCGGTGGCGGTGACCACCACGTCGGCGGCCAGCTCGTCGCCGGAGCCGAGCCGCACACCGGCGGGGGTGAACGTATCCACGGTGTCGGTGACCACCGAGGCCCGACCGGCGGCCAGGGCCGCGAACAGGTCACCGTTGGGGGCCACACAGAGCCGCTGGTCCCAGGGGTCGTAGCGGGGCGAGAAGTGCCGGTCCACGTCGTACCCGACCGGCAGCAGCCGCCGCGCCGCCCGGCGCAGCAACGACCGGGTCAGCTTCGGCGCCCGCCGGCTGAACTGGTAACTGGCGGCCCCGACCAGCACGTTCTTCCCCCGTACCAGCGGGTACGCCAGCCGGGCCGGCAACCACCGGCGCAGCGCGTCGGCCAGCCGGTCCCGCGACGGCAACGCGAGGACGTAGGTGGGGGAACGCTGGAGCATGGTCACGTGTCCGGCCCGCTGCGCCAGCGTCGGCACCAGGGTCACCGCCGTCGCGCCGCTGCCGATCACCAGCACCCGCCGGCCGGTGAGGTCGAGGTCCGCCGGCCAGTGCTGCGGGTGCACCACCCGCCCCGCGTACCGTTCGACGCCCGGGAAGGCCGGCGTGTACCCCGCGTCGTACCGGTAGTACCCGGTGCAGGCGTAGAGGAAGTCGCAGGTCAGCACCACCTCCTCAGCGGTGTCCTCGCGGCGGGCGTGCACCGTCCACCGGGCGGTGGCGCTGTCCCATCCGGCGCGCAGCACCCGGTGCCGGAACCGGACGTGCTCCTCGACGCCGTACCGGCGGGCGGTGTCCCGGACGTAGCGCAGAATGGCGTCACCGTCGGCGATGGCCTTCGGGTCGGTCCACGGCGCGAAGGAGTAGCCGAGGGTGAACATGTCCGAGTCGGAACGGATACCCGGATAGCGGAACAGGTCCCAGGTGCCGCCGATCGCCCCGCGCGCCTCGAACACCGCGTACGTCCTGCCCGGACACTCGCGCCGCAGGTGGCAGGCGGCCCCCACCCCGGACAGCCCCGCACCCACGATGAGCACGTCGACATGCTCGGTGGCCATCGCATCCTCCGGGGTCCGCGGCGGTGACCGGACCATACCCCGCACCGCGGGTGCCCCGCACCCGTCCCGGCCGGTGCCCGCCTCCCCGCGCGGGTGACCACCCGCAGCCCGGTCGGTGACGGCGGCACCGGACGGCGGACAATGGTCGCTGGCACGCGCCGGGGGCACCCGGCACCGGCGACCGGACAGGGGGACGGCGGACACCATGGCGGAAACCACCGGGTTGCGCGGCGACTGCGCCCGCTGCGTCGGGTTGTGCTGCGTCGCCCCCGCCTTCGCCGCCTCCGCCGACTTCGCCCGACCCAAACCCGCCGGCCAGCCCTGCCCCCACCTACGCGTCGACTCCCGCTGCGGCATCCACGACGAGCTGCGCGAACGCGGCTACCCCGGCTGCGTCGTGTTCGACTGCTTCGGCGCCGGCCAGCGGGTCAGCCAGGTCACCTACCCCGGGCGGGACTGGCGCGACGACCCGGCCACCGCCGCCGGCATGTTCGCCGCCTTCACCGTCGCCCGGCCCCTGCACGAACTGCTCTGGTACCTCACCGAGGCGCTGACCCTCACCCCACCCGGTCCGCTGCGCGACGAGCTGCGCACCGCCCGGGACGCCACCGACGCCCTGGCCGCCGGCAGCCCCGCGGAACTGGCCACGGTCGACGTGGACGCCCACCGGGGCAGGGTCAACCCGCTGCTCTCGGCGGCCAGCGACACCGCCCGCGCCGGCACCGGCGGGGTCGACCGGCGGGGCGCGATGCTGCTCGGCGCGAACCTGCGCGGCGTCGACCTGCACGGGGCGAACCTGCGCGGGGCCTGCCTGGTCGGGGCCGACCTGCGCGGCGCGGACCTGCGTCGGGCCGACGTCACGGGCGTCGACCTGCGCGGCGCGGACCTGCGCGGGGCGGACCTGTCCAGCACCCTGTTCCTGCACCAGTCCCAGCTCGACGCGGCCAGCGGCGACCGGCGTACCGTCCTCCCCCCGACACTGCGGCGCCCCGGGCACTGGACCGGGCTGACCCTCACCCCGGTCCGGCCGCCCGCCGCCCGTCCCACCGGCACCACCCGCCGCCGGCCGCGCCGCTGACCTCGGCGCACGCCGCCGGGCCGGCGACACGACCCGCCGACCCGACGCCGGTGGAACGGCCCAGCGGGCCGGCCCACGACACCACCCGCCGACCCGGTGGCCGCCCGGCGAGGTGCGGTGCGCGGGTTTGCGGCGCGGCCTGGCGGGCAGGAAGACGGCTATGACCGAGCAACCGCGCACCGACCGGGCCGACACCGACGAACCGGACGGCGTGCCGGCGTACGAGGCGTCGCTGCGCCCACCGGGCGAATCGCTGGGCGACGGCGGGGACACCGGCGACGACTTCGCCGACCTGCCCGCCGAGGAGCACCTGTCGGCCCGCGACACCAGCCGCGCCGGCTACGACGTGACAGCGGTCTCCGGCGCGGGCGACCCCGCCGAGCAGGAAGCGGCCCACCCGCCCACCGAGTAGCCCCGCCCACCGTCGCGGTGCGGGTCGGCGGCGGCGCGGACCGGCCTCAGCGGGACGCGCCGGCCGCCGAACGCGCCTGCGTCATCCCCCGGTTGGCCAACGCGTCGGCACGCTCGTTCTCCGGGTGACCGCTGTGCCCCTTCACCCAGTGCCAGCTCACCTCGTGCCGGGCACCCGCCGCCGCCAACCGCTGCCACAGGTCGGCGTTCTTCACCGGCTGCCCGGCCGCGGTACGCCAACCGTTGCGCCGCCACGCCGCCAGCCAACCGGTGATGCCGTTGCGGACGTACGTGCTGTCGGTGTGCAGCCGCACCGTGGCCGGCCGGGTCAACGCCTCCAGCGCCTCGATCGCGGCGGTCAGCTCCATCCGGTTGTTGGTCGTCGCGCCGGCCTCACCACCGCACAACTCCCGCTCGTGCCCGCCGTAGCGCAGCAGCGCACCCCACCCGCCCGGCCCGGGGTTACCGCTGCACGCCCCGTCGGTCCAGATCTCCACGACCCTGCCGGCCGCCCCGTCCACCATGCCGCCGAACCTACCCCGGCCGCCGCACACCGGGTCCACCGCCGGGCGGCGGGTCACGACGTCCCGGCGGTCGTCGCGCCGACCCCGACCGGCTGGAAACCGGCGGCGGATTCCCGCCCTCCTCTGGCAGAGTGCACCCCCATGACCGATGCCGGAACCGCCCTACGGGCCGAGGTCCGCAGGACCATCGACGCGCTGGTCGACTCGGGCCGGGAGGCCGGCGTGCAGGTGGCGGCCTACCGGCACGGCCGGCTGATCGTCGACGAGGCCGCCGGGACCGCCGACACCGCCACCGGACGACCACTGACCGCCGACACCCCGATCTTCAGCGCCTCCACCGGCAAGAGCCTGACCAGCACCGTCGTGCACGTGCTCGCCGAACAGGGCCGACTCGACTACGACCTGCGCCTCGCCGACGTCTGGCCGGAGTTCGCCCGGCACGGCAAGCACACCGTCACCCTGCGGCACGTGCTCACCCACACCGCCGGGGTGCCGGCCCTGCCCGCCGACGTCACCCCGGCCGACTTCACCGACTGGGACCGGATGTGCGCGCTGGTCGCCGACGCGGTGCCCCGCTGGGCGCCCGGCGAACGGATCGCCTACCACGCGTGGACGTACGGCTGGCTGGTCGGCGAGGTGGTCCGCCGGGTCACCGGCCGACGGATCTCCACCGTGCTGGCCGAGGACGTCGCCGCCCCGCTGGGCATACCCGGGGAACTGTTCCTCGGGGTGCCCGGGGCGGACCTGCCCCGGCTGGCCACCCTGGAGGACCACGGGCTGGCCGACCTGATGCGGTTCGCCTCCGCCCACCTGCCGAACTTCGACGCCGTCGCCCCACCCGCCGTCCGGCCCGACGCCGCCATCGGCAGCCGACCGGAGGTGCTCCGCGCCGACGTGCCCGCCGTCGGCACCCTCACCGCCCGGGCCGCCGCCCGGATGCTCGCCGCCCTCATCGGCGAGGTCGACGGGGTACGCCTGGTCTCCGACGACCGGCTGCGCCAGCTCGGCACGGTGGCCGTCCGGGGCGTCGAATGGGTGTTCGGGCAGGAGACGGCCTACGGTCTCGGCTACACGGTCGACGACGACGGCTCGTTCGGCACCTCCGGCAGCGGCGGCAGCCTCGCCTACGCGTACCCCGGACTGGGCCTCACCGTGGCGGCGACCCGCAACCGGCTCGGCGCGAACGACGGCGACCCGATGGAGGGCCTGCGGGTGCTGATCCGCGACACGGTGCGCGCCGCGACCTGACCGGCCCGGGGCGACCCGCTCAGCGCCGGGACCACCGGGCGCGTAACCGGCCGGCGGCGTCGCCCCACACCGCCGACGTCATCGGCAGCAGCGGACTGGACCACATCACCGCCAGGTCCTCCACCGGGCCGGTCGCCCCGTCGAGGAACCGCAGCACCCGCGACGCCGGGTTCCGGTCGAAGAGCCGGTCGAAGAACTCCGGACCACCCACCGCGCCGGAGTCCCACGCCCGCAACGCCACCGCGTCCATCCACCGGTGCCGCCCCGGGTACGCCGGCCGGGGCACCGGCGGCCGACCGGCCGCCAGGGCGGCGGCGACCTGCCCGGCCTGCCGGTGCATGGCGGAGAAGGTGAACCCGGTCGACGGGCGGGTCGCCCCACCGGCGGTGCCCAGCCGCACCACCCGGGGCGACGGCCGACGGTCGAACGGCGCGTCGGTCATCGGGATCACCCCGTCCTCGACCTCCCGCACCCGCAACGCGGCCAGGTCCACCCCGAGCAGCCCCGCGTAACCGCGCAGCCCGGCGTCGTACTCCGCGTCGGAGATCACCGCCGGGGAGAACTCGGTGTACTCGACCAGGGCGAACCGGTCACTGACCGGCAGCACGTAACCGAACGACACCCCCCGGGCCGGCTGCGGGGTGCGGAAGTCCATCAGCACCGCCCGCCCCGGATCGAACACCGGGGTCGCCGACTCCAACCACCAGCCCCGGAAGTGCTGCAACCAGGACGTCCGGCCGGGCCGACGGGGCGGGCGGGGACGCGAGTCCAGCACCCACCCGGCCCGCAGCACCACCCGCCCGTCGGTGTCCCGCACGGTCACCGACGTGCCGTCGTCGTCGAGCGCCCCCACCGCCGCGTCGTACCGGGCCGCACCGAGCCGCAGTTCCGCCTCGGCGGCCCGCTCGTACAGCGGCGCGGAACGCAGCATCGCGTACCGCAGGGGGGCCAGGTCCAGCACCCGCGCGGCGGCCGGCGTGGTCACCTCCACCCGCGACCAGCTCGCGCTGAGCATCGGCTCCAGGTCACCACCGGGGGTGCCCCAGAACGCCCAGGTGCGGTCCTGGCCGCGCTTGCGCACCGGATCCACCACGGCGACCCGCAGCCCCGGTGGCGCGTGCCGGGCCAGCGCGGCGAGGACCAGCGAACCGGCCCCACCGCCACCGACGACGGCCAGGTCCACGTCGACCGGTACGCGCACGCTCACCCGGTCACGCTGTCACACCACCGGACACCACCGGCACGGACCCCACCCCGCCGGGCCACCCGTGGGTCGGCGGGGTGGCACCCCGACCGGGAACGGCACCACACGGGCGGCTCCACCGGGAGCGGCACCGGACGGCGGCACGCCGAGCCGGGTACCCTGCCGCCCCATGAGCCCGCCCGCCAACGTCCTCACCGCCCACTGGGCGTCCCGCCTGGACGACCGGCAGACCGTCCTGTCCGGCGCCGGGCTGTACCCGCTGCTCGACCTGCTCGCCCGGTACGCGACCGGCCCGGCCCGCGACGAGCTGCGCGCCGTCGCCCCCGTCCCCCAGCCACCGGTCGACTCCCCCACCACCCGACTGGCCACCGGCTTCTGGTCCCGCGCCGGCCTGCCGCTCGGGCCCCGGTGGCGCACCGGGTTGGACGCCTCGATCCGGGGCGAGCTGACCGGCGACCCGGCGGTCGACCAGCCGCTGCTCGACCGGTGGGCGCACCGGCACACCGACGGTCTGATCGACCGGATGCCGGTCCCGGTCGGCGCGGGCACCGCACTGGTGCTGGCCAACGCGTTGACCGTGCTCGTCGACTGGGCCACCCCGTTCCGGCCGGCCCGATCCGAGCCGACGACCGGGCCGTGGCAGGGCCGCCGGCTCGCCGGCCTGCACCGGCCCGGCGGGGATCCGGCCGCGCTCCGGGTGGCCGGCACCGCCATCGGAGCGGTCAGCCTGCTCACCGTCACCGGGACGGCCGACGTCGACGTGCTGCTCGTCCTCGGCCCGACCGGGCAGCCGCCGGCCCGGGTGCTACCGGCCGCGCTCGGCGCCCTCGACCACCCCGCGACGCTGCCCCCGGCGGTCGGACCCGGCGTCACCCAGGAGACCGTCGAGGCCTCCGACGACCGGCCGGAGCTGCTGGTACGCACCGTCGGGTTCACCGTGACCGGCGACCACGACCTGCTCCACCACGCCGACCTGTTCGGCCTGGCCACCGCCGCCCGCGACGGCGACCACTTCCCCGACGTCAGTCCCCGGCTGTCCGTCTCGGCCGCCCGGCAGAGCGCCATGGCCGAGTTCACCGCCACCGGCCTGCGCGCCGCGGCGGTCACCGCGATCAGCCTGCGGGCCGGTGGCGCGGCGCCCCGTGCCACGGTCCGCCGCCGACGCTGGTGCTTCGACGTCGACCGGCCGTTCGGTTTCCTCGCCGTGCACCGTCCCACCGGTCTGGTGCTGGTCACCGGCTGGGTCACCGACCCCGCGCCGGGCTGAGCCACCCCCGACGGCCGGTCACCCGGCGGGCCGGCACGGGTCACGGTGACGCGAATTGCCGTTGAACGGGCACCCGGCATCTGGCACGGTCAGCCGGTGACCGACGACGACCAGGGCGAGCACCGGCCCGACACCGACTACCGCGCGCTCAACCGGGCCAACTGGGACGACCGGGCCGCCGCGCACGCCGCCTCGCCCGACTACGCCGTGGACCGTTTCACCGCCGACCCGGCGTACCTCAGCGAGGTGGTGCGGTTCGACCTGCCCCGCCTGGGTGACGTGGCCGGGCTGCGCGGTGTGCACCTGCAGTGCCACATCGGCACCGACACCGTGTCGCTGCACCGCCTCGGCGCGCGGATGACCGGGCTCGACTTCTCCGGCGAGTCCCTCGCCCAGGCCCGGTTGCTGGCCGCCCGAACCGGCGCGGCCGTCGACTTCGTCCAGGCCGACGTCTACGACGCGCCCGACGTCCTCGGCACGGGCGGCTTCGACCTGGTCTACACCGGCATCGGTGCGCTGTGCTGGCTACCGGACGTCCGCCGCTGGGCCGGTGTGGTCGCCGCCCTGCTGCGCCCCGGTGGGCGGTTGTTCCTGCGCGAGGGGCACCCGATGCTGTGGGCGCTGGACGAGACCCGCCCCGACGGCCTGCTGACGGTGGAACACCCGTACTTCGAGCGGGCCGAACCGCTGGTGTGGCAGGGCGACGGCACCTACGTGAGCACCGAGGCGACCTTCACGAACAACACCACCCACGAATGGAACCACGGTCTCGGTGAGGTCGTCACCGCCCTGCTCGACGCGGGGTTGGAGCTGACCATGCTGCGCGAGCACGACAGCGCCCCCTGGGACGCCGTTCCGGGGCGGCAGGTCCGCGACGAGCACGGCGAGTGGCGGCTGGCGGAACGTCCGTGGCGGCTCCCCCAGACGTACACCCTCCAGGCCCGCCGCCGCTGACCCCGGCGGGCGCTCCCGCGCAGGGATGGTGGTCGTCGGACAGCCGGTCGTGGCGGGAGGGGCGTAGCTCCCCCGTGGGTCGGGTGCGGTCTCCGGGGTGGGGCGCACGTCGCGTAAGGCATCCTAGGAGGCTGGGTTGTGGGGTGGGCGGACTGACCACGCACCAGGGTCGGACCCGCAAGCAGCTTTCCGGACGATCCGGCCACGGCGTCGAATGGTCCGGTGTCCGTCCTGTCCGGGCGTTCCCACCGCTCGGCAGCGCAGGGGAAAACACGTGACGGCAACGAAGATTTCTCATTCAGCCCGGCACGAGGGGCCAACCCTCCTAGTGTTGGGCACACCGGTGCTAGTTACGGAGTTGGCCACCCGAACGACGTCCCACGCAGACAGCGGACGAAAAGTGAGGGAAGACGCTATGAAGGCACAGAAGGTTCTCGTATCGACGGCGCTCGGCGTGGGACTCGGCACGCTCCTGCTCCCGACGGCCGCGCTCGCGGACACCACGGTGTCGCCGGCCTCCACCCCGGTCGGCGGAACGGTCGTGCTCACCGCGACCACCTGCAATCCGAAATCGGGTGACGTGATCTTCCGGGTCACCGGCCCGGACCGGGACCAGAACGTCCGCTCCACCACCGCCGCGGCGGGTGGCGGGCTGAGCGCCGAACTCTTCACCGCCGGCTTCACCCTCGGCACCTACACCGTCGCCGCCACCTGCGGCGACGGCAGCTCGGCGGGGAGCGCCACCTTCGCCGTCACCCCGATCGGCGCGGCCCCCGCCGGTGGCGGCGGGGGCACCGACAACACCGGCCTCCTGGCCGCCGGTGGCGCGCTCGCCGGCGCGGCGGCGCTCGGCGCGACCGTCCTGCTGCGCCGCCGACGCCGGGCGGCATCCACCGTCGCCTGACCACGCAGTCGGCGCCGACGACCCGGCCGTGACCGGCGTCGCCCGCCGACGGGACACACCATCCCTGGGACGGGTGCCCGCACCGGCACGGACCGGTACGGGCACCCCGACCACATCGGACGTCGGGGAGGACGGGCGATGGGCGTACGCGAACGGGCAGCCCGGACCCGCACCGCGATCGCGGCGGTCGCGGTCAGCGGCACCACCGGGATCGCCCTGCTCGCCGCCGGGCTGACCGTCGGTCCGGTCGGACCACCCCAGCCGAGCATCGACGTCAGCGGCGGCAACGGCAGCCGCTCGCCGATCCCGCCACTACCCCGGTCCACCCCGGTACGCCTCGACATCCCGGGCATCGGGGTGCACGCCGACCTCGTGCCGGTGGCCGGTGACCCGAACGGCGTCCTCGAGGTGCCGCCCCTGGACCGCCCCGCCGTCGCCGGCTGGTACCGCCCCGGCGTCAGCCCCGGCGAGGCGGGCAACGCCGTCCTCGTCGGACACGTCGACACCCGGGAGGGACCGGCGGTCTTCTTCGCGCTCGGCCGGCTGCGCCCCGGCGACACCGTCCGGGTCACCCGCGCCGACGGGCGGACGGTCACCTTCGCCGTCGACGGTGTCGGGGCGTACCCGAAGCGGAGTTTCCCCACCGGGCTGGTCTACGGTCCGGGCGGACCGGGACCGACGTTGCGGCTGGTCACCTGCGGGGGGCGGTTCGACGAGCGGTCCGGCGACTACTCCGACAACATCGTCGTCCGGGCCACCGCGGTCGGCTGACCGTCGGGGCCGCCGCCCACCACCGCACCGTCGGCGGCCGCGCCGACCGGATCACCACCCGCGACGACCTCTCCGCGTACCCGCGCCCAGGACACCCAGCGGCGGGCGACGCGGCCCGGGCCGGGCCGGGCCGGGCCGGGCCGGTCGTCGGTTCCGGGCGTCCGGCAGGATGGGCACCGTGGCGAAGACTGCACCCCGCCGACGTGGCGGCACCCCACCGGCCTGCCCGTGCGGCACCGGCCTGCCGTACCCCGACTGCTGCGGACCGCTGCACCGGGGCGACGGCACCGCCGGCACGGCCGAGGCGCTGATGCGCTCGAGGTTCAGCGCCTTCGCCGTCGGCGATCCCGACTACCTGCTGCGGAGTTGGCACTCCAGCACCCGGCCGGCGCGGCTGCGACTCGATCCCGCCCAACGGTGGACCCGGCTGGAGATCCTCGAGCGCACCGGCGGTGGCCTGCTCGACAGCGCCGGCACGGTGGCGTTCCGCGCCCACTACCGGGCCGCCGGGCGGCCCGGGACGGTCGACGAGCACAGCCGGTTCGTCCGGGAGGACGGCGGCTGGGTCTACCTCGACGCGCTGCCCGACGGCCCCGGTTAGCCTCCGCAGGCACGGCACGCCCGCCGCCGGGACCGCCACCACGTGTCCGTCGGTGGCGGCCGCCGGCGCGTGCCGCCTCGGCGCGACCGACGCGCAGGCTCCCCCACCGGCCCGGCCACCGTCAGCGTCGGGGCGGTTCGGGGTCCAGCGGGGGGATGACCATGGTGGCGTCGCTGTCCGTGGTGGACCCGTCGGCCGACCCGGCCTGTCGCGGCACCACGGTTTTCGGGGCGGCGACCGGGTCGGTGCCGTCGGCGGCCACGGCCGGGGTGGCGTCGGCGGGGCGGGACACCACCTGGGTCCGCTCCGCATCGTCGGCGCGGGGCAGGACCTGGGTGAGTTCCGCCTCGTCGGGACGGGGCACGACCTGGGTCCGCTCGGCGTCGTCGTCCAGCGCCGTCGGCGGGGCGGTCACCCCGGCAGCGGGCGACGCGGTGGGTCCGGCCGGCGGCTGCGGGCTCAGTCGGGCCTCGACGTCCCGCCGGCCCGCCTGGTACGCCCGGGCATGGGCAGCGATGGTGCGGGACTCCTGCTCGGCGCGGGTCAGCCAGGACTCCCAGCGGGCCTGCATCGGGCGGATCAACCCGCCACCGACCCCGACGACGAGGATGCCGCCGACGGTGGCGAGCACGGCGACCAGGACCGGCGTGGTGACCGCGGTGGCGACGCCGATCTGGTTGAGCGCGGCGATGACCCCCAGTCCGAGGATGAACACCGAGGCGATGTTGGCCAGCACCCGGCCGTAGGACAGGCCGCCCAGCGCGCTGCTGATGATGTCCTTCACGGCGTTGGCGATCGCGGCGGCGACGACCACGATGACGATCGCCACGAAGGCGCGCGGCAGCCAGGCGATCACCCCGGCGATGAGGTCGGAGATCGGGTTGGGCCCCCAGATGCCGAAGGCGAGTTGCAGGGTCACCAGCAGAACCCCGTAGTAGGCGAGCTTGGCGACGATGTCACTGGCGTCGTAGCGGGAGCGGGCCAGGGCGGTCTTGATGCCGCCCCGCTCGACCGCCCGGTCGAAGCGCACCCGTTCCAGCACCTTGTCGACGATCTTGCGGACGGCCTTGGCGACCAGCCAACCCGCCACCAGGATCGCCACGAAGGCGACCGCCTTGGGCAGGAAGAGCAGCACCGCCCGCACCGCGTCGCCCACCGCGTCGCCGAAATTGTCCGTCATCCGTCGTCCTCCACCGTCAGCTTGGCCGACCCCCGAAGCTACCCGCGGCCGGGACGCCGGAAACCCCGGCGCTCAGCCCGAGGTGCAGGTGGACAGCAGCGACACCACGATCGGGCCGGCGGGCGCGGAGGCGTTGCCGGCGTCGTCGACGGCGATGACCTCGACCGGAATCCTGGTCACCGACGCGGGCACCGGCAGGTCACCGAGGGTGCCCCGGAAGGTGTCCGGGGCGGTCTGGTCCATCCCGACCGTGCGGACCACCCCGTCGAGGGTGTAGCGGAACACCACCCGGAGCAGGTCGCCGCCGGCCCGGTCGTCGACCACCCTGGCGGTGACCGTGGTCGACGTGACCGTCTCGGGGCAGCCCTGCGGCTCCACGATGGCCGAGCTGGCGTCCACCGCGGACACCGTGGGCGCGAACATGTCGGGGGGCAGCAGCGGGCTGACAGGCGTCGCCGCCGGCGTGGGGCCCGGGGTGCGTCCCCGGGTGGTGGTCGCGGCGGTGGGCCGGCTCGGGGTGGTGGTGGGTGCCGGGTCGGTGGTGGTGGCCGCCGGGGTCGGGCTGCGGCTCGGCTCCGGCGGCACGACGGTGATCGCCGGCGCGGCGGCGAGCGGGGCCGCGCTGCGGGTGGCGGCGGCGGTCGCCCCCGGCACGGCGGTGCCGTCGGCGAGGGTGACCGGCCCGGGTCGGCGGGCCGCGTAGGTCACCCCGACGACGCCGGTCAGCAGGACCGCGGTCAGCCCCACCCCGACCAGGGCGCTGCGGGTGCCACCCCGACGGGTGGCGTGGGGTTCGGTCGCGACGCTGACGGCGGCGGGCACCGGGACGCCGTCGGGGAAGGGGAGGGACGCGGCGAGCAGCGCGACCCGCTCGGCCAACTGACGCCGCCCGCGCTCCTCCCAGTCCCCGCCGTACGAACGGGCGGCGGTGTGCTCCAGTTCGGCGAGGAAGATCTCGGCGGGCTGGGGCCGGTCGGCCGGGCACCAGGCCAGCCCGTGCCGGAGCAGGTCGTGCAGCGGCGCGGGGGTCGGCCCGGTCGGCACCGGCGCGGCGGCGTGCTGGGCGCGCAGGGTGGCCAGGTCCGGGCCGTCGTAGGGTGGCCGTCCGGTGAGGCACTCGAAGAAGGTGGCGGTGGCGGCGTAGATGTCGCCGGCCGGCTCGGCGGGTGCGCCGGTCCACTGTTCGGGGGCCAGGTGGCGCGGGACGCCGTGGCCGCCACCGGGGGTCGGGGCGAGGCCGAAGCCGGTGAGCTTGGTCCGGCCGTCCACCCCGACCAGGACGTTCTCCGGGCGATGGTCGCGGTGCACCACGCCCCGGGCGTGCGCGGCGGCGAGCCCGGCGAGGGAACCCTTGAGAACCCGGAGCGCGGCCTCCGGCCCGGTGGGGCCGTGCGCACGCAGCAGGTGACGCAGCGTCACACCGTTGACGAGTTCGGTCACGATCGCCGCGGCGGCGTGCGACTCGGCGTACTCGAAGAGGCGGCAGACGTGCGGGGCGTCCACGTCGACCAGCAGTCGCGCCTGCTCCCGGAAGGCCAGCCGGAAGGCGGGGTCGTCGCCGAGGGCCGCGGGCAGGTACCGGATGGCGACCGGGGTGCCGGTGGCGTCGTGGGTGGCGAGCAGCACCCGGCCGGACGCACCCGCGCCGAGCTGCCGTACCGGGGTGTAGCCGGACAACCGCCAGTCGCCGGTCACCCGCCGGCCTTTCCGGTCCGCCGGGACTGGTCACAGGTCAGGGCCACACTGATCATTCTTACCCGGGGCGAGCTGCGGTCCATCGGCGCAACGGTTGTTTCCTCGCGTCCGGACGTCCGTCCCCGGAGAATAGTTCCGGTCACCCGGGCGTTGTCGACGCCCCGGCGGCCGGGCCGCCGCCGGCCCGGTGGGCGGCGACGGTGGTGACCCGCCCGGCCGTAGGGTGGCGGTGCTGACGTATCCCACGCCCCGGGGAGGCCACCGATGGACGAGCGGTACCCGCCGATCGAGCCGTACGACCACGGGCTGCTCGACGTCGGCGACGGCAACCGGGTCTACTGGGAGGTGTGCGGCAACCCCGCCGGTCGGCCCGCGCTGGTCGTCCACGGTGGACCGGGCTCTGGCTGCGGCCCCTGGCCCCGACGGAACTTCGACCCGACCCGCTACCGGGTGGTCCTGTTCGACCAGCGCAACTGCGGGCGCAGCACCCCGCACGCCGCCGACCCGGCCACCGACCTGCGGCACAACACCACCGCGCACCTGGTCGCCGACATGGAGCGGCTGCGGGAACACCTCGGCGTCGACCGGTGGCTGCTGCACGGCGGTTCGTGGGGCTCGACGCTGCTGCTGGCGTACGCGCAGCGGCACCCGGAGCGGGTGTCCGCAATCGTCATCGCCGCCGTCACCACCACCCGCAGGTCGGAGATCGACTGGCTCTACCGGGGCGTCGGCCGGTACTTCCCCCGGGAGTGGGAACGGTTCCTCGCCGGGGGCGGTGTCGGCCCGGACGACGACGTGGTGGGCGCGTACGCCCGGCTGGTGGAGGACCCGGACCCGGCGGTACGGGAGCGCGCCGTGCTGGACTGGTGCGCCTGGGAGGACGCGCTGGTCTCCACCGAGGGGGTGGGCAACCCGTACGGCGACCGGCCGTCGGCGGACCGGATCGCCATGGTCCGGATCTGCACCCGTTACTTCTCGCACGGGGCCTGGCTGACCGAGGGTGAGCTGATCCGCGACGCCGGCCGGCTGGCCGGGATCCCGGGGGTGCTGATCCACGGCCGGGTCGACCTGGGCAGCCCACCGGTCACCGCGTGGCAGCTGCGCCGGGCGTGGCCGGGCTCGCGGTTGCACCTGGTCGAGGAGGCGGGCCACTTCGGCACCGCGGCGACCCGCCGGCACCTGCTGGCCGCCCTCGACCACTTCGCCACGGCCGACTGACCCACCCCGACGGCCGGTGACGCGGGTGATCCGGTGCCGGGCCAACCGGCGCTCGGACGGGCGGGCCGGCGGCACGGACCGGGCCGGCGGCACGATATCGATCGATGCTGCCCCCTAGCGCCGACCGGCGTGGTGACAATATCCTCCACTTCACGTGCACCCGCTGGAGATCGTCTTCACCTTCGCCGGCGGTGCCGCCGCCGGTCGCCGAGGAGCCGCCATGCCCGCCGTACGCCCCGCACTCGACCGCCGTACCCTGCTGCGGGCCGGCCTCGGCGCGGCCACCGTCGCGGTCGTCGGGTCCGACCTGGCCCTTCCGTCCCCCGCGGCGGCGGCGCCCGGGGCCGACCTGGACTGGATCATCGACTGCGCCGGGTGGGGCGCCCGGCCGCCGGCCGACCCGCTGTCGGTCAGCACGATCCCCACCAACAAGATCATCGTGCACCACATGGCCTTCCCGAACGTCACCGACCAGTCCCGGGAGCAGGCGGTCAAGCTGGCCCACGACTGCCAGGACCTGCACATGGACGGCAACGGCTGGTCCGACACCGGGCAGCACTTCACCGTCAGCCGGGGCGGGTACGTCCTGGAGGGACGGCACGGCAGCCTGGACCGGCTGCGGGCCGGCGACCGGCAGATGGTCTCGGCGCACTGCCCCGGCGAGAACGGCCGGGCCATCGGCATCGAGAACGAGGGCACCTACGTCACCGACACCCCGCCGCAGGAACTGCTCGACTCGCTGGTGCGGCTCTGCACCACCGTCTGCCGGCAGTACGGGCTGCACGCCCACGACATCTTCGGCCACTGGGACTTCCGCACCACCCTCTGCCCCGGCGCGCAGTTCTACCGGCTCTTCCCCGGGGTGCGCCGACGGGTCTTCCGGCGGCTCGGCACCCGGTTGACCGACGTACCGGCCCGCCGCTGGCCCGACCTGTGGCGCTTCGTCAGCTCCCCCGCCGTCCAGGTCGCCCAGTACCTGCTGGCCCACCGGGGCTACCCGGTCACCCCGAACGGCACCTTCGACGCCGCCACCATCGCCGCGATCGCCGACTGGCAGGCCCGCAACGGCATCCCGGTCGACGTCGACGCCACCCTGACCGGCCCCACCTGGGAAACGCTCGTCCCGGAACTGGACTGGAACGCCACCGGGCTGCCGGTGCAGGCGGTGCAGTTCATCCTGAACTGGAAGGGCTACGCCGAGGTCACCGTCACCGGCACGTACGACCACGCCACCCGCCGGGCCGTGCAGGACATCCAGACGCTGCACGGGCTGCCCCGCACCGGCCGGGTTCCCACCGGCACCTGGTGCGCCCTGGTCGGCGGCGTCGTCCGGCAGTCGTTCCACCACCGCTGAACCGCGCGCCGCGCGGACGGGCCGTTTGGGCGGCGGCGGCAACGGGGAGTGTGGCCGGCATGACGTGGGCCAACCGCACCGTACCCGTGATCGCCGCCGCCGTCGCCGGCCTCGCCGCCCGGGACGTCCTCCAGCGCGACCACGCGCTGCTCCGCAACTTCCCGCTGGTGGGACGGGCCCGCTACCTGCTGGAGGCGATCGGGCCGGAACTGCGGCAGTACATCGTGGCCGGCAACGACGAGGAGCGGCCGTTCACCCGGGACCAGCGGCGCTGGATCTACGCCTCGGCCAAGCAGGAGAACAACTACTTCGGCTTCGGCACCGACAACGACATCGAACGCAGCCCCGGCTACCCGATCATCAAGCACCGCACCTTCGCCCGGACCGTCCCGTCGTCGGTCCCGACCGCCGGACACGACGTGCGGCTGCCGGCGGCGAAGGTGCTCGGCGGGGCACGCGGCCGGGCCAGGGCGTTCCGCCCCGCCTCGGTGGTCAACATCTCCGGGATGAGCTTCGGTTCGCTGTCGGGCAACGCGGTGAGCGCCCTGAACCAGGGGGCCGCGCTGGCCGGCTGCCTGCAGAACACCGGCGAGGGCGGGCTGTCGCCGTACCACCGGCACGGTGGTGAGCTGGTCTTCCAGCTCGGTACGGCGTACTTCGGCTGCCGGGACGCCCGGGGGAGGTTCGACCTCGCCCGGTTGCGTGACCTGGTCGCCGGCGCACCGGTGCGCGCCCTGGAGATCAAGCTCAGCCAGGGCGCGAAGCCCAGCCTGGGCGGGCTGCTGCCGGGGGCGAAGGTGTCCGCCGAGATCGCCGCCACCCGGGGCATCGAACCGGGTCGGGACTGCGTGAGCCCGTCCCGGCACGCCGAGTTCTCCGACTGCGACAGCCTGCTGGACTGGGTGGAGCTGCTGGCCGCCGAGACCGGGCTGCCGGTCGGGATCAAGTCCGCCGTCGGCGACCTGGGGTTCTGGGAGGAGCTGACCACGCTGATGCGGGACACCGGGCGGGGTGTCGACTTCGTCACCGTCGACGGCGGCGAGGGCGGCACCGGCGCCGCGCCGCTCATCTTCACGGACTCGGTGTCGCTGCCGTTCCAGCAGGGCTTCGCCCGGGTCTACCGGACCTTCGCCGAGCGGGGGCTGCACGAGCAGACCGTGTTCGTCGGCGCGGGCAAGCTGGGTCTGCCGGACAACGCGGTGGTGGCGTTCGCGCTCGGCTGCGACCTGGTCAACGTGGGCCGGGAGGCGATGCTGGCGATCGGCTGCATCCAGGCGCAGAAGTGCCACACCGACACCTGCCCGACCGGTGTCGCCACCCAGAACGCCTGGCTCGCCCGGGGTCTGGACCCGGCCCGCAAGTCGGTGCGGGCGGCGAACTACATCGGCACCCTGCGCCGGGACCTGGTCAAGGTCGCCGAGGCGTGCGGGGTGGAGCACCCGGGGCTGATCGACACCGACGCGGTCGAGATCCTCGACGGCCGGACCTCCGCCCGGCCGCTGCGGGAGGTCTACGGCTACCGGCCGCAGTGGGGACTGCCGTCGGCGGCCGACCGGGCGGAGATCGCCCGGCTGATGGCCGGTGAGGCGCCCCAGGGCGGCAGCGCCCTCCCGTCGGCCACCGCGCAGGGCTGACCCCCCGGGCCACCCGGTTCGGCCCGACCACGTGCCGGGTCCGGCCGTCGCGGCCCGCCCACCGGGGTCACCCCACGCCGGTCACCAGGCGCAGGGCGCGTAGTCCTTGAGGAAGCAGCCGTACAGCTCCTCGCCCCGCTCGCCCCGGACGATCGGGTCGTACACCCGGGCCGCGCCGTCGACCAGGTCCAGCGGGGCGTGGAAACCCTCGTCGGCGAGGCGCATCTTCGTCGGGTGCGGGCGCTCGTCGGTGATCCATCCGGTGTCGACGCTGGTCATCAGGATGCCGTCGGCCCGCATGTCCTCGGCGCTGGTGCGGGTCAGCATGTTCAGCGCCGCCTTGGCCATGTTGGTGTGGGGATGTCCCGCCCCCTTGTAGCCCCGGGCGAACTGCCCCTCCATCGCCGAGACGTTCACCACGTACGCCCGCCCGGTCGGGGCTGCGGCGAGCGCCGGCCGGAGCCGGCTGACCAGCACGAACGGGGCGGTCACGTTGCACAGCTGCACCTCGAGCAGCTCGACCGGGTCGACCTCGTGCACCCGCTGCACCCAGCTGTTGGTGTCCCCGAGGTCGGGGGCGAGCCCACCGGCGTCGACGGCGGTCGCGGCGGCGATCCGCTCCGGCGTGGCGGACCGGCCGGTCAACGCCAGCGCGGTCAGGGCGTGCGGGGCGATGGTGGGGGCCGGCAGGGTGCCGTCCGGCAGCGCCAGGGTGACCCCCCGGCCGCCGGTGAAGGTGAGCAGCTCCGGCAGCGGACCCTCGGGCAGCGCCGCCGCCTCGGCGGCGACCAGGTGGGCGTACGCGCCGGGGGTGCGGCGTACCGTCTGGGCGGCGTTGTTGATCAGGATGTCCAGCGGACCCTGCGCGGCCACCGCGTCGGCCAGCGCCACCACCTGGGCGGGGTCGCGCAGGTCGATGCCGACGACCCGCAGCCGGTGCAGCCAGTCGGCGCTGTCCGGCATGGCGGTGAACCGACGGACCGCGTCGTGCGGGAACCGGGTGGTGATCGTGGTGTGCGCGCCGTCGCGCAGCAGCCGCAGCGCGATGTACATGCCGATCTTGGCGCGTCCCCCGGTGAGCAGCGCCCGCCGTCCGGTCAGGTCGCACCGCGCGTCGCGGCGCTGCCGGTTGAGGGTGGCGCAGTCGGGGCAGAGCTGGTGGTAGAACGCGTCGACCTGGCGGTAGCGGGTCTTGCAGATGTAGCAGCCGCGCGGGTTGATCAGCGTACCGGCGCTGTCCCCGGCGGTCGGCGAGGCGAGCGGGATGCCCCTGGTCTCGTCGTCGATCCGGCCCGGTGCGCCGGTGGCGGTGGCGGCGGTGACCGCGCGGTCGTGGGCGAGCACGGCCTCCCGCCGCTCCTCGCGTCGGCGCTGCTTGACCATCTTGAACAGCCGGGCGGTGGCCCGCTGCACCCGCACCACGTCCGGATGGTCGCTGGGCAGCGACTCCAACGCCGCGAAGACGCGCAGGGCGACCGCCAACTCGTCCTGGTCGACCCCCGGGCCGCCGGGCCCGTGCCCCCGGCCGTCGGCGTCGCCCGGTTGTCCGACGTTGTCCACCGTCATGTCCGCTATCGTCCCGCCCTGGCCTCCGGGGCCGACCGCCGGCCCGACCCGGGAACTCTACGCACCCGGACCGGACCGGCGCGACGTCCGGGCCCGGTAGCGGCGGTGAGCTGGGCCACCGCCGGCCCCGAGGGCGCGAACGCCACACTGCATCAGCATTTATCGATACCAGGGGACACTCCGCGGAGTGACCGGTTGATAGCCTGTCGGTGATCACGGTCTGCCGGTCACCGGAGCTCGCGGCATTGTCAGGCACGGTGTCGGCGCGGCCGTGGCCGGTGCTCCCCGGGGAGGGTGGGATGTGGGCGGACGAGGCGGCGCTGGACGCGACGGCCCGTCGACTGGACGAGTGGGAAGCATCGTTCACCGACCGGGCGGAGCGGGCGAGGCAGCTCGCGGCGCAGGTGCAGGCCCTGACCGGCACCGCCCGCAGTCCCGACCGGACCGTCGAGGTCACCGTCGACCCCACCGGCCTGCTGGTCGACCTGCGGCTGGACGAACAGACCCGGCAGCACAGCGCGACCCACACCGCCCGGCAGATCATGGCGACCAGCCGCGCCGCCCGCGCCGACCTGCTGCGACGGATCACCGAGGCCACCACCCGCAGCCTCGGCCCCGACGACCCGACCGCCCGGGCGATCATCGAGTCGCACCGGCAGCGGCTCCACCCCGGCCAGGGCACACCGGATGCCGGCCGGTGACCACATCCGGGTCGACCCGGACGACCTGACCACCCACGCCGCCCACCTGGACCGCTGCGCCGACAGCCTCGACACCGCCCGCCGGGCCGGCCAACACGTCCAGCTCGACACCGACGCGTACGGACAGCTCTGCGCGATCATGCCGGTGCTGCTCGCCGACCTCCAGCGGACCCTGGTCGACGGTGTCGGCACCGCCGCCCGCTCGGTCCGCGACACCGCCGGAAAACTCCGGTCCGGCGCCGACGGCTACCGGGCCGCCGACGCCCGGGCCGCCCGGCAGCTCGACCGGCTACGGGACCGCCGGTGACCGGCAACCCGCTGGTCGCCACCCCGTCGTCCGCCGGCCCCACCGCCTGGGCCGGGATCTGGATCTGCGAGGACATCGACCTCATCGCCCAGGGCGTCCGCACCGGCAACTGGATCGACGGCAGCCTCGGCGTGGTCAGTGCCGGCCTGGACGCCCTCGCCCTCGTGTCCGACCCGGTAGGTGCCCTGCTCCAGTACGGCATCGCCTGGCTCATCGAGCACGTCAGACCGCTCAGCGAGGCCCTGGACTGGCTCGCCGGTGACCCCGCGCAGATCACCGCGCACGCCCGGACCTGGCGCAACGTCGCCGCTTCGCTGCGCGCCGACGCCGCCGAACTGACCCACGCGGTCCGCACCGAGGTCGCCGGCTGGGGCGGCAGCGCCGGCCCCGCCTACCGGGCCTGGGCCGCCGAGCAGCACCGGGCCGTCACCGGGCTCGCCCAGGGCGCGGACACCCTCGCCGCCGCCACCGAGGGCGCCGCCGGCCTGGTCGCCGCCGTCCGGCTCCTCGTCCGCGACGCCATCGCCGCCTGCGTCTCCCGCCTCATCGTGTACGCGGGCGAACTGCTCATCACCGGCGGGTTGGCGACACCGCTGGTGGTGGAGCAGGTGACCACGCTGGTGGGCTCCTGGGCGGCCCGGATCGCGCGACTGCTACGCGGGTTGCTGGCCAGCCTGCGACGGTTGCTGCCGGAACTCCGCCGCCTCGGCGACCTGATCGACGCGCTCAAGCAGGCCCTCAACCGGCTCCGGCACGCCGGCCCCACCGCTGATGACCTCAATCGGGTACGGGGCAGAGGCCATGGACCCCGGATGCCGATGAGCCTGGAATCGGTTCAGGGGATCGCCACCAAATACGGCATCGAGGTGTCCGGCATCCGGTTCAGCATTAACAACCGGATCTCGGGCGTGTGTGGGGTGACCAGACCCGATCAATCGGTCATGCTCTGCCGCGAGGCGTTCCGCAGCGAGGAGGATCTGGCCCGGACCCTTGAGCACGAGAGGTTCCACGTGTCGGAACTCCGGGACGGGCATCCCTACCCTACGACACGTGACGAGGCCGACGCCTTCGAGGACCGAGCATACGCCCACGAAGAACGATGGTGGAACGACCATCCGGTCAGGCCAGACGGAGGACAGTGATGGCTAACTTCGACGAGTGGCTGGATGCGTACGACGTCGTGTACCGCACTCTGCCGGCCTCCTCCGATCTTCCGTGCCCGAACTGCGGCCATGAGACGCTCCGCCTGGTCTTCACCGCTCCTCTAGGGGCACGACACGGCTACGCCTCATTCTGGTGCGGAACCTGCCTGGAGGGAATCCACCTCTCCAGAGCGCTCGTCCCCGAAGGGGTCAGTGCGCTCTCCCTTGACCTGCCCGCCGAGGAACGCAATCGGGGCATCCCCAATTACCGCCTCATCACGTAGTGCCGACAGCCAGTCCGTTCACCATTCCGCTCGTCCGATAGCGTGGGATCATCGGGTCATGTCTCGCCGGTGCCCGTGAAGCGGCTGGTCACGTCGCTTCCGTCGCGGAGGTGGTCGGCGAGTCTGATCCGTACGCCGGCCCGGACCACTTCGGTGCCCGCTCCGAACGTCGGCGGCATCCGGCGGGTTCGCCACCAGCTCAGCGACTCCCCCGCCGCCCGTTTCTCCCGCTTGAGGTCCGCCTCCGCCTCGATGACGTCGGCGTGCCGGCCCTCGACGACCTCCACCACCTGGGCACCCGCCCGCAGATGTTGCCGCACCCGATCCACCCCGCCGACGCCGAACTTCTGCACCCCCCGGTGCCGCACCAGATACAGCAGGTACGGCGTGTCGCGCAGTGCGGCGAAGGTCCGGTCCTCGTGCTCGGGTGGACACCGGGCGCAACTGCGGTCGCGGAGCCGTTGCCACGAGTCGCAGCGCAGGTGCCGTCCCCAGGTGCCGTGCGAGAAGGATTCCTGCCGCTCGCCGTACCAGGGTAGGCCGTGGACGTCGCCGGCCAGGTCGACCCAGCCGTCGCGGCGACGCCTGTCGAGTTCCGCGTCGAGCGCGATCACGGCCTGGAACTCGGCGGCGGCCCGGGTGGGGATGGTGTCGGTGACGGCCAGGCCGGCGAAGCGGCGTACCTGGTCCGCGAGTCCCGGCTCGTCGGACAGTCGAGACAGCAGGCGTGCCCCGGCGGCGAGGCCCGTGCCGGCGGAGCGCTCGTCCAGGCAGATGTGGCACCGGGTACGCCAGCCGGTGCGACAGACCCGGAGGCTGCCGCACACCCGGCACCGGTAGAGATCGACGCCGCTGTCCGGCAGCCGGTTGAGTGGTTGCATCTGGTCGGCGACCAGGTCCGCGCACGGTCGGCAGTGGACGAACCAGGCGATGTCCGGGCCACGCCGACGGGTGTTCGCCCGACCGTCGACGATCTCCCCGCAGTTGACGCAGACGCGCTCCGTGGGTCGGCTGGCTGCCGACCTTCGCGTCGTCATTCGCCGGTGTCGGCGGAGCGCCGGTTGCGGGTCCGGTGGGCGCGGGCGCGCGCCGCCTTCGCCTGCGGGGTTCCGTCCCGGCCGCCCTCCGTCCAGGAGACCCCGCTGTAGTCGTCCCAGCGGGCGTCGAGCTTGGCCGCGTCGCTCTGCCCGTCCGGCGTGACGGTGAAGTCGCAACCGATCGCCTGCATCTGCATCCACACCGCGTTGACGATGTCGGCGTACTTCTCTGGTCCCACGCCCCGGAGGCGTACCGTGAACTGTCGCTCGTCCTGGCTCACGGCAGGCGGATTCCGGTGCAGGGATTGCTGTGCGCGGGGCGGTGCCGCATCCAGAAGACCACGTCCAGGACGCGGATCAGGCTCACCACGTCGGGCAGTTCCGCCTTCTCGTGCAGTGCGCGGAGCCGCTGCCCCAACACGCCGTCCTCCTCGCGGAGCCTGCCGTGCAGCCACTCCCAGAAACCGGTGCCGGTGCGGTAAGCGCAGGACACCACCGCGTCGTACACCGGCACCAGCCTGGGACGCTTGCGGGCGAGCAGCTTGCCGGCGATGACCCGCCCGATGCCGTCTGCGCCACGCAGCGCCCGCCATGCGGTGTCCGCAGCACCGCCCGCCACCACCAGGGGGTACGCCTTGTCGGCGCCCAGCGCGACGTCGACCGGAATCCTCGCCAGTTCGACGGCGACCCGTTCACCGAGCGGCCCCTGCAACAGGTCGAGCGCGCTCCGGGGCGGCACCCGCACGTTGAGCAGTTCCACCGCGACCAGATCCTCGGCGGTGATGGCACCGGCCGTTTCGGGGCGGTCGCCGCCGCCACCGAGATGGTCGAACTGGCCACCGGTGAACGCCGCGTCGCCGGTGGCCAGATAGTAACGTCGCAGGTCGGAGACCGACCGGGGGATGTCGAGCACGGCCAGCATCTCGGCGAGAGTCAAGGGTTGCGGCACTGTTCTCCTTCGGGGTCTAGCGGTCAACGGCGGCGTGACCTCCTTGGCGAAGAGGATGGTCTCGGCGTTGAGGGCCACCATCGGCAATGTCCGGGCCTTCTTCATCGCCTTGCGTACGCCGGCCTTGGCCGGCTTCTCCAGCGTGTCGTAGCTGTGCCGGAAGCTGTGGGCGAAGGCGAGCTGCGGCACGGACGGACCTCCGGGTCAAGGGATCGAAGCGGCTGGACCGGCTAGACCGGGGCGACTTTTTCGGCGGCGCTTACCTGCGCCTGGTCGTAGAACCAGCGCAGATGGTCGAGCAGCGCGTCCCGGGCCTCGGCGTCGGCGTCGGCGAGGACCGTCAACGGGAAGTTCGGCCGCAGGGCGAGCTTGGCGGCGGCGATCTCGGCACCCGGCAGCCAGCAGACGTTGCAACGTGGTTTCCTGCGCTGTGACCATGCCGACCCCGTCCCCTGTGGTCTCGTCTCTGAGCCGGCAAGACAATCAGATCAATGACCGCGTGGGCAAACGAGCGTTACCGCGATCTCGCGCGCCGTCACCTGCCGAAGGAGATACCGCCGTGGATGTCGCGTGCCTGGACGACCGGGCCACCGACGTCGCCGGAGACCGAGTTCACCACCCCGCCCGCGCCGGCGGCGAGGGTCGCCTCGACCCGCGCCCACCGGTCGTGGAACTCGGCGGCGAAGCCGGGGTCGCGCTGCGCCTCCTCGGCTACGACGGCAGCCAGCAGGCGGGTAGCCGCAGGTGAGGGCTCTGCGAACGCCGCTTCGATCGCTGCCTGCGCGGCCGGTTCGCGCCGGAGGCGTTCACGCAGGAAGGCGACCAGGGAACCCACCGCTTCCCGACCGCCCTGGGCCAGTTGGGTGGTGCCCCATGTGACGAGCGTGGTGACGGCGGCAAGCATGATCGGGTCCGTCATCCGGTTCTCCTCGAATGCGCTTTGCGTCGGAAATACGACAGCTGACAGAGCGACGAAGTCGGGCAACTCGATAATACGGTCGATATTCCATTCGTGAACCCATCTGGAGGTCCAGATGAGTGGGAACCGTTGGCGGGCGGACACCTCCGCCGAACTCACTCGACGCTGGGGAAAGTCGTCGCACGAGTTGGGCAACACCTCCGGCGACGGTAGCTGCCCGGACATCTGGGAGCTGAGCAACGGCGACGTCGCGATGATCGGGCAGGACGCCACGGAGGAGTATCGCGGCCGGCTGCCCGATGGAGTGTCGATCGACCCGGGCGAACGACTGATCATCGTTCCCCGTTCCACCGTCGTCGCGGCGAAGGTGGACATCCCCGATGCATGACCTCCTCGGCGG
Source organism: Micromonospora sp. WMMD987 (assembly GCF_029581435.1). NCBI lineage: Bacteria > Bacillati > Actinomycetota > Actinomycetes > Micromonosporales > Micromonosporaceae > Micromonospora > Micromonospora sp. WMMD987. Next base: position 3,561,460 of record NZ_CP120861.1, on the reverse strand, counting down.
CGATCCCGGCGAGCGGCTCGACCTGGCGGACTACTGGGCAGACTTCGAGGACCGGTTCTGGAAGACGGCAGCGCCGGGGTTCTGGAAACTGGAACGGCAGCAGACGTTCCAGGAGCCCGGAGACGAGGGCTGGCGGGCCTTCGCCGAGGGTTATTGGGCCGATTCGCTGCGCATCCTGGAGGCTCGTCGTCCCGAGTTCGCCGACTACTACCGCCGGATCGCCGACACCGGCTTCGCCACCCGACGGGTACGTGTCGTCGACGAACCACTCACGCCCTACCTTCAGTGGGAGTTGCACGTGCTGCGGCTGCGCCACGAGTACGGCGGCCTGACCCGGGTGGTCGACTCCGCACGGGTCGCCAGCGCCGAGTCGACAGGTGTGCTACCGGAGATCTACACCCTCGGCACCGAGGTCATGTACGAAGCGGTGTACGACGGCGAGGGGGTGCTGGCGGCGGCCCGCCGCTGGCGCGATCCGGAGCTGGTGGCGCGTTGCCAGGCGTTCATCGAGTCGCTCTACCGCGATGGCGAGCCTCTCGACGCGTTCTTCGCCCGCGCCGTGGCGCCCCTGGAGCCCCCGCGGGTCGACTGACGTGAGTGAGCGGGACGGTCAGGAGCCGACGCCCCGCCATGTCAACCGGTCGGAGCTGGACGGTCCCGCCGATCTGGTCCAGGCGCGCGACGTCTTCGGCGGAGTGCACTTCCACGGCGACGCGGCCGACCGCGAGCCGCCACCTCGGCAGCTCCCCGGCGACGTGCGCGGTTTCGTCAACCGGATCGTGGAGCTGAGTGCCCTCGACCGGCTGACCGGCGACGGCGACGCCCAGGTGACCCTCTCGGTGATCACGGGAACGGCCGGGGTGGGCAAGACCTCCCTCGCCCTGCGCTGGGCGCACCGCGCCCGGCACCGCTTCCCGGATGGACAGCTCTACGCCAACCTGCGCGGATACGACCCGGGCGAGCCGACCCGACCGGAAGCGGTGCTCGACCGGTTCCTGCGGGCGCTCGGCGTCCCGGCTGCCGCCATTCCCACCGACCGGGAGGACCGCGAGGCGTTGTACCGCTCCCGGTTGGCCGACCGGCGGGTGCTGCTGGTCCTCGACAATGCCGCCACCGCCCGACAGGTGCGTCCGCTCCTGCCCGGCTCGGACACCTGTCTGACCATCGTCACCAGTAGGAGCATGCTCTCCGGGCTGGTCACCCGTGACGGCGGTCGGCGGCTCACCCTGCCCATGCTGACCGAGGACGACGCCGTCGCCCTGCTGCGCACCGTCACAGCGGACCATCGAGCCGGCGATGATCCCGACGAGCTCATCGAGTTGGCGCGGCTCTGCGCCCGTCTGCCGCTCGCCTTACGGATCGCCGCGGAACGGGCCGCGGGCCGCCCGTTCATGCCGCTCGGGGATCTCATCCAGGACCTGCGCGACGAGTCGGCACTGTGGGACGCGCTCACCGCCGAAGACGACGAGGAGGCCGACGCGGTGCGGACCGTCTTCGCCTGGTCCTACCGTGGGCTGAGCACCGTGCCGGCCCGGTTGTTCCGGCTGATCGGGCTGCATCCCGGGCCGGATTTCAGCGTGCCGGCGGTTGCCGCGCTGGCCGGGGTTCCCACCGCGCAGGTGCGGCAGCCGCTGGATGCGCTGGTCACCGCCCATCTGGTGGAGCAGCACGCGTCCGGGCGTTACCAGCTGCACGACCTGTTGCGCGCGTACGCGGTCGACCAGGTACGGCAGTTCGAGGACGAGGAGAACCGGCTGGAGGCGCTACGTCGCGTACTGGCGTGGTATCTGCACTCGGCGGACGCCGCGCTGGCGCGGACCCTGCCGTTCAACCGCACCGTGCCGCTGGAACCACCGGCCGGCGTCGTGCCGCTGGCCTTCGCCAGCCCCGCCGAGGCGGACGCCTGGTTCGACGGGGAACGCGACAACCTGGTCGCCGCCACCCGGATCGCCGCCGAGACCGACCTGTCGCGCGTGGCGTGGCAGCTCGCCGCGATCCTCCGTAGCGTCTTCATGCACCGCAACGCCTTCGACGGCTGGTTCACCACCGCCCGGATCGGGTTGGCGGCGGCCCGCTCGCTCGGCGACCGCCGGGGCGAGGCGGAGGCGCTGGAAAGCCTGGGCAAGGCCCACTTCCAGGCCCGTCAGCTCGACGAGGCGGCCGAACACCACCGGGCGGCGTTGGCGATCCGCCGCGACATCGGCGACGAGCACGGCACGGCGGTGTCGGTGAACGCCCTCGGCCTGCTGGGGCTGCGGCACCGCCGGCTCACCGAAGCACTCGCCCATTTCACGGACGCGCTCACCCGGTTCGAACGGCTCGGTAGCCGACGCTGGCAGGCCCTGCTGCTGAGCAATCTCGCCGAGACCCGCTACGAACTCGGGTATCCGGCACAGGCTGTCGAGTTACTGGAGCGGGCGCTCGCCGTGCAGCGGGAGATCGCCGACCGGGGGCAGGAGGGCAACTCGCTGTTCTTCCTCAGCATGGCGTTGCGGGAACTCGGACGCGTCGGGGAGGCCGAGGCCGCCATCGGGCGGGCACTCGCCATCGCCGAGGATGCCGGTAGTCCGGTGTGGCTGGCGCACTGGCTGGTCGAGCAGGCCCGCGTCCTGTGCGCGTCGGGGCGGCCGGCGGAGGCACTGGAAGCCGCACATCGCGCGGCCACGATCCAGCGGCGGTTGGGCGACCGCAGCCGCGAGGCGATGGCACTCGACGGCGCGGGCGAGGCATACCTGGAGTCGGGCCGGGCGGAGGAGGCCGTGGCGTTCCATCTGCGGGCGGCGGCCACCCACCGGGGGCTCGGTGACGCCTGGCACCTGGCGGTTTCCCTGGCGAACCTGGCCGCGGCCCTGGTCGGGGCGGGTCGCCCCGGGGAGGCCGAGTCGCCGCGCCGGGAGGCACGGGACCTGCTCGCCGGGTTCGACGACGCCCGCGCCGTCGCCCTGCTCGGCAGTCTCGACGCCGCCGGAGACAGCTGAACCTGGCCGCTCAGCCCAGCCCTCCGGCGAACGGCGTCGACCGCCACTGGTCGAGCACTCTTCGGCGCAGCGGGGTGTTTCACGACTGTGGGAGTCGGACAGATGACGCGCTCAGTCACGGTTGTTGGCGTTGCACGAGGCGGCTGGTGAGGAACGGACTGGGGGTGCCGTGCCAGAACACCGCCAGTTCGTCACGGGGTCGGGTGGCGGCGACGAAGAGCAGCGACCGGTCGCGCTGGCGCTCCCGCTGGTAACGCTTGGGGTCGGTGTCCCGGTACCGGTTGATGATCTGGCGGGGCACGAGGCCGTCGGCCACGCCGGCAATGATCATCCGCTGGTATTCCAGGCCCTTGAACCGGTGCATCGTGCCGACGTGGACGCCGTCGGGCTGCTTCGGGCCGTCCGGGCCGATCTCCGCCACCGGCAGCCCGTCGGCCTCCAGGCTGGCGATCACCTCCGTCGCCATCTCCCGGGTGGGTACGCAGACGGCCACGGAGCCGTCGGTCGGGCGTCCCCAGTCGCGCAACTGCTCGATGACGAGCTCCCGTTCCTGCGCCCAGGTGGCCGCGCCACGAAAGGTCGGCCGGTTACCCCGCAGGAGCGACCGGTATCCCGCCAGGTCCTCCTCGCCGCCGTCGAGGTCGTCGTACACCTCCCCGGTCATGATCTCCAGAGCGTCCGCCAGGATCTGCCGGGTGGTGCGGTAGCTCAGGGTGAGCCGGGACGCGCGGCCCCGGATGTTGACGCCGAGGCTGCCCAGGGTGACGTGGTTGTCATAGATGCGCTGGTGGGTGTCGCCGGTGAGGAACATGTCGTCCGGGCCGGGCGCGACCATCGCGCGCAGCATCTTCCAGTGCGCGGCGCTGAGATCCTGTGCCTCGTCGACGACGACGTGACGGTAGCGGGGCCGGTAGAACCCGCCGGAGGACTCGCCGGAGAGGGTGCCGGGGTGCGCCGCTGTCCGGTCCATCTCCAGGCGGGCGGCACGCTGGGCGACCTGACGCCAGGTCCACACCCCCCGGCTCTCCAGCCAGTTGGTGAAGCGTTCGGTCAGCTGCCAGACCTGGTCCCGCTCGATGCGGGTGAGGCGGCGACCGCGTTGGGGACGGCGGGCCTTGAAGTAGTCGGTACGGGAGGTGAGCACCTGGCCCAGGATCACCTGCGTCCACTCGGCGGCGAGGAACTCCGCCTCCCATCCGGATTCGCCGGTCTCGACGAGGAAGGCGGCCCACAGGTCGGGCACCTGGTTGTCGTCGACCACCCGACGACCGCCGCCGGCCTTCGCCTCGGCGACCACCCGGCTGGCGAGCCGGTCGATGTTGATGATGTCCACCCGGGACACCAGTTCCTGGCCACCCAGCGCCATCAGCCGGGTGCGCAGGTCGGCGGCGAGATTGCGGTTGAAGGTGGTGAGCAGGATCGGCTTGTCCGCTCCGGGCGGCAGTTGCCGGGCCAGGTGGGCGACCCGGTGCAGGGCGACGATGGTCTTGCCGGTGCCCGGCCCGCCGCCGACCCTGGCCGGCCCGCGGTAGGGATGTTCCACCAGTTTCCGCTGGGTCGGGTGCAGGAAGATCTGCCACCGTTCGAACGCCTCACCCAGCATCGCCTGCAACGCCTCGTCGTCGGAGGTCACCTGCGTGGCCGGGCGTTCCACCGCCGTCTCGAAGTCGTCCGGGTCGACCTGGCCGTCGGCGCGTACCGGTTCGGTGACCTGCTGGAGGACCGCGTCGTAGGGGGTGCCGTCGAAGAGCGCGAAGAGCACGTCGGTGGTGAGCTGGGGCGCCCGGTCGAGTAACTCCAGCAGTTGCGCCTCGGCGGTGAGGGCGCGGATCTGCGGCAACAGCGGTTCGGAGACGCCGAGCTCCAGCAGTTGCCTGTCGGTGTACGCGGCGAAGAGCGGCTCACGCGCAGGGACCGACGCGATCTCCGGCTCTGGTGGGACGACCCGCCCGATGATGCTGTCGCCCACCGGTCCCAGGTCGACGACCTCGATGCCGCCGGTGATCCGGTTGATCCGGTACGCGTACCGGCTGAGATCGTCGTACACCTCGCCCCGGTGCTTGACCGCGACGAGCAGGTAGTCGCGTTCGACGATGTGCAGCAGCAGCGCGCGGTAGTCCTTGTTGACCCGTGCGGACATCAGCCGGGAGTCGCCGTTGAGCGCCTTCAGGCTCAGCCCGGGGTTCTCCGGGTTGTGGCGGAACTTGTGCATGAACTCGTAGACCGCGCCGATGTCGGCCCGGGTGAGCTTCATGACCTCCTTGTCGGCGCGGTCCAGCATGCGCAGGGTTGCCCCGTTGTTCATCGACGTTCTCCCCCGCCTGTCGCCCTGATCTGTGCCGTCAACTCGTCCACCGCCCATTCCCGAGCGGTACGGGCGTGCCAACCCGCCGCGGCGTACGCCCGGTCGCGGTCCTCGGTCTCCGGGTCGTCGTCGCGACCGGTGAGCACCACGGCGATGCGCTGGTCGGGCCAGGCGAGCTCGGCGGGCCAGCCCTGGTCACCCAGCTCGTAGCCGACGACCGGCGCGGGCAGGTCCTGCCGGGCGAGCTGCCGGGCCAGCTGGTCGAGGGTGTTCTCGTCCGGGTCCAGGAGGCGCAGGACGTCGCGCCACGGTGATTCCTCGTCGAGCGTCGCCATGTCGGCGGGCGGCTCGGTGGTGACGCCGAGCCACGTCGCTGTCTCCTCGTCGAGCGGCAGCGCGCGTCGGGCCAGGGCGAGACCGGTGCCTTCGGTGACCGCCAGCGAGGCCGGCTCGAAGGCGTCGAGGGCAGACACGGCGAGCTGGCCGGCGTCCCCGCCGCCGTTGGTCAGGAACTGGATCACGTTGCCCCAGGTGAGCCAGCCGGCCCAACGTTCCTTGTGGGCCGGGTCGGCGATCGCGCCGGGACGGTCGTCGACGAGGGTCAGGGCGGTCCAGGTGGGCAGCGGCTTGCCGCGACCGTCGATGACGAGGGTCACCGGGCAGTCGGCGTTGTCGCTAGCCCGCGCGATCATGATGTGTCGGGCGTTCGGTCCCGGCAGGGGCTCCCCGCGCAGGGCGGCCAGCACCCGCTGCGGCACCCCGCCGGAGTCGGTGGCGGTGTTCTCCCGGGCCTGTTTCAGCAGGCCTGCCGCGGTGGCTTCGGCACGGCGCTGCCAGCGGGCGAGGTCCGGCTCGGCGAGGAACCGCATCAGCTGTTCGACGGGGTTCACCCAGACGGTGGTCTCGAGCTCGTCCGGGTCAGCGCCCGGAAGGAACTTGCGGTAGTTTTCCCTGGCCGCCTGCTTGCAGACCCCTCCGTACGGGGTCCACCGCCCCGATCCGTCGGTGTTCCCCCAGGATATGACGTCGTCCCAGGTGGCGGCGAAGACCAGGTATCCGTGGGCGCGCAGGCGGGCCCGCTTCTCGGCGTCGTCGGCGAGCCGGTTGTGCCGGGCGGTGGCGTGGTACTTGAAGCCGTCGAGGTAGACGGCCACCTCGGGCGACGAGCCGTCCAGACGCTTGAAGTGCACGTCGGGTCGGGTGCCCTTGACGGTGTTCTGCAGCTTCATCTGCCAGTGCGTGGCGTTGTGCCCGTCGGCGCTGACGAACCGCAGGTCGGCGATCCGGGCACCGTCGTGGTCGGTGCGCCGCTCGATGCGCAGACCCGACCCCGGCGCGTCGCCGAGGGCGAGCAGCTTGGTGAGGAACCGCATCTCCAGTTCGCTCTCCACCTGGTGGATCAGCGAGATCTCGTCGGTGCGGGTGCCCTCCTCGACGGTCCAGGTGTCCAGGAGCCGGTCCAGCATGCCCAACGCCTCGTCGCGGCTCATCAGCGCGAACTCCTCGTTGCGGGCGTACCGCAGCAGGCAGCGGTGGCAGACGTCCCGGCCCTCGTGCCGGCAGACGCAGTCGGCGATCCGGGTGCGGGCCAGGTCGAGGATGCGGCGGAACTCCTCGGGCCGGGCGAGCCGGTGCAGGTATCCGGTGCCCTGCGGCTGGGTGTCATAGACGACGACGAAGTTGCGGGTGCCGTCGCTCTGCCCGTCGGGCATGGTGGACGACACGACCTGCAGGTGCGCCGGGTCGCCGCCGTACTGGGCGGCGATGCCCAGGCGGACGGCGGCGGCGAAGGAGACCACCCGCTCCGCCACGACGGCTGTCGCCGCCGGGATGAGGATGCGTAGGGCCTCGGTCTCCAATCGGTGCGCCAGGATCAGCTCCACGTGGGTGTCCGGCCCGGCCGGCGAGCGTCGGTACGGGCACCACGGCCGGTGGTGCTCGGCACCCTGCGCCACTGTCGACCCGGCGGCCTGCGCGGCGAGTTGCTGCCCCACCGCCGGTGCGCCGTCGACCGTGGTACCGCCGCAGGAGGTGCAGGTGTGGAACCGGTTGATCCGCACCTCGTGGCCCGCGAAGAACTCGGCGGTCCGGTCGTAGCGCTGCGCACCGAGGTTGAAGTGGCGGATCACCGCGTGCCGGCTGTAGTCGACACCGAAGGTGTCCCGCGCGTGCCGCCAGGAGGAGTCGACCCTGGCGGGGTCGATGTCGACGGCGACGGCGGTGGCGTAGAAGCGCCGCACCCGGTCGTCGCTGTCGTCGCGGATGCGGGCATCATCGCGCCGGTCACGGCTGAGCACCCGGGTCGGTTGGAGAACCTGGAAGAGCCGCCCGTGGTCGGCGATGCCGGAGTCGGTGCAGCGCGGGCAGGCGCTGGTGTCCTCCTTGGCCAGGTGGGTACGGGCATAGCCGCACAGGGCGCAGATCCGCCACTGCTCGTACGCGGGCCGATCGGCCGGGCCGACGTCGAGCCCGGAGATCTCGTGCCGGTAGCCCCGGACGTAGTAGCTGTTGCCGGGGGCGATCTCGACCAGCGCCTGCCGGGCGGGGCGGGCGTACTCGCGCAGTTCGCTGTGGAACCGACGGTCACCGTTGGACTTGTCCTCCCAGGTCAGGGTGGCTTCCAGGTCGGTGCGGGTGTCGACGAGCGCATAGTTCGGCAACAGCCCGAACTCGACGAGCGTGCCATGCGCGGGCGCGGCGCTGAGGTCGCGCAGCCGGCGACGCACCGCGCCCTCCTCCGCCTTCAACATCTTGATCTCACGGGCGTGGTCGGGGTCGCTGGACACCAGCGTGCCCCGGGCGGCGGCGAGTTCCCGCAACCGGCGTCGCAGGTCGGCCAACCGGGACTCCCACACCTCGTCGGCCTCCGTGACCCGGTGCACGATGCCGTCGACCGCGAACTCGCGCAGCTGGTCGGCGGCGGCCGGCAGGATCCTGTCTCCGAAGAGCCGGAGGAACTCCCCCACCAGCCGGCCGCCGTCGCGGCGACCCGCCTCGGCGAGGGCGGTCAACCAGCCGGTCGGCCCGAACAGCACGTGCGCCCGGCGGGGCATCGGCAGCACACCGGCCAGCCGACCCCGGGCGGCCAGGTCGATCAGGTGGGCGAGGTACTGGCGGCGCAGGATCTCCACGGCGGACAGGAAACAGCCGGGCGGGACGATCTGCCCGGCGATCATGTCGCGCGGGTCGGTGAGGTAGTAGCGGTCCCGCTCGGACCGTCCGACCAGGGTCAGCACCAGCGCGTTGCCGCTCCGACGGCCGGCGCGACCGGCCCGCTGGACGTAGTTGGCCGGGCCGTGCGGCAGGGACGCCAGCACCACCGCCGAGAGGGCTCCGATGTCGATGCCCATCTCCAGGGTGGGCGTGCAGGACAGCACGTTCGGGTCGGTGTACCGCTCGCCGTCGCGGAACTGCCGCTCCACCGTCTCCCGCTGGGCGCGGGTGAGCATGCCGGTGTGTTCGCCGGTGACCACGCGAAACACCGGGCTGTCCAGGTAGAGCCGGCGGTAGTAGTCGTCGGGGGCGGTCTCGTCGGGGGCGGCCCGGAGTCGACCGCGACAGCGGTACTGGCGGCACGGCTGGCCGAGCCAGTCGCCGACCCGGTCGGGGTGTTCGGTCTGCTGCCAGTGGCAGGTGTCGCAGCCGACCCCGGCCGACGTGGCGGAGGTGTCGTCGAGCCGGGTCACCCGTAGGTGGCCGGGCAGCAGGCCGTACACCGTGTTGCCGTCGTCGGTGTCGCCCACGGCGAGGATGTCGGCGGCGGCGAGCGCCGGCAGCAGTCGGGCGAGGAGCCCGGCGGCGTCACCGAGGTCCAGCCCGAGGCAACGCGACGCCCAGTCCTGGTACCAGTTGCCACGTGCGGTGACCACGTCGAACTCCGAGCGGGACTTCGGCGTCGCCAGCAGGAAGGCGGGCGCGGAGAGGCCCTTCGGAAAGGCGGGCATCCCCGCCGGCCGGCCGCCCCAGACCTGCCACCGGGTGCCGCCACGCTTGAGGTACGGCACCAGCCACTCGTGGTAGATCGCACCCCGGGTACGCAGCCGTTCCAGCAGACCACGCAGGAAGGCGAGGTAACGGGCGTCGTCGGGCGGTGTGCCGAGGATGCCGGCCGGTCCGGTCAGGTGCACGTCCCGGCAGATCGCGGCGGCGCGGACCGGATCGTCGAGTGCCACCTCGACGGCGACGCTGCGGGTCAGCTCCAGGGTGCGGCCCTGGCGGGAACGCAGCCCGGTCTCCATCACGGTGGCGAAGACGAGCCGTTCGCTGATCAGCTCCCAGGTGTCCCGGCTGCCGTTGTGCTCGCCGGCGAGCAGGCTGTCGACCCCCGGCTGGTCGTGCAGGTCCGGCGGTACGACGGTGCAGAGGATCTCCGGCTGCGCCGCGGCCTCGATCATCCGGGCGACGAGGTCGTCGAGCCCGATCGACTCCCCGGTGACCAGTTGGCTGGCAAGCAGGGAACGCAGCGAGAACGAGTAGGACCGGTTGGCGACGAATCCGGCGCGGTGCGCGGCGTCCTGCACCGAGTCGTTGAAGAGCAGGGTCTTCTTCTCGGTCTCGTCCAGCTCGCCGCCGGTGAAGAGCTGGGTGATCGCCACCGAGGCGAGGGTGGCCAGGCCGGCGCCGAGGAACCGGATGCCGTGGTCGAGTTCGCAGGACGGGCAGCGGTCCTTCTCGGCGCCGTCGGTGTCGACGATGTCGCCCAGCACGACGATCTCGTCGTCGCCGACCTCCCGGTCCCGGTGTTCGTCGAAGGGGCGCACCCGTCGGCCGTACTCCAGGACCAGCAGGCCCCGCACACGCTGGCGTACCTCGTCGTCGGTGGCGGCGATCAGGGCGCGCACCCGGCGCTTGTCCCGACCGACACTGGCCCGGTAGATCTTGTCCGGGTCGGTCTCCAGCTCGTGGGGATCCTTCTCCGGTGACAGCGCCATCCACCCGGAACGACCGCAGTGCCGGCAGTAGACGGCCGGCAGCCGGGGGTGCCGGCCGTCGGCCACAACCAGGTCGGCGTCGGTGGCGTACGGGTCCAACTCGCGCGGCGCTTCGCCGTACCAGCCGAAGGTGGCCCGGTGGGAGGTGCCGCGCAGCAGCCGGGAGACGGCGCGTACCCACAGGTGGGTTTCGATGTTGAGCAGGGGACGGCCGGGCGCTTGCGGGTTCTGTGCGACGGAGAGCAGGCCGACGAACCGGGCGAGGGCCTTCGCGGTGATCTCGGGCCGGGTCTTCATCACGCTGCCCCAGCCGGTGGCGTTCTTGCGGGGCAACACGTCGATGATCTCGTCGAGGGTGCACGGTCGGGCCTGGAGGGAGTCGAGCACCGCCTTGGTCAGCGGGTGCCGCCGCAGCAGCGCGCCGAGACGCGGCGGATCGTCCAGGCAGCGCTCTCCGAGCAGCAGCTCGGCGATGTCGGCCAGCATGTGTGCGGGGTCGCGGTCGTCGACCGCCGCGAGCTGCTCGGGGCTGGGTAGCGGCAGGCTGAAGTCCTGGTGGGCGACGAACTCGCCGGCCCCGTAACGGTCCTCCCCCACCAGCGATCCGGCGTCGAAGGCGACGCCGAAGACCTGCTCGGCGACCTCCCGGATCGCGGTTCGGCCGTCCCGGCCGCCGCCCTCGCCGAGGGTGGCGGAGGTGGCCACCGGGCAGATCGGCCCGAGCGGCCGGTCCGGCTCGGCGAGGCCGAGCGCGGCGGCGAGCCGGCGCAGCAGCATCGCCACGTCGGTACCCTGCGCGCCGTCGTAGGTGTGGAACTCGTCCAGCACCACGTACGCCGGCTCGGCGTGTTCCCACAGCGGCAGGTCGTCGTCGCGCTGCAGCAACAGGTCCAGCATCTTGTAGTTGGTGATCAGGATGTCCGGCGGGGTACGCCGCATCTCGGAGCGTTTGGTGAGCACGTGCGCGTATTCGATGGCCGCGACGTCGCCGATGTAGAGGCCGGCGGTGACCCCGTTGAGCGCCGGGTCGGTGAGCAGCTCGTTGATCCGCTGGGTCTGGTCGGTGGCGAGGGCGTTCATCGGGTAGAGCAGGATCGCCTTGATCCCGGGCCGACCCTGCTGTTTCTGTCGTCGGCAGTGGTCGAGCACCGGGATCAGGAACGACTCCGTCTTGCCCGAGCCGGTGCCGGTGGTGATCAGGGTCGGCTCGGGCGTCCGGCCCCTGCTCGACAGCCGGGCGAACGCGTTCGCCTGGTGCAGGTAGGGGGTGAAGTTGGCCGGCGCCCAGTCCAGGCATGCTTTCCACTCCCCCACCGCCGGGCGGAAGGGGGTGCGGATCCGTAGGTACGGCCCACGGAAGATGCCCTGCTCGGGGTGGGAGAGGAAGCCCTCCAAACCTTGGCGTACGCCGTCCTCGGTGAGGCCGAAGGTGGTGGTGAGGTACTGGGTGAGGGTCCGACGCAACGTATCGGCGGCGATGGTCGGCCTCATGAGCGAATCACCCGAGGATGCTACGTCAGCATCCACAGTGGTCTGCCATCTCACCGCCACTCAGCGACACCGAGTCGGATTGGCGACTGTTCGGACCCGCAATTGTCTTGATTCGGTCCACCATTGGCCATTCGGCGTCCAGAGACGACAGAGCGTCCCTTCCGAAGAAACGCGACCGCGCCCTAACATCGAGCGACTTGCGTGATGTTGCGGCAGGCGCCCTTTCGGGTGGAGCTGCGGCTGATCTCGGCCCCGACGGCAGCGGAGGCAGCGTTGGTCATCCGGCACACCATTAACGACTGGTACACCAATGCGGAGGGTCGGGGCTCGATGGACTCCCGGCACGACTGGGAGAACGACGACCAGCCCGACCGCACCCCCGACGTATGGCTCGACCGGCTCCCACGGACGAACCGGGTACCGCCCGCACGGGCAGCGCGTGGGTCCAGCAACCCACGGGGCACGCTGAACAACGGTCGCCGTTCCACTCCTGCCCCGCGCGAGCTGGCGGATGCCGCCCGCGTGCTGAAGGCGCGGATGCCCGGTATCAAGGACAAGACGATCGTCCGGCATCTGCAGCAGAGCCTCGGTTGGTCAGGTCTCTCCGCCGAGAAGATCCGCAAGGCACTGAGCGATCATCCCGCGCAGCCTGAGAAGAGGCCGGCGCGGGGAGGATCCGCCCCAGCGCGAGCAGTCGCACCGCAGCGGCGGAAACCACAAACCAACGGCCCCATCACCATCATCACTGCGCCGAAGGCCACCCGGAAGCCGGCAAAGACCGCCAAGCCTGCTCGCCAGCAGCCGTCCCTGGCCGAGGTCGTCCGCGAGGTACGCGCGCAAATTCCCGGCATCGGCATCCGCAAGCTGACCAGCAAGGTCAGGTCACGGGGCTGGCCGAACGCGACGGCGCAGCAGGTGCAAGCTGTCCTCCAGAAGTCGCAACCCGCCCGGACGCCTCGCAGGCCTCTGAAGCCGCTGCCGTCCCCGGCGGAACGCATGACTCACCCCGGAGCCTGTTTCGCATGCGGGGTCGTGCCGTCGCTACTGGGAACGTGCCGCTGTTCCTGACCCCAGGTCGACCCGCCGGGCGGCTTGGTCGACCATCGGAGCACCCCGGGCAACTGGCGAAGGCAGCCAGCATCAGCCATTGACAGATTGAGATCACTCAAACACTCTGGGTATCCGCTTGTGCCATGTGCCAGCACCGGGGGTGGGCGTGGAGATTGATTCCTTCGTCAGGGCTCTGAGCCAACGGTCGCTGCTCGCGCTGGAATCCTCTCCGGACCTCGTCGCTGATGTGCTGCGGTATGCCGAGACAAACGCCAAGAGCCGCGAGGCGTACTGGTATCACAAGCGGTTGACCACGGTGGACGTCGGTAGCGGCGGGCTGCGGACCAGCCCGGCTCGGGTGCTGCACGAGCTGGGGGTGGCCACCACCCTGCTGACGGCGTCTCCGCTGTCGCAGGTCGCCCGGCACTGGGCCGCCGTACGCTACTGCGCGACCTTGACCAGGGCCAACAATGGGCGTCTCGCGCTGACACGCGACGCCAACGAGGTCGTCTACCACCACAAGGTGACCCAGTCCGAGCAGTTGGGCATCGGCCTGGCCCTCGTCGTCGCCAGGCACGTGCTCCGCCGGCAGTACCCGGGGTGGACGTTCCACGCGGTCGACGCCGAGGTGGCGTTGAAAGCCGGTTTCGTGGACGGGGGCGGTGCGGTGGAATCCGTCTCGCCGACCAAGAAACGACCGGACTACATCCTGCTCGGGCACCACGCCACGAAGACCCGCCGCCGGATGAAGATCGTGATCCTGGAGTGCAAGGGCACCCACCAGCCGCCGAATTTCCTCCATGGCCAGCTCGCCCGGGCCGCCGTCCAGGTGGAGGCGCTGTCGGTGGGTGGTAGGCATCCGCCGGCGCTGATGGTCGCCTCGCACCTCACCCAGACCGGGATCACCGCTTACGTGCTCGATCCGCCCGGCGACGACGAGCTGTGGTCCGGTGATGACGAGGAGCTGGACGGCCTGCTGAGCACCCGCCCCGAGGACCAGTTCTGGCGACCGCGCACGGCCACCCGGGATGACATCCGAACGGCACTGGCCCCCACCACGTCCCCGTCGCCGGTGGGCGCGACCGGCACCGGATCCGACCCGGTCGAGGAGTTGCCACCCGGCGCACCCCAGGTCTTCGACATACCCGAGCCGGAGCGTGGCTGGTTCACCCAGATCCTCACCCGCGCCGTGGCGGCCACCGCGCTGCTCTTCGCCGGCAACAGCTCCGCCGCCAGCGAGTACGCCACCCCACGGCAGCGCGGTACGGAGGATCTGGCATCCCCACCGGGCCTGTTCGACCTGGACCCGGCATGGGCGACGAGCAGCGCGACGACCCTCCACCTGCCGCACGGGATCTCGGCGGAGGGCACCCGGCACCGTGCGCCTCTGGGCGGCGGCCGGGTTCTGGAGGTGTTCCGTGGCGTGGAGAGCCAGCTCTACCGCGAGCTGGCCGGGGGCCGGATCGGCGCCTACCTGCGGGACGCACCGGCCTTCTCCCGCAAGCGGTCGGCAGCGCCGGTCGACGGCGGGATCTACTCGTACGGCTCCGACGGGACCATCCTCGTCGTCCGGGCACTCGACGGCAGCGGCTGAGCGGCACCTCCCCGACGTCGGTCCAGCGGGTCTGGCGCGGCTGCGGGTGGGTCGGCGCGGACCGTCCAACTCATATCGCCCTGGCCCGGAGCAGTCGGGGCTCCGGTTGCGCACCGGGTGGCCGCTGACGGTCGCCGCCGCGGTGGACCTCGGCGCTGATCTTCTCGATCAACCGGCGGGACTCGTCGTGGTCCAGGGCCACCGCGTCCAGACCGGCCCACGCCTCCTCGTATTCGATCACCTCCGCCGCCCGGTCGAGATAGAGCGCGCCGGTCAACAACTCGCGGTAGACCACCGGCGGGTCCGGCTCCACCCGGTTGACCGGCGGGAAGTCGAGCAGCAGGAACGGACCCGCCACCAGGGCCCGGTGCACCCCGACGGCGAGCGGCACCACCCGCAACGACACCTGCGGCAACCGGCTCGTCTCGACCAGGTGCCGCAACTGCGCGACCATGACTGCCGGATCACCGACGGCACGCAGCAGCACAGACTCGGCGAGCACCACCTCCAACCGGGGTGCCGCCGGCAGCCGCCGCAGCAGCGCCTCCCGCCGCCGCAGCCGTACCTCGATCAGCCGGTCCCGATCCCCCACGGTGAGGTCCGGCCGTTGCCGGCACACAGCCGTCGCGTAGTCGCGGGTCTGTAGCAGCACGGGGATCATCCCGTCGGCGTGCTCACGAAGCCGACAGGCGTCGGCGGCCAGGCTGACGTACGGCTCGCACCAGCGGGGCAGCGGATCACCGTAGGCGTGCCACCAGCCCTTCGCCCGCGTCTCCCCGGCGAGGGTGACCAGCGCGGCGGTCAGCTCGGGCCGCGCAGCGTAACGCTCGCACATGACCCGCACGTCGCTACGGCTCACGGCGGACCGGCCCGCCTCGATCTGCCACAGCTTGCGCCGGCTGAACTGCAACGCCTCGGCCGCGCCGTCCACCGTCATCCCCGCCTCGACCCGCAACTGCCGCAGCACCCGCCCGAGGTGCCGACGCGGCACCGACGACCCGTCGTCAACCATCGGCCCGCCGCCCCTCGCCCACCCCGCTCCCCCGCCGCCGACGGCCCCCGCCTGACGGCAGCAGCGCGTACCGGCCCGCCCGCTGGTTCCGCGCCACCCCCACCCGCCGCACGGCCCGCCCGCACCCCACCGCACCGCCGCCCGGCAAGGCCCCAGCCCCATCGGGTACGCCCACCAACCCGCCCGAGGGCCGCGCACGCCCCGACCTACTCCCCTCCGGCACGACCTCCCCCACCAGGTCAGCGCTGACCCGCCCCACCCGCAAGAACCACTTCCACGGCCGGTTCATGGCTACTCCCTCCTGTCGTTCGTTCAGGCTAGCGCATCTTTCCTAGGGTTCCTAGTAAACCTAGGGTTACCCGTCCACCTCGTCGGGTCCGGTGATCCCATCGGGTATGCCCTACGCCCAGCCCCTTTGGAGATCCATCCGTGATGATCTGAGGGCACGGATCAAGGCAGGTCTACTGAAGCCGGGCGAGAAGATCCCCACCACTCGTGAACTGATGGCCCAGCACTCGACGACCTCTGCCACCGTACGCAGAGCGGTCGACTCCATGATCGAGTCCGGTGAGCTCATCGGCCGGCAAGGCTTGGGCGTCTTTGTTGCCGATACCTCATAGCAGACCCCCTAATCGATCTGACTAGCCCTACTACCAACGCCCTCCTCAGCCATCAGGTGGACATGACGAGATGGCTGGCCCTACGTCGGCATCTAGTCTGGTGGACGAGAGTAGCGGCACTCGGCTGTTGAGCATTCCCGGTACCTGGCCGGCACGCTGACAACGGCCGGCCCTACACACCTCCCAGTCACACGACGGTTGTCTTGGCCTGTGTGCCTTCCTGGTCACCACTGTTATCGTGTGCTGAACCCCGAAAAACGGCGTTCGTGGTCAACAGCCAGCCGCTGGGGTTCACCTGCACCGGCATGGTTATGAGCTTAGCCGGGATCCCACGGATCCGCACGCCGATCACGGTGAATGGACCGTCGAAGGGCTCCTCTCCCATCATCGACCACTACGAAACCATCCTTGGTCGCGATCCGGGCTGATAGCTACGACCACCTCGTCCGTTTCGACACGGCTCTCGAACTGAGCCAGCCGAGTTGGGCTTTGAGCGGACGGCCTCGTAGGCGTAGCTGAGTACTCGACTGGCATCGCGTCTTCGTACCTGCCGACTAATCGTCCTCTGCCTCAGGCACGCGCTCTCGGATACGTCGCAGGAACAGCGGCAGAACGTCGTCGTGGATTTGAAATCCGGCAGCCACGCCGACTGCCGGTGAGTCTTCATTGTAGACAGCACGAAAAAGATCGACTGCCTGCTCAGGAAGGCGGCCTTCCTCACGCATCAGCTGCGCGATCCGGTTGAACGGCCGGGTAAAGCCGCGCAAACTGCGTTCCTCAGGATAATTAGCAACCTCGAACACCTGGCTCCTAGTCACATACCCACCCTGATTGGCCGCCTGCACAAGTACGAGCGCTTGACTGGGGGCTTCGTCTACCAGACGACTGAGCAGGTAGTTAAGTGCTTCCTGGTTCCAACCGCCATGCTCCATGTAAGGCTCCGGTTCGGCCAGGAAGGTGTCGACTCGATCCGCGTCTTGGACAGAGTCCTCTTGGATGGAAACGGAGAGAATCTCGCTTGCATAGGCAAGTAGCTGCGCGGGCCGGACCATGAATAGCCGTACACCAGCCCGTTCGCGCAACTCGTCCACCAGCTCGACGCGGGGGCCACGCCGTTCCCCACCCTCCCCCCGCCACCAATCTTCCTTAGCATCACCGGTCACAAAGAGAACATTAACACGGCGCCTCTCTACCTCTATGAGAGTTTGCTCCCAAATCAGATAGTCGCCAGCACCTTCGGCGCTATCCTTCTTTCGGTCCATGTATCCTGGCGGAACCTTTTCATCGATCCGACGCTGCGCCTCGATGAGTGCGGCTGCGAGTTTATCCTCACTCAATGGCTCACCGACCTTGCCGCGCAAGATCATGTTCAGCGAGGCAAGCGCCATATCTTTATTTGTATCGCGAGCAGCGTCAATCGCGACAGTGTCGTTCAATTCGCCCACGCTGGCTAGCACCGAATCAAACCCTTCGGTGAGACCCTTAATGATCACTGAGGCCTGTTCAGGTTTTAGCGCAACTCGATTCACCCAACTCTGCACGACACTCACCGCTTGCCCACGGATCTTCTGCAACTCAACGGCAGTCTTCGCAGTTTCCCGCGGATCTCGTAACACCCGATCCCGGTTGCGCCAGAACTCTGTCAACACCTGGTGCGGAATCCAGAGCCTATCCGCCAAACTCGACATAACAGCGAGTAAATCATTACGGAGAGCCTCCGTGTAACGATAGAGGTTTAACAAGACGTTGGCATCGAGCACGACCAAGCCCGTCCGTAAAACCTCCGCGTATTCTTCAGGGGTCGGGGTCACATATCCTTCGAAGCCGTCGGTCATTCCCCGTGCTTGACTAGAAGAGGACACGCTTGAGCCATGATTGACAGTCGCCACTGCGGCAGTTTAATCTCTCAGGAGTCGCACTGCTGTCAACCAGCAGACACATTGCACGCCCGTTGCAAGGCCTCAAACGAGAGCCAGGATAGCTACGAACCTAAGTGGAGCAACCCTTAATACTTCAACGGTAGTTGTTTAGAGTACCTGTAGCCTACGGACGGGTGAGCAGTGTTCCGAGCCCGTCACAGCGGACACCCGTTGCGGGACATACACGCAGACCTACTCGATGCAGGCAAGCTAGGCATCTCGGTCAGGGCCGGCAGCCAATCCTCTCAGCCTCCCGCAGAAGCATCCTGCAATCGCCTACTAAAGAACTCATGAGCCTGTCGGTACTCCGACTCACGATCCGCCTTATAAAAGGGTGCGGTATAGCCTTCCGGAATTGGCAACTGACCCTCGCCATCAAAATATGCTTTTAATTTACTATATGTATCTTTCGACTGATCAACGCCTTGAGCATGGAATTCACGGGAGATCTTGCGCCCAGCGGCGTCAAACCACATCTCGCCTTCGTACGAGTCGAGCACGGCGTAGCGCGCCCTGAACAGCGCAACCAACTCGTCTGCATTGATGCCAAGCCAGGCTGCCACCAATGCGTCGATTTCCACGAGAGCAGCACGTCGCTCGAACTCGGTGCGGAGGGGGGTTTCCGTCGTCCATAGCGACCGAGATGGACATAGGGAGTTAATCCTGGGCCAGGCCACCGCCCACTGTTCGCTACCTACCCAAGAAACGCTAAAGAGCGAACTCCACAGCGAGGAGTAAGCATTGGTGACACAATTCAGCCGAAGGATGCGCAGCAGAAGCGCCTCGGCCAAGGGATGAAACTCGCTTGCAGCCGGAATAGCGAGTATCTCTTTACCATACAGCGTTGACTTCCCAGACATGCGCACGCTGTAGTCCAACGGCAGAGATGCCCAGAACCCCGCATTCAAAGCAGTCTTCCGGTCGCTGCCCAGCCAAAGAGTATGGACTGCTTTAACATGCGACGGCCCCGGCGGGTAGAGAGCAGAATACAAACTACGCTCTCCGCTAACCGAAATCATCTCCCTCCACGCAAGCCGGTAGTATTCAGTAAAGGGCCTACCATTCCATTCCTCCAACGCTCTCCTGAAAGCGACCACATCGACGCCTTGCCGATAGTTAGTCCGCGGAACGAAGTCGTCAGACGCATTCACGAGGTCTATCAACCGATAGTCTTTATTGCTTCTGCAAGGCATGTTCGGTTGCTTTGCAAGTGGATTCGCAATGCCAATCATCGGACCTTGCAGCACCACGCCACCCCAGTCTGACACAGCGCCCGTATCCCATCGGACTAAGCCCTCACGCTGCGCATCGCGCTCCACAAAGCCGCGGCTAAGGTTGATACTGTCGGCAGAAAGCCGCCGAGAAAAGCCCGCCAGCACATTTATTGCACCCTGCTCTGCCGAGCTTACTGGATAAAGGACCTTCGCTTCGCCGGCTGACATATCTGTATGTCCCGCCATCATATGCCACTCGGCCAAAACCCCTTCGTCGACCTCCACGATCCGAGCTGCGTGCGGACGCAAATCCCAATCCCCTGCGAATTTCAATCCAGGAAGATCACCTACACCATCGTGGGAAAGGGAGCCAACGAGCGTTGAAGGATCATATAGCCAAGCGGCCTGTCTGAATAATACCGCTCGACTGTGACCATAAACATGAACACCGAACTCTACATGGTTATCGACTTCGCTGAACAGGTACTGCCTTCTTTGGTTAATGAAGTGGGCGTGAAATCTCATTCTTTTGTAACAAGCAGCGCGAAGTGCCCCCTCATTCGTACCACTCAGATGTGAGTTCGGATGAAGAAAGCCAACCACCCCCACAGCCCTGGAGTTAGCCCATGCACGAACAATGAAGGCCCGATACAAATTCGGTTGAGTGTTCACCAAGAGGGGGTACTCAGACTGCGACGAGAAGTAACTCATTGTTGCGGAATGGGCAGACAACTCTTCAGAATATTGCCGCGCGATAGAATGTGGAGTCAGAACGTGAGCCTTGCGAGCGATGACAGTCGGAGGATCCGGCCTGTCGACGAGTCCAAACCAGGGATCACACTCGGCAAGAACCGTATCTTCTATCCATCTCGGCCTCACCCAAGGCGGGTTGCCCACCTGCAAATCAAACCCGCCGTTCGAAAAGGCTCTAGCAAACCTAAGCTCCCAGTGGAAGAAGCCATGATGCTCGGCGAGCTGTTCCCCAGCCAGCAACCACGGGAACCGGTCCGAAAGCATCCACGGCGAGTCGACACCGATGACGCCGTCGAGCTTCCGTTCGAAGTCACTCATCTCGCTCAGACTCGTGAGAGTCCGCCCATAGAAACGCTCGGTGTTTTCGTCCACGTCACTGCGCCCGATGAGTGCTTCGGCGAAGGTGAGCCAGTCGTCCAGGTTGGTCAGGGGGACCTGCTGGCGGAGTTGTTCCGCCACCGTCATCCGTCGGGTTCCGGTTGCCTTCGTCGGCATCTTCAGCTGCTGGGGCTGCACGTTGCCGAAGATGTCCGTCGTCTCATAGACCACCGGTTCGTCGTACGCCGGCTCGTCTTTGACGTGGGTGACCTGGACGGGCGTGGTTGGGTATGCCGGGTCGGTGCCGTCGAGGAGGCCGACCTTGTCCAGCGGCCAGAACCACAGCGCGCACCAGACGTCCATCAGTGTCTTGAGCCGCCAGTACGGCGTGCCGGGCGCGGTCAGGTCGGCCAGGATCTCGTCCCGGGGCACCGCCTCGGTGACCGGCGGCAGGTCGTCGGCCCCCCACACCGGGATGTGCCGGCGGATCTCCCGCTCAGAGATGTCGAGGCGCTGCTGCACCAGCCCCCACAGGAACTCGACCCGCCGCGCCAGCCCCTGCAACCGCTTGACCTGCGAGTTCTTGCCCTTGGTGGAGGGCGTGCGCTTCATCGCCGTACGCCAGGCTTTGAGTTTGGCGGTTTCGGCCGGCGCCAGCTCGCGGGCCTCCTTCTCGCCCGCGACCGCGCCCCAGCCATCGGCGGGGAGCAGGAAGTGGTGGATGGTGTCGGGGTCGATCGGGCCGTCCCGGAACGGCTGTTCCTTGGGCGCGGTGGTCAGCCACGACTTGTCGGCGAGCTGCGCCGGGGTGTAGGTCTTGCGCCCGCAGCCGATGAGCGAGTTGCCACGTTGCAGGTGCAGGCCGAACCACGGCGCTTGCAGGCCGGCATGCATGACGTTGAGCCAGAGCGACACCTCGGCCAGCTCGACGGCGGTGCGGTTGAGGTCGACGCCGTAGCAGTTGTGCAGCGCGATGTACGCCTTCACCCGCTGGAGTTCCAGGTGGTACTGCTCCGGTTCCAGGTCGACCTGCAACTCGCGGGCGCGGCGGCGCAGGTATTCGGCGGCGACCTGGTTGATCGCCTCGTTGAGGAACGCGCCGGAGCCGAGCGCCGGTTCGCAGATCGTCCAGTCCAGCAGCTCGCGGGCCGGGGTGACGGTGCCGTCCTGGTCGAGCCGGTACTTCAGGGCGAGTTGGACGGTGACCTCGGTCAACGACTGCGGCGTGTAGTAGGAGGCGCTGGTCTGCCGGTCCCGGCCGGCGAGCCGGTAGACGAACTCGCCGGGCTGGTGACTGACCCGGCTGCGGACGCCCGTGTACGGGTGCTCCCGGTAGACGAAGACGCCGTCGTCGTAGTCGTCGACCTTGGACGCCGGGATCATCCACGAGCCGTCCTTCGGGTCGCCGTTCTTGGCAACCTCGTAGAGCTGCTCGGTGGCCACGAACCCGGTGTACGACATCAGTCCCTCGTAGACCGCGCCGAGCTGGTTGATGCCGAGCTGCGCGTACGAGATGAAACCGCCGCGCCGCCGCTTGCCGCCCCGGGTGAGCATCAGCCGGCGCAGCACCTCGTAGAGGACCTTGTTGCGCAGCCGGGTGTCGATCTTCGGGCCGTGCTCGTCGTCGGGGTCGCTGCCCGGCTCGGGGATCAGCCGGCCGATGAGTCTGGTCCGCTCCGGCAGGAACAGGTCCGACTTCATCGGCTCGAACCGCAGCCCCTCCCCCTCGCTGGCATGGTCGTCGACCGCCACACCGCCGCGCGGCCGGTGCCCGTCGTTGACCATGCGGAACAGCAGGTCCAGCGACTCGTAGAGGTGGTAGCCGCCCTCGCCGGAGGGGGCCAACCGGCGGGACACCAGGTCACCGAGGCGGGCCAGGCTGTAACCCTCGACGTACTGCGGGTCGTTGACCGGCAGCACCCCCAGCTCGGGGCGGGCCTCGGCATAGAGCAGGAACAGGATCCGGTAGAGGTAGCGCAGCGCCTCCCGGCCCAGCTCCTTGGCCAACTCGTCGAGGTCCATCACGTCCTGCGGTTGGAAGCCGGCCTGCCGGATCTGGTCGAGCACCTCGTTGGCGATGAGTTCGACGGAGACCTTCAGGCCCTCGCGGAGTTCGCTGGACACCCCGACGGCGTGCTGCCGGGAGCCGGCGACCAGCTCGGCGAGGGGTTCGGTGCCGCCCTCAGCCGGCGGGCGCAGCGAGTCCGCGCCGAACAACGCGGCGACGACGTCGAGTTCCCGCTCGTCGTTGCGGGCGTACGCGGTGTCGAGGCTGACCGCCAGGTAACGACCCTCCCCCCAGGCGGTGCGGTCGGCGAGGGTGAGCACGCCACCGCTGAGGATCAGCACGTACCGGGGCTTCGGGCTGTCGGCGGCGAACAGCAGCGACGCGAGCTTCGCGCCCGTGGCGATGGTCTCGGTGCCCGACAGGGTGAGCGGGTCGAGCAGCCGGCCGGCGTCGTCCGGGTCCTGCGCGGCCTCGGTGTCGACCGCCCACCCGCAGTCCAGCGCGACGATGCCGTGCGCGGTGGTCAACTCGGCGTGCGCCACCACCACCTCGTGCTCCTGGCCGGAGCGTTCGACGGTGATGGTCTGCGGCCGCGGGTCGAACCCGAGGGCCTTGAGCACCTCGTGGTGGTGTTTACGCAGCCGCTCCGGATCGAACAGGTCGACGTCGGTCAGCTCGGTCTTGGCGTCGAAGAACTGCCGGCGGATACCGCGCAGCCCGGCGCGCGGGGTGACCCGCCCGGACTTCTCGTCCCCGGCCCACTTCTTGAGCAGCCCACCCTTGAGGGTGCTGGGCAGGAGCTCGGCGAGGTAGTGCGCGGAAAGGTACTCGCCGCGGTTGGTCAGCGACTCGAAACTCATGCGGCACTCCCCTGCGACGGTACGAGGACGGCGAGCACCCGCAGCAGCGGATCGCCGGTGGTTTCCAGCCGGTCCAGCAGGTCGTGCTGCTCCTTGACGGTGGTGTCGACGCGGCGGCGACGTTTCTCCCGGTGCACACCCGGCAGCTCGTCGAGCAGGCTGGTCTGCTCGAAGGCCGCCAACTGCCGGCGGTGCCGGCGCAGCGGTTCGGCGTTGGCCTCGGCCCAGTCGGCGCGCTTGCCCTCGAGGTACTGCCGGGCGGCGTGGACGGCCGCCGGCAGCAGCGCCTGCAACGGGTCGATCGCGATGGGCTCGGCGCGGTTGACCATCGTCGGACCGACGTTTGCCTCGCGCAGCACCTCGTCCATCGGCCGGATCGTCGGGGCCGCCGGCAGGTCGGTCACCGCCATCCACTGCACGACGGTGGGTTGGCCGAGGCGGTTGGCGTAGACGCCCTGGATCAGGAACGTCGGTGCGGCGACGTCGGCGGTGAGCACCGGGGCCTGCTGGCGGCCCAACCGGATCAGCACCTTGTCGACCAGCCAGTCGACCATCGGGTGCACGTCGCTGAGGAAGGCGATCTCCGGCCAGGTCGGCGTCCTGCTCTGCCGGGCCTGGTCGAGCTTGCGTTGGGCCAGCCGGCGGTCGAAGGTGACCTTCAGCCGCAGGTCCTCGCCCTCGCGGTGGGCACGCAGGTAGGAGCGGGGCAGGTCGGTGAGCCGGTGCACCAGGTCGTCGGGGGCGAGGAAGGTGAACAGTTCGTCCTCGCGGCGCAGGTCGAGGTGGTCCTCAGGGCGGTCGTCGTAGATCTCGGCGAGGGCGGCGTCGACGAAGTCCCGGGTCGAGTCGAACAGCTTCGGCACCCGGGCACGGGGGATGTCCGCCGCCACCGGGGCGGTACCCACCTCGCCGAACAGGTCGGCCATCACGTCGATCTCGGCGTGCGCGGCGTCGTAGGACTCGTCCACCGTCTTTCCGGCGAGCAGGTCCCGGACCAGGCGGTCCTCCTCGGCCCTGGGGTCGTACCGGCCGGTGACCGCCTCCACGCTGCCGAGGCTGCGGTGGGCGGTCTCCTCCCGCCGCAGCAGCTTCTCGGCGACCGTCCGGTCGTCCTTGGCGTCCGGGCGGGCGGAGGTGAGGATCAGCGCCCGGAACTGCGGCTGGTGCTGCTGCCCGTAGCGGTCGACCCGGCCGTTACGTTGCTCGATCCGGATCAAACTCCACGGAATGTCGTAGTGGAACAGGTGGTGGCACTGCCGGTGCAGGTTGACGCCCTCGGAGGCGACGTCCCCGGTGAACAGCAGCCGGACCTCGCTGCCGGCGAGCTCGAACTCCTGCAGGATCCGCTGCTCGTCGGAGTCGGCCACCCCGCCGTGCAGCACCCGGATGGCGGTCGGCTTGAGGCCGAGCATCCCGGGGACGACGTCGGCGAGCCATGTGATGGTCGGCACCCGTTCGGAGAAGACCACCGCCCGGGTGTCGCTGCCCCGGCCGACCCCGATCTCCCGCAGCGCGTCGACCAGCCGACGCAGCTTGCTGGAGTCCTGGTCGGTCATCGCCGTGGTCAGCTCCGCGAGCCGGTCCAGCGCCGCCCGCTCGGTGCCGGTGGCCTTCTTCCGCCGGTTGGTCACCGTCTCGTGCAGCGCTCGGTGCGACGACAGGAACGACTTCAGCAGCGTGTACGGAAAGAGCCGGTCCTGACCGGTGATCGCCCTGTCGGTCCACCTGCCGGCCAACCACACGTCGGTCAGCTCGTCGAAGATCCGCTCCTCGATCGGGCCCGCCGGGCAGTGCAGAGCCTGCGACGGTCCCCGGTCGGCCCACGTGTCGCCGATCTGGTCGCGCACCTCCGGGCTGATCTTGGTGCGGCGCAGGTAGAGGTGCGCGATGTCGCTGGCCTGGTAGTCCTTCTCGTTGGCGATCGCCGCCGGGTCGAGCAACGAGATCAACCGGGCGAAGGACTCCTTGTCGCCGTTGTGCGGAGTGGCGCTGGCCAGCAGCAACGCGTCGGTCTTGGCGGCCAGCCGGCGGGCCAGCTCGTTGCGCTGGGTGCCCTTGTTGATCAGATTGTGCGATTCGTCGATGACCACGGCGTCCCAGGTGGTGGCCTCCAGGTGGTGCCCGAACTGGCCGGCGTCCTTGAGGGTGTCGACCGAGATGATGGCCCGCTTGAAGTAGGTGAACGGGTTGCGCCCGGCGGGGATCTCCTGCTGGATCCGCTGGATGCCGGTCGAGTCGAGCCGGACCAACGGGATCGCGAACCGGGTCCACAGTTCCCGCTGGAACTGCTCCAGGACCTGCTGCGGTGACACCACCAGGATGCGGTCGCCCCGGCCCCGGCGGATCAGCTCGGCGAGGATCAGCCCGATCTCCAGCGTCTTGCCCAACCCCACCACGTCGGCCAGCAGGATCCGGGGCCGCAGCCCGGACAACGCCAGCTCGACGGGCCGCTGCTGGTAGGGCAGCAGATCCAACAGGAAGCGGTCGGCCAGCGCCAACCCCCGCTCGGTACGCGGCAACGGCGTACGCCGCAGCACCGCCTCCAGGAAGAGTCGGCTCTGCCGGAACCGCGACGAGGTGTCCTGGACGAGCGCCGTGTCCTCGGGCACCAGCGGGGTGATCTCGTCGAGGGCGGTGAAGAAGCTCGCCTCGACGTCCTGCACGAACTCGGACACGCCGACGGCCTTCACCATCGTGCCGTCCGCGGTGCCGGTCCTGACGCTGCGGACCAGCCACTCCTCGTCCCGCACGACGATGCGGGAACCCGGGGCGAAGGTGGTGGCCTGGGGGGTGGTCATCGGGGTGGAGCCTTCCTACAGGGTCGCGCGGCGGGCGTACTGACGGCGGATCTTGTCGACCAGCCAGGTGACGTCCGATCGGCCGGCGGGCCGGTCGGGATCGGCTGTGGTCGGGGTCGATTCCGGTGTGGTGCCGGTGTCGCCTTCGACGAGCGGGCCACCCTCCGGGTCCTGCTTCGGGTCGTCCAGGTCCGGTGGGACGAGCAGCTCGGTTTCCCCGTCGTAGGTGAGCGCGGCCAGCTCCTGCCGCAGGGCGTGGATGCTCCGGCCGCTCGTGGCGGTGGCGACCGCCAACAGCCGGGTACGGACGTCGTGCAGCCCGGGACGGGCGGTGGGGTCGAAGGCGAGCATCGTGCCGAGCAGCTGGGCCAGCTCGCCCGGCACACCGGACAGATCGGGTAGGTCGTCCGGCTCGCTGATCCGCAGCAGCAGATTCCACGAGTTGGTCGAGGGGTAGAGGCCGTGGCCGGTGAGCGCGAAGACCAGCGTCGCGGCCAGCCCGTAGATGTCCACCGCCTCGGTCAGCTTCCGATCGCCCTTGACCTGCTCGGGTGACATGTAGGCGGGGGTGCCGGCCAGGGCGCCCGGCTCGGTCAGGTAGGCGTGGCGTTCGATCAGGATGGCGAGGCCGAAGTCGATCAGCTTCGGTCCGTCCGGCCCCAGGATGATGTTCTGCGGTTTCAGGTCGCGGTGCAGCAGTTTCACCTGGTGCACCTTGTCGAGGCCCTCGGCGAGCATCGCGCCGGCCAGGGCGGCCAGCGGCAACGGCAACGGCCCCCGGGCGTCGACGTGCTGACGCAGCGTCGCACCGGGGACGTACTCGACAGCCAGCCAGGCCGGCTGAGCGTACGGGTCGGCGCCCTCCAGCCGGGCGACCCGGGAACCGTAGACGAGCTTCAGGCTGTCGACCTCGGCGGCGAACCGCTCCCGGACCGTCGGCGCCTCGATGAGGTGCTGTTTGATCACCTTGACCGCGACCCGCTCCGCGGTAGGCGACACCGCGAAGAACACGTCGCCCATTCCGCCCGACCCGAGCGGTGCGACGATCTCGTAGCCGCCGATCCTGTCCCACGCCATCCGGCCCCCTCACGGCGACATCCACCCGCCTCGACTACCACCGGGCCGACCTAGCGAGCAACGGACGCGACCGTACACGGTGGACGATCATGCGACCAGCCGTGGAACGACCGCCCTGCCGTCACCAGGCCGTCAGATATCCGACGGCGTGCCCTGCGGTTCAGGTCCCCGCTACGACTCCACCCCGCGCGGCGGGTTCCCACGCCCTCCCGCCCACCGGCCACTCGCGGTATATACGCAGCTCAGTAGCGTGATCAAATAGTCGCCTGTCCATGATTGGACACCCTTACCCCTGGCTTGACCCGGGCCGGAGTACGTACCGTTCAACTTATAAAGGTGCATTGATCAGATTCAACCAGCATCTGGTATCTGATCAGCAAATTCGCCCTTTTACCACCACACCGCCGCATCCGTGCGGCCCACCGAAGGAGGCACCATGTCCACCGAGTCCACCAAGCAGACCGCCCAGCCCGTCGCGAGCCCCAGCGACGTCGCCGAGGCCACCGCGCTCCTCGTCCCGGCCACCTCCGCCGGCATGCCGCCGACAGCGCAGCTCTTCTGGGCGGTGGTCGAGTCGACAGGCGTGCTGAACCGTGGTTTCGGGGTGGTCTCGTCCACCCGCCTGGCCGTCGGGCAGTACCAGGTGGTGTTCAGCCACGACGTGACCCGTTCCGCGTACGTGGGGAGCATCGGTCTGACCGGTTCCGTCGGGGGCTCACCCAGCGGTGAGATCGCGGTGGTCGGCCGGGCCGGCGTGCCGAACGGCGTGTTCGTCCAGACGTTCACCTCGGCGGGCGCACCCGCCGACCGGGCGTTCCACCTGACGATCTCGTCGTGACACCGGCGCATCCAGGTCCCCGCCACCGGTCGGTGGCGGGGACCGCTCACGTCCGCGGCATCGCGCCCCGGTCCGATACCGACGGGAGGGTCGCCCGTTTCCTCTACGGGGCGATCACCGGCGGGCGGCCCGGCCCGTCCGGCCTCGACGACGCCCGACGGATCCGGACCGGGACCGCGTGCTCCGCCCGCACAGCTCCCCCCGGAGGGACGTCCGACCCGTAGGATCGACTTCCTTCGAACGATGCTCCGCTCAGGAGGGAAGTCCGTCATGACGGGTCCACTCGCCCGGGTCCTCACCTCGGCCCGCCTGGCGCTCGCGACCGTCGGTGTCGTGGTGCTCGCCGCCGGGGGTGTCGCCACCGTCGTGGCTGGCCCGGCCCGGGCCGCCGGACCCCGACCGAACTTCCAGATGCCGGTGCCCTGCGGCGAGACCTGGCGGCTGGCCACCTACTACGGTCACGACGACTACGACATCGACCTGACCTTCACCGGCGGGGCCAGCAACGGCCGGCCGATCCTCGCCTCGTACGGGGGCACCGTCGCCTTCGCCGGTTGGGGCAGCGGCGGTGGCTGGCATGTGATCGTCGAACACGGCGGCGGTTGGCGGACGCTCTACCTGCACATGATCGAGACGCCGATGGTCGCCACCGGGCAGTGGGTGGCGACCGGCCAGCAGCTCGGCCGGGTCGGCAGCACCGGCAACTCCACCGGCCCGCACCTGCACTACGAGCAGGTCCGCGACGGCGTCAAGACCGAGTCGTACTTCGACGGCGTGCCCTCCGGCATCACCTCCGACGGCAGCCCGTCCACCGGCCCGCTGTACGTCTCCGGCCCCACCTCGCCGGCCCGGAACATGACCAGCCGCAACTGCGGCCAGGCCGCCAACCGCCAGGTGTACGAGTCCGGCAGCCACAGCGGCTGGCAGATGCTGCCGGTCAACAGCATCACCGGCTCGGCCACCGCGTCGATGGTCATGGGCGGCAACAAGCTGCTCTACACGGTCAACGACGGCCGGGTGTACGAGGCGTCCAGCGACACCGGTTGGCGCAACCTGTGGACCGGCATCTCCGGGGTCAGCAACAACGCGCTGGCCGTGATCAACGTGGACGGCGTGAAGTACATCTACACCGTGGTCGGCGGGTGGGTGCACGAGGCGAGCAGCGCCAACGGCTGGCGCAACCTGAACACCGGCATCTCCGGGGTCAGCAGCAACGCTCTCGCCGCCATCAACCACAACGGCGTGAAGATCATCTACACGGTGGTCGGTGGCTGGGTGCACGAGGCCGCCAGCAACAACGGCTGGCGCAACCTCAACTCCGGCATCTCCGGCGTCAGCCCCAACGCGCTGGCCGTGATCAGCCTGAACGGCGTGAAGTACGTCTACACCGTGGTCGGCGGCTGGGTGCACGAGGCGAACAGCGTCAACGGCTGGCGCAACCTCAACTCGGGGATCTCCGGGGTCAGCCCCGACGCCCTGGCCGCGATCGCCTTCAACGGCGTGAAGATCATCTACACCGTGGCCGGCGGCATGGTGCACGAGGCCGCCAGCGACAACGGCTGGCGCAACCTCAACTCCGGCGTCCGGGGCACCGCCGTCTCGGCGACGAGCATCAGCGGCGTCAAGGTCCTCTACACCGTCTGACGGCCGTCCCGACCCGTCCGGTCAACCCGCCGCCCCGGTCGGCGGCCGGCGGGCCACCGTGTGCCGGGATGTCTGCCCCGCGGGGCAGCCCCGCACGGACGGTAGGAGGCCGGCGGCCCACCGGCGTCGCCTTCGTGCAGGCCGGGCAATACGACGCACCGACGCGCCTGGCCATTCGCCATTGCCAATCGTCACTGTGCGCGATGACGGGCACGGTCGACCCTCCTCAACGGATGCTAAGTCGGCGCTCCACACGAGATCGACGGTTGACGGCCCGCATCCCGAGGGCAATCATGTTGTTCACTGGATTCCCGGCCCGCGCAAATGTCGGATCTGGTGGTTGTTTCGGCATTTCGATGCGGTTGCCCGCGAGGTGGAAGCCCCGCGCGCATTTCCTATCGACTAACTCGGAAAAACCACCGCAGGCAGTCAGGAGCACACCGGTGAACGGGAACGACGAAGCTCCCGCGTCAACCCGGCCCGAAGCCGGGTCGCACGGCGTCGAGCTGCACCAACAGCTCGCCCTCCACGGCGGTGCACCGGTCCGGCGCACCCCCTGGCCGACCTACGACAAGGGTGCCGTGCACGTCTGCCAGGAGGACGAGGAAGCGGCGATGCGGGCAATCCGCAGCCACCTCTACTTCCGCTACGACCACCGTAACGAGTCGGAAACCGAGTGCGGGCAGTTCGAGGCCGAATTGTGCCGCTACTTCGGCACCCGGCACGCACTCGCGGTATCCAGTGGCACCGCCGCGCTCGCGCTGGCCATCATGGGGGCCGCCGTTCCGCCCGGCGCATTGGTGGCCTGCCCCGGATTCACCTTCGTGGCCACCCCCAGCGCCATTGTGCTGGCCGGCTGCCGACCATTCCTGGTCGAGGTCGACGACGACCTACGGATGGATCTGGACGACCTGCGCCGCCGCTGGCGACCGGAGATCAAGGCGATCCTGGTGGTGCACATGCGGGGCTTCGCCGCCGACGTGGCGGCGCTGGCCGCGTTCGCCGCCGAGATGGGCGTCCCGCTGATCGAGGACGCGGTGCCCGCCCTCGGCGCCGAGCTGGACGGCCGCAAGCTCGGCACGTTCGGCGTGGCGGGGGCGTTCAGCACCCAGTCCGACAAGGCGCTCAACTGCGGCGAGGGCGGCTTCCTGGTCACCGACGACAGCACCCTGTTCGGGCGGGCGGTGGCGCTCTCCGGCGCGTACGAGGGACGGTTGCGGCGGCACTTCCCGGACACCGAGCCACCCGTCGACGGGTTGGAACTGCCCCTGCTCAGCCTACGGATGGACGAGATCCGGGCCGCCCTGCTGCGGGCCGAGTTGACCCGGCTGCCGCAACGGCTGGCCCTGTTCCACCGCAACTACGCCCAGGTCAGCGGCGCGCTGGCCGACCTGCCGGGGATCGCGGTGCGCAACCCGGTCGCGCCCGGGGCGTACCTCGGCGAGGCGTTCGTGTTCCGGGTGCCCGGCGGCGACGCGGGCTGGTTCACCCGCGCCCTGCGGGCCGAGGGCATCGACGCCCGCAACATCGGCGCGGACGACGACCTCAACGTGCGCGCCTTCTGGAACTGGCGGTTCATGTACGACGAGACCGACCCGGCGCGGATCCGCGCCACCCTGCCGCGCACCGCCCGGCTGCTCGCCGAGACGGTCGACGTGCCGCTGTCGTCCAGTCTGACCCCCGACGACTGCGACCAGCTGATCCGCGCCGTCCGCAAGGTGGCCGCCGCCTCGGCCCCCGTGGCGGTCGGGTCGGCGGCGTCCGACCCGGCACCCGTCGGGGTGGAGCCGGTGCGCGCATGACCGCCACCCCCACCCGGGACACCGCCGTCCCCCGGCTGGCGATGGTGGGCATCTTCGGTGGCCTCTTCGCCGGCTACCTGGGGCTCACCGCCGTCATCCCGGTGCTGCCGGCGTTCCTGCGCGACCGGCACGACGCCGGGGACTTCACCGTCGGCCTGGTGGTCACCGTGACCGCGGCGACCGCACTGCTGGTCCGCCCGGTCGCCGGCGCGCTGGCCGACCGGCACGGCCACCGCACGGTGATGCTGACCGGGGCGCTGGTCGTCGCCGCCGGGGGCCTGCTCTACCTGCTGCCGCTGAGCGTGCCCGCGCTGGTCGCGGTCCGGCTGCTGCTCGGCGCGGGGGAGGCCGCCCTGTTCACCGCCGGCGCGGTGTGGACGGTGGCGCTGGCCCCGCACCACCGGCGCGGCCAGCTCATCGGCCTGTACGGGGTGAGCATGTGGGGCGGCATCTCCGCCGGCACGTTCCTCGGCGCCACCCTGCAACAGGTCTCCTTCACCGCGGTCTGGGTGCTCAGCGCCGCCGCGCCGCTGGTCGCCGCCGGGCTGATCGCCATGGTGCCGACGCCGCCCCGGACCGCCCCGACCGGTGGCGGCGGTGGGCTGCTGCTGCGGCCGGCGCTGCTGCCCGGGATCGCGCTGACCTTCGGCGCGGCCGGTTACGCCGGGCTCGCCGCGTTCGTGGTGCTGCACCTGGACACCCGCGACATCGGCCACGGGGTGGTGGTGCTGAGCTGCTTCAGCGCCGTCTACGCCGGCACCCGGCTGGTCATCGGCCACCTGCCCGACCGGCTCGGCCCGCGCCGGGTGGCCGCCTGGTGCGGGGTCGGCGAGGCGGTCGGGCTGGCCGTCATCGCGGTCGCCCCCAACCTGCCGGTCGCCGTCGTCGGCAGCGTGATCATGGGGGTCGGCTTCTCGCTGCTGCACCCGTCGCTGGCGCTGATGGTGATGAACCGGACCGACCCGGCGCGGCAGGGCGCGGCGATCGGCGCGTACACCTCGTTCTGGGATCTGGGGCTCGCGGTGTGGGGGCCGGTCACCGGCCTGGTCGCCGCCGGCTTCGGCTATCCGGCGGTCTTCACCGTCGGCGCGGCCTGCGCGCTGCTCGCCGCCGTCCTCGCGGTACGGATCGGCCGCCCGGCCGCCGCGCCGACGGGGGTGACCGCGGGATGAGCGCACCGTTGACCGTCCTCTGCGTCACCGGCTGGTGCCGTAACGGCAGCACCATCATCGGCAACGTCCTCAACGAGGTGCCCGGCTTCTTCCACGTCGGTGAGCTGCATTTCCTGTGGAAGAACGCCACCGGCCGGGGGGTCAACGACCGGTGCGGCTGCGGCGAGGCGCTGACCGGCTGCCCGATCTGGTCGTCGGTGCTGCCGATCGGCCGCCCCGAGGGCACGTCGCCCGACGCGCACGCCGAGACGGTGATCCGTCGGCAGTGGAGCCGGGTGCGGACGAGGCACACCTGGCGGGTGCTGCGGCGCGGCCTGTACGACGACGAGATCCGGGCGCACGCCGACCTGATGGGCCGGGTCTACCGGGGCATCGCCGAACGCACCGGCGCGCGGGTGATCGTGGACACCACGAAGATCCCCGGGGAGGCCGCGCTGCTGTCCCACCTGCCCGGCATCCGGCCGTACTACGTGCACCTGGTCCGCGACCCCCGGGCGGTGGCGCACTCGTGGCGGGAACCGAAGCAGTACGTCTACGCGATGTCCGCCGCCCGGAGCACCGCCTACTGGCACGGCTTCAACCTGGCGTCCGCCGCGATCACCCGCCGGCACCCGGAGCGGTCGATGTTCCTGCGCTACGAGGAGTTCACCGCCGACCCGACCGGCACCGTCGACGCGCTGCTGCGGCTCTGCGACGCCGACCCGGCCGGCAACCCGGTGCACGGGCGCACCGTGCGGTTGCACCCCAACCACACGGTGACCGGCAACCCGGACCGGTTCCGCACCGGGCCGACCGTGATCCGGGACTCCGACGACGGCTGGCGGCGCACCCTGTCACCCCGCCGCCGGCTGGCCGCCACCGCGCTGGCCTGGCCACTGTTCGGCCGCTACGGCTACCGGTCCCCGGCCGGTCCCGGCGCGGCACGGGTCGACACCGCACCGGACAACGGGAGGTAACGGGCGTGGATCTCGGGCTCAAGGGGCGGGTGGCCCTGGTCGCGGGGGGTTCCAGCGGCATCGGGCTGGCCTGCGCGAAGGAGTTCGCCGCCGAGGGCGCCCAGGTGGCGATCTGTGGCCGTGACCCGGACCGGCTGGCCGCCGCCGAACGCGAGGTGGCGCAGGTGGCGACCGGTCGGGTCAGCGCCACCAGCGTGGACCTGACCGACCCCGACGCGGCCCGCCGCTGGGTCGACGCGGTCGCCGCCGACCTGGGCGGCGTGCACGTGCTGGTGGCCGGCGGCGGCAGCCCACCCGTCGGCACCGCCACCGGCTTCGACGTCGAGGACTACCGGGCCGCCGTGGACCGGGTGCTGCTGCCGGCGGTGGCGCTGGCCACCGCCGCGCTGCCGCACCTGCGGGCCGCCGGGTGGGGCCGGCTGCTCTTCGTCGCCTCCGAGACCGCCTGCGTGCCGATCGGGCCACTGGTGTTGTCCGGGGTGACCCGGGCGGCGCTGGTCCGCTTCGCCCAGGGTCTCGCCGTGGACGTCGGCCGGGACGGCATCACCGTCAACGTGCTGGCCCCGGGCGGGGTGCGGACCCCGCCGATGGAACGCGCCGCGGCCCGGCTCGCCACCGACGGTGACGCGGAGGCCCGGCTGCGGGCGATGGGGCACCACAGCGCGCTGGGCCGGCTGGCCCGGCCGGACGAGGTGGCCGCAGTGGCCGCCTTCCTGGCCAGCGAGCGGGCCTCGTTCGTCACCGCCGGGGTGCACCTGATCGACGGCGGGGCCGCGGCGACCGGCCCGGACCTGCCCCACCTGACCGGGGTCCGCAAGGACACCTACGCCTGACCCCCGCCCGGCCGCGCCGGCCCCACGCCCGCCCCGCACGAAGGAGTGCCTGCATGTCCACGACCAGCCAGTTCACCGAACGGGACGTCTCCGAGTTCTTCGACCAGACCACCCAGACGTACCTCAGCTTCTGGGACAGCGAGGGGGTGCTGCACACCGGCTACTTCGCCGGGCCGGAGGACACCGACTACCCGGCGGCGGCCGACCGGACCTCCGACCTGCTCGCCGCCGACGCCGGCATCGACGCCTCGGCCACCGTGCTGGACGTCGGTTGTGGCTGCGGCAACTTCCTGCTGCGGCTGGCCGAGCGCACCGGGTGCCGCGGCGAGGGGGTGGACCTGAGCATCGAACGGGTCCGCTTCGCCCAGGGCAAACTCGCCGGACGCGACGACGCGTTGCCGGTCGCCTTCCGGCACGGCTCGGCCACCGCCCTGCCGTACGACGACGGCGGTTTCAGCCACGTGGTCAGCCAGGACGCGCTGTTCCTGGTGCCGGACAAGCCGCGCAGCCACGCGGAGATGTTCCGGGTGCTCGCCCCCGGCGGGACGCTGGCCGTCACCGACTTCCTGCAACCCGTCGCCGAGATCGGCGAGGCGGCCCGCCGGCACGTCTACGACCGGGTGCGGTGGAGCAGCGGCTACTCCCTCGACGGCTACCGGGAGGCGTTGACGGCGGCCGGGTTCGAGGTGACCGTCGCGCGCAGCCTGGACAGCCACATCCGGCAGACCTACCGGGTGCTGGGCGAGACCGCCCGGCAGCGGGCCGCCGCCACCGACGACGAGGCGGCCCGGACGTGGATCCTCGGCTTCGCCGCCTCCTGCGACGAGATCCAGGCCGCGATCGACCGGGGTGAATTCGGCTGGGGCCTGTTCGTCGCCCGTAAGCCGGCCTGACCGCGCCCGCCGGAGCGCATCCACGCCGGCCCGCCCCGCGCACCAGCTCAGCCCAGGAGGGGAAGTCATGCAGCGCACCGACACCGTCAAGCGGACCATCGCCGAGGTCGTCGCCGAACGTCGGACCCAGATGTCGCCCGGTGGCATGTTCGTCGAGGCGTTCGGTCGGGACGGATTCGACACCGCCGTCGGCTACGACGTCACCATCACCGACTCGCTGACCAGTTCCCGGCGCAAGCCCCGCTACCCGTCACGGAACATGCTCAAGGTGGTGGACCTGTCCCGGGAACCGCAGGAGTTCTACTGGCACGAGAGCCCCCCGCGCCCCGGCGACCCCACCGTGGACGGCGCGGACCTGCGCCGGGAGGCCGCCAACCACTTCCACCGCTCCCCCATCCCGGAGCTGCTGACCACCCGGGCCTGGGTGCAGGTGCCCGACGAGCTGTGGCACGACCCGGTCGGTTTCGCCCAGTTCATCGACTACCGCCTGGTGGTACGGCTGGCCACCGCCGAGAACCACACCATCCTGCGTGGCGAGGGCGGGCTGCTGAACATGCCGCAGCTCGGCCGGCTCACCGACCCCGCGCCGTTCGCCTCGACCATCCTGGCCGCCTGCAACGAGGTGGAGCAGATGGGCAGCACCGCCGACGGGCTGATCATCAACCCGGCCGACTACTACCGGCTGCTCGGCGAGGGCCACCTGCTGCGCGACGTGGAGGACAACGGCGTCTTCATCGTCCGGACCCGGCTGGTCGATCCGGGCACCGCGATCGTCGGCGACTTCGGGCACGGCGCGGTGCTGTTCGACGCCGGCCGGTCGACGATCAGGTTCGCCGAGCCGCCGCCGGGGACCTTCGCCGAGCCGGGTCGGGCGCTCTGCGCCGAGATCTGGGAGCGGGTCGTGGTCAACCTGCCCACCTGCTTCTTCGTCGTCACCCTGTAGTCGGGGGACGACGTGGCGACGGCGCCCGCGCCGGGTGACGCACCCGGGCGCGGCGATCCCGACGTGCTGGTCGTCGGCGCGGGCGTGGCCGGACTGTTCTGCGCCTGGTTCCTGCGGCGGGCCGGGCTGACCGTGACCGTGGTGGACCGGGGCGAGGTGGGTGACCCGGCCGCCTGCTCGTCGGGGAACACCGGCTTCGTCGGCACCCAGGGCGCCGCGCCGCTGGCCGAGCCCGGCGTGCCCGCCAAGGGGCTGCGCTGGCTGCTCGACCCGGAGAGCCCGTTCCACGTCCGGCCCCGGCTCGATCGGGAGCTGCTGACCTGGCTCTGGCACTTCCGCCGGCACTGCACCGAGCGGCAGGCCCGGGCCGGCTTCGAGGTGCTGCTCGACCTCAAGCAACGCAGCCTGGCCATCCTGCGGGAGGTCTGCGCCCGCGACGAGCTGGCCGACACCCTCACCGCCCGCGGCCTGGTGCTGGCCTGCAAGACCCCCGAGGGGTACGCGCAGGCGCGGGCGACGGTGCCGGCGGCGGTGGCCCGGGGGGTGCCGCTGCGGGTCCTGGACCCGGCGGAGCTGGCCCGGCTGACGCCGGGGGTGGAGTTCGCCGTCGCCGGGGCGCTGCTCAACGAGGAGGGGGCGGCCCTGCGCATCCCGACGTTCCTGGTGGCGTTCGCCCGGCTGTTGCGCGCCGCGGGGGTGGAGATCCTCACCGACACCGAGGTACGGGGCTTCCACACCGTCGGCCGGCAGGTCCGCGCCGTGCGCACCAGCCGCGGTGACCTGCGTCCCGGTGAGGTGGTACTCGCCGCCGGGGTGTGGTCGGCGGCCTGCGCCCGCCAGCTCGGCGTCGGCCTGCCGCTGCAACCCGCCAAGGGGTACGCGGTGACCGTCGACTCCGGACCGGCGACCCCGACACTGCCGGTGCTGCTCAGCGAGGGGAAGGTGGCGGTCATGCCGTTGGGTGACCGGGTCCGGCTCGCCGGCACCCTGGAGCTGACCGGGCTGGACACCACGGTGTCCCCGCGCCGGGTGGCGGGGATCCTGCGGACCGTACGGTCGTACCTGCCGGGAATGGACACCGGCGGTCAGGTGCGGGTGTGGACCGGGCTGCGCCCGTGCACCCCGGACAGCCTGCCGTTGATCGGCCGGCTCGGGTCTTACCACAACGTCAGCGTCGCCACCGGGCACGGGCACATCGGAATGGGGCTCGCCCCGGCCGGTGGGCGGCTGCTCGCCCAGCTCGTCACCGGTGCACCTCCGGACGTGCCACTGGCGACGTTCGCGGTGGACCGGCACCGGCGGGGGCACCGGTGAGCACCCCGGCGGTCGGGGTGCTCTGCCTCCAGACCAGCTTCGACAAGATCCCGGGGCACATCCGTAACCCGGCCACCTTCGACTTCCCGGTGGTCTACCGGGTCGTCGAGGGGGCCACCCCGCAGCGGCTGGTCCGCGAGGCCGATCCGACCCTGCTGGAACCGTTCGTCACCGCCGCCCGGGACCTCCAGGCCGCCGGGGTGGCCGCGATCACCGGGGCGTGCGGCTTCCTGGTGCTGTTCCAGGCCGAGCTGGCCGCCGCCGTGGACGTGCCGCTGCACTCGTCGAGCCTGCTCCAGCTGCCGATGGTGCACCGGATGCTCGGTGCCGGCCGGACGGTCGGCGTGCTGACCGCCGACGCGGCGGCGCTGACCCCCCGGCACCTGGCCGCGATCGGGGCGCAGGACGTGCCGATCCGGGTGGCCGGGATGGCCGACGCTCCGGAGTTCCGCGAGGTGATGCTGGAGGGCCGACGCGACGCCCTGGACGTGGACCGGTTGGCCGCCGAGGTGCTGGAGCGGGCGGCCTCGCTGGCCGGGCCGGACCTGGGCGCGGTGGTCATCGAGTGCACCGACCTGGTGCCGTTCGCGCACCTGGTGCAGGCCCGCCTCGGGGTGCCGGTCTACGACATCGTCACCCTCACCACGATGGTGCACTCCGGCCTGGCCCGCCGCCCTTACACCGCCGCCACCGGCGACCGGTAACCGCACCGCCTCTTCCCGCCGGCCGGCGGGGTCCTGACCGGACCCTGCCGGCCGGCGGTCCGCCGTGCGCGGGCCGCCCCCTTCCGCCGGGCATCCCGCACCCGGCACCTCGCACCCGGCACCCGGCACCCGGCACCCGGCACCCGGCACCCGATCGTGCCCGCAGGCTGGGCGATGTCGATGCGCGAACCCGCAGGTGATGCCGTATTCACGATTTCAAACTCCGCTATTGTCACGAGTTTCCGGCCGGAATCTCACCGTGGGTCGATGACGCATCACACTGTGCCCCACCCTCCCCCGATTGCAGGATTGACCCGAACCGAACAGGGGACGACCCGAACCGATCAGGCGATGGGAGGCACCGAGATGGACGAACGGTACGACTCGTACTGCGCGGTCGACCCGCTCTTCTACGACTCGTTGTCCAGCGCGAGCGCCACCGCCGCCGGCATCGGTTACGCCGCGGACCGCCCGCAGCCGGCAGGCTGGGAGTCCGAGGTCAAGGACGACTGGATGATCCACGCCCCGGTCGGCGGCACCCTGCCGGCCCAGGGTTGGAAGATCCACGTGTCGGCCCGGCTGGACAACGCCGAGCGGGTGCTGACCCGGGTGATGGACTACTGCCAGCCGCGCGGCATCCCGTTCAAGCACCTGCGTGGTCCCCGGATGCTGCTGATGCGCAACAGCAAGTACGCCCGCCGGGGCGGCAGCGGCAAGTTCGTCACCATCTACCCGCGGGACGACGCCGAGCTGGAGCTGGCCGCCAAGGAACTGGCGGCGCTGCTGCACGGCGAGCAGGGGCCGTACATCCTGAGCGACCTGCGCTACGGCGACGGGCCGGTCTACCTGCGCTACGGAGGCTTCGCCGCCCGCTACTGCCTGTCGGCCGAGGGCCAGGTGGTACCGGCCATCGCCGATGCCACCGGCACCCTGGTGCCCGACCGTCGCGACCCGGTGTTCCACCTGCCCGACTGGGTCACCCTGCCGGACTTCCTCGCCCCGCACCTGGCCGCCCGCAACGCCGCCAGCACCACCGAGCTGCCCTACCGGATCGAGAAGGTCATCCACTTCTCCAACGGCGGCGGTCTCTACCAGGCCCAGGACACCCGCACCGGGGACCGGGTCGTGTTGAAGGAGGCCCGCCCGTACGCCGGTCTCGACGCCACCGGGGCGGACGCGGTGACCCGGCTGCGGCGGGAGGCCACCGTGCTGCGCCAGCTCGCCGACGTGCCGCACCTGGTCCGGGTGCACGACGAGTTCAGCTTCGGCGGCCACGAGTTCCTCGCCCTGGCCTACGTCGAGGGCGACCCGCTCAACAAGGTCGTCGTGCAGCGCTACCCGCTGGTGCACCCCGACGCCGACCGGGCCGAGTACACCCGCTGGGCGCTGGACGTCCACCGGCAGGTCGCCGAGGCCGTCGAGGCCATCCACGCGCACGGCATCGTCTACGGCGACCTGCACATGTTCAACATCATGGTCGGCGACGACGGCGCGGTCACCCTGATCGACTTCGAGGTCGCCGCGCCGGCCGCCGAGGCGGGCCGACCGGCCCTGCGCAACCAGGCGTTCGCCGCGCCCCGCGACCGGGTCGGTTTCGCCGTCGACCGGTACGCCCTGGCCTGCCTGCGCCTGGCCCTGTTCCTACCGCTGACCGCGATGCTGCGGCTGGCCCCGGAGAAGGCGGCGCACCTGGCCGACCTGGTGGCCGAGAACTTCCCGGTCGACCGGGCGGTGCTCGACCAGACGGTCGCGGTGATCGTCGGCGACCCGCCGGACGCGCCGCCCGCCACCGCCGCCACGACGGCGCCGACCAGCACCGGGAGCGGCCCGGCACCGCGCTCCGCCGCGGCGACTCCGCTGAGCCCCGACGTGGTCCGGGTCGACCCGGACGACTGGCCCGGTCTGCGTGACCGGCTGGTCCGGGCGATCACCGCCAGCGCCACGCCGCACCGCGACGACCGGCTCTTCCCCGGCGACATCCGGCAGTTCAGCGGCACCGACGGCGGGCTGAACCTCGCCCACGGCGCGGCCGGGGTGCTCTGGGCGCTGCACGCCGCCGGCGCACCCGTCGACCCCCGGCACGTCGACTGGCTCGTCGACCGGGTCCGGGAACCCGCCTCCGGCAGCCGGCTCGGCTTCTTCGACGGGCTGCACGGGGTGGCGTACGTGCTGGACCTGCTCGGACGCCGCGACAAGGCCCGCCGGCTGCTCGACCGATGTCTCGACGAGCCCTGGACCGACCTCGGCAACGACCTGATGGGCGGCCTGGCCGGCGTCGGTCTGAACCTGGACCACTTCGCCGCGGTGACCGGCGAGTCCCGCTACGCCACCGCCGCCCGGCGGGCCGTCGACCTGGTCGTCGAACGACTCGGCGACGTCGACTCGGTGGGTGAGATCAGCGGCGGCCGGCACCCGTACGCGGGACTGATGCGCGGCGGCGCCGGGGCGGCCCTGCTGCTGCTGCGCCGGCACGAGCGGGAACCCGACGAGCGGCTGCTCGACCACGCGGCCACCGCACTGCGCCAGGACCTGCGCCGGTGTGTCCGTCGCGACGAGGGGCACCTGGAGGTCAACGAGGGCTGGCGGACGATGCCGTACCTCGCCGAGGGCAGCGTCGGGGTGGGACTGGTGCTCGACCAGTACC
The DNA here is from genome assembly GCF_029581435.1 of Micromonospora sp. WMMD987. Taxonomy (NCBI): domain Bacteria; kingdom Bacillati; phylum Actinomycetota; class Actinomycetes; order Micromonosporales; family Micromonosporaceae; genus Micromonospora; species Micromonospora sp. WMMD987. Next base: position 3,520,789 of record NZ_CP120861.1, on the reverse strand, counting down.
TGCGCCACCGGCCCGACGAGACCCTCCGCGAGCAGGCCGCGGCGATCCGCCGCTGCGCCGACTTCCCGTTCTACGCCCAGTCCGGTCTGTTCGCCGGCCGCGCCGGCATCGTGGCCTATCTGGCCGGTCGGGGCGAACACGAGGCGGCCCGGACCCAGGCGCGACTGCTCGGCTGGCACGCCCTGCCGTACGCCGGTGGCACCGCCTTCCCCGGCGACCAACTGCTGCGGCTCTCCATGGACCTGGCTACCGGCACGGCCGGCGTGCTGGCCGGGGTGGCCGCCACCCGGCCCACCGATCCGGTCCGGCTGCCGCTGCTGACCCGCCGGCACGACGGCACCACCCCGGCCGACTGACGGCCCACCCGCTCCCCGGGGGTCACCCCGGGGTCCACCCGACCCGACGAGCAACGGAAGGAGGAAAGACATGGCCCTGCTCGACCTTCAGGGGATGGAGCTGCCGGCCGCCGGACGTACCGGCGGTGGGAGCCAGGCGAGTCTGCTGCTCTGCGGCGACAGCTCGCTGAGCGTCACGACCTGCAACTGAGGTGACGGTCGTCGACCCGACGGCCGACCGACCTCACCATCAGGCACCTCCGTAAACAGGACTCCACATCGACAGAAAGAGGTAAGACCATGGCTCTGCTCGACCTCCAGGCGATGGAACTCCCGGCCACCGAGCGCACCGGCGGCGGCAGCCAGGCCAGCCTGCTGCTCTGCGGCGACAGCTCGCTGAGCGTCACCACCTGCAACTGAGTCGCGGTCGTCGACCGACGACCCGACCGAGGTGAACCACCAGGAACGTCCTTCCTACCGAAAGAGGTAAGACCATGGCTCTGCTCGACCTCCAGGCGATGGAACTCCCGGCCACCGAGCGCACCGGCGGCGGCAGCCAGGCCAGCCTGCTGCTCTGCGGCGACAGCTCGCTGAGCGTCACCACCTGCAACTGATCGACCGGTATCGCATGGCCCCGGACCGGCACCTGCCGGTCCGGGGCCGCGCGGCGTGGGAGGGAGTGTGATGACGCCGGCTGACCGGCTCCTGCTGCGCGCCGTCCGCGCCGCCGGCTGGTGGACCCCGACGCTGACCGTGGCCACCGTGGCCGCCACGGCGGCCGAGCTGGCCCTGCCGGCGGTCCTGGGGCGGGCGGTGGACGCCGCCGTCGGCACCGCACCCCAGGCCTCCCCCGGCCGCTGGCTGACCGCCGTGGCCGGACTGATCGCCCTCCTGGTCGTCGCCGGCGTGCTCCGCGACTACGGCACCGGCGCGGCCACCGCCCGGTCGGTGGCCCACCTGCGGCACACCCTGGTCCGGCACCTGTTCGCCCTCGACCCGCGCACCGCCGCCCGCCGCCCGGTGGGCGACCTGGCCGGCCGGGTGGTCGGGCAGGTCGCCGACGCCGGACAGGCCGCACCGACGGTCGTGACGGCCGCCACCGTGGTGCTGCCGCCGGTGGGCAGCCTGGTGGCGCTCACCCTGATCGACCCGTGGCTCGGCGGCACCTTCGTGCTGGGGTTGCTGCTGCTCGCTCTGCTGCTGCGCGGCTTCGTCGCCGACGCCTCCGCCGCCGTCGCCGGCTACCAGCAGGCCCAGGGTGATCTCGCCGGTCGGCTGGTGGAGACGCTGGCCGGGGCGCGCACCATCGCCGCCGCCGGCACCGGCGACCGGGAGGTCGACCGGGTGCTGACCCCCCTCGCCGCGCTGCACCGGCACGGTGCGCGGACCTGGACGGTGCTCGCCGGGGCGGCGACCCGGGGTGCGGTGCTCAACCCGCTGCTCCAGGTCGCGATCGTGGCCGTCGGCGGGCTCTCGCTCACCGCCGGCCGGTTGACGCCCGGGGAACTCCTGGCCGCCATCCAGTACGCCGCCCTCGGTGCCGGCCTCGGCACCGTGGTCGCCGCCCTGAACACCGCCGTCCGGGTCCGCGCCGGCTGCCGCCGGGCCGCCGACGTGCTCGCCGAACCCGCCCGGCCGTACGGCAGCCGTCCCCTGCCACCCGGACCGGGCACCCTGGAACTCCGCGGGGTGACCGTGCGCGACGCCGACGGCCGGCCCCTGCTCGACCGGGTGGACCTGCGGGTGCCCGGTGGCACCCTGCTGGTCGTCGTGGGCGCGTCGGGGGCGGGCAAGTCGCTGCTCGCCGCCGTGGCCGGCCGGCTGCGCGACCCGGACGACGGCACCGTGCTCCTGGACGGGGTGCCGCTGCCGGAGCTGAGCCCGGCCGACCTGCACACCGCGGTGGGTTACGGATTCGAACGGCCGGTGCTGGTCGGCGACACGGTGGGCGCCGCCGTCGGGGTGGGCGCGGATCCGGTGCCGCTGGCCAGGGCCGCCGCCATCCACGACTTCGTCGAACGGCTGCCCGACCGGTACGACACCCCACTGGCCGAGGTCGCCATGTCCGGCGGTGAACGGCAGCGGCTCGGGCTGGCCCGCGCGCTGCGCGCCGGCCGGTTGCTGATCCTCGACGACGCCACGTCCAGCCTGGACACCGCCACCGAGTACCAGGTCACCCGGGCGTTGACCGGTCCCGGTGACCGGCGTACCCGGGTGGTGGTCAGCCACCGGCTCGGCATGGCCGCCCGCGCCGACCTGGTGGCGTGGGTCGCCGACGGGCGGATCCGCGCGGTCGGCCCGCACCCGGTGCTCTGGGCCGACCCCGACTACCGGGAGGTGTTCCGGTCGTGAGCACGGTGACCGGCGTGACCCGCGCCGCGCTGCGGGACCGGCGGGCGCAGCTGTGGCGGCTGGCCGGCTGGTCGGCCGCCGAGGTGCTGCCGGCGGCCCTGTCCGGGCTGCTCACCGCACACGCCGTCGACAGCGGCTTCCTGGCCGGTCGACCGGGCGTCGGGCTGGCCTGGCTGGCGCTGCTCGGGCTCGCGGTGCTGGTCGGCGCGGTCGGCACCCACCGGTCGTACGCCCTGCTCGGCGACGTGGTGGAACCGTTCCGCGACGACCTGCTGCGCCGGGTGGTTCGCGGCGCGGTGGCCGGCGCGGCCGGCGGTCGGGCCGACGACGCGGCGGTGGCCCGGCTGACCCACCAGGTGGAGCTGGTCCGGGACACCTACGCCGGGTTGCTGATGGTGGTGCGCGGTTTCCTGTTCGCCTTCGGTGCCGCCGTGCTCGGCCTGCTCTCGCTGGCCACGCCGGTGGCCCTGGTGGTGGCGGTGCCGGTGCTGGCCGGCCTCGGCCTGTTCGCGGTGGCGCTGCCGGTGATGGTGGCCCGGCAACGGGAGTACGTGCTCTCCGACGAGCGGCTCGGCCGGGCCGTGGTGACCGCGGTGACCGGTCACCGGGACGTCTCCGCGAGCGGCGCGCGGGACCGGGTGACCGGCTGGGTCGGAGCGTCCGTCGACGCGCAGGCCCGGGTGGAGCGACGACTGGCGACCATGGCCGCGACCCGTGGCCTGACCCTCGCGCTGGGCGGGTGGCTGCCGGTGCCGGCGCTGCTGCTGGCCACGCCGTGGCTGGTCCGCCAGGGGCTGGGGCCGGGTGCCGTGCTCGGCGCCCTGGTCTACGTGACGCGGGGGGTGCAGCCGGCCCTGCACAGCCTGGTCCAGGGGGTCGCCGCCGGTGGTCTGCGGTTCGCCGTCACCCTCGACCGGCTCCTGCAGACCGCCGGGTCGCCGACCGCCACCGCATCGTCCGCCGCCACCGCCGACCCCGGGCCGTCGACCGCCGCCACCGGCTGCGGGCCGACCGCCGCTGCCGGTGGCCCCGCCGACTGCGCGACGACCGGGTCGCCGGCACAGCCTGCAGTACCGCGGGCCGGATCGGCGTTGTCGTTGCGCGCGGTCACCTTCCGGTACGGTCCGCACGCCGATCCGGTGCTCGACCACCTCGACCTCGAGGTGCCCGCCGGAGACCATCTGGTGATCGTGGGGGCCAGCGGGATCGGCAAGTCGACGCTGGCGGGCCTGGTCGCCGGCGTGCTGCACCCGCAGTCCGGCACGGTCCACGTCGGCGGATCGCCGGTGGCCGGGGCCACCCCGCGCGAGCTGGCCGACCGACGGGTGCTCATCCCGCAGGAGGCGTACGTCTTCACCGGCACGCTCCGGGAGAACATCGACTATCTGGTCCCCGGCCTGCCGGACGACACGATGGACCGGGCGGCGGCCCGGCTGGGCCTCACCGGCCTGATCGCCCGCCTCGGTGGTTACGACGCGCTGCTGCGTCCGGCCGACCTGTCCGCCGGGGAGCGCCAGCAGCTGGCACTCCTACGGGCCTGGCTCTCCCCCGCCGCCCTGGTCATCCTCGACGAGGCGACGTGTCATCTCGACCCGGCGACCGAGGCCCGGCTGGAGGGTGCCTTCGCCACCCGGCCCGGCACCCTCGTGGTGATCGCCCACCGGGTCAGCTCGGCACTGCGCGCCCGGCGGGTCCTGCTGCTCGACGGGAGTGCCGCTCTGCTGGACACCCACCAGGGACTGCTTGCCCGGTCTCCGGCCTATCGCGCTCTGGTCGGCTACGGCGAGCAGGGGACGGAGCTGACGGAGGCGGTCACAACCAACCCGCCTCACGGGCGATCCGCACCGCTTCCCAGCGGGTCCGCGCCCCAGTCTTGGCCATGATCCGCGAGAGGTGGTTACGGACCGTGCCGGCGGACAGCACCAACCGCTCGGCGATCTCCTGGACCGGATGCCCCTCGGCGACCACGTCGAGGACCTCCCGTTCCCGGTTGGTCAACGGGCTGTCAGCGACCTCCAGGGCGGCGACCACCAGGTCGGGGTCGAGGACGACCCGTCCCTCCGCGAGCTGACGGACCCCGTCGACGATCCGAGCGGGCGGCACCTCCCGGCTGAGGAAGCCGATCCGGTGTCCGTGCTCGGCGAGCAGCGGTCCGAGCCGACCGGCCCGTCGCTGCTCCACCAGGACCAGCAGCGCCCCCACGGGTGGGCCGGTACGCCGGGACGGCGGGCCGACGTCGGTATCCGCGGTCGCCGCCGTGGTGGTCGGGCCGGTGCCGGCGGCCGGGCTGGTCGGATCGGTATCAGGCGCCTTCCGGGCGGCGGGGACCGCCGGGCCGGTGCCGGGCTCGCCCCGGGCGCCCGGGGCGGACCTGGCCGCAGGATCGGCGGTGGCCAGGCGGACCAGTTCCGCCACGGTCAGCATGTCGAACTCGACCACGGCGACGTCGGGACGTTCGGCCTGGACAGCCGCCCGCAGACGGCGTGGACTGTCCACCTCGCCCACGATCTCGATGTCGTGTTCGGCGGAGAGCACCTGCGCGAGCGCACCTCGGAGCAACCCGCCCTGGAGAGCAAGCAGCGTGCGAACCATAAGCGACTCCCGACATAAACCCCGTGTTGACGAAATGTGTGCGTTCGATGACGCACGGTTGGGAATCTTATTGACTTCGTAACGGGTCCGACACCCCTTCCCACCGGTATTCAGATCCAGCCTGCGTCCTGCGCCCGCTGGACAGCCTCCCACCGGTTACGGGCACCGGTCTTGCGGAGCACGACGGACAGATGGTTACGGACCGTGCCGGGTGCCAGGTGCAGCTGGCCGGCGATCTCCTTTGTCGACAGCCCACGAGCCGCGGCGGCGGTGACCTCCCGCTCCCGCTCGTTCAACGGGTTGACCGCTGCGTCGAGCGCGGCCAGCGCGATCACCGGATCGATCGCCCGTTGCCCCTCGGCGACCAGTCGTAGCTGGTCAAGCAATTCCTGGGGCGGCACATCCTTGGCGATGATTCCGCGCACCCGCGCACCGAGCGCCCGGCGCAATACCCGGGCGGTCCGTCGGGAGGTGAGCACCACCACCGCGCATTCCGGTAGCCGCGCGTGCAACTGTGCGGTCAGGGCGGCGGGGTCGTCGATCGCGTCCAGGTCGACCAGAACCACGTGCGGACGCCCGGTGATCACACCATCGGCGAGATGACGGCCTGGGTCACTCTCCCCGGCCAACTCGAAGCCGGGAGTGGCGGCCAGGACCGCCGCCAACGCGGTACGCAACAGACCTGGCGGCCCCACCACCACCACCCGAATAGTCGGTGAACATGAGTCGGATTCCGGTTCTGATGATCGGTCCGCCCCCGACGACAACTGTTTCCGGCTCGTCAGTTCTTCCACTCATGACATTTTCCCAAATGAGAGCCGAATAAGTCACAACTGTCAGAATGACGACGGACCGGAGTCGCAAAAATGGATGAACCCCGCCACGAGTGGGGTATGCGGTAGGTCCCGTTTTTCCAGGACGAACGATCTGGGCCGAGGCTTACCGACGAGATGGGCAAAAACGGCCCCCTGGTCGACTACTGCGGAGTTGCCCTGTCGCTGCGGGATGCCCGGGGACGGATCAGAGCACGAAAAAGAATACGGTCGAGGCCCACCCCCTGCAAAAAGGGATGGGCCTCGACCATGAAGTGTGTCCGGCGGTGTCCTACTCTCCCACACCCTCCCGAGTGCAGTACCATCGGCGCTGGAGGGCTTAGCTTCCGGGTTCGGAATGTAACCGGGCGTTTCCCCTCCGCCATGACCGCCGTAACCTTATGAACATATCAAACAACACACACACCCACACCGTGGGGGGTTGCCGATCATTTGTTCAGAGTTGCACAGTGGACGCGTAGCAGCTTCGTAGTCAAGTCCTCGGCCTATTAGTACCGGTCAACTGAACCCGTTACCGAGCTTACATTTCCGGCCTATCAACCCAGTCGTCTAGCTGGGGGCCTTACCCCCACAACGTGGGGTGGGATACCTCATCTTGAAGCAGGCTTCCCGCTTAGATGCTTTCAGCGGTTATCCCTTCCGAACGTAGCTAACCAGCCGTGCCCCTGGCGGGACAACTGGCACACCAGAGGTTCGTCCGTCCCGGTCCTCTCGTACTAGGGACAGCCCTTCTCAAGTATCCTACGCGCACGGCGGATAGGGACCGAACTGTCTCACGACGTTCTAAACCCAGCTCGCGTACCGCTTTAATGGGCGAACAGCCCAACCCTTGGGACCTGCTACAGCCCCAGGATGCGACGAGCCGACATCGAGGTGCCAAACCATCCCGTCGATATGGACTCTTGGGGAAGATCAGCCTGTTATCCCCGGGGTACCTTTTATCCGTTGAGCGACACCGCTTCCACACGCAAGTGCCGGATCACTAGTCCCGACTTTCGTCCCTGCTCGACCTGTCAGTCTCACAGTCAAGCTCCCTTGTGTACTTGCACTCAACACCTGATTGCCAACCAGGCTGAGGGAACCTTTGGGCGCCTCCGTTACCCTTTAGGAGGCAACCGCCCCAGTTAAACTACCCACCAGACACTGTCCCTGAACCGGATAACGGTCCGAAGTTAGATACCCAAATCAACCAGAGTGGTATTTCAAGATTGCCTCCACCCATACTGGCGTACAGGTTTCACCGGCTCCCACCTATCCTACACAAGCCCATTCAGATACCAATGTCAAGCTATAGTAAAGGTCCCGGGGTCTTTCCGTCCTGCCGCGCGTAACGAGCATCTTTACTCGTACTGCAATTTCGCCGGGCCTGTGGTTGAGACAGTGGGGAAGTCGTTACGCCATTCGTGCAGGTCGGAACTTACCCGACAAGGAATTTCGCTACCTTAGGATGGTTATAGTTACCACCGCCGTTTACTGGCGCTTAAGTTCTCCGCCTCGCCCTTACGGGCTAACAGGTCCCCTTAACGTTCCAGCACCGGGCAGGCGTCAGTCCATATACATCGAATTACTTCTTCGCATGGACCTGTGTTTTTAGTAAACAGTCGCTTCCCCCTGCTCTCTGCGGCCATACAACGCTCCACCCGCACGGGGCTTCACGTCTCCGGCCCCCCTTCTCCCTAAGTTACGGGGGCAATTTGCCGAGTTCCTTAACCACAGTTCGCCCGATCGCCTCGGTATTCTCTACCTGACCACCTGTGTCGGTTTGGGGTACGGGCCGCTCAGAACTCGCTAGAGGCTTTTCTCGGCAGCATAGGATCACTGACTTCACCTGAATCGGCTCGGCATCACGTCTCAGCCCCATGACATGCGGATTTGCCTACATGTCGGCCTACACGCTTACCCCGGCACAACCACCGGCCGGGCTCAGCTACCTTCCTGCGTCACCCCATCGCTTGACTACTACCCACCAGGTTCCCAGCCTCCCCCACATCAATCCGAAGACATCAGCAAGTTCAGGTGGTTAGCACAGCAAGGTTCATCACGGGCGCTCCTTCGCGGGTACGGGAATATCAACCCGTTGTCCATCGACTACGCCTCTCGGCCTCGCCTTAGGTCCCGACTCACCCAGGGCGGATTAGCCTGGCCCTGGAACCCTTGGTCATCCGGCGGAAGGGTTT
>NZ_CP120861.1:0-3507500 GCF_029581435.1 Micromonospora sp. WMMD987 | reverse complement strand
CGTGATCACCGACTCGGCCGCCCAGCGGGCGAACCAGCTCCAGGGCGAGGCGGAGAAGACCCTGGGTGAGGCGCGGGACCGGACCGCGCAGGCGCTGCGGGACCTGGACGAGGAGTTGTCCGCCCGCCGGGACGAGCAGGAGAAGGCCTACCAGGAGCGGCGGTCGGCGGTCGACGCCGAGCTGGCCGAGATCCGCGAACGGGCCGAGAAGCTGCGGGCCGAGGGGGAGGCCGCCCACGAGCGGGCCCAGCAGGAGGCGAAGCGGATCAGCGAGCAGACCGCCAAGCAGATCACCCAGACCCGGGCGGCCGCCGAGGCGTTGACGAAGGCGGCGCGTACCCAGATCCAGCAGGAGATCCAGGCGGCCCGGACCCAGAGTCAGCAGGAGCTGGCCCAGTGGCAGGCCAGCGTGGAGCGGGAGGTCGGCGAGCGGCGGGCCGCGGCCGAGCAGGAGCTGGCCGAGCAACGGGCGGCGGCGGAACGGGAGCTGACCAGTCAGCACAGCGCCGCCGAGCAACAGATCGCCGCCCTGATCGCGGAGGCCCAGCAGTACGCCACGGAGGTCCGCCAGCGGGCCGACGAGCAGACCAGCAGCCAGCAGGAACAGCTGACCACGGTGCAGCGGGAGATCGTCGAGCGGCAGAAGGCCCTCACCGAGGTACAGGGTGAACTGGAGACGGCCCGCGCGCAGCTGGCCGAGATCCAGCAGGAGGGCGACACGATCGAGCGGGAGCTGGCGCGGGCCCGGCAGCTGTTGGAGGAGGTCCGTCGGGACCTGACCGCCGAGAGCCGGCGGTTGGACGAGGCCCGGCAGGCCGCGGAGAGCGTGGAACGGCACGCCAAGGACGTCCGGGCCCGGGTGCAGCGGGAGGCGAAGCGGGTCGCCGACCTGGCCGCCGCCGCGGTGATGGCCGCTGCCGCCGGCGGTGGCGAGACCGCCGAGTATCCGACCGTGGCGGTCCGACCGGCCGTCGAGCTGCCGGTCGACGCCGGTACCGAACCGCCGGTCGACACCGGCAGCGAACCACCGGCCGGCAGGGTGCCGACCAACGCCTGACCGCAGCCGTACGGCCCGGAGCAAAATCGCTGTGCTCCGGGCCGGTGGGGACGTAGCCTGACGACCCGTTCCCGCGACCCCGATCGAAGGTGCATTTCCGTGCCCGTGCTCCGCGTGCCGACCGTCCGCCTCCCGCGTCCGTCCACGCATCCCCGGAGTCACCGACATGGACCTCGATCGTAGTTTCGTCATCCGCGAAGGCGACCTTCGCATCCTCAACCCGTTCGACGCCGACAAGCTCGCCACCCTGGGGCGGGCGATCCGGCTCCGCCCCGACGACACCCTGCTCGACCTGTGCAGCGGCAAGGGTGAACTGCTCTGCACCTGGGCCCGTGCGCACCGGGTCCGGGGTACCGGTGTCGACATCAGCACCGCGTTCACGGCCGCCGCCCGGCGGCGGGCGGTCGAACTCGCCGTGGCCGACCGGGTCCGGTTCGTGCACGACGACGCCGCCGACTACCTCCACCCCGTGCCGGTCGACGTGGCCGCCTGCCTCGGTGCGAGCTGGATCGGCGGGGGCGTGACCGGCACCATCGACATCCTGGCACGGGCGCTGCGTCCGGGCGGGATGCTGTTGGTCGGCGAGCCGTACTGGCTACGGGAGCCGCCGGACCAGGAGACCGTCGTCGCCTGTCACGCCACCGTCCGGGACGACTTTCACGACCTGCCCGGGCTGGTCCACCGGATCCAGGCGCACGGGTGGGACGTGGTCGAGATGGTCCTCGCCGACCGGGACAGCTGGGACCGGTACGCCGCGGCCCACTGGCTCACCCTGCGCCGTTGGCTGGACGCCCATCCGGACGACGATCTCGCCGGGCGCTTCCGGCAGGAACTGACCGAGGACCCGCTCCGGCACGTCCGGCACCGCCGGGAGTACCTGGGTTGGGGCGTGTTCGCCCTGCTGCGGCGGTGAACCGGCGGTGGCGGCCCGAGGCCGGCGTCGGGCCGCCACCGCCATCGCCTCCACGGTCAGCCGGCGGCGATCTCGTCCAGGACCCGCTGCTGGAAGGCGCGGGCCGCGGTGCCGTCCGGCGGCGGCCCGCCCGCACGGGCGTCGACACAGCGTCGCACCAGCTCCGGATCCCGGCCGAGGGCGATGATCCGGCGGCCGGCGGCGACCTTCGACAACCAGTCGCCGTCGTGGACCCGGACCAGTGCCCGGCAGGCGCCCAGCACCGCGTCCACCGTCGCGGGTACGGTGCCGTCGCCCGGCGGGGCGGACCGCTCCAGCCACCAGCGCAGTGCCGCCACCAGCAGGTCACGGACGTCGCCCGGCGACAGCTCGCCGAAGACCTCACCGGCCGGCGGCCCGGTCAACGTACGTCCCCGCTGGTGCAGGATGCTGCGGTCCAGGCCGTACCAGAAACGGCCGTCGGCGGCGGGCCGGTCGCCGGGCGCGAAGGTGGCCCGGAACGGCATCCGTGGCCCGGTGTTCAGCTCCACCTCGAACCCCGGCTCGGGGGTGCCCGAGCCGGCCACCGTCCGCGCGTAGGCCACCAGTTCCAGGCCACGGGCCGGGCAGGGCAGCGCCTCGTGCCGCAGCCGGGCCACCAGGTCCTCCCGGGTCCGCCGGGGCAGGGTGTCCCGGCAGACCACGGCCACGTCCACGTCGCTGCGGCCCGGTTGGTACGCGTCCAGGGCCACCGAACCGGCGGCGTAGACGCCGACCAGGTCCGGGCCGAGCACGTCCCGCACGACGGTGAGCAGGTCGGCGAGGTAGCGGCGTACGACGGGGTCCATGGCGGTCATCCTGCCGCTGCCGGTGGGCCCGGCCGGGGCGGGGTCGGGTGCGGCGGGCACGGTTCACCGCCCGGTGGGGTCCGGCCGTCGACCACCCCTGGCGCGGAAGCCGTCGGTGGGACAGACTTGAGGCCCGACACCGAGGACGGGGGCATGGGCAGCTCCACACAGGACGATGCGGCGACGGAGTTCGTACGGGAACTGACCCACTGGCGGCACCAGCGGGGGATGTCCAAGAAGGAGCTGGCCGAACGCACCGGCTTCGACCCGTCATACGTCAGCCACATCGAGAACGGACGGCACCAGCCCACCGAGGAGTTCGCTCGCCGGGTCGAGCTGGTCCTGGACAGCGGCAACCGGATCTGGCAGCAGTACGTGGCCTTCGCCGACAGTCGGGGCCAGGGTGGACGCCGCTCGCCGCTCGGCCCGACCGCGGTCCCGCCACCGGCCGGGTCGCATCTGGTGATCGAGGACGAGCAGGCCGCCCTCTCCCTGGTCGACGGCGTGTACGAGTGCCGGGTCCGCCGGGTGCTGCACAGTGTCGGCACCGAGCCGATCACCCGGCACACCGTGCAGATCGACATCGACCGCTTCCCGGACGATCCGGCCCGGTCCACCGCCTTCCACGGTCGCCACCCCCTCAGCATCGACGAGGTCGGTTTCCGGGCCACCATCGGCACCGAGCAGCCGGAACCGATGCGGTGGCGGGTCAGCCGCAGCCGGGACGCCTTTCTCAAGATCGTGCTGTTGTTGGACGGTGGCGGCACCCCGATGCCGCTGTATCCGGGGCAGCGCACCGTGGTGGACTACGCGTACCGGGTGCCGGCGTGGAAGTTCGGCGACTGGTTGCAGCGCGACATCCGGCTGCCCACCCGGAACCTGGTGATCCGGCTCGACTTCCCGGCCGAGACCGGTCCCACCGTCTGGGGCAGCGAGACCTCGTTCACCTCCGAGAGCACCACCGAGGTGCACCCGGACCGCCGGGAGCGGCAGGGTCGGGTCGCGTACGAGTGGGCGGTGTCCCGGCCCCGGCTGCGGGCCCAGTACCGGGTCTACTGGCGGTACGCCGATCCCCGGGCGACCCTGGTCGACGCTCCGACGGACATCCGACCGTTGGCCTGCTGAGGGCCGCCGTCGGGGCGGGGTCGACGCCGCCGCCGGGCGGACCGGAAGTTCCAGCCGGACTGGCCGACAGGTGTCGTTTCCGACAGATCCGGCCGGTTGTCCCGACTCGGCATAGCGGTACGGCGGGGACGACCGTTAGGCTCAAAGGCTGAACGGGGTCGACGACAATATCGTTCCTGATCAATGTGGATTGCGAGTATTGGCTGGTAGTGGCACCGGAAGGCAGGCTGGCGTGACCCGAGACGGTGAGCCTGGGCCTCGATTCGCCCACCGCGCGGACAACAAGCGGGTGGCGTACGAGGAGACCGGTGCTCCCGACGGGTTCCCCGTCTTCCTGATGCACGGCACACCGGGCAGTCGCCGGGGGCCGAAGCCCCGGGGGATCGTGCTCTACCGGTTGGGCATCCGGTTGATCGCCTACGACCGTCCCGGCTACGGCGACTCCGACCGGTTCGAGGGACGCGACGTCGCCGACGCCGCCCGGGACGTGGAGGCCATCGCCGACCAGCTGGAGCTGGACCGGTTCGCCGTGGCCGGCCGTTCTGGTGGCGGGCCGCACGCGTTGGCCTGCGCCGCCGACGAACGGCTCCGCAACCGGGTGACCCGGGTGGCGGTGCTGGTGAGCCTCGCCCCGTCGGACGCGACCGGGCTGGACTGGTTCGACGGGATGAACCCCGACAACCAGCGCGGATTCGGCGCCGAGCGACCCGACACCGACGCGGTGGTGGAGGAGATCCGCCAGCGGGCCACCCGGGCGGCCGAGGACCCCCGGTTCCTGCTGCGGGACCTGATGGAGCAGATGGGTCCGCCCGACCGGCGGGCGATCAACGACGCGGCCCTGCGCGGGATCATCTTCGACACCTACCAGGAGGCGCTGCGGGCCGGCCCGTACGGGTGGATCGACGACGTGCTGGCGCTCCGCCGGAACTGGAAGTTCGACCTCGGGGCGATCGACACGACGGTCACGCCGGTCCGCCTCTGGCACGGCGCGGAGGACACCTTCGCCCCGGCCAGCCACGGTCGCTGGCTCGCCGGCCGGATTCCCGGTGCCGAGATCGAGGTGCAGCCCGACGCGGCCCACTTCGACGCCATGCAGCAGCTACCGCGCATCCTCCGTTGGCTCACCGGCACGGAGACGCCGGTGGGCACCGACATGCTCATCGGTGCCCGGCCCGGTCAGTAGGGGTGCGGGTCGAGGACCCGGCGCACGTACCGCCCGTCGCGGAGGACCACCACGCTGGGATGCTCCTGGCCGATCAGGTCGGCCAGCCGGTCGGCCAGCCGCACCCGTCCGATGCTCACCACCCCTCCGCTCGTCGCCTGGTGCGCGGTCTCCACGTTGCCGAGGCTGCGCAACGTGTCCGGATGGTCGGGGCCCAACGCCGCCGTCAGCCGGTCCACCACGGCCCGGAGCTTGACCAGCCCCTCCTCGTGCTGACCCCGCATGATCGTGAAGACCGCGACGTTGTTGTCCGCCCCCATGCTGAACGGGTGCGCCGCGCCGAGCACCTCACGCAACCCGTCGGCGGCGGCGACGGTGACCGTGAACGCCTCGTCCCGGTCCCCGGTGTCCCACAGCGCCACCCCCCGATTGATCCCACACACCAGCGAGTACGGGTGCCGCGGGCCGAACACCTGGGCGAGGAGCTGCTCGATCTCGATCAAGTCGTGCCGGGCCTGCTCGTCCTGCCCTTCGAGCATCATGTTGGCCGCGCGGCTGAGCGCGGCGAAGAGGGTCTCCGGATTGGTCGGGCCGAGGCTGGACCGGAGCCGTTCGGTGGCCTCGTCGAGCAGCCGGCCCGCCTCGGCGATCCGCCCGGTGCTGCGCAGCGACGCCGCCAGGTTGGCCTGCGCGGTGAGCACCGGTCGGCCGTGCTCGCCGAAGATCCGGCGGTACCCCTCGACCACCTCCCCCAGCAACGCCACCGAACCCTGGTAGTCGCCGATCTCCCGCAGGTCACGGGCGTAGTTGTTGGCCGACAGCAGGGTCCGCGGGTGCTCCGGGCCGAGGACGACCCGCAGTCGACGGTAGGTGGCCTCGTCGCCTTCGCGCGCCCGCCCGAACTGGCCCATCAGCCGGTAGGAGGCGGCCAGGTTGTTGGCCGCGTTGAGCGTCCGGTGGTGGTCCTCGCCGAACACCTCGACGGACGCGGAGTGGCTGCGCAGGTCCCGCTCCAGCGCGTCCTCGTACCGGCCGAGCGCCCGCAGGTCCGCCGCGTACCCGCCGGCGGTCATCAGGGTGTACGGATGGTTCTCCCCGATCAGCTCCTCCTGCTGCCGCAGGGTCTCCTGGTCGAGGTCGAGGGCCTCGGCGAAGCGGCCCAGGCTCCGCAGCAGGTTGGCCCGGTTGAAGCGCAGGCTGAGCAGTTGGACGCGCAGGGTCCGGTGGGCGGCGGTCTCCGGGGAGAGCCCTTCGAGTAGCGTCGTCCAGGTCTTGTCGACCTGGCCGGCATAGTGCGCGCCCTGCTCGAAGCCGCCGTTGAGGAAGATGTACCGGACCCGGTCGATGACCAGCTGGCGCACCGTGTCGTCATGGCAGGACACCGCCTCCGAACCGTCCAGGTGCGGCCACAGGTGCCGGTACCCGACCTGGAAGGCCGGATTGTCCACCTCGCCGGAGGGTCGTGAGCCGGCGAGGATCCGGTGCACGTCGTGCTTGACCTCCCGCAGTTCCGGCTCGGACATCCGGGACCGCATCGCCGCCTGGAGCAGCCGGTGGATCTGCACCCGCTGGGCGTGCAGGTCCACCTTGATCAGCGCGAGCCGGTTGATCCGCTGGACCAGCGCCGCCGCGATGTCCCGTTCGGAGACCCGGTCGGTGACCTGGGTGGCGACCAGCGGATCGTGCGGGGCGATGACCTTCGCCACCTGGTCGCTGTAGAGCAGGTCGAGGGCGATGTCGGGGGCGAGCACCGAGCCGAGTTGCAGGAGCCGGTAGGCGCCCGGGGACTGCGCCCGCAGACCGTCCAGCGAGCGGCCCCACACGTCGCTGTCCGGGCCGGTGCGCGCCAGCCCGGCCAGGTAGGTGGCGACCGAGTCGGGGCTCTCCGCCAGCCAGGCGCCGGCCAACGCCACCAGGATCGGGACGTCCTCCACCGCCTCGGCGACCTGCTGTGCCTCGGCGACCGTCATGCCCCGTCGGCCGGTCCGACCGATCAGGTGGGTGACGCTCTCGCCCCGCTGGAAGGCCTCCACGTCGACCGCCCGCGCCAGGTCGCCCCAGTCCGGGTTGCGGGTGGTCACCAGCACGTGCCCCTCGCCCTGGGGGAGGAAGTCCCGGACGTTCTCGTACTGGTCGACGTTGTCGAAGACGACCAGCCAGCGACGGGGAGGCTCGTCGGCGCTGCGCCGGCCGCCGTGGCTGAGCCAGTCCCGGACCGCCCGGATGTTGTCCGGCACGTTCTGCAGGTCCGGCAGGCCGAGCCGGCGGCCCAGGTCGGCGAAGCGGACGTCGATGAACTGCGCCGGGTCCGCGTCCACCCACCAGACGACGTCGTACGCGCCGTGGAAGCGGTAGGCGTACTCGGTGGCGAGCTGGGTCTTGCCGATGCCCGCGCCACCCCGCAGCGCCACCGGAACCCGCTCCCGCGCCGCCGTCTTCAGCTCCTCGCGCAGCGCCAGCAGGAGCCGGTCCCGGCCGGTGAACCGGACGTTGCGCGCCGGGGCGTAGAAGACCAGCGGCTCGACGCCCGGGTAGCGGGTCGCCGGGACCGGTCGGTCGCGCCCGTCGGTGGGGCGGCCGACCAGCTCCCACACCTGTTCGGCGGCGGCTGCGGCGCCCCGCTCGTAGACGGTGGCCCAACTGCCCGGTGGGGTGTCCACCGACGGGGTGGTGTCGTCCAGGTGCAGCGCGAGCACGGGGGAACCGCCCTGTCGGACGGTCCCGCCGGCCGCCCGGCGGGCGGCGAGGTAGGACCGCGACACCAGGTGCAGCTCGCGGGAGGCCGCACCGGCCGGCGGCGTCGCCGGGACGCCCAGTGGGGTGGCCAGCACCCGCAGGTCGACGGCGTGCAGCGCGGACTGCGCCCACTCGGCCCAGGCCTGGTCCTCCGGCGCGTAGCGCAGCACGATCAGCTCGTCGACGATCACCGGCTTGCGCTCGAACCGCTGGACGGTCTGCCGCCGCAACCCGTCGTCCATCCGGGGCAGCCCGGTGACCGCGCCGCCGGTGATGTGCCGGGCCAGCGCCTCGTACGCGGACAGCAGTCCACGGCTGCCCGGCACGTCGCCGAAGGTCGCCAGGGTCTCCTCGTAGGCGTAGTACGCCCGGTAGGGCACCTCGACGGAGAGCCAGTAGTCCTGCCGTTCCAGCTCGGTCATGCCGCTGGGCAGCCCGACGAACCGCTGCATGGCCAGCGCCCGGCCGGCGTCGGTCTTGATCTTCTCGCCCTCGTCGACGCGCATCGGCACCGGCAGCACCCGGCGGGCCCGCCGCCCCTCGTAGCCGCGGACCCGGGCGGCGACCGTCGCCGCGCCGTCGATGCCCTGGTCGCTGAGGGTGAAACAGTCGACCAGCACGTCGGGCAGGTGGATGGTGCAGATCTCGGCGACGTCGCTGATCCCGGTACGGCTGTCGATCAGGGTGAAGTCGTAGTGCCGCTTCATGTCCGCGCGCAACGCGTCGAAGAACTGCGCCCCACCGAGCCGGTTGTAGAAGTTGTCCCAGTTCAGCCCGGTGACACTGGTCGCGTAGTCGGGGTTGTGCCGGCCGGCGAGCAGCAGGTCCAGGGTGCCGCCACCGGGGAACTCCCAGCTCACCGAGAAGGCGTACTTGTGTACCCGGGCGTACTGGCGGTGCCAGTCGCCGGGGCGGGTGTCCCCGCCCTCGGTCCGGCGGCGGACGTTCTCCCACTCGTACTCCAGGATCAGGTCCATCACGCCACCGGTGGAGGCGACCTGCTCCGGGTCGAGGAACGGCGCGAAGAACCGGTGCAGTCCGGGGGATTCCAGGTCCCAGTCGGCGACGAGCACCCGGTGGCCGTTCGCGGCGAGGATCCAGGCCGTGTTCGCCAGCGCCATCGTGCGTCCGGTGCCACCCTTGTACGAGTAGAAGGTGACGACCTGGCCGTCGCGGGGTGGAGTCATCGTTCTGCCTTCCCTCGCCGTACGTCGAACGGTCCGGCCGGCCCCAGGCTCGGCTTCGGATCGTGCGGGCCCTCCGGCGGATCGACCGGACCGTGCCGGAGGAACTGTTTGCGCGCCTCGGTCACCAGCAGCGGTGCACAGCGTTCGAACTCGTCGATGGTGCGCACCGGCAGCACCCGGGGAAACCGGGCGTCCTGCAAGCTACCGGCGATCGCCTCGGGTGTCGGTTCGCCACGCGCGTGGTCGGCGGCGATGACGAGCGGGACCACCCACGACGGCAGCCCGTCGAGCGCGGCGCGGGCCGCGTCCACCCCGACCCTGGCGTCCACCAGCACCACCGCCGGGCTGCGCGACGCCCGGTCCCGCGCCTCGGTCAGGTCGACCACCCGGGTGGGCAGCCCCAGCCGCTCGGCGGTCGCGGCCACGTAGTCGGCCACCGCCAGCTGGTGCTGATCACCGTACGGCCGCCAACGCGCCCGGTCGGCGGCGAGCGTGGTCACCACCAGGGCGGTGCCCGGCCCCTCCGGGACCGGGCCGCTGGTCAGCACCGCCGCCCGGGACGGGGCGAGCGGTTCGTGCTCGGCCACCGTGACGATCCGGTCGGCCAACGCCCCGAGCAGGCTGCGGTACTGCGCGCGGTAGGCGCTCAGCTTGCACAGTGCGCGCAGCCCGTTGTCGGCGTAGTCGGCGCGGTCGTCGGGGTCGCCCACCAGCTCCAGCGCATGGACGGTCTCCGGACGGTCCTCCCAGGACGGCAGCGGCATCCAGAGCACCGGCAGCACGTGCCGCTGCGCCCGCGCCGCCGGCAACCGGACCAGCCGGCTGCGGAAGGACTCCCGTTCGCCCAGCGCCCACGCGTTGCGGAAGTAGTTCGGTGAGTAGAGCGGCACGAAGACGTGCGCGAGGCTCAGCGCGTCGGTGAGCATGCGGCGCAGGTCGACGCCGGGGCTGACCTGGCCGTCGAAGAAGCCCGCCTCGATCTCGGCGGCCCGGCGGGGGTGACCCCGGACCGCCTCGACGAGATCGTGGAAGAACTGGCCGACCCAGTAGTCGGTGTCCGGCCGGGCGGCGTCCGACAGCGGGACGGAGTGGGCGTAGCTGAGGAAGAAGTAGGTCTCCTGGCCGACGATTCCGGCCGGGACGGCGTCAGGCCAGCTCATGCCCGTCCTCCTCGAACCGGTCGCCCAGCTGCCGCAGGTTGGGGACCATCGCCTCGACCCAGTGCGTGCGGTACGCCCGCGCGATCCGTTGGGCCAGTCGCCACACCACGGCGTCGTAGGCGTCCTTGCCGTTGCTGCCGAGGCTGAGCAGACCGTAGATGCCTTCCTCGTGGTACTGCGGGGCGATGTCCGAGGGTAGCCGGGTGGGGCTGAACATCTGCCGTCGCGACACGACCGCGGGCACCCGGGGGCGTTCCACCACCGACCAGTTGACCGGGATCACCGGGGTCTCCCCCGCCGACGGTTCGGCACCCGGACGGGGTACGGCCGTCCGGCGGGTGAACGCGTTCCACTCCCGGGCACACCACTCGCTGCGCAGGTACTGCGGTGAGATCAGCGGAATGAAGACCTGGCAGTGGCCGGCGGCGAAGGCGAGGTCCTCGGTCCACAGCTGTCCCCCGTCGAGCATCCGGTCCATGAAGCCCGCGGTCCGGCCCGGACCGAGGCCGAGCAGCTCGACGACGTGGTCGGAGAGGTCGACGAAGAGCTGGAAGACCTTCTGGTTGGTGTCCCGTGGCGGTGCCCCCACCCGGTTGCGGGTGCGGGCATAGCTGAGGAAGAACACGGGGGCGCTCTCGTCCTCCCGGAACTGTTCCTCCACCACCTACCGCTCCCGCCCGGTGTCGCCGCCCCCGGCCGACCACAGTATCGACACCGACCAAACCCGCGCTGTCCCCTTCACGCCAGTCGGTGCTCATCCATCCACTCCCGAGCGAGGTCGACGGCGAGGCGCAGCCGGACCTGACGACCGTCGGCCGCGCCGACCGGCCCGCACCGCACCGACCCGCCCGCCACCAGGGCCGCGCCGATCAGCGGGAAGTCGGTGTCGTCGAGGTGCGGGGCTTGGAAGTCCCGGCGGATCCGCCGGCCCGCCGGGTCGCGGACGTAGCACCGGTACGCCCGGCGCGGCGCGGGCCGGCGGCACCGGTACTCGGCGAGGTGGAACGCCGTGCACACCGACCAGTCGACGCCCAGCAGCAGCACCAGGGCGTCGGCGGCGTACAGCGCCCCCAGCGGCGACCGGTCGCCGAGGTGGCAGTCCAGGTCGTGCCGGGCGGTGAGGGCCACGGCGGCCGGGCCGAGGGCGGCGAAGGAGGTCTGCGGGTGGGTGCTGCGGCGGGTGCCGGCCTGTCGGCGGACGTGCTCGGCGAACGCCCCCATCCCCTGCGCCGGGCTGTGCGCCGGGTCGAACGGCTCGATGGCCGCCTCGACGGCGGCGGCCCGGGCCGGGGTCAGCCCCGCCGTGGCGGCCCGGAAGGCCCGCGAGGTGACCGAGTTGCCGGCCGTCTGGGTCGGCACGACCAGGGTGCCGTCGTCGCCGAGGACGTCCCGCAGCGCCGCGAGCAGGGTGGCCGGGCCACCGGGGCCGGGCCGGACCCGGGACAGTGCGCTGTGCACCAGCACCGTCGCGCCCGCCGGCACCCCGAGCGCCCGCAGGTCGGCGGCGAGGGTGGACCGGCCGGTCACCGCCAGTCGTCCAGGGTGGCGCGGATCCGGTGGACGAACCGTTCCCCGTCGGCGGTGAGACTGCCCAGCCCGAGCAGCGCGTCGACCGCGCCGTCGGTCCACTCGCGGTAGCGCCGGAAGTGCGCCGCCGCCGCGCTGCCCGGCCGGTGCCGCCACACGTCGGCGACGGCGAGGTGGGCGTAGACGCCGTGCAGCGCGCCCTCCACCGGGCGGGGGTCGTCGCGCCAGGGCACCCGCAGCCGCCGGGCGTCGGCGGGGTCGAACAGCTCGCACACGTCGAGGACCGCGTCGAGCTTCAGGTGCTGCACCTCGTGGACGAGCAGCACCGCCAGCGCGGCGTCGTCGACGACCGGGGTGACGGCCACCGCGCCGAACGCGGACCGGGCGGCGGCGCTGCGGGCCCGGCCGGACAGGTCGGGACGCAGCGGCACCACGGCGCGCAGCAGGGCGCGGACGCCGGCCGCGTAGCCGACGGCCTCGGTGTCGAGGCGGTGCACCGCCCGCTGCACCTGCCGCGTCCACCGGTCGGCGACCGCCGGGGTGAGCCGGGGGGCCACCGCCAGGTCGAAACAGTCGCGGTACGGGTCGGTGTCCTCGATCAGGACGGTCCCGCCGTCGGTACGCACCGCCCGGGTCGGCTGCCACCGGTCCGGGTTCGCCCCGGCCCCCGGCCGGACCCGGACCCGGCGGCGGCCGGCCCGCAGCTCGACGACGCCCCCGGAGATGGCCACGGGCACGGTGTCGGCACCGGCGTCGACCACGATCGCGCCGAGCGTCGGCAGGTGCACCGCGCCGGCCCGCACCGGCAGCACGAGGTCGACGTCGACGCCGGCCCGGACCGCGGCGGCGGCGGCCACCGCGGCGAGGTGGGACAGCTCACCGGTCGCACCGGCCCGGCACCGCTGCGCCCACCGCCGGACGAAGGGGTGACCGAGCACCCGGTCGACGGCGTCGGGCACGGACACGTCCAGGTCCACCAGGAGACGCCAGCCGGCCGCCGCGACCGGGTCGGCGGTGGCCGCCGGGCTGAGCGCGACGGTCAACGCGCGGGCGATGCCGTGGTGGACGGCGGCGAGGTGGGCCACCGACTCCGGGTCGCCCCGGCCGGAGCCCAGATCGTCCAGCACGGCGGGGGGCAGTGTGTCGGCCGACCGGTCCGGCGGCGGGTCGGCCGGGGCCGCGGTGGCCCGGATCAACGCGGCCAGGTCGGCGCAGTAGGCCGACGGGTTGTCGAAGCCGGTGCCGGTCCGGTACCGGTGGGCGAGCAGGCCGCCGCCGCACCGACGGACCAGCGGGCAGGACCGGCAGGTGGCGCAGAGGCCCGCCAGGCCGGACTGCCGGACCACGATGCCGGGATGGGCCGCCGCCTCGTCGACCCGGTGGCGGAACACGTCCAGCCCGGTGGCGGCGGCCCCGTGGAAGGCGGACTTGAGCGAGTCGACCTGCTCGAAGGTGCCGTCGGTCTCGACCACCACCAGGTCGACCGGGGCGAGCCCGACCGCCTCGGTGCCGGTGCTGCCGCCGGTGGCGGTGGCCAGCAGCGACTCCAGCAGCCGGATCGGCACCGGCCGGCCGTCGGCCAGCCAGGCCCGGTGGATCGTCAACAGCCAGTCCGCGTACGGGGTGACGGCACCGTCGGGGCGGGTGGGTGGCCGGTCCCAGTTGGCGTGCGGAAGCAGGAAGTCGATCGCGGGCGGGTCCTCGGCGAGCAGTGCCCGGTAGACCCGGACCGGGTCGTTGGCCAGGTCGACGGTGCACAGCAGCCCGGCGTAGACGCCGCGGTACTCGTCCCGACGCAGCAGGGCCAGCGCCCGTCGCACCTGGTCGTGGCTGCTCGCGCCGTTGGCGTACCGGCGGTGCCGGTCGTTGGCCGACCGGTCGCCGTCCAGGGAGATGCCCACCGGAATGTCGTGGGTGACGAGGACGTCGGCGATCTCGGGGGTGAGCAGCACGCCGTTGGACTGCATCCGTAGGTCGAGGCGGGCCACCGGGCCGACGGCCCGGCGCAGGGTGACGGCGGTGGCGGCGATCCGGTCCGCGCCGGCGAGCAGCGGTTCGCCGCCGTGCAGGACCACCCGCACGGCGTCGAGCCGGTGGGCGGCGGCGTGCTCGGCGATCCGCCGCGCGGTGGCCTCGACCGTCCTGGGCGTCATCAGCCGGGGCTGACGACGCCACGACTGGTCGGGGTGCTCGTAGACGTAGCAGTGGTCACAGGACAGGTCGCACCGGCTGGTCAGCTTGAGGACGTACTGACTGAGCGGGGCGACCACCTCCGCGGGCGCGTCGGCGGCGTCAGAGGTGCGAGCTGAAGGCGGCGACATCGACCCGGGTCGGGTGTGTTGCCCGATGGTCGTCGATGCGGGCTACGGCGTCCGCCCGGTCGACCGGAATCCGGCCGAGCGGCGTGCGCCGCAGGTCGCTCAGCGGCGCCGGGAACGGATCGGACGGGCGTTGGGTGCGGTCCACGTCGGGCCCCCATCTGTGTCGGAGGTGGACGGACGTCCGTCCACGTCGACGGCCAATCACGGATATCGATGATGCTAGTCGCCACGACCCGTGATGTCACTGCTGCACAGTGCCGTCTTCCTCGATCATTTTGGCCATCCAGGCCGCGTTGGACTGGGCGATGATCCGTTCGGCCTCGGCCACGAGCGCGTCGTCGTCGCCCCAGCCGAGGCCGGCCTCCCGGGCCAGCCGCAGCCGGGTCAACTGGTCGGCCGTGCGGGCGTACTCGAGGTGCTGCTGTTCGTAGCGCTGGGCAGCGCCGTAGCCGACCAGCGCCGTGGTGACCACCGCGGCGACCCCCACCCACGCGGTCAGGCCGAGGCCGTCGCCGAGCACCCCGGTGACGGCGGACAGCAGGGCGACCAGGACGGTCAGCACGGTCACGGCCCGGCCGATCCGCGCGGCGGACCTGCCGGCCCGCCGGGCGGCCGGCAGGTAGTAGCCGTCCACCTGCCACCGCACCCGCTCGACGAGGTAGCTCGGCACGTCGGTGACGGCCGGCAGCGGGCGGTCGGTCGCCGGGTCGTCGAGGGTGTGCCCGACCAGGTCGCCGGCGTCCGCCATCAGCAGGTCGTAGCGGCGTTGCAGGACGGCGTCGGCATCGGCGTCGGCGTAGGGGGCGGCGCGGGCGAGGTAGCGGTACAGCTCCGCCTTCGACGCCTCGGAGACCGCGCGGAGCCGGGTCCAGGTGGCCACCGCCTCCCGCGACGACGAGCGACCGGCCACCGGCACCAGCAGCAGCGACGCACCGGCGACGATCGCCAGCACCCGGCCGGCGGTCGGCGCGGCTCCCGCCAGCATCGCCGCCGCGGTGCCGGCGACGGCGGCGACGGCGGTGAGGACGGCGACCGTCAGCCGCCCCCGGGTGATCCCTCGCTTCGCCCGTCGGGCGGCCTGCGACCAGCGGCCCTGCCCCCGCCAGACCTGGGCGGCGGCGAGAGTTCCGTCGATGTCCGGCACGCCCCGCATGGTAGGCGATCGACGCCCGTCCGGGTCGTGCCCACCGGGCCGAGCACGTACGACAATCGGCGAGCCGGCCCCCTCCACCACCCGCAGGTGCGGCCATCCCCGGGTTGCCGGCGGTGTCGATGCGAGCTCGAATCCCGGTTCCGGCCCGCAGTTGCGAACCACTAGGGTGTCCGGGTGAGCGTCTTCCGGATCCGCGAGGCCGCCGAGTTGCTCGGCGTCAGCGACGACACCGTGCGCCGCTGGATCGACGCCGGTCGACTGCCCGCCCACCGGGACGCGCACGGCCACCGCCTCGTCGACGGCGTCGAGCTGGCCGGCTTCGTCCGCGCCCAGGCCGCCGGGCCGGACGAGGGCGCCGAGTTCTCCTCGGCCCGCAACCGGCTCCGCGGGATCGTCACCGCCGTCGTCCGGGACACCGTGATGGCCCAGGTCGACATCCAGGCCGGGCCGTTCCGGATCGTCTCGCTGATGAGCCGGGAGGCGGTCGACGAGCTGGGACTCACGGTCGGCTCGGTGGCCGTCGCGGTGATCAAGTCGACCACCGTCGTGGTCGAGCGGCCCACCCCGGCCGGTGCCACCAGGGGGCGGAGCCAGCCGTGACCCGTCCCGCCCGCGCCCTCGCCGGCCTGCTCGCCGCGACCGCCCTGCTCCTCGCCGGATGCGGTGCGGACACCCCGGCACCGGCCGCCGACAGCGACCCGACCGGCACGGTGACCGTGTTCGCCGCCGCGTCGCTGACCGAGTCGTTCACCGCCCTCGGCCGACGGTTCGAGGCGGACCACCCGGGCACCACCGTGACCTTCAACTTCGCCGGCAGCTCCACGCTGGCCACCCAGATCACCCAGGGGGCGCCCGCCGACGTCTTCGCCTCCGCCGCCCCGAGGAACATGGCCACCGTCACCGACGCCGGCCACGCCGCCGGCACCCCCGCCGTCTTCGCCCGCAACCAGCTCGTCATCGCCGTGCCCGAGGGCAACCCGCGACGCCTCGGCGGGCTGGCCGACCTGGCCCGGCCGGGGGTGAAGGTCGCCCTGTGCGCGGCCCAGGTGCCGTGTGGGGCGGCGGCGACCACCGCCCTGGACGCGGCCGGGGTCCGGATCACCCCGGTCACCCTCGAACAGGACGTCAAGGGGGCACTGGCCAAGGTGAAGCTCGGTGAGGTCGACGCCGCCCTGGTGTACCGCACCGACGCCCGGTCGGCCGACCTCGACGTCGACGGCGTGGAGTTCCCCGAGTCCGCCCGCGCCGCCAACGACTGCCCGATCGTGGTGCTGGCCGACGCGCCGAACCCGAACGCCGCCCGTGCCTTCGTCGAGCTGGTCCGTTCCGCTACCGGCCGGGCGGTCCTCACCGACGCCGGGTTCCAGCCGCCCGCCGGCTCATGACCCCACGGACCCGTCGGCGGCGCGACACCGGTCAGCGGGTGCCGGTGGCGCTGCTCGTACCGGCCGCCCTCGGCCTGCTGTTCCTGGTGCTGCCGCTGGGCGGCCTGCTGCTGCGTACCCCGTGGACGTCACTGGCGTCGCGGCTCGCCGCGCCCGGGGTGCTCACCGCGCTGCGGCTGTCCGTCCAGTGCGCCACCCTCGCCACGCTGCTCTGCCTCGCCCTGGGCGTACCCCTGGCCTGGTTGCTGGCCCGGGTGGAGTTTCCCGGCCGGCGGCTGGTCCGGGCGCTGGTCACCGTGCCGTTGGTGCTGCCGCCGGTGGTCGGCGGGGTGGCGCTGCTGCTGGTCTTCGGCCGGCGCGGGCCGCTCGGCGGGTGGCTGGACACCACCTTCGGCGTCACCCTGCCGTTCACCACCACCGGCGTGGTGCTCGCCGAGGCGTTCGTGGCGATGCCGTTCCTGATCATCGCGGTGGAGGGGGCACTGCGCGGCGCCGACCACCGCTACGAGGAGGCCGCCGCCACCCTGGGCGCCGGCCGGTGGACCACCTTCACCCGGGTCACCCTGCCGCTGGTCGCCCCGGGCATCGCCGCGGGGGCGGTGCTGTGCTGGGCGCGGGCGCTCGGCGAGTTCGGCGCCACCATCACCTTCGCCGGCAACTACCCGGGCCGGACCCAGACCATGCCGCTCGCGGTCTACCTGGCCCTGGAGACCGACCTGGAGGCCGCCGTCGTGCTCAGCCTGATGCTGCTCACGGTCTCGGTGGTGATCCTCGCCGGGCTGCGCGACCGCTGGATCACGGGTCCGTGAGCGGCCCGCTGCTGGACGGGCACCTGGTCGTCGACCGGGCCGGCTTCCGGCTGGACGTCCGGTTGCGGATCGCCGCCGGTGAGGTGGTCGCCCTCCTCGGCCCGAACGGGGCCGGCAAGACCACCGCGCTGCGGGCGCTCGCCGGGCTGCACCCGCTCACCGCCGGATGGCTGCGCCTGGACGGCACCGAGCTGGACCGCCCGGACGCGCGGCGGTTCGTACCGCCCGAACGGCGACCGGTCGGCGTGGTGTTCCAGGACTACCTGCTCTTCCCGCACCTGACCGCCCGGGACAACGTCGCCTTCGGACCCCGGCGGCAGGGGCTGCCCCGACGGGCCGCCCGGGAGCGGGCCACCGCCTGGCTGGACCGGGTCGGCCTGGGCGCGCACGCCGGGCGGCGACCCCGGCAGCTCTCCGGCGGGCAGGCCCAGCGGGTGGCGCTGGCCCGGGCGCTCGCCGTCGACCCGACGCTGCTGCTGCTCGACGAACCGCTGGCCGCGCTCGACGCCGGCACCCGGCTGGACGTCCGGTCCCACCTGCACCGCCACCTCACCGACCATCCCGGGGCCGCCCTGCTGGTCACCCACGATCCGCTGGACGCCCTGGCGCTGGCCGACCGGCTGGTCATCGTCGAGGACGGCCGGGTGGTCCAGGAGGGCGATCCCGGCACCGTCACCACCCGGCCGCGCACCGAGTACGTGGCCCGGCTGGTCGGACTCAACCTCTGCCGGGGCCGGGCGGACGGCCGGCGGGTCCACCTCGCCGAGGGGTTCGCCGTCCCGACCACCGACCGGCTCACCGGGGACGCCTTCGTGGTCTTCCCGCCCACCGCCGTCTCCCTGCACCCGCGGCGACCCGACGGCGACCCGTCGCACAGCTGGCCCGCCACCGTCGCCGGGGTGCACCGGCACGGGGACCGGCTGCGGGTACGGCTCACCGGGACGGTCGCCGCCGCCGCGGACGTCACCCCGGCGGTCGCCGCCGGGCTGCGGCTGCTCCCCGGGCAACAGGTCTGGGCGACCGTGGCGGCCGACGCGACCCGGGCGTACCCGACGGGTCCGTGACGACCGGGGTGTGCCCGGCCGGTCCGGGGAGCCACGGCCGGCGACCACCCGTCCCCCGCGCGGCCTACCGCCCCGGTCACGGCTCGAAGACGTCCGGCACCCCGTCGCGGTCCAGGTCGACGCGCTCCGCCTCGTGCACCCGCCGGTAGACCCGGGTCCGGGCGCGGAGGATGACGCTGGCCAGCAGCGCCGACAGCAGCGAACCGGCCAGCACCGCGACCTTGGCGTGGTCGTCCCGCGCGCTGCCCAGGCCGAAGGCGAGTTCCCCGATGAGCAGCGAGACGGTGAAGCCGATGCCGCCGAGCAACGCGACACCGAGCACGTCGAGCCAGGTGAGACCCTCGTCGAGGTCCGCCCGGGTGAACCGGGAGACCAGCCAGGTCGCGGCCAGGATGCCGACCGGCTTGCCGACGACCAGACCGACGACGATGCCGACCGCCACCCGGTCGGTCAACGCGGTGGCCAGTCCGGCCAGCCCACCGACGGTGACACCGGCGGAGAGGAAAGCGAAGACCGGGACGGCGATGCCGGCGGAGATCGGCCGGATCCGGTGCTCGAAGTGCTCGGCCAGGCCGGGTCCGGCGTCCGGGCCGCCCGCCGCCGCGCTGCGGGCCACCGGGACGGTGAAGGCGAGCAGCACGCCGGCCACGGTGGCGTGCACCCCCGACTCGTGCACCAGCACCCAGGTCAGGGCGGCGAACGGCAGCAGCAGCCACCACGACCGGATCCGGCGCTGCACGAGGACCGCGAAGGCGGCCAGCGGCAGCAGTGCCCCCAGCAGCGGGACGACGGACAGGTCGGCGGTGTAGAAGACCGCGATGATCATGATGGCGATCAGGTCGTCGACCACCGCCAGGGTGAGCAGGAACGTCCGCAACGCCGACGGCAGGAAGCGGCCCACCACGGCGAGCACCGCCAGGGCGAAGGCGATGTCGGTGGCGGTCGGAATGGCCCACCCCCGGCCCACGCCGTCGCCCACACCGGTGGTTATCACGACATACAGGACAGCTGGCATGATCACCCCGCCGACGGCCGCCGCGACCGGCACCGCCGCCCGCCGGGGGTCACGGAGGTCACCGGCGACGAACTCGCGCTTGAGCTCCAGCCCGGCGACGAAGAAGAACACCGCCAACAGACCGTCGGCCGCCCAGGTCGCCACGCTGAGGTCCAGGTGCCACACCGCCGGGCCGACGGTGCTGTCCCGCAACGCCTGGTACGCCCCGGACCAGGGAGAATTCGACCAGATCAACGCGACGAGCGCCCCGCCGAGCAGGAGCGCCCCACCGACGGTCTCCCTACGCAGGATGGCGGCGACACGACTGGTCTCGCCCCACGAGCGGCGGGCGAACAGGCTGGTACGGCGCCGGTCGGCGTCGGGCACGGCAACTCCTCGTCGGCAGGGGACGCGTCGTCCATCGCCGACCAGACTTCCCGGCACACCGGAACCCACCCTACCGGCACCCCGGCGGAACCCGCGACGCACGCGTCGAGGGGCTCCCCGGCACAGCACCACCGCAGGACCCGCCGACCACGCCCCCGCACGGTCCCGGCCGGGCATCCACCCGGCCGGGACCGTGACCGGATCAGAGGGTACGGGCCAGCCGGTCGGCGAGCAGCCGGGCGAACCGGGCCGGGTCGGCCAGGTCGCCGCCCTCGGCGAGCAGCGCCGTGCCGTAGAGCAGCTCGGCCGTCTCGGTCAACGACGACATATCGTCGCCCCGCTGGTGGGCGGCCCGCAGGCCGGTGACCAACGGGTGGGTCGGGTTGAGCTCCAGGATGCGCTTGATCGACGGCATCTCCTGCCCCATCGCCCGGTACATCTTCTCCAGGGTCGGGGTGATGTCGTTCGCGTCACCGACGATGCACGCGGGCGAGGTGGTCAGCCGGGAGGAGAGCCGGACCTCCTTCACGGATTCGGAGAGCGCCTCGCCGAGGAAGGTGAGCAGCGTGGCGTACTCCTTGTTCTGCTGCTCCCGGGCCACCTCGGTGGCCTTGCGCTCCTCGTCGCTCTCCAGGTCGACCTGCCCCTTGGCGATGGAGCGCAGCGGCTTGCCGTCGAACTCGCCGACCCGGTCCACCCACACCTCGTCGACCGGGTCGGTGAGCAGCAGCACCTCGTAGCCCTTGGCCCGGAACGCCTCCAGGTGCGGGGAGTTCTCCAGCATGGTGCGGTTCTCACCGGTGGCGTAGTAGATCTCGCCCTGGCCCTCCTTCATCCGGGCCACGTAGTCGCCGAGGGTGGTG
The DNA here is from genome assembly GCF_029581435.1 of Micromonospora sp. WMMD987. Classification (NCBI taxonomy): domain Bacteria; kingdom Bacillati; phylum Actinomycetota; class Actinomycetes; order Micromonosporales; family Micromonosporaceae; genus Micromonospora; species Micromonospora sp. WMMD987. The sequence continues at coordinate 3,486,830 of NZ_CP120861.1, read as the reverse complement.
GGTTCGGTCTCGTGGTGGGTGGAGGAGACCGTGACCAGGTCGAGGATGGTCGCGGTGTTGTCCGCGTCCTCCAGCAGGCCCTCCTTGACCACCCGCCCGAACTCGCCCCAGAAGGTGGCGAACCGCTCCGGGTTGCCGGTGCGCATCTCCTTGACGGTGGCGAGCACCTTGCGGACCAGCCGACGGCGGACGATCTGGATCTGCCGGTCCTGCTGGAGGATCTCCCGGGAGATGTTCAGCGACAGGTCGTGGGCGTCCACCACACCCCGGACGAAACGCAGGTAGCTCGGCATCAGCGCGGCGCAGTCGTCCATCACGAAGACCCGCTTGACGTAGAGCTGCACCCCGCGCCGACCGTCGGCCTGGTAGAGGTCGTAGGGCGCGTGCGCGGGCAGGAACAGCAGCGCCTCGTACTCGAAGGTGCCCTCCCCGCGCATGTGGATGGTCTCCAGCGGGTCGGTCCAGTCGTGGCTGACGTGCCGGTAGAACTCCCGGTACTCCTCCTCGGCGACCTCGTCGCGCGAGCGCGCCCAGAGCGCCTTGCGGGAGTTCAGGGTCTCCACGGTGGGTTCGCCGCCGTCGACGCCCGGCACGGTGGTGCGGATCGGCCAGGCGATGAAGTCCGAGTACCGCTTGACGATCTCCCGGATGGTGCTCCGGTCGGTGTAGTCGTGCAGGTTGTCCTCGTCGTCGGCCGGCTTGAGGTGCACGGTGACCGACGTGCCCTGCGGGGCGTCGTCGACCGTCTCGACCACGTACGTGCCCTCACCCGTGGACTCCCAGCGGGTGCCCTCGCTCTGCCCGGCCCGCCGGGTGAGCAGGGTCACCCGGTCGGCGACCATGAACGTCGAGTAGAACCCGACGCCGAACTGGCCGATCAGCTCGCCGCCGGCGTTCTCCTTGGACTCCTTGAGCTTGCGCAGCAGCTCGGCGGTGCCGGAACGGGCGATCGTGCCGATCAGCGACACGACGTCCTCGCGGGACATCCCGATGCCGTTGTCCCGGATGGTGAGGGTCCGCGCCTCCGGGTCGGCCACCAGCTCGATGTGCAGGTCGGAGGTGTCGACGTCCAGGTCGGAGTCGACCAGCGACTCCAGCCGGAGCTTGTCCAACGCGTCGGAGGCGTTGGAGATCAACTCGCGCAGGAAGACGTCCTTGTGCGAGTAGATGGAATGCACCATCAGGTGCAGCAGCTGGCGTGTCTCCGCCTGGAACTCCAGCGTCTCGGTCCGAGTGCTCACACCAACCTCCTCGTACGGGCGTGCCAGATCCGCGCAACAGAATAGAGGTGCCGTGGCGGCCCGGTCACGCCCGGTCGTCGTCCCGACGAACCAGCAGGCAGGCCTGCGGGGTGCGTTCCGTCGCGCCGTCGAACTCCTGCGGGGCGCGACATATCCGGGCCCGCTCCGGCAGCCCGGCGGCGTGCAGCAGGGCGGCCACCTGGTCCGGTTGGCGGCGACGGAAGGCCAGGGAGACCGGGTCACCCCACGCCTCGGTGTAGCGCACCGTCTCGTCGCCGACCTGGAAGGCCAGCAGGGCGTGCCCACCGGGGGCGAGGACCCGGTGGAACTCGGCGAAGACCCGGGGCAACCACTCGTCGGGCACGTGGATGACGCTGTACCAGGCGACCAGCCCGGCCAGCACGCCGTCGGCCACCGGCAGTTCCAGCATGGACCCCTCGACGAAGCGCAGGTCGGGGTGGGCGAGCCGGCCCTGCGCCAACATCCCGGGGGACAGGTCGAGCCCGGCGACGGTCAGGTCGAGGGCACGCAGGTGGCCGGTGATCCGGCCGGGGCCGCAGCCGACGTCGAGCACCGGACCACCGCCACCGGCCAGGACGGTCTCGGCGAACGCGGCGAGCATGGCCCGGTCGACCGGGCGGGCGGCGAGTTCGGCGCGGAACCGGGTGGCGTACCCGGCGGCCATCGTGTCGTAGGAGGCGCGGGTCTCGGCGAGGAAGTCGGCGTCGGTCACGGCCGCGGACCCTACCGGCCGGGCGACCTCCCCCCGGGGCTGCGCCACACCGACCGACCCCGCTCCCGACGTCGACCCCGGGGCACACCCGCGACCTCGACTCCGGGCGGCCCGCCCGCGACGCGGCCAGGGGTCAGCGGGTGGTCGTCGGGCGGGTGACGTCGTGCACGTGGTGCTCCACGTCGTGCAGGAAGTAGACGGCGAAGCGACCGACGGTGAACACCGAACCGTTGCTGCGCCGACCCGGCCGGTCCCACTGCGCGGGGGTGACGGTGTCGAACGCGGCGGCGGTCGCCTCGGCCTGGTCGGCGAGTTCCCCGGCCACCCGCGCCGGATCCTGGTGCAGGTAGTCGTCCTCGACGGCGGTGGCGTCCTGGTCCCAGTTGGGGAAGACCGGGTCGTCCTCGTCGAGCATCAACGCCAGCCGGCCCCGGAAGATCCGGCAGGTGTCCCGCACGTGGCAGGCGTACTCCGTCGGCGACCAGACGGTCGGCGCGGGCCGCCGGGTCGCGTCGGGCCGCAACAGCACCTCCCGCCACACCGGGACGATGGCGCGCAGCCGGTCCCCGGTGGCGTTGACCCGCTGGGGTACGAAGCCGCACTCGGCGCACCCGTCGTCGATGACGGAGGTCCAGTCCCGGTCCTCCGGCGTGATCGCCGCCCACTCCGACATGCGGCGATCCTGCCACGGAGGTGCCGGGCCGCAACCGCCGGTAGGGTGTACGCCGCTGGCGGATCCGAGCGGAGGTGGTCGTCGTGGCGCGGGACACGGAACGCAGGTTGATCGCCGCCAACAAGAAGGCCCGCCACGACTACACCGTGCTGAAGACCTACGAGGCGGGCATCGTGCTGGCCGGCACCGAGGTCAAGTCGCTGCGGGAGGGGCGGGTGTCGCTGGTCGACGCGTTCGCCCAGGAACGCGACGGCGAGCTGATGCTGTACGGCCTGCACATCGCCGAGTACGGCTACGGCACCTGGACCAACCACCAGCCCCGACGGACCCGCAAGCTGCTACTGCGCCGGGTGGAGATCGCCCGGATCCTGGAGAAGCTGCGCGACGGCGGGGTGACCCTGGTGCCCCTGTCGATGTACTTCAGCAACGGCTGGGCCAAGGTGGAGCTGGGGCTGGCCCGGGGCCGCCGTTCCTACGACAAGCGCCAGGTGCTCGCCGAACGCGACGCGAACCGGGAGATCGCCCGGGAGTTGGGCCGTCGACTCAAGGGCCGCCGCCCGGCCGGCTGAGGCATGCGCCGGCGGCGGCTGGCCGGGGACGGTGGTCACTGACGTGGGTGAGCACTCGGCGACCCGCCTGTCCGCCTCGTCCGAGGTTTCTCGGCGTGCTCCCGAAGAGCGGGCCGGTGCGGCAAGGAATTCGTGCAAGTCATTTTTGGCGCGTCGGCACGGACGGCCTCCCACGCCGGGCGCGGGCGAACGCACGGACGTGCCCGCCCCCCAGAAGAACCGACTTCCATTTCTCCGCTGGTCACGCACGTTTTTATCTGCCCCCACAAAGAAAGACGGCCCCGGCCCATCGCATCGGACGAATTTATTTATAGGACATAAAGGGTGATATAGGACCATGAATCGGACTGCTGACAGCCAATTGCGTCGATGCGGTTCACCCTGGTGGAGCGGCATAAACAGAAGTTCACCGCTTCCAACCATTCGGGGAGAAGTCATGCAAAGGCTCAAGCGAGCGACGATCAGTGCCGGCGTGCTCATGGCGGCGACCGCGATCGTGCCCGTCGTCTCGGCAAGTCCGGCTTCGGCCCACGCTCCCTGCGGGGTGTCGGTCGACGACAAGGACAGCAGGACCTGGCGGGCCACCGGCGGTGGCGCCAACATGCGGTCCGGGTCCAGCACGTCGTGCAGCATCAAGGGCACGGCGGGCAGCGGACAGCGGCTGGACTACCACTGCTATACGCTCGGGAAGGACGGCCACACCTGGACCTTCCTCCGCAACGACAGCACGGGTAAGACCGGGTGGGTCCGGGACGACCTGCTGTCCGACGGAGGCAGTTTCGAAGACTGCGGGCTCTAGCGCCGCAGCAGCCTCGCTCGACAAGGTGTGGATTCGGTTGGGGCGGGCCGGTGGTGACAGGCCGGTGTGTCCGGTGATCATGCAGTCTCCGCACTGTGCATGAAGGGCGGGTGGCTGCGTCCGCCTCCCTGTCGTGTCATTCGCGAATGCGACGACAAGCCGAGTCGGCGGCGATCGACGATGGCCCCCCGAGACAATCTCGGGGGGCCATTCCGCGTCTCCCCGGCGGATCGCCGTCTCCGCCGGTGACATGCGTTCATTGAACCGGTCCCCACGGACGGTGAATGTCGTTGATCCGTCGTTTCCCGCAATTCTGTTGGGCGCAGTTGAAGTCTCGCGGAAATCCTCGCGGCCATTTTGATCACATGATCTCAGCGTCGAGAAGAGCACCGCGAGAAGGTGAACTCCAACGCTCTTGTGAGCTGGCGGGAATTGCTTCGATGCGCGTCGACGCGACCCGTGAATGTCGCGCAGATGCTGTCGATGGGTTGCGGACCGTTGCCACGTCCCGCATGGCTCACCCCGGGCTGCCGTCCGCCCCGGCGGTGTCGGCGGTGCCCGGTGAGCTGGCCAGCACCACCGCCGCGGCCACGGTGGCCAGGGTGGCCGCGACCGCCCAGGGCAGCCAGCCGGCGCGTACCCCGTCGCCGAGCAGCAACACCCCGGCGACCGACGGCACGACGATCTCGACCGCCCAGAGCACGGCGGTGACCGGCCCGACCTGCCCGTGCCGCAGCGCGTGCGCGTAGAGGATCGTCCCGGCCACCCCGGAGACGACCAGTCCCCAGCTGACCGGCTCCCGCAGCAGGTCCCACAGCGCCGTGCCGGGCTGGCCCAGCGGGTCGGTCGGCGGGGTGAACGCCCGCGCGCACAGCGCGGTGATCCCCCAGGCGAGACCGGCCAGGGTGGCGGCGACGATCGGCCGGGCCACCCGTAGGGCGGCCACCCCGGCGACGGCGGTCAGCACCGCCGCGACGGCCAGTCCGTACCGCAGCGCCGTCGACGCGGTGACCGGGGGTTCGGGGCCGGCGGCCAGCGAGATGACGGTGAGGGCGGCGACGGTGAGCAGGATCGCCCCGGTGTCCCGGCGGCGCAGTCGCGCGCCGAGCACGATCCGGGCGATGACCACGGTGACGGCGAGGGATCCGGCGGTCACCGACTGGACCGCGTAGACGGGCAGCTTCTGGAGGGCGACCAGGGAGGCGAGCCAGGCCAGCGTGTCGCAGGCCAGGCCGGCGAGGTAGAGCGGGTGCCCGAGGGCGCGCAGGGTGCTGGCACCGCGTCGCGCCCCGACCGCCTGCGTGACCGAGCCGACACCGTAGCCGAGCGCCGCGCCCAGCGCGAAGGTCAGCGCGAGCCCGGACGTCACCGCCCGCTCCCGGCCCGGTCGGGTCCGTCCGCCACCGCCGATCCGCTCATCGACACCGCCTCCGGCTCGCGGGCCGGCCGGTCCCCCGGCCGAAGCTCCCGTCGGATTGTCCCCGTCTCGGGTGCGGTCCGCAGCACGTCGACCGCCGGCCTGTCCGGCCAGTTGTACAAGAAATCTTGTACTTCAAGTGTTGTTCTTCTACCGTAGCGGCATGACGGAGGAACACCCCAGGCACCTGACCGACCCCCGGGCGATGCGTGCGCTGGCCCACCCGACCCGGTTGCGGCTGCTCGGCGAGCTGCGCGTCCGGGGCCCGCAGAGCGTCGGCATGCTCAGCGACGCCATGGACGAGGCGGTCGGGTCGGTCAGCTACCACCTGGGCAAGCTGGCCGAGCACGGCTTCGTCGAGGAGGCCCCCGAACACGCCCGGGACCGCCGCGAACGCTGGTGGCGCGCGACCCACGCCCGGACGTCCTGGGAGCCGGTCGAGCTGCTCGCCGACCCCGAGCGGCGGGCCGCCTCCGACCTGTTGCGCCGCGCGGTCCTCGACCGGTACACGGAACGACTCGGCCACTACCTCGACGTCGAGGCGACCCTCGACCCGCAGTGGGTGCGCGGCACCGCCAGCAGCGACTCCTGGCTGCACCTGACCAGCGACGAACTGCTGGAGCTGCGGGCCGACCTGGAGGCGCTGGCCGCCCGCTGGCAGGCCCGCAGCGACCCGGCCCGGCCGGGGGCCGGGACGGTGACGTTGATGTACCACGCCTTCCGGGACCTGCGGTGACGCCGACCCGACACCGCGCCCCGCTGGTCGGGCTGCTGGTCGGTCACACCGTCTCGCTCACCGGCAACATGCTCACCCTGATCGCGCTGCCGCTCTACGTGCTCGCCGAGACCGGCTCACCCGCCGCCACCGGCCTGACCGGCGCGGTGGCCACCGTGCCGGTGGTGCTCGGCGGCGCGCTCGGCGGGGTGCTGGTCGACCGGATCGGCTACCGACGGGCCAGTGTCCTGGCCGACGTGGTCTCCGGGCTGACGGTGGCGGCCGTGCCGCTGCTCGACGTCACCGTCGGCCTGCCGTTCTGGGCGCTGCTCGGGCTGGTCTTCGCCAGCGGCCTGCTCGACACCCCGGGGCAGACCGCCCGCAACGCCCTGCTGCCGGAGGCGGCCACCGCCGCCGGGGTGCCGCTGGAACGGGCCGTCGGCTGGTACGAGGCGAGCGAGCGCGGTGCCCGGCTGATCGGCGCACCGGTGGCCGGGCTGCTCGTCGCCACCCTCGGCGCGCTCCCGGTGCTGGCCCTGGACGCCGCCACCTTCGCGGTCTCCGCGCTGGTCGTGACGGTGCTGGTGCCCCACTCGCTGCGCCCGGCCACGCCGGCCGATCCGGGCGGGGGCTACTGGCGGGACTTCGCCGTCGGGGTGCGGTTCCTGACCCGGCAGCCGTTGTTGCGGGCGGTGGTGCTGCTGGTGCTGGTGACCAACTTCTTCGACGCGACCAAGAGCAACGTGCTGCTGCCCGTGGTGGCCGACCGGGAACTCGGCGGGGCCACCGCGTTCGGCCTGCTGGTCGGTGCGATGGGCGGCGGCGCGCTGGTCGGGTCGCTGGTGTTCAGCACGGTGGGCCACCGGTTGCCCCGCCGGGCCACCCTGGTCACCGCGTTCGCGCTGGCCGGTGCGCCGCCCTTCTGGGCGCTGGCCGCCGCGCCGCCGCTGCCGTGGGTCGTCGTGGTCTTCGCCCTGTCCGGATTCGCCGCCGGTGCGATCAACCCGCTGCTCGGCGCGGTGGAGTTGGAACGGGTGCCGGCCCACCTGCGGGCCCGGGTGTTCGGGGTGATCGGGGCGGGCTGCTGGGCGGGCATCCCGCTGGGCGCGCTCGCCGCCGGGGTGGCGGTCGACAGCTTCGGCACCACACCCACCCTGCTCGCCGTGGGCGGCTGCTACCTGCTGGTGGTCCTCACCCCGCTGCTGGGCGGCCCCTGGCGCACGATGGACCGCCCGGCCCCCGCCGACCAGCCCGAGGCGTCGCTGACCCCGGCCGGGTAGGGCCCCGGCACGGGCGGGTGGGCAGCATCCGGCGGGTTCCCACGGGACCGGGGTGCGAGGGTCAGTCGCGGAGCAGGTCGGCGTGGGCGGCGCGGAGCCGGTCGACGGCCGGGTCGGTGCCGGGCGGGACGCGCCGGTCCAGCTCGGCCCAGACCTCGGCGAGCGCGTCGGTCGCCGCCCGCAGCTCGGCGGCGTGCCGGCGGGCGCCCTGCCGGTGCGACTCCTCCAGCCGGCGGGCCCAGCCCGCGGTCACCGTGCCGAGGCGTTCGTCGTCGGCGCGGGCCTGGGCCGCGCTGCGCGCGGCGGAGGCCGGCACGATCGCGGCCACCGGCCGGGTGTCGCCGTCGCGGGTGACCAGGGTGACCGTGTCGGTCAGCTCGGCCATCGCGATCAGCTGGGTCAGCCGGGTACGCAGCTCGCGCAGCGGCACGGATCGGGGTTGACCACTGTGGTGGGACAGCGCGGGGGCAGCCATGCCCACATCCTCCGGGCCGGGTACGACATTTATCGCCGTGACGGTCCGGGTGGGGGCGGACGACCGCCCGCCCCCACCCGGGTCGGTCAGCTCGCCTGCAACGTCACGTCGTCGACGACGAAGCTGGTCTGCAACGAGGAGTCCTCGGTGCCGGTGAACTTCAGGGTCACCGTCTGGCCGGCGTACGCGCCCACGTCGAACGAGCGCAGCGTGTAACCGCTGGCCTTGTTGAGGTTCGAGTACGTCGCCAGCGTGGTGCTGCCGACCTGGACCACCAGCTTGTCGTACGCCACGGTGGTGGTCCGCTCGGCGGTGTCGATGTGCAGGTAGAAGGCGAGGGTGTAGGAGGAGCAGCCGGCCGGCACGGTCACCGACTGGGAGAGCGTGTCGGTGCTGGTGCTGCCGTTGCCGTTGAGCCACGCCTTGTAGGAGCCGGTGCGGGCCGGCTGGCTGGACGAGTTGGTGATGACGCCGGAGGTGGCCGTCCACGGGCTGGTGCCCGACTCGAAGCCGCCGTTGCCGACGACCTGCCCGCCGGTGCAGCTGCCGGTGCCGGTGACGGTGAGGCTGTAGCTGGCCGTCCGGGTCGCCGAGCCGGTGCCGGTCACGGTGAGGGTGAAGGTGCCGAGGGCCGCGCTCGACGACGCGCTGACCGTCATGGTGGCCGAGCCGCCGGAGGTGACCGAGGACGGGCTGAACGAGACGGTCACCCCGCTGGGCGCACCGGAGGCCGACAGGGCGACGGTCTGGGCGCTGCCGCTGGTGGTGGCGGTGCTGACCGTGGCGGTGGTGGACCCGCCCCGGACGACGCCGCCGGCGGTCGGGCTGACCGCGACGGAGAAGTCGTTGGTCGGGGTGCCGCCGCCGACCGCGAGGTCCCAGATGGCGTACGCGACGCCGTCGGCGCTGCGGTTGAGCCCGGTGGCGTTGATGTTGCTGGTGGTGTCGCAGGACGAGTGGTAGCACGGGTCGTACGCGGCGTTGGCGGTGCCGCCCCACTTGCTGGCCTGCGAGCTGGTCTTGCGGGCGCTGGCCCCCATCGCGTAACCGGAGGTCGGGATGCCGGCCTGCTGGAACGAGTAGTCGTCGGAGCGGCCCTGGCCCTCGGTGTTCTCCTCCGGCGACAGCCCGAGCGAGTCCCAGTACGCCTTGAGCGGTGCGGCGGTGGTGGAGGTGACCCGGTTGATGAAGTAGCCACCGTTGGTCGAGGCGACCATGTCGAAGTTGTAGTAGCCCTTGATGTAGCCCTTCTGGGCGGTGGTCAGCGAGTTGACGTAGAACTTGGAGCCCTGCAGGCCCTGCTCCTCGCCGTTCCACCAGGCGAACCGGACCCGCTTGCTCATGCCCGGGTTCTGCTGGGCCAGCACCAGGGCGTTCTCCAGCAGCACCGACGAGCCGGAGCCGTTGTCGTTGATGCCCGGCCCGGCGGCCACGCCGTCCAGGTGCGCGCCGAACATGACCACGTCGTCGGCGGGGCCCTGCGGCCACTCGGCGATCACGTTGTTGCCCCGGTAGGTGCAGGTGGTGCAGGTCTGTTCGGTGACCGTGTAGCCGGCCGCCTGGAGCTTGGACTTCACGTAGGCGACCGAGGCGGTGTAGCCGGCCGAGCCGGACCGCCGGTTGCCGCCGTTGCTGGTGGCGATGCTCTGGAACTGGGCCAGGTGCGCCTGGACGTTGCTGACCGAGACGTCCGGCGCGGCGAGCGCGGCGACGGCCGGTGCGGCGGTGGCCGGCCGGGCGGTCGTGGCGGCCGTGGCCGGTGGCGCGGCCAGGGCGAACGTCACCGCGGTGACGGCGGCGATCGCCAGGGTTCTGCGCTTCATGCGTGCTCCTCATGGGGGTCGGCGGGGCATCCCGCCCGGGCGTCACCGTCCCGTCTGTCGGCTACGACAAGGGGTGCACGGGAGCCCGCGGCCCGGGGGTGGGACCGCGGCGGAAACGCCGGGGAAGGAAACACTGACATGTATCAATCTGCGGGTCAATCCGTCGACCGGTGTCACATTCGCCGGCACCGGGGGGCGCGTCGCCGGGAACCCGTCGCGAGGAGGTCAGCGCGGGGTGTAGACAACGCATGTATACGCCGTGTGTATAGTCCCCCGCATGTCCATCGGCCAGACCTTCCTCGGCCTGCTGGAGGCGACCCCCCGGCACGGCTACGACATCAAACGGCGCTACGACGAACACTTCGGCCACTCCCGCCCGGTCGCCTACGGCCAGGTCTACGCGACCCTGTCCCGGCTGCTGCGCGGCGGCCTGGTCGAGGTGGAGGCGGTGGAGCCCGGCGAGGGCCCCGACCGCAAGCGGTACGCGATCACCGAGGCCGGCGTCGCCGACGTGGCCCAGTGGCTGGCCCGCCCGGAACAACCCGAGCCCTACCTGCAGAGCGTCCTCTACACCAAGGTGGTGCTCGCCCTGCTCACCGGCCGTGCGGCGGCCGAACTGCTCGACGTGCAGCGCGCCGAGCACCTGCGCCTGATGCGGGAGCTGACCCGGCGCAAGCGCGACGGCGACCTCGCCGAGCAGTTGATCTGCGATCACGCGCTCTTCCACCTGGAGGCCGACTTGCGCTGGCTCGAACTCACCACCGCCCGTCTCGACGAGCTGGCCGCGCGGGTGCGGGCATGAGCGCCCCGCTGCTGGTCGCCGAGGGCCTGCACCGCAGCTTCGGCGAGACCGTCGCACTGGTCGACGCCGGGCTGCGCATCGACGAGGGCGAGGTGGTCGCGGTGCTCGGGTCGTCCGGCTCCGGCAAGTCCACCCTGCTGCACTGCCTGGCCGGGATCGTCCGCCCGGACCGGGGCCGGGTCCTCTTCGACGGCCAGGACCTGGTGACGATGACCGACGCCCGGCGCAGCGCCCTGCGCCGGGAGGCCTTCGGGTTCGTCTTCCAGTTCGGCCAGCTGGTGCCCGAGCTGACCTGCCTGGAGAACGTCGCGCTGCCGCTGCGGCTGGCCCGCGTCCCCCGCCGGGAGGCCGAACAGCGGGCCGGGCAGTGGCTGGAACGGCTGGAGGTCACCGAGGTGGCCGGCAAGCGCCCCGGCGAGGTCTCCGGTGGCCAGGGGCAACGCGTCGCGGTGGCCCGCGCGCTGGTCACCCGCCCCCGGGTGATCTTCGCCGACGAGCCGACCGGCGCGCTGGACTCGCTCAACGGCGAGCGGGTCATGCGGCTGCTCACCGAGGCCGCCCGGGACACCGGGGCGGCGGTGGTCCTGGTCACCCACGAGGCACGGGTGGCCGCGTACTCCGACCGGGGGGTCGTGGTGCGCGACGGGCGGACCCGCAACCTGGAGGTGGCGGCGTGACCGTCCGGGGCGCGCTCGCGGACCTGGCGATGGGTGCCCGGATGGCGGTCACCGGCGGCCGGGAGGGCTGGACCCGGGCGCTGCTCACCGCCGTCGGCGTCGGCATCGGGGTGGCCATGCTGCTGCTGGCCACCGCCGTGCCCGGGGCGCTCGACGCCCGGCAGGCGCGCGGCGACGCCCGCGACGATCTGCGGTTCGGTGAGAAGATCGCGGCCGGTCCCGGCACCCTGCTGGTGCACGCGCTGGACACCGAGTTCCGGGGCCGGCCGGTGCGGGGCCGGCTGCTGTGGCCGGAGGGACCGGCCGCCCCCGTCCCGCCGGGGCTGACCGCCCTGCCCGCACCGGGCGAGGTGGTCGTCTCCCCCGCCCTGCGCCGGCTGCTCGACTCCCCCGACGGCCCGCTGTTCGCCCCCCGGCTGGGTGGCGCGCGGGTCACCGGGACCATCGCCGACGAGGGCCTCGCCGGCCCCAACGAACTGGCCTACTACCAGGGCGACGACCGGCTGTCCGACGCCTCCGGGGCGACCCGGCTGGACCGCTTCGGCGGCGGGCTGCCCGGCGAGGGTCTCGGCCCGGTGCTGATGCTGCTGGTGGCGGTCATCTTCGTGGTCCTGCTGCTGCCCATCGCGGTGTTCCTCGGCTCGGCCGTGCGCTACGGCGGTGAGCGGCGCGACCGGCGGCTCGCCGCGCTGCGGCTGGTCGGCGCGGACACCACCATGGTCCGGCGGATCGCCGCCGGGGAGGCCGCCGCCGGCGCCCTGCTCGGGGTCGCCGTCGGCATCGGGTTCCTGCTCGCCGGTCGCCAACTGGTCCCGCTGGTCACCCTCTACGACATCAGCGTGTACGCCACCGACATCCGGCCCCCCACCGCGCTACTGCTGGCCGTCGTGCTGGCCGTGCCGGCGCTGGCCGTGCTGGTGGCGATGCTGGCGCTGCGCGCGGTCGTGGTCGAGCCGCTCGGGATCACCCGGCGCGGCACCCCGGTCCGCCGCCGGCTCTGGTGGCGGCTGCTGCTGCCCGCCGCCGGCCTGGCCATGCTCCTGCCCGTCGCCGGCCTGCGCGAGGGCGACGGCGGGGTCACCAGATGGGTGGTGCCGGCCGGCGCGGTGCTGCTGCTGACCGGCACGGTCACCCTGCTGCCCTGGCTGACCGACCTGCTGGTACGACGGCTGCGCGGCGGCCCGGTGTCCTGGCAGCTGGCGGTCCGCCGGGTGCAGCTCGACAGCGCCACCTCGGTCCGGCTGGTCAACGGCATCGCGGTCGCCGTCGCCGGCACCATCGGCCTGCAGATGCTCTTCGCCGGGATCGCCGGGGACTTCACCACCGCCAGCGGGCAGGACACCTCCCGGGCGCAGGTGCAGGTGCAGTTCCAGGACCAGCCGGACCTGGCCCGGGTGCTGCGGCAGCTCGGCGGGGCCGACGGGGTGACCGCCGCGACCGGCACCCTCAGCGCCGGGGCCAACGCCGGCTCGTCGGACGGCCCACCGGTGGAGATCCGGGTCGGCGACTGCGCCGCGCTGGCCGAGTTCGCCCGCCTCGACCGGTGCGTGGACGGCGACACCTTCCTGGTGTCCGATCCGGGCGACCCGGCGGTCGTCCCCACCGGCACGGTGCTCACCGTCGAGGACGGGTCACGATGGCGGGTGCCCGCCACGGCGCGGCCCGCGACGGCCCGACCCGACCCGGCCGGCTGGATGGCGAACGCGGTGCTGGTCACCCCCGGCGCGGTCGGCTCGCGGACCCTCGGTCCGCTGCGCTCGACCGTCTACCTCCAGCTCGACCCGGCCGCCCCGGACGCGGTCGAACACGTCCGTAACGCCGTCGCCGCGATCGACCTCACCACGCCCGTGTCCGTGCTGTCCTCGACCATCGTGTCGCCCCGGTTCGCCGACATCCAACGCGGCCTGGCCATCGGCACGGTCGTCACCCTGCTGCTGATCGCCACCAGCATGCTCGTCGGTACGTTGGAGCAGCTGCGGGAACGCCGCCGCCTGCTGGCCATGCTGGTGGCGGTGGGCACCCAACGCAGCACCCTCGGCTGGTCCGTGCTGTGGCAGACCGCCCTGCCGGTCGGGGTCGGGCTGGTGCTGGCCACCGGCTTCGGGCTGGGCCTCGGCGCGGCCCTGCTCCGGATGGTGCAGGCCCCGGTCACGATCGCCTGGCCGGTGGTCGGCTTCGCCGTCGGCCTCGGCGGGCTGGCAGTCCTGGCGATCAGCGGGCTGAGCATGCCGCTGCTGTGGAGGCTCACCCGCGCCGACGGGCTGCGCACCGAGTGACCACCCGGTCCGGGTCGGCGACGTCGCCGACCCGGACCGGTGCAGGGCGGTCAGCCGGCGTACGGGGTGGCGACGTCGAGAATCCAGGTGACGCCGAACCGGTCGGTGAGCATGCCGAACCCGGGTGCCCACGCCGACGGGCCGTACTCCTCGATCACCTGGGCGTCCTCGGCGAGCCGGTGCCAGAGCGCACCGACCTCCTCCGCGCTGTCGCCCCGGACGGAGACGAAGAACCGCTCGCCGGTCAGCGTCGTGCCGTTCGCGCGGGTGGTGGCGGTCGGCGCGGCTGCGGCGGGGGCACCGGCGGGCACGTCGTAGGCCATGATGGCGAAGCCGTTGTCGGCGGTGACCTGGCCGAAGACGACCCGGTCGGCGTCCGGCAGGTCCTTCGGCATCCCCAGGTCGCCGTAGCTGACGACGGTGCTGCGGCCACCGAACACGGCCTGGTAGAACTCCAGCGCCGCACGGGCGTCACCCCGGAAGTTGAGGTGTGTGGTGGCGGAGATGGCCATGGTCGACTCCTTGCTGATGGTGCTCGACGCCCGGTAGTGGGCTGGTCAGGAGCAAGATTCGCAGCAGTAGGTGACAGGGTGTGGCACCTACTGCGGGCAGAATCGGACTCATGCCGACCACGTCCGCCCGACTGCTCGCCCTGCTGTCGCTGTTGCAGACCCGCCGGGACTGGTCCGGCACCGTGCTGGCCGAACGCCTCGGCATCAGCCTGCGTACCGTGCGCCGCGACGTCGACCGGCTGCGGGAACTCGGCTACCCCGTCGCCGCCGTCAAAGGTCCCGACGGTGGTTACCGGCTCGACGCCGGCACCGAACTGCCCCCGCTGCTGTTCGACGACGAGCAGGCCGTCGCCCTCACCGTCGCCCTCCAGGTCGCGGCGACCGGCGCGGACGGGGCGCTCGCGGACGCCGCCGCGCGGGCGCTGCACACCGTACGACAGGTGTTGCCGATCCGGCTGCGGCAGCGGGTCGGGGCGCTCAGCGTGACCGCCGTCGCGCGTCCCGCCGGCACGGCGGCCGAACCGGTCGACGGCGGGGTGCTGCTGGCGCTCGGTGCCGCCGTGCACGCCCGCGAGATCCTGCGCTTCGACTACGGCACCGACCGGCCCGCCGGCCCGGCCCGGCACGCGGAACCGCATCACGTCGTCACCTGGGACGGCCGGTGGTACCTGGTCGCCTGGGACCTCGACCGGGCCGACTGGCGGACCTTCCGCGTCGACCGGATCACCCTGCGCCCGCCGCACGGACCCCGCTTCACCCCGAGACCCCTGCCCGGCGGGGACGTCGCCACGTACCTCACCGGGGTCTTCCGGGGGTCGGCCGGCGGGTCGGCGGACTGGCCGTGCCGGGGCACGGTGCTGCTCGACCTGCCCGCGGCGACCGTCGCCCGGTACACCCGCGACGGCCTGGTCGAGGAGATCGCCCCCGACCGGTGCCGGCTCACCCTCGGGTCGTGGTCCTGGGTGAGCCTGGCCGCCGCCGTCGCCCGGTACGACGCCGGGATCACCGTCGTCGGCCCGCCGGCCCTCACCGAGGCGTTCGCGCTGCTCGCCGACCGGTTCACCCGCACCGCCACCGGTGGTGGTGCCGCGCGGTGACGCGGCCGGGTTCCGCCGCCGCCCCGGCGCTGTCAGGCGAGCAGCGGGAGCGGGCCGAAGGTGTGGTCCCGCCACAGCAGCCGGGAGGCGTCCTCCGGATACGCGGCCACCGTCGACCGCCCGTCGAAGATCCGGGTACGGCGACCGGCGTCGTACGGCGGCCAGCCGGGGTCGCCGGTCGCGGCGAACGCCGTCCACGCCCCACGGAGCTGCCCGGACAGGTCGTGCGCCGCCGGGGTGGGCGGGTCACCGATCAGCATCGCGGGCTGCCCGCTGGTCAGGGTGCCGAAGACCAGCGGCACGTCCAGACCGTGACAGGCACCGAGGCCGCCCCCCAGGCCCGGCGCCGGCCAGGTCAGCTCGTAGAGGTACCCCCGGCCGCCACCGGCGAGCTGCGCGTCGGCCAGGTGCAGGCTCGGCATCCGGAACAACCAGTCCGCATTGACCAGCTCGTACAACTGCTCGTCGGTGGCGTCCGGGAACGCCTCCCGGTAGCGGGCGGCACCGTCCGGCCCCGGGGCCAGCATCCGCAGCGCCGTCCCGGTCTGCTCCGGCGTGACCTGGCCGAGCACACCGTCGAGCAGGCTGAACAGCCGGTGCTCGTCCCGGGTGTGCCCGACGAGCAGGTCGACCTCCCGCGCGGCACCGTCGGCCAGCGCCCGCCACGGGGTCGCCGGCAGCACGTCCCCGTCGACGACCGGCGCGAACGGGATCGGCCGGTGGGTGATCGACCCCCACCGCTCCCGCCACCGGACGATCCCGGCGGAGACCGCCTCGGCCACGGCCGGCAGCCGGGCCGGCGTCACCGTCGACAGCCCGGCCAGGGTCGGTGGTACCCCCAGCTCGGCGGCGCAGGCAGCGGTGACGTCGGCGGCCAGGTCGGGTGAGAAGAACGTCCCCGGGACGCTCTGCGCGACCGCCCGCCGGAACAGCCCGGCGGCGCGCGGCATGGCCAGCAGCGCGGCGACCGAGCCGCCGCCGGCCGACTGCCCGAAGACCGTCACCCGGCCCGGGTCGCCACCGAAGGCACGGATGTTGTCCCGTACCCATTCCAGGGCCGCCACCTGGTCGAGCAGCCCCCGGTTGGCCGGTGCCCCGTCGAGCTGCCCGAAACCCTCGAAACCGAGGCGGTAGTTGAGCGTCACCACCACTGTCGCGCTGCGGGCGAGGTGCCCGCCGTCGTACTGCGGGAGGCCGGAACAGCCGACCAGGTAGCCACCTCCGGGGATCCACACCATCACCGGCAACCCCGCCGCCGGGTCCGGCTCCGGCGTCCACACGTTGAGCGTCAGCCAGTCCTCGCCGGTGCTCTGCGGGGACGTCCCGAACGCGTCGGGCTGTGGAGGCGGCGGACCGTAGGCGACCGCCGGGCGTACGCCGTCCCAGTGGGATACCAGCTGCGGCGCGGCGAACCGGAGGGCACCGACCGGCGGTTCGGCGTACCGGATGCCCCGGAACACCGCCAGGCCCGCCTCCCGGCAGCCGCGCAGGACACCGGCCACGGTACGGACTTCCGGCTCGGACTCCGACGGCATGCTGGCCCCTCCCCGCTCCCGGTCGGCCGCAGCATCCCAGCGCCCGCCGACCACCGGCAAACCATTTAGCGCCCTTGACGGAGGTCGGTCGCAGGTCGACCCATCAGGTCAGCCTGGCGGGAGGCTCCACCGCGCCCACGCCCGCGCCCACGACGCGTCGTCGCCGGTGGTCGGTCAGGCGTCGACGCTGGTGTCAGGGGCCAGGTCGGCGAGGAGTCGGGCAACATGCTGGCGGATCTCGTCGCGGACCTCGCGGACGACGGACAGCGGCTGTCCAGCGGGGTCGGTGAGTTTCCAGTCCTCGTAGCGTGTGCCGGGGAGGACGGGGCAGGTGTCGCCGCAGCCCATGGTGACGATGACGTCGCTGGCCTCGGCGGCGTCCCGGTCGAGGAGCTTCGGCTGCTCGGCGGTGATGTCGATGCCGACCTCGCGCATGGCCTCGACCGCGACGGGGTTGACGCGGTCGGCGGGTGCGGAGCCGGCGGACCGGACCTCGACGGTGTTCCCGGCGAGGTGACGCAGCCAGCCGGCGGCCATCTGGGAACGGCCGGCGTTGTGCACGCAGACGAACAACACCGAGGGCGTGGTGTGCCGGGTGGGGGTGCTCATGGGTGGTGGGCCTCTTTTCGGTGCTGCGGCGGTCAGGTGACGGTGGGGCTGCGGCGTTCGATGAGGACGACGTCGCGCCACCGGTCGTGGTGGCGGCCGAGGCGTTCGCGGACGCCGATGGTGCGGAAGCCGCAGGCGTGGTGCAGGGCGAGGCTGGCGGTGTTCTCGGGGAAGATCCCGGACTGGATGGTCCAGATGCCGGCCCGTTCGGTCGAGTCGATCAGCCGGTGGAGCAGGAGCCGGCCGACGCCCCGGCCCCGGGCGTCGGGGTGGACGTAGACGGAGTGCTCCACGACCCCGGCGTAGACGCACCGGTCGGACACCGGGGTGCACGCGACCCAGCCGAGCACCCGGTCGGCCGCCGTGTGGTCGACGGCGACCCAGCGGTGTCCGGGCAGGCGGGTGGCGGTGAACCGGGCCCAGGTGGGTGGTTCGGTCTCGAAGGTGGCGTCGCCGGTGGCGATCCCGTGCCGGTAGATGTCGAGCACCGCCGGGGCATGGTCGTCGGTCATCGGCACGAGACCGGGGCGGGACGACCGGACGCCGGTCATGACGAGGCCCGTTCCGGCTGTGCCGGTGCCAGCTCGACCGCCGCCCTGTCCCGCTGTCGGACGGTCGGATACCACCAGGTGGTCGCGGCGACCGCGACCCCGACGGCGGCGAGCTGCGCGGCGGCGAACCCGGCCGCCGAGGTGGGGGCGATGCCGGCGAAGGTGTCGGTGAACACGCGGCCGATCGTGACGGCCGGGTTGGCGAACGAGGTGGAGGCGGTGAACCAGTACGCGCCACCGATCCACGCCCCGACCGCCGCCGGGGCGACCGCGGTCCGGCGGGTACGGGTGAGGGCGGCGATCAGCAGTAGGAGCCCGGCGGTCGCGACGACCTCGGCCAACCACAGTCCGCTCCCGGCCCGCCGGTGGGTGGAGACCGTGACGGCGGGCAGCCCGAACATCAGGTGCGCCAGCACCGTGCCGCCGACCGCACCGAGCACCTGCGCCACGACGTACGCGCCGAGGTCACGGGTCGACAGGCCGGCTCCCGTCCGGCGGGCCTGCCACCGGTCGGCGAGCGACACGACGGGGTTGAGGTGGGCACCGGACACCGGGCCGAAGATGAGGATCAGCGCGCCGAGGGCGAACGCGGTGGCGATGCTGTTCTCCAGCAGTTGCAGCCCCACGTCGCCCGGCGACAGGCGGGTGGCGGCGATCCCCGAGCCGACCACGGCGGTGACGAGCAGACCGGTGCCGACCAGCTCCGCCGACGCCCGACGCAGCAGGTCGGGCGTCACCGGGCCGGCCCGGTCGACGCGGCGGCGGCCGAGACGTCCAGGAGCTGGGACAGGACGGCGAGGCGGGCCGGGACGATCCAGTAGTAGACCCAGGTCCCCCGGCGCTGGCAGTCGATCAACCCGGCCTCGCGCAGCACCTTCAGGTGGTGGGAGATCGTCGGGCCGGTCAGGGTGAACGCGTCGGTCAGCTCGCACACGCACACCTCGCCGCCGGCCCGCGCGGCGATCAGGGAGAGCAGCCGCAGCCGTACCGGATCACCGAGGGCCTTGAAGCCGCGCGCCAGACCGGCGGCGGCGTCCTCCGTGAGGGCCTCGGTGACCATCGGCGCGCAGCAGGCCGACTGGTCAGCGAGGACCGGCAGTTCTTGTCTCGACACCCGTCTAGTTTGACAAACATCTAACCAGAGTGCAATTGTCTGCCTAGACGGTCATCTAAACAACCGGAGGTGTGGGATGTCCCGCGTCCAGCTCGCCCTGCGCGTCGCCGACCTGGAGGGGTCGATCGCGTTCTACTCGAAGCTGTTCGGCACCGAGCCGGCCAAGCGGCGACCCGGCTACGCCAACTTCGCCATCGAGGAGCCGCCGCTGAAGCTGGTCCTGCTCGAAGGCGACCCGGACCAGGCCACCGCGCTCGACCACCTCGGCGTCGAGGTGTTCGACGGCGCGCAGGTCACCGCCGCCACCGACCGACTCACCGAGGCCGGGCTGATCACCCTGACCGAGAACGACACCTCCTGCTGCTATGCCGTGCAGGACAAGGTCTGGGTCCGTGGACCCGGCGACGAGCGCTGGGAGGTGTACGTGGTCAAGGGCGACTCCGACCAGTACGGCACCTCCGCGCCGACCCCGCCCGCAGCCGACGACGAACGCACGTGTTGCGAGACCACGTCCCGCAGCTGACGCCTGAGGGCTACACCGGGGGCGGGGTGAGCCAGCCGAGGGGTTCTCCGCTGAGGGCGGCTTCCGCCAGGCGGTGCGCGCTGGTGGTCTTGAGTGCCGCACGTGAGCTGTCGATCCAGCGCTGGACGTTGTCGATGCCCTGGTGGCGGTATTCGACCGCCTGGACGAGGCATTCGAGTTTGTCGGCGTCGCGGGCGACGATGGCCTCCGGTGTCTCGCCCGCTTCGTACTCGGCGACGGCGGCGTTGACGAGGTCGGCGACGGCCGGTGGGCAGGCGGCGACCTGGTCCGCGGTGACCGTGGTGTTGGGCGCGGCGGTGAGGTAGCGCCTGGCGATGTGCGGGATGTCGGTGATCCGGGTTTCCTGGGTGTCGTGCAGGACGCACAGCATCGACACCCGGGCCGGGTCGGCACCTTCCATGGCGGCGAGCATCATCCCGATCAGCGCGGTACGGAACGAGTGATCGGCGATGGATTCGGGATCTTTGACGCCGGCGAACCACCAACCGGTGCGGGCGGCGCGCTTGAGGACGCCGGCCTCGAAGATGAAGCGCATGACTCCGGCGGAATCGTGGTCGTCGTTCATCTGCCCGTCCCTGTGCCGGTGACTCCGTCTGCTCGCAGGCTGTAGACGATAGAGGTTAGTTCCCGCCGGGACTGTGCACATCAGACCCAGGCCGGAGGATGACCGATCGGGAGGGCTGCCTACTCGACCACGAAGACGCCCACGCCAGGCAGGGTCTCTGTCATGCCCTTGATCCGTAGCACCTGCATGGCGCGGTCGATGACGGGCTCCGTAACGCCGTAGTGCTCGATCAACTCTCGACGGCTGGGCAACTTGGAGCCCGGCGGGAACTCGCCGGACTTGATGCGGTCGGCGAGATCGTCGGCGATCTTCTCGTAGCGGTAACGCGGTGGCACGGTGTTCCCCTCGGTTGGCAACACGAGTAGGCCACCACGCCGACCTGACTACCCAACGGCACCCGGGGAGGGTTGCTCAGGGGTCGTTTTCCGCGGATGGCCGGGCGGGGCGGCATCAGGGCGCAACGAGGAGGGCTGCGGCGCGTTGGTCGAGTTGCTTCGCGAACGGGGGCAGGCGTGGGCCGAAGCTGCTGAGCCGGGTACGTATGTTCTTCACGGCCACGGTGGCCCGGCCGGACCGGACACCAGCCATCGAGTCCAGGGCGTTGTTCCAGCTCTCGGTCGCCTCGCGGAGCCGTCCCCGTACACATTGGACGTCGGCGAGGTTGGCCAGCGTCAGAGTGTGGATCCGCCGGTACGCCTCGGTGTCGCGGGTGGCCACGGAACGGCGCAACTCGGCTTCTGCAGCGGGAAGATCACCCAGGTCACGCAGTGCCTGGCCAGCCTGACTAGCCAGTGAGGTCGTCGTGAAACCGCTGGTCTGGATCCAGGTCGGCTCGTCGTCCGGGGACGCCTTCGAGAGGTGGGTCTCGGCAGCCCGGAGCGCTGCCGACGTCTTGGCCCGGTCGCCCGTCGCGGCGTGCCCCCGGGCGGTGAGAACGGTGAACAGCGCGGTCGCCGCCGGGGTCGCCCTCCCCCGCGACCAGGCGAGGGCCGAGGTGGCGAGCTCCAACGCCTCCGCACCGTGCCCCAGGTCGACAGCCTGATGCGCCATCGCCCGAAGCGTGAAACCGGCCAACGCCCGATCGTCCGCCTCGTTGGCCAGCCGCAGCGACTGGAGGTAGTACCGCTGGGCCACCCCGTGCAGGGACGAGTCGAACGCCTTCCAGCCCGCGAGATAGGTCAACTCGGCGGCGGCGCTGAACATGGCCCGACGATCCTGGTCGGACGCGAAGGTTCCCTGGAGGTAGCCGGCCACGTCGGAGGTGAGGTACTGGACCACGGCGAGCCGCGCATGCCCGCCGCCGAACCGCTCGTCGGCCCTGCTGAACACCGCGAGCATATCGCGCACGGCGTCGATCTCGCGGCGACCCACCGCCGCGCCCCCGCCCCGCGCCCGTCGACCCCGATCCGCGATGTCCTCCCAGGAACCCAGCGGAACGGCAAGCGCAGCCAGTGAATACAGGGCGGTGAATCCGAACGCCCGTCGTTCCACGTCAGCTCTCCCGAGCGTCAGGAGATCAGTGGCCGGGTCGCGCCTCCACCAATCCAGGCCGGTCAGATCAGGGTCCAGGCTATCGCCGACAACAAGCCCGAGATCGGCCGGACCGACGACCCGGCCCAACCGGCGGGAGAACGCTTCGGCCAGATAGCGGGAGGTCGTCTCGGTGGGCTTCACTCCGGCGACCCAGTGCCCCACATGGGAACGGTCACAGGACGGCAGGGCGCCACCGTTCTCCAGCGCGACGGCACGTACCGCTGCGGCGCAGGCGTCGTACGACCACCGGCACTCGCGAACGAGGGCCAGCAGTCTTTCGTTGCGTCGCCGTACTGCCATCGATGGCCTTCCCCGTTGCACTGCGTTCCACACGTTCAACACCAACGCTGCCCGGCGCGACTTCCGAGCGCGCCAGCATGTCCGTTTACTGCGAGTAGACCCTAGGGGACAGCGAGTGACGTACGCAATGGTCACCCCGCTTCCGACCGGCGCGGCAGAGAGCGAGAGCGCAGATGATTTCCGAGGTTATTTCGGTCCTGTTCGGGGGGTTGGTGCCGGGCTTCCTGCTCGGGCTGCTCGCGTTCCGGGTCAAGTCCCGGTGGTGTCCCCGCTGCGGCGGGTCCACCCACACCACGCCCGTGCCGGGGCACGACCGGTGACCGGTCCCGGCCGGCAGCGCACCGGAAACGAGCCGGCGATCGGCCGCCGGATGGCCGAGCTACGGGCCCGCCGGGGCATGAGCCAGCAGGTCTTCGCCGACCGGATCGGCAAGTCCAAGAGCTGGGTCGACAAGGTCGAACGCGGGGTGCGTACCCTCGACCGGCTCTCCGTCATCGACACCGTGGCCGGCGCGCTCGGCGTCGCACCGCAACTCCTGCTCGCCGGGCGGACGCCGCCGGCACCGGTCACCGACGTCGGTGCCGGAGTGGAACGGGTCCGGGCGGCGCTGGCCCGCCACGACACCCCGGCGTCCACCCCGGCCGGACCGCTGCTGCGGCAGCTCGACGACCAGGCCGGATACGCCTGGGCGGCATACCGCAACGGGCAGCACCCCCAGGTGCTACGGATGCTGCCCGACCTGCTCGCCGACAGCCGCCACGCCGGCCACCCCGGCCCGGTGGACCCGCCCGTCCTCGATCTGCTGGTGCGGGTGCACCGGCTCACCGCCCAGACGCTGGTCAAGCTCGGCGACGCCCACCTGGCCTGGCTGGCCGCCGACCGGGCCATGATCACCGCCACCCGTGGTGACCCGGTGCGGATCGGCCGGGCGGCGGTGACCCTGGCGCAGGTGCTCCGGACGCTGCGGCGGGGCCGGCTGGCCAGGACCGCCGCACTCACCGCCGTACGCCAGCTCGACCCGGCGGCGGCGCAGGGCGACCCGCCGGCGCTGGCCCTGACCGGGGCGCTGCTGATCGAAGCCGCCCTCGCCGCCGCCAGCTACGGCGACGCCGCCACTGCCCACGACCTGACCGAGCGCGCCGCCCTGCTCGCCACCGCCGACGAGCCGCCCGACCCGGACGGCATCACGTTCGGCCCGACTAGCGTCGACCTCGCCCGCGCCCTGGTCGCCACCCAGCTCGGCGACCACCACCGGGCCGTCGACCTGCACCGCCGGGCCACCGGACACGACGGCTGGCGACATCTCCCCGCCGAACACCGCGCCGCCCACCTCATCGACATCACCCGCAGCCACCTCGACCTGGGCGACCCCGACGCCGCCGGGCGGGCCCTGCTCACCGCCGACCGGACCGCCCCCGGTGAGACCCGCACCCGCCCGGCCGCCCGCGCCGCCCTGACCGCCGTGCTCCGCGCAGGCCCCACCCCGGCCGACGTCGCCCGCCTCGCCGCCACCATCGGGCTGGCCCGCCCCTGACGGGGCGGGCCACGGAGCCGGGCGGGTGCCAGGCCACGACCGTCCAGGGTCGCGACCCCAGGTGGCCGGACCGGGGGCCGGACCGGCCACCCCGACGCTCAGCTGGGCCCGACGCCGCTCACGGCCTCGATCCAACCGGCGATGAAGTGGGTCGTCAGGCCGTAGGCCAGGTTCGTCTCGTTGTCCGCGATGTGGATACCGTAGATTTTGTCGAGCCAGTAGATTCCCGCCCCGGAATCACCGCTCGCCGTCACACCGCTTCCATAGCTTTCCAGGCGCATGGCGCTGTTGCCGGCCCCCACGATGTCGTGGTGAATGCCGTAGTCCGTCACCCGCATGCCGCAGATCTGCAGGGTGGAGGGCTGGGTGTAACTCCCGCGGGTGGTGCTTCCCCAACCGCTGATCGACGGGGTGGAGTTGATGGGGGGATATGCCGCCGAGTAGCCCACGGCGATGCGGGACCAGTTCGGGACGTCCTGCCAGAGGTTGAGGAGCATCGCGTCCTGGAAGGGCTCCTTGTAGATTCCGGCGATCGCCATCAGGTGGCCCCGGGCGAACCCGCGTTCGCCTGCGGCCACAAGGCTGTTGTTGACGTTGCCGCCCGTCCTGTCGAAACAGTGTTTGGCCGTGAGGACCCAGTTGCTGGCGATGAGCGTGCCGGTGCACTTGTAGGAGTCGTTGACGAAGATCTGCACCTGACCACGCAGGTACCCGGCGGAGTTTCCGCCGATGACGGCACCGGCCGGCTGCGCGGTACCGGCCACAGCGGCAATGGGAGTCAGGGACAGGGTCACCGCAACGGCTACCCGCCGCAGTAACGATGGTGTACGCATACGTCTCTCCACTTCGGTACAGGGGTAGGGATTCCCGATGCCGTTTCGGCGGTAGGTCGCCGGCTCGCGGAGATGCCGGCGACGAAGGGGACTCCTTGATCCTGTACTGCGCATGGGGATCGGCATATCCCGCCTGCTGGTCACCTCGTGGTGGCGCAGGTCGTATGCCGGAACTCCAGAGTGGAGGATTGACAGGAGACGGCTCCGCATGGGATGGGCCAGCGGGTCTTCGACACGTCCCGGGAGCCGCCGCGCTCAGGTGACGGCGGTGGCCATCCGGCGTACCGCCTCGGTGAGCAGCTCCGGGGAGGTGGCCAGGTTCAGCCGGACGTGGCCGGCGCCGCCGGTGCCGAAGGCCAGACCGGAGTTGAGCGCCACCCGGCCCCGGTCGAGGAAGGCGGCGGCGGGATCGTCGCCGAGGCCCAGCCCCCGACAGTCGAGCCAGGCGAGGTAGGTGGCCTGGCCGGGTCGGTACCGGACGGTCGGCAGGTGCTCGGCGAGCAGCGCGGCGAGGAGCCGACGGTTGTCGTCCAGACCGGTCAGTAGGGCGTCGAGCCAGTCACCTCCGTCCCGGAACGCGGCGGTGTGGGCGATCACCCCGAGGTGGCTGGTGCCGACGCTGATCTCGAAGGGAACCCGGGCGACGTCCCCGGCGGCGGCCGGGCCGGCGACGAGCAGCCCACCCCGCAGACCGGCCAGGTTCCACCCCTTGGAAGCGGACATCAGCGACAGGCCGCCCTCCGTGCCGGGCACCGAGAGGTACGGCACGAAACGCGCTCCCGCGCCGACCAGCGGTGCGTGGATCTCGTCGGCGACCACCCGCACCCCGTACCGCCCGGCCAGCGCGGCGACGGCGGTCAACTCGTCGGCGGTGTGCAGGACACCGGTCGGGTTGTGCGGGTTGCAGAGCAGGTACACCGCCGGTCGACCGCCGGAGCGGGCCACCCGGAACGCCTCCTCCAGGGTGCCGAGGTCGAGCCGCAGGTCGTCGCCGAGCGGTGCCTCCACGATCCGGCGGCCGGCGTACCCGACGAACCCGTAGAACGGCGGGTAGACCGGGCAGTTGACGACCACCGCGTCACCGGGCCCGGTGAGCAGCCGCAACGCCTCGACCACGCCGTGCATCACGTCGGGCACCAGCGCGGTCCGCTCCACGGCCAGCCCGTCCCAGCCCCACCGATCCCGGGCGAACTCCGCCAGTGCCTCCGGGTACGCCGTGCCGGCGGTGTAGCCGGTGTCCCCGAGCGCGACGGCGTCGGTGATCGCCCGCGCGACCGGCTCGGCGAGCGGCACGTCCATCTCCGCCACCCAGAGGGGCAGTACGTCGTCCGGGTACTCCCGCCACTTGACGCTCGTCCGTCGCCGGAGCTGGTCCAGCCCAAGCTGGCGCAGGGGATTCGCCTGGTCCCGGGAGCCCTGGTGCGTACCACTCATGACGTGAAGACTATTCCGCCCGCTGCCCCCGCGCGGTCGCACGGCAGCCGGGCGGAGAGTGCCCCGACCAGGATTCGAACCTGGGCTCTCCGGTTTCGTAGACCGGCGCGCTGTCCGCTGCGCCACCGGGGCTCACGGCCGACGCCCCGGGGGCGTCGACCGGTCTAACCCTTCACACAGACCACCTGCTTGAGGTGGGCCACCACCTCGACCAGGTCGTCCTGCTGGGCCATCACCGCGGTGATGTCCTTGTACGCGCCGGGGATCTCGTCGACCACCCCGGCGTCCTTGCGGCACTCCACCCCGGCGGTCTGCCGGACCAGGTCGGCGGTGTCGTACGTGCGCTTCGCCTGCCCCCGCGACATCCGCCGCCCGGCCCCGTGCGACGCCGAGCAGTACGCGTCCGGGTTCCCCCGACCCCGCACGATGTACGACCCGGTGCCCATCGACCCCGGGATGATCCCCAGGTCCCCCCGACCGGCCCGGATCGCCCCCTTGCGGGTCACCAGCACGTCCACCCCGTCGTAGCTCTCCTCCGCCACGTAGTTGTGGTGGCAGGAGATCGGCTCCCCGTAGCTGACCTGCGGGAAGGCGTCCCGCACCACGCCGCAGAGCAGGGCCAGCATGACCGCCCGGTTGCGCCGTGCGTACTCCTGCGCCCACCACAGGTCCCGCCGGTAGGCGTCCATCTCCGGGGTGCCGGCGAGGAACACCGCCAGGTCCCGGTCGGGCAGGTCGGCGTTGTGCGGCAGGGCACGGGCCACCCCGATGTGCCGTTCCGCCAACTCCTTGCCGATGTTGCGGGAACCGGAGTGCAGCATCAGCCAGACCTGCCCGGCGTCCGGGCCGTCCTGCTCGACGCAGACCTCGATGAAGTGGTTGCCCCCACCGAGGGTGCCCATCTGCTGCCGGGCCCGGGTCTCCAGCTGGGCCACCCGGCGGTCCAGGGTGGCGAACCGGCCCCAGAAGTCGTCCCAGCCGCGCTGCTCCAGACCCCGGACCCGACGCGGGTCGACCGGGTCGTCCCGCTTGGCGAAGCCGACCGGCACCACCGCCTCGATCGCCGACCGCAGCGGCGCGAGGTTGTCGGGCAGGTCGGCGGCGGTGAGCGAGGTCCGGACCGCGCTCATCCCGCAGCCGATGTCCACCCCTACGGCGGCCGGCGAGACGGCCTGCCGCATCGCGATCACCGAGCCGACGGTGGCACCCTTGCCGTAGTGCACGTCCGGCATCACGGCGACACCCTGCACCCAGGGCAGCGCGCCGATGTTGCGCAACTGCTGCGCGGCCTGCGGCTCGATGCCGTACGGGTCGGTCCAGACCCGTACCGGGGCCTTCGTGCCCGGCAGCGGGGTGAATGCCATGGTCGTTCTCCTCGTTCGTGGGAGCAGGGGGTGACAGGGTTCGCACCTGCGACCGTCGGGTTTGGAATCCGGTGCTCTATCCGTTGAGCTACACCCCTCGGCGGGTGTCGGGGATCGAAAAAGCCGCCCGGTCCCCTGGTGGGGTGGGCGGCTGCGCAGGTTGCGCTGGCGCTATCCGCGCCGCCACCCCGCTCGCCACCGACAACCCCGGGCTCGTTCGCCGGCCGGCAACAGCACGCCGCCGCGCGGCGTGAACCGCGTGGTCAATGTGCTGAGGTACGGCGACACGGTGTGCTCCCCGGTTGGTCGGTGTGGCGTCGATGTCGAACCTAGGCGCGCACCCACCCGGGCCGCAACAGATATCGGAAGCTGCCGGCTATCGGGGCTCGCACATCCTGGACAGGGTGTCGAGCCAGGCGCTGCCCACGAGGGCGACCGGGTAGTGGGCCTCCCGGACCTGCCCGTCGGCGGTCTGCACGGAGAACCGCACCGACAGCGGCTCCGTCCCGGGTGTCTCGCCGCACTGGGACAGCACCACCACGCCGATCCAGCCGGTGCCGCCGGGCCGGATCAGCCGGGTCCGGCCGAGATCGTGGACGAGCACGGTGGGGCTCTCCACCCGGACCGACCGTACCGTGATCGGGGCCGGCCCGGCGTTGACCACGGCCAGCGACCCTTCGATCAGAGCCCGGCCCCCGGCGTTCGTACTGCCGCTGTCCGCGCTGGCGGGGATGGCCACCAGCGCGACGGTCGCGTCCCGCTCCTGCCGGGCGCGCGCCTCCCGCGACCTGTCGACCCCCCACCCGCCCAGCACCGCACCGGCCACCAGGGCGGCCACCAGGCCAAGGACGATCCGGGGACGGACGGTACGCCGGGCGCGGCCGGTGGTCGGCCCGACGGATCCGTCCCGGTCTGCGTCCAGGTCGATCACGGCATCCTCGGCGGACATGACGACAGCCTAGGTTCTCCCCGGGCGGTGCAGGCGTATCCGACCCCGGACCGCACCCGGTACGGTCCAGGACCATGGCATTGATGCGGTGCGCGTTCGACTCCGAGGCGCTGGGCATGGGCACGTCGATGACGGTGATCCTGCCGCAGCCCGACCCGGCCCGGCCCACGGCGGCGGCCGACGCGGACCCGCCGGTGCTCTACCTGCTGCACGGCCTCAGCGACGACGACACCGGCTGGACCCGCCAGACCTCGATCGAGCGCTACGTGTCGTCGCTGGGTCTGGCCGTGGTGATGCCCCAGGCGGGGCGCAGCTTCTATACCGACGAGACGCACGGCAACCGGTACTGGACGTTCCTCACCGAGGAGCTGCCCCGGGTCTGCCGGTCGTTCTTCCGGATCTCCGGCCGCCGGGAGGACACCTTCGTGGCCGGGCTGTCCATGGGCGGCTACGGGGCGGTGAAGTGGGCGCTGCGGCAGCCGGAGCGGTTCGCCGCCGCGGCCAGCCTGTCGGGGGCG
Organism: Micromonospora sp. WMMD987; assembly: GCF_029581435.1. NCBI lineage: Bacteria > Bacillati > Actinomycetota > Actinomycetes > Micromonosporales > Micromonosporaceae > Micromonospora > Micromonospora sp. WMMD987. Next base: position 3,458,358 of record NZ_CP120861.1, on the reverse strand, counting down.
CTCAACGTCGCCCACCGCCGGCACGCCCCGGACCGTCCGCTCGACCCGGACGTCTGGCACACCGTCTGGGGCGACGCCCCGACGGCAGACCCCGATGACGACACGGTGGCGCTGGTGGGCCGGGCCGGGGCCGACACTCCCCCGCTCTACGTCGCCTGCGGCACCGAGGACTTCCTGTACGACGACAACGAGCGTTTCGTCGCCGCCGCCCGGGACCGGGGTGTGCCGGTGACCGTGGACTTCTCCCCCGGCGACCACGACTGGCCGTACTGGGACGCCACGATCCAGAATGTGCTGGCCTGGCTGCCGCTGCGCACCCGGCCGCCCGTCAGCTGACCCCGCCGGCCGGGGTGCCCGCCGGGCCGCACCGACGACGGGCCGGGTCAGCGGGGCAGGGACGACCGGGCCACCGGGAAGTCGAAGTAGGTGTCCGGGTAGGGCTCGTCGGCGTACCGGTAGTGCCACCATTCCCGGTCGTAGTTGACGAAGCCCTCCCGCGTCATCAGGCGTTCCAGCAGCTGCCGGTGGGTCCGGGCGGTGCCGGTGACCCGGGGGTCTGCGGTGTGCGCCAGCGGGTCGAAGCAGTCGAATCCGGTGCCCATGTCGAGGCTGCCGTCGGCGAACCGCCGGTCGGCCGGGTCGGTGCAGGCCACCAACGGCTGACCCGGGGCGTACGAGGCACGGGGCGGGGCCGGGCGGGGCTCCAGGGTCAGGTCGAGGGTGCTGCCCCGGCTGTGCGCGGTGGGCGCACCGAGGTAGCCGTCGGCGAAGAGCTTCGACTTGGCCACCCGGGGATAGAACTCCGCCTTCGTCTGCTGCGCGGCGGGGTCCTTCGCCCACCGGACGAACTCGTCGGCGGCGCGCTGCGGGCGGTAGCAGTCGTACACCCGCAGGCTGAGCCGTCGAGCGCGGGCGGCGTCCTGCACCCGGCGCAGCGCCTCGGCAGCGGTACGGGTGAGCAGGCACAGCGGCTCGTCGTAGCCGTCCACCGGGCGGCCGACGAAGTTGTGCGGGCCGGCGTACCGGATGTCCACGACGATGCTCGGGTCGACCTCGGACAGCAGCACCACGTCGGCCGGGGCCCGCGGCCCGGTCGGGGTGGGCAGGCCGGTCGGGGTGGGCAGGCCGGTCGGGGTGGGCAGGGCGGCGTCCGGCAACGGCCGCGGCGGCCGGTCGCAGCCCACCGCCCCGGTCAGCACCGCGACGACCAGCAACCCGACCAGCACCCGCCGGGGGTGCCCGGCCCCGGATCTCACCGCCGTCGGCGGACGTCGTGGGGTCGGTGGCGCAGGGCGAACAGCAGCCCGACGAGCCCGGCCACGACGGCCGCCAGGGAGACCGCGACCAGGGGACGGGACCAGGGGTGACCGGGCGGATCGAGCCGACCCGGACCACCGGCGGCGGCCAGCGGGGGTGGGGTGGTCGCGGTCGCGGACGGGCCGGCGGTCAGCTCGCCCGGGTTGACCAGCCGGCCGACCGCCGCGCCCCGGGGTACCCCGAACCCCCAGTCGAGCAGGGCCGCCCCCTGTTCCCAGCCCCGCTTGTCGACGACCTCCGCACCGAGCAGGGTGACCACCAGCCGTCGTCCGCCGCGTTCGGCGGCCCCGACGTAGGTGTGCCGCGCCAGGTCCGTGTAGCCGGTCTTGCCGCCCAGCGCCCCCGGGTAGCGGTAGAGCAGCTGGTTGTCGTTCTGGATCGGGAAGGCCTTCTCGCCGAGCGCCGGCTGGGCCGGGATCGTCGTCTCCCGGGTGGTGTCGTAGCGGCGGAAGGTGGCGTCGGCGAAGCAGGCCCGGGCGATCAGCGCCAGGTCGTACGCGCTGGTGAACTGGCCCGGCCCGTCCAGCCCGGAGGGGGTCACCGCGTGGGTCTGCAACGCGCCGAGGTGCCGGGCGTGCGCGTTCATGGCCCGGAGGCCGCCGGGCAGCCCGTCGGGGCCGCCGCCGAGCCGGGCCAGTGCGTTGGCCGCCTCATTGCCGGACTGGAGCAGCAGTCCCAGCCAGAGCGTCTCGATCCGGTAGCGGCCGCCCTCGGCGAAGCCCACGGCGGAGCTGCCGGGTTCGATGTCGAGGTCGCCGGGGGTGAGGGTGACCACCTGTCGGGGGTCGAGCGTCGGCAGTACGGTGGCGGCGAGCAGCAGCTTCTGCACGCTGGCCGGGGTGCCGTACTCGTGCGGGCCGCAGCCGCCGAGCACGTCGCCGCTGTCCAGGTCGGCGACCAGCCAGGAGGTGGCCTGCACGGCGGGCGGCACGGGCGTCCCGGTCGGGCGCACCTGCGCCCTGGTGGCCAGGGCGGGACCGCCGACCGTCCGGGCGGCGGGGTCCGCGCGCGGCGGCACCGGTCGGGGTGGCCGGGACGCCGCCGGCACGGGCGCGCACGCCCCGGTGGTCACCGCCCCGGCGGCGGCGACGGCACCGGCGGGCACGCCGACCGGCGACAGCAGGAGGGCGGCGATGGCGGCCGCGGTACGTCCCCGAACTCTCACGCTGACGAACGTAGTGATGCCGGGTCCGGCCTTCCGGTGATCCGGCGAATCCCACCCGGCGGAGCGTGCCGGGCCGGTAGCATGCCGCCTCCGGCGCGGTGAATTTGCCGGTCAGCGCGGGTCGAGGCGGGCAGGGGACGCGCCCGTCGGTCAGCCGGCCGGCGACGGGGAGGTGTCGACCACCGTCCATGGGGGTAGCGGAGAGGGTAGGACCGGTGAAGGAGGAGACCATGACCGACCCCCGTTACGCTCCGCTCGGCCTCGCCGTCGGCGGTGACCTGGTCGACGTCGACGACGCCGACACCCGTCCCGTGGTGGGGGCGGACGACGCCCGCGCCGACGCCGCCCGTGCCGGTGCGGAGGTGGACCTGTCCGACGCCGCCCGGGACGGCGACGGCGTGCCCGTCGGTGCGGCCGACGCGGACGCCGACCGGGCCCGCGCGGCGGGCGAGGAGGGCTGACCCGCGGGCGGGGGCGAGTGATCGCCCCCGCCCGCAGGACGCGCGGTGGCCGGCCGGGCTGAGCCCGGTCGGCCGGTTCACCCGTACCGCCGTGATCCCGCCGGGTGCGCCGCTCCGGTGCCCGGGAGCCTCAGCGGCCCCGGATGGCGCGGTGGATCCGCACCGGCAGGGCCGGGGCACCGTCCACCGGTGCCGGGTCCTCGGCGGTGGGCGCGATGCCACCGGCCGCGATCCGGTCCAGGGTGGCCAGCCCGGCGGCGTCGATGCTGCCGAACACGGTGTAGTTGGGTCGCAGCGCCGAATCCGACTGGACCAGGAAGAACTGGCTGCCGTTGGTGTCCGGCCCGGCGTTGGCCATGGCGAGCGTGCCCCGGGCGTAGAGTCGCCGGACCCCGGTGGGGTCGGTCGGCGCGGGCGGCAGGTCGGTGGGCAACTCGTCGCGGTAGCGGTAGCCCGGACCGCCCTCACCGGTGCCGGACGGGTCGCCGCACTGGAGCACCTTCAGCGTCGGGTAGGCGGTCAGCCGGTGGCAGGGGGTCCAGTCGTAGAACCGGTGTCGCGCCAGGTGCAGGAAGCTCTGCACGGTGCACGGGGCCTGCTCCCGGTCCAGGGTCAGGCCGATCGGCCCCTGGCTGGTGCGCAGGGTGACCCGGACCGTGCCGGCGTCCGGGGTGCGACGCGGGTCGGGCGGCAGCGGCACCGGCCGGGCCGGCGGCTCGTCGGGCGTGGACGTGTACGCGCACGGGCCCTTGGTGGTCCGGGCGACGACCGGCCCGTCGGCGGGCGCGGCGACGGCGGCCGTACCACCGGCGACGACCAGCGTCGCCGAGGCCAGCGCCACCCCCGCGAGGCGGGCCAGCCGGCCATGGGGGCGCGACCCGGCGACGGACGGTCGGGGTTCACTCGACACTGTGGGTCCTCCTGGACTCGTGGTACCGGAGAGACGGGTGGTACCGCGGAAACGGGCGGTACCGCAACGACCGGAGTCTATGGAGGGACGGCCGTCAGTCCCAGGCGACGCGCCGCCGGACCCGCCGCCGGCTCCGGCGGCGGCGGATGACGAGCAGCGCGGCCAGCACCCCGACCAGTCCCACGACACCACCGACCACCGCCCCACCGGGCCGGTACGGTGCGGACACCGGCCGGCGGGCGGGCTCCGGTGCGGCGACCACCCGGGCGGGCGGCGACGCCGACGCGCTGGCGGGGGTCGCCTCGCCGGGGTCGACCAGCCGGCCCACCGAGGCGTCCCGGGGCAGGCCGAAACCCCAGTCGAGCAGCCGAGCCCCCTGCTCCCAGCCGCGCACCGGGCGGGCCTCCGCGCCGAGCAGGGTCACCACCAGCCGCCGGCCGCCACGTTCGGCGGCTCCGACGTAGGTGTGCCGGGCCAGGTCGGTGAAGCCGGTCTTCCCGCCCAACGCCCCGGGGTACCGGTAGATCAACTGGTTCTCGTTCTGGATCTGGAAGCCGGGTTTGCGCAACGCCGGCTGGGCCGGGATCTGGGTCCGCTCGGTGAGCGCGTACCGACGGAAGGTGGGGTCGGCGAAACAGACCCGGGCGATCAGCGCCAGGTCGTACGCGCTGGTGAACTGGCCCGGCCCGTCCAGCCCGGACGGGGTCACCGCGTGGGTCTGCCACGCGCCGAGCCGGCGTGCCTCGGCGTTCATCTCGCGCACCCCGGCCGACGCGCTGCCCGCGCCGAGGCGGGCCAGCAGGTTCGCCGCGTCGTTGCCGGACTGGAGCAGCAGGCCGAGCCAGACGGTCTCGACCGGGTACCGACCACGGTCGAGCAGACCCACCGCCGAGCTGCCCGGCTCGATGTCCAGGTCGGCGCGGGTCACCGTGACCACCTGCTTCGGATCCAGCCGGGGCAGCATGGTGGCCGCCAGCAGCAGTTTCTGCACGCTGGCCGGGGTGCCGTACTCGTGTGGGCCGCAACCACCGAGGACCGCCCCGGTGTCCAGGTCGGCGACGAGCCAGGAGACCGCGGTGACCGGGGGCGGCGTGGGCACCCCGGGCGGCACGGTCAGACCCGGGGTGGCCAGCGCCTCGCCCCCCACCGCCTGCTGCGCGGGCACCGCGGGGGGCGGCACGGGCCGGGGCGGTCGGGTCACCTTCGGCGCGGGCAGTTTCGGGCACGGCACGACGGCGGCCCCGGCCGGCGCCGCGCGGACCGGAGCGGGGGTGCCCGCGGTGAGGAGTACGGCCGCGACGGCGGCGGCCAGGACCCGGGCTCTCATGGTGAGGCACCCTACCGACGCCGGGAGGCGGTTCCCCAGGGGCCGCACCACCCGCCGCACCCGGGCCGTCCCGGCGCAAAAGAACCACCATGGTGACGCTGGATCATTCAGCAGTTACCGAGGGTGGAGAAAAACCCCGCCGCGCATCGCCGCCGGAAGCACTGAAACCCCCTCTGAGCTGCTCATTCTTTCCGTCAACACGAAGCGTGACGACGGGCTGACGAAACTTCTTGAACGATCTCCGCGCAGTCCCCGTATCCATCGCCGCAAGGACGGATCGGGGCAGCCCCAGTGCCGCGGTCCTCGGGTGAACCCAGCCACCGTCGGCCCCCGGACGCGACATCGTCGGCGGCCCGCCGGAGATCAGAGGAGAGGTACATGGCCAGGCCAATGCGGAAGAATTCCGTCCTCAAGCTCGGCGGAGTCGGCGCCCTGGCGGTGCTGCTCCTGGGCGGCGGTCTGCAGCTCGCCTCCGCAGCCGAGAACACCGGCAGCAGCGCCGCGCAGACCGTGAACTGCCCCACGGTACGGGACAAGCTGCCGGCCGTTCCGGCGGCGGCCGCTGCCGGGGTGGAGCGGGAACTGGCCAACCTGGACGAGGAGATCGCCCGGCAGAACGAGCGGCTGGCCAAGCAGGCCGCCAACCCGCAGGGCGGCGCGAACTTCATCAACAACGCCATCCTCGGCCCGCTGAAGAGCAAGCGCGTCGCGGTGCTGGACCGCATCGAAATCAACTTCAACCGGGTCGGCGCGCAGCGGCCCAACCTGGACAGCCTGGCCACCTGCGGGCTGAACGCCCCGGGTGTGGCCAGCGCGCTGAACAGCTCCGTCAAGGCCGGCAACGTCGCCTCGGGTGGGAACAACACCACGGCCGCCGCCCAGACGGTGAACTGCCCGACGCCGCAGATCCCCGCCGTACCGGCCGCCGCCGCCGCGAACGTCCAGGCCGAACTGGCCAACCTGGACAAGCAGATCAGCGAGGCCAACGCCCGCCTCGCCCAGCAGGCCGCCAACCCCCAGGGCGGCGCGAACTTCATCAACAACGCCATCCTCGGCCCGCTGAAGGACAAGCGCCAGGCCGCCCTCGACCGCATCGAGATCGCCTTCAACCGGGTCGGCGCACAACGCCCCAACCTCGACAACTTCGCCACCTGCGGCCTGAACGGCGCGGGTGCGGGTAACGCCGGAGCGGGTAACGCGGGCGCGGGTAACGCCGGAGCGGGCAACGCGGGCGCGGGCAACGCCGGGGCCGGGAACGCCGGGGCCGCCCGGACGGTGAACTGCCCGACGCCGCAGATCCCCGCCGTACCGGCCGCCGCCGCCGCGAACGTCCAGGCCGAACTGGCCAACCTGGACAAGCAGATCAGCGAGGCCAACGCCCGCCTCGCCCAGCAGGCCGCCAACCCCCAGGGCGGCGCGAACTTCATCAACAACGCCATCCTCGGCCCGCTGAAGGACAAGCGCCAGGCCGCCCTCGACCGCATCGAGATCGCCTTCAACCGGGTCGGCGCACAACGCCCCAACCTCGACAACTTCGCCACCTGCGGCCTGAACTGACCCAGCGCCCACGAGCGGCCCGGCGGACCATTCCGCCGGGCCGCTCGGCGTTCGCCCGCCGGGCGGTGCGCCGACCCCGGTCGGTTCACCGGCGACGGCGGTGCCCCGACCGGGATACGTCGGGGTGGTCGGGAGGCGGGGCGGGGGCGTCGGGGACGTCCGGGCGACACCGCAGGTGGTCCGGTCAGCCCTCGACGGCCGGCGCGGTCTCGGCCAGGTAGTCGTACAGGGCGGCGGAGGCCCGCAGCCGGCACAGGCTGCGACGGTGCAGTTCCTGCTCCCGACGGGCCAGCTCCGACCGGACCCGGTCCGGTCGGCCCGTGCTGCGCAGCTCGTCGAGGACCGCGGTGATGATGTCGAACGGATAACCACCCCGGCGCAGCAGCGCCACCACCTGAGCCGCCCGCCACTCGGCCGGGTCGTACACCCGGTAGCCGGTGCCCTGCTGGCGGCGCGGCCGGAGCAGCCCGCGCCGCTCCCAGAGACGCAGCTGGGAGGTGCGCACACCGAGCTGGGCGGCCACCACACCGATGCGCGCGTCCCGGCGGGGCGCGGCTGCCGCCGGGCTGCCCAGCACCGTCTCGAAGGCGCCCAGCGCGCGGGCGATCTCGGCCCGCTCGCGGTCCAGCTCGGCGTGCCCGGCGTCGAGGGCGGCGAGCGCCGCCGGCCACTCGCCCCGGTGCACGGCGGCCAGCACCTCCCGGGTACGCGCCCAGCCGTGCCCCTCGGCCATCCGGCGGGCCACCGCGAGCGCCCGCACGTGGCGGTCGGTCAGCATCCGGTAGCCGCTCACGGTGCGCCCGGCCGGCGGTAGCACCCCGTCGGCCAGGTAGTTGCGCACCTGCTGGGTGGAGATCCCTGCGCTGGCCGCGACGTCGACCATCCGCCACCGCCGCTCCCCCACCCGGTCACCCTACTGCTTGTCGCGTTGTTTGAGACTTTCCCCCCGAGTCGACCGGTCCGACCCGCTCGGTGTCGCTGAAAGTCTCCACAGGAGGACGAATGAGAAAATTAAAGGTATGGAGCAATCAACCACCCAGCCCGCCGCCGACCGCCACGACGTGATCGAGGTACGGGGAGCCCGGGAGAACAACCTGACCGGGGTGTCCGTCGACATCCCGAAGCGGCGGCTCACCGTCTTCACCGGCGTCTCCGGCTCGGGAAAGTCGTCCCTGGTGTTCGGTACCGTCGCCGCCGAGTCCCGCCGGCTGATCAACGAGACGTACAGCGCCTTCCTCCAGTCGTTCATGCCGAGTCTGTCCCGCCCCGACGTGGACTCGCTGCGGAACCTGACCCCGGCGATCGTGGTCGACCAGGAACGGATGGGGGCGAACTCCCGCTCCACCGTGGGCACCGCGACCGACGCGTACGCGATGCTCCGGATCCTGTTCAGCCGGCTCGGCGAACCGCACGTGGGCGGTGCCGGGGCGTTCAGTTTCAACCTCGCCGAGGGGATGTGCCCGACCTGTGAGGGGCTGGGCCGGGTCTCCGACCTGGACGTGTCGGCCATGGTGGACGTGGAGCGCTCGCTCAACGACGGGGCGATCCTGGTCCCGAACTTCGCCGTCGACTCCTGGTACTGGCAGATCATGGCCGGTTCCGGCCTGTTCGACCCGGACGTCAAGCTCCAGGACTTCACCGAGCAGCAGTGGGCGGACTTCCTGCACAAGCCGGCCACGAAGATCAGGGTGGGGAACAGCAACTGGACCTACGAGGGGTTGGCGGTGAAGGTCCGTCGGCTCTACCTGACCAAGGAACGGGACTCCATGCAGGCGCAGCACCGTGCCTTCGTGGACCGGGCGGTCACCCTGAAGACCTGTGCCGCCTGCGGTGGTGCCCGGCTCAACGCGGCGGCGCTGTCGTCGCGGATCGCCGGACGCACCATCGCCGAGTGCTCGGCCCTGCAGATCAGCGACCTGGCACAGGTGATCGGCGGGATCGAGGCCCCGTCGGTGGCACCCCTGGTGGCCGACCTACGCGACTGCCTGGACTCGCTGGTGGAGATCGGCCTGGGCTACCTCAGCCTGGACCGGGAGTCGGGCACCCTGTCCGGCGGCGAGGCGCAACGGGTGAAGATGGTCCGTCACCTCGGTTCCAGCCTCTCCGACGTGACGTACGTCTTCGACGAACCCACGGTGGGGCTGCACCCGCACGACATCACCCGGATGAACGACCTGTTGCGGCAGCTCCGGGACAAGGGCAACACGGTGCTGGTGGTGGAGCACAAGCCGGAGACGATCGCGATCGCCGACCACGTGGTCGACCTCGGCCCGGGTGCCGGGTCGGCGGGCGGCCGGATCTGTTACGCCGGCGACGTCGCCGGGCTACGGCGCTCCGACACGCTGACCGGCCGGCACCTCGACCACCGGGTCACCCTGCGCACGGCCGTCCGGCAGCCCACCGGCCACCTGGCGATCCGGGGTGCCGACCTGCACAACCTGCGCGACGTCGACGTCGACCTGCCGCTGGGGGTGCTCACCGTGGTCACCGGGGTGGCGGGCTCGGGCAAGAGTTCGCTGATCCACGGCTCGCTGCCCCGCCGCAACGGGGTCGTGGTGGTCGACCAGTCCCCCATCCGGGGCTCCCGGCGCAGCAACCCGGCCACCTGGACCGGGCTGCTCGATCCGATCCGCACCGCGTTCGCCCGTGCCAACGGGGTGAAGGCGGCGCTGTTCAGCGCCAACTCCGAGGGGGCCTGCCCGACCTGTAAGGGGATCGGGCTGGTCTACACCGACCTGGCGACGATGGCTGCCGTCGCCACCGTCTGCGAGGCCTGCGAGGGGCGGCGGTACACCCGCGAGGTGCTGGCGTACACGCTGCGCGGCCGGAACATCAGCGAGGTGCTCGGCATGTCGATGACCGAGGCGCGGGAGTTCTTCCCGTCCGGGCCGGCCCGGGTCGTGCTGGACCGGCTCGCCGAGGTCGGTCTCGGCTACCTGACCCTGGGCCAGCCCCTCACCACGCTCTCCGGTGGGGAACGCCAGCGGCTCAAGCTGGCCGTGCACATGGCGGAGAAGGCCGCCACCTACGTGCTGGACGAGCCGACCAGCGGCCTGCACCTGGCCGACGTGGACCAACTGCTCGCGCTGCTGGACCGCCTGGTCGACGCGGGTAACACGGTGGTCGTCATCGAGCACCACCAGGCGGTGATGGCGCACGCGGACTGGATCGTCGACCTCGGCCCCGGGGCCGGTCACGACGGCGGGCGGATCGTCTTCACCGGCACCCCCGCCGACCTGGTCGCGCGGGGCGACACCCTGACCGCCCGCCACCTGCGCGAGTACGTCGCCCGGTAGCCGGCCGGTCAGCGGGTGGGAAGCCGCCGCAGCCAGGCCCGCTGCCAGGGGGTCTCCACCGCCCTCGGGTGGTAACGCTCACGCACCCAGCCCACCGCCTGCCTGGCCGGCAGCCCGTCGAGGACCGCCAGGGCGGCCAGCGCGGTGCCGGTCCGGCCGATCCCGCCCCGGCAGGCCACCTCCACCCGCCGCCCGTCGTGCGCGCCCCGCAGCGCCTCGCGGAGGGCGTCCAGGGCGTCCTCACGGTCCAGCGGCAGCCAGAAGTCCGGCCACCGGATGCGCCGGTAGGGCCAGCCAGGAGTCGGCCCCGGCGCCAGGATCAGGGCGAAGTCGGCGGGCGACACCACGTCGGCGACCCGCCGGCCGCGCACCGTCACGCCGCTGGGCAACGTCACCACACCGGGAGAGCCGGACCAGTCCACATCGGCCATTCTGCCCGGTACGCATACAGCGCGCCGCCCCCGACCCGGCCGGGTCGGGGGCGGCGCGTGTCGACGTGCGGGTCGCCTCTCGGCGCGTGGCGCAACGCGGCTCCAGCCGAACGGAACTCCGCGAGGGCGGTTCAGATGAGGCCCGGGGACACCGAACACATCGACACCCTGCACAACGCGGGCCACCCCGTGCTCCTTCCCCGGCACCACGGTGACCCCCGTCACCCCCTCCACCCGGCGGGCGGAAGGGGTACGGGCACGGCGGGGTCAGCTGTTCCAGTGTTGGGTGACGAGGTCGGCGGCCTGCTGTTCCCACTGGGCGTAGTGGTCGGGGTAGGCGGAGACCTGGACGGTCTGGGCGGCCTTGGTCAGGGGCATGTCCTGCCAGCCGTCGACCTGCTTGAGGCCCTTGAGGAACGCGGTGGTGGCGTATTCGGGGTCGGTGATCTGTTCGACGGTGCCCCAGCCGGAGGAGGGGCGCTGTTGGAACAGGCCCTGGGAGTCGTGGTCGTTGCGGTCGCCGAGGTGGCCGAGGTTGTTCAGCTTGGATTCCTGCAGGGCGGTGGCGAGGGAGACGACGGCGGCGCGTTCGTCCATGCCGGCCTTCTTGGTGGCGGCGATGATGGCCTTGACGTTGCCGGTCTGCTCGTCGTCGAGGTCGATGCGGGACTGCTCGCCCTGCACCCCGTGCGGGATCAGCTTGTCCTTGTCCACGGCCGGCTTGTCGGCCTGGACGGCGGTGGTGACGGCGGTGGGGGTGGTGGCGTGGGCGTGGGTGGTGGGGCCGGCGAGGATGCCGCCGGTGAAGGCGAGGCCGGCGATGCCGAGGGCGGTCTTGCGCAGGATGGTGGTGTTCATGGGGGTAGCTCCTTCGGGGTCGACACCCTGGCTCCCGGCCGGCGAGGGTCGGGGTGCGCCGGTCCGGGGGACTGGCGCGGCGGGTGTGGGCACCACGTCGGGCGCTCGTGCGGGGGGTGGGGTGCGGGGGTGCGGCGGGGCCTGCCCCGGGGGGCGGCCTCTCGTGCCGAGTCAGGTGTAACGACCGGCGGCCCCGGGTCATTCCACCGGGGGCGGCGGGACCTGCCGGGCCGGGGTGGGGTTTGCCGGGCTGGGGTGCTGCTGCGGTCGTACGCAGGGTGTAACGCCGTCGGCCCGGCCGGGATTCCGGCCCGGCGGGGTGGCTGCGGGCACGACGATCCGGGCGTGAACGGCGATATCCGGCATCTGATCGGGGACGTACCGTCCGTTCGGGCCGTCGGAGAGGTCACCGGGCGATCCGGGACTCGACCTTCGCCGCGCAGGCGGTCACCACCGACCGGGCGTCCAACCCCAGGCTCTCGATGGCGACCAGGGCGGTGAAGACCACGTCGGCCAACTCGGCGGCGACCTCCGCGTGGCTGTGCGTCACGCCCTTGCGGGGGTTCTGGCCGAGGACGCCGATCCACGCCCCGGCCGCCTCGCCGGCCTCCTCGCTGAGCTTGAGGATCCGGCAGGTCAGCTCGGTCTGGTCGGTGCCGTTGGCGGCGTCCAGCCAGGCACGGGCCGCACGGGCCGCGTTCCAGATCACCTCGTCCACCCACCCAGTCAACCGGACACGGGTGCCCGCCGGCCCCAGCGGGGCCGGCGGGCACCTTCGCCTACCGGAGTGATCCGGGTCAGCGGGTCATGCCGAACCGGTGGCGACGCCGCCACCCGAAGGCGGTGAGCATCAGCACGACACCGGCGCCGACCAGCCCGCCGCCGACCTTCAGCGGCGTGCTCAGGTTGTCACCGGTGACCGGCAGGTGCGGGTGCTTCTTCTTCGGCAGCACGGTGATCGTCGTGCTGGCCGTACGACCCGAGGTGCGCCCGGTCGCGGTGAAGGTGAGCCGCCCGACGTCGCTCGGCCGGTAGCTCACGGTGAAGTTGCCGTTCGCGTCGGTCTGCGCCGTGAAGTGCCGCGGCGCGGGCTGCGGCTGCGAATAGTCCACCTTCACCATCGCGACGGTGGTGCCATCGCTGCGTCGGGCCGGAGCCTGCCCCGGCACGGCCGCGGCGAGGGGCGCCACGGTGACGTCGATGTCGACGATCTCGTTCGGCCCGAAGCCGGTGCCGGTGAGCACCACGGTCTCGCCGAGGAAGATGGTCGTCGGGTTGGCCGTCAGCGAGGGCGTGACGGGTGGGTACGGTGGCGGCTGCGGCGTGCTGTCGGCGGGTGGCTGCGGCTGAGCAGCCCCCGCGGCGGTCGGCACGGCCACGATGGCCAGACCGACCGTCAGCGCCATGAGAATGCGGGATAGCCGCATGATGGTCTCCTCCTACTGTTTGCAGCTAGGTGCGGGAACTACTTGGGTGGTCCATGGGGTGGCGGTCGGTGTGTGCCATATTTCCGGGGTGCCTGCGGTGTTCCTGCTGGTCAGCAGGTCCACGTCGAGGGTTCGGGTGGCGTTGGGGGCGACGTCGACGGTCGCGATGACGACCTGTCGGCGTCGTTCGGTCCCGCTGCCCAGTGAGATCGGTTTCCCGTCCAGCCGGGCACCGAGGACCGTTCCGCCGGCCGGGCTGTAGAGGGACACCAGGGTCCGGGCGGTGTACGGATCGTCGGCCCTGGCCAGACCGAGCACCGACTTGCTGAGCCCGGTGTCGGGGGCCGAGGAGTGCAGGGTGAAGCGCAACCGCAGGTGCCGTCGCCCCTCGTCGGCGCAGTCGCCCATGGTGAGGGTCGCTGCGGGCCGCAGGTAGTAGCCGAGCTTGGCGCCGCTGCCGTCGTTGAGGAAGACCCCGACGGTCGGTGCGGCTTCCTGCTCGGGAAGCACGCCGGCGAGCCGGGTGTCGTGGAAGGTCCGCTGTTCCTCAGGTCGGGCACTCCAGAACAATATCCGCCGTTCAGTGATGGAGCGGTCTAAAGCCGACAAAAGCCCTCTAGGGTTGACCTTCTTCGTGAGGAAGGCGTCGAAGACCGCGGACGCGGAAGCGGCGAAGAAGGCGTCCTGCCCGCTGTCGTCGCGCCCCTGGTACGCGTCACTGAGCAGGGTGCGCACCACCTGACTGCTGACCAGGGTGGCGTCGCCCGGCACCCGGACCGGGCCGGTGGCCTGGAGCAGGTACGACAGCATCACCGGGTCGACCGCCAGCACCCCGTCGACGGTCTGGCCGCTGTGCCGTCGGTACATCTCCCGGTAGAGCTTCGCGGCGGTCGGGAAGTGTGGCGTGAGGTTGACGTCGGCGGGATAGATGCCGGGCAGGTCGGTGTAGAGGCGGCGCACTTCCTCGGTCACCGGCAGGGCCGGGGTGAAGCGGCCGAACTGGGCACTGGTGCCCTGCTCGCGCAACCGGATCCGCCCGTCGTCGGCATGGATCACCGCGTACGCGCCGAACATGCCACCGGTGGCCCGCAACTCGGCGAGGTTCTGGGAGAGCAGCAGGTAGCTGCGCGGCCCGTTCGCCCCGAGCAGGGCGGGCAGCACCCGGGCACCCCGTTGCGCCGCCCCGGTCAGACCGGCCAACCGGTCGATCTCGGTGCGCAGTTCGCCCAGCGCGGTACGGAGCTGGCTGACCAGGTCCTCGGCGGGTACCGCGTCGAGACCGACCCGGGACCTGCGAACGGCGGCGTCCGCCTCCGTCAGACCGGCCGAGGCGGCCCGCAACCGGTCCAGGTCGAGCCGCCCCTGGGTCGGCACCAGGGTGGCCAGGTCGGTGCGGAGCAGGACCGGGAAGGCATGCCGGGCGAGGTCGTCGATGGCGACCGCGATGCTCCGTACCGCCGCCACGTCGTCCCCGGCGTACGGGGCGTGCCGGGCGACCCACCAGCCGGGGTCGCCGGTGGCGGCCCGCGCCGCGCCGGCCTGCTCCTGCAACGCCGCCAGCGTGCGCTGGGCGCGGTCCAGGTCGCCGGCCAGCACCTGGCTGCTCAGCTCCCGGGCGAGCCCGGCCGCGTTGACCAGGTGGGCCCGCGCCTGCCAGCCACGGAACCCCACCCAACCGGCAGCGCCGAGCAGCACGGCCGTGACGACCAGACCGACCAGCAGGACGCGCCGGACCCGCCGCCGGGTGCGCCGGCGCAGCCGGCGTCGACCACGTCGTGACCCATGGCTCTCTGCCACGCCACACTCCGCTCCTACCTCGGGGTAAATGACCGTTCATGAGGTTTCTAGCACGAATGTCGGTGCTATAGATTGATAACAGGTTCTTTGCCGCTTTAAGTCGGTTTACCGGGAACGACCCGGGGAGCCGGCGGTCGCCGCGACGTGGGTCAGCAGCGTCTCGATCCGGTCCACACCGGCCCCCAGCGACATCTCCCGCAGGTAGGTCTCCCGCCCCCGGCGGCCCATCTCGGCCCGGGCCGGCGGCGGGATGGTGGTCGCCAACCAGAACCGGTCGGCCAGCGCGGCCCAGTCCTCCGGCGGGCAGGAGAGCCCGGCCCGCGCCCGCTCCACCAGCGCCGCGGTGTCGCCACCGGCCGAGGCGACCAGCGGCGTGGCGCAGGCCAGCGCCGACTGCACCTTGCTCGGCACCGTCCCGTGCAACTCCGGAAGGTCGCGCAGGGCCACCAGCTGGTAGTCGGCGGCGGCGTACAGCTCGGGCATCTCGGTCGGCGGCCGCCGCGGCAGGAAACGGACGTTGTCGGCACCGAGGTCCGCGGCGAGCCCCCGGACCTGCCGCTCCTGCGCCCCGGAGCCGACCAGTACCAGATCCATCCGGTCGTCGAGCGCCGCCGCCGCCCGTACCGCGGTCTCCAGACCCTGGCGTACGCCGATCGTGCCGGCGTGCATGACCACGCAGCGGGCATCCCGGCGCACCAGCCCCCACGCCTCCCGGCCGGGGCGCACCGGTTGGAAGATCCGCTCGTCGGTCCAGTTGAGCACGGTGTGCACCCGGTCCCCGGCGACCCCGTCGGCGAGCACGAGGTCCCGCATGGACGGTGCGGTGACCGCCACCGCGTCGGCGTCACGCAGCACCCGGCGCATCGTGGTGGCGATCCGGCCCTGCCCCGCCTCCCCGGCGGCCCCCTCCCCGGTCCAGAGGTCCTGCACGTGCAGGACCGTCGGCACCCGGCCGAGCAGCCGCAGCAGTCCGGCCGTGGCGAAGGTGGTGGCGGGGAGCTGGAAGACGTACAGCACGTCGACGTCGGCCAGGTAACGCCGCCCCGCCAACGCGGCACTGCCGGCGAAGGAGAGATAGCCGGCCAACCGGGCGGCGGGTGAGGCGTCCCCACCGGCGTACCGCGGCACCCGGCGCACGGTCAGCCGTTCACTGCGGGTCAGGTGCCGCCAGCGCTGCCGCCAGCCCGGGTAGACGTGACCACCGGGATAGTCCGGGAAACCGGTCAGCACCCGGACCTCGTGCCCCCGGCGGGCCAGCTCCTCGGCCAGGCTGCCGGGGATGAAGGCCGGTTCCGGCGGAAAGTGGTAGGACAGGATGCCGATCCTCATCGCCACCCGCTCCCCCGTCGCCGGACGACCACCGCCCGCGGCCCGACGCCGACCGGGACCGGCCGGCGTCCGCCGGCCCACCACCGTCGCCCGGCGCGGGCCGGACGATGATGGCGGGCCGTCCCCGGAGCGGCGGCCCCCCGCTCCGTCGCCGACGTCCCACCCGACCGGGCGGTGGACCGGACGTCGGCGACGGAAAGCGCGGTGGCACTCACTGCGACAGCCGGGTGAGTTCCTGCGTCCGGTCCTCGACGGGGTGCAGGTCCTGTTCGCCACGGTGGGCGGCGGCGCGGTCCGCCGGGACGGACGGCGTCGTGGTGGCCACCCGGTACGCCTCGTACTGGTAGGCGTCGGCCCGGGCCACCTTGGCCATGTTCAGCACACAGCCGAGCAGCCGCACCGACACCGAGTGCAGGGAGCGGGCCGCCGCGGCGACCTGCGCCCGCGAGGTACGGCCCTGCTGGGTGACCAGCAACGCGCCGTCGGCCTGCACGGCCACCACCACACCGTCGGTGACGGCCAGCAGCGGCGCGGTGTCGATGACCACGATGTCGGCCGACTCGCGGAGCGCGAGCAGCAGATCCGCCATCGCCTTCGCGCCGAGCAGCTCGCTGGGGTTCGGCGGGGTCGACCCGCTGGGCAGCACCAGCAGGGACTTGTCGCCCCACCGCTGCACCACGTCACCGACCTGGACGTCGCCGACGAGCACGTCGGTCAGGCCGATCCCACCGTCGATGCCGAGGTAGTCGGCGACCTTCGGACGACGCAGGTCGGCGTCGACCAGCAGCACCCGCCAGCCCGCCTCGGCCAGGGCGATGGCCAGGTTGCACGACAGCGTGGTCTTCCCCTCGCCCTGCAACGCGCTGGTCACCGCGATCACCCGGGCGGGTTCGTGCACGTCCACGAACCGCAGGTTGGTCCGCAGCTTGCGGACCGCCTCCGCGCGGGCGGAGGTCGCGGCCTCGCCGACGATCAGCGGCGTCGCCTTGGCGGCCGTGTCGAACGGGATGTCGCCGAGCAACGGGCTGCCGGTGGCCCGTTGCAGGCCGGCGGCGTCACGCAGCCGTACGTCGACCATGCCGCGCAGGACCGCCAGGGCCGCGCCGAGCAGCAGCCCGACCAGCACCCCGAGGGCGATGTTGCGGTTCGGCTGCGGGGCGACCGGACTGGCGCTGACCCGGGGGCCACCGACCACCTCGAGCCGGGTCGGGCCGGCCTTGCCGTCCGAGGTGGTCTCGATCTTCTGGACCAGCTCGACGAACTTCGCCGACAGGACCTCGGTCGTCTTCAGGGCGCGGGCCTGGTCGGTGTCGGTGACGTTGGCGCGCAGCAGCACGGTGCCGGTCTCGGTGGAGGTGGCCACCCGGCGCTGGATGTCGTCGGCGGTCAGACCGAGGGAGTTGTCGGCGACCATGGCCTGCGCCAGGCGGTCGCTGCGCAGCAGGTCGGCGTAGGACTTCACACGCTGCTGGAGGAAGAGTTCGCCCTGGTAGGCGTTGGTGACGCCCTGGCTGGGGGCGGTGACGAAGAAGGTCACGGAGGCCATGTAACGCGGTGGCGTGCGGACCGTGACCAGGGCCGCCGCGCCGACCGTGAGCATCAGGGTGACCAGGACGATCCACCAGTGTCGGCGGACCAGGCGCAGGCAGGTACGGACGTCCATCACGCCCTCCGTTCCGGCGGCGGAACGGCTAGCCGATGAAAAAGCACGAAGTCTCCCTAGGTTCTGATAAGCACATGAGAGTATCTAAACCCTGCAAGTAGCCCGTTAAGCGGCAAACGCAATGTATACGATTGAAACCTCGTGCTCACGGTGAATCATCTCAATAACGGGACAAAACGTAGAGGACGCCCATGGATCACACCGACCCCCTCAACGACTCCACCAAGCGACGGGACTGGGTCACCCGGCGTGCGAAGACCCTGTCCTTGCTAACGCTCGACACCGCCTCCTGGTGCGCGGGTTTCCTGGTCGCCTCCTGGGCCCGGTACGAGTTCGGCATCACGCCGCGCCAGTGCGCGGCGGCCCTCGGCGCCGCCGGAGTCTGCGCCGTCGTCCACGCGGCGCTCGAACAGGTCCGGTTCACCGCCCGGGGACGGCACCCTGTCGGCAGCGTCGGTGAGGCACGCGACCTGGGCGGGACCGTGCTGATGACCGCGGTGGTGGCCCTGGCCGCGCTGCTGCCGATGACCGACCGACCGGTCCCGGCCAGCGTCCCGGTCCTCGGCGCGGCCGTGGCGCTGCTGGCGATGGGCGGTGGCCGGGTCTTCTACCGGTGGCGACGCGACCGGGACACCCGACCGGCCCGCTCGGCCGACCGGACGCTCATCTACGGGGTGGACGCGGCCAGCGAACGGCTGATCCGGGTGCTGCTCGGCGACCCCGCCAGCGGCTACCTACCGGTCGGCCTGCTCGACGACGACCCGGACCGGCAGGGGCTACGGGTGGCGGGCCTGCGGGTGCTCGGCGGCCGCGACGAGCTGACCCAGGCGGTCCGGCGCACCCGGGCCAGCACGGTGATCTTCTCGATCAACGGCTCGGACGCCGAGCTGATGCGGGACGTCCGCAGCCGCACCCTCCAGTCGGGCGCGGCGTTCAAGGTGCTCCCCCCCGTCCGGGAGCTGCTGGACCGCCCGGTCACCGCCGACGCCGTCCGCGACCTGCAGATCACCGACCTGCTCGGCCGTGCCCAGCGGGTGGCCGAACTGACCGTGGAGCGCAGTGGCCTGGCCGGACGCCGGGTGCTGGTCACCGGGGCCGGTGGATCGATCGGCTCGGAGCTGTGCCGGCAGATCGCCCGCTGCGACCCGGGAGAGCTGATGATGCTGGACCGGGACGAGTCGGCCCTGCACGCCCTCCAGATGTCCCTACACGGGCGGGCCCTGCTGGACGGCCCGGAGCTGATCCTCGCCGACATCCGCGACGCCGACGCCATCACCCGGATCATCGCCGAGCGGCGGCCCGACATCGTCTTCCACGCCGCCGCCCTCAAGCACCTCACCCTGCTGCAACGGCACCCGGGCGAGGCGATCAAGACGAACATCCAGGGCACCGTGAACGTGCTGGAGGCGTGCCGCGACGTCGCCGAGTTCGTGAACATCTCCACGGACAAGGCGGCCAACCCGGTCAGCGTGCTCGGCTACTCCAAGCGGATCACCGAGCGGCTGACCGCGCACTACGCCGACCGGTACGGCGGCGCGTTCCTCAGCGTCCGCTTCGGCAACGTGCTCAGCAGCCGGGGTTCCGTGCTCACCGCCTTCCAGGCCCAGGTCCGGGCCGGACTGCCGATCACCGTGACCCACCCGGACGTGACCCGGTACTTCATGACCCTCCAGGAGGCGGTGCACCTGGTCCTCCAGGCCGCCGTCGTCGGCCGGGGCGGCGAGGCACTGGTGCTGGACATGGGCGAGCCGGTGCGGATCGCCGAGGTGGCCCAGCGGCTGGCCGCCGAGGCACCCCAACCACCGGAGATCGTCTTCACCGGCCTGCGCCCCGGGGAGAAGCTGCACGAGGACCTGTTCGGCGTCGACGAGATCGACAGCCGCCCGCTGCACCCGCTCATCTCCCACGTCCGGGTACCCCCACTGGCCCCTGCGGAACTGGCCGGACTCGACCCGTACGGGGAACCGGAGGAGCTGATCAAGCGGTTGGCGGCGTGCTGCGACGGCAGCCGCACCCGGCTCGACGACGCCACCCGGCTCTCCGCGCTGCCGGCGCCACGCTGACCGGAGCGTCCGCCCGGCACCCCGTGCGGGGGTGCCGGGCGGACGCCGGTCACCGGCCCCGCCGTGCCGCGGAGTCCCGCCCGTCCGGTTCCGTCTCCTCCAGCGCCTCGGAGAGCGGCTCGGTCAGGTCGTCCGCCGGCACCGCCACCGCCTCGGCCCGGTCCTGCTCGTCGGGACGACCGTCCGCCGGGGTCTGCGGGGCGGTCGCCCCGCCCGCGAAGCCGTACTCGTTCGGCTCGTCGTGTCGCCGCATAGCGGAATCCTTCCCGTCACATCCGGTTCGTGCCCTGCTCGCCCCGGTGGGGCCTCCCCCGGCTTACCCACCCCGTGGGGCCGGTAGTCGGCGGCGGGACTCACCGCGGATCACCGGTGTGCCCGCCCGCCGGCCTCCGCCCCGACGCCGAGCTGCCGCCGCTCCTGGCTGATCTCCCGACGGAGCACGACGTTCAGCGCGGTCCGGATGGTGGCGACCGCCGCCAGCTGGCCGAGTTGGGCGAAGGTCGGCGACACCGCGGTACGCAGGATGTCCGCCGCGAGCTGGAACTCCAGGCCGAGCACCAGGAACCGGCCGAGGGAGAGCCGGATCGGGGTGAACACGGCGGCGCTGCGGTGCCGCAGCCCTTCGACCACGCACCGCAGCGCCGCCCAGAGCGCACCGACGACGATCGTCGCCGCGCCGAGCGTCTCCACCACCCCCACCACGACCAGGTCACCGTGTCGCAGCAGCTCGTCCAGGCTCACCGCGGGGCGTTACCCGCCCCCGGACCCGCTAGTCGGCGATCAGGCCAGTTCCCGCACCGCCTCCAGGATCAGCCACAGACCGCAGACGGCGAAGAGCACCGCGGCGCCGTACCGGATGGTCGGCTCCGGCAGGTGCCGGCCGAGCAGCCGGCCGACCAGGATGGCCAGGGCGTCGGCGGCCACCATCCCCAGCGTCGAGCCGAGCCAGGTGCCGAACCAGCCGTACTTGGTGGCCAGCGTGATCGTCGCGAGCATCGTCTTGTCGCCCAGCTCGGCCAGGAAGAACGCCACACCCACCGCGAAGACGGCCGACTTTCCGGTCTTCTCCGCCTTGCGCTTCTCCTCCTCGGTGAGCTTGTCCCCGCGCAGCGTCCAGACCCCGAAACCGAGGAACGCCAGACCGGCGACCAGGGATATCCAGTCGGTGGGCAGCGCGGCGTTGAGGCCCACCCCGATCGCCACCGAGGCCAGGTGCACGATCGCGGTGGCGACGGTGATGCCGATCAGCACCGGGACCGTCCTGAACCGGGTGGCGAACGTGAGCGCCATCAGCTGGGACTTGTCCCCCAGCTCGGCCACGAAGATGACGCCGAAGCTGACCACCAGCGCGACGAGAAAACCGTCCATGAGAACCTTCCCGATCAGGCCGGGAAGAGGTGTGGGGCGCCCTCGACCCGGCTGTGACAGCCTGAGTCGAAGGTCTCGCCCGCCCTGTCCGAGGACGGGGCCGCGTGGCCGGATGCGGAACGCACCAGTGTGTCGACCACGACATTGGGGGCTACTCCCCTTCGCGCCAGCCAGCCTAGCCGACCCGCACGCCGCCCGGCGGGCCGGGTGCGGGGCGTCACCCCGACCCACCGGCGGGTCGGCGGCCGACACTGCGGTGGGTCGGGGTCGACGGGACTGGTCGGTGGCCGACAGTGCGGTGGGCCGACGCCCACCGACCGGCCGGCGCGGCTCAACACGCCCGTGCCAGCGTCACCCCGAACAGGCCGTCGGGGTCGGTCCAGAACTCCGCCGGCAGGAAGCCGGCCGCCGTCAACTCGGCCGCGATCCCCTCCGGCCGGAACTTCGCCGACACCTCCGTACGCAGCTCCTCACCCGCGGCGAAGTCGACGGTCAGCCCGAGCGCCGCGATCCGCACCCGCATCGCACGGCCGGCCCGCAGCCGCATCTCGATCCACTCCCGGGCCGGATCCCAGACCGCCACATGGTCGAACGCGGTCGGGTCGAAGTCGGCGTCCAACTCCCGGTTGACCACCCGGAGCACGTTGCGGTTGAACTCGGCGGTGACCCCGGCGGCGTCGTCGTAGGCCGGCACGATCACCGCCGGGTCCTTGACCAGGTCGGTGCCGACCAGCAGCTGGTCGTCCGGTTCCAGGGCCGCACGCATCGCCGCCAGGAAGCCGGCCCGCTCGGCCGGCAGCAGGTTGCCGATGGTGCCACCCAGGAAGGCCACCAACCGCCGGCCGCCGGTCGGCAACCGGTCCAGCTGCCGGGTGAAGTCACCGACGATGCCGCGTACCCGCAGCTCCGGGTAGTCGGTGGCGATCTGCGCGGTGGACTGCCGCAGCGCGCTCACCGACACGTCCAGCGGCACGAAGGTGCCCAGCCCACCGTGCCGGGTGAACGCGTCCAACAGCAGCCGGGTCTTCTCCGACGAACCGGAACCCAGTTCGATCAGCGTCTTCGCCCCGGTCGACGCCGCGACGTCGGCCGCCCGTGCGGCGAGCACCGCCCGTTCCGCCCGGGTCGGGTAGTACTCCGGCAGCCGGGTGATCTCCTCGAACAGCTCGCTGCCCCGGGCGTCGTAGAACCACTTCGGTGGCAACCACTTCGGGTCGGCGGTCAGCCCGGCCCGGACGTCGGACCGCAGTGCCCGGTCGAGGTCCCGCTCCTCCAGGTAGATCTCCAGCGGTTCCGCGCTCATCAGTTCCCCTCTCCTGCGTCGACATCGTCCCGTCCCCTGCGGTCACCCCGGTGCGCGACAGCGCAGCCGGTCATTCCGCCCGGTACGCCACGGCGCACCCCGCTACCCCGCCCGGTGCGCGACATCCCGCCCGGTGCGCGACGGCGCAGCCGGTCACCCCAGCGCGCCCAGGCGCACCCCGTCCGGTCCGGCCCGCACCCACCGCCGGTCCGGCACCTCCCGCCACTCGGGCGCGTCGTCCACCGGCTCGGAGGCCAGCAGCACCGCCCCGGGGGTGACGCGCACCGACAACGCGTGGTCCCACACGCTCGCCACCACCGACACGCCGTCGGTGAGCAGGAGGTTCAACCGGGAACCCGGTGCCGCGACGGCCACCTCCCGCACCGTCTCGGTGACCGCCTCGTCCGCCGACGCGCCGGCCCGCAGCCGGTGCCGGACCAGCGCCCACAGCAGCGCCGAGTCGGTCGGCGCGTCGAGGGTGAGCAGGTCCCGCACCGGCAGCCCACCGGCCAGCCCGAGCACCGAGTCCGGCCAGCCGCGCACCACCCCGTTGTGGCTGAACAGCCACCGCCCCTCGGCGAACGGCGCGGCGGCGCTCTCCTGCACCGGCATGCCGACCGTGCCGGAGCGCACCGCGGCCAGCACCGCGCCGGCGGTGGTCACCCCGGCCAGCTCCGGCAGGGTCGGATCGGACCAGATCGGGCCGGCCCGCCGGTACCGCACCGGGGTCGCGGTGCCGGGGTACCAGCCGACGCCGAAGCCGTCCGCGTTGACCGTCCCGCCGCC
Organism: Micromonospora sp. WMMD987; assembly: GCF_029581435.1. Taxonomy (NCBI): domain Bacteria; kingdom Bacillati; phylum Actinomycetota; class Actinomycetes; order Micromonosporales; family Micromonosporaceae; genus Micromonospora; species Micromonospora sp. WMMD987. The sequence continues at coordinate 3,435,300 of NZ_CP120861.1, read as the reverse complement.
CCGCATGTCCCGGGGCGCCCAGGACTGCCGCACCAGCGAGTGCGGCGGGTCGTACAGCAGCGCCCGCAGGGTCACCGGAGGCCCGAGGTACGCCAGGTGCCGGCACATCAGGCGACTCCGCCGGTCACCCGTGGGCCTCCTCGGGCCGGGCGTCACGGGCACAGCGGAAGCCGCTGAAGATCTGCCGCCGGATCGGGTGGTCCCAGTTGCGGAAGGTGCCCCGGCAGGCCGCCCGGTCGGTGCCGAACGACCCGCCGCGCAAGACCCGGTAGTCGCCGCCGAAGAACACCTCGGAGTACTCCCGGTAGGGGAAGACGGCGAACCCGGGGTGGCCGTGGAAGCCGCTGGACGTCCACTCCCAGACGTCGCCGATGAGCTGGTGCACGCCGAGCGGCGACGCCCCCGCCGGGTACGCCCCGACCGGCGCCGGCCACAGGTGCCGCTGCCCCAGGTTGGCGTGCTCGGCGGTCGGCTCGTCGTCGCCCCACGGCCAGCGCCGCGACCGGCCGGTCGTCGGATCCCAGCGGGCCGCCTTCTCCCACTCCGCCTCGGTGGGCAGCCGTTTGCCGGCCCAGCTCGCGTACGCCTGCGCCTCGTGCCAGCAGACGTGCACCACCGGCTCGTCGTCGCGGACCGGTGCCCACCGGCCGAACCGCTGGTAGGCCCAGCCGTCGCCGTCGCGCCGCCAGTGCATCGGCGCGGTCAGCCCGGCTCCGGTGCGGTGCCGCCAGCCGGCCTCGCTCCACCAGCGCGGATCGTCGTATCCGCCGTCGGCGATGAACTCCCGGTACGCCCCGTTGGTCACCGGCGTCGCGTCGATGACGTACGCGGGCAGCTCGACGGTGTGGGCGGGCCGTTCGTTGTCCAACGCCCAGGGATCGGTCGAGGTGCCCATGGTGAACGGCCCGGCCGGCACCAGCACCTCGGCGGCGACCCGCGCCCGGGGCTCGGGGGGCGGGGGCGCGTCGAGCACCGGCGGGCCGGCCCGGAGCTGGTGGGTGGCGAGCATGGTCTCGTCGTGCTGCTGCTCGTGCTGCACGATCATGCCGAAGACGAACCCGTCGGCGACCAGCGCCCGGTCGGTGAACCGGATGCCGTCCAGCAGGTCGTGGACCTTGTCCCGGACGGTCGCCACGTACGCCCGCGCCTCGGCCGGGGGCAGCAGCGGCAGTGCCGGCCGGTCCTTGCGGGGCTGCTTGAAGGCGTCGTACAGGTCGTCGATGTCCTGGCGGACGGGCGTCCGCCCGCCGACGTCACGGACCAGCCAGAGCTCCTCCTGGTTGCCCACGTGGGCGAGGTCCCAGACCAGCGGGGACATCAGGGTCGAGTGCTGACGGACCAGCTCGTCGTCGTCGACGGCGGTGGTGAGCGCGTCGGTGCGCGCCCGGGTCCGGGCCAGTTCGGCGGCGATCCTGCTGCGCAGCGGCTCGGCTTCGGTGCCCGGTTCCTCGGTGGTGGTCACCGGTCCCCCCTCTCCGCGGCGGCGATCCGTCGCCGGATCCCGCTGTCGATCTCGTCGTGGGTCCGGGCCGGCAGGTCCAGCGCCGACAGGCTCCGCCCGGCCAGGTCGAGCAGGGCCGCGGCGGCCGCGGCCAGCGGCGGGTCGGCCAGTCCGTGCCGGGCCGCGGAATGCCAGCGGTCGGCCACCGGCGTGGCGATCGTCCGGGCCGCCCGGACCGTCCGGTCGTCGTGCAGCAGCGCGGTCAGCACGGCCAGCGGGATCGTCCAGTCCCGGCCGGGCTGGGCGTCGAGGTAGCGGACCTCCAGGTAGCCGCGCGGGCGCACCGGCGGGAAGAGCGTGCTGACGTGGTAGTCCAGGTCGTCGGTGGTGGGTGGGAACGGCAGCGCCCCGGCGATCCAGTCGGCGAAGGTGATCCCCGGCGGCGGCGTCCAGTCCGGGCCGGCGTGCCGCAGGCAGAGCAGCGGCGCGGCGAGGACGTACTCGGTCCAGGCGACCACCGGGTCGCGGTCCGGCTGGTGCGCCGACCAGACCGGCCCGGTGCGGGCCGGGTCGATGTCCAGCCAGGCGGCCATCCGGGCCGATGCCCATCCGGTGGGCCGACCGGCGTGCCGGCCGGCGGTGGCGAAGGCCGCGACCAGCGCCGGTCCCATCGCGTGCACCGCCGCCCACCGGTCGGGCAGCCCGGCCGGCTCCCCGACGTCGAGGCAGACCTGGAGGCCGGCGGTGCTGTACATCATGGTCTGCCCGGCCGGCCCCCGGCGGTCGAAGACGCAGCGCATGGCGCGGTAGCGCGGGGTGTCGACCACCGGACGCGGACTGCGCCACGGGTCGATGCCGCTGCGTCCGAGCACCAGCCCGGCGCGGCCGAGCAGGGCGTCAAGTTCGTCGATGTCGGCCTGTGTGGCCGCGACCAGCGCGGCGACCGAGGATCGCGGCGCGGTGGACACCTCCACCTGCCCGCCGGGCTCGACGGTCACGGTACTGCCGTGCCGGAGGGGGCGGGCCGGGCTGGTGTCGTCGAGGGTGGGTGGGCTGTGCGGCCCGAGTGCCGCTCGTAGCCGCGCCCGGTCCAGTGGCCGGGCGGGGTCGGCGGCGTCGTGGACGGTCCATTCCAGTTCGACGCCGGTCAGGGTCGGCGGCCCGGTCTTGAAGCAGATCCGGGCGAGGTGTCCGGCGGCGCCGGACACCTCGCCGAGCACGACCGACCGGTCCAGCTCCGGCGATGTCACCACGGTGCGACCCCCTCCCGAGACGGGGATCCGACCCCACCGGCCGGTCGGGCAGGCCGACGGTGGAGACCGCCCCGTCCCTCCATCCTCTGTCTAACAGACCGATACCGCAGGCCCGGGGGGAAGAAACATTCTGCGAAGCCTCGTCGACTAGTTGCCCGGACCGGGGCTGGACGTGCCCCCGGGACCGTTACCGTTGCCGGGTCCGGTACCCCCCTTGGGACCGGTGCCGCCCTTGGGGCCACCGGTGGCGGGGCCGGGAGCGCCGGCCGAGGGATGGTCGGGGACGAGTGCCCGGCAGTACGCCTCCACCCGGTCGGCTCCACCGGCGGCATCGACCAGGCCGGCGAAGCCGGGCTTGGTCAGCGCCTTCGCCCGTTGCTCGGGCGACTTGGCCAGGTAGGCCCGGCACTGTCCGGTCCACCTGCCGTCGCCCGCCGGCTTCCCGCGGGGCGGGGTCGCGGGTGGGACGGCGGCACCCGGCGAGGTGCCCCCCGGTGCGGCGGTGGGTCGGCGCGACGGGTCCGGCCGGTGCGGGGTGGGGCTGGTGGATCCGGTGTCCGAGGCGGACGGGACGGGGCCGGGGGTCCGCTCGCCGGGCCGGTCGTCGAGGGTGACGGCGGCGAACGCCACCCCCGCGGTGGCGGTGGCGGCCAGCCCGGCGATCCAGGCCAGCACGCCAGTGGTCAGCCGACGCCGCCGGACGCCGGACGCCGGGGCCGCGGCCCCCCGCGCGGCCCGGAAGGCCGCCACGGCCGCCTGCTCACCGGTGAGTTCCCCGGGTCGGGCCGGGGCCGCGGCGGTGGCCAGCAGCCGGGCGAGCGGATCGTCGGCGGACGGCGGCACGCCGAGGCCGGTCGCGTCGAGCAACCGCTCGGCCTCGGCCCGGTCCACCGTCCGCCCGGGCCGGGCCGGGCGGCGGAAGTTCATCCAGTTTCCCCTCACGTCAGCCGTCCGCCGGCTCAGCCCGGGACGCGTGCGGCGTCGGCCGGGGTCGGGGCGGGGCGGCCCGTTCGTCGTCGGAGGGCTGCGCCGCGTCCGGTCGCTCCAGCAACGCCGCCAGCCGGCGCAGCCCCCGGTGCGCGGCCGTACGGACCGCGCCCGGTCGCCGGCCGAGCACCTGTCCGGCGGTCTGGGCGTCCAACCCGATCACCGCCCGCAGGAGCACGGCCTCCGCCTCCCGGGGCGGCAGGGTCGCGATCAGGGCCAGCGCGGACTCGGTACCGATCGTCTCACCGGCCCGTTCGGCGGTGTCGGCGTCCCCGGCGAGGTCGGTGAGCGCCTGCACCGGAACCGGCAGCGAGGGACGGCGACGCTGCCGACGGAGGTGGTCCATGGCCCGGTTCCGGGCGATCGTCACCGCCCAGGCGCGGAACTCGCCGCCGGTGAACCGGGACAGGTCCCGGGAGATCTGCAACCAGGTCTCGGAGGCGACGTCCTCGGCGTCGGGGCCGACGAGCGCGGTGAGATAGCGCAGCAGGCCCGGTTGCAGGCTGCGGTAGAGCAGCCGGAACGACTCCTCGTCACCGGCCTGCGCCGCGGCGACCGTCCCGGCCAGGTCATCGGTCATGGTCGCACCGCTCCCACCGGCTGAGCAGGTCATCGGTCATGGTCGCACCGCTCCCACCGGCTGAGGCGGCCCGATGACGGGCGGACGCAAGCCGCAGCCCGGCAGGCGGTTCCTCTCGCGCACCTTCAGTCCCCCGCTGAACCCGATCGCACCCCGGCACCGCAGGCCGAGGACCCGTCCGCACACCGCCGCGGGAGTGCGGCGTCGCAACGGCGACGCGGCACGGGCAGCGGGGCGGCCAACATTAGGAGCACACCGTCGATGGAGGCAAGTCGGCGGCGGAGCGGTCGGGGTGAGATGAATCCGGCCGGGCCGACGGCGCGTCGGCGTGACACGGATCGCCACCGGGGCGTACCGACCGCAAGCCCCAGGTCACGGCCGGGTCGGCCGGAGCGGACGGTGACGGCGGGTGGTCTCCCGACCACCCAACGCCAGCCACCGCGGCAGAACGGACCCGGCCGGTCGTCCCGCGAGTGCACCGAAGGGATATCGGCATCTGCCGGACGGGAGGACCCTGGGTACGGTATGGGGGTGTTGTCATCCGAGCTCGTGCTCAGCGGTCGCTACCGCCTGGACGAACGTGTCGCCACCGGCGGCATGGGCGATGTGTGGCGGGCCACCGACCTGGTGCTCGGCCGCCAGGTCGCGGTGAAGGTGCTGCTGCCGGCGCTGGTCTCGGACCCCGACTTCATCGCCCGGTTCCGCTCCGAGGCGCGGATCATGGCCGCGCTGCGCAACCCCGGCATCGTGCAGGTCTTCGACTGCGGCGAGGACCGCCTCGCCGACGGCACCCGGGCCGACTACCTGGTCATGGAGTTCGTCGAGGGTGAGCCGCTGTCCCGGCGGATCGAGTCGGCCGGTCACCTGGACGTGGCCGAGACCATGTCGATCGTGGCGCAGGTCGCGCAGGCCCTGCACGCGGCGCACGCCGGCGGGATCGTGCACCGCGACGTCAAGCCGAGCAACCTGCTGGTGCAGGAGGACGGCACGGTGGTGCTGGTCGACTTCGGCGTCGCCCGCTCCACCAATGTGACGAGCATCACCAGCACCAACGCGGTGCCCGGCACCGCCCTCTACATGGCGCCGGAACAGGCGTCCGGGCGGCCGGTCTCGGCCGCCACCGACATCTACGCCCTCGGCGCGGTGACGCACTGCTGCCTCACCGGGCAACCCCCGTTCACCGGGGACAATCCGCTCCAGGTGGCCGTGCGGCACCTCGACGACGAGCCGCCGGAGTTGCCGGCCGACATCCCGGAGCCGGTCCGCGCCCTGGTGGCACGCGCCCTGGCCAAGGACCCGGCGGACCGGTTCGCCACCGGCGCCGAGATGGCCGCCGCCGCCCGCGCCGCCAGCGGTGACGGCACCGCCGCCCTGACCGCCCTGGTGACCCCGCCGCTGCGTGACCCGTCCGGGGCGAACGGCCCGCGGGTCGGCCCGTCCCGCGCCGCGACGACGGTGGGCGGCCCCCGGTCGCGGCGCAACCGCCGGGGCTCCCTGGTCGGCGCACTGGCCGCGGTGCTGGTGGCGCTGACCGCGCTCGGTGCCGCGTTGGGTGCCACGAAGTCGCTCGACAGCGGCACGCCGAACATCCGCGACACCGGGCCGGCGGTGGCACCCACCGACCGGAGCGAGCTGCCCACGGTCACCGAGGAGACCGGCTCCGAGGAGCCGGACCGCACCAACCGCCCGGATTACCAGAACCAGAAGCCGTCGCCGTCGGTGTCGGTCAGCCCGACGCCGCTGCCGGGCGGATCGCCCCCGCCGGCACCGACCACGTCGGCACCGACCACCCCGGTCGGCACGCCGCCGACCACCACGCCGGCCCCGGTGGACCCGCCGCCGACCACCACGCCGGCCCCGGTGGACCCGCCGCCCACCACGGCCGACTCCGGCGGCGGGGGCGGTAACAATCCGCCGCCGGCCGGCACCTGACCCGCTCCGGGCCACGAGTGCCCGGAAATACCAAAACGGACTTAGATCGCTATATCGCCAGTTAGGCTCCTCGGCGGGACACATCTGCCACGGGAGCCCAGGTGAACACAGAGAAGCTCGTCGTCATCGGTCAGGGATACGTCGGACTGCCGCTGGCCATGCGCGCCGTCGAGGCCGGGCTGGACGTGGTCGGGCTGGACGTCGACGCCGACCGGATCAAGCGGCTCGCCTCCGGTGAGTCGTTCGTCGAGGACATCCCGGCCGACCGGCTGGGCCGGGCGCTGGCCAGTGGCCGGTACCGGCCGAGCACCGAGTACCCGGACGCCGAGGGCTTCGACATCTGCGTCATCACCGTGCCCACCCCGCTGCGCGAGGGAGCCCCCGATCTGAGCTACGTCGAGCAGGCCGGCACCGCCGTCGGCCCGTACGTCCGGCCCGGCTGCACGGTGGTGCTGGAGTCGACCACCTACCCGGGCACCACCGAGGACCTGCTCCGGCCACTGCTGGAGGCGGCGAGCGGACTGCGCAGCCCGGGTGACTTCCACCTCGGCTACAGCCCGGAGCGGATCGACCCGGGCAACCCCACCTGGCGGCTGGAGAACACCCCGAAGGTGGTGTCCGGGGTGGACGCGGCGTCGCTGGCCCGGGTGGACGGCTTCTACCGCCGGCTGGTCGAGCGGACGGTACCGGTCGACTCCACCAGGGTCGCCGAGCTGACCAAGCTGATCGAGAACACCTTCCGCCAGGTCAACATCGCGCTGATCAACGAGCTGGCGATGGCCTCCCACCACCTCGGCATCGACGCCTGGCAGGCCATCGAGGCCGCGTCGTCCAAGCCGTTCGGGTTCATGCCGTTCCGCCCCGGGCCGGGCGTCGGCGGGCACTGCCTGCCGATCGATCCGTGCTACCTGTCCTGGCAGGTCAAGCGCACCCTGGGTCGGCCGTTCCGGTTCATCGAGCTGGCCGACGACATCAACCACCAGATGCCCGAGCACGTGACCCAGCGAGTCATGGCCGGGTTGAACCGGATCGGCCGGCCGGTCAACGGGGCCCGGTTGCTGCTGCTCGGGCTGGCGTACAAGAAGAACACCGGCGACATGCGCGACTCACCGGCGGTGGACGTGGCCCGACGGTTGCAGGCGCTCGGCGCGGACGTGCACGCGGTGGAGCCGTACGCCGCGCCGCAGCACATCCCGGGCGGGGTGGTGGTGGTCGACCTGACCGCGCGGGAGGTCGCGGCGGCCGACGCGGTGGTGCTGGTGACCGACCACGACAGCTTCGACTACGACCTGGTCACCCGGCACGCCCGGTACGTCTTCGACACCCGGGACCGGTGCCGGGGGGAGATGGTGGAACGGCTCTGACCGCTGCCCGCCGCGCCCGGGAACCCGGACGCGGCGCAGCTCGGTCCGCCGGGTTCACTCCACGCCGAGCGCCTCCACCACCGGGCGGGACAACGCCCGCCGGGCGGGCAGCACCGACGCGGCCAGCGCGGCGAGCACCGCCACGGCCAGGATCAGCCCGAGCCGCCCCCAGGGCAGCACCAGCGTGAACCCACCGCCCAGCCGGGCCACGAAGGCCACCGTCCCGGCGCTGACGGCGACCCCCAGCGCGGTGCCGAGCAGCGCGCCGACCAGCGCCGTCAGCACCGCCTCGACGGCCAGCAGCAGGCGCATCCGGCCCCGGGACAGCCCCACCGCGCGCAGCACGGCGTTCTCCCGGGTCCGCTCCACCACCGAGAGGCTGAGCGTGTTCGCGACGCCGACCAGGGCGATCACCACGGCCAGGCCGAGCAGCGCGGTGACGAAGGCGAGCAGCATGTCCACCGTGCCGGTGAGCGTCCTCTTGTAGGCCGCCTGGTCCAGCAGGTTCACCGTCGGATACCGGGCGACCACCGCCTGGACGGCGGCGCGGGCCTGCGCGGCGGACACCCCGTCGGCCGGGTCGACCTCGACCAGGTGCCCGCGTTCGCCGGGGTAGAGCGCGGTGAAGTCGGCGTCGGCCAGGTCGACCACGTGCCCGGCGGGCGCCCCCGGCGACGTCGGACCGTCGGCGGTGACCACGGCGGCCACCCGGAACGGACGACCGGCGACGGTGACCGTCGAGCCCACCCGCCATCCCCGGGCGGCGGCCAGGTCGCGGTGCACCAGCACCGACCCCGATGCCAGGTCCGCGACGTCCCCGGCGTCCACCCCGGTGAGGGTACGCCGCACCAGCGCCGGATGCGCCGAGCGCAGTTCGACGCCGTCGACGACCCGGCTGCGCTGCTCGTGCACCACCCCCACCTCGGGCCGGGCGGCCAGCTCACCGGCGAGCCGGGCGGGCAGCTCACCACCGAGGCCGGTGACCACGTAGTCGACGCCGATCCGGGCGTCCACCCCGCGCTCGATGCCCACCTTGACGCTGCCGGCGCCCACCACGAACGCCGAGACCAGCCCGATGCCGATCACCAGCGCGGTGGCGGTGGCCGACACCCGACGCGGGTTACGGGCCGCGTTGGCCACGGCGAGCGCGGCGGTGGCCCCCAGCACCGGCCGCAACGGCAGGCCCAGCACCCGGACCAGCGCCGGCACCAGCCACGGGCCGAACAGGACGATGCCGAAGAAGGCCAGCACCCCACCCACGGCGACCAGGACGATCTGGCCGACGGCGGCGGCCCCGGCCAGCGCGGCGAGGCCGGCGACGCCGACCAGCGCGCCGACGGTCAACCGGATCCGCCCGGCCCCCCGGGCCGGCTGCCCGGCGGCGGCGGTGAGGGCGGCTATCGGCGGTACCCGGGTGCCCTGCCAGGCGGGCAGCAGCGCGGACCCGACGGTGACCAGGACGCCGAGCAGCAGGCTGAGCCCGACGGTCCGGGCGGTCAGCGCCAGGCCGTCGGAGACCGGCAGATCGAGCCGGGGTGCCAGGGCCGCCGCCCCGGCGGCCAGCGCGCCGCCGAGCGTCACCCCCAGGGTCGAGCCGACCAGGCCGAGCGCCGCCGCCTCCAGCACCGCGGCCCGGAAGACCTGCCCCCGGCGGGCCCCCACCAGGCGCAGCAGCGCGGTCCGCCGGGTCCGCTGGGCGAGCACGATGGCGAACGTGTTGGCGATGACGAAGCCGGCCACCACCACCGCCACCCCGGCGAAGATGAGCAGCACCAGGCGGAACTGGTCCAGGTCACGCACGGCGGCCCCGACGGCCTCGTCGAGGATGCGCTGGCGCGACTTCACCGTGGCGTCCCCGCCGACCACCGCGGTCACCCGGTCGGCGAGCGTCGGCCCGGACACCCCCGGTGCGCCGGCCACCAGGATCCGGCCGTAGCCCCGTTCCCCGCTGACCGTCAGCGCGTCCGCGCCGACCAGCCCGACGAACGGTCCGCCGATGTCCCGGCTGGTGCCGGCCACGTCGACCGTGCCGACCAGGGTGTACGGGCGGGCCGCGCCGGTGGCACCGCCGACGCCGACCGCGCCGCCGAGCACGAAGCCCTCGGTGGCGACCGTGGGCGCGTCGAGGACCACCTCGCCGGGACGGTCGGGCAGCCGGCCGGCGACCACGTCGTACGAGCGCAACGCGGGTTCGGTGGGGATCGCGGCGAGCATCCCGACGCCCGGTACGGGACGGCCGTCGACGCCGACCACCCCGGCGAGGGCGGTCAGCTCACCGGCCGCCGCGGTGACCCCGTCGACCGTGCGGACCCGGTCGACCAGGGACGGCGGCAGGGCGGTCCGGCCGGCGTACACGCCCAGGTCGGTGTGCCGGTCGAAGGCGCCGGCCCGCTGGTACGCGCCGGCCCGCATGCCGTCGGTGAGCATCAGCGTGCCGGCGACGAAGGCGACACCGAGCACGATCGCCACCGAGGAGAGCAGCAGCCGCAGGGCGTCGGCGCGCAGCGTACGCAGGGTCAGTCGCCGCATCCCGGTCACCGCCGACCGGTGGCGGGAACCGTGGCCGCGACGGACCGGCCGGCGGCGGGCGGGACCGGCGCGCGGCGGCCGGCAAAGGGTACGGGAACGGGGACGGACATCGGGACTCCCGGTCGACGGGGTGCGGGTCGCCTCCGACGCTAGGCAGCGCCGGAGACACCCGCGTCCACCCGGACGCTCGGGTCGGCTGCGCCGCAGGTCGTCCCCGACCGGGGTGACCCGTACGACCCAGGTCGCACCCGGCTCAGCCGCCGGGGGTGACCAGGCCGCTCTCGTACGCCAGGACGACCACCTGGACCCGGTCGCGGAGCTGGAGCTTGGCCAGGATCCGGCCGACGTGCGTCTTCACGGTCGCCTCGGCGACGTGCACCCGGGCGGCGATCTCGGCGTTGGCCAGGCCCTGGGCGACCAGCAGCAGGATCTCCCGTTCCCGGTCGGTGAGCTGGGCCAGTCGCGGGTCCTCGGCCGGGGCCGGACCGAGCCGGGCGGCGAACCGGTCCAGCAGCCGGCGGGTGATCGACGGGGCGACCACCGAGTCCCCCTCGGCGACCACCCGGATGGCGGCCAGCAGTTCCTCCGGGGGCACGTTCTTGAGCAGGAAGCCGCTGGCTCCGGCGCGGAGCGCGGCGAACGCGTCCGCCTCGGTGTCGAAGGTGGTGAGCACCAGCACCCGCGGGCGGCCGTCGGCGGAGGCGGCGCAGATCCGGCGGGTCGCCTCCACCCCGTCCATGGTCGGCATCCGCAGGTCCATCACCACCACGTCGGCCTCGACCGTCGCCAGCACCCGCAGCGCGTCCGCGCCGTCGATCGCCTCGCCGACGACCTCCAGGTCAGGTTGGGAGTCCAGCACCATCTTGAAGCCGGCCCGGACCAGCGCCTGGTCGTCCACGATCACCACTCGTACGGTCATGCCGCGATCACCTCCGGGTCCGGGGTCGACGGTAGCGGCAGCCGGACCTCGACCTGCCACCCGCCACCGCTGCGCGGGCCGGCGACCAGCCGACCGTCGTACACCCCGACCCGTTCGCGCATCCCGACCAGGCCGTGGCCGCCGGAGGGGGCCGGACGGACCGGGGTACGCCCGCGCCCGTCGTCGGTCACCCGGACCACCAGGTCGTCCTCGACACGGAGCCCGACCGTGACGTCCGCGCCGACGCCGGCGTGCTTGAGGGCGTTGGTGAGGGCCTCCTGCACCACCCGGTAGACGGTCAGGTCGAGCCCGGGGGGCAGGGTGGCCGGCACGTCCTCGGCCCGGTAGCGGACCCGCAGGCCGGCGTCGCGGAACCGGCCCACCAGCGCGGGCAGCTCGGCGACGGTGGCGCGGCGGCGTTCCGGGTCGCCGGTGGGGGCGGTCGCGTCGGGGTCGGTCGCCGGCTCCGGCGGCTGGGGTTCCCGCAGTACGTCGACCAGCCGCCGCATCTCCTCCAGCGCCTGCCGTCCGGTGTCGGCGACCACCTTGACCGCGTGCCGGGCGGTCTCCGGATCCCGGTCGAACAGCAGCCGTGCCCCGTCGGCCTGGACGATCATCACGGCCATGCTGTGCGCCACCACGTCGTGCAGCTCGCGGGCGATCCGGGCCCGTTCGCCGACCACCGCCGCGCGGGCCTCCGCCTCGCGCTCCCGCTCCAGGGTGGCGGCCCGTTCCTCCAGGCTGAGCACGTAGAGGCGGCGGGTGCGGACGTTCAGCGCGGCCAGCCACACGCCGCCGGTGACCAGCCCGAAGTAGATCGCGGTGGCCCACCAGACCACGTTGGCCCCGGCCTGCGGGGCGGCCAGCAGCACCCCGACGGCGGCCACCGCCCCGGCCAGCACCCCGTCGCGCAGCCGGTCGGCGTACTTGACCACGCTGTAGAGGGCGATCAGCACGGCGAGGTCGTAGGGCAGTGGACCCCAGCCGGCGAGCACCTGGATCAGCGCCAGCCCGGCCACCACCGTCGCGACCAGTGACGGGTGGCCGCGGCGGAACAGCAGGGCCACCGCCATGGCGAGGCCGACCAGGGCGACCGCCCAGCCACCGGGCACGGCCGACGTCGCGGGTTGGGCCGCCGTGACCAGGATGGAGAGCACCACCAGGGCGCTGACGCCGACGTCGAAGGCGACGCCGCGCAGCGGGCGACCGAAGAGGGTACGGCTCACGGTGACCGAGCGTAGTGCCCCGGCCCGGACGGCTGCCCCCGCTCGGCGGGTCCGACGCTCGGCGGGTCCGACGCTCGGCGGGTCCGGTCGGGGCGGCGGGTCCGGTCGGGGCGGCGGTCGACGCGGAGCGGGCCGGGCCGGTCGCCGGTCAGACCAGCTCGCGCAGCCGGGCGATCTCCACGGCCTGTTCGGTCGCGACCGCGTTGGCGAACTCGTTGAGCTGCTGGTCGGCACCGGCGGAGAGCAATTCGGTGGCCATCGCCACCGCGCCCTCGTGGTGGGCCGTCATCAGCTGGACGAAGAGCCGGTCGAAGGCCGCTCCCCGGGCGTCGGCGAGTTGCCGGATCGCCCCGGGCGACTGCATGCCGCGCATTCCGCCGTGGTCGTGCCCGGGTTCGTCGGCGGCCAGGCCCCGGGTGTCGAGCCAGCCGCGCAGCAGTCCGATCTCCGGGCCCTGCGCGCCCCGGATCCGGGCGGCGATCGCCTTGACCTGCGCGCTGGCGGCCCGGTCGGGGGCCAGCTCGGCCATCTGGAGGGCCTGCTGGTGGTGCGGGATCATCATCCGGACGAACCAGACGTCGGGGGTGTTGTACCGGGGTGCGCCGGCGTCGCGGGCCTGCCGCGCGGGCCGGGTCACGGCGGGCTCTCCCGGTCGGCCGGGCACGATTACCGCAGGGGCGTCGGTGGGGAGGGCGGTCGTCGGGGTAGCCGTGCGGCCGGCCGTCGCCGGCTCCGGCCGGTCCCCCGGGCGCAGGGCGAGCCCGACCGACAGCAGGACGGCGACGGCGGCTGTGACGGCGAGCAGGATCCGTCCACGTCGTCCGGTCATGCGGCTCCCCCTCCGGTCGAGGTCGCCGCGATCGTATCCATTTACCGTCACGATTATATGTGACGTGAATCACATCGACAGACTTCGTTGACGCGTAAGGTATTCGGCACGCGTCGTCCCCTTTGAAGGTTTCTGCCGATGACCAGATTCCCCCTGCCCCGACGACGGCAGTTGAGAGCCGTCAGCCTGATCGCCGCGGGCCTGCTGGTGGCCAGCGTCGCCACCAGCCCGGCGGGCAACGCCGCACCGGCCACCACGACGCGGGGCGTACCGGCGACGGCCCCGGGCCTCGGCGTGGACGAGATCTCCAGCAGCCCCAACCTGCGCCAGGTGGCCAACCTGCCCAAGCAGGCACCCTTCGACACCACCAGCGCGCTCGGCACCGACATGGCCTTCCAGGGCCGGTACGCCTTCGTCGGCAACTACAACGGCTTCGTCGTCTACGACATCGGCCGTCCCAACGCCCCGACGATCGTCTCGCAGGTGCTCTGCCCCGGTTCACAGAACGACATCTCGGTCTACGGCAATCTGCTCTTCCTCTCCACCGACTCGTCGCGCAACGACGACTCCTGCGCCAGCGTGACGCAGCCGGCGACGGTGAAGGAGTCGTGGGAGGGCATCAAGGTCTTCGACATCAGCGACAAGGCCAACCCGCGCTACCTGAAGTCGGTGGAGACCGCCTGCGGTTCGCACACCCACACCCTCGTGCCGGGCAAGGACCGCAGGACGGTCTACCTGTACGTGTCGTCGTACAGCCCGCGGGCCGACTACCCCGACTGCCAGCCGCCGCACGACTCGATCTCGATCGTCAAGGTCCCGGTGCACGAGCCCACCGAGGCCGCGGTGGTGGCCACACCGAACCTCTTCCCGGACGGCGGCTACGAGGGTGTGCCGGGGCAGACCTCGGCCACCACCGGGTGCCACGACATCACCGCCTACCCGACCAGGGACCTGGCCGCCGGCGCCTGCATGGGCGACGGCGTCCTGCTCGACATCCGGGACCGCGAGGCGCCCCGGGTGATCAACCGGATCCGGGACACGGTCAACTTCTCGTTCTGGCACTCGGCCACCTTCAACAACGCCGGCACCAAGGTGGTCTTCACCGACGAACTCGGTGGCGGCGGCGCGGCCACCTGCAACGAGGTCGTCGGCCCGAACCGTGGCGCGGACGCCGTCTACGACATCACCGGCCGGGGTGACGCCCGGAAGATGGTCTTCCGCAGCTACTACAAGATCCCCCGGGTGAACGCCGACACCGAGAACTGCGTGGCGCACAACGGCTCGCTGATCCCGGTGCTCGGGCGGGACGTCATGGTGCAGGCGTGGTACCAGGGCGGGGTCTCGGTCTGGGACTTCACCGACTCGACCCGGCCGAAGGAGATCGGCTTCTGGGAGCGCGGGCCGCTGTCGGACACCCAGCTCACCACCGGTGGCGCCTGGTCGACGTACTACTACAACGGGCACATCTACTCCAGCGACATCCAGAAGGGCCTGGACGTGCTGAAGCTCAGCGACTGGCGGACCTGGACAGCCGACCTGGTCCGGATCCCGGAGCTGAACGTCCAGACCCAGGCCGGCTACCTGAGCTGGTGACCCGGCGGCCCGGACGGCCCGGCCACGACGGTCGGGCCGTTCGGGCGGTCCGGCGGCGGACCCGCACCGGCTGTGCGAGGATCAGGCGCCGTGACACCTGCCGGCGACATGCCGCCCGTACCGACCGACCGGCCCCGCCGCCCACGGCTGCACCCGCTGGACCAGGTGGCGATCGGGCTGGCCCTGGCCGGTGCGGGCGCGGTGCTGACCGGCCTGCTCCCCCGGGCCGACGCCGCGGCGACCCTGCACCGCGTCCTGCCGCTGCTGCTCTTCCTCGGCGCGGTGGTGGTGCTCGCCGAGCTGACCGCCGTCGCCGGGGTGTTCGACGTGCTGGCCACCCGGCTGGCGATCGCCGCCCGGGGCAGCTTCGCCGCGCTGTTCCTGCTCTGCGTCGGGTTCGCCGCGCTCACCACCATCGCGCTCAACCTGGACACCACCGCGGTCCTGCTCACCCCGGTGATGATCGCGCTGGCCCGCAAGCTGGGCACCGCCCCGGGGCCGCTGGCGATGACCACGGTCTGGCTGGCCAACACCGCCAGCCTGCTGCTGCCGGTGTCGAACCTGACCAACCTGCTCGCCGCCGACCGGGTCGACCTGGCCCCGGCGGCGTACGCGGCCAGGATGGCGCTGCCCCAGCTCGCGGCGATCGGGGTGACCATGGCGGGGCTGTGGTTCTGGCACTGGCGGCGGGGTCGGCGCGACACGGACCGGTTCACCCCGCCCGCGCCGCACCGACCGGCCGACCGGCTGCTGTTCGGCACGGCGGTCGCCGGTTGCCTGCTGCTCGTCGCCGGCATCCTGGCCGGGGTGGAGATCGGCGTCGCCGCCGCCGTCGCCGCCGGGCTGGTGGTGCTCGGCTTCGCGGTCCGCTCCCGGCGGACCCTGCGCCCGGCGTTGCTGCCCTGGCGGCTGCTGGTCTTCGTGACCGGCCTGTTCCTGGTGGTGCAGACCCTCGGCCGGCACGGACTGGACGACGTGGTGTCGGTGCTGCTCGGCGAGGCCGGGGGCACGGTGGGGGCGCTGCGGGCCGGGGGCACCGGCGCGTTGCTGGCCAACCTGGTCAACAACCTGCCCGCCTACCTGGCCGGCGAAGCGGTCCTCCCCGCCGGAGACGAGACCCGGCTGCTGGCCCTGCTGATCGGCACCAACGTCGGCCCGCTGGCGGTGCCGTGGGCCTCGCTGGCCACCCTGCTGTGGTACGAGCGCTGCCGGGCCGCCGGGGTGACCGTGCCCCTGGGCCGGTTCGTGGCGACCAGCGCGGTGGTCGCGGTGTTCGCCACGCTGGCCGCGGTGCTCGCCCTGCTGGTAACCGGCTGACGGGCGGGGCACGCCGCCCCTGCCCGCGGAGAGCCGGTGATCCGGGCCGGACGGCGCGGGTGGCCTCAGCTCCCCATCTCCGCCTCGTACGCCGAGCGCAACCGGGCGCGGGCGGCCGGGGCCGGGCACACGTGCCAGCTGGACCCCTCGTCGATGACGTTCACCTCACCGGCGGCCTGTCGGGCCAGCAGGATCTCCGCCAGCACGTCACGCGCGCCGAACCGGGCGTACCAGGCCAGTTCCACGTCCACCGCCCAACCGAGGCAGTGCGCGCTGGGGAGCATCGCCGGGTACCCGAGCCGACGCAACCGGTACTGGTGTTCGGCGCTGTGTGCCAGGCTGGTCACCCACAGCGGCGGGGTACCCGGCGGGGCGGACCGGGCGAACTCCCGGGCGAGGTCGTTGAGGAGCGCGACGATCTCCCGGCGGGTCCGCCGGAAGGGCACCCCGGCGGTACGTGGGGCGGCCTCCGGCACCAACCGCTGCCGCAGGCCACGCACGCCGCGACCGAGGACGCCCGACGGCTGCTCCCGGTAGCGGAAGCCGAGCAGGCCGCGACGACGCAACCACTCCGGGTCGATCAGGTCGTGGTGCGTGTCGACCTGCGCGTCGGTGCGCAGGACGGGGGCGTCCCGCCACCACATGAGGTCGATGCGGGAGAGCAGGTAGATCCGGACCAGGGCGGTCAGGTCCGGGGCCGAGGCGTGGGCGTCGGGCTGGTGGCGGGCCAGCTCCAGCAGCAGGGTCTCGCGGGCACCGAGCAGGCCCTGCTCGGTCGCGTCGAGCACGTCGGCGATGGCCGGTTCGCGCAGCCGCTCGTCGAGCAGCACCTGGCGGGCGGCGGTGGCGGCGGTGCCGGCCAACGCGCCGACCTCGACCAGGAGTTCCGCGACCGCCGTCCGGTAGGCGTCGAGGTCGGGCGCGACCGGCCGGCCGGCGTGCGTCGGCACCGGCGACCGGCGGGCCGGGGCGGGTGGGGTGACACCGGGCTGTTGGCCGGGGCTTCGGCTGGGCACGCGCATGGTCGGTCCTCTCCCGGTACGCGGTGCGGATAAACCTGAACGCACCGTAAACGCTGTGAACCGGCAGAGAAGGAGCATTCCTCCCACAGCCCCCGAAGGGCGACGTGCGGACGCGCCGCCGGGACACCGGAGCACGGCCCACCCCGGCCGGTCGGCGGGAACGCCGGACCACCCCGGGCCGCCCGCCGGTGGGCGACGGGCGGCCCGGGGTGGTCGACAGGTCAGCGCAGCGTGCAGGCCGTCCCGTTCACGGCGAACCCGGTCGGGGTCGCGTTCGTGCCGGTGTACGAGGCGTTGAAGCCGAGGTTGACCGAGCCGTTCGGCGCGACCGCGCCGTTGTAGCTCTCGTTGGTCACCGTGACCTCGCTGCCGCTCTGGCTGAACCGGCCGGACCAGCCCTGGCTGATCTGCTGGTTACCGGTGAACCGGAAGGTCAGCCGCCACGACGACCAGGCGGTCGCGCTGGTGTTGGCCAGCGTGACGCTGCCGGTGAAGCCGGTGCTCCAGCTGTTCGCCGAGTACGTCACCGCGCACCCGCCGGCCGGCGGGGGCGTGGTGGTGGGCGGCGGGGTGGTGGTGGGCGGGGGCGGCGTGGTGGTCGGCGGCGGCGTCACCGTGGGGGTCGGCGTCGGGTCGGGCCCGGTGCCGGCGCCCGCCTGCTCGGCCGCCCAGTGCACCAGCCAGGCCATCGCCGAGTTCCAGTTGATCGCCACCTCGTTGACCGAGTACGCCCCGATGTCGTCGACGAAGCACTTCTGCGGCTTGCAGCCACCGAGCTGGGCCTGGACGACCGGGTCCTGCAACTCGCTGTTCGGGCCGCCGGAGAGCGAGCCGGGCGGCGCGGTGGGCAGCGAGCCGTCGTTCTGGTTGGCCCAGAACCGGTGGTGCAGGTTGCGCACCGGCTTGTCCCCGTAGCCGGCCACGTAGGACTGGTTGAGCGGGTTGCGGCCGAGCAGGTAGTCGTAGGCGGCGAAGGCACCGTTGCGGTACTTCGTCGTGCGGGTCAGGTCGTAGGCCACCGCGAGCGCGTTGGCGTTGTTGGCGACCGCGCCGTTGGAACCCCAGTAGTACGTGCCGTTGCCGCTGCCCGGGGCCGGGTAGCCCTGGTTGGCGATCTGGGCGAGCATCCGGTCGGCGAAGCCGACGATCGCCGAACGGATCGCGCTGACGTCGCCGCTGGCCAGCCCGGTCGGCACCAGGGCCAGGGTGGTGTCACCCAGCCCGGCGGTCCAGCTCCAGTCGTACGCGCCGCGGGTGAAGCTGGACCCCCGGGCGTGCGGGGAGCCGCTGAGGTCGTTGCGGTAGCCGGTCGAGCCGGTGGTGGCGTACAACTCGGCCGCCGCCCAGTAGAACTCGTCGGTGACGGTGTTGTCCTCGTACGCGCCGCCGCCGGTGTTGTCGGTGGCCGGGGCGAGCCGGTTCGGGTTGGCCTTCGCCGCCGTGTACGCCTTCTCGGCGGCAGCCAGCGCCCGGGAGGCGAAGGCGGCGTCGAACGGCTTCCACAGCCGGGACGCCTGGGCGGCCACCGCGGCCATGTTGAGGGTGGCGGCGGTGCTCACCGGGGACAGCAGCCGTGCCTCGCTGTCCAGCTCGGGACGGGTGGGCAGCGCGGTCCAGTTCTGGTCGTGGATCTTGTGGTGCACCATGCCGGCGTTGGTCCGGCCGTCCGGCACCTGCATCTTGAGCAGGAACTCCAGCTCCCAGCGGGCCTCGTCGAGCACGTCCGGCACCCCGTTGGACCGCTCGGGGATGGCCAGCGTGCCGTCGGCGACGGCCGACCTGTCGGCCCCGGCGACGTGCAGGGTCCGCTCGTAGATGTTCTGGAGCTGCCAGGTGGCCAGGCCACCGTTCACCACGTACTTGCCCTGGTCACCGGCGTCGTACCAGCCACCGCGCACGTCCAGGGTGTAACCGCAGGAGGTGCGGCACGGCACGTTGTTGTCGCCCCGGTTCGGTGCGACGTTGACGTGCCCGGCCGGCCGGGCGTACCGGGAACCCACGTACTGGGCGTCGATCGGGGTGCCGCTGCGCTGGTGGTAGAAGAACGCCAGCGAGTCACCGCGCAGCCGGCGGACCGGGTCGGCGGAGATGTCGAACGGGTAGCTGTTGCTCCCGCCGACCGACAGCACGTAGCCCGTGCCCGGGGTGTCGTAGGCGGAGAAGTCGGCGATGTGCACCGGGTCGCCGGAGAGCGCGTCGGCGCCCCGTACCGTGGTCTGCCCGGAGGCGACCGTGGCGCCGCCGGCGTTGCGCAGCGTCCAGCCGAGCGGGGAGTTCGCGGAGTTCACGACGGTGGCCTGCTTGGGCAGCCCTGGCACGTAGGCGACCTGGTTGACCTTGACCGGTGAGCCGGGGTCGGGGGCGGCGGAGGCGAGCTGCGGCACGGCCGCGAGCCCGCCGAGGGCGAGCAGGGCGGCAGCCGCGAGCGCGACCGGACGCCGTCGGGGATGCTGGGGCATGTGGCCTCTTCCGGTGGTGATGGCAGTGACCATCCGACCGGACCCGGCGCAGCATTGATCCGCCGGGCGGTCGGACGGACCGTCGACGGGAGCGCTCCGCCCACCATAGACCAGCATCACTCCGGTGGGAAGCCACCGCCCAGCGGCCGGACCGTCCGGGTGTCGCTGTCGTAACTGCGCGCCGCGACGAACCGGCCAGCGGGCCGGTCGCCGTCGACCACGGCGCGGGCCAGCCGCCGGTCGTGGTCACGGAAGCGCAACGCCAGGCTCAGGTGCGGAGTCCAGTGGCCCGGGGCGTGCCAGGGCCGCCGGCCGGCCGCGCCGTCGAGCGCGGCCCAGACGGCCCGGTGCAGGCCGGTCAGCGCCGCCGTGGGCCGTACCGGCCAGACCAACGGGGCGCTGCCGTCGAGCACCGTCGCCCGGTCCAGCCGGACCGGCAGGGGCAGCGCGTCGTCGAAGAGCCCGGCGAGCCGGTCCGCCGCGCCGGGCGGGAAGGCGTCGACCGCGGCCAGGGTCAAATGCGGCCGGTTCGTCGGATGGTCGTGCCGGGCCAGGCTGGGCAGCCCCGCCCCGGCCAACCGGCCCCAGGCGGCGCGGACCGCCTCCTCCAGCGCCGGGCAGCAGAGCAGCTCGACCGTACGCACGACCGTCAGGCTATCGG
The DNA here is from genome assembly GCF_029581435.1 of Micromonospora sp. WMMD987. Taxonomy (NCBI): domain Bacteria; kingdom Bacillati; phylum Actinomycetota; class Actinomycetes; order Micromonosporales; family Micromonosporaceae; genus Micromonospora; species Micromonospora sp. WMMD987. The sequence goes on along the minus strand of NZ_CP120861.1, from coordinate 3,415,188 downwards.
GCGGTTCCCACCGCCGCTGTGCCGACCGGCACGGTTGTGCCGGTCGGCGGAACGGCCCGACGGGGGTGATGGAAAACTTTGCCCCATGAGTTCCGCACCGACACCGACCGACCTCTCCGCTCCCGGCGACTCCGACAGGGTGCCCGCCTTCGTGGATCTCGGGCTGCGCGCCGAACTGCTGGGCGCCCTCGCCGCACTCGGCTACGAGGAGCCGACCCCGATCCAACGGGAGGCGATCCCGCTGCTGCTGGCCGGCCGGGACCTGCTCGGACAGGCCGCCACCGGTACGGGCAAGACTGCCGCGTTCGCCCTGCCCCTGTTGCAGCGGATGCCGGAGGACCGCAGCGGCGGCGACCCGGTGTCGCTGGTGCTGGTGCCCACCCGGGAGCTGGCCGTCCAGGTCTCCGAGGCGTTCCACCGGTACGGCAAGGATCTCGGTGCCCGGGTGCTGCCGATCTACGGTGGCCAGCCGATCGGCCGCCAGCTCCGCGCCCTGGACCTCGGGGTGGACGTGGTGGTGGCGACCCCCGGGCGGGCGCTGGACCACATCGCCCGGGGCACCCTGCGGCTGGGGTCACTGGCCACGGTGGTGCTGGACGAGGCCGACGAGATGCTCGACATGGGTTTCGCCGAGGACATCGAGGCGATCCTGGAGCACGCCCCCGCGCAACGCCAGACGGTGCTCTTCTCGGCCACCATGCCGGCCCGGATCGACGGCCTGGCCCGTAAGCACCTGACCGACCCGGAGCGGATCCAGATCGGCCGGGAGCAACCGGTGGCCGGCGAGGCCCCCCGGGTGCGGCAGAGCGCGTACATCGTCACCCGGGCGCACAAGCCGGCGGTGCTGGGTCGGGTGCTGGACGTGGAGTCCCCGACCGCGGCGATCGTGTTCTGTCGCAGCCGGGAGGAGGTCGACCGGCTGACCGAGACCATGAACGGACGGGGCTACCGGGCCGAGGCGCTGCACGGCGGGATGAGCCAGGAGCAGCGGGACCGGGTGATGGGTCGGCTGCGCGCCGGCACCGCCGACCTGTTGGTGGCCACCGACGTGGCGGCCCGCGGCCTGGACGTCGAGCAGCTCACCCACGTGGTCAACTACGACGTGCCGTCGGCGCCGGAGTCGTACGTGCACCGGATCGGCCGGGTGGGTCGGGCCGGTCGGGAGGGGGTGGCGATCACCCTCGCCGAGCCCCGGGAGCACCGGATGCTCAAGACCATCGAACGGGTGACCGGCCAGCGGATCGACATCGACAAGATCCCGACGGTGGCGGACCTGCGGACCCGACGGATGGCGCTGACCCAGGCGGCCCTGCGGGAGAGCCTGCTGGAGGACGACCTGGACCCGTTCCGGGTGATCGTGGAGTCGCTGTCGGACGAGTTCGACCTGATGGAGGTGGCCCTGGCCGCCGTCAAGCTGGCCCACGAGGCGGCCCTGCCCGGCTCCGACGACGAGGAGGAGATCCCGCAGGTGACGGTCCGCCCGCCCCGCGAGTCCCGGCCCGGGTTCGACGGCCGGGGCGGCGACCGACGCGGCGGGAGCGGCCGCCCCCGTACCGGCGGCACCGCCCAGGTCTTCATCGGTCTGGGCCGCCGCGCCGGGGTCCGACCGCAGGACCTGGTCGGGGCGATCACCGGGGAGACCCGGGTGAGCGGCCGGGACATCGGCTCGATCGAGATCGCCGACCGGTTCTCCCTCGTGGAGGTGCCGCAGGGTGTCGCCGACGAGGTGATCGCGGGACTGCGCAACAGCACCATCAAGGGCCGCAAGGCGACCGTACGGCGCGACCGCGGCGGCGAGGGGCACTGACACCCCCCGCGTGACCCCGGCCCGCGCCCCGTCCCGGGTGCGGGCCGGTCACGGCTACTCAGAGCGGGTACGGCCCGAACCGGCCCCAGGCCACGATCGCCGCCACCACCAGCAGCACCGCGGTCAGCGCGGTGCCGGGGTGTTCCTTGGCCCGGGCGTGCACCACGACCGCGCCGGCCATCACGATCACCAGCCCGACGGCGGCCAGCGGGGTGAGCACCGTGGCGATGCCGGTGAGGCCGGGCAGGACCAACCCGACCGCGGCCAGCACCTCGGCCGCGCCGAGCGCCTTCACCTGGGCGGGTGGCACGTTCTCCACCCAGCCCATCCGGTCGCGCAGCTTCTCCTTGGGTTGGCTCAGCTTGGTCAGTCCCGCGCCGGCGAAGAGCGCGGCGAGCAGGGTCTGCAGGATCCACAGGAACACGTTCACGGAAGATCGCCTCCGGGGGTGCCACCGTACGGTGAGGGATACGGGAAAGCGGGAACGTCCAGGCTACGGGCCGGTCCGCCCCCGACGCCCGGACGGGACGTCGGGAACGGACCGGTCGTCGGAGGGGACGGTGTGTCGGACGGGACGGCTCAGGCGGCGCCGACCGGCTGACCGCCCAGCGCCCCGGCGTCGATCTCGGCCGGGCGCAACGCCAGGGCCAGCACGTCCGCGACGTCGGCCAGGGTGTGCACGGTCAGCGCCTCGCGGACCTCGGTGGGCAGGTCGTCGAGGTCCGGTTCGTTCCGGGCCGGGATGATCACCTCGGTCAGTCCGGCCCGGTGCGCGGCGAGCAGCTTCTGCTTGACCCCGCCGATCGGCAGCACCCGCCCGGAGAGCGTCACCTCGCCGGTCATCCCGAACTCGGGCCGCACCGGCCGGCCGGTCACCAGGGAGGCCAGCGCGGTGACCATGGTGATGCCGGCGCTCGGTCCGTCCTTGGGCACCGCGCCCGCCGGGACGTGCAGGTGGATCCGGTGTCCGGCGAGGACGTTCGGGTCCAGCCCGTACCGCCGTCCGTTGGCCCGCAGGTACGACCAGGCGATGTGCGCCGACTCCTTCATCACGTCGCCGAGCTGCCCGGTCAGGGTCAACCCGGGCTCACCCTCCATGCTGGTCGCCTCGATGAAGAGCACGTCGCCACCCGCGCCGGTGACCGCCAGGCCGGTGGCCACGCCGGGCACCGCCGTCCGCTCCGCCGACTCCGGGGTGAACTTCGGCCGGCCCAGGTAACGGGCCAGGTTGCCGGTGTCCACCCGGACCGGGGCCGGGTCGGTGGTCAGGGTGACCGCGACCTTACGCAGGATCTTCGCCAGGGCCCGTTCGAGCTGACGCACCCCGGCCTCCCGGGTGTACTCCCCCGCGATCCGGGCGAGCGTCTTGTCGGCCACGGTGACCTCGTCGACGGTCAGCCCGGCCCGCTGGAGTTGCCGGGGCAGCAGGTGGTCCCGGGCGATGGCGACCTTCTCGTCCTCGGTGTAACCGTCCAGGGTGACCAGTTCCATCCGGTCCAGCAGCGGGCCGGGGACGGTCTCCACCACGTTGGCGGTGGCCAGGAAGAGCACGTCGGACAGGTCGAGGTCGACCTCCAGGTAGTGGTCCCGGAAGGTGTGGTTCTGCGCCGGGTCGAGCACCTCCAGCAGGGCGGCGGCCGGATCGCCGGCGTACCCGACGGCGAGCTTGTCCACCTCGTCGAGGAGCACCACGGGGTTCATCGAGCCGGCCTCGCGCAGGGCGCGGACGATCCGGCCGGGCAGCGCGCCGACGTAGGTGCGCCGGTGGCCGCGGATCTCGGCCTCGTCGCGGACGCCGCCGAGCGACACCCGGACGAAGTTGCGGCCCAACGCACGGGCCACCGACTCACCGAGGCTGGTCTTGCCGACGCCGGGCGGACCGGCGAGGGCGAGCACCGCGCCGGAGCCGCGTCCGCCGACCACGCCGAGGTTGCGCTCGGCCCGACGGTTGCGCACCGCCAGGTACTCCAGGATGCGGTCCTTCACGTCGGCCAGGCCGGCGTGGTCGGCGTCGAGCACCGCGCGGGCCGCCGCCAGGTCGGTGTTGTCCTCGGTACGGGTGCTCCAGGGCATCTCCAGCACCGTGTCCAGCCAGGTCCGGATCCAGCCGGCCTCCGGGGAGGCGTCGCTGGCCCGCTCCAGCTTGCCGACCTCGCGCAGCGCCGCCTCGCGGACCTTGTCCGGCAGGTCGGCGGACTCCACCCGGGAACGGTAGTCGGCGGAGCCGTCCGGCTCGTCCTCGCCCAGTTCCTTGCGGATCGCGGCGAGCTGCTGGCGGAGCAGGAACTCCCGCTGGGACTTCTCCAGTCCCTCCCGGACGTCGCTGTTGATCTGCTCGGTCACCTCCTGCTCGGCCAGGTGCTCCTTCACCCAGCCGACCAGGAGTTCCAGCCGGGCGGTGACGTCGGGCGCGGCGAGCAGGGCGGTCTTCTGCAGCAGGCTGAGCCACGGGGCGTAGCCGGCCGCGTCGGCGAGTTCGGACAGGTCGGTCATCCGTTCCATCGCGTCGATGACCTGCCAGGCGCCCCGCTGCTGGAGCACCGAGGTCATCAGGGCGCGGTACTCCCGGGCCAGGTCGCGGGCGCGACCGGCGGGAGCGGGTTCGTCGAGTCGGGTGGCCTCCACCCAGAGGGCCGCGCCGGGGCCGGGAACCCCGGAGCCGATCCGGGCCCGGGCCAGACCGCGCACCACGGCGGCGGGTTCACCGTCGGGGAGCCGGCCCACCTTCTCGATGGTGGCGATCGTGCCGACGGGGCCGTACTCGCCGTCGATGCGCGGCACGGCGAGCAGAGTCTGGTCGCCGCTGGCCCGCGCCGCGTCCACGGCGGACTGGGTCGTCGGGTCCAGGGTCACCGGGATGACCATGCCGGGCAGCAGGACGACGTCGGTGAGGGGAAGTACCGGAAGGGTTGCCATCGGACACCTGCCATCGGGTCTAGTTGAGCGTGTCTCACTCAAGTCACAAACCGTGCCCTGTGTTCCGCCTTGTGACCCAGGACACATCCCGGCCGTCACCGCCCGCAGTGCCCAGCATTGCCCGGTGCGGGATTTCCCAGGATTGGCGCGACCCGCCAAATGAAGGAGAGGCATATTGTTGCGGATTTGCCGTCAGATACGTCAAACTCTTAGCACACCCCGCTCAACACAGGGAGTAATGGCGATGGCAAGGAAAGTAATCACCGTTCTGACCGACGACCTCGACGGCGGAAAGGCCGATCGGACCGTCGAGTTCAGCCTGGACGGGGCGGCGTACACCATCGACCTCTCCGACGAGAACGCGGGGGTGCTGCGCAAGGCGCTGGACGCCTACATCACCGCTGGCCGTCGAATGGGGCGCGGTGCGGTCGAGGCGGGCCGGCCGGCTCGCCGCCCCGCGCGGGCCGGTGTCTCGGGAATGGATCGCGAGCAGAACCGGGCGATCCGGGAATGGGCCACCAAGAACGGCCACGAGATTTCCGAGCGCGGCCGCATCCCGGTCTCGGTCGTGGAGGCGTGGAAGAACCGCTGACCGCCAGGTCGGCTCACGATCGGGTGCGCCGGGGTCACGCTGGGATATCAGCGTGACCCCGGCGCATTTCGCGCTGTACACAATTTCCACCCAGCGGCGGGACGGCGAAAACCCTTGCCGGCCGCCCACCCCGGGAAACACAGAGCTGCGGGCCGCCCCGGGGCTCTCCCCCGGGACGGCCCGCAGCCGTCGACCCTGTCGGTCAGTTGACCCGGATACGCACCACGTCGAAGGCCGGGGTCTGGTTGGCCCGCTCCATCATCGGCACCCGGTGCGAGCCGTCACCGGCCCAGACCGCGCACTGCGCCGTACCCGACTGCGGCAGGCCCGGGATCTGGATGGTCACGTCGTCGGACTGGTTGCCACCCTTACCGTCCTCGGTGGCCACGAAGAACGCCGGAACGTCCTGCGGGTTGGACGGCGCCTGGTTGGTGTTCTGCAGCATCCGGCAGGCGGTGTGGAAGTGACCACGGGTCAGGCCCTGCCCGTTGAGCACCGAGCTCTCCAGGTAGTAGCCACCCTGGCCGGCCGCCAGGAACCGGTCCCGGACCAGGTTGCGGGTGGAGACCTTCAGGCTGAACGCCTGGTTGCGCTGCACCTGGTTCGGGAACTGCGTGATCAGCAGCGACGGGTTGTTGGCCGCCGCACCGACCTCGCCGAACGCGGTGCTGACGCAGCGGTTGCCGTTCTGGAAGCCGTCGTGCGGCTGCAACCGGCTGTTGGCGCAGTCCTTGGCGAGCACGCCCAGGGCGTTGCCGTTGTTGCCGTTGTTGTTCTGGCCGCCGTTGTTCCCGTTCTGACCGCCGTTGTTGCCGTTGTTCCCGTTCTGACCGCCGTTGTTGCCGTTCTGGCCACCGTTGTTGCCACCGTTGTTGGCCGCCGCCACCTGGCAGCCGGCGAGCTGCTCCAGGCCCTGCGGACGCTGGGCGAACCGGCCGATCGCGGTGGCGATCCGGTTCAACGCCGACCGGCGCTTGTCCGCCAGCGGGCCGAGGATGGCGTTGTTGATGAACGCCTGCCCGTTGCGCCCCTCGGCGGCCAACCGCTTGTTGGCGTCGTCGATCTGGGTCTTGAGCAGGGCGAGTTCCTTGTCCACCTCGGCCTTGGCCTGGGCCGGGATCTGCGGCAGCCGAGGGGTGACCTCGGGGCAGGCCACCGTCGAGGCCAGCGTGGTCACCGGGGCGTTGCCGGCCTTGACCGCCTGGCACTCGGCCACGGACATCTGCCCGTCACCCCAGTGGTTACGAACCCAGCGACCGTTCTGCCACGTCTGGGTGGTGCTGCCGCGCCCGCTCGGCGAGGTGGCACCGGGGCTCGGTGCGACGCAGGCCGACGAGACGTTGCGGGTCTGCTGCCGCGGCTTGTCCCCGGCCGATGAGATCTGGGTGACGGCGGCGATACCGCCGAAGACGACGAGCGCACCGACCGCCGCCAGCAGCCGCTTGCTCCGCGCGTTACCGGATGACCGGCGTGCCCCTGTGGACCTGCGCATCGAATTGCTCTCCTTCTCGATCCGGTACCTGACTCGTGTCCCCGACGAGGAGACGCCCATTTGGGTCCGTCGCCCCCGTCCAGGGGCACTGCGACGTTCCGGTCGCACGTCGATGGCCGACGATGCCTTTCCGCACCGTCCGCCGCGTCGGGTGGCGCGGCTGGGAAGATCCTGTCCATTCCCGCTTAGGTACGGGCCGGCCCGGGCGAAGGTTCAACGTGATCCGAAGGATCCGGGACTGATTTCCGGACGGGCCGGAATGTCACCAACCGTCGCCGGTAAATGACGGCGGGTCGTTACGGTGGGTCAGTCCACACAGAGATGGTCGAAGGCGAACGGCGTGCTCAACTCGTCGCGCCGGTCCCGCAGGGCGCGGATCTGTCGTCGCAGTTCATCCCGGTCGAGCAGGGTGACGTCGTCATATCCGACGCCGGCCAGCCAGTCGCCCACCGCCATCGCCGCGAGGTCCTCGGCGAGCCGACCGGGGTCCACCCCGCAGTTCAGCCGGGTGCCGTGCACGGTGACCCGTTCCACCAGGCACCGACCGGGCCGCACCTCGACCCAGCTCCAGCCTTCGGCCACCCCACCGTGCCAGCGCACGTGCAGTCCGCGCACGATCGGGTCACTGAGCCGCCGGGACACGTACGCCTCGACGGCCGCCGCCCGGGACAGGGCGCCGAGGTCGTTGACCGGGCCGGTGCGCCCGTCCGGCAGCCGACCGACGATGTCGCGGTAGTCGACCCGGGCGTCGTCCGGGTCGTCCGGGGTCGCTCCGGCGGTGTAGGCACGCGCGTCGATCACGTACGTGACGATCCGCCGGCCGTGTCCGGCGGCCCGCAACGTCGGCGAACCGATCCGCAGCACCGGCAGCCCGACCGCCGCGCACACCGCCGCACACGTCCGCTCGGCCCGCTGCCGCGCCGAACCGGCCGCCGCGACGGGGCCGACGGTCACGACGAACAACGGCACGCCGGTGCCGGCGGCGCAGACGACGTGGTCGAACTCCTCCCGCACGGCCGAGCTCCACTGGTGCCCGGTGACCCCGGCCGGCCGCCGCGACACCAGGTCACCGAGGCGGCGGGCGCCGTACACCGCCTGGCCGGCCCGGACGACCAGCGGCGTGGCACCGGCCGGCACCGGCCGCAGCCGGGCGTCGTCGGTGGCGGTACGCGTCATCGTCGGGTCGGTCCGTCCGTGGCGGGAAGGGTGACCGGAGGAGTCTAGGACGCCGGACCCGGCTCCCGCCTCGCCGGTACAGCCGGCACCGGGCGGCACGTGCGGGCACCGACCGGTGTCTCTACGCTCACGGGGTGCTGCACGACGGACCGGCCCCCCAACTGTTGACCAAACGGAGTCTCGTCACGGTCTCCCACGCCATCGAGCGGTCGGCGCTGGCCACCGCCGAGGACGGCCCGCTGGTGGTGATCGCCCTGTTCCAACGGATGCCGTACTTCCTGCGGGAGCGGGACCGCTACCGCAGGATCGCCGCGGGCGCGGCGGTCACCGTGGTCGGGCTGGTCGGGGAGACACCACCGGAGCTGCCGCCCGGTGGGTACGCGGTGGCGCTGGCGGAGACCGAGGAACTGGCCCAGGAGTGGAGCGTGGTCGCGTTGACCCCCCGGTTCGGGGCCAGCCTGGTGGCCCGGGACCGGCGGGAGGTGGCGGTGGCCGGCACCCTGGAGGAGGGGCGGCTCTTCTCCGGCCGCTGGGGGTTCCGGCGGGACGAGGCGCTGCACGAGGTGATCCGGCTGCGGGCGCAGCTCGGCGACCGGCTGCCGCCGACCGCGCTGACCGCGATCGACCAGGTGCTGCGCCGGGTCCGGGACCTGCCGGCGACTCCCGGGGAGAGCCGGGCCGAGGCGGCGTTGCGGCTGATGGCCGGACGGGTGGACCGCGCCCACCACGGTGGACCGGGGCGGGGCGGCGAGCCGGAGGAGGGCGCACCGGGGCTGGTCGACGAGCCGACGCTGCGCCACTGGGCGGGGACGGACGGGGTGACCGCCGCCGGCACCCTGCCGGTGGCGCTGATCGGGGTACGGGTCGGTGAGCCGGCCGGTGCCCCGGAGCGCTTCGGACGGCGCAGCGCGGCCCGGGAGGCGCAGGCGGTGATCGCCGCGTTGACCGCGCCGCTGCGCCCGGTCGACCGGGCGGTCCGCCTCGCCCCCGACGAGTACCTGCTGATCCTGCCGTCGCTGAACCGGCAGGAGGCGCTGGCGGTGGCGAGCCGGGTGCACACCTCGGTGGCCGGGTTGGCCCGGTCGTACCCGTTCGTGTCCTTCGCGGTGCACACGGCGGTCACGGTGACCGACCGGCGGCCGCTGCCGGTGGCCGACGTCCGGCACGCCGTCGACTGGGCGGCCCGGGAGGGCGTCCCGGTGGCCACGGTGGCCCGGGAGGCCGTCGCGAGCGCCGCGCACTGAGCAGGGGGACACCGGGATGCGGGTGGTCTCGTTGGTGCCGTCGCTGACCGAGGCGGTGGCGGCGACCGTGCCGGAGATGCTGGTCGGCGCGACCGACTGGTGTGTGCACCCGGCCGGGCTGGACGTGGCCAGGGTCGGCGGCAGCAAGTACCCCGACCTGGACCGGGTCCTGGCGCTGCGGCCGGACCTGGTGCTGCTCAACGTGGAGGAGAACCGGCGGGCCGACGCGGAAGCGCTCACCGCGGCCGGCGTCGCGGTGCTGGTCACCTACCCGCGGACCGTGCCGCAGGCCCTGGACGAGCTGGCCGGGGTGCTCGCCGCGCTGGGAGTGACCGGGGAGCCGGGCTGGCTGACCGACGCCCGCCGGGCCTGGGCCGACCCCGCCGTCGGATCCCGGATCCGCCGGGCCGTGGTGCCGGTGTGGCGTCGCCCGTGGGTGGTGCTCGGCGGGGACACGTTCGCCGGGGACGTGCTGCGCCGGCTCGGCGTGGTCAACCTGTACGACGACGACCCCGAGCGCTACCCGCGACCCGACCTCGACGCGCTGCGGTCCCGCCGGCCCGACCTGGTGGTGCTCCCCGACGAGCCGTACGCCTTCACCGCCGAGGACGGACCGGACGCCTTCCCCGGCGTCCCGTACGCGCTGGTCTCCGGCCGGCATCTCACCTGGTACGGTCCGTCCCTCGCGGCGGCCCCCGCCCTGCTCACCGCCCAGCTCGCGGGCGGGCGGTGAGGCCGGGGCGGTGACCCACCGCCCGCCGTCCGGGCGACGGCCGGTGCGGTGGCGGCGGACTCAGGCCACCGGGGTCACCCCGCCCGCCGTCCGTGGTGCCGTGGCCCGGTCGTCCAGGTCGTACCCGATCGTGCTGGTGACCTGGACCACCCCGCTGACCTGACCGGCGAGCTTCACCGCCAGTTCGGCGGCGGTCCGCCGGTCCAGCCGGCCGTCCAGCGTCACCGCGCCGTCGCGGACCCGCACGGTGACCAACCCGTCCCGGACCGCCAACACCCGTCGCAGCACCTCCTGCACCACGTCCTGGCGGATCTCGGCGTCGGTGCGCAGGTGCACCCGGAGCAGGTCGCCGCGGGTGACGATGCCGACCAGCCGGCCCAGGTCGTCGAGGACCGGCAGCCGCTTGACGGCCTCCCGGTCCATCAGCCGGGCCGCCGCCGGCAGGGACGCCCCGGGGTGGGTGGTGGCGGCCGGCGCGGTCATCAGCTCCCCCGCCAGCAGCGCCTCCGCCTTCTCCCGGGAGACCCGACGTCGTCGCCCGGCGAAGACCCGCCGCTCCTCCTGCGCCCCGGAGTGCTCCACCTTGTGCAGCAGGTCCGCCTCGGACACGACCCCCAGCACGCGGCGGAACCCGTCCACCACCGGCACCGCGCTGATGCCCCGGCGGACCAGCACGTCGACGATCGCCCGGTAGGGGGTCTCCTCCCCCACCGTGGCGACCTCCCGGGTCATCACGTCCTCCACCTGCCACGTCCTCATCACGACCTCCTCGGGGCTCTCCCGGCCGACGCTAGGGCCGCCGCGGCCGGCCGGGGCAGAGGCGGACGGACCGGGACCGGCGGGGCCGAAGGTCCCGCCGGGAGACCGCCACCAGGGGACTTAGGTCCCGTCCCGGCACGGACCGGTCGGCCCTGCCGGGACGGCCGCCGTCGGCGTGGAATGGAACTGCCACCGGGAAGTGCGGTGCCAGGCAGAGAAGGGACGTGGAGACCATGACCGCGACGATCGAGCGGAACACCACCGCCGGGACCATCGCACCGGTGGCGGGCACCGAGACCACCCGGCAGCGCGCCGCCCGGTACGTCTGGGCGGGAACCCGGATCGCCCTCGGCTGGATCTTCCTCTGGGCCTTCCTGGACAAGCTGTTCGGCCTCGGCCACGAGACCGCGACGAAGAACGCCTGGATCAACGGCGGCAGCCCGACGAAGGGCTTCCTCGCCTTCGGTGCCAAAGGCCCGTTCCAGGGTCTCTACCAGGACATCGCTGGAGCGGCCTGGGCCGACTGGCTGTTCATGACCGGCCTGGCCGGCATCGGGGTGGCCCTGCTGCTCGGCATCGGGATGCGGCTCGCCGCGGCCGCCGGTGGCCTGCTCATGGTGCTGATGTGGACCGCCGTCCTGCCTCCCGAGAACAACCCCTTCATGGACGACCACCTGATCTACGCCGCGGTGCTGGCCGGTCTCGCCCTGGTCGGCGCGGGGAACACCCTCGGTCTCGGCCGGGTCTGGGCCACGCTCCCACTGGTGCGCCGGTTCGGCTGGCTCAGGTGACCGACCGCACGGCCAGGGGCGCCACCATCGAGGTGGCGCCCCTGGCCGTGCGTCCGTCCCCGGTCGGGAATCCCGGTCCCGGGACCGCCGGGAATCGGCCCGTCACGATCGGGCAGGATCGACACCGACCGGACGATCGTGCGACGACGGAGGAGATCAGCAATGAACACGCCCCAGGCAGGCAAGCCGGAGATCGGTCCGATCGAGGGCGCCCCGCCGGCCGACCTCGTGATCGAGGACCTCACGGTCGGCGACGGTCCCGAGGCCCAGCCGGGTCAACTGGCCAACGTGCACTACGTCGGGGTGTCCCACTCCACCGGCCGCGAGTTCGACGCCTCCTGGAACCGGGGCGAGGCCTTCGAGTTCCCGCTCGGCGGCGGCCGGGTCATCGCCGGCTGGGACCGGGGCGTGGTGGGCATGAAGGTCGGCGGCCGTCGCCGGCTCACCATCCCGCCGCACCTGGGCTACGGCAGCCGGGGCGCGGGCGGCGTCATCAAGCCGAACGAGACCCTGGTCTTCGTCGTCGACCTGCTCGGCGTCCGCTGACCGTCGGTGGGGTCGCCGGCATTGTCCGGCGGCCCCGCCCGCACGCCTGCCCGGACCCCGTGCCCGACTGCCCGGGGCCACCCTCGGCCGGGCCGCGCACCGTTCACGGCACGGGCCGGAATCGGCGCGGGCCGGAGGCGGACGCGGGCCGGAGGCGGACGCGGGGCCGGTCAGGCGCAGGCGGCCAGGGGGCGGCGCGTGACCTCGACCGGGAGGTCACCGTGCCGGACCGCGATGATGCGGTGCAGTCCGGTGGCCCGCAGCACCCGGGCGACCACCGGATCGGGGTCGACCACCACCAGCTCACCACCGCGGGCCCGCACCCTGAGGTGGGCGGCGACCAGCGCCCGCACCCCGGCGGCGGAGAGCAGCCGCACGCCGGAGAGGTCGAGCCGGAGCACCGGACGGGCCGGCGCGGCCCAGAGCGCCGCCCGGAACGCGCCGACGGTGGCGATGTCGATCTCGCCGACCGCGCGCAGCTCGGCCACGTCGTCGGCCACCCTGAGCCGCACGTGGAAGCGGTCGTCCTCGCCCTTCGTCATGCCCCGAATCTAGCCCCAGTCCCTGACATTTCCGCCCTGCCCAGGGCGGGTCTCCGGGTAGTCCCAGGGTCGCCCCGGAGCCGACCCCTACTCCTCCTCAGGGTGGAGGGCCGCCGGCCACGCGCCGCCGCACCCGAGCAGCCCGTAAGGCGCACGGACCCGGACGGGAGGCGGTACGACCGGCCGCCGGTGACGGCGGACCGGGCGTACCTACCCGATCGGTCCTCCCCGGCCGGTGTCAGCCGCCGCTGGGCGACGGCGCGGGCGACGAACCGCCGGCGACCGCCCCCGGGTGCGACGGGCTGGTGGGGGCCGCCGGCTTCAGGCCCGGCGGTACGGGCAGCGCGCTGCCCCGGGCGAACTCGGCCCAGTCGGTGTTCCAGGCCGTCCAGCCGTTGCCCGGCCGCAGCGGCACCTCGGTGCCCTTCACGGTGACCAGGTCGCCGACCTGGGTGACACCCATCAGCCAGTCGGCGGCGGTGGACGAGACGTTGGCGCACCCGTGCGAGACGTTGGTGTACCCCTGGTCCCCCTCCGACCAGGGTGCGGCGTGGATGAACTCGCCGCCCCAGGTGAGGCGCTGGGCGTCCTCGACGTCGACCACGTAGCCGCCGTCGGGCTCACCCCGGGTGTCGAACCGGGTCTGCTGGTGCTTCTCCATGATCACCATCTTGCCGCTGGAACTCGGCGTGCTCGGCTTGCCCAGGCTGACCGGGATCCTGCGGACCAGCCTGCCGTCCTGGAAGACCGACATCTGCTTGGTGGCGTTGTCGATGTCCAGGGCGACCTGCCGGCCGATCTTCGAGGTGGACCGCCGGTCGGCGTCACCGACGTACTCCTTGCCGATCGGCAGCCCCTCCAGCGCGGACCGGACACTGATCGTCGTCCCGCTGCGCCAGAAGTCGGGCGCGCGGTAGTAGACCTGGCTGCCGTCCTCCAGCCACGACCAGGTGCCCGGCTGCGGCGGATCGGTCTTCACGAACAATCGTCGCTGCACGGCCGCCCGGGCCTCGCGGGGAATTGCCGGTTCGAAAGCCACCGTCACCGGCATCGCGGTGCCGTACGTCTGGTTACCGGCGAAATAGAGCACACTGGTCAACGCCTGCCGGTTCGTATTCGTCGCCGTGGTGAACGTGGTGCGCCCGACGGTCGTCCGGCCCGCGTCACCGGTCGCGGTCACCTCGGCGGTGTAGGTCCGGCCGCCGCCCAGCGGGGCCGCCGGCACCCAGCTCGACCCGTCCTCCCTAGGCTCCCCGGCGACAGCCTTCCCCTTGTCGTCGGTGAGCTTCACGCTGGTCACCCGCCCGTGCTGCACGACGGTGCCGACCTCGGCGCTGACCGGCACGTCCTTCGCCCGGTCGGCGGGCGTCACCGACACCGTGGGACCGGACGCCCCGCCGGGGGCCGCCCCGGCTGCCCGCTCCCGCTCGGCGGTGCACCCGCCGAGGGCCAACGGCGCGGCTGCGATGGTCACCGTCAGGAGCGTCAATCGCCGCCTCAGGTCCATATTCCGTCCCCCATTTCCCAGTCCCCTTGGCCACATTCTGTACGGCGTTTCTCGGGCCGGGTCGGGCTTTCCGGGGAACCGGTCGGCCGACGGCGGGCATATCGACCCCCGCGATGTCGGACGGGGCGCAGTGACGCCGATGTCCGGGATCGCCCGTGCCGGGGCGGCACGGATCGTCAGTCCCAGTCCTGGTCACCGTGGTTGCGCAGCCAACGGCCACCGACCGGCGGGGTGTCCAGGCGGAGCGCCGCCACCGCGTTGCCGGCCAGGTCGTTGTCCTCGACCCGGCAACCGACACAACTGCCCCGGCCGGTGATCCAGAGACCGTGCGTCTGGGTGCGCTCGTCGTGGTTGTCCCAGACCCGGTTGCCCCGCACCGTCGCGCCGTCGAACGCCGCGTCGATCGCGATGCCGGCCCGGGTCGGCGGTGCGGCCGGCAACTCGTACGGGGTGCCCGGCAGCGGCGTGTCCCCGCTCCAGGCGGTGACGGCGTCGGGGCGGACCGGGGCGAGGTGCAGCTCGGTGCCGGTGTTGGTGGCCACCACCGCCACCCGCCGGCCGACCCGCAGCACCTTGCCCCGGTGGCTGTCCGGCGCCCAGGTCGCCGAGCGGTCGACCAGGGACCGTTCGGCGTAGCGGACCGACTCACCGCCACCACGGGACGCCTGCGCGCACTGCCGGCCGTTGTTGCGGATCCGGTTGTCGAGCACCATCGCGTCGGTCATCGGGCGGTCCACCCGGATCGCGTCCAGGCCGTTACCCCAGAACTCGTTGCTCTCCACCACGACGTCCTGCGCCGGGTGCGGGTAGGCCCGGCCCAGATCGTGCTGGTGGTAGCCGTACCCGCCGTTGCCGCTGATCCGGTTGCCACGCACCGTGTACGGCCCCGGGGTGTTGCCCACGCTGATCCCGTCGCCCACGTTGCCGTCGATCACGCAGTCGGTGAGCAGGCCACCGCGTCCGGCGATGCCGGCGGTGCCGTTGCCCGAGACGTCGTAGCCGGCCTCCAGGTTGCCGGTCATCGTGCAGCCGGTGACGATCAGCCCGTCGGCGCCCCAGTCGGAGATGCCGAACCGGTTGCCCTGGCTGTGGCAGCCCACGATCCGGTAGCCGCGCGGCGGCGTCCAGTAGTCCTTCTGGAGTTCGAGGAAGATGCCGTTGGTGCCGTTGGCCAGGGCGGTGCAGTTGGCGATGGTCAGCCGCTCCATGTCGCCCCAACCGCCGATGCCGATGCCGATGCCCGCGCCGCCCATCTGCTCGCCGTTGTCCAGCCGGCCACAGCCGACCACCACCACCCCGTCGATCAGGGTATCCTGGAGGAAGTCGCAGCCCAGCCCGCTGGCCCCGGTGTGGTGGATGTAGAGGTTGCGGAACACCCCGCGCACCACGTATTGCAGGCCCAGGCCCTTGGCCAGGTAGCTGTACTCGGCCATCGCCACCCCGGAGCCGTCGATCTCGAAGTCGGCGAAGGTGCAGTCGGCGATGTGCCGGTCCCGGTCCGCGCCGTGCTGGAGCACCGTCCAGAACGCCAACGGGGTCGGGTCGCTACGGTTGCCCTCGTTGCTGAGCAGGAACCGGGTGGCGGCCGGGCCGGCACCGATCAGCGACACCCCGCTGCGCCACACCGTGCCGGCGTCCCGGATGGAGTAGATGCCCGGCGGGCACCAGATCACCCGCGCCCGCCCGTCGGCCGCGTAGCCGGCACCGAGCCGGTCCACCAGGGCGGCCAGCGCCGGCTGGTCGTTGGTCACCCCGTCACCGGTCAGGCCGTAGTCGTGGGCGTCGCACCACAGCGGCGCACCAGCGACGGGCGGGCGGCGGTCCCGCAGGGCGACGGGCAGACCCTGGTACGGCACGGGGAACTCCTCTCGGCGGCACGGCCACGACCGACCCGGTGCGGCCACGACCGGCACAGGGCCGCCACGACCGATGTGGCATGGCCACGACCGACGGCGGTTTCCCGGCCCGCCGACCGGAAAACCCCACCGCGACCCGCCGGTCCGGACGAAGCGGACGAACGCCCGGCGCAACGACGGAGCCGGCCACCCCGCCCAGGGGTGACCGGCTCCGGGCGTACCGCTCAGACGTTCGCCACCAGCAGCGCCGGCTGCTCGACGCAGTCGGCGACGTGCCGCAGAAAACCACCGGCCACCCCGCCGTCGCAGACCCGGTGGTCGAAGGTCAGGCTGAGCTGGGTGACCTTGCGGACCGCCAGCTGCCCGTCGACCACCCACGGCTTGTCCACGATCCGTCCGACCCCCAGCAGCGCGGCCTCCGGATGGTTGATGATCGGGGTGGAACCGTCCACTCCGAACACGCCGTAGTTGTTCAGGGTGAAGGTGCCACCGGTGAGCCGGGCCGGCGGCAGGGTGCCGGCGCGGGCGGCGGCGGTGGTCTCGGCCAGGGCGGCGGCCAGCTCCCGGGTGGTGAGCCGCTGGGCGTCGCGCAGCACCGGGACGAGCAGGCCCCGGTCGGTCTGTGCGGCGATGCCCAGATGCACCCCGGCCGACTGGACGATCCGCTGCCCCTCGGTGTCGACGTGCGCGTTGAGCTGCGGGAACCGCCGCAGCCCGCTGAGGCAGATCCGGGCCAGCAGGGCCAGCACGCTGACCGGGGTGGCCGGGGTGGCCGCGTTGATCGCCGCCCGGGTCGCCAGCAGCGCGGTGGCGTCCGCGTCGACCCAGATGGTCACCTCGGGGATCTCCCGGCGGCTGCGGGAGAGCTTGTCGGCGATCACCCGGCGGATGCCGGTCAGCGGGATGACCACGTCGGACGCGTCGGCCGGGGCCGGCCCGACGTGCGTCGCCGGGGCCGGGTCCGCGACGGCGGCGGGCCGGCCCGGGTCGCCGGTGTGCCGCTGCGGCGCGGTGGCCAGGGCGGCCTCCACGTCGGCCCGGCGGACCACGCCGCCGGGGCCGGTACCGCGCAGCCCGGTCAGGTCCACCCCGTGCTCGCGGGCGAGCCGCCGCACGATCGGCGAGATGACCAGGGGTGCCGTCCCGCCGGCCGGCGCGGTGCCGTCCCCGGCCGGCGCGGTGCCGTCCCCGGCCGGCGCGACGACGCCGTCGGTGGACATCCCGGAGACCGGGTCGTCCCCACCCGCGTCGGCCGGGAGCCTCGGCGGGGACGACGGGCCGGCCGTCCCCCCGGGGGCGGGGGGCACGGCAGCCTCGGCGGCCGGCTCCGGCGCCAGGGTCAGCCGGGGACGTCGCCGCCGCCGGTTGCCGCCGTGGCCGGTGCCGTACCCGATCAGGACGTTGCCGGAGCCGGCCCGCTCCTCCTCGCGGTAGGTGGCGTGTCCGGCGGGCTCGTCGCCGCCGTCGACCGGCGCGATCGTGATCAGCGGTTGGCCGACCGGACGCGTCTCGCCGGCCGCGCCGTGCAGGGCGACCACCCGTCCGGCGTACGGGCAGGGCACGTCGACCACGGCCTTGGCGGTCTCCACCTCCACCACGCTCTGGTCCACGGTGACCAGGTCACCGACGGCGACCTTCCACTCGACGATCTCGGCCTCGCTGAGCCCCTCGCCCAGGTCGGGCAGGAGGAAGACCCGGGTGCCGGTGGCGGTGCGGGCGCTCACGCCGCGCTCCCCTGGGCCACCCAGCGCGGGTCGGGCCGGTCGTCCCACTGGAGGCGGGCCACGGTGTCGAGGACCCGGTCCACCCCGGGTAGGTGGGTGTGCTCCAGCATCGGTGCCGGGTAGGGGATGTCCAGCCCGGACACCCGCAGCACCGGGGCGTGCAGGGCGTGGAAGCAGCGTTCCTGCACCCGGGCGGCGATCTCCGCGCCGACCCCGGCGAAGCCCTGCGCCTCGGTGACCACCAGGCACCGGCCGGTGCGGCGGACCGAGGCGGTGACGGTGGCGTCGTCGAACGGCACGATGGTCCGCACGTCGACCACCTCGAGGTCCCAGCCCTCGTCCCGGGCCGCCTCGGCGGCCTCCAGCGCGACCGGCACCGCCGGGCCGTACGCGACCAGGGTGGCGTCGGTGCCGGGCCGACGGACCACGGCCCGGCCGAACGGCGCGGTACGGGCCGGCAACTCGGCCTCGCCGCTGGCGAAGTAGAGCTTCTTGGGCTCCAGGAACACCACCGGGTCCGGGTCGGCGATCGCCTCCCGCAGCAGCGAGTACGCGTCCTCGACCGTCGCCGGGGTCACCACCTTCAGGCCGGGGGTGTGCGCGTAGTACGCCTCGGACGAGTCGCAGTGGTGCTCCACCCCGCCGATCCCACCGGCGTACGGCACCCGGATGACCATCGGCACGCTCAGCGCGCCCCGGGTGCGGTTGCGCAGCTTCGCCACGTGCGAGGCGATCTGCTCGAACGCCGGGTAGGCGAACGCGTCGAACTGCATCTCGACCACCGGCCGCAGCCCGGACATGGCCAGGCCGACGGCGAACCCGACGATGCCGGCCTCGGCGAGCGGGGTGTCGAAGCACCGCTTGTCACCGAACCGGGCCTGCAACCCGTCGGTGATCCGGAAGACCCCGCCGAGCTGCCCGACGTCCTCGCCGAAGACGAGCACCCGCTCGTCGTCGAGCATCGCGTCGGCCAGCGCGGCGTTGAGCGCCTTCGCCATGGTCATGGTGGCCATCAGGCGTCCCCTTCCGCGTCGGCGGCCAGCTCGGCCCGGACCATCTCCCGCTGCTCGACCAGTTGCGGGGTCGGCTCGGCGAAGACGTGGTCGAACAGGCTCAGCGGGTCGACGGCGGGCTGCGCGTTCATCCGGTCCCGCAGGTCGGCGGCGTAGCGCTCGGCCTCGGCGGCGACCGCCGAGACGGCCGCGTCGTCCAGCTCACCCCGGCTGCGCAGGTACGCCTCCAGCCGGGCCACCGGATCGCGGTCGCGCCACGCCTCGACCTCGTCGGGATCCCGGTAGCGGCTGGCGTCGTCGGCGTTGGTGTGCGCCTCCATCCGGTAGGTGTGCGCCTCGACCAGGTACGGCCCGTGTCCGGCGCGGGCGTGCGCCACCGCCCGGGTGAGCACCGCGAGGACGGCCACCGGGTCGTTGCCGTCGACCTGCTCGCTGGGCACCCCGTAGCCGACGCCCTTGTAGGCCAGGCTCGGCGCGGCGGTCTGCCGGGACAGCGGCACGCTGATCGCGTACTTGTTGTTCTGCACGAAGTAGACGACCGGGGCCTTGAACACGGCGGCGAAGTTCAGCCCCTCGTGGAAGTCGCCCTCGCTGGTCGCCCCGTCCCCGATGAACGCCAACGCCACGGTGTCCCGCCCCTGGTAGGACTCCCCGTAGGCCAGCCCGGCGGCGTGCACGCACTGGGTCGCCAGCGGGGTGCACTGCGGCGCGGTGCGCACCACCGTCGGGTCGTAGCCGCAGTGCCAGTCGCCACGGAGCAGGGTCAGCACCTCGACCGGGTCGATGCCCCGGGCGGTCAGCGCCATCGACTCCCGGTAGGTGGGGAAGACCCAGTCGTCGTCGCGCAACGCGAGCACCGCGCCGACCTGGCAGGCCTCCTGTCCCCGCGAGGACGGGTAGACGGCGAGCCGCCCCTGCTTGGTCAGCGCGGTGGCCTGCGCGTCGAAGCGGCGGCCGACGACCATCCGGCGGTACATCTCACGCAGTACCCCGACGGAGGGCTCGGGCAGGTCGGCGCGGGGCGGCAGCGGGGTGCCGTCGGGGGCGAGCAGCCGTACCGGCTCGGTCTGCGGGAGCAGGCCGGCGGTGGGGTCGGGGGCGACCGGGGTGGCCGGTCGACGGGTACGCGGGGATGCCCTGCGGACCGCCTGGGGTGTGGTCGTCACGGCGGGGACCTCCTGGACGTGTGGTGGCCCTATGCTCCTGCGGTTGGATGATTGACTCAACATCCGTGGTGAACGCGGGACGATTGGCCTACCGGGGAGTATCTGATGAGCCAGCAGACCAGCCCACAGCCGGGCCCGCCGGGCGGAACGGGACGTTCGGTCACCCCGCTGGACGAGGTGGACCGACGGGTCCTCGACGAGCTGACCCGGGACGGCCGGCTGTCCATGCGTACGCTCGCCGAGCGGGTGCACGTCTCGCGCACCAACGCGTACGCCCGGGTGGAGCGGCTGCTGCGGGACGGGGTGATCACCGGGTTCCGGGCCCGGGTGGCGCCCGAGCCGGCCGGGCTGGGCACCTCGGCGTACATCTCGCTGACCATCCAGCAGAACACCTGGCGGGAGGTGTCGGCGGAGCTGGCCCGGGTGCGCTACATCGAGCACGTGGCGCTGCTCAGCGGGGAGCACGACGTGCTGGCCCTGGTCCGCGCGCCGGACAACGCCACCCTGCGGGACGTGGTGCTGAGCCGGGTGCAGGGCATCGTCGGGGTGCTCTCCACCCGGACCTGGCTGGTCTTCGACGAGTTCGACGGGGCCGGCAGCCCCTGGGCCTGATCGGCCGACCGGGCGGCT
Organism: Micromonospora sp. WMMD987; assembly: GCF_029581435.1. NCBI lineage: Bacteria > Bacillati > Actinomycetota > Actinomycetes > Micromonosporales > Micromonosporaceae > Micromonospora > Micromonospora sp. WMMD987. The sequence goes on along the minus strand of NZ_CP120861.1, from coordinate 3,394,694 downwards.
CGTCAGCGTTCCGGCGGGGCGGCCAGGCCGGCGCGGTCGGCCAACGCCAGCAGCGGCTCCAGCGAGTAGCGGTCGCCGTCCAAGCCGGCGTGCGGGTCACCGCGCTCGGCGAACCGGGCCGGCATGCTCAGCACGTCGAAGTCCTCCGGCCGGGCGTCGTCCAGCTCGGACCAGTCCAGCGGAGCCGACACCAGCGCCGCCGGGGTGGGCCGGATCGAGTATGCCGAGGTCACCGTGTGGTCGCGGGCCATCTGGTTGTAGTCGATGAAGACCGGCCGGTCCCGCTGCTCGCGCCACCAGGTGGTGGTGACCAGGTCGGGCAGCCGACGCCCCAGCTCGTGGCCCAGGGCGAGCACCGCGCGCCGGCACTCGCCGAAGCTCCACCGGGGCTCGATGGAGAGGTAGACGTGCAGGCCGCGCCCGCCGGTCGTCTTCGGATAGCCGACCATGCCCAGCTCGGCGAGGAAGGCCCGGACCTCGTGCGCCACCGGTACCACCCGGTCGAAGCCGACCCCCGGCATCGGATCGAGGTCGATCCGGAGCTGGTCGGGGCGCTCCACGTCGGCCGCCGTCACCGGCCACGGGTGGAACCGCAGGGTGCCGAGGTTGGCCGCCCAGATCACCACCGCCAACTCGCCCGGCGCGATCTCGTCGGCGGTGCGACCACTGGGGAAGGTGAGATGTGCCGTGCGCACCCAGTCGGGAGCGCCCGCCGGCAGCCGTTTCTGATAGAAGGCGTCACCCCGGTTGTCCTGCCGGGTGCCGATCTTCGCCCCCTCGAACACGCCGCGCGGCCAGCGCTCCAGCATCGTCGGGCGGTCCCGCAGGGCGCGCAGGATGCCGTCGCCGACGGCCAGGAAGTAGCCGATCACGTCCCGCTTGGTCAGCCCGCGCTCGGGAAAGTACGGCTTGTCGGGGCTGGAGACGCGGACCAGCCGCTCCCCCACCTGGATCTCCTCGGCCGCCGTCGCCACGCTCACACGGTAACGGCCACCCCCGACACCCGGAGCCGGCTCACCGGATCGCGACCGGGCCGTTCAGCGTTCGTCGTCGTCCGCGCCGCGCGGTTGGTTCGGCCGGTACCGCCGGATCCACGCGTCGACTGCCGCCCGGTCCCAGACCCGGACCTTGCCGCTGGCCACCGTGTCGATCGGCGGCGGGAAGGTCGGGCGGTTGGTGATCTCGGTGGCCCTGGTGCGCGACACCCCACCGAGCATGTCCGCGATGTCGGAGAGGGCTACGAGTCTCACGATGAAACCCTAGGACCTGTCCCGGGTTCCTGCGGAGGGCTACGCCTCGGGTTGCCCGACGTAGGTTCCGCGCTGCGGCACGGTGTAGACCAGTCCACGCTCGCGTAGCTCCGCAACGGCACGTCGGGCGGTCCCCCGGGCCACCCCGAACTCCTGCACGATCGCCGCTTCGCTCGGAATCGGCCGGTGCGCCACGAGGTCACCGTTGCTGATCCGACCGGCCAGGATGTTCGCCACCTGGCGGTAGACCGGCACCGGCCCGTCTGGATCGATCACGAGACGAAGCTAATCGAGCGTAGACGAGGCAGATTTTTTGGATACGTGCCTAGACGTTCATGCTTGTACATAACTACGGTGAGTGGCAGCTCATGACGATCAGTCATCTGAGTTGCCGGTAGCGGTCCGGGTGCCTGATCGGAGATCGGTGCCCGGACCTGCCTGTCCCCAGAAAGGGCCGACCATGCCGATGGACGAACCGATCTCGCCCGCCCTGGTCATCTGGACCACCCACCGGGTGTTGGCCCAGCACCACGAGGCCCCGGACGGGCCGCCACCACTGCGCCGCTGCTTCCAGTGCCGCGACGGCGAATGCCACATGCTGACCTGGGCGCGCGACGTGCTCCGGGCTCACCGGCAGCCGCCACCGCTGCCCCACTAGGCTCGCCGCCATGGCGACCTATCTCGACGTACACCCGGAGAACCCGCAGCCCCGGACGATCGCCCGGGTGGTCGACCTGCTGCGGGCCGACGGCCTGGTCGCCTACCCGACCGACTCGTGCTTCGCGCTGGGCTGCCAGCTCGGCAACCGGGACGGCCTCGACCGGATCCGGGAGATCCGGCAGCTGGACAGCAAGCACCACTTCACTCTGGTGTGCCGGGACTTCGCGCAGCTCGGCCAGTTCGTGCACATCAACAACGCGGTGTTCCGGTCGCTGAAGGCGGCCACCCCGGGCAGCTACACGTTCATCCTGCCCGCCACCAAGGAGGTGCCGCGCCGGCTGCTGCATCCGAAGAAGAAGACCGTCGGGGTACGCATCCCCGACCACCCGGTCGCGCAGGCGCTGCTGGCGGCGCTGGGTGAACCGCTGGCGTCGAGCACCCTGCTGCTGCCCGGCGAGTCCGAGCCGATGACCCAGGGCTGGGAGATCAAGGAACGGCTGGACCACGCGATCGACGCGGTGGTCGACTCCGGCGAGTGCGGCACGCTGCCCACCACCGTGATCGACTTCTCCACCGACGAGCCGGAGATCGTCCGCTACGGCGCGGGCGACCCGACCCGCTTCGAGTAGCCGCGCGTCGACCCCGCGTCACCCCCGCCGCCTCGACCGGCCTGTTACCCCTGCTCTGCTGCGCGGCCAGCCGTCGACCTGGTCAGAAACCGGCAGGCGGCAGCGGTAGCGGCTCGACGACCGGGTCGACGTCACGGGCAGTGTGGACGGGTGCCGGTCGGGCCGGACCCGTCGTCCGGCTGTGTCGGCGGCCCGCGCCCGCCGGCCCGGCGTGTCGGGCCACCTCACAGGTGACCAGGTGGATCGGAGCCGGCGGCACGGCGAACTTCCCCGGACCCCAGCGCACCCAGAGGGCGACCCGGCCGGCGGCGGCCTCCGCCGCGAGCTTCTCCCAGGTGCGCCGCCGGTCGGTGTGGTCGACCTCGACCACCACGGGTGGTCCGTCGCGGCGGGCACACGCCACGTCCAGCACCGAGTGGCGGTCGGTCATCGGCGGCGGTAGCGGCAGCACGCTCGCCGCCCGCCGGTAGGACCGCCAGCCCTGCTCGGCGGCCCAGGCCAGCACGGCGTCGATGATCCGCGCGGTCACCTCGTCGGTGCCCAGGTCGGTGAACTCCAGCCGGCTCAGCCACTCGGTGAGCGATGCCGCCACCCGTTCGCCGCCCACCCCACTGTCCATCCCGCCGTCCACGCGCGCAGGGTATCGCCCGCCCCGCCCCACTCCACCACCCGAACCCCACCACTCCCACCCCACCACCCCCACTCGGGGAGCGCCGCCTCCGCCGCCGGGAGTCCTGTAGATCTTGGAAGATTCTGGCCCCCAGGGGGGCCATTTGCCACCAAGATCTCCCGGCGGCAGGGCCACCGACCGACTGGATGGCGAGCCGACGCGTGGGCCACGGCGGGTCAGGCGGGCCACGGCGGGTCAGGCGGGCCACGGCGGGGTGGGGCGGGTCAGGCGGGCCACGGCACGGCGGGCGGGGCGGGTGGACGGGGCCGGGCGGGGCGGGTGGACGGGGCGGGGCAGGTGGACGGGGCGGGCCACGGCGGGGCGGGGCGGGTGGACGGTTATCGGGGTGGAGGCGGGGGTAGGCATGGGGGCATGGCGGAACTGGGGGCGCTGTGGATCGTCCGGCACGGTGAGAGCACGGCGAACGTCGCCGCCTCGGCGGCCGAACAGAACGGCGCGGAGCTGATCGACCTGACCCACCGGGACGCCGACGTGCCCCTGTCGGACACCGGCGAGGAGCAGGCCCGGGCCACCGCCCGCTGGCTGGCCGGGCTGCCGCAGCGGCATCGGCCCGACGTGGCGGTCGTCTCGCCGTACCGGCGGGCGGTGCGGACGGCCGAGCTGGCCCTGGCCGGCACCGGCATCCCGGCCAGTGTCGACGAGCGGCTCCGCGACCGGGAACTGGGCATCCTCGACGGGTTCACCGGGCACGGGGTGGCCCGCCGGTTCCCGGACGAGGCGGCCCGGCGGCACCGGCTGGGCAAGTTCTACTACCGGCCGCCGGGCGGCGAGTCCTGGACCGACGTGGCGCTGCGGCTGCGTACCCTCCTCGGCGACCTGCGCCGCGACCACGAGGGGCGGCGGGTGCTGCTGTTCGGGCACGACGCCCTGGTGTTCCTGCTCCGCTACCTGGTGGAAGGGCTGACCGAGGCGGAGCTGATGGCCCTGACCCGGGAACACGTGATCGCCAACTGCTCGGTGACCGGCTGGTCGGCGGGCGCCGGAGGCCGGCTCGTCCCGGACACCTTCAACGACGTCACCCACCTGCACGCACAGGGCACCGCGCCCACGACGGAGGACGAGATCCATGCCGAACCGGTCTGAGACCCGGGTCATCACCCCGGGGCTGCTGCGGGACTGGGCGCTGCCGGTGCCGACCGGCGGCAAGGACAACCGGGGAACGGTCCTGGTCGTCGGCGGTTCCCGGTTCACCCCGGGCGCGGTGCTGCTGGCCGGGGTGGCCGCGCTGCGCGCCGGGGCCGGGGTGCTCCAACTGGCCGCCGCCGAGTCCACCGCCGCCGCGCTGAGCATCCAGGTGCCCGAGGCCATGGTGGTGGGCCTGGCGGAGACCGCCGACGGCGCGGTCGCCGGTGACCCGGGCGACCGGCTCGGCGAGCTGGTGGAGCGGGCCGACGTGGTCACCGTCGGGCCGGGCCTCAACGACATCGACCAGACCCGCGCGCTGCTGCGCCTGGTGCTGTCGGCGGCCGGGCCGCACACCGCGCTGGTCTTCGACGCGTACGCGCTGGGCGCGCTCAGCCACGAACCGGACCTGCTGGTCGGCGCGGACCGGAAGGTGGTGCTGACCCCCAACCTCACCGAGGCCCGGCACCTGCTCGGCCGTGACCCCGGCGACGACCTGGACGCCGAGTCCCGCGAACTGGCCCGCCGGTACGAGGCGGTGGTCTCCCTGTACGGGCACATCGCCACCCCCGACGGCCAGGGCTGGCGGGAGGAGAGCGGCGATGCCGGGCTGGGCACCTCGGGCAGCGGCGACGTGCGGGCCGGACTGCTCGCCGGGCTGCTCTCCCGGGGCGCGGAGCCCGCCCAGGCGGCCTGCTGGGCGGCGTGGGTGCACGCGGTCAGCGGGCAACGGCTGGTGCCCCGGTTCGGCCGAATCGGGTTCCTCGCCCGCGAGCTGCTCGACGAGATCCCGCACACCATCGCCACCGTCTGAGGGTGTCGAACATCCGCCGACCGCGATCCGTTTGCGCAGTTCGTCCCCGGGTACCGGGATTGCCGTCAGCCGATCAAGGAGGTCCGCCGTGTCCACCGACGCCATCGTCCTGCTCAAAGAGGACCACAAGGAGATGCGCCGCCTCTTCCGCGAGTTCGAGAAGGCGCAGGAGGGACCGGTCGCTCGCCGCCGCAAGCTGGTCGACGAGATCGTGGCCGCCCTGACGACGCACACCTACCTGGAGAACGAGGTGATGTACCCGGAGGTCCGCAAGCTCCTGCCGGACCTGGAGGACGACATTCTCGAGTCGTACGAGGAGCACCACGTCGCCGACGTGCTCTGCGCCGAACTGGCCGCGATGGACGCCGCCGACGACCACTTCGTCGCCAAGACCACGGTGCTGATCGAGAACGTCGAGCACCACGTCGAGGAGGAGGAGCAGGAGTGGTTCCCGAAGGTGCGGGAGGCGCTCGGCCGCAAGCAGCTCCAGGAGATCGGTGAGCGGATGATCGCGCTGCGCCCGGACGCCCCCCGTTCGCCCAGCGACCCGAAGGCGGTCAGGAGCGCCCGGCACGCCACCACCGCCTGACCCCCACGTTCTGTCCGAACCACGTCACGAGGGGCCCGACCGGCGGTCGGGCCCCTCGTGACGTGGTACGCGCGGGCGCTCGCGGTTCGCCCCGCGTAGCCCACCACCCACCGGTGGGCGCGGCCCGGAATTCGCGGTTCCGCCCCGCGCGGGGCCGGGGTCACCCGGCCGGTCGGTTCGGCCCGGACGATGTCGCGGCGGCGACCGGGCGGCGGGCGGCGGCGAGCGCGGCCTCGTTGTCGACCGCCCAGTCGGCGAGGCCGGACAGCGGGCCGAGCAGGCTCTGCCCGAGCGGGGTGAGCCGGTACCCGACGCTGGGCGGGACGGTGGGATGGACCTCGCGCAGCACCAGCCCGGCCGACTCCAGACCGCGCAGGGTGCGGGTCAGCATGCGTTGGCTGATCCCCCCGATGGCGCGGTGCAGTTCGTTGAAGCGGTACGGCCGACGACCCAGCAGGGCCAGCACCAGCATCGACCACTTGTCGCCGAGCAGCCGCAGCAGTCCGGTGACCGGGCAGCCGTCGTACTCGTCGGCCGGCACCGGCGTCGGCAGGGCCGTCACCACCAGGGAACGAACATCCGTGTTCGGTGCGGACATGACACTGCCTTCTTCCGTTGTCGCCGGCCTCCGCAGAGGATTGTGCCGGTCACGATGCGGGGTCGACGTCCGGTGCCGAACGGGTGCCGGCGGGCGACGGGAAGGGGCGGTATGCGGGTCACCGTCATCAGCGGCGGCACCGACGGCATCGGTCGGGGCACGCTCGAAGCCCGGCTCCGGCGCGGCGACGAGGTCGTCGCCATCGGAAGCAACCCCGTGAAGGGGCGGGCGGTGCGGGCGCTCTCCGACCGGGTGCACTTCCTCCGGGCGGATCTGCGGTCGGTGGCCGAGACCCGTCGGGTCATCGACGTCATCCGGCAGCGGTGGCCGGCGGTGGACGCCCTGGTGCTGTGCGCCAACCGGCAGTCGCCCCGGCGGGTGGTCACCGACGAGGGCCTGGAGCAGACCTTCGCCCTGTACTACCTGAGCCGTTACCTGCTCAGCCACGGTCTGCGCGACCAGCTGGACGCCGCCGAACGGCCGGTCGTGGTCAACGTGGCCGGGGTGGGCGTCACCCGGGGGTCGATCCACTGGGACGACCTCCAGCTGGCCCACGGGTACGGCATGGTCGACGCGCAGTTGCAGGCCGGTCGGGCCAACGACCTGCTCGGGGTGGACTTCGCGGCACGCTCCGGCGCACGGGCCCGGTACGTGCTCTACCACCCCGGCTTCACCCGCAGCGGCGACCTGTCCGCCCTGCCGGCACCGGTCCGTGGGGTGGTCCGGGCGGCGTCGGTGTTCGCCCAGCCGGTCGGGAAGGCGGTCCACCCCGTCGTGGAGTGGATCGACGACCCGCCGTCGGACGCCCTGACCGCCGACGACCGGGGTCGACCCGTGCCACCGTCGACCCGGACGCTCGATCCCGTCGCGGCCCGTCGCCTCGGCGCGGTGACCGAGGAGCTGCTCACCCGCCTCGACGCCGGCTGAGGAGGAGCTGCTCACCCGCCTCGACGCCGGCTGAGCCGGTGGTTCACCAGGCGGTCAGCGGGGTGCCCTCCGGGGCCGGGAGAATCCGCCGCACCCGCCCCGGTGGGAGGCGGCGCGGCCGCCACTCCCGGGGGTAACCGACCGAGACCTCCTCGAACCGCACCCCGTCCTTCCAGGTGGTACGCGGGATGTGCAGGTGCCCGTAGACGACCGCGGCGGCGGCGAACCGGCGGTGCCAGTCGGCGGTGGCGTCCGTCCCGCACCACTGCGCGAAGATCGGGTAGCGCAGCACCTCGGTCGGGTGGCGGTCCAGTGGCCAGTGGTTGACCAGCACGGTGGGCAGCGCCGGATCCCGGGCCGCCAACCGGCGGGCGGTCGCGTCCAGCCGGGCCGCACACCATTCCTGCCGGCTCGGGTACGGGTCGGGGTGCAGCAGGAACTCGTCGGTGCAGACGATCCCGGTCTCGTACGCCTCCGCCAGGGCGGCCTCCCGGGTGTCGAACCCCGGCGGTCGCCAGCTGTAGTCGTACAGCAGGAACAGCGGCGCGACCAGCGCGGGGCCGCCCGGTCCCCGCCACACCCGGTAGTCGTCCTCGGGGGTGACCACGCCCAACTCCCGGCACCGCCGCACCAGCAGTTCGTAGCGGGCCACCCCGCGCAGGGTCACCGGATCGGCCGGCGGGGTCCACAGTTCGTGGTTGCCGGGCGCCCAGATGACGGTGTTGAAGCGTTGGGCGAGCAGGCCGAGCGCCCACTCGATGTCGGCCACGGTGTCCGCCACGTCACCGGCGACGATCAGCCAGTCCCGTGGCGAGGTGGGTCGTAGCGCCTCGACCAGGGCACGGTTCTCCGCGTACCCGATGTGCAGGTCGCTGATCGCGACCAGACTGCCCTCGGTGTCCTCCCCCAGCATCCGCCGATCGTATTGCAGAAGGTCATCCGGCACCGGGTGCCCGGCAGCGGCGCCGGAGGTGCTCCGGACGCCTCCGCCGGGCACCCGGTAGGATCGTCGCGGGCCGTGACTGGCGCGTGGGGATGGAGCACCATCGGGAAGCGGCCCCGTCATGAGGACGCACGCCGAGCGCCTGGGCCTTCCGTACGCCACCTGGAGGTCGCATGTCGCTGAACGCCGAATCCACCGCCTTCCGCAGCGCGCTCGAGGTGATCCGGGCCGTCGAGCCCCGGGTGGCCGACGCCATCGGCGCGGAGCTGGCCGACCAGCGGGAGTCGTTGAAGCTGATCGCCAGCGAGAACTACGCCTCCCCGGCGACCCTGCTCACCATGGGCAACTGGTTCAGCGACAAGTACGCCGAGGGCACCGTCGGCCGTCGCTTCTACGCCGGGTGCCAGAACGTCGACACCGTCGAGGCGCTCGCCGCCGAGCACGCCAAGGAGCTGTTCGGGGCCTCCCACGCGTACGTGCAGCCGCACTCCGGCATCGACGCCAACCTGGTCGCCTTCTGGGCGATCCTGGCCGACCGGGTCGAGTCCCCCGCCCTGAAGAAGGCCCAGGTACGTCAGGTCAACGACCTGACCGAGGCGGACTGGTTCGCGCTGCGCCGCGAGCTGGGCAACCAACGGATGCTGGGCATGTCGCTGGACGCCGGCGGCCACCTCACCCACGGCTTCCGGCCGAACATCTCCGGCAAGATGTTCGACCAGCGCAGCTACGGCACCGACCCGGCCACCGGCCTGATCGACTACGACCGGGTCGCCCAGGCCGCCCGGGACTTCAAGCCGCTGATCCTGGTCGCCGGCTACTCGGCGTACCCCCGGAAGGTGAACTTCCGGATCATGCGGGAGATCGCCGACTCGGTCGGCGCGACCTTCATGGTCGACATGGCGCACTTCGCCGGCCTGGTCGCCGGGAAGGTCTTCACCGGCGACTTCGACCCGGTGCCGCACGCGCACATCGTCACCACCACCACCCACAAGTCGCTGCGCGGCCCGCGCGGCGGCATGGTGCTCTGCGGCCCGGAGCTGGCCGACCAGGTCGACCGGGGCTGTCCGATGGTGCTCGGCGGCCCGCTGCCGCACGTGATGGCGGCCAAGGCGGTAGCGCTGGCCGAGGCCCGCCGGCCCGACTTCGCCGACTACGCCCAGCGGATCGTCGACAACGCGCAGGCGCTCGCCGAGGGGCTGCTGCGCCGGGGCACCACCCTGGTCACCGGCGGCACCGACAACCACCTGGTGCTGCTCGACGTCTCCGGCTACGGGCTGACCGGCCGGCAGGCCGAGCAGGCGCTGCTCGACTCGGGCATCGTCACCAACCGCAACGCCGTGCCGCAGGACCGCAACGGCGCCTGGTACACCTCGGGCATCCGGATCGGCACCCCCGCGCTGACCAGCCGGGGCCTCGGCACCGCCGAGATGGACGTCACCGCCGAGCTGATCCACACCGTGCTCAGCCAGACCACGCCGGGCGCCAACGCCGACGGCACCCCGTCGAAGGCCAAGTACGTCCTCGACCCGGCGGTGGCCGACAAGATCAGCAAGCAGGCCACCGACCTGCTCGCCGGCTTCCCCCTCTACCCCACCATCACCCTGGGCTGATCCGCCCTTCCCACCGGCGCGTGTCGATCAAGAGGTTCAGGTCACCGAACTTCCGCCCATGACCTGAACCTCTTGATCGCCCGGGGCGGGCGCGGTGGGGTGGGAGGGTCAGGGAAGGGGGCGCTTGAGGTGGTAGCGGTGGACCTCGGTGCTGCCCTGTACGTTGTTGACGTCCTCGGCGGCGGAGACCAGCTCCCAGCCCTCCCGACCGACCCGGTTGAGGTGGGCGATGGCGGTGTCGCCGTAGGCGGTGACATCGGTGCGTGAGCCGTCCGGGCCGTACCAGACGAACGAGACGTGGAACTGGCGTCCCTGCCCCTGGTAGCGACGGACCAACAGGGCGTACTCCCAAGCGATCATGCGTCCATTATGGCCACCCGACCATCCGTCGCACAGCACGGCAGGTGGCGGCTCGACGACACCGGGTGGTGACCACCTACCGTGGACCACCCGGCGGGACAGCCGGAACAACGGGCCAGCCGCACGGCGGGAGCCGGTCGGGACCACCGTCGCCGCTCATCCGACGGTCAGCGGTCACCGGGCGGACAGGCGGGCCAGTTCGTCGGTGATCAGGGCGGCCAGCCGGTCCAGGCCGAGGTCGATCTGCTCCGGGGTGACGGCGCTGACCGACAGCCGCAGCGCGTCGACCGGGCGGCCGTCGTCGTAGAAGTGCGCCATCGGCGTCCAGAGCACGCCGTACCGTTCGGCGGAGCGCCGCAGCAGCGCGTCGTCGACCGGGAACGGCACGGTGACCACGACGAAGAAGCCGCCGGCCGGAGCGTTCCAGCGGACCGGCGAGCCGGCCGGAAAGCGGCGGCGCAGCCCGGCCAGCAGGTGGTCGCGGTTGCGGGTGTACGCGGCCCGTTCCCGCCGGTTCGCGGCGACCAGCGAGCAGCCGTGCTCCAGCAGCGCCCCGCCGATCACGGCCTGGGCCAGCGGGGACGTGTTCACCGTGACCATACTCTTGATCTTGGCAAGCTGGTCGGCGAGCAGCCCCACCGTGCCGTCGGCACCGGCGACCCGCTGGTCGGCCACCAGGTAACCGATCCGGGCGCCGGGCAGCACGGTCTTGGCGAACGAGCCGAGGTAGACCACCCGCCGCCGGGTGTCCAGCGCCTTCAGCGTCGGCCGGCGGTCGGCGTCACCGGCCGGGAACAGCCCGTACGGGTTGTCCTCGATGAGCAGCAGATCCTCCTCGGCGGCCAGGTCGAGCAGCCGTCGCCGGTCGACCACCGGGATGCTGGTGCCGGAGGGGTTGGCGAAGTCGGGCATCACGTAGCAGGCCCGGGGACGCAACCCCTCGGTGCGCGCCCGACGCAGCTGGATCCGCAGGTCGGCCAGGTCGATCCCGGTCGGACCACCGGCCACCGGCCGGACCGGCAGGTCCACCAGCCGGGCCGCGCCGGTCAGCCCCACGTACGTCGGGGCGACGGCGAGCAGCACGTCGGACGGCCCGGCCCGCAGCGCCCGGAGCACCAGCAGCATCGCCTCCTGGCAGCCGACGGTCACCACCACCGCCTCGTCGTCGACGTGGACGTCCTCGTCGACGGCGAGATTGCGGGCGATCAGATGGTGGATGATCCCCTTGGTCCGGCCGTACTGGAACAGGGTGCGGCGGACCTGGTCGGGGCGCTGCCCGAGGTCGTCGGCGAGGTGCCGGCGGAACCTGTCCAGCCAGCGTCCCGGCGCGTCGTCGTCGAAGAACTCCTCGTACGGTCGGCCGGCGGCCAGCGACACCGCGTCGGGCCAGTGCCCGGCGACCTCGTTGAGGAAGTTCATCGAGTTCAGCGCCGGGTCGTCGACCGCCGGGTGCAGGGTCGCCAGGTCCAGGTCCACCGGATGGTCCACCGGGTCAGCCTCCGGTCAGGGTACGCAGCCGCCGGGCCTGCCCCGGGTCGGCGCAGCCGGTCAGGGTCAGCCCGTCGCGCAGCTCCACGGCGAGCAGGTCGAGGGCGGTCCGGGCCCCGGCCCGACCACCGGCCGCGAGCGCCCAGAGCAGGGGGCGGCCGAGCAGCACGCCGGTCGCGCCGAGGGCGAGGGCCCGCAGCACGTCGGTACCGGACCGGATCCCGCTGTCCACCAGCACCTCGATCCGGTCACCGACGGCCGCGACCACCTCGGACAGCACGGTGGCGGTGGCCGGCGCCCCGTCGAACTGCCGGCCGCCGTGGTTGGAGACCACCACCGCGTCCACGCCGACGTCGGCGGCGCGGACCGCGTCGCGCGGGTCGAGGATGCCCTTGACCAGCAGCGGCAACCGGGTACGGTCCCGCAGCCAGGCCAGGTCCGCCCAGCTGAGCGCGGGGGCGAAGACGGTCTCGGTGTGCACCGCGACGGCGGACACCCCGGGGGTGCCGGCGTGCGCCAGGTCGTCCCGGCCGCCGGGCAGGTTGGCGGCGGTCACCTCCGGCGGCAGCGCGAAGCCGTTGCGGACGTCGCGCAGCCGCCGGCCGAGCACCGGCACGTCCACGGTGACCATCAGCGCGGCGCAGCCGGCGGCGTGCGCGCGGTCGAGCAGCTCGGCGACCAGTGCCCGGTCGCGCAGCCAGTAGAGCTGGAACCAGACCGGCCCCTCGGTGGCGGCGACGACCTCCTCGATCGGGGTGCTGCTCAGCGTGCTGAGCACGTAGGGCACCCCGGCCGCGCCGGCCGCCGCCGCGAGGGCCGGTTCACCGTCGGGGTGCAGCAACCGCTGGTACGCCATCGGTGCCACCGCCACCGGCATGGACTGCTCCCGGCCGAGCAGCACCGCCTCGGTGCGGGGCCGTTCCACTCCGGTGAGCACCCGGGGCAGCACGGCCACCCGGTCCAGCGCGGCCCGGTTGGCGGCCAGGGTGGTCTCGACGCCGCTGCCCCCGCTGACGAAGTCCCAGACCGCGGCCGGCAGCACCTCGCGGGCCAGGTCGGCGAAGTCGGCCAGGCTGACCGGAGGCCGGGCGACCACCGTCACCGACCGTCCCCGACCGGGGTGTCGACCAGGACGGCCGGGGTGGCGTCCGGTGGGGCGGGCAGGCCGAAGACGTCGCGGAGGAAGGCGGCGGCCTCGTCCTGGGCGCGGCGGCCGGCGTCGAAGATCCCCGGCATGGCGAAGAAGCCGTGGATCATGCCGGGATAGCGGCTGGCCCGGACCGGCACCCCGGCCTCCCGCAGCCGCTGCGCGTACCGCTCCCCCTCGTCACGCAGCGGGTCGTGCTCGGCGGTGAGCACCAGGGCCGGGGGCAGGCCGGACAGGTCGTCGGCGAGCAGCGGCGAGGCCAACGGGTCGGCCGCGTCCGCCGGGTCGGCCAGGTAGTGACCGCGGTACCAGTCGACGGAGTGCCGGTTGAACAGCAGCGGATCCTGGTCATCGTCGGCGTCCCGGCCCTCGGCGGGACGGGGGGTGGAGCGCTGGTCGGTGTTCGGATAGACCAGCAGCTGCCCGGCCAGCCGGGGGCCGCCCTCGGCGCGGGCCAGCAGGGTCACCGCCGCCGCCAGGTTGCCGCCGGCGCTGTCCCCGCCCACCACCAGCCGATCCGGGTCCACCCCGAGGTCGGCGGCGTGCCCGGCCAGCCACCGGGTGGCCGCGTGACAGTCCAGCACGGCCGCCGGGAACGGGTGTTCCGGGGCCAGCCGGTAGCCGACCGTCACCACCTGGCAGGGCGTGGCGTTGGCCAGCCGCCGGCAGATCCCGTCGGCGGTCTCCACGCTGCCCAACGTCCAGCCGCCACCGAAGAAGTAGACCAGGGTGGGCAGCGGCCCGTCACCGGCCGGGCGGTGCACCCGGACCCGCAGGTCCCCGGCGGGGCCGGGCACGGTCGTGTCGCGTACCTCGTGGACCGGCTCGACGTCGCCGCCGCCGGCCCGGATCGCGGCGAGATCGGCGGCGCGGGCCTCGGCGAGGGTCTGGGTGTACAGCGGCGGGGTGCCGGTGGCGGCCCGCGCGGCCCGGTAGGCGACCACCTGGGGATCGAGGGACATGGGCTGGCTCCTATCCGCCGGTGGTGACGAAGAGCTTGTCGATGCCGCGCAGGAACAGGCTCCCGCTGTAGTCAGCCTGCCGGCTGACCGCGAGCCGGGGGAACCGGGCGAACAGCCGGGGCAGGCCGATCCGGCCCTCCAGGCGGGACACCGCCGCACCGAGGCAGAAGTGCGGACCGACACCGAAGGCCAACGAGGGCGGGCCGGCGCGGCGCGGGTCGAACCGGTCCGGCTCGGGGAAGCGGCGCGGGTCACGGTTGGCCCCCGCGATGATCAGCAGCACGTTCTCGTCCCGGGCGACCGGCACCCCGCCCAGGTCGGTGTCGCGGGGCGCGGCGCGGGCCAGGAAGTGCACCGGGCTCTCCAGCCGCAGCACCTCGTCCACGCAGCCCTGCGCCAGGGCGTCGTCGCCGGGCAGCGCGGCCACCGTGTCGGGGTGGTCCACCAGCACCGGCAGTCCGTTGCTGAACATGTAGACGGTGGTGACGAAGCTGGCGTTGAACAGCACGATCAGGTTGCTGATCAACTCCTCCTCGGTCAGGTCGACCTCGCCGGAGTCCAGGGCCTCGACCAGCCCGGAGATCAGGTCGTCGCCGGGTCGGCCCCGGCGGTGCGCGATCAGGTCCCGGTACAACGCCCGCAGTTCCTCGGCGGCCTGGTTGGCCAGCGCCAACCGCTGCGGGGTCTTGCCGGCGACGTCGAGAAACTCGTCGATCCAGTCGACCCGCTGCCGGTACCAGGCCAACTCGCTCTCGGGCAGGCCGATGAACTCGGCCATCACCAGGGCCGGCGCCGGGTAGGCGAACTCCGCGACGAAGTCGACCTCGCCGCCGTCGGCGCCCGCGTCCGCCATCCGGTCCAGCAGGGTGTCGACCACCCGGACGATCACCGGCTCCAGCGCGCCCAGCCGGCGCGGAGTGAAGGTACGGGCGAAGACGCCGCGCATCCGACCGTGGTCGGGCGGGTTGACGAACATCATCGACGACTGGAAGGTGCGCAGGATCTCGTGGTCCTGCCAGCCCGGTGGGGCCTGCTTGTACCACTCCGGGTCGCGCAGCACCTGGTCGACCAGGTCGTAGCCGACCGCCACCGCGGAGATCGTGCTGTGCTCCGGGCGGGTCGGGATGGCGCTGATCGGCCCGTGCTCGTGCAGGGCGGCGTACCACGGGTAGGGGTGTTGCCGGCCGGCCTCGCTGTAGAGGCCGGTCATGATCTCGTCGACGTCCACGATGGTGCTTCCTCCCCAGGAAATGACCGGTGGGGCGGCGGGTCACCCCCGCCGCCCCGCCGGTGTCACAGACCGAGCAGTCGCAGGGGTACGGCGTCGGCCAGCGCCTGGTTGCCGGCGTCGTTCGGGTGGATGTGGTCACCGGCGTCGTACGCGGGCAGCAGCCGGCTCGGCTGGGCCGGGTCGCGCAGTACCGCGTCGAAGTCGAGCAGCCCGTCGAACTCGGCCGCTCCCGGGCCGCGCAGCCAGGTGTTCACCGCCTGGCGGGTGGTCTCCTTCTCGGGCGTCCACACCCCCGGGTTGCCGTGCCCCTCGTAGGGGGTGAGGGTGACCGCGAGGCTGCGCAGGCCACGTGCCTTGGCCTGCTTGTTGATCTGCCGCAGCGAGGCGATGATCCGGTCGGCGGAGTCGTCGGACATCCAGATGTCGTTGATGCCGAGGTGGGTCACCAGGGTCTTCACCCCGGTCTGCGGGAAGACGTCCTCGTGGAGCCGGGCCAGCGCGTTCGGGCCCAGCTCGTGGTAGCCGGGGAATCCGCCCGCGCCGGGCTCGGTGCCCTCGTGGTTGAGCCGGTTGCCGGCCAGGCTCAGGTTGAGCACCCCCGGGGTACGCACCTCGGGACGCGCGGCGACCAGCCGCCCGGCGAGCAGCTCCGGCCAGCGCTTGTTGGCGTTGACGGTGCTGCCGTTGGCGTCCCCGATCGAGTCGCCGAGCACCACCACCGCGCCGGGGCTCTTCGGGCGCAGCACGTCGATGCCGGACAGGAACATCCAGCAGCAGTCCGGCCGGATGGTGAAGCCGGCGCCGTCGGTGGCGGTGGTCAGGTCGTTGGCCCCGATGAAGGTGGTGACCTTGGACTGGCCGTGGAAGGTGACCGGCCCGGTGAGCACCGGGAAGTGCAGGGTGACGACCAGGTCCTCCTGCTCGCCCACCTGGTAGGTCAGCGGGTCGCTGAGCAGCTCGGCGCCCTTGTTCATGGTCGCCGAGGTGGACCCGTCGAACCTCAGCTCCCGCAGGGTGCCGGGGAGGATGTCCGACCGGTCGGTGAGGGTGGCGGCGTTCGGGCGGGCGACGGTGGCGTGCCCCACCTGCACCGCCTGCTCGCCGTAGAGGTTGCTCAGCCGGACCCGCAGCCGCTCGCCACCCACGGTGGTGCGCACGGTCATCCGGATGCTCTGGTTGTTCAGGCCGGTGTTGGTCAGCCCGACGGTGTTGCCGCGGGTGACCGCCGCGGCCCAGGTACCCGCCCACTGCGGCCGGGCGGCAGCCCCGCCACCGTCGGAATCGGACGGTCCGGCGCTGGCCACCACCGCCGGGGCGCTCACGACCAGCAACGCGGCCGCAGACGCTATGACCTGCCATCTCTTCGGGGTCGACATTGAACCTCCATGGTTGGCCGCCCAGGGCCGGCGTCCATCGACGGCACCGCCCGGACGATGGTCCAGAAACCTAGCCGTGCCGTCTGACAGGCGTCAATCGCCCCGATAGACATGATCAAATGTCCATGGTGGCCGGCCCCTCGCCGTTCGGCCCTGTCCCCCGGCGACGCCGTCGGCCTAGGCTCGCAGACGGCGGCGGTGCGGTCGCCCACTCCCCGCACCCCGTCGCGGACCGGGCCGTGACCTGCCCGGACGCCATCCCGGCCGGTCGGCACGGCAGGCCCACCGGCCCGCCGACGACCCGCCGCTCGACCTGGGGGCTGTGCGATGACCGACGGGGCCGACGTTTCCACCACCTACGTGCACGACGCACTGGAGCTGTTCGCCCGCTTCGGCGACCGGGAGGCGCTGGTCGGCGACGGACGCCGGCTGACCTACCCGCAGGTCGCCGCCGAGGTACGCGGGCTGGCCCACGCCCTCACCGGCCACGGGGTACGGCCCGGCGCGGCGGTGCTGGTCATGCTCGGCAACGCCGTCGAGGGTCCGCTGCTCCAGCTCGCCCTGCACCTGCTCGGCTGCCGGACGATGTGGATCGCCCCGGTCACCTCCCGTCGGGAGATCGACGAGTTCGTCCGGCTGGCCCGCCCCGACGTGTTCGTGCACCACGCGTACGCGCCGGACGGGCTGGGGGATCAGATCGCCGCCTCGCTGCCCGGGGTGCCGGTGCTGCGGTTGGGCGTCGAGCTGACCGCCGACGCCGCTCCGCCCGGCGGGCAACCCACCGCCGACGCCGCGCCGGTCGAGCTGCCCGTCCCGGTGGGCGTCCCGGAGTCGTTCCTCCAGACCAGCGGCACCACCGGCACCCCCAAGCTGGTGCACCACCGGGAGAGCTTCTACCGGCAGGTGCTGGCGTTGGCGGCCGACTTCCGGGCCGCCGGCTTCCCGCTGCTGCGGCACCTGTCGCACTCCCCGATGTGGCTGGCCAGCGGGCAGATCACCACCCTGTTCAACCTGTTCACCGGCGGGGTGCTCTTCCTGCGCCAGCAGTGGGATCCGGCCACGTTCATCGCCACCGTGGACGCCGAGCGGCTCACCTCCACCTTCGTCACCCCGCCGATGCTCTACGAGGTGCTCGACCATCCGGCCCTGCCCGGGGCGGACTTCTCCGCGATGTTCATGTTCAACGTGGGCGCGGGACCGGCCGCGCCCGCCCGGCTGCGCCAGGCCATCGCCCGGTTCGGGCCGTGCCTGCGCATCGTGTACGGCCTGAGCGAGGCGGTGGTGATCTGCGCCCAGCCCGGCCTCACCGAGGACCCGGCGCACCCGGAGCGGCTGGGCTCCTGCGGCCGGCCGTACGGGGACGTCACGGTGGAGATCCGCGACACCGACGGGCGGGTGCTGCCGGCCGGTGCCGACGGCGAGGTCTGGGTGCGGACCAGACTCAGCTTCCACGGCTACCACGGCCAGCCCGAGCTGACCGCCGAGACGCTGGTCGACGGCTGGGTGCGGACCCGGGACATCGGCCACCTCGACGCCGACGGCTTCCTCTACCTCGTCGACCGGCTACAGGACCGTA
Organism: Micromonospora sp. WMMD987; assembly: GCF_029581435.1. Classification (NCBI taxonomy): domain Bacteria; kingdom Bacillati; phylum Actinomycetota; class Actinomycetes; order Micromonosporales; family Micromonosporaceae; genus Micromonospora; species Micromonospora sp. WMMD987. The sequence continues at coordinate 3,376,721 of NZ_CP120861.1, read as the reverse complement.
TCCTCACCCGGCAACGCAGCTGGCCGATCTACTCCCGGCCGATCGAGGACGTGCTCGCCGGGCATCCCCAGGTACGGGCGGCGGCGGTGATCGGGGTGCCCGATCCGGTCGCCGGGGAACTGCCCCACGCGTACGTGGTCCGGACGCCCGGGGCGACGGTGACCGGGGCGGAGCTGATCGGGCTGGTCACCGCCGAGCTGAGTGACACCTGGGCGCCCGGCGCGGTGGAGTTCGTCGACGCGTTGCCCCTGAACCGGTCGGCCAAGGTGGACAAGCGGGCGCTGCGGGACCGGTACGCGGCCGGACGTCCCGTCGATCCGGTCGGCAGCCCGTCATGACCGCCGACGCCGACGCCGGCCCCCGGACGACCACCGACCCCGCGCCCGACCCGTGGACGGCCACCGGTCCCGGTCCTGCGACCGACCCCGGTGCCGGTACCGCTGTTGAGCCCGGTGCCGGTGGCCAGCCGCACACCGGCCGGCGGGGGGAGTCGGCGGGAGAGGTCGGACCGCCGACCCGGCGGGCCGCACGGCGGGAACTGGTCACCCTGGTCGCCGCCGATCTGATCTCCAACCTGGGCAGTCGGATCTCGGTGGTCGCCATCCCCTGGCTGGTGCTCACCACCACCGGCAGCCCGGCGAAGATGGGCATCGTCGCGGCGGCGGAGTTCCTTCCGTACATGCTCTCCAGCTCACTGGCCACCCCGTGGGCGGACCGGTTCGGGGTACGGCGTACCTCCATCGCGGTGGACGCGGCGAGCGCGGCCGTCATCGCGGTGGTGGCCCTGGCCCCGTGGCTGGGGTTCGGGGCGCTGGTCGCCCTCGTCGCGGTGGCCGGCGGACTGCGCGGCATCGGCGACCGGGTCAAGCACGTGATGTTCCGGCCGGCGGCACAGCGCGCCGGGGTGGAGCTGATCCGGTTGACCTCCACCTACGACGGGCTGCTGCGCGGGGTGGCGCTGTTCGGCACGGTCGCCGGCGGTCTGCTCATCGACTGGGTGGGGGTGACCCGGGCGATCTGGATCGACGCGGGGACCTTCGCGCTCTGCGCGCTGCTGGTCGCGGTGCTGGTCCGTCCGCCGTCCACCGACGCCCCGGCCGCGCCCCGGGAGAGCTACTTCCGGGCGCTGCGCACCGGCTTCGGCTACCTGCGCACCGACCGGGTGCTGCTGACCATGCTGGTGGTGGTCTCCGCGTTGAACATGTTCGCCGCCGCCAACACGGCGGTCTGGGTGCCGCTGTGGGTCCGCGACGAACTCGGCGACCCGGCCGGGTTCGGCCTGGTGCTGGGGGTGTTCGCCGGGGGTGCGTTGCTCGGCAACGTGGTCTTCACGGTGCTCGGCCCCCGGCTGCCCCGCACCCTGGTGTTCGCCGCGGGGGCGGCGCTCAGTGGTGCGCCCCGGCTGCTGGTCCTGGCGCTGACCGACCATCTGGTGGTGGTGCTGGTGGTGACGTTCCTGTCCGGGGTCGGGATCGCGGCGGTCAACCCGCTGCTCGGCGTCACCCTCTACGAACGGGTGCCGGACGCGTTGCAGACCCGGGTGCTGGGGATATCCGGGTCGCTGGCGTTCGTCGGGCTGCCGGTGGGGGCGCTGCTCGGCGGCTGGTCGGTGGCGGCCCTCGGGCTGCGCCCGGCGCTGCTGGTGATGGCGGTGGTGTGCGCGGTGCTGACCGTGCTGCCCCTGGTCGTCGGGCCGTTACGGATGGGCCGCTCCACACCCCCACCGACGACCACCACGACCTGACCGGGCACGCAGCGGGGCGGACGGAACCGGCGGCGGCGACGGCTCGGCGCACCCGGACGACCATCAGGCGATCGGCCCGGTCACGGAGATCGACGCCACCGGTGGGGTCGGCTACATTGCCGCCCATGTCATCGACGTTGACCGAAGCTACCGATCCGTACTGCCTGCGTGAGGGGGAGAGCGCCGCGCTGCTGCACGGCCATCCGTGGCACCGGTTCGTGGTGCTCGGCGACAGCGTCGCCGAGGGTATGTGCGAGCCGGTCGACGGGTACCCCGACGTGCAGTGGGCGGACCGGATCGCGGCCGAACTGTCGGCGGTGCGGCCCGGGTTGGCGTACCTCAACCTGGGTCGGCGCGGGTTGCGGGCACAGCAGGTCCGGGCCGGGCAGTTGGACCGGGCGCTGGCCTTCTCCCCCGATCTGGCGCTGGTCGCCTGCGGTGGCAACGACGCCTTCCGGACGGCGTTCGACCCGGACGCGGTCGACACCGAGCTGACCGCGATCGTCGGCGCGCTGCGCGACGCCGGAGCGGACGTGATCACGGTGGGCATGTTCGACGTCTCGCACAGCCCGGCCGTCCCGGCCGCACTGCGTCCCGGCCTCAACACCCGGATGCGGCTGCTCTCCTCACGTACCGGCCGGCTCGCCGACCGGCTGGGCGCGCTGCACGTGCACCTGACCGATCATCCGGCCGGCAGCGACCCGTCGATGTACAGCAGCGACGGCCGACACGGCAGCGCCCGCAGCGACGCCATCGCCGCCGCGGAGACGATCCGCCGCCTCGGCGCCCACCTGGCCACCCGCCTCCCCGACCGCCCCACCTCCTGATCCCCACCCCTCCTCCCCTCCCCCCACCGGCCCAGCCGGATCCGGGGGGAGGGGGTCAGGGGGTCAGGGGGTCAGGGGGTCAGGAGGATGCCGGTGAGCAGGACGCCCCGGGCCAGGTTGAGCACCTCGTCGCAGCCGGGGTAGCCGACCCGGGCGAGGGCACCGGAGCCGGTGCGGCCGAACAGGTACGGGGCGATGCTGTACGGCACCTCGGCGGTGACCGTCTCGCCGGTCTCGATCTGCACGAAGTCCATCGCGACCCGGTCGGCGGGCATGTACCGCTGGAGGATGTCCCCGCCCCGGTCCAGGGCGGCCCGCAGCCCGTCCGCCCACTCCCTGGCGCTCAGCTCCCGGCCGATGAGCACCCCCTGACCGGCCGAGCCGTCGGCCGGCTTGACGACCAGGTTCTCCCGGTCGGCCAGCGCCCGGTCCAGCTCGGCGTCGGTGAACGCCACGGTGTGCGGCACGTACCGCCGGACCAGGGCCTGGTCGGCGGCGGGGAGCAGGTCGAGGTCCTGGTAGAGCCAGGCAAAGTTAATCTTGTTGCCGAGCAGCCAGGCGGCGGCGCTGACGAACATCGGCAGGGTGCCCGCGTCGAGCGCCCCGGCCACCGCCGCCAGCCCGGCGCTCGGGGTGACCCGGTTGGGCACGAAGAGCCGGAACAGCGCGTCCACCGGGGCACCGTCGACCACCAGCCGCCGGTCGGCGTCCAGGGTGGCCGTGGCGACCGGGGCGATGACCAGGTCGATGCCGAACGGACGGGCCTGGTCGACCAGCGGCGCCAGGATCCGGATGAACGTCTCCGGGTCGTCCAGCCCCGGATAGTCGGCCTCGAAGTCCATCAGCAGCGCCACCCGGGCACCCTCGGGCAGGCCCAGCTCGCTGCGGATCGCCACGAACCGCTGGTCCAGCAGGGACGGCGCGGGGCGGACCGGCAGCCCGTCGAGCAGCCCCCGCTCCCGGTAGAGCGCGCCGAACCGCTGGATCACCGTGTCGGCGTCGAAGCCGCCGCCCAGGCTGCTGTCGATGTTGTACTCGACGATCCGCGGCTCACCGCCGGAGAACAGCACGTCCGGCCGGTACGCGGCCAGCAGCGCCTCGGTCAGCGGCTCGTCCTCGTCCAGCAGCCGGGTCTGCCCCGCCGGCACCCCGAGCACCGCGCGCAGCTCACCGGCCGTGGTCGCGCGCCGACGGCAGGCGTCCAGGATGAGCTGGGCGATCCGGTCGCAGACCTCGTTCAGCTCACGGAACGCGTCGGCGCTCAGCACCGGCGGTCGGGCCAGCCGCCACTGCTTGTTGTACGTCGCCCGACCGTGGAAGATCCGCTCCCACTCCTGCGCCCCCGCGGCGACCATCGCCGTACGGCTCGACTCCGGCAGTTCCGCCCAGGCCCGGCCGGGCTCCGGCCACGGGTAGTTCACATCGATCATGGACAGTCCTTGGTCACGTGGTGGATGGCGGCGGTGAGGGCGGCCCGGCCGGGCTGTACCGCCCGGTCGAGTCCGGGCGCGAACGGCAGCACCGCGCCGTCCGGCCGGGTGACCCGACGGGGCGGCGCGGTCAGCGGCACCCGCTCCAGTACCGAGGTGATGATCTCGGCGGCGATGCCGCAGGAGCGGTTGGAGTCGTCGACCACCACCAGCCGACCGGTGCGCGACACCGAGTCGACCAGCCCGTCGAGGTCGAACGGGTAGAGCGTGCGCGGGTCGAACACCTCCACCGACACCTGGTCGGCCAGCTCGTCGGCGACGGCCAGCGCGTCGTGCACCAGGTGCCCCACGGCGACCACCGTGACGTCGTCGCCGGCCCGGCGGACCACCCCCCGCCCGAGCGGCACCGGGGCGAGGGTGGCGAAGTCCACGTCGTCGCGGACGTCCAGCGCGGCGGCGGGGGCGAAGACCACCACCGGGTCGTCGTGCCGGATCGCCGACGCCAGCAGCCCGTACGCGTCGGCCGGGGTGGCCGGCACCACGGTGACGATCCCGACGTGCGCGAAGAGGGAGTAGGGGTGGTCGGAGTGCTGCCCCGCCCAGCCCGTCCGGGAACCGGAGCCCGGCACCAGGTAGGTGACCGGCACGGCGCACTGCCCACCGGTCATCATCGGGAACTTGTGCGCGTGGTTGACGATCTGCTCGAAGACCAGGAACAGCAGCGACGGGATCTGGAACTCCACCACCGGCCGCAGCCCGGCCAGCGCGGCCCCGGTGGCGAAGCTGGTGAACGCCTGCTCCGACAGCGGGGTGTCCAGCACCCGGTCCGGCCCGAACCGCTTCAGCAGGCCCGGGGTGACGTTCGACGCGCCCACCCGGATGTCCTCGCCGAGCAGGAACACCGCCTCGTCCCGGGTCATCTCGTCGGCCAGCGCCCGGCTCAGCGCCTTGCGGTACGACAGCCGTGGCATCAGCTACCTCCCCGGGCGGTCAGCCCACTGGCGTAGAGGTGGTCCAGCGCCCCGGCCGGGTCGGGCTCCGGGCCGGCCAGGGCGAACGCGACGGCCGCGTCGAGGGTCGCCTCCACCTCGGCGTCGACGGCCTCCCGGGCGGCGGCCGGCAGCCGGGCACCCTGGATCTCCACCGGATCCCGGGACCGGCCGTCGGCCACCTCCTGCGGCGTGCGGTACTCCAGGCGTACCGAGTGTTCGAAGGTGTGGTGGGCGTCGAACCGGTAGGTGCGGGCCTCGACCAGCTCCGGCCCGCCGCCGTCGCGCATCCGAGCGACGGCGGCGGCGGTGACCCGCCGGACCGCCTCCGGGTCCTGCCCGTCGACCACCACGGCCGGGATGCCGAACGCCTCGGCCCGGCCGGTGATGGTGCCGGCGACCGCACCGGCCACCGGCATGGTGGTGGCGTAGCCGTTGTTCTCGCAGACCAGCAGCACCGGCACCCGCCAGAGCGCGGCCAGGTTGAACGCCTCCAGCAGCATCCCCTCGTTGACCGCGCCGTCGCCGAAGAAGCTCGCCCCGACCACCGCGTTGCCGCGCTGCCGGTGCGCCCACACCGCGCCGGTGAGGATCGCCGGGGACGCGCCGACGATGGCGTTCGCGCCGAGCACCCCGATGGACAGGTCCGCCGCGTGCATCGAGCCGCCCCGGCCCCGGTTCAGTCCGGTTTCCCGGCCGCACAGTTCGGCCATCATCCGGGCCGGGTCGGCACCCTTGGCGAGCACGTGCCCGTGCCCGCGGTGGGTGCCGGTGACCAGATCCCCCTCGCCGAGGGCGGCGCACACGCCGGCGGCGACACCCTCCTGTCCGAGGTAGGGGTGGATGCCGCCGACGATGTGCCCGGAGCGGACCAGGGCGATGGCCCGCTCCTCGAACCGACGGATCAGCCGTACCGTGCGGTAGAGCCGGGCCGGGTCGGCGTCGGTCACCGGTCGCGGCCCTCCTTGACGGCGGCGAGGATGTCGTCCCAGAGCTGCGCGCGGGCGGTCAGCGCCAGGTTGACCGTGTCCGCGCACTCCTGCCACTTGGTGTCGTCGTCGCCGCACAGGTCGGCGAGCATCTGCATCGCCATCGGGGTGTGCTGCTCGCCGTCGACCTCGATGTGCCGCTCCAGGTAGTCGACGAAGGTGTGCAGCCGGTTGCTGCGCTCGTTGACCGCGACGACCTGGGTGAACATGTCGGGGATCAGGTCCTCCCGGCCGAACGCGAAGGCGGCGGCCTGGCAGTGCACCGGGGTCGAGGAGATGATCTGCCAGGTGGTGGCGGCGAACGCCCGCGACGGCGCGGGCACGCCGGCCTCGACCAGGGCGTCGGTCACCGACGCGCCGCCGCGCAGCAGCTCGACCAGCCGGTCGACGGCGGTGGTGTCGGCCCCGGCCTCACCCATCCCCCGCACGTACAGTTCGAAGTGGCTGATGAAGCCCTCGCCCAGCTCGTCGCTCTCCTCCACCATCACGATGTCGTTGATCAACCGGCGGCTGCCGGTCGGCCCGGTGGGGATCCAGGGCACGTCGACGCAGGTGAGCTGCCGCTGCAACGACTTCAGCAGGGACATGAAGTCCCAGACCGCGAAGACGTGGTGCTCCATGAAGGTCACCAGCGCCTCGTGGGTGTCCAGGTTGGCGTACAGCGGGTGCTTGACCACCACCTCGCGACGGGCGGTCACCGCCTGCTCCAACCGCTCGATGCCCGGGTGTGTCTTACCCCAGTCGTACCGTGACATGTTCTAGCCTTCCTGCTGGGCGCGCTCGCGCCAGATGACCGGGCAGTAGTCGGGGTCCGCGTAGTCCGGCCGCCCGTCGGGGGTACGGCGGACCAGCACGTCGTGGTTGTACGCGGCGAGGGTGCCGTCCGAGAGCGGGAACTCCCGGTGGGCGTTGTCGCCGTCCTGCAGGTGCAGCGAGATCGCCCGACGCGGACGTCCACTGACGTTGGGGCCGCTGCCGTGGTAGGTGCGGCAGTGGTGGAAACTCAGGTGTCCCTTGGGGATCACCATCGGGATCTTGCAGATCTGCGCGCCGTTGTGCGCCGCGTTCTCGGCCAGCATGTCCTCCAGCTGGTCGCGGTCGCGCTCGGCGAAGTGCCGGACCACGGTGTCGTCCGCACCGGTCTCCGACCACCGGTGCGATCCGTCGACCATGGTGATGGTGCCCATCTCCTCCCCGCAGTCGTGGAACGGGATGAACGCGGTGAGCATCTTCTCCGACGACGAGGACGACCAGTAGTGCTTGTCGAAGTGCCAGGGCACGATGTTCGACGGCTCACCGGAGATCGGCGGCTTGTAGATCAGGGTGGACTGGAAGATCCGGATCTCGTCGGCCTGGGCCAGCCGGGCGGCCACCGCGCCGATCAGCGGCTTGCGCAGGATCGCGGCGATGCCGTCGTGCTCTACGTGGACGTAGTCGTTGTGCCGCTGCACCGGCCCCTTCGACGGATCCCAGTAGGCCAGTTTCGGCGGGCGGACGGGCAGGGTGCGGTCCCGCTCGCCGTCGTAGTAGCGGTCGGTGGCCGCCGTCAGGGCGTCCACCTCGTCGTCGGTGAGCAGCTTCTTCGACAGGTACCAGCCGTGCTCGGCGTAGTGGCGCACCTCCTCGTCCGAGGGGAGCAGCGCCTCCTCCTCGGCGGTCAACGTCGGATGTGTCGTGGTCATGCCCAACTCCTCATGCCGTGCCGGCCGCGACGGCGGGGGTCGCCCCCGCCACGGCCAGCTCCCGTTCCTTGGCCTCGTAGAGCGCCCTGATGTTGCCGCTGCCGAAGGTGCGCGCCCCGCGCCGTTCGATGAGTTCGAGGAACAGGGTGCGTCGGACGTGCATTGACTCGGTGAAGATCTGCAACAGCTGCCCGCCGTGGTCGGCGTCGACCAGGATGCTGAGGTCCCGCAGCTGGTCCAGCGGCGCGTCGACCTTGCCCACCCGCTGTTCCAGCGTGTCGTAGTAGGTGGCGGGGGTGCCGGCGAACCGCACCCCGCGGGCCCCGAGCGCGCCGACCGCGCCGACGATGTCGTCGGTGCGCAGCCCCAGGTGCTGCACGCCGGCGCCGTGGTGCTCGGTGAGGAACGCGTCGATCTGGCCCGGACGCCGACCGGCGTCCGGCTCGAGCAGCACCAGGGTGACCCGCCCGGAGGCGTCCTGCACCACCTTGGAGTTCATCGCCTGACCGGCGACCTCGATGTGCTCCTCGAAGATCTGCGCGAAACCGAAGACCCGCTGGTAGTGCGCGACGGTGGCGTCGAGCTGACCGGGCGGCACGCAGACCGCCAGGTGGTCGATCTCGGCGAGCAGCCGCGGGTCGGTCCCACCGGGCGGCACCGCCTCGATCGCGCCGGGCAGGAAGTCGTCGGCGTCGCCGCGTCGCTCCACCAGCCGGTGCAGCACGTCGCCGAAGCCGCCCACCTCGGCGGTCACCACCTCGGCGTCCGGGCCGGTCCAGGTGCGCGGTGGGGTCACCGGCGTGGCACCCCGCTCCACCAGCTCCGCGTACGCCCCGGCGGCGTCGCCGACCTCCACCGCCACCACCGCGATCCCGTCACCGTGCCGGGACACGTACCCCGAGGCGGGATGGTCGGCGGTGAGGCCGGTGGTCAGCACCATCCGGATGTCGGCCTGACCCAGCAGCAGGGAACGCTGCCCGACCAGTCCGGTCTCCGGGCCGCCCTGCCCCCGCAGGGTGAAGCCGACGGCGGTCCCGAAGTAGAAGGCCGCCTGTCGGGCGTCCCCCACGTACAGTTCGATGTGGTCTATTCCACGAATGTCCATCTCTCCAGCCCTTCCCCATGTCCCCCCGTGACTGCCGTCCGGGCGCGTGCGGCCCGGGTCGCAGGACCGATCACCTCCCCGGCACGGCGGGTCGGGCGTCGGTGGTCCGCCGCAACAGCAGGCTGACGTTCTGCCCGCCGAATCCGAAGGAGTTGGTGAGCGCGAGGTCGGTCCGGGTGTCCCGCGGGGTGCCCCGGACGTGGTCCGCCGGGCAGTCCGGGTCCGGATCGTCCAGGTGGTAGGTGGGCGGCAGCAGACCGGACCGCAGCGCCAACGCGCACGCCGCCGCCTCGACCACCCCGGACGCCCCGAGCAGGTGCCCGGTGAGCGCCTTGGTGGAGCTGACCGGCACCCCTCCGACGCCGAACACCTTGCCCAGCGCGGCGCTCTCGGCGATGTCCCCGAGTCTGGTGCCGGTGCCGTGGGCGTTGACGTAGCCGACCTCGGCCGGCGCGACGTTCCCGCTGGCCAGGGCCGCACGCATGCAGTCGGCCGCGCCCTCGCCGTCGGGCCGGGGGATGGTCGGGTGGTGGGCGTCGGTGGTGCTGCCGTAGCCGGCGACCTCCGCGTACGTCCGGGCACCCCGGGCGGCGGCGTGCCCGGCGCGTTCCAGCACCAGCAGCGCGGCGCCTTCGGCGAGCACGAACCCGTTGCGCCGCCGGTCGAACGGCCGGCTCGCCTCGGCCGGATCGGCCCAGCCCCGGGCCAGCGCGCGGGCGTTGCCGAAGGTGTCGGCGAAGGTCGGGAAGAGCGGGGCCTCGCTGGCCCCGCAGAGCACCACGTCGGCCTCGCCGGCCCGGATCAGCCGGGCCGCGTCGGCGACCGCCTGCGCCCCGGAGGCGCAGGCCGTGCCGACAGCCGAGCTGTAGCCCCGGATGCCGTGGGCGATGGCGATCCGCGCCGAGGCCATGTTGGGCAGGATCCCGGTCAGCAGGTACGGGCTGACCGCCGCCCGGCCCCGTTCGGTGCGGGCGATCACCTGCTGTTCCAGCGTGGACATGCCGCCGACCCCGCCGACGATGACGCCGATCCGGGCCGGGTCGACGTCCCGGCCCACCTCGATGCCCGCGTCGGCGAGCGCGTCGGCGGCGGTGAGCAGGGCGAACAGCACCACCCGGTCGAGCACCCTGGTCTCCGGGCCGGTGGCGACCGTCCGCGGGTCGATCGGCGGGAGCACCCCCGCCACCTCCAGCGATTCCCGGGCCGGGTGCCCCTCGGGCGGTCGGCTCAACCCGGAGCGGCCGGTGGTCAACGCGGTGAAGGTGGCATCCACCCCCCGTCCGACCGGGCTGAACAGGCCCATCCCGGTGATCATGACGGTCATGACGGCGACCCGGCGAGATAGCGCTCGCGCAGCGCCACCTTGCGGACCTTGCCGGTGACGGTGACCGGGATGTCGTCGGGGCGGACCGGCACCACCCGGCGCAGGGTCGCGCCCACGTCCGCCCCGAGCGCGGCCCGGATCGTGGCGGTCCGGTCGACGGCCGGGTCGGCCCCGGTGGCCAGCTCCAGCAGCACGTCGGTGGTGACCGTGTCGCCCTCGGCGACGATCAGCACGGTGCAGTCGGCGACGTCCGGGCAGGCGGCGAGGATCCGCTCCTCGGACAGCGCGGTGAAGTACCGCCGCCCGTCGGGCAGCGTCACCGAGTCCACCGCCCGGTCCAGGTGGTAGTAGCGGCCGTCGGCGTCGGCGCGGACCAGGTCACCGGTGAGGTACCAGCCGCGCAGCCGGAACCGGTAGCTGGTGACCGAGTCGTTCCAGTAGCCCCGGAACAGCGACGGCGAGTCGACGCCGAGGAACCCCACCTGGCCGGGGGGCAGCTCGTTGCCCTCGGCGTCGAGGACGGCCACCGTGGCGAACCGGTAGGGTCGGCCCACGCAGCGGCCGTACCGGTCGGTGTCGACGGTGTGCGTGATGTGGAACATCGAGTGCCCCATCTCGCTGGAGCCGAGGCCGTCGATGAAGACCGAACCGGCGACCCGGGTGACGCCCTGCCGGGTGAACACGTCCCGCGAACCGACCGCGACGAGCCGGCGGACGTGCGGCTCGTGCGAGCAGTCGCCGGTGTTGAACCACAGCCGCACCGATTCCAGGTCGTACCCGCTCAGGTCGAAGCGGGCCAGCTCGGCCCAGGTCACCGAGAAACCGAACACCCCGTCGGGCCGCCACTGCCCGATGGTGTCGAGGACCCGCTCGCCGCCCTGTTCGGACAGCAGGAACATCTCCGCCCGGTTGCCCAGCGCCTGGTTGACCATGAGCACCGTCGCCGTGTGCGGGGCGGGCAGCGCGTTGAGGATCCGGCGGGTGCCCTGCGCCTGCGGCATGGACAGCAGGTGCCGGGTGGCGGCGAAGAGGCTGGCGTGCGAGTGCAGCACCGCCTTCGGCACCCCGGTGGTCCCCGAGGTGTGGGTGATGACGATCGGGTCGTCGGGGTGGTGCCGGTAGTGGGCCGGAGCCTGCGCCGGGTCACCCGTGCCGGCCTGTTCCGGGGTACCCAGCAGCGGTACGCCGAGGTCGTGCCCGGCCAGCAGGTCGGTGTGGGCGGTGTCGGCGAGCACCCCGACGCCGCGCAGCCGACGGACGTACTCGGCGGCGATCTCCGGACGCAGCTTGCCGTTCATCAGCGCCGGGATCGCGCCGAGCCGGGTCAGCGCCAGGAAGCTCAGCACCATGTCGGCGGCGGCGGTGGCCCACACGGCGACCGGGTCACGCGGCCGTACCCCCCGGGCGTGCAGCCAGGCCGCCCGTGCGGCGACCCGCTCGTCGAGCTGGCCCAGGGTGAGCGGCTGCCCGGCCGGACGCCCGTCGACCGGGGTGTCGAAGGTCAGCCCCGGTCCCTGTGGGTCCGCGCCGTGGGCCAGTACCCGGGCCAGCACGTTGCCGGCGCCGAGCTGCGGGTCGGCGGCGAGCGCACCCCGCAGTCCCCTCGTCTTCATGGACCGTCTCCTCCCCCCAGCAGCACCGCGACCGCGCCGGTGGGCGTCGCATCGGGTGCCTCGTCGATCAGGACCAGCAATGCCTCGTCGGCGTCGCCGTCGTACAGCAGCAGTTCCGCCTCGGCGGTCCCGTCGGCACGGGGGTCACCGGTCGGGCTCAGGCACACCACCGGGCCGGTCAGCCCCCACCGCGCGGCCACCTGTCCGGCGACGCTGTTGGGCACCGACTGGAAGAAGAACAGCGGGCCGACCCGTCCCCCGGCGGCGACGATCGACCGGACGTGGGTGGCGCTGGGCCGGTCACCGGCGGCGCTGACCAGCAGCACCGCGCACCGGGTGCCGGCCGGGGCCGGGGTGGGCCGGCGTTGCAGGCAGCGTCCGGCCGCCGCCGCGACCAGCGGTGCGAACGTCGAGTGCACGAACCCGGGCAGCGGCGGCGGCGGACCGTCACCCGGCTCCGGCCAGCGCGCCTGCGCCAGCACCCGGGGTGCGCCGTGGCCGGCCGGACGGCCCGGGACGATCCCGTGCCCCGGGCCGCGCGTGCCGGTCACGGCGCACCGACCAGCAGGGCGGTGTTCGCGCCACCGAAGGCGGCGTTGAGGCTGAGGGCGTAGCGGCTGGTCACCGGACGCGGCGCGGCGACGACCACGTCCAACGGACAGGCCGGGTCGGGACCGAGCCAACCGGCGTTGACCGGCAGCTTCCCGTGCCGCAGCGCCGCCACCGTGACCACCAGTTCGAGCAGTCCGGACGCTTCCAGCGCATGCCCGTGCAGCGCCTTGGTGGAGCTGACCGGCACCTGTCCGGCCCGCTCACCCAGGGCCGACCGGAGGGCCGCCGCCTCGGAGGCGTCGCTGTACCCGGTGCCGGTGGCGTTCGCGTTGACGTAGCCGACCACCCCGGCGGGCAGGTCGGCGCGGTGCAGCGCCGCGCCGATCGCCCGGGCCAGCCCACCACCCTGCGGGTCGGGCTGGCAGGGGTGGTGCGCGTCGCCGGCCCGCCCCCAGCCGGCCAGGGTCGCCACCGGCTCGCCGCCCCGGCCGCGCAGCGCGGTGGCGGACTCCAGCACGACCGCGGCCACCCCGTCACCGAGCAGCAACCCGGTGCGTCCGGTGCTGAACGGGCGGACCATGCCGTCGGCGGCGAGTGCCCGCCCGGCGTCGAAGAGCGCGAACTGGTCCGGCTCCACCAGGTAGCCGGCGGCCACCACGACCCGGTCGGTGTCCCCCCGGCGGATCGTCGCGGCGGCGTCGGCCACCGCGCTGGTCGCCGAGACGCAGGCGGTGGTGTAGACCCGGGTCGGGCCGCCGAGCCCGCACCGCCGGGCCAGCCGGGCGGCCAGGGTGGGCAGTTCCGGCCAGGCCGGACCGTCGCCGGTCCGCTCGCCGCCGGCCCACCACGGGTCGTCGGTGTCCGCGACCGGCCGGTCGCCGACGTACGGGCCGGGCAGTGTGGCGGGGCCGCCGTGGGTGGCCAGGAACAGCGCCGACCCGGCCCGCTGCGTCGGGTCGAGCCCGGCCGCGTCGCAGGCCGCGTCGACCGCGTCGGCCAGTTCCTGCGGCAGGGTTGCCACGTCGGGCCGGGTGGCCGCGACGGTCACCCGGCGGCCGGTGGTGTCGAAGCGGCGGACCGGCCGGAACGCCGGCGTTCCGGACAGCGCCCCGGCCAGCAGCGCGTCCACCCCCCTGCCGAGGGCGCTGACCGCGTACGTGCCGGAGATCGTGACGGAGGTCCGCTCAACCATCAGCGGCGGCGGTCAGCGAGGTGTGGAACACGGAGAGGGCGTCGTCCACGGTACGGATGCCGGCGAGCTGGTCGTCGGTGAGGTCCATCCGGACGTCGTAGCGTTGTTCGACCAGGTGCACCAGCCAGGCCAGCTCCATCGAGCCGACCCGGTGCGGGATCTGGTCGGCGGGTTTGCCGGTGAGTTCGGCGAGCATGCCCACCAGGTCAGCTCGCCCCAGGTCGGGCTGACCGGACATCAGCGGTTGTCGGTGGTCGCCCCGGCGACCCGCTCGGCGACCATGGTGGTGAACTCCCCCACCGTCATCAGGGCCAGCTTCTCCGACTCGTCGTCGGCGAACCGCAGCCCGTAGCGGTCCTCCACCCGGACCGACAGGTCGGACAGGGCGAGGGACTCCAGGTCCACCCCGGACGGGCCGAGGGTGGTGTCGTCGTCGATCCCGTCGACGTCGTAGTTCATGTCCTGGAGCTGGTCGATGACGAAGGTGCGGACCTCGTCTCGCATGGCGGTAACCTCTCTCGGTGGGCGAGTCGCCGGTGCCCGGTCGGGGCACCGTGCAGGGGTGGTGCGGGCGTACCACCGACGGTCGGCCGGTGGTGACGCGGTGGCGCCGCCCCGGCGGTCCCCGTGGAGCGTCGGGTGGGCGGGGTGGAGCGGACCGGTCACGGCGTCACCGTGCGCAGCACGTCCAGCGAGCGGACCAGCTTGCCGGTGGTGGTCCGGGGTAGCTGGGCGACCAGGTGCAGGGTGCGCGGACGCTTGTAGCCGGCCAGCCGCTCGGCGAGCAGCGTGTCCAGCGTGTCCTCGGTGAGCGGCCCGTCGGGCTGCACGTACGCGGTGATCCCGTCGTCGTAGGCGACCACGGCGGCGGCCACCCCGGGCAACCCGGTGAGGGTCGCCTCGACCTCGGTCAGGTCGACCTTCAGGCCCCCCACGGAGACCTGCGAGTCGAGCCGGCCCCGGACGGTGACCAGACCGGTGGCCGGGTCGACGGTGCCGGCGTCGCGGGTACGCAGCCACCCGTCGGCCCAGCGGTCCGGATCGCTGAGCCCCACGTACGGCGAGGCCGGGCAGCTGATCAGCAGCTCGCCGCCGGACTCGCGGACCTCGATCCCGGGTGCCGGTGCGATGGCCGGTCGGTGCAGGCCGTGCAGGTCGGTGCCGATGACGCCGACCTCGGTCATCCCGTACATGTTGCCCAGCGGTACGCCGTACCGGTCGGTGAACGCCTGCACGACGGCCGGCGGGACGAGTTCGCCGCCGGTGGTCATCCGGGCGAACTGGGGCAGCGGCCGGTCCGGGCGGGTGGAGGCGAGCAGTCCGATGTGGAAGGGCACCCCCAGCACGGTGGCCGGGGTGTCCTGGGCGGCGATGGCGGCCAGCACGGCGTCGCCGCCGAGCCGCTCCGGCGGGACCAGCTCGACGCGGGCGTGCAGGCCGTAGAGCAGCCCGCCGACCAGACCGAGCACGTGCACCATGGACGGCAGCAGGATGATCCGCTCGCCGGGCAGCGCCACCCCGTCGATGCGGGTGTAGCGGTGCACCTCGGCGACCAGGTCGGCGGCGGTGCGTCCGATCACCTTGGACGGTCCGGTGGAGCCCGAACTGAGCTGGATCACCGCGTGGCGGCTGACCGCCGGGCGGTCCGCGTAGCCGGTGACGCTCTCGGTGACGTCGACGAAGACCTTCAGCGCGCCGCCGCCGGTGCGCGCCGGGGCCACCACCACCTGCGGGGTGAGCCGCCGCAACGCCCGGTCGACCTCGTGGTCGGTGAGCCGGTGGTCGAGCAGGACGGCCTGACCGCCGGCCCGCCAGGTGGCCAATAGGTTGACCACGTAGGACAGCGACGGGGGCAGGCGCAGCGCGGCCGCCCCGCCGGGACGCAGTCCGGCGGCGCCCAGCCGGTCCTGCGCCGCGGTGACCAGGCGGTGCAGGGTGGCCCGGTCGACCGGCTCGGGCAGTCGGAGACAAACATCGGTCGGACGGCCGGCGAACAACACGTCGTCCACCCAACCGGGGTCTAGCGCCGCAGGATCTTCCGTCGGGCGAGTACTGGTCACCGCCGGCCACCGTCCAGCATAGAATCGGGCGGAATCCACCCATAAATAACGTCTCTTGGCGTGCTCACGGAACCCTACGACAGCCGCGAACAGCATTACTAGATGCGAATGGCTAGATCAGAAAAGGCGGCCGGTTGGATTGCCGCCGCTCGATCGGCGGGGCAGGATCAGGCGCGTGCGCCGGCCCGCGACCGTACCGGCGGTCCCGCCGGGTCCGACCCTCCTCGGTGGACCGGCGGATCGCCCTGCAGCTCAGAGGCACCCGGACCGGGCCGGGGCGCAGGGAGCGCACGATCAGATCGCCGTCGCGCGCACCGCCCCCGGCGGGTCGGCTGCCTGCCCGCAATCTGATCACGGGACGAGACGGAGCACGCCACGATGGGCAGGCCCGGACCCGGCGCGGCCGGTGAGGACACGCGGACCCGGCCCGGCCGGTGAGGTGCGCGGAGCCGGCGCGGCCGGTGGGGCGGGCGGACGGGCCGGCGCGGCCGGTGAGGTGCGCGGACCCGGCGCGGCCGGTGGGACGGGCGGACGGGCCGGCGGGGGCGGTGGAGTGGGGCTGGCAGGCGGGCGTGTCAGTAAGGGCGGGGGTGGCGGGTGAGGCGACAGGGTGTGTCAGGCCGGCGCGGGCGGGGGTGCGCCCTGGAGGACCAGTGCGCTGTTGAACCCGTCGAAGCCCCGGGCGCAGACCAGCGCCACCCGGCTGCCGGGCCGGCGGGGGGTACGCAGGAAGTCCAGCTCGCAGCCGGGGGCAGGGTCGGCCGGCCCCGCCGAGACGGGCAGCGTGTCGTGGTGGAAGGCGAGCAGCGCGGTCGCCGCGTCCAGGGCCGACCCGCCCTGGTGTGCCCGTCCCGTCAACGACTTGTGGGTGCTCACCGGTGGCGGCCGGTCACCGAAGACCGCCCGCAGCGCCGCCGCCTCGCTGCGGTCGTAGCGGGCCACCCCGAGCGCGTCGGGGACGACCAGATCCACCTCGTCGGCGGTGTTCCCGGCCCGGGCCAGCGCCAGCCGCATCGCCCGCGCGTACGTCGCCGGGTCGCCGGCGGTGTCCGGGCCGGTGTGCACGGCGTCGTGGGTGGCCGCCCAGCCGGTCACCTCCCCGTAGACCCGGGCACCCCGGGCCAGGGCGTGCTCCCGCTCCTCCACCACGAAGACCGCGCCCCCCTCGGCGGGCACGTAGCCGCCGGCCGCACGGTCGAACGGCCGGTACGCCAGCGCCGGGTCGTCGACGTCGCTGAGCAGCCCGGAACGGAGCTGACAGGCCAGCGCGTACGGGCTCAGCGGGCACTCGGTCGCCCCGGCGATCACCACCGAGGTGCCCCGCCGGACGGTGCGCACCGCGTGCGCCAGGCTGTCCAGCCCCCCGGCGGCCTCAGCGACCAGCACCCCGGACGGCCCCTTGAACTGGTGGTGGATGGAGAGCTGCCCGACGCTGGCCGCATAGAACCAGGCGATCGACTGGTACGCCCCGACGGTGCGGCTCGACCCGCCCCAGAGACGTTGCAGCTCCCGCTGCCCGAACAGGTTGCCGCCGGACGAGCTGGCCAGGGTGACCGCCCAGTCGTACGGGTCCGGGGCGCGGGCGGGCAGCCCGGCGTCGGCGAGCGCCAACGCGGTGGCGGCGAAACCGAGGTGGGTCCACCGGTCGGTCTGCACGAGTTGCCGGGTGTCGACGTAGGCGGCCGGCGCGAACCCGGGCACCTCACCGCCGATCCGGGTCGGGTAGCCGGCCGGGTCGAACAGGGTGATCGGCCCGGTCCGCCGGATCCCACCGGTCACCGTCCGCCAGTGGGCGTCGACACCGATGCCGCTGGGCGCGACCACCCCGATCCCGGTGACCACCGCCCGCACCTGCTCCCGGCCCGCTCCACCGGACCGGGCCGGACCGGACACCCGACCGGGAGCGGTCGGGCGGGGCTGGGTGGCCGGGGCGGTCACGACGCCGCCGCCAACCGACGGAACAGCATCGCGGACTGGAAACCACCGAAGCCGCTGCCGACCGACAGGGCCACGTCGACCGGGGTCTCCCGGGCCACGTTCGGCACGTAGTCCAGGTCGCACTCCGGATCCCGGGTGGTCCAGTTGGCCGTCGGCGGCACCACCCCGTACTCGATGGCCAGGGCGCAGGCGGCCATCTCGATGGCGCCGATCGCGCCCAGCGAGTGCCCGACCATCGACTTGATCGAGCTGACCGGCACCCGGTACGCCGTCGGGCCGAGCGCCCGTTTGAACGCCGCCGTCTCGTGCCGGTCGTTCTGCCGGGTGCCGGAGCCGTGCGCGCTGACGTAGGAGACCGCCGACGGGTCGAGCCGGGCCTGCCGCAGCGCCGCCGTGATGGCCAGACCCATCTCCACCCCGTCGGGCCGCAGTCCGGTCATGTGGAAGCCGTTGCTGCGACCGGCGTAGCCGGCCACCTCGCAGTAGACGTGCGCGCCGCGCCGTCGGGCGTGCCCCCACTCCTCCAGCACCAGCACCGCCGCCCCCTCGGCGAGCACGAAACCCTGCCGGTGGGCGTCGAAGGGCCGGCTGGCGTGCGCCGGGTCGTCGTTGTCCGGGCTGGTCGCCCGGATCGCGTCGAACGAGGCGACGGTGACCGGGGAGATCGGCGAGTCGGCCGCGCCGGCCAGCACGATGTCGGCCTCCCCGTCGACGACGAGCTGGTGGGCGTAGCCGATGGCGTCGATGCCGGAGGTGCAACCGGTGGAGATCACCTGCGCCGGCCCGTGCAGCCCGTGCCGGCAGGCCACGTCGGCGGCGAGGCTGCTCGGCACCAGCGCCTGGTAGAGGTACGGCCCGCCGAGGGCGTGGTCGACCAGCCAGTGCCGGCCCGAGTCGCTGACCCGCACGTACTCCTGTTCCAGGGCGGTGGTGCCGCCGACGGCGGTCCCCAGCACCACCCCGGCGACGTCCCGGTCGGCGTCGGTCAGCTCCAGGCCGCTGTCGGCCAGCGCCTCGGCGGCGCAGGCGAGCGCGAACTGCCCGTACCGGTCGGAGCGTTGCCGCTGCGCCGGGGTGAGTCCGGCGGCGTCCGGGTCGAAGTCGCACTCCGCCGCGATCTGCGACCGGTACGGCGACGGGTCGAACAGACTGATCCGTCGGGTGGCGGTCCGGCCCTCGGCGAGGGTCTTCCAGAACCGGTCCCGGGTGACGCCGCCCGGGGCGACCACCCCGATCCCGGTCACCACCGTGCGCCGGCCGGTCATGACGGTCCCCGCTGCTCCACCAGTTCGGTGTCGACGTGGCCGAGTTCCGGGCGGGGGGCGAGCGGGCCGAGGTGGAAGACCACCTCGGCGGTGGCGTCGCCGGTGTTGCGCAACCGGTGCCGCACGTTACGGGGTACGAACAGCGCCTCCCCGGCGGCCAGCGGCACCGGCTCGTCGTCCAGGTCCACGGTGATCGCGCCCCGGACGAGATAGAGGAACTCCTCGCTGTACGGGTGGTAGTGCTCGGCCACCCGGTCACCGGGGGCCACCGTCACCACCCCCATGAACCCCGAGGTGCTGCCGACGGTACGCGGGCCGAGCAGCACCCGCAGTTCCCCGCCGCGCCGCCGGTCGGCGGGCACGTCCCGGGCCGCGACCAGTCCGGTGGTGACCTCACTCATCGCCGGCCCCCGCGTACGCCCGCTCGATCCGCTCCTTGATGACGGCCAGTTGCGTCCGGCTGTTGGTGTTGATCCGCTCGGTCATCGCCGCGTCGTCCACCGGGGCGGTCGGTTTCATCGCGAAGTCCTGCACCCAGGTCATCCGGGTGCCCTCCGGCTCGGTGTCGTAGTACCAGTGGATCCGCATGTACTCGAACGGGCCGGTCTCCACCCGCCGGGCCCGCACCTGCCAGGTGGCCGGATCGGCGGTGCGTTCGCTGACCCAGCTCCAGGCGATGCCGTTCTCGTCGGGGTGCATGGTGAGCCGGAAGCGCACCGTGTCTCCCTCGCGGTGCAGGATCTCCACCACCGCGTACTCGGTGAACAGCTCGGTCCAGCGCGACACGTCGTTGGTGATCTCCCAGACCAGTTGCAGCGGGGCGGCGATGACGATGCTGTTCTCGGTGTGCCCGGCGTTGGTGTCCACCGGGTCGCCGACCGTCGGTCCAGCGGGACCGGCCCCGGCCACCAGGTCGGCCACGCCGGCGATGCTGAGCCGTCCGGCCTGTTCGGGGATGCGTACCCGCCAGCGGTCGGCGACCACGGCGGACAGTTCCAGCAGCGCCAGCGAGTCCATCCCCAGTTCCTCCAGGGTGGCGGCGGGCGCGCGGGCGGCGGCATCGGCGTCGAGGCCGCAGTGGGTCACCAGGATCTCGGTGATCTCACCGGTGAGCGGTCGGCCGTGGGTGACGGTCATCTCGGGTCCTCCTCGGTTACGGGTCCAGCGCTGCTCCCCGGCGGCCGTGGCCGCGCGGGCCGCCCGGCGGTCGAGACGGTCGGCGGACGGTCCATCGGTGCGGCCTCCCCGCGGCGTACCTCCACCGGACGGCTGGCCCCGGTGCCCGCCACCCTCCGGCCGGGCCCGTCACCCGCGCGTCACCCGACGGCCCGCACGATGGTGACGGTGCGTTGACGCAGGCTGTGTAACAGCTATGCGCCCGCTGTCCATCGCGACGACACTTCGCAGTTCAGGGCCATTACAGCCCAGTCGCGATGCTTACACCTTCATTGACCGAGAGTAATCACATTGGTAGTGTTCGTGCCGGTCGGCCCGGCAGGCACGGCGCCGTCGCGGAGCGACCGGACCACGGCGTCCGCGGGAGACCGCGTCGAGACACCGGACGGGTTGAACCCAGGTTCTCCGTGCAGGGGGTGCGCCAGTGACCGGTCAGGCCAGCCCGCCGACCAGCGACGTCCCGGGTGACCCACCCGTACACCTGCACCTGCTCGGTGGTTTCCGGCTGATGCACGGCGACACCCCCGTGGTGGTGCCGCGGGGGCTGCAACGGGTGATCGCCGTGATCGGGCTACGCCCCGGCGCCACCCGCAGCAACCTGGCCGGGCTGCTCTGGCCGGACGTGCCGGAGGAGCGGGCGTTGTCGTCCCTGCGCACCGCCCTGTGGCGGCTCCGCCAGGATCCGTGCTGCCCGCTGCTGGCCAGCGGCGACACCGTCCGTCTCGACCCGACGGTCCGGCTCGACGTGGACGACCTCGTCGCCGCCGCGGCCCGGGTCCGCAGCGGCGGCGACCCGCACGCCGCCGCCCTCGCGCTCGCCGCCGGCACCCGTGACCTGCTCCCCGGCTGGTACGACGACTGGGTGCTGCTGGACCGGGAACGGCTGCGGCAGCTCCGCCTGCACATGCTGGAGCAACTCGCCGCCGACCAGCTGGCGGCCGGCCGGCACGGCGAGGCGTTGCAGGCCGCCCTGGAGGCGATGGCCGCCGAACCGCTCCGCGAGACCCCGCACCGCCTGGTGGTACGCATCCACCTCGCCGAGGGCAACGCGTTCGAGGCGGTGCACGCCTTCTACGTCTACCGGGACCTGCTCATGCGGGAGCTACGGCTGGAACCGTCCCCCGCGATGTGCGCCCTGGTCGACGAGACCCTCGCGCCGATCCGGCAGGCCACCCGCCGCACCCCGGCCGACCGCCGTCACGATCCCTCCGCACGGCGTGACGGGCAGGTGACAGCGGCACCGCCAGGGTGGACCCACCGTGAGCCCCGCACCGACCGGGGCACGCCACCGGCGAGAGGGGTCCGATGAGCCGTCTGGTGATCGTCAGCAGGATCATTCCCGGCGCGGAGGGGCGGGTCGCCCAGATCTTCGCCGAGTCCGACGCGACCGAACTGCCCGCTCTCACCGGGCTGCGGCACCGTTCCCTGTACCGCCTGCACGACCTGTGCGTACACCTGATGGAGACCACCGACGTGGACGTCGACACCCTGGTCACCGCCCACCACCACCCGCTGTACCAGCGGACCAACGAACGGCTGTCGGCACACACCTCGTCGTACCTGCCGACCTGGCGGTCGCCCCGGGACGCGCCGGCCGGCTGTTTCTACAGTTGGGACGTCTCCGCGGCGACCACCCCGCAGACACGGCGCTGAACCGTCCCCGCCGGTGACCGCCGGGCTGGGCTGCTGTCGCAGGTGGGGCCGGCTGCGGCGGGCACGACCGCGACGACACCGCGTCGCGGTGTCGGCACCGCCCGACACCGGGCATTCCACCTGCGCAACGAGAGGCGGTCCTCCCTGTCGTCCGACATACGCGTGTGCAAAGCTGCGGCGGGTCTTCGCGTTTTCCTCGTGAAGACGACGACATACGCAATAGGGAGGTAGCCGTGCCGTCCTCTTTCGGGCAATGGCTGATCGTGATTCTGGCCCTGCTGGTGGGCCTGGCCGGAGGCTGGGCGCTGTGGGGACGGCAGAAGCCGGCCGCGGTAGCGCCCATCGTGGAGGGTGACCCGGTCGTCGGTCTCTCCCCCGAGGAGAAGGCCACCGCCACGATCGACACCCCCCGCCCGGACGCCACGCTCGACGCCGCCCCGCTGCCCGCCGCCGTGGTGGACGAGCACGCCCCGCACGAGGTGGCCGCCCCGCCGACGCCCGGTGACCCCGCCCCGGCCGCCAGCCACACCGCGCCCGTCGACGACACTCCCCTCGGCGACCGGACCCCGACCGACGACGTTCCGACCCTCGACGGCACGCCCACCACCGTCGCCGACGACCGGCCCGTCCCGTTGACCGATCTCGAGGACGAGCCGGCCGCCGCCGACCGCACCCTCTCGGACCCGACGCCCACGGGTGTCGTCACCGACGGGAGCACCGCGCCGGTCCCCGCCCCCCGGACCGCCGTCGAGGACACCCCCGACCCGGCGACCGCACGTCCGGAGCCGACCCCGGCCGACGCGGAGCCCACCGCCACCGGGCCGGCAGCGAGCGACCCGGCGGCCGAGCGACCCACGGAGCCGACGGCCGAAACCGCACCGGAGCCCGCCATCCCCGGTGACGGTGCCGACGACGCGCCGACCAGCCCGGCCCCCGCGCCGGAGCGCACCACCCCGGTCGTCGTCGACACGGATGACACGCCGGCCGGCGTCACGCCGGTGGTCCCGACGCAGCGCACCGACCCGGACCGCGCCCCCGAAGAGGACGCCGCCACCGGACAGGACGAGCCGGCGGACGACTTCCGGCGCATCCAGGGCGTCGGCCCGAAGATCGCCGCCGCCCTCCAGGCAGCCGGTATCCGCACCTACCGGCAGCTCGCCGAACTCGACGAGGCGAGCCTGCGGGACACGGTCCGTGCCGCCGGGCTGCGCGCCACCGCGAGCCTGGCCACCTGGCCGCAGCAGGCCAGGGTGCTCGCCGGTGCGGGTGCCGAGGCCACGCGGGTGCTGCCGACGCCGGCCGGGGGCGACGCCCGGGACTGATCGGCTCGTCAGACGGGGCCGGTGGGTACGTCGGCAGGTGCCCACCGGCCCCGGCACTCCTCCACCACGACCCGGGGATCCCGGCACTGCTCATCCGTCACGCGGCGGGGCCGAACGTGGTGACGGCTCCTTCCCTGACCGGCTGACCGTTCCGGAATACCGTTTACCCGGTCCCGACCCGTGGGTACATGGGCGTCACCTCAAATACACCACAAGCCGGGAGGCACCCCCATGCGCGGTTCGTCGATCCTCGGAGTCATCGTCGTCATCTGGTTGATCATCGGCGCTGTCGCCGCTGGTCAGCGTGGTTACTACGGAAACGACGACACCAACTGTGCCGAGGCCGGCACCATCCTGGTGACCATCGTGGCCGGGCCGCTCAACTACATCGGTGCCAACCCGAAGGTGGACTGCAAGCTCCCCGAGCCCTCGAAGTAGACCGCGCCGACCCGGCCCGCGCCACCCCTCGGGGCGCGGGCCGCTTCATGTCCGCTCCAGATCACCCACCGTCGCCCACCCCACACATCCCCTCAACCATCCTAGGAACCCACCCCACGTCTCCCGATCCTCCCTCCATCGACGCCCACCTCTCATTGATCAAGAGGGAAGGGTCAGAAGTGGACGCGGGGGTGACCTGAACCTCCTGATCACCGTGGCGATTCCGAGGGCCGGGGCGGGAGCGGGACGCAAAGGGGCGGGGCCGGGGGGTCAGCCGGCTACGTGGATACCGGGGCGGCGGGAGGGGTCGGGTTCGCTCTTGCGGATGATCTCCCGGACCACCGGAGGGGTGTCGCCGCGCCCCAGGATCAGGTAGCGCAGCAGGTGGGCGATCGGGTTCCCCTCGGACCACTCGAAGTGGGCGTGCGGGCGTACGCCGGTGCCGTCCCGCAACGCCAACAGGATCGCGGCGATCGCGTTCGGCACCGCCGGGCTGCCGGCCCGCAGCACCCGGAACCCGCCCACCTCGACCCCGTGCACCCGCAGCACCCGACTGAACTCCGAGGGATCCACCACCTCGATCTCCAGGAAGAGCACGTCGGAGGCGCCCGGCACCGGGTTCATGCCCCGTTGCGCCCGTTCCTTGACCCGGTACTCCTTGCGCGCGCCGCTGTCCCGCTTGTGGGCGATCAGGTGGAGCCGGCCGTCGTGGGCCAGCGACTCGGCGACGAAACGTCGGGCCGGCTCGTCGAACTCGATCCGTT
Source organism: Micromonospora sp. WMMD987 (assembly GCF_029581435.1). Classification (NCBI taxonomy): domain Bacteria; kingdom Bacillati; phylum Actinomycetota; class Actinomycetes; order Micromonosporales; family Micromonosporaceae; genus Micromonospora; species Micromonospora sp. WMMD987. The sequence continues at coordinate 3,352,658 of NZ_CP120861.1, read as the reverse complement.
CGGCCCGCAGCTCGGTGGTCCGGGTGATCCGGGAGACCAGCGAGACCACGACGATGCCGGCGACGAAGAGCCCGGAGATGGCGAGCCCGTCCGGCTTCTCGATCACGTTCTCGGCCAACGCGTAGAGCAGCACCGCGGTCAGCGCCGTGAAGCCGACCGCGGCGAACCGGTGACGCGCCCGGACCGCCGCGATGGTCACCGCGACCGCGCCGGAGACCATCATCGCCAGGATCCCGGTGGCGTACGCGCCGGCCTGGGCGTTCACGTCGGCCCGGAACGCGATGGTGAGGATGATGCTGATCAGCGTGTAGACCAGGACCACCGGCCGGACCGCCCGCCCCCACTCCGGCGCCATCCCGTACGACGGCAGGTAACGCGGCACGATGTTGATCAGGCCGGCCATCGCCGACGCCCCGGCGAACCAGAGGATCAACACGCTGCTGACGTCGTAGACCGTGCCGAACCCCTCCCCGAGGTGCGCGTGGGCGAGCCAGGCCAGCGCCCGGCCGTTCGCCGCGCCCCCCGGCTGGAACTCGCGCGGCGGGATCAGCACGGTGGTGACGAACGCGGTGGCCAGCAGGTACACCGACATGATCAACGCGGCGGCGGTGAGCAGCCGCCGGGTGTTGCGGATCCGCGCGGCCAGCCGCTGCTGGCGGTCCGCACCCGCCCCCCGGACCAGCGGCATCATGCTCACCCCGGTCTCGAAGCCGGACAGGCCGAGGACCAGCAGCGGGAAGGCCAGCACAGCCGGGCCGAGCACGGCACCGAACCCGCCGCCCCCGGCGGTCAGGGCGCTCCTCCAGTCCCGGACGGCGGCCGGGTCGGCGGCGATCTCGGCCAGACCGGCGGCCACGATCACCGCGTTGAGACCCAGGAAAACCACGACCAGCGGTACGGCCACCAGCACCGCCTCGCTGAACCCGAGCAGGAACACCCCGCCGAGGACGAGCAGCAGTGCCACCGTCACCAGCACGGCGGTTTCGGTACCGTGCGGCGCCGACGACGGTAGGTACGGGTTCTCCAGCAGGTGCACCGTCGCGTCGGCGGCGGACAGGGTGATCGTGACGATCCACGAGGTGGCGACGAAGCCGAGCAGCACCAGCACGAAGAGCTTTCCCCGCCAGAACGGCAACAGCCGCTCCAGCATCGCCACCGAACCCTGCCCGTGCGGGCTCTCCCGGGCGACCCGACGGTACATCGGCAGCATCCCGAACAGGGTGAGCGCCACGATCAACAGGGTGGCCAGCGGTGAGAGCGCCCCGGCGGCCAGCGCGGCGATACCCGGCAGGTAGGACAGGGTCGAGAAGTAGTCGACGCCGGTCAGACACATCACCTGCCACCAGGGGTGCCGACGCTGGCTGCCCTCCTCGGCCTCCGGGCCGACCGGCTGCACCCGGTGCGCGAAGAGCCACCGGCGCAGCGCGCCCTGTGGCCGCCCCGGCCGGGCGTGGCTCTCCACGCACTCCGGCAGCCCCACCGGCCCCGGCCGGGTGCGCTCACCCTGGCCGGCGGACCGGGCCTCCCGTAGCGCCCGTCCGTAGCCCGGCGGCGGCGTGCTCCCCCGTCGTTCCCGGGGCCGCCGTTCGCGTGCGCCGTCCCGCCCGTCCACGATCCCCCCGACCGCCCTGGTAGCCCCTGTTCCCGACGGTAGGCGTTGGCACCGGCTCCACCGGCCGGAACGGGGAAGCCGGACAGCCGCAGACCGCCCTCGGGGAGACCCGGGGGCCGCCCCCGGGAAGGGTCGACCACCCGGCGCTCAGGGCCACAGAGGCGGGCACTGCGAGCGGCAGAGCCGGGCGGGCGGCTGCTCCGGCGGAGCGCGACCCGGCGGAGCGACCGACCTGTCGGGCAGCATGGATCGTTAACCAGAGCGGCCCGTCAAGCCGGGTGGGAGGCGGTCGGGGACGCGACAGACAGGGCCGCCAGCAGGGCGTCGGGGTCGGTGACCGTCACCGTGGCCGCCGGGTGGCGTAACCAGCGGCCCGGGGCCAGCCCCGGCACCGGCGTGCCGAACCGCAGGCACACCCCGGCGGTGGTGCCGGTACCGAAGGTCACCCCGCCGTCGGCCAGGGACAGGTGCGGCCCGACCACCCGCCACCAGCGGTACGGCCCCCCGCCCTGGGCACCGACCACGTTCCCCCGCGCGGTCCGTAGCCGCCAGGGGCCGAACCGGATCGCCACGGTCTCGTCGTCGACCACCACGGCACAGGTCCGCGGTCGGATGCCGAGGAGCGCCAGCGGGACCTGGAACCTCGGGTCGAAGCGGAACGCGAACCGGTGTACGGGCATGCCCGACGGATACCCCGTGCACGCCACCCGACACCCGGCCCTGCCAACGGACGCCCCGGACCAACAGGTGCCCCGCAGCGACGGATGCCCCGGACCGATAGGTGCCGGCGGTGCCCGTGGGACGGCGTCAGGTCAGGGCGCGGGTCCAGTCGTCGACGTGTGCGGTCAGGTGATCGGCGACCGACCGCCAGTAGCGGCCGTCCTCGGCGTGGATCCTGGCCCACGGCTGCACGCCGTCCCGGGCACCGTCGCGCAGCAGGTCGTACATGGCGCGGGCCCGGGGACCGAGCGTCGCGGCGAGCGCGGGGCGCTCCGCCGCCGGCAGGCCGTAGCCGTCGACCAGTGCCCGCAGCCGCAGCGCCGACTCCGCCACCGGCCGGTCGGGGCGCATCCCGGCCATCGCCTGCGCGGCGTACGCCAGCTCCCAGCGGCGGGTGCCGGGGCCGGCGCCGTCCCAGTCGATCAGCACCCAACCGCGCGGGGCGCGGACCAGGTTCCACGGTGCCGCGTCGTGGTGGCAGAGCAGGTCCGCGCCGTCGGGACGGATCGGCACCTGCCAGCGGGCCGACGCCGGGGGCACGAAGTCGGCCACCGCGCGGTGCAGGTCGGCCAGCAGGCGACCGATCGAGGCCAGCTCGGTGGTCCGGTACCGGCCGGCGGGGTGTCCGCATTCTCCCGGCACGTACTCCAACACCTGACGGCCCTGGTCGTCGCGGCCCAGCGGTCGGGGCGCACCGTCGAAGCCGGCGTCGTGCAGGTGGGTGAGCAACGCGTCGACCGCGTCGGTCCACGGGCCGACCGGCCGGCGGACGGTGTCGCCGACCCGCACCACCCCGGTGGTGACGTTGCCGGGCAGCGGCTGTTCGTCGGGGCGCATCGCACCATCCTGGCCGAACGGACGCGTCCCCGCGCGCCGGTTTCCCGACGCGCGGGGACCCCCCGTCGCGGCTGCTACTGCAGGAACGCCCCCAGCGGTGACAGCAGCAGCCGACCGAGCGCAGCGGCGTTGTCGTCCAGCCGGGTGCGCTCGCCGTCACGGGCCTGCGGGTCGTGCCGGCAACGCCAGATCTTCTGCGCGTTGCGCCAGGCCACGTCCCTGGTGTACTCGACCAGTTCGCCCTGGTACCAGTCGTCGATGTCGCCGTTGAGCATGTCGAGGAGCAGTTGCCACCGCTCCAGGTAACCGCGCCGCAGCGAGGGGATCTTGTCGGCGAAGATGTCGTTGATCTTGAGATAGTCACGGTGCTGCTCGGTGCCGTCCACCGGCTCGGACTCCAGGTGGTCGAACGTGGTCACCAGGGCGAACGGCAGGTCGAAGTTGATGTGCGCGTTCACCCCCGCCGCCGCCGACGGCAACGGCCGGGCGTCCGGGCCGCGCATCCGCTTGAACAGGCAGGACCAGGCGCGCGGCGTGCTCGGGCTCGACTCGGTCCACAACCGCATCGCGTCGAAGTAGCGCGCGGCGAACTCCACGTCCAGCCGGGACAGGAAGACCGGGTCGGCGAAGTAGTCGTCGTAGAGCCCCTCCAGCACCCGGCTGGTGATGGTCAGGTAGAGCCGGTTGAAGTCGGCCAGCGGGCAGCTGCGCTCCAGCGGCGGCAGCCGGACCAGCAGGTCCTGGAGTTTGGTGAGGTGGTCGACCACCGCCGGCACGTCCTCCGGATGGTCGGCGAGCAGATCGACGATGTCCGCGTGGACAGGACCCCAGACCGGTTCCCTCATGGCTCCTCCACAGTGGTCGGGGCAGCGCCGTGCCGTCGTTGTCGAGGGACAGCCTGTCAGCGTCGGTGCGGCAGGGGATCAGTAGAACGACGTATTCGACACCGTGGACGGACGTACGCTCACGCGCCCCGGTTGCGCAGGTGGATGGCGCTGGCCTGCACTCTCGTACGCACCTGGAGCTTGTCGAAGATGTGCGACACGTGCACCCCGATGGTGCGTTCGCTGATGAACAGCCGCTGGCCGATCTCCCTGTTGGTCAGCCCCTCGGCCACCGCGGCGAGCACCTCGCGTTCCCGTGCGGTCAGCGTGGCCAGCTCGTCGGCGTCCGACCCCACCGGTGCGCCGGCCCGGTCCGGCTCGCCGCCACGGGTGCGAACCACCCCGGTCGGCCGGGTACGCCCCGTCCGCGCACGCGGGACACCGGTGGCCGGCGCGGACAGGGAACGCTCGGTCAACTCCACCCGGGCCCGCCCGGCCAGCATCCTGATCTCGCTGGTCAGCGGCACCGCGCCCAGGCTCTGCGCCATCTCGTGGGCCTCCCGCAGCAGCCGGCCCACGGCCTTGCCCCGGCTCCGCCGGGCCAGCAGCGCCTCGGCCTGCCGCAGCCGCGAGTAGGCGGCCGGATAGGGATGGTGCCGCTTGTCCCATTCGGCCACCGACCGGGCCCAGGCGTCCGGGTCGCCCCGCCCGTCGAGCCGGGTCAGCTCGGCCATGCTCAACACCAGGAAACCGTCGGCGCTGAGTCGGACCGGACCGGCCGCCGTCGTGCTCTTGCTGGCCACCCGGTCGAGGGCGTCGCGCAGCCGGCGTACCGCCGTGGGGTCCACCGCGACGGTACGGCTGGCGTGCGCCTCCGCCTCGGCCCGGAGCCCGTGCCAGGCCAGCGTGCCCAGCAACACCACGTCGTCGGAACGGCTCTCGGTGAGCCCCCGCTGGACCGCCTGTCGGGCCACGTCGTGCCGGCCCTGCCACATCGCCAGGCCGGCGCGCAGGATCAGCATCGGCAGCACGTGCCGGGGTGCGCCACCACCGGCGAGCATGGTCGCCACCGCCTCCAGGTCCCGGTCGGAGGCCTCGACGTCGCCGTACCCGACGGAGAGCCGGCAGCGGGCCAGCAGCAGCTCCACCGCGTCGGCCCCCGACGGGCGGTGCCGCAGGGCCGCCGCGACCACCTTCTCCGCCTCCGCCCACTGACCCACCCGGAACAGCCCGTTGGTGGCGATGGCCAGCAGCCGGGTCTCGTAGGTGCGGCCCAACCCCAGCTCGGCGACCCGTTCGGCACCCCGCCGGGCCACCACCACCCCCTCCTCCAGGATGTTCAGCGGCCCGGTCATCAGCTCCGCCAGGTGCAGGTACGCGCAGGCCACGTCCTCGGGCCCGCCGGAGCGCTCGGCGATGTCCAGGGCCCGGCGGACCACCGCCAGGCCCGCGTCCGGGTCCTCCAGGAAGGCCTCGCTGAAACCCAGCGCGGAGCTGGCCAGCACCACCTCGGTGGTGCTGCCGCCGACCGTCGCCGCCAGCTCCAGCGCCTCCCGGGCGCGCTGCCCGGCGTCGGCGTACCGGCCCAGGTGCAGCAGCAGCTCGGCGAGGCGGGCGGCGGCCGTCGTCCGCTCCCGGGTGGTGCACTCGGCGGCCTCCAGCACGCTGCGGTACTCCGCCTCGGCGGGGGCGGACCGGCCCGCCGCGGCGAGATAGCGGGCCCGCCGGATCCGCAACCCACAGGACGGGTCGAGCGGCTCGCCGCCGGTCAGCTCGGCCAGCAGGGACAGGGCGCGGGCGTGCTCGCCGCTCTGGTGGGCGGTCTCGGCGGCGTGCTCCAGCAGTACCGCGCGGTCCACCTCGGGCGGCGTGCCCGCCGGTCCGCTGACCGGGGTCGCGGCGAGCTGCAACGCCGCGGTCCAGTGCCGGTGCGCCTCGGCGAAACCGTAGAGCCGTTCGGCCTCCCGGGCCGCGGCCATCGCCGCCGGCAGGGCGCGTCCGGGCTCGCCGGCCAGCCGCCAGTGGTGCGCCAGACGTGCCTGGTGCAGCTCCGCCGGGGCCCGGGTGAGCGCCTCGGCGTAGCGCCGGTGCAGGCCGGACCGTTCCGCCGGGAGCAACTCGTGGGCGAGCACCTCGGCGACCAGCCGGTGCCGCAGCCGGTAGCCGTCGTCCGCGCCGACGAGCAGCCGGTGGGCGACCGCCTCCCGGAGCGCCTCGATCAGTTCCGCCTCGGGCAGACCGAGCACCTCGGCCAGCAACCAGTGCTCGACCGGTTCGACACCGACGGCGACCGCGTGCACCGCCGCGTGGGCGTGCCGGGGCAACGCGTCCACCCGGGACAGGAAGATCTCCCGCAGCGTGTCGGACAGCCCGGCGCGGCCGTCGCGCAGGTCACGGGCCAGTTCCTCGACCACGAACGGGTTGCCGCCGCTGCGCTGCCAGATCTGGTCGGCGGCCTCCGGCGCCAGCGGCCCGCCGACGATCTCGACGGCCAGCAGGTCGGTGGCGGCCCGGTCGAGCGGCGCCAGGTCGAGCACCCGCACCGACCGCAGCCGGCGCAGCTCGGTGAGCACCCGGCGCAGCGGGTGTGCCCCCTGCAACGACTCGGCCCGCACCGCCGCCAGCACCGACAGTTGCAGGTCACCGAGCCCGGCGAGCAGATAGAGCAGCAGTTGCCGGGTGGTCCGGTCCACCCACTGGAGATCGTCGAGGACGAGCACCAGCGGACGCCCCTGGGCGATCATGCTCAGCCCCCGGCTGACCCGCTCGAGCAGTGCCCCGGCGCTGTCCGCTCCCCCGGTCTCCTCGACGAAGGTCCGCAGCAGGCCGCGCACCGTCGACGAGGTGCGGGCCTGACCGGCGGCGAGGTCGGCGTCGAAACGACGCAGCGCCTGGAGCACCGGGTGCAGCGGTGAGGCGTCGCCGATGTCCAGGCAGGATCCGGTGAGCACCACCGCCCCCGCGTCCCGTAACCGTGCCGCCGCCTCACTGAGCAGGCGGGTCTTGCCCACCCCGCTCTCACCGCTGACGAAGACCGCGGCGGTCTGCCCGGGACCGATGTCGTGGTGGAGCGCGGCGCACAGCACCGCCAGCTGGTCGGCGCGGCCGACGAGCGGTGCGGTGTCCACATCGCTGGCCATGTCCGCAGCCTAGTCACAGGTTCCCGCACCCTTCTACGGGCTTAATCCCTCACCGGTACCTCTCGCGTCGACATTGCGACTAAAGGTGCTGTCGTGCCGACATACGTCGTTCGGCAGATCCCCCGTCAGCCCGGTGGTGGAAGTCTCCGATCGTCGTCAACACCACTGCGGAGGAAGGGTGGGTGGGATGCCACTGTCCACGGTCGGTACCGGTCGGGAAGACGTCACCACGTCGCCCTGGCCGGTACCGCAGGAACGGCGGACACTGACCGTGCTGTTTGCCGACATCGTCGGGTCGACCGCGCTGACCGAACGGCTGGACCCGGAGGACGTCCGGGCGGTGCAGTCCGCCTACTTCGCCATCGTCGCCGGTGTGCTGCGCCGCTGGCAGGGCACGGTGGAGAAGTACGTCGGTGACGCGGTGATGGCGCTCTTCGGCGCCCGTACCTCCGACGGGCTGGACGGCTACCGGGCCGTCCGGGCCGCCCTGGAGATCCAGGCCGCACTGGACCGGCGGGTGCTCCCGGGCGGGGTGCGGCTGCGGGTCCGGGTCGGCGTCGCCACCGGCGAGGCGGTGGTCGACCTGGCCGGCGTCCGCGACGGCGGCCACGGCATGGCCTCCGGCGCGGTCCTCACCACCGCCGCCCGCATCCAGGAGTACGCCCCGCCGGGTGGCGTGGTCGTCTGCGCCGCCACCCACCGGGCCACCGCCGGCCTGGTCGACCAGCACGCCCTCGCCCCGGCCACCCTCACCGGCAAGGCGTTGCCGGTCGACGTCTGGCGGGTGACCCGCACCGCGCACCCGCAGCCGCATCCCACCCGGCACCACGGCCCGCTGATCGGCCGGCGGCGTGAGGTCGCCACCGTCCTTGACCAGCTCACCCGCGCGGCCCGGGAGCACCGTCCACGGTGGGTGGCGCTGATCGGGCCGGACGGCATCGGCCGCAGCCGGCTGCTGGCCGAACTGCGCCACCGGCTGCCGGAGGTCGACGGGACACCGGTGTGCTGGACGATGGCGCACTGCCCGCCGTACCCGGAGCAGGTGTTCGGCCCGGTCGCTGAGCTGCTACGGGACGTCGCGGGACTGGCCGCCACCGACCCGGCGGACACCGTGCGCGCCCGGCTGGACGCTCTGGTCGAGGGCCTGCTGCCGGCGCACCGGGCGGCGGTGACGGCGGCGGCGCTCGGCGCGCTGCTGGCCGCCCCGGACCGGTCGGCGGGCACCGGGGCCGCGGCGGTACGCCAGGTGCTGCTCGCCCTGGCCGCCCGCCGGCCGGTGGTGGTCGGCGTGGACGACCTGGACCGGGCCGCCCCGCAGGTGAACCACTTCCTGCACTCGCTGTTCGCCGCCGCGACCGCCCGGGGACTGCCGTTGGCGGTGCTGGCCACCCACCGGCCGGAGCACGCGGACCCGCTGCCGCTGCCGGGGCACCGCCGTCATCCGGTGGAACTGCCACCGTTGGACACCGTCCACACCGGCCGGCTGCTGCGCCGGCTCCTCGCCCGGGCCGGTCGGCCGGGCGTGGACGTCGTCCGGCTGACGCCGCTGGTCGCCGGCCGTCCCGGCTACGCCGCCGCCTACGTCGACGCCGCGCGGCGGAGCACGTCGCCGCCGCCGACCGGCCGGGCGGCCGAGCCGTCGCTGCCCGAGTCGCTCCGCCGTCGCGCCGCCGCCCGGCTGGACCGGTGCGACGGCCCGCACCGGGCGGTGCTGATGGCCGCCGCGACGCTCGACGTCGAGTTCACCGCGTCGAGGGTGGCCGGGTTGCTCGGTTGGACACCCGGCCGGGTCGCGGACGCCCTGCGCCGGCTCGCCGACGCCGGGCTGGTCCGGGTCGGCGCGCGGGGCGGCCACGTCATCGCCGACCCGGCCCTGCGGCGCTGCGCGTACGACCGGCTGCCCCGGACGGTCCGCGCCGACTTCGCCCGCCGGGCCGGCACCGCTCTCCCTGCCGCGTCCCACCCCGACCTCGCCCGCCGGGTCGGCACCGCCCTGCGGGCCGCCGACCCCACCGACCTCGTCCGCCGGACCGGCACCGACCTGTCCGCCGCGGCCGCCAGCCGCCGCGGCCTCGCCCACCGGGCCGGGGTCCGGCGGGCGCTCGCGGGCATCCGGTCGACCGACGGATCGAACACGGGCATCCGGTCGACCGACGGGTCGAGCACGGGCATCCGGTCGCCGTGGCGGCGGCCGGTCGCCACGGCGACGGCCGGTGACGCCTCCTGGCTGCGAACGGTTCCCCCGGGGGCCACCCGCTCCCACGACCCCGGCCGACCCCGGGTCGACGTGGACGGACCACGCCACTTCGACCCGGTGCGGCGGTCCGGAGTGCCCGGGGACCGAGATCCCCGGACCGGCGCCGGTGTACCGCGCGCGGGCGCGGTGGTGGTGCCGTTACCGGTCCGGGTCACCGCCGCGCCGGCCGGTTCCCGGCCGGCCACCGGTGGCCGGCGACGACGGGGGGAAGGGGTGCCGCGCCCGGCCGTACCGTTACCGGCGCGGGCCGCCTGACCGTCGCCGGTGCTCAGCGGGCCGCCCCGGTGGTCGGCGGGGGCGGGTCGTCCCGCATGGCGCGTGCCGCCGTACCGGCGAACAGGCACGCGGCACGGTGGCCGGGAGCCACCTCGACCACGGGCGGATCCGTCTCCGCGCAGACGGCACGGGCCTGCGGACAGCGGGTCCGGAACCGGCAGCCGCTCGGCGGGTCGGTCGGACTGGGCAGCTCACCCCGCAGGATGATCCGTCGCCGGTCACGCTCCACCCGCGGGTCGGCCACCGGGACGGCCGACAGCAGGGCCGCCGTGTACGGGTGCGCCGGCTCCCGCCAGAGCTGCGCCGGGGTGCCCGTCTCCACGATCCGCCCCAGGTGCATCACGGCGATCCGGTCACTGAGGTGCTCCACCGCGGCCAGGTCGTGCGCGATGAACAGGTAGGTCAGCCCGAGGTCACGTTGCAACCGGCGGAGCAGGTTCATGATCTGCGCCTGCACGCTCAGGTCGAGCGAGGCGATCGGTTCGTCGAGGACGATCAGGTCCGGCTCACCGGCCAGCGCACGGGCGATCCCGACCCGCTGGCGCTGGCCGCCGGAGAGTTCGTGCGGGTGCCGGCCGGCCGTCTCGGGTCGCAGCCCCACCAGGTCGAGCAGCTCGGCGACCCGCCGTCGACGGGCCTCGGCGGAACCCGCGAGCCGGTGGACGACCAGCGGTTCGGCGATGCTGGCACCGACGGTGCGGCGCGGGTCCAGCGACGCCTGCGGGTCCTGGAACACCATCGCCACCCGGCGGCGCAGCCCGCGCAGCCGACGACGCGACCAGCCGGTGACGTCCTGTCCGCCGACCCGGATCCGGCCGGCGGTCGGGTCGACCAGTCGCAGCAGCGCCAGGCCGGTGGTCGACTTGCCGCTGCCGGACTCACCCACCAGTCCCAGGGTCTCGCCGGCCCGCACCGCCAGCGACACGCCGTCCACCGCGCGGACCGGGGGGCCGCCGGGGCCGGGGAACCAGACGGTCAGGTCGTCGAGTTCGGCGACGGGTGCCGTACTCATCAGCCCTCCGGGGTGGGTCGGTCGTGGTCCGTGCCGGCGGCCGGCACGCCGGTGGGGTGGCCGTCGCCGGTGGCCGCACGGTCCCGGGCGGCCGGGTCGTCGCCGGTGGCGGGGCAGAAGGTACGGACCCGGTGCGCGGGGGCGATCGGGATCAGTGGCGGCAGTTCGTGGGCGCAGCGGGGGTCGCCGCGCACCGGGCAGCGGGGCCAGAAGGCGCAGCCCGGCGGCAGGTCGAGCGGGCTGGGCGGCGCACCGGGGATCGCGGCCAGTTCCTCCCCCGCCATGCCGGGCCGGGGCCGGGCGGCCAGCAGTGCCCGGGTGTACGGGTGGCCCGGTGCGGTGAAGACCGCGTCGACCGGCCCCTGCTCGACGATCCGCCCGCCGTACATCACCGCGACGGTGTCGGCGATGCCGGCCACCACACCGAGGTCGTGGGTGATCCAGACGACCGCGGTGCCGAGCCGGCGGCGCAGGTCGGCGACGAGTTCGACGATCTGCGCCTGGGTGGTGACGTCCAACGCGGTGGTCGGCTCGTCGGCGATGAGCAGCTCCGGTTCGCAGGCCAGCGCCATCGCGATGACCACCCGTTGCCGCATCCCGCCGGAGAACTGGTGCGGGTGGGCGTCCACCCGGCGTTCGGGCGACGGGATGCCGACCAGGTCGAGCAGTTCGACGGCGCGGGACCGGGCCTGCCGGCGGTTCATCCCGAGGTGTTCCTCGCACGCCTCGGTGACCTGCCGACCGACGGTCAGCACCGGGTTGAGGGTGGTCATCGGGTCCTGGAAGACGAAACCCACGTGCCGGCCGCGCCAGCGGCGACGCTCCGCCCCGGACATGGTGGTCAGCTCCCGGCCCAGCAGCCGGACCCGGCCGGTGACCGTGGCCGACCGTGGGGCCAGGCCGGTGGCGGCGAGCACGGTCATGCTCTTGCCGCTGCCGGACTCGCCGACCAGGGCGAGGGTCTGCCCGGGGGCCACCGACCAGTCGACGCCCGCGACCGCGCGGGCCGGGCCGTCGCGGGTGCCGAGGGTGACCGTCAGGTCGCTGATCTCCAACACCGGCGCGTCCCCGGCCACCCGGGGGGACGGTACGACGTGCCCGCTCACCGGATGCTCCTCCTGGCCTCGCTGACGGTGAGCTGGCGCGGGTCGAGCACGTCGCGCAGCGCATCGCCGACCAGGTTGAAGGCGAGCACGGTCAGGAAGATCGCCGCACCGGGGAAGAACCCCAGCCACCAGGCGTCGGTGACGAACCCGCGCCCGTCGTAGAGCATCCGGCCCCAGGCCGGCGCCGGCGGCTGGACGCCCAACCCGAGGAAGGACAGCGCCGCCTCCGACAGGATCGCGAAGGCCAGCGACAGCGAAGTCTGCACGATCAGCGGCGCGGCGATGTTGGGCAGCACGTGCCGGCGCAGGATGCGCAGGTCGGAGGTGCCGATCGAGACGGCGGCCCGGACGAAGACCTGTTCCCGGACGGCGAGCACACCGGCCCGGGTCACCCGGGCGAAGATCGGGGTGTAGACCACCCCGATGGCGACCATCGCGGTGACCAGTCCCGGGCCGAGCACCGCGACGATCGCCACGGCGAGCAGCAGCACGGGGAACGCGAACAACACGTCCATGCCGCGCATGAGGACGGTGTCCGCCCAGCCGCCGTACCAGCCGGCCAGCAGGCCGACGGTCACCCCCACGGCCAGGGCGACGCCGACGCTGACCAGCCCCACCTGCAACGACACCCGGGCCGCCACCAGCACCCGGCTGAGCACGTCGCGGCCCAGCTCGTCGGTGCCGAACGGGTGCGCGCCGCTGGGTGGACGGAGCATCCGGTCGACGTCCACGTCGTTGATGCCGGCCGGCGCGAGCCACTGTCCGGCCAGTCCGACGACCAGCAGGACCAGCAGCACCACCGTGCCGGCGACGGCCGGCGGGTCGTGCCGTAGCGCGGTCAGCGTCCGCCGCAGGGAACCCGCCCGGGCCGCCGTCGTCGCCGGGCGGTCGTCGACCGGCAGCGCGGGGGCGGAGGTCGACGGGCGGTCCGCGTGGTGTGGTGTGCCGGTGGGCGGCGGCACCCGGTCGCCGGCGCTCACCGCAGCCTGATCCGTGGGTCGAGGCGGGCGTACAGGACGTCCACCAGCAGGTTCGTCAGCAGGAAGAGGGTGGCCACGAAGAGCACCGCGCCCTGGAGCACCGGATAGTCCCGGGCCTGGACGGCGTCGTAGGTGAGCCGGCCGATGCCGGGCCAGGCGAAGAGCACCTCGATCACGATCACCCCACCGACCAGGCTGGCCAGTTGCACCCCGACCACGGTGACCACCGGGATCAGCGCGTTGCGCAGCACGTGCCGGACGACCACCACCCGGCGGCGCAGCCCCTTGGCCTCGGCGGTGCGGACGTAGTCCTCGGCGAGCACCTCGAGCACCGAGGAGCGGATGAACCGGGTGAGGATGGAGGCGGTGACCAGGCCGACGGCGGCGGCGGGGAGCGCCACGTGCGACGCCCAGGCCATCGGGTCGTCGGTGAGCGCCACGTAGCCCGACGGCGGCAGCCAGCCGAGCACCCCGGCGAAGAGCAGGATGCCCATGATGCCCGTCCAGAAATCCGGGACGGAGACCCCGACCTGGCTGAACACCCGGGCGGCGTGGTCGACGAACGAGCCGCTGCGCACCGCGGAGAGCACGCCCAGCGGGAAGGCGACCAGCAGGGCGAGCAGCACCGCGGTCACCGCCAGCGACCCGGTGGCGGGCAGCCGTTCCAGCACGATCGCGGTGACCGGCCGGCCGCTGCGGAAGCTGACCCCCAGGTCACCGGTGAGCGCGTGGCCGACGTAGCTGAAATACTGCGCCACCAGCGGCCGGTCCAGTCCCGAGCGTTCCCGCAGCGCGTCGTAGGTCTGCTGGTCGAAGCGGGTGCCCAGGGAGACCCGGACCGGGTCGCCGGGGACGAGTTGCAGCAGCAGGAAGACCACCAGGGTCACCCCGAGCAGGACGACGACCGACTGGAGCAGCCGCCGCAGGACGAAGCGTCCCACCCCGCCCCCTCAGCGGCCCAGGGCGACGTCACGGAACCGGATCGCCCGGTCGGTGCGGACCCGGTAGCCGGTGACCTTCGCCGACCAGCCCTGCACCACGTCCGGGTTGTACAGGTAGACGTAGCTGGCGTCGTCGACGATCTGCTTGGCCGCCCGGGTGTACGTCTGCTGGCGTACCGCCTTGTCGGTCTGGGTGCGGGCCTGGTCGAGCAGGGTGTCCACGGTGGGGTTGCTGTACCCGTGGAAGTTGAACGTGCCGCCGGTGCGGTGCTGGGCGTAGTAGAAGTCGTCCGGGTCGATGTTGCCGAGCCAGCCGAGCAGGAACGCGTCGAAGTTCCCCTTGCCCTGCTCGTCGAGCCACTGGGCGAAGTCCAGGGTGCGGATCTTCGCGGTGATCCCGACCTCGGCGAGCTGGGCGGCGATCACCTGCGCGGCGGTGACCGTCTCGGGGTACTCGCTGGTCACCATCAGGTCCATGGTGCGGCCCGTGACGCCGGCCCCGCCGAGCAGCCGCCGGGCCTGCCCCGGATCGTGCCGGTACGGCGCGTAGTCGTAGTACCAGGAGCTGCCCCGGGGAATGGCGGTCTGGTTGGCGGTGGCCTGGCCGAACGTGGCGGCCTTGGTGATCGCCTCCCGGTCGAGGGCGAACGCGACGGCCCGGCGGACGTTCACGTCGTCGTACGGCTTGCGCCGCTGGTTGAGGGCGAGGTACCAGTAGTCGGTCGAGGGGGTGGTCTCGACGGTCACCTCGCCGGCCTCCTTCAACGCCGGCACCTGCTGCGGCGGCAGGTTGTCGGTCCACTGCACCTCGCCGCCGCGCAGGTTCTGCAGGGCCACCGTCGGGTCCTTGACGAAGGTGAAGGTGACCCCGTCGAGCTTCGGTTTCCGCCCCCAGTAGGCGTCGTTGCGGGCCAGCCTGATGGTGTCGCCGGCGGTGTAACCGGCCACCGTGAAGGGTCCGCTCCCCACCGGTCTGGTCTTGATCGCGCCCGACTCCACGTTGGACTTCTCGACGATCGCCACGCCCTTGTACCCGCCGAGGTTGGCCAGCAGGTTCGGCGTCGGCGCGGTCAGCGTGACCACCACCGTCGCCGGGTCGGGGGCGGTCACCGACTTGACGCTGGCGAACCGGTACGACGCGTTCAGCTTCTCCCTGATGATCCGCTGGTACGAGTAGACGACGTCCTCCGAGGTCAGCGGTGATCCGTCGGAGAACGTCACGCCCTCGCGGAGGGTGAACGTCCAGGTGAGCTGGTCGCCGCTGGTGGTCCACCGGGTGGCCAGCGCCGGTCCCATGGTCAGGTCGGCGGCCGGCTCGACGAGGGTGTCGTAGACGTTCTCCAGCACCTCGAAGCTGTGGTAGGCCGAGGTCCTGTGCGGGTCGAGCTGGTCCGGCTCGCCGCCGATCGCGGCGGTGAGGGTGCCACCGGCGGACGTGCCGCCCCCGTCGACATCGACGCTCTCCCCCGCGCTGCACCCGGCGGGGCCGGTCAGGGCGACGACGAGCGCCGCCGCGGTGATCCTCGATCTGGTCATGGACACGGTCACCCTCCGTCGCCTGGCAGATCAAAACGCGAGTCTTCTCCGCCAATGAGGACGATGTCAATGAAATCAGCGCAATTCCCCGATCACCGGCCGTCCGTCCGATCGGGACCGCACAGCGTGGAGCATGGACCGTGGACACCACGTTGCACCGGTTACCGTTTCCTGTCCACCGCCGGTCAAACCTCATTCCACCGACGGGATCCGGACCGCCGCCGGACGGGCCTGGCCAGCACGGACCCGCCCCGGCCGGGTGACGGTACGGATCAGCCCTCGACCGGCCGATGGGGGGGTACGGCTCAGCCCCCGACCGGACGGTCGAGGGTGCGGCTGCGGCCACGGAACTCGGCCACCACCTCGTCTCCCCGGGAAACGGTGACGTCGTAGATGCCGCTGCGGCCGTACCGGACACGTTCGGTGGCGTACGCGGTCAACATGTCGCCCTCGCGGACCGGACGCAGGAAGCTGATCTCACCGCCGGCCGCGACCGTGGCCGGGCCGTGGGTGTTGCAGGCCAGCGCGAAGGCGGTGTCGGCGAGCAGGAACAGGAAACCGCCGTGGCCGATCCGGTGCCCGTTGACCATCGCGGCGGTCACCCGCATCCGGGCCACCGCCGCACCGTCGCCCGCGGAGACCAGTTCGATGCCGAGGCCCCGGGACGCCACGTCGGCGTCGAACATGTCGTGGGCGGCCGTCCGGCCGGCCCCGGGTTCCTCCGCCACCCGCCCGCCGGGCTCCTCGGTCCCGGCCCCGGTCCCGCCGGGATTCTCCGTCACGCCCCCGGCGGGGGCCTCCGTCACGGTTCCGCCGGGAGCCTCCGTCACCTCCCCGGGCGGATCCGGGAGCCGGCCGTCCCGCCACCCGTCGGTCCGCTCGACGGCATCCGGATCGCTGGGGCGTGGGCTACGGTCCGGCACGGTTCCTCCTGGGTCACCCGGCGCGACGCCCGGGGCCGACGCCGATCGCCGCTGCCGACCGTACGCCGCCGGGTCGGCGACCACCCGTCGCGGGTGCCGGGCGCGATCCGGCCACCCGCCCCACCACAACCTGCTCCGGCCACCCGCCCCACCGCCACCGCCTCCGGCCGCCGGGACCGGCGGGCAGGGTTATGCTCACGGACGTGCCGGCGGTGCGGCCTGCCGTCCCGGCCCCGGCCGGGAGCACCGCGCCGGACGCGCCGACGGCCCCTGCCGGTGGTGCACGTACCGGTGGGGAGGACTCCCGATGTCGCGGTGGTCGCGGCGCGTCGACCCCGACGTCGACCTGCGCGTTCCGGCCGACCGGGGTGAGCTGACCGCGCACCCGGCCGCCGTGCTCGGCGCGATCGCCGCCGGTGGGGTGCTGGGCGCGCTCGCCCGCGCCGGGGTGCAGACCGCCCTGCCCCACGCGCCGACCGGGTTCCCCTGGTCCACCTTCGCCGTGAACGTCACCGGCTGCCTGCTGATCGGGGCGCTGATGGGGGTGCTCGGCCGGCGTCCGGCGAGGGTGCCCGGCCGGCGTCCGGCGAGGGTGCCCGGCCGGCGTCCGGCGAGGGTGCCCGGCCGGCGTCGGGCCGGTCCGCTCGTCCGGCCGTTCCTCGCCGTCGGGGTGCTCGGCGGCTTCACCACCTTCTCCGCGTACGTGGTGGACGTCCACCGGGCGCTGGCCGCCGGGGCCATCGGGACGGCCCTGGGCTACCTGGCCGGCACCCTGGTCGGCGGACTGCTGGCGGTCGCCGCCGGTGACGCGCTGGTCGCCCGGTGGTGGGGCACGGACGCCGGCCGGGGCCACCGCGCGGCCGGATCCGGCCGGAGCGACCGGCGGCCCGGATCCGGCCGGAGCGGTCGACGCCCCGGGTGGGGACGGGACGACCGGCCGCCGGGTGCGGGCCGGACCGGCGGGGAGGTCCCCCGGTGACCGTGCTGCTGATCGCGCTGGGCGCGGCCCTCGGTGCGCCCCTGCGCTACCTCACCGACCGGGCGGTGCAGGCCCGGCACGGCTCCCGGTTCCCGTGGGGGACGCTGACCGTCAACGTCGCCGGATCGCTGCTGCTCGGCGCGGTGGTCGGGGCACCCGTGGGGCCGGCGGTGACCGCGCTGGTCGGCACCGGCTTCTGCGGCGCGCTGACCACCTGGTCCACCTTCGGCTACGAGACCGTACGGCTGGCCCGCACCGGCGCCCGGTGGTACGCGCTGGCCAACGCCCTGGTCAGCGTCGTCGCCGGTCTGGGCGCGGCCACCCTCGGCTTCGCGCTGGCCCGGGCGCTCACCGGCTGACCGGCCTCAGCGGACCGTCGTCACGTCCCGCCCGGTGGTGTGACCGTGCCGGTGCCGGCCGTCGTGGCCGTGGCCGCCAGTCCCGTGCTGGCCGTCGGGACCGTGCTGACCGGCGTGGTCGCCGTGGTCGTGCCGGCCGGTGTGGTCGTGGCCGGCGTGCCCGTGCTGGCCGGCGTGGTCGTGATGGTGATGGTGGTGGCCGTGGCCGTCGACCGGGTCGTCGGGGTGGTCGTGCGGGGTCTGCGGACGGCCCACCTTGTCGGCGAAGCCGGGCATCAGCACCCGGTAGGCGCAGGTGTCGCAGTTCATCCGGATATCCCCCCGCAGCGCCTCGGCGTGCCGTTCCAGCACCAGGTCGGCCAGGGCGTCGCAGTC
Organism: Micromonospora sp. WMMD987; assembly: GCF_029581435.1. Taxonomy (NCBI): domain Bacteria; kingdom Bacillati; phylum Actinomycetota; class Actinomycetes; order Micromonosporales; family Micromonosporaceae; genus Micromonospora; species Micromonospora sp. WMMD987. Next base: position 3,334,781 of record NZ_CP120861.1, on the reverse strand, counting down.
ACCGATCAGGTCGGCGACCCGGACGTCCAGGTCGGGGTGGTCCGCGGCGAACGCCTGCGACTGGGCCACGATCCGGTCCGGCAGCACGCCGGCGAACAGGAAGTACGGGGCCACCACGATCCGGCGGGCACCCAGCCGTACCAGCCGGTCGAGCACCGCCGGCACGGACGGCTCGGCCAGCGAGATGAACCCCGGTTCGACGCCGGCGTAGCCACGCCCCTCCCAGAGCAGTCGGGCCACCTTCGCCACCTCGGCGTTGGCATCCGGGTCGGTGGCCCCGCGCCCGATCAGCGCCACCCAGGTGCCGGCCCGGTCCGCCCCGTCCAGCACGGCGTCGATCCGCTGCTCCAGGACGGTGTGCAGCAGCGGGTGCGGGCCGAGCGGCCGACCGTACCGGTAGGTCAGGCCGGCGTGCCGGTCCTGCTCGCGCGCCATCGCGGCCGGGATGTCGCCCTTGCCGTGGCCGGCGGCGGTGAGCACCAGCGGCAACGCGACCAGCGCCCGGTGGCCCCGGGCGACCAGCGCGGTGACCGCGTCGGTCAGCGGCGGCCGGGACAACTCGATGAAGCCGCCCTCGACGTCACCCCCGGCCCGGTCCCGGACCCGGTCGACGAGGGCGGCGAACTGTTCGACCCCGGCCGCGCTACGCGTACCGTGCCCGACGATGACCAGTGCGGTCATTTTTCCTCCTGGTAGAGCAGGGCGTTGAGGGCCGCCGCGGCGACCGCCGAGCCGCCCTTCTCGCCGACGTTGGACACGGCGGGCAGGCCGCTGGCCCGCAACGCCGCCTTGGACTCGGCGGCCCCGACGAAGCCGACCGGCAACCCGACCACCAGCGCCGGGGCGGCACCCACCGTGATCAGTTCGACCAGTGCGGTCGGGGCGCAGCCGACCACCCAGACCGCCCCCGGGCCGACCCGGTCCAGGGCGATCCGGACGGCCGCCGCCGAGCGGGTCAACCCGGACCGCCGGGCCAGGTCGGCGGCGGTCGGTTCGGCGACCGGGCAGACGATCTCCCGTCCCGCCCGGGTGATCCCGGCGGCGACCATCGCCACGTCGGTGACGATCGGCGCACCGGCCCGCAGCGCGGCCAGCCCGCCGGCCAGCGCCGCCTCGTCGCAGACCAGATCGGTCACGTAGTCGAGATCGGCGCTGGCGTGCACCACCCGCTCGACGACCGCACGGGTCAACGGCGGCAGCCGCCCCAGGTCGACCCGTTCCCGCAGGATCCGGTACGACTCCTGCTCGATCGGATGGACGACCCGGCTCACCGCCCGCCTCCGGCGGCCGGTCGGTCGGTGACGGTCATGGTGCTCCTCGTCGCTCGGTGGTGACCCGGATCGCGTCCACCGGGCAGATCTCCAGACACTCCAGGCAGCCGGTGCAGCGGTCGGCCCGGACGGTCAGTCCGCCGGGCACCGGGCGGATCGCCCGGGTGGGGCAGGTCCGCAGGCAGGCCCCACAGCCCTGGCAGGCGTCGATGACCACCGGCGCTGCGACCGGACCGTCCGTCGCCACGACGGCCGGTGCCGTCCCGGGCCGGGGCGCGACGACCGGGCCGGTCGGGGACGCGGCGGGGGTCATCCGCGCCACCGGTAGCCCCGGGGGGTGACCATCCGGCCGCCGACCAGCCGGGTCTGCGAGCTGCCGACCACCACCAGCCCGTACATGTCGACCACGCCCGGATCGAAGGTGGCCAGGGTGGCCAGGTGGACCTGCTCGTCGGGGCGGCTGGCGTTGCGGACCACCCCGACCGGGGTGTGCGGCGGGCGGTGCTCGGCGAACGTCGCCAGCACCGCGCCGAGCTGCCAGTCCCGGGCCCGGCTGCGTGGGTTGTAGAGCAGCGCGACCAGGTCCGCCTCGGCGGCGGCGGCGACCCGCCGTTCGATCGCCGCCCAGGGTGTGTGCAGGTCGGACAGGCTCAGGTAGACGTGGTCGTGTCCGATCGGCGCACCGAGCAGCGCGGCGGCGGCCAGCGCGGCGGTCACCCCGGGCACCCCGACCACGTCGATCCGCTCGTCGGCGTACTCCAGGGCGGGGCTGGCCATCGCGTACACCCCGGCGTCGCCGGAGCCGACCAGCGCGACGGCGTGCCCGGCGGTGGCCTCGGCTACCGCGCTTCGCGCCCGTTCCTCCTCCGCGCCGAGCCCGCTGGCGAGCACCCGGGTGCCCGGCCGGAGCAGGTCGCGGACCTGGTCGACGTACTGGTCGAGGCCGACGACCACGGCGGCCCGGCGGAGTTCGGCGACGGCGCGCGGGGTGCGCAGGTCGGCCGCGCCCGGACCGAGCCCGACGATCGCCAGCCGGCCGCGCGGGGCCTGCCGGGCGACCGCGACGGTGGCCATCGCCGAGGCGGTCTTCGGCACCAGCAGGGTGCCGCCGTCGTGCAGCGCCGCCGCCTCGGCGACGCTGGGCGTGCCCACGGCGGCCCGGACCACCTCACTGGGGTGCGGCACGTCGACCGTCGCCAGCTCCGCCGCCGGCCGGGTCCGCAGCGGTACGCCGAGCGCGTCGGCGGTGGCCCGGATGCCCTCCTCGTCGGCCTTCACGTCCACGCTGGCCAGGCAGCGCAGACTGGCCGGGCTCAGCCCCGCGGCGGCCAGCGCCCGGCGCAGCAGCTCCTCGACCTCGGCCGCCGGCACCCCCCGGCTCGATCCCACCCCGGCGACCAGGGAGGGCGGTCGCAGCACGACGGTCCGCTCGTCGACCGGCACGATCCGGTCGGTGACCAGCACCCGGTACCCACCTGTCCCGTCGCCCGGTTCCGGGCCGGACCCGGTGGCGGCGGGGTCCACGACGGCCGGGGGTTCCGGGTGGACGTTCGGCGGCAGGGCGGGCAGCGGCCAGACCGCGTCGGCGACCAGCCGGACCGGTTCCCCGTCGAGGATCGCCCGGGACACCGCTGCCACCGCCCCCTCGACCGGCCAGCCGAGGGTGTCCAGGCCGGGCAGGTCGACCGCGTCGGTGGCGGTGGTGACCACCGGTCGGGCGTCGAGCAGGGCGGCCACCTCGGCGGCGAGCGTGTTCGCGCCCCCGGCGTGGCCGCCGAGCAGGGCGACGGCGTGCCGGGCGGCCTCGTCGACCACCACCACCGCCGGATCGGTGCGCTTGTCGCCGAGCAGCGGCGCCAGGATCCGTACCACCGCTCCGGTGGCCAGGAAGACCACCACCGCGTCGTACGCCGCCCAGGCGGTACGCAGCGCGTCGGCGACCCCGTCGGCCTCGACCAGGCGGGCGTGCGGCCAGGCGGCGGCCAGGGTCCGGGCGTGCCGGCGGCCGGCGGCGGTGGCCGCGACGAGTCCCACCCGGTGCGGGGCGGGGCCGGTCACCGGTGCTCCCCCGGTCGACGTGGTGCGGTGACGGTCACGGGTTCTCCCCCGTGCCGACGTGGTGCGGTGACGGTCACGGGCGCTCCCCGGTGAGGACGACCACCGGGTTGGTGGCCGCGAGTCGGATGGATCCGCCGGGCAGGTCGGCCAGGCGGGCGGCGGTGACCTGGCTGCCGGTGACCGTGTAGCCGGCGGCGCGCAGCAGGTGCACCGCCGGGGCGACCCGGTCCAGGGCGGCGAGGGTGACCACCACCCGGGCGGGGCGGCGGTCGGCGACGGCGGTCAGCACGGCGCTCCCCCCGCCCCCGACGAAGACGGCGTCGGGGGCGGGCAACCCGTGCAGGACGGCCGGGGCGTCACCGGTCACCACCCGCACGTCGACACCGTGCCGGGCGGCGTTGACCGCGATCGGCGCGGTGGGATCCCGCTCCACGGCGATCACCGCCGCACCGAGCAGCGCGCACTCGATGCCGACCGAGCCGCTGCCCGCGCCGACGTCCCAGACCAGCCGGCCGAGCCGGGGCCGCAGCCGGGCGACGGCCAGCGCCCGTACCTCGGCCTTCGTGATCATCGAGTCCCGGTGCCAGTACGCCGACTCGGGCAGCGCCCAGCCGTCGGGGGGCGCGGCGGCCGGCTGGTTGTCCGCCCGCACCGGCCCGACACCGGCCGGCGTCGCGGGATCTGTGCCGCGGTCGGCACCGGCCGGCGTCGCGGGGTCGGCGTCGCGGTCGGCACCGGCGGGGGTCGCCAGGCTGAGCAGGACGTGCGGCTCGGCCCAGGTACGCGTGGCGGCCTGCTCCGGGGTGGTCCAGGTGACCCGTTCGGCGGCGGTGCCGAGGTGTTCGGCCACCACCAGGCGGCGGGACCAGCCGGCCAGCCCGGCCCCGATCTCGGTGGCGCCGGCACCCGGCGCGGTGAGCACGGCGACGGCCGGTAGCGCCCGGCAGGCGTGCAGGGCCGGACCCAGGTCCCGGCCGTGGGCGGTGACCACCACCGCGCCGTCCCAGTCGAGCCCGGCGCGGGCGAACGCGGCGGCCACGCTGGACACCGCCGGCAGCACCCGCACCGGCAGCCCGGCGGCGCGCAGCCGGCGTACCACGCCGAAGAAGCCGGGATCACCGCTGGCCAGCACGACGGTCCGGAGCCCGGCGGCGTGGGCGGCGGTGAGCCGGTCCAGCGCGGGGGCGAGCGGTCCGAGGACGACGGTCTCGACGTCGGGCGGCACCGGCACGGCGGCCAGGTGCCGGGCCGCCCCGACCACCAACCCGGCCCCGGCCAGGGCGGCGAGCGCCGCCGGTGGCGACGGCCGACCGGCCGCGTCGACCCCCAGCACCAGCACCGGCACCGGCACCGGACCGTCCGCCGGTGCGGAGCGCGCCGCACCGTCCGCCGCCGGATCCCGGCCGGTCGCCACATCCCGGCCGGTCATGCCGGCCACCGGCCGGAGGAGGCCACCAGCAGGTCGCCGGTGAAGTCGACCATCGCCACGTCGACGGTGAGCGTCGGCCCGGCGAAGCGGCGCAGCACCTGCCGGACCCGGCCACAGAGCAGGTCACCGGCGGGACGCAGCAGACCGGCGGCCTCCCACAGCTCGTAGGCGTGCCGTCCGGTGTTCGCCGCGACCACCGCCGCCACCAGGTCGGCGTCGCCGCCGACCTCGGCGGTGACCGCGCCGAGCAGCGACAGGTCCACCTTCGACCGGGTGTAGTGGGTCATCAGGATGCCGGCGGCGAGTTTCGCCAGCTTGCCGGCCATCCCGACGAAGACCACCCCGGTCATCGCGTCGCCGACGGCGGCGGTGACGGCCGCGCCGGTGAAGTCGCCGACCTCGACGAAGCACACCTCGGGCAGCTCCGGCAGCAGGGCGCGGGCGGCCCGTTCGGTGCGTCCGCCGGTGCACAGCACCACCGTCCGCTGGCCCTGGGCGGCCATCACGTGCACCGCCTGCACCACGCTGGCCCGCCAGGAGGCGGTGGAGAACGGCCGGACGATGCCGGTGGTGCCGAGGATCGAGATGCCGCCGACGATGCCGAGTCGCCGGTTGGTGGTCTTGCGGGCCATCACCTCGCCGTCCGGCACGCTGATCACCACCCGGACCCCCACCTCGGTCAGGTCGACCACCTCGGCGACGGCCTGACCGATCATCCGGCGGGGCGTGTCGTTGATGGCCGGTCCACCCACGGCGAGGCCGAGCCCGGGTCGGGTGACGGTGCCCACGCCCGGGCCGCCGGCCAGGTCCAGGCCGGGTCGGGGCCGCCAGTCGACGGTGGCGGTGAGGTGTGCGCCGTGGGTGACGTCCGGGTCGTCACCGGCGTCCTTGACCACCACCGCCTCCGCCCGCGGCTGCGGCGACCGGGTCAGCTCGCACCGGGCGACCGGGAAGGCCACCCGCCGCCCCGCGGGCAGCCCGATCTCCACCTCCCGCTGGGGCACGCCGGTGACCAGTGCGGTCACCGCCGCCTTCGCCGCCGCCGTCGCGCACGCGCCGGTGGTCCAGCCGGTACGCAGCGCGACCGGCCGGACCTTCGCGGTCCGCGGCAGGTCCGGCTCCCGCAGCGGCGGCTCGGGGTACGTCACGGTGCCGCGTCCTGCGTTCCGGCGGCCCGGGACCGGCGCAGCTCGGCGCGGGCGGTCGGCTCGGCCCGGCGGAAGGTGTGGAAGTGTCCGGGGTGGTAGAGGTGTGAGCGGGTGCCGCTCGCGGCGAGCGCCGGCCCGACCAGGAACAGGGTGTGCTTCCACAGCCGGTGTTCCTTGACGGTGGCCGCCAGGTCGCCGAGCGCGCACCGCACCACCAGCTCGTCCGGCCAGGTCGCCTGGTAGGCCACCACGACCGGGGTGTCCGCCGGGTAACCCCCGGCCAGCAGTTCCGTCTGGGCCTGCCCGGCGCGGGCGGCGGACAGGAACAGCGCCATGGTGGTGCCGTGCCGGGCGAAGTCGCGGACCCGCTCCCCCGCCGGCATCGGCGTCTTGCCCCCCTCCAGCCGGGTGAGGATCACCGACTGGGCCACCTCGGGGATGGTCAGCTCCCGGCCGACGATCGCGGCGACGGCGGTGAACGAGGACACCCCGGGGACGATCTCCACGGCCAGGTCGAGTGCCCGGCACAGGTCGAGCTGTTCCTGCACGGCACCCCAGAGCGCCGGGTCGCCGGAGTGGATCCGGGCCACGGTGAGCCGCTCGGCGGCGGCCCGCCGGTACAGCGGCAGCACCCCCTCGATCGGCAGCTGCGACGAGTCGACGATCTCGGCGTCGGGGCGGGCGTGGGCCAGCACGTCGGCGTGCACCAGGCTGGCCGCCCAGACCACCACGTCGGCGGCGGCGATCACCCGGGCGGCGCGCAGGGTGAGCAGGTCGGCCGCGCCGGGACCGGCCCCCACGAACCACACCTTTCCGGTGGGCGTCACAGTTTTCCTCCCCGCCCGTCCCGGCGGGCCGGGACCAGCAGCGTCGACAGGTACGGCAGGTCGTCGTCGGCGGCTGCGACCGGCCCGATCCACTCACCGGGCAGGCCGAGTGCCCGACCGAGCACCGCGTCGTCGAGCCGGTCGTGCCGGCGCAGCTCGTCGACGAGGTCCCGGTGCCGACGCCAGCCCTTGTAGACCACGACGGTGCCGGGACCGGCGAGGGCGTCGGCGACCAGCTCCGGGCCGGCGGTGGCGGGCAGCAGGGTCAGCGGCTCCCGCCCCTGGCAGAGCGGGACGCCGCTGCGGGCGGCCAGCTCCTGCATGGCGGTGACGCCGGGCACGGTCCGGACCCGTACCGCCGGGAGCAGCGCGCGGACGCCGTCGGCCAGGTAGGTGAAGGTGGAGTAGACGTTGGGGTCGCCGATGGTGGCGAAGGCGACCGACCGCGCCCCGGCGTCGATCGCGTCGACCACGGCACGGGCGGCGGCGTCCCAGGCACGTTCCCGGCGCGCGGTCACCCCGCCCCGGTCGTCGAGGGCGAACGGCAGCCGGCGCAGCCGGTCCGCCGGCACGTGGGCGCGGACCGTCGTCTCGGCCCGGCCGGGCGGCGTGGCCGGGTCCGTCGCCAGCCGGTCCAGCACCGGTACGACCACCAGGTCGGCCTCGGCCAGCACCCGCACCGCCCTGAGGGTGAGCAGTTCCGGGTCACCCGGCCCGACCCCCACCCCGGTCAGCGTGGCGGTCCGCGGCGGGCTCCCCGCCTCGGCGGTGTCGGCGGACAGCCGACCCGCCCCGGCGGCATCGGCGGACAGCCGACCCGCCCCGGCGGCATCGGCGGACAGCCGACCCGCCCCGGCGGCATCGGCGGAGAGGCGACCCGCCCCGGCGGCGGTCACCGGGCCGCCGCCTCGACCAGCCGGCGAGCGGCCCGGGGGTGACCCGCCCAGTGGGTGTGCAGGTAGGAGGCGTGCACCTGGCCGGTGACGAAACCGTGGCCGGTGCCGTCCCAGCGCCAGGCGGGCCGGTCGCCGTGCCCGGGGTCGGTGACGGTGCGGTGGAACTCGTGGCCGCGTACCGGCTCACCGGCCGGATGGACCGGGGAATCGGTGGCGGCGACCGCGTCGCGGTAGCCGAGGGTGAGCCGGCCGGTCATCCGGGCCTGGTGGTCGAGCCGGCCGCACATCGGCACCCCGTCCAGGGAGCGGCCGAGGTAGAGCAGCCCGGCGCACTCGGCGACCACCGGCCCGGCGAAGCCGGCCAGCTCGGCGCGGAGCCCGGTGTTGGCGCTCAACGCCTCGACGTGCACCTCGGGGAAGCCGCCACCGATCACCACCGCCCGGGTGCCGGCGGGCAGGGCCGGATCCCGCAGCGGGTCGAACGGGGCCACCGTCGCCCCGGCCGCGGTGAGCAGTTCGGCGGTCTCGGCGTACGAGAAGGTGAAGGCCGCTCCGGCGGCGACCGCGACGACCGGACGGTCCCCGCCGGCCGGGCCGCCGACGGCCGTCGCCGGATCCCAGGCGTCCACGGTCAACGGGGGCGCGCTACGGGCCAGGGCGAGCACCGCGTCGAGGTCGACGGTGGCCTCGACGAGCCCGGCGAGCGCCTCGACGACGGCCAGCGACTCCGGTGCCCGTTCGGCGACCGGCACCAGCCCCAGGTGCCGCGCCGGCGCGGCCACCTCGACGGCCCGGGTGACCGCCCCCAGCACCGGTACGGCCACCTCGGCCAGCGCGTCGCGCAGCAGGGTCTCGTGCCGGGGCGAGCCGACCCGGTTGAGGATCACCCCACCGATGCGGACGGCCGGGTCGAAGGCACGCATGCCGAGCACCAGCGCGGCGGCCGACCGCCCCTGCGCGGTGGTGTCCAGGACCAGCAGCACGGGCGCGTCGACCAGCGTGGCGACGTGGGCGGTGGAGGCGTACCCGGCCCGGCCGACCGCCCCGTCGTGCAGCCCCATCACCCCTTCGACCACGGCGACGTCGGCGGGGACGGGGACGCTCGCCCCGTGCCGCAGCAGCGGCGCGACCAGCTCCTCCCCGACCAGCCACGGGTCCAGGTTGCGGCCGGGGCGACCGGCGGCGAGCGCGTGGTACCCGGGGTCGATGTAGTCGGGACCGACCTTGTGCGGGCTGACCGCGAGACCCCGACGACGCAGCGCGGCGAGCAGACCGGTGGTCACCGTGGTCTTGCCGTGCCCACTGGCCGGGGCGGCCACCACCAGCCGGGGCAGCGCCCACGGCCCACCCGGCGGGCCGGGTGCGGCCGACGGCTCCGGTACGGCCGACACGGGGGTGCCCGGATGACCGGCCGGCGCATTGCCGGGCCGGCGACGCCGGTCGGTCCGGCGGGTCGGTCCGCTCACCACTCGATGCCCTTCTGGCCCTTCTGGCCGGCGTCCATCGGGTGCTTGACCTTGGTCAGCTCGGCGACCAGGTCGGCCGCCTCGACCAGTCGCGGGTCGGCGTCCCGGCCGGTGATCACCACGTGCTGGAAGCCGGGTCGGCGGGTGAGGGTGTCGACCACCTCGTCGACGTCCACCCAGCCCCACTTCATCGGATAGGTGAACTCGTCCAGGACGTACAGACCGTAGCGTTCCGCGGCCAGATCGCGCTGGATCTGCCGCCAGCCCTCCAGGGCGTCGGCGGCGTGGTCGGCCTCGCCGCCACGCTGGATCCAGGACCAGCCCTCGCCCATCTTGTGCCAGGCGACCGGGGCGCCCTGCCCGGTGTCGGCGTGCACCTGCCCCAGGGCACGGAAGGCGTTCTCCTCACCGACCCGCCACTTGGCGCTCTTGACGAACTGGAACACCCCGATCGGCAGCCCGGCCGTCCAGGCCCGCAGCGCCAGGCCGAAGGCGGCCGTCGACTTCCCCTTCATCTGTCCGGTGTGGACGATGGTCAGCGGGCGGTGCCGCCGCTGCCGGGTGGTCAACCCGTCGGCGGGGACGTGCTCCGGTTTTCCCTGTGGCATCAGCGCACCCTCCGGGGTGGTCCGACGGTGGCGAGCCCGGCCAGCGGGTCGGCGGCCACCGTGTCGAGGTGGTGATGGGCCGCGCCGAGCTGGCCGGCGAGCCGGCGGGCCAGGTGCAGCCGGACCGGGCCGGACTCGCAGTCGACCACCACGCACGGCGCACCGGTGGCGGCCAGGACGGCCGCCGCCCGCGCCGCCCGCTCCAGCGGCCGGGTGCCGGCGGTGGCCCGGCCGTCGGTGACCACCAGCACCAGCGGACGCCGCCGCGGATCCCGCAGCCGCTGCACCCGCAGCAGGTCGGCGGCGGCGAGCAGCCCCTCCGCCAGCGGGGTACGCCCGCCGGTGGGCAGCTCGGCCAGTCGCGCCGACGCGGCCAGCACCGAGGAGGTGGCCGGCAGCACCACCTGTGCGCCCGCACCCCGGAAGGCGACCACCGCCACCGTGTCCCGACGCTGGTAGGCGTCGGTGAGCAGGGCCAGCACCGCGCCCTTCACCGCCGACATCCGCTGCCGCGCCCCCATCGACCCGCTGGCATCGACCACGAACAGCACCAGGTTGCCCTCACGGCCCTCCCGGACCGCCTCCCGCAGGTCGTCGGGGCGCACCAGCAGCCGGCCGCCGCACCGGCCCCGCCCGGCCTGGTGGGGGGCGGCGGCGCGCAGGGTCGCCGGCAGGTGCACCGCGGCGGGCCGACCGGCCGGCACCCGCGCGCCGGTGGTCCGCCCGCGCCCGGTCCGGGCCCGCGACCGCCGGCCGGGCACCCCGTCGCCCACCCCCGGCGCGGTGAACAACCGGGCCGTCATCCCCCGCTGGGGTACGGCCACCGAGGACCCACCCGCCGCCGGCTCACCGGCGTCCGCGCCGCCCGGCCGACCGGGCCGCCCCGCACCGCCCTCGGACCGGTCGGACCCGGCCCCGGCCGGACCCGACCACCCGTCGGTCGGGGAGTCGTCGCCCCGGCCCGGCCGACGCTCGTCGGGGTGGCCCGCCCGACGGTCGCGGAGATCCCGGTCATGGGTCGACCGGTCCTCGGCGGGACGGTCGTCGGCGGCGTCCGTCGGTCCGCCCCGGTGGTCACCGTCGGCGTGCGGCCCGTCGGCTCCGGGGTACGGCCGGTCCGCACCGGGTCCACCCGGGCCGGTCCCGCCGGCCGACGGTCCACCCGGGCCGGAACCGTCCGGTCCGTCGGAGGGGCCGTCCGGAGCGGACGGGCCGGCGTCGGGCGGGTCGTCGGGGTGCTCGTCGCGGGCCCGCTGCAACGCCTCGTCGAGGCGCTTCTCGTCCAGGCCCGGGGTGTCGAACGGGTCGCGGCGACGGCGGTGCGGCAGGGCGAGCCGGGCGGCGACCCGCACGTCGTCGGCGGTCACCCGGTCCCGGCCCTGCCAGGCGGCGTGCGCCACGGCGGTGCGGGCGGTGACGATGTCGGCACGCATCCCGTCCACGTCGAACGCGGCACAGACCTCGGCGATCTGCCGTAGCGCGGCGTCGGGCAGCAGCACCCCGTCGAGCCGGCCCCGGGCGGTGGCGACCCGGGCGGCCACCTCGGCGTCGGCGGCGGCCCACCGGGCGGCGAACCCGGCCGGATCGGCGTCGGCGGCGAGCCGGCGGCGCACCACCTCCACCCGGACGGCCGGATCACGGCTGGCCGCCACCTCGACGGTGAGCCCGAACCGGTCGAGCAACTGCGGACGCAGCTCCCCCTCCTCCGGGTTCATCGTGCCGACCAGCAGGAAGCGGGCGGCATGGCTGACCGAGACCCCTTCCCGCTCGACGTGGCAGCGGCCCATCGCGGCGGCGTCCAGGAGCAGGTCGACCAGATGGTCGTGGAGCAGGTTCACCTCGTCGACGTAGAGCACCCCCCGGTGCGCGGCGGCGAGCAGGCCCGGCTCGAAGGCACGTACCCCCTCGGCGAGGGCCTTCTCCAGGTCGAGCGAGCCGACCACCCGGTCCTCGGCGGCGCCGACCGGCAGTTCCACCAACCGGGCCGGCCGCCGCTCGACCGGCCCGGCCGCCGGGTGCGGGCCGTCCGGGCAGGTCGGATCGGGGGCGGCCGGGTCGCAGCCGAACCGGCAGCCGGCGACCCGGTCCACCGGCGGGAGCAGCGCGGCCAGGGCGCGCACGGCGGTCGACTTGGCGGTCCCCTTCTCGCCCCGGACGAGTACCCCGCCGATCGCCGGGCTGACCGCGTTGAGCAGCAGTGCCAGCCGCATGTCGTCCATCCCCAGCACGGCCGAGAACGGAAACCCGCTCACTGTGCTGCCCTCCGTTCGCGACTGCGGGGCTCGCAAACCCGGCTCACTCCTCGCGCTCACCGTGGTCCTTCCGTTCGCGACTGCGGGGCTCGCAAACCCGGCTCACTCCTCGCGCTCACCGGACCCCCCTCGCTCGCGACTGCGGGGCTCGCAAACCCGGCTCACTCCTCGCGCTCACCGTGGTCCTTCCGTTCGCGACTGCGGGGCTCGCAGACCCGGCTCACTCCTCGCGCTCACTGTCGCTCCTCCAGGTCGCCCTCGGTGGCCAGGTACGTCTCGCGGAGACGGTCCAGGGTGACGGGTTCGGGTGCGGTCCACAGGCCCCGGTCGGCGGCTTCCAGGAGCCGTTCGGTGATGCCGCGCAGCGCCCACGGGTTCGACCGTTCCAGGAACTCCCGGGTCGGCTCGTCGAACAGGTACGCCTCGGCGAGCTTCTCGTACATCCAGTCGTCGACGACACCGGCGGTGGCGTCGTAGCCGAACAGGTAGTCCACGGTGGCGGCCAGCTCGAACGCGCCCTTGTAGCCGTGCCGGCGCATCGCGGTGATCCACTTCGGGTTGACCACCCGGGCCCGGAACACCCGGCGGGTCTCCTCGCCGAGGGTGCGGGTGCGTACGTCGTGCGGCATCGCCGAGTCACCCACGTAGGCGGCCGGCGCGGCCCCGGTCAGGTGCCGGACCATCGCCACCATCCCGCCGTGGTACTGGAAGTAGTCGTCGGAGTCGACGATGTCGTGCTCGCGGGTGTCCTGGTTCTTCGCCGCCACCGCGATCCGGGCGAAGGAACGCTCCATGTCGGCCCGCGCCTCCCGCCCGTCCAGGCCCCGGCCGTAGGCGTAGCCGCCCCAGACGGCGTACACCTCGGCCAGGTCGGCGTCGGTACGCCAGTTCCGGGCGTCGATCAGCGGCAGCAGCCCCGCCCCGTACGCCCCCGGCTTGGAGCCGAAGATCCGGGCGGTGGCCCGCCGCTCGTCGCCGTGGGTGGCGAGGTCGGCGGCCACGTGCGCCCGCAGGTAGTTCTCCTCGGCCGGCTCGTCGAGGGCGGCGACCAGCCGGACCGCGTCGTCGAGCAGGGCGACGACGTGCGGGAACGCGTCCCGGAAGAAGCCGGAGATGCGGACCGTCACGTCGACCCGGGGCCGGCCCAGCTCCGCGGTCGGCACCACCTCGACGCCGGTGACCCGCCGCGACCGGTCGTCCCACACCGGCCGGCAGCCGAGCAGGGCCAGCACCTCGGCGATGTCGTCGCCCTGGGTCCGCATGGCGCTGGTGCCCCACACCGTCAGCCCGACCGACCGCGGGTACTCCCCGGTGTCGGCGAGGTAGCGGGCGAGCAGCGAGTCGGCCAGCGCCACCCCGACGTCCCAGGCGTTGCGGCTGGGGATCGCCTTCGGGTCGACGGAGTAGAAGTTGCGGCCGGTGGGCAGCACGTTGACCAGGCCCCGGGTCGGCGACCCGGACGGCCCCGGCGGCACGAACCGGCCGGCGAGCGCACCGAGGGTGTGGGTGATCTCGTCGGTGGTGCGGTCCAGCCGGGGCACCACCTCCCGGGCGGCGAAACGCAGCACCGCGACGGCGTCGGGGCAGTCGGCACCGGTCACCTCGGCGACCACCGCGTCGGCGCGGACGGGATCCCAGCCGAGGGTCTCCATGCCGAGCACGAGCCGGCGGGCCAGTGCCTCGATCAGGTCCACGGCGTCGGCGGCGGTGACCGCCGGCCCGTCCACGACGTCGGTCAGCGCCGCCGGCACCGCCACCCGCGCCCCGGGCTCGGCGAGCAGCACCTGCTCGTCCAGGCCGTAGCCGGCGGCGAGGGCCTGCCGCAGGCCGGGCAGGGTACGGCTGCCGCCCCACACCTGGGGGGCGCGCAACACGGCCAGGACGAGGTTGACCCGGGCCTCCCCGGTGGGCACCTCGGCCAGGACGTGCAGTCCGTCGCGGATCTGCACGTCCTTGACCTCGCACAGGTAGCCGTCGAGGTGCAGCACGAAGTCGTCGAAGTCGTCGGCGGCGGGCATCGCCTCGGTGTGCAGGTCGTGGTGCAGTTCGGCGGCGCGCACCAGCTCCCAGATCTGCCCCCGGACCACCGGCACCTTCGCCGGGTCGAGCGCCTGCACGGTGGCGTACTCGTCCAGGAGCTGTTCGAGTTTCGCCAGGTCGCCGTAGGTCTCGGCGCGGGCCATCGGGGGCACCAGGTGGTCGACGACGACGGCGTGCGCCCGCCGCTTGGCCTGGGTGCCCTCGCCGGGGTCGTTGACGATGAACGGGTAGACCAGCGGCAGGTCGCCGAGCACGGCGTCGGGGGCGCAGTCGGCGGCCAGCCCGAGGCCCTTGCCGGGCAGCCATTCCAGGGTGCCGTGCTTGCCGAGGTGCACCACGGCGTCCGCGCCGAAGCCGCCGTCGTCGACGGGTGCGGCCAGCCACCGGTACGCGGCCAGGTAGTGGTGGCTGGGCGGCAGGTCGGGGTCGTGGTAGATGGCGATCGGGTTCTCGCCGAAGCCGCGTGGCGGCTGGATCAGCAGGGTGACGTTGCCGAACCGCAGCCCGGCCAGGACGATGTCACCGCCGTCGGTGTAGAGCCCGCCGGGTGGCTCGCCCCAGTGTTCCCGCATCCGGTCCCGCAGGTCGGCCGGCACCTGGTCGAACCAGCGCCGGTAGGTCTCCCCGGGCACCCGGGCCTCGGCGGCGGACAACTGTTCCGGGGTGAGCCACTCGACGTCGTGGCCACCGGCGGCGATCAGCGCGTGGATCAGCGCGTCGCCGTCGGTGGGCGGTGGCGCGTCGCCGAGGTGGTAGCCGGCGGCGGCGAGGGCGGCGAGCAGCCGTACCGCCGAGGCCGGGGTGTCCAGCCCGACGGCGTTGCCGACCCGGGAGTGTTTCGTCGGGTAGGAGCTGAGCACGACCGCCAGCCGCCGGTCGGCGGGCCGCAGGTGCCGCAGCCGGGCCTGCCGGACGGCGATCCCGGCGACCCGGGCGGCCCGCTCGGCGTCGGCTGCGTAGACCGACAGCCCGTCGGCGTCTATCCGTTTGAACGAGAACGGCACGGTGACGATCCGGCCGTCGAACTCGGGGATGGCCACCTGCATCGCCGCGTCCAGCGGGGAGAGCCCGGCGTCGCTGCCGGCCCACTGCTCGCGGGTGCTGGTCAGACAGAGCGCCTGGATCACCGGTACGTCGAGGGCGGCCAGCGCGCCGACGTCCCAGGCGTCCTCGTCACCACCGCCGGAGGCGTCGGCGGCGACCGTCCCCCCGGCGGCGAGAACGGTGACGACGAGGGCGTCGCAGCGGGCGAAGAGTTCCAGCGGCCCGTCGCCGGGGGTGAGTCCGCGCAGCGAGCCGCAGAAGATCGGCAGCGGGTGCCCACCGGCCGCGTCGACCGCGTCCGCGAGGGTCTCGACGAAACCGGTGTTGCCGGCCAGCGCGTGCGCCCGGTAGAACACGATCCCCACCGTGGGCCGCCCGTCGCCGTCCGGCGGCCCCCCGGTCCCGGTGTCCGGGCGGGGCGTCGGGCGGCGGTCGAGGATGCCGTACGGCGGGGTGGGGGTGGGCGGGTCGAAGCCCTCACCGGTCAGCAGGATCGTGTCGCCGAGGAACCGGGCCAGCTGGGCGAGGTTCTCCGCACCCCCTTCGACCAGGTAGGACAGGGCTTCGGTGGCCACCCCGGAGGGCACCGTGGACGCCGCCATCAGCTCCGCGTCGGGCACCGCCTCGCCACCGAGCACGATCGTGGGCACGCCGGAGCCGAGCACCGCGGCGAGGCCGTCCGGCCACGTCTGCCGGCCACCGAGCAGTCGTACGACGGCCAGGTCCACGCCGTCGAGCAGGGCCGGTACGGCGTCCCGCTCGACCCGGGTGGGGTTGGCGAGCCGGTAGTCGGCGGCGCTGGCGCGGGCGGCGAGCAGGTCGGTGTCGGCGGTGGACAGCAGCAGGATGCGCACGTGCGGCTCCGGAGAGTGACGGCCGGCTCGACCACGGGGCCGGGCCGGTCGGGGCGGGAGGGAGGCCGGTCAGCGGCGACGGGGGTACCGACCACCCCGCCGGACGGCAGGGTGGTCGGACCGGGCGTCAGCGGTGTCCGGCAGGCCAACCGACCCGGCGACGGCCGGCGGTGGGAACGGTGCCGGCACGCGGCGGCACACGCTCGGCGATGCTGCGGGGATCACCGGCCGTCATCGGGCCGGTGGCGACGCTGCGCGTCATCGGTTCCTCCTCGGGTGTCCACGCCCTGGGGTTCTCCGACGGCCGAAGTATCCTGGCTCCCGGATCGACGCTCACCCCCGGCCTTCCAACCGCACACGCACGGTCGTGACCCACGAGGGGGGATCGCTCCCCGGTGACAGTGGCGGGACCGCGTCGGAATCGCACCGACTTCCTTCACTGCCGTCAGGCCGCGAATGCTGCCACACTCCTTACCCCGGGTCAACGGCGGCGGCCGGCCCGGCGGCGCACCCGGCGACCCGGTGACGAGGCCGAACAGCACCGGACCGCCGCAGCCGCGCCTCTGGCGGCACATGGCTGCGGCGGTCGGTGGGCGCGGCGGTCAGCGGGCGCGGCGCTCGGGGTGGAGCCGGTTCCAGGCGCGCATCCGTTCCGGATAACCGATCTTCGCCGCCTCGTACAGCGGCACCGCGTGCCGGTGGGCCAGCTTCGCCGCCGCCCGCGGGGAGCCGGCACGGCGGCGGATCCACTCCCCGTCGTGCGCGATCGCCACCACGGTGGTGTCGGTGGCGGTGGTCTCGGGTTCCAGATAGAACTCCACTCCACGGTGGGTGGTCACGAAGTCCGTCAACGCGGTCAGGTCCTCCCGGGTGGCCTCCCGGTCGAGCCTGGTCGGGATGCTCTCGGCGACCCAGGGCCGCCGGTGGATCCAGCCCATCTGCCCGCTCCTCTCCTCGGCGTCCCTCCAGTGCAGCATCCCTACCTGGTAGGACACTGCGAACTCGGTGACAGTCTGCTGCGAACCCCTCACGACCGGTCGAGGGCGGTCAGGTCGTCGGGGCTGAGCCGCAGCGCGCCGGCGGCGACGTTCTCGACCAGGTGGGCCGGATCCCCGGTGCCGGGGATGGCCAGCACGTGCGGACCCTGGTGCAGGATCCAGGCGAGCCGTACCTGCTGCGGGGTGGCGTGGTGGGCGCGGGCGACGGTGAGGACCGCCGGGGCGTGGTCGGTGCGCGCCCCGCCCTCCCGGTTGGTCCCGGCCAACGCGAAGTACGGCACGTAGGCGATCCCCCGGGCGGCGCACTCGCGGATCAGGGCGTCCTGGTCTCCACGGTTGTCCAGGGCGTAGTTGTTCTGCACGCAGACCACCGGGGCGATGCCCTGCGCCTCGTCGAGGTGGTCGAGGCGGGCGTTGGACAGGCCCAGGTGCCGGATCAGTCCGGCGTCGCGCATCTCGGCCAGCGCGCCGAAGCGTTCAGCCACGGAGTCCGGGGGCGGGCGCTTGACGATCCGCAGGTTGACCAGGTCGAGGTGGTCGCGGCCCAGGCGACGCAGGTTCTCCTCCACCTGGGCGCGCAGCTGCGCCGGGCCGGCCTCCTCATGCACGCCGAGGGCCGGGTCGTACCGGATGCCCACCTTGGTGGCGACGACCAGGTGTTCCGGGTACGGGGCGAGCGCGGCGCGGATCAGCTCGGTGGCGTACCGGGCGGGGCCGGTGCCGACCCGCAGCGTGCCGCCCGGCGAGACGTAGAAGGCGGCGGTGTCGAGGTGGTCGACCCCCAGGTCGACGGCCTGGCGCAGCAGGCGCACCGCCCGGTCCCGGTCGGGGTGCACGGTGATCCGCATGGTGCCGAACCCCAGTCGGTGCACGGTGCGGTCACCCAGGGTCCAGCGGTCCGCCGCTGCGGCGGTGATCTCGGTCGGCATCCGGCGACCCTAGCCAGCACCGGCCGCCCGGGTGATCGGGCGCGCAGCCGATACCGGTGACGGTCGGTGACTGCTAGCTTTTTACTGTCGGCGCGGTGGGCTTCGGTCCGGCCGGCGGGCGGGTCGCCGGCACCAGGGCCAGCGTCGGGAGCAGCAGCACCGGCACCACCAGCAGGGCGTGCAGGATGCCGACCCGGTCCCCCAGCAGACCCAGCAGCGGCGGACTGGCCAGGAACGACGTGTAGCCGATCACCGCGACGACGCTGACCCGGGCGGGAGCCCGGTCCTCGTCGTCGGCGGCGGCGCTCATCCCGACCGGGAAGCCGAGGGACGCGCCGAGTCCCCAGAGGACCACCCCGACCACGGCGAGCGGGCCGGAACCGGCCAGCACCGCCAGCAGCGAGCCGGCGGCGGCGAGCAGGATCGTGCCGACCAGCACCGGCACCCGGCCCCACCGGTCGATGGCCACGGTGCCGGCGGTCCGACCGATGGTCATACCGGCGACGAAAACCCCGAAGACGGCGGCGCCGGCGGCCTCGCTGGCCCCGTAGCCGTCGACGAAGGCGACCGCCAGCCAGTCGTTCGCGCTGCCCTCGGTGAACGCCATCACCAGCACCAGCGCGCCGATGAGCAGGGTGCGCGGTTCCCGCCAGGCCGCGAGCAGGCCGCCGCGACGGGTCGACCCGCCCTCGGCGTGCGCGGCGGGCAGGAACAGCCGGGCACCGAGCAGGGTGCCGCCGAGGACCAGCGCCGCCAGCACCGCGAGATGGACGCTGATCGGCACACCGAGCCGGGCCGCGCCGGCACCGAGGCCCGCGCCGGCCACCGAGCCGAGACTCCAGGCGGCGTGGAACCGGGGCAGGATCGTACGGCCCAGGCGCTTCTCCACCGCCGCGCCCTCGACGTTCATCGCCACGTCGCAGGTGCCGGAGCCGTAGCCGAGGGCGAACAGGCCGACCGCGACGCCGGGCAGCGAACCGAGCGGGCCGGCGGCCAGGCCCACCCCGGCCAGCCCGGCCGCCACCAGCACCGTCGAGCCGACCACGGTGCGGGCGGGGCCGAACCGCTGGGTCACCAGGCCGGCGCTGGTCAGCGCCAGCACCGCGCCGCCGGACATGGCCAGCAGCAGCAGACCGAGCCGGCCGGCGCTGAGACCGAGCGCCTCCCGGACGGCGGGAACCCGGGCGAACCAGGTGGCCACGGCGAGCCCGTTGAGGGCGAAGACCACGGTGACGCCGTTGCGGGCGGCCAGCACCGCCGCGGGTACGGCGCTGTGGGGTGGGCTGGTTACGCTCACGACGGTGCGGTCCTTCCGGGTATGACGGTGCCGCCGTCGATCTCACACCGGATCCGTCACGCCCACAAGCGGTATGCGCTCCTTACCACAGGCGCGTCAGAGCGCGGGCAGCCCGAGCGCCTCGTCCACCCGGGCCAGCACGGCGGCGTCGTCGTCGGCGCGTACCCCGCGCAACAGGTCGATGGCGGTGGCCCGGATCTGGCCGACGATCATCGCCAGCGGCAGGCTCTGGCCGGGGGTGAAGAGCCGCCCGGCGGTCCGCACCGCCGCCAGGGCGGCCCGGTCGGCGTCCTCGGCGTGCCGGTCGCCGACCTCCTCCGCGCCCTCCAGGTCGGCCGCGAGCGCCCGACCGGCCGCCTCGACGGCCCGGGACAGGTCGCGCAGCGCGGCGCCCAGCTCGGGCGGGACGGGGGCGGGCAGCCGGCTGAACGTCACCCCTGCCCTGGCCAGCACCCGGACGTTGCGTACCGCGTAGTCGAGCTGGCCGATGGAGGCGTCCACGCTCCGGAGCCGGCCGATGTGCCGGCGACGGCGGACGTGCAGCCGGACCGCCTCACCGGCGGCGAGGACGGCCTCGCGCAGCGGCTCCACGTCGAGCTGCCGGGCCTGCTCCAGGGCGGCCACCGCGGCGGGCGCGTCGTGCCGGTCGAGGGCGGCGGCCACCTGCTCCAGCACCGCGGCGAGGTCGTCGAAGGTACACCGGAACGCGGCGACCAGCGGGGCGAGCGGCCGGCGGACGCCGATGAGCTGGCTGGCCACCACCGCCACCCCGCCACCGATCAACGCGTCGACGAACCGGAACGGCACCAGCGACTCGGTGGCCGGGGAGACCACCACCAGATAGAGAGCGGAGACGGCGGCCTGCACCACCGAGACGGTGCTCGCCCCGACCGCTACCGCGAGGGCGATGGTGAGCAGGATGACCGTGAAGACCGTCCAGGTGGTACGTGGTCCGAGGGCCTGGACCACCAGGTCGGCGACGAGCACACCGGCGGCCACCCCGAGCACCACCTCGACCGCGCGGCGCACCCGCTGACCCCGCGCCTGACCGAGAACGATCAGCGCGGCGGCGGGGGCGAAGAAGGGCTGCGGGTGGCCGACGATCCGGGTGGCCAGCACCCAGGCCACGGTGGCCGCCAGGGTGGTCTCGACGACCGGCAGCCAACCTCCGCGCAGCCGGCCGGCGGCGGTCCGCAACCAGGTCCACCGCAGCATGCCGCCTCCTCGGGTCACCCCTCACGCTACGGCCCACGCCGGGGACGACCGTCCGGGGGACACCGCCGCGGTGACCCGCCGGCCGGGGTCAGGGCACGTGCGCGAGGTAGGCGTCGATGGTGGCGGCGAGGATGTCCGGACCGGGCCGGGACCAGAGCGCGGCCTGGAACACCTCGACCTCGACCGGTCCGGTGTACCCGGCGGCGTCGACCGCCTCGCGCAGCCGGCGCAGTTCCACGCAGCCCTCGCCGGGCAGTGCCCGACCGAGCAGCACCCCCTCCGGCAGCGGGGTCACCCAGTCCGCCACCTGGAACGCGGCGATCCGGTCGCCGGCACGGATGAGCTGCGCGTACACCGTGTCGTCCCACCACACGTGGTAGGTGTCGACCACCACCCCGACCACCGCCGGGTCGAAGCGTTCGGCGATGTCGAGCGCCTGTCCGAGGGTGGCGATCACGCACCGGTCGGCGCTGAACATCGGGTGCAGCGGCTCGATGGCCAGCCGTACCCCGGCCGCCGCCGCCTCGTCGGCGAGCGCGGCGATGGCGTCGGCGACCTGTCGTCGGGCACCGTCGAGGTCGCGGCTGCCGGGTGGCAGCCCACCGGAGACCAGGACCAGTTCCCGGGTGCCGAGGGTGGCCGCCTCCTCGATGGCCCGCCGGTTCTCGTCCCACCAGTCCGGGGTGGTGAAGAACCCGCCCCGGCACAGCGAGGTGACGGTCAGCCCGGCGGCCCGGACCAGCCGCGCCGCCCGGTCGAGGCCGTACTCCTGGACGGGTTCCCGCCACAGCCCGATTCCGGGCACGCCGGCCGCCGCGCAGCCGGCGACCGCCTCCGCCAGCGGCCAGTGCTGCGCGGTGGCCTGGTTGAACGAGAACCGGTCCAGCCCGGGGGCCGGCGTCACCCGCCCGACCGTCGTCGCCGCGCCGGTCGGCGCCGCCCCACCGACCGACGTCGCCGCCGCGCCGACCGACGTCGCCCCACCGGTCGGCGCCGCCCCACCGACCGTCGTGCCGCCGCCGGGCGGTGCGGGGGCGGTCACCGGGTCACCCCGGCGACCGTGAAATAGGCCCGCGCCCGCGCGGCGGCCAGGTCCGCGTCGGGAAGCAACCCGGCGGCGTCGGCGAGGACGAGCAGCCGGGCCAGGTGCGCCGGGGAACGCCCGGACTGCTGCCCGGCCAGCATGGTGAAGTGGTCCTGGTGCCCGGCCAGCCAGGCCAGGAACACGATGCCGGTCTTGTAGAACCAGGTGGGCGTGGCGAACAGGTGCCGGGCCAGCGGCAGGGTCGGGGCGAACACCGCGTCGTAGCGGTCCGGCTCACCGGCGTCGAGGGCGGCGAGGGCGGCGGCGGCGGCCGGGGCGATGGCGGCGAAGACGCCGAGCAGCGCGTCGGAGTGGCCCTGCGCGTCGCCCCGGATCAGCTCCGGGTAGTGGAAGTCGTCGCCGGTGTAGAGGCGTACCCCGGCGGGCAGCCGGCGGCGCAGCGCGACCTCCCGGTCGGCGTCGAGCAGGGACACCTTGATCCCGTCGACCCGGCCCTGGTGGTCCTTGATCAGGTGCAGCACCGTCTCGGTGGCCTCGTCCAGGTCGGTCGAGCCCCAGTAGCCGGCCAGCGCCGGGTCGAACATGTCGCCGAGCCAGTGCAGCACCACCGGCTGGTCGGCGACGGTGAGCAGCTCGTCGTACACCCGCAGGTAGTCGTCGGGGCCGGTGGCGGCGGCGGCCAGGTGCCGGCTGCACATCAGCACCGGCCGGGCGCCGGCGGCGCTGACCTCGGCGAGCTGCTCGGTGTACGCCCGGGTCACCTGGGGCAGCGTCGCCGGCCCGGGTGGGAGCTGGTCGGTGGCGACCCCGGCGACGATCCCGCCGCCGACCGCGCGGGCCTCGGCGGCGCTGCGGCGGATCAGCTCCCGGGTGGCCGGATGGTCCAGGCCCGCGCCGCGCTGCGCGGTGTCCATCGCCTCGGCCACCCCCAGCCCGTACGACCAGAGATGGTGCCGGAAGGCCAGCGTGCCCTCCCAGTCGACGGCGGCCGGGGCACCGGGGACGTTCTCCGCGCGCGGGTCGGCGACGACGTGCGCGGCGGCGTACGCCACCCGGCTGGTGGCCGGGCCGGCGGGCCGGGCGTGGCCCGCGCCCCCGCGCAGCCGGTGGGTGCTGCCGTCGGGCAGCCGGACGGCGGTCACCGGGACAGCTCCGGCACCTCGACCCGGCGGCCCTCGCGGGCCGAGCGCAGGCCCAGTTCGGCGAGTTGCACACCGCGCGCCCCGGCCAGGAAGTCCCAGCTGAACGGGCTGCCGGTGACGACGTGCCGCAGGAACGCCTCCCACTGGGCCTTGAAGCCGTTGTCGAACTCCGCGTTGTCGGGCACCTCGGTCCACTGTGCCCGGAAGTCCTCGGTGGTGGGCAGGTCCGGGTTCCAGACCGGCATCGGGGTGACCGCCCGGTGCTGCACCCGGCAGCGGCGCAGTCCGGCGACGGCGCTGCCCTCGGTGCCGTCGACGTGGAACTCGACGAGTTCGTCGCGGTGCACCCGGGTGGTCCAGGACGAGTTGAGCGCGGCGACCACCCCGCCGTCGAGTTCGAAGATGCCGTACGCGGCGTCGTCGGCGGTGGCCCGGTAGGGCCGGCCGGCCTCGTCGACCCGCTGCGGCACGTGGGTGGCGGCGACGCAGGTGACCGCCCGGACCGGAGCGAAGAGTTCCTCCAGCACGTACTGCCAGTGCGGGAACATGTCCATCACGATGCCCCCGCCGTCCTCGGCGCGGTAGTTCCACGACGGTCGCTGGGCGGGCTGCCAGTCGCCCTCGAAGACCCAGTAGCCGAACTCGCCGCGGACGGACAGGATGCGGCCGAAGAAGCCGCCGTCGATCAGCCGCTTGAGCTTGCGCAGCCCGGGAAGGAAGAGTTTGTCCTGCACGACACCGGTGCGGACGCCGGCGGCGTCGGCGGCCCGGACCAGTTCCAGCGCGGCGGCGCTGGACTCGGCGAGCGGCTTCTCGGTGTAGATGTGCTTACCGGCCTCGATGGCCTGGCGGATCGCCTTCTCCCGTTGCTGGGTGACCTGGGCGTCGAAGTAGATCTCGGCGTCGTCGCGGGCCAGGGCGGCGGCGAGGTCGGTGGTCCAGTCGGTGAGGCCGTGCCGTTCCGCGACCGCCCGGAGCCGGGTCTCGTCCCGGCCGACCAGGATCGGCTCGGGCCAGATCCGGGTGCCGTCGCCCAGCGCCAGGCCGCCCTGCTCGCGGAGGGCGAGCAGGGAGCGGACCAGGTGCTGGCGGTAGCCCATCCGACCGGTGACGCCGTTGACGATGATGCCGATCGACCTTCGGGTCATGGTCGTTCTTCCCCTTCTGCCACACATGGGTAAGCGCTTTCCTAGCAGCCTAGGTGGCAGCCCGACCACGGGGCAAGGGCCGGCCCGGACCGTTGCGGTAACCTGTCCGCTACCGCGCGCCCCGGCCCGGGGCCGGACACTTTCGGGGGTGCCCATGGCGACGCTGGCCGATGTCGCCCGTCGGGCCGGGGTCTCCCCCGCCACCGCCTCCCGGGTGATCAACGGCAGCAGCAAGCCGGTCGCCGACCAGCTGCGCGAACGGGTGCTGCGGGCCGTCGCCGAGCTGCGCTACGTCCCCAACGCGCACGCCCAGCTGCTGGCCCGGCCGCAGCGCAGCGTGGTCGGCGTGGTGGTGCACGACGTCTCCGACCCCTACTTCGCCGAGCTGACCCGGGGCCTGCAACGGGTCGCCACCGACCACGGCCGGCTGGTCATCATCTGCAACAGCTACCGCGACCCGGAACGCGAGCTGGAGTACGTCGAGATGCTCCGCGCCCAGCAGGTCGCCGCGATCGTGCTGGCCGGCTCCGGCTACCACGACGCCGCCTTCACCGACCGGCTCGCCGAGAAGCTGGCCGCCTACCAGGCCACCGGCGGCCGGGTCGCGGTGGTCGGCCGGCACGAGCACCCCGGCGACGCGGTGATGCCGGCCAACACCGACGGCGGCCGGCTGCTCGGCGCGGAGCTGCTGCGCCAGGGGCACACCCGGATCGGGGTGGTCGCCGGCCCCCGGGTGCTCACCACCATCACCGACCGGCTCGATGGGCTGCGCGCCGCGCTCGCCGACGGCGGCCATCCGTTGCCCGAGGAGCGGATCCGGTACGCCGACTTCGACCGCGACGGTGGCGCCCGCGCGGCCGGTGAGCTGCTCGACGCCATCCCCGGACTGACCGCCCTGGTGGCGTTGAACGACTCGATGGCCGTCGGCGCGCTGACCCTGCTGCGCGCCCGGGACGTCCCGGTCCCCGGGCGGGTGTCGGTGGTCGGCTTCGACGACATGCCGGTCGCCGCCGACGTGACCCCGGCGCTGACCACCGTCCGGCTGCCCCTGGTCGAACTGGGCGCACGGGCGATGACCCTGGCCCTCGGTCCGGCCGCCGACCGGTCCCGGGTCGAGGTGCTCCCGGCCACCCTGGTCGTCCGGGACAGCCTCGGCCCGGCCCCGGCCTGATCCGCCCCGGCGCCACCGGGCGGCGGTCGACCTGCCCACCGGCTCAGGCCGGGGTGGCGGCCAGCTCGGCGAGCCGGTCGATCTGCCGGGGGTCGGACAACGCCGAACCCACCGCCACCACCCGCACCCCGGCGGCGAGGAAGTCGGCGGCGTTACCCGCGTCGATCCCCCCGGTCGCCACGAACCGCAGCTCCGGCAGTGGACCGGCGACCGCCTTGAACCACTGGGGACCGAGACTGACGGCGGGGAACGCCTTGAGCCAGACCAGCCCGTGGTCGAGCGCCTGTTGCGCCTCGGTCGGGGTGGCCACCCCGGGCAGGTGCGGAATGCCGTAGCTGACCGCCGCGTCGGCCACCGCCAGGTCCAGCCCGGGGGCGACGGTGAAGGCCGCCCCGGCGCTGGCGGCCTGCCGTACCTGGGCGGGGGTCCGCACCGTGCCGGCCCCGACCCGGCGGCCCCGGTCCTTGCCCGCCTCCACCGCCGCGCGCAGGGCGAGCGTGGCGTCCGGGGTGCGGATCGGCACCTCGACCACGTCGATGCCCAGGTCCCAGGCCCGTTCGGCGAGCCGGACGGTCTCCGTCGGCGGCAGGTCGCGCAGGATCACCATCACCCGCGCGGTGCCGAACAGCGGTGCGAAGTCGTGCGCGGTCATCGACCGTTCCTTCCGGTGGCGGGGGTGGTGAGCAGGCCGACGTCGACCGGGTCGAGGCTGGCCCAGTCCGGTGCCGGCAACGCGAGGAGCCGATCGGCCAGGGCCCGTCGGGGCGGCGGGGCGGTGTCCCCCGCCACGGTCAGCGTGGGGGCCGCGCAGAGGTGCCCGAGTCGCAGGCAGCGGTCCAGGTCGAGACCGCGCAGCAGCCCGGACAGGCAGCCGGCGGCGAAGGCGTCGCCGGCCCCGACCGGCTCGTGCACCGGCACCCGCAGGGCGGGGACGAAGACGTCCGGTCCGGTGCGGGGCAGCGCCGTGACGCCGACGTCGGCGTCCTTGACCACCACCAGGTCCGGGCCGGGCAGCAGGTCACGCACCGCGGCCGGGTCGGTGACGCCCCACAGGGCGCCCGCCTCGTCCAGCCCGACCAGCACCACGTCGGCGGCGTCGGCGAGCCCGAGCAGCACCGGCGCGGCGACCTCGGCCGACCAGAGCCGGGCCCGGTGGTTGACGTCGAAGGCGACCCGGGCGGCGGGCAGCGGCCGGTCGACGACCGCCCGGCGCACCAGGGCCGCACAGGACGGCGAGAGGGCGGCCGTCACCCCCGACAGGTGCAGCAGCCGGACCCCGGCCAGCCCCGGGTCGTCCAGCACCTGCGGGCCCAGGCGGGAGGCCGCCGAGCCGGACCGGTAGTAGTGCACGGTGGTGCCGCCGGGCGTCGGATCCTTGAGGTAGACGCCGGTGGGCGCGGCCGGGTCGACGGCGACCAGGCTGGTGTCCACCCCGGTGGCGGCGACGTGCCGCAGCACCCGCCGGCCGAACGGATCGTCACCGACCCGGCTCACCCATGCCGTCCGGTGGCCGAGCCGGGCGAGCGCGGAGGCCACGTTGGACTCGGCGCCGCCGACCGAGACGCCCAACCGGTCGGCGGCCTCCAGCGGCCCGGTCGGCTCCGGGCTGAGCACCACCATCGACTCACCGACCGTGACCACCTCCGGCCCGACCGACACCCCCGGGTCCGACCGGCCGACCGACGGTCCCGCCCCCGGCCGGTCGCCGGTCACGCCGACTCCGCGGCGGCAAGCAGGGCGGTCACGCCCGCCCGGTCGCGTACCCCGTCGGCGACCAGCACCCGGTGCTGCCCGGTCCGCCGGCCCCCGGCGGGCACCACCGCCGGCCGGTCGAAGGCGAAGGCCACGCAGACACCTGGATACATCGCCGTCCGCACGAACCACCGGTCGCCCAGCCCGAGCCCGGTGAAGACCAGGGTGTACGCCCCACCGCCGGGCGCGACGCCGGTCAGCGCCACCCAGCGGGCGGCACTGCCGTTGGCCGCCTGCTCGCCGTCGGCGTCCATGGTGAACGCCGTCGGCTCGCCCTCGGCGACCGCCCGCCAGAAGAACCCGCCGTAGCCGGCGTCACCGGGTCGGCCGTTGGTGGCCGGGCTGCCCAGCGGGACGTCCCGTCGGGCCGGGGCGGTCAGGGTGTAGTCGACGTCGAGCGCCCAGGCGTCCGCCGTCACCGGGGTCGCGGCGAGCCGGCGGTGCTCGGTGAGCAGCACCCCGCCGGCCCGGTCCCGCCACTGCAACGTGTGCGCCAACCGGTCCCGGGTGCGCTCACGCCACTGCGTGTGCGCGATCTCCCCGTGGTCGTCGCGCCAGGTGTAGCCGGTGCCGCGCACGTACGTCCGGCCGCCCCACAGGTTGGTGCCGTCGACGTCCTGCACGGCCAGCGACGCCCCGAGGTGCCAGACGTGGTCGGCGGGGAACGCGTCGGTGACCGGGGTGCCGGCCAGCGTCCGGACCGGGTGCAGGTAGGGCCGCCGGCCGTGCCGGGGGTCCAGGTCGGGGCGGACCACGTACCGGGCCACCTCGACGTCGCCGAGGTGCAGTG
This sequence comes from Micromonospora sp. WMMD987, assembly GCF_029581435.1. Lineage (NCBI taxonomy): Bacteria > Bacillati > Actinomycetota > Actinomycetes > Micromonosporales > Micromonosporaceae > Micromonospora > Micromonospora sp. WMMD987. The sequence continues at coordinate 3,307,401 of NZ_CP120861.1, read as the reverse complement.
CGGGATCGTCGTCGGCCGGGTCGGCCCCGACCTGATGCGGGACCGACCCGGTCGGGTCCGGGTCGGTGCGGGTCTGGCCGGGCTGCGGGTGACCGGTCACGGTGCCTCCATCCGGGCGGCGGGACGGCGGGCGGCGACGGCGTGCAGGGCGGCCAGCGCGTAGCCGGCCAGGATCGGCACCGCCACCGGGGTGACCAGTATCCCCAACAGTGCGGCCACGGCGCAGACCCCGCCGGCCGCAGCCCAGGTCCCCGGCCGGGCCAGGCCGGTCCGGGCGGCGGCGCGGGCCGCGTCCCGCCAGCCCCGCGCGTCGGTCCGGCCGACCGCGACCACGGTCAGTCCGGCGTACCCGGCCAGCGCGGCGGTGACCACGGCGGTGCCGGCCAGCCCGATCCCGCCCCCGGGCACCCGGCCGGTGGCCAGGGCGACCAGGTCGACGCCGAGCGCGACGGCGACGGCCACCCCGACGAGGCTGGCGGCCAGACCGGCGGGCAGTCCCCGGCCGAACCGGACCAGCGTGGTGCGCAGGTCCGGCCAGCCGCCGAGGGTCAGCCGGTCGTGCACGGCGGCGCTGGCGGCGGCCAGCGCCGGCGCGACGGTGAGCACCGGCAGTGCGGCCAGGGTCAGCGCGAACCCGAGCAGCGCCAGGTCGGTGGCGTCGCGCAGGGTGTCCCGCCAGTCCCGGCGCGGGGGCGCCTCGGCCGGTTCCGTCGCCCCGACGGCGGTCATCCCTTCAACCCGCTGGTGTTGATGCCCTCGACCAGCATCCGTTGGAAGGCCAGGAAGAACAGGAAGACCGGCAGCAGCGACAGCACCGACATGGCGAACATCGGGCCCACCGCGCTCTGGCTGGTGGAGTCGATGAACAGGGTCAGCGCCACCGGCACGGTGTAGTCGTCCAGGCTGGACAGGAAGACCAGCTGCCGGAAGAAGTCGTTCCAGGTCCAGATGAACGAGAAGATCGCGGTGGTGACCAGCGCCGGGCGGCTCAGCGGCAGGATGACGTGCCGGAAGATGCCGTACGGGCTGGCACCGTCGATCTTGGCGGCCTCGTCCAGCTCGCGCGGGATGCCCCGCATGAACTGCACCATGAGGAACACGAAGAACGCCTCGGTGGCCAGGAACTGCGGGATGAGCAGCGGCAGGTAGGGCCAGTCCCCGCCGACCAGGCCGAGGCTGCGGAACAGGATGTACTGCGGCACGATCAGCACGTGGCCGGGGAGCAGCAGGGTGCCGATCATGACGGCGAACCAGATCCCCCGCAGCCGGAACCGCAACCGGGCGAAGGCGTACGCGGCGAGCAGGCAGGAGACCGCGTTGCCGACCACCGTCAACAGGCTGACCATGGCGCTGTTGAGGAAGAACGTGCCGAAGCTGAGGTCGAAGTTGCCCCAGCCGGCGGTGTAGTTGCCCGGGGTGAACCGCTCGGGCAGCAGGCCGATGTTGTTGACGATCTCTTCCGGCGACTTGACCGAGGTGCCCAGCATCCACAGCAGCGGATAGAGCACCACCGCCACGATCGCGATCAGCACCAGCAGACGAACGGCCTGCCGGCCGCCCTGTCGGCGGCGGCCGGGCCGCCGCGCCGTCGAGGTCACCGCCACCATCACTTCTCCCCGTCGGCGTAGTGCACCCAGAACCGCCCGGTGCTGAAGAAGATCGCGGTGATCAGGCCGATCGCGATCAGGAAGACCCAGGCCATCGCGGAGGCGTAGCCCATCTCCAGGTCGGTGAAACCGGAGATGTAGAGCTTCAGGGTGTACATCAGGGTGGAGTCGACCGGTCCGCCGGTGCCGTTGCTGAGCACGAAGGCGGCGGTGAAGCCCTGGAACCCGTTGATCGTCTCCAGCACCAGGTTGAAGAAGATGACCGGGGAGAGCATCGGCAGGGTGACGTGCCAGAACTGGGACCAGCGGCCGGCGCCGTCGACGGAGGCCGCCTCGTACAGCTCGGTGGGCACCTGCTTGAGCCCGGCCAGGAAGATCACCATCGGGGCGCCGAACTGCCAGATGGCCAGCACCATCAGGGTCTGCAGTGCCCAGTCCGGGTCGCTGACCCAGGGCAGCCCCTCGATGCCGAACAGCGCGAGGAACGAGTTGAACGCGCCGTCCCGGTTGAACATGTTGACCCAGACGATGGCCAGCGCGACGCTGCCACCGAGCAGCGACGGCAGGTAGAACAGCGCCCGGAACAGTCCCACCCCCCGCCACGCCTTGTTGAGCAGCATCGCCACGCCGAGCGCGGCGGCCAGCTTCAACGGCACGGCCACCAGGGCGAAGGTCAACGTCACCCGGACCGCGTGCCAGTACGACGGGTCGGCGGTGAACATCCGCTCGTAGTTGGCCAGCCCGACCCACTGCACCTCGGACAGCGGGGTGAGGATGTCGTAGTTGGTGAAGCTCAGCCAGAGCGAGAGCAGCATGGGGATCGCCGTGACGCCCATCAGTCCGATGAGCCAGGGCGAGAGGAATACGTAGCCCGCCAGACCTTCGGCGTGCCGGTCCCGCCCGCCTCGACGCCGGGTGGCGCGGGGGCGGGCGGGACCGGTGCGTCCGGTCCGGCCGGGCGCCGTGGTGAGGGCCACGGGTCCGGCTCCTTTCGTCGACCGCGACCGGTCGGTCAGGCGATCGCGGACTTGCAGGCGGCGACGAACTGCTCCGCCGCCTGGGCCGGGGTGGCCCGCTGGTACTGGACGTTCTCGGCGGCCTTGACCAGCTCGGACTTGACCTTGCTGTGCCCCTTGATCGGCACCTGCGGCGACTGACCGAACTTCTGCGCCAGCTCGGACTCGACCTGGATGGACTGCTTCATCGCCGGGTCGGTCACCGTCTGGCTGACCGTGGCCCGCAGGTCCATGTTGGACGGCAGGCCGCGGTCGGTGCCGAGCAACGCCACCGCCTCCGGGTCGTTGGCCAGGAAGTTGATCACGTCGACGGCGGTGTCCCGGTGCTTGCTGCCCTTGAACACCGACCAGTACATCGAGGCGCGGGCCCACTGGGCGCTCGGGTCACCGGGGTAGGCGACCACGCCCAGCTCGTCCTTGGTGTTCTTCTTCAGGTCCGGCATCTGGTTGACCCAGACCCAGGAGGTCGCCGCCTTGCCGGTGACCACGAGCTGCTTGGTCACGTCGCTGGCGTTGCCCTCGTGGATCACGTCGGCGGTGGGGGTGGCCCCCCGGTCCCGGGCACCCTTCCACAGGGTGAACCACTTGGTCACGTCCTCGGCGGTGAACCCGAGGTCCTTGCCGTTGTAGAGGTCCTTGCCCTGCTGGCGCAGCCAGATCCAGAACGCCTTGTAGTCGGCGCTCGGGTCCTGGGTGCCGGGGACCTTGGCCCTCCTGGCCACCTGCTCGGCCCAGGCGATGTGCTCCTCCCAGCTCTGGCCGGTGGTCGGCTCGGGCAGGCCGTTCCTGGTCAGCAGGGTCTTGTTGTAGACCAGGCCCTGGGTGTTCTCGCCGGCGGCCACCCCGGCCAGCTTGCCGTCGACGACGCCGTACTCGAGCAGGCTCTTGGGGAACTTCGACACGTCCAGCTTGCCGGAGTCCTGGTAGCTCTTGAGGTCGAGCACGGTGCTGCGGCCGGCGTACTCGGCCAGGTAGTTGTCGTCGATCTGGAACAGGTCCGGCGGGTTGCCGCCGGCGGTCAGGGTGGCCAGCTTGTCGAAGTAGCCCTGGTTGGCCTGCCAGGTCTTCTCGAACGTCACGTCCGGGTGCTTCTTGGTGTAGAGGGCGAGGGCGTCCTCGGTGAGCTTGGCCCGCGCCTCACCGCCCCACCAGAAGACGGAGAGCTTGACCTTGCCGCCGTCACCGGCGGAGTCGTCGTCGCCGCAGGCCGCCGCGCCGAACATCAGCGGTACGGCGACGACGGCGGCGACCATGCCGCGCAGGAATCGACGACGGGGTGCGGGGGTACGGTGATGCGGTTCGGCCGGCGTGCCGGCGGTGGGGGACGTTGCGGGGTGCATCTGCGCTCACTCCTCGGGTTAGGAGGCGACGACGCCACCGGTGGTCACGGTCGGGCCGCCCGGGTCCGCAAGGCGATGCGGGCCCGGGCCATCCGGAACGGAGCCGGGACGGGATCGACCGGGTACAGGTCCGGTCGAGTCGCGAATGACCAGTTCGGTCTGGAGCAATACCTGTGCGGTGGTACGACGGTCGCCGACGGCCGCTGCCCGTCCCCCGCCGCGTGGGCGGGGTTCGGAGTCGTGCTGCAGCAGCATGTCGACGGCCGTCCGGCCGGCGGCCGCGGTCGGCGTGGCCACCGTCGTCAACTTGGGGCGGGTGAGTCGGCTCAGCGCGATGTCGTCGACCCCGATCACGCTGACGTCCTGCGGCACCCGGACGCCGAGGTGGTCGAGCCCCTCGATCAGCCCGATGGCCATCAGGTCGTTGTAGGCGAGCACGGCGGTGACGCCGCTGCGGCGGACCTGTTCGGCCAGCGCGCTGCCGCCGGTCTCGGTGGGCGGGTTCGGCCCGAGCACGGTCAGCTCGGCCCCGCCGGTGCGGGCGGCGGCCCCGGCCGCCCGGCGCATCTGCTGGTTGGTCCAGGAGCCGCGCGGGCCGCCGAGCAGGGCGAGCCGCCGGTGGCCGAGGCCGAGCAGGTGGTCGATCGCGGCCCGGGCCCCCTGGCCGACGTCCATCACCACGCAGGGCAGCCCGGTGACCTGGCGGTTTATCACCACCACCGGGACCTCGCGGCTGACCTGCTCGATCAGCGCGTTGCTCATCCGGGGACTGCACAGCAGCACCCCGTCGACCTGCTTGGCCAGGGCGTGGACCAGCTCCTCCTCGGCGGCCGGATCCTCGTTGGTGTCGGCCACGAAGACGTGGTAGTCGCGGTGCCGGGCCTGCCCCTCGGCCGCCTTGATCAGCGGGGGGAAGAACGGGTTGGCGATGTCGGCGATGATCAGGCCGATGTTGTGGGTCCGGCCGGTGATCAGGGCGCGGGCCGCCCGGTTGGGCCGGTAGCCGAGGTCCTCGGCGCAGGCCAGCACCCGGACCCGGGTCTCCGGGTTGACCAGGTGCGGCGCCGAGAAGGTGCGGGAGACCGTGGAGATGTGCACGCCCGAGGCCCGCGCGACGTCGCGGATGGTGGCTGGCACGGGCGGCCCTCTCGTCGATGGTGTGGTCGGGGTCACGTGGGTGCCGCCAATTAATGCAAACGGTTGCTCCACTGTCAACGGGAGTTCGTTACGGATCGATTGCGGGAAGGCTCTCCCCATGCCCCCTTAAGCCCACGAAACGGGATCTATGACGCGGGATTGGCATCGATCGTTGACGTCGTCTTCATCATCGTGGTTTCTTCACTGCAAACCTTTGCAGCACCGACCGGGAGGACCACCCGATGTCACCACCAGCCGCGCACCGCCGTCGACACGCCCTGGTCGGCACCGGGGCGCGGGCCGAGATGTTCGTCCGGGCCCTGGTCACCGAGCACGCCGACACCGCACGGCTGGTCGCCTTCGCCGACGTCAACCAGACCCGGATGGACGCCCACAACCGGTGGCTGACCGAGCTGGGCCACCCGGCCGTGCCCACCTACCGGGCCGAGGACTTCGCCACCATGCTCGCCGAGGAACGGGTCGACGTGGTGCTGGTGACCAGCGTCGACGTCACCCACGACGAGTACATCGTGGCGGCCCTGCGAGCCGGCTGCGACGTGGTCACCGAGAAGCCGATGACCGTCGACGCGGCCCGCTGCCGACGGATCCTCGACGCGGTCGCCGAGACCGGCCGGCGGGTCACCGTCGCCTTCAACTACCGCTACAACCCGTTGCACGAGCAGGTCCGCCGGCTGCTCGCCGACGGCGCGGTCGGCGAGATCGGCTCGGTGCACTTCGAGTGGCTGCTCGACGTGCGGCACGGCGCGGACTACTTCCGCCGCTGGCACCGGGACAAGGCCAGCTCCGGCGGGCTGATGGTGCACAAGGCCAGCCACCACTTCGACCTGGTCAACTGGTGGCTCGACGCCACCCCGGTCGAGGTGTACGCCGCCGGCCGGCTGTTCTTCTACGGCGACACCGGCCGGCGGCACGGCTACGCCCGCGACTACGACCGGGCGCACGACGCCCCGGCCGCCGCCGACGACCCGTTCGCCCTACGGATGGCCGAACACCCCCGGCTGCGGGAGCTGTACCTCGACGCCGAGGCCGAGGACGGCTACCACCGCGACCAGAACGTCTTCGCCCCCGGCGTCACCATCGAGGACGACATGGCGGTGCTGGCCCGCTACTCCACCGGCGCGACGATGACCTACCACCTCACCGCGTACGCCCCCTGGGAGGGCTACCGGGTGATGGTCAACGGCAGCCGGGGCCGCCTCGAACTGGAGGTCACCGAGAGCGACTTCGTCAGCCCGGCCGCCGCCGGGGCGCTCAAGGGCGCCGCCCTGCACGGCGACGAGGCCGCCGCCGAGAACGGCGCGGCCACCCTCACCCTGCGCCCGTTCTGGGCCCCGCCCACCCGGATTCCGGTGCAGGGCTACACCCGGCAGGGCCACGGCGGCGCGGACGTCCGGATGACCCGGGTGATCTTCGGCGGCGAGCCGGACCCGCTGGGCCGGGCCGCCACCGCACGCGACGGGGCACTGGCCCTGCTCACCGGGCTGGCCGCCAACCGCTCCTTCGACACCGGCGAACCGGTCCGCGTCGCCGACCTGCTCACCCTGCCCTGACCGGGCCGGGCCCCGCACGCCCGGCACCGCCGACCCCGCCCCGAACCGCCGGCCCTCCGCCCGTACCCGAGGAGTCCTCCGCCGTGCCGACCTCTCCCGACCTGCTCCTGCCGACCGACCCGGGCGTCCGGGCGATCGCCCGCGAGCTGTACGCCCTGGCCGGGCCGCAGCCGATCATCTCGCCGCACGGGCACGTCGACCCGGCGCTGCTGGCCGAGGACCAGCCCTTCCCGGACCCGGCCCGGCTGCTCATCGTGCCCGACCACTACCTCACCCGGATGCTGCTCAGCCAGGGCGTCCCCCCGGCCGAGCTGGGCGTGCCCAGCGTCGACGGCAGCCCGGTGGAGACCGACGGCCGGACGATCTGGCGACGCTTCGCCGCCCACTGGCACCTGTTCCGGGGCACCCCGTCCCGGCTGTGGCTGGAACGCACCTTCAGCGAGGTGTTCGGGGTGGACACCGCACTGACCCCGGCTACCGCCGACGCCGTCTACGACGAGCTGGCCGCCCGGCTGGCCGAGCCGGCGTTCCGGCCCCGGGCACTGTTCGAGCGGTTCCGGATCGAGGTGCTGGCCACCACCGAGTCACCCCTGGACGACCTCGGCCGGCACGCCAAGCTCGCCACCGACGGCTGGGGCGGGCCGGGCGGCCGGGTGGTCACCACGTTCCGGCCGGACAACGTCGTCGACATGGAGTTCGACGGCTGGGCCGACAACGTGGAACGGCTCGGCGAGGTGGCCGGCGTGGACACCGGCACGTACGCCGGCTACCTGGACGCGCTGCGGGCCCGTCGGGCGGCGTTCATCGCGGCCGGAGCGACCTCCTCCGACCACGGCCACCCCACCGCGCGGACGCTGGCGCTGCCCGCCGAGGAGGCGGCGCGGCTCTACGACAGGGGCCGGCGCGGCCTGGCCGACGCCGCCGACGCCGAGGCGTTCCGGGCGCACATGCTGGTGGAGTTCGCCCGGATGTCGCTCGACGACGGCCTGGTGCTGCAACTGCACCCCGGCGCGGTCCGCAACCACAACCGCCGGCTGTACGCCACCCACGGGCGCGACGTCGGCGGGGACGTCCCGCACGCCACCGAGTACGTGCACGCGCTGGCCCCGCTGCTCGACGCGTACGGCAACGACCCACGGCTGCGGGTGGTGCTCTACACCCTCGACGAGTACACCTTCACCCGGGAACTGGCCCCGCTGGCCGGTGGCTACGCCGCGCTCTACCTGGGGGCGCCCTGGTGGTTCCTGGACTCCCCGGAGGTGCTGCGCCGGTTCCGGGAGGCGGTCACCGAGTCCGCCGGGTTCTACAACACCGCCGGGTTCGTCGACGACACCCGCGCGTTCTGCTCCATCCCGGTCCGCCACGACGTGGCCCGCCGGATCGACGCCGGCTTCCTCGCCCGCCTCGTCGCCGAGCACCGGCTCAGCGAGGCCGAGGCCGCCGAGACGGTCGTCGACCTGGCGTACCGGCTGCCCAAGAAGGTCTTCAGGTTCGGAGAGCACGCATGAGCACCAGGATCACCGACGTCGACGTGCACGACGTCCGCTTCCCCACCGCGGCGGCCGGCGACGGCTCCGACGCGATCAACCGGGGTGACTACTCGGCCAGCTACGTCGAGCTGCGTACCGACGACGGCCCGACGGGCGCCGGGTTCACCTTCACCAACGGCCGGGGCAACGAGATCACCTGCGCGGCGATCGAGGCCCTCGCCCACCACGTCCGGGGGCGCACCGTCGCCGAGATCGCGGCCGAGCCGGTGGCGTTCTGGCGTTCGCTCACCGCCGACGTGCAGCTGCGCTGGCTGGGGCCGGAGAAGGGGGTCATCCACATGGCCGCCGGGGCGCTGGTCAACGCGGTCTGGGACCTGCGGGCCAAGCTGGCCGGCAAGCCGATGTGGCGCTACCTCGCCGAGCTGTCCACCGACGAACTGGTCGCCAACGTCGACTTCCACCACATCACCGACGCGCTCACCCCCGACGAGGCGGCCACCCTGCTCGACAAGGGACTGGTCGGTGCGGCGGACCGGCTCGCCGTGCTGGAGCAGGACGGTTTCCCGTCGTACACCACGTCGGTGGGGTGGTTGGGGTACCCGGACGACAAGGTCCGGGCGCTGACCCGCGAGGCGTACGCGCAGGGGTGGCGGGCGATGAAGATGAAGGTCGGCGGCCCGCCCGCCGACGACCTGCGCCGGGCGCGGATCATCCGGGCCGAGATCGGCCCGGACGCGCTGCTGATGATGGACGCCAACCAGGTGTGGGACGTCGACGAGGCGATCACCAACATGACCGCGCTGGCCGAGGTCGACCCGTACTGGATCGAGGAGCCGACGCACGCCGACGACATCCTCGGCCACGCCCGGATCGCCCGCGCGGTGACCGGGCTGACCGACGGCCGGTGCCGGGTCGCCACCGGCGAGGTGGCCGCCAACCGGGTGATCTTCAAGCAGTTGCTCCAGGCCGAGGCGATCGGGGTGATGCAGATCGACGCCTGCCGGGTCGCCGGGGTCAACGAGGTGCTGGCCGAGATCCTGCTGGCGGCGAAGTTCGGGGTGCCGGTCTGCCCGCACGCCGGTGGCGTCGGCCTCTGCGAGTACGTGCAGCACCTGGCGATCTTCGACTACCTGCGGGTCGGCACCAGCCTGGACGGACGGATGGTCGAGTACGTCGACCACCTGCACGAGCACTTCGTCGACCCGGTCCGCACCCGGGGCGGCCGGTACCTGCTGCCCACCGCGCCCGGCTACAGCGCCGCCATGCGTCCCGAGTCGATCGCGCGGTTCCGTTTCCCGGACGGGCCGGCATGGCGGTGACCGGGGACACCGACCGGCTGGGCCTGGCCACCCTGCACCGGCTGCCCGCGCAGAGCCGACCGCTGCTCCGGCCGGGCACCGTGCCCGCCGGCATCGTCCACCTGGGGCTGGGCGCGTTCCACCGGGCCCACCAGGCGGTCTACACCGAGGCGGCGGTCGACGCGGCCGGCGGCGACTGGGGCATCGTCGGCGTCGCCCCGCGCAGCACCGCGCTGGTCGAGGCCCTCGCGGCGCAGGACGCCCTGTTCAGCGTCACCACGCTGGCCGCCGACCGGTCCGCGACCCGGGTGGTCGGCGCGCTGGCCGGGGTACGGCACGCGGCCAGCGACCCGGCGGCGGTGGTCGCGCTGCTGGCCGACCCGGCGATCCGGGTGGTGACGCTGACGGTGACCGAGAAGGCCTACCAGCTCGACCCGGTCTCCGGGGCGTTGCGTGCCGACCCGGAGCTGACCCTCGACCTGACCACCGACCGGCCCCCGGTCACCGTGCCCGGTCTGCTGGTGCGCGGGCTGCTCGCCCGCGCCGCCGCCGAGGCGGGGCCGATCGCGTTGGTCAGCTGTGACAACCTGCCGGCGAACGGAAGCCGGCTGCACAGCCTGGTGCGGCAGGCGCTGACCCTGGCCGGGGCGTCGGACGCGGTGCTGGACTCGCTCACCGGGCAGGTGAGCTTCCCGGGCACGATGGTGGACCGGATAGTCCCGGCCAGCACCGCCGCGACGCTGGCCGACGCCCGCGCCGCGCTGGGCGTGGCCGACCTGGCGGCGGTGGCCGCCGAGCCGTACCTCCAGTGGGTGGTCGAGGACGACTTCCCCGGCGGCCGGCCGCGGTGGGAGCGGGCCGGCGCGGTGCTCACCACCGACGCCGGGCCGTGGGAGCGGCTGAAGCTGCGCAGCCTCAACGGCGTGCACTCGGCGGTGGCGTACCTGGGGGCGGTGGCCGGCTGCGAGACGATCGCGGACACGCTGGCGCTGCCCGGGCTGACCGACGTGCTGCGCCGGTTCGTCGCCGACGACGTGGCCGCCAGCTTCACCCCGCCCGACGGGGTACGGGTCACCGACTACGGCGACGAGGTGCTGGCCCGGTTCGCCAACCCGGCGATCCGGCACCGCACCCTCCAGGTGGCCATGGACGGCTCGCAGAAGCTGCCGCAGCGGGTCCTGCACACCGCCGCCGACCTGCGGGCGCAGGACCGTCCGGCGTACTGGTCGGCGCTGGTCGTGGCGGCCTGGCTGCGGTTCCTCGACGGGCGGGCCGACGACGGCACGGTGCTGCCGCTGGACGACCCGCTGGCCGGGCGGATCACCGCCGCGCTCGCCGCCGCGGACGGCACCCCCGCCGGCTCGGTCGGGGCGCTGTTCGCCCTGTCCGAGGTCTTCCCGGCCGCGCTCGCCGACGACGACGGGTTCCGCACCGACGTGGCCGGATGGCTCGGCGCGCTGCGCACCCACGGCGTCACCGCGGTCCTGGCGGGGGCGGCGTGACCGCCGTCGTGCCCCGGGTGGCGATCGTCGGCGCGAACGGGCACGGCCGCTGGCACCGCCGGACCGTCGCCCCGCTGCACGCGGCCGGGCGACTGCGGCTGGTGGCGCTGGTCGACGTCCAACCGGTCCGCGACGAACCGGCGGCACCGGTCCCACCCGGGGTCGGCGTGTACACCGACCACCGGGAGATGCTCGCCGCCACCCGGCCGGACGTGGTGATCGTGTGCACCCCGCCGCACACCCACCTGCCGATCGCCCTGGACGTGCTCGCCGCCGGTGCGGACCTGCTGCTGGAGAAACCCCCGGTGCTGTCCACCGCCGAGCACCGGGAGCTGGCCGGGGCGCTGACCGCCACCGGCCGGGCCTGCCAGGTGGGCTTCCAGGCGCTCGGGTCGATGGCGCTGGCCGAGCTGTCGGCCGCCGTCGGGCAGGGCCGGCTGGGCACCGTCACCGGCATCGGCACGGTCGCCGCCTGGCAACGGCCGGACGGCTACTACGCCCGCTCCCCGTGGGCCGGTCGGCGTACCCTGCACGGTCGACCGGTGCTGGACGGGGCGCTGGCCAACCCGCTCGCGCACGCGGTGATGCAGTGCCTGGCGGTGGCCGAGCGGGTGACCGGCGCACCGGTCCGGCCGTCGCGCATCGAGCTGGAGCGTTACCGGGTCCGGCCGATCGAGGTCGACGACACCGCCACGCTGCGGATCGTCACCCCCGACGGGCCGCCGATCGTGGCGGCGGTGACCCTGGCCGGGGAGGACTTCGTCGCCGGCGAGGTGATCGTGACCGGCACCGCCGGGCGGGCGGTGCTGGAGTACCCGACCGACCGGCTGTTGCTGCCCGGCGACCCGGAACCCCGGGAGGTGCCGGGGCGGCGGGGGCTGCTGGAGAACCTGCTCGCCCACCGCGCCGACCCGGCCGGCATCCCGCTGATCGCCCCGCTGGCCCGCACCGCGCCGTTCACCGCCGTGCTGGAGCGGGTACGGCAGGCCCCCGAGCCGACCCTGCTCGACGGCGACCTGGTCACGGTCACCGGCAGCGGGCCGGAGCGGGTGGTGACGGTACGCGGGATCAACGCGCTGCTGCGCCGGGCCGCCGGGCAGGGCGCGCTGCTGTCGGAGCTGGCCGTGCCGTGGGCGGTGCCGCCGGTGCGGACGGAACTGGCGGCGCTGGACGACTGACGCACCATCCACCACCACCTTCCGGAGAGTCCCATGCGTCCACGAACCACCGGGGCGGCCCTGGTCGCCCTCGCCCTCCTGCTGACCTCGGGCTCGGCGGCCCACGCCCTGATCTCCGGCTCGCCGGCCCACGCCGCCCCCGGCCGGGCCGCCGACGGGGTGCCCCGCGCCGTCGAGCGACTGGCCCGGCAGACCCTGCCGGCCGGCGACGGCTGGGCGGCGGACGGACCCGGCACCACCGGCGGGGCGACGGCCGACCCGGACCAGGTCCACCTGGTACGCAGCCGCGCCGACCTGGTCCGCGCGCTGGGCGGCGACAACGCCACCAACCGGACCAACGCCACCCCGAAGGTGATCGTCGTGGAGGGCACCGTCGACGGGTTCGCCGCCGACGACGGTCACCTGCTCGGCTGCGCCGACCTGGCCGATCCGGAGTACAGCCTGCCGGCCTACCTGGCCGCGTACGACCCGGCGGTGTGGGGCATGGTGCCGCCGACCGGGGCGCTGGAGGCCGCCCGGGTGCGCTCGGTGGCCAACCAGACCCGGCAGACGCAGATCAACGTCGGCCCCAACACCACCATCGTCGGCCGGCACGGGGCCGTCCTCACCGGGCTGACCCTGATGATCGACGGGGCCAGCAACGTGATCGTCCGCAACCTGACCTTCGACGACGCCCGGGACTGCTTCCCGGCCTGGTCGCCCACCGACGGCGCGACCGGCAACTGGAACTCCCAGTACGACCAGATCTCGGTACGCCGCAGTGAGCACGTCTGGATCGACCACAACACGTTCACCGACGGCGACAACCCGGACAGCGCCCAGCCGGTGTACTTCGGCCGGCCGTACCAGGTGCACGACGGGTCGCTGGACGTCACCCACACCGCCAGCCTGGTGACCGCCTCGTACAACCGGTTCGTCGGCAGGGACAAGCTGATGCTGATCGGCTCGTCCAACACCGTCGGGCCGGACGTCGGCCGGTTGAAGGTGACGCTGCACCACAACCTGTTCGACCGGGTCCTCCAGCGGCTGCCCCGGGTCCGTTTCGGTCAGGTCGACGTCTACAACAACTGGTACCGGCTGGCCGGCGACGACTTCGCGTACGCGATCGGCGTCGGGGTGCAGTCCGCCGCGTACGTGGAGAACAACTTCTTCACCCTCGGTGCCGGCATCGCCCCCGGCGACCTGCTGTACGACTGGGGTGGCACCGCCGTCACCACCCGGGGCAACTGGGTGGACGCGCACGGTGCGCCGCCCCGCCCGGTCGACCTGGTGGCCGCGTACAACGCGACCCACGACCCGGACCTGGGCGGCGACGCCGGGTGGACGCCGGCCCTGCGTGCGCCGCAGGCGGTGCCCGCGCCGCTGGTGCCGCTCGTGGTGGGGCCGTTCGCCGGGGCCGGTCGACTGCCGCTGTGAGCCGCCCGTGTCGGGCCGTGCCGTCCCTCGGCGCGGCCCGACACGGGGGTCATCGCGGCAGGGTGAGCACCTCCGCACCGTCGGGGGTGATGGCGATGGTGTGCTCGCTGTGCGCCGTGCGGCAGCCGGTGGCGCTGCGCAGCGTCCAGCCGTCGGCGTCGGTGACCAGAGTGGCGGTGTCGGCCATCACCCAGGGTTCCAGGGCCAGCAGCAGCCCGGGACGCAGCCGGTAGCCGCGACCGGGACGGCCGGAGTTGGAGACGTGCGGATCCTGGTGCATCGTCGAGCCGACGCCGTGCCCGCCGAACTCGGTGTTGACCTGGTAGCCCGCCGTGCCGAGCACCGTGCCGATGGCGTGCGAGAGGTCGCCGACACGTGCGCCGGGGCCGGCGGCGGCGATCCCGGCGCGCAGCGCGCGTTCGGTCGCGTCGATCAGCGCGACACTCTCCGGGGGCCGGCTGTCGCCGACCACGAAGCTGACGGCCGAGTCGGCGACCACCCCGCCGAGAGAGACCGCGAGGTCGAGGGAGAGCAGGTCACCGTCGGCCAGCGGATAGTCGTGCGGCAGCCCGTGCAGCACCGCGTCGTTGACCGACGTGCAGATGTAGTGGCCGAACGGGCCGCGCCCGAAGGACGGCTCGTAGTCGACGTAGCAGGACTGCGCGCCGGCCTCGATGATCATCTGGTGCGCCCACTCGTCGATCTCCAGCAGGTTCGTGCCGACCGTGCTCCGGCTCTTCAGGGTCTGGAGGATCCCGGCGACCAGGGCGCCGGTGTCCCGCGCCCGCCGCACGTCGTCGGCGTTCAGGATCTCGATCATGCAGCGCCCCCTCGTACTGCCAATAAATATCCCGGTCATATTATCCCGGTACTAGAATCGTCGTCATGGTCAGGTTGCCGCTCACTCCCGCAGAGGTGGCACGCGGACAGCGCCTCGGTGCCGTGCTGCGCCGCGCCCGGGGCCAGCGCTCGATGCTCACCACCGCCCTGGCCGCCGGGCTCTCCCCGGAGACGCTCCGGAAGATCGAGTCCGGCCGGGTGGCCACCCCGGCCTTCCCGACCATCGCGGTCCTCGCCGATGTGCTCGGCCTCTCCCTCGACGCGGTCTGGTCGGAGATCAACCGTTCCGACGGCGCGGTCGACCTCGCCGGCCCGGCCCGTGACCCCGGCCAGCGGCTGGCCTCGTAGCCCGTTGCCGGCCCGCCTGCGGACTGACGTCCGTCCGGGGCCGGCGTCCGGCGACGAGCCGGGACAGGGAGAACTGACGTCCGTCCGGGGCCGGCGTCCGGCGACGAGCCGGGACAGGGAGAATGGCCCGGGGTGACGGCCCGGGCTCCCCGGCCCCGGCGACGCGGATCAGCGGGAGGTGAGCCCGGGTGACGGGTGGACGCGACAGGGACGCGGGTCTCCCGGACCGGCCGGCCCACCTCCCGGCGGCCCACCCGCACGGCACCGCACCGCCGGCCGACACCGCACCGCACGCCCGCACCACCCCACCGGCCGGCACCGCCCTACCGGCCGATGCCGCACCGCCGAACGGCGCGGTGGACCGTCACGCGCCACCGCTTTTCCGGGCCGCGCTGGCCGCCGACCCGGCGCGACTCTCCCCCACCCGGGAGGCGCTGCGGGCGTGGCTGACCACGCTCGGCGCGGGCGAGGCGGACGTGGAGGTGGTGCTGAGCGCCGTGGGCGAGGCGTGCGCCAACGCCATCGAGCACGGCTACCGGTTCGCCGTCGGGTCGACCGTCCTGGTGCGGGGACGGCTGCGCGGCGACCGGCTGGAGATCGAGGTCTCCGACAGCGGCGGCTGGCGTGACCCCCGCCCGGACGGTGGAAACCGGGGCCGGGGCGGATTGATCATGACGCGGCTGATGGACGAGGCACGCATCGACGGCACCCCCGAGGGGACGACGGTACGGCTGGTCAAGCGCCTTTCCGGCCTGGGATGATGCGGTCACATGCCCGACGACAGGATCGGGTCGACAGTGAAGATCGGCTATAAGTAGGCCATGGAGTTCCCGCCGTACCTCGCCACCATGCCGATGCACGCGATCACCGAGCTGCACGGTGAGCCGGGTCTGCTGGCCCGGTTCCGGCTGGAGCTGCCGGCCTTCCCGGCGGCCGAGCAGGACCGGCTGACCACCGCCCTGGACCTCGCTGCCGAGCTGCACCGCGAGGACCGCCGGTCCCGGGAGCCGTACCTCAACCACCTGTTGCGGGTGTCGATCCGGATGATCCACCACTACCAGGTGCGCGACGCCGACGTGATCGTCGCCGGGTTGCTGCACGACGCGGTGGAGGACCACCCGGGCGAGCTGGCCGGCGTCGGGGCCGCCGATCCGACGGCGGCCGCATTGGCCACCCTGACCGACCGGTTCGGGGCGCGGGTGTCCCGGCTGGTCGCCGCGGTCACCAACCCGGTGTACGACCCGCAGCGGGATCCGCACGTGCAGTACCGCGAGCACGTCGCGGCCAGCCTGGACCGGGAGCCGTGGGCGCGGGTCATCAAGATCTCCGACTTCACCGACAACGGCGTGGGGGTGGTCTACGCGGTCGGGCCGAAGGTGGCCCGCTCGGCGGCGAAGTACCGACCGCTGGTGCCGGTGTTCCGGGAGCTGATCGCCCGACCGGACACCCCGCTGTCGGCACTGGTGAAGCGACACATCTTCGGCCAGCTCGACCTGGCCGAGGAACGCTTCAGCGCGATCCTCGACCACGCCAACTGACCCTCGACGCACCGCACCCCCAGGCACTCGGCGCACCGCCCACTCGGCGCACCGCACCCTACGTGCTCGGCGCACCGCGCCCCCGGGTCCTCGGCACCGATGCCGACGGCACGGTCAGGCGCGCGGTGGGGCGGCCACCCCGCACCCGCCGAGTACGGCGGCGAGCCGGTCCCGCAGGGCGGGCAGCCGCTGCGGGGTGTCCCGCAACACCAGCCGGACCGGCTCCCGGGCACCGGCCGAGACCCCGCCGACCACGTCGAGCAACGTGCCTAGCTGTCCGGGCGGCTCGTCGGCCAGCAACAGGCCCGCCTCGGTGACCTCCAGGGTCAGCGGACCGGTGTCGAGCCGGTCGGCCAGCACGTCGGCGAGCGCGTCCCAGGTGCGGCCGAAGTGTCCGGGCAGGTCGAGGGCGTCGGTGAGGGTGTCGAACAGCTCGGCGCGGGTACGGGCCGCCGCCCCGGCCACGGCGACCGACGGCGTCGGGGCTCCCGACGGCGGTGTCTCGTCGGTCACCCGCAGCCACCCGGGCTGGCGCTGTCCGGTCATCGTGCATCCTCCTGCTCGCCCGGGGTGGGGCCAACGGACCGCCCCACCCCGATGGTCCTCGGTCAGATCCGGTAGAAGTTCGCGTAGTGGTCGGGCGAGAACCAGGTCGCCCCGGTGCTCCTGTTCACCACGATGCGGTACGCGTCCCGCGCCGCGCCGGAGACCCGCGGGTAGACGTCGTACTCGTGGTAGGTGGCGCCGGCGGGGAGCTGACCCTCGTAGTTGTGGAACTGGCCACCGGCGAAGTTCGACAGCCCGCCGCTCCAGGCGTACCAGCCCCGGCTGGTCGGGAAGCCCTTGGCCGACCAGCCGGAACGCGCGGTACGGGCGTCCGCGCAGCGGGACATCGTGCAGGAGCCGTAGACCGCCGCCGACGCGGGGTCGGTCAGCCTCGGCGTCACCACGGACGGCCCGACCAGCACCGCCGCGATCATCGCGGTCAGCAGCGCGAAGGTGCCCAGCAGACGGCCGGGCCGGGTGCGGCGGATCGGAACGACACCGGCGGTGGCAGCGATCGGGACGCCGACAGGGGTGACGGGGATCGGGGCGGGGGCGATCGGGGCGGGGGCCGTGACAGTCGCGCCGGCGGCGACGGCGACGGCAGTGCCGGCGGTGGCAGTGGCGGTGATGGCAGTGCCGGCGGTGGCGGTGATGGCAGTGGCGGCGGTGGCGGTGATGGCAGTGGCGGCGGTGGCGGGGTTCGCGGGAGTGCGCAACGGGTCCTCCGGGTCGCGGGGGCCGACAGGAATGCATCGATCGAGATGGTTATCCCGATCAGCCACATTCTGGCGGGAGACGAACCCGCCGACCAGAGGTCAGCCTGGCAACCGTGGATGAACGCGCCATGATCGGCACAACACCGCCGGTTGAATGGTCGGTCGGCGACGGCCCGGGACGGAAGGCCGGGCGGCCCGATTACCGCCCGGGCCGGGCAGCCCGATCAGAGCCGCCGGAGCCGGCGACCCGACCAGGCCACCGGGGCCGGGCAGCCCGGTCAGCGCCGCCCGGCCCCGGTGGGCTCAGCAGCCGATCCGGCTGCTGCCCAGGGCCACGTCGTCGTACCAGATGGTGTCCGCGCCCTCGCCGTAGCTCTCCCAACCCAGCTTCAGGTCGGTCAGCCGGGGCCGCCAGGTGCGGTTGTACCACTGGCCGTCGATGTCGTGGGTGGGCGTCCCGTCGGCGGTCAGTCCGGTGACGGCGGTGCCGTCGAGCCAGGTCCGCAGCTGTCCCTGGTTGCCGTCGACCATGAACTCCAGGCACGTCCAGCGCCCGGTCGGCAGCGGCACGCTCAACGCCACCCCGGACGGGCTCTGCTCGGGCAGGGTCGCGTCATCGGAGGCCCGGTTCCACTGCAACGCGCCGTTCTGGCCACCCATCCGCAGGTCCTTGTTGCCGTCGGCGGCGTCGGTCATGGCCATGAAGGTGACGTGCTGGGTCGGCAGGGCGGTGGTGTGGCGCAGCCAGATCCGGCCGTACCGGACGGCACCCACCGCGCTGAGATCCTTGGTGGACCGGACGAAGACGTGGTTGCAGTAGCCCTGCGCGCCGTCGATGCGCAGCGAGCGGCTACCGCTGTGCGTGGTGGTCGTGTCCACCGCCGCCCGGCCCGCGCCGGAGCAGTCCGGGTTGACCACGCCCCAGTCGCCGGCCGGCGTCGAGCCGGTCTGGTTCTCGAACCCGTCGCAGAGCACCGCACCGGCGCACCCGGCCGGCGGCGGGGTGGTCGGCGGCGGCGTCGTGGGCGGCGGGGTCGTCGGAGGTGGGGTGGTCGGCGGCGGCGTGGTCGGCGGCGGCGTCGTCGGCGGCGGCGTGGTGGGCGGCGGCGTCGTCGGGGGCGGGGTCGTCGGCGGCGGCGTGGTGGGCGGCGGAGCGCCGTTGCACGGTACGCCGTTGAGCGTGAACCCGGTCGGCGCGGCGGAACCCGAGGTGCTGGTGCCCTGGACGCCGAACTCGGTCGAACCGCCGGCGGGGACGCTGCCGTTCCAGGCCGCGTTACGGGCGGTGACCGTCGTGCCGGCCTGGCTGACCTGGGCGTTCCAGCCACCGGTGAGCCGCTGCCCGCCGGGGTAGGACCAGGTGACGGTCCAACCGCTCAGGGCGGTGTCGCCCGGAGAGACCCGGACGTTGGCGGTGAAGCCGCCGGTCCACTCGTTGGGCTGGTAGTCGATCCGGCAGCCCTGGGCCGCCGAGGCGGTGCCGGCGAGCACGGTGGTGACGGCCGCCGCCGCCGTGACGGTGGCGGCCACGGCGGCGGTGATACGGGTACGGGAAATCCTCACAGGGGTCCTTCCGGCTGGCCGTCGGGAATGCACCGACGGCACAGGAGCGATGACGTCGCTCGCGCGTCGACATGCCTTGTCGGCACGTGGACAACGGCCCGGCTCAGGCCAAACAGCCGCCCGGCAACTCGGCGGCGCCCGAACCCAATGTAGTGATGGTTGCCTATGGAAACAAGTCCACCGTCGAGGTGCGCCGCTGGCTGATCGGCTCATGGCCGCGCTACACCATGCCGCCATCGGCGCCCTACGCCTCGCCGGGACCACCAACACCGCGAACACCAACACCGCCACCACCGACCGGCACTCCCGCGACAGCGGCCGGACACTGGCGCTTCCCGGCATCGCCTGACAACGTTGCCGGGACGCTGCCTGAGATCTGCCGGGCCCCTCCCGAGAGGCGGGGCAGGTATTCCGCGATCAGAGGCTCTCCGGCTTCTTCGTGCCGGTGCCGTCGTTCCGCTCCACCGTCTTCTCCCATAGCCTCGCCGACGCCTTGTCGCGCGCCGCAGAGCTGTAGGCTTCGCTCCAGGCTGAGAGGCAAATCGAGATCGCCACGATCTCGATCAAGACTGTCAATATCTTGTCACCCGCCCCACGGGCCGGATCCGCTATCCGATTGAGCCCCCAGGAGACCACGAACATCCACCCGATCTGGAGGGCCGTGGCGACCAGATACAGCATCTTCGTCTCGAACGTAGCGTGCGACGGGATCTGATCAAGCTCGTCAGGAGCGAAATCGTGGGCCGCATAGTGCTCGGGTTGCTCGTCGGTGCCCATGCACCACCTCCGCGATCCTCCTCATCTATGTATCACGGCCGAGCACATTCTCGAAGGGCTGACGGGTGTCACCCACACGCAGCGCGAACACCACACGGCGACGGCATGCGAACAGCTTGATCAGCTAATCGCGAACGGCCATCTCGGGAATTGACAGTCCACAGCCTCAGCGACCCCCGGCCGGTCGACACGATCGGATCGACCGGCCGGGTGCACGCTCAACGCCCAGCGGTGAGGCTGGCGCAGTCGGTCTCGTCGGGCAGCAGCGGGCGGAAGGTGACCGCCCAGCGCTTCCCACCGGAGGTCCACGGGGTCGCCGCATTGGCCTTGCCGGCGGAGGCGATCACCTGCTGCACGGCAGCGCCGGTGACGGTCACGCACCCCAGATCGAGGCCCTCACCGAGGCTGGCCCCGGGCAACGCCGGGCCGGGCCACTCCATCCTGGGCTGCTTCGCCGTCTCCGGCGTGGCGACCCACGGCCCGGCCACCGCCGCGATGGCGGTCGGCTGGTACGGCTGCGTCGCCGCGTTCCCCGGGTCGGTCAGCTTGTCGGCGAAGGTCCGCAGTTTCTCCCGGGCAGCCTGCTGGGCGGGGGTCAGGCCGGCCTCGGGGCCGGTCGCCTCGCCCAGGGCGTAGACCTCCAGCTGCTCGCTGCCGACCGTCCCCCGGATGGTGAACCGGGTGGTGGTCACGTCGGTGATCTTCGGCGTGCCCACGTCGACCGCACTGCCCACCCCGGCGGCGCGGGCCTGCTCGACCAGCTTGGTCACCTCGGCCGCGCTGATGGTGCGGACCTGGATGTTGGGCAGCGCCGGCCCTGGATAAGTGAGGACGGTCGGCCCCTGCGTGATCACCCGGCCGTCGGCGTAGACGCTGACGGACGGCAGCCGTGTCACGTTCGTCTCGGGTCGCACGAAGCCACCCGTGTGGTCGATCCGCAGCACCGGCACGTTGGCGGGAAGAGAGGTCGGGGCCGCATCGGGCGCGACGCCCGCCCCGTCCTGCCCCGCACAGGCAGCAGTGAGCAGAAGCACCGGTGCGACCACCGCCCACACACCTCGAAAACTCGTCATACCCCCTTCGACGTAACCGCTCCCCCTGCGGATCCCCGTCCCCACCCCCAAAACCGCCACGAAAGGGTGACCAAGAGGTTTCGCGTCATCCCTTCGCCGTTGATCAAGAGGTTCGCGTCAACTTTGATCTTCCGGACGACGCAAACCTCCTGGTCACCGGGCAGATCGCAGCGCGCAGAGGCGGGACGGGCGCGGGAGGGTGCGCGAGCGGGTCACGGTTCGCGCATCCAGAGCTTCGGATCGTTGACGAAGACACCCTTGCCCTGGTGTCGCCAGATCACCCGCAGCGCTTCCAGCCGCACGTAGACCTGCTTGACCGTTGACGGACTCACCTTGTGCAGCGCGGCAAGCTCCGTGATCGAAGGCAGCCGCTCCCCCGGCGCGAGCCTCTTGGCTCTGACGTCGGCGACGATCTCATCGGCGATGCGAATGTAGTCGGCGGTGATCGGCATGACTCCCCCTGCGTGGCACGCCAATTCGATCACGCAAGGACACCCTCCAACAACTCTATGTTTGACTCGGATGACTGGGACAGCTAAGTTGAGTCGAACCTCTCCCCTCGCGTGGCAACGAGAGAGGGGTTTCCCCTGGTCGGGGCGGGTGTGTGTGCCCGCCCCGATCCGTCCGGCTGCTCTGCTGTCGTACCGCCGAAGTGGGCTGCGACCGCCGAGCCGGCGGGTCGTCCGCAGCCGGCGGTGGACGGCCCGCCCTCCAGCACCACCGACAGGACCCTTCCGCCCTCCCCCAGCACCGGAAAGGACCCCCGTGGCCCAGGTGTATCGCGGTGGCCAGCCCTACGGGACCGGCCGCCCGGCCCTGCTGACCCCCTACGAGGTACGCACCCACGCGTTCCGGCCGCGCCGACGCGGCGTCGACCCCGACGAGGTACGCCGGTTCCAGGCCCGGCTGGCCGACGAGTTCGCCGCGCTCCACCAGGAGATCCGCGTCCTCGCCCAGGAGAACGACCGGCTCAGGCGTGCCCTGCGCGACTGGCAGGCCCGGCAGGCGACACGGTGCCGGCGATCCAACGGCGGACGCTGGTGAACGTCCGGCCCCGCCCCGGTGACCTGCTGATCGTCGACCGGGCCGCCTCGGTGCAGTTCGCCGGGGAGCGCGCCCTGCGGCTGCGGGTGGTGTCGGTGTGCGACCGGCCCACCTACGACGGGTGGATCTGGCTGACCGGCTACGTGCTCGGCCGGCGCGACGAGGCCGTCGCCCGACGGGAGATCTTCGTCCAGCTCGCCGGCCTGCGCCCCGCCCCCGCCCGGCCTCCGGGGTCGACTGTGTCCGCAGCTATGGCGAGGCGGGCGGCCGGTCGGGTCGGCGCACCGACGGCCGTACCGGCCGGGTCGCACGGGAGGCGACGGTGAGGTCGGGTCAGGCTCCGGGCGCGGGGACCTGCCGGTCAGGCTGACCCTGGCGGGCGCGTAGGAACGGGCCGAGGCCCATCCCGTCCTCGGTGGCCAGGAACGCGCCGCGCGCGGTCAGCAAGGTCTCGTCGGCGTGCGCCATGCAGCCCCACGCCGTGTCGCCCCACGAGTCGGCGAGCTTGACCTCCGCCGGTTCGGTGCAGGATTCGCCGCGCGGGCCGCCGATCTGGCAGCGGGCGGGTGCCCCGCCGCGCCGGCCGACCGCCTCGGCCGCCTCCCGGATCAGCGAGAACCGCGCCTCACCGCCCGCCTGCGGGTCACGCTCCTGCTGCGGTACGGCCTGCCGCTGGCCGAAGGCGACCACGTTGCCGTCGGGGTCGGTGACCCGGCACTCGCCGCCCGGGGCGTGCTCCGGGTAGCCGGCCTTCTCGACCGGGTGCCCGGCGGCGGTGAGCCGCTCGGCGGTCGCGGCCAGGTCATCGACGTACAGGTAGACGAGCAGGGGCAACTCGACGGTGACCAGGCGGGGGGTGACCGCCGCGAGCAGCAGCGTCAACTCCCCGCACCGCAGGTACGACCAGTGCGACCCGCCGTCGCCGCCGCCCCGGATCTCGGTGTAGCCGAAGTTCTCGTAGAACCGTCGGGCCGCGTCGGCGTCCGCCACGTACAGCACCGGCACCTGGGCCCGCACACCACTTTGCACGGCGTCACTCTAGTCACCGGTGATCGACGACTCACGTCTTGCAGATCGGGTTTTTCCGCCCGCCGGGTCGCCCCTGGTCACGGCCCCGCCGGTCGGTCGTTGGGGTCGGGCACCTGCGAGGTCCCCTGGTCTCCGGCCACGGGACACGACCCCGGCCAGAGAGGAGACGCCCCGACCAGGGGAACATGTCCCGGTCAGCCGGCCAGGGTGGCGTACCGGCCGGCGCGCGCCAGCAGCGTCTCGTGGGTGCCGGCTTCGACGATCCGGCCGTGGTCGAGCACCGCGATCTGGTCGGCGTGGCGCACCGTGGAGAGCCGGTGCGCGATGGTGATCACCGTGCGCCCCTCGGCGAGGGTGTCGAAGGCCCGTTGCACGGCGCGTTCGGTCTCGGTGTCCAGCGCGCTGGTCGCCTCGTCCAGCACCAGCACCCGGGGATCGCGCAGCAGCGTACGGGCGATGGCCAGGCGCTGCTTCTCGCCGCCGGAGAACCGGTGGCCCCGGGAGCCGACGACGGTGTCGTACCCGTCGGGCAGGGCGGCGATCAGGTCGTGGATCTGCGCGGCGCGGGCGGCGGCCTCCAACTGGGCATCGGTGGCGTCGGGGCGCGCGTACCGCAGGTTCTCCCGGATCGTGGTGTGCAGCAGGTAGGTCTCCTGGCTGACCACGCCCACGATGGCGGCCAGATCGGTCAGCCGCAGGTCGCGCAGGTCGACGCCGTCGATGGTGATCCGGCCGGCGTCCGGGTCGTGCAACCGGCTGACCAGGGCGGCCAGCGTGCTCTTGCCGGAGCCGGTCTCGCCCACCAGGGCGAGGCTGGTGCCGGCCGGCACGTCCAGGCTGATGCCGGCGACGGCGGCGGTGTCGCTGCCCGGGTAGCTGAAGGTGACGTCCTCGACGCGTAGGTGCCCGCGTACCCGGGCCGGGTCGACGGTCACCGGCCGGGCCGGGTCGTCCACCTCCACCGGCAGGTCGAGGTACTCGAAGATCCGGGCGAACAGCGCCAGCGAGGCGGTCAGCGTGACGCCCACGTTGAGCAGCCCCATCAGCGGCCGGAACAGCCCACCCTGGAGGGCGGTGAAGGCGACCAGGGTGCCGATGCTGAGCGTGCCGGCGGTGCCGGGCAGCCCCGCACCCAGGTAGATCACCGCCGGGATGGCGGCGAAGATGATCGTCATGGTGGCCATCCGCCACCGGCCGGCGAGTTCGGAGCGCAGCTCCAGGTCGACCAGCCGGGCCGAGCTGGCGGTGAACCGGTCGATCAGCGTGCCACCCGCGCCGAGGGTCTTGCTGAGCTGCACACCGCTGATCGACAGCCCCTCCTCGATGGTGACGTTGAGGTCGGCCAGCTCCCGCTGGCGCTGCGCGGTGATCTCGCGGCGCATCGCGGCGACCCGGCGGGTGAGCCAGATGGCCGGCGGCAGCACCACCAGCGAGACCAGGGTGAGCCGCCAGGACAGCGCCACCATGGCGACCAGGGTGGCCACCACCGTGGTCAGGTTGGACGCGATCGAGGTGGCGGTGGAGGTGACCACGGTCTGCATGCCGCCGATGTCGTTGGTGATCCGCGACTGCACCTCGCCGGTGCGGGTGCGGGTGAAGAACGCGATCGACTGCCGGTGCAGGTGGGCGAAGACGTCGGTGCGCAGCCGGTGCATCACGAGCTGCCCGACCCGGGTGGAGATCCAGGTCTGCGCCACGCCGAGCACGGCGGTCAGCGCCGCGACGGCGATCATGCCGGCGACCAGCCAGACCAGCAGGGTCAGGTCGCGTTCCGGCAGCGCCCGGTCGATCACCGCCCGCAGCAGGAAGGGCGAGGCCATCGCGACGATCGACGACACCACGATGATCGCGGTGACCACGGCCAGTTGACCACGGTACGCGGTGAACAGCCGGCCGATCCGGCGCAGCGAGACCGCGCGGGCCTGGGACTTCTCGGCGGCACTGACGGTCCGGGGGACGCCGCCGTGGCCCTCCCGGTGGGTTCTGGTGGTGTCCAAGGGGTTCCTTCTCTCGTTCGGGGGCCCGTGTGCGTCCGCAGGGGGTCGGTCGGTACGTCCGATGATTACTGAGGTTACCTCATCATGAGGTAGCAACAGTGAGTGCTGCTACCGTATTCCGGTGACCGGTGCGACATCCGACCCGCCAGCCGACCCGGCCCCCCACCGCGCCGACCCACCGGCCACCCCTCGCGCCGACCCACCGGACACCCGCCGAACCGACCCACCGGCTGAACCGACCACCCCTCGCGCCGACCCACCGGCCGAACCGACCACCCGCCGAACCGACCCACCGGCCGAACCGACCACCCGCCGAACCGACCCACCGGCCGAACCGACCACCCGCCGAACCGACCCGGTCGCACGTTGCACCGAGCAGCCGGCCGATGCGGCCGAGGAGAGCCTCGCCGAACTGTTCTGGGCGGTGGCGCGACGGCTGCGCCACCAGTCCCGACGTACCCTCGAACCCTGGGACGTCAACCCCGGCCACGCCCGCGCCCTCGCGGTGCTCACCCGGCACGGGGCGATGCGGCTCAGCGCGCTCGCCGAGCACCTGCACATCGCGCCCCGCTCCACCACCGAGGTCGTCGACGGCCTGGAGGAGCGCGGACTCGTCGCCCGCCGGCCCGACCCGGCCGACCGGCGGGCGACCCTCGTCGCGCCGACGGAGGAGGGTACGCGGGTCGGCGCGGCCATCCAGACGGCCCGCGCGACCGAGGCGGAGCGCTTCTTCGGTCACCTCTCCCCCGCCGACCACGCCGACCTCACCCGCATCCTGCGCACCCTGCGCGACTGACTCCGACAGACCCGACCACCCCGACCCCACCCGCACCCTGCACCACCGACTCCGACAAACCCGACCACCCCGACCCCACCCGCACCCTGCACCACCGACTCCGACAAACCCGACCGCTCCACGCCGCCCTGCCCGGAACCCGCACTCCGGGGGCCGCACCTGCCGGACATCGAGGGTGCGGAGCCCGGTCACGGGCCACCGATACGTCCCCGGGTGGCGAGGATCGCCCGCACCTCGTGGCGGACCTCGTCGGGCTCGTGGATCAGGCGGTGCCGGGCGAAGCGCACCACCAGGATGCCGACGGTGGCGAGCAGCGCGTCCCGACGCAGGTCGATCTCCCGCTCGCGGGGATCACCATGGGTCGTCGCGCCGTCGAGTTCGAAGTCGACGCGTTCCCGCTCGGCGTACACGTCGAGGTATATGGTGCGACGGCCGACGACGATCCGGGCCTGCCTGCGGAACGCGGGCAGGCCCGGGCCGGTGAAGACGTGGTCGTGTCCCCAGATCTCCAACGGGCTGCGGCACCCGGCGGCGAGCCGGTCGAGCAGGGTACGCAGCTGCGCACGGCCGCTCAGCCTCGGCACGGCGGCGAGCGCCGACCCGATCCGTTGCGGGGTGGTGAGCCGGTCGTTGACGGCCCTGATCACCGGGGCGGGACGGTCGACCGGAGATAGCACCGGCCAGGCGTCGACCAGTGCCCGCTCCAGCCGCACCACCGGAAGACGCCGCCGGGTCACCACTCGGGGTGAGGCAAGCGAGAAGCCGTCCCGGTGGTGGATCATGAGGTGTGGCCGGGGCCGGAGCCCGGAACCGGCGGCCACGTCCAGGTGCACCGGCTCCCCGTCCACCTGCCCGCGCACGCCCCAGACGGTGAGGGCGGTGACACCACCCAGCGCCGCCCGCCCACCGCCCCAGGCGAGCGCCGCCCGTCGGGCGACCGGTGCGGGGAGGCGGCCGAGCAGCGGCACACCGGGGGCCGGTGGGACGAACAGCAACCGGGCGTCGACATAGACCTGCGGCAGCACCCGGACGAGGTCCCCCCGGTCGCCCGCACGTCTGAGCGTCCACTCGGGTACCACCTGCCGCGCGGCGCTCACGGTCACCACGCCACCTTCCCGCTCGACCAGGTCCCGCAGCACGTCCCACACGCCACCAACCCTCACCCACCCGCACCGCCGCCGACCAACCCGGAAGGCCCCACCTGTGGACAACCCCCACCCTGTGCACAACCCCCACGACCCCCGCCGTTCCGCTAGGGCTGGACGACTCGTGATCACCTACGCCCCAGCGACAGCCACCCCGGCGTGTCGAGTCACCCGGACGTAGTTGATCGAGGAACAGGGCGGGGACGGTCGGCGACCGACCGGCCACTGAAGGTGGATAATCTTGAATGTGTCTATTGAAAACTATCTCCAGTCGTGACCTAATACCTGACAGTTCCTTTCGTCGCTCCCGCCGTACCCATGCGGCATCCCCCAGGGAGGAAAGATGAACCGTCTCCGTGCGGTCACGGGCACGCTGCTGGCGACCGCCACCATGGTCGCCGCCGCCACCCTCGGCGTCGTCACCCCGGCCGCCGCCGCCCCCGCCGGACTGCCCGGCCTGGACGTCTCCAGCTACCAGGGCAACGTCAACTGGTCCGCCGCCTGGAACAACGGTGCCCGGTTCGCCTACGTCAAGGCCACCGAGGGCAACTACTACACCAACCCGTACTTCGCCCAGCAGTACAACGGGTCGTACAACGTCGGGATGATCCGGGGCGCGTACCACTTCGCCCGGCCGGACACCACGACCGGTGCCACCCAGGCCAACTACCTCGTCGACCACGGCGGCGGCTGGTCCAAGGACGGCCGGACCCTGCCCGCCGCGCTCGACATCGAGTACAACCCCTACGGGGCGACCTGCTACGGGCTCAGTCAGAGCGCGATGCGCAGCTGGATCACCTCCTTCGTCAACCAGTACCACGCCCGCACCGGACGCTGGGCGACCATCTACACCACCACCGACTGGTGGGTCACCTGCACCGGCAACTACAGCGGTTTCGCCGCCACCAACCCGCTCTGGATCGCCCGGTACGCCAGCACGGTGGGCACCCTGCCCGCCGGCTGGTCCACGTACTCCTTCTGGCAGTGGGCGTCCTCGGGCACCTTCCCGGGCGACCAGAACGTCTGGAACGGCAGCCTCGACCGGCTCCGGGTGCTGGCCTGCAACGGCCCCTGCTGACCCCTGCCTGCCCGACCCGGTTGACCCGGCATCGGCCCGCAGGTCGGCCTGTCGCCATCCCCCCCGCCACCCCGGCATCGCTGCGCGGGTCCACCCGTCGCCATCCCCCGCCACCCCGGCATCGCCGTGCAGACCCGCCCGTCGACACCCCCCGCCACCCCGGCATCGCCGCGCAGACCCGCCCGTCGACACCCCCCGCCACCCCGGCATCGCCGCGCAGATCCGCCCGTCGACACCCCCCGTCACCTTGAGGAGCCCGCCATGTCCCTACCCGTGTCACGGCGCAGTGTGCTGCGCGGCGCGGTCCTGCTCGGCACGGCCGGGGCGCTCGCGTCGACCCCGTTCGGCGGACCCGCCGCGAGCGCCGCTGCCCCCGGCCCGTCGCCGCTCACCGACACCGGGCCGACCAGCGGCACCATCCCGACCACCGGCAGCGCCCCCATCACCGGCAGCGCCCCGGTCACCGGCCGTGCCACCCTCGGCCGGGTCGAACAACCGGTGATCGCCAACTGCGCCACCTGGGGTGCCCGGCCGCCGTCGTCCCCGGTGAGCCTGGTGCAGAGCCGACCCAACAAGATCATCGTGCATCACACCGCGTTCCCGAACGCGACCGACTACAGCCTGGCCTACGCGTACGCCAATTCGCGCGAGATCCAGGACCTGCACATGGACGGCAACGGCTGGCTGGACTCCGGGCAGCACTTCACCAACAGCCGGGGCGGCCACCTCACCGAGGGCCGGCACGGCAGCCTGTACGCGCTGCTGCACGGCCAGAGCATGGTGCAGGGCGCGCACTGCGTGGGGCAGAACAGCCAGGCCATCGGCATCGAGAACGACGGGATCTACGTCGACGTGCAGCCGCCCCAGGCGCTCTGGGACAGCCTGGTGGTCTTCTGCGCGTTCACCTGCCAGCAGTACGGCATTCCGGCCAGCCAGATCTACGGCCACAAGGACTTCGCCAGCACCCAGTGCCCCGGCCTGCTGCACGACCGGCTCCCCGAGCTGCGGGCCGCCGTCGCCGCGCGACTAGGGTGATTGCTTATATAAGCTATGGCTGATACAAAGGGCACCGTGCACGCCTTCGACGTCCTCGGCGACCCGGTACGTCGGCGCATCCTCGAACTGCTCGCGCAGGGAGAGCGGAGCGCCGGCGGGGTCTGCGCGGTCATCCAGGAGGAGTTCGGGATCACCCAGCCCGCCGTCTCGCAGCACCTCAAGGTGTTACGGGACAACGGGTTCGCCACCGTCCGCCCGCAGGGCGCCCGGCGGCTCTACGCGGTCGACCCCGCTCCGCTGCGCGAGGTCGACCGGTGGCTGGAGGGATTCCGCCGGTTCTGGACACCCGCGCTGGACGCCCTGGCCACCGAGCTGGCCCGAGGTCGGCGCGAACGGCGGTCGCACACCCCGACGGGCAACCCGACCGAGCACCGGAGCACTCATGATCGAGACGACACACCAGATCAACGCCGTACGACGGACCGTGGGCACCCGCACCCTGGAGGCGGGTGAGGCCCGCGTGCTGACCATCAGCCAGACGTACCGGGCGACGCTGGACGACCTCTGGGACGCCTGCACCAGCATCGACCGGATCCCGCGCTGGTTCCTGCCGATCTCCGGCGACCTGCGCCTGCACGGCCGCTACCAGTTCGAGGGGAACGCGGGTGGCGTGGTGGAACGCTGCGACCCGCCGAAGAGCTTCGCCGCCACCTGGGAGATGGGCGACGAGGTGAGCTGGATCGAGGTGCGCCTCACCCCCGAGGGCGACGAGCGGACCCGGTTCACCCTCGAACACGTCGCCCACGTCGACGACCAGCGGTGGGCCGAGTACGGTCCCGGCGCGGTCGGCGTCGGCTGGGACTCCGGCCTGCTCGGGCTCGCCAGCCATCTGGACGCCGACGGCGGGGGGATCACCCCCGACCAGGCCGCCGCCTGGATCGGCTCCCCGGACGGCCGGCTCTTCATGACGCTCAGCGGCCAGGCCTGGGCCGAGGCCGACATCGCCGGCGGCACCGAACCGGAGGCTGCCCGGGCCGCCGCCGCCCGGACCATCGCCGCCTACACCGGCGCACCACCGGCCTGACCCGGCCGACCCCGGGTCACACCGCCGCCCGACGTACGGTGTCGGGTACCGGTCCGGCCGGTGGAGAGCGCGGGACACTCCCGCCTCCCCGCCGGCCCGGGGTTCCTCGTCGGGACGGGCCAGCCGCCGAACCCCCGCGCGGATTGTCGGTGCCGGCAGGGAGACTGTGCACATGCCGCTGCGCTGTGCCGAAGACGTCCTCGCCCGGTCCGCCGCCGGGCACCGGGTGCGCTACCTCTGCTTCTGGGGGCACCGGCCCCGACGGGACGGCACGGTCGGCCAGAGCTGCCTCAGCCAGTGGTGGCCGGCGGCGTTCACCGTCGACGGGCGGCACTTCCGCACCGCCGAGCACTGGATGATGTGGCGCAAGGCGCAGCTCTTCGACGACACCGAGGCCGGGGAGCGGGTCCTCGCCGCCGGCCATCCCCAGCAGGCCAAGGCGATCGGCCGGGAGATCCGCCGCTTCGATCCGGCGGTGTGGGAGGCCGAACGGTACCCCGTCGTGCTGGCCGGCAGCCTGGCCAAGTTCGGCCAGCACGCCGACCTGCGGGCGTACCTGCTCGGCACCGGGGACCGGGTACTGGTGGAGGCCAGCCCGGTCGACCGGGTGTGGGGGGTGGGGCTGGCCGCCGACGATCCACGCGCCGAGGACCCGGCCCGCTGGCGCGGGCTCAACCTGCTCGGCTTCGCCCTGATGGAGGCCCGTGACCTCCTGCGCGACGACGACCGGCCCGGGGACCGGACCGGTCGACCTGCCCCGGCCGGGGTACGCCCGGGGCGGTAACGTGCGGCGGCATGACCGTCCTCCCGTACGCCCACTGCCACTACTGCGGCGCGGCCTATCCGGCGGACGCCGGCTGGCCCCGGCTCTGCCCGGCCTGCGGGGAGACGGTGTGGCGCAATCCCACCCCGGTCGCGGTGGCGCTGCTGCCGGTCCGCACCGACACCGGCCTCGGCGTGGTGGTGGTCCGCCGGGACATCGAGCCGGCCCGCGGCCAGCTCGCCCTGCCCGGCGGTTTCGTCGAGTACGGCGAGGAGTGGTCCGAGGCCCTGGTCCGGGAGTTGCGCGAGGAGACCGGCCTGGTCGACGAGGCGGAGCGGGCGCGGCTGTTCGCGGTGCACGGGGCACCCCGCGGCGGCACCATGATGATCTTCGGGGTGCTGCCGGAGCGACCGGCCTCGGGGCTGCCCCCGTCGAAGCCCACCGAGGAGGCCACCGAGTGGCTGGTCCTCACCGAGCCGGTCGAGCTGGCCTTCTCGACCCACACCCGGGTGCTGGCCGACTTCTTCGCCGGCCAACCCTGACCGCCGGCCGACACCGCCCCACCACCCACCACCCACCACCCACCACGGCCCACCACCCACTACGGCCCACCGGCTCACGACGGCCCACCGGTCGACACCGGCCCGCTCGTCGACACCGGCCCGCCCGCCCCACCGACCCGCCCGTCGACACCGGCCCACCGGTCGACACCGGCCCACCGGTCGACACCGGCCCGCCCGTCGACACCGGCCCGCCCGTCGACACCGGCCCGCCCGCCCCACCGACCCCGCCGCGTCGGGGCGGGTGGGGCCACGGCGTCGGCGGTCAGACCCGGGCCGGTCGGGGGGCGAACGGGACGCTCGCCGTCGCCTCGACCACCGGGTCGCCCGCCGGATGCCGCCACAGCCCCCGGGACCGCAGGATCGGCAGCACCCCCTCACCGAACCAGTACGCCTCCTCCAGGTGCGGGTGGCCGGAGAGGATGAACTCGTCGATGCCGAGCGCGTGGTACTCGGCGATCCGGTCGGCGACCTCGGTGTGGCTGCCCACCAGGGCGGTGCCCGCGCCGCCCCGGACCAGCCCGAATCCGGCCCAGAGGTTGGGGGCGACCTCCAGGGCGTCGCGGCTGCCGCCGTGCAGGGCCAGCATCCGGCGCTGCCCCTCGGACTCGCTGCGCCGCAGCCCCTCCTGGGCGGCCCGGACGTCCGCCGCACCGATGCCGTCGAGCAGCCGACCGGCCTGCGCCCAGGCCTGTTCGGCGGTGTCCCGGGCGATGACGTGCAGCCGGATGCCGAAGCGCAGCTCCCGGCCGGCCTCGGCCGCGACGGCGCGGATCCGGTCGAGTTTCTCGGCCACCTGGGCGGGCGGCTCACCCCAGGTCAGGTAGATGTCGCTGTGCCGGGCGGCGACCGGGCCGGCGGCGGCGGACGACCCACCGAAGTAGACCGGGGGCACCGGATCGGGAAGATGGGACAGCCGGGCGGCCTCGACCCGCAGGTGCGTGCCGGCGTGGTCGACCGTCTCGCCCCGCCAGAGTGCCCGGACGATGTGGAGGAACTCGTCGGTACGGGCGTACCGGGCGTCCTTGTCGAGGAAGTCGCCGTAGGAGCGCTGTTCGACCGCCTCCCCGCCGGTGACCACGTTGAGCAGCAGCCGGCCGCCGGAGAGCCGCTGGAAGGTGGCGGCCATCTGGGCGGCGAGGGTGGGTGAGAGCAGTCCGGGGCGGAACGCCACCAGGAACTTCAGCCGCTCGGTGACCTCGGAGAGCATCGCGGTGGTCAGCCAGGCGTCCTCGCACCAGGCCCCGGTCGGGGTGAGCGCGCCGACGAAGCCGAGCTGCTCGGCGGTACGGGCGATCTGCCCGAGGTAGGCGACGGTGGCGGGGCGGGCCCCACCGGCGGTGCCGACCGCGACGCCGTGGCCACCGCCGACGATGTCGCGGCTGTCGCCGTAGGTGGGCAGGAACCAGTGGAAGGTCAGCGGCATCGGAGGTCCTCCTGAGGGATGGGACGGCAACCACGACAGGCTACCCATAAAACCTATCGGCTTGGTAGGTTACTGCCCGCCGCCGATCTCCGGCGTCGCGAGCAGTTCGTCCACTCCCGAGGAGCCGACATGTCCACCCCGCCGAGGAGCCTCCGCCGCCTGGTCACCGCCCTGTTCACCGTGCTGTCACTGGTCGCGGTCGGCGGGATCACCGGCTGCGCCGCCGACGCCGACGCCGGCGGCGGCAGCACCGGCCCGCTGCGCATCGGCTACCAACGCTTCGGCGGGCTGAGTCTGGTCAAGGCGCGCAACGCCGCGCCGGACGCGCAGTGGTCGCTGTTCGAGAGCGGTCCCGCCCTCACCGAGGCGCTCAAGGCCGGCGCGATCGACATCGGGCAGGTCGGTGAGGCACCCCCGATCTTCGCCGCCGCCGCGAAGATCCCCTTCTCGGTGATCGGTACCTCCGCCCCCATCCCGCAGGGCGAGGCGGTGCTGGTCAAGGAGAGCAGCGGCCTGAAGACCTTCGCCGACCTGCGCGGCCGGACGGTGGCGCTGAACAAGGGCAGCAACGTGCACTGGCTACTGGTGCGGCTGCTCGCGGCGAACAACATGACGCTCAAGGACCTCAACGTCAAGTACCTCAAGCCGGCCGAGGGACGGCCCGCGTTCGACAACGGCCAGATCGACGCCTGGATCATCTGGGATCCGTACTTCGCCCTCGCCGAACAGCCCGGGGTGAAGGTCCTCGCCGACGCCACCGGGCTGGCCAGCAACCGGGAGTACGTCCTGGCCGCGCCCGGGGCGGTGCGCGACCGCGCCGACGACGTCCGCGCGTTCCTCACCACCTACCGGGAGGTCACCGACTGGGGCATCGCCCACCCCGACGAGCGCGCCGCGGTGCTCGCCCCCGAGCTGAAGATCCCGCTGGACGTGACCACCCGGGCGCTGGCCCGTAGCGCCCGCCCGCTGGCCCCGGTCACCCCCGCCGTCGGTGCCGAACTCCAGGCCATCGCGGACGGCTTCACCACCCTCGATCTCGTACCCGGGCCGGTCGACATCTCCGGCCGGGTCGACGACCGGTTCAGCGCGGTGTTCCAGTGAGCAGCGCCGTGCTGGCCACCGCGCCGCCGGCCACGGTCACCGCCCCACCGGACGCCGGCCCGCGACGCCGCACCGGCCCGCGCTGGTGGCGGCTGGTCAGCCCGGTCGCGCTCGTCGCCGGCTGGGAGGCCGCCGCCCGCGCCGGGCTGCTGGCCCCGGAGAAGCTGCCCGCGCCCAGTCAGGTGCTCGCCACCGGCGTACGACTGGCCGCCGACGGCACCCTCGGCGTCCACCTGCTCGACTCGCTCACCCGGGCCGGCGTCGGGCTGCTCGTGGGCGGGGTGCTCGCGCTGGTGCTCGGTGCCGCCGCCGGCCTGTTGCGCCTCGGCGACGACCTGGTCGACCCGCCGGTGCAGATGGCCCGGATGCTGCCCCACCTGGGACTCGTCCCGCTGCTGATCATCTGGGTCGGGATCGGCGAGCCGTTGAAGATCACCCTGGTCGCGCTCGGGGTGTTCTTCCCGATCTACTTCAACACCTACGCCGGCATCCGGGACATCGACGAGCGGCTCGTCGAAGCGGCCCGTACCTGCGGACTCGGACCCGCCGCCCGGCTGCGGCACGTGGTGCTGCCCGGCGCGCTGCCGTCGCTGTTCCTCGGGCTGCGGCTGGCGATCGGGGCGGCCTGGCTCAGCCTCGTCGTCGGCGAACAGGTCAACGCCCAGACCGGCATCGGCTTCCTGATGATGGAGGCCCGGGAGTTCAGCCAGACCGACGTGGTGGTGCTCGGCCTGGTCGTCTACGCGCTGCTCGGGCTGCTGTCCGACCTCGCCCTGCGGACGCTGGAGAGGAGGACCCTGACATGGCGACGCGGCCTGCGGGCGACCTGACCGACCCGGCCGGCACGCCAGCCGACGGCCCGGGCGGGACGCCCGGCACGGCGGGCACGACAGCCGGAGATCCGGGCACCACGACCGACGACGCGGGCACGACGGCGGGCGATGTGGGCGCCACCGCCGGCCGGGCGGGCCCGACAGCCGGCGGCGCGGAGCGGGCG
Source organism: Micromonospora sp. WMMD987 (assembly GCF_029581435.1). Classification (NCBI taxonomy): domain Bacteria; kingdom Bacillati; phylum Actinomycetota; class Actinomycetes; order Micromonosporales; family Micromonosporaceae; genus Micromonospora; species Micromonospora sp. WMMD987. Next base: position 3,272,429 of record NZ_CP120861.1, on the reverse strand, counting down.
GGCGACGCCGCGGCGGTGCTCACCGCCCATGCGGTGCGGCGGGCCTTCGACGGTCGGCCGGTGCTCGCCGGGGTCGACCTGAGCATCGCCGCGGGTGAGGTGGTGGCGCTGCTCGGCGGCAGCGGCTCCGGCAAGAGCACCCTGCTGCGGATCCTCGCCGGCCTGGACGCCGAGGCCACCGGCCGGACCCGACTGCACGGCACCGCCGCCGTGGTCTTCCAGGAGCACCGGCTGCTGCCCTGGAAACGGGTCGGCGACAACGTCGCGCTCGGGGTGACCGGCCCGGACGTGCGTGCCCGGGTGGACCGGGCGCTGGCCGAGGTGGGGCTGGCCGACCGCCGTCGGGCCTGGCCGGCGGAACTCTCCGGTGGCCAGGCGCAACGGGTCGCGGTGGCCCGCGCCCTGGTCCGGGAGCCGGACCTGCTGCTGCTCGACGAGCCGTTCGGCGCGCTCGACGCGCTGACCCGGCTACGGATGCAGTCCCTGCTGCGACGGCTGCGCGCCCAGCACGGCTTCGCCGCCCTGCTGGTCACCCACGACGTGGAGGAGGCGCTGCTGCTCGCCGACCGGATCCTGCTCCTCGACGGGGGTGTCATCGCCGAGGAGATCCCGGTCGACCTCGACCCCGCCCACCCCGGGGACCAGCCACCCGCCCGCTCCCCCGACCATCCCGCCTTCGGCGCGTTGCGCCGCCGCCTGCTGGGCCGCCTCGGCGTACCCGCCGCCTGACCACCGGAGGACCGCATGACCCGCTGGACACCCGACCCGAGCTTCTACCCCTCCCCCCGCGAGGCGTCCACCGCGCCCGCCGAGAAGCTGGCCTACGTCGCCGCGTTCGACCGTACGGCGCAGCGGCCGGACGCGATCGTCGTGCTCGACACCGATCCGGAGTCCGCCGACTACGGCCGGGTCGTCGGCTGGACCGACCTGCCGGACACCGGCGACGAGGTGCACCACTTCGGGTGGAACGCGTGCAGCAGCGCGCTCTGCCCGACCGCCCCGCACCCGCACGTCGAGCGGCGCTACCTGATCGTGCCGGGGCTGCGCTCGTCCCGGATCCACGTGTTCGACACCCGGCCGGACCCGCGCGCCCCGCAGCTGGTCAAGGTGATCGGTGCGGAGGAGCTGGCCGGACGCGCCGGCTACTCCCGCCCGCACACCGTGCACTGCGGCCCGGACGGCATCTACCTGTCGGCGCTCGGCGGCGTCAACGCCGCGCAGAGTGCCGACGGCGTCAACGCCGCGCAGAGTGCCGACGGCGTCAACGCCGCGCAGAGTGCCGACGGCGTCGACGCCGAGGGCCCCGGCGGCATCGTCGTGCTCGACCACACCACCTTCGACGTCCGCGGTGCCTGGGAGGCCGACCGGGGACCACAGTTCCTGGCGTACGACGTGTGGTGGCACCTCACCCAGGACGTGCTGGTCACCAGCGAGTGGGGCACCCCGTCGATGATCGAGGACGGCATCGTCGGCGAGCTGCTGCTGGGGCGGAAGTACGGCCACGCGATCCACTTCTGGGACCTCGCCAAACGCCGGCACGTGCAGCGGGTCGACCTCGGCGACCAGTACCAGATGCCGCTCGAGCTGCGTCCCGCCCACGACCCGACGCAGTCGTACGGCTTCGTCGGGGTGGTAATCAGCGTCGAGGACCTGTCGGCGTCGGTCTGGTTGTGGCACCGCGACGGCGCGGGCGCGCACGCCCCGTGGGCGGTGACCAAGGTGATCGACATCCCCGCCGAGCCGGCCGATCCGGCCGACCTGCCCGAGCTGCTCAAGCCGTTCGGGGCGGTGCCCCCGTTGGTCACCGACATCGACCTGTCGGTGGACGACCGCTTCCTCTACGTCTCCTGCTGGGGCACCGGGGAGCTGCGCCAGTACGATGTCCGCGACCCGTTCCACCCGGTGCTGGTCGGCTCGGTGCGGCTCGGCGGCATCGTGGCCCGCACCGCTCACCCGGCCGCGCCGGGCGAGCCCCTGGCCGGTGGCCCGCAGATGGTGGAGGTCAGTCGGGACGGCCGGCGGGTCTACGTCAGCAACTCGCTCTACGGTTCCTGGGACGACCAGTTCTATCCCGACGGGGTGGGTGCCTGGCTGGCCAAGCTGGACGTCGACCCGGAACACGGCGGGCTCACCCCGGACGAGCGGTTCTTCCCGCACGGCGAGGAGTTCCGGGGCCTGCGGGTGCACCAGACCCGGTTGCAGGGCGGTGACGCCAGCTCCGACTCGTACTGCTTCCCGTGACCGGGCGGACCCTGCTGGCGTTGGCGGCGCTCGGCGCGTTCCACGGGCTGAACCCGGCCATGGGGTGGCTGCTCGCGGTCGCCCGGGGGTTGCAGCAGCGCCGCCGGGCGGCGCTGCTGGCCGCGCTACCCCCGGTCGCGGCGGGGCACCTGGCCTCGGTGGCGGTGATCGCCGCGCTGGTCACCGCCACCCGGTCGGTCGGGGTGAGCACCGCGCTGACGGTGACCGGCGGGACGGTGCTGGTCGGCTTCGGACTGTGGCGGCTGCTGTCGCAGCGGCACTTCCGCTGGGCCGGGATGCGCCTGTCGGCGGCCCAGGTGGCCGGCTGGTCGTTCCTGATGTCGTCGGCGCACGGAGCCGGGTTGATGCTGCTGCCGGTGCTGCTGGCCGATCCCCCGCCGACCGGCGGGCACGCCGGGCACCTGGCGGCGGCCCCGGCCGGCGCGCTGCCCGGCCTGGTGGCGGCCGGGGTGCACACGCTGGCCATGCTGGTCGTCGCGCTGGTCGTCGCCCTCGTGGTGTACGAGGTGTTCGGTGTGGGGATGTTGCGCCGGGCCTGGTTCAACGTGGACCGGCTCTGGGCCGGGGCGCTGGTCGCGGCCGGGGTGGTGACGTTGGCCGCCGCGGTCTGACCGCGCGGCGGGCGCCCTCGCCGGCGCACGGGAGCGGTAGCGCCCGCCACCGAGCCGGTCGGGGTGGCCCCGGGCACCGTCTAGCCGCTCCACCCGGCGCTGTGGCGGGCGGCGGGACACCCTCGCCGCGCGGACCTGTCGGCCGCCCGGGTGCGACGGGCGGCCGACCGGCCGGCGCGGCGGGCGTCGCCGTCGCGCCGGGTCCGGGATCGGACCGGGGTCAGGCGCGGGCGCAGGTCGCCGTGCCGGTGGGACCGTCGCCGGTGCCCTGGAAACCGAACTCGGTGCCGATCCCCGCGCCGACGGTGCCGTTGTATTCGGCGTTGCGGAAGCTGACGTCACCGGTGGCGACGGTGTGCTGTGCGCTCCAGGCGTTGGTGACGGTGGTCCCCGACGGCAGGGTCAGGCCGACCACCCAACCGTCGAGCCCGGCCGGACCGGCGGTGACCTTCACGGTGGCCACGAAGCCGCCGGGCCAGGAGCTGAGCGACACCGACGCGGTGCAGTCACCGTCGCCGGGCGGCGGAGTCGTGGTCGGCGGTGGGGTGGTGGTCGGCGGCGGAGTCGTGGTCGGCGGCGGGGTCGTGGTGGTCGGCGGGACGGTGGTGCCGCCCGCGTTGAGCGCGTCCAGCGTGGAGGTGTACGCGGCCTTCTTGGTGCCGTTGCCGTCGAAGAGCAGCGGCGTGGCGCTGGACCGCCACGAGTCGGTGTCCCGGATGCCGGAGACGGTGATGCCGGTGCAGCGGGAGATCGCCAGGCAGGCCCGGACCACGCGGGAGTAGCTGTCGGCCTGGGAGCTGCCGGAGCCCTCGACGTCCAGCTCGGTGATCTGCACCTCGACGCCGAGGTCCGCGAAACGCTGGAGGTTGGCCTGGTAGTCCGACGGCACCGGCGACTGGGCGGTGAAGTGGGACTGGAAGCCGACGCAGTCGATCGGCACGCCCCGGGCCTTGAAGTCCTGGACCATGGCGTACACGCTGTTGCTCTTCGGGTTCTGCCCGTCGGTGTAGTAGTCGTTGTAGCAGAGCTTCGCGCCCGGGTCGGCGGCCCGGGCGGCCCGGAACGCCGCCTCGATCCAGTCGTCACCGGTGCGCTGCAGGTTGGAGTCACGACGAGCGCCGCTGCCACCGTCGGCGAACGCCTCGTTCACCACGTTCCACGCGTCGATCCTGCCCCGGTAGTGGGTGGCGACCTGGGTGACGTGGTTGAGCATGGCGTTGCGCAGGGCCGTGCCGGACAGGACCGCCGTCCAGCGCGGTTGCTGCTGGTGCCAGGCCAACGCGTGACCCCGGACCCGCATCCCGTGGGCCCGGGCGTGGCTGACCAGCTTGTCGCCGCTGGCGAAGGTGAACTGGTTCGGGCTGGGCTCGGTGGCGTCCCACTTCATCTCGTTCTCGGCGGTGACCGAGGTGAACTCACGGTTCAGGATGCCCACGTAGACGGAGTCGGAGAGCCGGTTCACCGCCACCGCGGCGCCGAAGTAGCGGCCCGTCTCGGCGGCGGCGGCACCGAGGGTGGTGCCGGCGCTGGCACTGGAGGCGAGGGCGACGGTGGTGCCGACGGCGACCACGCCGGTGGCGATCGAGACCAGTGCGGCACGCAGCCGCGGCGGTGTCGTCCGACGCCCGCTGCTGCGGGCGGACACAGGGTTCATGGCAGACGCCTTTCAAGACGGTGGGGGGTGCACCGTCCCGACCCGCGCCCGAGTGCGGTGGCCGGCCGGGGAGGCGGTGTGGTCGCCCGGAGGCCACACCCGCCTGTGTCGTCGCTCAGCCGCCACCGCCGAGGTCGAGCGGTTACCCGGATGACGCTATCGAAACATCTCTCGGAGTTCAACGAACGTCGATATCTGAGCCGCGCCGCCCGGTGGCGTCGAGGTAGCCGCTCGCCTGCAACGCGAACAGCTCCCGGTAGGGTCCGTCGGCGGCCATCAGCGTGTCGTGGTCGCCCTGCTGCACCAGCCGACCGTGGTCCATCACGAAGATCTGGTCGGCGTGCCGGACGTTGGCCAGCCGGTGGGTGATCAGCACGACCGTCCGGTCGGGCCGCCGCCGCAGCTGTTCGAAGAGCGCGTGTTCGGCGCGGGCGTCGAGGGCGGCCGACGGCTCGTCGCAGATCAGCAGCCGGGCGTCCCGGTAGAGGCCCCGCGCAGCCACCAGCCGCTGCCACTGCCCGCCGGAGAGGTCGTGTCCGTTCTTGAACTCCCGGGCCAGCAGGGTGTCGTAGCCGAACGGCAACCCGGCGATCATGTCGTGCGCGGCGGCCGACCGGGCGGCGTCCTCGACGGTGGGCCCGGCCATGTCCGGGGTCCGGTCGTACCGGCCGACACGGATGTTCTGCGCGGCGGTGAACGGGAACTTCCACCACTCCTGGGTCACCACCGCCACCTGCGCGGCAGTCGACGCCGGGTCCAGCTCGGCCACGTCGACACCGTCCCACCGGATGACCCCGCCGGTGGGGCGGTAGAGACCGGCGATCAGCTTGGCCAGGGTGGTCTTGCCGGAGCCGTTCTCCCCGACCAGCGCGACCACCTCGCCCCGCCGGACGGTGAGGCTGACCTCGTCGACGGCCGGAGTGTCGGTGTCCGGGTAGCGCAGGCTGACCCGGTCCAGCTCGATGGTGTCGAACCCGGTGGCGGGCCGGCCCGTCCCGGTGCCGCCGCGCCCCTCGGCACGGTCGAGGAAGTCCCGGTAGTCCTGGTAGTAGAGGGCGTCCTCGTAGAGGTTGTTGGTGGCGAAGACGGCGAGGGCCAGGCTGCTGCGGGCCGACTGGAGGGCGAGCAGCGCGGTCGCCGCCGCGGCCAGCGCGACGAAGCCGGCGAGCAGCAACCCACCGAGGACGGCGTAGACCGCGAAGGCGGCGATCCCCCCGATGGACATCCCGACGGCCCGGGTCCGGCTCTGCGCGCGGGCCAACCGCAGCAGCGCGGCCGTCTCGGTGTTCATCATCCGGCGGAACTCGGTGAGCAGGAAGTCGCGCATCTGGTAGGCCCGCACCTCGGCGGCGGTGTGCCGGTTGGCCATCAGGTTGGCCAGCATCCACATCCGGCGACGCCGGTTGATCCGGGCCAGCATGTCGAGGTACTGGCGGCGGGCCATCCTGACCGCGGTGACCGCCTCGGGCACCGCGGCGAGCAGCAGGCACGGCAGCAGCAACGGCTGGATCACGGTCACCGCGGCGGCGGTGGCCAGCACGCCCACCACCCCGGTGATCAGGTTGACCGTGTGGTCGACGATGGACGCCGCCTCGGCCACGCCCCGGTCACGGACCCGGTCCATCTCCTCGGCGAACCCGGCGTCGTCGAAGGCGGCCAACTCGACCGCCGTGGTGGTCTCGAACAGCCGCAGCTCGACCGCGTAGGTGATCTGCGGGATCAGCCGGGCCTGCGCCCAACCGGCGGTGACGGTCAGGGTGCCCTTGGCGGCCACCGCCGCCGCGGCCAGCACCAGCGCCGGCAGCGCCGCCCGGACCCGGTCCGGCGTCGGGCCGGCCGCGAACAACTCCCGCAGGACCCCGGTGGTGGCGAGCAGGCCCAGCGTGGTCATCACCCCGGCGGCGAGGTTCAGGCCGATCGCGGCGAGGGTGTCGCGCCGGCTGGTGGCCCAGGCCAACGCGACGGCCTCGCGCACCAGCCGGGGCAGCCGCCGGGCCACCGCGCGGAAGCTGGTGTGCGCGAACGCGGTGGCGTGGTGCATCCAGGCGCCGTCGGCCAGCTCCGGCAGGTCGAGCCCCGCGTCGGTGGCGTCGGCGGCACCCGTCTCGGCGGGCTCGTCCGCGCCGGTCGCACGGCGGGGACCGGTCACCGTCGCCATGGTTCCTCCCGGGCCGAAGGGGGCTGGGCACGGGCGAGCCTACTGTCAGCGACGACGGGCTGTCTCGCCGTGGCGGCGTGTCGTACACCTGTCGCATTGGCGTGTCGTGGGGCACGCCGCGCCGCCCGGTGCGCCGGGTCGCGTCGCGGGGCCGGGCCCCGGGTGGCAGGCTGGGACGCGAACCGTCGGCGGCACCACGCGCCGACGACCGTCGTGAAGGAGAAGATCGACCCGATGGCTGCGAGTGTGACCACCACCGACGAATGGCAGGCGCTGCGCAAGCACGCCGAGACGATGCGCGGCACCCACCTGCGGGAGCTGTTCGCGGCCGACCGGCAACGGGGTGAGCGGCTCACCGGCGAGGTCGCCGACCTGCACGTCGACTACAGCAAGAACCTCGTCACCGACGAGACGATCGGGCTGCTCACCGCGCTGGCCGGGCGGGTCGGGCTGACCGGCCGGATCGCCGCCATGTTCGCCGGGGAGCACATCAACACCACCGAGGACCGGGCCGTGCTGCACACCGCGCTGCGGCTGCCGCGCGACGCCGCGCTGACCGTGGACGGGCAGGACGTGGTGGCCGACGTGCACCGGGTGCTGGACCGGATGGCCGCGTTCAGCGAGCGGGTCCGCACCGGCCAGTGGCGCGGGCACACCGGCGAGCGGATCCGCACGGTGGTCAACATCGGCATCGGCGGATCCGACCTCGGGCCGGTGATGGCGTACGAGGCGCTCAAGGCGTACCGGGACGCGGGGATCCACTGCCGGTTCGTCTCCAACATCGACCCGACCGACATCCACGACAAGACCCACGACCTGGACCCGGCGAGCACCCTGTTCGTGGTGGTCTCGAAGACCTTCTCCACCCAGGAGACGCTGGCCAACGCCGAGCAGGCGAAGACCTGGCTGCTGTCGGGCCTGGACGCCGACGACGACACGGCGATCGCGAAGCACTTCGTGGCGGTGAGCACCAACGCCGACCGGGTCGCCGCCTTCGGCATCGACCCGGAGAACATGTTCGGCTTCTGGGACTGGGTGGGTGGCCGGTACTCGCTGCCGTCGGCGGTCGGACTGTCGGTGATGCTGGCGATCGGGCCGGACCGGTTCGGCGAGCTGCTGGCCGGCTACCACGCCGTCGACGAGCACTTCCGCACCGCACCGGTGGAGCGGAACGTGCCGGCGCTGCTGGGCCTGCTCAACGTCTGGTACGTCGACTTCCTCGGCGCGCAGACCCACGCGGTGCTGCCGTACTCGCAGTACCTGCACCGGTTCCCCGCCTACCTGCAACAGCTCACCATGGAGAGCAACGGCAAGTCGGTGACCTTCGACGGCACGCCGGTGGACCACCCGACCGGGGAGATCTTCTGGGGCGAGCCGGGCACCAACGGCCAGCACGCCTTCTACCAGCTCATCCACCAGGGCACCCTGCTGATCCCGGCGGACTTCATCGCGTTCAGCCAGCCCCAGCACGATCTGGGCGAGATGCACGACCTGTTCATGTCGAACTTCTTCGCGCAGACCGCGGCGCTGGCCTTCGGCCGGACGAGGGAGCAGGTCGAGGCGGAGGGCACGCCCGCCGACGTGGTGCCGCACCGGGTGATGCCGGGTAACCACCCGACCACCTCGATCATCGCGCCGAAGCTCACCCCGTCGACGCTGGGCCAGCTCATCGCCCTCTACGAGCACATCGTGTTCACCTGCGGCGCGATCTGGGACATCAACCCGTTCGACCAGTGGGGGGTGGAGCTGGGCAAGGTGATGGCCAACCAGCTCGCCCCGAAGCTGACCGGGGAGGCGCCGGACCTGTCCGACGTCGACTCCTCGACCGCGGCCCTGATCCGGCGCTACCGCTCGGAGCGCGGCCGGTCCTGAGGTCCCCCGGTAACGGCCACCGCTGAGGTCCGTCGGGACGGCGGCCGGGTCACCCGACCCGGCCGCCACTTCTTGTGGCGCGACTGGTCCAACCAGTTGACGGGTTGATGGGTAGGCCGACACACTGCTGCCGTGGCCTTCGTCCCCGTACCGCGCAGCTCCGTCTCCGACCACGTCTTCGCCCAGCTCCGCGACGCCATCGTCAGCGGAGGGCACCAGCCGGGCGACCCGCTGCCCGGTGAACGCGAACTGGCCGCCGCGTTCGCCGTCAACCGGCACGCCGTGCGTGAGGCGCTGCGCCGGCTCCAGCAGCTCGGGCTGCTGCGGGTCAGCCAGGGCGGGGTCACGCGGGTGCTGGACTGGCGGGTGCACGCCGGCCTCGACCTGGCCCTGTCCCTCGTCCAGTCCGGCGACGTGCTGCCGGTGGAGCACCTGGTCCGGGACATGATGGAGATGCGCGCCTGCGTCGGGGTCGACGCGGCCCGGCGCTGCGCCGTACGGGCCGGCGAAGCGGTGGGCCGGACCGTCGTCGACACCGTGGAGCGGTTCGCCGCGCTCGCACCGGACCTGGCCGCCATGGCCGACGCCAACATCGCGCTGTGGCGGCACATCGTCACCGGCAGCGGCAACACCGCCTACCTGCTCTCCTTCAACAGCCTGGTGGCCGGGGCGCTGGCCGTCGGCGAGGTGCCGCCGCAGCGACGCGCGGCCGAGTTGCTGGACGTCGCCGGGCACCGCCGGCTGGCCGCCGCGATCGCCGACGGCCGGGGCGACGACGCCGCCACCGAAGCACACACCCTGCTCACCGCGTCCCTCACCGCCCCCAGCGGCTGATCGTCGCGCATCCCCACCGGCCCGCCCCGACCACCCACCCGCCGACCCGTCCCGGGCGTCCACCCCCGTCGCCCGTCCCCCGGAAGGGAACGTCGCACATGATCCCCGCCGTGCTCTACGCCGTACCGGCGTTCCTGCTGCTCATCGCCGTCGAGGCGTGGTCGTACCGGTTCGCTCCGGACGACGACGAACGCGGCTACGAGCGGCGGGACACCACCACCAGCCTCGCCATGGGCGCCGGCAGCCAACTGGTCGGCTTCCCGTGGAAACTGCTCACCGTCGGCCTCTACGTCGCGCTGTGGACCGTCGCGCCGGTGCAGCTCTCCCCCACCAGCATCGGGACCTGGGTGCTGCTGTTCCTCGCCGACGACCTGGCCTACTACTGGTTCCACCGCACCCACCACGAGGTTCGCCTGTTCTGGGCCAGCCACGTGGTGCACCACTCCAGCACGCACTTCAACCTGTCCACCGCGCTGCGGCAGAGCTGGACACCGATGACCTCGCTGCCGTTCTGGCTGCCGCTGGCGCTGCTCGGCATCCCACCCTGGATGATCTTCCTCCAGCAGTCGGTCAGCCTGCTCTACCAGTTCTTCCTGCACACCGAGCGGATCGACCGGCTACCCCGACCGGTCGAGTGGGTCTTCAACACCCCGTCGCACCACCGGGTGCACCACGGGGCGAACCGCGAGTACCTGGACCGCAACTACGGCGGCATCCTGATCGTCTGGGACCGGCTCTTCGGCAGCTTCGCGCCGGAACACACCCCCGTCCGGTACGGGCTGACGACGAACATCGGCACCTACAACCCGCTGCGGGTGGCCACCCACGAGTACGCCGCGATCTGGGCCGACGTCCGGCGGGCCGACTCGTGGCGACACCGGCTCGGGCACGTCCTCGGCCGCCCCGGCTGGCAGCCCGCCCGATGAGCCGTTGCCGGTCCGACCGCCCACCCGGCCGTCCCGGGCCGCACCAGGCCGGCGGCGGGTCGTCCCGGGCGGGAGTGCCGGTGCCGCCACCGTCGGCCGGGGCGCCGGAGTCAGCCGGGACGACCGGGCCGGCCCGGTCACCACAGCCTGCCGGGACGACCCAGCCGGCCGGGACACCACAGCCCGCCCGGTCGCCACGCGCCGCCGGGGTGGCGGGACGCTGGTGGCTCGGGTCGTTCGGGCTGGTCGCCGCCATGGAGCTGACCGGGGTCGCGCTCGACTCGACAGCGATGCAGTGGGCGGCCAAGCCGCTGCTCGCCCCGCTGCTGCTCGGCTGGCTGCTGGCCGTACGCCGGCGATGGGACCTGGTGGCGACCGGGCTGATCTGCGCGACGGCGGGTGACCTGGCGCTGCTGGTCCCCGGCACCACCGCGTTCCTGATCGGGATGGGGTGTTTCCTCGGCACCCAGGCGGCGTTCATGGTCGCGTTCCTGCGCCACCGGCGGCCACCGGCGGTGGCCGTCGCCGGGTACCTGGCCCTGTGGGCGGCGGGGAACGTGCTGCTCTGGGGCCGGCTGGGCGACCTGCGGCTGCCGGTGCTCGGCTACAGCCTGGCGCTGAGCCTGATGGCCGCCGCCGGCTGGGGCGTCTCCCGGCGGGTCGCCACCGGAGGCGCGCTGTTCCTCCTGTCCGACCTGCTGATCGGGGTCGAGGCGACGGGTGTCCGGCTACCGGGTCACGGGCTGTGGGTGATGACCACCTACCTGGCCGCGCTGCTGCTGATCACCACCGGCTGTGCCCACCGCCCGCCGCCGCCCGCCGTCAGGTGAGGGCGGCGATCAGGGCTTCCGGGGCCATGGTGGACGGGCGGTCGCTGACCTGGCCGTCGCCGATCTCCACCAGCCGCCACCGACCGTCGGCGTGCCGGGCCAGGTCGGCGGTGGCGAACGGCAGACCGAGCGCGGACAGCACGGGGTCCAGCGGCCCGGTGTCCACCGGGGTGTCGGGAAGCTCCCCCGGGGTGTCCGGGTGCGGGCCGGTGAGCACACATCGGCCGGCGGCCCACCAGGTGCGCACCTCGACGCCGGACAGGGGCTCGAATCGGCGCAGGACGAAACCACCGGTGAAGTCGTCGTCGCGCAGTTCGCGCAGCCGGGTCGCGATCCGCCAGGCGGCCTCCGCGTCGGCCAGCTCGGGGACGAAGCACGCCTCGTGCCAGTGGTGCTTGGCGGACTTGGTCCAGTCGCGCAGCACCGCCGGGCCGGTGCCCAGCCCGGTGCGTGCCCGGTCGAAGTCGGTCCGGTCGACGCCGACCGTCCAGCGGGACTCCGGGGTGAACGCCGCCGCCGTGGCGTACCACCCGGGTAGTTCGTGGGCGCGGCGGTACTGGTCGGGGTCGGTACGCAGGGTGACCTGCCGGGCGCGCAGCGCCTCGGCGAATCCGGCGTACCCGGCGGCGGACAGCATCCAGCCCCGGTAGACCGCGTCGTCGGCGGCGGGGATCCCGGCGACCGCCCGTCCCGGGTCGCGGCCCGCCGCGAGCGCGTCGTGGTCGACGACGGCGACCCGGTGGCCAGCCTCGCGGGCGGCCTGCGCCTCCGGCGCGAAGTGCGCGTCCGGTCGCCGGGGGCGCAGCGGGTCGGCGGGGACGATCAACAGCATGCCCGCATCCTCCCCGACCCGTGCCGCCGCGGCCAGTTCCCGGACCCGGGGGTGGGGCCGAAACGGCGGCCGGCGGTACCGGACAGGTCACCGGGCCGGGCCGAGGTGGTGATTCCCACCCCAGGTCATTGGTTTTGCCACCGGACAGGCTGGAGACTCTTCTTCGGTACCGACAAAGGGGGAGACCATGCCCGACACCGACCGCCCACAGCGACATACCCGCGCCACCGTGCCCGCCGGGGTGACCGATCCACTCCTGTGGCGAATGGCTCTCGACGTGATCGACGCACACCATCCGGACCAGGCCGGGCGCTGCGACAACCTGCTCTGCGAACACCAGCAGTGGCCCTGCGACGCCGCCCGCAACGCCCATCGGGCGCTGACCATGGCCGGCGACACGACGAACGGCGTCACCGACGACCGGCGCACCGTGCGGGAGCAGCCGGGTCGCACCGCGCGACGCACGCGTACCGTCGAAGCGGCCTGAACCGTCGACCGCCGTCCCCCTCGCCCCCGGCGGCTGGCGCACCGGAACGGCGAGGGGGACGCGGCACCGCCGGCCCGACGAGGGAGGCGACACCGTCCGGACTGACGGAGGCGGGCGACACCGCGTCGGGTCGAGGACCCGGTCGGTGGCCGGACAGTCAGCCGAGGCGCTTGGCGGAGCGGATCGCGGTGGCCAGGTTCTCCAGCAGCGGGGCCGCGCCCGCGTACGAAAAGCGGGGCACCGCGTCCCAGGGGGTGACCTGGTTGGCCCTCACGGCCGGTAGCTGCGCCCAGGTGGGCTTTGCCGCGAGGTCCTTGGCCTGCAACGCCGTGGAGCGGTTGTCGAGCAGGATCAGGTCGGCGGGGAACTTGCCGGCGTTCTCCCAGCTCAGCGCCTCGAAGTAGTCACCGGCTTCGAGCTTGGTGGGGACCACGATCTCGACGCCCAACTCAGCGAAGTACATCAGGTCGGTGCTGACCTTCGGGTTGGAGACGTAGAACAGGTCGGGGCTGCCGGACGACGCCATCACCCGGATGCCGGGGTTGGCCTTGACCGCTGCCCGGACCTGCTCGGCGGCGGCCTCGAACCGGGTCTTGGCCGCGGTGACCTTCGCGGCGGACAGGTCCGCGCCGAGCGAGCGGGCCAGCTCGGCGTAACGCTCGATCGGGCGGGTCATCGGGGTCCGGGCGGTGGTGATGGCCACGCTCGGCGCGAGCTGGAGGATCTTGTCGCGGCTCTCGTCCGGGACGTACCAGAGGGCGTCCGGGTCGTACATGTGGGTGACCAGCAGCTCGGGGCGGAGCCCGGCGTACTTCTCCACGTTGAACTCGCCCCAGACGTTGCCGAGCACGGTGACCCGGTCGACGTCGAGGTCCCCGGCCTGCGGGTCACGGGAGCCGTCGGTCCGGGTGGTCTCGCCGAACACGCCGACGAGCTGGGAGTCGAGTCCGAAGTCGACGAGCGCGGCGGCCACCCCGGTGAAGGCGACCACCCGGGTCGGCGCGCTGGCCGCCTCGACCTTGCGCTGCCGGTCGTCGGTGAAGCTCCACGGGCCGGCGGAGCCGTTCGCGGTGGGCTTCGCCGGGTCGTCGCCCCCGCCGCAGGCGGCGAGGAGAGCGGTCAGGGCTGCCCCGCCACCGGCGGCGAGCAGGCCCCGGCGGGAGAATCGGGGTGAGGACGAGGAAGGCAACATGTGACGTCTTTCGGTCAGGCCCGGACCGCGGCGATCCGCGACGGCACGGTTAGGTTAACCTAACCTAAATCGCTGTCAACGGGCGGCATGCGCCGCACTCGCCCCGGGAGTCCACACTGTCCGCCACCCTATCCGCACCCACTGTACCGCCGGGGACCGTGGCCGCCCGCCGGCGAACCAGGGCACGGGCCGCCGGACTCGGGGCGGGCCTGCTGCTGCTCGTCACCGTAGTGGTGCTCAGCGTAGCCGTCGGCGCGCGACAACTCACCCCCGTCGAGGTGTGGCAGGGCCTTTTCGGCACCGCCTCACCCGAACACGCGGTGGTCCAGCAGATGCGGCTGCCCCGCACCCTGCTCGGCCTGCTCGCCGGAGCGGCGCTCGGCGTGGCCGGCGCGCTCATGCAGGCACTCACCCGCAACCCGCTCGCCGACCCCGGCCTGCTCGGCATCAACGCCGGCGCGTCCGCCGCCGTGGCCACCGCCACCGCGCTGTTCGGCGTCGCCACGGTACGGGGATGGATCTGGTTCGCCCTGCTCGGGGCGGTGGCCGTGACCGTCGCGGTGCACGCCGTCGGCGGCGGCCGGCAGGCCACCCCGGAGCGGCTGGCGCTGGCCGGGGCCGCCCTCAACGCGGTGCTCTACTCGTACGTCAGCGCGATGATGCTGCTCGACTCCGCCGCGCTGGACCGGCTGCGGTTCTGGACCGTCGGCTCGCTGGCCACCGCCGACTTCACCACCGTCGGCACGGTGGCCCCGTTCATCCTGGTCGGACTGCTGGTCGGACTGGCCGGTGCCCGACCGCTCAACGCCCTGGCCCTCGGCGACGACGCGGCCCGCGCCCTCGGCGCGCGACCCGCCCTGGTCCGGGCCGGCACCGTCACCGCGGTCACCCTGCTCTGCGGGGCGGCCACCGCCGCCTGCGGCCCGATCGTCTTCGTCGGCCTGCTCGTCCCCCACCTGGTACGCGCACTGACCGGCCCGGACCTGCGTTGGCTGCTGCCCTACGCGGCGGTGCTCGCACCGGTGCTCCTGCTCGGCGCCGACGTGCTCGGCCGGGTCCTCGGCCGACCCGGTGAACTCCAGGTGGGACTGGTCACCGCCGTACTCGGTGGACCGCTGTTCCTGCGTCTGGTGGCCCGCCGATGACCCGCACCCGGCCGGCCGACCCGTCGACCCGCCCCCGCCCGCCGGTGCGGGTGGTACGGATCGGCGGACGGTCGGTGCGCTGGCACGGCCGGTCCCTGCTCGTCGGACTGGGCGTCGCCGCCCTGGTCGTCGTCCTCGGGGTGGCCGCGATCGGCGGCGGTGACTACCCGATGAGCACCGCCGACGTGCTGCGCACCCTCACCGGCGGCGGCACCCCCGCCGAGGACTTCATCGTCGGCGAGCTGCGGCTGCCCCGGCTGGTCACCGCGCTCGGCGTCGGGGCCGCCCTGGCGCTGTCCGGCGCGATCCTCCAGTCCCTGGTCCGCAATCCGCTGGGCAGCCCCGACGTGCTCGGGGTCACCCAGGGCGCGGCCACCGGCGCGCTGGTCGTGGTGGTGCTCGGCGGCGGCACCCTGCTGCTGTCCGGGGCGGCGCTGCTGGGCGGGCTCGCCACCGGCCTGCTGCTGTGGGCGGTCGCCGGCCGGCACGGCCTGCCCGGGTACCGGCTGGTGCTGGTCGGCATCGGCACCACGGCCATCCTCACCGGCGTCAACGGCTGGCTGCTCACCCGGGCACCGCTGATGGACGCGGCGCGGGCGGTGCTCTGGCTCACCGGCAGCCTCGACGGTCGGGGCTGGGAGCAGGCCGTCCCGCTGCTCGGCCTGCTGGGGCTGCTGACGCCGGTGGTGGTCGGCGTCGCCCGGCCGCTGTCCACGATCGAGCTGGGTGACGACACCGCCACCGCGCTCGGCGTGCCGGTGGCCCGGGTCCGGCACCTGCTGCTCGCCGCGGCGGTGCTGCTCGCCGCCGGGGCGGCCGCCGCCGCCGGACCGGTCTCCTTCGTCGCCCTGGTCGCGCCGCACCTGGCCCGCCGGCTGACCCGGGCACCCGGGCCGAACCTGGCCGCCGCCGCCGGCACCGGGGCGGTGCTGCTGCTCGCCGCCGACCTGGCCGCGCAGCGGGCGGTCGACGGCCACCAGCTCCCCGTCGGGGTGGTCACCGGCCTGATCGGCGGCGGCTACCTGGTATGGCTGCTCGCCGCGCGACGCCGCGCGGCCCGGATCTGAGGAGGACGTGGTGACACCGGAGAGTCGGCTGGGCGGGGTCGGGCTGACCCTGGCCTACGATCGCCGGGTGGTGGCCCGGGACCTGTCGGTGGCCGTACCCGACCGGTCGTTCACGGTGGTGATCGGCCCCAACGCCTGCGGCAAGTCCACCCTGCTGCGCGCCCTGGCCCGGACGCTGCGACCGACCACCGGGACGGTGCTGCTCGACGGCCGGGACATCCACTCGCTGCGCTCGCGGGAGGTCGCCCGCACCCTCGGCCTGCTGCCGCAGTCGTCGGTCGCGCCGGAGGGCATCACGGTGGCCGACCTGGTCGCCCGGGGCCGCTACCCGCACCAGGGCCTGCTGCGCCAGTGGTCCACCGAGGACGAGCGGGTGGTGACCCGGTCGATGGCCGCCACCGGCGTCGGCGAGCTGGCCGACCGGCCCGTCGACGAACTGTCCGGTGGGCAGCGGCAGCGGGTCTGGATCGCGATGGCGCTGGCCCAGCAGACCGCCCTGCTGCTGCTCGACGAACCCACCACCTACCTGGACGTCGCCCACCAGATCGAGGTGCTCGACCTGTGCGCCGGGCTGCACGAGGAGGAGGGCCGGACCCTGGTCGCGGTGCTGCACGACCTGCACCACGCCGCCCGGTACGCCACCCACCTGATCGCCATGCGCGACGGTCGGGTGGTGGCCCAGGGCGACCCCCGCGAGGTGGTCACCGCCGCCCTCGTCGAGGAGGTGTTCGGGCTGCCCTGCCGGATCGTCGAGGACCCGGAGACCGGCACCCCGCTGGTCGTCCCCCGGGCCCGGCGGCGCCGTCAGTCCGGGCCGGTGACCGCCGGGTAGTCGGCGGCGGTCAACGGGCCGGCCGACAGCGAGCCGTCGGCCCGGGGCACCTCCAGCGGTCCACCACGCAGCAGGAACGACACCCCGGAGACGTCGGCCCGGCTGTCCAGCGTGCAGACGATCTGCCCGTACGCCAGCACCTCGTCGCTGCGACCGGACTCCTCCCCCAGCGGCTCCACCTCCACGTGCGCCCGCCCGTCGACCAACCGGGCCCCGAGCACGTGCACCGCGCCCGGCAGGGCGGTGCCGAGCCCGGCCGCCCGTTCGGCCCGGGTGGGACCGGCCAGCAGGCGACGCAGGTGCCCGTCCACTCCACCGACGGCGTCGACCTGCCGGACCGTCCGGACCAGTCGTCCGTCACGGACCAGGCAGAACGCCTGTTCCACCCGGCCCGGGACACTGCTGGCGGCCGGGGCGGCCGGTGGTCCGAACGGCGGCTCGACACCCCTCGGCCGGTCGTCGACCGGCACCCCGCACGCGGCCGTCAGCAGCAGGCCCACCACCGGCAGCAGCACCCACCACCGCACCGACGGTGACACCCGCCGGAGCCCGGCCGGGGGCCGGCACACCCGCCCGAGCCCGGCCGGGGGCCGGCACACCCGCCCGAGCCCGGCCGGGGGCCGGCACACCCGCCCGAGCCCGGCCGGGGGCCGGCCGCGCCGGGTCACGTCCGGCTCCCCGGCAACTCCACCCGGAACCGGGCGCCGCCGCCGGGCCGGTCGCCGACCGAGGCCCGGCCACCGTGGGCCGCGGCGTGCTGGGCGACCAGCGCCAGTCCCAGCCCGGTGCCGTCCCCGCCGGCCCGGTCGTGTGCCGCCCGTCCCCGGACGAACCGGTCGAAGACCACCTTCCGATCGGCCACCGGCACCCCCGGTCCCTCGTCGTCGACCTCCACCATCCCGACCCCGTCGCAGACCCACAGCCGCACCGCGACCGGGCCGCCGCCGTAACGGACCGCGTTGTCCAGCAGGTTGACCAGCACCTGCTCCACCCGCCGAGGGTCCACCGACCAGAGTCCCGGCGGGGGCGGGCCGGCGGCCACCAGCGACTCGGGCAACCCCCGCCCCCGGCACACCCCCCGGGCCAGCGCCAGCACGTCGACCTCCTCCCGCTGCACCGGCCGGTCGCTGCGGGCCAGTTCGATCAGGTCGTTGACCAGCCGCTGGAACCGGGTGATCTCCTCGCTGACCAGACCGGCGGCGGTGGCCGTGCGATCGTCCAACCCGTCCCGACGCCGGGACAGCACGCTCGCCGCCGCCGACAGCGTCTGCAACGGTGAGCGCAGCTCGTGGGCGACGTCGGCGGCGAACCGGCGGTCCCGTTCGATCCGCACCGCCACCTGGTCGACCATCCGGTTGAAGGAGGTGGAGAGCCGGGCCAGGTCCGGGTCGGTGCCGGGGGCCAGCCGGGCGGTGACGTCCCCCGCCGCGATCTTCTCGGCCGCGTCGGCCACCGCCGTCAACGGGCGCAACCCGTGCCGGGTGGCGTACCAGCCCAGCGCCGCACCGGAGCCGGCCACGGTGACCGCCACCACGGTCAGCGCCAACGCCAGCACCTGGAACGTCTGCTCCAGCTCCCGCAGCGAGGTGATCTCGTAGTAGCCGGTCGACTCCGCCAGCGGCACCCCGACCAACAGCGCGGGCTGCCCCTCGACCCGGATCCGCTGCACCCCGGGCTCACCGTCGGCGACCATCGCCATCAGCCCGGCCGGCACCGCGCCGGACGGGCCCTCGTCGGCGGTCCGGGCGTACCAGCGGCCGTCGCGGTGCACCAGCGCCCGGCGGCTGCCACCGGTGTCCAGGGTGCGCAGCACCTCGTAGACGTCCGGGGTGTCGGTGTCCAGACCGGCACGGACCACCGCCGCGTCGAAGTACGCCGCCCGCAGCGCGGTCCGCTCCCGCTCGTCGAGCAGCGAGCGGCGCACCAGCTCGTACGAGATCAAGGCCATCAGCGCCGACAGCAGCAGCGCGCCGATCGCGAACGCTGCGGTGACCCGGGCCCGCAGGCCGAGCCGCCTCATCGTTGCAGCTTGTAGCCGAGGCCCCGCAGGGTGACCAGGTGCCGGGGGTTGGCCGGATCGGCCTC
This sequence comes from Micromonospora sp. WMMD987, assembly GCF_029581435.1. Classification (NCBI taxonomy): domain Bacteria; kingdom Bacillati; phylum Actinomycetota; class Actinomycetes; order Micromonosporales; family Micromonosporaceae; genus Micromonospora; species Micromonospora sp. WMMD987. The sequence goes on along the minus strand of NZ_CP120861.1, from coordinate 3,253,642 downwards.
GATCTTCTGCCGCAACCGGCCCACGTGCACGTCCACCAGCCGCTCGTCGCCGGTCTCGTAGCCCCACACCCGGCTGAGCAGTTGCTGCCGGGACAACACCCGCCCGGCGTGCTCGGCCAGCTCGCAGAGCAACCGGAACTCGGTCCGGGTCACCGGCACGGGCCGCCCGGCCCGGCGTACCTCACCGGCCTCCGGGCTGATCTCCAGCGCGCCGAAGGCCAGCACCGGCACCGTCGCCGTGCCGACCGACACGGCACTGCGGCCCCGGCGGCGCAACGCCCGCAGCCGGGCCGAGAGTTCCTTGATGGCGACCGGCTTGACCAGGTAGTCGTCCGCGCCCGCCTCCAGCGCGGCGACGATGTCGTGGGTGTCGTCGCGGGCGCTGACCACCACGATCGGCACGTCGTCGTGGCGGCGCAACTGCCGGATGCACTCGAAACCGTCCAGACCGGGCAGCATCAGGTCCACCAGCACGTAGTCGGCGGTCTCCTGCCGCTGCGCCCGCAGCCCCTCCTCGGCCGTGGCCGCCCCGCGCGCCAGATAGCCCTCGTCCTCCAGGGCCAGCAGCAGCGCCAGACGGATCCGGTCGTCGTCCTCGATCACCAGTACGCCCGCCATCGGCAAATCGTGCCCGGTGCGCTCCGGCGGTGACGACCCGGCCGTGGGCTACGCGAAATTTGTCACGCAACTGACATACGTCTGCGCGGCCCCCGCCAATCTCGCCCAGCAGGCTGGAATCCGGACAGCGAACCGGAAGGAGGGCGATCGTGGGAGCGTCCCGCCCGGAGTGCACCGTACCGCTGGTGGAGGTGTGCGTCACCGACGACCTGGACCTGGCCGCGCTGGCCCGGTCCCGGCAGGTCTTCGACCGGCTCGTCGAGCTGCGCCCGGCACACGTGGTGGTGGACCTCTCCGCATGCCGGCACCTCGACGCCGCCGCCGTCGGGCTGCTGCTCGACGTGCACCGGCAACTGGCCCGCCACGGCGGCGTGCTGACCCTGCGGGATCCCAGCCCCCGGGCGATGCGCGTGCTGAGCGCCGCCCGGGTGTCCCGGGTGCTGCCCATGGTCACCACCCCGAGGGCACTGTCGGTGGACGGCGGCCTGGTCCCGTCCGCCGTCCACCGGCAGACCGCCCCGCCCCGGCTGCGGGAGCACAGCCGGTGAGCGGCACCGGGATCGTCGCCGCCGTCGTCGTCGGGCTCGTGATCGGCGCGCTGGGCCGGCTCGTCGTCCCCGGCCGCACCCAGCTCCCGCTCTGGCTCACCCTCGCCGTCGGCCTGGTCGCCGCGCTGCTCGGCACCATCCTGAGCCGGCTGGTCGGCATCGACGGCGACGGCTACACGCTGCGACAACTGATCGTGCAGGTCGGCCTGGCCGGGGTCGCCGTGGCGCTGGTCGTCGGGACCGCCGGCGGCCGTGCCGAGCGCTGACCCACCCGATCCGGTCGTGACCCGGCGCGCGGGGTGTCCGGTCGACCACCGTGCGCCGGGCCACGACCACCGGGCCACCACGACCACCGGGCCACCGACGTCGACCCTCAAGGAGGAGACCGATGACCGTCGTACCGGACGACCCGCTGATGACGCTGATCTGCGACAGCTGCGGAACGGTGGCGAGCGGCCCGGCCTGCGTCCTGCCCGACGCCGAGGTGGTGTGGACGTTCGTCGCCGAGCAGGGCTGGACCGGTTCCCCGTTCGCCACCGGTCCGCACCGCTGCCCCCGCTGCGAACTCGTCGGGGCACCGGCGCCCGCCCCACCGGCCCGCGCGGCACGCCGCGCCGACCCGCTCGGCGTGCTCGGCGTCGAACACCTGGACGGGGTGGCGGTCGTCACCGCCGCCGGGGACCTCGACATCGCCACCGGCGACGACCTGCACGGGGCGTTGGCCGAGGCGGTCGACGCCGACCGGCACGTGGTGGTCGACCTGGTCCGGGTGCACCTGATCGACTCCACCGCGCTCGGGGTGCTGGTCCGGGCCCGGCAGGAGGCCCGGCACCGTGGCCGGCGGCTCAGCCTCGCCGGGCCGTCCCGGTTCGTCCGCACCGTGCTGCACACCATGCGGTTGGACCGGGTCTTCCCGGTCTTCGACACGCGACGGGACGCGGTGGACTGGTCCCGGTCCGCCGGGTCCGACCGCTCCCCGGTCAGGAGCACGGCATGGTGATGCCGTGGCCGCTGCCCGACGAGAGCTGGTTCCGTCCGGAGCCCGGACCGCCCGGACCGCCCGGGGACGACGTACGGCTGGCCGCCGAGGTGGCGTACCGGATCGTCGGCGGGGTCGGTGCGCGGGCCCGACGGATCACGGTCACCGTGCAGAACCGGGTGGCCATCCTCGGCGGGCTCGTCCCCGACGCGGCCACCCGGCGGTTCGCGGGACAGGTCGCCTGGCAGGTGCCCGGGGTGGTCGACGTCTGCAACACGTTGCGGCTGTCGTCGCGGCGCTGACCGTGCCGTGACGGCGGGACGTCCCGCCGGACGTCCCGCCTCGCCGGAGCGTCAGCGCGGGGCGTCCCGCCTCGCCGGGGCGTCAGCGCGGGGCGTTCCGCCTCGCCCGAGCGTCAGCGCGGGGCGTTCCGCCTCGCCGGGGCATCAGCGCGGGGCCGCCACGTGGGCCGGTGGCTGCGGACCGAACGTGTCGAGGAAGCGGTCCCGGAACGTGTCCATCCGCCACACCGGCGCGTCCGGTCCGGGCCGCAGCCCCTCCTGCCAGCCCCAACCGGCCACCCGGGCCAGCACCGCCGGATCGCGGGCGACCACGGTGATCGGCACGTCCCGGCTGGCGTTCGGGCCGGTCACCAGCGGGGACGGTTGGTGGTCACCGAGGAAGACCAGCACCAGGTCGTCGTCGCCGTACGTCTGGACGTAGGAGATCAGGCTGTTCAGCGAATACTCGATGGCCCTGCGGTAACCGGTGCGCACCTCGGTGGTGCTCCGCCCCACCACGTCCTTCGGGTTGAACGCCACCGACGTCGGGCGGCGGTAGATCGAGCCGTCCCCGACGTGGTCCCAGTCGAGCATCCGGGGGATCGCCGCCCACGGTGAGTGGCTGGAGATCAGCGGGATCTCCGCCATGATCGGCGCCCGGTCCCCGGTGGCCCGCTCCCGGCGCTGGAAGGTGGACAGGGTGTACTGGTCGGGCATCGGCGCATAGCTGAACTGCGGCCCGCGGTACTCCAGCCCGGCCGCGTCGTGGTAGCGGTCGTAGCCGAAGAACGCCCCCTCCGGCCAGGGCGAGGTGGCCGCCGGCATCACCCCGACGGTGTCCCAGCCGGCCCGCTGGAACGCCCTGTTGAGGGTGAGCCGGTCGCTGGCCAGCAGACTGTCGTGTCGCTGCTGGTTGTCGATCCACAGCCCGGACAGCAGCGTGTCGTGGGCCAACCAGCTTCCGCCACCGGCGGTGGGCGAGGTCAGGAAGCCGCTGCGGGCCGTGAAGCCGGCGGCGGCCAGTCGCCGGGTACCGCCGTCGAGCACCGCGCCGACCTGGCCGGCGAACTCCGGGTCCTCGACCGCGTCCCGGCCGTAGCTCTCCACGAAGGCCAGCACCACGTCCTTGCCGCGCAGCGCGGTGAGCAACTGGTCCCCCGGGGTGTCCCGGTAGGCGTCCCGGGCGACCTCGCCGGCGAACTCCCGCCGGTCCCGCAGCCCCGCGCCGACCTGGCCGACATGCTGGCCGACCAGGGTGGCGGTGCCGGAGTCGGCGACCGGCACGCCGAGGGTCGCGGCGGCCACCCAGAGCGCGGTCAGTCCGGCGACCACCCGGACGGCGGCCCGGCGGTGCCCGGTCGCCTCCCGGGTCAGCCGCTGCACCGACCGGACGGTGAGCACCAGCAACGCGACCACCAGGGCGACCAGCCCGGCGGCGGCGGCCACCGCGCCACCGCCGCCCACCGAGTCGGTGACGAAGGCGTACCCGTCGTCCAGCAGCACCCAGTCGACGACCAGGTCGAACGGGCGGGCCAGGCTGGCCGACATGCCCAGGTCGAGCACCTTGACGATGGCGACCAGCCCCAGGGCCACCCCGACCGGCACCGCGACCAGCCGACGCACCCGGCCGGGCAGCGCCAGCAACAGGCCGGCGGCCACCAGCCCCTCGATCGGCACCCCCAGGAACGCCGTCGGGGTGAGCTGGTCGTACCGGTCCGGCGCGGTCAGCACCGCCAGGACCAGCAGCGCGGCCAGCCCGGTGGTCACCCGGGCGGCGACCCGCCGCCAGCGCGCCGCCGGTCCGGTCGCGGCCGACGCCGGTGACACGTCGGCGGCGTCGGCCGACGGCACCGAACGGGCGGCCCCGTCCGACACGGCGGGTTCGGCCGAAGCGGCGGGTTCGGCCGAAGCGGCGGGTTCGGCCGAAGCGGCGGGTTCGGCCGACGTGCCGGGCTGCGCCCGCTCGACCGACGCGGCCGGCTCGGCCGACGTGCCGGGCTCGGCCGGCCCGGTTGTCGGAGTGGGTCGGCCGGTCCCGGTGGCGGTACTCCCGGCTGCCGTGCTCGGCCGACGCAGGCGTGACAACAACGACACTCCGAATGGTCCTTCCTGGGCAGGTCCCGGCTCCGGGGCCGGGTCGACGGTCCGACTCAGACCGGCTGGTGGGCGGCGAACGGCCGGTCGGCGATGGCTTCGACCCGGGGTCGCACCGATGGTACGGACGGCAGCGCCGCGACGGACGATCCCCGGGGCAGGGACAGCGCCGGGACACCCGTCGGGGCGGTGGTCCGGGCGACCCGGGCGGGTCGGTGCCACCAGAGCCAGCCGACATCGTGCCCGAACGACTCGACCAGCAGCGCCAACGCCACCGCGGCCAGTACGGCGGCCGCCGGTCGGGCCAGCAGGTCCGCGGCCACGACGAGCAGCAGTACGCCCTGCGCGGCGGCGACCACCTTGCGCCAGAAGCGCGGCGGCAGCGCCCCCCGCAGCCAGGGCAGCAGCCGGCCGGCGGCGACGAAGGCGTACCGCAGGCCGCCGATGGCGAGCACCCACGGCCCCACCGCGGGTGCCACCTGGACACTGAGCACCAGGATGAGGAACGCGTCGACCTCCATGTCGAACCGGGCGCCGAGCGCGCTGACCGTGCCGGTGCGCCGGGCCACCCAGCCGTCCACCGCGTCCAGGGCCAGCGCCACCGCGGTCATCGGCACCAGCACCCCCAGCGCGGTCGTGCCGTCCAGACCGGCCACGACCAGGGCGGTCACCCCGCCGACGAGCACCCCCCTGGCCAGCGTCACCCGGTCCGCCGGCCCGAGCCGGTCGGCGCCGCGACGGCGCAGGCCGCGTCGCAGCGCGACACAGGTGACCACGCCGTACCCGAGGCCGGCCAGCCAGCCGGCGACGTCGAGCCCGACGGTCGCGGCCAGCCCGGCCAGCAGGACGGTCTGTACGGCCAGGCCGAGCACCGGACCGGTTCGAACCCTGGACACCCTGCCTCCGTGTTTATGATCGACGACCTCGGTAATGGGTACGCAGCACGCCGCCGATTCGTTCGGTCCGGCCGGCAGATGAGGAGAAAACCGCGTGATCCGCGACGCCCAGGCCTTCTGGCTGCGTGCTCCCGGGGTCGGTGAGCTGAGGCCGGTGACCCTGCCCGCACCCGGACCCGACGAGGTGCTGGTCCGCAGCCGCTACTCCGGGGTGAGCCGGGGCACCGAGACGCTGGTGTTCACCGGCAGTGTGCCACCGAGCCAGTACGCCGCGATGCGCGCCCCGTTCCAGGAGGGCGACTTCCCCGCCCCGGTCAAGTACGGCTACCTCAGCGTCGGGGTGGTCGAGGACGGTCCGGCGGCGTTGCGCGGCCGGACGGTGTTCTGCCTGCACCCGCACCAGAGCGCGTACGTGGTGCCGGCGTCGGCGGTGACCCCGGTGCCCGACGGCGTGCCGGCGGCCCGCGCGGTGCTGGCCGGCACGGTGGAGACGGCGGTCAACGCGCTGTGGGATGCCGCGCCGCTGGTCGGCGACCGGGTCAGCGTGGTCGGCGGCGGGATGGTGGGGTGCAGCGTGGCGGCCCTGCTGGCCCGCTTCCCCGGGGTCCGGGTCGAGCTGGTCGACACCGACCCGGCGCGGGCGGTGGTCGCCTCGGCGCTGGGGGTCGACTTCGCCCCGCCCGAGGCGGCGACCGGGGGGCGGGACCTGGTGGTGCACGCCAGCGCCACCGCCGCCGGGTTGCAACGCAGTCTGGACCTGCTCGCCCCGGAGGGCACCGTGGTCGAGCTGAGCTGGTACGGCGACCGGCCGGTCGAGCTGTCGCTGGGCGGGGCGTTCCACGCCGGCCGGTTGACCGTCCGCAGCAGCCAGGTCGGCACGGTCTCCCCGGCGCGGGCGGCCCGGCGTGACTTCGGCGACCGGCTGGCGCTCGCCCTGGAGCTGCTCGCCGACCCGGTCTTCGACGTGCTGCTGACCGGGCGGTCCCGCTTCGCGGAGCTGCCCGACGTGCTCGGCCGCCTGGCCTCGGGGGAACTGCCCGCGCTGTGCCATCTGATCACCTACGACGAGGAGACGCCGTGTTCAGCGTGACCGTACGGGACCACATCATGATCGCCCACAGCTTCCGGGGCGAGGTCTTCGGGCCGGCGCAGAAGCTGCACGGGGCCACCTTCGTCGTCGACGCCACCTTCCGCCGCCCGGAGCTGGACGACGACGGCATCGTGGTGGACATCGGCCGGGCGATCGACGAGCTGAAGGCGGTGCTGGCCGACCTGACCTACCGGAACCTCGACGACGAGCCGGCGTTCGCCGGGCAGAACACCACCACCGAGGTGCTGTGCCGGGCCGTCGCCGACCGGCTCGCCGACCGGGTGCACGCCGGTGGCCTGGGCGAGGGCGCCCGCGAGCTGTCCGGGATCACCGTCACCCTGCACGAGTCGCACATCGCCTGGGCCAGCTACGAGCGGTCGTTGTAGCCCGTGCCGACGGTGCACGTCGTCCTCCCCGGGGACATCGACGACCCGGCCACGCCCAGCGGCGGCAACGCGTACGACCGGCGGGTCTGCACCGGGCTCGCGGCGGCCGGATGGGTGGTGCGCGAGCACGGCGTGCCCGGGGACTGGCCGTCGCCCGACGAGGCGGCACGGGCGCGGCTGGCCGGGGTGCTGGCGGCCCTGCCGGACGGCACGCTGGTGCTCTACGACGGGCTGGTCGCCTCGACGGTGCCGGAGCTGCTGGCGGCGCAGGCCGGTCGGCTGCGCCAGGTCCTGCTGGTGCACATGCCGCTCGGCGACGACGCCGAGGCGCGTGCCCTGCCGCACGCCGACGCCCTCGTCACCACCAGTGGCTGGACCCGCGACCTGCTGCTGGCCCGGCATCCCCTCGACCCGGCACGGGTGGCGGTGGCGGTACCGGGGGTCGATCCGGCCGACCCCGCTCCCGGCACGGCGGCCGGCACGGCGCTGCTCTGCGTCGCGGCGGTCACCCCGGTCAAGGGGTACGACGTGCTGGTCGACGCGCTGACCGCACTCGCCGACCGGCCGTGGACGCTGGACTGTGTCGGCGCGCTGGACCGCGATCCGGGTTTCGTGGCCGGGCTGCGGGGTCGGGTCGACCGGGCCGGGCTGGCCGGGCGGGTGCGCTGGCACGGGCCACTGTCCGGGCCGGCGCTGGACGCGGCATACGCGGGGGCGGACCTGCTGGTGCTGGCCTCCCGCGCCGAGACGTACGGGATGGTGGTGGTCGAGGCCCTGGCCCGGGGGCTCCCGGTGCTGGGCACCACGGCCGGCGGGGTGTCCGAGGCGCTGGGCCGGGCCGCCGACGGGACCGCGCCCGGGATGCTGGTGCCGCCGGGCGATCCGGTGGCGCTGGCCGGTGGGCTGCGCCGTTGGCTGCACTCGGCCGACCTGCGCGACCGGCTGCGGCACGCGGCCCGCGACCGGCGGGCGGACCTGCCGGGGTGGCCGACGACCGTGACGATGATCTCCCAGGTGCTGGACGGAGTGAGGACATGACCGCGTACGCCACCGACCCGTTCGCCGACTGGCTGCGGCTCCGGGAGCCCGCCGACGCCGACGCCCGCAGCCGGGAGCTGGTCGACCGGCTGCGCCACCGGCTCACCGGGGACCGACCGCTGCTCGTGCACGACCTGGGCAGCGGCACCGGGTCGATGCTGCGCTGGCTGGCCCCGTTGCTGCCCGGCCCGCAGCGCTGGGTGCTGCACGACCGGGATCCGGGTCTGCTGGAGCGGGCCGGCGCGACGGTGCCGGTCGCCGCCGACGGCAGCCCGGTCGAGGTGCACACCCGGCAGGGCGACATCACCCGGCTGACCACCGCCGACCTGGCCGGGGCCGGTCTGGTCACCGCGTCGGCGCTGCTGGACATGCTCACCGCCGACGAGATCGCCCGGATCGTCGCCACCTGCGCGGGCGTCGGCTGCCCCAGCCTCTTCGTGCTCTCCGTGGTCGGTCGGGTGACGCTGCACCCCGCCGACCCGCTGGACGCCGAGGTCGCCGCCGCGTTCGACGCCCACCAGCGGCGTACCGTCGACGGCCGGACGCTGCTCGGACCGGACGCCGCCGCCGCGGCCGGCGCGGAGTTCGTCCGGCACGGGATGCCGGTGACCGTGCGGCCGAGCCCGTGGCGGCTCGGCCCGGACCGGGCCGCGCTGGCCGGGGAGTGGTTCGACGGTTGGCTCGACGCCGCCGTCGCCCAACGCCCCGATCTGGCCGACCGTACGGCCGGGTACGCCCGGCGGCGACGGTCCGAGGCGGCGGCCGGGCGGCTCACCGTCACCGTCGGCCACGACGACCTGCTCGCCGGGGTGGAATGAACCGCGCCGCCGGCCGGTACGTGAGAAAGGACGAGATCTTTCCGAGGAGGAACCGCGTGTCACCCCAGGCCACCGGCACACCGTCCACCCGCGCTCGCGGGAACCCGGCCTGGGCCTGGGTGAGCAATCTCGGCGGGGTGGGCCTGGTCGCGGTGCTGCTGTGGTGGCTGGGCACCGGCCCGGCGCTGGCCGGGCTGCGCCGGATCGACACGCCCGCGGTGCTGACCGCGTTGGTGCTGGGGGCGCTGGCCACCCTCGGCTGCGCGTGGCGGTGGCGGTTGGTCGCCGGAGGGCTCGGCATCCGGCTGCCGCTGGGCACGGCGGTGGCCGACTGCTACCGGGCGGTCTTCCTGAACGCGACGCTGCCCGGTGGGGTGCTCGGGGACGTGCACCGGGCGGTGCGGCACGGCCGGGAGGCCGGTGACCTGGGTCGGGCCGTCCGGGCGGTGGTCTGGGAGCGGGCCGCCGGGCAGGTGGTGCAGGTGCTGTTGGCCGCGGTGCTGCTGATCGCGCTACCGTCGCCGGTGCGGCCCTACCTGCCGGTGGCGGTCGCGGTGACGGTGGCGGTCGGCCTGGTGCTGGCGGTGCTGGTCCGGGCGCTGCCCCGGTCGGGGCCGTCGCGGCGGGCCCGGGCGGTGCGGGCCGCCGCCGCCGACGTGCGGGCCGGGCTGCTCGGCCGGCGCACCGGCCCGGGGGTGCTGCTCGCCTCGACGGCGGTGGTCGGCTGCCATCTGGCGACGTTCGTGCTGGCGGCCCGGGTGGCCGGGGTCACCGCGCCGTTGACGGTGCTGGTGCCGCTGACCCTGCTGGCGTTGCTGGCGATGGCGCTGCCCGCCAACGTGGCGGGTTTCGGCCCGCGCGAGGGCGTCGCCGCGTGGGCGTTCGGGGCGGCGGGCCTGGGCGCGGCCGAGGGCGTGGCGACCGCCCTGGTGTACGGGGCGCTGGTGCTGGTCGCCGCACTGCCGGGGGCCGCTGTGCTGGTGCTGCGGGGTCGCCCGTCCGCACTGCGCACACGGGCGGGTGACCGTACGGTGGGAACCCAGGGTGGTTCCTCACCGGTACCCGCTGCCGGGCTGGCCGGCAGCGCCTGACGGAGGAGACACATGTACGAAGCACTGCCGACAGCGACCGTCCGGACACAGGTCACGGTGCCGCTGCGGTTCCCCGACGGGTACGCCACCACGGCCCGGGTCTTCTCGTTCGACGGGCTGGTGGACGGTCGGGAGCACCTGGCGTTCGGGCTGGGCGACTGGGCGGGCGCCCTGCGTCGGCACGCGGCGGGCGGGACCGCGCCACTGGTCCGCCCGCACAGCGAGTGCCTGACCGGGGACGTCTTCGGCAGCCAACGCTGCGACTGCGGACCGCAGCTGCGCGAGGCGGTCCAGCGGATCACCGAGGCGGGCGGCTTCCTGCTCTACCTGCGCCAGGAGGGGCGCGGCATCGGCCTCTACCCCAAGCTGGACGCGTACGCCCTCCAGGACGCCGGGCTGGACACCTACCAGGCCAACGTGGCGCTCGGGCACGACGAGGACGAGCGCGACTACCGGGCCGCCGCGCAGATGCTGGCGGTGCTGGGGGTGCCGGAGCTGGTGCTGTTGAGCAGCAACCCGGACAAGGCCGAGCAGTTGACCCGGCTGGGTGTGTCGGTGGCCGAGGTGGTGCCGACCGGGGTGTTCCTGTCCCCCGCCAACGCCGACTACCTGGCGGCGAAGGCGAGCCGGGCCGCGGGCCGGGCCGTCGACCTGCCGTCGTTGAACTGAGATGGGTGTCGTGCCGGCCCGGACGGCGGACACCGCCGTCGGAGCCTCGACCGGGCGGCCGTACGTGCTGCTCAGTTGCGCCACCTCGATCGACGGGTACATCGACGATGCCACCGAGCAGCGGCTGTTGCTGTCCAACGCGGAGGACATGGACCGCATCGACGCCGTCCGGGCCGGCTGCGACGCGATCCTGGTCGGCGCGGGCACGATCCGGGCCGACGACCCCCGGCTGGTGGTCCGCTCGGCCCGGCTGCGGGCCGCCCGGCAGGCCGCCGGACTGCCGCCGTCACCGGTCAAGGTGACCCTGACCGCCCGGGGACTGCTCGACCCGACGGCCCGGTTCTTCACCGTCGGCGATGCCGACAAGATCGTCTACTGCGCCACCGCGGCGGTGGACAAGACCACCGCACTGCTGGCCGGGCTGGCCACCGTGGTCGACGCGGGCGACCCGCTGGACCCGGCCCGGGCCCTGGCGGACCTCGCCGGCCGGGGGGTGGGACGGCTGATGGTGGAGGGCGGCGCGTCGGTGCACGCCCAGTTCCTCACCGCCGGTCTCGCCGACGAACTGCACCTGGTGGTCGCGCCGTTCTTCGTCGGGGACCGGCGGGCTCCCCGGTTCGTCGGCGACGGGGCGTTCCCGTGGCACCCGGGTCGCCGGGCCAGGATCGCCGAGGTACGCCAGATCGGCGATGTGGTGCTGGTGCGCTACGCCCTCTCGGAACGCTGCGCCGACGGGCGGCCCTGATGAGCGACAATCGCCGGATGCGGTGCGAATCGTGGCGGGAGATCCTGTCGGCCCAGCTCGACGGGGAGGAGACCGCCGAGGAGCGGACGGCCGTCCAGGCCCACCTGGACGGCTGCGCGGACTGCCGGGCGTGGCACGAGGTCGCCGCCATGGTGACCCGGCGGGCCCGTACCCGGGTGGTGGAGGCGGTGCCCGACCTGACCGAGACGATCCTCGCCACCGTGCCGCCACCCCGCCGACGGCTCGCCGACCGGTGGCGCGGTGGTCTGACCAACGGCCTGCGGGGGGCGCTGGGGCTGCTCGGCGCGGTCCAGCTGGCCCTCGGCCTGGCCCAGGTGGGACAGGGGGTCAACGCCGACCACCTGCACCCGACCGGGCAGCACCTGTGGCACGAGTCGGCCGCGTGGAACGTGGCGGTCGGCGCCGGCTTCCTGTTCGTCGCCCTGCGCCGTACCCCGCCGGCCGGGTTGCTGCCGATGCTCAGCGCCTTCGTCGCCACCCTGGTCCTGCTGTCGGTCAACGACCTGGTCACCGCGCAGGTGGCGGTGCCCCGGCTGGTCAGCCACGGGTTCCTGGTCGGCGGCTACCTGATCACGGTGCTGCTGTTCCGGCTCGGCCCGCGTCCGGCCGGCCCGCCGCAGGGGCGACGCACCGGCCGGTCCCGGTGGCGGCTGCGGCTCGACGAGGTCGACGAGCCGCGCCGGATGGCTGCCCAGCCGTACGGCGCGCAGGCCCGCGACCGGCGGGCGGCCTGACCACGCTCCCGTCCGCCGGGGCCACCCGGGAACGGCCCGCACCCGGGGCGGCAGGCTCCCCCGCCGGCCCGCCCAGGGACGCTCCGCACCCGGTCCGGCGCGGTTCAGTCCAGACCACGGATGAGGTGCGGCTCGGCGTCCGGGTCCGACCAGTCGCACTGTCCGCGCCGGTTGGCCCGGCCCCAGGCGTCGAGGGCGGAGGGGCTCCGGACCGTCTCGGCCGGCCGGCTGCCGCCGGGGCGGCGGGGAGCGGACGGGGGCGTCCCGTCGGGGCTGTCGGTCGTCGCGTCCCCCATGTCGAGACACCTTCCGTCGTGGCCCCCGGCCGGACACCCGTTCGTCGTCAGACCGGTCCGGGGCCGGGCGCACCTTCGTCGTTGCCCAGGTCAACGGCTAGGTCGCCGCATGGCGACGGCCGGCGGCCAGGTATCGCACTTCCGACATCGAACCCTCGGGGCGGGGCCGTCGGGTCACTCGGGTCTGGTGCCGGGGACGGCAGGGGTTCCTGACGCGGGGACACGACCGGCCACCTCCGCCCCTGCGGTGCTGGGACAATCACCCTGACCTCTGGAGGTGCGGTGAAGTATCTGATCCTCATCAGCCACAACGAGCAGGCCCGCGAGGTGTGGCAGGGGCTGTCCGACGCCGAACGGCAGCAGGGCGTCCAGGCCCACACCGCCCTGCTCGAGGAACTGGCCGACTCCGGTGCGCTGCGTGCCGCCGAGGCGTTGGCCGACCCGGGCACGGCCCGCCGGGTGCGGGTCGACCGGGGCCGCACCATCGCCACCGACGGCCCCTTTCCCGAGGTGAAGGAGCATCTCGCCGGCTTCTACCTGGTGGAGTGCGACAGCATCGGGCAGGCGGTGGCGTACGCCGCCCGGGTGCCCGAGGCGCGGTTCGGCCTGGTCGAGGTGCGGCCGGTCCGCGGCGACGAGCGACCGGACGCGTGACCGGCACACCGGCCGTCGAGGACCTGTTGCGCGTCCACGCGCCGCAGGTGCTCGCCACCCTGGTGCGCCGGTACGGCAGCTTCGAGACCTGCGAGGACGCTCTCCAGGAGGCCATGCTGGCGGCGGCGGTGCAGTGGCCACGGGAGGGGCTGCCGGCGAACCCCCGGGGTTGGCTGACCACGGTTGCCGCCCGCCGCTGGACGGAGGCGTGGCGTACCGACGCCGCCCGCCGACGCCGGGAGCGCACGGTGGCCGCCCTGACCGGTCCGGGGCCGGAACCGGTCTGTGCGGTGGACGACACGCTGACGGTGCTGCTGCTCTGCTGCCATCCGTCGCTGAGCCGGGCCTCCCAGGTGGCGCTCACCCTGCGGGCGGTCGGAGGCCTGAGCACCGCCGAGATCGCCCGTGCCTTCCTGGTGCCCGAGTCGACGGTGGCCCAACGGATCAGCCGGGCCAAGCAGCGGATCCGGGTCGGTGGCGCGGAGTTCCGGCCACCCGCCGCCGGGGACCACCCGGCACGGGTGGCCGCCGTGCTGGAGGTGCTCTACCTGATCTTCAACGAGGGGCACACGGCCAGCTCGGGGCCGGCGTTGACCCGGGTCGAACTCACCAGCGAAGCGATCCGGCTGACCCGGCAGCTGCACCGGCGGCTGCCCGACGACCCGGAGGTCACCGGCCTGCTGGCGCTGATGCTGCTCACCGACGCCCGGCGGCCGGCGCGGACCCGGCCGGACGGGTCACTCGTCCCGCTGGCCGAGCAGGACCGGTCCCGGTGGGACCGGTCGGCCATCGCCGAGGGCGTCGCGTTGATCACCCGCACCCTGGCGGACGCGCGGGTCGGGCCGTACCAGCTTCAGGCTGCGATCGCGGCGGTGCACGACGAGGCACCCCGGGCCGAGGACACCGACTGGCCACAACTCCTCGGTCTCTACAACCTGCTTCGGCATATCGCGCCCGGCCCGATGGTCACCCTGAACCGGATCGTCGCGCTCGCCATGGTGGACGGGCCGGAGGTCGCGCTCGCGGAGCTGACCGCCGCCCAGGCCGATCATGGACTCGTGGGCAACCACCGGACGCAGGTCGTCCGGGCACACCTGCTCGACCTGGTCGGCGACCGGGCGGCGGCCCGGCGGTGCTACCTGTCGGCCGCCCAGGCGACGCTCAGCGTGCCGGAGCAGCGGTTCCTGCGCCTACGCGCGGCCCGGCAACCCGACCTTCCTCGCCCTCCCACCGGGGGCGCGGCCTGACCCCCTCCGCCGCCGAGGCCCCGCCCACGAGCCGGGGTGAACCGGCGCGTGTCATTGCGGGACCGGATGTCGAAAGCGGCCCGGCGGTCTCGACATCCCGATGAAAGTCGTCGAGCCGTCGGGAGGACGCCATGAAATACCTGATCATGATCAGTCACGACCAGCAGACCCGCGACGCCTGGAAGGACATGTCCGACACGGAGCGCGAGGCGGGTGTCCGGGCGCACGCCGCCCTGGTGCAGGACCTCACCGCGACGGGCGAGCTGATCGTCGCCGAGGCGCTCGCCGCACCTGACCAGGCCAAGCGGGTACTGGTCAGCGACGGTCGGACGGCGACCGCCGACGGCCCGCTCCCCGGTGCCGAGCCGCACCTCGCCGGCATCTACCTCGTCGAGTGCGACACCCTCGCGCGGGCGGTCGGGCAGGCCGCCCGGATACCCGAGGCCCGTTTCGGCCTGGTCGAGGTCCGTCCGGTGCGGGACGCCGGCCGCCCCGACAGCTGAGGACCCGCAGCGGCGACGGGTCGGGGGCACCGGGCGGTGCCGCCGGCCCCTCCCTCCGGCGTGCGTATCGGCGTCGACCAGGGGTAATCCGGCCTGCGACGGCCGAGGGGGACCACCTCCTAGCGGTGGGCACCCGTCGGGGGCCACAAAAGCTATTGTCATTAGCTTTTTGCCTAGCTAAGCTAGCTGCATGACCGCACCCCAGCACACCTCCCCGTCGACGACCCGCTTCCTGCACCGAGAGGAGGGCCGCATCGCGTACGACGTCCAGGGCAGCGGCCCCCTCGTGATCCTCGTGCCCGGAATGGCAGAGCTACGCAGTTCGTACCGTTTCCTGACCCCCGCCCTGGTCGCCGCCGGTTACACCGTGGCCACCACCGACCTGCGGGGCCACGGCGACAGCGACACCACCTTCACCTCCTACGGCGGTCCCGAGACGGCCTCCGACATCAGCGCGCTGATCACCGAGCTCGGCCGGCCGGCGGTCGTGGTCGGCAACTCCCTCGCCGCGGGGGCGGGTGTCATCGCCGCCGCCGACCACCCCGGGCAGATCGCCGGCCTCGTCCTGGTCGGCCCGTTCGTGCGCAACCCCACGCTGCCCCCGGGGATGCGGAGCCTGTTCCACCTGATGACGTCGCCGCTCTGGGTGGCCACCGTCTGGAAGGCCTACATGCCCTCCCTCTACGCCGGCGCCAAACCCGCCGACTTCGCCGCCTACCGGGCGGCCGTCGTCGACCGGCTCCGCCAGCCCGGTTACGGCAGAGCCTTCTCGCAGACCGCCCGGCAGACCGACCACGCGTTCGCCGAGGCACGCCTGGTCGAGGTGGACACGCCGGTGCTCGTCGTCATGGGTGACCGGGATCCCGACTTCAAGGACCCGGCGGCCGAGGCGGCGTGGATCGGCGAGACGCTGCACGGTGAGGTGATGATGGTGCCCGACGCCGGCCACTACCCGCACGCCCAGCAACCCGAGCTGACCACCCGGGCGGTGCTGGACTTCCTCGCCAAGGCGCACCCGGGTGCCTAGGGCGGGTCTCACCACCGAGGTCGTCATCGAGCGGGGCGCCCGGCTCCTCGAGGCCCAGCCCGCCGACGAGCTGACCCTCGCCGCGCTCGCCGAGAGCCTCGGCGTCCGCGTCCCGTCCCTCTACAAGCACGTCGACGGCCTGCCCGGGCTCCGCCGGGGCATCATGGTGCGGGCGAAGGAGAGGCTGGCGGCGGCGCTCGCCCAGGCCTGCATCGGCCGCGCCCGCGCCGACGCGGTCCGCAGCCTGGCCGCCGCCTACCGGGCATGGGCGCGGGAGAACCCGATGCAGTACCCGATGACCATCCGTGCGCCCGAGCCCGACGACGCCGAGGACCAGCGGGCGAGCGCCGGCGCGCTCCAGGTGATCTACCCGGTCCTGGCCGGCTTCCACCTCGTCGGCGACGACGCGATCGACGCCACGCGTTTCCTGCGCGCCGCCATCCACGGCTTCGTCAGCCTGGAGACCGCCGGCGCCTTCAAGCTCGCCGCCGATCTCGAACGCAGCTACGACCGGACGATCGACAGCGTGGTGACCGCCCTCGAGACGTGGCCACGCCCATGACCGCCCGCACCGCGCCACCACGGGCCGTCCTCCGCCCCGCCCACCCCTGGTGATCAAGACGTTTGCCGGAGATCAGGTGCCGCAAACCTCTTGATCAGCGCCAGTCGCGCGCGGGCAGAGGCAACCGGGGCTCAGGTGGGGGGAGGGGCGACGCTGGCCCGGTGGACCAGGGTCGGGGCGATGGTGTACCGCTCCACCGTCCCCGGGCCGTCCTCGATCTGTCGCAGCAGCATCGCCAGGCCGGCGCGGGCCACCGCGTCGAAGTCCGGTCGCACGGTGGTCAGCGGCGGGATGAAGTACCCCGCCTCCGGCACGTCGTCGAAGCCGACGACGCTGATCTCGTCCGGCACCCGACGCCCGCGCTCGCTCAACGCCCGCAACACCCCCAGCGCGAGATGGTCGTTCGCCGCGAAGACCGCCGTCACCTCGGGCATCCGGGCCAGCATCTGCCCACACCGGTAGCCGGAGGCCGCGCTCCAGTCGGCTGCCAGCACCGGCGGCACCTCGGCGCCGGCCGCCCGCAGCGCGGCCCGCCAGCCCTCGACCCGCCCGGCGCTGTCGAACCAGTCCGCCGGACCGGAGACGTGCCAGACGGTACGGTGCCCGGCGTCCAACAGATGCCGGGTGGCCAGCCCGGCACCCGCCGCCTGGTCGACGGTGACCAACGCCGCCTCGCGGGCCGGGTCGCCGTCGACGGTGACCAGCGGCACACCGTGCGGGAGGTGGTCGAGCGCCTCGTCGGCCGAGGCCACCGGGGCGATCACCACGATGCCGGCGACCCGGTGGTCGAGGTGCCGCTCCACGGCGGCGGAGATGGACCGCCGGTCGAGCGTGCTGACACTGCCCACGCTGACCGCGAAGCCGGCCGACGCCGCGGCCTGCTCCAGGGCCGCCAGCAGCGACGCCGGACCGTACAGGGTGCTGTTCTGGGCCACCACCCCGATGAGCTGGGACCGGCCGGTGACCAGCGCCCGGGCCGCCCGGTTCGGTCGGTAGCCCAGCTCGGCGATCGCCGCCCGGACCCGGACCCGGGTCTGTTCCCGGACGTTGGGATGGTCGTTGAGCACCCGGGAAACCGTCTGGTGGGAGACTCCCGCCAGGCGGGCGACGTCCGTCATCGCAGGACCACGCATGCCGGCCATTATCCACCGGCCCGGACCCACCGGGCGTCGGCGGCCAGGCCCGTCGGCGACCGGAAGTTCCGGTGGGACGGCCAGCCCTGCCGAGCCGGACGTTCCGGTGGGACGAACCGCCCTGCCGAACCGGAAGTTCCGGCGGAACGGCCCGCCTTGCCAAGCCGACGAGCGGCTAACGATACTCATGGATGTTCCTGAGCCGGACATGATCGAGCGCCGGGCAGCCTCGATCGACAGTCTCGCATGTCCGTGATCCTCCGGAGGAACCCGTTGATGAGATCCAGGATCCGACTCCTCGGCACCGCCCTGGTCGCCGCCGCGCTCACCGCACTGGCGGCGATCGCCGCCCCGACCCCGGCCTCGGCGGCGACGCTGACCCAGGTGACGAACTTCGGCGCCAACCCCAGCAACCTGCAGATGTACCTGTACGTGCCGAACACCGTGGCGGCCCGTCCGGGCCTGGTGGTGGCGGTGCACTACTGCACCGGCAGCGGCCCGGCGTTCTACTCCGGCACCCAGTACGCCGCCCTGGCCGACCGGTACGGCTACATCGTCATCTATCCGTCGGTGACCCGCAGCAGCAAGTGCTTCGACGTCTCCTCCCCGCAGGCGCTGCGCCGTGACGGGGGCAGCGACCCGGTGGGCATCAAGTCGATGATCGACTACGTCCGGGCCCGGTACCCCGTCGACCCGAACCGGATCTTCGCCACCGGCACCTCGTCCGGGGCGATGATGACCAATGTGCTGCTCGGCGACTACCCGGACGTGTTCGCGGCGGGCGCGGCCTTCGCCGGGGTGCCGTTCGGCTGCTTCGCCACCACCGACGGCTCGGAGTGGAACAGCCAGTGCGCCAACGGGCAGGTCATCAAGTCCGCCCAGCAGTGGGGTGACCTGGTCCGCAACGCCTACCCGGGGTACACCGGCAAGCGGCCCCGGATGCAGTTGTGGCACGGCACCAACGACGAGACGCTGCGGTATCCGAACTTCGGCGAGGAGGTCAAGCAGTGGACGAACGTCCAGGGGCTGAGCCAGACGCCGACGTTCACCGACACCCCGAAGGCCGGCTACACCCGCACCCGGTACGGCGGTAGCGGCGGCACCGCGCCGGTCGAGGCGATCAGCATGCAGGGCGTCACGCACAACCTGCCGGTCGACGCCGCGCAGGCGATCCGCTTCTTCGGCCTGGACGCCCCGCCGACCACCACCCCGCCCCCGACCACGGCTCCGCCGACCACCCCGCCCCCGACCACCCCGCCGCCCACCACCACTGCGCCGCCGCCCACGACGACGCCGCCGGTGCCGACCACCACGCCGCCCACGCCGTTCCCGCCGACGCCCACCACGCCCGGCCCGGGTGCCGGCTGCCAGGTCGGTTACACGGTCAACGCCTGGAACACCGGCCTGACCACGGCCGTCACGATCACCAATACCAGCGGCACGACGGTCAACGGTTGGAGCCTGACGTTCACCCTGCCCGCCGGGCAGAGCATCACCAGCGGGTGGAACGCGACGTACTCGCCGACCAGCGGGACGGTCGTCGCCCGCAACGTCTCCTACAACGGCACGATCGCGCCGGGCGCCTCGGTGAGCATCGGCTTCCAGGCCGACCACACCGGCAACACCGCGAAACCGGCCTTCTTCACCCTCAACGACACCCCCTGCGCGGTCGTCTGACCGCACCCACTGACGGTGGTCAACTGGCGGTGATCAGGAGGTTGCCGGCACCGGAGCCGATCCGGATGACGTCAACCTCCTGATCACCGCCGCTCCCCCTTCCCCGGCCGGCCGGTCGGGCCGGTTGCCGCGCGGACGGGCGGGGTGGGGTGGTTCGGTGGATGTGGGGGTGCGGGCGGATCGATAGGGTGACGGTGACGGGGGGTCGCCCGGGGTCGCGGGCCGGGGTCGCCGGCCGCGCCGGGACGGGCGGCGGTGCGCAGCCCGGTGGACCAGCCGCGAGCCGACCGTGCCGTCGTCACCACCGAGCGTCCACAAGGGAGCGTCTATGCGTCTGACTCTATCGATGAAACTGGTGCGGCACCGGTTGCCCGCGTTCGCTCTCGGCCTGGGCGCGGTCACGCTCGTCGCCACCCCCGCCGCCGCCGTGCCCACGGGCAGCCACCCGGCGGGCTCCGCCACGGGCGTCGCCTCCGCGACCGCCCGGCCCCCGGCCGCCCGGGCGGCGGGCTGGACGCCGGTGCCGGGCACGGCACAGGCCCGGTCCGCGCCGGCCACCGCCACCTACGGCGGTGAGCTGCACGTCTTCGTGCAGGGCCCCGACGGTCAGGTGCGGGTCAACCGGTACGACACCAACCCCGACTCCTGGTCCGGCTGGTCCACCGTCCCCGGTGACGCCGCGGCGAACTCGGCACCGGCGGCCGCCGTCTACGGCGGGGAGCTGCACGTCTTCGTGCAGTCCGACCAGAAGGTCCGCACCAACCGGTACGCCCTGGACACCGGCACCTGGTCCGGCTGGAGCACGGTGCCCGGCACCACGTCCGCGTCGTCGGCCCCGTCCGCCACCGTCTACGGTGGCCAACTGCACCTGTTCGTCCGGGGCGCGAACGGCAAGGTCCGCACCAACCAGTACACGCTGGACAGCGCCGCCTGGTCCGGCTGGGCGACCCTCGCCGGCCCGACCGGTGCCAACTCGGCCCCGTCCGCCGCCATCTACGGCGGATACCTGCACGTCTTCGTCCGGGGCACGAACGGCAACGTGCGCGCCAACCGGTACTCGCTGTCCACCGCCGCCTGGTCGGGGTGGAGCGACGTGCCCGGCACCGCGCGTGCCGCGTCCGCGCCGGCCGCCCTGGTCTACGGAGGCGGGCTGCACGTCTTCGTCCGTACCGGCGGCGACGACGTGCGCACCGCCTGGTACCTCCAGGACTCCGGCGCGTGGACGGGCTGGAGCACGGTCGACGGCCCCGGCCAGACGATCTCCGCCCCGGCGGGCAGCGTCTACGGCGGTCTGGTGCGGCTGTTCGTCCGGGGTGCCGACGACGAGATCTACCAGGGCCAGCCCTGACGGTCGCCGCTCCCCCGCCACCCCGTCCACCGAGCCGGTGGGCGGGGTGGCGTCGCGTCGGGGCCGGACGGTGGTGTCTAGAGTCCGGGGCATGGACACGCAGGGGCGACGGGCGGTCGTGGTGGGCAACAGCGACGGCGTCGGGCTGGCCCTCACCCGGCAACTGGTGGCGGCCGGCTGGACCGTCACCGGGGTGTCCCGCAGCGGCAGCGACCTGACCGCCCCCGGGTACACCCACCACGTCGCCGACGTCACCGGCGACACCTACCGCACGGTGCTGGCCGGGGCGGTCGACCGGCTCGGCGGGCTGGACGTGTGCGTCTACGCGGCGGGGGTCGGCGAGTTCTTCGACCTCGGTGACCTGGCGGCGCAGACCCGGGCGCTGGAGGTCAACCTGATCGGTGCGGCGCGCACCGTGGAGGTGGTCGTGCCGGCGATGGTGGCCGGAGGCGGCGGTCACCTGGTGGGCCTGTCCAGCCTCGCCGACGCCGCCCCGTCGGCCCAGGCCCCCGGGTACGCCGCCGCCAAGGCCGGGTTGACGTCGTACCTGGTGGGGCTGCGCGGCGCGCTGCGTCCGCACGGGGTGCGGGTGACCGTGGTGCGGTTCGGGTTCGTCGACACCAAGATGGCGAAGTCGCCGGTCACGCCGATGCTGCTCAGTGTGGAGCGGGCCGCCGACGTGGTGCGCGACTGCCTGCGTACCCGGCCGGCGGTCGTCTCCCGGCCCCGCCGGATGGCCGCGGTGGTCCGGGCGGCCGGGGTCGCGACGAGGGTGGCCGCCCGGCGGTGAGCCGTACCGGCCCGGCGGTCCGGGGAGCGCCTTGAATTCGCCACGATCGTCGTGGGATTCTGATGCGTCGATGACGTGCCGCGCGTGGGGCTGACAGTCGTCCAGGGCAACCGGGGGCCGCTGGGTTTCCGGGGGACGGCGACGAGCACGACGGAACGACGCCAGCACTCCCGTCCACCAGTCCCGCCCGCCGTATCGACGCTCCTCGTGGGCGACGCAACCCCGAACGGCCGGGCGGTGTGCTGTGGTGA
The DNA here is from genome assembly GCF_029581435.1 of Micromonospora sp. WMMD987. Classification (NCBI taxonomy): domain Bacteria; kingdom Bacillati; phylum Actinomycetota; class Actinomycetes; order Micromonosporales; family Micromonosporaceae; genus Micromonospora; species Micromonospora sp. WMMD987. The sequence continues at coordinate 3,232,146 of NZ_CP120861.1, read as the reverse complement.
CCCCCGAAGGAACCCCGTATGAACAGAGTTTCCGCCCCGTCGTCGCGCCTGTCGCGCCGCGACCGGGGGCGTTGGACGGCGCTCGCCGCGAGCCTGCTGCTCGCCACCGGTGGGCTCGCCGTCACCGGCCCGTCGCCCGCCGACGCGGCGGCGGACCCGGTGGCCGTGACCGTCAACGCCAACGCCGGACTGGCCACCGTGCCGGACACCGCGTTGGGCGTCAACCATGCCATCTGGGACTCCCAGCTCGGCACGAACGAGACGTCCGACCTGCTCAAGGCCGCCGGGGTACGGATGATGCGCTACCCGGGCGGCTCGTACGCCGACATCTACCACTGGCGCGACCACACCGCGCCCGGTGGGTACGTCGCCCCGAACACCGACTTCGACACCTTCATGGCCGCCGCCCGACGGGTCGGCGCACAGCCGATGATCATCGCGAACTACGGCACCGGCACCCCCGCCGAGGCCGCCGACTGGGTGCGCTACGCCAACGTCACCAAGGGGTACGGCGCGAAGTGGTGGACGGTCGGCAACGAGAACTACGGCAACGGCCACTACGGGTCGGCCTGGGAGGCCGACGACCACCCCGACAAGAGCGCCAGCCAGTACGCCCGGCTGGTGGTCGACTACGCCGACGCGATGAAGGCGGTCGACCCCACGATCAAGGTCGGCGCGGTGCTCACCATGCCGGGCAACTGGCCGGACGGGATCACCGCCGGCAGTGACCCGGGCCCGTGGAACCGGACCGTGCTCTCCATCGCCGGCCCGAAGATCGACTTCGTGGACGTGCACTGGTACCCGGGTGGCACCGCCGCCGAGTCGCTGGCCCGCACGGCGCACATCGACGAGGCCGCCCACCTGCTGCGCGACCAGCTCGCCCGGTACGCCGGCCCGAACGCCGGCCGGATCGGCATCAGTTTCACCGAGCTGAACGTCGGCACCGGCCAGAACACCCAGCCGGGTGCGCTGTTCCTCGCCGACGCCTACAGCGACCTGCTGGAGAACGGCGTGTTCACGGTCCAGTGGTGGAACGTGCACAACGGCATCGGCACCGTCACCGAGGTCGCCGGACAGACCGACTACGGCGACTTCGGGCTGCTGTCCAGTGGCGGGTGCACCGCCGACAACGCGGTCTGCGAGCCGCCGTTGAACACCCCGTTCGCGCCGTACCACGGGCTGTCGATGATGAATCTGTTCGCCCGGCCGGGTGACCAGTTCGTCCGGGCCGCCACCGACGAGCCGCTGGTCACCGCGCACGCCGTGCGGCGGGTCGACGGGGATCTCGCGGTGCTGCTGGTCAACAAGGACCCGGCCAACGCCCGACCGGTCACCATCGACTACGCCGGCTTCACCCCGTCGGACGCCGCGCCGACGACGTACTCGCTGACCAACGGGGCGTCCGGCGTGGTCACCGGGCAGTCCGGCAGCGCGGGCGGCGCGACGCTGCCGGCGTACTCCCTGACCACGCTGGTGCTGCGGCCCTCGTCCCCGGTCACCGCGCACCCCGCCCCGCCGGGGCGGCCGACCGCGAGCGGGGTCACCGACCGGTCGGCGACGATCTCCTGGTCGCCGGCCCCGCCGAAGGGCGCCCCGATCGCCAAGTACGAGGTGTACCGGCAGAACGGTACGGTCAGCGAGCAGCTCGGCGAGACGGCCGGCACCTCGTTCACCGTGGACAACCTCGTCCCCGGCACCCGGTACACGCTCAACGTGCTGACCCGGGACACCGCCGGGAAGGTGTCCTGGTCGTCGTCGCCGGTCACCTTCACCACCGCCGGCCCCGCCGACAGCGGCTGCACCGTCCGGCTCACCACCGCCAGCGACTGGGGCAACGGCTGGGTCGGCAACGTCGAGATCGTCAACAACGGGGCGAACCCGGTCGACGGCTGGACGTTGACCTGGAGCTGGCCCACCGGCTGGCAGCAGGTCAGCAGCGGCTGGAGCGGCACCTGGACGCAGACCGGGCGTACCGTGACGGTCGTCAGCACCGACGACAACCGGCGGATCGCCGCCGGTGGCGGCACCACCGCCGGCTTCGTCGGGGCCTACAGCGGCCCGAACGTCCCGCCCACCGGTTTCGTGCTCAACGGCACCCCCTGCACCGTCGGGTGACCGGGCCGGGGTGGCCGCCGCAGCGGTGCTGCGGCGGCCACCCCGGCAGCGGTCAGAGACCTGCCGCGTGGGCGGCGGGGGTGCCGCCGACCACCGGAAGAACGATCTTGCTGCTCTTCAGGGCGACCTGGATGTTCGCGGCGGTGGTGTCCGCCTGGCTGGAGTACTGCGGGTAGCTGGCCACGATGATCACGCCGATCCGGTGGCCCGGCTTGAACACGTAGTCCTCCGGCAGCAGCGGGAAGGTGAAGTTGTACGACTCCCCCACCACCAGCGGCACGGCGGTCCGGATCGACTGCCGGTTCTGGGCGTCCATGATGCCCTTGGTGACCAGCTCGTAGTCGGCGGTGGCGACCCGCTTGGCGGTCTGCTTGTAGCAGCCGTCGTCGGTCGGGCTGTTCAACCCCCAGCAGTCCTCGGTGGCCAGGGTGACGATGCCCTCGCCGGAGGCCCGGTGCGCCACCCGCTCGTCGGTGCCGTAGTCGACCAGGATCGCCCCGAAGTTGGTGTCGGTCTGGTCGGCCGAGGCCCGCAGCTGCACCGTCGGCGTGCCCGAGATGTGCAGCGGCGCGGTCAGCGGCGCGGACAGGAACGCCAGCCGGTTCGGCTGCACCGTGTCCGGGTTGAGGATCATGGTGTTCTGGCTCTGGGTCCGGCTGTCCTGGAACGCGCCGGTGGTGGGCTTGGCGGTCGGCACCAGCCTCAGGCCGCCGGCCCCGGTGGTGCCGGGCTGGAGGAACACCTCGGTGTCGGCCTTGCCGGGGATCGGCCAGTCGGCGTGCGTCTCCCACACGTCGGCGGTCCGCTCCAGGTCCACCCGGGGTTCGTCCATGATGCCGTTGGCGATCCCGTGCAGCCAGAAGTCGAACCACCGGTGCAGGGTGGACACCCACACCGCGCGCCGCGAGTCGAACGGGTCGACGTGCCCCTCCTGGGACAGCCACAGCTTGCGCTGGACGTTGTTCTCCGCCAGGGCGTACCAGAACTTGCTGAAGTGGTCCGCGCGGACGTTGTCGTCGTTGAGGCCGTGGTAGAGCAGCACGCTGGCGGTCATGTTCGGGACCTTCTTGACGTAGCTGCGCTCGTTCCAGAAGGCGGTGTAGTCACCGGTCTCGTCGCCGTCGGCGGCGGCCATCGCGTCCCGCACCGGCTTGCAGTACTCCCGCCGCTCCGGGTTGGTCACCGTGTTGGCCAGCGACGCCACGTAGCTGTTGCCCCGGGTGACCACCCCGTTGCTGCGCACGTAGTCGTAGTACTCGGTGGGGCCGCTGATCGGCACCACCGTGGTCAGGCCCTTGACGCCGGTCACCGCCGTCGCCATGGCCAGCGAGCCGTCGTACGACTTGCCGATCATGCCCGACTTGCCGTTGTGCCAGTCGGCGGTGACCACCTGGCCGGCGGCGTTGCGGGCGGTGGCCCGGCCGTTGAGCCAGTTGATCGCCTGCTTGGCGCTGAGGTTGTCCTGGTTGGCGTTGGTGGTGGGGCAACCGGTGGAGTTGTTGGTGCCCACCATGTCGAGCAGGATCACCGCGTAACCGCGCGGCACGAAGTAGTTGTCGTAGAACAGCGGCCACTTGTCGAGCAGGCCGTCGCCGTCCAGGTCGGCCTTGCACTCGGACTCGTTGCCCCGGCAGACCGTCGAGTAGTACGGGCTGGCGTCCATGATCACCGGCACCTTGAGCCCGTTCGCGGTGGCCGCCGGTCGCATCAGGTCGAACGCGATGATGTCGCGCAGGCCGTCGTTGTCGCTGTCGAAGGTGGAGTCGATGAACAGGCGCTCCCGGATGGCGTCGGCGTAGCCGAACACCGGCTGGGTGACCCCGTCCTGGACCACGATCGTCGGTGCGTCCGGTGCCGCCACCGCCGGTGGCGCCGCGCCCACGGCGGCGAGCGCCAGCGCGGACAGTACGGCCACCCCGGCGCGGAGGGGCATTCCCATTCCAGCCATGCGGTCTCCCTTGAAACTCGGCGAGACCGCGCACGTTATGGGCCGACCGACCGTCACGACCACCTGCACCTGTAGGAACTTTGCCCCCGCCGGGTCCGGCACCCCGGCCGCCCGTGCCCCGCCGACGGCACGCCGGGGCAGAGCCGGACCGGCGACGGCACCCCTGGCAGGGCCGGACCGACCACGACACGGCACGGCGGGGCCGGACCGGCCACCCGGCGGTCAGTCCCGGTAGCTCCACTGCCGCAGCGGCTTGTCCAACACCCGTTCGACGGCGGCGAGCTGGTCGGCCCCCAACTCGTCCTGGTACGCGGCCCGTCGACCGGCGTGGAACCGGTACCGCCCGAACCCCTTCTCGAACGCCGGCGACCAGTCCAGGTCGAGGAAGTCGAGCATCCGGGCCACCTCGGCGCGCGGGTCGGCCAGCAGGTCCTCGTAGCGTACGTCGAGCCACTGCCCCTCGGGATGCGCGGCGCGGGCCTCGGCGAACCGGTCCATCAGCATCTTCCAGCCGAGGGCGGCGAGCACCGGGAACGACCGGTCGTACTCCTCCCACTCCCGGCGCAGGTCGGTCGGCAGCGGCCCGAGGAACCAGTTCTCCGGTCCGCGCCAGCCGTCCCACCAGCCCATCTGGAGCCAGGAGTTGGTCACCGCCCGACCGTCGCGCACCACGTTGACCACCCGCAGCCCGGGGTAGCCGGCCCGCAGGAAGCCGGTACGCGGCCACCCGGTCACGTGGTGCAGCAGCAGCCGGCAGCCCTGCCGTTCGATCCGGGCGTCGAAGAAGGCGCGCAGCCGACGCCGCAGGTAGGGGGTGAGGTCCTCGGCGGTCAGGTCCCGGCACGGCCGGGAGAAACCGGCCACCACATGCCGGTCCAGCAGGTGGTACGCCTCGGACGGGGCGACCCGCAGCCGTCCCTTCTCCAGCAGCCGGCGGCTGTGCCGCAACGAGGTCATCCCGGCCGGGCGGGGTGCGGACCGCCGGTACAGCGGCCCGTTGAACCGGCCGGCGAGGTTGAGCCGGGACAGCTTGTCATCGACGCCGGAGACGAATCCCACCCCGGGATGCCGGGACAGCAGTTCCTGCACCAGGGTCGAGCCGCACCGCCCGGTGCCCACCACCACCGCCAACATCCCTCAGCCCTCCTCTTGCCCGACCGCCACCGACCGGCCGGCGGCCGACCGCCCGGATCCCGCCGACCCGCCGGCCGCCGCCGGACCGCCCCGACGCCACGGGTAGCCGAACCGGCGCAGCCCCGGCGCGGTCAGCCCGGTGACCAGCGCGTACGACCAGCGGGACAGGTCACGCCGCCACTGCACGTCAGCGGTGACCGGCACCGGACCGGTGCGGTGCCGGGACGGGTTGCCGGCCACCGAGTGCGTCGGCGACAGCCGGACCGTCGCCGGACCGGTGAACGGGCCACCGTCGGCGTCGACCCCGGCGAACCCGAGGATCCGGCGCAGCGTCGGCTCCGGATCGGCGGTCAGGTCCTCGTAGCGCACCCGCAGGTAGCCCTCCGGCGCGCGACCACCCCACAGCCGGACGGTCACGGCGTTCCAGACCAGCCAGAGCAGGGCCGCCTTCCACACCGGTGGCCGGCTCATCAGCTCCGGGTCGGCGGCACCGTCCAGGCCCCGGCGGCGACGCCAGGAGAACGCGGTCGCCCGGGGGTCGCGGACCACGTGCAGCACCCGCAGCTCGATGCCGGGCAGCGCGCCGATCAGCGCACCGTACGGGGGCAGCTTGGACGAGTCGACCACCACCCGCGCCCCGGTGTGCCGGGCCACGGCCGCGTACAGGTCGGCCAGCGCCGCGTCGTCGGGGTGCGCGGGCACCGGCCGTCGGCCCCGCCGGTGCCGGCGCAGCAGCGCGGGCAGGCCACGCATCCGGAGCCGGCCGCGCAGCCCGGCGGCGATCGCGGCGGCCCGGTCCGTCGGCAGTTCCCGGCGCACCGCACTCCAGAGCGGGCAGTCCCGCAGGGGCAGTCCACAGCCACAGGGCCGGTTCTCCACCTCGCCGCGCTGCCACAGGTAGCGCAGCTCGCCGGCGGCGAAGACCCCGGCGTACTGGCCGAGCACGGTGGTGACCAGGGTGCTGCCGCTGCGTCCGCTGCCGGCCAGGTAGAGCACCCGCACCGGGCGGTTCACGCCGGCTCCCGCACGGCCCGCGCGGCGGTCGCGTAGACCTCCCGCAGCCGGTCCAGGTGCGCCTGCGGGGAGAAGTCCCGCTCCACCCGCGCCCGCCCGGCCCGCCCCATCCGGTACGCCCGCGCCGGATCGGCCAGCACCCGGCCCAGCCCGGCGGCCAGCGCCGCCGGATCGTCGGCGGGCACCACCTCGCCGTCCACCCCACCGGTGACCAGCTCCGGCAGTCCGCCCAGGTCGGAGGCGACCACCGGCACCCCGCAGCCATACGCCTCCAGCACCGCCATCGGCTGGTTCTCGTTCCACCGCGACGGCACCGCCACCACCGTCGCCGAGCGGACCAGCTCGTGCAGCCGGGCCTTGTCCAGCCGACCGTGGAAGCGGACCCGGCCGGGGGCCCACCGCCGGGCCAGCTCGGCCAGCCCGTCGCGGGCCGGACCGTCGCCGGCCACCTCCAGCACGACGTCGTCGGGTAGCCGGGTGAGCGCCTCGATCAGCACGTCGACGCCCTTCTCCGGAGCCAGTCGACCGGCGAAGACCACCGGGCCGCCGGGTGCCGGCTTCACCGCCATCGCGGCGACGTCGACGAAGTGCGACACCACGTGCATCCGGTCGGGGAAGACACCGGCCCGGCGCATCACGTCGGCCAGGAACCGGCTGGGGCTGACGAACGCCTGCACCGGCCCGTACGCCCGGGTGGTGCGGTGCAGCCAGGACTCGACGGCGAGCAGCGAGCTGGCCCCCAACGAACCGTCCTTGCAGCGGCGGCGGGCCGCCCGCAGCGGCCCTGCGGTCACGCAGGCGTCGCAGACCGCTCCCCGGTCGAGCATCTGGTAGCTGGGACAGGCCAGCTTGTAGTCGTGCAGGGTCATCACCGCCGGCACCCGGGCCGCCCGCACCGCGGCCAGCACCGACGGGGAGAGCTGGTGGTAGATGTTGTGCAGGTGGACCACGTCGGGCCGGAACTCGTCGAGCACCCGGGCCAGGCCCCGCCGGCTGGCCGGTGACCAGATCATCCGGGCCGCCACCGCCGCCCGGGCGCCCGCGCCGCGCGGCGTCGGGTCCAGCTCCACGTGGGACGGGAAGTGCCGGGCGTACGGGGTGGGGGCGTCGTTGTCCGGGTGGGTCATGCCGAAGAAGGCCACCTCGTCGCCGTCGCCCCGTTGCAGCTCGGCGACGTCGAGCAGGTAGCCCTCGGCACCGCCGCGCCGGTAGAGGAACTTGTTGACGTGGAGGACACGCATCGGCCTGCTCCGGGGGTGGCTGCTGCGGCCCACTGGGGTCGGGGGTGGGATGGTCGCCCCGGACAGCAGCGGTGACCAGGGGCCCCACCGTATGCAACACCGGTGTCGTGAGTCCAGTTCATGATCCCCAAGTAGCCACACGGCCCATCGCCGGCTGGCCACACGGCCACGTGGCCAGCCGCGATGATCTGCCGGTACCGTGTGCCCCACCCCGCCCGACGTGCCCGAGGAGGACCCGGTGCCCCACCCCGACGAACCCTCGGCGCTGGCGTACACCGCCCGACGGGTCCGCCGGCACCTGCGCTGGGCGCGTACCGAGGGCGTCCGGCGGCTCGTCGAGGAGGACCGGCTCGACCCGGTCGAACGGACCCGTACCGCGCTGGCCAAGTGGCGGTGGCGACGGGCCCACCCCGGGCCGCCCGGCCGGGCCGTGCCGGTCTACCTGGTGGGCCTGCAACGCTCCGGCACCAACATGCTCACCCGGGGGTTGGACACCGACCCGTCGGTCGAGGTGCGCAACGAGAACGACCGGGCCGTGTTCCACCGCTTCCGGTTGCGCCCCGACCCGGTGCTCACCGCCGTCATCCGGCGCAGCCGGCAGCGGTTCGTGCTGGTCAAACCGCTGTGCGACACGCACCGGGTGGACGAGCTGCTCGGCCTGCCCGGGGTCGCGCCGGGGCGGGCGCTGTGGGCGTACCGGGACGTCGACGACCGGGCGCGCTCCGAGGTGGCGAAGTTCGGCGACGCCAACCTGCGGGCGTTGCGGGCGGTCGCCGACGGCACCATCGGTGACCGGTGGCAGGGGCAACGCCTGGACGCGCCGACCCGGGACCTGGTCGCCGGCTTCGACTACGACCGGATGACCCCGCACACCGCCGCCGCCCTGTTCTGGTACGTCCGCAACGCGCTGTTCTTCTCCCTCGGCCTGGCCGACCGTCCGGACACCCTGCTCTGTGCGTACGACGCGCTGGTCGCCGACCCGGCCGGGTACACCCGGCGGCTGTGCGCGTTCCTCGACCTGCCGTACGACCCGGTGCTGCACGCGCACGTCGGCGTGCGCACCCCGCCGCGGCCCCGGCTGGAGATCGATCCCCGGGTACGGGCGCTCTGCACCGAGCTGACCGGCCGGTTGGACGCGCTGGCCGGACGGCACGAGGCGGTGGAGCATGGCTGACCCCACCGGCCCGGTCCCGCACACCGCACCCGCCGACGTGCCGCTCACCGGCACCGCACCCGCCGACGTGCCGGCCGTCGGGAGCCGGGGGGATCACCCGCAGGGGCCGATCTTCCTGGTCGGGTGCCAGCGGTCGGGCACCACGATGCTGCGGCTGGTGCTCGATTCGCACTCCCGGGTGAGCTGTGGCCCGGAGACCCGGTTCCTGGCCGACATGCGCCGCATCGTCGGGCGGGACTGGGAACGGCTGGCCCGCTTCGGGTTCCCCCGGGAGTACTGGCTGGGCCGCATCGCCGACTTCTTCGGCGGCATCCAGGCCGACTACGCCCGGTCCCGGGGCAAGACCCGCTGGGCGGACAAGACCCCGCTGTACGCGCTGTCCATCGACTTCCTGGCCGAGGTCTTCCCCGACGCGCAGTTCGTCCACGTCATCCGGGACGGCCGGGACGTGGTGGTGTCGCACCGCAAGCGGTTCGGTTACTGGTCGGCGGTCAAGTGCGTGGTGAAGTGGCCGCGCTACATCCGTGTCGCCCGGGCCGCCGGGGCGCGGCTGCCGGCCGGGCGCTACCACGAACTGCGGTACGAGGAGACGGTCACCGATCCGGAGAAGGCCATGCGCGGCCTGTTCGAGTTCCTCGGCGAACCCTGGGAGGCTGGCGTGCTCGACTACGACGGCAAGCAGCACGACGTGGCGGGCAAGTACACCGCCGAGGCGGACCGACGGCGGGCCGCCGCCGGCACCGACGCCCCGATCTACGGCTCCCGGGTCGGCACCTACCGCCGGGAGCTGGACCCCTTCCTGCGGGTGCTGGTCCGGGTCTTCTCCGGTGCCACCCTGCGCGAACTGGGCTACCGGTGAACCGCCGGGCCGGGCCGCCGGTGCGCCCGGTGGCCGGACCGCCGACGGCCGACCGGGCAGGATCGTCGGCGCACCTTCCGGGCGGGCCGTCGGTGACCCGCCGGGCCGGGCGGCGGGTACTGGTCGCCGGGGCACTGCTGTTCGCCCTGGTCGCCGGGGTGGCCTGCTCGGACGACCCCGGTCCCGGGCCGGCCCCGTCGGCGACCCCGCCCCCCGCCGCCCCGTCGAGCGGTGCCACCGGCACGCCACCGCCGGCCGGTGCGCCGGTCCGCAACCCGTTCGGCGCGCACTGGGACTTCTCCCGGCACGACCAGTTCGTGCCCTACCTGGAGAAGCTCACCGGCTCGACGACGTACCACGAGCTGAGCTGGTGCGACATCGAGAAGACCCGAGGCAATCCGGACTTCTCGGCGGTGGACCAGATCGCCGAGCGCAGCCGCAAGCTCGGCATCACCCTGCACCTGAAGATCCGTACCGGGGTGTGCTGGGCGACCGGCGGGACGGCGAAGTTCACCCGGGGCCAGGCCAACAAGACCGAGTCGGCGATGCCGACGGACCTGGCCGCCTACCAGAACTTCGTCCGTACCCTGGTGCGGCGGTACGCGCCGTACGGTGTCGGCGAGTACGCCATCGAGAACGAGGTCAACGCGCAGCAGTACTGGGCGGGCAGCCCGGAGGACTACCGCCGGCTGGTCACCGCCGCCGCCGAGGCGATCCGGTCGGCCGACCCGAAGGCCAAGGTGGTCGACTCGGGCATGAGCAGTGTGGCGTACGGGATGGGGGTCGCCGACCGGCTGCTGCGCGCCGGGCAGCCGGACCAGGCCGTCGCCGCCTACCAGGCGTACTTCCAGCGGCGGATCGGCACCCGGGGACGGCTGATCCCGGCGGTGAACGACCCGACGGCGTTGCGCGCGGCGTTGGACAACGCGCAGAACTCCCGCAACCTGGCCTACCTCGCGGTCACCGAGAAGCTGCTCGACGACCGGGTGGTCGACGTCCGGCAGCTGCACTTCTACGAGCACTTCTCCGGCGTGCCGGCGCTGCTGGAGTACCTGCGGGCAGAAACGCCGGCCGGAGTGCCGGTGCAGGCGTGGGAGGTCGGCCAGTTCTGGAAGGACGGCAACGACGACGCCGCGGCCCGGGGCGACGAAATGGTCAAGGTGGTCAGCCTGCTGGTCGCCGGGGGCATCCACGAGGTGCTGTGGCTGCCATTGGCGTACAACCCGAACAACCGGGCCGGCGCGGAGGTCCGCTACGGGCTGCTCGACCCGGACGGCACCCAGCGGCAGGCCGGGGCGATGATGGCCGCCCTCGCGGCGGCGGCCCGGGACGCGACCGTCGAGCCGGTGAACGGCAAGGGTCTGACCGGGGTGGCGTTCCGGCGGGGCGCGGAGAGCACGCTGGTGGTCTGGTCGACCTCCACCGGCACGGTGTCGTTGCCGGCCACGGCCGGGGTGACCGGCGGCCCGGTCGGTGCCGATCCGACCGCCCGCACCGGGGCACTGCCGATCGGCCCGAGCCCGGTGCTGCTGCGCGCCACCGGCACCCCGGACGCGGTCCTCGCCCCGATCCGCTGACCGGCCCGCCCTTCCGACCACCTCATGATCGTCTACGGCTGCGCGACTCGACACGCCGTGTCGGGTGCCGCTCAGCTGCAGACGATCATGGGAGGTCGGGCGACCCGACCACGGCGCACCTGGGTGAACACCGGCTGGACAGCCGGGGCACTCACCAGGTGCGGGGCCAGCCGAGCAGGTCGGCGAGGCGGGCGTTGTGCGGCGCGAACCCGGCGGCCAGTTCGGCCCGCACCTCGGCGGTGAGCTGGGACGGGCCGCTGTCCGCCCGCCGGGTGTGCCGGCCGAATTCCGCCGGGGTGAACGGGGCCAGCCCGAGGAACCGCAGCACACCCGCGTAGCTGGCGGTCGGGTCGGCGTACAGGTCCTCGCTGCGGATCACGTGCAGCCGTTCGGCGGGCAGGTGGGCGTACCAGCGGTCGAGCTGTTCGGCGTAGCGGCCCCGGGCGGCGTAGGAGAAGTTCCGCAACGCGTGGTGCGCCGCCGGGGTGTCCGGCCCGTCGGCCAGCGCCTCGGCCAGCCGCCCCGGCTCGGCGGCCAGCGCCTCGGCGAAGCCCAGCGGCTCCACCCCGTACGAACGGGTGTGCAGGTAGTGCGAGTAGGCCCGCTCGACCGGATCGCGCAGCAGGGCCACGAACCGGGCCTCGGGCAGCGTCGCCGCCACCCGGGCCGGGACGCTGGGATGGAACAGGTAGTAGGGGCTGGCCTCGAAGCTGCGCCGGCCGGGGACGGCCGGCGGGAAGTGCGCCCGGTACCAGCGGGTTCCCCGGCCAAAGTGCAGGCTGAAGAACTGGAGTTCCTTACCGGTGGCGGCCCGCACGTCCGGGTGTTCGGCGAGATAGTGGTGCAGCGAGGTGGTGCCGCACCGCTGCCCGCCGATGATCAGGAAGTCGGGCAGCGCGCCGACCCGGCCGGGCAGCGCCGCCCGCCCCCAGGCGCGGGTGCCGCGTACCACCCGACGCAGCCGGTCCACGGTGGCCCGGCGCGGCCCCGCGCTCACCGCGACACCGCCCGGCCGGCGGTACCCCGGTCACCCCCGGGCGCAACAGACCCAGGCGGAACAGACCCCGGCGCAACGGACCCAGGCGCAACGGACCCGGGCGCAACGGATCCGGGCGGGTCGCCGCGACGGCGTCGGCGGGCCAGGGTGCGGAGCACCATCACGTCCTCCCGGCTGAGCCCGAGCGCGAGAACCGTGCCCAGGTAGACCACGACGATCACGGTCAGCCCGGCGACCGGTCGCCACGGCCAGCCCGGCACCAGGCCGCTCACCAGCAGCCCGGCGAGCAGCGCGGCCACCCCGGCGACCAGCCCCTTGGCCATCCCGACGGTGAACGGCAACGCGCCGGTCAGGTGACGGACCTGCACGACCCGGGCGATGTTGACCACGATCAGCGAGGCGCTCCACGCCGCCGCCGCGCCGACGATCCCGTACGCGGGGATGAGCCACAGGTTGAGCAGCACGTTGAGCACCAGGGCGACCAGGTTGTCGGCCATGTTGAGCGCCACCCGGCCGGACATGTTCAGCACCGTGCCGCACGGGCCGGTCGCCGCGTTGACGAGCTGCCCGAGGGCCAGGATCACGGTCACCGCCGCGCCGGTGGCGACCTCGCCGCCAAAGACGCGCAGCAGGTCGCCGGGGAGGACCAGCAACGCCACGAACGCCGGCAGCGACAGCCGGACCACCCAGCCGGTGGCCACCGCGTAGACCCGGCGGACGTCGTCGAGGTCGCCGCGGTGGTGCAGGTGTGCCAGGTACGGGCCGAACGCCGCGTTGACCGGCGCGAGGACGAAGATGGCCACGGTGACCAGCCGGGTGGCCACGTTGTAGACGCCGATCTCCGGGTTGGCGAAGAACCCGAGCAGCAGGGTGTCGACCCAGATCAGCCCGGTCGACGACAGCGACGACACCCAGCTGACCGTGGAGAAGCGGAACAGCTCCCCGGGCCGGTGCACCGGGCGGGCCGGCGGCACCCGGCGCAGCAGCCGGGCCAGCGCCACCAGGGCGAGCAGGGCGGCCGACCAGCCGGCCGCCACCAGCGCCCAGAAGGCGCCGGTCAGCCCGACTCCGGTGGCCAAAGCGAGCACGGTGAGCAGCAGCCGGGTGCCCGGCTCGTAGAGCTGGCCGATGAAGGTGAACGGCCGCTGGGTACGCCAGCCCCGGGTCGCCGCCAGGGCCGCCTCGCAGATCGTCGACGCGGGCAGGGTCAGCGCGACCAGGCGTAGCCCGGTGACCAGTCCCGGGTCGTGCAGCCGGTCGGCCAGCCAGGGTGCGCCCCAGGCCAGCGCCCCGGCGAGGGCGACCGACGAGCCGGCCGACACGACCAGCCCCAGCCGGACGGTGCCGCGCAGCGCCGGGGCGTCGTCGTCGGCCAGGTGCACCGCCACGAACCGGGTCAGCCCGGCCCGGAACCCGGACAGCGACAGCAGCCCGGCCAGCGACAGCACCGCGTAGCACTGGGCGTACCGGCCGACCTCCCGGATGCCCAGCACCCGGGCCAGCAGCAGCATGATCAGGAAGACGGCCGCCTGGCTGAGCAGGGCGCCGATCAGGTTGAGACCACCGCCCCGGGCCATCCCCCGGACATGCTGGTCGCCCCGCGCCGTGTCCCCGGCGTGCCGGTCGTCCCGGGTGGACGCTGCGGGCACCCCCACCTACCGGTGCCGGGAGTGCTGGTCGGGCACGGTCGTGCGGACCGCCGGCAACACCACCGTGTCGTCACCGCCGCGCCGGCCGCCGCCCGACGCCGGGGTGGCCCGGCCGACCGCCGCCGGCTGCCCGGCCCGGCGGCTGCGCGCCAGCCACTCCAGCACCGCGACCAGCAGGACGGCCAGCAGCAGCCCGGCGCCGGACACCGGGAGCACCAGCGCGACCAGCGCCTTCGTCCGGGACACCGGCTGCGCCTCGCCGACGCTGGTGACCTTGTCCGGGTCGGCCGCCTGGGCCTGCGCGCGGGCCTGCTGCAGACCCTGCCGGGCCGAGGCCAGCGCGCTGGTGGCGCTGTCCCGCTGGGCGATCAGCGCCTGGTAGTCGGGCAGCTTCGGGCCGAGTTCGTCGAGCCGCTTCTGGCCGGCGCTGATCGAGTCGGCGGCGGCGTCGGCACCCCGGCTGTTGCCGACGGCCTGCATCTGCAACCGCTGCTGCCGCAGGCTGGCGATCTCCTGGAGGGTCGACTGGTAGAGCTTGTCCGGCTGGCTGACCTTGTTGGTCTTCTCCCAGTCGTTGATCGCCCGGGTGGCGGTGGTCAGCTCGTCGGTGGCCGCCTTCACCTCGTCGGTGGCGATGTTGACCTGGCTGGTGAACAGGAACGCCAGGGCACGCTTGCCGGTGGCCGCGAGCACCGGGGCGACGGTGGACCGGTCGGCGGCGGTGTAGGTCAGGGTGAGCTGACTGCTCGCGCCGACCTGCTTGACCGCCAGTCCGTCGCGCAGCGTGTCGGCCGGCACCCCGGTGTCGGTGGAGACCTGGTCGACCACCTGCGGAGAGGTGACCGCCGCGGCGAAGGCCGCCGCGAACTGGTTGGCCGCCTGGGTGCCGGTGTACTGCTGGGCCGCGCTGCCGCCGACCAGGGCGGGTGCGGCGACGTACGAGGTGGCGGCGTACTGCTGCGGGCCGAGCAGGACGACCAGCGCCGCCGCCACCCCGGCCACCAGCGGAATGCCCACCAGCAGCCAGAGTCGACGCCGCGCGACCCGCAGATAGTCGACGATCTCCACCCTGCCGCTCCCCACTGTTCGATCGTTCATCGGTTGTGCCACCCGGTGGTCACCGGTCGGGGCGTCGCCGCCCGGGACGAGCCGTCCGGTATCCCGTGGGCGACCGCGCCGGCCGCCGCGGCGAACGCCGCGAAGTACCACAGGGTGACCACGTTGGAGATCACGTTGGACGCCGCGCTGACCGCGACGAAGGCGACCGCGCAGCCCAGGAAGCCGACCGCGATGCCCCGGCCGAGGGTGCCCGGGGGTGCCCGCCGCAGCGCGTCCAGGCCGGTGCGCAGGCACAGCACCATCATCGCCAGGTACGCCAGCAGCCCGGCCAGGCCGGTCTCGACGTACGCGCGCAGGAAGTCGTTGTGCGGCTTCTTCGCCTCGTCGGCCTCGAACTTGGTCATGTTGGGGCCGATCCCGGTGACCGGGTTACGGTTGGCCAGCGACACGATCTCCGACCAGTAGTCGACCCGCCAGGCGAGGGTGTTGCCGGTCGGTCCGCCGCCCACGGCGCTGCTGTCGGCGAGCTGCCCGAAGCGGTGCGCCACGCTGGGCAGCAGGGCCAGCCCGGCCACGGTGACCAGGCAGAGCGCCACCAGCATCCGTCGGCTGCGGTGCAGTACCGCGACCACCAGCAGGCCCAGCCCCGCCCCGAGGATGGCGCTGCGGGTGTTGGTGAGCAGCAGGAACACCAGCGACGCGGCGAGCAGCGCACCGAGGCCGAGCCGCAGCCGGCGGTCCAGGTAGCGGTAGATACCGAACCCGAAGATCACCATGAACATCAGGTAACGGCCGAACGTGGTGGACTGGCTGAACGGTCCGCTGATCCGGGTGAAGTTCCCTTTCACCTCGGCCGGTGGGTGGCCGAGCAGGGTCAGCACGGCGGTGTAGCCGACCGCCAGCGCCAGTGAGACGTACGCGGCGAGCAGCACCCGGCGGACCGCCGGCAGGTCCGGCATCAACTGCTCCAGCACCACGAACATCACCACCACGGTGCCGATCCGCAGCGCCTCCAGGGCGCTGGGTACCGGCTGGGCCGCGCCCGCCGCGCTGACCAGCGAGGTCGCCCCGACCAGCAGCATCGCCACACCGAGCCGGGAGCCGCGCAGCCGGCCCCGCTGCCGCAGCTGGGCGGCGAGCCAGAGGCCGGCGGCGAGCAGGAACAGCACCGCCAGGATCGTCGACGGATCCATCGCCCGGGTGGCCGCCGCGCCGTCGGCCCGGCCCGCGGTCGGGCCGCTGAGCTTGAACAGGTCGACGCAGGACCGGACGGCCAGCATCAGCAGCACGTACGCCGAGAACCGGGTCAGCGCGAGCGCCCCGACGGCCAGCCCGGCGAGGAGCACCAGGGGCAGCACCACGCCGATCCGGCCGCCACCGGTCGCGGCCAGCCCGACGCCGACCGCCACCACGGCGCAGAGCAGCGCCGCGCCGCCGGTCAGCAGGCGGGTGGCCCGGTCACCGGCGGACCACCGGACGGGTTCCGCCGGGGGCAGGGCGCGGTCGCCCTCCGTGCCGTGTCGCTGTCCGTCCACCGCTCGCCGACCACTCGTTTCCACAGGAGGTGTTGCCGGTCGCCGCCGACGGCCGGGAGAACGGCCTAATCTAACGGTCGCCGCCGGGCCGGGGCATGGGCCGTTACGCCGACCGTGGGCGACTTTACGTCCCGAACCGGGCGGGGCACCCGCAGGGCCAGCGAGAAGTAGAGCCGCTCCAGCTCGCGGGCGGCCGCGTCCCAGCTGTACTCGGCGAGCACCCGGTCGCGCAGCAGCGCGGCCCCGGCCCGCTCGGCCGGCACGTCGGCGGTCACCGTGGTCAGCGCCCGGAGCAGGTCGTCGACGTCGCCGTCGCGGAACAGCCGCTGTCCCGGGCCGTCGTGGTCCAGCACCTCCCGGTGCGGTTCGATGTCGCTGGCGACCACCGGCAGGCCGTACGAGGCGGCCTCCAGCAGGGTCAGCGGCAGCCCTTCCAGCCGGGACGGCTGCACGAAGGCCGCCGCGTGCGAGTACAGCTCGGCCAGCAGGTCGCCGTAGACGAAGTCGGTGAACACGATGCGCGGGTCGTCGCCGGCGGCCTCGCGGAGCCGGGCGACGTACCCGTCGGTGAAGGCGGAGCCGCCGACGATGGCCAGCCGAAGGTCGGTCGGCAGCCGGCGGAACGCCCGGACGAGCAGGTCGGCGGCCTTCTCCGGGACCAGCCGGCCGACCAGCAGCAGGTATCCGCCGGGGTGCAGGCCGAACCGGGACAGTTCCCGGGGCGGCCGGTGGGTGGGGGTGGCCACCCCGTTGGGGATGTAGCGGGCCGGGCGGCCGAACCGGCTGGTGTAGTGCGCCGCCAGGCCCTGCGACACGGTCACCCGGGCGTCCGGCAGGTGACCGCTGAGCCGGTACGCGGTGCCGAGCACGGCCCGCGCCGCCCGGCCCCACTTGTCGCGCTGGTTGTCCAGCCCGTGCACGGTGAGCACCACCCGGGCCCGGGAGGCGTAGCGGGCCAGCGGCGCGGTCAGCACCGGGCCGAGCCCGTGGTAGTGCACGATGTCGGGGCGCTCGGTCAGCGCCGCCACGGTGGAGGTGGCCGAGTGCACGATGGCGTCGAGGTGCTTGCTGGGCACCGTGCGGGCCCGCCGCAACCGGATGCCCCGGTGCTGCTGGGCCTCCACCGCGCCGTAGCTGTCCCGGCAGTAGACGGTGACCTCGTGGCCCAGCCCGGCCAGTCGGCTGGCCATCTCCTCCACGTGCCGCTCGATCCCCCCGTAGGTGGCCGGCACGCCCTTCTGGCCGATCATCGCCACCCGCAGCGGACGCCACCCGGGTGGACAGGTCACGGTCGGCCCCGAACGGTCGGGGCTCAGGTGCTCTCCCCGGTCGGCGGCATCCTCACGGAACGGCACTGTCCCCCCTTGTTTCTGCTCGTCACCGGAGCGGTGGCGCACTCCCCGGCGCACGGGACGCTAGATCATCGACGATCGGTCGGCCACTGGCCGGTCAGTCAGACCTGACCGGTTACCGACGGTGACCGTCCTGACCGGCCACCGACGGTGCCGACCGGCCGACCGACGGTGGTCAGCCGGTACCGGTACGGCGCCGGGAGGACGGAGTCTCCGTCCTCCCGGCGACCGGAGGGTGACGTCAGGAGGTCGGGCCGCCGAACTCCACCCAGTTGAGGTTGAACAGACTGGTCGTCGGTCCGCCGCTGACGGGCTTGAAGACCAGGTAGAGCGCGTGCGTGCCGGCGGCCTGGCTGACCGGGAAGGTCTGGCTGGCCCAGGCGCTGGTGCCGGTGGTCGCGTTGAGCGTCGCGCTGGTCACCAGCTCACCGGTCGGCGAGTCGAGCCGCAGCTCGACGATGCCGCGCGGGGTTCCGGCGGTGGCCGTGGAGCCACCGGCGTACCGGAAGGTGATCTTGTCGATCCCGCCCAGGTTGATCGGGTCGAGCGCGATGTGGTCACCGTTGTCGATGCCGGCCACGTGCTGGCCGCCCCCGGTGTCGGTGGTGTTGGCCAGGGTGACGCCCTGCTGGACCTGGGCGAACTCGGCCTGCTGCCGGAAGGTCTGCAGGACGATCTGGTCGAGCGAGGACAGCGCCGGCTGGCCGTTGGCGCCCTTGTCGGTGTAGGTGGCGCTGATCGCGCCGTACAGGTAGCCACCGGCGTGGTCGGCGCCGTCGGCCGGGGTCTCGAACGAGCCGGAGCAGCCGTTGGCGTCGCTCATGCCGTGGCCGTGGGTGTCGTGACCCAGCACGAAGGAGACGGTGACCCGGCTGCAGTCGATCGGGCCGTCCTCGGGGTCGGTCACGGTGACCGTCCACGGCACGGTGTCACCCCAGTTGAAGAAGGTGCCGGACAGCGGCGAGGTGACCTTCACGGTGGGCGCGGTGTTGCCCACGGTGATCTCACGGGTGAGCACCGCCGTCTTGCCGCTGGAGTCGGTGACCGTCAGCTTGGCGGTGAACACCCCGTTGCTGGTGTAGGTGTGCGACGCGTCCCGCTGGGTCGAGTCGGTGGTGCCGTTGCCGTCGAAGTCCCAGGCGTAGGTGATGGTCTCGCCCGGGTCCGCGTCGTAGGAGCCCTCGGCGGAGAACTGCACGGTCAACGGCGCCTGGCCGGAGGTGGGGCTGGCCTTCAGCTCCGCCACCGGTGCCCGGGTGCCCTTGGCGTACCGGATCACCGACAGCGCGGCGTCCGGGTTGGCCCGGAAGAAGCCGTCGCCGTACTCCAGCAGGTAGAGGTTGCCGTCCGGGCCGAACTCCATGTCCATCGGGTTGTCGAAGACGAAGCCCGGCAGGAACTGCTCCACCCCGACCAGCTTGCCGCTGCCGTTGGTGCGCATCATGAAGATCTTGTCCCGGGTGAACTCCCCGAAGACCACCGCGTCGTGGTAGTACTCCGGGAACTTGGTCGCGGAGTCCAGCGCGGCGTCGTACTTGTAGACCGGGCCGCCCATCGGGCCGACACCACCGGTGCCGAGCACCGGCCACTGGAACTCACACGTGCCGGGCGGGGTGCTCAGGTACGCCTCGGCGCAGGTGGTGGTGGCCCGGAAGGTGTAGTTGAGCTGCGGGTCCTGCACCGGCGGGAGGACCCGACGGCCGGTGTTGCGCGGCGAGTCGTTCACCGGCGCGGCGCAGTTGAACGCCCCCTTCGACTGCTTGGTGACGAAGTCGTAGTCGATGTACGGCAGGGTCGGCGAGTAGCAGTACGGCCAGCCGTAGTTGCCGGCCTTGTTGGCGGCGATCCACCGGCCGGTGCCCTCCGGTCCCCGGGCCGCGTTCGGCACCTGCGAGTCCGGCGAGTAGTCACCGATGTAGACGAAGCCCCGGGAGTCCACGTCGAAGCGGAACGGGTTGCGCAGACCCATCAGGAAGATCTCCGGGCGGGTCTTGTCGTCCCGGTCCTCGGCCTCGGGGAACAGGTTGCCGGCCGGGATGCTGTACGACCCGTCCGCCTTGACCTTGATCCGCAGCACCTTACCCCGCAGGTCGTTGGTGTTGCCGGCGGAACGCTGGGCGTCGTAGCCCGGCCCCTGGGTCGGCGACTCGTTGATCGGGGTGAAGCCGTCCGAGCCACCGGCGTTGGTGTCGTCACCGGTGACCAGGTAGAGCAGCCCCTTACCGTCGAACTTGATCTCACCGGCGACGTGGCAGCAGACACCCCGGTCGGTGTCGACCTTCATGATCTTCTGCTCGCTGGCCAGGTCCAGGTGCGGCGTCGGCTCCTCGACCCACTTGAACCGGGAGAGCTGGTTGTGCCCCTTGTAGACGTCCCACGCGTTCGGGTCGGTGCTGGTCACCGGTGCGTCGGTGATCGGGGTGTCGAGCTTGGGCGCGTAGTAGACGTACACCCACTTGTCGGTGGCGAAGTCCGGGCCGACGGTGACCGACTGGAGGCCGTCCTCGTCGTGCTGGTACACCGGGATCGTGGTGATGACCGGGCTCGCGCCGGTCTTCGGGTCGTAGAGGCGGATCTCGCCGGCCCGGGTGTTGTGCAGCACCCGACCGTCGGGCAGCACCGACAGGGTCATCGGCTCGCCCGGCTCGTCGTTGAGGATGACCTTCTCGTAGTTGGCCTTGACCGTCGCGCCGCAGTCGCCCTGCACCATGCCGGCCGACCACTGGATCGCGCCGAGCAGGTGCTTGCGGAACGTGCCGTTGGCGTACGTGTCGGCGGAGTCGCCGAGTCCGGTGTAGAACGACCGGCCGCCCTGGAAGTCCTTGCACCAGGAGATCGGGTGGTCGAAGCCCATGGTGCCGCCGGTGAAGGTCTTCTCGTCCACCGTGGCCAGCACGTGCGCGGTGCCCCGGACGTTGGTGGTGAAGTTGTACCACTGGTCGTTCAGGCTGAACTGCCGGGCCAGCGGCTTGCTCGCCGGGTGGACCCGGTCGGCCACGTCGACGCTCGCCGCCCCGCTCGACGCCGTGCCGGCCGCCGTGGTGCCGACGATGTCGCGGTAGAAGGTCCACGACGGCTCGGCCTCGACCGCGGCGTGCACGCCGAGGTAGCCGCCACCGTTGCGGATGTACCGCTCGAACGCCGCCTCCTGGCCGCTGTCGAGCACGTCGCCGGTGGTGTTGAGGAAGACGACCGCGCCGTAGCTGGCCAGGTTCTGGTCGGAGAAGGCGGTGGAGTTCTGGGTGACGTCGACGGTGAAGCCGTTGCCCTTACCCAGGGTGCGGATCGCGTTGACGCCCTTGTCAATCGAGGCGTGTCGCTCACCGTCGGTCTTGGTGAACACCAGGACGCTGGTCTGGTCCTGGGCCGGCTGGGCCAACGCCGGGGCGGTCGCGGCGAGCGGGATGACGATCCCGACCCCTGCGATCGCGGCGAGCCATCGGTATACCGATCTTGCCATCTGGTTCCTCCGGTGGGGGACGATGTGCTACCTGCGCCGGGCGGGTGCCGGGGCCGCCCGGGGTGGTGCGTGCTGCGCCTCGCTCTCCGGTTAGGGGGCGGGACGACGCCGTCCCGCCCCCGGTGCGGTTCGCCGACCGGGGAGCTGCCGTACGGCCGTGGGGCCGTGCGGCCCGTGCTGCGGGCGCGCGACGACGCGGCCCGGGGTACGGGTCGGAAGAGGTGGTGCGGTGTGGAGGGGGTGGCCCGCCCGGACCGGCGCGGCCGGTCGGTTCCGGCGCGGCCGGTCGGGGGCGGTCAGCCGACGCCGGGCGGGGGTGACGGCCGGTCGGGTCCGGGTCCGCCGGGCCGGGACCGGGCCGGTCGGTGGGGGAATGGTGGCGGTCGCGTCAGCTGACGCGACCGCCACCCGGGTGCCGCCGGCGGTGGTGCGGACCACCGGCGGTGCCCAGCTGCGGCCGTGGTCCGGCCGTCGGAGCGGTCAGTCGTTGCGGTAGATGGTCAGGTCGGCCATGTTGGCGTAGCTGAGCCGGGCGAAGTCCAGCGACTGGCCGGGGTTGGCGGTGCCACCCGGGGCGGTGTCCATCTCCCAGTTGGCGTGGTGGAAGTCGCTCTCGCCGATGGTCTGGAAGAACTGCTGGAAGTTGATGTCGCCCTCACCCAGCGGGATCATCTCGTAGCCGTTGGGCAGCGCGGTGTTGCGGTTGCCGTCCTTGGCGTGGAACAGCGGGAACCGCTTGGTACGCCGGGCCACGTTCAGGATCGGGTCGAACAGCGAGGTCTTCTGCTGACCGGCCGAGTTGGTGTACGTGCGGTGCTTGTGCCGGGCCACGTAGGCCCAGTAGATGTCGCACTCGAAGAAGACGTACTTCGGGTCGGTCTTGGCGAAGAAGTACTCCAGCCGGCGGACGCCCGACGAGCGGGTCGGCTTGCCGTTGGCGTCCAGCGGGCCGCTGTCGAGCAGGAACGAGTAGGCCACGTCGTGGTTGTGGGTGTAGAGGCGCATCTTGCGCTCCTTGGCCTGCCGGCCCAGCTCGTTCCACAGGTCGGCGGCGGCGTCCCAGTCGGCCTGGTAGGCGCTGTTGGTCGGGTCGCTTCCGGTGCCGATGTTCTTCATGCCGAGTTCCTCGGCGATGTCGAGCTGCTGCTGGAAGGTCGCCGCGTTGATCGACGTGTGGGTGCCGTTGGCGACCAGGCCGTTGTCGTCCAGGATCTTGCGGATCTCGGTCGGGGTGATCTGCCGGCCGAGGATCGAGGTGTGCTGGTTGTAGCCGGCGAACTCGATCTCCTTGTAGCCCATCTCGGCCAGGCTGGCGAGCACCCGCTCGAAGCCGTAGGGCACGCCGCTGTCGTCCGGCGCGGCGGCGATCCGGTCCCGGACGCTGTAGAGGATGATGCCCCGGTTCTGCGTCGGGATGAGCGGGTCGACCCGCCACTTGCCGTCGGCGCGGGCCGGCCCCTTGGTCTGGAGCACCGGGAGCCCGGCCGCGCCGAGCACGGCGGCGGCACCGGCCGACGCGGCCAGGAGCCGGCGACGGGTGACCTGGGCGCGGTACTGGGGGTCGGCGGCCATGCGGCGCTGTTCCTCGTTCACGATGTTCCACCTTTCGAGGGCGGCCCGACGGGCCGCGGGGACTGCGAGTCCTGCTTGGAGGGTCGGAGGACCTGCGCCGCCGAATACGCGTGGCCCGGTGGATGACTGGTCAATCAAGGGGGTGTGTCAACCGTGTTACGTCCGTGAACCGGACACTAACGGTGGCTGACGGCTAAAGATAGACCTCAAACGGAGAAACTTTTGTTCGCACGAACAAAAGTTCCCGATACTCGCAGCCGATGGCCGGACGGTCGTGCACGCCCCGCTCTCCCCGGCTCCCCCGGTCCTCACCAGCACGAACATCGACACCGCCCGGGACGCGGGCAGCCGGACGCGACGCGGGGCGCGGGGTCGGTCCGCCATCGAATCGACACCACGCCCGACGCGTCGCCGTCTCCACCCGCACCGGACGGGTCGACTAGCCGGAGGCGGCCACCACCAGTTCCCCGAGCCGCTGGTCCAGCGCGGCGGCGTCGAGGCCCCCCGGCCAGCCCCGCAGCAGCGCCCCGCCCTTGGCGACCAGCACGACGGCCGGTGGTTCCCGCACCGCGTACGACCGCCAGACGGTCTGGTCCCCGTCCACCACCACGGGATACTCCACCCGGTGGGTGCGCAGGTAGTCCTGCAACTCGTCGGGCTGGTCGGCACCGGCCACCCCGACGAAGACCACCCGGTCCCGGTAGCGGCGGGCGAGGTCGCTCAGCGCGTCCTGCCGGGCCGCACAGGTGGTGCACCAGGAACTGAAGAAGGTGAACACCACCGGCCGGTCCGCCCAGAGCCGGGCGGCGGTCAGCGGGGTGCCGTCGGTGAGCGCGCCGGTGAACGCCGGCGCGGCCGGCGCGGTGCCGGGCGTCGGGCGCAGCGCCAGGTCCACCGGGACCGGACCGGGCAACGCCGCGGCGCCTCCGGCCAGCGCCGGCCCGGGTTCCGCGGCCGGCCCGGCGGTGCAGCCGGCCAGCACCAGCACCGCCAGCAGCGGCGCGAGCAGCCGCCTCATGCCGGCACCACCGCCACCAGTGCCGGCCCCTCGCTGCTGTCCGGGGTCAGGTCGAGTGGGGCCCGGCCGGCGACCTCCAGCCGGTACCCGTCGCGCTGCGGCACCCGCACCGGCACCGCGAAAGCGCAGTAGGTCGGTACCCGCTCCACCGCCAGGTCCTCGGCGAAGGCGGCCACCGCCGTGCCCGCCGGCAGCGTTCCGGTCACCAGGGCCGCGCCGTCCGGGTCGAGCAGCCGGAACGCCGCCCGGTGGTGGAAGTACTGGTAAGGCCCGGTGCCGGCGCAGTCCACCCCCTCGGCCCGGATGTTGATGTCGCGGACCAGGACCCGGACGGTGGTCGGGGTGACCGCCTCCGCCTCGTCGGCGGCACCGCCGCATCCCCCCGCCCCGGCCAGCAGCAGGGTCAGCAGCACGCCGACGCCGCGCCGGGCGCTCGTGGACAACCGCACGTCGTCTCCTCCCCGCCGCACGTCGGGTCCGGGGCGACGCGTGCCGCCCCGGACCCGACGTGGCGATCGATCCCGGTCAGGACTTCTCCACCCGGCACTGCCTGGTCACCGTCTTCGACGGGTCGCTCTCCGAGGTCGCGGTGAGCTTGACGAAGCCGGTGTCCGCGGCGGCGGCGGTGGCGCCCACCGACACCCGGACCGTGGTCGACTTGCCGAACTGCGCGGTGGCCAGCGGGTTGGGCAACCAGGTCCGCCAGCCCCGGCCGGCCACCTCCGCCGAGAGGCGGTAGACGTCCGACTTGAGGTACCCGGACACGTTCTCCGGGTGCTGCTGCCCGCCGGCCGAGTACGTGCCGCTGTTGGTCAGCTCGAACGAGCAGGTCACGCCCCGGTTCGTCGGCTTGCCGCCGCTGGTCACCTCGCCCTTGCCCAGGGTCACGCCGTGGCTGCTCGGGCCCCCGGTGCCGTCCAGCGACCGCACCGCCACCGTGTACGACAGCGAGCCGGCCGCGTCCCGCTTGAGGTCGATGACGTAGAAGTGCAGCCGGTTGGCCTGGTCGACGTACTCGTACTGGCTGCCGGTGTCCGCCCCGGCGTGGAACAGCGCGTCGGAGAGCTGCCGGTAGTCACCCATGGTGATCTTCTGCGGGGTGCCGTCCGGCCGGTAGAAGTCGATCATGTCGATGTCCTGCGGGTTCGCGTCCACCACCCACTGGAACGGCGCGCTGTCGGCGTTCTTGGTCTTGCTCAGCAGCACACCCCGGTCCGGGGTGAACGAGTCGGCCCCCATCCGGTCGACGACCTCGACGGTGTAGTTGTTGAAGCCGCCGCCGTCGCACAGGGGATTCGTGGCGACCGCGCAGGCCGGCGAGAGGTCCTTGTTCAGGGCGATGTTCACGCCGGTCAGCCCCTTCGGGCCGGCGTCGACCGCGCGGGCGGTCACCTCGGCGACGACCAGGCCGGACGAGGCCAGCGCCTCCCGGGACAGCCGCAGCACGTGCTCCTCACCGAGCAGACCGATCTTGAGCTTGTCCCGCACGGTGTGCAGCGATCCCATGGAGCCGCCGTTGGTCGGCGGGATCTGCCAGCGGGTGTGCGGGCCGCCGGGGCCGTTGAACGACCCGCGCGACATCATGCTCCAGATGCCGGTGTACGCCCGGCGTAACGGCTCGCCGTACGGGTTGTTGTAGTTGTCGCCGATGCCGAGCAGGTGGGTCAGCTCGTGGGCGTACACCCCCATCCCGGAGCTCTCCCCCTGGGTGGAGGAGCCGCCACCGGCGTTGGGCCACAGCGTCGCCGCCGCCTTCCAGGAGGTCCACTCCACGTACCGGGTCTTCGCCCAGTTCGGCAGGTTGGGGTCCGGCGGGCCCCAGGAGTCCGGCACGTCCTCCTTGTTCTGGAAGATCATCTGCCCGAACTCCTGCCAGGTGGACGACTCGTCCTGGCCGGCGCTGAGGATGAAGACCAGCTCGTACTGGTTGGCGACCTCGTCACCGACCGCCGCCCGCCAGGCGCCGAGGCCGTCGGTACGGATGTTCTTGTTGCAGGTGTCCCCGCTCGGACAGGCCCCCGGGTTGAAGCTGTTGTCCAACCCGTACTGGTACGACTTCGCCGGCAGCTGGTACGGCCCGAAGCCGGCCAGGTCCACGCCGTAGCGCCCGTTGGAGTCCTGCATCCAGTACTCGTGCAGGGTGTGCCCCTTGTTCAGGGTGTTCGGGGTGTTGAGGAAGTCCTGGTAGAACTTCGGCACGTCGGCGCGGGGGATGTTGGCCGCGACCGACTGGGGGTTGCCGAAGACCGTCGAGCGGGCCCGCTGGGAGACCGCGAACGTCTGGTCCGGATAGTCGAGCGCGACCAGGGCGATCTTGAAGTTGCGGATCGCGCCCCGCACGCTCGGGTCGGCCCAGTTCCTGCCCGGCACCGCCTGGTAGTCGTCCCAGGTCATGGTGTCCGGGTTCTGCCAGGCCTGCGGGTCGAGGACCTGGAACGGCGCGGTGCCGCCGGCCGGGTTGCCCGGGGCCGCGGCGGCCTGCGCCGCGCCGGTCACCACGAGCGTGCCGGCCAGGACAGCGGCCAGCACGGAACGCCTCAGTCGGGGTCGTTGGGGGGTAGCACGGTGCACAGGTTCACCTCTCGTCGGGAGGGACACGGCGTCCGGTCTCCGGTGGTGTCCCGGGGGTGGCTGCCGAGGCACCTGTCGCCGGGCCGCGCAGCGAATCTAGGAGGACGGGCCGGGGCCGGTCACCGTGCAGATGTCGGCAGGTGGACCGGCGGCTTCCGACACCTGAAGGACCGGCACCGGGTCGTCGCAGGCCGGGTGCCCGGGCCGGCCCGTCGACCGGCCGGATCCGGCGCTCGGTGTGGACGGCGGTGGGCGGCCGGGCGGCTCGGCGTGGACGGCAGTCGGTGGCGACCCGGCCGCCCGGCACGGACGGCGGTCGGCTCGCTCACCGCGGACGGCAGTCGGCGACCGGGTCGACGGTGGCCGCCAACGCCCGGCCCAGGTCCCGGCGCAGCCGGGCGGCGGCCGGCGTGGCCAGTGGTCCCCGTGGCGGCCGGCACCGGCCACCGAACCGCCCGGCGCACTCCATCGCCAGCTTGATGGCCTGGACGGACTCCGGTCGGGAGTCCCAGCCGAGGGCCGGGTGCAGCTCGGCGTAGAGCGGCAGCGCCCGGGCCAGGTCACCGGCGACGCAGAGGTCGTAGAGCCGGAGCGCCTGGTGGGGCAGCGCGTTGGACAGGCCGGCGACCCAGCCACGGGCGCCGCAGAGCACCAGTTCGAGCAGCACGTCGTCCGCCCCGGCGAGCACGTCCAGGTGCGGGCAGAGGTCCCGGATCCGGTGCAGCCGCCGGACGTCGCCGGAGAACTCCTCGACCGCCACGATCCCGTCCGTCTCGGCGACCCGGGCGAGCAGTTCCGGGGTCAGGTCCACCCGGGTGTCGTGCGGGTCGTTGTGGGCGACCACGGGCAGGCCCACGGCGGTCACCTCCCGGTAGTGGGCGACCACCTCGGCGTCGCCGGCCGGGTAGCCGTCGGGGGGTGGGGCGAGCACCGCGTCGGCACCGGCGGCGGCGGCCTGCTCCGCCCAGCGGCGGGACTGCCGGCTGCCGTAGCCGCCGACCCCGGGCAGCACCGCGCAGCCCGGCGGCGCGGCCTGCACCGTCGCCCGCACCACGTCGGCCCGCTCGTCGTCGGACAGCGCCCGGTACTCCCCCACCGGAGCGCACGGGATCACCCCGTGGCAACCCGCGTCGGCCAGCCAGCGCACGTGCTCCTGGAGCCGGTCGAGATCGACCCCGAGATCGTCCCGGAACGGGGTGGGGATGGCGACCAGCACCCCCCGCCAGGGCCTACCAGCTGTCACTCGGGCCTTCCCTCCTGCACGCCGGCGGCCCGCTGCCCACCGCACCGGAACCTTACGATCGTCGATCACCGTGGCTCTTCGGACAATTGCCGGAACAGTCGCCACCGGGGCCGTCCTTTTGTCGGTAGATCCCGGAGGGACCTTGCGCACAGGCCCACCGGCCGCACAGGGTAGGCACTGGCTGCCGGGCACCCCGATCGCGCAGCCAGCCAGGGGAGATCCATGCATGGTGAGCTTCAGCGCATCGTCGACGCCGTCGCCGCCCGGGTGGGGCGACCCGCTCTCATCGAGGACCGCCGGCAACGGGTGGTCGTCTACAGCGAACACGACGGTCCGATGGACGAGGTACGTCGGATGTCGATCCTGCGGCGGCAGACCACCCCGGAGGTGATCGCCTGGTTCCGCCGGATGGGCGTGCTCACCGCACGCGAGCCGGTGCGTACCCCGGCCGACGTCGACCTCGACCTGCTCCCCCGGGTCTGCGTGCCGATCTGGCACGACGACCTGCTGCTCGGCTTCGTCTGGTTCATCGACGACGACGGGTCGATGACCGACGCCGACATCGCCACCGCCACGGGCGCCTTCACCGACCTGTCGCTGGCGCTCTACCGGGAGAACCTGCTCGGCGAGCTGGCCTCCCAACGGGAGGCGGAGGCCACCCGGACCCTGCTGGTGGAGAGCCCGCAGGCCCGCGCGCACGCCGTCCGGGCGCTGCTGGAGGAGGGCACCGTCGCCGGTGACGGCACCACCACCGCCGTGGTGGCGCAGCTCACCCCGGCCGCCGGGCGGCACCCCGACGAGGTGGCCCGGATCGCCCTGGAGCAGGCGCTGGTGGCCACCCGCCGGTGGCTCGGCGTCCGCGAGTCGCTGCACATGGTCTGGCCCGACCACGGGGTGCTGCTGATCTGCGGCGGCCGGATCGCCGGCCGCCCCACCCCGCAGAGCGTCGCCGAGCACCTGGACGAGGCGCTGCGCAACGCGACCCGGGGCCTGCCCTCGGTGGAGCGGACGGTGACCGGCATCGGTCAGTCCCGCCCGGGGCTGGCCGACGCGGTGCAGTCGTACCGGGAGGCGGTGCAGGCGGCCCGGGTCGGTCTCCAGTTGCCGGCGCTGGGCCGGGTGGTCTCCTGGGCCGGGCTGGGCATCTACCGGGTGCTGTCCCAACTGGACGACCGGCACCTCGACGTCGCCGGGGTGCACCCGGGGTTGGAGCGGCTGCTGCGCGACGACGCCCACCAGGTGCTGTTGGAGACCCTGGAGGCCTACCTCGACCTGGCCGGGAACGCCCACGCCACCGCCGAGAAGCTGCGCCTGCACCGGACCACGCTCTACTACCGGTTGCAACGGGTCGAGCAGCTCGCCGACACCGACCTCAAGGACGGCAACGAGCGGTTGTGCCTGCACCTGGCGATGAAGCTGGGCCGGCTCACCGGCCACTACCGCGCCCCGTCCTGACCGCGCCGGACGCCCGCCGACCGTCGGGAGAGGACACCGACGCTGCCACGCTGTGACAGCCCGTGTCCGGCCGGACAGATCATTGACAGACCCGAGCGGGTCCGGCCAGGATGGGCGCACCGATCGGCAAGGCCCCCACGACCGACCGTAACCAGGTACGTCCCCCGCCCGTCACGCAGACCGGATCGGCGCCGGTCGGCCGGCTGCGCGCGAACGCCGAGACCCCCGGGTCTCCGTCCTGCCGCAGGTGGCCGTCGCGATCGGCCGCCCACCGTCGCCCGACTGCCGGCGTCCGACCCTCCCGTTTCGCATCCCGCCCGACGGCGGGCGCTCCCGCGTGCCGTCGAACCGTCCCGTTCCTGAGGAAAGGTGGCCCGAGATGTCCCGTTCCGCGCTCCCCCGCCGGTGGCGGCGGTTACCCGCCGCGACGGCCGCCGGCGTGGCGTTGCTGCTGCTCGCCGGCCCGGCGACCGCCGGCACCGCCGCCCCGGCCGACCGGGAGGCCGACGCCCCGGCGGTGCTCGAACGCTCCGCCGACGAGCAGGCCGACGTGGTGGAGGTGACGGTCGACGGCACCGCCCAGCTCGACGCGCTGGTCGCCACCGGTGTCGACCTCGACCACCACGTCACGCCCACCGAGGCGGGCATCGTGGTGCACGCCGTGGTCACCCCCACCGAGGTCGCCGCCCTGAAGCGGATGGGCTACCGGGTCGGTGCCGTGCTGCACGACGCCGACGACTCCGCGCGTCGGATCAGCGAGCGGGAGGCCACCATCGCCGCCCACCGGGCCGAGAACCGGGCGTACACGGCGACCCTGGAGCGCAGCGCCGCCACCTCCGACGTGAAGATCATCCGGGCCGACTACTACACCTCCGGCACCAACCAGGTGCTCTCGGTCGAGGCCAAGTGGGCCCAGGGGCAGACCTCCACCAGCACGCTGACCGTGGCCCGGGACAGCGGCCCCGGCACCGAGATCGGCTCCGGCGGCACCCAGAGCATCACCCGGTTCGTCGACGCCGGGGTCTACCTCTACCACCGGGGCGCCGCCGCCGTCACCGCCCGGCCGCAGCGCATCCAGATCACCAGCCCCACCGGTGACGTGGCGGTCGCCGAGGTGAAGGAGTGGCTGCCGATCCCGGCCGACAGCCCGGAGGGCACCGGCTACCAGAAGGACTTCGTCACCAGCTACCTCACCCCGACCGAGCTGTACGACCGGATCAAGCGGCTGGCGGACGCCTACCCGCAGCTCGCCGAGGTGGTGAAGCTGCCGTACCAGACCAACGGGTACCGGCGTAAGGCACAGGTGGTGCTCGGCGGGACCGCAGCCACCCGGGTCGCGGTCGACTCGCTCGCCTGGGGGCACGAGGGCGGCAACGACATCACCGTCGAGCTGGCCGACCCGGGTGCGGCCGACCGGCCGCTCGCGGTCACGGTGACCGGCAAGGCCGTCCGGGTCAGCCTGGCCACCGACGCCGCCGGGGCGGTGACCAGCACCGCCGCCCAGGTCGCCGCAGCACTGACCGCCGAGGCGGGGACGCTGCTCAGGGCGTACACCTACCGGGGTGACGCCGGGGCCGGGGTGGTCGCGCCGGTCGCGTCGACGCCGCTGACGGACAACCTGAAGGCCCCGGCCGGGGTCTCCCGCGACCCGCACCCGGTGTACGCCATCCGGATCGGCAAGTACCGCGACGGCTCCCGCACCGGGGTGCTGGCCTACGCTCAAGAGCACGCCCGGGAGTGGGTACCCCCGCTGGTGACCATCGAGACCGCCGAGCGGCTGCTGCGCAACCACGCCACCGACGAGAACACCAAGCAGCTGCTGCGCACCCTGGACATCTGGATCGTGCCGTCGATCAACCCGGACGGCGGGCACTACTCGTTCTACGACTACGCCTCCCAGCGGCGCAACATGACCAACCACTGTGCCCCGGGCGGCGCCACCGACGCGCTGGCCCGCAACTCGTGGGGGGTGGACAACAACCGCAACTACACCGAGTACAGCCTCTTCGACGGCTACTCGGGGGCGTCGCCGAGCTGCACCAGCGACACGTACGCCGGGCCGGGTGAGCTGTCCGAGCCGGAGAACCGCAACGTCGACTGGCTGGCCCAGCGGCCGAACATAAAGTTCTCGATGAACCTGCACTCCTCCGGCAACTACTTCATGTGGTCGCCGGGCGCGTACGCCACCCCGGGGCGGATCTCCGCGCCCCGGCCGACGCTGGCCGAGGAGTCGTTCTTCTGGGGTGCGTCCTCGCGGATCCTCACCGCGATCAAGCGGCACCGCAACATGGCCGTCACCCCGGCCCGGACCGGCCCGATCTCCGACGTGCTGTACTCGGCGGCCGGCAACTCCGGGGACATGCTCTGGTACCGGTACGGCATCTACGCCTGGAACTTCGAGGTCGGCACCAGCTTCCAGCCCACCTGGGAGGAGGCGCACCAGGAGACCATGGAGTTCAGCAACGGCCTGGTCGAGCTGTTGCGGGTGGCCCGGGACTACGACAAGGACCGCAAGCGCCCGACCAGCACCCTGGCGGTCGCCCCGAGCCCGACCGAGGGCACGGTCAGCGTCCGGTTCGACGTCAGCGAGCCGGCGGCGGTGTTCTACACCCTCGACGGCAGCAAGCCGACGTTCGGGTCCACCCTGTACGCCTCGGCGGGCATCCGGGAGGGGGCCGAGACGCTGACCGTGCCGGTCGGCACCAGAGTCCAGTGGTTCTCGGTGGACGCCGCCGGCAACATCGAGCGCAACTACCGGCCGGACGACGACGGCAGCAGGACGTTCAACCGGGGCTGGGCGACCCTGCCCACCGGCTGAGGTCCGGGGTACGCATGCCAGCGGGGGTCCGCGCCGCCGGACCCCCGCTGGCCGACCGGTTCAGTCCTCGGCCCGCCACCGGTAGAACTCGGTGGCCACCGCGTCCACCGGACTGCCCCAGGTGTCCGGATCGTACGGGCTGATGTACGGGCTGAGATCGTCCATGATCTTGGCGAAGGCGGGCTGGTCGTGGCGCTCGGCGACGGCGCCGTCGAACTCCTCGCCGACCCGCTCCAGCACGTGCAGGTAGACGTCGTCGATCGAGTAGAGCCACCGCCCGGTGACCCCCATCATGGCGGGCAGCGGTCCGGCGTCGGACTCGGTGAAGATCTGCGCGACGGTGGGTTCCGCCCCGGGCTTGATCCGGGCGACGATGACCGTCCGGCTCGGCTCACCCGTGCCGGCCGGCGGCTCGGCGGGTGTCCACCGGTAGAACTCCTTCGCCACCGAGTCCGACGGGTTCCGCCAGTCTTTCGGGTAGGGCGTCACGTACGGGGCGATCTGTTCGGCGATCTGCTGGAAGGCGGGCAGGCCCCGGGTCTGCCCGGTCACCTTCGGGTCGGCGTCGCGTTCGATCAGGTGGATGTAGAGGCCGTGGAAGGAGAGCAGGGTCCGCCCGACCACGCCCAGGTCCTGCGGCCGGGTGGTCCGGTCGTAGTACCCGAACACGTCGGCGACGGTCTGCTCACTGCCCGGCACCATGCGACAGACGATCACGTTGCGGAAGGTCATCGAAGCTCCTCGGAGATCAGGCGGTAGGGGTCGGCTCGGTGGGGCGGGGGCGACGGGCCGGCGGGTAGGACACCGGCGGGGCCGAGGCGACGAACCGGACCGGCAGCTCCAGCAGGCCACGGAACGGTGACGCCGCCGGCAGCCGGCGCAGCTCGGCGGCCGGCACCGCGAGGCGCAGCCCGGGGAGCCGGCGCAGCAGCACCGCCAGCCCGATCTGGGCCTCCATCCGGGCCAGCGAGACCCCGAGGCAGTAGTGCACGCCGTGGCCGAAGCCCAGGTGCGGCCCCCGGACCCGGCGCAGGTCCAACCGGTCCGGGTCGACGAAGTGCGCCGGGTCGTGGTTGGCCGCGTTGAGCGCCACCCCCACGATCGACCCCGCCGGGATGCGCACCCCCCGGTACTCGACGTCCTCGGTGGCGACCCGGGGGCTGGCCACCGGCAGGGGACCGTCGAAGCGCAGCAGTTCCTCGATCGCCGAGGGCAGCAGCTCGGGGGTGTCCCGCAGCAGGTCGAGCTGGTCGGGATGGGTCAGCAGGGCCACCGTCGCGTTGCCCAGGAAGTCGGCGGTGGTCTGGTGCCCGGCGAACAGCAGCAGGAAGGTGGTGGCGACCAGTTCCGCCTCGGACAGCCCGCCGTCCTGGTCACCGGCGTCGATCAGGGCGCTGACCAGGTCGTCGGCCGGGGTGATCCGCTTCGCGGCCACCAGGTCCGCCAGGTAGTGGTGCAGCCGCACCTGCGCCTCGCCGACCGCCGCCCGTTCCTCGGCCGGTGGTCGCCGCGACGACCCGGAGGTACGGATCACCTGGGTCCAGTCCAGCACCCGGTCCTGGTCGGCCCGGGGCACCCCGAGCAGTTCGCAGATCACCACCATCGGCAGCGGGATCGCGAAGTCGTGCATCAGCTCGGCCCGCCCCTGCCCGACGAACCCGTCGACCAGGTCGTCGACGATCTGCCGTACCCGGGGCCGCAGCTCCTCGATCCGGCGCGGCGCGAACGCCTGCGACACCATCCGGCGCAGCCGGGTGTGCTCCGGCGGGTCGGCGTTGAGCATGTTCCGGTTCAACGCCTCCGAGTTCGGGCCGAAGATCTGCAGGTAGTGCTGACCGGGGCCGTAGAGGTCCTTGGAGAGCCGGGGGTCGGTCAGCGCCGCCCGCGCGTCGTCGAACCGGGTGAGCAGGTACGAGTCGAAGCGGGGCGAGCTGACCGGGCAGACCGGCGCGTCGGCGCGGAGCCGGGCGAGGCAGGGGTAGGGGTCGGTGGCGAACTGGTCGGTGTAGAGCTGCGACGCGGGCAGCGGCTCGGTCATCTCGCCTCCTCGGGCACCCGGGACATGCTGTGCAGCACCTGGTAGGTGTGCCGTTCGGCGGACTCGCGCAGCTCCCGCACCACCCGCAGCAGCCGGTCGCGGTGTTCGCTGCGCCCGAAGGCGTCCAACCGTTCCCGGTCCGCCCAGTCACTGATGATCAGATAGCTGCGCGGGTCGTCGGCGTCGCGGACCAGATCCTGCCGCAGGCACCCGTCTAGCAGCCGGATCTGCTCCGCCGCCGAGAGCCACTCCGCCTCGAACCGTTCCGCGCAGCCCTCCCGGGTACGCATGGCGAGCACCGTGCGCACCGCCGTCATCGCGCGCCGCCGAAGACCAGGTTCAGGTTCTTGCGCAGCGCGTCGGCGTCGACCGGCTGGCTGCGGAAGCCGACGTGGCCGTCCGGGCGGATCAGGTACAGCGCGGTGCCGGCCACCCCGTAGCGGACCCGGAACTCGCCCCCCGCGTCGCGGACCACCGGTGGCGCGGGCAGCCCCGGTTCCCCGGCGTCCGGGCTGAGCAGCAGATAGACGTCGACCTCGCCCCGGGTCACGGCGCGGACGTCGGCACAGAGCCCCGGCACGGCGGCCACCACCGCCGGCTCGGCCGAGGCGTCCGCGTAGACCAGCAGGGTGTGCCGGGTGCCCCCGGTCAGGTCGCGCAGCCGCAGCGGGTGCCCGACCCCCCGCCGGGCCAGGCCGCCCAGGTCGGGTGCGCGGTCACCGGGGCGCGGGCCGTCGCGCAGCGCGTCGGGATCGGTCACGCACTCGCCGACCAACGGGCTGTCGGCGTAGTTGAGCAGCAGGGACATCTCCTGGAGGAACTGCCGTTCCAGGTCGGCGCGGTCCAGCTCGTCGGTGAACGCCAGCCGTACCGCCCGGCCGACGATCTCCTCCCCCTCCGGGCGGCGTTCGGCCTCGTAGCTGTCCAGCAGCCCGGGGGCGGCGAGCCCCCGGACCGCCAGCGCCACCTTCCAGGCCAGGTTCCAGGCGTCCTGGATGCCGGTGTTCATCCCCTGCCCGCCGGCGGGCGGGTGCAGGTGCGCGGCGTCACCGGCCACGAAGACCCGGCCGTGGCCGTACCGGTCGACGATGCCGTGGCTGATCCGGAACACCGACGACCAGCGCAGGTTCGCCGCCCGGGTGCCCGGTGGGGCGAGCCGGTCCAGGGCGGTCTGCACGTCGTCGAGGGTCGGTTCGGCCAACTCCTCGCTGAACCCGGGTGGGGCGTCCCGGCCGCCGGTCTGGGCGAAGAACCGCGGCGGGGCGAGGGTCGCGATCCGGTACCGACCCTGCCCGCGCAGGGGTACGCAGACCAGCATGCCGTCCATCCGGCCGTCGGTCTCGTGCAGGAAGCGCAGCAGGTGCCCGTCCGGCATGTCCCAGTCCACGTCGACGTCGGCGAGCATGAACAACTGCGGGAAGCGGCCCAGTCCCCCCGAGAACGTCAGTCCGAGCAGCTCCCGGACCCGGCTGTGCGCCCCGTCCGCGCCGATCAGGTACTGCGCCCGGATCGTCTGCGTACTGCCGTCCGCGCAGCCGAGGGTGGCCAGCACGCCGTCCACGCCCTGGGTGAACCCGGTCAGCTCCGCGCCGCGTTGCGGCCGGACGCCGAGGGTGGCCAGCCGCTCGGTGAGCAGGCGTTCGGTCTCGTACTGGGGCAGGCCGAGGTGCGCGTACGGCAGTCCCGGCAGCTCCCAGCTCATCCGGTGGGTCTGCGTGCCGTTGACGAACACCACGTTGCCGGTGAGCCAGATCCCGGCGTCCATCGCCTCCCGCACGATGCCCTGCTCCGCCCAGATCTCCATGGTGCGGCAGTGCACCCCGATCGCCTTGTCCGCCTGGCCGGGCGGCACGGCCAGCTTCTCCACCACCCGGCAGTCGATGCCCCGCCGGGCCAGCTCGACGGCGGCGGTCAGCCCGGTCGGCCCCGCCCCGACGATGAGTACGTCCGTTGTCGTGTGCACGTCGGTCTCCCTACCGGTACTGGCCGCCCGGTCGGTGCCGGGATGAGCCGTGAGGTGGAACAGTCGGCGGCGGAAGTCGAGCAGGAACGGCGCGATCGGCCCGGCCTCCTCCCGCGCGTGGGCCGGGTTGGCGACCCAGCGGTGGAACTCCGTCGCGGTACGCCACTCGGCGAAGATGTGGTGGACGTCGGTCCCGGGCTCCCGGAGCAGGTCCTCGCGCAGGTAGCCGGGCACCCCGGCCATCCGGGCGGTCACCTCGGCGTGGCCCCGCCGGAACTCGGCGAGCCGGGTGGCCGGCACGGTGACCTCCACGTCCACCAGGAGCGTCGGGTGCCCGCCCGGCTCGTCGCGCATCACCCGCAGGTCGTCGGCGGTGGGTGGCAGGCACCGGGCACCCAGGGCGTCGGCGAGGCGGGCGGCCACCGGGCCGTTCTCGTAGTCGAGCAGGGCGTCGTCGTCGGCCCACTCGGTGGCGACGACGAAGGTACGCGGGTCGTTCGCGTCCAGGAACAGGTCCCGCCGCAGGTTGCCGGGGAGCGCGCCGATCTGCTCCGCGGCCGTCCGCCAGACCGACCGGACCTCCTGTTCCGCGCCGGGACGCGCACGGATCCGGAGCATCGTCCTGATCATGGGGTCTCCCTTGACGGCCTG
Organism: Micromonospora sp. WMMD987; assembly: GCF_029581435.1. Lineage (NCBI taxonomy): Bacteria > Bacillati > Actinomycetota > Actinomycetes > Micromonosporales > Micromonosporaceae > Micromonospora > Micromonospora sp. WMMD987. The sequence goes on along the minus strand of NZ_CP120861.1, from coordinate 3,195,703 downwards.
CCCGTGACGGGGGTCCGACCGCCGGCACCCGGCGCGTCGTCGTTCGACCCTGTCGCAGTGCGCGTCACCGCGCCGTCACCGGCGGGCTTCGCCGGAGCACCCCGCGTTGACGCCGCCACGACGGCCCGTCCGGCCAGGCGGCACAGGGCGGCGGAAGCCGCCGCCTGGGCGGCTCAGGGGCGGAAACCGCCGCCTGGACGGCTCAGGGGCGGCGGATACCGTGGCCTGGAGGGCTCAGGGGCGACGACTGCCGCTGCCTGGACGGCTCAGCGGCTGCGGCTGCCCGGACGCGGCTCAGGGGCGGCGGTTACCGCTGCTCGCGCGGACGACGAGGACGGGCTCGACCTGCGGCCGGGGCGTGCTCGCGCCGGTGCCGTCGAGGAGTTCCAGCAGCGCGGCCACGCACCGGCGGCCGACCTCGTCGAAATCCTGCCGCACCGTGGTCAGCGGCGGGGAGAGGTACTCGGCCTCGGGGATGTCGTCGAACCCGACCACGCTGACGTCCTCGGGAATCCGGGCGCCCCGCTGGTGCAGGGCGCGCAGCAGGCCGAGTGCCTGGTGGTCGTTGGCACAGAACACCGCGGTCACGTCCGGGCGGGCGGCGAGCGCCTGGCCCAGCTCGTAGCCGGCTCGGGGACTCCAGTCGCCCACGATGACCGGTGGAACCCGGCGACCCGCCTGCTCCAGGGTCTGCCGCCACCCGTCGACCCGGTCCCGGGCCTCCAGCCAGTCCCGGGGGCCGGCGATGTGCCACACCGTCTCGTGCCCCAGGTCGAGCAGGTGCCGGACCGCCAGCCGGGCACCGGCCACCTGGTCGACGGAGATGCTGGGCAGTTCACCGCGCTCCCCGCTGGCCTCCACCACCACCGCCGGTACGCCGGTGGGCAGGCCGTGCACGGCGACCGACGCCGTCATCATCGGGGTGATGGCGACGACGCCGGCCACCGACTGCTCGGTCAACGCGTCGATGGCGGACCGCATGCCGCTGCGGTCCAACTGTTCCAGCGTGACGATGCTGATGCCGTACCCGGCGGCGCGGGCGGCCCGTTCGATGCCCAGCAGGGTGGCCGCCGGACCGAACAGGATGGTGTCGAAGCTGACCACACCGATGACCCGGGAGCGCCGGCCGGCCAACCCCCGGGCCAGGGCGTTGGGCCGGTAGTTGAGCTGGTGCACGGCACGCAGCACCCGCTCCCGGGTTTCCGGCCGGACGCTCGGATGGTTGTTGAGCACCCGGGACACGGTCTGGTGCGACACCCCGGCGAGTTGCGCGACGTCGCTCATCACCGCGGCGCGGTCGCGCCGCTGCTGGCCCATGGCAGCTCAGAAACCCCGGGCCAGGCGGTAGTAGGCCTGGTTCCAACGGAGTTCGTCGGCCAACCGCCGGGGGGTCGTGTCGGCGTCGATGACGACCAGTTCGGTGCTGACCATCTCGGCGAGGTCGTGCAGCTCCTCGACCCCGACGGCCTGGGACAGCACCGTGTGGTGCGGGGCACCGGCGGTGAGCCAGGCCTCCGCCGAGGCGGCCAGGTCGGGCCGGGGCCGCCACACCGCCCGCGCCACCGGCAGCTTCGGCAGCGGGTACGGCGGGGCCACCACGTCGATCTCGTTGGCGACCAGCCGGAACCGCTCCCCCATGTCGGCCAGGCCGAGCACCACCGCCGGGCCGGGCTGGGCGTCGAAGACCATCCGGACCGGGTCCTCCCGCCCGCCGATGCCCAGCGGGTGGATCTCGACGTTGGGGGTGGCGGCCGCGATGGTCGGGCAGACCTCCAGCATGTGCGCCCCGAGCACCAGTTCCCGGCCGGGGGTGAGGTCGTAGGTGTAGTCCTCCATGAAGGAGGTGCCGCCGGTGGTGCCGACGGACATCGACTTGAGCGTGCGGACCAGCACCGAGGTCTTCCAGTCGCCCTCGCCGCCGAAGCCGTACCCGTCGGCCATCAGCCGCTGCACCGCGAGACCGGGCAGCTGCCGCAGCCCGCCCAGGTCCTCGAAGTTGGTGGTGAAGGCGCGGAAGCCCCCGGCGTCGAGGAAGTCGCGCAGACCCGCCTCGATCCGGGCGGCGTAGCGCAGCGAGTCGTGCCGGTCGCCCCCGGAGCGCAGCGCGGCGACCAGGCGGTAGCTGTCGTCGTACTCCTTGACCAGCTCGTCGATGCGGGCGTCGGCGACGGCGTCGACGGCCTCGACCAGGTCGTTGACGCCGTAGGTGTTCACCGAGACACCGAACCGCAGCTCGGCCTCCACCTTGTCACCCTCGGTCACCGCGACGTCGCGCATGTTGTCGCCGAACCGGGCCAGCCGCAGCGACCGCATCTCCGCGTGGCCGATCGCGGCCCGGGTCCAGGCGCCGATCCGGGCGGCGACCCGGGGGTCGCTCACGTGGCCGGCGACGGTCTTGCGGGCGACGCCGAGCCGGGTCTGGACGTACCCGAACTCCCGGTCGCCGTGGGCGGCCTGGTTGAGGTTCATGAAGTCCATGTCGATCTCGGACCAGGGCAGTTCCACGTTGGCCTGGGTGTGCAGGTGCAGCAGCGGGGTCCGCAGCGCGTCCAGTCCGGAGATCCACATCTTGGCCGGGGAGAACGTGTGCATCCAGGCGATCACCCCGACCGCGCCCTGCACGGCGGCGTCGCGGCAGACGGCCAGGATCTCGGCGCTGGAGGTGAGTACCGGCTTCCAGACCACCCGGGCCGGGACGGCCGGGTCGGCGTCGAGCCGTTCGGCGATCCGCCGGGACTGTTCGGCCACCTGGCGCAGGGTCTCCGGGCCGTACAGGCCCTGACTGCCGGTGAGGAACCAGACCTCGGCGACCGGTGATGGGTTGGTCATGGGCGTTGCCTTCCGGTGGGACTGGCGAGGGTCACTTGGTGCGGATGCCGACGAGGCGTTGGAGCAGGATGAACACGAACAGCAGGCCACCGATGACGATCTTGGTCCACCACGAGTTGAGGGTGCCGTCGAAGGTGATCAACGTCTGGATGATGCTGAGCACCAGCACCCCGAGCAGGGTGCCGAAGACGTAACCGGAACCGCCGGTGAGCAGGGTGCCGCCGATGACGACCGCCGCGATCACGTCCAACTCCATGCCCACCGCGATCAGCGGGGCACCGGACAGGGTGTAGAAGGAGAGCAGGATCCCACCGATCGCCGAGCAGAGCCCGCTGATGGTGTAGACCGCGATCTTCGTACGCCCCACCGGCAGACCCATCAGCAGCGCGGACTGCTGGTTGCCGCCGATGGCGTACACGTTGCGGCCCAGCCGGGTGTACGCCAGCACGGCGGCCGCCACGGCCACCACCGCGACGGCGATCAACGCGCCGACCGAGACGAAGTTCTCGCCCAGGTGGATGCGGTGCTGGGCGGCGCTGGTCCAGAACCCGTCGGTGATCGGGATCGAGGTGGTGCTGATCCAGGTGCACACGCCCCGGGCGAAGAACATCCCGGCCAGCGTGACGATGAAGGGTTGGATGTCGAAGAAATGGATCACGCAGCCCATCGCGAACCCGAGGGCCGGACCGAGCAACAGCGCGATCACCAGCACCAGGGCGGGGTGCAGGCCGTCGCCCAGCAACGAGGCGGACACCATCGCGGTCATCGCCACCACCGACCCGACCGACAGGTCGATGCCGCCGGTGAGGATCACGAAGGTCATCCCGACCGCGACGACCAGCAGGAAGCCGTTGTCGATGAAGACGTTGAAGACGACCTGGATGTTGGAGAAGGCGCGGTACTGGGAGACGCCGATGGAGTACATCACCAGCAGCAGCGCCGCGGTGGCGAGCACCGGCACGTGCCGGGGTGGCACCCGCCACCAGGCACGGCCCCCACGGGCGGCCAACGGGGTCGTGGTCATGCCGGAACCTGCTCCTTCTCTGTGCCGACCGGCTCCACCGGAGTCACCGGGGCGCTGCGCCGACGGCGGAACCGAGCCCGGAAGGCCGGGGCCTGGATGAGGCAGACCACGATCACCACGACCGCCTTGAACAGCAGTGAGGTCTGCGGGTCGATGTTCATGGCGTACACCGAGGTGGTCAGGGTCTGGATGAGCAACGCGCCGACCACGGTGCCGCCGAGGTAGAACCGGCCGCCGGCCAGCGCGGTGCCGCCGATCACCACGGCCAGGATGGCGTCCAGCTCGACCCAGAGGCCGACCGCGTTGCCGTCGGCGCTGGAGACGTTGGCCGTCATCATGAACCCGGCGATGGCCGCGCAGGCGGCGCTCACCACGTACACCAGGAAGGTGATCCGCCGGGAGCGGATGCCGGCCAGCCGGCTGGCCTCGGCGTTCCCGCCGACCGACTCGATGATCATGCCGAGCGCGGTACGCCGGGTCAGCACCGCCACCAGGACGGTCACCGCGAGCGCGATGACGATGGCGAACGGCAGGGTCAGCAGGTGGCCCACCCCGATCACCTTGTACGGCCCGCTGTTGATGGTGATGATCTGCCCCTCGGCGATCAGCTGGGCCAGCCCGCGACCGGCCACCATCAGGATCAGCGTGGCGATGATCGGTTGGATGCCGATCCCGGCGACGAGGATGCCGTTCCACGCGCCGAGCACCAGGGCGACCCCGAAGCCGAGTGCCACCGCGGTGAGCACCACGCCCAGGCTGTTCTGGTCGGGCTGCTCGCTGATGTAGAGGCAGGCCACCGCACCGGCGACCGCCGCCACCGCGCCCACCGACAGGTCGATGCCGCCGGTGGCGATCACCAGGGACATCCCCAGGGCGACCAGGATCAGCGGGGCGCTGAGCCGGACGATGTCGACCAGGCTGCCGTACAGGTGGCCGTTCTTCAGCTCGACCGACAGGAAGCTCGGCCGGTAGACGGCGTTCGCCACCAGCAGCAGCACCAGCACCACGAGCGGCCAGAACAGCCGGTGGCTGGTGACGCCCGCGACGCGGGCCCGTACGGTGCTCATGCCGGCACCGACCCTTCCTGGGAACTGCCGCTGGCGATGACCTGCATGACGCGGGCGGCATCGAGGGTGTCGTCGTTGGTGAGTTCGGTGACCAGGTGCCGGTCGCGCATCACGGCGACCTTGTGGCTGAGCCGGAGCACCTCCTCCAGCTCGGCGGAGATGAACAGCACCGCCATCCCGCCGTCGGAGAGCTGCGCCACCAGGCGCTGGATCTCGGTCTTGGCGCCGATGTCGATGCCCCGGGTCGGTTCGTCGAGGATCAGCAGCCGCGGTTCGGTGATCAGCCACCGGGCCAGCAGCACCTTCTGCTGGTTGCCGCCGGACAGGTTGCGCACCGGCATCTCCGGATCGGCCGGCCGGATGCTCAACGCCTTGATCCAGTGCTGGACCAGTTCGTCCTGCCGGCGGCGGGGCACCGGCCGCAGCCAGCCCCGGGCCGCCTGCATGGCCAGGATGATGTTCTCCCGCACCGACAGCTCGCCGACCAGACCCTCGGTGCGGCGGTTCTCGGAGCAGAACGCGATGTCCCGGTCGATGGCGGCCACCGGGTTGCGGATCGTCACCGGGCTGCCGTCCACGGCGAGCCGACCGGCGTCGGCGCGGTCCGCGCCGAAGAACAACCGGGCCACCTCGGTACGCCCCGAGCCGAGCAGCCCGGCCAGGCCGACCACCTCACCCTTATGGATGGTGAGGCTGAACGGCGCGACGGAACCGGACCGGCCGAGGCCGTCGGCCGCCACCAGCGGGGTGCCCGACTCGATGGCCGCCCGGTCCTCGCCGCTGGTGGCCTCGTCGAGGCGCTCCAGCGCGTCCAGTTCCTTGCCGATCATCTTCTCCACCAGCGCGATCTGCGGCAGCTCGCTGGTCAGGTACTCGCCGACGAGCCGGCCGTTGCGCAGCACGGTGATCCGGTCGGCGATCGCGTACACCTGGTCGAGGAAGTGGGTGACGAAGATGATCGCGATACCGTCGTCGCGCAGCTGCCGCATGATCCGCATCAGCTGGGCCACCTCGTCGGCGTCCAGGCTGGAGGTGGGCTCGTCGAGGATCAGCACCCGGGCGCGGATGTCGACGGCGCGGGCGATGGCCACCATCTGCTGGACGGCCAGCGAGTAGTTGCCGAGCAGCTCGGTGACGTCGATGTGCAGGTCGATGCGGGCCAGCAGTTCCTGGGCCCGCCGACGCATCTCGCGCCAGTTGACCGCGCCGAGCCGGCGCGGCTCCCGGCCGATGTAGATGTTCTCCGCCACCGACAGGTTGGGCAGGAGGTTGACCTCCTGGTAGACGGTGCTCACCCCGGCGGCGGTGGCCTGCATCGGACCGGGGAAGGACACCTCGTCGCCGTCGAGGGTGATGGTGCCGGAATCGGTGCCGTAGACGCCGGTCAGCACTTTGATGAGGGTGGACTTCCCGGCGCCGTTCTCGCCCATCAGGGCGTGCACCTCACCGGGGAAGAGCCGGAGGTCGACGCCGTCGAGGGCGCGGACCCCGGGGAAGATCTTGCTGATCGCGGTCATCGTCAGGACCGGATGCCTCTCCGACATCCCACCGAACCTTTCCTCGGAAGCGGAGGCCGCCGCGCCGAACGCGGCGGCCTCCCGGTCGGTCAGTACTTCCGGTTGGGCAGCGCGGCCTTGGCCTGCTCCTGGGTGAAGGTGGTCTCCTCGGTCTCGACCCGGGCCGGGACCTCCTCGCCGGCCTTGACCTTCTTGGCCAGGTCCATCAGCTGCGGGCCGAGCAGCGGGCTGCACTCCGCGATGAAGTTGAACTTCCCGTCGGCCAGCGCCTGCATGCCGTCCTTGACCGCGTCGATGGTGATGATGGTGATGTCCTTGCCGGGCGTCTTGCCCGCCGCGGTGATCGCCTCCAGCGCGCCGAGGCCCATGTCGTCGTTGTGCGCGAAGAGCACGTCGATCTTCGGGTTGGCCTTGAGGAACTGCTCCATGACCTGCTTGCCGCCGGCCCGGGTGAAGTCACCGCTCTGCGAGGCGACGACCTTCAGGTTGGGGTTGGCGGCGATCGCCTCGGCGAAGCCCTTCTTGCGGTCGTTGGCCGGGGCCGAACCGGTGGTGCCCTGCAGCTCCACGATGTTCACCGGACCGGTCGCGGCCGACTTCTCCTTGACCAGCCACTCACCGGCGAGCCGGCCCTCCTTGACGAAGTCCGAGCCGATGAAGGTCTTGTAGAGGCTCTTGTCCGCGGAGTCCACCGCCCGGTCGGTCAGGATGACCGGGATCTTGGCGTCCTTGGCCTCCTTGAGCACGGTGTCCCAACCCGACTCCACCACCGGCGAGAAGGCGATCACGTCGACCTTCTGCTGGATGAAGTTGCGGATCGCCTTGATCTGGTTCTCCTGCTTGCCCTGGGCGTCGTCGAACTTCAGCTCGTAGCCGGCCTCGGCGGCCGACTCCTTGATCGAGTTGGTGTTCGCCGTGCGCCAGCCGCTCTCCGCGCCGACCTGCGAGAAGCCGATGACCAGCTTGCTGTTGCCGCCGCCGCTGCTGCCGCTGTCGCCGTCGCCGCCGGTGTCGCTGTTGCCGCAGCCGGCGAGTCCGCCGGCCAGCAGGCCGACGGCGAGCATCGCGCCGAGGCCACGTCGAGTGAGGGTGATGCCGGTCTTCGCCATGTTGAAGACTCCTTGACGGGGATGAGGTGGGGGATGGTGCTACTACGGGGAGGACCGGCCGGCGCGGCACGCCGGACAGGCCGGACCTTCCAGGGGTGGTGCTTCGGGTTGCGGTGGATCAACCGGACCGCGGGGGCGGGCCGGTGGCGGGTACGGGTCGGGGTGTTACCTCCCCGGCTGCCCGTAGACGTTCTGGTAGCGGTCGTAGAGGGAGTCGATGTCCGCCTGGGCCATCGGCACCGGGGTGCCGAGCGTCCGGGCCAGGTGGGCGGTACGGGCCACGTCCTCGCACATCACGGCGGCCTTCACCGCCGCGCGGGCGTCCCGCCCGATGGTGAAGACGCCGTGGTTGCGCATCAGCACGGCCGGCGAGCGGTGCCCGGACAGGGTGGCCACGATGCCCTTGCCGATGTCGTCCCCGCCGATGAGCGCGAACGGACCGACCGGGATCTCGCCGCCGAACTCGTCGGCCTGGGCGGTGAGGTGACAGGGGATCGCCTCGCCACAGGCGGCCCAGGCGGTGGCGTACCCGCTGTGGGTGTGCACCACCCCACCGACCTCGGGCATCGCCCGGTAGACGTAGGCGTGGGCGGCGGTGTCGCTGGACGGCGAGAGGTCGCCCTCCACCACCACCCCGTCCAGGTCGCAGACGATCATGTTGTCGGGCCGCAGGTCGTCGTAGGAGACCCCGCTCGGCTTGATCACCATCAGCTCCCGACCGGGCACCCGGGCCGAGACGTTACCGGCCGTCCAGGCCACCAGGTTGTAGCGCACCAGCTCGCCGTGCAGGGTGGCCACCTGCTCGCGCAGCCGGGTCACCTCGGCGTCGAGGTCGAGGGTCATGCCGGCACCTCCAGAGGGTCGGTGGTGGTCTCGGCCGACGGTGCGACGGCCGAACGGCGGGCGGCGTTACGGATCGCCCGCAGCCGCAGCAGCACGTCGTCGCCGCCCCGGCCGAAGTGGTCGTGCAGCCGGCGGTACTCGGCGTAGAGCGCGTCGTAGGCGTCGGCGCGCTCCGGGTCGGGCCGGTAGACCTCGCGGTCGACCCGACCCATCGCCGCCGAGGCGGTCGGCACGTCGGGGTACGCCCCGGCCGCGACCGCCGCGTGGATCGCCGAGCCCAGGGCGGGGCCCTGCGCCGAACCGATGATGCCCAGCGGACGTCGGGTCACGTCGGCGTAGATCTGCATCAGCAGGCTGTTGCCGGTCAGCCCGCCGGCCACGATCAGCTCGTCGACCGGGACGCCGGCCTCGGCGAACGCCTCGATGATCATGCGGGTGCCGTAGGCGGTGGACTCCAGCAGCGCGCGGTAGACGTCCGGCGGCCGGGTGGCCAGGGTGAGCCCGACGAGTACCCCGCTGAGGTCGTGGTTGACCAGCAGCGACCGGTTGCCGTTCCACCAGTCCAGCGCCACCAGGCCGTGCGCGCCGACCGGCTGCGCCGCGGCGGCCTCGGTCAACGCCTCGTGGGAGTCGAAGCCGGCGGGGGCGGCGTGCTTGACGTACCAGCCGAAGATGTCGCCGACGCCGCTCTGGCCGGCCTCGTAGCCCCAGGAGCCGGCGCTGATCCCGCCGTCGACCACGCCGCACATGCCGGCCACCTCGGCCCGCTCGGTACCGTTGACCACGTGGCAGGTGGAGGTGCCCATGATGGCGACCAGCCGGCCGGGGGTCAGCGCCTGCGCGGCGGCGGCGGTGACGTGGGCGTCGACGTTGCCGGCGGCGACCGCGATCCCCTCGGGCAGCCCGGTCCAGGCCGCGGCCTGCGCGGTCAGGCCGCCGGCCCGCGCGCCCAGCTGCGCCAGCGGCCCGTCGATCTTGGCGACGAAATCGGCGAAGCCCGGGTTCAGCGCGGCCAGGTAGGACGGGGACGGGTAGTGACCGTCCTGGAGCTGTCCCTTGTAGCCGGCGGTGCAGACGTTACGGGTCTCGACGCCGCAGAGCTGCCAGACGATCCAGTCGGCGGCCTCGATCCAGCGTTCGGCGCGGGCGTAGACCTCCGGGTCCTCCTCCAGCAGTTGCAGACCCTTGGCGTACTGCCACTCGGCGGAGATCTTGCCGCCGTAGCGGCCGATCCAGGACTCGCCCCGGGCGTGGGCCAGCGCGTTGATCCGGTCGGCCTGCGGCTGGGCGGCGTGGTGCTTCCACAGCTTCACCCAGGCGTGCGGGCGGGTACGCAGGTCGGGCAGCTCGCACAGCGGGGTGCCGTCGGCCAGGGTGGGCAGCACGGTGCAGGCGGTGAAGTCGATGCCGACGGCCACCACCTGGGCGGGGTCGACGCCGCTCGCGGCCAGCGCGGCGGGCACCGCCTGCCGCAGCACCTCGCGGTAGTCGTCCGGGTCCTGCAGGGCCCAGTCGGCCGGCAGGGGCCGGCCGTCGACGGCGAGCGTCGTGTCCATCACCCCGTGGCGGTACTCGTGCACCGCCGTGCCCAGCTCGGCGCCGTCGCCGACCCGCACCACCAGCGCCCGACCCGACAGCGTGCCGTAGTCGACGCCGACGACGTACCGGTCCTGCGACTTCGCGCCTGCATCCATGCCGTTCTCCGTTCAATCGTTGGGGGCAAGTGTTAGCGCTCACATGGAATCCGTCAAGGCGCATCCGTGTAACACTGCCGTAACCATCTCCGGCAGCGCTGCCACCGGGTCCGCGCACACCGCCCCGACCAGCCGTCGAACGATCGGCATACGTCGAACAGGTGAGCGGTCACATCCGTTCGGCCCGGCAGACCCTTGACACGCCTCGGCGGACGGTTCCAAACTTCGGGGCGACCGCGCGACGGGCCGGACGGTCGACGGCGGGTGCCACCGGCGTCGCCGCCCACCGCCCGCCAGCGCGGGACGGACCACGGCCTTCGTCCGCCCGAGGCGGACCGGACGGCCTTCGTCGCCATCCGAGGGAGGCCGTGTGCGGATCGTCGACGCCCGGGTCATCGTGACCTGCCCGGGTCGCAACTTCGTGACCCTGAAGATCGTCACCGACGAGGGGGTCACCGGGGTCGGCGACGCCACCCTCAACGGTCGGGAGCTGGCCGTCGCGTCCTACCTGCGCGACCACGTGGTGCCGCTGCTCATCGGGCGGGATCCGGCCCGGATCGAGGACACCTGGCAGTACCTCTACCAGGGGGCCTACTGGCGACGCGGACCGGTGACGATGAGCGCGATCGCCGCCGTGGACACCGCGCTGTGGGACATCAAGGGCAAGGTCGCCGGCCTGCCCGTCTACCAGCTGCTCGGCGGCCGGTCCCGGGACGGGGTCACCGTCTACGGGCACGCCAACGGCGAGACCGTCGAGGACGTGCTGGTCGAGGTGGCCCGCTACGTCGACCTCGGCTACCGGGCGGTGCGGGTGCAGTGCGGCGTGCCCGGCCTGCCGAAGACCTACGGGGTCAGCGCCGACAAGCTGTTCTACGAGCCGGCCGACGCCGCCCTGCCCAGCGAGGCGACCTGGTCCACCCCGCGGTACCTGGCCCACGTGCCGACCGTCTTCGCCCGGGTACGCGACGAGTTCGGCCCCACCCTGCGACTGCTGCACGACGTGCACCACCGGCTCAGTCCGATCGAGGCGGCCCGGCTCGGCAAGAGCCTCGAACCGTACGCGCTGACCTGGATGGAGGACCCGGTCCCCGCCGAGCTGCCGGAGGGCTTCCGGCTGATCCGGCAGCACACCACCACCCCGGTCGCCGTCGGCGAGGTGTTCAACACCGTCTGGGACGCCGCCCAGCTCATCCGGGAACAGCTCATCGACTACATCCGGACCACGGTGGTGCACGCCGGCGGGATCACCCACCTGCGGCGCATCTTCGACCTCGCGGCGCTGCACCACGTGCGCAGCGGCTCGCACGGGGCCACCGACCTCTCCCCCGTGTGCATGGCCGCCGCCCTGCACCTCGACCTCGCCATCCCCAACTTCGGCCTCCAGGAGTACATGCGGCACACCGACGCCACCGACGAGGTCTTCCCGCACGGCTACCACTACGCCGACGGTTACCTGCATCCGGCGGAGACGCCCGGCCTCGGGGTGGACATCGACGAACAGGCGGCGGCCCGCTACCCGTACGCCCCGGCGTACCTGCCGGTCAACCGGCTGGAGGACGGCACCGTCCACCCCTGGTGAGCCGGGGCGTCACCGGATCGTCGAGGGTCGGCGCAGCTCCTTGACGCGGATCAGGTTGCCGGCCGGGTCGCGGAACGCGCAGTCGCGCACCCCGTACGGCTGGTCGATCGGCTCCTGGACGACCTCGGCCGCGCCCGCCTGCACCTTGTCGAAGGTGCCGTCGAGGTCGGGGGTGGCCAGCATGAGCCAGCCGTAGGTGCCCTTGGCCATCATCTCGGCGATGGTGCGACGCTCCTCGTCGGTGACGCCCGGGTCGACGGCCGGCGGGGCCAGCAGGATGGACGTGCCGGGCTGGCCGGGCGGCCCGACGGTGATCCAGCGCATCCTCCCCGCGCCGACGTCGTTGCGGACCTCGAAGCCGAGGATGTCGCGGTAGAAGGCCAGCGAGGCGTCCGGGTCGTCGTGCGGCAGGACACAGGTGTCGATGGTGAGATCCATGTCGTCACGCTAGGTGAGAATCACCGCCGGTGCTTCTCGATTCCTGACCGGACGGGCCACCTGTCTGCCCAGGCACGGCGGAAGGTGCGCCGGCCGCTGCGCGGCCAGCGCCCGGTAGCTGCTCGGCGGCATGCCCACCAGCTCGGTGAACCGGGTGCTGAAGGTGCCCAGCGACGCGCAGCCGACCGCGAGACAGACCTCGGTGACACTCAGGTCACCCTGGCGCAGCAACGCCATCGCCCGCTCGATGCGCCGGGTCATCAGATAGGAGTACGGTGACTCCCCGTAGGCGCGGCGGAACTGACGGCTCAGGTGTCCGGCCGACATGTGCGCTCCCCGGGCGAGCGCCTCGACGTCCAGCGGCAGGGCGTACTCCCGGTCGATCCGGTCCCGGACCCGGCGCAACCGGGCCAGGTCACGCAACCGCTGCTCGGCCGCCGGTCTGCTGGTCACCCCGCGATCGTGCCACGTCCCGACGACACCGCCGGCACGACCCGCCCCGGTCCGGGCGGCCGGCGGTCAGTAGATGCGGCGGCCCCGGGCATCGGGCACACCCGACTTGCGGAAGAAGTACGTGTTGATCTGGTCCCGCCACTCGATCGCGCAGCGCAGCTGCTCGTCGAGGCGCTCGGCGACCCGGTCGTGCACCCCCTGGTCGACCAGCCCGGCCAGTCGCCCCCAGCGGTCCCGCATCGCCCCCACCTGCTCCACCCCGGCGAAGTGGGTGTCGTAGATGTGCTGGATCACCGTGACGCCGCTGTGCAGGACATGGCCGTACGGGACGTGGTGGAAGAAGAGCAGCAGCTCGTCCGGGCAGCGCTCGGGCGACTCGTACACCTGCGACCAGGGCGGCGGGTACTGGCCGGTGAAACCGGTGCCGGTCGTCCGGGTCCGGTCCACCCCCACGCCGTCCCGGTCGGCGTAGTGGTAGGTGCCCCACCGGCTGTACTCGTAGCCGTCCACACCGGGGCCGTAGTGGCCGTCCGGATCCACCATGAAGCCGACCCCCAACGGGGCGGTGTACCGCTCGTAGGTGAGCCAGGAGTCGTCCAGCACCGCGTGCAGCGTCTCCCGCACCAGGGCCGGGTCACCGACCGTCGACGCGGGAAAGGTCAGGTCGATCCACTCGTCGAGGACGGCGCCGGGATCGAGGGACGGATCCCAGGCCAGCCGCCCGAAGGCGTACAGGTTGGCCTGGGCCAGCGGGTGCCCGCACCAGAACGGGTCGTCGCCCACGTTGGCGACCGCCACCAGGTCGCCGTCGCGGCGGGGCTCCGGACCGGGGGCGCCCGCCAGCACGTCGGCGACGGTCCGCTCCGGTGGCCCCCACGGCCGGAAGTTCAGCACCTCGCTCCACAACGGGGCGAGGTAGCAGGCGTGCCACTGCTGGCCGGTGTACTCCTGGGTCACCTGCAACTCCACCGCCAACCGGGTGGCCGGCATGGCCGCGATGACCGGCGACACCGGTTCCCGGGGCTGGAAGTCCACCGGGCCGTACTTCACCTGGAGGATCACGTTGTCGGCGAACCGCCCGTCCAGCGGGGCGAAGTGGTCGTACGCGGCGCGGGCCCGGTCGATGGTGCGGTCCCGCCAGTCCCGCCGGTGGTCGTAGACGAACGCCCGCCAGTGCACCACTCCCCCGTGCCGGGCCAGCGCACCGGCGAGCAGGTTCGCCCCGTCGGCGTGGTCCCGCCCGTAGGTGGCCGGACCGGGCTGCCCCTCGGAGTCGGCCTTCACCAGGTATCCGCCGAAGTCGGGGATCCGGGCGTAGACCCGCCGGGTCGTCTCGTCCCACCAGTCCCGCACCCGGTCGTCGAGAGGGTCGGCGGTGGGCAGGCCACCGAGGACCACGGGGGCGGCGAAGGTCACCGACAGGTGCACCCGGATGCCGTACGGTCGCAGCAGGTCGGCGAGGTCGGCCACGTCGTCGAGCCGGTCGGTCAGCAGCCGCGCCTCGGTGGCGTGCACGTTGACGTTGTTCACCGAGATCGCGTTGACCCCGGTCGCGGCCAGCAGCCGCCCGTACGCCCGCAGCCGGTCCCGGTCACCGCGCGGGCCGCCATCCTGCCAGAAGATCGAACCACCCGCGTAGCCCCGCTCCACCTGCCCCATGTCCGGGTGGACCGCCACGTTGTCCCAGTGGTCGAGCATCCGGCGGCGCAGCGCCGGCCGGTGCGCCCGCGCCGGCTGGTCCCCGGTGAACGCGGCCTCGCCGAGCCGGACCAGGTGGAACAGCCCGTACAGCAGTCCGGCCGGCGCGTCCGCCAGCACCACCGTCACCCCGTCGACCCGGGTCCACAGGAACCCCTCGTCGCCGAGCGGCCCGTCGTCGCCGGCCGGGGCCGCCGTCGCGCCGGCCGGCACCGCCGGTGGCAGCGGGTGCGGACCGCGCAGGGCGAGCACCAGGTCGACGGAACGGGCCGCCGGCTCCCCGGCGCGCGACCCGGGGGTGCCGGCCGGGCGCGGCCCGGGGATGCCGGCCTGGCTCGGCCCGGGGGTGCCGTGCTCCGCGGTGGCCGGCGGACCGGTGTCGGACCGGCCCACCCACCCGCCGTGCTCCGCGCAGGCCCGCGCCACCTCGGCGAAGGCCGTGTCGACGAGCAGACCCTCGCCGTGCACCAGGACCCGGCGTGTCCCGAGGGCCCGGAACGCCTCCGGTGGCAGCCAGGCGGCGTGCGGCGTCGGGTCCGCGCCGGTCGTCGGCGCGGTCTCGTCAGCCGGTCCACCCGCAGCGGCGTGCTGGGCGGTGACGGGCAGGCTCATCCGGTGAATTCCTTCCGCACGATCTCGATCATCGGGGTGGCGATCCGCAGGTAGGCCAGGGCGAACGGCCCGGCCAGCAGCACCGGCAACACCTCGGAGACACCGACGGTGAGCGCCCCGGCGGCGGCCAGCAACAGCAGGGTGCCGACGGTGACGCCGGGGGTACGGACCAGGAAGTACCGCGCCAGCCGCAGCACGTCCCGCGTGCGGAAGGCGAACAGCGAGGCGATCACCAGGGCGTTCCCGCCGACCAGCGTCACGCCGACGCCGACGCCGACCAGCGGCACCGCCCAGCCGGTCGGGACGGCCGCGGCGGACAGGTAGCTGAGATTGACCGCGATGACCGTCAGCCAGAGCAGCACCGGCCCCCAGATCCACAGCGCCTGCGGCAGATTGGCCCGGTAGCCCTGCCGGAACCACCCGGCGGGGCGCAGGTCGGTCAGGTCGGGTCGCTGGTGGTGCAGGGCGTACAGGGCGGCGGAGAGCGCCGGGCCGACCGGGAGCAGGCAGAGCGCGGCCAGGGGCAGGTTGCTGGCGTCCCGGCCGAGCAGGAGCAGCGGAACCAGGCCGGGCAGGACGGCGAGGATCAGCAGCAGCCCGACGACGAGCACCGTGTACACCCGGGCGGCGGCCCGGGACAACGGCCCGTCGCCGACCTCCCGCCAGGTCTGCGCGCTCACGACCGCGCGTCCGGTCCGGTCGGCGCGGTGGTCGGGGGCGGCTCGCCGAGCAGGCGGGCGTCGTCCCACCACGGCGGGGTCTCGTCGCGTACCGCGGCCACCTCGACCAGGGTGACCTCGTGCCGGGTCAGGGTCAGGTCGAGATCTACCCGGCCCGCGACCACCGGCAGGGCACGGTGCGAGCGCACCGGCTCGGCGGCCTCCCGCAGGGCGTCGAGCTGACCGGGACGCGGCGACCGGGGACGGCCCATCTCGGACCAGGCGGCCCAGGCGTTGCCGGCCTCCTCGCTGACCGACGAACGGAGCAGGAAGGCCGAGGTGACCTCCGGCGCGGTCGCCGCCGGGGTGGGGTCCACCGGCACCGACAGGGCCAGTGGGTGCCGCTCGGGCACCGGCGCGCGGCCGGTCACGTCCACCGGCGCCCAGGCCAGGATGGCGATCCGACCGTCGGGGTGCCGGGTCACCAGGTGGTCCGTCCCGCGTGCCAGCACCTCGTCACCGAGCCGGGCCACGAAGGCGTACAGGTGGTAGGCGGGCTTCTTGATCTGGCGGTGGGTGAGCAGCCCGAACCCGCCGTGGAACAGCGCGGTCGGCACCCCGGTCTCCTCGAACATGTCGCTGAACGTCCAGTACGAGAAGGAGTCGACCAGGTCACCGCCGGCCGCCAGCACCGGGGCGAGGTAGGCCGCGTGGAAGGCCGTGTCGTGGATCGGGTTGTCCGGCCGGTAGGAGGAGTTGAACTCGGTGATGTGCACCGGCAGGTCGGCCAGGGCGGTGCCGTACAGGTGCCGGCGGGGCGCGGCGAACTGCTCCAGCAGCGACGACGCCGGGGTCAGGGTCTGGTGGGTGCCGAAGGGCACGTGCTGGGCCGGGCCGGAGGTGTAGGCGTGCCGGCTGACGAAGTCGACCGGCACGTCGCGCGCGGTGACGAACTCGGCGAACGGCTCCCACCAGTCGTCCGCGCCGGGCGAGATGGCCGGGCCGCCGACCTGCAACCCGGCGTCGACGTCCTTGACCGCGTGCGCGGTGACCTCGTAGAGGCGGTGGTAGGCGTCCCGGTCCGCGCCCTGCCAGAAGTCGGTCAGGTTCGGCTCGTTCCACACCTCGATCGGCCAGCCGCGTACCTCGTCCAGGCCGTACCGGTCGACCAGGTGGGCCACCGTGGCGCGGACCAGGTCGCCCCACTCCGACCAGTTGCGGGGCGGGGTGACGTTGCCCCGCCACCAGAACACCGTCTGCTCGCCGGAGGCCAGCGCCTCGGGCATGAAGCCCAGCTCCACGAAGGGCCGGATGCCCAGCCCGAGGTAGGCGTCGACGACCTGGTCGACGTAGGTGAAGGAGTGGTGCACCCGGCGTTCGCCCCCGTACTGGTAGGGGCGGTGGACCCCCACCCCGTCGCTGAGCAGTCCGTGCCCGCGGATGTGCCGGAAGCCGATGTCCTGTTGGATCAGGGCCAGCGAGTCCTGGTAGTCGCGGCGCAGGGCCAGCTCGAAGCGACCGGTGCCGACGCACTGCCGCCAGGCGTCGGTGAGCCGCCCCACGGGGTGGGCGGGAACGGTGGTCCGCATCGTCGTCGTCCTTCGGGAGTCGCCGGGTCGGTGACCGGTCCGGCCGGGGCGGTCGCCCCGGCCGGACCGGGACGGTCAGCCGTTGTCCTTCTTGAACCGCTCGTACGCTTTGTTGACCACCCCGATGTACTGCTCGGAGTTCTTGGCCTTCAGCTCACCGACGTAGGCGTCCCACTCGGTGAGGGGCCGCTGGCCGAGGATGAACTTCAGCGAGTTCTGGACGACGTGGTCCTTCAGCGGGGTCTCCCACAGCGACACCTGTTCCCGTTCCTCGTCGGTGAGCGGGGCCGGCGGGTCCACCGGCAGCGGCTTGCGGGCGTTCATCACCTTCTGGAACTCCATCTCCTCCGGGGAGAAGAAGGACTGCACCAGGTCGAGCTTGCCGCCGTAGGCGAACACCCCGTTGCCGAAGCCGAAGTCCTTCTGCAGGTGCTTGGTGCCCTTGGGGTTGAGCCCGATCATGTCGACGTCGGGGGCCAGGGTGTACTTGCCGGCGGCGTCCTTGGTGAAGGTGGTGCCCTCGACGCCCCACTTGGCGAACTCCTCGCCGGCCTCGGAGTAGTACAGCCAGTCGATGAACTGCATCATCGCCACGAAGTTCTTGCTGTCCCGGGCCTTCCTGGAGATCATGATGCCGTTCTCCAGCCGGCTGGACGGGTTGATCTCGCCGGCCGGGCCGATCAGCTGCGGGATCTTGACCAGCTTGGCGTTCGGCTGGGTCTTGGCCAGGTCGGGACGGTAGTCGTTGACCAGCGTCTGGGCGTTGCTGCCGATGACGAAGGACTTGCCGTTGGCGAGCTTCTGCCGGGCCTGCTCATCGGTCTGGGTGAAGCTCTCCGGGTCGAGCAGCTTCTCGGCCACCAGCTTGTTGAGGTACTGGATGACCTGCTTGTACTGCTCGGTGGCACCGGTGTAGACGAACTTGCCGGCCGCCGGATCCCAGGTGGCGGGGTTGTAACTCCAGCCCGTCCGGATGCCGTGCGCGGCGCCGACGATGCTCAGCAGCGCCCCGCCCGGATTGGGCTTGTTCCACCGGTCCGAGAAGGGGTAGGAGTCCGGGTAGCGCGCCTTCATCGCCTTCAGCACGGTGTACAGCTCGTCCCAGGTCTTGGGGATCTGGAGGTTGAGCTGCTGGAGGATGTCGGTGCGCATCGCGATCGAGTATTCCGCCCACGGCTTCTCGTGCAGGCCGGGGAGGAGGTAGAACTTGCCGTCGGACTGTCGCAGCGTGTCGAACTCCGGCTGGAGGTTCCACTTGGCGATCTTGTCCTTGAGGTTGGGCATCAGGTCGAGGTAGTCGCTCACCGGGAGGATCGCGCCGGAGGAGACGAAGGCGTTCTCGGCCGGGTGGTAGGTCTTCGGGATGATCAGCGGGGCGTCCCCGGCGCCGATCAGCAGACTGCGCTTCTGCTCGTAGTCGCTCAGCGGAACGGCCACCGGATCGAGCTTGACGTTGGTCCGCTTGGTCAGCTCCGACCAGAACAGCCAGTCTTCCTTGAGCGGGTAGTTCGGGTGGTTGTTGTAGAGGATGGAGAAGGAGAGCGGCTCGGTGGCCTTGAACTGCTTGCCGGAGCCGAAGTCGGCCATCGCGCCGACGCGGTTGCCGTCGAGGTCCTTGCCCTCCGCGGCGTCCTCGGAGCAGGCCCCGAGGAGGGTGAGGGTGAGCAGCCCGGCAGTGGCTATCGCCATCCGGCGCCACGTTCTGTGGAACACGGCTCGTCCTTTCGAGGGTGTGTGTGGTGCGGGGATGGAGCTGGGCCGGGCTACCCCTTGACCGCGCCGAGCATCACGCCGGACACGAAGAACCGCTGGATGAAGGGGTAGACCGCGAGGATCGGCAGGGTGGTGAGCACGATGGTCACGGACTGGATGGTGGCCGCCGCCTGCACCGCGTCGGACTCGGCGACGCCGCCGGCCGACTGCGCCCCGGTCGCCCCGGCGATGAGGTTGCGCAGATAGACCGTGACCGGGAGCAGATCCTGCTGGTCCAGGTAGAGGAAGGCGGTGAACCAGGAGTTCCAGAAGGACACCGCGTAGAACAGCAGCATCGTCGCGATGATCGCCTTGGACAGCGGCAGCACGATCCGCAGCAGGGTGCCGTACGTGCTCAGCCCGTCGACGGCGGCGGCCTCCTCCAGCTCGACCGGCAGGCTCTCGAAGAACGCCTTCATCACCAGCAGGTTGAACACGTTGATCGCGTTGGGCAGCACCACCGCCCAGATGCTGTTCTTCATCCCCAGGCTGGTGATCAGCACGTAGTTGGGGATCAGCCCGCCGGAGAAGAACATGGTGAACACGGCGATGCCGATGAGCACCCCGCGTCCCCGGAGGTGGTGCTTGGACAACACGTAGGCGTAGCAGGTGGTCAGCACGATCGAGATGGCGGTGGCCACGACCGTGTAGACCACCGTGTTGCGGTAGTTGGTCCAGAACATCGGGTCGGACATCACCAGCCGGTAGGAGGTGAGGTTGAAGCCCTGCGGGACGAGGTTGACCTTGCCCGCGATGATCGGTGCCTCGTCGCTGAGCGAGCGGGCCACGATGTTGACGAACGGGTAGAGCGTCACGATCACCACGAGGGTCAGCACGATCCCGTTGACCGCCTGGAACACCCGGTAGCCCCGGGTCGGGCGGATCCCCCGGCGGCGGCGGGGACGCCGGGCGGCCGGGGTCTTCGGTCCGGCCGTGCCGGGTGCCACGGTCACCACAGGCTCGTCCCCACCGTGCGCCGGGAGATGGTGTTGGCGCCCAGCACCAGGATCAGCCCGATCACCGCCTCGAACAGGCCGATGGCGGCGGCGTAGCTGAAGTTGCTGGACTCGAAGCCCAACCGGAACAGGTACGTGGAGATCACGTCGGCGGTCGGGTACGTCAACGGGTTGTACAGCAGGAGGATCTTCTCGAACCCGACCGCCATGAAGGTCCCGATGTTGAGGATCAGCAGGGTCACCATCGTCGGCCGGATCCCCGGCAGCGTGACGTGCCAGGTCTGCCGCCAGCGGTTCGCCCCGTCGATCCGGGCCGCCTCGTACAGATTCTCGTCGATGGTGGTGAGCGCCGCCAGGTAGAGGATCGTCCCCCAGCCGACGGTCTGCCAGACCTCCGAGGAGACGTAGATGGTCCGGAACCAGCCCGGCTGTTGCAGGAACGGCACGGCGTCCCCGCCGACCCCCCGGACCACCTGGTTGACCGAGCCGTCGATCGACAGCAGCTGCATCACCATCGCCGCCACGATCACGATGGACAGGAAGTGCGGCAGGTAGGACACCGACTGGACGAACCGCTTGAGCCGACGGGTGCGGACCTCGTTGAGCATCAGCGCCAGCACGATCGGCAGCGGGAAGCAGAACAGCAGGGTCAGCATGCCCAGCACCAGGGTGTTGGTGAACACCTGCCAGAAGGTCGGGTCGGCGAGGAAGAGCCGGAAGTACCGCAGGCCCACCCAGTACTCGCCGAACACGCTGCCGCCGGGGGTGAACCGGCGGAAGGCGATCACGTTGCCGATCATCGGCAGGTACCGGAAGACCAGGAAGAACACCAGCGGCAGGACGGCCAGCGAGTAGAGCTGCCAGTCCCGGCGCAGTGCCCGCCGCCAGGGTTGGCGGCGCCGCCGCCGCGCCGGCGGGGCGGGGACCGCCGGGGCCGGGGCCGGCGGCGTCGGCCGTAGCGTCTCGGATGTCATGCCGGGCCTCCTATCCGGCGTGCCGGCCGGTCGTGGCGGGCTCGACCCGCACCGAGGTGAGCAGTTGCCGCCGGAAGCCGACCTCCCGCTCGACGCCGGTCAGCCGCAGCGGCACGACCGCCGCCGGCTCACCACTGGAGCGGCCGAACCGCAGCTCCACGTCGCCGGGTTCGACGACGCGCCGGCCGTCGCGTCCGACGAACGACGCGACATCGGCGGGTACCACGAAACTGACCTGCGCCGCCGCGCCGGGGTCCAGCGGCACCCGGGCGTAGCCGACCAGCCGGACCACGGGTCGGGTGGTCTGCGCGACCGGGTCGTGCAGGTAGAGCTGGACCACCTCGGTGCCGGCCCGGTCACCGGTGTTGCGCACGGTGATCCGGACCGTCGTCTCGCCGTCCACCGGCCAGGCCGGCGGTCCACCGGCTGCGGTGCCGCCCGACGCCACCGGGTCGGACCACTCGAAGGTGGTGTAGCTCAGCCCGTGGCCGAACGGGTAGGCCGGGGTGGGGTCGATCGAGGACACCTCGGAGCGCCGGCCCAGCGGCGGTGTCAGGTAGGTGCCCGGCAGGCCACCGGCGTCGCGGGGGACGCTGACCGGCAGCCGCCCGGACGGGTTCACCGCACCGGTGAGCACCTCGGCGAGCGCCTGCCCGCCGCGTTGGCCGAGGAAGAACGCCTGGACGACGGCCGCGGCCCGGTCGTACTCGGGGCCCAGCGCGTAGGGCCGGCCGGTCATCAGCACCAGGACCACCGGGGTGCCGGTGTCGAGCACGGCCCGGACCAGTTCCGCCTGGACGCCGGGCAGCCGCAGGTCGGGCGCGTCGCAGCCCTCACCGGAGGTGCCCCGGCCGAACATGCCGGCGCGGTCACCGACGGCGAGGACGCAGACGTCGGCCGCCGTGGCGGCGGCGACCGCCGCGGCGATGCCCGTGGTGTCGTCGCCGGTGATGGCGCAGCCCGGCTCGTGCACCAGACCCGGCACCAGCTGGGCGAGTTCGTCGTGCAGCGAGGGCAGCTCCAGGCCCAGCCCGTGGTCGGGGTGCCGGACGCCGACGTGGTTGGGGAAGGAGTAGCAGCCGAGCAGGGCCATCGGGTCGTCGGCGACCGGCCCGACCAGGGCGACCCGGACGTCGGTGGCCAGCGGCAGCACGCCGTCGTTGCGCAGCAGCACCACCGATTCGCGGGCCAGCCGCACCGCGATGTCCCGGCTGCTCTCGTCGTCGAGCCGTACCTCCGCCAGGTCGTCGGGCAGCTCCCGCCAGTCCTCGTCGAGCAACCCGAGTTCGATCTTCTGGATCAGCACCCGGCGCAGCGCGCGGTCGATCAGCGCCTCGTCGATCTCGCCGGCCCGGACCGCCGCCACCAGCGGCTCACCGAAGGCGTCCACGGTGGGCAGTTCCACGTCGATGCCGGCCCGCAG
Source organism: Micromonospora sp. WMMD987 (assembly GCF_029581435.1). Taxonomy (NCBI): domain Bacteria; kingdom Bacillati; phylum Actinomycetota; class Actinomycetes; order Micromonosporales; family Micromonosporaceae; genus Micromonospora; species Micromonospora sp. WMMD987. The sequence continues at coordinate 3,173,487 of NZ_CP120861.1, read as the reverse complement.
GGCGAGCCGGGCGGCGTCGGCGGCGTCGGCCGCCACCCCGTGCAGGGTCTGCAGGAAGCGCACCGCAAAGTAGTCGGCGACGACGGTGCCGGTGAAGCCCCACTCGTCGCGCAGCAGCCCGGTCAGCAGCCCCTCGTCGGCGGCGGCGGGCACGCCGTCGATCTCGGCGTACGAGTTCATCACGGAGCGGGCGCCACCGAGGCGCAGGGCCATCTCGAACGGCGGGAGGATGACCTCGGTCAGCTCCCGGCGGCCCATCGAGACCGGGGCGAGGTTGCGGCCGCCCCGGGAGGCGGAGTAGCCGGCGAAGTGCTTGAGGGTGGCGACGATCCCGGCCCGTTCCAGGCCCCGCACGTACGCCGCTCCGGTCGTTCCGACCAGGTAGGGGTCCTCGCCGATGGTCTCCTCGGTGCGCCCCCAGCGGTAGTCCCGGGTGACGTCGAGCACCGGGGCCAGGCCCTGGTGGACTCCGACGGACCGCATCGACCGGCCGATCTGGCCGGCCATCTCCTCGACGAGTTCCGGGTCGAAGGAGGCGCCCCAGCCCAGCGGGGCCGGGTAGACCGTGGCCCGCCAGGCGGCGAAACCGGTGAGGCACTCCTCGTGCACCTGCGCCGGGATACCGAACCGGCTCGCGGCGGCGATCTGCGCCTGGGAGGCGGCCAGCGAGCGCGCCCCGACGACCGGGTCGACGGGCGCGGTGCCGAAGGGACGGGTGAGCTGGCCGAGGCCGTGCCGGATCAGGGTGCTCCAGGGCGGGCCGTCGGCGATCATGTCGGCCTGGTGCGGGGCGACCCCCTCACCGGAGGCTTCCGCACCGACCCAGACGCCGACGAGCTGGGCGATCTTCTCCTCCACCGACATCAGCGGGACCAGGGCGTCGGCCCGTTCCGCGGGGGAGCGCCGACGGTCGCGCCAGGGCAGGGTGTCGCGTCGTGCCGGGCCCTCGTCGACGGGCACCTGACTTCTCATGCCACACCCCTCACCTTCGACCGCTCCCCCGTCCCGCGCCGCGTCGGAAGGCAGGCTGCACCGGGGGAGGGCTCGAAAATTTCGTAAACAGCGCGTTACCTTTTTCGGCAACTTAGGAGGCATCGACGGGGCATGTCAAGGGTCTCAAAACGGATATGTGTCAGCGTTCCCCTCGGAAGGGGCATTCACCCCTGTCGAAATGCTCCATCGATATCGGGCTCGCTTTTCCGGGTGGACATGCTAGAGTCCGTCGAAACTTTCGGAAGCGCCCGGTGAGGCTTCGATGACCGCGTCCCACCCGCTCACCCCCCAGGCCTCGGCCACCATCGCCACCATCGCCGAAGAGGTCGGCGTCTCGGTGGCGACCGTCTCGAAGGTGCTCAACGGACGCGCCGACGTCGCCGCCGAGACCCGGGCCCGGGTCGAGGAGAGCCTCGAACGGCACCGGTACCGCCGCCGTATCCGCCGACGGTCGCTCGGCATCGACCAGATCGACCTGGTCTTCCACGAGTTCAACTCGGGCTGGGCCATGGAGATCATGAGCGGGGTGGAGGCGGTGGCCTCGGCCGCCGGGCTCGGGATCGCCATCTCCCAACTCGACGGGGCACACCGGCCCCCACCGCGCCGGCTGGACGCCCTGGTCGCCCGGCGTCCACTGGGCCTGCTCTTCGTGCTCTGCCACCCGACCCCGCCGCAACAGCTCCTGCTCACCGAGCACCGCATCCCGTTCGTGGTCGTCGACACCGACAGCGCCACCTCGGCCTCGGTGCCGACCGTCGGCTCCAACAACTGGAACGGGGGCCTGCTGGCCACCCGGCACCTGATGGAGCTGGGACACCGGCGGATCGCGGTCATCTCCGGGCCGCGCGACGTGCTGTGCAGCCAGGCCCGCGCCGCCGGCTTCCGCTCCGCCCACGACGAGGTCGGCCTGCCCCTGGACGCCGACCTGGTGCGCTACGGCAGCTTCTACGTCGACGGCGGGCACACCCACGGGCTGGAGCTGCTGGCCGGACCGGACCGGCCCACCGCGATCTTCGCCGGGTCGGACCTCCAGGCGATCGGCGTGCTCCGGGCCGCCCGCCAGCTCGGCCTGCGGGTGCCCGTCGACCTGTCGGTGATCGGGTACGACGACCTGCCGGTCGCCGGCTGGACCGACCCGCCGCTGACCACCGTGCACCAGCCCCTGCGCGACATGGCCGGCACCGCCACCCAGATGCTGCTGGAACTGGCCCGGGGCAACGCGGTGGCGACCAGCCGGATCGACCTGGTGACCGAACTGGTCGTCCGGGAGAGCACCGCGCCGCCGGCCACCGGCCGCCACTGACCCGACGAGGAGCCCATGACCACCCACGACGAGCTGCGACGGTACGCGCCGGACGTCGTCGAACCCGCCGACTTCGACGCGTTCTGGCGGACCACCCTCGACGAGGCGCGCACCCGGCCGGTGCTCGTCGACGTCCGCCCGCACCCGACCGGCCTGCGCCTGGTCGACACCTGGGACGTCACCTTCGCCGGGTTCGGCGGTGACCCGGTGCGGGCCTGGTACACCCGTCCGGCCGGGGTGGACACCCCGCTGCCCGCCGTGGTCGAGTTCGCCGGCTACGGGCGTGGCCGGGGCCTGCCGCACGAACGGTTGACCTGGCCGGTGGCCGGGTACGCGCACCTGCTGATGGACAACCGGGGCCAGTCCGGGCTGCACGGCGCGGGCGACACCGCCGACCCGCACGGCGCACCCGGCGGACCGTGGCCCGCCACCTGGGGAATCCTCACCCCGCACGACTACCACTACCGGCGGCTGATCACCGACGCGGTACGCGCGGTCGAGGCCGTCCGCGCGCTGCCCGGAGTGGACGCCGCCCGGGTCGTGGCAGCCGGCAACAGCCAGGGTGGCGGGCTCGCCCTGGCTGTCGCCGGGCTGCGCGACGACCTCGCGGCGCTGCTGGCCACCGCGCCGTTCCTCTGCGACGTCCAGCGCGGGATCGAACTCACCGACGCCGCCCCGTACGGGGAGATCGCCCGGTACCTGGCGGTGCACCGGCAGGCGGAGGAGGCGGTCCGACACACGCTGTCCTACGTCGACGGGGTCACCTTCGCCCGGCGGGCCACCGCCCCGGCGCACTTCGGCATCGGGCTGCGGGACAACGTCTGCCCGCCGAGCACCGGCTTCGCCGCCCACAACCAGTACGGAGCGGCGAACGGCCGGGCCGAGCGGCCCGCCGTCCAGTTGCACGCCTACCCGTTCAACGGTCACGAGGGCGGCGAGGCGCTGCACGTCGGGCGGCAGGTGCGGTGGCTCGACGCGCTGCTGCGGCCCACCGGGCACCCGCCGACGGGCTGACCGACCCGCGGCCCGGCCTGCGCCGCGGGTCGGCACCCGACGACCCTGACCACCCACCCGGACATCGTCGCGTACCGATCGGTTGCCGTTGTTAGCGATAACACGATATGGTGCACCCGGCGGTAGCGCAGGGCACGTTCCCGCCGTGCCTCACCGGTCAGTCCCCTCCGGGGAGTCGGTGACCGTCGGCACACGGCGTCCACGACCGGCCACGGGTCCGGGTTCCTGGTCGTTGCGCGCGGCGCACCTCGCCCGTCATCACCCCAGGAGAGCCGCCGGGACACCGCGGTCGGCCCGCCCTGGTGAGCCGGCAGCCGAGGCACTCCCGTCGTCCACGAGCCGGGCGAGACGGCACCGTTCCGGGACGGCCGCCGTGCCGCACCGCCCGCACCGCGCACCCGCACGCCACCACAGGGAGTCTCCATGAGCAGCACGAGCTGCCCGCCATCCGGCCCGCCCCCGTCCGTCCGCCGCCGTTTCCCGACCGCCGGCCCGCCCGGCACCGACCGGGCCACCGTCGTCGGCCCCCGGCTGACCCCCCTGCGGCGCGGTCTGCGCCTGCTGGGTCTGGCCACCGCCGCCCTGGTGGCCGTGGTCGCCACCGGCTCGGTGGTGACCGCCCCCGCGAGCGCCGAGTCCAACGGCGGGGTACGGGTGATGCCCCTCGGTGACTCGATCACCGACGGCTTCAACGTCCCCGGGGGCTACCGGATCGAGCTGTGGCAGCGGCTGGTCGCCGACGGCTACCGGGTCGACTTCGTCGGCTCGATGTTCAACGGTCCGTCCAACCTGGGCGACCACGACCACGAGGGCCACTCCGGCTGGACCATCGCGCAGATCGACGCCAACGTGGTGAACTGGCTGCGCAACACCACCCCGCGCACGGTGCTGCTGCACATCGGCACCAACGACATGTACAACGCCTCCGGCGCCCCGGCCCGGCTCTCCACCCTGATCGACAAGATCACCAACACCGCCCCGAACGCGGACGTCTTCGTCGCCACCATCATCCCGCGCAACGGCACCGAGTCGGCGGTCCGCACCTTCAACGCGGCGATCCCCGGGATCGTGCAGAGCAAGGTCAGCGCCGGCAAGCGGGTGCACCTGGTGGACATGTTCAGCGCGGTGGGCACCGGCGACCTGGCCGACGGCATCCACCCGAACGCCACCGGCTACCGCAAGATGGCCACCACCTGGTACAACGCGCTGCGGGCGGTGCCGGGCAGCCTCGGCGGCAACACCCCGACCACCCCGCCGACCACCGCCCCGCCGACCACGCCGCCACCCACCACGCCGCCGCCGACCACCCCACCGCCCACCACGCCGCCGCCCGCGGCGGGCTGCCGGGTCGCGTACACGGTCAACGCCTGGAACTCGGGGCTCACCGCCTCGATCAGCGTCACCAACACCAGCAGCACGACGGTCAACGGCTGGGCGCTGGCGTTCACCCTGCCGGGCGGGCAGACCATCACCGCCGGGTGGAACGCCACCTACTCGCCGGCCAGCGGGGCGGTGACCGCCCGCAACGTCTCCTACAACGGCACCATCGCGCCGAACACCTCGGTCGACGTCGGCTTCCAGGCAGACCACACCGGCAACGCCGGCCGACCGTCCTCGTTCACCCTCAACGGCACCGCCTGCACGGTCGCCTGATCCACCGTCGGGCACCGGTGCCGGGCACCGGTGCCCGACGTTCCTCCACCACCGGCTCCCACCACCCCCAGTAGGAGTACCGCATGCGACTCACCAGAACGATGCCCGCGCGGCTGTTCCTGGCCGCCGGCCTGATAGCCGCCGGAACAGCCGTCGCCCTGCCCGCCGAGGCCGCGGCGGCCGGCTGCGCCGTCGACTACACCGTCTCGTCCGAGTGGGGCGGCGGCTTCGGCGCGAACGTGGCCGTCACCAACCTCGGCGACCCGATCGACGGCTGGACCTTGACCTGGTCGTACGGGGCCGGGCAGCAGGTCACCCAGGCGTGGAACGCCACCGTCACCCAGTCGGGAGCGCAGGTGACCGCCCGCAACGTCAGCTACAACGCGGCCATCGCCACCGGCGCCAACGTGTCGTTCGGATTCAACGGTTCGTGGAACGGCAGCAACCCGAAGCCGACGAGCTTCACCCTCAACGGCACCGTGTGCACCGGCGGCACGAACCCCACCACCCCACCGCCGACCACACCCCCGCCGACCACGCCACCGCCCACCACGCCACCGCCGACCACGCCGCCCCCGACCACGCCACCGCCCACCACCCCGCCGCCGGGGCAGTGGCCGCCCTCGTCGACCTTCGCCAACCCGGTGCTCTGGCAGGACTTCGCGGACATCGACATCCTGCGGGTGGACGACACCTACTACTACTCCGCGTCGACCATGCACTACTCCCCCGGCGCCCCCGTGCTGCGCTCCTACGACCTGGTCAACTGGGAGTTCGCCGGCCACTCGGTACCCAAGCTGGACTTCGGCCAGAAGTACGACATGTCCGGCGGCCGGGCGTACGTCGACGGGATCTGGGCGTCGTTCCTGGGCTACCGTAAGAGCAACAAGACGTTCTACTGGGGCGGTTGCGTCGACTTCAGCAAGACCTACATCTACACCGCGCCGTCGGCCGAGGGGCCGTGGACCCGGCACACCACCCTCAACAGCTGCTACTACGACGCGGGGCTCCTCGTCGACGACAACGACACCATGTACGTCGCGTACGGCAACACGAACATCAGCGTCGCGCAGCTCTCCGCCGACGGGAAGACCCAGGTCCGCTCCCAGCAGGTGTTCACCACCCCGTCGAGCGTGGGCACCCTGGAGGGAGCCCGGTTCTACAAGCGCAACGGCAGCTACTACATCTTCCTCACCCGACCGGCCAACGGTCAGTACATCCTCAAGGCGTCGAACCCGTTCGGGCCGTACACCATGCAACAGGTGCTGCTGAACCTGCCGGGGCCCATCGCCGGCGGTGGCGTGCCGCACCAGGGCGGCATGGTGCAGACGCAGAACGGGGACTGGTACTACATGGGGTTCGTGGACGCCTACCCCGGCGGCCGGGTGCCCGTGCTCGCCCCGGTCACCTGGAACTCCAGTGGCTGGCCCGTCCTCCAGCTGGTCAACAACACCTGGGGCGCGTCCTACCCGTACCCGAACGTGCCACGGCCACCGAGGACCGTCAAACCGATGATCGGCACCGACACGTTCGCCGGCACCACCCTCGGCCCGCAGTACGAGTGGAACCACAACCCGGACAACACCAGGTGGTCGGTCAACAACGGTCTGCGGCTACAGACCGCCACGGTGACCAACGACCTGTACAACGCCCGGAACACGTTGACCCACCGGATCCAGGGGCCACGGTCCACGGCGACCATCGAGCTGGACTACTCCACCATGCGCGACGGTGACCGCAGCGGCCTGGCGATGCTGCGCGACCAGTCGGCCTGGATCGGCGTCCGCCGCGACAACGGCGCGACCCGGGTCGCCGTGGTCAACAACCTGACCATGGACAGCAACTGGAACACCACCAACACCGGCACCGAGGTCGCCGGGGCCGGAATCTCCGGCGGGAAGATCTGGCTGCGGATCAACGCGGACATCAGTCCCGGCTCCGGCCGGCAGGCCCGCTTCTCCTACAGCACCGACGGGGTGAACTTCACCTCGCTCGGCCCCGCGTTCACCCTCAACAACGCCTGGCAGTTCTTCATGGGCTACCGGTTCGCCATGTTCAACTACGCCACCAGCTCCCTCGGTGGCGCGGTGACCGTCCGGAAGTTCGACCTGGCCAAGTCGTAGGACCCGTACCCCCTCGCCGGCCGACCGCCCCCGTGGTCGGCCGGCGAGGCGTATCCCCCACCCCCGACAGGAGCACCGCATGTCCGCCTCACCCGACCCCCGGTCGGCGGTCCCGTCCACCACCACACCCCGCACCACCACACCCCGCACCGCCCCGCCGCCCGGCCGCCGTCCCGGCCGGACCCGGACGGCGGCGCTGCTCGTGCTGGCCCTGCTGGCCGGTCTGCTGACCGCCGCCGCCCCGGCCGGGGCGGCCCCCGCCGTGCGGGTCACCAACCCGCTGGTCGCGCAGCGCGCCGACCCGCACATCGTCCGGCACACCGACGGCTACTACTACCTGACCGCCACCGCCCCCGAGTACGACCGGATCGTGCTCCGCCGGGCCACCACCCTCCAGGGCCTGTCCAGCGCCCCGGAGACCGTCATCTGGCGGCGGCACACCAGCGGGATCATGGGCGCGCACATCTGGGCGCCGGAGATCCACTTCATCGACGGCCGGTGGTACGTCTACTTCGCCGCCGGCGCCACCGACAACGTCTGGGCGATCCGGATGTACGTCCTGGAGGGCACCGGGGCGAACCCGTTGACCGCGAGCTGGGCGGAGAAGGGGCAGATCCGTACCCCCTGGGAGACCTTCGCCCTGGACGCCTCGACCTTCGTCACCAACGGGGTGCGCTACCTGATCTGGGCGCAGGCCGAACCGGGCATCGCCACCAACTCCAACCTCTACATCGCCCGGATGGCGAACCCGTGGACGCTCAGCGGCGCACCGACCCGGATCGCCGTGCCCACCCTGGACTGGGAGATGCGCGGCGGGGTGAAGGTCAACGAGGGGCCGACGGTGCTGCAACGCAACGGCCGGATCTTCCTCACCTACTCGGCCAGCGCCACCGACGCCAACTACTGCCTCGGCCTGCTGACCGCCTCGGCGGGCAGCGACCTGCTCCGGGCGTCGTCCTGGGTGAAGTCGCCGCAGCCGGTGTTCACCAGCAACTCCGCCACCGGCCAGTGGGGGCCGGGGCACAACTCGTTCACCGTCTCCGAGGACGGGCTCAGCGACATCCTCGTCTACCACGACCGCAACTACCGGGACATCAGCGGTGACCCGCTGCGCGACCCCAACCGGCGCACCCGGATCCAGAAGGTCTACTGGAACGCCGACGGCACCCCGAACTTCGGCATCCCGGTGCCCGACGGGGCCACCCCGGTCCGGCTGCGGTCGGACAACCTGCCCGACCGGTTCGTCCGGCACTGGGAGTACCGGGCCCGGCTGGAGGCGAACGTGACGAACCTCGCCGACTCGCAGTTCCGCCTGGTGCCCGGGCTGGCCGGCGGCAACACGGTGTCCCTGGAGTCCACCAACTTCCCGGGCTACCACCTGCGGCACCGCAACTGGGAGGTGTGGGTCGAGCGGGACGACGGCTCGTCGACGTACCGCGCCGACGCCAGCTTCACGCAGCGGACCGGCCTGTCGAACTCCGCCGGGGTGTCGTTCGAGGCGGTCAACTACCCCGGCCAGTACCTGCGGCACAGCGGCGGCCTGCTCTACCTGCGGACCGTCGCCGACGCCACCGGCAACGCCGAGGCCACCTTCGTGCTGGAGTGAGCCGTTTCCCGTCGGGCCGGGCACCCGGCCCGGCCCGACGGGGTGGCGGACGCCGGAGCCCCGCGAGCCACCGGGACGGCCGCTACCGGACCCGGCGCATCCAGCCGTACCGGTCCTCGGCCCGACCGGACTGGATGTCGAGCAGGTGCCGCCGGAACTCCCGGGTGTGCCTGCCCGGCGTCCCGTCACCGACGGTCAGGGTGAAGTCCTGGTTCTTCAGGCCGACGATCGGGGTGATCACGGCCGCCGTGCCCGCCGCGAAGGCCTCGGTCAGCGAGCCGTCGGCGAACCCGGCGCGCAGCTCGTCCAGGTCGATCGTGCGCTGCACCGGCTCCAGCCCGTGCTCGGCGGCGAGGGTCAGCACGCTGTCCCGGGTCACCCCGTCGAGGATGGTGCCCAGGCCGGGGGTGAGCAGCCGGTGGTCGCGGGTCACGAAGAAGACGTTCATGGTGCCCGACTCGTCGATGCTGCGCCGGTCCTCGCCTCCCAGGTACAGCACCTGCTCGCAGCCGTGGTCCAGGGCCTCCCGCTGCGGGGCCAGACTCGCCGCGTAGTTGCCGCCGCACTTGGCCGCGCCGGTGCCCCCGATCGACGCCCGGCTGTAGGTGGTGCTGACCCAGAGCGTGACGCCGGTGACCCCGTCTGGGAAGTACGACCCCGCCGGGCAGGCCAGCACGCAGTAGGTGGCCTGGCGGGCCGGGCGCACCCCGAGGAACGCCTCCGCGGCGAACATGAACGGACGCAGGTAGAGGCTCTGCTCACCCCCGTACGGCGGCACCCAGGCCTCGTCCGCGCGGACCAGCGCGGCCACGCTCTCGACGAAGGTCTCCTCGTCCAGCTCGGGCAGGACCAGCCGACGGGCCGACGCGGCGAACCGGCGCGCGTTGAGTTCCGGGCGGAACAGCCAGATGCTGCCGTCGGCGTGCCGGAACGCCTTGAGCCCTTCGAGGATCTCCTGCGCGTAGTGCAGGACCGCCGCGCCGGGATGGAGGGTGAACGGTTCCAGCGCACCCACCCGGTGGTCGTGCCAACCGGCGTCCGCCGACCACACGGCGGTCGCCATGTGGTCGGTGAAGTACCGGCCGAAGCCGGGGTCGGCCAGGATCTCCTCCCGGGTCCGTGGCGGGGTCGGGTGGTCGGTGGGGACGAACGGGAACTGCGCGGTCATCCGGGCTCTCCTCGCGAGGGGTGTCGGCGCACACGACGACGTGTCGTCGCACGTCACCGCCCCATCATGTCCTGAGGGGACGCTCACGTGGGGGCGGCCGGCGACGTCGACGGTGGCCCGGACACGTGGACGCGCCGCCCGACCGGGGTTCCGGTCGGGCGGCGCGTCTCCGGTGGCGGCTAGCGGACCGCGGGGATCCGCAGGACGCCCACCTCGCTGACGTTGCCGGCCACGTCGACCGCGCGGTAGCGCACCCCGTGGGCCCGCTCGTCCAGCGGCACCGGCCCGGTCCAGGTGGTCCACTCCCCGCCGTCGAGCCGGTACTCGACCCGGGCCACCCCGGAATCGGTGTCCCGGCCGGTGACGACCAGGCTGCGGTCGACCAGGGCCGCCCCGGCGGTCGGCGCGACCCGGTCCACCCGGACCGGCACCGACCACGGCTCGCTCCAGAACAGGTTGACCCCCTGTGCCCGGTACCGCACCGTGTGCCGGCCCGCCGGCAGGGCCACCGGCTCCCGGTACGGGAACCAGCCTTCCCCGTCGATCTGGTACTCCACCAGCCGGATCAGCTCGCCGTGGGCGAGGGTGAGGGCGGCGTTCGCGCCGTACCACCCGTCGGTGCCCGGGTCGGTGATCCGCAGCCGTGGCTGCCCGCCCCGGTACCGCAGCGGCTCGACACCGCTCAACGTCGGCACCACCGGGATGACGGTGCCGTCGTCGGCGAAGTACAGCCGGTCGATGGTGGTCTCCCGGTGGGTGCCGTCGCCGCCCGGGACGGCGAACCGGTGGTACGCCACGTACCAGTCGTCGGTGCCCGGCACCTGGATGATCGAGTGGTGCCCGGTGCCGAGGATGCCCTGGCCCGGGTCCTTGCTGAGGATCTCCCCCCGGCTGGTGAACGGCCCGAGCGGGCTGCTGCCCGTCCCGTAGCCGACCCGGTAGTTCTCGCTGCCGGTGTCGTCGATCGACCAGGACAGGTAGTACACGCCGTTGCGCTTGTTCAGGAACAGGCCCTCGCGGAAGCCGGTGAGCCCGGTCAGCCGGACCCGCCGGGCGACGTCGTACGAGATCATGTCGTCGTTGAGCGGCACCACGTACGGCGTGCCGTTGCCCCAGTACAGGTAGCTCTTCCCGTCGTCGTCGGTGAAGACCGCCGGGTCGATCTGCTGGGCGTTGCCGTAGTCGGCCTTGCTCACCAGGGGCCGGCCGAGCGGGTCGACGAACGGCCCGAGCGGCGAGTCGGCCACGGCGACGCCGATGTTCTGCTGGGCCGAGAAGTACAGGTAGTACTTCCCGTTCTTCTCGATCGCGGCCGGCGCCCAGGCGTTGGTGTCCGCCCAGCTGACGTCGGGTCCGAGGTCGAGGATGGTGTCGTGGGCGGTCCAGTCGACCAGGTTGCGGCTGGACCAGACGGTGAACGTCGAGCTGCCCCAGCCGGGGAAGCCGTCGGTGGTGCCGTAGATGTAGTAGGTGTCGCCGAACCGGACGATGTTCGGGTCGGCGTTGAAGCCGGGCAGCACCGGGGTGTTCATCGGCACCGCCCGGACCGTCCAGACCCGGCTGGCCCCGGCGGCGCTGGTGACGGTGACCGCCACCGGCCGGGTGTAGTTGCGCGGCCCGGCGGGCTTGACGGTGGAGGTCGGCGCGACCAGGTAGCGCGGGGCGAGTCTGGTCAGGTCGGTGCCCGGCCGGACCGGCAGGGTGATGGTGCCGGCGGCGGCGTCCACCACGGCCGGGACCTTGAGGCTGTCGAGTTCGACGGCGACCACGCTGGTGCCGTTGCTGCCGAGCGCGGCGACCTCGGCGTCGCTGAGCGCCCGGTTGTAGAGGGAGAAGTCGCGGATCCGGCCCTTGAGGTAGCGGTCGCTGGCGTACTGGGAACGGCCCAGGTAGTTGGCGGTGGTCCGACCGCCGCCGATGTCGCCGGGGGTGAGGGTCAACCCGGTCTTCTCGGCCACCCGTACCCCGTCCAGGTAGAGCCGCGCGGTGCCGGCCCGGTTCAGGGTGTACGTCAGCGTCTTCCACGCTGCCCGGGGCAGCGCCCGGCCGCCGGTGACGGTCTGCTCGCCGGTCCAGTTGCCGAGGCTGATCGAGGTGCGGTAGTCGTTGCCGGTGGTGAACAGGTAGCCGTTGCCGACGCCGGCGGCGTCGGTGTTGCCGAGCCCCCAGACGAAGTACGGGGTGGCCTGGTCGGCGGCGATGTTCACGTCCATCGAGACGGTGATCTCATCCAGCCCGGACATGATGTTGTCGGGCAGGTCGACGTGGCCGTCGGTGCCGCCGAGGGTGAGGCTGCCGGCGTCCCACCGGGCGTCGCCGGCCAGGGTGGCGTGGTGGCCGTTGCCGGAGTCGTCGGTGACCGTGCCGCCGCTGGCCTGGTCGAGCCGGTAGTGGGCCACCACCCCGTCGGCGTTCGCGCTGACCGGCGGCGGCGCGTCGGTCAGCGCGTCGAGTTCGGCGCGGGTGACCGGGATGACGGTGCCGTGCCGCGGGCTGGCCGGCAGCCGGTAGGAGGCGGGCACCTTCCAGTTCGGCCTGGCCAGGTCGTCGGTGCCGAGCGGGATGTAGCCCCGGCCGCCGTACTCGTCGACGAACAGGTAGTACCGCGAGCCGGAGGTGTCGCCGGGGTTGGCCTTGAAGACGGTGGGCCCCTCCACGGCGGAGGTGCCGGCGTCGCGGCCGATGCACGAGTCGAGCATCGTCCAGGCCGGTCGGCCGGGCAGGTCGACGGCGGTCAGCGAGGGGGACCTCTCCTGGATGATGTCGGAGCAGCCGGTGCCGCCGCCGCCCTCGTCCTTGGTGAACCGGTAGTAGGTGTCGCCTTCGCGGATCATCGTGGAGTCGATCCGCGACTCGCCCCGGTCCTGCCAGATCGTCGCGGGGCTGAACGTGACGAAGTCGCGGGTGGTGGCGGCCAGCATCCGGTTGTACGTGTTGCCGGTGTGGTCCGGGTCGTTCTCGGCGAACAGCTTGGAGGCCCAGAAGACCAGGTACTCGCCGCGCTCGGCGTCCCAGTACGCCTCGGGTGCCCAGGTGTTGCCGGCGGTGGGCGGGGAGACCTCGACGTGCCGCTGCGCCGACCAGTTGACCAGGTCGGTGGACTCCCACACCTCCAGATAGCGGCTGCCCCGGCGCTGGGCGGCGTCCCAGTCGCCGTTGCGGCCGATCGACAGGTCGGTGGCGATCAGGAAGAACCGGTCCCCCTCCGGGCTGCGGATCAGGAACGGGTCGCGCAGCCCCCGGGTGCCGTGGGTCGACTCCAGTTTCGGCTGCCCGCCGTTGACCTCGGTCCACTGGAGGGCGTTGTTGCCCCGGCTGGCGGCGAAGTAGATCTTCTCCCCGGCGATCGAGTTGCCGGTGAAGTAGCTGAACGCGTATCCGGCGTACGGCGCGGGGGCCGGCAGCTCCCGCACGGTCAGCGCGATGGTCCGCTCGACGGTGGCGCTGCCGACGGTGACCGTGGCGGTCACCGGCACCGTCGTGTCGCCGGTGCCGTGCGCGGGACGACGCACCAGGCCGTCGGCGGTGACCACCTCCGGTCGGGCCGAGCGCCAGCGGACGGTCGCGTCGTGCCGGCCGGTGGTGGGCATGGTCAGGTTGCCGCGGACGTCGTCGGCGTGCACCAGGGACAGCGCGGCGGCGGCGGACTCGGCCCGGGTCTGGTCGGACTCCTCGGGCCGCACGATCGCGGCGACCTCGGCGGCGGTGAGCGCCCGGTCGTAGATCCGGAAGTTGGCCACCCGTCCCTTGAGGAGCCGGTCGGTGGCGTAGGTGGACCGACCGAGGTGGTTGCTGGTGGTGACGCCGTTGCCGACGGCGCTGGGTGGCACGGTGACGGCGGTGTTGCGGGCCACCTGCACGCCGTCGGCGTAGAGGGTGCCGGTGGTGCCGGTCTGGGTGTAGGTGACCGACTTCCACACCCCCCGGGTCAGGTTGCCGCCGGTGCCGGTGACTTTCTCGCCGGCCCAGTTGGTGGTGGTGATACCGGCGCGGAACGCGTCGCCGCTGGCGAACAGGTAGCCGGTGCCGGCGGCGGAGGTGGCCGGGTTGCCCAGACCCCAGAGGAAGTACGGGGTCTGCTGGGTCGGGTCGACCATGACGTCGACCGCGACGGTGAGCGACGACCGGCCGGCGAGGATGTTGTCCGGCAGCTTGACGTGGTCGTCGACGCCGTCGAGCAGCAGCCCGTCCGGGCCGGTCCAGGTGCCGCCGCCGACCAGGGTGCCGTCGTTGCCGTGTCCGGAGGTGTCGGTGATCGTGGTGCCGGTGCGCTGGTCGAGGTCGTAGCGCAGCAGCAGCCCGGCGGTGACGTCGGCGGCTGCCGCGTCGGCCGGTGTCGCCACGGCGGGGGTCAGCGCGGCGAGGAGGGTGAGCAGGGTGGCGGTGGCGAGGGTACGGGTGCGGCGGGGGGCGGGGGTGGTGTGGTGGTCCCGGGGAACTGCTGAGCGCATGGGGGGATTCCTCGGTGTCATGTGAGCGTTAACAGGCTGGAATTGTCAGCGCAACAAACAGACCCCGTCAAGGAGACGAACCCCGCCGCTGCGCTGCGCTCACGCCCGCTCACCGCCCGACCACCCGACACCCGCCCCGGTCCCCGTCGAGCGACCGGAACCGTCCCGGCGGGCTACCTGATCCTGCGGGTGGACCGGACCACGATGTCGGCGTACTCCGGGTGCCGGCCCAACCAGTCACTGAGGAACGGGCAGATCGGCACCACCGTCCGCCCCCGGGCGCGGGCGTCGTCCATGACCGCGCGGGCCAGCGTCGAGCCGACCCCCCGACCCTCGAAGGCTGGATCGACCTCGGTGTGCGTGTAGGCGATGATGGCGCCGGTCAGCTGGTAGGTGACCAGCCCGGCCAGCGCACCGGTCTCGTCACGCGCCTCGAACCGCTCCCGGTCCGGCGCGTCTGTCACAGTCAACTCCACCGGACCATCCAAACACGCCGGCCGGGCGAGCAGCGACGAACGCCCGCCGGGGCGTACGGTACCCGGGGCATCGGCGGAAATGCCCACCGGTCTCGACGGTGGGTGGGCTAGAGTCCCGCCGCATGGACGGCGTCACGCTCCGCACCCCCCGCCTTCACCTGCGCCCGGTACGCGACGGCGACATCGACCGGATCCTCGAGTACCGCAGCCTCCCCGAGGTCACCTACTGGCTGCTGAGTACCGAGGTGGAGCCGGCGGCGTTCCGGGCGGCCTGGCGGCGGGCGGCGGAGAACCCCGACGACCACAGCCGGGCGGTCACCCTGGACGGCCTGGTGATCGGCACCGTCTCGCTCGAGGTGCTGGACGGGATGGGGCAGCCCGGCATGCCGACCCGCACGGAGGCCTCACTCGGCTACGTCTTCGACCCGGCCCACCGGGGCCACGGGTACGCGACCGAGGCGGTCGCCGCGATGGTGGCCCACGCTTTCACCGGGCCGGGTGTCCGCCGGATCACCGCCGGGTGCTTCGCCGACAACCTCGCCTCGGTGCGGGTGCTGGAGAAGGTCGGGATGCGTCGGGAGCAGCACGGCGTCGGTGACTCCTGGCACGCCGAACGGGGCTGGGTGGACGGCTACACCTACGCGCTGGACGTCGACTCCTGGCACCGGACGGCCCCCCGCTGACCCTTCACGGCGGGTGCGGCGGCCGGGCCTTCTGCGGGTGGACCGTCTCCTGACGGGCCAGCATCGCGACGAACTCGCCGATCTTCCGCTCCCGGGTCTGCGCCCGTTTGACGGCGTTGAGGCGGTGGGTGAGCGCGAACCGGTTGGCGCTGGTCAGCACGTCGAACATGGCCTGGGCGGCGGGGTCGGCGGCGATCGCGGCGAGCAGGTCGGCGGGCACCTCGGACTCCGACGGCGGGGCGTAGGCGGCGTCCCACCGCCCGTCGGCCCGGGCGGCGGCCACCGCGGCACGGCCGGCGGGCCGCATCCGACCCTGCTCCTCGAGCCGGGCCACGTTCGCGACGTTGCGTTGCGACCAGGAACTGCGCGGCCGGCGGGGGGTGAACCTGATCCAGGAACTCTCCTGGTCCCGCTTGCGGGCCTGCCCGTCGATCCAGCCGAAGCACAGCGCCTCGTCGACCGCCTGCTGCCAGGTCAGCGTCGTGACCGTGCCGCCCTTCCTGGTCAGGGCGAGCCAGACGCCGGGCGAGGTGTCGTGGTGGGCCGACAGCCACGCGCGCAGCGCGTCCGCGTCGGCGACGATCAACTCATCCAGCTCGGCGCTCACCATGCCGGCAGGCTAGCCGCCACCGGTGACATTCCCGCCCGGGTCGGTGCCTCGTCGGCCGCCCCGACGCCGCCTCCCACCCGCGCCGCACCGGGCCGGCTGCCGGAACGCCGGCCGGTCGGTCCGGTCACCGGCCGGGCACGCGGAGACCGTCGACGAGGATGGCCAGCAGGCGCGGCCCCCGGCTGTCCAGCTCGGTGTCGTCCAGTCGGGAAAGCCAACCGATCAGGACGATGACGTCCCGGGCCTCGACGTCGGCGCGAAGGCTGCCGGCCGAACGACCGGCGGCGAGCAGCAACTCCACGGCTTCGCCGATCGGGCCGAGACTGTGCGCGGCGAGATCACGCCAGGTCGCCGCCTCGACGGCCGCGAAGACGTCCCGCTTGATCCGGGCGTAGGCGGCCACCCGGTCGAACCAGGCGGCCAACGCCGCCACCGGCGGGTGGCTGGCCAGCAGGCGCGGGGCCGCGGCGACCAGGTCGTCGACTTCGTGGCGGTACACCTCGACGAGCAGGTCCTCCCGGGTGGGGAAGTGCCGGTACAGGGTGCCCTGCCCGATGCCGCAGGCCTTCGCCACCGCGTTGAGCTTCAGCTCGCCCGGTTCGCGCACCAGGTCCCGGGCCACCTGGAGGATGCGTTCGCGGTTGCGCCGCGCGTCGACACGGGACGCCGCCGCGCCCCTGGCAGCAGACGCCGCCGCACCCTTGACAGAAGCGGACACGTGTCCGCTAGGCTGGTCGGAGTAACCGGACATGTGTCCACTATACCCCGAGGAGCATCATGACCATCCCCGGAAAGGTCGTCGCGATCACCGGCGCCAGCAGCGGCATCGGCGCGGCCACCGCCCGCCACCTCGCCGCGCTCGGCGCATCCGTCGTCCTCGGCGCCCGGCGCACCGACCGGCTCGACCGGTTGGTCGCCGAGATCGGGGCCGCCGGCGGCACGGCGGTCGCCGCCCGGGTGGACGTCACCGCCCCGGACGACCTGCGCTCCCTGGTCGCCCTCGCGGTGGAGCGTTTCGGTCGGCTGGACGTCCTGGTGGGCAACGCCGGGATCAGCCGACTCAGCACCCTGGCCGAGCTGGACGTCGAGGGCTGGTCGGCGATGGTCGACGTGAACGTCAAGGGCGTCCTGCACGGGATCGCCGCCGCCCTGCCCGTCTTCACCCGCCAGGGCAGCGGTCACCTCGTCACGGTCGTCTCGACCTCCGGCCTGAAGATCACTCCCACCCAGGCGGTGTACGCCGGGACGAAGAACGCGGTGCGGACCCTACTGGAGGGCCTGCGGCAGGAGAGCACCACCGGAGCGCTGCGGACCACCTCGATCTCCCCCGGTTACGTGCGTACCGAGTTCGTCGACCGGGCCATCGACGACCCCGCGGTACGCGAGGAGGTGCGGCAGACCATGGCCGAGATCGGCCTCGACCCCGGCGCGGTCGCCCGCGCGATCGCCTTCGCCATCGACCAGCCCGACGACGTCGAGATCGGCGACCTGACCATCCGACCGACCCGCCAGGGCTGACCCGGCCCGGTCAGTCCCGTCGGCGCGGTCCCCCGGGACCTTGACCGGCCCGGCGCGTCCGTTCCGCCACCCGTCTGACGGTCGGGTGTTCGCCCACGGCACCGACTCTGCCCTCACGCCGCGTGCGGAGCGGGCACCCGCGACGGGTACGGCCGCCGCGGTGTCCGCGGCGGCCGTACGGGGATCGCTCCGGTCGACCGGTCAGACGACCGTGCAGGGGATGCCGTTGAGGGTGAAGGCGGTCGGCTCGGCGGTGTTGCCGGTGTGACTGCCCTGGAAACCGATCTCGACGGTGGCTCCGGGGGCGATCGTGCCGTTGTAGCTGACGTTGCGGGCGCTCACCTGGCCGCTGCTGGGCGAGATGGTGGCGCTCCAGGCCGACGTGACGGACTGGCCCGACGGCAGCGTGAAGGCCAGCGTCCAGCCGTCGATCGTCGAGCTGCCGGTGTTGGTGATGCTGATGCTGGCGGTGAAGCCGGAGTCCCAGGTGTTCATCGTGTACCCGACCCGGGGACCGGTCCCACCGGAGGTCGGGGTGGGGGTCGGCGTCGGGGTCGGGGTGGGCGTGGGGGTCGGCGTGGGCGTGTTGGTGGGGGTGGGGGTCGGCGTGGTGCCGCTCATGCTGGTCACGAAGGTCATCACGCTCCGGGCGGGGAGCGTGACGGTCAGCGAGCCGTTCGTCATGGTGAGCGCGCCCTGCGGTGCGACGTTCCGGCTCCCGTCGGTGAGCCAGTTCGAGACGCTGCTGGACCCGGTGACGCCGGACAGGTTGAACTGCTGGCTGACCGACGAGGTGTTCTTGTTGACCGCGACAATGACGATGTTGTTGCCGTTGCGGTACGCCGAGACGTAGACGTTCGACGCCGGGTTCGCGGTGGCGTCGATCCGTACGTAGCCCGGGCGGACGAACCTGGCGAAGTGCGCCATCATCGCACCGCGCTTGCTGATCTGGCCGTCCTCGCGCATGGGGCCGTAGCTGCGCCGCAGGTACCACCAGACGTACGTCTGGAACTCGGCGTCCACCATCGAGCGGTGGATGTGCTCACCGACGTCGAGCGCCTCCGGCCAGGCGTCACCCGAGTTCGCGTTGCTGTTCGGGTAGTAGACCTCCGTCATCCACAGTTCCTTGCCCGCGCCCTTCTGCTTGAACAGCGGGTACGGGAAGTTGGAGTAGGAGGTGCCGTAGAGGTGCGCCCCGATGATGTCCACGTTGGCCAGCGCGGTGGCGTCGTTGAGGATCGGGTCGGACATCGACTTGACGTACTGGAACGATTCCGGCGCCATCACCCGGGTGCTGATCACCCCGGAGTTCTCCTTGAGGAACTTGATGATCTCGCCGGAGGTCCACCACGTCCAGTCGTGCGCGTAGTCGGGCTCGTTCTGCACGGAGATGGCGTAGAGCGGCACCCCGTTGTTGCGCATGTAGACGGTGAAGTCGTTCAGGTGCTGGGCGTAGGCGCCGTACGAGCTGGCCCGCAGCCGCTTGGCGTTGGTCTGGCTGCCCCGGGTGAACGTCTCGATCATGCTGGCCGGCGGGTTCCACGGCGACGCGAAGACGGTCACTCCGAGCTCGACCGCGCGCTTCGCCGTCGCCAGGTCACGGCTGAAGTCCGCCTGGCTCTCGCCGACCGGGATCCGCAACACGGAGAAGCCCAGCCGGCCCTCACCGGTGCCGAACGCCGTCTCCCGCTGGGCGGCGGTCAGGTCGCCGATCCAGGCCGCGTGGACCATCGCGCCGAAACCCTTGATCGTCTGCCGCTGCGCCGACGGGTTGATGCTGGCCGGCGCGGCCGAGGCCTCCGTGGCCCCCAGGGCCGCCGTGGCCGCCGCGACGGGCACGGCTCCGATCGTGGTCAGGACGGCTCTGCGGCTCAGCCGCCGTCGGCCGCTCTCCGGTTCGTTCTGCTCGTGCGTCATGTCTCGTCCTCCTGGGCTGATGGTGGTGGTACGCACTTCCCCGGTTACCTGAGCCCGGACGGCACCGGCCTACTGCTCGTCGGAGGGGGTTTGATCATGACCCGACACCGACACGCAAATCTCGATCGATTTACGTCATTGTTAACGTTAACCGACCGGACTCTAGTTTTCACCCCCCACGAGGGTCAAGGACTTGTCGCCCGACAGGGCCGCTGACCTGCGTGGATCAGGACAGCGGCACCGACGGAACAGGTGACGCGGTATCGATCGTCGCCGTTGACCTGCTCAGTACAGACGGGAACGGCGGGTGGGACGCAGGCGGTGCTGCTCGGTCCGCGTCACCCCGGCGGGAACATCCCTCCGCAGCGGTGCGCGGGTCAGCCACACCAGCACGTGCACGTTCTCGCGGACCGGGAGCCGGGGATAGTCGTTCGGAGCGTACTCGGTCCGCAGCACGGCCAGGACATCCGGCGGGATGTGGGCGGGCACGGGGAGCGGCTCCGCCCCGTGCCAGATCGTCACGTACAGCACGGATTCGGGGTCGGCGGCGTCGCGGTCGTACGTCGGCACCGCGACGATCTCCCGGAGCAGCAGCACGTCGTCCGAGTCGAGCATGGTCGCGTTCGCGGCCGGCCCGTGCCGGGCCCACACCGGTCCGGAGTAGAAGGCCGTCAGGCCCCTGCGGCGCGCGGACATGTCGGTGAAGCCCCGCAGCCACACGAACCGGTCGGGCCGGTCGAGGTCACGGAACTGGCCCAGCACGGCCATTCCCCGCTCCTCCTGGGTCTCCACGAACTCGCGGTCGAACAGCTCGACCAACTCGTCACGGCGTCCCGCCCGCAGCGTGTAACAGCGCAGTTCGACGATCACGACAGGATCCTCTCCAGCACGTCGGCGACGGTCCAGCGCGCCAGCGAGGCCCGGAACGAGTCGGTCGCCTCGCCGTACAGGTCGGCGAGGACGGGACGAATCCCCAGTCCCACCGGGCACTCCAGGTTGGGTACGCCGGGATGCAGGGCGAGCAGCGGCTCCGGCGAGACGGCGAGCCAAACGTCCGACAGCGTGATCTCCGCTGCCGGCCGCCCGAGGGAGAAGCCCGCGCCGTTGCCACGACGGGCCGTCACCAGGCCGGCCCGGTGCAGGTCGCCGAGGCTGCGCCGGACGATGACGGCGTTCGTGTTGATGCTCGCCGCCACCTCCTCGGAGGTGAGCACCAGCCGACCTCGACGCCTGGCCAGCTCCAGCCAGGCCAGGGCGTGGGCCGCGATCGTCACCCTGCTGTTCGCCGCCACCCGGACAGTCTCACCGAGCGGGCCGCCAGAAGCAACAATTTCTATTACTTCAGATCGCCCGCACCCGACGGACGCGACGCCGGACGGCGGCACCGCGCCCCCCTCCGTCGACGGTGGAGCGCGATGGGCGCACGTCGGGAGGTGCCCCACCACGGCATTGACCTGCGTGGCTTCACGACGCCGAGATCAACTTGTCACGTTGGTGACACGATCCGGCTCGACAGTGGGTCATCGTCGCCCACCCCTCAAGGAGCGTCATGGCCCCCACCCCACCGACCGACGCGGAACTGGACGTCCTCATCCGCGCCCGGCTCGCGTCGCTCGGCATCGACCTCGACCAGTTGCCCGCCGGCACCACCGCCGACCCGCAGACCGGCTCCCCCGGGCGGGACACCGTACTGGCCTCGCTGCGCTCGTTCGTCCGCGGCACGGTCGGCACCCTCGCCGCCTACCAGCCGCCCGCCCCGGCGGGCACCGACCCGGCCGTGGCCCGGGCGTTGTCCCAGCAGCCCGCGCCGATGCTCTACCCCTCGATCAGCACGGAATGGCGGAAGTGATGAGCACAGCACCTGCCGACCACAGCGTCGACCGTCGCGCCTTCCTCGCCCGGACCGCCGCGCTGGCCACCGCCTCGGCGGTCGGCGGCGTCGTCGGCCTGCCCGCCGTCGCCTCGGCGGCCGGCAGCACCCGAACATCGGCCGTGCCGGCCGGTCGCTACAACCCGGCACTGGCCGTGCCCAACGCCTACGTCAAGCCGCGTCCGGAGGCGGTGGCCGACCCGACCGAACTGACCATCGCCGAGGCCGCCTGGCTGATCCGGGCCGGCAAGCTCACCCCGGAGAAGCTGGTCGAGGCGTACCTGGCCCGGATCTCCCGCTACGAGACGACCTACCAGGCGTTCAACCTGGTGCTCGCCGAGCAGGCGGTCAAGGCGGCCCGCGCGATGGCCCGCAAGCCGCACCGGGGCGCGCTGCACGGCATCCCCCTGGCCATCAAGGACAACTACTACACCGCCGGGGTACCGACCACCGCCAGTTCCTACCTGTTCGCCGACTTCCGGCCGCCGTACGACGCCACGGCGGTGACCCGGCTGGTCACCGGCGGTGGGGCGATCGCGCTGGGCAAGACCCAGATGGGTCCGCTGGCCACCACCCGGGCCACCACCCCCAGCGGGGTGGTCACCACGGTCAACGCCTGGACGCCCACCAATCCGGGCACCGACCCCGGCGGATCGTCCACCGGCACCGCCACCGCGGTCGCGGGTCGGCTCGCCACCTCCGGCACCGGCACCCAGACCGGCGGCTCGATCACCGCGCCGTCCAACGCGCAGAACCTCACCGGGCTCAAGCCGACCATGGGTCGGGTGTCGCTGCACGGGATCATCCCGCTCAGCTACACCCGCGACCACCCCGGCCCGCTGGCCCGCGACGCCAAGGACGCCGCCATCATGCTCACCGCGATGGCCGGTGAGGACCCGGCCGACCCGCGCAGCCAGGGCCTGCCCGAGGTGCCCAAGCTGATCGACGCGGCCACCCCCACCTACCAGGGCGGCAAGCTCAAGCTGCGGTGGAAGACCCGGATCGGGGTGCTGCCCGGCTTCACCGCCGGCACCTCGGAGACCGCACTGGCCCGGCAGGCGTACCTGGCGAAGCTCGCCGCGATCACCGGCGCGACGATCGTCGACGTGCCACTGCCCGACGAGTGGGACCTGCTCACCGGCAGCGCGTTCAACAACGTACGGCTGCCGGAGCGTACCGAGCCGTTCCTGCCCTACCTGCGCACCGACCTGCGCGGTTTCGGGGTGTCGGTGACCGGCTGGTTGCAGGGCGCGCTGCTGGGCGGCGGCGAGTTCATCACCGGCCAGCGGGCCAAGCTGCTGCTGATGGAGCGGGTGCTCGACCAGCTCTTCGCCGGCTGCGACGTGGTGGTGCAGACCGGTCCGGTGCCGTTCGACATCCTCGGCCTGCCCGAGATCGGCTTCCCGATCGGGTTCACCGCCGCGGGACTGCCGATCGGCACCATCCTCGGTGGCCTGCCGTACGGCGAGGACCGGCTGCTGTCGGTGGTCGCCGCCTACCAGGCCGTCACCGACTGGCACCTGCGGCGGCCGGCCGACCCGCCGGCCACCCCGGCGACGGCACGCGGCGCGGCCCCGGCCGGTCTGCGGCTCACCGCCGAGGAGGTCGCCCGGCTCAGCCAGTGACCGTCAGGCCGTCCGCCCGCCGGTGAGCCGGCGGGCGGACGGCACCCGGCGGCGGACGGCACCCGGCGGCGGACCACAGCCGGCGGGCGGAGGTGCCGCCGGCAGCGCATCCCGGCCGGATCGCCGGCGGCGGCACCCGGTGGGTCGGGTCGGCCCACCGTCAGCCGATGGCAGTCAGCTTCGGCAGTACCTCGGTGGCGATCCGCCGGGTGAACTCCACCGGGTGCCGGTCCGGGGTGACCTGCACCTCGCAAACCCCGAGCGCGGCGTACTCGGCCACCTCGGCGAGGAACCCGTCCGCGTCGGCCAGCGGCGGCCGCATCATGATCACCGTCTTGTCGATGGCGTCGTAGTCCCGGCCCTCGGCGGCGCAGTGCCCGCGCAGCACGTCCAGTTTGTGCGCCACCTCGGCGGGACTGCTGCCGAACAGGTTGCAGGCGTCGGCGTACCGGGCCACCAGCAGCAGGGTCTTCTTCTCGCCACTGCCACCGATCATGACCGGCGGGTGGGGCCGTTGCAGCGGCTGCGGCGAGTTGAGCGTCTCGGCCAGCCGGTAGTGCCGGCCCTCGAACGGCCCGTTGTCGTCGCTCCACATCTGCCGGCAGATCCGCAGCGTCTCCTCCAGCCGCTCGAACCGCTCGGCCACCGGCACCACCGGCACCCCGAGGCCGTGCTGTTCGCGCTCGTACCAGGACGCGCCGATGCCGAGCCGGGCCCGGCCGCCGGAGAGCACGTCCAGGGTGGTCACGATCTTGGCGAGCAGCCCCGGGTAGCGGTACATCACGCCGGTGACCAGCACGCCGAGCGTCATCCGCGAGGTCCGCGCCGCGACGAAACCCAGCGTCGTGTACGCCTCCAGCATCGGCTCCTCGGCCGGGGCCATGGCCTCCATCTGGAAGTAGTGGTCCATCACGGTGAACGACGCGAAGCCGGCCTCCTCGGCGACCGTGGCTGTCTCGACCAGCGTGGGCGCGATCGCCGCCGGATCGGCCGGGGTCGAGTAGTTCCAGTAGTGCAGTCCGAGTCTCATCCCTCGCCACCTCCACACCGATCGTAGTGGCGCACGCGGCCGACCGCCGGCTGCCGCCGGTGGGGCGTCACCGGTGCGGCACCACACGGGTCAGGGCGGGCGACCCGGTCGTCGCCCGCCCCGCACCCGGTCCGCTCAGCCGCGCCGCCACGTGCGCGCCGGCGGCCCGGCCCCGCGCCCACCCGTCGGCCACGGGCGGGCGCGACCGGTCAGCTCCGCAGGCTCCACTGCTGGTTGGTGCCGCCGTTGCAGGCCCAGAGGATCAACTTGGTGCCGTTGGCCGTCGCCGCGCCGTTGGCGTCCAGGCAGAGCCCGGACTGCACCCCGGTGACCGTGCCGTTGGCGTTGACGTTCCACTGCTGGTTGGTGCCGCCGGTGCAGTCCCAGATGATCACCTTGGTGCCGTTGCTGGTGCCCTGCCCGGAGGCGTCCAGGCACTTGTTGCCGTAGACCATGAGCTGCCGGCTGGCGGTCCGGGTCCACCGCTGGTTGGTCGCGCCGGTGCAGTCCCAGAGCTGGGCCTGGGTGCCGTTGGTGGTGCTGGAGCCGGTGACCTCGGCGCACCGGCCGGACTGCGCCCCGACGAGTTGCCCGGCCTGCGTCTGGGGCGGGTTGGTGGTGCCCTGCACACCGGCGTTGGCGATCACCGTCTGCGCCCCCGAGGGCCAGTTGTTGTTGCTGACCACGGTGTTGTTGTTGACGACGTTGCCCCGGTCGCCGTTGGTCACGTTGGTGCTGTTGTTGGTGGACCAGTTGTTGGTGACGGTGAAGTTGCCCATGTTCTCGGCGTACCAGTAGTTGGCGGTGGCCCAGGTGCCGGTGTTGGCGAACACGTTGGTGCGGGCGGTGTAGTAGCGGGAGCCCTCGTCGAAGTAGAGCCCGAACCAGCCGTTGGTGCGCAGGCAGTGGTTCTCGCTGATGAGCCCGCCCGGGTTGGCCGACAGCGTGTAGAGGCAGCCGCCGTCGGTCATCTGCTGCATCACGTCGTGGATGTAGTTGCCGATGACCTGGTTGTTGGCCGCCGTGGTCGCCGTGGAGTAGCGCGGCTGGTAGTTGTAGAGCCCCCGGTTGGCGTAGTGGTTGCTGCCGCCCGCGTCGTTGGCGCCCCAGCCGTAGCCGACCGACAGCCCGGTGTACGGCATGTTGTACACCTCGTTGTGCGACACCAGCGAGGTGTTGACGTAGGTGGTCAGGATGGACACCACGCCCCGGTACTCCAGGCCGAGGTCGTGCACCCGGTTGTTGCTGATGGTGATGTTCCGGTTGACCATCCGCTGGTCGCTCGGGTGGTGGGCGTCGGCGCGCACCCCGCCGACCACCACCCCGCCGGCCGAGTTGCGGGCGATCTCGGAGCGGGTGACGGTGATGTTGCTGGCCCCCAGGCCGACGCCGCTGGCGTGCGCGTTGGCGTCGTTGCCGATGCCGATCGCGGTCTGCCCGAGGTTGACGAACTGGGAGTCGCTGAAGGTGATGGTGTTGGCGGCGGAGACCTGCACGGCGGCCGGCATCTGGTTCCAGTTCGGCCGGGTCGCCTCGAACAGCGGGCAACCCTCCTGGCAGGAGGTCAGCGCGTCGGCCGGACGCGCCCAGGTGCCGGTGATGTGCGCACCGGTCTGCTGGTCGGCGAAGCCGTTGCTGCTGCTCGGGCCGAGCCAGCTGGTGCCGGTGAAGGTGATCCCGCTGAACGCGATGTGGTGCGCCGGCGCGTCGTAGCTGCCACCGACGTTGACCAGGGACGGCAACTGGGGCAGCTCCACGCTGACGCTGTTCATGTTCTGCCCGGCCAGCGGGATGTAGTTGAGCTGCCCACTGCCCGGGTTCAGGTACCACTCCCCCGGGCTGTCCAGGAACTCGTATGCGTTGGCCAGGTAGAACGGGCCGGCGCGGTGCGGCTTGGACAGGGTGTCGAAGCCGAAGGTGTTGTTGTTCCAGGCCGGCTGCTGCATGGTCAGGAAATTGCCGCTGATGCTCTGCACCGGGGAGTAGCGGTCGGTGAACGAGCCGACGCTCTCCACCTCGACCCGGTTCTGGTTGCCCAGGTTGTTGAGGTAGCTCAACGCGCCGTTGCTGAACCGCATGCCGCTGGTGGTGAAGGTGAAGTCGGCCCGGTTCACGGCGGTCCGCGCCCGGGTGGCGACCGCGCCGTCGACGTAGAGCTGCCGGCTGTCCAGCCCCGCGGGCACGCTCGCCCGCCAGATGTTCTTCCCCGCGTCGACCTGCGTCCAGCCGGTGACCGCGCGGGCCCCGCTGATCTGCGGGCGGGCGGAGGCGGCGGCCCGCCAGGTGACCGTGTAGCCGTTGGTGCCGGAGTCGGCGGCGGTGAACCGCAGCGGCGCGGCCAGCCGGTAGACGCCGTCGGCCAGTTCGACCACGATGTCGCCGGACATCCCGGCGGTGCGGGACCGGACCGCGTTCTGCGCCTCGGTCAGGGTGCACGGCTGGCTGGCGGCACAGGTGGTGCCGCTACCGGAGGGTGCGGCGTAGAGCGTGGTGGTGGCGGCGAGGGCGGGGGTGGGCGGGGCGAGCACGGCGGCCGTGGCGGCGAGCGCCGTGGCGGCCAGCCCGGCCAGCGCCTGCCGGCGCCCTCTGGGGGATGTCGGGACGGACACGGTGGGACTCCTATCGGGGTGGGGTGTGGTGGGGTGCCCCCGGTCGCGGTGGAATCATGCCGCCACCGGGGCGAGCAGACCGGCGGCGCGCAGCGCCGGCCACAGCGCCGCCGGGACGTCGGCGTCCGACCGGGCCAGGCTCTGCGTCACCTGGACGCCGGTACGCAGCCCGACGACCGTCGAGACGACCGCGGGGTGTTGCCGGACGAAGGCGAGCGCCGCCTGGGGCAGGGTGACGCCGTACGACCCGCAGACGTCGGCGATCCGCCGCGCCCGGTCGATCAGCTCCGGCGGGGCCTGCTGGTAGTTGTAGGTCGCGTCGGCCGGTGGCCGGTCCCGGGACAGCAGACCGGAGTTGTAGACCCCGGCGACCACCACGCCGACGCCCCGCTCCTGCGCGGCGGGCAGCAGGTCGGCCAGCGCCCCCTGTTCGAGCAGGGTGTACCGGCCGGCGCACATCACCACGTCGACGTCGGTCTCCCGGACGAACCGGGTGAGCAGGTGGGACTGGTTCATGCCGGCGCCGATGGCCCCCACCACGCCCTGCTCGCGCAGCTCCACCAGGGCGGGCACCGCCTCGGTCGCGGCCTGCTCCCAGTGGTCGTCGGGGTCGTGCAGGTAGACCACGTCCACCCGGTCCAGGCCGGTGCGGGCCAGGCTGGACTCCAACGAGCGCAGCACCCCGTCCCGGCTGAAGTCCCAGACCCGACGGTGGTCCGCGGCGACGTCGAACCCCTCCGGGTCGCGTCGGTGCGCGTCCGGTGGCGACGGGACGAGCAGCCGGCCGACCTTCGTCGACACCACGTACTCGTCGCGCGGCCGGGACCGCAGGGCCGCCCCGATCCGCCGCTCGGACAGCCCGAGCCCGTAGTGCGGCGCGGTGTCGTAGTAGCGCAGGCCGCCCTCCCACGCGGTGTCGATCGCGGCGGCGAACTCCTCGTCGGTGGTGGCCCGGTAGAGGTTGCCGCCCTGTGCCCCGCCGAACCCCAGCTCGGTGAGGCGTACCGTCGGCCGGCGGGGTAGCGCGTGCGCTCTCACGACGCCGCCAGCCGGTACGCCCGCCGCGCGGTACGCCGCCAGATCGCCGCCTGTTCGTCGGGGCCGAGCGGGGCCAGCAGCGCCGACAGGGTGTCGATCCAGCGGCGGTAGGAGCTGGCGAGCAGGCAGACCGGCCAGTCGGAGCCGAACATCAGCCGGTCCGGGCCGAAGGCGTCGAGGGCGTGGTCGACGGCCGGTCGGAGGTCGTCCGACGTCCAGGATGACCGGTGCACCTCGGTGACCAGTCCGGAGAGCTTCGCCACGGTGTTGGCCGGCGCGGCGAGGGCGTGCAGGTCGCGTGCCCAGTCGGTGAGGTCGGTCCCGCCCAGTGCGGGCTTGCCGAGGTGGTCGAGGACGAACCGTACCTCGGGCAGGTCGCGCGCCACCCGACCGGCCGCGCCGAGCTGGTGCTGCCGGACCAGCAGGTCGAAGGCGAGCCCGGCGGCGCCCACCGCCGCGATCCCGCGGCGCACGTCGGCCCGGTCGAGGAACCTCGGGTCGGGTTCGTCCTGGACGGAGTACCGGATGCCGACCAGCAGCTCGCCGCCCCGGGCGGCCCGCAGCCGGGCCAGCCGGTCGACGACGTCGGCGGCCGTCACGTCCAGCCAGCCGACGACCCCGCTGACCAGGGTGTCGTCGGCGGCGACGCCCAGCAGGTCGGCCGTCTCCGCTTCGGTGGAGTTGGCCTGCACCACCACGGTCCGGGTCACTCCGGCGGCGCGGGCCACCGGGGCGAGGTCGGCGGGGGTGAAGTCGGCGTCGATCGTCGCCATGGTGGTCGGGTCGATCCAGGGTTGCGGGTGCCGGGACCGGGTCCAGAGGTGGTGGTGGGCGTCGATGACGTCGGCGCGTCCGGGCGTGGTCATCGACCCAGCCACCCGCCGTCGACGGGCAGCACGATGCCGTTGACGTAGTCCGATGCCGGCGCGGCCAGGAACACCGTGACGCCGGCCAGGTCGTCCGGACGTCCCCACCGGCCGGTCGGGATCCGGGCGAGGATGGCCGGTTCGCGTTCCGGATCCTCGCGCAGCGCCCGGGTGTTGTCGGTGGCGATGTAGCCGGGGGCGATGGCGTTGACGTTGACCCCGTGCGCCGCCCACTCGTTGGCCAGCGCCCTGGTGAGCCCGGCGAGGCCGGACTTGGCGGCGCTGTACCCAGGGACGGTGACGCCGCCCTGGAAGCTGAGCAGCGACGCGGTGAAGATGATCTTGCCGCTCCCCCGGGCCACCATGTCCCGGCCGATCTCCCGGCTCAGCACGAACTGGCTGGTCAGGTTGACCTCGATGACGTGGTCCCACATCTCGTCGGAGTGCTCCGCCGCCGGGGCGCGGGCGATGGTGCCGCCGTTGTTGACCAGGATGTCGATCGGGCCGAGGTCACGCAGGTCCGCGACGAGCCGGCGCACCGCGACCCGGTCGGCCAGGTCGGCCCGCAGCGCGGTGAAGCGGCGACCCGCCGCGCGCACCCGCCGCTCCACCTCGCTCCCGGTGGCCTCCAACCGGGCCGACACGCCGACGACGTCGGCACCGGCGACGGCCAGCGCCTCGGCCATGGCCAGCCCGATGCCCCGGCGGGCGCCGGTCACCACGGCGGTCCGGCCGGACAGGTCGAACAGGGCGCTCATCGGTCGGCCTCCCGCAGGTCGAGCAGTACCTTCATCACGCCGCCGCCCTCCTCGAGAGCGGTGAAGGCCGAGGCCGCCTCGTCCACGGGCACCACCCGGGAGATGAGCTGCCGGGCCGGGACCACGCCGGAGGCGACCAGCCCGACCGCCTCCTCCATGTCCGCACGCCGGTAGAGCCGGGCGCCGAGCAGTTCCAGCTCGCGCCAGAAGACCCGGTGCAGGTTCACCGGTCGGGGCTGCGGGTGGATCGCCACCATGACCAGCCGCCCCCGGGTGGTCAGCACGTCGACCGCGGTGCCGACACCGGCGGCGGAGCCGGAGACCTCGAAGGCCACGTCCGCCCCCGCGCCGTCGGTGCGCTCGTCGACCAGCGCCGTCACGTCGGTGTCCCCCGGATCCACGGCGTCGATCCCGAGCTCGGCGGCCACCGACCGACGGAACGGGTCCGGTTCCACCAGCAGGACCCGCGCGCCACGGTGCCGGGCGACCGTGGCGATGAGGACGCCGACCGGCCCGCCACCGACCACGACGACCTGGTCGGTGGCGGTCACCCGGCCCCGCCCTACGTCGTGCACGGCGACCGCGACCGGTTCCACCAGGGCGGCCTCGTCCAGGGGCAGTTCGTCGGGCAGCGGCACCACCAGGTCGGCCGGGACCGTCCAGGACGACTGCATGGCACCCGGCGAGTCCACCCCGAGGAAGTTCATCGCATGGCAGATGTGCGCGTCCCCGCGCCGGCAGGCGACGCACCGGCCGCAGAAGCGGGTGGGCAGCACGGTGACCGGCTGGTCCACGGCGAAGCCGGTGACGTCCGGGCCGACCTCCGCGACCCGCCCGGACATCTCGTGCCCGATCACCGCCGCGGCGCCCACCCGGGCGTCCATGTCGCCGTGGTAGACGTGCAGGTCGGTGCCGCAGATCCCGGTGTAGGCCACCGCGATGCGCAGCTGGCCGGGCCCCGGCGGCTCCGGGGCACGCCGCTCGACCTCCAACTGCCGCGCGCTTCGGTAGACCACTGCCTTCATGCGTGCTCCTCGTGGGTCGGGGTCAGTGCCGCACGGCGGACGGCAGGCCGTCGTGGTGGTGCGCCGCGGCGCCGGTCATCGGGGTCGCGTACCGGCCCGGCGCGGCGGGAGCCGGCTCGGCCACCGCCAGCAACCGGTGGCCAGCGCGTTCCGGCCGGACGTTAGGCCCCTCCGGGGTGGGTACGTCGGAACGGCGCGGATACCGCCGGATCTCGTCCTCGGCGAGCGTGACACCCAGCCCCGGTGCGTCGCCGAGGACGAACGCACCGTCCTCCACGCGTAGGTCGACGGCGACGCCGACCGGCGGCCGAAGGTCCTGTAGCTCGCTGACCAGGTGGTTCGGCA
Source organism: Micromonospora sp. WMMD987 (assembly GCF_029581435.1). Taxonomy (NCBI): domain Bacteria; kingdom Bacillati; phylum Actinomycetota; class Actinomycetes; order Micromonosporales; family Micromonosporaceae; genus Micromonospora; species Micromonospora sp. WMMD987. The sequence goes on along the minus strand of NZ_CP120861.1, from coordinate 3,142,806 downwards.
CCGACGTGGCGGCGTGCAGCAGACCGAAGGGGCTGTTGCCGATGGGACTGACCGGCAGGTCGTAGGCGTGCGCCAGGGCGGCCACCCGGAGGAAATGGGTCACCCCCCACACCGCGGCCATCTGCACGACGTCGACCGCCGTCGCGGCGATCAGCGGCCGGTACTGTTCGAGGCCGGTCAGGTTCTCTCCGGTGGCGACCGACGCCCGGATCCCGCGCCCGACGACGGCCAGGCCCTCGGCGTCCCACCGCCGCACGGGTTCCTCGATCCAGACGAGGTCCAGGGTGCGCTCCAGCTCGGCGACGTGCCGGACGGCCTGCTTGCGGGTCCAGGCCTCGTTCACGTCCAGCATCAGGCCGGGGCGCTGGCCCCGCCCGGCCTCGGTCAGCACGTCCCGGACCAGGTGCAGCCGGTGCCGGTCCCGCTCGATGTCGAGGCCGCCCTTGAGCTTGGCGGCCCGCAGCCCGTGCCGGGCGTAGACCTCGTAGGCGGCGGCGAGCGCGTCGTCGTCCAGGCCGATGTCCAGGCCGGAGGCGTAGGCGGGCACCCGCCGGTCGCGCCCGCCGAGCAGCCGCCAGAGCGGTTGACCCGCCGCCTGGGCCTTGATGTCCCACAGCGCGGTGTCCAGCGCCCCGATGGTGCCGAACACCGAGCCGGCGTGGCCCGCCTTGAAGGTCTGCCGCAGCATCCGGTCGTAGAGGGTGGTCACGGCGCGGGGATCCTCGCCGTCGATCGCCGCGAAGATCCGTTCGACGTCCGCGTACGGCCCGAGTCCGACTCCGGTGATGCCCTCGTCGGTCTCGACCACGATGATCGGCACCGTGGTCACCCCGTCGGTGAAGACGCCGTTGGCGTCGCCGACGGGGCGTCCCCACTCCTGCACGGTGGTCAGGGTCCGGTATCCGGTGATCCGCATGTCAGCCCTTCGTGGCGCCGGCGGCGACACCGTCGGCGATCTGGCGCTGGAGGAAGAGGTAGACCACCAGGACGGGTATCGCGGCGATCAGCACCCCCGAGGCGAAGGTGGGGATGTCGTCGGAGTACTGCCCGCGCAGCGAGGTCACCCCGACCATCAGGGTGCGATGGTCGGCCGAGGGCATCAGCAGCAACGAGATCAGCACGTCGTTCCAGCAGAACAGGGCGTCGAGGATGCCGACCGACAGCAGTGCCGGGGTACCCAGCGGCACCATGATCCGCCGGTAGACGCCGTAGACGTTGTTGCCGTCGATCCGGGCCGCGTCGACGATCTCGGTCGGGATGGTCCGGTAGTAGCTGGTCATCAGGAAGATCGTGAAGGGCAGGAACTGCGCCACGTAGGCGAGCACCAGCCCCGGGTAGGTGTCGACGAGGCCGGCGTCGGACATGATCCGGGCCAGCGGCACCATGATCACCTGGAACGGCACGAACAGCGCCGCGAGGCAGCACAGGAAGAGTACCGACGAGCCCCGGAAGCGCAGTTGGCTCAACGCGAAGCCGGCCATCGACCCGAACAGCAGCAGCAGGAGCACCGAGGCCGTCACCACGACCGTCGAGTTGACCAGGTACCGGGCCATCCCCACGCTGTTCCACGCGGTGGCGATGTTCTCCCAACGCAGGGCGTCGGCCAGCGAGAACCGGTCGAGGACGTAGTCCCGCCGGGTCTTCATGGCCACGTTGACCGTGAAGACCAGGGGGTAGACGGTCGCCAGGGCCAGCACGGCCATCGGGACGGCGAACAGCCACCGACCCCACCGCACGTGGGACATCACGCCTCCCTCACCGCCCGCCGGAGCAGACTGATCTGCAACAGCCCCACCACGAGCATGATGAGGAAGAGCACCGTCGAGGCGGCCGAGGCGAGCGCCGGCCGGTTCATCTGTCCCTGCTGGATCCAGATGTAGTACTCCGGCAGGTACGTCGAGCCCTCCGGTCCACCACTGGTCATCACGTACAGCAGGCCGAACATGGAGGTCAGCATCCCGATCATCGTGGTGACGACGACGAACTGGATGGTCCGGGAGAGGCTGGGGACGATCACGTGCCGGATGGTCTGGGGCAGCGACGCGCCGTCCACCCGGGCCGCGTCGAGCAGTGCGGCGTCCAGGGTGGCGAAGCCGGCGAGGAACACCACCAGCGCCATCCCGAAGGTCGCCCAGACGTGCACCCCGACCACCACGAACATCGCCACGTCCGGGTCGCCGAGCCAGTCGACCGGCCCGATGCCGATGCCCCCGAGCAGGGCGTTGAGCGGGCCGTCGAAGGCGAGCAGGAGGTTGAAGATCGCCCCGACGATGACCGGGGACAGCACGGCCGGGAAGAAGTAGACGCTGCGGTACAGCCGGTGCCCGGGTACCCGCAGGTAGATGAAGGTCGCCAGGAGACCGGGGATCGCCACCGCCACCGGCAGCAGCAGGACGAGCAGGCCGACGTTGCGCAGCGCGCCCCGGAACAGCGGATCCCCGAACAGCTCCCGGTAGTTGTCGAGGCCGACGGTCAGCCCGTCGCGGTCGCCGTCGCCGGTGAAGGAGAAGTTGACCCCGAGCACCAGCGGCCAGAACCGCAGCAGCAGCAGGACCAGCAGGGCCGGTGCCAGCAGCACGTAGGGGGCGAGGCGTTCCGCGCGCCGGCCGCCACGCGGTGCCCGGGCACGGGACGCCCGTCGCGGTGTCGCCGTCGCGTCGGTCCGTCCGGTGGGCGCCGGCCGGACCGGCGACGTCGCCTCGGGGATCGGCACCGGTCAGCCGGCCTGATCGGAGGCGGCCAGCTGCTTCACCGCCTCGTCGACGGTGATCGAGCCACTGAGCAGCTGCTGGGAGAGCCGGCCCATCAGGTCGAGCGTCTTGGAGGAGAGCGCCACGTGCAGGGCGGGCTTGCCGCCGGCGAGGTCGGCGACGATGGTGGCCACCGCCGGACCGCCCTGGGACACGTCGATGGTGGTGTCGGCGGCGATCGCGCCGGCGTCGGCGTAGAAGGACTTCAGCGCGTCGGTGGAGGTCAGTGAGCGCACCAGGTCGGCGGCGATCTTCGGGTCCTTCGTCCACTTGGCGACCCCGTAGCCGATGCCGCCGTCGAAGGGCAGGTTCGGGGTGGCCCCGGGCACCACGACCGGGGCGCGCATCACGCCCAGCTTCTCGGCCGGGACGAACTCGCTGAAGTCCTTCCAGTGCCCCACGTCCGACATCAGCCCGATGACGTGGGCCGCCTTCGCGGACTGGAAGACCGCGAAGGCGTCGTTGAACATGGCCGTCGAGTTCGCCCCGTCGCTGTTCAGCTTCGCGTCCTGGGTCTCCTTCCAGAGCGCGAAGATCCGCTTCACGTGGGGGGAGGTCCAGTCCCGCTTGCCGGCGATCCAGTTGTCCTGCTCCTGCGGGGTGAGCACGCCGGTGCCGAAGGCGGAGAGGAAGAACTGGATGCCGAAGCCCTCCTTGTTGCCGAGGGCGAGGCACTTCGCGCCGGTCCGCTGGGTGAGGGTGGCGCAGTTGGCGACGAACTCCGGCCAGGTGGTGGCCGGCTTGGCGGGGTCGAGGCCGGCCTTGTCGTAGAGCGTCCGGTTGTAGTAGATCGGGTGGCCCTGGAGGGTGACCGGGCCGGCGTAGGTCTTGCCGTCCTTGGTGAACGCCTCCCAGCCGGTGAGCCGCTGCCGGTCCTCGGTCACGTACTCGTCCAGCGGCAGCAGCGCGTCGGTGCGGTCCCGGAGCTGCCCGCCGCCGTTGAACAGCATCACGTCAGGTCCCTTGCCGGCCTGGATCGCGGTGCCGAGCAGGGTGTAGTACTGCTCGAAGGGCTGGGCGACGAACTCGACGGTGACGTCGGGGTGCTTGCGGGCGAAGTCGGCCTTGGCCTTCTGCAGGTAGGCGGCGGCGGTCGGCTCACCGGACTTCCAGTCCCAGACCACCAGTTTCCCGGCTGAACCTCCCGGGGAGGAGCGTTTCCCCGTCGCGCTCCCGCACCCGGCCAGCGCCAGCGCCGCGACGAGTACGGCCGAGACCACTGTCCGCTGCTTCATCGGCTGCCCACCTTCGACTCCGCCTGCCACACTGATCGGGAGGCATGAATTTGACGGAAAGGTAACTCGTATGACGTATGACGTCAACAGTGCCCCGTAGAATTCGCGGCAGGCAGCAGGTCGTGGCGCGGTCCGCGGAAGGCAGTGGAGGGGACATGACGGCACGAGAGAGCACCCTGGACGCGTCGACACCCCCGACCTGGGCCCGGCGGCCCACCAACCTCGCCACGGCGGTCACCGCGGAACTGGTGGAGCGCATCGTGCGCGGCGTACACCCGCCCGGCTCCCCCCTGCCCCCCGAGCCGGCGCTCTGCGAGACGTTCTCGGTCAGTCGCACGGTCGTCCGGGAGGCCGTCAAGATCCTCCAGGAGAAGGGGCTGGTGCAGGTCCGACAGGGCAGCGGCACCATCGTCACCCCGCCGTCGATGTGGGACATGCTCGACGAGCTGGTCCTCGCGGCGAGCATCGCCGAGGACGACAGCCTGACCATCCTCGACGACCTGGTGGCCACCCGGCGGGTGCTGGAGTCCGACATGGCCAACGTCGCCGCCCGGCTCGCCGACCGGACGACGGTCGACCGGCTGCGCACCCTGGTCGACCGGATGGACGAGCTGGTCGACGACCAGGTCGCCTACCACGAACACGACCGGGCCTTCCACGACGTGATCATGCAGGCGTCCGGTAACCGGATCGCCCGGGGCGTGGTGCGGTCGTTGGAGAGCCAGGTGGTCAACACGGCCCGTTACATGGGGCGCTCGGAACGGGCCCTCTGCGTGGCGTCCAACCAGGGGCACCGGCGCATCTACGAGCGCATCGCGGCGCACGATCCGGACGGTGCCGCCGAGGCGATGGTCACCCACATCACCGAGGCCTGGCTGGTCCGCCGCAGCGGCCCGGACACCGCGCGCCTGGTGCGCTGAGGCCCGGCCCCGACCGACGACGGTCACCTGGGAGCCTCCCGGGCGACCCCGGCGGACATCGACCGACCGGCACCGGTCGCGGGTAGCTCAACCAACGGACATCAATGGCTTGCCAGTGTTAACGATAACAAGCTAACGTCGGCCCCAGAAGCGAAGGGCACGCTTCCGCACTCCGTCCACCGGCACCCGTCGGCGGCACGGAGTGGGGCGCGGGCAACGCCGGTCGGACACCTCCGGGCACTCGTGTGGACGCTGCACGCCGCCGGGTCGTCGATCCTTCGACTCACCCGGGAGCCCCGGCGCGCATCGCCCATGGCCTCCGTGAGGATCCGACCCGATCGCGCGCTGACCACAGTGCCGTGCCCACCGGTCAGCGCGCGATCGGGACCGCGACCCCGCACCGCGTACCCGCACGGCGACACCCCGGACCAGCCCGGCACCAGCATCGCGCCACCGGGCCGACCGTCCGGTCCGTCACCGAGCGCCGACGCCACCCGTGACACCCATCGCCCACCTGGGAGGTACTGGTGAGACCCGCACCGCCACCACTGACCCGCCTGCGGCGCTCCTTCGCCTGGCTCGCGGCCCTGCTCCTGGTCTCGACGCTGTTCCCGACCAGCGCCGCGAAGGCCGACAACCCCATCGTCCAGCACATCTACACCGCCGACCCGGCACCACTGGTGCACGACGGCCGGGTGTACCTCTACACCGGCCACGACGAGGACGGCTCGACCTGGTTCACCATGAAGGAGTGGCGGGTCTGGTCCTCCGCCGACATGGTCAACTGGACCGACCACGGCTCGCCACTCAACGTCGGCACCTTCAGCTGGGCGAAGGCGGACGCCTGGGCCGGCCAGGTCATCGCCCGCAACGGCAAGTTCTACTGGTACGTGCCGGTGACCGCGAAGTCGACCAACTCGATGGCCATCGGGGTGGCGGTGAGCGACAGCCCCACCGGCCCGTTCCGGGACGCCATCGGCCGGCCGCTGGCGGCCAACGGCGAGATCGACCCGACCGTCTTCATCGACGACGACGGGCAGGCATACCTCTACTGGGGCAACCCCAACCTGTGGTACGTCAAGCTGAACCCCGACATGATCTCGTACTCCGGCAGTGTCACCAAGATCCCGCTGACCACCGCCGGGTTCGGCACCCGCAACGGCAACGCCACCCGTCCCACCCTCTACGAGGAAGGCCCCTGGGTCTTCAAGCGCAACGGGACCTACTACAACGTCTTCGCCGCCGAGTGCTGCTCGGAGTTCATCGCCTACTCGACGGCACCGGGGCCGCTCGGGCCGTGGACGTACCGGGGCACGATCATGCCCCGGCAGGGCGGCAGCTTCACCAACCACGCCGGGATCGTCGACTTCAACGGCGGGTCGTACTTCTTCTACCACAACGGCGCGCTGCCCGGCGGCGGCGGCTACACCCGGTCGGTCGCGGTGGAGAAGTTCACCTACGGCACCAACGGCACCATCCCGACGATCAACATGACCAGCACCGGCGCACCGCAGATCGGCACGCTCAACCCGTACGTGCGGCAGGAGGCCGAGACCATCGCCTGGGGCTCCGGGATCGAGACGGAGGCCTCCAGCGAGGGCGGGATGAACGTCGGCTTCATCGAGAACGGCGACTACATCAAGGTCAAGGGGGTCGGCTTCGGCGCCGGCGCGACCTCCTTCAACGCCCGGGTGGCCTCGGCCGGCAGCGGCGGAACCATCGAGGTGCGGCTGGACAGCGCCACCGGCACCCGGGTCGCCAGCTGCGCGGTGCCGGTCACCGGCGGCTGGCAGAACTGGCAGACCGTCTCCTGCCCGGTCTCCGGCGCGACCGGCACCCACGACATGTACCTGCGGTTCACCGGCGGCAGCGGCACCCTGTTCAACGTCAACTGGTGGCAGTTCAGCAGTGGCACCAACCCGACGCCCACCCCGACCGCTACGCCCACCCCGACGCCCACCGTCACCCCCACCCCCACCCCGACGACCCCGGCCCCGACGACCCCGGCTCCGACCACGCCCGGCGGACGCTCCTGCGCGGCCACCAACACCGTGGTCAACACCTGGCAGGGCGGCTTCGAGGGCAAGCTGACCATCACCAACGGGTCCACCCCGATCACCGGCTGGCGGGTGAGCTTCACCCTCCCGAGTGGGCAGACGGTGGCCCAGGCGTGGAACGGCACCCTGACCCAGCAGGGCAACCAGGTGACCGTCACCAACGCCGCCTACAACGGGCAGCTCGCGGCCGGTGGCTCCACCACCGTGGGCTACATCAGCTCGACCACCGGCAGCAATCAGCCACCGACCGACCTGACCTGCACCCCCGTCTGACCCTGTCGCGCGGCTGATAGGCACGCCGGCCCGCTCCGCCCACCGGGGCGGGCCGGCACCCCACCACCGACACCACCGTCCGCAAGACCCACCCGGACGGGCGCTCGCCCGTGTTCCGGTCCGCTGGAGGTTCCCATGTCCTTCCCGTCCCTCAACCGACGCCAACTTCTCCAGGCCGCCGGCGCGACCGCGCTCGCCTCCGCCGCGGGTGGCACCCTGCTCGGGTCCGGGCCGGCCGCCGCGGCGCTGGTGGTCCCTCCGGCCCGGCCGGACCTGGGCGTCTCCGCCTACCCGTTCGAGCTGGGCCAGGTCCGGCTGACCGCCGGCCGGCTGCTGGACAACCAGAACCGGACGCTGAGCTACCTGCGGTTCGTCGACGTCGACCGGATGCTCTACAACTTCCGGGCCAACCACCGGCTGGGCACCAACGGGGCCGCGACCAACGGGGGCTGGGACGCGCCGTCCTTCCCGTTCCGCAGCCACATGCAGGGGCACTTCCTCACCGCGTGGGCGCAGGCGTACGCGGTGCTCGGTGACACCACCTGCCGGGACAAGGCGAACTACATGGTCGCCGAGCTGGCCAAGTGCCAGGCCAACAACGGCGCGGCCGGGTTCACCGCCGGCTACCTGTCCGGCTTCCCCGAGTCGGACTTCTCGGCGCTGGAGGCCCGGACGCTGTCCAACGGCAACGTGCCCTACTACTGCATCCACAAGACCCTGATCGGGCTGCTCGACGTGTGGCGCTACATCGGCAACACGCAGGCCCGCTCGGTGCTGCTGGCGCTGGCCGGCTGGGTCGACACCCGAACCGCGCGGCTGAGCTACAACCAGATGCAGGCGATGCTGGAGACCGAGTTCGGTGGCATGAACGAGGCGCTGACCGACATCTACCAGCACACCGGGGACGGACGTTGGCTGACCGTCGCCCAGCGTTTCGACCACGCGGGCGTGTTCAACCCGCTCGCCAGCAACTCCGACCAGCTCAACGGCAAGCACGCCAACACCCAGGTGCCCAAGTGGATCGGCGCGGCGCGGGAGTTCAAGGCGACCGGCACCACCCGGTACCGGGACATCGCCAGCAACGCGTGGAACATGACCGTCAACGCGCACACCTACGTCATCGGCGGCAACAGCCAGGCCGAGCACTTCCGCCCGCCGAACGCGATAGCCGGGTACCTGACCAACGACACCTGCGAGCACTGCAACACCCACAACATGCTCAAGCTGACCCGGGAGCTGTGGCTGCTCGACCCGAACCGGGTCGCGTACTTCGACTTCTACGAGCGGGCACTGCTCAACCACGTCGTCGGCGCGCAGAACCCGGCCGACGGGCACGGCCACGTCACCTACTTCACCCCGCTCAAGCCGGGTGGACGCCGGGGCGTGGGCCCGGCCTGGGGTGGCGGCACCTGGAGCACCGACTACAACTCGTTCTGGTGCTGTCAGGGCACCGGCATCGAGGCGAACACCAAGCTGATGGACTCGATCTACTTCTACAACGACACCACGTTGACGGTGAACCTGTTCGTGCCGTCGGTGCTCACCTGGTCGCAGCGCGGCATCACGGTCACCCAGAGCACCAGCTACCCGGCCAGCGACACCAGCACGCTCACCCTCTCCGGGTCGATGAGCGGCTCGTGGAGCATCCGGGTCCGGATCCCGGCCTGGGCCACCGGCGCGACGATCGCCGTCAACGGCGAGACCCAGGGCGTCGCCACCAACCCCGGCAGCTACGCCACGGTCACCCGTACCTGGGCGGCCGGCGACACCGTCACCGTCCGGCTGCCGATGAAGGTGGTGGTGCAGCCGGCCAACGACAACGCCAACGTCGGCGCCCTCACGTACGGGCCGGCGGTGCTGGCCGGCAACTACGGCAACACCGCGCTGAGTTCCCTGCCGTCGCTCAACGTCTCGTCGGTCACCCGGACCAACAGCAGCACCCTGGCGTTCACCGCCACCGCGAACGGCTCCACGGTCAACCTCGGGCCGTTCTACGACGCGCACGGCTTCAACTACACGGTCTACTGGAACACCAGCGGTGGCAGCACCGGCGGCAGCACGCGCATCGTCAACGTGGGCAGCGGGCTGGTCCTGGGCATCCAGAACATGTCCACCGCCGACGGTGGGCTGGCCCTGCAGTGGGGCGACACCGGCACCGCCGACCACAACTGGCAGGTGGTGACCGACGGCAACGCCGTCCGGTTCCGGAACGTCCACAGCGGCAAGGTCCTCGGTGTGGAGAACATGTCCACCGCCGACAACGCCCGGGTCCTGCAGTGGGCGGACAACGGCACCGCCGACCACCGGTGGACCCTGCTGAGCCAGGGCGACGGCACCTACAAGATCCGCAACGTCAACAGCGGAAAGCTGCTCGGCATCCTCAACGGCTCGACCGCCCAGGGCGCGCAGGCCGTCCAGGACTCCGACAACGGCAGCGCGGACAACCGGTGGCGGCTCGTCGCCAACCCCTAGAGGCCCACTGTCGGTCCCGCACCGCGGCGAGACGGTGCGGGACCGGCGGTGCCACGGACGGGGCCGCCCTTTGCGGGGGCGTCCCCGTTCCGCGTGTGCCGGGTGGGGTGGCCCTTCGCGCGGGCGGCCCCGTCGCGTGCGTGCCGGCCGGGACGGCCCTGTGTTGTCGGCGGCCCCGTCGCGTGCGTGCCGGCCGGGGCGGCCCGTGGCGCGGGCGGCCCCGCTGCGGGGTGGGCGGACCGCGACGTCACCGGCGGCGGACGCGGGCCGGGTCGCCCGCACCGGGCGGCCCGCGAGCGGTGCCGACGGTACGGACGACCCGGGTGTCACGCGCCCGTGGCCGGACAGGTCAGGGCGTGCTGAGCTGGAACTGGCGGATCGTGCTGGTGCCACCGAGGGCCTGGGTGGCGTGGTTGAACAGGGCGAACCGGTAGCCCATGAAGAACTGCCAGTTGCTGTCGAGGGTGAGCGCGTTGCCCAACGCCGTGAACGTGGTGCCGTCGGTACTGTAGGAGAAGCGGGCCTGCCGGCCGGATCCGGGACGGATGTCGGCGGTGGCCCGCAACCAGATCCGCCCTCCGCTGACCGGGGCCGAGGCGATCTCCGTGCCGGTGTTGGTGGTCCGCCAGCTACCGTCCATGGTGAGGTTGTTGGTCATCGACACCCGGGTGGCCCCGTTCTCCCGCCGGACGCCGATCCAGGCCGACGAGTTGCGCAGCACCGCCAGCCCGGTCCGGTCCCCGTCGCGCAGCGCCGAGTAGTCGAGTTCGACGGTGGCGGTGGAGGTCGGCCCCTGGATCCGGTGGGTGACCGTGTTCCGGGCGCTGTAGAGGTCGTTGGTGACGGTGGCGGTCTGCAGGCGCAGGCCGTCGTTCACCGACCACTTGCTGTTGTCCGGGTTGTGGTTCCACTCCCACTGCGGGCCGAGGGTGCTGCCCGAGAAGGTGTCGGTGCCGGTCAGCGGCTTGACCGGCCGGGTCGGCAGCGGGTTCGGGTACGACGTTCCCCAGCCGCCGTTGACCGTCTGGATCTGCGGCCAGCCGTCGGCGGTCCAGGTGATCGGGGCCAGAGCGGGCACCCGCCCACCGGGGTAGGCGTCCACGAAGGACATGTAGTACCACTGGCCGCCCGGGGTCTGTACCAGGCCGCCCTGGTGCGGCACGCCGCCGCCGGAGATCGGGCCGGGCATGTTGAGCAGCACCTGGCGCATCTCGTACGGGCCGAACGGGCTCGACGACTTCAGCACGTACTGCCCGTTCGCCGGCCGGGTGAGCCAGATGTAGTAGCTGCCGTTGCGCTTGTAGAAGCGCGCCCCCTCCAGGGTGCCCACGCTCGACGGGGTGGAGAAGACCTGCTGGCTGCGGACCTCGCTCTTGCCGTCGGCGGACAGCTGCGCCACGCTGATCTGGGTGTTGCCGTAGGCGACGTACATGGTGTCGTTGTCGTCGACCAGCATCCCGGCGTCGTAGTAGCACTTGTTGATGGTGGCGTGCTGGTTCCAGGCCCCGTCCACGGCGGCGGCGGTGTAGATGTAGGTCTTGGCGAAGTCGATGCAGCCGGCCCAGTAGTAGGTGCGGTTGCTCGGGCGGTAGTTCAGCGTGGACGCCCAGATGCCGTTGACGTACGCCCGCCCGCCGGACATGTCGTACTTCGCGCCGAAGTCGAGCTTGGGCACCGAGTGTCCGGCGAACTCCCAGTTCACCAGGTCGTACGAGCGCAGGATCGGGGCGCCCGGCGAGTAGTGCATGGTCGAGGCGGACAGGTAGAACGCGTCGCCGACCCGGATGATGTCGACGTCGGCGAAGTCCTGCCACACCACCGGGTTGGTGAACGAGCCGCCCGCCGGTGGGGTGGTGGGTGGCGGCGTGGTGGGGGTGGTGCCGCCGTCGACCCGGACGAGCTGCCACTGCTGGTTGGTGCCGCCCCAGTCGGCGTACTGGACGATGTTCCCGCCGTCGGCGGTCGAGGCGTTCTGCACCTCCACCGCCTTGCCGCTGTTGCGGTTGAGCAGCCGGACGTAGCCGTCGGCCGAGTCGGCGAGCCGGAACTGCTGGTTGGTGCCGTTGCCGTCGGTCCACTGCACGATCGACGCGCCGTCGGCGGTGGAGAAGTTGTAGACGTCGAGGACCTTCCCGGACAGCCGCGACTTCAGCCGGTAGTAGCCGCCGCCGGAGTCGACGAACTGCCACTGCTGGTTGGTGCCGTCGCCGCGGGTCCACTGGGTGATCCGCGCGCCGTCGTTGGTGGCCCGGTTGTACACGTCCAGCACCTTGCCGCTGTTGCGGTTGACCAACACGTACCAGGCGTTGGTGTCGACCGTCGCCGCCGCCGCCCCGGTCGCCTCGACCACGACGACCCCACCGCCGACCAGCATCGTCAACAGGGCGGCGACGATCCGCGACCACCAGCCGCGTCGTCGCCGGACCACGACCGGGACCTCACCCATGGCTACCATGACCCTCCTTCGGGAACGGTCGATCGACGGTCGCGCCGGGAACGCGGGCCACCGTCGTCGCACTGTTCGAAGCCTGCCGATGTCAACGTTCACTCGGCGGTGCGTCCGCGATGGCGCACGACGCGGCGCAGCGACAGGTCGGGCCTGCCGACCAGCCGCTACGGGAACGGCTTCAGCTATTCATAGACTGTGAGCGATAACATGATCCTCGTCAAGCCGAAACGACCCGGACACGATCGACAGGCGTAGATGCCGACACCCCGGGCCGGGTCGGAATCGTCCGACGCGGCCCGGGGTGTCCGGTGCGGGGTTGCGACGCGGGCGGGTGCCGCGTCGCCGGTCAGCGGGAGGCGCCGGCGCGACGCTTGTTGTAGACGTCGAAGGCCACCGCGACGAGCAGCACCAGGCCCTTCACCACCGACTGGATGGACTGGTCGACGCCCATGAGCTGCATGCCGTTGCTCATCACCGCCATGATCAGGCCGCCGACCATCGCGCCGACCACGGTGCCGACCCCACCGGTGACCGCCGCGCCGCCGATGAACGCGGCCGCGATCGCGTCAAGTTCGAACATGTTGCCCGCTGCGGGCTGGGCGCCGTTGGAGCGCGAGGAGTAGATCACCCCGGCCACCGCCGCCAGGAAGCCCATGTTGACGAACATCCAGAAGTTGACCGTCCGCACCTTCACGCCGGACAGCATCGCCGCCGACAGGTTGCCGCCGATCGCGTAGACCTGCCGGCCGAAGACGGTGCGTCGGGTGAGCAGGCCGTAGACCAGCACCAGCGCGGCCAGGATGATCAGCACGATCGGCAGGCCCCGGGCGTGCGCCAGCTGCCAGGCGAAGTACATGATGACCGCGCCCACCAGCACCACCCGCGTGACGAACAGCGGGAACGACTCGACCGGCTGCTGGTAGCGGACCCGGGCCACCCGGGTCCGGAAGCCGCTCACCGCGTACCCGGCCACCGCGATCGCGCCGATCAGCAGGGTGAAGGCGTCGAAGCCGTCCCCGCCGAGCAGGCCGTTGAGGAAGCCGGCGGCGACCTGCTGGTAGTCGGCCGGGAACGGGGACAGCGAGATGTTGTCCAGCACCCGCAGGGTGAGGCCGCGGAACAGCAGCATGCCGGCGAGCGTCACGATGAAGGCCGGGATGCCGGCGTACGCCACCCAGAAGCCGTGCCACGCGCCGACCGCGACCCCCACCGCCAACGCCGCCAGGATGCCGACCCACCAGGGGAAGCCCTCCCGGATGACCAGCACGGCGGAGACCGCGCCGGTGAGGGCGACCACCGAGCCCACCGACAGGTCGATGTGCCCGCCGATGATGATGATGACCATGCCGATCGCCAGCACCAGGATGTAGGAGTACTGGAGCACGATGTTGGTGATGTTGCCGGGGCTCAGCGACACCCCGTCGGTGAGGACGGCGAAGAGCCCGACGATGACGACCAGCGCGACGTAGATGCCGCTCTGCCGCAGGTTGTTCATCACCAGCGCCCGCAGGTCGCTGGTGCCGGCGTGCAGAGCGACGCCCGGACTCTTCCCGGCCGGCGGCGGGGACGGCGGCGATGAGGTCTTGACGCTGGTCATCCCACGCGCTCCTTGTCCTTCGTCATCAGATCCATGAGGTTCTCCTGGGTCGCCTCGGCCACCGGCACCTGGCCGGTGATCCGGCCGGCGGAGAGGGTGTAGATGCGGTCGCACATGCCGAGCAGCTCCGGCAGCTCCGAGGAGATCAGGATCACCGCCTTGCCCTCGGCGACGAGCCGGTTGACGATCGTGTAGATCTCGAACTTCGCCCCGACGTCGATGCCCCGGGTCGGCTCGTCGAGGATCAGCACGTCCGGGTTGGTGAACAGCCACTTCGACAGGACGACCTTCTGCTGGTTGCCGCCGGAGAGCTTGCCCACCACGGCCATCACGCTGGTCGTCTTGATGTTCATGTCGCGCCGGCTCTGCTCGGCGACCTTGATCTCCTCGTTGCCGTTGACCCAGCCGAAACGGGCGAGCCGGCCCAGCGCGGCGGCGGAGACGTTGCGCCGTACGTCGTCGATGAGATTGAGGCCGAACCGCTTGCGGTCCTCGGTGACGTAGGCGATGCCGTGCTCGATGGCGTCGGAGACACTGTGCGCCCGGACCTCCCGGCCCCGCACGAACAGTCGACCCCGGACGTCCCGGCCGTACGACCGGCCGAAGACGCTCATCGCCAGTTCGGTGCGGCCGGCACCCATCAGCCCGGCGATGCCGACGACCTCGCCGGCACGGACGTCCAGGCTGGCGTCGTCGACCACGAGCCGGTCCTGGGTGGGGTGCCGCACGCTCCAGTTCTCGATGCGCAGCACCTCCTCCCCCGGTGACGAGACCCGGTCGGGGTAGAAGCTGTCCAGATCCCGCCCGACCATGCCCCGGATGATCCGCTCCTGGGTGACCTCGCCGGAGGCGAGGGAGAGCGTCTCCACGGTGCGCCCGTCCCGGATGACCGTGGTCGCGTCGGCGATCGCGGTGACCTCGTTGAGCTTGTGGGAGATCAGGATGCAGGTGATGCCCTGGTCACGCAGCCGGCGCAGCAGGTCGAGCAGGTGCGCCGAGTCGATGTCGTTGAGGGCGGCGGTCGGCTCGTCCAGGATGAGCAGCCGGACCTTCTTGGACAGCGCCTTGGCGATCTCGACCAGTTGCTGCTTGCCGACGCCGAGCTGGATGACCGGGGTCACCGGGTTCTCGTGCAGGCCCACCGAGGCCAGCAGCTCGGCGGCGTCGGCGTTGGCCCGGTTCCAGTCGATCAGGCCGCCCGGACCGCGCCGCTCGTTGCCGAGGAAGATGTTCTCGGCGATCGACAGGTGCGGCACCAGCGCGAGTTCCTGGTGGATGATGACGACGCCCTGGGACTCGCTGTCGCGGATGCCCCGGAAGTTCACCGGCCTGCCGTCCAGCACGATCTCGCCGTCGTAGGAGCCGGTCGGGTGCACCCCGGAGAGCACCTTCATCAGGGTGGACTTGCCGGCGCCGTTCTCGCCGCAGATGGCGTGGATCTCCCCCCGGCGTACGGAGAGGGAGACGTCCGCCAGCGCGGTCACCCCGGGAAAGGTCTTCGTGATGCGTCGCATCTCGAGGATGGTGTCGTCCATGGTCAGCGTCCTGATCGTCGAAGCCTGAGGCGGGCTGGCGATGCGTCGGGCGCGGCGGCCGGTCACCGCCGCGCCCGACGACCGGCTTACTTCTTGGCCTGACCGGCGGCGACCTCTTCGGCCGACCAGTAACCGGAGTCCACCAGCACCTTGGTGATGTCGTCCTTGTAGACGGTCTCGATCGGCAGCAGGAACGACGGGACGACCTTGACCTTGTTGTTGTAGGTCTTGGTGTCGTTGGCCTGCGGCTCCTTGTCCTGCAGGAACGCCTCCGCCGCGATGACGGCCTGCTCGGCGAGCAGCCGGGTGTCCTTGAAGACGGTGGAGCTCTGCACCCCGTCGTTGATCAGCTTGACCGAGGCGATCTCGGCGTCCTGACCGGTCACCACGGGCAGCTTCTTGGCGCCCTTGCCGTAGCCGGCGTTCTGCAGGGCGGTGATGATGCCCCGGGAGATCCCGTCGTACGGCGACAGCACCCCGTTGAGCACGGTGCCGTCGTTGTAGCCGGAGGTGAGCAGGTCCTCCATCCGCTTCTGCGCGGTCTCCTGCTGCCAGCGCAGGATCGCCGCCTGCTCGATGCGGGTCTGGCCGGACTTGACCTTCAGCGTGCCGTTGTCCATGAACGGCTTGAGGGTGTCCATCGCCCCGCCCCAGAAGTACTGGGTGTTGTTGTCGTCCAGCGAGCCGGCGAACAGCTCGACGTTGAACGGGCCGGTGGCGGTGCCCTTACCGCCGTCCTTGGTCTGCAGGCCGAGGCCGACCAGCAGGGCGGTCGCCTGGGCCACGCCGACCTTGTAGTTGTCGAAGCTGACGTAGAAGTCGACGTTCTTGTTGCCCAGCAGCAGCCGGTCGTAGGAGATGACCGGGATCTTCGCCGCCGCGGCGGCGTCCAACTGACCGCTGAGCGCGGTGCCGTCGATCGCCGCGAGGATCAGGACGTCCGCGCCCTGGGTGATCATCTGGTCGACCTGCTGGGACTGGGTGGGGATGTCGTCACCGGCGTACTGGAGGTCGACCTTGTAGCCCTTGGCCTCCAGCTTCTCCTTCACCGCCTTGCCGTCGGCGATCCACCGCTCCGAGGTCTGCGTCGGCATGGAGACGCCGATGGTCAGATCGGCGGGCTTCTTGTCGCTGGTGTCGCCGCCGCTACCCGCTCCCCCGCCGCTGCACGCGGCAAGGCTGAACGCCAGTGCCGCGCCGCCGAGCGCGACCAGGAATTTCCTGCGCACAGGTTTCTCCTCTCCGGAACTCCCGCCGACTGCGGGGACCACCTGTCACCTTTCGGGGTAGTGTTAGCGCTCACATCGCCCCCGTCAACACCCCCTTGGAAATCCGGACGTCACGGTCTCGTAACGGGCGTCTCCGACTTGTCGCCCGGCCGACCACCTGCTCCACGGGCCTGACACAGGGTGACTTCCGTTGCCACCACGCCGGTTTCGCCCCACCGCACCCTCCCCGGACCACCGCTGCGAACGGCGACGGGGCCGGTGTCGGCGTCGCACCGGTTTCAGGCTTGTTACGCGGTTGCCATTGACACTGGGCAATCATCCCCGCATGCTCTGCTAAATCCATTTAGCGTTCGGCCTCGTCCGCCACCCGGCCCGGCACGACGCGAGCCGGGAGGGCCGGGGCCGCACCCCGAGGAAAGGACCCGGATGAGACTGCGCAGAGGACTGCTGCCGCTCGTCGCCACGGTCGCGCTGGTCGCCTCCTCCGGCACCGCGTACGGCGCACCCGGCGGCGCCCGGGAGGGGATCCGCAGCATCACCCCGATCACCACCGTCTACACCTACGGCCAGAAGGTCTCCGCGGTGGCCGTCGAGTACGGCGCGACGGTCAACCCCCGGACGCTGGACGACGACACCTTCACGGTGGCCGACACGATCTACAACTTCCGCTTCAACCCGATCGAGGACCTGCCGAAACTCGCCGACCGCACGGTCACCCGCACCTACACCAACAGCGCGCCGGCCACCCGGGCCGACCACCGCTCGGCACCCGGCCGGTACGTCATCGTCGAGCTGGATCCGGCCGACCCGGGCGGCTGGACCGTGATCGTCAGCAAGTGCCCGACCTTCCTCTGCTCGGTGAAGGTCAACCCCGAGCTGCCCACCCGGGTGGTGCAGCGCAAGGACGTGCACGCCGCCCCCGGCCGCGGGGCCGGCAAGGGCCCGGTGCTGGCCAGGGCGGCCCCGCGACAGTCCCGCCCGCTCACCGAGGCGCCGGTCGACCCGCAGGTCGACCAGTTCCGCTACGGCTCGTTCCTGCACGCCGGCACGGTGCTGCCGTACCACTACCGGCTGCCGCGCGACTACCGGCCGGGCCGCGCGTACCCGCTGGTGGTCGTCCTGCCCGGACACGGGATGGGCTGGGACGGCGACAACCTCGGCGTACAGCTCGCCGCGGACATCCCGGCCACCGCCTGGTCGCAGCCGGGGTGGACCGGCAGCCGGGAGGACGTGATCGTCCTCGCCCCGCAGCACCAGCGGGTCGGCGCGGTCGCCGAGGCCGACCTGCTGGTCCGGCTGCTCGACAGCTTCGTCGACACCGTCGCCGTGGACCCCCGCCGGGTGTACGCGACCACCGTGTCCTACGGCGCGCAACTGCTGTGGGAGGCGTTCGCCAAGCGCCCGGACCTGTTCGCCGGTGGGCTGGTCACCGGGGGCTTCCCGGTCAGTGCCGGCCAGGTCGCCCCGATCACGGCGGCCGGGATCCCGATCTGGATCACCCACGGCGAGCACGACCACCTGCTCGACGTCACCGGCGCGCGCAACTCCGCCGCGGCCCTGCGGCAGGCCCACCGGGACCGGGGCCGGACCCCGGCGCAGATCGCCGACCTGGTCCACTACACCGAGTACGCCGACTCGGCGTTCACCCTGCCGGACTACCACGCGGCGTTCGGACCGACCTACGAGGACGGTCGCATCCTGCGCTGGCTGCTGGCCCAGCGCAGGCCGGCGACGTCCGCCGGCTGAGCAGCCGGCGGGCCCGTCGCCGCGTCACGCCGTAACGGCCCGGCCCCGCGGGTGACGCGGCGGCCGGGCCGTTACGGGCGAGCCGTTACGGCGGGCGAGCCGTTACGGCGGGCGAGCCGTTACGGCGGGCGAGCCGTTACGGCGGGGCGGTCCTGGCGGACGGGCGGTCCCGGCGGCGGGGCGGTCCCGGCGGACGGCGGTCAGCCGTCCAGGCAGGACCGCAGGGCGGCGGTCAGCAGGTTGGCCCGCTCGTCGCCCATGCCCTGCATCTGGTTCACCACGTACCCGAAGCCGACCTGGTGTGCGTCGTCGCCGAAAGCGAGGTTCCCGCCCGCGCCGTCGTGCCCGAAGCTGCGCTCGCCCAGCAGTGGCCGGGCCGGCGGGGAGTGCAGCAGGAAGCCGCTACCCCAGCGCTGCCCGGTGTCCGGCGGGCCGTGCCGTTGCTGGCCCCGGACCCGCACCACTGTCGCGTCGTCCACCGACGCCGGGTCGAGCAGGGGTGGTCCCGCCACCGGCGAGACGCACGCGGCATAGAGCCGGGCCAGGCCGTCGGCCGTGCTCACCGCGCCCGCACCCGGGACGCCGGCCGCCTGGATGGCCGGGTCGTTGAAGCTGACCAGGCCGGCGTCGTCGGCCGGGAACGCGAACGCGCCCCCCATGGTGATCCCCCGGTCGGCCACCGGGTCGACGAACGGCTCCGGGTCGGGGGCCGGAGCGACGTTCCAGGCGACCGCGTCGCGTTCGGCCGCCGGCAGACCGAGCCAGGTCCGCAGGCCCAGCGGCGTGGCCAGGGCGTCGCGGAAGAACGCGCCGGGGAGCTGGCCGGTGATCCGTCGGATCACCTCACCGATCAGCCAGCCGTACGTCATCGCGTGGTAGCTGTGCGCCGTGCCCGGCCGCCACAGCGGGGTCTGCGCCTCGATCGCCTTGACGACCGGATCCCAGGCGAGCACCTCGTCGAGGGTCAGCGGGCGGTCGAGCGCGGGCAGGCCGGACTGGTGGGTGAGCAGCCAGCGCACCGGGATGTCGGCCTTGCCGTGCTGGCCGAACTCGGGCCAGTAGCGGGTGACCGGCGCGTCCAGGTCGAGCCGCCCCTGTTGCACCAGCAGGTAGGCGCAGACCGCCAGGATGCCCTTGGTGCAGGAGAAGACGACGACCGGGGTGTCCGCCGTCCAGGGCCGGCCGGTGCGGGGGTCGGCCGTCCCGCCGTACAGGTCGACGACCCGGCGACCCCGCACGTAGACGGTGAGCGCCGCGCCGACCTCCCCCCGGGCGGTGAAGTTGTCGCGGAAGACGTCGGCCAGCCGGCCGTAGCGCTCGTCGGCGTGGCCGTGGATCTGCGGCTGCGTGGCCACTGCTATCCCTTCAGTGAGCCCTGGATCAGGGCCTTGATGAACTGACGCTGGAAGATCAGGAAGACGATCAGGGTCGGGGTGAGGATCAGCAGCGATCCGGCGCACAGCAGCACCAGGTCGGTACCCCACTGGCCCTGGAACGCCCCGAGCGCGCCGGCCATGGTGCGCTTGGCCGGGTCGTCGACCAGGACGATGGCCAGCAGGAACTGGTTCCACGTCCAGAGGAACATCAGGATGGTCAGCGACGCGATGGCCGGCCGGGCGAGCGGCACCTGGACCCGCCAGAAGAGCTGCCAGGTGGTGCTGCCGTCCACCCGGGCCGCCTCGGACAGTTCCACCGGCACGTTGCTGAAGTGCGCCCGCATCCAGAACACCGCGAACGGCATGTAGAGCCCGATCAACGGCAGGATGATCGCCCACCGGGTGTTGAGCAGGCCGAGATCCTGCATCTGGTAGTAGAGCGGGGTCACCACCGCCTCGAACGGCAGGGTCAGGCCCAGCAGGAGCAGGCCGAACACGATCCGGCCACCGGGCACCCGCAGCTGGCCCAGCCCGAACCCGGCCATGGTGGCGATCAGCACCGACACCGGCACGACGCCGGCCACGATGAGCAGGCTGGAACGCAGCAGCGCGCCCATGTTCGACACCGTGAAGGCGTCGGCGAAGTTACCCCACTGCGGGTCCGACGGCCAGGTCAGACCGCTGGGCACGGTGCCGCGCGGTTGCAGCGCCGCGGAGAGCATGCTGACGAACGGCAGCAGGGTGACCAGGATCAGGACGATCAGGAAGACCCGGCCGGTCAGGTTCTCGCGCCGGCTCAGGTTCATGGCTTGTCCCCCCGGGTCAGTCGCTGGATCGGCAGCACGCAGAGCAGCACCAGCAGCATCAGCACCACGGCCAGGGCCGAGGCGAGCCCGACCTGCCGCTGCGAGAAGGCCAGCCGGTAGATCTCCAGGCCCGGCACGGTGGTCTGCAGACCGGGGCCGCCGCTGGTCGAGATGTAGACGATGTCGAAGCTGGCCAGGGCGGCGATGATGGTCACCGTCAGGCAGACCCCGATCTCCTGGCGCAGGCTGGGCAGGGTCACGGCGAAGAACTCCCGGACCGGACCGGCGCCGTCGAGGCGGGCCGCCTCGTACAGCGCGGGGTCGATCTTGCTCATCCCGGTGACCAGCAGGATCGTGCAGAGACCGAGCAGGACCCAGGCACCGATGACGCCGACGGCGGGCAGCGCGGTGTCGAAGTCACCGAGCCAGGCGCGGGCCACCCCGCCCAGACCGACCGCGCGGAGCACCTGGTTGACCAGGCCGTTCGACGACAGCAGCCAGCTCCACGCGATGCCCGCCGCCACCAGGGGGATGACCTGGGGCAGGAACAGCACCGTCCGGACCACGGTGCCGAACGCGCCGGTGGTGATCCGGCGGACCAGGCTGGCCACCAGCAGGCCGAGCGCGACCGGGACGAAGCTGAAGAAGACGATCAGGACGAGCGCGTTGCCGATGATCTTCAGCAGGTCGCTGTCGGTGAACACCGTGACGTAGTTGTCCAGTCCGGCCCAGCGGGCCACCCCGATCCCGTTCCAGTTGTAGAACGAGTACTGGATGGTCAGTGCGAGTGGACGCAGGACGAACACGGCGTACATCAGCACGGCGGGCAGGACGAAGAGCCAGCCCGTCCCGCCCGCGCGGGCCCACCGGGGTCGGTGGGCCCGCGCGGAGGACGGGCGGGTGGCACGACCCGGCGAGGTGCCCGTGCCGTCCCGCCCGGTCGGTGCGCTGCCGAGGGCAGACGTCATCGGGACAGTTCCTTCGCGTATTCGGCCTGGACCGCCTTCACGTACCCCTCGGGCGTCTGCTGACCGGCGATCAGCTTCTGCATCTCCGGCGTGATCGCGGCGGCGAAGATGCCGCCGGTGGCATTCGCGGTGAAGTCCACCGCGCCGTTCTCCTCCCCGAGCTGCTGCGACGCCTTGAGCGTCTCGGCCAGCACGGTGTTCGGCGCGGCGGCCGGCACGGCCAGGTCACTCGGGCCACCCGGGCTGGAGCCGCCGATCTTGACGGCGATCTCCCGGGCGGTGGCGTTGGTGTGCACCCAGTTCAGGAAGAACGCGGCGGCGTCGGGGTTCTTGGCCTTGGCGCTGATGCCGAAGGTGTTGGGGGCCGACATCGCCACGTGCTTGCCACCGGCCGACTCGCTCGGGAACAGGAAGAAGCCCACGTTGCCCGGCATCGACTTGTCGAGGTTGGCCGACTCCCAGTCCCCGTTGAACATGAACAGGCCATTGCTCTTCTGGAACTCGCCCACCATGCTGGCGTAGTCCAGGGCGTTGGCGTCCTTCGGGAAGTAGCCGGCCTGGGCCCACTTCTGGATGGTCTGGGTGGCCTTCAGCGCGGCCGGGGTGTCGAAGGTCGCGCCCGGCTTCTGGAAGATCCAGTCCGCCACCTGGGCCGGGTCACCGAACTGGTTCTGCAACGCCTGGTGCGGGAAGTTGATGCCCGCGGTGTTCTTGTTGAACTGCATGATCGGCTGGACGCCGGCGGTCTTGGCCTTGGCCAGCAGTTCCTCGAACTCGGCGATGGTGGTCGGCGGCTGGGTCATCCCGACCCGCTCGGCCAGCTTCTTGTTGTAGAACACGCCGGTGACGCTGTAGCCGAGCCCCATCCCCCACAGCGAGCCGGTCCCCCGGGTGGTACCGCCGTCACCGACCCGCAGCTGCACGAGCTGGGAGGCGGGGAACTTGTCCCAGCCGTACGCGTCGAAGTACGGGTCCAGGTTCTTGAGCAGGTCGTCCTTGACCAGGTCGACCATGGTGGGGAGCCGGATGATGTCGGGCGCGTTGTCCGAGGCCATCACCCGGGGCGCGTTCTCCACGATGACCGTGAACTGGTCCTCGCGGATATTGAACGTGACGTTCGGGTGCTGCTTGGTGAACTCGTCGGCCAGCGCCTTGGCCAGCGGGAAGCCGGTCTCGGCGTACATCTCCAGGGTGATCGGGTCGGAGCCGAGTTCGGTGCTGACGGCGGCGTCGGAGCCGGTCGTCGTCGACTTCTCCGCTCCGGGTGCGCTGCACGCCGTCACGGCCAACCCCAGCGCCAGGACCGGGGCCAGCAGCGCCGTCCGGCGGGAGAACTGTGTCAATGATGTAGCCAATTGAGGACTCCTTGACTCTTCCGAGTGTCCCGCGACCACCGGCCGCGCCGGTCACCGAACTCGTCACGGCGGGTTGACCAGCCACAACGGTACGTCGTGACCGGCGTGTCGCCGCGGCACGCGATGCCACCGCCGCTGACCGTGCCGGAGCGACCGAGGGTGTCGACCGGCCTGCCAAGAGTAGCCGCTAAACTGATTTAGCAGAGCATGCGCGTGGTCGGTTGAGCTGTCAAGGAGCAAATGGCAACGGTCCGGAAACACCTGCTTCACCTCGGGAGCCCGGGTTCCGCAGGCGACGCCCGGTGCACCGCGGAGTGAGCACCGACACCCCGTCGGGCACGGCCGGACCCGCTGTCCGCCCCGCCGCCGGTGGACACCCGGGCACGGACCGGGCGCTCCCGGCAGACGCCGCTCGACCGGCCGGCACCGGGCCGGGTGGACCGACGCATCATGATGGGCGGAAGCGGTGCCGGTGACGGCACCCTGATTCGGAGGACCGATGGCCCGCAACAGAGCGACCCTGGCCGACGTGGCACGGCGTGCCGGACTGTCCAAGACCGCCGCGTCGATGGTTCTCAACGGCCGGGAGGGCACCCGGCTGTCCGCCGAGGCGCACCAACGCGTCTTCGCCGCCGCCGAGGAGCTGGGCTACCGGCCCAACCTGGCGGCCCGCAGTCTGCGTACCCGCAAGACGGCCACCATCGCGTTCGTCTCCGACATCGTCGCCACCACCCGGTTCGCCGGCGGCCTCATCCGGGGCGCGCTCGACGCGGCCCGGGAGCGGGACCATGTGCTGCTCATCACCGAGACACAGGGCGACGCCACCTTCGAGCGGTACGCCATCGAGGCGATGCTCGACCGGCAGGTCGACGGGGTGATCTACGCGGCGATGGCGACCCGCCGGTTGACCGTCCCCCCGGCCATCCTCGGCGGACCGGTGGTGCTGCTCAACGCGACCAGCCCGGAGAGCCTGCCCGCGGTGCTGCCCGACGACGAGCGGGCCGGTCGTACCGTCACCGCCGCCCTGCTCGACCACGGCCACCGGGAGCGGATCGCGCTGATCGGCCGCAACCGGCTCAAGGAGGGCGACGCCGAGGTCTCCCTCGCCGCGCTGGCCCGGCTGCGCGGCGTCCATGAGGCGCTCGACGACGCCGGGGTCGAGCTGCTGACCGAGTGCTTCTGCGCCGAGTGGCTGCCCGAGCACGGCTACGCCGCGATGCGCACCCTGCTGGGCCGGACGGTCCGGCCCACGGCGATCATCTG
This sequence comes from Micromonospora sp. WMMD987, assembly GCF_029581435.1. Lineage (NCBI taxonomy): Bacteria > Bacillati > Actinomycetota > Actinomycetes > Micromonosporales > Micromonosporaceae > Micromonospora > Micromonospora sp. WMMD987. The sequence goes on along the minus strand of NZ_CP120861.1, from coordinate 3,118,775 downwards.
CATGAACGACCGGCTGGCCTTCGGCGCCTACCAGGCGCTCGCCGAGGCCGGACTGACCGTTCCGGACGACATCTCGGTGGTGTCGTTCGACGACGACCCGATCGCCGCCTGGCTGCGTCCCGGCCTGACCACCACCGCGCTGCCGCACGAGCAGATGGGGCGACGGGCGGTCGAGATCCTGCTCGACGGCGGCGACGCCGAGCCCGCGCCGGTGCCGATGCCGCTGCGGCGACGCAGGTCGGTGGCCACTCCGGCCGGATAGCCCGCCACACCCCGGGCGGCAACCTGCCGCCGGACCGGAGAGACGCCCCTCGACCTGGTAGCTAAAACGATTTAGTGCTAACTTCCCGCCATGCTACGTCTACCCGACCACTGGGTGTGGGACAGCTGGTACGCCCGGGACGACAACGACCGGTGGCACGCGTTCTTCCTGCGCGCCTCCCGCGCCCTGCACGACCCGCACCGCCGGCACCGCCGCGCCACGATCGGCCACGCCGTCTCGACCGACCTGCGCACGTGGCGGTTGGTTCCCGACGCGCTCGTCCCCGCCGACACGCCGGGCTGGGACGACCTCGCGACCTGGACGGGCTGCACGGTGCGCGGCCCGGACGGACGGTGGTACCTGTTCTACACCGGCGTCGGCCGGGCCGAGGACGGGCTGGTCCAACGGATCGGCCTCGCCGTCTCCGACGACCTGACCACCTGGCACCGGCACGGCACCGGCCCCCTCGTCGAAGCCGACCCCACCTGGTACGAGCTGCTCGACCGGACGCTCTGGTACGAGCAGGCCTGGCGGGATCCGTGGGTGTTCCCCGACCCCGGGGGTGCCGGCTGGCACATGCTGGTCACCGCACGGGCCAACACCGGGCCGGCCGGATCCCGTGGTGTCGTCGGCCACGCCACCTCACCCGACCTGGTGAACTGGACCGTCCGGCCCCCGTTGTCCACGCCGGCCGGTTTCGGACACCTGGAGGTGCCCCAGGTCGCCGTCGTCGACGGCCAGCCCCTGCTGCTGTTCTCCACCGACGCCGCCGGTACCCGACCCGACGGTCACCGGATCTGGGTGGCGCCGGGTCACGACGTGCGCGGTCCGTGGGACATCGGCGCGGCCCGACCGTTCCCGCACCCGCACCTGTACGCGCCCCGGCTGGTCGCCGGCCCGGCCGGGGACTGGTCCCTGATCGGATTCCTCGACCACGTGGACGGGGAGTTCGTCGGCGCGCTGAGCGACCCGATCCCGGTCCGCTACCGCACGTCGACCGGCCTGACCGTGACCGCAGCGGTCACCACCGCGACCGGCTGAGAGCGTCCCGGCCACCACCCCCGGTCGTCCTCCTGGCACCGGATCCGGTGCCAGGAGGACGGCCGTGCCCGGTCCGGACTAGACCCGGTTCCAGCGCTGGTTGGCCGCCGCGGTGCACGACCAGAGGAGCACGGTGGTGCCGTTGGCGGTGCCGTTGTTGTTCACGTCGAGGCAGAGGCCGTTCTGGACGTTGCTGATCGTGCCGTTGGCGTTGAACGTCCACTGCTGGTTGGTGCCACCGTTGCAGTCCCAGAGCTGGGCCTTGGTGCCGGCGGTGGCGTTGGTCGGCGCGTCCAGGCACTTGCCGAGCGACTGGAGGGTCTGGCCGTTGGCCGTCCAGCGCTGGTTGGCGGCCCCGTTGCAGTCCCAGATCACCGGCTGGGTGCCGTTGGCGGTGTTGCTCTGCGGGACGTCCAGGCAGCGGCCGGAGGCGACGCTGGACAGCGCGCTCCCGGTGGCCGGCGGCGTCGTCGGCGGCGGGGCCGTCCCACCGCCGCTGACCCGGTAGACCACCGTGCCGTGCGACGGCACGCTGGCCGAGATGGTGCCGGTGCTGGTGGTGCTGGCGTTGGTCCAGGCGTCCACCAGGGTGAAGGAGGAGCCGGACTTGCCGATCGCCGCAGCGGTGGTGGAGATCGTCGTCGTCGAGGAGCCCTGGTTGAACAACGCCACCGCGACGTCGCCGTTGGCCAGCCGCTTGGCCAGCACCCGCCGGGTGCCGTCGAACGACACCTGGGCGCCCTGCAGGGCCAGGGGGTCCTGGTTGATGGCGATCAGGTTCGCGTTCTTGAGGATGGTCTGGGTGGCGGAGTTCATCGACCGCACGTCGTTGCCGGCGATCAGCGGCGAGGCCATGATCGCCCACATCGCGAAGTGGCTGCGCATCTCGGTGTCGGTCATGCCACCCCGGCCCACCTCCATCATGTCGGGGTCGGTGAACGCGCCGGGCTTCGCGTACGGGGCCAGCGGCACGTTCACGTTGATGATGTTCTGGATGCCCATCGGGTAGCCGTTGGTCTGCCCGCTGTTCCAGGTGTTGGTGATGTCCTCGGTGGTACGCCACATGTTCGCCACGTCGCCCCAGTTGCGCTGCGGGCCGGTCTTGGCGTGGATGCTGTTGGGGTTGATGCTGTAGACGATCGGCCGTCCGGTGGCCGCCAGGGCGTCACGCATCTTGGCGAACGTGCGCACCTGGTCGTCGATGGTTCCGTTCGGCGAGCACCAGTCGTACTTGAGGTAGTCGACGCCCCAGGCGGCGAACTGCCGGGCGTCCTGCGCCTCGTGGCCCTGCGAGCCGGTCGCGCCGGGGTAGGAGTTGAAGTACTGGGCGCAGGTCTTGTCCACCGGCACCTGGTAGATGCCGAACTTCAGCCCCCGGGCGTGGATGTAGTCGCCGAGCGCCTTCATCCCGCTGGGGAACCGGGTCGGGTCACCCTGGAGGTTGCCGGCCGAGTCCCGGTTCGGGTTGAACCAGCAGTCGTCGACCACGACGTACTCGTAACCCAGGTCCCGCATCCCGCTGCTGACGAGGGCGTCCGCCGTCTGCCGGATCAACGTCTCGTTGATGTTGCAGCCGAAGCTGTTCCAGCTGTTCCAGCCCATCGGCGGCGTCCGGGCCACCCCGTTGTCCAGCGCCTGCGCCACCGGGGCGTGGACGCCCACCAGGATGCCGGCCAGGAGCAGACCGGCCGCGGCCGCCCGCCCCCAGTTCCGGCCTCGCACGAATCGCTTCACGAAGTCTCCAATCAGTGCCGCCCGGTCGGCGTCCGCCGACCGGGCAGGCGAGAGGGCCGTCGACTCACGACGCTCGGTGTGAGCGCTAACAATGGTTCCCCATGTTACGGAAGCATTTCGAGGTATTCAACTGCTTCCATATATTTCCCGCGCTTCCGACCGGCCCGCCCACCCCTCGGCGTCGGCGGACCGGCCCGGCAGGGCCGACTCCTGCGTCGGCGACCCGGCCACCGGCCGTGGAGCCGTCCTGGAGCTATTCCGACCCACCCACATCGAATATCATGACTCCATGAGCTCTGGCTCCACGCCCGGTCGACGTGCCCGCGGCGAGATCGAGCGGCTGCCCAGCGGTTCCCTGCGGGTGCGGGTGTACGCCGGCATCGATCCCGTGTCGAAGCGGCGGCGCTACCTCACCGAGACGGTGCCCGCCGGGCCACTCGCGGCCCGCGACGCCGAGACCGTCCGCACCCTGCTGCTCGACACGGTCCGCCGGCAGCACCGCCGCCCGACCGCCCTGACCGGCGGGCCGCCCCCCTCCCCCGCCGGGACGTCGACCACCGCACATGCCCCGGCGCCCACCGCGGTCCCGCCGATCGGCGGGGCGGCCGGGGCACGACGGCGCAGCCGGCGGCGGGGCGAGCCGACCCTGACCACCATCGCCGCGTTGGCGGAGGTCTCCGCGCCCACGGTGTCGAAGGTCCTCAACGGCCGCTCGGGGGTCGCGGCACAGACCCGGTCCCGGGTGGAGGCGCTGCTGCGCGAACACGGCTACCGCCGGCCGGAGCTGGGCACCCCGAGCGCCAGCGTGGAGGTGGTCTTCTACGGGATGCAGAGCAACCTGGCGGTCACCATCATGCAGGGGGTGCAGCAGGTCGCCGGGGCGCACCGGCTCGCCGTGGGTTTCACCGACGCCCGCCGGCAGGTCTCCGAGGGACGGTTCTGGGCGCGCGACCTGCTGGCCCGCCGCCCGACCGGGGTGATCGCGGTCCACCTGGGCTTCACCTCCGAGCAGCACGCCCTGCTAGCGGCGAGCGCCATCCCGCTGGTGGTCCTCGACCCCACCGGGGAACCGCCGCTGCACGCCGTCCCCTCGGTGACGGCGACCAACTGGAGCGGTGGGTTCGAGGCCGCCCGGCACGTGCTCGACCTCGGTCACCGACGGATCGCCGTGATCTCCGGCCCGACCGACCGGCTGTGCGCCCGGGCCCGCCTGGACGGCGCGCGGGCGGCCCTGGAGGCGCAGGGTGTCGGGTTGCCGGCGCGTCGGCTCCGCGTCGGCCACTGGTTCTCCTTCGACGACGGGCTGCACCTCGGCCGGGAGCTCCTGCGGCAGAACCCCGCGCCGACGGCGATCCTGTGCGGCAACGACCTCCAGGCCCTGGGGGTCTACGAGGCGGCCCGGTTGGCCGGCCTGCGGATTCCCGCGGACCTGAGCGTGGTCGGTTTCGACGACATCCCGCACACCACGTTGTGCGGACCACCGATGACCTCGGTGCGGCAGCCGCTGACCGAGATGGGGGACGTCGCCGCCCGGATGGTGCTGACCCTGGCGGCCAACCTGAGCCTCGCCCAGACCCGGGTGGAGCTGGCGACCACGCTGGTGGTGCGGGACAGCACCGCCGTCGCGCCGGGCACCTGACCCGCCCGGAGCCGGCGCTCCGGCCACCGGGGTCGCCGGGGCCGGCTCCGGAAACCTGTCCTTGTCGTCGCCGAACCGTTTCGAGTAGCATCCGATCCGATCGATATGACACGTCGTCGTGACGTGGACGCCGGGACCGCCGGCCGCGACCGTCACCCCCGGGTCCGGCGGCCGGGCCGGGTCGGGAGACCGGCCGACCCGGTCGATCCGCCGGGAGCGCACCGACCCGCCACGGGTACCGGGCCAGGCTTCCACGAAGGTCGAAGGAGGAGAAGAGGCCACTCGTCACTGTTGGTCCGCACGTCGCCTGCGATCCGTGATGACGAAAATCACGGTACGTGGACGACTTACGGCCGCGCCGTCGACTCATCCGGGGCGACACGCCGCGTAGACTCTCGCTGATCCAGCGTTGTCCACGGCGTGTGCGCCCATGCCTTGTTTCCGGAGTTCCCTTCCGGACCTCTGCCAGGGCCACGCCGTCGACGACGGCTGCGGGGCCGGACGGAGAGGTGTGGGATGACTGTGCGCGCTCCTGCGATGAGAGACGTGGCCCGCCTCGCCGGAGTTTCCCACCAGACCGTCTCCCGGGTCCTCAACGGGCACCCGCACGTACGGGAACAGACCCGCCTGCGGGTCCAGGCGGCGATCACCGAACTCGGCTACCGACCGAACCGGGCAGCGCGCACGCTGGTCACCGGACGGTCGCAGGTGCTCGGGGTGGTCGCCCTGAACACCACCCTCTACGGCCCGGCGTCGCTACTCTCCGCCTTCGAACTCGCGGCGGCCGAGGCCGGGTTCGCCGTCAGCGTGGGCAGCGTCCGCAACCTGGACCGCACCTCCATCACCGCCGTCGTCGAACGGCACCTGGCGCACCGGGTGGCCGGCATCGTGGTGATCGCCCCGGTGGAGTCCGCCGGTGAGGCGCTGGAGTGCCTGCCCACCGACATCCCCCTGGTCACTGTGGACGGTGATCCTCGACGACCGGTGCCGCTGGTCACCATCGACCAGGTGGAGGGCGGACGACTGGCCACCCGGCACCTGCTCGACGCGGGCCACCGGACGGTCTGGCACGTCTCCGGTCCGATCGACTGGTTCGACAGCGCCGGGCGGATCGCCGGTTGGCGGGAGACGTTGCAGGCGGCGGGGGCGGAGGTCCCCCCGGTGCTCCAGGCGGACTGGTCCGCCGCCTCCGGGTACCGCTGCGGGCAGATGCTGGCCCGCAGCCCGGAGGTGACGGCGGTCTTCACCGCCAACGACGACCTGGCCCTGGGCGTGCTGCACGCGCTGCACGAGCACGGCCGGCGGGTGCCGCAGGACGTCAGCGTGGTGGGCTTCGACGACGTCCCGGACGCCGCGTACTTCATCCCGCCGCTGACCACGGTGCGCCCGGACTTCAACACGGTGGCGGAGGCCAGCCTCGGACTGCTGCTGGCGCAGATCGACGCGGGCGTGGACCACACGTTACGGCGGACCGTCTCCCCCACCCTGGTCACCCGGGACAGTGTCGCCCCGCCGCCGGGTGCGGTCCGTTGACCACGTCCGCCTGACCGGGCCTCCGGATCCGGGCTTCTCCACCACCGGTCCGGCATCGGCGTACCTCTATAGACATCAATCAGTGTTAACGTTAACGTAACTGACGACTGTCAATTCCTGCACTACCAGCCGGCCGCGAGACGCCCCGCCCCCACCGTTCGGGACCGCCCGGCCACCGGCTCGGCACCACCCGGCCGCCGCCGTCTCCCGGCGGGGCCGGGCCGGTGGCACCGGGCCGGCACGGGCCACCGGCGACCACCGCGCTCCCCGTTCCCCGGCAGGTCCACCACGCAGCGGGAACCCGCCGTCCGGGAACCCGTCGCACCGACCACACCCCCAGGAGAACCCGTGCGACCGACCCGACTCCTACGGCGGCGACCAGTGCTGGTCGCCACCGCCACCACCCTGCTGCTCGTCAGCGCCGCCACCGTCCAGACCGGAGCGTCCGCGGCCGCCGCCGGATGCCAGGTCGACTACGCCGTCAGCTCGTCCTGGCAGGGTGGCTTCGGCGCCACCGTCACCATCACCAACCTCGGCGACCCGGTGAGCGGCTGGCGACTGACCTGGAACTACTCCGCCGGCCAGACCGTCACCCAACTGTGGAACGGCAGCTACACCCAGGCCGGTGCCCAGGTCACCGTCACCAATGCCAGCTACAACGGGGTGATCCCCACCAACGGCACCACCAGCTTCGGCTTCAACGGCTCCTGGACCGGCAGCAACCCCGCCCCCACGTCGTTCAGCCTGAACGGCACCACCTGCACCGGCGGGGTGAACCCCACCACCGGACCACCGCCCACCACACCGCCACCCACCACCCCACCACCCACCACGCCGCCGCCGACCACGCCGCCGCCCGGAACCAGCCAGCCGTGCGACATCTACGCCGCCGGAGGGACCGCCTGCATCGCGGCGCACAGCACCACCCGGGCGCTCTACGCCGCCTACAACGGCCCGCTTTACCAGGTGCGGCGGTCCTCGGACAACACCACCCGCAACATCGGGGTGCTGTCGCCCGGCGGGCGGGCCAACGCCGCCAGCCAGGACAGCTTCTGCGCGAACACGAACTGCGTCATCACGATCATCTTCGACCAGTCCGGACGCGGCAACAACCTGGGCTACCAGGGGCCCGGCGGCGTCGGGGGCGCCGTCCAACCGGCGGCCGCGAACAAGGAGTCGGTCACCGTCGGCGGCGACCGGGTCTACTCGCTCTACATCCCCGGCCGGAGCAGCTACTGGCGCGACGGTCACCTGACCGGGGTGCCGACCGGGGCCGCCCCCGAGGGCATGTACATGGTCACCAGCGGCACCCACGTCAACAGCGGCTGCTGCTTCGACTACGGCAACAGCGAGACCACCCGCCGGGCCGACGGCGCGGGCGCGATGGACGCGATCTACTTCGGCACCAGTTGCTGGTTCGGCGGCTGCTCCGGCTCCGGCCCATGGGTGCAGGCCGACCTGGAGTATGGCCTCTACCCCGGCGGCAGCAGCTCGTGGAACCCCAACCAGCGGGCGTTCCCGCACAAGTTCGTCACCGCCACCCTGAAGAACAACGGCACCTCCCGCTTCGCCATCAAGGGCAGCAACGCCCAGTCCGGCAGCCTCTACACCCTCTACGACGGGTCGCTGCCGCGCGGGTACAGCCCGATGCGCAAGCAGGGCGCGATCATCCTGGGCAGCGGCGGGGACTGCTGCATCGACAACACCAACCAGAGCGTCGGCACGTTCTACGAGGGCGCGATGGTCGCCGGCTACCCGTCGGACGCGACCGAGAACGCGGTCCAGGCGAACATCACCGCCGCCGGCTACCGCTGACCCGATGACCGAGGAGGCCACATGCACCACCGTGTCATCCACCCCGCGACCCGACGGGCGGCCGTCCTGCTCGCCGCCGTCCTCCTGCTCATGACGGGCCTGGTCGGCACCCCGGCCCCGCAACCGGCGCAGGCGTGGGACAACGGCGTCGCCGACACCCCGCCGATGGGCTGGAACAGCTACGACTCGTTCAACTGGAGTGTCACCGAGGCCGACGTCCGGGCCAACGCCGACTACATGGGCGCGAACCTGCGCCAGTACGGCTGGCAGTACATCGTCGTCGACTGGGCCTGGTACTTCCCCGGACGGCACAACGGAAGCCCCAACCAGGACGCCAACCTGCAACCCCGGCTCCGGATGGACGCCAACGGGCGACTGCTGCCCGACACCACCCGCTTCCCGTCGGCGGCCGGCGACAACGGGTTCAAGCCGCTGGCCGACCACGTGCACGCCCAGGGGCTGAAGTTCGGCGTCCACCTGATGCGGGGCATCCCCCGGCAGGCGGTCGCGGACAACGTGCCGATCCTGGGCACCTCCTGCCGGGCCAACCAGATCGACGCCGGCAACAGCGCGGCCTGGCTCAACCTGATGTGGGGCCTGGACATGACCAACCCCTGTGCGCAGGCGTACCTCGACTCGGTGTTCCAGCTGCTGGCCTCGTGGGGCGTCGACTTCGTGAAGGTCGACGACATCGCCGCGCCGACGTACCGCCAGGCGGAGGTCGACGGGTACCGCACGGCGATCCAGCGCAGCGGACGGCCGATGGTGTTGAGCCTGTCGCCGGGTGCCACGCCGCTGTCCGCCGGGCCGCACGTGCAGACCAACGCGCACATGTGGCGGATCGTCAACGACCTGTGGGACAACTGGTCGTCGGTGGACGCCCTGTTCGACCAGTTGCGCAACTGGACGCCGTACCGCAGGGCGGGCGCCTGGCCCGATCCGGACATGATCCCGATCGGCCGGCTGTCGAAGTACGGCCCGGTCGGCTCGCCGCGGTACTCCAACCTCAGCGCGGACGAGCAGCGCACCCTGATGTCGCTGTGGGTGATCAACCGGGCGCCGCTGATGTGGGGCGGCAACCTGGTGGAGAACCGGGCGGCGGAGCTGGCGTTGATGACCAACAGCGCGGTGCTGGCGGTCGACCAGCACAGCGCCAACAACCGGCAACTCACCGGCGGCACCCGGCAGGTGTGGGTAGCCGACGTGCCGGACAGCACGGACCGGTACGTCGCGCTGTTCAACCGCGAGGGTGCGGCGGCCACCGTGTCGGTGAACCTCGCCGACCTGGGCATCGGCTCGGCCACCGCGACGGACCTCTGGTCCGGCGCGGCCCTGGGCACCTCGACCGGGACGTTCAGCCGCTCACTGCCCGCCCACGGCGCCGGGCTCTACCGGCTGACGCCACAGACCACCACCCCGACCCCGACGACCGCCACGCTGACCGCCCGGCACAGCGCCAAGCTGCTGGACGTCAGCAACGCCGCCACGACCGACGGCGCGAACGTCGTGCAGTGGGCCGCCAACGGTCAGGCCAACCAGCGGTGGCGGTTCGCCGAGGTCGGTGGCGGCTGGTCCACGGTGGTGAGTGTCAACAGTGGAAAGTGCCTCGACGTCTACGGCGGCGCCGGCACGACCACGGACGGCGCCCGGGTGGTCCAGTGGACCTGCAACGGGGGCACCAACCAGCAGTGGCGGCTCCAGGACATCGGGGACGGGCAGGTGCAACTGGTCGCCCGGCACAGCGGCAAGTGCCTCGCCGTGCTCAACGCCGGGCTGACCGACGGGGTGCAGGCGGTGCAGTGGACCTGCGGAACCGGCACGAACCAGCAGTGGCGGCGTACCCCGGTGTGACACGGCGCGGCGGTGTCCGCAGAAAGGATGGGGCGCAGGGCCGGGTTCACTCCCCGGCCCTGCGCCCTGGTCGCTCCCGGTGCCGTCGGGTCACCCGGAAGCCGGCTGGAGCAGGTCGTTCAGCTGGCGGTGCAGGTCGGGGTCATCCCCGCACCACTGCCACTGCCCTGGAAACCGAACTCGGTGGACTGACCGGCACCGAGCTGACCGTTGTAGTCCACATTCGTGAACCGCACCGTCCCGGAACTACCACTGGCCGTCGCCGACCACGTCCCGGTCACACTCGCCCCACCGGGCAACGTCACACCCACCGTCCAACCCCGCGTACCCGCCGAACCAGCGGTCACCTTCACCGTGGCCACGAAACCACCCGTCCACGAGTTCAACGACACCGACGCCGAACACCCACCGGTGGCGGGCGGAGTCGTCGGCGGCGGCGTGGTCGGGTTCGGCGGAGTCGTCGGCGGCGGGGTGGTCGGGTTCGGCGGGGTCGTGGTCGGGTTCGGCGGCGGGGTGGTGGGGCTCGCGCCGTCGAAGCCGAAGAAGCGGACGGCCTGGGCGGCGTCGAACGGGATGGAGTGGCCGTAGCCCTGGAAGCTGATCGCCTCCACCGGCGGCGTGCCACCGGTTCCGCCGTACCGGGTCCGGGTGGCGCTGGTCTGCGGGTAGTCGGTGGAGCTGGGGGTCTGCGACACACCGAGCACGTTGGTCCACTGCTTGATCTGCTCGCCGAAGTTGACGTAGCTCAGCGTGGTGTCCGTGGTGCCGTGCCAGATCTGCATCCGGGGGCGCTGGCCGGTGTAGCCGGGGTAGGCGTTGCGCACCAGGTCGCCCCACTGCTGCGGGGTCCTGACGATCCGACCGCCGGAGCAGTCGCTGTTCCACTCCGAGCCGTTCGTGGTGGCGAAGCAGGCGAACGGCACGCCGGACGAGCTCACCCCGGCGTTGAACACGTCCGGGTAGAGGCCGGCCATCACGTTGGTCATCATGGCCCCGGACGAGAATCCGATGACCCCGATCCGGCCCGCGTCGACCGGGTAGCGGCCCCGGACGTAATCGATCATGGACTTGAGGCCGACCGGGTCACTGCCGCCGCCGCGCCGCAGCGCCTGCGGCGAGGAGACGTCCCAGCACTTGCTGCTCCGGGTCACCGACGGGTAGATCACGATGTAGCCGTAGCGGTCGGCGAGCGAGCTGAGCCCGTAGCCGGAGTGCAGCGCCGGGCCGCTGCCGGTGCAGTAGTGCAGGGCGAGGAGCAGCGCCGGCCGGGCGGCCACCCGGTCCGGGACGTACAGGTGCATCTGAAGGTTGGTGGGGTTGGTGCCGAAGTTGGTCACCTGGGTGAGCGACGCAGCCGAGGCCGGCGGAGCGACCGTGACCACGGCCGTCATCGTCGCCAGGGCGGTCGCCAGCGCGGCGGCCAGCAGGGTCATTCGTGATCTCATCGACGGTTCCTCTGTCGGGAGTCGTGGTCGGCGGCCGACGGTGCCGGACCCGGCCCGACCCCGCCGACAGCGGTCCCGGTCCGGCCGACGATGGTCCGGCCGATGAACGTCGAGCCGGTCGGATGGCCGTATGGACCGTCGGCCCGACCCGGGGACAACCGGGTCGGGCCGACGGCGGAACTCAGCTGGCGGTGCAGGTCGGGGTCATCCCCGCACCACTGCCACTGCCCTGGAAACCGAACTCGGTGGACTGACCGGCACCGAGCTGACCGTTGTAGTCCACATTCGTGAACCGCACCGTCCCGGAACTACCACTGGCCGTCGCCGACCACGTCCCGGTCACACTCGCCCCACCGGGCAACGTCACACCCACCGTCCAACCCCGCGTACCCGCCGAACCAGCGGTCACCTTCACCGTGGCCACGAAACCACCCGTCCACGAGTTCAACGACACCGACGCCGAACACCCGGCCCCACCCGGAGGCGGCGTGGTCGTCGGGTTCGGCGGCGTGGTGGTCGGGTTGGGCGGCGTGGTCGTCGGGTTCGGCGGCGTCGTCGTCGGGTTCGGGATGCCGGTGCCCGCGTTGAGGGCGTCGAGGACGGAGTTGTACGCCGCCTTCTTGTTGCCGTTGCAGTCGAACAGCAGGGCGTTGTCGGAGCCACGCCACGAGTCGCAGTCCCGCACCCCCCACACGGTGATGCCGGTGCACCGCGAGATGGCCATGCAGGACCGGGTGACCGTGCCGAAGATGTTGGCCTGGTTACCGCCGGTCATCACGTCCAGCTCGGTGATCTGGACGTCCACGCCGAGGTCGGCGAAGCGCTTCAGGTTGGCCTGGTAGTCACCCGGGATCGTGGTACCCAGGTGCGACTGGAAACCGACGCAGTCGATCGGCACACCCCGGGACTTGAAGTCCCGCACCATGTTGTAGACACCGGTCGACTTCGCGTTCACACCGTCGGTGTTGTAGTCGTTGTAGCACAGCTTCGCACCCGGGTCGGCGGCGCGGGCGGCCCGGAACGCCGCCTCGATCCAGTCGTTGCCCGTGCGCTGCAGGTTGGAGTCACGACGCCCACCACTACCGCCATCGGCGAACGCCTCGTTCACCACGTCCCAGGCATAGATCTTGCCCCGGAAGTGGGTCGCCACCTGCGTGACGTGGTTGATCATCGCGCTGCGCAGCGCGCTGCCCGACATGCCCTGCGCCCAGCCCGGCTCCTGCTGGTGCCAGAGCAGGGCGTGCCCGCGCACGCTCATGCCGTTGGCCTGGGCGTGGCTGACGATACGGTCGCCGCCGGTGTAGCTGAACCGACCCTGCTGCGGCTCGGTGGCGTCCCACTTCATCTCGTTCTCGGCCACGATCGAGTTGAACTCGCGGTTGAGAATGGTCGTGTAGGTGCTGTTGGACAGCTTGCCGGTCGCGACCGCCGCGCCGAAGTAGCGGCCCTTCTCGGCCGCCGCCGCCCGCAGGGTCGTGCCGGCGCTGGCGGCGGGGGCCAGCGCCAACGTCATCCCGACGGTGAGTGCGCCGGCGACGGCGAGGGTCGCCGTCGCTAGCAGGGCTCTCTTGGGTCTCATGTCGCATCCTTTGCAATGTGGGTGCAGCGGTGGTGGGGTACCTGATTCCGCTTCCGGCGGTGGGCCGCACCGGCCGACGCGGCTCGCCGCGCGGCCGACGACCGGAGAGGTCGGCGAAGGCGTCGCCGCGGTCCATCGGAGCCGGCGACGCCGGTCACCTCGACACCGGGGTCGGTACCCGGGTCGACGAGAGGATCGCCCGACCGGGGGGACAACGGAGCGCCGCCCGAGAAGGGAGCCATGATCCTCCTTCACCGAGGAAACCGGGCCGGCCCTCGACGAAGCTGTCCGACCCCACGCGTACGGGGTCGGCCACACCGTCACCGGCATCTGCTGATGGGAATCCTGACCCGACGTCCCGCATGCCCTGGGGGGACGTCGTGATCCGAGGTTCGACCAGCACGGCTCGCCCGGTGAGCCACAGGTGCTGTTGTCCTCGACATCGACTGTGAGCGATAACATGTCATTCGTCAAGTCGTAACGAAGTGCGGCAGACCGATCCGGTGCACCACCGGCGTCGGTACGGCGTCCGGGCCGTAGAGTCTCTCGCCGTGATCGAGATCGGCACACAGATCGACCTGCTCCACCCCGCAGACCGGGTCTGGCGTGCGGTAACCGACCCGGGACTGCTCGGCCGGTGGTTCGCCGACGCCGAGGCGCTCCCCGGCGGACCGGACCGGTGGCGGCTACGGACGGCCGGGCTTTCCGGTTTCGACACCGACACCGATATCGAGGGCGTCGACCGGCGGGTGCCGGAACTGCTCGTCGTACGGTGCCGCGAGGGTGCCCGGGACAGCCTGCTGACCTGCGCCGTCACCCCCACCGAGGCGGGCTGCCGGATCCTGGTCCGGGAGACCGTGGAGCATGGCGACTGGCCCGCCGAGCAGGGCACCCGCCGCGAGGAGTGCTACCGGCAGGCGCTGGCCGGACGCCTGCCGGCACTGCTCGACTGGCTGGCCTTCCGGGAGGTCGACCTGCGGCGGGACAGCGCCGCGCCGACCGCCGTGCTGCCGGTGGTCCTGATGGCCGACGTCAGCCGACCGCCCTACCGTCGCCGCCGGACCACCGCGACGGTCGTCGGGCTGGGCGTGGTCACCCTGGCCCTCGGGCTGGCCGGGTGGGTCCTGTCACGGGGAGAACCGCCCGCCGACCGGGGGGCGGCCCCGGTGAACCCGGTGCCCGGATCCACCGCCCCACCCGGTCCCGCCCGGTCCACCGCGACGGTGCGCCCGACGCCGACCCCGACGCCGAGCGGCAGCGCCCGGCCGAGCCGGACCCCGTCGGCGACGCCGTCGCGTCGTACCCCCTCCCCGACCCCCACCGCCCCCGGGACACCGGACGCCCGCTACGAGACCGTGTCGACCCGGCTGTTCGGCTACACCGCCGAGGTGGTGGTGGCCAATCCGGACGGAACCCCGACCTCCGACTGGACGGTGCGGGTCACCCTGCCCCGGGGCAGTTCGGCCGCCGAGGTGAGCGGGGCCGACTGGCGGCAGGACGGCCAGACGGTCACCTTCACCGGGCCGGCCGTGCCGGCGGGCGGATCGCAGGTCATCCGGTTCGACGTCCGTACCGCCGATCCTGTCACCAAGGCCCCGGCGGGCTGCACGGTCGACGAACGCCCCTGCGCCGGCCTGTGAGCCGGCGCGCGAGGGCTCGGCGACCCACCGGTCGCGCAGTGATGCAGCGACCCACCGGTCGCGCCACGGTGCGGCGACCCACCGGTCGCGCGGGGGTACGGCGGGTGGGCCGGTGCGCGGCCCGCCCCGTCACCGCGCCGGCGGCGCGGTGCTCTCCCGGACGGTGAGGGTGGTCGCCAGCTCCAGGCGGACCTGGCTGGTGCGTTCCCCCCGCCCGAGGGCGAGGGCCAGCTCGGTGGCGGTGGACGCCATCTCCATCAACGGCTGGTGCACGGTGGTCAGCGCGGGATCCACCAGGGTGGCCATCGGCAGATCGTCGAAGCCCACCACGCTGAGGTCGGTGGGAATCCGCAGTCCCACCTCGCGGGCCGCCTGGTAGACCCCGAGGGCCTGGAGGTCGTTGCAGGCGAAGATCGCCGTCGGAGGGTCCGGGCGGCGCAGCAGGCCCAGCGCCGCCGCCCGGCCGTCGGCGTGGTTGAGGCCGGTGTGCACGACCAGATCGGACTCCACCGGCAGACCGGCCGCGTCGAGGGCGGACCGGTGCCCGTCCAGCCGGGCGCGGCAGCACAGGACGTGTTCGGGGCCGCCGATCATCGCGATCCGCCGGTGGCCGAGCTCGATCAGGTGCCGGGTGGCCGAACGACCGCCGGCCCAGTTCGTCGCGCCGACGAACGGCACGTCCTCGGGCAGCTCGACGGTGGGGTCGAAGACCACGACCGGGATGCCCCGGGCGCGGAGCTGTTGGCGCTGCTCGGTATCCAGTTGGGCCACCATGACCAGGCAGTCCGGCCGGCGGGCGAGGGTGTCCTCGATCCAGTACCGGATCGCGTTGCGCTGCGGCCCAAACTCCGTCAGCACGACGCCGACCCGTTGTTGCCGGGCCGCCCGCTCGACGCCCCGGATGATCTCCAGGCCCCACATGTCCGCGATCCGGTCGAAGACCAGCTCCATCATGTTGCTGCGGGTGACCGGTGCGGTCCTGCGGTAGCCGTGGTGGTTGATGGCGGCCTCGACCCTCGCCCGGGTGTCCGCGGCGACGCCGGACCGGCCGTTGATCACCTTCGACACGGTGGGAATCGACACGCCGGCCGACGCGGCGATCGCCGCGATCGTCACCGGCCTGCTGGGGTCGGCGAGCGAGGCCAGGTCACCACCCGGCTTGCCCGTGTCGACGTGCCTCAACCCGGCCTCCTCCACTGTGGCGGCGGCCGACGGCCGCGCCGGCTCCGCCACGCGACCGGGCCGCCGGCACCGTTCAGGAATCCCAGGATAACCCCGGCCGCCGCCGGCTCCGGTCCCGGCCGAACGCCGCGGATCCCGGAAATTTTCCGACACCATGTCGATGCCGGCCGGGCATCGCCGCTGAGAATCCCGTCAGCCACGCCAGGATCAGCGCTGGATCGACACCAGCGGAGGTGACCCGACGGCGAGAAGCACCTCCATTGACGCTGGTCGACCGAAACTTGTAGGGTCGGCGACGGAAACTTTCCGGGTCTAAACCCCGATCGTTTCCAAGCCGGAGCCTCGCCCCGCATCGCGGACGCCCTGGGCAGCGTCCGCACCCGCCACGTCCCCGACCGGGCCGCCAACCGTCCGCACCCGTCCGCGCAGCCCGTCCGGGCTGCACCGACAGCGCGGCGGTGGCCCGACCTGATCAGTCGGCGCCGCACCCGCCAGGGCGGCCCGGTCGGTGAGACGTGCGACGACCCCCACCCACCGGCACCACCATGGCGAGGAGTTCCCTGATGACTTCGCACAACATCCGAAGAATGCGACAGCGGGCCGGCCTGCTCGCCGGCACGCTCGCCGCGCTGCTGCTGGCGGGCCTGATGGTCGCCGGCAACGCGCAGGCCGCCGCCGGCTGCCGGGTGACGTACGCCGTGCCCTCGCAGTGGCAGGGCGGCTTCACCGCCGACGTCAAGATCACCAACCTCGGCGACCCGCTCGCCGGGTGGACCCTGGCCTGGACCTTCCCGGCCGGCCAGCGGGTCACCCAGGCCTGGAACGCGACCGTCGCCGCCACCGGCGACCAGGCCACCGCCAAGAACCTGAGCTACAACGCGTCGATCGCCACCAACGGCACGGTCTCGTTCGGCTTCAACGGATCGTGGTCGGGCAGCAACCCGGCACCGACCTCGTTCTCCCTCAACGGTGTCACCTGCACCGGCGACGTGGGTGGCACCCCGACACCGACCGCCACCACCGCTCCCCCGTCGCCGACCCCGACCACCTCCCCGTCCCCGTCGCCGTCCCCCGGGGGCGACGCGATGGCCACAGTGGCCGCGATGCAGCCCGGCTGGAACCTGGGCAATACCCTCGATGCCATCCCCGACGAGACGGCGTGGGGCAATCCGCTGACCACCCAGACGCTGCTGCGCCAGGTGCGCTCGCAGGGCTACCGCAGCATCCGGATTCCGGTGACCTGGACCGACCACACCGGACCGGCTCCGGCGTACACCATCGACCCGGTCTGGTTGAACCGGGTGCGCCAGGTGGTCGACTGGTCGCTGGCCGAGGGCTTCTACGTGATGATCAACCTGCACCACGACTCCTGGCAGTGGATCAATGCGTACCCGGGTGACCGCACCACCGTGCTGAACCGGTACACGGCGCTGTGGACCCAGCTCGCCACCACCTTCCGCGACCACTCGGCCAAGCTGGTGTTCGAGAACATCAACGAGCCGCAGTTCAACGGCACCTCCGACGACGCCCAGAGCGACGAGGTGCTGCGCGAACTCCACCTGGCGTTCGTCCGCCTGGTCCGCCAGTCCGGCGGGACCAACGCCACCCGGCTGCTGGTGCTGCCCACCCTGCACACCAGCGGCGAGCAGGCCCGGATGGACGCGCTCAACACCACGATCAGCCAGCTCCGCGACCCCAACATCGCGGCGACCATCCACTTCTACGGGTACTGGCCATTCAGCGTGAACATCGCCGGCGGCACCCGCTACGACAGCAACGTCGAACAGGACCTCGTCGGCACCTTCGACCGCGCCCGTACCTCGTTCGTCGCCCGGGGCATCCCCGTGATCATCGGTGAGTGGGCGCTGCTCAGCTACGACTACACCCGGCCCGGCATCATCGAACGCGGCGAACTGCTGAAGTTCTTCGAGGCCGTCGGCTACCACGCCCGGCTGCGCAACCTCACCACGATGCTCTGGGACGCCGGATCCTTCCTCAACCGCAACACCCTGCAATGGCGGGACCAGGGCATCTTCGACCTGATGAAGGCGAGCTGGACCACCCGCTCGGCCACCGCATCCACGGATCAGGTCTACCTGCCCCGCACCGGCACCATCACCGCCAGGTCACTCACCCTGAACCTCAACGGCACCTCGTTCCAGGGTCTGCGGCAGGGCAGCACCAACCTGGTCAACGGCACCGACTACACCGTCTCCGGCACCACCCTCACCCTCACGGCGTCGGCGCTGACCCGCCTGGCCGGCAACCGCTCCCCGGGGGTCAACGCCACCATCGAGGCCCGCTTCTCGCAGGGCGTGCCGTGGCAGATCAGCATCATCTCCGCCGACAAGCCCACCCAGTCGGCGGCCACCGGCACCACCGCCTCGTTCGCCATCCCCACCCAGTTCCGTGGTGACCAGCTCGCCACCATGGAGGCCAAGTACGCCGACGGCAGCGGTGCCGGTCCGGCCAACTGGACCTCCTACAAGGAGTTCTGGACGCACTTCCAACCGGACTACAGCGCCAACACGATCCTGCTGAAGCCCGAGTTCTTCGCCGAGGTCAACGACGGCCCGGTCACCCTGACCTTCCACTTCTGGAGCGGCACGCAGATCACGTACCGCATCACGAAGTCCGGAAGCTCGGTCACCGGTAGCCCGGCCTGACCGGTCGGGGCGTCGCGGAGCGGTCTTCCGCGACGCCCCCACCACCGGTCCACCGCGAACGCCCCGACCACCCGGCCGGCCGCGACGCCACCTCGACGCCGGTCGGCCTCGTACGCCCCCCGTCGCCGGTCGGCCGCGGCCGGTCAGGGCAGCCAGGAGGCCTCGGCCAGTGCCCGCGACGCCGCCGCCTCGTAGACCGCCAGCGCCAGCCAGGACTGCGCGAACGCCTGCCCGTCGTCGTCGGTGAGCCGCCCGAAGGCGTCCCGGGGACGGGCCCGTGCGGCGTCGCCCATCGTCGTGAGCAGTTGCGCGCCGAGATCCAGCCGGGCCAGCCGCACGCGCCGCGCCACCGGGTCGGCCAGCGCCTGGACCGCCCGACCGCCCGAGACGACCCGCTCCACCTGCCGCCGCAACAGCTCCGCCGCGGGATCACCGACACGCGGACGCGACGCGGACCCGGCGAGGCCGGCGGACCCACCGCCCACCGTCCCCGGGTCGCCCGCCCTGAGCTGGCTGGAGTGCAGCCGGTCGTAGCCGAGGTCGGCGTGCCCCGCCCAGCTCTCCGGCAGGTCGAACCCCGGCCCGTCGGTGGAGGTCGACCCCACCGAGAGCGCCTGGACCGTCGCCCGCCGGGTCGGATCGAGCCGACCCACCAGCCGCAGCTCCGCCCCCACCGCGCCGGCCAGCAGCCGCAGGTTGTCCCGGTACGGCAGGACGGCGTGCTCGTCGGCGGCGGTCAGCGTCAGCACCGTCCCGTCGCCGGTCTCGACGAGGACGGCGTGCTGGTGACCGCCCAGCACCCGCACGGTCAGGAAGAGCAGGTCCGCCCCGGCCGGACGCTCCGGCACCGGCAGGGTCACCGCGTCGAAGGCCCGCCGCACCTGCTCGGGCAGGGGCTGCGTCCACAACCCGGCCAGCGGTTCGTCGGCCCAACCGGCACCGGTGGCCCGCACCGCACGTACCGCCCGGCCGGCCCCGAGCTGCCCCGACTCCGACGCGGTGCCACCGGACACCACCAGTCCGGCCCGGGTGAGCTGCCGGTGGCTGAGCCCCGACTCGCCCACCGCCACCGTCGCGTCGCCCGCGCCGACGGCCCGTCCCGCGTCCCCCGGGGCGAGATCGGCGACCGTCCACAGCCGACCGGTGCGGTCCGCCAGATAGGTGACCACGCCGGCGTACCCGGAATCCGTCACCACCGGCACCGTGCAGAGCCCGTACAGTCGCAGGCCGGCCTGCGGGTCGTAGGCCCGTCGGGCGACCCCCAGCAACGGCCCCAGGTCACCGGCCGGGGGCGCGGCCCCGCGCAGCCGACGTGACACCGCCAGCAGCTCGCGCAGATCGTCGGTCAGCTCGGCGAGCCGGTGGTGCGGCTCGGCCTCCCGGGCGGCCCGCAGTCCCGCCGCGACCCGGGTGCCGGACGCGGCGGCACGGTACAGACCGTTGGCCCTGGCCTCGTGCACGGCCCGCAACAGGGCGGTCCGCAGCACCACCCCGCAGCCGACCACCCCCGCCGACAGCACCTCCACCGCCACCCGCCACAGCCCCTCGGCGGCGACCCGCTGACGGTCGGTGAGCCCGCCGTCCGACGCCGCACCGGCCGCCACCGCAGCCGTGGTGCCACCGGCCACCGCCGCCGCACCGGCGGGCGGGGCGGCGGCGGCCGGCACGCCGGGCACCGGACCGGCCACCGGGTCGACCGGACGGCCGGACGCCGGCTCGACCTGCCGGTCGGTGGCCGCGCCGCCGGGTCGGTCGGTGGCCGGCCCGTCGGTGGCCGGCTCGTCGGGTGACGTCGGCGGCCCGGCCGGGACCGCGTCGTCCACCGGGGCCAGGGCGAGCACCGCCATCCGGTGCAGGCAGTTCGGCGCGAGCAGGCAACTGCACCGGGCGTCGGCGGCGCCGCGCACCACCCCGTCGACCGCCACCAGGGTCACCGTCGTCGACTCGTCGACCCGGACGCTCACCCCGTCGGCCGTGCCGGTGACCGGCCAGCCACGGGCGCGGACGACCGCGTCGTCCACCTTCCGGCGCAGCCTCGCCGGCAGCGCGTCCAACGCCTCGGCCAGCACCGGCGCGGTCACCGCCGGAAGAGCGGTCATCGGCGCACCTGCTCGCCGACCCACCGGGCCAGCTCCAGCGGGCTCAACGCGGCGACCGGCATCCCCGCCGCCACCAGCTGGCCCGCCGCCGACACCGAGTAGCGGGGCCGACCGGCGTCGTCCAGGCTGGCGCAACCCAGCACCTGGCAGCCCGCCTCGACCAACGCCCGGGTCTCCGCCAGCAGTCCCCCCATCGGGAAGCCCTCCTCGAAGTCGCTGATCACGACCACCATCGTCCGCTGCGGCACGGTGACCAACGACCGGGCGTACCGCAACCCGGCCGCGATGTGGGTGCCACCGCCCACGCTGACCTCCAGCAGCAGGGCCAGCGGGTCGTCCACCCGGTCGGAGAGGTCGACGACCTCGGTGGAGAAGGCGACGAAGTGGGTGCTGAGCGCCGGGACGCCGGCCAGCACGCTGGCGGTCAGCGCCGACCAGATCACCGACTCCTCCATCGAACCGGAGACGTCGACGACGAGCACCAGCCGCCAGTCCACCCCCCGACGGGCCCGGGTCCGGAACACCGGCCGGTCCGGCACCAGCACGACCCGCCCCTGCGCGTCGCGGCGGATCGTGGCCAGGTTGGCCCGCAGCGTGCGGGGCAGGTCCAGCGGTCCGCCCGGCCGGGGGGTGGGACGGGGGGTGGTCAACCCGCTCAGCGCCGGGCGCAGCCGGGCGGCCAACTGCCTGGTCAGCTCCGCCACCAGGCGGGCGACCAGCGGTCGCAGCCGCGCCACCGTGGACTCCGGCAGTCCGCCCGCGAGGGTGAGCACGTCCCGGAGCAACTCGACGGACGGGCGCACCGCTGCCGGGTCGAGTTCGGCGACCGCGTCCAGCCGGCCCGCCTCGACGGCCCGCGCCAACACCTCCTCGCGCACCCCGGGACCGAACAGGACGGACAGTTCCTCCGACCACTCCCGTACGCCGGGAAACGACGCCTCCCGACCGGCCCGACCGGCCGCCTCGGCACCGGCCCCTTCGCCCCGGCCAGCGCCGTACAGTTCGTCGAGCGCGGTGGCGTAGCGGCGGGCGCGCGGCCCGACCCGGGTGGATTCCCGGCCGAGCACGAGCCGCCACCGGTCCACCGTCGAGAGCGCCCCGGCGGCCGTCCGCCGGGACGCCGGCCGCGCCCCGGCGGCGACCGCCGGCGGCTCCGGTGACGGCACCACCGCAGCGGTGGCCGGCAGGCCCTCCCGCAGCAGCGCCTCCCGACCGGCCCGGTCGGCGCGCAGCCGGACCAGCAGGGCGTCCGGATCATCGAGCACCCCGACGTCGGCCGCCTCGCCGGTCTCGTCGAGCCGTTCCCGGACCACCTCGAGCAGCCGGTCCCGGCCCGCCGGGCTGACCACGTGGAAGCCGGCGCGCAGCGCCGGTAGCCGGGCGAGGAACTCCTCGTCGGGCACCGTCTCGATCCGGTCGAGAAACCCGTCCAGCACCGCACCGCTGGCCCGCAGCAGCGGTTCGGCGACGACCAGCAGTCCGGTCAGCCGCCCCTGGAGCTGCTGCCGCCCGGTGGGCGTGGTCGCGGTGTCCCACCAGGACGCGACGAGCCGTCCGAAGGAGGCCGGTTCCCGCAGGCCGAGCAGGACCTGGACCGCTGCCCCGGCGGCGGCCATCAGCGGGGTGCCCCCGGCGGCGAGCCGGGCCAGACAGTCGGCCAGGCGCAGCCCCGCCCCGGCGGCGTCGGCCCGCTGGGCGAGCGTGGCCACCGCCTCGGCACTGGCCACGTCCTCCGCGCCGGCCAGCCCGTCGACCTGCCGGATCGCCGCGCTCTCCAGCGCCTCGACGGCCCGTCCCAGCTCACCCGGCGACATCCCGGACCCACCGGGCAGGTGGCCGAGGCGCAGCCGGTCGAGCAGCGCCAACGCGGCGACCAGCTCACCGAGGCTGCCCTCCGCCGGGGCGGTCACCGACAGCTCGGCGAGCCGGCGCGCGGCCAACCCGGTCAGGTCGCACCGCGCGGCGTCCGCCAGCCCGGTGATCATGGCGGCGACGGTCGGCCCCCCGTCGGCCCGTTCCCGCCGTCGCCGCTCCACCAGGGCACCCTCGGTGGCCTGCCCCAGGGTCACCCCGCGCAGCCCGGCCACCTCGATCGTCGCCTCGGTCCGGGGGGACCACTGCACCCGCCAGCGGCTGGTGACCGGGTCCACCCCGCCCACCCCCACGCCGCCGGCCGGCGTGGCGTAGTCGACGCCGCACACCGCGAGCCGGTGCAGCGCGATCTCCCGCCGCCGGTCCAGGGCGGACCGGAGCGGGTCCAGCCGCAGTTCCCTGGCCGGGTCACCGGCCCCGGGCAGGCGCAACCCGGTCAGCAGCTCCCGCACCGCCGGGGCCAGTCCGGAGCGGGGGGTGCCGGGGGCCAACACACCCCGCCGGTCCCCGACCAGCACCTGTTCCATCGCCCGGGCCACCGCCCGGCCCCGGCCCAGGACCTCGCCGTGGGCGAGCACGCTCTGGATCGCCTCGACCAGTTCACCCCGGCCCGGTGCCGGCAGGCCGCGCAGCCGGGCCAGGTCGAGCGCGAGCCGGACCGCCTCCCGGGCCTCGCCCGGACCGGCCGGGTGACCGGCCCGGCGGATCGCCGCGCAGACGGCCACCACGGCGTCGGTCGTCGCCGACTCGACGGACGCGGGGTCACCGTCGGCGGCGAGGACCGACTGCTGCCACTGCGGATCGCGGATGCCCGCCGGGTAGCCCGACCGGGCGTCCAGCAGCCCGAACGTGTACGGCACCAGCGAGGTCACCACCGACGACGCACCGGACGGGCCGGCCGGTGGCGGGGTCGATACGCCGGTCAGCAGCGCCGGGGCGTGGAACGCGCCGACCAGGGCGGCGACCCGGCCCCGCCCCGCCTCGGCCAGGCACCGCCGCATCCACGCCTCCCGCCGCAGGTCCAGGGGGGACGCCCCCGGCCCCCGCTCGGCGTCGGCACGCAACGCCCAGCCGACCGCGAGCGCCGCCCGGCGTACCGCCTCCGGGTCCGCGCCGGGGGCACGGGCCTCGACCGACCGGTCCCACAGGTCGTCGTCGGTACGGCCGGTGCCGGCCGCCCGCAGCGCGTCGGCGAACGACCGGCCCGGCGGCGGGGCACCGCCCGGCTCGCGCTCCCGCCAGGTCGGATCGGCCAGCGGCAGGTCACACGGGACGACCGGCACGCCGTTGCGGGCGGCCCAACGCACCGCGACCAGCTCCGGGGAGAAGTCGGCGAACGGATAGAACGCCGGTCCCCCGCCGTCGCCGAGGACCCCGGCCAGCGCCACCGGGGCGGCGGTGGCCGGGTCGGCGAGCCACGGCAGCCACTCGCCCAGCTCCGGCGGGAGTTCGAGGAGCAGCACCTCGGGGCGGAAACCGTCCAGCAGCCGGGGCAGGGCCACCGCCAGCGCGGGCGAGTGGTGCCGTACCCCGATCAGGTACGGCCGGCGGTGCCCGGCCAACGCGGTGACCGCGACCGCGGGATCGACCAGCCCCACCCCGGCCGACGGTGACGGGTCAGTCGGCGAGGACATCGCGCAGTTCCCAGAGTCGCCGCCACAGCCGCGCGCCGTCCTCGGCCCGACGCCGGACCGCGCCGTCCCAGTAGCCGAGCAGCTTGGCCCCGTCGGCGGGGTCGTCCTTGCGGACCACCCCGAGCAGGTGCCCCGGCAGCAGCGACAGCACGTCCCGGTCACCCGGGAAGTAGGCGGCCGCCAGCGCCAGCGACGACGCGACCGCCACCGCCTCGGCGGTGCTCATCACCGTGGAGGGCCGCTCCACCTCCCAGCCCTCGACCGACCGTCCCGCCCGTAGGTCCCGGAACGCGGTGACCAGGGCCTCCAACACGGCGTCGTCGACCGCGAACGGAGCGTGCACCCGGTCCAGCGTGGCGCGGGCCTGCCGCTGCACCAGGGCGACCTCCTGGGCGAGGTCGCCGATCGGGCCGACCGTCTCGAAGTTGAACCGGCGCTTGAGCGCCGCCGACATCTCCGACACCCCCCGGTCGCGCAGGTTGGCGGTCGCGATCAGCGTGAAACCGGGGGCGGCCGGCACGGTGGCCTCGGCGGTGCCGGACAGCTCGGGCACCGCGATCCGCCGGTCGGACAGGATGGACACCAGCGCGTCCTGGACCTCCGGCAGGCAGCGGGTGATCTCCTCCACCCGGGCCACCGCACCGGTGCGCATCGCGGACAGGATCGGCGACGGCACCAGCGCGGCGGCGCTCGGCCCGTGCGCAAGCAGCAGCGCGTAGTTCCAGCCGTAGCGGAGCTGGTCCTCGGTGGTGCCGGCGGTGCCCTGCACGACCAGTTCGCTGCTGCCGCAGATCGCGGCGGACAGCAGCTCCGACAGCATCGACTTCGCGGTGCCCGGTTCGCCGACGAGCAGCAGGCCACGTTCCCCGGCGAGGGTGACGACGCAGCGTTCGACAAGCGCCCGTTCCCCGACGAACTTCGCGGTGACGGTCAGCGTGCGGGGCAGGTCGTCGCGGCGGGCCTGCCGGGGCAGTTCCAGCGGGGCACCGGCGCTGCCGACGATGAAGGTGACGACCGCCCGGGGGGTCAGCCGCCAGCCCGGCGGACGGGGTCCGTCGTCGTACGCGGCGAGGAACGCCAGCTCGGTGGCATGGGCGTGCTCGGCCGGCTGGACCTGGCGGGCCGCCGGGCCGGTCGCGGTGGTCATCGGCGTCCTTCCGTAACAAGATCGTCGAAGCGGGGTGCGTCGCCGTCGCCCAGCCGTGCCCAGGCGAGCGCGAACAGCCGGGGCGCAGGGGCCACCGGGGAGACGATGCCCAGCGCGGTCACGCCGCCCTCACCCCCGATCAGCAGCGGGAGCTTCCACCGTTCCAGGGGCAGCAGCGGTGCCTTCAACGCCAGCCAGCCGCCGGGCAGGAACAGCGACCGGCCGGCCCGGGGCCGCTTCGCCACGACGACGTGCCCGGTCGCGGCCAACTCGGCGCGGGCCGCCTTGAGCCGGGCCGGCTTCCAGCCGGTCCACCGGGCGACGTTGCGGTCGGTCGGGTCGGGCAGGGCGAGCAGTTGCAGGTAGAGCGCCGCGGCGTCGGCGCCCAGCCCGAGCGTCGAGGCGACCGTCGCGACCAGTTCGGGGTCGGACCGGGTCGGGTCCTGCGCGAAGCCGTCGTCCATCGCCGGGACGACGTGCGACACCACCGCGCTGAGCTGGTCACCGAGCAGAGCGCGCAGCGCCGCCAGCAACGGCTCGTTGACCTGGTCGAGGCGGGCCCGCAGCACGGCCAGCGCCGGGTCGTCCATCCCGGACAGCCGGGACGGATACAACCGGACCTGGTGCCAGCGGGCCGTCGGCGGAACCAGCACCGGGCCGACCTCGGTGCCCGCCGGGCCGGTCGTCACCGGAAGGCCGAACGCGGCGGTGAACGCCGGGAGCTTGTTGCCGTCGAGATGGCCGACCGCGACGGTGAACCCGGGATCGGCCAGCCGCTGCCGGGCCAGGCGGGCGGCCACCGGCAACGCCGAGCGGACCGGGTCGTCGACGGCCAGGTGGTAGGCCAGCCAGGGCAGGGTCCTGGTCAGCGCGATCAGCGCGTCGTCGTCGTCCACACCGGAGTCGGGACCGGCCGGCCAGGGGCAGGTGGCCGCGTTGGCCACCCAGTGGACCACCGTCGAGGCCGGCAGCGGGCTGGTCACCTCGGCCCGGTCGAGCTGAACGATCAACGCGTCGGAGACGGGTCGACGTCGCCCGTGCCGCCGGATCCACTCCTCGACGATCAGATCCTGCCGGGGGCCGTCGACCCACAGCGTCGCCGGGTCCTCCGGCAGCAGCCGCCCGAGCAGCCCGGCGAAGGCCTGGCGACCGCGACCGCCGGTGCCCCAGAACCGGGCCGCCGCGGCGGCGGTCGCCGCGTCGGGCAACTCCAGGATGGCCCGCAGCTCGGCCGGGGTCTTCTCCCACACCAGCCGGGGCAGGCCCGCCAGCAGCAGCACCGCCTCGGCGTGGCTCATGCCCGCCGCCTCGGACAGGCTGCGTGCCCACTCGGGGTGCCACTCCAGCGGCCCGTTGGCCCGGACGAGCCGGACGAACTCGTCGAGCCGCTGCGGCGTGACGTCTCCGGTCGGCAGGATCTCCTCCTCGGTGATCCGGAAACCCGGCACCGCCGAGAACTGCCCCGTCGGCGCCCAGTCGAGCACGTCGACCTCCCGGTCGTCGGTGTCGACGGCGAGCACCAGCGACCGCCGGCCGCCCCCGGTCAGCACCTGTCCCCGGACCTGGTCGACGGGCGTGCCGCTGTCGGCGACCAGGGTGAGCCGGCGCAGCCGGCTGCCCGCGGCGAGGAGCCCGGAGCGGGCGCACACCTCCAGCAGGGTCAGCAGCGCCTCGCGTACCTCGGACAGGCAGATCGGGGCCACCGCCCGGTACATCGCGGCCGGCAGCACCCCCAGCAGGTCGAACCAGTCGAGGTCACCGTCCAGTCGACCCCGGGCGTCCGGCGTCGGGTCGGTGCCGGTGAGTGCGGCCCCCGCCCGGGAGATCAGCCGCAGCGAGCTGTCCTCCGCGCTGTAGCAGTACTGGATCAGCCCGGCGAGCCCCTCGGAGAGCAGCCGGTCGACCGCCGGCGCCCCGGCCGGGGCCGGCTCCTGCGCCGGCAGCGCGGTGGCCTGTTCGCCGTCGAGCACGGCGGCCAGCGTCCGCAGGCGCGTCACCTGCTCGGCGGCCCGGGTGACGAGCCCGGCGACCCCGGCGACGAGGGCGGGCGCGGTGAGCTGCGGAAGGTGCCGGCCGACCAGGGCGGGCACCTGGCCGGCGTCGAGACCGGCCGCCTCGGCGAGCAACGCGCCGGCCTGCGCGTCGGTGACGTCCCGCAGCGCCGCCGAACCGGCCTCGTCGCGGGGCCGCAGGAAGTGCCAGTACTCCAGGGGCGGCACCAGCCGGGTGCCGGCGGCGAAGGCCGACCGCTCGGCGCCGAGCTGGTAGCGGCCGAGCAGGAAGCCGTCCTCAGCGCAGACCAGCAGCTCACCACCGGAGCCCCGACCGTGGTGCAGCACCCCGAAGGTGGTGTCCGCGCCGGGGAACCGCACCGCCGCCGCCAGCTTCCCGCCGGGAGCCGCGCCCGCCGGCAGGGCGAAGGAGCGACCGTCGACCGCCTCGCCGGCCCAACCGCCGTCCGCGCCGCGCCGGACCCGCCAGCCGGCCAGCCCGTCCGCGCGGCCCAGCGGGCTGTCGGACGACACGACGGGGCGCAGCCAGGACGCCTCGGCGTCCAGGGGTCGCCCGTCGACCGTGCCGTCCTCGAAGAACGTCGGCCGGGAGAACCGGCCCGGCTCCCCCGTCGCCGGGTCGTACTCGCGCCAGCCCAGCGGGTGGTCGGCGGCCCGTACCCAGTAGGTGTCGCCGTCGCTGACCACCCGGCCGCCGGTCCGCTCGGCCCGGTCACCGACCCGCAGCGGACGCCGCCCCAGGGTGCGCCCCCCGCCGGGCAGCGGCAGCGACAGCCGGGGGTACGTGGTGAAGGCGTCGTCGGCGAGGGTGAAGACGTCGTCCGGGGTGCCGCTCCAGTAGGCGGCCCGGTCGCGGCCCCGGTCCCAGCAGACCAGCAGTTGCCCGTCGACGTACCGCAGGACCAGCCGCCAGCGGTAGCGGTTCTCCCCGGCCGGGATCCGCATCAGGTGCTCGTGTTCCACCCCGTCCGGCCCGGCCACCGAGACCAGGTCGCCGGTGACCAGCAGCAGGTACGGCCACTGCCCGGTGAGCTGCACGTCCACCGTGGACTCGGCGAGCCGTCCGGTGGCGGTGTCCAGGGCCGGCCAGCCGTACTCGTCGAGCAGGCCGGAGCGCAGCGTGCGGCCGAGGACCGGGCCGAGGTCGTGGTCGACGATCCGGCGTACCGCCTCGGGGTTGACGGCGAAACCGGTCGGGCAGGCGACGGTGCCGACCCGGTCGAGGTGGTGGTCGAGGGTGGGCAACCCCTGCCGTCCGACACCGTCGGCGAGGGTGTCCAGCCAGCGCCGCAGGGCGGTCCGCAGGCCGGGCACCGCGACGATCTCCGTCACCCGTGGCGTCGGGTCGTGCCGGTCGCGCGAGCCGGAGCTCAGCCGCCGCTCGACCCCCTCGACCAGGATCGCCAGGAAACGCCGGTCGGCGGCGACGGCGACCAGATCGCGCCGCCCGTCGGTCTCGTCGGCCAGCCACGAGTCCAGCCGGTGCCGGACACTGTCGCCCGGATCCGCGACGGGCACCCCCAGGGCCAGGCAGGTGTCGAGCAGGTCGAGGTCCACGGTGTCGTGGGAGCGGCAGAGCACGACCGGCACCCCGTCGGCCTTCAGCCGCCCCGCCATCCGTGCGACCAGCGCCAGCAGCCCGGGGTGTCGCTTGCGGACGTGCCACGAGCGGCGCTCCCGGTGCGCGTCGAAGCGGCTCAGCCAGCCGGCCGGTCCGTCCGGCGCGGCGGCCTCGGCGGGTACGCCGTCCGCCGGCCCGGTCAGCGCCAGGGTGGCGCCGGCGTCCTCCAGCACGCCCAGCCAGACGTCGTCGCCGCAGTGCTGCGGGGTCAGCCCGAGCAACCGGCCGCGCAGGGCGGGGTCGGTGGCGGCGAGCCGGGCCAGCGGTGCCCGGTAGGCGTTCCAGAACGCCTCCGGCGCGCGGTTGAGCGCCGGTGCGGCCAGCAGTTCGCCGAGCACCCGCTCGTCCTCGGCGGCCGGGTCGAGGCCGGCGGCGCGGGCCAGCCGGCGCAGGTCGGTGTGCATCGCCGCGTACGGGGGCAGGCCGCCCAGCGTGCGTTCCACGCACAGCCGCAGGAACATCGCGTACGCGTCGGCCGGTGCGCGTCGGGTCGCCAGGTCCCGGGCGTGGCCGGAGAGCGCCTTCGCGGTCAGCGCCCCGGCCAGCGCGAACTCGAGGAAGACGGCGTGCTGGCGGTCCTCGTCGATGGTGAGCCCATAGGCGCGTTCGGCGTCCCGGGCCTTGCCGAACATGCTCGCCGCGTACGTCACGCTGTCGGCGGCGAGGAACGCCCGCCCGGCCTCCTCGTAGAACGTCGGCAGGAAGTGCGGCACCGAGCGGGCGAGCCGCTCGCCGAGGGCGTTGAAGCCGTCCTTCGCCGGGCCGATCCGGGACTTCGCCGTCCGGGCCAGCCGCTCGATCTCCTTGACCAGGGCCAGGGCGTGGTGCCCGTTGGCCGGGTCGTGGACCAGCGCCCACGCCGGGAAGCCGAGCGCCTGCTGGCGGACCACGCCGACCGGGGTCACCCGGTCCGGCCGGGCGAAGCCCAGGAACTCCATGGACAGGTCCTCGGCCTCGCCCAGGGTGTCGATGACCAGCCGGACCACCGTCCGGCCGGCGAGGGCCGGGTGGTCGTAGCGGCGGGCGGTCAGGGTGGCGGCGGTGTCGTCCTTGGCCACCACCGTGCCGGCGGGCAGCACCGCTCCCGCCTCCAGCAGGTCCATCGTGTCGGCGCTCACTGGCCATCCTCCTCTTGTGCTGCCACGACCCGGCCGGCGTACAGCGCGGCGGCCATCCGGGTTCCTTCCGACCAGGCCACCGGGCCGACCGCGCCCAGCGGCAGGGCGGTGCCGTGCCGGTCGGTGAAGACGAGGTCACCGGTCTCGGTCTCGAAGTACGGGTCATCGGCGCCGACCCACGACCGGGCCTCGACGGTGCGGCCGTCCTCGACGATCCGGCACACCGCGTTGCCGCCGCGCACCGGGTAGCCGAGCTTCGTCGCGCGGGCCGTCAGGTGGCGGAGCTGGTCGTACCGGCCGCCGGAGTACTCGCCGCACCGGGTGGCCGTCGGGTCGACGTCCGGTCCCCGGACCCAGGTCTGCCGGAAGAGCTGGTCGACGGACTGGCGGACCTGGAGTTCGGCGGCGAACTCCCGCAGGTCGTCGAGGTCGTCGAGGGTGACCGGGTGGGGGATGACGATCCGTCGGGCGGTCCGCCGGACGGTGTCGCCGTCGAGGTCGACCAGCCCGACCTGGCCGTCGCCCGCGTCGCGGAGCAGACCCACCCCGTCCGGATCCCGGTGGCCGTCGTCGTCGAGCACCGCGACGACGAGGTCGGTCAGCGCGGTGCGCCACGCCTCGTCCGGCCACACCTCGGTCAGCACCGACACCGGCACCGGCAGCGAGCGCACCATCCAGCGTTCGATGTCCGTGCGGCACTGGGCCTCGTGCCGGGTCAGCCACTCGGTGAGCTGACGCAGCCCGAGCACGGTCGGATCGTCGCGTAAGGACGCCGGTACGGAGCGGAGTTCCCGACCCTTGGCGTTCCGCGCCACGACATCACCGTCACGGAGAGCGACCTGGTAGCCACCCGGCACCGCCGACCATCCCATGTGGACATCCCCTCCTCGGTGGATCAAGACACCGGAGGCTAGCCCACCCGGACGACAAAACCGTCCGCCGTCCCGACCTGCGGCCGCCGGCCCTGGACCGGCAGGATTCCTCACTGTCAGTGAGGCCCGACGGAGGGCGGCCCTCCCCGGGCACCGCCGACGGCCGCCGCCGACGGCCGGGAACCGCTTCCCCCACAACCGGTCCACCTGCCGAGGCACCCGCCCCGACGATCCGGAGCCGGCTGTCGAGCCGGAGCGGCGGAGGGGGATCAAACCCCGGCCGACCAGCTCACCGCCAGTGATGATTCTTACTCCGCCCCGGACCGCGGGAACGGTGGGACGGCAGGGACCGGTGTGGCCGCCGGGACCGGCCGAGATCGCCGCTTTGCTGCCGAGACGGCGCCGACGGGCGTTTCGCCGGTGGAAAACTGACCGAACGGACAGTCACCGACCGTAGCCTTTCCGCTGCCGGACGACTGTTCGACGGACAGCCACCGGATCGCCGGATCGGCACTCTTGGGACATCCCCGTTCACCGTCCGTGAGGGTTCCGACCATGTCGCAGCTGCTGCCCGCCGCCCGGTCCGACGTCCCGGTCGTCGTCGGTGTTCCGACGGCCGCCCCGGATCCGGCCGCCGCCCCCGCCGTCGTCGCCGAGACCGGGACGCGCACCGCCGTGGTGGGCCTCGGGTACGTGGGCCTGCCGACCAGCCTGGCCCTGGTCGCCAGCGGATCCCGGGTGATCGGCGTGGACATCGCCGCGACCCGGCTCGACGACATCCGGGCCGGTCGGGCCGACCTGCTCGACGCCGACCAGGAACGGCTGCGCGAGACGCTCCGGGCCGCCGACCCCGCCCTGCGCCTCACCACCGCGATCAGCGAGATCGCCGACGCCGACACGGTGCTGATCTGCGTGCCGACGCCGGTGGACCGGCACCTCGCCCCGGACCTCACCGCGCTGCGGGCCGCCTGCGCGGCGGTGGTCGCCCATGCCCGCCCCGGCCAGACCATCGTGCTCACCTCCACCAGCTATGTCGGCACCACCCGCGAACTGCTGGTCGCCCCGCTGGCCGCCCGGGGCCTGCGGGTGGGGCAGGAGGTGTGGGTGGCCTTCGCGCCGGAGCGGGTCGACCCCGGCAACGACCGGCACCGCCAGGAACTCACCCCCCGGGTCGTCGGGGGCACCACCCCGGACTGCACCGCGCGGGCCGCCGCCGCGCTGGCCCGGATCACCCCCCTGGTGCACCGGCTCGGCTCACCCGAGGCCGCCGAGATGACGAAGCTGCTGGAGAACACCTTCCGGGCGGTCAACATCGCCCTGGCCAACGAGTTCGCCGACCTCTGCCGGGACCTGCACCTGGACGTCACCGAGGTGATCGACGGGGCGGACACCAAGCCGTACGGGTTCATGGCCTTCCAGCCCGGCCCCGGGGTGGGCGGGCACTGCATCCCCTGCGACCCGCACTACCTGCTCTGGCAGGTCCGCGGGCAGCGCCGCGAGGCTCCCCTGATCGAGACCGCGATGCGCGGGATCGCCGCCCGCCCCCGCCGGGTGGTCGACCGGATCCGGGAGCTGCTCGCCGGGGCGGGTCGTCCCCTGCTCGGCGCCCGGGTGCTGGTCGCCGGGGTGACGTACAAGCCGGGGGTCGCCGACGTCCGGGAGTCACCGGCCCTGGAGATCATCGGTGAGCTGGTCCGGGCCGGCGCGGAGGTCGGTTTCGTCGACGACCTGGTCGACACGGTCCGCACCCCCGACGGCGGCATCCTGCACCGGGTCGCCGACCCGGCCGACCGGGAGTGGGACCTGGTGGTCGTGCACACCCGCCAGGCCGGCCTGGACGAGGCGTGGCTGAGCGGGCAGCCGATGGTGCTCGACGCCACCTACCGGCTGGCCGGGCTGCCCCGGCGGGAGGTCGTCTGAGATGCCGGTGACCGCCCCCGTGCGGCGCGGCCTGCGACGGCTACTCACCGTGCTCGCGCTGCTCCCGCTGATCGTCCTGCTGGCCCGGCAACTGCCCCAGCTGCCGTACGCCCCGCTGCTGGCGTTCTACGGCTTCGCCGTGCTCACCGCCACCGTCGCCGTGTTCTACCTGGCCTACGCCCGGTACGTGGACCCGAGCGAGGCACCGGCCCAGCCCCGGCACACCGCCACCTTTCCGCCGCTGCCGCCGACCCCACGGGTCAGCCTGCTGGTGGCGGTCAAGGACGAGGTGGACGGCATCGAGGCGTGCGTCCGCTCGATGACCGCCAGCGACCACCGGCCGTTGCAGGTGATCGTGGTCGACGACGGCTCCACCGACGGCACCGCCGAGGTGCTCGACCGGCTGGCCGCCGAACTCCCGGTCACCGTGCTGCACCTGCCCCGCAACGTGGGCAAGAAGCGGGCTCTGGTGCACGCCGCCCGGCACGCCACCGGCGACGTGCTCGCCTTCACCGACTCCGACTGCGTGCTCGCCCCGGACGCGCTGGGCCGCTGCGTCGAGGCCCTGCTGCGGCAACCGGACCTCGGCGCGGTCAGCGGTCACGCCCGCGCGCTCAACCCGGACGAGTCACTGCTCAGCCGGGTGCAGGACGTCTGGTACGAGGGCCAGTTCCGGGTCTCCAAGGCGGCCGAGGCCTCGTTCGGGACGGTCACCTGCGTCTCCGGGCCGCTGGCGGTGTTCCGCCGGGAGGCGGTGCTCAACTACCTGCCCGCCTGGGCGGCCGACCGGTTCCTCGGCGGTGAGTTCCGCTTCGCCACCGACCGGCAGCTCACCGGCTACGTGCTGGGGCAGCGCTGGATCGGCGACCGGCTCAAGCGGCGCTTCGCCGACTCGCCGTTCGTCCGCGACGAGGACCATCCGGCACGCGCCTGGCGGGTCGGCTACGTGCGGTCGGCCCGGGTGTGGACCACGGTGCCGGCCCGGTTGCGGCCGTTCCTGCGGCAGCAGACCCGCTGGAAGAAGAGCTACGTGCGGAACCTCTTCTTCACCGGCACGTTCATGTGGCGGCGGGGTGCCGGCCCGGCCGCGCTCTACTACGGACACGCCCTGTGGGTGGCGCTGGCCCCGGCGATGGCCTTCTCCCACCTGGTGTGGGCGCCGCTGCGCGGCTGGTGGGCGGTTCCGCTGCTCTACCTGTGCGGGGTGCTGCTCAAGGGCACCGCCTGGGGGCTGGCCTACCGGTTGGACAACCCGGGTGACCCGCGGTGGGCGTACCGGCCGTTGATGAGCGTGCTCTCCGCGACCGTGCTGTCCTGGTTGCTGCCCTGGTCGGTGGGGACGATCCGCCGTGGTGTGTGGTCCCGGAGCACGGTGTGAACGCCGGCCGCCGGCTGCTCACCCGGCTGACCCGGGTGACGCTCACCCTGGCCGGGGTGGCGGTGCTGGTGCTGCTCTACGCGGTGGTGTTCAGCCGGGGCGGGGTGCTCCGGTGAGCCGGCTCTGGCCCCGCGCGCTCGGCGGGCTGCTGTCGCTGGTCACCCTGCTGGTGGTGGCGGCACCCTTCGGGGTGTCCTGGTACCTCGACGACCTGCGCCGCCACGTCAGCGGGCAGCACGACACCCCGGTCACCCGGGTCGACCCCGCCGACCTGCGCCGCTTCGCCGAGACGGCCGGACGGCTGCCGGAGCGGGCCGCGCCGGTGGTGGTGGCCTACCACGACATCCGGCCGCACGGCGACGATCCGGCGCAGACCGCACCGGGCGGTCGGGAGCACTACGTGGTCACCCCGGAGGCGTTCGACGCCCAGCTCACCGCATTGCGGGCCGCCGGCTACCGGACGATCTCCTCGGCCCAGTACGTCGACTACCTGCGGGGTGGCACGGTGCCGGCCCGCTCGGTCTACCTGACCTTCGACGACGGCACCCGGGGTCTCTGGTCGTACGCCGACCCGATCCTCAAACGGCACCGCATGGTGGCCGCCTCCTACCTGATCACCGGGCAGGTGGACACCCACCGGCCGTACTACCTGAGCTGGGCGGAGATCGACCGGATGAGCCGATCCGGCCGGTGGGACTTCCAGGCGCACACCCATGACCTGCACACCCGGGTACGGACCGCGCCGGGGCGGCTCGGTTCCCCGCTGACCCACCGGCGGTGGGAGCCGGCGACCGGCGCGCAGGAGAGCCTGGCCGACTACCGGCAGCGGTTGACCGCCGACTTCGACGCGATGTTCGCCGCGTTCACCGACCACGGGCTGCCCCGTCCGCGGCTGTTCGCGTACCCGTTCTCCGAGATCGGCGACGCGACGACCGACCCGGAGGCCGCCGCGTTCAGCCGCGACCTGATCGCCGCGCGGTTCGTCGGGGCACTGACCAACAAGTCGCTCGCCCCGGAGCCGAGCAGCCGCCGGTCGGCGGCCGGCGGCCAGGTCGAGCGGGCCGAGGTGTACGCCACGACCGGGGCCGCCGAACTGGTCAGCGCGGTCGTCGA
This sequence comes from Micromonospora sp. WMMD987, assembly GCF_029581435.1. Lineage (NCBI taxonomy): Bacteria > Bacillati > Actinomycetota > Actinomycetes > Micromonosporales > Micromonosporaceae > Micromonospora > Micromonospora sp. WMMD987. Next base: position 3,083,602 of record NZ_CP120861.1, on the reverse strand, counting down.
GCGGACGGCCGTGCCCGCCGTGGTGTCCGACCCGTTCGCCCGCCCCTGGGACTGGCGTGACCAGCACGGCGAGCCGATGACCGAGCTGTCCCCGCTGACCGCCGGCCGGTTCACCGCCAACAGTCCGCGCCGCGCCTACGGCACCCTGCTCGCCTATGCCAGCGCGGACTGGACCGGCTACACGGTCGACGCGACGCTGCGTGGTCTGCGGGCCGACGGCGGCACGGTCACCCTGCTGGTCGGGGTGGACGGCGACGCCACGGTCTCGGTGCGGGTCACGTACGGCCGGGTGGCGCTGCTCCGCGACGGCCGGGTGGTCGCCGAGGCGGCGCTCGACCCGGCGGCCACCCACCGGGTCACCGTCACCGTGCGCGACGGCGCGACGGTGGCCCGGGTCGACGGCGGCCCGGACCTGCGGGTGGTCACCCCCGCGGGGCCGGAGGCCACCGGTGGGCTCGCCGTGGCGATCGACGACACCGAGGGGCGTGCCCACCCGTCGGTCGGCACCCTGGCGGTGACCGCCGCCGGGTGAGCGGCGGTCACTCCCGCCAGCCGGCCAGCTCGACGCCCTTGCCGAGTTCGACCCGGAACCCGAGGGTGATGTCGCCGCCCTCCCCCGGGCCGAGCCGCAGCCGCCAGGTCAGCTCGCCCAGGTCGGTGCGCTCGTCCGGCGGCGGGACGACGGCGGACTCCCGGACCACCACCGCCTCGTCGCGGGAGACCGGGAGCTGGTCGCGGACCTCCACCGTGACCGGTCGGGGGGTGTGGTTGGCCACGCTGATCCGGTACTCCGCGTCCCGTCGCCGGGTGGAGCCGAGGGTGGCCCGGGTGTCGGCCCGGCGGGTCAGCTCGCGTTCCACCCGGACCCGGTCGTCCACCCCGAGGGCCAGCTCGGTCTCCTCGCCGGGCGCCCAGGTCGGCAGTCGGGTGGCGGCGACGAAGTCGGCGTCGTGGAACACCGCCGCCGGGCCGGGCAGCAGGGTGTGTGCCGAGGTGTTGCGGACCGTCGCCCGCAGGTGCGCCTCGGCCGCCAGGACCGGCACGGTCACGTGGTCGAGGCGGACCGGCAGGTCCAGCACCGCGATGACGGCCCGGTAGGCGCTGCCGTCGGCGGGCACCGCCACCGGGCGGGCCGGCCGGTAGGTCGCCGCGGTGACCCCCTGGGCGACCTCGGCCACGCTCTGGCGGACCACCGGGCGCGGCGCGGCGGAACGGGCCGCGCCACCGCCGCCGGCCGGGGCCGCGGCGGGCGCGGGCGGTGGCGGTGCGCCGAAGCTCGCCGCCGCCAGCGCCACCGGCGCCGGCCGGAGCCGGTCGAGATACCAGGGCGACAACTCGGGTACGCCGGCCGCCGCCGCCGGACGGGCGGTGGAGAGCCGGAGCACGCACTCCGGCCAGTCCTCGCCGGTGTCCTGGGTGACCAGGCCGAACCAGGTGGCCGTCATGCTCTCCCCGACCAGTCGCAGGTCGTAGGAGGACTGCCAGCGTGCCCCGTCGACCAGGTAGCTCAGCTCCAGGTCCAGGTCGGTGTCGTCGGCGTCCACCGCCACCGTCACCTCGGCGGCCAGCCGGTCCGGTTCCCGCTTGCCCCCCGCCGCGGCCAGCTCCCGCTCGACGGCCGCCAGCTCCTCGGTCAGCCCGGTGCGCCGCCTGGCCAGCCCGCGTCGGCGGCGGTGCGACTCGGCGAGCTGGGCGGCCACCGAGTCGGCGAAGCCGGTCACGTCGCCCGGGCCGGCGTCGCCGGTGGCCAGCGTGCGGGCGTACGTGCCGCCGGCCCGGTCGGCCAGCCGGGTGAGGAACTGCCGCCGCTGCGTCTCGACCTCGGCGTCGTCGTCGACCTCGGCCAGCTCGTCGGTCAGCTCCCGCACCCGCCGCGCCAGCGCCTCGACCTGCCCGTCGGTGCTGCGCGGCTGCCGCCAGGTGCTCACCTCCACGCCGAGGACGGTGGCCGCGCCGCCGCCGGCGACCCGCAGCGAGTCCCGCCGCAGGCGTACCGGCAGGGGCGCGATCCGGATCCGGTGCTCCCCGGCGGCCAGCCGGGTGACACCCCGGCGGGTGACCCGGGCCCGGTCCGGATAGACGGTGACCGCGACCACGGGTGCTTCGATCTCCACAGCGTCCACGGCGGCGAGGGTAGCCGGGCCGTGCTCGCCGACCGGACCGGGTACGGCCCGGCTACCCGGGCGGCGGGAGACAGACGATGTCCAGGCGGCGGGGACCGTGCACACCCTCCACCCGGTTCAGCTCGATGTCGCTGGTCGCGGAGGGTCCGGAGATCATCGTGACGGGACGGGTGGGGTCGGGCAGCGCCCGGATCAGGTCGGGAACGTCGGCCACGATCTGTTCGGCGCGCACCACGCAGACGTGGTGGTCGGGGAGCAGGGTCAGCAGCCGCCGGCCCTGCGCCGCGCCCCCGTCGAGCACCAGGGTGCCGGTTTCGGCGACGGCGAGCGCGCAACCGGTGAGCACGGCCAGCCCCGGGGCGTCCAGCTCGGCCGCGGTGAGGGTGTCGCCGGAGAGCACGGGCGGACCCAGCCCGACGGTCCAGTCCGCCGGGACGCCGGCCGGCAGCACCACCCCGCAGGCCCCGGCGAGCAGGCCGGCGAGCAGGTCGGGCAGTTCCGCCGGGGCGCACCGGTGCACGCCGGCGCGGTAGTCCCCGGCCCGGGCGACGAAGAGGGCGGACAGGTCAGGCGTCACGGGTGCGGCTCCACCAGTCGCGGAAGGACTCGTCGGCCGGCAGTGGGGCGTCGCGGTGTGCCGTCCACGCCGACAGCGGCCAGGGTGCCCGGCGCAGCCGGCCGCCGTGCCGCCGGGCCAGCACCCGCAGCGGCCGACCGCCGGAGCGGGCCGTCCGCAGCGCCGCCCGCCACCGGCGACGGTCGCGCATCGTCCAGGCCAGCACCGCCATCGCCGCGCGTTCGGCCGGCGGTTTCGGCCCCGCCTGGCGCAGGTGGACCAGGATCGCCGGAATGTCGATCTTGACAGGACAGACGTCGTAGCAGGCCCCGCAGAGCGTCGAGGCGTACGGCAGGGTGGAGTTGCGGCCGGCGTCCTGCCCGGTGAGCTGGGGCGACAGGATCGCCCCGATCGGGCCGGGATAGACCGAACCGTAGGCGTGGCCGCCCACCCGCTCGTAGACCGGGCACACGTTCAGGCAGGCCGAGCATCGGATGCAGCGCAGCGCCGCCCGGCCCACCGGGTCCGCCGCCACCCGGTGGCGGCCGTTGTCGAGCAGCACGACGTGCAGCCGACGCGGCCCGTCACCGGGGGTCACCCCGGTGACGATCGACGTGTACGGGTTCATCCGTTCACCGGTCGACGAGCGCGGCAGCAGGCGCAGGAAGTCGCCGAGGTCGGCGAAGCGGGGCAGCAGCTTCTCCACCCCGACCACGGCGATCAGGGTGTCCGGCAGGGTCAGGCACATCCGGCCGTTGCCCTCGGACTCCACGACCACCAGCGAGCCGGTCTCGGCCACCGCGAAGTTGGCCCCGCAGACCGCGACCCGGGCCGCCAGGAAGGTACGCCGCAGGTACTCCCGGGCGGCGGCGGCGAGCACCGGGGGGTCGTCCGAGTCGGCGGTGAAGCCGGGCATCCGGCGGGCGAACAGTTCGCGGATCTGCCGCCGGTTGTAGTGGATCGCCGGTACCAGGATGTGCGACGGGGTGTCGTCGGCCAGTTGCACGATCAGCTCGGCCAGGTCGGTCTCCACGGCCGTCACCCCGGCCGCCGCGAGCGCCTCGTTGAGGCCGATCTCCTGGGTCGCCATCGACTTGACCTTCACCACCCGGTCGACGCCCTGCGCCCGGACCAGCTCCGTGACCACCGCGTTGGCGGCAGCGGCGTCCGCCGCGTGGTGCACGGTCGCCCCGGCGGCGGTGGCCGCCCGCGCGAACCGGTCCACCAGCTCGGGCAGCCGGTCGAGCACGTCGTCCTTGACCCGGGCCGCCCGGTCGCGCAGCTGTTCCCAGTCGGGCACCTCGGCCACCACCGCGGCCCGTTTCTCCCGGATGGTGCGGGTGGCGCGGCCCAGGTTCGTCCGCAGCTGGGCGTCGCGCAGCGCGCCGGCCGCCGCCCGGGGGAAGGCGGTGACCGCCACGATGGGCAGCTGCCGGCCCACCGCCGGCTGCTCACCGGGCGTCACCCGGTCGGCCCGGTGGCGGCGAGGATCTCGGCGTAGTGGACGGGGCGCGGCGCGGCGGGCCGGCGGGCCAGACCGCCCCCGATGTGGGCCAGGCAGGAGCTGTCGGCGGCGGCCAGGTAGTCGGCGCCGGTGGCCAGCGCGTGGGCGCACTTGTCGGCGAGCATCGCGCCGGAGACGGCGGGGTTCTTCAGGGCGAAGGTGCCGCCGAAGCCGCAGCACTGCTCCGGCTCGGGCAGGTCCCGCAGCTCCAGGTCGCGCACCGCGCCGAGCAGCCGCAGCGGCCGGTCGCCCAGCCGCAGCATCCGCAGCCCGTGGCAGGTCGGATGGTAGGTGACCCGGTACGGGAAGCGCGCCCCCACGTCGGTCACCGCGAGCACGTCCACCAGCAGCTCGGACAGCTCGTACACCGGCAGCCCGGTGTGCGCCCGCAGGTGGGCCACGCAGGAGCCGGACGGGGAGACCACGACGTCGTGGCCGGCGAACACCGCCTCGGTGTCCCGCTCCAGGGCACGGGCCGGGGCCGGGTACCCGGTGTTGGCGTGCAACTGGCCGCAGCAGCTCTGCCCGGCGGGGAAGGTCACGGTGTGGCCCAGCCGCTCCAGCACCGTCACGGTGGCGATGCCGACCCGCGGGAAGAACGCGTCGTTGAGGCAGGTGACGAACAGGGCGATGCGCACCGGGCCTCCTCGTCGGTCGCCGGCCGTGATTGACGAATCGTATAGGATCTATGGAGTTCGGTGCGGGGCACGACGTCCCGCGGTCCGGCCGACCGGTCGGGTCGCCGGCCCGCCGATCGGCGCGGCGTACCGGCACCGGTGGGCGCTCGACGCGGGTGCGACGTCCTCCGCTCCCCGCCGCCCGCGGGTACGAGGTGTCGAGATGACGGACTTCCACGGTCTGGTGGCCGCGGTCACCGGTGGTGGCTCGGGCATCGGCGCGGCGGTCGCCGACCTGCTGGCCGGGCGCGGGGCGCGGGTCGCCGTGCTCGACCGCGACCCGGGTGCCGGCGGGCCGCACCTGCGGCTGACCGCCGACGTCACCGGTCCCCTGGAGGAGACCATGGACCGGGTCGCCGCGACCCTGGGCGGTCTCGACGTGCTGGTGAACTGCGCGGCGGTCAGCGCCGTCGGGACGGTGCAGACCGCCGACGACGCCGAGTGGCACCGCTGCCTGGACGTCAACGTCGTCGGGGTGGCGCGGGCCTGCCGGGCCGCCCTGCCCCACCTGCGCCGCTCGGCCAGCGCGGCCATCGTCAGCATCACCTCGATCGCGGCGACGGCGGGCCTGGTCGACCGGGCGGTCTACTCCGCCACCAAGGGCGCAGTGCACGCGCTCAGCCTGGCCATGGCCGCCGACCTGGTGGCCGACGGCATCCGGGTGTGCACGGTGGCACCGGGCACGGTGGACACCCCGTGGGTGACCCGGCTGCTCGCCGGGGCCGCGGATCCGGCCGCGGAGAAGCGTCGGCTCGCCGCCCGCCAGCCCACCGGCCGGCTGGTCACCGCCGACGAGGTCGCCCAAGCGGTCGCGTTCCTCGCCTCCCCGTCGTCCGGGGCGACCACCGGCACCGCGCTGGCTGTCGACGGCGGCATGTCCGGCCTCCGGCTGGTGCGCTGATCCGCCCCGACGGCGGTGCCGCCCGGCCGGCGGGCCGCGATCGCCGTCCGGCCGGACGGTACCGGGCCGCCCGCGACACCGACGGCGGTCCTCCCGCCGCCGGTCAGGCCGCCGCCATGGTGACCCGCTGCCGGCCCAGACCGTCCACCTCGACCTCCACCACGTCACCGGGCCGCAGGTAGGGGAACCGGCCGGAGAGGGCGACCCCCTGCGGCGTACCGGTGTTGATCACGTCGCCGGGGTCGAGCACCATGTACTGCGACAGGTGCCAGATCAGGTACGCCACGTCGAAGACCATGTCCCCGGTCCGCGAGTCCTGCCGCGGCTCGCCGTTGACCCAGGAGCGCAGCCCGAGGTCCTGCACGTCGGCGATCTCGTCCGGGGTGACCAGCCACGGGCCGAGCGGCTGGAAGGTCTCGCAGGACTTCCCCTTGGACCACTGACCGCCGGAGTCACGCAACTGGAAGTCGCGCTCGGACACGTCGTTGGCGGTCAGGTAGCCGGCGACGTGGGCCGGGCTCTGTGCCGGCGACTCCAGGTAGCGGGCCCGCCGGCCGATGACCACGGCCAGCTCGACCTCCCAGTCGGTGGCGGTCGCGCCCCGCGGCACCAGCACCTCGTCGTACGGGCCGACGACGGTGTTGGGGGCCTTGTAGAAGACGATCGGGGTTTCGGGCGGGGCGACCCCGGACTCGGCGGCGTGCGCGGCGTAGTTCTGCCCCACGCAGAGGACCACGCCGGGCCGGGCCACCGGCGGGCCGATCCGCAGGCCGGTGATGTCCACCTCCGGCAGGTTCCGCGCGGCCCGGACCCGGTCCGGGCCGCCGGAGGCGAAGAAGTCGCCGTCGATGTCCGGGGTGAGCGCGGACAGGTCGTAGTGCCTGCCGTCCGCGTGCAGCACCGGCCGTTCCGCGCCGGGCGGACCCACCCGCATCAGCTTCATCCGTCGGCCCCTCCCCGCTGCGGCGCCGCGTCGCCGCCGGGAAGGATCGTAGAGCACCCGGCACCCGGCACCCGGCAGTCCGTACCCGGCGGGGGTGGGACGGCGACCGGCGGCTCCGCGACCTGCCCGGGGTCGGGTGCCCGGGGGTCCGGGAGCCGCCGGCAGCCCGGTCAGCTCGACGTGGTGGCGGGTTCCCCGGCGCCGGTCTCCGGTCCGACGGCGACCGGCGCGGCCTGCCGATCGGCCAGGTGCTGACGCACCGACCAGGTCACCGCCGCCACCCAGAGCACCGCGAGGATCAGGTAGCAGGCATAGCGGACGGCGTCCGGGGCGTCGATCCAGTCGCTGCGCAGCAGGGTCCGGACGTTGGTCAGCACGATGACCCCACCGACGGCGGAGCCGAGCACCCGGGGCGGGAGCAGCCTCACCAGCCAGGCGGCGATCGGCGCGGCGATCATGCCGCCGAGCAGCAACGCGCCCACCCAACCGAAGTTGATGTTCGCCGAGCCGATGCCGACCAGGAACCCCAGGCTGGCCGCGACCGCCACCAGGAACTCGCTGGTGTCGATGGAACCGATCACCCGGCGGGGTTCCAACCGGCCGCTGGCCAGGATCGCGGGGGTGCCGACCGGCCCCCAACCGCCTCCGCCGGTGGCGTCGACGAAGCCGGCGACCAGGCCCAGCGGGCCGAGGAAGCGCTTGCGCAGGGGCAGCCCGACGCGCTCGCGGGGCAGCCCCGCGACGGTGAACCGGATGAGCACGTACAGCCCGAGGGTGAGCAGGATCAGCGACATGATCGGGGCTGCGGTCTCGGTGGAGAGGCGGGACAGGAAGGTCGCCCCGGCGAACGCGCCCACGGCCCCCGGTACACCGACCCGGCGGACCACCGTCCAGTCGACGTTGCCGAACCGCCAGTGCGCGGCGCCCGACACCAGGGTGGTGCCGATCTCAGCCAGGTGAACTGTTGCCGAAGCGCTCGCGGCCCCCGTGTTCAGGGCCAACAAAAGTGTTGTGGATGTCACACCGTACGCCATCCCGAGACTGCCATCGACCAGTTGTGCACCGAGGCCGACGAGGGCGAGAAGAAGCAGGCTACGCACAATAACCGCCGATCCGGAAGGTGAATGGGGAAGGTGGCCCCGCGCCGGGTCGCACCACCGTGGCAGTGATGGACATTCCGGCTGGTCGGGGCGGTGCAGGGGTGGGCACTGCCGGGGAAATCAGCACGCAGATCGCTCGGGCCGACTCGTTCGACAGCGCGACAGACAGTGCATGAAACGTTCGTTAAGTGCGGGTGTCGGCCGTCGACGACAGCGGCGTCCGACCAGCCCAGCACGCAGCTCAGCACAGCACCAAGGGAAGGTTCGCCCCGCCCGAGACCGGCCGTCGTGGTCAGTGACGGTGGGTGAGGCAAGGACGGAGCGAGCGACCGACCCCCGACCTACCAGGCAACTTGATGATCGAAGTCAATCCACCTCGCCTCACGAATGCCATATCTAATCGATAGGGAATGCCGGCATCAATGCCGATACGGATCTTTGATGTTCACCGCAATCTATGGCAAGACCTGTTCCACATACTGGGACGCGAGACGAGTTGATCTCTGCCACCAGGGACTCTCCGGTCGCCAGAAAACAGTTTGGAAATAAATCTGCAAATGGACCGACAACCCACGGTGGCACGATTCGGTGACACCGTGGGCGCATCGACGACCATTTCGCCTGGTAACCCCGGCGGCATATCCGCTAGCCTTGGTAGGAAATCTTCAGCCGAACCGCGAAGATCGTTGGATTTAACCGGGGCGTAACTGGGCGACGCTAGATTGTGACTCACCGCGACATTGACTGCCGCAAATCACCACCGCATCGCCGGTGCCCCACCGGCAAATCCCCCCCGTCACCACGCGATCCTTCGCGACCGAAGTGGGAGCCCGATGAGTAGCGCACCGTACACGCGTGACCTGATCCTTGTCGTCAATCCCGTCGGCATCCTGGAACCCGGCCCACGGATCACCGCGGCCGCCGCCACCGGCGGCGGGGTCGGCGTCATCGACCTGGCCACCGGCGACGACTGGGCGTTGCGGGCGCTCACCCGAGCCGCGCAGTGGTCCCCGACCCCGGTCGGGGTACGGGTGCCGGCGGGCTGCCGGGCCACCCTCGCCGAGGTGCGGCACGCGGCGGCCGGCCCCCTGGAGCTGGTCGTGGTCGAACCGACCAGCCCCTGGCCACTGGCCGAGATCACCGCGCACCACCGGGTGCTGGTCGAGGTGACCAGCCGGGACGAGGCGCGGGCCGCCGCGGCAGCCGGGGCACACGGGCTGATCGCCCGCGGCATGGAGGCCGGCGGCCGGGTCGGCGAACTCAGCTCGTTCGTCCTGCTCCAGCAGCTCGTCGCCGACGAGACCCTCGACCTGCCGGTCTGGGTGGCCGGCGGGATCGGCCCGCGTACCGCCGGCGCCTGCCTGGTCGGCGGCGCGGCCGGCGTCGTCCTGGACACCCAGCTCGCCCTGATGCCCGAGTCGGAGCTGCCGGCGGACGTGCAGGCGGTGATCCGACGGATGGACGGCTCGGAGACCGTGCTGCGCGACGGGACGCGGGGCATCCGTCGGGGCGGCCCGCACCAGGCCGACGTCGAGCTGCTGCCCGTCGGCCAGGACGGCTGGCTGGCGGCCGCCTTCGCCGACCGTTGGCCGGACACCGCCACCGCCGTCCGGGGCATGCGCGCGGCGATGCTCGACGTCGTCGACGACGCGGACGCCGCCGAACTGCTCCAGCCCGGCGCCGCCCTCGCGGCGGCCCTCGGGGTGCGGGTGCCGGTGGCCCAGGGTCCGATGACCCGGGTCAGTGACGAGGCGTCCTTCGCCGCCGCCGTCGCCGACGGCGGCGCGCTGCCGTTCATCGCGCTCGCGCTCAACTCGGCCGACCAGTGCCGCCGGATCATGACCGAGACCGCCACCCGGCTCGGTGACCGCCCCTGGGGGGTCGGGGTGCTCGGCTTCGCCCCCGAGGAGCTGCGGGCCGCACAGCTCGACGTGATCCGGGAGATCCGCCCCGCCTGCGCCATCATCGCCGGAGGCCGGCCACCGCAGGCCCGTGCCCTGGAGGAGCAGGGGATCAGCACGTTCCTGCACGTGCCCTCCCCCGGCCTGCTGCGGCAGTTCCTCCGCTCCGGTGCCCGCAAGTTCATCTTCGAGGGCGCCGAGTGCGGCGGACACGTCGGCCCCCGGGCGAGCTTCCCGCTGTGGGAGGCCCAACTGGCGGTGCTCGACGAGTACCTGGACACCGATCCCGCCGCCGGAGCGCAGCTCCAGGTCTTCTTCGCCGGCGGGGTGCACGACGCCCGGTCGGCGGCGATGGTCGCCACGATGGCCGCGCCACTGGCCCGTCGGGGCGCCCGGATCGGCGTGCTGATGGGCACCGCCTACCTGTTCACCGCCGAGGCGGTGGCGCACGGCGCGGTCCAGCCGCTGTTCCAGCGTGAGGCCCTCACCGCCGAGCACACCGCGCTGCTGGAGACCGCCCCCGGCCACGCCACCCGCTGCCTGCACACCCCCTTCGTCGACGACTTCCACCGGCTGCGCACCCAGCTGGAGAACGCCGGGGCGGAGAACCGCGAGGTGTGGGAGCAGCTGGAACTGCTCAACGTCGGCCGGCTCCGGATCGCCAGCAAGGGGCTGCGCCGCTCCGGCGACGTCGTCGAGGCCGTGGACGAGAGCGTCCAGGCCAGCGAGGGGCTGTTCATGGCCGGCCAGGTCGCGGTGCTGCGCAACGCCGCCACCACCGTCGCCGAGCTGCACGACACGGTCACCACCGAGGTACGGGGGTTCCACGCCGGCCGGCTCGACGCGCTGCGGGAGCGGCTCGCGCCGTCGGCCGGCGAGGTCGAACAACCGGTCGCGCCACTGGACATCGCCATCGTCGGGATGGCCTGCATGCTGCCCGGCTCCCCCGATCTGGACAGCTTCTGGCGTACCGTGCTCAGCGGCACGGACACCGTCACCGAGGTCCCCGCCGACCGGTGGGACACCGACCACTACTACGCCCCCGAGGTCGGGCCGGGGCAGACCGGCCGGATCAGCGTCTCCAAGTGGGGCGGGTTCATCGAGCCGGTGCCCTTCGACGCCATCGGCTACGGCATCCCGCCGGCCGCGCTGAGCAGCATCGACCCCACCCAGCTGCTCGCCCTGGAGGTCTCCCACCGGGCGTTGGTCGACGCCGGCTACGCCTACGACGCCCCGGGTGCCGACCACGCCCGCACCGGGGTGGTGTTCGGCGCGGAGGCGGGCAGCGACATGGGGCACGCCCAGACCCTGCGCACCATGCTGCCGGCCTACCTCGGCGAAGTGCCCGACCAGATGCAGGAGCTGCTGCCCACGGTCACCGAGGACAGCTTCCCCGGCGTGCTGGCCAACGTGATCGCCGGCCGGGTCGCCAACCGGCTCGACCTGGGCGGACCCAACTACACCATCGACGCGGCCTGCGCCTCCTCCCTGGCCGCGATGGACGCCGCCTGCAAGGAACTGGTCAGCGGCGACAGCGACCTGATGATCTGCGGCGGTGCCGACCTGCACAACGGGGTCAACGACTACCTGATGTTCACCTCGGCGCACGCGCTCTCCCCCACCGGCCGGTCCCGCCCCTTCGACAGCACCGGTGACGGGATCGCCCTCGGCGAGGGCGTCGCGTGCGTCGTCCTCAAGCGGTTGGCCGACGCCGAACGCGACGGCGACCGGATCTACGGCGTGATCAAGGGGCTCGGCGGGGCCAGCGACGGGCGGGCCCTCGGCCTGACCGCGCCGCGCCCCGACGGCCAGCGGCGGGCGCTGGACCGGGCCTACCACCGCAGCGGCATCTCGCCGCGTGAGGTGGGCCTGGTGGAGGCGCACGGCACCGGCACCGTCGTCGGTGACCGCACCGAACTGGAGACGCTGACCCGGATGTTCGTCGAGGCCGGCGCCGAACCGGGCGGCTGCGCACTGGGCTCGGTGAAGTCCCAGATCGGGCACACCAAGTGCGCCGCCGGGCTGGCCGGGCTGATCAAGGCGACGCTCGCCCTCTACCACGGCGTCCGGCCGCCCACCATCCACCTGGAGCGGCCCAACCCGGCCTGGCACCCGCAGCAGAGCCCGTTCGCGTTCTTCACCGAGGCCCGCCCCTGGCCGGCGCCGGCCGGTGAGCGGATCGCCGGGGTCAGCGCCTTCGGCTTCGGCGGCACCAACTTCCACGTCGTGCTCAGCGCCTACCCGAACGCGCCGGAACCCCGGCACGCGCAACGGATCTGGCCGGCGGAGCTGTTCTGCTTCCGGGGAACCGACCGGGCCGCCGCCCACCAGCCGATCCGGCAGCTGCTGGAGAGCCTGGCCGGCGACCCGGGTCGGGACCGGCCGGGGCGGCTCGCCGCGCTCGCCGCGTCGGTCGCCGCCAAGGCCGCCAGCCGGCCCGGCCCGACCCAGGTCGCGGTGGTCGCCCGGGACCTGGCCGAACTGGAGATCCTGCTGCGCCGTGCCCTGGCCGGCGAACACGACCCGGCGCGCGGGCTGGTCCAGCCGGCCGAGGGGGAGCCGGTCGGCCCCGGTCAGGTGGCCTTCCTCTTCCCCGGGCAGGGCAGTCAGCGTCCCGGTGCCCTGGGCGAGCTCTTCGTCGCCTTCCCCGAGCTGCGGCACTATCTCGAACTCGACCGGTCGGCGGCGGAGTTGCTCTTCCCGCCGACCGCCTTCGACCAGGACTCCCGACGCGCCCAGGAGGACCGGGTACGCGACACCCGGATCGCCCAGCCGGTGCTCGGCATCGGCGGCCTCGCCATGGACCACCTGCTGCGCCGGCTCGGGGTCCGACCCGACATGACCGCCGGCCACAGCTACGGCGAACTCGTCGGTCTCTGCGTGGCCGGGGCGTTCGACGCGGCCACCCTGCTCGACCTGAGCCGGGAACGGGCGGCGGCCATCCTCGGCGCCTGCGGCGAGGACCCGGGCACCATGGCGGCGGTCAACGCCACCGCCGAACAGGTCGCCCAGGTGCTCGCCGCCGCCGGCCTGACCAGCGAGGTGGTGCTGGCCAACCGCAACGCGCCGCAGCAGGTGGTGGTCTCCGGCCCGACCGGCAAGGTGCGGGCGGCGGTGGTCGCGCTCAAGGAGGCCGGCCTGTCCGCCCGGGCCATCCCGGTGGCCTGCGCCTTCCACAGCCCGGTGGTGGCCGGCGCGGTGGAGACCTTCGCCGAGGTGCTCGCCGCCCGGTCAATCGCCGAACCGCGCATCCCGGTCTGGTCGAACCTGACCGCCGCACCGTACTCCGGTGACGCCGACCAGGTCCGCCACCACCTCGCCGAGCAGATCGGCGCACCGGTGCGCTTCGTCGAGCAGGTCGAGGCGATGTACGCCGCCGGTGCCCGCCTCTTCGTCGAGGTCGGCCCCGGTCAGGTGTTGAGCCGACTGGTGCAGGCGGTCCTCGGTGACCGGCCGCACCAGACGGTCACCTGCGAACGCGGCCCCGCCGACGGGCTGCGCGGCTTCCTGATCTCGGTCGCCGAACTCGCCTGCGCCGGCGTCCCGGTCCGCCCCGACTGGCTGTTCCACGGCCGCACGACTGACGACGCCGACACCACCGCACCGACCCGTCGTCCGCTCTGGACGGTCGACGGCCAACTCGTCCGGGACCAGCACGGCAACTGTCTTCCCGGTGGCATGACCCCACCCCGACGGATCAAGGAGTTGTCGATGACCCCCGCCAACGGCACCGCCACCACCCCCGGCACCGCCACCGGCACCGTCAGCGTCCCCGAAACGGTGACCGTCCGGGAGGTCCGGACCGTCACCGTCAGCGAGCCGGCGGCCGTCCGGGACATCCGGAGCGAGCTGCTCAGCGAGTACCTGCGCACGACCCGGGAGATGATCGCCACCCAGCGGGACGTGATGCTCGCCTTCCTCGGCGACCCGGGCGGCCCCGGGAACCCGCCACCCCCGCAGCCGACCGAGTCCCACCGGGTCGAGGGCTACGCGGCACTGCCCACCGGTCCGGCGCCGACCCCCACCCCGGTCGCCGCGCCCGCCCCCCGGCCCGCCGTCGCCCCGCCCGCGCGGCCCGCCGTCGCCCCGCCGCCGGCCCCGACGTCGATGCCCACCATGGCGGCGACGAACGGCGGCACGGCGGTGGCCACCGCACCGGCGCCGCCGGTCACCCGGCCGACGCCGGTCGCCCCGGAGGTCCGGCCGGTCTCCTCTGCGGTCGCCACCGTCGTCGCGGCCCCCGCCCCGATCGCCGTCGCCTCCCCGGTGGCCGCGCCCGCTCCGGCCGGGCCGGGGCTCGCCGACTTCCAGCAGGCGATCCTCGCAGTGCTCAGCGAGCGCACCGGCTACCCGGTCGACCTCATCGAACTCGACCTCGACCTCGAAGCCGACCTCTCCATCGACTCCATCAAACGCGCCGAGGTCGCCGGCGAGGTCGCCCAACGCCTCTCCCTCAGCGTCGAAGGCGACGAGAGCGAACTCGAAGACCTCGTCAAGGCCCGCACCGTCCGCGCCATGGTCACCTGGCTCGACCAGAAGATGAGCGGCACGGTCACCGCGACCGCCACCCTCACCGCCGCGCTCCCCTCCGGCGACCAGGTCGACGTGACCGCCGCCGACTTCCAGCAGGCGATCCTCGCCGTCCTCAGCGAGCGCACCGGCTACCCCGTCGACCTCATCGAGCCCGACCTCGACCTCGAAGCCGACCTCTCCATCGACTCCATCAAACGCGCCGAGGTCGCCGGCGAGGTCGCCCAACGCCTCTCCCTCAGCGTCGAAGGCGACGAGAGCGAACTCGAAGACCTCGTCAAGGCCCGCACCGTCCGCGCCATGGTCACCTGGCTCGACCAGAAGATGAGCGGCAGCGTCCACGTGTCGGCCGCCACGGCCGCCCCGGCGCTCCCGGCCGCGCCCGCCGCAGCGCCCGCCGCGCCCGCCGCAGCGCCCGCCGCCCCCGCCGCAGCGCCGGCCGCAGCCGTCTCCGCGGTGGCGACCGCGCCCGCCGGCACCAGCCTGGCGGAGTTCCAGCAGTCGATCCTCACCGTGCTCAGCGAGCGCACCGGCTACCCGGTCGACCTCATCGAACTCGACCTCGACCTCGAAGCCGACCTCTCCATCGACTCCATCAAACGCGCCGAGGTCGCCGGCGAGGTCGCCCAACGCCTCTCCCTCAGCGTCGAAGGCGACGAGAGCGAACTCGAAGACCTCGTCAAGGCCCGCACCGTCCGCGCCATGGTCACCTGGCTCGACCAGAAGATGAGCGGCACGGTCACCGCCACCCTCACCACGACGGCGGCCGTCGCCGCGCCGGCCGCCGTCCCCACCACCCCCGCCCCGGCCCCCGCTCCGGCCCCGGCGCCCGCCGGGGTCGGGGTGGGGATCGCACCGAAGCGGCTGGTCGCCCAGGAGAGCGTCGACGCCGGGCAGAGCACCCCGCCGACCGCGCTCGCCGGCATGCGTTTCCTGATCACCGGAGGTGGCCCGGTCGGGGCGTACCTGGCCGAGCTGCTCGGCGCGCACGGCGCCGGCGGCCAGCTCGGCGTGCTCGACAGCGAGCAGGCCGACCAGGGCTTCGACGGGGTGCTGGTGCTCGACGGGCTGACCAACCTCGACGAGCCGCTGCTGCCCGACGTGTTCCCGCTGTTGCAGCGGGCGCTGGCCACCGGGCCGCGCTGGCTGTTCGCCGCCGGGGCGCGGGACGTCACCGGGGCGGCCGACGGCATGCCCGGCCTGTTCCGCACCATCGCCCGCGAGTACCCGGAGCTGACCGCGCGCTTCGTGGCGGTGGACCCGACGGCGACGCCCGAGGTGCTCGCCCGGCAGCTCCTCGACGAACTGCTCACCGCCTCCGACGCCCCGGTGGTCACCCGGCGCGGCACCGACCGGTACGTCGCCGACCTGATCCCGGTCGAGCTGGGCGCGCTGGCCGCCGGAGGTGCCGGCCCGGCCGGCGACGGGGTGTCCGAGGCGGCCGCGATCGGCCTGGAACGCGACTCCGTGGTGGTGCTCGTCGGCGGGGCGCGGGGCATCACCCCGTGGTTCGCCCGGGCGCTCGCCTCGGCCACCGGATGCCGCATCGAGCTGGTCGGCCGTACCCCGTTGCCGACCGCCCCGGAGGACCCGGAGCTGGCGGCCGCCGGTGACCGCGCCGCGCTGGTCGGTGTGCTGGCCCGCCGCGGCGCGTCCTCGCCGGCCGAGATCTCCCGGACCGCGCAGCGCATCCTGGCGGCCCGGGAGGTGACCGCGACCATCGCCGAGCTGACCGAGCTGGGCGGCGAGGTCCGCTACCACACCCTGGACGTCCGGGACGCGGAGGCGACCCGGCGGTTGCTGGCCGACATCCACGCCGAGTACGGCCGCCTCGACGGGGTGGTCTACGCGGCCGGGATCATCGAGGACAAGCTGATCGCCGAGAAGGACCCGGCCTCGTTCACCCGGGTCTTCGACACCAAGGTCGACGGCGCGCGGGGGCTGCTGGCCGGTCTCGACGCGCTGCCCACCACGCCGCGCTTCCTGGTCTTCTTCGGCAGCATCGCCGCCGCCTACGGCAACCGGGGCCAGGCCGACTACGCGGCGGCCAACGACGCCCTGGACGCCATCGGCACCCGCTACGCGGCCCGGACCGGGGTGCGCTGCGTGACCGTGCACTGGGGGCCGTGGGCTCCGGGTGTCGGCCACGGCGGCATGGTCACCGCCGAGTTGAGCCGGGAGTACGCCCGGCGCGGCATCGGCCTGATCGACCCGGAGGAGGGCGCGCTGGCCCTGCTGCGCGAGCTGGCCTGGGCCGACGCCTCGGTCACCTCGGTCGTCTACACCGCCTCGGGCTGGTGAGCGCGTCGATGTGCCGCCCCGCTCCCACCCGCCCCGTCCGTCGGAGGAACCGATGAACAACGGCGCCGCTGCGCCCGGCCAGATCGCGATCGTCGGGATGGCCGCCCTGATGCCCTCCGCCGGTGACCTGGAAAGCTACTGGCGCAACCTGATCGGCGGGGTCGACGCGATCACCGACGTCCCCGCGCACCGCTGGGACGAGGAGTTCTACGACCCGGAGCAGTCCCACCGGGCGGACCGGATGTACTGCCGGCGCGGCGGGTTCGTCGACGAGTACGCCACCTTCGAGCCGCTGCGCTTCGGGGTGATGCCCGCCTCCGTCGGGGACATCGAACCGGACCAGCTGATCACGCTGGAGGTGGCCGCCGCGGCCATCGAGGACGCGGGCGGCGGCGACCGGCTGCCGGCCCGCGACCGGATCGGCGTGATCCTCGGCCGGGGCGGCATCCTCAGCCCCGCCCAGGCCCGTTACGCCCAGCGGGTACGGATGTCCAGCCAGGTCGTCAGCATCCTGCGGGAGCTGATCCCCGACGTCGACCCGGCCCGGCTGGAGCTGCTACGCAAGAAGTTCGACGAGCGGCTCGGGCCGTACCAGCCGGAGGGGACGATCGGCCTGGTGCCCAACCTGGCCGCCTCCCGGGTGGCCAACCGGCTCGACCTGCGCGGTCCGGCGTACACCATCGACGCCGCCTGCGCCTCCTCGTTGATCGCCGTGGACCAGGGCATCACCGAGCTGGTCAGCGGACGCTTGGACGCGGTGCTCGCCGGTGGCGTGCACCACGTGCACGACATCAGCTTCTGGTCGGTGTTCAACCAGCTCCGGGCGCTGTCCCGGCAGGGCGAGATCCGACCGTTCGACGCCGCCGCCGACGGGCTGCTGATCGGCGAGGGCACCGGCGTGGTGGTGCTCAAGCGGTACGCCGACGCGGTGCGCGACGGCGACCGGGTCTACGCGGTGATCCGGGGCAGCGGGGTGTCCAGCGACGGCAAGTCGGCCAGCATGTTCAACCCGGCGGTCTCCGGCCAGGTGCTGGCGATCCGGCGGGCCTGGGAGTCCGCCGGGCTCGACCCGACCGCACCCGACGCGCTGGGGCTGCTGGAGGCGCACGGCACCGGCACCCCGACCGGGGACGCCGCCGAGCTGACCACGGTGGCCGAGGTGTTCGGCCCGTACGCCGGTGGCCCCCGCCCGGTGATCGGCTCGGTG
Source organism: Micromonospora sp. WMMD987 (assembly GCF_029581435.1). Taxonomy (NCBI): domain Bacteria; kingdom Bacillati; phylum Actinomycetota; class Actinomycetes; order Micromonosporales; family Micromonosporaceae; genus Micromonospora; species Micromonospora sp. WMMD987. The sequence continues at coordinate 3,065,859 of NZ_CP120861.1, read as the reverse complement.
AAGTCGATGATCGGGCACACCATGCCGGCGGCCGGGGTGGCCGGCCTGATCAAGGCCGCGCTCGCGGTGCACCGGGGGGTGCTCCCGCCCACCCTGCACTGCGAGACGCCGCGCAAGGAGATGGCGGCGACCCGGTTCGCCCCGATCGCCACCGCTCAGCCGTGGGAGAGCGACGGTCCGCGCCGGGCCGGGGTCAACGCGTTCGGCTTCGGCGGGATCAACGCCCACCTGATCATCGAGCAGGCCCCCGTGTCGGTGGGCGAGCCGGTGGTCGCGCCGACCGCCCCGGCCGCCGGCCGCGTCGTGGTCGACGAGCCGGACCAGGTGCTCTGGCTGGCCGCGGCGGACCCGACCGGGCTCGCCGGCCTGCTGGCCCGCGACGACCACGAGGTACGCCGGCTCGGCGTCGAGCTGGCCGCCCGTTCCGGCGGGGACTCCCCCGGGTCGGCCCGGCTGGGCATCGTCAACCCCACGGACAAGCTGCTCGCGGTGGCCCGCAAGTCGGTCGAGCGGGGGCAGGCGTGGCGGGGTGGGCGGGACATCTGGTTCAGCCCCCGGCCGCTGCTCGGCCCGGGGGCGGGCAAGCTCGCCTTCGTCTTCCCCGGCCTGGAGGCGGAGTTCTCCCCGCGTACCGCCGACCTGGCCGCCCACTTCGGACTGCCCGACCGGGAGTGGTCCGCCACCGACCTGGGCCGGCACGGCGCCGGTCTGATCGAGGTGGGCAAGCTGCTCGACGAGGCACTGGCCCGGATCCGGGTACGCCCCGACGCGGTCGCCGGGCACAGCATCGGCGAGTGGACCGCCGCCGCGGTCAGCGGCCAGGTCAGCACCGCCGCGATGGACGAGTTCCTCGACCTGTTCAACGCCGACTCGGTGGAGGTCTCCGGCTACGTCTTCGCCGCCGTCGGGGCCGGCGCGGACCGGGTGACGCCGCTGCTCGGCGACTACCCCGGGGTGGTCCTCTCGCACGACAACGCCCCGGCGCAGTCGGTGGTCAACGGCCCGGAGTCGCAGGTGGACCTGCTGGTGGAGGCGTTGCGCACCCGCAACATCCTGTGCCAGAAGCTGCCGTTCCGGTCGGCGTTCCACACCCCCGCCTTCGCCGACGGGCTCACCTCGATCGGTGCCGCCCTGGGTCGCTGGGAGGTGCACCCGACCCGGATGCCGGTCTGGTCGGCGACCCTGCACGCGCCGTTCCCCGCCGACGAGGAGTCGGTCAACCGGATCTTCGTCCGGCACATGATGGAGCCGGTCTGGTTCCGGCAGACCGTCGAGGCGATGTACGACGCCGGGTTCCGGGTGTTCCTCCAGGTCGGTGCCGGGCAGCTCGCCTCGCTGATCGGCGACAACCTGCGCGGGCGTGACCACCTCGCGATGCCGGTGAACACCGCGCACCGCAGCGGGCTGAACCAGCTCCGCCGGGTCGCCACCGCGCTGTGGGTGGAGGGCGGCACGCCGGACCTGTCGGCGCTGGACACCACGGCTCGTCCCCCGGTGACGGCCACGACCGGCGCCCCGGCCCCGGCAACGCCCACCGCCACCGGCCCGGCGAAGCCCGGCACCGGCCGGCGTGGCCCCCGCATCAAGCTCGACCTCGGCGGGCCGCTGGTCCGCCTCGGTGCGGACGCGGCCGGACTGCTCGGCGTGACCACGACGACGGACGGAACGCCGCCGCCGAACGGAGCGCCGACGAACGGGACGGCCCCGACGAACGGAGCGGCCCGGTCGACCGGGACGGCACCGACGAACGGGACGACGACGAACGGAGCGGCCCCGCCGCCGCCGCCGGCCGCCGCGCCACCGGCCGCCACCCGACCGGCCGCCACCCGACCGGCCGCCGCGCCGCCGCCACCCGCCGCGCCGCCGCCACCCGCCGCGCCGCCACCTGCCGCCCGGCCGGTGCCGGTCGTGCAGGCGGCCGGACGGCCTGGTGGGCAGGGCGACCCGGCCCGGCCCGGCACCGCGCTGGACGCGTTGCAGGGCCTCGCGGGCGAGTCCAGCGCGGCGGCGGAGTTCGCCGCCCTGCTGCGGGAGAACACCCGCAACCGTCCGCCGGCCGCGCCGCTGGCGACCGGTGGCAACGGCACCGCGACGCCGACCCGGACCGCACCCCCCACCGTCGCGGGACCGCCCGTCACGCCGGCCGCACGGCCGCCCGCCGTCGCGACCGCCGCGCCGGTGACGCAGCGGCCCGTGACGCCGGCCGCGACCCGCCCGGTGGCCGCCGGGGCCGGTACGGAGGTCGGGCGGATCACCCGGCGGATCTCCCTGGAGACCATGCCGTACCTGCTGGACCACTGCTTCTTCGTCCAGCCCGACGACTGGCCGGACCCGGAGGACCGGTGGCCGGTGGTGCCGGCGACGGCACTGGTCGCGCACATGATGGAGGCGGTGGAGCAGCTGGTGCCCGGCGTCCCGGTGGTGGCCGTGCACGACGCCAAGTTCAACAAGTGGCTGATCGCCGAACCGGCCACCGACGTGGAGATCGTGGTCCGGACCGCCGGCCCGAACAGGTACGCGGTCGTCTTCGCCGGGTACGCGCGGGCGACCATCGAGGTCGGCACCGGGTACCCGACGCCGCCGCCGGTCTGGACCCACGACCCGGCCACCGAGCGACCGCCCACCCTCGGCGCCGCCGAGATGTACGCGGAGCGGCTGATGTTCCACGGCCCGCAGTTCCAGGGCGTCACCGAGGTGCACGCCCTGGGCGACATGCACGTCCGTGGCGTGGTCACCGCGCCGGTGCCGCCCGGGGCGCTGCTGGACAACGCGCTCCAGCTCATCGGCAACTGGTTGATCACCACCCAGCCGTTCCGGACGGTGGCGTTGCCGGTGGGGCTCGGTCAGGTGCGGTTCTACGGGCCGCCGCCCCCGGCCGGCCGGGCGTTCGAGTGCGTCGCCCGGGTCCGCCTCATCGACGACGGCAAGCTCGTCGCCGACACCCAGCTCAGCTACCAGGGTCGGGTGTGGTCGGAGATCGAGGGGGCGGTGGACCGCCGGTTCGACAGTCACCCCCAGGCCCGGGTGGCGGAGCGGTTCCCGGAACGGCACCCGATGTCGCTGTTGCAGCCCGAGGGCTGGACGATGGCCTTCGACTGCTGGACCGACCTGGTCACCCGGGGCATGGCGGCCCGGGGCATCCTCGGCGGCGCCGGCTACGCGGAGTTCGAACGGCAGCCGGCGAAGACCCGCAAGCAGTGGATGCTGGGCCGGATCGCGGCGAAGGACGCGGTACGCGCCCGGCTGTGGGAGGACGGCCACACCGACATCTACCCGATCGAGCTGACCGTCGGCAACGACCCGGACGGGCGGCCGTGGGTACGCGGGCGGCCCGGCCGTGGACTCGGTGACTGCGACGTCTCGCTGGCGCACTGCGCGGAGATCGGCGTGGCGATCGCCCGGCGGCGGCCGGCCGGTGTGACGGCCGGCAGCCCCGGCGTCGGCATCGACGTCGCGGAGGTCACCGACCACCCGGAGAGCACCTTCACGTTCGCGCTCACCCCCACCGAGCTGACCCTGCTGTCCTCCCTGGCCGGTCAGGACGCCGACGCCCGGCGGCTGTGGTTCACCCGGTTCTGGGCCGCGAAGGAGGCGGTCGCCAAGGCCGAGGGCACCGGGCTCGACGGCTCGCCCCGCCGGTTCCGGGTCTCCTCGGCCACCGAGGCCGGGTTGACCGTCGAGGTCGGTGGACGGACGTACCGGGTCGGCTGCCGGGACGTGGCCAACCCCGAGGACCTGCCGCCGCGCCGGTACGTGGTCGCCTGGACCTGGGGGCCGGAGCCGACGCCCAGCACTCCGCCCGGGGTCTCCCGGCCGTGAACCGGCACCCGGCGCACACCGCACTCCCGCCCATCCGATCAGCAGCAACAGAAGGAGCAACGACCATGCCTGCGGCCCAGGACACCATCCTCGCCGAACTCACCGAGATGATCCACGCCGTGCTGGGTGACTTCGCGGACGACCAGGTGGTCACGATGGACACCTCGTTCTCCGCCGACCTGGGGATGGAGAGCATCGACGTGATCGCGCTCGCCGGGCGGCTCCAGTCCCGCTACGGCGACACGGTCAACTTCGCCCACTTCGTCGCCAAGCTGGACCTGGAGACCGTCCGCGAGCTCAAGGTCGGGCAGCTCGTGGCGCACATCGCCGAGTCGCTGGAGCAGGCCGACGAGGTCGGGGCGGGCAGCCGGTGACCATGGTCCGGGCGAACGGGATCACCCTGCACACGCAGCGGCTCGATCCCCCCGGTCCGGCCGTCGACGGCCGGACCGGGCCGACGCCGACCGCCGTGCTGATCCACGGGATGGCCTCGGACACCATGGCGAGCTGGTACTTCACCCTGGCCGAGCCGCTGTCCCGGGCCGGTTTCCCGACCGTCCTGTACGACCTGCGCGGTCACGGGCGCAGCGAGCGCCCGGCCACCGGGTACGCCCTGGACGACTTCGTCGACGACCTGGCGGCGCTGCTGGCGGCGCTGGACGTCAGCGGCCCGCTGCTGCTGCTGGGCAACTCGTTCGGCGGGACCATCGCGTTCGGTTTCGCCGCCCGGCACCCGGACCGGGTGGCCGGCATCGTGACCGTGGAGTCCGCCCCGCCGACGCCGGAGTGGATGGGCCGGGTGCGTCAGCGCCTCGCCCGGGTCGCCGCCCGGCTGCCCCGGGCGGAGACGGTCACCGAGATCGGTGCCCGCCGAGGGCGCGTCGCAGCCCAACGGGCCGCCGACACCGGTCGTATGCTGACCGACACCAGCCTGGCGCAGGAGCTGCCGGCGAGTCCGCTGCCGACCACCGAGGCGTTGGCCGCGATCGGCTGCCCGGTGCTCTGCCTCTACGGCGGCGACTCGGCGGTGGTGGAGCTGGCCCCGGCGGTACGCGGGCTGCTGCCGCAGACCCGGGTCGCGGTCCTGCCCGACCAGAAACACTCGGTGCTGATCGACCGTCCGGAGGAGATCCGCCGGTTGGTCTTCACCTGGCTCGCCGAGGACTGCTCGCTCGACGTCTCCCAACCCACCACCGCATGACGACGCGACACGCAGGAGGTCTTCCGATGGACACCCCGATCACCGGCCGGTCGATCATCATCAGCAACGGCCGGTGCGGATCCACGCTGTTGTCCGACCTGATCCACGAGGAGCCGGGCACCCTGAGTGCCCAGGAGTTCTTCATGTCGGTGGCGCCGTGGGCCCGCAGCGCCGAGGTGATCAGCGGCGCCGAGTACTGGGGGGTGCTGGCCAGCCCCAAGGCGGAACTGGCCACCCTGTTCCGGATCGGGTTGCCGCCGAAGGAGGTCCGCTACCCGGCGACGGGCCGCTGGGCCGACCGGCTGACCGAGCTGCCCCGGATCCTGGCGATCACCCTGTCGAAGCTCACCGCCGATCCGGACGCGCTGTTCGACCAGCTCGCCGAGCGGGTTCCGCAGTTCCCCGACCAGTCCGTGTCCCGGCACCACCGCGACTTCCTCGACCTGCTCGCCGTGCTGACCGGCAAGACCCGGTGGGTGGAACGGTCGGGCGGCTCCAGCCACGTGGCGCCCTACCTGCTGCGGGGCTTTCCGGACTGCAAGATCGTCTACCTGACCCGCAGCTGGGAGGACACCGCCCGGTCGATGAGCCGGCACTCGTCGTTCCAGCTCCTGCAGTTGCGGGTGGAGTTCCTCGGCAAGTGCGGCCTGGACCCGTTCCGGATCGAGGACGACCAGGCGGTGCCGGAGGCCCTCCAGCCGTACCTGCCGGACCGGCTGACCCCCGACGCGCTGCGCGAGCGCGGCCAGGACCTGCGCCGCTACCTCGGGCTGTGCGCGTTCATGAGCAGCCAGGCCGACCAGGCACTGCGGGACGTGCCCCCGACGCACCTGCTGCGGATGTCGTACGAGGACCTGGTCGCCGACCCGGTGGCCGAGTTGACCGGTCTCGGCACGTTCCTGGACTTTCCCGATCCGTCCGGATGGGCCGAGCGGATGGCGCCGCGGGTGGTCGCCCCGGCGCCCCGGAAGCTGCCCGCCGCCGTCTGAACGGTCCCTGTGTGTCCCTACCCGTCCCGGGTCCGGCCATCGGCGGGGCCCGGGACGGGTGTCCGCCTTCCTTCGGAAAGAGAGATAGTTGGTGAATCCACTCCGGATCTCCGCGCGACGGTTGTCGACCGTCGTCGCCGTACTCGGACTCGGGTCGGTGTTGGCGGTTCCCTCGGCGGCGCTCGGCGTGCCGCTCGACGCCGCCGACGCGGCCAGCGTGGCCGGCACGCACCAGGGCAGCCCGCAACTGCTCGCCAAGGCCCAGCCGGACGAGTGTTTCGCCGGGATCGGCCTGCCGTATCCGGCCGGCCCGCCGTGCGCCACCGGCCAGGCCAAGGTCAACCAGGCGTACCTGTGGGGGATGACCCGGGTCGGCAAGACGCTGTGGTTCGGCACCGGAGCGAACGTCAACTGTCTGACCAGCGGCCGGGCGTTGCGTAACACCACGCCGACGGTCAACGACGACTGGGTCTGCGAGTACGGCGAGAGCCAGGTCGCCAAGCGCAACCCGCAGCTGCCGGCGATCCTCGGTGACCACCGCCAGCCGCGCCTCTACACCTACGACACCCGCGCCAACAAGCTGACCGAGAAGACCGACCTGGTGAAGGCGGCCTCCACCGACGACGCCAACCGGTTGCAGACCACGGCCGGCATCCGGGCGGCCGGCAACTTCGGCGGGGTGGCGCTGCTGGGCGGCCCGGCGCTGGGCACCAGCGTCAACCTGTTCGCCTTCGACACCGACACCGGGGCCTTCCTCGGGTCGCGCAACTTCCCCATGTACGGCAACATCCGGCACTTCACGGTGGCCGGTGACGCGCTGTACGCCGGGGTGGGCGTCGGGGCCAACGGCGGTGAGCGCGGCAACGTGCTGCGGTGGACGGGGAGCAAGTCCGACCCGTTCGCCTTCACGGTGGTGGCGAACCTGCCGGCGCAGGCCGCCGACCTCACCGTCCACCAGGGACGGCTCTTCGTCACCACCTGGCCGGGTTCGGACGCCGAACTGGCCGGGCCGACCGCCGGTGCCGCCGCGCCGACCACGAGCATCGCCGCGGTCTGGATGAGCCCGCCGCTGGCGTCGGGTGCGCCGGGGCTCAACCCGGAGGACGCCGACGGCTGGCAGCAGGTGTGGAGCGCGTCGTCCTACGAGCCGGACCCGGTGATCGCCCGCGCCTACGCCCTGGGCGGTCTGGCCTCCTACGGCGGGTTCCTCTACTGGGGCACCATGCACGTGCCGATGAAGGCGACCACCCTGCACATGACGACGTACCCGCCGGCGGACGACACGGCGGCCCAGGCCACCATCCAGAACACCCAGCGGTCGATCAGCATCTACCGGGGACGTAACTTCGGCTCCCACTTCGAGAAGGTCGAGCTGCTGTACGGCGCGTCCGAGCTGCCCGCGTTCGACCCGGCGGCCAACGGCGGGGCCGGGGCGTGGGCGTTGCAGTCGACGCACCAGACGCCGAAGTTCGGGCCGCCCGGTTTCGGCAACCCGTACAACAACTACACCTGGAAGATGGTGGTGGCCGGCGGGAAGCTCTACGTCGGCACGATGGACTGGAGCTACCTGGCCAAGCAGCTGGGCAAGGAGACCGCCGCCGAGCTGGGCCTGTCACCGGCGCTGGCCGACGACCTGGCCCGGGCGCCGATGGACGCGGCCGGGTCGCGGTCCAGTGCCCTGCCCGAGGCGGTCTACGGCGGTGACCTGTACGCGTTCCCGTCGCCGACGAAGCCGGCGACGACGGTGGACAACACCGGGTTGGGCAACTACCTGAACTACGGCATCCGGAACATGGTCGCCGAGGGGGCCACCCTCTACCTGGGCATGGCCAACCCGATGAACCTGCGGGCCAACCCGAACGACGACGTTCCCGAGGGCGGCTGGGAGCTGATCCGGCTCCGGGGCGGCTACTGAGATTCGGGTCGTCGGCCCGGTGACAGCGCCGTCGCCGGGCCGGCGACCTCCTCCCCGTGGGACCGGCGTGACGCGTGGCCTGCCGGCGGGGTGCTCCGTGCCCGTTTGCCGAATCCTGGCGCGTCCCTGACGTTCCTCGAACATTCCCGGGCGAAAGTACATTTATGATGCCTTTTACCGCATTTCGTGATGAAGCCGGGCGGAGTCGTCGCCAGCCGGCGGTCCGGCTCGTGGGGACGCTCGCCCTGCTCGTCGCCCTGACCGCACCCGCCGGGTGCAGTCCCGACCGCCGGGACGCCGCGCCCGTCGGCACGGGATCCGACCCGACGGCCAGCGCCCCGGCCACCGGCGACGCCCGGCCGGCACCGGACATGCCCGTCGGCAGCTCCACCCACGACCTCACGGTGGACGGTCGGAAGCGTACCTACCGGCTGTACCGGCCCGCCTCGGCCGACCTCACCAGGCCGGTCCCCCTGGTGGTGATGCTGCACGGCGCGGCCGGCACCGGCGAGCAGGCCGAGCAGGCGTACGGCTGGACGGGGCAGGCCGACCGGGGTGGTTTCCTGGTGCTGTTCCCGGACGGGCTGAACCGGGCCTGGGCGGTCGGCCCGCAGTGCTGCGGCGCACCCGCCCGGGACGGCGTCGACGACGTCGCCTTCATCACCGAACTGGTCGCCACCGTCGGCCGGGAACTACCGGTCGACCCGGCCCGCCGGTACGTCACCGGGATCTCCAACGGCGGGCTGCTGGCGTACAAGCTGGTCTGCGACACCACGACGTTCGCCGCGATCGGCGCGGTGGCCAGCACCCTGACCGGGCAGTGCCCCGCCCCGAAACCGGTCTCGGTGCTGCACATCCACGGCCGCCAGGACCAGACCATGCCCTACGGCGGCGGCCCCGGCCGACGCGACAACGGCGGCACCGGCCGCAACCCGGTGAAGATCGACGGCCCACCCACCCCCGAGCTGGCGGCCCGCTGGCGGTCCGTCGACTCCTGTGGCGCCCCGACGGTGACCACCGACGGGCCGGTCACCCGGGCCACGGCGAGCTGTGCCCAGGGTCGCGCCGTCGAGCTGATCACCGTCGCCGACGCGGGACACCAGTGGCCCGGCGGACGGCCCAACCCGCCCCGGGCGGAGAAGCTGCTCAACCTCGATCCCCCCTCCACCGCGCTGAACGCCACCGACACGATCTGGCGGTTCTTCGCCGCCCACCCCCAGCCCACCGGCGGCTGACCGGCACCGTCGCCCGCCGCCAGCACCGCCGCACCCGCACCCCAGGACAGGAGTTGAGATGCCCAGCAGAGACGGGCCGGCAGTGGTCGAGGTCGACGATCTCGTCAAGCGATACCCCCGGGCCGACACCAACGCGGTCGACGGGCTGTCGTTCACCGTCGCGCCGGGCGAGATCTTCGGGCTGTTCGGGCCGAACGGGGCCGGCAAGTCCACCACCGTCGGCATCCTGACCACCCGGCTGCGGGCCACCGGCGGCCGGGCGGTGGTCGGCGGGGTCGACGTCGGCCGGGATCCGGCCGCCGCCCGCGCCCAACTGGCCGTGGTCCCCCAGCACAACAACCTGGACCGGGCGCTGACCCCCCGGCAGAACCTCGTCTACCACGCCACCTACCACGGGGTGAAACGGCGGGACGCGCAGGAGCGCGCCGCGGAGCTGCTGGAACGGTTCGGCCTCACCGACCGGGCCGACCGGAAGATCGAGGCGTACTCGGGCGGGATGGCGCAACGGTTGATGATCGCCCGCGCGCTGGCCCACGAACCGGTGGTGCTCTTCCTCGACGAGCCGACCAACGCCCTCGACCCGCAGACCCGCCTGTTGATCTGGGGTCAGCTCCGCGAGCTGCGCCAGCGGGGGGTGGCGATCGTGCTGACCACCCACGCGATGAACGAGGCGGCCCGGGTGGTCGACCGGGTCGGCATCGTCGACCACGGCCGGTTGCTCACCCTCGACACCCCGACCAACCTGGTCCGGGGCCTGGCCGGGGACGCGCTGCTCGATCTCACGGTCACCCCGGCCGGCGGGGACGACCCGGACACGCTCTGCGCCGCGCTCGGCGAGCTGACCGGCGTCCGCAAGGCGGAACGGGTGGCGACGCCGACCGTGCCGGCCGGGTGGCGGCCGGGTGCCGGCGGGGCCGGGCTGGCCGGGGTCGGGGCGGGTGGCGCCGGCATGCTGGCCGCGCTCGCCGCCGGGGGCGGCGGTGGCCGTCCCGGTGCCGGCCGGCTGGCCGCGCTGGCCGGCGCGGGCCTGCTCGGGCGGGGCGGTGCCGCGGCGGGCAACGGCGGTCGCGGCCGGCTGCGCATCCGGCTGCACCTGGCGGGCGATCCCGCCGCGCTGCTCGGCCCGGTGGTGACCGCGCTGGCCGCCCGGTCGGCGGCGATCAACGCGGTCGACATCGGCGAACCCAGCCTGGAGGACGTCTTCATCGAACTCACCGGAAGGCAACCGCGGTGACCGCTCTCGACACCCCCACCCCGCTGCGCCCGACGCACCAACCATCCTCCCGCCCGGGGACCGGCCGGGTGTTCGCCGCGGTGCTGCGCCGCGATCTGATGGTCACCGGCCGGGAACTCTGGATCATCCTGGTGCAGGTCGGGCTGACCCCGCTGTTCATGCTCTTCGTCTTCAACACCGTCCTCGGCAGCCAGGGCCTCGTCGGACGCGGCTTCGCCGACGTGTTCCTGCCGGGCATCATCGCGCTGGCCGCCCTCACCACCGCGTTGCAGAGCGTGGCCCTGCCGCTGGTGAAGGAGTTCGGCTTCACCATGGAGATCGAGGACCGGCTGATGGCGCCGCTGCCCACCGGGTACGTCGCGATCGGCAAGCTGGTGATCGCGACCATCCGAGGGCTGCTCGCGGCCGTGCTGATCTACCCGCTCGGCGCGCTGATGGTCGGCTCCGCGCCGTGGCGGCCGGCGGGACTGCCGCTGGCCTTCGTGGTGGCGCTGCTCGGGGCCTGGATCGGCGGGGCCATCGGGATGAGCCTGGCCACCACCCTGCCGGTGCAGCGGATCAACGTGACCTTCTCGCTGATCCTCACCCCGATCATCTGGACCGGCTGCATCCACTACCCGTGGCCCCGGCTGTCGTCGGTGCCCTGGTACCAGGTGGTCACCGCCCTCAACCCGATGACGTACGTCTCGGAAGGGGTGCGCGGGGCGCTGCTGCCCGGCGTGCCGCACCTGCCGGCGTGGGTGTGCCTGACCGTGCTGACCGGGGTGGCCGTCGTGCTGACCTGGGTCAGTGTCCGCTGCTTCAACCGCCGGGCGATCCAGTGACCACGCCCGTCCCGGTTCCACCCCCGTACCCGACCGGCCCAGGAGTTGCCATGGCAGACCCGACCCCCGCCGAATCCGACGCGGCGCTCGCCCGCCGGCTCGCCCTGCTCGCCGGAGAGCTGCTGCTGCGGGTACGCGCCAGCCACGGTCACGCCGATCCCGCCGCGTTGAAGGCGGCCGGCGACCGGGCGTCGCACGACTTCCTCCGGGCCGAGCTGGCCCGGTGGCGGCCGGCCGACGCGGTGCTGTCCGAGGAGGACGAGGACTCCCGGCTGGTCGACACCGGCGACGGGGTCTCCCGGCGCACCGCCGACCGGGTGTGGATCATCGACCCGTTGGACGGCACCCGGGAGTTCTCCGAGTCGGGGCGGTCCGACTGGGCGGTGCACGTGGCGCTCTGGGCACGGGACGCGCGGACGCCGCACGGGCTGGTGGCCGGGGCGGTCGGGTTGCCGGCGCAGGGCCGGGTGCTGGCCACCGACGTGCCGGCACCACCACCGGGCGAGCCCGGCCCGGTGATCCGCCTGGCGGCCAGCCGCAGCCGTCCCCCCGCCTTCCTGGCCGAGCTGGCCGGGGAGGTGGGTGCCGAGCTGGTGCCGATGGGTTCGGCGGGGGCGAAGATCGCGGCGGTGGTGACCGGTGAGGTGGACGCCTACATCCACGCGGGCGGCCAGTACGAGTGGGACTCCGCCGCCCCGGTGGCGGTGGCCACGGCGGCCGGGCTGCACGCGTCCCGCATCGACGGCTCGGCCCTGACGTACAACGAGGCGGATCCGCGCCTGCCGGACCTGCTGGTCTGTCGCGGCGAGCTGGCCACCCCGCTGCTCGCCGCGCTGCGGCGGCAACTGGCCGGCACGGCGGTCCCGTCCGGCTCCCCCGTCCCCCATCCCGGAAAGGACCCGCGATGAGCAGCGAACCGGCTGCGTACCAGGTCTCCCAGCTCGACGAGCTGGAGGCGGAGAGCATCTTCGTGATGCGTGAGGTGGTCGCCGAGATGGAGCGGCCGGTGCTGCTCTTCTCGGGTGGCAAGGACTCGATCGTGATGCTCCGGTTGGCGCAGAAGGCGTTCGCGCCGGCGAACATCCCGTTCCCGGTGATGCACGTCGACACCGGGCATAACTTCCCCGAGGTGCTCGACTACCGCGACCAGCGGGTCACCGAGTTGGACCTGCACCTGATCGTGGCGAGCGTGCCGGAGGCGCTGACCCGGGGCCTGGTCAGGGAGTCCGGTGACGGGATGCGGAACCGGATCCAGACGCCGGTGTTGTTGGACGCGGTGGAGAAGCACCGGTTCGACGCGTTGTTCGGTGGGGCGCGGCGGGACGAGGAGAAGGCGCGGGCGAAGGAGCGGGTGTTCTCGTTCCGGGACGAGTTCGGGCAGTGGGATCCGAAGAACCAGCGGCCGGAGTTGTGGTCGTTGTACAACGGTCGGCACCATCCGGGTGAGTCGATCCGGGTGTTCCCGTTGTCGAACTGGACCGAGTTGGACATCTGGCACTACATCGCGCGGGAGCGGGTGCCGTTGCCGTCGATCTACTACGCGCACGACCGGGAGGTCGTCGAGCGCGACGGCATGTTCTACGCCGTCAACGAGTTCTTCACCCCCCGGGCCGGTGAGGAGCCGTTCACGGCCCGGGTCCGGTACCGCACCGTCGGGGACGCCTCCTGCACCGCCGCCGTCCGCTCGGACGCGGACACGGTGGAGAAGGTGATCGAGGAGGTCGCGTCGACCCGGATCACCGAGCGGGGCGCGACCCGGGGCGACGACCGGGTCAGCGAGGCCGCCATGGAGGACCGCAAGCGGGAGGGCTACTTCTGATGAGCACCGACATGCTGGCACCGGCCGGCTCCCCGACCGAGGCCCGGCCGATGGACCTGCTGCGGTTCGCCACCGCGGGCAGTGTCGACGACGGCAAGTCGACCCTGATCGGGCGGCTGCTCTACGACACGAAGTCGTTGTTCACCGATCAGTTGGCGGCGGTGGAGGCGGTCAGCGCGGCCCGGGGTGACGAGTACACCAACCTGGCGTTGCTGACCGACGGTCTGCGGGCCGAGCGGGAGCAGGGCATCACGATCGACGTGGCGTACCGCTACTTCGCCACGCCCCGCCGCAAGTTCATCATCGCCGACACCCCGGGGCACACCCAGTACACCCGCAACATGGTCACCGGTGCCTCCACCGCCGACCTCACCCTGGTGCTGGTGGACGCGCGGAAGGGGCTGGTGGAGCAGTCGCGGCGGCACGCGTTCCTGTGCTCGCTGCTGCGGGTTCCGCACCTGGTGCTGTGTGTCAACAAGATGGACCTGGTCGACTTCTCGCAGGAGGTCTTCGAGCAGATCGCCGACGAGTTCACCGCGTTCGCGGCGAAACTCGACGTGCCGGACCTGACCGTGGTGCCGGTGTCGGCGTTGCAGGGCGACAACATCGCCACCCGCTCGGAGAACATGCCCTGGTACGAAGGCCCGTCGCTGCTGCACCACCTGGAACGGGTGCACATCGCCTCGGACCGTAACCTGGTCGACGTCCGGTTCCCCGTGCAGTACGTGATCCGCCCGCAGTCGACCACGGTCACCGACTACCGCGGCTACGCCGGTCAGGTCGCCTCCGGCGTCCTCAAGCCCGGCGACGAGGTGATGGTCCTGCCGTCCGGGTTCACCAGCCGGATCAGCGCCGTGGAGACCGCCGACGGACCGGTCGACGAGGCGTTCCCCCCGATGTCGGTCACCGTCCGCCTCACCGACGAGATCGACATCTCCCGCGGCGACATGATCTGCCGACCCCACAACGCCCCCACCCCGACCCAGGACATCGAGGCGATGGTCTGCTGGATGGACGAGACCCGACCGCTCCAGGTCGGCGGCAGGTACACCATCAAGCACACCACCCGTTCCGCCCGCGCCATCGTCCGCGACCTGCACTACCGCCTCGACATCAACACCCTGCACCGCGACGAGGCGGCCGGTGAGCTGAAACTCAACGAGATCGGCCGGATCCGGCTGCGCACCACCGTGCCGCTGCTGGTGGACGACTACCACCGCAACCGCACCACCGGCGGCTTCATCATCATCGACGAGGCCACCAACCGCACCGTCGGCGCCGGCATGGTCATCCAGCGGGACTGACCCCCGCCACCTGCGGGTCGGCCCGGCGGCTCCCACCGCCGGGCCGACCGTCAGGGCCGACCAGGACCGGCCGTCAGGCAGACCGGCCCCGACGGTCAGGGCCGACCCGCCGGGCCGACCGGCGTCGACCGTCAGGGCCGGTCGGGGCGCGGTGGCCCGAACCAGCGGGTGAGGGCGGCGGGCAGCCCGTCCCCGTCCGTCCCGGTCCCGGTCGACTGCCAGGCCACGTAGCAGTCGGGACGCAGCAGCAGGGCGGTCGACGCCCCGCCGTCGGCCACCCCGGCGGGCAGGGCGGTCCGCCCCGGGTCGGGCTCGAACCGGCCGGTGAGCACCTCGACCCGGTCCCGCCACGGCTCGGCCGACGGGGCGAGGACGCCGGTGGGGTCGAGCAGCAGTGCCCGGGCGGAGCGGGTCAGCTCGGCCAGCCGGACCGGTCCGGCGTCGGTACGCAGCACCAGGTCGGGTGCCCAGCGGCCGACCAGCGGCCCGTCCGCTCCCCCCATCGCGTAGCGGACGTCCGCCCCGGCCAGCAGGGCGGCGACGTGGGCGGCGTTCGCCGGTTCGGCGAGCAGTTCACCGAGGAGCACCCGCAGCGCGGTGACCTCACTGCCCGGGGCGATCAGCGCCGACTGGGCCTGGGTCGACATGGTGACCCGCAGGGCGACCGGGCGGCGTTCCTCCTCGTACGAGTCCAGCAGCCCGTCCGGGGCCCAGCCGTGCAGCTCTGCCGCCAGCTTCCAGCCGAGGTTCACCGCGTCCTGCAACCCGAGGTTCAGCCCGGGACCACCGATCGAGGAATGCACGTGGGCGGCGTCGCCGAGCAGCAGCACCCGGCCGGCACGGTACCGTTGCGCGATCCGGGTGTTGCCGCCCACCAGGCGTCGCAGCAGGTGCGGGCCGGCACCGGGCGGCGGGTCGACCGGGACCTCCACGCCCAGCACCCGGGCCACACTGGCCCGCATCTCGGCGAGGGTCAGCGGGCCGTCGAACGCGGTCGAGGCGGGCCATTCGATCGTGGTCAGGCTCGGTGGGCGGCCGGGGAAGGGTGCCCACACGATCAGGCCGTGTTCGGTGCGGGTGTGCCGGAACGGCGCGACGGTGCCGTACCCGGGGACCACCAGCCCACCGGTCGACGGGTCGACCAGCTCCGGGGGCGGGCCGACCTGGGCGGTCCGGGAGACCGTGCGGTCGGTGGACACCCCGGGGAAGGCGATCCCGGCCAGCCGGCGCACGACGCTGTGCCCGCCGTCGGCGCCGACGAGGTACCGGCAGCGCAGGACGGTGCCGTCGGAGAGGGTGACCCGCACGGCGTCGGCCTCCTGGGCCAGCCCGGTCACCTCGCACCCGCGCCGGACCGGCACGTCGAGTTCGGCCGCCCGGGTGGCGAGCACCCGTTCCAGGTCGCGCTGCGGCACCGGGAGCAGGTGCAGCGGGTTGTCCGTCACCGCCCTGAGGTCCAGCGGCAGCGCCCCGAAGACGAACTCCGGCTGCGGTCGGGGTGGACCCGGGTCGTCGCCGAGGCGCTGGTACAGGCCACGTCGGTCGAGCATCCGGACCACCTGACCGACCAGGCCGTTGGCCCGTTGTTCGGTGGTGGGCGTCGCCAACCGTTCACACACCACCGGCCGGATCCCGGCCAGGGCCAGTTCGGTGGCGAGCAGGAGGCCGTTCGGGCCGGCCCCGACGATCACGACGTCATGCATGACAGGTTCCCTTTCCACGGGCACGGTCGACCCACCCGTCGGCGGGGCCGTGGGCAGGGCAGGGTGGAGCGCTTCGGTGGGACGTCCGGAAGGTGCCGGCGCGTCAGCGCGGCGCGGGCGGCGGGAGGCCGGCCGCGAGCTGGGTCAGTGCGTCGGAGAGCAGCCGTTGCACCGGGACCGGTGGGTCGGCGCGGACGAAGTGTCGTGTCGCCGCGTTGACGGCGGCGCTCACGCTGGCCGCGACCAGGTGTGGATAGAGGTCACGCCCCAGGTCGGTGCCGGTGCGCTCGGCGACGGCCGCGGCCAGTTCGGCCTCGGCGAGCGCGCCCGCCCGCAGCATCTCGCCCTGGAGCGCCGGCTCGGCCAGCATCACCCGCAGACCGTCCGCCCACTCGGTGGGCGAGTCCGGTGGCCACTGCCCGACCTCCGGCCCGGGGGTGAACTGGGCCATCGCCGCCGCGATCAATGCCGTCCAGAGAGGTTCCCCGGTCGGCCGTCGGCGCAGCGCCTGTGCCGTGCGTCGGCTGCGGTCGAGGTGCCGTGCGGCGATCGCCTCGGCCTTGCTGGAGAAGTAGTTGTTGAACGTGCGCGGGGATACGCCTGCGGCCTGGGCAATGTCCTCCACCAGGACGTTGTCGAAGCCACGGGCCACGGTCAGACGGATGGCGGCCCAGCTCAGCGCCGCCCTGGTCGCGTTCTTCTTGCGCTCGCGTAGTCCGCTCACGACATCAGCATACAGAAAGGTGCGCGGCACGCAATATTACGTGCCGCGCACTTTTTCCGCTCAGGCAGTCACCGCCGGACTCGCCCGGCCCCGGCGGCGGAAGGCGTAACCGGTGAAGAGGAGCAGCACCACCGCCGACGTGACGAGACCACCGGTGAGCACCAGGCCGGAGTGGTCCGCACCGGTCGCGGCGGTGGCCGGGTGCCCGCTGAAGGAGACCGTGCCCGTCGCGGTACGCCGGGTCCAGCCGCTGGCGAGGTCGAGGCGGGCGTTCCACGGGCCGTCCGGCAGCCGGGGATCCAGCAGCACCCGGACGGTGGTGGTGGCCCCGAGGGCGAGCGTGTCGGCCTCGGCGCGCACCGGTCCGACCGACAGCCCGCCCGGGCCGTCGGTGAGGCGTAGCTGGCCGGCGAGGTCCAGCGCCCGTCGGCCGGTGTTGCGCACCTCGGCGGTGACCACCGGCGCACCGTCGCCGTCGCGGTCACCGGCGAGCCCCGTCACCTCGAAGCCCGACGGCGGTTCGCCACCCGGCCCGACCGACAGGTACACCCGGATGCCGGCCCGGCCGATGTTGCGCACGTTCTGCCCGTCGACGGTGGACACCTCGGCCCAGATGACCGCGTACCGTTCCCCGGCGGAGGCCTTCTCCGGCACCGTGATGGTGACGGTGAGCACCGACTCGTCGTCGGGCTCCAGCTCCACCTCGTCGCTGTCGATCGTGATCCAGCTGCTCAGCTCGTTCGGCGTCCGGTCGGGCGCGAAGACGAAGCCGGTCCGGTCGACCTCGGCGGCGGCCGGGTAGACGGCGATCTTCCGCTCGATCTCCGAGACGTTCTCCACCACGATCCGCCGCTTGATGGTCGTCCCGGGGTGCACATGGTCGACGATGTACTTGTGCGCGCGGCTGTCGTCGCGCCGGTTGACCGGGGCGTCGAGCAGCCGGATGCCGACCGCCGCGGCCGGGCCGCTGAAACTCGGGCTCGGCGGGGGTGACGGCGACGCGGCAGAGGCCGGCGTCCCGGCGGTCACCAGGACGGTGACGGCCAGGACGACGGCACGGAGTCGGTCAGGCCACCGAATGGGTGATCACCCCCGTGTAGAGGCCGCCGACGGCCGACGGCGGGAGGGTGATCCGGAGGCTGGGGTTCCAGGTGGCCGAGTTGTTGCCGCTGCCGGAGGTCTTGGAGAAGGCCGTCCGGGGCAGGTTCAGTGTCACCGCGTCGGCCGAGGTGGGCTGGCCGGGCACGAAGGTGCCGGTGCCGGTGGTGGAGAGCGCCGGGCCGGACCAGTACTCCACCAGGTTGGGCAGGATGGTCTCCTCACCCGAGCCGCCGCCGGTGGTGAACGCGGTGCTGGTCACCGACGCGGTCCAGGTCGCCGAGAGCGCCGCCCGGCTGTCGGTGACCGTGACGTTGCCGAGCGAGCCGGTGATGGTGGAGCCGGCGAAGGCCGCGCCCAGGTTCACCGAGGCCGGCACGGTGATGTCCAGGTTGGCGGTCGACACGGTGAAGGTGACGATGGTGTCGCCCGACGGGGCGGCGGCGGCGGGCGATGCTACGGCGAGCACCGCTGCCCCGGCGGCCAGGGCGAGCAATGGCTTCTTCATGACCACCACGCTAATGACTGAACGCCCCCATAAGGCGCATTCATCGCGAATCACTCATTAGGCGACAGAGTGGGTGATGGTGCCGGTGTACACGCCCCCCACCGCCGCGGCGGGGATCGCCACCCGGAGGGTGGGCGCCCAGCTCACGCTGTTGCGCTGGTTGCCCGAGGTCTTGGTGAACGCGACCCGCGGCACGGACAACGTCACCGCCTGCGCGGCGGTGGCCTGACCGGGCACCTTGGTGCCGCCACCCGACTGCTTGGTCACCGGACCCGACCAGTAGGAGACCTGGGTGGCGGCGATGGTCTTGCCCGCGCCACCGCCGGCGGTGATGAACACCGTGGTGGACACGGTGGCCAGCCAGGTGTTCGGGTTGGTCGTCCGGGTGTCGTTCACGGTGACGGTCCCCAGCGAGCGGCTGAGGGTGGTCCCGGGCACGCCGGCACCGAGGCTGGCCGCGGGGGGCACGGTGATGTCCAGACCGACCACCAGCGCCATCGCCCACACGCGGGGAACGGGTGCCGCGCCGGGCGGTGCGACACCACCCACGAGCAACAACGGGCTGACCAGGGCTGCCAGGAGATGCACAGACAGCACTATAGGGTGTTTTTTGGTCTTTTGTCCAATATGAAGTGCCGCTCACCCCACTATCCGCCCCCGGAACAGGGCGTGCCCCGGCCGATCGGCCGGGGCACGCACAGCAAGGTCGGGTCAGGACAGGTCGAACCGGTCCAGCTCCATGACCTTCGTCCAGGCCGCCACGAAGTCGGTCACGAACTTGGTGCCCGCGTCCTGGCTGGCGTAGACCTCGGCGAGGGCGCGCAGCTGGGAGTTGGACCCGAAGATGAGGTCGACCGCGGTGGCGGTCCACTTCACCTCGTCGGTGGCCAGGTCCCGGATCTCGTAGACGTGCTCGTCGGACTCCGACGCCTTCCACCGGGTGCCCGGGGAGAGCAGGTTGGCGAAGAAGTCGTTGCTGAGCACCCCCGGCCGGTCGGTGAGCACGCCGTGCGCCGTGCCGCCCACGTTGTTGCCGAGCGCCCGCAGGCCGCCGACGAGGACGGTCATCTCCGGCGCGGTCAGGTTGAGCATGTACGCCCGGTCGACGAGCAGCACCTCCGGCTGGGTCTTCTCACCCGGACGCAGGTAGTTGCGGAACCCGTCGGCACGCGGCTCCAGCACGGCGAACGACTCGACGTCGGTCTGCTCCTGGCTGGCGTCGGTGCGGCCCGGCCGGAACGGCACGGTCACCTCGACACCCGCGGCACGCGCGGCCTGCTCGACGGCGGCCGAGCCGGCCAGCACGATCAGGTCAGCGAGGGAGATCTTCGCGCCACCGGCGGCGTTGAACTCCCGCTGGATCCCCTCCAGGGTCGCCAGCACCGTCGCGAGCTGCTCGGGCTGGTTGACCTCCCAGCTGCGCTGCGGCTCGAGCCGGATCCGCGCGCCGTTGGCGCCACCGCGCTTGTCGGTGTGCCGGAAGCTCGCCGCGGAGGCCCAGGCGGTGCTGACCAGCTGCGCGGTGGTCAGGCCGGAGTCGAGCACCTTCGCCTTGAGGGCCGCGACGTCGGCGTCGGAGACCAGCTCGTGGTCGACGGCCGGCACCGGGTCCTGCCAGAGCTGCGGCTCGGCGACCCAGGGGCCGAGGAAGCGGCTGACCGGACCCATGTCGCGGTGCAGCAGCTTGTACCAGGCCTTGGCGAACGCCAGCGCGAACTCGTCGGGGTGCTCCAGGAAGCGCCGCGAGATCTTCTCGTACGCCGGGTCGACGCGCAGCGACAGGTCGGTGGTGAGCATCGTCGGCCGGTGCTTCCTGGCCGGGTCGTGGGCGTCCGGGATGATCGCCTCGGCGTCCTTGGCGACCCACTGCTTGGCCCCGCCGGGGCTGGTGGTCAGCTCCCACTCGTAGCCGAAGAGGATCTCGAAGAAGCGGTTGCTCCACTGCGTCGGCCGGTCGGTCCAGGTGACCTCCAGACCGCTGGTGATGGTGTCGCCGCCCTTGCCGCTGCCGTGGGTGCTCAGCCAGCCCAGGCCCTGGGCCTCCAGCGGGGCGCCCTCGGGCTCGGCCCCGACGTGGTCGTCGGCGACGCCCGCGCCGTGGGTCTTGCCGAAGGTGTGCCCGCCGGCGATCAGCGCGACGGTCTCCTCGTCGTTCATCGCCATCCGGCGGAAGGTCTCCCGGATGAAGTGCGCCGCCGCGAGCGGGTCGGCGTTGCCGCGCGGACCCTCCGGGTTGACGTAGATGAGGCCCATCTCGGTCGCCCCGACGCCGGCCGCCATCTCGGTCTCCGAGGCGTAACGCTCGTCGCCGAGCCAGGTGTCCTCCGGACCCCAGAAGATCTCCTCGGGCTCCCACACGTCCGGCCGGCCGAAGCCGAAGCCGAAGGTCGTGAAGCCCATCGACTCCAGGGCCACGTTGCCGGCGAGCACCAGCAGGTCGGCCCAGGAGATCTGCTGGCCGTACTTCTGCTTGACCGGCCAGAGCAGCCGGCGGGCCTTGTCCAGGTTGGCGTTGTCCGGCCAGCTGTTCAGCGGCGCGAACCGCTGCCCGCCGTCACCGGCGCCACCGCGGCCGTCCTCGATCCGGTAGGTGCCGGCGGCGTGCCAGCTCATCCGGATCATCAGGCCGCCGTAGTGGCCGAAGTCGGCCGGCCACCAGTCCTGCGAGGTGGTGAGCACCTCGGTGATGTCCCGCTTGAGCGCCTCGACGTCGAGCTTGGCGAACTCCGCTGCGTAGCTGAAGTCCTCGCCCAGCGGGTTGCCCTTGGCCGAGTGGGCGTGTAGGACCGACAGGTCGAGCTGGTTGGGCCACCAGTCCCGGTTGGTACGCGGACGCCCTCCGGTCTTCGGCTTCGGGGAATCGATCGCCGGGTTCTCGCTCTCGCTACCCTGCGCGGTCACCGAGTCGTGCGCGACCGGGCAGCCGGCCGCCGCCTTCTGGTCCACGCCCTGCGCGCTGGCGGGGACGTTGTCCTGGGTGTCGCTCATGAACTTCCTTCCGAACTGGTGGATCACTGGGAGGTGCGGTCGGTCGCGCAGTCGGGGCAGGTGCCCCAGTAGACGACCTCCGCCTCGTCGATCACGAAACCGTGGTCGTCCGAGGGGGTGAGGCAGGGCACGTGACCGACGGCGCAGTCGACGTCGGCGATCGCACCGCAGGAACGGCACATGACGTGGTGGTGGTTGTCCCCCACCCGCGCCTCGTAGCGGGCGGGCGACCGGTCCGGCTGGATGCGCCGCACCAGACCGGCCTCGGTGAGCGCCCGCAGCACGTCGTAGACCGCCTGGTGGGAGACCGTGGGCAGGTCCGACCGGACCAGCGCGATCACCGTGTCGGTGTCGACGTGCGGGTGGTCACGCAGCGCGGCGAGCACGGCCAGTCGGGGCCGCGTGACGCGCAGCGAGGCCGCCCGCAACTGTGCCTCGAGGTCGGTCGCCATGGCACGACCCTAGCCCGCTGTTCTGGAGCAAATCAAGTTTAGCCACCGGCGCGTCGCCGCCCCGGTGGACCGGCGGCGGGAGCGGGTCAGCCCGCCGGGTGGTAGGCGAACCAGTCGAACGCGGCGCTGCCCGCGGTGACGTACATGCCGACGACCCGGCCGGTGAAGCCGGCGGCGACCTCGGTCGACAGGTACCGCCCGTCGAGTTCGGCCAGCACGGCGTCGCCGTCCGGTTCCGCCACCTCGAACGTGATCATGTCGCAGCCGGCGGCGCGTACCCCCCAGGGGGCCGTCCCGGCCGTCAGCTCGGCGGCGGAGGTCACGGTCGGCGGGTAGACGTCGTGGGTACGGGTGGCCACCGTCAGGACCAGCGGGCCGTCCGGCACGGCGCGGGAGGCGAAGACCTGCCGGAACGGGCCGACCCGGCCGACCACCCGGACGGTGCCGGCCGCCACCTCCAGGTCGTAGTGGTGCGCCTCGTCGATCCGGACGGTCAGCCCGGCGGTGCCGTCACCCGGGTCGACCCGGACGCTGACCCGGCAGTCGTGGTGCCGCTGCCGCACCGCCACGATCGTCGCCCCGGCACGGTCGAGGGTCGCGCCCGTGGCGTACAGGGTGAGCCAGCCCGGCCGGGCGGTCAGCGACCAGGAACCGTCGGGCCGGTGGCGCGGCGAGATCCACTCGGGTGCCAGGACGGTCGCGTCGAAGTCGTCGCGGTAGGCCCCCGGGTCGGCCGGGGCGGCACCGGCCGGGGCGCTGCCCGGCGGGGCGGCGGTGAGTTCCCGGACCGGGTCGACGACCGGCCAGCCGTCGACCCAGCGCACCGGGGCGAGGAAGGTCTCGCGGCCGAGGACGTGGTAAGGCGGCCACTGGCCCCTGGCCCGGATGCCGAGCAGCACCAGCCACCAGCTGCCGTCGACCGCCTCGACCAGGTCGGCGTGCCCGGTGGCCTGCACGGGCAGGTCGGTGCTCCGGTGGGTGAGGATCGGGTTGGCCGGGGCGGGGGTGAACGGGCCGCGCGGGCTGCGCGAGCGGGCCACGGAGACCGCGTGGCCGGTGTGCGTGCCGCCCTCGGAGAGCAGCAGGTACCACCAGCCGTCGATCCGGTAGAGGTGCGGCGCCTCGGGGTACTGGCCGCCGGTGCCCGACCACAGCCGGATCGGCCCCTCCAGCACCTCGCCCCGCTCCGGGTCGATCCGGTAGGCGTCCACCCCGGAGGTGGTCAGCCAGCAGTTGCCGTCGTCGTCCCAGGCCAGCGACGGGTCGACGTGTGGCAGGTCGAGGTAGACCGGTTCCGACCACGGGCCGGTGACCTCGGACGCGGTGACGATGAGGTGCCGGCCCCGGCTGACATTGGTGGTGACCAGCCAGAACCGACCGTCGTGGTGACGCAGGGTCGGCGCGAAGACACCCCCGGAAGCCGTGGTGTCCGGGGGCAGCTCCAGCTGGCCGGGCCGGTCGAGGATGTTGCCGATCTGCCGCCAGTTGACCAGGTCACGGCTGTGCAGCAGCGGTACGCCGGGAACGTACTCGAAGCTGGAGCAGACGAGGTAGTAGTCCGCGCCCACCCGGCAGACACTCGGGTCGGGGTAGAAGCCGGGGACGACCGGATTGCGGTAGGACGGTCCGGCGGGCACCGGGCGTCACCTCCCCTTCGGCGGTCGTCGACCACACCGGACGGCGCCACGTCGGTCGGGGACGACGCCCTCGACCGGAAATGTTCACGTTCACGGCCTGTCCGCCGGATGCTACGGAAGTCGCCGGACGGGTTCAAGGCCCGCACCCCGGAGCGGGCTTGGGAGGCCGGCGGGACCGCCCGGATCCGGCGAGGAACATTCGCGCAACATGAGCGTCATATCTTGACGGGAACCCCAGGAATCCACGAGAGTCCATATAAGGCGAGATGGTGCGCCGCCGGGAGCCCGACGCGCCGTCGCGGCGTCCCCGGGTGCCGGCGTCAGGGTGCGCGGGGCCGCGTCTGTTAACGCTAACAGCGACGTTCCGGTCGCCGGCCGGGCGACGACCCACCCGACCGGGCCGGGCGGCGACCGGTGGTGTCCCCGATCGCGGGCCGGCCCACGACGCCGGTCACCCCGTCCCGCCCCGATGTCGGCCCACCCCGCCAGCCCGTACCACCGACAGGAGGCATGGCACGGCACCCTGGCCGCCGGCACGCCCACGACGTTCGGCCCACCCGCACCCGCCACCGATCCGTACCGCTGGGAGAGACCATGTCTGAAGTGACCCGAAGGAACGTCCTCAAGGCCGGGGCGGCGGGGGCCGGTGCCGCGCTGGTCCCGGTCGCCTGGACCGCCACGGCCCGCGCCGACTCGGCAGCGCCACCGCGGGTGCTGGCCGCGAACGACCTGGCCCTGTGGTACGACGAGGGAGCCGGCACCGACTGGCTCCGCGCGTTGCCGATCGGCAACGGACGGCTCGGCGCGATGGTGTTCGGCAACGTCGACACCGAACGGCTCCAGCTCAACGAGGACACCGTCTGGGCCGGTGGACCGTACGACTCGGCCAACACCCGGGGCGCGGCCAACCTGGCCGAGATCCGGCGACGGGTCTTCGCCGACCAGTGGACCTCGGCGCAGGACCTGATCAACCAGACGATGATGGGCAACCCGGGTGGTCAGCTCGCGTACCAGACCGTGGGCAACCTGCGGCTGGCGTTCGGGTCGGCCAGCGGGGCCAGCCAGTACGTCCGCACCCTCGACCTCACCACCGCCACGGTCACCACGACCTACGTACTCAACGGCGTACGGCACCAGCGGGAGGTGTTCGCCAGCGCACCCGACCAGGTGATCGTGGTGCGGTTGACCGCCGACCGGGCCAACGCGATCACCTTCTCCGCCACCTTCGACAGCCCGCAGCGCACCAGCGTGTCGAGCCCGGACTCCGCCACCATCGGACTGGACGGCATCTCCGGCAGCCAGGAGGGGGTCACCGGCTCGGTACGGTTCCTGGCCCTGGCCAACGCCGCCGCCACCGGGGGCACGGTCAGCAGCTCCGGTGGCACCCTGCGGGTCTCCGGGGCCACCAGCGTGACCATCCTGATCTCGATCGGGTCCAGCTACGTCAACTACCGCACCGTCAACGGCGACTACCAGGGCATCGCCCGCACCCGGCTCAACGCCGCCAAGGGCGTGGCGATCGAGCAGTTGCGCAGCCGGCACCTGGCCGACTACCAGGCGCTGTTCAACCGGGTGAGCATCAACCTGGGGCGTACCGCCGCGGCCGACCAGACCACGGACGTGCGGATCGCGCAGCACGCGAGCAGCAACGACCCGCAGTTCGCCGCGCTGCTGTTCCAGTTCGGCCGGTACCTGCTGATCTCCTCCTCGCGGCCGGGCACCCAGCCGGCGAACCTCCAGGGCATCTGGAACGACTCGCTGACACCGTCCTGGGACTCGAAGTACACCATCAACGCCAACCTGCCGATGAACTACTGGCCGGCCGACACCACCAACCTGTCCGAATGTTTCCTGCCGGTCTTCGACATGGTGAAGGACCTGACGGTGACCGGGGCGCGGGTCGCCCAGGCACAGTACGGCGCGGGCGGCTGGGTCACCCACCACAACACCGACGCCTGGCGGGGCGCGTCGGTGGTCGACGGGGCGCTGTGGGGCATGTGGCAGACCGGTGGGGCCTGGCTGGGCACGCTGATCTGGGACCACTACCTGTTCACCGGCGACCTGGGCTTCCTCCAGGCGAACTACCCGGCGCTCAAGGGTGCCGCCCAGTTCTTCCTCGACACCCTGGTCGCCCACCCGACGCTGGGCTACCTGGTGACCAACCCGTCGAACTCGCCGGAGCTGCCGCACCACTCGAACGCCAGCGTCTGCGCCGGCCCGACGATGGACAACCAGATCCTGCGGGACCTGTTCGACGCCGCGGCCCGCGCCAGCGAGACGCTCGGGGTGGACACCACCTTCCGGTCACAGGTGCGCACGGCCAAGGACCGGCTCCCCCCGACCCGGGTCGGCTCCCGGGGCAACGTCCAGGAGTGGCTGGCCGACTGGGTGGAGACCGAGCGGAACCACCGGCACGTCTCCCACCTGTACGGCCTGCACCCCAGCAACCAGATCACCAAGCGGGGCACCCCGTCGCTGTACGAGGCCGCCCGCAGGACCCTGGAACTGCGGGGCGACGACGGGACCGGCTGGTCCCTCGCCTGGAAGATCAATTTCTGGGCCCGGCTGGAGGACGGCGCCCGCGCCCACAAGCTGCTGAAGGACCTGGTCCGCACCGACCGGCTCGCACCGAACATGTTCGACCTGCACCCGCCCTTCCAGATCGACGGCAACTTCGGCGCCACCTCCGGCATAGCCGAGATGCTGTTGCACAGCCACACCGGCGAGCTGAACGTGCTGCCCGCGCTGCCGAGCGCGTGGGCCACCGGTCAGGTCGCCGGCCTGCGGGGTCGCGGCGGATACACCGTCGGCCTGCGCTGGACCAGCGGTCAGGTCGACGAGATCGGCGTACGGGCCGACCGGGACGGCACGCTCCGGCTGCGGTCCCGGCTGTTCACCGGCAGCTTCACCCTGGTCGACGTCGCCGACGGCAGCACGCCGACCACCACCCGCCCGGAGACCGACGTCGTCCAGTTCGCCGTCCGCGCCGGTCGTACCTACCGGGCGGCCCGGCCCGGCGTGACCCCGACCCCGACCGCCACGCCCACCGCCACCCCGACGCCCACCGACACCCCCACCCCGGTCCCCACCACGCCGACGCCCACGCCGACCACCCCGGCCCCGACCACCAGCCCGCCCGCCCCCTCGGGCGCCCGGGCGACGTACGCGGTGACCGGCTCGTGGTCGGGCGGCTTCCAGGCCGAGGTCACCGTCACCGCCGGCGCCACCGCGATCCGGGGGTGGACGGTCTCCTGGTCGTTCCCCAACGGGCAGTCGATCAGCCAGATCTGGGGCGGCTCGCACACCCAGAGCGGAGCCAACGTGACGGTGCGCAACGTCGACTACAACGGCACGTTGGCGGCCGGCGCGTCCACCACCTTCGGCTTCATCGGCACCGTGAACGGCACCAACAACGCACCGACGAACCTCACCTGCACGACGACCTGAGCGGACGGGGGACGCGCGCCGTCGTCGGACCCGCCCACGGGCCGGTCGGGGCGACGACGCGCGTCCGGCCCCTCCCGGAACGCACGAACCCATCACTGTGGAACGGACGGAAGAACATGAGACGACCCACACGCAGGCGTCGCCTGCTGACCGCCCTGGCGACCGGGCTCCTGCTGGTGGCAGGCCCGGCCGTGGTGCTGCGGACCTCCCCGGCACTGGCCCTGAACAACGGGGTGGCCCGGACGCCCCCGATGGGGTGGAACAGCTGGAACACCTTCGGGTGCAACATCAACGAGACGCTGATCCGGCAGATGACCGACGCGATGGTCAGCTCCGGCATGAAGGACGCCGGTTACCAGTACGTCGTCGTCGACGACTGCTGGATGAACCCCAACCGTGACTCCGCCGGCAACCTCCAGGGTGACCCGACCCGCTTCCCCTCGGGCATGAAGGCGCTCGGCGACTACATCCACGCCCGGGGGCTGAAGTTCGGCATCTACCAGGCGCCCCTCGACAAGACCTGCGCCCAGTACTTCAACAGCTACCCCGGTGCCACCGGCTCCCAGGGACGCGAAGCGCAGGACGCCCGGCAGTTCGCCGCCTGGGGCGTCGACTACCTCAAGTACGACTGGTGCTCCCCCAGCGGCAGCATCGACGACCAGGTGCGCGCCTTCGCCAAGATGCGTGACGGCCTCGCCGCCGCCGGCCGACCCATCGTCCTGAGCATCAACTCCAACAGCATCCACTCCAAGACCGGCCCGCAGCGTGACTGGGGCGACGTGTCGAACATGTGGCGCACCACCGAGGACATCACCAACACCTGGAACAGCGGCCAGACCAACGGCTACCCGATGGGCATCCAGAACATCGTCGACGTCACCGTCCCGCTCGCGGCGCGGGCCAAGCCCGGGGCGTTCAACGACATGGACATGATGGAGGTCGGCCGGGGCGGCATGACCGACACCGAGATGCGCAGCCACTTCGCCCTCTGGGCCATCCTGGCCTCGCCCCTCATCGCCGGCAACGACCTGCGCAACATGAACGCGGCGACCCAGACGATCCTGAAGAACGCCAACCTCATCGGCATCAGCCAGGACCCGCTCGCGCTCCAGGCCAGCCAGGTCTCCTTCGACGGCACCCGTCGGGTCCTGGCCAAACGACTGGCCAACGGCGACGTCGCCGTCGCCCTGTTCAACCAGGGCACCGCCGCCACCACCATCAGCACCAGCGCGTCCGCCCTCGGGCTGTCGGGCAACTCGTTCACCCTGCGCGACGCGTGGACCAACACCACCAGCACCAGCACCGGGGCCATCTCCGCCAGCGTCCCGGGCCACGGCACGGTCGTCTACCGGGTCAGCGGCACGACCAGCACCCCGACCCCGACCCCGACCACGCCGACGCCCACCCCGACCACGCCCGCGCCGACCACCCCCGCGCCGACCACCCCGCCGCCTTCGGCCGGCCCGTGTCAGGTCACGTACGCGGTCAGCAGCCAGTGGCCGGACGGGTTCCAGGCCGAGGTGACGATCCGCAACACCGGCACCTCGGCGATCAGCGGCTGGAACCTGCAGTGGTCGTTCGCCAACGGCCAGAAGGTGAACCAGGCATGGGGCGGCACGTACACCCAGAGCGGCGCGCAGGTCACCGTCACCAACGCGGGCTGGAACGGCACCATCGCCGCCGGTGCCAGCGTGAACTTCGGATTCATCTCCACCTGGTCCGGAGGTAACACCGCACCGACCGCCTTCACCCTCAACGGCCAGGAGTGCAGCGTGGCCTGACCCCACGTGCGCCGCACCCGACGTGCGGAACCCCCTGTCACGACGTCGCCCGGTGTCCGGGCGGCCCGTGGCAGGGGGTCCGCCCGGGTTCAGCCGCGCAGCGTGTCCAGCAGGGCGGTGGCCATGCCCTGCTCACCCCGGGCGTTCGGGTGGAAGGGCGCGGCCGGGTTCTCCGGCAGCAGGCCCTCGACCCAGCGGGTGCCGCTGCTCTTGCAGGTGTCCCGTCCGATCGACGGGGTGTAGACGTCGGCGTAGCCCGCCCCGTTCGCGGCCGCGGCACCGGCCAGCATCGCGTTGAGCGAGGTGGCGACCCCCCGCAGGTACGGCACGTCCTGGTAGGCGATCGGGACCACCGGCCAGCAGCCGTACCCGCTGTCCGGCACGATCGCCGGGTAGCCGAGCACCACGATCCGCGCCGTGGGCGCGGCCTGCCGGACCGCCTGGAGCACGGCGGCCACCTTCGGCGCGGTGGCGGTGATCCTGGCCCGCAACTGGTCGGTGCCACCGGCGGTGTACAGGTTCTTGCAGGGCGAACCGAGCGGACTGCTGAAGCTCTCCTGCGCGCAGTCACCGATGATGCTGGAGAAGCCGATGTCGTTGCCGCCGATCTGCACCGTCACCAGCGCCGTGTCGGCGGTGACGGCGCTGAGCTGCGGCGGGAGCGCGGCACCCGAGGAGCGGCTGCCGGCGGACAGGATGTCGTCGGTGGTGGCTCCGGAACAGCTCACGTCGACGAACGACGACGAGCCGGCGGACGCGGCGACCAGGGAGGGGTAGTTGCGGTTGGAGCGCAGGCAGTTCCGGTCGACCTGGGTGGGGATCAGCGGACCGGAGGTGTACGAGTCGCCGAGCGCCACGTACCGTCCGGTGGGGACGGCGGCGTGGGCGGGCACGGCGACGGTGGACAGCACGCCGGCGGTGGCCGCGACGAGCGCGGCCGTCCGGGTGACTGCCCTCAGCAGCGGCAGGCGGGGACGGGGCATGACGCCTCCCAGAAGGGATCGCGGGGGTGGTGGCCGCGATCCTGCCGTCGCCATCTGCCGACGTCAATATTTAAGTCCTCACTAAAGTGCGGTTCGGGATGTGGTCCGACCGCATCGGACCGGCACCCCGGCCGACCGACCAGATCGATTGACGGACGTCGAAGCCGGGCGGGATAATCCCTGCGGAGCCGGGCTGACTGCGGGCCGAGGGACAGGGCACGACACGGACCGACGGAGCGGACCGAGGGGTTCACCACGGCCGACGGTCGCACGTCGACGCCAGCACCCGGTGCACCGCCTCAGCACGTCCGCGACCTCAGCGCCGTCGACCGGGCCGACCCACCGGTGGCCGCCCGTCGACGGCCGGCATCCGTCGCCACCTCCATTCCCGGAAGGATCCCCATGCCCCCCATGCGTTCCCGTGCCCGGCTGGCGGTGTCGGTGCTCGGCACCGTCGTCGTCGCCGGCACCGCCGCGCTCTCCGCCACCGTTCCCGCGCAGGCCGCCGCCGGCTGCCGGGTCACCTACACGGTGGCCAGCCAGTGGCCGAGCGGCTTCAGCGCGAACATCGACCTCACCAACCTCGGCGACCCGCTCACCAGTTGGCGGTTGACCTGGTCGTTCACCGGAGGACAGGTGATCAGCCAGGGGTGGAACGGCACGGTGACCCAGTCCGCGGCCCGGGTCACGGTCACCAACGCCAGCTGGAACGGCAGTCTCGGCACCGGGGCCGGCACCCAGCTCGGCTTCGGCGCCTCGTGGAACAACTCGTCGAACCCGGTCCCGGTCGACTTCGCGCTCAACGGGGTGCCGTGCACCGGCCGTACCAACTCCCCCACGCCACCGCCGACCACACCGCCACCCACCACGCCACCGCCGACCACCACACCGCCACCGACCACACCGCCACCGGCATCCGGCGCGCTGGACCAGACCTCGACCATGGGTCGGGTCAAGGCGGTGGGCGACAGCGCCCAGTTCACCTGGCCCGGCATCTACTTCGAGGGCCGGTTCCGCGGGACCGGGGTCGGGATCGTCCTCAACGACGCCCAGAACGACTACGTCGTGCAGGTCGACGGGACGACGGTCGCCACCCTGGTGACGCCGGGCAGGACCACCTACTGGGTCCGCAACCTGGCCAACGGCGAGCACACCGTACGTCTGGTCAAGCGCACCGAGAGCCCGTGGAGCGCGGGCGAGTTCGGCGGCCTGGTCCCCGCCGCCGGAGGTGCCATCCTGGCCAGACCCGCCGCCCGCAGTCGGCAGATCGAGTTCATCGGTGACTCCTGGACGGCCGGCTACGGCAACATGTCGACCACCCGCGACTGCTCCGGCAACGGCGGGGTCACCCGCAACTCCAACGCCGACGTCACCTTCGGCGCGCTCACCGCGCAGAGCCTGAACGCCGACTACCAGCTCATCGCCTGGTCCGGCCTCGGCATGGTGCGCAACTACAACGGTGGGGGCACGGACAACTTCCGCACCTACTACGAGACCGACCTCCAGGCCCTGTGGAACAGCACGGTGTGGCAGAACCCGGGCACCTGGAAGCCGCAGCTGGTGGTGGTCGGGCTGGGCATCAACGACTTCTCCACCGCCCTCAACCCCGGTGAGCGGTGGACCACCGTCGACCAGCTCGCCGCCGACTACCGGAGCGCCTACCTGGCCTTCATCGACAAGCTGCGCAGCCGGTACGGCCCCGACACGTTCATCGTGCTCACCTACCCCGACCTGTCCCCCACGACCGCGCTGGCCAGCTCCGTCCAGCAGGTCGTCCAGACCCGCACCAGCCGGGGCGACACCCGGATCCGCTCGCTGTACTACGACGACAACGCGCTGGGGCTGGACAAGCTCGGTTGCGACTGGCACCCGTCCCGCCGCGACGACCAGCTCCTCGCCGGTGCGCTCACCCGGTTCGTCAACACCCTGCCGTTGAACTGGTGAACCGTCCCGCCGGCTGACGGCGGGGGCCGGCCCGCTCCCCGCCGAGGGGAGGAACGACGGTGCGGGGGTCGGCGGCGTCCGGGACGCCGCCGACCCCCGCACCGGTCGTCGCGCGGGCGCTCACCGGGCGGTCCGGCCATCCGGCCGAACCCGTTTCTCCTGCTCCGGACGATTCGCTGCCCCCTGTTGACATCATACGTCATACGGATTACGTTCGTAATCATCGATTAATTTGATCATCTGCTGTCGGTGGTCGAGGGCCGTCGCCGCCGGTTCCCCGGCCACCGCACCTCCTCCCCCGGGCGGTCGATCGCCTGTCCCCTGCCCCCGAAGGAGCCCTCCTGATGTCGAGACACCGCCTGGTAGCCGGCGCTGTCGCGGGGATCGCGGCGCTCGCCCTCGCCATGGGCGGCGCCGCGGTCACCGCCGGAGCCAGCCCGCCGGCCTACGCGAACGACGCCGCGCCGCTCGCGGCCACCGCCGGCTGCGGCAAGGCACCCACCCTGACCAGCGGCAACCGCACCATCTCCAGCGGCGGTCAGAACCGCTCGTACATCCTGCGGATCCCGGAGAACTACGACCGCAACCACCCGTACAAGCTGATCTTCGGCTTCCACTGGAACGGTGGCACCGCCAACGACGTCGACTCGGGCGGGACGAGCGGCTACCCGTGGTCCTACTACGGCATCCGGGCGCTGTCGAACAACAGCGCGATCTTCGTCGCGCCGCAGGGCATCGGCAACGGCTGGGCCAACAGCGGTGACCGCGACCTGACCTTCGTCGACGACATGATGCGCCAGATCGAGTCGGCCCTGTGCGTCGAGACGACGCAGCGGTTCGCCATGGGCTTCAGCTACGGCGGCGGCATGAGCTACGCCATCGCCTGCGCCCGCGCCACGGTCTTCCGCGCCGTCGCCGTCTACGCCGGCGGCCAGCTCAGCGGCTGCAACGGCGGCACCCAGCCGATCGCGTACATCGGCATCCACGGGCTGCGGGACAACGTGCTCCCCATCGCGACCGGCCGGTCGCTGCGCGACCGGTTCGTCCGCAACAACGGCTGCACCCCACAGAACCCGCCGGAGCCGGCACAGGGCAGCCTGACGCACACCGTGACCTACTACGCGGGCTGCCGGGCCGGGTACCCGGTCGCCTGGGCGCCGTTCGACGGCGGGCACGCCCCCAACGCCGTGGACGGCACCGCCGACCCCTACGCACCCGGCGAGAAGTCCTGGACCCGGCCGGTGGTGTGGAACTTCTTCAGCCAGTTCGACGGCACCACGCCGCCCACCACTCCACCGGCGACCCCGACCACCCCACCGGCCACCCCGACCACTCCACCGGCGACCCCGACCACCCCACCGCCCGGCGGTAGCGGCTGCACCGCCACGGTGACGGTGAACCAGTGGACCGGTGGCTTCACCGCCTCGGTACGGGTCACCGCCGGCTCCGCCGGCACCACCGGCTGGACGGTCAGCGCCACCCTGCCCGGCGGGGCCAGCGTCACCAACACCTGGAGCGCCACCGCCAGCGGCAGCACCGGAACGGTGCGCTTCACCAACGTCGACTACAACGGCCGGCTCGCCCCCGGCCAGGTCGCGGAATTCGGCTTCCAGGGCAACGGCAGCGGGTCCGGGCTGACGCCCACCTGCACCGCACGCTGACCGACAGTCCACCGCGAGAGCACCGGCAACGCCCCGGGGGCCGGTGGAGGGGAGTCGACTCCCGTCCACCGGCCCCCGGCACCGCCGCCCCCGGGTCGGCCGATCCGCCCCCGCCGGTCACCCGATCCGCGAATTCGTCGTGGCCGATCGGCGATCCAGCGGCCAGACATGACTCTTGCTGCCATGATGGCGGACGTGGGAGCTGCGAAAACCAATACGCCTGTCATCTCGCCGCTGGCCGGCGAGCCGATCAAACGCGCCGACGCGGAACGGCTCGCGGGGGTGCTGAAGGCCTTCGCCGACCCGGCCCGGCTGCGGCTGCTCAGCCTCATCCAGTCGGCCCCGGAGGGCGAGGCGTCCGTCACCGACCTCACCGCGCCGCTCGGCCTGTCCCAGCCGACGGTAAGCCATCACCTGCGGATCCTCACCGAGGCCGGGCTGATCGAACGCGAGAAGCGCGGCGTCTGGGCGTACTACCGGACGGTGCCCGCCGCGATCAGCGCGATCGCCGACCTGTTGACCCCGCCCCGCAAACGGGCCACCAGGAAGACCCGCTGACGCCGGACGGTCGGCGGCCCACCGGGGTCAGGATCCGAAGGACCCGGCCCCCGGTTCCCAGCGGTACAGGTACACCGGGGTCTGCTCGGCCACCATCCGGGCGAGGTTCTGTCGGACCTCCCGCAGGTGCGGCGAGAAGACCTCCGGGTCGGCACCGCCCCAACGGGTGAAGATCCGCTCGGCCTCGGCATGCGTCCGGAGCGCCTCGGCGCGTCGGTTCAGCCGCCACAGGTGGCCGCTCAGGTTCGCCAGCACCGCGGCCAGCGGCACCACCCGTCGGGACGATCTCAACACCGGCCTCCCCGCCGCACGGGCGCTCCACCCGGGAACGTCACCCGGTCGCCCGATACCGAGCGTAGGGTCGCCCGGCCAGCCGCTGACCGTCCTGCCGGCTATCCGAACCCGACGGTGCCAGCGGCCGGGCCGGGCCGCTCAGTCGGCGGGGCGCGGCGGCACGCCGAGCGCGGCGCACGCCTGCTCGTACATCCGGACCACCTCGCGGCGGATCTCGGCCCGCTCGGTGAGCCGGTGGGCGAACGGGATCCGCACCGGCACCTCGATGTCGTCGAGGGTGACGGCGAAGTCCATCCCGTCGGCGTCCAGGCCGGTCACCCGCGCCCGGGTCGCCGCCGGGCAGCCGCCGAGGGCACGGCAGATCAGCAGCGAGTCCCCGGCGTGGTCGTCGTTCATGTGCCGGCTGACCGCGTGGACGACGTCGGCGTCGAACGGCTGCCCGGTCACGCCACCGCCTCCGGCATCCCCGGGCCGTCCGGCACGTGCCCGGCCAGGGCGGTGAAGACCGCCATGTTGTGCCGGTACGCCACCAGCACCTCGTCCAGCAGCGCCGCCTCGTCGGCCGGGCTCAGCGGCAGGGCGTCCAACCGCGCCCGGTACGCGTCCTTGTACGCCGTGGGTCGGGGGATCCGGTCGAAGGTGTAGAAGGCCACCCCCGTCTGCCCGGTCAGCCCGTACCGCCGGGCCACCGCCCGCCCGATGTGCAGCCCTCCGGAGAGGTCGCCCAGGTAGCGGGTGTAGTGGTGGGCGATGAAACGCACCGGGGAGGTGCCGCCCACGGCCCGGATCCGGTCGGCGTAGGCCACCGTCGTCGGGTGCGGCGTGGTGCGCAGCGCCCAGTCCGGTCCGGCCAGGTGGGTCAGGTCCGCCTCCAGGGCGGGCAGCCGGGTCAACGCGTCGTCGACGAACCCACCGGCGACGGGATCGTCGCGCATCGCCTCGGCGGCCGACTCCAACGCCTGGTACAGGGCGTGGTGCTGCACCACCAGGTCGAGGTAGCCGGCCAGGTCCAGCTCGCCGGCCACCAGCGCGGTCACGTAGCGCTGGCTCTCGGCGGCGGCGTGGACCTCCTGGCTGGCGGCCCGGAGCCGGGCCGAGAACGGCATGGGTGGGGTGTCCATCTATTCCTCCGTGACGGGGGTGTTCCGGGCCGGACCCCGGCGGCGGGGGGCGACCAGCGGCAGGTGGGTGTCCGGGTGCGGCACGACCTCGATGTCGTGCCGGTAGACCTCGCTGAGCAGGGGCGCGGTCAGCACCGTGCCGGGGGGTCCGGCGGCCCGTACCCGCCCCTCGGCGAGCAGGGTGATCCGGTCCGCGTACGCCCCGGCCAGGGCGAGGTCGTGCAGCACCACCACGACGGCGTCGCCGGCCTCGGCCCGCTCCCGGGCGATACGCATAACCAACTCCTGGTGGTGCAGGTCGAGGGCGGCGGTCGGTTCGTCGAGCAGCAGTACCCCGGTCTGCTGGGCCAGCACCCGGGCCAGTGCCACCCGGGCCTGCTCGCCGCCGGAGAGCGACGGGAAGGACCGGGCGGCGAACCGGATCACGTCACAGCGTCGCATGGTCTCGGCGACCACCGCATCGTCGCGGGCCTCCTCCGGGCGACCGGCCCAGGGGGAACGACCCATCCGGACCACCTCGACCACCGCGAAGGGGAAGCTCAGGACACTGCGCTGGGTCAGCACCGCCCGACGCATCGCCAGCTCCACGGCCGACCACTCGGCCAACGGACGACCGTCGACCTCGACCGTCCCGGCGGCGAGCGGCAGGTCACCGCTGACGGCGGCCAGCAGAGTGGACTTGCCGGCACCGTTCGGCCCCACCAGGGCGTGCAGTTCACCGGCACGGACCGCGAGGTCGACGCGGTCGAGCACCGGTCGGCCGGCACGCTCGACCCGGATGCCGGTGACCCGGACCCGGGTGCCGCCGGGCACCGTGGCGGTCGGCACCCGGGGTGCCGACCGGCGGCCGAGCAGCCGCAGCGGTCCCCGTCGCCGACGTTGCCGTACGTTCATCACGATCCACCTCCGGGTCTGCGGGTCAGGTCGCCGAATCCGCTCACGCCCAACCGCCGGCACGGTCCCGCGTGCGGCGCAGCAGCCAGAAGAAGGCGGGACCGCCGACGAGTGCGGAGAGCACCCCCAGCGGCAGCTCCTGGTAGTCCACCAGGGTCCGGGCCGCGAGGTCGGCGGCGACGACGACGATCGCGCCACCGAGGGCGCTGGCCGGCAGCAGCAGCCGGTGTCCCGGGCCGGCGACCATCCGGACCAGGTGGGGCACGACCAGGCCGACGAAGCTGATGATGCCGGTGAAGGCGACCGCCGCCGCGCCGAGCAGCGCGGTGACCACGATCATCCGGACCCGCAGCCGTTCCACGTCCACCCCGAGGTGGCGCGCGGAGCGTTCGCCCAGGGCGAGCAGGTCGAGCCGGCGGGCGTCGGCGAGGGTGGCGAGCAACCCCACCGCGAGGCAGGGCGCGGCCAGCGCCACCGCCGACCAGTTCGCCTGGGCCAGGCTGCCGAGGTTCCAGAAGGCGATGGCCTGCACACCCGATTCGTCGGCGACGAACATCAGCAGCCCGATGGCGGCCCCGGCGACGGCGTTGACCGCGACCCCGGTCAGGACCAGGGTGACCACCTCGGTCCGGCCGCCGGAGCGGGCCAGCAGGTAGACCAGCCAGGTGGTGGCGAGGCCACCGGCGAACGCGGCGGCGGGCACCGTCCAGCCACCGAGGACGGTGACGCCGGTGACGATGGCCAGTGCCGCGCCCACCGCCGCGCCCGCCGAGACGCCGATGACGCCCGGCTCGGCCAACGGATTGCCGAACACCCCCTGCATCACCGCACCGGCGCAGCCGAGCGCGGCGCCGACCACCGCGGCGAGCGCGACCCGGGGGAAGCGGACCAGCCACAGCGCGCTCTCGCCGTGCGGGGCGGCGGGCCGGGGACCGAGGTCCAGGCCGAGGCGGTGCAGCACCGAGCCGAGCACCTCGGCCGGCGTGACGGCCACCTGCCCCCGCCCGGCGGCGACCAGGGCGACCAGCAGCAGACCGGCGGAGAGCCCGGCGAGCAGGACCGGTCCACGCCGGACCCGACGACGACCGGCGCGGCCCGCTCCGGTGTCCCCGGTGGCCGGTCGGATGTCGGTGGCGGTCATCGCGGGCTCCGGCAGTGCAGCGCGTCGGCCAGCGCCCGCACCACCCGCCCGGAACGGGTGCCGAAGGTGAGCAGGACGCCGTCGTCCATGTCGACGACCCGGCGGGCGGCACCGGCCGGGGTCTGCCCCACTCCGGGGAGCCTGAGCAGGCCGTCGACGCCGCCGACGGACTCCAGCCCACCGCTCATCACCAGCAGCACGTCCGGGGCCGCGTTGATCAGGCCCTCGCTGGTCAGCGGGCGGAACTTCGCCAGGCCGATCGCGCTGCCGGCGTCCACCCCGCCGGCCGCCTCGATCATCGCGTCGGAACCGGCTCCCCGCCCGCCGATCAGGTAGACCCCGGCGGTGCCGCGCAGGTAGAGGAAGGCGACGCGGGGGGGCGGGCCGTCGGGCACCCCGGCGCGGGCCGCGGCGGTCTCCCCCTCGATCCGGGTGACCAGCCGCTCGCCGGCCGGACCGACGCCGAGCGCCGCCGCGACGGCCCGGACGTGCCCGGGGACGGCGGCGAGGCTCTGCTCGGCGGCGACCAGGACCACCGGGATGCCGGCCGCGCGTAGTTGGCGCAGTGTCCCGGGTGGACCGATGCTGTCGTCGGCGAGGATCACCGTGGGGGCGAGGGCGAGCACCGCCTCGGCGGACAGGTCGTGCCCGGCCGGGGTGACCACGGGCAGGTGGGCGGCGGCCGGGAAGGTGGTGGAGGTGTCCCGGCCGACGACGTTGCCGCCGAGGCCGAGGCTGAACACGATCTCGGCGATCGAGCCGTAGAGGTTCACCGGCAGGATCCGCGTGGTGTCGGTGACGGTGGTGACGACGCCGTCGGTGGAGGTGACGGCGGCCGGCAGGGTCGGGGTGGGGGCCGGCTCCAGCGGGGTCACGTCGGTGTCGGGCAGGGTGGCGGTGACCGGGCCGCAGGAGGTCGGGGCCGACCGTGCCTCGGCCGCCGGATCGGTGCAGCCGACCAGGGTGCCGGCGAGCAGCATCAGGACGAGCGGCAGCGCACGCCGGGTCACGAGGTGCTCCGGCGGTGGCGACGGCGGCGCAGACCGGCGAGCAGCACCGCGCCGAGCACGGGTACGACCAGCACGACGAGCCACCAGCGACCGGTGTCGGAGGCGGCGCTGACCCGGGTCACCTGCGCCTGGTCGACCCGGTCCGGCTGACCGGCCCCGCCGTCGGTGCCGGCCGGTGGGGTCGCGGCGGGGCCGACGGTGGCCGGTGCCGCGCCGCTGCCGGTGGGGGCGGCGGCCCCGCCGGTCGGGGCCACCACCGGTGGGGTGGTCCGGCCCGCACCGCCGCTGCCGGCGGCACCGGTGGTGGCCGGGGCGGCGGCACCGGTACGGGTCGGAGCTGCCGCGGCGAAGGTGATCGGCACCCGGACGTCCTGGGAGCGGTCGGCGGTGCGGGTGTGGTCGGCGCGGGACGCGACCACGCACCGGCGGACCGTGCAGTCCACGTCGCCGATACGGGTGGTCACGGTGAGGCTGACCCGGAACGTGCCGCCGGCGCCGTAGGGGACGGCCAGTCCCTCCCCGTAGGAGGGTGGGTCGGACGAGATCCAGTGCGAGGCGCCGGTGCTGCCGGTGGTGTCGGCTCCACCGCCGCACGGACTGGGCGCGGCGCCGGCCCCGTTGTCCACGCAGAAGGCGACGTAGATGCCCTTGGTGACGTCGTACCCGCTGCCGGTGACCGACACCTTCGCACCGTTGCGGCCGACCCCGGTGCTGGGGGTGACGGTGAGGGTCTGTCCGGCCGCGCCCCGCCCGGTGCCGGCGTGGGCCGGCGTCGGCAGCACGCCGACACCGACAGTGATCAGGATGGCGGTCAGGACGGCGCGACGCCGTGCTCGCATCAGGCTCTCCCCATGACGGATCGGGCCGGTTGACACACCGACCGTAGTTTAGGTTTGCCTAACCTAAGCGACTAATCCACTGTTCACAAGGGGTTCTTCGGATCAAGATCTTCGCCCCGTCGCCTACTGTGCTCCGGAGTTAGGCATGCCTAACCTCAACCACTGTCCGTGTTGGGCAGGAGAGAGGAAACAGCATGGTCAGATCCAGAACCGGCACCGGGCGGTGGCGGGCGGCGCGCTGGGCGGCGGTCGCCCTGCTCGGCGCGTCGGCTGCGCTCGTCGGTGTCGCCCCCGCCCAGGCCGCCGGGGCGGACCTCCGCTCCGGCAGCCTCACCTGGGGCTTCAAGGCGTCGTTCCGCGCCTACCTGAACACCGGGAACGGCAACCCGCCGATCGCGGCCAGCGAGGGCGCCAGCATCAACGGCGACGGCACGTTCACCTTCCCCGTGAAGGGCGGCACGTACGACGCGGACACCGGCGCCCTCGACGCCCGGTACGGCGGGAAGATCGTCTTCTCGTACCCGGCGCACTTCTTCACCATCTCGTTGGCCAACCCGACGATCGTCGTCAGCGGTGGGACCGCCGCCGTCACGGCGGACGTCGACCTGCTGACCACCGCGGCCGAGCCGGTCTCGGTCCGCCAGGCCACCATCGCCACCATCGCCGTCACCGACGGCAACCCCGGTGGCAGCGGCGGCACGGTGACCGCGACCGACCTGGCGGCGACCCTGACCGCCGAGGGCGCCTCGGCGTTCAACGGCTTCTACAGCGCCGGCTCCGCGCTCGACCCCCTGTCGTTCACCGCCTCCACCGGTGGCGGCAGCGGACCGGCCGGACCGGCGGTCGGGGTCACCCCGGCCACCGGGCTCGACCCGTCCGGGGCGACGATCACGGTCACCGGCAGCGGTTTCGACCCGGAGGCCAACGGGGCGGCGGGGATCTACGTCTCCTTCGGTCCCAAGGTCGACCAGCACTGGACGAACGCCGGTGTCCTCCAGGTCACCAAGTGGGTCAACAAGACGAACGAGCCGACCGAGGCCCGCGACCGCCTCAACGCCGACGGCACGTTCCGCACCACCCTGCCGATCAGCGCGGTCTACACCGACCGCACCGGCGCGCAGGTCGACTGCACGAAGGTGCAGTGTTACGTCGTCACCTTCGCCGCCCGCGGCGCGGCCGACCGTAGCCAGGACACCTTCACCCCGGTGACGTTCGCCCGCACCCCGGTGGGCGGCGGCGACGCCGACCAGCAGATCACCACCACGGTCACCGGTGGTGCGCTGACCCTCGGCGTGGCCGGCTCCACGGTCGCCCTGCCTGCGGTCAGCAACGGGCAGGTCACCACCGGGGCGCTGAACGCCGCCACGGTCGCCGACCTGCGCGGCACCAACGCCGGCTGGAGCCTGGTCGGGCAGGCCTCCGACTTCGCCTCGGCCAGCGGCGGCACCATCGCGGCGGACAACCTGGGCTGGGTGCCGAGCGCCACCGTCGGCACCGACCCGCTCGCCGGCACCCCCGGCGTGGTCACCCCGGGCGCGGCCGCCGCGCCCGGGGCCGGCCTGGGCACGGCGCGTGCGCTGTGCACCTCGGCCACCGGCGCGAGCAACGGCACCTTCACCTGCGGCGCCCAGCTCAACCTGGGGGTTCCGGCGTCCGCCCCGGCGGGCGAGTACAGCGCGGTGCTCACCCTCACCCTCTCCTGATCAGGCACCACACCGGTGGGACGGGCCCCGTGCCCGTCCCACCGGCCCGACCACTCCCCGGAGCCCGGCATGTCCCTGTCTACCGCCCTGTCCCGCAGCGGCGCCGCGCTCGCCGCCGCGCTGCTCGTGGCCACGGTCCAGCCCGCACCGGCCCGCGCCGCGCCCGCCCCGTCGCCCGGCCCGACGGCCGCCGCCGGGGAGACCGGGGCGGCCCGCTGGGCGGTCCAACCATCCAGCGCCAAGGGCCCGACCGGGCGCAACTACTTCATCTACGACCTGGCCCCGGGCAGCACCCTGACCGACCACGTCGGCATCACCAACCTCGGCGACCGCCCGGTCAC
The DNA here is from genome assembly GCF_029581435.1 of Micromonospora sp. WMMD987. Lineage (NCBI taxonomy): Bacteria > Bacillati > Actinomycetota > Actinomycetes > Micromonosporales > Micromonosporaceae > Micromonospora > Micromonospora sp. WMMD987. Next base: position 3,024,692 of record NZ_CP120861.1, on the reverse strand, counting down.
CTTCGACGTGTACGGCACCGACGCGTACAGCGCCGCCGACGGCGCATTCGCCCTGCTGCCGGCGGACCGGCCGGCCACCGACGTGGGCGCCTGGATCCGGGTCGACCGGCGCGAGTGGACGATCCCGGCGGGCAAGCGGGTCGACATCCCGTTCCGGCTCTCCGTGCCGGCCAACGCCACCCCGGGCGACCACACCGGCGGGGTGATCGGCGCGGTGGCCCGGGTCAGGACCACCGCCGACGGCCAGCGGGTCCTGGTCGACCAGCGGTTGGCCGCCCGGGTATACCTGCGGGTCACCGGCCCGGTCCGGCCGGCCGTCACCGTGGAGGCGGTCGACGTCTCCTACGACAACCCGGTCAACCCGTTCGGCGGCGGCGATCTGGTGGTCCGCTACCGGCTGCGCAACGACGGCAACGTCCGGGTCGGCGGCAGCGGCACGGTGACCGTCACCGCCCCCTTCGGCCGGGAACAGGCCCGCACCGCCCCCACCGACCTGCCGGAACTGCTGCCCGGGGCCACGTTCACCGTCACCGAACGGATCACCGGCGTACCCCCGCTGCTGCGGCTGACCGCCGAGGTCGACATCGCGGCGACCACCACGGACACCGCGCTGCCGCCGGTGGTCCGTACCGCTGGGGTGTGGGCTCCGCCCTGGCTGCTGCTGGCCCTGCTCGCCGTCGCCGTCGGCTGGGCCGGGTGGCGGTGGTGGCGACGACGGGGAACGGCCGCCGACGGGCCACTCGCCCCGCCCTCCGCCGACGCCCCCGCCGCCGGTCAGCGACCCGGCCAGGGCTCCGCCACCGGGTCGGCCGCACCCCGACCGGCCACGACCGCTCCCGCGCCGGGCGACGCGGCCGACAGACCGGGCGACACGGCCGACCGACCGGCTCCGGGTGTCGGCCGACGCACCGACGCCTCATGACCCGACAGTGGTGTGCGGTCGCCCTGCTGACCGCAGCCGTCGCCGCGGTGCCGGCTCCCGGGGTGGCCGCCCCGGCGGGCGGGTCCGGTGGCGCGTCAGTCGCCGGACCCGGCGTCACCCTGCCCGCCGGAGCGCTGCGGGTCGGGCAGCGGGTGCTGGTCGGTCTCGACGGCTGGCCCGCCGGCACCGTCCAGATCGAGGTCTGCGGCAATGCCGCCCGGCGCGGAGCGCTCGACTGCGCGACCGGGGCCGCCACCCACGGTCAGGTGCCGCCGGCCGGTCGGGCCACCCTGCCGGTGCTGTTGGGTGCCCCGCCGGTGGCCTGCCCGTGCGTACTACGGGTCCGGACGCCGACCGGCACGGCCACCGCCGTGGCCGACCTGACGCTGGCCGGGGTGACCGCCCCGGCCGTCGCGCCGACCACCCCGCCCGAGCTGACCCTGGTGGCGGTGCGGGCCGTCGACCGGTCCGGGCCGCGCGGCTGGTTCGGCCTGCCGGGCGAACTCGCGGTCCGGATCACCCTGCACAACCCCGGCCCGCAGGAGATCACCGACCCCGCGTTCCAGCTGACCGTCGGGCCGCCCGGCCGGGCCCGGACCATCGTGGCCGCCCCGGCGCTGGGCACCATCGCCGCCGGGCAGACCCGGGAGTACCACGTACCGGTGCCCACCGACGCGGCCCCGTTCGGCCGGTACGAGGTGGACGGCCGGATCGCGGTGGACGGTCGGCCGCTCGCGTTCACCGTGGCGGCGGCCCGGCGGCCCTGGGGGCTGCCCGTGGCGGCGGCCGTCCTCACGGTGGTGCTGCTGCTCGCCCGGCCGGTACGACGCCGGGTGCCCGCTGCTGCTCCCGGGTGACCATACGCAAGTGATCGTTTGTGCAAGCCGTCATTTGCGTTATTGTGGAGCCATGTCCACCGCCCCCGCACCCCTCGCCCCCGGCCCGGATCTCGACGCGGCCTTCCTCGCGCTCGGCGACCCGGTCCGGCGTGCCCTGGTGGCCCGCCTCGCCCGCGGGGACGCCACGGTGGGGCAGCTCGCCGCGCCGTTCGACCTGACCCCGCAGGCGATCTCGCACCACGTCGGGGTGCTGCGCCGGTGCGGCCTGGTCGAGCAGCGGCGCGAGGGCACCCGACGCCCCTGCCGGCTCAGGACGGATCAGCTCGCGCTGCTCGGCGCCTGGATCGACGAGCAACGGCGCACCTGGAACGACCGGCTCGACGCCCTGGAGCGACACCTCACCGACGACGGGGCGGCCCGGTGACCGGGGCGCACCTGCGTGGCGACGACCTGATCGCCCGACGGCATCTCGCCGCGTCACCCGAGCGGGTCTGGGCCGCGTTCACCTCGCCGACCGGCATCACCGCCTTCTGGGGCGGCTCGCACGCCACCGTGCCACCCGGGTCGGTGACCGTCGACCTGCGCCCCGGCGGAGAGTTCGCGCTCGACACCCGCGCGCCGGACGGCCGCACCCGTCGGCTCCGGTTCGTCTACGTGCACCTCACCGCACCACACGAGCTCGTCTTCGACGAACCGGTCACCGGCCTACGCACGACCGTCACCCTGCGCCCCACCGCCGACGGTACGGACCTCACCGTCCACCAGCGACGGCTTCCCCCCGAACTCCGCACCACCCGGGCGGCCGACGGGCTCGCCGCGATCCTCGACGCCCTGGCCGCACACCTGGGCCAGACCTGCCCGAAGCCCGCACCCGACCACGTGACGGAGCGACCATGACGCCGCAGACCCAGCGCGACCTCGTCGCGGAGTACTTCGCCGGGTTCCGGACGAGCGACCACCCGCGCATCCTCGCGACCCTCACCGAGGATGTCGAGTGGGTCATCCACGGGCACCGGACCACCCACGGCAGGGCGGAGTTCGACGGCGAGATCGAGAACCCGGCGTTCACCGGCAGCCCGGCGCTCGACGTCCACCGCGTCCACGAGGACGGCCCGGTCGTCGTCGTCACGGGTGAGGGCCGGGGCGTCAGCGTCGACCACGGACCGTTCCGCTTCGCCTTCAGCGACCTGTTCACCTTCCGCGACGGGCTGGTCGCCCGGGTGGACTCCTACGTCGTCCCGCTGCCGTGAGGCGACGGGCACCGCCCCGCACGACCCGGCAACGCCGGGCGGGGCCGCTCCACCGAGCGGCCGCAGGGGCGGGCCTGACCCGCTCGGGGCGGAATCGCGATCCGCATGTCGCTGGTCCCCTTCCACACCCGGCGATGCCGGAACCCTGACACCGGGGCCAGGGTCAGGTCATCGCGTGCGCGGCGGGACCGGACGTCGCGGGCAGACGAACGCGGGGTGGCCCCCTGACCGGGCCACCCCGCGTTCGCACCCCTCACCAGCGGGCGGGTACGACAGTCCGCCGGCCGGTCCTGGCGGGGTACGGCTCAGAAGCGCGCCCAGTCGTCGGCGGCCGGCCGCCACACGTCGATGTTGCGCGGGTCCACCGCCATCCGGCGGGCCCGGTGGGTCTCGTGCTCCTCGGGGGTGAACACCCGGTGCCGGTCGCACAGCTCGTAACGCGGCCCGTGCCGGGTGTCGTGCATGTAGAAGGCGATCGACGTCGACGCCGAGTGGTTGACCAGGTCGGACGCGATCGGCACCTGCTTGTACTGGGCCCGCGCCCGGCCACGCATCACGTGGTCGAAGCTCTTCATCATGAAGCACAGGTGCGCGACGTAGAACTCGTTGTTGCGCTGGATCGCCAGGCTGTGGTGGTAGCGGTCCTCGCTGCGCAGGAAGACCGTGACGTCGCCGACGTGGTCGGACTCCAGGAAGCCGAGCACCTTGGTGTAGAACGCCAGCGTCTCGTCATACTTGTCGGTGGCGAGGAAGGGGTGCACCAGGTCCAGCGGGCGCAGCTCGATCAGCGGCGGCTCGGCATACTCCTGGAACTCGGTGAACAGCTCGACGATCAGCCCGTTGGGGTCGCGAACGGCGAAGCCCCGCTGGACCAGGCCCTTGACCCGGTCGGCCAGCTCGAACACCTCGTGCCCGGCGGCGGTCACCCGCTCGCGCAGGTCGTCGAGGACGGCGTCGTTCTCGACGCTGAACCCGACCGCCGTGGTCCACGACTCGGTGCGCTGCGGCGCGGCGACCAGCTCGATGCTGTGGTGCTCGAGGTCGGCGCGCAGGAACGCGTACTCGTCGTCGTGCTGCTCCAGTTGCAGCCCGACGTGGTACTGGAGGAACTCGATGGAGGCGGCCAGGTCGGGCACCTCGATCCGGGCGTACTCCATGCCGTAGGGCCCACGGCGGCGGGCGGTGGCCTCGGTGGTCATCTGTGACCCCTCTCGATGGGCTGGGCGTCCCCGGCGGTGGGGAGACTGACGATGGCCTGACGCTCGATGACCGGCCGCCAGCGTTCCCGGACGAACCGCTCGTGCGAGTCGCTGTGCAGGTAGTCGAGCAGGTCCTGCTCGGTGGGGAACTCCACGACGAAGCCGTGGGTCATGGTGGTGTCCCGGGTGCTGACGTTGACCCCGCTGCGCCAGTTGCGCATCGCGGGATAGCGGCTCGGGAAGGTCTCCAGCTCGGCCAGGACGGACTCGGCCGCGCCGGGCGGCAGGTCGTCGCGGAACCGGAAGACCAGGATGTGGGTGATCATGACCGGCTCAGAGGATGAAGCTGAGTCGGGCGCCGGGGTCCATCGACTCCATCACCGGCACGGCCCGGCGCAGCCGGAACCGCAGCCCGTCCGGGTCGACCTTGAGCACGTGCTCGTACCGGCCCACGTAGGTGTAGGCGCCGTTGTCGCGGTACCGGTGGATGAGGAAGTTGGCGCTGATCCAGACGGTCTCCGCGCCGGCCTCCAGCAGCAGCACGTTGGAGATCATCCGGTGGGTGCGCGAGTGCGGGTTCTCGGCGTGCGCCTTGCGGCTCTTGAGCCGCTTGACCCGGGCCTGGATCAGCTCGTAGTCGTCGGCGACGAAGTACCCGGCGGTGGTGGCGTCCCAGCCGGCCCAGTCGGTGGTCGGCACCTCCAGCCGGCCGCCCGGCTCGATGAGGGTGAGCCACTCGTCGAGTCGCCACTCGTCGAGCAGTTGGGCCTCCCGGTAGAGGAAGTCCTCCACCTCGGCCCGGGTCACCTCGCGCGACTCCACCTTGACCACTCCCCTGCGGCTACCGGCCGTCGTTGACATCACGCTCACTTGCCCGCACCCCCCGCGGCGGGTCCGGCGGCGGGCGTACCGGCCGGCGGGTCGCCGGCCACGCTGGTGCTCGCCCCGACCACCTCGGCCCAGCGCCGCCAGAAGCTGCGCATCGCGCCCTCGTCGATCGAACGGCCCTGGTTGCCCTGCTTCTCGTTGGCCATGCCCCGGGACATGTCGCTCCAGTCGTGCGCGGGGTCGACCGCGTCGGCGGTCGCGGTGATGCCGCGCTGCACCGCCTCGTACGCCTCGATGTCGTCGGGGGTGGCCAGGCCGCCCGGCCCGACGAAGCTGACCATCGTCTTGATCCGCAGCGCGCGGACCGACTCCGGCTCGCCGACCTCGACGAACTGCCAGGCCCGCACGTCGGTGCGGTCGGCGGCGACCGGTTCGAGCTGCCGGATGGTCAGCGCCTCCAGGTCGAACAGCAGCAGGTTGGGGAAGACGAAGAGGATCCGGCTGGCGTCGGCGACCTCGGCGGCGAGTTCGGGGCCGAGCCGGGCCTCCAGCTCGCGGCGCTTGGCGACGGTACGGGTCTTCTCCTCGTCGCCGAAGCGGGGTTCCCAGACCATGCCGATCCGGCCGTTGTGCCCGGTGAGCACCAGCAGCCCGTGGCCGCCGCCGAGGTCGTAGGCGTACTGGTCGTCGTCGGTGACGGCGAAGCCGGTCTCCCGCAGGTAGCCGACGAAGGTGTTGTGGGTGGGGGCGAAGTGGTAGCCGTCCATCGCGTTCTCGACGGCCAGCTTCCAGTTGCCCTTCACGCTGTAGAGCTGCACGCCCGGCAGGGTGGTCATGCCGTGCTCGCCGATCTTGGCGGTCAGCGACATGTAGTGCGCCGCCGGGCCGAGGTGGGTCAGCAGGTCCGGCACGTCCGGGTCGAAGGCGACGAAGACGAAGCCCTCGTGGATCTGGAGCCGGGGCACCTGCCGCAGGGCCATCGAGGCCCGGAAGGCGGGGTCGTCGGGGTACGCGTCGTCGCCCGGCAGCGCGGCCAGGTCCCCGGAGTTGCTGAACGCCCAGGCGTGGTAGAAGCACTGGAAGAACTTCGTGTTGCCCTCGCTGTGCCGGCACAGCACGGTGCCCCGGTGGGTGCAGGCGTTGAAGAAGGCCCGCACCTGGCCCCCGGCGTCCCGGCAGAAGATCAGCGGTCGACCGCCGAGGGTCCGGGTCTTGAAGTCGCCCGGCTTCGGGATCTCGGTCTCGTGGCCGAGATAGAGCCAGGTGTGGTTCCAGATCCGGTCGACCTCGGTCCGGAAGACCTCCGGATCGCGGTAGGCCGAGCGGTGCACGCGGAACCGCAGCGCCTCCCAGTCCTCGTCGATCATCGCGCCGGCTGCACCGAGCGGACGTACCGGCGTCTGCTGCGCCATCACCTCACCGCCTTCTACGTCATGCGAGACAGCATCTCGCCACCCGATGCTGCTACTCCGCCATGGCAACTGTCAAGAGCAGGGCAGACTCCGGCACCGGGTTACTCGCTGTTAATACGAACGCAACACGTACCTGCTGATTCGCCGGCCACGATGCCCCACATCCGACGCGGCCCGGCCGATCCGCCCGACGGCGATCACCGGCCCTCGGACGCGGCCCGCGCACCCCGTCACCGGCCGCCGGCCACCCGCACCGGGCAGCGCCGTCCCGTCGCACCGCCAGCCGGTGTCACCCCTCCCGGAGGATGTCATGCTCCAGCCGCACGATGGCCCGATCGGTGGAACCCACTACCTGCCGAGCACCCCGGACACCTGCCTGTGGGGCCGGCTGCCCAACCGGCGGCACGAGCCCGTGCTGCGGGTCGGCTCCGGCGAGACCGTGACCATCGACACGCTCAGCCACGAGGGGATCCTGGAGGACCAGGGGCGCGACCCCGTCGGCTACCTCAAGCAGTTCGACGTCCCCAGCGACCGGGTGCTCACCGACGCCCGCGACCTGGCCGCCTCCGACGTCGCGCACGACTACGACGCCGACGGCCCGCACGTGGTCACCGGACCGATCACCGTGGCCGGGGCCGAGCCCGGCGACCTGCTCCGGGTCGAGGTCGTCGACCTGCTCGTCCGCGCCCCCTACGGCTTCATCAGCAGCCGGCACGGCTACGGCGCACTGCCCGGGGAGTACCCGCTCACCCCCACCGACACCGGCCCGGACGGCGACGGCCCCCGGGAGTACGGCACCGTCAGCCACTTCACCGAGGTGATCCACCACGGCGGCCGGCTGTTCGGCACCCTGCCGTACGGCGACGGCCGGGCGGCCCGCTTCCCGCTGGCCCCCTTCCTGGGCCTGATGGGGGTCGCCGTGGACACCGACGAGCCGGTCCACTCGGTGCCGCCCGGCGCGTTCGGCGGCAACCTCGACATCAACGAGTTGCAGGTCGGCTCGACCCTCTACCTGCCGGTGCAACTGCCCGGGGCCGGCTTCTACGCCGGTGACCCGCACTACGCCCAGGGCGACGGCGAGGTGGCGCTGACCGCCCTGGAGGCACCGTTGCGGGCCACCCTGCGGCTGTCGGTGATCCCCCAGGCACAGGCCGGTGGCCTGCTCGGGGCCGTCGACGGGCCGTTCGGCGAGACCGCCACCCACTGGCTGCCGGTCGGCCTGCACGCCGACCTCGACGAGGCGATGCGGCGGGCCGTCCGGGCCGCCGTCGACTTCCTCGTCCGCACCCAGGGCATGCCCCCGCAGACCGCCCTGGCCTACCTGAGCGCCGCCGCCGACTTCGAGGTCAGCCAGGTCGTCGACGGGGTGAAGGGCATCCACTGCCTGATCCGCAAGGCCGACTTCCCGGCCCACTTCTGACCGACGGCACTCACCCGGCCGGTGGCACCGCGCCACCGGCCGGGCCGGAAGGTCACCGGCGGACCCGCTACCGCCCCGGACACCCGGCGGCCTCCGCCCCGGACGCGCGGCGAACTCAGCCCCGGTCCGCCCGGCACCGGGGCCACGCCGCCGCCCCCGGCCGGGACAGACCGGGGGCGACGCGCGGCCGGCCGGAGCCGGGCCGCCCCGTCGTCGCAGACGGCACGACGGGCGGCAGGATCGGGAGAAGAGGCGGACAGGTCAGGCTGCGGTGGGCACCTCGGCGCGACGCGGCGCGGCGGCCATCGCCCCCGGCCGGGTGACGGTGACCGCCGCCGCCCGGCTCGCCCAGCGGGCCGCCTCGTCGATCGCCGCGCCGTCGAGCAGCGCGTCGGCCAGGGCGGCGCAGAAGGTGTCCCCGGCCCCGGTGGCGTCCACCGCGTCGACCTGCTCGGCCGGCACCAACCACTGCCGGTCGGTGGTCACCACCAGCGCGCCGTCGCCGCCGAGGGTCACCACCACCGGCCCCCGGGTACCCAGGGTGCGGGCCATCGCGACCAGGTCGTCGGTGCCGGCAGCGCCGACCGGGAGCCGGACGCCGGCCAGGGCCGCCAGCTCACCCCGGTTGGGCACCAGCACGTCGACCCGGGCCAGGGTCGCCGGGTCGACCGGACGGGCCGGGGCGGGGTTGAGCACCACCAGGCCCTCCGCGGCCCGGACCGCCTCGGCCACCACCGCGGCGTCGACCTCCTGTTGCAGCAGCACCGCCCGCGCCGACCCGATCAGCTGCCGCAGCGGGGTCAGGTGTTCGGCGGCGAGCCACATGTTCGCCCCCGAACTCACCGCGATGGTGCTGTCGCCGTCGTCGGTGACCAGCACGATCGCCTGCCCGGTGGGGCGCGGGGCGCGCAGCACCGCGTCGGTGACCACCCCCTCGGCGGCGAGCAGCCCGAGCAGCCAGTCCCCGTCGGCGTCGATGCCGACCGCGCCGACCATCGCCACCCGGCGGCCCAGCCGGGCTGCGGCGACCGCCTGGTTGGCGCCCTTGCCGCCGCCGGTCCGCCGGTGGTCGGCCGAACCGAGCACCGTCTGACCGGCGGCGGGCAGCTCGTGCAGCGGCACCACCACGTCCACGTTGAGGCTGCCCACCACGACGATGTCGGTCATCGGGTCAGCCCTGCCCGGGACGCCAGGCGTGCGGCAGGAAGTCCGCCCGGGGCGGGGCGAAGACGTCCACGTTGATGCACGGACCCTCGGTCGGTTCGATGTAGTGCTCCGCGCCGCGCGGCACCAGCAGCAACGACCCCGGTCCCATCGGGTGCGGCACCCCGTCGACGTAGTAGTTGCACCGGCCGCCGAGGATCAGCACGAGCTGGTCGAAGTCGTCGTGGTGGTGCGGGTTGAGGTCCATCCCGACGCTGAGTTCGTGCCAGGCGAAGAGGACCTCGTCGGTGGCGTAGACCTTGCGGCGCACCCCGGGCCGGACGTCGGTGGCCGGAATGTCGTCCCAGTTGACCGAGATGCCGTACAGCTGCGGATTGAGCATGTGAACGCGTCCCTTCTCAGGCGGATCAGGCGGGTGCGGCGAGCCGACGCAGGCCGGTGCCGAGCAGGTGCAGGTCCGAGCCGACGACCAGGTACCGCGCGTCGGTCAGGCCGTACCGACCCAGCGCCCCGGCGGAGCGCTCGGCGACCCAGCCGCCGAGGACGGCACCGGTGGTGCGGGCCGCGTCGGCCACGTCCCCGGTGCGTCGCAGCAGCGGCCCCGGGTCGTCGGTGGTCGACAGGCCCAGGCTCACCGCCAGGTCGGTGGTGCCGACGAAGCCCACGTCCACCCCGGTCAGCAGGGCGGGCAGCGGGTCGTCGGTGGTCGCCGTCTCGATCTGCGCCACCAGGACGGGCGGGTGCCCGGCCTCCGCCGCCAGGTACCGGTCGAGCCCGTCGGCGCCGTAGCCGGCGGACGGGTGGGCCAGGCTGATGCTGCGCCGCCCGTGCGGGGCGTACCGGCTGGCCGCGCGCAGCTCCTCGACGTCGGCCCGGCGGCGGACGGTCGACAGCTGCACCCCGACGGCTCCGGCCTCCAACAGTCGGTTGACCTGGCCGGGGTCCACCGCCGGCACCCGGACCAGCGCCGGCAGCCCGGCCAGTGCGGCGAACCGGAGCTGGTCGGTGGCGGTCCGCTCGTCCAGCCCGGAGTGCTCCAGGTCGATCACCACGAAGTCGAGGCCGGAGCGGGCGGCCAACGCGATCACGTCGGCCCCGGGCAGCTTGACGAAGGTGCCGACGAGCTGCCCGCCGTCGCGCAACGTGCCCCGCAGCCGGGCCCGGGCGGCGTGCACGCCGGTGGACGGCGTCGGGTCGGCGTGCACGCCGGTGCTCGGCGTCGGGTCGGCGCACGCCGCCCCCGCTGCCGGCGGCCCGGCGGACACCGGTGGTGTCGACCCGGCGGACAGCTGCGGCGCACGCCCCGGCGGGGGCGGCTCCACGGCGGACATCAGCGGGTCACGCCCCGGTGGCGGGCAGGCCGCGCCACGGCACGGTCGGCACCTGCTCGCCGGCGAGCAGCACCACGCTCGGCTCCAGCCGGGGCGCGGTGATCCGGTTGCCGGCGGCGTCGGGCAGCACCGCCTCCTCGGCCTCGGCCAGCACGGTGACGTGGGCCGGGCCGCCCTCGACCAGGGTGCCGTAACCCTCGGCGTCCAGGCCGGTCAGCCGGGCCGACGCGGAGGTCACCCGGGGCACCAGCTGCTCCAGGGTCATCCCCATCGCCCGCAGCTTGGCCATGCTGGTGACCAGGTCGAAGACCGGGCCGCGCCAGTTGCGGGCGCTGGTGTCGGAGGTGACCACGTCGGGCAGGAAGCCCTGCTCGATCGCCGGCCGGGCGACGGCGAAGCTGAGGTTGCTCTTGCCGTGGGCGGACTCGAACAGCACCCCGCGCTCCCGGGCGGCGTAGACCTCGGGCAGCACGGTGCCGTCGTCGAGGATGCCGTACGGCTTGCCGGTGTAGCAGTGCGCCACGACGTCGCCGGGGCGCAGCAGGGGCAGGATCACCGGCAGCGGCTCCGGCGTCTCGCCGATGTGGATCATGAGCGGCAGGCCCGCCTCGGCGGCCAACGCCAGGGACCGCTTGAGCAGCGGACGCCAGTCCAGGCCGACGACGTCCTCGGAGAGCCGGATCTTGAAGCCGCGTACCCGGTGCGGGTTCGCCTCGGCCACCGCCAGCGCGTCCTCGGGAACCAGCGTCCCCGGGTTGATCAGCTCACCGAACCGGAAGTCGATCAGGCCGAGCACCGAGACGTTGAGGAAGTTCACCAGCCGCATCCGGGCCGGCTCGGCGACGTACTTCTCGAACGCGGCGAAGGTGGACGCGCCGACGGTGCCGGCGTCACAGGCCGCCACCACGCCCCGGTGCAGGTGCGCCTCGTCCGGCGGGGCACCCACCTTGGAGACCTCGGCGAAGATGTGGGTGTGCGCCTCGACCAGGCCGGGCAGCACGTACTGGCCGGTGCAGTCGACCACCCGGTCGGCGGCGGCGGCGAGGCCGGGCGCGATCCGGGCCACCCGGTCGCCGCTGACCGCGACGTCGGCGACCCGGCTCGCGCCGGTCTCGCCGTCGAACACCTGACCACCGGCGAGCACCAGGTCGTACCGGTCGGAATTCTCACTCATGACATCGGGCTCTCTGTGCGAAGCGGGTGGGTCGACGCGCTGACCGTGGTCGCCCCGGGGGCGGCCGGCGCGGCGTGGTCCGGGCCCTCGGCACGGAACCGGGTACGCAGGGGCAGCACCCCCGCGACGGTGACCTCCACCAGGTCGCCGGGGCTCAGGAAGCAGCCCCGGTCCTGGCCGGTGCCGGTCGGGGTGCCGGTGAGCACCACGTCACCGGGCTCCAGCACCACGTACCGGGAGATCCAGGCGAGCAGGTCGGGCACCGGGAAGATCAGATCGGCGGTGCTGGCCTGCTGGCGCAGCTCGCCGTTGACGGTGGTGCGCACCCCGATGGCCTCGCGGTCGGCAACCGCGCCCAGGCCGAGCACCGAGGCCCCCAGCGCGCCGAAGCCGGGGAAGCTCTTGGCCAGGGTGGGATTGCCGGTGGCGACCATCACGTCCCGGGCGGTCAGGTCGTTGGCCGCGGTGACGGCGGCGAGGTGCGCCCAGACCTGCCCGGCCGGGGTGTGGTGCATCCGCGCACCGACGACGAGGGCGACCTCGCCCTCGTAGTCGGGCTGGCTGCTGACCGAGCCGGGCAGCGGCACGGTCTGTCCCGGGCCGGAACCGGCGCTGGGCGACTTGAGATAGAGCACCGGCTGGGTGGGCAGGGCGCGGCCGGTGGTCCGGGCCTTGCAGTGGTAGTTCAGCCCGACCCCCCACACGGCGCGGGTGCCGGCCAGCGGTGGACGCAGGTCGTCGACCAGGGTCGCCAGCGGCAGCCGGCGGCGGACCCGGGCCTCGGCGGCCGGGGCGAGCCCGAGGCCGGCGCGCAGCAGGGCCGCCACGTCCGGGTAGGGCAGGTCGAGCAGCTCGACGTCGTCGCCGGTGATCCGGCCCAGCCCGTACCGGGTGGCGACCAGGTGCACGTCGGCGGGCGCGGGGGCGGTCATGCCGCGTCCGAGGAGTGACCGGGGACGGTGCCGAGCGCCGGGTTGACCAGCGGGGCCAGGTTGTTGACGGCGGCGGCGGCCTCGCCGAAGCCGACCGAGATCAGCCGGACCTTGCCGTCGTAGTCGGTGATGTCGCCGGCGGCGAAGACCCGGGGCAGGTTGGTCCGCATCGACCGGTCCACGGCGACGTGCCGGCGGCGCATCTCCAGTCCCCACCGTTCCATCGCGCTGAGGTCGGCGATGAACCCGAGCGCGGCCACCACCGCCTGGGCGGGCAGTGTCTCCCGGCCCTCGCCGCGCACCTCGGCCAGGTGCACCGCCTCGACGGTCTGCTCCCCGTCGATCCCGCAGACCTCGTACGGGGTGAGCACCCGCACGGTGGAGTCGTGCAGTTGGCTGACGCTGTGCTCGTGGGCGCGGAACTGCGGCCGGCGGTGCACCAGGGTGACGCTGCGGGCGTACGGCTCCAGGGCCAGCGCCCAGTCGACGGCCGAGTCGCCGCCGCCGACCACGACGACCTCCTGGCCGGCGAGCTCCTCCAGCCGGGGCACGAAGTAGCGCAGCCCCCGGCCGAGGTGGTCGTTGCCGACGGGGAGTTCCCGGGGGGTGAAGGTGCCGATGCCGGCGGTCAGCAGTACCGCCGCCGCCCGGACCTGGGTGCCGGTGTCGGTGCCGATCAGCACGTGGTCCTCGGCGCAGGTCAGCTCGACGGCGCTCTGCCCGAGCAGGAACGTCGGCTTGGCGGTGGCCGCCTGGGTGAGCAGGGCGTCGACGAGTTCCTGGCCCCGGACGGCGGGCAGCCCGGCGATGTCGTAGATCGCCTTCTCGGGGTAGAGGGCGGCGATCTGCCCGCCCGCCTCGGGCAGCGAGTCGATCACCGCCACGCTCATCCCGCGGAAGCCGGCATAGTAGGTGGCGTAGAGCCCGGCCGGGCCGGCGCCGATGATCGCGAGGTCGACCTCGTGCCGTTCGGCCATCAGCCGGCGCTTTCCGCGATGGCCGGGTGGTCGTGGCCGACCCGGCCGATCTTGCGGGCGCCGCCCGGGGTGCCGATCTCGGTGAAGAACTCCGCGTTGATCGGCCCGAAGCGCGCCCGGTCGGCGGGCAGGTCGTCGAGGTGGAAGATCGAGGTGACCGGGCAGACCGGCTCGCAGCGCCCGCAGTCGACGCACTCGTCCGGGTTGATGTACATCATCCGGTCGCCCTCGTAGATGCAGTCCACCGGGCATTCCTCGACGCAGGACCGATCCTGTACGTCCACACATTCGTCGGTGACCACGTAGGTCATCGGTCCTCCTGCGGTTCGGTCGGCCAGCCGTCTCCGGTGCGACGCGGCAGGTACGGGCGGGCGTGGCCGGTGCGGTGTGCCGGGCCCGTTCCGCGACGTCGCCGGATACGGGGCGGTGTCGTTGGTGTGAGGCCACGCTAGAGACTTGGCGCAGAGTATGTCAACATACGAGACGTCATCTTGAATGAAGTCATGCCGACCGAGGAGCGGGGATGGCCGACGAGGTACCGGCGACGCTGCGCCACGCCGCCGACCAGGCGATCGACCCGGCGACCCTGCTCGACGCCCTGGCGGCGCTCGCCGCGCAGCCGAGCCCGTACGGCCGCGAGCGGGCCACCGCGCACCGGGTCGCCGACTGGGCCGCCGCCCGGTGGCCGGCGCTGTCCTGGCGGGTCGACCCACTCCCGCGCACGGCGGCCACGCCGGACAGCGCCAACCTCGTCGGCGGATCCAGCCGGGGCGAGCACCCCGAGCTGCTGATCTACTCACACCTGGACACCTCGCTGACCGACGCGGCGGACTTCGACGCCCCGATCACCGGCCGGCGTACCCCCGCCCCGGCGCTGGACCTGCCCGGACCCGACGGGGAGGTGGTCAGCGGCTCCGGCCTCGGGGTGGCGCGGGCGGCGGCGGCCGCCGCCCTGGTTGGCTACGCCGCCGCGGCCGAGGCCTGCCGGGCCGCCGGCCGCCCGCACCGGCTGACCCTGCTGCTCGCCGCCACCGGCACCCACCGGCACGACCCCGACGCCGGGCCGGACGACGGCGTCGCGCCGGCCCCCACCACCGGCGGCGTACTCCACCACCTGCGCGACCGGCCGCCGCCGGCCGCCGCGATCGTGGCCAAGACCAGCCCGCCGGGCATCCTCACCGCCGAGCCCGGGGCGATGTTCCTGCGGGTACGGCTGTCCAGCGGCTTCCATCCGGCGCTGTTCCGGGACACCGCCACGCCCCCCGGCGGGCTGCTCGCCCACCTCGGGGTGGTCGTCGAGGCGCTGGAGGACTTCCGCCGCGCCCACCTGGCCCGCCGCACCGACCCGGACGCCCTGGTCGGCCCCGAGCTGGGCCTCGGGGCGGTCCGCGCCGGCCAGCCGGGCAAACCCGACCTGCTGCCCGGGGCGGTGGACCTCCACCTCTACCTGACCACCGTACCCGGCGACGACCCGGCGGAGATCACCGACGCGCTACGGGCGACACTGGCCCGGCGGCTGCGGGACACGCCGCTGGCCGGCTGCGGGCTGGCCGTCGCCGGTCACCCGGTCCACCCGTCGGCCGCCACCGCGCCCGACGCCGCGATCTGCCGGCACGCCGACGCCGCGTGGCGCACCGCCCACGGGCGACCGCCTACCCCGCTACGCGGCTGGACCGGGTCGACCGACGGGGTGGTGCTCCGCGGCCGGGGGGTGCCCACCGTCCGGCTCGGCCCCCCGGCGTTGCCACCCGACCCGGCCGACCCCCGCCGGGAGCGGTACGCGATGGCGGAACTGGTGCGTTTCGCCCGACTGTACGCGGACATCGCCCTGCGGCACCAGCAGGCATCGACAGGCTGAGGTGTCATATGCCATGATACTGTCTCACTCTGCGCACAAAGGAATCCAGATGGCGGACGATGCCCCTTCGCCGGTCAAGAGCGCTGACCCCAGCTCACCGGCGATCCAGACCGTGCAGCGCGCGGCGGTCATCCTGAACGCGTTCACCGCGGCCCGTCCGCGCCTGAGCCTCAACGAACTCACCGCCAGCCTCGGCACCAGCAAGGCCACCGCGCACCGCTACACCAAGGCGCTGCGGGAGAGCAACCTGCTGCGCTACGACGAGCGGGAGGGACTCTACTCCCTCGGTCCGCAGATCCTCACCCTCTCCGCCGCCGCCCGCGCGGCGATGCCGGTGATCAGCATCGCCGGCCCGCGCATGCAGCAGCTCGTCCGCGAGATCGACGAGACCGTCGTGCTCAGCGTCTGGGACGGCGACACCGCCGTGGTGGTCCGCGCCGACGACAACACCGACCGGGTCATCCGGGTCAGTGTTCGCACCGGCTCCCGGCTGTCGCGCACCGAGTCCGCCCAGGGCCGGGTGTTCTGCGCCTTCCTCCCCGAAGCCGACGTGCCGGGGCTGGCCGACGAGATCGCGGCCTCCGCCGAGCTGCGCCGGGAGGTCGACAAGATCCGACGTACCGGCATCTCGGCCAACACGCCCTCGGCCAACGGGGTCCGCAGCATCGCCGCGCCGATCTTCCGGGGCAGCACCCTGATCGCCGCCATGGCCATCGTCGGCACCACCACCTCGGTCCCCGAGGGCACCGACAGCACGCTCGCCATCGCCCTGCAACGCGCCGCCGCCGTGGTGACCGCCGAGCTGGGCAGCAGCAACGGCCACCACCCGCACGGCAACGGCCAGCACCCGCCGGCCGGCGGCAACGGCAGCCGCTGACCTGCCGCAGCGGCCCTACCCCGCGCCGGCCGGGTAGCCGGCCCGGTGTGCCCCGCCCGCGTCAGCTCGCGCCGAGCGCCTCGGACAGCTCCCGGGCCACCAGCCGCAGGCTGTCCGCCGCAGCGGCCTCCACCGCGCCGGACAGCGCCGTGCTGGTCCCCAGCACCGCCAGCGCGGCCACCACCTGGGTACGCTCGAACACCGGCGCGGCGAGCACCCGTACCCCGAAGTCCTCCGGGGAGTTGACCGCGAAACCGTCCCGGCGGACCTGCTCGACGACCGCCCGCAACCCCGCCGACAGCCGCAACTGGCGGGCCACCGCGGGCGCCTCGGCGGGCGACAGGTAGGCGCAGAACACCCGGCCCTGCGCCGAGCGCAGCAGATCCAACGGCGACCCGGTGCGCACACTCAACCGCACGTCACCGCTGGTGTTGTCCATGCAGCGGACCACCGTCGGGGCCTCGCCGTTCCACACGCTGAGCACCGAGGTCTGGTTGGTCAACCGGGTGAGCCGGTCGAGGTGCGGCTCGGCGGCGGTGACGATGGGCAGCGCCGCGCGGGCGGCGGCCTCCATGGCCAGGATCTGCGGACCCAGCGTGTAGGTGGCGGTGGCCACGTCGAAGCGCAGCAGGTTGGCCGCGCGCAGCGCGCGGGCGTACCGGTGCGCGGTGGCCCGGCTGATGGCCAGGTCGGCGGTCAGCTCGGCCAGGGTGAGCCGGGGCCGCTCGACGGAGAACGCCTGGAGGATGGTGGCGGCCCGCTGCACGGTCTGGA
Organism: Micromonospora sp. WMMD987; assembly: GCF_029581435.1. Taxonomy (NCBI): domain Bacteria; kingdom Bacillati; phylum Actinomycetota; class Actinomycetes; order Micromonosporales; family Micromonosporaceae; genus Micromonospora; species Micromonospora sp. WMMD987. Next base: position 3,007,735 of record NZ_CP120861.1, on the reverse strand, counting down.
TCGCCGGCGCGTCACCGGCCGGCTCATCGACTCCGCCCGTCACCACGTCACCTCGCACTCGCCGCCGTCCACCGGAAGGCGAACTCTACCGAGCACGGAGCGCATCCGGCGACACGGACACCACCGACGTCGGACACCCCGGGGGATCCCGGTGGGAAACGGGCCTCAGCGGGGCCGTTCACCGCCGGGATCCCGGGAGCCCGGCGGCGCGGGCCGGGTCACGCCGGGCCGCCCGCCCCCGAACCGGGGACGGGCGGCGGACCGGTGGCGTCGGCGAGCTGACGGTGGACCTCGCCGCTGTCCCAGTAGTCGACCCGGTGGGCGATCAGGCCGTCGGCGTCGACCCGGAACCGGAACACGCCGCGGATACGTACCGGTGCCCGACCGGCGGAGGCCAACCGGAACGACATCCGGTACGCCACCGCCGCCCGGTCACCGTCGGCGAGCAGCTCCTCCACCTCGTACCGCAGGTCGACGAACTCGGCCAGGAAACCGTCGAGCCGGGCCCGGTACCGGGACCGGCCGACCACCGTCCGGCCGAGGGCGGCGGTGTGCTCGTTGACGAAGTCGGCGCTGACGCAGCCGGCGACGGCGACGGCGTCGTGGGCGTTCAACGCCGCCAGGTACCGCTGGACGGCGGCGCGGGTGGACGCTGCGGTCAGCTCCCCCACCGACGCCGCACGGTGTCGAAGACCTGCTGGTCGTGGGAGATCTCGATGACGTTGCCGTCGGGGTCCTTCAGCGCGCAGATGTAGCCGACCGGCGGCGGCATCTGCCGCGGCTCCCAGTGCAGGCAGCCCAGCTCGCGGGCCCGCCCGGCGATCTCGTCGACGTCCGACCGCTGCGGCACCTCGATGCCGATGTGCGCGAACGGGTGCAGCAGACCGAGCTGGCCGCCCTTGTCCTTGTTGAAGGAGACGAGCACCAGCACGAACGGGGTCTCGACCTGCTTGTCGTTGGAGAGCCACACACTCTCCCCGTCGGCGTCGGCGAACCGCTCCACGACCACCAGCGGGGTGAGCGTGGTGTAGAAGGAGATCGCCTTGTCGAGGTCGCCGGTGGGCAACGCCACGTGCGTCCATCGGGCTTGGGTCAGACCGGTCGCCACTGTTACCTCCACCGTACCGAAATGTCCATCGCTATCGCGTCCACCAGCCTATTCACTGTTCGGCGGCCGGGTCGATGTGCCGGGGACACAAAGCCGGCACGCCGGGTTCGACGCGCCGGGACGGTGTCGGCGGCCGGTCGCCGTGTCAGCGTGGGGACACACCGCGTACGGGAGGACGATCGGATCATGCAGTACCGCAGACTGGGCGGGACCGGGGTCGAGGTCAGCACCCTCTGCCTGGGCACGATGATGTTCGGCGCCTGGGGCAACACCGACGAGCAGGAGTGCCACCGGATCGTCGGCGAGGCGCTCGACGCCGGGATCAACCTGGTCGACACCGCCGACGTGTACGCCCACGGCGAATCCGAGGAGATCCTCGGCCGGGCGCTGCGTGGCCGGCGCGACGACGTGGTGCTGGCCACCAAGTTCCACGAGCCGATGGGGGACGACCGCAACCGGCGGGGCAACTCCCGTCGCTGGATCCGGCAGGCGGTGGAGGGCAGCCTGCGCCGGCTGGGCACCGACTGGATCGACCTCTACCAGGTGCACCGCCCCGACCCGCTGACCGACGTCGACGAGACCCTCGGCGCGCTGACCGACCTGGTCCGGGAGGGCAAGGTCCGGATGATCGGCACCTCGGCGTTTCCCGCCGAGCAGATCGTCGAGGCGCAGTGGACGGCCGAACGCCGGCACCGGGAACGCTTCACCACCGAACAGCTCGGCTACTCGATCCTGACCCGGGGCGTCGAGGCCGCCGTCCTGCCCACCAGCGAGCGGTACCGGCTCGGCGTGCTGGTGTTCAGCCCGCTCAACGGCGGCTGGCTGACCGGCAAGTACCGGTCGACGGCCGTACCCGCCGACTCCCGCGCCGGGCGCAACGGCGACCACTTCGACTTCCGCGACGCCGCCGCCCGGGACCGCAAGCTCGCCCTGGTCGACGAGCTGGCCACGCTCGCCGACGAGAGCGGCCTGACGCTGATCGAGCTGGCGCTCGGTTTCGTGCTGAGCCACCCGGCGGTGACCAGCGCCATCATCGGGCCGCGCACCCTCGCCCAGCTCCGCAGCCAGCTACCCGCCGGGGAGCCGGCCGGGCTGCCGGCCGACGTGCTGGACCGGATCGACGCGTTGGTCCAGCCGGGCCACGACGTCAACCCGGCCGACGCCGGCTACCGGGTGCCCGCCCTGACCGACCCCACCCTGCGCCGCCGCCCCTGACGCCACCGCCCCCACCCTGCGCGCCGCCGCCCCTGACACCGCCGCCCCCTGACGCCGCCGATCCCGGTCGCGTCGCCGGTGCCGTCGCCCGTGCCGGTACCGGCGGCTTCCGGCGGACGTCCGGCGCGGTCCACCTCGCAAGATCACACTCGAACATGGTTGTAGTGGCCTCGCTGCGCCCGGAGGCCACTACAACCAGGAAGTAGCACGATCTTGCCGGCCGGCGACGGCACCGCAGAGCGGGCAGCGGGTGTCGGAGGCGGTGAGTGGGTCGCCGGGAGTGGCGGCGCGGAGTGGGGTGCGGGGAGCGGAGGCAGCGCGCGGGGTGCGGGTTGCGGAGGCAGCGCGCGGGGTGCGGGGAGCGGAGGCGGGGAGCGGATCGCGAGTAGCGGGATGTGGGCTGTCGCGGTGGTCGCGGAGGGCGTGGCGGGCCTGGAGGGTGAGGCGGTTGCGGATCTGGGCCAGGGACAGGAACGGCGCGGTCATGCTCAACTCACCGTGAGGGCGGCGGCGAGTTGGACGATCGTGGCGGGGGCGTGTGGGTCGTGGGCCACCTGGGTGAGGACCGCACGGGCGGCGGGCCGGTAGCGTACCTCGTCGGGGGCGGTGCGCTCGGCGGCGAGCAGGGCGCGGGCGGCGTTGCCCGGGTCGCCGACGTGCAGGTAGGCGCGGGCGGCGTCGAGCAGGTGCGCGGCGCGATGTTCGGCGGGTAGCCACCGCCAGCCGTCACGGGCGACTGTCTTCTCGTGCCACACCACCGCCGTACCGGCGTCGCCCAGGTCGAGGGCGGCGGCGACCCGCGCCAGGTCCACCGCGACCGGCCCGAACGCGGTCCGGTGGTGGTCATGGCCGTCACCGACCCGGGCGGCCATGCCGGCGGCCTCGTCGAGCAACTCGGCCGTGGTGTGGTCGTCGCCGTCCCGGGCGGCGGCCAATGCCGCCTGCACCACCAGCGTCCCGCACAGCGACAGCTCCGCAGCCGGCGCGTCGTCGAGGTCGGGCGGGGCTATCCGGTACGCGGCAGCAAGCGCCGTCGACCTGGCCATCCGAGCCCGCCCCGAGGCACGCAGCACCTGGCCGAGTTGCACGGTGACGGTGGCCACCAACACCGCGTCACCGGTAGCGGTCGACATCGCCCGGTCGGCGGCCAACCACGCCAGATCCAGCTCACCGAGCTTGACCAGCAACGACGCGGTGAGCCGGTACGCCTGCACCAGCACCGACCGCCCCGCCACGGGATCGTCCGCGTGGACCCGCTGCGCGGCGACCACCAGGCCCGGGAGCATCCCGGTCAGCGGCGGATACCGGGCGTGCTGGAACGTGGACCAGGCGAGGCTGACCTCCCGCGCCAGCCGGTCCGCCGACAATGCCTTACCCGGCGCTGTCGGCCGACCCACCACGACGTCGTACGTCGAGAGCGCCTCCCGGACCCGCCCCACCCCCTCGACCTGCCCGGTAACCTCGGCCGGCGGGACGTCCCGACCGAGCAGCACGCTCGTGTCGATCCGCAACACTCCGGCGATGTCCTGGAGGGTGGACACCTTGTCCAGGGTGCGGACACCCCGCTCCACCTTGTCCACCCAGCTCTTCGACTTGCCCAACCGGTCGGCGAACACCTGCTGCGACAACCTGCGCCGCCCCCGCCAGTACGCCACCCGCCGCCCCACCGGCAGCATCTCGCTACCGTCCACCACGCCACCGCCGATCCGGCAGCGCCCGGGTCGTCTCCTCCACCGGTATCCGCTCCGCCTCGGCCTGCGCGAGAAGCCGCTGCCGCGCCGCCTCCCGCTCCGCCGCCTGGATCTCCTCACCCCGGCTTCCACCCCGACCCCTGTCCGTGCTATCCACCTGCGTCCCCTTCGGAAAAGGGCGCGACGGTGTGCTCGGAAGGTCCCGCCGCGCCGGATCACGGGGCATCGTTCGACCCCGTGCTGAGGGGGACGCGGCGACCAGGCGACGTCGCACCGCCCGCCGCATCCCGTGCGGAAGACGTTACGTACGGTGACCACGAGGAATGGGTAGGGTTTCTACCCCCGGTTCACGGGACGAGGCCGACCTTCACCGCGAGGTCGCGGGCCTCGTCGCGGGTGGACCGTGGACCGTCGAGCAGATCCAGGGTGATCTGTCGGGCGTACCCGTTGAAACGGATCGTCTCCGGGGCCGACTCGTACGCCTGCCGGAGCCTCGCTACGACAGCCTCCTTGTCGCCCTTTCCGTAGTGCGCCCGCGCCACCTCGATCAGATGCCGCGCCCGGCGTGGCCTCGACGGAATCGCCGCCGCCTCGTGGCGACGCGCCTGTCGCACCGCTTCGCCGGACTTCTGCAACTCCACCGCCACGGTCACCGCATGAGCGCCCATGATGACCCGGGAGAACGACGTCTGTGGCTGGTAGAAGCCCGACGGCAGTCTTTGCGCGGCCCGGTCCGCACGGTCCCAGTACCGCCACGCCCGGCCCTCCTCTCCCGCCCGGGCGGCGGTGTACGCGGCCTCGAAGTTCAGTGCCCCCCACAACGCCAGCAGACCCGCTCCTCCCTCGGTCGCCCGGGACTCCAGAGCCGACAGCACGTCCAACGTCACCGCCATCGCGGTGTCCCAGTCGCCGGTGTCGCGGTGCACCTGCCCCAGGAACCACCCCGCGCGGGCGATGGCCTCGGGGTCGCCCGACTCCTGTGCCGCCACCATCGCCCGATCCGCAACCCGCCAGATCAGCTCGGCGGCGGGCTGGTAGGCCAGGAACATCTGCACCGCCCCGAGTGTCTCGGCCAACAACGCCTGGGCCTGTCGCCGCTCCGTGCCCTCGTACGCCAACGCGGCGTGCTGCACATCCCGCAGCAGCCCGGGCAGCAACGTCCCCAGCACCGTCCGGTGGTCCGATGCCTGGTGACGCGCCCGCCACGCCGCCGCAAGCCGCTCACAGAGGCTGGACAACGATTCGGGCGGAGCATCCCGGGGGATCGCGAAGCGGTTGACCGCGTCCCGCACCGACGCCAGCGCCGGGTGCTCGGGACCGTTGACCACCGCCGACCGGTTGCCCAGCTCGCCAGCGAGGACGGAGACGTCGACCTTGAGGGCACGCGCGATCCGGTCCAACATGTGGATGCGTGGCGGCAGGATGCGATCGGTCTCCACCGCCTTGACCCACTCGGCGCTGCGGCCGACCAGTCCACCCAGCACCGCGCGGGTCTTCCCGGAACGCTCCCGGTAGACCTTTAGCCGCTGCCCGAACGTCAACTCCGGCAAGGAATCCACCCCGACCTCCTCGTCAGTACGGGATGCACCACCGGCCCACCGGCCCACCGGCCGCCGTCACGTGAACGCTACCGACCGTTCCGCCACCGCATAACCCCTCTTCTGGTGACTGTGTAGACCGGGGTGAGGTCAACAGGAACAGGGAAGCGACGAAATCTCGGGTTGGTGCTGCCCAGCGGGGGCATACCAGCGGCAACTTCACCACGTCAAGTGGCCCCGGATGGACATGAGTCTGGCCCAGAGCCGGACAGCCTCGACAACGACTTCAGCATGTCCGGGTGCAGCGATTCCGGAAGACGCTGGCAGCTCCGGTAACTCGGTTCTGGCCACGTTCTCCGTGACAAGGTGTCCGCTGCGGAGAAGATCTGTCGGGGCACCTGAACCCGCCCCCACCAGCACAAAGCCAGCTGAAGAACGCCCAGTGGCTTCGGATCAGGTCCGCTTGCGGCGCGCGATCTCGTCAGCGAGCTGCCGCACCCGGGCGGGGTCCACGTCCCGGGCAAGGGCGACGTAGTGGTCCATGACGGCCGGCCGGTAGCGCACGGGCAACGTCTGCCCCGGGGCGAGTCGGGTGAGCTCGGTGATCGTGAGGCCTTCGTCTGCGACACCGCGGAACGAGATGCCGTCGGCGGTCTCCACGTCGAACATGAGGACCACGCGAGGGTTGCTGTTCACCTCCCGCCAGTCGACGAGAACGCCGAGCGCGAGCACCCCCGTACGCAGTTCCGCGTTGCGCTTCCGCGCCTCGCTGCTCATCAGCGGGTTCGGGGCGATCCCGGGGAAGTCAGGCCCGACCCCCAGCGATTCCCGACTCAGGTCGGGCCTGAGCTGGTCCACCTGACCGCTGAGGTTGTTCGTCTAACCGATGATCCTGCCGATCATCGCGCCAAACATCCTGCCGAACATCCTGACCCCTCCCTCACACCGGTGTCGGAGTCTCGGCCTGGCGCTCCGCCTTACCGTGATTGTATGGCGGCCCTTCCCGAGCGCCATCGCACCGCCCTGTCTCGATGGACCGGCAGGGATCGGGCGACGGGTGCTCAGATCCAGCCCTGTTCCCAGGCGATCGTGGCGGCGGCCGTACGCGAATCGACGTCCAGTTTGGTCATCGCGGACGAGATGTGGTTGCGGGCGGTGCCGTGGGCCAGGCCGAGCTGCCGTGCGATCTCCTTGGTGGGCAGGCCGTCCCGGGTCAGTCGCAGCACGTCGGTCTCCCGGGCCGTCAGCGGGCTCTCCTGCTCGGTGAGCGCCGACGCGGCGAGGCGGGCGTCGATGTAGCGCTCCCCGGCGGCGACCGACCGGATGATCCTGGCCAGCTCCGACGCCGGGGTGGACTTCGGCACGAAGCCGTGTACCCCGGCGCTCAGCGCCCGCTTCAACGTCCCCGGTCGGGCGTGTCGGGTGACGATGACGACCCGCGTCGGGACGAGCCGCAGCAGGCGGCGGGCCGCGTCGACCCCGTCGAGTCCGGGCATCTCAAGGTCGAGCAGGGTCAGGTCGGGGCGGTGGGCGACGGCCGCCGCGACCGCGGCCTCGCCGTCGGCGACGTCCGCGACGACCTCGATGTCGGCCTCCAGGGAGAGCAGCGCCACGAGCGCGCCCCGGATGAGTTCCTCGTCGTCGGCGATCACGATCCGGATCACCGTCGGGTCCTCCGTCGTCTCCTCGGGGAGGCAGGCTCCTGTGCTCCGGGCGGGTCGGTGTCCGGCGCGGGAATGCGGACGACCAGCGTGAAGGTGTCCCCCTCGCGGGTGGTCTCGACCGTCCCGCGCTGGGCCGCGACCCGCCCGACGAGACCGGCCAGGCCCGTTCCGCCCCGGCGCGGCGCGGCTGCGGCGTTGTTGGTGACGGTCAGCCGGTACTCCGCCGCGACGTGGACGAGGTCGATGGTGGCCTCGGTCGCTTGGCTGTGCCGCAGCACGTTCGTCACCGCCTCCCTGATCGCGACGGCGAACACCGCGCCGAGGGCCACCGGCAGGTCCGGTGTCCCGATGCGCGCCGTGCATCGGATGCCGGCGGAGCGCAGCACCGCCGCCGCGTTGCGCGCCTCCGCCGCGACGGTGACGGTGCGGTAGTCGTTCACCACGGCGCGGGTGTCGTCGAGGGCCACCCGTGCGATCCGGCGGATCTCGGCGATCTCCCGGCCGGCCCGCTCGGGCTGGCCGGGCAGCAGGCGTTCCGCCAGTTCACTCTTCAACGCGATCACCTGGAGGTTGTGGCCCTGGATGTCGTGCAGGTCGGTGGCGAACCGGAGCCGTTCCCGCGCCACCGCCAGGTCGGACGCGAGCCGGCGGGCGTGTTCCAGGCGCAGCACCACCTGGAGCACCCAGACCGCGCTCAGCGGCAGCAGCGTGAACACCGCGAGGGTGCTGAGCACGATGGCGTCGGCGGCCGTGTCGGGCGGCGGCCCGACGCGCGACGGGGTCAGCCCGCCGGTCAGCCCGCCGAGGCCGATCACCGCCCAGCAGCCGAGGATCACCGCCGCCCGCCACCGGCCCCGGACCAGGCAACTGAGCACCCCGCCCGCCATCGCCAGGGTGAACGCCCACCCCCAGCCGGCGAACGGGGGCACGACGGCCAGCACCCAGACCGCGCCGGACAACGCCAGCAGCACCGGGACGAGCGGATGGCGGGGCGACACCTCGTCGGGGCCGTGCAGCAGCAGGGGGATCGTGGCCAGGCCGACCAGGACGGCGGCGACCGTCGTGACCAGGAGGGTGACCGCCCGCGCCCCGGTGACCGTGCCCACGCCGAGCAGCACCTGCACCAGGCCGCCGATGAGCATCCCCAGCCCCAGGGAGAACACCGTGAACAGGCGCATCGCCCGGAGGTCGGCGGTCACCCGTGGGGCACCCTGGCCGGCGTCCGTCACCGGCTCAGCGTAGCCACAGCGGCGTCAGGAAGGCCCTGGTCTGCTGCGCGATCTCCGCCGACCGGGTGTGGTGCAGGTAGTGGTCGCCCGCCAGGAGGACGACCCGGCCGTTCTCGACGCTCGCCGCCTGCCGCTCGTGCAGGGCGACCCAACCCGGCACGTCATGATCGTCTGAGCGGACGAACAGCAGCACCGGCAGCTCCCTGGGGAAGGTCTTCCCGCTGACAGCGGCGAAGTTCGCCGAGGCGTACTCCATCTCGTTCACCATCGTCGGGGCCGCCGCGTTCCGCGCGGTGAGCAGCCTCAGCTGTTCCCGGGTCCGCTCGTCGTAGGGCAGGCCCGCGTAGGGGTCGTCGGCGATCGCGGCGAGCGCGCGGGTGACGCCCAGCCGGCTGAGGCCGACGATCACCCCGGTCGGGATCGGGTCGTCCCAGCCGGGTTGGTCGGGGACGCTGCTGTCGATGCCGACGAAGGCGACGAGTTCGTCGGCGTAGCTGGCGGCGTAGGTCAGCGCGTAGATCCCGGCGATCGAGTGGCCCATCAGCACGTACCGGTCGATGCCGAGGTGGCGGAGCGCCCCGTGCACCTCCCGGGTGATGTTCGCGGCGGTGCGGTCGGTGTCGGCGGGGTCGCTCAGGCCGGTGCCGAACGGTTCGACCGCGACGACCCGGTAGGTGCTCTCCAACTGCGCGATCAGCGGCTGGAAGTCGAGCGCGGGGGCGGCGGTGCCGAGGCCGGGCAGGAGCACGATCGTCTCGGCACCGCTACCCGCGACCACCACGTTCATCCGCCTGCCGTCCACCGGCACGAGTTGCCCGTACCGGCTGATCGAGGAGGCTTCCGACTTCGTCGCCACGACGTTCACCACGGCGGTGGTCGCGAGCAGGAGCACTGGCAGGGCGACCAGGACACCGACGGTGGTGAGCACGACTCGCACGGGTCTACGCATGGGGTTCTCATTTCGGATCGGCGGTGCGTCCGGATCGCTCCGGTGGTGCGTAACCAGCCAATCAACCGCGCGAGGGGCGGGGTAAGTGTCCGGCTGTCACGACCGGTCGTGACAAAAAGTCATGGTGTGCCGCGCGCAGGTGCCGACCCCGACCCGCCGCCCTGTCCGAGCTCGCCGGCTCTCCCGACCGCCGGGACCGGTCGGCCCGACCGCCGGGGGCGGTTGCGACCCACGACCACCGACGGCGCGGCGGCCACCCCCCGGGCCGGGGGTGGCCGCCGCGCCGTCGTGGCGGACCGGAGCTTCCGGTCAGGTGGTGCCGCGTTGGAAGGGTTGGGCCAGTGCCCGGGGCTCGCGGTGCGAGGTGGCGAACACCAGCATCGCCAGCAGCGCCAGCAGGTAGGGCGCGGCGATCAGCAGCTGCGAGTTCATGGTGACCCCCAACGCCGGCAGCGCCAGCCGCATCGCGTCGGCCAGGCCGAACACGACGCAGCCGATCAGGGTCCGGCCGAGCCGCCAGGCCCCGAAGATGACCGCAGCGATGACCAGGTAGCCCCGGCCGGCGGTCATGTTCTGGTTGAACGATCCGACCTCGCCCACGGCCAGGTACGCCCCGCCGAGCCCGGCGAGCAGCCCGCACCAGAGCAGTGCCTGCCGCCGTCGCTTGTTGACCTCGATCCCGCTGACGTCGGCGGCCTGCGGGTTCTCCCCCACCGCCCGCAGTTCCAGCCCCCACCGGCTGCGTTCCACCAGCCACCAAGTCAGCGGGACCACCGCCAGCAGCAGGTACACCGGCCAGCGTTGGACGAACAGCATCGGGCCGACGATCGGGATGTCCCGCAGCACCGGGATGTCGACCTGCCAGACCTGGTGGCCGGTGAAGGTGCTCACCGTGATCAGGTAGCTGGTCAGGCCGAGCACCAGGGCGTTGAGCACCAGGCCGACGACGAACGTGTTGATCTGCACCCGGTGCGACAGGATGCCGTGCACGAACGCCACCGCCACGCCGACCAGCGCCCCGGCCACCAGGCCGACGGTGGCGCTGCCGGTGGCGCTGGCGACCGCGATCGACCCGAACGCCGCGCCGAGCATCATCGCCTCGACGGAGATGTTCAGGGTGCCGGCGCGCTGGGCGACGTACTCCCCGCAGGCGGCGAAGGCCAGCGGCACGGTGAGCCGGGCCCCGCTGGAGAGGATGGTGGCGATGTTGTCGGCGGCGCTCATGCCAACCTGCCTTCCATGGCGTCCTTGTCGCTGGCGGTCCCGGCGTCGCCGGGGTCCGCCGGTGGCGGCGCGGTGCTCCGGGGGCCGGGCACCGGGGCCGTCGATCCGGCCGGGGCCGAGCCGTCGGCCGGGGCCGTCGGCGCCGGAACAGCCGTCGGAGCGGTCGGCGTCGGCGGGGTGGCGGTGGGGGCCGCCGGCTGGTCGGCCAGGCGACGTCGGCGCAGCATGCCGATCACCACCGGGGGTGCGACGAACGCCAGCACCAGCAGCGCCTTGACCACGTCGACCAGGAACGACGGCACACCGGTGGCGGCCAGGAAGCTGCCGCCGGCCCGCAGCACGCCGAACAGCACCGCCACCGGGATGGCGAGCAGCGGATTGTTCCGGGCGACCAGGGCGACCAGCAGGCCGTCCCAGCCGATGTTGAGCGACATCCCCGGCTGCAACCGGTTGGTGCCGACCGGGCTGGTCAGCAGCAGCGCCCCGGCCAGACCGGCCAGCGCCCCGGAGATCGCCAGGGCGATGCCGCCGAGGGCGCCGACCCGCACGCCGGCGTGCCGGGCCGCCGCCGGGTTGAGACCGACCATCTTCAACCGGAAACCCCAGCGGGTACGGGCCATCACCAGCGCCAGCACCACCGCCACCACGACGGCCAGCACCAGACCGCCGTTGAGCTGGAGGTTCGGGTAGTCGCCGAGGGAGGTGAGCCGGGCGTTCTCCGGCACCGGGTTGGACTGCGGGGACAGCGTGCCCCGGCCCAGCCGGGACTCCTGGAGCAGCCACGGCGTGTTCACCGCGAACGAGATGAGCTGCTGGGCCAGGAAGGTCATCAGCATCGTGCTCACCACGATGTTGACGCCCCGGAACCGGTACATCAACGCGCTGAGCCCGGCCCAGACGCCGGCACCGACCACCGAGGCGAGCAGCACCAGGACCAGCAGCAGCGGTCCGGGTACGGCCAGCCGCAGGCCGACCCACGCGCCGGCGAGCGCGCCGATCAGCACCTGCCCCTCCTGGCCGATGTTGAAGAAGCCGGAGCGGGCGCTGACGCAGGCCCCGACGGCGACCAGCAGCAGCGGCGCGACGTACAGCAGGGAGGTGGACCAGGCCGCCGGGGAGGCCATGCTGCCCTGGTAGAGCGCCTTGGTGGAGGCTGTCGGCGAGCCGCCGGTGACCGCGATCAGCAGGGCGGACAGGCCGAGCGCGACGCCCACCGTGGCGACCGTGGCGAGGCCGACCTGCCAGCCGCCGGGTCCGGGGTTGAGCCGGCGCAGCAGCCGCTGGCCGGTGCCGTCGATACCGAGGGTGGCCATCAGTGACTCACCCCGCCGACCAGCATGCCGAGCCGTTCGGCGGTGGCCTCGGCGGTGGGGAGCACCCCGACGATCCGGCCGGAGGAGATCACCGCGATCCGGTTGGCCAGGGCCATCACCTCCTCCAGTTCCGTGGAGATCAGCAACACCGCCACCCCTTCCGCGGCGGCCTGCCGCAGCCGCACGTACATGTCTTCGATCGCGCCGACGTCCAGCCCGTGGGTGGGCTGGGCGGCGACCAGCGCCTTCGGCCCGGCGGACAGCTCGCGGGCGAGCACCACCCGCTGCTGGTTGCCGCCGGAGAGGCTGCGCAGCGGGGTGTCCGGCGAGGGGGCGACGATGTTGAACTCGGTCATCTGCCGCTGGGCGATCCGGTGCATCCGTCGCCGGCTGAGCACCCCCCGGGTGGTGACCCCGGCCAGGGACTTCATCACCAGGTTCTCGGCGACGCTCATGTCCAGCACCACGCCGGAGTGGTGCCGGTCCTCGGGCACGATGCCGAGGCCGGCGGTGTGCAGCGCGCCGGGGCGGACCAGGTCGACCGGCCGGCCGTCGAGTTCGACGGTGCCGGAGTCGGGGACGAGGAGCCCGGACAGCAGCTCACCGACGGTGGCCTGGCCGTTGCCCTCGACCCCGTACAGGCCGACGATCTCGCCGGGGGCGACGTCGAGGCTGAGCTTGTCCAGCACCGGCAGGCCGCCGATGAGCAGGGTCACCTCGCGCAGCCGCAACGCCGCCGGCTGCTCCGACGGTGCCGGGTCGCCGGCCGCCGGGGTGGCACCGGTGGCGGTGACCTCCTCGACCGGTTCGGGACGCTCGACGGGCAGCAGGCCCAGCGCCGCGCTCTCGGTCTGCAACGACACCTCCCGGCCGACCATCTGCCGGGCGAGTTCCTGGGCGGTGGTGTCCCGGGTCGCGCCGTGGAACGCCACCGCGCCGCGCCGCAGCACGGTCACCCGGTCGGTGGCCGCCATGATCTCGGCGAGCTTGTGGCTGATCAGGATGACCGCCCGCCGTTCCGCCTGCACCACCCGGCGCAGCACGGTGAACAGCTCCGCCGACTCGGCCTGGGTGAGCACCGAGGTCGGCTCGTCCAGGATCAGGATGGACGGATCCCGGCGCAGGCACTTGATCAGCTCGACCCGCTGCCGTTCCCCGGCCGAGAGCCGGTCCACCCGCACGTTCGGGTCGATGGGCAGCCCGTACCGGCGGGACACCTCCTCGACCTGGGCGCAGGCCGCCGCCCGGTCGATCCGCCCGGTGTCGCCGAGGATGACGTTCTCCCAGACGGTGAGCGGTTCGATCAGGCTGAAGTGCTGGTGCACCATGCCCAGGCCGAGGTCGGCGGCGACCTGCGGACTGTCGATCTCGACCGGTTCGGTGCCGCGCGTGATGGTGCCGGCGTCGCGGTGCACCAACCCGAGCAGGATCTTCATCAGGGTCGACTTTCCGGCCCCGTTCTCGCCGAGCAGGCCGTGGATCTCGCCGGGTCGTACGGCGAGATCCACGGCGTCGCAGGCGACGACCGGACCGTAACGCTTGCTGACTCCGCGCAGGGTGAGAGCCGGCGTCAGCTGGTCGTCAACGTCCACAGTCCGTTTCACCTCGTTGGTCGTCGGGCAGCGGGGGTCAGGAGCCGAGCTTGGCGACCGTCGCGGCGGTGTCGGTCTTGCCGCTGGCCACGTCAGCCACGAAGGCGTCCATCTTCTGGGTCTGCTCCGGGGTCGCCTTGCAGATCTTGACGGCCGGGTACGGGTCCTTGCCCAGCTCCCACTTCTTGGTGGTGCCGAGGGTCATCTCGCCCTTGGCGAACAGCTCCAGCGCGGCGGCGAAGTACGCGCCCGGATCGAAGATGACCGAGATGTCGAAGCGCGGGTCGGTCGAGTCGCACCGGTCGGTGCCCGGGGTCAGGGTGAGCGCGCCGCCGGTGTTGGCCAGCTTGGCGGCGGCGTCGGTGGCCCCGCCCAGGTACGGGTAGACGACCTTGACGCCCTGGCTGATCTGCGCCTGGACGGCCTCCCGGGCCTTCGCCGAGTCGTTGAAGTCACCGGTGTAGGTGGTCACCAGGGTCGCGTCCGGCACCACCATCCGGATGCCCGCCTTGTACGCCTTGGCGGCGTTGACCGAGAAGTCGGCCTCCATGCCGGTGACGAAGCCGGCCTTGGTGGCGTTCTTCTGCTGCATGACCAGGCCGGTGGCGTACCCGGCGGCGAGCATGCTCTGGTTGGGGTCGTCGCTGGACAGGGTGACCCGGGGCGTCTGCGGGATGTTCTCCGACGACGGCACGTACCAGGAGGTCTTGGCGCAGACCGGCTCCTCGGAGGCCGGGATGGCGTCCTTCAGCTCGGAGGCTCCGAGCGCGACCATGTCCACGCCCTGCTGGCACAGTGCGCGGGCGGCGCTGAGCGCCTCGGTCGGCGGCACGTTGCCGCGCTTGATGACCTGCCAGCCCTTCTCGGTGGCGAACTTCTCGGCACCGACGACGAAGCTCTCGTAGTAGCCGTTGTCGTTGATGTCGCCGGGGCTGAGCACCCCGATGACGACCTTGCCGTCACCGTTGGCGTCGGGCTGCCCGGCGGGGGCCGTACCGTTGCTGGCCGATCCGCCCGCCGACGGTGCGGTCGCGTCGTTGCTGGCGCAACCGACCAGGGCGAATCCCAGCGCCCCGGCGAGCAACGCCGCCGGACCCCGCCCAATCCTCATTGTCATGGTGCTGTCCCTTCACGTGGGGTCGGCGCGCGGCCCGGCACGGACCGGCGCGCGGAGTACTCGGTCGCTGGCACGGTGGGCCAGCGAGGGGGGATGTCGATGCCGGCCCGGCGCAGCAGGGCGGCCCGACGCTGGGCGGCCTCCTCGCGCAGGGCGTCGACGTCCACGGTGGTGATCCGCCCGTCGCGGACCACCAGCCGGCCGTCGACCAGGACGTCTCTGACGGTGTGCCCGGCCGCGCCCCAGACGAGCTGGGTGGGCAGGTCACCGCGGGGGATCCAGGGGATGGTCCGGGTGTCCAGGAGCACCAGGTCGGCGGCCTTGCCGACCTCGATCGAGCCGGTCAGCGCCCCGAGCCCGACGGCGGCCGCGCCGTCGACGGTGGCCAGGGCGAAGACCTCGTCGGCGCGCAGCGGGTCGGGTACGCCCCGGTCCCGCTCCAGGCCGGCGAAGAGTCGGGCGGCCCGCCACAGGTCCGGGGTGTCCCCGGCGTTGTGCGAGTCGCAGCCCAGCGCGAGCCGGCCACCGGTCCGGCGCAGCGCGGTGTGCCGGCCGGCCCGGCTGAAGCCCTGCCCGAGCCGCAGGTAGGCCCCCGGGCAGGAGGCGACGGCGGTGCCGGTCTCGACGAGCGCGTCGACCTCGGCGTCGTCGAGCCACACCGCGTGGCCGAGCAGCAGCCGGGGGCCGAGCACCCCGAGGTCACGCAGGTGCCGCACCGGCCGGGACCGGCCGGCGGCGGCGTAGGCGGCGGCGTCCTCCGGGCCGGGCGACAGGTGCCAGGTCATTCCCACGTCGAGCCGGTCGGCCAGCTCCGCCGCGCCGGTGAACAGCTCGTCGCTGACCAGGTCGTGCCCGACCAGGGTGACCCAGCCGGTGACCAGCGGGTCGCCGGCCAGGGCGGCGACGGTCTCTTCCTGCGCGGCGAGGGTGTCGGCGGCCGGCATGGCGTACGGCACGCCGGGGGCGTCCCAGCCCCAGCCGCCGACCCGGCCCCGGATGCCGGCGGCGCGCAGCCCCCGGGCGACCCGCAGCGGGTGCGCCACCGTGCCGGGTTCCAGCAGGGTGGTGACCCCGTAGCTGAGCGACTCGACGGCGGTGAGGGTGGCCGACAGCTCGTCGTCGTCGCCGGTGACCGCGCCGTGCAGCGGCACGATCCAGTCGAAGATCGCCTGCTGGGCCGGCACGTCGTCGGCGATGCTGCTGCGGACCAGCGGGTCGGCGGTGGTGTGCTGGTGGGCGTTGACCAGGCCGGGGACGACGAGGCAGCCGGTGGCGTCGAGTTCCGGGCTGCCCGGGTACGCCGCGCGCAGGGCCGCTGCCGGGCCGATGGCGGCGATCCGGCCGTCGACCACGGCGATCGTGCCGCCGGCCACGACCGCCCGGTCGGCCGCCATGGTGACGATGTCGGCGTCGACGACCAGCAGGTCGGCCGGGCGGGGGTCGGCGGTGCCCGCCGTCGGGACGGTGGTCATGGCCGGACGAGGATCTTGCCGATGAGGTCGCCGGACTCCTGCCGGGCGTACGCCTGCGCCAGCTCGGCCAGCGGGTACTCCGCTCCCCGGACCACCCGCAGGCCACCGGCGAAGAAGGCGTCGAGCATGTCGGCGAAGTCGGCCGGGGAGTACGCCCCCGCCCCGAGCAGCCGCAGCCCGCGCCGGTAGACGTCGGAGAGCGAGAAGCTGACCTGGTCGCCGGTGGTGTTGCCGAGCAGCACGATCCGGCCGCCGGTACGCAGGCTGGCCAGCGAGGTGGCCCAGGTGGCGCTGCCGACGTGGTCGACGACCAGGTCGACGCCGTGCCCGTCGGTGCGCTCGCGCACCTGCTCGACGGTCCGGTCGTCGAGGTCGAGCACGTCCGCGCCGAGGTCCGCGGCGACCGCCCGCTTGGCTTCGGTACGCGCCACCGCGAGCACCCGGGCACCGGCCCGGTGGGCGAGCTGGATGGCGGCGATGCTGACCGCGCTCGTGGCGGCCTGCACCAGCACCCACTCGCCGGGGCGGACCGCGCCGACGCGGTGCACGGCGTGCCAGCCGAGGCTCCAGGCGGTGGGCAGCGCGGCGGCGTCGGCGAGGTCGACGTGGGCGGGCACCCGGTGCGCCACGGTGGCCGGGACGGTGACGTACTCGGCGAACCCGCCGGGCCGGTTGCCGCCGACCACGGCCAGTGTCGGGCAGTAGCCCGGTTGACCGTTCTTGCAGGTGGCACAGGCTCCGCAGCCGATCGTCGGGTCGATCAGCACCCGGTCGCCGGGGCGTACCGTGGTGACCTGCGGCCCGACGGCGGTGACCTGCCCGGCGACGTCCATGCCGCCGACGTGGGGCAGGGCGAAGCCGGGGAGCAGGGCGGTCCGCCGCTGGAGCAGGTCGAGGCGGTTGAGGGCGGCGGTGTGCACCCGGACGACCACGTCGGTCGCGCCGGGCTCGGGGTCGGGCAGGTGGCGCAGGCGCAGCACCTCGGGGCCCCCGAAACCGGTCTGGACCATCGCGCGCATCGCAACCTCCCCCATGCTCTACCAGTCAATATGGCGTCTTGCATTGTGATTCTCGCTGCTTAGCGACGTACTCTGCCTGCGGGGCGGCGGCGTGTCAACGGCTTGCCGCAAAAGAGGCGGAACGGTTAACGAAGCCGGTCGTCCAGGCCGTTCACAGGCCGCCCAGCAGGGGATCAACCGGCCTCGGACGCGGCCAGCAGCTCCCGGGCAGCCAGCGCCGTACGCAGCACCGCGACCGTCTGCGGATCGAGCGGGTCGACCCCCAGCAACCGCTTGATCAGGCCCACCCGGTAACCCACCGAGTTGCGGTGCAGGTGCAGCCGTTCGCTGACCGCCTGCCGGCTGCCCCCGGTCGCCAACCAGCAGTCCAGGGTGCGCAGCAGGTCGTCCCGGTGCGCGATCGGCCCCAGGTGCCGGTGCACGAACCAGCGCAGCCGCTCGTCCGGCACGGCCAGCAGGACCTGCGCCAGTCCGGCCTGCCCGAACGGCAGCTCCGGCCGCCCGTCCGGTGCGCGCAGCAGCAGCCGCAGCAGCCGGTCGGCGTCCCGGAAGGAGTCCGTCGTCCGGGCCGGCCCGGTCACCGGCGCCCCGGCGACCACGCGTACCTGACCGGCCCCGACGATCTGGTCCAGCCGGACCCGCAACCGGGTCACCTCCCGGTCCACGTCGCCGTGCAGGAGGGTCCAGGCCCGTCGGCCCTCGGCCAGCATCGGCCGGTCCAGCCAGCTCAGCGCGGACGCCCAGCGGCGCGGCTGCTCCCCGGTGTACGCGATCCCGGCCACCGCGTGCGGCTGGTCCAGCCGCCAGCCGTACGCCGCGGCTGCCCGGAGCAGCTCCGCCTCGCCCGCCCGCAGCAGCTGGGTCTCGGCCGCCCGGGCCGGGCCGGCTCCGGCCACGGTCGGCGCGGGCGACCCGGCGGCCTCCCCGAGACCGTCGCGCAGCACCCGCAGCACCGTCGCGGCGTCCCGGACGGCGGGGGGCGGCGACTCGTGCCGGACCGCCTCGATCAGCAACGCGGTGGTCGCGGCCACCGCCAGCGCCAGCTGCCCGGCCGAGACCGGCTCGGCCAGCAGCAGCGCGCCGAGCCGCCGGTGCCCCGCACCGACCGCCACCGCCCGACCGGTCCACCCGTCGGCACAGCGGACCGGCGACGCCCCCACGCCACCGGCCCGACCGGCGGCCAGCGCCCGGCGTACGTCGTCCGGCGCGGCGTCCCGTCGGGGACCGCCCCGACCGTCGCTGGCGGCGAGCAACTCCCCCGTCTCGGCCACCAGCCGGCAGGCCGCTCCGGTGCGTTCGGCCACGGCGGCCAGCAGCTCGGGCCAGCCGGCACCACCGAACGCGAGTTCCGCGAGCCACTGGGCGAACGCGGCCGGCGACGGCGCGGCGGCGACGGCCAGCCGTGGTCGCGCCGCCGCCAGCTCACCCGGTCGGCTCACGCCGACGGTCGGTCGAGCAGCCGGACCGCGACGGCCTTCTCCTGGGTGTACTCGCGCAGCGCCGCATAGCCGCCGCCCCGACTGAAGCCGCTCTCCTTCTGCATGTTGAACGGGAAGCCGATCACCCCGGCGTCGTGGAACTGGTTCACCGCCACCTGCCCGGCCCGGGCCTGCCCGGCCACCCGCAGCGCCCGGGACACGTCGCTGGTCCAGATGCAGGCCAGCAGCCCGAAGTCGGTGCCGTTCATCAGCGCCACCGCCTCGTCGACGCCCCGGAAACCCTGCACCGCCAGCACCGGCCCGAAGACCTCCTCCCGGGCCAGCCGCATGTCGGAGTCGACCTGGTCGAAGACCGTCGGGGCGACGTACCAGCCGTCGTCGAACGCGGCGGTGGCCGGCTCACCGCCGGTGACCAGCCGGGCGCCGGCGCCCGGGGCCTCGGCCAGGAAACCCCGGACCCGCTCGTACTGGGCCTGGCTGACCAGCGGCCCCATGTCCAGGTCCTGGTCCCAGGGGCCGGTCCGGATGGCCGCCATCCCGGCGGCGACCCGCTCCACCACCTGCGCCCGGATCGACTCCTCGACCAGCAGCCGGGAGCCGGCGTAGCAGTTCTGCCCGGCGTTCTCGGTGATCGAGGCGATGATCGCCGGGACCGCCACGTCCAGGTCGGCGTCGGCGAAGACCACGTTCGGGGACTTGCCACCCAGCTCCAGCTTGACCGGGACGAGGTGCTGCGCGGCGGCCCGCATGACGGCCCGCCCGGTCACCGTCGAGCCGACGAAGCTGATGTGATCGATGTCGGGGTGCCCGGTCAGCGCCACCCCGGCCTCGGGGCCGAGCCCGGTGACCACGTTGAGCACGCCCGCCGGCAACCCGGCCCGCCGGGCCAGCTCGGCCAGCGCGAACGGGGACAGGGGCGCGACCTCGGACGGCTTGAGCACCACCGTGTTGCCGGCGGCCAGCGCCGGGGCGACGTTGGCCGCGGTGAGCACGGCCGGCACGTTCCACGGGATGATCACCGCGCAGACGCCGTACGGCTCGGGCCGGGTGTAGCCGAAGTAGTCCGGCGTACGGGTGGGCAGGGTGACCCCGGTGAGCTTGTCGGCGGCCCCGGCGAAGTAGTCGACGATGCCCTGGGTGATGTACATGTTGAGCCGCCCACCGGAACGGGGTTTGCCCACGTCACGCGCCTCGTGCACGGCGAGCTGTTCGACGTGCTCGCCGATCAGCGCGGCCCAGCGCGACAGGATCGCGCCGCGCTCGCTGGGCGAGGTGGCCGCCCAGCCGGGCGCGGCCCGACGGGCGGCGGCGACGGCGCGGTCGACGTCGACCGCGCGGGCACGGGCCACCGACTGGATGGTCTCCCGGGTGGCGGGATCGAGCACCGGCAGCTCGCCACCGTCGGCGGCGGCGGTCCAGTCGCCGTCGATGAGCTGGCGGGCGGTGGGAATGTCCAGGTCAGCCATGTGCGAATCCTTGACCCTTCACGTTTCACATGTCAAGATGCAATCTCGCTTTGTGAGTCACTAGGGAGGGCGCGTGCGGATCACAGCGGCGGTGCTGGAGAACGCGGGAGGGCCGTTCACCCTCCAGCAGATCGACCTCGCCGACCCGGGGCCGGACGAGGTGCTGGTCCGGGTGCACAGCGTCGGGATCTGCGCCACCGACCTGGAGTTCGCCAACTTCTTCCCCACCCCCGCGGTGCTCGGCCACGAGGGCAGCGGGGTGGTCGAGCAGGTCGGCGCGCGGGTCACCGGCGTCTCCCCGGGCGACCACGTCGCGATGAGCTTCACCTCCTGCGGCGACTGCCCGCTCTGCCGGGGCGGAAACCCCGCCTACTGCCGGCAGTTCGACGCGGTCAACTTCACCGGCCGGCGACCCGACGGCAGCACGGCGCTCTCCCGCGACGGGCAGCCGGTCAACGGCCACTTCCTGGGCCAGTCGTCGTTCGCCACCCACGTGGTCGCCCCGGCCCGCGCGGTGGTGCCGATCAGCAAGGAGATCGACCTCGGCGTGGTCGGCCCGTTCGGCTGCGGCTTCGGCACCGGGGCCGGCGCGGTGCTCAACGTGCTGCGCCCGGAGGTCGGGTCCTCGCTCGTCGTCTTCGGCGCCGGCGCGGTCGGCGTGGCGGCGATCCTCGCCGCACGGACGGCCGGCTGCGCCGTGGTCGCGGCGGTCGACGTCAACGCCGGCAAGCTCGACACCGCCCGGCTGCTCGGTGCGACCCACGGGGTGAACTCCACCGACGGAGACCCGCGCGAACTGCTGACCGCGATCGCCCCGCACGGCTTCGACGTCGCGATCGACACCACCGGGCGGGAGGACGTGCTGCGCCTCGCGGTCGAGTCGCTCGGCCCGCTCGGCCGGTGCGGCGTGGTCGGGATCGGCCCGAGCGAGCAGATGAGCTTCGAGTGGCGCAGCGTGCTCAACGGCCGCAGCATCACCGGCATCATCGGCGGCAGCAGCCTCCCGCAGGTCTTCCTGCCGAAGCTGCTGGACCTGCACGCCGCCGGCAACTTCCCGGTGGACCGCCTGATCACCCGGTTCCCGTTCGAGCAGATCAACGAGGCGGTGGCGGCGCTACGGTCCGGCGAGGTCGGCAAGGCCGTACTGACCCTCTGACCGGCCGGCCGGTCCACCGCGGCGGCGGTCCGACGTCGCCCCGGCCCGGCGGCACCCGCCGGCCCGTCCGGCCGCCATTGACGGCGATGCATCTTATCGTGAAACGTTGTCTCGCAATGTGAGCGACATTACCCTTGGCGTCAGACCCACACCCAGTGGCGCGGCTGGGCAACACCGCGCAGCGTCCCGCACCTGTGGAGCACGTCCCGATGACCGAACAGCAGCGCACCGCACCGGCCGCCGCGCAGACCGCGACCGAGGACCGGCCCGCGCCCTTCGACCACCACTCGGCCGAGTGCAACACCGACCCGGTGGGCTACTACCGCGAGTTCCGCCAGACCTGCCCGGTCGGCCGGACCGACGCGCACGGCGGTTTCGTCTACACCACCCGGTACGCCGACGTGGTCCGGATCGCCCGCGACGACGACACCTTCTCCTCCGCCCGCGCCACCGCCGGCGGTGACGGCACCGCCATCGTCATCCCCCGGGGCCCCGGCCTGGAGCAGTACCCGATCGAGCTGGACCCGCCCGCCGCGACCGGCTACCGCGACCTGATCAACCCGCTGCTCACCCAGGACGCGGTGGCCGAGCTGGCCCCGATGGTCGCCCGGCACACCACCCGGGTGGTGGACGCGTTCATCGCCGAGGGGTCGGTGGACTTCGTCCGCGACCTGACCAACCCGCTGCCGGCCGCCGTCACCCTCGACTGGCTGGGCTTCCCCGAATCCGACTGGGCCAAGCTCGCCGGCCCGATCCACGACATCTTCGCCGCCCTGCCCGGCAGCGAACGCGCCGCCCGTGGGGCCGCCGGCCTGGCCTACCTCGACCAGCGGATCCGGGAGCTGATCGTCGAGCGGCGGGCCGCGCCGACCGGCGACGCGGTGAGCTACCTGGCCGCCCAGCGCCGGGCGGACGGGGAACTGTTCGACGCCGACGAACTGGTGTCGGTCATCGGGCTGCTGATCGCGGGCGGGGTGGACACCACCACCTCGCTGACCGGCTCCACCCTGGTGCACCTGAGCCGGCACCCGGAGGACCGGCAACGTCTGATCGACTCCCCCGACCTGCTGCTCACCGCGACCGACGAGTTCCTCCGGGTGTTCGCCCCGTCGCAGTCGATGGCCCGTACCGTGCGCACCGACACCGAGGTCGGCGGCTGCCCGGTGACCGCCGGTGAGCGGGTGCTGATCCCCTGGGTCGCGGCGAACCACGATCCGGTGGTCTTCCCCGACCCGGAGCAGCTCCGGTTGGACCGCGACGCCGCCCGGCACCTGAGCTTCGGCATCGGCAGCCACCGCTGCGCGGGCGCGCACCTGGCCCGGTTGATGTTCCGCGAGATGATCACGCAGGTGCTCACCCGGCTGCCCGACTTCCAGGTCGTCGAGGAGGGGCTCGTCGCCTACCCCACCCGGGGCAACCAGAGCGGTTGGGACGCCATCCCGGCCGTCTTCACTCCGGGCCCCCGCCGCGACGCCGACGCGGCGGGGGCCCGGCCCACCGCCGGCCTGACCGGCGACCGGGAACTGGTCATGCTGGCCACCACCACCGCCACCGACGAGGTGCTCGAGGTACGCCTGGCCGACCCGACCGGCGCGGAACTGCCGTCCTGGGCACCCGGCGCACACCTGGAGGTGCGGCTGCCGTCCGGGCGGGTCCGGCAGTACTCGCTGTGCGGCGACCCGGCCGACACCCGGCAGTACCGGATCGCGGCCCTGCGCGAGCCCGCCGGCCGGGGCGGTTCGGTGGAGCTGCACGCGCTCGCCCGCGCGGGCGTCACCCTCTCGGTGCGCGGCCCGCGCAACCACTTCCCGCTCGTCGACGCCCCCGGTTACCTCTTCCTCGCCGGTGGCATCGGGATCACCCCGATCCTGGCGATGGCCCGCGAGGCCGACCGTCGGGGCGTGCCGTTCCGGCTGGTGTACGGCGGCCGTACCCGCGCCTCGATGGCCTTCGTCGACGAGGTGACGGCGCTCGCCGGGGACCGGGTGACCCTGCTGCCGCAGGACGAGGCCGGCCTGCCCGACCTGGGGGCGCTGTTGGACACCGCCGGGCCGGACACCGCCGTCTACTGCTGCGGGCCGACCGGCATGATCGACGCGTTGGAGCGGGTCTGCGCCGCGATCGGCCGGTCGGAACGGCTGCACGTCGAACGGTTCACCGCCGGGGACGACCTGGAGGTCGCGTTCGACCCGGCGACGAACACCGAGTTCGAGGTCCACCTGGCCCGGACCGGGGCGACCCTGCGGGTTCCCCGGGACCGCCGCATGATCGACGTGCTGCGCGAGGTGGTGCCCGGCCTGACCTACGACTGCGAGAAGGGCTACTGCGGCGCGTGCGAGACCCGGGTGCTGGCCGGTACGCCGGAGCACCGCGACTCGCTGCTGACCGACGAGGAACGCGACGCCGGCCGGAGCATGATGATCTGCGTGGGACGGTGCCGCTCCGAGCGGCTGGTGCTCGACCTGTAACGCCCTGACCCGGACGGGCCGACCCCTCGGGGCCGGCCCGTCGGGCTGTCCACGGCCGGGTGGCAGGCGCTGTCCACGGCCGGGTGGCCCGGGCTGTCCACGGCCGGGTGGCCCGGTCCGGCGCCACCCGCCGGGCCGCACCGGACACCGACGCCCGGTCCTGAGCGCCACCCGGCCGCGCAGCACCGGAGGGTGATCCGCCGGACCTACGCGGACGGCCCGCCGCGCCACGACTCTGGGGCGCTGCGGGCCGTCCTGACGAGGGGCCGGTGGGTCAGTTGCCCCACTCGAAGTTGGGCTCGACCGCCTCGGCGATGCGGAACCGGCCGCCCGGCGCGATCTCGCTGCCCCGCTCGGTCACCACGTGCTTGCCGAACCCGTCGACCAGCGGACGGCCGACGTCGCGCTTGAGCCACAGCCGCAGCAGGTGCCGACGGCGCTCCGGCTCCGGGAAGTCGACGTAGCCGGTACGCGAGTGCAGGGCGGCGTAGTTCAGCAGCCACTGCACGTCGCCGGGCTGGAAGTCCATGTCCAGCGCCAGGCCGGCGGACTGGGACACCTCGTCGTAGAGGTGCAGCAGCTCGATCTGCGCGTCGGTGAGCCGGGGCACCTCCGGGTAGTCCTGCGCCGAGAAGATCATCGAGCTGCCGGCGTAGGTGCTGAAGATGCCGTCGACGTAGCTGCAGATCGGCGAGGTGTAGGTGCGGGCCGGGGCGTCCGGGTCCTGCCGGTGCCAGTCCCAGTGCCACGACTCGAACAGCAGCGGCGCGAGGTCCGGCCGGCGGCGCAGGATCTCGTTGTAGATGGTGGTGCCGCTGACCAGGCTGCTCGCCCCGCCGGCCTTGGCCGCCCGCAGGCACATCAGCGCCACCACGTCGGAGCTGTCGGAGTGGAACGGCAGCCGGTCGCGGACCCGCGACGGCAGGGCCGACGGGTCGTCGAGGGTCTTGTTGGAGGTGGCGATGACGTGGTCGAGCACGTCACCCATCTGGTTCTGCCCCATCGGCACACCGAGGTGCAGCCCCATCAGGAAGAAGATCGCCCCGGCGAGGGTGTCGCCGTACTCCTCCGTGCGCAGACCCCGGACCAGGATGAAGCCGCGGCCGGAGTCGAGCTGGCGGGCGCACTCCTCGTTCAGCCCGGCGCAGGCCGGCAGCGGGTAGTCGGCGGCGGTCACCGTACGCAGGTCGGGGTCGTCGGCGACGAACCGGCGGCCGACGGTCTCCAGCTCGGCGCGCTCGGCGTCGCTGAGCTGGTAGACCCATTCGGTCGAGGTACGCAACTCGTCACCGCGCCAGGCGGACGGGCCGGAGATGGGGGCGAGATCGATTGCAGTGGTCATGATGGTGCGCTCCGAGGGTCGGTTCTGCGGGAAACGGGTCAATGTCCCGGGGCGGGCGTACCGCTACCGGGCTGATCAACGACGTGGGCGACCGCCGTGTCCCGCACGGGGGACGGCGGTCCTGCCCGTCAGAACGGGGTCTGCGGATCCCCGGCGGCGGTCCCGGGGCGCATGCCCTCCCGCGGCGGGTGTACCCGCAACGGCTCCTCGTAGCCGCGCACCAGCAATCCAGAACCTTGCGGAACTCGGATCATGGCGTTCTCCTGCGGCTGGCGATGATCGCCCCAGGCTAGCCAACCCTCGCCGCACCGTCAACAGAGACGGCATCTCGCAATCTGACTCACGCCGGACGTCGGACCGGGGCCGGACGGGGGGCGGCCGCCTACCCCGGTTCCGCCCGCTTCGCCCGGTCGGTCATCCCGGCCCCGTCGCGGCGTTGAGCCGGGCGGCCTGGCGGACCAGGTGATCACGTTCGGCGAGGTTGCCGGCCAACCGGGCCGCCTCGGCGTACAACCGGGCCGCCGTGGCCAGGTCACCGGCGCGCTCGTGCAGGTAGGCCGCCGCCGCGGCATACCGGGGCAACGCCGGGTCCAGCACCGCGAGGGCGGCCAGACCGGCGTGCGCCCCGTCGGCCTCGCCGACCGCCACCGCGCGGTTGAGCCGGACCACCGGGCTGTCGGTCAGCCGCGCCAACTCGTCGTACCACTCGACGATCTGCACCCAGTCGGTCTCCCCGGCGGCGGGCGCGTCGGCATGCAGCGCCGCGATGGCGGCCTGGGCCTGGAACTCGCCCAACCGGTCCCGGGCGAGGGCCGTCTGGAGGATCCGCACCCCCTCGGCGATCGCGACGGTGTCCCACCGGGTGCGGTCCTGCGCGGCGAGCGGCACCAGGCTGCCGTCGGGCGCGGTCCGGGCGGCCCGCCGGGCATGGTGCAGCAGCATCAGGGCGAGCAGCCCGGCCACCTCGGGGTGGTCGATCACCGCCGCGAGCTGCCTGGTGAGCCGGATCGCCTCGGCGGCGAGGTCGACGTCGCCGGAGTAGCCCTCGTTGAAGACCAGGTACAGCACCCGCAGCACGGTGGCGACGTCGCCCGGCTGGTCGAACCGTACGCCGGACACGGTGCGTCTGGCCCGGCTGATCCGCTGCGCCATGGTCGCCTCCGGCACCAGGTACGCCTGGGCGATCTGGCGGGTGGTCAGCCCGCCCACGGCACGCAGGGTCAGCGCGACCGCCGACGACGGGGTCAGCGAGGGATGGGCGCACAGGAAGTAGAGCTGGAGCGTGTCGTCCGCCCCGGACACGGGGCCCGGCGCCGGTTCCTCGACGACGAGGTCCTCCCGCCGACGGCGGGCGGTGTCCGCCCGGGTCGCGTCGAGGAACCGGTGCCAGGCCACGGTGACCAGCCAACCCTTGAGGTCGCGGGGCGGATCGACAGGCCAGACCCCGACCGCCCGCACCAGCGCGTCCTGCACGGCGTCCTCGGCCGCCGCGAAGTCGGCGCCCCGGCGGACCAGCGCTCCGAGCACCTCCGGGGTGAGGCGGCGCAGCAGGTCGGCGTCCATCAGGTCACTCGGTGATCGTCGGCGGCTCGGTGAGGAACGGGCGCAGCTCGAGCCACTCGTGGATCGGCTTCCCACCCGCCCCCGGAGCGGCCGACAGCTCCCCGGCCAGCTCGACGGCGCGCTGGTAGCTGTCCACGTCGATCACCATCCAGCCGGCGACGAGGTCCTTGGTCTCGGCGAACGGGCCGTCGGTGACCGGCGGACGCCCCTCGCCGTCGTACCGGACGAACGTCCCCTCGGGGGCGAGCGCCTGGGCGTCGACGAACTCCCCGGTGCCCTCCAGCCGCGCCGCGAAGTCGTTCATGTACCGCACGTGCGCCGCGATCTCCTCGGGCGTCCACCGGTCCATCGGTACGTCGTTGACCGCGGCCGGAGCCCCCCGGTAGTGCTTGAGCAGCAGGTACTTCGCCATCAGAATTCTCCTCGGTGCCGGTGCGGCAGCCGTTGCGGCCGCGTTCACCCCGGGGACGACGCCGCCGCCCCGTTCTCGACATCGCCGGCCACAATTTCTTCCCTGGGACGGTACGCGCGCGACGGTGTCGGCCCGCAGCGCCACTGCCGGCGCGTCGCCCGACTCACCGTCCCACGAGCTGCCGGGCCCGCAGCCGGCGGATCCCCGAGACCCGCTCCGTCGGAGGGGACGGCCGGGTCGCGGGCAGCCGCACGGTGAACACCGCGCCCTGGTGCGGACGCCCCTGCGCCTCGATGGTGCCCCGGTGACTCGTCACGACCTCCTGGAGCAGGGCCAGCCCCAGTCCGAAGCGGTGCTCCCCGGCACCCGCGCCGCGGTGGAAGCGGTCGAAGATGCGGCGCGCGTCCGCCTGGTCGAACCCGTCCCCGGTGTCGGCGACCACGAACTCGGCGTAGTCGCCCGCCGCCCGCAACGACACGTCGATCCGGCCGCCGGGAGGCGTGTGGGCGAGCGCGTTGGCGAGCAGCTCCCCGGCGACCCGGCGCAGCGCCGACTCCACCCCCGGCACCGGGAGGGGCTCGGTGGGCATGTCCACGGCCAGGGCGATACGGCGTTCCGCGGCGCGTTCGGTCTCGGCGGCGACCGCCGCCCCGACCAGCACGGTGAGGTCGACCGGCGGATCCGTCCGCCGGTCGGCGGGAGCGGCGGCGAGCTGGGCAGAGAGCAGCAGGTCGTCGACGATCTCGCCGAGCCGGCGGGTGCCGCCGATCAGCCGGTCCAGATCCTCCAGGTTGGCGGCGCTCCCGCCGGTACGCGCCCGCCGGGCCATCACCTGGGCACGGATGTGCACCTGGGCGATCGGGGTGCGCAGCTCGTGGCTGGCGTCGGCGATGAACCGACGCTGGCGGGTGAGCGCCTCGGCGAGCGGTGCGACGGCCCGCCGCCCGACGAGCGCGCCGGTCAGCACGGCCACCAGCAGCCCGACCGTCGCGGCGAGGGTGAACGCGAGCAGCAGGTGCCGGCGGTCGGACAACTGGAAACGCGCGTCGAACACCGCCTGGACGACCATCCCGTCGCTGCGGGACTCGGTGCGCACGTGGTAGGTCGTGCCGTTGCGGGTGACGGCTCCGACCTCGGTGACGCCGGTGGCGGCCACCGAGGTCAGCACCTCGGTCAGCGGGAAGCCCGACGGCGGCGGGTTGACCCCGGTGTCGGTGGTGAGACCGTTGTACTGGAAGATCCAGCTACAGGCGGGCGGACCGGCGATGGTGGCGTGGCTGGTGCCCCAGGCCAGTTCGCGTTGGATCTGGGCCTCCTGGCTGCGGACCAGGACGGCGTAGGAGATGCCGCCGGCCGTCAGCAGCAGGCCCCCGATCGCCAGGCCAACCAGCAGGCCGATCCGCAGTCGGGCCCGTCGGACCATCGCCTGCTCCACCAACTCCATCAGAGCCCTCCGAGCCGGTAACCCAGCCCGTGCACGGTGCGGATCACCGCGCGGCCGAGCTTGCGTCGAAGGTAGTAGACGTAGGTGTCCACTATCGACGCGGCGGCGGCCTCGTCGAAGACCCGGCGGCGCAGCTCGGCCCGGGAGTGCACCGTGCCGGGCTGGGCCGCCAGCACGCGCAGCAGCTCGAACTCACGGGCCGACAGCGCCACCCGGGTACCGTCGGGCAGCACCGCGTCGCGGGGGGTCAGGTCGAGCCGGCCCGCGCCGATGCGCAGGACGTTGGCCGACTCGGAGGTGCGTCGGCACAACGCCCGGATCCGCGCGCTCAACTCGTCCAGGTCGAACGGCTTCATCAGGTAGTCGTCGGCGCCCGCGTCCAGCCCGGCGATCCGGTCGCCGACCGTGCCGAGCGCGGTGAGCATCAGCGCCCGGGCCGGAACCCGCCGGGACCGCAGCCGGGCCACCAGGTCCAGCCCGTCCAGCGCCGGCAGCTTGCGGTCGATGACCAGCACGTCGTAGGTACGGGTCAACCCGAGGTGCAGACCCCGCTGGCCGTCCGCGGCGCGGTCGACGACGAACCCCTCGTAGACCAGTGTCTCGGTGAGTAAGCCCGCCAGTTCGTCGTCGTCCTCGACCAGCAGCAACCGGTTCGGTCTTTCCCCGCGCATGCGTCCACGATCCCACAGAGCAGCCTTAAATAGAGATAGCTATCTCTTTGTCATTTCGCCACCGCGAGCGCCGGCGGCTGGACCGCGTCGCGCCCCCGGGCCTCCCGTCGCTCGATAAGACTCAGCAACGGCGTCGTCATCATCGTCGTGACCAGCGCCACCACCACCAGCACGGTGAACAGCGACGCGTTCACGATGCCCGCCTCCAGCCCGACGTTGAGCGCGATGAGCTGCATCAGACCCCGGGCGTTCATCAACGCGCCCACCCGCAGCGCGACACCCTGCGACTCACCCCGCACCCGCGCCGCCGCCCAGCAGGCGCCGAACTTGCCGACGATCGCCGCGGTCACGCAGGCCAGCGCGAAGAGCAGCACCGGCGCGCTGCCGAGCAGCCCGAACTCCGTCCGCAGCCCCGAGTAGGTGAAGAACAGCGGCAGGAAGACCGTCGCGGCGACCGGGGTGAGGGTATCCACCACCCGGTCGGTGTTCGCGCTGTGCGGCATCACCACCCCGACCGCGAACGCGCCGAAGACCGCGTACAGGCCGATCTCGTCGGTGTACCAGGCGACCAGGAAGAGCAGGGCCACCGTGCCGAGCACCCGGGCGTTGTCGTTGAGGCGGGGGCTGGTCATCAGCGCGGTGGTCACCCGACGCCCGACGAACCAGAGCACCAGCCCGAACAGGATCGCCCCACCGGCGGTGACGATCGCCGGTCCGGCCCGGCCGGAGGCGAAGGCCAGCACCACGGCCAGCATGATCCAGGCGACCATGTCGTCGAGCGCGCCGCTGGCCAGCGACAGGGTGCCGTGCCGGGTGCCGGCGTGCCCGCGTTCGGTGATGATCCGGGCCAGCATGGGAAAGGCGGTGATGGCCAGCGCGACGCCGACGAACGCCGCCGAGACCCCGAGCGACGTCCCGTCGGCCCGCATCGGCACCGCGTCCGCGGTCACCAGCACCAGCGCCACCCCGAGCACGAGCGGCGCGGTCACCCCGGCCAGCGACACCAGCCCCGCGGTGCCGGCGAGTCCGGTGACCCGGTGGGCGCCGAACGCGTACCCGGCCTGGAACATGAACAGCACCAGACCGACCTGACCCACCACGTAGAGCACCGGCAGCAGGGCGGTCGGGAACAGGGCGTCCTTGACGTCCGGCAGGACCAGGCCGAGCAGCGACGGGCCGAGCAGCACGCCGGCGAGCATCTCGCTGACCACGGCGGGCTGCCCCACCCGGCCGAGCAGCCAGGCCACCGCCTTGCAGAAGATCAGGATCACCGCGACCGCGATGAAGAACCGCGGTGCCAACTGGGTCGGGGTCACCGGACCGCCTCCTCGAAGTAGTTGGTGCACAAGCGTTGCCGTCGGGCGTCGACGACCATCCACGCGCCGAGCACGAGTTGCCGGATGCCGCGCCCCACGTCAGCCCAGCGGTCCCGGGACCGCATCGCGGCCAGCCGGAGCCGCCCCGGGCCGGCCACCCCGGCCGGGGTCAGGTACGCCGGTCCCCGGCTGGGCAGCGACCGGCTGTGGGCGACCGAGGACGCCAGGGCGTACCGGCGCAGCACCTCGCGGGTGGCGGCGCGCAACATCACCGGCGCGACCCCGCGCGCCGGGCAGGCCCGGTTCGCGGTGACGCCGTACGGGATGAAGTGGGCGTCGCGGTGCCGCAGCGTCCGCCACCGGTCCGGGTCGAACCGGTCGTCGGCGGCCGGTCCGCTGCGGTGGAAGGCCAGGTAGTCGAAGAGCAGCACCGAGCCGGTGGGCAGGGTCGCCCCGGTCGGCAGAACGATCGGCGCGGACGTGATCCGGTGGGCGACGCCGAAGAGGGGATGCACCCGCAGCGTCTCGTCGATCACCCGGTCCAACGCGTCGTCGTCGAGGCCGCGCTGGAGGTCCGGACGGGTGGCCAGCGACAGCAGTACGTGCGCCATCGCCTCGGCCATCTGCACCACGGCGGTGGTGCCGAACGCGCCGTGCAGGTACCAGGCCGTCTCCTCGGCGGTGAACGGCGCCGGCAGGGTCACCGGGCAGGTACCCGCCTCGACCCGCCCGCGCAGGTAGCGGGTCAGCGGGTACCGCCGGTCCAGGTGCCGCAGGCCGGTGCACTTCAGGGCGGCGGCCACGTCGGTGGCGTTGGTGACGATCAGCGCCCGGACCTCCGGCGGGCACTCCTCGTCGAAGATCAGCTCGTGGAAGACCTCCGCCCAGACCGGCATCATCAGGTCCCGCAGCCGGACATGGTGGATCCGCCCGGCCGGCAACTCGTCGAGCACCCGACGGGTGGCCGCGGTGGCGAGCGCGTCGGCACGCTGCGGACGCACCGCGAGCACCCGCCGGGTCACCGCCGCCACCGCCCGGTAGCGCTCCCCCGGTTCCAGGTGCTCCTGGTGCATGTGCGGGCCGGGTGAGAGCCAGTACCAGAACAGGTCGGACAGGCCGGCGCCCCGGCTGCGCCCGTCGGCCGCCGGGTCCGCGTAGACCCGCTCGAAGTGGTCGACGTCGACGAGCGGGCCGGGCACCGGGATGCCCTCACCGCCGTTGACCTTGGCGAAGACCCACTGCCGCAGCCGCACCACCGTGGCCGGCAGCCAGCGCGGCAGGGTGCCGACCACCCCGAGCGCGACCAGCACGCCCACCACCACCGGCGCGCTCACCCCGGGGCTCCGGTGGTGACGAGATCGGCGTCGAGGTCACCCGGCCGTGCGACGCCGACCAGCGCCAACGCCCGGTCGAGATCGGCGCGCACCAGGTCGAGCACGTGCCGCACCCCGGCCGCGCCGCCCGCCGCGAGCCCCCAGAGCACCGGACGGCCGAGCAGCACGGCCGTCGCGCCGAGGGCCAGCGCCACCAGCACGTCGGCCCCCCGCCGCAGGCCGCCGTCGACCAGCACCGGTATCCGCCCGCCGACGGCCGCCACGACGCCCGGCAAAGCGTCCAGGGTGGCCAGCGCCCCGTCGAGCTGCCGGCCGCCGTGGTTGGAGACCAGCACGCCGTCCACCCCGTGCTCGACGGCGAGCCGGGCGTCGGCCGGGTGGAGCACCCCCTTGAGCAGGATCGGCAGCGAGGTGAGCCCGCGCAGCACCTCGATCAGCTCCCAGCCCACCCGGGCGTTCATCTCGACGTCCCGGACCCGCCCGCCCGCGTCCCGCATGTTCTCGCAGACCAGGCCGGGCGGCAGGTCGACGAAACCGTGCCGCAGGTCGCGCTCGCGCCGGCCGAACACCGGCGAGTCGACCGTGACGACCAGCGCCCGGCAGCCGGCGGCCACCGCCCGCCGTACCACGGTCGCGGTGAACTCCAGGTCCGCGTGCGGGTAGAGCTGGAACCACAGCGGCCCGCCGGCCGCCGCGATCTCCTCGACCGGCCGGGTGGCCGCCATGCTCACCACCATGACCGTGCCGGCGTCGGCGGCCGCGCGGGCGGTGGCCACCTCGCCCTCGGGATGGGCCAGCCGGTGGAACGCGGTCGGCGCCACCAGCACCGGCATGCTGACCGGGCTGCCGAACAGCGAGAGCCGCAGGTCACGCTCGCCGGGGCCGCGCAGCACCCGGGGCCGCAGCCAGCGCCGGGCGAAGGCCGCCTCGTTGGCCCGCAGGGTCCGTTCGTCCCCCGCCCCACCCGCGAAGAAGTCCCAGTGCACCGGATCCAGCCGACGGCGGGCGGCGGTGGCCACCTCGGCCAGGTTCAGCCCGAGCCCGTCGACGGCCAGCACGTCAGTCCCCGACACGGCGCAGGCAACGGTCGACGAACGCGGCCAACGGCGTCACGTGCACGTCCGGCCGGTCCCAGCGGTTCTCCAGGTTCTCCGCCAGGTGGTGCGTCGCGACGACCTGCCCCGCCCGGTGGTGGCGGACCACCGGGTGCAGGTACGCGGCGTCGTGCGCCTGGCCGACGACGTCCTGGGCCACCCGGCGGACCGTGACGTCGAACGGGTCCACCTGGTCGTGCTCCGGGCCGTACTCCAGGGTGACCACGAAGGCGTCGGAGTAGTCGTGGTCGGCGGTGCGCAGGCCGGTGCCGGCGAAGTACGCCACCGGCACCTCCTCGTGGTAGCGCGCGTCGGTGCCGGCGACGGTGACCACGTCGGCGAGGACGTCGAACTGCTGCCACAGCGCGGAGGTGCGGTTGACCCGGGCGATGATCGCGTCGGTGATCGCCGCCCCGGTCGCGTCCAGCTTCTCCGCCGGCCACGGCGTGTCCCCGTACCGGCGTTCCAGGATCCGGTGCAGGCTCCGGACGGCGTAGCGGAAGCCGTGGATGAAGCCGTTGGTCGAACGCTTGAAGTCCCGTTCCTGGGTGATGGTGCCGGCGAAGAACAGGTCGGGCACGTTCACCGACTCCCACTGCGCGGTCTGCGCCGGGAACCGGTCCCGGATCGCCAGCTCCGGCCGGCAGGAGTCGTCGAAGATCGACGGGTCGAAGGCGAACCCGGTGCAGACCAGCACCCGGTCGTAGCGCAGCTCCTTGACCACCTCGTCGGCCCGGGAGAACGCGAAGCTCACCGTGTAGCCGTCGTCGTCGCGGGTGATCCGCCGGACGGTGCCGTCCAGGATCGCGTTGGCCGACTTGAGCTGGTAGGTGTCGAGGAAGTTGTTGTTCACCGCGCGCAGGTGCCCGACGTAGTGGGTCCGCCAGGCCATCCGCACCGAACTCGGCCCGGCCAGGTGGATCAGCGTGGTGGTCTCCATCAGGCTGTCCGCGGTCTCGAACGCCGAGTTGCCCTTGCCGATGATCAGCACCTTCTGGTCGAGGTAGTCGCGCGGGTCGACGGGCATGTCCGCGTACCGCTCGGCCAGCTCCAACCCCGGGATGTCCGGCAGGTACGGCCGGGACACCCCGGTGGCGACCACCACCCGGCGGGCCCGGAAGGTCTCCCCCGCGTGCACCTCGAAGATCCCGTCCACCTTGGACACCGAGGTCACCCGCGCGCCGTAGCGCACCTTCACCCCGGTCTTGGCGGCGAAGTCGGCCAGGTAACGGACCATCACGTCGGCGTCCGGGAAGTACCGCTCGGTGTACGTGGTGAACCGCAGCGCCGGGTCGTCGGTGAGCAGCGAGTTCCAGTCCAGCCGCAGGTTCAGCTCCGGATCGTCGGAGCCGGTGTGCGGCTTGTTGATGGAGATGAGCTGCCGGTGCCGGGGATAGGTGGCGAAGAACGCGCCGGGGATGTCCGCACCCTCCAGCACCAGGTAGTCGCGCCGGCCGTCGGCCTCGAGCAGCGCGGCCAGTTGCAGGCCGGCAGGTCCGGCTCCGATGATCAGGTAGTCAAGCGTCACGACGGCCATCCAGGGTGAGAGAGGTCAGCGGGAGTCCGAGTTCGTCCACGACGTCGGCGGCCCGCCGGACGTCGCTGTCCAACGGGCGGTCCGGGTCGACCGGCGGGATCGCCGCGGCCAGCGCCGCCAGCGCCTCGCCGCAGCCCGGCGCGGTCGGCGTCCGCGCCCCCACGTACGCGGCCTGCCGCAGCCCCAGTGCCAGCGAGCCGACGATCAGCCGGAGCAGCCCGGCCTGGTCGAAGACCCGCAGGGCGGCCTGGGTGCCGAGCGGGATGACGTCCTGGTTGTGCAGGTTGGTCGGCAGGCTCTGCATGCTCGCCGGCATGGCGTCCCGGCGGATCTCGGCGACCAGCGCGGTCGAGGCCAACTGCACCCCCTGCAGCCCGTGCTGCTGCCCCGGGCCGGCGGCCAGCATCGGCGGCAGGCCACCGTTGCGGTGCGGGTCGACCAGCAGGTCGAGCTGCCGTTCGGCGAGGTTGCCCAGCTGGGCCACCACCATCGACAGCAGGTCGGCGGCGAACGCGGCCGGCTGCCCGAAGAAGTTGCCGCCGTGCACCACGAGGTCCTCGTCCGGGAAGAACAGCGGGTTGTCGCTGACGCTGCCCAGGTCGGCGGCGACCACGGCGTCGACGTGGCGCAACGCGTCCTCGGCCGCGCCGAGCAGCTGCGGGGCGCACCGGATGCTGTACGGCTCCTGCAGGGGGCGCTTGCCGGACGGCACGAGCCCGTCGCTGACCCGCCGCATACCCGCGCCCACGTCGATCGCGCCCGGGTGGCCGTAGGCCCGCAGCAGCCGGGCGTCGAGGAACTGCGGGTCCGCGCCGAGCAGGTCGGCGAGCAGGCAGGTGAGCACCTGCTGTGCCCGGTGCACGGCCCGGACGGCGGACAACGCCAGCGCCGTCGCCGCGGTCGTCAACGAGGTGCCGTTGACCAGGGCCAGGGCGTCCCGACCGTCCAACGGCAACGGCTCCAGGCCCGCCCGCGCCAGCGCCTCGGCCGCCGGCAGGCGCACCCCGTCGAGGTAGGCGTGACCGCGACCGCGCAGCGCCTGGGCCGCCGCGCCCAGCGGGATCAGGTCGCCACTCGCGCCGACCGAGCCCCACCTCGGCACCGCCGGCACGAAGGTGGTGCCGAGCATCGCCGCCAACGCGTCGACGACGTGCGGGGACACCCCCGACGCGCCCTGGGCCAGCGACCAGGCCCGCACCAGCACGGTCGCGCGCACGATCTCGGGGGCGAGGTCCGGACCGTGGCCCGCGCCGAGGTGGGCGAGGGTGTTGTCGGCCTGGTCGCGCAGGTCGGCGCGGCCGGCGTACCCGACCAGGGCGCCGAAGCCGGTAGTGCTGCCGTACACCGCGCGGTCCTCACCGAGCACCTCGGACAGGAAGACACGGGTGTGCGTGACCCGGTCGCGGACCTGCGGCCCGACCACGACCCGGACCGGGTCGCGGGCGGCGCTCAGGTCGGCGATCCGCAGCGGGGCCGCGAGGTCTACCTCTGTCGTCATGCGACCGGACCCTAGAGACGAAATCTCAGAACGCTCTGAAATCGGGCCGATACGGTGCGCCGCATGACGCTCGACTACCTGATCATCGGAGCCGGACCGGCCGGGCTCCAGCTCGCCGCCCTGCTGGAGCGCGACGGCCGCGAGCATCTGGTGCTGGAGGCCGGATCGGCACCGGGCACGTTCTTCAGCCGCTACCCACGACACCGTCAGTTGATCTCGATCAACAAGGTCTGGACCGGTTCCGACGATCCGGAGTTCAACCTGCGCTCCGACTGGAACTCGCTGCTCACCGACGACCCGGCGCTGCTGTTCGGCAACTTCAGCCGACGCTACTTCCCCGACGCCGACGACATGGTGCGCTACCTCGCCGCCTTCGCGCAGGGGCTGCGGGTCCGGTACGACACCCGGGTCACCCGGATCGCCCGCGAGGGCGACCTGTTCCACGTCGAGACCGGCGACGACACGCTGACCGCCCGCCGGGTCGTCGTCGCCACCGGCGTCTCCCGGCTCTACGTCCCGCCGATCGAGGGCGTCGACCTCGCCGAACGCTACGACACCGTCAGCGTCGACCCGGACGACTTCACCAACCAGCGGGTCCTGATCATCGGCAAGGGCAACTCGGCCTTCGAGACCGCCGACGCCCTGGTCGAGACCGCCGCCGTCATCCACGTCGCCGGACCGCACTCGATCCGGCTGGCCTGGCAGACCCACTACGTCGGACACCTGCGCGCAGTGAACAACAACTTCCTCGACACCTACCAGCTCAAGTCGCAGAACGCGGTCCTCGACGGCACCGTCGAACGGATCGCCCGCCGCGACGACGGCGGCTACCGGATCGACTTCCGGTACGCCCGGACCCGGGAGTCGATCCGGCAGATCGACTACGACCGGATCATCCTGTGCACCGGCTTCCGGTTCGACGCCGGCATCTTCGACCCGTCGGCCCGGCCCGACCTGGTCATCAACGACCGGTTCCCCGAGCAGACCTCCAGCTTCGAGTCGGCGAACGTGCCCGGCCTGTACTTCGCCGGCACCCTCACCCAGCAGCGCGACTTCAAGCGCTCCACCAACGGCTTCATCCACGGCTTCCGGTACGGCGTCCGCGCCCTGCACCGGATCCTCGCCGCCCGGCACCACGGCACACCGTGGCCGTCCACCCCGCTGGACGCCACCCCCGAGGCGATCACCGACGCGATCATCGCCCGGATCAACCGGACCTCGGCGCTGTGGCAACAGTTCGGCGTCCTCGGCGACGTCGTCGTCGTCTCCGGGGGCACCGCGCGCTACCACGAGGAGGTCCCGGTCGCCTACCTGCACGACGGCGGCCTCGGCCCCGAACCGTTCGCGCTGGTGACCACTTTGGAGTACGGCCCGGACCACGACCATGTCGACCCGTTCGACATCACCGTTCCCCGGATCGCCGAGAACGACGCCGCTCACGCCCACGACGCCAGCTACCTGCACCCCGTCGTCCGGGTGCACCGGGGCGGCCGGGTCGTCGCCACGCACCACCTCGCCGAGAACCTGGAGAACGACTGGAACATCCCCGGGGTGCACCAGCAGCCCCTCGCGCTGTTCCTCAAGGGCGTGCTGGCCGAGGCCGGGGACGTGCCGTCCGATGCCGGCTGAGCACGGCCCGGCCGCGCGTCCACCGGTGCCGGTCGGCGGGCGTCCGCCGGCCGGCGCCGGCCCGGCCCGACGGGCACCGGGGCTGCCCGGCCCGGCCGTCCCGAAGTCGGCGGGGGACGGCCGGGCCGGGTCCGGCGCGGCGGCCGGCGAGCCGTCCGGCGGGGCCGCCGCCGGTGGTGAGGTCTGGCCGCAGCCCGTGCTGCGGCTGCTCGCCACCGGCGGCGACCGGCCGGTGTTCGAGGACGGCGACCGGATCGTCGACGCGACCGGGATGTGGGCCCTGGTGCGGCGGATCGCGTCCGGGCTGCGCGCCGCCGGCGTCGGACCGGGCACCGGGGTGGCGCTGCGGCTCGGCGTCACCCCGGAGGCGTTCGCCGCCGTCATCGCGGCGTTCGCGGTGGGCGCCCGGGTGTCCGGGCTCCGGCCCGAGCTGCCCCCGACGCCCCTGGAGCGGCTGCTCGGCAGCGACGACGCGTTGCTCGTCGACGACGCCCGGCTCGCCGCGCTGGTGGACACCCCCGACGACGGCACCCCGCTGGTCGCCGCCGGCCGGCCCACCGACATCGCCCGGATCACCTGGACCAGCGGCAGCACCGGCAACCCCAAGGGCTGCGCCCAGACGTACGCGGCGATGAGCGCGGCCTGGGCGGCGTACCCGGACCGGTGGCCGCCGGCCATCGCCGCCCTCGCCCCCCGGCTGGGGCGCTACCTGGTCTTCGGCTCACTGAGCAGCCAGGTGATGCTGGAGTACGGCATCCTCACCCTCGCCGCGGGCGGCACCCTGGTCGCCGCCCGCCCGCCGGGCTTCCCCGGCATGATCACCCGGCACCGGGCGACCGCGAGCGTGATCACCGTCGGCAAGCTGCACCAGCTCGTCCGCGACCAGCGTGCCCGTCCGGTCGACCTGAGCAGCCTGCGCGCCCTCGTCGTCTCCGGCTCCCCGCTGACCGCCTCCCGGCTCGCCGAGGCGCTCGACGTGCTCGGCCCGGTGGTGTTCCACGGCTACGGCCAGACCGAGACCGGCATGATCGCGATGGTGACCCCGGCCGAGCTGCTGGCCCGCCCGGCCACCCTGGCCTCGGTGGGCCGGGCGCCGGCCGTGGTCGACCTGTCGATCCGCGACGCCGACGGCCGACCCGCCGCCGAGGGCGAACTCTACGTACGGACCCCGGCGCAGGCGACCGCGTACTGGGCCGATCCGGTCGAGACGGCCGACGTGTTCACCGACGGCTGGGTACGCACCCGCGACCTGGCCCGGCTGGACGCCGACGGCTACCTGCACCTGTTCGGCCGGGTCCGGGACGTGATCATCGTCAACGCCAACCTGGTGTACGCCGGCCCGATCGAACGGGTCCTCGCCGCCGACCCCTCGGTCGCCGAGGCGTACGTCGTCAGCCGCCCGGACGACGTGACCGGCGAGGCGGTGCACGCGTACGTGGTGCCGGCCGCCGGTCACGAGCCGGACGCGGAACGGCTGCGCGCCCGGGTCGCGGCGGCCCTGGGTGCGGCCGCCGTCCCGACGACCGTCGCGGTGATCGCCGCGGTGCCGGTGGGGCCGAGCGGCAAGCCGGACAAGCGCGCCCTGGGGACACCCGGCCAGTCCTGAGTCGTCGGACAACCGACGAACGCACCGGCGTCACCGGCCTCCGATAGGATCGGCCGGTGGACCTGGAGCACATCGCCGCCCGGCTCGGGGTGCCCGTCGAGGAGGTCGAGCGCATGCACCGGCTCGCCGGTGACCGACCGTCCGCCCCGCTGCCCGCCAGGGCCGACGCGCCGGCCCTCCTCGACCGGCTCGCGGTACGCCCGGACGACGCCGCCGAGATCATGGCCGGCTGGCCCGATCCCGACTCTCCGTCGTGGACCCCGGAACTCCGGTGGCTGCTCGACCGTTCGTCCGCCCTGGTCCGGGCCGACCTCGGCGGTTACGACTGGCTGTCGCCCGGCCCGGAGCTGCCCCGTGACCGGGGCCCCGCCTGGCGGCACCTCTACGTCTACGGCTTCCTCGCCCTGGTCGACGTGGTCACCGAATTCCACCGCGAGCACGGCATCGCCGGCTCCGTCTCCTGGACGACCCTCGCCGACCTGGGCCGCAACCTGGCGATCGACCGCCGGATGGACCGCGAGGGCTGGGCGGTCATGCAGAGCTGGCTGACCCTGCACGCCCGTGGCGGCCTCTACGAGCTGGGCCGGCTCCAGCACCAGCGCGGTGGCGAGGCCATCGACCTGCACATCCCGGACGCCGGGCCGTTGACCCCGGAGGCGGTCGACGCGTCGCTGGACGAGGCCCGGGAGTTCTTCCCCCGGCACTTCCCCGACGAGCACTACACCGCCTTCTCCTGCGGTTCCTGGCTGCTCGATCCGCAGCTCCGCGACTACCTCCCCGAGGACTCCAACATCATCCGTTTCCAGCGCCGGTTCGTGTTGCAGCCCTACGTGGCGCAGGACGGGCCGGACGCCGACGTCGAGGTACGCCGGTTCGCCTTCCGTACGCTCAGCACGCCCCTCGACCAGCTGCCCCGGCGTACCGTGCTGCAACGCGCGATCGTCGACCACCTGACGGCCGGCGGCCACTGGCACTGGCGGCACGGCCGCTTCCCGATCTAGCGCGGGGGCGGCCGGGCTGGTCGGCCGGCTCGGGGCCGGACCACCCCCCACCGGGTCCACGGTGGACGGTCCCGCGCGGAGGATGATCACACCGGGGACGGGCGCGACCGGTCGGGACCGTCGTCGGCGCGGGGCTGCTCCAGCCGCCCGGCGATCCGTTCGAGGGCGGCGAGGTCCCGAGGGGCCAGCCGGTCGATGAGGTGCCGCCGTACCGACTCGACGTGGACCGGTGCGGCGTCCTGGAGGGCGGCCAGACCCGGTGCGGTCAGCACGAGCAGGCAGCCCCTACCGTCGGCCGGATCCGGTGCGCGGCGCAGCAGCCCGCGCGCCTCCATCCGGCTCGCGTGCCGGGACAGCCGGCTGCGCGACCAACCCATCTTGTCGGCCTGGTCGCCCAGCGTGCTGGTCTGTGCGGGCTGCTCCGACAGGGTGCTCAGCACCTCGTAGTCGGCTTCGGAGAGGCCGATCACCGCCAGGTCACGCGCGGTGCCGGCCTGGACGGCGACCATCGCCCGCCGCCAGGCCCGCCAGGCCCGCTCCTCGGCCGGCTCCAGCCAACGGGGCGGCCCCGACTTTGTTGACATGTCATCAACCTAGCATCTAGCCTTCGTTTCCATGTCAACGAGATCGCTTCGCATTCTGGCGCTGACCTGCAGCACCCGCCCCGGCGCGCTCGGCCCCCTGGTGGGGCGGTGGCTGGTCGACGCGGTCTCCGCCCGGGCCGCCGACCTCGCTGTCGAGGTGGTCCCGGTGGCCCTCGGTGACCTGGACCTGCCGTTCCTCGATGAGGAGGAGTCGCCGTCCTCGGGCGTCTACCGGCACGAGCACACCCGCCGGTGGAGTGCGACGGTCGCTGCGGCGGACGGCTTCATCGCGGTCACCCCGGAGTACAACCACGCGATGCCGGCGACCCTGAAGAACGCGTTGGACTACCTCGGCAGCGAGTGGGCGTGGAAGCCGATCGGCTTCGTCAGTTACGGCTACACCGCGGCCGGCACCCGGGCGGTGGCACACGCCAAGCAGGTGGTGACGACGCTGCGCCTGGTCCCGACGGGCGCCACGGTCGCCATCGGCATCGGCGACGCGGTGGTGGACGGTCGGCTGCGGCCGGACGCCGGCCGGGACGCGGCGGCCACCAACCTGCTGGACGAGCTGGTCCGGCTCGCCCACGCCCTGCGGCCGATGCGCGAGCGCGGGCAGGCCGACAGCGTGCCCGGCCCCCTGCCGGGCTCCTACGCGCGACGGCTGACCCCGCACGACGCACCCGAGGTCACCGTGCTGCAACGGTGCTGCTGGACCGAGGAGGCGGTGGCCAACGACACGCTGGCCATCGCGCCGCTGCACGAGTCGCCGCAGGAGGTGCGGGAGTGGCTGGCCAGCTGGCACACCACCGGCGTCTGGCGGGACGGCCGACTGCTGGGCATGGTGCGGACCCGCACCGACGGCACCGACTGCCACGTTGGCCGGCTCGCCGTCGTGCCCGACCTGCGCGGCCGGGGCCTGGGCCGGTGGTTGCTGCAGGCCGCCGAGGCCGCCGCCGGGCCGCAGTGCCGCCGGATCCTGCTCTTCACCGGCACCCGGAGCCTGCGCAACATCGACCTCTATCGGAGCGCGGGCTACCGGACGGTGGAACCGGACAGCCCGGACGGCACGGTCTGCCTGACCAGGGAGCTGGCCGGGGCGACCGACTGACCACCCCGGGCCACTCCGCCGCCCCGGGCCGTCACACCACTCCGGGCCGTCACACCGGCCCGGGGTGGCACCGGGGCTCCCGGCGGCCCGGGGACCGGCAGCCGTCCGTTCAGCGGCCCTGCCAGTCCCCGGCCGGGGTGAGCGGCACCGGGTCGGGTCGCCGCACCGTCGTGGTCAGGGTGATCCGCCGGCCCTCGTCCGCCGCCCGCAGCAGGGCGGTCATCGTGTCGAGTACGTGCAACGCCAGGTCACCGCCCGCCCGCGGGGTCCGCCCACTCTCGGCCCGTACCGCGTCGATCAACCCGAGGCCCCGGGCGCCCTCCCGGTAACCCGCCGTCGCCGGGAGCGCCCGCCATCCGTCGCCGCCGAGCGGCCAGAGCCGGACCTCGCCGTCGAAGTAGTTCGGGTCGGGCACGGCGAGGGTGCCGGTCTCCCCGTGCACCTCGATCGGCGCGGCCGTGGTGGTGACCCCGTCGAAGCTCGTGGTGATGGTGGACAGCACGCCACTGGCGTGTTCGAGCACGCCGCTGACGTGGGTGTCCACCCGCACCGGGATGCGTTGCCCGAGGCGCGGGCCGCTGCCGATGACCCGCTCGGGGCGCAGCCGGCTGGCCGCCGCGGTCACCGTCCGCACCGGCCCGAGCAGGTGGACCAGCGCCGAGACGTAGTACGGCCCCATGTCGAGCAGCGGCCCGCCGCCCGGGGCGTAGTAGAAGTCGGGGTGGGGGTGCCAGGCCTCGTGCCCGGGGGTGACCATGACCGCCGACGCGGCCAGTGGACGCCCGATCAGTCCACCGTCGACCGCCGCGCGGGCCGTCTGCGTCCCGGTGCCCAGGACGGTGTCCGGCGCGCAGCCGACCCGGACCCCGGCCGAGCCGGCCCGATTCATGATCATCTGAGCGTCCGGGAACGCCACGGCGAGCGGCTTCTCGCCGTACACGTGCTTGCCCGCGTCGATCGCGCCGAGGGCGATCTCGGTGTGTGCGGCGGGGATGGTCAGGTTGAGCACCGTCTGCACGTCCGGGTGGGCGAGCAGCTCCGCGACGCTCACCGCCTCGGCGTCGGGAAGGGTGGCGGCGGCCGCGGCCGACCGGGCGGCGTCCAGGTCGGCCACCGCGACGACGCGCAGCCCGGGGTGGTGGGCCAGGGTGTCCAGGTAGGCGCGGGAGATGACGCCGAGCCCTACGATGCCGACGCCGTGCGGGTCGCCCACAGCATGCCCCTCTCGATGACGGTCCGCACGGACGGGTGCTCCAGCACGTCGAGGCTGTGCCCGGGGGTCGTCACGACGACCCGACCGGCGCCCCACCGCCGGGTCCAGATCGCCGGCGAGGTGACCGGCCGGTGCCAGGGGTGCCAGTCGCGGGTCGGGTGGACGGTGGTGGCCAGCACGTCGATCAGGTCGTCGTGCAGCACCCAGTACTGCTCGGTGACCAGCTCGATGTCGGCGATCCCGGCGGTGACCGGGTGCTCCCGGCCGAGGTCGGTGACCGTCACCGTGTGCGGCAGGAAGTTGTCCTCCTCGCCGCCGCGCCGCTCGCAGGGCTCCCGCCCCGGGTGGGTCGCGAACTGCCCGCCCACCAGGTGCAGGTAGTCCGACGAGGCGCGGAAGGCGTCCACGATGCCGCCGTGCCAGCCGGTCAGGCCCGTGCCGGCGACGACCGCCGCGCTCAGGCCGGCGACCTGATCGGCGGTGATCTCGGCCATCGTCATGCACTGCACGACGAGGTCGGTGCCGGCCATCGCGTCGGCGTCGGCGTAGACCTCGGTGGACTCCTCGACGCGTACGGAGTAGCCGTTGTCCGCCAGGAACGGCAGGAACAGCTCCGTCGCCCGGACGGGCTGGTGCCCCTCCCAGCCACCGCGTACCACCAGTGCTCTGCGCTGCGTCACGCTCGCTCCCTCCACGGTCCGTCGCCGGCCGGGCCGACCGGTGCCGACCCGGCTACGGGCCGCCCGCCGGGCGTACCGGCCGGGCATCGAGAACCGTACCCGGATCGGCCGGCACGAATGGCCCCGCGCGGATCGCGGCCGCCCCGGGGCCGGGGTGCAGGGCGTGGGCGTCCCATCGGGGACCAGTTCGCCGGGGCTGGGGATCTGCCGGCCGAAGGTGGGGCCGACGTAGCCGGCCCCGACGTTTACGACCACCCGTGGGGCAGTCCCGGCCCGGCAAACAGCTTCCTGACAGTCGACGGTGATGCTGGCCACCGGCGGGATCGCCACAGAGCTGACCGGAGGCGTGACGATGAGGAAGCAAGTGATGGCTGCGCTGTGCAGCGGCGTACTGCTGGTGAGCGGGTGCTCGACCGCCGAGGAGGCCCCACCCGCCGCCGGCAGCACCGGCGGGGCGGAGGTGGCCACCCTCCAGACCGGTGCGCCCACCCCCACCGCGTCGGCGGCGACGCCGCAGGACGAGCGGCCACGGGAACGCCTCGACGACACCCCGGAGGACCAGAAGGAACGCCTCAAGCCGTACACGAAGTGCCTGACCGAGCACGGCGTCGACATCACCAGGCGGCGCAGCGACGGCACCGGCGCGGACGGGACCAGCGGGGCGGCCAAGGCCTGCGGGCACCTGATGCCACTGCCGCCGTGGGAGCTGGACCCGGCCAACCCGGAGGCGAGGGACTTCGCCCGCGACGTGGTGAAGTGCCTGAAGGAGAAGGGCGTCCGGTACGTCGAGGTGGGCTCCGACGGGACGGGCTGGGCCTTCGGCGGCAGGAACAACGACGCCGACTCGATCTCCAAGGGGTTGAAGTACTCCCCGGCGTGCCAGCGCGAGGTCGCCGCGAAGCGGAAGTAGCCGCACCGCCCGGCGGCGTCGCCCTCCCCGGGCGACGCCGCCGACGACCGTCCGGGGCGATCGTGGCACCGGTTTGT
The DNA here is from genome assembly GCF_029581435.1 of Micromonospora sp. WMMD987. Lineage (NCBI taxonomy): Bacteria > Bacillati > Actinomycetota > Actinomycetes > Micromonosporales > Micromonosporaceae > Micromonospora > Micromonospora sp. WMMD987. Next base: position 2,963,056 of record NZ_CP120861.1, on the reverse strand, counting down.
CAGGAACCGGTCAGGGCGGGGCATGACCTTTTTCTCCCGGTCGCCGGGCGTCCCCGCCACCCGCCCGGCCACCTGCGCACCGACAGTGAGGAGCCCGGTGTCACCGCCTTCCGCCGGCTTCGCGAGCCCTCTGACCTGCTCTATATTCCCCACCATGTGCGCACACGTGATGCTCGCGGAGGACGACCGGCGGCAGGCCGAGGCCCTGCGCCGCTACCTTGTCGCGGCCGGTCACCGGGCGACCGTCGTGGCCGACGGGGAGGCGGCCCTGCGCGAGGCCCGCCAGCAGCCGTTCGACCTCCTCCTGCTCGACGTGATGCTACCGAAACTGGACGGCATGCAGGTCTGCCGGATGATCCGCCAGGAGTCGGACGTGCCGGTGCTGATGCTGACCGCCCGGTCGGCCGAGGACGACCTGCTGCGGGGGCTGGACCTGGGCGCCGACGACTACATGACCAAGCCGTACAGTCCGCGCGAGTTGGTGGCCCGGGTGCGGACGCTGCTGCGCCGGGTCCGGACCGTGCCGCAGGAGTCGCCGGTGCACCGGCTCGGCCGGCTCACCGTCGACGAGCCGCGCCGCCTGGTCACCGCGGGCGGCGTCCCGGTCGACTGCACGACCGGCGAGTTCGCCATCCTCGCCGCGATGATCCGGCAGCCCGGTCGGGTGTTCAGCCGCGGCCAGCTCCTCGAACACACCCGGGGCATCGACCGGGAGTCGACCGGACGCACCATCGACGTGCACGTGATGAACCTGCGCCGCAAGATCGAGGCGAACCCGCGCCGACCACAGCAGCTGCTGACCGTCTACGGCGTCGGCTACAAGCTCAGCGCCGGCGCGTCGTGACCCGGCAGCAGCGGGTTCCCCTGCACCGCAGCCTGGTGGTGCGGCTGCTGGCCACCTCGCTGCTGGTCGCGGTCTGCGCGATCCTGGCGACGACCTGGCTCGCCGTGCAGTCGACCACCCGGGCGATCCAGCAGGAGCAGGGCCGCTCGCTCGCCGACGACAAGAGCATCTACGACACGCTGCTGGACCACGCGGCGACCCACCGGGACTGGGCCGGGGTCGACACGGTGCTCGCCGAACGGGCCGACCGGCTCGAACGGCGGATCACCCTGATGACCCCGGACCGGCAGGTGATCGCCGACTCCGCGCCGGACGGCCCGTCGCTGCAGACCGCCCGGCCCTCGGCGACCGTCGACCCGTTGCAGGTCGACCTCGGCCTGACCGGCGGGACCGAACGGGTCGATCCGCGCGCGGTCGGGCCGTACCGGCTGACCAAGCGGGAGAGCAACACCACCCGGGAGATGGCCGAACGGCAGCTCGGCTGCGTGCGCGCCGAGTCCCGGGCGGACGCGCGGGTGGTGGTGGATCCCGCCGGCCGCGCCTCGGTGCAGGTGAGCGACCCGAAGGACCGGGGCATCGTCGGGTTCTGCCTGCCCGACGAGCTGACGAGCCCGATGCCGAGCGAGGTCGCCGGGATCGCCCAGCTGGAGACCCTGACCAGGAACTGCCTCAGGGAGCTGGGTGCGCCGCCCCGGGTCGACATCCGCGCCGACCGGACCGCGGCACCGAGCCGCGACACCCGCTTCGACCGGCAGATCGACGGCTGCCTGCAGCAGGCCCGGACGGCCCAGCTCCGGGCGTACGTGGCGCCACCGGCGCTGCTGTTCGTCACCGACGGGACGCAGGGCGGCGCCGAGCCGGTGTTCAACCTGTCCCGGGCGAACGTGGTCCGCATCGCCCAGGTGACCGGGGCGGTGCTGGTGGCCACCGTGCTGATCACCGTGCTGGTCGGGCGGCGGCTGGTCCGGCCGCTGCGGGCGCTCACCGACGCGACCCGGCAGCCGATGGACGAACCGGCCCGGGTGCCGGTGACCACCCGCGACGAGATCGGCCTGCTGGCCACCGCGCTCAACGACCTTGCGGCAAGGCGGGAACAGACCGAGGCTCTGCGCCGCAGCATGGTCAGCGACGTGGCGCACGAGCTGCGCACGCCGTTGACCAACATGCGCAGCTGGCTGGAGGCCGCGCAGGACGGCCTGGCGCAGCTCGACACGCAGCTGCTCACCCTGCTGCTCGACGAGGCGCTGCTGCTGCAGCACATCATCGACGACCTGCGTGACCTGGCCGCCGCCGACGCCGGTGACCTGCGTATCCACCGCGAGCCGTACTTCGTGGCCGACCTGCTGGAGCAGGTCGTCGAGGCGCACCGGGGCGCTGCCGAGGCGGCCGGGGTCCGGCTGGGCACCTCGGTGGGAGCCGACCTGGAGATGGCCGTCGACGGTGCCCGACTGCGCCAGATCGTCGGCAACATCGTCGCCAACGCGGTGCGGCACACCCCGGCCGGCGGGTCGGTCACCGTGCGCCTGGAGGTGCGCGACGACCAGCTCACCATCGCCGTGTCCGACACCGGCACCGGCATCGCCCCCGCCGACCAGGCGAAGATCTTCGACCGGTTCTGGCGGGCCGACGACTCCCGGACCCGCAGCACCGGCGGCAGCGGGCTGGGCCTGTCGATCGCCCGCAAGCTCGCCGAGGCGCACGGGGGCACGATCGGCGTCGAGAGTGTTCCGGGTCGGGGCAGCACCTTCACCGTCCGGCTGCCGGTCGTCGTGCCGGCCCGGAGCTGAGCTCCGCCACCCTGCGTCCCACCCGGCTACGGCCGTCTCCGACTTTTCACATTGCAGTTGCACTGCGAACCGCGTACCTTCTTTGCAATGCAGTCGTATTGCAAAGAAGAGGCGCAGGTGTCGGTGCTCCCCCTGTCGGAGGCCCATGCCGGCCTGGTCCCGCTGGTCGGCGGCAAGGCGGCCGGTCTCGGCGAGCTGATCCGCGCCGGTGAGCGGGTGCCGGACGGATTCTGCGTGACCACCGAGGCGTACGGGGCCGGGGTGGTGCCGCAGGACGAGGTCCGGGCGGCGTACGCGCGGCTGGGCGGCGGCCCGGTGGCGGTGCGGTCGAGCGCGACCGACGAGGACCTGCCGGACGCCAGCTTCGCGGGTCAGCACGACACCGTGCTGGACGTCGAGGGCGAGGCGGACCTGGTGGCGGCGATCGACACCTGCTGGAGGTCGCTGCACGGCGACCGGGCGGTGGCCTACCGGAAGGCACACGGGACCGACCCCGCCGACGCGCGGATGGCGGTGGTGGTGCAACGGATGGTCACCCCGGTGCGGGCGGGCGTGCTCTACACGGCGAACCCGGTCACCGGCAACCGCACCGAGATGCTCGTCGACGTCGGGACGGGCCTGGGCACCCGGGTGGTCGACGGCCACACGGACGCCAACCACCTCGTGCTGACCGGTGCCGCCCACCCGGAGGACGGCCCGGCCGGAGCAGCCGGTGCGCGGCGGGGAGCGGCACCCGGCCCCGGTTGGCACGACGACCTGTGGACCGCCGGCCGGCGGATCCAGGCGCACTTCGGCGGGCCGCAGGACGTCGAGTGGGCGATCGACCACGACGGGACGCTGTGGCTGCTCCAGTCCCGGCCGGTCACGACACTCTTTCCGCTCCCGCCGCAGACCGGCGACCTGCGGGTGTACGTCGAGTTCGGCAACGTGCAGGGGATGCTGCGCCCGGTCACCCCGATGGGCATGGCCACGCTCAGCAGGATGATCGCCGCCATGGTCGCCTCGCTCGGGCTGCGGGTGGAGATCGTGGACATCGGCGGGCGGCTCTACGGCGACCTGACCGACCTGGTCCGCCGGCCCGCCGGCCGCAGGCGTCTCGTCCGACTGATGGCCGTCGACTTCGGGCCCCGCGCCCAGGCGGTGATGGAGCACGTCCTGCGGGATCCACGGTTCGCGCCGTCGGGCGGCAGGTCCCGCCGCCCGGCGGACGCCTCGCTGGGCACGGCGGTACGCGCCCTGCGCGGCATCGTGCGGGCGCTGGCCCGACCGGACGCGGCACGGCACCGGCTGGTCGCCGCCGTCGACCGGCTCCGGGCCGAGTCGACGGCGCCGGAACTCCACACGCCCCACGAGCGGCTGCGGTTCGTCCGCGACCACGGCGAGGGTGGCCACGGGACAGCCGACGACCTCACCTGGCCGATCGTGGCCGGCATGCTCGCCTCGGCCCTGCCCGCCCAGCTCCTCAAGGGGGTCGCGACCGAGGACGAGATCCACGCCGTGCTGCGCGGCGTCCCGCACAACGTGACCATCGAGATGGACCTCGCGCTCTGGGCGCTGGCATCGGCCGCCCGGCCGCACCGCGAGCTGCTCCTCGACACGCCACCGGCCGAGCTGGCGGCCCGGTACCTCCGGGGCGGGCTGCCCGAGATCGACCTGTCCGCCTTCCTGTCCCGCTACGGCCACCGGGCCGCGGCCGAGGCCGACGTCGGCGTGCCGCGCTGGGCCGAGGACCCCACCCCGGTCTTCGCGGCGATCGCGAACTACCTGCGGCTCACCGACCCCGCGCTGGCCCCCGACCGGCGTTTCGCCGAGGCCGCCGAAGCCGCCGGGGCCGCGCTCGACAGCTTGGCCGCGCGGGCGGTCCGGCAGCGCCCGGTCCGGGGCCGGATCGCGGTCTTCCTGCTGCGGCGGGCGCGGCGGCTGGCGGGACTGCGGGAGTCCGGGAAGTTCGCCGGACTGTACCGGCTCCAGGCCGTCCGCGAGCAGTTGCTGCTGATCGGGGCGACGCTGTTCCCGGTGGCGGACGACGTCATGTTCCTCACCCTCGACGAGGTCGAGGCGGCCCTCGACGGCGCCGACCTGACCGGGCTGGTCGCCCGACGCCGGGCGACGCACCGGCGCGAACTGCGCCGCCGGGTGGTGCCGGTGGCGATCCTCTCCGACGGGACCGACGTGGAGAGCACCCTGCCGGCCAGCGACGACGGGGAGGGACTGCTGCGGGGCGTGGGGGCGGCGACGGGTAGGGTGACCGGCCCGGCCCGGGTGATCACCGACCCGGCCACCGCGTACCTCGAACCCGGGGAGATCCTCGTGACCGCCACCACCGACCCGGGCTGGACGCCGCTGTTCCTGACCGCCGCGGCCCTGGTCACCGAGACCGGCGCGATCATGGCGCACGGCCCCACGGTGGCCCGCGAGTACGGGATTCCGGCCGTGATCAGCGTGCCGGGCGTCACCTCGCGGATCGTCACCGGCCAGGTGGTCACCGTGGACGGTGCGGCCGGCACCGTGACGACGGGACGGTAGGACCCCGATGCCCAAGAGGGTCGACCCCCGCCAGCGGCGCACCCTGATCGCCGACGCGCTCATGCGGGTCGCCGCCGACCGGGGCCTGGAGGCGGTGAGCCTGCGGCACGTGGCCGCCGAGGCGGGGGTCTCCGCCGGGATGGTGCAGCACTACTTCACCACCAAGGACGAGATGATGGCGTTCGCCCTGTCCGTCGTCCGCGACCGGGGCCGGGCACGGGTCGAGTCGGCGGTCGCGGCGCTCGGCCCGGACCCGGCGCCCCGACTGCTGCTGCGCACCCTGCTGGAGGCGTTGCTGCCGCTGGACGAGGCGGCCCGCGCGGACGGCCGGGTGGCGCTGGCGTTCCTGTCCTGGACCGCCCTGCACCCGGCGGCGGCTCCCGGCCTGCGGCCGGACACCGAGCAACTGGTGGAGTTCGTCGCCGGGCTGCTGCCGCGTCCACCGGCGTCACCCGCCGGCCGGGCAGGGGCAGCGTCGGACGCCGCGGCGGGGTTGCTGGCGCTGGTGGAGGGACTGGGGATGTACCTGCTCGGCGGGCAGTACACCCCGGAGCAGGCGACGGCGGTCCTCGACCACCACCTGGAACTGGTCTTCGCCTGACCCGGTCGTGGGCGGTGCGCCGGACCGGGGCGTCGACGGCGGTCGGCGGACCCGGCCGGCGGCAGCCGCGTCGGCCGCCGGTCGGCCCGGCGTCAGGTCAGCAGCGCCGGTCGCAGCTCACCGCCCACGTTGATGGTGCCGACGACCCGGCCGCCGGTGAGGTCGAAGACGTCGACCGTCCGGTTGGTGCGCATGAGTTCGCGCACCGACGGCGGCAGCGACGGGGGCTCCTTCATCGCCGCCCGGACGTCCCGGGTGGTCGAGATCAGCCGACCGACCAGTGACGCCCCGTCGTGGTCCACCCGCACCCGGCCGTACTCCCAGCCGCAGGTGGTGAGGTCGAGCACCTCGAACAGGTGGGCGAGCAGGGGATGCGGGTCGGTCGCCCGGACCAGCTGCGACGCCCGCGCCCCCACCACGGTGGCGGCGGCGGCGACGTGCACGTACGGGTGCAGGCCGCCCGGCAGCGCGAACAGCGGCCAGTGCAGCCGCCCGCCGGCCTCCCGCCACAGGGGCCGGTAGTTGCGCCGGTCCACCGGGAACCGGTGACCGGTACGCCGGTACAGCTCCGCCGTCTGCGCCAGCAGGTCCGCGTGGGCCGCGGCGGCGAACTCACCGACGATCGCGGCCGCCACCGCCAGGCCGTCCCCGTCGTCGAGCAGGCCGACGATCGCCGCCACCTGGTCGGCCGGTCGGACGGCCAGGTGGGTGCCGAACCGCTGCCGCACCTCGGCCGACAGCGCCGCCTGCCGGACCGGATCCTCCTGGACCTGCCGGCTCCCACCGCCCAGCACCCGCCCCAGCCATCTCATCTCGCCTCGTCTCCGCCGCCGTCACCGACCGCAGCCATGCTAGTGCGCCCCTGTGTCAGAGGTAGCCGACGCCGGTCAGTTCCTCGGCCGCCGTCCAGAGCCGACGGCCGACGACCGGATCGGCGGCCTCCGGGCTGTACCGGACCTCGGTGACCGGACCCCGGGTCTGGAAGAACCGGGCCGGGCCGAAGAACTGGCCACCCCGTACCCCGGGATCGGTGGCGGCGCGCAGCTGGGGCAACGCGCCCCGCTCCACCGGCTGGGTGGCCAGCAGGCCGAGCCGGGCGATCACCCGGCCCCACCGGCCCCGGTGCTCCCACGCCCGGGGAGTCAGGTTGGTACGGGTGACGCCGGGGTGGGCCAGCACGCTGAGGACCGGCGACCCGGCGGCGCGCAGCCGACGGTCCAGTTCGACGCCGAAGACGGTGGTGGCGAGCTTGGACCGGCCGTACGCTGTGGTGCCCCGGTAGCCGCGCTCGCCCATCAGGTCGGCGAAGTCCAGGTGCGCGTTGCGGTGGGTGATCGAGCTGAGGCTGACCACCCGGGCGGCCCCTGCCGCGGCCAGGTTGCCCAGCAGCAGGCCGGTCAGCGCGAAGTGGCCCAGCAGGTTGGTGGCGAGGTGCAGCTCGTGGCCGTCGACACTGGTGCGGCGCGGCCCGAGCAGCACCGCGCCGGCGTTGTTGACCAGCAGGTCGAGCACCGGATGGTCGGCGGCCAGCCGCGCCGCGAACGCCCGTACCGAGGCCAGCGAGGCCAGGTCCAGCTCGCGTACCTCGACGGTCCCGCCGATCCGGCGGGCGGCCTGCCGACCGGCGGCGGGGTCGCGGACGGCCAGCACGACGTGCGCGCCCCGGTGGGCCAGCGCGGCGGCGGTGACCAGGCCGAGTCCCGAGTTCGCGCCGGTGACGACGGCGGTGCGGCCGTGCTGGTCGGGGATGCGGTCGGTGGTCCATGTCATCTGCTGCTCCTGGTCGGTCGGGGTGGGAGCGTCGACGCTAGGGGCGGACCGGCCGGGCGCGGTCGTTCCCGGTTGCCTAGGTCCCGCAGACCTACCCGGGCCGGTCCGGGCCGCGCCACACTGGCCCCATGACCCATCCGTACGCCCGCGAACTCGGTGACTTCCTGCGCGCCCGGCGCGGCCGGCTGCACCCCCGCGACGTCGGCCTGGAGCCGGGCGGACGCCGCCGGGTCACCGGGCTGCGCCGCGAGGAGCTGGCGCTGCTGGCCGGGTTGAGCACCGACTACTACCAACGGATGGAGCAGGGTCGCGAGGTCCGCCCGTCCGACGACGTGCTGGACGCGCTCGCCGCCGCGCTCGGGCTCGACGCCGGGGAACGCCGGCACCTGTTCACCCTGGCCCGCGCCGCCCGCCGGCCGGTGCCGGCCCGGGTGGACCACGGTCCGGAGCGGGTGCCGGAGAGCACCCGGCGGCTGCTGCGGGTGATGGACACCCCGGCGGTGGTGCTCGGCCGCCACCTGGACCTGCTCGCCTGGAACCGGTGGGCGGTGGCGCTGCTCGGCGACCCGGCCGGCCACCCGCCGGACCGGCTCAACATGCTGCTGCTGATGTTCGACGAGGCGGCGACGCGGACGCGGCGGTGCGCGGCCTGGGAGCGGCAGGCGATGGACTACATCGGCATGTTGCGGGCCGCGGTCGCCACCGACCCCACCCATCCCCGGGCCACCGCGATCGTCGGTGAGCTGAGCATCCGCAGCGCCGAGTTCCGTCGGCTGTGGTCCCGGCACGACGTGCGCGAGTCGGTCAGCGGCACCAAGACCTTCCAGGTCCCCGGGGTCGGCGACATCATCCTGGACTGGGACACCTATCCGCTGCCCGGCAGCCCCGGGCCGGTCATGCTGGTCTTCACCGCCGAGCCCGGCAGCGCCGACGCCGACGCGCTGCGGCTGCTGGCGTCGCTGCGGGCCACCGGACGGTCGGATGAGAGTTATCCGACACGCCCCCGCGACATCTAGTGTTGCCTCTCCCCCATGCACGCCATATATGGTGTGCCACGCAGCTGGTTCGCCCCACCCGGACGGGTGCGGTCGAGGCAACAGGGAACCCGGTGGAAATCCGGGACTGCCCCGCAGCGGTGAGTGGGAACGACCGCCGTCATCGAGCACTGGACCGCGAGGTCCGGGAAGCGACGGCCAGTAGGCGACCGGTGGACCCCGGTCAGGCCCGCGAGTCCGAAGACCTGCCAGCGCGCCGTGCGCTGCCGCGCGCGGCGGCCTGAGGTCGCGCGGGACGACCGACGCCAGGTTCCGGGGCGGCCGTCGCGCCGCGCCCGTTGGCGTTCTCCCGCGTCCGATGGTCATCGGTGACGGCGAGGAGAGGTCATGACGGTCGTACAGGAGAGTCCCCCACCCGGTGTGGGCGAGGTGGAGCCGCGCCGGCCGGTGCTGCGGGTGCGCACGCCCGACGGCGGCACCGAGCCGGTGGACGTCGACCGGATCGTCAGAGCGGTCGGGCGGTGGGCCACCGACCTGCCCGAGGTGGACCCGCTGCGGGTGGCCACCACGACGGTCGCCGGCCTCTACGACGGGGCGACCACGGCCGAGGTGGACAGGCTGTCGATCCAGACGGCGGCGGAGCTGATCGGCACGGAACCGCAGTACTCCCGGCTGGCGGCGCGGCTGCTGGCCGCATCCGTGGCGAAGGAGGTACGCGGGCAGGCGGTGGCGGGCTTCAGCCAGTCCGTCCGGTACGCCCACGGTCTCGGCCTGATCGCCGACGACACCGCCGCGTTCGTGGCCCGGCACGCCGGGCAGGTCGACCACGCTGTCGACCCCACAGGTGACCTGCGGTTCGAGTACTTCGGGCTGCGGACGGTGGCCGACCGGTACCTGCTGCGGCACCCGCGGTCGCGGCTGGTGGTGGAGACCCCGCAGTACTGGCTGCTGCGGGTGGCCTGCGGGCTGTCCACCACGCCCGACGAGGCGGTCGGGTTCTACCGGCTGATGTCGTCGCTGGCCTACCTGCCGAGTTCCCCGACGTTGTTCAACTCGGGCACCCGGCACACCCAGATGTCGTCGTGTTTCCTGGTCGACTCGCCGCGCGACGAGCTGGACTCGATCTACGAGCGGTACCACCAGGTGGCGAAGCTGTCGAAGTTCTCCGGCGGCATCGGCATCTCCTTCACGCGGGTGCGCGGCCGGGGCGCGTTGATCCGGGGCACCAACGGCCGGTCGAACGGGATCGTGCCGTTCCTGAAGACCCTCGACGCCGGGGTCGCGGCGGTCAACCAGGGCGGCCGGCGCAAGGGGGCGGCCTGCGTCTACCTGGAACCCTGGCACCCGGACGTCGAGGAGTTCCTGGAGCTGCGGGACAACACCGGCGAGGAGGCCCGGCGTACCCACAACCTCAACCTGGCCAACTGGATCCCCGACGAGTTCATGCGCCGGGTCGAGGCCGACGGCGAGTGGTCGTTGATCGACCCGTCGGACGCCCCGGAACTGCCCGACCTGTACGGCGAGGAGTTCGACGCGGCGTACCGGGTCGCCGAGAAGAATGCGGTCCGCACCGTCAGGGCACGGGACCTGTACGGACGGATGATGCGCACCCTGGCGCAGACCGGCAACGGGTGGATGACGTTCAAGGATCCGTCCAACCGGCTGTCCAACCAGACCGGTGTGCCGGGCAACACGATCCACCTGTCCAACCTGTGCACCGAGATCCTGGAGGTCAACAGCGACACCGAGACCGCCGTGTGCAACCTGGGGTCGGTCAACCTGGGCGCGCACCTGACCGGCGACGGCGTCGACTGGGACAAACTGCGCGAGACCGTCCGGACGGCGGTGGTGTTCCTGGACCGGGTGATCGACATCAACTACTACCCGGCCGAGCAGGCGGCGGCCTCGAACCCGCGCTGGCGGCCGGTCGGGCTGGGGCTGATGGGGCTCCAGGACGCGTTGTTCGCGCTGCGCCTGCCGTTCGACTCGGCGGCGGCCCGGGAGTTGTCCACCCGGGTGCAGGAGGAGATCTTCCTGACCGCGCTGGAGACCTCGACCGACCTGGCCGAACGGTTCGGCGCGCACCCGGCGTACCCGCAGACCCGGGCGGCCCGGGGTGACCTGCACCCCGACCTGTGGGGGGCCGAGCCCACCCAGACCGGGCGCTGGGCCGCGCTGCGTACCCGGATCGCGGCGCACGGCCTGCGCAACTCGCTGCTGGTGGCGATCGCCCCGACCGCCACGATCGCGTCGATCGCCGGCTGCTACGAGTGCATCGAGCCGCAGGTGTCCAACCTGTTCAAGCGCGAAACCATGTCCGGGGAGTTCCTCCAGGTCAACACGTACCTGGTGCGGGAGCTGAAGGCGCGCGGGCTGTGGACGCCGGAGATCCGCGACCGGATCAAGCGGGCCGAGGGCTCGGTGCAGGGCATCGTCGAGCTGCCCGCCGAGGTGCGGGAGCTGTTCCGCACCGCGTGGGAGCTGCCGCAGCGGGCACTGATCGACCTGGCCGCCGCGCGGGCGCCGTACGTCGACCAGTCGCAGTCGTTGAACCTGTTCCTCAGCGCGCCGACCATCGGCAAGCTCTCCTCGATGTACCTGTACGCCTGGAAGTCCGGGCTGAAGACCACCTACTACCTGCGGTCGCGTCCGGCGACCCGGATCCAGCAGGCCACCGTCACCGTCGCCTCGGCCGTCGCGGCCGACGCCGAGGCGCTGGCCTGTTCCCTGGAGAACCCCGAGAGCTGCGAGGCGTGCCAGTGACCACCGTCGACGAACCCCGTACCGCCGGGCGGCAGCTGCTGCTCGACCCCGGCATGGACCTCACCCTGCGCCCGATGCGGTACCCGCACTTCTTCGACCGGTTCCGCGACGCCATCCGTAACACCTGGACGGTGGAGGAGGTCGACCTGCACTCCGACCTGGCCGACCTGGAACGGCTCTCGCCGGCCGAGCGGCACCTGATGTCCCGGCTGGTGGCGTTCTTCGCCACCGGCGACACGATCGTCGCCAACAACCTGGTGCTCAACCTCTACCAGCACGTCAACTCCCCGGAGGGCCGGCTGTACCTGTCCCGGCAGCTGTTCGAGGAGGCCGTGCACGTGCAGTTCTACCTGAACCTGCTCGACACGTACGTCCCCGACGAGCAGGAACGCTTCGCCGCGTTCGCCGCCATCGAGAACATCCCGTCGATCCGGCGCAAGGCCGAGTTCTGTTTCCGCTGGATCGACTCGGTCTTCGCGCTGCGGGAGCTGCGTACCCGCGCGGACCGGCGGGCGTTCCTGCTCAACCTCATCTGCTTCGCGGCCTGCATCGAGGGGCTGTTCTTCTACGGCGCGTTCGCCTACGTCTACTTCCTACGGTCGCGGGGCCTGCTCAACGGGCTGGCGTCGGGCACCAACTGGGTGTTCCGCGACGAGTCGATGCACATGGCGTTCGCGTTCGACGTGGTGGAGACCGTCCGGCGGGAGGAGCCGGAGCTGTTCGACGCCGAGCTGGAGCGGCAGGTCACCGAGATGCTCGCCGAGGCGGTCGAGTGCGAGGCGCAGTTCGCCGAGGACCTGCTCGACCAGGGCGTCTCCGGGCTGTCGCTTCAGGACATGCGGGCCTACCTGGAGCACGTGGCGGACCGTCGGCTCGCCCAGCTCGGCATCGCGCCGCGCTACGGCACGCAGAACCCGTTCGCGTTCATGGACCTGCAGGACGTGCAGGAGCTGTCGAACTTCTTCGAGCGGCGGGTGTCGGCGTACCAGGTCGGGGTCAGCGGCACGGTCACCTTCGACGACGACTTCTGATCCGGTGGGGCGGCGGCCCGGCCCGGTGGCGTACCCACCGGGTCGGGCCGCCGTCCGGCTCCGCGGTTGTGGGGAGCCCACCGCCGGGATCACGGTGCGTCATTCGACCGACATCGGCAGACCGGGGCCGAATTGTCCACGAAAAAGCTCCACAAAAGTTACGCGACCATAAAAATGACTTAAACGCATTAGACGTCGATCGATGTTGATGAAGCCTGGACGCGGTGCTAGCATCTTGACTCAGCAATCGCGAAAGATCGTCAACGTATCCGTCATCCGACACTCCCACCCGTCATCGCCCATGATTCCGAGGGCAGAGGCTCATTTTCGTGCGTACGATGCTGCTATTCGATGGTCTCGGCGGAGCGAACGACGGGCTGTTACCGGCGTTACGCGGGCTCTACACAATTCCGGCCAACGCCACCTACTTCTCCGCGGCATTCCGCGTGCTCGACGAGGCGGCCGCCTACCTCGAACCGGTCGACCGGGTGCGATTATGCCCGGACGGAACAACGTTGCGGCAGTGGCTGACGGCCGCCACCGCACCGCCGGACGGCATCCCCCGGGGCTCGGTCACCGCCGGCCTGTGCATCCACCTCTACCAGGCCTGCCAGCTCCAGCCGATCCGCCGCCGGCCGGACGACGCCGTCGCGGCGCTCGGCCACAGCATCGGTCTGCTGGCCGCCGTCCTGGCCGGTCTCGGCGTCCGCCGCACGGACGACTACCTCGAGGTGACGGCCGCCTGCCTGCGGTTGGCGGCGGTCACCCTGGTCCGCGGCCAGCAGTACGCCGAGGGGCCGACGCCCGACCGCGACGCGGTCGACCGGTTCCGTGCCCGGGTCCGCCGCAGTGCCGCGCCGGGGCCGATGGCCGCCCTGACCGGCCTGCGCCGCGAGGAGATCGACGAACTGCTGACGGAGTCCGACGGCACCACGGTCACGGTGAGCCTGACGAACGCGGCACGGGCACACGTGCTCAGCGGCCCGACGGTCGAACTGCTCGACTTCTACTTCCGCCACGAGACGAGGTTCGCGCGGACCGGCGCGACCTGGGCGTTCCTGAACAACACGATCCCGTTCCACAGCCCGCGCCTCCTGCCGGCGGTGCGCGGGATCGCCGGGGACCGCGACTTCGTCGGCCACCTGCCGGGCGGCGACCGGCTGCGCCTGCCGGTGTACGCCACCGACGCCCCCCGCGATCTGCGCGACGCACCGGACCTGGTGGACGAGTTCTGCCAGCAGGTGCTGTCACGCCCGGTCGAATGGGAACACGTGACCCGGCACGCCGTCACCGACTCCGCGATCGACCGAATAGTCGACCACGGCCCCGGAGCAGGCGCGCGACGCTTCACGAAGGAATGCCTCCGTGACCATCCCCGCCGGGTCGTATTCGAATCGGCACAACAATTCTCCACACCACCGGGTTCAGGAGGCCAGCGTGCGATGTCTGCTCTTTCCGGGCCAGGGCGTGCAACGCCGGGGAATGGGATCGGGCCTGTTCGCCCAGTTCCCGGAGACCACCGCGCTGGCGGATGAGATCCTCGGCTACTCGATCGAGGAACTGTGCACGCGGGATCCGGACCGCAGACTCCGCGACACCCGTTACGCCCAGCCCGCCGTATTCGTGGCCAATGCCCTGCTGGGCCGGCAGCGGGTCGCCGAGCAACCGGACGGCTACCGGTTCTACGCCGGGCACAGTCTCGGCGAGTACAACGCGCTCTGCGCCGCCGGCATACTCGACTTCGAGACGGCGCTGCGCCTGGTGCGACGACGCGGTGAGCTGATGGCCGGCATCACCGGCGGCGGCATGTCCGCCGTACAGGGGGTACCGGCGGCCTTCGTCCAACGGGCGCTACGCGAGACCGGACTGTCCGGGGTGCACATCGCGAACTTCAACGCCGACACCCAGACGACGATCGCCGGGGACCGGGTGGAGGTGGCCGTCGCCGCCAAGGCCATCGGCGCGCTACCCGGTGCGCGGGTCGTCCCGATCAACGTGAGCGGTCCGTTCCACACGCCGCTGATGGCGTCGGTCGAGCCGGAGCTGCGGGCAGCGTTGGAGAGCTGCGTGTTCGGCACCGGCACCGGCACCGTCGTCTCCAGTGTGACCGGTGAGGTCTTCCCCACCGACCAGGGCGCCGAGCTGCTCACCCGCCAGGTGTCCACCCCGGTGGACTGGGTGCGTGCCGTCGCCACCCTGCGCGCCCTGGGCGTCACCCAGTTCGACGAGGTCAACGGAAGCACGCTCAGCGCGCTCGTGAACAGGATTCGGTGAAGGGATGTACGCACGATGAGCATCGCGATCGTAGGCACCTCGGTGGAGCTGCCGGGGGTGGACAGCCTGGACGGGTTCTGGCGCGTCATCAGCACCGGCACCAGCCTCACCAGGCCGTTCCCCCAGCACCGCCGGGAGACCCTGAGCGAGTACATCCACTACGTGCGGGCCACCACCGTCGAGCCGGTGGACGACACCAGCCTGGACTTCCACCACGGCTGCTACCTCGACGCCGTGGACACCTTCGACTACGCCGTGTTCGGGATGACGCCCCGGCAGGCCATGCTGACCGACCCGCACCACCGGATGGCGCTCCGCGCGATGTACCTCGCGTTCGAGGACGCCGGCTACTCGGCGGACCGGCTCCGCGGCAGCCGGACCGGGGTCTTCGTCGGCTTCGCGACCAACCCCGGGTCGACCTACATGGACTACCTCGCCCGGATCGAACCGTCCTCCGGCCAGCAGGCGATCACCGGCAACATCCCCGCCATGCTGGCCAACCGGCTGTCCCACCTGCTCGACCTGCGCGGCCCGAGTCTGGTCGTGGACACCGCCTGCTCGGCCACCCTGGTCGCCCTGCACCAGGCGAAGAACGCCCTGCTGGCGGGGGACTGCGACATGGCGGTGGTGGGCGGCGCGCGGATCGTCTTCGCCCCCGTCAAGCACCCGCACACCAACATCGGCATCGAATCGTCCGACGGGGTCACCCGGACCTTCGACGAGGCCGCCGACGGCACCGGTTTCGGCGAGGGGGCCGGCGCGGTGGTCCTCAAGCGGACCGAACAGGCCGTGGCCGACGGTGACCAGATCTACGCCATCATCCGGGGCAGCGCGGTCAACCACGACGGGCACACCGACGGCATCACCAGCCCGAGCTCCCAGGCGCAGGCCGAGCTGCTGCTCACCGCCTGGCGCAACGCCGGGATCGACCCGCGCACGCTCGGCTACTTCGAGGCGCACGGCACGGCCACCAGGGTCGGCGACCCGATCGAACACGAGGGCATCAAGCAGGCATTCGCCCGGCACACCTCGGACCGGGGGTTCTGCGCCGTGGGCACGGTCAAGGCGAACGTCGGTCACCTCTTCGAGGGCTCCGGCGTGATCGGCCTGTTGAAGGCCGTGGCCGTCCTGCGCCACCGGATGCTCCCGCCCCAGGCCAACTTCGTAAACCCCAACCCCAAGCTCGACTTCACCTCCGGCCCGTTGTTCGTGCCGACCGCCCTGCAACCGTGGGAGTCCCCCGACGGGCCGCGCCGCTGCGGGGTGAGCGCGTTCGGTCTCGGCGGCACCAACGCCCACGTGGTGGTGGAGGAGTACGTCGCGCCAGCGGCCGAGCCCGCGCCGCCCGGCGAACACCTGTTCACGCTGAGCGCGGCCACCCCGAGGTCGCTGACCGGCCTGCTGCGCAGCTACCTCCGGTTCATCGACGACGGCGGGCTCGACGGCGTGGACTTCGCCGACGTCTGCCACACCACGCGGGTGTCGCGGTCGTCGCACCGGCACCGCGTCGCACTGGTGGTCACCGGTCCGGACGACCTCCGCCGGGGGCTGGAGGAGCTGCTCGCCGGTGGCGGGCAGCCCGCCCTCGACGGCCCGCTCGGCGAGACGGCGCAGGCCTACCTGCGGGGGGCCGCCGTCGACTGGCAAGCGCTGGCGACGGGCCGGACGTACCGTACCGTCCAGCTCCCCCGCTACGTCTTCGACGACAGCACCGCCTGGCTGGACTTCCCGCAGAACTGGCGGGAGACGATGTCGCTGGAGCGGGCCACCGAGCAGCATCCGGTGATCCACGACGTCGAGCTGAGGCCGATGCCGGCGCCCACGCGGGTGACCGAGGAGGCGCGGATCCTCGCCCTGGTGGATCCGACCACCGACGCCGAGGCGGTGCTGGCCCCGGTGCTCTCCGGCACCGGCCTGGTCGTCCGGCTCGGTGACCGGCTCTCCCCCGACGACGAGGTCGTCGCCGCCGACAGCCCGTCGTCGTACGACCGGCTCGCCCGGCTCGTCGACGAACACGAGATCACCCACCTGGTCTACGCGCTGGCCTTCGAGCAGACCGCGGCGGACGACATCGAGGAGATCGAGCGGCGGACGACGAAGAACCTGTACGGCCTCTTCCACCTGGCCAAGGCGCTGATGGCGGCGGGCACGAAGCTCGACCTGGTGGTGCTGACCCGCAACGCGGTCAGCGCGCACGACGGCGACGCGACGGCGGTCACCGAGAACGCCGCGCTCGTCGGCCTCGGCAAGGTGCTCGTCCGGGAGTACCCGTACATCCGGGTCAAGCACGTCGACGTCGACCCGGCCGTGCCCGCGACGGCCCTGCGCACGGAACTGCTCGCCGACGAGTACGGCCTGTCGGTCCTGCGCGGCGACGAACGCTTGCGTGAGGTCTTCGTCGAGGTCACCGAGATCGAACCGGCGGTCGGCGCGCAGGACGACCGGCCCTACCTCAGGTCCGGGGGCACCTACCTGATCACCGGCGGCACCGGCGCGCTCGGGCTGGCGGTCGCCCGGGACTTCGTCGGTGCCCGGCCCGACATCACCGTGGTGCTGCTCAGCCGGTCCGGACTGCCCCCGCGCGACCAGTGGGACGAGCTGTCCACGGCGGGACCGGACGGCCCGGTGCAGGGCCGGCTGCGGGCGGTGCGGGAACTGGAGGCGCTGGGCGCGTCGGTGCACGCGGTGGCGGTCGACGCGGGTGACAGCAAGGCCCTCGCCGAGGCGGTCGGCCAGCTCCGGCAGCGGTACGGCCGGATCGACGGGATCGTGCACGCCGCCGGGCTGCCCGGCGGCAGCACGGTCATGTTCCGCCAGCTCGACGACTTCGACGCGGTGGTGCGGGCCAAACTGCACGCGGCGTTCGTGCTCGACGCGGTGACCCGGGACGACCCGCCGGACTTCATCGTCCACTTCTCCTCGGTCGCCGCGGTGTTCCCCGCCCCCGGGCAGGCCGACTACGCCGCCGCCAACTACTACCTCGACAACCTGGCCAGGGCACAGGCTGGCCGGGACTGCCACGTGATCGCCCTGGACTGGGTGGCGTGGAAGGAGATCGGCATGGCGGTGGACTTCGGCACCAACGGCGACACCATGTTCAAGGCCATCCCGACCGCCGTGGGCCTGGCCGTCCTCGACGCCGGCCTGCGGTCGCGCCGGTCACGCCTGTTCGGCGGGGAGCTGAACTACGGCGGGGAACTCGTCCACCTGCTGCGTTCCTACGACGTGGGGCTGTCGACCGACATCGAGGCCACCGTGGAGCGGCACATGCACGCGCTGGAGGCCCGGTTGGCCAAGGCCACCGAGAAGATCCGGGCCACCGTGTCGGCGGTGACGGTGGAACTGGAGGGTCGGCCGGGCGGGGACTACTCCGACACCGAGCGGTCGGTCGGGCAGTGTCTGGCGCTCGCGTTCGGCTACGACCGGCTCGACGTGGAGGCGGACTTCTTCGACCTGGGCGGTGACTCCCTGATGGCGGCCACCGTGGCCAGCAACATCTCGGTCTGCCACGGGGTGCCGTACGACGTGGCCGACCTGCTCGCCGACCGGACCGCCGCCGAGATCGCCTACCACGTCGAGGAGCTCGGCGAGTTCGCCGCCACCAGCTGACCACGATCGGGGACGTCATGACCGACATGACCACTGGACCACCGGTTCGCCAGATCGTCGGCTTCGCCGTGCCGCTGACCGTCGCCAGCCTGTTCCAGCAGGTGTACCTGCTGGTCGACAGCATCGTCGTCGGGCGCTACGTCGGCATCGACGGGCTCGCCGCCGTGGGCGCGAGTGGGCCGCTGTTCTATCTGCTGAACGCGATGTTCATCGGGTTGGGGACGGCGTTCACCATCCGGCTGGCCCACCTGCGCGGCGCACGGCAGGACCAGGAGCGGCGCAACGTCGTGGTGGCCCTGGCCACGGTCACGGTCTGCTGGTCGCTGGGCTGCATGCTGCTGGTCACCGTGCTGGCCGGGCCGGTCCTGGCCCTGATGGGCATCACCGGTGACCTGGCGGAGCAGTGCGCCCACTTCATCGGGGTGCTGTCCGTCGGTTTCCCCGGCATCTTCGGATCCGCCGCGGTCAGCGCCTACCTGCGCGGGCTGGGCAACTCCCGGGCGGCGATGTGGGTGCAGGCGTCCGGGAACCTGCTCAACATCGCGCTGGCGCTGTTCTTCGTCGGCGGGCTCGGATTCGGCATCGCCGGCGCCGCGATGGCGACCGCGACGGCGACCACCGTGGCGATGGTGGTCGGTGTCGTCGCGGCGGGGCGGCTCTATCCGCTGCCGCGGGGCCGGCCGAGCCGCCGGGCGGTGACCGGTGAGCTGTCCGACGCCACCCGGCTCGGTTTTCCGCTGGCCACCCAGCACATCATCCTCGCCGCCGGGATCATGGTGCTGGTCTGGATCATCGAGGCGTACGGCGAGGTGGTGATGGCCGCGTTCACCATCGTCTCGCGGATCGAGGCGTTCACCGCCCTGCCCTTCCTGTCGCTGTCCGGCGCGATGGTGACGTTCGCGGCGCAGAACCTCGGCGCCGGCCACACCGAGCGGGCGCGGTACGGTCTGCTGCGGGTGCTCGGGCTGACCGTCGGCCTGACGGTGCTGGTGTCCGTCGTGGTCATCGTGGCGCACCGCCCCATCGCCGCCCTGTTCACCGACGACGAGGCGACCCGTCGGGTCACCGGGCGGTATCTCATGATCATCTTTCCGTTCCTGTCGCTCTACACCGTCATGGTCGTGCTGCACGGCTACCTCAACGGCGCGCGTCGGACGACCGCACCGCTGATCTGCACCATCGTCGCCTTCGTCATGGTGCAGCTCCCCTTCGCCTACCTGCTCAACGGACCGCTGGGCATCCAGGCCGTGATGTGGGCCGTGGTCGCGAGTTGGACCACCGGGCTGACGTACACGGTCTTCTGCCTGCGTCGCGTCCTCGCGCCGCCGCGTGCCCCGCTCGACGACGCCCCGCCCCGCTCCGTGGAGGTGCCCAGCTCACCATGATCACCATGCGTACGACCGAGGTGGAGTTCCACGGCGGCCGTGTCCGCACCGCACCACTGACCTGGGGGCAGGAGGTCATCTGGGACCTCATGCGCGACTGGGAGAACGCCCGGACGTTCGCCGTGCTCACCCGCTGGATGTCGATCCCCCTGGTGCTGGGCCTCGACGACGTGCGGGAGGGCATCGGCGACCTGATGCGACGGCACGAGGCGCTCCGGACGCGCTACCACCGCACGCCCACCGGCGACGGCACCCAGGAGGTGCTCGCCACCGGCTCGCTACCGGTCGAACTCGTCGACCGGTCGATCGAGGATCCCACGCAGTGGACGGACATCGTCACCGACTGCCTGGCCCGCAACGCCGAAGGCGGCTTCGACCACGAGAGCGAGCTGCCGGTCCGCTTCTCGGTGATCCTCCAGGACGGCATTCCGATCCTGCTCACCTTCGCCGTCTCCCACCTGTCCGCCGACTTCATCAGCGCCGACCTGCTCGTCGCCGACCTGACCGCGCTGCTGCGCGCCCGGGTGGACGGCAGGCCGGTGCCCCCGGCCCGGCCGGCGCTCCAGCCGGCGGACCTGGCGGCCCGCGAGGAGCGGCCGGAGGGGCAACTGCTGGACATCGAGGCGACCAGGTTCATCCAGCGGCAGCTCAGCCGCACGCACCCGGACATGCTGCCCGCGCGGGCGACGCCCGCCACGCCGCGGTTCCACCGTGGACAGCTGGAGTCCGACGCCGTCGCGATGGCGGTGGGGCCGGCGGCCCGCCGGTACCGCACGACCCCCTCGACGATCCTGCTGTCCATCTTCGCGGCGCTGATGCGGTCGGTCTGCCCGGGACCGGTCTGCCCGGTCGACATCATGCAGAGCAACCGTATGGACCCGGAGCTGGCCAACATGGTGTGCAGCCTCAGCCAGGGCATCATGACGGTGGTCGAGCTGACCGGCGACTCCTTCGCCGACCTGGTCGCGCAGTGCACGACCGTGCTGACCGAGGTGCGGCACCACGGTCGGCACCGGCAACGCACCACCCTGGGCCTGATCAGCAGGGCGGCCGCGCGACGCGGGTGCCAGTTCAACGACATCTGGTCGCAGCTGCCCGGACGCCCCCGTCCGCCCGCCACGCTCGCGGAGTTGTCGGCGGTCACCGCCGGCAGCAGCTTCTCCTGGGTGGAGCGGGTGGCGGAGAAGAACAAGGACCTCTTCATGGGCATCCGGGGCACCGCTGAGCGCATCCACCTCTCGCTCTTCGTCGACACGGCCCTGCTACCCCCCGGTGACATCCGGGCCTTCCTCGACACCTTCGAACGGACCGCCGTGACGCTCGCCTTCGAGGACGTCGGGCTGGACCAGGTCGCACGCTGGTTCACCGAGAGTCGTGCACGGTACGCCCGGGACGGTGACTGACGGCGGCTAACGGGCGCGGGCACGCTGCAGGACGAGGTGGTCGAGCAGCTGGGTCAACCCGTCGTCGCGCGGCGCCACCTCCAGTGCCGGGTCGTCGGTGAGGATCGCCTGCTGGAGCAGGTGCAGCCGCTTGGACGGCTCCAACCCCAGCTCCCCCACCATCGACGCCCGCAGCCGCTGGAACACCGCCAGCGCCTCGCGTCGCTGGCCGCTGCGGTGCAACGCCACCATCAGCTGCGCGCACAGGTTCTCGTTCAGCCGGTGCTCGGCGATCAGCAGGGTGAGGTCGGCCAGCACGTCCTGGTGGTGGCCGAGCCGCATGCGCGCCTCGATGCACTGCTCGACGGTGGTGAGCCGGGTCTCCTCCAGCGCCTTGAGCCGGGGCCCGGCCACCACGCCGGCCCGCACGTCGGCCAGGACCGGCCCGCGCCACAGCGCACAGGCCCGCACCAGCAGGGCCGCCGCGTCGACGAGGTCACCGGCCGCCAGCGCCCGCCGGCCGGCCCCGGCCAACCGCTCGAACCGGCGCAGGTCGAACCCGTCCGGGTCGACCCGTAGCAGGTAACCGCCGGGGACGGTGACCAGCACCCGCCGGGCCACCTCGGCGACCGGCACGTCGAGCAGGGTGCCGAAACACTTGCGGATCTGGAGCACGTACGTCTGGACGGTGGTCGGCGCGCTGACCGGTGGGGACGCCCCCCACAGCTCCCTGGTCAACGCGGCGGCCGGCACGGCCTGGTCGGCGTTGAGCAACAGCAGGCCCAGCACGCTGCGGGTCTTCGGGGCGGTCGGCGTGGCGGTGCGACCGCGGTGGGCGAGCACGAGCGGTCCCAGGATCTGGATTTCCATGGTCTCTCCCCCGGGAGCGAGCTGCCTTCTGCGCGACGTGCTGCGGGGCCCCGAAAAATGGCGAGAGCCTTACCCGTCGCCATAGATGGACGTCAGATTCGACTGCGATGCTAGCGGGTTTTCGGGCCGCCGTCGTCGATTGCTCAAGCGGTCTTCGAGGACGGCCCGGGCCGGGCTCGGCGCAGCGCGGCGACCCCGGTGCGCCACAGGACGTCCGGGCGACGCAACCGGGCGGGACCGGCCGTCAGGTTGACGACCTCCAGGAACGCCCGGTGCACCACCTCGTCGGTCACCGTCGCGCTCTGCACCGCCTCGGCCAGGCCGCGGCGCAACCGCCAGCCGAACGGCCTGGCGGTGGTCACGTGCGGCAGGTAGCAGTCCTGCGCGGCGGAGAACTCCCAGGCGTCGTCCACCACCGCGCGCACCCGCCGGAAGTACGCGTGCGCCGGCCCGTCCACCGCGCCGGGCTCGGCCAGCCACTCGGCCAACGCGACCGCCTGCATCGCCGCCACGGAGATGCCCTGCCCGTAGGTCGGGTTGAACGAGGCGACCGCGTCGCCGATCGCGACCAGGCCGGCCGGGAACCGGTCCAGCCGGTCGAACTCGCGGCGGACACTGTCCGGGAAACGGTGCACGCGTACCTCGCCGGCCGGCTCGCACGCCGCCGGCAGCGCCTGCAGCGGGGGGGCCGGATCGGACCGGCAGCGGGCCAGGAAGTCGTCCAGGTCACGGCCCGGTCGCCGGTCGCCGTACCCGCTGACCAGCGTCAGCCAGCGGTTCCCCTCGACAGGGGTCATCGAACTGGGGCCGGTCAGTGCCCTGCTCGGCGTGTGGACCGAGTACACCGCCACGTGCCCGGCCAGCCGCTGGCCGGGCTCCCGGTGGAACAGGCAGGTGGCGTAGCCGAGGTCCAGGGCCATCCGGCGCTTGTCCGGTGCCGGGTAACCGATCCGCCCCAACCAGTCGGCCAGCCGGCTGGACCGCCCGGTGGCGTCCACCACCAGGGTCGCGCCGTGGCGCTGGGCACCGGTCGCGCCGGGCGGGCGGACCAGCGCGCCGTCCACCCGGCCGGCCGTCGCGGTGAGCCCGACGGCGGTGCCCCCGAGCAGGGCGACGTTCGGCAACGCGAGGACCCGCCGACGGATGTGCCACTCCAGGAACGGACGGGACACGCTGACCACACTGCCGCCGCGCACCGGGACCTTGGGCCGGCCGTCGAGGAACCACTGCGCCCCGCCGGGGCCGCTACCGACCAGTTGACCGCCCTCGCGCACCAACTGCCGGACGATGCCGGGCAGCAGCCGGTCGATGACGGTCCGCCCCCGGCCGAGCAGGGTGTGCGCCTGCCCGCCGTGCGGCGTGCCGCGGCGGACCACCGGCGCGTCCTCCAGCAGGTCGGGCTCGACGATCCACACCTGGTCGGCGTGGTCGGCCAGGACCCGCGCGGCGACCAGGCCGGCGATGCTGCCGCCGAGGACGAGGGCGGTCTCCATCAGTGGCCCACCCGGGGGTGGGCGACCGCCAGCAGGTGGCCGGGCAGTTCCCGATGGGTGACCAGGACGTCGGGATCGTCGATGGTGGACCGCCAGGCCGGTGGTTGCGGCGGCGCGGTGCGCAACCGGAGCAGCCGGCCGCCACGCAGCCCGGTGCCGTACAGCTTGGCCACCGCCTCCTTGCCGGTCCACAGGGACTGGAAGCCGACGCCGAGGCGCTCGACCGGCTGCTCCCGGAGCCAGTCGGTGTCCTCGGGGGCGAACCACCGCCGGCTGAGCGCGAGCGCGGGCAGCGGTCGGACCGCCTCCACGTCGACGCCGACGGGTCCGAGCCGGGACACCGCCACCGCGACCAGTCCACGGGTGTGGCTGACGCTGGCGTGCCACCCGGCGGCGACGCCGCGCAGCAGCGGCGCACCCCCGGCGGCACGGTCGACCACGACCGCCCCCACCGGGACACCGGCCATCGCGGCGACCGTCCGGGCCAGCAGGGCGCGGGCCGTCGCCCGTCCGTCGCCCGCACCGTGGCCCAGCCGCACCACCAGATCCGGCGGCACCGCGGTCAGCACCACACCCACCCGGCCCCCACAGGTCCGTTCCGAGAATTGTCAGCACACCCCGGCCGATGCGAGGATCCCTCGGACCGGTATCGACGATACCGAGGTGGCACGCATTTGCGACCCACGCTTCTCTGGACATTCACTAGAGCCTCAGTGGAGAACGATGACGCCGTCGCAGCACGAGGTCCCGCAACCGTCCACCGACCGGTCCCGGACCCCGGTCCCGCCACGGCACGGGTCGCGGGGCGGGTCGCCGGTCGCGCGCGACGGCGACTACTTCCGCAAGCGGCTGCTGAACGTCCTCTGTGCCACCTGGACGGCACAGGCCTGCTCGGTGTTCGCCCTGCTCGGCCTGCCCGACCGGATCGCCGGGGGCACCACGGGCGGGGCCGACCTGGCCGCCGCCGCCGGGCTGGACCCGGTGGCGCTACGCCGGCTGCTCGCCGCGCTCGCCGACGCCGGAGTGCTGCGCCAGACCGGCCCCGACCGCTTCGAGCTGACCGGCATGGGCGAGTACCTGCGCTCCGACGTGCCCGGCTCGGTCCGCGACACGGCCGTGCTCTACGGCCAGGAGGTCTTCACCTCGTTCGCCGGCCTGCTCGACACCGTCCGGACCGGCCGGCCGGCCTTCACCGACCGGTTCGGCGAGTCCTTCTACCGGTACCTCGGCGGTCACCCGTCGGTGGCGGCGACCTTCCACGGTGCGATGTCCGCCGTCCCCGAACCACCACCACCCCCGCCCGGCCTGTTCGACGGCGTACGCACGGTGGTGGACGTCGGCGGCGGTGACGGGGGCCTGCTCGTCGGCGTCCTCACCGACTGTCCGCACCGGCGCGGGGTGCTCGTGGAGCTGCCGGAGGCCGCCGCCCGGGGACGCGACCGGCTCGCCGCCGCCGGTGTGCTGGACCGGGTGGACGTCGTCGTCGGCAGCTTCTTCGACCACGTGCCCCCGGGTGGCGACCTGTACGTGCTGCGCCGGGTGCTGCACAACTGGGACGACGGCAACGCCGCCCGGGTGCTGGCCCGGGTCCGTGCGGCGATGCCGGCCGACGCGCGGCTGCTGGTGCTGGAGGAACTGCTACCGGAACAGCCCGAGCGGTCCGGTGCCGGCGCGGGCGCCTGGGCCGCGCCCCGCAACCGGATCGTGGATCTGCTGATGCTGGTCCTCATGGAGGGCCGGGACCGCACCGCCGAGGAGTACGGGCGGCTGCTCGCGGACGCCGGCTTCACGGTCAGGAGCGTGACCGCAGGGGCGATCGAGGCGGTCCCCGCCTGATCCGGCCGGCACCCCGCCTCACCCCGCGAGGTAGCCGTCGACCGCGTCGGCGGCGACGAGCGTGCCGTGCGGCTCGGCGCGTATCCGCTCGCCGAGTTCGGCCGCGCGCCGCCGCAGCGGTTCCGCGGTCAGCCGGGTCATGCCCGCCCGCAGCACCTCCTCGGACAGCTCGGTGAACCGCACGTGCACGCCGGCACCGAGTCGTTCCAGCTGGCGGCCCCAGAACGGCTGGTCGGCGAAGGACGAGCAGACCATCGTCGGGATGCCGGCGCGCACCCCGGCGGCGGTGATGGTGGCGCTGCCGTGGTGCACCACCATGGCGCAGCGCGGCAGGACCAGGTCGTAGTCCACGTAGGGCAGCACGCGCAGCCACGGCGTCGCGGCCGGTTCGACGCCCGCCAGGCCCCAGCCGGTGACGACGAGGCCCCGCACGCCCAGGGAGCGGCAGACCCGTCCGATGCCGGCCAGCATCGCCTCCGGATCCGGCATGTGGGTGCTGCCGAACGTGACCAGTGCCGGCGGCTCGCCCGCGTCCAGCCAGCGCACCAGGTCGGGGTCCAGGGTCGACATGCCGACGCGGTGCAGGTCGGCCGGGGTCAGCCGCAGGTCGCCGACGATCGGTCGGTAGGCGTCCCAGGTCACCCCGGGCACCAGGGTGGGGCTGTAGCCCTGGAGTTCCAACGGCCGTCGCAGCCGGGCCGGGCGCGGCGGCATCGGTGCGAGGCCGAGCCGGCGGCGGAACCGGAACACCTGGTCGCGTCGGTACCGCCAGGCCCGTCGGGCGTAGTGCACGTAGGTCGCCCGGTTCGCGGCGGCGTCCGGCAGCGGATCGGGGGTCACCAGCGGATGCGGCACCACGTCGTTCGGCCGGGCCGGGGTGAGGTCGTACGCGACGAGCGGCACGTCGCGCGCCTCGGCCAGCGCGGTGGCCCACTGCTCGCTGACCACGGCACACATGATCGCCGCGCAGCCGTCGCTGAGCGCGACCGCCTCCTCGCCGAACCGGTCGCCGTGCTCCTGGTACGACTCGTGCGAGCGGCGGAGGAACAGGTCGAGGTCGGTCGTGGTGACCCACTCCCGGCCCTGCTCGGACTGCATCATCCGCTGCTGGTCCCAGCCGACCGGCACCACGTCGAGCCCGAGCCGCCGGGGCAGGTCCACCAGGTTGGGCGACGCGCCCATGCGTATCTCGTGGCCACGGCGGGCCAGCTCGGCCGCGAGCGCCGTCAACGGGTAGACATCACCGCGGCTGCCGAGCGCCAGGACGGCGATGCGCATGCCCGCTCCTCTCCGGTCGCGGCGTCGTCACGCGGACCCGTCGGCCAGGTCGGTGGAGAACGCGACGTCCCGCTGGGCTTCGAGGTCCGCCAGGCGTGCCGTCAGTCCCCGTCGGATCGAGCCGTACGCGTCGCTGCCGAGGACGACGCGCAGCGGGGCGGTCGGGCGGGTGGCGACGTCGACGATGGCGCGGGCCATCTTCGTCAGGTCGCCCCGGCACGGCAGGCGGCCGTCCTCGGCCCGGCGGCGGAGGATCGCGGCCGGCGTGTCGGCGTACGCGGGCAGGGCGGCGGTCAGCTCCTTGCCCCGGCCGAAGAAGCCGGTGCGCACCGTGCCCGGTTCGACGATGGTCACCCCGATCCCGAAGGTCTTCACCTCGGCGGCCAGCGATTCGAAGAAGCCCTCCACGCCCCACTTGCTGGCGCAGTAGACCGCGGTGCCGGGGGATCCGCGCTGTCCGGCCATGCTGGAGATCTGGACGATCCGCCCGCGCCCCTGTGCCCGCAGGTACGGCAGCACCGCCCGGGCCAGGTGGACGGGTCCGGTCAGGTTCGTCCGGAGCTGCCGCTCGATCTGCTCGGGGCTGGCCTCCTCGGCCGCGCCGACCAGGGCGTACCCGGCGTTGCTGAGCAGCACGTCGATGCGGCCGAGCGCGTGGACGGCCTCGCCGACGACGCGCCGGATCCGGTCCGGGTCGGTGACGTCGAGCTGCGCCGTCCACAGGGTGCCCGGCACGGCGGGCCGCAGGTCGGACAGCGCGGCCGGATCCCGGGCGGTGGCCGCCACCGTCTCGCCGCGGGCGAGCAGTTCGGTCACCAGCGCCCGGCCGAGCCCCGCCGAGCTTCCGGTGACGAGCCAGGTGCGGGTGGGTGCGGTCATGCCCGGTTCCCCGTCGGGGCGACGCCGGTCCGGCGGGTCCGGCCGGTGTCGGTCACGGCCGGCGGAAACACACCCGGGGGACACCGGCAAACGCTAGTGACATTCAACCGCGTCGCTCCACTCGGTCGGCCGGGGTTTCCGGAGGAACCTTAGTGGAAACCCTGCCGGAGGCGGTACCCACGGCCTCGACGGCGGGCTGAGAAATGCTTGAACCCGGTCGCCGCTCCTGCTGTAGCACAGTTGGAGACCGCATTGTCCCGCATTGACCGGCCCGACAGTCCGCTGATAACGTCGAACGACGCATTTCGGAAATGCGTGCTCGGTAGGCGCGACAATCCTGGAGGCCGTCGGTGGCAGAAATCGACTCTACCGCCTGAATCCACCGCGTTCGGTGGAATCGCGGTCGATCCCGGACGGGTCGGCACCTGCCCGACCAGCCGGCCACGCCCCCGGTCCGGCGGCGCGGCCGGGCGTCGGGTCGGCGGCGGCTCCCTCCGGGGACGTCGGCACCGCCCACCGGCCTGCCGCCGCGCACCACCCCGCGAAAGGAAGGCAGCTGAACCATGTCAGCCGACGACGTCATGGCGTTCACCGTCCAGGCGCTCCAGGAGATGAACTACTACACCGACGACACCGGTCCGGACTCGCTGCTCGGACCGGCCGGCGTGGACCTCGACTCGCTCGCCGTGTCCGAGCTCGCGATGCGCATCGAGGACGAGTACGGGGTGACGTTCGACGACGACGACATCGAGACCCTGGCCATCATGACCCTCGGCGAGTTCGCCGCGGAGGTGGCCAAGCGGGCGGCGCTGGTCGCACAGACCGACGGGGTGCGGGGCTGACGACGACCGGCACCCCGGGTCCGACGACCCACTGACCGTACGACCGATGGCGGTGACCGGAATGGCCGGTCACCGCCATCGCGCGCGTCGGCACTTCGTGGGACCGCTCCGGACCGGACCTCCCGACGATCGACGGAATGGCTCGAGAAACTGCGGACACGGATGCCGGGACACGCTAGCCTCTCGATCGGGTCCTCCGATGGGGGTCCTATTTTCCCTTCTTTTGAGGGTGGATATGGAAATTTGCATCCTCGGCCCACTTGTCCTTAGCCACACCGATCGCACGATCGCCCTGACGGCACCCAAACCGCGCAGTGTGCTGGCATTGCTGCTGCTCAATGCCGATCAGGTGGTGCAGGCATCGACGATGATCCAGGACCTGTGGGGCAGGAACCCGCCGGCCAGCGCGCAGACGACGCTCCAGACGTACATCCTCCAGGTCCGCAAGTGCCTCGGCCAGCTGCTGGGTGCGGCGGTGGCCGAGATCGCCAAGCGGATGCTGGTCACCGTGCCCGGCGGATACCAGCTACGCCTCGACGCCACCGACTTCGACCTGCGGACCTTCGAGCAGCTCGCCACCGCCGGGCGGCAGGCCCTCGCGGCCGGCGAGAACGTCGAGGCGGCGGCGCTGCTCACGCGCGCCCGTGACCTGTGGCGGGGGCCGGCACTGGTCGACATCCGCGCCGGTGCGGTCATCGGACCCCGCCTGCGGGCGCTGGAACAGATCCGTCTGCACACCCTGGAACAGTGCATCGAGGCGCGCATGCGGCTCGGCCACCATCAGGACGTGCTGGCCGAACTCACCATGCTGACGGCCGAGCACGAGTTGAACGAGAACCTGTGCGCCCAGCTGATGGTGGCCCTGCACCGCAGCGGGCGGCGGCAGGAGGCGTTGCAGGCCTTCCACCGGCTGCGCGTCTCGATGGTCGACGAGCTGGGGCTGGAACCGTCCCACCGGCTGCGCCTGTTGCAACGGGCCATCCTGGCCGAGGATCCGGTGCTGGAGGTGGCGCCGCGCGACGACGGGCTGACCCAGGTCCTCGACCACCTGGTCCTCGAACAGGCCCGGGGACGGTGACGCCGGGATGCCGACCGCAGCCGGGCTTGAGAACGGCTCGACGACCGGCATGGCCCGGGGCGGTCACCCTCGACAGCGACCACGGTTGATCGATAGCTTGGCGTCCGGTCGCCACCCGCCACGCCACCGGCGGCCGTCCCCCCGCGTCCGGCGCGGTCCAGCGGCACGAGCCACCAGCACGATGGGACGCCGAACATGAAGGTCATCACCATTGCGACCGACCCCGAGCATCCCTTCCTGCGGCGGCTGCTGGCACCCTCCTGCGAGGCGGTCGGGCTCGAACTGGTCGTCCTGGTGGCCGACCAGAAGGGGTTCCGTCCCCGGGACAAACGGGCCTGCCTGACCGACCACCTCACCCGGCACGTCGCGCCGGACGAACTGATCGTGTTCACCGACGCGTACGACACCATGTTCCTGCGGGGTGAGGACCACCTCCGCACCGCGTACGCGACCTTCCCCCAGCCCGTCGTGTTCAGCGCCGAGTCGAACAGCTGGCCGCTCGGCACCGTCGGCCTCGCCCTGCACCCGGATCCGCCCGTCCCTCCCTACCCCTACCTCAACAGCGGCGGCTTCATCGGCCCCGCCGGTGACATCCTCGCCCTCTGCGCCAGGTACCCGACGCCGCCCAGCGACCGGTTCCCCCTCCTCGACCAGCTACGCACCCACGGTTTCGACGCCGACCGGCTGTACGGCCCCAGCGACCAGTACTACTGGACCCTCGTCCGCCTCCTCGAACCGGACACCGTCGGGCTCGACAACGGCGCGGTCCTGTTCGAGAACTTCGCGCCCGCCGTCACCAACTTCTGCGAACTGTCCCGCTGGTCGAGCGACTTCCGCGCCCGGGGCAGACAGGCGCCCAGCTACCGGCGGGAACACGCCCGGCTCCGGACGCGGCTCCAGTCGCCCAGCGGTGCCGCCCAGGTCCACTTCGCCTCCTCGTTGACGAAGGCCGTCGTGCTGGACCTGCTCGACGAGGGACAGTTGCCCTCCTGGCTGACGGAGGTGCTGCCGCGATGAGTGAGCTGGCGTCCTACGAGGAGCGCCGTCGCCCGACGCTCCAGCGCAACGAACTCCAGCGCAACGACCTGCTGGCCATGCAGGCGCTGGCCCCGCTCTCCCCGACCTACCTGCCGTGGAGCGAGAGCGCGATGCGGCCGAGCGGGGTCGTCGCGGTACTCAACGAGGTCTTCGTCAACCGGCGTCGGTGCGTCGTCGAACTGGGCAGCGGCGTCTCCACCTTCTACCTCGGTCGGCTGCTGCGCCAGCGCGGCGGGCATCTCTGGACCGTCGAGCACGACCGGCGCTGGGCGGAGCTGATCGGTCGTGAGCTGGCCGACGAGGGCCTGGCCGACGTGGTCACCGTGGTGCACGCGCCCCTGACGCCCGTCCAGTCCCCCTGGCCCGACGAGGAGACGGCCTGGTACGAGCAGAGCATCCTCAAGGAGATGACCGCCGGCCGGCCCGTCGACCTGCTCGTCGTGGACGGGCCGCCCGCCTACCGGGCCGAGACCGCACACGCCCGGTACCCGGCCGGCCCCTTCTTCGCCCCGCTGCTCGCCGAGGCGTACGCCGTGGTCCTCGACGACATCGACCGCCCCGGTGAACAGGACATCATGGCGCGGTGGGAACAGGAGCTCGGCGTCACGTTCGAGCGCCGCCTCACCAGTGGTCGGATCGGCATCGGCCGCCCCGGCCCGGCGTTCACGGTCTGACCCGCACCGACCCCGTCGGGCCGGCAGGCCGGTCACCCGCCGGAGCCCTCCTCGGCCCCGTCGTGGTGGTCCCCCTCCAGGTAGACGTGCTGATGGCCCTGACCACCGTCGACGTTGATCTGATCGAGCTGGGTGGCGGCGACGGACCAGGCGGTGGCGGCCTGGACCGCCTGCCGTTTCGCCAGCTCCGTCAGCGCGGCACGCTGGCCGGGCGGCCCGGTGACCGCCAGGAGGTACGACTCGACGGCCAGGGAGGTCTGCTCCACGGCGCTACGCAACCCGCCGCGCGCCACGTTGGTGGCGGTCGCACCCGACGGCGGGTTGGCGAACACCTCCACCGCCCGCCGCAGGGTCTCGCGCCACTGACGGGCCTGCTCCGGGCCGGGTTGCCGGTCGACGGGCGGGTCCGCCCGCAGCGCGTCGAGCACGGGCGAGATCTCCTCCCGGAGGCGGCGGGCGGTCGCCGTCAGCTCGACGATCTGCGCGCTGTCCCGCTGCGCCTCGGCCCGACGGATGTCGGCGACGGTCGACTCGACCTCGTCCGGGCGACCGGCCGCGTACCCCACGGCACCGCCGAGCAGAGCGATGACGAGCCCGACCGCCACCATGACGGCGAGCCGCCGACGCCGGCCCGAGTCGGGCGTGGACAGCTGGTAAGACGGCCTACCGGTACGGCGTGACACGCTGTCCCCCTGCCTGGCTGGAGCTTCCCGGCAGCCTAGCCTCCCCGACCGGGAACGGTCGATACCCGGCGGCCACCGCCGCCCACCCACCGGGTCGGGCCCGCGCCGGTGGGCGTCGTCAGGGCACCGGGACCGGTCCCGCGCGGTCGGTGGTCCGGCGGGCCGACCGGGGCGCGGGGAACAGGGGCCGCCCCACCCGGATGACGTGCAGCAGCCGGTGCGGCGCGACGTCGAGCAACGCGCCGAGTGCGGTCCGGGTGGCGGGGACGTCGATGAGCTGGCTGAGTGGATGGGCGGCCAGTCCCGCCGTGTGCAGGAGCAACCAGTTGCGCAGCAGCACCCGGCCGAACTCCACCTCGCCGGGCCGGTCGAGGTGTTCCGGGGCGAGCAGGACCAGGACGGTGCCGCCGTGGGCGAGCGGGTCGCCGGCGGCAACGGCGAGCAGCCGCGGCAGTCCCAGCGGACGCAGCACCGGGTACCCGGCCAGCGCCGCCCGCAGCCCGGTGGCGGCGGGCCGCGACAGCGCGAGGCACCGGTCGGTGAGCCCGTCGGCGTGGTAGTCCGGGTGTGCGGGATCCAGCCGCAGCCAGCGGCGTAGCTCGGCGACGACCGTCGGGTCCGCGTAGAGCCGCCGGTCGGCGGCGCGCAGCAGGGTGCCGAGCCGGCCGGCGCGCGGCACGCTCCGGACCGCACCGCCGGCCTGCCGGGCGACCGCGTCCACCGCGGCGAGCGTGTCCCGCTCCACACCCCCGGCGAGGCCGCCCCGGTGGGTCTGGCGTTCCCACACGTCCGTGGTGCGGAAGGGGGTCGGGTAGCGGTCGGCAGCGGGCCGCAGCCACCCCACCCGGCGGTGCCGTTCGTCGTGGTCGGCCGTGTACTCCAGCCGCAGGCCGGCATCGGCCGCGACGATCAGGCAGGTCTCGACGAACGCGCCGAGGGACAGCCGCAGGTCCCGGCCGGTGGGGTCGGCGGCGGGCAGGGTGTGGGCGGGGTTCCAGCCGATCCGGATCGCGTCGGCTTCGTACCGCAGCCGCCAGGGCTGGGTGTTGTGGGCGCTCGGTGCCCGCCAGCACCACGGTTCGAGCGCCCGGAACGCGTCGAGGTCCACCTACCGCTCCTTGGCGTAGAAGGTGTAGCCGTGCAGCGGGCGACCGCCGAGCCGGCGGTACTGGGCGGCCGAGGCGGGGTTGTCCCGCCCGACGTACGTGCTGCGCAGCGTGGTGTAGCCGCCGGTGTGCAGGTTGCGGTGCAGGTGCGCGGCGAGCAGCCGTTGGTAGCCCCGGCCCTGGTGCTGCGGGAGCACCCCCTTGACGATCAGCACCGCCTCCCGGCGGTAGCGGCGGCGGGCGGCCAGCAGCCGGGCCTGGTTGACCAGGTGCAGGTCACCCCGGACGGCGATCAGGAACTCGCTGATGTCGGGTACGCAGAGCACGAAGGCCACCGGCTCGCCGTCGCGGGTCAGGTAGAGCAGCAGCGCCTCGTCCAGCAGGTACGCCAGCCCGTCGGTCTGCCGCCGCAACTGCGCGGCGGAGATCGGCGTGTAGTAGCCGAGCTGGGCGAAGGAGGCGTTGAGCATCCCGCGCAGCAGGTCGAGCTGCTCGTCGAGGCGGCGTACGTCGCCCCGGTGCAACGCGATCCGCGCGCCGTCCCGGTCGACGTGCACCGGCGGGGCCGGCTCCGGCGGGGCGGGCACCGGGCAGATCCAGGTGTCGGACTCGAACCGGCGGCTGAACCCGTACGCCTCGTAGGCGGTGGCGTACCACGGCGGGTTCCAGGCGCTGTCGACGAAGCCCCGTTCGGCGTGCCCGGAGGTGATCACCCCGCCGGCCTGGTTGGGCAGCAGGGCCACCGGGCCGAACAGCAGTTCCCGGTCGGCGCCGGCGTGTCCGGCGATCGCGTCGAACAGCGGTCCCGCGGCCGGCTCGGTGAACTCGGTGAGCCCGAAGAGCTGGCACCGGCGGCCGAGCTTGGCGTCGAAGGCGGCGTCGGTGTGCAGGGTGGTCCGGCCGACCACCGTGCCGCCGGCGTCGCGCAGCAGGTACAGCGGCACGCCGTCGCGCCACCAGCGTCGGATCTGCTGTCGGGGCACCGGCACGTGGCGGGGTTCGCCGGCGTACAGCCGGTCGCCGAAGGCCAGGAACCGCCGCAGGTCGCGGCGGTCGGCGACCCGCTCGAACCGGTGCCGGGCGGGGCTCATCGGCGCACCGCCGGCCCGGTCGTCTCCGCGCCCAGCGGGGTGAAGGTGTCGATGTGCCCCATCTCGGCGCCCTCGGCCCGCCAGGTGCCGTTGGAGTAGCCGTCCGGCGCGGCGGTGTAGAGCCGGATGAAGCCGGCGGTGGCGTTGCGGGTGCCGTCGGTCAGCCAGACCATCAGCCGGCGGTGGTGCCGGGTCCGGGCGAAGCGCAGCATCGCGTCGCGGTCGGTGAAGAACGCGATGGTGCCGAGGGTCAGCGGGAACTGCCAGTAGACGGTGTGCCAGCAGTAGCCGTTCATCCGGCGCATGTCGCGCAGCATCCGGAACCAGGACGGGGCCAGCCGCAGCAGCACCAACGGACTGCTGTAACGGGTGCCGCCGATGAACATGGCGCCGGCGCGGGCCTGCGCGGGGGCTCGGGAGAAGTCACGGGTACGCATGGTCACCTCACCAGGTAGCTGTTCTTGATCTTCTGTTGGCCGGCGAACGGGCCGGTGCCGGGTTCGTGCAGCTCGATCCGCAGGTCCCCGGCGGTCGAGTCCTCCACCAGGGACTGGGCGAAGTCCCGCGACACGGTGGCCAGGTGCCGGCGTACCCCCTGGCGGCACGCGTCGGCGAGGGCGGCGCGTTGCGGGGCGGTCAGCGGCCGGCGCAGTTCGAGGTGGATCACCGGCCGGGTCTCCAGCGTCGCGTCCTCGACCAGGGCCAGGCAGAACCGGCTGATCTCGGCGGCGGACGGGTTGCCGGCGTACAGGCCGTACTCGACGTCCTGCGGGTAGAGGTTCGCGCCGAGGTAGGAGACCGTGGAGTCGCTGCGGCCGAAGAGCAGCAGCAGCGGCAGGGTCATCCGTTCGGCGGCGAGCGCGGTGCGCAGTTCGGCCCGGCGCACCGGGTCGGCGTCCACCAGGTCGACGACCCGCCGGTACGACACGAGCAGCGCCTCGTCCCCGACGTTGTACCGCAGCCGGGGCTGGAGCACGTCACCGCCGGTGACCGTGCAGAGCAGCTCCCGCCGCTCGTTGGTCTCCAGGAAGGTGGCGAACGGGTTGTACTGGAACACCATCGGCAGCCGTTGCTCACCCGCGCCGAGCAGGGCGTCGCGCAGTCCCCGGTCGGTCTGCAGCCGGCGACGCAGCCACACCGTGAACCGGGTCTCCGCGCCGATGCCGATGCTCAGGTCGGACGCGCCGTACGCCGACCGGACCAGGTCGAAGCGTTGCTCCAGGTAGTCGCGCAGCGCCTCGGTCATCCCCTCACCGCCGCAGCTGGCCGAGATCCGGTACCGGGACCAGGGGAAGTCCTCGGCGTCGAGCCGGTCGCGCAGGTGCTTGAGGAACGGCGGGTAGGCGGTCACCAGGTAGTCGAAGTCCGGGCCGAACTCCCGCAGCGTGTCGATGATCTTCCCGAGGTCGGGACCGGTGTTCTTCACCACCGCGATCCGGGCCATCGCCGCGCCGGTCGTCGTCCCGGTCGCCCAGGCCCCCATCGAGTAGGCGTTGATGACGAACGGCCGGCGCATCGGGAAGACCAGTCCGGTGTAGCCGGCGATGTCCCGGTGCACGCCGCGCAGTTCCCGCTCGCCGCGGGGCCAGTTGAACGGCCGCCCGGCCGACCCGGCCGACTCGTCGACGACCACGCCCCGGGTGGGCAGCCGTCCGTGCCGGCAACGGGCGGCGGCGTCGTGGGCCACCACGTAGCTGTGCTTGTCGGTTTCCGGGAAGTCGGTGAGCCGGCGGCGGGCGGCGGCCGGGCGGGCGCGCAGGAAGTCCCGGTAGGCGGGGACCTGCCGGGCGGCGCGGGCACAGACCGCCCGGGCGTGCGCGGCGGCCAGCCCGTCCAGCGCCGGATGGTGCCGCCGGGCCACCCAGCGCCAGCCGGCCGGGTGACGACCGACGAGCCGGCTCAGCGCGGCGACCGCCCGGCCGAGGGCACCCGTCCCGACCGACCGGCCGTGCGCCACCAGGGCCGGCAACGGCGATTCGACGGTACGCAGGGCGACGGGGCGGTGTGGTAGCTCGGCCATGCCAAGCATCCTGTCCGGGCCGCCGCGTCGGGTCCTGAGGCCGGATGCGGTGCGGTACTGAGTATCCCTACTCGGTCGCGGCGGCCGGGGTGGCCGGGCGTCGGCGGTGCCGGGGTTCCCCGGGTCAGCCGGCGCGGTCGAGGACGCTCGTCCGGGCGGCGGCGTACCGGTCGCGGAGCACGGGTGCCGGGTCCGCCTCGTGCGTGCGCACGGTACCGGTCGTCCACGGTGGGGGTCGCCTGCGCCCCGACAGTACCCAGGCCGCCTGACGGGCCGCGCCGTCGGCGACGTACTCCCCCGGTGGTGGCACGAGCACGGGGCGGCCGAAGACGGTGGGGGCGATCCGGCGCACCGCCTCGGAGCGGGCGCCACCGCCGACCAGGATCACCCGGTCGACCGTCGTGCCCTGCGCGACCATGGCGTCCAGCCCGTCCGCGAGCGCACAGAGCATCCCCTCCACGGCCGCGCGGGCCAGGTGCGCTGGGGTGCAGGTACGCGGGGTCAGGCCGTGCACCGCGCCGGTGGCGTGCGGCCGGTCCGGGGTGCGCTCCCCCTCCAGATAGGGCACCATGACCAGCCCGTCCGCGCCCGGCGGCGCGGACAGCGCCAGCGTGGACAGCCCGGCGTGGTCCACCCCCAGTACGGCGGCGGTCGCGTCCAGCACCCGGGCGGCGTTGAGGGTGCACACCAGCGGCAGGAAGCGGCCGGTCGTGTCGGCGAAGCCGGCCACGATCCCGGTCGGATCGGCGGCCGGCACGTCGGACACCGTGGACACGATCCCCGAGGTGCCGATCGAGACGATCATGTCGCCCGGTTCCGCGCCGACGCCCAGGGCCGCCGCCGCGCAGTCACCGGCCCCCGGCCCCAGCGACGCGCCGGTGCGCGACTGCCCGGCCCGGTCGGTCGGGCCGAGCACCCGCGGCAGCAGCACGTCCTCCCGGCCGAGGGCCAATCCGACCAGGTCCCGGCGGTACGCCCCGGTCGCCGCCGACCAGTAGCCGGTCCCGCTGGCCTCGCTGCGGTCGGTGCGCAGGGCGTCGAGCCCCGGTGCGCCGGCCAGCCGCCAGGTGAGCCAGTCGTGCGGCAGGCACACGGCGGCGGTCCGGCGCGCGTTGTCCGGTTCGGCGGTGGCCAGCCAGCGCAGCTTGCTGACGGTGAAGCTGGCCACCGGCACCAGACCGACCGCCGCCGCCCAGGCCCGCCGCCCGGTGTCACCGCCGCCGAGATCCGCGATCAGGTCGGCGGCGGCGCCGGCCGAACGGGTGTCGTTCCACAGCAGGGCGTCCCGGACCACCGCGCCGTCGGCGTCCAGGCACACCATGCCCTGCTGCTGGCCGGCGACCGACAGGGCCGCCACGTCGTCCAGTCCGCCGGCCCGGGTCACCGCCTCGGCCAGGGCGGCCTCCCACGCGGCGGGCGGCACGGCGGTGCCGTCGGGGTGCGGGGCGCGGCCCTCGCGTACCAGCGTCCCGGTCTCGGCGTCCCGGACGACGACCTTGCACGACTGGGTCGACGAGTCGACGCCGGCGACGAGCGGCACCGGTCCTCCCTGGGGTCGGCGGGGTGGGAGGCGGGGGCCGGAGTGCTCGGCCACCTATTTGTTCAATGGATGAATTATTTGGTGGGGCCGGGGCGCTGTCAAGGCCCGCCCTCGACGGCGGCGCACCGCCAGGACCACCGGCAGCAGCACCAGCACCACCCCCGCGCCCACGCCGGCCGACAGCCAGCGTGCCCGACCGGCGGCCGGACCGGTCGTGTCGGCGATCCAGTCGGCCAGGATGTCGGTACGGGCGCTGAAGTCGGGGCCCGGGTGCGGACATCCCGGGCCGGTGCTGACGACCGCCACCAGGACGGCCGTACCGTCCGACCGCTCCCGGAAGTAGGGACCACCGGAGTCGTGCGGGCACGGACTGGTGTCCGCGCGGGGCCGCCAGCCGGTCGTCTCGACGACGACGTCGCCGACCCGGCCGACGGTGAACCGGCCGGTCTGGAGCCGGTCCGTCGGCGCGGGTCCGTCGGCGGTGGTCAGGCCGTACCCGGTCAGCCGGAGGACCTCCCCCACCACCGGCGGCCCGTCGCCGAGCCGCACCGGCGTCACGCCGGTGATCGCGGTGTCGAGTTCGACCAGCGCCACGTCGACGGCGTCCGCCTGGTGGACCGCGACGGCGTCGGCCTCGTACCCGGCCCGGCCGCCCAGGTCGGTGCGGCCGACCGTGACCCTGGTCCGGTCGGCCACCAGCCGGCCGACCCGCCGGTCGTCAGGGGTACGGAAGCAGTGACCGGCGGTGATCACCCACCGCGGGGCGATCAGCGCGCCCGAGCACCAGCTGTCCCGGCGGCCGCCGCCCGGCGCGGGCAGTCCGGTCATGGTCAGCCGGGCCGAGAACCCGTACGCGCCGTCGGCCGCGTCCTCCCCGTGGGCGATCGCCGACGCCGGCCGCACCGCGACCGGAGCGACGGCAACCGCCAGGGCCGTCAGGGCGACCATGACACACTGTGTGGCGAGTCGGAGCACGGGTTTCACCAGCCTGTACGCGGGGACGGGGACGCACCGATGCTGCGGCCCCGGTCGTTCACGGAGCGTCAGGGGCGCCCTTATCGGTTCTTTATCCGGCGGCTGCCAGCCTTGCGGGTGGTCCCGGGCGGGCGACACAACGGAAGGGGACGCGGTGCGGGTGCTGATGGCCGACGACGAGCGGGTGCTGGCCGACATGGTGGCCGAAGGACTGCGCCGGTTGTCCATGGCGGTCGACGTGGTCTACGACGGCGACAGCGCCCTGCAACGACTCGCGGTCAACCGCTACGACGTGGCCGTCCTCGACCGGGACATGCCCGGCCAGACCGGCGACGAGGTGTGCCGGTGGATCGCCGACTCCGACACCGGAACCCGGGTGCTGCTGCTGACCGCCGCGGCCGGCATCCGGCAACGTGTCGAGGGTCTCGGCCTGGGCGCGGACGACTACCTGACCAAACCGTTCGCCTTCGCCGAGCTGGTCGCCCGGTTGCAGGCGCTGTCCCGGCGCTCCACCCCGGCGTTGCCCCCGGTGCTGGAGCAGGACGGCATCGTGCTGGACGTCACCCGGCACACGGCCTCCCGCGACGGGCTGGCCCTGTCGTTGTCGCCGAAGGAGTACGCCGTGCTGCACGTGCTGATGCGCGCCGGTGGCCGGGTGGTCAGCGCCGAGGACCTCCTGGAACAGGCCTGGGACGAACACGCCGACCCGTTCACCAACACGGTACGGACCACGGTGATGACCCTGCGCCGCAAGCTCGGCGATCCGCCGGTGATCCACACCCTGCCCCGCGTCGGCTACCGGCTCGGGGCATGAGTTTCCCCTCGCCGGCCCGACGGATGTTGCTGGTCCTCGGGGCGCTCCTGCTCGTCGCCCCGTTCGTGACGTCGGCCGCCGAGCTGCTGCTCGCGCTGTGGCGGGAGTTCGGCCCGTCCTGGTGCGCCACGCCGGAGTTGCGGGCCCCGGGCGACGATGCCTCCTTCTTCTGCGTCCAGGTGTTCCGGCGACCGCGCATCCCGCTGGCCGTCGCCGTCACGGTCGTGCTGTTGGCGCTGCTGGCCGCCGGCTACCCGGCCGTCCGCTGGTGCCTGCGCCCGCTGCGGGACCTCGTCCCGGTGATCGCCAACGTCGGGCCGCAGAACCTCGGCCACCGGCTCAAGCCCGGCCCCGGCCGCGACGAACTGGCCGTCCTGGGCCGCACCATCGACGAGATGATGGACCGGATAGCCGTGGGCTACGAGGCCCAGCGGCGGTTCGCCGCGGACGCCTCCCACGAGTTGCGGACCCCGCTGGCTGTCCAACGCACCCTGATCGAGGTGGGCCTGGCCCGCACCCTCAACGACGACCAGCTCGCCCTGCTCGCCGCACAGCTGCTGGAGACCAACGAGCGCAACGAGCGCCTCATCGAGGGGCTGCTGGTGCTCAGCGAGAGCGACCGTGGCCTGCTGACCCGTACCCCGCTGCGGCTCGACCGGATCGTCGCGACGGTGCTCGACGCCCACCGCGCCCGGGCCGAGGAGGCCGGCGTCACGATCGTCACCCGGCTGGATCCCCGGCTGGTCGCCGGGGAGCAGGTGTTGCTGGAACGGCTGGTGGTCAACCTGGTGCAGAACGGTCTCAAGTACAACCGGCCCGGGGGCACCCTGGAGGTGCGGGTCGGCGTCGACCCGGCGCTGGTCGTCGCGAACACCGGCGACGACGTCCCCCCGGACGAGGTGGCCGCCCTGTTCGAGCCGTTCCGCCGCCGGTCCGGCAGGCGTATCGACCACAGCGGCGGCGCGGGCCTCGGACTGGCGATCGCCCGGTCGATCACCCGGGCGCACGAGGGCGTCATCGCCGCCTCCTCCACCGGCCGGGACGGGCTGCGGGTCCAGGTCACCTTCCCGCCGGTGGCCGACGCCCCCGCCACCGGGGCCGACGGCTGATCCGCCGCACAGCCCACGCCACCGTTGTCACCGCCGCCGACCGGCGGCAGCGTCCGACCGGCGGCGCTCAGTCGCCGTCACCGGGGCGGGCCACCGGCTCGCCGCCGATGCAGCCGACCTTCACCTCGAACTCCCCCGCCGGACCGGCGAAGGTCACCTCCGCGTCGTCGTCCGGTCCCCGGTCCACGTCCTTGACCCGGTAGTCCTGCGCCGGCGCCCAGGAGACCAGCCGGACGTCGGCCCCCACGCACTCGGCCACCGCCGTACCGCCGACGGTGGAGAAACTACGGCGCAGGCCCGGCGACGCGGAGGGGCCGGCCGGCGGGGACGACGACGCGGAGAGCCCCGGTCCCGCCGTCACCGGCGTCGGCTCCGGATCCGCCAGCGCCCGCTCGACCTCCGCCTGGCTGCGCACCCCGCCGGGCGTGCCGGTGATGCTCTCCCCGACCAGCCGGATCGCGGCCACCCCGATCAGGGTGGCGAGCACGGCGGCAGCCAGCCAGCCGGCGGTGGCGAGGAGCGTACGGCGACCCATGCCCCGACTATGCCCGACCGGCCGCCGTACCGCCGCCGACGAGCCGGATCGAGCGGTGGCCCGGCCGCCGGTCCGACCGGTTAACCTGCCAGCTGGGCAAGAACCCTGCTCCTGATCGGGGACGACGGATGAGACGGCGGTTGGCGCTGCTGGTCGTGGCGACCACCTGCCTGACCCTGGTCGCCTTCCTGGTGCCGCTGGCCCTGCTGGTGCGGACGGTCGCCGAGGACCGGGCCACCGTCCGGGCGACCGCCGACGTGCAGGGGCTGGTGCCGGTGGTGGGCACCGCCGACACCACCACGATCCGGCTGACCGTGGAACAGCTCACCGCCGAGTCGGGCCGGCCGGTCAGCGTCTTCCTGCCCGACGGCACGGTGCTCGGCGCGCAGGAACCGCGTACCGCCGCGGTGGCCCTCGCCGCCCGGGGCCGCAGCCTCACCGCGGAGCTGGACGGCGGTCGGGAGATCGTGATCGCCGTGCAGGGCCGGGCCGACGGCACCGGCGTGATCCGTACCGTGGTCCCCCGGGCCGACATCACCGCCGGGGTGGCCCGCTCCTGGCTGGTGCTGGCCGCGCTCGGCATCGTGCTCGTGCTGCTCAGCCTCGCCGTCGCCGACCGGCTGGCCCGCACCCTGGTCCGGCCCATCACCGAACTCTCCTCCGTCTCGCACCGGCTGGCCAACGCCGAGCTGACCGCCCGCGCCGAGCCGGCCGGTCCACCCGAACTCCGCGAGGTCGCCGCCGCGCTCAACCACCTGGCCGCCCGGATCCAGGTGCTGCTGCGCGAGGAACGGGAACAGGTGGCGGACCTGTCGCACCGACTGCGCACGCCGCTGACCGCGTTACGGCTGGAGGCCGAGTCGCTGCCCGATCCGGACGACGCGGCCCGGGTGGCATCGGCCGTGGACGCGCTGGAGCGGGCGGTCACCGGCCTGATCCGGCAGGCGCGCTGGCGCAGCGACCCGCCCGACGCCGGCCCCGGTGGGGTCACCGCCGACGCCGCCGCGATCGTGGGCGAACGGGTCGCCTTCTGGTCGGTGCTCGCCGAGGACACCGGCCGCACGGTCACCCTCGACCTGGCCTCCGGGCCGCTGCCGGTCGGGGTGCCCGCCGACGAACTGGCCGCGGCGGTGGACGCCCTGCTGGGCAACGT
Organism: Micromonospora sp. WMMD987; assembly: GCF_029581435.1. NCBI lineage: Bacteria > Bacillati > Actinomycetota > Actinomycetes > Micromonosporales > Micromonosporaceae > Micromonospora > Micromonospora sp. WMMD987. The sequence goes on along the minus strand of NZ_CP120861.1, from coordinate 2,921,075 downwards.
CTTCGCGCACACCCCGGAGGGCACCCCGTTCACCGTCCGGCTGGCCCGGGAGGCGGCCGACGTCGCGTTGACCGTCCGCGACGCGGGGCCGGGGATACCGGCCGGTCTGATCGAGCGGGGTGCCAGCCGGGCCGGCTCGACCGGGCTCGGTCTGGACATCGCCCGCCGCGCCGCGCAGGCCAGCGGCGGCCGGCTCGACCTGGGTGCCGGCGTCGAGGGCGGCGCGGTGGTGACCCTCCGGCTCGGGCCACCGCGGTCATCCTTAACCGGGGCTTAGCGTCCGCACAGCGCGCCGCTATCCCCCACCGGGGCACTCTCGGGACAACAACCGAGAACTCCGGAGGTACGCATCATGAAGCGCACATCACTGCTGCTGGCGGCTGCCGGCGGTGCCGCCGTCCTCGCCGTCACCGGCACGGCGCTCGGCGTGTCCGCCGCGGAACGGGCCCCGGTCCCCACCCCCGTCGCCGGGACGACCGCGCCCACGCCGGTCGACCCCGGCACCGCCACCCCGTCGTCCAGTGCCCCGACCGGTGCGCCGACGACCGGTGCGCCGACCCCCGGTGGCAGCACCGCCCCGGCCACCGCCGACGCCGTCAGCCAGCAGCGGGCCGGCGAGATCGCCCTGGCCAAGGTCGGTGGCGGCCAGATCACCGAGATCGAGCGGGAGCGGGAGGCGGGCCGCCCGGTCTGGAGCGTGGAGATCGTCGACGGGGACACCGAGCACGAGGTCGAGGTCGACCGGGACAGCGGCGCGGTGGTCAAGTCCGAGCAGGAGAAGGCGGACGCGGACGACCGGGACGACGACGCCGACGACCAGGACGACGACCAGGATGACGACCGGGACGACTCCGACGACGGGGACGACGACTGACGGTCCCCCGACCGCGCGGGCCGCGACCCCGCGGTGTGGTGACAGCTGCCCCGGCGGAATCCGCCGGGGCACGTCGCCGTCCGACCTCGACGCGGGCGGACTGCTGAGCTCGACGCGGCGGACCGCTCAGCTCGACACAGGCGGACCGCTCAGAAGGTGTGCAGCTCCACCGCGAGGCCGCCGGCACCGGACCGGCTGACCGCCACCCAGTCCCGCCCGGCTCCGGCGAGCCAACCCGGGTATCGGCCGAGCTGCCGGCCGGTGGGCACGTCGTAGACGAGCACCTGCGGCCGGTCGTCCTCGGCCCCGCTGACCGCCACCAGGCCCTCGGTCACCGTCGACCGCCAGCTCGCCGACGTCCCGGCCAGCCCCGGATCCGGCGCGGTCCACCGGGGTACGCCGGTGGCCAGGTCGAGCAGTGCCAGCTCCCCCGCGTCGGCCGTGCCGCGCACCAGCACCGACCGGTCGTCCCCGTCGACCGGCACGCCCGCGGCGGACCCCCGCCAGACCGTCCCGCCGGTACGCAGGTCGACCAGCTGCGGCCGCTCGTCGGCGGTGACCGCGACGAGCCGGGTGCCGCTGCCGATCAGGGTCTGCCCGCTGCGCTGGTCGGCCAACCGCTTGGCGCACTCGCCGTTCTCCCGACGCCCGCTGTAGACCGCGCCGGACCAGCCCCTGCCGCCGGTGGCCGCGTCGACGCTGGTCACGCTCACCGTGCAGCGCCGGTCCCCCTCCGGCGGATCGTTGTCGGTGCTCACCAGCAGGTCACCGGCGAGGAAGCCGTACCAGGCCCGGTTCGGCAACCGACCGGCGCCGGTCCGCCCGGTGGTCGGGGCGACCGGGGCGTAGGTGGCCGGTCGGCCGGCCGCACTGAGCCGCACCACGACGTACCGGCCGGGGGCCGCCGCGTACGGCCTGCGCGCACCGAGACTCACGTCGCTCACCCGGGCGAACCGGTCGGTGGGGATCTTCCACAGGCGGCGACCGCTCTGCACGTCCCGCCCGACGATCGCGCAGGTCGCCGCGTCGCCGTCCCCCGTGCACTCCCTGGCGTAGACGCCCTGCCGGTCGACGACGACGTCCTGACTGCCGGCCGCCCGCCACCGGGTGGCCCCGGTGGCGGTGTCGAGCACCTCCACGACGCCGTCCTCGCCGCCCGCCACGATCGACCCACCGGCGATCACGTACCGGTAGCCCGTGGTGAACGGGTGACGCCACCGGTCCTGCCCCGTGGCGCGGTCCACCGCCCGCAGCTCCCGCTGGTCGGGGAGGATGATGAGCGGACCGGACTCGCCCACCTCCTGGTCGAGCCGGCCGACCGGCGTCGACCAGGCCGGGCGCGGGCCTTGCGGGCCGGCCGGCGCGGTGCCGTCGCGCAGGTTCTCCTGGGTCGGCTCGACCGGCGCGGGCGGCGGTCGCTCCGTCCGTTCCGCGCGGGGCACGGCGCAGCCGCACAGCCCGAGGACCAGACTCAGGGCGACGGCGACGGTACGCCCACGGGCGGGTCGGTGCGACGGCGACAACGGTCTCTCCCTCGATCGGCGGTCGGCACCGCCACCCTAGGGTCCACGCGCACCGCCGGCCCGTCGGTTCCCACGCCCGGCACGGCACCGCCCGGTGTGTCAGGATGCTGGGCGTGCCAGCGATCGAGGTCGTCACCGGTGACATCACCCGGGAGAACGTGGACGCCATCGTCAACGCCGCGAACGAGTCCCTGCTGGGCGGCGGCGGTGTCGACGGCGCGATCCACCGCGCGGCCGGGCCACGGTTGGCCCGGGCCGGCGGGGCGATCGGTCCCTGCGCTCCGGGCGACGCGATGCCGACCCCGGCCTTTGATCTCGACCCGCCCGTGCGGCACGTCATCCACACCGTCGGACCGGTCTGGGAGGGCGGCGGCCACGGTGAGGCCGAGGTGCTCGCCTCCTGCTACCGCCGGAGCCTGGAGGTCGCCGACACCCTCGGCGCCCGTACCGTCGCCTTCCCCGCCATCGCCACCGGCGTGTACGGCTACCCGCCCGAGCAGGCCGCCGGGATCGCCGTCGCGACGATCAGGTCGACCCCGACGAACGTCGACCGGGTGCGACTCGTCGCCTTCGACGAGGAGACCCGCGCGTACCTGGCCGCCGCGCTGGCAGCGGCCGGCTGACCGACCCGGGGCGGGTCCGCCACGTGACGCCGACGTGGTCGAAACGCCGTACCCGCGCCATGAACCCTGCTCCCGCCGGCCGACGGTGCCGGCTCAGCCCTGTGGTAGCGCGTCGTCCACCGACGACGCCCCGGAGACCCGGTGCACCGCGACGACAGCGTCCAGCGGCAGCGCCGCGTAGACGTGCGGGAAGGAACCGCCGTCGGTGGCGTCCTCCCAGCGCACCGCCGCGCCGAGAAGCCGGGTGTCGAGAGCGGCGACCACGAGCGCCGGCTCCTGCACGAAGTACCGCAGGGCGGTCGCTCCCACCTGCTCGCGGGAGGAGCAGTGGACGAAACCGCTGGTGTGGTCGAACGGCGAGCCGTCGAAGCGGCCGGCGGCCTCGAACTCGGCCCACTCGGCGGGCAGGAGGATCTTGTAAATGAGCACGCCCCAGGGTGGCAGACGGCCGACCGGTCCGCAGCCACCGTACCCACCGGCGCCACCCGAAGTTGACAGCCACCTTGGCTCATGCAAATAATAGTTGGCATGAGCCAAGGCAAGCTATGGGTGGGATGAGCGGCGACCGGCTGGTCGAGGTTCTCGCCACGTTGGCCAGCCCGCACCGACTCCGCGTGCTCGCCGCGTTGACCGGCGGACGCACCTACGTCTCCCAGCTCGCCCGCGACCTGGGCATCAGCCGTGCGCTCCTGCAGGTGCACCTCAAGAAGTTGGAACGCGCCGGCCTGGTCACCGCCCATCTGGAGTTGTCCGGGGACGGCAAGGCGCTCAAGTACTACGAGGTCGCACCGTTCTCGCTACAGCTCACGCCCGACGTGGTGGCGGCTGCCGCCGCGACCCTGAGCCCCGCCGGAGACGGCGACGCCCCACCGAAGAAGGGAACCAGTTAGATGGACGCCGCCTCGGTCTTCCTGATCGTCGTCGCCGCCGTGCTCATCTCGGTCGTCTGGTATGCGGGGGTCCGCAAGCGCACCGAGGTGTCGGGCGACCTGCAACGGCAGTACGCCGAACAGGCAGCCGAGACGTCTCGGCTGCTCACCGAGATGAACGCGCAGCTGACCGAGTTGCAGCGGCGTACCGCCGACATGCAACGCATCCTCAAGGACGCCGAATGACCGCACTCGGGCTCTCCCCACCGGTCACGCTCCTCAACGTCCCCAACACCGTCACCGCCGTACGCACGGCCGGCTCCTTCGCGCTCGCGGTGGCGGCGCTGACCCACCGCGACGCCCACCTGCTCGTCGCCGCGTACCTGGTCTACTGGATCGGCGACATCCTCGACGGTGCCGCCGCCCGCGCCCTGGGCCAGGAGACACGCACCGGCGCGGTCTTCGACATCGTCGCCGACCGGGCCTGCGCCTCGGCCTGCGCCGCGGCACTCCTCGTGCTCCGACCCGGGACCGCGCTGCCGATCGCGGTGTTCCTCGTCCAGTTCATGGTCGTCGACCAGCTGTTGAGCCTGATGTTCCTGCGCTGGCCACTGCTGAGCCCGAACCACTTCGCCAACGTGGACCGCCGCATCTACCGGTGGAACTGGTCTCCGCCGGCGAAAGCCCTGAACACCGCGGCGGTGGTGCTCCTGGCGATCGTCGCGCCGACCGCCGCCGCCGTCACCTTCGCCCTCGGAGTCGCCGCGGTGAAGGTCGTCTCGCTGGTGTCCGCCGCCAGGTTGCCGGTCGACCCGCCGCCCACCCAGCCATGATCGCCGTACTGACGGCTGCGGTCGTCGGGCTCCTGTCGGCGTTCCTGCCGTTCACCCCCGCCGAGCCGTATCTGGTGACGGCCGTGGCGACCACCGGCACACCACCGGTGGCGCTGGGCATCGCCGCCGCCGCCGGTCAGACCGCCGGCAAGGTCCTGATCTTCCTCGGCGCACGCGGCGCGATCCGCTCCCCCTGGCTGCGACGCCGGCTCACCGGGCACACCCCGACCGGACCGACACCAGCGGGCCGGTGGGGGACGGCCCTCGCGCGCCCGAAGGCGGCCGGCGGACGACTCGTGGCGGTGCTGGAACGTCCCCGCCAGACCTTCGGTGTGCTGCTGGTCAGCGCGGTCACCGGATTCCCACCCCTGCTGGCCGCCAGCGTCTACCTGGCGCGCACGCCCCTGCGCCCGGTCGCGTTCGCGGCGACGTGCCTGCTGGGCCGTACGATCCGCTTCGTCGCGATAGCACTGACGCCCCGACTCGTCGGCTACTGAACACCGACGAACCCCCGGTCCGGCACCGGCTTCCGTCGATCCACGTCCGCCCACTCCATGACGGTGGTCGACCCGGCCGCCCCGGGGCCGGCGGCGACGGCTGCGACGTCACCTGTCGGTCAGTTCCAACCGCCGCTGCACCGCCGGGGTGTCCACGAGGTCCCCGGCTTCCGGTTCCGCCTGGTCGCCGAACCAGCCACCGGAGACCCCGCCTCCGACCCGCAGAGATCGTCACACCGGCGGCTCACGCCCGGTCGACGACCTCGACACCGGGACTAGTCCTGCCAGACGTTCAGTGCCCAGGCGAGGACGTACCAGACGCAGACGTACTCCCGGCCGGAGGCGATTCCGGCGATGTGGCAGGTGACCGGGTCGGGGAACACCCCCTGGAGCCCCCAGCCACCCGCCGTGGCGGCGCTGAGCGGTGCCGCGTTCACCACCGGGTTGGCCGCGGGAACGGGTGCGGCCTGGGCCGCGCCGGCCGTCGTGCCCACCCCGCCGGCCACCAGGGTGACCGCCACCATCGTCCCGGCCACCCGCTGCCGCAGCGATCGTTTGCCCATCAAGGTTCCCCTTCCACGTGCCCGGACCCGGGGTCCGGGCCGTGGGCATCCGTCGATGAATATTGCGCCAGATGCTAAGCCGGGAAACAGCCGGCAGGGTCCGTCCACAATCCGACTGCGGGGCGCACGCACCGATCGCCGCGCCTACCCGGGTGCATCCCCCGGTGAGGGCGTATCGGGGGGCCACCGGTGCACCGGTGCACGCCGGGCCGGGGGCATCCAGCGTGCTCCATGATGGATGGTCGAGAGTTCCCATCGCTGGTCGCAGCCCACCGACGGCAATCCTTATACATGCAATTCCCACAGGGATCGGCTCCGTTACCGGGCGGACCGCCGTGACCCGGATCGGCGGCAGCGGCGGGCGACCGACGCGCCGACACCGACGCGGGCGGCCCGACCATTGTCGTCAATCGGACCGGCCGCCACCCAGGCCCGCGCGCCCGCCCGGCGACGCACCGGACACCGTCGGTGACCCCGGGGCGGCCCGTGTCGGCGCGGCCCGTGCCACGGCCGACCGCCCGGTCGTCCCGTCGGACCGCCTGGTCGTGCCCTCGACCGCCCGGTCAGCCGCGCGCCCGGAACGGCGTCAACGTGGCACGGATCGTCTCGGCGGCACCCCAGTCGTCGTCGAACTGGGCCACCACCGCCAGGTGCTGTCGCAGTTGGACGATCGGCATGCGGTCCGGCCACCCGTCATCGAGACCGGTCAACTCGGCATAGACCTCGAAGAAGCGGCGGGACTCCGGCGGCGGCGCGGTGGTCCACAGGTGCGCCAGGTCGACCTCGGCCCACAGGTACGACACCGCCGGGTCGATCAGCGCCGGCCGCCCGTCCCGGGTGGACAGCACGTTCTGCGCCCACAGGTCGCCATGGGTCAGGCAGGCCGGGCGCCGGGGCAACAGTTCGGGCAGCCGCGCGCACAGCCGCTCCAGCGCGATCCGGTCGGCGGGGGTGAGCGCCGCCTCGACGCGGGGCTCGGACAGCCAGCGGAGCAACCGGTGCTCGGCGAAGAAGGCGAAGCCGTCGTCGGACCAGGTGTTGACCTGCCGGCGTCGCCCCAGCCAGTTGTCGCGGTGCCAGCCGAACCGGTGCCAGCCGGTGCTCGTGTGCAGGTGCGCGAGGCGGTGGGCGAACCGCTCCCAGAAGACCTCGTCGGACGGCCGCGGCCGCAACAGCGACAACACCAGCACCTCGTGGTTCGCCGCGATCACCTCGGGGGTCACCATCCCGCCGAGGTCCCGCAGGGCCGTCAGCCCCTCGGCCTCGGCGACGAAGACGTCATCGCCACCGTCGCCCGCTCCGACGAGCGTCTTGACGAACACCGACGGCGCGTCCCCACGGTCGGCCACCCCGGCCAACGCGGCGAGTCCACCGTCGACCGGCGTCACGGTCACCACGTCACGGATCCCCGCCCGCGCCAACCGCTGCCCCAGCAGGGCCGACGACGGCACCGACATCGACCTCCTCCAGCCCTGGCGTACCCGGAACGCGCCGGCCCCGGCCACCCACCGGCGATCCTAGCCCGGCAGCCCGGCAGCCCGGCAGCCCGGCAGCCCGGCAGCCCGGCAGCCCGGCAGCCCGGCAGCCCGGCAGCCCGGCAGCCCGGCAGCCGAGGTCGGGCTGTCCATGCCCGGCAGCCGGCCGCGGCCGTTCGGCTGTCCATGCCCGGCAGCAGGCCACCGTGGGCCGGCTGCTCCTTGCCAGGCGGCGAGCGGGATGGCACACACACCCCCAAAGCGTCCTAGGACAAAGGTCGGCAGATGCCTCGACGGTGGCCGATCCCCCAGGGCGGGTGAGCGCCCGTCGGGCTCACCCACCCGGGCGGCCGGCACCGTCGCGCAGCCTTCCGGTCCGGCCGGGCGGATCCGCGGTCAGCAGGCCGCGCGTTGGCCGGAGTAGTGGGTGCCGACCCGGCCGACCACGGTCTCGTCGGTCAGCGACGTCCCGGCGGCGCGCTTCACGTAGCAGGAGTAGCGGTGCTGGTTGATCACCTCGAGGTGGATGTGCGCGCCGCTGTCCCCGTTGACCTGGTAGCAGCTCGAGTACCGGAACCGGCCCGTCTCGCCGAGCTTGGTCCACGGGCCGACCGAGGCGCCGACGACGATGCCGCCGGGCTTGTTGTTCACGTGCATCACGTCCGCCCGGGCGATGACCTCGCCGGTCGTGGTGTCCCGGGCCTCGAGCCCGATCCGGTAGCCGCCGTCGGCGAGGTTACCGGTCGCGCAGCCGGCCCGGACCGTCACCACGGTCACCGCGACCGGGTGCCCGGCCGCCGTCTTGCTGCCGAAGGGGGACACGACCGTGGCCCCCGGGTTGCGGTAGATGTCGACCGCCCAGTCGTTGGTGTAGCCCCAGTTCCCGAACACGATGTGATGGCTCGCCGGAGGGGTGCTGCCGAACTTGTCCCAGATGGACGATCCCTGGATCGGCGGGTAGATCCCGATCGGGTCGGCCGTCGCGTGGGCGGCGGCCGGGGTCGCCGGTACGGCGATTGCGCCCAGGACCAGCGCGAGCGCGCCGAGCGTGCGGGCGAAGCGGGACGTCATGGTGCCTCCGGAGGGTGTGGGGGCGGTACGGGACCGACCCGTCGATCGACGGGAGTTGATCAGGATATCGTCTCCGACCGTCAGGCGTGGGACGCTGCCGGCGACTCCCCCGACCCGGGTCGGGCCGGCACCCGGGCACCCGCGCGGCGGTGCCGGCCCTGGCTCGCGACGGACTGCGTGCACCGTCACCCGGGCACCCGCGCCCGGGCGGCTACGACCGCGGCGTACGCGGCGACGGGATCAGCGCCCAGGCCAGCACCGCCGCGGCGAGCGTCAGCGCCGCCGCGACCGACGAGGTGACCTGGACACCGGTGACGAACGCGTCCCGCGCACCCCCGGCGGACTGCGGCGGCAGCACCTGCAGCGCCGAGCCCAGCGAGTCGCGGACCCGCGCCGCGTCCCCGGCGGACAGCCCGGCCGGCACCCGCACCTGGTGCCGGTACACCAGCGACAGCAGGGAGCCCAGCACCGCGATGCCCAGCACCACCCCGAGTTCGTTGGCGGTCTCGGTGATCGCCGAGACGGAGCCCGCCTTGCGCGGTGGCGCGGCCGAGATGATCGCATCGCCGGTCAGCGTCATCGCCAGCCCGATCCCGAGTCCGACCGGCACGAGCGCCAGAGCGAGCCACAGGTACGGCGCGTGGGCGGCCGCGGTCACCCCGGCCAGCCCTGCCGCGGCCAGGCCCAGGCCGAGCGCGATGGCCCGGCCACGGCCGAACCGGGCCACGGTCCCCGCGATGATCACGATGACCACGATCGAGGCCAGCGTCGCCGGCAGCTCGGCCAGGCCCGCCTGCAGGGGGCTGAACCCGCGGGCGAACTGCAGGTACTGCGAGAAGAAGAAGAGCAGCCCGACCAACGCGAAGATGGCGATGACGTTGGCGACCACCGCCCCGAAGAAGGCCGCGTCGCGGAACAGTTCGACGTCGAGCATGGGCTGTTCCAGCCGCCGCTGACGCCGGACGAACAGCACCCCGGCGACCAGGCCGGCCAGCAGGCATCCGACGGTCACGCCGTCGACGCCGGCCCCGACCACGTGCTTGACGGCGTACACCAGGGGGACGACCGCCGCCATGGAAAGCACGGCGGAGGCCACGTCGAAGCGGCCCGGTCGCGGATCCCGGGATTCCGGCAGCAGCAGCAGGCCGGAGACCACCACCAGGACCATCACCGGCACGTTGATCAGGAACACCGAGCCCCACCAGAAGTGCTCCAGCAGGAACCCGCCCACGAGCGGCCCGACCGCCGAGCCCGCCCCGAAGGCGGTGGACCAGACGGCGATCGCCCGGGTCCGTTCGGCGCTGTCGGTGAAGATGTTGCGGATCAGGGACAGCGTGGACGGCATCAGCGTCGCGCCCGCCACCCCGAGCAGCAGCCGCGCCCCGATCAGCGCCGGGGCGCTGGGGGCGAACGCGGCCAGCAGCGACGCCGCGCCGAACGCCACCGAGCCGACCAGCAGGACCCGCTTGCGTCCGAACCGGTCGGCCAGGTTGCCCATCAGCACCAGCAGACCGGCCAGCGTCAGCGAGTAGACGTCGCCGATCCAGAGGACCTCCTCCGCGGTCGGTGCCAGGCTCGCGGTCAACGCGGGCACCGCCAGCGAGAGCACCGTCCCGTCGACCGCGAGCAGCAGCACCGCCGCCGCCAGCACCGCCAGTGCTGCCCACCGCCGGCGGGTCGACAGGGCCGGCCCGGCGGCCGAGGAGGGGATCATGGCGAAACTGTACCGACCGGGCGGTACGGACCTGCGCGGAACGGCGGGGTGTGCGCGCCGGCCGGGCCGCACCCCGACCGGCGGCTACCGGCGGGCGGCCTGGACATGATGACGGCCGATCGGCAGCATCAGCGGCCGGCCGGAGACCGGATCGACGATGACCTGGCTGTCCAGGCCGAAGACGGCGCGTACGCACCCCTCGGTCAGCACTTCGGTCGGCGGTCCGGCCGCGTGCAGACCACCGGCGGCCAGCGCGATGAGGTGGCCCGCGTACCGGGCCGCCATGTTCAGGTCGTGCAGCACCATCACGATCGTGGTGCCGCGGGTGGCGTTCAGGTCGGTCAGCAGGTCCAGCACCTCGACCTGGTGGCTGACGTCGAGGAAGGTGGTCGGCTCGTCGAGCAGCAGCAGGTCGGTCTGCTGGGCCAGGGCCATCGCGATCCACACCCGCTGCCGCTGCCCGCCGGAGAGTTCGTCGACCGAGCGGTCGGCCAGGTCGGCGGTGTGGGTGGCGTCGAGGGCGGCGGCCACCGCACGGTCGTCGTCCCTGCTCCAGCGGGACAGCAGGCGCTGGTGCGGGTTGCGGCCGCGGCCGACCAGGTCGGCGACGGTGATGCCCTCCGGTGCGATCGGCGACTGGGGCAGCAGGCCGAGGGTGCGGGCCAGTTCCTTGGCCGGCATCCGGTGCACCGCCCGGCCGTCCAGCAGGACGTGCCCGGTGTTCGGGGCGAGCAGCCGCGACATCGACCGCAGCAGCGTCGACTTCCCGCACGCGTTGGCCCCGACGATGGCGGTGATCCGGCCGGGTGGGACGAGCAGGTCGAGCGAGTCGATGACGACCCGGTCGCCGTACCCGACGGTCAGTTTCTCGGTCGTCAGGGCGTGGTCGGTGGTCACAGCGAGCCTCCGGCGCGGTTCGTGCGGACGAGCAGGTGGATGAGGTACGGGGCACCGAGCACCCCGGTGATCACCCCCACCGGGAAGCGGACGTCGAAGGCGAACTGGCCGAGGAAGTCGGCGACCAGCACCAGCAGCGCGCCCACCAGCGCCGACGGCAGCAGCGGCGAGCCGCCGGACCTGACCAGCCGGGCCGCGATCGGCCCGGACAGGAAGGCGACGAACGCGATCGGCCCGGTCGCCGAGGTGGCGAACGCGATCAGGCCGACAGCGGCGACGATCGAGACCAGCCGGGTGCGTTCCCGCCGGGTGCCGAGTGCTGCGGCGGTGTCGTCACCGAGTTGCAGCATGGTCAGGCTCCGGGCCTGGCTCAGCAGCAGCGGGCCGCACACGGCCAGCGCGACCAGCACCGGCACGGTCTCGTCCCAGGTGGATCCGTTGAGGCTGCCGTTGAGCCAGCGGGTCGCCGCCTGCAGGTCCCACTGGCCGGCCTGGTCGAGGACGTACGCCGTGACGCTGTTGAGCATGGCGGCGATGCCGATGCCGATCAGCACGAGCCGGGTGCCGGTCACCCCGTCGGTGAACGACAGCAGGTAGATGAGCACGGCGACGCCGAGCGCGGCGACGATGGCGAAGACCGAGACCCCCGTCTCGCCGAGGCCGAGCACGATGATGGCGAACGCCGCGGCGGCGCTCGCCGCCGAGCTGATACCGATGATGTCGGGGCTGGCCAGCGGGTTGCGCAGCATGGTCTGGAAGGTGACGCCGCCCATGCCGAAGCAGAGTCCGGCCACCAGGGCCAGCACGGTCCGGGGCAGCCGGAGCTCACCGACGGTGAACGAGGCACCGGGCACGGTCTCGCCGAGGATCACCCGCAGCACGTCGCCGGCCGGGTAGAAGGTCTGCCCGACCATCAGCGAGACGACGACCATGCCGGCCACCGCTGCGGTGAGGGCGGCCAGCACGGCGTACCGTCGTCGGCTGCGCCGGACCCGGCCCCGGGTGACGGCGTCGAGGGTCGTGGTGCTCACCGTTCGCGCGCCTTCTGCCGCCGGACGACGTAGATGAAGAACGGAGCGCCGACCAGGGCGGTGACGATGCCGGCGGCGATCTCGTCGGGACGGTTCACCACCCGGCCGGCGACGTCCGCGACGGTGAGCAGCACCGCACCGACCAGGGTCGCGAACGGCAGCAGCCAGCGGTGGTCGAGGCCGACGAGCAGCCGGCACAGGTGCGGGACGACCAGGCCGACGAAGGCGATCGGTCCGGCGACCGCGGTGGCCGCGCCGCAGAGCACCACCGCGCCGGCGGCGGCGACCCCACGGACCAGGGCGACGCGTTCGCCGAGGCCGGCGGCGAGGTCGTCGCCGAGCGCGAGGGAGTTCAACGCCCGGGCGCAGAGCAGGCAGATGACCAGCCCGGCCAGCAGGAACGGCAGGACCTGGCCGATGCTGTCCCAGCTCGCTCCGCCGACGCCGCCGACCTGCCAGGACTGGAAGTTCTCGGCGACGTCGCCGCGCGGCAGCACGACCGCGACCACCAGCGACGCGAGGGCGGCGGAGGTGGCCGCCCCGGCCAGGGCGATCTTGAGCGGGGTGGCGCCGCCGCGACCGAGCGAGCCGACCGCGTAGACGAACAGCGCGGACAGCGCCGCACCGGCGATGGCGACCCAGATGTACGCGGTGGCGGTGTACAGACCGACGGTGGTCATGGCGACGGCGATCGCCAGCATCGCGCCCATGTTCACCCCGAGGATGCCCGGGTCGGCCAGCGGATTGCGGGTGACGCCCTGCATCACGGTGCCGGACAGGGCCAGCGCCGCGCCGACCAGGGCCGCGAGCACCGTGCGGGGCAGGCGTTTGACCACGGCCGCCTGGTCGAGGGTGTCGTCGGTGCCGCCGAGGGCGGCGGTGATGTCGGCCCAGCCGACGATCCGGGAGCCGAAGGCGACCGACGCGACCAGGGCCAGGACGAGTGCGGCGAGGACGACCAGCAGCCAGGCCAGCCGCGTCCGGGCCGGGCGTCGCCGCAGGGCGACGTCCGGCCCGGATGTGGTCAGAGTGGTCATCAGAGCTTGTCGGCGGCTTTGCCGAGCAGGTCGACGTAGTCCTTGAGGACGAACGAGACACCGAGCGGCGTCGGGTTGGCGGCGGTGGCGACCGGGGTGCTGCCGGGCAGCGAGACGAAGGAGCCGCGCTTGACCGCCGGGATCTTGGACAGCAGCGGGTCCTTCTGGAGGGTGGCCAGGGTGGTGCCCTCGGCGTCGCCGTAGGTCACGATGATGTCCACGTCGCTGAGGTTCTGCACCTGCTCGGCGCTCTGGGTGAGGCTGAACTCCTTGGTCGCCGCGGAGGCCTTCGCGATGCTCTCCGGGTGGGTCATGCCGAGGTCGGTGAAGAACTGCGCCCGGGTGTCGTGCGTGGTGTAGAAGCTGACCTTGCTGAGGTCCGTCGGGTCGAGGTGGGTCAGGAACATCGCCGACCGGCCGGCGAGCTTCGGGTAGCGGGCCGCCTCGTCCTTCATCTGCTTCTCGATCTTCGCGATCAGCGCGTCACCCTCGGTGGCCAGGCCCAGGGCCTTGCTCTCCAGCTTGATGCTGTCGCGCCACGAGGTGGCCCAGGGCGCCTGCGGGTACGCGACGACCGGCGCGATCTTCGTGAGGGTGTCGTAGTCCTGCTTGGTCAACCCGGAGTAGGCGGCCAGGATGACGTCCGGCCTGGTGTTCGCCACGGCCTCGAAGTCGATGCCGTCGGTCTCGTCGAACAGCACCGGGGTCGCCGCGCCGAGTTCCTTGAGCCGCGCGGCGTCCCAGGGCAGCAGCCCGTCGCCGTCCTGGTCGCCGAAGTTGGCCTTGGCGTAGCCGACCGGGACGACGCCCAGGGCGAGGGGCACCTCGTGGTTGGCCCAGTTGACGGTGGCGACCCGTTCGGGCTTCTTCTCGATCGTGGTGGTGCCCAGGGCGTGGGTGACGGTCAGCGGGAACGTCGTCGCCGCGTTCCCGGACGCGGCGGGCTTGTCGTCGGTGGCGGACGACCCGCCGCAGGCGGCGAGGGCGAACGTGGTGGCGACCGCGACGATTCCGGTGAGCAGCCGGGAGGGGCGCATGCGGAGTACTCCAACTCACATAGTAAGGACAGGCTTACCTAAAACTTGATCGGTAAAGTACTCCTCGTTCCTGAGCCGTTGACCAGGGGGTTCGTCGTAGTGAGCACGATCAGTGCCGGTAGCCTCCTGTTACGTCGGGCGGTCGCCCGCAACGGGCGACGCCTCTGGACCGGGACGGCCCTGGCCGGCGTCTACCAGCTCTGCGCGGCCCTGGTGCCGATCCTCATCGGCGTCATCGTCGACCGGGGTGTCGCCACCGGCGACCTGACCGCACTGCTCCGCTGGATCACCACCCTGGCGGCGGTCTACCTCGTCCTGGTGGTGACCTACCGCTTCGGCGCGCGGCACCTGCAACGGGCCATCGCCGAGGAGGGCCACCTGCTCCGGGTGGAGCTGGCGGCGCGGATCCTGGATCCGCGCGTGCACCGGGCCGGACGGCACACCGGCGACCTGCTCGCGGTCACCACCACCGACGCCGAGTACACCTCCTACCTGCTCGACCACATCCCCCGGATCACCAGCGCCCTGGTGGCGGTCACGGTCAGCGCGGTCGCGCTGCTGCTGATCTCGGCACCGCTGGGGTTGACCGTGCTGGTCGCCATCCCGACCGTGCTGGCGATCCTCAACCGCACCGCACCGCTGATCGCCCGGCGGGTCGCCGACCAGCAGGACCAGGCCGGTCGGGCCACCGCGCTCGCCACGGACCTGGTGACCGGGCTGCGCCCGTTGCGGGGCATCGGCGCGCAGGACGCCGGCGGCGAGCGGTACCGCCGGGTGAGCCGCCATGCCCTGGCGGCGACGGTGCGCGCCTCCCGGACCCAGAACGCGTACCTGGGCGCGGCCACGATGCTGAGCACCCTGCTGGCCGGGGGCATCGCGCTGGTGGCGGGCTGGTTCGCCCTCACCGGGCGGATCACCGTCGGCCAGTTCGTCACGGTGATCGGCTCCGCGCAGTTCCTGGTCGAGCCGTTCGGCGTGCTCGCGGTCGTCCCCAGTTGGACCGCCGCCGCCCGCGCGGCCGCGGACCGGGTCGCCGCGGTCGTCCATGCCGGGGTGGTGCTGCCACCGGGGGCCGCCGCGCCCGCCAGCGGCGGGAACGAGTTGCGCCTGACCGACGTGACGTACGGCCCGCTGACCGGCCTGCGCCTGCACGTCCGCAGCGGAGAGTTCGTCGGTGTGGTGGCCCGGCGGCCGGCGGACGCCGAAGCGCTGGCCCGGCTGCTGGCGGTGCCCGACGCCTACGCGGGCGACGTCCTGCTCGACGGCGAACGACTGGAGGCGGTGGACCGCGACCGGGCGCGGCGGGTGCTGCACAGCGAGCCGCACCGCACCGACCTGTTCACCGGCAGCCTCGCCTCCAACATCGCCCTGGCCGACGACGACGGCGAACGGCTCACCGGTGCGCTGCGTGCCGCCGCCGCCGACGAGGTGGCGCACCTGCATCCGGACGGCCTGGACATGCCGGTCACCGAACGCGGCGCGAACCTCTCCGGCGGCCAGCGGCAACGTGTCGCGCTCGCCCGTGCGTTGCTCGCCGGGCCGCCGCTGCTGGTCCTGCACGACCCGACCACCGCCGTCGACGCGGTCACCGAACGGGCCATCGCCGAGGGCATCCGCGCGCTGCGGCACGGGCCGGACGCCGGCTACGGCACCCTCGTCATCACCAGCAGCCCGACGCTGCTGGCCGCCACCGACCGGGTGGTGTTCATCGGGGACGGCACGGTCGTCGCCGAGGGCGCCCACACCGAACTCGTCGGCCACGACGACTACCGCCGGACGGTGCTGCGGTGACGCCCCCGATCCTGCCCGTGGCCGGCCCGCGCGAGAGCAGGGCGTGGCTGGGCGCGCAGCTACGCGCCCGCGCGGGGGCGACCGGCGCCGCCCTGGCGGTCGGGCTGCTCGCCGCGGCCACCGCGGTCGTCCCCGCCTACGCCCTCGGCCTGCTGGTCGACCGGGTCCGGGCCGGCGGCGGCACCGACACGCTCGTCCCGGTCGCCGTGGTCATCGTGGCCGCCGCGGTGGTGGGCGGCCTGGCCACCGGCGTCGGCGCCCACCTGATCCGCCGGCTGGGCGCGCGGATTCTCGCCGACCTGCGCGAACGTGCCCTCGACGTCGCGCTGCGGCTGCCCGTGGCGGTGCTCGACCGGGCGGGCCGGGGCGACCTGGTCTCGCGGGTCGGCGCGGACGTCGGCGCCATCGACCGGGCCGTCTCCGAGGTGCTGCCCACCCTGATCTCGGCGCTGCTGCTGGCGGCGCTCAGCCTCGGCACGATGATCGGCATCGACTGGCGGCTCGGGTTGGCCGGCGCGGTCGCCGTCCCGCTCTACGTGCTCGGGGCGCGGTGGTACCTCCCCCGGGCCGCGCCGGCCTACGCGGCCGAGCGGGTCGCCATCGCGCAGCGGTCCCAGCGGTTCGTCGAGAGCGCGCAGGGCATCCGTACGGTGCACGCCTACCGGTTGGAGGATCGGCACCTCGCCGGCATCACGGCGGCCTCCGCCCGCGCCCGGGACATCTCGACGACCGTCTTCGCCCTCTACACCCGTTTCGTGGGCCGCATCAACGGGGCGGAGCTGGTCGGGCTCGGCTCGGTGCTGGTGGTGGGGTTCCTGCTCGTCCGCCAGGGCAGCGTCACCCTCGGCGAGGTCTCGGCGGCCGCGCTGCTGTTGCACCGCCTGTTCGGCCCGGTCCTCCAGCTGATGGTCACCTTCGACAAGGCCCAGGACGCGGGGGCGAGCCTGGCCCGCCTCGTCGGTGTGCTCCGCGCCGATCCCGGACGCCGCGCGGGCGGCACCGCGCCGTCGGCGCACGACCTGGTGCTGACCGGCGTCGGTTTCAGCTACGACGGGGCCGCGCCCGTGCTGCGCGACGTCTCCCTGCGGGTCGGACCGGGCCGGCTGGTCGCGTTGGTCGGGTCCACCGGCGCCGGGAAGACCACCGTCGCGTCGATCGCCGCCGGGGTGCTGCGCCCCGGGCACGGCGCGGCCACCCTGGGCGGCGTCCCGGTCACCGAGCTGCCCGCCGGGACGATCGCCCTGGTCAGCCAGGAGACCCACGTGTTCGCCGGTCCGCTGCGCGAGGACCTGCTGCTGGCCCGGCCGCGGGCCACCCCGGACGACCTCACCGCGGCCCTGGCCCGGGTCGGCGCCCTGGACTGGGCGCTCGCCCTGCCCGACGGACTGGACACCGTGGTCGGTGAGGGCGGCCACCCGCTCACCCCGGCGCAGGCACAGCAGGTGGCGCTCGCCCGGGTGGTGCTGCTCGACCCCGCGGTCGTGGTGCTGGACGAGGCGACCGCGGAAGCCGGCAGCGCGGGTGCGCGCGACCTCGAACAGGCCGCCGCCGCGGCGCTGGAGGGACGCACCGCCCTGGTCGTCGCCCACCGCCTCACCCAGGCCGTGGCCGCGGACCACGTCATCGTCCTGGAGCGGGGCCGGATCGTCGAGAGTGGCCGGCACGCCGAACTGGTCGGCGCGGGCGGAAGCTACGCCCGGTTGTGGGCGGCGTGGACGGCCCGCGCCACCACCGGCCCGGCGGCCGCCCGGACCGGCGTCGGACCGGGGTCCACCGGGGGTGACGGCCCGCCGCCGGTGCCGCACCGGCGGCGGGCCGGCCCGCCGCTGACCGCTCAGCGGGAGTAGAACTCCACCACGAGTTGCTCGTCGCAGATCACCGGCACCTCGTGTCGGGCGGGCTCGCGCAGCAGCGTGGCGCGCAGCCCGGTCAGTTCCACCGACAGATAGGGCCGGGGTCGCTCGTCGGCGTGCGCCCCGGTGGCGGCGAGCTGGAACGGTGGCAGGGTCCGGCTGCGTTCGCGCACCGCGACCACCTGACCCGGCCGCAGCCGGTAGGAGGGCCGGTCGACCTTGCGCCCGTCGACGGTGAAGTGGCCGTGGCCGACGAGCTGGCGGGCCTGGTAGACGCTGCGGGCCAGCCCGGCCCGGAGCACCACCGCGTCGAGCCGCCGTTCCAGGAGCGCGACCAGCGACTCGCCGGTCTTGCCCGCGCCCCGGGCGGCCTCGTCGAACGCCCGGCGCAGCTGCGACTCGCTGACGTTGTACTGGTGGCGCAGTCGCTGCTTCTCCAGCAGCCGCACCTGGTAGTCGGAGGTCTTGCGCCGGTTACGGCCGTGTACGCCCGGCGGATAGGGACGCCGCTCGAAGTACCGCACGCACTTGCGGGTCAACGGGATGCCGAGCGCGCGGGAGAGCTTGGCCTTGGGGCGGGGGTGGTTCATGTCGACGGCTCCGATCACATGATCTAATGCGGTTAGGTAAGGCTAACCTACATTGAGGAGATCGGGATCATGCGCCCCAGCCCGGCGGAAATCGTGCGGACCCTCGTCGCGGGCCGGCTGCCCGCTCTCGTCCACCTGCCCGGGTCCACCGGTCCACTCCAGACCCGGCACGCCGTCGACCCGGACGGCCGGGTGCTGCTACTGACGCCGGCAGCCGGCGACCTCGCCACGGCGCTCACGCCGCCGGAAGGGGACACCGACGTCGCCGCCGTCCTCGACGTGCTCGACCTGCCGCCCACCGCCGGCGCCCCCTCACTCGGCCGGGCCTGGCTCTCCGGTTGGGCCGAACGCCTCGACGGCGACGAGGCACGGCGGGCCGCGATGGACTTCGCCGCCACCCGACCGACGGGCGACCTGCTCGACGTGGGCAGCCGGTTCCGGCTGCACCGGTTCGCGGTGGCCGAAGCCCGCTGGGGACGGGCCGGCGCGACCCGCCGGATCGATCCGCAGGCCTACGCGCGGGCCGAGCCCGACCCGCTGCACCCGGCCGAGGCGGACCTGCTGGCCGACCTCGCCGACCACCACGCCGAGCAGGTCGCGGGCTACCTGTGCCGGCAGCTCAGGCTCTCCGCCGCCGAAGCGCCCCGGGTGGTCCGGATCGACCGGTACGGGCTGCTGGTCGCCCACGGACGGCCCGGTGCGACGCGACGGACCCGGGTGGGCTTCGCCCGTCCCGTCGCCGATGTCGCCGAGCTGTCCCGGGTGCTGCACCCGATGGTCTGCCCCCGGCAGGCAGCCGCCTGAGCCCGGCCGCGACGCGTCGGGGACAGGCCAGGCGTCGCCGGCCCGACCCCGGGTGGCGGGCACGCCCCGGCGGGCGGGAGAGCACCGACGGGGCATCGTGGGACATCGACTATTGACGTTGCCGTAACAGCGGTCTAGCGTCTGTCGAACCGCTTCGATGATCGCTCGGATACGGTCCCGCGCCTGTCCGGAGGAGGTGCGCCGTGGCCACCATGCAGGACGTCGCCCGCCTGGCACAGGTCTCGGTCAGCACCGTGTCCTACGCGCTCACCGGCGCCCGGCCGATCTCCCCGGCGACCCGGGCCAAGGTGCTCGCCGCCATGACCGCGCTCGACTACCAGCCCAACGCCATGGCCCGTGGCCTGGCCAGCCGGCGCAGCCGGATCCTGGGCCTGCTGCTGCCGATGGACGAGCGCGGCCTCGGCGCGACCGAGACGGCGTTCGTCACCGGGGCCGCCGCCGCGGCCAGCGCCGTCGGCTACCACCTGGTCCTGTCCCCCGTCGGCGGGGGCGGTGACCTCGCCGGGCTGCGCCGGCTGGCCAGCCAACGGATGTTCGACGGCGTCGTGCTGATGGAGGTGCAGCTCGCCGACGAGCGGGTCGGCACGCTCCAGCAGGCCGGTGTGCCGTTGGTGCTGATCGGACGGACCGGGGACACCGACGGGCTTTCCTACGTCGACATCGACTTCGCGCAGACCGTACGGGAGGCGGTGGCGCACCTGGTCGGCCTGGGGCACCGGCGGATCGTCTACGTCAACCACTCGGCCGGAACCCTGGCCAGCGGCTACGGGCCGGCGCTGCGTACCCGGGACGCCTTCGTCACCGCGATGACCGGCCACGGTCTGGAACCGGTCATGATCCCGGCCGAGGACAGCGCCGCCGGGGGCCGGGCGGCGCTGGCCGCCGCCCTGACCCGGACGCCGGACCTGACGGCCGTGCTGGCCATGAACGAGACGGCGATCTTCGGCATCCTCGGCGAGCTGACCGCGCGGGGGCGGTCCGTGCCCGGGGACGTCTCGGTCGTCTCGATGGTCACCTCGCCGCAGGTCGCCGGGCTGGCCACCCCGGCGCTGACCGCGATGACGTCGCCCGGGTCGACGCTGGGCCGGATCGCCATCCAGGCGCTGGTGCGCCAGCTCGACGGGGCCGGCGCCGAGTGCCACCAGCAGCTGCTGCCGTGCGCCCTGGAGATCCGGGGATCGACCGCGGCACCCCGGAGCCGCCACCCCGATGGGGGTTGAACAGCCGAAACGGCCCGTCGCCGCGCGGCGACGCGACGACGGACCCCGTGCAGTACCGGGCTCGACACTCGACGAGGAGGATAGCGATGCAGCGATTCCGCCGGATCGTCGCGGCGATCGCCCTGGCGGCGACCGCGACGACCACCGTGGCCGCGTGCGGCGACGACAGCGGTGACGACAGCGGGGCGAGGATCCTCAAGCTCTGGCACTACGAGGGCGAGACCAGCGCGATGGGGATCGGCTGGAACCGGGCCATCGAGATCTTCAAGGCCGAGCACCCCGGCGTCGAGGTGCGCTTCGAGCGCAAGGCGTTCGAGCAGATCCAGCAGAACGCCGGCATGATCGTCAACTCGTCCGAGGGTCCGGACATCATGGAGTACAACAAGGGCAACGCGACCGCCGGCCTGCTGTCCTCCCAGGGCCTGCTCACCGACCTCAGCGACGAGGCCGCGAAGCGCGGCTGGGCCGACAGGCTCAGCCCCAGCCTCCAGACCACCGCGCGGTACAGCGACAGGGGCGTGATGGGGTCGGGCAGGTGGTTCGGCGTGCCGAACTACGGGGAGTACGTCACGGTCTACTACAACAGGGACCTGTTCGACCGGCACGGCGTCGCGGTGCCCACCACCATGGCGGAGCTGACCGCCGCGATGGACACCTTCGTCGGCAAGGGCGTCACCCCGCTGGGCATGGCCGGCGCCGAGTACCCGGCCGGGCAGTTGTTCTACCAGCTGGCCCTGTCGAAGGCCGACCGACGGTTCGTCGACGACTACCAGCTCTACCGGAACCCGGTCGACTTCCGTGCCGACCCGCTGAAGTACGGCGCGGACACCTTCGCCGACTGGGTGCGCAAGGGCTACGTCGCCAAGGACTCGGCGAGCCTCAAGGCCGAGGACATGGGCACCGCGTTCATCGCGGGCAGGACCCCGATGATCGTCTCCGGCAGCTGGTGGTACGGCCGGTTCAAGGCCGAGATGAAGGCCACCTGGGACACCTTCCTGTTCCCGGGCAACACCCTCAACGCCGGCTCGTCCGGCAACCTCTGGGTCGTCCCGACGAACAGCAGGGCCAAGAGCCTGGCGTACGACTTCATCGACATCACCCTGCGGCCGGAGATCCAGGACCTGATCGGCAACAACGGCGGCATCCCGGTCGCCGGTGACCCCACGAAGATCACCGATCCGAAGGACCGCAAGCTGATCGAGGACTTCAACACGGTCAGCGGACAGGACGGTCTGGCCTTCTACCCGGACTGGCCGGTGCCCGGCTACTACGACGTCCTGGTCGGCGGCTTCCAGGCGCTGATCAACGGATCCAAGTCCCCCGACCAGGTGCTCGACACGATCGCCAAGCCGTACGCCGACGGCGTCAAGGAGATCACCGGCAAGTGACACGGTGGGCGGCGGGCGCGTCCGGTACGACCGGTGACCCGCCCGCCCCGCCGGGAAGGATCCGCCATGGCAGTCTCCGACACCGTCGCCGGCACCCCGGCGGCATCGACCCGCACCCGCTCACCCGCCCGCCAGCCCCGCCGTCGGCCGCGCGGCCGCAATGCGGCCTACTGGCTCTACCTGCTCCCCGGGGCGGTGCTGTTCGTCCTGGTCATCGGCGTGCCCCTGGTGGGCACCGGTTACCTGTCGCTGACCCGGTGGTCGGGAGTAGGCGACCCCACCTTCGTCGGGCTGGCCAACTACCGGCAGTTGCTGGACGACGAGGTGTTCTGGGCGTCGTTCCGCAACACGGTGGCGATGATCGTCGCGATGGTGGTGGTGCCGACGCTGCTCGGGCTGCTGCTCGCCTCGGTGCTCTTCGACGTCGTCGGGCGTCGGTTCCGGCCCCGGACGGCGGCGGCCCTGCGGGCCGCGTTCTACCTGCCGCAGGTGCTGCCGGTGGTGGTGGCCGGCATCGTCTGGGGCTGGATCCTGCGCCCCGACGGCGCGTTCAACAGCGTGCTCGACGCGGTCGGTCTCGGGGCGCTGCGCCACGACTGGCTGGGCGACCCGGACACTGCGCTGCCGGCGGTGATGGCGGTGATGATCTGGGTGCAGATCGGCTACCCGGTGGTGGTGTTCATGGCGGCGTTGCAGCGGGTCGACCCGGAGCTGTACGAGGCGGCCGAGGTCGACGGGGCGGGCTGGCGGCACCGGTTCCGGGCGATCACCGTGCCGCAGATCCGGCCGGAGACCTTCGTGGTGGCCCTGACCTGCACCGTCGCCGCGTTGAAGGTGTTCGGACCGATCTTCGCGCTGACCCGGGGCGGCCCGGAGAACGCCACCAACGTGCCGTCCTACTTCGCCTACTACACGTTCTTCAAGAAGCTCCAGGTCGGGTACGGTTCCGCGATCTCCACCGTGCTCACGGTGATCATCGTGGTGGTGGCCGTGGTCTTCATCGGGGTGCAGGCCCGCAGTGAGCGCCGGGACCGGGGGGTCTGAGATGGCCGTCATGATCGCCAAGGTCCCGGTCCGCCGGAAGGTGCGCGACCGGCACCACCGGGGTGCCAGCCGTTGGGTGGTGCTCGCCGGGGTGACCGTGGGCGCGCTCGTCATGCTGGTCCCGTTCGTGTTCATGCTGCTCAACGCGTTCAAGTCACCGGGCGACTACTCGTCGGGCGGCCCGCTGAGCTGGCCGACGGAGTTCTACACCACGGGCCTGCGGACATACTGGTCCACGGTGAACTTCCCGCTCAAGCTGTGGAACTCGACGCTCATCGCCGGGTCGGTGGCGGTGCTCGGCGTCGTCGTGTCGCTGTTCAACGCGTACGCGCTGGGCATCGGCCGGGTCCGTGGCCGGCTGTGGATCGTCGGGGTGTTCCTGCTGGCCAACATGCTGCCGCAGGAGGCGTTGGTCTATCCGCTGTACCACGTCGCCAAGGAGGTCGGCCTCTACAACACCCGACTGTCGGTGATCATCATCTTCACCGTCGTCCAGAGCGCCTTCGGCACCTACCTGCTCGCCTCGGTGCTCGGCACGTTCCCCCGCGCGTTGTTGGAGGCGGCGGCGCTGGACGGGGCCGGCACGTGGACGGTGCTGTGGCGGGTGGTCCTGCCCCACCTGCGGCCCACCCTCGCCGTCCTGCTGGTCTTCTTCTTCATCTGGACCTGGAACGAGTTCCTCATCCCACTGGTCATGCTGATCGACAACCAGACCCAGACCGTCCCGGTCGCCCTCGCGTCGTTGCAGGGCGACCGGCTGATGGACGCCCCGACGACCAATGCCGGCGCACTGATCAGCCTGGTGCCGGCCATCCTGTTCTTCCTCATCTTCCAGCGCACCCTGGCGCGCGGCATCACGGCAGGAGCCGAGAAGTGAAGTTCACCGACGGGTACTGGCAACTGCGTCCGGGGGTCAGCGTGCTGCGCCCCGGCACGGTGGAATCGGTCGAGCCGGACGACCGCGGCTTCACCGTCTTCGCCCCGGCCGGTCGGATCAACGGCCGGGGCGACACCCTCAACCGGCCGGTCGTCACCGTCCGTTTCTTCTCCCCCGCCCCCGGCGTGGTCGGCGTGACCATCGGCCACCACAGCGGCGGGCTGCCCCGCGAACCCCGCTTCGGGCTGCGCACCGACGACACCCACCCGGTCACCGTCGACATCACCGGGATCAGCGCGTCGCTGACCACCGGCGAGCTGACCGTCCGGGTCGCGCTGATCGAGGACTGGCGGGTCGAGTTCCGGCACGGCGACCGGGTGGTCACCGAGTCCACCGCCCGCAGCATCGGGATCGTGACCGACGGCGAGGGCCGCCGGTACGTGCACGAGCGGCTGGCGCTCGGCGTCGGCGAGACGGTGTACGGGTTGGGCGAGCGGTTCGGCCCGTTCGTGAAGAACGGGCAGACGGTCGACGTCTGGAACGCCGACGGCGGCACCGCCAGCGAGCAGGCGTACAAGAACGTCCCGTTCTATCTGAGCAGCGCCGGCTACGGGGTGTTCGTGGACCACCCGGAGCACGTGTCGTTCGAGGTCGGCTCGGAGGTCGTCGCGCAGACCCAGTTCAGCGTCGAGGGCCAGTCGCTGACCTACCACGTCGTCGACGGCCCCACCCCGAAGGACGTGCTGCGCCGCTACACCGCGCTGACCGGCCGTCCGGCCCGGGTGCCCGCCTGGTCGTACGGGCTGTGGTTGTCCACGTCGTTCACCACGTCGTACGACGAGAAGACGGTGACCGAGTTCGTCGACGGGATGGCCGAACGGGGCCTGCCGCTGTCGGTGTTCCACTTCGACTGCTTCTGGATGCGCCAGTTCCACTGGGTCGACTTCGTGTGGGATCCGGCGACCTTCCCCGACCCGGAGGGGATGCTGCGGCGGCTGCACGAGCGGGGCCTGAAGGTGTGCGTGTGGATCAACCCGTACATCGCGCAGCGCTCCTACCTGTTCGAGGAGGGCCGCCAGGCCGGTCACCTGGTGCGCAACCCGGACGGGTCGGTGTGGCAGTGGGACAAGTGGCAGGCCGGCATGGCGCTGGTCGACTTCACCAACCCCGACGCGGCGGCCTGGTTCGCCGACAAGCTCCGGGCGCTGCTGGACATGGGCGTCGACTGCTTCAAGACCGACTTCGGCGAGCGCATCCCGACCGACGTGGTGTGGCACGACGGGTCGGATCCGCAGCGCATGCACAACTACTACTCCTACCTCTACAACAGGACGGTCTTCGAGCTGCTGGAGGCCGAGCGGGGCGAGGGCGAGGCGGTGGTGTTCGCCCGCTCGGCCACCACCGGCGGCCAGCAGTTCCCGGTGCACTGGGGTGGTGACTGCGAGTCGACGTTCGTCGCGATGGCCGAGTCGCTGCGCGGCGGGTTGTCGCTGGCGTCGTCCGGCTTCGGCTACTGGAGTCACGACATCGGCGGGTTCGAGGGCACCCCCGACCCGGCGGTGTTCAAGCGGTGGATCGCGTTCGGCCTGCTCTCCTCGCACTCGCGGCTGCACGGCTCCGGTTCGTACCGGGTGCCGTGGGCGTACGACGACCAGGCCGTGGACGTGCTGCGGCACTTCACCCGGCTCAAGCTCAGGCTCATGCCGTACCTGGCGGCGACGGCCGAGGAGGCGCACCGCGACGGGATCCCGATGATGCGTCCGATGATCGTGGAGTTCCCGGACGACCCGGCGGTGGCACACCTCGACCGGCAGTACATGCTCGGCCCCGACGTGCTGGTCGCGCCGGTGCTCAGCGCCGACGGGCAGGTCACCTTCTACGTGCCCGCCGGCACCTGGACCCACCTGGTCACCGGCGCGCAGCTCACCGGGCCGGCGTGGGTGACCGAGAAGCACGGGTACGACAGCCTGCCGGTGCTCGCCCGGCCCGGCGCGGTCATCGGGTTCGGGGCGCGCACGGACCGGCCCGACTACGACTGGGCCGACGGGGTGGAGCTGCGGCTCTACGCCCCGGTGGAGGGGCAGCGGCAGCGGGTGCGCATCCCGGCCCCCGGGGGAGGGCCGGGCGCGCAGTTCGAGGTGGTCTTCCGCGACAGGGCGGCGACCGCCGAGCTGGTGACGGGCCGGTCGTCGGCGTACCGCTGCGTGGTGGTCGGCCCGGGAACACCGGCGGGTTGATCCCGGGCCGACCCGCACGTCGTCGGAGATCCCGGCTGGTCAGTAGACGAACGGCCAGCCGGCGTTGTCGTACCCGAGCAGGTTGATGCCCAGCAGCGAGGTCCCGTTGTCGGCGTAGTAATGGTAGGTGAGCACCTCGGCGTCGGTGTCGGTGAACACCGCCTGGTGACCGGGGCCGTGGATGCGGTCGTGCCCGGCGAGCACCTGGGTGCCGCCGCCCGCGGTCATCGGCACACCGTTGCGGTCGACGTACGGCCCGGTGACCGAGGTCGACCTGCCCACCATGACCCGGTACGTGCTGGCGGCGCCCTGGCAGCAGCGGTCGAACGACACCCACAGGTAGTAGTAGTTGCCGTGCCGCGCGATCACCGGGGCCTCGATGGCACCCCCGTTGCGGCCGGCGATGCCGCGCAGGGTCGTGTCGGAGCGCTTGCCGGTGGCCGGGTTCAGCGCCACCATCTTGATGCCGGACCAGAACGAGCCGAAGCTGAGCCACCACCTGCCGGCGGCGTCGACCACCAGGTTCGGGTCGATGGCGTTGAAGGTGTCCGACGTCCGGGACTCGATCACCAGTCCCTGGTCGGTCCAGCTGCCGGAGGCGCCGGTGGTGCTGGTGGCCAGGAAGATCGCCGACCGGTTCGAGCCGAACGTCGAGGCGGAGTAGTACAGCCAGTACCGGCCGTCGCGGTAGGACAGGTCCGGCGCCCACAGGTTGCGGCTGCCACCGGTGTACGTCGTGGTCCAGGGCGCACCGTTGGGGAACACCGTCCCCGCGTTGCGGAACGCGATCCGGTCGCCCGAGGTCTTGAGCGCGATGTTGTCGCCGGTGTGCGCCAGCAGGTAACCGCCACCGGGGCGGAGCACGACGGTCGGATCGTGCACGCCGGTGTCCCCGGTGACCCGGCCCGGGTTCGGGTAGGCGGCCGGCGGCGTGGTGGGCGTCGCCGCCGCCCGGGGTGTGGTGGTCCGGGCGGCGGCCGACGGGGATCGTGTCGCCGTCGCCCCGGCGGTGGCCAGGACGGCGACGGCCAGCGACAGCACCGCCAGCCGGCGGAGGGTTGGTGTTTCCCGTACGGACGGGACCGAGATCGTCACGACAGCTCCTGGGGACGGGTGCCGGACCGGCCGGTGTCGGCCCGGTCGGCGGCCGGCCGGCGCTGCGAGCGCCGGCCGGCCGCGCGGACTGCTCAGAGGTAGGGGTCCTGGGTCAGCAGGTGGGCCTTGTAGCCCTCGCCGACGCCGGGCTCCGGGGTGCCGGCCCAGTCCTTGATGAGCACGGCGCCGCCGGTGCAGCCCCACGGGCTCCAGGTCCAGGCGAGGTAGCCCAGGTCGTGGGTGTCGGCCCAGGCCACCAGTCGCCGCATGTAGTCGAAGCCGCAGTCGTCCTGGCCGAACTCGCCGATCACCACCGGCACCTGCTGCGCCAGCGGGGCGATCTGGCTGTCCCAGCAGGACTCGCTGGCGCAGGCGTTGAAGCTGTACGCGTGCCACGACGCGGCCAGGTTGTCCAGCGGGTCGTCCGGCCGGTAGGTCAGCCACTCCCGCATGTCGTTGGCCCATTCCAGGCCGCCGATCATGAGCAGGTTGGTGGCACCGGTGGCACGGACCGCGTCGACGAGGTCCTGCATGCCGGCGACCTCGTAGGGCAGGCCGGCGCAGGTGCCGCCGTCACGGAGACACTGCCAGCCCAGGGTCTTGTTCCATTCCGCCGGCATGTCCGGGTACGGCTCGTTGAACAGGTCGAACACGACCGCGTCGTTGCCCTTGAAGGTGTTGGCGACGCCGGTCCAGAACTGGGGGGCGTAGCGCGCGTCCGGCATCGGCTTCTGGCAGGTGGCGTGCTCGTCCTTGCAGTGCCATTCCGGGCTGTCGGGATAGCCGCCCCAGGTCCAGTGCAGGTCGAGGATCACGTTGATCCCGTTGGCGACGAGCAGGTTCACGTAGTCCTTGACGCCCTGTTGGTAGGCGGCGCCGCCGGGCGAGCCGTTGAGGCCGAGCCAGCACTCCTCGTTCAGCGGCAGGCGTACGGCATGGATGTTCCAGGTCTTCATCGCGTTGACGGAGGCCTGGTCGACGGGACCGGAGTCCCACAGGCCCTTGCCCTGCACGCAGGCGAACTCCGCGCCGGACCGGCTCACGCCCAGCAGCCGGTACGCGTCGCCGTCCGCGGTGAGAATCCTGTTGCCGGACACGTGCAGCTCCGGCGCCGGGCCGGTGGGCGGTGGCGTGGTCGGCGGCGGCGTGGTCGGCGGCGGCGTGGTGGGCGGCGGCGTGGTCGGCGGCGGCGTGGTGGGCGGCGGGGTCGCCGTCGGGGTGGTCACCGGCCCGTTGCAGGTGGTTCCGTTCAGCGCGAACGACCGGGGTACCGGGTTCGTGCCGCTCCACGACCCGTTGAACCCGATCGAGGTCATGGCTCCGGTGCCCAGGGCGGCGTTCCAGCTCATGCTGGCGGCCGACGCCCGGGTGCCGGTCTGGGTCCAGGTGGCCCCCCAGCCGTGGCTGACCTGCTGGTCCGGCTCGGGGAAGTCGAAGGTCAGCGTCCAGTTGGACAGCGGGTCACCGAGGTTGGTGACGGCGACGGCGGCGGTGAACCCGCCCGGCCACTGGCTCTGCACGGTGTAGCTGACCGAGCAGCCGGTGGCCGCCGCGGCGGCGGGGATCCCGGCCGTCACCACGCCGCCCAGCATCAGCGCGCCGGTGACGCTGGCGGCGAGCAGGGCACGACGATGTTTCATGTGATCTCCTGGAATAGTGAGAGATCGATGGGAGCGCTGGGGGACATCCTTAGTTAGATTCGTTACGAAAGTCAATATGCTGCGAGGGAACACTCCCGGGGCGGTCGTGATCGGGGATGACCGCGGTCGCGGCCGGTGACGTAGCCTGGCGACGGGGCGAACATCGAGGGGGGACCGTGGCGAGCAGCCCGATCTGGGCCAGCCGACCGAGGACCCGCGGCCTGGTGCTGGACGTCATCAGGGCGGCGCGCAGCATCAGCCGGGTCGAGCTCGCGGCGGCGACGGGCCTGACCGGCGCGACGATCTCCGCGGTCGTCCGGGAGCTGATGGACGACGGTCTGGTGGTCGAGGCCGGCCGGGGTGGGCCGACGGGCGGCAAGCCCCGCACCATGGTGCAGCTCAATCCGCTGGCCCGCTACGGCGTCGGGGTGCAGATCGAACGCAACACCTGCGTCATCGTGGTCGTCGACCTGGCCGGCCGACAGGTCGCCCGGACGTCGTTCCAGGGCGTCGCGACGATGCCGCCGCAGCAGGCGCTGCCGCTGGTGGCTTCGCAGGTGGAGGCGCTGCTGGACACGGCGGCCGTGCACCGCGACCGGGTGCTGGGGGTCGGTCTGGTCAGCTACGGGCCGCAGGACCGGCGCGCGGGGGTGCTGTTGACCCCGCAGCCGACCCGGGAGTGGCTCGACTACCCGGTCGCCCGACTGCTGGCGGAGACCCTCGGGTTACCGGTCCTGCTCGAGAACGACGCGGCGGCGGCGGCGATCGGCGAGTACTGGATGGGTGCGATGGACCCGGGCAGCACCTACGGCTGCATCTACATGGCCACCGGGATCGGCGGCGGGGTCGTGGTCGCCGGTGAGGTGTACCGGGGCAGCTCCTCCAACAGCGTGGAGATCGGCCACATCTCGATGGACGCCGACGGCGACGAGTGTCCCTGCGGCAACGTGGGCTGCCTGGAGAACTACGCGGGTCCGTCGGCCATGGTCCGGCAGGCCACGGCGAGCCCGCAACTCACCCGACGGCTGGCCCTGGACCCGGCCGCCGCCGACTTCCTCACCGAGTTCGCCCGGATCGCGGCCGCGGCGAACGCCGGGGACGCCGACGCCCGGGGCATCGTCGAGCGGTCGGCCCGCTATCTGGGTGGTGCGGCCGTCACCATGGCCTGCCTGTTCGATGTCGACGCGATCGTCCTGGCCGGGCCGAGCTTCGCGGTGGCCGGCTCGATCTACCAGACGCTGATCCAGCGGGAGGTGGACCGTCGGATGTTCGCGCGGCGGGCGCACCCGGTGCGGATCGTGCCCTCGGTCAACGGGTCGGACGCGGCGGCGATCGGCGGTGCGGTCCTCGTGCTCCAGAGCGAACTGACCCTCGGCCGCCCCCGCCCGGACGACGGGGCACGCCCGACCCCGGTCGGCCCGGGCGGTCTGCACCGAGGGTCCTACCAGGACAGACGCCCCGGGGCAGCGGTCGTCCCGACCGGCTCGTTGACTTAGTTAGGTTGCCTGCGTAAGGATCCTCCGCAGCTGCGGCCCCTGTCGCCGACGACGAAGAGGACCCCATGACGCGCTCGACCCTGCACGAGGGCTGGCGCCTGCGCGCCGTCGGCGGCCCGGTACCGGACGTCCTCGTCGACCGGGACGTCCCCGCCCGGGTGCCCGGCAGCACCCACCTGGACCTGCTGGCCGCCGGCCTCATCGCCGACCCGTACCTGGACCGCAACGAGGCCGACCTGACCTGGATGCACCGCGTCGACTGGCGGTACGCCACGGAGTTCCGGGCGGCCGGACCCGGGGCCGGGGAACGGGTGGAGCTGGTCTTCGACGGCATCGACACGATCGGGACCGTCACGTTGAACGGCCACCTGCTCGGCGGGACCGCCAACATGCACCGCAGCCACCGGTTCGACGTACGCGGGTCGCTGCGGGAGGGCCGCAACGAGCTGACCGTGACGCTGGACTCCGCCCTCGCTCACGCCGAGCGGACGGAGGCCCGGCTCGGCTGGCGTCAGCGCGCCTACCCGCACCCGTACAACGCGATCCGCAAGATGGCCTGCTCCTTCGGCTGGGACTGGGGACCTGACCTGCAGACCGCCGGCATCTGGAAGCCGGTGCGGTTGGAACGCTGGGACACCGCGCGGCTGACCGGGGTACGCCCGCTCGTCACCGTCGACGCCGACGGGACCGGCCGCGTCGACGTGCACCTCACGCTCGACCGCGCCACGGACCGCGACTACACCGCGGTGGTGACCGTCGGCGACCGCACCGAACGGACGCCCGTCCCCGGCGACGCCGCCCGGCTCACCGTCCTCGTGCCGGACGCCCGGCTGTGGTGGCCGGTCGGCTACGGTGGACAGCCGCGCTACGAGCTGACCGTCACGCTCCTGGCCGACGGCGAGCCGGTGGACGTCGACCGGCGTCGGATCGGCTTCCGCACCGTCGCCGTGGACACCCGGCCGGACGGGGCCGGCACGCCGTTCACCTTCGTCGTCAACGGCACCCGGGTCTTCGCCAAGGGCGCCAACTGGATTCCGGACGACCACCTCCTCACCCG
Source organism: Micromonospora sp. WMMD987 (assembly GCF_029581435.1). Lineage (NCBI taxonomy): Bacteria > Bacillati > Actinomycetota > Actinomycetes > Micromonosporales > Micromonosporaceae > Micromonospora > Micromonospora sp. WMMD987. Next base: position 2,889,918 of record NZ_CP120861.1, on the reverse strand, counting down.
GGTCACCCCCGAGCGGCTCGCCCGCCGGATCGACCAGGCTGTCGGGGCGAACATGAACATGCTGCGGGTCTGGGGCGGCGGCATCTACGAGACCGACGACTTCTACGACGCCTGCGACGAGCGGGGCGTGCTGGTCTGGCAGGACTTCCCGTTCGCCTGCGCCTTCTACGCCGAGGAGGAGCCCCTGCGCGGCGAGGTGGAGGCCGAGGCGCGGGAGAACGTCACCCGGCTGGTCGCCCGCCCCTCGCTGGTGCTCTGGAACGGCAACAACGAGAACCTGCCCGCCTTCACCGACTGGGCAGGCTGGCGGGAGAGCCTCGACGGCCGCAGCTGGGGGCTCGGCTACTACACCGGGCTGCTGCCCGACATCGTCGCCGCCCTGGACCCCACCCGCCCGTACGCGCCCGGCAGCCCCTACAGCCCCGGCGACCTGCCGCCCAACGACGCCCGCCACGGCACCCGCCACGAGTGGGACGTGTGGAACATGCTCGACTACACCCACTACCGCGACGAGATCCCGCGGTTCTGCGCCGAGTTCGGCTTCCAGGGTCCACCCACCTGGGCGACCCTCACCCGGTGGATCCGCGACCGGCCACTGACCCCCACCGCACCCGCGTTCCTGCTGCACCAGAAGGCCCACGACGGCAACGGCAAGCTGGACCGGGGCCTGGCCCCCCACCTGCCCGTCCCGGACGACTTCGAGCAGTGGCACTGGGCGACGCAGCTCAACCAGGCACGGGCGGTGGCGTTCGGGGTCGAGCACTTCCGCTCCTGGTGGCCCCACACGGCCGGCGCGCTCGTCTGGCAGCTCAACGACTGCTGGCCGGTCACCTCGTGGGCGGCGGTGGACGGCGACGGACGCCCCAAGCCCCTCTATTACGCGCTCCGGCACGCGTTCGCGCCCCGGCTGCTGACCGTGCAGCCCCGCGGGGGAAGACCCACCCTGGTCGCGGTCAACGATCACGACCAGCCGTGGACGGGCACGGTCCGCGGCACCCGGCAGAGCCTCACCGGCGACGTCCTGGCGGCCGCCGCGCTGCCGCTCACGGTCGCGCCCCGGTCCGTCGCCCTGCTCGACCTGACCGACGACCTGCTCACCCCGACCGATCCGGGCGGCGAGGTGCTGGTCGCCGCCGTCGACGGCGTCCGGGTCCTGCACCAGTTCGTCGAGGACCGTGACCTCGCCTACGACCCGGCCCCCTGCACCGCCGAGGTGACGGCCGTGACCGGCGGCTACCGGGTGGACGTGCGGGCCACGGCGTACGTCCGGGACCTCGCACTGCTCGTCGACAAGGTGGACCCCGACGCGGTCGTCGACGACATGCTCGTCTCACTGCTCGCGGGTGAGACCCACACCTTCACCGTGGCCAGCACGGCGACCCTGGCCGACCCGGCCGCGCTGCGGCATCCCCGGGTGCTGCGTTCGGCCAACGCGGCGGCGCGGGCCGGGCAGCTCCCCGACCGGACACCGTGACGACCGCGGCCCTCCCCGACCGGACACCGTGACGACGACGGCCCTCGCCGCCCGGTCACCGGACCGGTCGGGTCGGCGGCCGACGACCGGCGGCGGCCGGCGGCGGGTCGAGCAGCCCCGCCCGCAGCGCGCGGGCGAGGGTGGGCGCGAGCGGCAGCCGGGGCAGCAGGGTGGCCTGTAGCGCGTGGTAGACGTCGGGTTTGCCGGGCCACACGGTCGTGGCCGGCACGTTCCGCGGGTCGAGTTCGTGCCACCACGAGCCGCCCGTACGGTCGAGCAGACGGCGTTCGGCGTAGTCCCACCAGGTGGCGTAGCTGTCGGCGTACCGCCGCTCGCCGGTGCGCCGGTGCAGCGCGGCGGCGGCGGCGATCGCCTCGGCCACCACCCAGTGCATCCGCTGGCGCACCACCGGCGTGCCGTCCCAGTCGGTGGTGTAGACGAAGCCCTCCGCGCCGTCGGCGTTCCAGCCGTCGGCGACGGCCCGGTCGAACAGCCGCACCGCCGCCGCGGTGAGGGCGGCGTCGGCACCCACCGCGGCCTCGACGGTCAGCAGCAGCCGGGACCACTCCAGACCGTGCCCGGGGGTGGCGCCGTAGGGCCGGAAGGGGTCGTCCGGTCGGCTGCGGTGGAAGTCGAGGTCGGGCGTCCAGTCCGGTCCGAAGTGTTCCGGCAGCCGCCCGTCGTGGGCGGCGGCGAGGTCGACGACGAACCGGGCCGCCCGCGCGGCCCGGTCCCGCCAGGCGGCCGCTCCCCCGCCGACGACGGATCCGGTCGGGTCGTCGAGCACCTCGACGGCGTCGGCCACGGCGAGCATCGCCTCGACCGAGTGCATCGTGGCGTTGAGGCCACGGTAGTCGTCGGGCCGGGTGAAGTCGGCGTCCCAACCGTCCAGCGGTCGGCCCGCCGGATCGTCCCAGAACCGGGTGAGATAGACGTCGGCGGCGTCGGCGAGCAGGCCGACGCCGCCGGGTCGGCCGGCGAGCGCCGCGGACGACGCCGCGAGCAGCACGAAGGCGTGGTCGTAGCAGGACTTGCCGCCGGCCCGGTCGGGAGTGCCGTCCGGTCCGAGCGCGGTGAACCACCCACCGGCTCCGGCGTCGCGCAGCCGGCCGGTCAGGGCCGCCAGCGCGGCGTCGGCGACGGGGGCGCTGCCGGGCACGCCGAGCAGCACACCGAGCGAGTACGCGTGCGTGGTGCGGGCGGTGATCCAGGTGAGCACGCCGTGCCCGGGGTCGGGCACACCACCGACGTCCAGGTAGGCGGCACCACCGTCGGGCAGCGCGCAGCGGGCTCCGAAGGCGAGCAGCCGACGGCACTCGGCGTCCAGCCACAGGTGGTGGGCGGGCAGGGCGAGCCGGGGCACGGGCCGGGCCGGGATGGCGGTCACGTGGGGATCCTCTCTGCCGGGTCCGCAGGGGTGCGGGCGGGCCGCGGACGGCGAAGGCGTGCGGGCCGCCGTCGGGCGGCGGCGAAGGCGTACGGGCCGCCGGGTGGCGGCGAAGCTGTACGGGCCGCCGGGTGGCGGCGAAGGCGTGCCGGTCACCGGGTGGCGGTGCCGCCCGGCGGGTCACCGACCGGCCGGCCCGGTCGCCGTGGCCGACGGCACCCCGGCCTGCTCCCACCGGCGGGTGCGGTGGTCGTAGCAGACGCTGTCGTCGATCGTGTCGCGGTCCGCCCGGGCCGCCGCCGTGACCCGCCCCGGGCGTTCGGGATCCGGTGCCGAACCCGCCAGCAACCTGGTGTAGTCGTGCTGCGGATCGAGGATCACCGCGTCGGACGGCCCGCGCTCGACGACGCGGCCCCGGTAGAGCACGAGGATCTCGTCCGAGAAGTGCCGGGCGGTGGCCAGGTCGTGGGTGATGTACAGCACGGCGAGCCGGTCCTCGCGTTGCAGGCGGCCCATCAGGTTGAGCACCCCGAGGCGGATCGATACGTCCAACATGGACACCGGTTCGTCCGCGACGAGCACCTGTGCCCCCGGCGCCAGCGCGCGGGCGATCGCGACCCGCTGCCGCTGGCCGCCGGAGAGTTCGTGCGGGCGACGCGACGCGATGCTCTCGGCCGGGGTGAGGTTGACCCGTTCGAGCATCTCCAGCACCCGCCGGCGGGTCTCGGTGGCGGTGCGGGTGCGCCGGTGGATCCGCAGCGGACGGGCGATGTGGTGCGCGACGGAGTGGAAGGGGTTGAGGGAGGCGAACGGGTCCTGGAACACCATCTGCACGTGCCGCCGGTACCGCGACCCGTGCACCGGCGTGCCGTCGTCGAGGCGTACCTCGACCCGGCCGGAGGTGGGTCTCTCCATCCGGGTGAGGATCCTGGCGATGGTGGACTTCCCCGAACCCGACTCCCCGACCAGGGCGACGGTGCGGCCGGGGACCAGGTCGAAGCTGACGTGGTCGACGGCGCGCAGCCGGCTGCGGCGCAGACCGCTCCGGATGCGGTAGTCCTTGACGAGATCGGTCACGTGGACGAGGGTCATGCCCGCTCCCCGGTGTCGCCGTCGGCCGGTCCGGCGGTCTCGTCGACCCCGGACCGGATGAACGCGCCGCGCGCCCCGGACAGGCTCGGGAACGAGCCGAGGAGCCGACGGGTGTACGGATGCCGCGCGTGGCGGTAGAGCTGTTCGGCCGCGCCGAGTTCGACGATCTCGCCCGCCAGCATGACGGCGATCCGGTCGCTGATCTCCAGCAGCAGCGGCAGGTCGTGGGTGATGAAGACGACGGCGAAGTCCAGCTCGTCGCGGAGCCGCACGATCTCGCCCAGGATCTCGCGTTGGACGACGACGTCCAGGGCCGTGGTGGGCTCGTCCATGATCATGACCTGTGGTTCGAGCAGCATCGCCATCGCGATCATGACCCGTTGGCGCATCCCCCCGGAGAGTTCGTGCGCGAAGGAGCCCAGTCGCCGGGGATCCACCCCGACCCGTCGCAGCACCTCCGCGGACCGCTCGCGCACCTGCGCCCGGGACAGGCCGGGGCGGTGGGCCAGCAGGGTGTCCCGTAGTTGCGCCCGCACGGTGGTGACGGGGTTGAGGGCGTTCATCGCCCCCTGGAACACCATGGAGAGCTTCTCCCAGCGGAACGCGCGCAGCTCGACGTCGGTCAGCGCGAGCACGTCGACGTCCCCGCCGGCCCGGTCGTGGAACGTCACCCGGCCGGACGCGATGCGGGCCGGCGGTCGGTGCAGGCGGTTGATCGCGTACGCCAGGGTGGTCTTGCCGCAGCCGGACTCGCCGGCCAGCCCGAGGATCTCCCCCCGGTGCAGCGTCAGGCTCGCGTCCCGGACCGCCGTGACCGGGGTGTCGGCCTCGTACACGACGGTGAGGTCCTCGACCGTCAGGACGGCGGCGGCCCGCGACCCGTCGGCGGCGGTGTGGTCGTGCCGCGGTGGGGTGGTCATCGCGGGGTCACCTCCGGGGTCGGGTGGGCGGAGCCGGTGCCCGGGGCGTCGACCCCGGGGCGGGACGGTCGCCGCCGGGTGCGGGCGTCCCGCCGCGCCCGCCTGCGGTACCGGCGCAGGTTCCTCAGCCTGGGGTTGATGATCTCGTCGATCGAGAAGTTCACCAGCGACAGGCCCATGCCGAAGAGCGCGATGACCAGGCCCGGCGGCACGAACCACCACCACGCGCCGAGGGACAGCGCGTACCCGTTCTGGGCGTAGAAGAGCATCGTGCCCAACGTGGCCGAGTTCGACGCGCCGAGGCCGATGAAGGCCAGACCGGCCTCGCCGAGGATCGCGGCGATGACCGCGAACACGAACTGCGACGCGATGACCGGCAGGAGGTTCGGCAGGATCTCCACGACGATGACCCGCCACGGTCTCTCACCGGCGACCTTCGCCGCGGCGACGTAGTCGCGGTTGCGCACCGACAGCGTCTGTGCCCGCAGCACCCGCGCCGACGCGGCCCAGCTCGTCAGGGCGAGCACCACGACGATGGTCCACACGCCACGGCTCTCCCGTGGCACGAAGCCCGAGATCACGATGACCAGCGGCAGGCCGGGGATCACCAGGAAGACGTTCGACAGCAACGAGAACGCCTCGTCAACGAGCCCGCCCCGGTAGGCGCCGTAGATGCCGAAGAACGCCGACAGGGCGGTGGCGAGGACGCCGACGAGGAAGCCGATCTGCAACGAGCCACGGGTGGCGTACGCGAGCTGCGCGAGCACGTCCTGCCCGGTCTGGGTGGTGCCGAGCGGGAACTGCGCCGACGGCGGCGTGAGCCCCTGGTCCCGGATCTGCCGGGGGTCGCCCACCACGTGGACGGCGAGGAGCCCGAAGAGCGTGATCCCGACGACCAGCACGAGGCCGAGGGCCAGCCAGGGCGTCATCGAGGGCAGCAGCATGCGCCAGCCCGCCGGGGCGGAGCGGCCGACCGGGCCGGTGGCCGGGGTGCGCGCGTCGGCGGCGTCGGCCACCGTCGGGGTGCCGGCGGGGGTGAGGTTCGTCATCGTGGTCTCCCCCGTCAGTGCCGGGCCCGGGTGCGCGGGTCGATCAGGCCGTAGAGCAGGTCGACGATCAGGTTGGCGCCGAGCACGGCGAGCGTGATGAAGAGGAAGACCCCCTGCATCAGCGCGTAGTCGTTGTTGGTCACGGCGCCGAGCAGCCGTCCGCCGATGCCGGGGTAGGAGAAGACCTGCTCCGTGATGACCGAGCCGGAGACCACGAAGCCGAGGGAGATGGCGAACCCGGCCACGGAGGGGAGCACGGCGTTGCGCGCCGCGTAGGAGCGCCGGATCGTCCCGGGCGACAGCCCCTTGGCCTCCGCCGTCAGCACGTAGTCCTCGGACAGGGTGGAGACCATCATGTTCCGCATGCCGAGCAGCCAGCCGCCGATCGAGGCCAGCACGATGGTCAGGGCGGGCAGGGTGGCGTACCGCACCGCCGAGAGGAGGAACGCCGTGTTCCAGCCGGGGGTGAGCGCGACGTCGTAGCCGCCCTGCAGCGGCAGCCAGCCGAGCACCCGGGCCAGCAGGTAGCTCAGGAGCAGGGCGAGCCAGAAGTACGGGATGGCGGCGAGCAGCGTCGTGGCCGGGACCAGTGAGTCGAGCCAGGTGCCGGGTCGCCACCCCACGATCGCGCCGAGGAGCACCCCGAGCAGCGCGGCGATGAGGGTGGCGACCCCGACGAGCACCACGGTCCAGGGCAGCGACGCGAGGATCACGTCGGAGACCTTGGCCGGGTAGTAGCTCACCGACACCCCGAGGTCCCCGCGCGCGAGGTTCCCGAGATAGTCCAGGTACTGGTTCCACAGGGGTCCGCTGTCGTCGCCCCCGAGCAGGAGCGTGTACGCCTCGCGCGTCTCCGGACTGACCGTGCCACCCCGCTGCTGGAGCTTGGCCAGCAGGATGTCGACGGGATCACCGGGCAGCAGGCGTGGGATGGCGAAGTTGAGGGTCAGGGCGGCCCAGAGGGCCACCACGTAGAAGCCCAGCTTGCGCAGGAAGTAACTCACGGCGGCGCTCTTTTCTCGGGGGCGACGGCGGGGGCGGTCAGCTCTGCGGGGTGAGCCGCTTGAAGATCTCTGCGGCGTCGAGCGCCGACCACACCGCCGGGAAGGCGTACAGGTCCCCGTCGGAGGGCCAGCCGCTGAACTTCCCGGTGTTCCACACGCTCGTCGTGCCGGCGGTCAGGACCGGGACGTACGGCATGTCCCGCACGATCGCCCGTTGGACGGTGTCGAAGTACGGCTGCCGGGCCGCCCGGTCGTCGAGCGGGAGCGCGGCCAGGTCGTCGAGCGCCGCGTCGACCTCCGGGTTGGCGTAGCGGGAGTAGTTGTTGCCGGCGGCCTGGCCCACCCTGGCCCCGGTGCCGGAGTCGAAGAAGTAGGTGTAGAGATAGAACGGGTCCGGCGCGGGGCCCTGCCCCAGCGAGTCGATGACCAGCTGGAACTTCCCGGATCCCTTCTTCTCCGTCCACTCGTTCCAGGAGGACTGGGCGGCCTGCAGCTCGATCCCGGCGGCCTTGGCCTGCGAGGCCATCGTGTCGATCGCGGTGATGTAGTCGGTCCATCCGGTGACCACCTCGACCGTCAGCGACAGCCGTTGGCCGCCCTTGGCGTAGATGCCGTCGGAACCCCTGGTCCAGCCGGCCTGCTCCAGGAGCTGCGCGCTCTTCTGCGGTTCGGCGGTCATCGGGGCCACCTTCTCCGCCAGGCCGGCGGCGGTGAAGCCGTCCTGGCCGGGGGTGAGGGTGAAGGCCGGGGAGATCGGGCTGGCGGTGTCCTGGAACGCCAGCTTGTTGAGCTGGGTCCGGTTGAGGGCGGAGTAGAGGGCGTGCCGGACGGCAGGGTCGGTCTGCGGCCCCTTGCACCCCATCTGCGCGCTGGAGCAGGTGGCGAGCACCATCTGGTTCTGCCACCGGGTGTACGCGTCGTACCTGGGGAAGTTCTTCCTGGTGTTCTTGAGGTCGGGGATCGGTCCGGTGAACCAGTCGACGGTGCCGGCCGCGATGCCGTCGGCGCCGGCCTGGTTGCCGGACAGCGCGACGAAGCGGATCTTCTTCACCTTCGGTTCGCCGCCCCAGTACCTGGGGTTCGCCGTATAGGTGAAGGCCTGCGGCTTGAACTCGCCGATCAGGTAGGCGCCGGTGCCGACGGGCTTCTCGACCACGTCCTCGGTCGGGCTGGTGGTCTTCCACAGGTGCTCGGGGACGATCGGCACGCCACCGAGCAGGTCGGGCCCCTTGACGAAGGCGGGTGCCGTGAAGGTGAGGGTCACGTGGGTGTCGTCCACCGCCGTGGCGGTGCCGTCGAACCCGATGTTGTTGATGGCCGCGTTGTTCTTCAGCAGGCCGAAGGTGAACGCGACGTCCTTCGCGGTGAAGGGCTGACCGTCGCTCCACGTCACCCCGTCGCGCAGGGTCACCGACAGGACGGTGCCGTCGGTGTTCCAGGAGTGCTGCGTGCCGAGCAGCGGCACGAGGTCGGACACCTTGGCCTTGTTGACGAAGAACAGGGTCTCGTAGACCGTGCCGAGGCCCCCGATCCGGGACGGCGAGAACGGGTTGAAGTTGACCTGGTAGTCGCCCGACTGACCCGTGTAGGCCACGAGCGTGGCCGCCGAGCCGGCGGACGAGGTCCCGCCGGAGCAGCCGGTCAGCACGAGGCCGAGCGCGGCTGCGCCGGCGAGGGCCGCGGCGCGGCGCGACATGCCGGTGAGAAGAGACATCGTGGTCCTTTCACGAGCGGGGGCGATGCTCGCCCGCCATGGCCCAGGAAGGGCCAGAGATGTATTCTTAAGTGACTAAATTTACTCAGTCAATGCGCAAGCTCAATTGATCTCGATAAAATTCTTTTGCCGCTCACCGCACCGCCGCGGCCCGGCCCGACCGGACCGCGCCCACCCCGCCGGTCAGCCCGACCGGACCGCGCCCACCCCGCCGGTCAGCCCGACCGGACCGAGGACGTCGACCGTCGCCGCCCCTTGCGTGATCCGGTCGATCGGCTAGACATAGGAGCGGGAGCGCTCCGCCCGGCTCCCGGACGGATCTAGGAGGGCTCGCGGCATGCTCCACGACGACGACGGCCGCGTCACCACGGCCGGGCGGATGCTCGATCTGCTGCGCACCCGTGGCACGCTCAGCCGGGTCGAACTCGCCGAGCTGTCCGGCCGTACCCAGGCCAGGATCACCCACGTGGTCCGCCGCCTGATCGACGGAGGCCTCGTCCGCGAGGTGGGCCGTGAGCAGCAGAGCCGGGGCCAGCCCCGACGGCTGCTGGAACTGGAGGCGGACGCCTGGTACGCCGTCGGGGTCCAGTTCGACCGCACCACGACGACGGTCGTCGTGATCGACTTCGCCGGCCGGCGGATCGCGACCGCCGGCTTCCGGGGCACCGGGACCAGCGGGCCGGACGCGGCCGTCGCCACCCTGGCCCACCACGTCGAGGACCTGGTGCACCGCACGGGCGTGCCGCGCGATCGGGTGCTCGGCGTCGGTCTGGTCACCCACGGACCCCAGGACCGCGAACGCGGCATGCTCCTCATGGCCCATCCCACGCCCGACTGGCTCCAGTACCCCCTGACGTCGAGCCTGTCGGGTCGGCTCGGCCTACCCGTCCTGCTGGAGAACGACGCGACGGCGGCGGCCACCGGCGAGCAGTGGTCCGGCACCGTGCCGACCGACACGTTCGGGCTCATCTACCTCGGCTCCGGCCTGGGCGGCAGCGTCGTGGCGGACGGCAACGCCTACCGCGGTCGCGCCTCGAACGCCGTCGAGATAGGGCACGTGGGGCTGATGGGCGCCAGCGCCGCCTGCGTCTGCGGCAACCATGGCTGCGCCGAGGCGGAGGCGGGTCCGCGTACGGTCGTCGCGCAGGTGCTCGCCCGACCCGAACTCGCCGGGCGCCTCGGCGTCACGGCCCACGAGGAGGACACCCTCGCCGACTTCGGGCGCGTCGTGCACGCGTGGCAGGCGGGCGACCCGGACGCGACGGCGATCCTCCAACGCTCCGCCCACTGGATCGGCCGCGCCGCGGTGACCATGGTGAATCTCTTCGACCTCGACACCGTCGTGCTGGCCGGACCCGCCCTCGTCGACGCCGGCCCGCTCTACCAGCGGTTCATCGAGACGGAGCTGACCCGGCACGCGCTCAGCCGGGCGCTCAGCCGGCCCCGGGTGCTGCTGTCCGCCAACGTGGACACCGCCGCCGCCGTCGGTGGTGCCCTCCACGTCCTGCGCACCGTCACCGTGGAGCACGTCACCGCGACGCCCGCCTGACCCGCCCCGCGTCCGATCGACGCCTGCGCGCCAGGAGGTAGCCGACACCGGCGGTCAGCGCCACGGCGGCCACCGCCGCGGACGGACCGACCAGCGGACGGGCCCGCTGGCGGGAACCCATCGCCACGCCGGAGGAGCGGTCCGCCAGCAACGACCAGGCGGACCGCCAGGACAGGGTCGAACCGACCGAGAGCGCGGAGCCGATGGACAGGATCGACCCGGCGGAGCCGACGCTGCCGACCGAGGCGATCGAACCGACGCTGCCGATGGACAGCACCGAACCCCGCGACCCGATCGACAACAACGAGTCGGTGGACCACAACGACAGCCGTGACGAACCGGTAGAGGTCATGGGTGGATTATCCGGTACCGCCGTGACGCGCGTCGGTCATCTCGACGGCGGCGGCGTCCGGCCCGCCGGGTCGGGTGGCCGGCGTCCGGCCCGAACGGATCAGCGGACCGGCCAGCGCAGTGGTGATCAGGGCCATGAGCACCAGCATCGTGAACATCTGCCCGTCGAGCACGCCGAGCTGCAGGCCGACGCTCAGCACCACGAGTTCGGTCAGACCCCGCGTGTTGACCAGAATGCCCAGGATCCCGGCGTCGCGCCAGGACATGCCGAGCGACACGGCCGGCACGATCGCGCCGGTCAGCTTCCCCACGCAGGCGACCAGGACGATCGCGGCCAGCTCCAGGAGGTTCGCCGCGGTCAGTCCACCGATGTCGACACCGAGGCCGGTGACGATGAAGAACACCGGGAGCAGCACCATGCTCACGTGCTCCAAGGGCCGGCACACCCGCTCACGGAGTTCCGCCGCCGGCTCGCGGGGCATCGCGAGGCCGACACAGAACGCGCCGAAGATGGCGTGCAACCCGATCCAGGTGGTGGCGAATGACGCCAGGAACACCAACGCCACCACGGTGACCAGCAGGTACGTCGCGGCCCAGCGTCGGGTCATGAAGACCAGGAACGGGCGTACCACGACCCGTAGCACCGTCAGGAAGACGACCAACAGCAGCAGCATGCGGACCAGGTCCACCGGCCCGCTCGCGGTGACGATCGCTGTCACCACCGCCAGTAGGCACCAGGCGAGCACGTCGTCGATCGCCGCGCTGACCAGGGCGATACTGCCCACCTGGGTGCCGGTGAGGCCCCGCTCGGCCAGGATGCGCGCCAGGACCGGGAAGGCGGTGATCGACATGGCGACGCCGAGGAAGAGCGCGAACTCCGGGAAGCCGACCCGGTCGACCCCCACCGTGTCGTGTCGCTGGTACAACAGCGTCGCCAGCGCGACCCCCAGGCCGAACGACACCACGATCGAGCCGATCGACACGGCCACGGCGGTACCCCGGTGGCTCCGCAGCCGGGCCGGGTCGAACTCCCAGCCGATCAGGAACATGAACAGCGCCAGGCCGATCTGCGCGACGGTGGACAGGAACGGCCGCGCCTCTGCCGGGAAGAGCCACGCCGTCGGGTTGCCGGGCAGCAGTCCGAGCAGGCTCGGCCCGAGGGCTACCCCCGCGAGGACCTCCCCGATGACCGCCGGCTGACGCAGCCGCCCCACCCATCGCCCGACCAGGGTGCCGACCGCCAGGACCAGCGCGATGTCGAGCAGCACCGTCGCGGTCAGCAGTTCGGCGTGGTTCGCCGGGGAATCCATGGACGCCTCAGCCCTTCGACGGGGGGACGGCAGGGCCGACGGCCCCGCCCCAGGCCCGGATCATGCGTCGGAGCATCGCTTCTCCTCGGTTCGTCCTGCTGCGTCGTCGGTTCGAGGCTCGGCGCGGTGGTGCTGCACGGGTGACGCACGACAGGCGGCGTCGGACGCGGTGAGGGCGCGGTCGGCCACCCGCACCCGAGCGCCGGGACGCGGGACGGTGCCCTGCGGTCCGGCGGCAGTGCCCGACGGTCCGGCGACGGGTTCCGCTCGGGTGGCCGGGCCGAAAAGGCGAACCGGGGATTCCGTGGGCCGGACCTGAGGGTCCGTCGCTATTCCGCGACCCGGGTACGCCCGATCCACCGGAACAGGACCGGACCGTCCACCGGCGATTCCCCGTCGACTCTCCCGAAGTGCTCGTAACCGCCGTAATGGCAGATCTTGACGGTGTCGGTGAGGCTGTCGACCCGCTGACGGCGAACCTCGACAGGCAGCGATGCGGGGCCACCCTCGAGAACGATGTCGACAGTGCCCGTGGTGCTGGCGGTAGGGCTGTCCATGGCTGACCTCCACGCAGGAAAATGGTCGGAGGCGGGGCGATGCCTACCTGTCGAACGTAGGCTCGACCGATCCGCTGGCACACCCTTAAACCGGTGCGGGCGGCCCCTATCCAATCCTGGACACCAGCCAGTCGTCGATCACCCGCGCGGTGTCGACCGCCCCCGACTCGAGCATCGTGAAGTGGTTGCCGGCAACCTCGGCCGTGGCGGTGGCCGAGGGCCATGTCGCACGCCAGGACGACTCCGGTTCCACGTCGGGGTCCGCGCCGTCAGCCCGGAACAGGTCGGTCGGACGGACGAACAGGGTGGGTGTGGTGACCGACGGCACCTCGCACTCCGCGATCAGCCGTACGTAGCGGCCCATCGCGGAGAGCCGGGCGCTGGTGAAGGGCCCGAAGGACTCCTCCCGGGCGAACAGTCCCGCCAGCATCGGTGTCGCGAAGCCTTCCATCGCGACGCTGTCCGGTAGGTAGGTGTCCAGCAGGACCAGCCCGGCGGCGGGACGGCCCCGCTCTTCGAGCAGCCCCGCCAGGCCGTGCGCGAACAGGCCACCGGACGAGTAACCGACCAGCGCGTACGGTTCGTCACCGACGGCCTGGCCGAGGCTGGCGGCCAGCCACTCGACGACCGCACCGGGCGACTCCGGCAGTGCCTCGGACGACCGGAATCCCGGGATCGGAAGGGCGTGCACCTCGCGGACGCCACGCAACGCCGTGGCGAGCCGCGCGTACTGGTGCGCTCCGCCCAGGCCCATCGGCGACGGGACACAGACCAGGCGAGGCCGTGCCGGTCCCTCGGCCAGTCGTAGCGGGGCCGCGATCTCGGTCAGCTCCGTGGGCGAACGGAACCCCGGACGCAGCCGCGCGACCGCCGACAGCAACGCGAAACCGTCGTCCCGGCGTCCGGCCGCGACCGCGTCCCGGAACAGCGCGCCCAGCGTTTCCTCGCGGTCGACCGGAGGCACGCTCCCGCCTGGGGACGCTGCGCCACCGGCGGTCGCGTACAGGTGAGCTGCCAACGCCCGGGCCGTCGGATGGTCGAACACCGCGGTCGCGGTCAGCCGTACGCCGGTCGCCGCGCCGAGTTGGTTCCGCAGCCGGATGGCCGCCAGCGAGTCGAAACCGAGTTCGGTGAACTGACCGTCCGGGTCGACGTCGGCACCAGAGCGGTGACCGAGGACGGCGGCCGCCTCCGTGCGGACCAGGGCGACAAAATCATCCTCGGTACGCGGTGCCGGGCGGGCGTCCACGGTACTGCGACGGGTCGGCTTCAGCTTCTCGATCAGCGGAGTCGGCGGCACGCTGTCGAGGTGCAGGCGAACCGGCAGCAGGACGGGTTCACCGGTGTCGAGGGCCGCGTCGAACAGGGCGAGCGCGTGCCGCTCGGTGAGCGGGACGACGCCCGACCGCACGGTGCCGACCGCCGCGGTCATGGCGCTCCTGGTCTCCCACAGTCCCCAGGCGAGTGACTGCGCGGGTAGTCCCTGTGCCCGCCGTTGCCGGGCCAGGGCGTCGAGGTAGGCGTTCGCCGCCGCGTAGTTGGCCTGACCCGCCGACCCGAACACACCGGCGGCCGAGGAGAAGAGGACGAACGCGTCGAGCTGCCGGTCGCGGGTCAGCTCGTGCAGCAGGTACGCGCTGCGGGCCTTGGCGGCGAAGACCGTCTCCAACCGCTCCGGCGTGAGATTGGCGATCGTGGCATCGTCGAGCACCCCCGCCGCGTGGATGATCGCCCGCGGAGCGAACTCGTCGAGCAACGCCCGAAGACAGTCCCGGTCACTGATGTCACCAGCGACGATCCGCGCCTGCGGCAGATCCCGGGCCAACTCCTCGGCACCCGGGGCGTCCGGACCACGCCGCGACACCAACACCAGGTCGTCCACCCCGTACTCATCCACCAAATGCCGTGCCAACAAACCACCCAACGTGCCAGTACCACCGGTGATCAACACCGGACCAGCACTCAAGTCCGACCGTCGCCCGCCCTCAGGCGGCACGGCCCGCACCAACCTCGGCACCCGGACACGACCGTCGTCATCCACCCAAAGCTGCGGCTCGTCACACACCCCCACCGCCGCCCGCGCCACCACCGGATCCGCCGCATCGACCAGCACCAGCCGGCCCGGATGCTCCGTCTGCGCCGACGCCAACAAACCCCACACCGCCGCCGCATCCGGAACAGACCGACCACCCGCCACCAACACCAACCACCGCCGCTCATCAGCAACCAACCGCTCCTGCACCCCAGCCAAGACGTCCGCTAGACCGACACCCGCGCAATCCCACACCGAAAGGTCAGCCTCCATCCCACCGAACTGGCTGACCTCACCGACCTGGCCGGGCTGGCCGGGGCGGCCAGCCTCGATGACCTGGCTGGCCTGGCTCGCCTCACCGGCCTGACTGATCCGGCCGGCGTCGACCCAGTCGACGGTGTAGAGGTCCCGTGCTGCCCTAACAGGCAGCCGGTCCGACAACGGCCGCAACGCCAACGAACCCACCGTGACCACCGGTGCCCCGTCCCTATCGGTCAAGGTCACCGTCAGCGTGTCCCCCTCGACCCGCATCCACACCCGTGCCTCTGTCGCGCCCGTGGCATGCACCACCACGTCCTGCCAGGCAAACGGCAACAACGGCTCCACCGGACCACCCGACTCACGCAACCCCGCCACATGCAACGCCGCGTCCAGCAATGCCGGGTGGACCCCGAAACGGCCCACCTCCCCACGACCGACGTCGTCCAAAGCCACCTCCCCCACCAACTCCCCACCTACCCGCCACGCCGCCCGCAACCCCCGAAACACCGGCCCATACTCCAGACCCACACCCGCCAACCGCTCATAAAAACCATCGACAGAAACCGGAACCGCGCCCACCGGCGGCCACACCGCACCCGCCCCTGACAGCACCGGTGCCACAGCGGAACTGCCCCCCGACACCTCCACAACACCGCCAACCTCACCCGGCATACTCACGTCGACAGTTTCAGCCAGCAAACCCGTCGCGTGACACACCCAATCCCCACCACCACCATCCCCGTTCCGGGAATACACCCCCACCCGACCATCACCACCCACCACCGTCTGCACCTCAACAAAACCCGACCCCTCCAACACCAACGGCACCTGCACCATCAACTCCCGCACCACCGACAACCCCACCACATCCCCCGCACCAACCACCCACTCCACAAACTGCGCCCCCGGCACCAACACCACCCCATTCACCACATGATCCCCCCACCACGAACCCACCCCCACCGAAATCCTTTCCGACACCACCACACCACCATCACCCAACCGCACCACCCCACCACCACCGCTGTCGTTGTTTCCGATGCTGCCGTCCAGCCAGAAACGCTCCCGCTGAAACGCATACGTCGGCACCTCAGCAGGCGGCACCCCCACCGGCATCACCGAACCCCAATCCACCGCCACCCCCGCCACATGCAACACACCCGCCGCCCGCAACACATCTTTCATGCCACCTTCACCACGACGTAGCGTCCCCGTCACCACACCCCCCGGCACCACATCCACCACCCCCGCCAACAACACCGGATGACCCGACACCTCCACAAACCCACGCACCCCATCACCCACCGCCGCCCGCACCGCCGCCTCAAAACACACCTCCCCCCGCAAATTCTCAAACCAATACCCACCATCCAAACCCCCACCATCCACCAACCCACCCCTCACCGTCGAATACCACGGCACCACACCCGACCGAAAACCCACCACACCCAAACGCTCCCGCAACACCCCCTCCACCACATCCACCCCCACCGAATGCGACGCATAATCCACATCCACCCACCGCACCCGCGCCCCACCCCAATCCACCGACCCCAACACCCCACGATCCCCCGACACCACACACAACCCCGGACCATTCACCGCCGCCACCGACACCCCCGAAACACCCACCAACCGCAACCGCACCTCCTCCACCGACAACCACACCGACAACATCCCCCCACCACCACCCGACAAAAACTCCCCCACCACACCCGCCCGCACCGCCACCACCCGCGCACCCTCCTCCAACGACAACACCCCCGCCACCACCGCCGCCGCCACCTCACCCTGCGAATGACCCACCACCCCCACCGGAACCACCCCCAACGACCCCCACACCCGCGCCAACGACACCATCACCGCCCACATCAACGGCTGCACCACCCGCACATCACCACCCACCACCCCACCCGACAACAACACCCCCACCACCGAACACCCCACCCACCCCCGCAAAACCCGATCACACTCCCCCATCGACTCCGCAAACACCCCCGACTCCACCAACAACCGACACGCCATCCCCTCCCACTGCCACCCCTGACCCGGAAACACAAACACCACACCAGAACCCAAACCACCCGAACCAGCCCGCGAACCAAAACCAGACGAAACAGAACCAGCCCGCGAATCCAAACCAGAACCAGAAAACGAACCAGAAGACGAAGACAAAGCAGAAGACGAAGACGAAGAACCCGAAGAACCCGAACCCGCAACCAACGAACCAGAACCCGAAGCCAACGAACCCCGCAAACCCTCCAACAGTTCCTCCACCGAACCACCCACCCCCACCGCCCTAAACGGCAACAACGCCCGACCCCACAAACCCACCGCCACCGAACCCACCCCCACACCCGAACCACCCCCCGACACAAAACCCTCCAACCGCTCCACCTGCCCCACCAACCCCTCCCACGAACGCCCCGACACCAACCACACCACCGGACGATCCGCATCAGCAACGCAGGCGACATCAGTACCCGCAGGCACAACAACATCCCCACAAAGCACACCCGAATCCGAATCCGAATCCGAATCCGAATCCGACAATGCCACAACAGAACCAGAACCAGCAGCAGAGAAAGAAGGAGAAGAAACAGAAACCGAGCCGAAACTAGAATCCGAGCCAGAAGCGGAACCCGGATTCGACGGCACCGGCACCCACTCCGGATCCGGTGCCTGTTCCAGGATCACGTGCGCGTTCGTGCCACTCACCCCGAACGACGACACCCCGGCCCGACGCGGCCGGCCCGTCCCCGGCCACTCCGTCCTCACCGCCGCCAACTCCACCGCACCGGCGGACCAGTCCACCTGCGGGGTCGGCGCGTCAACGTGCAGCGACCTCGGCACCACACCATGCCGCATCGCCAACACCATCTTGATCACACCAGCCACACCCGCCGCCGCCTGCGTATGACCGAGGTTCGACTTCACCGACCCCAACAACAACGGCCGCACCCGACCCTGCCCATACACCCCCAACACCGCCTGCGCCTCAATCGGATCCCCCAACCGCGTCCCCGTCCCATGCCCCTCCACCACATCCACATCCACCGCAGACAACCCCGCCGACGCCAGCGCCTGCCGGATAACCCGCTGCTGCGACGGACCATTCGGCGCCGTCAACCCATTCGACGCACCATCCTGATTCACCGCCGAACCCCGCACCACCGCCAACACCCGATGCCCACGCTCCCGCGCCACCGACAACCGCTCCACCAACACCACCCCCACCCCCTCAGACCACCCCGTCCCATCCGCCCCCGCCGCAAACGACTTACACCGCCCATCCACCGCCAACCCCCGCTGCCGCGAAAACTCCACAAACACCCCCGGCGTCGCCATCACGGCAACGCCTCCGGCGAGCGCGAGATCGCATTCCCCGGACCGCAGGGACTGGACGGCCAGGTGGAGGGCGACCAGCGACGACGAGCACGCTGTGTCGATGGTGACCGCCGGCCCCTCGAACCCGAACGTGTACGCCACCCGACCCGAGGCGATGCTGCCGGCGTTGCCGTTGCCCATGTGCCCTTCGAGTTCCGGCGGAATCTGGGTCATGCGACCGAGGTAGTCGTGGTACATCAGTCCGGTGAAGACCCCGGTGCGGCTACCGCGCAGTGACAGCGGATCGATACCCGCCCGCTCCAACACCTCCCACGACACCTCCAACAACAACCGCTGCTGCGGATCCATCGCCAACGCCTCACGCGGCGAAACACCAAAAAACCCCGCATCAAAATCCCCAGCCCCATACAAAAACCCACCCTCACGCGCATAACTCGTCCCCACACGATCCGGATCCGCATCAAACAACCCACCCAGATCCCAACCCCGATCCACCGGAAAACCACCCACCGCATCCCGCTCCCCCACCACCAGATCCCACAAATCCTCCGGCGACCACACACCCCCCGGATACCGACACGCCATACCCACGATCACCACCGGATCCCCCTCCACCACCAAACCCGAACCCGAACCCGAACCCACACCCACACCCGCAGCCACAGCCGCAGCCGCAGCACCGAACAACAGCTCATCCAGATGACCAGCCAGCACCACAGGCGACGGATAGTCGAAGACCAGGGTCGCCGGAAGCCGTACCCCGGTCCACGTGGTCAGGCGGTTGCGCAGCTCCACGGCGGTGAGGGAGTCCAGGCCCATGTCGCGGAACGCCTGTCCGGCGTCGACCTGGTCGCCACCACCGAAGCCGAGCACCCCGGCCACCATCGTGCAGACCTGACGGACGAGTTCGGCCCGTCGCCGCTGCGGCTCCCATCCGGCGTACCGTTCCGTCACCGACCGGTCCTGATCGCCGGCCGACGCGGTACGCCGCGGAGTCGGTACCAGGCGCGACAGCAGTGGCGGTACGCTCACGGAACTGTTCAGGCGCAGCCGCACCGGCACCGTCACCGGCGCGTCGACTCGCAGTGCCGCGTCGAACAGCCGAAGGCCCTGCTCGTCGTCGATCGGCAGCACGCCCGACCGGGCCAGACGATCGCGGTCCGCCGATCGGGCGAGTGTGCTCGCCGACGCCCAGAGGCCCCAGGCGAGTGACTGGCCGGGGAGCCCCTGTGCCCGACGCTGCCGCGCCAACGCATCCAGATAGGCATTCGCCGCCGCATAGTTGGCCTGCCCCGCCGACCCGAACACCCCCGACGCCGACGAAAAGAACACCAACCCACACGACCCATCAACCAACTCATGCAAATACCGAGCAGCCACAGCCTTCACCCGGAACACCGACTCCACCTGAGCCACCGTCAAATTACCCACCGTCGCGTCATCCAAGATCCCCGCCGCATGAACCACCACCCGCGGCCGAACCTCACCCAACAACCCCGCCAACGCCACCCGATCAGTCACATCACACGCCACCACCCGCACCCCCGGCAGATCCCGCACCAACCCATCGACACCCGGCGTATCCGGACCACGCCGCGACACCAACACCAGATCGTCCACCCCGTACTTCCGCACCAGATGCCGGGCCAGGAGACCACCCAACGTGCCGGTACCACCGGTGACCAACACCGGACCGGCACCGAAATCAACCCCTACGTTGCCCTCGGCCGGCACGGCCCGCACCAACCGCGGCACCCGGACACGACCGTCGTCATCCACCCGAAGCTGCGGCTCGTCACACACCGCCGCCGCCGCCCGCGCCACCGCCGGGTCTACGGTGTCGACCAGCACCAGCCGGCCCGGATGCTCCGTCTGCGCCGACGCCAACAAACCCCACACCGCCGCCGCATCCGGACACACCTGACCACCCGGCACCAACACCAACCACCGCCGCTCATCAGCAACCAACCGCTCCTGCACCCCGACCAGAACACCAGCCAGACCGACACCCGCGCAGTCCCATACCGAAAGGTCGGCTTCCCGCTCACCGACCTGACCGGCATCCACCCAGTCGACGGTGTAGAGGTCCCGTACCGGTGCCACCGCCAGCCGATCCGGCAGACCCCGCAGCGCCAGCGAGCCGACCGTGGCCACCGGAGCACCGGACGTGTCACTCAACGTCAGCGACAGGGTGTCCCCGTCGACGCGCATCCGGACCCGGACCTTCGTCGCACCCGTCGCGTGCACGGCGACGTCCTGCCACGCGAACGGCAGCAACGGCTCCGCCGGACCACCGGAGGAGTCCAGCGCCGCGAGGTGCAACGCCGCATCCAACAACGCCGGATGTACGCCGAAACGGTCCGCCTGCGCGCGACCCGCATCGTCCAGAGCCACCTCGGCGACCAGCTCCGCCCCGACGCGCCACGCCGCCCGCAACCCCTGGAACACCGGACCGTACTGCAGACCCGCGCCGGCCAGGCGCTCGTAGAAGTCCTCCACCGACATCGGCGTCGCACCCGCCGGTGGCCAGGTCGCATCGGCCTGCGGGGTGCCGCCTTCGGTGGCGTCCGCGAGCTGACCTGTGGCGTGGCAGGTCCAGGGTTGGTCGACGCCACGGCGGGCGTGGATGCTGAGCTGCCGCCGGCCGTCGACGGTGGTCTGCACGTCGACGGTGCCGGCCGCGTCCAGCACGAGCGGGGCCTGCACCGTCAACTCCCGTAGGACGGGTGCGCCGACCAGGTCACCGGCATGGATCGCCCAGTCGACGAACCCGGTTCCCGGCACCAGCACCGAGCCGTCGACGACATGGTCGGCCAGCCATGGTTGCCGGGCCGTCGATATCCGGGTCGACACCACCACCCCGCCGTCGGCGAGCCGCACGGTGCTTCCGCGCCAGCCGCCCGCGTCGAGCCAGTAGCGGCGGTGTTGGAAGGCGTACGTGGGCAGGTCGTCTGGTGCCGCCGCAGCAGACGACACCGGTGTCCAGTCCACCGCGACCCCCGTGGTGTGCAGGACACCCACAGCGGTCAGGCAGGCAACCACCTCGTCGACATCCCGACGCGACACCGGCACCACCGGACGATCGGGCAGCATCGCCGCCAACGCCGCATCCGGACCCACCTCCAGACACATGCCCGTATCCACCGCGGCCATCGCATCGGCAAACCGCACCGTGTCCCGGATCTGACGCACCCAGTAGTCCGGCACCGTCATGTCCGCGCCGGTCTCCACACTCGATACCATCGGCACCCGCGCAGACCGAAACTCCACCGACTCCGCCACCCGCGCGAACTCGGCGAGCATGGGCTCCATCAACGCGGAGTGAAACGCATGCGACACCCGCAACCGCCGCACCCGCACCCCGGCAGCCGACAACCGCTCCGCGGCAGCATCCACCGCGGCCTCCACACCGGACAGCACCACCTGGTCCGGTCCATTGACCGCCGCCACGTCCAACCCCAGGCCCGCCACCACCGTCTCACCGGCCCGCACCGCCAACATCGCCCCACCAGCGGGTAACGCGTCCATCAGGGCGGCCCGCGCCGCCACCAACCGACACGCGTCCGCCAGATCCAGCACCCCGGCGGCGACCGCCGCCGCGTACTCCCCGACCGAATGCCCCACCACCACGCTCGGCCGCACACCGAACGACCGCAACAACGCCACCTGCGCCACCTGAACCGCGAACAGAGCCGGCTGCGCATACCGGGTACGGTCCAGCAACGCACCGCCCTCGGCAACCACCTCCCCCAACGGCCGCGGCAGAAATCCCTCCAACAACCCGCACACCCGCGCGAACTCCTCCGCGAAGGTCGGAAAACGCGCCGCCAACCCCAGCCCCATACCCGACCGCTGCGAACCCTGCCCGGAGAACAGGAACCCCACCTCCACACCGGAGCTCGCAGCGACCGGCTCTCCCAGGCCACCCAGCAGCTCGTCGGCGGTCTCACCCACCCCGACGGCCCGGTACGGCAGAAGTGCCCGCCGCGCCAGTCCCGCCGCGACCCCCGACACCGGCAGGTGGGGCCGCGATCGCACGAACTCCTCGATCCGCCGGGCCTGGGCGTGCACCGCGGCCGCCGATCGGCCGGAGATCATCCACGCCACCGGGCCGTCAGGCACTCCGGCTGACGTCCCCTCGACCTCCGGTGCCTGCTCCAGGATCACGTGCGCGTTCGTGCCACTCACCCCGAACGACGACACCCCGGCCCGACGCGGCCGACCCGTCCCCGGCCACTCCGTCCTCACCGCCGCCAACTCCACCGCACCGGCGGACCAGTCCACCTGCGGGGTCGGCGCATCGATGTGCAACGACCGGGGCACCACACCATGCCGCATCGCCAACACCATCTTGATCACACCAGCCACACCCGCCGCCGCCTGCGTATGACCAATATTCGACTTCACCGACCCCAACAACAACGGCCACACCCGACCCTGCCCATACACCCCCAACACCGCCTGCGCCTCAATCGGATCCCCCAACCGCGTCCCCGTCCCATGCCCCTCCACCACATCCACATCAACCCCAGACAACCCCGCCGACCCCAACGCCTGCCGAATCACCCGCTGCTGCGACGGACCATTCGGCGCCGTCAACCCATTCGACGCACCATCCTGATTCACCGCCGAACCCCGCACCACCGCCAACACCCGATGCCCACGCTCCCGCGCCACCGACAACCGCTCCACCAACACCACCCCCACCCCCTCAGACCACCCCGTCCCATCCGCCCCCGCCGCAAACGACTTACACCGCCCATCCACCGCCAACCCCCGCTGCCGCGAAAACTCCACAAACACCCCCGGCGTCGCCATCACCGTCACCCCACCCGCCAACGCCAGATCACACTCACCCAACCGCAACGACTGCACCGCCAAATGCAACGCCACCAACGACGACGAACACGCCGTATCCACCGTCACCGCCGGACCCTCAAAACCAAACGTGTACGACACCCGACCCGACGCCACACTCCCGGCGTTACCGTTGCCCAGGAACCCCTGCAGTTCGTCGGGCACCTCGGCGAGCCCGGTCGCGTAGTCGTGGTAGGTCAGCCCGGCGAAGACGCCGGTCCGGCTACCGCGGAGCGCCTGCGGGTCGAGCCCGGCCCGTTCGATCGCCTCCCACGACGTCTCGAGCAGCAGCCGCTGCTGCGGATCCATGGCCAGCGCCTCACGCGGCGAGATCCCGAAGAACGCGGCGTCGAAGCCGGCGACGTCGTCCAGGAACCCGCCGGTGCGGGTGTAGGTGTGACCGGGCAGGCCGGGCTCCGGGTCGTAGAGGGTCTCGACGTCCCAGCCCCGGTCGGCGGGGAAATCGGTGACGGCCGACCGTTCGGCTTCGAGCAGCGTCCACAGGTCCTCGGGTGAGCTGACACCACCGGGAAACCGGCACGCCATGCCCACGATGGCGATCGGCTCCCGACCCGCCTCCTCGACCTCGCTGAGCCGGTCGCGTGTCTGCTGGAGCTCGTTCGTCACGCGCTTGAGGAAGTAGCGGAGTTTCTCCTCGGCGTTCATGATCTGCGGTCGCTCCTCGCGGGTCAGGAAATGCCCAGCTGGTTCTGGATGAAGTCGAAGATCTGGTCGTCGTCGGAGGTGTCCTCGGGCAGCCGGGCGCCGGCCTCGTGGTCGCCGGTCGTCAGCCGGTCGAGCAGTGCGCGGAGCCGGGAGCCGGCCGCAGCCCGGGTCGCCCCGTCGAGGGCCACCGTGTCGAGGAGCCGTTCCAGCCGGTCGAGCTCGTCGGGCACCGACGTGGCCGTCGGCTCGCCGAACGTCGCCCGGCGCAGTTCGGCGGCGAGCGCGGCCGGGTTCGGGTGGTCGAACACGAGCGTCGTCGGCAGTTGCCTGCCGAGCGCCGCACCGAGCCGGTTACGCAGTTCCACCGCGCTCAGGGAGGTGAAGCCGAGTTCCTGGAACGGCCGGTCGGGATCGATCCGGTCCGGTCCGGAGTGACCGAGGACGGTGGCCGCGTGCGTCCGCACCAGTCCGAGTAGTGCCTGCTGCTGTGCGGCAGCGTCGAGTGCCGCCCACTGCTGGGTGACCGGAACCTCGGTCGTACCACCGGTGGGCGCGCTGCCCCCGCCGGTCAACTCGGTGAGCAGCGGGCTCGGCCGGCTCGCGGTGAAGCGCGCGGCGAGAGTGTCCCAGTCGATGCCGGCGACGAGGGCCGTCGCCTCGCCGCGGTCGAGGACCCTGCCGAGAGCGTCGAGCGCCACCTCCGGTTCCATCGGCCGTACGCCGGCGGCGGCCATGCCGTCGGTGCGGCCGGCCATGCCCGTCGCCTCCCAGGCGCCCCAGGAAACGGCGAGCGCCGGACGCCCGGCCGCCTGCCGGGCCGCCGCCAGCGCGTCCAGGTAGGCGTTGGCGGCGGCGTAACTGCCCTGACCGGCAGCTCCGACGGTGCCGGCTACCGAGGAGAACAGGACGAACGCGTCCAGGTTCAGGTCCCGGGTCAGCTCGTCGAGGTTACGGGCCGCGCCGGCCTTCGCCGCGTACACCGTCGCCAGGCGGTCGGTGGTGAGCGCGGCGAGGACGCCGTCGTCGAGCACGCCGGCGGCGTGGAAGACCGCCGAAGGCGGCCCGATCCGGTCGAGGAGACCGGTGAGCTGGGCGCGGTCGGCCACGTCGCAGGCCACCACCGTCGCCGTGGTCCCCCGCGCCCCGAGTTCGGCGACGAGATCGCCGGCTCCGGGAGCGGCGGGTCCACGTCGGCTCAGCAGGACCAGGCGACCGGCACCCCGCTCGGACAGCCAGCGGGCCAGGTGCGCGCCGACGCCGCCGGTGCCGCCGGTGATCCAGATGTCGCCACCGGGCCGCCAGGCCTCCGTCCGCCATGTCGGCCCGGTGGCCGCCCGGGACAGTCGCCGCACGAGTACGCCGCCCGGCCGGACCGCCACCTGGTCCTCGACCGCGGCGGCGACGGTGGCGAGGACGTGTCGGGTCGCCTCGGCGTCGGGTCGTCCGGAGATGTCGACCAGGCCGCCCCAGAGGTACGGATGTTCCAGTGCCGCGGTCCGGCCCAGTCCCCAGACCGCCGCCTGTGCCGGGGCGTGGACCGGTCCGGCCGCGACGGCGTCGCGGGTCAGACACCACAGGGGTGTGTCCAGGCCGGTGTCGTCGAGCGCCTGGAGCAGGTGCAGGGTGGCGGCGAGCCCGGTCGGTACCACGGGCGCGGGCGCGTCGTCGAAGCCCAGCAGAGAGATCACGCGATCGGCTTCACTGTCGCGCAGGGCGTCGGCCAGGGCGACCCGGTCCAGGCCGGCGGCTTCCACCACCGTGCACCGGCCGCCACCGCTCTCGACACCGTCGCGGAGCGCTGCGGCCCATCCGGCGTCGACGCGCTCGCCCGGGGTGAGCAGCAGCCAGTTCACACCGGTGAGATCGGCCGGCGGAAGGGCCGCGGGTCGCCAGCTCTCGGCGTAGAGCAGGTCGTCGGTGGAGGTCCGCGCCGCCGGGGAGTCGTCCGCGTCGAGCCAGTAGCGGTGGTGTTGGAACGCGTACGTCGGCAGATCACACGGCCGCCCGACCGCCGGGACCGCCGAAGACCAGTCCACCGCCACCCCGACCGTGTGCAACACCCCCACCGCAGCCAGAAAGGAGCCGACCTCATCGGCATCCCGACGTGCCACCGGCACCACCCGACGATCACCCACCACCGCCGACAACACCGCATCCGGTCCCACTTCCACGCACACCCCCGCACCCACCACCCCCACCGCATCCCCGAACCGCACCGTCTCCCGAATCTGACGCACCCAATAACCGGGCACCGTCACATCCGTCCCCACCTCCACACTCGACACCAACGGCACCCGCGCCGGCCGGAACTCCACCTCACCCACGACCCGCGCGAACTCCGCCAACATCGGCTCCATCAATACCGAATGAAACGCATGCGACACCCGCAACCGTCGTACCCGCACCCCGCCAGCGGACAACCGTTCCGCAGCCGCGTCCACCACCGAACCCACACCCGACACCACCACCTGACCCTCACCATTCACCGCCGCCACATCCAAACCCAGACCCGCCACCACCGACTCGTCGCCTTCCACCACCAACATCGCCCCGCCCACCGGCAACGCATCCATCAACCGCGCCCGCACCGCCACCAACCGACACGCGTCCTCCAAATCCAGCACCCCCGCCACCACCGCCGCCGCATACTCACCCACCGAATGCCCCACCACCACCCCCGGACACACCCCGAACGACCGCAACAACGCCACCTGCGCCACCTGCACCGCGAACACACCGGGCTGAGCGAACAACGTCCGGTCCAACAATCCGCCACCCTCGCCGATCACCTCACCCAGCGGCCGCGGCAGAAACACATCCAACAACCCACACACCCGCGCGAACTCCGCGGCGAAAACCGGAAAACGCGCCGCCAGAGCCAACCCCATACCCCACCGCTGCGAACCCTGCCCCGAGAACAGAAAGCCCACCGTCGTCTCACCCGCGGCGACCGGCTGCGGTGCCGCCCGCAAGCTCCCCAGCAACTCCGGGACCGAGGCGCCGACCCCGACCGCCCGGTACGGCAGCAGCGCCCGCCGCGCCAGCCC
Organism: Micromonospora sp. WMMD987; assembly: GCF_029581435.1. Lineage (NCBI taxonomy): Bacteria > Bacillati > Actinomycetota > Actinomycetes > Micromonosporales > Micromonosporaceae > Micromonospora > Micromonospora sp. WMMD987. The sequence goes on along the minus strand of NZ_CP120861.1, from coordinate 2,863,300 downwards.
CGCCGCGACCTGGTGGACCGACATCTCCGGCCGCTCCTCGACCCCGGCGGCCAACCGGTCGACCTGTGCCCGCAGTGCATCGGCCGAACGCGCGGACACGGTCCACACCGTCACACCGTCCGGCTCGGCAACCGGCTCGGGCTCCGCCTCGGTCGCCTGTTCCACGATCACGTGCGCATTCGTGCCGCTGACACCGAACGACGACACCCCGGCCCGGCGCGGTTGGCCCGTCTCCGGCCACTCCGTCCTCACCGCCGCCAACTCCACCGCACCGGCGGACCAGTCCACCTGCGGGGTCGGCGCGTCGACGTGCAGCGACCTCGGCACCACACCGTGCCGCATGGCCATCACCATCTTGATCACACCAGCCACACCCGCCGCCGCCTGTGGGTGACCAATATTCGACTTCACCGACCCCAACAACAACGGCCGATCCCGATCCTGCCCATACGCCGCCAGGACCGCCTGCGCCTCGATCGGATCCCCCAACCGCGTCCCCGTCCCGTGCGCCTCCACCACATCCACGTCAGCCGGAGACAGCCCCGCCGACGCCAGCGCCTGCCGGATAACCCGCTGCTGCGACGGACCATTCGGCGCCGTCAACCCATTCGACGCACCATCCTGATTCACCGCCGAACCGCGTACGACCGCCAGGAGGTGATGCCCCCGACGCCGGGCATCCGACAACCGCTCCAGCAGCACCAGACCGACGCCCTCGGAGAAACCCGCGCCGTCGGCGGCGGCCGCGAAGGACTTGCACCGGCCGTCCGCCGCCATTCCCTGCTGTCTCGAGAACTCCTGGAAGACGATGGGGGTGGACATGACGGAAACCCCGCCGGCGAGTGCCATGTCGCATTCCCCGGCCCGCAGGGACTGCGCCGCCAGGTGCAACGCCACCAACGACGACGAACACGCCGTATCCACCGTCACCGCCGGACCCTCAAAACCAAACGTGTACGACACCCGACCCGACGCCACACTCCCCGCATTACCGTTCGTGAAATAACCCTCCAACTCCGGCGGAACCGACCGCACCCGCGACCCGTAATCGTGATACATCAACCCCGCGAACACACCCGTCCGACTCCCCCGCAACGACAACGGATCCAAACCCGCCCGCTCCAACACCTCCCACGACACCTCCAACAACAACCGCTGCTGCGGATCCATCGCCAACGCCTCACGCGGCGAAACACCAAACAGATCAGCATCGAAATCCGCAGCGTCGTACAGGAACCCGCCCTCGCGTGCCGACACCGATCCCGGGAGCCTCCCGGTGGGGTCGAACCGGGCCAACCGTTGCCAGCCCCGGTCGGTCGGGAAGGCGGCGATGGCGTCGCCCTCCCGTTCGAGCAGCGTCCACAGGTCCTCGGGGGACCGCACCCCACCCGGGAACCGGCAGGCCATTCCGACGATCGCCACCGGTTCGGTCGCCGCGTCGAGCAGCCGGCGGTTCTGTACCCGCAGCCGCTCGTTCTCCTTGAGCGAGGAACGCAGCGCCTCGACGAATTGGTCCTGCGACGTGTTCATCCTGCCTCCACCCCGTGCTGTCGGATCAGGACGACGTCTGCTGTGCGGCGAGCCGCAGCAGACTCTCCGCGTCCAGATCGTCGATGGACTCGCCGGGTTCGGCCGTGTCCTCGGCGCCGGCCAACCGCAGCACCAGGTCGAGCACTCCCGAACTCCGGAGCCGGGCCATCGGGATACCGGCCAACTTCTGCCGGAACTCGCGTTCCTCCGCCTCCTCGGGTGTCTCCGCGCCCGTTGCGAGCCCCAGTTCCTTGCACAGGTGGGCGGCGACGGCGGCCGGGGTGGGATGGTCGAACACGAGCGTGGCGGGCAGCCGCAGGCCGGTCTCGGCGTTCAGCCGGTTACGCAGCTCCACAGCGAGCAGCGAGTCGAAGCCCAGATCCCGGAACGCCTGGTCCGGTCCGATGGCCGATTTCGGGCCGTGGCCGAGTACCCGGCCGGCCAGTGACCGCACGGTGTCGAGGACACGTTCGTACTGCGTCCCCGGTTCCAGGTCGGCGAGCTGCCGGGCGAGGTCGCCCGGTGATCCGGCGACAGTCAGGGTCCGGCGGCTCCCGGTCAGCAGGCCGGACAACAGCGGCGGCACCGTCCGCCCGGCGTCCATGGTCAGGTCCAGCTTGACCGGTACGAGGAGCGGAGAGCCCGACCGGAGGGCCGCGTCGAACAGGGCCAGACCCTCCTCGTCGCTCATCGGCAGGACACCGTGGCGAACCAGCCGGTGGCGGTCGGCGCTGTTCAGCCGACCGGTGAGTTCGCTGTCCTGCGACCAGTGCCCCCAGGCGAGTGACTGCGCGGGTAGCCCCTGTGCCCGTCGCTGCCGGGCCAGGGCGTCGAGGTAGGCGTTCGCCGCCGCGTAGTTGGCCTGACCCGCCGACCCGAACACCCCTGACGCGGAGGAGAAGAGGACGAACGCGTCGAGCTGCCGGTCGCGGGTCAGCTCGTGCAGCAGGTACGCGCTGCGGGCCTTGGCGGCGAAGACCGTCTCCAACCGCTCCGGAGTGAGGTTGGCGGTCGTGGCGTCATCCAAGACTCCCGCCGCGTGGATCACCACCCGCGGCCGAACCTCGTCGAGCAGCGCCGCCAACGCCTCGCGGTCAGTCACATCACACGCCACCACCCGCACCCCCGGCAGATCCCGGGTCAACTCCTCGGCACCCGGCGCATCCGGACCACGCCGCGACACCAACACCAGGTCGTCCACCCCGTACTCACCCACCAGATGCCGGGCCAGGAGACCACCCAACGTGCCGGTACCACCGGTGACCAACACCGGACCGGCACCGACGTCCGGCCGTCGCCCGTCCTCGGGAGGCGCGGCCCGTACCAACCTCGGCACCCGGATGCGGCCGTCGTCGTCGACCCGGAGCTGCGGCTCGTCACACACTGCCACCGCCGCCCGCGCCACCACCGGATCCGCCGAATCGACCAGCACCAGCCGGCCTGGGTTCTCCGTCTGCGCCGACGCCAACAACCCCCACACCGCCGCCACATCCGGAACAGACTGACCACCCGGAACCAACACCAACCACCGCCGCTCATCAGCAACCAACCGCTCCTGCACCCCGACCAAGACGTCCGCTAGACCGACACCCGCGCAGTCCCACACCGGAAGGTCGGCCGCCACCCCACCGAACTGGCTGACCTCACCGACCTGGCTGGCTTGCCCGGGCTGACCGGCGTGGCTGACCTCATCGGCCTGGCCGGGCTGGTCGGTGTGGTTGAGCTGGCCGGTGTCGATCCAATCGATGGTGTAGAGGTTTCGCGGTGTCTTGGCGGGTGGCCGGTCCGGTAGTGGCCGCAGTACCAATGACCCCACTGTCGCTACCGGTCTGCCGTCGCTGTCGGTCAGCGTCACCGACAGGCGGTCTCCATCGACTCGCATCCGAACCCGTGCCGCTGTCGCACCCGTCGCATGCACCACCACGTCCTGCCACGCAAACGGCAACACCACCGGTCCGCCGTCACCAGCCCCCCCGCCTACGACCACCGCCGGGTGCAACGCCGCATCCAACAACGCCGGATGAATCACCAGCCGCCCGACACCCTCATGCTCCGATACCGGCAACTCCACCTCAGCGAAGACCTCACCACCGTCCACCCACACCGCTCGCACACCCCGAAACACCGGACCATACTCATAGCCCCGAACCGCCAACCCCTCATAAAAACTGTCAACAGAAACCGCAACCGCGCCCACCGGCGGCCACACCGCACCCGCCCCCCACAGCACCGGGGCCACAGCGGAACTGCCCCCCGAGACATCCACAACACCTGGCATATTCACATCGGCATGTTCAGCCAACAAACCCGTCGCGTGACACACCCACGAATCATCACCGTCACCGCGGGAGTACACCGCTACCCGGCCGTCTCCACCCACCACCGTCTGCACCTCAACAAACCCCGACCCCTCCAACACCAACGGCACCTGCACCATCAACTCCCGCACCACCGACAACCCCACCACATCGCCGGCGCCAATCACCCACTCCACGAACTGCGTTCCCGGCACCAGGACCGTTCCGTTCACCACATGATCCCCCCACCACGAACCCACCCCCACCGAAATCCTTTCCGACACCACCACACCACCATCACCCAACCGCACCACCCCACCACCACCGCTGTCGTTGTTTCCGATGCTGCCGTCCAGCCAGAAACGCTCCCGCTGAAACGCATACGTCGGCATCTCGGCTGGCGGCACCCCCACCGGCATCACCGAACCCCAATCCACCGCCACCCCCGCCACATGCAACACACCCGCCGCCCGCAACACATCTTTCATGCCACCTTCACCACGACGTAGCGTCCCCGTCACCACACCCCCCGGCACCACATCCACCACCCCCGCCAACAACACCGGATGACCCGACACCTCCACAAACCCACGCACCCCATCACCCACCGCCGCCCGCACCGCCGCCTCAAAACACACCTCCCCCCGCAAATTCTCAAACCAATACCCACCATCCAAACCCCCACCATCCACCAACCCACCCCTCACCGTCGAATACCACGGCACCACACCCGACCGAAAACCCACCACACCCAAACGCTCCCGCAACACCCCCTCCACCACATCCACCCCCACCGAATGCGACGCATAATCCACATCCACCCACCGCACCCGCGCCCCACCCCAATCCACCGACCCCAACACCCCACGATCCCCCGACACCACACACAACCCCGGACCATTCACCGCCGCCACCGACACCCCCGAAACACCCACCAACCGCAACCGCACCTCCTCCACCGACAACCACACCGACAACATCCCCCCACCACCACCCGACAAAAACTCCCCCACCACACCCGCCCGCACCGCCACCACCCGCGCACCCTCCTCCAACGACAACACCCCCGCCACCACCGCCGCCGCCACCTCACCCTGCGAATGACCCACCACCCCCACCGGAACCACCCCCAACGACCCCCACACCCGCGCCAACGACACCATCACCGCCCACATCAACGGCTGCACCACCCGCACATCACCACCCACCACCCCACCCGACAACAACACCCCCACCACCGAACACCCCACCCACCCCCGCAAAACCCGATCACACTCCCCCATCGACTCCGCAAACACCCCCGACTCCACCAACAACCGACACGCCATCCCCTCCCACTGCCACCCCTGACCCGGAAACACAAACACCACACCAGAAGACGAAACAGAAGACAAAGACGAAGCAGAACCAGAACCAGAAAACGAAGCAGAACCCGAAGAACCCGAACCCGCAACCAACGAACCAGAACCCGAAACCAACGAACCCCGCAAACCCTCCAACAGTTCCTCTACCGAACCACCCACCCCCACCGCCCTAAACGGCAACAACGCCCGCCCCCACAAACCCACCGCCACCGAACCCACCCCCACACCCGAACCACCCCCCGACACAAAACCCTCCAACCGCTCCACCTGCCCCACCAACCCCTCCCACGAACGCCCCGACACCAACCACACCACCGGACCAACCGCACCACTACCACTGCCAGCAGCGGCACCCGCAGGCAGCACAACATCCCCAGAAACCACAACCGAACCAGCACCAGCACCAGCATCCGAATCCGAATCCGAATCCGAATCCGACGACACCAAAACAGAGCCAGACCCAGCTACAGAAGAAGAGTGAGAAGAAACCAGAACCGAACCCGAATGCGAGTCCGAAGTAGAACGCGAGACCAACCCCGAAGCCACACCCGCAGCAGCAGAAGCCGAGCCCGAAACGGAATCAGAGGCCGACGGCACCGGCACCCATTCCGGCTCCGGCCCCTGCTCCAGGATCACGTGCGCGTTCGTGCCACTCACCCCGAACGACGACACCCCCGCCCGACGCGGCCGACCCACCTCGGGCCACACCCTCCGCTCCACCGCCAACTCCACCAAACCCGCCGACCAATCCACCTCCGCACTCGGCGCGTCGATGTGCAACGACCTCGGCACCACACCATGGCGCATCGCCAACACCATCTTGATCACACCGGCGATGCCACCTGCCGCCTGCGTATGACCCAGATTCGACTTCACCGACCCCAACAGCAGCGGCCGTTCCCGGTCCTGGCCGTACGTCGCCAGGACCGCGTGCGCCTCGATCGGATCTCCCAACCGGGTTCCCGTCCCGTGTGCCTCCACCACGTCGACGTCCGCGGGGGACAGGCCGGCCGACCGCAACGCCTCCCGGATCACCTTCTGTTGCGCCGGCCCGCTCGGCGCGGCGAGACCGTTGGACGCGCCGTCCTGGTTCAGGGCGCTGCCGCGTACCACCGCCAGCACCCGGTGCCCCGCACGCCGGGCGTCGGACAGGCGCTCCAGCAGCACCAGGCCGACACCTTCGGACCAGCCGGTGCCGTCCGCCGTGGCCGAGAAGGACTTGCACCGACCGTCGGCGGCCAGCCCACGCTGCCGGGAGAATTCCACGAAGGCGCGTGGACTGAACATCGCGGTGACGCCGCCGGTGACGGCCATCCGGCAGTCGCCTGCGCGCAGTGCCTGTACGGCCAGATGCATGGCGACCAGCGACGACGAGCACGCCGTGTCGACGGTCACCGCGGGCCCCTCGAACCCGAAGGTGTAGGCGACCCGACCCGAGACGACGCTGGCCGCGTTGCCGATCAGCAGATGACCTTCGACCTCCTCGGGGATGGTCCGCAGGCCGATCGTGTAGTCCTGCCCGTTGTTGCCGACGAAGACGCCGGTGGGGGTGCCGCGCATCGTGTGGGGGTCGATGCGGGCGTGTTCGAGCAGTTCCCAGCAGGTTTCCAGGAGAAGCCGCTGCTGCGGGTCCATGGCCAGGGCCTCGCGCGGGGAGATCCCGAAGAAGTCGGCGTCGAAGTCGGCGGCCCCGTCGAGGAAGCCTCCCTCACGCAGGTAGGTGGTACCGGGATGTTCCGGGTCCGGGTGGTACAGGGCGTCGAGGTCCCAGCCCCGGTCGGTGGGGAACGGCGAGATGACGTCGCCCTCCTCCATCAACACCTGCCACAGCTCCTCGGCAGAGGAGATGCCGCCGGGGAACCGGCAGGTCATCCCCACGATGACGATGGGGTCGTCGTCGGTGGTGGCGGTGCTCAGCCCGTCACCGGTCGGCGCCGGGAGGGTGGCACCGAAGAGTTCGGCCTGCAGGTGATCGGCCATCCCGGCCGGGGTGGGGTGGTCGAAGACCACGGTGGTCGGCAGGGCGAGACCGGTGGCCCGACACAGCCGGTTGCGCAGTTCGACCGCCGTGAGCGAGTCGAAGCCCTGCTCCTTGAAGGCACGCCGGACGTCCAGCCGGTCCGCCGACTCGTGCCCGAGCACCGTCGCGGTGTGGCCGAGCACCAGGTCGAGCAGCGCCTCCCGCCGTTGGGCCGGGTCGAGGCCCCGGAGCTCCCCGGCCGTCCGGGTGGCTTCGGTGTCGGGCTGTCCGGGGGCGCTCGTGCCGCCTTCGGCGATGCCGTCGAACAACGAGGTCCGCCGGGCCACCGCGAACGTGCCGACGAACCGCTCCCAGTCGACGTCGGCGACGGTCGTGGTGGTGCGGTCCGCGCCGAGCACCGCACCGAGCGCCGCCGTCGCCCGTTCGACCGGCATGGTCCGTAGGCCCCAGTCGTTGAGCTGGTCGCGGGCCGCGCCGTCGGCCATACCGGGGCCGTCCCACGTGCCCCAGGCGATCGCGGTGGCGGTGCGGCCGTGTCCGCGCCGCCAGGAGGCGAAGGCGTCGAGGTAGGCGTTCGCCGCGGCGTACCCGCCCTGGTTGCTGCCGCCCCAGATGCCGGCGCCGGAGGAGAACAGCACGAACGCGGTCAGGGGCCGGTCGCGGGTCAGTTCGTCGAGGTGCCGCGCGCCGTCGACCTTCGCCGCGAGCAGGTGCCCGAGGGTCGTGGGGTCGGTCTCGGTGAGGGAGCCGGTGTCGCCGACCCCGGCGGCGTGGAAGACCGCCGTCAGTGCAACGTCCGGGTCGAGGTCGTCGAGCATCCGGGCGACCTGGTCCCGGTCGGCGACGTCGCAGGCCACGACGGTGACCGTCGCGCCGAGCGCGGTCAGCTCGGCAGCCAGCTCGGCGGCGCCGGGGGTCGCGGCGCCGCGTCGTCCGGTCAGCACGAGGTGAGGGGCGCCCTGCCCCGCCAGCCATCGGGCGACGTTGGCACCGACCCCGCCGAGACCACCGGTGACCAGCACGAGGCCGTCCGGTCGCCAGGACGCGGCACCGGTGACGGGGCTGCGGACAAGGCGGCGGGCGAGGACACCGCCGGCCCGGATGGCGACCTGGTCGTCGTCGACGGTCCCACCGGCGAGCACGTCCGTGAGGCGGCTGGCGGCGTTCACGTCCGGCGTGTCCGGCAGGTCGATCAGGCCGCCCCAGGAGCGGGGCGTCTCCAGGGCGGCGACCCGGCCCAGTCCCCACAGCATGGCCTGGGCGGGCCGGGTGACGTGTTCGGTGTCGCCGACGGCGACGGCTCCGTGGGTGACGGTCCACAGTGGTACGGGGGTCGGCGCGGCGCGCAGGGTCCGTAGCAGGTCCAGGGTCGCCGCGAGCCCGTGGGGCACCACGTCGGCGGTGGGATGGGGTGACTCGTCCAGGCCGAGCAGGGAGAGCGCCCCGTCGAAGTGCCCCTCCCCGAGCGGATCGGTGGTCGAGGCGAGCGTCACCACCTCGGCACCGGACCGGGCGAGGGCGGCGGAGACCACCGGCACCCAGCCCGGCCGGTCGTCGTCCGGCGTGATCAGCAGCCACCGGCCGCCGAGCCGCCCGGACGGCACCGGCCTGGGCACCCAGGCCACGTCGTACATCCACTGGTCGACACCGGCGCGCTCGCGCTGCCGCCGTCGCCACGAGCTGAGTGCGGGCAACAGCCCGGCGAGCGTACGCTGCTGGTCGGCGTCGACGCCGAGGTCGGTCGCCAGCCGGTCGACGTCGCCGGCCTCGACCGCGGACCAGAACTCCCCGTCCGGACGGCCGGCGTCCTCCGTCGGCGCGGCCGGGTCGGCGTCCAGCCAGAAACGTTCCCGCTGGAACGGGTACGTCGGCAGCGCGCTCCGCCGTGCCCCCGAGCCCTCGAACAGGGTCTCCAGGGCCACGGGCACCCCGCAGGCGTACGCCTCGGCCAGCGACAGCAGAAAACGGTCCGCGCCGCCGGAGTCGCGCCGCAGGGAGTGCAACGTCCGGATGTCCGCGCCGGCCTCCTCGGCGGTCTCCTGCACCGGGGTGGACAGGACCGGATGCCCACTGACCTCGATGAACGCGTCGTACCCGTCGGCCAGCAGGGAGCGCACCGCGCCGATCAGGTCGACCGGTCGCCGGGCGTTGCGGAACCAGTACTCCGGCCCGAGTTCGGCGGTGTCCAGCGGGCCGCCCGTCACGGTGGAATGGAACGGCACCTCACCGGTGCGGGACGAGACCCCGTCGAGCAGTCCGACGAGCCGGTCGTGCAGGGGGTCGACCTGCTCGCAGTGCGACGCGACGGTGGCCGGCACCATCCGTGCCTGCCAGCCGGCGGCCTCGCGGTCGGCGACGAACGCCGTCAGCGTCGCCACGTCCCCGGCGACGGTGGTGGACCGTGGCCCGTTGACACCGGCGATACTCAGCGAGCCCGGCCAGCCGGAGAGCACCGCCGCCACCTGCTCGGCGGTGGCCGCGACGGAAGCGACGGCACCGTTGCCCACCAGCGCCTCGGCGAACAGCTTGCTACGCTCGGCGATGATCCGGACGGCGTCTTCCAGGCTGAGCGCCCCGGCGACGTACGCCGCCGCCACCTCACCCTGGCTCGATCCGACCACGGCCGCCGGCCGTACCCCGTGCGAGCGCCACAGGGCGGCGAGTCCCACCATGACCGCGAACAGCGCCGGCTGCACGACATCGATGCGGTCGTAGCCGGGAGCGCCGGGCTCGCCGGTGAGCACGTCACGCAGCGACCAGTCGACGTACGGCGTCAGCGCGGTCTCGCAGTCGGCGACGGCGCGGGCGAAGACCGGCGAGGAGCGGAGGAGTTCGGCACCCATGCCCGCCCACTGGGCACCCTGCCCGGGAAAGACGAAGACGACCCGCCGTTCCCCCTCGGCCTCGCCGGTGACGACCTGCGGCGCGGGCTCCTGCCGGAGCAGGGATTCCAGGCCGCGTACGAGATCGGTCCGGGAACGCCCGCAGACGACGGCCCGGCGCTCCAGCGCGGCCCGCGTGGTGACCAGCGAGTAGGCCAGGTCGGTGAGGTCGGCGTCGGGCCGGTCGCGCAGCAGGTCGAGCAGCCGCCCGGCCTGCGCCCGCAGCGCCGGCCCGCCGCGCGCGGAGAGCACCCACGGCAGTGGCCCGTCCACCCCGGTGCCCGGCTCGGGGGCGGCAGCCGCCGGGGCCTGTTCGAGCACCACGTGGGCGTTGGTGCCGCTGATGCCGAACGACGACACCGCGGCCCGGCGCGGGCGGCCGGTCTCCGGCCACCGCACCGCCTCCCGGAGCAGGGCGACCGATCCCGCTTCCCAGTCGACGTGCGGTGTCGGCTCGTCGATGTGCAGGGACTGCGGCAGCATCCCGTACCGCATCGCCAGCACCATCTTGATGACGCCGGCGATGCCGGCGGCGGCCTGGGTGTGCGCGAGGTTCGACTTGACCGAGCCGAGCCAGCACGGCTGGTCGGCCGGCCGGTTCTGGCCGTACGTGGCGATCAGCGCCTGTGCCTCGATCGGGTCGCCGAGGTTGGTGCCGGTGCCGTGCGCCTCTACCGCGTCGACGTCGCCGGTGCCGAGCCGGGCAGCCACGAGGGCGTCCCGGATGACGCGCTGCTGTGCCGGACCGTTCGGGGCGGTCAGTCCGTTCGACGCGCCGTCCTGGTTGACCGCGGAGCCCCGGATCAGGCCGAGGATCTCGCGGCCATGGCGGACCGCGTCGGAGAGCCGTTCGACGAGGACCAGCCCGACGCCCTCGGAGAACCCGGCACCGTCCGACGCGGCGGCGAACGGCTTGCAGCGGCCGTCCCTGGCCAGGCCCCGCTGCCGGGAGAACTCGACGAACACGTCGGGCGTGGACATCACGGTGACGCCGCCGGCCAGCGCGAGCGAGCATTCCCCGGACCGCAGGGCCTGCGCCGCGAGGTGCAGCGCCACCAGCGAGGACGAACACGCCGTGTCGACGGTCACCGCCGGCCCTTCCAGGCCCAGCGCGTACGCGACCCGACCGGAGGCGACACTGCCCGCATTGCCGTGGCCCAGGTACCCCTCGACGTTCGCCGGCATCTCGGGCAGCCGGGCGGCGTAGTCGTGGTACATCAGGCCGGCGAAGACACCGGTGCGGGTGCCCCGCATCGCGTGCGGGTCGATACCGGCCCGCTCGATCGCCTCCCAGGACGTCTCCAGCAGCAGCCGCTGCTGCGGATCCATGGCCAGCGCCTCACGGGGCGAGATCCCGAAGAACTCGGCGTCGAAGTCCGCGGCGTCGTAGAGGAACCCGCCTTCCCTGGCGTGGATGGTTCCCGGCCGTTCGCCGGACGGGTCGTAGAGGGAGGACACGTCCCATCCCCGGTCGGTCGGGAACGTCGAGACGACGTCGCGGCCCTCCACCAGCAGACGCCACAGGTCGTCCGGCGAACTGACACCGCCCGGGAACCGGCAGGCGACACCGATGATGGCGATCGGTTCGGTCGCCCTGGCCTGGAGCCGTTGCAGGCGTTCGTCGGTGCTGTGCAGCTCGGCAGTGACCCGCCGCAGATACTCTCGGAGCTTCGCTTCGTTCGACATGTGATTTCCCGGATCTCTGCGAGGGCGGGCCATGGCCGTCAGGAGTCGCCGAATTTGCTGTCGATGAACTGGAAGATCTCGTCGTCGCTGGCGTCGTCCAACCGCCCGCCGATGTCCGTGCCGTCGTCCCGTCGTCGCAGGTCGCCCCACATCGCGGTCAGTGCCTTGAGCCGTACGGTGATGTCGTCGCACAGCTCCGCGTCGAGCTCTTCTTCGCTGCCGCCGACCACCGCGGCCACGGTGCTCTCAAGCTCAGCGAGTTGATCCACAATGGACGGTCGAGTAACGGAACCGAACAGTTCCGTGCGCAGGTGCCCCGCCAGGGCGGCGGGCGTCGGGTGGTCGAACACCAGGGTCGCCGGCAGGCTCAGGTCGGTCACCGTCCTGAGGCGGTTACGCAGCTCGACCGCGGTGAGCGAGTCGAAGCCCAGATCCTTGAACGGCCGACCGGCGCCGATGCTCGACAGCGAGGAGTGTCCCAGCACCTGAGCGGTCTCCCCGCGGACCAGATCGAGCAGGCCGGAGAGCTGACCGTCGGCGTCCCGACCGGCCAGTCGCGCCCGCATCGCCGCGGCCCGGTCCGGCGCGTCGGCGGCGGCCGTCCGTCGGGCGGGCGGCAGCAACGATCGCAGCAGCGGCGACGGGTCGGCCTGCGGTCGCAGGTCGAGGGTGGCCGTCACGAGAGCGGGCTGGTCGGTACGCAGGGCCGCGTCGAACAGTGCCAGGGCATGCTGGTCGGACATCGGCCGGACACCCTGGTACGCCCTGGTCGTGTCGAGGGCCGCGGTCATGGTGCTGGCGGTCTCCCAGAGGCCCCAGGCGAGCGACTGGGCGGGCAGCCCCTGCGCCCACCGCTGGCGAGCCAAGGCGTCGAGGTAGGCGTTCGCCGCCGCGTAGTTGGCCTGCCCCGCCGCACCGAACACCCCCGACGCGGACGAGAAAAACACCAACGCACACGACCCGTCGGTCAACTCATGCAGGTGCCGTGCGGCGACAGCCTTGGTCCTGAACACCGCATCAAGCTGAGCCACCGTCAGGTTGCCCACCGTCGCGTCGTCCAGGAGCCCCGCCGCGTGAATCACCACACCAGGCCGGACCTCGTCGAGCAACGCCGCCAACGCCTCCCGATCCGTCACATCACACGCCACCACCCGCACCTGCGGCAGATCCCGCACCAACCCGTCGGCACCCGGAGCGTCCGGACCACGCCGCGAGACCAACACCAGGTCGTCCACGCCGTACTCATGCACCAGATGCCGGGCAAGCAGACCCCCCAACGTGCCGGTACCACCAGTGATCAACACCGGACCCGCACTCAAGTCCGGTTGTTGCCCGCCCTCGGTCACGCTGGCTCGCACCAACCGGGGCACCCGCACAACACCGTCGTCATCCACCCGTAGCTGCGGCTCCCCGCACAACGCCACCGCCGCCCGCGCCACCACCGGATCCACCGCGTCGACCAACACCAACCGGTCAGGGTGCTCGATCTGCGCCGACGCCAACAAGCCCCACACCGCCGCCGCATCCGGGCTCACCTGACCACCCGGAACCAGAACCAACCACCGCCGCCCGTCAGCGACCAACCGCTCCTGCACCCCCACCAGAGCAGCCGAAAGATCGACATCGGCGCAGTCCCACACCGGCAGCTCGGCCTCCCCCGTACCGGGGCTGGCCGCACCGACCTGGCCGGCGTGGCCGACCTGGCCGAGCCGACCGGCATCCACCCAGTCGATGGTGTAAAGATCCCGTGCCGCATTGACCGGCAGCCGGTTCGGTAGTGCCCGCAACACCAACGAACCCACCGTGACCACCGGTGCTCCGTCCATGTCGGTCAGGGTCACCGACACGTCGTCGCCGTCGACACGCATCCACACCCGCGCTTCTGTCGCGCCCGTGGCGTGCACGGTGACGTCCTGCCACGCGAACGGCAGCAGCGGCTCCGCCGGGCCATCGGGCTCGTGCAACGCCGCGAGGTGCAACGCGGCATCCAACAACGCCGGATGCACCCCGAAACGGTCCGCCTCCGCACGACCCACATCGTCCAGAGCCACCTCGGCGACCAGCTCCGCACCAACCCGCCACGCCGCCCGCAACCCCTGGAACACCGGGCCGTACTGCAAACCCACACCGGCCAGATGCTCGTAGAAACCCTCCACCGAAACCGGAACCGCCCCCACCGGCGGCCACACCTCATCCACATTCACATTCACATCGGTGTTCTCCACGACCAACCCCGTCGCGTGGCACACCCAATCCCCACCACCACCATCCCCGTTCCGGGAATACACCCCCACCCGACCATCAGCACCCACCACCGTCTGCACCTCAACAAAACCCGACCCCTCCAACACCAACGGCACCTGCACCATCAACTCCCGCACCACCGACAACCCCACCACATCCCCCGCACCAACCACCCACTCCACAAACTGCGTTCCCGGCACCAGGACCGTTCCGTTCACCACATGATCCCCCCACCACGAACCCACCCCCACCGAAATCCTTTCCGACACCACCACACCACCATCACCCAACCGCACCACCCCACCACCACCGCTGTCGTTGTTTCCGATGCTGCCGTCCAGCCAGAAACGCTCCCGCTGAAACGCATACGTCGGCACCTCAGCAGGCGGCACCCCCACCGGCATCACCGAACCCCAATCCACCGCCACCCCCGCCACATGCAACACACCCGCCGCCCGCAACACATCTTTCATGCCACCTTCACCACGACGTAGCGTCCCCGTCACCACACCCCCCGGCACCACATCCACCACCCCCGCCAACAACACCGGATGACCCGACACCTCCACAAACCCACGCACCCCATCACCCACCGCCGCCCGCACCGCCGCCTCAAAACACACCTCCCCCCGCAAATTCTCAAACCAATACCCACCATCCAAACCCCCACCATCCACCAACCCACCCCTCACCGTCGAATACCACGGCACCACACCCGACCGAAAACCCACCACACCCAAACGCTCCCGCAACACCCCCTCCACCACATCCACCCCCACCGAATGCGACGCATAATCCACATCCACCCACCGCACCCGCGCCCCACCCCAATCCACCGACCCCAACACCCCACGATCCCCCGACACCACACACAACCCCGGACCATTCACCGCCGCCACCGACACCCCCGAAACACCCACCAACCGCAACCGCACCTCCTCCACCGACAACCACACCGACAACATCCCCCCACCACCACCCGACAAAAACTCCCCCACCACACCCGCCCGCACCGCCACCACCCGCGCACCCTCCTCCAACGACAACACCCCCGCCACCACCGCCGCCGCCACCTCACCCTGCGAATGACCCACCACCCCCACCGGAACCACCCCCAACGACCCCCACACCCGCGCCAACGACACCATCACCGCCCACATCAACGGCTGCACCACCCGCACATCACCACCCACCACCCCACCCGACAACAACACCCCCACCACCGAACACCCCACCCACCCCCGCAAAACCCGATCACACTCCCCCATCGACTCCGCAAACACCCCCGACTCCACCAACAACCGACACGCCATCCCCTCCCACTGCCACCCCTGACCCGGAAACACAAACACCACACCAGAACCCAAACCACCCGAACCAGCCCGCGAACCAAAACCAGACGAAACAGAACCAGCCCGCGAATCCAAACCAGAACCAGAAAACGAACCAGAAGACGAAGACAAAGCAGAAGACGAAGACGAAGAACCCGAAGAACCCGAACCCGCAACCAACGAACCAGAACCCGAAGCCAACGAACCCCGCAAACCCTCCAACAGTTCCTCCACCGAACCACCCACCCCCACCGCCCTAAACGGCAACAACGCCCGACCCCACAAACCCACCGCCACCGAACCCACCCCCACACCCGAACCACCCCCCGACACAAAACCCTCCAACCGCTCCACCTGCCCCACCAACCCCTCCCACGAACGCCCCGACACCAACCACACCACCGGACCAACCGCACCACTACCACTGCCAGCAGCGGCACCCGCAGGCAGCACAACATCCCCAGAAACCACAACCGAACCAGCAACCAAATCCGAGTCCGAATCCGACGGCCCCACCACCCACTCCGGATCCGGTGCCTGCTCCAGGATCACGTGCGCATTCGTGCCACTCACCCCGAACGACGACACCCCGGCCCGACGCGGCCGACCCGTCCCCGGCCACTCCGTCCTCACCGCCGCCAACTCCACCGCACCGGCGGACCAGTCCACCTGCGGGGTCGGCGCGTCAACGTGCAGCGACCGGGGCACCACACCATGCCGCATCGCCAACACCATCTTGATCACACCAGCCACACCCGCCGCCGCCTGCGTATGACCAATATTCGACTTCACCGACCCCAACAACAACGGCCACACCCGACCCTGCCCATACACCCCCAACACCGCCTGCGCCTCAATCGGATCCCCCAACCGCGTCCCCGTCCCATGCCCCTCCACCACATCCACATCCACCGCAGACAACCCCGCCGACGCCAGCGCCTGCCGGATCACCCGCTGCTGCGACGGACCATTCGGCGCCGTCAACCCATTCGACGCACCATCCTGATTCACCGCCGAACCCCGCACCACCGCCAACACCCGATGCCCACGCTCCCGCGCCACCGACAACCGCTCCAGCAGCACCAGACCGATACCCTCGGAGAAACCCGCGCCGTCGGCGGCGGCCGCGAAAGACTTGCACCGGCCGTCAGCGGCCAACCCACGCTGCCGGGAGAACTCCACAAGGACGCTGGGCGTCGCCATGATCGATACCCCGCCGGCGAGTGCCATGTCGCATTCCCCGGCCCGCAGGGACTGCGCCGCCAGGTGCAACGCCACCAACGACGACGAACACGCCGTGTCCACCGTCACCGCCGGACCCTCAAAACCAAACGTGTACGACACCCGACCCGACGCCACACTCCCCGCATTACCGTTCGTGAAATAACCCTCCAACTCCGGCGGAACCGACCGCACCCGCGACCCGTAATCGTGATACATCAACCCCGCGAACACACCCGTCCGACTCCCCCGCAACGACAACGGATCCAAACCCGCCCGCTCCAACACCTCCCACGACACCTCCAACAACAACCGCTGCTGCGGATCCATCGCCAACGCCTCACGCGGCGAAACACCAAACAGATCAGCATCGAAATCCGCAGCGTCGTACAGGAACCCGCCGTGTCGGGTGTAGGCGGTCCCCGGCTTCTCTCCGGTCGGGTCGTAGAGCGAGGCCAGGTCCCAGCCCCGGTCGGTGGGCAGATCACCGATCGCGTCGGCGCCGTCCGTGAGCAGCTGCCACAGATCCTCGGGTGAGGACACACCGCCGGGGAACCGGCACGCCATCGCGACGACGACGATCGGGTCCTCCTGTGTCGCGGTCGTCGTCGCGGGCACCTCCGGGGGCTGCGGCGCACCGAACATCAGCTCGTCGAGGTGGGCGGCCAGCGCCACAGGCGACGGAAAATCGAACACCAGCGTGGCCGGCAGCCGTACGTCCAACTGCGCAGCGACACGATTGCGCAGGTCTACAGCAGTCAGGGAATCGAAGCCCATGTCCCGGAAGGCCGAGCGGGGCTCTATCCGTCCCTCGTCTCGGAAGCCGAGAACCGCAGCTGCCTGTCCGCACACCAGCCGCAGGATGTCGGCACGGCGGTGCTCCACGTCAAGGACGGCGAGGCGGCGGGCCCAGGTGGCGTCCCCCTCGCCAGTCGCGGCCATGGGACGCATCACCGTGACCAGCTGTGACAGCAGCGGGGGCACCTCTGCCGAACCGGTCAGGCGCAAGCGCGCCGGCATCACCACGGGAGCGTCCACCCGGAGTGCGGCGTCGAACAGCCGCAGCCCGAGTTCGTCACCGATCGGCATTACCCGGGACCGCTCCAGGCGCTCGCGATCGGCCGAGCCGGTCATCGCGCTTTCGCTGTCCCAGAGGCCCCAGGCGAGTGACTGCGCGGGTAGTCCCTGTGCCCGCCGTTGCCGGGCCAGGGCGTCGAGGTAGGCGTTCGCCGCCGCATAGTTGGCCTGACCCGCCGACCCGAACACACCAGCGGCCGAGGAGAAGAACACCAACGCATCGAGCTGCCGATCGCGGGTCAACTCATGCAACAGGTACGCACTGCGGGCCTTCGCAGCAAAGACCACCTCCAACCGCTCCGGCGTCAGATTGCCGATCGTGGCGTCATCCAAGACTCCCGCCGCGTGGATCACCACCCGCGGCCCAACCTCATCGAGCAACGCCGCCAACGCCACCCGATCAGCCACATCACACGCCACCACCCGCACCCCCGGCAGATCCCGGGTCAACGCCTCAGCACCCGGCGCATCCGGACCACGCCGCGACACCAACACCAGATCGTCCACCCCGTACTCACCCACCAAATGCCGCGCCAACAAACCACCCAACGTGCCAGTACCACCCGTGACCAACACCGGACCGGCACTCAAGTCCGACCGTCGCCCGCCCTCAGGCGGCACGGCCCGCACCAACCTCGGCACCCGGACACGACCGTCGTCATCCACCCAAAGCTGCGGCTCACCACACACCCCCACCGCCGCCCGCGCCACCACCGGATCCGCCGCATCGACCAGCACCAGCCGGCCCGGATGCTCCGTCTGCGCCGACGCCAACAAACCCCACACCGCCGCCGCATCCGGAACAGACCGACCACCCGCCACCAACACCAACCACCGCCGCTCATCAGCAACCAACCGCTCCTGCACCCCGACCAAAACATCAGCCAGACCAACACCCGCGCAATCCCACACCGGCAACCCGGCCGCCACCCCACCGAGGTCGACCGCACCGAACTGGCTTTCCTGGCCGGCATGGCCGACCTGGCTCGCCTCCCCGACCTGGCTGAGTTTGCCACCATGGCCGGTACCACTCACCTGGCCGAGCTGGTCAACATGACCAAGCTGGCCGGTATCACTCACCTGGCCGGTGTGGTCGATCTGGGTAGGTTGGCTAAGCTGGCCGGTGTCGATCCAGTCGACGGTGTAAAGATCCCGTGCCGCCCTGACCGGCAGCTGATCCGACATCGGCCGCAGCACCAACGACCCCACCGTCGCCACCAACCCACCACCACCATCGGTCAAAACCACCGACAACCGATCACCATCAACCCGCATCCACACCCGTGCCGCTGTCGCACCCGTCGCATGCACCACCACGTCCTGCCATGCAAACGGCAACACCACCGGTCCGCCGTCACCAGCCCCCCCGCCTACGACCACCGCCGGGTGCAACGCCGCGTCCAACAGCGCCGGATGGATCACCAGCCGCCCGACACCCTCATGCTCCGATACCGGCAACTCCACCTCAGCGAAGACCTCACCACCGTCCACCCACACCGCTCGCACACCCCGAAACACCGGACCATACTCATAGCCCCGAACCGCCAACCCCTCATAAAAACTGTCGACAGACACCGCAACCGCGCCCACCGGCGGCCACACCGCACCCGCCCCCCACAGCACCGGGGCCACAGCGGAACCGCCCCCCGAGACATCCACAACACCTGGCATATTCACATCGGCATGTTCAGCCAACAAACCCGTCGCGTGACACACCCACGAATCATCACCGTCACCGCGGGAGTACACCGCTACCCGGCCGTCTCCACCCACCACCGTCTGCACCTCAACAAACCCCGACCCCTCCAACACCAACGGCACCTGCACCATCAACTCCCGCACCACCGACAACCCCACCACATCCCCCGCACCAACCACCCACTCCACAAACTGCGCCCCCGGCACCAACACCACCCCATTCACCACATGATCCCCCCACCACGAACCCACCCCCACCGAAATCCTTTCCGACACCACCACACCACCATCACCCAACCGCACCACCCCACCACCACCACTACCACTGCCACTGCCGTTGTCTCCGGTATCACCGTCCAGCCAGAAACGCTCCCGCTGAAACGCATACGTCGGCACCTCAGCAGGCGGCACCCCCACCGGCATCACCGAACCCCAATCCACCGCCACCCCCGCCACATGCAACACACCCGCCGCCCGCAACACATCTTTCATGCCACCTTCACCACGACGTAGCGTCCCCGTCACCACACCCCCCGGCACCACATCCACCACCCCCGCCAACAACACCGGATGACCCGACACCTCCACAAACCCACGCACCCCATCACCCACCGCCGCCCGCACCGCCGCCTCAAAACACACCTCCCCCCGCAAATTCTCAAACCAATACCCACCATCCAAACCCCCACCATCCACCAACCCACCCCTCACCGTCGAATACCACGGCACCACACCCGACCGAAAACCCACCACACCCAAACGCTCCCGCAACACCCCCTCCACCACATCCACCCCCACCGAATGCGACGCATAATCCACATCCACCCACCGCACCCGCGCCCCACCCCAATCCACCGACCCCAACACCCCACGATCCCCCGACACCACACACAACCCCGGACCATTCACCGCCGCCACCGACACCCCCGAAACACCCACCAACCGCAACCGCACCTCCTCCACCGACAACCACACCGACAACATCCCCCCACCACCACCCGACAAAAACTCCCCCACCACACCCGCCCGCACCGCCACCACCCGCGCACCCTCCTCCAACGACAACACCCCCGCCACCACCGCCGCCGCCACCTCACCCTGCGAATGACCCACCACCCCCACCGGAACCACCCCCAACGACCCCCACACCCGCGCCAACGACACCATCACCGCCCACATCAACGGCTGCACCACCCGCACATCACCACCCACCACCCCACCCGACAACAACACCCCCACCACCGAACACCCCACCCACCCCCGCAAAACCCGATCACACTCCCCCATCGACTCCGCAAACACCCCCGACTCCACCAACAACCGACACGCCATCCCCTCCCACTGCCACCCCTGACCCGGAAACACAAACACCACACCAGAAGACGAAACAGAAGACAAAGACGAAGCAGAACCAGAACCAGAAAACGAAGCAGAACCCGAAGAACCCGAACCCGCAACCAACGAACCAGAACCCGAAACCAACGAACCCCGCAGACTATCCAACAGTTCCTCTACCGAACCACCCACCCCCACCGCCCTAAACGGCAACAACGCCCGACCCCACAAACCCACCGCCACCGAACCCACCCCCACACCCGAACCACCCCCCGACACAAAACCCTCCAACCGCTCCACCTGCCCCACCAACCCCTCCCACGAACGCCCCGACACCAACCACACCACCGGACGATCCGCATCAGCAACGCAGGCGACATCAGTACCCGCAGGCACAACAACATCCCCACAAAGCACACCCGAATCCGAATCCGAATCCGAATCCGAATCCGACAATGCCACAACAGAACCAGAACCAGCAGCAGAGAAAGAAGGAGAAGAAACAGAAACCGAGCCGAAACTAGAATCCGAGCCAGAAGCGGAACCCGGATTCGACGGCACCGGCACCCACTCCGGATCCGGTGCCTGTTCCAGGATCACGTGCGCGTTCGTGCCACTCACCCCGAACGACGACACCCCGGCCCGACGCGGCCGGCCCGTCCCCGGCCACTCCGTCCTCACCGCCGCCAACTCCACCGCACCGGCGGACCAGTCCACCTGCGGGGTCGGCGCGTCAACGTGCAGCGACCTCGGCACCACACCATGCCGCATCGCCAACACCATCTTGATCACACCAGCCACACCCGCCGCCGCCTGCGTATGACCGAGGTTCGACTTCACCGACCCCAACAACAACGGCCGCACCCGACCCTGCCCATACACCCCCAACACCGCCTGCGCCTCAATCGGATCCCCCAACCGCGTCCCCGTCCCATGCCCCTCCACCACATCCACATCCACCGCAGACAACCCCGCCGACGCCAGCGCCTGCCGGATAACCCGCTGCTGCGACGGACCATTCGGCGCCGTCAACCCATTCGACGCACCATCCTGATTCACCGCCGAACCCCGCACCACCGCCAACACCCGATGCCCACGCTCCCGCGCCACCGACAACCGCTCCACCAACACCACCCCCACCCCCTCAGACCACCCCGTCCCATCCGCCCCCGCCGCAAACGACTTACACCGCCCATCCACCGCCAACCCCCGCTGCCGCGAAAACTCCACAAACACCCCCGGCGTCGCCATCACCGTCACCCCACCCGCCAGCGCCAGATCACACTCACCCAACCGCAACGACTGCACCGCCAAATGCAACGCCACCAACGACGACGAACACGCCGTATCCACCGTCACCGCCGGACCCTCAAAACCAAACGTGTACGACACCCGACCGGAGACCACGCTGGCGGCATTTCCGGTCAGCAGGTGACCCTCCACCTCGGGAGGAACGTTCGCGTCGGCCGGGCGGTAGTCCTGGCCGTTGCTGCCGACGAACACCCCGGTGCGGCTACCGCGCAGTGACAGCGGATCGATACCCGCCCGCTCCAACACCTCCCACGACACCTCCAACAACAACCGCTGCTGCGGATCCATCGCCAACGCCTCACGCGGCGAAACACCAAAAAACCCCGCATCAAAATCCCCAGCCCCATACAAAAACCCACCCTCACGCGCATAACTCGTCCCCACCCGATCCGGATCCGCATCAAACAACCCACCCAGATCCCAACCCCGATCCACCGGAAAACCACCCACCGCATCCCGCTCCCCCACCACCAGATCCCACAAATCCTCCGGCGACCACACACCCCCCGGATACCGACACGCCATACCCACGATCACCACCGGATCCCCCTCCACCACCCCCGAACCCGAACCCGAACCCACACCCACAGCCACAGCCGCAGCCACAGCCGCACCACCGAACAACAGCTCATCCAGATGACCAGCCAGCACCACAGGCGACGGATAGTCGAAGACCAGGGTCGCGGAGAGGGTTTCACCAACGGCCGTCGCCAACTGGTTGCGGAGTTCGACGGCGCTCAGCGAGGTGAAGCCGAGGTCCCTGAAAGCCCGTTCCAGGTCGATCCGGCTCGGGTCGGTCTCGCCGAGCACGAGCGCGGTGTGCTCGCCGACGAGGGCGGTGAGGCGTGCCCGGCGGGCCGCCGGGGCGAGTCTGCCGAGTTCGGCGACCGGTCGCCGGTCCGGTGCCGGCGGCGCGGCGGTGGCCAGGGTGCTCAGCAACGGGCTGGGCCTGCTGGCGGTGAAGGCGGCCGGGAACCTCTCCCAGTCGATGTCGGCGATCGTCACCGACGTCTCGCCGCGGTCGAGGACGTGGCCGAGCGCCGCCAGTGCCCGGTGTGGTGGCAGCGCCGTGTAGCCGGTGCGGCGGAGTTCGCGTACGCCGTCGGCCATGCCCGCGCCCGCCCACGGACCCCACGAGATCACCACCGCCGGGCGTCCGGCCCGGCGCATCAAGCGGCCGAGGGCGTGCAGGTACGCGTTGGCGGCGGCGTAGTTGGCCTGACCGGGGGTGCCGATGGTGCCGGCGACCGAGGAGAAGAGCACGAACGCGGTCAGCGGGTGGTCCCGGGTCAGCTCGTCGATCAGGCGTGCCGAGTGCGCCTTGGCTGCCAGGACGGTCTCGAAGCGGGACGGCGACAACGATTCGATCACTCCGTCGTCGAGGACCCCCGCGGTGTGGAACACCGCGGTGACCGCGCCGACGGTGCGCAGCGCGTCGGCGACCTGGCTCCGGTCGGCGACGTCGCAGGCGAGGACGGTGACGTCGCAGCCGTGCTCCCGCAGGTCCCGGATGAGGTCGGCGGCACCGGGCGCGTCCGGGCCGCGCCGGCTGAGCAGGACGACGTGGTCCGCGCCGCGCTGCGCCAGCCATCGGGCGACGGCCGCTCCGAGCGCACCGGTCCCCCCGGTGACCAGTACCGTGCCGTGCGGGGTCCACGGCGTGTCGTCGGCGGCGTGCCCGGTCTGCGGCAGCCGCTCCAGCCGGCGGGCCAGGACGCCGCCGGTCCGGATGGCGACCTGGTCCTCGCCGCTGTCGGAGAGCAGCACGTCGACGAGGCGGTCGGCGGCGGCCCGGCCGGCGGCGGGAAGGTCGACGAGGCCACCCCACCGGGTGGGGTGTTCGAGGGCTGCCACCCGCCCGAAGCCCCAGGTGGCCGCGGCGGCAGGGCGCTCACCGGCGCCGGTGGTGCCGACCCACAGGCGACCGGGCGTCGCGTCCGGGAGGGCCTGGAGCAGCGTCAGTACGGTGGTGAGGCCGGCGGGCACGGCGGCGGCCGGGTCGTCCTCGCCGCCGAGGTCGCACAGCGCGAGAATCCCGTCGTAGTCGTCCCCGATCGGGTCCGGCGGCGACCCGGGCTCCACCGTCAGGGTGGTGACGTCGGCACCGGTGGCGGTCAGCGCGCTGGCCGCGAGGCCGCCCCAGGCGTCGGGGTCGCGGTCGTCGGTGACCACCAGCCAGCGGCCGGAGCGTCGGGTGCGGTCGAGCCGCGGCACGCTGGTCCACGTCTCGCGGTAGCACCAGCGGCGCAGTTCGGCTTCCTCCCGCTGCCGGTGCCGCCAGGCGGTGAAGGCCGGCAGCAGGGGGGCGAGGTTCTCGTCGAGGGGTATCTCGCCGCGCTCCACGGCCTCCCAGAACCCGCTGTCGCCGTCCGGGGCCGCCGCCGTGACGGGTCGCGGCGGCAGCCAGAAGTGTTGCCGTTGGAACGCGTACGTCGGCAGGTCGTCGGGTGCCGTCACGGCGGGCGACACCGGTGTCCAGTCCACCGTCACCCCGGCGGTGTGCAGGGTGCCCAGGGCGGTCAGCCAGGTGACCACCTCGTCGGCGTCCCGGCGCGACACCGGCACCACCCGGCGGTCGGGGAGCATCGCCGTCAACGTCGCGTCCGGCCCCACCTCCACACACGTACCGCTGTCCACCGCGGCCAACGCGTCGGCGAACCGGACGGTGTGCCGGATCTGACGCACCCAGTAGTCCGGCTCGGTCAGTTCCGCGCCGACGTCCAGACTGGACACCATCGGCACCCGTGCGGGCCGGTACTCCACCGATGCGGCCACCTGGGCGAAGTCGGCGAGCACGGGTTCCATCAACCCGGAGTGGAACGCGTGCGAGACCCGTAGCCGGCGTACCCGTACCCCGGCCGCCGTCAACCGCTCCGCGGCGGCGTCGACCGCGGCCTCCGTGCCGGACAGCACCACCTGGTCCGGGCCGTTGACCGCCGCCACGTCCAGCCCCAGGCCCGCCACGGCCGACTCGCCGGCCTGCACGGCGAGCATCGCCCCACCGGTGGGCAGCGCGTCCATCAGGGCCGCCCGCGCCGCCACCATGCGGCACGCGTCCGCCAGGTCCAGGATCCCGGCGGTGACCGCCGCGGCGTACTCCCCGACGGAGTGCCCGACCAGCACCCGTGGCCGCATGCCGAACGAACGCAGCAGCGCCACCTGCGCCACCTGCACCGCGAACAGACCCGGCTGGGCATACCGGGTCCGGTCCAGCAGCGGGCCACCCTCGGCGACCACCGTACGCAACGGTCGCGGCAGGAACTCGTCGAGCAGGCCGCACACCCGCGCGAACTCCTGCGCGAAGACCGGAAAGCGCGCCGCCAGGCCCAGCCCCATTCCCGGTCGCTGCGACCCCTGACCCGGGAACAGCCACCCCACGGTCGCCTCGCCCGTGGCGGCCGGCTGCGGTGCGGCCCGCAGGCTCGCCAGCAGGTCCGGGACCGAGACGCCGACCCCGACCGCCCGGTGGGGCAGCACCGCCCGCGCGGCGAGCCCGGACGCCACGGCCTGCGCCGACACCTCCGGCCGCCGCTCGACGTACGCGGCCAGCCGGCCGACCTGTGCCCGCAGCGCGCCGGCCGATCGTGCCGAGACGGTCCACACCGTCGGACCGTCGGTGTCGACCTCGACGGCCGGCTCCGCCACGGTCCGCGGCGCCTGCTCCAGGACGACGTGCGCGTTGGTACCGCTGACCCCGAAGGACGAGACTCCGGCGCGACGGGGACGGTCCACCCGCGGCCAGTCACCGGTGCGCGCCGCCAGTTCCACCGCACCGGCCGACCAGTCCACCTGTGGGCTCGGCGCGTCGACGTGCAGCGACCGGGGCACCACACCGTGGCGCATCGCCAGGACCATTTTGATCACCCCGGCGACGCCCGCGGCCGCCTGCGTGTGGCCGATGTTCGACTTGATCGACCCCAGCAGCAGCGGCCGGTCACGATCCTGCCCGTACGTCGCCAGGACGGCCTGCGCCTCGATCGGGTCGCCGAGCCGGGTTCCGGTCCCGTGGGCCTCCACCACGTCCACGTCCGCCGCCGACAGGCCCGCCGAGGCGAGCGCCTGACGGATCACCCGCTGCTGGGCGGGGCCGTTCGGGGCGGTCAGCCCGTTCGACGCGCCGTCCTGGTTGACGGCCGAGCCCCGCACCACGGCCAGCACCCGGTGACCGTTGCGCCGGGCGTCCGACAGCCGCTCCACCAGCAGCACGCCGGCACCTTCCGACAGGCCGAACCCGTCCGCGGCCGCGGCGAACGACTTGCACCGCCCGTCCGGTGCGAGGTTGCCGTGGGTGCTGAACTCGATGAACATGCCGAGGCTGGGCATCACGGTCACGCCGCCGGCCACCGCCAGCGGGCATTCGCCCCGTCGTACCGCCTGTACGGCCAGGTGCAGGGCGACCAGCGACGACGAGCACGCCGTGTCGACGGTCACCGCCGGACCCTCGAACCCGAACGTGTAGGAGATGCGGCCGGCGATGACGCTGATGGTGTTGCCGGTGAAGGCGAAGCCCTCGTGTCCGGAGCCCTCGTCGAGCCGGGGGCCGTACTCCATGCCCATGGCGCCGACGAACACCCCGGTCCGGCTGCCGCGCAGGGTGGTGGCGTCGATGCCCGCCCGTTCGATCGTCTCCCAGGTGGTCTCGAGCAGCAGGCGCTGCTGCGGGTCCATCGCCAGCGCCTCGCGCGGGGAGATGCCGAAGAAGTCCGCGTCGAACAGGGCGGCGTCGTAGAGGAAGCCGGCTTCCCGCTGGTAGTAGCGGCCCGGCCCGGTGGGCGGCTCGTGGTGGGCGGCCTCGCTGTCCCAGCCCCGGTCGGTGGGGAACTCGGCGACCAGGTCGGCACCCTCGACGAGCAGCGGCCAGAGCTCCTCGGGGTCGGTCACTCCACCGGGCAGGCGGCAGCCCCAGCCGACGATGACGACGGGGTCGTCGTCGGCCGGCTCCGGGGCGGCCCCGTCGGCCGGGGTGTCCTCCCAGCCGGGGACGAGTTCGGTGTGCAGGAACTCGGCGAGGCGGCCGGGGCTGGGGTGGTCGAAGATGGCGGTGACCGGGATCCGTAGTCCGGTCGCCGCCACCACCCGGTCGCGTACGGCCATGCCGGTGACGGAGTCGAAGCCGAGCTGGCTGAACGTCCGGTCCTCGGCGAAGGTGTCCACGCCGAGCCCGGCGCACTCGTGGCGGATCAGGTCGACCAGGCGTTCCCGCTGCTCGGCGCGGTCCAGGAGGATCAGTTCGGCAGCCAGGGTCGAGGGCCCCGGCACGGTGTCCCCGGCCGGTCGCTCGTAGAGCCGTCGGCCGAGGTCGGCGGGCAAGGTGGCGGCGGCGTCGCCGTAGACCGCCGCCGGATCCAGCGGTCCGCCCGCCACCCACAGCTCGGCCAGGGACGTGGTCAGCCGGCGGAGCCCGCCCTGGCCACGGCGCAGCGAGCCGACGGCGGCCAACGGACGGTCCGCGCGCTCGGCGGTCTGCACCATCGCGGCGGTGAGTACGGGATGCGGGCTGACCTCCAGGGCGAGCTGGTAGCCGGCGGCCAGGGCCGCCTCGGTGGCCAGGTCGAAGCGGGAGACCTCGCGGAGGCAGCGGCACCAGTAGTCGACGTCGGCGGGCGTCGCGCCCAGCGGTCCGCCGAGCGCGGCGGTGAACATGGGCAGCGTGGCCGGACGCGGACGGATGCCGGCCAGGTCCGCCGTCATCCGGGGGACGATGCGGTCGATGTGCGCCGAGTGGGCGGCGTGGGCGACCGCGGCGGTGCGGGCGTGGATGCCCCGCTCGTCGCAGGCCCGCCGGAACTCGTCCGCCGCGTCGGCGTCGCCGGTGACGACGACCGAGGTGGGGCCGTTGACGACGCCGACGACGAGGCGGCCCTCCCAGCGGTCGAGCATCCGGCGGACGGCATCGGGCGGCGCGAGGACGGATACCATCGCGCCCGCTCCGGCCAGGGTCTGCTGGGCCTGGCTCCAGCGGGCCATGACCCGGGCGCCGTCGTCGAGGTCGAGCACGCCGGCGACGACGGCGGCGGGCACCTCGCCGATGCTGTGCCCGATGACCGCGGACGCCTCGACGCCGACCGCCCGCCAGGCCTCGACCAGGCCGAGGGTGACGGCGTACAGCGAGGGTTGGACGACGTCGGTCCGTCGGAGCAGGTCGGCCGGCGCGTGGCCGCGCAGCACGTCGCCGACGGGCCAGTCGACGAACGGCTCGATCGCCTGCGCGCATTCGTCGACGCGTCGGGCGAAGGCCGGTGACGTGTCCAGCAGCTCCGCGGCCATGCCGTCCCACTGGGCGCCCTGACCGGGGAAGACGAACGCCACCCGGTCGTCGTCGGTCGGCTCGCCGACCACCGGTGCGGGGGTGTCCCCGCCGGCGGCGAGCGCGTCCAGGGTCGCGGCCGGGTCGTCGTGCGCGTCGGCGACGACGGCCGTACGGGAGGTCCGGGAACCGCGCTCGACGGCGAGCCGCGCCAGGGCGTGCGCCACCTCCCGTGGCGGGGCGTGGTCCCCGGTCGACAGGAGGTCCCGGATGATGCGCGCCCGCCGGGCGGGTGAGCCGGTTCCGGGCAGGATCCACGGCAGGGAATGCTCTGCAGGGCTGGCGTACATCCGCTACCACGGCTCCTTCTCAAATGACCACGACGCAGATCGAGCCTCACACGGCGGCTACCGACCGGACACCCCTAAGAAAACCCCTAAGGACTGGGCAAGAATTTTCCGGAGTACTGACGGACGTCACTTCGGCTCTACGCTCGGATCGCTATGGTTCGACCATCTCGACTGGGGAGCGTAAATGACCGGGGTAGTACCAGAAGCACCCGCGCTGCCGACCGCGCGCAATTCGCCGTTTGATCCACCCGAACCGCTGGGAGAACTGCGACGGAATTGTCCGGTCTCACCCATGACATTTCCTGACGGCCACGTCGGATGGCTGGTCACCAGTCATTCCGCGGCCCGCTCGGTCCTTGCCGACTCCCGGTTCAGCTCGCGGCAGGAACTCCTGCGGTCCCCGATTCCGTTGCCGGTTCCGGAGCCACGCGTGCCGGCCGACCCGGGCAACTTCATCCGGCTGGACCCACCCGAGCAGACCCGGTACCGCCGGCTGCTGATGAGCCAGTTCACCGTGCGCCGGCTCCGGCAGCTGGAGCCGCGGATCACGGAGATCGTCGACGCGCAGCTGGCCACGATGGCGGATTCCGGCACCCAGGCCGACCTGCTGCGGGTGTTCGCGATGCCGATCCCCTCGCAGGTGATCTGCGAGCTGCTCGGCGTGCCGTACGCGGCGCGGGAACAGTTCCAGCGCGACGTGGCCACGCTGCTCAACATGACCTCGTCGGTGGAGGCCATCGTCGCGGCGCACCGCAGCGCCGACCGCTTCGTCGAGGAACTGGTGCTGGACAAGCGGGCACGACCGGCCGACGATCTGCTCAGCAGCCTGGCGGCGCTGCCGGAACTGACGGTGCAGGAACTCAAGAGCATGGCGTTCCTGTTGTTCTCGGCGGGCTACGAGACCACCGCCAACATGCTGGCGTTGGGCACTTTCGCGTTGCTGACCGCGCCTGAGCAGTTGGCGGCTCTCACGGCGGACGAGACACTGGCCGACGGGGCGGTGGAGGAGCTGCTGCGCTATCTCACCATCATCCATATCGGACCGGTCCGGACCGCTCTCGAAGACGTCGAGATCGATGGCGTGACGATCCGTGGGGGCGAGAGCGTCACGCTTTCCCTGAGCGCGGCGAATCGTGACCCGGAGAAATTCCCCGGACCCGACACGTTCGACATCGGACGCAATGCCGCCGGCCATCTCGCGTTCGGCCACGGGGCGCACCAGTGTCTGGGTGCCCAGCTCGCGAGAATGGAGATGCGGATCGCGTACACCCGGCTTTTCGCGCGTTTTCCGAACCTGCGCCTGGCGGTGCCGGCGGAGCAGGTCGAGGTCGCCGCGGACATGACCATCTACGGCGTGCACCGGCTGCCCGTGCGGTGGGACTGAGCCCGGCCCCGGCAGGCGCTGACGCGTGTCCCGGCGGTGGGGCACGCGTCAGCACGTCGGCGGTGCGGCCCAGGTGCCGGGGGCTCCCCGCCCGGCACCACCGGTTCCGGCGCGGGAGGCGTCGCACACCGCGCGGCAGGGGCGGGAAGAGGGCGGAGCAGGAGGCCTCGGCGATGGTCCTGACCGGGTCGCCCACCCGCCGTGGCGGGCGGGCGCACCCGGGGAAGCGGCGACGACTCAGCCGGCCGGGACCGTCGCTCCCGAACTCACCCGGCTGATGCCCAGCCGCGGTTCGGTCACCAGGTAGAGGCCGCTGGCCGCGTCGTACAGGTCGTTGGCGTCGATGTACATCGGTGCCATCGTCAGGCGGTGGTTCGGCGCGGCCTCCTCGGCCCGCCGCCGGGCCTGCTCGGCGGCGCCGAGCAGTTCCTGCACCGGCTTGGCGCCCCCGGTCGCCGCCGCGTCGATGGTCTCCGCGATCGGCGCCGCCGCCTTGCCCGCCCGGTCGGCCGCCTCCCGCAGGTCGGTGAGGCCGGCGATGATCTCACCGAAGGCCAGGTCGGCGCTCCGGGTACCGTCGCCCTGCTCGCCCCGGCTCAGCGTGTCGGCCAGCGCGAAGTACCGGTCCTTGCCGGCGTGCTGCTGGTAGAAGCTGATGACCAGGGTGAAGAGGCGATGGTACGCGTTGCGGTACAGCGACTCGAAGAACGCCTGCGCCTCCGGCTCGTTGACCTCACCCCGGTCCAGCGACAGGATCGACGCCGCCGCCAGCATGCCGCTGTACATGGCCAGGTGGACCCCGGTGGACAGCAGCGGGTCGAGGAAGCACGCCGAGTCGCCGACCAGGAAGTAGCCGTCACCGCAGAACTTGTCCGCGGCGTACGAGAAGTCCTGTTCCACCCGCACGTCGGGGAGCTGGGTCGCCTGGGCGAGCACCCGCCTCATGGTGTCCGACTCGTCGATCATCGCGGTGAGCATCGCCTCCTGCGAGTCGAACTCCCGACGCCGCTCCACGAAATTCGTCTTGTGCGTCACGAACCCGACGCTGAAGCGGTTGTCACGCAGGGGGATGAGCCAGTACCAGCCGTCCGGGGAGGAGATGACGTTGATCCCCCCGGCCGGGCTCCCGGGCAGCAGTTCGGCGTTCTCCCAGTATCCCCAGATGGCGACGTTGCGGAAGATCTCGTGCGGCCGTCGGTTGTGGAAGTGCTGGGCCGAGACGAGTCCGGCGCGGCCGGAGGCGTCGACGACGTAATCGGCGGTCTCGACCCGCAGCTCACCGCCGGCCGGTTGCCACTCGACGCCGACGGCGCGGTCACCGTCGAACAGGACGCGCTTGACGGTGGCCTGCTGCACGACCTCGGCACCGCTGTCAGCCGCGTTGTCCAGCAGCACCTTGTCGAAGATCTCGCGGTCGACCTGCCAGGAGCGGGTGTCCGACCCGAACTGCGCCGTCCAGTCGATGACCCAGTCCTGTTCCCGGCCCCACCGCATCAGCACGCCGGTCTTGGAGGTGAAACCACACGCGTTCACCTTGTCCAGCGCCCCGACGTAATCGATGATCGCGCGGCAGGAGGTCGTGATGGACTCCCCGATGTGATAGCGCGGGAATTCCGCGCGTTCGAGCAGCTTGACCTCCGTGCCGCCCCGTGCGAGAAGCCCGGCGGCGGTCGAACCGCCGGGGCCACCACCGATGACAATCACCTTCGGCATCGCGTCCGCCATTCTCTCGGGATCTGCGGCCGGGACATCGATCCCGGTCATGCCTCATTGACCCTATTCAGGCATAATTCGATGCCCAACCCCTACGTGCCCCAGACCCGGTGCGCCGGAGTCGGCGGTCAGGCCGAATCCGCCATGGTGGGCATGCACGCCGCCGCCAGGTCGGCCCGGTTGGTCACCTTGAGCTTCCGGTACGCCTTGGTGAGGTGCTGCTCGACGGTGCTCACGGTGATGTAGAGCTTCTGGGCGATCTCCCGGTTGGTGTGCCCGGTGGCCGCCAGGGCGGTGACCCGTCGTTCGGCCCGGCTCAGCTTCACCAGCCCGCCGTTGGGCTGCTTCGTCACCATCGATTCGGCGTGCTCGTCGGAGGACTGGTGCAACAGGCTCCGGCGCAGCGGCTCGGCCCGGCACTCGGTCGCCAGTCGCAGCGCCTGCTGGAACGCCGCGTTCGCCCGCTGCCGTTCCCCCATCGCCTGGTGCACCTGGTGCAGGTCGGCCAGCGCGCTGGCCAGTTCGAAGCGGTCGCCGCAGGCGTGCAGCACCTCGACGGCCTCGCGGAGCAGTTGCAGGCGTCCGTGGGTGCCGCTACAGGCGGCCATGGCGCGCAGCGAGATGCCCGCCGTCCGGGTCAGCCCCTGCCGGGTTCCCTTCAGCTGCGCCCCGGCCAGCTTCTGTGCCCGGTCCCGGTCCCCCAGCTTGAGGTACACCCGGGCGGCGGCGCCCCGCCAGGGGACGAAGGCCGGTACGTCCATCTCCCACTCGGCGGCCAGTTCCCCGCAGGTCAGCAGATCGGTCATCGCGGCGTGCCAGCGCTCGCACGCGGACAGGTAGAGGCCGCGCGCGTAGAGGTAGCGCAGACCGAACCGGGTCTTGAACATCTCCTGCGGCACCGGTGCCTTGGCGTAGGCACCGGCCGCGTCGAGGTCCCCCATCATCGTGGTCGCCTGGATGACGGTGGCCAGGGGTGCCCCCACCGCGACGCCCCACCCGCGCGGGGCGATCCGGTCGAGGGCGGCACGCGCGTACCGGGCGGCGTCGGGCAGGTCGCCCTGGTACAGCGCGATCTCCCCACGGACGGCTTCGAGCCGGGCGTTCCACGTCGGCGCGTAGCGCTCCGCCGCCGCCGCGAGCAGCGGATCACACCAGGTGAGCGCCCGGTCCGCGTGATCGGAGTAGAGCAGGGCCAGCAACGCCGACTCGGCCGGTTCCAGGGTGGCCTCGTCGACCTCGCAGCCACAGCCGCGCAGGATGTCCTCGGCACGGCGCACGACGTCCACGGCCCCACGGGTCAGCACCTCCGACAGCAGCGCCGCGCCGAGCAGGTGCTCGTCGGCCAGCTCCGCACCGTCGGGCGTCCCCGGTCGCCGCGGCACCTCGGGCACCATCCTGGACAGCGGCGGGTGCCAGGACCGCAGCCACCGGCGGATCATGCCGAGTTCGGCGTCGCGCCGCTCGCCACCCGCCCCGCCGGTACGGCCCGTCGCGTCGATGACCTCCATCGCCTCCCCGGTCATGCCGTGCCAGACCAGCGACCTCGCCACCGCGCTGACCTGCCGGTCGGAGAGCAGGCCGCGGCGGGACGGCTCGATCAGCAGGGACACGTGGCGGACGGCGGCGACCGGGTTGCGCCGCCACACGACCCCGGCCAACCGGGCGAGCACGGAGGCCCGCTCGTGGTCGTCCGGGCAGCTCTCGAACGCCAGGCTGAGACAGTCACAGGCGAAGTCGAGGTCGTCGGAGGCGATGGCGACCTCCGCGGCCTCGCGCAGCAGGCGTTGGGTCCACCGCTGCCGCGTCCCGTCCGTCTCCAGCAGGTGCCGGGCCACCGTCGAGGCCGAGGCGCCCTGCACGTACAGCAGCTCGGCCGCGCGTTCGTGCAGCCTGCGCCGTTCGTGGGGATACAGGTCCGCCAGGACGGCGGCCCCGCTCGCCGGGTTGCGGAAGTCCCCGCCGGTCACCAGCCCGGCCAGTTCCAGCCGGCGCAGCGCGGTCCGGGTCTGCTCCCGGCCGAGTTCGACCAGGTCGGCCAGGAGCGGGACGCCGGTGGGCCGGCCCAGGACCGCGATGCCGCGCGCGACGGCCAGGGAGTCCGGCGAGCTGCGGTGCAGGCAGGCCACGACGGCCTGACCGAACGCGACGTCGGGACGACGTGGATCCGCCCCGCGCAGGTCGTCGAGCAGCGCGCGGACCAGCAGCGGATTGCCTCCGGTGAGCCGGTGGATGTCCGCGCCGGACAGCGGCAGGGCGGCCGGGTCCGTCTGGGCACGCACCAGGGCCGCGACCCCCTCGCCCGACAACAGGGTGAGGTCGATACGTCGCCAGTGGTCGTTCCTCAACAGCTCGGCCTGGACCAACGCGGTCGCCGCGTTCTCGTCGTCGGACTGGGTGAACACGAGCAGCGCCGAGGTCCGCCGCAACCGCGAGGCGAGGTCGAGCAGTTCCCGCAGGGACTCCCGGTCGGCGCACTGGACGTCGTCGACCATGATCACCACAGGGCGGTCGGCGGTCCAGGTCAGCAGTTCGGCATAGAGGACGCGTAACGCCTGCGCGCCGGCGACCTCCGCCGGGTTCGTCGACGGGACGGCGTCGACGAGCTTGTCCATCTGCGCCCGGAGCCGCCCCGGGGCAGAGCCCGCCCCGAACAGCTGCACCAGGACGTCGAACGGCACCTCGGCCCCGGACCTCTTCGCGGTGGCGCTGAAGAGCAGCGCGCCGGCCCGCAGCGCCCGTTCCGCGAACGCGTCCAGCACCTCCGTCTTCCCGCAACCGACCGGTCCACTGATCAGAGCCAGTTGGCCCACTCCGCTCCGACATGCCGAGAGCATCTCGTCGAGGGCAAGAAGTTCGTTGGTTCGCTCTGTCAGCGTCATGGACATCCCGCTTCCCCGTATGTCGCTGCGGTTGCCGGTGGCCCGACGGCACCGGCGGCCGCAGCTGTCATTTGCCGCTGGTCGCGCTTACCCCCGGCTTGTCCGCCGCGGCCGGCCGGGTTCCGGTGGGGGTCTTCGGGCCGCTGGCCACCGGCTTCTTCGACGTACTGGTCGAGGGGCTCGCCGCGTCCGGGGCGGACTCGAACTCCGGCGGCACCGGATAGTCGGGCATGAGGTAGCGGGGCCCCTGGCGCTTCACCTCGTCGGGGATCATCGCGCCGAGACCGCCGTCCTCGTTGACGCCCTTCTCGATGATCGCCATGGAGTGGAAGAAGTGGATGCCCACCACGCTGCGATCGGTCGGCCTGCGCCGGTAGGTCGTGTCCGACACCAGGGCCTCGTAGTTCAGGCCGTCGACCATCTCCTTGAGATAGCCGACGCCGGTGGTGGGATTCGAGAAGTCGCTGCTCGACCCGCCGAATCCGGGCCAGTACGACGTCTCCATGTCCTCGATGACATAGAGGCCGTCGGCGGCGAGCCTCGGGAAGAGGTACTCGAAGGACCTGATCTGGTCGGAACAGAAGTGGCTGCCGTCGTCGATGACGATGTCCAGCTCGCCGGTCTCCTCCAGCACCGTGGCCAGGAATTCGGGATCGGCCTGGTTGCCGCGGAACGTGCGGAGCCGCTGCGTCTCCAGGAAGCGCTTGTCCTCGATATCGATCCCGAAGACCAGCGCCCTCGGGAAATAGCGCTTCCACATCTCCAGTGAGGCGCCGCCACGATCGGCCTCCTGAAAGCCGCCGATGCCGATCTCGAGGATACGCACCGGCCGGTCGCGGTAGGCCTCGAAGAAGCGCTGGTACTGGCGGGCGTACCAGCGGGCGCCCCACTTGTCGGACCCGAAACGCAGGGCGAGACCGGCCAGGTCGGCGTTGCGGCGGCTCCGGTTCGCGAACAGTTCGCCCCACGGCAGGCCGGTTCCCCGGTCGCCGGTTGCGAGGATGTCCGCCAGCTGCGCCGGGTCGCCGCAGGCGGCGGGTCCGAAGACCGCGCGCAGCATCCCCGCGAAGGCGGGGAGGTCCTGGTGGATGCGCACGTCGGCGTCGGCGGCACCGGCCCGGGAAAGGTCCTGGCTCCAGGGCAGCGGCTCGACCGTCACCGTGTCCCGCTCGGCGCGGACGAGGTAGCCGACCACGTGGCGGGCGATCTCGAGGTCGTGTTGCACGACCAGTTCCGCCCGGCCGTCGTACGGCAGGATGTCCAGCAGAATCTCCTGGTACAGCAACTCCAGGACGTAGTGGTGCTGCAACCGGTTCGCGATTCGCAGGGTAGCCTCGTCGTCCACACCCGCCGCGTTTGTCAAATCCCCGATCGCAGCCATTCTGCTATCCATCAAGACAACCACATCCTTGGTCGATCGTCGCCACGGGACATACCGAGGTAATGACTATCACCGCCGACCCGGCAGGGGTAACCCCTAGATCCCAGCAACCATAGGGGCCATGTTTTCCCAGTTCACACGAGGTAACGACGAATTACCCAACTCCCCGACACGTATTGGACGCACAGCATATTACATTGACGTTAATCATTGACGGTAGAAGCACTTGCCCACACCACGGGTCACCACACCGGGCCGATCGGACGTCAGTACAGCTAACCCTGACATCCCCCTCCCAGATTGACGCTGATCAGTCAGTCAGACCAACCTACTCGCTGTCGGTGTGCCAGGCATCACCCAGAGCAACAATATTTGGCTCGGGAAGGGCGGCGATGACCCGGCATGCAGGGCAAACGCCGGAACCGGGTACTGCGTACCAGATTGTGGTACCCCTGGCCCGGCGGGTCTAGGGGTTAACGACCGTCGCGTCCGAGGTTAGCTTCGATGCGGCCCCGCGCGCCGGAGCAGCCCGGACCAGACGACCACGGAGGCACCATGCCGGACGCGCCCACCGGCCGCCTCGTCCCGGACGGCGGCCCCGGGTTCCGCCTGGTGTCCGGGCCCGGCACGTCCGCCCCGACGCGTCGCCGGCCGCATCGGGGTGACCGCCCGGTGTCGACGCGCGTGGTCGACGGCGCCCGGCCGCGGTCACAGGGGAATGTTGCCGTGACCGCCCCGGCCCGCCGCGGCGGTGGCCAACACCTCGGCGATCCGCCGGCGGCTCGCGGCCGGGTCGATCACCTCGTCGATCATGCCCAGCGCCAGTCCCCGCCGGGTGCCACCGGAGATGCGGCGGTGCTCGGTGACCAGTTCCCGGCGCAGACGCTCCCGGTCGGCCTCCGGCGCGGCAGCCAGGGTCCGCCGGTGCAGGATGCCCACCGCCGCCTCCGGACCCATCACGTCGACCTCGGCGTCCGGCCAGGTGAGCACGGTGGTGGCACCGAGCGAGCGGGAGTTCATCGCGATGTAGGCGCCGCCGTACGACTTGCGCACCACGAGGGTCACCCGGGGCACGACCGCCTCCCCGAAGGCGTACAGCAACTTGGCGCCGCGCCGGATCACCCCGCCCCACTCCTGGTTCACGCCGGGCAGGTAGCCGGGCACGTCGACCAGCACCAGCAGCGGAATGCCGAACGAGTCGCAGGTACGGACGAACCGGGCCGCCTTCTCCGCGCTGAGCGAGTCGAGACAGCCGCCGCGGTGCAGCGGATTGTTGGCCACCACGCCGATCGCCCGACCCGCGAGACGACCGAAGCCCACCACGATGTTGCGCGCCCAGCGCGGTTGCAGTTCCAGGAAGGCGGGTTCCTCGTCACCCGGCCCGTCGAGCAGGCGCGCGATCAGCGGGTGGACGTCGTAGGCGCGTCGTGCCGACGCCGGCAGGACGTCGACCAGGCCCGCGTCGTCCGTGACCGAGGACAGGTCGAACCAGCCGGGGCGGGTGAACACCCCGACGAGGTGACGGGTGGCGGCGTACGCCTCGGTCTCCGAAGCGGCGGCGACGTGCACGACGCCGGACTTGCGCCCGTGGGCCTCGACGCCGCCCAGCCCCTCCATGTCGATCTGTTCGCTGGTGACCGAGCGGACCACGTCGGGGCCGGTGACGAACATCCGGCCGGCGTCGGCCATCACCACCATGTCGGTGAGCGCCGGGCCGTACGCGGCGGCACCCGCCGCCGGACCCAGCACGACCGAGATCTGCGGCACCCGCCCGGAGGCCCGGATGATCGCGGCGAAGATCCGCCCGACCCCGTCCATCGACTGGATGCCCTCGGTCAGCCGGGCTCCGCCGGAGTGCCAGAGCCCGATCACGGGAAGCCGGTCCCGCACCGCGAGGTCGATGGCCGTGACGATCTGCGTGCTCTCCTCGACGCCGAGCGAGCCGCCGGCCCGGGTGGCGTCGGTGCAGAAGAGCACGACCGGGCTGCCGCCGATCCGGGCGTGCCCGGCCCGGACCGCGTCGTGCGGACCGAAGAGCCGCAAGGAACCGGGGTCGGCCAGTCGCGCCAGGCGGGTCAGCGGGGCACGGGGATCGTCCGTGCCCGGATCCGCCGCGTCGCTCAGCTCGGCCGTCGTCATCTGCGGAGCCTCATTTCTCCGGGGCGGCGACGGGGCCGACGGTCCGGAACCGGTTGATCGCGTTCTCGTGGCGGGCCCGCGTCTCCGGGTCCGAGACGCCCCCTCCCTCATCGGCGAGGCAGAGCACGCCCACCTTGCCGTGGTGCTGGTTGCCGTGCACCTCGTCGACCGCCTGACCCACCCGGTCGAGGGGATAGACCGCCGACAGCGTCGGATGGATCCGGCCCCGCGTCACCAGGCGGTTCGCCAGCCAGGCCTCCCGGTAGTTCGCGAAGTGGGAGCCGACGATGCGCTTGAGGTGCATCCACAGGTACCGGTTGTCGAACTCGTGCCGGAAACCGGAGGTGGAGGCGCAGGTCACGATGACGCCGCCCCGCCGCGCGACGTAGACGGACGCGCCGAACGTCTCCCGCCCGGGGTGCTCGAACACGATGTCCGGGTCGTCGCCGCCGGTCAGCTCGCGGATCCGCTCGCCGAGCCGCCGCCACTCGCGCGGATCCGGGGTCTGGTCGTCGGCCCAGAACCGGTACCGCTCGACGCTGCGGTCGATCACGGCGGCGGCGCCCATCGCCCGGCAGATCTCGGCCTTCTGCGCGTTCGAGACGACACAGATGGGGGTGCCGCCCCCGTTGAGCACGTACTGGGTGGCGTACGACCCCAGGCCACCGGCCGCGCCCCAGATCAGCACGTTGTCGCCCTGCCGCATGACCGCGCCGTGCGGGGAGACGAGCTGCCGGTAGGCGGTGGAGTTCACCAGTCCCGGCGCGGCGGCCTCCTCCCAGGTCAGGTGCGCCGCCTTGGGCATCAGCTGGTTGGCCTTGACCAGGGCGAGTTCGCCGAGGCCGCCGAAGTTGGTCTCGTACCCCCAGATCCGTTGCTGCGGGTCGAGCATCGTGTCGTCGTGGCCCTCCGGCTCCTCCAGCTCGACCGAGAGGCAGTGCGCGACCACCCGGTCGCCCGGGTGCCACAGGCGTACCCCCGGGCCGGTCCGCAGCACGACTCCGGAGAGGTCGGAACCCACCACGTGGTACGGCAGGTCGTGCCGGGCCGCGAGGCCACCGGTGCGGGCGTACCGCTTGAGGAACCGGAACGTCGGCACCGGGGCGGACAGCGCGCTCCACACGGTGTTGTAGTTGATCGAGCTGGCCATGACGGCGACCAGCGCCTCGCCCGGCCCGGGCTCGGGGGTCGCCACCTCCCTGAGGTGCAGCGCCTTGCCGGGCTGCCGGTCCGCCACCGCGACCGCGGCGTACATCTCCTGCTCCTCCTCCAGGAGCACGGCCGCCCGGTAGCTCGGCGGCACGGGGAGCGCCTCGACGGCGGCGCGGCCGGTCCCGACCGACTCCAGGGTCTCCACGAAGGCCCGGTTCATCGGGCTGCCCCCCGGCCCGGGCGCTGGGCATGGAAGCCGGCTCCGGTCTTACGGCCGAGCCGGCCCTCGGCGACGAGCCGGGTGAGCATCGCCCCGGGCCGGGTCGCCGGGTCGCCGAACTGCTGGTGCAGGCGGCGCAGGATGGCGAGGGAGACATCGAGGCCGATGGTGTCGAGCAGGGCGAAGGGACCGAGCGGGAAGCCGTGAGCCTCCTCCATCTCCCGGTCGAGTTCCGCGACGCCCGCCTCGCCGCGCTCCACCATGCCGACGGCGTCGTTGAGGTAGGGGAACAGCAGGTAGTTGACGATGAAGCCGGACCTGTCCGGGCAGCAGACCGGCACCTTGCCCAGGTGGCGGGCGAGGGCGCGGGCCACCCCGGTGGTCCGTGGGGCGGTGTGCGGGGTGTGGCCGACCTCGACCAGCCTCATGACCGACGCCGGGTTGAAGAAGTGCATCCCCACCACGTCGGCCGGGCGGCCGGTCGCCGCGGCGCAGTCCGCCACCGACAGGCTGGAGGTGGTGGTCGCGAGGACGGTGCCGGGCCGGCAGACCCGGTCGAGGGCGGCGAAGACCGCACGCTTGGCGTCCTCCTCCTCCACCACCGCCTCGACGACGAGGTCGCAGTCGGCCAGGTCGTCCAGCGCGACGCTCGTCCGGAGCCGGCCGGCAGCCTCCGCGGCCGTCGCGGGGGCCACCCGGCCACGGGCGACGGCCTTGTCGAGCGCCGCCGCGACGCCACGCCGGGCCGTCTCCGCCCGTTCGTCGCGGCGGGCCACGAGGGTGGTGCGCAGGCCGTGGACCACGAGGGCCTGCGCGATCCCGACGGCCATCGTCCCCGAGCCGACGATGCCGACCGAGGACGGCACCGCGGCGGCCACCGGTTCCGGCGCGGCGGGTCGGCCGGAACGGGGAGAATCCCGGTCGGGCCGACCCGGCCATGCCCGGGTGGTCAGCAGTGGCGCCGGGGGCACGGCTGCCGCCGCCATCAGTTCCAGCACCCGGTCGCGGCCGATGTCGTCCACCATGGCCAGTGGGCCGGCGGTCAGACCGCAACCGAGGCGCATCGCGGTGTCGATGTCCGAGCCGGTGACATAATCCTGTCCACACAGGATCGCGGCCCGGTTCAGATATCGCAGCAGCAACACGTGCCCGGCAGCGATCCCATGCTCCTGTACCGTCATCGCCACCCCTTGATCGCGTTGTTCCGCGCGGCCGAACTGCCGGATCAATGCGGACTCTAAGAGGCGGCGGCGGGCAGCGGTAACCCCTACAAGCGCGGTGTGATTCGTTCTCACCTAGGGGTGGAACATGAATAGCACCCCTGGCCGCGCGGTGGATTCATCGCGTTTACCCGGTGGATTCTTCCGCGCCGGGAAAGACCGGCGGAATTGCCGATCGGAATGGAGGGTGGGGATTTCACGGCGCGCGACGTCCGTCAGGCGCGACAGGAGACCGGGCAGTGCGGTAGCATGTGGACGAAGCACAAAAGTCCTGTGCTTTAAATCCTACCATGGGGTGGCGCTGTTGTCAACAGTTCCCTCGGAAGCGTTCGCCGCTTCCGCCAACGACACGCTAGAGGACGAGCGCCGCTACGTGGCGATGCTCTACCGCCACGTCGACAAGCTGCGCGACGTCGCCACGCAGCGGCTGACCCGGACCCAGCTCGACAACGCGAGCAACCCGTCGGCCCGCGCCGAGCGGGACGCCTCCGCCACCCTGTACCGGGAGCGGATCCGGCAGTTGCAGGGCATCGACGAGCGGCTGTGCTTCGGCCGGCTGGACATGGACGACGGTGAGCGTCGCTACGTCGGCCGCATCGGGCTGGTCGACGAGGACGACCAGTCGTCGCTGCTCATGGACTGGCGGGCCCCCGCCGCCCGACCGTACTACCTGGCCAACGCGATCACCCGGGAGGGTGTGCGCCGACGCCGGCAACTACGGATGAAGGGCCGTACGGTCACCGGCGTCGACGACGAGATCCTCGACGTCGAGAGCGCCCCGCCGGACAGCACCACCTCGCTGACCAACGAGGCCGCGCTGATGGCCGCGCTCACCGCCCACCGCACCGGCCGGATGCAGGACATCGTCGCCACCATCCAGGCCGAACAGGACGAGATCATCCGG
Organism: Micromonospora sp. WMMD987; assembly: GCF_029581435.1. Classification (NCBI taxonomy): domain Bacteria; kingdom Bacillati; phylum Actinomycetota; class Actinomycetes; order Micromonosporales; family Micromonosporaceae; genus Micromonospora; species Micromonospora sp. WMMD987. The sequence goes on along the minus strand of NZ_CP120861.1, from coordinate 2,821,754 downwards.
GCCGACATCAACGGCGTGCTGGTCGTGCAGGGCGGCCCCGGCACCGGCAAGACGGCCGTCGCGCTGCACCGGGTGGCGTACCTGCTCTACGCGCACCGGGAGCGGCTCGAGAAGCGCGGGGCGCTGATCCTCGGCCCCAACGCGACGTTCCTGCGCTACATCAGCCAGGTCCTGCCGTCGCTGGGCGAGACCGGCGCGCTGCTCTGCATGGTCGGCGACCTCTACCCGGGCGTGGTCGCCACCGGCAGCGAGCCGGACGAGGTGGCCGAGATCAAGGGTCGCATCTCGATGGTGCAGGTCATGGCGAACGCCGTCTACGACCGCCAGGAGACCCCCCCGGTCAAGGAGGTGCTCTTCGAGGGCGACCGGCTGCGGCTCACCCACAAGCTCACCGCGAACGCGAAACGGCTGGCCCGCGACACGCTGCGCCCGCACAACGAGGCCCGGCCGTACTTCGTCCGCGAGATCATCGAGGCACTGACCAACCAGGTCGCCTCACTCATCGGCCGCCACCTGCTGGCGGACGAGGACATCAAACAGATCCGGTTCGACCTGGGCAGGTCGCCGGAGGTGCACCGGGCCCTGCACGAGCTGTGGCCGATCCTCACGCCGGAGCAGCTCCTGGCCGACCTCTACGCCTCGCCGGAACGGATCGAGGCGGCCACCCCGGACCTCGCTCCGGCCGAGCGGGAGCTGCTGCGGCGTGACCCGTCGGCACCGTGGACCCCGGGCGACGTACCGCTGCTCGACGAGGCCGCGGAGCTGCTCGGCTGGGACGACCGGGCCGAGCGGGCGCGGGAGGCCGCGCAGTGGCGGGCCGACCTGGAGTACGCCCAGGGCGTGCTGCAGATCCTCAACTACGAGGAGGACGAGATCGACGAGGAGGTCCTCCAGGCCACCGCCCTGATCGACGCGTCGACGCTGGCCGACCGGCACGACGACGACGGCTACCTGTCGGTCTCCGAGCGGGCCGCCACCGACCGCACCTGGGCGTTCGGACACATCGTGGTGGACGAGGCGCAGGAGCTGTCCCCGATGGTGTGGCGGCTGCTCATGCGTCGCAGCCCGAGCCGCTCGATGACCGTGGTCGGCGACGTCGCGCAGACCAGCGACCCGAGCGGAACCACCACGTGGGGCGACGTCTTCGCGCCGTACGTCGCGGACCGGTGGCGGATGACCGAGCTGACCGTCAACTACCGGACGCCGGCCGAGGTCATGGCCGTCGCCGCCGACGTGCTGGCCGCGATCAGCCCCGAGCTCAAGCCGCCCCGCTCGGCCCGTACCTCCGGCATCACCCCGTGGCGCGGGCAGGTCGAGAGCTACCGGCTGGCCGTGCCCGAGGCGGTCCGCGCGGAGTGCGCGGCGGTCGGCGGCGGGCAGGTCGCCGTGATCACGCCGACCGAGCTGGTCCACCCGCTCGGTGACGCCATCCGGGACGGGACGACGGCGGAGGTGGTCGTCGGCGACGGCGTCTCCCTCGGCGCGGGCGTCGTGGTGCTCGACGTCCGGCAGGCCAAGGGACTCGAGTTCGACTCGGTGCTGGTCGTCGACCCCGCCGGCATCGTCAGCGAGTCCCGACGCGGCCTGAGCGACCTCTACGTCGCCCTGACCCGCACCACCAGGCGGCTCGGCGTGCTGCACCGCGGCGATCTGCCGGCCGTGCTGCGGCAACTGGGCGACCGCGACACCACGGACTGCACCGTCGGGGCAGCCCACGATCGAGCGGACGAAGGAGCGCGATGAGCACCGTGCCGGAATCACCCACCGCACCGGGACAGCAGCCCGTGCCGGCGAAGAGCGTCATGATGACCGTCAACGGGCTGCTGCTCGGGATGTTCGTCGCGGTCCTGGCACCGACCGTGGTCACGGTGGCGCTGCCGAGCATCGTGACGCAGCTCGGGGGCTCGCAGTCGGCGTACACCTGGATCGTCACGGCGGAACTGCTGGCCATGACCGTCTCGGTCCCCCTGTGGGGCAAGCTCGCCGACCTCTACCACAAGAAGTGGCTGCTCCAGGCCTCTCTCGGGCTCTTCCTGATCGGGTCGCTCGTCGCGGGGGCCGCCGGCTCGATCGGGGTGCTCATCGTGAGCCGGGTCGCGCAGGGCGTCGGGGCCGGCGGGCTCACCGCGATGGTGCCGGTCGTGATGGCGGTGATCGTCCCGCCCCGCGAGCGCGGCAAGTACATGGGCCTGTTCGGCGCGGTCTTCGCCGTCGGGACCATCGTCGGCCCGCCGCTGGGCGGGGCCCTGGCCGAGGTGCCCGGCTTCGGCTGGCGGCTGTGCTTCTTCTTCGGCGCACCCTTCGCGCTGCTGTCCATGATCGTCCTGCAGCGGACCTTCCACCTGCCCACGACGCGCCGGCAGGTGCACGTCGACTACCTGGGCGCCGCCCTCATCGTCGTCGCCGCCAGCGCCCTGCTCGTCTGGTGTTCGCTGGCCGGTGACGTGTTCGCCTGGCGCTCGGGGTGGACCGTCGTGCTGGTGACCGTCGGTGTGGTGGCCCTCGGGCTGACCGTCCTGGTCGAGGCGCGCAGTCCCGAGCCCATCCTGCCGCTGAGCCTGTTCCGCAACCGGACGATCGTCCTCACCACCCTCGCCAGCATGCTCGTCGGTGTCGTGCTGTTCGGCGCGTCCGTCTTCGTCCCGCCCTACCTGCAACTGGCTCAGGGCCTGTCACCCGGCCAGACCGGCCTGCTGAGTCTTCCCCTGGCGTTGGGCGTCGTGGTCGCGTCCACGGTGGCGGGACACCTCATCACCTCCACCGGCCAGTGGAAGGCGGTCCTCGTGACCGGTGCCGTGCTGACCGGCGGCGGCGCGGTCATGCTCGCCATGGTCGACGAGAACTCCGGCCTCGGGTGGTTCGTGGCGGCGGTCGTCGTGCTCGGGCTCGGTGTCGGAAGCCTGATGCAGAATCTGGTCCTGGTCGCGCAGAGTTCGGTGGACATGCGGCAGCTCGGGGTGGCGACGTCGACGTTGTCGTTCTTCCGGAGCCTGGGCGGCTCGGTCGGGGTCACCGTCCTCGGCGCCGTGCTCGCCCACCGGGTCCGGTCGGTGATCGAGTCCCGGTCGCCGCAGGGCGGCGGCACCGGCGACGCCGGCGGGAGCCTTCCGGACCTGGGATCCCTGCCGGAGCCGGTCCGCGCCGTCATCGCCCAGGCCTACGCGGTCGCGACCGGCGACATCTTCGCCCTCACCGTACCCGTGGCGGTGCTCATCCTGCTGACCGTGGCGCTGCTCAGGAACCGTCCACTGGCGTCGCAGTTCGGCATGCCGCCCGGACCGCGACGCGCGGGCGATCAGGGTCCGGGCGGGCCCGGTCCCGGCGATCAGGGTCCGGGCGGGCAGGCGGACCGCCACGGAACCGACGGGCAGGGTCCGGACGGGCAGGGTCCGGACGGCCACGGTCCGGACGGGCACGGTCCCGGCGGGCCGGGTCGGGTACCCGGTGGGGCGCAGCCGGTTCAGCCCGGCGAGCAGAGCCGGCCGTCGGCGGGCTGACGCCCGGGGCACCGCGTTGCCGGTGCCCGCACGGTGCCGGCCGGTCCCTCCCGGGCCGGCCGTCACCGTGCGGGCACCGTCACCAGTCGACGTGCGCGGAGTACTCGTCGTACTTCTGGGCGTGGGTGAGGTGGGCCAGGTCCGCCTCGACCATCATCGTCATCAGCTCCTCGAACTTCAGCTTCGGCTGCCAGCCGAGTTCCTCCCGAGCCCGGGTGGGGTCGGCGCACAGCGTCTCGACCTCCGCCGGGCGGACGAACTCCTCGTCGACCACCACGTACCGCGACCAGTCCAGGCCGACCGCGCCGAAGGCGATCCGGACCGCGTCGCGCACCGAGTGCACGACGCCGGTGCCGACCACGTAGTCGCGCGGCTCGTCCTGCTGGAGCATCAGGTGCATGGCGCTCACGTAGTCACCGGCGAAGCCCCAGTCGCGCCGGGCGTCGAGGTTGCCGAGTTTGAGCTCACCGGCCATGCCGAGTTTGATCTTGGCAACCGTGTGCGAGATCTTCCGGGTGACGAACTCCAGGCCCCGGCGCGGCGACTCGTGGTTGAACAGGATGCCCGAGACGGCGTACATCCCGAACGACTCCCGGTAGTTGCGGGTGATGAAGTGCCCGTAGGCCTTGGCGACGCCGTACGGGCTACGCGGGTGGAAGACGGTGCTCTCGGACTGGGGGGTCTCGGCAACCTCGCCGAACATCTCCGACGACGACGCCTGGTAGAAGCGGACCTGCCGGGAGAGTGTGCCCGACGAGCCGACGCCCGACACCACCCGCAGCGCCTCCAGCATGCGCAGCACACCGAGGCCGGTGACCTCACCGGTCAGCTCCGCCTGCTGCCAGGAGAGCGGCACGTACGAGATCGCGCCCAGGTTGTAGACCTCGTCGGGCTGGACCCGGTCGATGGCGGCGATCAGGCTGCTCTGGTCGAGCAGGTCCCCCTCTACGAAACGCAGATCGTGCACCAGGCGGCTGACCCGTGACCGGCGCGGATTCGCCTGGCCCCGGACCAGGCCCCAGACCTCGTACCCCTGCTCCAGCAGATGCTCGGCCAGGTACGACCCGTCCTGGCCGGTGATGCCGGTGATCAATGCTCGGCGCGACACGGTTCCTCCTGCGTGGTCAGCTCGGTGGGGTTCGGTCTGCGGGTGCGGCGTCGGCCGTCGTGCCGAGCAGGCCCAGCCGGCGCTGGATGAGGTCCGCCGCGGCGGCGCTGCCGCCCGCGGAGCGCAGCTCGCCGGCCCAGTACTCGGCGCGTCGCCGGTACGCCGGATCCGTCACCAGCTCGGTGATCTTGGAGACGATGTCGTCGATGTCCGGCGTGTCGACGTTGCGCACCACGAGCCCGGCGCCGCTGTCGGCCGCGCGGGCGGCGAAGTCGTTGCAGTCCATCCAGAACGGCATGACCAGCAACGGTTTGCCGTGCACCAGCCCCTCGTGGAACGCGTTGCCGCCACCGTGGTTGAAGAACACCCGCACGTGCGGGTGCGCCAGGACGGCCAGCTGGGAGGGCAGCCACGCCTCGACCCGCAGGTTCGGCGGCAGGTTGGCGGGCAACATCCGTTGCCGGGTCTCGTCGAGTTTCCACAGCACGTGGTGCCGGGGACCGAGCCGGCGGGCCGCCTCGACCAGCGCGGCCACCTGACCCGCCGAGGGACGCATGAAGGTCCCGAACCCGATGTAGACGATCGACGGGTGGGCGTCCAGCCAGGCGTCCAGGGACGGATCCGCGGTGACCTGGCCGGAGTCGCCGGGCAGCACCGCGCCCACCATGTGCAGGTTCGGCGACGCGGCCGGGAACGGGTACTCCAGCCCGAACACCGAGCAGCCGAGCACGTCGGCCGCGGCGCGGGCGTAGTGCGACGGGAGACCCGCCGCGTTCGGCAGTCCCTCGTCCCGGCGGCGGCGCAGCGCCGCCAGCGAGGGGCGCAGCCGCCGGGGACTGGCCAGGACCGCCCGGGTGCCCAGCCGGAAGAGCACGTTCTCGACCCGCTGCCGGGGCGACATCCGGGCCGGCAGCCCCGACCCCGGCGTCGGGTAGCTCCACGGCAGCGTGTCCACGTAGAAGCTGCTGACCGGCACGGCGATCGTCAGGACGTACGGGACGTTCCGCTTCATCGCGGCGTCGATGGCCCAGCCGGTGCACGAGTCGGCCACGATCAGGTCGGGCCGGACCTCGTCGATGGCGGCCAGCGCCCTGCGGTACAGCTCCTCGGTGTACCCGTGGTCGACGTTCGTGTCCATGAACGCCGCGAAGTCGCGTACCCGCCGACCGGTGGTCATCGCCCGCAGGGTCTCCTGGTCCCAGTTGGCCGGCCAGAGGTGGGGGCGGTAGCGGCCGAGCGAGACGAACCGCACGGTCCCGCCGCCGGCCCCGCCGACCCGGCGGATCTCCGCCGCCCGTTCGTCGGTGCAGGCGAACCAGAGGTCCACGTCGCGTCGCACCAGCTCCTGGGCGATCGCCAGCAGCGGATTGATCAGTCCCGCGCTGGGCAGGCTGGTGAACAGCAGCCGGCCCCGGGTACCGTCGTCGCCCACGTCAGGCTCCCTTCGCCAGGATCTCGCCGTCCCCGGATCCGGGGCGCGCGGCGAGCAGCAGCTCGGTGATGAACCCCGCGATGGCGGTCACCGTCGGCTGCTGCCAGAGCAGCGTGGTGGGCAGGTCGTGGCCGAAACGCCGTTGCAGCCGTCGACGGACGACCACCGTCATGACCGAGTCCATGCCCTGCTCGACGAGGGGCCGCCGCCGGTCGAGTTCGCCGGCCGCCAGCCGCATCTCGCCGGCGATCAGCCGGTCGGTCTCGTCGGCGACGACCCGGTGCAGCTCGTCCGGCGGGAGGCCGTCGAGGTTGCCGGCCCCGGGGTCGGCGGCGTCGGCCGGGCCGTCGGCGGCCGGGCCCTCGTCGGCGGTCAGGGCCGCGAGCAGCGGTGGTCGCGGTTCGTCCCCGGACGTCGGGCTGACCACCGTGTACGCGCCGGGGCCATGGCCGAACGCGTGTCCGACCGCCTCGAACACCAGGCCCGGATCCACCGCGGCGGTGCCCGGCAGGTCGCCGGTCGGCCAGCCGATGCTCCAGGTCCCCCGGCAGCCGCTCGCCACCCGGTGCGCGGTGAGCGAGTCGACGTACGGGGCGACGGCCGCCCTCGCGTCGCCGGGTTCGGGCCACACCCGGGCCTCCAGCGGCACCGTGAAGAGCAGGAAGTCGAGGGCCTGCGGCGGGTGGGCCGCGTGCAGGGAGTCGATCACCGCGAGGGCCGCCCGGACGTCCGGGGCGGGGGTGTCCGGCGCCGCGTACACCACACCGCGTACCGGTGGGAGGTCCCACACCTCGGGCACGAGGCTGCCGGTGCGGGCCCAGACGGCCGCGTCGACCGTGGCGGTGAAGACCGCGACACCGCGCCCCTCCAGGGCACGGACGACGGCGATCTCCGCACCGAGGTCCCCGGTGGAGTCCCACTGCGCGCGGGGAGGCAGCGCCGTGTCGTCGAGCAGGACCAGCCGCCCGACGCCGAGCCCGGCCAGCCAGTGCGCGGCGGCGGTCCCGGCCGGGGTGAAGGCCCCGACGACGGCGTACGTGCCGTCGGCGCGTACCGGGGGTGGTGCGCCGGTGCCGTCGAGGTCCACCCGGGTGAGTCGCGGCACCGCCGGCCCGTCGGCGTCGAGCGCGAGCACGTCCTCGTCCGCCGCCCGGTCCAGCGCCGCCAGGAACGCCTCCGCCGCCGACCCGTCCCACGTCGGACCGAGGTCGACGGCGGCCACCCGCAGGCCGGGACGTCCGGCCCGCAGGCCGCGGACCAGGCCCCACAGGGGCGCCTGCCGGACGTGTGCCGAGTGACTGCTGTCCCGGACACCGGAGGTCAGGCACCAGAGCCGGGGGCGGCGCTCCTGCGGCAGCCGGCAGAGGGCCTCGGCCACGGCGTCGAGTTCCCGCTGCGCGAGCCCGGTGGCCACGCTCACCGGGCGGACGTGGTCGACCAGGCTCACCAGCACCTCGGCCGTCGCGTCGAGGTGGGGGCCGAGGGCGTCGACACCGGCCGCGTCGGTCGCCGTGTGACACGTGACGCCCACGGCCGAGAGCCCGTCGGCGAGCCCGGCCAGCCCGGAACCGACCAGGACGGCGGTCCGGGCCGCGGGACGTGCGGCGGTGCCGTCCGGCGGCCGCCACACGGTCGCGTGCACCGCGCGCCGCGCATCGGTCGCCGGTGCCGTCTCGCCGATCTCGGTGTAGCGCAGGCCGTCGACCCGCGCGATGCGCCGGCCGGTCGGGTCGGTCACGACCGCGTGGGTGAGGCCGAGGCGCTCGTCCGCGAGCAGCACGGTGACCGTCACCGTTTCCGGTGCGTCGCCGTCGACCGCGATCAGGTCGGTGTCGACGGCCATCCGCAGCAGCGGGGCTCCGGGGAACACCGCCGGGGCGATGGACATGACCGCGTCGAAGGCGACCGCCCAGCTTCCGACGCCCGTACGGCCGTGTGGCGCCTTCACCTCCGCGACGAGCACCCCGGTGCCGCGCCGCAGCCGTTGCACGGTCCACTCGAAGCCGGTGGCCGGCACGCCCACGGCCGCCAGGCGTTCCCGGACCAGCCCCGGGTCGGCGAACCCGGCGTCGTCGCCGACGTCCGGTCCGATCGGGCCGCCGTCGACGTCGATGTCCGTCGCGATCTCGGCCTGGGCGTTGACCAGCCAGGTGTCGCCGGCCGGCGACCGCGACGCGAGCCGCAGCGCGCCGCCGTCGCGGACCACCTGGAGTTCCCGGTGGTCGTTGGTGATCAGCGGCTGACGCATCACCAGGCCGCCGAGGTGCGCGGGCCGTCCCGCGGCGTCCGCCCCGGCCGCCATGAAGGTGCTCACCAGCACCGAGGCGGGGACGATCTCGACGCCGTTGAGCGCGTGGCTGCCCGGGTACGGCCGGTTGTCGTCGTCGAGCCCGGTGCGCCACACCACCGTCGGGCTGCCCGCGATGGTCTGCCTGGTGCCCAGCAGGGTGTAGCTCTCGACGTCGTGGCCACGCTGCCGGGTCTGCGTTCCGTCGCTGGTCTCACGCCACAGTCGCCGTCGCTGCCAGGCGGTGGTGGGCAGGTCGGTCAGGAAGCCGCCGGGTTGCAGGCTCGACCAGTCGACGTCGATGCCGGCGCAGTGCGCCGCCGCCACCGCCGCGAGGTAGGTCCGTGCCTCCGGGCGGTTGCGACGCAGCGAGATGCCGGTGAACGCCTCGTCCATGCCCTGCTCGGCCAGCGTCTCGCCCACCGAGTGGGCGATCAGCGGGTGCGCGGACACCTCGAGGAAGGCGTCGAAGCCGTCGGCGGCGGCGGCGCCGACGGCGGCCGCGAGCCGCACCGGCTGACGCAGGTTGGTCGCCCAGTACGGGCCGTCGCTGGACGGGACGGCGCGCGGGTCGGGCAGCGCCGTGGAGTACATCGGTATCGTCGGCCGGCCGGGGCGCAGCCCCGCGCACAGCTGCGTCAGCTCCTCCAGGAGGGGATCCATGTGCGGGCTGTGGAAGGCGATGCGGGCCGAGACCCGGCGGGCCTCGATGCCCTCGGACGGCCAGGTGTCGAGCACCTCCTGCACCGCGGGCAGGTCACCGGCGAGCACGGTCGACACCGGTGACGCGGCGATCGCCGGTGACAGGTCGGCCCGCCCGGCGAGCCGCTCTGCGGCCTGGTCGAACGACAGGGAGACCATCACCATGTCGCCCCGGCCCTCGGCCCGGGTGAGCAGGCGCGAGCGCCAGCACGAGACCCGCGCCCCCTCCTCGACGCTCAGCAGGCCACAGGTGACGGCGGCGGCGACCTCGCCCATCGAGTGGCCGATGACGGCGTCCGGGGTGACGCCCCGGCTGCGCCACAGGGCCGCCAGACCCACCTGCATCGCGAAGATCATCGGCTGGATGCGGTCGACCGTCTCGAAGGTGCCGCTGCGGATCAGCTCCCGGGCGGTGAATCCACTCTCGGCGGCGAACACCGGATCGAGGACGTCGATGACCCTGGCGAACGCGGGCTCGGTCGCCAGCAGCTCCCGCCCCATGCCGCTCCAGTGCGAGCCGTGCCCGGAGAAGACCCAGACGAGTCGCCGCCGTGGGGCCTGTCCCGGTCGGACGACACCGGTGACGACCCCGTCGGCCGGCCGGTCCGCGGCCAGCAGGCGCAGGCCGGTGACCAGTTCCGCCCGGCCACCGGCGACGATGCCCGCCCGGTGGGACTGGTGCGTACGGTGCCGGGCCAGGGTTCGCCCGACCGCGTCGAGCGGCACGTCGGTGCGGCTGTCGACGTGTTCGGCCAACTCGGCCGCGGCCTGCCGCAACGCCGCGCCGCCGGCCGCCGACAGCGGATAGAGCCGCACCTCGTCGTCGTCGCGGTGCTCCGGCTCGACGACGGTCTCCGGTGCCTGCTCCATGACGATGTGCGCGACCGTGCCGCCGTAGCCGAAGCCGGAGACACCGGCGCGGCGCGGGTGCGGCCGGCGCGGCCACGGCTCGGCCGACTCCGCGAGGCGCAGCCCCGAGTCGGCCCACGCGATCTCCGGGTTGGGTCCGGTGGGCAGCAGGCTGGCCGGCACCACCGCGTGTCGCAGGGCCAGCGTGGTCTTGATGACGCTGGCCACGCCCGCGGCGCCCTCCAGGTGGCCGATGTTGGACTTCACGGACCCGACCAGGCAGGGCTCGTCGTCGGCACGCCCCGCGCCGAAGACGGCGCTGACCGCGCCCGCCTCCATCGGGTCGCCGAGGCGCGTGCCGGTGCCGTGCGCCTCGACGTAGTCGACGGTGGCCGGGTCGATGCCGGCCTGCGCGCAGGCGCGGACCATCACGTGCTCCTGCGCCGCGCCGCACGGGGCCATGATGCCGTTGGTGTGGCCGTCCTGGTTCACGGCGCTGCCCCGGACCACCGCGAGCACCCGGTCGCCGTCGCGCTCGGCGTCGGCGAGCAGCTTGAGGACGACGACGCCGCATCCCTCGCCGCGGCCGTAGCCGTCCGCGCTGGCGTCGAACGGCTTCGAGCGGCCGTCGGGCGCGAGCGCGCCGGCCGCGCCGAGGGTCAGCGACTGTCCGGGGGAGGCGATCAGGTTGACGCCCGCCGCGATGGCCACGGTGCTCTCGGCGAGGCGCAGGCTCTGGCAGGCCAGGTGTACCGCCACGAGCGAGGCGGAGCAGGCCGTGTCCACCGCGATGCTCGGTCCCCGCAGGTCGAGGACGTGCGAGATCCGGTTGGCGGTTCCGCAGCTGGCCGCGCCGATGCCGGTCCACGCCTCGATGCCGGGCAGGTCCTCCAGCAACCGGCTGCCGTAGTCACCGCTGCACAGGCCGACGAAGACGCCGGCGTCGGTGCCGGCCAGGGAACGCGGCACGATCCCGGCGTGCTCCAGCGCCTCCCAGGTGACTTCGAGCAGGATCCGCTGCTGGGGGTCCATGAGTTCGGCCTCACGCGGCGTGATGCCGAAGAACTCGGTGTCGAACTCCTCGATGCCGGTGATGAAGTTGCCGCGGGCGATGGCCCGCCTGGTGGCGGAGGTGAACTCCGCGCCGTGGGCGGCGTACGGCGCCCACCGCTCCCACGGGACGTCGCCGACGGTGCTGCGCTGCTCGCCGAGCAGGGCCCAGAACTGTTCCGGCCCGTGCACGTCCCCGGGCAGGCGGCAGCCGACGCCGACGACGGCGACCGGTGCGGCCGGCCGGGGGTCGGTGACCTTCGTCATCAGGCACTCTCCGGCGTGCGGAGGATCTTGACCACGGCACAGGCCAGGTTGATTCCCGGCCCGGTGCCGAGCAGCAGCATGTGCTGGCCCGGGAGCAGCTGCCCGGTGTCCACGAGGTGCTTGAGCGACAGGACGTGGTCGCTGGCCCCACAGTGGCCGATCGTCCGGCCGTAGTCCCACGACGACCTGGCCATCGGCAGGCCGAGCGGCGCCATGCACCGCTGCTCCACCACCTCGCGGGAGTAGTTCATGAACGCGACCCGGTCGAGGTCGGACAGCGCCAGGCCGCACTCGGCGACCGTGTCCGCCACCGTACTGATCATGAGTTCCTGCGCCCTGGCGAGCGCGGCCATCCCGGCGCTGCGGGCCATCACCTGCTGCTGGAAGCGACCGGCGAAGCTGAGCGACCGGCCGACCGTGGCGGTCGGCGGGAACAGCGGCTCGCCGCCCCGGTGCAGTTCCTCGGCCTCGGGCACGGTCACCGACGACACCGCGAGCAGCTGGGCGAAGCCGGGATCCCTGGTGAGCACGAGGGCGGAACCGGCGTCGCCGGCCACGGTGCCCGGGTTCATCCGCCAGCGGTCCATCATCGGGGTGCCGTAGTTGTCCGCCGCGACCAGCAGGGCGTGCCGGTGGCGGTCGTCCGCCCGCAGGTGGCCGACCGCGAGCATCATGGCGCTGAACATGCCGTTGCACCCCTGGCGGATCTCGACCGCGGGGACCTCTCCCCCGGTCAGGTGGCGCTGCAGGTACGCGTGCGGCAGCCAGCCGTCCGGTCCCTGGTGCCAGGTGCTGGCATAGATCATCAGACTCAGCTCGGTCGCCGGGCGGCCGAACTGCTTGACCGCCTGCTGGGCGGCGCGCAGGGCCATCTCCGGCGCCGGCAGGTCACCGGCGACCGCGGCGCCCCCGAGTTGGTGGATCTCCACGTCCTCCGCCGGATAGCGGCCGTCGTCGACCGCCTCCTGCACGGTCACCGTCGGCGGCAGGAAGGCGCCCATCCCGCCGATGTAAACATCTGGTGTGCGCACGGACACGCCTCCTCGGGCAAATGCAATTCGACGGGAAGAATCCGCTGTCAGGAAACGTACGAGCAGTGCCGATCGGCGCAACACCCCTAAGCTGCGCAGGCACGTGTCTTCTAGGGGTGGCGACCGCGACGGGGAACGCGATAGGAATATGCGGCAAACACGACGGCCGACCGGAAAGCGCGTCTGATGACCGAGGAAGAGAGCCTCTGGATTCGTCGATTCCACCAGTCTCCCGAGGCGGGAATCCGGCTTTTCTGCCTCCCGCACGCCGGCGGGTCGGCCACCTATTTCTTCCCGATGTCGCGGAGTCTGACGCCGGCCGTGGAGGTGCTGCCGGTGCAGTACCCCGGCCGGCAGGACCGCCGGTTCGAGGCCTGCGTCGACGATCTGCACGAGCTGGCGGACCGGATCTTCGAGGCGGTCCGTGGCCTGGCCGACCGGCCCGTCGCCTTCTTCGGCCACAGCATGGGCGCGGCGCTGGCCTTCGAGGTGGCGCTACGGATGGAGGCGGAGCTCGGGGTCGGCCCTCGGCACCTCATCGTCTCCGGTCGACGGGCGCCGTCGACGTGCCGCGTCGAACAGGTGCACCTGCGCGACGACGACGGCATCGTGGCGGAGCTGCGCATGCTGAGCGGAACCGCTGACGACATGCTCGGCGACCACGACATCCTGCGCATGATCCTGCCGGCGGTCCGGGCCGACTACCGGGCGATCGAGACGTACCGGGGGCGGTCCGACGGTGCGGTGAGCGCGCCGATCACCGTGCTCACCGGCGACGCCGACCCCCGGGTGTCGCTCGCCGAGGCCCACCGGTGGCGCTCGCACACCACCGGGGCGGCGGAGGTGCTCGTCTTCCCGGGTGGGCACTTCTATCTCAACGACCACCGCAACGACGTGAACGGCGTCGTGGCCCGCATCCTCGCCGGGGCCTGAAGCGTCCGCCGCTCGGACGCCCCCGGCGGGATCCGGCATCCGGATCTTCCCCGCCGTACGTCTACGGGGCCACGCCCCGGCGCGGTACGCCGGCCGTCCCGGGGGGTGGACGGCCGGCGTACCCGTATCGGGGGCCGGGCCGGTGGAAAGAGACGCAATGGTCGTCCCGCCGACCCTCGCGGTAACGACAATACGGTGTCGGTCGATGTGCGTGACCCCTAGAAAAGCCCTTAGTCCGCCGCGGAGGAGCGCGCCCACGAGAATTGACTGCGGCGATTGAACGGTCCCCCTAGCTGTCCCACCCAGTTAGGGGTTCCGGTTTTCGCCGTCGCCCGATGAATATGGGCGACATGACCAGACGGACGCTGACCACCGGCATTGGTGGCCGGGGACCTTCATGCCCTTCCGCAGCGCTGTCCGCCGGGTGGGGGCCGCGGTGCGCGGGGTGACCCGGCCGGAGCACCACCTGCTCTTCACCGGGTCAGCGGGGTGTGGCTGACCAGCGGCGGGCCACTCGACCGACGGGTCCGCACCGCGCGACCGGGCGGTGCGCGCCGGGCCGTCGTCGGCCATGACATGAAGCCAGGATCGAGAAGCCACACGGGGCGAGAGGGTCAGCCGGATGAACTGTCAGATCTGCTCCAGCAGGAAACTCGTACACGTCGTGTCGCTCGGGCACCACGCCCTGCCGGACGTCTTCGTGACACCGGCCGAGGCGACCGAGCCGTTCACCGTCTACCCGCTGGATCTCTACGTCTGCGGACAATGCTGGCTCGCCCAGATCGGCTACCAGGTCGATCCCGATCTCCTCTTCCGGGACTTCGTCTACACGACGGAATCCAATCCCGCCTCGAAACCGCATTTCGGCAGGCTCACCGCCTCGCTGGTCGAGCGTTTCCAGCTCGGGACCGAGGACCTGGCGGTCGATCTCGCCAGCAACGACGGCACCCTGCTCGAACAGTACGGCGGACGGGTCCGGGTGCTCGGTGTGGACCCCTCGTCGGCCACCGCCGGGGCGACGGCGAAGGGCGTGCCCACCATCGTCGACTTCTTCACCGAGGCCACCGCCAAGCACATCCTCGCGACCTGGCAACCGGCCAGGGTGATCACCACGATGAACGCCTTCGCGCACATCAAGGAGCTGGACGCCTTCATGGGCGGCGTCGTGACACTGCTGGCCGAGGACGGCGTCTTCGTGAGCGAGTCGCACCATCTCCAGAACGTCATCACCGGGATGCAGTACGACCTCATCCATCACGAGCATCTCCGGTTCTACTCCCTGCGACCGTTGACGGTGCTGTTCGACCGCTACGGGCTGGAGATCTTCGATGTGGAGGAGACCACGACCCAGGGCGGCTCCATCCTCGTCTACGCCGGCCGGACCGGCGTCCGCCCGGTCTCGCCCAACGTCGAGCGGCTGCTCGCGCAGGAGGCCGCCGCCGGTCTCTACTCGATCGACACCTACACGGACTGGGCGGCCCGGTTGGCGCAGTCGAAGCGCCGGCTCGTGTCCCTGCTGTACGACCTCAGGTCGCAGGGGGCGACGATCGCCGGGGTCGGGGCGTCCGCCAAGGGGAACACCATCCTCAACTACTGCGGCATCCGACCGGACCTGCTCGACTACATCACCGACGGCTCGGCGCTGAAGCAGGGGAAACTCGCCCCCGGTTCGCTGATCCCGGTGACCGCCGATGAGGAGCTGCTCGACCGGCAGCCGGACTACGCGCTCGTCCTGACCGCGAACCTGAAGGACATCATCATCCGGAAATTGAGAGGAAAAGGGTACCGGGGCAGGTTCATCGTCGCCGGCGAAGTGCCTTCCACCGAGTAGACGGCGACAGGTCTGAAGGGATTATCATGAAGAGGGCTCTGATCACCGGGATCGCCGGGCAGGACGGCAGTTACCTGTCGGAGTTCCTGCTCGCCCAGGGCTACGAGGTCTGGGGCATCGTCCGCCGCAACTCCGTGCCGGAACACCAGATCTCCCGGATCGGCTCGCTCGGTGACCTGCATCTCGAATACGGGGACCTGCTCGACAGCGCGTCGCTCGAACGCTGCATGCGACTGGCCGCGCCGGACGAGATCTACAACCTGGCGTCCCAGAGTCACGTCCGGATCAGCTTCGACATCCCGCAGTTCACCGTCCAGGCGAACGCCACCGGGCTGTTGAACCTGCTCGAGGTCTACCGGAGGGTCGCCCCGGAGGCGCGCTTCTACCAGGCGAGCTCGTCGGAGATGTTCGGCAACTCGGTGGACCCGGACGGCTTCCAGCGCGAGACGACACCCATGAACCCGGTCAGTCCGTACGGGTGCTCCAAGGTCTTCGGTTACCACGCGGTCCGCAACTACCGTAAAAGCTACGACCTCTTCGCGGTCAACGGCATCCTGTTCAATCACGAGAGCCCGCGGCGAGGGTCGAACTTCGTCACCAACAAGGTGGTGAAGACGGCCGTCCAGATCAGGCACAAGCTCGCCGACAAACTGGTGCTCGGCAATCTCGACTCGCACCGGGACTGGGGCCACTCCAAGGACTACGTACGCGGGATGCACATGATCGTCAATCACGAGGTGCCCGGCGACTACGTGATCGCCACCGGCCACACGCACTCCATCCGGGAACTCTGCGAGCACGTCTTCGGCAGACTCGGCATGGACTACCGGGACTACGTGGTGCAGGACGCCAGGTTCATGCGCCCCTCGGAACTCACCTATCTGCGGGGTGACTCCTCGCTCTTCCGCTCGACGTTCGGGTGGGAGCCGGAGTACACCTTCGAGGCGCTGCTCGACGAGATGATCGAACACTGGGAATCGGTCCTCGGCCGGCGGGACGGGTCGAGAATGGCCGGTCTGCTCCCGGTGCTGCCCCGGTAGAGCGCCCGCGACGGCGGGCACGGTCCACCCCCCGACCACGGCCGCCGTCCACCCGCCGTCCGCCCGGCCTCGGCCACTGTCCGCCCGACCACAGCTACGGAAAGCCGGAGTGGGAGACGCCCGATGAACGTTGCGCCCGACGAGATCCCCCCGCCCGCCGGACCGCCCGAGCGGGCGGTCCGGGTACTCCTGGCGTCGCTGCCCAGCACCGGGCTGATCAGGCCGCTGCTGGAGATCGCGCAGGAGCTGAACGAACGCGGCGTCGCCGAGCTGTGGTTCGCCTCCACCGAGGAGGGACGCGACGCCGTCGAGCGGATACCGGGGCCGGACAGGGTGCGCTTCGTGTCGCTCGGCCACTACAAGGCCGCGTTGGATCCGAGCCGGTGGGACGACGCGACACTCGCGTCGATGAGCTCCCCGTCACGGCTGCGCAACCTCGCGGCCTTCCTCGACAAGAACGTCGACCACGAGTACACCGCGCAGCAGTACGACCGGGCCGTCGCGGAGTTCGCCCGGGTCCGGCCGGACGTGGCCGTCATCGACCTGTGCACCCCGTGGGCCATCGACGCGGCCGTCACCCTCGGCGTGCCGTACGTGCTGAGCGTGCCGGTGCCGATCAGCGGGGTGTACCTCGACCGGCTGCCGTGGAGTTTCCCCACACCGTTCTCCGGGCTCCCGCTCCGGATGAGCCGCCGCCAGCGGCTCGCGAACGTGGCGTTCCGGCTGGGGGCGATGGCGACGTACGCCCGCCCGCGCAACCTGCTCCCCATGCTGGCCGCGACACGCCGACGGAGAAGGGCCGGCATCGCCAACGCGGCGGCCGTGCCGTCGCGGTACGCGGACGCCGCCGCCGCCGTCCTGTCCTTCTCCGTGTTCGGGCTCGAGTACCGGTTCCCGGCGGCCCCCGACCACCTGCACATGGTGGGTACCCTGATGCCGCGCGCCACCACCGCGGGCTCCGGGGACGCCGGGATCGACGCCTGGCTCGAGTCGTACCGCTCGGTGGTCTACATCGGGTTCGGCACGGTCATGCGCCCGACCCGTGAACTGGTGGCCGCCGTCGCGGCGGCGTGTACCCGGCTCGACCCGGACGTCGGCGTGCTGTGGAAGGTGTCCCGGGCGGCCGGTTCGGCCTTCTCCGACGCGCTGCCCGACCCCCCGCCCGACAACCTGAAGGTGGTGGGCTGGGTGCCCTCGCAGCTGGGCCTGCTGGCGCATCCCCGGGTGCGGGTGTTCTTCGGGCACGGCGGGGGCAACGCGGTCAACGAGGGCCTGGTGTTCGGCAAACCGCTGCTGATCCTGCCCTTCTGGATGGACTGTCACGACCTGGCGGCCCGGGTGGTCGAGGCGGGGGTCGGCCTGTCCGTCGACGGAGCCGACGTGGACCAGATCGTCGACGGGCTGCGCCGGCTGCTCGACGACGACGGGTTCCGCGACCGCGCGGAACGACTGGGTCGCCGCCTGAGCGAGGCCGGCGGGGTGGCCCGGGCGGCCGACGTGGTGCTGGCCTGCGCCCCGAGCCGTCGGTCGGCCGCGTCGCTGCGACCGTGAGCGTCGCGTCCACGCCGACCCCGCCGGCAGAGTGCCCGCTACAGGAACTCGCAGCGGTACGCCGGGGCCAGTTCCACCGCAAGGCGACGGCGTTGCGCCAGCTCGTCCGGGGTCAGCACCGGCGGTGGCGCGTCCCGGCCCGCCACGACGTCGCCGATCCGGGTGAAGTACTCGTCCTGCCCGGCGGGGGTGCACATGCACAGCATCCGGGCCGGTGCGCCGGAGACGTTGCGGAAGTGGTGCGGCGCGTTGGCCGGGACGTTGATGGTGGACCCGGCCCGTACGGTGTGCCGTTCCCCCCGGAAGGTGAACTCGATCTCGCCGTCGAGGACGGTGAACATCTCCTCGAAGTCGTGCCGGTGCGGCGGCGGACCGCCCCCGTCGGGCACCCGCATGTCGATCAGGCAGTACCGGCCGCCGGTCTGCGCACCGGTGATCAGCATCCCGTAGGTGTTGCCCACCAGCGAGACGTACGTCGTACCGGGGTCGTCGGGGTCCGCCACGGTCAGCGGGCGGGACGGGTCGTCGGCGGGAAGGGTCATGGTCGGCTCCCTCGGTGCGTGGTCGGACGGGTCGGCGGGTGATCAGGCATCGGCCACCACGACGACGACCTTGCCGCTGGGCAGCGCGCCCCCGGCCGCGTCGGCGTGCAGCGCCGGCAGGTCGGCCAGCGGCACCCGCCGGGCGACCTCGACGCGCAGCTCGCCGGTGTTCACCCGGGCGGCCAGGTCGGCGAGCTGGTCGGCGTCGCTGCGGACGAACAGGTCGATGCCGCGCACACCGCGCTCCTCGTCGGCGGGAGCGGGCATCCAGACGGTGGTGTTGACCAGCGTCCCGCCGTCCCGGATCAGCGTCACCAGCGCGGCGAGCTGTTCCGGGGTGACCGGCGCGAGGTTGAGCACCAGGTCGACCGGCTCGGTCAGCGTCGCCGTCACGTCGGTGGCGGTGTGGTCGATCACCTCGTCGGCGCCGGCGGCGGCGACCCGGTCGGCGCTGCGCGGGCTGGCCGTGGCGATCACCCGGGCACCGGCCTCCTTCGCCAGTTGCACGGCGTAGCCGCCGACCGCGCCACCGGCACCGTTGACCAGCACCCGCTGGCCTGCGACCAGCTTGCCGTGGTCGAACAACGCCTGCCACGCGGTCAGGCCCACCAGCGGGAGCGCCGCCGCGTCGGCCAGCGGGATGCTCCTGGGCGCCCCGGTCAGGATCTCCGCCGGTGCGGTCACGTACTCCGCAGCCGCTCCGGCGTCCGTCATCGGCAGGAACCCGATCACCCGGTCGCCGACCGCGACGTCGTCCACGTCGGCGCCGACCGCGTCGACCGTGCCGGCGACGTCGATGCCGGGGGTGTGCGGCAGCACGACCGGGATCGGACCCTGCATGAAACCGGCACGGATGTTGGCGTCGACGCCGTTGAACGACGTCGCGGCGACGCGGATCCGGACCTGACCGGCACCGGGGACGGGCCGCTCGACGTCGTCCTGGCGCAGCACCTCGGGACCGCCGAACTCGTGGAACCGCACTGCCTTCATCGTCGAACCTGCTTCCGTGAGTGCCGTCGGTGTGCCTCGTACCCGCAGCGGTCCCGACCCCGGGCCGGCCCCGGTGACACCGCCGGGGGTGCGCGGGCGTCCAGTCCGCTTTCCCGACGTCGCCCGGAGGCGGCCACCGGATCCGCGTCGCTGGAGGCGTCACCCAATCTCGCAGGATCCGGCGTGCTCAGCCTGGGCCGGACTGGCCCACCCTGATGACGGCCGGTCCCCCGGTGCCACCGACGATCTCCGCGAGCCGCGCCGCGTCGGTCGAGCCCGGCGCCGCGGTGAGCAGCAGGGCCGCCAGGTCGTCGCCCGGGATGGCGAGCAGACTGCCGACGAGGGTGACGGGGTCACCCACCGGCTGGTGGAACGCGGCGCTGCTCGCGTAGGTCGTCACCGGTCGGGGCGTGCGCCACAGGGTGTCGAACGGACGGCTGCGGCTGCGCATCTCGTCCACCAGCGCGGCGAGCGACACGTCACCGGGATAGCGCAGCAGCGTGCTCCGCAGGCGGGCGACGAGGACCGCCTCGTGCACGGTCGCCTCGGTCGCGGACTGTCGGAACGCGCGGCACGGGTCACAGAACGTCCGCCACGCGATGTTCCACTCCCACGGCCCGCCGGTGGGTTCCCAGTGCCCCAGCGCCAGGAACGCGCTGTTCACCGCGACCAGGTTCATCGCCGCGTCGGAGACGAACATCGGCGTGTCCGGGAACCGCTCCAGCAGGCCCAGGGCGCCCGGTCCGATCTCGTTCGGCACCTGGCCGGCCACGGCGGCGTACCCGGCCAGCGCGCAGAGCCGCTCGTACTCCGCCCGCCCGACGCGCAGCGCGCGGGCGATGGCGTTCACCACGCCGGCTGACGGATGGCTGCGCCCCTGCTCCAGCCGGCGTACGTAGTCGGCGGACATCCCCGCGAGTTCGCCGAGTTCCTCCCGCCGCAGCCCCCGCACCCGCCGCCGGCCGACCGGTAGCCCGACGGCCGCCGGGGCCGTGCTCTCCCGCAACTGGCGCACCGCGGCACCGAACTCGTGACCTCCCACTGCCCCAGTGTGCCCCGGGCGGTGTGCGCCGCCACCGCCACGCCCGGCAGCGGTGTCCCACCACACCCGGCCCCGGGTCGGTGTCGGCGTCAGCCGGGCCGGGGCGGTGCCGACGTCACCGGGGCCGGGGCCGGGGCGGTGCCGTGGTCACGCGGCGGTCAGGGGCACGTTCGTCGTGCAGGAAGCACGACAGCAGGTGCCGGAACTCGTGCGGGTGCTCGACCGCCGGCACGTGCCCGCACCGGCCGAGCACGTGCAGCCGGACGTCGGCCAGGTGGGCGAGCAGGGGCTGGGCGGCCGTCCCGAGCGGGGTGACCCGGTCGTCGGCGCCATGCACGAGCAGCACGGGCGCGCGGACCGCGGCCAGCGTCCGCGCCGGGAGGGCCAGGTCGTCGGCCCAGCGCGCCCGGGGTGGCGGGAACAACGACGCGTACGCGGCCGCCCCCGCCCGCATCGCCGCCGCCCGGTCAGCGACGGCCTGGTCGGTCACGAGCGCCTGGTCGAGGACGAGGCGGCTGAGCATGTCCCGGGCCCCGGCCGGGCCGGCGGGGGCGGCCCAGATCGCGTCGAGGTCGGCGGAGAGCGGCGCCCCGGGGGCACCCATCGTCGAGACCGCCACGACCCGGGTGACCTGCCGGGGGCGCGCGGCCGCCAGGGCCAGCGCCACGGCACCACCCATGGAGTGACCCACCACGGCGTAGGTCCCGGCTCCGAGGGCGTCCATCAGGCCCGCCGCCTGCGCCGTCCACAGCCGGAGCCCACCCCGGGAGCCGGCCGGGACGGGGGTGCGGCCGAACCCGGCCTGGTCGGGGGCCACCAGGTGCCAGGACCCGCCGAGCGCCTGCGCCGTCGCGGCCCAGCTGCCGGACCCGGTGGTGCCGGGTCCGGAGCCGTGCAGCATCAGCACCGTGGGTCCGGCACCGCTCCCGCCGCTGACCATGACGTGGACGGGGGAGCCGTCGACGTCGACCGTCCGCAGCTCCGTCACCGGGGCAGGCCGGCTCGGGTCATGCCGACGCGGGGTCGACGGACTTCGTGAAGACCTCCATCATCGCCCTGCCGAACTGCGGCATGTCGGGCCAGCCCCGGCAGGAGACGAGGTTGCCGTCCACCACGTCGGGGGCGTCGACGACCGTCGCGCCCGCGTTCTCCATGTCACCGGTGATGGGCGGGAAGCACGCCGTCCGGCGGCCCTTCAGCAGCCCGTACACCGCGGGTACCTGCGCGCCGTGGCAGACCAGCGCGATGGGGAGGTTGCGCGCGAAGAAGTGCTCGGTGATCCGCCGGACGTCGGCGTCGACCCGGATCCACTCCGGGGCACGTCCCCCGGGGATGATCAGGGCGTCGTAGCGTTCGACGTCGACCTCGGCCCAGGGCACGTCGACCGGCAGCTTCCGGCCGTTCTTCTCCACGTAGGCGTCGGAGTCGGGGTCGAACTCGTGGATGACGAGCTGCACGTCCCGCATCGTCCGGGACGAGACGTCGACGTCCCAGCCGCCTTCCTGGACGCGGTAGTAGGGGTACATGGTGTCGAGTTCCTCGGCGGCGTCGCCGGTCAGGAGCAGTGCTCTGGGCACCTGCTTCTCCTCGCATCCAGGGGGCGGTGGTGGGTAGATCAGATCCGATCCGATCTGGTGGAGCCAGCATTCCTCGGCCCCGCCCGCCCGTCAAGCCTTGACCGCCACGGTGTCCCCGCTCTCGGCCTCGTCGAACAACCGCCGGAACCGCTCGCCGGAGCGCAGGATGTGCCGCCGCATCGCGTAGGCGGCGGCGTCCGGGTCACGCGCGGCGATCGCGGCCACCACCTCCTCGTGCTCGGCCATCGCCAGGTGGGTGACCTGGGTGTCGTGGTGCAGCCGGAAGAGGTGCACGTGGCTGTGCAGGCGGGCGAGCGCCTCCCGGACGACCTGGTTCTCCGCGCTCAGGGCGACGAGGTCGTGGAAGGCGGCGTCGCGGAGCCCGAAGGCGCCGTAGGCCGTGGGTCCGGCGCCCCCCTCCAGCTCCGCCATCTCCTCCAGCATCCGGCGCAGACCGGCCACCTGCGCCGAGGACGCGCGTTCGGCGGACCTGCGGGCCGCCGCCGGTTCGAGCAGGAGGCGGACCTCGAGCATGTCCTCGAAGCGGTGCCGGGTGATCTGCGGGGGAATCCGGTAACCGGCGTGCGGCACCCGTACGACCAGCCCTTCGGCCTCCATCCGGTTGAGGGCGTCCCGGATCGGGGTCTGGGAGACCCCCAGCTCGCGGGCCAGGACGTCGATCGTGACCCGGGAGCCCGGCTCGATCCGCAGCGACATCAGCTGTCCGAGCAGCGTGTCGTACACCTCGTCGGCGAGCCGGCCGCCGGACCTTCCCGGCGGCGGTCCGCCCGGCCCGGCCCGGCGGCCCCGGGCGGTCATCGCTTCGTCGTCCATCGTGACGTGCGGTCCTCTCTGGCGTGCCCGGGAACCTGTTGACATCGGTCACCACGCTGCGACATGCTGACGCCCCCACCGGATCGTATAGGAAAAGTGCCGGACGCCCGCCGTCCGGCACCATCGCGGAACCGCCCGCCATCGTTGCACCTCGAACATCCCGAGCTCTGACGAGCCCGCTCGGCGTACCCGTGACGCCGGTCCGCGGGTCGGCCCCGCGACACCCCCGGCACCAGGCCCGAACAACCCAGCGACCGCGCGGCGAAGCACATAGCGAGGCTCAGAAGTCCCCATCCAGAAAGCAGGCGACAAGATGCGGCATCCCAGGCGAACAGGACGAATGTCGGCTCCGGTGCGGAAGGTGCAGTTGGCGACCGCCGCCATGTTGCTGGTGGCCACCACCATCACGGCCTGCGGCGACAGCGGGGACGACGACGCGAAGGCGAGCGCCCCCAAGGCGCCGGCGACCATCCCCGAACTCACCACGGACCCGCTGACCCTCAGCTTCATCTGGTTCGACTGGCCCCCCGCCCACGCGCTGGAGGCCTTCGCGAACGCGGAGTACAAGAAAGAGCGGCCGAACGCGACCATCAAGGTCAACACCGTGCCGAACGCGAACTGGCACGACGCGATCTTCACCCAGTTCGCCGCGCGCAAGACCGACTTCGACATCCCGATCCTGGACTCGCAACACATCGGCGAGGCCGTGACGAACGGCAACATCCTCGACCTCACCGACTTCGTCAAGCAGAACATCGACGTCCAGGCCTACAACCCGTACCTGCTGGCGGCCTACGGCCAGTTCCCCCAGGCCGAGACCGGCAAACGCGACGAGAACGCCAGCCTGTACGGCCTGCCGCTGCTCGGCGACACCTGGACGATGATCTACCGCAAGGACCTGATCGGCGACAAGCCCCCGCAGACCTGGGACCAGATGATCTCCGTCGCCGAGAAGTGCCAGGCGGACAACCCGGGCGTCAGCGGACTGGCGTTCCACCAGGCCAACGGCTCCGACGCGGCGGCCGTCACCTACAACACGGTCAACGGCGTCTACGGCGGCAATCTCTGGGACGCCAAGAGCCGCAAGATCGACGGCGTCCTCAACGACGCCGCCGGCCAGGAGGCGATGGACGTCCTGGTCAACAAGATGAAGCCGCTGACCGCCAAGGGCTCCGGCAACTGGTTCATCGACGAGGTGAACGCGGCCGTCGCCCAGGGCAAGGCGTGCATCGCGTTCAACTGGATCGCCGCGAGCGGCGGCCTGCTCGACCCGAAGCAGTCGACGCTCGGCACCACCCGGGAGCAGATCCTCACCAAGCTGGGCTTCGCCACCCTGCCGACCCAGAAGACGAACCTGGTCCCGCTCGGCGGGATGGGGATGCACGTGTCGGCGTACTCCCCCAAGGCGAACCAGGCGGAGGCCCTCAACTTCATGAAGTGGTTCGAGCGGGCCGACGTCCAGAAGAAGTGGGCCGCGGCCGGTGGCGTGCCGGCGCGTACCGACGCCCTGCAGTCGCCCGAGTTCCTCAACGCCGGACCGTTCAACCAGGTGTACACCGACTCGGTGCCACGGATGCGGGACATGTGGAACGTGCCCGAGTACGCCCGCCTCGTCGACATCGAGAACACCAACGTCAACGCGGCGCTCAACGGCGCGAAGAAGCCGAAGGAGGCGCTCGACGACATCGCCAGGGAGCAGCAGAGCGTGCTCGACTCCGGCAACCGCAAGGGCGGCGGCGGACTGTGAGTGAGCCCGCACCCCCGACGACCGACCACCCCGGGCAGGTGGCGTCCGCGACGCCGCCTGCGCCGGGTCGGTCCCGCCGACTGGGCGACCGCGGGCTCGCCGTGGCCTTCGTCTCCCCCGCGCTGCTGCTGTTGCTCGGCATGTCGGTGTTCCCGTTGCTGTGGGCCTTGTACCTGTCCTTCACCGACTACTCGGCCACCCGTGGCGGTCCCGCGCACTTCGTCGGGTTCGGCAACTACACCGCCATCCTGACGTCGGCGCAGGTCCACCTGAGGGCGCTGACCACCCTGATCTACGTGGTCGGCGCGGTCTCCCTGCAGACCGTGCTCGGCTTTTCCATCGCCTATTTGATCTCCCGGCGCACCCACGGGCGGGGGGTGCTGACCACCCTGTTCCTGGTGCCGATGATGCTGTCGCCGGTGGTGGTCGGGCTGTTCTGGCGGTTCATGCTCGACGCGCAGTTCGGCGTGGTCAACAGCATGCTCGGCTCGCTCGGCCTCGGGCAGGTGGAGTGGCTGACCAAGCAGCGGACGGCGCTGCTGTCCCTGATCGTGGTCGACACCTGGCAGTGGACCCCGTTCATCATGCTGATCGCCCTGGCGGGCCTGACCGCGGTGCCGAAGTACCTGTACGAGGCCGCCTCGATCGACCGGGCGTCCGAGTGGTTCCGGTTCCGCACCATCACCCTTCCGCTGGTGTGGCCGCTGCTGCTCATCGCCGTGCTGTTCCGGGCCATCGAGGCGTTCCGGCTGTTCGACCTGGTCTACATCCTCACCAGCGGGGGTCCGGGCGTCTCCACCGAGACGTTGTCGTTCCACGTCTACAAGGTCGCGTTCCTGGGCTTCAACACCGGCACCGCGTCGGCGTACGGGATCCTCATGGTCCTCGTCGTCATCGTCCTCACGCAGCTCTACCTGCGCTATCTGAACAAGCTCAAGGAGGACTGATGGCCGTCTCCGTCGACGTGGCCGGGTCCACCGGTGCGGCCCGGGACCACCCACCCCCCGCCCGCCGCCGCCGTCGCGGCCGGGGCCGCGCCGTGCTGGAGGTCGCGCTGCTGACCGCGCTGGCCGTGGTGATGCTCTTCCCGGTGCTCTGGATGATCGAGACGTCCATCAAGGACAACCGCGACGTCTACGCCGTCCCGGCGAAGTTCGTCGACTTCCAGGTCACCCTGGACCACTTCCGGGACGTCTTCGTCGCCCCCGACGGCGGTCGCTCGGCGCTGTCCGTGGCGTTCCTCAACTCCGTCGTGGTCGCCGGGGTCTCCACCGTGCTGGCCACCGTGCTGGGGGTGCCGGCGGCCTGGGCCTACTCGCGCTTCGCCCTGCGGGCCAAGAAGGACCAGCTGTTCTTCATCCTGTCCACCCGGTTCATGCCGCCCGTGGTGGTCGTGGTGCCGATCTTCCTGATGTACCGGCAGGTCGGGCTGATCGACACCAAGCTCGGCCTGATCCTCATCTACGCCGCGTTCAACGTCCCGTTCACCATCTGGATGATGAAGGGGTTCGTCGACGAGGTGCCCGCCGAGTACGAGGACGCCGCCATGCTCGACGGCTACACCCGCCTCCAGGCGTTCTGGAAGTTCACCCTGCCGCTGCTCGTCCCCGGCATCGCCGCGACGGCGGTCTTCGCGCTCATCTTCTCCTGGAACGAGTTCGTGTTCGCCATCTTCCTCACCTCCAGCGACGACGTGCGGACCGCGCCGCCCGCCATCGCCGGCCTGATCGGCGGCACCACCGTGGACTGGGGTCTGGTGGCCGCCGCCTCGGTGGTCTTCGCCCTGCCGGTGCTCGTCTTCGCCTACCTGGTGCGCCGGCACCTCGTCGCCGGTGTGACGCTCGGGGCGGTGCGACGCTGATGGCGGGCATCGACGTGACCGCCCTGCACAAGCGGTACCCGGACGGGACGGTGGCGGTCGACCACGTGGACCTGTCCATCGGCGACGGCGAGCTGTTCGTGATGCTCGGCCCCTCGGGGTGCGGCAAGACGACCACGCTGCGGGCGGTGGCCGGTCTGGAGCGGCAGACCACCGGTGACATCCGCATCGGTGACACGCTGGTCAACGACCTGCCACCGGCCGAGCGTGACATCGCGATGGTGTTCCAGTTCTACGCGCTCTACCCGCACCTGCGGACCCGGGACAACCTGGCGTTCCCGCTGCGGGCCGAGGGGCTGCCCAAGCCGGAGGTGCAGCGGCGGGTCGCCGAGGCCGCCCGGCTGATGCGGCTCGGTCCGCTGCTCGACCGGCGGCCACGGCAGCTGTCCGGCGGCGAGCAGCAGCGGGTGGCGCTCGCCCGCGCCCTGGTACGCCGACCGCGCGCCTTCCTCATGGACGAGCCGCTCACCAACCTGGACGCGGAGCTGAGAGCGGACATGCGTACCGAGATCAAGCACCTGCAGGGGGAGCTGGGCGCGACCATGGTCTACGTCACCCACGACCAGGTGGAGGCGATGTCGCTCGGTCACCGGATCGCGATCCTCAACAAGGGTCGGGTCGAGCAGATCGGCACGCCGCTGGAGGTCTACGACCGGCCGGCGAGCCTGTTCTGCGCGGCGTTCATCGGCTCCCCGCCGATGAACCTGATCGAGGTGGAGGTGGCCGACGGGAAGCTGCGCGGTCAGGGCGGACTGGTCCTCACCCCGCCGCCGGACCTGCCCCGCGACCGTCCGCTGGTCGCCGGCGTCCGCCCGGAGGCCCTGGAGGTCACGGCACCGGGGACGCACGGGTCGGTCCCGGGCCGGGTGGTGTCGGTGGAGTGGCTGGGCGACGAGATCATCTACGTGGTGGACCACGGTGGCCGGCGCGAGGTACGGGTCCGGATGGCACCGACCGTGCGGTTCGCCGCCGACGCGCCGGTCGGGCTGCGGCACACCGGCGGCATCCCGGCGGTCTACGACACGCACACGGAAAGGCTGGTGGCCTGATGGGAACCGTGGCGGTGCGCGGGCTGCGCAAGTCCTTCGGCCGGGTCCAGGCCCTGGACGGGGTGACGCTGGACGTGCCGGACGGCTCGTTCTTCGTCGTGCTCGGCCCCTCCGGCGCGGGCAAGACGACGACCCTGCGGGCCATCGCCGGCCTGGACCGGCCCGACGCCGGATCGGTGCACCTGGACGGCAGGGACGCGACCGGCGACGCCCCGGCCGACCGCGACCTGGCCATGGTCTTCCAGAACTACGCCCTCTACCCGCGCCACACCGCGTACGAGAACATCGCCTCGCCGCTGCGGGCGCGCCGCCGCTCCCCCGGCGAGATCGCCGACGCGGTGCAGCGGATGTCGAGCCTGCTGCACATCGAACGGCTGCTGCAGCGGCGTCCGGCGCAGTTGTCGGGCGGTGAGATGCAGCGGGTCGCCCTGGCGCGGGCGCTGGTCCGCAGCCCGCGCGCGTTCCTGATGGACGAGCCGCTGACGAACCTCGACCTCAAGCTCCGGGTCGAGATGCGTACCGAGCTGACCCGGATCCACCGCAGCCTCGGCGCGACCTTCGTCTACGTGACCAACGACCAGGTCGAGGCGCTGTCGATGGCCGACCGGGTGGCGGTGCTCAAGGAAGGGCGGGTGCAACAGGTCGGCACGCCGACCGAGGTGTACGAACGTCCCGCCAACCAGTGGGTCGCGGGGTTCGTCGGGAGCCCGCCGATCAGCCTGCTCGCCTGCCGCGCCGAGGGGGACCGGTTGGTCGGTGCGGCGGGCTGGACGCTGCCGCGGCCCCGCGCCACCACGGCGCGGGACGGGCAGGCCCTGCTGCTGGGCCTGCGGGCGGAGGACCTGTCCGTCGAGACGCGGGGGTCCGCGTCGCTGCCGGGGGAGCTCTACGGCCTCGAACCGCTGGGTGACCGCACGGTGGTCGACGTCCGGGTGGGAACGGAGATCCTCAAGATCAAGGCACGACCCACCATCACCGGTACGCCGGGCGAGCGGCTGCTCGTCACGGTCGACCTGGACCGGGCACACCTGTTCGACGCGGGCACCGGGCTGTCGCTGTCCGAGGCCGGGCGGTAGCCGCACCGACCCGGGTGGCGAACACGCCCCCCGGGGGACGGGCGCGGCCGGTCCGACCGTACGGGGGCGCGACCGCCCGGGTCCGCCCCCGGCCATCACCACGAGGATCAACAGGAGGCGACGCGATGAGTGATCCGATGGACGTCCTGGCTCCCGAGCACCGGCGGCTGCGCATCGGCGGCGACTGGCGCGACGCGGCGAACGGCGCCACCTTCGCCGTCGAGGACCCGGCCACCGGCAGGACCATCGCCGAGGTGGCGGACGCCGAGGTCGCCGACGGTCTCGCCGCGCTGGACGCGGCGAGCGGGGCGATGGCGCAGTGGGCGGCGACCCCGCCGCGCAAGCGGTCGGAGTTGCTGACCGCGACGTACCGGGCGCTGACCGCGCGGTCCGAGGAGATCGCCCGGCTGATCACGCTCGAGATGGGCAAGCCGCTCGCCGAGGCGCGGGCGGAGGTGGGCTACGGCGCCGAGTTCTTCCGGTGGTTCGCCGAGGAGGCGGTCCGCGTCGAGGGGCGCTACAGCACCGCTCCCGCCGGCGGATACCGCATCCTCACCGTGCCGAAGCCGGTCGGGCCGTGCGTCTTCGTGACGCCCTGGAACTTCCCGCTGGCCATGGGCGCCCGCAAGATCGCCCCCGCGCTGGCCGCCGGGTGCACCACGATCACCAAGCCGGCGGGCCAGACACCGCTCACCATGCTGCTGCTGGCCCGGATCATGGAGGAGGTCGGCGTCCCTGCGGGCGTCGTCAACGTGGTGACCACCCGGCGTTCCGGCGACGTGGTCTCCGCACTGCTGGCCGACCGGCGGACCCGCAAGCTGTCGTTCACCGGGTCGACCGAGGTCGGGCGGGTACTGCTCCGCCAGGCGGCGGACAACGTGCTGCGTACCTCGATGGAGCTGGGCGGCAACGCGGCCCTGATCGTGTGCGCCGACGCCGACCTGGACGTCGCGCTCGACGGCGCCATGGTGGCCAAGATGCGCAACATCGGGGAGTCCTGCATCGCCGCCAACCGGATCTACGTCGAGGAGCCGGTACGCGAGGAGTTCACGGCGCGCTTCGCCGAGCGGATGGGCGCGCTGTCGGTGGGCCACGGCCTCGACGACGGGGTGGACGTCGGGGCGTTGATCGACGAGGCCTCGGTCACCACGATCGACGGGCTCGTGACCGACGCGGTCGACCGGGGCGCCCGGGTCCTGGTGGGTGGCAAACGTCCGGGCGGGCCGGGTCACTTCTACCCGCCCACCGTCCTCGTCGACGTGCCCGACGACGCGCGGATGCTGGCGACCGAGATCTTCGGCCCGGTGGCGCCGGTCATCGCGTTCACCTCCGACGACGAGGTGCTGGCGAAGGCCAACGACACCGAGCACGGTCTGGCCGCTTACGTCTTCACCCGTGACCTGCGGCGGGCGCTCCGGTTCGCCGAGGGGCTGGACACCGGGATGCTCGGTGTCAACCGTGGGCTGATCTCGGACCCGTCGGCCCCGTTCGGCGGCGTGAAGCAGTCCGGGATCGGCAAGGAGGGCTCGCACGAGGGAATCCTCGAGTACCTCGACCTCACCTACGCGGCGGTCGACCTACCGTGACCGGCCCCCTGCTCCGGCCGCCCGGCGCCCGCGCCACCCCGGCGGCCGACCTCGCCGATGCCGTCCCGGTCGCGTGTGTGGCCGGCACGCCCGCCCAGCAGATCGCCGCCGACGTTCCGGAGAGGCACCGCCATGCTTGAGACCGTCCGCGGCCCACGCCAGCTCATCGTGGGTGAAGGGGTCGCGCAGAACATCCCCCGGGTGGTGGCCGAGAGCGGCTCGCGCGTCCTGGTCGTGACCGACCGGGTGCTGCTGGGGCAGCCGGGGGTCGCCGGGATCGTGGCCGCCGTGCGAGAGCGGGTCGAGGCCGTCGCGGTGTTCTCCGACGCGACGCCGGACGTGCCGCTCACCGACGTCGACCTGGCCGTGTCGGCCGCCGCCGAGGTGGACGCGAACGTGATCCTCGCCATCGGGGGCGGCACGGTGATCGACCTTGCCAAGATCGTCGGGGTCATCCGGCGGCACGGTGGGACGCCACGCGACTTCTACGGTGAGTCGCGGGTGCCGGGGCCGACGATTCCTCTCGTCGCCGTCCCGACGACCTCGGGCACCGGCTCCGAACTCACTCCCGTCTCGGTGCTGACCGACCCGGACCGCGCGCTGAAGGTGGGGGTGTCCAGCGTCCACATCGTGCCGGACTTCGCCATCGTCGACCCCGAGCTCACCTACACCTGCCCGGCGACCGTCACCGCCCACTCCGGCATCGACGCGTTCTGTCACGCGGTGGAGAGCTACACCGCGCGACCCCGGCCGCACGGACCACGCGACCCGGTGGAGCAGGTCTTCCTCGGCCGCAACCCGGTCACCGACCACTACGCGCTGCTGGCCGCGGAGCGGATCGCCCGCAGCCTGCGTCGGGCGGTCAGGGACGGCGGCGACACCGAGGCCCGCGCGGACATGTCCTACGGGTCGATGCTCGCCGGGCTCGCCTTCTCCCACGCGGGCAACGCGGCCCCGCACGCGCTCCAGTACCCGATCGGCGCGGCCACCCACACGCCGCACGGCCTGGGCGTCGGGCTGCTGCTGCCCTACGCGCTGGACGCGGCGAGGGACGCCGTCGGCGACCGGCTGGCCGACCTCGCCCGGGTGTGCGGGCTCGACGTGGCCGACGCCTCCGACGCCGAGGCCACCGACACGTTCCTCACCTGGCTCGACGGGCTGCTCGCCGACATCGGCATCCCGGCCACCCTGGCGGACATCGGCGTGGCCCGCGCCGACCTCCCACGCTTCGCGGAGATGGCCGGTGGCGTCACCCGCCTGATCCAGAACCATCCCGGCCCGACCGACACCGCCAGCCTGACCGCGATCCTCGAAGCGGCCTGGACCGGGGACCGGACCTGACCGCACACTCGGTGCTCCCCGCCGGCACCACCCCGCGCCCGGTGGCCCGGCGGCGTGTCCTACTCCCCCGGCTCCCAGGCGATGAGCTGCTCGAAGACGCGCCGGTCGCCCTCGATCCGCAGCGCGTCCATCGTGATGCGGCCGTAGCAGAACATGACCAGCTCGTGGGCCGTCCCGCGGGCGGAGGCCCAGGTCACCGCCGGGACCTCGGCGGCGACCGGGTCGGGGAGGCGGGCGGTCCGGGCGCCGTCGGCGGAGAACCAGATCCGCCAGGAACGGCCCTCGACGGCGTGGTAGTCGATGACCGCGGGCTCGTGCGGCCACGGGAACGTCGTCGCGACGCAGGTGGTCAGGAACTCGTCGACACCGTCGAGGGCCACCGCGACCGGCAGCGGCTGCGGGTCACCCACGGTGACCTGGGCGTCGTAGGTGTGCACGGCGACCTGCTGGAGCTGGTGCCGGGCGACCGCGCCGGTCGTCTGCGGCGACTGCGACGGGCCCCACCACGTCCAGCAGCCGCGGTCCGGGCCGGCCTCCCGCAATGCGTCCAGCAGCTCCCGCGTCGACGCGGTGAACCAGGCCAGCAGGGCGGCACGCTCCCGGGGCGCCGCCGGAGCGGACACCTGCGGGGGCGCCCCGGCGGGTCCTGCGGCCACGGTGACCGCCCACCGGTGACGGCCCTCGCCCAGATGCCGCACCAGGTCGAACAGCGTCCACTCGGGGCAGGTCGGCACCTGCACGTCGAGGCTGGGCGCCGCGGCCACCGCCGCCCGGAAAGCGTGCGACCGTTCGTCCATCAGCCGCAACAGATCGGCGAATCCCAGGGTCTCGTCCACGGCAGGTTTGTACTACCGCCGCGCGCCGGACGCCAGCGGATTTACTGTCGCCGGCGGCGGGATCGGGTGGTGGATCCGCCTGCTCGGGATCCGTGTCGTCGCTCAGGACGGAGCCGCCAGCCGTGCCGCCCGGGCGGTGGAACGGTCGTCCGTCGCATGGACGGTCTCCCCCAGGCCCAGCTTCGCCCGGACCGTCTCCACCCGGTGGTCGATGGCCCACCCCCGCCGGTCCTACCGCGCCCGGCCCGGCCGCCCGCAGGAGGGAGGGTGTCCCGGGCTGCGCCGTGTCGCAGGGTTGTCGCCGACGAGCGAGACGAACCGGTGTATCCGGGCGTCAGCTCCCGGCGACGGGCCTGCCGGCGGCCGGGTTGCGGACCAGGGCCAGGGTTTCGGCGGCTCCGGTGAGGCGCTGCTCCGGAGCCGGCCGGCCGAGTCTGCGCAGGTGACGCCACACCGGCCGGTACATCTCGGTGACGCGCAGCAGGCTCTCGCCGTTGTCGACGCCGTGGCGCATCACCTCCAACAGGGCGCCGGTGAAGGTGGTGTTGCGCTCGCCCGCTGGTGCGTACGAGGGCCGGACCGCCGAGGTGCTGGTCAAGATGTAGGTGCCGGCCATGTCGAGCAGCGCGGTGCTCGAACCCATGGCATCGATCGCCCGGCCGGAGAAGCAGCAGTCGAGGATCACCACACGTTGGCGGGCCGGGCTGTCCAGGATCGCCTGCCTGATCTTGGCATACGGCAGGCCGTCGAAGTGCTCGTAGCCGGGGGTGCTCTCCGGCAGCGCCAGGTAGAGCTCGCCGTCCGGGCCCACCGTGCCGTGGCCGGCGAAATACACCACGAGCGTGTCGGTGACCTCCGCGCTCAGCGCAGCGACCCGTCTCGCCGCGGTCAGGTCCGGGTTCAGGATCTGGTGGATCCTGGCGGGGTCGAAACCGCCGTGGTCGTGGTCACCGAGGATCTGGGACAGGTCGCTCAGGTTGTTGCGCACCCCGGTGAGGTCGACGATGTCGCTACTGGCGTACTCGGCGGATCCGATCAGCACGGCGACCGAGTCCTCAGCCCTGGGAAGTCTGCTGTGGATGACCGTGGCCGTCGGCGGAACCTCGTCGTCGGTCAGGGCGGTCAGGCGGCCTAGGTCAGCGCGCAGGTCGGCCAGTTCGGCGGCGAGCATGAAGTGCTGTACGGCGAGCATGGCCGCACCCGCGCTCCGGAGGCGATGGATCGTTCCCTCCAGATCGTCGGTTGTGGGGGGACGGCCGTCGCGGCTGGCGCGCAGGATCTCGTGGGCCTTGCGCTGCACCGCCCGCGCGGCACGGACTTCGGCCGCCGACTCGATGTCGGGGCGGTGCCCGCCCAGCTCGGTCGCGCAGTCCTCCAGCAGGAAGGCGATCTGGTAGTCACCGGCACCGATGGCTTCCCGCTGGGCGACGGCGAGGCGCTGCAGGAGTGCGTCGAATTCCCCGACGGACGGATAGCGGAGTGCCCGTATGTCGTCGAGCATGGCCAGCCCTTCGGTCACGACCGCGTGTTTCATGGCCCGGATATGATGAGTCGGTGCCGACGACCATCACGATCGATTCGACCGAGCCGGAGATCTTCGCTCTCGCGGACTGGTGCCGTCGTGACGACACCCTGCGCACGGCCCGCATCGCCCCGGTGTCGAACCGGGCGGCCGAACCCGGGGCAATGGGCCTCCTGTCGGACAGTCTGCAGGTGGTGTCGGACCACGAGGCTCTGCTGACGGCCGTCGCCACCACGGTCGGTGTCTGGCTGGGTACGCGGCACCGCCGGACCAGGATCCGGGTACGGCACGGCGAGCGGTCCGTGGAGATCGACACCGGACACCTGAAGGATCCCGAGAAGATCGCGTCGTTCATCACGCGACAGCTCGACCCGGCCCGGGACGCCGACAAGGACTGATCGACGTCGCTTCATCAGCGCGGTGGTTCGGGTGACTCGAACCGCTGCCAGCCGGCGTCCCGGAGCAGTGGCAGGATCGCCGCGACCGAGAAGGCGAAGGTGCCGGCGGCGGCCACCTGCCGGTGCCGGGCGGTGACCACGCCGACCACCTCGCCCAGATCGGTGACGACCGGGCCGGTCCCGGTCAGTCGCGTCGCCGACTCGCCGAGCTTGATCATGGGTAGGTGGCCGCCGAGTGAGCGTAGGTCGTCAACCACCGCGCTGTGCACGCACCGACGCGGCGGCTGCGCGGTGCTCGTCCCGCCGGCCCAGAGTTCGTCACCGATGCTGACCAGTCGCGGGTAGCCGAGGCGCAGCGGCACTGCGCTCACCGGGGCGGCCAGCCGCAGCACCGCGAGGTCGACGGCGGAATCCTCCGGTACGAAGAGCTTCTCCACGGCCACCCGACCCGAGTCGAGCTCGACGATCACCCCGGCCCCGTCCGTGGTGTCGCCCAACAGGTGCCGATCGATGATCAGGTGCCGATCCGAAACCAGGAAACCGTCACCCTCACCGGGGTGCGGCCCACCCGAAGGAACGCGCACCGTCGCCGTCGCCGCGTCGATGACACCGGCGAAGCTCTCCGGTCGGAGCTTGCTGACCGAAGTCACCACCAGCAGGTTCGCGTGCGAGGTCAGCGTCGCGCGGTAGCCGTCGAGATCGTCGGTGTGCGCCAGGCAGTGCAGGTGACGTCGGATGTCGTCGGCCTCCACCAGGGAGCACTCCGTGCCACCGGCGATCTTCAGCGCGGCGACGTACTCCGCCGAGTCCACGTGCCGACGGAACCGCAGCACCGGATCCGGCTCGGCCAGTTCCAGCCCGTGCAGCACCGCGTTCCAATGCGCCAGCTTCGCCAATCCCGGCCGGAGGGGCTCCAGCATCTCCGTCAGTTGCTGTTTCAGCAGCAGCCCGGTCTGGAGGCCGGCCGTCGCACCTTCGGTGCGATGCCGGGCAAGGTGCTGCCGCGTCTTGAGCGTGAGGTCACGCAACGGGGGGAGCCAGGCCAGGACTTCCGCCTCGATCAGCCGGGCGCCGGCGAACATCTCGCCCAGGACGCGCTCGGTGCGCTCGTCGGGGCGCACGCCCGCGCCGGGGGCGAACCGTTCCAGCCGGCCACGGAACTCGTCCTGGAGGTGCGCCGCCGTCACCCGGTCGGACTCGTCCATGAGGGCCGTGAGTTCGTGACCGAGCTTCTCCCATTCCTTCTTCTGCAGGTAGTCGCGCTTGAGCTCGGCGACCTGATCGGGAGTGAGCAGCGTCGGATCGGTGATCTCCAGGGACCGGGAGACCCCCGTCCGCACGTCGAGGGCGGTGACCGTGAGCAGGCAGCTGGTGTTGATGGCGAAGGTCACCTTGATGACCGGGGTGCCCCGCGGCGCCGGCTCGATGCCTGCCAACTCGAACTCACCGATCTTGGTCTCGTCGCCGCCCAGGTGGCTGTTGAAGACCTCGACCAGGACCTTCTCCTGGTTGTCGTACCGGGTGGTGAAGTCCTGTGAGCGCTTGACCGGAATGGTGCTGTCGGCTGCGATCAACACGGACAGATCGAAATCCTGATCGTTGACGGCGACCCGGATGCCGAGATCGAAGGGGGTCACGTCCATGATGAGTTGCTCGTCGTCGAGCTTGCCGTCGCGGGACGCACCGAGCATGGCTGCACCGTTCGCCACCGCCAGCCGGTTGTCCGTCACCCGGGTGCTGCGCAGGCCCAGGGCGTCCTCGAACACCCGCTGGATCAGCGGCGACCGCATCGGTGCGCCGATCAGCAGCAGATTGTCCGGTGCGGTGCCCCAGGAGGCGCGCAGCTCCACGCAGTGATCGCGCAGCTGCTGCAACGGGGCGCTGACGCTGCCCGCCAGCTCGTCACGGGTCAGTCGCACGGTGACGTCGGAGCCGTTGAAACCGACCAGCGTGTAGTCGGCCTCGGTGCGCTCGGACAACTCGACCTTCAGCATCTCCGCCGCGACGTCGAGCTGCCGGCGGGCACGCTTCCCCACCGGGATCAACAGCCCACGGGAACGCAACTGGCGTTCGAGAAGCTCGACGATGGCGGCGTTGAAGTCGTTCCCGCCGAGCTGGTTGTTGCCCCGGACCGCGCTGACCATGAAGACGTTGTCACCCACGTCGAGGATGCTGAAGTCGAGCGTGCCGCCGCCCAGGTCGGCGACGACCACGCCGTTCTTCAGCCGGCGCTCCCGGGTGGCGTCGATGCACGCCGCGGTCGGCTCGTGGATCAGCTGCTCGATGGTGACGCCGGCGATCTCCCCGGCGGCCCGGGTAGCGCTCTTGGCATTGGTGGAGAAGTACGCCGGGATAGTGACGACGAGCCGGTCGCGGCTGACCGTGAGGTCGTGGTGCCGGTCGGCCCAGTCCAGCCATTCGGACCTGACCTCGCCCAGCTCCGCGCTGGCCCGCCGCCCGATCTCCTCGCGTACCTGCTCCGCGAGGTACCGCTCGACCTGCTCGCGGGCGTGCGAGATCAGATGGGCGGCGACCTGCTCCGGTCGGTAGAGACGATTGCGTACCCGGTCGACCTTCCCGGTTCCCATCCGGCGCTTCGAGCCGCTGATGTAGTCGACGATGTCCGCCTGCAGCAGACCGTGCCCGCTCAGGCCGACCCGTTCCTCCCCTGCGTCGTCGATGCCGAGGGTGGACGCGAACTGGAGGGGGCCACCCCAGGTCGAGGGCACGGGTTGTTTCACCGCGGTGTCGTAGATGGCCGCGCAGCAGGTGCTGGTGCCCAGATCCAGGCCCCAGATCCGGGAGAACCGCGCGTCGACGGTGGCCCTAGCCTCCCTGACCCAGGCCTCGATGTGCTGCTCGAACTGCCGGCGTGCCTCGCCGTCGACCCGGGACAGAGTCGTCTCGGCCTCGTACCGCAGCTGCTCGGGGACCTTGACATCGGTACTCAGACGC
The DNA here is from genome assembly GCF_029581435.1 of Micromonospora sp. WMMD987. Classification (NCBI taxonomy): domain Bacteria; kingdom Bacillati; phylum Actinomycetota; class Actinomycetes; order Micromonosporales; family Micromonosporaceae; genus Micromonospora; species Micromonospora sp. WMMD987. The sequence continues at coordinate 2,784,802 of NZ_CP120861.1, read as the reverse complement.
CGCAACTCTTCCAACGCCCGGGTCTGCGAGCCGCGCTGCTCGACGGCGTTGAGGCAGATGTGCACCAGCTCGGCGACGTCACCGCTCTGCCGCAGGCACTCCGCCAGGCGTGGGTCCTCGACGGCGTCGTCACGCAGCCAGCGCAACAGGCAGCGGGCGGCTTGGACGTAACGTTCCGCGCGGAAGTAGCGGTCAGCGGCCTCGGCCAGCAGCCCGGCCTCGTCGTAGATGCGGGCCGCGCCGACCAGGTCCCCACCGGCCTCGCGGGAGGCGGCCCGAGCGGCGAGACCTTCCGGTGTCGGGTCGTGCATGTTCAGTCGCAGCACCTCACCGTGCCGCCCGGCCCGATGGAAGAGACCCACCGCACGGGCAGGGTCGTTCGCGTCCTCGGCCCGCTCGGCCGCCGGCGACAGTTCGCCTACCGCCTCCTCGAAGAGGCTCCACTCGGCGAAGACCTCCTGGCGGCGGGTCGCCTCGCACCGGTCCACCACCGCGCCGTAGTGCCGCCGTCCGAGCGCCGTCACCGCGTCACGCTGCAGGGTGAGCGCGGTGCGGCAGTCGAGCACCGCCGGAACCTCCTGCGTCCGGCCGAGTTGCCCGGTGAGTTCATCGAGCTGGCGCGCCGCCGCAAGGAAATCCTGCTGATGCAGCAGGTCCGCCACCGCGGACTGGCTCCTGACGACAAGGTCGGCGAGGCGCTCAGGCTCGCCTGCCGGGCAGGTGCACACCGCCTCGCGCAGCTCGCCGAGCGCCTCGTGGCATCGGCTTACCCGTGAGTCGTTGCCGGCAGCGCGATAGTAGGCGATGGCCACCCGGTGCCCACCGTCGTGCGCGTGCAGGTCACCCAGACGATCAGCCAGCTGTGCGGCCCGGGCGTCCGCGCCCGTGGTGCGGGCAAGCCCGAGCCCGGCCTCGGCGTCCTCGATCCGGGGCGAGGTCAGGCAGCACTCCATGGCCTCCTGCTGCTGGCGAGGGCTACGCGCGAGGCCGACCGCCGCACGCCCGTGGCCCAGGAAGACCCGCACCTCGAACAGGTCCGGCACCTCGTCTTGGGCCACGTCGGCGAAGTAGGTGGTCCACAGCTGCCGGTCCTGCGCCAGCGTCGCCCGCTTGACGTACGAGCCGATCGCGAGTTCGGTGGTGCCGGTGGTCAGGATCCCCAGCTCCTGCCAGCGCAGCAGCCAGTGGATCAACGCATTCGCGTCGTTGCTGCGACCCACCAGCGCGGCGAGCCGATCGCGCGCCTCCACCCGACGGTCGAGTAGACCCACGGTGCAGGCGATCTCGAAGGCCACGGTGACCGACTCGAGGTCGTCGCGACGGATCAAGCCGCCGAGCCACTCGTCGTCCCGCGGGTCGAAGGCCAGTTCGTACCGCCCACGTGGCACACGTGCGTCGTATTCCCGGAAGATCGCCGCGGCCTGCGCGCTGTCCTCGTCGAGTAGAGCGCGCACGGTTCGGCCGTACTGGGCAACCGCCCGGTCGAGAGCCTTGCCGGAGAGTCCAGGCTGGGCGAAACCGGCTTTCAGCCGCTCAATCTCCCGAGCCGTACCCCGGTTGGTCAGCCACCTCACCTTCGACCCGACCTCCACACTGGACCGGACTTGCCTGCGAGTGGCGAGAATAGTCGAGCGACGTCACCTCCCGACTGGACGGCGTCGGAATGGACGAGTGCACTCCGACGATGACGAGAGTCGACAACCGGCGGTTACCCAACGCCACGACCGATGAGCTTCCCACTGGTCGTCGGAGGTCGACACTGAACTGCCTGAACCCGACAATGGCGACCGACACCCGGCACCGGAGATCACCCCTCGCTGGCGTTTCCGCTCGGACGCGCACCGCTCCCACCCCCGTCGAAAGGGATGCAGATCGCGGGGTACTGCACTCTTGGCTCCGAGGACCCGGGCCAGAGCGGTGCACCCGATGTCCGGGTGCGCTCTGACCGCGACAGCGTGGCACGGACCTGCGGCCTCGGCTCCCGCTACCAGGGACGAACAGCAGAGCCGGCGTGTCGGATTGAGGACTGTCCGGATCGGAACACGATGCGGGAATGCCACCCACCGCATACGACCCCTACCCTTGTGGCGGACCGCGCAGCCGACAGTGGGGATTGTGGAGCGACATGGCGGATCGCGCTCTGGTCATCGCGAGCCAGACCTATGACCTGTCCGGGTGCCACAACGACGCCGACCTGGTCGGCGAGGTCCTGAAAACACGAGGCTTCGACGTCAGCTCGCTACGTGGGGAAGCGGCCTCCCGAGCCGGGGTTCTTTCGGCATTCGAGGCCTTGATCGCGGCGATCGAGCCGGGTGACGGGGTGGTCGTCTACTACTCGGGGCACGGCGGGCGTGCGACGACGGAATTGGCAGGCGCACCCCGAGAGCTGCGATTCCTCCTTCCTACCGACATCGCCGAGGGCGGGACGGAGGACTTCCGCGGCATCCTGGCGGACGAGTTGAGCGTCCTACTGTGGCGGCTGACGCTGCGCAGCCCTAACGTGACGGCGATCCTCGACTGCTGTCACTCGTCGCGGATGGCGCGCGGTGAAGGGGCCCGGGTTCGGGGCTGGGAGGCAGACTGGCCAGTCCCGGCCGTGACGCGACGGTGGCGAGAAGCGGCAGACGCCTTCGGCCGGTTGCAGGCCGCGCATCCGGACTACCCGTGGAACGATGCCAATCCAGATGCGGTACGGGTGGTGGCGTGCGGTTCCCTGGAGATTGCGATGGAGGGCTGGTCCGCCGAGCTGGGCGGGGTCCACGGTTACCTCACCGCAGCACTGGCGCCGATCCTGCGTGACGACCCGTACGTGACCTGGACTGAGGCGATCGAGCGGGCACGTCTGGCGATCATGGCCCGCAACCCGTTGCAGCATCCGGAGGCAGCGGGTCCGGCCGACCGGGTGGCGTTCACGACAACTGTCCGCCACTCCGGCCGTCCGCACCCGATCCGAGTGGACCGGGTGACCGGCCAAGCGTGGATCGATGGTGCTCGGGTACACGGCATCCGTCCCGGCGACGAGCTCCTGCTCTCTCCCACCGGCCGACCACCGGACTCGGCCGCGCCGATCGTCCGGGTCAGTCGGGTGGAGGGTGCGGCGGCCGCCCTGACTGCTGCACCCGGGGTCACGATCAAGGGAGTCGCGCACCCCTGGCGGAGCACCGGCCAGGATGCGTGCGTGCGGGTGGCCTCCGCAGACGATGCGGCCGTCGCGACCCTCAGGTCCATTCCGGGAGTTCGTGTCGTGACGGACGGCGACGAAGCCGCAATCGTGACGGTCTCCGCCGGATACCGGCTTTACGACGGCGCTGGTCTCCCCTTGCACCGCGACCCGCTGCCCGACCTGGATCGGCTGCGCCGCCACGTCGACAGCCTCGTCACTTCGGCCCGGCTGCGCAGCCTCGGCGACGAGCCCGGCGACCTGTCCACGCCCGTCGAACTGCGTCTCGACGGCCCTTCGGGCCCGGTCACGGACGGCATGGTTCTGCACCCGGGCGACCGGATTCACCTCGCTGTGGTCAACGGCACCGGCACCGGCACCGTCTACGTGAGCGTGCTCGACCTGGGCCTCGCCGGCCGAGTCTCGGTCCTGAACGAGTCCGAACCGGCTGGAATGGCGCTGGCCCCCGGGGACACCCGGGTCATCGGCGAGCGACCCGGCGGCCGAGACCCGGGCCTGCCGCTGCTCTGGCCCGCAGCGGTCCCGGCAGTCTCCGGGCGCTGCGAGACACTCGTGGCGGTGTTCTCCGACGTACCGCAGGACTTGCGCGGGCTGACCCGGGAAGGGGTCACCGAGCGGGGTGGTGGAGGCTCGGGTACCACCGGCACGCTCGCCGCGCTGCTGCGCTCCGGCATGCGCGAGTTCTGGACCGGGCCGGACACAGCACGATTCACCGTCCGGCAGGTGACCTTCGTGCTGTGCCCGGGTGGCACCGCCTGTTCGTGCGGGCGGTGACCGGTGCGGATCACGTTCCTGGAAGAGCACCTGGAAGCGCGGCACGAGGCCGTCTACGCGGTGTGTGCGCTCATGCACGTATCCGGCCGGGCGGAGATGGCGGAGGTGCTGCAGGCCGAGCTGGCGCTGCGTACCCCCGCCGCGCTGGCTTTCGTCGACGAGCTGATCGGGGACGTTGCCGCCTCCGGCCTTTCGCGCGGGCACCTGGAGGCGCTGCGGAACGTCCTGAGCCAGCTGTCACCTCGGGAAGAGCCCGGGGAGCGGGCTGCACCGGCTGGGCAAGCAGGCATCGACGGGCTTGCGGATGCGCGTGCGCTGATTCACCAGGACCGGGTCGAGGAAGCCGAATCGGTCCTGGTCCGGGCCGCCGAGGCGAGCCGGGAGGCCGGTGACCTTCGGTCGGAGGGACGTGCCGAGGGCATGCTCTGCGACCTGATTCTCCGTACGGTGTGGCCCGCGCCCGGTTCCCTCGAACGGTTGGCGTACCACGCTGACCGCGCCGTCCACGCGCTCTCCCGCGCTCGGGACGATGTCGGCCTGGCCGCGGCGCTGCGCCGCCTGCTGGTGGCCGCGCTCGGGCTGGGGGACGGACCGCTGCTGACGGATACTCTCGGCCGGCTCGGGGTGGTCGATCCGCGCGGCCTGCCGTGGTGGCATACCTACGTACTGGCGGTGCAGAGCGATGATCCGACGTTCACCCGGGTCCAGTTGGAGTGGTGCCTGAACAATATGGCCAAGCTCGGCTCGGACGCCGTGACCTGGCTCCCGCTGTGCGAGCATCGCTTGGCGGTCGCCACCGGGTACACCGGCGACCTGTCCGCCCTGCCCCCTACCGTCGCCGGGGAGCCACCGTCGCCGGCCGTGCGGGAGCGCTTGGAGCCGCTGGCCGCGAGGGCGGAGCGGATGAGGGCGACGACCAGCTCCGCAACGATCCACCGTGGTCTGTCTGCCGTGTACACGCCGGTCTACGAGGCGCTCGCGCGCTGCGTGGCCGGCGCGGAGGCGATCGACATCCTGGAGCGGAACGCCAGCCGGTCACTGCTGGCCGCCGCCACTCCGGCGAGCGACGGAACGCTCGACGATCTCGTCCGGCTGTTCGCAGCGCGGCCGACCGACGCAAACCGCCGCCTGCTCACCGTCGGCCTGAAGCGGCACCGCGACCGGGAACGCATCGCCGCGCAGCGGGTCAGGGCCACCGGGGAGAGTCCGTCGCCGGTGACTGTCCAGAAGCTACGCGAGTTGCTCGACGGCAGCGACGCGGTGCTGGTCCGGGACAGGTGGATCATCGATCGGAACGGTGTCACCGAGGAGCCGGTAGATGCCCGGGTGGCGCCGGACGCACGGCTGTTCGTGGTCCCGGCCGCCGGGGCATGGGCGGAACCTGTGGACGCGACGCTCACCGCACGGTACCGGGTCGGCCTGGTGCCGAGCCTGAGCATCCTGGCGAGGGTCCTGGAGAGCCCGGCCCGGCCCGCGTCGACCCTACTCGCGTTCGCCGACCCGGACGGCTCGCTGCCGTACGCGCACCACGAAGGTACGGCGATCGCCCGGAACTACACCGAATCCAGGGTCCACACCGGCGCGGAGGCCACCCCGGACCGTTATCGTGAGGAGGCCAGCGGCGCGGATGTCGTACATCTGGCCTGCCACGGCTTCTATCTGCCGGAGAACCCCGACTACTCCGGCCTACGGCTGGCCGACGGCGCGCTCCTCTGGTACGCCGATGTACGCCGAATCGCCCTCTCGGCCGCGCTGGTGGTGCTCGGCGCCTGCCACGCCGGGACCGGTGAGGTCCTCTCCGGCTCTGAGTACGTCGGGCTGCCCGGAGCCTTTCTCGCCGCCGGTGCCCGCACCGTCGTCGCACCCCTGCGGAAGGTCGACGACGCGGTGACCGCCGACCTGATGGACCATTTCCACCGGCACCACGCCGCAACCGGTCAGCCTGCGGAATCCCTGAGGCGTGCCACCGCCGCGGTCGGCACCGGGGACACCGTGACCGCGTTCCAGGTGTTCGGTGCGCCGTGAACGAATCCGCCGACCGGGATCTGAACCCGCCTACCGCAGCGGCGCCGGAGCCACCGTGGGAGCTGTGGCTGGGGTTCGACCTGGAGCAGTTCTACGAGATCTTCGGTGAGCTCTACTACATGGCCTTCACCCTGCCGCCCGAGGCGGTGGAGGAACTCGGGACGGTACGCCGATGGTCCGTGTACCATCTTCGGCAGTTACGCGTCCCCGGCATGCTGGTCGACGCCGCCGACCACGCCGTCAGGGACTTGGTCGCCTGGACTCAGCCGAGCGTCCTCGCCGACCGACCGGCCAGCCGACGTCGCCGCTCGATCCGGGACACCTTCGAACTTCTGATACACGTCACCGGCGGGCACCTACGCCCGGATCGACGTCGCTACTACGATCTGGGCGTCATGTTCCATCGCCTGCGGATGTGCCTGGACGCCGAGCGGCTGCGCGACGAGTGGCCAGACTGGGTCCACCGAGGCTGGCCGGGCATCGTAGAGGTGTACCGGGACGAACTGAACCGCAGCGCCCGGGTGCTCATCGAGGCGGTCGCCGAGAACGACGTCGACCCGGCCCTGCACGAGCTGGACGACGCCTTCCGGGCGCTGGCGGTCAGGCTGGAGGCTGGCGCCCCACCAGACGACGAACTGCTCCGTCTGATCGCGACCGTGACACATGTGGCCGGGCTGCTGAATCCCTCAGTCGGCGGCCTTTCCTCACCGCCTCGACGGTCCGGTCCCCACCAGATCTGACCTTCCAGATCCCTTCTCCTCCCGCAGGGCTGGTCATACGTTGGCCGACTCGATCGGGCTGACACGTGCCGAGGCCATGCACGACCTGGTGACAGGCTTTCCGGCAACGCCCGGCCTGATCCGACAGGCGCTACCTCGGCACGCCCCAACGCTCGGGCTCATCGACGAGGTGTTGCGGTGACCCGCCGGAGTCGCACGCCACGGCATCGCTGGCGGGATTCGGTGCGAGTGCCGCTGTGTGTTCGGCTAACCCCACTGGTCGAGCAGCCATCCGACGAGGGCGCGCGCCGCTCCGGCGACGGCACTGCCGACCACGGTAAGCATGAGCCGGCTGTCTCGGGTCGGCCGGCGGCGCTTGTTCCTGTCCTTCATGGATGGTCTCCCAGTTCTCTCGGTGCGGCTCGACTCATCCTCACCGGCAGCCGATAGGCGCCGGCCCGGTGGCGATGGGTGCGGTCGGGGTGGAGGGTGTGCACGCGCCGCCGCGATCGGTGACGATGGACAGCGATGGACAGCGACAGTCGAGGCTCTGGGCGACGCCGGGCGCGCGGCATCAGGCGGATGCCGGTGGAGCCGGGAGCGCTCAAGGACCTCAAGGACGCGATCTATCGCCTGTACGTGGACGCCGGACGGCCCACCCTGGACGTGATCGCCGCCGACGTGGCCAGTCTGGCCGACGAACTCGATCTCCCGGGCGCTCCCGGCCGCGACACCATCAACCGGATCATCGGAGACGGCCGTCTCCCGCCGGGGCGTGCGGACACGATCGCGACAGCGGTGGTCCTCGCGCACGCCGCCGGTCGCCGGGACACCGCCGTCCTCGCCGCGGACATCGGTGCGCTCTGGACGCGGGCCGCCGGAACACCCGTCGACAGCCGGATCGGGCGGCCGGTCCGGCAGTGCGACCCGCTGGCGCTCGAGGTTCACCCCGCGATCCAGCTGGATCGACCGCTACCGCCGCTACCGCCGTATGTCGAGCGCAGGCACGACCACGAGCTGGCGAAGATCGTCGGGGACGCCGCCTCGGGCAGGAGCCGGATCGCCATGCTGGTGGGGGCGTCCTCGACGGGAAAGACACGTGCGTGTTGGGAGGCGATCCAGCGCCTGCCCGCGCAGTGGCGGGTCTGGCACCCGTTCGACCCCACCCGGCCCGACGCCGCCGACCAGCAGCTCGCGCAGGTCCCCGGGTACACCGTGGTCTGGTTCAACGAGGCGCAGCACTACCTGCTCACCACCGATCCCCGACTGGGCGAGCGGGTGGCGGCCAGGCTGCGGACCCTGCTGCGGGATCCGGCCCGGGGACCGGTGCTGGTCCTGGGAACGATCTGGCCGTACTACTGGGACTCGCTGACAGGTCCCCCACCCGCGAACGATCTCGACCTGCACGCGCAGGCCCGGGAACTGCTGAACGGTGCCGACATCGCGGTACCGGACGTGTGGGCAGCAGAGGAGGTGCGGCAGCTCGCGGCGACGTCCGACGAGCGTCTGCGGGATGCCGCCACCAACGCCGAGGCCGGGCGGATCACCCAGTACCTGGCCGGTGTGCCCGAGCTGATGCAGCGGTACCGCAACGCCCCACCACCGGTGCGGGCCGTGCTCACCGCCGCGGTCGACGCGCGCCGCCTCGGACACCCGCTTTCGCTGCCGCACGATTTGCTCGCCCTGGCGGCACCGAGCTACCTGGCTGATGTCGAGTGGAACCAGTTGACCGACGACTGGTGGCAGGAGGCTCTCGCCTACACCGCCAGACCGTGCCATGGCATCGCAGGCCCGCTGGTCCGCATCCGTCCCCGCCCCACCGAACCTGGCACCGCGTCCGCCGTCTGTTACCGGCTTGCCGACTATCTCCAGCAACGTGGCGCGGCAGAGCGCGCGGCGGCCTTTCCGCCGGCCGGGTTCTGGGATGCAGTGGCGACCTCCGTCAGCGACCCGGTCACCCTACGGGCCATCGGCGACCATGCGGAGCGGCGTGGCCGGTACCGGCGTGCCGCCGCGCTCTATGCCCTCGCGGTGAACGGCGGGGACGACGAAGCCCGGTGGGCCTTGGCGGCCCTGCGCGAACAGGCCGGGGATCAGGACGGCGCAGCCGCGTTGCGGCACGACCGGGCCACGACGGTCGACGAAGCCGGTCAGTTGGCCGCGAGCGCGGAGTTGCGGGAACGGGACGGGGATCTGCCCGGCGCGATCGACCTCTACCAGCAGGCCGCCGACCGGGGAGACGCACAGTCGTGGTACCGGGTGGTCTCGCTGCTGGAGCAGACCGCGGATCCGGCCGGCGCGCTGGTCTCAGCACTACGGGCCGCGGACCGGGGCCTGATCTCGGCCCTCAGGATTCTCGCGGTCACCCGCGACCGGTTGGGTGACCCGGCCGGCGCGGAGCAGGTCGCACGCCTGGCGGCTGACCGGGGCGACGCGACGATATTCGGTACGCTCGGCGCGACCCGTGAAGGTCGCGGCGACATCGACACCGCCAGGGGCCTGTACCAGCGGGGTGCCGACCACGGCGATGCGTCCGCGCTGTGGTCCCTGGCCGATCTGCTGCGCCGCAGCGGCCTCGGCGACCGGGCCGACAAGCTCCAGCAGGAGATCGACAGGGGGACTCCGTCCGCGCTGATGACCCTGGCCGCGCTGCGCGAACGGATGGGTGACGGACCCGCCGCCCGCCACCTGTACCAGCGGGCGGCCGACCGGGGCAGTGTCGCCGCGTTGCTCTCGCTGGCCGCCCTGCACGAGCGCGACGGTGACGTCGACGCCGCCGAGAAGTGGTACCGGCGGGCCATCGCGCAGGGCGACGTGACCGGGTTGTGGTCGCTGGCCGGTCTGCGCCACCAGGCCGGCGATCTCGTCGGTGCCGTCTACCTGTACCGCAGAGCCGCCGACCACGGGATCACCGCGGCGTTGGTGTCGCTGGCTGAACTGGCTGGAGAGCAGGGCGATAGGGCGCAGGCGGAGAGTTGGGCGCTACTGGCCACGGACCATGGCGACCGCGACGGCCTCCCCCTGCTGATTCGGCTCCGTCGCCGCGCGGGCGACCATGCCGCCGCGGCCCGGATGGAACGCTTCGGCCTGGAGGACGACGGCAGCCCGGCCAGCGCCATCGGATGACGGACCCACCCGACCGGTGGGCACCACCGTGGACGAGTCGAGGCACGGCCCCTTTGATACATCCGGATCATATTCTTTCAGTCATTGTCAAAACTGCCCGAAAACAATGCTCAAGTCAATCGACAACCCTCTTTGTGATAGCCCCTCGCGGTAGAGTCCGGAACAGCAATCGGGCCGTATGCCACATTTCTGGTGTCATATCGCCATGACAAGAAGGAGCTGTCGATGGAATTGCTGGAGAGAGTGAAGTCGATTCGTCTACGTCGACCTGGCCGTACCGTCGTCGCCCTCGTCGCCGCCCTGCTGGCCGCCGTCACGGTCGCCCAGCCGGCGGCCTCGGCCACCGACTCGACAACGATGCCGGGTGCCGTCGGCACCATCCTCGGGGCCGGCAGGGCGACCGCGGTGCCGGGTGAGTACATCGTGGTCCTGAAGGACGGCGCGGTCGGTGGCCCCGCGGCTGGCCGGCAGTCCGCGGTGACCGGCACGGCCCGGATGCTGGCCGGTCGGTTCGGCACTGTGCCGGACCAGGTGTGGGACGACGCCCTCAACGGCTTCTCGGTACGCACCTCGGCGTCGGTCGCCCGGCGACTCGCCGCCGATCCGGCGGTGGCCTACGTGGAGCAGAACCAGACCGTCGACGTCCCCGAGACGCCGGCCCGGACGACCATCGCCCAGCCGGACGCGCCCTGGAACCTGGACCGGATCGACGCGCCCGCCGGTCTCGACACCACCTACAACTTCGTGAGCAAGGGCACCGGAGTCCGGGTCTACGTCATCGGCCCCGGGATCCGCACCACCCACCAGGAGTTCGGCGGCCAGGCCTACCACGGCTACGCCATGAACTGCTTCACGTCGCTCGGCACGCACGTGGCCGGCATCATCGGCGGCACCACGTACGGGGTGGCCAAGGACGTCACGCTGGTCTCGGTCGGCCTGCCCAGCTGCAACGGCACTCTCAGCGCGCTGATCGGCGCCGTCGACTGGGTGGTCGCCGACCACACGCCGTGGGGCCCACCCGCCGTCGGAGACTTCGTCCTGGCCGGCGGATTCAGCACCGCACTCAACACGGCGGTCGCCAACGCCGTCGGCGACGGCATCGTGATCACCACACCCGCCGGCGACGCCACCCACGACGCCTGCCTCGACTCGCCCGGCTCGGTGCCCGCCGTCCTCACCGTCGCGTCGGTCCAGTCGAAGGACGCCCGGCCGGCCTACTCCAACTTCGGCCCCTGCGTCGACCTCTTCGCCCCCGGTGTGGACATCGTGTCGGCCTCGTCGGCCTCCGACACCGCCGTCACGTCCGCTGATCTCACCCTTCAGGCCTCCGCGCACGTGGCCGGAATGGCCGCCCGGGTGCGGGGCAAGAGTCCCACCTGGACGCCGGCCCAGGTGCACTCCTTCCTGGTCGACAGCGCCACTGTGGGCGTGGTGACCAATCCCGGCGGCGGCTCGCCGAACCGCCTGCTCTACGGATCGCCGACGCTCTGACCGGCCTCCGGCGGCCCGACCCGGTCGGGCCGCCGGAGCGACGGGTGGCAACCCCGGACGGGCTCAGGAACGTACCGCACGGATCCGTTCCAGGCCCAGGCGTGGAGTGGTGACGAGGCGGTAGTCGGCCGATTCCGCGTCGGAGAGGGGGTTGCCGCGGACGGGGGTGAAATCCGGTCCCTCGGAGTCCGGTGCCCGCACCGCCCGCAGCTGCGCCCGCAACGCCTCCGACCGCAGTTGGTCGGTGATGACCCGGGTGGACGAGTCGGCCGCTTCCCGCAGGTCGGACAGACCACCGATGATCTCCGCGAAGGACCGGGAGGAGACAGCCTCGTCCGGCTGTACGGACTGCTCCTCTCCGATCAGCCGGTCCGAGGTGAGGAAGAACCCGTCCTTGCCGAGGTAACGCTCGTACATGATGGTCACCAGCGCGAAGAGCCGCATGTACGCGCGACGGTAGGCGAATTCGAAGAACTTCAGGGCCTCCGTCTCGCTGACCTCGCCACGCTCCATCGAGGCGACGCACGCGGCGGCGGTCAGCGCACTGTAGAGCGCGAGGTGGACGCCGGTGGACAGCAGCGGGTCGAGGAAGCAGGCCGCGTCACCCACGATCGCGTAACCCGGTCCGCAGAACCGGTCCGCGATGTAGGAGTAGTCGGTTTCGACCCTGGTGGTGCCGAGGAACTCCGCCCCTTCGGTCAGACCCGCGATGGTGGGCGAGACGGCGATCAGGTGCCGGTACAGCTCATCCGGCGACGGATGCTGGTGACGATCACGCGCGAAGGCGTCCTTGGTGGTGACGTAACCGATACTCATCCTCCCACCGGCCATCGGGATCACCCAGTACCAGCCCTCCGGCGAGGAGATGATGTTGATACCTCCGGTCGGCGTCTCCGGCAGCAGCCGGGCTCCCGTCCAGTAGCCCCAGATGCCGACGTTCCGTAGGTTGCTCAGCGGCTCCCGGTTGCCGAAGTGCCGGGCGCTGAGCAGCCCGTTGCGCCCGGTGGCGTCCACCAGAAAGTCGAAGTCGTCCACGGTGAACGGCTCGCCGTGCTCCGGCGAGCATTCCACGGCCACCGGTCGACCGTCGGCGAACCGGACGGACCGACCGGTGACACCGGTGCTGACGGCGACCCCGTTCTGGCGGGCGTGCTCCAGCAGCAGCGCGTCGAACTCGCTGCGGTCCACCTGCCATGACTGCACGCCGGCCTGCTGGTACCAGTCGAACGCCCACTGGTCGTCGTCCCAGTGGATGACGCCTCCGTTCTTCTTCACGAAGCCGTAGTCGTCGACGATCTTCGACAGGCCGATCGCGTCGAGCACGACCCGGCACGACGGCGTGAGCGACTCCCCCACGTGGTATCGCGGAAAGTGGGCGCTCTCGATGAGCCGCACGTCGAGTCCGGCCTGGGCCATTGCCGTTGCCGCGGTGCTCCCTGCCGGGCCACCACCGATGACGAGAACCTTCATGCCACCACCACCCTGCCGTTCTGGCGTATGCGGGTCGCCGACAAGGTGACGACGACGTCATTTCCGAGGTCGGACCGCGCCCGGCCGGCCGGGAAAGCCGGCCCGCCCGGGCTCGACGGAATACCGGTCGGGGCGCGGCCGGAATCAGGGGTGGCGTGGACCGTCGGCCCCGGTGGTAATCCCACACCGATACTTGTGCGCCGGATGAGACAAATACAATTGCGAACGAAGCAGCACCAGAAGATTCCTATCCTCGTACGGCATCGATAGACGATCGTACATGAATATGGCTTCGGTAACCGCGTCGCCGCACGCCTGAGCCGGGAACCCAGGGATTCCCCCAGCTCAATGCCCGCAATAGGCCGCCCACCGGGCGCGGCACCGCCGGAACGCGCCGGCCCGGTGGCCGGCACGTCCGTCGGCAGCCGGACGGCTCCTGCCCGGCCTCCCGGCCGGATGCCGCTTCGGCAGGGAACAGCGCTGCTCAGCGCGGCGGCCGGTGTGACCGTCCCCGCGATCGGGGGCGGTCACACCGGCCGATTCGACGCCCCGGTCAGGAGAGGGCGCAGCTGATGCCGTTGAGGGTGAACGAGTCGGGCTTGCCGGTGTTACCGCTGTGGGTGGCCTGGAAGCCGATGTCGGTGGACCCGCCCGGTGCCACCGTCGCGTTGTAGGAGACGTTGCGTGCGGAGATCTGACCGCTGGAGCCGGTGTACGTGGCGTTCCAGCCATTGGTGAGCACCTGGCCGCCGGGCAGGGTGAACGCCAGGGTCCACCCGTCGATCGCCGAGGTGCCCCGGTTGGTGATACGGATGCTGGCGGTGAAACCGTCGTTCCAGGAGTTCATCGTGTACCCCACCTCGCAGGCACCGGACGGACCCGGCGGCGGCGTGGTCGGGGGCGGCGTGGTCGGCGGGGGCGTCGTCGGCGGGGGCGTGGTCGGAGGAGGCGTCGTCGGCGGGGGCGTGGTCGGCGGGGGCGTCGTCGGAGGCGTGGTCGAGAAGGTGATGTTCGAGACGTAGGCGTTGATGTTCCAGCTCGCGTCGGTGTCGGTCTGGCTGGTGACCGGCCGGCCCTGGACGGTGAAGTTGCTGAAGTGCACGCCGCTGATGTTGATGCTCGACGAGCGTCCGTGCAGGTTGACGACCTTCTTCACATCCGAGGAGACGTTCGTGAAGTAGGCGTTGCGGATCGTCGAGGTGTTCTTCACCGTCCGCCAGGACGGTGGGCGGTCCTCCTGGAGGTCGATCAGGCTGTCGGTCTGTTCGACTCTGATGTCCTCCCATCGGGTGTTCGACACGACGGCGGTGTCCACCGCGTCGATCACCATCGAGCGTCCCGCCTTCACCACGTCGATGTCGCGGAAGACGACACCGTCCATGGATGTCCCCTCGGTCTTGGTGCCGATCTTCGCGCAGGCCGAGTTGCTGTAGCAGACGACGTGCTCGTGGACGACGTTCCTGGTGTTGACGATGCCGCTGGCGAACTCGTTCTTGGTCGCCATGTTGTCGTCGCCGGTGTAGAGGAACGCGTTGGACAGCAGGCTGTTGGTCGACTCGTCGAAGTCCACGCCGTCGGTGTTGTTGTACCCCGAGTTCGGCCGGCAGTTGATCAGCTTGTAGTTCCTGATGGTGACCCTGTCACTGCGGTAGACCAGCGTGTTCCAGTAGCTGGAGTCACGGACGGTCACACCGTCGACCAGGATGTCGGAACTCTCCTCGATCTTGAGCACGGCCAGGTTGATGCCCTGCGCCCGCAGGTACTTCCCGTTGCCGTCGATGACCCCGCCGCCCAGCAGCTTGGCGTTGCGCACCTGGTACATCCGCAGCGAGGCGTGCTGCATACCCTCGATGTTCACCCCACCGCTGCCGGTGTTGAAGTCCGCCTTCTGGTTCGAGCCGTAGAGGACCGCGCCGGCGGCCAGGTACAGCGTCATGTTGCTCTTCATCCACAGCTCACCGACCAGGTACCGGCCCGGTGGCACGTAGAGGACGTTGCGGGTCGCCCCGGAGGCGGCGTTGATGGCGCTCTGGATCTTGGAGGTGACCAGCGTCGCCCCGGTGTTGTCGACGCCGTAGTCGGCCAGGTTCTTGACGTTGGCGTCACCCACCTGGGGCGCGTTCGTCTCGGGCGCGTCGATCAGGACGAACAGCAGTTCCTTGGTGTCGAACTGGACGATCAGGTAGTTCGGGCCGCTGGTGAAGCTGATGGTGTTGCCGCTGCGGGCGACGGCGAGCTTCCGGCTCTTGGGGCTGACGGTGTACGAACTGAAGCCTTCGGCCACGGTGACCGAGAAGGTCGCCGTTCCCGCCCCCGCCATCGAGCAGTGGGCGTAGTGCACCTGCATCTCCGGGGCGTACTTGGTCATCTTCTCGACGAACAGCGGCGTGCCGTCCGCCGTGACGGTGTACAACGGGCTCTTCGTCGCGCCGCGCAGGGCGGGATCCGCGACGCAGCCGGCGGCGGCCAGACCGGGCGCACCGGCCCCGGCCGCCGTGGGCGCACCGTAGACCGGCGCCACCACGGCGCCCGCCCCGACGCCACCGAGGGCGAGGAGCGCGACCGTTATCCAGATCGCGAGACGTCTGTTCTTCATGGGCACCTTTCTCGGAGGGACGGAGTCGGCCCACGCGGGCACCGGGCGACCGCTCGCCGAGGACGAACCGGTGCAGGTTCGCTCCGTGACCGGGCTCGGTGGAGCCCGGTCACGGCCGCCGGTCGGGACGATCGGGTGGTGGTGTGCCCCGACCACGGTGGTCGGCCGGAAAGCGACTTCGTGGCGACGCCCCGGTGGCGACGGTGGCCCGGGGCGGGTCTTCCTGTTTCGCCCTGGCCATCGACCTGTTTCTGTGTCGCGGGGCCGTCGAGCCGGGCCGGCTCTCCATCAAGAGAAAACTTTCAGCACGACACTACGTGTTGAAATGGACAATCGTCAATGACTTGCCCTCAGGGGGTCGGAAACTATCGATGCATGTGGTGAAATTTTCTATCCGCGTACCCGGCAGCTCCGACAGCGACCGGGCGGGCGGCCGGCAGCCGGGACGGGGTGACGTGCGTGTGCCGGTCGGGCGTCGGACGCCAGCCCGACGGGGTGGGGCCGGACCCCGGCCCGGCCCCGACGGTGGAGCACACGACGACACCACGCATCGATCAACAAGAATCGGTGCGTCGACCCTCCGGGTCCGATAACGTCGGTACGGACCGCAGGTGACGCCACCGACCGCTCCCGGAGTTCCCACCGACGTCTCCGCCCGGCCCGGGGACCGGACGTGACCCGATCGGCCGCCCCCGACACCCACTGCCAGCCGCCAGCGGCGCAGCCCGGCCCTGACGGCCCGTCCCCTGGAGACGGCATGACACGTCCCGCTCCCGCCCGCTTCGCCACACCCCTCCTGCTCGTCGTCACCCTGGTCGTCGGCCTGCTCACCACGCCGGCCACGTCGGCGCACGCCGTACCGGCCAAGAACCCGCCACTGACCACCCCCTGGACCGCTCAGGCGCTCGCCGGCACGCCACTGCCGGAGTACCCGCGACCGCAGATGACCCGGTCGGACTGGCTCAACCTCAACGGTGAATGGCAACTGCGCCAGTCCGCCACCGACGACGCCCCGCAGTTCGACACCGACCTGCCCGAGCGGATCAACGTGCCGTTCCCGGTGGAGAGCGCACTGTCCGGGGTGCAGCGCGCCGCCGGGGACAACCGCAACTACCTGTTCTACCGCCGCCTGGTGACGGTGCCCGGGAGTTGGAGCGGACGCCGGGTGCTGCTCCACTTCGGCGCGGTCGACTGGCAGACCACCGTCTGGGTCAACGGCGTGGCGGTCGGCGCTCACACCGGCGGCTACGACGCCTTCACCGTCGACATCACCGCGCCGCTGCGCAGCGGCGGGAACGAGATCGTGGTGAAGGTGTGGGATCCGACGGACAGCCGGCAGAACGGCAGTCTGCCGCCGATCGGCAAGCAGACCAAGCAGCCCGGCGGGATCTTCTACACCCCGAGTTCGGGCATCTGGCAGACGGTGTGGCTGGAACCGGTGCCGACGGCGTCGATCAGCGGCGTCGACCTCTCCCCCCGGCTGGCCGACGACACCCTGCGGGTCCGGGTCTCCACCCGGGGGGACGTCAGCGGTCACAGCGTCCTGGCCGAGGCCCTCGACGGCAGCACCGTGGTCGGCTCCGCCACCGGCGGCTTCACCGAGTTCGCGGTGCCGGTGCCGGCCGCCCGCCGCTGGTCGCCCGACGACCCGTTCCTGTACCACCTGCGCATCACCCTGCGCAGTGCCGCCGGCAGCCAGGTCGACCGGACCACCCACTACTTCGGCATGCGGGAGATCAGCGCCGGCATGGTCAACGGTGTGCTGCGGCCCAAGCTCAACGGCCGGTTCGTCTTCCAGACCGGCACCCTCGACCAGGGGTTCTGGCCGGACGGGCTCTACACCGCGCCCACCGACGCCGCGCTCGCCTTCGACCTGCAGAAGCACAGGGACCTGGGCTTCAACATGGTGCGCAAGCACATCAAGGTCGAACCGCAGCGCTGGTTCTACCACGCCGACCGGCTCGGCCTGCTGGTGTGGCAGGACGTCCCGTCCCTGACCGCGCAGGACATCAACGCGACCGACGCGCAGCAGGCGCAGCTCGAGACCGAGGCCCGCGAGATCGTGAACGAGCATCGCAGCTCGCCGTCCGTCGTCGTCTACACCGTCTACAACGAGGGGTGGGGTGAGCGGGCGCTGGCCGACACCCGCCGGGTCGCCCAGGCCGTCAAGACCCAGGACCCGACCCGGCTGGTCAACGCGCACAGCGGCCACAACTGCTGCCAGTCGTTGGGGGATCCCGGCACCGGTGACATCGACGACTGGCACGTCTACCTGGGGCCGGACTCCCCGGTGCCGTCGAGCAGCCGGATCGCCGTGCTCGGCGAGTTCGGCGGCCTCGGCCTGCACGCGCCCGGACACGAGTGGAGCCCGAACGGCAGCTTCTTCGCCTACGAGTGGCAGCCGAACTCCACCGCGCTGACCGACCGCTACGTCGGCCTGGTGCAGGGCACCCAGAACCTGATGCTCGGCAAGGGGCTGAGCGCCTCGGTCTACACCGAGATCACCGACCAGGAGGGTGAGCTGAACGGGTTCCTCACCTACGACCGGCGGGTGGTCAAGATGGACCAGGCCCGGGTCCGGGCCGCGAACCTGTCGCTCATCGCGGCGTCGAGGTCCGTCGGCAGCTCCGCGCCGGTGGCGCTGCCCCTGAACACCCGTCGTTCGCTGCAGGTGACGACGCCCGGGTACACCGACCGGTTCCTGCGGCACCGGGACAGCCTCGCCTACACGGAGGTGGTGAACGCGGACAGCTCGGCGCTGCTCAGGAACGATGCGACGTACACGGTCCGGGCCGGACTGGCCGACGCGGCGTGCTACTCGTTCGAGTCGGTCAACTTCCCGGGGCAGTTCCTCCGGCACCAGGAGTCGCGCGTGCGCAACTCGCCGGACGACGGCTCGGCGCTGCTCCGCGCGGACGCCACCTGGTGCGCCCGGGTCGGGGTCAGCGGGAGCGGGGTCTCGTTGGAGTCCTACAACTTCCGTGGCAGGTACCTGCGGCACTACGACGCGCAGGTCTGGCTGAGCAACGGCACGGGCGGCGCGGCGTGGAACTCCCCCGCGCTGTGGGCCGCGGACAGCACCTGGAACGTCACGACACCCTGGGCACCGTGACCGGGGCGGTCCGGGACGCCGGTACCGCTCGGCGTCCCGGACCGTGCCGGGAGGATCAGCCGATGCGGAACTGGTCTCCGTAGACCGCGAACACCAGCGGCGTGTTCAGGTCGAAGTTGCCGTTGTCGAGGAACACCCGCTGTGCCGTGTCGACACGGGAGGTGTCGGAGTGCGCCTCTTCCTTGCGCATCTCGATGACCCGCTCGTCGAGGAAGGCGTTGAGCCAGGTCCGCTCGTTGCCACCCTGGGCCGGGGGCTTCGCCCGGGCGAGGGCGCGGCTGCGGATCTGGCGCATGCCCTCGTACCCGTGCATGACCGCCGCGTCGTAGTAGGCGAACTGGCCCAGTGCCCGGACCCTGTCGTTCTTCCCGTCCCGCACCGACGGGTTGAAGTAGACCCGGTCCCGTTCGGCCTCCTGCGCGGCCCGGAACACCGGGTCGGTGGCGGCGGTGCGCCAGTCGCGGGGGTAGTTCGGGTCGAGTCCCGCGTGCGACGCGGTGCCGTTGACGGCGCGCAGCGCCGGCAGGTAGCCGGCCAGCACGTTGCCGGGCCTGGTGCTGGTGTACGCCTCGACCAGGTCGAGCATGTCGCCGGTGCCGGAGCAGAAGCCGATGATGCCGGCGGTGTAGCCGCGCCCGTCGCCGATGTCCTCGATGTAGGAGAACTGGGCCCGCCAGTCGAGCGAGGAGTTCTCCGCCGCCGAGACGAGCTGCATGGCGACGTCCTTCTTCGCCGGGTCGTCGAGGTTGGCGCCGGTCGGGGCGGTGGCGGTCGGGGTGGGGGTGGGGGTGCCGCCGCCGGGGAGGGTCCACTGCTGGTTGGTGGTGCCGCCGCAGGTCCAGATCTGGAGTCGGGCACCGTTGGCGGTGCTCCGGTCGGTCACGTCGAGGCACTTGCCCGAGGCGGTGTTGACCAGGGCGCCACCGCTGGCGGCGGTCCACCTCTGGGCACCGGTGCCGTTGCAGTCGTACAGCTGGATCCTGGTGCCGTCGGTGGTCGACGCGGCGGTGACGTCGAGACACTTGCCGAGCGCTCGGATCGAGCCGTCGCTGTTGCCCACCGTCCAGGTCTGGGCCGCCGTACCGTTGCAGTCGTAGAGCTGCACGGCGGTGCCGTTGGCCGGGTTGGCGCCGGCCACGTCGACGCACTTTCCGGCCAGACCGGTGATTGGGCCGGCGGTCGCGGCGCTGGCCGACGGCAGGCCGTAGCCGACCGCGGCGATGCCGGTCAGCAGGGTGCCCACGGCGTAGGCGACTGTTCTTCTGCGCACCAGGGCGCTCCTCGGGGAAGGGGCGGCGGGCCGCCGGCCGGTGGTCGGTACCCGGACGCGACGTGCGCCCCGGCGGGCACCGCGATAATCAGTAAACTGTATTAACAAATAGCAGCACCCCCATCGGCTGTCAATCGACGTCGAGCCGGCCCCCGCGCACGGAGGCGTCAGCCGCCCCGGTGATCGTCCGCTACGGCGACGGGTAGCCGGCGACCGGGGCCTGCGCGGGGGCTCCGTCGCCGGCCGGCTGCTCCGCGCAGGTGCGGACGTACGGCCGGCCGGGGAGGTGACGGTCCCACTCGACGCGGCTGAGATTCCGACCGGCCAGCTCACACGCCTGGCGTACCCAGGTGCCCGGGGTGGCCCAGAGCCGGACGGTGCCGTCGTCGGCGGCGCTGGCCAGCAGCTCGCCGTCCGGGCTGAAGGCGACGGCGTTCACCTGCCTGAGGTGCGGGGTGAGCGGGTCGGCGACCGGCTCGGCGGTGGCGGTGGCCCAGAAGACGACCGACCGGTCCTCGCCGCCGGTGGCGAAGAGGCGGCCGTCCGGGCTGAACGCCGCCGCATTGACCGCCGCCTGTTCGGGCAGGCGGTGATCCCGTAGCTCGGCGTCGGAGCGGCGCCAGATCCGAGCGGTATCTCGTTGCGGAAAGCTCCCGGTCAGCAGCGCGTCGCCGGTCGGGCTGATCGCCAGGACGCGGGCATCCTCGGTGGTGAAGCCGCCCGGACCGTCGCCGACGATCTGCCCCTGGGCGATCCGGTCACCGCTGCCGACGTCCCAGATCCGCACCTGGCCGACCTTCCCGCCGTCCGCGGCGGCCTGACGGCCGTCGGCCCGGAAGACCAGCGAGGACACGTTCTCGCCAGGTTGCGTCGAACCCACCGGTCGGCCGGTGGCCACCTCCCGCACCGTGATCTCGCCCTCCTCGGACCTGACGGCGTACCGTTCGGCGTCCGGAGCGAGTCGGACCGTCGTTCCGCTGGAGTCGGGCACGGGGCGGGAGGCCAGCAGTTTCCCGGAGGGGATCTCCCAGCGGTAGATCGCGCCGCTGGTCCGGCTCGTCAGCGACCGGCCGTCCGGAGCGAACACCACCTGGTGCTGCGAGTTCGCGCTGAACACCTCGTTCGGGTCCAGGATCTTCCCGTCGGGGCTCCAGGGACCGGCGACCTGCCGGCGGCTGGCCACGTCCCAGATCCGGACGCTGCCGTCGAACCCGCCGGTGGCCAGCCTCGTGCCGTCCGGGCTGAAGACGACGTCGTTCACCCGGCTGGCGTCCGCCGTGACGGTGGCCCCCAGCGGCTGTCGGGCGGGCGAGTCCCAGATCCGGATCTGCCGGTCCTCTCCGCCGGAGACCAGCAGTGAGCCGTCCCGGTCGACCGCCAGCGACTCGACGCCGCCCACGTGCCCGGTCAGGGTCGGTCCGGACTGCTGCCGGGTCCTCGGATCCCACTCCTGCACCGCGCCCAGGGAGTCGGCGGTGACCAGGGTCGACCGACCGGGCCGGAACACCAGGTCACGCAGCGGGGCGGCGAGCCGGATCTCACCGGTCTGCCGACCGTCCGGGGAGAGCAGGTGCACCACGCCCTCGTCGCCGCCGACCGCGAGGAGCTTCCCGTCGGGGCTGAACGCCACCGCGAGCGCACCCCGCACGATGCGCCGCCGGTCGACGACCCGGCGGGTGGACACCTCGTAGTAGTCGACGATGCCCACCTCGCTGGCGCTGACCAGCAGCCGGCCGTCCGGGCTGAAGGTGAGGTCGGTGAGGTTGCCCGACCTCGCGTCGAGCGGCCCGCCGGACGGCTCGCGGCTGGCCACGTCCCAGAGCTGGAGGGCACCGTCGCCGTCGAGGCCGGCGAGCAGTCGACCGTCCGGGCTGAACGCCACCGCGCCGAGGAACCCCCCACGGTCGGTCAGCCGGTGCGCCGTTGGCACGTCGAGGCTGAGGTCCCACAGGGCGACGCCCTCCCCACCCATGCTCGCGAGGTACCGGCCGTCCGGGCTGAAGGCGACGGCCTGGCCGGTCACGCCGCCGGCCAGTGCCGCCACCTGTCGCCCGGTGCGCGGCTCCCAGAGCAGCAGCCGACCGTCGAGAAGCGACGGTTCCACGCTGGCCAGCAGGTTGCCGTCCGGACTGACGGCCACTGCGCTGACGGTGGCCCGGTGCCCGTACAGCACCCGGGAGGGTGCCTGCGGGCGGGACAGCAGGGACGCCAGGGTCGACCAGGCTTCCCGGCCAGGGTCCGTCCGCAGCCTTTCCAGGGCGAGCAGCAGTGCCAGGTCCGGCTGCCGGTCGGCCAGCCCACCCGCCTCCCCGGCCAGCCGGCGGGCGTCCGCCCGCCGCGCCTGCGCCACGGCCTGCGCCGCCTGGTGCCGGGCATCCTGCCGCTGCACGACGGCGAACCCGCCGAGCAGCACCGCGAGGACCAGCAGACCGGCCAGTACGGCGACGCGACGGCGCTCCCGGCGCAGTCGGTCCTGCTGGGCCGCGGCGCTGAGCCGGACGTACCCGGCCAGGTCCGGCGGGATGTCCTGCGGCCGACGGCCGGCCCAGTCCAGGGCGGCGGCCAGGGCGGTGCCGTGCAGCAGCAGCTCCGGGTCGGGTCCGGGACGCCCCGGCGTGCTGGCCCGCCACTGCGCGCGGGCCGCCTCCGCGCCCCGCCGCCAGGTGAGGAAGTCGTGGTCGTCGGCGAGCCAGCGGCGCAGCGCGGCCCACTGGTGGATCAGGGCCTCATGGGCGAGTTCCACCACGGGTACGCCGGTGGTGGGATCCCGGCCGGTGGTCACCAGCCGCCGGTCGGCCAGCACGGTCACCACCGCGGCGGCCTCCGCGACGTCCGGCCCCGGGCCGGCGGCACCCAGGTCGGCGAGGGTGCGCCGCTGCCGGGTGGCGGGCACTGCGGCACCCTCGTCCCCGGGACGCACGAGGGCGGTGATGAGCTGGCGGGCCAGCGGCGACCGGTCGGCGGGCAGCGTCCGGCAGGCGTCCGCGTACGCCTGGTCGCACCACCGGTCCAACCAGCCGGCGACGCCGCCGATCCGGTCGTAGGCCGCGTGGGTGAGCCGGCCGTTGTCCCGGCGACGCCACAGTTCGGCCAGCGCCGAGGAGAGCAGCGGCAGGACCGTGGTCGGCGCGCTCCCGGCCGCGCCCGACGCTTCGGTGACCCGGGCGGCGTCGCGGGCGATCCGCTCGGTCAGGCCGGGCTCCACCTCCAGTCCGACGGCCCGCGCCGGCCGTTCGACGATGGCGGCGAGATCCACCGCCGCCACCCGGGCCGGCACGTTCACCAGCCCCCGCTCCACCAGGGTCATCAGCGCCGGAGCGGCGGCGGCCAACCGGCTGTAGAAGTCGTCGCGGAGGGTCAGCAGCACGGTGGCGGCGGGTGCCCGGTCGGGTAGCTCCACCAGCTCCCGCAACAGGCGGTCCCGGGGCTCGGCCGCGGTGGCCAGCAGCAGTTCCTCGAACTGGTCGAGGACCAGCACCAGCCGTCCGGCGTCCGGATTCCGGTCCCGCCAGCGACCCACCGCCGGGGCGAGTCCGGCCCCGGCGTCCGGCAGACCCGCCCGGGTCAGGTTCAGGTAGGGGTCCTGGCCGGGCCGCGCGACCACCCAGTCCCAGCGGTCGCTGCCGGGCAGGCCGGCCCGGTCCAGCGCCGGCCGCACACCGGCGCGCACCAGGGAGGACTTGCCGCTGCCCGACGGCCCGAGCAGGGCGACGAAGGGCGGATACCGGTCGATGCTGGCCAGCACCGCGGCGACCGCCCGGTCCCGGCCGTGGAACCACGCCGCGTCCGCGGTGGTGAAGGCACGCAGTCCCGGGTACGGGCAGACCTGGGAAAGCCGCAGGTCCGGGTGGATCGCCCGCAGGGTCTCGGTCGGGGTGACGTAGCCGGTGGAGCGGCCACGACCGTGCCGGTCCGGGGCCGCGATCGAGTCGACCATCCCGATCACCAGGCCGGTCCGCTCGTCGACCACCGGCGCCCCGCTGAACCCCTCGGTCACCTCGGTGCAGTCGGTCAGTTGCAGCAGCTCGACGTCGTTGCCGCTGCGGATCCGGTCGCCGGTCACCGCGTACCCGTACTGGCCATGGTCCGGGGCGTTGGTGGGGAAGCCGTACGTCTTCACCGCACGCCGCCCCGCACCGGCGGTGCCGAGCGGAAGCGGGCGGGCCGTCACCGGCACCGGATCGGCCATCCGCAGGAACGCCACGTCGCCCGCGCCGGGCGTCCGCCAGTGCGGCTCGGACACCCGGGCCCGCCGGGGCTGGTCGTCCAGGCGGAGGAAACGGACCAGCACCGGGCCGTCCGGGGCGGTGCCCGGGCCGCTGGCGAGGACGTGGGCGCAGGTGACGAGCAGTCCGTCGGCCACCAGGAACCCGGCCCCGGCCGTCCGACCCCCGTCGTCCAGGATCTGGACCACGCCCTGGACGAAGTCCCCCGAGGCGTCGGCCCCGTCCGATCGCCCGTCGTCGCCGCGGCCCGCCGGACCGTCCATCGGACTCAACCGGTCCGCCGGACCGTCCATCGGACTCAGTCGGTCCGCCGGACCGTCCATCGGACTCAGTCGGTCCGCTCGGCAGGGGCGCTCCACCGCATGGTCACCTTGAGGTTGCACTCGCCGCTCGACCGGGCTATCACCGCGCCGAGCTCGGTGCGGAACTGTACGCCGAACTCGATGGTGACCTCGTCGGGCTGGACCCTGCGCAGCTCGCCGAGCGCGGCGCGGGCCGCCGCCGTCACGGGCTGCAACGCGGCCTCCATGCTCTGCGCGGCCCGGGCCAGCACCTCACCGGGACGGCCGGCTTTCACCACACCGGAACGGCCCTCCACCTCGTCGACCTCCACGAGCACCGTCCCGCCGTCTTCCAGCGGGACCGCCAGGAACTCGACCATGTCACTCCATTTCCCGTCGCCCCCGGGGTGACCGGCACCAGGCCGGACGGCCGGTTCCCCTCGGGTGACTGACCGTCACCGACGTCAGCCTAACAAGCGGTGACCGACCGCAGTGGACACCCGTCGCCGGTCGGCCGACGGGCGCGGCGGCCGTCGGCCGACCGCTCAGTGGGGTGTCCCCGGTGCGGCGCGGACGTGTGCGCGTTCGCCCTGCCTGCCGATCAGGCTGAGGAACTCGACGGGTCCGGAGGCGGTGGCGCCGAACCAGTGCGGGGTGCGGGTGTCGAACTCGGCGGCCTCCCCGGGCCGCAGGACGAGGTCCTCCTCGCCGAGGACCAGGCGCAGGTTGCCGTTGAGCACGTAGACCCAGTCGTAGCCTTCGTGGGTGCGCAGGTCGGGCACGCGGTCGTCGACGCCGGCCGGCAGGACGAACTTGTATGCCTGGATACCGCCGGGCCGGCGGGTCAGCGGCAGGATGGTGGACCCGTCGCCGGCCGCTATGGGACGCAGGTTGACGCGGGGATCGCCGGTCAGTGGCGCGTCGACGAGTTCGTCGATGGTGACGCTGTGGGCACGGGCCAGCGGAAGCATCTGCTCGAGCGTGGGACGCCGTAGGCCGGCTTCGAGGCGCGACAGGGTGCTGGCGGAGATGCCGGTCTCCTCGGCCAGCTCGGTGAGGGTGACGTTACGGCGCAGCCGCAGCTGCTTCAACCGCGGTCCCACCGCGTCGAGGGTGCGTTCCAGGTTCTTGTCCACCCGGCCATTTTGCCATTCGGCAAGAAACTTTGCGCATCTTCGTCGGGCCGCCCAGGATCGGACCACGACCGGAGACGACGGGGAGAGGGCAGTCCAGATGACGCACAGCTTCGACCGGGCCTACTGGCAACAGCACTGGCAGCAGACCCACGGCGACCGGCCCGGCTCGATGGCCGGCAACCCGCCGAACCCGTACCTCGCCCGGGAGACCGCCGACCTGGCACCGGGCACCGCCCTGGACGCCGGGTGCGGCGCCGGTGCCGAGGCGATCTGGCTGGCCGCCCACGGCTGGCGGGTCACCGCCGCCGACATCTCCGCCGACGCCCTCGCCCGCGCCGCCGAGCGCGCCGCCGGAGGGCCGGCGGAGGCCGTCCGATGGGTGGAGGCGGACCTGACCGTCTGGGAGCCGGATACCCGTTTCGACCTGGTCACCACCCACTATGCGCACCCCGCGATGCCGCAACTCGCCTTCTACCGGCGCCTCTGCGACTGGGTGGCCCCCGGCGGCACCCTGCTGATCGTCGGCCACCGGCACACCGGGCGGTCCGACCACGGGCACGGCCACGGCCATCCCGCCGAGGCGACGGTCACCCTCGTCGACATCACCACCGGCCTGGACACCGTCGGATGGGAGATCGTCACCGCCGAGCAGCACCGGCGTCCGGTCCCCCGACCCGACGGCCGGTCGGTCACGCTGCACGACGTCGTCGTACGCGCGACCCGCCGCCCCTGACCCCACCACCTCGTCGACGCCGGGACCGAGGTCCACCCCGGCGCCGCACCCCGTCACGCCCTGCGGAAGGAAGACACCCATGCCCACCCCAGAACGCTCCGCGGTGAGCGTCGCCGACACCACGATCCACGACCCGCGTCAGCGCCGCGCGATCCTGATCGCGGTGTGCACCGCCCTGATGGCGGTGATCGCCTCGGTCTCCGGGCTCAACGTCGCCCAGCCGCAGGTCGCCGTCGAGTTCGACGCGTCGCAGAGCACCGTCCTCTGGATGATCAACATCTACACCCTCAGCCTGGCCGCGCTGCTGCTCCCACTCGGTGCCCTCGGGGACCGGATGGGCCGTAGACCGGTCCTGCTCGCCGGCCTGGCGGTCTTCGGCCTGGCGAGCGCGGCGGCGGGCCTGGCCATCTCGTCCGAGATGATGATCGCCGCCCGGCTGCTCGCCGGTGTCGGCGCCGCGATGATCATGCCGGTCACCCTGGCCGTCATCACCTCGACGTTCCCCGACGGGGAACGGTCCAAGGCCATCGGTGTCTGGACCGGCGTCGCGGGCGGCGGCGGCATCCTCGGCATGTACCTGTCCGCCGTGCTCGTCGACTGGGCGAACTGGCGGTGGCTGTTCCTGCTGCCGGTCGTGCTCGTGGTGGCGGCCACCGGCGCGGCCCTGCGCGCCGTGCCGAACTCCCGCGAGCAGTCGCGGCACCGTTTCGACCTCGGTGGATCGCTGGCCTCGGTGCTCGCCGTGGTCGCCCTCATCTACGTCCTGCACGAGGGTCCGGTCCACGGCTGGACCTCACCGGTCACCGTGGCCGCGCTGCTGGTCGGCGTCGTCGCCGCGGCCGGCTTCGTGGCCTGGGAACTCCGCCGGGCGGCGCCCCTGCTCGACGTGCGCCTGTTCCGCGACCGACGGCTCGCCAGCGGCTCGCTGGCGCTGTTGACCCTGTTCGGCGTCCAGGCCGGGATCTTCGTCGTGCTGTTCCCCTACTTCCAGGCCGTCCTCGGATGGTCCGGACTGCGCGCCACCCTGGCGCTCATGCCCATGGCGGCGGCGATGATGCTCGCCGCCGGCCTGGCCCCCCGGGTGGCGGCCCGCGCCGGTGCCCGCGCGACGATGGCGACCGGGGTCCTGCTCGGCGGTGCCGGGCTGGCGTCGATGGCGTCGCTCGTCTCCGTCGACGGCGGCTACCCGGCGATCCTGCCCGGCATGCTCGCCATGGGACTCGGCATGGGCCTGACGCAGACCCCCGCCACCGAGGCCATCACCTCCGCCCTGCCCCGCGAACGACAGGGCGTCGCGTCCGCCCTCAACGACGTCACCCGGGAATTCGGCACCGCACTCGGCGTCGCCCTGCTCGGAGCGGTCCTGGCCGTCGGCTACCGCACCGCCATCGACCCCCGCCTCGACGCGGTCCCCTCCGGCACCGCCGACACCGCCCGCGAGGGCATCGCCAACGCCCTGGACGCCGCCGACACCGCCGGTCCGCAGGCACCCGCCCTCATCCGGGCCGCCCAGGAGTCGTTCGTCGACGGCTGGCGTCAGGCCATGTGGACGGGAGTCGCCGTCATGACGGTCCTCTTCGTCCACGTCCTGGCCCGGGGTCCGCGACGCACCGTGCCCACCCCACCGGCAGCAGCGCCTCCGACCGGTGACGCCGTGGTCGGGTGACCCGGGGCGACGCCCGCCACACCGGCGGGCGTCGCCCGGCCCGGCGAGATCCTGCGGCCGTCCCGGACGGTGATCCCCCGCCTGATCCATTCCGGGTAGCCCCGGCCGGGCATCCGTCGACCAGCTGTCGGATTCCCGACCCGGAGCGGCGGACAGTCCCGCCCACACATTCACCTTTGTATACCTGATATAAGATTTTTCATGTTATGTTCCCGGCATCCAGGCAAAGATCATTTGATCATTGCCGAACGATCATACAGTGACCGAGCTGAAAGTCCTGTTGACACCGGGCGAGATGATAAAGTCACGGTCTTTTCAGATCGGCATTCAGGAGCTGATTCACATGGGTGCTGTCACACCGACACCTGACGTCCCCGCCACCGGGCCGGCGGGTTCGGTGCGCCTGCAGGTCGCCGGACGCGGGGCGGACCGCGAACTCGACGCGCTGGCCAGCTGGCTGCGGGGCAACACCATGCTCGGCGGCGGGTGGCCGGTCTCCCGGCTGCGGCCGGAGGACGATCCGGACGCCACCCTGATGGGCGTCGGGGACCTGGACACCCTGCTGGTGATCCTCCAGTCGGGGCTCGGGCTGGGCCAACTGGTCGTGGCGGTCGAGGCGTGGCGGGACGCCCGCGCGGCCAAGGGCCGGGGCGATCTCGTGGTCACGATCACCTACCAGGGGAACGTCACCATCATCGGCGACCACGTGGTCCCCTCCGGTCGGAACTCGCCGCCGGTGGCCGGGACGGTGTCGGGATCACCGACGGATGCCGACGATGACGAACGCTGAGCGGCATCCGGTGGGCGATCCCGCCCTGTCGCACGCCGTCCTCGTCGGCACCGCCACCTACCGGCACCCGTCCTACCGTGGCCGGAACCTCCCCGGCGTCTCCGCCAACGTGGCCAAGCTGGGGTCCATGTTGCGGCAGGACGTGCCGTGGGGACTGGAACCGGTGCGGTGCCTGGCGGTGATGAACCCGACGTCGGCGGACGAGATCCTGACGGCCATCGAGAGCGCCGGCACGCAGTGCCGCGGCACCCTGTTCGTGTACTACGCCGGGCACGGGTTCTGCTCGTCGACGAACCCGGACGAGCTGTACCTCACGCACTCCGGCTCGGCCGAGGACCGACAGGCGACGGCGCTGGAGTACCGGCACCTGCGGGACGCCCTCATCCACTGCGGCGCCCCGAACAAGATCCTGGTGCTGGACTGCTGCTACGCCGGCAACGCGACCCGGACCATGGGGGCGCTGAACGGTCACCTCGCGATCGAGGGCACGTTCGTGCTCGCCGCCACCGGTCCCAACCGCGCCGCCCGCGCCGACTCCGCGACCGGACTCACGGCCTTCACCAACGAACTCGTCGGGGTGCTGGGCAAGGACGGCGTGCCGGGCGCGGGGCCGTTCGTGAGCATCGAGGAGGTCGCCGCACGGACCCACGAACGACTGGAGGCCAGCGGTCTCCCCCTGCCGACCAGACAGGCCCACGGGTACGCCGGCCGGCGGCCGATCTTCAAGAACTACGCCCACCCGGCGACCATCGCCGGACTGCTGGACAGCCTCACGGAGCCGGAGGCGCAGCCGGCCGCGCCCGATCCCCGGCTGACGCTGCCGTACCTGGCCTGGGGCCTGCTCTGGTCACTCGCCATCGGGGTCGCCTGCGCCGCCATCGTGCGGTCCGGCCACTCCGAGGTCTGGGCGCTGCGCGCCGGGGTCGTCACCGGCCTGCTGGCCTGCGCGGCCTTCTTCGCCACCGGCGCGTGGCTGACGCGCACCGGCCGTCGACCCAGCGCCACGGGAAGCCGGACGATCTCATGAACCTGCCGATGAGACCATCAGGGTCGCTGTCGCCTCCCCTTCTCCCGCTCGCCGCGGCGACCGTCATCGGGGTCGTCATGACCGCGTTCTCGGCCACCTTCCTCCCCACGTCCGGGTCACCCGGATCCACACCCGCGCCGACGCGCGTGTCGCCGGTGGCCGACCCGACGACCGACCCGTTCGCGCCGCTTCCGCCCGGGGAGAAACTGCTCATCGCCAGCGGAGCCGACGAAAGCAAGAACAAGGCCCGGGAGCAGGCGGTCAACGACTGGAACGTCAGGCACCCGGATATTCCGGCCGACATCCTCGAAGTCGAAGGCAACACCGACGTTCAACGCGCCAAGTTCCGTGATTATCTCGATCCCGCGGCACCGGAGCGCGTCGACATCGTGAACCTTGATTCCGTCCACCTGGCGGAGTTCGCGGACGCCAAGGCGCAGGGGAGTCCACTGCTCGTCACACTGGACGAGAAGGCACCGGACATTCCCAATCCGATCACCGAAGGCATGCTCGGGGATTTCCTCCCCAACCCATTGCTGACCTGCAACTGGCAGAACAGGTTGTATGCACTGCCGTACAACTCGGATGTCGGTCTGCTGTTCTTTCCGGCGGGCACCACCGTGCCGAAGACAGCAGCGGAGCTGCCCGAGGCACTGGCCGCCGGCCCGGCAGCGCACCGGGGGGTCGCCATCCAGCTCAGCCAGGACGAGGCTTTCGTGGTGAACATCCTCGAACAGTTACTGGCGGTCAATCAGAATCTGTTGAACAAGGACGGCACCCCCTCAGTGGTCGTCCAGGCGGAGTGGGAGAAGGCGCTGACAGTGGTGCGGGGCAAGGTGGCTGATGGTCAGCTCTGGTATCCCCCCGGCTCCGGCAGGTCCGCCGAGGAGAAGACCGCGCTGGCCTTCGGGCGCAAGGAGGCTGCCGCCATGCGCAACTGGCCGGTGTGGTTCGGCGACATCCAGCCGCAACCCGAGGTCCGCAGGCTGTTCGGACCCGGCATCCTCGGCGGGCAGAACCTGGCGGTGGCCGAGAAGAGCCGGCACAAGGCCCAGGCGATCGAACTGATCAAGTTCCTCACCAGCTCCGAGACGCAGCAGCGGCTCCTGCTCGACGGACGCTTCGTACCGACCACCAGGTCGACGTACAAGTCACCGCAGGTGCAGCGCATCCGGTACCTGGACGAGTTGCTCGCGGCAGTCGAGGAGGCCAGGCCCCGCCCCATCACACCGGACTACTACGAGGTCTCGAAAGTCATCCTCACGTATCTGTACCCCGTCGTCGTCCGCGGGACGCCACTCGATCCGAACTTTGAACGGGAGATGAACAGCGCACTCAACTGAGCCGGTCGGCCGCGTCGCGGTGCGTGGTCGCCACCGCCTCGGCGATCCGGTCTACCTGCTCGTGCAGGTGCGGCAGCGGAGCCGACAGGTCGAGCCGGTGCACCCTGATCCGCACCCCGCTGCCGTGCAGTCGGTAGCTCGCCGGCCCTGCTCCGGGCGCGGCGTAGACGAGGTGGCCGTGGGTCAACCGGAGCGTGGTGCAGTAGGCGAGCAGCTGGTAGACGTCGTCGCGGGGCGGGGTGGTGCCGGGCGACTTGTACTTGGCGTCCACGACGGCCAGGCACCGTCGCCCGTCCCACCAGGTGATGTCCGGTCGTACCAGGGGCAGCAGGTGGTCGTGGTCGAGGCGCACCGGGTGCTGGCGGGCGACGGTCCCGCCGTGGCGGGTCGTGATCGCCCCACCGAGGGCGGTGGTCAGCCAGTCCTCGAAGACGGTGTTGAGGTCGAACACGAAGCCGGTCGCGAGGGTCGACCCGGGGACGTGTTCGATGCCGGCCCCGGCCAGGATCAGCCGGGCCAGCCGTAGGGCCGGCTGGTAGCGGTCGGTGAACCGGTTGGGCACGGTCCGGGGCACGGGGACACCCGGCGTGAGGGGGGTGACGGTGGCGAGTGCCCCCGCGACACGGTGCAGGGCGTTGCGGGTGGCCGGGGGAACGCCGGGCAGCCGGTGCAGGCGGCGTACCGCCGACAGCAGGATCCGGTTTTCCGGCACGTCCGGGTCGTAGTCGTCGTAGCGCACCTCCACCGGCAGGGCCAGCCCCGGCCGGGCGCGTAGCTGGTCGGCCTCCCTGATCCGGCCGCGTACCAGCGGCGTCGCCTCCTCGACGGTGCGGTACCCGGACAACACCCCGGGCGCGAGAGCCCGGGACGCGGCGGTGGCGAAGGCGACCGCCATCGCGGGCACCAGATCCTGGTCGGGGGTCAGGCCGACGGGTTCGGTACGCCAGCCGCCGGGGTCGCGGGCGTGGCCGAGCAGCCAGAGCAGCCGCGCGATGCCGACCTTCGGCCGTACGTGCAGTTCCAGGTGCTCGTCGGCGGCGGTGACGCGGACCGCGCCCACCCGGGAACCGGACCGCAGCCGCAGCCGCCCGTCGAGGGTGAGTGAGGTGTCGACGAGCCCGGTGGCACCCATCGCCCGGGCGAGCGCCGACGTCGTCGGCTCGCCCTCGTGCGTCTGGTGCTCCCGGAGGCTGATCAGTGCCACTGCGCCGGGTCGCCGGTCTGTTCGCCGGCCGGTGGAACCCCGGTGGGGGCGGTCTGCTGCTCCAGACGTCTGCGCAGTGCGTCGAGACCGTAGCGGAGGTCGACGTCGACCCCGTCGCCGAGGTGGCGCTCCTCCAGCAGGGGCAGGATCGCGTTCCGCCAGATCCTGGCCAGCCCCTTGTCGGTGGCGGCCCGGGTCGTCATCAGGTAGGACGGGCCGACGGCGGCGTCCCGGTCGCCGATCACGCGGTTGAGCTCGTCGAGCAGGTCCGCGCGGTCGGCGGGGAGGTCGTGCTTCGTCAACCAGGCGCGGAGCAGTCCGTCCAGGGGCCGCTCGCCGGGGAACAGCGGCTGGAAGTAGAACCGGCGGCGCATGGCGGCGTCCACCAGGGCGATGGAACGGTCGGCGGTGTTCATCGTGCCGATCAGGTAGACGTTCGGCGGGAGGGCGAAGTCCTCGGTGGGCGAGTACTGCAGTTGGATGCCGCGGTCGCGGTACTCGAGCAGGAAGTACAGCTCGCCGAAGACCTTGGCCAGGTTCGCCCGGTTGATCTCGTCGATGATCAGGAGGTGGACCTGTGACGGATCGTCCTTCGCCTGTGCGACGAGTTGCCTGAGCGGCCCCGGTTCGAGGGCGAAGCCGAGTCCGCCGTCGGCGGTGGCCCGGGGGCGGAAACCTTCAAAGAAGTCCTCGTACGAGTACGAGGGGTGGAACTGGACGAGCCGGTAGGCGTCGTCGGCCTGCCCCGTGAGGAACTGGGCCAGCGCCTGGGCGAGGTAGGTCTTGCCGGTGCCGGGTGGCCCGTACAGCACGATCTGTTTCTTCTCCCGCAGCAGGTCGACCGTCTCGCTGAGCCATTCCCGGTCGATGAGCAGCTCGGCGGCCAGCTCGTCGGTGGGCTCGGGCAGTTCCGCCCCGGCCACCTCGGGCAGTTCCGCCCCGGCCACCTCGGGCAGTGCCGCCCCGGCCACCGCGGCCGGGTCGATGGCGTCCTGCACCGCCGGCGGGTCGTCCAGGTCGGCGAGGGCCGCGAACTCGGCGACGTAGCTGCCGAGGTCCGACACGGTCAGTTGCCCGGACAGCTTGTTCCGCGCCCCGGCGGACAGTTCGTCGCGCGTCAGCGGTGCGTCAGGATCCACCCAGCTGACCGTCCGCCGCCGGTTCGACCGGCCGCCCGGCGTGTCCAGCCAGGTGGCGGGGCCGGCGACGGTGCCGACGTGCACCCTGGCTCCGTCGACGGTGACCACCACGTCACCGATGCTCATCCGGTTGAGGAACCGGTCGAGCACGCCCACGTGCAGGCCGCGCTGGGACGGCGAGAAGTCCGGCAACGCCTCCCGTAACCGCTGGTCCAGTTCCACCTTCGACAGGCCCGGACTCAGCTCCGGCACCCCCGGGTAGGCGATCGAGCAGAACCCCTCGGCGAGCCACTGCCCGACCAGGTTGTGCCCGTGCACCTTCGCCCCGCGTACCAGCCAGCCGCGTCGCCCCGTGCCGTCGCCGGTCGGGGCGGCCTGCCGACGCCACCGGTCGACCCAGGGTGGCCGGTAGAAGTGAACCGGGGTTCCGTCCCGGGCCGACAGCACCGTGCGTAGTCCGGCCAGATCCCGGTCGACGTCGCCGGTCCGGTGCGGCAGCTCGTCGGCGAACGCGTCCACGATCAGTTTCTTGTGCCGCCGGGAGGCGACGGCCGGGAAGGTGTCGGGGAAGGCGAGGTTCAGCAGGATGTTGCGTTGGCTGTAGGCGCTGTTGATCGGCAGTCCGTCCAGCACGCCCCGGAACTCCCAGGGGTCGCCCAGGGCCGCCCGCCGACGGTCGGCGCTCAGGTGCTTCCAGGCCCGCACGAGCCGCACGAGCCAGGCGAGCTGGCGGTCCCGTTGCGTCAGGTAGGCGGTACCGGCGCGGACCACGCCCGTGTCGAGGACCGCGTCCAGGTCGGCGGGGATGTCGACCGGATCGGGCAGCAGGGACAGCGCCCCGGATATCACGGCACGTTTCGCCGGTCCGCCGATCTCCCGGGGCAGGAGCAGATGCAGGTAGATCAGTTCGCCCATGAGCTGCACCGCCGTCGGCGACGCCCCGGCGAGCTGCCCCTGGAGCTTGCGGACGAAGCTGCCCCGGCCCGCGTCGGGCTGCTGGACGAACCGGGCGTACAGCTGGTCGGCCGCCTGAGCCGTCCACACCGCCCGGCCGGGGGTGAAGGCCGACCCGTCACCGGCCAGACCCACGTCGAGCACCCTGCGGGCGGCGGCGTAGACAGCGTCCTCGTTCACGGCACTCCCTGTCTGCTCGGGCGGACCGGCGCACCGCCGGTCCGGCCCCACGGTAGGCGCGCGGTCAGAGAGGCGTGCCACGGGTGTCGACGGTGGTGCGGGTGGGGTCCACCCGGGCCGGGACGGCGACCGACCTGCGGAGCCGTGTCGTCGCGGGGATCGACGTCGGCACCGGGCGGTGCCGGTGGGCGGTGCCGGCCGCCCCTGTCGGATCCTGGACTCCGGGCGGATCCAGTCATGTCCGGCACGGGCGCGGGTGGCCGGTGTGCGGTTGACTGTCGGGTCCGAGATGGAGGATGGGGGTCGGGGTGGACGACGGAATCGAGCTGGCTGATCTCATCTGGCAGCTACGGCACGAGTTGAGTCGTGCGATGTGGGCGGGCGAGCACACGGACCTGCGTTTCGAGGCCGGGCCGGTGGAGCTGGAGTTGACGGTGGTGGTGGAGAAGTCGTCGCAGCCCGGGGTGAAGGCGAAGCTGATGGTGGTGGATGCGGAGTGGGGGGCGAGGCGGGCGTCGGTGGTGACCCAGCGGATCACGGTGGTGTTGCAGCCACGCCGGGCGGGCGAGCCGGACCGTCCGCCGCTGATCTCCGGTGCGGTGGAGCAGGGCGAGCGGTGACCGGTGGGTGGTGAGGTGTCCGGGCGGGGACGGTGGGAGGCGCTGGCCGCGCACCGGGTCGCCGAGGTGATCGTCGCCCGGGGGGACGGCTCGGCGGGGCGCGGGTCGGGTTACCGGGTCCGCGATGATCTGGTCCTGACGGCGGCACACGTGGTGACCGGCGGGGCCGGTGTGACGGTGCGTTTCGACGCGGAGCGGCCGGGCGAGTGGTCGGCTCCGGGCACGGTGGCGTGGTGTGACCCGGCGGCGGACGTGGCATTGGTGCGGTTGGCGCGGGTGGACGGGGTGTCGGTGACGCCGGTCCGGTTCGGGCGGTTGACGGCGACGGCGCGACGGGTCACCGCGCACGTCGTCGGGTTTCCCCGGTGGAAGCTGCGCCGGGCGTCCGACGGTGCGCTCGTGCGGGAGGCGCACCATGCGGTGGGGTCGATCGCCGGGTTGTCCAATCCGAAGTCACGGACCCTCGAGATCCGGGTCGATCCGCCCGGTGCGGATCCGGATGCGGATGTCTCGCCGTGGGAGGCGATGTCGGGCGCCGCGGTGTGGGTCGACGGGTGTGTGGTGGGCGTGGTGTCGGCCCATCACCGGCGGGAGGGCCTGGGGTTCCTGACGGCGGTCCGGATCGAGTCCTGTCTCTCCGGCCAGGGTGGCCCCGGGGAGCTGCTGGGTCCGGGGGTCGAGCCGCTGGTGGACGTGCCCGCCGAGGACGGCGACGGCCCGGCCGGGGCGGTCGCGGCGCCCGCGGCGGCGGATCTGGTGCTGCGGGTCGGCGGCGACGGTGAGGTCGAGCTGACCGGCGGGCAGGTCGTGGTGTCGGGCCGGCATCGGGGGGTGTCGCCCGCGCTGGCGGACGCGGTGGCCCGGTTGGTCCGGGCGCGGGCGGAGCTGGTGGGGGTCCGGGGCGTGGCGGCGCCGGTGGGGGATCCGGTCGGGGCGGCGGCCGGGACGGTGGGGCGGCTGCTGGCGGCGGATCTGCTGCCGGAGGCCGTCGTCACGGGTCTGCGGCAGGAGTACGCGCGGGCCCGGGGGCGGGACCAGCCGGTGCGGCTGGGTGTGCAGGTGGACGGCGAGCTGGCCCGGCTGCCGTGGGAGACGCTGTGGCTGCCGGGTGCGGAGTCGGCGCTGGCCCTGGACGGTGCGGTTCGCCTGTACCGCAGGGTCGGGGCGGTGGTGGCGGCACCGACGGGTGGTCCGTTGCGGATCGTGGTGGCGATCTCCTCGCCGCTGTCCGGCGGTGGCGGGCTGCTCGACTACGAACGGGAGCTGCGCAACGTCGTGCGGGCGGTGCGGGGGGCACGGGCACACGAGGCCGAGGTCCGGATCGTGCACTTCGCGACGACGAGGGAGATCCGGACCGCGTTGACCGAGTGGCCGGCGCACGTGCTGCACCTGTCCGGTCACGGTGGGCCGGGTGTGCTGGAGGTGGAGGACGAGACCGGCGCGGCCCGGCGGGTGGATGTCGGGCAGTTCGTGCGGGAGGCGGTCCCGGTGGGTCGGATGCCGCCGGTGGTCGTGTTGGCGGCCTGCTACACGGGTGCCGAGGCGGGGGTGTCGTCCGTCGGTGGGGGGTCGTTCGCGGCGGGTCTGCTGGCGGCCGGCGCGAGCGTGGTGATCGCGAGCCAGACCGCGATCACCGATGTGTACGCGACCCGCATGTTCACCAAGATCTACGAGAACGTGGCCGCCGACCCCGGCGCGGACGTGATCGCCGCGGCGGCGCAGGCCCGCCGCGAGGTCCAGCAGGAGCTGGAACAGTCGATCGTGGACGGTGCGGGGCGGACGCCGGGACTGGGTGAGTGGGCGGCGGTCAGCGTGCTGGCCGGGGTCGGCTCGTTCCCGGTGATCGACCCGACCCGGCCCGGCCTGGTCGGGGTCACCACCCCGACGGCTGCCGGGGTGCTGCGCCGTCAGCCCGGTGACGTCGTCGGGCGTCGGTGGGAGCAGCGGCGGCTGCCGGCCCGGCTCCTGGGCCGGTCGACGGCCGGTGTGGTGCTGCACGGTGTCGGCGGGGTCGGCAAGACCACCCTGGCCGACGAGCTGATCGCCCGGATCGTCGAGGTGGACACCGCCCGGCTGGTGGCGGTCGTGCGTAACCAGGTCGGTGTGGACCAGGTCATCACCGCGATCCTGGAGGCCGTCACCGACGCCCTGCGGCTCTCCCGCCCGGTCTGGGCCGCCCCCGGCGTGCTGGCCGGGCTCCGGCAGGCCCACGACGGCAACCTGAGCTGGCGGCGTCGGCTGGAGATCCTCGACCGTCAGGTGCTGCCGACGGTCCCGTTGCTGCTGGTCGTCGACAACTTCGAGGACAACCTGACCCCGGCCGGTGACGGCGGACGCCGTGAGGTGGCGGACCCGGATCTCGCGGCGCTGCTGGCCGGGCTGGCCGCCACGGCCGGCGCCGCCCGGCTGCTGGTCACCAGCCGCTACCGGTTCACCCTGCCCGGGCACGCCGAGTACGCGCTGACGTTCCAGCAGGTCGGGCCGCTGTCGGCGGCCGAGACCCTGAAGCTGGCCTGGGCACTGCCCCAGCTCGACCGGCTCGACGAGGCCCACCTGGACCAGGTGTGGCGGGCCGTCGGTGGGCATCCCCGCTGCCTGGAGTACCTCGACGCGCTGCTGGCCGGCGGACAGGCCCGCTTCGCCGACGTGCGGATCCGCCTCCTCAACGCCGCCACGGCCCGGTTGGCCGCCCGCGGCCACCCCACCGCCGACATCGACCGCTACCTGTCCGAGTACGGCGACCTCGACGCCGCGCTGGCCGAGACCGCCGCGCTGGCCGCCGACGACGTCCTGCTCGACGACCTGCTCACCGACCTGGACGGCACACCCCACGCCCGCGCGCTGCTGTGGGGTGCCTCCATCTACCGCCGGGCCGTCGACCACCACGCCCTGGCCTTCCAGCTCGGCGTACCCGACCCGGACGCCGCGAACACCACCGCCGTCCACACCGCGCGGCAGACCGTCCAGGACATCCTCACCCGGGCACAGGTTCCACCCGGGCCGATCGACCCGACCCGGCTACCCGCGCCGGTGCGGGCGCTGCTCGAACCGCACCTGGCGGTACGCCCCACACCGCCGGTCCGCGTGGAGGTGGACCTGGCCCCGCCGCTGGGTGCCTGCACGGCCAGCAGCCTGCTCACCGCGACCACCCCCGGTGGTCAGGCACACGTGTTCGTCCACCGCTGGACCGCCTCCGAGCTCCACCGACGTGAACGGTCCCGGGGCGACGCCACCGCCCTGACCCGGGCACACCGACGCGCCGCCGACTACTGGCGGTGGCGCGTCGCGACGTGGCCGCAGTCCGCCGACGAGGACGTCGACGACCTCCGCGAGGCCTACCACCACTACCAGCAGGCCCACCTGCTCGGTGACACCACCGTGGCCGCGGAGCTGGCCACCACCGCCTGGCACCTGGAGCTGCGCCTGAGCAGAATCGGCCGCCGCGCCGAGGCCCTCACCTACTGCCAGCACGCCGTCGCCCTCAAGCGCGCCCTGGCCCGTGCCGACGAACCCGCCCACATCCGTGACCTCGCCGGCTTCCTCAACAACCTCGGCATCCGACTGTCGGAACTCGGCCGGCAGGAGGAGGCACTGGCGGCCACCACCGAGGCTGTCGACGTCCACCGGCGGCTGGCCGCGGCGGACCCGGGCGCGTTCGAAGCCGGCCTCGGCATGTCGTTGAACAACCTCGGCACCACGCTGGCCGGTCTGGGACGGTGGGCGGAGGCGCTGACCGTCACCATCAAGGCCGTCGAGGTACGCCGACGGCTGGCCGCGGCCGACCCGGAGGCGTCCGAACCCGACCTCGCCATGTCGTTGAACAACCTCGGTGCCGTGCTGGCCGGTCTGGGACGGTGGGCGGAGGCGCTGACCGTCACCATCGAGGCCGTCGAGATCCGCCGACGGCTGGCCGCGGCCGACCCGGAGGCGTCCGAACCCGACCTCGCCGCCTCGCTGGGCAACCTCGGGATCCGGCTGTCGCGGCTGGGGCGGCGGGCGGAGGCCCTGACCGCCACCACCGAAGCCGTCGAGATCTACCGGCGGCTGGCCGCGGGGAACCCGGGCGCGTTCGAACCCGACCTCGCCAAGTCGTTGAACAACCTCGGCACGATGCTGGCGGAGCTGGGGCAATGGGAGGAGGCGCTGACCGCCGCCACCGAAGCCGTGGAGGTCTACCGGCGACTGGCCGCCGTGCACCCCGGCGCGTTCGAAGCCGGCCTCGGCATGTCGTTGAACAACCTCGGTGTCCGGCTGTCGGAGCTGGAGCGGCGGGCCGAGGCGCTGACCGCGACCACCGAGGCCGTGGAGATCCGGCGGCGGTTGGCCGCGGTCAACCCGGGCGCGTTCGAACCCGACCTCGCCATGTCGTTGAGCAACCTCGGTATCCGGCTGTCAGAGCTGGGGCAGGGCGAGGAGGCGCTGGCCGCCGCCACCGAGGCGGTGGCGGTCTACCGACGGCTGGCCGCGGGGAACCCGGACGCGTTCGAGCCCAACCTCGCCACCTCGTTGAACAATCTCAGCGTCCGGCTGTCGGAGCTGGGGCGACTGCCGGAGGCGCTGGCCACCA
This sequence comes from Micromonospora sp. WMMD987, assembly GCF_029581435.1. Classification (NCBI taxonomy): domain Bacteria; kingdom Bacillati; phylum Actinomycetota; class Actinomycetes; order Micromonosporales; family Micromonosporaceae; genus Micromonospora; species Micromonospora sp. WMMD987. The sequence goes on along the minus strand of NZ_CP120861.1, from coordinate 2,745,172 downwards.
CGACCGAGGCCGTCGAGGTGCGGCGGCGGCTGGCCACGGCCAACCCGGGCGCGTTCGAACCCGACCTCGCCCTGTCGCTGAACAACCTCGGCGCGATGCTCAGCGGCCTGGGGCTGCGGGAGGAGGCACTGACCGCCACCACCGAAGCCGTCGAGGTACGCCGACGGCTGGCCACGACCAACCCCGGCGCGTTCGAACCCGACCTCGCCCTGTCGTTACGCAACCTCGGTGGCATCCTGACCGGCCTCGACCGGTGGGAGGAGGCGCTGGCCGCCCTCACCGAGTCGGTCGGGATCTATCGCCGGAGAGCAGCCCAGGGACCTGCCGTCCACACCAGATCACTGCGCGCCGGCCTGGCCGTGCTGGCGAACGTGCTCGCCCACCTGGGGCGGCACGACGAAGCGCACAGCGTACGTCGGGAGATCGACGGACCGTAGCGCCCCCACAGCCATGCCCGGGCAGCCACCCACCTACCGACGGGAGCCGAACCATGGACCCGCGCACGTCCCCCTCCGAGACGAGCGATCCCCCGACCGGGCGGCTGGTCCTGGTCGAGTACTACCTCACCGGGGACCAGGCACTGATCTTCCTCGTCACCGCGGAACGCGCCGAGCCGGAGCTGGTGAGCCTGCCGGTGGACACCGGGGAGCTCGCCGCGCTGGTGGTGCGGTTCGCGCTCGCGCTGGACCGGGTGGCCGGGGATCCGGCCGCACTGGAGCAGGCGGACGCTCTCCTCGACCATCCGGTCCTGGTGGGTCTGGTCGCACCGGTCCTCGACCGGATACGACCCGGCGACCGGATCTGCCTGGTGCCGCACGGGCCGCTGCACCGGGTACCGCTGCACGCCGTACCGTGTCGGGGTGTGCGGCTGGCCGACGCGTACCCGGTGGTCTACACGCCGAGCGCCTCGGTGCTGCGCTACTGCCGGGCCAACCGGCGTGGCGTCCGGTCGACCGCGCTGGTGGTCGCCGACCCGCCCGGCACCGAACCGCTGACCTTCGGCATGGTGCACGCCACCGCGCTCACCGGACGGTTCGACTGCGACCGGCTAGAGGGTGCCGGGGCCAGCCGGGCCGCACTGCTGCGTCGGCTCGGCCGCCCGGCCCCGGACGCGGCGACCGCCGGTGCCGGACACCGGCCACCGCCGGGAATCCTGCACATCGGCGCGCACGGCGTCTTCGATCCCGAGGAGCCGATGGCCTCCGGCGTCGAGCTGGCCGACGGTCGCCTCACCGCCACCGACATGTTCGGCCTACGACTGACCGGGACGCTGGTGGTGCTGGCCGCGTGTCGTACCGGTGTCTCCGACACCCGGCCGGGAGACGAACTGCTCGGCCTGATCCGGGCGCTGCTCCATGCCGGTGCGCCGGCCGTGCTGGTGAGCCTCTGGAAGGTCGACGATCTCTCCACGGCGATGCTGCTCGACGAGTTCTACCGGGGCCTCGGCGACGGGTCGCCGGCCGTGGTGGCGCTCCACCGGGCCCAGTCGTGGTTGCGTCGGCGGACCGTCGCCGACGTCCTCGCGTACGTCGGGCAGGCCCGGGACAGCGCCGGGACCAGCCATCCGGCGGCGGCGCGACTCGCCCTCGCGGAGGCGCGGATCCGGCTCGTGGCGCGGGACTTCGCCGGCGCGACCGACACCGCGCAGGTGGCCCTGAGCCTGGCCGGCACGGCACGGGACCGCCGGCGGGTGGAGAGTGTCCTGTATCGGGCGCGCTTCCTGGCCAGGGCCGGGAAGGGTGTCCCGGTCGACCTCGACCGTCGGTTGTACGACAGCTTCTTCTTCTGGGCACCGTTCGTCCTCGTCGGAGACTGGGACTGAGCGGGTGCGACGCGACAACCGTCCCGCCGTGGCAGGACGGTCCTCGACCGGTGCGGCCCCTGGGCCGGACCGGCCAAGCAGAAAGGAAACGGGAGCATGAGCCTGACCGCACGGGATGTGATGCTCACCGACCATCGGATCGTCGAGACCGAGCACGGGCCGCCGGAGCGGGCCGACGAGCTGACCCTGGGCGTCGACGGGCGGGGGACACCACGCTGGGTGGCCGGCCCGGGCGGCCGGGGTCCGGCCCTGCTCATCGCGGCGTCGACGCCGGTGGACGAGCTGTTGACGTCGGATGCTCTCATCCGGCTGCTGAGTGAGCTCCCGGCGCTGGTGGTGGTCGACGAGTCCGGGCGTCCGATGGGTGTCGTTTCCGCCGAGGCCCTCGCCGAACAGGTGCTGCGGCACCTGGGGCGTGCCGCGTGGCCGACCTACGGCAGCGAACCGCTGAGTGCGCACGTCAGCATGGACGATTCGCTGCTGGCCGGGTCGTTGCGGCCCCCGACGCTGCCGATCCGGGTCTTCTGCCAGTATTGCGGCGCGCTCAACCACTTCGACGAGTTCCCGGAGACGGAGCAGGACTGCGTGGCCGGCGGGCACCAGCTCCGAGCGGTCTGGTGGTGACCCGGTGGGCGTCCTCTTCGAGTCCGCGACGGCGCTGCTGGATCGTCGGCGGCTGACCACAGTCTGGCTACCGCTGCTGGTCTTCGTGGGCGCGCTGGGCACGGTGGTCGTGGCCGGGGTCGGGTGGGGGGCCGCCCGCGTCTGGTGGGGCGGCCTCGGCACCGAGGGCAGCTCCGCGCTGGTCGTCGCGCTGGCTCTGCTGACCATCCTGCTCGGGCAACTGCTGGCCGGCTACCGTACCGACCTGCTCCGGCTGTTCAGCGGATACTGGCCGGCGCTGCCCGGCCTGACCTGGCTCGGTCGGCAGATGACCGCCCGCCACCAGCGGGTGCACGCCGGTCGGACGGGCGGCGACCCGACGCTCTTCCTCGGCTATCCGCGCCGGGCGGACCGGGTGCTGCCCACCCGGCTCGGCAACACGCTGCGCGCCGCCGAGGAGCACGCCGACCGGTACGGACTGGACGGGGTGGCCGCCTGGCCCAGGCTCTACGTGGTGCTGCCCGAGCAGTTCGTCGCCGCCTTCTCCAGCGCGGCCACCGGCCTGGAGGCGGCGGTGACCATCAGTGTCCTCGGTGCCGGCTTCGCCCTACTCGGTGGCGGGTTGGCGGCGGCGGTCCTGCCCTGGTACGGCGCGCTCGCCTGCGTGTGGGGAGGCATCGGGGTGGCCCTGCTGGGCTACCGGGCGGCGGCGCGGGCGGCGGTGCCGTACGCACAGCTGGTCCGGACCGCGTTCGACGTGCACCGGTTCGCGTTGCTGGAGGCGATGCGGCTGGAGCTGCCACCGAGCTTCGGCGCGGAACGGGAGCAGTGGCTCCAACTCGGCAAGGTCTGGTACGCCGGCTGGCCGGACAGTGACCGGGCTTCCGCCCTGCGCTACCCGCAGCCCGTCGAGCCGGCGGAGGTCGGCGGGCCGCACCGGCCGGCGTCCCCGCTGCCGTCCGGGGCGCCCCGGCAGCCGGAACCGGCCACCCCGTCACCCGCCAGCGCTCCCCCGGGCGACACCGCCCCCTCACCCGCCAGCGCTCCCCCGGACGACGCCGTGCCGTCGCCCGCCGACGCTCCCCCGGGCGATGCCGTGCCGGGGACCGCCGGTCGACGCCGGCTCTTTCCGGTACGGGCGGCCGCGCTCGTGGTCGTCCTGCTGCTCGGGGGTGTGGCGGCCGTGGTCGCCGCGGGCCGGCCCGGTGGCACCCCGGTGGCCGCCCGGTCGTTGCCGGCGTTCCACGTGCTGACCGCCGCCGACGTGCGGGGACGACCGGACAACAAGGAAATCGTCGACTCGCTCGGCCGCTACACCGTCCGTCCGGTGGTGAAGGGCCGCCCGCTGCGCACCGGGGACCTGGGGCCAAAGCTGCCCGACGGGATGCTGGTCGGTCGCACCATCGTGGCGCTGCCCGCCGCCGGCCTGGCCGACCGGATCGGGCGGGGCGCCCGGGTGACCCTGGTGGTGGTGCCGCCGGCACCGGAGACCGGGCCGGCGGCACCACCGGAGCGCTTCGTCGACGTACTGGTGCTCGACCGGCTCGACCGCGATCCGTACCCCCTGGTGGTGGCCGTTTCCAGCGCCCGGGTCGACCGGCTGCTGGCCCTCACCGCCGGTGGTGCGGTGCACGTGGTCGTCGACTGACCGACCAGCGACGGAGGGAACCCGATGACCAGTGACGGAGGGAGCCCGATGACCGGCGACAGCGATGCCCGGACCGGCCGGCACGACGGATCCGGCCCGGAGGGGCTGCGGCGTCTACTGGACGAGCTGCCGCTGCCGGAGCTGGAACGGATGCTGCGGGGGCTGCTCGCCGACCGGCTGCGCGAAGCGGACCTGCGCGGTGCGTTCGAGGCGGGCCTTCACCTGACCGAGGTGCTGGTCCGGACCGGTCGGTTCCGGGCCGCCTTCGCCGCCAACGAGCAGACCCGTGACCTGGCCGCCAGGGCGCCGGTCGGGCCGTGGAGCCGACACGCCGCCGAGGTGCAGCAGCTACGCCTGCTGCACGAGTTGGGCCACGACGAGGAGGCACTGCCCCGGATCGCGGAACTCCTGCTCGAACTGCTGCCCGATCCTGCCTCGGCCGTCGACGGGGTCGCGCACCGGGTCGACAGCGGGGTCGACGAGGTGGTCAGCCGGGACGAGGTACTGGAGGCGCTGGTCGATGCCGGCCGCAGCACCGTCGTCGCCCTGAGGCGGTGGCGTGACGCGCTCTACTTCAGCGACCTGCACCTGAACCTCCTCGACGCCCGACGGGCGGCACCGGTCGAGGTCGCCAGGGCACAGCTCAGCCGATCGGCCGCGCTGCGGGAGGTCGGTGAACTCGATGCCGCCGACACCGTGTTGTTGTACTGCCAGGAGGTCTTCACCGACGCCGACGACGGGCCCGGCCTGATCCGGGTGCTGGGCGGCCGGGGGCAGGTGTCCTGGGCGCGGGGGGACCGGGAAGCGGCCGTCGCGCTGCAACTGGCCGCCCTCGGTGCGGCCTACCGCCATCCGGACCGGCACCCGGTCGCCACCGCGCACCGGCAGCTCGCCGGCTACCTGCCCGCATCGGCGGCGGCACAGCGGTTGGCGCACGGGCTCGCCGCCGCTGTGGTGCACCGCCTCACCGACGACGAGACCGAACTCGACGCGACGGTCGACGACATCGTCGCCCGAGCGCCCGGCGACGACCTGCTCGACGCGGTGAGCGTCGGATGGCTGGTCGCCGAGGTGGACCGGGTGGAGGGGGTCGACTTCGTGGCGTTGACGGCGGAGTTCGGCCTCGACGCCGACGGGGTCGCCACGGTCCTCGCCGAACTGGTGCCGCTCCTGCGCGGGCGGTCGGCGGCCGGCGGCCGGTCCGCCGCCAGGGCGCTGCGCCGCTGGGAGCCGGCGATCGCCACCCTGGTGGCCGCGGTCGACGGCGACGACCAGGCCCGCCGCGCCCTGGACGAGTACCTGGCCCTCCAGGAACAGAGTCCGGAGTGCACGCGGCTGGTTGCCGCGCTGCGGGCCATGGCCGACGGCGTCCGTGATCCGGGCCGGCTCGTCACCGGCCTGGGCGACAGCGACGCCCGGATCGTCGGCCATGCCTCGGACGCCCTGGCCGGGCGGACCCGCCTGCTGGCGACTCCGACGGACCTGCCGGCGGCGCTGTACGACGCACGGCAACGGCACCGCGAACTCGTCCGGACCATCGCCGCCGCCGCGCACGGTCGTCCTGCCGCGCTGACGGAGGTGTGGAGGTGGCTGGACGCCGGCGCCGGCCTCCCCGGCTCCGGGCCGCTGTTCGCGGCGGTTCGTACCATCGTCCTGAACGGACTCGCCACCTCCCTCGGCGCTTCCGCCGGCCGCCGTGCCGACCGTCGCGCTGCGCGCCGTGCGGCCCGTCGGATCGACGTCAGGGCACTCACGGCGAACCTGACCGGCCCGCAGGCGGCGCTGGTCCGGGCCGTCGTCGACGAGATCCGGCTCGCCCCGTCGACGTCGCCCGGTGCCGCCGAGACGGTGGCGCTGCGGGTGCGGGCCGCACTCGACCGGGAACCGGGCCTCGGCCCGGACGAACTCCGGGGCGCCCTCGAGCACGGGGTGGCGGTGGACGACGTGCTGCGGCGGGTCTGCCGGGCGGTGGACCGCTGGGTCGGCGAGGGAGCAGTCGAGATGGCGGTGTCGCTGCTCAACGTGGTGGTCTCCCAGTTGCTGGGCCGGGGTGACGCGGCCAGTGCCCTGGCTCCCGCCGAGCGCCTGGTGGAACTCGCGGTCGCCGGACCGCCCGGTGGCGGCCGACGCCAGCCCCCGGAGGTGTCGGCGGGCAGGGGGCGGGTGGCCGTCGAGCCGATCGTGCCTCATCTGATCCGCTCGACGGCCTTCGACGCGGCCCGGCGGGCCTATGCCGGCACGTCCGCGCTGGTCGGTCACGCCCTCCCGCAGCGCGCTCCGGCTCCGCTCGGCATCGACGTCCCGGCCGCCGAGGTCGAGCAGGCCCGCCGCTGGGTGGTGCTGGCCCACCGGCTGCCGACGGAGAGCGAATACGCCCGGGCGCGGCTGATGCTGGCCGACGCGATGGTCAGCTCCGCTGGTGGAAACCTCGACCGGGCGCTCGACCGGGCCCGGACCGCCCAGGAGATGTTCACGGACGGCTCCGGTGCGCACGGCGAGGCCCTGGTGGCGACGACGATCCTGGCCGCGGTCCATCGACAGCGGGGTGAACTCCGGGCGGCGCTGGCCGGCTACGACCGGCTCGTCGACGCGTGGGGGGCGGCACCCGACGGCCAGGAGATCCTCCTGGCGGAGGCGTACACCGGACGAGCCCGGGTGCGGGCCACCATCGGCCACCACCACCGCGCCCTCGCCGACCTCCAGCAGGCGCTGGCCGTGGTCCGCCGGGTTCCCGGTCCGAAGAGCACCCTCGCCGAGGGGCCGATCCAGGCCGGCATGGGCAACCTGTACGAGGAGCTGGGTGACCTGCCGGCGGCGGTGGAAGCCTACGAACGTGCCTGGTCGACAGCGGTACGCACCGGCCATCGCAACTCCCAGGCGGCCGCACTGCACACCCTCGGCGGGTTCTTCGGTCGGCTCGCCACCGGGGAACTCGGGTCGGTCGGCAGCGATGAGATGCTCCGGCTGCTCGACCCGCTGCCCTCGCTCGGTCTGCCGCTGGACCGGATCGCGGTGCAGGGCGGTGCCCGCTCGGTGGCGATGCTGCTGATGCGCCGGGCCGCCGCGCTGTACCGCGCGAACAACAACGAGCAGGGCTGGGCGCGGGCCACCAACGACCTGACCCATCTGATGCCACCGGAGCAGGACGCCGAGGTGCTCGACCTGTTGGCCGAGGTGCTCCGGGTCAAGGAGTCGACCGGGGACCGCCTCGATCAGGCGACCACCCTGGCCAACCTGGCCGGTCGGCTGGGGTCGCTGGGCCGGGTCGACGAGGCGGTGGCGGCGTACCGGGACAGCCTCGCGATCTCCCGTCCGGCCGGGCACTTCGATTCCGCCGCCGCTGCCGCGCAGAGCCTGGCCCGCCTGTACGCCGCGCGTGGCGAGCTGGCCGAGGCCGAGCCGTTGTACGCCGAGGCGGTGGACCTGATCGAGGCCAGCCGCCAGGAACGACCGCACGACGACCGCTCCCGGATCAGCTACGTGCGCGGCAGACAGGGGGCCTACCAGGGGCTGGTGCGCTGCCTGCTGGCGCGGGGCGCGGTCGGCGAGGCGTACGCGACGGTGCAGCGGGCCAAGTCCCGCGCGCTGGTGGAGCTGGTCGCCGTCGCGGAGATCCGACCCACCGCCCCGGTCGACGACCGGTTCGCCGCCCTCCTGGAGGCCGAACGCCGGCACCTGGCCACCCTCCGCGACGGCACGCCCGGCGCTGCCGCCGTCGAGGCACTGGACCGGCTCCGCGCCGGCTACGACGAGATGGCCGGGCACGACCCTGGTTACGTGGCACTGCGGCGTGCGTCCGCCGCCACCGTCGACGAGATCCGACACCTCATCGGGTGACACCGCCGGCGCTCCGCTCGTCGACGGTCGATCGACCGTGGCAGAGGCTGCTACCGACCTGGGGTGATGCGCCCCGAATCCGTCGATGACGGAGGACGTTCGTGTTGCCGCTATCGGCGGCGGCTGCCCGGCTGACCATGGTTTCAGCTTCACCGGCGATTCGCCGCGTGCTGTTCCCGGGCGCACTCCGCCCACACCGTCCTAGGAGGCATTCCTGATTCTGGTCGCATTCCGGATACCAGGGTTGACCAGCCCGGCGAGGGGTATGAGGGTCAGTGTCCGCAGTAGACGGTGACGTTTGTCCGATCGCCTAACATCGGCGTACGTGACCAGGCTTCTCGTGACCGCCGCGCCGTCCGCCGACGAACCACCGGTACTGTTCGCCGCCGCCGTGTGGTCGGTGCTGCTGATGACAGCGGTCTTCGTCAGTGTGCTCCTCGTCTACCTGCTCCGGCATCGAATCGAACGGGCGAACATACTGGTCCAGGGAATGCGTGAGCACGAGTACTTCCGAAGCGTCCAGCAGCCGGTCGTGGCCGTGCTCCTCGCCGCGGTGGGCGGCTACGGCATCAACACCGCCACCCAGGAGGTCGGCTGGCCGGGTTACCTGGGCTGGGTGCTCGGCATGCCGATCCCGGCCGGAATGGCCACCTGGGCCGCCATCCACAGTGTCCGGCAACGTCGGTTCGACGAGCAGTGGCCACCGGACGACATACCCGCGGACAACCCTGTCAGGATCCGGAGCACGCTGCGCCGGGTCGTCCGTCACGACGCCGACGCGGAACAGCCGGACCCGGCCGCGCTCGACCGTGCCCTGGCGCTTCTGCTGGACCAGGTTCTACCGGCCCTGCGTCAGCGCCGGGACCGTGGACCCGGCCGCTGGCTGCGCGAGCACGGGAAGACCACCACGGTGGTGCTCGGCTGGGCGGTGGCGACCCTGGCCGCCACGGCGGTGGCCGCCTTCCCGCACCTGGTGGACCGACGACGTAGTGCCTGGCTCTTCCTGGCCGCGGCCACGCTGGTGATCGGATTCCTGGCCGTCGGCCTGCTGACCCTGCTGTACCGCCACAGCCGCTACCAGAGCACCATCCTCGCCGACGAGGTGCAGCAGTCGGCAGGCGCGGTCCGCCGCCGGATCGTCGAACGTCGACTCGGCATCGCCGCCCCCGGCGACGGCGGTCAGCGCCGCCGACGACGCCCCCCCACCCACGACGACTGAGCCGCTGCCGAGCGGTCTCAGGCCGGCACCGGAAGCGCGCCGTGGCGACGCTCACGACCAGACCGTTATCCCGCGTCGACGCGGAACCGGTCATCGGCGACCAGCCGCACGAACCGCCCGGCCGCCAGGGCGAGTTCGCCGCCCCGCCACCGCTCGCGCAGCATCCGGTCGTGCGAGACCACGACGACCGCCCCGGTGTAGGCCGCGAGGGCCGCCTCGAACTCCTCGACCAGCGCCAGGGACAGATGGTTCGTCGGCTCGTCGAGCAGCAGGAGGTCGGCGTCGTGGTCCAGCAGGCGGGCCAGCGCCAGCCGACGCCGTTGCCCCACCGACAACGCCCCGACCGGGGTACGGAAGTCGGCCGGACGGAACAGCCCGAGTGACCGCAGGCGTTCCCCGTGCTCCTCGACGGTGCCCACCCGGCCCTGGCCGAAGGCGACCAGGAGACTGACGTCCGCACGGGGCGACGGCACGTCCTGGGGCAGGTACCCGATCCGCCCGAGGCGGTCGACCGTGCCCCGGTCCGGGCGCAGCCGGCCCGATGCCACCTCGAGCAGGGTGGACTTCCCCGCCCCGTTGGGGCCCGACACCAGCAGCCGCTGGCCGGCGTGCAGCACCAGGTCGTCCACGTCGAGCCGCCCGTCGACCCGTACGCCGCGCAGGTGCAGCACCGGCCCCTCCCGGTCACCGGCGTCCAACGGGGCGTGCAGGCGCAACGGCTCGGGCGGCTCGGGCACCGGCTCGGCCCGCAGCCGTTCGAGCCGCTCCGCCGCGCTGCGGACCCGGGTGGAGATGGACTCCTGCACCCGCCTGCCGTCACCGTTGTACTGGCACTTGTTGTGGTCCCTGATCGCCCGGCCGGGCGCCACCCGGTGGGCGGTGGTCGCGCCCCACCGCGTCCAGTGCGCGATCTCGCCCGTCCACCGCGCGTACGCCTGCTCCCAGCGCTGCCGGGCGGCTCGCTTCTCAGCGAGGTAGCTGGCGTAGCCGTCGCCGTACCGGTGCACCGTCCGCCGGTCGCCGTCGACCTCGATGATCGCGGTGGCGACCCGTTCCAGCAGCAGCCGGTCGTGGGTGACGACCACGACCGTGCCGTGGTGACCCAGCAGCCGGTTCTCCAGCCAGGACACCGCCTGCTGGTCGAGGTCGTTCGTCGGCTCGTCGAGCAGCAGCAGCTCCGGTTCGGCGGAGAGCACCCCGGCCAGCGCGAGCCGGGCGAGCTGACCGCCGGAGAGCGTGCCGAGCCGACGGTCCCGGTCGAGGTCGCCGATGCCGAGCCGGGACATGGCCGCCTCGACCCTGGCGTCGGCCCGGTATCCGTCGCGCAGTTCGAAGATCGTACGCAGCGCGCCGTACTCGGCCATCCGTGCGGTCGAGGCGGACCCGAGGTCCCGCTCGGCGGCGGCGATCCGCCGTTCCAGCTCGCGGATCCCGCCGGGTGCGGCATCGACCGCGTCGCCGACGGTCGCGTCGTCCGGCAGGTCGACCACCTGCCCCAGGTGTCCCACCCCGCCGTCCGCCGTCACGACGACCTCCCCGGCGTCCGGACGGTCCCGGCCCGCGATCAACCGCAGCAGCGTGGACTTGCCGGAGCCGTTCTCCCCCACGATGCCGACCCGCTCGCCGGGCGCGACGGTGAGGGAGACGGCGTCGAGCACGCGGCGGTGGGCGAACGACTTGCTGACGTCGCGGAGCGTGAGCTGATCCGACATGGCAACCTCCGATCGTCGGGCGCGGAGGACGGAACACCCCGCGTTCAGGAACAGAACCGGGCGTGGTCCGCACAGGGGTGGCCGACTCCGGCGATCCGGCCGCTGATCAGGCAGAGCCCGGCGCCCTCCCCACCGCACCTCCCCACTGTCAGGGGTCAGGCGACCGGCGATCACGGGCAACAGGGTGGACTCGCCGGCGTCGGATTCCGCCACCCGGCGAGCAGCCGGAGCACCGTCGACGTGTCGACGCCGTCCTCCCCCAGCAGACCGCTGCGCCGGCCCGGGGAGGCGGACAACGACGTCCCGGCGAAGACCTGCCGGTCAGCATGGGATTTCGCCACGTCACGGACGCAAGGAAAGACACTGTCGGACATGTGGACACCTGCCACCAGAAAAGATCGAACCTGAGAGGCGATTCGTATCCGGATGCCCGTCCGGGCGTCCCCTGGTAGGCAGGGTCGCCACCGGCACGGGCGGGGCGTGGTGTCAGTAGATCATGGAACGGATCGTATCCCCGCTCCTACCGACCGTCAACCGACGTCACGGGGACGCGCTGGCCGGGCCACTGTCACGGAACCGGGACGGCAGCACGCCGGCCTCGGGGACCGGTGCCACTTGCCGCCCGTCGGGCACCACGGTCGCCCATGGTGTGCTTACCCTTCCGGTATGCCGCACCCGATCATGTTCGACGACGCAGACCCACTCCTGAACAGGCTGCGGGCGCTCGCCCTGAGCTTCCCCGACGCGGCCGAGAAGATCTCCCACGGACATCCCGCCTTCTTCACCACCAAGGTCTTCGCGTACTACGGGGGGTCGGTGAAGGTCGACGGCGTCTACCGGCAGCACGAACACTCGGTGCTCGTGCTGGTGGATCCCGGGGAGCGGGCGGCGTTGGTGGAGGACGACCGCTGCTACGTGCCGGCCTACCTGGGCCCCTACGGGTGGATCGGGCTGGACCTGACCGCCGGCACCGACTGGGACGAGGTCGAGGAGCTGCTCGACGCCAGCTACCGACGGACGGCCGGGGCACGCCGGGTGGCCCGGCTGGACTCCCGGCGGTCCCCGGCGTGAGGCCGGCCATGGCCAGCGCGGCGGTGACCGCCACGACGGCGCGGCGTCCCGCCGGGCGAACGGGTACCCCGGTGCCACCGTCGACCGGGTGAGCGCCGCCCGGTCCCCCGGCCGAAGCCGCGACGCCGGGCACCGTGCGGTGCCCGGCGTCGCGGTCGGCGGGTCGGCCGGCGGTTCGGGCGAGCGTCCCCTACGGTCAGCCGGCGGTGGCGGTCTGCCGTCCGGGTGTCCGCCGCGCGCGGACGGTCAGCCGGCGGTGGCGGTCTGCCGGGCAAGCGTCCGGGCGTCCTCCGCGCGCCGACGACGCCAGCCGCGCCACAGGTTGCGGCCCCACATCGCCAGGCCGCCGCCGTTGAGCAGCCCGGCCAGGATCGCGACCGTGGCGAAGTCGGCCGACGAGAACCGGGTCGGCTCGCCCAACGCCAGCAGCACGAACTGCTCCAGGTAGACCCAGAGCAACGGCAGGATCGTGAACACCAGGGCGAACAGCCCGAAGATCCGCCCGAACACCCACACCGCCGCGTACACCCGCACCTTGCGCATCTCGCCGCGCGGGACGCCGGCCTGCGAGACCACCTTGTCCCGGCGGAAGGTCAGCCGCTTGAACCCGTTGGACAGGAACCGCTCGGTGTCCGACATGAGGTTGCGGCAGTTCAGGGCGGTCGCGATCACGTAGTAGACGTCGGTCCGCAGGTAGAAGAAGAACTGGAAGCCGATGCGTACCAGGAAGGTGAGCAGGGCCGCGCTGGCCAGCAGGCTCGCCCAGCCGGGCACGGCGATCAGGTCGTGCCGGGTGGCGTAGATGAACGCGATCAGCAGGGAGCCGAAGAACGCGTCCACGAAGAACCCGGCGAGGAACGCCTTGTACCGCGCCCGCTTGGAGGCCATCCAGATGCCACTGATGTCCGTCTGGGCGACCAGGACGTACATGAGGTTGCTGATGCCGAGCGTCGCCGACACACCCACCGACCGGGCCGCCATCGCGTGCGCGAGTTCGTGCAGCGACAACCCGATCATCGCCAGGGTCACGCTGACCACAGTGAGCACCGCGAAGTTCCCGCCCTCGAACAGCAGCGCCCGGGAGCCGGGGATCATCCCCGGGTCGGCGATCACCAACGCCACGCCGGCGAGGATGACCGCGAGGCCGGGCAGGATCACGGCGGGGCCGGTGAGCCGGCGCGCGGTGGCCTGCGGGATCCAGTCGAAGCTCCACCGCCGGATCATCTGGTGCGCGTGCTGGTGGGCCGGCTCGGTGGCGGCTACCGGCTCCTCGCCGCGGACGACGAAGCCCTCGTCGGCCAGCACGGCGACGAAGTCCTCGATGTCCACGCTCTCGCCGTGCTTGCGCTCGTAGATACGGGCCGCCTCGGCCATGGTCCGACCCTCGGCGAGCGCGTTCAGGATGTCCAGCCCCCCGGCCGGAATGGCGAGATAGACCTTGCGGCCGGTGTCGCCGATGATGACGTCCGAGCCGTCGACGGTCGAGACGAACGGACGGACGGTGACGACGGACTCAGCCGTGTTGACGGCCATGGGGCGATTCCTTCCAGTTCCGTGGTGCATACGGCGATCGGCGGGGACCGGAGCGATCACTCACCCCGATCCCCGCCGATCGTGAACCCTGTGTCAGGCGGCCGCGGGCACGCAGTCCGCGTTGGCACTGGTCTTGATCGGCTCCAGCTTGCGAACGACAAGCTTCTTCATGTGACCTCCCTGGACGATGGGTCTTCCTGGGAAGATCTTCCACCGCCGAAGGTCCGGCGGTCTGCTCAGTAATGAGCAGTCAGTGCGTCGGGTTGGAGATCCACGAGGTGAGGCGCTCCTCGTGGATGGTCAGGTGCGACCGGGTGGTGAAGTCCACCACCCGCAGTTCGCGAAATCGCTTGAGGAACTGGCCGATGCGGGTCCGCGTGGTGCCGACCATCTCGGACAGGTCCTCCTGGGTGAACGCGATGTCCACCCGGGTGCCGTCCGGGCCGCGTTGCCCGAACCGCTCGGCGAGATCCAGCAGGCGGACCGCGAGGCGCAACTCACTCGGCAACGTCACCATGTCCGCCACCTGCTGCTGTTGCTGCCTCAGCCGGATGCTGAGGTGACGGGCGAGCACGTCGCCGGAACCGTCCGCGGCCAGCACCGCGGCGGCCCGCGCCGCCGGCACCCGCAGCAGGACGGTCCGGGTCAGCGCGATCGCCGAGTCCAGGCGTTCCAGGCCGAGCAGGGCGATCTCCCCGAACAGGTCGCCCACCACATGCACCGAGAGCAGGCAGCGTTTGCCGCTCGCGGCCACCATCTGTGTCTTCACCTGGCCACGTTCCACGACGTAGACGTGATCGTCGCAGGTCCCGCCGTGGTAGACGTGGCTGTTGCGGGAGACCTCGATCAGCGAGGTCCCGGGCACCCGCCCCGCCAGCGCCCGGAAGTCCGAGATGTCGAGCCTCGACAGGGATTTGGCTTGTGTCATGTCGGCCCACCTTCCACCCGGCAGAGCACTCCTAGAGAGAATCACAGCCTCACGGCAGACACTAGGCAGGGAGACTCATAAATACCCGGAAAGACGAGTACAGAGTCGTCCGGGTGTCGTGGGTGTCGGCCACCCCGGTGGCGGGACCGCGACCGGCTCCACCGCCATGAGACCGGGCTGCCGGGGACGCGGACATGCCCGGGAGGGCTTCCGGATACGAGGACACCCGCCCCCGCAAGCGTCGTCGGGCAGGCCGGTCACCTGCCATACCTGCCCGCCCGGGGCCGGCGGGACGCGTGCCGGGGCCGGGAGACGACGCGTAACGGGGGCGGGGGACGGCCACCCTGACGGCGACCCCGCCGGACCGCGCGCGGCGGCCGGACCAGGGGTCGTCAGGCGGCGCCGCGGCCGGATCGGGGGACGTCCCCGCCGCCGCGGTCGGGCCGGGAGTCGTCAGGCGGCGCTGCGGTCGGCGGGGGCCGCCGGGAAGATCTCGTCCACCACCGGGGTCAACGGCTCCAGGTCACGGCCCGGCGCGGCGGCCGCGGCGGCGGCGACCTGCGCGCCGGTGGCCCGGCGGGCGGACGCGCTGTTGCCCCGGCGGCTGACCGGCACGCACTCCCCCGCCGCGGCGAGGCCGGTGGCCTCCGGCATGTGGTTGTAGACGGCCTCGTACTCACCGTCGTGGACCACGTAGGACTCGTGCCAGATGCCGACGGCGGGGTTGTCCTTCATCCGTCGGAAGTAGTCCTGCAGGGCCTTGGAGTGCGCCAGTTCGCGGTTGTTGGCGAACCGCTCCAGGTGCTCGATGCTGCGGAAGTAGACGATCATGACCGCACCGCGGTTGCCCCAGTAGGCGTGCGCGTGCAGGGCGCCGCTCGTCTCCTGGTCGGCCCACATGGCCTTCAGCACGCCGCCCATCGACCAGAAGGTCGGCAGCCAACGCTTGACCTTGAAGAAGTTGTTGACGCGCATGCCCGTCATGAAGACGGCGAAGTCGCCCTCGATCTCGGCGGTCATCCTCGGGCCCACGACTGGCTTCTTGCCCATGCCGGGACATCCTTTCGAGAGACGGATCGAATACTACGGAACACTAGCAATGACACTTGTCACCGAACAAGACACTTCAAGACACGTGGGAAGCCTCGGCGACGCCGGGCGCGGGCGAGGGGGCGTCCGGCCCGAAGTAGCGTTGCCGCAGGGTCTCGCCGCCCCGGTAGGCGGTACGGAACATCCCGCGCCGTTGCAGCTCCGGGATGAGCAGGTCGCAGATGTCGCCCAGGCCGTCCGAGGGGCTGCACGGGATCAGGTTGAAACCGTCGACCCCGGCCACCTCCAGCCACTGCTCCATCCGGTCGGCCACCTCCTCGGCCGTGCCGAACAGTGTCATCGGCGCGTCCCGCCGGGCCCGCCGGGGGCGGGACACCAGATACCGCACGTCGCCGATGGTCCACGACCGTTCCGGGCTCAGCCCGCGCAGGAAGCCCAGGAACGACTGGCTGCCCTGGTTCTTCACCGCGTCGACCGGGGTGTCCTCCGGGTACGCCGCCAGATCCACGTCCATCCAGCCGCACCACTTCGCCAGCTGCCCCTCCGGGCTCCACAACTGGTGGTACTGCGCGGCCTTGCGCTTGGCGTCGGCCCGGTCGGCGCCCACCATCACCATGGTGCCCTGCAAAGCGCGGACGCCCCGTGGGTCGCGACCCGCGTCGGCCACCCGCTGCCGTAGCCGTCGGACCGTCTCGGCTCCACCCTGCGGGTCGGCCATGGTCAGGAAGACCACCTCCGCGTGCCGGGCGGCGAACGCGAGGCCCCGTCCCGACGCGCCCGCCTGGTAGAGCACGGGGGTACGCTGCGGCGACGGCTCACACTGGTGCGGTCCGCGCACGGTGAACCAGTCGCCCCGGTGGTCGATGGCGCGTACCCGCGACGGGTCCGTGAAGACGTCCCCGTCGACGTCGCGGACCACCGCGCCGTCGTCCCAGCTGCGCTCCCACAGTGCCCGGACCACCTCCAGGTACTCGTCGGCCCGGTCGTAGCGCAGGTCGTGGTCGAGATACTCGCCGAGTCCGTTGTCGGTGGCGGAGCGCAGGTACGAGGTGACGATGTTCCAGCCGATCCGGCCCCGGGTGAGGTGGTCGAGGGTGGAGAACAGCCGGGCGCACTCGTACGGCTGGTGGTAGGTGGTGGAGTAGGTGACCGCGAAGCCGAGGTCGGTGGTGGCCGCCGCCGCCGCCGCGACGACCGGCACCGGGTCGATCGAGGGGATCTGCACGGCGTGCCGGACCGCGGTCGCCCACGAGCCCCGGTACACGTCGTAGGTGCCGTGGATGTCGGCGAAGAACAGCGCGTCGACGCAGGCCGCCTCCAGCCGGCGGGCGACCGCGGTCCAGTAGTCCAGCGAGCGGTAGCCGGTGCCGGTGGTGTCGCCCGGCGCCCGCCACATCCCGACGAACTGGGGCGACGGCGAGCATTCGGTGAACACGTTCAGGTGCATGTCTCCCCCTTCGCACCGCCTCGCGCCGCCACCCGGTGCCCGGATGGCGGCGCGAGGCGGTGACGCTGGTCAGGACCGGGCCGTGCGGTCCAGGCTGAGCTGCTCGATGGCCGCCAGCAGGTCGGCCGGCTCCGTGCGTTCCCAGTGGCGGGCGTGCGCCGAGGCGAAGCGCAGCACACCGTCGGTGCCGGCGAGGAACACCCCCGGCATCGTCATGCTGTTGCTGTCGTCGCCGTTGATCTTCGAGAAGTCCATCCCGAAGCCGCCCCACACGTCGAGCAGGTCCTGGTTCATCGTGTAGGTCAGGTTGAACCGCCTGGCGTAGGCGTTGCCCCGGTCGCTGAGGATCCGGTACGAGATCTTGTTGCGACGGATGGCCGCCCGCAGGTTGGGCATGGTGACCGGCGACACCGCCACCAGGTCGGCCCCCAGCTCCCTGATCTGCGGATAGATCTCCTCCAGCGCCTCCAGTTCGAAGTTGCAGTAGTCACACCAGATGCCCCGGTAGAACACCACCGCGAGCGGTCCCCGGGACAGCAGGTCGGCGGAGGAGACGACGTCGCCGTTCTCGTCGGGCAGTTCGAAGGACGGGAACGGGTCACCCGCCTTCAGCACCCGGTCCTCGGCGTCCGAGGCGGCGAGGGCCTCCGCCTCCCGGTAGATCACCTCAAGGTGGGCCGGCGTGATCGGTGGCACCTCGCCCGCCTCCTGACGGGCCTTGTACTCCCGCAGCCGTTCGTTGAGGGACATCGACTCTCCTCTCCAGTGGTCCGGACCCGGGTCTCAGGTCCAGCCCACGGGCATCACCTTGATGCCGTTGACGAAGTTGGACTCCAGTCGGACGACCGGGCCCGTGGTGGCAAGTCGGGGAAGGTGGGGGGCGACGGCGTCGAGCAGCGCGGCCGCCTCCATCCGGGCCAGGTGGGCGCCCAGGCAGAAGTGCGGGCCCATGCCGAAGCTGAGGTGCGGGTTGGGCGTCCGCTCCAGGTCCACCCGGTGCGGGTCGGCGAAGATCCCGGCGTCCCGGTTGGCCGAGACGTAGAACATGACCACCTTGTCGCCCTCGGCGATCTTCGTGCCGGCCAGGGTGGTGTCCCGGGTGGCGGTCCGCCGGAACTGCATGATCGGCGTGACCACCCGGAGGAACTCGTCGACGGCGGTGGCGGTGGGTAGCGGCCCGCCGAGCCACCGACCGCGCAGCTGCTCGTCGTGCAGCAGCAGGTGCAGGGCACCGGAGATCAGGTGTCGGGTCGTCTCGTTGCCGGCGACCACCAGCAGCATCCAGAACTGGCAGAACTCCCGGTCGGTCAGCCGCCGTCCGTCGACCTCCGCGGTGGCGAGCAGGCTGATCAGGTCGTCGCGGGGCGCGGCCCGCCGTCGTACGGCCACGGCCAGCGCGTACTGGAACGCCTCCGCGAACGTCTGCCGGTAGACCTCGACGTCCCCGCCGCCGTACTCCGGGTCGTCGAAGCCGACCAGGTTGTTGCTCCACCGGTACAGCAGGTGCCGGTCCCCGCGCGGCAGGCCCAGCAGGTCGGCGAGGACGAGCAGGGGCAGCTCGGCCGCCAGGTCGGTGACGGCGTCGAAGGTGTCCCGCTGGAGCACCCCGTCGACCAGTTCCCGGGCGTGCCGGGTGACGGTGTCGGCGAGCGAGCGTACGGCGCGGGGGGTGAACACCGAGGTGACGATGCGACGGATCCGCACGTGCTGCGGGGCGTCCATGTTCACCAGCAGCTGGCGCATGAAGTCCAGGTCGGCCGGGGTACGCGGGTCGTGCAGGAACGCCCCGCGCCGGGCGGAGGAGAAGACCTCGGGCTGCCGGGACACCTCCATGACCGCCTCGTGGGTCGTCACCGCCCAGAACCCGGATCCGCGCTGCTGGATCCGCCCGGCGGAGCTGTGCCGCCACAGCGCCGGCTCCGGCACCCAGCCGACCGGCTCCTCGCGGCGGCGGCGCTCGAACTCGGCGTGCGGCACCGCCCGCGCGTACGTCGCGGGGTGGGCGATGTCCTCGGTGGACGTCGGTTCGGTCGTGGGCATCCCGCTCACCGCTCCCATCGGTCGTCTCCGCAGAGCGTGCGCAACTGGTCGAGCCGGACCTTGCCGGTCGGCTCGCGGGGCACGGCGTCGACCGACCGCCACGAGCGGGGCACCTTGAACCCGGCGAGGTGCCGCCGGCAGTGGGCGTCCAGCGCCGACCACGGTGGTCGCCCGCCGTCGGGCTCCCACTCGACGACGGCGGCGACCCGCTCGCCGTACTCCTCGTCGGGCAGGCCGAGCACCACCGCGTCCCGCACGTCGGGGTGCCGTACCAGCACCTGCTCGACCTCGGCCGGGTAGACGTTCACGCCGCCGGAGACGACCATGTTCTGGGCGCGGCCGGTGAGGTACAGGTAGCCGTCCTCGTCGAGGTGACCCACCTCGCCGTAGGTGAAGACACCCGGTGCGAGGTACGCGGCGCGGGTCTTGCCCGCCGCGTTGTGGTAGTGGAAGCTGCGGCCGGGCCGGCGGATGAAGACCCGGCCCCGCTGGTGGGGGCCGAGTTCCCGGCCGTCGTCGTCGACGACGACGATCTGGTTCGGTGGCACGGCCCGCCCCACGCTGCCCGGGTGGGCGAGCCAGTCGGCCGAGTCGATGAGGGTGACCACCCCGCCCTCGGTGGCCGCGTAGTACTCGACCAGCACCGGACCCCACCACTCGATCATGCGCCGCTTGACGTCCGGCGGGCAGGCCCCGCCGCCGTGCCAGATCCGGCGCAGGCTGGCCGGGGAGAACGCGGCCCGGACGGCCGGGTCGAGGCGCAGCAGCCGGACGAACTGGGTCGGCACGAGGTGGCACTCGGTGATCCGCTCGGCGGCCATGGTGGCCAGCGTCGCGGCCGGGTCGAACCGCTCCCGGACGACCAGGGTCGCGCCGTTGAGCAGGGGCAGCAGCGCGTAGAACAGTTGGGCGGAGTGGTACCAGGGTCCGACCAGCAGCACCCGCCCGTCGGTGGGCACGCCGAGCGTGCCGGTGGCGTACTCGAGCAGGCGGGTGGCCCGGGCGAACGGCGCTCCGGTGACGAACAGACCGTTGAGCACGCCCTTGGGACGGCCGGTCGTGCCCGACGTGTAGATCATCAACTGCCCGCACTCCTGGTCGGCGGGGGCCGTCCGCGGGTCGGTCGCGGCGAGCAACGGCTCCACCGGCGCGAGGCCGTACGCCGGCTGGTCACCGGTGACGACCGCCCGGACGGTGCCCGCCTCGGCCGCCGCCTTGGCACCCACCTCCGCGCGCGGCGGATCGACGACGAGCAGCCGCGCCCCGGCGTCGGCCAGCAGGTAGGCGACCTCCGGGGCGGTGAGGTGCCAGTTGACCGGCACCACCGTGACGCCGGAGTGCAGGCAGGCCAGCAGCGCCTCCAGGGTCTCCCGGCGGTTGCCGAGCATCAGCGCCACCGCGTCGCCGGAGTTGACGCCCGCGTCGGCGAGCACCGCCCGCCACCGGTGCACCCGCTGGCCCAGCTGTGCCCAGGTGAGGACGCCGTCCTCGGCGGCGAGCGCCGGCGCGTCGGGGGTCGCCGTGAGTCGGGCGGCGAGGAGGGCGGGCGGGTCCTGACGACTCGGCATCATCAGTCCAGCAGGTCCGGGTGGCGGCGCAGGACACCCTCGTAGAGGGGTTTGAAGTTGTACCGGCCGATGGCCGGCGAGCCGATCACCGCACGGGTGCGCTCGGCGTCCTCGGGGCCGATGGGCACCGGCTTGCCGGCCGCCTCGGCGACGAGCTGCACCTGACAGGAGCGTTCCATGGCGACGAACCACCAGGCCGCCTCCGCCACCGAACCGCCGACGGTCAACAGGCCGTGGTTGCGCAGGATGGCGGCCTTGCCGGTGCCCAGTGCGGTGGCGATCCGCCGGCCCTCCTCCGCGTCGAGCACCACGCCGGTGTAGTCGTCGAACAGGCTGTGGTCGTCGTAGAAGGCACAGGCGTCCTGGGTGAGCGGGTCGAGCAGCCGGCCCAGGGTGGAGAACGCCCGTCCGTACACCGAGTGGGTGTGCACGGCGCAGACCACGTCGGGCCGGGCCGCGTGCACCGCCGAGTGGATGACGAAGCCGGCCGGGTTGATCCGGCCCTTGCCGCCCAGCACCTGCCCGTCGGCGCCGACCAGCAGCAGGTCGCTGACCCGCACGTGGCCGAAGTACATACCGAACGGGTTGATCCAGAAGCAGTCGGGCCGCTCCGGATCCCGGACGGTGATGTGTCCACCCGCGCCCTCGTCGTAGCCGAGTTCGGCGAACAACCGCAGCGTGCCGGCCAGGTGTGCCATGCGCTGCTGGCGGAGCGCCGGTGTGTCAGGAGGGAAGCTCATCCGCAACCACCCGTCGTGTCGGTGTCGTAACCGCCGGCGGCGACGATCGCCTCCGCCCGGTCGGGAAGCCCCACCTCGGCCGGAACGGCCCCCGCGACGACGGCCGCCGCCGTACCGGAGCCGTTGCCGGCGGCTGCCGTACCGGAGCCGTTGCCGGCGGCTGCCGGGTCCGGCCGCCACAGCTCCAGGAAGCCGTCCAGTCGGTCGAGGCCCCAGAACCGGTGCCGTCCCCACTTGAGGTAGGGGATGCCGAAGATGTCGTCGAGGTAGGCCCGTTCGAGGCAGTCCGCCCCCTCGGCACGCAGCTGCGGGTCGTCGACCGCTCCGGTGACCACGGCCGGATCCACGCCGGCTCGCTCGGCGCAGCCGGCCACCACCCCGGGGTCGCAGATGTTCTCGCCCCGCTCCCAGCGGGCGGCGACCACCTCGTCGTAGAAGGGTTCCGCCCGGCCGGCGCGGCGGGCGGCCAGCCAGCCGAGGTGCGGCACCTCCCAGTGCGGGTCGACGTCGATCGGCCACGCCATCGGCACGCCCTCGTGCTGCACCAGGCGTTTGGTGTCCATCAGCAGGTAGAGGTGCTTCGCCCGGCTCATCTGCACGTAGTGGAACTCCGCGCCGCGGGTGGCGAGCGCCTCGGCGGTCCGGGCGTCCGGATCCCAGTAGGGGAACCAGTCGAGGTCCGTGAACGCCGTCGGCACGGTGGCGCGCAGCCGTCGGATCGTCAGCCAGCTGTACGGGCTGCGGAAGGAGAAGAACAGCCGCGGGCGGGCGGGTGGGCGGGTCACGACCGGTCCCCGGTGAGGATCGCGCACACCTCGGGGTCGAGCCGGGCGAGCTGGCCGGCGTCCGGTCCCCGGCTGATCGCGTAGCCGTGCAGGATGGTCGCCGTGGCCACCAGGACCAGCCGGTCGCCCCGCTGGACCCAGCAGTCCATCCGGCCGCTGAACATCATCTCCCGGAGCACGTCGTCGACCGTGAAGACGGTGTGCACCGTCTCCTCCATGTGGGCCGGCTCGGCCAGCCGTACCCGGGCCCGGGAGACCACCGGGATCCAGGCGCGCTCGGCCAGCATGCGTCCCACGGAGATGCCCCGGTCGGCGAGGAACCGCTCGACGACCTCCTCCAGGGCGCGCACGTAGCCGGAGTGCTGCACCCGGTCGGAGAAGTGGCAGTAGAAGTACGGCGCCCGCCAGGACCAGAGGAAGGCGCCCGAGCCGTCCGGTGTCAACACGGACGCGGGGTCGCCGCCGGCCGGCAACGCGAGTTCCGAACGCAGGCCGGAGGCCGCGTCGAGGGTGGCCGCCTCCCAGGTCGCGAGCGCCGCCGGGGCGGGCCGGTGGGTCGGCGCGTCGGTCTCGGGCAGCAGCGCGACGGTGACGTGTCCGCGCAGCACCACGACGTCCTGGCCGCCACGGCTCACCGACAGTTGCACCCGCAGCCGCCGCCCGGTGCCGGCGACCACCTCGGCGCGGACCTCGTCGTCCACCTCGAGCACCGCCGGCAGTTGCACCGAGCAGTCGACGATCTCGGTGCCGAGGCCGTGCTGGTGGAACAGCGCGTGGGCACCGTGGCCCTGATCGCGCAGCCAGTTCAGCACGGCCTCCTCCACCAGGTACATGAAGTGCTTGAAGCCGATCCAGGTACGGATGTTGGCGCCTTCGTAGCGCGGTCGGCTGACCAGGACGCTCGGGGTGGGCGCGGGCGGGGCGAGGGTGCTCACGGGGCTGCTCCTTCGGGATGACCGCTGACGACGGGGGTCACGTCGAGGAAGGCCCGTAGGCGGGACGCGACATCCTCCGGCTGGCGGGCGTAACAGAAGTGGTCGTAGCTTTCGCCGACCGACAGCACCGCGTGCGGCATGGCGTCGGCCAGGGTCCGCGCGGCCTCGGGGGACAGCGTCGGATCGGACCCGCCGGCGAGTACCAGCACCCGGGCCGTCACCCGGTCCAGCCGCATCGAGGCACTGGCACAGAACTGGTCGAACACGGTCAGGAACCCGGAGGGGCCGACCCGGTCGAACGCCTTGGCGATCATCCGTTCCACCACGTCGGGGTCCAGGGCGCGCAGCCGGGTGCCGAGCCGGCTGCGCAGCGAGTCGTGGATGTGCTGCTCGAAGGAGCGTCGGGCGCGCTCGAACAACCGCCAGGTCACCACGACGTCCGGTGGGCGGTACAGCGGGCAGATCAGGATCACGGTGTCCGGCACCCGCCGGTCGCCGGCACAGAGCAGCTCGAGCAGGGCGTTGGCGCCGTAGGAGTGGGCCACGAGCAGGTCCGGCCGCCGGTCGAGGCCGTCGAGGCCGTCGGCCAGCCACTGCGCCGAGGGCCGGTTGCGCCACCGGTAGTCGTTGCCGGGCCGCCAGGGCAGGTCGAGGGCGACCGGGTGCCAGTCGGACGGCAGCACCGCGCTCAACGGCAGCCAGCTCGCCCAGGAGTCCTCGAGCCCGTGGGCGAACGCCACGAGCGGGCCGTCCGGCGTGGGTGGGCGCAACTGCCGTACGGTCGTCGTCACGGCTGCCCCCCGGCGGTGGCGACCGGGGCGAGCACTGCGGTGCGCCAGCCGTCGTCGGTGCCGCCGCAGAGCACCGCGACGCCGTCCGCGCCCTCGGCGACGAGCCGCGTGGCGAGCGCCGTCTGGAGCACTCCCTGGAATCCGTAGCAGTCGCCCCAGGTGGCCGCCGGGTCGAGGTGGCCGGGGCCGACCACGACCGGAACCGGCCACGGGGGCAGGTCGGCGCGGTGGCGCACGGTCGGTCCGACGGTCACCGTCGCCAGTGGGGCGACGGCGCGGGCGACGGGTTCCAGGACCACGCAGGCGGCCCCGGCGCGCAGCGGTGGGCCGCCCCGGACCGTCACCGCGGTCTCGTCGTCGGGTTCCGCGCCGACCACCAGCACCCGGTCGGCCCGGCGGGCGCGCAGCAGCAGGGCGCCCAGCGCGAGCGCGTCCAGGCCGGCGGTCTCGCCGGAGCAGACCATCAGGTTCGGGCCGCCGAGCCGGAACCACATCGCGATGCTGCTGGCGATCACGTTGCTGGACGCATTCGGTGCGGCCATCGGGCTGACCCCCCGGCTGCCCTCGCGGGCGACGGCGCGGGCCACCTCGACGACGGTGGCGACGTTGCCGAGGTTGCCGGCGGCCACGACGGCGGTGCCGGGGTCGAGCGGGACGTCGGGGCGTGCGCCGTCGGGCAGGCCCAGTGCCCGGTGCACGGCGCACAGCGCGAGCCGGGTGGCGGGTTCCTTGTACAGCAGCCCCTTGCGGCCGAGCAGGGTGTGCGCCTGGTCGGCCGGGCAGCCGGGCGGCACCGGCGGCAGGCCGGCGGTGGCGGTGGCGGTGGCGGTGGCGGTGGCGAAGCGTGCGTCGGCGGGCAGGTGGATGCTGTAGGAGGTGACGGCGACGGTGCTGGCCGGCGTGCCGGTCATCGCGCCTCCACCAGCGTCACCGCGTTCACGCCGCCGAAGCCGAAGGCGTTGACCTGGGCGAGGGTGACGTCCCGTCGGGCGTGGACGTCCCGGACGAAGGTGAGTCCGTCGCCCTCGGGCAGCGGGTTCGTCAGCCCGACGACCGGCGGAACCGTGCCGCTGGCCAGGCAGCGCAGTGCCACGTCGACGTTGGCCAGGGCGGCGGCACCCGACAGGTGACCGACCGCACCCTTGACGGCGGTGACCAGGGGCGCTTCCGGCCGGGGCAGGCAGCGCAGCAGGGCGGCGCACTCCGTGGGGTCGTTCAGGGCGGTGCCGGTGCCGTGGGCCACCACCAGGTCCGCCTCGCGCGGGTGGCGGTCGGCCCGGGTCCAGGCGTCGTTCACGGCCCGGCAGATCCCGTCGACGTCGGGGGCGGTCTCGTGCACGGCGTCGCAGGACAGCCCGGTGGCGAGGAGCCGACCGACGGCCGGTCCGTCCCACCCGTCGCCGACCACGACGAGCGCGGCGGCGCCCTCACCGAGCAGGACACCGGTGCGGTCGCGGTCGAACGGGCGGACCCGGGTGGTGGGCGACGGGGTGACCTTGCCGATCATCGCGAGCATGGAGGCGGTCATCGTGTCGGCGGCGCCGACGACGACCGCGTCGGCCTCACCGGTCTCGATCAGATCCTGGGCGAGCGCGAGGGCGTGCCCGCCCGCGCTGCACGCGTTGGCGATGGTCACCACCTCGGCCAGCGCGGGCGCGGCGTCCCGGACGGCGGGGCCGAAGTGCAGGCGGGACGGGGTGATGGTGGCACCGGTGCGGGCCGACTCCTCCACGGCGGCCAGTTCCCGCAGCCCGGTGCCGACGAGCGCCACGACCCGGTGGCGGCGCGGGTCGACGGCGGTCCGGGTCAGCACCTCGTCGACGCACTCCCGCAGCCAGGTGCCGGCCCGCAGGGCCACCTCCGGGCCGGGCTCGTCGATCTGGTAGCCGGCCGTCACGTTGAGCTGGCCGGTGAGGGGGTGCCGCAGGCCACCCACTCCGCTGCGTCCGTCCAGCAGGGCGGCGAAGGTACGCGCGCCGTCGCCGAAGCACGTGCGGAGGCTGCTCGCCGCGATCAGCGCCGCCATGCCCTACCGCCGGACCAGGGCGGCGCCGACGCCGCCGTCGGTGCCGTGGGCGGTGAGCAGGGTGAGGCCGGACCGGGTGCCGGGCTCACGCAGCGCGGCGGCCAGGGCCAGGGCGGGAAGGGCGGCACCGCAGTCACCCGCCGCCCGGCTCACCACGAGTTCGGCCGGCCGGTGCCCGTCGAGCGCCCGCAGGGCGGCGTCGCGTTGCGGACGGGGGCCGGCGGTGACGGTCTCGCTGGTGGCCAGGAGCGTGACGTCGCCCGGTGCGGCCCCGGCCGCGCGCAGGGCGCGGGCCACACAGTCGGTGAGGGCCTGCTCGGCCGTGCCGTCGGGGCCGTACCCGGTGGTCGCGGCGCAGACGGCGGGGCCGCCGGAGTCGGCGGGGCCGCCGATCACGAACACCGCGGCGCCCTCCCCCGCGGCGATCCCGCCGCCGGTGGGGCCGAGCGCGGACGCCCAGGCCCGGTGCGCCGAGAACTCCTCCACCGCGCCGACGAGCATGGTGTCGACGTAGCCGCGACGGATCGCGTTGCCGGCGTACCGCAGGGCGTTGAAGAAGGCCAGCGGCCCGCCGGTGACCGTGGCGTTGACCCCCTTGAGCCGGTGCCGGATGGCGGCCTGGCCGGCGGCGCAGTTCATCACGGTGTTGGGGAACAGCATCGGGTTGACCAGGTACGGCTTGTCCTGCACCAGGGTTTCGCGGGTGTAGTCGCTGGTGGACTTCAGGCTGCCGACGGTGGTGCCGAGCACCACGCCGATCCGGGTCCGGTTGGTGTCGTCCACCGTCAACCCGCTGTCGTCGAGGGCGTCACCGCAGGCCACCACGGCCAGCGCGGTGGCCCGGTCGTAGAAACTGGTGCCGCGGCGGCCGAGCCGGGCCCGGACGTCGAAGTCGAGCAGCGCGTGCCCCTGCGGGCGGGGCAGCGCCTCGGTGACGAGCGCACCCACCGGGACACCGGGATGGGATGCTCCGGCGAGGTCGGCGACCCGCTCGGCGAGCGCCTCCGGACGGTCGCCGGCGGCGCTCAGCGTCGCGAGGCCGTTGATGGTCAGGGGATTCATCGGGCGGCTCCCAGCACCACGATCGCGTTGTTCCCGCCGAAGGCGAACCCGTTGTTCTGCACCATCCGGACGGTTGCCGACCTGGCCTCGTTCGGCACGGGATCGATGCCGGTCAGCTGCGGATCGGGGTGCGTCCAGTTGACGGTGGGGGGCAGGAAACCCTGTTCGATGGCCAGCGCGGAGGCGATCGCCCCGAAGCCGCTGGCGGCGCCCATGGTGTGCCCGATCATCGACTTGATCGAGCTGATCGGCGGCGGTTGCGGTCCGAACACGTCGAGGACGGCCTGTGCCTCGACCAGGTCGTTGGCCGGGGTGCCGGTGCCGTGGGCGCAGATGTAGTCGACCTGGTCCGGGGTGACGCCGGCGTTGCGGTGGGCGGTGCGGATACACGCGGCGATGCTGTCCCGGTCCGGGGCCACCGGGTGGTTGGCGTCGCAGTTGAGGCCGTAGCCGAGCACCTCCGCGTAGATGTGCGCGCCGCGCGCCTCGGCGTGTTCCCACGTCTCCAGCGCCAGCACCGCGCCGCCCTCGCCGGTGATGATGCCGGAGCGGTCGCGGTCGAACGGCGAGCAGGCGTGTTCGGTGAGCGCGCCCAGCCGGAAGAAGCCCGCGTGCGCCCACCGGCAGACCGAGTCCGCGCCGCCGGCGAACACCACGTCGGATTCGCCGGTGACGAGCAGGTCGTAGGCGTACCCGATGGCGTAGTTGCTGGCGGAGCACGCGGTGGCGAGGGTCAGCGAGTCGCCGCGCAGACCCAGCTCCTCGCTGACCGCGTGCGCCAGCCGGCCGGCGGGCAGCTGCTCGACCAGCTGCGGCGGCATCGCGTCGAAGCCCGCCTCGACCAGTCGTGCGGTGAGCGCCTCCAGCACGACGGACTCGCCGCTGGTCGTGCCGATCACGGCATGCGCCCGGGTGCTGTCCACCGTGTCGAGGTCGAGTTTCGCGTCGTCCGCCGCGAGTCGTGCGGCGGCGGCCGCGAACTGGCTGGACCGGCCCCACCGTGCGGTGGGCAGCCGGCGCAGCCAGGCGGCGGGGTCGAAGTCACGGACCTCACCGCCGTTGCGGTACGGGAACCCGGACGGGTCGAAGCTGGTGATCGGGGAGATGCCGGAGCGGCCCGCACGCAGGGCCGCGCCGAACGCCGTCACCCCCGTTCCGATGCTCGACACCGGGCCGAGGCCGGTCACGACCACACGCCGCACGGTCTCAGTCCTGCCAGCCGGCGTGCCGGGCCACGGCCTCGTAGGTGGTCTTGAGGTTACGCAGCTCGGGCAGCTCCGACTGCGGGATCTCCACCTTGAACTCCTTGTCGATGCGGGCGAGGATCTCGATGGCCCGCAGCGAGTCCGCCTGGTACTCCTCGGCGAAGTCCCCGGTGTCGGTCAGTTCGTCGGTCTCGACTTCCAACACCTCGGCGATGATCTCCCGGAGCTGCTCGTACCGCTCGTTCTCACCGGACATGTCGGCCTCCTTGGGAACTGGTGTTAGCAGGGATGGTGCGGTCGGCGTCCCGGCCCTGCGGGCCGGTCGGCTGTTCGCCGACGGCGGCGCGGGGACGACGGGCGGCCATGAGCGAGCCGACGGTGGCGATGCGCCGCTGGCCGACCCAGCTCTCGCCGGTGGCGAAGGCGGTGTCGGCGACGACACGCTCCAGGCGTACGACGTGCCGGACGATGTCGCCCGGGTACGCGTGACCGGTGACGGTGTAGTCCCGGGCGCCCACGAAGAGCAGCAGGGTGTCGTCGGTGACGCGTTGCGACGGGGCGGCACCGGCCAGCCACAGCAGCGCCGCGCTCTGCCCGAACGACTCGATGAGCAGCGAGGCCGGGTAGGCGTAGTCCCCGGCGGTGGCGTCGTCACCGAGATGGGCGTAGCACGGTTCGGTGGCGGTGATCGCCTTGACCGTCTCGATGGTGTCGCCGTCCCGGCTGGTCACCCGGTCGACCAGCAGCAACGGGTGACGCTGCGGCAGGATCGCCCGGATCTCGGCGGCGTTCACGCGTCGGCTCCGGCGTCGAAGACGGCCCGCAGTTGCGCGGTGACCGTCCCGTCGGTGCGTCGGGCGACGCCACGGACCTGCCAGCCGGCCGGTGCCGAGGTGGCCGGTGTCGCCGGGTCCGACGGGGTGGTCGGTGCCGCCGGGTCGGACGGTGCCGGGGTGGTCGGCCGGACGTCGAGGGTGAGCTCCATCTCGTCGCCGCCGAGCAGCGCCGCGAGGAACCGGATCGAGGTGACCGTCCGCAGCCGGGGCGGGCCGGGAACGGCCTGGGTCATCGCCTGGCACAGGGTCTCCACCACGAACACGCCCGGGTAGATCGGCTGGCCGGGAAAGTGGCCGGCGAGGTTCGGATCCCGGGGATCGACCGCGACCCGGGCGACGACCGTCCAGCCGCCGTCGTCGCCCGCGGTCGCCTGGAGCCGGTCGACCGCCGGTAGCGGGGCGGCGTACGGCACCCGGGTGGCGGACCGCCAGGCCGGCGCTGTCGTCGTCGCGGTCACAGGACCATCCCCCCGTCCACCTGGAACACCTGGCCGGTGATGTAGTCGGCCTGGTCGGACAGGAGGAAGCCCACCATCGCGGCGACGTCCTCGGGGCGGCCGAAGCGGCGCAGGCCGATCATGCCGAGGGCCTGCTCCCGGGCCTTGGCGTCCAGCGCGTCGGTCATGTCGGTCTCGATGAAGCCGGGTGCGACCACGTTGACCCGCACGCCGTAGCGGGCGACCTCCTTGGCCAGCGAGCGGCTCAACCCGATGATGCCCGCCTTGCTGGCCGCGTACGCCGTCTGCCCGACGTTGCCGTGGATGCCGGCGATGGAGGAGAGGTTGACGATGACGCCGGCACGGCGCTTCATGAACCGGAAGGCCATGGCCCGGCAGAAGTTCCAGGTGCCGCCGAGGTTGATGTCGAGTACCGCCTGCCAGTCGGGGCGGCGGGCCAGCACCAGCGGGCTGTCCCGGGTGATGCCGGCATTGTTCACCAGCCGCCCGATCGGGCCCAACCGCGCCTCGGCCTCGGTGATGAACGCGTCGACCGCCTGGTCGTCGGCGACGTCGCAGGGCGCGAAGTAGCTGGGGACGCCGATCGCGGCGACCTGCGCCTCGGTCTTCTCGGCGGCTTCGCTGGGCCTGCTGTAGCAGCAGGCAACGCCGTAGCCCTGCTCGGCGAGCCGGACGGCCACCGCGCGGCCGATGCCCCGCGAGGCGCCGGTCACCAGTGCCAGCGGTCGCTCGCTCACAGACGCCTCCTCTGCCCGTCGCACCCACGCCGGGTGCCCCCGATCGGCGACGGGAACTCGTATCTTGCACTCCTATGTTGAAGCATCTTCGGCCCGACATCAATAGAAGCAGCAAGAGACACGCAAAGCGCAGCCAGATACTCTGCAAAAGCTAGCCGGACACTATCGCCCGTCGGGGTCCGGGGCGGTGCCGGGCAGCACGTCACGGCTGTCCGCGCCGGCCGCCGGCGCACCCCGGCGGATCCGGGTCGGGGTGCGGGAGAACTTCACCGCCGGGCCGGTGAGCGGCGCGACCGTGCCGTTGTGCAGCACCGTCGGCTGGAGCATGTCCCGCGCCGACACCTGCGGATCGGCCGCCACCTCGGCCAGGGTGCGGACCCGCTCGGCGACCAGGTGCGCGGCGCGGAACGCCGCCATCACCTCGTCGACCGTACGGCCGCGGCACCAGTCGGCCACCAGGGCGTCGACCTCGGCACGGTTGCGGCGGCGCTGCGCGCCCCGCCCGTAGCCGGGCGCGTGCGCCAGTTCCGGCCGGCCGATCGTCTCCGCCAGCGCCCGCCAGTGCTTGTCCAGGGCGACGGACAGGTAGACCTCGCCGCCACGGCAGGAGTAGACGTTCGACGGGACCGCGAAGTCGGTCTCGTTGCCCCACCGGGCCGGCGGCGCACCGGTCGCGGCCAGCGTCAACAGCCCACAACTGCTGGCGAGCAGGCTGTCGAGCATGGCCACGTCGAGGTGCTGGCCCTCGCCGGTGCGGTCGCGGTGGGCCAGGGCGGCCAGCGCCCCGACGGCCGCGTGCAGGCCGGCCAGTTCGTCGGCGAGGAAGGTCGGCGCCCGCACCGGACGGCCCGCCGGGTCGCCGTTGAGCGCCATCCAGCCGCTCGCGGCCTGCACCACCGGGTCGTACGCCGGCCGGTCCACGTCCGGGCCGAACTGGCCCCAACCGGTGATGGAGACGAACACGACGTCCGGCCGGACCCGGCGGCAGTCGGCGTAGCCGACCCCCCAGCCGTCCAGCGTGCCGGGTCTGTAGTTCTCCACCACCACGTCCGCGTCGCGCACCAGCCCGAGGAAGGCCTCCCGGCCGGCGGGCTGCCGCAGGTCCAGGCCCACGCTGCGCTTGTTCCGGTTCACCGTCTCGCGGAACCACGACAGGCCCGTGCCGGGGATCTCCGGCGGCACCTCGCCGTCGCGGCCGTACGGCAGCTCGACCCGGACCACGTCCGCCCCCATGTCGGCGAGCAGGCTGGTGGCCAGCGGGCCGGACCACACCTTGGTCACGTCCAGCACGGACAGGCCGTGCAGGGGGCCGTCGAGGTCGTCGCGGGCCTCCCGGTAGAACTCCTCGCGCCGCACGTCACACCCGCGCCAGGATCGTCGCGGTGCCCAGGGAGCCCCCGCAGCACATGGTGACCAGCGCCGTCTGCGCGTCCCGTCGCTCCAGCTCGTGCAGCGCCGTGACCAGCAGGCGGGTGCCACTGGAACCGAGGGGGTGACCCAACGCGATCGCCCCGCCGTTGACGTTCACCCGTTCCAGGTCGGTGTCGTACTGCTGCGTCCAGTTGAGCACCACGCCCGCGAACGCCTCGTTGACCTCGATCAGGTCGAGGTCGTCCAGGGACATCCCGGCGTGTTTCAGCGCCCGGCCGGTCGCCGCCACCGGCCCGTCGAGCAGGTAGTACGGGTCCGCTCCGGTGACCACCTGGGCGACCAGCCGCGCCCGGGGCCGCAGCCCCAGCGCGCGGGCCCGGGCGCGGGACATCCACAGGATCGCCGAAGCGCCGTCGGAGACCTGCGAGGTGGTGCCGGCGGTGTGCACCCCGTCGGGCACGTTCGGCCGGAGCGCGGCCAGCGCCTCCAGGGTGGTCGCGCGCAGCCCCTCGTCCCGGTCGACCCGGCGGTGGCCGGCGCCGTCGTCGTCCCCCGGCACCGGGGCGTCGATGCCGACCACCTCCCGGTCGAAGTGTCCGGCCGCCCAGGCCGCCGCCGCGCGCGCCTGGGAGAGCACCCCGTACGCGTCGACGTCGGCCCGGGTGAGTCCCTGCCGGGCGGCGATCCGCTCGGCACCCCCGAACTGCGCCTTCGGCGGGTCGTCCCACGGGTAGTCGGCGGTCTTGTAGTGGCCCGGTCCGTTGTAGAGGTTGGATCCGATCGGGACGCGGCTCATCGACTCGACCCCGCAGGCGATGCCGACGTCGATGCCGCCGCTGCCGATCAGCGCGGCGACCAGGTGGTTGGCCTGCTGGGCGGAGCCGCACGAGGCGTCCACCGTGGTGCAACCGACCGCGGGATCCCAGCCGGCGTTCAGCCACGCGTTGCGGGTGACGTTCAGGCTCTGCTCGCCGACCTGGGTGACGCACCCGCCCACCACCTGCTCCACGGCATCAGGCTGGATGCCCGCCTGGTCGACGACCGCCCGCAGCACGTGGCGCAGCAGTGCGACGCCCTTCAGCCCGGCCAGCGCGCCGCCCCGCTTGCCGATCGGGGTGCGGACCGCCGCGACCACCACCGGCTCGCGGTCCGCTGGGGTCACTGGTCCTCCAGGGTGATGGCGAACTTCGGGCAGGCGTTGGCGGCCCGGGTCACCTCCGGCCACAGCTCCTGCGGCGGGTTCTCCTGGAGCACGTAGAGAAAGTCGTCGTCGCGTACCTCGAAGACCGTCGGCGCCTCGGCGGCGCAGAGGCCGTTGCTGTCACAGCTGTCAAAGTCCACACGTACCCGCATCGCGGCCGTCCTCTCTCGGTCCCGGCACTGGCCTTCCACGGTAGTGCAGGGACTCGTATCTGGAAAATACGAGCATCGTCTTTGCACAGACCCTTGTGTGTCTTCTGGAGCGTCGATACGGTGCCTACGGATACCCCAGGTGACCGGCGTACGGGAGGCCCCGTGGCTGTTCGTGAAGGCTTCACCCCCTGGCCGGCGGAGTTCGTCGACCGATACCGCGAGGCCGGCTACTGGCGTGGCGAGGTCCTCGGTGACCTGCTCCGTCCGTGGGCCGACTGGGACGGCGAGGCCCGTGACCCCGGCCGCACCGCCGTGGTCACCCGGCACGGCCGGCACACCTACGGCGAACTCGACGCCCGCGCCGACGAGCTGGCGGCGGGCCTGACCGAGCTGGGCGTGCGCCCCGGCGACGGCGTGGTCGTGCAGCTGCCCAACACCGTCGAGTTCCTGGTCACCTGCGTG
The DNA here is from genome assembly GCF_029581435.1 of Micromonospora sp. WMMD987. Taxonomy (NCBI): domain Bacteria; kingdom Bacillati; phylum Actinomycetota; class Actinomycetes; order Micromonosporales; family Micromonosporaceae; genus Micromonospora; species Micromonospora sp. WMMD987. The sequence continues at coordinate 2,711,933 of NZ_CP120861.1, read as the reverse complement.
GCGCTGTTCCGGGTGGGCGCGTTGCCGGTGCTGGCCCTGCCGGCGCACCGCCGGGCCGAGCTGACCTACCTGACGCAGTACGTCGGGGCCGTCGCCCTGGTCACCGGCGACCGGGCGCCCGGAGTGGACCACCGCGCGGTGGCGCAGGAGGTCCGCGACGCCTGCCCCACCCTGCGACACGTGCTGGTGGTCGGGGATCCCGGGCCGTTCCTCGCCTGGTCGCAGGTGCGCGCCCCGGCCCGGGAGCTGCCCCGCCCCGACCCGCAGGACGTGGCGTTCTTCCTGCTCTCCGGCGGGACGACCGGGCTACCGAAGCTGATCCCCCGCACCCACGACGACTACGCCTTCCAGCTGCGCGCCACCGCCGCGGCGATGTCCTTCGACCACCGGCACGCCTACCTCGCGGCGGTGCCGGTGGCGCACAACGCCGCCCTGGGCTGCCCGGGCGTGTTCGGGGCGCTGCGGGTCGGCGGCCGGGCGGTGCTGGCGGCCAGCCCCAGCCCCGACGAGGTCTTCCCGCTGATCGCCCAGGAACGGGTCACCCTCACCACCGTCATGCCGGCCGTGCTGTCGCTGTGGGTGGAGACCGCCCCGATGTTCGACGTGCACCTGCCCGAGCTGGTCATCGAGGTCGGCGGGGCCGTCCTGCACCCCGACCTGGCCCGCGCGGTCCGCCCGGCCCTGGGCGCCACGCTCACCCACTGGTTCGGCATGGCGGAGGGGGTCCTCTGCTTCACCCGGCCCGACGACGGTGACGAGGCCGCGGCGACCACCCAGGGCACCCCGATGTGCGCCGACGACGAGCTGCTCGTCGTCGACCCGACCGGCCGGCCCGTCACGCCGGGCGAGGTCGGCGAGCTGCTGGCGCGCGGACCGTGCGTGCTGCGCGGCTACTTCGCCGTACCCGAGCACAACCGGACGACCTTCACCCCCGACGGCTTCCTGCGGACCGGCGACCTGGCCCGGATCGATCCCGAGGGCCGTCTGGTCATCTCCGGGCGGATCAAGGACGTGGTCAACCGGGGTGGCGAGAAGGTGATGGCCGACGAGGTGGAGGGGCACCTGCTGACCCACGAACGGGTCCGCGCGGCGGCGGTCGTCCCGGTCCCCGACCGGCAGCTCGGCGAGAAGACCTGCGCGGTCGTCGTCGCCGACGGTCCGGCGCCCACCCTGGCGGAACTGCGCAAACTGCTGCGGGACCGCGGGCTGGCCGACTACAAGCTGCCGGACCGGTTGGCGGTGGTCGAGGCACTGCCGCTGACGAACGTCGGCAAGGTCGACAAGCGCGCCCTGGCCGCGGCGGTCCTCGGCGACCTGACCACCGTCGCCGGCCGGTAGCGGCGGCCCGGCATGACTCCCTCCCCCGACGAGGCCCGACCGGCCAGCCTGTGGCTGGACACTCTGCCCGCGTCCCTGCGGACGGTGCGGCCCGCCCTGGCCGGCGACGTGCGGGCCGACGTGGTCGTGGTCGGCGCCGGCTTCACCGGCCTGTGGACCGCCTACTACCTGACCGAGCTGGCGCCCCAGTTGTCCGTGCTGCTCGTGGAGGCGGAACACGTGGCGTACGGGGCCAGCGGACGCAACGGCGGCTGGTGCACCACGGAGATGCCCGCCCTGCTGGCCAATCTCGTGCGCCGCTACGGCCCGATGGACGCCATGCGCTTCTACCGGGCGGGCCAGCGCACGCTCGACGAGATCGAACGGGTCCTCACCGCCGAGGAGGTCGACTGCGGGTGGCGACGTGACGGCTCGCTCTACGTGGCCCGTACCCCGCCGCAGGTGGCCCGGCTGCGCGCCTGGCAGGACATGCGCCACAAGCTCGGCATCACCGACATGACGTTGTTGTCGGCCGCCGAGACCACCGAGCGGGTCGGCGTCGCCGGGGCGCTGCTGAGCGGCTTCACGCCGCAGTGCGCGGCGGTGCACCCGGCGGTCATCGCGGCCGGCCTGGCACGGGCGGTGGAGCGGCGCGGGGTGACCGTGGTCGAGGGCACCCGGGCGCTCGCCCTGCGGCCCGGCGTGGTGGTCACCGACCGGGGCACGGTCCGCGCCCGCAGCGTGCTGTGCGCCACGGAGGCGTACACCGCCGGTCTGGCCGGGCACGCCCGCCGGGTGCTGCCGGTGATCTCCCGGCTGCTGGCCACCGAGCCGTTGCCGGAGCGGCGCTGGCGCGAGGCCGGCTGGCGGGACCGGGTCACCGTCGCGGACTCCCGCCACCAGTTCGCCTACTTCCAGCGCACCGCCGACGACCGGCTGCTGGTGGGCGGTCGGGGGGCCGGCTACCGCGCCGGTTCCCGGCCGCACCCCACCGGTGGTTCCGGCGAGCGGGTCTTCGCCCGGCTGCGCGAGTCGCTGGCCGAGAGCTTCCCCGCCCTGGCCGACGTGCCGGTGAGTCACCGCTGGAGCGGGGCGTACGGGCTGCACCGCGACGGCGAGCCGGCGGTGGTGTACGACCGCGACAGCGGCCTCGGTCACGCCGGTGGTTACGGCGGCGAGGGCATCGCGCTGAGCAACCTCGCCGGCCGTACGCTCGCCGCCCTGGTGACCGGGGTGAAACGACCCGAGACCCGGCTGTTCTGGACCGGGCACCGGTCGCGCCGCTGGGAGCCGGAACCGCTGCGGACCATCGGCGTACGCGGGGTCAGCGCGCTGGCCACCGTCGCGGACCGGTACGAGGACCGGTTCCGGCGTACCGCGCCGCTGGCGGGGGCCGTCATGCGCACCGTCCTGTGACCGTCTTTCGCGAGAGGAACTCCGTGGCCAACGACGTCGCACCGCCGCTCAACGGCGGTACCCACATCAACCTGACCGTCCGTGACCTCGACCGCAGCACCGAGTGGTACTGCCGGGCGCTGGGGTTCACCGTCGTGCGCGACGCCCGGCCGGTCGAGTCGGGCTTCACCTTCCGCACGTTGCTGCACTCCCGGGCGCTGACCTCAATCGTGCTCGGGCAGGGCGACCGGCCGGTCGCCGAGCCGTTCGACGAGCGTCGGGTCGGCCTGCACCACCTGGCGTTCCACGTCCCCGAGCGGGACGACCTGCACACCTGGGTGGCGCACCTGGACGCGGTGGGCGTCGAGCACGGCGGGGTCCAGGAACTGTTCCTGGAGGCCGGGCACGGGGTGTGGCTGCGCGATCCGGACAACATCTGGCTGGAGCTGTACTGGCTCAACGCCGACTACTTCATGCAACGGATGCGGGAGCACCACCGGGCCCGGCGGGCCGAGCGGGTCGGCGGGCGGCAGTGACGCTGCCCGACGCCGTCGCCCGGCCCCGGATCGCCGCGGTCGACCTGGCCTGCGCCGACGACCCCTATCCGGAGTACGAACGGCTGCGTGCCCTGGGTCCGGTCCTGCGGGGCGAGTTCGGCCAGTGGCTGGTGGTCGACCACGCCGCGGTCAGCGCCCTGCTCCGCGACGGCCGGCTCGCCAGCCACTTCCCCCGGGAGTTCATCCGGTTGACCCTGGGTGACGGACCGGCCGCCGAGTTCCCCTCCCGCATCGTGCTCACCCAGGATCCGCCGGAGCACACCCACGCCCGCCGGATCCTCGGCCAGGCGTTCGGCACCCCCCAGGTGCGGGCGATGACCCCGGCGGTGGCCGCGCTGGTGGACGGGTTGCTCGCCCCGGCCCGCGAGACCGGTCGCCTCGACCTCGTCGCGGACCTGGCCGTGCCGCTGCCGGTCACGGTGATCTGCCGGCTGATCGGCATCCCCGACGCCGACCGGGAGGAGGTGCTGCCCCGGGTGATCGACCTGGCCCGGGTCTTCGACGCGGCCAACCTCCGCCCCGACGAGCGCGACGGCGTGGACGCCGCCGTCGCCTGGTTGCGCGGGTACGTGACCGCGCTGCTGCGCGACGCGCCGGCCGGCGGGACCACCCTGGCCGGCATGGTCGCGGCGACCCCGCCCGGACAGCGGGGTGACGTCGCGGCGATCGTCGACAACCTGCTGTTCCTGTTCCACGCCGGGTTCGAGACGACCATGGGGCTGGTCTCCAACGGTTGCATGGCGTTGCTGGGGCACCCCGACCAGTTGGACCGGCTGCGCCGGGATCCGACCCTGGTCCGCCCGGCCGTCGACGAGTTCCTCCGGTTCGACTCGCCGATCCAGAACGCGATCCGGGTGGCCCGGGAGCCGATCGAGATCGGTGGCCACAAGATCAGGGCGGGCCGGTCGGTGATGCTGCTGCTCGGCGCGGCCAACCGCGACCCGGCGGTCTTCGACCGGCCGGCGGAGCTGGACCTGTCCCGTGCCCCGAACCCGCACCTGGGGTTCGGTGGCGGCCTGCACCACTGCCTGGGCACCGCGCTCGCCCGGCTGATGGGCGAGCTGACGTTCACCGCGCTCGCCACCGGGTTCCGCGACATCGCGCTCGACGGCGACGCCCTGCGCCGCCAGCACGGAAGCCTGCGCTCCTTCGAGCGCCTCCCGCTGGCCGCCCGCCCCGCGTGACGCGTCACCCGCCCACCCCCGCGACAGCAGTCGATAAGGAGACCCGCATGGCGCAGTTGTCCACGGAGACCTACTGGCACTCCACAGAACCCACCGAGGTCGGCCCGCCGTTGGACGGCGACGCCTCCTGCGACGTGTGCGTCGTCGGCGGGGGCTACACCGGGCTGTGGGCGGCGCACTTCCTCAAGCAGGCCGAACCGGGCATGTCGGTGCGGGTGGTGGAGGCGAAGTTCGTCGGCGACGGGGCCTCCGGGATGAACGCCGGGTTCGTGCAGATGACCGCCGGCAAGGTGCTGCGCCGGATGCTCTGGTACTACGGGGCGGAGAAGGCGGGCGGGGTGTACCGGGCGGTCGCCCGGTCGATCCTGGAGATCGGCCGGTTCTGCCGACAGAACGGCATCGACGCCCAGTACGAGAACACCGGCATCCTCCAGGTGGCCACCGACACCAAGCAGCTCGCCCGGCTGGAGTTGCAGATCAAGCGCGCCCAGCGGGCCGGGGTGACCTCGTTCCGCCTGCTCGACCGGGAGCAGGCGCAGGAGCGGATCGGTTCGCCGTCCGTCCTCGGCGCGCTGAAGGTCAGCGGCGCGCTGCTCAACCCGTACCGGCTGGTGCGCGGGCTGGCCCGGGTGGTGCAGGAGCAGGGTGTGCTGCTGCACGAGCAGACCCCGGCGCAGACCGTCGAGAAGGTCGACGGGAAGTGGCGGATCACCACCCCGCACGGCACCATCACCGCCGACCAGGTGGTCGTGGCCACCGAGGCGATGCAGGGGGCGTTCCCCGAGTTGTACGCGCGCCAGATGCCGGTGTGGAACTACCTGCTGGTCACCGAGCCGCTGACGGACGAGCAGTTGGGCCGGGTCGCCTGGCCGGGGCGGGAGGGGGTGGCGAACTCGCTGTCGTTCTCCACCGCGGCCCGGCTGACGGCCGACAACCGGGTGCTCTGGGCCGGCGGCCTGTGGTACATGTTCGGCAACCGGGACACCGACCCCCGCCACCGCCGCAACGACGAGGCGTTCGACAAGCTGGGCGAGTCGTTCCGGGAGTTCTTCCCGCAGTGGCGCGACGTGCGGTTCAGCCACGGCAACGGCGGGTTGATCAGCTGGAGTCACAGCTTCATCCCGCAGTTCGGCCGGACCGACTCGGGCATGGTCTACGGCCACGGCTACACCGGCAGCGGGATCGCGGCCAGCCACACGGGCGGGAAGATCCTGCGTGACCTGGTGCTGCGTCGCAAGACGGAGTTCACGGAGCTGGCGTTCGTCACGGTCAACCAGCCCAAGTTCCTGCCGGCCCCGTTCGGCGACAAGGGCGGCGAGTTCTTCATCTGGCGGCAGCGGGTGGGCGACCGGCTGCCGCTGCTGCTGCCCTACCGGGCCGCGCTGGCGCCGAAGCGGTTCTTCGCGCGGCGTACCGCGTCCGCCGGGCAGGCCGCCTCGGGACGCGCCGGCGACTGACCGTCCGGCACGCGACGCCGGCGGGTACGCCGCTCGGCGTCGCGTGCCGGCCGCCGGTTCAGTCGGTGGCCGGCACGGCCGGGGTACGGTGCAGGGTGCGGCTCTGCCCCACCGCCAGGTCCCACAGGTCCTCGGCGGCCCGCCCGCTGGCCTGCCACGCCTGCCGGGCCTGGTGCAGCGGCTCCAGCGGCGCCTCGGCGGAGAGCGCGAAGGTCCCCCAGTGCATGGTGGCCATCCGCGGGGCGGCCAGGTCGCCGCAGGCGCGTACGGCCTCCGCCGGATTCATGTGCAGCGGCTTCATGAACCAGCGGGGCAGGTACGCGCCGACCGGCATCAGGGCGAGGTCCGGTGGGCCGCAGCGCCGCCCGATCTCCGCGAAGTACGGCCCGTAGGCGGAGTCCCCGGCGAAGAAGACGCGCCGGGGCGCGGCGTCGACGGCCGGGTCGGCGTCGGCCGTCAGCATCCAACCGCCCCACAGGCTGCGGCAGCCGTCGAAGAGGGTCCGGCGGCTCCAGTGGTGCACCGGAACGAACTGGAACTCCACCGCGCCGAGGCGGGCGCTCTCCCACCAGTCCAGCTCCGTGACGGCGGTGAAGCCGAGCCGGCGGAACCACCAGCCCAGTCCACCGGGGACCAGCATCAGGACGTGCCGCGGCAGCCGACGGATGGTGGGGGCGTCGAGGTGGTCGAAGTGGTTGTGGCTGATGACCACGGCGTCCACCGGCGGGAGAGCCTCCCAGCGCAGGCCGGGCGGGGTGAACCGGGGTCGTACCCCGGGGATGCGCCGGGACCAGACCGGATCGGTGAGCACGACGAGGCCGCCGATCTGGAGCACGAACGAGGCGTGCCCGACCCATGTCGCCACCACGTCGCCGGGGCCGGCGGGTGGCAGTGCGTCGACGCCGGGGTGAACGGGAATCTGGTCGACCTGGCTGAGGTCGGGCCGCATCCCGCCCTCGGCGATCAGCTTGCGGACCGCCGGGGAACCGGGCACCGGATGGGTCAGCCGATCGGCGAAGCTGGCGGGCCAACGTCGCCTGCCTCGCTTCTTGGCAAGTATCCTGTCAAAGACGTGATAAACACTCCGCGGATATCTCATCATGCACCTCGATGCTCTCGCCCGCAGACCCTGTACCTGGCAACACTCGCGCCATCAGTTAAGTCCGATCGAGGGTATGCCGAGGCTGGTATTTGCGCTAGCGTCTCTCGCATGTCGGCGACCACACACACCGACAGGCTACATTTGTCCTGTCTGGAGGATATGCCTCACGAGCTGTTCATCGGAGGCAAGTGGACGCCCGCCGACAACCACCGTCTGTTAACGTCGTTTCGTCCCTCTACCGGAGAGACACTAGCGACGGTTGCGCATGCGGGTGCCTCCGACGTGAACCGTGCCGTCGCCGCGGCGGGGGCCGCCGGTCGGCCCGGCTCCCGATGGCACCGGATGTCTCCGGCCGCCCGGTCGCGGGTGTTGCACCGGATCGGCGACCTGATCGGCGAACACGCCGACCGGCTGGCCCTGCTCGACTGCCTCGACAACGGCAAGCCGCTGCGGGTGGCCCGGGCGGGCGACGTGCCGGCCGCCGCGGCGGTCTTCCACTACATGGCCGGCTGGCCCGGCCGGTTGAACGGTGAGCACGTCCCGCTCTACACCGGCAGCCCGGAGCGGCACCTCGCGCTGACCGTGCCGGAGCCGGTGGGTGTGGTGGCGGCCATCGTGCCATGGAACTTCCCGCTCTACATGGCCGCGGCCAAGGTGGCGCCCGCCCTGGCGGCGGGCTGCACCGTGGTGCTCAAGCCCGCCGAGCAGACGCCGCTGTCCGCGTTGGCGCTGGCCCAGCTCACCCAGGAGGCCGGCCTGCCGCCGGGGGTGCTGAACGTCGTCACCGGCGACGGCGGCACCGGCGCGGCGCTCGCCGCGCACCCCGGGGTCGACAAGATCACCTTCACCGGATCGACGGAGGTCGGTCGCAGCATCGTCCGGACCGCGGCGGTCGACTTCCGCCGGGTGACCCTCGAGCTGGGCGGCAAGTCACCGAACATCGTGTTCGGCGACGCCGACCTGCCCCGGGCGATGGCCGGTGCGGCGCACGCGATCTTCTACAACCAGGGCGAGACCTGCGTGGCCGGTTCCCGGCTGTACGTGCAGCGGCCGGTCTTCGACGAGGTCGTGGCGGGCATCCGGGAGCGGGCCGCGGCGATCAGGCTCGGCGACGGCCTGGACCGGGACACGGACATGGGGCCGCTGATCTCCGCGGAACACCGCGCCCGGGTGCTGTCCTACCTGCGTTCGGCCCGCGACGGCGGGGCGCAGGTCAGCGGCGGCCACCCGCCGGACACTCCCGGTTTCTTCTGCGCGCCGGCCGTGGTGACCGGTGCCGACCCGCAGGCGCCGGTGGTCCGGGAGGAGGTCTTCGGCCCGGTGCTGGTGGCCGAGCCGTTCGACACGGTGCAGGAGGCGGTGGCGATGGCCAACGACAGCCCGTACGGGCTCGCCGCCGGCGTCTTCACCCGCGATCCCGGCCTGGCCCACCAGGTCGGCCGCCGGCTGCGCGCCGGCACCGTGTGGATCAACAGTTGGCACGTGCTCGATCCGGCGTTGCCCTTCGGCGGGATGCGGGCCTCGGGTTGGGGACGGGAAATGGGCAGAGCGGGCGTAGACGCCTTTCTCGAAACAAAAACACTGGTCAATGACCTCGGCAGCCACCAGTGGGGGCCGGCACCTGCTGCTAAGTGAGCACCGGCCGCGCTCGGCGACCGGGCACGTTGTGGGGAGGCATCGTGACAAGCGAAGAGCAGATGCTCGACATCTGGAAGAACGTTTCCGGTCGCCCGGTGGGGCCGGACACCGACTTCTTCGACGACCTCGAGGGCGATTCGATGGCGGCGGCGGCCATCGTGCACTGGGTGAACATCGTCTTCGGCGTGCAACTACCGATGATCGAGGTTTTCGACCGGCCCACCCCGGCGGAACTGGCCGGTGTGGTGGACGAACTGAGGGCAGCCGCCCGGTAGCCGTCGCCGCACCGCTCCCTCGTCCGGTCGCCGGAGATCCCTGGTCGACCGCATCTTCAGAGACTGTCCGGAGCGCACCTCCGGCGGGGCACTCGTACCGCTTCGTTCAACCCGCACCCAGAGGGAACGTCATGGACATCGCCAGACCGGAGCACCACCCCTCCTCAGCCAGCGCCCCGCCGGCACCGTCCCGGGCGGACGCCGCAGGCGGGCGTTCGGCGCCGCTGAGTGACCTGCAGTACGCGTACCTGCTCGGCGAGCTGGGCAACTTCCAGCTCGGCGGTCCCGCCCTCTTCTTCGAGGAGTACGCCTGCCAGGAGCTGGACGTCCGCGCGTTCAGCGCGGCCCTGCACCAGCTCATGGCCCGGCACGAGATGCTCCGGGCGTCGTTCGACGAGGCGGGCCTGCTGCACGTCCAGGACGAGCTGCCCGTGCCGCTGACCTACCGGTCGCTGCGCGGTCAGCCGGAACAGGTCTGCCGGCGGCTGCTCACCCGCAACCGCGAGCGTTGTTACGACGAGGGACCACCACGACGCGTCGGACACGCTCCGTTCGAGATCTTCGTCTTCGCGCTGGACACCCACATCGTGGTGCAGGTGTGCGCGCGGCTGCTGGCCATCGACGGCTTCTCGGGCGAGATCTTCGCCCAGGAGCTGCGGGCCCTGCTCGACGGTGAGTCGCTGCCACCGCTGCGGTACACCTTCCGGGAGTACCGCAACGAGTGCGAGCGACGCACCGACGGCGAGGCGCACGAGCGGGCGCGGCGCTACTGGCTGGACCGCCTCGACAGCCTGCCCGCCGCGCCGGAGCTGCCCCGCCGCCGGACGACCAGCGATCCCAGCCCCCGCCTCGTACGTCGGGTCTTCAAGCTGACCCCGGAGCAGTGGACCAGCCTGGCCGCGCGGATCAGGAAGAACCGGCTCACCGGCACGATGGTGCTCGGCACGGCCTTCTGCGAGGTGCTGCGGCACTGGTCGAAGAACGCCGACTTCACCATCAACATCATGTACGGCGACCGGCTGCCGTTCCACCCGGAGGTCGACAAGCTCATCGGCAACTTCAGCAGCACCCTGCTGATGGAGTGCCGGCAGAGTCCGGGCGACACCTTCCTCGACCGGGCCCGTGCCTGGCGGCGGCAGTTGCTCCAGGACATGGCGCACTCGTCCTTCGGCGGGGTCTCCGTCATCCGGCAGCTCAACCAGCGCACGGGCAACGCCCGCAACGCCCTGATGCCGGTGGTGTTCACCAGCATGCTCGGCGTCGGGGAGCCGGACAGCGGGGTCTTCCTGGAGCACCTCGGCTGGCAGCGGCTGGAGGGCCGGGTACGCACCCCCCAGGTCGCGTTGGACCACCAGGTCTTCGTGGCCGGCAACGCCCTCGTCACCACCTGGGACAGCGCGGACGACCTGTACCCGGCGGGCATGATCGACGACATGTTCGCGGCCTACCGGTCGCTGCTGGTCCGGCTGGCCACCGAGGACGCGGCGTGGGGGACGGAGTCGTTCGACCTCACCCCGGCGGCCCAGCTCAAGATCCGCGAGCAGGTCAACAACACCGCCGCGCCGGCCCGGGTGGCCACCATGCACCAGCTCTTCGAGGAGCAGGCGCAACGGCAGCCGGACCGGCCCGCGGTGATCAGCGAGGGGCGGGAGATCACCTACGGCCAGCTGTGCGACCGGGCCAACGCCCTCGCCGCGGAGCTGGTCCAGGCCGGGGTCCGGCCGGGCGAGCTGGTCGGCGTGCAGGCGCTGCGCGGGGCGCACCAGATCGTCGCCCTGCTCGGGGTGCTGATGGCCGGCGCGGCGTACGTGCCGGTCTCACCACAGTGGCCCCGCCGTCGGCGTGAGCAGGTGGCCGAGATCTGCGGACTGCGGGTGCTGCTGGCCGACCGCAGCGTCCAGGGTGAGCAGCCGTACCCGGGCGCGCGGACCATCGACATCGCCACCGCCGTCGCCCGGCAGGACGGCGCGGCTGCTCCGGCGGTGGAGGTCAGCCCGGACTCGCTGGCGTACGTCATCTTCACCTCCGGGACCTCGGGCACGCCGAAGGGCGTGATGATCTCGCACGGCAGTGTCGTCAACACACTCGTCGACATCAACGAGCGGTTCGGGCTCAGCCCCCGCGACCGGGTGCTCGCCGTCTCCGACTACACGTTCGACCTGTCGGTGTGGGACGTGTTCGGGATGCTCGCCGCGGGCGGGGCGGTGGTCGTCCCGACCGCCGGGCAGGAGCGGGAGGTCACCCACCTCTACGAGTTGTGTCAGGCCACCGGGGTGACGGTGTGGAACAGTGTGCCGGCCTACCTGGCGATGTTCGTGGAGTTCGTCCGCACCAGCGGCCGGGCACCGCTCGGCGAGCTGCGGCTGGCGATGGTCAGCGGCGACTGGGTGCCGATCAACCTGGGTGCGGAACTCGCGGAGATCGCCCCGCACGCGGCGTGCGCCAGTCTCGGCGGTGCGACCGAGGCGTCCATCTGGTCCAACTACCACCCGGTGCCGGTGCGGGTGCCGTCGCACTGGATCTCGATCCCGTACGGTCACCCGCTGCGCAACCAGCGTTTCCAGGTGCTCGACGCCCGGCTGCGGGACCGCCCCGACTGGGTGCCGGGTGAGCTGTTCATCGGCGGGCGCGGCCTCGCCGTGGGCTACCTGGGCGACGAGGAACTGACGGCCTCGTCGTTCCTGGTGCACCCGCGGCAGCAGGAACGGATCTACCGCACGGGTGACTGGGCCCGCTACTGGCCCGACGGCACGCTGGAGTTCCTCGGCCGGGAGGACCCGCAGGTCAAGGTCAACGGCTTCCGGGTGGAACTCGGCGAGATCGAGGCCGCGCTGGTGGCGCACCCGGAGGTCAGCGACGCCGCCGTGGTCACCCGCACCGACGGCCGGGCCGTGTCGCTCGTCGCCTTCGTGGCCTCGCAGACCCCGGCCGGCGAGCTGGTCCCGCAGCTGACCGAACACCTGACGTCCCGCCTGCCGGGCTACATGGTGCCGCGCAGCATCGACGTGGATCAGCGACTGCCGCTGACCGCCAACGGCAAGGTCGACCGGCGGGAGCTGGCCGAGCGGGCCGCCGCCGTGGGGGCGACCTCGCACGTCGGCGACGACGCGCCCCGCACCGGCACCGAGCGGAGCCTGGCCACGGTGTGGCAGGAGCTGTTGGAGGTGCCGGAGGTCGGCCGCTCCGTCGGCTTCTTCGCCTACGGTGGCAGTTCGCTGCTGGCCGCCCGGCTGATGAACCGCATCGAGCAGCAGTTCGGGCGGCGGCTGCCGCTGGCCACGCTCTACACCGCGGGCACCGTCGCGGAACTCGCCGCCGTCCTCGACGCGGCGTGCCGCCCGGAGCCGACGCGCAGCCTGGTCGTCCTGTCCGACAACGGGCACCGGCCGCTGGTCCTGGTGCACCCGGTCGGCGGCGACCTGCTCTGCTACCGTCCCCTGCTCACCGAGCTGGGCGAGCGGTACCGGGTGCTGGGCCTGACCGCGCCCTCCCCGGCCCGGCCGGGGGTGACCATCGAGGAGTTGGCCACCCGGTACCTGGCGGAACTCGCGCCGGAGCTGGCAGACGAGCCGACGGACCGGCCGCTCCGGTTGGCCGGCTGGTCGCTGGGCGGGGTGGTGGCGTACGAGATGGCCCGGCAGCTGCGGCGGCAGGGCCGCCGGTGTTCGGTGCTGCTCGTCGACCCGTGGGTGGGCTGCGGCAGCCACCCCACCGTCGACGACGCCTCCCTGGTGAAGGCGTTCCTGCACAACCTCGTCGGCACGCCGGTGGAGGTGGCCAGCGATCCGTGCGCCCCGAACGCCGCCCTGGAGACGCTCCGCCGGACGTGGCAGTCGCCGCCCCCGCAGCTCAAGGAGCTCACCGCGTGGACGTACGCCGAGTTGCAGGCGATGTACGGGGTGTTCGAGGCCAACACCCGGGCGCTGCTGCGGTACTCCATCGTCGCCGAGGAGGGGGTGGAGGTGGACGTGGTGGAGGCGTCGCGGGGGCTCGTCGGCCCGGCGTCGGGGTACCTGTCCCCGCTGCGGCACGCCGCCGCCCACCTCCCGGTCCGGCTGCACATGCTGGAGGCTGACCACTTCACCGTGGTCGACGGGGAACACGCCGGGGAGGTGGCCCGGTTGGTCGACGGCATGCGGTGACGGCCGGGCCCCGCGACGCCGGTGGTACGCGTCGCGGGGCACGGCCGTCGGGGTGGCGGCGCAGGTGTGTCACCGCCTGACCCGGTCCACCGGGTCAGGCGGTGGTGAACGCGGTGCGCAGGGCGTCGCGGATGCCCGGACGGGAGCCGAAGACCAGCAGGAAGGTCGCCTCCCGGACCAGGCGTTGGGCGTGCTCGTCGAGCAGGACCGCCCGGCTGCCGGCGGTCACGGCGAGGTTCGCGCTGGCCCGCAGCGCCAGCTCCGAGGCGGCGGCCCGGGCGGCGGGCATGGTCCCGGGGTCGGCCGAGTCGAGGCCGTCCCGGGCGGCGTCGAGCTGCGGGCGCAACCGCGGCTCGTCGGCCAGCTCGATCGCCCGGTCGGCGACGCCGAGCGCGAGGGAGCCGTTGAAGCGCAGCGTCGCCGGATCCCGCTGCCGCCACGCCTCCAGCGGCATCTGGTTGGTGACCCGGTCGGCGGGTACGAAGTGGTCGGCGAAGGTGACGGTGACCGTGCTGCTGGCGTTCACCGCCGACATCCGTAGCGGCTCGACGGTGAACGTGTCGCTCGTCGCGGCGTCCACCAGGGCGAACACCAGTGTGTCGTCGGGCTGTCGGGCCGCCACGTAGATCGTGTCGACCAGCCCCCAGCCGCTCACCCAGGGGGCGTCGCCGGTGAACAGGAATCCGCCGTCGACCGGCGTGGCCGACAGCGCCGCCGGGCCGGGCCGGACCGCCGCGCCGATCGCCAGCCCGGCCCGGCGGTGCCCGGTGGCCAGCGGCTCCAGCCAGGCCTCCCGGAGCGCGGCGTTGCCGGTGTTGGCCGCCGCCATCACCGCGTTGTGGTGCTGTGCCCAGAGGAAGGTGGTGGTGAGGCACCCGCTGGCGAGGGTCTCGATGGCCCGGCACACCGCGGGGAAGCCGGGCAGGTCGAGGCGGTTGAACCCGGGTGGCGCGGCCAGCCCGTAGAAGCCGTGCTCGGCGAGCAGGTCCAGGTGGGACAGGGGGACACGGTCGGCGCTGTCGACCGCCAGCGCGGCCGGGAAGAACACCTCGTCGGCGATCTCGCGTGCCTGGCGCAGGCTGGTGGACTCTTCGGTCGAAACAGTCATTGCGGTGCCCTCCGTTCGCGAGGCCCCGGGGGGCCGGTGGTGCGGGCCGACGGGCCGGGTGGCCGCGGCGGCTACCACGGTGGCCGGTCCGCCAGCCACCGGGACTCGCCTTTACAAGTATCTTGGCGTGTCTGTCAAAGACGAGGCAGTGCCCCTTATGATGCTAGGACATCTCCCCTGACAGATCACCCATCCGGAGGGCACCGTGGCAGGAGAACCGTCGTTCATCGAGTTTGCAGTTCCGGTTCCCGAACGCACCCGGGACTTCTACGAGGCGCTGTTCGGCTGGAAGTTCACGATGCTCACCCACGGGTCGTACATCGAGATGCCGGACGCGCCCGCGGGCCTGGAGGCCGGCTCCCACCCCGACACCGACCCGCCGCACATCATCGTCTACTTCGCCGTGGACGACCTGGCCGCGGCCGTGGAGCGGGTCAGGGAGCTGGGCGGCGAGGTGGGACCGCTGCGGCCCCCGAGCCCACAGTACGGCGCGTTCGCCGAGTGCCGCGACAGCCAGGGCGTCGCCTTCGGTCTGCGGGAACGGCCCAAGGCCGACTGACCGGCGATCGCGGTGGTGGTCGACGGCACGTCGTCGACCACCACCGGCGGTCACGCCGGGCCGGGACGCGGACCCGGCGGCGATCCAGCCCGGGACGCGGACCGGGCGGCGAACCAGCCCGGGACACGGACCCGGAGAACCGGGCCACCGCCGGCCCGACGGCCACTCAGGACGGCGTGCCAGGCAGGAGCTGCGGGTCGGCCACGACCGCCGCGGCCAGTTCCACGTAGTCCTTGACCAGCTGCCGGGCCCAGTCCGGGGTGAACCGGTCGCGGTCGCACATGAGGACGGCGGTGAGCGTGTCGCCCTGCGGAACGACGACGAACTCCAGCGCGAACCGGCTGCGCTCCAGCTGCGCCTCCAGGTCGTCCAGTTCGTCGCCGCTCATGTCGGCCCTCGGCACGAACGACCCGAGCAGCTGGAACATGACGTCGTCGGTGCGGCCCTCCCCGGTCACCGTCCCCGGGGGCAGCAACTGGGCCGGCAGCTCCTGGTGGCGCAGCCCCTCCATCACCATGTTGCGCACCTGCCGCAGCAGGTCGACGAACGGCTCGGTGGCGGTCACCCGGCCGCGCAGCAGCACCATGGACACGAAGAAGCCGACGGTGTCGCGGACCTCCGGGCGGCTGCGGTTGGCGAACAGCGAGGCCACCGTCAGGTCGGACTGTCCGGTGGCCCGGTGCAGCACCAGGTAGAACAGGGCGAGCATCACCGGGAAGACGGTGGTGCGTTGCCGGCGGGCGAGCCGGTGCAGCCCCTGGGTGACGTGCGGGTCGATGGTCAGCTCCACCGAGACCCAGGCCGGCTCGTCGGCCCCCCGGGGGGTCTCGGCGCGCTCGGGCAGACCGACCAGCCGCGCTCCGTCGAGCTGCCCCCGCCAGTGGTCGAACAACGCCGCCCGGTCCGGTCCGGAGATCCGCTCCCGCTGCCAGGCCCCCCAGGTGGCGTACTGCCAGCCGACCTCCGGCAGCTCCTCGTCGGCGTAGAGCGCGCGGATGTCGCGGGACAGCAGCGCGTTGGACCAGTCGTCGCTGACGTAGTGGTGCATGGTCAGCACGAAGACGTGGTGCCGGGGCCCGACGGTGATCAGCGTGGGCCGGGTGGGCCACACACCGAAGTCCACGGCGGTGGACAACTCGGCCACCAGGTGTTCGCGGGCGGCCCGTCGGGGATCGGCGTGTCCGGAGACGTCCACGCACCGCAGCTCGACCGAGCGGGGCGGGTTGATCACCTGGACCAGCTGGCGACGCCGGGCGACGAACGTCGTACGCAGCGACTCGTGCCGCTCGTGCAACCGGTCCACCGCGCGGCGCAGGGCGGCGACGTCGCAGTCGCCGCGCAGGTGCCACACCACCTGCTCGTTGAGTGTGTGCTGCTGCCCCCGGTAGTGGTCCATCAGCCACAGGAGGCGTTGACCAACCGAAGCCGGTTCCTCTCGCATGCCGGCGACGCTACCCCAGCGGACGCGTCGTTACGAGTATCCTGAAGATACTTCGACAGTCTCTGCAAACACTCCTTGACACGAGTTTTGCGAAGCCCGAATAATCGGCGGCGGACGGGGGGCGTGCACGCCCGTACCGGTCCCGTCGGGAGGCCCCTATGACAGCCGTTCGCGCGCCACGGCTCAGCTTCGACGTCTCGGATCCGCAGCTGCTGGCCGACCCGTTCCCCACCTACGAGCGACTGCGCCGCACCGGCGCGGTGCTGGCGAACGGACCGGGGCAGTGGGTGGTGCCCGGTTACCGCGAGGTGGCCGCCCTGCTCAAGGACCAGCGGCTGACCAAGACGCTGCCCGAGCAGTACTACCGCTTCACCGTCGGCGATCCGGAACTCAGCGGCTTCCTGTCCGGGCAGAACCTCGGCCAGCGCAACCGGCTCGCCAGCCGGGTCCTGGTCAGCTCGTTCAGCCCCGGCCTGGTCCGACGGCTCGGCGAGCACATGACCTCGATCGTGGACGACCTGCTCGAACCCGTCCTGGCGGCGGGCCGGACGGACCTGGTCGCCGACCTCGCGCTGCCCTTCCCGCTGACGGTCATCTGCGACCTGCTCGGGGTGCCGCCGGCCGACCGGTCCCTGCTGTGGCCGCACGCGGCGCAGCTGGTCCGGGCCTTCAGCGACGTCGCGTTCGACGGCGACCACGACACCCGCGAGGCGGTCAGCTCGCTGCGGTGGCTGCGGGCCTACCTCGGCGACCTCGTCGAGGACGGCCCCGGCGGCGACAACCTGTTGACCCGGATGGCCACCACCGAGTCGGACGGGCAGCGGTTGCGCCGCGAGGAGATCGTCGACAACGCGATCACGGTCTTCTACGCCGGCTTCGAGACGTCGATGGGCATGATCACCAACGGCATCGTCGCCCTGCTGGAACACCGTGACCAGCTGGCCCGGCTCCGGGCGGGCGAGGTCGACACCGCCACCGCGGTCGAGGAGATGCTGCGGTACGAGGCGCCGATCCAGGTGACCATGCGCAGCCCGCTCGAACCGGTGGAGGTCGCCGGACGGGTCGTCCGCCCCGGTCGCGTCCTCTACCTGCTGGTCGGGTCGGCGAACCGGGATCCCGCGCAGTTCGGCGAGCCGGACCGCTTCGACGTCGGCCGCCGACCCAACCAGCACCTCAGTTTCGGCGCCGGCGTGTACCACTGCCTGGGCGCCGCCCTGGCCCGCGCCGAGGGCGTCGCCGTGTTCGACCG
The DNA here is from genome assembly GCF_029581435.1 of Micromonospora sp. WMMD987. Taxonomy (NCBI): domain Bacteria; kingdom Bacillati; phylum Actinomycetota; class Actinomycetes; order Micromonosporales; family Micromonosporaceae; genus Micromonospora; species Micromonospora sp. WMMD987. The sequence continues at coordinate 2,694,509 of NZ_CP120861.1, read as the reverse complement.
GCTGCTGCGGCGGACCAGCGCCATCGAGTTCGACGGCGAACCGGTACGTCGGCCGCGCTTCAACTTCCGCACGTACGACCGGGTGCCGCTCGTGGTGCGCCCGGCGTGACGGCGACCAGCAGGCGGCGTCCGGACCCGCACCAGGAAGTGAGGACCGCGGTGAATCTGCACGACGACCCGGCCGAGGCCGCGTTCCGCGCCGGGCTGCGCGAGTGGCTCCGGTCCCGGCTGCCCGACGACGACCCGTCCCGGTCGTGGAGCACCGACGAGCTGCGGGAGTGGAGCCGCGACCTCGCCGAGGCCGGCTACGCCGGCATCACCTGGCCCAGGGAGTACGGCGGCCGGGGGCTCAGCGCCGCCTACCAGGCCATCTTCGTCGAGGAGACCGCCCGCGCGGGGGCGCCGGACCACATCAACATCATCGGCATGAACATGGTCGGTCCGACGCTCATCGCCCACGGCACCGACGCGCAGAAGTCGCGGTACCTGCCCGGCATCCTGTCCGGTCGTACCCTGTTCTGCCAGGGGTTCTCCGAGCCGGACGCCGGTTCGGACCTGGCGGCGGTCCGCACCGCCGCCCGACGGGCGGAACCGGACGGCTACCTGCTGGACGGGGAGAAGGTCTGGTCCTCCTACGCCCATCTGGCCGACCACTGCCTGCTGCTGGCCCGCACCGGTCCCGCCGAGCCGAAGCACCGGGGGCTGACCTGTTTCCTGCTGGACATGCGGGCGCCCGGGGTGAAGGTGTCGCCGCTGCGGCAGCTCAACGGCGACACCGACTTCAACCAGATCGTCCTGGTCGACGCGCCGGTCGGTGACGCCGACGTGGTGGGCGAGGTGGGCCGGGGCTGGTCGGTGGCGCTGTCCACGCTGGCCCACGAGCGCGGCACCTTCGGGATCACCCTCACCGCCCGGCTGGTCGCCCAGTTCGACCGGTTGCTGCGACTGGTGCGCGAGGTCGGGGCGGCGGACGACCCGGCGGTACGCCGCGAGCTGGCCGTGCTGCACGCGCGGTTGCAGGGGTTGCGGTACACCGGCTACCGGTCGCTGGCCGCGCTGCGCCGCTCCGGCGAACCCGGCGCCGAGGCGTCGATCCTCAAGCTCGAATGGTCGTTGCTGCACCAGCGGGTCTGCGCGCTCGCGCTGCGGGTCCAGGGTCCGGCCGCGCTGCTCGACGGCGGCGACGCCGCCTGGCACGGGTACTGGCAGCGGCAGCGGCTGCGCAGCAGGGCGAACACGATCGAGGGTGGCACCTCCGAGATCCTCCGCGGGATCGTCGCCGAGCGCGTGCTGGGCCTGCCCAGATCCCGCCAGTGACCACCGGCCCGCGACGACACGGAGAAGACCATGGACTTTGCCCTCACCGACGAGCAGCAGGAGATCCGGCGGGCCGCGCGTGACCACCTTGAGCGGCGCTATCCGGCGACGCGGGTGTGTGCCCTGGCGGAGGGGCCCGGCGGAAGCGAGGCGGGGGCCTGGCCGGAGCTGAGCCGGCAGGGCTGGCTGGACGACGACCTCGGCATGGTCGAGCTGGCGCTGCTGGCCGAGGAGAGCGGGCGGTGCCTGCACCCGACGCCGTGGTGGACGACCGTCGCCCTGGCCGCGCCCTACCTGCGCGCCGCCGGGGAACCCCTGGGGCTGCCGGCGACCTTCGCCGACGGCGCCCCGGAGGACGCCGCGCCACCGGGCGCGGGGACGGTGCACGCCACCCGGTCGCGGCAGGGCTGGCTGCTCACCGGGCAGGTGCCGGCGGTGCCCCAGGCGGGGGCGGTGCGCTGCGTCGTGGTCCGCGCCCGCACCGACGAGGGACCGGCCGTGTTCGCCTGCGACACCGGGTCGACCGGGCTGGTCGTGGAGGAGCTGTCGACCCTGGACACCCTGCGTCGGATGGCCCGGGTGCGGTGGGACGGCACCCCGGCCCGGCTGCTCGTCGAGCCGGCCGGCACCCCGCAGGTGGCCCGACGGGCGCGGCTGCGCGGCGGGGTGCTGCTGGCCGCCGAGGCGGTCGGGGTCGCGTCGGGCGCGCTGGAGATGGCGGTCGCCCACGCCCGGACGCGGGAGCAGTTCGGACGGCCGATCGGCAGCTTCCAGGCCGTCGCGCACCAGCTGACCGACGCGTACGTCGACACCGAGTCGGCCCGGTCGCTGGCGTACCGGGCGGCCTGGCTGGTGCGCGACGAGGCGTCACCGGCGGGCGCGCAGGCGGTCGACGAGGCGGTGCTGGTGGCGCGGGGCGCGGCCGTCCGCACCTGCGAGACCGCCGTCCAGGTCACCGGTGGGATGGGGGTGACGTGGGAGTTCCCGCTGCACCGGTGGTTGCGCCGTGCGCTGTGGCTGGAGGCCTTCCCGGGGTTCGGCGACGATCCGCACGACCGGGTGGCCGATCGGCTGCTCCGGCCCGACGATCCGGGCGAGTTCACCCCGACCACGCCCGAGGGGCGCTAGCGTGACGCCTTCCATCGACGACGAGGAGTCCGCAGTGGTCACCCCCGAGACTGTCAGCAGCATCGCCCTGTCGCTCCCCGGAGCGCACCAGTCGGCCCACTTCGACGTGACCGACTTCCGGGTCAGCAACAAGATCTTCTGCACCCTGCCCAGGCCCGGGGTGATGGGGATGCGGATCGACGTCGCCGAGCAGCAGGCGCTCATCAACCAGGACCCGGCGACCTTCTCGGCGCCGAACAACAAGTACGGGCAGAGCGGTTGGACGTTCGTCGAGCTGGCGACCGTCGACCCGACGCAACTGCGAGAGCTGATCACCGATGCATGGCGCCGGCTCGCGTCCAGGAAGCTGCAGGCCGAGTTCGACGAGGCCGGTTCCTGACGCCCGCCACGCGACTCCGGCGGCCAGGGGCCGTCGGCACCTCACGCGAAGGGACGGAGACACCCGTGGGCACCAGGCGCACCATCGACGCCGATTCGATCTTCAAACTCCTCGAACTCGGCGACTACCTCCTGCCGTACACCATCCGCGCCGTGTGCCTGCTCGGCGTGGCCGACCATCTGGTGGACGGGCCGGTGCCGATGTCCCGGCTGGCCCAGGCGACCGGGACGCACGAGCCGACGCTGCGCAAGACGCTGGAGTACCTGGCGACCCGGGACGTGTTCGAGCTGGTCGAGCCGGACAGCGTGGCGCTGACCCCGCTGTCGGACCTGCTGCGCGAGCAGCATCCGTACTCGGCCCGCGAGATCTTCCTGTCGCCGGTGGCGTGCACCCGGGCGATGGAGGGCCTCGCCGAGTCGATCCGCACCGGCGGCCCCGCGTTCGACGTGGTGCACGGCCGGTCCATGTGGGACCACCTGCGCGCCCAGCCCGAGGACGGCGAGGCGTTCGACAGGGTGATGAGCGGGGTCACCGGCATGGAGTTGCTGGCGGTGCTGCGGGCCTGCGACTGGCGGCGCTTCGAGAGCATCGTCGACGTCGGCGGCGGCAACGGTGGTTTCCTGTCCAGCCTGCTGCGCCGGGTCCGGGGCAGCCGGGGCGTGCTGTTCGACCTGCCGGGCGTGGTGGCCAACGCCCCCGGGGTGCTCGCCGCCGCCGGGGTCGCCGACCGGGTGGAGGTGGTGGCGGGCAGCTTCCTGGAGGGGCCGATCCCGCCCGGCGGCGACGCGTACGTGCTCAAGCGGATCCTCTACAGCTGGAGCGACGACGAGGTCGTCGGCATCCTCGGCCGGGTCCGCGCGGCGATGAAGCCGCACAGCCGGCTGTTCATCATGGAGGCCGGGCGGCAGGAGGCCGAGGTGCCCGCCCTGGCCCGCCGGATGGACCTGCTCATGCACACGCTGACCGCGGGCGGCGCGCGGACCCTCGCCCACCAGGGCGAACTGCTCAACCGGGCCGGGCTGGAGCTGGTCCGCAGCGTCTCCACCCCGATGTTCCCGATCATCGAGGCAGCGCCGGCGTGACCGGCCCGCTCGGCTGGCTGGACCGGCCCGACGAGCGGCGCGGCATCCGGTTCGCCGAGCCCGACGGGTCGTGGCGGCTGTGGTCGTACGCCGAACTGGCGACGCTGTCGCGCCGGTACGCGGCGGCGCTACGCGACGCCGGGGTGGGCGCGGGCGACGTGGTGTCGATCGTGGAGACGACCGGCCCCCGGTTCGTGGGGCTGCTCTTCGGCAGCATGCTGGCCGGTGCCGCCGCCTCGCCGGTGGCGCCACCGCCGCCCTTCGGCGACCGGGAGCGCTGGGCCGGGCACCTGCGGGGCGTGCTGAGGGCGAGCACGCCACGGCTGGTCGTGCACGACCCCACGCTGTCGCTGGTGGCCGAGGTGTGCGCCGGGGAGGGTGTGCCGGCGTACGACGGCGAGGGGTTGCTCACCGGGGCCGTGGCCGACCGGCGGACGCCGGAGCCGGGCGGGCTCGCGTTGGTGCAGTTCACCTCGGGCAGCAGCGGCCTGGTGCGCGGGGTGCGGGTGCCCCATCCGGCGCTGGCGGCCACCGTGGCCGGCATCCAGCGGTGGCTCCGGATGACACCCGACGACCCGACCGCCTCCTGGCTGCCCGTGCACCACGACATGGGGCTGGTCGGCTGCCTGCTGGCCCCGGTGGCCACCGGGGCGGACCTGTGGCTGATGTCGCCCGGTGACTTCGTCCGGCGGCCGTTGCGGTACCTGGAGTGCTTCGGTGTGCGGGGGGCCCGGCTGACCGCGCTGCCGGCCTTCGGGCTGGACCACATCGTGCGGCGGGTGCCCCGGTCGGCGCTGGCCGGGATGGACTTCTCCGGATGGCGGGCGGTGATCGTCGGCGCGGAGCGGATCCGGCCGGCGCTGCTGGCGGAGTTCGCCCGCTTCACCGCCCCGCACGGGCTGCGCCGTGAGGCGCTGCTGCCGGCGTACGGGCTGGCCGAGGCGACGTTGTCGGTGACCGGCCTGCCGCTGGACACCGGTTGGCGGACCGTCACCGTCGAGCAGGGCGAGGTGGTGGGCTGCGGACGTCCGCTCGCGGGCGCGCGGGTGACGGTGGTGAACGACGACGGGCGGAGCGTCGCCGACGGGACGGTCGGTGAGATCGTGGTGCGGGGCCCCGCGGTGGCCGCGGGTTACCTGCCGGCGGACGCGGACGGTTCCGCCAGCGGCACCCGGCTGGTCGACGGCGAACTGCGCACCGGCGACGCCGGCTTCCTCGACGACGGTGAGCTGTTCGTGCTGGGTCGCCTCGGCGACGGTGTCAAGGTGCGCGGCCGGATGCTGCTCGCCGAGGACGTCGAGGCGACGGCGACGGCGGCCTGCGGGGCGCCGGTCGGGCGGATCACCGCCCTGCTCGGGCAGGTCGGTGACGCGCCCCGGGTGGTCCTGCTGCTGGTCCGGCCCGAGCCGGGATGGTTGCCGACGGCCCGTGCCGCCGCCGAGGCCGTGGCCGAGGGGGTACCGGTGACGTCGCTGGTCGTACCGGCGGGCGCGGTCGCCCGGACCAGCAGTGGCAAGCCCCGCCGCCGCCTGATGTGGCAGGACCATCTCGCCGGGCGGCTCGGCGCGGCGGTGTCGACCGGGGAGCCCGTGGCGCGGTGACCGCCCGGTGTCAGCGGGGCCGCCCGGTGTCAGCGGGGCCGGGCGGTGTCAGCGGGGCCGGGCGGTGGTCGGTCCGAACGCCTCGCGGAGGTGGTCGAGCACCTCGGCCTGCCGGTCGATCAGGTAGAAGTGGTGTCCGGGCAGCACCCGCAGGTGGAACTCCCCGGTGGTGCGGCGTCGCCAGTCGGCGACCTCGGGCACGTGCGCCTCCGGGTCGTCGTCGCCGGTGATCGCGGTGACCGGCACCGACAGCGGTGCGCCGAGGGTGGGCCGGTACGTCTCGACGAGGCGGTAGTCGGCCCGCAGGGTGGGCAGCAGGGCGCTACGCAGCTCCGGGTGGGCCAGTGTCTCGTCCGTGGTGCCGCCGAGGCGGCGCAGTTCGTCCCAGAGGTCCTCGTCGCTGCCGAGGTGCTTGACGCCCGGCCGGTGGTGCTGCGGGGCCGGACGGCCGGAGACGATCAGCCGGCGCGGCGGCAGCCCGAGGCCGTGTTCGAGCCGGTGCGCCACCTCGTACGCGACGGCGGCACCCATGCTGTGCCCGAACAGGGTGAGGTCGTCGCGCAGCAGCGGTTGCAACGCGGCGACGATCCCGTCGACCATCGTGTCCATGTCCGTCACGCACGGCTCGTGGATGCGGTCCAGCCGGCCGGGGTACTGCACCGCCACGACCTCCACCTCGGCAGGCAGCCGTACCGCCCACTGCCGGTAGAAGGTCGCGTTGCCGCTGGCGAACGGGAAGCAGACCAGCCGCCTGGTCGCGGCCGGACGCGGCCGGTAGCGGCGCAACCAGGAGGTGGTCTGCGCGTTCGTCGTCACGAGCCGGCCGCCTTGTCACCGGCGGCGGCGATCGCGGCGAGGTCGTCGTCGGTCAACGCCCGGGGCGGGGTGGAGGAGAGCAGCTCCGGCGGCCCGAGCCGCAGGGTCAGGTCCTGCCACAGCTTGCACAGCGACAGGTGGTGCTGGCCCCGGCGCAACGGATCCTGCCGTTCCTCGACGGCCTGGCGCAGCTCGGTGAGGGCGTGCGCGATGCCGGCCGGCCACAGGCTGCGGAAGATGTGCCGGTACGACGGCACGGTGGCCGGTCCCAGCACCACGGCGCTGGGGGCCTGGGCGTCGTCCGGCATGGTGGCGTAGTGGGGGTCGGCGTTGGGGTCGGCGACCTCGCGGGGGAAGTCGGGGCGGGCCGACCAGACGACCGGTCCGTGGGTGTTGACCAGGGTGAGGTTCCCGGCCTCCGTGCCGATGCTGATCCGGTGCATCAGGTGGGCGTAGTTGTCCGGGTCGGCGGGGTCCATCTGGTTCTGCACCCGGAGGGTGACGGGCACCCCGGCCAGCACCCCGTCGAGGCTGCGGAACGGGATGTCCAGGGTGGTCGCGGCGCGCACCGGCGGCGTCGACTCCGGCAGGTCACCGAAGACGAAGGGGCGCACCCCGCCGAGGGCCTGGCCGAGGATGTCCAGCAGGGAGTACGCGAGCTGGAACCCGGCCGCCGCGTCGACGTAGAGCGGGCGTTGCCGCCGGGTCAGCTCCTGTGCCGCCGCGACGAACCGGCGGACCGGGGCGACGTGGGTGTAGAACGGGTTCAGGTGGTAGACGACGCCGTGCCGGCGGGCGGTGCGCAGGTTCTCCGCCAGCTCGTCGTGGTGCAGCGGGTGCTCCTGGAGCACGTGGATGCCCCGGGCCATCAGGGCGCGGGCCAGGTCCGAGCCCCGGCCGCCGAGCAGGCCGCCCCGGATCACCACGCACGCCATGTCGATGTCGTCGGGCAGCTGCTCCGGATCGGTGTACAGCGGTGCGCCGTAGCGGCGGGCGCAGGCCCGGGAGCGTTCGCTGCCGGCGGCGACCACGCCGGCCAGCTCGAAGGGCAGGTCCGGGTTGCGGAACGCCTCCAGGTAGACCTGGCCGAAACGGGCGCCGCAGACGACGACCCGGGGACGTTGCCTCACAGTGCCTCCTCCACGTGGCCGCCGACACCGGCGGCGTCACTGTCGTACACGCTCAGGTCGCTCACCTCGGCGGAGCCGGTGAGCAGGTCGACGGCGAACCGCGGGTCGAGCGCCTCACCCGCGTGGTGCGGGCCGGCGGGCAGGTTCCCCCCGGTGAGCGCCGCCACGGCGACGGCGGCGAACACGCCGGTCAGCGCGCTGGCACTCGTCCCGCGCAGCACCAGGGTCCGGGCGTCACCGGCCGCGGTGGTCAGTTCCACGACGATCAGCTGGTACGTCGGGTGTCCGAAGGTGTCGAGTTCGGCGGCGCGGCGCAGGGACTCGGGGGCGTCCCCACCGCCGGGGGGCTGCCGCAGCACCTGCGCCACGTGCGGGCCGGCGAAGACGGAGTACCAGGTGGCGTCGGCGACGCCCAGGCTCCGGGCGACCCGTTCCAGCTCGGTGCTCAGGTACGGCACGGCGGTGGCCGGTTCGGGGAAGAACGGCAGCTCGACGTCGGTACGGGTGGGCAGTGGCCGGGCGGCCCGCACGCCCCCGGTCAGCGCCGCCCCGGCCTGACCGAACCCCTCCCCCACCCGCAGGTAGTCGGCGGCGGCGGTGGCGGTGAACCGGTCCCGGCCGCCGAGGTAGCCCAGCAACGCGCGCGGCGGCGCGGGCGTGGTGGCGGCGAGGTGTCGGGGCAGCAGCGCGCTCAGGCCGGGCATCATGCCGGCGCTGATGACGGCGGTGCGCTGCGGTGCTCCCGTCGTCAGGGTGCGGACCTGCTCCCACAGCACGTCGTCTCCGGCGGCGTCGACGTAGTCGGCGCCGGCGGCGAGCGCGGCCCGCGCCACCCGGTCCTCGACGAGGTGGGCCGGCCCGGCGCAGTTGAGCACGACGTCGCAGCCGGCGCAGTAGCGCCGCAGGGCGTCGGTGTCGGCGAGGTCGAGGAACTCGACGGTGGGCGGGGGGTCGCCGTCGGCGGGCAGCCCGCCGCGCAGCGCGTCGAGGGGTGCGCGGCGGCGGCCGGCGAGGCGCAACGCGTAGCGGCGGTGCCGGTGCAGTTCGGTGACGGCGGCGGTGCCCACCGCGCCGGCCGCGCCGACCACGCCGACCACCGGCCGGGTCACCGGGTGCCTCCGCCGGCCGGGTGCGACGCGCCGGGGTCACCGGTGCCGCGTCGGGTACGGGTGCCCGGCCCGCCGGTGCCGGGGACCGGGTGGCTCACCGCGCCGGACCCAACGCGGTGGACAGCGCGACCGGCTCGGCGGACCAGCGCAGCTGCTCCGTCGACAGGTCCGTGTCGACCACGTCGAAGTTGCCGAGGCAGAGGTCCTCCCAGAACTCGGTCTCCGCGTCCCGCGCCGGGCGCACCACCGTGATGTCCCCGGCGTAGATGGACGGCTCGTGGCGGGCGAGGGCGTCGCGTACCCCGGCGGTCGGCCCGTCCCCGGTGCCGGGGTCGGGGCGGTGGCCGGCGACCAGGCGCAGACCTTCGACGAGCACCCCGCGTTCGGTCAGGTTGCGGGCCACCTCGATGGCGAGGACCGCCATCGGTCCGTGGGCGAGCAGTTCCACCTGGGGCAGGTCGGCGTCGACGACCGCCTGGGCGTACGCGGCGGCGGCGTTGTCCACCGAGGGCAGCAGGTCCAGCCCCGCGCCGGTGAACACCCAGGCCGGTGCCGCGGGGCGCAACGCCGCGGCGAGCGGGGCGACCCCGTCGGCCGATCCCGTCTCGTCGGGCAGGAAGATCCGGGGTACGCCGGTGCCCTCGGCGTGGACGGCGACGAGCAGGTCGGCCCGGCGTTGCGGGCCGGTCTCGGTGGGCTGCTCCCCCGCCTCGGCGGCGGCGGTCAGCCACTGCGCGAGCCGGGCGACGGTGGCCAGTTCCAACAGGTTGCGCAGCACCTCGTCGAAGAACAGGGTGCGGGCGAGCGGTATCTCCTCGATGATCCGCCCGGCCAGTTGGGCGGCCACCAGCGAGTCCCCGCCGAGTTCGAACAGGTTGCCGTCGCGGCCGACCGGGGTGCCCAGGGCCTCGCTCCACATCGCGACCAGGTCGCGTTCGAGGTCGGTCTCGGGGGCCACCCCGGCCAGGCCGGTCTGTGTCCTGCTCTGCCGGCGGCCCAGTCGCCCGGCCAGGGACCGACGGTCGATCTTGCCGTTGTCGGTGACCGGCAGCTCGTCGAGGATCTCCACGGTGCCCGGCACCATGTACTCGGGCAGCGCGGCGCGCAGGTGGTCGGTGAGCGTCCGGGGGTGCGCGGGGGCACGGTCGGCCTTGAACCGGGCGGCGAGCACGCACATGCCCATCCGTCCGACGAAGGTGTCCTCGGCGGGCAGGCAGACGTCGGCGTCGGCGCCGGCCCGGTCGAGGATGTCGCGCCACCGGTCACGGGTGAGGAAGACCGCCCCGGTCCCGGCGCGGTCGTCGGTGAAGTCGCCGGTGGCGTCGTCGAGGCGGACCAGCAGCTCCAGCGACGTCATGATCTGGTAGTGGTCGCGGGTCATCTCCAGCGCCACCAGCCATCCACCGGGGGCGAGCAGCCCGCGCAGCCGCTCCAGGACCCGGTCGACGTCGGCGGTGGTGTGCAGCACGTCCCCCGCGACGACCAGGTCGAAGGAGTTGGGTGCGAGGCCCTGCTCGGTGGGGTCGCCGTCCAGGTCGTACAGGCCGAACCGGACGCCGGGCACCTCGGCGAAGCGGGCCTGCGACTTCCCCACGAAGTAGGGGGACAGGTCGGTGCACAGGTAGTCGATGTCCTGCCCGGCGAGCGCGTCGAGGACCGCCGCCGTGGTGCCGCCGCCACCCGCGCCCACCTCCAGCACGCGCAGCGGGCCGGGACGCCGGGAGCGGGTGCCGAGTTCCGCCACGACGGCCCCGGCGGCCCGGTTGGCCCAGCGGTTGAACACCGCCTCCTCGTAGAGCTGTTCGGAGACGTCGAGACGGCCCTCGGGGAAGAGCAGCCGCAGCGGATCCTCGTCGCCGCGCAGCAGCGCCGGCAGGTGGTGGATGCTGGCCCGGAAGTAGTCCAGCAGGCGCTCCTCGCCCGGTAGCGCGACCGCGTCCACCGCAGCCCACGCGGTGTCCAGCGCGTCCGGTGCGACGGTGCCGGTGAGCCGGTAGTGGTCGCCGTCGACGGTCAGCAGTCCCTCGGTGACCAGGGCGGCGAGCCAGCGGTGCAGCAGCCGGTGGTGCCGGGGCGCGGCCCCGGTGGCGGCGACGATCTCGGCGGCGGTCCGCCGGTCCCCGGGGGTGGTGAACATGCCGGCGCGACGGAAGGTGTCCAGCATGGCGGGCAGGGCCACCTGGTCGAGCCGGTGGGCGTACTCCAGGTAGCGGTCCGGGTCGACGCCGTCGAGCGCGGTGTCGCCGGCCCGGACCGCGACGGCCGTCAGCTCGGACACCCGCGGGGCCGGGGGTGTCGCGGTGGCGGGCTGCGCGAAGGCGACGAGCGTGCGTTCCAGCGGCTGGTCGCCGGCGACCAGCACCGCCGCCGCGGCGACGTCGGGGTGGCCCTGCAGGGCGGTCTCGATCTCGGCCAGCTCGATGCGGTGGCCACGGATCTTGACCTGGTGGTCCTCCCGGCCGAGGAACTCGATGTCGCCGTCGGGCAGGTACCGTCCCAGGTCTCCGGTGCGGTACAGGCGTTCACCGGTGGCGGGGTGCACGATGAACCGCTCGGCCGTGCGCTCGGGGTCGTGCAGGTAGCCGGCGGCCAGGCCGGAGCCGCCGATGTACAGCTCGCCGGTGACCCAGTCCGGGCAGGGCCGCAGCAGCGGGTCGAGGACGTGGAAGGTCTGGTTGGTCAGCGGTCGGCCGTACGGGATGCTGGCCCAACCCTCGCCGACCGTGCCGATCGGGTAGTGGATCGACCAGATGGACGCCTCGGTCGCCCCACCGAGGCTGACCACGGTCAGGCCGGGCACCTGGGCGCGGATCTGGTCGGGCAGGGCCACCGGGATCCAGTCGCCGGAGAGCATCGCCAGTCGCAGGGACGGCAGCGCGGTGCCGGCCACCCCGAGGTACCCGGAGAGCATCTGGAGCTGGGCGGGCACGGAGTTCCACACCGTCACGCCGTGGGTGGCCACCAGGTCGGCCCAGTGCGACGGGTCGGCCCGCCGTTCGGCGTCCGGGATGACCAGGGCGCCGCCGACGGACAGCGGGCCGAAGACGTCGTACACCGACAGGTCGAAGCCGAGGTGGGACAGGCCGAGCACCCGGTCCCGCGGGCCGACGGCGAACCGGGCGTTGATGTCGAGGACGGTGTTCAGCGCCGCCTCGTGGCTGATCATGACGCCCTTGGGCGTTCCGCTGGAGCCCGAGGTGTGGATGACGTACGCCAGGTCGGCGGGCTGCGCTCCGCCCGGTTCGCCGGGCGGGTCGGCGGGTGGCACCTCGTCCACCGCCAGCAGGGTCACCCCGGACGGCCACTGCCCGGCGGTCAGGGCACGGGAGGTCAACACGTGCCGTACGCCGGCACCGGTGAGGATCGTGTCGCGTCGGGCGGCGGGCTGCACGGTGTCCACCGGCACGTACACGGCACCGGCGAGCAGCGCGCCGAGGACGGCCACGACCTGCGCCGGGCCGCGTTCCAGGGTCACCCCGACGAGGTCGCCGGGGGCGCAGCCGGACGCGACGAGCCGGTCGGCGACGCCGGTGGCGCGGGCGGCCAGGTCGCGGTAGCTCAGGGTGGTCGTGCCGTGCACGACCGCCGGGGCGTCCGGGGTGAGCCGGGCCTGGGCGAAGACCGCGTCGTGCAGGCGGGCCCGGACCAACGGGGCGGCGGTGGCGTTGACCTCCTCGCGGCGTCGACGCTGCCGCGGCGGCAGCAGGCTCGACGGGGCACGCTGCCACGCCTGGTCGTCGGTGGCGAGCTGACCCAGCAACTGCTCGAAGGCGGCGAACATGTCGTCGGCCACGCCGTCGGGCAGCACGCCCTCGCGGACGTCCCAGTTGGTCGACAGCCCGCCGTCGCGCTCGGAGTTCTGGCAGTCGATGACGACCTGCGGGGTCTGGCTGATCCCGTAGCCGAGCCGTCCCTGGGACACCGATTCCGTGGCGCCGGCCTCGCCGAGTCCGATCGCGCTGGTGAAGACGACGGGGAACAGCGCCGCCTCGGCGCCCCGTCGCCGGGTGACCTCCCGCATCACCTCGATGCCGGAGAACGCCCGGTGGTCCATGTCCTGCCACAGCTGGGCCTGCACGGTGCGGGCCCACCGGTCGAAGGTGTCCGCCCCGCGCTGGTCGACGGCGAGCAGCTCCACGCCGGTGAAGTCGCCGACGACGGCGGGCACCTGCGGGTGCAGGGGCAGCCGGTTCAGCAGCGTGACGTTCAGGGTGAACGTGGGGCGGCGGCTCCACGCGCCGATGACGTACGCGTACGCGGCGAGCACCGCCCCCGACGGGCTGACGTCGTGCTGTCCCGCGTGCTTGCGCAGCCCCTCCCACAGCTCGGGGGTCAGGGTGGTGGCCAGTCGACGGAACCGGCCGTCGGTCTGCCGGGCGCGGGCGGTGACCGGCAGTTCCGGGCCGGGCGGCAGGTCGTCCACCCGGCGCAGCCAGTAGTCGCGGTCGGTCTCCCGGCGGCCGGCCGACCAGTTCCGCTCGGCCAGCAGGTAGTCCCGGAAGCCGATCTCCAGCTCGGGCAGCGGCCCGGTGTCGTGGTAGAGCCGGTGCAGCTCGTCGAGGATGATCTGGATGCTGACGAAGTCGGCGATCAGGAAGTCCACCGACACGTGCAGCACGGCCTCGTCGTCACCGCGGGTCAGCCGCGCCTCGAACAGCGGCCAGACGTCGGGCCGGAACACCCGGTGGTCCATCGCCGAGCGCACCTCGGCGACCCCGCGGTCGAACGCCTCCCGGTCGTGTCCCCGCAGGTCGTGCACGGCGACCTGGTACTGCTCGACCTGCGGCAGCACCCGCTGCGAGCCGTCGATGTCGATCACCGCCCGGAGCATGTCGTGCCGGGCGATCAGCGCCTGCCAGGCGCGGGTCATCCGTTCCGGGTCCAGATCCGGGTAGTGCAGCTCGCCGTAGCCGTGGCAGGCGACGCCGCCGTAGGCGAAGGTCGAGCCGCGGCCCAGCAGGTACGCCGACTGCACCTCGGTGATCGGAAACGGTTCGTGCCGGTGCTCGGAGTCCGGTACGACGCGCGGCATGCCGCCGTTGGCCAGGTGGGCGAGGATCTCGTCGCGGCGGGCCCGCAGCAGGGCACGCCGCTCGTCGGTCATGAAGCCGGCGGGCGCCCGGAACTTCAGCGCGCCGTCCTCGGCCCACAGCCGTAGGCCGGCCCGTTCGAGGTCGGTGACCAGCCGCTGGACAGGGATGCGGGGGTCGTTGCTCATATGACACCTTCCTCGACGTCTTCGTCGGCTGAGGTGCGCAGCTGCTCGTCGACAGCAGCCGCCAGCTCGGCCAGCACGGGTACGGCGAACAGTTGCCGCAGGGTCATGGCGACGCCGAGCCGTTGCCGCAGCGTCTCCAGCAGGCGGGTGGCCAGCAGGCTGTCCCCGCCCAGGGCGAAGAAGCTGTGCCGACGGTCGACGACCGGCTGGTCGAGCAGCTGCGACCAGAGCGCGGCGAGGGTCTCCTCGGTCGGTCCCTTGGGGGGCTCGGCGTCGTCGTCGAGCGGGTCGGCGCGCAGCAGCGTGCCGAGTTGTTGACGGTCGACCTTGCCGTTGCCGGTCAGCGGCAGCTGCGGCACCGTCACGACGTACTCGGGCACCATGTAGGCGGGCAGCCGCTCGGCCAGCCAGCCGGCCAGGTCGGCCTCCGCGCCCTCGGTGGCGGGGACGACGGCGAGGCCGATGTGCTGGGTCGGCGCCTGCCCGACGACCATCGCCACCGCCCGCCCGACGAGCGGGTGGGCCTCGGCGGCGGCCTCGATCTCGCCGAGTTCGATCCGGTGCCCGCGCACCTTCACCTGGAAGTCGACCCGGCCGAGGAACTCCAGTGTCCCGTCCGGCCAGTAGCGGCCCAGGTCGCCGGTGCGGTACCAGCGGCGGTCCTCGGCGTCGACGGAGAACTGCCGGGCGGTCAGCTCCGGGGCGTTGCGGTAGCCCGAGGCCACGCCCGCGCCGCCGATGCGCAGTTCGCCGGGCACCCAGTCCGGGCAGTCCCGGCCGCGCGGGTCGGTCACCCGGTACCGCTGGTTGCGCAGCGGGCGGCCGTAGGGGATGGAACGCCAGTGTTCCGGTACCGCCCCGACCTCGTGGGCGTTGGACCAGATCGCGCCCTCGGTGGCGCCGCCGAGGGCGACGAACCGGGCGTGCGGGGCGAGGTGTGCCAGCCGGTCGGGCAGGTCCAGGCCGATCCAGTCGCCGGAGAGCAGGGCCACCCGCAGGCTGGCCGGCGGGTGTTCACCGGCGGCCACGAGCAGCATGTCCAGCAGGGCCGGCACCGAGTTCCAGACGGTGACGTTCCACCGGTGGACCAGCTCCGCCCAGCGGCGCGCTTCCCGGCGTTCCTCCTCGGCCGGCACGACCAGCGCCCCGCCGACGCCGAGCAGGCCGAACACGTCGTAGACGGACAGGTCGAAGTCGAGCGCGGAGATGGCCAGCACCCGGTCGTCCGGTCCGACACCGTAGCGGGAGTTGACGTCGGTCACCGTGTTGACGGCCGCCCGGTGGGTGATCTCCACGCCCTTCGGCTCGCCGGTGGAGCCGGAGGTGAAGATCGTGTAGGCCAGCGCCCGCGGGTCGACCGTCACCGGCCCGCGCAGCGCAGGTCCCGCCACGTCGGGGGGCACGGTCGGCAGGTGGTGCACACCGGGCCGGCCCACCACGGCGGTCACCTGCGCCTTGGCGTAGATGCGGTCGCGGCGGGCCGCGGGTTGGTCGACGCTGACCGGCACGTACGACGCCCCGGCGGCCAGCACGCCGAGCACCGCGGCGACCTGGTCCGGTCCGCGGGGCACGGTGACGGCGACGGCCTCGCCCGGTTCCACCCCGGCGCGCAGCAGCGCCCCGGCGATCCGCAGCGCCCGGGTCGCCAGTTCGCCGTAGCTGACCGACGTCTCGCCGTAGGCGACCGCGAGCCGGTCGGGATCGCGGGTGGCGTTTTCGAAGAACGGTCCGTGCAGGGTGTGGTCGGGGGCCGGCGCGTCGGTGGCGTTGACGGCGGCCCGGACCGCGCGCTGGGCCGGCGGCAGCATGTCCGGCAGCGGCCGGTCCCACTCGCCGTCGGCGAGCCAGCACAGCAGCCGGTGGTAGGCGTCGAACATGGCGTCGAGCAGCCCGTCGGGGAAGAGCTCGTCGACGCTGTCCCAGTTGAAGGTGAGGCCGCCGTCGCGTTCCATCACCTGGTTGTCCAGCCACACCTGCGGGGTCTGCGAGACGCCCCAGGTCAGTTCGCCGAACGGGAACCGCATGTTGACCAGGTCGGCGGCCACACCGAGGGCGCTGGTGAACACGATCGGCATGCTCACCGTGCCGCCGTCGCGGCGGCGGGCCAGCTCCCGCAGCACCCACAGGGCGGAGACGTCGTTGTGTTCCAGCCCGGCCCACAGGTCCTGCTGGAACAGGTGGGCGGTCTCCCGCCACGACCGGCCGGCCGCGCCCCGGTAGCCGACCAGCACCAGTGAGGTGAAGTCACCGAGGATCGCGCCGATGTCCGGGTGCACGTCGTGGCGTTGGAACATGGTCAGGTTGAGGGTCAGCGCGTCCTGTCCGCTGTAGGCGCTGAGCACCTCGGCGTAGGCGGTGGCGAGCACGGCGGCCGGGGTGAGCCGCTGGTCGCGGGCGCGGCGGGTGATCGCCGCCCACTGCCGGGGTGTGAGGCTGCGTTCCCGGCGGACGAACCTCGGTGCGACCAGGGTTTCCGGGTCGACGGCCAGCGGCAGCGCGGGGGGCGGGGCGATGTCGTCGAGCCGTCCGCGCCAGTACGCCTGGGCCTGCCCGACCACCTCCGGCGGCGGTGCGGCGCCGAGCACGTAGTCGCGGAACGACACGCCCAGGGGCCGCAGCGCGGCGTCGGGGTCGCGGTAGAGGGTGGACAGTTCGGAGAAGAAGACGACGATGCTCAGTGCGTCCAGCACGATGTAGTCGAAGCTGAACGCGACCCGGGTGCCGCCGGGGTGCCGGACGGCCTGGATGTCGATCAGCGGCCAGCGGGACGGGTCCGGGATCCGGTGCGACAGGTGTTCGCGCAGTGTCGCCAGGTGTTCGTGCCCGTCGTGGACGGTGATGGTGAACGGCGGCACCTCGGGCAGGATCCGCTGGTCGCCGTTGTCGTCGAAGACGGCGCGGAGCATCTCGTGCCGGATGATGAGGGTGTTGACCGCACGGCCCAGCCGGTCGAGGTCGACGTCCCCACCGTCGAACTCCCAGTACCAGTGGGAGCCGACCCCGCCGAGGGCGAAGTCGTCGGTGCGGCCCATCCAGTACGCGCGCTGCACGTCGGTGGGCGGGAACGGGTCGTGCCGGTGGTCCGGGTCGGCGGTCAGCTCACGCCGTCCGGCGTGGGTGTCCGTCGTGCCCTCGGCGCGCAGCGGCCGGGCGAAGCCGGCCAGGTCGCGGGCGTGGAACAGGTGCCGCAGTTCGGCGCCGGTGATGCCGGCCTCCCGTAGTCGGGTCAGCAGGCGGGTGGCGACCAGGCTGTCGCCGCCGAGGGCGAAGAAGTTGTCCTCCCGGGACACCTCGGGCACGGCGAGCAGTTCCGACCAGAGGGCGGCCACGGTCGTCTCGACCGCGCCGCGCGGCGGGGTGCCCGCGACGGCGGATCGGGTGGCGAGCAGGTCGGGGAGCCGGCCACGGTCGATCTTGCCGTTGGCGGACAGCGGGAACGCGTCGAGGACCACCACGACGGCCGGCACCATGTACGGCGGCAGCTGGTCGGCGGCCCGCTGGCGGATCGCCCCTGGGTCCGCGTCGGCGCGGGTGACGGTGACGGCGGCGGCGAGGCTGGTGCCGTCGACCACGTGGGCGGCGGCGCGGGAGACGTCGGGATCGCGCTCCAGCGCGGCCTCGATCTCGCCGAGTTCGATCCGGTGTCCCCGGATCTTGACCTGGAAGTCGGTGCGCCCGAGGAAGTCCACCGTGCCGTCGGGCCAGTACCGGGCCAGGTCGCCGGTGCGGTACCAGCGCTGTCCGGCGTGGTCGACGAAGCGGTCGGCGGTGCGCCGCGGGTCGCCCGCGTAGCCGGCGGCGACCGACCGGCCGCCGATCCACAGTTCGCCGGGCACCCAGTCCGGCCGGTCCCGGCCGTGTTCGTCGACGACCCGCATCAGCTGGTTGCGCAGCGGCACGCCGTACGGCACCGACCGCCAGTGCGACGGCGGGTCGACCGGGGCGAGTTGAACGGTGGAGTGGATCGCCGTCTCGGTGGTGCCGCCGAGGCCGTACAGCCGGCTGTCCGGGGCCAGCCGGGCGAGCCGACCGGCCAGGTCGAGACCGACCCGGTCGCCGCCGAGGACGGCGAGGCGCAGCGGCAGTGCGCCGTCGTCCGTCGCCTCGGCCTGGGTCAGCAGCAGGTCGAGCAGGGCCGGTACGGACTGCCAGACGGTCACCCGGTGCCGGTGGACCAGGCGGAGCCAGGCGGCCGGGTCGCGGCGGGTGTCCTCGTCCACGGTGACGACGGCGCCGCCGCTGCCGAGCAGGGCGAAGATGTCGAACACCGACAGGTCGAAGTCGAGTGCCGAAACCGCGAGGACGCGGTCGTCCGGGCCGATGTCGAACCGTCGGACCAGGTCGTCGAGGGTGTTCCGGGCGGCCCGGTGGGGCACCCGTACGCCCTTCGGGGTGCCGGTGGAGCCGGAGGTGAACAGCAGGTAGGCGTCCTGTTCGGGATCGACCGTCGGCGCGTCGGCGCGCGGCGGCACCCCGACGGCGGGGACGGTCAGCACCGTCGAGGGGTCGGGTGACCCGGGCCCGGCCGGTGCGGTGGTGACCGTGAGGCGGGCCTGGGCGGTGGCCCGGATCAGCTCACGCCGGGCGTCGGGCTGGTCGACACCGATCGGCACGTAGACACCGCCGGCCCGCAGCACGCCGAGCACGGCCACGATCTGGTCGGGGCCCTTGGGCAGGGTGACGGCGACGGCCTCGCCGGGGGTCAGGCCCCGGCCGGTCAGTTCGTCGGCGAGCGCCTGCGCACGGCCGGCGAGGTCGCCGTAGCTGAGCACGCCCGTCGGGTCGGTCCCGGACAGGACCGCCGGCCGGTCGGGCTCGCGGGCCGCGAGGGCGAACACGTCGCCGTGCAGGGGCCGGTCGTCGGTGGGTCCGGCGGTGTCGTTGGCCGCCGCCCGCGCGGCCGACGTGTGCGCGGGCAGCGCGATCGGGGCCCGCGCGGACCAGTCGGTGGCCGGGTCCAGCAGCCAGTCGACGATGCCCAGGTAGGCGGCGAACATGTCGGCGACGAACCCGTCGGGGAACAGCTCGTCCACGACGTCCCAGTTGAGGTAGAGGCCGTCCTCCCGCTCGGTGATCTGGTAGTCGAGCCAGACCTGGGGGGTCTGGGACATGGTCCAGCCGGGCGTGCCGAAGCAGTTGCGGACCTCGGCGTCGAACAGCTCACCGAGGCTCAACGCGCTGGTGAAGACGACGGGTGCGCCGACGGGTTGGCCGCCGCGGGCGCGGGACAGGTCGCGCAGCACGTCGACCCCGCTGTACGCGGCGTGGGCGGCGTCGCTGCGCAGCCGGTCCTGTTGCCGACGGACGAGGTCGACGAAGCCGGCCGAACCGGTCGTGTCGATCTCCAGCAGGATCAGGTTGGTGAAGTCGCCGACGACCTCGCCGACCTCGGGGTGGACGGGGCGGCGGTCGTACATCGGCAGGTTCAGCACGAAGCGGCCGGTGCTGCTCCAGGCGGCGAGCACCTCCGCGAAGGCGGTGAGGAACACCATCGACAGGGTGACCCCCGCCGACGCCGCACGCCGCTCCAGTTCGGCCTGCTGCGCCGGGGTGAGCCAGTGGTAGCGGCGGACCACCTGGTGGTTGGTGACGCTGGCCGGGTCGACGGCGGTCGGCAGTTGGGGCGGGCCGGGCAGGGTGTCCAAGCGCTCACGCCAGTACTCCCGGGCGCGGTCGCGGGCCTCGTCCGGGCGGGCGGCGACGGTGGCCAGGTAGGCGGGGTAGCTGAGGCCGACCGGAGATGTCCGACGGTCGGGGTCGCGGTAGAAGGCCGCCAGGTCGGACAGGATGAGGCGGAAGCTGTGCGCGTCGGCGACCAGCATCTCGACGTGTACGTGCACCCGGGTGGCGTCGCCGGGCAGCAGGGACAGCTGGATGTCGAAGGTCTCCGCCTGCTCGACCCGCAGCCGCCGGTGGGACAGCCGGTGACGCAGCCGCGCCAGTTCCTCCTCGCAGCGTGGTGCCGGGAGGTCACGCAGGTCGTGCACGGTGAGGCCGGGCCACGGGCTCTCCGGCCGGATGCGCTGGGTGCCGTCGGGGTGGAACTCGGCCCGGAGCATCCCGTGTCGCCGCAGCACGGCGCGGACGGCGGCGTCGAGCCGGTCGGGCTCGACGCCGGTGCCGTCGAACTCGTTGTAGAAGTGGGCGCCGACGCCGCCCAGCGGTTGCCCGTCGGCCCGGCCCACCCAGTACGCGTGCTGCATGGTGGCCAGGCCGAACGGCGCGGACTCGTCGACCGCCACGGGCGGCAGGGGGGCCGGGCGGGCTTCGGTGTGACGTTCCTCGATCAGGCTCCACCACTGGGCGAGGGTGCGCCATTCGATGAGGGTGCTGAAGGTGACCGGTGCGCCCTGACGGTGCCAGCGGCTGGCCAGCCGCATGAGCGCGATCGAGTCCAGGCCGAGCATCAGCAGATCGTCGTCGTCGCCCACCGACGGTGGCGGGCAGCCGAGAGCCTCCGCGACGTCTGCCCGCATGCCGTCGAGGGTCAGGGTCGTTTCGGTGTCGGCGGCAGCGTCCAATGTCGCGTCTCCTCGGTGCGGCTCTACCACGTCTCCGGTATGACGTCTCCGGTCGGCTGGCGCTAAGCTATCAGCGACTTTCGACTCGGGTCTAGAGATAGTCGGCAACACTAGTAAAGACTCGCCACCAAGGCGAGGCGGAAGACGCCGGCGGACGGGGGCACGGCGTGGACGATCGGCTCGGCGGCGACGAGTGCCTGATCTGGCGGTGCCCGGTAGCGCCGGTCCCCGGACCACTGTCCGCCCTCCTCGACGACGCCGAACGGGCGCGCGCCCGGACGCTGGCCCATGAGCAGGCCCGGGCACGCTTCGTGACCGGCCGGGTCGTGGCGCGGCTGCTGGCCGCCCGACACGCCGACACCGCTCCCCGGGACGTCGTCTTCTCGTCGACCTGCCGGCACTGCGCCGGTCCGCACGGTCGGCTGGAGGTGCACACCGCCACGGGTGTGCTGCACGTGTCGGTGTCCCACTCGGCGGCGCGGGTGGTGGTGGCGATCGCCCGCGACACCGTGTGCGGGGTGGACATCGAGCGGGTGGCGTTGCGGGGTGGCCGGATTCCGGTCTCGGCACTGTCGACGGCGGAGCGTCGGGTGCTCGACGACCTGCCCGAGCAGCGGCGACTCGCCGGGTTCATCCGGTACTGGACCCGTAAGGAGGCCATCCTCAAGGCGACCGGGGACGGTCTGGTGCTGTCCCCGGCCGACCTCACCGTCAGCGCCCCGGACGCCCCCGCACGCCTGCTGAGCTGGGCGAACCGTCCGCCACCGCAGATCGAGGTGCACCTGAGCGACCTGGCCGTCGGCGACGGTTACCGGGGTGCGCTGGCCACGTTGGGCCGCCCGTTGACGGTCGTCGAGTGCGATGTCGACCCTTGCGAAAAGGCGAGTCGCCTATGATGTCCACACCGCATGGATGGACTACCCGAGAAGAGGTTTCATGTCGGACCGATCGTTCTCCCCGGTCATTCCCTTCCTGCGCTACCAGGACCCGACCGCCGCCGTCGACTGGCTGGTCGACGCGTTCGGCCTGGAGCGTTTCGACATCACCGAGGTCGACGGCGAGGTGGTGCACGCCGAGCTGAGCTGGGGAGACTCCACGATCCAGCTCGGCGGCGGCGGTCCGCACGACACGCTGGGCATGGTCAGCCCCCGCGACCTGCCGGCCACCAGCGGCGGCATCTACATCTGCGTCGGTGACGCGGCCGACGTCGACAAGCACCACGCACGTGCGGTGCAGGCCGGTGCCAAGCTGGTCTACGACCTGCACGACACCTCGTACGGATCGCGTGACTACGGAGCCTACGACCTGGAGGGGCACGTCTGGTGCTTCGGCAGCTACCTGCCCCGGAAAGCCTCGGCATAGGGTTTTCGGTAAACACGCGTAAAGACTTGCCCAGGCGGCGGGTTCGGGCCAAGACTGGCAGGTATGGATGCCTCCGGCCTGCCGCCCCGGTTCGACGCGCTCGACCCCGCCGTCCTGGAAGATCCCTACCCGACCTACGCCCGGCTGCGTGAGGCCGGGCCGCTGTGCCGGTTCGGCCCCGGCAGCTGGGGCGTGACCCGGCACGCCGACGTCGTGACCCTGCAGAAGGACCCCCGGCTGGGCAGCGAGTTTCCGGAGGCGTACCACCACCTGTCGGTGGGCGAGGGGGCGGCCAGCCGCTTCTTCCAGCGGATCATGCTCTACCGCGACCCGCCGGACCATGTCCGGCTGCGGCGGCTGATGAGCGGCGCCTTCACCCCGGCCGTGGTGCGCCGGATGCGCGGCTACATCGAGCGGACCGTGGACGACCTGCTGACCCCGGCGTTGGAGCGCGGCGACTACGACGTGGTGCGCGACCTGGCGTACCCCCTGCCGGTGCTGGTGGTGTCGACGTTGATGGGTATCCCGCCCGAGGCCCACGCCGACGTCCGGCAGCACGCCGTACGGCTCGGGCGGGCGTTCAG
This sequence comes from Micromonospora sp. WMMD987, assembly GCF_029581435.1. NCBI lineage: Bacteria > Bacillati > Actinomycetota > Actinomycetes > Micromonosporales > Micromonosporaceae > Micromonospora > Micromonospora sp. WMMD987. The sequence continues at coordinate 2,672,262 of NZ_CP120861.1, read as the reverse complement.
CGCGATCGTGCCGGAGCAGGCCCGGGGGGCGGCGCACGAGTCGGTGGAGTGGCTGCGCTCGTACATCGGCGGTCTGCTCGACGAGCGCCGCGAGGCTCCCGGCGACGACCTGCTGTCGACGCTGTTGCAGGTCGACGAGGACGGTGACCGGCTCAGCCACGAGGAGATCGTGGACAACACCGTCTTCTCGTTCTTCGCCGGCTTCGAGACGACGGTGCACCTGATCACCAACGGGTTCGCGGCGTTGCTGCGGGCGCCGGACCAGTTCGCCCTGCTGCGGGCCGACCCCGGTCTGGTGCCCGGTGCGGTGGAGGAGTTCCTCCGCTTCGAGGCGCCCATCCAGGGCACCGCCCGGCTGGTCCGGGAGCCGGTACGGGTCGGCTCGCGCACCATCCGGGCCGGGCGGGTGCTGGTGCTGATGCTCGGCTCGGCCAACCACGACGAGGCGGTCTTCGGCTCCCCCGGCACGCTGGACGTCACCCGCAACCCGAATCCGCACGTCACGTTCGGCGGCGGCGGGCACCTGTGTCTGGGGGCGTTCCTGGCCCGCACGGAGGCCCAGGTGGTCTTCGACTGGGTGCTGCGCCGCACCCGCTCGGTGGAGCAGGCCGGCGCGCTGGTCCGGGAGACCGACACGCCGTTCCGGGCCTTCGCCCAGGTGCCGTTGGCCGTCAAGCCCGTCTGACGTCCCCCGCTGTGGCCCGGGGGCCTGCCCGGTCGTGGACCGGGGAGGCCCCCGGGGCCCGTCGGGACCGGTTCAGGTGGGGGTGGCGGCGAGGATGGTCAGCGTGGGGGTCGGCCGGACGCTGTGCAGCCGCAGCCCGGCGCGGTCCAGCAGGGCGGCGGTCTCGTCGGCCGTGCGGTGGGTGCCGCCGGTGAGCACCAGCGTGTGCACGTCGTAGAGCTTCGCCACGTCGAAGGTGTCCCCCGGCGGCAGGACGGCCTCCAGCAACAGCAGGCGGCTGTCCGGCCGCATCGCCTCCCGGACCCGCCGCAGCACCGCCACCACCTGCTCGTCGTCGAACCCGGGCAGCACGGTCTTGAGCAGGTACGCGTCCGCGCCGCCGGGCAGCTCGTCGAAGAAGCTGCCGGGGACGATCCCGCACCGGTCGCGTACCCCGGCCTCGGTGAGCACCCGGTCCGCCGCCGCGACCACGTGCGGCAGGTCCAGCAGGGTGCCGCGCATCGCCGGATAGCGCCCGAGCAGCCCGGCGAGGAAGCCGCCGTCGCCGCCGCCGACGTCGACCACGTGCGAGAGTTCCCCCCACGGGTGACAGGGCAGCACGGTCCGCAGGTGCAGCCGGGTGATCGCGTGCATCCAGCGGTCGACCCGTCGGCTCTCCTGCGGGTCGCCGGCCAGGTGGCTCCAGTAGTCGGTGCCGTGCGCCCGGTCGAAGGCGGCCTCGCCGGTGCGCAGGCTGTGCGGCAGCTCCGCCCACGCCTGCACGTCGGAGGCGAGCAGGGTGTAGACGGCGCGCATCGACATCGGATGGTCGCTGCGCAGCGGCTGGGCCAACGGGGTCAGGGCGAACACCTCCGGCTCCGGCTCGGTGAAGATGCCCCTGGACGCCAGCGCCCGCAGCGCCCGGCACAGCGACCGTTCGTGCGCACCGACCTCGGCGGCGAGTTCGGCCACCGGCCGGGGCCCGTCGGCGAGCAGGTCGGCGACGCCCAGGTCGCTCACCGCCCGCACCGTCATCGGCACGATGACGTCGGTGAGTTCCGCCAGCCGCATCAGCGACGCCAGGTCCATCGGCGGCCGCTGCCGGACGCCCGTTCGTTCAGCCACCACGCCTGCCCTCCACGAATTGGATCAGGTCCAGCCGGACGAGGCCGTCCCGTACCCGGGGGGTCATCAGTCCGATCTGGTCCAGCGCCCGGCCCACCCGGGAGAAGATGGCCTGCCGGTAGGCGACCATCAGCTCGTTACGGGCGGCGAAGTCGAGTCCCTCGGTCATCGGGATCTCCATGCGTTCCCAGATGTCGCCGAGGAGGAACCGGCGGCGGATCAGGGCGGCGGACTCCAGCACCAGTTCCTCCCGCTCGGTGCGCTCCCGGGAGGTCATCTCGTCGTACAGGCCGCGCAGCGTCAGGACGCCGAACGACACGTGCCGGGCCTCGTCCCGGGCCACCAGCCCGGTGATCTGTTTGATCAGGGGGTCGTGGAAGGTGCTGTGGGCCAGCCGGAAGGCGGCCATCGCCAGCGCCTCGACCATGATCTGCATGCCCAGCGAGATGACGTCCCAGCGGTTGTCCTCGAGGATGTCGGTCAGCAGCAGTTCCAGCGGTTCGGAGATGGGGTACGGCCGCTGGATCTTCTCGCGCAGGTAGCGGGAGAAGACCTCCACGTGGCGTGCCTCGTCGACGGCCTGGGTAGCGGCGTACAGCTTGCTGTCCAGCCCGGAGACGATCTCCACCAGCCGGGCGGCGACCACCATGGCCGCCTGCTCGCCGTGCAGGAACTGGCTGACCATCCACGCCTGGAGTTCCCAGCGGAACTCGTCCCAGGCCAGCCGGCCGCGGGGGGCCAGCGGGGAGGCGGCGAACCCGGCCATGGCGAAGGTGGAGTCGTCGGGCAGCGGCGCCCCGAAGGGGACGTCGAGCTGCCAGTCGATCTCGTCGACACTCCACTGCGCCTGTTTGGCCCGCTGGTAGAGCGACGCGGTGCGGGTGTCGGAGGGCTCGTAGTCCCAGTTGAGCCGGGCGTCCTGGGTGGAACGCACTACCAACTCACTCATAGCAGTAAAGACTAGTTCGCCAGGCACGCAAAGCCAACGGCAAAGGCTATGGTGCTATCTGTGGAAGCACGCGAGACACCAGCCTCGGTCTCCCAGCGGCTGCTGTGGATGATCAAGCACTACCGGTCGGACTTCGGCGCGCTGAACTGCCCGGTCGTCTGCCGCATCGTCGGCGACCTGGACGGGTCGGCGTTGCAGGCGGCGGTCGACGGGCTGGTGGCGCGGCACGAGGCGCTGCGGACGACCTTCCACGGTCGCGGCGCGCGGCTCGTGCAGCGCGTGCACCCGCCGCGCCCACAGCCGCTGACCTGGGCCGACGTGCCGGCGGGTGAGTCGCCGCAGGCAACGCTGGCCCGGGAACTCCAGACGCCGATCGACCCCGGGCAGTGGCCGACCCGGGCGAGCGTGTGGCGGGTCGGTGCGACCGAGCACCTGCTCTGCCTGAACCTGCACCACCTGGTCACCGACGCGTGGTCCACCGGCATCCTGCTGCGGGACCTGGTCGCCTGCTACGACGCCGCCTGCCGCGGGGCCGACGTCCCCACCCCGCAGGGCTGGCAGATGTCCCGCTTCGCGCAGGCGCAACAGGAGCTGCTGGCCTCGGACCGGCTGGGCCGCTACCAGCGGTACTGGCGACAGCAGCTGGCGGGCAGCCAGATCCCCCGGCTGGACGCGCTCTACCCGGCCGCGGACACCGACGGCGCGGGTACGGCAGCGCCCCGGTCCGTCGCGGCCGAACTGCCGGCGGCGACCGTGGCCGGGCTGCGGGAGCTGGCCAGGCGGGAGAAGACCACCATGTTCACGGTGCTGCTGGCCGCCTTCCACAGCCAGCTGCACCGGCTGACCGGTCAGCCCGACCTGGCGGTGGCGTCGATGTTCGCCAACCGGTCCCGGCCCGAGGTACGCGACACCGTGGGCCTGCTCGCCGGCATGGTGCTGCTGCGCGCCCAGGTCGCCCGGCAGGACAGCTTCGCCGGGTTGGTACGCCACCTGCACGCCGCGGTGATCAGCGCGTTCGCGTACCAGGACCTGCCCTTCCACCTGTTGCCGACCGGGTTGGTGGACACCGGCGGCGGGCGGGCCGACGACGTGATGTTCAACGTGATGTCGCCGCTGCGCCACGACCTGACCGGCGGCGGCGCGCGGTTCGAGCTGGTGGTCCCGACCGAGATCGGCAGCCGCTTCCCGTTCGAGCTGGCCCTGGCCCCGGTGGGCGAGCACCGGGTGCAGGCCGTGCTGTTCCGCGCCGGCGGTTGGGCCGACCCGGCGCTCGGGCAGGAGTTCCTGGCCGGCTACCTGGACGTGGCGGCAGCGGCGGCGCACCGTCCGGACGCCAGGCTGCCGGCCCGGCGGTAACCAGTCACGGCGGCGGTATTGACAGCATCACACGCCTCCTGAGAACCTCCCAGAACATACTCGTAAATGCACGTGGATAGCAGGAAAGGCAAGTGCACACGGGGATGGCAGGTCAATCCGGGGCCGGTCGACCGGCTCACGGCGGAAGGGACCGTTGATGACACTGCGACTGCACTGGTTCCTGCCATTGCACGGCGACGGCCGGGAGGTGGCCAAGAGCGCGGACGGGGTGGACCGGACCAGGAACATCCGACGGGAGCCGGAGCTGAACTATCTCGGCCAGGTCGCCCAGGCCGTCGACGGGCTCGGCTTCGCCGGCGCGTTGGTGCCGACCGGGCTGTTCTGTGAGGACCCCTGGCTGGTCGCCGCGGCGCTGTCGCAGCAGACCCGCCACCTGCACTTCATGATCGCCTGCCGACCCAGCGCGCTGCCGCCGATGGTCGCCGTCCAGTCGGCCGCGACGTTCCAGCGGCTCTCCGGCAGCCGGCTGATGCTCAACATCGTCACCGGCGGGGACGCCGACGAGCAGCGGCGCTACGGCGACTGGCTCGACCACGGCGAGCGGTACGACCGTACCGAGGAGTACCTCGACGTCTTCCACCGCGCCTGGCGCGGCGAGCCCTTCGACTTCCACGGCAAGCACTACCAGATCAAGGCCGGGATGCTGAGCCGGCCGCACGACGTCCGCCCGACGATCCTGCTGGGTGGCTCGTCCACGGCGGCGCAACGGGTGGCCGCGGCGCACGCCGACGTCTACCTGGCGTGGGGCGAGCGCCCGGAGGGGCTGGCCGAGCTCACCGGCAGGGTCAGCGAGCTGGCCGCCGAGCGGGGCCGCAGCGTCGAGTTCGGCACCCGGTTCCACGTCATCAGCCGGGACACCGCCCAGGAGGCGTGGGCGGTGACCCGCCGGCTGCTCGACGGCATGGAGCCCAGCCGGATCGCCGACGCCCAGCGACGGTTCAGCCGCACCGACTCGGAGGGGCAGCGCCGGATGGCCGCCCTGCACGGCGGACGGACCGACGAGCTGGAGGTGTACCCGAACGTGTGGGCCGGCTACGGGCTGGTCCGCCCGGGTGCGGGCGCCGCGCTGGTGGGCAGCCACGAGCAGGTGGCCGAGCGGATAGCCGAGTACCACGCGCTGGGCATGCGCCACCTCATCCTCTCCGGGCAGCCCCACCTCGAAGAGGCGTACAACTTCGCCGAAGGTGTGCTGCCGCTGCTGCGGCGTCAGGGATTGCTCGGGCAGGAGGCGTCATGACGGGCCACGGCACGCTGGTGGAGACGACGCTGCTGCTGGGCAGCCCCCGGGCCGGCTCGCGGACCGCCGGCATCGCCGTCCGGCTGGTGGACGAGCTGTCGCTCGCCCTCGCCGCGGAGGGTGTCGAGCTGGCCGGGCCGGACGTGGTCGACCTCGCCGACATCGGCGCCGGGCTGCCGCTGCGCGCCAGCCGCAGCGTGCCGCTGGGTCCGGAGACCGAACGCGCCCTGGACCTGGTCCGCCGTCCGGGCCTGCTGGTGGTGGTCAGCCCGACGTTCAAGGGGACCTACACCGGGCTGCTGAAGTTGTTCCTGGACATGCTTCCCCTCGACGGGCTGGCCGGTTGCGTCGGCGTCGGCGCGATGACCGCGGGCTGGGCCAAGCACCGCGGCGCCGGAGACCAGTACCTGCGCCCGCTGCTGCAGGAACTCGGCGCGGTCGTCCCGGTGCCCTGCCTGTCGATCCTCGAAGAGGAGTTCGAGGACGTGCCAGAGGTCGTCGCGGCGTGGTCGCGCCGTTGGGCGTCCGCACTGGGCGCGGTGGCCCGCCACCTGCGCCACCACGACCTGTCCGCCCCCGAGGTCCACCCGCTGACCGGCGCTCGGGCCTCCTGAGCGACCCGTTCATCCGTCACGCCAGCGACACAGAGGAGATCGACCATGACCGAGCAGACCGCGCCCGCCCGCCGTACCGAGGAGGAGATCCGCGCCACCGTGGCGGCGATCATCTCCGACATGGCGCCGAAGGACGGCGTGGTGGTGACGGCGGGTTCCCACCTCATCAAGGATCTGGGCTACCACTCGCTGGCCCTGATGGAGGTGGCGTTCGCCATCGAGGACGAGTTCGACCTCGACCCCATCGACGAGGACACCGCCCGGAAGATCACCACCGTGCAGGCCGTGCAGGACCTGGTGGTGGAGCGGCTCGCGGAGCGCGACGGCTCCTGAGCACGGGGTCAGGGAGGGGCCGGGCCGCCCGGCCCCTCCCGCACCGGCGTCGGGCCGTCCCGGCGACGCCGACCGTCGCCACCGAAGCGAACGGACGTCGGCGACGCGGACCGTAGCCGGACGAGACGGTCGTCGGCGACCCGGCCGTCACCAGGTGCGGCAGGTCGTCAGGGACGCCGCCGTCGCCACCGAAGCGGGTGCTCGTCGCGCCCCCGTGCCGCCCGGCGGGCGGCACGGGGGCGACGGTCTCAGCCGGTCAGCCGGTAGAGCCGGTGGAAGCGGTCGTTGACGGCGAGGACCTTCATCCCCGAGAAGCCCGCCCGCGAGGCCAGCTCGCGCACCGTTCCGGGACGCAGCACCGTGCCGGTGCCCGTGGAGTCCTCGCCGGTACGGCTCGCCGGCAGGCAGTGCAGCACGCTGGTGCCGTACTGGAACCGTTCCACGTCGTCGCCGGGGGCCGTGAAGGCCGGCGCGACCTTGGCGTCCATCACGAGTACGGCCCCCTCGGCGGCCCGCAACTGCCGACAGGCCCGCAGCACGGCGACCGGTTGCGACACCTCGTGCAGGGCGTCGAAGAGGCACACCAGGTCGTACCCGCCGGCCAGCTGGGGGTCGGCGGCGTCCCGGCAGGCGAAGCTGACCCGGTCGGCCACACCCGCCTCGGCGGCGTGCCGCTCGGCCTGCCGCAGCGCGGCCGCATCGAGGTCCAGGCCGGTCACCTCGGCCTGCGGGTACGCCCGCGCGAGCGCGATACTCGACCAGCCGGTGCCGCAGGCGACGTCGGCGATGCGCCGACCGGGCACGCCGAGGCGGGCGTGCACGTCCGGCAGTTGCTCGGCGATCCAGCCGGCGAGCTGGTGGGCGAACAGCGCCCGGTTGGCGCCGGAGTGGCCGTCGCGCCAGTCGACGCCGAACACGTCGTCGGGCACGCCCGCGCCGCTGCGGTAGGCGGCCACGAGGTCGGGCAGGGCGGCGGCGACGCCACCGAGCGGCAGTACGGCCAGCGAGGCCAGGGACATCGGGTCGTCCGAGACGGTCAGGACGGCGGCGTGCCCGGCCGGCAGCCGGTACGCGCGGCGCTCGGCCGGCGCCCGCACGTCGTCGGTCTCGACGATGCCGCAGACGGCCTGGTGCTCCAGCCACTCCCGGGCGTACCGGGGGGCGACGTCGGCGGCGTGGGCCAGCTCGTCCGGGGTCACCGGTCCCGGCGCGGCGGCCAACGCCTCGTACAACCCGAGCTTGACCCCCAGGTACGCCGAGAGGAGTTCCTGCGTGGCGAGGAGAGACTTCCACATTCTCATCGCGAACACGTGTGTCTGCCCGTCAGACACTGTCATGCGACACCTCCCCGATCAGCGCAAGCTGTGTTTCCAGAGTGTCTACAGACAACACTCCCATGCCTGTTGCACGATACAGGTAGACAGTAGGATGGTCATCGGTCGTTTCCGAGCCTCTGCGGTGGCGGAGCAGGCTCGGCTCGGCACTCGTACCGCACGCCAGACCCGAGGGCGAGGATCGGCATGACGACGTGGCAACTGGTCCGTGACCTCCTTCCGGAGGTCGCCAAACACGCCGACGAGGTGGAGCGGGGCCGTGGGCTTCCGGACCCCCTGTACGACGGGCTGCGCGAAGCGGGTTGCCTGCGCATGCTCGCACCGGTGGCGCACGGTGGCTCGGGCCTCAGCGTGCCGGACACGCTGCGGGTCGTGGAAACCCTGGCCACGGCGGACGGCTCGGTGGCCTGGCTGGTCGGTCAGGTCGCGTTGTCCCAGCTCATCATCGGCTGCGCCGCGGAGGAGACCGTCGCGACGGTCTTCGCCGACGGTCCGGACGTCTACGCCGCCGGTTCGGTGGCGCCCAAGGGCAGGGCCACCGGGGTCGAGGGCGGGTGGCGGGTCTCCGGTCAGTGGCCGTTCGTCACCGGCTGCGAGCGCGCCGAGTGGGTCTACCTGAACTGCGTCCTGGTGCGGGGGCGTTCGGTGGCGCTGGCCGACGGCCGGCCCGCCACCCGGATCATGGTGCTGCCGGCCGCGGACGTGACCGTCGTCGACACCTGGCACACCCTGGGCCTACGCGGCACGGGTAGCCACGACCTGGCCGTCTCCGGGGGCTTCTGTCCCGACGGGCGGGCGGTGACCCTGACGCCGGGGACGGCGGGCGCACAGCGGGCGGCGATGAGCATCGCGCAGTCCAGCCTCATCATCGCCGCCGCCGCGTCGGGCATCGCCCAGGCGGCGCTGCGGGACGTCGTCGAGTTGGCGACCGGCGGTAAGCGGCCGGCGCTCAGCGCGACGCGGCTCGCCGCCTCGACCACCTTCCAGGAGCGGCTGGGCGAGGCCCGGATGGTGGCGCAGGCGGGCCGGGCGCTGCTCTACGACCAGGCCGGACAGGAGTGGGGCGCCGACGCGGGCCCGGACGCGGCGTTGCGGCGGGCACAGGTCCGGGCGGCGGCCGCGCAGGCGACGGCGCTGGCGGTGCGGGCGACCGACACGGCCTTCGAGCTGGCCGGTGGCACCGCGGTGTACGACTCGTCTCCCCTGTCCCGGCGGCTCCGTGACGCCAACACCGCTCGGCAGCACTTCGTGGCCAGTCGCCACTCGTACACGGCCTTCGGTGCGCACCTAGTCGGTGAGGGCGGCGACGGCGGTCCGCTGTGACGGGCGGGGCGGGGCTCACTTCGCGCTGGGGATGACACCCTTGCGTCGCAGCCGGGTGATCCACCCCTGGGCCGTGTGGGTGGGCACGCCGTAGTGCTGGGCCACACCGATGACGGTGCGGTTCTTGACGTAGATGTCCTTGAGTTCGCTCGGGTCCGGCATGCGGCGGTAGGCGCGGTCCGACTTGGCGGCCCGGGCTGTCGAGGCGACCCGGTAGGGCGCCGTGGTCTCCACGGCTTCGGTCGAGGCGACGACGGCTCTGGGGCGCTTCGCGGCGAACGCCTGCATCAGCAGCTCCAGGTCGACCTGGAGCAGGTCGGCGGCACCGAGCTTGACGTCGTCCGCGACGCGTACGGTCAGCTCCTTGATGTAGACCTGACCCTCTTCGGCGAACACTCGCATGGTGGTGCGGGAGGCATCCTCTCCCGCGTCTTCCTGACCGAGTACCGGGGTGATCGTGACTATGTATTGAGCCATCGTCTCTGTCCCTCTTCCCTGACCAACAGCCGGTGTCTGCAAGACGCCAAGACACAATCTAAAACATGGCTTGTTTGGTTGGCCCTTCAGGCATGCGTACAGCACACCCATCTCGGCCCTAAGTGACACTAACTTAACAGAAGGTTACCTTCACGACAACCATCGATATTGATAGTTGTCAGGAAAACACTTCACGTATGAGCGACACCAGAAAACCACGCACCGAAGCCTCCTCCTGTCACAAAGATCATGTATTGGTGGCGACGCTCACACCGACATCCACACGTTCTTCGGTCGGAGGAACTCCCGCAGACCGGCGACCCCGCCGATCCGTCCGGAACCACTCTGCTTCACTCCGCCGAACGGCGCCGACGGCATCAGACCCGGTGCCCCGTTCACCCACACGCTGCCGGCCGCGACGGCCCGGCTGACCCGGTGGGCACGCCGCAGGTCGTTGGTGTGCAGGTACGCCCCCAGGCCGTACCGGGTGGCGTTGGCCAGCCGCACCGCCTCTTCCTCGGTGTCGAAGCCCGACACCGCCAACACCGGTCCGAACACCTCCTCCTGGACGAGTTCGCCGTCGCCGTCGGCGTCGACGAAGACCGTCGGCTCCACGAAGAACCCGTCGGCGAGATCCCCGCCACAACGCCCGCCGCCGGTCACCAACCGCGCCCCGGACGAGCGTGCCCGGTCGATCACCCCGACGATCCGGTCACACGCCCGCCGGGAGACCACCGGACCCATCACGGTCGTCTCGTCGACCGGGTCGCCCACCCGGATCCGGCGCAGCCGCGAGGTCAGTGTCTGGAGCACCTGCTCACGGACGGCGGAGTGCACCAGCAGCCGGGTGCCGTTCGCACAGCCCTGTCCCGACAGGGCCACCACGCCGCTCATCGCGTACCGCGCCGCCGACCGGAGATCGGCGTCGTCGAAGATCACGTGCGGGGACTTGCCGCCCAGTTCCAGCGCCACCGGGGTCAGGTTCCGGGACGCCTCGGCGAGCACCTGCCGGCCGGTGGCCGCGCTGCCGGTGAAGTGCACCTTGTCGACGCCGGGGTGCCCCGCCAGGGCGGCTCCGGCCGGCGGCCCCCCGGGCACGACCACCACCACCCCCTGCGGCACCCCCGCCTCGACCGCCAACTCGACGAACCGCTGCCCGACGAAGGGCGCCAGCTCCGACGGCTTGACCACGACGGCGTTACCGGCCGCCAGCGCCGGGCCGAGCAGCTGCGCCATCGACATCAGTGAGCCGTTCCACGGGATGATCCCGGCCACCACGCCGTACGGCTCGTCGAGGGTGTAGTCCAGGCTGCGTCCGGGCCAGGTGGGCACCACCTCGCCGCCGATCTTGTCGCACCACCCGGCGTAGTACCGCACGTGGTCGGCAGCCAACGCCGGCATCCGCCGGGCGAGCTGCATCGGCAGGCCGATCTCCAGACTCTGCAGCGCGGCCAGCGGTTCGGCGTGCCGGATCAGCAGGTCGGCCAGCCGCAGCAGCGTGTCGCGTCGCACCTCGGCCGAGCTGTCCCGCCACCCGGGCAGGCTCTCCCGGGCCAGGGCCACGGCCTGGTCGATCTCGGCCGGTCCGGCGAGCACCACCTCCGTCGTCGGCCGCCCGGTCGCGGCGTAGACGTGTTCCGTCCGGCCACCCGAGGACTCGACCACCCGGTCGCCGCCGATCCACAGTGCCGGCTCGGGCACCAGGTGGGTGGGGGGTTCGCTCATTCCCATCGTGTGCTCCTCGCGTCGGCATCACCGGTCGTACGTGTCTTTTCAGAATCCCATAAAAGACTCGTAGGACACTAGCGGGCATCTCTGATAGACACTCCTACACGCCGCAGATAGCCTGTCCCTCAGCAACCGAAGTGGCAGCGATGTCCGCGCTGGTCGCACCCCTTCCCAGCCGGCCGAAACCCGAAAGAACGATCATGGAAGGTACGCGAATGACACCACCGAGGACGCGACCGTCCCCCAGTCCTGCGGAGACGCCTGCGACGCCGGCCGTGGAGCCGGCGGCGGAACCGGCTCCGATCGCCGGCCGGGCGCGGGCCATCGCGCTCTTCGCCGTCCTGGTCGGCCTGCTGCTCGACCTGCTCGACATCGTGATCGTCAACGTGGCCCTGCCGACCATCCAGGAGGACATCGGCGCCACCGGCTCCAACATGCAGTGGATGGTGGGCGGGTACGCCCTCGCCTTCGCCACCATGCTGGTGACCGGTGGCCGGCTCGGCGACATCTACGGCCGCAAGCGCATCTTCATCATCGGCATGATCGGGTTCGCCACCGCCTCGCTCATCGCGGGGATCGCCGACAACCCCGAGCAGCTCATCCTGGCCCGCTTCTTCCAGGGCGGCATGGGCGCGCTCATGGTGCCGCAGGTGCTGTCGATCCTCCAGGTCATGTACCCGCCGGCCGAGCGGGGCCGGGCCTTCGCCGGACTGAGCGTGGTCTTCGCCGTCGGCACGGTGGCCGGCCCGATCGTGGGCGCCCTGCTCACCGCCGTCAACGTCGCCAACCTCACCTGGCGCACGGTCTTCCTGGTGAACATTCCGATCGCCGTGGTGTGTCTCCTGATCACCGCGAAGCTGGTCCCGGAGTCCAAGGGCAAATCGGCCCAACGCCTGGACGTCACCGGCGCCGCCCTGGTGGGTGTCGGCATGCTGCTGCTGGTGTTCCCGCTCATCACCGGTCCGGAGCAGGGCTGGCCGGCGTGGACCCTGGTCAGCCTGGCCGCCTCGATCGCGACCTTCGCCGTCCTGGTCGCGGTGCAACGCCGGCGGACGGAATCGCCGCTCATCCCGATGTCGCTCTTCTCGCACCGCTCCTTCCGGGGCGGCCTCGCCGTCTCCCTGTTGTTCATGAGCGGCGTCATGCCGTTCTTCCTGGTCAACACCCTCTACCTGCAGTTCGGGCAGGGCTTCTCGGTGATCAAGGCGGGCCTGATCGGCATCATGTGGGGCTTCGCGGTCCCCCTGTTCACCGCCATCTCCGCCCGCCGCATCACCCCGAAGATCGGTCGGCTCGGCCTGCAACTCGGCCTGCTCATGCTGATCGCGTCGATGGTCATCCTGATCACGGTGATCCACCAGGTCGACGCGGCCAATCCCTGGGCGCTCGCCCCCGGCCTCGTCCTCGGCGGCGCGGGCATGGGTATGACCTTCGCCCCGCTGCTCACCTACACCCTCAACGACGTGCCACTGGACAGCGCGGGTGCGGCCTCCGGGGTGTTCAACACCGTTCAGCAGATGGGTGCCGCCATCGGCATCGCCCTGAGCAGCATGGTCTTCTTCATCGCCCTGGCGGTCCAGTCCACCGCCGTCGGCGACGACCTGCGGAACACGGTCAGGGACGAGCTGACCGCCCGCGGGGTGCCGGTGGCGACCGCCGAGTCCGCCGCCGCCGACGCCCGGACCTGTCTCACCGAGCGGATCAAGGCCGCCAACCCGATCGCCGACCTGGACGTCTGCCGTGCCGTGTCGTCGCAGGCCGGCGCGGACGTCGCCGACCGGCACGACGACCTGCAGTTCACCGCGAACCGCACCGCGTACCAGCAGGCCACCGAGCGCGCGCTGGTCTACCAGATCGTGGTGTTCGCACTGGCCATCGCGGCGAGCTTCCTGCTCCCCCGCCGCGTCGAGCACCGGGGCTGAGCCCCGCCCGTCGCTCGGGTCCGCCGCCGATCGCGACGGCGGACCCGAGCGACGGGACGGAAGCCGGCGGCCCGGGGAGGGCGGCAGCGACCCGCCGACACCAGCCATGATGGACGAACACGTGCTGAGACACGTGTGCCGAGGGGGTCACCATGCTCGTGCCCGCACCACGTTTCGCCCCACCCGGGGACCGGCTCACCTACCACCCCGGCGAACGTCGGGTCCGGGGCACCGTCGGCGAGATCGTCGTCGTGGACAGCCGACGGCCGCTGCTGGTCTGGGAACCCGGGCTGCCGGTACCCTTCTGGGTCTTCCCCCTGACCGACGTGGTCGGTGCGACACTACGGCCCGCCGCCCGGCCCCCGACGCCCGGAACCCGGGCCGGGAGCAGCTTCCACGACCTGACCGTCGACGGTCTCACCCTTCCCAACGCCGCGTGGACCTACCCCGGCGACGTCTTCGCCGAGACCGTGTGCCTGGCCTGGCGGGAGTGGTTCGGCCAGGGCATCGAGCGATGGTACGAGGAGGACGAGGAGGTGTTCGTGCACCCCCGGGATCCCTTCTCCCGCGTCGACTCGCTGCCGAGTTCCCGGCACGTGGTGGTGAAGCACCGGGACGTCGTGCTCGCCGACACCCGTCGACCGGTGCTGCTCTTCGAGACCGGACTGCCCACCCGCTACTACGTCCCGGCCGACGACCTGGCCCGGGACCTGCTGCTGCCCTCGGACCACCACACCCGCTGCCCGTACAAGGGAATCGCCTCGTACTGGTCGCTGCGCGACGTACCCGGGCCGGAGGGAGAATCCATCGCCTGGTTCTATCCCGAGCCGCTGCCCGGCGTGGCCAACATCGCCGGACTGACCGCGTTCTACCCGGACCGGGTGACGATCCTGGTCGACGGCGAGTCGGCCGGTCCGACCAGCGCGCTGCCGTGACGGGCGTCGCCGGGGCGGCGGAATCCGGTGGACCGGCCGGGTCCTGACCGTCGAGGATCGGCCGGTGTCCGTTCCCGTACGCCAGATCCGCGCCCGCTACTCGACCGCGACCGTCACCGTGTACCAGGCGTACCCGCCGCAGATCGCCCTCTGCGCCGGGGCGACGACCAGGCCGCCGCAGCCCACCTGCCCGTCGAGCAGGTCTACCCGCTCCCGGAAAGCATCGCCGCCCACCTCGACGCCAGCCCGGGCACCGCCCCCGGCGAGGAGCCCGGACGGCGACGCCCGAGGGCGGACGACGGATCACCGGTCGCCCGGTCATAGCGGCTCAGTGAGCTTCTCTGACCAGGCTTTCGACGGCGTCGGCCAGCTCGGAGACCCCACGGCGGCCGTCGGCAGAGGCATGGCCGCTGGCCCCGTACCCATAGACTTCCGGTCGTGCGCGTGCTTCTTGCGACAGTCGGGGTGCTTCTCCTGCTGGGCGTGGCGGTGGTGGCCGGAGTGCGCTGGACGACGGCCGGCGAGCCGGTACCCGTCGCAGCGCCGACGGGGGCGTCGACGGTGCTGCCCGAAGGCGGGTACACGACGGTCGTCGACAACCGGACGTCGGAGGTCTTCACCGATCTGCACAACGACCGCGGCGTGCCGGAGGTTGACACCTATGCTCTGCCACCGGCTACCACGTGGGACCAGGTCCGGTCCGGGGTCGCCGGTCAGCTCGACGCATGGCGACAGGTCGGGGATTGTGCCGACACAGGTGAGCGACGGGTCCAGTGCTCCTGGTCGGAGCCGACCCGCTGGTGGCCCCGGCTCGTGCGGATCGTCTTCCTCCGGCCGGCCGAGCCGGGTGGCACCGGTTCGTACGCGTGGCCGGACAACACCTTTCTGGTGATCGGTTCCGCCCGCGGCACCCACCGCTGACAGCCCTGCGCGTCGTCCCGTCATCGCCGGCCGAGCGCCCGACACCGGCTGCGGGACGGGTGTCCCGGCACAGGTCACGCGGCTGCCGCTACCTTTGACATTGACACGGATGTCAGGGTCGAACGGAGGGTCGGGGCGCATGGTGCCCGCGCGCCTCATGGCCGCTCTCGCGCTACGGATGATGGCGCGTGGCGTGGCGGCGGTCGCGGCACCTCGTCGCTGACGTACGGCTGCCGCCCGCGGCGCGGGTCGAGGTGCCGAGCGTCCCCGGGCCGACGCCGTGGCGGCACTAGACTCGCCGATCATGGGACTCCTGACCTTCAGCCTCAACGTCACCCTGGACGGTTGTGTCGACCACGAGGAGGGGATCGCGGACGACGAGACGCACGCCTTCTTCACCCGACTCATGGACGAGAGCGGGGCGATGCTGTGGGGGCGCGTCACCTACGAGATGATGGAGAGTGCCTGGCCGGCCGTCGCCCGCGGCGACGTGGACGCCCCCCCGGCGCTGCGCGAGTGGGCGGCCAAGCTGGAGGCCAAGCCCAAGTACGTGGTGTCGTCGACGCGCACGGACTTCCCGTGGACCAACAGCCACCACGTCACCGGTGATCTGCGGGCGGGCGTGCAGAGGCTCAAGGACGCGACTCCGGCCGGGGTGCTGCTCGGCAGCGGCAGGCTGGCGACCGAGCTGGACCGGCTGGACCTGATCGACGAGTACCGGTTGATGGTCCAACCCCGGATCGCCGGCCACGGTCCGACCCTGTACCAGGACGGGCTGCCCGGCACGCGTCGGCTCGAGTTGGTCTCGGCGGAGCCGCTGCGCAACGGTGCGCTGATCGTGCACTACCGCCGCGCCGACTGACCCCGAACCGCGCCGGCAGGCCGGCGGTACCCGGCCCGCGCGCCGCAGATCATGCCGGCGCGCAGCGCGTACGCGACCGCACGGCAACGGCTGCGCGGCCTGCCGGGGCGGCCCGCGCCCGTCAGTCGGCATCCGACGTCCCTCAGCGCTTCACCGCCAGGGTGAGGCCGTCGGCGAAGGACAGCATCGCCAGGTCGACCCGGTCGTCGGCGAGCAGCGAGACGTTCAGCTCCCGGATGGTGGCGGTGTCCCGGTCCTGGTGTTCCTCGTCGACCACCCGGCCGAAGAACACCGTGTTGTCGAGGACGACCAGCCCGCCGCGGCGGACGAGCACGACGGTGTGTGACCGCCCGGACGAGGCGGACACCCAGCATCTGCCTCCGCAGGCCGGGATCGCGGCTGGCGCTGGCCGACTGTTTCCGCCGGCCCGGCTACGACGAGCCGGCGGAGGTCGTCAACCTCGTCGCCATCGACGACTACGGACCGTTGCTGCGGGAGGCGAGGTTCGCGGTGCTCGACATCCGGGACGTCACCGGGCGCGCGGTCTTCCCTCCCCCGGCCCAGGAGCAGCTTCGGGAGTACAGCCGGCTGCACCCCGACATCGCGCGGCTGTACGGCACGAGCATCACCAACTGGCTGTTCCGGGACGAGGCGGGTGCGGACGAGCGTGGCCGGGGTGGCTTTCCGGGATACGTCCTGATCACGGCGCGGCGTCCGTGACCGTGGCGGGTGCCCGTGGTTGCCGGGCGGGCCGGGCGGCGCACCGCGTGTGGAGAGTCCCGGGGTGGCCACCGTCGCGACCGCCGCTCGATCATCCGAGCCGGCACCGGTTGCCAGCGGATCTCTGCGGCGCTAGGTTGACCTTCTATCGATGAGCGTCTACCTAGCTCCCCGGGGGCCGCATGTCAACGTCCGTCACTCGCCGCTCCGTCCTGGCCGGTGGGGCCGGCGTCGCGGTCGGCATGGCGCTGCCCGGCCCGGCCGCCCACGCCGACGGTCACCGCCCCGCCAGCGTGAGCTTCACCCTCGACGCGACCACGCTCGACGGCGGTGAACAGGTCACCTCGGTCACCCTGCACACCGCACGGCTCGGGCCGATCGACACCGCCGGGCTCCACCCCGGCACGTTCACCGTGCACGCCAGGGCCACCAGCCCCGTTCCGATCGCCCCCGGCGATCTGATCTTCAGCGAGTACGACCTGGACCGTACGGTGACCAAGGCCCGGCTCGACCGGCGCGGGAACATCGTGCTCGATCTCAGCCACGGCGAAGGTCAACTCGGCGGTGGCACCCTCGGCTACATCCTGAGCAAGGGCCGCAACGTCCGGCTGGACCTCGTCTACACCATCACGCAGAACAGCCCGCTCGTGCGGCGGCACGGCCCACCCGTCACCATCACCGACTTCGTGCAGGGGCGACTGTCGAACCCCGAGGTGGACGCCTTCAGCCACCACGTCTCGGGCTCCGGCCTGAAGTACCGGTTGTACTCCCCGAAGCGCTCAGCACGCCCCGGCGGACGACCGCTGGTCCTCTGGCTGCACGGTGCCGGTGAGGGCGCCTCGCTGCCCGACGGCTACTACGACAACGAGACCACGCTGCGCGCCAACCGTGGCGCGTTGGGCTTCGCCACCCCGGAGGCACAACGGATCTTCTCCGGGGCGTACGTCGTCGCCCCCCAGAGCACCTCCTACTGGATGGAGGACGGTCCCCGGTTCGCCCCGCTGATCCGCGAGATCGTCGAGGACCTCGTCCGCCGTGAGCGCGTCGACCCCGACCGGATCTACGTGGCCGGTTGCAGCAACGGCGGCTACATGGCTCTGAAGATGACGGTCGCCTACCCCGACCTGTTCGCCGCGTCGGTGCCGGTCTGCGGCGTCGTCGAGCCGCTCGGTGGCGACGGCCCGCCGCTGATCACCGACGCGGAGCTGGCGGGGATCCGCACCCCGACCTGGCTGGTCACCTCGCTCGACGACGGCACCGTGCCACCCGGGACCAACACGGTCCACGCCCACGACCTCATCCCGGGATCACTGGTCACCCTCTACGACCATGTCGTCTGGAACGGTTACCAGTTCCCCGGTCACTTCTCCTGGATCTACGTGGCCCGTAACGACCCGAGCCACCACGGCACCCACCTCTGGCAGTGGATGGCCCGCCGTCGCCGGTGATCCGCCGCGTCCGCACCCACCGGCTCGCCACCCCGTTGACGGGTGCGGCCCTCCCCGACGGGCAGGTGGACGCGGCCTGACACGCCGGTCCTCGGCGCAGCGGCCGGCACACCGACCCGACCCGGTGCGGGAGTCCGGCGTTCCGGCCCCAGGCTGGTCCGGCAGGTCGGGGGCACGCGAACTCCGGCCCCGGCTATTCCTCGCCGACGGGACGGAGCACGTGGCGCACGGCGTCACGCAGCCACTGGTGGGCGCCGTCGGCGCTGTGCCGTGGGTGCCAGGCCATACCGATCGTCAGTGCTGGCAGCGGCAACGGAATCTCCAGCAGGCGCAGTCCCAGCGCGTGCGCCGCGTCGCTGAGCCGTGACGGAGGCTCACCCGGCAGCGCCGTCGGTACCAGGCAGACCACGTCCTCGGCCGCGGCCAGCGTCATCGCGGCCAGGTGTCCGGGCAGGACGGCGCCGACCCGCCGGCTGAGCCCCTGCGCGGCCAGGGCCGTATCCAGCGGCCCGGTGAAACGGCCGCGGCGGCTGACCGCCACGTGCTCGGCCGCGGCGAGCCGGGCGGCGGTCAGCGTCCCCTCGGTGAGTGGGTGCCCGGCCCGGACACCGGCCGCCATCGTCAGGGTGACGAGTTCTTCGACGCGCGTCTCCGGATCGACGTGGTCGATGGCCCCGATCTCCAGGTCGATCCGTCCGTCACGCAGCGCGGGGCCGGCCTCCCACTCCTCGGCCAGCACCCGCAGCGAGACGCCCGGCGCCCGCCGTCGAGCGAGCCGGATCAGACCGGGCACGACTGCGGCACCGACCAGGTCCGCGGCCTGGACGGTGAAGGTGCGCCGCAGTGCCGCGGGATCGATTCCGCCGCTCGGGGCGAGCAACGCCTCCAGCCGGCGCACCACCGCGCCGGCCTCGTCGCGCAGCGCCTCGGCGCGCGGAGTGGGCACCATCCGCTGTCCGGCCCGCACCAGTAGTGGATCTCGGAGCACCCGGCGCAGCCGGGCCAGGGTACGGCTCATCGCCGCGGGGGAGGTCTGCAACCGCGCGGCGGCGCGGGTGACGTTCTGCTCGGTCAGCAGGGCGTCGAGAGCGACGGCGAGGTTGGCATCGAGGTTCGGGGCTGGGCTGCTCACCGTAGTTATTCCACTTCAGGCAATGATTGGATGCTGAAGTTCCCATTGTGGCAATGCGGTGCCCGTCCGCACGATGGGTGGGTCCTGCCGATCCGACAATCGAGGTTTCATGATCGTGATTACCGGTCCCACCGGGAACATCGGGCGGCACCTGCTGTCGCTGCTGATCGAGGCCGCACCCGCCGGCCGTGAGGAGTTGCGGGTCGTCGTCCGGGATCCGGCCCGGCTACCCGAAGGCGTCCGTGGACGGGTCGAGGTGGTCGTCGGCTCGCACGGCGACGCCGCAACCGTCGATCGTGCCTTCGCCGGGGCGGACGCTGTGTTCTGGCTGGTGCCGCCGGACGCCTCCGTCACGCCCGACGACGCCTACCGCGGCTTCACCCGCCCGGCCGCGCGGGCTTTCGCCGCCCACGGCGTCGGTCATGTTGTCGGCGTCTCGGCGCTCGGCCGTGGCACCCCGCAGGCCGCCCGGGCCGGGCTGGTCACCGCCTCCCTGGCGATGGACGACCTCATCGCCGGCTCCGGCGTCGCCTACCGTGCCCTGGCCTGCCCGTCCTTCTACGAGAACCTGCTGGAGGAGGTCGACGCGATCCGCGACGACGGCGTCTTCACCGACACCGCCGCCGCGGACCGTCCGGCCCCCATGGTCGCCGTCGCCGACATCGCCGCCGCCGCGGCCGGGCTGCTGCTGGACCGCTCCTGGACCGGTGCGGGCACCGTCCCTGTGCTCGGCCCTCAGGACCTCTCGCCCGACGACCTGGCCCGCATCATGACCGAGGAACTGGGCCGTCCGGTCCGCTACCAGCGTCAGTCGCTCGACGAACTGCGCTCCACCATGCTCGGCTACGGCCTCAACGCGGTGTTCGTCGAGGCCATGGTCGACATGAAACGCGCCAAGGATGCGGGCCTGGACGCGGGCGTCGACCGCGCACCGCAGGCGGGAACGGCCACCGCGTTCGCGCAGTGGTGCGCCCGGACGCTCAGGCCCGCCGTCCTCACCCCGCAGGAGACCGCCGATGCCCACTGACCGAACCGAGCCGCCGGTCACCGCATTCATGCTGGTCAAAACCACGCCCGAGTGGCTGGCGATGACCGTGACCGAACGCGTCCAGGCCTTCACCACCCACGTTCTCCCCGTCCTCCAGGCCCGCACCCGCGGTGTCCGCTCCCGCTTCTACGACACGGAGTTCTACTCGGCGCGGGTCACCGACATCTGGGTCTGGGAGGCCGACGACCACGACGCCTACCGCCTGCTGATCGACGCGTTGCGCGAGACCCCCTTCTGGGACCGCTACTTTCAGGTCGTCGACCTGGTCGTGGGCACCGAGAACGGCTACGCCCGCACCTACGGCCTGGAGCCGCTGGCCACCCTCGCCACCTGACGCGCCGCCGGACCGGCCGGTGCCGCCCTCGCCCGACGGAGGCACCGGCCCGGCGGAAGCCGATCCACCCGGTGCCTCCGGACGACGCGGGCATTCCCATTCCTGTTCAGCGGGCACCGGCCAGCCGGGCCAGGTGCTCGTCCTCCAACGGCACGACACCGCGTCGACGGCCTCGTCGAGCTGCGCGAGGTCACTCACGCCGACGATGGGCCGGATGCCCTGGCGCAGCAGCCAGGCGAGCACGACCTGGTTACGGGCCACTCCCCTGTTCCCTGCCACGGCGTCGACCCTGCCACCTGGAGTGCGCTCCAGATCAAGCCGGGCGGCACGGTCCGACCGGTGGCCCCCGCTGGCCGGTGGATCAGGACGTGGGTCCGGCACCCCCGCCGGGGACGGGGCGGCTACCGGGCGCGGCCGGGCAGCGGGATCTCGAAGTGGATCGTCTGGCAGGTGTCGTCGCGGCCGTCGCGGGCGTCGTGGACCGGCGTCGCCAGGCTCCGCCAGAACGGTTCGGCACCGGGCACGCGGGCGTCGGTGTGCAGGTAGAGCGCCTGGTAGCGGAGTTGCCGGGTGACGAAGTCGACGGCGAGGGCGACCAGTGCCCGGGCGAGACCGCAACGTCGGTGTCCGGGCCGCACGTAGACCCGGAACAGCTGCGCGGTGGTGTCGTCGGGGTAGCGCTCGGCGAGGAAACGCGGGTGGGGTGGGCAGTGGGGCGCGGCGGCGCGTACGGCGGTGGTCGCCACGACCTCGTCGCCCGTGGTCGCGACGAACAGGGCGTGCCGGTCGGGGGTGAGGTAGGTGCCGTCGAGATCGATGACGTCGGCGTGCCATTCGGGGCGGTAGCCGAAGCCGAAGTCGCGGTAGAAGGTGTCGAGCATGACGCTGCGCGCCCCGTCGACGTGCCGGCGCTCCGCCGGCTTGACCTCGTACGGGCCGACGCGGTGGTGCGGCATGGTTCCTCCGGTCACAGGTGGGTGGGTGCGGTGTCGTCCGCCGGGTGGGTGGGCAGCAGGGCGCGGGTCAGCGGGTGGTGTGCGCGGTGGAGCAGGTCGTCGGCCGGGCCACGGTCGACGATGGTTCCGTCGTCGAGGACGACGACGTGGTCGGCGAGGTGCGCCACCACGTCCCGGTCGTGCGTGATCACCACGACGGTCAGCCGGATACGGTGCCGCAGTTCGTCGAGGAGGGTGAGGATGCCGTGCTGGGTGAGCCGGTCGAGGCCGGCGGTGGTCTCGTCGCAGACGAGCACCCGGGGCCTGCTGGCCAGCGCCCGGGCGAGCGCGGCGCGGTGCAGTTGGCCGCCGGAGAGCCGGTCGGGGCGTCGGGTCGCGGTGGCCTCGTCGAGGCCCACCCGGGCGAGCAGGTCCAGGGCGGTGCGGCGGGCCTGCTCCGGTGGGGCGTGGTGCAGACGTCGTGCCGGGGCGGCCGTCTGGTCGAGGACCGTCCGGTGGGGGTCGAAGCTGGCGCGGGCGTCCTGGAACACGTACTGGATGGCGGCGAGGTCGTCCGGGCGGCGGTGGTCGAGGTGCCGGGCGAGGGGTCGTCCGTCGAGGGTCAGCACGCCGGTGTGGGCGGGGTGCAGGCCGGCGAGGCAGCGGGCGAGGGTGGTCTTGCCGCTGCCGGACCGGCCGACCACGGCCAGGCACCGCCCGGCGGGGACGGTCAGGGTGACGTCGCGGAGCACGTCGCGTCGTCGGCTGCCGTCGCGGTGGGTGGCGGTCAGGCCGGCGACGTGCAGCAGGGGTCGGTCCGGCGGTGCCGCCGACGGTGGCCGGCGCGGTGGCGGGGCGAGCAGGTCCCGGGTGTGGCGGTGGCGGGGGGTGGTGAGCACGTCGACGGCGGGGCCGTGTTCGACGACGGCTCCCTGGTGCAGCACGAGGATCTGGTCGGCGACGGCGCGTACGAGGTGCAGGTCGTGGCTGAGCAGGAGCACGGCGAGGCCGTCGCGGGCGAGGGTGGTGAGTTCCCGGGCGACGTCGGTGCGGGTGGGGGCGTCCTGCCCGGTGGTGGGTTCGTCGGCGACGAGCAGGACGGCGTGGGCGAGCAGGGCGTGGGCGATGACGAGGCGTTGCTGCTGGCCGCCGGAGAGCTGGTGCGGGAAGCGGCGCAGGAACCGGCGGTCGGTGGGCAGGTCGACCCGTTCGAGGACGGCGGCGACGGCGCGGCTGCGGGCGCTGCGGCCGGTGCCGGGAAGGTGGTGCCGGGTGATCTCGTCGAGCACGGCGCCGACGCGGCGGGCCGGGTGCAGCGCGGTGCCGGGTTGCTGGGGGACGTAGCCGACGGTGCCGGGCGGTGGTGGCGTGTGGGGGGTGACGGGGGTACCGGCCAGGGTGACAGTGCCGGTGTGGGTGGTGCCCGGGGTGGTCCCGCCGAGCAGGGCACGGCCGGTGGTGGTCTTGCCGCTGCCGGAGGTGCCGATGACGGCGAGGATCCGACCGCCGGGCAGGTCGAAGGAGACGCCGTCCACCAGGCGGGTGTCGCCGGCGGTGACGGTGAGGTCGCGTACCTCCAGCAGGGTTGCGGCCGTCGACGGACGGGGGGCGGTCGTGGTGGGTGCGGGCCGGGGTGACGGGTCGGTGCGACGGGTGGTCAGCGCCCGGTCGGTGGCCAGGTTGAGGCCGACGGCCAGGGCGACGAGGAGGGTGGCCGGCACGGCGACGGCCCAGGGTTGCAGGAACAGTCCGGCGCGGTTGCGGTCCACCATGACCGCCCAGTCGGCGGCGTCGGGGGCGACGCCGATGCCCAGGAAGCTGGCGGTGGCCACCAGGTACGTCGCACCGACGAACCGGACGCCGGCGTCGGCGAGCAGGACCCGGCGGATGCCGGTGCCGACGTGGCCGGGGCCGCGTCGCCACCAGGTTTCCCGGTACAGGCGCATCGCCTCCATGGCCGGGCCGTGGGCCAGCGGCAGCGCGGTGGCGCGGGTGATCCGGGTGATCTCCGGTAGCCCGATCAACGCGACGATGCCGACCAGGGTGAGGGGTCCGGGTGGTGCGGTGGCGGCCAGCAGGATCAGCAGCAGCAGCGACGGTACGGCCAGCGCCAGGTCCAGGGGGCGCATGAGCAGTTCGTCGACCCACCGGCGGCGGGTGGACGCGGCCAGCAGCCCGAGCGGTACCCCGACGAGGTACGCCAGCAGGGTCGCGGCGACGGCGACAGTGACCACGGACCGGCCGCCGAGCAGGACCTGCTGGGCGACGTCGCGGCCGACGAAGTCGGTGCCCAGCGGCCCGTCGTCGGCGAACGGGAAGGTGCGGCCGGTCGGCTCGCCGGCCAGCAGCGGGCCGGCCACGGCCAGGCCCAGCGGCGCGGTGAGCAGCACCGCCGCGGTCAGGGTGCGTGGCCGTCTCATCGGCCCACCGGGGTACGCGGGGCGAGCCGGAAGGCCACCAGGTCGGCGGCCAGGTTCACCAGCACCGTGGTGACGGCGACGAGGACGCACAGTGCCTGCACGGTGGGCACGTCGCGGGTGGCCACCGCGTCGACCAGGGCGGTGCCGAGTCCGGGGATGACGAACACCGCCTCGACGACGATGACACCGCCGAGGAGCCAGTCGGTGGTGCGGGCGAGTTGCTGCACGACCGGTGCCAGCGCGTCGGGCAGGGCGTGGCGCAGCCAGAGCCGGCTGCCGGTGATGCCGAGGCGTCGGGCGTGGCGGAGGTGTTCGGCCCGTAGCGCGTCGAGCAGGCCGGCGCGGGTGAGTCGGCTGATGGTGCAGACGGGTCGGGCGAGCAGGACGAGCAGCGGCAGGACGAGCACCGACGGCCGGGCGAGCAGGTCGGTGCCGAAGGCGGTGGGTGGCAGCCAGCCGAGGCGGACGCCGAAGACGGCGATGAGCAGGATCGCCAGGGCGAACTCCGGCACCGCGTACAGGGCGACCGACACCGCGGACACCGTCCGGTCCAGTGGTCCCCCTTCGCGGCGGGCGGCCAGCATGCCCAGGGTGACGGCGAGCGGGACGAGCACCAGCAGGGTCACCGTTGCCAGGAGCAGGGTGACGCCGGCGCTGTCGGCGAGCCGGTCGGCGATCGGCCGTCCGGAGACCAGGGACACGCCGAGGTCGCCGCGCAGCAGGCCGGTGAGCCAGTCGAGGTAGCGCTGCCAGGCCGGCCGGTCGAGGTGCAGGTGCTCCCGGATGGCGGTGATCCGGGCCGGGTCGGGCTGGTCGCCGGCGATCACCACGGCGGCGTCACCGGGCAGTGCCTCGGTGAGCGCGAACACGATGGTGGTGATCCCGGCGACCTGCCCGAGGCCGAGCAGGAGCCGCCCGGTGGCGTAGCGGGACAGGCTCACCCCAGCCAGACCTTGTCGAAGCGGGCCCAGTCGAGGGTGTTGGCCGGGGCCTGGGCGGACACGCCGGCGACGCGGGGGGCGGTGGCGACGAGGAAGTCGGCGAAGCCCCAGATCAGGAAGCCGCCTTCGGCGTGCAGGACGCGCTGCATGTCACCGTACGCCTGCTGGCGGGTCACCTCGTCGGTGCTGGTGACGGCGCGGGTGTAGAGGGCGTCGAAGTCGGGCCGGGTCCACCGGGTGGCGTTGGTGGTGGAGGTGGTCAGCAGCCGTTGCGAGATGTGTGTCTCGATGGGCATGGCGCCGGAGCGGTACGAGGCCAACGCTCCGGTGTCGAGGATGTCCTTCCAGTAGGTGTCCCTGTTGCCCAGCGCGGTGTCGATGATCAGGCCGGCCTGTCGGGCCTGGTCGGTCAGGACGCTGGCGGCCTCGACGAAGCCGCTGGCCACGGCGGCGGTGTCGAGGCGTATCCGCAGGCCCCGGGCGTCGGCCTTGTCGACGAGGTAGCGGGCGCGGTCGAGGTCGTGGGGGCGCTGGGTGATGTCGGCGGCGTAGTGCTGGTAGCCCTTGCCGAACAGGTCGTTGCCGATCTGTCCGGAGCCGCCGAGGACGGTGTCGACGAGCTGTTGGCGGTCGGTGAGCAGGAACATGGCCTCGCGGAGGTCCCGGTTGTCGAACGGTGGCCGGTCGACCTTCATGGCGAACGACTGCATGGTGCTGTTCGGCATCCGGGTGACGGTCAGCCGGGTGCTGCCGGCGTGGGTGCGGGCGGTGGTGGGGGTGATGTCGTGGGCGTACTCGACCTGGCCGGCGAGCAGGGCGTTGACCCGGGCCGATTCCTCGTTGCTGATCAGGTATTCGAGCTCGTCGAGGTGGGCGGCACCGTCCCAGTAGCCGTCGTAGCGCTTGAGCAGCAGTGTCCGGCCGGGCTGCCAGGAGTCGAAGGTGAACGGTCCGGATCCGACGGGTCGGGTGAACGTGTCGGTGCCTTCGGGGACGATGTACGCGCCGAACGCGGCCAGGGCGTTGGGGAACTCGGCGAAGGGGCGGGTGAGGGCCAGTTCCACGGTGCGGTCGTCGACGGCACGGCTGTGGGGCAGGTCGAGCAGGCCGAGGCTGGCCCTGGCCCGGAACGCCTTCTTCGGGTCGGTGATCCTGGCGTAGCTGTGCAGCACGTCGGGGGCGCGGACCGGCCGTCCGTCGTGGAACGTCGCCTCGCGCAGGGTGATCCGCCAGCGGGTGAGGTCGCCGTTGGGCTCCCAGCGTTCGGCGAGACGGGGTCGGATGGAGACGTCGGGGCCGTAGTCGGCGAGTTTGTCGAACATCGCCTTGGCCCGGGACGCCTCGTTGAACAGGTTGGCCAGGTGCGGGTCCAGCGTCTCGTTGACGCCGCCGCCGGCGAACGCCGCCCGTAGCCGGCCGCCCCGCCGGGGTGGCCCGGCGGGGGTTCCGGTCGGGTCGGGCCGCGCACCGCAGCCGGTCAGCAGGGCGGCGGAGACGGCGGCGGCGCCGCCGAGCAGGCCGCGGCGGGACACTGTCGGCGTACCCGTGGGCAGTTTGTCCATCATGAATTTCCTTTTCATCAAGGCGGCGGAGGTCGTGCCGCGGTGTTGCGGCGGGGGGAGGTCAGGCCGGGTCGGCGCGGCGGCGCGCGACCAGGTGCAGCCGGTCGCCGGACAGCGCGGGCGACAGCGCGGCGGTCGGCTGCCAGGGCGGGTCGGTGCGGGGCCCGGGGGTGTCGAAGAGGGCCACCACGTCGAACCCGGTGGTGTCGAGCAGGTAGCGCAGCTCGGCGGGGAACAGCAGCCGCCAGGCCGAGGTCTGCACCAGCGGTCGCGGGCAGGCCGGCCAGGTCCAGACCCGTTCGCGGCGCAGCAGTTGCCCGCCGTGGTCGATCCACAGCCGTGTCGCGGAGGTGTAGGGGACGCCGCGCCAGGTCACGGTGCGGGTGCGGGGGCCGTCGAGGAGTTCGGTGCCGCCGAGGAAGAACGCGCCGTTGCGCATCTCGGCCAGCAGCAGCCCGCCGGGGCGCAGGTGCCGGTGGCAGCAGCGCAGGAACGCGGTGAGGTCGGCGTTGGTGTGGCAGTACAGCATGGCGCTGTCCAGGCAGGTGACGACGTCGAAGGGGCCGGTCAGGTCGAAGTCGCGCAGGTCGGCGTGGACGAACCGGACGGCCGGGTGGCGACGCCGCGCGTAGGTGAGCATCGGCACCGACGTGTCCAGCCCGACGGCGGTGTAGCCGAGGGTGGTGAGGTGTCCGACGTCGCGGCCGGTGCCGCACCCGACGTCGAGCAGCCGGGGCGTGCGGTCGACGCGGTCGGCGAACCGGCGGACGAGGTCGTCGACGAACCGGGCGGCACGGTGGTCCGGGTCGGGGAACTGCTGTTCGTAGAGCTCCGGGTTGTCGGTGAGGAGGTTCCCGTCGCTCATGACACGCCCGCCGGGGTCGGTGTGGAGGTTGCGGTACGGCGGCCGTCGAGGCGCAGCAGCCAGACCGCGCCCGCCGAGGCCGCCCCGACGGCGGCGGTGAGCAGCCACGCCGCCGGTGGCACCCCGGTCCCCGTGGCGGTGCCCACGGTCGCGCCGACGGCGGCGGTGCAGCCGGCGGCGAGGACCCCGGACACCAGGTAGAACAGGCCGAAGTAGGTGCCGGTCAGGTGGGGTCCGGCGAAGGCGGGGATCAGCTCCAGGACGAACGGCTGGGCGATCATCACCCCCAGGGTGAGCAGGACGGCCGCGGCCAGTACCGGCACCAGCCGCAGCACCGGCGACAGCGACGGTACGCGCAGCAGCGGCAGCAGGAACCCGGCGCCCATGACCGCCATTCCGGCGGTGATGCTCGCGCCACGGTTCCGGCGGCGGAGCCGGCGGTTCAGCGGTAGTTGCAGGGTGAGCGTCACGGTGGTGGAGGCGACGAACAGCACGGCGACCGCCGCCGGGTGCCCGGTGAGGTGTTCGGCCTGCACCGGCAGGATCAGGTAGAGCTGGGTCTGGAGGGCGAACATGCCGGCCAGTGCGATGCTGAAGGCCAGGAAGCGGCGGTCGGTGAGGCCGGTGCGCCAGTCCTGCCAGACGGTCGCTCCGCGGGTGGTGGCGGGTGGGGCGGGTAGCCAGACCGCCTGCGCCACGGTGAGCGCGGCGAACAGCGCGGCGGCGGTCAGCGCGGCGGCCCGGAAGTCGACCAGGAGCAGCGCGGAGCCGAGCAGCGGTCCGAGCAGCGCACCGGCACTGGCGAAGACGGTGAACAGGGCGAACGCCTCGGCCCGCCGGTCGGCGGCGGCCTGTGCCAGGTAACTGCGGACGGCCGGGTTGAACAACGCACCGGCCAGTCCGGACAGGACCGAGGCGGCCAGCAGCACCGGCAGTGCCGTGCCGAGGGCGAACAGTCCGAAGCCGACGGCGCGCAGGGCGCAGCCGGCGATGATGACGCCCCGGGCACCGAGCCGGTCGGCGGCCGAGCCGCCCAGCAGGAACAGGCCCTGTTGGCTGAGGTTCCGCACACCGAGCACGATGCCGATCACGGCGGCGGAGAGGCCGACGTCGTCGGCCAGGTAGCCGGCGAGGTAGGGCAGCAGCAGGTAGAAGCCGACGTTGACACCGAACTGGTTGACCACCAGCAGTCGGATCGGCAGCGGGAAGCTGCGCAGGGTGGTCCAGGTGTTCATCGGGCCGCCCGCACGCCGAGGCCGGGTTCGCCGGTCAGCCGGAGGATGCCGTCGTGGCCGCCGATGCCGGTCCACGGGTCGTCGGCGAGCAGCAGGTGCCCGTCCAGGTCGATCCAGCGGGCGTCGTCGGTGAGGTGCACCGCCGGTGCGATGCCCAGCGAGCTGGCCACCAGGCAGCCCAGCATGAGATCCATGCCGTGGGTCCGGGCCGTGGCGGCGATCTGCTGGGCGGCGTGGACGCCGCCGCACTTGGCGATCTTGACGTTGATACCGGTCACCGCGCCCACCAGGGCGTGGAGATGGTCCGCCGTGGCGGCGTCCTCGTCGGCGATGAGCGGCACGTCGGTACGGGCACTGATCCAGGCGAGCAGGTGCGGGGTGCCGGGTGCGATGGGCTGCTCGACGGCGTCGATGGTGTGGGGTCGCAGCGTGTCGAGCAGCCGTACGGTCTGCTCGGGGGTCC
Organism: Micromonospora sp. WMMD987; assembly: GCF_029581435.1. Classification (NCBI taxonomy): domain Bacteria; kingdom Bacillati; phylum Actinomycetota; class Actinomycetes; order Micromonosporales; family Micromonosporaceae; genus Micromonospora; species Micromonospora sp. WMMD987. The sequence continues at coordinate 2,643,358 of NZ_CP120861.1, read as the reverse complement.
AGGCGCCGTTGGGGTCGAGCAGGAGTCGTGCGTGCGGCATCGCGGCGCGGACCGCCGCGATCCGGGCGAGGTCCGCCGCGTCCCCACATTTGATCTTGACGAGCTGGAAGCCGCGTCGTGCCAGCTCCCGCGCGGTGGTGTGGGCGTGCCCGGGTGCGACGAGGCCGATGGTGCGGGCGGTGGCGGCCGGGGCGGGGGTGGGTCGGCCGAGCCACCGGTGCAACGGTGCTCCGGCCCGCCGGGCCAGCAGGTCGTGGACGGCGGCGTCCAGGGCTGCCAGCACGCCGGCGGGCAGCTGCGCGGCGAGCGCCGGCAGCTCGGCGAGCAGCGTCTCGGGTTCACCGTAGGCACGCACCCGGTGCCGCAGCCCGGTCAGCAGTCCGCAGATGGTGGCCAGGTCCAGGCCGTAGTAGACGCTGGTCACCACTTCGCCGTGACCGGTGCCGCCGTCGTGGGACAGGTCGAGCTGGACGGCGGTCCGGCCGGGCATCGTCGCGCGGGAGATCCGCAGCGGTTCGCGGAGCCGCAGCGGGTAGCTGCGCCAGTCGAGCCTCATGCCGGCACCGCCGGCTGGCGCAGCGGATCGAGGACGGTCCGGCAGCGGCTCCACCGGGTCACCTCGACGGCGTCCGGGTACGGGATCTCGATCGGATGGTCCGGAGCCGGGGCGAACAGCCCGTGGCGGGCGCAGTAGGCGTCGTCGAAGATCGAGTCGAGGTAGCGGTGGGGGCCGTCCGGGAAGATCGTGACCACCCGGGCGCCGGGCTGCATCCGGCTGACCCAGGCGGCGACCCGGGCGACGGCCCCGGTGCTCCAGCCGCCGGTGACGAACGCCGCGCGGGCCAGCCGGCGGCAGGTGTCCACCGCCTCCACCGGGCCGATCCAGTGCACCTCGTCGAAGGCGGCGTAGTCGACGTTGCGGGGGAAGATGCTGCTGCCCAGGCCGCGCATCAGCCGTGGCCGCGCGGGCTGCCCGAAGATCGTCGAGCCGACGGTGTCGACCCCGACGAGCCGCATACCGGGCCAGTGCCGGCGCAGCGCTCCAGCCAGGCCGGCGCTGTGCCCGCCGGTGCCGACGCTGCACACCAGCACGTCCACCGCCTCGACCTGACCGGTCAGTTCGTCGGCGAGGGTGCGGTAGCCGGTGGCGTTGTCCGGGTTGTGGTACTGGTCGGGCCAGTAGGCGTCGGGGGTGCGGGCCAGCACCTCGTGCAGCCGGTCCAGGCGGGCCTGCTGCCAACCACCGACCGGGTGCGGGTGCTCCACGGCCTCGACCGTGGCCCCGTGCGCCGTCAGCAGCGCCCGCATCGGCCGTTCGATCTCGCGGTCCACGACGAGGACGACCGGATGACCGAGGGCCTGCCCGGCGAACGCGAGGCCGAGACCGAACGTGCCGCTGGTGGATTCCACGACGGTGGCGCCCGTGCGGAGGTCACCGCGCCGTCGGGCGGCCCGCAGCATGGCCACGGCGGCGCGGGCCTTCATGCCTCCCGGGCTGAGGTGCTCCACCTTGGCGTGGAAGCCGCCGTGCGGGTGCGGCAGCGGGGTGTCGACGAACGTGACCGGGGAGCGGCCCAGCAGGCCCAGCAGGTGCGGTGCCCGGGTGGCCGGCGCGGGGGCGGTCAGCACGGTGACCCGGCTGCGGCACGGTAGTGGTAGACCGTCGTCGCTGCGCCGTCGAGCCAGAAGAACGGGTACGGCTCGGCGGACAGGCCACTCAGCCCCGCGCCGAGGAAACACGGCAGGACGGCGCTGCCGGTCTGGGCGAAGGCCACCATCGGTTTCCCGGTGGTGCGGGCGTGCCGCAGCAGCGGCGCGAACGTGTCGTTGCCCAGGGTCATGCCGGAGACGAGCAGCGCGTCGCACTCCTCCAGCACCGCGGCGGCGTCCGGTAGGCACGGCTCCCCCCACTCGGTGCTGCCGCCGGCCAGGTCGCACGGCAGGTAGCTGACGCCCCGGCGACGCAGCTGTGCCAGCAGGGAGTTCACCACTCCGACGACCAGGACCCGCTGCCCCGGTCCCACCGGGAGCAGGTCCACCACGGCGGCGGCCCGGGCGGTCGACTTGGCCAGTGACGTCCCGGCCGGGATGGTCACCGGGTCGCAGGCGGCGTGCGGGTGCGGGTGGACCGTGGCGAGGTAGGCGTCCAGGGCCGCGACGCGGACCGCCGGCACGGGATGGGTGAGCAGGTCGGCGACGCTGGCGCCGACGCAGTCGTAGGCGACCTCGTCGGGCAGCGTGTCGGGTTCCGTCGCGCAGGAGCCGACGGCGGCGTCCACCCGCAGGCTGAACACGTGGTTGCGGTAGCCACGGGCGCGGCCGGCGTGCCGGGCACCCTGCCGGGTGGTGAACGCGACGGTGACCCGGGCGGTGGTCGGGTCGGGGCCGAAGCGGCCCGCCCGGACCGCGTCGATCAGATCCGGCACCGACGTCAGCTGCGTGCCGGCCCCGGCCGGCGGCGGCGTCACGGGAGTGCCTCGGCCAGCTCGTCGGTGTACCGGACGCCGAGGCCGGCGACCAGGTCGTCGGCCCGGGTCCGGGCGCCGGGACCGGTGGTGTCGACCGTCATGACGTGACCGAGGTAGTCGTTGTTGCTCACCGCGTCGCCGGTGCGGTGCCCGACGGGTTTCACCGCCCACTCGACGACGTCCGGAGCGGCGGCCACTGTGGTCACCCCCTCGACCGCCGCGAGGGTGCCGGCGCGGGGTGGCAGCAGGAACGCGACGGCGGCGCTGCGGACGCCCGTGTCGGCCACCGTGATGTCCGGCTCCTCACCCACGGCGAGCTGGGCGTACACCATGGGGAGGTCCACCGCGGTGGTCCGCCGGACCAGCTCGGTGATCCGGTTGCCGGCCGGGCGGGGGTTGATCTCCACCACCCGCGGTCCGGCGGGGGTGAGTCGTAGTTCGGTGTGCGCCACCCCCCGGTCGAATCCGACCGCGGCGAGGGCGGCGACGGCCATCTCGCGCACCGCGTCGGCCGTCGGGGGGTCGAGGGCGGCGGGGAACATGTGCCCCGTCTCCACGAACCACGGCGCACCGGCGAGGCTCTTGTCGGTCACGCCGAGCACGGTCGTCGTCCCGTCGACGGTGACGGTCTCGACGCTGACCTCGGGTCCGGTCAGCAGCTCCTCCAGGAGTACCAGCGGTGAGCGTCGTTGACCCCGGGCGTTGACCGGGAACGCGTCGAGGGCGTCGAACGCGTCGCGCAGTTGGGTCCGGTCGGTCACCAGCCGGACGAACATCCCGGCGCACAGGTCGACGGGTTTGACGACCAGGGGGAAGCCGAGGGCTCGGGCGGCCTCCTCGGTGCCCGCCCAGTCCCCGGTGACGGCGAACGCCGGGCCGGGCAGGCCGGCCGCCTGCATCCGCTGCCGGGCCAGGTCCTTGCGGTAGGCGCACTCGACGGCTTCCGGTCGTGCGCCCGGCAGGCCCAGGTCCGCGGCGAGCCGGGCCACCGTGCCGAGGTAGTAGTCGCAGGACGTGACGACACCGTCGAAGCGGAGCACCTCGTGCAGCTGGCGGACGTGCGGCAGCAGCCGTCGCGGATCGTTGGTCTCGGTGGTGATCACGTTGTCGGCGTCGAGCAACGGATGCGCCTGCGGGTCGTCGCTCTGGCGGAGGTAGTGGTGCAGGTTCCTGGTGAGGAACGTGAACCGATGGCCCGCTTCCCGGATCGCCCGGGGCAGCAGGGTGCTCATCGCACCGACCCAGCTCTCGACCAGCAACACATGGCCCATCGCGCACTCCCGACGCTCGACGACTCCGGACCAGAAGACGATAACGGTTTCCATTTGCGATAGCCAGCGACACGCCCGGGGGGATCCGGGAGCCGACAGGGCAGCCGCCGCAGGCACGGGCAGGGGTCCGCCCGGCACCGCGAGGCCGGCACGAGGTGTCGCCCCGGTGCCGCGGTGCTCAGCCCGGGTCGGACGCGCCGAGGGCGGCTGGCTGATCCACTAACCTACGGAGGTGAGCAGATTCCTTGCCCTCTACCACGGTGCCGCCGATGACGCCGCCAAGTCCGAGGTGAGTGACGAGCAGCAGGCCGCGTTCATGAACGCCTGGGCGAGGTGGGCGCAGGATCACGAGGGCGCGCTCGTCGACAACGGCGCACCGCTGTTCAGGAAGAAGCGGGTCACCGCCGGCGGGAGCGACGACTTCACGGACAGCAAGACGGGTTACGCCATCATCGAGGCGAACTCGCACGACGAGGCTGTCCGGATCTTCTCCGGCCACCCCCACCTGCGACTGTTCCCCGGCAACTGGATCGAGGTCCTGGAGTGCCCGCCGCTTCCGGGGTAGCGGGGCACCGGGCTGGCCGTCGGCCCGTCGTCACCGGCCCACCCCGATGCCGTACGCCCGCATCCAGGTGTCGATCTCCAGCAACGGCAGCACCAGGTGGGCCGCGTTGACGTGGGTCATGGTCCGGTTCCCCGATTCGATCAGTGCGCGGACGCGCTCGGGATCGAGGTAGCCGTACAGCGGCGAGGTCTCGTCGACGACGAGTTTGTTGACCGCGCCCAGCACCTGGGCGTCGTACCCGGGATCGTGCATCGCCGGGTAGGCGCTCTTCCTGCGCAGCAGGACCTCCTCGGGCACTAGGTCGGCCACGGCCATCCGCAACAGACTCTTCTCCCTGCCGTCGGCCGTCTTCATCGACCAGGGCGTGTTCCACACGTACTGCACCAGTCGGTGGTCGCAGAACGGCACCCGGACCTCCAGGCCCGAGGCCATGCTCAGCCGGTCCTTGCGTTCCAGCAGCACGGACAGCGGCCCCTGAAGGCTGAGGAAGAGGGCCTCCCTGACCCGCGCCTGCGCCGGGTCCTCACCGGGCAACCGGGGTACGGCGGCACGAAGTCGCCGGTAGTGGTCGCGTTCCAGATCGTCGGGCCGGATCCGCCTGACCACGTCGGGCGCCAGACACCGCCACAGCCGGGGGGCGTCGCCCAGCCACGGGAACGTGTCCGCGCCGAGGGTGGCGGGGTCGTGGAACCACGGATATCCACCGAAGACCTCGTCGGCCGCCTCGCCGGAGAGCAGCACGCGGGCGTCGGTGCGGTCCCGTACCCCCGCGAAGAGCAGGTACATCGAGGCGTCGAACTGGCCGCTGATCGGCCGGTCCATGGCGCGCATGGCCGACGGGCGGGCGTCCGCGACCGCCGCGGCCGACAGCGCGACCACCGTGTGGTCCGTACCGATCCGCTCGCTCGCGATCCGGGCGTACGGCGCGTCCCGTTCGGGCCGCAGCACGGTCGGGCGGAACGACGCCTCGTCCTCGGGGAAGTCCACCGAGAAGGTGGCCAGCCTGCCCTCGCCCCGCGCGGCGAAGGCGCGCGCGGCGATCGCGGTGGTGGCCGTGGAGTCCAGCCCGCCGGAGAGCAGCGTGGCGATCGGCACGTCGGCGACCAGTTGCTGGTGCACCACCTCGTGGAGCAGGTCCCGCACGTTGCCCACGGTGGTGGGCAGGTCGTCGGTGTGCGGGTCGGTGGTGAGCCGCCAGTAGCACTCCTGCCGTACGCCCGCGTGGTCCACCGTCACGACGTGCCCCGGCTTCACCTCGTGCAGTCCCCGCAACGGGGTCTGGCCCGGCAGCGCGAGCCGCCGGTTCAGCAGGACCGGCAGCAGCGCCTCGTCCACCACCGGGCGGAACGCCGGGTTGGCGAAGATGGCCTTCGGCTCGGACGCGAAGAGCACGCCGTGCGGCAGGGGGGCGTAGAAGAGGGGTTTGATGCCGAGCCGGTCGCGGACCAGCACGAGTTTCCTCTTCGGCGCGTCCCACACCGCGAACGCGAACATGCCGACCAGGCGCTCGGCGCAGGCCGGACCCCACTCGCGGTAGGCGTGCAGCACCACCTCGGTGTCGGAGCGCTCCACGAAGACGTGCCCCCGCCCCTGTAGTTCGGCACGGAGTTCCCTGAAGTTGTAGACCTCGCCGCTGTAGCTGAGGACGGTCGCGGCGTCCGGCGCGACCATCGGCTGACGGCCACCGACGAGATCGATGATGGCCAGCCGGCGGTGCCCCAGCGCGACGTGCCGGTCGACCCACACGCCGTGGTCGTCGGGACCGCGCCGCCGCATCGTCCCGGTCATCTCCCGGATGAGTTCGACGTCCTCGCCGAGGTCACGGGTGAAGTCGACCCAGCCCACGATTCCACACATGTGCTCTCTCCCCAAAAGTCACGCGGCCGTGGGCCGGGTCAGACGCTTCGCTCGGCGCATCGGTCTGCTCAGTGCTGGAACGAGGCACGTCGCGACGACGGCCACCGACGTCACCATCACGACCCGCAGCCCGAACCGGTCGCCGACGATGCCGGCGGCGACCGCCCCCACCGGCATGACGCCCCAGGTGACGAACCGGTGCACCGCGGTGGCGCGGGTCGACAGGTGGTCGGGGGTCACCAGATGGCGGATCGTCAACGCGTTGGTCTTGAAGGCCCCCGAGCCCGCCCCGTAGACGAACGTGCCGACACTGATCATCACCGCGGCGTACTCGCCGAACGCGCAGACCGTGGTGGCGAGCCCCGCCACGATCGGCACGGTGACGATCCCGAGGGTCGGTCCGATGCCGAACCGCCGGGTCAGCCACCGGGCCAGCAGCGTGCCCACCGGGAAGCCGGCTCCGCCGATGCCGACCGCGAGACCGAAGACGACCGGAGACAGGTGCAGGTGGTTGACCGCGAAGATCGCCACCATGGCCATGTACATCGCGATGCCGAAGTTGTAGACCAGGCCGGACGCCATGATCAGGCGGAGCAGCGGCTGCTGGAGCACGAACCGGATCCCGGTGCCGACCTCCTGCCAGACCGGCCTACGGTCCACCACGGGCACCGGCGCCGCCCGGTGGCGGATCAGCAGCAACGTGACCATGCTGACGAGGAACGTCGCGGAGTCGGCGAGCATCGCCCGCACCGCTCCGGTCAGGCCCACCACCAGGCCCGCCAGACCCGGTCCCAGCAGCAACGCCATCGACTCCGACAGGGTCAGCCGCGTGTTGGCCGCGTGCAGCCGGTCGCTGTCGGCGATCAGCAACGGCGCGTACGACTGGTAGGCGATCTGGAAGAAGACGCTGCACACGCCGGTCACCAGCGCGGCCGCCACCAGGTGCGCGAAGCTCAGCACCCCGGCGAAGCCGGCCAGCGGCACCGACAGCACGGCCAGCGCGCGGATCCCGTCCGCACCGATCATCGACCGGCGCAGTCCCACCCGCGCCACCCAGACGCCGGCGGGCAGCCCGATCACCAGGTACGGCAGCTTCACCGCCGCCGCCAGCAGGCCGACGTCGAACGCGCTGGCGCCCAACGCCTGCGTCGCCGCCAACGGCAGGGCGAGCATCAGCACCTGGTCGCCGACGAGACTGACGCTCTGGCCGCCCCACAGCCACCGGAAATCGCGCCAGCCCTGCCGCGCGTCCTCGCGTTCCCGTACGCCGACACTCATCACCGGGCACCTTCCGGTCGACACCACAGCACGGTCATCGGTCGGCCGACCCCAGCAGGCAGCCGAGCATGGCGCCGCTCTTCACGGTGACCGCGCCCGGCCCGGTGGCCGTGTCGAACCGCATGAGACAACCGGTGGGCACGCCACCGACGCAGAACGGGCTGATCACCGGGTTGGCGAGCACCTCGTCGGTGCGACCGGATTCGTCCAGCATCACCCGCACCGGGTGGCGGACAGGCGTGACGAGTTCCTGCGCCACGTAGTACTCGGATTCCGTGCCGGTCCGCACCAGCTCGGCCCAACGCTCGGGCGCGGTGTTCGCGCCGAAGAACACCTCCAGCGACGACAGGCCGGCGGCGCCCTTGAGCACGAAGTCCTCCTGCCGCTCGACGAGCAGCCGGGGCAGCTCGTACCCGCGACCCCGCCAGCGCACCCGGCGCTCGCCCAGCACCCTGCTCCACGGCACGAAGCGGCGTACCAGCTCCCGGTCCCGCCCGGACATCCACGGCAGGCCCTCGGAGAGCCAGGCCAGGACCTTCTTCGAGTCGACGAGCCGGGAGGTCTGCGACGGCGTCGCGTGCATCCCGCTCTTGATGGCGGTCAGCAGCGGCGTCGCGTCCCAGCCGAGCTGCTCCGCCTCGTCCTCGCAGAACTGGACGACGCCCAGCAGGTCGGTCGGCCGGATCTCGTCGAGCAGGTGCGGCAGTCGGGCGAAGCGGGCGGGCAGGCCGTGCTCGCCCAACAGCTGGACCTGCATGTCGTTGACCCGGCCACGCTTGCCGGGATCCGCCAGTGTGCCGATCAGCAGGGCGCCGGGCGGGAGGCCCAGCTCGACGCAGGTTCTCCTGAGCAGGGCGGCGAAGAGCGCGAAGATGTCCTCGCCCACGAGCGGCGGCAGCCCCGCCGCCGACCGGACACGTTGCCAGGCGCGGCGCTGCTGCTCGAACTGCACCATGCCGCCGATGCCGGCGCCCACGTTGAGTTCGACGAAGCGCGGGCCGTCCCCGCCGATGACGACGTCGGCGCGGACCACGTCACCGGCGTGCCGCAGCTCGAACGCCTCGTCCGGGTTCGCCCGCTGGTATCCGGCCGGGTCGACCCGCAGCGCGGCCATCCGGCCCGCCAGGTCCGGCGCCAGGCGCAGCACCGTCTGCTGCGACAGCTCGACCAGGCGGCGGGTGACCGCCAGCAGTTCCCGGTACTCGGCCGACGGCATGACGACCGGCTCGGCCGCGATGGGGAAGCCACCCATGGGGATGTCCCGCAGGTGCTCGGCGAGGACCCCGGCCACCCGCGCCGACGACAGTCCGCTGGTGGTCATGCGCTGACGCTCCTCGTCGACGATCCTTCGGGCACGGCGGCGAGAAAGTCGTCGAGGTCGACGTGGCGGGCGCCCCGCACGCCCGGAGAGTTCGCGGGGTAGTCGAGCCGTGGGGGCCGTCGGGCGTCGTGGAAGTAGACGGCCTCCAGGACGCCCTGCTCCGTCTCCGCCACACACGGGTTCGCCACCAGGAAGTCGCGCACCGCCGGGGTGTCCCGTCGGACCCGCAGCCACAACCGCTTGCCACCGAAGTGGTTGGGCGGCAGGACCACGCGCGTACCGAAGAGGCGCTTCGACTGGTACGTGCCCTTGCTGAGGAAGGGCTCCGTCCCCTGGAAGTCGAGCTGACGCACCCCGTTGGCCGCCGCCCACTCGATGAGCAGGACGTTCATCGCCTTGAACGCGCCGTTCGCGTAGTACACGTCGGCACCGTCGCGCACTCCCACCAGCCGCGACGTCAGCACGCCGGTCCCGGGGTTCCAGTGGCATATCCGTCCGGCGACACGCTCGCCGTCCTCGGTGAGCACGAACAGCCGGCCGGCGCGGAACAGGCACTCGTACGCCGACTCCCGGGATTCCGTGCGCTGCCGGTCGCCGTGCCGGTTGCGCATCGTGGCGCTGTAGTAGTGCTCGTAGAAGTGGTCGAACCACGCGGCGTCCCGTACGATCTCGCCACTCCACCGGTGCCGACGCGCGTTCCTGCGGAAGTTGCGTCGCTCGTTCTTCGAGATCCGGCCGAGCACCGCCTCCGCGTCGTCGTCGAAGTCCACCACGAAGTGCACGCGCATCGGCAGGACCAGCGACGCGGCGGCGGGCATCCGTCGGGCCCGCGCCGCACTGGTGCCGAGGATCGTGATGTCGGCGTCCGGCAGCCGGTCGGCCGACCTGAGGTCGCGGCCCCGCAGGGTGGCGGTGCGGCGTACCGCCGCCCGCTCCCCGTCCGCACCGCGGCGCTGTTCGGTGAAGTCGAGCGTGTAGGCCAGGCCCTCCGGCAGCCCGGAGTACGAGATCGACAGGCCGCCGAGATCCGAGCGTACGGCGGGGAACCGTGCCCAGTCCCTGGTGTCCCAGGCGACCCGGGCCGTGGTCAGCAGCGGGTGCCCGCTGTTGCGCCAGTGGTAGCCGGCGTGCAGGCGCAGCCGTCGAAGAAGGGGTACGCGGGCCGGGGCGAGCGGTTCACACACTGGATCGGTTCCTCGTCACTGGATCGGCTCCTCGACACTGGATCGGTTTCTCGTCACTGCGCCGTGATCGCCCGGACCGGACAGCGGCTCGCCGCCTCGCGCACCGCGCCGTGCAGCTCGGTGGGCGGCCGGTCGTCCAGCAGCACGACCCTGCCGTCGGCGTCGTCCTGGTCGAAGACCTCCGGCAGCGCGAGCGCGCACTGCCCGGAGCCGACGCAGGAGTCGCTGTCGACCTGGATGCGCACGTGTTCCCTCCTTCGTCACCAGGTGACCGGCAGCTCGTGGACGCCGTAGACGCTGACGTTCGTCTTCAACGGCACCTCGTCCGGCGTGACGGCCAGTGCCAGCCGGGGGAAGCGCCGGATGATCGCCGGCAGGGCGACGCGCATCTCCATGCGCACCAGGTTCTGGCCGAGGCACTGGTGGATGCCGTAGCCGAACGCCATGTGCCCGGCCGTCCTGCGGTCGAAGTCCAACCGGTCCGGCTCGGCGAACCAGCGGTGGTCCCGGTTCACCGCGGGCAGCGAGATGGTGATCGACTCGCCGGCCCGCAGCAGGTGCCCCTCGAACTCGACGTCCTCCAGCGGGGTGCGCGGTACCCCGAAGTGGAAGATCGTCAGATATCGGAGCAGCTCCTCCACCGCGTTGTCGATCACCTCGGGCTCCGCCTGGAGCCGGGCCAGGTGGGCCGGGTGCGACAGCAGGGTGAAGACGCTCAGCCCCAGTGAGCCGGCGGTGGACTCGTGCCCCGCGGTGAGCAGCAGCACCCCGATCCCGACGATCTCCTCGATCGCGAGCGTGCCCTCCGCCGCCAGCATGTCCAGCAGCCCGCCGGTGTCGGTGTCCCGGTCCACGACCAGTTTCCGCAGCAACGCGTACAGCTCGTCCATCGCCCGCGAGGCGTCCTCCGCGCTGGCCTCCAGGCTGAACAGGGTGGCGCTGTTGCGCTGGAACTCGGCCCGGTCGTGGTACGGCACCCCGAGCAGCTCACAGATCGCCAGCGACGGCACCGGCAGCGCGAACGACGACACCAGGTCGGCGGGAGGCCCGTGTTTCTCCATGACGGTGAGCTGGTCGTCGACGATCCGTTCCAGCAACGGCCGCATGTCCTTCATCCGCCTGGCGGTGAACTTCCCGGCCAGTTGCAGCCGCAGCCGGGTGTGCTCCGGCGCGTCCATGTCCACCAGCCAGCCGGGCAGCGCCGGCGCACCGAAGAACGGATCCGCGCTCGGTCGCGCCACCGGTGCCCGCTTGAACTCCGAGCGTGCGCTGAACCGTTGGTCGGACAGGAGCCTCCTGGCCAGTGTGTGACTGGTCACCAGCCAGCCGACGTGCCCGTCCGGGTACACCATCGGCCGGATCGGTGTCTCCTGGCGGTACTCCGCCAGCTCGGCCGGCGGGTCGAACGGGGTGATCCGCGCCGTCGGCAACGGAACCGGCTTCATGCCCTCACCTCTTCCTTCACGAAATCGGCCAGCCGTCGCACCCCGGTGTCGATCTGGTCGGTGTCGAGGTAGCTGCAGGACAGGCGCAGCTGCCGCTCGCCCCCACCACCGAGGTAGAACTGGGCCATCGGGGTCCAGAGCACGCCGTACTTGCTCGCCGACCGCTCCAGCAGGTCGACGTCGACCGGGACCGGCAGGCGCATCCGGACGAAGAAGCCGCCGTGCGGCCGGTTCCACGCCACCCGGTCCGGACGCACGTCACCGAGGTGCGTGTCGAGCGCTCCGATCAGGTGGTGGAGGTTGCGCCGGTAGAGCGCGGACTTGCGCCTGGAGAGTTCCAGCAGGGACCGGCCGTGCTCCAGCAGCATGCCCGCGATCACCGCCTGGCACAGCGGTGACGTGTTCACCGTGACCATGGTCTTGATGGTGGCGAGTTCGTCGGCGAGCCGTTTCCCGTCGTGACCCACGCGCTGGTCCGCGACCACGTACCCGACCCGGGCGCCGGGGAAGCACACCTTGGCGAAGGTGCCGATGTGGATGACCCGCCCGGCCTCGTCCAGCGCCTTGAGCGGCGGCAGTTGCTCGTCGGACGGCGCGGTGAACGCGTACGCGTCGTCCTCCAGCACGTAGAAGTCCTCGCGCGCGGCGAGCGCCAACAGCTCCCGCCGGGCGGCCAGGGTCATCCGGCTGCCACCGGGGTTGGAGAAGTCGGGCGCGACGTAGCACGCCCGGATCCGCCTGCCCGCCCGCCGGGCGTTGCGGCAGCCGGTCGCGAGCGCGTCGAGGTCGATTCCCGCCGGGGTCTCCCCGATCGCGAGGCGCTCGATGTCGAGCAGCCGTGCGGCCCCGGTCATCCCGACGAAGCAGGGGTCGACGACCGCGAGCACGTCGCTGCCGGAGCGGAACAACGCGCGCAGCACCAGGAGCATGCCCTCCTGCGCCCCCACGGTGATCACGATGGCGTCCGGGTCGACGTCGATGCCGTGGTCCCGGTGCAGGGCGTCGCGCACGACGCCGTTGATGATCCCCCGGCCGGGTCCGTACTCGTAGAGCAGCCGTTGCGCCTGGGCGGGCGTACGACCCTCGTCACGCAGGTGGGTCAGGAAACGTCCGGTGTACCGCTGGATGTCGATCTCGGTGAGGAAGTCCGGGTGCGGTGCGCCGGGGGCGAAGGAGATCGCGTCCGGGAACCGGCCCATCACCTCGTTGAGGAAGCCGATCGACCCCAGCAGCGGATCCCGCAGCGACGGGTGCAGGGAGTCCTGGTCGAGCCACGCGGCGCTCATCGGCGCGCTCCCCTGCGCTGCCAACGCCGCTCGACCTTGGCCAGGACGTCGTCGCTGTAGGCCCGGAGCACCTGGGCGTACGCGAACTCGGCCAGGTACTCGCGGAACACGTCCAGTGGCTCCTCCGCGAGCACGAGCATCCGTCGGTTGGCGGCCACGGCCGGGGCACCGAGTTCCTCCACCGCGCGGTCGATCGCGTCCCGCATGTCCTGCGGCTCGACGACCTCGTCGCAGATCAGCCGGCCTTCCGCGCTCGCCGCGGGGATACGCCGCCCGCCCAGGACCACCTGGCGGGCGAGCCGCGCCCCGGTGAGCCTGGTGAGCCGGAGGTTGCCCAGCCCCGGCACGATGCCCTCCTCGGCCGCCGGGAGGCTGAAGTAGGCGTCGGGTTCGGCGATCACGCGGTCGAGGACGAGCAGCAGCTGCATGCCACCACCGATGGCGAACGAGTCGACGACGCCGAGCCACGGCTTCGCGACGGTACGGTCCGACCAGGTGCCCGCGGCCACGTCGACCAGCAGGCCACGGCACATCTTGTTGACGTAGCCGAGTTCCCTGCCCAGCAGGAACTCCAGCAACGGGATCGCGCCGTCGCGCAGCTCACTGAGGTTGATGCCCGCGCTGAACACCCGCCGGCCCCGGTAGCGGGGGTGGTCCACCTCCCCGCCGCGCAGCACCCCGACGCGCACCTGGTCGTCCAGCAGGGTCAGGTCGACCGCCGTCTCCAGGTCGGCGATCAGGCCGGCGTCCTCCGCGTTCAGGCAGTGGGCGTTGCGGAAGGTGACCTCGGCGGCGTGTCCCCGGCGTTCGACCAGGACGGCGTCCAACTCCGCCACACCGGTGCGCCGGAAGTCGGCGAGCAGCCCGAGCGCGCGCGGTGTGGGCCTCAGCATCGCGTCGATCAGGTGCCGCCCGGCCGTGGCCGACCGCAGCACCGCGGCGCAGAAGATGCCCTGGTCGATCTCCCTGCCTTCCTTGTCGGCCTGCACGTGCCGCCGTTCGGCGGCCATCTGGGCGGTCGACGGCACGAGTCCCGGGAACCGCTCGGCTGCGGCCCGGACGAGTGCGGGCAGCCGCAGATGGCTGGTGCGACCGTCGGTGAGCAGGTCGTAGACGGCGTCCACGTGCCGGGCGAGGAACGTGCGACGGGCCGCCCGGCAGGCGGTGTGGACCCGGTCCGCGGCCTGCCGCTGCGGGCCGTCACGTCCTGCCTTCGGGGGCAGCCCGGCCAGCGCCCGCTCGCCCGCGGCGACGTACCCGGCCAGCGCCCGCGCGTCGTCGTCGAGCACGCCGGAGAGGTCCGGGGCCGCCGCCTCCCACACCGGGGCGCCGGTCGTGGTCACGACGCGGCCCCCACGGCCAGCCTGCGCAGTTCGCGGTCGCACGCGGCCAGGTGCACGCCGAGCGCGTCGTCGTACTCGGCGGCGGACGCTTCGAGCAGCAGTTGCCGGCGCACCGCGAGTTCCTGGTCGGACACCCGGCCCATCAACACGGTCGCGGTGTGCACGGCGTCGTCGAGGTCCTCGCTGACCTGGTCGACCAGGCCGAGTTCGGAGGCCTTCGCCACCGAGATGTCCATTCCCCAGATCACGATCTGGCGGGCCCTGGCGACGCCGAGGTTCTGGACCAGCCGGTAGACCGACATGCCCGGCCAGAAGTGCCCGTCGTTGACGGGCAGCAGGAGCACCAGGTCCGGTGCGCCGATGCGGAAGTCGACCGCCAGCAGCAGGTCCAGCGCGGGCCCGCCGCAGGGGCCGCTGGCCACCACGACGTTCGCCGCCGGCAGCCGCTCGAGCCTGCGGACCGCCCGTTCCCACCGGTTGACGTCGCGGATCCCGACCTCGCCCGGCCACACCCGGCTCTGCGCCGCCGTGCCGTCGAGCCGCAGGACGACGACCGTCCGCCCGGCGCGTTTCTCCACCTGCTCGCAGGTCGCGTTCACGGCATCGGTCAGTTCCGCGAGCGGTCGCGTCACGTCGACCGTCAGGACGAGCCCGAGCCCGTCGGAGACGCCTGTCAATTCGAGGTGCCTGCTCATCGTGGCGGCCTCCCCTTCCGTCACCAGGCCACCAGGGCCATTTCGATAGTTGATCCCGGTCCCATCGTCATGAGGACGCCGAACTCTCCGGGCGCTGCGCGCTGCTCGGCGAGCAGACGCTGGTAGGAGAAGAGGAAGGACCCGCTCGACAGATTCCCGTGGTCCCGCAGAACGCCGGTCGTGTGCCGTACGTCGTGTCGGGACAGGCCGAGGTTCGCGCGTACGGAGTCGATCACCTTCTTGCCACCGGAGTGGATGATCCAGTGCGCTATGTCGGAGCGTCGCAGATCCATTCCGTCGAGCAGTTTCGCGAGCGCGGTCTCGGCGTGCGCGCCGACCACGTACGGCACGTCCTGGTCGAGGTGGAAGCTGAACTTGCCGTGGCCGTCGTCCCAGTCGTACCGCATCGCGTCGATGGCATCGGGGATGATGCAGCTGGAGAAGCGCAGGAGCGCGGGGCCCGGGGGGACGTCGCCGTCCGGCCGGAGCACCGCCACCGCCGCGGCACCGTCGCCGAACAGGCTGTTGACCACCGACGAACGCATCGTGCCGTCGAAGACGTACGCCGCCGAGCAGGCCTCGATACAGACCATGAGCGCCAGCTCGCCGGGGCGGGCCGTGGCCCAGCCGGCGACCGCGGTCAGGCCGTTGAGGCCCGCGTTGCACCCCATGCCGACCACGTCGAGCCGCGAGCAGTGCACGCTGAGACCGAGTTCCTTGATCAGCAGGGCGGAGAATCCGGGCGTGATGAATCCCGTCGAGGAGACGCAGCACAGGTAACGCACGTCGGACAGCGTCGCGCCGGCGGCGTCGAGGCACGCCGCGACGGCTCCCGTGCCCATGGCGAGACCGTTGGCGACGTGTTTGCGCAGCAGGTCGCCCTGGCTTTCCACACACCGCGAACCGTCGGGTCCGCGGGGCGGCAGCGTGAGCCCCCGGCGTTCGATCGCGCTGTTGAGGAAGACCGACCGGATCCGCGGGTCGGTGATCCGGAATTCGTCGAGCAGCTCACCCTGGCTGTATGACGTGTCCGGTACCGCGGTGCCGACGCCGACAATGCGCGGGGAATCGACCCGCTCCTTCACCCCGAGCCGCATGGACCTATTCCTTCCCATGAAAGTCGAGCCGGCTAGACTCGCTGCCATGTCCCGTGGAGTGCGTTACGACAAGAACGGTCATGTCGCCGTCGTGACCCTCGACCGGCCTGAGGTGCTCAATGCGATGGACCTGCGGATGCACCAGGAACTCGCCCGGGTCTGGGACGATTTCGAGGCCGATGACGAACTGTGGGTCGCCGTGCTCACCGGCGCCGGCGACAGAGCCTTCTCCGTCGGGCAGGACCTCAAGGAGTTGGCCGGCCGGGTGCGGGCGGGCACCGCGGGCACCGCGACCTTCGGCAGCCGGGGCAAGCCGGGCTGGCCCCGGCTCACCGAGCGGTTCGACCTGGCCAAGCCGGTCGTCGCCAAGGTCCGCGGGTACGCGATGGGCGGTGGCTTCGAGCTGGCGTTGGCCTGCGACATCGTGGTCGCGTCGACCGATGCCACGTTCGCGCTGCCGGAGGCCCGGTTGGGCCTGATGGCGGGCGCGGGCGGCGTGTTCCGGTTGACCAGGCAGCTGCCCTGGCGCACCGCGATGGGACACCTGCTGACCGGTAGGCCGATGACCGCCCAGCGGGCCTTCGAACTCGGCCTGGTCAACGAGGTGGTGCCCGCCGACGGGCTCGACGCCTGCGTCGACGGGTGGGTGGCCGACATCCTGCGGTGCGCGCCGCTCTCCGTGCGGGCGATCAAGGAGGCGGCGACGAAGTCGCCCACCATGGCGTTGGAGACCGCGTTCTCGACCCGGTTCCGTTGGGAGGAACAACGGATGGGGAGCATGGACGCCGTCGAGGGTCCGCTCGCGTTCGTCGAGAAACGCGAGCCACGGTGGCAGGGCCGCTGACCGCCCATCAGCTTAGGTAGTCTTCCGCGCCGCCCTGGCGGACGGTGTCCAGGGTGAAGCAGTGGAAGCCCCCACCGAACAACCGGCGGTGGCGGTGGCGGACCGGCACGGCGGTGAACCCGTGCCGTTCCAACGTGCGGACCAGCTCCGGACACGCCTCGTTGACCAGGACCGTCTCCGGGTCGACGGAGAGCACGTTGAGGTCGATGAACGGGCTGGTGAGGATGAGGTCGTCGTCGTCGTAGCGGGGGAAGTTGTCGCCGTCGGGCTCGGGCGCGACGATGTGGTCCCAGGCACGCAGCGGCGCGGGGAGCTTCTCCATCACCTCGGCGGAGCGCACCAGCAGGGTGCCCGGCCGTAGCGCCAGCACCATGCTGTCGATGTGGCTGTCGCTGAGCCGGTACACCCGGTGGACGCGGAACCGTCCCGCGAGGTGACGTTCGAGCCAGTCGCAGGCCAGGGCGTGGTTGGCCGTCGAGACGTTGGCGACGATGTCCCGGCCCAGTCGCAGGCACTGGGCGCCGTCGAACATCATCTCGAACCCCACGTCGTACGGGGACGGGCGTGGATCCCCGATCGCTTCGGTCGGGCCGCCCGCCGTGCCGGTCCGGACGTAGGACAGGTCGAACGAGGCGTCGGTCATCATCGGCCGCGGCATGACGGTCCACCGCGCACCCCGCCGGAAGTACTCGGCGAAGATCGGCTTGAGTAGCTGGGTCTCGAAGTACCGCGACCGGATCATCGGTGGCGTCTCGATGATCTCGTCGCCCAGGATCAGGGTGTTGTCCCGCACGTTGAGCGGTGGGACGACGGCCGCCGACCACGCCGGTGTGGTGACCTCCACCGTGGACGTGTCCAGGGTGGTCGGCCGGTGGACGGTCACCGAGAGGGATTCGAGGGTCTTGGCGATGCCGTCGAGGTCCTCGCACAGTTCGGCGACGTACCGTGCCTTGATCGGCACCCGGCCGGGTTCCGACACCGGTCCGGTGGCCGCGCGGGCCGCCAGGCGGGGGTAGTACCACTCGGTCCGGAAGGACCGGTTCTCCCTGATGTTGTCGTGGAAGAACAGGTCGAATGACAGCTCACGGTCGTGCGATACGTAGTTGTCGGCCGAGCCGACAATTACTTCCTTCAGCGGCGACCACTCGTCAAAGCTGTTGAGCTGCATGCACTCCCCCGGGGCCGCATCCAATTAGTCCGCGCCGGACACCCGCGGTACCAGTAGTTCGGTCTCACCGGCGATGTCGAGGGGTGCGCCGAGACGATGACCCACAAGGCACCTTCCATTAGTCGATCTAGGTGCCTGAGGGGTTCGTAACCACTTAATCACAGACAATCACCTCCGTAAATGTGATCCACGTCACACCAATTGGGATGCTGGGCCTTTCGGCCTTCGGGTAGGCTCGCCAACGCGGTCAATCTATTCAAACTTCTCAATGATCAGGCACGATCAGGAGAGGTGAACGGGGGTCTCCGCGACACGAATCCGCATTTCAAACGCGACAACCATCCGCGCGACCGATCGCCTGCGGCATGTCGCGGAAAAATACTTTCCATCGGGAATTCTTGCCAGCCTGCACGGGAGAGGTGGGGTTAATGCATGCCGCCCACGATGGCGATCCGGTCTATGAGCGCTTCCAGTTCCTGATGAACGCTCCCGCGTTGTTCAACGCGGTGGCCACCTCCGTCGAGTTGGGGGTCTTCCATCTCCTCGCCGACCGGACGGAGGCGACGTTCGACCAGATCCACCAGTTCACGAAACTCCCGCCCCATCAGCTCCGGGTCCTCCTCCAGGCGGTCTGTTCGACCGGACTGCTGACCAGGCGGGACGGCCGGTACGCCAACTCGGCGGTCGCCCAGGACCTCCTCGCCTCCGACGACGAGGACAGCTGGGCACACATCATCGTCGGCTGGAAGGAGGTCTACTACCCCGCCTTCGGGCAGATGACGAAGGCGCTGCGCGCGGGTACCAACACCGCCCTCGACGCCTACCCCGGCGACGAACCCACGCTCTACCAGCGGCTCTCCCGCAACCCTGACCTCGAGGCGGTGTTCCACCGGGCGATGAGCGCCTTCACCCTGCGCTCCGTCGACGCGCTGGTCGAACGGCCGGAGTTCACCGAGGTGCGGCACCTGCTCGACGTCGGCGGCGGCGACGGCACGACGTCGATCCGCCTCGCGGCACGCCACCCCCAGCTCAAGTCGACGATCTTCGACATTCCCAGCGTGTCCCGAATCGCCGACGGCAAGACGACCCCGGTGGCCGACCGGGTCGACCTTCTCGCCGGCAACATGTTCACCGACAACTTCCCCCTCGGCCCGGACGCCGTCCTCTTCAGCCACGTACTGGAGATCTTCTCCGACGAGCAGATCCTGGCGATGCTGAAGAAGGCCCATGACGTCCTGCCGGCCGGTGGGCGTGTCTTCCTCTACGGCTACAACGTCTCCGACGACGAGACCAGTGGCATCTTCTCGGCCCGCCTCGGCCTGTACTTCAATGTGCTGGCGAGCGGGCAGGGCATGGCCTATCCGGCAGCGGACTACGAGCGCTGGTTGAGCCAGGTGGGCTTCCGCGACGTGACCACCGTCCGCGATCTGCCCTTCGAGCACGGCCTCAGCATGGGCACCAAATAGCATCGACCACCGAAATCAGCGCGGAATTCCGGAAGGCTGTCCACATGCTTCTCGAGAACGCTCTCGCACACTATTACCCGCAGGTTCAGGATGCATTGCGAACACTGTCGGGCAATTCAGCGTCGAGCGAGTTCACGCCCGGTGTCGAGCTGCCCGAACTGACGCCCGCGATGCGCGAGTACCTGTCGGCCTCCGAACTGAGGCACACCCGGCTGGGGCGGTACCGCGGCAGGAACCTCACACTGCTGGACCTCACCCGTAACCCCGGGACGATGACGACGAAGACCTTCGCCTCACTGGTCATCGTCGCCCGCGCGGTCCGGTACATCCAGCGCACCGGCGAGCGGGTCACGATCATCACGCCGTCCTCCGCCAACAAGGCCGTCGCCATGCGGGACGCGGTGCTGCGGGCGATCAGCACCGGACTGGTCACGCCCGACCAGCTCAACGTGGCGGTCGTCGTACCGGCCGGCTCGGTGCACAAGATCCGGGCGTCGGAACTGCTCACCGACCCGCACCTGCGCGCGCGCAACCCCATCGCGGTCTACCGGGGCGAGGTGCCGGGCACCGTGAAGACGATCGCGCGGAACATGGTCGACACCCACGGCGAGGCCCTGGAGAAGAGCGCCGAGACCCATCTCTGGTACACCCTCCAGCTGGAGAACTACCTGGCCGCGGACGTGGTGCGGGCGCTGGCGGAGGACGAGTTCTTCCCCCCGGCCGCAGCCGGACCGCGGCTGCACGTGCACGCCGTGTCCAGCGCGTACGGACTGCTCGGGCACGCGTACGGCCGGGAACGGTTCGGCGGGACCGGCCTCCCCTCGCGCTACTTCCTCGTGCAGCATCTCGGTGCGCCGGACATGGTGATCAGCCTCTACCACGACGGCGAGTTCGACAGCAGCCACCTGCCCGACTACTCCTACGACCCGCAGTCCGGTCGCTACGTCCAGCAGGAGGACCCGCACTTCCCGACCGTCACCTTCGACCCCCGGGAGACGCTCGACCCGACGTTCTACACCAGGACCCCGGTGACCTCCACTCGGATGAACTCGCTCATCCACGACCAGGGCGGCGGCGGCGTGGTCGTCTCACTCGCCGAGTGCCTCGAACGGTACGGCCAGGCCCGCGCCCTGCTGGGCGAGGCGGGTGTGTCCGTCCCGGCGAATCCGACCGCGCTCCGCGAGTGGTCGCTGATCATGGCGGTGACCGGGATCCTGAACGCCATCGACCGGAACCTGGTGCCGGAGGACGACATCGTCGTGCACGGTTCCGGCTGTTACTCCACGGGCGACTTCGACGAGGTGACCCTCCGCGACATGCACGAGGTCGACACCGACGACGACTCGCTCAAGAACGTGGTGCTCGAAGCCACCGCACTGTGACCGCCTGCCACCGCCTCACCAGGAGGGGATCTTCCCGATGCGCCTGAACAGCTACGACGACTTCTCACCGCTCAAGGAGGTCGTCCTCGGCTCCGCGACGAACTACCTCGAACGCATCGACGACCTGTCGTTCGACATGTTCGTCAGCGACAACCTCACCGGCGCCAAGGGGTACTACCCGAGCATCACCGACTGGTACGACGGCGCATCCCGGGCCAGCCGCAACGAACCGCACCGGCTCGCGACGAAGAAGCGCTTCCTCGGCGAACTGATCGAGGACGTCGAGGGCATCGCGGCCATCCTCGAGTCCCTGGGGGTGCGGGTGCTCAGGCCGATGCCACTCGACCCGCGACCCGCGGACGTGGCGACCCCCGCGTGGTCGGCCCCGGTCACGCCCCCGCTGAACGTGCGGGACAACACGCTGATCCTCGGCGACGAGATCATCGAGACGCCGCCGACCCTGCGGGCGAGGTACTTCGAGACGCAGTTCCTCAAGCCGATCTTCATGAGGTACTTCGCCGAGGGCGCCCGCTGGACGACGATGCCCCGGCCGATGATGACCGACGCCTCGTTCGACCCGGAGAACGTCGCGAACGCGGCCCCCAACATCGAGGTGCCGGTCGACCCCCGGCCGTCCGCGTACGACGTCGGCCCGGAAATCATGATCGACGGCGCGAACTGTCTACGGCTCGGCCGCGACCTGATCGTGAACATCTCCAACGCCAACCACGCCCTGGCGTACGACTGGCTGGAGCGGCACCTGGCCGGGCGTTTCCGCGTCCACCGCATGCACAAACTGACCCAGAGCCACATCGACAGCGTGGTGATCCCGCTGCGACCGGGCACCCTGCTCATCAGGTCCGAGCGGGTACTGGACTTCCTGCCGGAGCGGCTGCGCACGTGGGACCTGATCGTCTCCCCGGTGCCCGACGTCAGCGACTACCCGCAGTACGACAACGACGACCCCATCCCCGCCAGCCCGTACATCGACCTGAACCTGCTGTCGATCGACGAGAACACCGTGCTGGTCAACGACGCCTGCAAGACGCTGATCCGCACCCTGGAGGACCACGGGTTCACGGTGGTACCGGCGCAGCACCGCCACCGCCGGTTGTTCGGCGGCGGCTTCCACTGCTTCACCCTCGACACCGTCCGTACCGGCGGGGCCGAGGACTACCTCAGCTAGGAGGGGTTCATGGCGGTTCCCGACTGCGCATCGGCCCTGTCCGACGCACTGCTGGAGCGCGAGTTCGCCCCGTTCTTCGGCACTCCCTGCGGCATCCTGGCGCCTCTCTACAGCCGGCTCGAGGCCACCGCGAACCTGTGGACCGTCTCGCGCGAGGACAACGCGGTCGGTGTCGCCGCCGGCGCCGCGATGGCGGGGAGGAGCCCGGTGGTCCTGATGCAGAACTCCGGCCTCGGTCAGTCGGTGAACGCCCTCGCGTCCCTCGTCGTGCCGTACCGGATCCCGATGCTCCTCATCGTCAGCCTGCGCGGCGTCCCCCCGGACTTCACCACGGAGAACATCGTCATGGGTCGTCTGACCGAACCACTGCTCCGCGAGGCGGGGATCCCGACCGTCCACCTCGAGGAGGAGAACCTGGCGGCGCAGGCCGACTGGGCCGGCAGGCTCGTGGTCGAGCGCCGGCAACCGGCGGCCCTGCTCGTCCCGCCGGCCCTGCTCGGGTGGCAGGCATGAACAAGACAGCGGCGATCCGCGCGCTGATCGAGGCGACGTCCGCCGACCCGATCATCTTCACCACCGGCTACTCCTGCCGCATCGCCAGGAACGTGTCGGACCGGCCGAACCACTTCTACATGACCGGCAGCATGGGCCTCGCGGCGTCCATCGGCACCGGCATCGCGTTGTCGACGGGCCGGCTCGTGGTGGTCGTCGACGGTGACGGCGCACTGGCCATGAACCCGGGTTGCCTGCTCACCGCCGGCGCGCTGCCCCACCTCCCCCTCCTGCACCTCGTCCTCGACGACGGCCGGTACGCGTCCACCGGCGGCCAGCAGGTCCCGTCGCGACGCATCAACTTCACCGCCCTGGCCGAAGCCGCCGGATACACCGGCGTCTGGCACGTCGACGACCTGAGCAAGTTCCGGGAGTTGCTGCACAGCGAGGTGAGGACGTGCACGAGCCCCACGTTCGTCCACTGCGAACTCACCGAGGAGGACGAGGCCGGCGCACCGCCGCGAATCGACGCCGAACTCGCGCAGCACCAGCTCCGCTTCAGTGGACACCTCACCTCGCCACGGTGACCGGGGCGTCCGCGCCGGGCGGTCGGCCCGGCTAGCGGGCCAGGCGCTCCAGCAGTTCGTCGAGCAGTCCGCGTTCGCCGGGGGTGAGGTCACCCGGGTCGTCGTCGACCAGGGCGCGCAACGTCAACGCGGCGCTCGCCCGGGTCACGGGGGCGTCGGCGGAGGGCGTGTGCAGGACGCCGGCCAGCGCGGCCTCGCGGACGCGTCGTGACAGCCCGAAGTCCGGCTCCGTCTGGCTGATCAAGGTGAGCGTGATGCCGACGTTGGCGGCGAAGAGCTGTTCGGCGGCGTCGTCCGCCGGCACCTTGAGCATGCCCCGGGTCGCCGCGGCGGTGAACCGCTCCCGCAACGCGGCGTGCGCGGGGGCAGTGACGGCACAGGCTCTCCCCGGCTCGGCGCGGCCGTAGAGCAGCCCGTAGAACGACGGGTGCTCCAGCCCGAACCGCACGTGCCTGTCCCAGCCCTCGCGCAGGTCGTCCAGCGGGTCGCCCGAGTTCTCGACCGCCGTGTACTGGGTGAAGCCGTGGTTCGCCACCGCGTCGATCAGGCCCTGCTTGCTGCCGAAGTGGTGGTAGAGCGTCGGGGCCTGCACCCCGGCGCGCTCGCACACCGCCCGCGTGGACACCGTTGCGCCGCTCTCCAGCATCTCCGCCGCGGCCAGCAGGAGACGATCCCGTGCGTTCCTCACGCTTGCTATGGTAGCGCATATAGCGCTACATTGCTTTCTATAGCGAGAGGAGAAGCCCATGAGGACCTGGTTCGTCACGGGTGGGACACCCGGAGGGTTCGGTCTGGTCTACGCCGAGGCCGCCCTGGCCCAGGGGGACCAGGTGGCGGTGACCGCGCGTCGACCCTCCGAACTCCAGGAATGGGCCGGGAAGTACGGCGACCGGGTGCTGGTCCTCCCGCTCGACGTCACCGATTCCGACCAGGTGCGTTCGGCGGTCAGGACGGCGGAGGAACGGTTCGGCGGCATCGACGTGCTCGTCAACAGCGCGGGCCGTGGCTGGTACGGCTCGATCGAGGGAGCCCCCGAGGAGACGATCCGCCGCACGTTCGACCTCAACCTGTTCGCCGTCGTCGAGGTGATCCGCGCGGTCCTGCCGGGTATGCGGGCACGGGGCAACGGCTGGATCGTGAACATGTCCTCGGTCGCCGGTCTCGTCGGCGCACAGGGGTTCGGCTACTACGCGGCGGCGAAGTTCGCGATCGAGGGACTCACCGAGACACTGCGCCAGGAGGTCGAGCCGTTCGGGGTGCGCGTCCTCGCCGTAGCGCCGGGAGCCTTCCGCACCGGTGCCTTCTCCTACTTCCGCGACGAGCCGGTCGCCGAGACCGTCGACGCCTACCTGCCGATGGTCGAGGCCGTCAAGGCGGCGTTCGTGAACGCCGACGGCAGGCAGGCGGGCGACCCGGTCCGCGGCGTGCAGGCCGTGATCAGTGCGATGAACGCACCCGTTCCACCGCACCGGATCGTGCTCGGCAACTCCGGCTACGACGCCGTCGTCGCGATGCACGAGAACGCACTCGCCGAGCTGCGCGCGAACGAGAAGCTCTCCCGCGGTGCGGACTTCTGAGCCTGTCGCCACGGTGGTACCGGCGACCCGATCGACCACGAGGACTCCCGTCGGTCGAGGTGGGTCACCACCCGGCCGACCCGACGAAACGCCCCCGTACGAACACACCAGCACGCCCTCGCGTGCCGGCACCCGAGAAACCGGAGAGTAGAGATGAACGACGTCACGCTGCCCACCGCCGTCGAGAACTTCGTCGCCGCCACCAACGCGCACGACGCGCACGCGCTGGCCGCGGTCTTCGGTGACGGGGCCACCGTGCGCGATGACGGGAAGACCTGGACCGGCGGGACCGAGATCCGCGAGTGGATCGGGAGTCACCTGATCACCCCCAGGATCGTGCTGACGCCGACCTCGTTCGCGGACGACCGGCTGGTGGCCTCCGGGGACGGCGACTTCCCCGGCGGGCCGCTGTCCTTCTCGTTCGTGTTCGCCATCCAGGACGACCAGGTCACCGACCTCACGATCGCCCCGGTCTGATCCGTCACCGGCCGGGGTGGCCCGGGTTGGGACAGGCCCGTGGCTCCGCACGAGGAGGAGCCACGGGCCTGGTCCGGGTAGCCGATTCCCGACAACGGTCAAAAATGGACAGGAACCAAACAACAGCGTGTCCTGATTCCTAGGGTGAGACATTCCCTCATCAAGGAGTGTCGATGGAATTCCCGTATGCCCGACCGCTCGCGCCGACCGGCCCGCAGGGACGGCGCCGCTGGATCGCGGCGATGACGACCTTCTGCGCCCTCATCGCCGCATTGCTGTTCGTACCAGCCGCTCCGGCGAGCGCGGTCGACGACTATCCCAGCCTCGATCTGGACGACGGCAGTTCGACGGAGTACGTGGAGCTGCTGAACGACATCAAGGCCGAGTTCGACGCCGGACCCATCTCCGACCAACCTGATCCGCTCGTGGTCATGACGGAGTTCAACAGTCACGGCGTCTTCCCGGTGGAGCTGAGCTATCTGGGCGACAGCGTCTACCTGATCATTAGTCGGGACGACCTCTATGTGGTGGGCTACTACCGGCCGGACGTCAGGACGTACTTCTACTTCAGCGATCGGGGCGACCGGTCCAACGACTACCTGCCGCCCGGGGCCACCGCGGTCCGACTCCGGTACGGCTCCGTATACCAGGAGCTGGCGGACCGGGCGGGGCTCCCCCGGTTCGACCGGGTCCGGTTGGGCCGCAGCGATCTCCGCAACGCGGTCACCACACTGGTGTTCGCGGACGCGCACAGCCAGGAAGTCGCTCATGCCCTACTGGTGACCATCCAGATGGTCGCGGAGGCAGCCCGTTTCCGGGAGGTCCGGCAATTCCTCGTCGACAACTGGCTCAACTCACGCACCTTCGACGCCTACCTCGCCGACCTGGTGCACAGGTGGCGGGACCTGTCCGTCCTGGCCTACTACGATCAGTGGCGGGACCGCCAGGGGAGAATCGCCTCGATCATCGTCAACGGTCGACGGTTCGACAGCGCGGAGCGGGCGCTCGCCGTCCTCGACATCGCGCGTGGCTGCCGGTACATGAGGCCGCTCGACGACCAGCGGCGGATCCGCGCGTCCGGCAATGCCACCGGCCCGCTCGACGATTGCCTGGCGGATCCCGCCCGCTACGTGGTGACGATCAGCGGGATCACGTTCTACCAGCCAGGTGACGCGGGCCACGTCCCGGAGCCCTACGGCTACCTGGACGTCAGCTACGGCTTCACCCCGAAGAACAGGTCAGGCGCCCACGAGTGGAGCAGATTCTGGAGCTACCCGGACGCCGACTTCGTCCCGACCCTCGGCCGGAAGCTGAGCTTCTTCGACCGCATCTTCAGCAGCGAGACCGGCGAGGTCTGCTTCACCGGGAACGTCGCCGACCGCGACGGCAACCTCGACGACCAGTTGACCCCGACGAGTGACAATCCGGCGGTTGTCAACGTCTGCGGCACGGGCGGCAAGGCCGAACTGAGGTCGCCCGGCGACCCCGAGGCGGGCGTGACCATCGAATACGAGGTCCATCAGCTCATCGAATGCACCGACCAGGACTTCCGGGACCGATGCCGGAACTACCAGCGGGACTTCTACACCTCGGTGTACCAGATACGTTTCGAACAGTCCACCGACGACGGTTCCGGCCCCGAACCCTACGGCTTCATCAAACTCGTCCAGCCGCCCGCGGAAGCCAGCGTCGACGAACTGGTGTGGCACCAGGAACTGGAGGACCTGACCCAGGAGGACACCAGCGTCGCCTACCCGGGCTACGTCAACAAGCAACGAACCAGCAGTTCCTCAGGAACGCTGCCGACATTCGAAATGGACGTCAAGGACCTGGACGACTTCGCCGACGACCAGCTCAACGGCAGCACGTTCGCCTACGGCACGAAGGGCGTCGCCGACAACCCCAGCCGCAAGGGCAACGTCACCGTCCTGTACGAACTCTTCCGCATCGTGGCGTCCGGCAGCGAGGTCATCTGACACCGACCCCGTCCCCACGCCGGTCAGGCACGACAGCGAAGGCCGGCCGCCCGCAGGGATCCGGGAAATACCCGGGGCGCCGGTGCCCGAGGTCTCGCCCGAGCTCCCAGCGAAAGGGCAGCTCCGGCACCGGGGGCTCGGGCGAATGCACAGTAGCGGGGAACTGCGCAGTCGCCGTGGCCGGTCGGGACCGGCCGGCCACGGCGCGTGGTCTCCTCGTCCAGAATGGGGGTTCAGTGCCCGCCGACGGGGAGGCCGGACATGGTGCACCGCACAGTGATCGACACGGAGCGACTGCCGCCGTCGGAACGGTTCGGAATGTGGCTCGACCTGGTGGCCCGCACCTCGACGCCGCTGCGGATCCGCTCCGACCACCAGCACGACTTCCGGGCCAGCGCCGAGATCATCGATCTGGGCCGGATCCGGTTGCTGCGCTACCGCTACCCGTCGCTGGAGGCGGTCCGCACCGCGAAGCTGGTCCGGCGTTCCGAGGTGGACTACCACCTGCTCGCCCTCACCCTCAACGGCACCGGCGTCGTCGGGCAGGCCGGCCGGCTGAGCCGGCTGGACGCCGGTGAGTTCACCTTCTACGACGGCTCGCGCCCGCACGAGGTCAGTCACTTCGGTGACGAGGGTGACCAGCGGTACGCCGCCTCCGTGGTCGCCCTGATCCCGTACGGTGTGCTGCCGGTGCCGCCGGAACGGCTGAGTCCACTGCTGGCGGGCCGGATGTCGGCCACCGAGGGGCTGGGTGCGCTGGTCGCCCAGTACCTGACCCGGATCACCTCGTTTCCGGAGCAGTACCGGCAGGCCGACGCCGAACGCCTCGGCGGGGTGGCGCTGGACCTGATCTCCACCATGCTCGGCCGGCACCTGGTCGCCGAGGACGACGTGCCCCGCGAGGTGCGCCGCCGGGCGCTGCTCGCCCAGGTGCGGGAGCACATCCAGCGGCGGCTGGGGGACACCGGCCTCACCCCGGGCTCGGTCGCCGAGGCGCACCACGTCTCGGTCCGCAGCCTGCACCGGCTCTTCGAGCAGGAGCAGACCACGGTCGCCTCGTACATCCGTGAGCTGCGCCTGGCGCGCTGCCGGCGGGACCTGGCCGATCCGGCGCTGGCGCACCGACCGGTCCAGGCCATCGCCACCCGCTGGGGGTTCCCGGACAAGGCACACTTCAGCCGGGTCTTCCGCGCCGCCCATCAGCTGACACCCCAGGAGTACCGGACGTTGCACCTCCAACAGGCACGGATGGTCAACAACCCGGCGTCCGGAGTCAACCCGGGGCCGACATACTGACGGTGGGCCGAGGGTCACCCGACCGTACGGCCCGACGGTAACGGGGGACCGCGGCGTGGCGTCCGTGACACACCGTCACGGGCAGCCCGCCCCGGTGCCGTCCCCGGCGGGGCCGGTCAGGCCTCCTCCAGCAGTTCCAGCACCGCTCTTTCGACCTGCTCACGGGAGGCTTCGGGGGGCACCGGCAGCACCACGCCGTCGTGGTACAGGTCGACCACCCGGGGATCCACGTACGACGTCCGGGCCACCGTGGGCGTGTTGCCGAGCAGGTCGGCCACCTCCCGCATCACCCCGGCCACCGCACGGCGACGGGCCGTGACGGAACGGTGCGTGCCCACGGTGGCCAGTTCGCTGGCGGCGCGCACGGTGGCGTGCCAGGTCCGGAAGTCCTTGGCGGTCATCTCGCCACCGCTGGCGTCGCGCAGGTAGCCGTTCACCTCGTCGCTGCGCACGTCCCGCCAGGCCCGCCCGTCCCAGTAGCCGAAGAGCCGTTCCTCGGCCCGCCGCCGCCGACGCAGGTTGGTCAGCACCCGGCACAGCTCCGGATCCTCGATCCGGCGGACCTGCTCGATGCCGCCCTTCGCGGGGAACTCGAACACCACGCAGCCGCCCCGGGACCGGGCGTGTTCCGGACGCAGGGTGGACACGCCGAAGGTGGCGTCCTCCCCGACCGCGTACTGCTCGTTGCCGACCCGGAAGGTGCCCATGTCGAGCAGCCGGGCGACGGTGGCGAGCACCCGGTCCCGGTTCAGTCCCCGGCTGGTGAGGTCGCCGGTGATGCGCTCGCGCAGGGTCGGCAGCCGCCGGGCCACCTCCAGCACGTGGTCGAACTTCGCCTCGTCCCGCTTGCGTCGCCACTGCGGGTGGTAGAGGTACTGCCGGCGGCCGGCCGCGTCGGTCCCGGTGGCCAGGATGTGCCCGTTGGGGTACGGCGCGATCCAGACGTCGGACCAGGCGGGCGGGATCACCAGCTCGCCGAGCCAGCCCAGCACCTCGGGATCCCGGACCGGCGTGCCGTGCCGGTCCAGGAAGGTCCACCCCTTGCCGCGTCGGCGACGCCCGTACCCCGCCCGACCCGGATCACTGCGCCGCAGTCGCACCTCAGACCCGTACCGTTTCCTCGACCTCGTCCACGGCGGCCAGCACCCGGTCGACCGGGAGCGCCGCCCACCTCGACGCCGTTCCTACCCCGGACGAACCGCCGCAATCCTCCCCCGACGCCCAGAGCGCCCGGTGCCAGGGCCGGTCCGGGGGCGGCCCCCAGCGGGCCGGCGGGACCGGGCCGAAGAGCAGCACCGACGGGGTCCGGTAGGCGGTGGCGAGGTGACCGACCCCGGTGTCCCCGCTGACCACGAGCCGGGCCGCGGCCACCAGTGCGGCCAGCTCGCCCAGGTCGGTCCGCCCGGCCAGCACGGCCGACTCCGGCAGCCCCGCGCCGGCCGCCACCCGGGCGGCCAGCTCCCGCTCGCCGGTCGAGCCGGTCACCACCACCCGGTGCCCCCGCCCGGCCAGCCGCCCGGCCAGTGCGGCGAACCGGTCCGCCGGCCACCGCTTCGCCTCGACCTTGCTGCCCGGATGCACCACTGTCACCCCCGCCGGGATCCGCCCCGGCGGGGGTCGTCGCAACGCCAGGTCGGAGCGGTCCGCCGGGATGCCGTACCAGTCGAGCAGCCGGCACCACCGGTCCACCTCGTGCTCGTCGTCGCGCCAGTCGGGGCCGTCCAGATGCCCGGCCGGCGGGCACCGGAAGGCCAGCAGCCGGCCCGCGCCGGCCAGCGTCCGGTGCGACTGCGGCCCCCGCCCGTGCAGGTTGACCGCCAGCCGCGGCGGCGGGCCGGGCCAGGGCGGCGGGCCGGGTCCGTCGGTGGGCAGCAGCCGGTCGACACCGCCGACCAGCCCGACCAGCGGTCCCAGCCAGGCCGGCGCGGCCAGCACCAGTTCCTCGTCCGGGTAACCGGCCCGCACCGCACGCAGGGCGGGTACCGCGGTGGCCAGATCCCCCACGCCGAGCGCCCGCAACACCACGATCACGGGTAGGAGGTCTCCTGTTCGGCACAGACCACCAGCTCCCGTACCGCACAGCCGGGTGGTTGGGACAGCGCGAACATGACCGCGGCGGCGGTGTCGGCCGGGTCGTTGAGCTTGGCGTCCGGACCTGGCCGGTATTGCGGTTCACGGTCGTCGAAGAAGGCGGTCCGCATCCCGCCGGGCACCAGCAGGGTCACCCCGACGCTGCCGGCCAGCTCGGCGGCGAGCGACCGGGTGAAGCCGACCACCCCGAACTTCGCCGCACAGTACGCGGTGGCGTCGCCGACGGCCTTGACGCCCAGGGTGGAGGCGACCGTGACGACGTTGCCCCGGGACACCTCCAGATAGGGCAGGGCGGCCCGGACCACCGCCACCGTAGCGAGCAGGTCCACCGTGACGATCCGCTCCCAGGTCTCGCGGGGCACGTCGGCGAGCCGGCCCGGCACGTCCATGCCGGCGGCGGTCACCACCGCGTCCAACCCGCCGGAGCGCCCGGCCAGCTCCCGGGTGGCCTCCTCGGCGGCCCGGGTGTCGGCCAGGTCGCACTCGACCCACGGCACCCCGTCGCCGGGAGGCCGCCGGTCGAGCACCAGCGGTCGCCCGCCGGCCCGGGTGACGGCGGTGACCACCGCCGCGCCGAGCCCGCTCGACCCGCCGGTGACCAGGACGGTCCGGCCGGCGCCGGATGGACTGCTGCTCATCGTGCCCCCTCCGCTGTCGGTTCCGCCGTACCCACCGACGAGCCGGCCGGCGTCACCGGTCCCCCCGACGTACGGGCCGGTCCCGGTGGTGGTGTGCCGCCGGCCGCTGTGGTGCTCCGGCGGCCACCGCGGGCCACGGCGATCAGGTCGGTGGTGGAGCGCCCGTCCAGATACGGCACCACCACGCTGTCCCCGCCCCACCGGCGGAGCAGGTCGGCCTCGGGCAGGCCGGGTCCGTCACCGACGCCGGTGGCGTAGTCCCCGCCCTTGACCCAGATGTCGGGTCGCAGCCAGCCCAACGCCGCGTGCGGGGTGGGCTCGTCGAAGACCACCACCGCGTCGACGCAGCTCAGCGCCGCGAGCAGCCGGGCCCGGTCGCCCTGCGGGGTCACCGGCCGGTCCGGACCCTTCAACGCGGTGACGCTCGCATCGGAGTTGAGGCAGACCACCAGGCAGTCGCCGAGTTGCCGGGCGGCCTGGAGGGTCGCCACGTGCCCGGCGTGCAGCAGGTCGAAGCAGCCGCCGGTGGCCACCACCGTCCCACCGGCCGCCCGTACCTCGGCCACCACGGCACCGGCGGCGGCGGCCCCGATCCGCTCCCCGCCGCCGACGAGCACCGGCGGGCAGGTACGCACCGGTGCCGGCAGGGCGGCCGCCACTCCCCCGTCCGCCACGTACGCCGACGCCGCGCCGACCGCTGCCTGGACCGCCTCGGAGACCACCGCGCCCCGGGCCAGCGCCAACCCGGCCGCCGAGGCGAACCGGTCCCCCGCCCCGCAGGTGTCCCCCTGCGCGTCGACCGGCGCGGAGACCATCAGCGGGGTCGCCCCCGCGGAGCAGAGCAACGCGCCGTCGCCACCGAGGGTGACCACCACCGCGCCGGCCCGCCAGCGGTCCCGCAACCCCTGCGCGGCCTGCGCGGCGACCGCCAGCCGGGAACCGCCGGCCGGCACCTTGGCCAGCTCCCGGGCCTCCGACTCGTTCGGGGTCACCAGCTGCACCCCGGGTACGGCGACCGGGCCGCGGGGATGCGGATCCCAGACCACCGGCGCGACGGTCGCGGCCAGCGCCGCCCGCACCGCCGGCTGCCGGGCCACCCCCCGCCCGTAGTCGCTGACCACCACCGCCGACGCCCCGGCGATCAGCCGGAGCACCGCGTCGCCGGGTGGCCCGGGTTCCCCCGCCGCACCACCCCGGTCGTGGCGCAGCAGCACCCGCCCGTGTGCCCGCAGCCGGATCTTCTCCGGGGTGGTCCCGCCCAGCGGCAGGGCGTACACCTGCACTCCGGCGGCGGCGAGCAGGGAACTGAGCCGGGCCGCCCCGGCGTCGTCGGCGAGCGCGGTCACCAACGCCACCTCGGTGCCCCCGGCGGCGGCGAAGACCGCGGCCAGGCCGGCCCCGCCGGGCCGGTCGGCGGACGCCGTCTCGTCCAGCACCGGCACCGGCGAGTCGGGGCAGAGCCGGTTCACCACCCCCTCGACGTCCCGGTCCAGCAGGGTGTCGCCGATGACCACCAGCGGACCTCTCACGCCGTGCCTCCCCGTCGCCCCTCGGCCGACGGATCCGTCCCGTCGACCACCACCTCCACCCCGGCCCGCACCGGCGGGCCGCCCGCCGCCGCCGGCACGACGGACCGGTCGCCCGCCGCCGGGCCGTCCGCCGGCACGACGGACCGGTCGTCCACCGCCGCGCCGTCCGCCGGCACGACGGACCGGTCGTCCACCGACGCGCCGTCCGCCGGCACGACGGACCGGTCGTCCACCGGTCGGCCGGGAGCGTCGACCGGTGCCCGCGCGGCGCCGTCGCGGCGGCCGGCGGCCACCGCCGCCGCCTGTCCGGCCAGGGCGGCCAGCGCGGTGGGCAGCGCCCGGTCGACGTACTCACAGAGCACGTGCGTGGAGACCAGGTGCAGCTCCTGCACCACCTGGCTGTCCGGACAGGCGACGGCGAGCGCCTCGTGGCAGGCCCCGGCGAGCGGATTCGGCCCGGGGCCGGTGAACGCCCAGCAGCGCAGCCCGACCTCCCGGGCGGCCGCCACGGCGGCGAGCAGGTTGCCACTGGTCCCGCTGGTGGACATCAGCAGCAGGACGTCACCCGGCCGGCCGTGGGCGCGCACCTGACGGGCGAAGACCTCGTCGTAGCCGTAGTCGTTGCCGATCGCGGTCAACGCCGAGGTCTCGGCGTGCAGGGCGATCGCCGACAGCGGTTGCCGGTCGTCGCGCAGCCGGCCGACCAGTTCGGCGGTCAGGTGCTGGGCCTCGGCGGCGCTGCCCCCGTTGCCGGCGACCAGCAACCGGCCACCGCCGACCAGGATGCCGGCCAGGTCGGTGCCCCACCGGGCCAGCAGCGGCTCCGCCGCGCGGTACGGCAGCAGCGCCTCGGCCAGCAGGTCGAGGTGCACGCCCAGCAAGCCGGCTTGCGCCGCCCGGGTCGACGTCGTCATCAGGCGACCACCCGGCTCGGCCGGTGCACGGCGGCCACCTCGGCGTACACCTCGGTCAACCGGTCGGCGGCGGTGGCCCACGAGTAGTTGCGGCGGGCCCGCTGCAACGCGGCGGTGGCGTAGCCGAACCGGCGGATCCGGTCGTCGAGCAGACCGGCCAGCGCGGCGCCGAGGGCCTGCGGGTCACGGGCCGGGACCAGGTCACCGGTCACCCCGTCGACCACGGTGTCCCGGATCCCGCCGACCGCCGTACCGACGACCGGCACGCCACAGGCCATCGCCTCCAGCGGGGTCAGCCCGAACGGCTCGTACCAGGGGGCGGCGACCAGCACGTCGGCCGACCGGTACCAGCGGCCCATCTCCTCCCGGGGCACCGCCCCGACCAGCCGGACCCGGTCGGCGACCCCGCAGGTGCCGGCGAGCGCCCGCAGCCGCCGGGCGTACGGGTCGGTCTCCAGCAGCCCGGCGGGTGGGCCGCCGACCACCAGGCACTCGGCGTCGGGCACCAGGGCCATCGCCCGGATCACCGTCTGGAATCCCTTGCGTTCCACCAGCCGGCCGACGGTGAGCACCCGGGGCCGGTCGGCGTCCCGCTCGACGGCCGGGCCGAGCGGGGCGAAGGTGTCCAGGTTCACCCCGGACGGCACGACGGTCATCCGGGACCGGGGGACGCCGAGCCGGACCAGTTCCCCCACCTCGTCGCGGCACTGGGCGATAACCCGGTCGACCGAGCGGCCCAGTTCCCGCTCATAGCCGATCCGGCGGGCCGGGCTGGTGTCCTGCACCCCCTGGTGACGCTTCTTGACCGTGCCCAGCGCGTGGTAGGTCTGCACCACCGGCACCCCGTCGCGCCGGCCGGCGGCCAGCGCGGCCAGCCCGCTCATCCAGAAGTGCGCGTGCACCACCTCCGGTGTCCAGTCCCCGCCGCGCCAGCGGGCGGTGAGCCAGTGGCTGAACTCCGTCATGTGCGGCAGCAGGTCGTCCTTGGCGACCGGTTCGGCCGGGCCGGCGGGCACGTGCACCACCTCGTACCCGTCCGGGGCCCGGACGGCGACCGGCAGGTCGACCGCGTCGCGCCGGGTGTAGACCCGGACGTCGTGCCCGGCCGCGACCAGCGCGGCGGAGAGTTCCGCGACGTGGGTGTTCTGCCCACCGGCGTCCGCACCGCCCAGCACGGCGAGCGGACTGGCGTGCTCGGAGATCATCGCGATGCGCATACTTCCTCCTCCAGCAGGCGGTCCCAGTCGGCGAGGAAACGGTCCAGTCCATAGCGGCCCAGGGCGGCGGCCCGCGCCTCGGCACCGGCCCGTCGGGCCTCGGCGGGCTCGGCGACGAACCGGGCGGCGGCGGCCAGCAGGGTGTCCACCCGGGTGGCGAGCGCCCCCGCCCCGGGAGGCACCGCCTCCACGGCCTCGGTGCTGGCCAGCGCGACCACGGGCATGCCGATCGTCATGGCCTCGATCAGGCTCAATCCGAGCGAGGTCCACCGGCACAGGTGCAGGTAGGCCCGCCGTCGGGCCAGCTCCGCGTGCATCCGGTGCTGGGGGACGTCCTCGTGGCTGGTCAGCCGGTCGGCCGGCAGGCCCAGGTGGTCGGCGAGTCCGGCCACCCGCATGCCGAACACGTCCAGCGGGGCGATCTCGGCGAACCGGGCCAGCAGGTCGGTGCCGGTGACCCGGCCACGGCGGACCGGCTCGTTGATCACCACGGCGAGCCGGTCGAGTTCACCGGTCCAGGTCACGGTGGGCGGCACCACGCCGTGCTCGACCACGCCGGTACGGGTGGTGCCGTTGTCCCAGAACAGTTCGTTGAAGTGGGTGACGTGGGTGAGCAGCAGGTCGTCCCGGTCGGCCATCGGGTGCCGGGTGTTCGGCACGTCGCCCTTCGGGGTGTTGTGCTCGACGTAGATCGCCGGCACCGCCCGACCCACCGGCCGCCCCAACCAGTCGCACGCCAGGTCGAACTCCTCGGGGCGTTGCAGCAGCACCACGTCGACGGCCTCCCGGCGCAGTTGCCGCGGGGTCACCTCGACGGCGCTGTCCGGCCACGGGTAGGTGCGCGCCCGGCCCAGCCCGTACGGTCCCCGGTCCGGGGTGACCGGGACCAGGTAGCGGTGCCGGCCGTGCACGAACGACGTGGTCCACGAGCCGTGCACGTGCCAGAGCAGGATGTTCATCGGGTTCTCCCCCGCCCGGCGCTGACCGGCGTCACCCCGCCGCGCGGCACCCCGCCCGCGCCGGCCGACGTCCCGGCCGGCACCGTCGACGGCGGGACGACGGGGACGCCCAGCAGGCGTACCGCGTCGAGGACCCGGCCCGGCTCGACGGCCGCCAGGCAGGGGTGGCCGGGTACCGGGCAGACCGTGGCCCGACTGTCCCGGCAGGGCGCGGCGGCGTCGCCGAGCCGGACCGTCGGCACCCGGTACGGCCCCCACTGTCCGTACCGGACGGTCGGGGCGAACAGGCTGACCACCGGTACGCCCAGCGCGGCGGCCAGGTGGGCGGGGCCGGTGTTGCCGACCACCAGCGCGCCGGCCCCGGCGAGCACGGCGGCCAGCTCGGCCAGGCCGGTCCGGCCGCCCAGGTCGATGCCGGTGTCACCGGCCACCCGGGCGGTCAGCGCGGTCTCGTCGGGTCCACCGGTGACCGCCACCCGGTGCCCGGCGG
Source organism: Micromonospora sp. WMMD987 (assembly GCF_029581435.1). NCBI lineage: Bacteria > Bacillati > Actinomycetota > Actinomycetes > Micromonosporales > Micromonosporaceae > Micromonospora > Micromonospora sp. WMMD987. The sequence continues at coordinate 2,607,259 of NZ_CP120861.1, read as the reverse complement.
CGGTGAGCGACCGGACGATCCGGGCGGCCAACTCGGGGGGCACGGCCCGGCTCGGCACCGCCGAACCGGGGTGCAGCACCAGGTAGCCGGGGCCGCCGAGCCCGGCCGGGGCGGACGGCACCCGGTCGGCGCGTACCCGCAGCCGGGGGTCGTCGCCGTCGGGCAACGCGAAGCCGGCGGCGGCGGCCAGCGACAGCGCCCGTTCCGGCTCGGGTACCCCGTCGGGGGCCCGGTGCCGGACGTCGAGCAGGGAACCGGGGTAGTCGTCGCTGATCGCGCTGATCCTCGGCGTGCCGGCCAGCCGCAGCAGCAGCGCCAGCGGCAGGGGCGACTGGTGGAACGAGGTGAAGACGACCGCCTCGTCGGCCCGGACGGCACGCAGCCGTTCGACGAGCCGGCCGATGTCCCGGGGATCGACCGGGGCGGGTGCGCCGTCGATCCAGGGCAGCGGCCACTCGACGATCTCGTCGACCCCGGGCAGCAGGGCGGCGGCGTCCCGGCCCCGGGGGCCGCAGAGCAGCACGACCCGCTCGGCGTTCGCCGCGACGGCGCGGACGGCCGGGCCGGTGACCAGGACGTCCCCGGCGGAGTCGCTGCGGGCCACCAGCACGGTGCCGGCCCGGCGCGTCGGCGGGCCGGTGACCAGGGCGGCCCGGTCCAGGATCAGCTCCACGGCGGCGGTCAGGTCGACGGCCACCTGCCCGGCGGCGGCCACCTCGGCGGCCCGGGTGGTCGGGGTGGGCACCAGCACCCCGGTCGCGCCGGCCGCCTCGGCGGCGGCCAGGTCGGCACCGATGTCCCCGACCAGCACGCAGCGGTCGGCGCTGGTGCCGAGTGCCCGGGCGGCGGCGTGCACCATGCCCGGGGCCGGTTTGCGGCAGGCGCAGCCGGCCCGTTCGTCGTGCGGGCAGCACTGCCAGGTGTCGAAGGGGCCGAGCAGTTCCTCCACCCGGGCGTTGACGGCCCGGAGCTGCGCGACGGTGAACAGCCCCCGGGCCAGCCCCGACTGGTTGGAGACCACGCCGAGCCGCAGGCCGGCGGCGCGCAGCCGGTCCAGCGCCGCCCGGACCCCGGGCAGCGGCCGGACCTTGTCGGGATCGCCGTTGTAGGGCACGTCCTCGACCAGGGTGCCGTCCCGGTCGAGCAGCACCGCGTCGAACAGCGCGGAGCGGCCCCGGTCGGGTACCGGGTCAACCCGGCCTGACCTGCGCTGATATGGCTCCGCGTCCCGTCGCACGGGCGGCGGGTTCCCGGGGCCCCGGGGAGTAAACCTGGCCCTACCGGCCGGTACGCCGGGCCGCCGCGGGTCCACCGCGTCACCCGTCCGCCCCGCCCGGGCGCACGCCCGGCACCGTCCGCCCCGCCCGGGCAGCGTTACCCGTCGGCCCGGAGCAGCTAACGCGTCGGGTTAGCCGGTGCCGACGGGGGTACTGCCCAGCGGTGGCGATTGTGGAGAAAGTGATCGATGCACCCCCGCAGCAGGTCTTCGACGTGCTGGCCGACGGTTGGACGTACAGCGACTGGGTGGTCGGCACGGTGCACGTGCGTGACGTCGACGCGCAGTGGCCCCGGGTGGGCACCCGGCTGCACCACCGGGCCGGGCCGTGGCCGTTCTCCCTGGAGGACGCCTCCACGGTGCTGGTCTGCGATCCGCCGCACCGGCTGGTGCTGCGGGCCGGGTTGTGGCCGGCCGGCGAGGCGACCGTGGTGTTCACCCTGACCCCGGAGGGTGACGGCGCGACCCGGGTGCGGATCGGCGAGGACTTCGCCGCCGGCCCGCTGCGCTGGTTCCGCACCAAACTCAACGACCTGGTGCTGCACCAGCGCAACCGGGAGACCCTGCGCCGGCTCTCCGACATCGCCACCCGGCAGAAGGCCGACGAGCGCGCCGGAGGGTGACCCGGACGCTCGCGGGTGCCACGGCGGGCTCCCCGCCGGGCTTTGGCTACCCTGTGGGGGAATGCCGTCCGCCGACTGAGGATGTCCGAAATGATCGAACCCGTGGAGCTGCCGTCACCGTGGCGGGACGCACGCCTGACCGTCGTGGTCCCCACCTACAACGAGGCGGGCAACCTCCCGGTGTTGGTCGACCGGTTGCTGGCCCTTCCGCTGCCCGGCCTGAAGGTGCTCGTCGCCGACGACAACTCGCCGGACGGCACCGGTGAGGTGGCCGACAAGCTGGCCCTGGAGCACCCGGAGCGGGTCCAGGTGGTGCACCGGGCCGGCAAGGAGGGCCTGGGTCGGGCGTACGTGGACGGCATCGGCCGGGCACTGGACGGCGGCGCGGAGTACGTGGCGCAGATGGACGCCGACCTGTCGCACCCGCCGGAGGCGCTGCCCGGCATGCTCGGCGCGCTGCTCTCCACCCAGGCCGGCGTGGTGATCGGCTCCCGCTACGTGCCCGGCGGCCAGCTCGACGAGGCCTGGCCGCTCTACCGTCGCGCGCTCAGCGGCTGGGCCAACCTCTACGTGCACACCCTGCTGCGGGTGCGCATCCGGGACCTGACCGCCGGCTTCAAGATCTGGCAGGCGGACGCGCTGCGCGACATCGACCTGAACCGGGTGCAGTCGAACGGTTACAGCTTCCAGGTGGAGATGCACTATCTGGCCACCAAGCTGGGGCACACCATCCTGGAGGTGCCGATCCGGTTCGAGGAGCGCCGCGACGGCGCGTCCAAGATGACCACCGCGACCAAGGTGGAGAGTGCGCTGATGCCGTTCAAGCTGCGCACCCGGCACCGCAACCTCGACTCCTGATCGCCCCCGGCCCGGCCCGGTCAGCACGAGCCGGGCCGGTGCCGGGGCGTTGCCTGCGGGACGACCGGTCGGTGCAGGCACCGGGGCGGACCCTCCCCGGGACGGCCGGCTGGGGAGATCGCGGGGCGACCCCGGGCCGGGCCGCCGCCCCGCAAGCGCGGGTCAGCGGTAGACCGCCCGGTGCGCGGCGTCGATCAGGCCCGCGTACAGGCCGCCGGTGACGGCACGGTCGCGGGCCAGGGCCGCCCGGGCGGCGTTCGCCCCGGGTGCGCCGTGCACCCCGCCGCCGGGGTGCGCCGACGCGCTGGCCAGGTAGAGCCGGTCGACCGGGGTGTCGGCCCGACCCAGGCCGGGGATCGGGCGCAGGAACAGCTGCTGGTACGCCGCCGCGGTGCCGCCGCCCAACGCCCCGCCGACCAGGCTCGGGTCGCCCTTCTCCAACTCGGCCGGCCCGGCCACGTGCCGACCGACGATCCGGCTGCGGAAACCCGGGGCGGCGGCCTCCAGCACGTCCTCCATCCGTTCCACCTGCCGGGCGATGTCCTCGGCCCGCCAGTCCCGCCGGAACGGCAGGTGGGTGTACGCCCACAGCGATTCGGTGCCGGCCGGCGAGTGCGTCGGGTCGGCGGTGGTCATCTGCCCGACCAGCAGGAACGGGGTCGTCGGGAGCTCACCCCGGGCCAGCTCGGCGGAGTAGGTGGTGAGCCCGTCGAGATCGGCGCCCAGGTGCACGGTGCCCGCGCCGGCCACCGCCGGGTTGGTCCACGGCACCGGGGCGGACAGCGCCCAGTCGACCTTGAGGGTGGAGCCGTCCCACCGGAAGTGGGCCAGGTCCTCCACCAGCCGGGGTGGCAGCAGCGCCGCGCCCACCAGGTCCAGGTAGAGGGCGGGGGCGGGCACGTCGGCGAGCACCGCCCGGCGGGCCCGCCACAGCTGCCCGCCGACGGTGCGGACCCCGACCGCCCGGCCCCGGGCGGTCAGCACCCGGTCGACCTCGGCCCGGTAGGAGATCCGGCCGCCCCGCTCGGCGAGCCGGGCCACCAGCGCGTCGGTGATCCGCTGCGCGCCGCCGACCGGCACCGGCCAGCCGACCTGCTGGCCGAGCATGGCCAGCAGCCAGCCGTAGACGCCGGAACCGGCCTCCTCGGGGGACAGGTCGGTGTGCAGGGCGCAGCCGGCCAGCAGCGCCGGGCCGCCCTCCCCGGTGAACAGCTCCGAGCCGAGTTTGCGCACCGGCAGGACCAGTCGGCGGCCCAGCCGCAGCGCGCCGCCGACCCGCAGCCGGCGCAGCAGGCCCAGCCCGCCGCGGACCGGGGGGAAGGGGGTGGTGATCGCGTCGAGCATCGGTCCGGCCACCTGCGCCCAGTCGGCGTAGGCGTGCCGCCAGCGGTCGCCGTCGCCGGGGGCGAACTCCTCCAGCGAGGCGGCGGTGCGGTCGATGTCCCGGTTGATCACGGCGGCCCGGCCGTCGGGCAGCAGGTGGGCCAGCACGTCGGGGGCGTGCGTCCAGTCCAGCCCGTACCGGGGCAGGTCGAGACCGCCGAGCACCGGGGAGGCGTACCCGAGGGGGTAGAAGGAGCTGTACAGGTCGCTGAGGTAGCCGGGGGCGGTCACCTCGGCGGAGCGGACCGCCCCGCCGGGCGCGGCGGTCGCCTCCAGCACCAGGACGTCCCAGCCGGCGTCGGCGAGCAGGTTGGCGGCCACCAGGCCGTTGTGGCCGGCGCCGATGACGACGGCGTCCGCGGTGTCCGTGCCGGGCGGGATCATCGGATCCGGCTACCCGGCCGGCAACCGGGCGAAACGTGTTTGCTTCGCCGGGAGCCGGGCATCCCGCCGCATGTACCGGGTGGAGCAACTCATCGGTGGGGTATGGGGTGCCGGCGGCACGGGCGGCGAGCTGACCGTCCACGATCCGGCCGACGGCACGCCGGTCGGCACGGTGCCGGTGGCGACGGCCGACGAGGTGGCCAAGGCGGTCGGGGCGGCCCGCGAGGCGGCGGCCGAATGGGCGGCCACCCCGACCGCGCAGCGGGCGCACCTGCTGCACGAGGCGGCGGAAGCGGTGGCGGCGTCGGCCCACGAACTGGCCGCCGCGACGACGGCGGAGATGGGCAAGCCGCTGGGCGACGCCCGGGGCGGGGTGGCGGCCGGTGTCGGTACCCTGCGCCAGTACGCCGAACTGGCCCCGGTGCGTGGCGGCCGGACGCTGCACGGCGGCACCGAGGCGCTCGACTTCATGACGCCGCAGCCGCGCGGGGTGGTCGCCGCGATCACCCCGTGGAACGACCCGGTGGCGGTCTCCTGCGGCCTGCTCGGCGCGGCCCTGGTCACCGGCAACGTGGTGCTGTACAAGCCGAGCGAGCGCACCCCGGTCACCGGCTGGCTGCTGGCCCGGCTCCTCGACGGGGTGCTCCCGGCGGGGGTGCTCTCCCTGCTGACCGGGGGCGCGGAGGTGGGTGCGGCGCTGGCCGCGCAGCCGGTGGACGTGGTCGCGCACGTCGGGTCCACCGCGACCGGCCGGACGATCGCCGCGGCCTGCGCCCGCACCGGGGCCAAGGCGCTGCTGGAGAACGGTGGCAGCGACCCGTTGGTGGTCGACGCCGGGGTGGATCCGGGCTGGGCGGCGGCCCAGGCGGCCCAGGGCGCGTTCGCCAACGCCGGGCAGCTCTGCGTGGCGGTCGAGCGGATCTACGCGCACCGGGACGTCGCCGAGGACTTCCTCGACGCGCTGGTGCAGCGGGCCGGGGCGCTGGTCGTCGGGCCGGGGCGCGACCCGGCCACCGAGCTGGGTCCGGTGGTGGACCGGCGGCACCGCGACCGGGTGCACGGCCAGGTCACGGCGGCGGTGGCGCAGGGGGCGACGCTGCGCGTCGGCGGGGTGCTGCCGGAGGGGCCGGGGGCGTTCTATCCGGCGACGGTGGTCGCCGACTGCCGCCAGGAGATGCCCCTGGTCCGGGAGGAGACGTTCGGGCCGGTGGCGGCGGTGGTGACGGTGGACTCGTTCAGCGAGGCGCTGCGGTGCGCCGCCGACTCGCCGTACGGGCTGGCCGCGACGGTGCTGACCGGGTCGATGAGCCACGCCCAACGGGCCTGGCGGGAGCTGCCGGTGGGCACCGTGAAGGTCAACGCGGTGTTCGGGGGCGCCCCGGGCGGTGCCGCGCAGCCACGCCGGGGCAGCGGCCAGGGCTTCGGGTACGGCCCGGAGCTGCTGGACGAGTTCACCACGGTCAAGGCGGTCCACCTGGAGGCACCGGGCGGCGGCCACTGGTGAACCGGGCCGCCCAGGCTGGTGGGCGGGGGCCGCCCCGGATCGGGGCGGCCCGCGTGCCGCGCGTACCCCCGGTCAGTCGCCGCGGGCCTTGCGGGTGGCCCGGTCGTTGGCCTTCTCGATGGCCTTGACCAGTTCCGGCTTGGTCATCCGGCTACGGCCGGGCACGTCCAGTTTCCTGGCCACCTGCATCAGGTGGTCCTTGGTGGCGTTGGCGTCCACCCCACCGGCGGTGGGGGCACGTCGGGCCGGGCCGCCGCCGGCCGCCTGCCGGTCGCTGGGGCCCTTGCGTCCCTTCGGCTCCCAGTGGTCGCCGACCTTCTCGAAGCTGTGCTTGACGGCGGCGAAGGCGGCGCGGTGCGCCCGCTCCCCCTCGCCGTAGGTCTCGACCGCCGAGTCGTGCGTCTTCACCCAGGTGCGTCGCGCCTTCTCCGGGGAGCGTCGCAGGGTGCTGGGCAGTACCTCGCGTCCGGGCATCTCGTCCTCCTCCGCACCGGTTGTCTGACTTCCTGTCTGCACGGTTCCCGGCGCCCGCACCGGCAAACACCGGCGTCGGGTTTGTCGATTTCGGCCGTCGGGTACCGCCCGGCCCAGACGCGCGCCGGACGTCGGGTCCGCCGGGGTCGTCGGGTGGACGAGGAGCCGGACATGGCAGCGACGACGGAGCCGACCACGGTCGCCGGTGACGGGCCGGGGGTACCGATGCCCCGCCGGGTGCGTCAGTTGAGCTGGTCCACCTGGCGGGGCGTGCTGGTCCGCAGTGGGCAGGGTTTCGTGAGGGACAACTGCGCCGACTGGGCGGCGGCGCTGACCTACTACGGGGTGCTCGCCCTGTTCCCGTCCACCGTCGTGGTGGTGGCCCTGGTCGGGCTGGTGTCCGACGGTGAACGGACCGTGGACACGGTGCTGGACCTGGCCCGCGACATCGGGGCCGGCTCGGTGGTCGGCAACGAGGGTTTCGTCTCGGTGGTGCGCACGGTGGTCGAGCAGCAGAGCGGGACGAAGGTGCTGCTCAGCTTCGGCTTGGCGGGCGCGTTGTGGTCGGCGTCCGGGTTCATCGGCGCGTTCACCCGGGCCTCCAACGCGATCTACGGGGTCGCGGAGGGCCGCCCGTTCTACCGGCTGCGCCCGTTGCAGATCGGCCTGGCCGCGCTGTCGCTGGTGCTGCTGGCGGTGGTGGCGGTGGGCCTGATCGTCAGCGGCCCGGTTGCCGACGCGGTGGGTGACCTGGTGGGTGCCGGTGGGCTGGCCCGGACGATGTGGAGCGTCGCGAAGTGGCCGGTGCTGGCCCTGGTGATGATGACCCTGCTGTCGCTGATGTTCTGGATCGCGCCGAACGTCCGGCAGCCCCGGTTCCGCTGGCTCACCCCGGGCGGGGCGGTGGCCCTGTTCTCCTGGATCGTCGTCTCCTTCGGCTTCGGCCTCTACGTGGCCAACTTCGGCTCGTACGACGTCACCTACGGCAGCCTGGGCGCGGTGATCGCCTTCCTGGTGTGGTTGTACCTGTCCAACTCGGCGCTGATGTTCGGGGTGCAGATCAACGCCGAGTTGCAGCGGGGACGGCAGCTCCAGGCGGGCCGGGAGGATCCGGGCGAGCCGGTGCTGCCGCCGAAGTCCACCGCCGCTTCGTGACCGGTTGCCGGGTCCGCTGTCCGGTTCGGCGTTTCCCCGGCACGGCTGCGGGTAGCACACCAGACATGGACCGTGGCAGCAGCAAGCACGCACCGAGGGTCGACGACCAGATGGGCCAGGAGGTCAGCGGCCTCGTCCAGGGGCCGGGCACCGGGGGCTCGCGGGTCGAGGAGTTCCGGGAGGCGGAGCCGGCCGGCGAGGACCAGCCGGGTGCCACCACGGCCCCGGCGGGCGACCTGCGGACCGGCACCCCGCAGGGGATGACCTCGGAGGACGTGGAGGCACGCAGCCGGTTGGGCCGGTTCATCACGATGGCGGCCCTGCCCGGCGACCGACTGGCCCTGATCGCCAACGCCCGGGAGAACGACGCCCCGGACGACCTCGTGGCCGCCCTCGAACGCCTGCCGGAGGGCACCCGGTACCAGACGATTTCCGAGGTGTGGGCCGCACTCGGGCACCGCAACGAGACGACGCGCTGGTGACCGGATCGGCCCACGATCCGGACCACCACCAGCGGGCAGAGGAGGATGTGACATGAGCGGCGTTATCGAGCACGTGGACGTGTCCGTACCGGTACGGACGGCATACGACCAGTGGACCCAGTTCGAGGAGTTCCCGCACTTCATGGAGGGGGTCCAGGAGGTCCGGCAGTTGTCGGAGACGATGACCCACTGGACGGTGGAGATCGCCGGGGTCAAGCGCGAGTTCGACGCCGAGATCACCGAGCAGCTGCCCGACGAGCGGGTGGCCTGGAAGTCGACCGGCGGCACCCAGCAGGCCGGCGTGGTGACGTTCCACCGCCTCGACGAGAGCAACACCCGGGTGACCCTCCAGATGGACTTCGAGCCGCACGGCGTGGTCGAGCAGGCCGGCGACAAGCTGGGCGTGGTCGACCGGCGGGCCAAGGGCGACCTGGAGCGGTTCAAGCAGTTCATCGAGCGTCGCGGTCAGGAGACCGGGGCGTGGCGCGGGTCGGTGGACCGCCCGCAGCCCTGATCCCCACCCCGCACACCGACCCCGGATCCCACCGGATCCCGGAGATCCACCGACGGCCGCCGGCCCCCCGGCGGCCGTCAGCGTTTCCCGTGGCCACCAGCGTCACCGGCGGCGGTCAACGGTCCCGACGGCCGCGAACGGTCCCGGCGGCCGGCCGTCAACGGTCCCGGCGGCCGTCAACGGTCCCGACGCGGTGGCGCGGTCCCGGATTCGGTGGCCCCTCTCGCGGACCGGCCGTTTGCGATCATCGGGGCGGGGTACCGCGATGACATGACGGACGACGACGGCAGGGTCTGGCGGGACGAGCAGAAGACGCCGCTGGAGGAGCTGGACCGGGCGATCGCGCGGTCCACCATCGACGGGCAGGCCGACGACGCGACCGGCAACGACGCGGGCGAGGAGGCCGCCTTCGGGCACGGTCCCGAGCCGGTGGACCGGGGAGCCGGCCCGGCGGCCGAACGACGGGAGATGACCGACACCGAGCGCGCCTACCGCCCCTCCACGACCGGACGGACCGGCCCCGACACGATGTGACCCCGGCGTCGCGTCCCGACCGCCGCCGGACCCCGCCGGCCGGCGCACCCCGGATCAGCCGGTGGACGACGGAACGCCGTGGCGGATCGGCGGTTGTCGGGCCGAGCGCAGCGGAGCGGCGGTTGTCGGGCCGGCGCAGCGGAGCGGGCGACGGGACAGCGGGCGGGTCAGACCTCTGGCGGGTCAGGGCGGGAGCGACGGGACGGCGCGGCGGTTGGCCGCCGCGTGCGCCGCCAGCAGCGCCACCGCCAGGACCGTCAGCGCCGGCCCGAGCAGCCGCGCCGAGGTGACGCCGAGCAGCACCCCGATCCCCGCCGGGATGAGCGCCGCTCCGAGCCCGGCGGCGCCGATCTGCACGCCGATCACCCGGTCCGCGTGCTCCCGGCCGACCCGCTCGGCGGTACTGAGGGTGAGCAGCGGGAACACCGGCGCGGCGGCGAAGCCGAGGACCAGCAGGCCGGCCACCGTCACCGCGCCCGGGGCGGGCAGCGCGATCAGCGCCGCCCCGGCCGCCATCCCCAGCAGGCTGCCCCGCAGCACCCGCGCGGTGCCGAGCCGCTCGGCGACCAGCCCCTGCACCACCCGGCCCACGAACAGGCTGCCCCAGTAGCCGGAGACGCACACCCCGGCGGTCACGTCGGGCAGCCCTCGCCCCTCGGTGAGCAGCAGGAACGAGTAGAGCCCGGCGGACACCTCGATCGACACGTAGACGGCGAAGGCGAGCGCGCCGAACCACACGGCGGGCAGCCGCAGCGTCTCCCGGATCCGGACCCCGGCCTGCGCCGGGTCTCCCGGCCGCGCGGTGGGGTCGTCGTCCCCGGCGGCGACCGACGCCGCCGACCCGCCGGTACGGTCCCGCCAGGCGCGGACGGTGAGCGCGAACGCGGTGGCCAGGGCGAGCTGGGTGACGGCGGTGACCGCGTACGCCCAGCGCCAGCCCGCGCCGGTGGTCAGCATCGCGGTCATCACCAGCGGACCGATCGCCACGCCGAGGCCGAAGAAGGCGTGGATCCAGTTCATGTGCCGGGGGCCGAACGCGCCGGCGGCGTAGGCGTTGAGCCCGGAGTCGACCGCCCCGGAGCCGAGGCCGAGCACCAGCGCGCAGCAGATCAGCACGGTCAGGGTCGGCGCGGTGGCGTACCCGGTCAGGGCCAGGCTGGCCAGCAGGGTGCTGCCGGCGAGCAGCCGGCCCACGCCGAGCCGGGCGAGGGTGAACCCGGCGAGCACGCTGGAGGTGAGGTAGCCGATCGTGCCGGCGGTGAGGATCAGTCCGACCGCTCCGGTCGGCACGCCGAGTTCGGCGCTGATCGAGGGCCAACCGACGCCGAGCAGGCCGTCGGGCAGGCCGAGGCTGACGAAGGCGAGGTAGGCGAGCACGAGCAGCGAGGTGCGGGGCGGGGCGACGGCCACAACAGCTCATCCTGCCGCATCATCGCTAACAGGTCGAGGTGACGATCGCCTCCCCCGAACCGGCAGACCGGGACGCCCTGACGGGCGGGAATCCGGACAGGTCGTCCAGAATCCACCGTTCGGCTGACCGCAATCCGAGGCGGTCGCGCAAGACTTTCGGGATGCAACAGGGCTCCGGTTTCCTCACCCCTCGTCAGCGCCGACTGGCTTGGCTCGGCTTCCTGCTCGCCGCCGTCCAGGCTCCGGTCGCCGCCAGGTTCGCCACCGACGACTCGTGGTTGTTCAGCCTCTGCGTCGCGCTCATGGTGGCCACCGTGATCATCGCCGACGACGCCGGCCGTCGCCGCCCGGCCGACGCCACCTCCGCGGACTGACCCGTCCGGCCCCACCTGTCACGGGGTCGGGCCGGGGAACTCCCGCTGCGGGCAACCGAGCGGTCGGGCCGGATCGACCCGGTGCAGGGCGTACCCGGTGCCCTGGGTCGGCACGTGGGTGCTCGGCGACCGGTCGCCGATCTGGACCAGGGCGTGCCACCCGGTGCGTTGCGCCGTATAGAGCGTGCAGCCGTCGAGGACCTGGGTGTGCTGCCGGGCCGCGACGGTGGCCCGGCTCTGGACGAAGGTCGCCGGATCGGCCGGGTCGCTCTCCGCCAGCAGCAGCGAGGACGCGGCGGTCGTGGTGTTGGCCCAGAAGGACTCCCCCGCCGTCAGGTAGAGGTCGGCGACGGTCACCACCTCCTGGTCGACCAGGCTGGAGAAGGCCAGGTCGGGGTCGGCGGCTCCGGTGGTGCCGGAGTGGGTCACCGGCGGCAGGGTGAGCGTCACGGTGTCGGTGCGCTGCTGCACCCAGTACGGGCCGGGCGCGTACGCGCTGACCGAGGCGGTGTATCCGCCGAGCGGCCGGTGCCCGGCGGTGGAGTCGACCACCACGAAGTCGGTCCGCCCGAGGCCGTACCAGCTCGTGGCCAGGGTGACGCCGTCGGCGTCCCGCAGGGTCAGGTCCCAGTCGGCGGTCGCGGCGGGCTGCACGGCGACCACGGACCAGCGCCGTTGGTAGGTGCGGTAGGTGTAGTCCTGCGCGGTGCGGGCGATGAGCACCTCGCCGTCGCCGAGCGCGGTGCCGGCGACCGCCGACCCGGCGTGCGGCAGCGGCGCGGCGAGCGCCACCACGATGGTGCCGGCGAGGCGCACGCCCCACCACCGGCGGACCGTACGAGACATTGCCATCGGCGGGATTCCTTCCGGGCGGGACCTGGACTGTAGCGACGACGGGCCGCCCCGGGGACGGTCGCGCACTGTCGGATATCGGCCCCGCCACGCCGGCCGTGCCTGTGCGACCTTGTCGTCATGCCGTCCGGATCTCCGCACCGCCGGCCCGACCGTCGAGGAGCGCCCACCATGACCAGACGACCGACGGTGTGGCTGTGGTTGCCGGTCCTGCTGGCGGCCGTGCTGTCCGCCCCGGTGCCGGCCTCGGCCGCCCCGCCCGGCGGTGAACACGACGCCCGGGACCGGGCGGTCACCCGCAGCGCCGCGCAGCAGGCGTCCTGGTCCACCGGCCCGGTCGCCGCCGGTGCCACCCAGGGCTGGGTGTGGAACAACGCCAACCCGCTCGACGCCGCCTACCAGGTGGGTTTCTCCCCGACCGGGGCCAACTCCGCAGCCCCGTGCGCGTTCGAGGTGACCCGGAGCTGGTACTCCCGGCAGCCCGGCGGCGAGCGGCGCTTCCACTTCGTGGTCCGCAACAGCGGCACGCTAAGCTGCGCGGCCACCGTCCTGCTGTCCTGGCGCACGCCCACCCACACCTGGTCGACCGGCACGTTGACGCCCGGGGCCAGCGGCAACTACGGCTGGGTGGAGCAGATCGCCCCGACGGTGTCGTACCTGCTGGGGCTCACCCCGACCGGGGCGACCGCGACGGCCCCCTGCCAGCTCGAGGTCACCCGCAGCTGGTACCGGCAGGAAACGGACGGGGTACGGAAGTTCTACTTCGTGCTCCGCAACATCGGCACGATCGCCTGCTCCGGGCAGTTCCAGCTCGCCCAGACCGGCCCGTCGGCCTCGTGGTCGACCGGCACCCTGGCCGTCGGCGCCTCGGCGAGCTGGACCTGGAACAACGCCAACCCGCTGAGCGCGGTCTACCTGCCCGGGCTGTCCCCGACGGGTGCCGGTGGCGGCACCGCCTGTCAGCTGGAGGTGACCCGGAGCCAGTACGTCCAACGGGTCGACCCGGACGGCACCACCCAGCGGCAGTACCTCCTGACCGTCGGCAACGTCGGGCAACTGCCCTGCACCGGCACCGTCCTGCTCGGGTCGCTGACCCCCTGAGAGCGGCCGGCACCCGGTCCCCCGCCGGCCCGGCCGGGCGGGACGTCCGGGGCGGCCCCGGATCCGCCCCCGGGGTCGTCGTCCGGTCGACGCCCGGATGGCGTGGCCGTCCCGATGCTGCCCGCCCCGGCGGCGGAGGCGACCGGTGCGCACGGTTTCCGCTCTGTCCGCCGGGGACCGGGTCGGTCCCCGTGGGGGAGGCCGGTCGGCCGGAGGGGGCGTCGGTACCGGCCGGGCGACCGACTCCGTGCCGGTTACCCGGTGGTTAACCTCGGTCCCCATGCGAGTGCCGTACCCCCAGGTCGCGACCCGGACCGCCGTGAGCGCGGCGCGCTCCCGGCTGGCCCTGCTCACCGCCTCGGTCGGTGCTCCCGGCCTCGCCGCCGCAGCAGCCCGGCCCGGCCTGCTCGCGCTGGTCGACCAGCACGCCGCGGCGGTCCGGGACAGCCTCGACGGTGACCGCCGGCCGCTGACCGTGGCGGCCCTGGCCGGCTACGCCGAAGGGCTCCACGACACCGCCCGCGCCCACGGCCTGCTCCCCGACGGCGCGGCCGACTTCACCGCCCCGGACTGGGCGCTGACCCGCCTGGTCGCGGTCTGCCTGCTGGCCCGCACCCTCGATCCCCGGCACCTCGAACCGGCCTGACGACCCCGGCCCGTCGCCCTCGGGACGGCACGGGAGGGCGTCCGCACCGCGGACACCCTCCCGGTGGTACGCCGGGACTCAGCTACCCGGTCGACCGAACTGCTGGGTCTCGTCACCCGGGGCACCCGACTGGTAGGTGCCCCGACCACCGGCCATCGTCCGGGCCTCCTCGACGCGCGGCGTGCCCTGCGTCCGCTCGCCGGCCCGGTCGGCCATCTGCCGGTTCATGTCGCCCTGCCCGGCCGTGCGGGCCCGCCGGTGCTCCTGGACAGCCCGCGACTCCTCGGCCGCCCGGTCGAGCCAGCCGTCCCAGCGGGACTGCATCGGCTTGACCAGACCACCACCGACACCGACGATCAGGATGCCGGCCACGGTGGCGAGCACCGCGATCAGGACCGGCGTGGTGACCGTGGTGGCGATGCCGACCTGGTTCAGCGCGGCGATCACCCCGAGGGCCAGGATGAAGACGGCCGTCAGGTCGGCCAGCACCTTGCCGTACGACAGGCCGCCGAGCGCCCCGGAGACCAGGTCCCGGACGGCGTTGGCGATCGCGGCGGCGACGACCACGATGACGATCGCGACGAACGCCCGCGGCAGCCAGGCCACCACCCCCCGGATGAGGTCGCTGATCGCGTTCGGTCCCCACACCCCGAAGGCGAACTGCAGGGTGAACAGCAGCACCGCGTAGTACGCGAGTCGCGCCAGGATGTCACTGGCGTCGTACCTGGTTCTCTCCAACGCGCGTCTGATCCCGCCCCGTTCGACCGCCCGGTCGAAGCCCACCCGTTCCAGCGCCGCGTCCACGATCTTGAGTACCGCGCGGGCGATGAGCCAGCCCACCACGAGGATGACGACGAACGCGATGGCCCTCGGTACGAACAGCAGCACCGACCGCCACATGTCGGTCAAGGCGCTACCGATGTCGACCTGCCTGACCGCAAGGGTTTCCGGCATGATGTCCCTCCTGTCCAATGGACTGCGCCGCCCGGTTACCCGTCCGTCGGAGCAGCACGCCGCAGAACCCGTACGGATTTTCCCGACATGCCGCACCAAATAGCTCGTGAACTGCACGAACGACTCCGGGCAGCGGCGTCGCCCGGGTCGCGCGGGGCACGATCGGTTCACCCCGGGACGGCTCCGGATAGGCTGCGGACATGCCAGGCACGGTCGGGCGGGCCCCGACGTCATCAGCCCCCGTACCGGGTTCCGCCGGGGTCTCACCGGAGGTGGCGGCCGTGCGGGCACACCCGTGGGCCGACACCCCGCTGGGTCCGCCCCAGGGCTGGGACGTGACGGTCCGCGGGCTGGTGGACGTGATCCTGTCCTCCCCCGTGCCGATGGCGCTGTACTACGGCGACGACCTCGTCCTGCTCTACAACCAGGCGTACGCGGAGGTGATCGGCGAGCGGCACCCCGGCGCGCTGGGCCGACCGGCCCCCGAGGTGTACGCCGACCTGTGGCACTCCCCCGGCGTCGGCGAGGTGATCGAACGGGCCTACCGGCACGGCGAGTCGTTCCTCCAGCGGGAATCGGTGCTCCCGGTCCACCAGCAGGCCACCGGCGACCACGCGGTCTTCACCCGGGGGCACTCCCCGGTACGCGACAGCACCGGCCGGATCGTCGGCGTGCTCACCGTCGCCGCCCAGACCAGCCAGCTCACCCAGCAGTTGCAGAGCCTGTCCGACTTCGCCGCGGCGCTGTCGGGCACCCTCACCCTGGACGACGTGGCCCGGGTGACGTTGCGCTACGCGCTGCACTCCTTCGACGCCGACCAGGTGTCCTTCGCGGTCGACGACGGCCCCGCCTGGCGGCTGGTCCGCCGGATCCGGGGCGAGCTGCTCGACGAGGCCGACGAGCGGCTGCCACCGCTGTGGCGACCCGTCCCGCCGGACACCACCTCGCCGGTGGTGGTCGGCGCCCGCAGCGGGGTGCCCTTCTTCGCCGGGGACGGCCAACCGCTGCGGGACACCGCGGTCGACCGGCACGACCAGAAGATCCGGTCGCTGGCCGCGCTGCCGCTGCGCTCGTCGGTGATCCGGGGCGGACTGGCCGTCGGCTACCAGGCCCCGCACGGCTGGTCGGCGGCGGAGCGGGCGCTGCTGGCCGCCTCGGCCGAGCTGATCGGCCAGGCGGCCGAGCGGGCCCGCCGGTTCGAGACCCAGCACGGCACGGCGCAGCTGTTGCAACGCAGCATGCTGCCGGAACAGCTACCGGCGCTGCCCCGGCTGCGGATCGCCGCCCGGTACGACCCGGGTGTCGACGGCAACGCCGCCGGTGGCGACTTCTACGACGCCTTCCTGCTGCCCTCCGGCGACCTGGGCGTGGTGCTCGGCGACGTCGCCGGGCACGACGTGCAGGCCGCGGCCCGGATGGGACAGGTGCGCGCGGCGCTGCGGGCGCTGGCGCTGACCGACCCCCGACCGGACGCGGTGCTGGCCGGGCTGGACCGGCTGGTGGCCAGCCTGGGCACCGAGACCGGCACCCACGAACTGTTCGTGACGGTGGCCTTCGGGGTGGTCGACGCCGACCGGGGTGAGATCACCCTGGCCAGCGCCGGGCACCCCCCGCCGTTGATCCGGCGCAGCGGGCCGGACGGCGTCGCCACCGCCACCTTCGTCGAGCTGCCGACCGGCGCACCGCTGGGCCTGGGCTGCCGGCCCCGCAC
The DNA here is from genome assembly GCF_029581435.1 of Micromonospora sp. WMMD987. NCBI lineage: Bacteria > Bacillati > Actinomycetota > Actinomycetes > Micromonosporales > Micromonosporaceae > Micromonospora > Micromonospora sp. WMMD987. The sequence continues at coordinate 2,591,024 of NZ_CP120861.1, read as the reverse complement.
CGCCACCGTGCCGTTCGTCCCCGGTGACACCCTGCTGCTCTACAGCGACGGGGTGGTCGAGCGGCGGCGGCAGAGCCTCACCGCCGGCATGGCCGGGCTGGTGGCGGCGGTCGCCGGCGCGACCAGCGGTGACCCCCGGGCGCTCTGCGCGGTCGCCACCGGCGCGGTGGGCGGCACCACCGAGGACGACGTGGCGGTGCTCGCGGTCGAACACGCGCTCCGGCCGAGCCGTTCCGCCGGGATGGAGATGCCGGCCGAACCGACCGCGCCGAGCCGGGTCCGGCACTGGATGACCGCGCAGCTCGCCGAGTGGCAGGTGCCCGAGGCGGTGATCGGCGCGGCGGTGCTGTGCACCAGCGAGCTGACCACCAACGCGCTGCTGCACGCCGGCACCGCCGCCCGGGTGGAGATCGACCTCAGCCCGGAACGGCTGCTGGTGTCGGTGGCCGACTCCGGCACCCGGGGCACCGTGACCCGGGCCCAGACCGACACGCTGAGCAGCCGGGGCCGGGGGCTCGGGCTGATCGAACAGCTCTCCGACGCCTGGGGCACCGACCCGACCGTACGCGGCTCGACGGTCTGGTTCGAGATCCTGCTGCCCCCGGCCTGATCGGGACTCCCCGCCGGCGCACCCGGTCGGCCCCCGGCTGCGGACCGATCCCTCGCCGGCGGCGTCGGCCGTCCCCGCCGGAGTCCGTACGAGGTCACGCTCGAACAATGGAGTAGTGGCCTCGCCACGGCCGTAGACCACTACAACCTGGAAGTAGCGCGATCTTGCCTGCCTGGGCAGCGGCTCGGGGACAAGCCGGACACCCAGGCTTAGCCCGGCCATCGACGGGGCACAGTCCCACCCCCGCCCACACCCGTGGCCGGGGGTGAGAGGTGGTCGGGGTGGAACTGGTCGATGTCGAGTTCGCGCTGGTGGGGGCGGGTGCCCTGCTGGCCGGGGTGCTCCCCCGACTGCTGGAGCGCCGCCCGCTGTCCATGCCGATAGCGTTCCTCGGCCTCGGGATGCTGGTCTTCGCCCTGCCCCTCGGCCTGCCCGCGCCGGACCCGCTGCGCTACCCGCAGGTCGCCACCCACCTGACCGAGATCGGCGTGATCGTGGCGCTGATGGGTGCCGGCTTGAAGATCGACCGACCGTTGAGCTGGAAACGCTGGTCGTCCACCTGGCGGTTGCTGGCCATCGCGATGCCGATCTGCATCGCGGCGGTGGCGCTGCTGGGCTGGTGGTGGGCGGGGCTGGTGCCGGCCGCCGCGCTGCTGCTCGGCGCGGCCCTCGCCCCGACCGACCCGGTGCTCGCCTCGGACGTCCAGGTGGGCGAACCCACCGACGCCGAGGACTCCGAGGACGAGGTGCGCTTCGCGCTGACCTCCGAAGCCGGCCTCAACGACGGCCTCGCCTTCCCGTTCGTCTACGCGGCCATCGCGATCGCCACCGCCGGGCTGGCCCCGGCCGGCTGGTTCGCCGAGTGGTTCACCGTCGACGTGCTCTACAAGCTGGCCGTCGGTGTCGGCGGCGGCCTGCTGATCGGTTGGCTGCTGGGCAAGCTCTTCTTCCGCGCTCCGAGCGAGTTGCGGCTGGCCCGGCACGCCGAGGGCTTCCTCGCGCTGGCCGCCACCTTCCTGGCGTACGGGCTGGTGGAGGTGGTCGGCGGGTACGGGTTCCTGGCCGTCTTCGTCGCCGCGCGGGCGATCCGGGCCGCCGAGCGGACCCACGAGTTCCACGCCGTGCTGCACGACTTCGCCGAGCAGACCGAACGCCTGCTGACCGTCCTGCTGCTGCTGCTCTTCGGCGGCGCGGTGATCACCGGCCTGCTCGCCCCGCTCACCTGGCAGGCGGCGGCGGTCGGGCTGGCCCTGGTCTTCGTCGTCCGGCCGCTGGTCGGTTGGCTGTCGCTCCGCGGCGCACCGGGTCGACCGGCCGAGCACTGGGTGATCGCGTCGTTCGGCATCCGGGGCGTCGGCTCGTTCTACTACCTGGCGTACGCCACCACCAAGGCGGACTTCGCCCAGGCGGACCTGATCTGGGCGACGGTCGGCCTGGTGGTGGTCGTCTCGGTGGTGGTGCACGGGATGGCCGCCACGCCGGTGATGCAGTTGCTGGACCGGGCCGGCGAGCGCACCGCCGACCCGTCCGAGCGGGATCGGCACGACGAGCCGGCACTGGACGGCGCCCGCGGCTGACCGGCCGGCTGAGCCGACCACCCAGGGTTGACCGGCCGGTTCAGCCGCCCGCCCGGGGCTGACCAGCCGGCTCAGCCGGTGGTGGCGAGTCGCCGGGCGAGTTCCCGGCCCAGGTCGCGGCCGGACCGCCAGGCGCTCTGCACCCGGGGCCGGCCGAAGGCGTCCCCGGCCAGTGCGACCCGGTCGTCGTCGAGGAAGAAGCCCTCGTCGGCGACCGGCTCGACCGGCCGGGCGTACGTCCACCGGTGGACGTGCACCTGCGCGGCCGGTTCCGGCAGGCCGAGCAGGTCGCGGACGGCCTGTTCGATCGCCGGCCCGGCGTCGCTGGGCTGGGCCAGGTGCCCGGCGGCGAACTCCGGCGTGGTGTGCGCAACCAGCACCGGGGCGGCGTCCCCACGCCGGTCGCCGTCGTCGCAGACCAGGGCGAGCACCGGATGGTCGTTGACGAAGGCGCCCCGGAAGTCGGCCCACCGCCGCGCCGGGAAGTGCAGCACCCCGGCGAGCACCGGTGACCACCGCTGCCGTACCGCGGCCCGGGTGACGCCGGTCAGCGCCGGGTCGACCAGCAGGGCGGCCTGCGGGCCGGGCATGCACAGCGCCACCGCGGCGGCGGGCCGACCGTCCACCACCGGCCCCGGCTCGACCGTCGACACCCACCGGTCGACGGTCACCGGCACCTCCCGGGCCAGCGCCTCGACCAGCGAACGCAGGCCGCGCGGGGCGGCCCAGCGGACCGGTCCGGGCACCTCCCGCCGGCCGTCCGGGCCGTACGCGACGAAGGTGTCGGTCCACTCCCGCACCAGCCCGGCGGCCTGCCAGCGCCGGACGACCTCGACGAAGTCCGGGTCGTCGGCGGTCAGGTACGCCGCCCCCAGGTCGGCCGGGCGACCGTCGAAGCGCTTGCTGGCCATCCGGCCCCCAACCACCCGGCCGCGTTCCCGGATCTCCACCGGTACGCCCGCCCGGACCAGCTCACCGGCACACGCCACGCCGGCGATGCCGGCACCCACCACGATCACATCCGAGTCCACCGGTCGATCGTATGCACCGGGAGCGGCATGACCGAGCGACCGGCGGGGTATTGGCACGGCTGTTCGAGGAGAGGTGACGTGATGACCGACCGCAACAGCCAGCAGCCCGACCCACGTGGGGCGATCAAGGACCCGGAGGAGTGGGTGACCGGCGACGAGCCGCCCACCGCCGCCCAGGAGTCGTACCTGCACACCCTCGCCCGGGAGGCCGGCGAGGAGGTGCCGGACGACCTGACCAAGGCGGAGGCGTCCCGGCGGATCGACGAGTTGCAGGAGGAGACCGGCCGGGGCCGGTGACCTCAGCGGGGTGGCAGGCGGTGCAGCACGACCCGGTCGAGCTGCCCCGCCGCCACCTCGGCGGTCAGGTACGTGGCGTGCGGCTGGGCCCGCCGGTCGGTGGGTGAGCCCGGGTTGAGCAGCCGCAGGCCGCCCGGGGCGACACTGTCCCACGGGATGTGCGAGTGACCGAAGACGAGCAGGTCCCGGTCGCGGAACCGGGCCGCGCAGCGCTGTTCCCGCCCGGTCTTCGGCCCGGTCTCGTGCACCACGGCCACCCGCAGCCCGGCCAGCTCCACCTCGGCCACCTCGGGCAGCCGGGCCCGCAGGTCGGGGCCGTCGTTGTTGCCGTACACGGCGACCAGTCGACGCGCCCGGTCGGCCAACCGGTCGAGCAGGGCCACGTCCACCCAGTCGCCGGCGTGCAGCACCACGTCGGCGGCGTCCACCGCCGCCCAGACCTGGTCCGGCAGGTCCCGGGCGCGACGGGGCAGGTGGGTGTCCGCGATCATGAGCAGCCGCATCGGGCGGGCCTTCCGGTGCCGGGGGCGGGGGCCGGGCGCGGCCGTCCGGCCCAGGCGCCCTGGCCCTGATTCTGCATCAGGTCGCCGTCCATGACCTCCGTGACCTCCGGTCGTCAGCGTGCCCCCTCCGTCGGTGCCGTGCCGGTCGGCACGGCGCGCGTCGACGTCGCCACGACGTCGGCCCCGGTCGCCACCAGGTGCGGCCGGTCCGCGGCCGAGACCTCGCGCCGCCGCTCGGCCACGTCGGTGAGCAATCCGGCCGCGTTGATCAGGCCGATGTGCGAGAAGGCCTGCGGGAAGTTGCCCACCTGCTCGCCGGTGTCCTGGTCGATCTGCTCGGCGTACAGGCCGAGGTCGTTGACCCGGCCGGCGAGCTGCTCGAACAGCCGGACGGCCCGCTCCTGCTCGCCGGCCAGGGCCAGGCAGCTGGTCAGCCAGAACGAGCAGATCAGGAAGCCGGCCGGGTCACCGTCGAAGCGGCGCAGCAGGCCGTTACGCGACAGCCGCCGCTCCACCACGTCGATGGTGGAACGCATCCGCGGGTCGTCCGCCGGCAGGAAACCGACCAGCGGCATGAGCAGCACCGAGGCGTCCAACCGGTCGGAGTCGAAGGCCCCGGTGTACGCGCCGAGCCGGTCGTTCCAGCCCCGCTCCAGCACCGCCGCGCGGACCTCGTCGCGGGCCCGCGCCCACCGCCGTACGTCGGCCGGCTCGCCCAGCCGGGTGCCGAAGCGCACCGCCCGGTCCAACGCCGTCCAGCACTGCACCTTCGACGACAGGTAGTGCCGTTCGGCGTCGCGGGTCTCCCACATCCCGGAGTCGGGCAGGTGCCAGCTGTGGGCCGCCTGGTCGGCCAGGGCGCACAGCAGGTGCCGCACGTCGGGCGACATCGGGTCCAGGTAGTGCCGCATCAGCCAGGCGGCGTCGAGGACCTCGCCGAGCACGTCGTTCTGCCGCTGTCGCCAGGCGTCGTTGCCGACGAGCACCGGCCGGCTGTCGGCGTACCCGCGCAGGTGGTCGAGGGGGTGCTCGGTGAGGTCCCGTTCGCCCTCGACGCCGTACATGATCGGCACCCGGCCGCCGTCGATCCGACCCATCGCCCGCGCCACCCAGGAGAACTGCCGGTCGGCCTCGTCGGGGCAGGCCGAGCGCCACAGCGCCTGGAGGGTGAGGCTGAAGTCGCGGACCCAGACGAACCGGTAGTCGTAGTTGCGGTCCGCACCCGGTCGCTCCGGCAGCGAGGTGGTCGCCGCCGCGACGACCGCGCCGCTGGGCTGGTAGGTCATGCCCTGCACCACCATCGCGCTGTGCCGCACCTGCTCGCGGTAGCGGCCCCGGTAGTCGTGCAGGTCGGCCCAGGAGCGCCAACCGGCCACCGCGTCGGCGACCGCCCGGTCGGCGTCGGGCAGAGCCGGATCGCGGCCGTCGTAGGTCGGGGCGTACCCGAGGGTGAACCGCAGGGTGTCCCCGGCCCGGACCGGCACCCGACCGGTCGCGTTGCCGTCGCGGCAGGCCAGCGGCACGTCGGAGCGCAGGCTGAGTCGGCACGCGCCGGCCACCGCGTCGATCAGCCCGGCCGACCGCTTCAGGTACGCGGTGACCCGGCCGTACTCGAATCGGGGTACGAACTCGACGCGCACCGGCACCACGCCGGACAGCCCCTCGACCACCCGGACGAGCGCCCGGGGCGAGCGCAGGCCGATGTCGTGCCCACGCGCGCCCGGCTCCAACGCCAGGGCGTCGGTGACCGCCACCGATCCGGTGCCGGTGTGGAAGACGGTCCGCAGCACCAGCGAGTCGTCCAGATAGGAGCGGGACACCCGGACGTCGTCGGCCTCGGGCGCGATCGACCAGTGACCGGCCCGGTCGTCGAGAATCCGCCCGAACACCGACGGGCTGTCGAACCGGGCGGGGCACCACCAGTTGACCGAGCCGTGCCGGTCCACCAGCGCCGCGCTGCGGCCGTCGGCCAGGAAGCCGTGCTCGCTGATCCGTCCGCTGTCCACGTGCCGGGTTACCCGGGCACCCGGTGCCACATGCCTCGGCCCCGACAGGTCCTCCCGGACCGGGTCGTCGGCGACCGGCCCGGGAGGCCCGGCCACCGGATGTCGCACACCGGCGCGGGAGGCCGGGCCACGGGTCGTGGGCGGACCAGCCCGGACCACCGGACCGCCCGGTGCCCCGGACCGCCGGACCGCCCGGTGCCCCGGACCGCCGGACCGCCGGACCGCCCAGTGTCCCGGAACGCCCAGTGCCCCGGATTGCCGGATCGCCCGGTGCGCCGGATCGCCCGGTGCGCCTGGCCGCCCGGTGCCCCCGACCGCCGGACCGCCTGGCCGCCCGGTGCTCCCGATCGCCGGAGCGCCCGGTGCCCCGGATTGCCTGGCCGCCCGGTGTTAGGCCGCCGGACCCCCGGGAACGCCGGTCGTTGACGAAGGAGGATGCCATGACCAGAGCAGCGAACCCGAGCGCCACCTGGCGACCCGGGATGCCGGGCGGCGACCACCTCCCGTCCGGTCCGGCCGGACGACCGGCGACGCCCCCGGGGGACGGGCACGGCCCGCAGGCTGGCCCGCCCACGGTGACGATCGGCGCGTACCCGGACTATCCGTCCGCCCAGCGGGTGGTGGACTACCTGGCGGACAACCGGTTCCCGGTGGAGCACACCGCGATCGTCGGGACCAACCTCACCCTGGTGGAGACGGTGCTCGGCCGGCTCACCACGGGACGGGCCGCCCTGCTGGGCGCGGGCACCGGCGCGTGGTTCGGTCTCTTCATCGGCCTGTTGTTCGGCATCTTCACCGTCGGCAACTGGCTCGCGGTGATCCTGGTCGGGCTGGTGATCGGCGCGATCTGGGGAGCCGTGTTCGGCGCGGTCGCGCACGCCATGTCCGGTGGCCAGCGTGACTTCACCTCGGCCAGCTCGCTGCGCGCCGGCCAGTACGCGGTCACCGTGGACGCCGCACTGGCCGACCAGGCGCGGCAGGCGCTCGGCCGGATGCACCTGACCCCGACCGGAGCCACCGCCCGCTGACCGACCGGGCTCTCTCCCGCCGGGGCCGCGTCGGCGGCGGCCCGGGCGGCGACGGTCCACCGCCGCCCCGACGCGCCCAGCGCCGGGGCGGCGGTCGCGTCGTCGGTGACGGGCACCGGCCGGACCGTCCTGGTGCGCCAACCGCCCACCAGCCATGATCGTGCTCTATCCACGATGTAGTGGCCTCGTAAAGCTTGGATGCCACTACATCGTGGATAGAGCACGATCTTGCGGCGAGCAACGCCCGCGGCAGGGCCTCGCCGACAATGCGAGCCCACCGACGTTCCAGGCTGGCGATCTCTGCCGCGTCGTCGGTGATGTGCGCCCTGGCCGGACCGTCCTGGTGCGCCAGCCGCGCACCGTCCGGCAGCTCGGCCAGAAGGCGACGTCGACCCGTGGACGACGCCACGCCACCGGTCGGCGGGAACACCCTGCCGGCCGCGCGGCGCGGAGGACCACCTCCGGCGCGGAGGGCAGCCCCTTGTGTGGAGGACCACCCCTGGCGCGGGGAGGGCCGTCTTTCGCGGGGAGGCAGGCGGATCCGAGGACGCGGAAGGGTCAGCGGTCGTGGCGAGAGTAGGCCCGTTCACCGGCCCGGATCGGGGCGTCGACCCGGTTCTCCGGCGGGGCGAGCGGGCAGGCCCAGGTGTCGTCGTACGCGCAGCTCGGGTTGTAGAGATAGTTGACGTCGAGGCGGACCCGCCGGCCGGGCAGCAGGGTCAGGCCCCGCCCGAAGGTGCCCTTGACCGTGTCGGTGAGGTACCGCCCGCCGCCGTACGTCTCCCGGCCGCTGGTGCCGTCGCGGACGGGCACGAACAGCCCGCCGCCGTACGCCTCGATCCACCACAGCGTCAGCGGTCCCCACGGCGTGTCGGCGACCGCCAGGCGGCGGTAGCGCACCACCCTGTCCGGGCCGCCGGTGTCGATGCTCTCGGTGCCGGAGGCGGGGCGCAGCGCAGCCTCGACCACCGCCGTCGGATCCGGGGGGAACCAGTCCAGCCCGGGGAAGCCGGCCCGGTCGTCGCCGGGGATCGGGCTGGCCGGATGCGTCCGGAACAGCTCGTCGCGGCCCGCCCGGAACCCGGTCAGGTCGTCGTCGGACAGGTACAGCGCGGCGGTGCGTTCCCGCCAGTCGAGCACGTCCAGATCGTCCACCCGTCGACCCTAACCAGCCCCCCGCCACCTTCACCCGTCCCCACTGATCCAGCGGCCCTCTCCCGTCCCCGGCGACCCGGTGGTCCTCCCCTGCCCCGCTGATCCGGCGGCCGATGCCCTCGGCGATCAAGAGGTTCAGGTCATGTGAACCTCTTGATCACGGACGAACGGTGGGGGCGGGTGGGGGTCGGGCCGGGACCGGGGCTGGAGGGCATGCGGTGGGTGGGGGTCGGCCCGGGGCTGGGGGCACAGGGTGGGTGGGGTTGGGGCCAGGGCCGGGGCTGGAGGGCACGGGGTGGGTGGTGGGGTTGGGGGTCAGAGGTCGGTGGCGAGGCGGGCGTGCAGGTGTTCGTCGTGGCGGTGGCCGTCGCCGTAGCGGTGGGACTCGCGCAGCGTCCCCTCCAGGCGGTAGCCGGCCCGTCCGGCGACCCGACAGGAGGCGGTGTTGGCCACCGCGTGGCACAGCTCGATCCGGTGCAGGTCGAGGTGGGTGAAGGCCCAGTCGGTGAGCGCACGGAGTGCCCGGCCGGCGACGCCGCGGCCCCGGGCCGGGGCGGTGGTCCAGTAGCCGACGGCGGCGTTGTCGTGCCGGATCTGGTGCACCGACACCGACCCGAGCAGCGTCGAGTCGGTGTCGTCGGCCACCGCCAGCGACACGTGGCTGCCGTCGCTCCAGTCGGCCCGCCGGACGATCCACGCGTCGGCCTGGGCCAGGTCGGTCACTCCCTGCCCGTTCCAGCGGACGATCTCGGGGTCGCGCAGGGCGGTGAGGAGGGCCGACGTGTCCGTCGCCCGCCAGGGGCGCAGGAGCAGGCCGGGGGCGGTGATCTCCACGGGTTCCACCGGGGCAGTCTCGCAGGTCACCCGGTGACCCTCGGCAGCCTCCTTCTTCAAATACTGAATTTCCTCACCTCAAGAAGTGCTGTCGCACTGCTCACAGCAGCACCGAGAGTCTTGTTTAAATTTTAAATAGTGCTATCGTTCGGAACATGACGGAGGGCCTGGACAGCGAGCGGATGGCCTGCTGGCGCGCGTACATCGAAGCGAGCCAGCGGCTGTTCACGCAGCTCGAAGAGGATCTGCGCACCGACGGGGAGCTGAGCTTCGCCGACTACCACGTGCTGGTCCTGCTCTCCGAGGCGCCGGACCACCGGCTACGGATGGGCGAGCTGGCCAGCCGGCTGGTCTTCTCCCCGAGCCGGCTCACCTACCAGATCTCCACCATGCAACGGCGGGGTCTGGTCGCCAAGCAGTCCTGCCCCGGGGACCGCCGGGGCAGCGAGGCGGTGCTCACCGCCACCGGCCTGCTGACCCTGCGCGAGGCCGCGCCGGGTCACCTCGCCTCGGTCCGCCGGCACCTGATGGACGACCTCGACGCCGCCGAGGTCACCACCCTGACCCGGGTCTTCGATCGGCTCGGTCGGCGGTTGCGCGCCGACCGGGACGCGTCGTCCACCCACCGCGACACCTGAGGAGCCCGAGATGCCCGCGATCACCGTCGACGACGTCCTCGTCCTGCCCCGCCTGCCCCGGCTCGACGAGACCACCACCTACCGGCCGGTCCGCCGGCTGACCACCGCCCCCAGCGGCTACGAGGGTGAGGGCTTCCCGGTCCGCCGGGCCTTCGCCGGGGTGCCGATGTCCGATCTCGACCCGTTCATCCACCTCGACCAGATGGGCGAGGTGGACTACGCGCCGGGTGAGCCGAAGGGCACCCCGTGGCACCCGCACCGGGGCTTCGAGACGGTCACCTACATGATCGACGGGATCATGGACCACCAGGACTCGCAGGGCGGCGGCGGCACCATCACCGACGGCGACACCCAGTGGATGACCGCCGGCAGCGGCCTGCTGCACATCGAGGCCCCGCCGGAGCACCTGGTGGCCAGCGGGGGCCTGTTCCACGGCCTCCAGCTCTGGGTCAACCTGCCCCGGGTGGCCAAGATGATGCCGCCGCGCTACCAGGACATCCGGGGCCGGGAGTCGGCGCTGCTGACCACGCCGGACGGCGGCGCGCTGATCCGGGTCATCGCCGGTGAGGTGGCCGGGCACCGGGGGCCGGGGTCGACGCACACCCCGATCACCATCGCCCACGTCACCCTCCAGCCCGGCGCGGAGCTGAGCCTGCCCTGGCGGTCGGACTTCAACGCCCTGGTCTACGCGCTCTCCGGGCGGGGCACGGTCGGCACCGACCGGCGACCGTTGCAGAGCGGCCAGTTGGCGGTGCACGGGCCGGGTGACGCGCTGCGGGTGACCGCGGACGGCACGCAGGACGGCAACGCGCCGGCCCTGGATCTGTACATCATGGGCGGAAAGCCCCTCCGGGAGCCGGTGGCGCACTACGGGCCGTTCGTGATGAACACCCGTGCCGAGCTGATGCAGGCCTTCGAGGACTTCCAGGCCGGCAAGCTGGGCGTCGTGCCGGCGGAGCGGCTGCCGCACACCGGCGGCCAGGGCGACCGCCCCTGAGCACCACCCGCACACCGGGGTCGGGCGACCGCCGCCGAACGGCACGCGCGCACACCGGCGGCCAGGGCCGACCGCCCTGAGCTGCACACCCGGCCGATCCGACGGGCGTCCCGGGACAACCCGGGACGCCCGTCGCGGCGCGGGCGGCGCGACGGCCCGTCCGTCTGGTCCGGCACCTGACCGGGGCCGCGCCGGCCGCCTACGTGGGCGCCTGCCGTCAGGAGACCGCGAAGATCCCGGCCACCCCGAGGATCACCATGAGCAGCACCGCGAGGATCGCGCCGCGTTCGCTCTCGACCGCCTGCGGGCGGTGCTCGGTCGCGGAGTTCGTCGTCTCGGCGGGCATTGCGGTGCCTCCTCGGCGTTCGCGGTCTGCGGGCGCGGTAGGCCATCCACCGGACGGTTCCGGGTGACCCGGAGTGGGTACCGACGGCAGAGGTCCTACCGGTGTGAGGACGTCGTCGACCTCGGGAGGCTGGAACGTGGCGATCGAGGACTGGTTCCTGACCGCTGAGGAACGCGCCAACCCGGCCTCGGGGTTACCCGTCTGGACGACCGGAAACCTCGCCGAGCCGCTGATTCACGGCGCGGCGTACTTCGACCGCCTGGTCAGCGAGGTGGAGGCGCTCGGCGCGGGCGACCATCTCTTCTTCACCGACTGGCGGGGCGACCCGGACGAACGGATGCGCCCGGACGGCCCGACCGTCGCCCAGATCTTCGCCCGGGCCGCCCAGCGGGGCGTGGTGGTCAAGGGGCTGCTCTGGCGCTCGCACCTCGACGCGTTGTCCTACAGCGAGGCCGAGAACCGCAGCCTCAGTGAGGCGGTCGGGGCCGCCGGTGGCGAGGTGCTGCTCGACCAGCGCGTCCGGCGCGGCGGGTCACACCACCAGAAGCTGGTGGTACTGCGCCATCCCGACGCGCCGGAGCGGGACATCGCCTTCGCCGGCGGGATCGACCTGTGCCACAGCCGACGCGACGACGCCGAGCATCTCGGCGACCCGCAGCCCCTGGCCATGTCGCCGAAGTACGGCCCGCGCCCACCCTGGCACGACGTGCAGCTCGCCATCCGGGGGCCGGCGGTCGGCGCGCTGGACACCACGTTCCGCGAGCGGTGGACCGACCCGATGCCGCTGGACTCGGAGAACCCGCTGGCCTACCTGCGGGACCGGTTCCGGGGCTCCGATCTCAGCCCCGATCCGCTGCCCGACCAGCCGGCCGACCCGCCGCCCTGCGGCCCGCACCGCATCCAGGTGTTGCGCACTTACCCGGCGGTCCGCCCCCGGTACTCCTTCGCCCCCGACGGGGAACGGACGGTGGCCCGGGGCTACACCAAGGCGGTTCGCCGGGCCCGTCGGCTGATCTACCTGGAGGACCAGTACCTCTGGTCGACCGAGGTGGCCGAGTTGTTCGCCCAGGCGCTGCGGGACAACCCGGACCTGCACCTGGTCGCCGTGGTCCCCCGTTACCCGGACGTCGACGGCGCGTTGGCGCTGCCGCCGAACATGGTGGGCCGGGAGCAGGCGCTGTCGCTGTGTGAACGGGCCGCCCCGCAGCGGGTGCACGTCTTCGACGTGGAGAACCGGGCGGGTGGGCCGGTCTACGTGCACGCCAAGATCTGCGTGGTCGACGACGTGTGGGCGAGCGTGGGCAGCGACAACTTCAACCGGCGGTCCTGGACACACGACAGCGAACTGTCCTGCGCGGTGCTCGACGAGACCCGCGACGAGCGGTCCCCCGTCGACCCCGCCGGCCGGGGCGACGGCGCCCGGGTGTTCGCCCGGGACCTGCGGCTGCGACTGTGGCGCGAGCACCTGGACCGGGATCCGGACGGTGCCGACGACGCCGACCTGCTCGACCCGGCCAGCGCGGTCGAGGCGATCACCTCGGCCGCCGACGCCCTCCAGCGGTGGCACGACGGCGGTCGGGTCGGCCCCCGGCCGCCGGGCCGGCTGCGCCCGCACCGGCCCGAGCGGCTGCCCTGGTACACCCGGCTCTGGGCGCTGCCGGCGTACCGGCTGGTCTACGACCCCGACGGCCGCCCGCTGCACGCCCGGCGCAAGGGCACCTGGTGAGGACGCGGTGCGTCCGGGCGGGCGTCCCGGCGCGGGGAGGGACGACCCGGGACCATCCGTACGGCGGTGCGGACGATCACAATTCGTGCATGCCCTGTCCGGTTTTTACGTTTAGTGAACGTAAATCACTTAAGTACATCAGCCGTTCGGCTAGATTTCGGTTCACCGATCAGGCTATGGTGGCTTCCGAACGGCCCATCTGAAGCTAAACCACAGCGTCGCGTCTTTTTGTCCGCGGACGAGGTGCAGGGAGGACCACCAATGACCGCGCCCACCATGAGCGAGCAGGCGAGCACAACGCCGTCCACCACCGAGAAGCTGGACCCCCGCGCCCTCACCGACAGCGCCGCCGACCTGCTGAACGCGATGGCCGCGCTGCCCACCGGCCACCCGTCCCGGGCCGCGCTGCGGGACCGGGCGATCGAGGCCTGGCTGCCGCTGGCCAACCACCTGGCCCACCGCTACAGCGGCCGGGGCGAGCCCACCGACGACCTCGCCCAGACCGCCGCGGTCGGCCTGATCAAGGCGATCGACAAGTTCGACCCGTCGCGCGGCGTCGACTTCGCCGGTTACGCCATCCCGACCATCATCGGGGAGCTGAAGCGGCACTTCCGGGACCGCACCTGGGACATCCGGGTACCCCGTCGGCTCCAGGAGCTGCGGCTGGCCATCTCCGACGCCAACAGCTCGCTGTTGCAGACCCTGGGCCGCTCGCCCACGGTCGCCGACATCGCCGCCCACCTCAAGCTCACCGAGGAAGAGGTCCTGGAGGGGCTGGAGGGCGCCCGCGCGTACAACGCGGTGTCGCTGTCCACCCCGACCGGTGACGGTGACCGCGCCACCGAGCTGGGCGACATGCTCGGCGGCGAGGACAACGAGTTCGAGCTGGCCGAGCTGCGGGTCGCCCTCGGCCCGGCGCTGGCCACCCTCGACGAGCGCGAGCAGAAGATCCTCACGCTGCGCTTCTACGGCAACCTGACCCAGTCGCAGATCGCCGACCAGATCGGCGTCTCGCAGATGCACGTGTCCCGGCTGCTCGCCCGCGCGCTGACCAAGCTGCGCGGTCAGCTCGACGGCACCTACTAGCAGGTGGCGCGGTCGCCGGGCCTGCGGGTCCGGTGACCGCGGCGACCACAGGGCCCGGTCGGCGGTTCGCCGGCCGGGCCTTCGCCGTCCCCGGAAGCCGGCGGAACCGGCCCACCCCGAGGCGGCCCGGGCGGAACCTGGGCCGCCCCGACACGGCCCGGGCAGAGCCGGCCCAACCCGACACGGCCCGGGCAGAGCCGGCCCACCCCGACACGGCCCGGACGGGAGCGGCCCGACACGGCCCGGGCGGAACCGGCCACCGGGCCGCGAGGGGGCTCCGACCCGCCCGGATCGGAGCCTCCTCAACGTCGCTCCCGGTCAGCCGTTCACCGGGTCGCGCCACATCGGGTAGAACGGCGTGCCGTCCGGCAGCCGGAAGACCTCCCGGGGGCGGTAGCCGTGCCGGGCGTAGAGGTCCCGGCTGGCCTCACTGCTCGCCTCCAGGTAGCCGGGCATCCCGTGGGCGTCCAGCCAGGCGTGGTGGTGTTCCAGCAGCGCGGTGCCCAACCCCTGCCCCTGCCGCTGCGGCCGGACGGCGAGCAGCGCCAGGTGGTGGTGGTCGGGGTGCGGGTGGTTGGCGGCGAAGAGCTCGTCGAGGTGCCGGAACCGGGGGGTCCACTCCCCACAGGCCGCCACCAGCCGGTCGTCGTAGTCCACCGGTGCCGGCGACTCGTCACCGACCTGCGGCAACCAGACCGCCACCGCGTCCCGGTCGACCGTGCCGAAGACCAGCCCGTGCCGCATCGCGTGGTCGACCAGGATCTCGAAGTTGTCGGCGAACACGGCCTCCCGCTTCGCCTCGTCCGGAACCAGCCAGCGGGTCGCCGGCAGCACCAGGAACGCCTCGGCGATCCGCTCGGCGACGAGCCGGGTGTCGACGGCACCGAGCCGCTCGACGGGCACCGGGCTCACCGCCGGGCCTCCACCGGCACCGGGCCGTCCACCGGCGGCGCGAACAGCGTCGTGGACACGCTCTCCGCACCCCGCCCGATCCGGGTGTAGACGTCGGGCCGGCGGGACCGCAGCACCAGGCCCCAGAGCAGGCCGACCAGCGCGGCGACCGGGTAGACCCCGGGGATGATCCAGCGCAGCGGCGAGTCCGGTGCGACGCCGAGCAGGGTGGCGAAGTTCGCCACCGCGACCGCGACCATGGCGGCCAGCGCGACGGTGGCCAGCGCCGGGGCGATCGCCCGCCGCCACAGCGACTCCGCGGTGTCGGACCGGGCGAAGTAGACGATCACCGCGACGCTCGTGCTGGCGATCAGCAGCAGCACCCCGAAGCCGCCGCCGGTGCCGGCGTAGTAGAAGAGCTGCACCACCGGATCCCAGCCGTTGACCGCGTACAGCGTGATCACCAGCAGGCCGAGCAGGCTCTGCGCCAGCGACGCGACCCGGGGCGCCCCGGTGCGGGGCGAGGTCTGCCCGAAAGCGGCCGGCAGCACCCGTTCCCGGCCCAGCGCGAAGGCGTACCGGGCGGTGGTGTTGTGGAACGAGATCATGGCGGCCAGCACCGAGGTCATGAAGAGCGCCTGGCCGATGGTGACCGCGGTGTCACCGAAGTGCGCGGCGGCCAGATTGAAGATGAGTTCGATGCTCTGCTCACCGGCGGTGGCGGAGATGTTCTCCGGGCCGACGGCGACGGTCATCGACCAGGAGGAGAGCGCGTAGAGCCCGGCGATGATCGCCACCGAGAGGTAGGTGGCCAGCGGGACCGTCCGCTTCGGGTCCTTGCTCTCCTCGCTGAACACCACGGAGGACTCGAACCCGACGAACCCGGTCATGGCGAGCACCAGCAGCGCGCCCGCCCCGGGCACCAGCAGGTTCGACGGGGCCAGCGCGGCGAAGCTGGTCGAGCCGCCCACCGGGTGGCTGAGCTGGCCCAGGTCGAACACGAGGATCACCACGATCTCGGCGATCAGCAGCACGGCCAGGACCAGGCCGTTGACGTCCACCCGCAGCAGGCCGAGGAAGGCGACCAGCGCCCAGGCGGCCAGGGCCACCACGGCCCAGTGCGGTTCGACGCCGAAGAGGGTGCCGAGCACCGGGGCGGCGGCCGCGCCGATCGCGCCGTAGAGGCCGACCTGGAGTGCGTTGTACGCGATGAGCGCGACCCAGGCCGCGCCGACGCCGGCCGGCCGGCCGATGCCCCGCGAGACGTAGGCGTAGAACGCGCCGGCGTTCTCCACCCGGCGGGCCATCGCCACGTAGCCGACGGAGAAGAGCGCCAGGACGGCGCCCACCACGAGGAAGGCCAGCGGCATGCCGGTGATGCCGGTGACCGCGTAGCCGGTGGTGACCACGCCGGCCACCACGGTCAGCGGCGCGGCGGCGGAGAGGACGAAGAAGATGACCGACGGCACGCCGAGGCGGCCACGGGCCAGGGCGTCACTGACGTTGCTGGGTCGTGCGACTGTCGGCTGGGGCATGGGGCTGCTCCGGAAAGAGGGGAGATGAGGGGGGAAGAGGGGTGGCGCGGCGAGATCAGGGGATGCCGCGCAGCACCGCAGCGCCGACCGCGGCCTCGGTGTGCACGACCAGTTCCTGCAGGGGGGCGGGCAGCGACTGGATGAGGGTGGTCAGGCGGTGGTGGGCGCGCGGGCCGGCGCTCCACAGCACCTCGCGGGTCAGCCCGGCCGCGGCCACCAGCCCGAGCAGGGTGGTGTCCGACACCAGGGGCTGCTCCGGCCGCTCGATCAGGGCGCGCAACCGGGTCGCCGGCCAGGCGGCGGCGTTGAGGTCGATCGGCACGTAGCTGACCGTGGTCCGCAGCAGCCGGCGGTTCTCCTGCCGGCGCAGCACCCCGGCGCGGGCCAGCCGCTCCCCCACCGACGTGGTCGACGACTGGGACAGGAAGGCGAGCCAGGTGCGCACCGCCTGGTGCTGCGACTCACCGATCAGTTGGTCGAGCACGGTGTGCGCCAGCGCGTCGGCCGGGGGACGCCGGTCGAGCACGGTGACGAGTCCACCGGAGACGGTGATCTGTCCGAACAGGATCAGCTCGGCCAGCAGGCCGGCGGCGAGCCCGAGGCCGGTGGCGCTCGGGTGCAGCTTCGCCTTGCCACGGCTGTCGTTGTGCGCGATCAGAAAGAACTCGTCGGCGACCAGCAAACGAGCCTCCCACGCATTGTCCACAGGTGATCCACGCCGGGTGACAGGATGCCTCCACACAGGCCGATTTGCAACTCCCGGATTCCATGGTTGCACTCCGTGCTCGGGTGACCTGGGGATCTTGTCGTGACAGACTCGGAGGGTGACCGTCAGCCCCACCGTTCGCCGCCGCCGTATCGCCCGTGAACTCCGCCAACTGCGGGAACGCACAGGTATGACCCTCGACGTGGCGGCCCGCCAACTCGACATGTCCAAGAGCAACCTGTCCCGGATCGAGAACGCCCAGATCGGCATCAAACCCCGTGACGTGCGGGCCGCGCTGGCCCTCTACCAGGTGACCGGCGACGACGCCGAGGCGCTCATCGAGATCGCCCGGGGCGCCCAGCAGCGCGGGTGGTGGCAGAACTACAGCGACGTGCTGCCCGAGTGGTTCGAGTTCTACGTGGGCCTGGAGGCGGAGGCGGAGAGCCTGCGCACGTACGAGGCGGAGTCCGTTCCGGGACTGTTGCAGACCGAGGCGTACGCCCGGGAGATGTTCCGCCGCACGGCCGGCGAGGAGGGGCTGGAGCGCAAGGTGGCCGCCCGGCTGCGCCGGCAGGAGGTGCTGCACCGGCAGTCTCCCCCGGTCGACCTGTCGGTGGTGCTCAACGAGGCGGTGCTGCTGCGACCGGTCGGCGGTCGGGCCGTCATGGCCGAACAGTTGACCCGGATGAGCCAGGTCGCTCAATTACCTAACGTGACGTGCCACGTACTTCCGTTCGCCGCCGGCGGCCACCCGGCGATGAGCACCCCCTATGTGATCCTCACGTTTGCCGACGCGGCCGACCATTCCGTGGTCTACCTGGACAATCTCACGCTGGGTCTGGCGCTGGAGGAAGCAGGACACGTGCGCGGGTATAGGCTTGTGCACGAGGAGCTGTGCCGGATGGCACTCGGTCCGGCGGAGTCTCTGACCCGCATCGAGGAGGCTGCTCGTCACTTTGCGTGATCGCATCGCGGCACGCCCGGCTGAACGTGAGGTAAGGGATGCAGGCGCTGCCTCTGTCCACGATGGACTGGCGGACCAGCAGTCGCAGCAGCGGCAACGGCAACTGCGTGGAGGTCGCCACCACGGCCGACCGGATCGCGGTGCGGGACAGCAAGGACCGGTGCGGTCCCGCACTGGTCTTCCCCGCCGACGCCTGGACAGCCTTCGTCACCAGCATGGAGGCGGTACGCCGGGACTGACCCCCGGGCGGGATCCCGGCCCGGTGGACGGCGACGGGCGCGGGCGGGGCGCGCGGCCCGGCGTGCCACAGTGGCAGTCGTGCTCTCCGACGTACCACTCGACCTGCCGGTCCGACCGGCGCTGCCGCCGCTGCTGCGGGCGCTGACCGGCACCGGCGGCGCGGTCCTGGTGGCCCCGCCCGGTACCGGCAAGACCACCCTCGCGCCGCTCGCGGTGGCCGAGGGGGTGGCCGGCACGGTGCTGGTGGCCCAACCCCGGCGGGTGGCCGCCCGCGCGGCGGCCCGACGGATGGCCGACCTGCTCGGCGAGCGGGTCGGCGGCCGGGTCGGGTACGCCGTCCGCGGTGACCGCCGGGTCGGCCCCGGCACCCGGATCGAGGTGGTCACCACCGGCCTGTTGGTCCGCCGGCTGCTCCGCGACCCGGACCTGCCCGGGGTGGACGCGGTGCTGCTCGACGAGGTGCACGAGCGGCAGCTCGACGCCGATCTCGCGCTGGCCTTCACCGTGGAGGCCCGCGCGGCGCTGCGTCCCGAACTGTGGCTGGTGGCGATGTCGGCGACCCCCGAGGCCGACCGGTTCGCCGCGCTGCTCGGCGGCGACACCCCCGCCCCGGTGATCCGCGCCGAGGCGGCCCTGCACCCCGTGGACCGGGTCTGGACGCCGCCACCGCGCCCCGTCGCGCCGCCGGGCGCGGGCCGGGTCGACCCCGCGCTGCTCGACCACGTGGCCGGCACCGTCCGGCGGGCCCTGCACGAGCAGGACGGGGACCTGCTGGTCTTCCTGCCCGGAGCCGGGGAGATCGGGGCGGTGGCCCGCCGGCTGGCCGACCTGGCCGACCGGGTGGCCGTCCTGCCGCTGCACGGGCGGCTGCCCGCCGCCGCGCAGGACGCCGCGCTGCGCCCCGCCGGACGACGCCGGGTGGTGCTCGCCACCTCGGTCGCGGAGAGCAGCCTGACGGTGCCCGGGGTGCGGGTGGTCATCGACGCCGGACTGTCCCGGGTGGCCCGCACCGACCTGGCCCGCGGACTGGGCGCGCTGGTGACCGTGCCGGTGTCCCGGGCCGCCGCCACCCAGCGGGCCGGCCGGGCCGGACGACAGGCCCCCGGTGTGGTCTACCGCTGCTGGTCCGAGGCCACCCACGGCCGGCTCGCCGCCCAGCCCGAGCCGGAGATCGCCACCGCCGACCTGACCGGGTTCGCGCTGGACCTGGCCGCCTGGGGCAGCCCGGACGGCACCGGGCTGGCGCTGCCCGACCCGCCGCCGGACGCCGCGCTGACCGTGGCCCGGGAGACGCTGGCCACCCTCGGCGCGATCGACGCCGACGGCCGGGTGACCGCCCGGGGCCGGGCCATCGCCGCCACCGGCACCCACCCCCGGCTGGCCCGGGCGCTGCTCGACGGCGCGACCCGGGTCGGCCCGGACCGGGCCGCCGAACTGGTCGCCCTGCTCGCCGAGGACGGCCTGACCGGACGGCACGACGACCTGACCGCGGGCTGGCGGCGACTGCGCGACGGGGCGGACCCCGGCGTCAGTGCCCGCTGGCGGGCCGAGGTGCGCCGGTTGCGTGCCGCCCTGCCCGCCACCGGACGGGGCGGCGGCAACGGCGGTGGCGGTGGGTGGCTGCCGGACGACCTGGCGGCCGGGCTGCTGGTGGGGCTGGCCTACCCGGAGCGGCTGGCCCGGCTGCGCCGGGCCGGCGGGACGTCGTACCTGATGGCGGGCGGGACCGGGGCGGAACTGGCGGCCGGGTCGGCGCTGACCGGCACGGGCTGGCTGGCCGTCGCGGTCGCCGACCGGTCGCCCGGCGCACCGACCGCGCGGGTCCGGTTGGCCGCCCCGGTCGACGAGGCGACCGCCCGCGAGGCCGGTGGTCCCCTGCTGACCGAGGCCCAGGAGGTCGGCTGGACCGACGGCGACGTGCTGGCCCGCCAGGTGTCCCGGCTCGGCGCGATCGAGCTGGTCAGCCGTCCGCTGACGCGGCCGGCGCCGGAACTGGTGGCCGCCGCCCTCGCCGAGGGGCTGCGCCAGGCGGGACTGGACCTGCTGACCTGGACCCCGGCGGCCCGGTCGCTGCGCCAGCGGCTGGCGTTCTGCCGGCAGGCCGGGGGTGACGACTGGCCGGACGTCTCCGACGCCGCGCTGCTCGCCGCCGCCGACCGGTGGCTCGGGCCGGAGTTGGCCACCGCGCGCCGCCGCGCCGACCTGGCACGGATCGACGTGACCGGGGCGCTACGGCGACTGCTGCCCTGGCCGCAGGCGGGCCGGCTGGACGAGCTGGCTCCGGAGCGGATCGCGGTGCCCAGCGGCTCCCGGGTACGCGTCGACTACACCGACCCGGCCGCGCCGGTGCTGGCGGTGAAGCTCCAGGAGACGTTCGGCTGGGCCGACGCGCCCCGACTGGCCGACGGCCGGGTGCCGGTGCGGCTGCACCTGCTCTCCCCCGCCGGTCGGCCGGTCGCGGTCACCGCCGACCTGGCGTCCTTCTGGCGTACCGGGTATCCGCAGGTGCGGGGGGAGCTACGGGGGCGCTATCCGCGTCACCCCTGGCCCGAGGACCCGACCACGGCCGTCCCGACCCGGCACACCACGCACCGTCGGCGCTGACCGGCCGCGCCCGTCGAGCCGGTGATGACCGGCCTGGACCCGTCGAGCCGGCGCTGACCGGCCTGGACCCGTCGAGCCGGCGCTGACCGGCCTGGACCCGTCGAGCCGGTGATGACCGGCCTGGACCCGTCGAGCCGGTGATGACCGGCCTCACTCGTCGACGACGTCGGCGATGAGCACGGTGATGTTGTCCGGACCACCGGCCCGCAGGGCCAGGTCGATCAGCCGGCGGGCGCAGTCCTCCCGGTCCGGGGTCTCCCGCAGCACCTCGGTGAGGGTGTCCAGGCGGACCACGTTGGAGAGGCCGTCGCTGCACAGCAGCCAGCGGTCACCGGCCCGGGGGACCATCGTCGCGTACGACGGGGAGACCTCCTCGCCCTGCAACGCCTGGGTGACCACGGCCCGCCGGGGGTGGCTGGACGCCTCCTCGGGGCTGATCAGGCCCTGGTCGACCAGCATCTGGACGAAGGTGTCGTCGCGGGTCACCTGCTTGAGGGTGCCCTCGCGGAACAGGTAGGCCCGGGAGTCGCCGACGTGCGCGAGCGCCAGGCAGCTCCCCGTGCGGGAGAAGAGCAGGGCGGTCAGTGTGGTGCCCATGCCCTGCCGCTCCCGGTCCTCCTGGACCGCCTGGTGAATCCGCGCGGTGGCCAGCTCGATGCCGGTCTGCAACGCCGCCACCAGAGCGTCCTCGGGGGTTTCGACGTCCAGCGGGGCGACCGCGTCGATGGCGATCCGGCTGGCCAGGTCGCCGGCCGCCATCCCGCCCATGCCGTCGGCGACGGCGACGAGCCAGGCGCCGGAGTGCAGGGCGTCCTGGTTTCCGCTGCGGATCAGCCCGCGGTCGCTCGTCCCGACGGAACGAAGCTTCAGGGTCATGGGTGGCAGCCTGCCAGGCGGAGGGCGTTGTTGTCTCTAGGAGATCAGGACGACTGCGCGTGGCGCGGCGAATCTCACTGCCCCGGGCGTCGATCCGGGCCGCTCCGGCCCGTCCCGACCAGGCCGAAGGTCATCCAGTCGAATCGATTGACAGGGACGAGACGCGCTGGAAACATCTGGCTGATACTGGGAGCGCTCCCATTGATGGACAGCGTTACCACACCTCCACCGCCCGGAAAGGAATCCCGTGATCCTGACCCGACGACGTCGGCGGCATCTCGCGGTACTGGCAACGACGACCCTCATCCTCACCGGCCTCGGCGCCGGCGTGGCCCACGCCGAGGTGCCCCCGGACGCCCCCGAGCAGATCACCAACGGCGACTTCAGCGAGGGCGTCTCGCCCTGGTTCTCCTACGGCACCGGCCCGCTCGAGATCGTCGACGGCGGGCTCTGCGTCACCGTCCCCGCCGGGTTGGCCAACCCGTGGGACGCCGGCATCGGTCACGACGGAGTCCGGCTCAACGCCGGCGCGGAATACAAGCTGGGCTTCGACATCTCGGCCACCCCCGGGCTCTCGGTCAACGCCGTGCTCCAGCTCGGCAGCGCCCCCTACACGTCGTACGCGAGCGTCCCGGCCGTCGCCAACCCGACGACCAAGCGGGTCGAGCAGACCTTCACCGTCCCGGAGGACAACCCCAACGCCCAGCTCATCTTCCAGGTCGGCGGGGCCGCCGCCGAGCAGCGCCTCTGCCTGGACAACGTCTCGCTGCGCGGCGGCGAGGCGGCCCCGCCGTACGTGCCGGACACCGGCCCCCGGGTCCGGGTCAACCAGGTCGGCTACCTGCCCGGCGGCCCCAAGAACGCCACCGTGGTGACCGAGTCGACCGAGGCACTGCCCTGGCAGCTCAAGTCGGCCGCCGGCACGGTCGTCGCCAGCGGCACGTCCACCCCGCGCGGGGTGGACACCGCCTCCGGGCAGAACGTGCAGACCGTCGACTTCTCGTCGTACCGCACGCCCGGCACCGGCTACACCCTGGTCGCCGACGGGGAGACCAGCCACCCGTTCGACATCTCCGGCGACCTCTACGACCGGCTGCGCGCCGACGCGATGCAGTTCTTCTACGCCCAGCGCAGCGGCATCGAGATCGACGGTGACCTGATCGGCGAGGAGTACGCCCGCCCGGCCGGCCACCTCGGGGTCGCCCCCAACCAGGGCGACACCCAGGTCCCGTGCCAGCCCGGCGTCTGCGACTACTCGCTGGACGTGCGCGGCGGCTGGTACGACGCGGGCGACCACGGCAAGTACGTGGTCAACGGCGGCATCTCCGCCTACCAGCTGCTGAGCACCTTCGAGCGGACCAAGACGGCGGAGACCGCCGCCGGTGGCGCCGCGCTGGGCGACTCGACGCTGCGGGTGCCCGAGCGCGGCAACGACGTGCCGGACGTCCTCGACGAGGCCCGCTGGGAGATCGAGTTCCTGCTCCGCATGCAGGTGCCGGCCGGCAAGCCGCTGGCCGGGATGGTCCACCACAAGATCCACGACAAGGCGTGGACCGGCCTGCCGCTCGCCCCGCAGGACGACGCGCAGCCGCGTGAGCTGCACCCGCCGTCGACGGCCGCCACCCTGAACCTGGCCGCCGTCGCCGCGCAGTGCCAGCGCCTCTTCGCCCCCTACGACGCCGCGTTCGCCACCCGCTGCGGCACCGCCGCGTCGACCGCGTACGCCGCCGCCAAGGCACACCCGGCGGTCTACGCCGACCCCAGCGACGGCATCGGCGGTGGGGCCTACGAGGACAACAACGTCACCGACGAGTTCTACTGGGCCGCCGCCGAGCTGTACCTGACCACCGGCAAGAAGGCGTACCTGGACGACCTGACCGCCTCGCCCCACCACACCGGCGACGTGTTCGCCACGGGCGGCGCGTTCAGCTGGCAGAGCGTGGCCGCGGTCGGCCGGCTCGACCTGGCCACCGTGCCGAACGGCCTGCCGGCCGCCGACCGGGCCCGGGTCCGCGCCTCGGTGACCGCCGCCGCCGACAAGTACCTGACCACCCTGCACGCCCAGGCGTACGGCCTGCCGGTGCCGGGTGAGGCCGCCAGCTACGTCTGGGGCAGCAACAGCAACATCATCAACAACATGGTCGTGCTGGCCACCGCCTTCGACCTGACCCGGGACGCCAAGTACCGTGACGGCGCGGTGCAGGCGACCGACTACCTGCTCGGCCGCAACGCGCTGAACATCTCGTACGTGACCGGTTGGGGCGAGCAGAACGCCCGCAACCAGCACAGCCGGATCTTCGGCAACCAGCTCAACCCGGCCATGCCGAACCCGCCGGCCGGCTCGCTCGCCGGTGGCCCGAACGCCGCCCTCCAGGACCCGTTCGTCGCCCAGCTGCTCAAGGGCTGTGCGCCGATGTTCTGCTACGTCGACGACATCAACTCGTACTCGACCAACGAGGTGGCGATCAACTGGAACTCCGCGCTGGCCTGGCTCGCGTCGTTCCTCGCCGACCAGGGTGACGCCAAGGCGGTGGCCCCGAGCACCTGCGCGGTCACCTACCAGGTGCACGGCACCTGGCCGGACGGCTCCAACACCCAGATCGTCCTCCGCAACACCGGCGACACCGCGATCGACGGCTGGACCCTGCGGTACGCCTACAACGGCGACCAGAAGGTCACCCAGGCGTGGACGGCCAAGGTGACCCAGTCCGGGGCCACCGTGACCGTGAAGAACGAGTCGTACAACAAGAAGATCGCGCCGGGCGGCAGCGTGACCTTCGGCCTGCTCGCCAAGACCGGCACGCTGGCCAACCCGTCGCCGGAACTGATCACCGTCAACGGCGCGGCCTGCACCGTGTCCTGACCGGCACACACCTCGGGCCCCGGGTCACCCCCCGGGGTCCGAGCGCGCCGGGCGGTCGTCCCCCGACCGCCCGGCGCACCCCCGTCCGGCCCAGTAGTGGAGACGAGTCCCATGCCCGAGCTGAGCACGATCTCCGAAGCCGAACGTCGGCGCATCGTCCACGAGTTCGTCGACGAGACCGTCGGCGACGCACACCCCGAGGTCGTGGCGATGGTCCGCGACCTCACCCACCGGATGCACGACACCGTCGAGCTGGCCCGCGCCGCCGGGATCGCGCCGGAGTCGGCCCGTGCCGGGCACGTGGTGGCCGCGCTGGTCGCCGCGTACGGCGAGGTCTTCGACCGGGTCGACGACGCCGGTTGCCGCAGTGCACTGCTGGCCCGCCTGGAGATCGCGAACGATCCACGGACCGAGCGGTACTTCGAACTCCTGGCGACGGTCAACGGGTGGACCCCACCGCCCACCCTGACCCCCGTCCTGAACTGGCTCATCACCGCCCTGACCCACCACCCCACCCCCTGACCCCACCGCTCCCACCCCCACACCCGCCCCGGTGGTCAAGAGGTTTGCGTCAAAGTAGTGATCAACTTTGACGCAACCTCTTGATCACCGGGATGCAGCGGCGAGGGCGGTAGCGGGGAGGGTGGGGATCCAGGTGTGGGTGGTGGCGGCGGGGGCGGTGAGCGAACCGGCGAACAGGGCGTTGACCCGGGACGCCTCGGCGGCGCTCGGCTTGGCGTTGCGGCACGAGACCGGGGCGCTGCTGCCGGACATCAGGTCGGTGCACAGGCCGGTCCGGTTGTCCGGCAGGCCGAGGATGTGACCGATCTCGTGGGTGGCGATCCGGGTCCGGTCGTACCCCTGGTCGACGGCCTGGGTGCCCATCCAGACCCGCCCGTTGCCCAGGCTGGTGGTCTGCGCCCGGGGCCAGCCGGTGTCGACGTAGATGGTGATGTTGCCGGGGGTGCGGGCGGCCAGCCGGACATTGGTCACCGAGCTGTTCCAGATCGTCGCGGCCTGGTCGAAGTTGGTGCGGAACTCCCCGGCCCGGCTGGCGTCGTAGTAGACGGTCCGCACGGCGGCGGAGGCGCCGGTGCCGGGCGCGGTGACCGCGCCGGTCGCCGCGAGCACCAGTGCCAGCAGGGTTCCGGCGGTACGCGGGAACTCTCGTCGTCGGAGCATCCGACCTCCCATCGATAGAAGTTCACCGATGTTAGATCGGCTGTCGATCCGGGGTCGAATAACGGATGCGTCATACCGCCGGAACCGGCCGCACGGTCACGACCGCCGGGGACCGGTCAGCCACCCCGGTCGACACCCCGGAGCGGGCACCGCGCCGCCCGTCAGCCGATCTCCTCGTCGACGAAGCACCAGCGCCAGGACTCCCCCGGCTCGATCGAGCGCATCACCGGGTGCCCGCTCGACTCGAAGTGCTTCGTCGCGTGCTGGTACGGCGACGAGTCGCAGCATCCCGTCCGACCACACT
This sequence comes from Micromonospora sp. WMMD987, assembly GCF_029581435.1. NCBI lineage: Bacteria > Bacillati > Actinomycetota > Actinomycetes > Micromonosporales > Micromonosporaceae > Micromonospora > Micromonospora sp. WMMD987. The sequence goes on along the minus strand of NZ_CP120861.1, from coordinate 2,565,025 downwards.
CCAGACAGGACCGCAGGTGCACCCAGTCGGCGTTGCCGACGGCGATGCACTCCGGGCAGCCGTCGGTGACGGTCGGCTCGGCGGTCCCCGCCCCGGTCAGGTGCGCACAGCTCATCAGTCGCTCTCCCGTCGCAACAACGATTCCTCCAGGTCCAGGTCACGGTAGGCCCGCACCAGCACCTCCTCGGGAATCCGTCCCTCGTCGCGGGCGGTCCGGAAGACCTCCCGCTCGGCGTCGATCATCTCCTGCCGCAACCGACCGTACGCCTGGGACGGGGTTTCCCGGTCGGTGCCGCCGAGCCGTTCCCAGGCCAGGTTGGTACGACTCTGCACCAGCCCGCGCAGCCGCTCCACCACGGCCTCGGGAGCGCCCCCGGCCAACTCGTCCAGCCGTTCCCGGGCCGCCCGGCCCGCCTGCTGCTGCACCGTCGCGGCGGAGAGCGCGTCGGCCACCGGGTCGTCCGGGGGCAGTCTCAACCGGCGGGCCACCCACGGCAGGGTCGCCCCCTGCCCGAGCAGGGTCGCCATGATCACTGCGAAGGCCAGCCAGATGAACAGCGCCCGCTGGTAGGGCTGTTCGCCGGCCAGGGTCAACGGCAGGCCCAGCGCGGCGGCCAGGGTCACCACCCCGCGCATCCCGGCCCAGCCGATGACGATGGGGAACTGCACCGGCGGGGCCGGATCCCGCTGCCGCACCCGGGGCACCAGGCGGGCCAGGTAGGTGGCCGGGAAGACCCAGACGAACCGGGTCAGGAAGACCGCCGCCAGCACCGCCGCGGTGATCCCCACCAGCCGGCCGGTCGGCTCGTCGAGATCCTGCAACACCTCGGGCAGTTGCAGGCCCACCAGCAGGAAGACCAGCCCCTCCAGCAGGAACTGGACCAGTCGCCAGAACGCGCCGGTCTGCAACCGGGACGCGGCCGACAGCAGCAGCGGCATCTTGTGGCCGATCCCCAGCCCGGTGACCACCACCGCCACCACCCCGGAGGCGTGGATCTCCTCGGCCGCGAAGACCACCGCGAACGGCACGATCAGCGACAACGCGTTGTCCAGCAGCGGGTCGGTGGTGCGCTTGTGCAGGTACCCGAAGACCACCACGCCCAGCAGCCCGACCAGCACCCCGCCACCGGTGGCGACCACCACCTCCTGCGCGACGTACCCGAAGCTGACCGAGCCGGCGCTGGCGGTGGCCGCGACGATCGCCACCCGCAGCAGCACCAGCGCGGTGGCGTCGTTGACCAGACTCTCCCCCTCCAGGATGGTCACCAGCCGCCGGGGCAGGCCCACCCGCCGGGCCACCGCGGTGGCCGCGACCGCGTCCGGCGGGGCCACCACCGCGCCCAGCGCCACGCAGATCGCGTACGGCAGGTCGGGCAGGAACAGGTGCACCACCGTGCCCACCACGAACGCGGTGAAGATCACCAGTCCGACCGCGAGCAGCAGGATCGGCCGCAGGTTGAGCCGGAAGGCCGGTACCGAGGTGCCCAGCGCCGCCACGTAGAGCAGCGGCGGCAGGATGCCCACCAGCACCAGGTCGGGATCGAGCCGGACGTGGGGGAAGCCCGGCAGGTAGGAGAGCCCGAGACCGAGCACCACCAGCAGGATCGGCGCGAGCAGCCCCAGCCGGCGGGCCAAGGCTGCGCCGAAGGTCGCGATCGCCAGGAAGACCACGACCTCGAACAGAGCTTCCATGAGATAGCAGCCTAGGGGTACCGGCGCGCGGTGATCAGCCGGCGGCGCGCAGTTTCGGCAGCACCTCCGCACCGAACGTGTCGATGAACGCGCGCTGCTCCTGCCCGACGTGGTGCAGGGCGATCTGGTCGAAGCCCAGCGACAGGTACTCCTCCAGCCAGCCGACGTGCCGGCCCAGGTCCGCCGACACGTTCACCACCTCGGCGACCTGCTCCATCGGTACCCGCTCGCTGACCACGTCGAAGTGCTCGGCGGTGTCCAGGTCCCAGCAGACCGGCGGCGGGAAGATGTTGCTGCGCCACTGCTCGTACGCGATCGACTCCGCCTCGGCCTGCTCGGGCGCCCAGCTCACGTGCACCTGCAGGTGCAGCGGCCCGCGACCGCCCGCGTCCCGGTAGGCGTCGATCATCTCGCGCAGGTGCGCGGTCGGCGCGTTCACGGTGATCAGGCCGTCCGCCCACTCGGCGCACCAGCGGGCGGTGGCCACGCTGACCGCCGCCCCGATCAGCGCCGGCGGTTCCTCCGGCCGGGTCCACAGCTTCGCCCGGTCCACCCGGACCAGGCCGTCGTGGCTGACCTCCTCACCGGCCAGCAGCGCCCGGATCACCTCCACGCACTCCCGCAGCCGGGCGGTCCGCACGTCCTTGCGCGGCCAGCCGTCGCCGGTGATGTGCTCGTTGCTCGCCTCACCGGTGCCCAGCGCCGCCCAGAACCGCCCCGGGTACATCGCGCCCAGGGTGCCGATGGCCTGCGCGATGATCGCCGGGTGGTAGCGCTGGCCGGGGGCGTTGACCACGCCGAACGGCAGCCCGGTGGCCTGGAGCGCGGCCCCCAGCCAGGACCAGGCGAACCCGGACTGGCCCTGCCGGGTGCTCCACGGCGAGAAGTGGTCCGACGACATCGCGGCGTCGAAGCCGGCGCGTTCGGCGTGCACCACCGCCTCCAGCAGGCGGCTCGGATGGATCTGCTCGTGGGAGGCGTGGAAGCCGAACACCGTCATGGCGTCCTTCCGTACCCATGACGGTGTCCGGTTAAAGCTCTGCCGCGCCCGCTACCCGGCACGGGCGGGCGGGCGGCACCCGGTCACTCGGCGTGCGCGCCGGCCCCGGCGGAGGCCGCCCCCTCCCCGACCCAGACGGTCTTGGTGTTGCAGAACTCCCGCATCCCCAGCGCCGACAGCTCCCGGCCGTAGCCGGAGTTCTTCACCCCGCCGAAGGGCAGTTCGGGGTACGAGGTGGTCATGCCGTTGACGAAGACGTTGCCGGCCTCCAGGTCGACGGCGAACCGCTCCTGCTCGGCCGGGTCGGTGGTCCAGGCGTTCGCGCCCAGCCCGAAGGGGGTGCCGTTGGCCACCTCGATCGCCTCGTCGTACGACGACACCCGGTAGAGCCCGGCGACCGGCCCGAAGACCTCCTCGGCCCACATCCGCATCTGCGGGTTCAGGTCGGTCACCACGGTCGGCGGGTAGAACCAGCCGTCGCCGGTCGGCTTCTCGCCACCGCAGAGCACCGTCGCGCCGTGCGCCACCGCGTCGCGCACCTGGGCGTCGATCTCGTCCCGGCCGCTCTCGCTGGCCAGCGGGCCGACGTCGGTGTCGGCGTCCATCGGGTCACCGACCCGCAACGCGGCCATGTTCGCGGCGAACTTCCCGGCGAACGCGTCGAAGACGTCGGTGTGCACGATGAACCGCTTGGCGGCGATGCAGGACTGGCCGTTGTTCTGGCAGCGGGCGGTGGTGGCCACCTCGGCGGCCCGGTCCAGGTCGGCCGAGGGCATCACCACGAACGGGTCGCTGCCGCCGAGTTCCAGCACCGTCTTCTTGAGTTCCCGGCCGGCGATCTGGGCGATCGAGCGGCCCGCGCCCTCGCTGCCGGTCAGCGTGGCGGCCCGGACCCGGGGGTCGCTGAGGATCCGGTCGACCGCGTCGGAGCCGACCAGCAGGGTGGTGAAAGCGCCCTCGGGGAAGCCGCCCCGGCGGAACACGTCCTCCAGGTAGAGCGCCGTCTGCGGCACGTTGGAGGCGTGCTTGAGCAGGCCGGTGTTCCCGGCCATCAGGGCCGGCGCGGCGAACCGCATCACCTGCCAGAGCGGGAAGTTCCACGGCATCACCGCGAGCACCGCCCCGATCGGCTGGTAGCGGACGTACGCCCGCTTCGCCTTGACCGCGGCGGCGTCGGCGGGCTCGTCGGCGAGCATCCGCTCCGCGTGGGCGGCGTAGAACCGGCAGGCCGTCGCGCACTTGGTGACCTCGGCCTTCGCCGCGGCGTACGTCTTGCCCATCTCGGTGGTCATCAGCCGGGCGGTTTCGTCACGTTCGGCGTCGAGCAGGTCGGCGACGGTGTTCATCCACTGCGCCCGCTGGTCGATCGTGCTCCGGTGCAGGTCCCGGAACGCCAGGTCGGCCCGCTCGATGGCGGCGTCGATCTGCTCGGCCGACATCGGGTCGTACGACTTGAGCACCTGACCGGTGGCGGGGTTGGTGGTGGCTATGGGCATCTCGTACTCCTGTCACTCGAAGAGTGAGTGTCGCGCGCCCGGCTGCTCGCGGCGACGGGCGGCGCGACGGCGCTGGATGACGATCAGGTCGACCACCGCCACGACGACGAACAGTACGCAGAGCACGCCCAGCCAGGCCAGGCCGGCCCGGAACGCCAGGGCGGCGAACACGCCCATGGTGACCAGGCCGAACAGGGCCAGCACCAGCCGGAGGTTCAACGCGCTGTAGGCGTGGCCGACCGTGCCACGGGCACGCCGGGGCTGCGATCTCGTCATCGTCCCGGGCTACCCCCGGACGGACCCCGCTAACCGGCCACGACGCGCGGATTGCCGCGCCGACCCCATACCGGTATCAGATTCATGTTTCTACATGTTTACTCTGCCCGGAACCCGACACGAGCGGACCGTCCCGCCCCACCCGGGCCGTAGAGTGACCGCGCTGTCGCTCTGCGCTGCCGGACCGGGGGAAGACGCATGCCTCGACGCTGGGTCGCCGCCGTGGCCTGCCTGCTGGCGCTCGTCGCCCTCGGCTGCGAGGAGGGCGGGGACGCCTCCCCCCGGCCCACCAGGAGCGGGTCGACCCCGACCGGCCTGCCCACCACCATGGCCGCCCTCGGCGACTCGATCACCACCGGCTTCGGTTCCTGCCTCGTGCTCACCTCGTGCCAACGCAACTCCTGGTCCACCGGGGACGGCATCCGGGTGGACAGCCACTACCGGCGGCTGCTCGACGCCGACGCGCCGATCCGCAACCGGGCCCGCAACCACGCCGTGCCGGGTGCCCGCGCCGAGGCGCTGGCCGGGCAGGCCGCCGCCGCCGTCCGGGACAAGGCCGACTACGTCACGGTGCTGATCGGCGCGAACGACGCCTGCCGGGACGACATCGACCGGATGACCACCCCGGCCACCTTCCGCGACCAGGTGGACCAGGCCCTCCAGGTGCTCCGGGAGGGCCGCCCCAGGGCGCGGGTGCTGGTGGCCAGCGTGCCCGACCTCAACCGGCTCTGGGAGATCGGGCACACCGACTCCCGGGCGGTGCGGATCTGGAAGACCGGCATCTGCCCGGCCCTGCTGGCGAACCCCACCTCGGACGCCGCCGCCGACCGCAGCCGACGGTCCCGCTTCGCCGAACGGATCGACGACTACAACAGCCAGCTCAAGGCGGCCTGCCGGGCGTACGGGTCGCGATGCCGCTACGACGGCGGGGCGGTGCACCGGGTACGGTTCAGCCTGGACGAGGTCAACGCGCTGGACTGGTTCCACCCCAACGTGGCCGGGCAGAACCGGCTCGCCGACGCGACCTTCCCGGCCGCCGGTTGGCGACTCTGACGTCGCCGGCCCGGCGGCCCGGGGCGGGTCGGATCAGGGGCGGCGGGGTTGGGGCACCCCGCTGCGGTGTTCCCGGTAGAGCGCCTGCGAGCGCTCGGCGAGATCCTTCGTGGCCGATGAGTTGGCCCAGGTGCCGAGGATGATGGCGGCCCCCGGCACGACCTTGGCGAAGACCCGCTTCGCCGCCCGCACCCCGGCCATCCGGGCCAGCCGGACACCCAGTTGCAGCATCACCCGACCGAGCGGGTTCTGGGCCGCGTGACCGAACAGCGCGCCGGCCCGCTCCCGACCGGCGGCGACGCCCAGGGCCAGCCGGGCCGTCTCGGCCGCCTTGTGCACCTTCTGCAGGACGAGCAGATCGGTGGCGCGGTCCGGGTGCTCCGGGTCCGCCCCGTACGCGGCGGCGACGTGCAGCACCAGCCGGGCCTGGGTCCAGGCCAGCACACCGACGTCGATGACCGCCCCCGGCAGCCCGGCGGCGCCGGAGACCGCGCCGGAGAGCCGGGCGCGGTTGACGAAGCGGCGGATCGCCTGGTCGGCCAGCTGGTCGGCGGTGGCGTCAGGGCGTTCCGCCCGCGCCCTGGCGATCCACCGGGCCGCCTCCGGGCCGAGCCGGCGGACCGCCTCCAGGGCCAGGTGCTCCGGGGCGTACTGCGGATCCTCCCGCATCCGGTCCCAGAGCCGGGCGGGCGGCGCTTCGGGGGCGTCGGTCGGATCGCCGGCCGGCGCACCCGGCACCGCCGGGACCGGCACCGGCGGGACCGACGCTGTCGGGGCCGGCACCGGCGGGACCGTGGCTGTCGACGCCGGGGCGGCCGGCGTCACTCCGACGGCCGGACGGTCCGCCGCGACGGGCGGCAGAGGGGCGGTCGGTTCGTCGTCGACGGGCACGGCATCGGTCACAGAGGCTCCCGGGAGTGTGTTCGGTCAGGGACGGTCAGCGGCGACGGCCCGACAGCTTGCTGGCCGCCTGCTTGAGCCGGGCCTGGTTCTCCGGCTTGGCCAGCTCGCGTCGGCCCCGGTCGACCAGTTGCTGCCCCTTGGGCGAGCGCAGGAAGGCGCTGATCCGCTGCATCAGTGCTGACATGTCGTCCTCCGATCGGATGTCCTGGGTCATGTGTACCCGATCCGAGCAATCGTGAACCGTCCACTGTGTCCGGTGAGGGTAACGTCCGGGCGGGCCCGGCGCGAACCGGCGAGGCCCGGGCGGGTCGGGCGCGAACCGGCGAGGCCCGGGCGGGTCGGGCACGCGCCGGTCGGGCACGGGAAACCGGACCGGCCCGCCCGGTCGAGCACGGGCGGGCCGGTTCCGGGCGGTTCCGCCAGGACCGGGACGGGTCAGACCAGGATGGCGGCAACCACCTCGGTCGCCCGCCACTCGTGCTGCGCGTAGAGGTCCGGGTAGGCGGAGATCTGCACGGCCTGGGCCGCGACGGTCAGCGGCAGATCCTCCCAGCCGGGGATCTCCAGCAGCGCGGTGAGGAACGCCCGGGTGGCGAACGCCGGGTCCATCAACTGGCCGACCTCGCCCCAGCCGCTGCTGGGCCGCTGCTGGAACAGGCCGACCGAGTCGTGGTCCCACCCGATCGCCTGGTGCGGGTAGTTCTGCGACTCGGGCAGCACGCCGCTGGCGTAGTTGTAGAGGTTGCTCTCCTGCATCGCGGTGGCCACCGCGATGACCAGCGCCCGGCGGGGCACGCCCATCGCCCGACCGGCCTTGACGATCTTCTGGGCGTTGTCCATCTGGGCCCGGTCGAGACCGGCCACCGGGACGATCCGCTTCGGCGTCGGCCTCGGCTTCGGCTTCGGTCGGGGCCGGGTGGTCCTGGTCGCGGCGGGGGTCGGGGCGACGGTGGTCGGAGTGGCGGTGCTCGGGGTGGCGGCGGGGGTGTCGGGCACGGTGGCGGCGGGGGTGCGCACCTCGCCACGGGAGGCGGCCTGCCGGCCGCGCTCGGCGAGCGCGGCCTCGGTGCCGGACCGGTCGTCGGCCCGCTCGTCCGGCAGGGCCGCCACGCCGGTGGCGGCGACCGCGCCCAGGCAGCACAGCACGCCGGTGGCGATGGCCACCCGGGTGCCGGCCGGACGCCGGTGCAGGAGGTTACGGAGCCCGCCACGGCGGGTACGGGAAGAACGGGGTTCACGGAGAACGCCGACCTGAACGGACGAGGGGGTGTCGTCCGAACGGCCAGTCATGCCCGAGGGCGCGCTCTGGTCGTCGATGGTGTCGTCGTCACGCATCCGCCGAGGCTAGGCGGGCTCTTTCCCGGTGACCCACCGGCACGGAGTGGGCCTCGCCACAATCGCCGGGTGTCCCCCGGGACGCGGACCCTGGACGGGTGACCGGGCCGACAGACCTCCCGTACCGGGCATTGCGGTCAGACCTCCGGCGGACCGCCGTCCCGGTTCGCCAAAGGGACAGACCGCCCCGGCCGCCACCATGATCCACCATGTCCGCCTTTTGGCTGACAGGACGGAACCGTCCGGACCAGCAGCCCCGACCCGCTCGACGAATTGGCGGCTTCCTCCGGGTTTGATAGCCGGATCGGTCACGTTGCGCCCAGTGATGGAATGGACAGCAGCGCCGGGTACGTTCCCCGAACCGGGTGCGGTCCGTGCGAGCCACCCGTACGCGCGTTTCCTCAGGAGGTCCGACCGGTGCTCGACCCACACGAGCTCTACCAGCTCACCGACGATCTGCCCGACCTCGGCCAGCCGGTACTGATCCAGGCGCTCACCGGCTTCGTCGACGCCGGCAACGCCAGTCGACTCGCCCGCGAGCAGCTCCTCACCTCGCTGGACGCCCGCACCATCGCCACCTTCGACGTCGACCAGCTCTTCGACTACCGGTCCCGGCGACCGGTGATGACCTTCGTCGAGGACCACTGGGAGGAGTACGACGCCCCCGAACTGGCGCTGCACCTGATCAACGACGACGACGAGACGCCGTTCCTCCTGCTCACCGGCCCGGAGCCCGACCTGCAGTGGGAGCGTTTCGTGGCGGCGGTCGGCGCGGTGGCCGCCCGGCTCGACGTCCGGCTCACCGTGGGGCTCAACTCGATACCGATGGCCGTCCCGCACACCCGACCCACCGGGGTCACCGCGCACGCCACCCGGCGGGAGCTGATCGCCGGTTACGAACCGTGGTTGCAGCGGGTGCAGGTCCCCGGCAGCGTCGGGCACCTGCTGGAGTACCGGCTCGGCCAACTCGGCCGGGACGCCCTCGGCTTCGCCGCCCACGTGCCGCACTACGTCGCCCAGACCGAGTACCCGGCCGCCGCCGAGGTGCTGCTCGCCTCGGTGTCGCGCAGCACCGGGCTGCTGCTGCCCAACGACAGCCTCCGCTCCGCCGCCGAGGTGGTCCGGGTGGAGATCGACCGGCAGGTCGCCCAGACCGACGAGGCCGTCGCGCTGGTCAAGGCCCTGGAGGAACAGTACGACGCGTTCGCCCGGGGTCGGGGCGAGAAGAACCTGCTCGCCGCCGAGACCGGCCCCCTGCCCACCGCCGACGAACTGGGGGCCGAGTTGGAGCGTTACCTCGCCGAGCAGACCCGGCCCGGAGACACCCCCAACCCCTGACCGCCCGTACGCCGACGGCGGCGACCCCGACCGGGGACGCCGCCACCCGTCCCGGTGGCCGTCCGCCCCCATGGCCACCCGTCCCGGTGGCCGCCCGGCGGGCCGACCCGGCACGGCCGGCGGTGATGCGGCAGGCTGGGCACATGCGCCTGGCGACCTGGAACGTGAACTCGGTGAAGGCCCGGCTGCCCCGGCTGCTGGACTGGCTCGCCGGCACCGCCCCCGACGTGCTCTGCCTCCAGGAGACCAAGTGCCCGGACGGGGCCTTCCCCGTCGCCGAGGTCGGTGCGCTGGGCTACCAGGTGGCCAGCCACGGCGACGGCCGGTGGAACGGGGTGGCGATCCTGTCCCGCGTCGGCCTGACCGACGTCACCGCCGGCTTCCCCGACGAACCCGGCTTTCCGCAGCCCGAGGCCCGCGCCGTCTCCGCCACCTGCGCCGGGGTCCGGGTCTGGTCGGTGTACGTCCCGAACGGCCGGGCCGTCGACGACCCGCACTACGCGTACAAGCTGGCCTGGTTCGCCGCGCTACGGGACGCGTTGGCGCCCGAGGTGGCCGCCGGCGGGCCGGTCGCCGTCTGCGGGGACTTCAACGTCGCCCCGACCGACGCCGACGTCTGGGATCCGGCGCTCTTCGCCGCCTCCACCCACGTCACCCCCGCCGAGCGGACCGCCCTGGCCGCCCTGCGCGACCTCGGTCTCAGCGACGTGGTGCCCACCCCGATGAAGGGGCCGCACCCGTACACCTACTGGGACTACCGGGCCGGCATGTTCCACCAGAACAAGGGCATGCGGATCGACCTGGTGTACGCCTCCGCGCCGCTGGCCGCGACGGTCCGCTCCGCGTACGTCGACCGGGAGGCCCGCAAGGGCAAGGGGCCCTCCGACCACGCCCCGATCGTGGTCGACACCGATCTCCCACCAGCGGGGACGGGAGGCCCCGGCGAGGCTGGCTAGCGGGAGCCGGCCCCCGGTGAGGGCGGTTATCGGTGCCCGGACGCCTTGGCGAACTCGACGAAGCCGCGCCACGCGGCCGGCGCGAAGGTCAGCATCCCGCCGTCGCGGTCCTTCGTGTCGCGGACGAGGACGACACCGGGCAGGTTGTCCGCCACCTCGACACATGCTCCGCCGTTGTTGCCGCTCCGGGTGCTCTTGCGCCACCGCGCACCGGTCACGTCCATGACGTCGCCACCTTCCGAATGAGATCCAGGGACTGCGCCCGGGGCAGGGCCTCCCCCACTATGCGCGCCCACCGCTGTTCCAAGGTAGCGATATCCTGACGCTGGTCGATGATCTGCGCCCGCACCTGACCGTCCACATGCGCCACCCGCGTCCCGTCGTCGAGGTCGGCCACGATGAACGGCCCACCAAGACCGGCGTACATCCCGGTGTCCGCCGGGACCACGTGCACCTGCACGGTCGGCAGTTCGGCGCACTCGGCCAGGTGCGCGCACTGCTCGCGCATCAGCTCGGGTCGCCCCCGCACCGGCCGACGGAGCACCGCCTCGTCGATGACCAGTAGGAAACCCGTCACTCTTGCCCGTCAGTGCCGGCGTGCTGCACTGCCGCCGCGTCGGCCCACAGTGCGTCGAAGTGCGCGAGGTACCTGCTGAACGGCCCACCACTCTCCCGTTGGCGAAAGTGAAGCGTGACGGAGTCCTGTCCCAGCCCCGCACCGATGTGGGTCGCGACGATCGCGTCGTTGTCGAAGACCCAGACCGACATGCCGACATGCCGGTCGGACAGCCGGACGGCCAGCGGCGTGGGCGACTTGGCGATCTCGGCCCGTGTCATGGCGATCCGTGTCGCGAGGTCGAGCGGTGTCGCCTCGATCCGGTCCCGGCCAGCGGTAACCGGGCTCGTCGGGTCACCCAGCAGGAACCGGACGTCCGCGCCGGCCTGGGCCTTCGCACCGATGATATCGGCAGCATTCGGCACTTCCAACCAGACGAAATAGCTCGTATAGCCGCCGAACCAGAGGCGGGAGCGCGCTCCTCCGATCAACTCCCGGAACAGCGACCGGGGCAGGTCGGAACGGCGCGCGTAGACGCCCACCAACTCACGATCTGCTCCCAACTTCACCGCACGACGCACAGCTTCAGGCCACAGCACGCCCACATCCTTACCCAGGACACCGGCCGCACGCACACGTGTGCGTGGATGCGGCAGCCTGCCCCGGCTGACCCAGCGTTCGACGGTCTTCGCATCGACATCGCACTTTTCCGCCAGTTGGCTGATGGTCAGCCCAGCAGAGGTCAACGCATCCCTCAAGGCTTCGTTTCTCGGCATGGGAGGGACCTTTCCTAGACGTCCCCAGATGATCGCATACAGACGGTGAATTTGTCCTACACCGAATGTGATGGTACTTGCCAGAGCGACGCCGCCGGCTGGTGTGAGATGCCCGCCGGTCGCGTCTGCCGAGGGGCCACCCGGGGGGAAGGGACTGGGTGGCCCCTCCTCCAGACCCCACGGACAGAAGGGATCCGGCCGTGCCCGCACAGCAGCCGAAGCCCGCACCGAACCGACCACTCACCCCGAAGCCACCGCCACCACCGTCCGCGCGTCCGGTCGTCCCCAGGCCGATGGTTGCGCGGTACCGGGGGGCGGGCCGGGCCACCGACCCCGTGCCGGCACACCGCTGGGCGGGCCGGCGGAACCGGGGGCCACAGTGCCCGGGGTAGCGATCGCCGCCGGGGACCTGTTGCACCTGACCAGACAGGCGAGCGTGCAGTTCAGCCGGCCGATCACGGTCCGGGTGATCCGGGTGCGGACCGACTGGCACACGTACGACGGTTGGGTGTGGATCGACGCGTACCAACTTGATGCCGCTGGCGACGCGGTCCGGCGACGGACCCTCTACCTGATGCCGGCGGGTGCCCGCCGGCTCACCCCGCAGCCGGGACCGGCGGCTGCGCAGCCCGGGAGGACAGCCGCGCAGCCCGGGACGACGGCTGCTCAGCCCGGGACGACGGCTCCGCAGCCCCGGGCGGCGGCGCGGCGGGCGGGGCGGAACGCCGCCCGGCCGGAACCGGCGGTGCCGCGCCGCAGGACGGTGGCGACTCCGCCCCGCGCCAGCCGGCCGGACCCGGTGGGCGACCCACCGGTGACCGGGTGACCGCCCCGCTGCCGGGCCGGCACACGCCGGTACGCCCGATCTGGCTCTGCCGGGTCGACGCGAACCCGTGGCCGTGCGGCGAGGCGAAACTCGCCCTGCTCGCCCGGTACGACGGGGACCGGCCCGGTCTGCTCGCCCTGCTCGCCGGGCTGTCGGCAGAGGCGACCGAGCACCTGACCCACCTCGACAACGGCCGCCGGACCGACGTGACCGACCGCTTCCTGGCCTGGGCCCGCCGGCCCACTGACTGACCCCTCAGCACCGGCCGCCGCCGCCCCGTCCGCCATCGTCGCCCGCGCGACCGCCCGTGGTCACGCGGTCCCCGGTCGGCGCGGCGGGAACGACGGCGGCCGGGGCCGTGGTGGCGAAGCCGCGTCGGGAGCCCGGCGTCCCGGGGCGGTGGCGCGGCTAGGCTGGTGGGATGGCAGTCGTGAAGATCAACGCGATCGATGTCCCGCCCGGTGCGAGTGCGGAGCTGGAGAAGCGGTTCGCCGCCCGGGCCGGCGCGGTGGAGAACTCCCCGGGCTTCCTCGGCTTCGAACTGCTGCGCCCGGTCGCCGGGGAGAGCCGCTACTTCGTCTACACCCGGTGGGAGAGCGAGGATGCCTACCAGGCCTGGGCGGCCGGTCCGTCCCGGGCCGCGCACGCCGGTGGCCCCGGTGGCGGGCAGCAACGGCCGGTCGCCACCGGCGCGTCGCTGCTGGAGTTCGAGGTCGTCCAGCAGGTGACCGGCAAGGGCTGAGCGACGCCACCCCGGGCGGGCCGCCGCGTGGTCGGCCCGGGGCCGGTCTCCTCCCGCCGGGACGGGTGTGGTCGGCCCGGGTCCGGCATCGTTCCCCGGGACGACGGAACCGCGCCGGCCCTGTGCCCGCGTCGTTCCCCGGGACGGGACGGGACCGGCCCGGCGCGGGACCGGCGTCGTTCCGCGGGGCGGGGCGGGTCAGGGTGTGCGGGTGTCGGCCAGCGAGGCGAAGGCGATCACGTTGTCGGCGTAGCCGGTGCGTCCGCCGACCCACTGGCCACCGCAGGTGATCAACCGTAGGGCGGGTGCGCCGCTGTCGCCGTAGACCCGGTCGGCGGGCAGCGCCGACTTGTCGAAGAACTCCACCGAGTCGACCCGGAAGACCACCACCCGGCGGTCGTCCCGGGTCACCTCGATCGTGTCGCCGATCTTGAGTCGGCGCAGGTCGTAGAAGACCGACGGGCCGTCCTTCGAGTCGACGTGACCGACGATGATCGCCCGGCCCGGCTCACCCGGGGTCGGGCCACGGTCGTACCAGCCGGTCTCGTGGTGCCGGTCCAGCGGGGGGACGTCGATCGACCCGTCCCGGGCCTGACCGACCGGTGCCACCGGGGCGGCCACCCTGATCGCCGGGACGGTGAGCCGGACGGGTCGGCTGGCCGGCAGGCTCGCCGGCGCGGGGCTCTGCCCGGCACCGGTCGCCGCACGCGGCGACGGCGCACCGGTCCGGTCCAGCGGCCCGACCGTCCGGCCCAGCCCGGCGCCGGTGGCGAAGACCCCGAGCAGCACCAGCAGCACGGCCAGCGGCACCGACCAGGGGCGACGGGCCGACCCACCGGACGGGGCCGGCGGACCGGAGACGCGGTGCTGCGGAGTCGGCGTGCCGGGCGGCGGGAGCGGGCCCCCACCGGGCGGCACCGGGCCACCGGGTTGTCGGACCGGGTCGTGGTGCTGCGGGTTCGGGCTGGCCGGCGGCGGGAGGGGGCCGATGCGGGAACCCGGAGCAGCCGGTGGCGGGAGCGGGCCGGGGCGGGAACCCGAAGGGGCGGGCGGCGGGGGCACGGTCAGCTCCCGGCGACGCCACGCGGCCGGCGGGCCGCCACGATCCCGACGACGGCCCCGGCGATGGTCAGCGCCAGCCCGCCGGGCACCAACAGCCCGCCCGGCAGGCCGCCGCCGGCCGTGCCGCCGAAGCCGGTGTGCGGGCCGGGGCTGGGCTTCACCTTCTTGACCACCTGGAGCGCCGTCGAGGCGGTCGCCCCGTCGGGGCATTCCAGCTTGACCCGGTAGTTGCCCGGTCGGGTCCGGTCCCGGACCATCGGGGCGGCCCTGAGCAGCCCCTGCTGCGGTTGCACCTGGACCCGGCCGAAGGCGTCCGAGACGACGGTCGCCGGGATCGAGTTGTCGTGACAGCTCGCCCGGATGCCGACCAGGTAACCCGGCTCCACGGTGCCCGGGGTCACCTCGACGAAGACCACGCCGGGTGCCGGCTGGGGATTCCCGCCCTCGTCGTCCGGCGGAGGTTGCCCCGGCCCGGGAACCGCGGCGGCGAACCGCACGGTGTTCACCGGTGGGACGGCGACCGGCACGACAGCGACCGGCACGGTGTTCACCGCCGGGGCAGCCGCCAGTGGAACAGCCGCCGGGGAGGCGGACAGCGGGCCGGCCCCCAGCGGGGCGGCGGCCGAGGTCGGGGTGGCGTGCCACAGCGCGGGGACGAGGGCACCGACGGCGACCGCCAGCGCGGCCCGGTGCAGCGTGATCGACACCATTCCCCCTCCGGCGTCCCGGGCAGCGCCCGACCGACCCGGGCGTCGACCTGCCGTACGGGATGAATCGTCTCACCCTCCGACCGACGGCACATCCGATACGGCGGAACCGTCGCGTACGCTCGGGTCGCTGTGACCTCCCTCGACCCTGACCCCGCCGTCCCGGTGGCCCCGCCGGCCACCCGGATCCGCACCTTCCACCCCCGGCGCGGCCGGATGAGCAGCCGGCAGACCGACGCGCTGGCCCGGCTCCAGCCGGCGTACGGGATCGGCATCGCCGACCTCGACGGGCCGGTCGACCCGGCCGGGTTCTTCGGCCGGCGGGCACCGGTGGTGCTGGAGATCGGCTCCGGGATGGGTGACGCCACCGCCGCGATGGCCGCCGCCGACCCGGACCGCGACTACCTGGCGGTCGAGGTGCACACCCCGGGCATCGCCAACCTGCTCGACCTGGTGCAACGCCACGGCCTGCGCAACGTCCGGATCGCCGAGGGCGACGCGTTGGACCTGGTCCGGGCCATGCCGGAGGGCTGTCTGAACGCGGTGCACGTCTTCTTCCCCGACCCGTGGCCCAAGCTGCGGCACCACAAGCGGCGGATCATCCAGCCGGAGCACGTGGCGTTGCTGCGTTCCCGGCTGGCCGTCGGCGGCACCCTGCACTGCGCCACCGACTGGGCCGAGTACGCCGCGTCGATGCGGTCGACGCTGACCGCCGACCCCGGGCTGGACGACGTGCACGGCGGTTACGCCCCCCGCCCCGCCCACCGTCCGGTGACCAAGTTCGAGCGCCGCGCCCTGACCGCCGGCCGTCCCGTCTTCGACCTGATCCACCGCCGCCGCTGAACCCCGCCGGGCACCGGCCACCCGGCCCCGGACCAACCGCCCGGCCCACTCCCGCCACCCGGCCCCGCTCCGGCCGCCCGGCCCGGGTGGTCGCCCGCCGGGGCCGGGTGGGCGCGGGCGACGGCACGGCGGCCCCGGACGGTGGCCCGGTTGGCGTGGGGGGCGGTGGTGCGGGCACGATGGGGGCGCTATGACGCTGACTGCCGCGCTGCCTCGAAGCGCCGACCCCGACACCCTCTTCGACGCGTTCGCCGGCTGGGCGTCCGGCCGTGGACTGGACCTCTACCCGCACCAGGAGGAGGCGGTCATCGAGATCGTCTCCGGCGCGAACGTGATCATGAATACGCCGACCGGTTCGGGCAAGAGCCTGGTCGCCATCGCGGCCCACTTCACCGCCCTGGCCGACGACCGGACGAGCTTCTACACCGCCCCGATCAAGGCCCTGGTGTCGGAGAAGTTCTTCGCGCTCTGCGAGGTGTTCGGCGCGGAGAACGTCGGGATGCTGACCGGCGACGCCAGCGTCAACGCCGACGCCCCGATCATCTGCTGCACCGCCGAGATCCTGGCCAACCTGGCATTGCGCGAGGGCGCCCGGGCCGACGTCGGCCAGGTGATCATGGACGAGTTCCACTTCTACGCCGAGCCGGACCGGGGCTGGGCCTGGCAGGTGCCGATCATCGAGCTGCCGCAGGCGCAGTTCGTGCTGATGTCGGCCACCCTGGGGGACACCACCCGGTTCGTCGACGACCTGACCCGGCGTACCGGCCGGTCCACCGCCGTCGTCCGGTCGGCCGAGCGGCCGGTCCCGCTGATCTTCTCGTACGCGATGACGCCGCTGCACGAGACGCTCGAGGAACTGCTGGAAACCAAGCAGGCCCCGGTGTACGTGGTGCACTTCACCCAGGCAGCCGCGCTGGAACGCGCCCAGGCGCTGATGAGCGTCAACGTCTGCACCCGGGCCGAGAAGGACATGATCGCCGCCGCGATCGGCAACTTCCGGTTCACCTCCGGCTTCGGCAAGACGCTGTCGCGGCTGGTGCGGCACGGCATCGGCGTGCACCACGCCGGCATGCTGCCCAAGTACCGCCGGCTCGTGGAGACGCTGGCCCAGGCCGGGCTGCTCAAGGTCATCTGCGGCACCGACACGTTGGGCGTGGGCATCAACGTGCCGATCCGCACGGTGCTGTTCACCGGCCTGAGCAAGTACGACGGGGTGCGCACCCGGCTGCTCAAGGCCCGCGAGTTCCACCAGATCGCCGGCCGGGCCGGGCGGGCCGGCTTCGACACCATCGGGCGGGTGGTGGTGCAGGCCCCCGAGCACGTGATCGACAACGAGAAGGCGCTGGCCAAGGCCGGCGACGACCCCAAGAAGCGCCGCAAGGTGGTCAAGAAGAAGCCGCCGGAGGGCTCGGTCGGCTGGGGCGAGCCGACCTTCCAGCGCCTGGTCGAGGCCGAGCCGGAGCCGCTCACCTCCAGTTTCCAGGTCAGCCACTCGATGCTGCTCAACGTGATCGGTCGGCCGGGCGACGCGTTCGCCTCGATGCGGCACCTGCTCACCGACAACCATGAGGACGCCGCCGCCCGTCGCCGGCATATCCGCCGGGCGGTGGCCATCTACCGGGCGCTGCGCGCCGGTGGGGTGGTCGAGCAGCTCGCCGAGCCCGACGAGACCGGCCGGCGGGTCCGGCTCACCGTCGACCTCCAGCTCGACTTCGCACTCAACCAGCCGCTGTCGCCGCTGGCCCTGGCCGCCATCGAGTTGCTCGACGTGGAATCCCCGTCCTACGCCCTGGACGTGCTGAGTGTGATCGAGTCGATCCTCGACGACCCGCGCCAGGTGCTCGCCGCACAGCAGTTCAAGGCGCGTGGCGAGGCGGTCGCCGCGATGAAGGCCGACGGCATCGAGTACGAGGCCCGCATGGAGCTGCTCGACGAGGTGACCTGGCCGAAGCCGCTGGCGGAGCTGCTGCACGCCGCGTACGAGATGTACCGGCAGGGGCACCCGTGGGTCGCCGACCACCAGCTCTCCCCCAAGGCCGTGGTCCGGGACATGTACGAACGCGCGATGACCTTCGGCGAGTACGTGCAGTTCTACGGGCTGACCCGGTCCGAGGGCCTGGTCCTGCGCTACCTCGCCGACGCGTACAAGACGCTGCGGCAGACCGTGCCCGAGGACGCCAAGACCGAGGAGCTGATCGACCTCATCGAGTGGCTGGGCGAGCTGGTCCGCCAGGTCGACTCCAGCCTGATCGACGAGTGGGAGCGGCTGCGCAACCCGTCCGACGTCGCCGACGCGGCCCAGGCCCACGCGTCGTTGGAGGAGCGCGTGCCGGCGGTCACCCGCAACGCCCGCGCCTTCCGGGTGCTGGTCCGCAACGCGCTGTTCCGCCGGGTCGAGCTGGCCGCCCTGCGCCGCTGGTGGGACCTCGGCGAGCTGGACGGCGCGACCGGCTGGGACGCGGACGCCTGGGCCGAGGCGCTGGAGCCGTACTTCGAGGCGTACGACGGGATCGGGGTGGGGCCGGACGCCCGGGGTCCGGCGCTGCTCATGATCGAACAGGGCCGGGAGAAGTGGACCGTCCGGCAGATCCTGGACGACCCGGAGGGCGACCACGACTGGGGGATCAGCGCCGAGGTCGACCTGGCCGCCTCGGACGAGGTGGGGGCCGCCGTGGTCCGGGTGACCGACGTCGGGCAGCTCTGATTTTTTTCTCGGAGGGGGTCGTCCGGTGCGTCCGGACGGCCCCTTTTCTGCCCTGGGCGATGTCACCCCCGTCGATTAGAATGTATGTACTAATCGAGTTCCTGACCTGGGAGGACGCTCGTGACCGCGCCCATCAATGCCCCCCTCACGCCGTACGCCACCCTCCTCGGTTTCACCCGGTACGTCGACCGCACCGGCCCCACCAAGGCCACCTTCGTCGGCGGCCTGCGCCGGCAGCGGGCCAGCCGGCACGGCTTCAACCCGCACGGCCAGTTCGTCAAGGCGCTCAAGGCCGACATCGCCTTCCACACCGGCGGCAGCCACCTGGCCGGCGTGGCCGATCTGGTCAAGCCGCGCTGGCGTCCGCTCTACCAGGCCCTGGTGCCCGGCGCGACGGCCTGGCTGGAGTCGCTCGGCGAGCCGGCCGGCATCGACCTGGCGCAGACCCGCGACGCCCTCGCGATGCTCGGTGACCTGCCCGTCAAGATCAACCCCCACTTCGGCATCCGGTACGCCGACGGTCACGCCGAGGCCGTCCGGCTGCACTTCGACGAGACCCCGCCGAGCGAGGAGGCGGCCCTGGCCACCCTGCACCTGATGGCCCGGCACATGGACGCCGTGCTGCCGCACGCCGAGCCGGTCCTGGTCGACGTGCGGCGGGGTGTCGCGCACCGCACGCCCGAGCACGTCAAGCCGGCACAGGTCGAGCAGTGGCTGGCCGGCGAGGCCGCCGCCTTCCGCGCCATCTGGTCGACCGCCGCCTGACCGCGGGTGCTGGCCGGTCCGGGCCGGCTCCGCTCCCCCATCGGGACCGGCCAGCGCCCACCCGGACCGACCGGCGCCCACCCGGACCAGCCAGCACCCACCCGGACCGGCCAGCACCCACCCGGACCGATCGGCACCCACCCGGCAGCCCACCGACCCACCGCGACCGGCCTCAGCCTGACCCCGGGCAGCGGCCGGTCCGGCGGGAAAGGAGCAGAGCCCACCCCGGCCGACCAGCGCCCGACCCGCAGCCCACCAACCCACCACGACCGACCTCAACCAGCCCAGCGCACCACCCGGCAGCGTCCGAGCCTCGACGAGGCTCGGACGCTGCCGGCGTTCCCGCCCTGCGGATATCCCCTCGATCCGGTCCCGCCGGCGCAGGCGCGGCGGCGGGTTACCTCTACGCAAGATCGTGCTCGAACCAGGATGTAGTGGCCTCCCCACGGCAGGAGACCACTACATCCTGGTTGCAGCGTGATCTCCAGCCGCATCGACCGCCTGCCCCTCGCGGCAACGGCGTCATCCGTCGGCCCGGGGTTATCCACAGGGAGAGCGGGGGGAGGGGAACTACGGCAGGAGCGGGCAGCGAAGTTGTCCACAGGGGACAGACTGGAGAGGACGCGGCGGGCAGGGTGGAGGTGTGCCGAAGACTCCCCGTCGCCCGCCGCAGTTGCGGGGGCGCATCTTCCGTGGATCGGTGGCCGTGTCGCGCGGCCTGCTCACCCGCAACGACCTGCGCAGCTCCGCCTGGCGACCGCTGTTTCGGGACGTCTACGCCGACGCCCAGCTCAGGGTCACCCACCGCCACCGGTGCACGGCTGCGACCCGCTGGCTGCTGCCGTCCGGTGCCGCCATCGCCGGCCGGTCCGCCGCAGCCCTGTTCGGTGTCACCGGCGTGTCCGCTGATGAACCGATCGATGTGCTCGTACACCATCGGCGTCCGGTCGCGGGCGGGCAGCCGGCCGCCGGGCGGCGACGCGGGCCGGCGGTCGGCCTGCGGGTGCACCACGGTGACCTCCCGGCCGAAGACGTGATCGACCAGGCCGGGGTGCCGGTGACGTCGGCAGAACGTACCTGCTGGGACCTGGCCCGGTGGTGCGATGTGGTGGAGGCGGTCGTCGTCATCGACGCGCTGTTGGCCGGCCGCCTCACCGACGTTTCCACCCTGCGGGACTATGCCCTCGCGCGGGCCGGGCAACGCGGGTGGCGAGCCCTGCTCCGCGCCGCCGACCTGGCCGACCCGGGAGCCGAGTCGCCGCAGGAGTCACGGACGAGGGTCCGCCTGGTGCTGGCCGGTCTGCCCCGACCCGAAACCCAGTGGGTCGTCACGGCCGACGGTCGGTTCGTTGCCCGGCTCGATCTCGCCTGGCCACAGTTCAAGGTCGCCGTCGAGTACGACGGGCTGTGGCACAACGACGCCGACCAGTTCCACCGGGACCGGCGTCGACTGAACCAGCTGCTCGGCGGGGAGTGGATCGTGCTGCACCTGACCGCCCGGCGGCTCCGCGAGGATTTTCCCGGCTTCCTCGCCGAGGTACGCGCCGCACTACGTCGCCGCGGACACCGCCCCCGGGCGTAATCTCCCACCACGCCGCATCCACCGCACGACCGCTCTCCATCACATTCACACCGCCTGGACACGACCACTCTGCGCCACACCCCCACCGCCCTAAAACGACCACTCTCCGCCACACACCCCACCGCCTGGGCACTCTCCGCCACACACCCCATCACACGACCACTCTCCGCAGCCTCACTGCGCTCCATTCGCGCCTGCCTATCCGCCTCATCGTTGACCAGGCATTTCGCCGCCACAATGCGCCACCATGCCGCGCCCCCGCCGCCCACCCGCCTGCGCATCCACACATGCCCCGCGCCCCACCCGCCCACACATGCCCCCCGCTCGTGAGCTCACGCCGCCCCACTCGTGCCCCTCGCACCCCGCCGCCCGCCCAACGACCCCCGCCCCCGCTTGACCAAACCGATAGCGACACCCCCCACCCCACCTGCCACCCACCCCGGCCCTGTTCGCACCATGGTGCCCGTGTCTTCCCACGACGGTCGGAAGATCATGCACGAACATGGAAATAGTGGTGTTCGGTGAAGGGGAGACCGCTAATTCATGGATCGAGCGTGATCTTGCTGGTTTCCGGAACTCCGCGGAGGACTCCCGGCCGTCGGGAAGGACGCTCGGGGTGTCGGGAGGGCCGCCTTCTCAGGAGGCGGGCGAGGTCGATCAGGCCATCAGGTACCGGCCAGGTCGCCAGGAGGAGCTCGTTGGCGATGCCGATCGTTCAGACACCGTCGGAGACGTCAGGCGCCGCGTCCGTCCTGACGGACATGGCGGCGAGCCCATGAACACGATGGGGTCACCGCCACGTCCATCTTGACGGTCGAGGCACCGACATCGAAGACGCACGGTTCGACACCGCGGATCGAGGATCAGAGAGAACGGGGACTCCACACCGAGAGTGCGGGGCAGGAGAAACGCCGGGTCAGTCCTCCGAGGCGGGCCGGCTGGTCGGGACCGTCGGCATCGGCCACTGGCCGGTCCGCACGATCGCCGAGGCGTCCAGCCGCTGGTCGGCCCAGGTGTCCCGCTCCGGCAGCAGGTCGGCGACCGGCAGCTTCCGCAACGCGTCCAGCGGCCCGACGATGACCCGGATGCCCGGGTGGTAGTCGAGCAGCACCTGTCGGCACCGCCCGCACGGCGGGACCACCCCGCGCCCGCGGTCGCCCACCGCGACGATCGCCTCCAGCTTTCCCACGCCCTGGGTGGCGGCGGTTCCGAGAACCACGATCTCGGCGCAGGGGCCACCGGTGGGGTGCAGGAGGTTCACCCCGGTGAAGACCCGGCCGTCGACGGTACGGGCCGCCGCCGCCACGGTGTGGTTCGCGCTGCGGCAGCGCAGCTTGGCGACCGCCGTGGCGGCCTGGACCAGCGCCCGGTCGGTGTCCAGCAGCATGGTCGTCGTCGTCATCCGGCAGCCCCCCGCGATCGCGTCGTCGGCGGTCAGCGTAGCCCGCCGGCAGCCGGTTTCCCGGGCAGCGCTCCGGTGGCGGCGACAGGATCCGACCCGGCCGACGGCGGGCACCCTGACCTGCACCGAAAGCCGACGACACCACGCACCCCGACCCACACCGGAAGCGGACAACACCACGCGTCCCGACCCACACCGGAAGCCGACGACACCACGCGTCCCGACCCACACCGGAAGCCGACGACACCACGCGTCCCGACCCACACCGGAAGCCGACGACACCACGCGTCCCGACCCACACCGGAAGCGGACGACATGGTGCCGCGCGGCACCCGCCGGGGTAACCCGGGGGCGGTCCGGCGGCCGGCTGCCTATCCTTGGCGACGACATGCAGAATCCAACCGCCTCCGGCCCCGCCGCACCCGCCGACGCCGTGACCGTCCGTGAGCTGCACCGCCGACTCACCCCGCTGATGTTCCGCGACCAGCGTCGCCTCCAGCGTCGGCTGGACGGGGCACGCAAGCTGCGCGACCCGCAGCGGCGCGACGAGGCGCTGGCCGAGATCGCCGGGGAGGTGTCCCGGGCGGAGGCCCGGCTGGCCACCCGGCGGGCCGCCGTGCCGACCGTCACGTACCCGGCGCAGTTACCGGTCAGCGAACGCCGCGACGACATCGCCGCCGCCATCCGCGACCACCAGGTGGTGATCGTGGCCGGCGAGACCGGCTCCGGCAAGACGACCCAGCTACCCAAGATCTGCCTGGAGCTGGGGCGGGGGATCACCGGCCTGATCGGGCACACCCAGCCCCGCCGGCTGGCCGCCCGCACGGTCGCCGACCGGATCGCCGAGGAACTCGGCACCGAGCTGGGCGACGTGGTCGGCTACAAGGTGCGCTTCACCGACCAGGTGAGCGACCGCAGCCTGGTCAAGCTGATGACCGACGGCATCCTGCTCGCCGAGTTGCAGACCGACCGGATGCTGCGCCAGTACGACACCCTGATCATCGACGAGGCGCACGAGCGCAGCCTCAACATCGACTTCATCCTCGGCTACCTGCGCCAGCTGCTCCCCCGCCGCCCCGACCTCAAGGTGGTCATCACCTCGGCGACCATCGAGACCGACCGGTTCGCCCAGCACTTCGCCGACGCCGACGGGCGGCCCGCGCCGGTCGTCGAGGTGTCCGGGCGGACGTACCCGGTCGAGGTGCGGTACCGGCCGCTGGTCGAGGTGGCCGAGGGCGACGAGGAGAACGACGACGACGAGGAGAACGTCCGCGACCAGATCCAGGCGATCGGCGACGCCGTGCAGGAGCTGGCCGCCGAGGGGCCGGGCGACATCCTGGTCTTCCTCAGCGGCGAACGGGAGATCCGGGACACCGCCGAGGCACTGGGCAAGCTGACCCAGTCGAAACGCTCGCTGCTGGGCACCGAGATCCTGCCGCTGTACGCCCGGCTGTCGGCCGCCGAGCAGCACCGGGTCTTCGCCCCGCACGCCGGCCGCCGGGTGGTGCTGGCCACGAATGTCGCGGAGACCTCGCTGACCGTCCCCGGCATCAAGTACGTGGTGGACCCCGGCTCGGCCCGCATCTCCCGCTACTCCAGCCGGCTCAAGGTGCAGCGGCTGCCCATCGAACCGGTCTCCCAGGCGTCGGCCAACCAGCGCAAGGGCCGCTGCGGTCGGACCTCCGACGGCATCTGCATCCGGCTCTACGACGAGCAGGACTTCGCCTCCCGGCCGGAGTTCACCGACCCGGAGATCCTGCGCACCAACCTGGCCTCGGTCATCCTCCAGATGACCGCGATCGGCCTCGGTGACCTCGCCGCGTTCCCGTTCATCGACCCACCGGACCGGCGCAACGTCACCGACGGGGTCAACCTGCTGCACGAACTGGGCGCGCTGGACCCGACCGAGACCGACCCGGCCAAGCGGCTCACCCCGCTGGGTCGGCGGCTGGCCCAGCTCCCGGTCGACCCCCGGCTGGCCCGGATGGTCATCGAGGGCGAACGCAACGGCTGCGCCACCGAGGTGCTGGTGATCGCCGCCGCGCTGTCGATCCAGGACCCCCGGGAGCGGCCGGCGGACAAGCAGGCCCAGGCCGACCAGGCACACGCCCGGTTCGCCGACAAAGAATCCGACTTCGTGTCGTTCCTCAACCTCTGGCGGTACCTGCGGGAGCAGCAGCGGGAGCTGTCCTCCAGCGCGTTCCGCCGGATGTGCCGGGCGGAGTACCTGAACTACCTGCGGGTCCGCGAGTGGCAGGACATCGTCGCCCAGTTGCGCCAGGTGCTGCGTACCCCGGAACAGGGTGACGGGCGGCGGGGCCGGCGGGGCGCGACGCAGGCCCCGCCCGACGGGGGCCGGCGCGGGGTCGCCGCCGACCTGCCGGAGGAGATCGACACCCCGAAGGTGCACCAGTCGCTGCTGCCCGGTCTGCTGTCGCACATCGGGCTCAAGGACGCCCAGAAGCACGAGTACCTGGGCGCCCGGGGGGCGAAGTTCGCCGTCTTCCCTGGCTCGGCGCTGTTCAGGAAGCCGCCGCGCTGGGTGATGGCCGCCGAGCTGGTGGAGACCTCCCGGCTGTGGGGCCGGGTCGCCGGGCGGGTCGAACCGGAGTGGGTGGAGCCGCTGGCCCAGCACCTGGTCAAGCGCAGCTACAGCGAGCCGCACTGGGAGAAGAAGCAGGCCGCCGTGATGGCCTACGAGAAGGTCACCCTGTACGGCGTCCCGCTGGTCACCTCCCGCAAGGTCAACTTCGGGCGGATCGACCCGGCGCTGAGCCGGGAGCTGTTCATCCGGCACGCCCTGGTCGAGGGGGACTGGCAGACCCACCATCCGTTCTGGCGGGACAACGAGAAACTCCGCACCGAGATCGAGGAGCTGGAGAACCGGGCCCGCCGCCGGGACATCCTGGTCGACGACGAGAGCATCTTCGCCTTCTACGACCAGCGCATCCCCGCCGACGTGGTATCCGGGCGGCACTTCGACTCCTGGTGGAAGAAGGCCCGGCGCGAGCGGCCCGACCTGCTCACCTTCACCCGGGACCTGCTGGTCAACGCGGGGCGCGGCGGGGTCGACGAGGCCGACTTCCCGGACGAGTGGCGGGCCGACGGGGTGACCCTGCCGCTGACGTACACCTTCGACCCGACCGCGCCCACCGACGGCGTGACGGTCGACATCCCGCTGCCGCTGCTCAACCAGGTGCCGGCGGAGAGCTTCGACTGGCAGGTGCCGGGGCTGCGCGAGGAACTGGTGATCGCGCTGATCCGGTCGCTGCCCAAGCCGGTCCGGCGCAACTTCGTCCCGGTACCGGACTTCGCCCGCGCCGCGCTCGCCGCGATCACCCCCGGCGAGGAGCCGTTGCTCGACGCGCTGACCCGGCAACTGCGCCGGATGACCGGGGTGACCGTCCCCCGCGAGGCGTGGGAGCCGGCGAAGCTGCCCGCGCACCTGCGGGTGACGTTCCGGGTGATCGGCGACGGGGACAAGCCGGTCGCCGAGGGCAAGGACCTGCCGGCCCTGCAACGCCAGCTCCGCCAGGAGGTACGCCAGGTGGTGGCCGCCGCCGCGCCCGAGGTGGCCCGGACCGGGCTGACCGGGTGGACGATCGGCACCCTGCCCCGCACGATCGAGCAGGTGCGGGCCGGCTACGCGGTGACCGCCTACCCGGCGCTGGTGGACGAGGGGGCCACGGTCGGGGTGAAGGTCTTCGACTCCGAGGCCGAGCAGGCCGCCGCACACTGGGCGGGCACCCGGCGGCTGCTCCGGCTGACCGTGCCGTCCCCGGCGCAGTTCCTCCAGGGCCGGTTGAGCAACGAGGCGAAGCTGGCCCTGAGCCGCAATCCGCACGGCGGGGTGCAGCAGCTCATCGCGGACGCCGCCGGGGCCGCCATCGACAAGCTGGTCGCCGACGCGGGCGGCCCGGCCTGGGACGCCGACGGCTTCGCCGCGCTGCGCGACCGGGTCCGCGCCGACCTGGTCGACACGGTGGTGGAGGTGATGGGCCGGGTCCGCCAGGTGCTCGCCGCCGCGTACGCGGTGGAGCAGCGGCTCGGCGCGACCCGCAACCTGGCGGTGGTGGCCGCCCTGGCCGACCTGCGTCAGCAGCTCAGCGGCCTGGTGCACGACGGTTTCGTCACCGAGACCGGGTACGCCAGGCTGCCCGACCTGCTGCGCTACCTGACCGCGATGGAACGCCGGCTGGACCGGCTGACCGCCAACCCGCAGCGGGACAAGTCTCAGCAGGACCGGATCGCCACCGTGCAGCAGGAGTACCGGGACATGGTGGCCGCGCTGCCCCCGGCCCGCCGCGCCTCGGAGCCGGTACGGCAGATCCGCTGGATGATCGAGGAGCTGCGGGTGAACGTCTTCGCGCAGGCCCTCGGCACCCCCTATCCCGTCTCCGAGCAGCGCATCTACCGCGCGATGGACGACGCCGAGGGGCGCTGATCAGGGCAGCGGCTCCACGCCCGGCGGCAGGTCGCTGGTGCTGGTGGCGGCGTGCACGTAGTCGAGGAGGATGCGGCGTAGTTCCCGCCCGGCGTGGGTGGGCACCACGTCGCGGCGACGGGCCACCGCGATGGTCCGGCGCACTCCGGGCGGGGCGAGCCGGGTGACCCGGATGCCGGGGCGGCGGCTGACCACGATGCCCGGCACCAGGGCGATGCCCAGTCCGGCCTCGACGAAGCTGAGCACCGCGTCCATCTCGCCGCCGTCGACCGAGAAGGTGGGCTCGAAGCCCGCCTCCCGGCAGGCCTGGATGGTGGCGTCGCGCAGGTCGTAGCCCTCGCGGAACATCACCAGCGGTTGGTCGCGCAGGTCGGTGATGCGCAGTTCGCCGTGTGCCGAGGCCGCCGGCAGCGCCTGCACCGAGGCGACCACCAGGCTCTCCCGCAGGATCGGATCCACCCGCAGCCCGGGGTCGGCCCCCTGGGCCGGCATGATGATCAGAGCCAGGTCCAGGTCGCCGCGGAGCAGGTCACGGACCAGGTCCTGGGAGCCGCCCTCCTCGACCCGCAGGTCGACGGCGGGGTGGGCGTCACGGAACCGGCGCAGCACCGGCGGGGCGAGCGAGGTGGCCAGGCTGGGGGTGGCCCCGAGCCGGACCCGGCCCCGGCGCAGGCCGACCAGCTCCTGCACCTCCCGGGTGGCGGTGTCGACGTCGGCGAGGATCCGCTTGGCCAACGGCAGCAGCACCTCCCCGGCGGCGGTGAGCGCGATGTTGCCGCGTACCCGCTCGAACAACGGGGCACCGAGGTCGGTCTCCAGAGCGTGAACTTGCTTACTCAACGACGGCTGGGTTATGCCGACGATGTCGGCGGCTTGGGTGAAATGTCGTACTTCTGCCACCGCAACGAAGTACCTCAGCTGATGGAGCTGCATCTTCATAGCTTATGGCTATCGAGACTGCGAGGTCGATGCATTGGACGACTGATCGCAGGGCTCCTAGCGTCGGTCAGGTGGTCATCACGAAAACTCGGTCGCCCATCCGATCCAACGTCGGCCTGAAAGCCGTCATGGCGGTGACGGGCATCCTGCTGGTGCTGTTCCTCGTCGCCCACATGCTCGGCAACCTCAAGGTGTTCGCCGGCGAGACCTCGTTCGACCACTACGCCCACTGGCTGCGCGACGTCGGCAAGCCGCTGCTGCCCGGCGTCTGGTTCCTGTGGATCCTGCGCACCGCGCTGGTGGTGGCCGTGATCGGGCACATCTGGGCGGCGACCGTGCTGGCCGTACGTGCCCGTGCCGCCCGCCCGGTGCGCTACGCCCACCGCAAGAAGGTCCAGGGCAGCTACGCCGCGCGCACCATGCGCTGGGGCGGAGTGATCATCCTGCTCTTCGTGATCTACCACATCCTGGACCTGACCACCGGCACCCTGAACCCGGTCGGCGACGCCAGCAACCCGTACGGCAACGTGGTCGCCGACTTCGCCCCGGACCGCTGGTACGTGACGCTGTTCTACACGCTGGCGATCGTCACCGTCGGCTTCCACCTGCGGCACGGGGTGTTCTCCGCGTTGCGCAGCCTCGGCCAGCAGACCCCCCGGGGTGAGCGGCGGGCGCGTACCGCCGCGCTGGTCTTCGCCGTCGTGCTCTGCGCCGGCTACCTGGTGGTCCCGTTCGCCGTACTCACCGGATTGGTGTCCTGATCATGGAACTCTTCACCGAGGGCGACCCGATCGCCGACACGAAGGCTCCCGACGGCCCGGTCGAGAAGCGCTGGGAGACCCGGCGCTTCGAGGCCAAGCTGGTCAACCCGGCGAACCGGCGCAAGATGACGGTGATCGTGGTGGGCACCGGCCTGGCCGGTGGTTCCGCCGCCGCCACCCTCGCCGAGCAGGGCTACCGGGTACGCAGCTACTGCTACCAGGACAGCCCGCGCCGGGCACACTCGATCGCCGCCCAGGGCGGCATCAACGCCGCCAAGAACTACCGCAACGACGGCGACTCGGTGCACCGGCTCTTCTACGACACCGTCAAGGGCGGCGACTTCCGCTCCCGCGAGTCGAACGTGCACCGGCTCGCCGAGGTGTCGGTCAACATCATCGACCAGTGCGTGGCCCAGGGCGTCCCGTTCGCCCGCGAGTACGGCGGGCTGCTGGACACCCGCTCCTTCGGCGGCGCGCAGGTGCAGCGCACCTTCTACGCCCGGGGCCAGACCGGCCAGCAGTTGCTGCTCGGCGCGTACCAGGCCCTGGAACGGCAGATCGGCCTGGGCAACGTGGAGATGCACACCCGGCACGAGATGCTGGAACTGGTCGTCGTGGACGGCCGGGCCCGGGGCATCGTGGTCCGGGACATGGTCACCGGCGAGATCAGCACCGAGATGGCCGACGCGGTGGTGCTCGCCTCCGGCGGCTACGGCAACGTCTTCTACCTCTCCACCAACGCCAAGGGCTGCAACGTCACCGCCTCCTGGCGGGCGCACCGCAAGGGGGCGTACTTCGCCAACCCGTGCTACACCCAGATCCATCCGACCTGCATCCCGGTCTCCGGCGACCACCAGTCCAAGCTGACCCTGATGAGCGAGTCGCTGCGCAACGACGGCCGGGTCTGGGTGCCGAAGAACAAGGACGACGACCGCGCCCCCCGGGACATCCCGGAGGACGAACGCGACTACTACCTGGAGCGGATCTACCCCTCCTTCGGCAACCTGGTCCCCCGGGACATCGCCTCCCGGGCCGCGAAGAACGTCTGCGACGAGGGCCGGGGCGTCGGGCCGACCAGGCTCGGGGTCTACCTGGACTTCGCCGACGCCATCGACCGGCTCGGCCGCAAGGCCATCGAGGCCAAGTACGGCAACCTGTTCGAGATGTACGAGCGGATCACCGGCGAGGACCCGTACCAGGTGCCGATGCGGATCTACCCGGCCGTGCACTACACGATGGGCGGGCTCTGGGTCGACTACGACCTCCAGTCCACCATCCCCGGCCTGTTCGTGATCGGCGAGGCGAACTTCTCCGACCACGGCGCGAACCGGCTCGGCGCGTCGGCGCTGATGCAGGGCCTGGCCGACGGCTACTTCGTGCTGCCCACCACCATCGCCCACTACCTGGCGTCCGGGCCGCTGGCCAAGGTCGACGCCAGCCACCCGGCGGCGGTGCAGGCCCGGCGCGAGGTGGAGGACCGGATCGCCCGGCTGCTGGCCGTGAACGGCGACCGGACGGTCGACTCGTTCCACCGGGAGCTGGGTCACCTCATGTGGGAGCACTGCGGGATGGAGCGCTCCGAGGCCGGGCTGCGCAAGGCGATCGACGCGATCCGGGCGCTGCGCGAGGAGTTCTGGCAGCGGGTCCGGGTGCCGGGCGACGGCGAGGGGCTCAACCAGTCGCTGGAGAAGGCCGGCCGGGTGGCCGACTTCTTCGAGCTGGCCGAGCTGATGTGCATCGACGCCCTGCACCGCGAGGAGTCCTGCGGCGGCCACTTCCGGGCCGAGCACCAGACCCCCGACGGCGAGGCGCAGCGCGACGACGACCGGTTCGCCTACGTGGCGGCCTGGGAGTTCACCGCGACCGGTGAACCGGCCGTGCTGCACAAGGAAGACCTGAAGTTCGAGTACGTCCACCCCACGCAGCGGAGCTACAAGTGAACCTGACCCTGCGCATCTGGCGTCAGTCCGGCCCCCAGGACAAGGGACGGATGGTGACCTACCCGGTCGACGACGTCTCCCCCGACATGTCGTTCCTGGAGATGCTGGACGTGCTCAACGAGCGGCTGACCCTCGCCGGGGAGGAGCCGGTCGCGTTCGACCACGACTGCCGTGAGGGCATCTGCGGCATGTGCGGTCTGATGATCAACGGGGACGCGCACGGCCCGCAGCGCGGCACCACCGCCTGCCAGCTGCACATGCGGCAATTCACCGACGGCGAGACGATCGACATCGAGCCGTGGCGGGCCCGCGCCTTCCCGGTGGTCAAGGACCTGGTGGTCAACCGGAGCGCCTTCGACAAGATCATCGCGGCCGGGGGCTACATCACCGCGCCCACCGGCAGCGCCCCCGAGGCGCACGCCGCGCCGGTGGCCAAGGCCGACGCCGACGCCGCCTTCGAATCCGCCGCCTGCATCGGCTGCGGGGCGTGCGTCGCAGCCTGCCCCAACGGCTCCGGCATGCTCTTCACCGCCGCCAAGGTCACCCAGCTCTCGCTGCTGCCGCAGGGCCAGCCGGAGCGCTACACCCGGGTGATCGGCATGGTCGACGCGCACGACGAGGCCGGCTTCGGCGGCTGCACCAACGCCGGCGAGTGCACCGCGGTCTGCCCCAAGGGCATCCCGCTGAACACCATCGGCCGGCTCAACCGGGACTACCTCACCGCCACCGCCAAGCGCGGCGACACTCCCGGCTCCTGAACCCGCCGACGGTCTGACCGGCCGCCTCCGGACCCACCGACCGCCGCACCCCCGCCCGAGGGGTGCGGCGGTCACCCCCACCCCGTCCCCACGCCACCCACCCCACGCCCCGCCCTCCGCGCGCCCCGCGCACCGCGCCCTCCGCGCCCCGCGCCCCGCGCGCACGCGTGCTGGATCCTGGATGTAGTGGCCACGCGGCGTGCGGAGGCCACTACATCCAGGATCCAGCACAATCACGGCGGTGATCCAGCACGGTCACGGCGGTGATCCAGCACGATCACGGCGGTGACCGGGGACGGTCACGGCGGTGACCGGGGACGGTCACGGCGGTGACCGGGGACGGTCACGGCGGTGACCGGGGACGGTCACGGCGGTGACCGGGGACGGTCACGGCGGTGACCGGGGACGGTCACGGCGGTGACCGGGGACGGTCACGGCGGTGACCGGGGAGGGTCACGGCGGTGATCCAGCACGGTCACGGCTCGGTGGGTCGCCGACCTTGACCGGCCGGTGGCCGGTTCAAGCGTCCCCGCTCGGGTAGCAGTCCCTCGACGGCATCGAGAGGGGACAGCAGCGATGAAGGCACTGACCTGGCACGGCACGCGCGACGTCCGGGTGGACGAGGTCCCGGACCCCCGGATCGAAGCGCCGACCGACGCGATCGTCCGGATCACCTCGACCGCGATCTGCGGCTCCGACCTGCACCTGTACGAGGTGCTCGGGCCGTACCTGAAGCCCGGTGACATCCTCGGGCACGAGCCGATGGGCATCGTCGAGGAGGTCGGCTCCGGGGTGACCCGGCTCAAGCCCGGCGACCGGGTGGTCGTTCCGTTCAACATCGCCTGCGGGCACTGCTGGATGTGCGAGCGGCAACTCTTCGCCCAGTGCGAGACGACCCAGGTGACCGGCGAGGGCAAGGGCGCGTCGCTGTTCGGCTACACCTCGCTCTACGGCTCGGTCCCCGGCGGCCAGGCCGAGTACCTGCGCGTCCCGCAGGCCCAGTTCGGCCCGATCACCATCCCGCAGACCGGCACCGACGAGCGCTACCTCTACCTCAGCGACATCCTGCCCACCGCCTGGCAGGCGGTGAAGTACGCCGACACCCCGCCCGGCGGCACCCTGGCCGTGTTCGGGCTCGGCCCGGTCGGGCAGTTCTGCGCCCGGATCGGCCGGCACCTCGGCGCGGGCCGGGTGATCGGCCTCGACCTGGTGCCCGAGCGGCTGGAGATGGCCCGCCGGCACGGCATCGAGACGCTCGACGTCAGCCAGCTCGACGACGTCCCCGGCACGCTGATCGACCTGGTCGACGGGCGCGGCCCGGACGCGGTGATCGACGCGGTCGGGATGGAGGCGCACGGCTCCACCAGCGGCACGCTGGCCCAGCACGCCGCCGGGCTGCTGCCGGACAAGCTGGCCGACAAGATGATCGACAAGGTCGGTGTGGACCGGTTGACCGTGCTGAAGGCCGCCCTCAAGGCGGTCCGGCGCGGCGGCACCGTCTCGATCTCCGGGGTCTACGGCGGCGAGGTGGACCCGATGCCGCTGATGGAGATGTTCGACCGGGGCATCCAACTACGGATGGGCCAGTGCCACGTGCGCCGGTGGACCGACGAGATCCTGCCGCTGCTGGCCGGCGACGACGACCCGCTGGGTGTGGAGGACCTGCGGACCCACCGGATGCCGCTGGTCGACGCGCCGAAGGCGTACGAGATGTTCCAGAAGAAGGAGGACGGCTGCGTCAAGGTCGTGCTCGCACCGTGACCCGGGTGGTGGTGGTCACCGGGGCCACCAGCGGCATCGGCCGTGCGGCGGCCCGGGAGTTCGCCGGGCGCGGGGACCGGCTGGTCCTCGCCGCCCGCTCCCCCACCAGCCTCGCCGAGGTGCGCCGGGAGTGCCACGACGCCGGGGCGGACCAGGTGCGCACGGTGCCCACCGACGTCACCGACCCGGCCGCGCTCGACGACCTCGTCACCACGGCGGTACGCGAGTTCGGCCGGCTCGACGTCTGGGTGCACACGGCGGCGGTAATGGCGTACGGGCGGTTCGAGGACGTCCCGGCGGAGGTCTTCGACCAGGTGGTCCGCACCGACCTGCTCGGTGCGGCCGGTGTCCTCCGGGTGGCGCTGCGGTGCTTCCGGGCGGCCGGCGGGGGCACCCTGATCCTCACCGGCTCGGTGCTCGGGCACGTCACCGCGCCCTACATGAGCGGCTACGTGACCAGCAAGTGGGGCCTGCACGGGCTCGTCCGCACGGTGCGGCAGGAGACCCGCGACCTGCCCGGGGTGCACGTCTGCCTGGTCACCCCGGGCAGCGTCGACACGCCGGTCTACCAGCGGGCGGCGAACTACCTCGGGCGGGCCGGCCGGCCACCGCTGCCGGTCACCACCCCGCAACGGGTGGCCCGCGCCATCGCGCACTGCGCCGACCGGCCCCGCCGGGAGGTGTCGGTGGGACGGGTCAACCTGCTCATGCGGGGCGGTTTCACCGTCCTGCCCGGCGTCTACGACGCGCTCGTCGGGCCGTTGATGCGACGCGGCGGGCTGACCGGGCGGGCGGTCGCCCCGCACGCCGGCGTGGTGTTCGCCCCGGACCCGGCGGGCGCGGCCGTGCGCGGCGGGTGGCTGCCGGAGCTGTCCGCGCTGCTGCGCCGGGTCGGCACGCCGGCCGCCGCGACGGCGCTCGCGGCCGGGAGTGCCGTCGCCACGGCGACGGTGCTCGCCGCGGCACGACGGCGACGGTGAGCGCCGGGACGGGCTGACCCGGGATCGGCGGGCCGGTGGGGGAACCCGCGCGCCGCCCCGGGGGCCGGCGTGGGCGGAAGGGTCCGGTGGTGGCTACCGTGTACGGCGGGGACACCGGCGAGGGGGGCGGCCACATGCGGGAACCAGGGGAGCGAACGGTCGAGCGGACGCTCGGCGGGCGGCTGTGGCGGCTCGCGGGACTGGCCGCGGTCGCCGGGCTGGCGTGGACGGCGCGGGACGTGCCCGCGGCGCTGGGCGGCCGGCTGACCGGTGCCCGCGCGGAACGGGCCGCCCGCTCCGCGCAGTTCCGCGACGGCACCTTCCACAACCGGACCGCCGTGCGGACCATGCCCGGTGGCGACCCCGACCGCAGCCTGCTCCGCGAGCTGCTCTTCGGCCAGCAGCGTCGCCGGCCGACCGCCCCGGTCCCGCTGCTGCGGCCCGCCCCGGCCCCGACGACCGACGTCGACCGCGAGCTGAACATCGTCTGGTACGGCCACGCCTCGGCGCTGGTCGAGATCGAGGGGCACCGGGTGCTGATCGACCCGGTGTGGAGCGACCGGTGCTCGCCGTCGGCCGCCGTCGGGCCGAAGCGGCTGCACGCGCCCCCGGTCCGCCTCGACGAGCTGCCCGCCGTCGACGCGGTCCTGATCTCCCACGACCACTACGACCACCTCGACATGGCCACCGTCCGGGAGCTGGTCCGGCGGCAGTCGGCACCGTTCCTGGTCCCGCTCGGCGTCGGCGCGCACCTCGACCGGTGGGGCGTGCCGGCCGACCGGATCATCGAGCTGGACTGGTCGCAGCGGCACCGGGTCGGCGGCCTGGAGATCACCGCCACCCCCGCGCAGCACTTCTCCGGTCGGGGGCTGCGGCGCGACGGCACGCTGTGGAGTTCGTGGGTGGTCGCCGGAGCGCACCGGAAGGTCTTCTACACCGGCGACTCGGGCTACTTCGACGGGTACGCCGAGATCGGCGCGGAGCACGGGCCGTTCGACGTGACGCTGATGCAGATCGGCGCGTACGACCGGGCCTGGCCGGGCATCCACATGTTCCCGGAGGAGGCGGTCACCGCCCACCTGGAGCTGCGCGGTGACCTGCTCGTCCCGGTGCACTGGGCGACGTTCAACCTGGCCCTGCACGACTGGTCCGAGCCGGTGGACCGGATCTGGGCCGAGGCCAAGGCGCGGGGCGTACGGCTGGCGGTGCCCCGCCCCGGCGAGCGGGTGGTGGCCGACGACCCGCCGCCGGTCGACGGCTGGTGGCAGACGGTCGCCTGACCGGGAGGCGACCGGTGCGGCCCGGTGGGCCGCCGCTCAGAGCACGAAGGCGTCGGTCCACAGCGCCCCGGAGCGCCCGGACAGCACGTCCAGCATCGCCACCGCCTGACCGTCGGTGAGCTGGGCGACGAAGTCGACGATGGCCCGGCCCCGGGCCCGGCCGATCCGGTCCGGGGTACGCGGGTGCAGCTCCGCCTCGGCCAGCTCCACCAGGTCGGGCAGCCGGCGGGGCAGCCGGGACTCCTCCTCGGGGTCGAGCAGCCACTGCCAGAGCGCGTCGACCAGGGTGTCCAGCAGCCGGGCCTGGCCCCGCTGGTGCAGGGCCAGGTCGGGGCGGGCCAGCACGAACCGGTGGTGGACGAACTTGAGCACCTGCACCTCGTGCCACTGCGCCGTGGCCAGCAGCACGTGCCCGGAGCGCACGTCCGGGGCGGCGGTCACCGTGATCGCGTCGACCAGCCGGGTGGTCCACCGGGCCGAGAACCGGGCCACGTACTGCTCGGCCTCGATCGAGCCGTCGAAGGGGAGCGCCAGCAGCCCGTCCACCAGTTCCTCCCGGACGTGCTCGACGGCGGCGGCGAACGCGTCGTCGTCGGCGATCCAGGTGTCCTTGCGGTGCAGTTGCCGGCGCAGCGCCTCGATCGCCGAGCCGGGGCGGCGGGCGGCACCGGCCAGCGCCGCGTCGGTGACCGCGCGCAGGTGCCCGGCCTCGCGCTGCCAGGCCATCAGCTCGGCGGCGACGGTGCCCTGCTGGAGCACCCCCACCCGGTAGAAGTCCTCCACGTCGTGGATGGCGTACGCGATGTCGTCGGCGGTGTCCATCACCGACGCCTCGACGGTCTGCTGCCAGTCGGCGATCCGGCCGGCGAACGGCGCGCGGGCCTGCCGCAGATCCTCCAACTCGGTGCCGTACGCGCCGAACTTCAGCGAGCCGCTGTCCGGGTCGTCCGGCGGGGCGGCGGCACCCCGGGGCGCGGGACGCAGGTGCCGTGGGTGCGGGTCGGGATGGTCCAGCCGGGTCCACGGGTACTTCAGCATCGCCGCCCGGACGGCGGCGGTCAGGTCGAGGCCCGTGGTGGCCGCGCCACGGATCTCGGTGCTGGTGACGATCCGGTACGACTGGGCGTTGCCCTCGAACCCGTCGGCCAGCCCGAGCCGCTGCCGGGCCAGCCGGTCGAGCACCCGCTCCCCCAGGTGCCCGAACGGCGGGTGACCGAGGTCGTGGGCGAGGGCGGCGGCCTCCACCACGTCCGGGTCACAGCCGCCCAGCTTGTCCAGCAGGTCCCGGTGCGCCGGGTCGGCGGTCAACCGTTCGGCGATGGCGCGGGCCACCTGGGCGACCTTGAGACTGTGGGTGAGCCGGTTGTGCACCAGCAGGCCGGAGCCGACCGGGCTGATCACCTGGGTCACCCCGCCGAGCCGGGCGAAGAACGGTGAGGCGACGATCCGGTCCCGGTCAGCCCGGAACGGGCTGGCGGCGAGGTCACCGAGCGCTCGGGCGCTGCCACCGAAGAGCCGACGGGCGCGCGGATCCGCAGGTTGGTCCATGATCGCCACGCTAGCGCAGCGGGCCGACCCGCACGCCGGCTCGGCCCGGTACCGGCACGCCGGTGCGGGCTCGGCAACCGGAACGGTGGTGGCGGGCTCGGCAACCGGAACGGTGGTGCGGACCCGGCAACCGGAACGGTGGTGGCGGCTCGGCAACCGGCACGGTGGTGCGGGCTCGGTAATCGGCACGGTGGTGCGGGCTCGGCAACCGGCACGGTGGTGCGGGGCGGGCACCGGCGGGGGTGGCGCGCGGCGTCGGGGGCGGGCGGCAGAATGCAGCAGGGAACCCGACACGAAGGCGGATCAACATCGTGACCCAGTCAGTCCATCAGCGGATCGCCGACGAGCTCGGCGTCGCCGAACGCCAGGTGCGGGCGGCCGTCGAGCTGCTCGACGGCGGCGCGACCGTGCCGTTCATCGCCCGCTACCGCAAGGAGGCCACCGGCCTGCTCGACGACGCCCAGCTGCGCACCCTGGAGGAGCGGCTGCGCTACCTGCGGGAGCTGGACGAGCGGCGGGCCGCGGTGCTGGAGTCGATCCGCGGTCAGGGCAAGCTGGACGAGGCGTTGGAAGCGCAGATCATGGCGGCCGACTCCAAGTCCCGGCTGGAGGACATCTACCTGCCCTACAAACCGAAGCGGCGGACCCGGGCACAGATCGCCCGGGAGGCCGGGCTGGAGCCGCTGGCCGACACGCTGCTCGGCGATCCCGCGCGGGAGCCGAAGGAGACGGCCGCCGGGTTCGTCGACGCCGGGCGCGGGGTGGCCGACGCCGCCGCGGCGCTGGAGGGCGCGCGGGCCATCCTCATCGAGCGGTTCGCCGAGGACGCCGACCTGATCGGCACGCTGCGCGAGCAGATGTGGTCGCGGGGCCGGCTGGTCTCCCGGGTACGCGACGGCCAGCAGGCCACCGGCGCGAAGTTCGCCGACTACTTCGACTTCGCCGAGCCGTACCCGAAGCTGCCCTCGCACCGGATCCTGGCGATGTTCCGGGGCGAGAAGGAGGGCGTGCTCGACCTCACCATGGCCCCCGACGCCGAGGAGGACCCGGACGCCCCGCCGACCGGCCCGACCCGCTACGAGGCGGCCATCGCCGGCCGGTTCGGCGTCACCGACGCGGGTCGGCCCGCCGACCGGTGGCTGGCCGACACGGTGCGCTGGGCCTGGCGTACCCGGATCCTGATCCACCTCGCCGCCGACCTGCGCACCCGGCTGTGGCAGGCCGCCGAGGAGGAGGCGGTCCGGGTCTTCGCCACCAACCTGCGCGACCTGCTGCTCGCCGCGCCCGCCGGCAGCCGCGCCACCATGGGCCTCGACCCGGGACTGCGGACGGGGGTGAAGGTGGCGGTGGTGGACGCCACCGGCAAGGTGGTCGCCACCGACACGATCTACCCGCACGAGCCGCGCCGGCAGTGGGACGCCTCGGTCGAGACGCTGGCGAAGCTGGCCGGGGCGCACCAGGTGGAGCTGGTGGCCATCGGCAACGGCACCGCCAGCCGGGAGACCGACAAGCTGGCCGCCGACCTGATCAAGCGGTATCCCCAGCTCGGCCTGACCAAGGTGATGGTCTCCGAGGCCGGCGCCTCGGTCTACTCGGCCTCCGCGTACGCCTCGCAGGAGCTGCCCACCCTGGACGTGTCGCTGCGCGGCGCGGTCTCCATCGCCCGCCGACTCCAGGATCCGCTGGCCGAGCTGGTCAAGATCGACCCGCGCTCGATCGGCGTCGGCCAGTACCAGCACGACCTGTCCGAGGTGAAGCTGTCCCGCTCGCTGGACGCGGTGGTGGAGGACTGCGTCAACGGGGTCGGGGTGGACGTCAACACCGCGTCCGCTCCCCTGCTGACCCGGGTCTCCGGCATCGGTGCCGGGCTGGCCGAGAACATCGTGCTGCACCGGGACGCCAACGGGCCGTTCCGCACCCGCGCCGAGCTGAAGAAGGTGGCCCGGCTCGGCCCGAAGGCGTTCGAGCAGTGCGCCGGATTCCTGCGCATCCCCGGCGGCACCGACCCGCTCGACTCGTCCAGCGTGCACCCGGAGGCGTACCCGGTGGTGCGCCGGATCCTGGCCAGCACCGGGCAGGACCTCCGCTCGCTGATCGGAAGGTCGGCGATCCTGCGCGGGCTGCGGGCCACCGACTTCGTCGACGACACCTTCGGCCTGCCCACCGTCACCGACATCCTCGCCGAGCTGGAGAAGCCCGGCCGGGATCCGCGACCGGAGTTCCGCACCGCCACCTTCGTCGAGGGGGTGGAGAAGATCGGCGACCTGACCCCCGGGATGCTGCTGGAGGGAGTGGTCACCAACGTGGCCGCGTTCGGCGCGTTCGTCGACGTGGGCGTGCACCAGGACGGCCTGGTGCACGTGTCGGCGATGTCGCACACCTTCGTCAAGGATCCGCGTGACGTGG
The DNA here is from genome assembly GCF_029581435.1 of Micromonospora sp. WMMD987. NCBI lineage: Bacteria > Bacillati > Actinomycetota > Actinomycetes > Micromonosporales > Micromonosporaceae > Micromonospora > Micromonospora sp. WMMD987. Next base: position 2,526,194 of record NZ_CP120861.1, on the reverse strand, counting down.
TGAAGTCCGGCGACGTGGTCCGGGTCAAGGTGCTCGACGTCGACGTGCCGCGCAAGCGGATCTCGCTGACCCTGCGGCTGGACGACGAGGTGCCGGCGGGCGGCGGCCGTCCCCCGGCCGACGGGGAGCGGCGTGAGCGCGGTGCCCCCCAGGGCGGGCGCGGCGACACCCCGGGCGGTCGCCGGGGCGGCGCGGGCGGGGCCGGTGGCCAGCGCGGGGACCGGGGTGGTTCCCGGGGCGGGGCGGCGCAACGGCAGGGCGGGGCGCAGCGGCAGGGCCGGGGCGGCTCCGGGCCGGCGCCCGCCAACGACGCGATGGCCGAGGCGTTGCGCCGGGCCGGCCTGGCCTGACCCCGGCCTGCGCCGCTCCGCCCGGCACCGGTCGGGCGGGGCGGCGACCCGCCGGTGCCGGGTCCGGACCCCGGTCGGGCGGGGCCGGGTGGTGGGTCGTCGGCGGCGGTGGGCGTACCGTCGCGGCATGGGTGCTGACGGCGGTCCGGAGTGGCGGGAGCAGCAGCGGCGGGCGGTGCGGGCGCACGCGGCGGCCGACGCCCGCCAGCGCGACGGCGAACACGCGCAGGCGGAGGAGCTGGTCGCCCGGTTCACGGCCGAGGCGACCCGGCGCGGGCTGCGGACCACCCGGCTGGCGGCCCAGGGCTACGACGGGCGCAGCCGGTACCGGACCGGACTGACCGGGTGGTACGTGGACCGGGCCGGCCTGCGCGCGGTCGACGTCGAGGGCCGGTTCTACCTGCTCACCGTGCCGTCGAGCGTGCGGGCCCGACTGTTCGGCGTCGATCCGCCGCCGGCCCGGCCGCCCCTGGTCATCGGCCGGGGCGGCCGGGACGGCGAGTCGGTTCCGCTGGGTGACCTGCTCACCCGCCGGCTCGCGGCCGGCGACGACTGGCCCTGAACCCGGGGTTCTCCACCATCTCGCGCAGGGTCCGCTCGACCCGGTCGGCACCGGCGGCGACGGAGAACACCCGGTCGTAGTGCGCCCGACCGGCCCGGCCGAGCAGTTCCAGCTTCTCCCGGCCCAGGTCGCAGACCTCCCGCAGGGCGTCGGCGATCGAACCGGCGTCGCCCGGCCGGGCGGTGATCCCCGCGCCGCTGTCGCGGGCCACGGCGGCGGCGTCGCCCTCCGCGGCGACCAGCAGCGCCCGCCCGGCGGCGAGGGTCGCCTGCACCTTGCTCGGCATCGTGTACGCGGACATGCCGCCGGGCCGCAGGCTCACGTAGTGGACGTCCCCGGTGGCCATCAGCGCGGGCATCCGGTCCCGGGGCAGCTGCCCGAGGAACCGGACGTTCGTCGCCCCGACCGCACCGGCCCGGCGGCGCAGCCGCTCCTCGGTGGTCCCCGAGCCGGCGATCAGGCACACCAGCCGGGGGTCGCCGACCCGGGCACAGGCGTCGATCAGCGAGTCGAGCCCCTGCGCCTCACCGAGCGCGCCGGCATACACCAGCACCACCTGGTCGGCGCGGAGCCCGAGTTCGGCACGCAGGTCGCCGGCGCGGACGCCCAGCGTCTCGTCCGCCCAGACCGGGATGTGCACGAGCTTGTGCCGGGGCACGCCCCGCCCGGCGAGCAGGTCCGCCGCCCCCGGCGACACGTGGGCGACCCGGGTGGCGCTGCGGTACATCCCCCCGCACCAGGCGGCCATCCCCCGCTCGACCGCCCGGGACACCCGGCCGGTGCCGAGGAAACCGCTCGCCACCACGCTGTCCGGCCACAGGTCCAGCACGTGCAGCAGCACCGGCACCCGGTGTACGTACCGGGCGAACCACATCGGCAGGGCGACGCTGATCGGCGAGTTGCCGACCCAGAGGGCGTCCAGGCCCCGCAACGCCGGGGTGCCGGAGACCAGCGCGGACACGGCGAAGGATCCGTAGTTGGCCACCCGGCGCGCGGCGGAACGGTCGTGGCTGGGATAGAGGGCCACCCGCCGGACACGGGTCCGGCCGTCGGCTTCGTCGAGCCGGCGGGCCAGCCGGTAGCCGGGGGCCAGCCGGCCGGTCGGGTAGTTCGGGAACCCGGTGAGCACCTGCACGTCGTGTCCCCGGTCGGCGAGGGCCCGGGCGAGCATCCCGGGCAGGGCCGCCGGCCCCGGTTCCGGGTCGAACCACTGGGAGAGCAGGCCGATCCGCATCGACCTCACCCCGCCGCCACGCCGGCCACCGGCCGGTCGGGCCGTTCGCCGTCGGCCTGCCACAGGGCGCGCAGCGACGCGTCGAGGTCGTAGGTCGGCGTCCAGCCGAGCACCCGGCGGGCGCGGTCGACGTCGGCGCACATCCAGGGCACCGCCGCCGAGCGGGTGGCGTCCGGAGGAAAGCCGCCCTCCCGGATCCGGCCGGAGAAGCCCGCCACGTCGGCCAGTTGCCGGACCACGTCCCGGGTCGCCACCGCACGGCCGCTGCCCACGTTGACCACCCGCTCCGCACCCACGGCGGCGCACCGCGTCGCGGCCAGCACCGCCGCCGCGACGTCCCGGACGTCCACCAGGTCCCGGTAGGTGTCGTGCAGGCCCAGGGCGATGTCGCCCGCCCCACCGGCCGTCGCCGCCCGGACCATCGCGGTCACCCGGGCCAGCATGTTGCCCGGCGGCATCCCCGGCCCGACCGGGTTGAACACCCGCAGCACGATCGTGTCGAGGCGACCGGCGTCGCCCGCCAGCTCCGCCAGCCGGGTCGCGGCGAGGTGGCTCAACCCGTACTCGCTCACCGGTGTGCCCGGATGCTCCTCCCGCACCGGGTGGCCGTACGGCACGACACCGTACTCCGCCGCCGAGCCGATCCGGACCAGCCGTGCCCCGGGTGCGGCGACGGCCACCGCCTCGATCAGTTTCGCGGTCGTCACCACGTGCGCCTGCACGAAGTCGTGCCCGGATCCGACGATCCGGCCCGCGGCGGTCACCACCACGTCCGGCCGTTCCCGGGCGATCAGCGCGGTCAGCTCGGGCAGGTCCATCCGGACCAGGTCGCACCGGGTGCGGTCCGGCGACCGGACGGTGGTGTGTTCGGCCAGCAGGGCACGGATGTGCCGGCCCAGGAATCCGCCGGCGCCCAGCAGCAGCACCCGGCTCATCGGCGGGGCACGGCATCCCGGTCGGCGGCGGCCGACGGAGTGGCCGGGTCGGCGGCGGCCAACGGAGTGGCCGGGTCGGCGGCGGCCAACGGAGTGGCCGGGTCGGCGGCGGCCGACGGGGCAGCCGGGTCGGCGGCGGCCGACGGGGCAGCCGGGTCGTCGTTGCCGGTGAACTCGTGCCAGGTGGCCGCGCCGGGGGCCGAGATACCTTCCCTGAGCAGCACCACCCGGACGGTGGCCAGCAGGATCCTCAGGTCCAGCAGGAAGGACCGCCGGTCCACGTACTCGACGTCGGAGGCGAACTTCGCCGCCCAGCTCAGCGCGTTGCGCCCGCGGACCTGGGCGAGGCCGGTGATGCCCGGCCGCACCTCGTGCCGGCGGGCCTGCTCGGCGGTGTAGAGGTCGAGGTAGCGCACCAGGTGCGGGCGGGGGCCGACGACGCTCATCTCGCCGCGCAGTACGTTCCAGAACTCCGGCAGCTCGTCGAGGCTGCTCGCGCGCAGCCACCGGCCCACCCGGGTGAGGCGCTGCGCGTCGGTCACCAGCCCCCGGTCCGGGTCGGGGTGGCGCATGGTGCGGAACTTCACCACGTCGAACAGCTCGCCGCGCAGGCCGGGCCGGGTGTGCCGGAACAGCACCGGCCGCCCGTGGGTCACCAGCACCAGCAGGGCGACGGCGGCGAGCAGGGGAGCGCCGACGGTCAGCACGAGGAGCGCGCCGACCACGTCGAACAGCCGCTTCCACCGGTCGTACGGCCGCCGGGTCGCTCGCTCGGCCCGGTGGCGGGTCGACGGGTCGGAGCCACCGGCGCGCGACTGCCCCGCATGGACAGCAACTTTGGACATGGAACAGATCTATCACCTTTGCCGCGGCCGACCGGCGCTTTCACATTTGCCACCCCGGGCGGGTCGACAATGGCCGGCGCACCACCCCCGGCGGACGTGAGACGTGACAGTTCCTCTCTTTACCGGAAAGCGCGCCCGGTCTCGTTATTGCAACAGTATGGTCACCTTTGACGAGATCGCTATTCCCGAGGATGGTCCACCGGGAAAAAGGCAGGGGGCGATATGAATTCCTCGCTTGCGGACAGGCGTTTCCTGATCACCGGGGGCACCGGGTCGTTCGGCCAGACGATGGTGGCCCGGCTGCTCGCCGCCGGGGCCGCCGAGGTCCGGGTCCTCAGCCGGGACGAGTCGAAGCAGGACGCGATGCGGCACCGCCTCGGCAACGACCGGGTCCGCTACTACGTCGGTGACGTGCGCGACTACGACAGCGTGCTCAAGGCCGCCCGGGGAATGGAGTTCGTCTTCCACGCGGCGGCCCTGAAGCAGGTGCCCTCCTGCGAGTTCTTCCCGCTCGAGGCGGTCCGCACCAACGTGCTCGGCAGCGCGAACGTGGTGGACGCCTGCGAACGGGTGGGCGTGGAGACGCTGGTCCTGCTGAGCACCGACAAGGCCGTCTATCCGGTCAACGCCATGGGCATGACCAAGGCGTTGATGGAAAAGGTGGCCCAGGCGCACTGCCGCAACAACGCGGCGGCCCGGACCCGGGTCTGCTGCGTGCGCTACGGCAATGTCATGTACTCGCGCGGATCGGTGATTCCGTTGTTCATCGACCAGATCCTGCGGGGCGGGCTGCCGACGGTCACCGATCCGTCGATGACGCGTTTCCTGATGTCGCTGCCCGAATCGGTCGAGCTGGTGGAGCACGCCTTCACCCACGGCCAGCCGGGGGACGTCTTCATCCGCAAGGCCGACGCCTGCACCATCGGCGACCTGGCCACCGCGCTGTGCAACCTGTTCGGGGTGCCGGCGAAGTTCAACGTGCTCGGCATCCGGCACGGGGAGAAGCTCTACGAGACCCTGGCCAGCCGCGAGGAACTCGCGTTCGCCGAGGATCTCGGTGAGTTCCTCCGGGTGCCGGTGGACAGCCGGGACCTCAACTACTCCCTCTACTTCGAGGAGGGGGACGTCGAGCACGGCGGCCTCGCCGACTTCCACTCGCACAACGCCCGCCGGCTGTCCGTACCCGAGATCGAGGCGCTGCTGTTGACGCTGCCCGAGGTACGCGCGCAGGTCGAGGCCGCCACGGCGGCCGTGGTGACCAGGTGAGTCCGGGCACCGACGCCGTCCGCCCCGACCGGGTTCCCCGGCGGCGCAGCGACCACCCGGCGGATCCGCCCGGCGACCACCGGCCCCCGACCCGACGGGTCCTCGTCGTCGGCGTCACCGGCATGCTCGGCTACGCCGTCCTGCGGGAACTGGCCGACGATCCGGATCTCGACGTCCACGGTCTCGCCCGTGACCTCGCCGACCGGGCCGACCGGTTTCCACCGCACCTGCTCGCCCGCATCGTCCCGGACGTCGACGTGACCCGGTTCGGTCACGTCCGGCAGCTTGTCGGGGAGCTACGACCGGACGTCGTCGTCAACTGCGTCGGCGTGATCAAGCAGCGGCCGGACGTGCAGGACGCGGTGCAGACGGTCACCCTCAACGCCCTCTTCCCCCACCAGCTCGCCGACGCCTGCGCTCAGGTCGGCGGCCGGCTCGTGCACGTCAGCACCGACTGCGTGTTCTCCGGCCGGCGGGGCGGCTACCGCGAGGCGGACCTGCCCGATCCGCCCGACCTCTACGGCCGGTCCAAACTCCTCGGCGAGGCGACCGGTGCCCCGGCGCTCACCCTGCGCACGTCGATCATCGGGCACGAGCTGACCACGCACCGTTCCCTGGTGGACTGGTTCCTCGCCCAACGGGGCCAGGTCCGCGGCTTCACCCGGGCCGTCTACAGCGGGGTGACGACCGTGGAGTTCGCCCGGCTGCTGCGCGCGGTGGTCCTGCCCCGGCCGGAGCTGACCGGGCTGTACCACGTCGCCGCCGCGCCGATCGCGAAGTACGACCTGCTACGGCTGGTCGCCGAGGTGTACGGGTGGCGCGGTGAGCTGGTGCCGGACGACGGGTTCGTCTGCGACCGCTCGATGTGCGCGGACGCCCTCGCCCGGGCCACCGGCTACCGTCCGCCGGGCTGGCCGGACATGATCGCGGCGATGCACGCCGCCCGGGACCGCTGGGCGGGCGACCTGGCCCGGCCGGGCCTGGCCGGCGTACCGCTCTGACCGAACACACGACCACGCCGGCACCGCCGGCCTGCCGGAGTCAAAGGACGTCACGTGGGGAACCGAGTGGGTCAACTGTGCCTGGTCATCGGGGCGGTCGTCGGCGCGGTGGCGATCACCGTCGCCAGTGTCAACGACCCCCTGGTCGCGGTCGGCGCGGTGGCGCTGCTGCTGCTCGCGCTGGTCGCGGTCGCCCAGCAGATGGACGGCTGGCGGTGGTTGCTGGGCCTGACCATGGTGCTGCTGGTCTGCGCCTCGTCCCGGCTGCCGACCCTGGTGGAGGCGAGCTTCTATCCCCGGTACGCGGCGGTCGCCGCCCTGGTCGTCTGGGCGCTACGGATGCCGCGCCGGGCAGCGGACCGGGCGGACCCGTGGATCCGGATCCTGGTCGCCGCGCTCTGGGCGATGGCGGGTCTGGCCACGGTGAGCTTCACCTGGTCGGTGGTGCCGGTGGAGACCCTGCAACGGGGGGTGGCGCTGCTCCTGCTGGCCGCCCTGGTGCACGCGCTGGTCCGGCACCGCTGGCCGGACCGGACGGTCATGCTGGCCGACCTGCGGATGGTCTACCTGGTCCTCAGCGGTTCCGCCCTGGTCAGCCTCGGCTTCGGGTTCGCCGACGGCACGCTCTTCGCCGCGCTGTCGCAGACCGACCGGTTCGAGGGCATCTACAACAACCCGAACATGCTGAGTATCGTCTGCGCCCTGGCCACCCCACTGGGCTGGGCGGTCTACCGGCAGTCCCGACGGTCGTGGGAACTGCTCGGCGTGGTGCCGACCGCCGCCTGCCTGCTGCTCTCCCAGTCCCGTACCGGGCTGATCGCCGTGCTCGTCGGCGCCCTCTGGGTCGTGCTGCGACACGGGCTGGGCCGGATGGTCCGGCTGGGCGCGGGGCTGGCCGTCGGCCTCCTGGTGGCCTACCTGTTCAACCTGTTGCCGGTCATCTTCGCGGGCACCTGGATGCGGCGGTTCGTGCTGCGCTTCACCGATCCCACCGGCGGGGACCTGTCCAACGGCCGCACGGAGATGTGGCAGGCGACGGTCGACCTGTGGTGGCAGAACCGCCCCACCCTGGGCTTCGGGTACGCCTCCCGCAACCACCTGTTCGCGCTCGCCAGTCTCGACGAGTCGCTGGGGACGGGGGTGAGCGTGGTGCACAACAGCTATCTGCAACTGCTGTTGGAGCTGGGGCTCGCCGCCGTGGCGCCGCTGGCGTTGCTGCTGCTGGCCGTCGGGCGGGTCGCCCTGCGGGCACCGGTGCGTCGGGCCGACTCGGGCCTGGTCTGGCTCGTCGTCACCGGCCTGCTGATCCAGGTCACCGAGTCGGCCATCTTCGGCACCGGGCAGACCTACCCGTACGTGTTCTGGTTCGTGGTCGCCGGTGTGCTGCTGCACATGCCCGGTGACCGCGTCGGCACGGCCGACGCCGAGGCGTCCGGGCCGTCGGCGACGCCGCCCCGGATTCTCCACCCGGTGGACGACTCCCTGGGTCGGCCGGTCCCCGCGCTGCGCTGAGGCCCCGGCGGAGAAGCTCCCGGGGACCGACGCTGGGTCAGCGCCGGTCGCCGGCCGCCACGAAGGCGCTCACCCGGTCGCGCCAGGCCCGGTGGTCGAACGACTCGCGGGCACGCGACCGGGCGGCCTGGCTCATCGCCGTCCACTGCTCGTCGCGCAACCGCAGCGCGCGGACCACCGCCTGCCGCACGTCCTCCGGCGTGTTGCCGTCGAGCACCAGCCCCTCGACCCCGTCGTGCACGTAGCTGGCCAGGTCGCTGGTGTGGTTGAGCAGCACCGGACAACCGGCGGCCAGGCTCTCCGGCACCTTGGACGGAAAGCCGTTGGCCGCGTATCCCCCGGTGGGGCGGACCAGCATCGAGAAGTGCGACTCCGTGAGCAGCGTCAACACGGTGTCGCGGGAGACCCGGCCGAGGAACCGCACGTCGGCCGACACCTCGTCGAGCAGGGCGACGTCCAGGTCCGAGCGGGCGGCGGCGTCCGCACGGGTGACGCCGGCGATGGTCAGGCTGACCCGGCGCTGCTGCTCCGGTGTGAGCCGGCTGATCCCCCGCACGATCACGTCCAGCATGTCCTTGCGACCGGGGGTGCCGGCGTACAGCAGGCGCAGCCCGGTGGAGAGCGCGGGCGGGCGGCCGACCGGGAAGTCGTCGCAGTCCACCTGCGGCGGCACCACCAGCACCTCCAGCCCGTGCCCGGCGAGGTAACCGGCCAGCGTGGTGGAGACCGCGGTGGCCCGGGGCACGAGCCGGGTGGCCAGGAACGTCGACCAGCGGTGCCGGACGTAGTACGGGGTGAGCCACCCGCGCCGGAACTGCCGCCGGTCGTGGCGTTCGCTGGCGTCCACCACCACCGGGCAGCGCAGCGCCAGCCGGAGCACCGCCCAGTTGCCGAGGGTCATCAGCGCCATCGGCAGCAGCACCACGCTCACGTCACCACGGCGTACCCCGCGTCTGCGCACCGCCCGCAGCACCCGGACCGGGCGGGCCAGCCGGGCCGGCATCCGGGTGAGCCGGTGCAGGCCACGGATCCGCAGGGTGACCAGGTCGACGCCGGCCGCGTCGGGCGGCCGGACCGGGAAGGCGACCTCGCAGGGCCAGTCGTTGACCACCAGTGTGCGGGTGCCCTCGGGCGCGGCGGACCGGGCGAGTTGCAGCAGGCGGTTGGAGGTGGCGTCGCCGTGCGGGAAGGCGTAGGCGCCGACGAGCAGTGGACGGGGCCGGACGGCCCGCCCGGTCGACGTGTCGTCCGGCTGCGGTCGCCGGTCGACGACCACGCTCTGATCGGTCATCTCGCTCACCGTCCCGAGCCGACCGGTGATCGGCTGCTCGTTCGTGACTCCCGGGCCTGCCCCGGGCGCGTCGACGCCCACCGCCGGTAGATCTCCAGGTGGACGGCGGCGGCCGTGTCGATGGCGAAGGCGCTGCGGGTGAACCGCTCCGCGGCCACGGCGGCGGCGGTCGCCGTGGTGTACGCCGCCGCCTCCTGCACCGCCCGCGCCCACCGCTGCGGTGGGGCGTCGACGTCCACGATGGTCACCCCGGGCAGCCGCTCGCCGATGAAGCGCACCCCCGGCAGGTCGGCGGCCACCGTGCCGACGCCCAACGCGACGGGCTCCAGCACTCCCCCGGGCAGCCCCTCCAGGCAGGACGGGTGGACGACGACGTCGGCCTGGCGCAGCAGCCCGCCCACGTCCTCCCGCGGACCCAGCAGGTGCACCCGGTCGGCGACCCCGGCTTCGGCCGCCGCGGTCCGGACGCGGTCGTCGTCCGCCGGGTCGCCCGGTCCGACGAGCACGGCGTGCGCCGGCACGCCCCGGTCCCGCAGCGCGGCCAGGATCGGGGGCAGCAGCCAGCGGCGTTTCTCCGGCGAGGCCCGGCCGACGGTCACGCAGAGCAGGTCCGCCGGTGCCGCGCCGATCAGTGCCCGCAGGTCGTCGGGGCTGGGTCGGCGCAGCCGGTCGAGGTCGAGCCCGTTGAGCACCACCCGGCAGCGGGGGTCGTCGCGCCAGCCCGGGTGGTAGCCGAACGTCAGCGAGCTGGGCGAGACGCCCAGGATGTCGGTGGCGAAGCGCCGCAGCAGCCGCCCCGAGATCCACCGGTAGGCCCGTCGCCGCAGGGTGCGGTGCCGGTTGTCGTCGCCGCGGAAGTGCGCGACCCGGCCGGGCACGCCGCGCAGCGCGCCCAGTGCGAGCAGCACGCCGGAGAAGTTGGCGCAGTCGACGTGCAGCACGTCCGGGCGGAGCTGCCCGAGCAGGCGCAGGAACCGGGTGGGGAAGCGCGGGTCGAGGGGCAGCGCGGTGACCGTGCCGCCGTGTCGGGTGACCACGTCGGCCAGCGGTCCCGGCCCGATCACGTCGCTGAGGGTCACCAGGTGCAGCTCGGTGCCGGCGACGGCCAGCCGGGGCAGCAGCTCGGCCGTGCGCATCTCGGTGCCGCCGAAGTTCAGCGCGCCGACCACCCGCAGCACCCGGTGCCGGCCGGTCACGACGGCCCGCACCGGGCGAGGGTGCCGCGGTATCCCACCAGCGCCGCCGGCACCATCGTGAGCAGGTACGCCACGCAGGCCGCCGCGGGCAGCCCGGCCAGGCCGAACTGGCGCAGGCCCCAGAGTTTGAGCGCGGTCGCCAGGACCAGGAACGACGCCCAGCCGACGAACTGCGGCCGGAGCAGGCCGATGCTGTTCTGCACCATGATCAGCGGGGAGGTGACCGCGACCAGCAGGGACCAGCCCGCCAGCCCGACGAGGACGGGGAGCCGGATGGTCGACCGGTCGACGGTGCCGATCCAGAGTTCGATCAGCCGGTGCCCGTAGCCGACCAGCACCAACCCCGCCGTCCCCACGATCACCCCGTAGAGCGCGACCATGCGGCGGGTGTTGCGGCGGACCCAGGCCACCTCCCCCCGGGCGAGGGCCGCGCCGTTGACCGGCCAGATCGTCATCCCGACCAGCCCGACGAAGATCCACAGGACGCCGAACAGCTTCCCCACCACCGCGTAGTGCGCCGCCACCGCCAGCCCCAGGACGTTCGCGACCAGCGGGTTGTCCACGTTCAGCGCGATCGACGACATCGTGGTGAGCGCGAAGAAGCGCAGGCCCAGCCGGAGCAGACCGGTGACGGTGCCCCGGTGCACCAGACCCGGTGCCGGCCGGTGGCCGGGGGCGCAGGACCAGAAGTAGGTCACCGTGTTGAGCAGGTTGGTCACCGGCACGGCCAGCACCGCCGCGGCGATGACGGTCAGCGGTCCCCGGCCGGTGGCGATGGCGACCAGCACCAGCGCCATGGCGGCCAGCGCACCGGCGGACTGCCAGGCGTTGCTCTGCACCATCTGGCCCCGGGCGTACTGGACGCGTTGGATCAGCGACAGGGGGATGTTGACCGCGAACGCGCCGAAGCAGAGCAGGACCAGGGCGGGGGTCTGCGCGGCGACGGTCGGGTCGCGCACGTCGAACAGCTCCACCCAGGGCACCACGGGGGTGACCACCACCAGCGCGGCCAGCAGCAGCACGGCGACCACGCCGAGGGTGGCGAAGGCGCTGGATATCTCGCGGGCCTGCTGGCGGGGGTCGTCGGTCAGGTGGCCGAGCCGGGTCAGCAGCCCGTTGCCCAGCCCGAGGTCGGCGAACCAGGCCATCCCGGTGAGCGCGGTGACCGCCATCCACAGGCCGTACCGCTGGTCACCGAGGTAGCGGAAGCAGGCGGGGGTGACGGCCAGCGGCGCGGCCAGCCCGATCCCCTTCGCCACCAGGGCGGTGGCCACCCCCACGGTGACCGCGCGGTCCCGGTCCCGCCCGGACGGCGGGGCCGGCACCGGGGCGACGGCGGCCGGTACGGCGGTCGGCGACCCGGTGGCGACGGCGGCCGGCTCCGGTGCCGCCCGACTGGCGGCCCGGGTCACCGCGGTGTGGCGGCTGCGCCCAGCCGCCCGGCCATCCACTCGCTCGTCGCCCTGAGGCCCTGCTCCCGGGCGACCGGCGTGACGTCGGGGAAGAGCCGCCGCAGGGTGGTGTCGTCGGCCAGCGAGTGCGGCACGTCGCCGGTGCGCGGCGCCACGTGCTCCCGGGCGATCGGCCGGCCGAGCAGGCCCTCCAGTTCGTCGAGGACCTGGAGCAGGCTGGCCCGCGCGCCGAAGGCGAGGTTGACCGGATGCGGGTGGTGCACCCGGCGGCGGAGCGCGTCGAGGATGACCTCGCAGACCGTGCCGACGTAGGTGAAGTCGCGGGACTGGGTGCCGTCGCCGTGCACCACGACCGGTTCGCCGCGCAGGGCGGCGTGCGTGAACCGGGGGATGACGGCCGCGTACGCGTGGTCGTGCCGTTGCCCGGGGCCGAAGACGTTGAAGAACCGCAGGGCCAGTGTCGGCAACCCGAACGACGCCTGGTGGGCCAGCGCGTACGCCTCGGTGGCGAGCTTGCTGGCCGCGTAGGGGCTCATCGGACGGGTCCAGGTCAGCTCCACCTTGGGCAGCGCCGGGTTCATCCCGTACACCGACGAGGAGGAGGCGACCAGCACGTGCGCGACGGCGTGGCGACGGGCCGCCTCCAGCACCATCAGGGTGCCGGTGGCGTTGGCGTGGTGGGAGGCGAGCGGGTCGCGCAACGACCGGGGGACGCTGGGCAGCGCGGCCAGGTGGACGACCGCCTCCCGGCCCGTCATCGCGGCGTCCAGGGTGGCCGGGTCCAGGATCGACCCCTCGACGAGGTCGACGTCCAGCCCGTCGAGGTTGCCGCGCAGCCCCACCGAGAAGTCGTCCAGGATGCCGACCTCCTTGACGGCCGGCTCGGCCAGGGCGGCACGGGCCAGGTTGGCGCCGATGAAACCGGCCCCACCCGTGATCAGAATGCGCATGAACTACCCCCCGACGACGCACATCACGTGTTCATCGAGCAGGCTCGCAGCACGTTACGGCAGCAACCGGAAATTCATCCCATTCAGGACACCGGGCGCGACTTTCGGCCCGGACCGGTCTCACCGTGCTCCACCGAACGGCCGGTGCTGCTGTCCGGGAACCGACCGACCACCACCACGACCTGGGCAAACGCGCAGAGTGACAGGGCCGTTGCGATTTCCCGGTGGAGGTGTGCAGGATGGCGGAGCTGATCGTCTACCGGTCCAACGCCCTGATGTCCGTCAGGTCGCGGATCGACGCCACCCGGGACGTGGTCGTGCCCGTCAACCTGGCCTACGCCGAGAGCATGGTCGGCCTGTGGCACTCCGGCCTGCCGCAGGTGAGCCTGGTGCCCGCCACCGCGACCGACGCCCAGGTGTGGCCGGTCATGTCCGCCGTCGGCACCAGGATCCACGACACCTCCGATGACAACTGCCCGATCAACACCGGTTGGTCGTACGTCGGCGGCAACCACGGCTACAACGTCGGCAACCAGATTGTCGTGGCCAACCATGGCAAGACCACCGCCGACGTGGGTTCGCAGTGGAGCGACGGGACACGCGTGTTCACCCTGCTCGCCGTCACCAGCGCCAGCAGCCTGCTCTTCGGCAACCCGTACACGATCGTGGACGGCATCGCCCAGGGCGCCCGGGTCAAGCCGGCCGCGCCGCTCACCCACGTCTCGGGGGCGACCAACCGGACCACCGTGCCGATCACCGGCCTCATCCCGGACGTGCAGATCCGCCCGGTCACCCACTCCCACACGGTCGCCGTGGAACTCGACGGCCGACCGGTGCCCGACGGCCGGTCGACGGGCCTGGAACTGGTGATCCGGGAGTCCTACGTCATCCCCTCCTACCAGGGGATGATCGACACGGCCCGGGCGAACGTCGGCACCCCGATCGCCACCATCATGCCGAGGATCCCGTCGCTGTGCCGGATCTCGAACGTCTACCGCTGGTCGCCCGGCGGCGGCCTGCTCGTCACCCAGCAGGTGACCGCCCTGACCCGGTTCACCCTGAACGCGGGGGTGACCCAGTGCGCGCCGTTGACCCCGGTGCCGGGCGGCACCCGCCGGCAGTCCATGCCGAACGTCGGCGCGGCCGGCGGCCTGAACTGGTCCGCCTGGGCGAACATCGACAGCCTCGCCGCCCTCACCGACTTCACCCCGGCGACCCTCACCAACCGGCTGATGCCCGCCAGCAGCATGACCCAGTGGGTGGTCAACGGCGGGGGCGTCCAGCAGTGGGGCATCGCCGTCGGGCTGCTGCCGGTCGCGGACGGCACACCCGAGATCCGGGCCCGCCACACCACGGCCAAGGGCTGGTTCATCAGCGCCAGCCTCAAGAAGAACTATCCGCAACTGGTCTGGGGGCGCACCCTGGCCGCCGGCGAGTCGGTGACCGGCACCGCCTACCGCCGCTACCTGACACCCCCCTCGACCGCCACCGAGCTCGTGGTCTCCGACGGCGGCCAGGACTTCGTGCTGATCGAACGGGTCGGCGCGGTCGCCCAGGCCCAGATGGCCGCCCCGCAGCTGTTCCACCGGCTGCTGGTCCCGGTGGGTCCGACCAACCTCACCGTGCCCGACCGGGTCACCGTCGCCGGGGTGCCGTACACCGTGCCGGTCTCCCCCGGGTACGGGATGTGGCGCGCGGACCCCGACGCCGCCCCGCCGCAACCGCTGCCGGGGGTCACCCGGACCCGGGGAGGGTACTTCCTCGCCCGGTCCGGCCCGACGGCGGAGAGCAGCTGCGCCGGCACCTACCAGCGGCTGCTGCTGCACCCGTTCTTCCTGGCCGAGCCGACCCCGGTCGACCGGGCCTGCGTGGAGGTCACCCGGACCGGCACCGGGGTGCTGCGGCACGGCGTGTACGCCCACGATCCGGCCACCGGACGCCCTGCCGTCCTCGGCCCGATCGCCGACTTCGGCAGCGTCGCCGTGACCTCCGTCGGGGTGCGGGAGTCCGTGCTGGACACGGCGGTGACGCTGCCCGCCGGCTGGCACTGGTACGGGCACGTGTGGCAGGTCAGCGAGGTCACCCCGCCCACGGTGCGCACCGGTGGCGTCGGTGCCGCCACCGTACTGAACCTGGGTGCCACGGCGGCGGCGATGGCCGGGGACCGGTTCGGCTACGAGGTGACCGGCACGACCGGTGCGCTGGGCGCGATCACGGTCGGCGGTGTCCACCAGTTCCCCCCGCCGCAGGTGGCGTACCGGCGGGCCTGACCCGACGGCCGCACCGTCGCGGGACCTCGACCCGCCCGACGGCCGCACCGTCGCGGGACCTCAGCCGGTGGGCACGCCGTAGATCCGCTTGATCGCCTCGTGCTTGGCCGGCACGGGCAGGTGCCCGATGCCCAGCGACTTGGCCTGGAGGCGTTCGAGGTACTCGTCGGTGCTGCGCAACGGCCGCGCCGGGACGCCGGCCGCCACGGTGTTGTCCGGGATGTCCCGGGTGACGATCGAGCCCGCCCCGATGACGCAGCGGTTGCCGATGGTGACGCCCGCCAGGATCATCGCGCGCATGCCGATGTAGACGTCGTCGCCGATCACGATCGGCGCGGTCCAGTCGAGGTCCGGATGGTCCTTCCGCAGGATCAGCGTGCCACCGTCGTGGGTGACGAACTGCACCCCGGAGGTGACGTAGACGTTGTCGCCGATGGTGATCAGCCACGGTTCCGAGCCGAACATCGCCCGGTTGACCCCGTAGAACCTGACCCGGCCGGTCAGGTTGACCCCCAGGGACCGGACGAACGCCGCCGGGTCACGCGACGCGGCGAGATGGTCCCGCACGCGCCGGGTGATCGCACGAACACGACTGGGCACGGACTGTCCTCGATCGCAGGTACGGCTACGGCCTGACGGACCGCGCAGGGCGGTCCGCTCACGTGGGGAGAACGAGCCGGGTCCGGCCCCGGTGACGGGGTGCCCGCCCGACGGTGGGTTCAGCGGCAGAACTCGCGGGCGTGCGCCAGCACGTGGGGTTCCCGGTGCCCCTGCCGCCAGTGCCGGTACCGCTGCCCGGCGGTCACCTTCGCCGCGGCCCGCTCCCCGGGCGTCCGGTCGGCCAGCGTGTCGAGCACCCGGCTGAGCTGGGCGGCGGTCGCCGGCCGGACAACCGTCCCGCCGGTGTCGCGGATCAGCTCGCTGAACGGCGTGTCGTCCGAGCAGACGACCGGGCAGCCGGCCGCCAGGCTCTCCAGGATCACGTGACCGAAGTTCTCGCCGAGGGTGGGGAAGAGGAACGCGTCGTAGCGGCTGAACGTCGGCATGACGTCCGCCGCCGCGAGTTCGCCGAGGTAGCGGACCCGGACGTGGTCCGGCATCGCCGCGACGAGCCGTTGGCAACGCGACCAGTACCGCGCGTCCTCCGCCGGGCCGAAGATGTCGAACTCCACCGGACGGGTGGTGCCGGCCACCGCCTCCAGGGCGGTGGCCAGGTTCTTCATCGGCGAGATCCGGCCGACGAAGACCAACCGCAACGGCCCGTCGTGCGGCACGACCGGTGGGGCCGGGTGCGCCGGGATCGGGCTCTCGTTGCCGTTCACCATCACCTGCGCCCACGGCAGGTTCGCCCGGATCTGCCGCTCCTCCAACCAGCTGCACGCCTGCCAGCGCACCCGCAGCCGCCGCAGCACCGGCGCCCACAACGCGAGGAAGAACCGCTTCTTGGCCGTCCTGATGGCGAGGGCGCCGGGTGACAGCTCACCGCGCGGGGCGACCAGGACGGCCCCGACGCGCACCAGGCGCAGCGCCACCGCCAGGATCGACAGCACCGAGAACAGCGACCAGATGCTGTTGACGTAGAGCAGGTCGACCGGCCGGGCACGGACGTGCCGGACCATCCGGACCCAGTGCCGCGGCGACCACGGGTCCAGGTAGAAGACGGCGGAACGCCCGTCGCGTCGCAGCAGCCGTCCGGACAGGCCGGGGTACGGTGCAGGCGAGCCGAGATCCCGGTCCCGGGTGATCAGGGTGACGTCGAGGTCCCCCGGAAGGGTGTCCAGGATGTACCGCAGGGAACGGATCGGGCCGCCACCGCGGAAGCCCGGCTCGAACACCCCCGCGGTCGCGATCACCCGGTAGGTGCGCACCGCACCGGCGGACCGGCGCGACGCCGGGGCATCGTCCAGGGAGGGTGTCCTTGTCAGCTTGTGCACTACCGGCCCACCTTCACCGTGCCGTCCGGAGACCGGCACCCCACAGGAACGTCTGGAACGCATGGACAGCGATGCGGGCATCCACCGGGCGTCGCCGGTACCGGATGCCGGGGCCGGCGGGACGGACGCGTCCGCGGGCCGTGGCCTCGACCCCTGCCGGCACCCGCGCGGGGCCGACACCACCGGTGTCGGGCGGGGGCGGACGGCGGAACGCGACCGGCGTTCTCCGCGGCCGAGGGGGCGACGGGTGACCACCGACGTAGTGATCGTAGGTGCGGGCGGAATGGGCCGGGAGATTTTCGGGGTAATTCGGTTGTTGAACGGCCAACCGACCGACGGCCCCCGGTGGCGCGTCCTCGGCTTCGTCGACGACTACCCCACCGAGTCGCACGTGGCGCAGGTGCGCCGGCTCGGCGTGCCCTTCCTCGGCCCGACCCGCTGGCTCGCCGGCCAGCCGGCGACCACCCGGGTGGCGCTGGGCGTCGGGCATCCCCGGCTGCGCCGCGAGACCGACCAGGTCCTCGCCCGGTACGGCCTGCCCGCCGCCACGGTGGTGCACCCGGCGGCGGAGATCGGCCCGGACTGTGTCTTCCAGGAGGGTCTGTTCGCGGCCGGTGGCGCCCGGGTGACGACGAACGTGGTGCTGGGCCGGCAGGTGCACCTCAACCAGAACTGCACGGTGGGGCACGACACCGTTCTCGGTGACCACGTCTCGGTCAACCCGCTCGCCGCGGTCTCCGGCTACTGCCGGCTGGACGACGGCGTGCTGGTCGGCACCACCGCCGCCGTCCTGCCGGGACTGCGGGTCGGCCGGGACGCCGTGGTGGGCGCGGGCGCGTGCGTGACCCGGGACGTGCCGGCGGGCACGGTGGTCACCGGCGTGCCCGCCCGGCCGGTGCAGCGGTCAGCGGCGGATACCGGCCCAGTCGTGGTGCCGACGCACGGTCGAGAGGATGAAGTCGACCACCCGGCGTGAGGTGTCCGGCACCTGGTAGTCGGCCGGGCAGCCGGCCGGCGCGGCCGCGACCTGGGCCACCACCACCCGGACGCCCTCCACCACCCCGGTCGGATCCAGGCCGGTCATCACGATCGCGCCGGAGTCCATCGCCTCGGGGCGCTCGATGGACTCGCGCAGGGTCACCGCCGGGAACCCGAGGATCGCCGCCTCCTCACTGACCGTGCCACTGTCGGACAGCGTGCACCGGGCGTGTCGTTGCAGGGTCACGTAGTCGAAGAAGCCGAACGGCTCGTGGAAGGTGATCCCGTCCAGCAGCGTGCCGTCGACGGCGAGCGACTCCAGGCGCTTGCGGGTACGCGGGTGGGTGGAGACCAGCAGCGGCAGCCGCCACTCGTCGCGTACGGCGCACAGACAGTCGAGCAGCCGGCGGAGCCGCTCCGGGTGGTCGACGTTCTCCTCCCGGTGGGCGCTGACGACGAAGTAGCCGTCCGGTTCGAGGGCGAGTTGCGCCAGGACGGTGGACCGGTCGATCTGCGGCCGGTAGTGGTCGAGCACCTCCCGCATGGGTGAGCCGGTGTGCAGGATCCGGCGGGGGTGCAGCCCCTCGGCGAGCAGGTTGCGCCGGGCGTGCTCGGAGTAGACCAGGTTGAAGTCGGCGACGTGGTCGACCAGTCGGCGGTTGGTCTCCTCCGGGACGTTCAGGTCGAAACAGCGGTTGCCCGCCTCCATGTGGTAGACGGGCACCTTCATCCGCCGGGCCATCAGCGCCGCGATGGCGCTGTTGGTGTCGCCGAGCACCAGCAGCGCGTCCGGCCGCAGTTCACCGATGAGCTTCTCGGTGCCGACCAGGACCGCGCCGAGCAGGTTGCCGAGCGAGCGGGTGTCGGCCCGCAGGAAACGGTCCGGGGGCCGTACGCCCAACTCGCTGAAGAAGATGTCGGACAGGGCGGGATCCCAGTTCTGCCCCGTGTGCACCAGTGTGTGCTCCACGGTCCGGTCCAGCGTGTCGATCACCCGGGCCAGCCGGATGATCTCCGGTCTGGTCCCGACG
Organism: Micromonospora sp. WMMD987; assembly: GCF_029581435.1. NCBI lineage: Bacteria > Bacillati > Actinomycetota > Actinomycetes > Micromonosporales > Micromonosporaceae > Micromonospora > Micromonospora sp. WMMD987. The sequence continues at coordinate 2,507,427 of NZ_CP120861.1, read as the reverse complement.
ACGGTCATCACCCGGGTCACGGATGCCTCCTCATGGTTGCTCGGGGTCCGGTGGGCAGCGCCGGACGGACGCCTCGGCCGGTGCCTGCGGGGGCCGCCCCTGCGGGGGCACCCGGCACGCCGCGACACCGATCGCCTGCCGGGCCTGGTCGAGGACGCTGACCCGGGGCCGGCTGAGCCGCCACCGGCGGTACGCCTCCCCGGCCGCCTGCCGGGCCGCCTGCCGTTGCTCGGGTGTGGCGGCGGCGATCCGGGAGAGCAACGCGCCCAACGCCACCGGGGTCAGCTCGGTGAGCACCTGCCCGCCACCGCCGCGCAGCACGGTCGTCCAGGGGGTCCGGTCGGAACAGACGACCGGGCAGCACGCCGCCATGCTCTCCGCGATCGCGTTGCCGAAGTTCTCCCCCCGGGTCGGCAGGACCGACGCGTCGTACCGGGCGAAGGTGTCGCCGACCTGCTCGGGGCGGAGTTCGCCGCGGTAGCGCACGACGGAGGGATCCGGCAGGGCCGACCACAGCTCCTCACACCGTTGCCAGTACCTGGCGTCCTCCACCGGCCCGTAGATGTCCAACCGCACCGGGAGCCGGACGTGGGCGAGCGCGGCGAGCACCAGGTCGAGGTTCTTCATCGGCGATATCCGGCTGAGGAAGACCAGGCGTACCTCGTCGGTGGCCGGCAGCGGGGCGGGGGCGGGGCGGGGCTCGGGGCCGGCGGCGGGTGCGACGACGGCCATCCGTGCCCGGGGCAGGATCCGCCGGATGTCGGCGGCCTCGTGTGGGCCGGTGGCGTGCCACAGTACCCGCGGCCCCCGCAGCATCCACCGCCAGCCGGCCAGGAACACCCGCTTACGGAACCGGTGCAGGTCGAGGGCGGCGGCGCCGAACTCCCCCCGGGGGGCCACCAGGATGCGGTCCGCCCGCAGCAGGCCGAGCCGGGCGGCGGCGATGGGCAGGATCGAGAAGACCGACCAGACGCTGTTCACGTAGAGCAGGTCGTACCGTGTCCGGCGCAGCGCACGCCAGAGCGTCCACCACTGCGCCGGCCGCCGTACCCCGAGATAGAAGACGTCCGTCCGGCCGTGTCGCACCCAGGTGCCGGACAGCCCCGGGTAGGCCGTCCGGGAACCGAGATCCCGGTCGCGGGTGAGCAGGATGGTGGAGACCTCGCCGCTGGCCGTGTCGAGCGCGTCGGCGATGGACCGGACCGGACCGCCGGCCCGCCAGCCGGGGCTGAAGTAGCCGGCCGTGACGAGGACCCGGAAACTCCTTCCGCCGGCACCGGTCGACCGTTCGTCGACGTCCGTCGCGGAGCTGGTGTCGCCGGCCATCCTCGCTCCTCGCTGAAGACACGGAACTGGGTGGCCCAACGAGCGAGAACCATTCCGGTAACTGCGCCCGGCAATTTACGTGAAGGTGCCGGGCATAACCGCAACACTCGTGGTGAGCAGCCCGTTAGCCGGTATAAGGAAGTCGCGCGAACAATCCGATCCGGCACGAGAGGAACCCCATGTCGCGAGTGGCACTCATTTCCGGCACCACCGGTCAGGACGGTAGCTATCTGTCCGAGTTCCTGCTCGACAAGGGATACACGGTGCACGGGATAAAGCGAAGGTCCTCCTCGTTCAACACCGAACGCATCGACCGGGTCGACGTTCATCCCCGACACGGGGAGGCGCGGCTCTTCCTGCACTACAGCGACCTGTCCGACCCGGCCTCGCTGACCTCGTTGATCCGCGACATCCGGCCGGACGAGATCTACAACCTCGGCGCGCAGAGCCACGTACGCGTCTCCTTCGACGTCCCGGGCTACACCGCGGACGTCACCGGGCTGGGTGCCCTCCGGATGCTGGAAGCGGCCCGGGCGGCCGACGTCGACTGCCGCTTCTACCAGGCGTCGTCCTCGGAGATGTTCGGCTCCACCCCGCCCCCGCAGCGTGAGGAGACGCCGTTCCACCCCCGCAGCCCGTACGCCTGCGCGAAGGTCTACGCCTTCTGGACGGCGGTCAACTACCGCGAGTCGTGGGACATGTTCTGCGTCAACGGCATCCTGTTCAACCACGAGAGCCCACGGCGGGGCGAGAACTTCGTGACCCGCAAGATCACCCGCGCGGTGGCCAGGATCGAGGCCGGCATCCAGGACAAGCTGTACCTGGGCAACCTCGACGCGGTGCGGGACTGGGGCTACGCCCCGGAGTACGTCGAGGCGATGTGGCTGGCGCTCCAGCAGGACACCCCGGACGACTACGTGGTGGCCACCGGCGAGGGGCACTCGGTCCGCGAGTTCGTCGAGGCCGCCTTCGACCGGGTCGGCCTCGACTGGCAACGGTACGTGGAGGTCGATCCGGTCTACTTCCGACCGGCCGAGGTCGACGCGCTGATCGGCGACTACACGAAGGCCCGGCGGCGGTTGGGGTGGGCGCCGAAGACCCTCTTCGGCGACCTGGTGCGGGTGATGGTGGACGCCGACCGGCAACTCCTCGAGGACGAACGGATGGGACGCCTGGTGCGGGTGGACCGGTGAGGGTCACCGTCGACGCCACCGCGATCCGTCCCGGGCACGCCGCCGGGGTCGAGGCGTTCACCTACGGACTGCTGTCCGGCATGGCCGCCGACACCTCCTGCGAGCTGCGGGTGAACGTCCTGCGCGGCACCCTGCCCCGGTGGCGCGACCAGCTGCCCGCCACCGGGCTGGACTGGACCGAGGTCGCCCAACCGCTCCGCTCGGACACCGCGTCGGGGCGGGTGCTGCGCCGCTGGACCCCGGCCCGGGTCCGCAACTCCCTCGCCGTCCGCCGGGCGGTCAACGCGGTCCGGCAGCGGGCGGTCCCCCGGCAGCGGGGGGCGGACGTCACGCTCTACCCGTTCCACGGCGCCCCGATCGGCCCCGGACCGTCCGTCGTCGTCCTGCACGACCTGCGGCACCTGCGGGCCGCCTTCCACTCCCCCGGCTTCGCCGCCGTGGTCCGGGAGAACGTGGCCTGCGCGTCCGCCCTCGTGGTCACCTGGCCCCACCCGTACCGGGAGGCCCTGCGGCTGTTTCCCGAGGCGGCGCACCGGACCGCGCTCGTCCCGACCCCGACCTTCCAGCCCGCGCCCGACCGCGCCGCCGCCCGACCCGAACCGGGCCTGCTGGTGTACCCGTCCTCCACCGCGTCCCACAAGAACCACGCGACCCTGCTGGAGGCGATGGCGCTGCTCCCGCAGTGCCGGCTGGTCTGTCCCGGGCCGCTGGTCGAGCCGGACGCCAGCCGCCTGCTCGCCCGCGCCGCGCGGCCCGACCTGCGGGGCCGGGTGTCCTTTCCCGGCTTCGTCACCCTCGACGAGCTGAACGCCCTCTACGCCCGCGCCGACGCGGTGGTGATCCCGTCGCTGTGGGAGGCGGCGAGCGGGGCGATGCTGGAGGCGTTCAGCTGGGGGCTGCCGGTCGCCTGCGCGGACGCCGAGCCGCTGCTGGCCCAACTGGAGTTCACCGGAGCCGAGGCGACCGTCTTCCGGGCCACCGAGCCGGCGTCCCTGGCCGAGGCGGTCCAGCGGCTGCTGGCCGACCGGCCGCGCTACGCCGCCGCCGCCCGGCACGCCGACAACCGGCTGGCCGCCCGCACCTGGACGGCGACCGGCGGCGACTACCTCGACGTGCTGCGCTGGGTGGCGCAGGGGAGACCGGGACCGATGCCGAGATCCGCGTTCGCCGCCGAACTCGCCGGGGAGGGAGCGGCATGAGCACCGTCGACGACCGGTATCCGGTGGCCCGGCCGAGCCTGTCCGCCCTGGAGGAGCGGTACGTGGTGGACGCCCTGCGCAGCGGCTGGATCTCCTCCCAGGGCCGCTACCTGACCGACTTCGAGGACCGTTTCGCCCGCCGGTGCGGCGCCGACACGACGGTGGCGACCGCCAACGGCACCGTCGCCCTGCACCTGGTCCTCGCCGCCGCCGGGATCGGTCCGGGCGACGAGGTCATCGTGCCGGCGCTGACCTACGTGGCGACCGCGAACGCCGTCGCGTACTGCGGGGCGCGGGCCGTCTGCGTGGACGTGCTCCCGCGGAGCTGGTGTGTCGACCCCGCCGCGGTCCGGGCCGCGATCGGTCCGCGGACCCGGGCGGTCGTCGCCGTCGACCTGTACGGCCACCCCGCCGACTATCCCGCCCTGCGCGCGCTGTGCCAGCGGCACGGCCTGCTCCTGGTCGCCGACGCGGCGGAGTCCTTCGGCGCCACCGTCGACGGACGTCCGACCGGGGCGCTGGCCGACGCCACCACCTTCTCGTTCTTCGGCAACAAGGTGATCACCTCGGGCGAGGGCGGCTGTGTGACCACCTCCGACGCGACACTGGCCGAACGGATGCGGTTGTTGCGTAACCAGGGCATGGACCCGCACCGGCGGTACTACTTCCCGGTGCTGGGCTTCAACTACCGGATGACCAACCTGGCCGCCGCGCTGCTCTGCGCCCAGCTCGACCGGGCCGACGAGATCATCGCCCGGCGGGACGCGGTGGTCGCCGGCTACGAGACGCAGCTGGCCGACGAGCCGGCGCTGTCGGCGCAGCCGGTGGTCCCCGGTGTCCGCCGCGCGCCGTGGATGGCCGCCTTCCTGGTCGGACCGCAGGGGGACGCCACCTCCCGGGACACGGTGGCCCGCACGCTCGACCGGCTCGGGGTGGAGACCCGGCCCTTCTTCGTGCCGATCCCCGAGCTGCCCGCGCACCGCGACCCGACCGCGCACTGCCCGGTGACCGTCGACCTGAGCAGGCGCGGCATCAACCTGCCCACCTACCCCGACCTGACCGGCCCGGGGCTCAAGACGGTGGTGGAGCGGGTCCGGGCCGCCCTGGCGACCCTCGCCTGACCCCCCGCCCCGCCCCCGCGCCCCGACCCGCCGTCCGGGTCCGCCCCGGTCGGGCTGACGCCCGGGTCCGCCCCGATCGGGCTGACGCCTGGCCCCGCCCGCCCGGTTCACCCGCCGGGCGGGGCCGGGAGGAGCCGGGGGTGCGCCGACGCGCGGTGCGCCCCACGGTGCCGCAGCAGCGCCAGGTAGCTGCCGGCCCAGGCGACCGCGCTGACCAGCGCGAGCGCCGCGAGCGCGCCCGCCGCGCCGGTCGCACCGCCCAGCACCGCCGCGACGACGACCACCGGCACCCGCAGACCCCCCAGCAGGACGCCGAGCAGGATCGCCCGCCGGCCCGCCTGCTCCACCCGTAACCCGGCGAAGCCGACGGCCGCCGGCACCGCGAACAGGCTCTCCAGGGCCAGCAGCACCAGCAGACCACGGGCCAGGTCCCAGTTGCCGCCGAGCAGCGTCCGGCCGGCCGCGTCGGGCAGCAGGGCGATCGCGGCCGTCAGCGGCAGGACGCCGGCGGCCACGAGCAGGGTGACCCGGACGGCCGCCCGGGACCGCGCCGCCCGGGAGCCGGTCCGGCCACGGGCCAGGTAGGGCAGGGTCAACGTGGCGGCGGTGGACAGGACCAGGTTCACCGGCCCCAGCAGGGTCCGGCCGGCGCTCAACGCGCCGACCACCGAGGTACCCGCGACGGCGGCCACCGCGCTCAACGACACCTGCGCCGACCCGGTGGTCAGCAGGAACTGGGTGCCGAACCCCACCGCGACGCGGCTCTCCGTCCGACCGGCACCCCAACCGGGTCGTCGGGCGTACCCCCGGCGCAGTCCGACGAGCACGCCGATCAGGCCACCGGCGAGCGCCCAGACGGCGACCACGAAGGGCGCGTCGACCAGCCGGAACAGCGCGCCCAGCGCGGCGGCGCAGGTGACCGCCGTCCAGGTGGCCTCCTGGAGCAGTGCGCCCGCCGGGGTGCCCAGGCCCAGGGCGGTCGCCTTGGCGTAGTCGTAGAGCACCAGGCCCGGCAGGGCCAGGCCCACCAGCAGCAGATAGGCCGAGCCGTACGCCGCACCCGCGACGGCGAGCGGCACACCGCAGAGCGTGCCGAGCAGCAGCACCCGGGAGGCGGCGGAACGCACCCCCGTCCCCGCCGCCAGGACGGCCTCGGTCACCATGCTCCGGACCAACCCGGAGACGAGGACGTAGCACGAGAAGGCGAGGGCGAACCGGCCCACCCCGCCGATCGACTCCAGCCGGGTCACGGTGATCGCCACCAGCAGGTTCCCGCCGCTGGACAACCCGCCGACCACCAGGGCCGACACGGCCCGACGACCCGTGCGGGGCACACCCGGGGGACCTTGGCGGCCGACCCGGGAGCGGACCGGAACGGTCACCGGACGGCACCCACCGGCAGCGTGTCCCGGTGGGCGGAGGTGCCGCGGGTCAGCCCCAGCAGCAGAAAGACCGGTACGGCCGACACCACGTGTTGCAGGAACCCGATGGTGGAGTCGGGATAGGTCCCGGACCAGAGCAGCACGTCGGAAATGACCAGACAGAACACCGTCAACCTGGCCGGACCGGGTCGACCCCGCCAGCGCAGCAGCAACGCCACGAAGCCCGCCCAGAAGGCATGCACGACCACCACGCCGACCGGCCCGTCGAAGAACCAGACGTTGCCCAGCAGCAGGAAGGTGTACGACGACGTCGGCCCCCCACCGAGGAACTGGTTGATCTGCTGCCCGGTGGACAACGCCGGCCGGTCCGGGTCGAGCACCCGGGGCACCAGCCCGTACCTGAAGTAGTCGGTGACACCGGGCTGGCCGATCTCGACCGGCACCGCGAAGGGCGCCACCGCGGTGAGCTGACTGTCCAGGCGGAGCCGGTCGGCGGCGGTGACCCGGCTGTCCACCGTCACCCCCCGTTCCTCCCGGATCGAGTTGCGCTGGGCGAACATGGCGGGCCAGGCGAGCAGGAGCACCACCGTCCAGAGCAGGAGGTGACGCAACCGGAAGACCCCGCAGACCGCCCCGGCGGCCGCCACGAAGAACACCAGGGCCACCAGGGGCGCGGACCGGGCCGTCAGCATCGCGACGTACGCCTCCACGCCGACGAGTGCGGCCACCCAGCAGTACAACCCTCCTGACGAGAGCGCACCGCCGAGTCGGCTGCCGATCAACAGGGCGAAGCCCAGGGTGCCCCAGCCCGAGAAGAGGGCGCACACCATCGCGAGGGGGGTGTCGGACAGTTCGCCGGACACCTGGGTGACGATGGTCCCCCGACCGACGTGGGTTCCGACGACGTTGGCGACCATGCCGGTCAGGGTCACCAGCCGGGCCACCGGATAGACATGGCGGTAGCGCCCGGCCGCCTGCCGCATGCCCTGCCGCCACTGCGGATCGGGACGCCCGAAGAGCAGACCGACCGATTCCACCGAGATGCTACCGAGCAGGGCCAGCCCTACCAGGAACACGATGAAACCGGTCTGCGGGTTCTCGTTGACCACCGCCATCGGCAGGATCAGCAGCACGTAGGGGGCGAGCACCAGGAAGCTGACCGGATAGCACCGCAACAACCCGCCGACCAGCTCCCGCTGCCGTCGGGACCATCCGCCGGGTCCTTGTCGGGCCGGCCCGGGCCCACCCCTGCCGATCCCGACTCCGGGGCCGACGGCCACCAGGGCGGCAGCCTCGCTCTTCCCGATCATCAGGCACCCCGCTGACGGCGCGCGACGAGCCGGCCGCCGACCCGGGGAGCGACAGGGCGACCATCGGCCCGGTGCACCCCCCGGGGAAGGCGTCGACCGACAGGCAGCACGACGCGGCCCGGCCGGCGCGGCGACCGCAGCCGGACGCTGCGGGTCAGCCACAGCAGGAAGAAGACCGTCATGGCCGACACCACGTGTTGCAGGAAGGCGATCGTCGACTCGGGGTAGGTGCCGGACCACAGCAGCACGTCGGAGAAGACCAGGCAGAACAGGCTCAACCGGGCCGGCCCGGGCCGGGCCCGCCACCGCAGCAGCAACGCCACGAAGCCCGCCCAGAAGGCGTGCACGCCCAGCACCCCCACCGGCCCCTCGAAGAACCAGATGTTGCCCAGCAACAGGAAGTTGGAAGCCGACGTCGGGCCGCCACCGAGGAACTGGTTGATCTGCTGCCCGGTGGACAGGGCCGGTCGGTCGGGATCGACGATCCGGGGCACCAGCCCGTACCGGAGGTGGTCGACGAGGCCGGGTTGACCGAGGTCGACGGGGACCTCGATACCCGCGACGAGGGTCAACTGCCGGTCCAGGCGGATCCGGTCCGCTGCCGTCACGGCGTCGCTCACCGCGATGCCCTGGTCCTGCCGGATCTCGTTGCGGTACTCGAAGATGGCCGGCCAGAGCAGGACCATCACCACCGTGCCGAGCAGCAGGTACCGCAGCCGGAACACGCCACAGACCACCCCGGCGGCGACCACGAAGAAGAGGAAGGCGATCAGAGGGGCGGTGAGGGCGGTCAGCATGGTGACGACCGCCTGGGTGGTGACGAGCGCTCCGAGCCAGCCGTACAGTCTGGCCCGGGACAGCCGGCCGCCCAGGTGGCTGGCGACCAGCAGCGCGAAGCCGAGTGCGCCCCACCCGGAGAACAGCTTGGTCAGCGCCACCAGCGGCGCGTCGGACAACTCCCCGGAGATCTGCGCGACGATGCTCCCCCGCCCGAGGTAGGCACCCAGCAGGTCGGCCACGATGCTGCTCAGCGTCACCAGCCGCGCCACCGGATAGATCCGGGGATAGCGGGCCGTCGCCTGTCGCATCCCCTGCCGCCACTGCGGATCGGGACGCCCGAAGAACAGACCCACCGTCTCCACCGAGACGCTACCGAGCAGGGCCAGGCCCACCAGGAACACGATGAAACCGGTCTGCGGGTTCCCGTTGACCACCGCCATCGGCAGGATCAGCAGCACGTAGGGGGCGAGCACCAGGAAGCTGACCGGATAGCACCGCAACAGCCCGCCGACCAGTTCCCGCTGCCGCCTCGACCGGGCATCCCGGGACGGACGGACCGCCCGGATGTCGATGACGTCGATCCGCGGTCCAGGGTCGGTGACCACCCTGGACCAGACCATCAGATGTTCCCCTCACTGTTTCGGGTCGCCTCATGCGCAACGAGCCAGCCGAGGCCACGACACGCTCCCGAGGGGAAACGCCGGAAAACGCGGCACGCCCCGCCCGGCCGCTCCGGGCGGCTGGGCGGGGCGCGACGGCGCTGGCGAGGACTAGCCGAGAACCCCGTCGACCAGGGACTTCGCCTCCTCCTGGATGCGGGCCAGGTGCTCCGGACCCTGGAACGACTCGGCGTAGATCTTGTAGACGTCCTCGGTGCCCGACGGCCGGGCCGCGAACCACCCGGACCCGGTGGTCACCTTCAGCCCGCCGATCGGGGCACCGTTGCCGGGGGCGCTGGTCAGGGTCGCGGTGATCGGCTCACCGGCCAGCTCGGTGGCGGTGACCTGCTCCGGGGAGAGCCGGCCGAGCAGCGCCTTCTGCTCCCGGTCGGCCGGGGCGTCGATCCGGGCGTACGCGGGGGCGCCGAAGCGGTCGGTCAGCGTGGCGTAGTGCTCGCTCGGGGTCCGGCCGGTGGTGGCGATGATCTCGGCGGCGAGCAGGCAGAGCAGGATGCCGTCCTTGTCGGTGGTCCAGGTGCTGCCGTCGCGGCGCAGGAACGACGCCCCGGCGCTCTCCTCGCCGCCGAAGCCGACCGAGCCGTCCAGCAGCCCGGGGACGAACCACTTGAAGCCGACCGGCACCTCCAGCAGCGGCCGGCCCAGGTCGGCGGCGATCCGGTCGATCATCGAGGAGGAGACCAGGGTCTTGCCGACGGCCGCCGCCGGACCCCACTGCGACCGGGTACGGAACAGGTGGCCAATCGCCACCGCCAGGTAGTGGTTGGGGTTCATCAGGCCCCCGTCGGGGGTGACGATGCCGTGCCGGTCGGCGTCGGCGTCGTTGCCGGTGGAGACCTGGAACCGGTCCCGGGCGGCGATCAGCGACGCCATCGCGTTGGGCGACGAACAGTCCATCCGGATCTTGCCGTCGCCGTCGAGGGTCATGAACCGCCAGGTCGGGTCGACCAGCGGGTTGATCACGGTGAGGTCGAGGCGGTGCCGTTCGGCGATCTCGCCCCAGTAGCCGACGCTGGCCCCGCCGAGCGGGTCGGCCCCGATCCGCACCCCGGCGTCGCGGATCGCGTCGATGTCGAGCACCGAGGGGAGGTCGTCGACGTACCCGGCGAGGAAGTCGTACGTGCCGGTGGTGTCGGCGGCCCGCGCCCGCGCGTACGGGATGCGCCTGACCTCCTTGAGCCCGGCGGCCAGGATCGCGTTCGCCCGGTCCTGGATCCACTTCGTGACGTCGGTGTCGGCGGGTCCGCCGTTGGTCGGGTTGTACTTGAAGCCGCCGTCGTCGGGCGGGTTGTGCGAGGGGGTGATCACGATGCCGTCGGCGAGCCCGTCGGTGCGCCCCCGGTTGTGGGTGAGCACGGCGTGCGACAGCGCCGGGGTGGGGGTGTAGCCGTCGCGGCTGTCCCGCAGCACGGTCACCCCGTTGCCGGCGAGCACCTCCAGCGCGTCGGCCTCGGCGGGGGCGGACAGCGCGTGGGTGTCCCGGGCCAGGAAGAGCGGCCCGGTCAGGCCCTGCTCCCGGCGGTAGTCGCAGAGCGCCTGGGTGACCGCGAGGATGTGGTCGGAGTTGAAGGCGTTGCGCAGGCTGGACCCCCGGTGACCGGAGGTGCCGAAGGAGACCTGCTGCGCCGGGTCGTCCGGGTCCGGGTGCTCGGCGTAGTAGGCGGTCACCAGCCGGGGCACGTCGACCAGGTCGGCGGGCTCGGCGGGCTGTCCGGCACGGGGGTGGGCCACTGCGGAAACCTCCTCGGTGGTACGGGACGGGAGCGCTGTCTTCCCCGGCGGCGACCGGGTCACACCCGGCTCAGGGCTCGACGCGCTGCCCCTTGCCGATGACGACGACGCCGTTGTCGGAGACGGTGTAGCGCTGCCGGTCCTTCTCCAGGTCGACGCCGATCTCGGCGCCCTCGGGCACGAAGACGTTCTTGTCGAGGATGGCCCGGCGGATCACGGCGTGCCGACCCACCTCGACGCCCTCCATCAGCACCGCGCCGTCGACCTGCGCCCAGGAGTGCACCTTGACCTTGGGTGAGACGACCGAGTTCTCCACCAGCGAACCGGAGATCACCGCGCCGGGCGAGATCATCGAGCCGACCGCCCGGCCGACCCGCTCGCCCCACTGGTGGACGAACTTCGCCGGCGGGTACGGCGGCTGGTCGGTGTAGATGGGCCAGTCGAAGTTGTAGAGGTTGAACACCGGGTGCACGTTGATCAGGTCCATGTGCGCGTCGTAGAACGAGTCGAGCGTCCCCACGTCCCGCCAGTAGCCCCGGTCCCGGTCGGTGCTGCCGGGCACCTCGTTGTCCTGGAAGTCGTAGACGTTGGCCTCGCCCCGCTCGACCATCATCGGGATGATGCTGCCGCCCATGTCGTGCTTGCTGGTCTTGTCGGCCGCGTCCCGCTCCACCGCCTCGCAGAGCGCCCTGGTGGAGAAGACGTAGTTGCCCATCGAGGCGTAGATCTGGTCGGGGGCGTCGGGCAGGCCCACTGCGTCGGTGGGCTTCTCCCGGAAGGCGCGGATCCGCTTGCCGTCCTCGCCGACCTCGATCACGCCGAACTGGTCGGCCGTCGACAGCGGCTGGCGGATACCGGCGACGGTGACCGACGCCCCAGAGGCGATGTGGTCGTCGACCATCTGCCGGGGGTCCATCCGGTAGATGTGGTCGGCGCCGAAGACGATCACGTAGTCCGGCTGCTCGTCGTTGATCAGGTTGAAGCTCTGGTAGATCGCGTCGGCGGAGCCGGCGAACCACCACGGCCCCCGGCGCTGCTGCGCCGGAACCGGTGTGACGTAGTTGCCGAGCAGCGTCGACATCCGCCACGTCTTGGTGATGTGCCGGTCCAGCGAGTGGGACTTGTACTGGGTCAAAACGACGATCTTGAGAAAGCCGGCGTTCGCCAGATTGGACAGGACGAAATCGACCATGCGGTACATCCCGCCGAACGGGACGGCCGGCTTGGCCCGGTCCGCGGTGAGCGGCATCAGGCGCTTGCCCTCTCCGCCGGCCAGGACGATCGCGAGCACCTTGGCAGCCATGACCAGACGCTATCCATACCGCTGCGACTTCACCACTCGTACGGGCACAGTTCCGTGACCGGTGCGCGGCCGGATTCTGCACTAGGGTGCCGGTCATGACCGACTCCGCCCCGCTGCGCGTGGACCTGCTGACCCGCGAATACCCGCCGGAGGTGTACGGCGGGGCCGGGGTCCACGTCGAGTACCTGGCCCGCGAGCTGCGCCGGCTCGCCGACGTCCGGGTGCACTGCTTCGGCGCGGCGCGCGACGAGCCGGGCGTCACCGCGTACCCCGAGCCGGCCGACCTGGGCGGCACGAACGCCGCGCTGCGCACCATGGGCGTCGACCTGGCGATGGCCGCCGGCTGTGCCGGCACCGACGTGGTGCACAGCCACACCTGGTACGCCAACCTGGCCGGGCACACCGCCAAGCTGCTGTACGGGGTGCCGCACGTGGTGACCGCACACAGCCTGGAGCCGCTGCGCCCGTGGAAGGCCGAACAGCTCGGCGGCGGCTACGCGCTCTCCTCCTGGTGCGAGCGGACGGCGATGGAGTCCGCCGACGCGATCGTCGCGGTCAGCGCGGGGATGCGCCGGGACGTGCTGACCGCCTACCCGGCGGTGAACCCGGACCGGGTCCGGGTGGTCTACAACGGCATCGACACCGCCCAGTACGCCCCGGACCCCGGCACCGACGTGCTGGACCGGCTCGGTATCGACCCCGCCCGCCCCAGCGTGGTGTACGTCGGGCGGATCACCCGGCAGAAGGGCCTGCCCTACCTGCTGCGCGCGGCGAAGGAACTCCCCGCCGACACCCAGCTGGTGCTGCTCGCCGGCGCCCCGGACACCCCGGAGATCGCCGCCGAGGTGGAAGGGCTGGTCAGCGAGCTGCGGGCCACCCGGTCCGGGGTGGTCTGGGTGGCCGAGATGCTGCCCAAGCCCGAGGTGATCCAGGTCCTCACCCACGCCACCGTCTTCGTCTGCCCCTCGGTCTACGAGCCGATGGGCATCGTCAACCTGGAGGCGATGGCCTGCGAGACGGCGGTGGTGGCGACCGCCACCGGCGGCATCCCCGAGGTGGTCGCCGACGGCGAGACCGGGCTGCTGGTGCCGATCGAGCAGGCCGGCGACGGCAGCGGCAACCCGCTGGACCCGGACCGCTTCGTCGCCGACCTCGCCAAGACGATCAACGAGCTGCTGGCCGACCCGAAGCGCACCGAGGCGTTGGGTCTCGCCGGCCGGCGGCGGGCCGTCGAGCACTTCTCCTGGGACGCCATCGCCGTCCAGACCCTGGAGCTGTACCGCTCACTCCTGGAATAACCTGGGTCAAGTACAGTTTTCTGTACCTACCTCGGAGGTGGTCATGCGGACCGTGAACTTCACCCAGCTACGGCAGAACCTGGCCGCCGAACTCGACAGCGTCATCAACGACGCGGAGGAAGTGGTGGTGACCCGGTCGGGTCACGAGCCGGTGGTGATCGTGCCGCTGGCGGAGTACGAGTCGATGAAGGAGACCGAGTACCTGCTGCGCAGTCCGGGCAACGCGGCAGCCCTGCGCCGATCGATCGCGGAGCTCGACGAGGGTGACGCCACCGAGCGGGAACTGGTCGACCCGACGACCGTACGGGACGTGGCGTGAGGCTGGTCTTCACCGCGACGGCATGGGGCCAGTACCTCAGCCACACGGATCGCAAGCTGGTCAAACGCATCAACGATCTCATCGCGGACGTCATGCGCAACGAATACGAGGGCATCGGCAAGCCGGAGCCCCTCCGGGGTGAGCTCTCCGGGTTCTGGTCCCGCCGGATCGATCGCGAACACCGGCTGGTCTACCGGATCACCAAGGACGACGTCGAGATCATCGCCTGCCGGTACCACTACGGCGACAGATAGCCACCCCGCCCTACGCCAACGCCGCACGGGCCAGGCGACGGACGGCTGTCACTCGCCGGGCGCGATCAACTTCAGCGTCGGGAAGTACGAGCGGTAGCGGCTGCTGTCGCGGGTGAGCAGACGGTAGCGGCAGACCGCCGCGTGCGCGCCGATGTAGAAGTCGGCGATCGGCGAACGTTTGGAGCCGCCCTGCCGGCGGTACCGCGCGTACGCCTTGCCGGCCAGGAAGCCCGCCGGGTACGGCAGTTCCTCGCGGAGAAAATCCGTGGCGGGCAGCGCGGCGTCGAGTTCCTCGACAGCGTCGAACCGCACGGATACCTCGGCATACACGATCGGATTGATCACCAGAACGCCGGCGTCTCGGGCGGCGGCCAGGGCCTCACCCGACCAGTCGGCCCATTGCGGGTCCTCGGTGAAGACGTCCAGCAGGACGTTGGTGTCGACCAGCGTGGCAACCGTGTCCGGCACCCGACCGGCAACAGCCCGGATCCGTTCACTCCCCACGGAGAAGGTCCATCAGGTCCTCGGTCGACATGCCCTGCACCTCCGGGGCGTTGCCCCTGCCACGCATGTGCCGGACCAGACGCTGACCACGGGTCTCAGCGTCACTGACGCGCACGATGCGCAGTGCGCCGCCTTCCTCGATCACGTCGACCTCATCACCCTCGTGCAGGTTGTACCGAACTCGCAGTTCCGCCGGGATCGTCACCTGACCCTTGCTGTTCAACTTCACCGCAGCCCCCTAGATACGTAATACACATGATACGTGTCGCAGTTCTCTGTCTGGCTGCTCTCAGGTGACGTGGAGGGTGGCGGCGAGGCGGGTCAGGGCGGGCGGGGCGGCGGCGGACCGGGCCACCACGGCGACCAGGGGGCGTACCGCCGGGCGGTCGTGCACCTCGCCGCGGGCGGTGCGCTCCGCTTCGAGCACCGCCCGGCCGGCGCGGAGCAGGTTGCCGTCGAGCACGTAGGCACGGGCCGCGTCGAGCAGGTACGCGGCTCGGTGCTCAGGGGGCAGCCACCGCCACTCGTCGCCGGCCACCAGCCGCTCGTGGCGTACCGTCGCCGCCGTGACCTCGCCGAGGGCGGCCTCGGCGACCACCCGCGCGGCCTCGACCGCCGCACCGCCGCCCTCGACCCCGGCATCACGGGCGGCCCGGCCGGCCCGGCCGAGCAGGTCCCGGGCGGCCCGGCCGTCACCCCGCCCGGCGGCGGCCAGGCCGGCCTGGAGCAGCAGCGTGGCGAGCAGCGCCGGGTCGGTTGACGGGTCGTCACCGGTCGTCGACGAGGTCGGCCGTGGCGTGCCCGGGGAGCGCCCCGGCAGGAGGCGGTGGGCGGCGACGGCGGCGGCCTCCATCGCGGCCCGCCGCCGACCGCCGTGGCGCAGGGCCTGGGCCAACGGCACGGTGGCGGCGGCGGCCACCCACGGGTCTTTCGTGAGCTGCGCGGCGGCCACCGCCCGGTCGGCGGCCAGCCAGGCCACCTCCGGCCGGTCGACCTTCAGCAGCACCAGCGCGACCAGGCCGTACCCCCGCGCCAGCAGGCCGTCGGTAGCCCGACCGGGCCGCAGTGCCCGCGCCGCGCGGACGGCGTCGACCAGGCCGGGCACCAGGACGAGCAGTTCCGGGTACCGGGCGTGCCGGTAGCTCTGCTCCGCGTGGGCCAGGCGGGTGCGCAGCTCCGCGATGTCGGGCGGCCGGGCCGGCGGCTCGACGTGGTAGCGGGCCAGCGCGGCCAGCACCGCGTCGACCCCGGTGGTGGCGGCTTCCGGTCGCGCCGACTCCCCCGCCGACCCGGCGAGCAGCACCTCCAGATCGATCCGGAGCGTTTCGGCGACCATCCGGAGGTTGGACACCTGTTCCAGCCGGCGTACCCCGCGCTCGACCTTGTCGACCCAGCTCTTCGACTTGCCGAGATGGTCGGCGAACTGCTGTTGCGTCATGTTGCGCCGCACCCGCCACTGGGCGACCCGGCGACCCACCGGCAGCTCGTTCACCGCCGGCCCGTCCCGCTCACCGCGAAACCCCCACCACGAGCAGCACGAGTACGCACACCGCGACCGCCACACCGTAGGCGAACCGCCGCCGACGCAGCACCGAGTGGCGCGACCGGACCGGCACGGGCACCCGGTCGCCGTCGGGCAGTGGAGCAGGACCACCCGGCACCGGGTACGCCCCTCCCCGCAGCCCTCGACGTAAACGCTCACCCATCCATGCCTCCTCATGATTACGCCAAAGATGCAGGTCACGGCCGGCGGTCGGGTTGGTTGTGCATGTTTGCCGATTCCGGCCGGGAGGCACTCCGCTGCTGACGAGAAAGCCCCCTCACAGGGACCAACTTAGGACCCTCAGGTGCCTGAGTCAACACAGAGTCCACACCGCGTCGCGCCTGGTGAGATTCTGGACCGGCTGACGAGAGGTGGTCCCATGCCCCGCAAACCCGTCTATGAACAGGTCGTTGACGACGTCATCGCGTCAGTCCGAAGCGGCACGCTCAAACCCGGCGACAGACTGCCGACGATCGCCCAACTCGCCCAGCAGTACAGCTCGTCCGACAACCCAATCAAGCGAGCGCTCTGGATTCTGGATGAGCGGGGCTGGATCGAGGTGCACCAGGGCAAGGGTTCGTTCGTGGCACCGAAGCCCCCCGCGTAGCGCGTGGACCACTGTCGGGCACTCGACAGCCTGGAATGGCGGTGCCCGCCCGCACGCTGCGTAACCCCGACAGGCGCACCACTCTCCAGAAGGTCGTATGCCTGTGAGGCATATTTATGCCCGACAGGCATACGGGTCTCCGACGAAAGTACTGCCGGACGGAGGCAGGCTCCGTGACCATCCCGATGGGCTATCGGAAGATCGCCGCCGACCTGCATGCCCGCATCCAGCAGGGCGAGTACCCACCGGAGAGCCGGCTGCCCACCTACGCCGAGTTGGCCCGGCTCTACTCGGCAAGCGTCTCGACCGTGCAGCGAGCGGTGATGCTGCTACAGGCCCACGGGATCATCATCGGCGTTCAGGAAGCCGGCCCGTACGTCGCCGCGACTCCCCCCACCTAGCGTGGGCCCCATCCGGGCGCAGCGGAGGCGGCGGGCTACCCGGCAGCGGGAGACGGCACCCCGCCCCCGCCGCTCTGCACATACGACGTGCCCGGCCGGCAGAGAGATGCCAGCCGGGCACGCGTGTCTCCGGACAGTGACGCGGGGAGGGGATCCGGCGCGGGGCAGGGGCCTGAAGGGGGCAGGGACCTACCGCACGGCCGGCCACACGGCAGCCGCCGGAGAGCTACGGGCAGGTCGGACGCCTGCGCGAACCCCGGGGAACTACGAGCAGGGCCGGACCCAGGCGGTGCTGACCCAGCCGTTGGTGTCGCCGCTGTCGTTCCACAGCGAGACGTGGTAGCGGCCGTTGGCCTCCTGCGCCGCCCACATCCGGGTGTTGTAGCCGACCGAGTGCGGCCACTTCGTGGTCGACGAGGTGCTGTCCACGAAGACGGACAGGGTGCTGGCGGTGGAGCACTTGCTGTACTGGTAGTAGGCCGCCTGGGCGGCACCACCGGTCACCACGGTCGCGCCGAGGCTGGTCAGGGCGGTCACCGTCAGCAGGGCCGCCGCGCGCTTGCCGATCGTGCTCATGGATACCTCCGGGTCGTCGGGTGGGTGGATCCGGGCCGCGCCGATGTCGCGGCCGACGTCGGGTCGCTCAGCAGGGACGGACCCAGGCGGTGCTGACCCAGCCGTTGGTGTTGCCGGAGGTGTCCCAGAGGGAGACGTGGTAGCGGCCGTTGGCTTCCTGCGCCGCGTACATCACGTTGTTGTAGCCGATCTGGTGCGGCCACCTGGTGGTGGACGAGGTGCTGTCGACGAAGAAGGAGAGCGAGGCCGCGTCGGAGCACTTGCGGTACTGGTAGTAGCCGGCCTGGGCGGCGGTGCCGGGCACCGTGGCCGCGACGAGGCCGGCGGTCGCGGCACCCGCCATGAGGGCCGCCACGCGGGATTTGAGCCGATTCATCCGACCTCCAGATCATGATCAGTCGATTGACCCGGCCGACCATACACACCCGGTGATTAGCTCGCAACGCCATGTGTCCGGAGCTGGGCGAGTACCCGCCGGAGAGCCGGGTTCGGCCGGCACGCCTGGTATAGCTCGGGCTATAGTTTTGCCATGACCGGCGAGCCCGCCCGCCGCTGGGCGATCAGGACGACAGGCGATGTCCGTGACTGGTTACGGGCTCTGAGCAGGGCCGACCCGGGGGCGTACCGGTCCGTCAACGTGGCGATCGACATGCTCGCCGAGAGCGGGCCGGGTCTGGGTCGACCCTTGGTCGACACTCTCAAGGGTTCGAGCATCAGCAACCTCAAGGAGTTGCGGCCGAGGTCTGGGCGGGAAGTCGCCATTCGCGTCCTGTTCGTCTTCGATCCCTGGTCACAGGCAGTGCTGTTGGTCGCCGGCAACAAGGCCGGAGACTGGACGCGATGGTACGAGAAGGCGATTCCCGTCGCGGAGGTCACGTACGAAGGCTGGCTCGCTGTCGAGAGGAAACGGAGGCAGGGCTGATGAGCGACTTCCATGACTGGGACGACATCCGCGCCGATCTACACGACGGCGACGACGACGCGCTGGACGTGGAGCGCGCACGCACCGAGGCGTGGGTCAGCGCGTTCCACCTTGCCGAGGAGCGGAAGCGCCTCGGCCTCACCCAGCGGCAGGTGGCCGAACTGATGGGAGTGACGCCCGGCCGGGTGAGCCAGATCGAGAACGGCGACCTGGAGGCCAACGAGGTGGCCACCCTGAGCCGGTACGCACGAGCCCTGGGCGCCCGGATGCGGATCATCTTCGACTACGGCAGCGACCTCCGTCAGATTGCCTGACCTCGGCCCATCGCGTCGTCGGCGGAGAGGCTCGACCGCGCCCGCTCCCCCGCGGCCGTGCATGTGGCGCACCAGGCGCTGACCCCGGGTTTCCGCGTCGGCGACCCGGACGGCGATACGTGTCAGAGGCGCAAACCCGGCCTTCCAGCGGGTGGCGGACCGGCCGGGCCGAGCGCGAGGGGATCTCGCACAGTAGGTTGAGCGGGTGAGCGGACGGTTCCCGATCGAAGACGTCTCCCCCGTCGTCGCCTGCGGTCGCTACCCGGCCAAGGCGGTGGTCGACGAGCTGGTGCCGGTGTCGGCCCGCGCCTACCGGGAAGGCCACGACGCGCTCGGCTGCAACGTGGTCTGGCACGGCCCGGACGGCGCGACCCGGCCCTTCACCCGGATGCGTCCGGGCGAACCGGGGCAGGACCGCTGGCACGCCACCATCCGGCCGGACGCCGTCGGCGAGTGGACCTTCACCGTCGAGGCGTTCCAGGACCCCTACCTGACCTGGCAGAACGCGGTGACCAAGAAGGTCGCCGCCGGGCAGGGGGCGGCCGAGCTGGCCAACGACCTGGCCGAGGGCGTCCGGGTGTTGACCGCCGCCCTGGCACTCGTACCGGCCGGCGACGTCGGGCGGGTCGAGGCGGCGGTGGCCGCGCTGGGCGACAAGGAGGCCGAGCTGGCCCGGCGGGTCGCCCCGGCGCTCGACCTGGCCGACCTGCTCTGGGCGCACCCGGTGCGGGAACTGGTCACCACCGGCACGCCGCACCGGCTCTGGGTGGACCGCCCCCGGGCGCTCTTCTCCGCCTGGTACGAGTTCTTCCCCCGCTCCGAGGGCGCGGTGCCGGCCACCGTCGACACGCCGGCCAGCTCGGGCACCTTCGCCACCGCCATCGACCGGCTGCCCGGGGTCGCGGCGATGGGCTTCGACGTGCTCTACCTGCCGCCCATTCACCCGATCGGCCGGATCAACCGTAAGGGCCGCAACAACGCGCTGACCGCCGGCCCCGACGACGTCGGCTCGCCGTGGGCGATCGGCGCGGCCGAGGGCGGCCACGACGCCATCCACCCCGACCTGGGTACGCCGGCCGACTTCCGCGACTTCGTCGCCGCCGCCGCCGAGCAGGGCCTCGAGGTGGCGATGGACCTGGCGTTGCAGTGCGCCCCCGACCACCCGTGGGTCACCGAGCACCCGGAGTGGTTCACCACCCGCGCCGACGGCAGCATCGCGTACGCGGAGAACCCGCCCAAGAAATACCAGGACATCTACCCGGTCAACTTCGACAACGACCCCGAGGGCATCCGGGCCGAGGTGCTGCGGGTGGTGCGGCACTGGATCGGTGAGGGCATCCGGATCTTCCGGGTGGACAACCCGCACACCAAGCCGTTCGACTTCTGGCACTGGCTGATCGCCGAGGTCAAGCGCACCGACCCGGACGTGCTCTTCCTGGCCGAGGCGTTCACCCGGCCGGCGATCATGCACGGGCTCGGCAAGATCGGCTTCACCCAGTCGTACACCTATTTCACCTGGCGCACGACGGCGGCCGAGATGCGGGAGTACTGCGAGGAGCTGGTCGCCTCGGTCGACTGGATGCGGCCCAACTTCTGGCCCAACACGCCGGACATCCTGCACGAGTCCCTGCAACACGGCGGGCCGCCGATGTTCAAGATCCGTGCGGTGCTGGCCGCCCTGCTCAGCCCGTCCTGGGGGATCTACGCGGGGTTCGAGCTGTTCGAGCACGTCGCCCGCCCCGGTGCCGAGGAATACCTCGACAACGAGAAGTACGAGCTGCGGCCCCGGGACTGGGCCGGCGCGCAGGCGAACGGCCGCTCGCTCGCCCCGTTCGTGGCCACCCTCAACCGGGTACGCCGCGAGCACCCGGCCCTGCACCGGCTGCGCAACCTGGTCTTCCACGACATCGACAACCCGACACTGCTCTGCTGGTCCAAGCGCGACCCGGACACCGGCGACACGATCATCGTGGTCTGCTCGTTCGACTCGCACACCGTGCAGTGGGGCAACACCACCCTGGACATGCCGGCCCTCGGCTTCGACTGGCACGAGCGGTTCACCGTGCACGACGAACTGACCGGGGCCGGCTACGAGTGGGGCCAGCGCAACGCGGTCCGGCTCGACCCGTACCTACAACCGGCCCACGTGCTCACGGTCCGCCGGCCGCCGGCACCACCCACCCCGGAGCCGGCCGGGGCCGAGCCGGCCGAGCTGACAGTGGCCGACGTCCCCGACGAACTCTCCGGCGGCACCGCGCCGACCACCCCCGCCCCGGAGGACGGCCAGCCGGCCACCCCGACGGGAACCGGCCCCGCCGTGGCCCGCCCCACCACGGCCCGCCGCACGGGGAAGGGCAGCCGCAGGGCTGGCCGTCCCACCACCGGCAGCACCCCGACCGACCCCGCCTCGAAGGACGCCAGATGGACCAGCTGATCGCCGGCGCGACCCACGATCCGCACGCCCTGCTCGGCGCGCACCCCGCCGACGGGTGGACCACCATCCGTACCATGCGGCGGGGCGCCGGTGACGTGGTGCTGCACGTCGGCGACGACCGGCACCCGATGAAGCGGGTGCACGACGTGGGCGTCTTCGAGGCCCGCGTCGAGGGCAGCGTGCTCGACTACCGGGTCGAGGTCGACGGATCGGTCACCGACGACCCGTACCGCCACCCGCCGACCCTCGGCGAGCTGGACCTGCACCTGATCGGCGAGGGCCGGCACGAACGGCTCTGGGAGGCGCTCGGCGCGCGGGTCCGCGACGACGGCGTCGCCTTCGCGGTGTGGGCGCCGAACGCCCGGGGGGTACGGGTCATCGGCGACTTCGTCGGCTGGGGGCCGGACGACGGCTGGCCGATGCGCTGCCTCGGATCCAGCGGCGTCTGGGAGGTCTTCGTGCCCGGGGCGCCGGAGGGGGCGCGGTACAAGTACCGGGTGCTCGGTGCCGACGGGCGGTGGCGGGACAAGGCCGACCCGCTGGCCGCGTACGCGGAGGTGCCGCCGGCCACCGCCTCGGTGGTGCACCGGTCCCGCTACCAGTGGTCCGACGCGACGTGGCTGGAGCAGCGGGCCCGCCGGCAGCCGCACCGGGAACCGATGAGCGTGTACGAGGTGCACCTCGGCTCGTGGCGGCCCGGCCTCGGCTACCGGGAACTGGCCGAACAGCTCACCGCGTACGTCACCGAGATGGGCTTCACCCACGTGGAGTTCCTGCCGGTGATGGAACACCCGTTCGGCGGTTCCTGGGGCTACCAGGTCACCGGCTACTTCGCGCCCACCTCCCGGTTCGGCGACCCGGACGACTTCCGGCACCTGGTGGACCGGCTGCACGCCGCCGGCATCGGGGTACTGCTCGACTGGGTGCCCGCGCACTTCCCCAAGGACGAGTGGGCGCTCGCCCGCTTCGACGGCACCCCGCTCTACGAACACCCCGACCCGCGGCGCGGCGAGCACCCCGACTGGGGCACCTACGTCTTCGACTTCGGTCGCCGGGAGGTACGCAACTTCCTCGTCGCCAACGCGCTGTACTGGTGCGACGAGTTCCACGTCGACGGCCTGCGGGTGGACGCGGTCGCCTCGATGCTCTACCTGGACTACTCCCGCCCCGAGGGGCAGTGGCTGCCCAACCAACACGGCGGCCGGGAGAACCTGGAGGCGATCGCCTTCATGCAGGAGGTCAACGCCACCGTCTACAAGCACCACGCCGGGGTGGTGATGATCGCCGAGGAGTCCACCGCCTGGCCCGGGGTGACCCGGTCCACCAGCGACGGCGGGCTCGGCTTCGGTTTCAAGTGGAACATGGGCTGGATGCACGACACCCTGCTCTACACCGCGAAGGACCCGATCTACCGGCAGCACCACCATCACCAGCTCACCTTCTCCCTGGCGTACGCGTGGAGCGAGAACTACGTGCTGCCGATCAGCCACGACGAGGTGGTGCACGGCAAGGGCTCACTGGTCGGCAAGATGCCCGGCGACACCTGGCAGCGGCTGGCCAACGTCCGGGCGCTGCTGGCGTACATGTGGGCGCACCCGGGCAAGCAGCTGCTCTTCATGGGTTGCGAGCTGGGCGACGACCGGGAGTGGAGCGAGGAACGCGGGCTGGACTGGTACCTCCTGCACGATCCGGCGCGGGCCGGGGTGCAGCGGCTGGTCGCCGACCTCAACGCCGCCTACCGGGACACCCCGGCGCTGTGGGCGCAGGACACCGACCCGGCCGGGTTCCGCTGGATCGCCGGGGACGACGTCGCCAACAACGCGGCGTCCTTCGTCCGGATCGCCCCGGACGGCGCGACCCTGGTCTGTGTGGCCAACTTCTCCGCGACCCCGCTGGAGGACTACCGGGTCGGCCTGCCGGCCGGCGGCGCCTGGACCGAGGTGATCAACACCGACGCCCACCACTACGGCGGCTCCGGGGTGGGCAACCTCGGCACGGTGCACGCCCAGGACGTCCCCTGGCACGGTCTGCCCGCCTCGGCGGCACTGCGGGTGCCCCCGCTCGGCGTGCTCTGGCTGCGCCGCGACTGACCCGACCGCACGGGACGCCGGTCGGGCCGGGGATCAGACCAGGCCGGCGTCGCGGAGCAGCTTCCACAGGCCCGCCCCGTCGGGAGCGGAGAGCCACTTCTGGCCCACCGGCCCCGCCGACGACGGCCGGTCGTTCGGCACGGGCAGGCTGCCGGCGAGCACCGACTGGGTCGGGGAGAGCCGGCGGATCGCCACCCCGGCGACGTTCTCCGGGTGCGCGGCGGCGAACTCCCGGTAGATCTCCTGGTCGTGCTGCCCGTCGTCGCCGATCAGCAGCCAGCGGACGTCGGGGAACTCGGCCGCCAGCCGGGCCAGGGTGGCCCGCTTGTGCTCCCGGCCGCTGCGGAACCAGCGGTCGGCCGTCGGGCCCCAGTCGGTGAGCAGCAGCGGACCGGCCGGGTAGAGGTGCCGGGACAGGAACCGGGTCAGCGTCGGCGCGACGTTCCACGCGCCGGTGGACAGGTAGAACACCGGGCTGCCCGGGTGGGCGGTGACCAGGCGCTCGTAGAGCACCGCCATGCCCGGCACCGCCGTGCGCGCGTGCTCGTCGAGGACGAACGTGTTCCACGCGGCCAGCATGGGCCGGGGCAGCGCGGTCACCATGACCGTGTCGTCGATGTCGGAGAGGATGCCCAGGCGCACCTTGGGGTCGATGACCCGCACCAGCGCCTCGACCGGTTCGGCGTCGGCGACCCGCAACCGTACCGAGGCCCAGCCGGGGGTGAAGTCGGCCTTGACCACGGTGTCGACGAAACCGCTGCGGTCGGCGCGGGCGGTGTGCACGCCGTCCCCGGCCTCGATGGTGACCTCGACGTGCTTGGCGGGCAGGGTGGCGAAGCTGCGCCAGCCGCGGACCTTCTCCAGCCGGCCCCTGCGCCGGTCGGGGCGGCTGAGCAGCACCCGGCACAGCACCCGCGCCCAACCGGGGGCGCCGTAACCGGCGTAGGCGACGATGTTGGGCTGCCAGCCGGTGCGCCGCAGCCGGCGCTCCACCAGCTGGTGCAGGGCGTCCTCGATCCGCGCGGCCCGGTGCAGGGTGGGTACGGCCAGCTGGCTCGCGGTGGTGGAGGGCACGCTGCAACCCTGCCACAGGACTCCGGCAGCGGCCAGGCGAGCGACAGGGAGCACACCGGGGCGGGTCGGCCGGGCCGCCCCAGGTCGCCCCCGGCAGGACGGGACGGCCGGTTGTCGGGTGCGCCTCCCGGTGGGACGGGACGGCCGGTTGTCGGGTGCGCCACCCGGTGGGCGTCATACGGCCGTGCCACCGGCCCCGGCCCGTACGCTCTTGCGGGTGCTCATCCTGCTGCCGCCCTCCGAGGGGAAGGCCGACACCGGCACCGGTCGTCGGCTCGACCTGTCCCGGCTCTCACTGCCCGAGCTGACCCCGGCCCGCGCGGAGGTGCTGACCGCGCTGATGGCGTTCAGTGCCGCCGCCGGCCGGGCGGACGGGTCCGACGGTGCCGGGGACGCCGCCCTGGCCGCCCTCGGGTTGACCGTCGGCCAGCGTGGCGAGCTGGCCCGCAACGCCCGGCTGGACCGGGCCGCCACCGCACCGGCCGGGCAGGTGTACACCGGGGTGCTCTACGAGGCGCTCGGCCTGGCCACCCTGCCGCCGGGGGCGCTGCGGGCGGCCCGCCGCTCGGTGCTGGTCAGCTCGGGACTGTGGGGCGCGGTACGGCTCACCGACCGGATCCCGCCGTACCGGTGCCCGATCGGGGCGCGGTTGCCGGGGGTGGGGGCGCTGTCGGCGTACTGGCGCGGGGTGTTGTCGCCGGTGCTGACGGCGGCGGCCGGCGGCGGTCCGGTGCTGGACCTGCGCTCCGCCGCCTACGCGGCGACCTGGACCCCTCCGGCGGAACTGGCCGGGCGGACGGTCACCGTGCGGGTGCTGCACGAGCGCCGGCCGGGCGAACGCACGGTGGTGAGCCACTTCAACAAGGCGACCAAGGGTCGGCTGGTCCGTGACCTGCTGCTGGCCGGCGCCCGGCCGCGCACCGCGACCGCTCTGGTCGGTGCCCTGCGTGACCTGAAGTACCCGGTCGAGGAGCAGCCGGTGACGGCGGGCCGCCCCCGGCGGGTCGACGTGGTGGTGACCGACCTGTAGGAACGCAAGATTTCCTCAATTCCGGTACGGATGGCTGGAGACGGCGGGACCGGCAGGCGACCGTAAGGGAACCCGAAACCGAGAAGGAGCGGTCCGATGACCCCCGAACCCCGCCTGCTCGACCGGCCGCGCCTCCCGTCGACCCCGCCGCCACTGGACTGGATGACCCTGGCCGACGCGTTCGAGGTGGCCTGCCTGGTCCGCTGCACGCCGGCACCGACGGTCACCCGCCCCGGCCCGACCCCGCCACCGGAGCGGGGCGTGGTGGAGTTCAACCGGGAGGACGCCGCGCTACGGATGCGGCAGCTGCTGACCCGGCTCGACGTGCCGGTCGAGCACGAGGTGGTCACCGGTGGCCTGCGCCGCCGCTACGAGCTGCACCGGTTGCACGTGCCGGCGGACCGCCGCACCGGGTACACGGTGTTGCGCGAGACGGGTTGGCGGCAGGGACGGCGGGAGCTGCTCGGCCCGGCCGTCGGTTCCTCCACCCCCCGGGCCGCCTGGCGGACCCGGCTCGCCGCGGCGGCCTGGCGCTCGGCGCTGATGGCCGGCGGCCGGCACGTACGACGGCACATCCTCGGCATCCGGTTGACCGACCGGGAGCTGGCCGCGGTGCTGGTCCGGTCGGCGTCCCTGCTGGAGGTGCCGGCGCTGCTGCGGCCGGGGGCCGGCTGCCTGGTGGTGAGCGTCGCCGACGGCCCGGACCGGCTGCGGATCCTGGAACGGGCCGCGCTGTCCCCGGCCCGGCTACCCGGCGGAGCCTGACGACGCCCGGCACGCCGCACGCGTTCCTTCCTCCATCGCACTCCCGGGCCGACCGTCCCGACCGGCTGAGCTTGCGCCGGAGGCGGTGACAGCGCAGAGTGCACCGCGTGAGTCGTGGCCGGACCGGACGCGGCCGGCGGTCCCCCTCCGTCGGCGCGGTACTGCTGATGCTGCTGGTCGTCGCGGCCGGCGGGCTGACCGCCTGCCGCGACTCCCCCGACGAGCCGGTCCCGATCCGGATCGCCACCGGCAGCCCGACCGCCGTCTACTACGCCTTCGGTCAGTCGCTGGCCACCGTCCTCAACCGGGAGCTGCCCGGCGTCCGGGCCAGTGTGGTGGTCACCGCCGCCTCCGCCGAGAACGTCCAGCTCGTCGGCTCGGGCACCGCCGAGCTGGGCTTCACCCAGGCCGACGTGCTCGACACCAGCCCGGTCGACCCACCGAAGGTGCTCGCGGTGGCCCGCGTCTACGACGACCTGCTCCACCTGGTCACCACCGCCGGTGGCCCGATCCGCGACGTCGCCGACCTGCGCGGACGGCGGGTCTCGATGGGCGCCGCCGGCTCCGGCACCCAGATCACCGCGACCCGCCTGCTGGAGGTGGCCCGACTCGGCGGTGACCAGGTCCGCCGGGAACACCTCGGCCTGGACGACTCGGTGGCGGCGCTGCGGGCCGGCCGGATCGACGCCTTCTTCTTCTCCGGCGGCCTGCCGGTCCGCGGGGTGGCCGCGCTGTCCGACGCCACCTCGATCCGGCTGGTGGACCTGGGCGAGTGGACCGAACCGCTGCGCCGCAGCTACCGGGAGGTGTACGTCTCCCGGGACATCCCCCGCTCGGTGTACGGGGTGGACCCGGTCACCACGGTCGCCAACCCCAACTACCTGGTCGTCCGGGCGGACCTGCCGGAGCCGCTGGTGCGGGAGGTGACCCGGCTGCTGATGGAGCGCCGGGCCGAGCTGGCCGCCGCCCATCCGGCGGCCGGGAGGATGAGTCCCCGCTCGGCGATCGCCACCACCCCGTTGCCGCTGCACCCCGGCGCGGCCGACTGGTACCGGTCCGCCAAACCCTGACGGTCAGCCCACCCCGGTGCCCGCGGCTGCCGGTGGCCCGTCCGTGGTGGCGGCCGACGGGCCGACGGGCAGGGCCGGCGGGTCACCCCCGGCCGGAGCGGGGGCCGGTGCCGGCGGCTCGCCCCCGGCCGGGGCCGGGAACCACAGCTCGGCGACCAGGCCGCACGGTTCGCCGGGGTGCATGGTGAGCCGGCCGTCGGACGCGTCCACCAGCACCGCCACGATCGTCAGGCCGAGGCCGGCACCGTCGATGTTCTGCGCGTCGGGTGCCCGCCAGAACCGCTCGGTGGCCTGGTCGAGCTGGCCGGGGGTCATCCCCGGGCCGGTGTCGCGCACCTCCAGGGCGGTGCCCCCGTCGGCGTCCCGGACCGCCACGGTCACCTCCCCGCCGGGGCCGCTGAACTTGATCGCGTTGTCGATCAGCGCGTCCAACGCCTGGTCGACGGCGGTCGGCACGGTCCGCGCGTACGCCGGGCCGGAGGTCGCCAGACGCAGGGTGACCGACCGGTGCCGGGCCAGCGGCTGCCACGCGGCGACCCGGGACGCGGCCACCGCCGCCGCGTCCACGGTCACCCGCTCGTTCTGTTCACGCTCGGCCCGGGCCAGGGTGAGCAGCCCGTCGAGGACCAGCGCCAGCCGGTCGGTCTCCTCCAGGGCCAGCCGGTGCTCGGCCCGGCCGTCCTGGTCGGTCACGCTCGGTCCCAGCTCCTCCACCCGCAGCCGCAGCGCGGTCAGCGGGTTGCGGAGCTGGTGACTGGCGTGGGCGACGAAGGCCCGCTGCCGGTCCATCACGTCGGCGACCACCGCCGCCATGTGGTTGAAGCTGGCCGCCAGCCGGCGCAGCTCCGGCGGACCCCACCGGTCCTGCACCCGGGCGCCCCGGTCCCCCTCGGCGATCTCGTGGGTCACCGCGTCCAGCTCGGTCACCGGACGCAACACCCAACCGGCCAACCCGAACGCGGTGGAGACGCAGGCCAGCACCGCGAGCAGCCCGATCCCGGCGAGCAGCAGCCACCAGGCGGTCACCGTCCGCCGGACCTTCGCCACCGGGGTGGCGGTGACCACCGCGCCGAGCACCTCACCGCCGTCGTTGATCGGCACCGCCACCACCAGCGGACCGTCCACCCACGGCCAGACCGAGTCCGGTCCGTTGAACTGCTGCCCGGCCAACGCGCTGTCCAGGGCCGCCCGGGTGTCCCGACCGGAGTTCCAACTGGCCGACACCACCAGCGTCCGGCCGTCCCGGTCGACCACCGCCGCGCCGATGCCGTACAACTGGTCGTAGCTGACCAGCTCCCCGGTCAACGGGCCGGCGCCGCCACCGCGTAACGCCGGCCCGGCCAGCGAGGCGAACCGGGTCGCGTCGGCCAGCCGGTCGGCGCGGACCCGGTCGGTCTCCCGGGACGCCAGGGTCGCCGCGAGCGGGGTCTCCAGCGCCAGGAGCACCAGCACCATCAGCAGCAGATAGCTGATCACCAGTCGACGACGCACCGGCTGCCCCTCACGCGGCCCGGAGCCGGTAGCCGACCCCGCGTACCGTCTCCACCAGCCGGGGGTCGCCGAGCTTGCCCCGCAGCGAGCCGACGTGCACCTCCACGGTGTGCCGGTCGGCCCAGGTGGTGCCCCAGACGTCGAGCAGGATCCGGTCCCGGGGCACCGCCGTGCCGGGCTGGCGGGCCAGCGAGAGCAGGATGTCGAACTCCTTACGGGTGAGCGCCGCCGGGCGGCCGCCGACGGTGACCGTCCGGGCGGACACGTCGATGCGGACCGGGCCGACCTCGATCAGGTCCGGCGCCGGCGGGGCGTGGGCCGCCCGCCGCAGCACCGCCTCGATCCGGGCCTGCAACTCCACCATGGAGAACGGCTTCACCACGTAGTCGTCGGCGCCGAGCCGCAACCCGAGCACCCGGTCGCGTTCCTCACCCCGGGCGGTGACCGCGATGATGCCGAGCTGGCTGCTGCGCCGCCGCAGTTCCCGGCACACCTCGGTGCCGTCCCCGTCCGGCAGGGTGAGGTCGAGCAGCACCAGGTCACAGGGGGCGGCGGAGAGCGCCGCGGCGACGGTGGCCGCGTGCTCGACCTCGTAGCCCCGTCGGGTCAGCGCCGAGGCGAGGGCGGCGGCCACCCGCCGGTCGTCCTCGACCAGCAGGATGCGCACCGGTGACTCCCCTTCGTCGTACGTGATGACGAGCGCATCGTGGCAGAAACGCCGGGCCGGAGGAAACGGTGGGAACCCCGGAGCGGACGATGGGTGCCCTTCCGGGCCGACCACCGGGACGGCCGGGACGACGAACAGGACCTGGGACGAGAGGTCGTCCCAGGTCCCGTGCCCCGGGTGGTCAGCGGCAGAGCCGGCCGATCTCCTCCTGGAACCGGTCCATCGGGTTGGCCTCGGCCGGGCCGAGCAGGTAGGTCTTGAGCTCCCGCCGGGCCTCGGTCATCGGGTCGTCGCCGGCCCGGGTCAGCGCCAGGATCTTCGGCAGTTCGCCGCAGTCCCGGGAGAGCAGGTACGCCCCCCGGGAGGTGGGGAACTCCCGCCGGAACTCGTCCTCGGGCAGCCCGCTCGGGTTGGCCACCACGTACGGCCGCTGGCTCTGCACGAAGTCGGACACCACGCTGGAGATGTCGCTGACCAGCAGGTCGGTCTGGTTGAAGCAGTCGAACAGCGCGGGCACCCGGCCGGTGACCACCCGGTGTCCGGGGCCGTCCAGCGAGCTGGCGTCCGGGTCGCCACCGGCGGCCCGGATCAGCGACACCAGGCGCTCGTGCACCGCCTTGGCCTCCTTGGACCGGGAGCCGGTCAACGGGTGCGGCTTGTAGACCAGCCGCACCTGCGGCGAGGCCAGCACACCCCGGACGATCCGCTCCCCCATCAGCACCAGCGAGGTGTGGTACGGGTCGTCGTCCAGCCAGCCCTCCCAGGTGGGGGCGTAGAGGACGGTGAACGGCCGGTCGGGGGCGGTCGAGCCGAAGGTGTGCACCCCGGCGAGCTGCGGCCGGCCGATCTCCACGATGTCGTCGTCCCGGACGCCCACCGCGGCCCGCGCGTACCGCTCCCGGCCGGCCAGGCCGGCGACCCAGACCTCGTCGTACACCTTGCTGTACGGGTTGACGCTGGCCTGCTTGTCGCTGTCGCCGTGGCCGACGAAGACGTGCTTCATACCCGGCTCGCGGAGCATGTGGATGTTCGCGCCGACGTTCGCGGCGTAGAGGGCGGCCCGGACCGTGCCCAGTTCGAGGTTCATGAAGTCCGGCCCGGTCGGCACGCAGATCACCGGCAGCCGGGTGTCGGCCAGCTCGAAGAACGCCTCCCTGCTGCGCATCAGCACGACCGCCCGCTGGTCCAGCGCCTCGGTCGGGGCCAGCCACATGTTGGCCTGGTAGACGTCCTTGGCCGGGCCGGCGAAGTAGAGCGCGACCTCGGGACGGTAGCCGTCGAGCCAGCGCTGGAGCACCGGCAGCACCGGGCTCTTGCCGGTGCCCCGGCCGCGCAGCCAGGTCACCGCGACCACCGCGCCGATCAGCGCGGCGAGCCCGGCGGCCACCGCGGCGACCGCGAGCACGGGGGTGGCGTCGACGCGGACCGCCGACACCACGGCAGCCGGGATCAGCAGCACGTTGAGCACGGCGAGCTGCACGCCGGCCAGGTCGGCGATCCAGCCCGGCGGGCGGGGGGCCGAGCGGATCGGACCCAGCTCGATGTTGCGGACCAGCGCGGAGACCGGGTTACGCCGGTCGATCATGGTGTTCAGGGCGCCCGCGAAGACGGCGATCACCCAGACCGCCGCCGGGAGCACCAGCAGCCAGGTCAGCTCGGCCCGGGTGAGCGGGACCGTGGTGGCGACCAGCAGCACGGTCGCCAGGTCACGGCTCAGCTGCCGGTAGCCCCGGTTGAGGCCGACCTTCTCCAGCAGCGTCTCCGAGGGCGGCGACCAGCGGGTGACGGCGTACTCGCCGACCACCGCGACCAGCCCGGCCACGGCGAACAGGGCCACCCATCCGAAGCCGCCCGCGACGAGCATGACCAGGTAGGACAGCACCAGCAGGGCGCCTCGGGCGGCGGTGCCGGTGCGTTCCAGTAACGTGCCGAACAAAGGAGGACGCTCCCTACGAGATCGATGACGGGCGGGGCCCGACGGTCTGCGTCGTCGTCGTCCGACGGGCGTGACCGCAGCACCGCGACCGACCGAGCGGCCTGCGGGTGACTGCGACTTTAACGTGAGCGGACGTCCCGGTGTCGCTCGGGTATCCAGGTCCATTTCGGGCAGACGCGACGATACCTCCCGGGCGGCACCGGACGTCCGTCGCTCAGCCCGACCGGCCGTAGCAGGTCGTCGCGCCCGGCCCGGGGCGGCTGGCCAGCTTCTCGAAGCCCAGCTCGACGGCCATGTCGCGGGCGTACCGGTTGCCGTCGTAGACGCAGATGGTGCCCACGCCGAGCCGCTCCACGGCACCGCCGACCTGCTCCCGGTCGGGTTTTTCCCGCCCGTCGGCGAAGTGGGCCAGCAGCAGCCGGTCCTTGGCGAAATCGGAGTTCAGGTCGTACTCCACCAGGTAGAAGTCGCGGGGCAGGACGACCCGGACCCGGCTGGTGACGATCAGTGAGGTCCGCATGATCGTCGAGGGGGCGAGGACCAGCCCGTCCGGCCGGTCCTGCCCGGCGATCCAGAAGGCGATCTTCTGCCGCTGCTGGGGCAGCTTCCAGGTGGGGCGGGTGTGCGTCTCCACCCAGCTGTCCGGCGACCACATCGGGGTGGCCCAGACGGCGAACGAGGTGACCATCGCCGCGGCGACCAGGGCACCGACCGCACCGCGCAGCAGCCGCGACGGCGACGGGACGGACACCGTGCAGAGCAGGCCGATCAGGGTCGGCAGGGCGAGCAGCCACGGCACCCGCCAGAGCACCACGGAGATGCCGGTCAGCGCGCCGAGGGTCTCCAGCACGCCCGGCACCAGCAGCACGCTCATCACCAGGGCGGCACCGGCGGCCAGCAGCGCCGGGGTGCGGCGGCGGGCCAGCAGCGGGCCGCACCACAGCGCCAGGCCGCTGATCACCCCGACGATCCCGACCAGCAGCGTGCGCCGGTAGGTGTACTCGGCGTCGAAGAAGGCGTCGTCCGCGCCGGCCGCGTCCATCCCGCCCAGCACCAGCCGGGACACCACGATCGCCCCCACCGGGTACGCCACCGCGGCCAGCCCGCCGACCACCGCGTCCTTCCACCGGCCGACCAGCAGCATCGCCAGCCCGGCCGCGCCGACCAGCATCGGCAGGATGATCGCCGAGGTGGTGGTGAGACCGGCAGCGGTGACCGAGAGTGCGAAGACGAGCAGCAGCGATCGGCGGGACCGGGTGTCGAACCACTCGGTGAGGTAGAGCCACATCAGCGGGATGACCGCCGAGACGAACATCCCCTTGCCCTCGTAGAGCCGGGGCAGGTGGAAGGTGCCGAGCGCGGCGTCCGAGCCGGCCACCAGGTAGAGGTAGGTCACCGCGACGCTGAACGCGAGCACCGGTCGGCGCGGCGCCCACCGGTGGGTGAGCCGCCACAGCGCCAGGACGGCCAGCACCGCCATCACCGGCAGCGCGAGGTACCAGGTGGCGGACGCGCCGTGGATGCCGAGCACGTGCGCGAGCGCGCCGTCGAACACCTCGATCGACGGGGTGGGCGGCAGCGAGCCCATCGCCGGGGCGACGTTCTCGGTGAACAGGAAGTCGTTGGTGGGCACCAGGTCACGCTCGGCCACCCAGACCGTCTTGCCGACGTAGTAGACATCGTCCGGGGTGTTGCGGGCCAGGTAGAGCGAGGAGATCGCCACCCCGGCCGAGACCAGCAGCGCGTACCCGGCCTGGCCGGCGGTGGGGCGGGGCGGGGCGGGCGGGGCCGCCTCGTCGGCCCGCCAGGCCCGGCGGGTGAGCAGCATGGTCCCGATGGCGGCGGCGGCACCGGCGGCGGCCGGGATCCACCAGGACAGCACGTCGCCGGCCGGGGTGCCGGCAAGGCCGGCGGTGACGGCGGCCACCACCCCGGCGGCGATCACGGGCAGCAGCCAACGACGCGGCTGGCCGGTCCCACCGGACGACGCGGTGTCGCCGGCCGGCACGGTCGGGGTGGTGTCGCCGCCGGCCGGCACGGTCGGGGTGGTGTCGCCGCCGGCCGGCACGGTCGGGGTGGTGTCGCCGCCGGCCGGCGCGGTCGGGGTGGTGTCGCCGCCGGCCGGCATCGTCGGGGCACCCGGAGCGGTGGTGCGGCTGCGGCGGACGGCCCGCACCCCGGCCAGCCCGGCCAGCAGGACGCAGCAGGCGAGCCAGCTCAGGAAGGTCACCGACGGGCGCAGGTCGAACAGGAACGACACGTGGTAGAGCACCGTCCACAGCGCGAAGCCCAGCACCCCGGCGTCGGTGACGACGGCCGGGGCGGCGGCGAGCGCCGACCGCAGTCGACGTGCGGGCTGCGGTCGGCCGGCGGCCGGCGCGGCGGAGGGCGGCGCGGGGGGCGGCGGCGCGACGGCAACGGGGTCGGCGTTCGGCACGGTTCGTCCTTGTCGTCGTACGGTGCGCGAGGGTCGGGCGGCGGGCGGGCGGCGGTCCGCGACGGCCGCCCGGCTGCGGTCCGGAAAGCAGGGTAACCGCAACCGCCCTGCGGGGACGGCCGGTGGGCGGCGTGGCGGTGTCGCGGAGGTGACCTGGTGGGGTGCGCAACCGGTCACCGGGGCACCGGCGCCTCCCGCTGCCGGGGCACCGTGCCGTTCGCGGTCAGCCCGATGGCCACCGATTCCACCAGCAGGTCCAGGTAGGTCGGGGTGAGCGGGGTGCGGGCGATGGCCAGCCGCCAGTACAGCGGGCCGACGATCAGGTCGACGGCCGCGTCGGCGTCGGTGTCGGCGGGCAGCTCACCCCGCTCCACGGCGCGACTGATCAGCCGTCCGCCGATCTCCTGCTGCTTGGCCCGCAGCAGCTGCTGGAGGGTCTCGTCGATGGTCGGGTTGCGGGCCGCCTCGGCGAGCAGGTCGGGAATGATCTGCGAGGCCAACGGATGGCTCAGCGCGTGGGCGACCAGCTGGAACAGCAACGTCAGGTCGCCGCGCAGGCTGCCGGTGTCCAACGCCGGCAGTTTGCTGCCGGCGGCGGCGACCACGGTCTCGATCACCAGGTCCAGCTTCGAACTCCACCGCCGGTAGATCGCGGTCTTGCCGACCCCGGCCCGCCGGGCGACCGCCTCGATGGAGAGCCGCCCGTAGCCGACCGCGGCGAGTTCCTGCATCAGCGCACGACGGATGGCCCTGGTGATGTCGCCCCTCAGCACCGCCGCACCGGCCGGCGCACGCCTCTTGTCGCTGGTCATCGGGGACTCTTCGCACCTGTCACGTGGGCCAATGTAGCGCAACGACGGTACGGTTGCGTCCCGACGTGTTATGGACTACCGTCCACGCAGCGACGAGGCTGCCCCGGCACCGCGCCAGCCCACCGAATCCATCGTCGCGCGCATCCCGTTGGTACGAAAGATCGGAGCGCCCTTCCCATGGCCACCACCGCGCTGGTCGACCCCGAAACGGGCCTGACCCAGGCGCAGCTGGCCGCTCGGCACGGACTACGGGTCGCCGGCGAGCGCCCCTCCCTGACCGAGTACAGCCGCAGACTGTGGGCCTACCGGCACTTCACCGCCGCGTACGCCAACGCCAAACTGGTCGCTTCGTACAGCAACGCCAAGCTGGGCCAGATCTGGCAGGTGCTCACCCCGCTGACCAACGCCGCCGTCTACTACCTGATCTTCGGCGTGGTGCTCGGGCAGAACACCATCCCGAACTTCATCGCGTACCTGACCACCGGGCTGTTCATCTTCAACTTCACCCAGAGCGCGGTGCTGGCCGGCACCCAGTCGATCAGCGGCAACCTGGGACTGATCCGGGCGCTGCACTTCCCCCGGGCCTGCCTGCCGCTGGCCGCCACGCTGACCCAGTTCCAGCAGCTGCTGGCCTCGATGATCGTGCTGATCGGCATCGTGCTGGTGACCGGCGAGCCACTCACCCTGGGCTGGCTGATGCTGCCGCCGGCCCTGCTGCTCCAGGCGGCCTTCAACGCCGGGGTCGTGATGGTCGTCGCCCGGATGGGCTCCAAGGCCAGCGACCTCAAGCAGGTCATGCCGTTCATCCTGCGCACCTGGATGTACGGCTCCGGGGTGCTCTACAGCGTCAAGCTGTTCGACCGGCTGCCGGAGTGGGCCTCGACGCTCATCCAGTTCAACCCGATCCTGGTCTACATCGAGCTGGCCCGGTACGCCCTGTTGGAGCAGGCGCCACTGCTCAACGAGTCGTTGACCCAGCTCTGGCTGGTGGCGGCGGGCTGGGCGCTGCTGGGCGGTATCGCCGGATACGTCTACTTCTGGCGCGGCGAACAGGAGTACGGCCGTGGATGACCGGTACGAGACGTCCAACGACGTCACCGTGACCCTGCCCCGGGTCGTCGAGCGGATCCCCACCGTGGTGGTGGACGACGCGCACGTCATCTACCGGGTGCACAAGGGCGCCGGGGGCGGGAGCACACCGGTGGCCGCGCTGCGCCGGCTGGTCAAGCGCTCCTCCGCGCCCAACATCCAGGAGGTGCACGCGGTCAAGGGGGTCTCCTTCACCGCGTACCGGGGTGAGGCGATCGGCCTGATCGGCAGCAACGGCTCCGGCAAGTCCACCCTGCTGCGGACCATCGCCGGGCTGCTCCCGGTCAACCGGGGCGCGGTCTACACCCAGGGCCAGCCGTCCCTGCTCGGGGTGAACGCCGCCCTGCTCAACGACCTGTCGGGGGAGCGGAACGTCACGCTGGGCTGCCTGGCGATGGGGATGCAGCCCGACGACGTGGCCCGGATGACGCCGGAGATCATCGAGTTCTCCGGGATCAACCAGCGGGGCGACTTCGCCAGCCTGCCGATGCGGACGTACTCCTCGGGCATGGCGGCCCGGCTGCGGTTCTCCATCGCCGCCGCCAAGAAGCACGACGTGCTGCTGATCGACGAGGCGCTCGCCACCGGCGACAAGGGCTTCCGCAAGCGCAGCGAGCAGCGGGTGCGGGAACTGCGCGAGGGGGCCGGCACGGTCTTCCTGGTCAGCCACCAGCTCTCCTCGGTACGCGACACCTGCGAACGGACGATCTGGTTGGAGTCGGGGCTGATCCGGATGGACGGCCCCACGGACGAGGTGATCCGGGCGTACGAGGCATTCGCCAACGGCAAGTAGTATTCCGGGCGCACGTACGGCATCGACCCGGTGCCCGACGGACCGCGTCGTCCCGTGGGGCGGCGCGGTCCGCGCGTTAAGGTTCATCCCGTCGCCACGCTGGCGCAACCTTCCGTTCAGGGCGACCCCCGGAACAGGTGCAGACATCCCGAGAGTGAGGATCGGCAATGACGCAGGACCACACCACTGGCCCGGACGCCACACCGGAGACCCCGGCACCGTGGCGGCCCTCGCGGACGGTGGCGGTGGTGCTGGCCGGAGGCACCGGGACCAGGCTGGGCCTGGGCATCCCGAAGCAGTTGCTGAAGATCGCCGGCAAACCGATCATCGAGCACACCCTGGCCGTCTTCGAGGCCGCCCCGGAGATCGACGAGATCATCGTGCTGATGGCCGCCGGCCACGTCGCCGACGCCCAGCAGATCGTCGACAAGGCCGGCTTCCGCAAGGTCAGCAAGGTGATCTCCGGCGGCGACACCCGCAACGCCACCACCCGGATCGCGCTGGACGCGGTCGGCGACGGCGACGTCAACATCCTCTTCCACGACGCGGTCCGCCCGCTGGTCAGCGCCCGGATCGTCCGCGAGTGCGTGAACGCGCTGTGGAGCTACTCCGCCGTCGACGTGGCCATCCCCTCGGCCGACACGATCATCCAGGTCGACGAGGACGAGTGCATCACCGACATCCCGGTCCGGTCCCGGCTGCGCCGGGGGCAGACCCCGCAGGCGTTCCGCTCGGGCACCATCCGGGAGGCGTACCGGCGGGCCGAGGGCGACCCGGACTTCGCCGCCACCGACGACTGCGGCGTGGTGCTGCGTTACCTGCCCGGCACCCCGATCAAGGTGATCGACGGGTCGGACGAGAACATCAAGGTCACCCACCCGGTCGACGTGCACCTGGCCGACAAGCTGTTCCAGCTCGCCGCCGCCCAGGCCCCCCGGCTGTCGCACCGCAGCTACACCGAGGAGCTGGCCGGTCGGACGATCGTCATCTTCGGCGGCAGCTACGGCATCGGGCACGACCTGGCCGAGCTGGCCCGGGGGTACGGCGCACAGGTCTTCCCGTTCAGCCGCTCCAGCACCGGCACCCACGTCGAGCAGACCAGCGACGTCGAGGCCGCGCTGAAGACCGCCTTCGAGGCCACCGGCCGGATCGACCACGTGGTGGTCACCGCCGGCATCCTGGAGAAGGGCGCGCTGGCCGAGATGGACGAGGAGACCATGGACCGGGTGCTCCAGGTCAACTTCGTCGGGCCGGTGATCGCCGCCCGGCAGTCCCTGCCGTACCTCCAGCAGACCAAGGGCCAACTGCTGCTCTACACGTCCAGCTCCTACACCCGGGGCCGGGCCCAGTACGCGCTCTACTCGTCGACGAAGGCGGCGCTGGTCAACCTGACCCAGGCGCTCTCCGACGAGTGGGCCGAGTTCGGGGTGCGGGTCAACTGCATCAACCCGGAGCGCACCGCCACCCCGATGCGCACCAAGGCGTTCGGTGAGGAGCCGGAGCACACCCTGCTGGCCGCCGAGGCGGTCGCCCAGTCCTCGCTCGACGTGCTGATCTCCGACCTCACCGGCCAGGTGATCGACGTACGGCGGGCCCCCGGCGAGCCGGCCCCGGTGCCGGCCCAGCCGACCGCCGCCGAGCACGACCGGCTGCCCGACAGCGTCGACGCCGGCTGACCCCGACCCCGGAAACGGTGTGACATGCGTGGTGACCTGGTCAGGAAACTGATCGCGCGGTGCCTGACCACCGGCCTGGCCGTGGTCGCCTTCCTGGTGGTGGCGTTCACCGGGGCCACCGGCTGGGGCCTGGCCCTGGCGGTGGCCGCGCTGGCCGCCGCCGGCTACGAACGCCGGGTCCGCCCGGACGCCGACATCGTCGCCGAGACGGTGCTGCTGGCCGCCGGCGTCCTGGTCGGCTACACCCGTCGGCTCGACGACGGGTTCGACCCGGTGCTGGCGCTGACCGCGCTGGCGCTGCTGGGCCTGGTGCTGCTGGTGGGGCCGCTGCGGGACGCCGGCAACCTGGAGATCCGGGCGGCGAACCTGCCGGTACGGACGTGGACCCCGCTGGTCGCCGCCCGGCTCGACGGCGTGCTGCTGGGGCTGCTCGCGGTGGTGGCGGTGGCCGCCGCCCTCGCCCTGCCCGCCGTGGTCGCGCTGGCCGTCGTGCTGGTGGTGGCGGTCGGTTGCGGCGCGGTCGGCCTGGACCTGGCCCGGCGGCGGTTCCGGCCGGCGGGCGGCGGCAGCCCGGTGACCCGGGCGCTGCGGGCGCACCAGCCGGAGTTCCTGCTCTACTTCTCCGCTCCGCCCGGCTCGGAGTACCAGGTCACCATGTGGCTGCCCTACCTGGAACGGCTGGGCCGACCGTTCCTGGTGCTGCTGCGGGAGCCGGAGTTCCTGCCGACGATCGCCGCCGCCACCCGCGCCCCGGTGGTCTACTGCCCCACCCTGAAGGCGATGGACGAGGCGCTGGTGCCCAGCCTACGGGTGGCGTTCTACGTCAACCACGGGGCGAAGAACAGCCACTGCATCCGGTTCACCCAGCTCACCCACGTGCAGCTGCACCACGGCGACAGCGACAAGGCCCCCAGCGCCAACCCGGTCTCGGCCATCTTCGACAAGATCTTCGTCGCCGGTTCGGCGGCGATCGAGCGGTACGCGCGGGCCGGCGTGGAGATCCCCGCCGAGAAGTTCGTCGTGGTCGGTCGACCCCAGGTCGAGGGCATCGAGGTACGCCAGGAAGCCCGTCCGCTCACCGCCCCGACCGTGCTCTACACCCCCACCTGGACCGGCCACCACGCCGACGCCAACTACTGCTCACTGCCGGTGGCCGAGCCGCTGCTGCGCCGGCTGCTCGACCGGGGCGCCACGGTGATCCTGCGCGCCCACCCGTACACCGGGCAGAATCCGGCCTCGGCCCGGCAGTTGGCCCGGCTCACCGAACTGCTCGCCGCCGACCGGTCCCGCACCGGTCGGGAGCACCTGTGGGGCGCGGCGGCCAGCCGCGAGCTGAGCCTGACCGACTGCGTCAACCGCTCCGACGCCCTGATCTCCGACGTCTCCGGGGTGATCTCGGATTACCTCTATTCGGGCAAGCCGTACGCGGTGACCGACCTGGGTGTCGACGGGGACGAGTTCGTGGCCCGCTTCCCGCTGGCCGCCTCCGGCTACGTACTGCGCCGGGACATGTCCAACCTCGACGAGGTGCTGGCCGGGCTGCTGGACACCGACCCGTTGATGGCGGCCCGCTGGCAGACCCGCCGTCGCTACCTGGGTGACTTCCCGGCCGACTCGTACGCCGACGGTTTCCTCGACGCCGCCCGGCGGGAGCTGGAGCCGGAGTGGAACCCGCCGACCCCGCGTACCGCCCGGAACACCGCCACCCTCTCCCCCCACCCCTGACCCACATCCCGCCCGCTCCCACTCGCCCCCACTCCCGCCCGCCCGCTCGCGCCCGCCCGCGCCCGCCCCTGACCTCCCGCCCGCCCGCGCCCGCCCCTGACCCCCCGCCCGCGCCCGCGCGCCCCCCGCGCGTCTCCCTCGGCAAGATCACGCTCGATCCATGGTCGAGTGGCATCGCGAGCGCCGGATGCCACTGGAACATGGATCCGACCTCGTTCGTCCGCCGGCGGGATTGGCCTGCGACAGCGGACCGCCCCGGCGCCCGGGGTCGGGCGGCCGGGGCGGTCCGGTTCGCGGGTGGGGCGTCGGTCAGGCCGAGTAGCCCCGGGTGGCGATCCAGTTCGCCAGGGTGGTCACGCCGACCCAGTACGCCGGCAGCGACGGGTCGGCCGAGTCGGCGATCCGCACGGTGCGACCGTTGTCCCGGTATCCCACCACGGCGACGTAGTGGCCGCCGGGGAAGGAGTGCCAACCACCGTCGAGGTCGGTGACGTCCCCGGCCACGTTGGCGACCACGGCCCGCTTGGCGGCGACCGTCTCCACCACGTCGGCCCGCAGCCGCTCGACCTGGGCGTCGCTCGGGGTGCCGGCGAACATCCGGGTCCGGTACGGGTCGCCCTTCACCACGGCGTTGAGCACCCGGGTGGTGTCCTCGGCCGAGTTGGTGCCCATCTCGGTGGTACCCAACTGGGCGGCGAGGTCGTCCTGGCCGCGCTCGATGCCGGCTGCGCTGAGCGCGTTGCGCACCGCAGCCGGGCCGCAGTAGTAGTAGGTGGTCTGGGCCTGGTAGTCGTAGCGGAGCAGCTTCGACGACGGCGGCTTCGGGGCCACCACCCGGCGGGCCAGGTCCGGGTCGGCGGTGGGCCGGGCCTTCGCCCGGGTGGCCCGCGGCGACGGCGTGGGGCTCGCTGACGGGCTGGTCGTGGGGGTGACCGACGGGCTCGCCGGAACGGGGACGGCGACCCGGGCCTGAGCCCGGCTGGCGACATCGTCGAGACGGGGGGCGGGCTCGGCGACGACGGCGGTCGAACGCGGCTGGTCGGTCGGGGCGCCGGCGACACCGGCCGCCAGCGCGGCGGCACCGGTGGTCAGGACGAGGACCGCGGCCGAGCCGACCACCACCTGGTACGGACGCTGGGTGGTCAGGCGGCGTAGCTGACGTTTCATGTGATGCTTCACGGGGTGTTCCTCCACGGGGCGAGGCGGCGACACGCCGGACCGGCACGCGGCGGGCTACGCCACGCGCGGATCGGTCGGAGGGGCCGCTGGTGCGGTCGGGACCGCCCGGACGGGGCCGGACGGATCGGCGGAGGCC
Organism: Micromonospora sp. WMMD987; assembly: GCF_029581435.1. Classification (NCBI taxonomy): domain Bacteria; kingdom Bacillati; phylum Actinomycetota; class Actinomycetes; order Micromonosporales; family Micromonosporaceae; genus Micromonospora; species Micromonospora sp. WMMD987. Next base: position 2,466,263 of record NZ_CP120861.1, on the reverse strand, counting down.
GCCCGACAGGGGCCGGGCGGCGGGGCGGACGGCCGGGTCAGCGCTTCGGGCGCGACGGTCCGGCGGTGCCCCGGCACCGAGGTGGAGGAACTACCGAGGGGGTCGGGTCATGCTGCACGAGCAGGGAACTCCTTCCGCTGCCGCCGACCGGGTTAGCTGACGGATTCGGGCGGGAAGATCGCCCTACCCCGGGCCGTGGCCCGGCGATTCACCCCAGTGGTGCGTGTGGGTCCCCGGTTCGTGACTCGCACGATTGAGCGGGTCGGCACGGCGTCACCTTCGGCGATCGGAAACCGCACCGGACCGCAGCGACACTACTGGTCGGTTTTCCCCTCGCCAACCCCTGTGAGCTGCGTAAACATCCTCCGGCGAGCTGTCTTCCGGGGCACTCGGGCACCGACCTGCCGCAGCGGGTCCGATGGTGCGTCCGGGCCCGTCCGGGCGCGAACCGGACGGGCCGCCGGTAACCCCCGGTGATCGCCACGCTCGATGTCACCGACTGTGACCCGGTGTCCGAATCCCTACCCGGGGTGACGCCGACCACAACCGACAGGTAACGATTCGGCCGCCGACCTGTCGCCGGGCCGAGTCGATCCCCCGCGACCGCTCGACCTCAGTTCACCCGGGCAGGTCGCCAGCGGGCGGCGAGGGGCAGCCGGGCCGCCGACGTCACGGGGCGGGGCGACGGGATCCGGGCCGGTCGCAGCCGCTGCGCCGCCGCGTACGCCTCGACGGCCAGCGACCGGGCCGCCTCGGCGGCCAGTTCGGCGTCCCGCCACGCCAACCGCTCCCACCCGGCCGCGGCCCGGTACGCGGTACGACGGTCCTCGCGGACGGCGCGGGCGAGCATCACCTCGTGTTCCACCGGGTGCCGGCGTGGATCCCACCCGTCGCGGTGCGCGAAGACGTCCCGCAGCCGTTCGACCGACAGCTCCCCCCGCCAGTGCGCCGCCACCGCCTCCTGGTGCAACCACCGCTCCCGGTCGGCGTACTCGATCGGGGTGCGGGGGGTACGCGGGCGGGGCAGTGCGCCGGCACCGGCGAACCGACGGGCCACCGTGTCCGCCTCGTCGTACGCCTGCCAGGCCCGGTCCAGGGCGTCCTGCGCGGCCAGCCACGCGGACCGGCGACGGCGGGCGGTCTGGGCGGCCCCGGAAGCGGCCACCGCCACCTCCTCGGCGTAGCGCCGCAGATCGGCGAGCGGAGGCGGGGCGTCCGACGGCGGGCCGTCGGCGGCCAGGTCGGTCGTCCGGTCCGGTTCGGGGCGGGCGACCAGGACGGCGAGCCCGGTCAGGGCCAGGACGAGCAGCAGGGACCAGATCACGGTGGCGGTCGGGACCTCGATCAGGAACTGGGAGAGCACGGTGTTCACGGTCGACACCTCGTGGGCGGGTTGCGGAAGCGGAGGCCGTACCGGCGGCGGGACCGTTGCGGAGAGAACCGGCCGGGCGGTGCGGAGTGAGGTTCGTCGTCGGTGCGGCACGGGCGGATCGGCCCCGTGCGGGCCGGGTCAGCCCGCCGGAGGTGCCCGGGGGCCGGCAGTGGCGGCGGGCACCCGCCCTAGCGGTGTGGCCAGGGCCGCCACCGGCCGGCTCTGCGCGGTGGTGACCGGCACCGTGAGTGCCACGGTATCGACCGGCTCCCCCGTTGCCGCAGTCGTCCACTCGACCGCCGGGTCACCGGCGCGGACGCCGTCGGGCCTGCCGACCGGGGCGGCCGGGGTCGGGGCGGCGGGAGAGGACGGGGACGCGTCGAGCGCCAGGGCGGTCGCGGCCGGCTCGAACAGCGCGGGGCCGGGTAGCCCGGGGCCGGCGGCGGCGAACGCGAGCGCGACGGCAAGGCTGGTCAGGAGCCGGGACATCCCGCGCGCGACCCACCACAGGGGACTGACGGACGCGACCGGGGACACGTGACCACGCTACCGCCGGGGTGACCGGCCCGCAGCATCGCCGGGCGTGTCGCCGCGCCCACCATGGTGGACCCGGTCGCGTCCGCCGGAGGAAGCCCGATCGCTGCGGGCGGCCGCTGTCGACCCCCGCCCGGGGTGGCGGCTGCCGGTGGGATGGCGGCTGCCGGGTGCCGGTGGTTGCGGGCGCCGATCAGGTGGCGGGTGCCGGCGGGGTGATGGGTGCCGGCGGGGTGGCGGGTGCCGGCGGGGTCAGCGCGGGTCGCGCGGCCCGACGTACTCGACGGGACGTCCGCCGTCGGCCGCCCTCGGCCCCGGCACGATGGCCGGTCCGGCGGGAGCGGGGGCGGCGGGAGCGGGTGGAGGGCGGCGGCGGGGGGCGAGACGGCGCATCATCGGGGTCTCCACCCAGCGGTGCACGGCGGCGGCCAACGCCAGGTTCACCACCAGGAAGCCGAGCACGGCCAGCGGCCCCGACCAGCCGGGCAGCCCCACCCCCCAGTGCCCGGTGAGCCGCAGCACGGTCATCATCACCAGCACGTGCACCAGGTAGAAGGCGAACGACACCTCGCCGAGCCAGACCAGGGTCCGGTGCCGCCACGGGGACCAGTGTCCCTGCACGTCCGCGCGGGCCGCCGCCGGGATGACCAGGATGTACGCCACCGACAGCAGCGCCGCCCACATCTCGGCCGGGATCCAGTGCGCCACCACCCAGACGGCCACGAACAGCAGGCTGGCCAGCGGCAGGCCGGGGCCCCGCCAGTGGCCCCGGCGCAGCAGCTCGGCAGCGGCCACACCCAGCCAGAACTCGGTGGACCGGACCAGCGGGAAGACCTGGGTGAACCACCAGTTGGTGCCCTCGGGCAGCAACGCCTGACCGGGCCAGAGTGCCAGGATCACCAGCGGCACCGCCACCACCACGGCCCAGAGCAGGCCGGAGTGCGCCCGCCGGATCGCCGGCAGCACCAGCGGCAGGCAGAGGTAGAAGAACAGCTCGCAGGAGAGCGACCAGCTCACGTTGTTGATGCTGTAGAAGTAGCCCGGGGTGGGATCCCACGCCTGGACCAGGAAGAGGTTCTCCAGCGCGGCGCGGGGCACCACCGGGTCGGCGAACCACCACATCACCAGCAGCGCCGCCGCCCAGGTCAGCACGTGGTTGGGGTAGATCTTGGCGAGCCGGCGACGCCAGAAGTCCCGCCGCCGGTCGCCGTCCCGGGTCGACCAGACCAGCACGAAGCCGCTGAGGATGAAGAAGAACTGCACCCCGGACAGGCCGAGGGTGAACAACCAGTCGACCACCGCTTTGGCGTCCGGCTGGGTGACGATCCGCATGGTGCCGACGTGGTAGCCGAAGACCAGCATGGCGGCGATCCACCGTAGGCCGGTCAGCGACGGCAGCCGGCTCGACGCCGGGGACGCGGTGGTGGGCACGCTGGTCACGCCGGGCACCCTACCGGCACACCCCGGCCCCGGTGACGCGCCGGGGTGGTACGGATGTGCGGAAGGTGTACGAAATCCCTCCACTGCCCTAACATCGCGGAACCCCCCGGTGCCGACGTACCCGTGGGTGGGGGTCGGCGGCCCGTCGGAGGCACGCCCGACCGACGAGGAACGGAGCAGACTGGTGCACCAGCGGATCCTGATACGGGCGAAGAAGGACCCGTTCGACGTACGCGGTCCTGAGGAGGCGTACGAGGGGAACTGGATCGGGGAGAACAACGGCAACCTGGTCTTCAGCCACGCCGCGCACAAGTTGCTGCGCACCTCCACCGCGCGGATCACCTCCACCGAGTTCAAGGTGGACCTGCGCGACGTCGACCGGATCAACGAGCAGCACGACGTGTACGTCATCCCGCTGGCCAACGCCTTCCGGCGCAGCTACGCCCACCGCGTCGAGCTGATGACGAAGCTGGTCGAGCGGCTGAAGATCCCGGTGGTGGTCCTCGGTGTCGGCGTACAGACCGACGTCACCGGTGACCGGGAGTACCTGCGTCCGATCGACGACGTGGTCACCCGCTTCGTGCGGGCGGTGCTGGACCGGGGGCCGAGCATCGGCGTGCGCGGGGAGATCACCGCGCAGTACCTGAAGACCCTGGGCTTCTCCGCCGTCGACGTGATCGGTTGCCCGTCGATGTTCCTGCACGGCGACCGGCTCCGGGTGGAGAAGACCGCGGCGACCCTGACGCCCGACGCCCGGGTGGCGTTGACCGTCTCCCCGTACGTCAAGTCGATGGCGAAGATCATCGCCTCGCACCAGGCCCGCTACCCGAACCTGCGCTACCTCCCCCAGGACCTCAAGACGCTGGGCACCCTGCTCTACGGCGACGCCCCCGAGGACCGGGGCAAGACCAGCGCCATCCCGATCCACACCTCGCACCCGCTGTTCACCGAGGACAAGGTACGGATGTTCCTCGATCCGTGGACCTGGATGGACTACCTCGCCGGCTTCGACTTCGCCTTCGGCACCCGGATCCACGGCACCATCACCGCGCTGGTCTCCGGCACCCCCGGCTACCTGTTCGCCCACGACTCGCGCACCCTGGAACTGGCCCGCTACTTCGACATCCCGCACCGGCTGATGAGCCAGGTGCCGGCCGACGTGGACGCGGCACAGCTCTACGCCGAGGCCGACTACACCGCCCTGAACACCGGGCACCGGGCCCGCTACGAGGTGATGCGGGCCTTCCTGGCCCGGCACGACCTGGGCAACGCCTTCGACGACGGGGACAGCGCGGCCCGCTTCGACGCACAGGTCCGCGAGACACGGTTCCCGCCGGCCGTCCGACCGGCGGTGGCGTCCACGCCCGAGGAGCTGCTGGCCCGCATCCAGTGGCTCCGGGACCGCAACGCCGCCCTCGGCGACGACGTGCGCGAGCTGCGGGAGCAGCGGCTGCGGGCGCGGGTCAAGCGGGCGGTTCCCGCACCGGTACGGCGGATCCTGAGCCGTTAACCTGCCGCTCGGTCGCTGTTCAGCAACTCCATCTCCACCGGATACGTCACGTTCCGTGGCCGTCCATGCCCGTGCACCAGGGTGGCGGGGTGGTCAACCAGCCCGCGCCCGCCCCGCTGCTCAGCGTCGTCGTCCCCGTCCACCGGGTGGAGGCGTACCTGCACCAGTGCCTCGACTCGGTGCGTACGGACGTCCCGGCCGACGCGGCGGGCACGGTCGAGATCGTCGCCGTCGACGACGCCTCACCGGACCGGTGCGGCGAGCTGCTCCGCGCGTACGCGGCCACCCATCCGGGCGTACGCGTCGTGCACCTGGACCGCAACGTCGGGCTGGGACCGGCCCGCAACGCCGGCCTGGACGTGGCCACCGGGGAGTACGTCTGGTTCGTCGACAGCGACGACTGGTTGCCGCCGGGCACCGTCCCGGCGGTGCTGGACCGGCTCCGGGCGCACCGCCCCGACGTGCTGATGCTCGACCACCTGCGGGTGCGTGACGACGGCCGACGGGAGGTCGACGCGAGCAGTCACCTGCTGCGCGGCATCCCCGGGGTGGTCCGCCTCGCCGACCGCCCCGGGCTGCTGCGGGTGCAGCACACCGCGTGGAACAAGGTGGTCCGCCGGGCCTACCTCGACGACCTGGAACTGCGTTTCCACCCCGGCTGGTACGAGGACATCCCGTTCAGCAACCCGCTGCTCATCGGCGCGGAACGGATCTCCGTGCTGGACCGGATCTGCTACCTCTACCGGCAGGGCCGGCAGGGTGCGATCACCTCCACCCGCAGCGGTCGCCACTTCGACGCCTTCGACCAGTACGACCGGTTGTTCGACTGGGTGGCCCGGCGGTATCCGGACCAGCGGCTGCGCGGTGAGCTGTTCACCCTGATGGTCAACCACATGCTGGTGGTGGTCGGCAACGACGGCCGGCTGCACCCGCACCTGCGCCGGAGGTTCTTCCACCGGGTCGCCGCGCACTACCGTCGGCACCTGCCGCCGGGCGGCTACCCGCGTCCGGGCGGCGTGGCCGGGCTCAAGCACCGGCTGGTCGGCCGGGACGACTATCTCGCGTACGCCGTGCTGCGCCAGGCGCACCGGCTGGCCGGATGGCTGCGCCGCCCGGTCACCGCGCCGGAGCCGGCCGTGCCTTTCGACGAGCCGGAGCCGGCCGTACCGGTCACCCCGCCGGAGCCGGCCACGCCGGTCGACGAGCCAGAGCCGGCCACGCCGCCAGACGAGCCGGCCCGCGCGGCGGACTCCCCCGCCGGCACGGACGCGCTGGCGGGTCGCGGCAGCCGGTGACCGCCCACCGCCGCACGCCGGCCGATCCACCACCGCCAGCACGCCGGCACGCCAGCCGATCCGGCACCGCCGGCACGCCGGCACGCCAGCCGATCCGGCACCGCCGGCACGCCGGCCGATCCACCACCGCCAGCACGCCGGCACGCCAGCCGATCCGGCACCGCCGGCACGCCGGCCGATCCACCACCGCCAGCACGCCGGCACGCCGGCCGATCCGGCACCGCCGACACGCCGGGCGGTCCACCCCGGCGGTCGACGGCGGCGCGGGGTGCCGGCGTCCGGGTGACGACCACCGGGTACGAGGAACGAGCACAGGGAACAGGGGTCGGATATGACGATGACAGTGAAGATCGGGCCGCACGTGATCGGGGCCGGGGAACGGCCGTTCGTGGTGGCGGAGATGTCCGGCAACCACAACGGTGACCTGGGCCGGGCGCTGGCGATCGTGGACGCGGTGGCGGCCAGCGGGGCGCACGCGCTGAAGTTGCAGACGTACCGGCCGGACACCATCACCATCGACATGGACACCCCGGCGTTCCGCATCTCGGGCGGGCACGAACTGTGGGGCGGACAGAACCTCTACCGGCTCTACGAGCGGGCGCACACCCCGTACGAGTGGCACGAGCCGATCTTCACGCGCGCCCGGGAGCGGGGGTTGACGGTCTTCTCGTCCCCGTTCGACCCGTCGGCGGTGGAGCTGCTGGAGGGGCTGGACGTCCCGGCGTACAAGATCGCCTCGTCGGAGCTGGTCGACCTGCCGCTGATCCGGTTGGTCGCGGGCACCGGCAAGCCGCTGGTCATCTCCACCGGGATGGCCACGGTGGCCGAGATCGACGCGGCGGTGCGCACCGCCCGCGACGGCGGAGCCGGCGGCATCGTGCTGCTGGCCTGCACCGCCTCCTACCCGGCCCCACCGGCGGACAGCAACCTGCGCCGGATTCCGGTGCTCGCCGACGCCTTCGGGGTGCCGGTCGGCCTCTCCGACCACACCCCCGGCATCGGGGTGCCGGTGGCCTCGGTGGCGCTGGGCGCCTGCTTCATCGAGAAGCACGTCACCCTCGACCGGACCGACGGCGGCGTCGACTCCGACTTCTCGCTGAACCCCGACGAGTTGGCCGCCCTGGTGGTCGAGTCCGGGCGGGCACACGCCGCGCTCGGCGGCACCGCCATCGGTCCCACCCCGGCGGAACGGGAGGGGCTGCGGTTCCGCCGTTCGCTGTTCGTGGTGGCCGACGTACGGGCCGGTGACGAGGTGACCGCCGCCAACGTCCGCTCGATCCGGCCGGCCGGTGGCCTGCCCCCGGTGGAGACCGACCGGGTGCTCGGCCGCACCTTCGCCACCGACGTCCCCCGCGGCACCCCCCTCACCTGGGACCTCGTCTGAGCGCATCCCCGCGTCCCATGATCAAATGACCGGCACGCACACGACACGCCGGAGAAACTCTCCGTGAATGCAATGTGATCATGATGAACACGCACGGCACCTTAGGCGGACCGCGCGCGAAGCGGGCGGAGCCGGGGCGGAGCCGGAGCCGGAGCCGGGTGGTGCCACTGACCCGGGCGGGCCACTCAGGGCGCGAAGGCGATCGTGATCACCAGATCGGTCAGGCACAGCGTGCGCCACACCGCGCGGGTGTGCGGGGGTACGGCCAGACCGTGCCGCCGCCACCAGGCGGCCACCGGCACGTCGGCCAGCTTGCACAGGCACTCCGCCCGGGTCCACCGCGACCAGAAGTCGGCCGGCCCGAACCGCGCGGCCAGCGCGGGCGGGACGTCGGCGGCAGCCCGTTCGGCGTCGATCGCCACCCGCCAGCCGGGGGCGGCCGTGCCGTACCAACCGACGCAGCGCCCGTCGTCGAGGTGGCTCCGGGTCACCGCGTGCCGCAGCTCGGCGGGGGTGCCCACGCGCAGGTGCCGTTCGGCGGCGCGCAGCAACGCCGGCACCGGCCGGGTGCCCGCCGCCGAATGCGGGTGGCCACCCACCGCCCCGGACCCCGACAGGCCGCCACCCACCGCCCCGGACCCCGACAGGCCGCCACCCACCGCCCCGGACCCCGACAGGACGCCACCCACCGCCCCGGACCCCGACAGGACGCCACCCACCGCTCCGGCCCCGGGCAGGACGCCACCGATCACCCCGGACCCCAGCGGGTTGCCACCGACAGACCCGGACCTGGACGGGCCGTGGACCGGGCGGCGGCCGGAGCCGGCGCGGTCAGATCGAGGCGGCACCGTCGACCACGATGACCTGGCCGTTGATGTTGGTCTGCTCGCGCAGCAGCATCCGCACCACCGGTACCACCTCGGCCGGCTCGGTCAGGTGCCCGGTCGGGGTCCGCCGGACGATCTGGTCGAGCTGGGTGCTGCCCAGCACGGCGGACATCTCCGAGGCGAAGAAGCCCGGGGCCACCGCGTTGACCAGCAGCCGCCCGCCCAGCTCCCGGGCCAGCGACCGGGTCGCCGCGTCCATGCCCCCCTTGGTCGCCGAGTAGGCCACCAGGCCGGGGAAGCCCCGCTGCGCGCAGATCGAGGTGACGTTGACGATCCGCCCGCGTCGCCCCTGGCCCAACATCCGTCGGACCACCAGGCGGGTGAGCTGCAACGGCGCGGTCAGGTTGGTCTCGACGATCCGGGCGATGTCGACGGTGGCGGTGTGCGTGTGCATCGAGTCCTGCCCGACGGCGGCGTTGTTCACCAGCCCGTCGATCGGGCCGAACCGTGCCTCCACCGCCCGGACGAAGCCCTGCACGGCGGCGGGTTCGGTGACGTCCACCGCGCCGACGTGCACCCGGTCGGGCTGCTCGACGGCCAGTTTCTCCAGCTCGGGCGTGACGGTACGGGCGAAGGCGGCCACCGTGAGCCCGGCGTCGAGCAGGTCGGTGACGATGGCCAGGCCCAACCCCCGAGACCCGCCGGAGACGAGGACGACGGTGCTGGGTGGCACGGGTACGGAGTCAGACATCGCTCTTCAGACTCTCCTTGACGGGAATCTCGGTCAGCAGCCGGATCCGGCGCGGTACCGCGTACTCGGGCAGCCGCTCGGCGCACCACCGCACCAGCGTGCCCTCGTCGGGCCACGCCGCCGCCGTCGCCGGACCGGACGACGCGACGGAACCCGGCGCGGTGGCCGGGACAACGGGCGGAGCAGCCTCCGGCGCGGTGGCCGGGACAACGGGCGGAGCAGCCTCCGGCGCGGTGGCCGGAACGACGGGCAGAGCGGCCTCCGGCGCGGTGGCCGGGACGACCTCGGCGACCACCATCCGGCCGAGTACCGGGGCCCGCCGGCCGGTCACCCGCGCCCAGGCCACCCCGGGATGGGCGGTGAGCACGTCGCGCACCAGCCCGGCGGAGACCTTGCTGCCACCGACGTTGATCTCGTCGGAGTCCAGTCGACCGGTGATCATGACCCGGTCGTCGACGATCTGCACCCGGTCGCCGGTGCGGACCGGTCCGTCGAGCCCGACCCCGTGGTGGGGGGAGGTGATCACCAGTTCGTCGTCGCGCACCGAGAGGGTGGGGCGGCCGGGGGTCACCCGGTCGAGCCAGTCGACCGGAAAGCCGGCCCGGCCGTCGTGCACCACGATCGACGCGCCCACCTCGGAGGAGGCGTAGATCCAGGAGATCCGGGCGGCCGGGAAGACCGCCCGGAGCCGGTCCAGCACGGCCTGGTCGACGGGTTCGCCGCCGAGCGTGAGCTGCCGCAGCGGCACCCGGGCCAACGCCCGCGGATCGCGGTGCAGGGCGCGACGCCAGAAGGTGGGGGTGCCGGAGGCGGCGTCGACCCCGTGCGCGGCGGCCAGCGCCGGCCAGTCGTCCAACTCCTGCGGGTCGACCACCACCAGGTGCTGGCCGGGCTGGGTCAGCGACAGGGTGACCACCTGCCACCAGGCGTAACTGCCGGGGACGTACGGGCAGAGCCAGGTCCGTTCCGGCTGGGCACCGCGCACCGTGGTCACCGAGTCGAGGGTGTGACCCACCCGCTTCGGCCGGCCGGTCGAGCCGGAGGTGAGCAGCCAGAGCCGGCCGCTCTCCGCCGCCCTGGGCATGGTCGGCGCGACGGTCCGGGTCACCCCGTCGGTGAGCACGGTGACGGCGAAGCCGGCGGCGCGCAGGTCGTCCCGCATCGCCGCGTCGATCCGGCCGGGGCCGGCGAGCAGCAGTTCGGTGCCATCCGTGGCGTGTCGCCGGGCGACGGCGAGCGCGTCGGCGGCCCCGGCGACGACCGCGCCGGGCGACGGCAGCCCCGGGGTGGGCAGGTCCCGCCAGCTCCGGGCCACCCCGGCGACGACGACCCGGTTGCCCAGCCCGGCCGGTGCGGTCGTGACGGTCACTGCCGCTGGAGTTCGGCGAGGAAGTCGAGGACGTCCCCGACGGTGGCGATCCGACGCAGACCGGGGGCGTCGAAGTTCAACTCCTCCCCGGTGACGTCCTCCACCCGCAGGGCGAGTTCCGAGAAGTCCAGCGAACGGAAACCGATCTCCCGCAGGTCTGCGGAGTCGTCGTCGGGCAACGCCCGGCCCTGGTTCCGCAACACCTGCGCCATGAGGTCGCGAATCTGCGCGCGGCTCAATTCTTCCATGCGGCGCAGTGTACAGCCCGGCAATTCCCCGGACCGTTTACCCGGGTATGGTCCGTGGGGATCCATGCGGTTAACACAAAGGGGTACCGGTGCTGCGCGAGGCCACGACGGACGACGTTAACCTGATGTTGTCCTGGCGTAATCAGGAAACCAACCGGCAGGTCAGCAAGACCAGTCACCGGATCACCGCCGACGAGCACGCCGCCTGGTGGTCGCGGGTCCGCGCCGACCCGGCCCACCGCATCCTGATGTACGTCCACGACGGCCTGACCGCTGGCGTGGTGACCTTCTCCGACCTGCGCCCCGACAGGCCACGGACCGCCTCCTGGGGGTTCTACCTGGACGCCGACGGGCTGGCCGGGCGGGGTGCCACCCTGCCCGCCTGGCTGGGCGTGATGCGGGCGGCGGTGGACTACGCCTTCGACGTGCTCGCGCTGGACCGGCTCGACGGCGAGGTGTTGGCGCACAACACGGTCGTCCGGCAGATGAACCGTCGTTTCCGGTTCGTCGAGGGCACCGGACACCGGGTGACGCACAACGGGAGGGAAGTCGAGGTCGTACCCATTTCACTGACCCGCGAGAATCGTCGCCGACGCTAATTTCCCCCATTGTCCGACGACCATTAACCGGGCGGCCATCCGACGTTTACCAGCCCGTGTCGGCACAGCCATACAGCCATACAGCCATACAGCCATACAGCCATACAGCCATACAGCCATGCGGTTCAGCGGCGACGCCAGGCGGCCCAGTGCTGTTCCACGTTGCCGCCCATCCGGACGAACCCGTACCGGTCGCCGTCCCAGTCGTCCGGCCCGCCGGGCGCCCACCGGACGAAGACCACGTCGGCGTCGGCCGGCGGCTTCTCGACGAACCACCGCACGTCGGCCCAGGTGACCTGGTGGCTGAGGTTGAACCGCAGGATCCACTGCACGCCGAGGGACGCCCAGACCCGGTCACCGGGGCGTACCCCGACGTCGGCCACCCGGGGGGTCGGTGCGGTCGCGGCGACCATCGGACGGACCAGCCGGTCGGTGATCGTCTGCATGGTGCCGAGGTTCACCACCACCAGCGCGGCGAGCACCGGCACCCGCCACCGGGGCCGCCCTACCGCGACGACCAGCAGCAGGCAGCCGACCAACCCGACCACCGCCCCGGTGAACGGTCGGAACTCGCGCCAGCCACCGGTCAGCGCCATCAGGTCCGGAGCGCCGAACCCGCCGTAGCGCAGCTCGTGCCCCCGACTGGCCACCCAGGCCAGCCGGCCGGCGACCAGCGTCGCGCCGGCCAGCAGCACCCCCGCCGCGACCGCCGCGCGACGCCACCGCGCCCGGGGCGTCGCGGTCACCAGCATCCCCACCCCGACCAGCAGCCAGAACGGGGCGAGCATCTGCACGTACCGGCCGTAGATCGCGTCCAGCGGCTTGGTGGTGATGCCGGCCAGGATCACCGATGCGCCGGCCGCCACCCCGACGCTGGTCACCAGGGCCACACCGAGCGTCCAACGGGTCGCCCCGGCGGCGTCCCGGCTCCCGGTGGAGGCGGGACGGAGCAGGGTGCGGACGGCACCGGCCCAGGCGACGCCGGCCAGCCCGAAGGTGATCACCACCAGGTACCAGAGCTGGGTGGCGACCGCCGCGCCCACCCGCAGCAGCCCCTGCCCCGAGGCGACCGCCCGTACGGTGCCGCCACCGGGGGGATCGCCCAGCAGGTACACCCGGTCGCCGAGCAGCCGGATGACCGCCTCGTTGAGCAGGGCCGCCGCCAGCACCGGCAGCACCGCGGCGAGCACCTGCGGCGGGCCGATCCGCCGGCGCAGGAACAGCAGCAGCACCAGACCGACGTGCACCCCCACGATCACCAGGCCCCGGGAGTGCAGCAGGTGGAACGCCCCGACCAGGGCGCCGGCCCCGGCGGCGACCAGCGGGCCGGGTCGGCGTACCCAGTGGTGCACGGCCAGCAGCCAGGCCAGCACCAGCGGCGCCAGCACCGCGTCGATCATCGCCACCCCGGCGTAGAAGACGGTCGCCGGCAGGGTCGCCGCGACGGCGGCGGCGGCCAGCGCGACCGCCCGGCGCACCGGCACCAGCCGACGGACCAGCAGGTATGCCAGCGGCAGCACCGTCGCGTTCACCGCCGCGTTGACCAGGTGCACCAGCCGGTAACTGTCGACGAAGTCCCGCTCGCCGAGGAACGCCGGGGAGATCAGCAGCGGGTAGCCGACCCGGCGCAGCGGCCCGTTCTCGCTGCTGAATCCGCCCGGCCCACCGACCAACGCACGGGCGGTGTGCAGGTAGCTGTCCTCGTCGGTGTGCGCGATGGGCAGCGGCACGTGCCGGGACGACCACATCCGCCAGCCGACGCCCAGCAGCCAGCCCACCGTCAGCAGCACCGGCACCAGCCAGCGGCGTCGGCCCGCCGGCCGCGCGGGTGAGCCGACGACCGCCTCTCGCCTGACCTCGGTGCCGGACACCATCGTCGCCTCCTGCCCGTCGGGGTGCACCCGTTGCCCACCGGTCGCGCCGGGCCACTGTAGTCAGCACCGTCCGGGCTGGTCAGCCCGTTCGCGGCGGGGTCGGAAGTGTTCGCCTGGCGGAGGTCCGGCATTCACGGGAGCAGCGCGGGCGGTTCACCCGGGAGCGTCGGGGTGTTAACCCGGCGTGGCTAGCGTCCGTCCGGTCGCCTGGCCCGAGCCGGTGGCGCACCAACCACGAGCTGGGGAGCACCAAATTGAGTGAGCTGAATGGGTCCTCCATTCTCATCACCGGCGGTACGGGGTCCTTTGGGAAGGCGTTCCTGCGGCACGTCCTCGCCGTGGCCGACCCGGCCCGGGTGGTGGTGTTCTCCCGCGACGAACTCAAGCAGTACGAGCTGCGCCAGCAACTCGGCGACGATCCCCGGCTGCGCTGGTTCATCGGCGACATCCGGGACCGGCACCGGCTCACCCGGGCCATGCACGGGGTGGACCACGTGGTGCACGCCGCCGCCCTCAAGCAGGTGGACACCGCCGAGTACAACCCGTCGGAGTTCATCGCCACCAACATCACCGGCTCGCAGCACGTGGTCGACGCGGCCATCGAGGCCGGCGTCCGGAAGGTCATCGCGCTCTCCACCGACAAGGCGTCCAGCCCGATCAACCTGTACGGCGCGACCAAGCTCGTCGGCGACAAGCTCTTCGTCTCGGCCAACCACTACGCCGCCCAGCACCCCACCCGGTTCGCCGTGGTCCGCTACGGCAACGTGGTCGGCAGCCGGGGCTCGGTGGTGCCGCTGTTCCGGCGGCTCGCCGACGAGGGCAGGAGCCTGCCGATCACCGACAAGCGGATGACCCGGTTCTGGATCACCCTGGACCAGGCCGTGCAGTTCGTGCTGGACAGCTTCGACCAGATGCAGGGCGGCGAGCTGTTCGTGCCCCGGATCCCCAGCATGCGCATCCTCGACCTGGTCGAGGCGGTCGCCCCGGAGGCCACCACGCACGAGATCGGCATCCGGCCCGGCGAGAAGCTGCACGAGGAGATGATCGCCCCGGACGACAGCCGCCGGACGCTGCGCGCGAAGGACCGCTTCATCGTCCAGCCGACGATCGCCACCTGGGGTTACCGGCCGCCGGTCGACTGCGAACCGGTGCCGGACGGCTTCGCCTACCAGTCCGACGGCAACGACGAGTGGTTGAGCGTCCGGCAGCTGCGCGACATGCTGGGCCTCACGGCGTGACGGCGATGCTCCCGTACGGCCGGCAGTCGGTCACCGACGACGACGTCGCCGCCGTGGTCGCCACCCTGCGCAGCGACTGGCTCACCACCGGTCCCCAGGTCGACGCGTTCGAGGCGGACCTCGCGGGCTGGACCGGCGGGGCCGGCTGCGCGGCCGTGGCCAACGGCACGGCCGCCCTGCACGTCGCGTACGCGGCGGCCGGGGTGGGGCCCGGCGACGAGGTGGTGGTGCCGCCGATGACCTTCGTGGCGACCGCCAGCAGCGCGGTCGCCCTCGGCGCGCGGATCGTCTTCGCCGACGTCGAGGACGAGACGTTCACCCTGGACCCGGCGGCGGCAGCCGCCGCGACCACCGCCCGGACGAAGGTGGTCGCCGCCGTCGACTACGCCGGCCACCCGGCCGACTACGACGCCCTGCGCGCCGCGCTGGCCGGCTCCGACGCGCTGCTGCTCGCCGACGCGGCGCACTCGATCGGGGCCGGCTACCGGGGGCGGCCGGTCGGGTCGCTGGCCGACCTGACCACCTTCTCGTTCTTCCCCACCAAGAACCTCACCACCGCCGAGGGCGGCGCGGTCGCCACCGCCGACCCGGAGCTGCTGAAGCGTGCCCGCCGCTTCCGCAACATCGGCCTGGTCCGGGAGCGTGCCGAGCTGCGCACGCCGGACGAGGGCGGCTGGCACCAGGAGGTGCACGAGTTCGGGTTGAACTACCGGCTGCCGGACGTGCTCTGCGCGCTGGGCCGCAGCCAGCTACGCCGACTCGGCGACTTCCTCGCCGCCCGCGCCCGGCTGGTGGCCCGCTACGACGAGGCCCTGGCCGACCTGGACGGGGTGCTCCCCCCGGCCCGCCGGTCGTGGGCCGCCCCCGCCTGGCACCTCTACCCGGTCCGGATCCTCGACGGCCGCCGCCGGGAGGTCTACGACCGGATGCGCGCCGCCGGGATCGGCGTCCAGGTCAATTACCTGCCGGTGCACTGGCACCCGGTCTTCGCCGACCTCGGTTACCGGCGCGGGTCCTGCCCGGTGGCCGAGTCGTTCTACACCCAGCAGCTCTCGCTGCCGCTGTACCCGGGCCTCACCGACGCCGACCAGGACCGGGTGATCGACGCGCTCGGCGCGGCGCTGCGCGGCGTCACCGCGCCCGCCGCCGCCTGACCGGGGGAACGATGCACCACGCGAACCACTTCTACGGGCACGCCCATGTGCTGGCCCGCTACTGCGGGCTGGGCGACGGCCACCCGCCCCGGATCAACGGGTACGTCCAGCACGGCTGGAACATCGGCGACGGGCTCGCCCCCGGCCACCCGTACGCCGAGCGCACCCCCAGCCTGCTCTGGTCGGAGCAGACCCGGCGACGGGCCTGGTCGGTGGGGCGGCGCAACGTGGTGGTCACCGGTGCGCCCTTCGCGTACCTGCTCGACCTGCGCCGCGACGACCCGCCGCCGGCCGTGCGGGAGGGCACCATCTGGTACCCCTTCCACGGCTGGGAGGGCCAGCACGTCAAGGGCGACCACCGGGAACTGATCGCCCGGATCCGGGACACCGAACCCGGCCCGGTCACCGTCTGCCTCTACTGGCACGAGTACGGCATGCGCCGGGTCCGCCGGCTCTACGAGAACGCCGGCTTCCGGGTGATCTGCCACGGCTACCGGGGGCACTGGTGGCGTGACACCGACCCGCTCTTCCTCGACAAGCAGCTCACCGAGCTGCGCCGGCACGCCCGGGTGGCGTCCAACCGGCTGACCAGCGCCATCTTCTACGGCATCGCCGCCGGCTGCGAGCCGGCCGTCTACGGCGACCCGATGATCCTGGCCAAGGAGGACCCCACCTTCGGCGGCACCGCCCGGATCCGCCGGCAGTGGCCGGAGCTGCACGGCGAGTCGGTGGACCTGCCGACCGCCGTCGCGACCGCCCGCGCCGAGCTGGGCACCGACCACCGCTGCACCCCGGCCGAGCTGCGTGAACTGCTCGGCTGGTCACGTCCCGCAGGAGGCCCGAGTTGAGCACTGGAACCGCCGCCCCCGTCGTCCTGCCCGGTGGGGAGATGCTGGCCTGGTCCGACCTGCCGGAGCAGCGGCTGCCCGACGGGGGGCCGCTGGGCGCGCTGGCCGCCCGGGTCGTACCGGCCGGGGCGCGGGTGCTGCTCGCCGGGCCGCACGACCCGGCGCTGCTGGACCGGCTCGCCCACGCCGAGGTGACCTGCCTGCTGCGCAGCCACCCCGACGCGGTGGCGCTGGCCGACCGGGCGGCCCGGGTGATCGTCGGCGGACCGGCCGGGCTCGCCCCGGCCGACGCCTTCGACGTGGTGGTGGCCGGGGCCGGGCTGGACGCCGTCGAGTCGGTCGAGGGCACCCGGCTGGGCTGGACGGGGGTGCTGACCCGGCTGGCCACCGCCCTGCGTCCCGGCGGCACGCTGCTGCTGTGGCTGGACAATCCGCTCGGCGTCTCCCGGCTGGTCGCCACCTCCCCCTGGTACGCCGACCGGACCGACGCGGCGTGGACCGTGGGCGGGGTGCTGGACGCCGACCGCCCGGCCAACCGGGAGCAGTTACGGGCCCGGCTCGCCGCGGCGGGGCTGACCCCCGACGCCGGCTACGCCGGGTACCCCGGACGGGGTGCCCCGACGGCCCTGGTCGCCACCGAAGCCCTGGAGCGGCGACCCGCCTCGGGGCTGCTCGACGCGGTGCTGCACGGGGCCTGTGCCGGTGGTTCCGACGCCGGCACGGTGCTCCAGGACCCGGCCCGGCTGGCGGTCGACGCGCTGCACGCCGGGCTCGGCGCGGCGCTGGCCCCGGGCTGGCTGGTCACCGCCCACCGCCCCACCGACGACGACCGCCCCGGCGACCACGACCGGCCCGGCGGCGCACCGCTGCCGGTGGTGCTGGTGCAGACCGGACCGCCCGGGGTCGGGGTGGTCGAGGTGACCGACGGTCCGGACGGCTGGCACTGGGCGGTCACCGGGGGCAGTGACACCCGGGGCCGACCGGCCCCGTTCGCCAGCCGGGAGGCGGCCCACCGGGATCCGGCCGCGCTCACCGGGCCGGTGCCACCGGGCCGGCTGCTGCGGACCCTGCTGCTCGACGGCTGCCTGCGCCGCGACCTGGACGCCCTGCGCCGGCTGCTGCGCGGCTACGCGGGATGGCTCACCGGGCAGGCCGATCCGGACAGGCGGATCACCGGCGCGACGGCGCTGGCCGATCCGGACAACGTGGTCGTCGACGGGGACGCCTTCGCGGTGCTCGACCCGAGCTGGCAGGCCACCGATCCGCTGGCCGCTCAGGTGGTCCTGGCCCGGGGGCTGTGGCGGTTCGCGGTCGCCCTGCTCACCGGCGGATACGCCCACCCGTGGCCGTCGACCCTGGACGTCGCCGGGTTGACCGTGGTGCTCGGCGGGGTCGCCGGGCACGACCTGGACCGGGCCACCGTCGACGCGGCCGTGCAGACCGAGGCGGCGGTGGCCGCCGCGCTGCGCGGCCTGGACGCCGACGGGCGGGGGGCGCTCGCCACCGCGCTGCGCACGGTCACCGCCACCGACCCGCCCGCCGGGCCGCGCAGCTACCAGCAGATGCGCGAGGCCTGGGTACGCCAGCGGGAGGAGCTGACCCGGCTCGCCGCCCTGCTGAAGTGGACCGAGGAGCTGCTCACCTCGCGGGAACGGGCGCTGCGCCGCGCCGACGCCACAATCAACCTGCTCAGCGGCTCGCTCAGCTACCGGGTGGGCCGGCTCGCCATCACCCCGGCCCGGCTGGCCAAGCGCGGCGCACGGGCGGCCAAGCGGCGGGCCCGCGAGGCGCTCGGCCCGAAGCCGGCGGAGGAGCAGCAGTGACCGGCCCGGACACCGCGCCGACGGGTCGCCCCGGCAGCGCCGGCACCCCGGCTACGGGCCGACCCGGGAACGCCGACACGGCCGGACGCGACACGGCCGGACGCGACACGGCCGGGCCGACCGGCTCCGATCCGCGGATCGTCGGGATCGTGCAGGCCCGGATGGGCTCGTCCCGGCTGCCCGGCAAGGTGCTGCGTCCGCTGGCCGGGCGCAGCGTCCTCGGCCGGGTGGTCCGGGCCGCCCGGGACAGCGGGGTCCTCGCCGACCTGGTGGTCGCCACCAGCGTCGACCCGGCCGACGACGCGGTGGTCACCGAGTGCGCGCGGCTCGACGTACCCGTGCACCGGGGACCGGTGGACGACGTGCTGAGCCGGTTCGTCGGCGCGCTCGACGGCCGTCCCGGCGACGCCGTCATGCGGTTCACCGCGGACTGCCCGCTGCTCGACCCGGAGATCGTCAGCCTGGTGGCGGCGGTGTACCGGGCGGTCCCCGGGCTCGACTACGCCAGCACCTCGATCGCCCGTACCCTGCCGCGGGGGCTGGACGTGGAGATCATCCGGGCGGACACGCTGCGTACCCTGGACCGGCTCGCCACCGGGCACCACCGGGTACACGTCACCTCGTACGCGTACACCCGACCGGAGCTGTTCCGGGTACTCGGGGTGACCCTCGCCCCGGACCGGTCGGCGCTGCGGCTCACCCTCGACACCGACCAGGACTGGGCGCTGGTCAGCGCGGTCGTCGAGCACTTCGGCGACGTCAGCGTGCCCCTGGCCAAGCTCGCCGACTGGCTGGACGGACGGCCCGACCTGCGTACCCTCAACTCCTCGGTACGCCAGAAGCGGCTGGAGGAGTCCTGAACCCACCACGGATCGGGTTGCGCTGCGACGCCGGCCCGCGCACCGGCGTCGGGCACCTGGTCCGCTGCCTGGCCCTGGGCGAGGAACTCCTGGCCCGGGGCGCCCGGGTCGAGCTGTTCGGGTCCGTCGAGCGGGTCGGCTGGGCCAGCGCCCAGCTCACCGCGCGCGGCATCCCGGTCCGGCCCGGTCCGGACACCCCCGACGGGCTGGTCGAGGCGGCCCGCCGGCACGCCCTGGACGCGCTGGTGCTCGACTCGTACGAGCTGGACCCGGCGGGGGCCGGGGCGCTGCGGGCGGCCAGCGTGGTCACCCTGGCCATCGTCGACGGCGACACCCGGGGGCAGGACGCCGACCTCTACCTGGACCAGAACTTCGGCGCGGACACCCCCGACCCGGCCCACCGGCCTGCGGGCGGGCTCCCCGACGGACCGCCGCACACGCTCCCCGGCGGGTCGCCGGACGGTGGCGCAGTCGGCCGGCCCGGCGGGCGGACGCTGGCCGGCGTCCGGTACGCGTTGCTGCGCGACGCGGTGACCGCCGCCCGACCGACCGCCCCACCGCCGGCCACCCCGACACGGCGTCCCCGGGTGCTGGCCTTCTTCGGCGGCACCGACGCCGTCGGCGCGGCCCCGGTGCTGGCCCGGGTGCTGTTCGGTACCGGCCACCCGCTCGAGCTGACCGTGGTGGTCGGGCGACCGGAGATCGGGGCCGAGCTGGCGCAGGTCGTCCCGGGGCGGGGGCAGTCGCTGCGCCCCGTCGCGCCGACCGACGCCCTGCCCACGCTGATCGGCGCGGCGGACCTGGTGGTCAGTGCCGCCGGCACCTCCACCTGGGAACTGTGCTGTCTGGGTGCGCCCGCCGCACTGGTCTGCGTGGTGGACAACCAGCGCGACTCGTACCACCGGGTGGTGGCGCACGGGCTCGCCGCCGGCCTCGGTGAGCTGCCGGACCTCATCGTGCCGGGGCTGGCCGGGCGGACCGCGCGGGCGGACGCGGCCCGGACGCTGCGGACGCTGCTGGCGTCCCCGCGCCGACGGGCGGCGCTCGCGGCCCGCGCCTGGGCCACCGTCGACGGGCGCGGCCGGACCCGGGTGGCCGACGCGCTCCTGGCCCGGATCGCCGATCGTACGGGTGTACTAAACCCCTGATAGGGTGTCGGGCATGCCGCAGGCCGCCTACCAGCCGTCGATGCTCGACCTCGCCGACGCCGGCCCGACGCTGGCTCCGCTGACCGGGCTGCGCCGCCGGGTGCTCACCCGGGGCGCATGGGTCGACCACCTGCCCGGCTGGGTGCACGGCTCCGACGCGGTGCTCGACACCCTGCGCACCGGCGTCCCCTGGCGGGCCGAACGCCGCACCATGTACGACGCCGAGGTCGACGTCCCGCGCCTGCTCTGCTGGTACGGCCCCGACCGCCCGCTGCCGCACCCGCTGCTCGGCACGGCCCGCACCGCGCTCAGCCGGCACTACGCGGCCGAGTTGGGCGAACCGTTCGTCACCGCCGGCATGTGCCTCTACCGCGACGGCCGGGACAGCGTCGCCTGGCACGGCGACACCATCGGCCGCTCCGCGCACACCGACACGATGGTGGCGATCGTGTCCTTCGGGTCACCCCGCCCGCTGCTGCTGCGCCCCCGGGGCGGCGGCGACACGCTGCGCTTCCCGCTGGGCCACGGCGACCTGGTGGTGATGGGCGGCTCCTGCCAACGCACCTGGGAGCACGCCGTCCCCAAGACCGCCCGTGCCGTCGGCCCCCGGGTCAGCGTCCAGTTCCGCCCCGTCGACGTCGCCTGACACCGACGGGGCAGCCGGCGGTCAGTCGCGCTCGATGAGGTGACCGACGACGGTGGGGCCGAGCATGACCGCGAAGCCGGAGCCGTCCCGGCGCGGATCGGCCGGCGGCAGCTCCACCGGGTCACCGGTCGCGGTCGCCCCGACCGGCCGCGCGCCGATCCAGGCCACCACCAGGTCCGTCTCGCCCTTGAGGAAGCGCTGCGCCCGCACCCCGCCGGTCGCCCTCCCCTTCGCCGGGTACGACGCGAACGGGGTCACCTTGACCGTCGCCCCCGTCGAGGTGACCACCATCGGCTCCCCGTGCACGGCGTCGTCGGTGCGGACCGCGCCGAAGAACACCACCCGGGCGCCCGCCGGCAGGCTGACCCCGGCCATCCCGCCACCCTTGAGCCCCTGCGGGCGGACCACGGACGCCGCGAACCGCAGCAGGGACGCCTCGCTGGTCACGAAGGCCAACGTCTCGCCGCCGTCGTCGAGCCAGCTGGCCCCGACCACCTCGTCGCCCGCGCGCAGCGAGATCACCTCGAACTCGTCGGACCGCACCGGCCACTCCGGCGTGCACACCTTGACCACACCCTGCCGGGTGCCCACCGCCAGGCCCGGGGAGCCCTGCGCGGTCGGGCCGAGCGGGGCCAGGCCGATGACCGTCTCCCCCGCCGCCAGCGGCACCAGCTCGGCGGCGGCCATCCCACCGCGCAGCGACACCGTGCCGGCCTGCTCGGGCAGCACCGGTAGCGGCAACACGTCGACCTTGAAGGCCCGGCCGGCGCTGGTGACCAGGAGCACCCGCCCCCGGGCGGTGGTGTGCGCGACGGCGCGTACCGTGTCGTGCTTGACCCGGCCGTTGCGGCGACGCCCCTCGGACGCCTCCTCCGACTCGGCCGCGGTGCGGGCGACCAGCCCGGTCGCCGAGAGGATCACCTGGCAGGGGTCGTCGGCCACCTCCAGCGGCCCGGCCGGCGCGGACGCGGCGAGCACCTCCTTGAGGTCCCCGTCGACCAGGGTGGTCCGCCGCGCCCCGGAGAACTGCTTCACCACGGCGGCCAGCTCGTCGGAGACGACCTTCCGGAGCACCTTCGGGTCGTCGAGGATCTTCGACAGCGCGGCGATCTCCCCGCGCAGTTTCTCCTGCTCGGCCTCCAGCTCGATCCGGTCGTACTTCGTCAACCGGCGCAGCGGGGTGTCCAGGATGTAGGTGGCCTGGATCTCGGAGAGCTTGAACTTCTGCATCAGGCCGTCCTTGGCGGCCTGGGCGTCCTCGCTGGCCCGGATCAGCTTGACCACCCGGTCGATGTCGAGCAGGGCGATCAGCAGCCCGTCGACCAGGTGCAGCCGCTCCTGGCGCTTGCGCCGCCGGTACGCGCTGCGCCGGGTCACCACCTCGTAGCGGTGCGCCAGGAACACCTCCAGCAACGCCTTCAGCCCGAGGGTGCGCGGCTGGCCGTCGACCAGCACCAGGTTGTTGATGCCGAAGGACTGCTCCAGCGGGGTCAGCCGGTAGAGGTCGGCCAGCAACGCCTGCGGGTTGACGCCGACCTTGCACTCGACGACCAGCCGGGTGCCGCTCTCCCGGTCGGTGAGGTCCTTGACGTCGGCGATGCCGGTGAGCCGCTTGGTCTTGTTGACCTCGTTGGTGATCGCCGCGATGACCTTCTCCGCGCCGACGCCGTAGGGCAGCTCGACCACGGTGATCGCCTGCCGGCCCCGGCTGCCCTCCAGCGGGCCGATCTCGACCCGGCCGCGCATCCGTACCACGCCGCGCCCGGTCTCGTACGCCCGGCGCACCTCGTCCAGCCCGAGCAGCAGGCCACCGGTGGGCAGGTCGGGGCCGGGGACGAACTCCATCAGCTTGTCGAGGTCGGCGTCCGGGTGGTTGATCAGCCAGCGGGCGGCGGAGACCACCTCGCCGAGGTGGTGCGGGATCATGTTGGTCGCCATCCCGACCGCGATCCCGGACGCCCCGTTGACCAGCAGGTTGGGGAAGGCCGCCGGCAGCACGGTCGGCTGGGTCAGCGAGCCGTCGTAGTTGGGCTCGACGTCGACGGTGTCCTCGCCCAGCTCCCCGACCAGCAGCATCGCCTCCCGGGAGAGCCGGGCCTCGGTGTAGCGCGCGGCGGCCGGTCCGTCGTCCGGGGAACCGAAGTTGCCGTGCCCGTCGATCAACGGGGTGTTCAGGGAGAAGTCCTGGGCGAGCCGAACCATGGCGTCGTAGATCGCCGTGTCGCCGTGCGGGTGGTACTTGCCCATCACGTCGCCGACGATCCGGGCCGACTTCACGTGCCCCCGATCGGGGCGGTGGCCCTGCTCGTGCATGGACCACAGAATGCGGCGGTGCACCGGCTTGAGGCCGTCGCGGGCGTCGGGCAGGGCGCGGGAGTGGATGACCGAGAAGGCGTACTCCAGGTAGGAGTCGGAGACCTCGGTGACCAGCGGGTTGTCGAAGACCCGCGCGCCGGCCTGGTCGAAGGCGGACAGGTCCACCTTGGCGCGGTCGTCCTTACGGCGTGCCATCGTTCAGCTCTCTTCCCGGTGTGCGGCGGCCACGGTGCTCGTCATGCGTCGATCGCGTCCCGGTCGACCCGGTCGGAGGAGTCGATCAGCCAGTTGCGGCGCGGCTCGACCTTCTCGCCCATCAGCAGCTCGAGGATGCGCTCGGCGGCGTCGACGTCGTCGAGGGTGATCCGGCGGACCGCCCGGGTGGCCGGGTTCATCGTGGTCTCCCACAACTCGTCGGCGTCCATCTCACCGAGCCCCTTGAAGCGGGGAATAGGGGTGACGATCTGCCGGCCGGCCTTCTCCAGCTTGCGGACCGTCGCCTCCATCTCGGCCTGGGTGTAGGTGTAGGTGGTCTGCGGGCTGCGCCCCTTCGTGGTGATCTTGTGCAGCGGCGGCATCGCGGCGTAGAGCCGACCGGCCTCGATCAGCGGGCGCATGTAACGGGCGAAGAGGGTGATCAGCAGGGTCCGGATGTGCGCGCCGTCCACGTCGGCGTCCGCCATGATCAGCACCCGGCCGTAGCGCAGCGAGGACAGGTCGAAGGTACGGCCCGAGCCGGCCCCGAGCACCTGCACGATCGCCGCGCACTCGGCGTTGTCGAGCAC
The DNA here is from genome assembly GCF_029581435.1 of Micromonospora sp. WMMD987. NCBI lineage: Bacteria > Bacillati > Actinomycetota > Actinomycetes > Micromonosporales > Micromonosporaceae > Micromonospora > Micromonospora sp. WMMD987. The sequence goes on along the minus strand of NZ_CP120861.1, from coordinate 2,442,242 downwards.
CTGCTGGAGGTTGGCCTTCTGCACGTTGAGGATCTTGCCGCGGATCGGCAGCAGCGCCTGGTATTCGGCAGAACGGGCAAGTCGCCCCGTGCCGAGGGCGCTGTCCCCCTCCACGATGAACAATTCACTTCTGTCGATGCCTGCGGCGCGGCAGTCGACCAGCTTGGCCGGCATCGACGCGCCCTCCAGGGCGGTCTTGCGCCGGGCCGCGTCCTTCTGCTGCTTCTGGGTCAGCCGGACCCGGGCCGCGTCGACGATCTTCTGGAGCACCGTGCGCGCCTCGGCCCTGCTGCGCTTGTCCTCCAGCCAGGCCTTGACGTGCTGCTCGACCAGGGTCTGGAGCACCTTGGTGATACCGGCGGTGGACAGCTCGTCCTTGGTCTGCGAGGTGAACTGCGGCTCGGGGATGCGGACGTGCACCACCGCCGTCATCCCCTCCAGGACGTCGTCCAGGGTGGGCGGGTCCTCCTTGGGCTTGAGCAGCCCCCGGGTGGTGCGGACGGCGTCGGCCAGGGTACGGCTCAGCGCCCGCTCGAAACCCTTGCGGTGGGTGCCGCCGTGCGCGTTACGGATGGTGTTGGTGAAGCACTCGACGGTGCGCTCGTAGCCGGTCCCCCAGCGGAACGCGATCTCGACCTCGGCCCGGCGCTGCACGTTGGACTGCATCACCCCGTTGGCATCGGCGGCGTTCTCCCGGTACGTCCCCTCACCGCTGACCAGCAGGGTGCCGGAGACCGGGCGGTCACCGGCCGGGGCCAGGAACTCCACCATGTCGGTGAGCCCGTTGGGGAAGTGGAAGCGCTCCTCGACCGGCTCCTCGGCGGTCTCGTCACGCAGCCGGTAGTCGACCCCGGGGACCAGGAAGGCGGTGTTGCGCAGCTTCATCCGGACGGCGTCGACGTCCAGCCGCGCGCCGGTCTCGAAGTACCGGGCGTCGTGCCAGTAGCGGATCGACGTGCCGGTGCGCTGCCCCCGCTTCATCGTCCCGACGACCTGGAGGCCGGGGCCGGGGGTGAACGGGGCGTCCGGGCCGTCCCCGGCGAAGACGCCGGGCACGCCGTGCCGGAACGACATGGCGTGCACCTTGCCGCCGCGCCGGACGGTGACGTCGAACCGGCGGGACAGCGCGTTGACCGCCGAGGCGCCCACCCCGTGCAGACCACCGGAGGTCTTGTAGCCGGAGCCGCCGAACTTGCCGCCGGCGTGCAACCGGGTGAGCACCAGCTCGACCCCGGAGATGCCGGACTTGGCGTGCACGTCGGTGGGGATGCCCCGGCCGTCGTCGTCGACCTGCACCGAGCCGTCGGCGTGCAGGATCACCGTGACGGTGGTGGCGTGACCCGCGACACCCTCGTCGGTGGAGTTGTCGAGGATCTCGTTGACGAGGTGACCCACGCCACGGCTGTCGGTGGAGCCGATGTACATGCCGGGACGCTTGCGGACGGCGTCCAGGCCCTCCAGGTGGGTGAGGTCGTCGGCCCCGTAGAGGGTCTCAGGCTGTGCGGTCAACTGGTCGTACTCCCCGGTCTCGGCGGTGTGGTGCCGCTCACCGTCTAGATCTCCACGCGCGGCGTGCCGCAGCGAGCGTAGCCGTACGCCCCGACAGCGACGTGCAGCCCCACGTCGGACGCGGTCGCGCGTCCGTCCGGGTCAACCACGTCCGCCGGCCGGGACTTCCCCGGTCGGGCCGACACCGGGCCGGCGGAGACCATGTCCACCATTCGACGATCGTGTTAAGAGGCATTGACGCCCATCTCGCCAGGTGATCTGATCGCGGCCGAAAGGATCTTTCACATTTCCATGGACAGATGGGGGACGTCATGTCCAGGTTCCGTCGGACCGCCCTCGCGGCGCTCCTCACCGTCGCCGCGGCCGCCACACCGGTGGCCGTCGGCCCCGCCGCACCGGCCACCGCCGCCCTGCCCACCGCCGCGGTCGCCCTCGGCGACAGCTTCATCAGCGGCGAGGGCGCCGGGGCGTACGCGCCGGTGCCCGACCTCAACGGGGTGGCCCAGCCCTTCCCCGGCTGGTCGGCGTCGAACAGCAACGCCTACTTCTGCCACCGATCACCGAACGCCTCACTGTTCAAGGCGGACCTGCCGGGGATCACCGACCGGTTCAACCTCGCCTGCTCCGGCGGCCAGCCGTACGACATCGCCAACGCCTCGGCCAGCCGGGCCAAGGGCCGGCAGGTGGCCGCCCAGCTCGACCAGCTCCGCGCGGTCGGGCGGACCCACGACATCGACCTGGTGCTGGTCGGCCTCGGTTCCAACAACAGCTCGTTCACCTTCGGGAGCGTGGCCGAGAAGTGCGCCAACCGGTTCATCGCCGACGCCTGGACCGGGTGGTGGGAGTTCTGGGCGTACCTGGGCGGACCGGTGGAGCAGGAGCCCTGCTCGGACGCCGACCTGGCCACCGCCGCCCAGGTCTCCGCCGCGACGGCGGAGACCACCGCGGCGGTCCGGCAGATCCTGACCACGCTCGACCAGATCGACGCCGACGGCCAGCACCGGATCGTCTTCCAGGACTACACCAACCCGCTGCCGCCGGAGCTGGCCTCGACCTACTGGGAGGAGGACAGCCGGGACGACACCCGGGACAAGTTCCGTGACCTGGGTGCCGAGCGGTACGCCGCCGGCTGCCCGATCCACCGGGGCAGTCTCGCCCCCGGCCAGCGCTTCTCGCAGGGCCTGGGCACCCTGGTCAGCTCGGTCCGCAGCACGCTGTCCGCCGAGTTCCCCGCCGCCGACCTGGTCTACCTCAACGTGCAGCGGGCCTTCGACGGTGCCCGGCTCTGCGAGTCGGCGGGCAGCCCCGGCAACGCGCTGGCCACCCCGATCCGGCTCCAGGACGGCACCTCGGGTGTCTTCGTGACCAGCCTCTCCGGCTACGACAAGCTGGACATCCAGCGGATCGCGAACACCTGCGGGACGTACTTCCAGACCTGCCAGGAATCCTGGCACCCGAGCGCCGCCGGGCACCAGGTGCTCGGCCGGTGCCTGACCGGGGCGGCGGCCACCACGGCCCGCACGGTCGCCTGCGTCCGCTCGACGGACGGCACGGTCCGGGTCAGCTGAGCCGACGGTCGGTGGGAGCGGCCCTGGTGGTCGCTCCCACCGGCCGGACCACCGGGGCCGTTCCCGCCGGCCGGACCACCACCGGCCACCGCCACGGCCGGGTCGCGGGCCGCGCGTACCGCGCAGGCGGCACACGCCGCCCCGCCCGGGGGTGTTCCTGCCGCAACCAGCGCGGGTGGCCCCTGGTCCTCCGACGTCCGGTCAGGTCGCCACCGGGACGGTCGGCCCGAGGGTGAGCAGCGGCGGGGCCGCCGGGTCGTCGACCAGCTCCCCCACCGGCACCTCGTCGAGCGCGGCCAGGAAGGCGGCCTGGGCGCGGCGGAGCTGCACCCGCAGGCGGCAGCCGGCCCGCAGGACACAGCCGGACTCCTCGCAGGCGACCACCTCGCCCTCCCCCTCGAAGGCCCGCACGATCCGCCCGACGGTGATCCGCTCCGCCCCCTCGGCGAAGGCCACCCCGCCCGAGCGACCCCGGACGGTGACCAGCACCCCGACCCGCTGCAACCGCTGAACCACCTTGGCCACGTGGCTGCGGGGCAGGTCGAGCCGGTCGGCCAGCTCGTCGATGGTGGTCCGGCGCGACACGGGGGCGGTGAGCATGGCGATCCGCAGGGCCATGTCGGTCGACCGGTTGAGCTTCACGACCCCGACCCTAGCCAGCGGCACCGGCACCGGACAGGGGCCGTACGGCGGTGACCACCACGACCACGGACCCGGGACCTTCGGCCCTGAAGAGGACTATCAGATTCCTGTTTGAGTGTCCCCAGTAGCCAAACAGGAGGAGGAGCCGTGCTCTCGGAGTCGTCAGCCGCCGTCGTCACCGCCACCCTGCCCGTGGTCCGGGCGCACGCCGACCAGATCACCGGCCGGTTCTACGCCCGGATGTTCGCCGCCCACCCGGAGCTGCTCGACCTGTTCAACCGGGGCAACCAGGCGACCGGCCGGCAACAGGCCGCCCTGGCCGCCTCCGTCGTCGCGTACGCCGGGCACCTCACCGGCACCGACGGGGCGGCGTGGTCGGCGGTCCTGGAACGGATCGCCCACAAGCACGCCTCGCTCGGCATCACCCCCGGCCAGTACCCGCTGGTGGGACGGCACCTGATGGCCGCCGTCGGCGAGGTGCTCGGCGCGGCGGTGACCCCCGAGGTCGCCGCCGCCTGGGACGAGGTGTACTGGCTGATGGCCTGCGAACTCGTCGCCCGGGAGGCCCGCCTCTACACCACCGCCGGGGTGGCCGGGGACGGCGCGGTGTGGCGCGACTGGCGGGTCGTCGCGGTGACCCCGGAGGCCACCGACACCGTCTCGTTCACCCTCGTCCCGACCGACGGCGGCCCGGTGCCGGGCTTCGTCCCCGGGCAGTACGTCTCGGTCGCGGTGGACCTCGACGGCGGGCTCGGCCGGCAGATCCGCCAGTACAGCCTCTCCGGAAGCCCCGACGCCGACCACTGGCGGATCACCGTGAAGCGGGTACGGGGCACCGGCGGAATCCCCGACGGCCTGGTCTCGACGGCCCTGCACGAACACGTCCGCCCCGGCGACACCCTGCGGCTGAGCCCACCCTTCGGCGAGGTCAGCGCGGTGCCCGGCACCGGGCCGCTGCTGCTGGTCAGCGCTGGGATCGGTCTCACCCCGGCGATGTCCGCCCTGCAACACCTGGCGGCCACCGCACCGGACCGGCCGGTGGTGCTGGCCCATGCCGACCGGGACGCCGCCGCCCACGCCCACCGGACCCAACTGGTCGACCTGCACGCCCGACTGCCCCGGCTGCGCCTGCGGCTCTGGTACGAGACCCCCACCGCCGCCGGCGACGCCCTGCCCCCGGCCGCCGAGGTGACCCGGGGACGGATCGACCCGGAGCTGATCCCGCTCTCCCCGGACACGCACGTGCACCTCTGCGGACCGCTGCCGTTCATGAACCAGGTGCGGGGCGGCCTGCTGCGCCGGGGCGTACCGGCCGAACGGATCGCCTACGAAGTGTTCGGGCCGGGGATGCTGCCCGGGGGGAGCTGACCGTCCACCGGGTCGATACGGTCGGGCCGGGCCTCGCCCTACCGGACCCGGGGGCACGCAGAGCGGCGGGGCGGGCACGCAAAGTTGATGTTTACCGGCCCCCCGCTGGGCAACTGGTTCGGCATGCAAGGCGGCGCGTGACGTCCGGGCATCGGCGCGAAGAAACCGTGGCCGGTCGGCCCGTCGGTCGCCCGGTGCACCCGGTCGGCGACGACGGCCGGTGACCGGAGTGACCGGTCCCGCCGGCGACCGGCCCACGGAGGAGGAAAGCATGCGCATCGCGATCGTCTCGGGGCACGCCAGCCCGCTCGCCGCTGCCGACGGGCAGGCCGCCGGTGGTCAGCACCTGCACGTCGCGGAGCAGGCGGCCGCGCTGGCCGGCGAGGGGCACGAGGTGCGGATCTACACCCGCCGGGACTCCGCCGTGCTGCCCGACACCGTGCGGACCGACGCCGGGTACCAGGTGTGGCACGTCCCGGCCGGTCCCGCCCGACCACTGTCGCCCGACGACCTCCTGCCCCACCTGGGCGAGTTCGGCCGGTGGCTGGCCGGGCAGTGGCGACCGGACGGCTGGCGGCCCGACGTGGCACACGCCCACTTCTGGCTCAGCGGCCTGCCCGCCCTGCACGCCGGTCGCCGTACCGACACTCCGGTGGTGCTGACCTACCACGACCTGGGCAGCGCGCACCGACGCCGGGCCGGGGGCCGCGACCCCGGTCCCCTCGGGCGGATCGGCTACGAGCGGGCGCTCGGCCGGGCCGCCGACCGCGTCGTCGTCCAGTCGCACGACGAGCTGGGGGAACTGGTCCGGCTCGGGGTGCCGCGGTCGAAGCTGACCCTGGTACCGGCGGGGGTGGACGAGACGGTGTTCGGGCCGACCGGGCCGGTCGCGCCGCGCGACCCGGACCGACCCCGGATCCTCACCGTCGGCCCGATGCGGGAACGCCAGGGCTTCCAGGACGTCGTCCGGGCGCTGCCCACGGTGCCCGGAGCCGAGTGCGTGGTGGTCGGTGGGCCGCCCGCCGAGCTGCTGCCGGACGACGCCGTCGCCCGCCGGCTGACCGCGCTCGCCGGGTCCTGCCGGGTCGCCGACCGGGTCCGGCTGGTCGGGACGGTCCCCCGGAACGAGTTGGCCGCGTGGTACCGCTCCGCCGACGTCCTGGTCGCCGCCCCCTGGTACGAGCCGTTCGGCCGCACCCCGCTGGAGGCGATGGCGTGCGGCGTACCGGTGATCGGCACCGACGTCGGGGGGATCCCGGACAGTGTCGTCGACGGGCTGACCGGCGACCTGGTGCCGCCGCGTGACCCCCGGGCACTGGGCACCGCCATCCGTCGGCTGCTCGCCGACCGGGTCCGCCGGTTCTCGTACGCCACGGCGGCGCTGGACCGGATCCGGGTCCGCTACTCCTGGCGGCACTGGGCGGAGCAGCTCACCGCCGTCTACGCGGCGGTCAGCGGCGTCGGTCAGGCGGCCGGGGTGAACGCTGCCGGTCAGGCCGCCGCGGCGGCCTGACCGGCCGGGCGACGACCGGATCCGGCCCGGTGGGAGTCACCAGACCCGGTTATTACCGACCGGTAGGATGAGCCGGTGAGTGGGGACGCGGAGTACACGCAGGAGTTCGTCGACGTCGACGGTGCCCGGATCGGCATCCAGGTCTACCCGGAGCCCGACGGAGCCCCCGACGCCCCGGCGGTGGTGATCTGGCCGGCGATGGGGGTCCGGGCCCGGTACTACCGCCCGTTCGCCACCGGACTGCGCGACGCCGGCCTGGCCGTCGTCGTCGCCGACCTGCGGGGCACCGGCGCCAGCACGCCTGTCCCGTCGCGTGCCTGCCGCTACGGCTACCGCGAGCTGGCCACCGACGTCGGCACGGTCCTCGACGCGCTGAAGCCCCGGCTGGACGGCCGACCGAGGCTCCTGCTCGGGCACTCCCTCGGCGGTCAGGCGACCCTGCTGCACCTCGCCCTGCACGGTGCCGACCGGGTCGACGGGCTCGCCCTGCTCGCCGTCGGGATGCCGTACTGGCGCACCTACCCGGGCCGGCGGAGGTACGGCGTGCTGCCGTACACCCAGGGGATCGCGGCGGTCGCCGGGGCGCTCGGGGTCTGGCCGGGCTGGGGGTTCGGCGGGCGGCAGGCGCGCGGGGTGATCCGGGACTGGGCGCGCACCGGCCGGACCGGCCGGTTCCCCACCCTGGACGGGGTGGACGGCGAGGCGGCCGTGGGCCGGTTGACCCTCCCGGTGCTGGCGGTCAGTGTCGACGACGACCAGTACACCCCGCACCCGACCGTCGACCATCTCTGCGCCAAGCTCACCGCCGCGCCGGTCACCCGGCACCGGTACACGGTGGCCGAGGCGGGTGCCCCGCTGGACCACTTCGGCTGGGTCCGGGCCGGGCTGCCGTTGACCCGGCGGGTGGCCGACTTCGCGGCGGGCCTGCCCCGACGCTGACCCCGGACGACCCCCACCCGGCGTGCCCGGTGGGCCGGGCGGCGGCCCTGGCGACCGTCCCGCCGCCGGGCGCGTAGCCGCCGCCGGGACGGGTATGCCGCTGCGCCCGAACACGGTGGAGGGGGATCAGATGTCCGAACGACACACCGCACTGCGCTCGATGCACGATCTGGGCCTGGCGGCCTGGTTCGGTGGCTCCCTGATGGGAGCGCTGGGCGTCAACGGGGCGGCGGCACGGATCAGCGACTCGACCCAGCGGCTCCCGGTGGCCTCCGCCGGCTGGTCGCGGTGGACCCCGGTCAACGCGGCGGCGATCGGGGCGCACCTGGCCGGCGCGGTGGGCGAACTGGCCACCGAGAGCCCCCGGATGATGGCCCAGTCCGGGGTGGGCCGGATGAGCGCGGTGAAGACGGCGCTGACCGTCGGCGCGCTCGCGGTGACCGGCTACAGCCGGCTGGTCGGCATGAAGTTGCAGAACGCCGGCAACCCGCCGGTGTCCGGGACCACCGAGCCCAACTACCAGACGCCCGCCGAGGTGGCGCACCGGCAGCGGCAGATGAAGGTCCTCCAGTGGACCATCCCCGCGTTGACCGGGGCGTTGGTGGTGGTCACGGCGTACATGGGTGAGCAGCAGAAGCCGGGCCAGGTGTTCCGGGGGATGCTCGGTCGTGCCGGTGGGCTGATGGGTGCCCCGGTGACGGTGGGCCGCCTGGCCGCGACCGGCGCGCGGCGCCGGATGGCGATGGCCGGCTGACCGTCGGCCGGGACCGCCCGGTGCGGGACCTGCCGTCGCGCCGACGACGGCGGGCCCCGCACCGGCGCGTCGGTAACCCGGTCACCGAGCGGCCGGCAGCGGGCACCCGGCCCGGTCACCGACAGGTGGGCAGGGCGGTGGCCCGGTCACCGGACGGCCGGCAGAAGGCGGTGGCCCGTCACCGACCGGTGGGCAGGCGTCGGCGACCGCTCACCGGCCCGCCGTCGCCGTGGGGGTCACCGCGAGCAGTTCGGCCAGCCGGGCGGCGTCCCGCTGGGCCTGCCCCGAGCAGCAGTTGTTGAACAGCACGTGCAGTTCCCCGGACCGGTCGGCCAGGTCGGCCAGCAGGTCGGCCCACCGGCGCAGCTCGTCGTCGGCGTAGGCGTACCGGAACCGGTCCTCCTTGGAACCGTCCGCCCAGTGCGCGCTGTGGCCGTGCATCCGGACCAGCACCGGCTCGGCCGTACCGACCATCACCGGTGGCACCGAGGAGGGGTGTCCCTGCGGCATGTCGACGCAGACCAGGCTGAGGTCGTGGTCACGCAGGAAGGTCACCGTCTCGGCCGCGGCCGGGCCGTCGAACCAGGAGCCGTGCCGCACCTCCACCGCGACCCGCCACGGCCGGCACCGGTCGGCCAGCTCGACGATCCGCCGTCGGGCGTTCTCCCCCCGCACCAGCCACGGCGGGAACTGCAACAGCACCGCGCCGAGCCGGTCGGCCGCCGCGAGCGGCTCCAGCGCCGCCCGGAACCGGCTCCACAGCTCGTCGTACGCCGCCTCGGGCAGGTCCCGGCGGCGGATCCGGGACGGCCCGCCGACCGGTCGCAGGTCCTTCGGCAGCACCTGGGTCGGGGTCGGATGGCCGGTGAAGAGGCTGAACGCCTTGACGTCGAAGGTGAAACCCGGCGGGGTGGCCGCCGCCCAGCCGCTGGTGGTGGCCGGCACCGGGATGGCGTAGTACGAGGTGTCCACCTCGACCAGCCCGAACCGCCCGGCGTACCAGCCGAGCCGCTGGGCCGGGGTGCGCGCCGACCGGGGATACCAGCCGGCCCGTAGCAGCGTCTGATCCGCCCAGGACGAGGTGCCGACCCTGATCACTCCCATGTGGTCCAGTGCACCGTCCGGCGGCCGGATCGGCAACCGCTGGCGGGCACCGGGAGTGTCGGAGGGTGGGCCTAGCGTGGTCCCCGACGACATCGACGATGGAGGGTTACCGCGATGACCACTACCGACCGGGTGCTCACCGGCGAACGGGCCGACCTGTTGCAGACCATCGGCAAGCACCGCGGTTTCCTGCGGCAGACCGTGCAGGGGCTGACCGACGAGCAGGCGGCGACCCGCAGCACCGCCAGCGAGCTGTGCCTGGGTGGCCTGATCAAGCACGTGACCTCGGTGGAGCACCGGTGGGCGCGGTTCATGGTCGGCGGGGCCGAGGCGATGGAGAGCGAGCCGGTCGACTGGGTCGGCATGTTCCGGATGTCCGCCGACGAGACCCTGACCGACCTGCTCGCCCGGTACGCCGGGACGGCGGCCCGCACCGACGAGCTGATCGCCACCCTCGACCTGGACGCGAGCCACCCGTTGCCGGTGGCCCCCTGGTTCGAGCCGGGCGCGAGCTGGTCGGTGCGCCGCACGCTGCTGCACGTGATCGCGGAGACCGCCCAGCACGCCGGGCACGCCGACATCATCCGCGAGTCGATCGACGGGGCCAAGACCATGGGCTGATCCCCGGCCGGCCGCCGGGGAGCGGTCGCCGGGTGGTCTTCACCGTCGTCATCCCGGCTCCGGTGTGACCGGGGCCACCGGCAGCCGGGCCGACGTGACGTCCCGCCCGGGGGTGGCGCTGAGAAACACGAGATGACCCGACACCCTCTGGACCCGGAAACCGCCGAACGGCTGCTCAGCGGGCCGGCCGCCGGGCCGGAGGACGCCCTCGGGGCGCTCCTGGCGGCGCTGCGCGCCGCGGCGACCCCGGCCGAGCTGCGTGGGGAGCCTGCGGTGATGTCGGCGTTCCGGGCCGCCCGGGCCGGTCAGGGCCGGAGCAGGCCCCGCAGGTAGGCGGCCTGGCCGACGTGTTGGAGATCGTCGGAGACCACGCTGACCAGCCGGACCCCGAGCGTCACCGGCGGATCCCAGTGCTCGTCGACCACCCGGTCCAGGTCCGCCGGTCGCAGTCCGGCCAGGAAGGCGGCGGTACGCTCCGCCACCGCCCCGTGGTAACCGACCAGCGCCTCCGCGTTCTCGGGGCGAACCGCGGCGACCTGCTCCGGGGTGTGGCCGAAACCGGTGTCGGCGGGGTCGGCGGGCAGGCCGAACCGGGCCGCCCAGTCGCCGGAGACCCAGACCTGGTCGGCTCCGGACAGCTCGGCGACCTGCTGGTCCTGGATCCGGGTGAGGTGCCAGACCAGCCAGCCGACCGGGTTGGCACCCTCACCGGGTGCCCGGCACAGCTCGTCGGGGCTGAGCCCGTCCACCGCGGCGCGGACCAGATCGGGCAGTTGGCCGTAGGCTGCGGTCAGCAGGTCGTCGACGTTCACCGGTTCCTCCTCGGCACGGGGCGTACCGTACCCGGATACCGCTGACGGACCCCGGCAAACCACGCGGGGGTGACCGGGGTGCCGCCCTGCCCCGTCCACCACCCGGTCGACGGGAGGCCGGGAGGTGTCCGCCCCGGGCACTGCCGACCCTTGACCCACCCCGGGGATGGTGGCGGACCGGTCCACCGCACTAGCGTCGGCGGCACCGGACCGCGTGCCCGCGGGACGGCCGAGGGACCGGGAGGCGTGGACGTGTCACTGCTGGCCGCGATGTCGTCGTCGATGGACGACCGTCCCGATCTGATCCGGATCGGCGACCGGTCGGCCTCCCTGCCCCGGCTGCGGGAGTGGGCCGCCGCGGTCGCCGACGACCTGCACGGCATGGACCGGGTCGCGATCGAGACCACCCCCACGATGGAGACCGTCGTCGGCGTGGTGGGCGCGCTGCTGGCCGGTACGGCGGTGGTGCCGGTGCCGCCGGACGCGGGCCCCCGCGAGCGGGAGCACATCCTGCGCGACTCGGCGGCGCGGGCGCTGCTCGTGCCGGCGGGCGCAGTCCCGGGCGGTGGCCCGGCGGCGGACGGACCCGGGCTGCCGGTCGTACCGGTCGACCTGCGGCGGACCTCGGCGACCGGGTATCCGGAGCCCGGACCGGAGCGGACCGCCCTGATCCTCTACACCAGCGGGACCACCGGCGCCCCGAAGGGGGCGCTGCTCTCCCGGGGAGCGATCGCCACCTGCCTGGACGGCCTGGCCGAAGCCTGGCAGTGGACACCGGACGATCTGCTGGTCCACGGGCTGCCGCTGTTCCACGTACACGGGCTGGTGCTCGGTGTGCTCGGTGCGCTGCGGGTCGGCAGCCGCCTGCACCACGTGGGCCGGCCGCAGCCGGAACGGTACGCGGCGGCCGGTGGGACGCTGTACTTCGGCGTACCGACGATCTGGTCGCGGATCGGCGCGACGCCGGCAGCCGCGCGGGCGCTGCGGTCGGCCCGGCTGCTGGTGTCGGGCAGCGCCGCCCTGCCCACCGCGGTCTTCGACGGCCTGGCCGCGCTGACCGGGCACCGGATGGTCGAGCGGTACGGCATGACGGAGACCCTGATCACGGTGAGCGCCCGCGCGGACGGCCCGCGCCGGCCGGGTGCCGTGGGGCTGGCCCTGCCCGGGGTCCGCACCCGGATCGTCGACGAGCAGGGCCGGGACCTGCCGGCCGACGGGGCCGCCATGGGTGAGCTGCTGGTCACCGGGCCGACCCTCTTCGACGGCTACCTGAACCGGCCGGACGCCGACGCGGCGAGCCGCAGCGCCGACGGCTGGTTCCGGACCGGTGACGTCGCCACCATCGGCCCGGACGGGTGGCACCGGATCGTCGGTCGGGCGAGCACCGACCTGATCAAGAGCGGTGGCTACCGGATCGGGGCCGGTGAGGTGGAGGAGGCGCTGCTGGCCCACCCGGCGGTGCGCGAGGCGGCCGTGGTGGGCCTGCCGCACCCGGACCTGGGGCAGCAGGTCACCGCGTTCGTGGTCGCCGACGGGGTGACCGGTACGGAGCTGGTGGACTTCGTCGCCCGGCAGCTGTCGGTGCACAAGCGACCCCGGGCGGTCCGGTTGGTCGACGCGCTGCCCCGCAACGCACTGGGCAAGGTGCAGAAGAAGCGCCTGGTCGAGGGGTGACGGGTCAGACCTGGGCGGGCGCGGGCAGCACCGGACGCAGCCACGAGTCGTGGCGAGCCCGGTGCCGCCACTCCCGGGGGTAGCCGACGGAGACCTCCTCGAACCGGACCCCGTCGTGCCAGGTGACCCGGGGGATGTGCAGGTGGCCGTAGATCACCGTGCGGGCGTGGAAGCGGCGGTGCCAGTCGGCGGTGAGTTCGGTCCCGCACCACTGGGCGAACTCGGGATAGCGCAGGATGTCGGTGGGCATCCGGACCAGCGGGTAGTGGTTGACCAGGACCTTCGGCACCGCCGGGTCGCAGTCGGCGAGTCGGGCCTCGGTGCGGGCCACCCGCGCCCGGCACCAGGCGTCCCGGCTCGGGTACGGGTCGGGGTGCAGGAACACCTCGTCGGCGCAGACCACCCCGGCGGCGTGGGCGCGGGCCAGGGACTGCTCCTTGCTGGTCACCCCCGGCTCGCGGAACGAGTAGTCGTAGCCGACGAACAGCGGCGCCACCAGCAGCGGGCCACCGGCCCCGGTCCAGACCGGATAGTCGTCCTCGGGGGTGCTCACGCCCAGCTCCCGGCACTGCCGCACGATGGCCTGGTAGCGGGCCTCGCCGCGCAGCCGGACGGGATCCTGCGAGTGGGTCCACAGCTCGTGGTTGCCCGGCGCCCAGATGACCCTGGCGAACCGTTCGCTGAGCAGTTTCAGCGCCCAGGTGACGTCGGCGAAGAGTTCGGCGACGTCACCGGCGACGATCAGCCAGTCGCCGGCCGCGGCGGGCCGCAGGCTCTCCACGATCTTCCGGTTCTCCGGGTACGCCACGTGCAGGTCGCTGACCGCGTAGATGCCGGCGTTCATGTGTGGTCCCCTCGTTCAGCCAGGTCGGTTGCCGGTCCTGGGGTGGCTCAGTTCGGTACGGCGACGACGGCCAGGGCCAGGCCGGCGTCGTGCAGGTAGCAGCCTTCGAAGTCCCGACCGCGACCGGGGACGAGGACGCGGGCGGTGAAGGTGCGGTCTGCCGGGTGGAGGGTGATCCGGGCCTCGTCGAAGCCGAGGAAGACCCCGGTCACCGGAAACCACGCCTTGTAGAGCGCCTCCTTGGCGCTGAACAGCAGTCGGTCCCAGTGCGGGCCGGGGGCGTCGGCGGTCAGCCGGCGCACCATGGCCCGCTCGTCGGGCAGGGCGACGGCGTCGAGCACCCCGTCGGGCAGCGGGGCGTCGGGTTCGGCGTCGATGCCGATGGTCTCGACGTCGTCCCGGCGGGCGACCACGGCAGCCCGGTAACCGTCGCAGTGGGTGAGGCTGCCGACCACGCCGGCCGGCCAGACGGGTGCGCCACGGTCCCCGGTGAGCACCGGGGCGGGCGGCTGGCCGAGGGCGCGCAGTGCCCGGTGGGCACAGGTGCGGGCGGTGGTGAACTCCCGTCGCCGCTTCTCGACGGCGCGGGCCACCAGGGCCGCCTCCTCGGGGTGCAGCGGTTCGGTGTCGGTGTCGTCGAACGCCTCGACGGCGACGGCGCCGGACGGCACGAGTTGCTCGATCATGCCTCGGCCAGCGGTCGGATGGTCCAGGTGTCGCCGGTGTGGAGGAGGTTGGTGAGTTGTTGTTCGGGGGTGTGGGTGGTGGTGTTTTTGGCGGTGGTGGTTTGTTGTTGGACGAGGTTGTCGTAGGTGGGGCGGGTGATGTGGCGGAAGATGCCGATGGGGGTGTTGTGGTGGTTGGGGGTGGGGAGTCGGGAGAGGGCGAAGGCGTAGGAGGGGTCGGTGATGGTGGTGTCGTGGGTGACGATGTTGTGGGGTGGGGTGGTGGCGGTGTCGTGGATTTCGAGGCTGAAGGTGTGGGGTGGGTGGGTGACGCAGTGTTGGTGGTTGGGGCCGAAGGTGATGGGTTGGCCGTGTTCGAGGGGGATGAGGTGGTGGTCGCGGGTGTCGGGGTTTTTGAGGGGGTCGAAGGCGCCGTCGTTGAAGATGTTGCAGTTTTGGTAGATCTCGACGAAGGCGGAGCCGTGGTGTTGGGCGGCGGCGCGGAGGACGGTTTGGAGGTGTTTGCGGTCGGAGTCGATGGTGCGGGCGACGAAGGTGGCTTCGGCGCCGAGGGCGAGGGAGAGGGGGTTGAAGGGGGCGTCGGCGCTGCCGGTGGGGGTGGATTTGGTGATTTTGCCGGTTTCGCTGGTGGGGGAGTATTGGCCTTTGGTGAGGCCGTAGATGCGGTTGTTGAAGAGCAGGATTTTGAGGTTGATGTTGCGGCGGAGGGCGTGGATGAGGTGGTTGCCGCCGATGGACAGGGCGTCGCCGTCGCCGGTGACGACCCAGATGGACAGGTCGGGGCGGGTGACGGCGAGGCCGGTGGCGATGGCGGGGGCGCGGCCGTGGATGGAGTGCATCCCGTAGGTGTTCATGTAGTAGGGGAAGCGGGATGAGCAGCCGATGCCGGAGATGAAGACGGTGTTTTCGCGGGGGATGTTGAGTTCGGGCATGAATTGTTGGATGGCGGCGAGGATGGCGTAGTCGCCGCAGCCGGGGCACCAGCGGACTTCCTGGTCGGATTTGAAGTCTTTGCCGGTGAGTTTGATCGGGGTGGGTTCAGGCATTTTTGCAGACCTCTTCCAGGATCGTCTCCAGTTCGGCGGCGGTGAAGGGTAGGCCGCGGACCTGGTTGTAGGCGATCGCGTCGATCAGGTAGCGGGCGCGGATGACCTGGGCGAGTTGGCCGAGGTTCATCTCCGGGATGACGACCCGGTCGTAGGCGTGTAGGACGTCACCGAGGTTGGCGGGTAGGGGGTTGAGGTGGCGCAGGTGGGCTTGGGCGATGGGCAGGCCGCGGTGGCGTAGTCCGCGGCAGGCGGCGCCGATGGGGCCGTAGGTGGAGCCCCAGCCGAGGACGAGGACACGGGCGGTGCCGTCGGGGTCGTCGACGGTGATGTCGGGGACGTCGATGGCGTCGATGCGGGCGGCGCGGGTGCGGACCATGAAGTCGTGGTTGGCGGGGTCGTAGGAGATGTCGCCGGTCTTGTCGGCTTTCTCCAGGCCGCCGATGCGGTGTTGCAGGCCGGGGGTGCCGGGCACGGCCCAGGGGCGGGCCAGGGTGTCGGGGTCACGCAGGTAGGGCAGGAACGTGACGCCGTCGTCGTGGTTGGGGGCGGCGGCGAAGTCGACCCGGAGGTCGGGCAGGTCGGCGACGTCGGGGAGCAGCCACGGTTCGGAGCCGTTGGCGACGTAGTTGTCCGACAGCAGGATCACCGGGGTGCGGTAGGTCACCGCGATACGGGCGGCTTCGAGGGCGGCGTGGAAACAGTCCGACGGGGACTTCGCGGCGATGACCGCGAGCGGGGCCTCCCCGTGACGGCCGTGCAGGGCGATGTTCAGGTCCGCCTGTTCGGTTTTCGTGGGCAGCCCTGTCGACGGGCCGGCGCGTTGCACGTCCACGATGACCAGGGGCAACTCCAGAGCGACGGCCAGGGAGATCGTCTCGGATTTCAACGCCACACCCGGGCCGCTGGTCGTGGTGACCCCGAGCGCGCCGCCGTAGGAGGCGCCCAGGGCGGCGCCGGCCGCGGCGATCTCGTCTTCGGCCTGCATGGTGACCACACCGAGGCTCTTGTGTTTCGACAACTCGTGCAGGATGTCCGACGCCGGGGTGATCGGGTACGCGCCGAGGAACACCGGCAGGCCCGACCGCACCCCGGCGGCGACCAGACCCAACGACAGGGCGGCGTTACCGGTGATGTTGCGGTAGGTGCCCGGTGGCATCGGCGCGGGTTTCACCTCGTAGCGCACCGCGAACGAGTCGGTGGTCTCCCCGTAGTTCCAGCCCGCCCGAAACGCCGCGACGTTCGCCGCGACGAGGTCCGGACGCCGGGCGAACTTCTTCTCCAGGAACCGTAACGTCGAGTCGTACGGGCGGGAGTACATCCACGACAACAACCCCAACGCGAACATGTTCTTCGCCCGCTCGGCGTCCTTCTTCGCCACGTTCAACGCCGCCAGGGCACCCACCGTCATCGACGTCAACGCCACCGGATGCACCACGAACCCGGCCAACGAGTCATCCTCCAGCGGACTGACCGTGTACCCGACCTTGACCAGGTTCCGCTTCGTGAACTCATCGGTGTTCACGATGATGTCCGCACCCCGACGCAGATCAGCCAGGTTCGCCTTCAACGCCGCCGGGTTCATCGCGACCAACACGTTCGGCGCGTCACCCGGGGTCAAAATATCGTAATCCGCGAAATGAACCTGGAAACTCGACACCCCCGGCAACGTCCCCGCCGGCGCCCGGATCTCCGCCGGGAAATTCGGCAACGTCGAAATATCATTACCCAACTGCGCCGTCTCCGAGGTGAACCTGTCCCCCGTCAACTGCATCCCATCACCCGAGTCACCCGCAAAACGGATCACCACCCGGTCCAACTGACGGATCTGCTTGGTGGTGGGCACGGCGTCGCCGGCCGACTGCCCGTCGTCGTACCATGCCGTTGTGGTCATGGGCGATCACGTCCCTCTCTCCTGCGCGGCGCGCACCACGACGGCACGGCACCTCGACGCGACGGGACCGGTGCCCGGCCGGCGGCAGCCCCGTCGGTCGTCGCGCCGTCGGTGCCCGGCGTCCGGACGCCCGTACCGCCGGGGTCGGCGACCCCGTCGTCAGCCGGCGGGCCGCCGGCCGCGGCACGCGCCGGTGAGCGCGTGCGACCACACGTTAGGTTCCGCCTCCGGCGGTGCCAACCCTCAGCACGGTAGTTCCACCCCCAGCCGTGCCAACCCTTAGCGACCCCCTAGCCGGACCCGACCCGACTGCGTGGCGCGACGCCGCACGGGGTGTGTCCACCGGGGACGGCTGAGGGGGCGCAGGCCTCGATCCGACATGGGACACTCGTCTACATGGGCGAGCTGACCAGCGGCGCAGTGGCCGAGCCGGGGTCGCCGCTGCGGCCGGGGGATCCGGAACGGGTCGGGCCCTACCGGTTGCGCCGCCTGCTCGGCGCGGGCGGCATGGGGGTGGTCTTCCTGGCCGAGGCGCCGGACGGGGACCGGGTGGCGCTCAAGGTCGTCCACGACGAGTTGCGGCCCCGGCCGGAGTTCCGGCGGCGGTTCGCCCGGGAGGTCGCCGCCGCCGGCCGGGTGGCCGACTTCTGCACCGCCCGGGTGCTCGACGCCGACCCGCAGGGGCCGGTCCCCTACCTCGTCACCGAGTACGTCACCGGGTCGTCCCTGCACGAACACGTGGCCCGGCACGGCTCGCTCTCCGGTCCCCAGGCCGAGGCGTTGGCGGTCGGCGTGGCCGCCGGGCTCACCGCCATCCATGCCGCCGGGCTGGCCCACGGCGACCTGACCCCCGGCAACGTGCTGCTGTCCCCGTTCGGGCCGAAGGTCATCGACTTCGGGCTGGCCAGCCTGATCGAAGCCCTCGACCCGACCACCGGTCCGTCGTACGGCACCCCGGGCTGGCTGGCCCCGGAACGTCTCGCCGGCTCCCCGCCGGCCCAGCCCGCCGACGTCTACGCCTGGGGTGTCCTCGTCGGCTGGGCCGCCACCGGCCGGCTGCCGGTCGACCCCCGGGTCCACCCGTTCGGCGACCCCGAGCTGAGCGGGCTGCCCGCCGGCCTGGCGGCGGTGGTCGCGCGGGCGCTGCGCGCCGACCCCCGGCAGCGCCCGACCGCCCGGGAGGCGATGCTGATCCTGGTGGGCAGCGCCGACACGGCGAGCATCCGGTCGGCGATGGAGCCGGTGGCGACCAGTGGGCCGCTCGACGACACCCGGCGGCATCCCGTCGCCGGCCAGCCGGTGACCCGGCGGCATCCCCTGGCCGGTCGGCCGGTGACCCGGCCCGTCTCCGGGCCGCCGCGTCGACCGCCGCCGTCCTGGCCGGCGGTGCTGACCGGCGTGGTGGCGGTGGTGGCCGCCGTGGTCCTGGGCGTCGTCGTGCTGCGCCAGGGCGGGGACCGCAGCGCCCCGGAGGCCGGCCCGCGTGCGTCCCCGCCGGCCGTCCCGAGCCCCACGCCCAGCCCCACGCCCAGCCCCACCCCCGCCCGGGCGACCGGGCGGGACGGGTCGCTGGAGTTCACCGTCCGTGGGGTGCACTGTGGGCAGCGCGAGATCGGCTTCTGGCCGCTGACCCAGCAGGCGGACGGGGTGTTCTGCATGGTCGATGTGGACGTGGTCAACCGGGGCGACAAGGGCGCGATCGTCTGGCCGCTCAGCCAACGTCTGGTCGACACGGACGGCCACGGTCACACACCGGACGCCCGCTCCCTGCTCTACTATCCGGACACCCAGCGGTTGACGAAGAACATCAAGCCCGGCGCGACGGTCAGCGGATCCCTGGTCTACGACACGCCGGTCGGCACCGGGTTCCGTCAGCTCGTCGTCCACGACACGCCGCTGAGTGCGGGCACCACCATCGATCTACCGTGACCGGGAGAGCCGGAGAACATGGACGTCGCCGTCGCCATCGGACTCACCGGGCGGTCACTGACCCGTGCCCTGTCCGCCACCGGGCGGGGCGTGGTGCTCGTCGCCACCGCCGCGCTCAGCCTGGCCCTCTTCATCACCACCGCCCTCGCCACGGCGTTCATCCTGCTCGGTGTCGGGGTGCTGCTGCTGCCGCTGGTCACCCCGCTGGTCCGCCGGCTGACCGGGCTGTGCCGCAACGTGGCCGCCCGCAGCGGGGTGCCGATCGCCGCCCCCTACCTGCCGCTACCGCCGCTCGAACCAGGGATGTTCGGCTGGGTACAGCGCTGCCGGGCCATCCTCACCGACCCGGCGACCTGGCGCGACCTGCTGTTCCTGCTGCTCAACACGCTGGTCGGATTCGCGCTGGGGCTGCTGCCGCTCACCCTGCTGGTCTACTCGGTGGAGGGGCTGCTGCTCTCCACCGGGTTCTGGATGCTGATGCGCGAGTCCGGGGTGAACTTCTGGTACGGCTTCACCGCGCTGGACTCCTGGCCGCACGCGGCGCTCGGGGCGCTGGTCAGCCTGGCGGTGTTCGGGATCTGGGCGGCCACCGCCCCGCACGTGATCGCCGGGCACGCGTATTTCGCCAGGTCCCTGCTCGGGCCGAGTGAGCGGTCGGTGATCGCCTCCCGGATGCGGCACCTCTCCGAGACCCGCTCGGATGTGATCAACATCCAGGCCACCGAGCTGCGCCGGATCGAGCGGGACCTGCACGACGGCGCGCAGGCGCGGCTGGTGGCGATCGGCATGAAGCTCGGTGCGGCCAGCCGGCAGTTGCGCACCAATCCGGACGCAGCGGAGACCCTGCTGGTCGACGCGCGCAACGCCACCGCCACCGCGCTGGAGGAACTGCGCTGCCTGATCCGGGGCATCCATCCACCGGTGCTCGCCGAGCGGGGCCTGGAGGACGCCATCCGGGCCATCGCGTTGGAGAGCCCGATCGAGGTCGAGGTCACCACGGACGTGCCCGGCCGGATGGCCGCCCCGACCGAGTCCGCCGTCTACTTCGCCCTCTCCGAACTGCTGAACAACGTCGTCAAGCATGCCAACGCCGACCGGGCCAGCATCGATCTGCGGCACACGGACGGGCTGCTGCGGGCGGTGGTGATCGACAACGGTCAGGGCGGCGCGGACGCCTCGCTCGGCACCGGTCTCCGGGGCATCGAACGACGCTGTGCTACGTTCGACGGGACGCTCGTCCTCAGTAGTCCCGAAGGTGGGCCGACCGTCGCGATCCTGGAGCTGCCGTGCGCGTTGTTCTCGCCGAGGACCTCTTCCTTCTGAGACAGGGAATGGTCCAGCTCCTCGAATCCTACGACTTCGAGATCGTCGCGGCGGTCGACAACGGTCCGGCTCTGCTCGATGCCCTGGTTACCCTCCGCCCGGAGGTCGCGGTGGTCGACGTGCGGCTACCGCCGACGTTCACCGACGAGGGCCTGCAGGCCGCACTGGAGGCCCGTCGCCGGGTTCCCGGCCTGCCCATCCTGGTGCTCTCCCAGCACGTCGAGCAGCTGTACGCCAAGGAGCTGCTCGCCGACGCCAGTGGCGGCATCGGTTACCTGCTGAAGGACCGGGTGCTCAACACCGACCAGTTCGTGGACGCCATCCGACGGGTCGCCGACGGAGGCACCGCGATGGACCCGCAGGTGATCTCCCAGCTCCTGGCCGGCAGGTCCCGCCGGGAACCACTGTCCACGCTCACCCCCCGCGAGCGGGAGGTGCTGAAGCTGATGGCCGAAGGATGTTCGAATACGGCCATCGCGCAGCGCCTCATCGTCAGCCAGGGTGCGGTCGCCAAGTACACGACCAGCATCTTCACCAAGCTCGACCTCACCCCGGCGGACGACAGCAACCGTCGGGTGCTGGCCGTGCTGGCGTACCTCAACGGCACCCGCGCCGACGTCTCCTGACGCCCACCCCGCCGACCACGCGCAGCGCGCCCACCCCGCCGACCACGCGCAGCGCGCCCGGTCGGTCGACCGGGCGCGCTGCCGCGTTGGTGCTCCCCGCGTCAGTCGACGGCGACCGCCGCCTCCGCCGGCCGGGAGAGCATCGCCCGCCGTCCCGGCAGCAGGGTGGCGGCGAAGGTGAGCCCCGCCGCCCCGGCCACCACGGCGATGTAGATGAAGATCGACCCGGAGGGGACGGGCCGACCCAGCACCACGGCGCTGAACGGCAGCAGGGTGACGACGGAGGCGATGGTGCCGAGGATGACCCCGATGATGGTGATCATGCCGGCCTCGACCCCGAGCATCTGCAGGGCCTGTTGCCGGGTCGCCCCGATGAGCCGCTGCATGCCCAGTTCCCGGCGGCGACCGGCGGTCGCCACGATCAGGGTGTTCGCCACCGAGATCATGGTGTAACCGGCGACCAGCGCGACGAGCAGGTAGTTGACCCAGGCCAGGGTCTTGGTCCGCTCGGCGAACGTGGTGATCGCGTCACGGTCCTCGATCAGGGTGCCCGGCTGGCCGGCGAGCTTCTGCCGGACACTGGCCGCGAGGGCGTCCCGGTCGGTGCCGGGCCTCGCGGTGACCAGGATCTGCCGGGCCAGCCCGGTGGTGCTGTGGGCGGCCAGCAGCTCGGCCGGGAGCATGATCGTCTCGAACCCCTCCTTCGCCGGGTAGAGCGCGACCACCCGCAGGTCCACCGCCGAGCGGTCGCCGAGCCGCAGGGTGATCTGGTCGCCGACCCCGACGCCGAGGTTCTTCCCGGCGACCTCGGGCAGCGCCACCGTGGCGCCGGTGAGGTCGGTCAGGTTGCCGGCGGTCGTCCGCACCCCGGTGATGTCCGCGGCGCTGGCCCCGTTCACCCCCTGCAGGGGCCACGGCGACTCGACGTGCGACCCGTCGTACGGCTTGTTGATCCAGCCGGCGCTGGTGACGTACGCGGACACCGCCTGCACCCCCGGCGCGGAGCGGAGCGTCTCGACCGTGCCGGCGGGGAATCCGCCGGTGGTCGAGCTGAGCACCACGTCGGCGCGCAGGTTGTCGGAGTAGTAGCGCTCGGCGGCCTCGTTCTGGGTGGTCTGCAGGTAGAAGTTGGCCAGGGCCAGGCCCACCGCCAGCATGATCGGGGTGACCGCGGAGGCCACCCGGACCGCGCGGACCCGCACGTTGATCGTGCCCAGGTAGCCGGCGAGCCCGAAGAACGCCCGCGCCGGCACGCTGAGGATGGCGGCCAGCAGCCGGGTCAGCCCCGGGCTGATCAACGCGATGGCGATCGCCCAGCACATCACCGCCGGACCGGCCGTCGCCGAGGCCACCGCCCCCCGCATCGCGATCGCCGTCACCAGCAGCAGGGCGAACCCGCCCCCGAAGAAGAGGATGGCGAACACCACCCGGGGCCAGCTCACCCACTTGCGCTGGAGGGCGGCCTCGGCGATGCCGGCCGTGGGCCGGGTCCTGGCCGGACGCCGACCGGCGACGTTGGCCGCCATCAGCGCGGCGAAGATCCCGACGACCGGACCGATCAGGTACGGCAGGAAACCCTGGTGGAACTCGACCACCGGCGAGATGACCCCGGCCTCCGAGACGATGTGGAACAGCAGCGGCCCCAGCACCACGCCGGGTACGACCCCGAGGATCGCCGCACCGACCGCGACCACCAGGGCCTCGCGGCGCACCATCTTGCGGATCTGCCGGGGCGTCGCGCCGATGGAGCGCAGCAGCGCGATCTCCTTCTGCCGCTGCTGCACCGACAGGCCGAGGGTGCTGGCGACCACGAAGATCGCCACGAAGACCGTCATGCCGGCGAAGACACCGGAGAGCGGGATGAGCTGGGACTGCCCGCCGACCGCCTCGGGGAACTCGGCCGTCCCCCGGTCGTCGCCGGTCAGCACGACCAGCTTGCGGTCGGCGAGGGCGCGCTCGATCCGGCCGCGCAGGGCGTCGACGTCGGTGCCCGGCCTGGCCACCACGCCGATCGCGTCGGCACTACCGGTGTGCGGGTTGAGCCGCCGCTCGTCGTCGGCGGAGAAGAACAGCGCCGTCTGGTCCGCCTCACCGGGCGGCGTGGCTATCCCGCTCACCTGGAAGGAGGAGGTGACGCCGCCGGCCACCACGTCGACCCGGTCACCGACCCTGACGCGGGCCTGCCGGGCCACGCCCCGGTCCAGCACGACCTGACCGGCCCGGGTGGGCGGCTGCCCGTCGAGCCGGTACGGCCCGAGCTGGGCCGAGTCCCAGCCGTGACCCAGTGACTGGGTGCCGACGATCACCGGTGCGCCGTCGCGGACGACCGTGGCGGCGAAGGACGCCTCCGCCACCGCCCGTTCGACCCCGGGCACCTCCTGGATCCTGCCCACCAGACCCGGGTCGATCCAGTACCGCTCGGCCAGCGGCACCGACTTGATGTCCTTGGTGTCCTGCGGGTCCTTCTTGGGCACCCCGTAGGTCTGCTTGCCGCTGACCACGATGTCGGCCGCCGCCAGGCGCTGCGGCGGGACGGCCAGCCGGATGCCCGTCTCCATCAGTCCGCCACAGGCGACGATCAGCGCCACGCCGAAGAACACCGCGACGAACGTCGCGATGAACGCGAGCTTGCGGTAGCGCAGGGTGCGCCACGCGAGGTACGTCATCAGAAGCCACCCCTGCCGGTGGCCTGCGGCGCCCGGTTCTGCTGCCAGGCGGTCAGGTGGGTCATCCGCTCGGCAACCACGTCGGCGGTCGGGGCCTCCAGCTCACCGATGAACTGGCCGTCGGCGAGGAACAGCACCCGGTGCGCGGCGGCGGCGGCCACCGGGTCGTGGGTCACCATGATGATCGTCTGACCGCCGCTGGAGACCGTCTCGCGGAGCAGTTGCAGCACCTCGACGGTGGTCTGGGTGTCCAGCGCGCCGGTCGGCTCGTCGGCGAAGATGACCGCGGGCCGCATGATGAGTGCCCGGGCGATCGCGACCCGCTGCTGCTGACCGCCGGAGAGCTCGCTCGGCAGGTGCTTGCGCCGCTCGGCCAGCCCCACCCGGCCCAGCACCTCCAGCACAGAGTGGCGGTCGGGCCGGCGGCCGGAGAGCCGGTAGGGCAGGCCGACGTTCTGCTCGACGTTGAGCGCCGACATCAGGTTGAACGCCTGGAAGATGAAGCCCACCCGCTCGCGGCGCAGGATGGTGAGCTGGTTCTCGTTCATGCCGCTGAGTTCCTTGCCGTCCAGCACTACCGAGCCGGACGAGGGCACGTCGAGCCCCGCCGCGCAGTGCAGGAAGGTGCTCTTACCGGAGCCGGACGGCCCCATCACCGCGGTGAAGCTGCCCCGCGGAAAGCTCATCGTGACACCGCGCAGCGCGTCGACCCGGTTCTCACCACGCCCGTACGTCTTACGGACGTCCCCCAGACGGACCGCGTCGACGGACCCGCTCATCGGCGTCCGATTGTCCTTGTTCCTGTTCACCTCATGCTCCCCGCAGAAGAACGTCGCCAGCTGGCGGTGGGTATGTGTTCACCGTATGGATCGGGCGGGCGGCGCTCTATGGAGCTAATGACCCGGACAGGTAGGCCTAGACCCACGTCTCGGGGTCGGGTTCCCGCCCCGGCGGCTCAGCTCGCCTGGACCGCCGTGGACTCCCACTGCGGCCAGGAGCGCTCGGTCCCGCTCGGGGCCACCGCCAGCAGTCCAGAGCCGGTGGCGTCCATCGGGAGCCCGAGTGACAGCTCGGTGCGCCGCCGGACGTTGAGCTTCCGGTAGACCCGGGTGAGATGCTGCTCGACGGTGCTCACCGTGATGTACAGCTTCTTGCCGATCTCCCGGTTGGTGTGACCGAGCGCGGCCAGCGTGGCGACCCGCTGCTCGGCGTCGCTGAGCCGGGACAGCTCCTCGTGCTCCGGCGCGGCGTCCGCCTCGTCGCCGCCGACCGGGTCGTTCCCGGGCAGCAGCCGGCGGCACAGCGCCTGCGCCTGGATGTCCTTGGCCAGCTGCGTCGCGCTGCGGGCCACCACCCGCGAGGTGTTGAACTCCCCACGCCCGTAGTGCGCGCTGCTGAGCGCGGCGAGGGCGAGGAAGAGCTGGAAACGGTCACCGGCCTCCTGGAGCAGGTTGGCCGCCTGGCGCAGGGTCTCCACCCGTTGCTTGACGTCGAGGGCCGACCCGAGCAACCGCAGCGAGATGCCCTTGGTCCGGGCGTTCGCGGCACCGGGCCGGGAGAGTTGCTCGGTCACCATGCCCCGGGCCCGGTCGGGGCGGCCCGAGCGCAGGTAGACCTGGGCCAGGTCGCCCCGCCAGGGCAGCAGGGTGGGCAGGTCCAGCCCCCACCGGGTGGCCAGCTGCCCGCAGGTCTCGAAGTCCGCCAGGGCGGCGTGCACCCGTCCGCCGGCGAGGTGCAGGTGCCCCCGGGCGCGCAGGTACAACGGCCAGAACCAGGTGTCCCGGATCGCATCCGGGATGACGTGCTTGAGCTGTGCCTCGGCCTCGTCCAGCTTGTCCATGCCGATCTTGGCAAGCAGCAGGTTGGACAGCGGCGAGCCGATCGCGACACCCCAGTTGTGCGGTGACAGCGCGTCCAGCGCCTCGCGGGCGAACCGCTCGCTGAGCGGCAGGTCGCCCTGCCGGAGCGCGATGTGCGACCGGACATCGGAGAGGATGGCGTGCCAGGTGGTGGCACCGCGCGACCCGGCCTCGGCACCGAGGACGTCACACCAGTGCACCGCCCGGTCCATCCGGTCGGCGTAGACCAGCGTCTGCAACGCGCACAACGCCGACTCCAGCCCGACGTCGACCAGCAGGTGGCTGCCGAGCACCTGCTCGGCACGGGCGATCACCTCGTCGGTGACCCCGTCGGCGAGCACGGCGGTCAGCGACGGGGTGGCCGGCCCGAGGGAGCCGTCTGACCGGACCGGGGTGGCGGTGGACGGGAAGCCCGGGGCGGCGTCGAGTTCGGCGAAGGCGACCGGGAAGTGCAGCCGCAGCCATTCGGCGCACCCGGCCAGCTCGGCGGTGGTGGCGGCGTCCAGCCGCTGCCGCTCGTCGCGCAGGTGCCGCAGCGTCTCCTGGGCGTCCTGGCGGTGGCCGTGCCAGAGCTGGTAGCGCAGCAGCGCCACGGCGTGCCGCTCGGAGAGGTGCCCGGCCCGCAACGCGTCACGCTGGGACCGGAGGTGCTGGCTCACCGCCGCCGGGTTGACCCGCCACTGGCAGTCGGCCAGCATCGCGGTCAGTGCCGCCCGACGAGGGGCGTCGTCGCACATCTCGTGGGCCAGCTTCAGCGACTCCATCGCGTCGTCGACCCGGTCCTCGGCGAGGGCGTGCGTCGCCGACTCCTGGAGCACGGCGATGGCCCAGGGCTCGGCGAGGCCACCCGCCGCGAGCAGGTGACCACCGATGGCCGAGGCCGGTGCGCCCTCGGCGTGCAGCAGCTCCGCCGCGCGGGCATGCATCTCGGCCAGGGCGTCCGGGGCCAGGTCGTGCAGCACCGCGGTACGCGCCGCCGGGTGGCGGAACCGGCCCCCGCTCAGCAGACCGGAGGTGGTCAGCGCGTCGAGCACCCACTGGACCCGGGCCGGCTTGCTGGCCAGCAGCCGACCCAGCAGCACCGGGCTGGCGAGGTCGCCGAGCAGGGCCAGCCCGTGGGCCATCTCCAGGATCGCCGGATCCCACCGTCGCAGGCAGGCCAGGACCGCCTGACCGAACTGGTCACCGACGACCGGCTCGGTGCCGTCCACCGCGCCGGCGACGCGCCGGTCCTGGCCGAGCGCGTGCAGCAGCAGCGGGTTGCCGCCGCTGATCCGGTGGTACGCCGGGGCGAGCGCCCGGGCGGTGTCCCGGTCGGTCCACCCGGCCAGCAGCTCGGCGACCCCCTCCTCGGACAGGGGG
Source organism: Micromonospora sp. WMMD987 (assembly GCF_029581435.1). Classification (NCBI taxonomy): domain Bacteria; kingdom Bacillati; phylum Actinomycetota; class Actinomycetes; order Micromonosporales; family Micromonosporaceae; genus Micromonospora; species Micromonospora sp. WMMD987. The sequence continues at coordinate 2,415,503 of NZ_CP120861.1, read as the reverse complement.
GACAGCTGGATGTTGCAGAAGCAGGCGTGCCGGGTGAGTTCGGCGCGGAACTCCGGGTTGAACGGCTGTGGCTGGGGCGACTCGGTGAGCACCACCAGGATCTGTGCCGCGGTGAGCCGGCGTTGCAGGTAGAGCAGGGTCTGCAGGGTGGTCTCGTCGGCGAACTCGACGTCGTCGACGAGCAGGACGAGCGGCCGGTCCCGGGCGATGTCGAGCAGCTCGGCGCACATCCCGCGGACCGCGCCGATGTCGGCGGCCCCCTCCACCGTGGTCGTCGTGGGCTCGACGAACGCGCCGACACGCCGCAGGGTCTCGGCCGGCAGCGGCACACTGTGGAACAGCTGTCCCATCACCGCGGCGGGCAGCAGCCGCTCCGCCCGTGAGCAGGCGGCACTCAGCACCAGCCCACCGGCCGCCTCGACGTGCTCGGCGAAGGTCCGCAGCAACTCGGTCTTACCCGTGGCACCGGGGCCGCTGACCAGTGCGACCCGCCCCCGGCCTGTGGCGCTTCCGGAGTAAAGGCCCCGCAAGATGTCAAGCTCGCGGCTTCTCTCCACGAATTCCACCCGTCTCCCCCCAGGTCAACGACGACGCATCGAACGGGGCGCTGTCGCCTGACGGGACAGGCGCCCGACGAAACCGATCGGCTCGATGCCACCCGGTCCGTCGAGGCCCAACCCGGCCGCTGACCACGTCAGCCCGCAAACCGGGTCTTTCAATGAAGATGGTCAATTGAATGACGCCTTTGGCCGCGCCTCGACGGCGGTCACAGCATACATAGACACCCGTACAAGACGGTAGTGGGGTGGCGATACTTCGTCACCGATATTACGTAGCCGGGCGTCGTTTTGTCGGTTCTCGGTGCCGGCCATCAAATTACCAATCAGTAACGGCAACCCGATCCAGAAAACGTCCCACCCCTCCCACCTGCGCGAACGACCACAAGATTCACTTCATCGCAGCGCACTGACCTGGAAAAGGAGCCCGCAGGCAGTCCCACACCGGAAATTTTGGGCCAAGTCACCCCTGATCGTCACCCATACCAACGGCATTCACACACCGCCACCCAACCGAACAGAGACGACAAAACAGGCAAATTACTCTTGAGGAAAAATTGAGTTTCGGGGACGCGACGGCACTATTACAGGCACAATTCAAAGGCACCTGCAATCCTGTCGGACCCCTGACATCGGCGCTCGGGATCGCAAATGCGACGTGCCAGGTCCGGAAAGTGGCCGCACGCTGACCGGCCCCGGAAATCTCGTTGCCGACCGGCCAGTTAGGGGTCGCTCCGGGTATACGCCGGCCCCGTCGGCCACCAGGCTGGAACATCCGAGGGCAGTGACGCACAACACGGTTTTCCGGAAGCGTGTCCGCCCCCCAGCCGAGGAGGAAAGCGTGGATGATCTCGCACCGGTGAGCAGCGCGCGGCGGTTCGGCGACGGCCACGTCGACGCGGTGCTCGAGGGCGGCCCGGTCGGTCTGCCGGCGGTCGACCGGGCCCGCAGCGCGCTGGCCGGCACCGGCCGCATCAAGGTGCCCTACCTCGGCGGGTACGAACACTTCGAACGCCGCGGCGACCACGACGACGCCTCGCGGGTGGTGGTCTACCACTGGACCATGCGGACGAAGATCGCCGAATGACGGTACGGCGGAGCGGGACACCGGTGACCGGTGTCCCGCTCCGCCGTCCTCGTGTTTTGACCGTTGTGTGGGCAGGGTGGTCTGGCGGTGTGGTGTGGGTGTTCGTGGTGGTGTGGTGTGGGTGTTCGTGGTGGTGTGGGGGTGGGGTGTTATTTGCCCTTGTGGATGGCGTTGCGGCGGATGACGGGGTAGCGGGTTCGGCGTTTGCGGCGTTTTCCGGCGGGGCGTCCGGGTCCGGGGTGTCCGGGTTTCGGGTGGCCTGGTGGTTGCCAGGCGTTGCGGAGAGCGGGCGAAACCTGTCGGCGGGTCTGGCCGGGGGTGGGGGTTGTGGTGGTGGTGGGTTCCCAGGGCAGCCGGTGGTGGGTGAGGTGGGTGCGGGTGCAGAACAGGTGGAGGTAGGCGTAGGCGTGTAGGCGGAGCCAGGTGGTCAGGGTGTCGGGTTGGCGGGGGTGGAAGTCCGGGGCGTGGGCGGTGGTCTTCAGGTGGCGGAAGTAGTGCTCGATGTCGAAGCGGGTCAGGTAGGTCATGACAAGGGTGAGCAGGTCGCGGCGGGTGCCGGAGTACCAGAGTGCGAGGTCGCCGGCGCGGCGGCTGGGGCGTAGGTGCTGGACCCGGGCGAGGAGCACGGTGCCTTCCACGATCGGGAGGGTGGTCTGGCCGGTGAATCCGCGGCTGGCGCGGGTGAGTTTGGGGTGGACCTGGTGCCAGGCCCGGACGGTGACGGTGCCGTAGATGTCGAGTGGTCCGCTGACACCGGCGTCCGGGGTCAGGTCGGGTTCGCGCAGGGTCAGCCGGAATCCGTGTCGGCGGGGCCGGCCTCCGAGTGGGTGGGCGGCCCGGTGTTCGGGTCTGGTCCACATGGTCTGCGAGGTCGCCAGGCGGACCAGGACGTCCGCGGGAATCCTGCGTTCGCGGATCAGGTGGGTGATCCGGGCCGCGGGATAGCCGGAATCGAGGAGGAACAGCGACGGGTCGCCCGGGCGGGCGCCGTCGGCTGCGCAGATCTGTGCGATGTGGCCGACGGTGACCTCGACCAGGTCGTCGTCGGAGGTGATGCGGTCGGCCAGGACCGGCACGACCCACGAGTCCGGGGTCAGCGTCAACCGGACGACGTGCTGATACCGCCACCCGGTCTTGATCAGCGCCGCACCACGCGGGCCGCCTGGGGTGTACTGCGGTTGCCGGTCCGGGCTGGTGGCTGCGTTCGGCCGGGGCCACGCGGTGGTATCGACGGCATACACCCGGGGCAGACCGGACCGAGCGGCGATCCGGCACGCCGCCCGCAACGCCCGGCCGGTATCGATCTCGCCGTCGCGTAACGCCCGGTACGCCGCGGCGTGCCCGGTGACCGTGCCCAGCGACAGATGCGCCGGGCAGCCACACCGTCCCTGGTCCGCGGCCAGCTCATCGACCAGCGAGAACAACGTCCTCGACCGCGACACGAGGACACCCTCGTACAACTCCCGCCGCCACGCATCCAACAAGATCCGGCCCAGCTCGCTGTCACCGGCACCGGTAGCCGCTACGCTCCTCATCGAGAACCCTGCCCATTGATGATCTTTGTGTGAGAACTCAGATCATGGACAGGGTTCTCCCTGTTCCGCTAGACCTCGACCACCACAAATCCCCACGATGGTCAAAACACGAGTACGGCGGAGCGGGACACCGGTGACCGGTGTCCCGCTCCGCCGTCGTCCGGCTCAGCCCGCCGGGGCCTCGGGCAGCGGTCGCCCCAACTCGTCGCCGATCAGCCGGATCACCTCGGCGGCATGCTCGTTCAGGAAGAAGTGCCCACCCCGGAACACCCGCACGTCGCACTCGCCGGTGGTGTGCAGCCGCCAGTCGCCTGCCTCGTCCACGGTGGTCATCGGGTCACTGTCGCCGGTGAGCACGGTGATCGGCGCGTCCAACCGCGCTCCCTCCTCGGCCCGGTAGGTCTCCACCGCCTTGTAGTCCCCGCGCAGCGCGGGCAGGATCATCGGCAGCAGCTCCGGGTCACCCAGCACCCGAGGATCCGACCCGCTGAGCCGGGCCAGTTCCCGGAGCACCCCGGCGTCGTCGCGGGTGTGCACGTACCGCTCGTCCCGGGTCCGCGACGGCGCCCGGCGACCGGACGCGAACAGCCGTACCGGCGGCCGGCCGGTCTCCCGCTGCAACCGCAACCCCAGCTCGTAGCCGAGCACCGCGCCCATGCTGTGCCCGAAGATCGCCACCGGCCGGTCCAGCCACGGTCGCAGCGCGGCGAACACCCCGTCGACCAGGCCGGCGACGGTGTCCAGCACCGGCTCGTGGCGGCGGTCCTGCCGGCCCGGGTACTGGATCGCCAGCACCTCGACCCCGGGCGAGAGTGCCCGGGAGACCGGGAACAGGTAGCTGGCCGAACCACCGGCGTGCGGTAGCGCCACCAGCCGGAGCGCGCTCGACGGCGCCGGATGGAACCGTCGCACCCACAGGTCGTTCTCTAGCGTTGCCGTCATCACTGTTCCTCTGGGGATCGGCGCTGCGGGCCCGCCCGCAGCGGGACGCCTACGGCGGGGGCTCCCGGGCCGGCCCCGCCGGTAGCGGGTCGTCGGGGTGGCCCGCCCGCCGGTGACGCGGGCCGTCCGGGCGTACCGTGACCGCCCCGGACCCGGGATCGACGGCCTCGTCCGCGCCGCTGCGTCACCCGCGTCATCGTCACTTCCGTGCCGGGTGGCGGCGTCCCGTCGGGACGCCGCCGCCATCGACGAAGCGAGCGTAGGAACACCGGGGGACCGGGACAACCCCTAGGCGGCACCCCGGCCCCCTAGGCCCACGGCGGCCCGGACCGCCCCTCCCGCCGGACCGGAACGCCAGCGGCCGACCGGGAAGCAGCCGTCAGGACACCGGATGCGCCGGCCGGGCACCGGCCGGCGCCGCCGACTCCGGTCCGATCCTGATCTCGGTGCCCGGCCCGGCCTCGGCGCGGCCGGTGCCCCCGGTGGCCGTGTCCCCCGACACCGTGGCGTCGGCACGGCCGGTGCCCCCGGTGGCCGTGTCCTCCGACGCCGTGGCGTCGGCCGGCGCAGCAGCCGGATCGGCCGGGACGGCAGTGGTTGCCGGCGGGGCCCCGGCCGGTCCCGCAGCGGGGCGGGCCGCGCTGGCACCGGCCGCCGCGGGGGTCGGGGTCGGGCCGGCAGGGGGCACGGCGTCGCCCGACCCGGGGACCGGCTGCTGTCCGGGGACCGACGCGCCCACGTCGCGCAGCAGCACGGCCGCCAGGACCGCCGTCACCACCAGGATGCCGGCCGAGACGACCGCGGCGACCCGCAACTCGTCGGCGAACGCCGCACGGGCCACCGCCACCAGCGTCTCCGCCGCGGTGGTGGACAGCGTCCGGCTCTCCTCGACCGCGCCCCCCAGCGTCTCCCGGGCGGTGGCCCAGGAGTCCGACGGCACGCCGTCGGGGGCCGCCCCGGAGAGCTGCCGCCGGTAGACGAACGTCCCGATGCTGCCGAGGATCGCCACGCCGAGCGCGGCACCGAACTGGCTGCCTGTCTCGGAGAGCCCGGCGGCGGCACCGGCCCGCTCCGGCGGCGCGGTGGAGACGATCAACTCGGCGCTCAGGGTCAGCACCATCGCGATGCCGCCCGTCATCAGGGCCTGGCCGACCACCACCTGGGTCAAGCCCACCTCGTCGCCGACCTGGGCGAGCACCAGGCAGCCGGCGGCCCCGACCAGCAGGCCGCCGGCGGCGACGTAGGCCCGCCGGAAACGCTGCGCCAGCATCGGGGCCAGCACCGCCGCGCCGACACCCGCCGCGCCCGCCGCCGGCAGCGACCAGAGGCCGGCGCTGAACGGCCGCAGCCCGAGCACCAGCTGGAGGTACTGGCTGATGAAGAACATGAAACCGACCAGCGCGAAGTTGGCGAGCACGTTCATCACCACCGCCGCGCTGAACGCCGGGGCGCGGAACAGCCGGACGTCGATCACCGGATCGGCGACCCGCCGCTGGCGCAGCACGAAGACGGTGAGCAGGACCAGCCCACCGACCACCCCGGACACCTGGGGCCAGTCGACGCCGTCCTCGGCGAACTGCTTGATGCCCCAGATCATCGGCAGTACGGCGAGGAAGGCCAGCACCGTGCTGAGCAGGTCGAGCCGCCCGGCCGCCGGGTTACGGAACTCCGGCAGCAGCAACGGGGCGAGCACCAGCAGGAGCAGCATGATCGGCACGTTGATCTCGAAGACCGTGCCCCAGGAGAAGTACTGCAACAGCGCGCCCCCGGCCACCAGGCCGATGACGCCGCCGGCGGAGAACCCCGCCGCCCAGAGCCCGATCGCGGCCCGGCGCTCGTTCTCGTCGTGGAACATGTTGCGGATCAACGACATGGTCGACGGCATCAGGGTCGCCCCGGCGGCGCCCATCACCGCCCGGGTGCCGATCAGCATGCCGGGGCTGGTGGACAGGGCCGTGGCCGCGGAGGCCACCCCGAACACCGCCGCACCGATCATCAGCAGCCGGCGGCGGCCGATCCGGTCCCCCAGCGTGCCCATCGGGATCAGCAGGCCGGCCAGCACGAAGGCGTAGACGTCGGTGATCCAGAGGAGCTGACTGCCGGTCGGTTCCAGGTCCGCCGTGATGAACGGCAGGGCGTACGACAGCACGGTCATGTCCATGCTGATGATCAGGGTCACCAGGACGAGGACCGCGAGGCCGGTCCACTCGCGACGACCGGCCTTTGCCTGCGCTGTAGCCATGGCCGAAAGCTACCATCGAATTTATACAGACGTATACATCCGATGGGTGAATTAGGGGGTGGTTCCGAGTAGGGTGACGCCCGTGGGTCATCGGGAACGCCTGCTGGCAGGGGCCAGAGTCTGCCTGTACGAGCGCGGCTACACGCGCACCACCGCCCGGGACATCGTTGCCGCGTCAGACACCAACCTGGCATCGATCGGCTACCACTTCGGCTCCAAAGAGGCGTTGCTGACCGCCGCCCTGGTGCAGGCGTTCGAGGAGTGGGGGGTCGAGATCGACCGGGTGCTCCGCGACGGCACCCAGCCCGACCTGCTGGACCGGCTGGAGTCGATGTGGTCCGGCCTGGTGGAGTCCTTCGGCACGCACCGGCCGCTCTGGGTCGCGGGGATCGAGGCGTTCGCGCTGGCCGAACACCTGCCGGTGCTGCGGGAGCAACTGGCCGACAGCTACGCCCGGGCCCGCCCGGCGCTGGCCGCCTTCGTCATCCGCAACGGTGGCGAGAACGTCAGCGACGCGACCCGCAGGGCCCTCGGCTCCTTCCTGCTGGCCCTGATGATCGGTCTGACGGTGCAGCGGCTGCTCGACCCCGAGGCCGCCCCGTCCGGCAAGGAACTGGCCGGGGCGCTGCAACTGATCGTCGGCGCGATCAACGACCCCACCGACGACTGACCCCGCCCGGAACAGGGGTCCGGTCCGCCCCGGTCCGACGACCACCCCGCCGGCAGGGGGCCGGTAGGGGTCACCGGTCGTCGGCGTCACTCCACCCGCACCAGACCGGCACGGAGCAGATCCTCCAGCCAGACGTCGAAATCCCGTCGGGTGACCACCGGGTCGGCCGCCCACTGTCGGGCGAGGACCCCGGCCGCGCGCTCCGGTGAGCCACCCTGCTGCTGCAACGCGATCCACATCGCCGCGGCGGTCGCCCCGAACCGGTACCGCAGTCCGTCCTGTTCGCAGGTCAGCTCAAGCTGCCCGCTCCGGGTGACCTTGGCGACGATCCCCTGTTCGAGTCGCACCCGCATCCTCCCTGCCTCCCCGTGTCCACCCTGGTGGCACCTGCGGCGAACCGACGCCTCCAGCCGCCGACCACTACCGTACGAGGTCACCTGGTGACGCGATACGGTCGTGGACCCACGCCGAAGGTGGACAAATACCCACCCTTCTCCGGGGAGGAAGCCCGAGGCCCGCCGAACGCCATGGGCGTCGACGGACCCCGGGCCGGCCCGACGGAGGCAGGTCAGTCCGATGCCTCCAGCTCGTCGTCGAGGATGTCGAACAACTCGTCGGCGGAGACCGACGCCAGGTCCCGGGCCGCCGGCTCCACGGCGGCCGCTCCGTACGCCGAGTTCCACCGGGCCACCAGCCCCTGGAGGCGGACGGTGATCCGGCCCCGCTCCGCCTCGTCGGGCACCGTGCCGTCCAGCAGCGCCTCCAGCCGGGCCAGCTCGGCCTCCAGCGAGGGGGCGGCCGGCAGGTCGCCGGTCAGCTCCGCCCGCACGAACCGGGCCACCGCCGCCGGACTGGGGTGGTCGTAGATGAGCGTCGCGGACAGCCTCAGGCCGGTGGCCGCACCGAGGCTGTTGCGGAACTCCACGGCGGCCAGCGAGTCGAACCCCAGCTCCAGGAAGCCCCGGTCCATGTCGACCACGTGTGGACGGGCATGGCCGAGCACCTCGGCCGCCTGCCCCCGGACCAGCTCGGTGACCAGCCGGTCGGCCTCCTCCGCCGGCAGGCCGGCCAGCCGGTCGGCCAGCGACCGTTCCCCGGCCGCCGGGCCGCCCGCCGCCCGCCGCGCCGGGGCGCGCACCAGACCGCGCAGCAGCGGCGGCACCCCCTCGCTCCGGGCCCGGATCGCGGCCAGGTCGAGGCGGACCGGGAGCGCCAGCGCCGGGACCGACCGGGTGGTCGCGTCGAACAGCGCCAACGCGTCCACGGTGGACAACGCGGTCACCCCGGACCGCGCCATCCGGCGCAGGTCCGCCTCGCCCAGGTGACCGGTCATCCCACTGCCCGACTCGGCCCACAGGCCCCAGGCCAACGAGGTGCCCACCAGCCCGTGCGCCCGGCGGTGCTGGGCGAGGGCGTCCAGGTAGGCGTTGGCGGCGGTGTAGTTGGCCTGACCGGCACCACCCAGCGTGGCCGCCGCCGAGGAGAACAGGACGAACCAGCGCAACGGCAGGTGCAGGGTCAACTCGTGCAGGTGACGCGCGGCCTCCGCCTTGGGGGCCAGGACCGCCGCCAGCCGCTCGTCGGTGAGCGCCGGCAGCAGCCCGTCGTCGAGCACACCGGCGGCGTGGACCACCCCGGTCAGCGGGTGCTCGGCGGGCACCCCGTCGAGCAGGTCCGCCACCGCCGACCGGTCGGCCAGGTCGCAGGCGACCACCGTCACCTGCGCACCGGCCGCCGACAGGCGGGCGACCAGCTCGTCCGCACCGGGCGCGGCCGGGCCACGGCGGCTGACCAGCAGCAGCCGCCGCACCCCGTGCCGGGTCACGGCGTGCTCGGCGACCAGCCGACCCAGTCCGCCGGTACCGCCGGTGACCAGCACGGTGCCGTCCGGATCCGGACCGGTCGGCGGCTCACCGGCGGGCACCGGCAGCGGCGCGAGCCGGGGGGCGAACAGCCCGCCGGAGCGTACCGCGAGCTGCGGCTCGGCAGTCGCGGCGAGCGCCGCGCGCAGCCCCGCCGGGTCCACGTCGTCCACGTCGACCAGGACGAACCGGCCCGGACTCTCCTCCTGGGCGGCCCGGACCAGACCCCAGACCGTGGCGTCCACCGGCCGGAGCACGTCCTCACCCTCGCCCGTGGCGACCGCCCGGGTGGTCACCAGCACCAGCCGCGCCCCGGTGAACCGGTCGTCGGCGAGCCACCGCTGGAGCAGGTCCAACGCCCCGGCGGTCGCCGGGACCGTCGAGTCCGCCGCCGCCCGCCAGGGCACCACGACGGTCTGCGGCACGGCCCCGGTCCGCTCGACCTCGGCCGCCAGCGCGACGAGATCCGGATGACACGGCACCCCGAGGCCCGGATCCGTGTCGCCGAGCACCACCGTACCGTCGGTCGGCCCGACCTGCGGGGTCGGCACCGGGGTCCAGAGGACCTGGTACAACGCGGAACGGTGGCCGGCGCCGGCCGTGCCGAGCCGGTCGGCCGCGAGCGGCCGGACCACCAGCGAGGCGACCGAGGCGACCGGAACACCGTCGGCGTCGGCGAGCTCGACGGCGATCTCCTCCGGGCCGGTCCGGGTCAGCCGGACCCGCAGCGCCGCCGCGCCGCTGGCGTGCAGGGCCACGCCCCGCCAGGCGAACGGCACGTCGAGCCGGCCGTCGTCGGGCCGGTCCGGCCCGGCCATGTCCAGGGCGTGCAGCACCGCGTCGAAGAGCGCCGGGTGCAGGCCGAACCGCCCGGCCGAGGACCAGGCGTCCTCGGGGAGCGCCACCTCGGCGTACACCTCGTCGCCCTGTCGCCAGGCGGCCCGCAACCCCTGGAACAGCGGTCCGTAGTGGTATCCGGCGTCGGCGAGCCGGTCGTAGTGCCCGTCCAGGTCGACCGGGGTGGCACCGGCCGGCGGCCAGGTGTCCCCGACCGGGGCGGCGGGTGCGGCGGGCGTCACCGGGGCCAGCACGCCGGTGGCGTGCCGGGTCCACCCGTCGGCCGCGTCCGCCGGCCGGGAGTGCACGGTGACCGGACGCCGGCCCGTCCCGTCGGGCGAACCGACCACCACCTGGAGGTCCACCCCGCCCCGGTCCGGGACGGTCAGCGGCGCCTGCAGGGTCAGCTCCTCCACCAGGGCGCAGCCGACCTGGTCACCGGCGTGCACGGCCAGTTCCACGAACGCCGTCCCGGGCAGCAGCACCGTCCCGGCGAGGGCGTGGTCGGCCAGCCACGGATGGGTCCGCAGCGAGAGCCGGCCGGTCAGCACGGTGCCGTCGGCGTCGGCCAGGCCGACCACCGCGCCGAGCAGCGGGTGGGCGGCGGGGCGCTGGCCGAGGCCCGGCACGTCGCCGCCGCCCGCCGGGGCGTCCAGCCAGAGCCGACGCCGCTGGAACGGGTACGTCGGCAGTTCGGTGACCCGGGCGCCGGTGGGCGCGAACCAGGCCCGCCAGTCCACCGGGACACCCCGGGTGTGCAGGGTGGCGACGGCGGTCAGCAGGGTCGCCGCCTCGTCCCGGCCGCCCCGCAGCACCGGCACCAGGGCGGCCCGGTCGGTGTCGGTGACGCAGTCCCGGCCCATCGCGGTGAGCACCGCGTCCGGGCCGACCTCCAGGTACGTGGTGACGCCGGCAGCCTCCAGGGTGGCGATGCCGTCACCGAACCGGACCGCCTCCCGGACGTGCCGCACCCAGTAGCCCGGATCGCAGATCTCGTCCGGGTCGGCGAGTCGACCGGTCAGGTTGGAGACCACCGGCACCCTCGGCGGGGCGAAGGCCAGACCGGAGAGGATCCGGTGGAACTCGGCCAGCATCGGCTCCATGTGCGGGGAGTGGAAGGCGTGGCTGACCCGCAGCCGCTTGGTCCGACGTCCCCTGGCCCGCCAGCCGTCGGCGATCGCGCCCACGGCGTCGTGGTCACCGGAGACCACCACCGCGTGCGGCCCGTTGACCGCGGCGATGCCCAGCTCCGCCTCCCGTCCGGCCAGCTCCCGGCGGACCTCCGCCTCGGACGCCTCGACCGCCACCATCGCGCCGTCCTCGCGCATGCTCTGCATCAGCCGTCCCCGGGCGGTGACCAGGGTGGCGGCGTCGGGCAACGACATCACCCCGGCGACGTGGGCCGCGGCGACCTCGCCGATGGAGTGCCCGGCGACCAGGTCCGGCCGGATCCCCCACGAGTCGAGCAGGCGGAACAGGGCCACCTCGACGGCGAACAGCGCACTCTGGCTGTAGACGGTCTGGTCGAGCAGGGCCGCGTCGGCCACGTCCGGCTCGGTGTAGAGCACCTCGCGCAGCGGGCGGTCGAGCTTCGCGTCCAGGTGCGCGCTGACCTCCGCGAGCGCCTCGGCGAACGCCGGGTACGCGGCGGCCAGCTCACGGCCCATGCCGAGACGCTGGGCGCCCTGGCCGGTGAAGAGCATGGCGAGCTTCCCTGCCGACGGCGTGCCCCGGACCAGCTCGGCGGGATCGCCGCCCCGGGCCAGGTCCCGCAGGGCGTGGAGCGCGTCCTGGCCCTCGGCGGCCACCACGACGGCCCGACGTTCCAGCGCCGCCCGGGTGGTGGCCAGCGAGTACGCCACGTCGAGGTGGGCACCGGTGTCGGCGACCAGACCGGCCTGGACCCGCAGCGCCTCCTCGGACCGGGCGGACAGCAGCCACGGCAGCACCGGCGGGGCGACGGTCGCGGGCTTGTCGGCCGGCGGTTCCGTCACCGGGGGGGCCTGTTCGAGGACGACGTGCGCGTTGGTGCCGCTGATCCCGAACGACGACACCCCGGCCCGCCGCGGCCGGTCCAGCTCCGGCCACCGCCGCGCCTCGGTCAGCAGCCGCACCTCGCCCGCCGACCAGTCCACCTGCGGCGACGGCTCGTCCACGTGCAACGTCCGGGGCAGCAGGTCGTTGCGCATCGCCAGCACCGCCTTGATCACCCCGGCCACACCCGCCGCACCCTGGGTGTGCCCGATGTTCGACTTCACCGAGCCGAGCCACAGCGGCCGGTCCGCCGGGCGGCCCTGGCCGTAGGTGGCCAGCAACGCCTGCGCCTCGATCGGATCGCCCAGCGTGGTGCCGGTCCCGTGCGCCTCCACCAGGTCGACCTGGTCGGCGGGGACGTCGGCGGCGGCCAGCGCCTGCCGGATCACCCGTTGTTGCGACGGGCCGTTCGGCGCGGTCAACCCGTTGGACGCGCCGTCCTGGTTGACCGCCGAGCCACGGACCACCGCCAGCACCCGGTGACCGTGCCGCTCGGCGTCGGAGAGCCGCTCCAGCAGCAGCATCCCGACGCCCTCGGACATCGTCGTGCCGTCCGCGCCCGCCGCGAAGGACCGGCACCGCCCGGCGGCGGAGAGTCCACGCTGGAGACTGAACTCGACGAAGGTGGCCGGGGTGGACATCACCGTCACCCCGCCCGCCAGCGCCAGCGAGCACTCCCCCGACCGCAGCGCCTGCACGGCCAGGTGCACCGCGACCAGCGACGACGAGCAGGCGGTGTCGACGCTGACCGCCGGCCCCTCCAACCCCAGGGTGTACGAGACCCGGCCGGACGCCACACTGGACATGCTGCCGTTGCTCAGGTAACCGGCCAGCTCATCCGGTACGGACGGCAGCCGGCTGCCGTAGTCGTGGTACATGACGCCGGTGAAGACGCCGGTCGGGCTGCCCTTGAGCGACAACGGGTCGATACCCGCCCGCTCCAACGCCTCCCACGAGCTCTCCAGCAGCAGCCGCTGCTGCGGGTCCATCGCGGTCGCCTCCCGGGGGCTGATCCCGAAGAAGTCCGGGTCGAAGTCGGCCGCGTCGTAGAGGAAACCACCCTCCGTCGAGTACGTCCGGCCGGGCCTGCCGGGCTCCGGGTCGTACAGGGCGTCGAGGTCCCAGCCCCGGTCGGTGGGGAACGCCGAGATGGCGTCCGCCCCGTCGAGCAGGAGCTGCCACAGGTCCTCCGGGCTGCGTACCCCACCGGGGAAGCGGCAGCTCATCGCCACGATCGCGATCGGCTCGTCGGCCACCGGCCGGGGGGCGTCGGCCCGGGCCACGTCGACCGGGCCACCGACGACCGTCTCGTGCAGGTGGTCGGCGAGCGCGGTCGGGTTCGGGTAGTCGAAGACCAGGGTGGCCGGCAGCCGCAGCGCGGTGGCGGTGTTCAGCCGGTTGCGCAGTTCGACGGCGGCGAGCGAGTCGAACCCGAGTTCCTTGAACGCCCGGGTCGGGTCGACAGCGGTACCGCTGTCGTGACCGAGGACCGCCGCGACGGCGGCCCGGACCAGGTCGAGCAGCATCCTTCGCTGGTCGTCCGGGCCGAGGGCGGCGAGCTGCCGGTGCAGGCCGGAGCCGGTGGCCGGGGCGGACCCGGTGGCCGCCGCCCGTCGGGCGGGCAGCCGGACCAGCCCCCGGAACAGCGCCGGCAACTGCTGGCCCTGGGCCCGCAGCGCGGCGGTGTCCAACCGGACCGGAACCAGCACCGGCCCGTCGGCGGCGACCGCCGCGTCGAGCAGGGCCAGACCCTGCTCCGAGGCGATCGGCAGGATGCCGGAACGGGCCATCCGGGCCACGTCCGCCTCCCCGAGGTGCGCGGTCATCCCGCTGCGCTGCTCCCAGAAGCCCCAGGCCAGCGAGACCGCGGGGAGGCCGAGCGCCCGCCGGTGCCCGGCCAGGGCGTCGAGGAAGACGTTGGCGGCGGCGTAGTTGCCCTGCCCGGCCCCGTCGAGCACCCCGGCGGCGGAGGAGAACAGCACGAACGCGGACAGTTCCCGGTCGCGGGTGAGGTCGTGCAGGTGCCAGGCCGGGGTGGCCTTGGCCCGCCAGACCGCGTCGAGCTGCGCCGGGGTCAGCGTGGCCAGCAGCCCGTCGTCCAGCACGCCGGTGGTGTGCACCACGGCGGACAGGGTGGGGATGCCGTCCAGCAGGGCCGCGACGGCCGCCCGGTCGGCCAGGTCGCAGGCGGCCACCTCGACGTCCGCGCCGAGCGCGGTCAACTCGTCGCGCAGCTCGACCGCCCCGGGGGCGGCCAGCCCCCGCCGCGACACCAGCACCAGGTCCCGGACGCCGTGGCCGGCGACGAGGTGCCGGGCCACCAACGCCCCGAGCACGCCCGTGCCACCGGTCACCAGCACCGGACCCTCGGCCCGCCAGGTCCCGTCCGCACCCGCCGCCCGGACCAGCCGGGGCACCCGGACCTGCCCGTCCCGCAACGACAGCTCCGGCTCACCGGTGCCCACCGCGGCCAGGATCTCCTCCACCGGGGTCTCCGGGTCCGCGTCCACCAGCACGAACTGGTCCGGGTTCTCCGCCTGCGCGGCCCGTACCAGACCCCACACCGGGGCGTGGGCGAGGTCGGTGCCGCCGTCGACGGCACCGTGGGTGACCACCACCAGCCGGGCCGCGGCCTGCGCCGGATCGGCGAGCCAGGACTGGAGCAGGGCCAGCGTCTCCGCGGTGGCCCGGTGGGCGGCGGCGGCCCGGTCGGGGTCGTCGCCGGCCGGGGTGAGCGGGGCGAGCACCACGTCGGGGACGCCCAGGCCGATCCCTTCGAGGTAACCCCACGACTCGGTGGCGGTGCCGGTGGGGACGGCCGTCCAGTCGACCCGGTAGAGGTCACCCTCGGTCGGGCCGGCGGCGGTGAGCTGGACCGGACGGGAGACGAGCGCGCCGACGACGGCCACCGGGGCACCGTGCACGTCGGCGAGGTGCAGGGTGGCGGTCTCCGGTCCGGCGGCGGTGATCCGCACCCGCAGCGCGGTGGCGCCGGTGGCGTGCAGGCTCACCCCGGTCCACGCGAACGGCAGGTACGGCGGTCGACCGGCGGGCACCGGCTCGCCGAGCCCCACCGCGTGCAGGGCGGCGTCCAGCAGCGCCGGGTGCAGGCCGAAGCGGGCCGCCTCGGCGTGCGCCTCCTCCGGCAACGCCACCTCGGCGTACACCACGTCACCGACCCGCCAGGCGGCCTGGACGCCCTGGAACACCGGGCCGTACTCGTAGCCCTGGGCCACCAGGTCGTCGTACAGGCCGGCGACCGGCACCGGCACGGCACCCGGCGGCGGCCAGGCGGTCAGGTCGAACGCGGCCCCGGTGTCGTCGGCGGAGAGGATGCCGGTGGCGTGCCGGGTCCAGCTCCCGGTGTGCTCCGGCCGGGAGTGCACGGTGACCGTGCGCCGGCCGGTGTCGTCGGGAGCGCCCAGCAGGAGCTGCACCTGGACGGCCCCCCGCTCGGGCAGCACCAGTGGGGCGTGCAGGGTCAGCTCGTCGAGGTGGCCGACGTCGGCGTGGTCACCGGCGTGCAGCACCAGCTCGACGAAGGCCGTGCCGGGCAGCAGCACCGTGCCGTTGACGGCGTGGTCGGCCAGCCACGGGTGGGTGTCCAGGGAGATCCGGCCGGTGAAGAGCACCTCACCGGAGGAGGCCATGCCGACCGCCGCGCCCCAGAGCGGGTGGCCGGCGGAGCCGAGCCCGGCCGCGGCCAGGTCGGCGGTGCCGCCGGTGGCGTCGATCCAGTACCGGCGGCGCTGGAACGGGTAGGTGGGCAGCGGCACCTCGCCACGGGGACGCGCCGGCAGCACCGGCGACCAGTCCACCGCCACGCCCCGGGTGAACGCCTCGCCCAGCGAGGTCAGCCACCGGCGCAGGCCGCCCTCGTCCCGGCGCAGCGAGCCGACGGCAGCCACCTCGACGCCCGCGTCGGCGGCGGTCTCCTCGATCCCCATGGTCAGCACCGGGTGGGCGCTGCACTCCAGGAACACCCGCATGCCCGCGCCCAGCAGGACCCGGGTGGTCTCCTCGAACCGGACCGTCTGCCGCAGGTTGGTGTACCAGTACCCGGCGTCCAGCCCGGCGGTGTCGCGGACACCCGCGCTGACCGTCGAGTAGAACGGCACGTTGCCGGCGCGGGGGGTGATCCCGGCGAGGACGTCGAGCAGCCGCTGCTCGATCCGCTCGACCTGGGCGGAGTGCGAGGCGTAGTCGACGTTGACCCGCTTGGCCCGGACGCCCTCGGCGGTGAGGACGGCGACCAGGTCGTCGACCGCGTCCGGGTCGCCGGAGACGACGACGGAGGAGGTGCCGTTGACGGTGGCGACGGAGATCCGCCCGGCGTAGCCGGCCAGCCGCTCGGCCACCAGCCGCTCGGGCAGGCCGACCGAGGCCATCGCGCCCCGGCCCGCCAGCTCCTCCGCGATCGCCAGACTCCGCAGCGCCACCACCGCGGCGCCGTCCCGCAGGGACAGACCGCCCGCCACCACGGCGGCGGCGATCTCACCCTGCGAGTGGCCGATCACCGCGTCCGGCCGTACGCCGTACGAACGCCACAGCCCGGCCAGTGACACCATCACCGCCCAGAGCACCGGCTGCACCACGTCCACCCGGTCCGTCGACGGCGCACCCTCGACGCCCCGCAACACGTCGGCCAGCCGCCACCGCACGAACTCGGACAGCGCCGCGCCGCACTCGGCGATCCGCTCGGCGAACACCGGCGACGAGTCCATCAGCTCCACCGCCATGCCGAGCCACTGCGAGCCCTGGCCGGGGAAGACGAAGACGGTGCCGCCCCGCAGCACGCCGGGGGCGACGCCGTCCTCGGCGAACGCCCGTGCCCCGGCGACGAAGTCGGCCCGGTCGCCGACCAGCACCGTCCGCCGGTCCAGCACCGCCCGCCCGCTCGCCAGCGCGTACGCCAGGTCACCGGCCCGCGTGTCCTCGTCGACGGCCACGGCGGCCACCCGGGCGGCCTGCTCCCGCAGGGCCTGGTCGGTACGGGCCGACAGCACCCAGGGCAGCACCGCCGGCTCGGGGGTGTCGGCCGACGGCTCTTCCGCCGGGGGTGCCTGTTCGAGGATGACGTGCGCGTTGGTGCCGCTGATCCCGAACGACGACACCCCGGCCCGACGCGGCCGGTCCGACTCCGGCCACCGCCGCGCCTCGGTCAGCAGCCGCACCTCCCCGGCCGACCAGTCGATCTGCGGCGACGGCTCGTCGGCGTGCAGGGTGCGCGGCAGCAGGTCGTTGCGCATCGCCAACACCATCTTGATCACGCCGGCCACACCGGCCGCACCCTGGGTGTGCCCGATGTTCGACTTGATCGACCCCAACCACAACGGCCGGTCCGCCGACCGGTCCTGCCCGTAGGTAGCCAGCAGGGCCTGCGCCTCGATCGGGTCGCCGAGGCTGGTGCCGGTGCCGTGCGCCTCCACCACGTCCACCTCGGTGGCCGGGATCCCGCCGGCCGCCGCGAGGGCCTGCCGGATCACCCGCTGCTGCGACGGGCCGTTCGGCGCGGTCAACCCGTTCGACGCACCGTCCTGGTTGATCGCCGAACCCCGGATCACCGCCAGCACGTGGTGACCGTGCCGCTCGGCGTCGGACAGCCGCTCCAACAGCAGCATGCCGACGCCCTCGGACATCACCGTGCCGTCCGCCCCGGCCGCGAAGGACTTGACCCGGCTGTCGGCGGCCAGGCCACGCTGGAGGCTGAACTCGACGAAGGTGTCCGGCGCGGCCATCACGGTGACGCCGCCGGCCAGCGCCAGCGAACACTCGCCGGCCCGCAGCGCCTGCACCGCCAGGTGGATCGCCACCAACGACGACGAACACGCCGTGTCGACGCTGACCGCCGGCCCCTCGAACCCCAGGGTGTACGAGATCCGACCCGAGGCCACGCTGGCCATGCTGCCGTTGCCCAGGTAACCGACCAGGTCCTCGGGGACCTCCGGCAACCGGCTGGCGTAGTCGTGGTACATCACCCCGGCGAAGACCCCGGTGAGGCTGCCGCGCAGCGAGGTCGGGTCGATCCCGGCCCGTTCCAACGCCTCCCACGAGGTCTCCAGCAGCAGCCGCTGCTGCGGGTCCATCGCGACCGCCTCCCGGGGGCTGATCCCGAAGAAGTCCGGGTCGAAGTCGGCCGCGTCGTGCAGGAAGCCGGCCTCCATCGAGTACGTCTTGCCGGGCTTGCCGGGCTCCGGGTCGTAGAGGTTGTCGAGATCCCAGCCCCGGTCGGTGGGGAACGGGGTGATCGCGTCGCCGCCGTCGACGAGGAGCTGCCACAGCTCCTCGGGGGTACCCACGCCCCCGGGATAGCGGCAGCTCATCGCCACGATGGCGACCGGCTCGTCGGCGGCGACCGCGGTGGCGACGGTCGCCGCGACCGGGGTGGCCGCCCCGACGAGCCGGGTGTGCAGGTAGTCGGCGAGCGCGGTCGGGTTCGGGTAGTCGAACACCAGGCTGGCCGGCAGCCGCAGCCCGGTCGCGGTGTTCAGCCGGTTGCGCAGCTCCACCGCGGCCAGCGAGTCGAAGCCGATCTCCCGGAACGCACGGGTGGGTTCCACGCTGGCCGGGCTGTCGTGGCCGAGGACCGCGGTCACGTCGACCCGGACCAGGTCGAGCAGCAGGTGCCGCTGCTCGACGTCGGTCAGACCGGCCAGCCGCCGGTGCAGCGCCGACCCGCCGGCCGGCGTCGCGCCCGCCCCGGCGGCCCGCCGGGCCGGCAGCCGGACCAGACCCCGGAACAGCGCCGGCAGCTGTTGGCCCTGGGCGCGCAGCGCGGCGGTGTCCAACCGGACCGGCACGAACACCGGCGCTTCGGCGTCGACCGTCGCGTCCAGCAACGCCAGGCCCTGCGCGGAACTGATGGGCAGGATGCCGGAACGGGCCATCCGGGCCAGGTCGGCCTCGCCGAGGTGCGCGGTCATCCCGCTGCGTTCCTCCCACAGCCCCCACGCCAGCGCGGTCGCCGCGAGACCGAGCCCGCGCCGGTGCTCGGCGAGGGCGTCGAGGAACACGTTGGCCGCGGCGTAGTTGCCCTGCCCGGAACCGTCCACCACACCGGCGGCCGAGGAGAAGAGGACGAACGCCGACAGGTCCCGGTCCCGGGTCAACTCGTGCAGGTGCCAGGCCGGCGTGGCCTTCGCCCGCCAGACGGCGTCGAGCTGCGCCACGGTGAGCGAGGTCGTCAACCCGTCGTCGAGGACGCCGGAGGTGTGCACCACCGCCGCCAGCCCGGTGATCCCGTCCACCAGGGCGGCCACCGCGTCCCGGTCGGCCAGGTCGCACGCGACCACCTCGACGGCGGCCCCGAGCCCGGCCAGTTCCTCGCGTAACCCGGCGGCCCCCGGGGCGTCCGGTCCGCGTCGGGAGACCAGCACCAGGTCACGGACACCGTGCGCGGTGACCAGGTGCCGGGCGACCAGCGAGCCCAGCACGCCGGTGCCGCCGGTCACCAGGACCGGCCCGCGCGCCCGCCACCCGGTCCCGCCGGGGGTGGCGCGGACCAGCCGTGGCACCCGTACCTGCCCGTCGCGCAACGACAGCTCCGGCTCGCCGGTGCCGACCGCCGCCACGATCTCCTCGACCGGGGTTCCCGGGGCGGCGTCGACCAGCACGAACTGGCCGGGGTTCTCCGCCTGCGCGGCCCGGACCAGACCCCACACCGGGGCCTTGACCAGGTCGGTGACGCCATCGGCCGCGCCGCTGGTCAGCACCACCAGCCGGGACTCGGTCGACCGGGGGTCGGCCAGCCAGCGCTGGAGCAGCCCGAGCACCGCCGCGGCGGTGGCCCGCGACGCCGACTCGACGTCGACGGCCCCGTCCGGGCCGGCCGACGGCTCGGTGAGGCGGGTGAGCACCAGCTCCGGCGCCCCGTCGGCCAGGTCCTCCAGGTACGCCCAGGAGGTGCCCGGTGCGTCGGTCACCGGCACCGGGATCCAGTCGACCCGGTAGAGGTTGCCGTCGGGGGCGTCCACGGCGGCGAGCTGCACCGGCCGGGACACCAGCGCACCGATCTCGGCCACCGGCGCACCGGTCGGGTCGGCCAGGTGCAGCGACACCGCCCCGGTGCCCGCCGGGGTGACCCGGACCCGCAGCGCGGTCGCACCGGTGGCGTGCAGCGTGACGTCCGTCCAGGCGAACGGCACCGACGGCGGCAGGTCCGCCGACGCCTCCTCGCCGATGCCCACCACGTGCAGCGCCGCGTCCAGCAGCGCCGGGTGCAGCCCGAAGCGCGCCGCGTCGGCGTGCGCCTCCGCCGGCAACGACACCTCCGCGTACACCGTCCCGCCGACCCGCCAGACGGCCTGCACGCCCTGGAAGACCGGACCGTACTCGTACCCCTGCGCCACCAGGTCGTCGTAGAACCCGGTCACCGGCACGGGCACCGCTCCCGGCGGCGGCCAGGCGGTCAGGTCGGACGTGGGAGCGGCCGGCGGGTCGGCGAGCACCGCGCTGGCGTGCCGGGTCCACGGCAGGTCCGGGTCGGCGTGCTCGGGACGGGAGTGCACGGTGACGCTACGCCGGTGCGTCCCGTCGTCGGCCGTCATCAACAGTTGCACCTGCACCGCGCCACCGCCGGTCAGCGGCAGCGGGGCGTGCAGGGTCAGCTCCTCGAGGTGCCGCAGCCCCACGTGCTCACCGGCGTGCAGCACGAGTTCGACGAAGCCGGTGCCGGGCAGCAGCACCGTGCCGGCGACCGCGTGGTCGGCCAACCACGGGTGGTCGTCCACCGAGAACCGGCCGGTGAACAGCACCTCGCCCGAGGAGGCCATCGACACCGACGCGCCCCACAACGGGTGGCCCGCCGCCCCGAGACCCACCGACGCCACGTCGGTCGCCGCGCTGGTCGCGTTGATCCAGTAACGGCGACGCTGGAAGGGGTAGGTGGGCAGCTCGGTGCTCCGCGCGCCGGTGGGCGCGAACCAGGCCCGCCAGTCCACCGCGACACCCCGGGCGTGCAGGGTCGCCAGGGCGGTCAGCAGGGTCGTCGGCTCGTCCCGGCCGGCCCGCAGCACCGGCACCAGCGCCACCGCGTCCTCGTCGGTCACACAGTCCCGGCCCATCGCGGTGAGCACCGCGTCCGGGCCGACCTCCAGGAAGGTGGTGACCCCCGCCGCCTCCAGGGCGGCCACCCCGTCGCCGAACCGCACCGCCTCCCGGACGTGCCGCACCCAGTAACCCGGGCTCCGCAGCTCCTCCGGGTCCGCCAACGCACCGGTCACGTTGGACACCACCGGCAGCTGCGGCCGGTCGTAGGTCAGACCGGCGAGGACCTCGTGGAACTCCGTCAGCATCGGTCCCATGTGTGGCGAGTGGAACGCGTGACTCACCCGCAGCCGCTTCGTCCGCCGACCCCGCTCCCGCAGCTCCGCCGCGACCGACTCCACCACGTCGGCGTCGCCGGAGACGACCACCGCCCGGGGGCCGTTCACCGCCGCGACACCCGCCCGCGCCTCCAGGCCGGTCAGCGCCGTACGCACCTCCGCCTCGGACGCCTCGACGGCGACCATCGCGCCGTCCTGCCGCATCGACTGCATCAACCGGCCCCGCGCCGCGACCAGGGTCGCCGCGTCGGCCAGCGACAGCACCCCGGCCACGTGGGCCGCCGTCACCTCGCCGATCGAGTGCCCGGCCACCAGATCGGGCCGGATCCCCCACGACTCCAGCAGCCGGAACAACGCCACCTCGACGGCGAACAACGCGGCCTGGCTGTAGACGGTCTGGTCCACCAGGGCGGTGTCGCCGGCCTCGGGCTGCTCGTACAGCACCTCCCGCAACGGCCGGTCGAGCTTCGGGTCCAGCTCGGCGCACACCCGCGCGAAGGCCTCCGCGAACGTCGGGTACGCCGCCGCCAGCTCACGGCCCATCCCCCACCGCTGCGCGCCCTGGCCCGTGAACAGCACGGCCAGCTTCCCGGCCGACGGCGACCCGTACACCACCTCGGCCGGGTCGGTCCCGTCCGCCACGCAGCGCAGGACACGGAGCGCGTCCGCGCCGGTGCCGGCCACCACCACCGCCCGGCGTTCCAACGCGGCCCGCGTCACGGCCAGCGAGTACGCCACATCCAGGTCGGCGTCCGTCGCCGCGATCCGGTCCGCCTGCGCCCGCAGCGCCTCCACCGACCGGGCGGACAGCAGCCAGGGCAGCACCGCCGGGACGACGGGCTCGGGGGTGTCGGCCGGCGGCTGCGCCGTCGGGGCGGCCTGTTCGAGGATGACGTGCGCGTTGGTGCCGCTGATCCCGAACGACGACACCCCGGCCCGACGCGGCCGGTCCGACTCCGGCCACCGCCGCGCCTCGGTCAGCAGCCGCACCTCCCCGGCCGACCAGTCGATCTGCGGCGACGGCTCGTCGGCGTGCAGGGTGCGCGGCAGCAGGTCGTTGCGCATCGCCAACACCATCTTGATCACGCCGGCCACACCGGCCGCGCCCTGCGTGTGCCCGATGTTCGACTTGATCGACCCCAACCACAACGGCCGGTCCACCGACCGACCCTGCCCGTAGGTCGCCAGCAGGGCCTGCGCCTCGATCGGGTCACCGAGCGCCGTGCCGGTTCCGTGCGCCTCCACCACGTCCACCTCGGTCGCCGGGATACCCCCCGCCGAGGCCAGAGCCTGCCGGATCACCCGCTGCTGCGACGGACCGTTCGGCGCGGTCAACCCGTTCGACGCACCGTCCTGGTTCGTCGCCGAACCCCGGATCACCGCCAGCACCTGATGGCCGTGCCGCTCGGCGTCGGACAGCCGCTCCAACAGCAGCATGCCGGCCCCCTCGCCCCAGCCGGTGCCGTCGGCCCCGGCGGCGAAGGACTTCGACCGGCCGTCGGCGGCCAGGCCACGCTGGAGGCTGAAGTCGAGGAACGTGTCCGGGGTGGCCATCACGGTGACGCCGCCGGCCAGCGCCAGCGAACACTCGCCGGCCCGCAGCGCCTGCACCGCCAGGTGGATCGCCACCAACGACGACGAACACGCCGTGTCGATCGACACCGCCGGCCCCTCCAGCCCCAGGGTGTAGGCCACCCGGCCGGAGACGATGCTGGCGAGGCTGCCGTTGCCCAGGTAGCCGGCCAGCTCGTCGGGCACCTGGTGCAGCCGCAGCGCGTAGTCGTGGTACATGACACCCGCGAAGACGCCGGTCGGGCTGCCCTTGAGCGAGGTCGGGTCGATCCCGGCCCGCTCCAGCACCTCCCACGAGGTCTCCAGCATCAGCCGCTGCTGCGGGTCCATCGCCGTCGCCTCCCGCGGGCTGATCCCGAAGAAGTCCGCGTCGAAGTCCGCCGCGTCGTGCAGGAAACCGCCCTCCATCGAGTACGTCTTGCCGGGCTTGCCGGGCTCCGGGTCGTACATGCCGGCCAGGTCCCAGCCCCGGTCGGTGGGGAACGGGGAGACCGCGTCGGTGCCGTTGGCGAGCAGCGTCCACAGCTGCTCCGGGGTGGTCACCCCGCCGGGGAAGCGGCAGCTCATCGAGACGATCGCGATCGGCTCCTGGGTGAACGGGGCCGGCGCGGGTTCCGACGCCGCCACGTCCGCGCCGGTGCCCAGCACGGTGGCGACCACGAACTCGGCCAGCGCCGCCGGGGTCGGGTAGTCGAACGCCAGGGTCGCCGGCAGTCGCAGCCCGGTGGCCGCCTTGAGCCGGTTGCGCAGCTCGACCGCGGCCAGCGAGTCGAAGCCCAGCTCGTTGAACGCCCGGCGCGGCTCGATCGCGTCCGCGCTGTCGTGCCCGAGCACGGCGGCGACGTGTTCGCGGACCAGGTCGAGGGTGAACCGGTCCCGCTCGGCCGGGCTGATCCCGGCGAACTGCCGGGCCAGCCCCTGCGTCGCGTCCGCCGGGCCGACCGCCTGGGCGGTACGCCGGGCCGGCAGCGGCACCAGGCCGCGCAGCAGCGCCGGCACCCCGTCCGGCCGGTTGCGCAGCGCGGCCAGGTCGACCCGGACCGGGGCGAGCACCGGCTCGTCGACGCCGAGCGCCGCGTCGAGCAGGGCCAGGTTCTCCGCCGGGGTGAGCCCGGGCATGCCGGAGCGTTCGATCCGTTGCAGGGCGGCGGCGTCCAGCTTGCCGCCCATCCCGCTGTCGCCGGTCCACAACCCCCAGGTGAGCGCGACGGCGGGTAGCCCGGCGGCCCGGCGGGCGACGGCCAGCGCGTTGAGGGTGGCGTTCGCGGCGGCGTAGTTGCCCTGCCCGGCGCAGTCGAGCAGGCTGGCCAGGGAGGAGAAGAGCACGAAGGCGGTCAGGTCGGCGTCGCGGGTCAGCGCGTCGAGGTGCCGCGCGCCGTCCAGCTTGGCCCGCAGCACCGCGTCGAGCCGGTCCGGGGTGAGCGAGCCGATCGTGCCGTCGTCGACGATGCCGGCGGCGTGCACCACCGCCCGCAGCGGCCGGTCGGCCGGGACGGCGGCGAGCAGGGCGGCCAACGCGTCGGCGTCGGCGGCGTCGCAGGCGGCCACCTCGACGCTCGCGCCGGCCGCCTCCAGCTCCGCGCGCAGCGCCGCCACACCGGCCGCCGCCGGGCCGCTGCGACTGGTCAACAACAGATGGCGTACGCCGTGCCGCCCGGCCAGGTGCCGGGCGACGTGCGCGCCGAGCCCACCGGTGCCCCCGGTGACCAGCACCGTACCGTCGGTCGGCCAGCCGCTGCCGACGGCGGCACCGGTGCCGCCGGCCGCGTCGGCGGCGGAACCCGCCGGGACGGTGGCCGCGTCGGCGGCGGAACCCGCCAGGGGGGCGTCGGGAGCCGCCGGAGCGGCCGGGGCGACGGCGACCCGGGCGAGCCGGGGCACACTGATCTCGCCGTCGCGTAGCCGCAGTTCCGGTTCGCCGGTGGCCAGGGCCGCGGCCAGCAAGGACGCCGGTGCGTCGGTGAGCTGGACGGTGACGAACCGGTCCGGGTTCTCCGTCTGCGCGGCCCGGACCAGACCCCGGACCGCCTCGGCGGCGAGGTCGTCGACCCGGCTGACGAGGACCAGCCGGGTACCGGCCAGCCGCGGATCGGCCAGCCACTGCTGGAGCAGCGCCAACGCGTCGGCGGTGGCGGCCCGCACGTCACCGGCGGTGACCCCGGCGAACGCCCACTCCGGGGCGGTGGCACCGGCGTCGATCGCCGCGCCCAACGCGGCCGGGTCGGCGTACCGGACCGCCGTGCCGATCCGCTCGTCGCCGAGCACCACCCAGCGGGGGGTGCCCGCCGGGGCGGGCCGGTGGCCCAGCGTCGTCCACTCCAGCCGGAACAGCCGCTCGTGGTAGCCGCCCCGGGCAGCGGTGAGCTGCGCGGTGGAGACCGGCCGGGAGACGAAGGACCGCACCGAGGCGACCGGTGCGCCGGTGGTGTCGGCGAGGGTCACCGACACGCTGTCCCCGGCGGCCGGGGCGATCCGGACCCGCACCTCGGCCGCACCGGCGGCGTGCAGGGTGACGTCGTTCCAGGCGAACGGGATACGCACCTCGCCGTCGGCGGGCTCACCCCGGCGGGCCGCGTCGATGGCGTGCAGGGCGGCGTCCAGCACCGCCGGGTGCAGGCCGAAGCGGGCCGCCTCGGCCCGGCTGTCGGCGGGGAGCGCGACCTCCGCGTACACCTCGGGGCCACGTCGCCAGACGGCCTTGAGCCCCTGGAACACCGGGCCGTAGCCGTAGCCCTGACCGGCCAGCTCGGCGTAGACGCCGGCCAGGTCGACCGGCCGGGCGTCGCGCGGCGGCCACTCGGTGAGCGGCTGCCCGGCGTCGGCGGCCCGCGGGGCGAGGAAGCCGCTGACGTGACGGGTCCAGAGCTGCCCGTCCGGGTCGACCCCGTCGGGGCGGGAGTAGACGGCCACCGGGCAACGGCCGGCCGGGTCGGCGACCCCGACGACCACCTGGAGGGCCACGCCGCGCTCGTCCAGCGCCAGCGGGGCCTGGAGGGTCAGCTCCTCGACGGTCGGGCAGCCGACCTGGTCGCCGGCCCGCACGGCCAGCTCGACGAAGGCGGTGCCGGGCAGCAGCACCACCCCGGAGATGGTGTGGTCGGCCAGCCACGGGTGGCTGCGCAACGACACCCGGCCGGTGAGCACCACACCGTCACCGCCGGCCAGGCCGACCACCGCGCCGACCAGCGGGTGGCCGGCGGCGAGCTGACCGAAGCCGGTCGCGTCGGCGCTGCCGCCGCCGGATTCCATCCAGAACCGGCGACGCTGGAACCGGTAGGTGGGCAGCGCGACCCGCCGCGCCCCACGGGCGGCGAAGAACGCCGTCCAGTCCACCGGCACCCCCCGCACGTGGGCGCGGGCGACGGTGGCGACGACGGCGGTCTCCTCGTCGTGGTCGGCGCGCAGCAGCGGGACGAAGACCGCGTCGGCGTCCTCACCCAGGCAGGCCGGACCCATCGCGGAGAGCACACCGGCCGGCCCGAGTTCGAGGAAGGTGTCGACCCCCTCGTCGGCCATGGCCCGGACGGCGTCGGCGAACCGGACGCTGTCGCGCACGTGCCGCACCCAGTATTCGGGGTCGCACAGCTCACCGGAGAGCACCGGCCGGCCGGTGACCGTGGAGACGACCGGGATGGTCGGCGGACGGTAGCTGAGCACGTGTGCCAGCCGGCCGAACTCGGCGAGCATCGGCGTCATCAGCGGCGAGTGGAAGGCGTGGCTGACCCGTAGCCGCTTCGTCCGGTGCCCGGCGGCGGCGAGGGTGGCGGCGACCTCCAGCACGGCGTCCTCGTCCCCGGAGAGCACCAGCGAGGTCGGGCCGTTCACCGCCGCCAGGCCCAGCTGCGCCTCGCGGCCGGCGAGCAGCGGGCGGACCTGCTCCTCGGTGGCCTGCACCGAGACCATCGCGCCCTCGGCGGGGAGCTGCTGCATGAGCCGGCCGCGCGCGGCGACCAGGAGCGCCGCGTCCTCCAGCGAGAGCACCCCGGCGACGTGGGCGGCGGCCAGCTCACCGATCGAGTGCCCGGCGAGCAGGTCGGGCCGGATCCCCCAGGACTCCAGCAGCCGGAACTGGGCGACCTCCAGGGCGAACAGCGCGCACTGGGTGTAGGCGGTCTGGTCGAGCAGGGCCGCCTCGGCGGTGCCGGGCTCGGCGAACAGCACGTCGGCCAGCGGCACGTCCAGTTGCAGGTCGAGCCAGCCGCAGGCGTCGTCGAACGCGGCGGCGTAGACCGGGTGGCTGCGGTACAACCGCCGGCCGACGCCGAGCCGCTGGCTGCCCTGGCCGGTGAACAGGAAGCCGAGCCCGCCACCGGTGGCCTGACCCCGGTGCCCGTCGGACGGGCTGCCGCCGTCGGCGAGGGCGGCGAGGTTCCGCAGCACGCCCGCCCGGTCCCCGGCCACCAGCACCGCCCGCTGCTCCAGCGTGGTCCGGGTGGTGGCCAACGAGTACGCGACGTCGAGCAGTTCCGGGGCGTCCCCGTCGGTGTCCACCACGGCGAGCAGTGCGGCGGCCTGGTCGCGCAGCGCCGCCCCGCTGCGGGCGGAGAGCACCACCGGCAGCACCTCGCTGGGCACCTGCGGCACCTCGGCGACGGCCCCGTCGGCGACGGCCGGCGGCTCCTCGACGATGACGTGCGCATTGGTGCCGCTGACCCCGAACGAGGAGACCCCGGCCCGGCGCGGGTGGCCCGGGTCGTCCCACGGGCGGGCCTCGGTGAGCAGGGCGACGGTCCCGGCGGACCAGTCGACGTTGGGGGTGGGCGCGTCGACGTGCAGGGTGCGCGGCAGCACCCGGTGCCGCATCGCCATCAGCACCTTGATCACACCGGCGACACCGGCGGCGGCCTGCGAGTGGCCGATGTTGGACTTCAGCGAGCCGAGCCAGAGCGGCCGGTCGGCGGGGCGGTCCCGGCCGTAGGTGGCGATGATCGCCTGCGCCTCGATCGGGTCGCCGAGCCGGGTGCCGGTGCCGTGCGCCTCGACCAGGTCGACGTCGGTGGGGGCCAGCCCGGCCGACGCCAGCGCGGACAGGATCACCCGCTGCTGGGCCGGCCCGTTCGGGGCGGTCAGCCCGTTGGACGCGCCGTCCTGGTTGATCGCCGACCCGCGGATCACCCCGAGCACCCGGTGGCCGTGACGGAGGGCGTCGGAGAGCCGCTCCAGCACCAGGATGCCGACGCCCTCGGCCCAGCCGGTGCCGTCGGCCGCCGCCGCGAACGGCTTGCACAGGCCGTCCGGGGCGAGACCCCGCTGCCGGCTGAACGCGGTGAACGCGCCCGGGTGCACCATCACCGCGACCCCACCGGCGAGCGCGGTGGTGCACTCCCCCCGCTGCACCGCCTGGCAGGCCAGGTGCAGGGCGACCAGGGAACCCGAGCAGGCGGTGTCCACGGTCAGCGTCGGACCCTCGAAGCCGAAGGTGTAGGCGAGCCGGCCGGAAACCACGCTCGGCGCGTTGCCGGTCAGCAGGTAGCCGTCCAGGCCCTCCGGGGCCTCGTGCAGCCGGGGTCCGTACTCCTGCGGTTCGGCGCCGATGAAGACGCCGGTCTGGCTGCCGCGCAGCGACGCCGAGTCGATGCCGGCGTCCTCCAGCGCCTCCCAGGCGGTCTCCAGCACCAGCCGCTGCTGCGGGTCCATCGTCATCGCCTCGCGCGGGCTGATGCCGAAGAACTCCGCGTCGAACTCGGCCGCGCCCTCCAGGAAGCCGCCCTGGCGGACGTAGGTCTTGCCGGGCTTGCCCGGGTCCGGGTCGTACAGCCCGTCGGTGTCCCAGCCCCGGTCGGTCGGGAAGTCGGCGATGACGTGCCGGCCTTCGAAGACCAGCCGCCACAGGTCGTCGGCGGAGGTGCTGTGGCCGGGGTAGCGGCAGCCGATGCCGACCACGGCGACCGGCTCGTCGTCGGCGGTGGGCCGGCGCGGCGGCGCGGCGGGCGGGGCGGGTGCCGCGTCCCCGCCGAGCAGGTTGCGCAGCAGCCGGCCGACCGCCAGCGGCGTCGGGTGGTCGAAGACCAGGGTGACCGGCAGGTCCAGCCCGGTGGCGGCGGTGAGCCGGCGGTGCAGCTCGACCGCGGCGAGCGAGTCGAAGCCCAGGTCGCGGAAGGGCCGACCGGGCTCGACCGCGTCCGGGCCGTCGGGCAGCACGGTCCGCAGCACGTCGCGGGCCTGCTCCCGGACCAGGACGGTGAGCGCCCGGTCCCGCTCGTCGGCCGTGCGGCCCTCCAGCCGCCGCCGCAGTGCCGACAGCGCGTCGGGCTGGGCACCGGTGGGGTTCACGGACTCGCTCATGGCACGCTCCACTAGGTCTCCGGGTTCGACGCCCGGCTCGGTGTGTCGACTTTCGGCGCCCGGTCACGGCGAGGCCGCCACGACCGGTAGGGGGACCGGTCGCGGCGGCCTCACGACGACCGGTGGGGTTCACCGGTCGGGGCGGTGGTTCACTCCTCGGGCGCGAGCAGCGCGCCGGAGGCGGCGTCGCGGACCGTGATCGCGGACATCGGGCACATGTCGGCGGCGTCGATGACCGCCTCGTCGGGCGGGGTCTGCGGGGCCAGGGCGGACGCCTTGCCGTCGCGGATCTCGATCTGGCGGGGGGCCGCGCCGGCACAGACCCCGGTGCCGATGCAGGCGTCCCGGTCGACGGTCACCGTCCAGCGGGTGTCCACCGCGCTCACCAGGCCACCAGCAGCCGGTTCGGGCCGCGCACCAGCAGGCCGGACTTCCAGGACACACCGGCGTCGCCGTCGGCGAGGCGCAGCTCGGGGAAGCGGTCCAGGACGGTGTGCAGGGCCACCTGGAGTTCCATCCGGGCGAGCTGCGCGCCGAGGCAGTGGTGCGGGCCGTGGCCGAACGCGACGTGCGGGTTCTGCTCCCGGGTGAAGTCGAAGGTCTCCGGGTTGTCGAAGACCTCCGGGTCGCGGTTGGCCCCGGGCAGGGAGACCAGCACCGGCTCCCCGGCGCGGACGGTGGTCCCGCTCAGCTCCACGTCCTCCACCGCGTAGCGGGGGAACATGGCGGCCGGGTTGAGCGGGATCATCCGGAGCAGCTCCTCCACGGCCGCCGGCACCAGGCTCCGGTCGGCGCGCAGCTGCGCCATCAGCTCCGGGTGGGTGAGCAGCGCGTAGACGAAGTTGGGGATGTGCGTGGAGACCGTCTCGACGCCGGTGAGCAGCAGCCCGACCCCGGCGATGGAGAGCAGCTCCTGCTCGGTCAGCCGGTCGCCCTCGTCACGGGCCTTGACCAGCGCGCCGAGCAGGTCGTCGGTGGGCTGCTCGCGGCGCTGGGCGACCAGGTTGCCCATGTAGCCGAAGAGCTGTTCGACGTAGCTCATGAGCTGCTCGCTGGTGCTGGTCAGCCCCTCGGTCCAGATCCGGAACTGGGCGCGGTCCTCGAACGGGACGCCGAGCAGCTCGCAGATCACCGTGATCGGGAAGGGCAGCGCGAACATCTCCACAAGGTCGCCGGGCGACCCCTTGGCGATCATGTCGTCGACGTACTCGTCGGCGATCCGCTGCGCGTCCGCGCGGATCTCGTTGACCCGGCGGGCGGTCAGCGCCTTGCCGGCCAGCTTGCGCAGCCGGGTGTGGTCCGGCGGGTCGAGGCCGATGATGCCCTCGTAGGTCATCTCCTCGCGGAGGCGGGGCTGGTCCTGGCCCTGCGCCGCGGCCCGGCTGAACCGGGGGTCGGTCAGCACCGTCTTGACGTCCTCGTAGCGGGTGGCCAGCCAGGACACCTCGCCGTAGGGGAGCTGCACCCGGGCCAGCGGTTCGGTGCTGCGCAGCAGCCCGTACGCCGGGTCGATGTCGATCCCGGGTGACTCGCTGAACGGGTACTTGCGGATCTCCTGATCGATGGTCACGGGGCACTCCCTCGAGTTCGCACCGGGCGCACGGGATCGGGCGCTGGCGTCGATGTCTGCACGGCCGCTCGGTGCGGTACGGCGTATCCGGACGACACGCCGGGCGCCGGCCGGACCAGGCGAGGGATACGTAATCAGGAAAGGAAATCCACCTACACCCCCGCGACGCCCCTAGCCTCCCCCTACCGGCCCCGCTAAGGGGCGGCTCTGGGGTGCCGTTAGGGGTCCGGGCGCAGCGGTCGCCACTAGCGTGTGGGCGAGGCAACGCGCTGTTGACCGTTGACCGTCGAGCGATTCTCGCGGGCGCGCACCGGTGATTGATTCACGCCACGTCGGTGGGCGCAACCCCCCATGGAGGATGGTTGATGTCCCTGCTCGTTTCCACGACCGCTGATCCGGGGCGGTTCCACTCCTTCGGGCCGCACCACATCGACGAACTCGGTGCCCGGTACGGATTGTCGGCCGACAATCTGCAGGCGATCCGCACCATTTCCCAGGTGCTGCCGTTCCGGGTCAACGAGTACGTCCTGTCGCACCTGGTCGACTGGGACCGCATCCCGGACGACCCGATCTTCCGGCTGGTGTTCCCGCAGCGCGGCATGCTCGCCGCCGACGACGAACGGGTCCTCGGCGACCTGCTGCGCGCCGGCGACCGCAAGGGGTTGCGCGGTGAGGTGGCCCGGATCCGGGCCGGACTCAACCCGCACCCGTCCGGGCAGCAGCAGCACAACGTGCCCAGCCTGGACGGCCAGGAACTGCCGGGAATGCAGCACAAGTACCGGGAGACGGTGCTCTACTTCCCGCAGCAGGGGCAGACCTGCCACGCGTACTGCACCTATTGTTTCCGCTGGGCGCAGTTCGTCGGCGACGCCGATCTGCGGTTCGCCGCGCCCGGCCCGGAGCGGTTGGTGACGTACCTGCACCGGCACCCGGCGGTGACCGACGTGCTGGTCACCGGGGGCGATCCGATGATCATGTCGACGGAGCGGCTGCGCAGCCACGTGGAACCGCTGCTGCGGGTGGACACCGTGCGCACCATCCGGTTCGGCACCAAGGCGGTCGCCTACTGGCCGTACCGGTTCGTCTCCGACAGCGACGCCGACGACCTGCTGCGGCTGTTCGAGCAGGTGGTGGCGTCGGGCCGCAGCGTCGCGGTGATGGCGCACTTCAGCCACCCCCGGGAGCTGGCCACCGAGGTCGCCACCCGGGCGATCGCCCGGATCCGGTCGACCGGGGCGGTGGTCTACTGCCAGGCCCCGCTGATCCGGTACGTCAACGACGACGCCCGCGCCTGGAGCGAGATGTGGCGGGCCGAACTGGCCGTCGGCGCGGTGCCGTACTACATGTTCGTCGAGCGGGACACCGGCCCCCGGGACTACTTCCAGGTGCCGCTGACCCGGGCCGCCGACATCTTCCGCACCGCCTACCAGGACCTGCCCGGCCTGGCCCGGACGGTACGCGGCCCGGTCATGTCGGCGACCCCCGGCAAGGTGCTGGTCGACGGCGTGGAGCGCACCCCGGACGGCGACTTCTTCCAGCTCCGGCTGATCCAGGCCCGCGACCGGCGGCTGGTCGGCCGGCCGTTCCGGGTCCGCTGGTCGGCCGACGCGGCCTGGCTGAGCGACCTGGAACTCGACCCGACCGCCCCGGCGGACATCCTCGCCGCGGTCAGCCCCAGCGCGGCCCGCCCCGGCGCGGCCGTCACCGCCTGAACATCCACCCACCCCGAAGGGAGCTGGCGATGGCCGGCCGGAAGATCTCGCCCAACCTCGCGCTCGACCAGCTGGTCGCGCAGCGGATCGCCGCGGGCGAGTCCATCGTGCACCTGGGCTTCGGCGAGTCCCGCCTCCCGGTGTTCCCGCCGCTGCGGCGGGCGCTGACCGAGGGCGCCGACCGCAACGCTTACGGGCCGGTGGTGGGTGACCCGGCCACCCGGGACGCGGTGGCCGGGTACTTCTCCCGCCGCCGGCTGCCCACCGAGGCGGACCAGGTGATCATCGCGCCGGGCAGCAAGCCGCTGCTGATGGCCCTGCAACTGGTGGTCGGCGGGGACACCCTGGTCGCCGCGCCGAGCTGGGTCACCTACGCCCCGCAGGCCCGGCTGGCCGGCAAGACCGTGCTGGGGGTGCCGATCCCGGAGTCCTGCGGCGGGGTACCCGACCCGGCCGCGCTGCGGGAGACGGTCCGCGCCGCCCGGGTGCTCGGCCACGACCCGCGCATCCTGGTGCTCACCTCGCCGGACAACCCGACCGGCACGCACGCCCCGGACGAGCTGGTCCGCCAGCTGTGCGCGATCGCCGAGGACGAGGACCTGCTGATCCTCTCGGACGAGATCTACCGGGACATCCTGCACACCCCGGGCACCGACCTGCTCTCCCCGGCCGAGATCGCCCCCCGGCGGACGGTGGTACTCACCGGGCTGAGCAAGAACCTGGCGCTCGGCGGCTGGCGGATCGGGGCGGCCCGCTTCCCGACCGGCGGGTGGGGCGAGCGGATCCGCGCCGACGTCGCCTCGGTGGCCAGCGAGATCTGGTCCACCCTGGCCGGGCCGATGCAGTCGGTGGCCCGGTACGCCTTCGCCGAGCCGCCGGAGATCCGCGAGCGGCTCACCGCGGACGCCGCGCTGCACGGCGCGGTGGCCGGGGCGGTGCACCGGATCATGGTGGACGCGGGTGCCTCCTGCCGGCCGCCGACCGGCGCGTTCTACGTCTACCCGGACTTCGCGCCGCTGCGCGGGCCGCTGGCCGAGCAGGGCGTCACCGACGGCGCGTCGTTGCAGCACCACCTGCTGGAGGAACTGGGCGTCGCCGTGCTCTCCGGACACCACTTCGGCGACCGGCCGGAGGCGCTGCGCTTCCGGGCCGCGACCAGCATGCTCTACGGCGACACCCCGGAGCAGCAGCGGCAGACCCAGACCGCCGCCGACCCGCTGGCCGTGCCGCACGTCGCCGACGCGTTGGTCCGCATCGAGCAGGCCCTGGCCAAGCTCCCCCGGTGACCTCCCGTCCCGGCTCCCCCGCCGACCGCGCCCGTGCCGGTCTGCCCCGACGACAAGGACACCCCAGATGACCAGCGCCATCGTCTTTCCCGGGATGGGTCCGTGCGACTTCGCCGACGTCGCGAAGTTCATGCTCATCGACCGGGACGCCCGCGAGCTGCTCGCCGCCGCCAGCGACGCCCTGGACTACGACCTGTTCGCCCGGTACCGCGACAGCGACAGCGACTACTCCGAGTACGCCCAGGTGGCCTTCCTGGTCAACTGCGTGGCGTTGGCCCGCTGGGCGGAGCGGACCATGGACCTGCGGCCGGACCTGATCGCCGGTCCCAGCTTCGGGGGCAAGGCCGCCGCGGTGTTCAGCGGCGCGCTGGACTTCGCCGAGACGGTCCGGATGACCGCCCGGCTGTCCCGGATCGAGACGGAGTACTTCACCGCCGAGCAGCCGGGCGTGGTGACGATGTCGTTCGTCCGTACCCCGGTCGAGCGGCTGCGGGAGATCCTGGCCGAGCTGGACGAGGCCGGCGAATGGTACGAGATCTCCTGCTACGTGGACACCGACTTCTGGATGGTGACCCTGCACGAGACGCGGGCCGACTGGCTGACCCGGCGGCTGCGGGCCGACGGCGGCCTGCCGTTGTACGTGATGGACCCGCCGCTGCACGCCGCCGCGTTCGGGCCGCTGCGCGACCGGGTGGCGGCGGAGCTGTTCGGGTCGCTGCGCTTCACCGATCCGCAGATCCCGGTCGTCGCCGACCAGGACGGCACGGTCCGCACCACCGCCGACGGCGTCCGGGCCATGCTGCTCGACGGGATCGTCACCCCGGTGCGCTGGCCGGAGGTGGTCGCCACGTTCCAGCGCCACGGGGTGGAGACGGTGCACGTCTGCGGCCCGGACCGGCTCTGGGGCCGGGTCGGCGCGACCGTCCGCAACTTCCGGACCACCATCGTGGACCCCCGGCGGGCGATGCGGCCGATCCGCCGCACCGTGGCCGCCTGAGCGCGGCAGAGCACGGAGGACGAGATGACCCAGCACACCGACTACGCCCTGCACGGCCGGTTCCTCCAGGGGCTGGCCGCCGCACCCCGGGCCACCGCCCTGCAGCTGCCCACCGGCCCGGTCAGCTACCAGGAGCTGCACGCCACCGCGCTGCACTGGGCCGGGGCGCTGGCCGCCGGCCCGGACGGCCCGCCCCGGGTGGTCGGCATCCTGGCCGGCAAGACCCTGGAGTCGTACGCCGGGCTGCTGGCCACGCTGTACGTCGGTGCGACCGCCGTACCGCTGCACCCGGAGTTCCCGGCGGCCCGTACGGCGGGGATGCTGACCGCGTGCGGGGTCTCCACCCTGCTGCTCGACGAGGCCGGGCTGGCGGTCCGGGCCGAGCTGGGCGACGCGGTCGCCGGGGTGCCGGTGTTCGCGCCGGTGGTGGATCCGCGCGGCAGCGGCACCGGGCCACGGCTGTCGGTGGCCTCGGCGACGCCGTTGGCCGCGCCCCGCCCCGCCGGCCCGGACGACCTGGCCTACGTGCTGTTCACCTCCGGATCGACCGGGCGGCCCAAGGGGGTGCCGATCACCCACGGCAACCTGCGGCACTACTTCTCCCTGCTCGACGACCGGTACGACTTCGGGCCGCAGGACCGCTTCTCGCAGTCGTTCGACCTGAACTTCGACTGCGCGATGTTCGACCTGTTCTGTGCCTGGGGCGCGGGGGCGAGCGTGCATCCGGTACCGCCCGCGGCCTACCGCGACGTGCCGGCGTTCGTCGCCGAACGGGGTCTGACCGTGTGGTTCTCCACCCCCAGCGCGATCACCCTGGTCCGGCGGACCGGCCGGCTGGGGGCGGCGGCGATGCCGTCGCTGCGGTGGAGCTTCTTCGCCGGGGAGGCGCTGCACGCCGCCGACGCGGTGGACTGGCAGGCGGCGGCCCCCGGGTCGACGCTGGAGAACATCTACGGCCCGACCGAGCTGACGGTGACCATCACCGGGCACCGATGGTCGCCGCAGACCTCCCCGGCGCTCTGCGTCAACGGGCTGGTGCCGATCGGCGCCCTGCACGACGGGCACGACGGGGTGCTGCTGGACGCGGACGGCGCGGCCAGTGAGGTGGAGGGCGAACTCTGCATCACCGGCCCGCAGCTCACCCCCGGCTACCTCGACCCGGCCGACGACGAGGGCCGGTTCCTGGTCCGCGACGGCCGGCGCTGGTACCGCACCGGGGACCGGGTCCGGCGGCTGGAGAACAAGGAACTGATCTACCTGGGCCGGCTCGACTCGCAGGTGCAGGTGCACGGCTGGCGGGTGGAGCTGGCCGAGATCGAGCACGCGCTGCGCGGCTGCCCCGGCATCGAGGACGCGGTGACCGTGGCCCGCTCCGGCGCGGGCGGTACCGAGCTGGTGGTCTTCTACACCGGACAGCCGACCGCCCCGGCGGAGCTGTCCCGGCAGCTGCGGCAGATCCTGCCGAAGGGGATGCTGCCGCGGTCGTACCGGCACGTGCCGGAGTTCCCGCTGAACTCCAACCGCAAGGTGGACCGCTCCCGGCTGGCCCGACAGGCCGCCGAGGGCTGATCCCACCGCCAACACCCTCCGCGCCTCCCCCACCCCCGCCTCTCCCCGCCTCCCCCCATCTCTCCTCATCTCTCCGCGCCTCTCCTGCCTCCCCCACCCCTCCGCACCTCCCCCGCCCCCGCCTCTCCCGCCTCCCCACCTCTCCTGCCTCCCCCGCCTCTCCTGCTCTCCCCACCTCCCCCACCCCTCCGCGCTTCCCCCACCTCCCCCACCCCTCCGCGCCTCTCCCACCTCTCCCGCCCGGACTACGCCGGGCCGGGGATCTCCATGATCAACACAGTTTCGTTGTTGTAGTGGCATCGGAGCGCTGCGATGCCACTACAACAACGAAACTGCGAGCGCAGCGCCATTTGGGCGCAGGCTCGGGCGGGGAAGGGACAGGCGGGGGGCGGGGACAGGCGGGGGGCGGGGACAGGCGGGGGGCGGGGAAGGGCGGGGGGCGGGGAAGGGCGGGGGCGTAGAAAACCCCTGGCCGGTCCCCCTCCTGAAGGGACCGGCCAGGGGCCGTCAGGGGCCGGATCAGCTCCGCGTGGGCTGCCCGGCACGGGCGGCGAGCAGCCGGCGGTCGACCTTGCCGTTGGCGTTGACCGGCAGCTCGTCGAGGACCCGCACCTGCTGCGGCACCATGTAGTCGGGCAGCGCCTCCAGGCAGAACGCGCCCAGCTCCATCTCCTCCACGCCGGTCACGCCCTCGTCGAGCACGACGAACACGGCCAGCACCGGGTCCTTGCCGTCCTGGGGCAGCATCAGCGCGGCGGCCCCGGCGATGCCCGGGAAGTCCCGGACCCGGCGTTCCACCTCACCCAGTTCGACCCGGTTGCCGCGGACCTTGACCAGCGAGTCGACCCGGCCGATGAAGTACAGTTCGCCGCCCTCCCCCCGGTACGCCAGGTCCCCGGTGCGGAAGACGACCTGCCCGGTGGCCGGGTTGAGCGGGTCGGGGACCAGCGCGGCGGCGGTGGCCTCCGGGTCGTTCCAGTAGCCGTGGAACAGGGCGGCGCTGCGCAGGTGGATCTGCCCGACCACCCCCGGGGAGTCGACCGGACGGCCGTCCTCGTCGATCAGCAGCATCTCGGCACCCGGGTGGGCGTGGCCGATGGAGATCCGGTCGACCTCCGCGGGCAGCGGGTTCGGTACGTCGGTGAACGACGCGGCGATGGACTCGCTGCTGCCGAAGCAGTTGACCACCCGGGCGCGCGGCAGGGCACGTTGCAGCTCGCGCATCTCCGGCAGGGGGAAGTTCTCCCCGGAGTAGAGCACCCCACGGATCTGCTCGCCGAGCGCGGCCAGCCCGGCGAACTCGTGCCGCAGCACCCCCCGCCAGATCGACGGAACCCCGTTGACCTGGGTGGCGCCGCTGTCGGCGAGGAACTGCACGAAGCGACGCGGCCAGCGCAGCAGGGACCTGGGCACCGGCACCACGGCCGCGCCGCTGCCCAGGGCCAGGCCGATGTCGAGCAGCGAGAAGTCGAACTGGAGCGGAGAGGTGGTGGCGACCCGGTCCTCGGCGGAGACGATGCCGTGCCGGAGCATGCCCCGGAAGAAGGCGAGCACGCCACGGTGGCTCATCACCACGCCCTTGGGGCGGCCGGTGGTGCCCGACGTGAAGATCATGTAAGCCGGGTCGGTGGGCACCAGCTCGCGGCGGTGCCGGGTGCGCGGCGCGGGCGACCGTTCGACCTGGATGCCGTCCGGGCCGAACCGGGCGGTGCCCAGCGGCGCGGGCACCGCGTCCCGGCGTCCGTCGACGGGTTGCAGGTGCAGGGCCGCCGCGGTGCTCTCGGCGATCAGCGCGAGCCGCTGGGCCGGCGTCTCCGGGCTGACCGGGATGAACGTCAGACCCAGCGAGGAGCAGGCCAGGAAGACGGCGATGGCGGTCGGGGAGGTGTCCGACTCCAGGATCACCCGGTCGCCGATGTCCAGGCCGAGCTGGTCGAGAGCGGCGGCGTAGCCGTCGACCCGCTGGGCGAGCTGACGGTACGAGATGGAGCCGACCTCGCCGCCGACGACGTGGATGACGGCCGGCTTGTCGGGCGTCAGCCGGGCGCCCGCCAACAGGAACTCGTGCAGCGTCTCCACCGAGGCGTGCGTGCGCGCGAAGTTCTCTCGACTCATGGCCCGGAGCGTAGTGGCGGCCCCGGCCCGGCCCACCCGCATCGACCCCCCTAGCCGCCCCTTACCCCGGCCCGCCGGTGACCGGAAATTTGTCGGGTCGTCACCGCCTGACGGCCGTTGTTAGCTGATTTCCTCACCCTGCACCGGAAGGAATCGCGGACATGTGGGATCAACGGTTCGAGGCCATCCTGCGCCAGCACCTGCCCTTCCTCGACGCCGAGGAGCCCCTGCTGGGCGACGCCAGCCTGCGCGACTCGGGCCTGGACTCCCTCGCCATGGTCGAACTGCTGGCGACGCTCGAGAGCGAGTACAATGTGCGGTTCGTCGACGAGGCGATGTCGATGGAGACGTTCGCCACCCCGCAGACGTTGTGGGGGGTCATGACCGAGCTGCTCGGTGCTCCCGTCTGAGCGACCCGAGGTGCGCAGAGGTCCCCGGCCGGATCCGGCCGGGGACCTCTGCGCACCGCCGGGGAGGCCGGCCCGCGCCCCCGGGGCCGGTGCCCACTCCCCCGGTCACGGCCACCTCGTCGGGCGTCCGCCGGCCCGCGCCAGGGGCCGGTGGGGCGTCCGGTCAGCGGCCGATCTTGTCCAGCTCGGCGAGGTCCTCGGCCGACAGGGCGAGCCCCGCGCCGACGACGTTCTCCCGCAGGTGGGCCACCGACGAGGTGCCGGGGATGAGCAGGATGTTCGGTGACCGGTGCAGCAGCCAGGCCAGGGCGACCGACATCGGCGTCGCGTCCAGTCGGGCGGCCACGGCCGAGAGCGCCGCGGACTGCAACGGGCTGAAGCCGCCGAGCGGGAAGAACGGCACGTAGGCAACCCCCTGCTCGGCCAGGTCGTCGATCAGCGCGTCGTCGTGGCGGTAGGCGAGGTTGTACAGGTTCTGCACGCACACGACCGGCGCGATCCGCTGCGCCTCGACGACCTGTTCCGCCGTCGCGTTGCTCACCCCGAGATGCCGGATCAGGCCCTCCTCGCGGAGTTCGGCGAGCGTCCCGAACGCCTCGGCGAGCGAGCCGGGCCGGGGCCCCTGGGCGTCGCCGAGCCGGAGGTTGACCAGGTCGAGCACGTCGAGGCCGAGGTTGGTGAGGTTCTCGTGCACGGCCCGGCGCAGCTGGGCCGGCTGCCGGGCCGGGGGCCACCCGCCCTGCGGGTCGCGGGTCGCGCCGACCTTGGTCACGATGTGCAGCGCCTCCGGGTACGGGTGCAGCGCTGTCCGGATCAACTCGTTGGTGACGTGGGGACCGTAGGCGTCGCTGGTGTCGATGTGGGTGACGCCGAGGGCCACCGCCTCCCGGAGGACGGCGCGTGCGCCCTCGGGGTCGGCCGGCGGCCCCATCACCCCGGGACCGGCGAGCTGCATGGCGCCGTAGCCGAACCGGGTGACCGTCAGATCGCCCAGCGTCCAGGTGCCGCCGGGAAGGGACATGGAGGACATTTTCGGATACCTCGGATATTCGTCGTCGAGCCAGGTGGTGCCTGGCAGGTGCCGGTTCCACTATCGCCAGGTAGCTTCCTGACGGGAAGTAGGCACCCGCAGGTGCGTAACGTACCGGCGAGGAAGGACGAGGCGATGACGACGATGACGGCGGCCCAGCAGCGGTCCCGGGCCAAGGCGGAGTACGACGCGTTCGTGGCGCAGTGCCCCAGCCGCGACCTGCTCGACCGGATCTCCGACAAGTGGGTGGTGCTGGTGCTGGCCGCCCTGCGCAGCGACGGCTCGCACCCGTTCGGCGCCGACTGCTCCGGCGAGCCCCGCCCGATGCGCTACTCCGAGCTGGCCCGCCTGCTGGCCGGGGTCAGCCAGAAGATGCTCACCCAGACGCTGCGGTCGTTGGAACGGGACGGGTTGGTCACCCGCACCGTCACGCCGACGGTGCCGGTCACCGTCACCTACGAGCTGACCGGCCTCGGCCTCTCCCTGCACCAGGTGATCCGTGGCCTCAAGGGGTGGGCCGAGACGCACATGGACGAGGTGTCCGCCCACCGGGCGACGTACGACGCCCGCACCGCCTGACCGGCGGCGCGGACGCCGTGCCGGCCGGCTCAGAGCTTGTCGAGGAACTGGGTCAGCAGCTCGGTGAACCGCTGCGGGGTCTCCAGGTGGGGCAGGTGGCTGGCACCCTCGATGATCTCCCAGTGCGCCCCGGGGACGAGGTCGGCGAAGGGCCGTGCCGCCGCCGGGGTGACCTCGTCGTGCTCGCCGGTGATCACCAGTGTCGGCGTGTCGATCTGCGGCAGCCGGTCGACCAGCGAGTAGTCGCGCAGCGTACCGGTGACGCAGAACTCGCTCGGCCCGTTCATCGTGTGGTACACCGTCGGATCGCTGTTGATCTCCATGAAGGTGGCCATCAGCTCCGGTGGCAGCGGCTTGCACCGGCAGACGTGGCGTTGGTAGAAGACCATCATGGCGGCCTTGTAGGCCGGGCTGTCGGTGGTGCCGGCGGCCTCGTGCCGGCGCAGCGTCGCGTCCACCCCGGGTGGCAGCGCCGCCCGCAGCACGTCCAGCTCCGTCAGCCACAGCGGGTACGACGCGGGCGCGTTGGCGATCACCAGACCCCGCAGCCCGGCCGGCCGCCGCACCGCGTGCGCCGCCGCCAGCACCCCGCCCCAGGACTGCCCGAACAGCACGTACTCCTCGGCGATGC
Organism: Micromonospora sp. WMMD987; assembly: GCF_029581435.1. Classification (NCBI taxonomy): domain Bacteria; kingdom Bacillati; phylum Actinomycetota; class Actinomycetes; order Micromonosporales; family Micromonosporaceae; genus Micromonospora; species Micromonospora sp. WMMD987. Next base: position 2,374,658 of record NZ_CP120861.1, on the reverse strand, counting down.
CGAGCCGGCCCAGCAGGTTGTCCAGCTCGTCGAGGAACAGCTCCACCGTCCAGAAGTCCGCCCCCCGGTCCCGCAGGTGGGTGGAGCCGCCGTTGCCGAGCTGGTCGTAGTGCACCACCGGCCGGCCGGAGCGGCTCAGCCCGGCCAGGTTGAGCAGGTAGTCGTGGCTGCTCCCCGGGCCGCCGTGCAGCACCACCAGCGGCGGCCGGTCGCCGGGCAGCTCACCGGTGACCCGGTACCAGGTCCGGTACGCGCCGAACTCGACGGTGCCCTTGACGGTCGGTGCCAGTGTCATGTCGTCCACTCCCGCTGTCGTCACTGCGCGATCCAGTCCCGTACCACCTCGGCGGTCGTGCCGACCCGACCCTCCATCATGGTGAAGTGGTCGCCGGGCACCTCCCGGAGCGTGTGCGGGGTCTCCCAGGTGGCCCGCCACCCGTCGTCGTTGCCACCGGCCACGATCGACTCCTGCGGCCGGACGAAGAGCACCGGCGGGTCGATCGCCTCCACCGGGCAGCTCTCCAGCAACCGGATGTAGCGGCCCATCGCCGAGAGCCGGGCACTGCTGAACTCGCCGAAGGTGGCCTCCTTGGCCAGCAGCGATTCGAGCATGTGGGTGAAGAACGTCGCCGTGGTGCTGCCGGTGGTCAGGTAGGTGTCCAGCAGCACCACCCCGGTCGGGCCGTGCCCCTGCTGAGCCAGCAGACCGGCGGTGGCGTGGGCGAACAGGCCGCCGGAGGAGTAGCCGACGATGACGTACGGCCCCTGCTCGGCGATCGGGCGGACCATCTCGGCGAACACCCGCACCGCCGCGTCGGCGGAGGCGGGCAGGCTGTCGTCGCGGCCGAAGCCGGGCACCGGCAGGGTCCACACGTCCCGGGTACCACCGAACTCGGCGGTGAACCGGGCGTACTGCTGGTCACCGCCGAGGGCCATCGGCGACGGGAAGCAGACGATCGCCGGTCCCCGGTCACCGCGGGCGAGCCGCCGGGGGGCGGGGATCTGCGGCAGGTCGGCCGGCCCGTCGAAGCTGGGCCGGATGTCGGCCACCGCGTGCAGCAACGCCAGGCCCTGCTGTACCCGACCGCCCCGAACGGCGGTGCCGAACAACGCGCTCATCGAATCGGCGGCGGCGTCGGGCGTACCGGCCCGGTCCTCGGCCGGCGGTGCGGCCAGCTCGGTCCGCAGCAGGGTGGCGAGTTCGTCGACGCTGCCGTGGTCGAAGACCACCCCGGTGGCCAGCCGCAGGCCGGTCGCCTCGTTGAGGGCGGTACGCAGCTCCATCGCGGTGAGCGAATCGAAGCCCAGTTCGACGAAGCGCAGCGCCGGGTCGAGGTCGTCGGCGCCGCCGTGGCCGAGCACCGCCGCGGCGCGCGCCCGCACCAGGTCACGCAGCAGCGCCTGCTGCCCGTCGGCGTCGAGCCCGCCGAGCGTACGCCGCAGCGCCGCCGGGTCGGGCCGGTTCGTACCCGACGCGGCCCGCCTGGTCGGGGCGACCAGGGTCCGCAGGATCGGCGGCACCTCGCCGCCCGCCGGGATGCCCAGGTCGGCCTTGAGCGGGACGAGCACCGCCTCGGTGCGGGCCAGCGCCGCGTCCAGCAGCGCCAGCCCCTCCCCGGTGGACATCGGCAGCACCCCGCCCCGGGACATCCGTGCCCGGTCGGTGCCGCCGAGGCCCTCGGCCATCCCGCCGCCGGCCCACGGCCCCCAGGCCAGGGACTGGGCGGGCAGCCCGACCGCCCGCCGCGCACCGGCCAGTGCGTCGAGGAAGGCGTTCGCCGCCGCGTAGTTGCCCTGCCCCGGCCCACCGAGCACCCCGGCCGCCGAGGAGAACAACACGAACGCGGTGAGCCCCGCGTCGCGGGTCAGCTCGTGCAGGTGGGTGGCGGCGTCGACCTTGGGGCGCAGCACCGCGTCGAGGCGGTCCCGGGTCAGCGACGGGATGATCCCGTCGTCGAGCACCCCGGCGGCGTGCACCACCCCGGTCAACGGGTGGTCGACGGGCACCCCGGCGAGCAGCGCGGCGACCGCGTCCCGGTCGGCCAGGTCGCAGGCGGCCACGGTGACCTCCGCCCCGGCGGCGGTGAGCTCCGCGCGCAGCGCGGCCATCCCGTCCGCGTCGGGGCCGCGCCGGCTGGCCAGCAGCAGGTGCCGCACCCCGTACGCGTCGACCAGGTGCCGGGCGACGAGCCGGCCGAGGGTGCCGCCGGCCCCGGTGAGCAGGACGGTGCCCTCGGCGGTGAAGACACTGCCGGGGGTGCCGTCGGGCGCGGCGGCGGGGGTCAGCCGGGCGGCGTGCGCGACGCCCTCCCGGACGACCAGCTGCGGTTCACCGCCGGCCAGAACCGCCGGGAGGGCCTGCGCCGACCCGTCGTGGTCGTCGAGGTCGACCAGGACGATCCGGTCCGGGTTCTCCGACTGGGCGGACCGGACCAGCCCCCACGCCGCCGCGGCGGCCGGTTCGGTGACCGGGGTGCCCTGGGCACCCCGGGTGAGCACCAGCAGCCGGGACGAGGCCAGCCGCTCGTCGGCGAGCCAGCCCTGGAGCAGGGTGAGCAGCTGCCCGGTGGTGTGCCGGGCCCCGGCGGCGAGGTCCCGGGAGTCGGGTTGCACGCTGGCCACCAGCACCACGTCCGGCACGGACCCGCCCGCGTCCAGGGCAGCCGCGAGGGCGGCCAGGTCGGGGTGGGTCTCGGCACGCAACCCGACGGTGTCGAGCGCGGCGGACACCTTGAACTCGTCGACCCCGACCAGCGCCCAACGGCCGGTCGCCGGGGTGGCGGGCAGCGGCACCGGGGTCCAGTCGACCCGGTAGAGGTGCTCCTGCCGGCCGGTGCGGGCGGCGGCGAGCTGGCCCGCGTCGATCTCCCGCAGCACCAGCGAGTCGACCCGGGCGACGGGTGCGCCGTCCCGGTCGGCGAGGGTGAGGGCGACCTGGTCGGGGCCGACGGGGGTGACGGTGACCCGCAGGGCGTCCGCACCGGTGACGTGGACGGTCACCCCGGTCCAGGCGAACGGGACGGCGGTGGCTCCCTCGCCCCGGGTGAGCCCGACGGCGTGCAGGGCCGCGTCGAACAGTGCCGGATGCAGGTGGAACCGCTCGGTGTCGAGCACGTCGGCGGGCAGCGCGACCTCGGCGTACACCTCGTCGCCGTGCCGCCACGCGGCCCGCAGGCCCTGGAAGACCGGCCCGTAGACCAGGCCCGCGTCGGCCATCCGCTCGTACAGCCCGTCGATCTCGACGGGGGTGGCGGCGGGTGGCGGCCAGGCGGTCGACGGGTCGGCCGGTGGGCTGGCCGGGGTCGGGGTGAGCAGCCCGGTGGCGTGCCGGGTCCACGGCGCGTCGCGGTGCCGGGAGTAGACGGTCACCGGCCGTCCGCCGTCGTCGCCGGGGGCGCCCACGGCCACCTGCACCTGCACGCCGTCGTCGTCCGGGACGACCAGCGGGGCCTGGAGGGTGAGTTCGGCGAGCCGGGCGCAGCCGACGTGGTCCCCGGCCCGGATGACGAGTTCCACCAGCCCGGTGCCGGGCAGCACGACCGTCTCGCCCAGCGCGTGCCCGGCCAGCCACGGGTGGGTACGCCGGGACAGCAGCCCGGTGGCGATCAGCCCGTCGGTGTCGGGCAGTGTGGTGACCGCCGACAGCAGTGGATGGGCGGCGTCGAGCAGCCCGGCGGCCACCACGTCCCGCTCGGCGTCGGTGTCCCGCATCCAGTAGTGCTGGTGCTGGAAGGCGTAGGTGGGCAGGTCGACCTGCCGACCGCCCGGGTTGACCGCCGCCCAGTCCAGGTCGACGCCGCTGGTCCAGGCCCGGGCCATCCCGGTGGCGTACGCCACCACCTGGTCCTCCGCGTCCCGCCGCACCGGACCGACGGTCCCGGACCGCACCCGGCCGCCGGCACGCCGCTGCAACGGAATCGCCACCGCGTCGTCCACACAGTCGGCGACCATCGCGGTCAGCACACTGTCCGGCCCGATCTCGATGAACCGGGTCACCCCACGCGCCGCCAACGCCGCCACCGCATCGGCGAACCGGACCGTCCCCCGCACCTGACCCTGCCAGTACCCGACCGAACCCAACTCGTCATCGCCGGCCAGATCCCCGGTCACCGTCGACACCAACGGAACACCCGCCGGGTTGGCGGTCACCGACTCCACCACCCGCCCGTAGTCGGCCAGCATCGGATCCATCAGGTGCGAGTGGAACGCGTGCGACACCCGCAACCGGCGCGTCTTCACCTCCAGAGACGCCTCCAACGCCGCGACCCGCTCCTCCGTGCCGGACACGACGACCGCGCGGGGACCGTTGACCGCCGCCACGTCGACGTCACCCAGATCCAGCTCCGCCAACGGCGCGGCGATCGCCAACATCGCCCCACCCGCAGGCAACGCCTGCATCAACCCACCACGGGCCGCGACCACCCGGCACGCGTCCGCCAGGGACCACACCCCGGCCACGTGGGCGGCGGCCAGCTCACCGATCGAGTGACCGGCCACGAAGTCCGGCTTCAACCCCCACGACTCGGCGAGGCGGAACAACGCCACCTCGACCGCGAACAACGCGGGCTGCGTCCACCCCGTCCGATCGAGCACCCCGTCCGGATCGGTGAACATCACCTCCCGCAGATCACCACCCAGCAGCGGGGCGAACGCGGCACACACCTCGTCCAGGGCAGCAGCGAACACCGGGAACGCCGCCGCCAGGTCACGACCCATCCCCACCCGCTGCGCACCCTGACCGGTGAACACCACCGCCGTCCGACCCGTGGTGACCCGACCCGACACGCCGCCACCGGCGGTCAGGGCCTCCAGGCCGGCGGCCAGGTCGGCGGCCGTCGTGCCGACGGCGACGGCCCGGTGGTCCAGGGCCGCCCGGCCGGTGGCCAGGGAGTACCCGACGTCGACCGGACGTTCGTCGGTGAGGAAGTCCCGCAGGCGGGTGGCCTGGGCGGTGAGGCCGGTGGTGGACCGGCTGGCCAGCGGCCAGAGCGCCACGGCCGGTGCCGGTGCCGGCTCGGGGGCCACGACCGGCTGCGGGTACTCCTCGACGATGACGTGGGCGTTGGTGCCGCTGATGCCGAACGACGACACCGCCGCCCGACGCGGCCGGCCGTCGACCGCCCACTCGACGGCTTCGGTGGCCAGCCGCACGTCACCCGCCGACCAGTCCACATGCGGACTCGGCGCATCCACGTGCAACGTCCGCGGCACCACCCCGTACCGCATCGCCAACACCATCTTCATCACCCCGGCCACACCGGCGGCAGCCTGCGTATGACCCAGATTCGACTTCACCGACCCCAACCACAACGGCTGCTCCCGATCCCGGCCATACGTCGCCAGAATCGCCTGCGCCTCAATCGGATCCCCCAACGTGGTACCCGTACCGTGCGCCTCCACCACATCCACCTCAGCCGCCGACACCCCCGCATTCGCCAACGCCTGCCGAATCACCCGCTGCTGCGCCGGACCATTCGGCGCGGTCAACCCGTTCGACGCACCATCCTGGTTCACCGCCGAACCCCGGACGAGACCGAGGATCATGTGCCCGTGCCGACGGGCGTCGGACAACCGCTCCAACACCAACACCCCGACACCCTCGGACCAGCCCGTCCCGTCCGCCGCCGCCGCGAACGGCTTGCACCGACCATCCGACGCCAACCCCCGCTGCCGCGAGAACTCCACGAACGTCTCCGGCGTCGCCATCACCGTCACCCCACCGGCCAACGCCAGATCACACTCACCCGACCGCAACGCCTGACCCGCCAGATGCATCGCCACCAACGACGACGAACACGCCGTGTCCACGGTGACGGCAGGGCCTTCGAGGCCGAGGGTGTAGGCGATCCGCCCGGAGACGACGCTGCCGGCGCTGTGCCCGGTCACGTAGTCGTGGTACATCAGCCCGGCGAACACACCGGTGGCGGAGCCGCGCACCGAGGACGGGTCGATGCCGGCCCGCTCGAACGCCTCCCAGGAGACCTCCAGCAGTTGCCGCTGCTGCGGATCCATCAGCACGGCCTCACGCGGCGAGATGCCGAAGAAGGCCGGATCGAAGCCGGCCGCGCCGGGCAGGAAACCGCCCTGGTCGGCGTAGCTGGTGTCGGGGCGGGTGCCGGTCGGGTCGTAGAGCCGGGCCAGGTCCCAGCCCCGGTCCGTCGGGAAGCCGTCGATGGCGTCGACGCCGTCGACGACGAGCCGCCACAGGTCCTCCGGCGAGGACACCCCGCCGGGGTAGCGGCAGGCCATCCCGACGATCGCCACCGGATCGTCACCGGACGCCGTGGTGACGCCCTGCCGTTCCCGCGGTACGTCGAGCGCGCCGCTCAGCTCGCCGTACAGGAAGCCGGCGAGGTCCACCGGCGTCGGGTAGTCGAAGATCAGGGTGGCCGGCAGCCGCAGGTCGACGGCGGTGGAGAGCGCGTTGCGCAGCTCGACGGCGGTGAGCGAGTCGAAGCCGAGGCTCTGGAAGGTGCGGTCTGCCTCGACCACCTCCGGGCCGGGGAGGCCGAGCACGGCGGCGACGTGGGTGTGCACCAGGTGCCGGACGGCACCGGCCCGCTCGCTCTCCGGCAACCCGGCCAGCCAGCCGCTGCCCGGCCGGTCGACCGGGCCGGCGGCGGCGGTACGCCGGGTCGACCCGGCCAGCCCACGCAGCACCGGGGCCAGCCGGTCCCCGAGGGTCCGCAGGGTGGGCAGGTCGAGCCGGGCCGGGACGAGGGTGGCCGGGCCACCGGCGACGGCGGCGTCGAGCAGCGCCAGCCCGTCCCGCGTCGTGAACGGCAGCACCCCGCCCCGGGACATCCGTTCCCGGTCGGTGTCGGCGAGCCGGTCGGTCATCGCCGAACCGGTGCCCCACAGTCCCCAGGCCAACGACACCGCGGGCAGGCCCGCCGCGCGGCGGGTCACCGCGAGCGCGTCGAGGTAGGCGTTCGCCGCCGCGTAGTTGCCCTGACCGGGTGCGCCCAGCACCCCGGACAGCGAGGAGAACAGCACGAACGCCGACAGGTCCCGGTCCCGGGTCAGCTCGTCCAGCAGCGCCGCCGCGTCCACCTTGGGCCGCAGCACGCCGGACACCCGGGCCGGCGTCAACGACGAGACCACTCCGTCGTCGAGCACCCCGGCGGTGTGCACCACCGCCGACAGGTCCGGCACGCCGGCCAGGACGGTGGTCATCTGGTCCCGGTCGGCCACGTCGCAGGCGAGCAGGTCGACCCGCGCACCGGCCCCGGTCAGCTCGGCGACGAGGTCGTCGGCACCGGCCGCCGCCGTACCGCTACGGGACAGCAGCAGCAGCCGGGACACCCCGTGCGCCGTCACCAGGTGCCGGGCCACCGCCGCGCCGAGCGCGCCGGTCGCGCCGGTGACCAGCACCGTGCCGGTGCCGTAGCGCGGTGCCTCCGGGGGCGTCGCCGGCAGCGTGCGCCGGGCGATCCGGGGCACCCGGACGACACCGTCGCGCACCAGCACCTGCGGGTCACCGGTGGCCAGGGCCAGCGGGAGGACGTCGTCGAGCCGGTCGGTGTCGGCGTCGACGAGGAGGAACCGGTCGGGGTTCTCCGCCTGCGCGGAGCGCAGCAGCCCCCAGACGGCCGCGCCGGCCAGGTCGGTCACCTCGTCGCCGACGGCGTACCGGGTGAGGACGACCAGCGGGGCGGCGTCGTCGGCGGCCAACCGGTGCTGGACGATCCCCAGCACCCGGTTCACCTCGGCGTGCACGTCGTCGGTGCCGCCCGCGCGCACCACCACCAGTTCGGCCGGGCCGGCGGTGGGGTTGTCGCCGGCACCCGGGCCGGTGGCCGTGGCGGACGTCCCGCCGGTCTGGGTGGTGTCGGGGTGCCAGGCCCAGGTGGGGACGGTCGCCGAGGGAGTGACGGCGACGGGTTGCCAGTCCAGGCCGAAGATCGCGTCGGCGACCCCGGTGCCGGTAGCGACCTGCACCGGGCGGAGCACCAGCGACCGTACGGTGGCCACGGGTGCGCCGAGCGCGTCGGCGACCGCGATCCGGACACCGGAGCCGGCGGGGGTGAGCCGGACCCGGAGGCTGGTCGCGCCGGTGGCGTGCAGCGTCACCCCCGACCAGGCGAACGGCAGGCCCCGGTGGGTGTCGCCGTCGGCGCGGGTGAGGACGTGCAGGCCGGCGTCGAACAGCGCCGGGTGCAGGCCGTAGCCGTCGTGCTCCGTACTCTCGGGGAGGTCGACCTCGGCGAAGAGGTCGTCACCGGCCCGCCAGGCGCGGCGCAGGCCCTGGAAGGCCGGGCCGTAGTCGAGCCCGCCGGTGGCCAGGTCGTCGTAGAGGCCGGTCAACGGGACGGGTTCGGCGTCGGCGGGCGGCCACGCGGTGAGGGCGACGCCGGGGGTGTCCCCGGCGACGAGGACACCGGTGGCGTGCCGGGTCCACGGGGAGTCGTCCCGTTCCCGCGAGTGCACCTGGACGGCACGTCGCCCGGTCGGGTCGGGCGGCTCGACGGCCACCTGAACCTCGACGCTGCCGGCGTCGGGGACGACGAGCGGCGCGTGCAGGGTCAACTCGTCGAGCACGCCGGTGCCGACCTGGTCACCGGCGTGGATGGCGAGTTCGACCAGGCCGGTGCCGGGGACCACGACGGTGCCACCGACGGCGTGGTCGGCGAGCCAGGGGTGGGTGTGCGCCGACCACCGACCGGTGAAGACCACACCGTCGGTGTTGGCCAGTGGTACGGCGGCGTCGAGCAGCGGGTGGGTGGCGGCGAGCAGGCCGGCACCGACCAGGGCCGGGTCGTAGAGCCAGTAGTGCTGGCGTTGGAAGGCGTAGGTGGGCAGGTCGACCTGCCGGCCACCGGGGTTGACCGCCGCCCAGTCCAGGTCGACGCCGCTGGTCCAGGCCTGCGCCATCCCGGTGGCGTACGCCTGCACCTGCTCCCGGTCCCGCCGCTGCAACGGGATCGCCACCGCGTCGTCCACACAGTCGCCGACCATCCCGGTCAGCACACTGTCCGGCCCGATCTCCACGAACCGGGTCACCCCACGCGCCGCCAACGCCGCCACCGCATCGGCGAACCGCACCGTCCCCCGCACCTGACCCTGCCAGTACCCGACCGAACCCAACTCGTCATCGCCGGCCAGATCCCCGGTCACCGTCGACACCAACGGAACACCCGCCGGGTTGGCGGTCACCGACTCCACCACCCGCCCGTAGTCGGCCAGCATCGGATCCATCAGGTGCGAGTGGAACGCGTGCGACACCCGCAACCGGCGCGTCTTCACCTCCAGAGACGCCTCCAACGCCGCGATCTGTTCCTCGCTGCCGGACACGACGACCGCGCGGGGGCCGTTCACCGCCGCCACGTCGATGTCACCGAGGTCCAGCTCCGCCAACGGCGCGGCGATCGCCAACATCGCCCCACCAGCAGGCAACGCCTGCATCAACCCACCCCGCGCCGCGACCACCCGGCACGCGTCATCCAGGGACCACACCCCGGCCACATGCGCGGCGGCCAGCTCACCGATCGAATGACCCGCCACGAAATCCGGCTTCAAACCCCACGACTCCGCCAACCGGAACAACGCCACCTCGACCGCGAACAACGCCGGCTGCGTCCACCCCGTCTCATCGAGCACACCATCCGGGTCGGTGAACATCACCTCCCGCAGATCACCACCCAGCAGCGGGGCGAACGCGGCACACACCTCGTCCAGAGCCCGCGCGAACACCGGGAACGCTTCCGCCAGTTCACGACCCATCCCCACCCGCTGCGCACCCTGACCCGTGAACACCACCGCCGTCCGACCCGTGGTCAGGTGGCCGTGCACACCCTGGCCGGCGGCGAGGGCACGGAGGCCGGTGACGCCGTCCCCGACGGCCACCCCCCGGTGCTCCAGGGCCGCCCGGCCGGTGCCGAGGGTCAGCGCCACGTCGGCGGGGTTCAGGTCGGCGTCGGTGAGGAAGTCGGCGAGGCGGGCGGCCTGGGCGGCGAGGCCGCTGGTCGACCGCCCGGAGACCGGCCACAGCGGTACCGGCGTCGGGGCCGGCGGGGCGGGCGGTGCGGTCTCGGGGGCCTGTTCCAGGATCAGGTGGGCGTTGGTGCCGCTGATGCCGAACGACGACACCGCCGCCCGACGCGGCCGGCCGTCGACCGCCCACTCGACGGCTTCGGTGGCCAGCCGCACGTCACCCGCCGACCAGTCCACATGCGGACTCGGCGCATCCACGTGCAACGTCCGCGGCACCACCCCGTACCGCATCGCCAACACCATCTTCATCACCCCCGCCACACCGGCGGCAGCCTGCGTATGACCCAGATTCGACTTCACCGACCCCAACCACAACGGCTGCTCCCGATCCCGGCCATACGTCGCCAGAATCGCCTGCGCCTCAATCGGATCCCCCAACGTGGTACCCGTACCGTGCGCCTCCACCACATCCACCTCAGCCGCCGACACCCCCGCATTCGCCAACGCCTGCCGAATCACCCGCTGCTGCGCCGGACCATTCGGCGCGGTCAACCCGTTCGACGCACCATCCTGGTTCACCGCCGAACCCCGGACGAGACCGAGGATCATGTGCCCGTTACGCACCGCGTCGGACAACCGCTCCAACACCAACACCCCGACACCCTCGGACCAGCCCGTCCCGTCCGCCGCCGCCGCGAACGGCTTACACCGACCATCCGACGCCAACCCCCGCTGCCGCGAGAACTCCACGAACGTCTCCGGCGTCGCCATCACCGTCACCCCACCGGCCAACGCCAGATCACACTCACCCGACCGCAACGCCTGACCCGCCAGATGCATCGCCACCAACGACGACGAACACGCCGTGTCGACCGACACCGCCGGCCCCTCCAGCCCGAGCGTGTACGCCACCCGGCCGGTGACGACACTGCCGGAGCTGTGCCCGGAGACGTAGTCGTGGTACATCACCCCGGCGAACACGCCGGTGGACGAGCCGCGCAGGGTGCCCGGGTCGATGCCCGCCCGCTCGAACGCCTCCCACGACACCTCCAGCAGCAGCCGCTGCTGCGGGTCCATGATCACCGCTTCGCGGGGGGAGATGCCGAAGAAGACCGGGTCGAACTCGGCGGCGCCGGTGAGGAAACCACCCCGGTCCACGTACGAGGTGTCGGGGCGGGTGCCGGTCGGGTCGTAGAGCCGGGCCAGGTCCCAGCCCCGGTCCGTCGGGAAGCCGTCGATGGCGTCCGCGCCGTCGGCGATCAGCCGCCACAGGTCCTCGGGTGAGGTGACGCCACCGGGGTAGCGGCAGGCCATCCCGACGATCGCCAGCGGCTCGTCGTCGGCGACGGTCGTGGCGACCCTCCGGACGGCGTCGGCGGCGTCCGGGCCGGCGATCTCGCTGAGCAGGTGCCGGGCCAGGTCACGCGGCGACGGGTAGTCGAAGATCAGGGTGGCCGGCAGCCGCAGGCCGGTGGCGGCGGAGAGCCCGTTGCGCAGCTCGACGGCGGTGAGCGAGTCGAAGCCCAGCTCCTGGAACGCCCGGCCGGCGTCGATCCGTTCGGCGGAGGCGTGTCCGAGCACCGCCGCCACCTGGCTGAGGACCAGGGCGGTCGCGGCACGTTCGCGGTCCTCGGTGGACAGTGCGGCGAGGTCCGCCGCCCACCCGGTGGCCCCGGCGGCGGTGCGGGCGGCCGTCCGCCGGGCCGGGCGGACCAGGCCGTGGAACGGCAACGGCAGGTCCTCGCCGAGGGTACGCAGGGCGGCCAGGTCGAGCCGGGCCGGCACCGCGGTCGGGTACGGGTTGGCCACGGCGGCGTCGAGCAGGGCAAGCCCGTCGGCGGTGGCCAGCGGCAGCACTCCGCCCCGGGACATCCGTTCCCGGTCGGCGTCGCCGAGCCGGTCGGTCATCGCCGAACCCTCGCCCCACAGGCCCCACGCCAGCGACACCGCCGGCAGCCCGGCGACGCGACGCGACACCGCCAACGCGTCGAGGAACGCGTTCGCCGCCGCGTAGTTGCCCTGCCCCGGCGCACCCAACACCCCGGACAGCGACGAGAACAGCACGAACGCCGACAGGTCCCGGTCCCGGGTCAGCTCGTCGAGCAGCCACGCGGCATCCACCTTGGGCCGCAGCACCGCCGACAGCCGGGCGGTGGACAGCGACGACACCACGCCGTCGTCGAGCACGCCGGCGGTGTGCACCACCGCCGACAGGTCGGTGCGGGCGTCGAGGAGGGCCGTCACCTGTGCCCGGTCGGCCACGTCGGCGGCGACCAGCTCGACCTGTGCGCCGGCCGCGGTCAGCTCGGCGACGAGGTCGTCGGCCCCCTGCGCGGCGGGGCCCCGGCGGGACACCAGCAGCAGCCGGGCGACCCCGTGCGTGGTCACCAGGTGCCGGGCCACCGCCGTGCCGAGCGCACCGGTCGCGCCGGTGACCAGCACCGTGCCGGTGCCGAACAGCGGGGCGTCCGGGGTGGCCGGTTCGACGGGCTGACGGGTGAGCCGGGGCACCGAGACCACGCCGTCGCGGACCCGTACCTGCGGCTCACCGGTGGCCAGGGCCAGCGCGAGCGCCGACGTCACGTCCCCGGCGGGGTCGGTGTCGGTGTCGAGCAGCAGCAGCCGGTCCGGGTTCTCGGCCTGCGCCGAGCGGAGCAGCCCCCAGACCGCCGCCCCGGCCAGGTCGGTCACGTCGGCACCGACGGCACGGCGGGTGAGCACCACCAGCCGCTGGGTGTCCGGGCCGGTAAGCCACTGCTGTACCAGGCCGAGCACCCGGTTCACCTCGTCGTGCACCGCCTCCGGGCCGGCGGGGTCCCCGGTCAGCCCGGCGGTCAGCACCAGCAGGTCGGCGGTGCCCGGCCCCGCCGGATCGACCCCGACGGCGACCGGGGTCAGGTCCGACCCGGCGGCGGCCGGCGCGAGGTCCGACCCGCTGCCGGTGGCCGGGTGGCGGGTCCAGTTGGGGGTGGTCGTGCCGGTGGGGGTGCCGATCTCCTGCCAGGTGAGGTCGAACAGCGCGTCGGCGACCCCGCCGGGGCGGGTCACCTGGACAGGGCGCAGCACCAGCGAGTCGATGGTGGCGACGGGTGCGCCGACCGCGTCGGCGACCGCCACCCGTACCCCGGAGCCGACCGGGGTGAGCCGGACCCGGATGCCGGCCGCGCCGGTGGCGTGCAGGGTGAGGCCGGTCCAGGCGAACGGCAGTCCCCGGAAGGTGTCCCCGTCGGCGAGGCCGAGGGCGTGCAGGCCGGCGTCGAGCACGGCGGGGTGCAGGCCGAACCCGTCGGCGTCGACCCCCTCCGGCAGGGTGGCCTCGGCGTAGAACTCGTCGCCGCGCCGCCAGACCCGGCGCAGGCCCCGGAACACCGGGCCGTAGCCGAGGCCGCCGGTCGCCAGGTGCGGGTAGAGGTCGTCGGTGGGCACCGCTTCGGCGTCGGTCGGCGGCCACTGGGTGAGGGCGGTCCCGGTGGTACGGGGGCCGGGGGCGAGCACCCCGCTGGCGTGCCGGGTCCACGGGGCGTCGGTGTCGGCGCTGCGGGCGTACACCTGGAGGGTGCGGGTGTGGTCGGTGCCGGCGGGGCCGACGACGACCTGGAGCTGGACGCCACCGTGTTCGGGCAGGACCAGCGGGGCTTCGATGGTCAACTCGTCGACGGTCTCGACGCCGACCTGCGCCCCGGCGTGCAGGGCGAGGTCCACGTAGCCGGTGCCGGGGAAGACCACCGCGCCGTCGACGGCGTGGTCGGCGAGCCACGGGTGCCGGTCGAGGGAGAGCCGGCCGGTGAGGACGGCTCCGTCGGCGTTGGCGAGGGTGACGGCCGCGCCGAGCAGCGGGTGATCGGCGGAGTCCAGGCCCATGGCGGTGGCGTCACCGGGGTCGGCCGGGGCGTCCAGCCAGAACCGCTGGTGCTGGAAGGCGTAGGTGGGCAGGTCGACCTGCCGGCCACCCGGGTTGACCGCCGCCCAGTCCAGGTCGACGCCGCTGATCCACGCCTGGGCCATGCCGACGGCGTACGCCTCGACCTGCTCGCGCTTGCGCCGCTGGAGCGCGATGGCGGTGGCGTCGTCCACGCAGTCGGCGACCATCGCGGTCAGCACACTGTCCGGCCCGATCTCCACGAACCGGGTCACCCCACGCGCCGCCAGAGCAGCCACCGCATCGGCGAACCGCACCGTCCCCCGCACCTGACCCTGCCAGTACCCAACCGAACCCAACTCGTCATCGCCGGCCAGATCCCCGGTCACCGTCGACACCAACGGGACACCCGCCGGGTTGGCGGTCACCGACTCCAACACCCGCCCGTAGTCGGCGAGCATCGGATCCATCAGATGCGAGTGGAACGCATGCGACACCCGCAACCGGCGCGTCTTCACCTCCAGAGACGCCTCCAACGCCGCGACCCGCTCCTCGGTGCCCGACACCACCACCGCCCGGGGACCATTCACCGCCGCCACGTCGACGTCACCCAGATCCAGCTCCGCCAACGGCGCAGCAACCGCCAACATCGCCCCACCAGCAGGCAACGCCTGCATCAGACCACCCCGCGCCGCCACCACCCGACACGCGTCCTCCAACGACCACACCCCCGCCACATGTGCGGCAGCCAGCTCACCGATCGAATGACCCGCCACGAAATCCGGCTTCAAACCCCACGACTCCGCCAACCGGAACAACGCCACCTCGACCGCGAACAACGCCGGCTGCGTCCACCCCGTCTCATCGAGCACACCGTCCGGGTCGGTGAACATCACCTCCCGCAGATCACCGTCCAACAACGGCCCAAACGCGGCGCACACCTCGTCCAGGGCCTGCGCGAACACCGGGAACGCCACCGCCAGGTCACGACCCATCCCCACCCGCTGCGCACCCTGACCCGTGAACACCACCGCCGTCCGACCGGCCACGGTTCGACCCGCCAGGCCGCCACCGGCCGCCAGCGCCTCCAGACCGGCCACGCCGTCGCCGAGCACCACGCCCCGGTACGCCGAGGCGGCCCGGGTGGTGCCCAGCGAGTATCCGACGTCCACCGGGCGTTCGTCGGTGAGGAAGTCCCGCAGCCGCGTCGCCTGCCCGGCCAGCGCCGCCGCCGACCGGCCGGACAGCGGCCAGAGCACCACCGGCGGCTCGGCGGCCCCGGCCGGTTCGGCGTCCTCGACCGGTGGGGCCTGCTCCAGGATCACGTGCCCGTTGGTGCCGCTCACCCCGAACGACGACACCCCGCCCCGGCGCGGCTGGCCGTGGTCGGGCCACCGCCGTGCCTCGGTGAGCAGCCGCACGGTGCCGGCGGACCAGTCCACATGGGTGGAGGGGACGCCCACGTGCAGGCTCTTGGGCAGCACGCCATGGTGCAGCGCCATCACCAGCTTGATCACACCGCTGACGGCGGCGGCGGCCTGGGCGTGGCCGATGTTCGACTTGACCGAGCCGAGCCAGAGCGGCCGGTCCGCCGGCCGGTCCCGCCCGTACGTGGCGATCAGCGCCTCGGCCTCGATCGGATCGCCGAGGGTGGTACCGGTGCCGTGCGCCTCGATCAGGTCGACGTCGCCGGAGGTCAGCCCGGCGTTGGCGAGCGCCTGGAGGATGACGCGCTGCTGGGCCACCCCGTTGGGGGCGGTCAGGCCGTTGGACGCGCCGTCCTGGTTGATCGCGGAGCCCCGGATGACGGCGAGCACCCGGTGACCGTGGCGTCGGGCGTCGGAGAGGCGTTCCAGCAGCAGCATGCCGACGCCCTCGCCCCAGCCGGTGCCGTCGGCGTCGTCGGAGAAGGGCTTGCAGCGACCGTCGGCGGCCAGCCCCCGCTGCCGGCTGAACGCGACGAACGAGCCGGGCGTCGACATCACGGTCACACCGCCGGCCAGCGCCAGACCGCACTCGCGTTGCCGCAGCGCGTGCGCGGCCAGGTGCAGCGCGACCAGCGACGACGAGCAGGCCGTGTTGACCGTGACGGCCGGCCCCTCCAACCCCATGCTGTACGCGACCCGCCCGGAGATCACCGCGCCGGAGCTGCCGGTGCTCATGTACGCCTCGACCGGCTCGGGCAGCACGGTGAGCCGGTCCCAGTAGTCCTGGCCGCCACAGCCGACGAAGACGCCGACCGGCCCACCGCGCAGCGAGTCGGGGTCGACGCCGGCCCGCTCGCACGCCTCCCAGCTCGCTTCCAACACCAGCCGCTGCTGCGGGTCCATGGCCAACGCCTCGCGGGGCGAGATGCCGAAGAACTCGGCGTCGAACTCGGCGGCGTCGTGGACGAAACCGCCCTGCCGGACGTAGCTGCTGCCGGCGGCGTCCGGGTCGGCGTCGTACAGGGCGGCGGTGTCCCAGCCCCGGTCGGTGGGGAAGTCGCCGATGGCGTCGACGCCGTCGGCGACCAGCCGCCACAGGTCCTCGGGCGAGGTGACCCCGCCCGGGTAGCGGCAGGCCATGCCGACGATCGCGATCGGGTCCTGTTCCTGCGACTCGACCTCGCGCAGCCGTTCCCGGGTCCGGTGCAGGTCGGCGGTGACCCGCTTCAGGTACCCGAGGAGCTTCTCTTCGTTCGACATCGGAACCTCACCAAACTCGTTGCCAGCGGGACACGTCGCTCCGGGAGCCGGGGGGCGGCTCAGGTCATCCCGAGTTCCTTGTCGATCAGGTCGAACACGTCGTCCGCGGAGGCCGTCTCGAGCCGGTCGACCAGGGTGGTGCCCGCGGTGGTGCTGAGGGTTTCGTTGAGCTTCGCCAGCAGTGACTGGAGCCGGCCGGTGACCCGGTGGCGTTCGATCTCCTCCGGCGTCAGTCCGGCGACGGTCACCTCCAACCGGTCCAGCTCGGCGAGCAGTCCGCCGGCGGTGTCGCCGGTGTAGCCGAGTTCGGCCCGGAGCTGGTCGGCCAGGGCGGTCGGGTTGGGGTGGTCGAACACCAGGGTGGCGGAGAGCCGGACGCCGGTGGCGGCGCTGAGCCGGTTGCGCAGCTCCACGGCGGTCACCGAGTCCATGCCGAGTTCCTTGAACGCGCGCTGCGGCTCGACCAGTTCGGCGTCGCCGTAGCCGAGGACGGCGGCCACGTTGGTGCGGACCGTCTCCAGCAGCAGGGCGCGCTGCTCGGCCTCGGGCAGCGTGCCGAGCCGGTCGACCAGCGCCGAGGACGACGCCGGGTCGGCGGCTCCGGCCGGCTCGGGTGCGGCGTCGGGCAGCTCGGCGAGCAGTGGCCGCGACCGGGCCAGGGTGTAGATCGGCGTGAACCGGGTCCAGTCGATGTCGGCGACGACGAGGTGGCTCTCGTCGTGGTCGAGGGCCTGCCCGAGCGCGCGGACGGCGAGCCGGGGGTCCATCACGCCGACGCCGAGCCGGTCGAGGTGCGCACCGACCTCGCCGCCGGCCATCCCACCGCCGCCGCCCCAGCTTCCCCAGGCGACCGAGGTCGCCACCGCACCCCGGCTGCGCCGCCGGTGCGCCAACGCGTCGAGGAACGCGTTCGCCGTCGCGTACCCGGCCTGCCCGGCACTGCCCCACACCGCCGCACCCGAGGAGAACAGCACGAACGCGTCCAACGGCCGGTCGGCGGTCAACTCGTCGAGGTGCACCGCACCGAGCACCTTCGCCCGGCACACCTCGGCGAAGTCGTCGAGGCCGGTCTGCCCCAACGGCACCTCGGGGTGCAGCGCCCCGGCGGCGTGGAAGACCGCGGTCAGCTCGTCACCGAGAGCGTCCAGGAGCGCGGCGACCGCGTCCCGGTCAGCCACGTCGAGAGCGACGACCTCGACCTCCGGGTGCCGGGCCGTCAGGTCAGCCGCGCCGGGGGCGTCCGGGCCGCGCCGGCTCGCCAGCACCACCCGCTGCGCGCCCCGCTCGATCAGCCACTCGGTGACGTGCCCGCCGACGCCGCCGGTGCCGCCGGTGACCAGCACCGTGCCGCTGGCCCGCCAGTGCCGTCCGGGTGCCCCGGTCACCGGATGACGGACCATCCGGCGGGCCGACAGGCCGGCCGGCCGCAGCGCCACCTGGTCCTCGCCGCCGCCGGTCAGCACGTCGGCCAGCCGGTCGACGGTCTCCGGCGTCCAGTCGGCGGGCAGGTCGACCAGGCCACCCCACCAGCCGGGGTAGTCGAGGGAGAGCACCGTGCCCAGGCCCCACAGCGCGCCCTGGGCCGGGTCCGCGACCGGCTCGAACCGGTCGACGCCGACCGCACCGGCGGTGACGCACCAGAGCCGGCCGGTGAAGTCGGCGGCGGCCAGCGCGTGCACCAGCGACACGGTGGCGGCGACCCCGGCGGACAGGCCGACGCCCAGCGGGTCGGGGCCGTCGTCCAGGGCGAGCAGGGAGAGCACCCCGGCGGGGGCCGCCCGGCCGGCGTGGTCGGTGCCGGTGACGGTGACCACCTCGGCGCCCCGGGCGGCCAACCCGTCGGCGAGCGTACGCAGCCGCTCGTCGTCGGCCAGCGCCGCCGGGGCGACCACCCACCACGTGCCGGTGAGCCGCCCGCCGACGGACAGCTCGGTCGGCCGCCACGCCACCCGGTACCGCCAGCCGTCCACCGTGGCGACGTCGCGCTGCCGGGACCGCCACGACGTCAGGCCGGGCAGCACCTCGCCGACCAGGGCGGTGTCGACGCCGAGGCCGTCGGCGAGCAGGTCGACGTCGGCGCGTTCCACCGCCTCCCAGAACCCGGCGTCGGTGCCGGCGGTGGCCGGGGCGTCGGCGGTCGGCGCGATCCAGTAGCGCTGGTGCTGGAAGGCGTAGGTGGGCAGGTCCGCCCGGCGGGTGCCGGGCAGGGCGGCGGCCCAGTCCACGTCGACGCCCCGCACGTGCAGCTCGGCCAGGGAGGTGAGCAGCCGGTCCAGGCCCCCGTCGTCGCGGCGCAGGGTGCCGGTGACCACCGTCGGCTGGTCCGCCGACTCCAGCGTCTCCTGCATGCCCATGCCGAGCACCGGGTGCGGGCTGACCTCCACGAACCCGGTCCAGCCCTGCCCGGCGAGAGAGCGGATCGCCGGGTCGAACCGGACCGTGTTGCGGAGGTTGTCGTACCAGTAGCGGGCGTCCAGGGTGGCGGTGTCCACCCAGTCGCCGGTGACGGTGGAGAGCATCCGGATCGTCCCGGTGCGCGGGTTGATCGGGGCCAGGTCCTCCAGCAGCCGGTGCTCCAGCGCCTCCACCTGCGCGGAGTGCGAGGCGTAGTCGACGGCGACCTGCTTGACCCGGATCCCCTCCTCGGTGAGCGCGGCGACGAGTTCCCGCAGCGCCTCCGGGGTGCCGGAGACCACCACCGAGCTGGCGCCGTTGACCACGGCGAGGGAGATGTCGCCCGCCCACCGGGCGATCCGCTCCTGCGCCCGGTCGGCGGGCAGCCCGATCGAGACCATCCCGCCCCGACCGGCCAGCTTCTCGCCGATGGCCCGGCTGCGCAGCGTGACCACCCGCGCCCCGTCGGCGAGGGACAGTCCGCCGGCCACGCAGGCGGCGGCGATCTCCCCCTGCGAGTGGCCGACCACGGCGGCGGGTTCCACGCCGTACGCCCGCCAGGTGGCGGCGAGGGAGACCATCATCGCCCAGAGCGCGGGCTGCACGACGTCCACCCATTCCAGCGACGGCGCACCGGGCACCCCACGCACCACGTCGAGCAGGTCCCAGTCGACGTACGCGCGCAGTTCGGTGGCGCAGCGGCTCATCTGGTCGGCGAAGACCGGGCAGGAGTCCAGCAGCGCGGCGGCCATGCCGACCCACTGGGCGCCCTGGCCGGGAAAGACGAAGACGACCCGGCCGGTGGCGTCGGCGGTGCCGGTGACCGAGGTCGCGGACGGCTGGCCCGCGACGACCGGGACGAGCGCGGCCCGCAACTGCGGCAGGTCGCCGCCGAGCACCACCGCGCGGTGGCCGAGCCGGGCCCGGCCGGCGAGCGTACGGCCCACCGCGGCGGCGTCGGCGGGCACGGCGTCCAGGTGGGACAGCAGCCGCTCGGCCTGGGCGCGCAGGGCCCGCTCGGTGTGCCCGGAGAACACCCACGGCAGCACCGCCGGGACGGCCGGCTGCTCGTCCTCGTCGGCCGGGGCCACCTCTTCGAGCACGACGTGGGCGTTGGTGCCGCTGATGCCGAACGAGGAGACCGCGCAGCGCCGGGCCCGGCCGGTCTGCGGCCAGTCCACCGGCTCGGTGAGCAGCCGCACCGTGCCCGGCGACCAGTCGATCTCGCCGCTGGGCTCGTCGACGTGCAGGGTGCGGGGAAGCACCCCGTGCCGCATCGCCTGCACCATCTTGATCACCCCGCCGACCCCGGCGGCGGCCTGCGAGTGGCCGATGTTGGACTTCAGCGAGCCGAGCCAGAGCGGCCGGTCGGCGGGACGGTCCCGCCCGTACGTGGCGAACAGCGCCTGCGCCTCGATCGGGTCACCGAGCCGGGTGCCGGTGCCGTGCGCCTCGACCGCGTCGATCTCCTGGCCGGCGAGCCGGGCGTTGGCCAGCGCCGCCCGGATGACCCGCCGCTGGGACGGGCCGTTGGGGGCGGTCAGGCCGTTGGACGCACCGTCCTGGTTGATCGCGGAGCCCCGGATGACGGCGAGCACCGGGTGTCCGTTGCGGCGGGCGTCGGAGAGCCGCTCCAGCACCAGCGCACCGGCCCCCTCGGCCCAGCCGGTGCCGTCGGCGGCGGCGGCGAAAGACTTGCACCGGCCGTCGGAGGAGAGCGCCCGCTGCTGGGAGAACTCGACGAACGCTCCCGGGGTGCCGATGACGGTCACCCCACCGGCGACGGCGAGCGACGACTCCCCGGAGCGCAGCGACTGGCAGGCCCAGTGCAGGGCGACCAGCGACGACGAGCAGCCGGTGTCGACGGTGACCGCTGGACCCTCCAACCCGAGGGTGTACGCCAGCCGGCCGGAGACGATGCTGCCGGCACCCCAGCTGTTCGGGTAGTCGTGGTAGACGACCCCGGTGAACACCGCGGTGGGGCTGCCCTTGAGCGACGACGGGTCGATACCGGCCCGCTCCAGCGCCTCCCAGGACGTCTCCAGGAACAGCCGCTGCTGCGGGTCCATCTCGGCGGCCTCGCGGGGCGAGATGCTGAAGAACGTGGGGTCGAAGTCGGCGGCGTCGTAGAGGAAGCCACCGGCCCGGGTGTAGCTGGTGCCGGGGTGGTCGGGATCCGGGTCGTAGAGCCGGTCGAGGTCCCAGCCCCGGTCGGTGGGCATGCCGGAGATCGCGTCGGTGCCGGCGGCCACCAGGTCCCACAGGGCGTCGGGCGAGTCGACCCCGCCGGGGTAACGGCAGCCCATCCCGACGATGGCGATCGGTTCGACGGCGCGCTCCTCGACGTCGCGGAGCCGTTCGCTGGTCTCGTGCAGGTCGGCGGTGACCCGGCGCAGGTAGTCACGAAGCTTCTGTTCGTTGGACATCAGGAACCCATTCCTGGACGGAGCCGACGGATCATGAGGTGCCGAACTTGCTGTCGATGAAGTCGAAGAGGTCGTCGTCGGAGGCCGTGTCGAGGTCCTCGGCGACGCTGGCGACCTCGGCCGGGCGCTGCCCGGCGGTCCAGGCCGCCAGCAGGGCCTTGAGCCGCTCCCCCACCCCGGCCCGGGTGCTCTCGTCGAGGGCGGCCACCGCGTCGGCGTCCAGGGTGGACAGCGCGGCCTGGAGCCGGTCGAGGTCGTCGAGCAGGGTGACGCCCCCGGCGTCGGCGGGCACCAGCTCGGTGAGCAGTTGCTGGGCCAGCTCGGTCGGGGTCGGGTGGTCGAAGACCAGGGTGGCGGGCAGCCGCAGCGCGGTCTCGGTGGCGAGCCGGTTACGCAGCTCGACGGCGGTCAACGAGTCGAAGCCGGCCTCCTTGAACGCCCGCTCGGGGTCGACGTCGGCGCCGGAGGCGTACCCGAGGACGGCGGCGACCTGGTCGCGGACCAGGGCCAGGACGGCATCGAGGCGGTCCGGGGACGGCATCGCGGCGAGCCGGCCGGCGAGGTCGGCGGTCGCGGCGACCGGGACGGCCGGCTCGCTCTCCGGCTGGGCGTCGGGGAGCGCGGCGAGCAGTGGCCGGGGCCGGGCCAGGGTGTAGATCGGGGTGAACCGGGTCCAGTCGATGTCGGCGACGACGAGGTGGCTCTCGTCGTGGTCGAGGGCCTGCCCGAGCGCGCGGACGGCGAGCCGGGGGTCCATCGGCGGGGTGCCCTGCCGACGGAGATGCGCGGTGGCGTCCCCGTCGGCCATGCCGCCGCCGCCCCAGCTTCCCCAGGCGACCGAGGTCGCCACCGCACCCCGGGACCGCCGCCGGTGCGCCAACGCGTCGAGGAACGCGTTCGCCGTCGCGTACCCGGCCTGCCCGGCACTGCCCCACACCGCGGCCCCCGAGGAGAACAGCACGAACGCGTCCAACGGCCGGTCGGCGGTCAACTCGTCGAGGTGCACCGCGCCGAGCACCTTCGCCCGGCACACCTCGGCGAACTCGGCCACGCTGGTCTCCGGCAGCGACTTCTCCTGGTGCAGCACCCCGGCGGCGTGGAAGACACCGGTCAGCCCGTCACCGAGAGCGTCCAGGAGCGCGGCGACCGCCTCCCGGTCGGCCACGTCACACGCCACCACCTCCACGCCCGGATGCCGCGCCGTCAACGCGGCCGCACCGGGGGCCGCCGGACCACGCCGGCTCGCCAGCACCACCCGGTCGGCGCCGTGGTCGAGCAGCCACTCGGTGAGGTGCCCGCCGATGCCGCCGGTGCCGCCGGTGACCAGCACGGTGCCGGTGGGCTGCCAGTGCCGTTCGGGGTTGCCCGCGACGGGCCAGCGGACCAGCCGCCGGGCTAGCACCCCGGCGGTGCGGACGGCCACCTGGTCCTCCGCACCGGCGGCGAGGACGTCGGCGAGCCGCTCGACGTGCCCGTCGGCCCAGTCGGTGGGCAGGTCGACCAGGCCACCCCAGGAGTGCGGGTACTCCAGGGACAGCACGGTGCCCAGCCCCCAGAGCGCACCCTGGGCGGGGTGCGGCAGATCCTCGAACCGGTCGACGGCGACACCACCCGCGGTGAGGCACCAGACCCGACCGGCGAACTCGGTCGCGGTGAGCGCCTGGATCAGCGCCACGGTGTCGGTGACGCCGACGGAGAGTCCGGCGGCGGTGGTGTCGGGGGTGTCGTCGAGGGCGAGCAGGGAGAGCACCCCGGTCGGAGTGTCCCCGTCGGGCAGCACGGTGCCGGTGACGGTGACGACGTGGGCACCCCGGGCGGTCAGCCCGTCGGCGACGGCCCGTACCCGCGCGTCGTGGCCGTCCGGGTCGGCAAGCCCGCCGGGACGTCCCCCGGTCGACCCGGCCGGTACGACGAGCCACCAGGTGCCGGTCAGCTCCCCGCCGCCGGGCAGTTCGGTGGACCGCCACACCACCCGGTACCGCCAGTCGTCCAGGGTGGACGCGTCCCGCTGCCGGGACCGCCAGGCGGCGAGACCGGGCAGCACCTCGCTCACCACGCCGGGCGCGACGCCGAGGCCGTCGGCGAGCAGGTCGGTGTCGGCCCGGTCGACGGCGTCCCAGAACCCGCCGTCGGCGGCGTCGGTGCCGACGGCGGTGGGGTCGGGCTCGATCCAGTAGCGCTGGTGCTGGAAGGCGTAGGTGGGCAGGTCAACCTGCCGACCGCCCGGGTTGACCGCCGCCCAGTCGAGATCGACGCCGCTGGTCCAGGCCCGGGCCATCCCGGTGGCGTACGCCACCACCTGGTCCTCCGCGTCCCGCCGCACCGGACCGACGGTCTCGGACCGCACCCGGCCGCCGGCACGCCGCTGCAACGGAATCGCCACCGCGTCGTCCACACAGTCGCCGACCATCCCGGTCAGCACACTGTCCGGCCCGATCTCGATGAACCGGGTCACCCCACGCGCCGCCAGAGCGGCCACCGCATCGGCGAACCGGACCGTCCCCCGCACCTGACCCTGCCAGTACCCGACCGAACCCAACTCGTCATCGGTGGCCAGATCCCCGGTCACCGTCGACACCAGGGCAATGCCCGCCGGGCTCGGGGAGACCCCCTCCAGGACCCGCCCGTAGTCGGCCAGCATCGGGTCCATCAACGTGGAGTGGAACGCGTGCGACACCCGCAGCCGGCGCATCTTCCGAAGGCCGCCGGCCGTCTCCCCGGCGTCCCCCAGCGCCGCTTCCAACGCCGCGATCCGCTCCTCGGTCCCCGACACCACCACCGCCCGGGGACCATTCACCGCCGCCACGTCGACGTCACCGAGGTCCAACTCCGCCAACGGCGCAGCAACCGCCAACATCGCCCCACCAGCAGGCAACGCCTGCATCAACCCACCCCGCGCCGCCACCACCCGACACGCGTCATCCAACGACCACACCCCCGCCACATGCGCGGCGGCCAGCTCACCGATCGAGTGACCCGCCACGAAATCCGGCTTCAACCCCCACGACTCGGCCAGGCGGAACAACGCCACCTCGACCGCGAACAACGCCGGCTGCGTCCACCCCGTCTCATCGAGCACACCGTCCGGGTCGGTGAACATCACCTCCCGCAGATCACCATCGAGCAACGGACCGAAGGCAGCGCACACCTCGTCCAACGCCCGCGCGAACACCGGGAACGCCGCCGCCAGTTCACGACCCATCCCCACCCGCTGCGCACCCTGACCCGTGAACACCACCGCCGTCCGACCCGTGGTGACCCGACCCGACACGCCGCCACCGGCCGCCAGGGCCTCCAGGCCGGAGGCGAGACCAGCGGCGGAACCGCCGACCGCCACCCCCCGGTGATCCAAGGCGGTCCGACCGACGGCGAGAGAATGGCCGACGTCGACGGGACGCTCGTCGGTGAGGAAGTCCCCCAACCGGGCCGCCTGGGCCGCCAGGCCGGCAGCGGAACGGCTGGCCAGCGGCCAGAGCACCACCGGCGGATCGGCGACCTCGACCGGCTCGGTGACCTCGACCGGTGGCGCCTCCTCGACGATCACGTGGGCGTTGGTGCCACTGATCCCGAACGACGACACCCCCGCCCGACGGGGCCGCTCCCCCGCCGGCCACTCCACCGGCTCCGTCAACAACCGGACATCCCCCGCCGTCCAGTCGACCTGCCGCGACGGCGTCCCGGCGTGCAACGTCCGCGGCAGCATCCCGTGCCGCATCGCCATCACCATCTTGATCACCCCGGCCATTCCCGCGGCGGCCTGGGCATGACCCATGTTCGACTTGATCGAGCCGAGCCACAGCGGCCGGTCCCGGTCCCGGCCGTAGGTGGCCAGCAACGCCTGGGCCTCGATCGGATCCCCGAGGGTGGTGCCGGTGCCGTGCGCCTCGACGGCGTCGACCTCGGCGGGGCTGAGCCGGGCGTTGGCCAGCGCCGCCCGGATCACCCGCTGCTGCGCCGGCCCGTTCGGCGCGGTCAACCCGTTCGACGCCCCGTCCTGGTTCACCGCCGAACCCCGGACCACCCCGTACACCCGGTGCCCGTTGCGTTGAGCGTCGGAAAGCCGCTCCAACACCAGCACACCGACCCCCTCGGACCAGCCGGTACCGTCGGCGTCGTCGGAGAACGACTTGCACCGGCCGTCCGGGGCGAGCCCCCGCTGCCGGCTGAACGCCACGAACGGGGTGGGGTTCGCCATCACCAGCACGCCGCCGGCGATGGCGGTGCCGCACTCCCCGGCCCGTAGCGCCTGGCTGGCCAGGTGCAACGCGACCAGCGACGAGGAACAGGCCGTGTCGACCGTCATCGACGGCCCCTCGAAGCCGAAGGCGTACGACACCCGGCCGGAGATCACCGACGCGGAACTGCCGGTGCTCAGGTACGCCTCCGACTCGGCGGGGGCGAGGCCGAGCAGGTCGCCGTAGTCCTGGGCGCCGGAGCCGACGAAGACCCCGACCGGGCTGCCGCGCAGCGCCTCCGGGTCCATGCCGGCCCGCTCGCACGCCTCCCAGGTGACTTCGAGCATCAGCCGTTGCTGCGGGTCCATGGCGATCGCCTCGCGCGGCGAGATGCCGAAGAACTCGGCGTCGAACGCGCCCGCCTCGTAGACGAAACCGCCGGAACGGACGTAGCTGGTGCCGGGCCGGTCCGGGTCGGCGTCGAAGAGCGCGTCGGCGTCCCAGCCCCGGTCGACGGGGAACGCGCTGATCGCGTCGGTGCCGCTGTCGACCAGCCGCCACAGGTCCTCCGGGGACCGCACCCCGCCGGGGTAGCGGCAGCTCATCCCGATGATGGCGATCGGCTCGTCGGAGCTGGCCCCGGTGGTGACCGGCGTCGCGGTACCCGGGCCGGCGCTGCCGACGAGTTCGTCGTACAGGTGGCGGGCCAGCACGGCGGGGGTCGGGTGGTCGTACACCATGGTGGCCGGCAGCCGCAGCCCGACGGCCGCGTCGAGGGCGTCGCGCAGCTCCACGGCGGTCAGCGAGTCGAAGCCGAGTTCCCGGAACGGCCGCTGGACGTCCACGGTGGTCGTCGCGTCGTAACCGAGGACGGCGGCGACCTGGGTGCGGACGGTGTCCAGCAGGTACGGCAACCGGTCGGCGTCGGGCAGCCCGGCCAGGACGGACGTGTCGGCCGGCACGTCCGGCGTGACGGCCCCCGGGGTCCGGTGGGCCTCGGGGAGCGCGGCGAGCAGCGGCCGGGGGCGGGCCAGGGTGTAGATCGGGGTGAACCGGGTCCAGTCGATGTCGGTGACCACGAGGTGGCTCTCGTCGTGGTCGAGGACCTGCTGCAACGCGCCGAGGGCGAGGCGCGGCTCCATCGGCGGGGTGCCCTGCCGCAGCAGGTGCCCGGTGGCTTGGTCGTCGACCATGCCACCACCGGCCCAGGTGCCCCAGGCCACCGAGGTGGCGGTCCGGCCCCGACGGCGGCGCTGGTGGGCGACGGCGTCGAGGAAGGCGTTGCCGGTGCCGTAGGCGGCCTGCCCGGCGCTGCCCCACACCGCCGCACCGGAGGCGAACAGCACGAACGCGTCGAGTGGCCGGTCGCCGAGCAGCGCGTCGAGGTGGGTCGCGCCGAGCACCTTGGCCCGGCACACCGCGGCGAAGTCCGCCAGGGCGGTCTCGCCGAGGGGGGCGGGGTCGTCGAGCACCCCGGCGGCGTGGAAGACGGCGGTCAGGTCGTCGCCGATCCCGTCGAGCAGCCCGGCCACGGCCGCCCGGTCGGCCACGTCGCAGGCGACGACCTGCACACCGGGCAACCGGGCCGCCAGGTCGGCGGCCCCGGGCGCGGCCGGACCGCGCCGGCTGGCCAGCACCACCCGCTCGGCACCCTGGTCGAGGAGCCACTCGGTGAGGTGTGCGCCGATGCCGCCGGTGCCGCCGGTGACCAGCACCGTCCCGGTGGGCCGCCAGCGCCGCTCGGGACTGCCGGCCACCGGCCAGCGGACCATCCGTCGGGCCAGCACCCCGGCGGTACGCAGGGCGACCTGGTCCTCGCCGCCGTCGGCGAGCACGTCGACGAGCCGGTCGAGGAGGCCGGGCGTCCAGTCGGCGGGCAGGTCGACCAGGCCGCCCCACCAGTCGGGGTAGTCGAGGGAGAGCACCGTGCCGAGGCCCCAGAGCCCGGCCTGCGCGGCGTGCGGCAGGTCCTCGTAGCGGTCGACGGCGACACCGCCGGTGGTGAGGCACCAGAGCCGGCCGGTGAAAACGGCGGCGGCGAGGGCGTGCACCAGGTGCACGGTCCCGGTGACCCCGGCGGACAGCCCGGCGTCGTACGGGTCCGGGGTGTCGTCGAGGCCGAGCAGCGACACCACCCCGGCGGGGGTGCCGGGGCCGACGAGCGCGGCAGCGCCGGTGCCGGACAGGTCGGTGGCGGTGAGCCGGGTGACGGCAGCACCGCGGGCGGCGAGCGCGTCGGCCACGGCGGTGGCCCGGGGGTCGTCGGTGGTGGCCTCCGGCGTGACGATCCACCAGTCGCCGGTCAGCTCCGGCCCGGTGGGCAGGCCGGTGTCCCGCCACACCACCCGGTACCGCCAGCCGTCGGTGACGGTGGCCGGCGCGGCGGTGGGCGCCTCCAGCCAGTAGCGCTGCCGGGCGAAGGCGTAGCTGGGCAGGTCGACCTGGGTGCCCGGGTTGACCGCCGACCAGTCCAGGTCGACCCCGCTGACCCACGCCTGGGCCATCCCGGTGGCGTACGCCTGCACCTGCTCCCGGTCCCGACGCTGCACCGCGATGGTCACCGCGTCGTCCACGCAGTCGGCGACCATCGCGGTCAGCACGCTGTCCGGCCCGATCTCGATGAACCGGGTGACACCCCGCGCGGCGAGGGTGGCCACCGCGTCGGCGAACCGCACCGTGCCCCGCACCTGAGCCTGCCAGTACCCGACCGAACCCAACTCGTCGTCGGTAGCCAGATCCCCGGTGGCGGTCGACACCAACGGGACACCCGCCGGGTGGGCGGTCACCGACTCCACCACCCGCCCGTAGTCGGCCAGCATCGGATCCATCAGATGCGAGTGGAACGCGTGCGACACCCGCAACCGGCGCGTCTTCACCTCCAGAGACGCCTCCAACGCCGCGACCCGCTCCTCCGTGCCGGACACGACGACCGCGCGGGGACCGTTGACCGCCGCCACGTCGACGTCACCCAGATCCAGCTCCGCCAGCGGCGCGGCGATCGCCAACATCGCCCCACCCGCCGGCAGCGCCTGCATCAACCCACCCCGCGCCGCGACCACCCGGCACGCGTCCGCCAGGGACCACACCCCGGCCACGTGGGCGGCGGCCAGCTCACCGATCGAGTGACCGGCCACGAAGTCCGGCTTCAACCCCCACGACTCGGCCAGGCGGAACAACGCCACCTCGACCGCGAACAACGCCGGCTGCGTCCACCCCGTCCGATCGAGCACCCCGTCCGGATCGGTGAACATCACCTCCCGCAGATCACCGTCCAACAACGGCCCGAACGCCGCACACACCTCGTCCAACGCCGCCGCGAACACCGGGAACGCCGCCGCCAGCTCACGACCCATCCCCACCCGCTGCGCACCCTGACCCGTGAACACCACCGCCGTCCGACCCGTGGTGACCCGACCCGACAGGCCACCACCGGCCGCCAGCGCCTCCAGGCCGGAAACGAGACCACCAGCGGAACCGCCGACCGCCACCCCCCGGAACTCCAGCCCGGCCCTGCCCACGCCCAACGAGAACCCCACGTCCACCGGGCGCGCGTCGGTGCCGGCGGCGAACTCCGCGATGCTGGCGGCCTGCCGGCCCATGCCCTCGGGCGAGCGTCCCGAGACCGGCCAGAGGGTGACCGGCGGGGTCGGTCCGGGTCCGGCGTCCTCGACGGGAGGGGCCTGTTCCACGATGAGGTGCACGTTGGTGCCGCTGATCCCGAACGCCGACACCCCCGCACGACGGGGCCGCTCCCCCGCCGGCCACTCCACCGGCTCCGTCAACAACCGGACATCCCCCGCCGTCCAGTCGACCTGCCGCGACGGCGTCCCGGCGTGCAACGTCCGCGGCAGCGTGCCGTGCCGCATCGCCAGCACCATCTTGATCACCCCGGCGACCCCGGCGGCGGCCTGGGCGTGCCCGATGTTCGACTTGATCGAGCCGAGGAAGAGGGGGCGGTCCCGGCCCCGGCCGTAGGTTGCCAGGATCGCCTGGGCCTCGATCGGGTCACCGAGGCTAGTGCCGGTGCCGTGCGCCTCGACCGCGTCCACGTCGGCCACGGAGAGCCGGGCGTTGGCCAGCGCCGCCCGGATCACCCGCTGCTGCGCCGGCCCGTTCGGCGCGGTCAACCCGTTCGACGCCCCGTCCTGGTTCACCGCCGAACCCCGGACCACCCCGTACACCCGGTGCCCGTTGCGTTGAGCGTCGGAAAGCCGCTCCAACACCAGCACACCGACCCCCTCGGACCAGGCCGCGCCGTCGGCCCCGTCGCCGAAGGAGCGGCACCGGCCGTCCGGGGAGAGCGCCCGTTGCCGGCTGAACTCGACGAAGAGCTGCGGGGTGGCCATCACGGCGACCCCGCCGGCCAGGGCCAGCCCGCACTCCTCCTTGCGCAGCGACTGGCAGGCCAGGTGCACCGCCACCGACGACGACGAGCAGGCGGTGTCGACGGTGATCGCCGGCCCCTCCAGGCCGAGGTTGTAGGCGACCCGGCCGGAGACGAGGCTGCCCGAGGTGGTGCTGTCGACGTAGTCGTGGTGCATCACCCCCACGAAGACGCCGGTGGCGCTGCCCTTCAGGGCGAGCGGGTCGATGCCGCCGTGTTCGAACGCCTGCCAGGCCACCTCCAGCAGCAACCGCTGCTGCGGGTCGGTCTCCACCGCCTCCCGGGGGCTCATCCCGAAGAAGCCCGGGTCGAACTCGGCCGCGTCGTGCAGGAAGCCGCCATGCCGGGTGTAGCTCTTGCCGGGCCTGCCCGGTTCCGGGTCGTAGACCCCGTCGACGTCCCAGCCGCGGTCGGTGGGGAAGCCGGAGATGGCGTCGGTGCCGTCGGCGACGAGCCGCCACAGGTCCTCCGGCGACCGGACCCCGCCGGGGTAGCGGCAGCCCATGCCGACGATCGCGATCGGCTCCTGGTCCCGGCCCTCCACCTCACGCAGCCGCCGGTTGGCCTGTTGCAGCTCGGCGGTGGCGCGCTTGAGGAAGGTCCGGAGCTTGTCGTCGTTCGCCATCGTTCACACCAATCTTTGCCGCGCCGCAGGTTCGTCGGAGGCTGTGCTCAGGAGATGCCGAGCTCGTTCTCCAGCACGTCGAACAGCTCCTCGTCGGTGGCGGACTCGTAGTCGTGCCGGGCGTCGTCGGGGTCACCACCGGCCCGGTCCTGCCAGCCGCGCAGCACCGCCGCCAACCGGGCGGTGATCCGGGCGTGCTCGTCGTCGGGCACCCCGGTCAGGGCCTTCTCCAACCGGTCGAGGTCGGCGAGCACGGCGGCGGCCGGGTCGGCGTCGGGCACCACCAGTTCGTCCTTCAGCGCGCGGGCCAGGGCGATCGGCTCGGGATGGTCGAAGACGAGGGTGGCGGGTAGCCGCAGCCCGGTGACGGTGCTGAGCACGTTGCGGAACTCGACGGCGGCGAGGGAGTCGAAGCCGAGATCCTTGAACGCCCGGCCGGGTTCCACCGAGGACGGACCGGGGAAACCGAGCACCGCGGCGGTGTGCGTGCGCACCAGGTCGAGCAGCAGGGTGTCCCGGTCGGCGTCGGAGAGTCCGGCGAGCCGCTCGGCCAGTGCCGGTCCGCCGGCCGTCGCGCCGCCGGTGGCGGTGGCGGTGGGTCGGGCCGGGGTGCGGACCAGGCCGCGCAGCACGGCGGGCAGCGCGTCGGTGCGCCGCCGCAGCGCGTCCAGGTCGACCCGTACCGGTACCACGCTGGCCCGGTCGGTGGCGACGGCCGCGTCGAAGAGTTCCAGCCCCTCGTCGACGGTCATCGCGGGCATTCCCAGCCGGCGCATCCGGTGCAGGTCGGTGTCGTCGAGGTGCCCGCCCATCCCGGTGCCGGTGTCCCAGAGGCCGAAGGCCAGCGAGATGGCCGGCAGGCCGTCGGCCCGGCGGCGCTGGGCGAGCGCGTCGAGGAAGAGGTTCGCGGCGGCGTAGTTGGCCTGGCCGGCACCCGCCACCCAGGCCGCCGACGAGGAGAAGAGCACGAAGGCGGTCAGGTCGTGGTCACGGGTGAGGTCGTGCAGGTGCCAGGCGGCGTCCACCTTAGGCCGCAGCACCCGGTGCAACTGGGCGGGGGTGAGGGCGTCGACCAGGGCGTTCTCGGCGGTGCCGGCGGCGTGCACCACGGCGGCGACCGGGTGGTCGGCGAGCAGCGCGGCGACCGCGTCCCGGTCGGCGACGTCGCAGGCGGCGACCGCCACGTCGGCACCGGCGGCGGTGAGGTCCGCGACCAGTTCCGTCGCGCCGGGCGTGGCCGCACCGCTGCGCCCGGTCAACAGCAGCCGGCGTACGCCGTGCCGGGTGACCAGGTGCCGGGCGACGAGGCTGCCCAGCCCGCCGAGGCCACCGGTGATCAGGACGGTGCCGTCGGCGGGCCACGGGCTGGCGGCGGTGTCGACGGGCAGCCGGGTCAGCCGGGGCACCAGCAGTCGGCCGTCCCGGACGGCCACCTCGGGCTCGCCGGTGGCCAGCGCCGCCGCGAGGTGTCCGGTGTCGACCTCGCCGGTGCGGTCGGTGTCGACCAGCACGAAGCGGCCGGGGTGCTCGGCCTCGGCGGCGCGGACCAGCCCCCATCGGGCCGCCGCGGCGGGGTCGACCCGGGTGTCACCGGCCCCGACCGCGTCCCGGGTGTGCAGCACCAGCGTGCTGTGCGCGTACCCCGGGTGGGTGAGCCAGCGGCGCAGCAGCCCCAGCAGGCGTTCGGTGTCCCGGTGCACGGCGTCCGGTGCCGTGCCGGGCGGGTCGAGGGCGACCACGACGGTGCCGGCCCCGGGCTCGGGCAGGTCCGCGTCGACGTCGACCAGGGTCCAGTCGGCGGCGGCGACGCCGGGGGTGGGGACGGGCTGCCAGTCCACCTCGTACAGGTGGCGGTGCCGGTTGCGGGCGGCGACGCCGAGGGCGTCGGCGGCGACCGGCCGGACCACCAGCTGCTCGATGGTGGCGACCGGGTTGCCGTGCCCGTCGGCGACGGTGACGGCCAGCTTGTCGGCGGCGGCCGGGGAGATCCGCAGCCGCAGGGCGGCGGCGTGCGCGGCGTGCAGGGTGACGCCGCGCCAGGAGAACGGCAGCGGGGTGTCCCCCGCGCCCTCGTCGACCAGGTTGGCGTGCAGTGCCGCGTCGAGCAGCGCCGGATGCAGCAGGAACCGGGGGGCGTCGGCGGCCGCCGCCTCGGGCAGCGCCGCCTCGGCCCAGATCTCGGCGGCGTCGCCGTCGCCCCGCCGCCACACCGCGCGCAGCCCCTGGAACGCCGGCCCGTAGCCGTAGCCGTGGTCGCGCAGTCGCTGGTAGAGACCGTCGAGGTCGACGGGTTCGGCCCCGGCGGGGGGCCAGGCGGACAGGTCGGCCGCCGCCGGGTCGGCCCCGGCCCGCCGGACCAGGACCCCTTCGGCGTGCCGGGTCCAGTCGGTGTCGTCGGCCGCGTCGCCGGGCCGGGTCCAGATGCCGAGGGTACGCGCGCCGCTGTCGTCGGCGGCGTCGACCGTGACCCGCAGGGCGAGGTCCCCGTCGGCGGGCAGCACCAGTGGCGCGTTGATGGTCAGCTCGTCGAGTACCGGGCAGCCGACCTGGTCACCGGCGCGCAGGGCGAGTTCGACCAGCCCGGTGCCGGGGACCAGGACGGTGTCGAACACCGCGTGGTCGGCGAGCCACGGCTGGGCGGTACGGGAGAGCCGGCCGGTGAGCACCACGCCACCGGTGCCGGGCAGGTCGACGACGGCACCGAGCATTGGATGGTCGGCCGGCAGTTGGCCGAGCCCGGTGGTGTCACCGGCCCCGGGGGGCACGTCGAGCCAGTAGCGCTGGTGCTGGAAGGCGTAGGTGGGCAGGTCGACCTGCCGACCGCCCGGGTTGACCACCGCCCAGTCCAGGTCGATCCCGGTGACCCAGGCCTGCGCCATCCCGGTGGCGTACGCCACCACCTGGTCCTCCGCGTCCCGCCGCACCGGACCGACGGTCCCGGACCGCACCCGGCCGCCAGCACGCCGCTGCAACGGAATCGCCACCGCCTCGTCCACACAGTCGCCGACCATCGCGGTCAGCACACTGTCCGGCCCGATCTCCACGAACCGGGTCACCCCACGAGCCGCCAGAGCCGCCACCGCATCGGCGAACCGCACCGTCCCCCGCACCTGACCCTGCCAGTACCCAACCGAACCCAACTCGTCATCGCCGGCCAGATCCCCGGTCACCGTCGACACCAACGGAACACCCGCCGGATGGGCGGTGACCCCGCCGACGACCAGCCCGTAGTCGGCCAGCATCGGATCCATCAGATGCGAGTGGAACGCGTGCGACACCCGAAGCCTGCGCGTCTTCACCTCCAGAGACGCCTCCAACGCCGCGATCCGCTCCTCGGTCCCCGACACCACCACCGCCCGGGGACCGTTCACCGCCGCCACGTCGACGTCACCGAGGTCCAGCTCCGCCAACGGCGCGGCAACCGCCAACATCGCCCCACCAACAGGCAACGCCTGCATCAACCCACCCCGCGCCGCCACCACCCGGCACGCGTCATCCAACGACCACACCCCCGCCACATGCGCGGCGGCCAGCTCACCGATCGAGTGACCCGCCACGAAATCCGGCTTCAACCCCCACGACTCGGCCAGGCGGAACAACGCCACCTCGACCGCGAACAACGCCGGCTGCGTCCACCCCGTCTCATCGAGCACACCATCCGGATCGGTGAACATCACCTCCCGCAGATCACCACCCAGCAGCGGGGCGAACGCGGCACACACCTCGTCCAGGGCAGCAGCGAACACCGGGAACGCCGCCGCCAGGTCACGACCCATCCCCACCCGCTGCGCACCCTGACCCGTGAACACCACCGCCGTCCGACCCGTGGTGACCCGACCCGACACGCCGCCACCGGCGGCCAACCCCGCGAGCCCCGCCGACAATCCGACCCGGTCCCGACCGACCGCCACCCCCCGGAACTCCAGCCCGGCCCGGCCCACGCCCAACGAGAACCCCACGTCCACCGGACGCGCCTCGCCCGACCGGGTGTCCAGCCGTCCGGCCTGCCCGGCCAGCGCCGCCGCGGACCGGGCGGACAGCGGCCAGAGCACCACCGGCGGCTCGGCGACCTCGACCGGCTCGGTGTCCTCGACCGGTGGGGCCTGCTCCAGCACCACGTGGGCGTTGGTGCCGCTGAGCCCGAACGACGACACGGCCGCCCGGCGGGGTCGCCCGGTCTCCGGCCAGTCCACCGGCTCGGTCAACAGCCGGACGTCCCCGGCCGTCCAGTCGACGTGCGGGGTGGGCCGGTCGACGTGCAGGGTGCGGGGCAGGAGGCCGTGGCGCATCGCCAACACCATCTTGATCACGCCGGCGATCCCGGCGGCGGCCTGGGTGTGGCCCAGGTTCGACTTCACCGAGCCCAACCAGAGCGGCTGCTCACGGTCCCGGCCGTAGGTGGCGAGGATCGCCTGGGCCTCGATCGGGTCACCGAGGCGGGTGCCGGTGCCGTGCGCCTCGACCGCGTCCACCTGGTCGGCGGTGAGCCGGGCGTTGGCCAGGGCGTCGGCGATGACCCGGCGCTGCGACGGGCCGTTGGGGGCGGTGAGGCCGCTGCTGGCCCCGTCCTGGTTGACCGCGGTGCCCCGAACCACGGCCAGCACCCGGTGCCCGTGGCGCTGGGCGTCACTGAGCCGCTCGACCAGCAGCACCCCGACACCCTCGGCCCAGCCGGTGCCGTCGGCGGCGGCGGCGAACGGCTTGCACCGGCCGTCGGCGGCCAGGCCCCGCTGCCGGCTGAAGTCGACGAATGTCTCCGGGGTGGCCATCACGGTCACCCCACCGGCCAGCGCCAGGGTGCACTCCTCGCGGCGCAGCGCCTGGATCGCCAGGTGCAGGGCGACCAGCGACGACGAGCAGGCGGTGTCCACGGTGATCGCCGGGCCTTCGAGGCCGAGCACGTAGGCGACCCGACCGGAGACGATGCTGCCGGTGTTACCGGTGCCGATGAAGCCCTCCAGTTCGGCGGGCACCGTCGGCAGCCGGCTCGAATAGTCGTGGTACATCAGCCCGGCGAACACGCCGGTACGACTGCCCCGCACCGAAACCGGGTCGATGCCGGCCGATTCAAAAGCCTCCCAGGACGCTTCCAGCAACAGTCGTTGCTGCGGGTCCATGGCGAGCGCCTCGCGCGGAGAGATGCTGAAGAAATCGGCGTCGAAAAGCGCGGCGTCGGACAGGAAACCACCCGTCCTCGCGTACGTCTTACCGGCCTTGGAATCGTCGGGGTCGTAAATGTCCTCGACATTCCAGCCCCGGTCCTCGGGAAAGTCGGACACCGCGTCGGTCCCGTCGACCAGGAGTTGCCACAGGGCCGCCGGGCTGTCCACACCACCCGGGAAACGGCAGCTCATGCCCACGATCGCGATCGGGTCGTACTCCCGGCGCTCGGCCTGACGCAACTGCCGGCGGGCCTCCCGCAGATCGGTGGTGGCCCGCTTCAGGTACCCGAGAAGCTTCTCCTCGTTCTCCATCTACGTCTCCCGCCACTAGACCCAGCCGGGCAGACCCGGGCCAATATCGACTCACGGGTCAGCGCGGCGGAAATTGTCGAAACAGAGAGCTTCTACAGGCATTCTTGGTTGTCCGCGATGACCCTACGGCGGCCCGCCGCACCCTAGACCCCCTACCGCCCCCAGAGCGCCCCCTAGGCGTCGGGGGTCCAACCTCGACTGTCGGCGGCGCGGTCGACCCGGCCCGACCCCGGGCTGGGGTTGCCCGGCGGGCACCGGAGCGGGGACGGACGTAAGGTCGGGAGAGTCCTGGCCCCACGACCCTCGGCAGCCCGACACCACACGGATCACCACCGGCACCGGGCTGCCGGCCCGAAGGAGCACAGTGAACAGACGCCTCCGGACCACCCTCGCCCTCACCCTGACCGGCGCGCTGCTGACCACGGTCGCGGTGACGCCGGCGCAGGCCCGACCGGCGCAGCGCCTCCCCGACGTCATCGCCCTGCCCGACGGCTTCCAGCCCGAGGGCATCGCCACCGCCGGCCGGTACGCCTTCCTCGGCTCCCGCGCCACCGGCGCGATCCAGCGGGTCGACCTGGTGACCGGGCGCGGCAGCCAACTCAGCCCGCCGACCGGCACTCCGTCGCTCGGCCTCAAGATCGACCGGCAGGGCCGGCTCTTCGTCGCCGGTGGCACCACCGGGGACGCCCGGGTGGTCGACTCCCGGACGGGGCGGATCCTGGCGAGCTACCCGTTCGCCAGCGCGCCCAGCTTCGTCAACGACGTCGTGCTCACCCACGACGCCGCCTGGTTCACCGACTCGTACCGGCCGGTGCTCTACCGGGTGCCGTTCGGCCGGCACGGGGCGCTGCCCGCGGCCGACGCCGTCACGTCGCTGCCGTTGACCGGGGCGTACCAGCAGGTCCCGGACACGATCAACCTCAACGGCATCGCGGACACCCCGGACGGCCGGGCGTTGATCGTGGTGCAGTCCAACACCGGGAACCTGTTCCGGGTGGATCCGGTGACCGGGGCGACCACCGTGGTGGACGTACCCGGGCACTCGTTCGTCGCCGGTGACGGTCTGCTGCGCGACGGCGACACCCTCTACGTGGTGCAGAACCGGTTGCAGCAGATCACCGTGGTCGCGCTGGACCGGGCGGGCACCGCCGGCACGGTCACCGGGACGCTCACCGACCCGGACTTCGACGTGCCGACCACGGTCGCCAAGGCGCTCGGCCGGCTCTACCTGCCGAACGCCCGGTTCACCACGACGCCGACGCCGACCACGCCGTACGCGATCGTCGCGGTCCGCCCGGCCTGACCACCACCCCGGGGGTACGCGCGGACGTCGCGGGTGCCCCCGGGGCCGCCGCCCCGGACCGGTCCGACGGATCCGGGGTTCCCGGTGTGCCGGGACGGCCGCTCCACGACCGTCGGGCCGGCCGTACCGGCCGGCCCGACGGCGCTCGGGCCGGTCAGGCCCGGGACCACTTCTGGCTGCTCACCCCGAGGCAGTCCCACAGGTGCAGCTTCCCGCCGTTGTTGGGGTTCTGGTCCCGCACGTCGACGCACCGGTTGGCGCTGAGGTTGACCAGGTCCCCCGCGCCGTTGAGGGTGAACCGCTGGGCCGGGTTGCCGTTGCAGGTGACCAGATTGACCTCGGTGCCGTTGGCGGTGCCGGCCCAGGCCGGGTCCATGCACTTGCCCATCGCGCGCACGGTGCCGTCACCGGCGAAGGTCCAGGCCTGCGCCGCGGTGGTGTTGCAGTCCCAGATCTGGAGCTTGGCCCCGTCCACCGGGTTGGAACTCGGGATGTCGATGCACCGGCCGCTCTGCGCGCCCCGGATCCGGGTGGTGCCCGACGGCGGGTTGCCCCCGCCCGGCACGTAGCTGGAGACCCGGACGTAGTCGACGAGCATCTGCTGCGGGAACTGGGTGGAGCCGTCGGGGTAGCCGGGCCAGTTACCGCCCACCGCGACGTTGAGGATCATGAAGAACGGGTGGTCGAAGACCCACCGGTTGCCGCCGAGCCGGGACGGGTCGACGCGGTGGTACTCGACGCCGTCGAGGTACCAGACGATCAGGTTCGGCTCCCAGTCCACCCGGTAGGTGTGGAAGGTGTCGGCGAGGGGCTGGCCGATGGAGCGGCTGCCGGTGATGCCGCCCCCGCCGGAGTAGCCGGGGCCGTGCACGGTGCCGTAGACCGTGTTCGGTTCGCGGCCGATGTTCTCCATGATGTCGATCTCGCCGGCGGCGGGCCAGCCGGCGCCGCCCATGTCGTTGCCGAGCATCCAGAACGCCGGCCAGATGCCCTGCCCGCGCGGGATCTTGATACGGGCCTCGAACCGGCCGTACGCCTGGGTGAACGTGGCGGCGGTGAGCAACCGGGCCGAGGTGTACTCGCACCGGCCGTAGTGGCACTGGTAGTTGGCCGGATTCTCCCGCCGGGCGGTGATGACCAGGTTGCCCTGTCCGTCGTGGACGGCGTTGCTGGTGCTGTTGGTGTAGTACTGCCGCTCGTTGTTGCCCCAACCGCCACCGCCGATGTCGAAGCGCCAGCGGCTCTGGTCGACGGGGGTGCCGGCGCCGGCGTTGAACTCGTCCTGCCAGGTGATGCCGCCGATGGCGGCGGCGGCCGGCTCGGCCTGGGCGGGCAGCACCAGGGCGGCGGCGAGGGTGACGAGGGCGACGGCGGCGCGGGCGAGGGGTCGGGACCGGGGGACGGGTCGGGTTCCGGGCACGTGAGGCTCCTTCGGGGCGACATCGGAGGCGGGGAGCATGTCGGGGAGAGCGCTCTCCACGAAGGATGTCGATTTCCCGCACTTCTGTCAAGAAAGTTGACAGTTACTCCGGCCGTCGCCCGCCATGCACACCGCGATGGTGACAGGAAAGTCACTCTCGGTAGCCAGAGGTGTCGCACGCGACTGTCGCGGGGGCGGGCCTCCCCGAAGGGGGCGCTCAGCCCGGGAGTGGCCGGTCGACCGGGGCCGATGCGGGCGGGACGCGGCGCGGACCGCCCGCCGGCCCGCCGGTCAGCGGTGCAGACCGCGCCAGGAGGGATTACTGCCGCGCCAGGCGTCGGCCAGGATCAACGCCGCCGCCCGGCTCGGGCACTGCTGCACGCGGGAGCGACCCGACGCCCCGCCGATCTGCGCCTGGACCTCCCAGGCCTCCCCGTCGGTACGGATGTACACGTCCCGCCGCCCGCGTGGGCTCGGGTCACCGTTCCACCAGTGCTCCTCGACCATCATTCACCGACCGTATAGCAACTCGGCCGTGGAACGTGAGTCACGAATTCGTCGAGGCCCGCCGCCGACCCCGCCCGGTCACCCCTGCCGGGGCGTGAGCAGATAGTCGTCGGCCTCCGCGCTCCACGCCAGCGCGACCTCCCCGGCGGTCGCCGCGGCCTTGCAGAACTGGAGGAAACTGCGGTAGCCGAGCTTC
The DNA here is from genome assembly GCF_029581435.1 of Micromonospora sp. WMMD987. Classification (NCBI taxonomy): domain Bacteria; kingdom Bacillati; phylum Actinomycetota; class Actinomycetes; order Micromonosporales; family Micromonosporaceae; genus Micromonospora; species Micromonospora sp. WMMD987. Next base: position 2,335,275 of record NZ_CP120861.1, on the reverse strand, counting down.
TTCTCGCTGAACTCGGGGCGGGCCCGGCGGAGCTGGTTCTTGAGCCCGGACAGCGCCACCGGTCCCCCGGCCGCGGCCAGTTCCGCCACCACGGTCCGCAACAACGCGAAGGCCACCTCCTGGTCGCCGTGCTCCGGCAGGGACACCTCCGGGTCGCCCTTGGCCGGTCCTTCCGCCAGCTCGACGACGTTGTGCCCGGCGAGATGGCGGAGCAGCTCGCCGAAGGTCCGGAACCCGTAGTCGGACTCGCTGAAGGTGGGGTCCTTGCGCAGCAGGGTGCGCTTGAGCCGGGAGGCGGTCACCTCGCCGTCGGAGCTGCCCTGGAGCCCGGCCACGGTCTGGGCGACCAGCACCGCGAGCGCGTCCGCGTCGCGTACCGGCTCCTCGGCGGCCGGCGGACGCTCCGGCTCGGCCGACTCGACCGGTTCCCGGTCCACCTGACCCGCCTGCGGCGGCTCCGCCGGGCGGGTCGCCGGGCGACCACGACGGCCACGGACCGGCAGGACGTCGACGCCCTCCAGCCGGTCGTAGTAGAGGAACTCGTCGCAGGCGGGCGGCAGCAGCGCCGAGGTGGACTTCTCCACCCCGACCCCGATCACCCGCTTGTTGAGTTCGCGGAGCTTGTGCACCAGCGGGGTGAAGTCGCTGTCCCCGGTGCAGATGACGAAGGTGGAGATGTAGCCGCGTTCGAAGGCCAGCTCCACCGCGTCGACCGCCATCTTGATGTCGGCGGCGTTCTTGCGGGACGCCCCCATCCGTTGCGGGATCTCGATCAGCTCGACGTGCGAGCGGGTGAGCATCCGACGGTCCTCGTCGAAGTACGACCAGTCGGCGTACGCCCGGCGCACCACCACCCGCCCCCGCTCGGCCAACGCGTCGGCGATCGGACGGAAGTCGAACGCCCGCCCGCCATGGTGGTCCCGCGCCCCCAGCGCCAGGTTCTCGTAGTCGAGAAAGAGCGCGATCCGATCCTCTTGATCCACCTGACCACCGTACGCCCGCACCCGCCGGGCACCACCCCGCCACGTCGAACCGTCCGGCGGCACCCGGTGGGCGGGCCTTCCGCCGGGGGCGCCGGCCGGGCCGGTGGGCGGCCACGGTCCGGCCTCCTGACGCGTTGTCGCAGCTCACGGGTAGAATCCCGGCCGGAAACGATCATCGGAAGGGCCATGACCAAGAGGTACGAGCTGCCGCTGCTGGTGCTGACCGCGGCGACCGGGGCGGTCGACGGCGTCAGCTACCTCGCCCTGGACCGGGTCTTCACCGGCAACATGACCGGCAACGTGCTCTTCATCGGTTTCGGGCTGGCCGGGGTGTCCGGCCTGCCGGTGCTCAACAACCTGGTGGCGCTGCTGGCGTTCATGCTCGGCGCGGTGCTCGCCGCCCGGTTGACCCGGGGTGCGCCGGGGCCGGCGAAGCTGCCCGCCGCCGGCCTGGCCATCCTGGTCGGCGGCAGCGTGCTGTCGCTCGCCCTGGCCGGCGTCTGGCTCGGCAGCGGCCCGCCGAGCCACGGCGCGATGCTGGTCACGACCGCCCTGCTCGCCCTGGTGCTCGGTGCGCAGGCCGCCGCGGTCAAGCACATCGGCATCCGGGACCTCTCCACGGTCGTGGTGACCATGACCATGGTGAACCTCTCCGCGGACAGCCGGGCGGCCGGCGGACCCGGCACGGCGTGGCTACGCCGGTTCGGGGCGATCACCGCGATGGGACTGGGCGCCTTCGTCGCCGCGGTGCTGACCCTGCGGGTCAACGGGGCGGTGGCGCTGCTCGTGGCCGGGGTGCTGCTGGCCCTCGGCACGACGCTGATCGCGGTGATCCGGCACCGGGAGGTCGCCGCCGCGACACCCACCGACGACGGACCCGCCACCGGGGGCCACTGAGCCCTCTAACGCGGCCACCCGGGGCCACTGAGCCCTCTAACGCGGCCACCGGGGGCCACTGAGCCCCCGGCTGCGGCCATCGCCGCCGCCCGGCCCCGCGACCTGCCTGGACGGCGCGGCCCCCGGCGGACCGGGCGGGGAAGGCCAAAAACTTTTGTGGGTTTCCTACAACGGTCACCGCTCAGGGTTCGGTGATTACGACATGGCGCTACCGGCCGGCACCCGGAAGGGTGATCGCTGTCAGGGGTCGATGCCTTGCGGCGCGTACTCGTGGATCTACCGGAGGAGTCGATCGGGTGTTCAGCCGTGTCGCCATCGTCAACCGGGGTGAGGCCGCGATGCGCCTCATTCACGCGGTCCGAGAGCTGGCCGCGCAGACCGACACCCGGATCGAAACCGTGGCCCTCTATACCGACGTCGATCGCACCGCGACCTTCGTCCGCGAGGCCGACATCGCCTACGACCTCGGCCCCGCGTCCGCCCGGCCCTATCTCGACCTGAAGCGGCTGGAGCACGCCCTCGTCGAGACCGGGGCCGACGCCGCCTGGGTCGGCTGGGGCTTCGTCGCCGAGGATCCGGCCTTCGCGGAGCTGTGCGAGAAGATCGGGATCACCTTCGTCGGGCCGAGCCCGGACGCGATGCGCAAGCTCGGTGACAAGATCGGCGCGAAGCTGATCGCCGAGGAGGTCGGCGTGCCGGTCGCTCCGTGGAGCCGGGGCGCGGTGGAGACTCTGGAGGCCGCGATCGCCGCCGCCGCCCAGATCGGCTACCCGCTGATGCTCAAGGCGACCGCCGGTGGTGGCGGGCGGGGCATCCGTGTGGTCACCAGCGACGCCGAGCTGGCCGACGCCTACCAGCGCACCAGCCAGGAGGCGGCCCGCGCCTTCGGCAGCGGGATCGTGTTCCTGGAGCGCCTGGTCACCGGTGCCCGGCACGTCGAGGTGCAGGTGATCGCGGACGGTCAGGGCACCGCCTGGGCGCTCGGCGTCCGGGACTGCTCGGTGCAGCGGCGCAACCAGAAGGTCATCGAGGAGTCCGCCTCACCGGTGCTCGGCCCGGAGCAGACCGCCGAACTCAAGTCGTCGGCCGAGCGGCTGGCCGTCGCGGTCGGCTACCGCGGCGCGGCGACCGTCGAGTTCCTCTACCACCCGGGCGACCGGCTGTTCGCCTTCCTGGAGGTCAACACCCGACTCCAGGTGGAGCACCCGATCACCGAGCTGACCACCGGGTTCGACCTGGTCAAGGCACAGTTGCACGTCGCGGCGGGCGGCCGGCTCGACGGGGTGCCGCCGGTGGAGCGCGGGCACGCCATCGAGGCCCGGCTCAACGCCGAGGACCCGGACCGCGACTTCGCCCCCGCCCCGGGCCGGATCGCCCGGCTGGACCTGCCCGCCGGGCCCGGCATCCGGGTGGACACCGGGGTGAGCGAGGGCGACACCATCCCGGCCGACTTCGACTCGATGATCGCGAAGATCATCGCCTACGGTCGGGACCGCGACGAGGCGCTCGGCCGGCTGCGCCGGGCGATGGCCAACACCACGGTGATCATCGAGGGCGGCGCGACCAACAAGAGCTTCGTGCTCGACCTGCTCGACCAGCCCGAGGTGATCGACGCCAGCGCCGACACCGGCTGGATCGACCGGGTCCGCGGCGAGGGCCGGCTCGTGTCGCACCGGCACTCCGCCGTCGCGCTCGCCGCCGCCGCGATCGAGGCGTACGAGGAGCAGGAGCGCGCCGAGCAGCAGCGGTTGCTGTCCACGGCGTTCGGCGGACGCCCGCAGGTGCAGCACGCCAGCGGCCGACCGTTGGACCTCAAACTGCGCGGCGTGGGCTACCGGATGCGGGTGGCCCGGATCGGCGCGCACCGGTTCCGGGTCGGCATCGAGGTCGGTGGCGACGTGCGTACCGCCGACGTCGAGCTGGACCGGTTCGACCGGCACACCGGGCAGATCGCCGTCAACGGCGCGCGGTACCGGCTGCTGACCGGGACGCACGGGGCGATCCACCTGGTCGAGGTGGACGGGGTGACCCACCGGGTCGGCCGGGACGAGGGTGGCGTGATCCGCTCGCCGATGCCCGCGCTGGTCGTCGCGACGCCGGTCGAGATCGGCGGCGAGGTCGAGGCGGGCGCACCGGTGCTGGTGCTGGAGGCGATGAAGATGGAGACGGTGCTGCGGGCACCGTTCCGCGCCCGGCTCAAGGAGTGCGGCGTCTCGGTGGGCAGCCAGGTGGAGGCCGGCGCGGCGCTGCTGCGGCTGGAACCGGTGGCCGACGCCACCGACGAGCCGGCCGACGCCCCCACCGCCCCACCGGTCGAGCTGGACCTGCCCGTCGCGCCTGACCTGGCTCCGGCGGTCGAACGGTCCCGGCGCGGCCAGGAGGACCTGCGCGGCCTGCTGCTGGGCTTCGACATGGACCCGCACGACGACGGCCGGGTGCTCGACGAGTACCTCGCCGCGCGGCGGGCCGCCATCGAGGACGGCCACCGCCTGCTGGCCGAGGAGATCGACCTCGTCGACGTCTTCGCCGACCTCGCCGAGCTGAGCCGCAACCGGCTGACCGGCGAGGACGGCAGCGGCGACAGCCACGCCCCCAGCGCCCGCGAGTACTTCCACACCTACCTGCAGAGCCTCGACGTCGAGCGGGCCGGGCTGCCGGCACCCTTCCAGGCCAAGCTGGCCAAGGCGCTCGGGCACTACGGCGTCACCGACCTGGAGCGCACCCCGGCGCTCGAGGCCGCCGTGTTCCGGATCTTCCTGGCCCAGCAGCGGGCCGCCGCCGACGCCACCGTCGTCGCGACGTTGCTGCGCGCCTGGCTGCGCGAGCCGCCGCCGGACGCGGTGCTGCGCGAGCCCGCCGGCCTCGCGTTGGAGCGGCTGGTGGCGGCGACGCAGGTCCGCTTCCCGGTCGTCGCCGACCTGGCGCGCGGGGTGGTGTTCGCCTGGTTCGCCCAGCCGCTGCTGCTACGCAACCGAGCCCGGCTGTACGCCTCGGTCCGCCGGCACCTGCGTCACCTGGACGCGCACCCGGACTCGGCGGACCGCGCCGAGCGGGTCGCCGAGATGGTCCGCAGCACCGAGCCCCTGGTCCGGGTGCTCGGCCAGCGGCTCGTCCGGCACCACCTCGACAACGCGGTCATGCTGGAGGTGCTGACCCGGCGGTACTACGGCAACAAGGGTCTGGCCGACGTGCGCACCCGTCGGGTCGCCGACTGCACGTTCGTGGTCGCCGAGCGGGCCGACTCCAGCCTGGTCTCCGCAGCGGTACGCTTCGACGCCCTCGGCGACGCGCTGCGCGGGCTCGGCGAGCTGGCCGGGGACGGCTCCGCCGTCGACGCCGACATCTACCTCGGCTGGGAGAACCAGCCGGAGGACTTCGACGCGATGGCCGCCGCGCTGCTGGAGGTCGTCAACGCGCACCCACTGCCGTCCCAGGTCCGCCGGCTCACCACCACGGTGGCCGGGCGGGGTGGTGCGGTGATGCACCACCACTTCACGTTCCGCCCGTCGAGCACCGGGATGAGCGAGGAGCGGCTGATCCGCGGCCTGCACCCGTACATCGCCCAGCGGATGCAGCTGGAGCGGCTGCGTAAGTTCGACCTGACCCGGCTGCCGTCGTCGGACGAGGAGGTCTACCTCTTCCAGGCCGTGGCGCGGGAGAACCCGTCGGACGAGCGGCTCGTCGCGTTCGCCCAGGTGCGGGACCTGACCCCGCTGCGCGAGCAGGACGGCCGGCTGGTGGCCCTGCCGACGGCCGAGGACATCGTCGCCACCTGCCTGGACTCGATCCGCCGGGCGCAGACCCGCCGCCCGTCGAAGACCCGCTTCAACACCAACCGGATCGTCATCTACGTCTGGCCGCCGAGCGACCTGACCCGCGAGGAGATGGAGATGATCGCCGAGCGGGTCCGGCCGACCACGGTGGGCGCCGGGCTTGAGGAGATCCTGTTCATCGCGCGGCAGCGCGACCGCCGCACCGGCGAGCTGGCCAAGATCTCGGTTCGGATCTCCTTCGACGCCACCGGCGGAGCCGAGCTGACCATGGGCGAGCCCCCGGCCGACCCGGTCGAGCCGCTCGACGACTACCGGCTCAAGGTGCTGCGGGCCAGCAGCCGCAACACGGTGTACCCGTACGAGCTGACCGGGCTGCTCGGCAGGTTCGTCGAGCACGACCTCGACGACGACCACGCGCTGGTGCCGGTGGACCGGCCCCGGGGCCGCAACACGGCGGCGATCGTCGCGGGTGTGGTCACCACGCCGACGCCGAGGCACCCGCAGGGGGTGACCCGGGTGGTGCTGCTCGGCGACCCGACCAAGTCGCTCGGCGCGCTCTCCGAGGGCGAGTGCCGGCGGGTGATCGCCGCGCTGGACCTGGCCGAACGGCTGCGGGTGCCGCTGGAGTGGTACGCCCTGTCGGCCGGCGCGCGGATCTCGATGACCTCCGGCACCGAGAACATGGACTGGGTGGCGGCGGCGCTCAAGCGGATCGTCGAGTTCACCCAGGACGGCGGCGAGATCAACATCGTCGTCGCGGGGATCAACGTGGGCGCCCAGCCGTACTGGAACGCCGAGGCGACGATGCTCATGCACACCCGGGGCATCCTGGTGATGACGCCGGAGGCCGCGATGGTGCTCACCGGCAAGCAGTCCCTCGACTTCTCCGGCGGGGTGTCCGCCGAGGACAACTTCGGCATCGGCGGCTACGACCGGGTGATGGGTCCGAACGGGCAGGCGCAGTACTGGGCGCCCAACCTGACGGCGGCGCGGGACGTGCTCATGGCGTACTACGACCACACGTACGTCGCTCCCGGTGAGGACGCGCCGCGCCGGGCGACCACCATCGACCCGGTGGACCGGGACGTCACCGTCTTCCCGCACACCGTGGCCGGCAGTGACTTCACCACGGTCGGGGAGATCTTCTCCGCGACGGCGAACCCGGACCGCAAGAAGCCGTTCGACATCCGTACGGTGATGCGCGCCCTGGCCGACCAGGACCACCCGGTGCTGGAGCGCTGGGCGGGCATGGCCGACGCGGAGACCGCGGTGGTGCAGGACGTCCACCTCGGCGGTATCCCGGTCTGCCTGCTCGGCATCGAGTCGCGGTCGGTGCCCCGGCGGGGCTTCCCGCCCACCGACGGCCCGGACACCTACACCGCGGGCACCCTGTTCCCCCGCTCGTCCAAGAAGGCCGCGCGGGCGATCAACGCGGCCAGCGGCAACCGACCGCTGGTGGTGCTGGCCAACCTGTCGGGCTTCGACGGCTCACCCGAGTCGATGCGCAAGCTGCAACTGGAGTACGGGGCCGAGATCGGCCGGGCGATCGTCAACTTCCGTGGACCCATCGTGTTCTGCGTGATCTCCCGGTACCACGGCGGGGCGTTCGTGGTCTTCTCCAAGGCGTTGAACCCGAACATGACCGTGCTGGCGCTGGAGGGCTCGTTCGCCTCGGTGCTCGGCGGCGCTCCGGCCGCGGCGGTGGTGTTCTCCGGTGACGTCAACGCCCGTACCGCCGCCGACCTGCGGGTCCGCGAGCTGGAGGGTCGGATGGCGGCGGCCACCGGCACCGAGCGGGCCGCGCTGACCGCGGAACTCGACGAGATCCGTGCGGCCGTCCGTGCGGAGAAGCTCGGCGAGGTCGCGGCCGAGTTCGACCGGGTGCACAACATCCAGCGGGCGGTCGAGGTCGGGTCGGTCGACGCGGTGATCCGGGCCGCCGAACTCCGCCCCCGCATCATCGCGGCGATCGAGTCCCGCCTGGGGTGACATTCCAGCCGGTGTCGGCCGGCGTACCCCGCCCGGATCCGCCCGGTCGGGGTACGCCGATACCGACGGCCCGCCCGCCGACGGCCCGCCCGGCGATAGGGCCGGACACCTCGGCACCCGACCGGACCACCGGTGGGATGGAGCACCTCGACACCACCCATGGAGTCGGACACCTCGACGCCTGGCCGCCCGGTGGTGGAGCCGGGGCGACTCGACACGAGAACTTCCCTGGTGGGGCCGGGAAGTGGTTGTCGCAGACAGCCTTATGCCACAGCGGCATAGATATGCCGCTGTGGCATAAGGCTGTCCGGCGTAGTGATGTCAGGACGTGTCGCCCAACCGGATCGGCCCGACCCGGACGACACCGCGACACGACGACCAACCGGATCGGCCCGACCCGGACGACACCACGACACGACGACCAACCGGATCAGCCCGACCCGGACGAGGGCCAGGAGACGACGACCAACCGACGGCGCGGTCGGGCAGAACAGCGCCGCCGGACCCACCGTGAGAAGAGCCAGCGCCGGGGTGGGACGGGGTCAGGGGGTGGCGGGTGCGCCCGCGTCCGCCAGCAGCCGTTGCCGCATCAGGAACTTGCGGACCTTGCCCGTCGGACCCATCACCACACCGTCGGCCGGCACCGTGACCACCCGCCGGAGCGTCCCGCCGACCGCCGGGCCGAGCGCGGCGCGGACCTGCTCGGACCGGTCGAGCGTCGGATCGGCGTCGTCGGCGAGCAGCAGCAGCGCCTCGGTGACGATGTGGTCGTCCGCCTCCCGGACCGCGATGACGGTGCAGTCGCGTACGTCCGGGCAGTGCTTCAGGATGCGCTCCTCGGACAGCGCCGTGTACAGCCAGTTGCCGTCGCCCAGGTCGACCGCGTCGCTGGCCCGGTCGACGTGGTGGTAGTTGCCGTCCGGGTCGCGGTACATCAGGTCACCGGTCAGGTAGTAGCCGTTGAGCCGGGTACGGAACGTGTTGACCGAGTCGTTCCAGTACCCGATCGCCAGCGTCGGCGACTTGAGCCCGACGTGCCCCACCTGCCCTTCGGCGACCTCCTCGCCGGTCGTCACGTCCAGCAGGGCGATCTGCGCGAACGGGTACGGCTTGCCGACGCAGCGGTCGTAGCGGTCGCTGCCGAGGCGGTGGCTGATCCGGAACGCGCCGTGGCCCATCTCGGTGGAGCCGAGCATGTCGACGAACTTGGAGCCGGGCACGTCGACCATGCCCTGTCGGGTGTACGTGGGATGACTGCCGACGGCGACCAGCCGCCGGATGTGCGACTCGTGGGCGCAGTCCCCGGTGTTGAACCAGTTGCGCACCGAACTCAGGTCGCGGGTGCCCAGGTCGTGCCGGGCCAGCTCGGACCAGGTCACCGCGAAGCCGAAGACGCCGGTCGGCCGCCAGCGTTCGATGGCGTCGAGGATCGTCTCGGCGCTGCGCTCGAACGGGCCGCCCTGCGCCGACAGGTAGAGCAACTGGTAGCCGTTGCACAGTGCCTGGTTGACGGTGATGATGCCGGCGGTGTGCGCGGCCGGCAGGACGGACAGCTCCCGCACCTCGCCGTAGGGGCGGGATTCGGTGAGCCGGACCGCCCGGATGGCGGCGAACAGCCCGTGGTGCGAGTGGACGATCGCGGCCGGCACCCGGGTGGTGCCGGACGAGTGGGTGATGACGACCGGGTCCTCGGGGTGGTGGCGGTAGTGCGGTGGGGCCTGCCCGGGGTCGCCGGTGCCGGTCTCGGCGGCGTCACCGAGGACCGGTGCCCCCAGGTCGTGCTCGCGCAGCGCGGCGTGGTCGGCGTCGAGCACCACCCCGACGCCGCGCAGCCGCCGGATGAACTCGGCGGCCAGCTCGATCGGCATGTTGCCGTTCATCAGGGCCGGGATCGCGCCGAGCCAGGTCAGGGCCAGGAAGTTGAGGAACACGTCGGGCGCGGACGTCACGTAGACCGCGACCGGGTCACGCCAGCCGATGCCGCGCCGCCGGAACCAGTCCGCCCGCGCCGCCACCCGTTCGGTCAGGGTGGCCAGGGAGAGCGGCGTCCAGGCGGGGATGCCGTCCACGTCGACGTCGAAGGTGATCCGCGGTGCGTCCGGGTCGGCACCGTGTTCGGCCAGCCGGAGCAGCACGTTGCCGGCCCCCAGCTCCATGTCGGCCGCGAGCGTCGCCCGGAAGTTGTCGGCACCCAACGAGTTGTCTCCTCACCTGACACGCTCACGGCAGCCGCACCGGCGGCACGGCGGCCGATCTGGGACACGCTCAGGCTAGAGCGCCGACCAGCGGCAGACAATGGCCAACATCAATCGTGTCCACCCGGCCGGGATCAGGAGACCTCGCGGTTGAACAGGTGCGACGACCAGACCAGGCTGGCCGCGGCCAGACCGATCATGATCAAGGCGCCCTGCCAGACCACGGGCTCGGCGAGCTGACCGTTGAACAGCGCCCGCATCCCGTTGGTGGCCCACGAGAACGGGTTCCAGAGCGCCACCTTCTGAATCCACAGTGGCGCGAGGACGAGCGGGATGAGCACCCCGGCGAGCAGCGACACCGGCTGCCCCACCGTGTTGACCAGCACGCCGAGGCTGTTCTCGTTCCGCACCAGCAGGGCGATGTCGTACGAGATCGAGGTGCTCAACAGCACCATCACCGACAGCAGCGCGTACGAGATGAGCAGGTTACCCAGGTGCACCCGCAGCCCGAACGGCAGCGCCACGACCGTGATGATCACCGCCTGCACGACGTTCAGGCAGACGTGCATCATGGCCCGGCCCAGCAGCAGGCCGGTCCGGCTGACCGGGGTCACCCGGCACCGGTCGATGATGCCCGCCCGCAGGGCGCTGAGCAGCCCGTAGCCGGCGTACAGGCCGCCGAACAGGCCCATCGCCACGAACAGGCCGGGCACGTAGATCCGGTAGGCGTCGGCGTAGGTGGAGGCCCCCCGGTCGACCATCACCACCTTGAGGAACGGGGCGAACAGGACGAGGTAGGTGATCGGCTGGGCCAGGCTGAACGCCACCATCACCGGGTTGCGCACCATCAGGCCGACTTCCTGCTGGAAGATCAGCCAGGTGTCCCGGACCAGTTTCACTACGGCTCCTCTCGTGCCGGCCGGTCACTCCTCGAGCGACCGGCCGGTCTTGGCCAGGAATACGTCGTCCAGGCTGGGCCGGCGGGCCTCGATCGCCCCCGGTTCGATCCCCCGGCCCAACAGGGTGCGCATGATCTGCGGGATGGCGGTCGCCGCGCTGTCCACGTAGAGCCGCAGGGTGCCGTCGACGGTCTCGGACGAGTGCACGTAGGGCTGCTCGCCGAGCAGTTTGCCCGCCGTCGCCAGCTCGGTGTCGGCATCGGCGTCCACCACGTCGGGCCGGGTGAGGTCGACCGCGACCACGTCCCCGGAGATCTCCCGCTTGAGGTCCGACGGGGTGCCCTCGGCGACGATCCGCCCACCGTCGATGATGGAGACCCGGTCGCACAGCGTGTCGGCCTCGTCCAGGTAGTGCGTGGTGAGGAAGACCGTCATGCCCTCCGCGCGCAGCCGCCGGACCTCCTGCCACATCCGGACCCGGCTGGGCGGGTCCAGCCCGGCGGTCGGCTCGTCCAGGAAGATGACCTGGGGCGAGTGGATGACCCCGAGCGCGACGTCGAGCCGTCGGCGCTGCCCCCCGGAGTACGTCCGGATCCGGCGGTCGGCGAAGTCGTCGAGCTGGAAGGCCCTGATCGCCGCCTCGGCCCGCTGCTGCGCCTCGGCCTTCGTCAGGCCGTACAGCCGGGCCTGGAGCACCAGGTCCCGGCGGGCGGTCGAGTCGTCGTAGGTGCCGCTGGCCTGGGCCACGAAGCCGATCTGCCGACGCACCTGGGCGGGTGCCCGCAGCAGGTCGACGCCCGCGATCGTCGCCCGGCCCCCGTCGGGGCGGATCAACGTGGCCAGCATCCGCAGGGTGGTGGACTTGCCCGCGCCGTTGGGGCCGAGGAACCCGACGATCTCGCCGCGCCCCACGGCGAAGTCGACTCCCCGTACCGCCTCGACCGTGCCGGCGTTGCGGCCACGCCCGACCCGGTAGGACTTGCGGAGGCCGGTGGCCTCGATCATCGAGCCTCCTCGTACGGCGACGACGCCGGGCCACGTCGGTGTCGACCATGGACGGCGACCTCCGCGCGGGAGCGTCAGGTCAGGCTAGTGGGGCCGTACCCGTAGGACAATGGTCGATGCGCCGGGCGGCCAGGGCGGCGAGGTGCCGGGCCGCCGCGACCGCACCGCCGGCGGCGGCGAACGACGCGCCGACCCGGCGGGCCTGCGCCCGGTAGCCCGGCTCGTCGAGGACCGCGGTGAGTGCGGTGGTGAGGTCCGCCGGGGTGGCCGACCGGAAGGAGACCTCGATGCCGGCGCCCGCGTCGACCACCTGACGGGCCACCGCCGGATGGTCGTGCCGGATCGGCGCGACGATCACCGGGACGCCGTGGGCCAGCGCCTCGCTGACGGTGCCCAGCCCACCGTGGGAGACCAACGCGTCGAGCCGGGGCATCAGCTCCAGCACCGGCACCCGGGGAGCGACCAGCACGTGCGCGGGCGGGTCGGGCACCAGGTCGGGCGCGGCGGTGAGCACCACCTGCACCCGGTCGGCCAGCGGTGCTGTCGCCGCCATCACCCGCTGGTAGAAGTCCCGGGCCAGGTGCTCGGCCATGGTGCCGACGGTGACCAGCACGTGTCGGCGGGCCGGATCCCAGGCGTCCCAGGCGAAGCCCGGCGCGTCCGGCCGGTGGCCCAGGGCCGGGCCGGTCAGCACGCACTGCGCCGGCAGCGGCGTCGCGCCGGTCAACGCCGTGCTGGTCAGACCGATCACCAGGTACGGCGAGAACCGCAGGTCGATCGTCTCGTCGACCGGCAGGTCGGTCATCGCCCAGACCCGGGGCAGCTGCGCCCGCACCCAGTCGGTGAACTCGGGCATCTCCCAGGTCGGCGGGGTGAGTTCCAGGGTGCCCACGCAGAAGGTGGCCCACGGAACCCCGTGCCGGTGGGCGGCCAACGCGCCGGCCAGCGCGTACTGGTCGACGACGGCGACGTCGGGGCGGTAGTCCGCGACCGCCCGGTCGGCCGCGTCCCGGATGAACCGGTTGACCGGCAGCACGTGCCCCTCCCAGAGGCTGCGCACCGAGGCCATGCCGGACTCGCCGTCGAGCCGGTAGTACCGCTTGCCGGTGGGATAGAGCGTCGCGTCCGGACCGATCAGTGGACGCAGGTCGCTGCGTGGCCCGCACCAGGCCACCTCGTGCCCGTCGGCCTGGAGCGCCTGGGCGATGGCGAGCGGCGCGTTGAAATGGGACACCACCGGCAGTACGACGAACAGGAAGCGGGCCACGTCGATATTCTGGCACGCGTTGACATCGGCGGAGGGCGCTGATGGGATTCAGCTCGTGGTGGGCGACGGGCTAGGGACGCGGACGGCACCGTCCACTGTGGGCTGCTGCCGACCCGCCCCGGTTCCGGGCGGCCACCGACCCGCCCCGGTTCCGGGCGGCCACCGACCCGCCCCGGTTCCGGGCGGCCACCGGGCAGCCCCGACGCCGCCCGGTCGCCGGACGCCCGCCGGTAGCCGGACCACCCCGGCACCGGCCGCATGACGGCGCTCGACGCGGTCTCGGTCCACCTGCCGCAGCGCCGCGTCCCGATCGAGAGCCTGGCCGGGCCGCTCGGGCTGACCGAGATGCAGGTCCGGCTGTTCCGCCGCTTCCACGGCCTGGACCAGGTACGACGCGATCCCGACCTGACCCTGCACGACCTGCTGCTGCACGCGGCGACCGGGCTCACCGCCCTGCGCGGGCAGGAGCACCGGGTCCGGTTCGTGCTGTACGGACGGGCGTTCCCGGTCGTGGTGCCGTACCCGGCCAATCCGCTGCACGACGTCTGCCGCGCCCTGGGGCTCGGCCACGCGGTCGCCCTCACCCTGACGCAGCAGTCCTGTGCCAGCGCGTTGCTCGCCATCGAGCTGGCCGGCCGGCTCCTGGCCGCCGAGCCGGCGGGGCGGCACGGGCCGGGTGAGGGGCCACTGGCCCTCGTCCTCACCGGGGAGAAGGCGTTCACCCGCGACGCCGAGTTCATCCCGGAGACCTCGATCTTCAGCGAGGGGGCGTCCGCGTGCCTGGTCAGCGCCGACGGCCCACGCGACCGGCTGCTCGGCTACGCGTGCGCGCAGCGGGGCGAGTTCGACGTCGCCGGTGGCGCGTCCGGTGCGCAGTTCCAACGCGAGTACCGGCCGGCGCTGGCGGAGGTGATCGGCCGGGCGCTGGCCGACGCCGGGATGACGCTCGACGACGTCCGGCTCATCCTGCCGCACAACGTCAACGTGGTGACCTGGCAACGGTTGTGCCGGCTGCTCGGCTTCCCGCGCGACCGGGTGCTGCTCGACAACGTCCGGGAGACGGGCCACGTCTTCTGCGCGGACGCGTTCGTCAACTACCTGACGGCGTGCGAGCGCGGCCTGCTCCGGCCGGGCGACCGCTACCTGGTCGCGACCGTCGGGGCCGGCGACGGGGCGACGTTCGCCGCGATGGTCCTCGCCCACTGACCGGACGCCGCAGGAGACCGGTCGGCCCCCGCCGGCCGGCGTGAGTGAGGAGAGCCGTGCCGCCAGCAGACCCGCCCGACCTGCACCTGACCCGGGCCGCCCGGCGGGCCTTCCCCGGACCGGCCGCGCTGCTCGGGGATCCGGCCCACCGGGAGCGGTCCCGTCGCTACCTGGCGGACCTGGCCCGGCAGGCCGGGCAGGAGCTGCCGGCGGGGCTGTTCGACCCGGCGTCCGGGTCGCCGGGCCAGTCCTATGCCGAGATGGCCGAGACGTTGGTCCGGGAGCTCGTCCCCCCGGACGAGCCGGTGGACCTGCTCGTGCTGGCGTTCTCCGGTCACGACATGCTGCCCGGCCGCGCCACCGCGACCTACCTGAGCCACGTCTGCCCGGGGAACCCGCTCTCCTTCGCCATCTGCGACCAGGGTTCGGCGGCGCCCTTCAGCGGCCTGCGGATCGCCCACGCGTACGCCGCGTCGGGCGACTGCCGCCGCGCCGTGCTGATCGCCGTCGAGCAGGCCGTCCTGCCCTACCGCACCCCGACGCCCGGCCCGGCCCGGCACCAGGGGGTCGCGATGCTATACGCCACCACCACGGTCCGACCGGCCGCACCCGACGGGAACGCCCGGATGACCGTGCTCCGCCAGCACCCCGACGTGGCGGCCGGTGACGTCGCCGCCCTGGCCGCGGCGGAACTGGCCACCCTGTCGGCCGGGTGTCCCGACGCCCGGGTGGTGCTCGGTGCCGCCCTCGCCGCGGCGTGGCCGGCGCACCCCACCGGGCGGGTCACCGTGACGCCACCGGGGCAGCCGGTCACCGGCCTGTGGTGGACCCTGCTCGACCGGACCGCCGTCGGCGCACCGCGGACCGGCCCGGTGCTGGCCGCCGACTACGACCCGGAGCTGCGGTACCTCTGCCTGGTCGGCTGGGACGACGCCGGCACACCGGACGACGGACGCCCCGACCCCGGACGGTGAACGGCCCCCCAAGCCGGGCGCGGACCAGACCCGACGGCCCCGACGGCCGGCACGGACCAGGCCCGACGGCCCGACAGCCGGCACGGACCAGGCCCGACGGCCGGCACGGTTCAGCGCGGGCCGACCCGGCTCACAGCCCGGCGGCCACCGCGGACCGGACGAACGCGCAGAGCCGCGCGTTCGCCTCGTCCGCGCCGACGGTGACCCGGACGCCCACTCCGGGCAGGGCCATCACCAGGATGCCGGCCTGCCGGGCCTGCTCGGCGAACGGTGCCGACCGCTCCCCCAGCGGCAGCCAGACGAAGTTCGCCTCGCTGGGGGCCACGGTGAGGCCGAGCCCGCGCAGTTCGTCGACCAGCCGGGTACGCGCCACCGCCAGCTCGGCGCAGCGCCGGGTCAGCTCGGAGCTGACCGCCTCGTCCAGGCTCGCCACCGCCGCGGCCTGGGCGAGGCTGTTCGGGAAGAACACCGCGCCCGTCATCGCCACCGCCGGGGTCACCCGTGGCGGTACCACCGCGTAGCCGACGCGCAGCGCGGCCAGCCCGTACGCCTTGGAGAAGGTACGCAGGACGCAGACGTTGTCGTGCGCGCGGTAGAGGTCCATCCCGTCGGGCACCTGCGGGTCGGTGACGAACTCGCGGTACGCCTCGTCGATGATCACCGGCACGTCGGCCGGGATCCGCGCCAGGAAGTCCTCGATCTCGTCGCGGCGCAGCGCCGCCCCGGTCGGGTTGTTCGGGTTGCACAACAGCACGCAGCGGGTCTGCCCGGTCACCGCGGCGGCCATCGCCGGCAGGTCGTGGCGGTACCCGTCCATCGGCACGGGCACGTCCCGGGCCCCGACGTTCCGGATGATCAGCGGATAGCCTTCGAAGGACAGGGCGGCACGGACCACCTCCGGCCGAGGGCCGAGCGCCTGCACGAGGTGCTGGCAGAGCCCGGCCGAGCCGGGGCCGACGACGATCGACTCCGGCCCCACGCCCAGCCGGGCCGCCAACGCGGCGACCAGTGCCGAGGAGGTGCGGTCCGGGTACCGCTGGAGCGCACCCGCTCCCTGTTCGACGAGCCGCCGGATGCTCGGCAGCGGCGGGTACGGCGTCTCGTTCATCGACAGGTCGGCCGGCGGGTGGGTGCCGAGGGTCGGCGCAGTGGTCATCGTCGCTCACTTCGTTGCGGGGCCGGCGGGGCGGTTCGGTGGGCGTTCCGGTCGACGAGCAGCCCGAGCTGGTACATCCGGTCGACCAGGGACAGGGGCCGGACGGCGGTGCCGGACAGGTTGCCGGCGGTGAGCCTGAGCAACCGGGGGTTCGCCGCGGTACGCCGCATCATCCGACCGCCGAGCAGCCGGGGTAGCCCGGACACACTGGTGAGCATGAGGGCCGCGCTGTGGCTGACCGTCGCGACGTGGTCGAGGCGGGGCCGGCGGGCGGCGTCGTAGTCCCGCAGCGCCCGGTCCACCCCGGCGTCGTCCGGATGGCCCCCGGCGGTGAGGGTGGCCGCCAACGTCTCGGCGTCGGCCAGTGAGCTGTTGACGCCCTGCGCCGCCATCGGGTGCACCGCGTGGGCCGCCTCACCGACCAGGGCGAGCCCCGGCACGGTCAGCCGCGCCGCCCGCAGCCGGTAGACCGCCAGCAGCTGCCGCCGGTGCAGGTTGGCCCGCAGCGCCGTCCCCAGGGGCCGGACGGCGGGCACCTCGGCGAGCAGCCGGTCGCACCAGTCGGCCAGGTCGGCGGCGCTGCGTCCGCGGAACTCGTCCGGGGTCACCTGGACGTAGAGCCGGCAGCGCCCGCCGGGCAGCGGATAGACCAGGCACAGCCCCCGGTCGGTGCGGTAGGCCGACACCTCGTCGGCCACCTCGACCCCGGCCACGTCGAAGGCGACCAGGCCGTGCGGGTACTCCCGGCGGTCGACGGTGATGCCGGCGGCCTTGCGCAGCGGCGAGGACATGCCGTCGGCGGCGACCACCAACGCCGCCCGGACCTCCTGCTCGCCGCCGTCGCCGGTGAGCCGGACCCCGGTCACCCGGCCGTCGGCGGCGCGCAGCAGGCCGGTGACCCGCTGTCCCCACCGGACCGTGACGGTGGCGGGCAGCCCGTCGGCGAGCACGCCGCGCAGGTCGCCGTAGTCGGCGCAGAAGATCTGCCGGTGCCCGCCGGGCAGGGCGCGGTAGTCGAGGGCGAGCAGCGGGCGGCCCTGCGGGTCACGGATGGCCAGCTGGTCGACCGGGCACGCGCCGGTGGCCCGCAGGGCGTCGAGGACACCCCAGCCGTCGAGGATGCGTACCGTCTCGGGTTGGAGGATCTCGCCCTTCGCGATCGACGTGGGGGTGGATTGCCGGTCGAGCACCAGCACCCGCAGCCCCCGCCCGCCGAGGGCGCGGGCGGCGGCCAGGCCGCCGGCCCCGGCACCCACCACGACGACGTCGGCGTTCACCGGGCCACCGCGCCGGGTGTGGCGTCCGCCCGGCCGGCGACCGCACGCCGGTACTCCCCGAGCGCCCGCAGCGCGACCGCCTGGGTGATCACCGCGTTGGGGTACCGCAGGTGGTGCCGGATGTAGTTGCAGACCCGGGTGGCCGGCCAGCCGCCGTCCGGCCCGGCGGCGGCGAGCAGCCAGGACACCCCCCGGTCGACCGCGTCGGCGGCCTCCGGATCCCCGCTGGCCAGCAGCCCCTGCACGGCCCAGCCGGTCTCCTCGACGGACCCGGCGGTGCCGTCGCCCGGCCCCCACGAGCCGTCGGGCAGTTGGGTGTCGCGCAGCCAGCGCACCGCCCGACGGACCACGTCGTGCCGGGCGTGCCCGACCCTGGAGAGCGCCGCCACCACCACCGCCGTGCCGGAGGTGTGGTCGCGGTACCAGAGGTTCTCGTAGCTGCCGTCGGGGCGCGCGGCGGTCAGCAGCCAGGCCGCGGCGGAGGCGACCGCCGGATGGTCGTCGGGGTGGCCGGCGTCGTGCAGGGCGAGCACCGCCTGGCTGGTGATGGCGGGGCACGGGCCGTCGTTGGCGAGCTTGGTGTCGCGTACCCACAGGCTCCACGAGCCCCGGCTGTCCTGCCGGCCGACCAGCCAGGCCAGGCCCCGGCGCAGCACCGGATCGTCGGCGGCGTCGGGGTAGCCGGCGAGCGCCGAGAGGATCTCGGCGGACTCCAGGGTCACCGGCCAGCCGCCCACGTTGGAGTAGCTCCACCCGCCCGCCGGCACGTCCAGCACGGTGAAGGCGGTCGGCTTCTGGGTGGCGTGGAAGAAGTCCCGGGTCGGGCGCAACCGGGGGTCGGCGGCGTACCCGGCGGCGATCAGCCCGGTCACCGCGTACCCGGAACGGGTCAGGTCGAGGTTGCGCACCGCGTCCCAGGCGCCGTCGGGTCGGACCGCGCGGCGCAGCCAGCCGACGACGGCCATGGCGATGTCCGGTGCCTCGCCGGAGCGGGCCAGGCCGAGCAGCACCAGGGCGGCGGGCCACGGGTCCTCGCTCAACGCGCCGGTCCGGCCCTCGTGGTCGTAGATCTCCCGCAGCAGCCGCAGCGCCACCGGCCGGGCCCGGCGCAGCGTGGCCCGGCGCAGCCGGCCGGTGGGCAGCAGGTCGGCCTGCATCAGGGCCAGCCCGATGAACGGCGCGGTGCGGAACGACAGCCGCTGCCGGCGGACCCGGTCGAACAGCACGATCTCCAACGGCAGCCGGCGCAGCGGACCGGCCTCGGCGGTCAACCCGGCCATGGTGAGCAGTTGCCGGCAGAGCAGCGAGATGGCCGGATCGGTCACCGTGTCGACGCCGCCCATCGCGGCCAGTCGGGCGCGGCCGACGGCGATCGCCTCGGCGCTGGCGGCCGGCGCGGTCAGGGCGAGCGCCGCGACCGCGACGGCGGTGGCGACGACCTCGCTGTCGGCCCCCACCACGCCGCCCCAGCCGCCGTCGGGGAGCTGCTGCCGGCGCAGCCAGCCGGTGCCGGCGTCGACCAGGTCGGCGCTGCCCACCGGGTCGGCGGCGTGCAGGGCGGCCACGGATCCGGCGGTGCCCAGCACCGAGGCCGGTGGGTCGTCGCCGAAGACCCCGTCGGGGCGCTGCCGACGCAGCAGCGCCTCGGCGCCGTCGGCGATGGCCCGGTCGACGGCCTCGGTGGGCACAGCGGTCATGACACGTCCTCCAGGGCGGCTCTGCGCGGGGTGGTCAGGGTACGGGTCGACCGGCCGGGGCCGAGTTCGTGCCGGGTGCGCATCAGGCGCTGGGACCACCAGGTCAACCCGACCATCGGCAGGGTCAGCGCCAGTTGCGGCCCGATCCCGAGACCGAGCCCGACCAGGGCCGAGGCCAGCACGACCCGCTCCACCACCAGGACGGCGTGCGCCCGCAGCGCCACCAGCACCGGCATGTCGGCGCGGTGGGTGACCAGCGGGGCGAGGGCGGTGCCGCCCAGGGCCACCACGACGAGCAGGGTCGCCAGGTAGCCGGTCCGCCCGGACGGACCGGCCAGCAGGCCGGCGGTGAGCGCGGCGGCGACGGTGACGGCGTAGAGGGCGAGCACCGTGCGCACCGCGAACGCCGTCCCCCGGCGGACCGGCAGCGTCAGGTAGCCACCGGCGCGGTCACCGTCGATGTCGCGCAGCGCACCGACCAGGTTGGACATCGTGTCGTGCGACCAGAAGGCCACCATGGACACGAGCAGCACCGGCACGATCGACGGGGTGTCGGCCGGGAGCCCGACCGTCAGCGCACCGTAGAGCAGCGCGATCGCGCCGAGCGCGCCCCGGACCAGGTTGCCGGCTATCCCGCGCGCCTTGCCCCAGCTGCTGTAGGCGACGATGCCGCACGCGGCGAGCAGCGCGGCGGTGGTGGTGCCCCAGCCGCCGAGCACGGCCAGCAGCGCCAGGACGGCGAAGCAGGCGCTGCCGCACCAGAGCGCCGTGCCGGGGCGCAGCCGGCCGGACGGGATCGGCCGGTGCGGCTTACTCCCGGCGTCGAGGTCCCGGTCGAAATAGTCGCCGAGGTAGTGCCCGCCGAGCCAGCCGGCGGTCGGGGCGGCCCAGGCCGACGCCAGCAGCCACGGGTGGTGCGGGCCGTCGGTCAGGGCCGCGCCGGCGAGACCGACCATCCCGACGTACCACAGGGTGTACGGCCGCCAGGTCTCGACGTGTGCCCGCAGCGCCCGTGCGACGCCGGCCGTGCTCACGCCGTCTCGCTCGTCATCCAGTGCGCGATGCCGGCGAGCACGTCGAGGCTGGGTGAGGGGGAGAGCGCGGAGAGTTCGGCCAGTGCCCGTTCGGCGTGCTCCACCATCTGCCGGCGGGCGTCGCGCACCGCGCCGACCTCGGCGAGCAGGCCGGCGACCCACTCGACGTCGCCCGGGCCGGCGCCCCGCCGGTGCAGCACCGCCATGAGTTCCACCCGGGACGTGTCGGTGGCCGCGTCGTAGGCGAGCAGCAGCGGCAGGGTCGGCCGGCCGTTGTTGAGGTCGCTGGTCGCCGGCTTGCCGGTCTGTTCCGGCGTGGCCACGTAGGACAGTAGGTCGTCGCGGATCTGGAAGGCGATGCCCAGGTGTTCGCCGTAGCGGGCCAGCCCGGCCGCGAGCTGCGGATCGGCCCCGCCGAGCAGGGCACCGACGTGGCACACGGCGCGGAACAACGCGCCGGTCTTCAGCCGGATCATCTCCGGGTACCACCGGGCTCCCGCGTCCAGGTCGCCGACGAGCTGCGTCTCCAGCAGCTGGCCCCGGCACAGGTCGCGGCCCGCCTCGGCCAGGGCCGCGACGGCGGCGGCGACCTGCCCGGGGGACGCCGTCGCGCCGGCTTCCACAATGGACTGAAAGGCGGTGAAGATGAGGTGGTCACCCACCACGATGGCGTCGGGGATGCCGAACGCGACCGGCACCGCGGGGCGGCCACGCCGCAACGTGTCGGCGTCGATGATGTCGTCGTGCACGAGCGTCGCGACGTGGAGGTACTCCATCCCCAGCGCGGCGGGCAGGACGGCGGACGGCGACCCGCCCACCGCCTCCGCCGCGTGCAGCGTCATCATCGGCCGGAGCAGCTTGCCGGCCGGCAGCAGGGCGTACCGGGCGATGCTGACCAACTGGTCGGTCGTCTCCGGCCACCGGCGCTCGAGTTCCGCGCGCAGCAGCCGCCCCGATTCGCTGCGGGCGAGGTCGTCGATGAAGGGCGGATATCGCGTGAAACCAGTAACCGTCATAGCGTGTCGACCCTTTCGCAAAGGCTCGGCCCAGCCGGCACGCGAGACGTTACCTGCCGGTCCGGCCCCGAACAACCATCGGAAAACCACCCGGTCGATGGAGAAACACGAATGTCGTAACCCTGTTCACCATCAAATCGGTTGATGGGCAGAGAAATCCGCTGAACCGCTCACCGTGCGTCACACAGATCGACGAGATTAGGTACGAACGTCCGATCGCTGACCGGCGGATCAGGCAGCCGCGCCGAACTCCAGCAGGGTCAGACCGTCGGTGCCGCGGTAGGTGCGCAGCGGGGCCAGACCCGCCGCCGCGGCCAGCGCCACGTGCTCGGGCACCCCCCGCTCCCGGCCACCCACCAGCACCAGCATCTGCAGGTCGTACGGGGACCGGTGCGGCACGTACGGGTCGGTCGGCAGCACCTCCACCACCAGCACCCGGCCCGTGCTCCCGGCCGCCTCGGCACACCGGCGCAGGATCGCCGTGGCGTGGGCGTCACTCCAGTCGGTCAGCGCCCGGGACACCACGTAGACGTCGGCCCCGGCCGGCAACTCGGCGAAGAAGTCCCCGACCACGGTGTCGACCCGCCCGGTCAACCCGTGCTCGGCGAACGCCCGGGCCGCCGTCGCCACCGGCTCGCTCCGGTCGACCAGCGTGCCCCGCAGGTGCGGGTGGGTGTCGAGCAGTTCCCGCAGCAGCCCGCCGGCACCTCCGGCGACGTCGACGACGTGGCCCACCTGCTGCCACGGGTAGAGCGCCGCCACCTGGGGCGCGGTGAACCGCTGCTGGCTGAGCATCAGCGCGTCGAAGTAGGCCCGGTAGGCCGGGTGGGCGTCGAGGTCCGCCCAGAAGTCGCGCCCGTGCACCGCCCGGTAGCCGGGGCCGCCGGTGCGCACGGCGTGCGGCAGCCCGGTGTAGGCGAGGTCCATCCGGGCACCCAGACCGTCGAGGTCCAGGTAGGCGCCGTGGCCGCCACCCTCCCGGTCGCAGAGCAGCTCGCCGACGTCGGTCAGGGTGAACTCGTCCGGTGACGCCTCGACGACGACGCCCCGGTGCGCCAGGTAGCGCAGCAGCCGACCCAGGGCGTCCGGGTCGGCGTCGCACGCGGCGGCCAGCTTGTCGAGGCGGGTCACGCCGGCCGCGATCCGTTCCGGCACCCGCAACGTCACCGCCGTGCGGACCGCGAAGGGGGTGGCCAGATCGGTCAGTCGGGCGAGGCGGGCGGCCGGGTCGTCTCCGGTGGGGGTCTCGATCGTCACCCGCACAGCCTCCCCGACCTGCCGCGCCTCCACAATGGCTCCGGCCGTGGCCGTCGTCCGCCGGCCCGTCCGCTCCCGGGCCGACACCCGTCGACGGCGACGGTGGAGAACCCATTCATCCCCGTGGAACAATGCGCCGACGGCCCCCCCGCCCAGACCGGAGGAACCACCGATGACCACTTCCCTCGTGCCGGAGGTACGGCTCGTCGCGGGCGCCCTGGGCGCCGAGGTCCACGGCATCGACCTCAACACCCTGACCGACGAGGGGTTCGCCCACCTGCACCGGCTGCTGCTCCAGCACCAGGTGGTCTTCGTCGCCGGCCAGACCGGGTTGACGCCCCAGGCGCACATCGCCTTCGGCCGGCGCTTCGGCGAGGTCGAGCTGCACCCGTACCTGCCCCGGTTGGACGGGCACCCGGAGATCGTCGTGATCGACTCCGAGGACGGCGGGAAGGTCGACGTCTGGCACACCGACATGACCTTCCACCAGAGCCCGCCGATCGCCTCCATCCTGCACCTGGTCCAGCTTCCCGAGACCGGCGGCGACACCATGTGGACCAACCAGTGCAAGGTGTACGAGGCGCTCTCCGCACCGCTGCGGGACCTCCTCGACGGGCTGACCGCCATCCACGTCATCCGGATCGGCAACGAGTTCACCAGCCGGGCCGAGCACCCGGTGGTCCGGGTCCACCCGGAGACCGGCCGCCGCTCGCTGTACGTCAACCGGCTGTTCACCTCGCACATCCCGCAGCTCAGCCGCAACGAGAGCGACGCGCTGCTGGAGTACCTGTTCGGGTTCTCCGAGGGGCCGCAGTTCACCTGCCGGTACCGCTGGCGGGTCGGTGACGTGGCGATCTGGGACAACCGGGTCACCCAGCACTACGCGATCAACGACTACCAGGGGGTACGCCGCGGGCAGCGGATCACCGTGCTCGGCGACCACCCGACCGGCGACGCGCCCCGCTGGGACCACTACGTCGCCGCGCCCGGTCAGCGGTACTGGCCGGACCGGGTCAACGCGGTGGACAACTACTGACCACCCGACCGGCGGCGACGCCGACGGCCCGCGCCGGAGCCCGGCCCGGGACGGTCCCGGTCACCAGGTGACCGGGAACGACGCGATGCCCCCGTTCATCCGGTCGTGCCGCCACGGGATCTCCTCGACCGGCACCGCGGGGGCCAGCCCCGGCAACCGGCGCAGCAGCTCACCGACCGACAGCTCGACCTGCATCCGGCCCAACGCCGTACCCAGACAGAAGTGCGGTCCGAACCCGAAGGTGAGGTGCGGCACGGTCGGCACCCGGTCGATGTCGAAGACATTGGGGTCGGGGAAGACCCGCGGGTCGCGGTTGCCGGCCCACGGGATCGCCATCACGCAGTCCCCGGCCCGCATCGCCACCCCACCGAGCGTCAGGTCCTCGCGGACCACCTGGACCCGGAACATGCTGCTCACCGAGGTGTAGCGCAGGATCTCGTCGGTCGCCGAGGACAGCTTCCCCGGGTCGGCCCGCAGCTTCGCCAACTGCTCGGGGTGCTGGAACAGGGCGCGCAGCCCGGCACTGGTGGAGTTGATCTCCAGCCCGCCGAGCAGCACCCCCATCGCCAGCTCGACCAGCTCGGCGTCGACCAGCTCGTGCGCGTCCCGGCCGAGCACCCAGGCCGAGAGCAGGTCGTCGCCGGGGCTCACCCGCTTGCGGGCCAACTGCTCCGCCAGGTAGTCCCGCAGCTCCGCCTGGGCGGTGGCGGCGTCGGCGGAACCGTACGCGGTGACCGAGTTCAGCCCCTCGATCCAGCCGTAGAACCGGGGCCGGTCGGCGACCGGAACCCCCAGCACGTCGCAGACCACGTGCACGGGCAGGGGCGCGACCAGCGCGGCGACCAGGTCGGCCGGGCGCGGACCGGCCAGCAGGTCGTCGATCAGTCCGTCGACCAGCCGTCGAACCCGGGGACGGAAGGTGTCGATCCGGCGGGCGGTGAACGCCCTGCTGGCCACCCGGCGGACGACCGCGTGCGCCGGACCGTCCATGTTCAGCTCGCGGGGGCCGCCCCCGTCGGGGGTGCCGGTCGCCCCCAACGGCAGCCGGGAGAACCGGGGATCGGCCAGCACCGTGCAGCAGTCCTGGTAGCCGAGGACCAGCCAGGCCGGGCGGCCGTCGGGCAGCCGTACCCGACTGACCGGATCGGACACCACCATGTCGAGCAGCTCGGCCGGCAGGTCGCCGGTGAACGGCTCGAACGGGTAGTTTCGCAGCTCGGAGACGACGGTCATGGCGAGCTGCCACCCGCCGGCCGGCGGTCCACATCGGGCATCGGGTAAGACTCGGCCATGGGTGCGGCCGGCGTCAATATCCCCCGGCAGGACCGGTGACCTTCCGGGCCGGGACATCCATCGCCTAGCATCTGTGCACCGGAACTGCCGGTTGGCGTGCGCGGATGGGTCGGACTTGACTGCGGCTTTGCGGATCCTGTTGACGACGTGGGGCTGGCGGTCGCATTTCTACGGCCTCGTCCCGCTCGGCTGGGCGCTCCAGGCGGCCGGTCACGAGGTACGGGTGGCCAGCCACCCCTCGCTGGTGCCGGCGATCACCGCGGCCGGGCTGGCGGCGGTACCGCTGGGCCGGGACCTCGACTTCGCCGAGGCCTTCGCGGGCCGGATCGGCGCGGTGGGCGCCCTCGACCCGGCCGTCCCCACCGCCCCGGATCCGGCCGACGCGCTCGAACCCGCGATCACCGCCGACGGCGGGGTGGTCCGGTTCGCCGACGCCCTCCTCGACGACCTGGTCGATTTCGGCCGGGCCTGGCGGCCGGACCTGATGGTCTGGGAGCCGTTCAACCTCGCCGCCCCGGTGGCCGCCGCCGCGCTCGGGGTGCCCGGCGTGCTGCACCTGTGGGGGCCGGACTCCTCGGTCACCCTCCGGCTCGACCCGGAACCGGTGCTCGGCCCGCTCGCCGGCCGGTTCGGGCTCACCGCCGCCGACGTGTCGCTCACCGGCGCGCTGACGCTCGACCCGGTGCCCCCGCCGATGCAGGTGCCGACGGCCCGTCCCGGCCGACCGGTCCGGTTCGTGCCGTACAACGGTCCGGCTGTGCTGCCGTCCTGGCTGCACGGCCCGGCCGGGAGGCCCCGGGTCTGCGTCACGGCCGGCACCATGATGGCCGGGGTCGGGCTCGACGACCGGGTGGGCCTGGCCCGGGTCATCCGGGCGGTGGCCGGGCTGGACGTGGAGGTCGTGGTGCTGGTCGAGCCGGCCCAACAGGCCCGACTCGGCCCGCTGCCGGCCAACGTCCGGCTGGTCGACGCCCCGCTGGCCCTGCGCCTGGTGCTGCCGACCTGCGCCGCGCTGGTGCAGCAGGGCGGCGCGGGCAGCACCATGACGGCACTCGGCTTCGGCGTGCCGCAGCTGATCCTGCCGCAGGTCAGCGACCAGCACTTCAACGCCGAACGGCTGGCGGTCACCGGCGCGGGGACCTGGTTGTCCCCGGAGCAGGCCGACGACGACACCCTCCGCGGGCTGGTCGGTGAGCTGATCGGCGACGGCCACTGGCGGGAGTCCGCGGCGCTGATGCGGCACCGGGTGCACGCGATGCCCGCCCCCGCCGAGGTGGTGCCGGCGCTGGTGGCCCTCGCCGCGTCCACCCGGAGCTGATCCACCGGCCTGTCGGACCACCCTAGGAGTCACTGATGACGCAGCCGTCGCCCATTCCGTACCCGCTCGCTCCGGCGCCCACCATCTACCACCCGTCGCCGGACTACAACCGGCTGCGGGAGACCTGCCCGGTGGCGCCCATCGCGCTGCCCGACGGGGCGTCGGCCTACCTCGCCACCCGGCACGCCGACGTCCGTCGGGTCTTCACCGACCACCGGTTCAGCCGGGCCGCCGCGGCCGGTCCCGACCGGCCGACCCGGGAGCTGGGTTCGCTGGCCGAGGACTCGCTGATCGGGATGGACCCGCCCCGGCACACCACGATGCGCCGCGCGGTGTCGCACGCGTTCACCGTCCGCCGGGTGGAGGCGCTGCGCCCGACGGTCGCCGCGCTCGTCGACCGGATGATCGACGACCTGGTGGCGGCGGGTCCGCCGGCCGACCTGATCCCGCACCTGTCCGCGCCGCTGCCGATCTACGTGATCAGCAAGCTGTTCGGCATCCCGGAGCACGACCAGGAGCGGGTACGCCAGTGGTCCGACGCGCTCGTCGGGGACTGGGACGCCGACCCGGCGGCCCCGCAGGCCGCCCTGGACGCGTTCGGCGAGATGATCGTCGAGCGTCGCCGCAACCCCGGCGACGACCTGATGAGCGCGCTGATCGCCGCCTGGGACGCCCACGACGACCTCACCGAACGGGAACTCGTCTCGGTCACCGCCGGCATCTTCGTCGGTGGCCACGAGACCACCACCAACCAGCTCAACCTGTTCCTGCTGGTGCTGGCCCGGCACCCCGAGCAGCTGGCCGGGCTGCGCGGCGACGACCCGGTGGCGGTGGCCCGCGCCGTCGAGGAGCTGTCGCGGTTCATCCAGCTCGGCGACAACGGGGTGCTGCTGCCCCGGGTGACCACCGAGGAGGTGGAGCTCGGCGGGGTACGCCTCCCGGCGGGCACTCCGGTGCTCCCGGCGATCGCCTCGGCGAACCGGGACGCCTCGGTGTTCGCCGGGGCGGACACCCTCGACCTGAGCCGGGCCGACAACCCGCACCTGGCGTTCGGCGCCGGCCCGCACCACTGTCTCGGCGCGGCGCTGGCCCGGATGGAGTTGCAGGAGGCGCTGGGCGCGCTGCTGCGTCGGCTGCCCGGCCTGCGTCTGGCGGTGCCCGAGGAGGAGCTGCGGTTCAAGCCCGGCCTGGTGGTACGCAGCCTGGAGACGCTGCCGGTGAGCTGGGACCGGGTCGCCGGGTGACCGTCGACCCGGCGGTCAGCGGGTGACCCGGGTGGGGGCCGTCGGGTCGAACGCCGCCTCGACGGCCACCTCCTCCACCCCGCGCAGCAGCGCCTCGGCCTGGGCCTCGGTGAAGCAGCCCAGGTCGAAGATGACCTGGAGGAAGATGGTGTCCGGGTAGTCCTCGACGGTGATGAACGCCTGCTCGGGCAGATGGTCCAGGGTGCCGTCCCAGACCAGGAACGTCTCGGCCGCCTTCCGCCGGATCTGCTCCGGGGTCACCTCCCCGGCGCGGGCGGCGTCGTCGGCCGCCTGCCGGGTCACCACCCGTCGGTCGTTGATCCGCAGGGTCACCCGGGCCGGGTACCCGCGCTCGTCGTCCAGCCGGGCGCTGGCCTCGGCGAGCTGCACCGGGTCGTAGTAGGCGTACATCCCGGCGGCGACCGAGGCCCGACGGGCCCGGGTCACCACCTCGTCCACGGTGGTGTCGGTGGCGTCCACGGTGAGCACCCCGTTCTGGCTCAGCGGGGCGATGGCCTCGGCGAACCCGGGCCGGAACCGGTTACCCACGATGAGCTTGGCGGTCAGCGGGCTGACCCCGGTGGCCCGGCCGACCGCCACCGCGATGACCGCGAGCAGCACCCGCGAGGTGTCCGTCCTGGTCCGTCGGGCGATGGCCCGCACCGCCAGGTGGGCTGCGGGCGAGCTGAACCGGCCGTGCCAGAACCGCCGGCCGTGCCGCCCCGCCGGGTTGCTGACCTCGCCGAAGGTGGACGGCGGGATGGCCCGCAGGTGCGTCTCCCAGTGCCGGACCGCCCGGTCGCTGACCCGGCGCAGCGGTGGCGTGCGCTCCCGTCGGCCGAGGTCGAGCAGTTGCACGGTACGCGGGTCGGGGGTGCGGCGGGCCGCCAGGTCGACCAGCCCGAGGTCGGCCATCAGCAGGGCGGTCGCCGTGCCGTCGACCACCAGGTGGTCCAGGGTCAGCACCCGGTGCACCGGGACGCCCCGGTGCCGGACCACCGCCATCCGTACCGACCAGTCCCGGTAGAGGTCGTAGTGGGCCAGCAGCCGGGCGTGGCCCAACTCGTAGGCGAACTTCGCCACGTCGGCCGGGTCGGCGTCGTCGGGCACGTCCAGCACGTCGAGGGCGATCTCCCCGTCGGCGGACACCACCTGGCAGGGTTCACCGCGGTCGTCGGTGCCCAGCCGCATCCGTAGCGCCGGATACCGGCTCATCAGGTCGCCGAGCTGCGCCGCGAGCTGCGCCACGGTGACCCCCGCCGGCACCGGGTGCGCGCCGCTGACGTTGTGCGTCCACCCGGTCTCCCGCATGTCCTGCATGATCGCCAGTTGACCCCAGGTCAGCGGCGCGGTACCGGCCCCCGGGCCGGCGAACGGGACGGGCACCTGCGCCTCGGCGGTCTCCGCGAACATCGGTCCATCAGAGCAACGTGGATCGGCGCGTGTCAACGTCGCACATCGCCGTCGCCGGAGCGGCAGCGGTGTGGTGCCGGCGGATCCGGCACCGGCGCAGCGGCAGCGGCAGCGGCAGCGGCAGCGGCAGCGGCAGCGGCAGCGGCAGGGTTAGGGTACGGCCATGCGGGACACCGTCCGGATCTGGACCGGGTCGGCCCGGGTGACCCCGGACGAGCTGGCCCGGTACCACGCGGTGCTCGACGCCGGCGAGCGCTCCCGGGCGGCGGCGCTCGCCGACCCGGCGACCCGGGACCGGTTCACGGTGGGGCACGGGGCGCTGCGTCTCCTGGTCGGCCGGGTCCTGGACGTGCCGCCCGAGCGGCTGCGCTGGGCCCGGGGCCGGCACGGCAAGCCGACGTTGGTCGACCCCGGCGGTGGTCCGCAGACGAGCCTGTCCTACTCCGCCGATCTCGTCGCGGTGGCGGTGGGCGGCCACCGGGCGGTCGGGGTCGACATCCAGCACCCCGCGCCGGGGCTGGATCCGGTGGGCCTGGCCAGCCGGTTCTTCGCCACCGAGGAGGCCCGGCAGGTCGCCTCGGGGGCCACCGCCGCCGTGCGGGCCGACCGGTTCACCCGGTTGTGGGCACGCAAGGAGGCGGTGGTCAAGGCGGCCGGGGACCGGCTCTGGCCCAACCTGGCGATGCCGGTGCACCGGGGCGACCTGGTGCGGTGCGGTGACCCGGCGGGCGTGCACCGGGTGACCGACGTGGCGACCCCGGCCGGGTACCGGATCGCGGTGGCCCTGACCGGGGACGCGCGGTACGTCGTCGAGTCGTGCCGGGACTCCGCCGGGTGACGCGCACCGGCACCGCGGACGAAGATCGCCCCACCCGTTGACACTCTCGGATCCCGTTTGCTCTGATGACTCCATGGTGGAGCGCAGGGTCCAGTGACAGAGTCCGACACGGCAGCACCGCCGCAGCCACGCGCGCAGGTCGTCGACCGCATGACCACGCTACTGACCCGGATGCTCAAGCCCGAGGCCCCGGTGACCGAGCGGACCCAGCTCATGGACGAGCTGGGCCTCAGCTCCTCCCTCGCGCTGGAGCTGCTGCTCGAGCTGGAGGACGAGCTGGAGATCCAGATCGACGTGGAGGACCTCGACGAGGACCGGATGACCACGGTCGGCGACCTGGCCGACTACATCACCGAGCACAGCACCCCCCGCTGACGGCCCACGACCGGGGCCTGGCCGGCGTTTCCGAAGGAGTCCCATGCCGACCATGGACCGGCCCCGCCTGAGCGTGGTGATCCCCGCCCACGACAACGGCTCGGTGCTCGACACCACGCTGGCGTCGCTGACCCGGCAGAGCCTGCCGGCGGAGGAGTTCGAGGTCGTCGTCGGCGACGACGGCTCGGCCGTCCCGCTGGCCCCGGTCGTGCAACGCTACGCCGACCGGCTGCGGATCCAGTGCGTACGCAGCGACACCAACCGGGGCCGCAGCGCCAACCGCAACGCGGCGGCGGCCCGCGCCACCGCCGACACCCTGCTGTTCCTGGACGCCGACACGGTGGCGCACCCCACCCTGCTGGCCCGGCACCGGGCCTACCACGCGGCACTCGACGGTCGGCCCGGGGTGCTGCTGGGGCAGCGCTACGACCTCGACTGGGCCGGCGCGGACGCCCTGCGCCGGGGCGAGCCGATCGTTCCGGGGATGCTGGACGCCGAGCGGGGCGACCCCCGGCTGGAGGACATCGCCCATCCACAACGGATCCGCGACTTCCCCAGCGCGCCCTGGGTGCTCGGCCTGACCCACAACGCGTCGGTGGACCGGGAGTCGTTCCTGCGGGTGGCCGGCTTCGACGAGGCGATGGTCAAGTGGGGGTTCGAGGATCTCGACTTCTTCTACCGGGTCTTCCACCTGCACGGTGGTCGGCCCGACCTGTTCCAGCTGGACGTCGAGGCGCTCTCCTACCACCTGCCGCACTTCCGCAAGATGTCCAACGGCATGGCCTCGATGGACAACATGAAGCACATGCTGCGCAAGCACCTGCGCTACGACGTCGAGGTGCTCTACGCGATCAACACGTTCGGTCGGCACCTGGGCCGGATCCGGCTCTACGGCGAGGCGATCGAGGCGTACCGGCGTAGCGGGTTGGGGCGACCGGCCGCGCTGCCGGCCGCGCTGCGCGCGGAGCTGGCCACCGGCACGGCGCTGGTGATCGGCAACGGGGTGTCCGCGCTGGAGCTGGGGGCCGGCTCGCACACCTTCGACCACGACGCGCCGCCCGGCCCGACCAACTCGCACCTGCTCGGCACCGTGCTCCAGCAGTTCCGGGCCGGCGGGCTGGACCTGATCGTCAACGTCGACCTGTGGCGGTGCTTCCTCCCCGACGACCTGCCGGCCTTCCTGACCAGGGGGCTGCTCAAGGCCGACCGGATCGAGTTGGTCGCCAGCCACGGCCCGGTGGACCAGCAGGCGATGCTGCCGGTGCCGTTCGTGGCGGATCTCGACTACCTGGTCGACATGCTGGACCGGCACTTCACCGTCACGGTCGGCGTCCACGACGACGCGACCCTGCTGACGATCCGCTGAGCCGCCCGACACGCCGCCGGCAGTGCCGACGGCCGGTCACGCCCCCGGACGGCCGAGGATCAGGCTGACGTTGTGGCCGCCGAAGCCGAAGGAGTTGGACATCACGGTGGCCACCGCGGTGGTCCGGGGTTCCTTGCGGATGTGGTCGATCCCGTCGGCCGGGTCCGGTTCGTCGAGGTTGTGGGTCGGCGGCAGCATGCCACGCCGCAGCGCCTCGACGCCGATGGCCGCCTCGATCACCCCGGAGACGCCGAGCAGGTGCCCGGTCACCCCCTTGGTGGAGCTCACCGGCGGGGTGGCCGCGCCGTAGACGTCCCGCAGGGCGGCCACCTCGGCCGCGTCGCCGGCCTTGGTGCTGGTGCCGTGGGCGTTGAGGTACCCGATGTCGCCGGTGCCCAGGCCGGCGTCGCGCAGCGCCGTCCGCATGCAGTGTGCGGCGCCGGAACCGTCGGGGCGGGGGGTGGTGGGATGGTAGGCGTCGTTGTTCGCGCCCCACCCGAGCAGGTCGGCGTGCCGCCGGACGCCGCGCGCCGCCGCGTGTGCGGTGCGCTCCAGCACGAGCACCCCGGCACCCTCGCCGAGGACGAGGCCGTTACGACGGCGGTCGAACGGGCGGCTCGCGGCGGTCGGGTCGGACCAGCCGCGGGCGAGCGCGCGGGCGTTGCCGAACGCGTCGACGAAGGTCGGGAAGAGCGGTGCCTCACTGCATCCACAGAGCACCACGTCGGCCTCGTCGGCGCGGAGGATCCGCACCGCCTCGCCGATCGACTGGGCACCGGCCGCGCAGGCGGTGCCGATCGACGAGGTGTAGCCCCGGATGCCGTACCTGATGGCGATCCGTGCGGCGCCCATGTTCGGCAGCGTCCCGGGCAACATGTACGGGCTGACCCCGAACCGGCCCCGCTCGGCCCGGGCGAGCACCTGGGCGGCCAGTGTGGACAGTCCGCCGACGCCGGAGACGATCACGGCGACCCGGTACGGGTCGACGTCCCGGCCCACCTCGATACCGGCGTCGGCCAGCGCGTCCCCGGCCGCCCGCAGGGCCATCACGATCGACCGGTCCGCCACCCGGGACTCGGGGCCGGGCAGCACGCTGGCCGGGTCGATGGCCGGGCTGAACGCCGCGACGTCGACGACCCCGTGCACGGGGTGCCCCTCGGCGGGCCGGGTCAGCCCGGACCGGCCCCCGCTGACCGCGTCGAAGACCTCGACGGCGGTGCTGCCGACCGGGCTGACCAAGCCGATCCCGGTGACCGTCACGCCGGCACGCATGCTCATCCCCCCTCGCCCCGCGGCACCGAACGCTGCACGGACCGCCTCCGGGGCGGCGCGACGGGCACGGTCAGTGTGCCGAGGCGGGCTCGACGCGGGCGGCCACCGTGCGGCAGAACTCGCCGACGGTCATCATCGCCAGCGCCTCGGCCTCGTCGTCGTCGAAGGTCACCCCGAACCGGTCCTCCACCCGTACGGCCAGTTCGGCGAGGCCGAGCGAGTCGACGTCGAGACCGGCCGGACCGAACACCGTGTCGTCGTCGGCGCCCTCGATGTCGTACTTCATCTCGGTCATCGCGGCGAAGAGGAAGGCGCGGATCTCGTCGGTCATGGTCGTGGTTTCCTTTCCGGAGGTCGGCGTCGGCGGACCCGGCCGCCGGTGGGACGCGGGAGGCGTGGCAGTGGCCGGGGACGCGGCCGGGACCGGGTGCGACGTCGGCGTGACCGTCGCCGCGCTGGTCACCGGAGCAGCCGCTCCGTTTTGATCGACCTTACTCAATCAAGCCCGTTGCGCAAGGTCCACCCGGGCGGAGCCGTCCGACCGATCGGCCGCCGGATCGACGACCCGCACCGCGAGCTGGTCGTACCCCCGCAACATGAGTTGCCGTGGCTCGCCGGGGGTCGCGGCGAGCGCCAGCGCCGGGAACCGGTCGAGCAGCCGGGGCAACGCGATCCGCCCCTCCGTGCGACCCAGCGCCGCCCCGACGCAGTAGTGCGGTCCGGCGCTGAACGCCAGGTGCCGGTTGTCCGCCCGGGACGGGTCGAACGTGTCCGGATCGGGGAACCGTCGCGGATCCCGGTTGGCCGCACCGGTCAGCACCAGCGCCGTCCGCCCACGGGGGACGTCGACCCCGGCGACCTCGGTGTCCTCGGCGGCGTAGCGCACCGCGAAGTGCACCGGCGGCTCGTACCGCAGGATCTCCTCGACGTACGCCGGAGCGAGGGACGGGTCGGCGCGCAACGCGGCCAGCGCGGCGGGCCGCGCCAGGAGCAGGGTCAGCCCACTGCCGAACAGGTTGGCGGTGGTCCGGAACCCCGCGTTGTACGTGACGATCAGATTGGCCAGCAGCTCCGCCTCCGAGAGCTGGTCGGGGCGTTCGGCGCGCAGCCGGGCCAACGCCGAGACGAGGTCGTCGCGGGGTTCCGCCCGGCGGGCGGCGAGCAGCGTGGTGAAGTACCCGGCCAGTTCCTCGGCGGCCCGGTTGGCGGCCCGGATCTCCCGGAACGAACGCGGGCCGATCTCCAGCACCGCGTCGAACGCCCGCACCCGGGACGGGAACCAGGCCCGGTCGGCGTGCGGCACCCCGAGCAGCTCACCGACGACGGCGCTGGGCAGCGGCAGGGCGAACGCCGCCATGAAGTCCACCGGGCGGCCGTCCGCGCCCGCCTCGGTAAGCCCGTCGAGCAGTTCGTCGGTGATCCGTGCGATCGCCGGTTCCAGGGCGGCGACCCGACGGGCGGTCAGCGCCTGACCGAACAGGTGACGCACCCGCGCGTGGTCCTCGGCCGGGGCGTTGAACATGCTGGCCTGCAGGGTCCGCAGCACCGCGTGGTCACGCCAGCGGACGCCGGCCCGGTCCAGGTACCGCGCGTCGAGCACCCGGAAGACCGGATCACGCAGCACCCGCTGGGCCGCGGCGTACCCGTGGACCACCACGGCGTGCGGTGCGTCCGGGGGGAGTGCGACCGCCTCCCCCAGCTCGTGCAGCCGGGCGTAGTACGGGTAGGGGTCGCGTCGTACCTCGTCGCCGAGCAGTTCGTCGAGGGATACCGGGAAACCCATGGTGCTCCTCGTCGGGGGTGCACGGGCGGAGGATGCCGTGACCTTAGACGCATCGACGGCGGCCTGTCCACGGCCGGCCTCCCGCCGGTCCGGTGCCGGACCGGGTGTGACAGTGGGGGTGCCGCCGGACAGGTAGGGGGTGCAACGACCGACCGAAAGGCGCACATGAGCAGTGCTGATGACGGCGTACGGGAGCAACGGTTCCGCTCCCTGCACGCCGCGACGTACCCGGACCTGCTGCGGTTCGTGCAGCGGCGGGTTCCGCCCAGCGAGGCGGAGGACGTCGTCTCGACGGTCTTCCTCACCGCCTGGCGACGATTCGACGACCTCCCCGCCGATGCCCGTCCGTGGCTGTTCGCGGTGGCCCGCCGCACGATGGCGAACCACACCCGGGGCTGGTTACGCCGGCAGGCCCTGGACGTCCGGTTGGTGGCGGCGGAGGGGCCGGCGTACGGGGACGACATGGTCGACGCCGCCGCCCGGATCGACCTCGACCGGGCCTGGCGCAGCCTGCGACCGGCCGACCGGGAGGTGCTGGCGCTGGTGGCGTTCGACGGGCTGACCGCCGCGCAGGCCGCCACCGTGCTGGGCTGCCGCCGGTCGACGTTCGCCATGCGGCTGGGCCGGGCCCGGGAACGCCTCCGGGCCGCGTTGGAACCGCCCGTCGCCCGCCCGCACACCCTCACCGTCTTCAAGGAGCAGCAGTCATGACGGATCTTCAACGCCTCTCCGTGTTGGACCCGGCACGCGGGGTGCAACCGACCCCGGCCGACTGGGAACGGGCCACCTCGGTCGTCGACCGGATCGTCGCCGACCGGGCAGCCGTCCGTACCGGGCCGGCCCGCCGCCCGGTGACCAGGCGTGGAGTGGTCGGCCTGGTCGCCGCCGGGGCGGTCGCGGTGGTGGGCGCGGTCACCGTGCCCGCGCTGCTACCGGGGCCGATGGACCGGGCCTTCGCCTCCTGGACCCCGGTGCCCGGCACGCTCACCGGCGAGCAGGTCCTGCCGCAGGCCCGCCGGTGCGCCGGGAGCGGGGTGGGCAGCGAGCCGGCGGCACCGGTCGGCCCCTCCGACGTGCTCCTGGCCGAGCGTCGGGGGGTGGCCACCCTGCTCATCCAGCGGCGCGGCGCGGGCGTGATCGAGTGCATGAGCGTGGACGACGGCCAGCCGACCGCGATGACGCTGGCGGACGGCCCCCTGCCGCCCCCCGCCGCCGGCACGGTCAACCTCGAGACGCGCAGTTCGGTCGGCTCCGGCCGCGACCAGTACTCCAACGCCGTGGGTCTGGTCGGCCCGTCGGTCACCGGCGTCGACCTGGTCCTCGCCGACGGCCGGACCATCCGGACCAGCACCGGGGGCGGATGGTGGGCGGCGTGGTGGCCGGGGCCGGAGGGCGGCGAGATCGGCAGCATCACGGTGGTCGTGCACCGCCCCGCCGGCTCCACCACCCACCGCATCGAGGACCTGTGACCGGTGGCCCCGCCGGGTGCGACCGGTCAGGAATCGAGAAGCCGTCGCACCCGGCGGGGCCATAGCCTTTAGCCAGGTGACCGGCAGGAGGCCGCGTCCGCACGGCGAGAGAGGGAGTCCGCGTGCCCACGAAGAAAGCGACCACCGCGACCGACGGCGACACCACCGGGGAGGCCGGCGACGGGTTCACCGCCGAGGAGCGGGCCGCCATGCGGGAACGCGCCGCCGAGTTGCGGGCCGAGGGGCGCAAGGGCGCCAAGAAGGCCGACGGCATGCAGGCGGTGCTGGACCGGATCGCCCAGATGGCCCCGGCGGACCGGACACTCGCCGAACGGGTGCACCTGACGGTCACCACGGCGGCCCCGCAGCTCTCGCCGAAGACCTGGTACGGGATGCCCGCGTACGCGAACGAGGACGGCAAGATCGTCGTGTTCTTCCAGGACGCCGGCAAGTTCAACTACCGGTACTGCACCCTGGGCTTCCAGGAGTCGGCCAACCTCGACGACGGTGACCTGTGGCCGGTGTCGTACGCCCTGCGCGCCTGGACCCCGGCGGTGGAGAAGCGGGTCCGGGAGCTGGTGACCACGGCGGTCTCCTGACGGTCACCGGTCGGGTCGGGTGTCACCACCGCGCAGGCGGGTAGGCGGGGAGGATGACGCCCACCAGCAGAGCACTGATCGCCGGCGCGGCCGGTGCGTCCGCCCTCAACGCCGTCACCTACCTCGACATGGCGGTCCGGGCCCGACCGGCCAGCAGCGCCGCCGAGGACAGCGCCGGCCGGCTGGCCGAGCTGGCCCACGTCGACCTCGGCGACCAGCGCACGGCCGCCAACCGCCGGTCCGGGCTGGGGCCGCTGCTCGGCTACGCCACCTCGGTGGCCGCCGCGGCCGGCTACGCGGCGGCGGGTGGCCGCCGGCTGCCGCTGGGCGTGTCCGTCCTGGCGCTGACCGGCCTGGCGATGATCGGCTCCAACGGTCCCCTGACCGTCCTGCGGATCACCGATCCCCGGACCTGGTCGGCCACCGACTGGATCACCGACGTGGTGCCGCACCTGGCGTACGGCGCGGTCACCGCCGTCACCCTGCGCGCGCTACGCTGATCTCACCGTAGGTAGCGACCATCGGCGTGTTTTGCTCCGGGTTGCCCGGGTAGGGGAAGAACACCCGTTCCCCGCTTCCCGAAGAGGTGCCACCCAGATGGAATCCCGCAAGCCGACCGAGGTCGTCAAGGACGTGGTGGACGCCGCAGCCGAGAAGGTCTCCCACCTGATGGCCCCCGAGGTGCCCGGCGCACCGGGCAGCGCGCCACCCACCGTCGACGAGCCCACCACCCCGCACGACCCGCTACCACCCAAGAAGGAGCAGGGCGCACCCGAGACGCGTACCCCGACCGGCGCGGTCACCGGAGCGCCGGCCGTCGCCAACGGCCAGCAGGGCGCGTTCCTGACCACCGCGCAGGGGGCCAGGCTGCGCGACACCGACCACTCGCTGAAGGCCGGCACGCGCGGGCCGACGCTGCTCCAGGACCACCACCTCCGCGAAAAGATCACCCACTTCGACCACGAACGCATCCCCGAGCGGGTGGTGCACGCCCGGGGCGCGGGCGCGCACGGCGTCTTCACCGGGTACGGCGCGCAGGAGGTGACCCGGGCCGGTTTCCTGCGCAAGGGCAAGGAGACGCCGGTGTTCGTCCGGTTCTCCACCGTGCTGGGCTCCCGGGGCTCGGCCGACACGGTGCGGGACACCCGGGGTTTCGCCACCAAGTTCTACACCGACGAGGGGACCTTCGACCTGGTCGGCAACAACATGCCGGTCTTCTTCATCCAGGACGCGATCAAGTTCCCCGACATCATCCACGCCGGCAAGCCGCACCCGGACCGGGAGATCCCGCAGGCGCAGAGCGCGCACGACACCTTCTGGGACTTCGTCTCGCTGCACACCGAGGCGCAGCACCACACCATGTGGAACATGTCCGACCGGGGCATCCCGCGCTCGTACCGCACCATGGAGGGCTTCGGGGTACACACCTTCCGGCTGGTCAACGCCGCCGGGGCGACGGTGCTGGCGAAGTTCCACTGGAAGCCGAAGCTGGGCGTGCACTCGCTGGAGTGGGAGGAGGCGCAGCTGCTCAGCGGCATGGACTCCGACTTCCACCGGCGCGACCTCTACGACGCCATCGAGGCCGGCGCGTACCCGGAGTGGGAACTCGGCCTCCAGGTCTTCCCGGACACCCCGGAGGAGACCTTCGCCGGCATCGACCTGCTCGACCCCACCAAGATCGTCCCGGAGGAGCTGGCTCCGGTGCAGCCGGTCGGGAAGCTGGTGCTCAACCGGACGCCGACGAACTTCTTCGCCGAGACCGAGCAGGTCGCCTTCCACCTCGGCCACCTGGTGCCGGGCATCGACGTCACCAACGACCCGCTGCTACAGGGCCGGCTCTTCTCGTACGTCGACACCCAGCTCACCCGGCTGGGCGGGCCGAACTTCGCGCAGATCCCGATCAACCGGCCGCACGCGCCGGTCAACGACATGCTCCGCGACGGGTTCCACCAGCACGCCGTGCACGCCGGGGTCGCGCCCTACCGGCCGAACTCGCTCGACGGGGGCAACCCGTTCCCCGCCGGGGACGCCGAGAACGCGTTCGTCGACGTCCCGGTGACCGTGGCCGAGGCCCCGAAGGTCCGCGCCAACCCGGCCTCCTTCGACGACCACTTCAGCCAGGCCCGGCTGTTCTGGCTGAGCATGTCGCCGGTGGAGCGGGAGCACATCATCCGGGCCTACACCTTCGAGCTGGGCAAGTGCTACCACCAGGCGATCCGGGAACGGCAGGTGCAGTGCCTGGCCAACATCGACCCGGTGCTCTGCGCCGAGGTGGCCACCGGTCTGGGCCTGCCGACCCCGGAGCCGACCGTGCCACTGGCCGACGTCGCCCCCAGCCCGGCGCTGTCCCAGCTCGGCCGGACCTGGCCGGCGGACGGCCGGACGGTCGGCATCGTGGTCGACGCCGCAGCCGGCTCCGACGGCGTCGAGCAGGTACGCCGGGAGGTGTTCGCCGCCGGCATGGTGCCGCTGGTGATCGCTGCGCACGGCGGCACGGTGGACGGCCTGACGGTGCAGCGCACTTTCGCCACCGGCCGCTCGGTCGAACTGGACGCGGTGCTGCTGGCCGGTGCGCCCGCCCCGGCGCCGGACGCGCGGCCGGCCAGGGACGCCAAGGCGGGCGCGGCGGACGCCACCGTCGTGGATCCCCGGGTGCTGCTGCTGGTGCAGGAGTGCTGGCGGCACGCCAAGGTGATCGGCGCCTGGGGTGACGGCGTACGGGTGCTGGAGCTGGCCGGGGTGGCCGGCGCGGCGGGCGTGGTGGCCGGCGACTCGCCGACCGGCGTGCTCGCCGACGCGCAGGCGCTGCTGGCCGCGCACCGGGTCTGGGAGCGGTTCCCCGCCTCGGTCTCCTGACGGGAGCTGTCGACGGGTGTCCGCCACGGTGCACGGTGGACACCCGTCATGGTCGGGCCGGCGGGCACCTTGCCGCCGGCCCGTACCGTCGCGGCCGGCTTGCCGCCGGCCCGTACCGTCGGTGCGGTGACCGCCGAGAAGGAGCTGTCCGGCCGGGGCTTCGCCGTCATCATGGTCGGCATCGGCGTGCTGCTCTGCTGTGGCACCCCCACCGCCGGCTTCTACCTGTCCCACAAGGACGCGAGGGAGGAGCCCGGAATCCGCGCCGCCGCCGACGCCTACCTGTCCGCAGTGGTCAGGCATGACGACAACGGCGCGTACGACATGTTGTGTGCGGCCGACCGACGCCGCGAGTCGCGGGCGGACTGGCTGGACCGTCCTGCGGCCGGGTACGGGGTGACCGGGTTCCGGATCATCGACGTGACGGTCAGGCGCCTGAGCGAGGGACCGACCCTGCGGTGGGTGACCGCCGAGGTCACCTATTCGGACCAGGCACCCCGGACGGTGGGGCTGAACGTCGAGCGGCAGGGCGGCGACTGGAAGGTGTGTAGCCCGGACGTCCGGTGACCGGCCCCGGGCGGCGGGCGGCGGCCACCCGGACCATCCTGACCAACACCGAGGTCATCGCGGTCGACCAGGACTGGGGTGGCCGGCAGGGCTACAAGATCAGCGACAGCGGTGACCTGGAGGTCTGGCGCAAGCCGATGTCCTCGGGCGGGGTGGCCACGGTGCTGCTCAACCGCAGTGGCGGCACGGCCACCGTCTCCACCACGGCCAGCGCGCTCGGCCTCGGCAGCGCCTCGTCGTACGCGGTACGGGACCTGTGGGCGCACAGCACCGCGACGTCGACCGGCACGATCAGCGCCTCGGTGCCAGCGCACGGCGCGGCGATGTTCCTGGTGACCGGCGGCGGCACTCCCCCGCCCACCACCCCGCCGCCGACGACGCCGCCCCCGACCACCCCGCCGCCAGGCACGACGACCGCGGTCCGCAACGTCTCCGCCGGCCGCTGCCTGGACGTCAACGGCGCGACGCAGACCAACGGCGCCGCCGCCATCGTCTGGGACTGTCACGGCCAGGCCAACCAGTCGTGGACCTCGACCAGCAGCCAGGAGCTGCGGGTCTACGGCACCAAGTGTCTGGACGTCAACAACGCCGGCACCGCCAACGGCACCTCGGTGATCATCTGGGACTGCAACGGCCAGTCCAACCAGAAGTGGCGCTTCAACGCCGACGGGACCGTCACCGCAGTCGGCTCGGGGCGGTGCCTGGACCTGGTGGGCAACGGCACGACCAACGGCACCCGTACCCAGATCTGGGACTGCAACGGTGCCGCCGGTCAACGGTGGAGCCGCGGCTGACCCGTAGCGTGCCGCCGACACCCGCCACCACCGGCCCGACGAGCGGGCACAGCGCATCTCGGCGACGCGCCGCCGCGGTCACGACCCGCGCGGCGCGTCGCCGCCACGGTCCGGCGGACGGGCCTGCCCGGGGTGGACCCCACCCCCGGACGGCATCGGAGGCGGGGCCGGACCCACCTGCGTCAGCCGCGTCCGGTGATCTCCACGGCCGC
This sequence comes from Micromonospora sp. WMMD987, assembly GCF_029581435.1. Classification (NCBI taxonomy): domain Bacteria; kingdom Bacillati; phylum Actinomycetota; class Actinomycetes; order Micromonosporales; family Micromonosporaceae; genus Micromonospora; species Micromonospora sp. WMMD987. The sequence continues at coordinate 2,294,215 of NZ_CP120861.1, read as the reverse complement.
GCGGGCGAGCGTCCGGCCCGTCCCGTCCAGCACGGTCAGCCGGACCCGCCCGTCGGCGACGTCGACAGCGGTGGCGGCGACCAGGAACCGCTGGGCGTGGACGTCCGCCCGGACAGACGACGACCCGACCAGGACCGTCCGCGCCTCCCGAAGGGGCAGGTAGCCCAGCAGACCACCCAGGATCTCGCTGATCGCGTACTCCGGTCCGCCGCCGCTGGTGCCGACCGCCGCCGTGGAACGCCCGGCGTCGAGACTCTCCACGTAGCTACCCGACGGTCCGGCCCAGAGCCGCAGCGTACGACCATCGTCCAGGGTGACCCTCTCGGCGTCGACATAGCCGGAGGGCGGCTGCCAGCCACCTGCGGACTCCGCCGGTGGGTCCGGGGCGATGACGACGACCGCCGCGATCGTCAGGGACACCGCCGCGAGCCCGACGAGACTGCGCAGTGGCGAGCGGGGCGGGGCGGCGGCCATGCGGGGGTTCCGCCGGCCGACGGTACGGGCTCGGCGAAGGTGTCGCGCAGCGCCGGGTCCAGGGACCGGCCGGTGGTCGGGGTGAGGAACAGCTCGGCGAGCAGGAGGTCGGCGAGGTGGGCGGGGTTGATCCCGGCCTCCCGGCCCGCGAGAGCGTGCAGCAGACCGCCGCAGCGCAGCGGGGCCCGTACCGCCGCGGCGGGCAGCCGACCGACCCGGCGCGGACGGCCGACCGCCCCCGCGATCCGGGTCATCATCTCCGCCCAGCTCAGGTTCTCGTCGGCGACCGGAACGTCCCCACCACGGGCCTGTTCGAGCGCGTCGGCCGTGATGTCGGCGACGCTGTCCACCGAGGCGGTGGCGGTCCCGCCGACGGGGACGACCAGGGGTGCCCGGGACCGCGCCCACCGGTCCAGCGGACCGGCCCAGTTGGGCAGCCGGTCGCCGGCCCGGCCGAAGACGAACGGTAGCTCCAGCACGGCGACCGGCAGCCCCGGGCCGGCGGCGGCCCGCCCCTCCCCGGCCTGTTCCCGCCGGCACCTGACGTACGCGTGGTGTGCCGTGAGTCGCCACTGTGGATGCAGCCGGTCGAAGTGGGTGTAGTACGAGCCCATGACGACCCCCCGGGTGAGCCCCTCGTGACGGGCGGCGGTGAACAGGCGCACCACCGGCTCGACGAGTTCCCGGCGCAGGGCCGGGTAGGCCGGCCTGGGCAACACCCGCTGTTCGTCCGCCCGGGTGGCCAGCACCACACCGTCGTGGCCGGCGAGCAGCGGCCGGAGGTCGTCGATCGCGGCGGACTCCAGGTCGAGCAGGTGGTCGACGCCCGGCCGGGCGGTACGGGCGACCGAGGTCACCGCGTGCCCCCGCCCGCGCAGCACGTCGACCACCCGGGTACCGATCAGACCGCTGCCGCCCACCACGAGAATCCGCACGGCCCATCGTCCACTGCGGACCGGTCGGCTTGTCAAGCCGTACCGAGCCGGCACCGGTAGGCGGACCACGGGTGGCGGGGCGGCACCGGCCACGTTCTCCGGGGTCGGTTCCTATCGTCGACGTTCCGGTCTACACCCGCCCGTGGTCGACCGTCGCCGCCTCGCGGGTCGGGTCGGCAGTTCGGCGAGGAGCCGCTCGGCCCGCCGGGTGTGCAGGAAGGCCCCCCGGTCGGCGGACACCGCCCGCGCCCGCTCGGCGGCGGCCCGGACAACCTCGACCGGCTCACCCCGCGCCTGGAGGAGCCGGGCCCGCAGCAGGAGCAGCAGCCCCTCCGGATGGCGCTGGCCGCACGACTCCAGATAGAAGTCGGCCCGGTCGAGTGCGGTCGCGGCCGCCTCGACCGCGCCGGCGGCGATGAGCATCTCGGCGAGGAGACCGTGCCAGGCGGCGACGTCCGAGCGGGGCGGGTCGAGCAGGTGGGCGGCGATGAGCCGACGCGCCTGCTCCGCGTTGCCGGCCGGATCCCGGCCGGTCACCGCCAACGCCCAGCAGCGGGCCAGCCGCTGGTAGGTACCGAGGAAGACGAAGGAGAAACCGGGATCCACCGCGATGCCCCGCCCGGCGGCGCGCAGCGCCAGCGCCGGATCGCCGACGATCACCGCGATGCGGGTGGCGGCGCACGCCCACACGGTGACCATGTACGGGTCCTCCCCGGCCAGGTCCTCGAGCCCGTCGAGCAGGGTCCGCCCGTCGGCGACCTCACCGTGCAAGGTGGTCACCTCGGCGAGCATCGCGGCCATCAGCAGCTGGAGGTCGTGCCGGACGGGGTCCTCGTCCCGACGGGGAATGTCGAAGATCATCTCCCGGGACCGGTCCAGCCACCGGATCGCCTCACCGATCTCCCCGTGGTCCCACTGTTGCAGGCCCCAGGCGTGCAGTCCGCACGCGAGCACCCACGGATCGCCGGACTCCTCCCCCCGTCGCCGCAGCCGGCGGGCCAGCGGGGCGCTGCGGTCGAGATCGACCGCCTGGACCAGGGCGGCCCAGCGGGAGTAGAGGAAACTGGCCGCCTCCCGCTCCCGACCGAGGCCACGGGCCAGGTGCTCGGCCCGCTCCAACAGGTCGGTCACCGAGAAGCCGTACATCGACCGCATGCCGAGGACTGCGGTGAGCTGGGCCAGCGCGGACAGCTCCCCCTCGGCGAGGCCTGCGGCCCGGGCCACCTGCACGGCCGCGCGCAGGTGGCGCTCGGCGACGTCGAGCGCCGACTTGCCCGCCGCGTGCCGGCCCGCGTCGACCAACGCCCGGACGGTCCGGGCCGGCTCGGCGAGCAGCCCGGCGGACCACAGGTGGTGCCCGAGACGTTCGGCCACCGTCTCGGCCTCCGGACCGCCCCGATCAGGCCGTACCCGGGTCGTTCCGGGGGGCGTTCGTTCGAGCGCGTCGGCGATCCGCAGGTGCAGCTGGCCGAGCTGCGTCGGCCGGGTCGTCGCGGTCACCGCCTCGCGGACCAGATCGTGGGCGAACCGCAGCGAGAAGGGGTCGCCCGGCCGGCTCTCCAGCATGCCGAGCGCCAGTACGGGTTCCAGCCGTTCGAGGCAGCTGTCGAGGTCGAGACCGGCGGCGCGGGCGAGCAGCCCGAGTTCCACCGCCCGGCCGATCAGCGCGGCGATCCGGAGCAGGTCACGGGTGTCGGCGTCCAGCCCGGACATCCGGTCGACGACCACGTCCCGCACGGTCGCCGGCACGCCGGCCCGCCCCGGGGACCGGTCGGCGAGCAGCCGGGACAGTTCCCGGACGAAGAACGGGTTTCCGCCGGTGCGGCTGAGGATGCCGCGGGTCGCGTCGGCGGTGGGAGCCGCGCCGGTCTCCCGGCGGACGAGTTCGGCCACCTCCGCCTCGTCCAGGTTGCCGAGCTGGACCCGCTGGTGGCCGGGGAGCCGGCTGACCGTGGCGAGCATCCGGGACAGCGCGGAACCCGGGGTCGGGGCGCGGTCGCGCAGCGCGCCGATCAGGGCGGTACCGCCGGGCAGGCGGGTCGCCAGGTGACCGACCAGGTGCAGCGACGCGCTGTCGCCCCAGTGCAGGTCGTCGAGCGCGAGCACCGTGGGCCGCCGCGCCGAGGCCGCGGCGACGATCGCGACGACCTGCTCGAAGAGCCGGAACGGGAAACCGTTGTCGGGCAGCACCGGCGCGGCGAGGACGTCCGGACGCGGTTCCAGGAGGCTGCCCAGCTCCCAACCGACCGGAACGTCCCGCTGCGCGGCCGGCAGACCGTCGAGGATCCCCCGGATGGCCTGGACCCAGGGCCACATCGAGGGGGTGCCGCCGCCGTCGAGGCAGTGCCCCCACACGACGAGCGCGCCGCGCTGTTCCGCCTCGGCGGTGGCCTCCCTGAGCAGTCGGGTCTTGCCGACCCCGGGCTCGCCCTGCACGATCACCAGCCCGGTGCCCCCGGCGAAGGCGGCGGCAGTGGCCTGCCGGAGGACGGCGAGTTCGCCGACCCGGCCGACCAGGCCGCCGCCCGTCGGGGTCCGTGGCGTGGGCGGCGTCGACGCCCCGCCGCACACCCGGTGGTACGCCTGCCACAGGGCCGGGCCGGGATCGACCCCCAGTTGCTCGGCGAGGTCGGCCCGGACGGCCCGGAACACGGTCAGCGCCTGCGCCTGCTGGCCGGCGGCGGCCAGCGCGGTGACCAGCGCCGCCTGCACCGGCTCGTGCAGGGGTGCCATCGTGGCGGCCAGGCGCAGCGGGGCCAGCACCTGGTGCGGTTGCCCCGCCGCGACGGCCAGTTCGGTGGCGGTGACGGCGGCGGCGAAGAACTCCCCGTCCAGCGCGGAGAAGAGGGCGACGGCACCCGGCCGGTGCGGGTGTCCGTCGCCGGCCGGGCCGCGCCACAGGACGAGCGCCCGGCCGTACGCGTCGAGGGCTGCTCCGGCACGGTCCCGGGCCAGGTGGGCGTCGGCGGCCCCGACATGCTCGCGGAACGCCATCAGGTCGAGGGTCTCCGCCGAGGCGGACAGCCGGTAGCCGATCGGGTGCCGGTGCAGGTAGGAGCCGGCCGCACGGGGCGGCAGCCCGGGTTCCAGCAGCCGGCGCAGCGCACCCACGTACTTGTGGATGACGTTGACCGCGCTCGCGGGGGCGTCGTCGCCCCAGACCAGGTCGATCAGCTCGGTGGTGCTGACCGGTCCCCCGGCCCGGGCCAGCAGCAGGACGAGCAGGTAGGCCCGCTGGCGGGGCCCGGGGTCCAGCTCGACGCCGCCCCGCCGGACGCGGAGCGGGCCGAGGATCTGGAGTCGCAGTGCGTCTTCCGGCCGTGTCCGGTGCCCGCTCTCCCCCGACCACAGCCCAGCCACGCCTCGGTAACCCCCGGCCGTCGGTGATATCGACGCCCTTCAGCTTACGCCGAAGCCCCGCAATACCGACCGGAGATGAGGGCGGGGCCGGGGCTCACCAGCGCCAGCCCTCCCGCCCGGTGTCCGGCACGGACTCCACGCTCAGGTGCGCGTGCAGGCCGTGGTCGGTCAGGTAGGTCTGGACGAGCTGACCCTGCACGACCGTGTTGTTGTAGATGGTCATCGAGGTGCTGTCCTGGTGGACGCACCAGAGCTGGCCCTGGCTGTGCGGGTCGTAATCGTCCAGCACGACGTGCGCGCCGGGCACGGGCAGCCCCCCGTCCGGGGTGGACGTCAGGTACTCGTCGCCGTGGAGCAGATAGAAGCACCGGTCGGACCCGCGCTGCCCGGCCGGCACCGGCTGCCACTCCCGGCTGCCGGTGGTGGCCGGCAGAAGTTGCACCGGTCGGCCCTCGACCCCGTCCGGGCCGGCCACCCCCAGCTCGGCCGCCGTGCCGGCGGGCGCGACCACGGGCAGGATGTCCCGGTGCAGTTCGAGGTCGGTCGACGACGAGAAGAACCAGCGCTGGTACGGCGAGTCCGTCGCGTCCCGGGCGGCCAGCAGGAAGTCGCCCGCCACGCTGGTGAGCGCCTGGCCGGTCAGGTAGTTGAGCAGGGTGTACGTGCCGTCGCCGTTGCTCACCGGCCGCCACAGCTGGGTCAACGACGGTGACCAGCCCAGTCCCGCGCGGGCGTCCGGGGCCGCGTCGGCCAGGCCCAGGTAGCGGTCGTCGGTCGAGTTGCCCTCCCGGACCCGTTGCAGGCGCAGGTAACCGGGGAACTCGTTGTCCCATTCCAGCCGCCACTGCTGTGCCCGCGACAGGTCGTACGCGGTGTCCACGACCAGCGGTCCGCCGTTGGGTTCGGCGTCGGCGACGGAGGTGGTGGCGGCGTTACGTAGCAGTGCCCGGCCGGGCATCGTGGGGGTGGCCAGCGGCGGCACCTCCGCCGCGGCGCGCAGGTCGAACCCGTAGGTCACCGGGTGGTGGTCGGAGTTGGTGATGGTCCGTTCCGTGTGCGCCTGGAAGAGCGTCGGTGCGCCGTTGCCGAAGTCGGTCACCGCGTAGTCCAGGGTGCTCGTCGGGCCCGTCGTCGGATGGGTGTTGGCGTCCGGAGCCATCACGGCGAACTGGTTGGCCGGTAGCGCATTGCGCAGGTTCTGCGGTTCCCGGTTGAAGTCGCCGAGCACCACCCACTCGTACGGACGACCGGTGGTCGGATCGGGGTTGTTCTGGAGGTACGTGCGGATGTTCGCCAGCGTGGTCGGCATGTCGTTGCCGTTGCCCGACCAGCCGTGCACGGTGAAGAAGAACGTCGCACCGATCCGTACGCCGAGTGCCGGCCGGGCACCCGCCGCACCGGCGACCACGACGACCTGGTCGGCCCGCTGCGCGGTGGCGATGGCCAGGTTGACCCGGTTCGGGCCCTGCGTCGAGGTGTCCGTGTTCAACCAGTACAGGTGACGGGTGGGTTCACCGAGCAGGGTGCCCAGGTAGTACTCGTAGACCGGGGGGAAGACGCCGTTGTTGGCGAACACGTTCTGGGTGTAACGCCCCCGTTCGTGCGCGCTGCCGGCCGGTGGTGACCCGGCCTCCTGGAGCGCCACCGCCAGCACCCCCGCGCTGAGGAACCCCAGCACGGTCGCGTACTTGTTCTCGTAGGTGCCGCCCGCGCTGGAGCCCGCGCCCTGCATGTTCCAGGTCATCACCGTCTGCCGGTTCCCGGCACGCGGGTCGAGCTGGCCGACGTCGCGCAGGAACAGTGACGGCCACCGCTCGCCGGTCCGCACCGCGACACCCTGGCCGGCGTAGTTCACGGTCTCCCGGCCGGACCAGTCCTTGATCGGCGCACCGCCCTGGCTCAGCGGGGTGAACGCGCGCGGGTTCGCCGCGTCGGAGCCGAACTGGTAGATCGCCTCCGACTCGCCGCTGTCGCTGGAGTACGGCTCGTAGGGCAGGTAGGGGCCACCGGCGACGGACTGTTTGATCATCGTGTTGCGGTGGAAGACGTTCTGCGGGCCGGACGCCCCGGACCACTTGATCGCCTTCGCCGCCGCCGCCCACCAGATCGGGAACCAGGTGCCGTCCTCCAGCTCGCCGCCCTCGCCGCCGCAGTTGGCGGTGCAACTGCCCGACCGGTGCTCGTACGGGACGCGGACGGTGTTGCCCTCGAACAGGTTGTAGCGTTCCCAGCCGCCGTGCAGGTTGAGGTCGGAATCCAGGTCGTTGCCGAACGCCACGTTGCCGCTGGCCGACCACTGGAAGGTGAAGTGCCGCAGGTTCCGGCTGGTGTTGTAGGCCCACAGCGAGTCCCACACCCGGCTGCCGCGCAGGTAGCCGTTGCCGCCCTTGCCCTTGTTCCACGCCCCGTCGAACGTGTTGTGCTCGATCTGGAGGTTGCGGGCGACCTCGGTGACGATCGGGTGCGAGCCGGTCATCGACCCGGCCAGCCCGCGCGCCCAGCTGTTCGCGGCCCACTTGAACGCGATGCCGTGCATGGCGTACTCGGGGGCCAGGTTGCCGTAGTTGTGCACCGCGTCGGTCGGGGTGGGGTGGTAGACGCCGCCGAGCAGCTTCGGCAGCCCCTCCATCTCCTGGGAGAAGGCGAAGTTCTCGAAGCCGACGCCCTCCACCGCGCGTAGCGGCGTGATCTTGCTGGTGTAGACGGTGCCGGCGATCGGCGCGGAGCCGTCCGAGGTGGAGTCGACCGGCACGTCGTACTCCAGCGGGCGGTCCAGCGTGACGGTCTTCGCCGACGTGTTCACGGCGGTCGCCCGGAACATCTGCTGCCGCATGTGCAGGTTCTCGCGGGTGCCGGGGTCGTCCGGGGAGAGCCCCTGCTGCTCGTAGAAGCGCAGGCTGTTGGCGGCCCCGACCCAGACGTAGCCGCCGACCCGGAAGCCGTCCATCTTCGCCTTGCTGTCGAGGCGGATCACGTTCTGCCCGGCGCGGGCCGAGAAGCCCGGGTCGGCCGAGGCGGACCCCAGCTTCTGGCCGGACGCCCAGTGCTGGTTGATGGAGCCCTCGAACAGGTCCTTACGGTTGGCGGGGGCGGCGGACCACTCGTCGGCGTAGCGGTCGGCGACCTCGCGGGTCTGCACCTTGAACAGCGCCCGGCCGGGCCAGATCCAGCCACCGGTGCCGGTGTCCGGTGCCGAGCCGAACGTCATGGTGTCCTGGTTCCACCGGCTGCCGTCGGCGGTGAGCGTGTCGTACCGGGTGTTGACGTCCGGCCGGAACACGATCCGCGTCCCGCCGCTGCCCGCCCCCTGGCCCCGGAGCACCAGGAAGTTCGCGTCGACGTAGATCTGCCGGGAGATGTCGATCCGCCCGGCCGGCAGCACGATCAGCGAGAGCCGGCGCGCGTTGCCCGACGGCGAGCAGGTGGCCTTGATCCGGTCGATGGCCGACTGGAGGCCCCCGCTGTCGTCCACCGTGTCGTCGGCGCGGACCCCGAACTCGCCGGCCAGCCGCGCCGCGTCGATCGTGCAGGCGCCGCCGGCCAGGTCCGCGTCGGTCGGCAACGACTGGCCGCCGAGATAGCCGACCCGGGACCAGTCGGGCAGCCCGGCGACCCCGCCGATCCGGTTGCCGGCGGCCAGGTCGGCGTCCCCCGCGACGCCCGCCACCAGCGACGCCGCCGAGTCCATCGGCCGCGGCACCCCCGCCGGCCGGGTCGCCGCCCGCGCCGACGAGGGCGGCGGCCCGGCGACCGTCACGACGAGCAACAGCCCCAGCAGTACGCGGGCGGCGCGGACCATGGTTGTCTCCCCTGTTCCGGGTGGTTCAGTACCGGTAGTAGTGCGCGTCCTTGCGGCCACCGGAGGCGGTCGTGCCCTCGGCGGCGAAACCGATCCCGGTGACGCCGTTGTAGAACGTCTCGTACTTCCGGTTCGGGCCGATCACCTCGAAGGTTCCGCTGCTGGTGTTGAAGTGGCCGATGACCCAGAACAGGGAGCTTTCGCCGCCGGTCGGCACCGGCCCCCACCAGCAGTCGGCCCCCGGGTCGAGGACCGGACCCAGCTGGACGGTGTGGTTGTTGAGATCCACGTACTCAAGGTGCACCCGGTAGTTGCCCCAGGGGCAGAGCTGCACCCACCCGTCTCGGATGGTGGAGGCGGCGGCGGGTGTCGTCGGCGCCACGACCAGCGCGACCGCGCTGACCGCCGCGATGCCCGCCGCCGACATCCGCCTTGGCTCGAAGTGCTTCGATGTCATTCCGGAGAGGGTAGGTCGCCCCACTGGACAGGAAGTGAACCCCCGATCCAGTCGCCGCCCCGTGTCGGGGCCACCAGCCGGAACCGGCGCGTCATCAGCTGAACACACCCGGTGATTCTCTTCGATAGTGTCGACCCATGCCCCCGAGCCGTGAGCCAGCGCCCAGGCGACGATCGAGTCCGGCAACACCCTCGCACCTGCCGCCCGGCAGGCACGGCGGCCGGCGGTGACGGGCGCAGGCCCTGCACCGGGGCCGTCCCCGTCGGCTCGGCCCGAGTGCACCGGCCGTGTCCACTGAGGTCGTCGCGGTACTGCGTCTCGCGCCACTGGCGCTGGGTTGGCCGAGCGTGTATCGGTTCGTCAGACGCGACATCGGCGAGATCATCGAGGTCTTCGACCGGACGGTGGGGCCGATCATCGACGCGAGCGTCACCGGTGTGGGACGACGACGGCAGATCTCCCGGATCCTGCTGAGCACCAGCGTCAAGGTGTGCCTGGCCATGTCCGGCTACGCGCAGGCCACGGGCATCGCCTTCCGGGCCGACCGGGCCGTGCTGGGAAGCTCCTTCACCCGGGTGTACGACGACCTGTTCGACAACTTCCGCGCCCCCGACCTGGACGAGCGGTTGACGGTCCTGTTCGACGGCGGGTCCTTCCAGCCACGGTCGGACGCCGAGACGATGCTGCTGGGGCTGTACCGCGCCATCGAGGCGGTGCTGCGACGCGAGGACTCCGCACCGGTCCACGCGGCGCTACGCCGGATGCACCGGTTCCAGATCCAGTCGCGGCGGCAGCGGGGTTCCGCCGTCTCGGGGCGGACCCTCCGGCGCATCACCCGCGGCAAGGGTGGACTCGGCACGGCGGCGCTCTTCGGGCTGCTCCGGCCGGCGCTGTCACCGCTCGACCGACGGCTGCTCGTGGAACTCGGCGACGTCCTCCAGGTGTTGGACGACTTCCACGACGTGGCGCTGGACCGCGCCGCCGGCGTGACCACCGAGGTGACGTCGGGATCGATCACCGTGATCGAGACCGGCCGACGGATCGGAGACCTGTACCGGGAGTTCCACCACCGGCACCCCGCGGGCAGCCGTGACCGCCTGTTCGGCATGTTGTTCATGATGCTGGCGGGTGGGCTGGTCCATCAGCTGATCGACCGGCACCGGCAGCGATCCGGCACCCTCACCCGACCGTGCCCGCCGGCAGCGGAACCCGACCCCACCGATCGCCGGCCCTACCGGTTGCTGTTCTGGCCGGCAGGGAACATCGGTCCCGTGGCGGAGAATCCCCATGCCGACGACAGTGGCTGACGCGGGGGTACAATTTAGCTTTTTGTCTTCACGTTCGGTGGGGGCGTGGTCGCGGCCGGTAGAGTGAACCGGAGAGAGCCGATCGCTCCCCGACGGTGGACCCGGGAAGCGAGCGGTCCGCGTGGTCATCGCGGCCGAGGAGCACGATGGCAGCGCGGGCAGGGGTGCCGGCGAGAGGCGGCAGGCGGTGAGGACAGCAGAGGGGATGCTGACCGAGTCGGGCAGCGTACAGCCGGGTGTCCCGATACCCCCGGCACCACTGGGCTGGCCGGCCGCGCTCCTGCGGCGGTTCACCGTCGGCTCCCACCGGTCGTCCTTCGCCCACGCCCGTAACGTCACCCTGGGCTGGCTGGTGGCCGCCTCGCTCGCCGTGATCGCCGATCGTCTGCTGGTCGACCACGTTCTGGCGACCTGGACCGCTGTCGCGATGATCGGCTACACGCTCACGCGTGCCGTCGCGCTGGTGATCTTCGAGCGGCGGCAACAGGCCTTCGAGCGGAGTTGGCTCGAGGCCCTGTCACAGCTGCTACGGCGACACCCCTTCGAGGTGGTCGCGCTCCGGGTACAGGTGACCGTCGAAGAGACCCGGTCCGCCGTCCGCACGGTGGATCTGACCGACCCCGCCGACGTGGCCTGGCTGCTTCACCAGCAGGCCGACCGTGGTGCCGACGTCTCCCCGCAGGCGCGGATCGAGTTCGGCTACTGGGGCAGCGACGGCGCCGGTCGCGGCAGCGACAGCGTGCGGAGACGCCTGACCGACCTGCAGATCCGCCCGGTGGACATACCCATCACCTGGGCACGCATCCGGTTTCCGCAGGCCCGCTACGTCGCGGTCGTGGGCGACACCGGGTCGGGCGACCGGTGGCCCGGTCGGGTGGCGCACTGGTCCCTCAGCGGGCCGGTGCAACTCACCACGGCGCGGGCGACGTGATCCCCGCCCCGCCCGACCGTCACCCGCGAACCGCCGGCTCCGCCTCCGGCGCTTCCACCGGCCCCGGTACCGGCCGCCCCAGACGGTCCTGGAGCAGCCCGTGCCGGAACTGGTAGAACGGCCCCACCTGGCGCAGCACGCCGAGCTTGTGCGCGTCGGCAAGAAACGTCATCAGCCGTAGCGGCGTTCGGCCACGCCACGCCAGCCAGATCCGCGCCAACACGAGCTGAGCCCACGCGCTGGTGGCGTAGACCATCATTCCGAGGCCGGCAGCCCCGAGCAGCAGCCCCACCGAGGCACCGAGGAGTCCCTCCATCACCGGGGTCAGGTGATAGATCAACCCGTACTGTTCGGCCCCGACGACGCCCCCCATGAAGCCGCCGACCAACCCACCCGCCGTCGCCCCCAGGACGGTCCCGTACAGCACGGTGCTGCGGTCGCCGCGCAACACGTTGCCCGGACTGGCCGGTTCCTTCGTCTCGGTCGGCTCGGTGAACCGTCGCACCATTCCGAACACCAGGCCGAAGAACAGACCGATCAACACCCCGTATCCGGCGCTGAACAGCAGACCGACGATCAGACCACCGACCAGCGCGCCCACCACACCGAAGCCGATGTCCCGAACCAGAAACTCCGGAGCCAGATCCGCGCGGCGGAGCATCCGAGGTACGAACCGCCGCGGCCGCTTGTCCCGCAACCTTCCCAACGGAAGCGCGGCGAGGAAGCCCACCCCCAGTCCGAAGGCCGCTCCCAGGTAGGGCCGGCCGAACAACCCGAACATCACCCAACCCAGCAGGCCGCACCCCAGCGTGCCCACCGTGACCCGTACGACCTGCGGGACCGGACGGGGCACCGCACGGGTGAGCTGCCACCAGGCGAGGTCACGAGTCCCCAGGGTCTGGAGATGCATGGCCAGGAAGACCAACGCCTGCTGGGCGACCGCGGGATCCCACCGACGGGAGACCCGGGCCGGATTCGGCACCCCACGGTACGGGCGGATACGGAACACCGTGGGAACGAACCGGTCCAGGAGATACTCCTCGACGTCGTGCTGCCGGGGAAACCGCTCCCTGTCGAGCAGCTCACCCGGCGACACGTCCTCAGCCTCGTAGACGGTACGTGCGAGCGCGAGCATCAGCGGATTGGTCAGGGTCCGCGCCAGGTCGTTCGACGGATGGGCGACCAGGTCGGCCAGGACCGGCTCCCACTCCTCCAACCGCTGATCGGCGCTGGCGTCGAGCAGGAAGTTCGCCGCCGCCTGGGGCTCCAGCGGTCGAAGACGGACGACCAGCAGACCCGTGAGCAGGTTCTGTTCGTTGGCAGTCAGGAACTCCTCCGTACGGCAGGTCAACACGAAAGGCTGGTCGGACCAGTCGCTGTGGAGCGCCCGCAGCGCGACGGACCGCAGCGCCGGTGCCATCTCGTCCAGGCCGTCCAGGATCGGCAACACCAGGCGCTGGGTGACGATCTCGCTGCCGGCGGTGGAGCCGAACCGTGCCTCGCTACCCAGGAACGGATAATCCTCCACCAGTCTCCGGACCATCCAGTTGTCGAGGTTCTCCGCCGGATCCCAGGAGGCGATCTGCAACAGCAGCGGAACTCGTTCGGCTGCTTCCTTCAGCAGGTCGAGGGCGAGAATGACGCACAGGCCCGTCTTACCCGAACCTGGTTCGCCGATGACCACCATGGCGCGGGGCTGCCCCACGAACTCGTCGATCAGCCGCGGCAGCTCCCCGGTGGACGGCAGCGGTGACTGGGCTTTCGGCCGATCCGTCACCTCCCAGCGGACCGGCATCTGCCGCGTCTCCTGGAGCTGACGCCGACGAGACTCCTCGTCCCACTGCTTGCGCACCTCGATGGCGAGCACCCGCACGGCCTGGTCGACCTGCTCCGGGGTGCTCACGATGTCGCGGTCAGACCGGATTTCCTTGAACAACGGCAGCAGCGCGGCCACCGTGGACAGGACCGTCAGCACCGTCAGCAGGGTGGAGCTACCGAACACTTTCCACGCGCCCGCGAGAACGGCGCCCAACACCAGCCAGAGGAGTAGTGGATTCGCCGCCCTACGTCGCCACATGTTCGCCATCGAGCCCCGTCGACCTACCCTTCCGCCGCACTGAAACCGCACGTATCCGCTCCACGAAGCGTGCCACGACCGTCGCAGCGCGTAAAGCGAGGCCATCGGTCCGGCCGGCCGGAGGTCTCCGGACCGGACCGGCTGGTGGCGTCGCACACTTCCCCTCCGCACCCCTACCCGCAACTGAGATCGTGCTGCTCCAGTGCGCTCTGAATGATCCCGAGCGCTCTCGGCCCCACCCCGTGCAGTGCGGCCAGCTCGGCGCGCGGCACGCCCGCGAGGTCGCGCAACGTCGGATAGCCGGCTCCGGTCAGCGAACGCGTTGCCGGCGCACCGATCTTCGGCAGGGCGTCGAGGGAGGAGTTCACGCCGCCGACCCTACGCACCCGCCGCCGCACCCGCGCCCACCGACGTGAACGTGTCACGCGGCCGGAAGGCGACTGTGGTCGCCGGCCGGTCAGCGGACAGTGGACTCCCGGCCGGTCGGATCGGGTGTCATCCGGCCTGGCGGCGCCGGTGCCGGTCGGGTGCGGCCGGAAGGGTGGTCGCACTTCGGTGTCGCGCCTCCGACGACTGTCTGGTCCAGCCGACGAAGTGGCGGTACAGGGGGCCGGCCGGTGCCCAGGGCATGTCCTCGGCCGCCCGGACGAAGCAGGCCCCGAGGTGGAGGGCCAGCGACACCGGCGCGTCGGCGTACTCCGCACGCAGCTCCTGCCGCCGGGTGGGACACGGCCAGGGCCGGTCGCATCCACCGCAACTCCAGCCCGGCGGCACCGGGCCATGACTGGTCACTGCTCCTCCTCGGTCGGCCAGTGCCCACGGCTGATCGGAAGCCGGTGTCGGGCGTGGCAGGGCAGGTCGGCCCCGCACCGGCACAGCCGGCTCCACGTGCGCCACGACCACACCTGTCGATGCCGGCGCGCGAGGGTCAGCGCCGCGGCCGACAGATACCCGTCGTACGGAACGCGCCGCTTCGACGAGATGGCATTTCTGCCCGTTGCCGGGTGCGGTGGCATGCCGTGCGCGAGGTCCAACAGCCGTCGTCGGGCGGCCTCCTGCTCCACTGCCTGGATGCGTTCTCCGACCCCGGAGACAACCGGCGACGACGAAAAGCACCGGCCGACAATTCGTCTCAGGAGTCCGCTGTTCACCGCCATGGGGCTGGCCCTCCCTCCTCAGGGCATGGAGGGCAGCACCCCACTGGTGTTCCTCGTTCCGTGCCCGGCTTCAGTGAGCCTCAGCCTCATGCTCCGCCGGCCGCCGATCCAGAGGGTGAGCGTCCGCTAACCGGGTGTGCTGTCCGCTGATGGTCGCCGTCCCGGTGCGAACTCGGTGCACACATCACGCAGTGTCACTGCCTCCGGCACTCCCGACTGCTCCACCTTCGCCAGCAGTTCCGCAGCACGCCACCAGTTCGACGGCACCACCCGTCCGGACGCCACCGCCTGTACGCCCAGGACAACCGCCTCGTCCGGCTGGCCGGCGGCGACCAGGGCGAGACCGAGGTCGAGGCGGGCCGAAGCGGACCGGCGGGGCCGCGCTCCCCCATCGCCGTACGGGTCCAGATCGACCAACACCGCCCGCGCCACCTGCTCGGCACCAGGGTCACCCGCCCACGCCAACGTCGTGGCCGCGTACGCGGCAGCCTTGGCCGGGTCGTAGCGATAGTGGTGCTCGGCCCGCTCGGGAACGGGCAGATTCGCCGTCAGCCGCTCCACTCGGTCCAACGCGCGGCGGGTCGCACCGACATCGCCGATCCGCGCCCACGCGCGGGCCTCCTGAGCAGTCGCCTGAATGCGGGCGGAACTCCCCTTCGGAGCGACCCGCTGCGCATGACGGGAGAGATCGAGTGCCCTCTGGTAGTCACCTTGGGTCAGCACATCCCAGGCCCGGGTTTCGAGGCACCACGCCTGGATCTCGCCGTGTTCAGCATGTTCGGCAAGGTCACGAGCGGCTCGCAGGTGGGCGACCGCAGCAGTCCGTTGCCGCAGGTCGATGTGAACCGTCGCCCGCAGCACCGCCAACCAGCCACCGGCAACCAACAACCGCCGCCGTTGCGCGAGCGTCACCCGCCCCTCCAACAACCTCCCCACATAGGAAAGGTGCCGCCGCACCAACGGCAGGAGATCCGCCGGTGTCGTCGTCGGGTAGGCGCTGGCGAGATCGTCAACGCCCTGCTCGATCCGGTCGAGCACGTCCGCGCTCACATCACTGGCGGCGACTCTGGCCCTCAGCTCGCCGGCCTCGGCCGCATGGTCGATCGGCGCATCCACCAACCGCGCGAGTGCGCCCCCCGCGTCGAGAACCCGATCCAGGTGACAAGCCGTGTCGACCGTCGGAGCCTTGAGACCCGCCTCCAACTCGTGCAGATGGCTCTTACTCCGATGAGCACGCTGCCCCAGGGAACGAAGCGACAGACCACGCCGCTCCCGAAACTCACGCAGAGCTACGCCGAAGCGCGGGTCGACGGACGAGACCATGCGCCGCTCCAAGCTCACGGGGCCAGCCGACCTGGCCCGGTCACCACCTCGTCGGACGGTACCCCGACCAGCGGCCGGATCGTTGTACCCGTCGTTCCCGAATGGCGCAGTCCGCCGTACCACTGGAGGTCCGACCATGCACCGTCGCCTGGCCGCGCTGCTCTCCGTGCGCGCCGCCCGCGGCACCGCCTTCGGCCGATGCGTCACGGTGGGCCTGGCCGACCCGCAGCGCGACGGCGCGAAGGTGCTCGCCCACTACCCCGAGGCGACACTGTGCGTGGAGCAGGGGTACGCCTCAGACCCGCTGACAGCGAGCTGAGCGACTGCCGTTGCACAGAAGGGAGGCACGGCACCCGCCTTCTCGCTGCCTCCCGATCGGTAGTGATCGACAGAGACGACTCAAGGCCCCTCAATCGAGGGGCCTTGAGCTTGCTATATCGAGGGTGGGCGATGCTGGTATCGAACCAGCGACCTCTTCGGTGTGAACGAAGCGCTCTCCCACTGAGCTAATCGCCCTCAGCGCCGTTGACTCTACCCGATCGCGCGACGGAGCCAAAAACCCGGGGGTGGGTCAGGTGGTGGCGAGGTAACGCAGCAGTTGGGCGACCAGGTCGATGCCGAGGCTGTACTTGAGCGAGAGCCAGAGCACCACGGCGACGAAGACCAGGCCGGCGGAGCCGAGCAGGAACCGCACGGCCAGTGAGCGGGTGGTGGCCCACCGGGTCCAGGCGTGGACGTGCCGGCGGGTGAAGCCGAGCAGGCGGCGGGCCCAGTGGAATTCGACGGCCCAGATGGCGAGGCCGGCGATGACGATCAGCCAGCCGGGGCCGGGGAGCGGAATGAGGGCGATGCCGACGGTCACCACGAGCGCACCGGCGACGGCGATGAAGATCTTGAGAGCGACCCGGCCGGTGGGGTTGGCCCGGATCAGGTCGAGGGTGGTGCGCAGCCGCCAGCGCCAGCCGGCGGGGCGGGCGGCCAGCGCGGTGCGCCCGGACCGGCCTGCACCGCCACCTCGGGCGCGTCCGTTGGTGGCCGGGCGGGACCGGCCCCGGGACGTCCGGGAGGGACGTCCGGCACGACCGGCGTCGGACGTTGTCCGACCGTCTCGGTCCGGTGGCTTGATCGGCACCCCGTCACCCCGCCTTTTGGCTGCCCGAGCCCCTACTTTCGGTGACCCGACCGTACTCACCGCATCCATTGAGGAACGCTTCGTGGCCATTTCACCCCCCAGTGTCGTCCCGGCCCGTCACTTGCGCAGACCACTGGACGTTACCGGAGTAAGTCGACGACTGAACCACCCGACTTCGGACGGGCTCCCGACTGGGCAGAACCGGAAATCCTACAAGAATCCTCACATTCTCGCAGCGATTCGGACCCCCTTCCCACCACTGGGTGAAGTCAGCGTATGGCGGAGCGTAGCCAGCAGTAGCACCTGAGTATGGGAAAAGCGGGACACGCGCGTTCCGCAGCGGTGCCGGGGGGAGAACGTCCATGAGTGTCATCCGACCGACGACCGTAGAGGTCGAGACGTCACTAAGGCTCGTCGCGCCTGACGCCACCGCCTTGCCGGTGCGTGCCAGTCTGCGTTACGACCCTGCTGACCCGTATGCGGTCCATGTCCTGTTCCACGCCGAATCGGCCGGCGGCGAGGCGGTGAGCTGGTCCTTCGCCCGCGAACTGCTGGTCACCGGCCTCGACGAGCCGGCCGGCATCGGCGACGTGCGGGTCTGGCCCTGGGCCACCCCGCGCGGCGACTTCGTCGCGCTGGCCCTGTCGTCGCCCGACGGTAACGCCCTGTTCGAGGTCCCGCGCAGCGTGCTGGTGCGCTTCCTGCGCCGGACCTACGTCGTCGTCCCGCGCGGTCGGGAGGCCGAGCACCTGGACGTCGACACGGCGGTGAGCCGGCTGCTCGCCGGCCGCTGACCAGCAGCCCCACCGGAGCCGCGCGGATCTGCCGAGTCCGCGCGGCTCCGGCCGTCCACCGCCCGGGTACGCCGGCCACCCGCCGGGCACCCCGGTCAGCCGTGCGTGGTGATGCCGCCGTCCACCGGGATCACCGCGCCGGTCAGGTACGCCCCGGCCCGCGACGCCAGGTAGATCGCCGTACCGGCCATGTCCTCGGGGCGGCCGATCCGACCGAGCGGCACCTGCCGGGCGATCGCCGCCCGGGACGCCGGGTCGTCGAGGGCGAAGGCCATCATCTTGCTCTCGAACGGGCCAGGGGCGATCGCGTTGACCGTGATCCGCTCGTCGGCGAGCTGGTGGGCGAGGCTGCGGGTGAGCATGTGCACGGCCGCCTTGGTGGCGGAGTAGGCATATACCTCCATCGTCGGCACCCGGAGACCGTCGATCGAGCCGATGTTGATCACGCGGGCCGGGTCGTCGTCGCCCGCCGCGGCGCGCAGCACCGGCAGCAGGGCGGTGGTGAGCCGGAACACCGCCTTCACGTTGACCGCCCAGAGCTTGTCGAACGCGCCACCCGGGTACGACTCCAGGGGTGCGCCCCAGGTCGCGCCCGCGTTGTTGACCAGCACGTCGAGCCGTTCGTACCGCTCGCGGACGGCGGCGGCGAGCCCCTCGGCGCCCGCGTCGTCGCCGAGGTCGGCCGGGATCGCCACGCAGCGCCCCTCGGCGGACAGCTCCTCGGCCACCGCCGCGCAGACGTCGGCCTTGCGGGACGAGATGACCACTTCGGCCCCGGCCCGGACGAAGCCTCGGGCGATCATCAGCCCGATCCCCCGGGAGCCGCCGGTGACCAGCACCGTCTTACCGTCGACCGAGAACAGATCCGTCATGGGCACCCCATCGCGCGTCGCTTTTCTTACCGACCGGTAACATAGCCCGGCCCCGACGGCCGGACAAGCCACGGCGGTCGACCCCGCCGACACCGGCCGGACCACCACCGACCGTGCCCGCGATGCCGGGGATGCGCCCACCGGCCGGCCACGCGGCGCGGTCCCGTCGCCGGGATGCGACCACGGCCCTCCCCGGTTACGGTCGAAGACGATGGTCCCTTCCGGTCAGCTCTCCCCGGTAACCCGTCCCGACCTGCCCCGCCCCGAGATCGACATCCTGGAGCTGGGCGACCTCACCCCGGGCACGGGTCCACCCCGGCCGGTCCTGCTCGACGCCGACCTGCTCGTCCTGGTCACCGGCGGACACGGCATCGCCGAGCTGGACTTCCGCGCGCTGCCGTGCCGGGCCGGCACCCTGCTGCGGGCCACCCCCGGGCAGGTGCTGCGCTCCCCCACCCGACTCGACGCGATCGTGGTCCGCTGGCGGGCCGACGCGCTGCGCGGCCTGGACGTCGATCCCGCCGCGGTCCCCCAGCACCACCAACTCGTCGGCGAGGACGAGGACGCGGTCATCAACGAGGTCTCCCAACTGGTGGTGGACCACCGCCGGCACCGGGACGACCCGGCCGCCCACGCCCTGCTCCGGCACCAGCTCGCGGTGCTGCTCATCCGGCTCGCCCTGCTGCCCGCCGCCCCGGACCCCGGGCGGACGACCGACGCCACCGGCCCGCAGCGCACCGAGCTGGTCACCTTCCACCGGTTCCGCCAGGAGGTGGAGGCGGGTTACCCGTACACCCGCCGGGTCGAGGACTACGCGGCCCGGTTGGGCTGCTCGGTGCGTACCCTGACCAGGGCCTGTCTGGCGGTGACCGGGCGCAGCGCCAAGCAGGTGGTGGACGAGCGGGTCGCGCTCCAGGCCCGCCGGTTGCTCGCCGCCACCGACGAGCCGGTCGCCCGGATCGGTCGCCAGCTCGGCTTTCCCGAGCCGACGAACTTCGGCCGGTTCTTCACCCGTGAGGTGGGGGTGAGCCCGGGGGCGTTCCGGGCCGCCCGGGACCGTCCACCGGCACGGATCGCCCGGCCACGGCGACCCGCCGACCCCGTCACCCCCGACGGGCAGGCATGATGGCATGGTGCAGATCTCCGCGCGCGGCGACTATGCGGTCCGAGCGGCCCTGAGCCTGGCCACCGCCTACCCCTCCCTGCTCTCCACCCAATCGATCGCCAGCGAGCAGGACATGCCGCGCAAGTTCCTCGAAGCCGTCCTGGCCGACCTGCGCCGGGCCGGCGTGGTCCGCGCCCAGCGCGGCGCCGAGGGCGGATACACGCTGGCCCGGTCGCCGCGCGAGGTCACCGTCGGGGCGATCCTGCGCGCCGTCGAGGGTCCGCTGGCCGGGGTACGCGGGCTGCGTCCCGAGGAGACCCGGTACGAGGGCTCGGCGGAGAACCTCCCCCGGCTCTGGGTGGCCGTCCGCGCCGCCGTCCGACAGGTGCTGGACGAGGTGACCCTCGCCGAGGTGGTCAGCGGCCGGCTCCCGATGCACGTGCGGAGACTGACCACCCTGCCCGACGCGTGGGAGCCGCGCTGAGGTCACCGGGTCGAGATCACCTCCCCGGCGCTGAGCCGGGGCAACCGTTCCCGCCAGGCGTCCGGCCCGGGGCGGCCGATGTTCACCAGCAGCAGCACCTCGTGTCGTCCGTCAGGGAAGAACTCCCGCTGCACGCCGGCCGCGTCGAAGCCGGCCATCGGTCCGGCGGCCAGGCCGGCGGCGCGTACCCCGATCAGCAGGTAGCCGATCTGGAGGGTGGCGTTGAACCGGGCCTGGGCCACCCGCTCCGTCCGGTCGGCCAGCCACTGCCGCGCCTGCGGCTGGTGCGGGAACAGCTCCGGCAGCCGCTCGTGGAAGTCGACGTCGGCGGCGAGCACCGCCACCAGCGGCGCGGCGGCCGTCTTGGCCCGGTTGCCGCTCGACAGGTACGGCAGCAGCCGGTTGCGGGCCGCCGTCGAACGCAGCAGCAGCACCCGCAACGGTTGACCGTTGAGCGCGGTCGGGCCGTACCGGATCAGCTCGTGGATCGCGGCGACCTGCGCGTCGTCCACCGGTTCGGCGGTGAACGTGTTGGCCGTGCGGGCCGCCCGGAACAGCAGGTCCTGGGCGGCCGGGTCGAGGGCGAGCGGGGACGCCCCGGCCCGGTCCGCCCGACCGGCGGCGGGTGCGCCCGTCGCGCCGGTCACACCGGCACCCGGGTGTGCGCGGTGGTGTAGTCGCCCCGGTGGTACACCAGCGGGTCGCCGTCGGGCCCGGGACCGAGGGCGAGCGGTTCGGCGATGACCAGGACATGGTCGCCGGCCGGCACCCGGTGCACCACCCGGCACAGCAGCCGGGCCAGCACCCCGTCGAGCAGCGGCACCCCGAACGGGCCGGGCGTCCAGGCCCGGTGCGCGGCGAACCGGTCGATGCCGCTGGTGGCGAAGACCCGGGCCACCTCGGTCTGGTCGGCGCCGAGCAGGTGGACGGCGACGTGCTCGGCGCGGTCCACCACCGGCCAGCTCGACGAGGTGACGCCGAGGCAGAACGACACCAGCGGCGGGGTCAGCGACACCGAGGTGAACGAGGTGGCGGTGAAGCCGGCCCGGGCCGGACCGGCGTCCCGGCCGGGGCGGGTCGGACCGGCGTCCCGGCCGGGACCGGTCGGCTCGGGGCGGCCGGCCACGGCGGTGACCACGGTGACCGTGCTGGCCTGCCGGCGCAGCAGGCTGCGGAACAGGTCGGGGTCGACGGGCGACAGGGTGGTCATGCGGTCACCAGCTCCCGGTCGCCGGCGTACCGGGAGACCGGCCGGGGCAGGCCGTAGTGCTCGCGCAGCGTCCGGCCGGTGTACTCGTGGCGGAACAGGCCCCGGGCGCGCAGCAGCGGCACCACGTGGTCGACGAAGTCGTCCAGCCCGCTGGGCAGCAGGGGCGGCATCACGTTGAAGCCGTCGGCCGCGCCCTCGGTGAACCACAGTTCGATCTGGTCGGCGACCTGCTCGGGGGTACCGGCCACCACGCGGTGTCCGCGTCCGCCGCCCAGCCGGCCGATCAGCTGCCGGACGGTCAGCCGCTCCCGCCGGGCCAGGTCGACGACGAGCTGGTAGCGGCTCTGGTGCGACTGCACGGTGGTCGCGTCGGGCAGCTCCGGCAGCGGACCGTCCAGCGGCAGGCCGGTGAGGTCGACGCCGGTCATGCCGGACAGTTGCGCGAGGGCGTGCTCGGGGACGATCAGCTCCTCCAGTTCGTCGGCGAGCGCCCGCGCCTCGGCCTCGGTGCCGCCGAGCACCGGGGCGATCCCGGGCAGCACCTTCACCAGGTCCGGGTCACGGCCGGCGGCGACCGCCGCCTGCTTCAACGCCGCGTAGAAGCGCTGCCCATCGTCGAGGGTCTGTTGGGCGGTGAAGACCGCCTCGGCGTACCGGCCGGCGAAGGTGACCCCGTCCGGGGAGGAGCCGGCCTGCACCAGCAGGGGGCGGCCCTGGGGTGGGCGCGGGGTGTTCAGCGGGCCGCGTACCCGGAACCGTTCCCCGGAGTGGTCGATCTCGTGCACCCGGTCGGTGTCGGCGAAGATCCCGGCGGCCGGGTCCAGCACCAGGGCGTCGTCCTCCCAGCTGTCCCAGAGCTTCACCGTCACCTCGACGAACTCGGCGGCCCGCCGGTACCGGTCGGCGTGCGCCGGGTGGTCGTCCAGGTTGAAGTTCCAGGCCTCCCGGGCCTGGGCGGAGGTGACGATGTTCCAGCCGGCCCGGCCGCCGCTGAGGTGGTCCAGCGAGGCGAACTTGCGGGCGATGTTGAACGGCTCGTGGTAACTGGTGGAGACGGTGGCGATCAGGCCGACATGGGTGGTGACGGCGGCCAGGGCGGCGAGCAGGGTCAACGGTTCGAAGACGGCCTGGATGTTGTGCCGCACGGCCGGGCCGACGGCCAGCGAGTCGGCGAGGAAGACCGAGTCGAGGGTGCCGCGCTCGGCGGTACGGGCCAGCTCCTGGAAGTGCCGCAGGTCGGTGACCCGACGCGGGTCGGTGCGTGGGTGCCGCCAGGCCGCCTCGTGGTGGCCGACGCCGAGCAGGAAGGCGTTGAGGTGCAGGGTGCGGGGCATGCTGGTCCTCTCAGGAGGTGACGTCGACGCGCCAGGTGGAGAAGCGGCGTTCGACGACGACGAGGAGCTGGTTCACGACCAGCCCGATGGCGGAGATGGTGACGATCCCGGCGTACATGTCGGGGATGGCGAAGTTGTACTGGGCGTAGTTGACGAGGTATCCCAGCCCGGCCTTGGCGCCGACCATCTCGGCCGCGACCAGCACCAGGATCGAGTAGGCCCCGGCGAGCCGGACGCCGGTGAAGACGGTGGGCACGGCCGCCGGCAGGATCACCTTCTGGAACAGCCGCAGGTGGTTCAGGCCCATCGACCGGGCCGAGCGCACCAGCAGCGGGTCGACGCCCTTCACCCCGGCGATGGTGTTCAGCAGGATCGGCCAGGAGCAGGCGTAGAGCACCAGGGCGATCTTGGAGGTCTCCCCCAGCCCGAGGATCAGCACGAAGACCGGCAGCAGGGCCAGCGCGGCGGTGTTGCGGAACACCTCCAGCAGCGGACCGAGCAGTTCCGCCAGCGGCCGGTACCAGCCGATCAGCAGACCGAGCGGGATGGCGGTGAGCACCGCCAGGCCGAGCCCGGACAACGACCGGGTCAGGCTGGCACCGACGTGGTCGGCGAGCTGCCCGCTGGTCAGCAGCGCCCACCAGGCGACCAGCACCTGCGACAGCGGCGGCAGGAAGACCCGGTCGACCAGCCCGACCCGGGGCGCGGTCTCCCAGATCGCGGCCAGCGCCGCCAGCGCGGCGGTGCGGTGCAGCGCCCGTCCGCCGAGGCCGGCGAGCCGGGTGAACGGACCGGACCGTGCGACGGTGGGCACCGTCGACACGACGGCGGGCGGCGGGACCAGCCGGGTGGGGCGGTCGGCGACGTCAACCAACGCGGGACTCCTCGATGTCTGTGGTGGACGCCCCGACGGCGGCGGGCCCCGTGGGCGGGGCGGCGGCGGGCACCCGGGCAGGACCGGCCGGGCGACCGGGCCACCGGCGGCGGGTGGGCCGGACGGGCCGGGTGGGGCGACGCTCGGTGGACTGGGCGGCGCGGACCTCGGCCCGCAACGACGTCCAGATCTCGTGCCGGTGGTGCCGGAAGGCATCGGACGAGCGCACGTCGTCCACCGCGCCCCGGTCGCCCAGTTCGATGTCGACGATCTGCTTGATCCGGCCGGGGCGGGAGGTCATCACGGCGACCCGGCGACCGAGGTAGACGGCCTCGTCGATGCCGTGGGTGATGAAGACGACGGTCTTGCCGGTGGCCTGCCAGATCCGCACCAGCTCGTCCTGGAGCGCATCGCGGGTCTGCGCGTCCAGGGCGGCGAACGGCTCGTCCATCAACAGGATGTCCGGGTCGTACGCCAGGCTGCGGGCGATCGCCACCCGCTGCTTCATGCCACCGGACAACTCGTGCGGGTAGTGGGCGGCGAATCCGCTCAACCCGACCAGTTCCAGGTGGTGGGCGACCAGGTCCGCGCGCTCGGCGCGGGGCACCCCCTTGGCCTCCAGTCCGAAGGCGACGTTACCGGCGGCGGTCCGCCAGGGCAGCAGGGCGTACTGCTGGAAGACGATGCCCCGGTCCAGCCCGGGGCCGGTCACCGGCCGACCGTCGACGAGGACCCGGCCGGAGGTGGGCCGGGACAGGCCGCCGAGCAGGTCGAGCAGGGTAGACTTGCCGCAGCCGCTGGGGCCGACGACGACCAGGAACTCGCCGGGGCGTACCGCGAGGGTGAGCTGGTCCAGGGCGGTGACCGCGCCGGTGGGCGCACGCCGTCCGGCGCGGACGTCGAAGGTCCGGGTGACCCGGTCGAAGAGGACCTTGTCGGTGCTCACGCCGCACCCCCGCCGGTGGCGAACGGGTTGTAGTCGTTGGTGTAGACGTCGCCGGGCTTCGGCCGGTCGCCCTTGAGTTCACCGGCGTCGGCGAGCCAGTCGATCCAGGTGGTGAACTCGCGGTCGGTGATGACGCCGCCGCGGCCGGCGACACCGTTGCTCTTCCAGTACCGCACCAGGGCGGGGTCCTCGTTGCGGCCACGCCGGGCGATGATCTGTTCGAGCCGGGCGACCACGGTCTCCCGGGGCTGGGTCCGCGCCCACTCGACGGCCCGGCCGACGCCGCCGACGAAGGCCCGGACGGTGTCCGGGTTGCGCCGCAGGAAGTCGTCCCGGAACACGTAGGCGCCCGCACTGAACGCGCCGAGCAGTTCGTGATCGGTGAAGACGGTGCGTACCGCGCCGTTGGCGACGGCCTTGTCGCGGATCACGCCGCCCAGCACCGCGACGTCGATCTGCCGGGCCCGCAGCGACTGTTCGATGCTGACCGGGGGCAACGCGACCAGCTCGACCCGGGCGATCTCGGCGGGGGTGAGACCACCGCGGGCCAGCCAGGTCTTGAGCACCGCCTCGGCGTGCGCGCCGAGGGTGTTCATGCCGACCTTCCGGCCGATCAGGTCGCGGGGACCTCTGACCGGGCTGTCCTGGAGGACGTAGTAGCCCTGGAAGGTCTGCGCGTCGGAACCGTAGTAGCTGACCACGGCGGTGATCGGTGCGCCCGCGGCGACGAGCTTGACGATCGCGCCGTTGAACGCCCCGCCGAAGTCGCTCTGCCCGGTGGCGGTGGCCTGGATGTCGGCCGGACCACCGGTGACGTTGCCGATCCAGTCGAGCCGTACGTCGCCGAGGTAGCCGAGGTCGGCGGCCAGTTCGGGGAGGGTGACCTGGCCGACGGAGCCCTGGTAGCGCAGGGTCGTGGTCTGTCCGGCCGCCCCGGCGTCGGAGCCGCAGGCGGTGGCGGCGGTGAGGGTGAGCAGGGCCGCGACGGCGGCGAGGATACGACGGAGTGGGGACATGGGGGTCTCCTGATCGGTGCACGGAGGGGCCGCGCGGCGCGCGGAGGTGCGCCGCAGCGCGGGCGTCGGGCCGTCGTGGGCCGGGCCGGGCGGTGCGGCGGGTGGGCGGTGCGGGAAGAGGGTGCCGGGGTGCGGACGGGCGTCAGCTCAACAGAGCGCGCTCGCGTGCCGGACCAGGTCGACGTGCACGCGAGCGGTGAGGTGGAGCTCGTCCCGCTGCGACATGACCTCATGCTGCCGGCCGCGGGGCGACCCGGTCAACGTCCTTCCACAAGCTGGGACTTTCATCTCTTGCGGCAGTCCACAACGCTCCCACCTGCGTTTATAACTCTGTAACACCTATCGACTCAGTAGCTTTTACCGAACCGTCCAGCTCGGACCGGAGCAGGTTCCAGCTCGGACCGGAGCAGGTTTCGGATTTCGTGGATGCGGGCATCTACCGGGTCGAGACGGCAGCAACGACAGGGAACGCGAAGGGAGCGCCACGATGGGTCTGATGTTCCGCAAGCGCAAGAAGTACGGGCCGATCATCCTGAACTTCACCGAGAACGGCTTCTCCTCGTGGAGCATCAAGATCGGTCGCTGGTCCTGGAACTCCCGGGCCAAGGCGCACCGTGTCGACCTGCCGGGGCCGCTGTCCTGGAAGCAGGACAAGTCCCGCGCGTGACCCCTTCGATCGATCGGGGCGTCGACGGTTCGTCGGCGCCCCGATCGGCGTCCGTGCCACCGGCCCGGCAGCGACCGGGTTCGGCGTTCACCTGATCGGGACCACCGCGACGGCGCAGAATCGCCGCATGGCACGCGACGACGGCAGCTACCCCCGGGCACGGCGGCACGCCCTGGCGGCCTGCGCCCTGCTGCTGGCCAGCTACTTCCTGATTCCGTTGGAGCCCGATCCGAACGGCCTGCGACTGACCCTGCGGGCGGCGGGCACCCTGCTCCTGATCAGCGTGGTCACCTTCCTGGTCACCCGCCAGGTGGGTCGACAGCTCGGCAACCGCGCGCCCGCCGGCGCGGACGAGGCCCGGTCGTTGAGCCGGCTGGTGGTGGCCCTGGTCGCCGGCCTGCTCGCCTTCGCGCTGGCCGACTACGTGGTGGCCGGCAGCGGACCCGGCCAGTTCTCCGGGCTGCGTACCCGGTGGGACGCCCTCTACTTCGCGCTGGCCACCCTCACCACGGTCGGCTACGGCGACGTGCACGCCCAGGGGCAGCTCGCCAAGGCGATCGTCTGCGTGCAGATGCTGTTCAGCATCGGGGTGATCGCCACCGGGGCGTCCATCGTGGTCAAGCGGTTGACCGGTCGCCCGGGGCGGGGTGCGCGCTGATCAGCACGTCCCCGCCGAGCCGCCCGTGCGCCGGATCCCGGGTGACCGCGCCGGTGTCCAGCAGCGCGGTCAGCGCGCCACCGGCGTCCACCGCCCGGTACGCCGTCGCGGTCAGCGCGTGCCGCCGCAGCTCGGTCACCGTACGCGGACCGCGCCGGGACAGTTCGGCCAGGAGCTCGTCGGCCAGCGGGCCGGCCGGTGGCGGGACGACGGCCGCGTGCAGCCCGCCGGCCGGGTCGCGGTAGCGCACGGTGCCGGCCGAGGCGGCCGTCCAGAGTGCCTCCTTGAAGGCTTCGAGGCTCTTGTCGAGCCCGCTGCCGAAGGCGACCAGGCGGGCCGGTGACCCGTCCACGGGCACCAGTTCGACCTCGGCGACCAGGGGAAACCCGGCCGCCGCCAGGGCCGGTCGCAGGGTGGTGGTCGGGGCGGCGGTGAGCAGCACCTCGGCCGGGCGGCCGGTCGTGGTGGCGGCCAGCAACGCCGGGTCCGGTGCCGCGCCGTCGATCAGGGTGAGCAGTGGTGCTCCGGCCGCGCCGGCCGCCCGGAGCACCACCGGCAGCCGGGCCGGGTCGCCGGGCACCACGTGCACGGCGACGTCGGCCGGGAGGCCGGCCTCGACGGCACCGAGCCGGCTGGGCAGTTCCGGGCCGGCACCGGCGAGCACCAGCACGGTGAGCCGGCGGCCCCGGAGCCGGTCGGCGAAACCGGCCACCGCCCGCAGGGCCGCCTCGGCGGTGCCGGGGTCGCCGGCGTACGACAGCGCGAGGGTGGCCCGCCGGGAGCGGTGCAGCGCCCCCGGCAGCCAGTGGTCGAGCTGGCGGACGAGCAGCTCCCGCAGGACGGCGTCGATCGACATGCTGTCGTTCTACCGTACGGCGGTTCAGACCGGCACGGAGATCCCCACCCCGCCCCGGGTCTGCCCGCCGTAGCGGGCCCGCTCCCGGTCGAGGTCGAGCCGGCCGATCCGCTTGCGGGCCGCGAGAGCGTCCTCGTCGAGCAGGTCGGCCGGGACGATCCAGACGATCTCGAACTCCAGCCCGTCGGGATCCCGGCCGTAGAGGCTCTTGGTGGTGCCGTGGTCGGAGGTGCCGACCAGGGCGTCGGCGGCGGCCAGCCGCTGCGCGGTGGCGGCCAGTTCGTCGAGGGTGTCCAGCTCCCAGGCCAGGTGGTAGAGGCCGACGGTGGCGCGGCCGGCCTGCGAGCGGCCCGCGTTCGCACCGATCTCGAACAGGCCGAGGTCGTGGTCGTTGGTGGAGTCGGGGGCCTGGAGGAAGGCCGCGCCCCGGAAACCGTCCGGGGTCATCGGCACCGGGCGGAAGCCCAGGACGTCGCGGTAGAAGGCGACGCTCCGGCCGAGGTCGGAGACGTAGAGCACGGCGTGGTTGAGGCGATGGATTCCCATGCCGACGACGTTACCCGGATTTTGTTGAGCGTTCAACTATTCTGACTATGATGACCGTCATGACCCGCTGGCTGGACCCCGACGAACAACAGACCTGGCGTGCCTTCCTGGCCGCCTCCCGGGCGCTGACCGACACCCTCGACCGCGAGCTGCAACGCGACGCCGGGATGCCGCACGCCTACTACGAGATCCTGGTCCGGCTCTCCGACGTGCCCGACCGACGGCTTCGGATGAGTGAACTGGCCGACCTCACCGGCTCGTCGCGCAGCCGGCTCTCCCACGCCGTCGCCCGGCTGGAGACCAGCGGCTGGGTCCGTCGCGAGGAGTGCCCGACCGACCGGCGCGGGCAGATCGCCGTCCTCACCGACGCCGGTTTCGCGGCCCTCGCCGCCGCCGCGCCCGGCCACGTCGAGGGGGTACGCCGGCACCTGTTCGACGCGCTCAGCCCGGCCCAGGTCGACCAGTTACGCCGGATCAGCGAGACCCTGGTCGCCCACCTGACCGGTTCTTGACCAAGTTGCCGACCGGCAAGGGTTGTACTAACCGTCGCCGGCCAAGCACGATGGGGCGTGTCTTCCGGCTTCGGTGAACTGACCCTCCAGGCGCAGCACCTGGTGTCCGCCGGCGACCTGGCCGGTGCCCAACGACTGCTCGCCGACGCGCTGACCGACGCGGATCCCCGCCCCGACCACGCCTCCCCAGAGTTGACCGAGGCCGCCGGGCTCCAGGCCCGGCTGCTGGTCACCCTCGGCGAGCCGCACTCGGCGCGGGGCTGGGCCGCCTTCGCGTACGCGGCGTCGAGCCGGTTGTACGGCATCTCCGACCAGCGGACCATCTCGACGGCGGCCACCCTGGCGGCGGTGCTGCACCGGGTCGGCAGCGACGCCCGCGCCGCCCGGCTCTACTCCGAGGTGATCCTGGAGCTGACCGCGCACGACGGTCCGGAATCGCTGCGGGTGCTCGCCGCGCACGCCGACCTCGCCACCGTGGAGTACGCCCGCGGCCAGTGCGCCCAGGCCCGGGAACGTCTCCAGGACGCCTGGGAACTACACCGCGAGGTGTACGGCGACGGCCATGCCAGCGGGATCAAGATGCTCGCCCGGCTCGGCGCGATGCAACGCGACTGCGGCCGGTTCGACGAGGCGCACGACAACCTCGCCCTGGCCCGTGAGCTGGCCCGCCAGCACCTGGCCCCCGACGACCCGTTGGCCCGGCAGGTGGCCGCGCTGGCCCGGGCCGCCGCCGACCCGGACCACGTCTGCGACGACGAGCCCGCGCCGGAACGCGACGCACCGGTGGTGCCGGCCGCCCGCACCCCGCCGCCCGCCGAGGGGCCACCCGATCCGCCGGCCTGGTCGGTCGGGGTGACGCCGCCCGACGAGACGTACCCGCCGACGGTGCCCGGTCAGCGTCTCCCCACCGAGGACGGCTACCCGGGGAGCGGCTACCCGGCAGGAGACGGCTACCCGGCAGGGGACGGCTACCTCCCGCAGGACGGTCATCCCGGCTCCGGCTACCCGGACCGGGGACACCGCCCCGGAGCGACCGGCGACCCCGGCCGCAGCGGCTACCCCACCGGACCCGGCTACCCGACCGCGCCCGACTACCCGGCCACACCGGACTATCCAGCCACGTCCGACTACCCGACCGGACCGGACTACCCGGCCGGGCGGGACCACCCGACCGGAGCGGGTCGGATCGGGGACGACGGGCGCTGGACGGCCGCCGGCCGGCGGGAACCCCCGTACGCCCCGCCGCCGACGCACGGCCGCGCCGACGACGAGGCCGCCGGGGTACGCCGGGTCGCCGCACCGGCCCCGGTGGACCGGTCCCGGCTGCTGCCCGTGCTGGTGCCCCGCCGGCACGCCCCGCCGCCCCGTCGACCGGGGGCCGTGCCGATGGTGGCGGCCGGGGTGGCGGTGGTGCTGCTCGGTGCCGTCGCGGTGATCGCCGGGGTGTCCGGGGTGGGTGGTTCCGGCGACCCGTCGCCGGCCGCGCCCGGCAACCCCGGGACCGCCCCGACCAGCGCCGGCACGCCGGCCCCGCCGCCCGCGTCGCCCGGCACCCCACCGGGGCGGGTGACCCTGCGCGACCGGCCCGACGGCATCACCCTGAGCTGGACGTACCCGGCCGGTGGCGAGGGACCGGTGATCCTGTCCGCCGGCCGGGCCGGGCAGGACCCGCGCCCGTTCGAGACGCTGCCGCCCGGCACCGACAGCTTCGTCGTACACGGCCTGGACCGCACCACCGACTACTGCTTCACCGTCGCCGTGGTCTGGTCCACCGACGTGGTGGCCCGGGCGAAACGGGTCTGCACCGCCCGTCGCTGACCCGCCGCCCCGGCCGGACGACGTGGACGGCCGCGCCCCGGCGACCTCCACCACGTCCGGGTCGCAGCCGCCCGGTCACCGGAGTAGCCGCTCGGTTCACCGCAGCCGCCCGGCGACGGTCAGTCGGGCTCCGGCAGGACCGGCAGGCGCAGCCGCACCACCAGGCCGGGGCCGGCGTCGGCCAGCTCCACCGTGCCGCCGCCCCGACGCACCAGTTCCCGGACGATGGCCAGGCCCAGGCCCGCGCCGCCCGCGTCCCGGGCCCGGCCCTCGTCGAGCCGGGTGAACCGCCGGAACACCCGTTCCCGGTCCGCGGCCGGGATACCCGGCCCGTCGTCGGTCACCGTCACCAGGTGGTACGCCCCGTCCACCGCCGGCTCGACGGCCAGCACGATCCGCTCCCGGGCGTGCCGGACGGCGTTGTCGACCAGGTTCCCCAGCACCCGCCGCAACTCGTCGGGGACGCCGACCGTCCACGCCGGCCCCGCCACGGCGACGGTCACGACCGGCGACGCAGGCGACCCCGATACGACCGGCGACCCCGCCACGACCGGCGACGCGGGCGACCCCGATACGACCGGCGACCCCGCCACGACCGGCGACGCGGGCGACCCCGGGCCGGACACGGCGGTGCCGGCGGCCCGCGGTCCCGGCCGGCGGGCGGCCACCTCGGCGAGCAGCCCGCCCAGCTCCACCGGTTCCGCCTCGCGGGGCGGGCCGGCCGGCCGGGCCGGCTGCTCGTCGAGCCGGGCCAGCAGCAGCAGGTCGTCGACCAGCCGGCCCAGCCGCTCGGTGTCGACAAGCAGGTCGGCGGCGACGGCGGGCCAGTCGGAACGGTCACCGAGCCGCTGGGCCACCTCCAGCTCGGTACGCATGTTCGTCAACGGGCTGCGCAGCTCGTGCGCCGCGTCCGCGAGAAACGACCGCTGCCGCGCCCGGGCCGCCGACAACCGGTCCAGCATGTCGTTCAGGGTCACCGCCAGCCGGTGGATCTCGTCCTGCGAGGCGGGCACCGGCAGCCGGTCGGCCGCGTCCCGGCCGGTGATCTCGGCAGCCCCGCTGCGCAACGCCTCGACCGGACGCAGGGTCGCCCCGACCACCCGCCAGGCGACCACCGCGAGCAGCCCCACCAGCAGCGGGAAGGCGACCAGGAGCACCGTCCGGGCGGCCTGGGTGGCGTGCCGGACGTCCACGGTGGAGCGGCCCACCAGCACGGTCACCGGCTCCCCCGCCACCCGGGCCGGCACCGCCACCACCCGGACCGGCCCCTGCCAGCCGAGCCGTTGGCCGGGCACCACCGTCCGTCGCCGGCCCTCGCCGGCCAGTTGGTCGGGGCGGACCATCGGCACCAGCCGGTCGGCGTCGATGGAGGCGGCCCGGATCCGTCCGGCCGAGTCGACCACCTGCACCCGCAGCTGCCCGCCCGCCACCGGCAG
This sequence comes from Micromonospora sp. WMMD987, assembly GCF_029581435.1. Taxonomy (NCBI): domain Bacteria; kingdom Bacillati; phylum Actinomycetota; class Actinomycetes; order Micromonosporales; family Micromonosporaceae; genus Micromonospora; species Micromonospora sp. WMMD987. The sequence goes on along the minus strand of NZ_CP120861.1, from coordinate 2,262,135 downwards.
CGGATCGGGCAGGGCGTTCTCCCCGGCCAACCGGGCCACCGCGTCGGCCGTCCGGAACGCCTCCTCGTCGACCGTGCGTTGCAGGGTCCACCCCAGCGCCACCAGCAGCACCACCCCGCCCAGGGCCAGCCCGACCGAGAGCCCGGCCACCCCGAGCACCATCAGCCGGGCCCGCAGGCCCAGCGCCGACCAGCGCAGCCGGCTCACGGGATCAGCCGGTAACCGGCGCCCCGCACGGTCTCCAACCGGTCCCGGCCGATCTTGCGGCGCAGGTAGCCGACGTAGACCTCGACCGCGTTCGGCGCGGTCCGCAGGCTGGCGTCCCAGACGTGGTCGAGCAGCTCGGTCTTGGAGATCACTTCGCCGGGTCGACGGATCAGGTACTCCAGCAGCGCGAACTCCCGGGCGGTGAGCGTCACCTCGACATCGGCCCGGGTGACCCGTCGGCGGGCCGGATCGAGCCGCAGGTCACCGAGGGTGAGCACGGTCGGCCGCTCGGGGGCGCCCCGCCGCAGCAGCGCCCGCAGCCGGGCCACCAGCACCACGTACGAGAAGGGCTTGATGAGGTAGTCGTCCGCGCCGCAGTCCAACCCGTCGGCCTGGTCGTACTCGCCGTCCTTGGCCGAGAGCATCAGCACCGGCAGCCAGCGCTCGTCGGCGCGCAACCGGCGGACCACCTCGTAGCCGGACAGGCCGGGGAGCATCACGTCGAGGATCATCGCGTCGTAACCGCCGTGCCGGGCGGCGTCCAACCCGGCCGGCCCGGTGCCCGCCGTGTCCACCACGAACCCCTCGGCGGTCAGGCCACGCTGCAACGCCGCCGCCAGCCGCGCCTCGTCCTCCACCACCAGCACCCGCATCATCCCAGCGTGCCACCCCGACACGACCGGCCGGGAGGCCGTCCTCAGCCGGCTCACAGCACCGGACCGGCAGGATGGTCCCAGGAGGTGCCGTCATGTCCGTACTGAAGAACCGTTCCACCCTGCGGTGGCTGGTGCCGCTGGCCGCCGCGGTCACCGTCGTCGGCGGGGGTGCCGCGATCGGCACGTTCGCGGCGAACGCCGAGCCAGCCCTGCCCCCGCGCAGCGCCGCCCAGCTCCTGGTCGACCTACAGACCGCCCGGCTGGACGGGCTCTCCGGCACGGTGGTGCAGCGCGCCGACCTCGGGCTGCCGCCGCTGGTCGGCCTGGCCGGTGGGGACGCCGCGCTGCTCGCCGGCACACACACCCTGCGGGTCTGGTACTCCGGCCCGGACCGGCAACGTGTCGCGCTGCTGGACACCCTCGGCGAGCGGGACGTCATCCGCTCCGGCCGGGACGTCTGGACCTGGGACAGCCGGGCCAACAAGGCCACCCACCGGACCCTGCCGGAGTCGGCCGGGCGGGCGGCGGACGACGCGCTGCCGATCACCCCGCAGGACGCCGCCGAGCGGGCGCTGGCCGCCGTGGACCCGAGCACCCTGGTCACCACCGGCCGGTCGGCCACCGTCGCCGGCCGGGACGCGTACGAGCTGGTGCTCACCCCGCGTGACGAGGCGTCCCTGGTGCACCAGGTGCGGATCGCGATCGACGCCACCGAGCACGTGCCGCTGCGGTTCGAGGTGCTGGCCGACGGTGCCGACCAGCCGGCGTTCGAGATGGCCTTCACCCAGGTCGACTACCAGCGGCCGGACGCCGACCAGTTCACCTTCAACCCGCCGCCCGGGGTGAAGGTGACCGAGGCCACCGGTGACCGTCCGCACGCCGGGGACGGGGCGCAGTCCAAGCCCGGCGTCGGAGCGAAGCCCGGTGCGGCGCAGCGGTCCGGGGACGGCGACGACGCCGGTCTGCGTACCGTCGGGACCGGCTGGACCACGGTGCTGGTGGCGCGGACGGGCGAGGCGGACGCGGCCCGGACCCCGGCCGGCGGTGCGGCGAAGCCCGGACCGGCCGACGGTCCCGAAGCGGCGCAGGCCCTCGACCTGCTCAACGGGTTGCCGAAGGTCAGCGGGGACTGGGGCAGCGGCCGGCTGTTCGCCGGGAAGCTGTTCAGCGTGCTGCTCACCGACGACGGGCGGGTGCTCGCCGGAGCGGTCACGCCGGAGCGGCTGTACCAGGCGGCGCGGGGCTGACCCGACACGCGACGACCCGCGGGGGTCCGGGCCGGCGGGAGCCGGTGCGGACCCCCGTAGGCTGTCCGGGGCGGTCTGTCCGGTTTCCGCGGCCGGCCCGCCCGGCCTGGCGGGAGGCTTGGTGCGGGCCGCCGGAGGCGGTATCTTGAGCAGTTCCCGAAAGAGAAGATGGAACGGCCGAAACGCCGTTCCAGCGGCCTTTTCAGCACGAGGAGACGGCTTGTCGATGGGTCCGGACAAGCTGCGGCACCACGACGACGAGATCGGCCGCGAGCAGGAGTACGTCTCGATGCTCTACGGCCGGCTGGACGCCCTGCGCGAGCAGGCCGGCAACCGGCTCGCCGACGCGCTGCGGGCCGGTGGCGGCGGCACCCAGCAGGACCGCTCCCAGCGGGACAGCGCCCTACGGATGTACGCCGACCAGGTCAAGCAGTTCTCGGCGGTCGCCCAGGGGCTGGCCTTCGGTCGGCTCGACGGCACCGACGGCAGCCGGCGCTACATCGGCCGGATCGGTATCTTCGACAACGACGGCGACTACGATCCGCTGCTGATGGACTGGCGGGCACCCGCCGCCCGCCCCTTCTACCTCGCCACCGCCGCCAACCCGCAGGGGGTCCGGCTCCGGCGGCACCTGCGCACCCGGGACCGCAAGGTCACCGGCCTCAACGACGAGGTCCTGGACATCGAGTCCGCCTCCCCCACCGGCCACGAGGAGCTGACCGGTGAGGCGTCCCTGCTCGCCGCGCTCAACGCCGGGCGGACCGGCCGGATGCGGGACATCGTGGAGACCATCCAGGCCGAGCAGGACCGGATCATCCGGGCCGACCTGGCGGGGGTGCTGGTCGTGCAGGGTGGGCCGGGCACCGGGAAGACGGCCGTCGCGCTGCACCGCGCCGCGTATCTGCTCTACACCCACCGGCAGCAGCTCTCCACCCGGGGCGTGCTGCTGGTGGGGCCGAACGCCACCTTCCTGCGCTACATCTCGCAGGTACTCCCGACGCTGGCCGAGACGGGCGCGCTGCTCAGCACCCCCGGCGACCTCTTCCCCGGGGTGAACGCCCGCCGTGCCGAGCCGGCCGGGACCGCCGCGGTCAAGGGCCGGGCGGTGCTGGCCGAGGTGCTCGCCGCCGCCGTACGCGACCGGCAGTGGGTGCCCGACGAGCCGTTGGAGATCGAACTGCCCCAGCGGGAGGTGCTGCTGCTGGACCCGGCGACCGTGCGCCTGGCCCGGGAGCGGGTCCGGCGCACCGGTCGACCGCACAACCTGGCCCGCGCCCAGTTCGACATCGAGATCGTGCACGCCCTGGCCGACCAGGTGGCCGAGCGGATCGGCGCCGACCCGCTCGGCGGCGACAACCTGCTGGAGGAGGCGGACCGCGCCGAGATCCGCCGGGAACTGCGCGAGGAGCCCGAGGTCACCGCCGCGTTGGACCGGCTCTGGCCGGTGCTCACCCCGCAGCAGTTCCTCGACGACCTGTACGCCTCGCCGGAGCGGATCGCCGCCGCCGCACCGATGCTCACCGACGCCGAACGTGCCCTGCTGCACCGCCCGCCGGGCGACGGCTGGACGCCGGCCGACGTGCCGTTGCTGGACGAGAGCGCCGAGCTGCTCGGCGAGGACGAGCGGGCCGCCGCCGCCCGCCGGGAGCGGCTGCGCTCCTTCCAACGCGAGTACGCCGAGGGCGTGCTGGACATCGCCCGGGGTTCCCGCTCGATCGACGTGGAGGACGACGCCGACGGTGGCGAGATCCTCGGTGTCACCGACCTGATCGACGCCGACCGGCTGTTGGAACGGCAGGAGGAGGGCGACCGGCTGACCACCGCGCAGCGGGCCGCCGCCGACCGGAGCTGGGCGTTCGGCCACGTCATCGTCGACGAGGCGCAGGAGCTGACCCCGATGGCCTGGCGGCTGCTGATGCGCCGCTGTCCGAGCCGGTCGATGACCATCGTCGGGGACGTCGCCCAGACCGGCGCGCTGGCCGGCACCCCGTCCTGGGCCGAGGCGTTGGAGCCGTACGTGGCGCAGCGGTGGCGGCTGGAGGAGCTGACCGTCAGCTACCGCACCCCGGCCGAGGTGATGGCGGTCGCCGCCGAGGTGCTCGCCGGGATCGACCCGGCGCTGCGCCCACCCCGCTCGGTACGCCGCAGCGGCGTGCCGCCGTGGGACCGGACGGTCGCGGCGGACCGGCTCGCCGCCGAACTGGTCGAGGCGGCCAACCGGGAGGCCGCCGGGCTGGACGAGGGGCGGCTCGGGGTGATCGTGCCCGCCGGCCGGGCCGCCGAACTGGCCGGCGCGGTGCTCGCCGCGCTACCCGAGGCGGGGGTCGGCGAGCAGCCCGAGCTGGAGAGCCGGGTGGTGCTGCTGACCGTCGGCCAGGCCAAGGGGCTGGAGTTCGACTCGGTGCTGGTGGTCGACCCGGACCGGATCGTGGCCGAGTCCCCGCGCGGGCGCAGTGACCTCTACGTGGCGCTGACCCGCGCCACCCAGCGGCTGGGCGTGCTCCGTCCCGCCTCCTGACAGTGCTGATGTGGGGGGCGGGTCACCCGGCCGGTCTGTCCCGACCCCGCCGCCCCCGCGGTCAGTCGTCGGAGAAGTCACCGATCTCGACCGCGCTGGCGGCCTGGTCGCTGACGGCGCCGCCGGTCGGGGTGCTCAGGCCTCCGGTGCCGGCGTCGCCGGTGGTGGTCGGGGCCACCGTGCCCGGGTGCCGTTCGGGTTGCCGGGCGACCCGGCGCACACGGGCCGGGCCGGCGGTGCCGCCGGTGGTGGTCACCGCGCCCTGCCCTCTGGTCGGGCCGCCGTCGCGCAGCACCTCCGGGTCGATCGGCACGTCGGCCACGTCGTCCGGGTCGTCCTCCTGGATGGCCCGGGTCACGTCGACCTGGGGCACGGTCACCTCGTCGAGCGCCCCGGGGCCGTACACGCCGGCGGTGAGCCGTTCCTCGGCCTGCCGGGCGGACTGTCGCATCCTGTCGCTCTCGGCCACGTTCATCACCTCTCAGCAGTGGTGGTGGTGACCCGCTGCCTGCCCGCTGCGGTGCCGACCAAACCGGCCCCGCGCCGACGTACCACGGCGGGGGTGCCCCGGCCCGGACGTCGCCGGAACGCCTCCCAGCCCCGGTCGCGGGCCGCGGAGGGGCGGTGTCGCGGACTGCGCGCCGTGGGCCGGTCGGCGGCGACATTTTCGGTGCCGGTCGGTGTTACCTGCTCACGGCCGGGGGGTAGACCCAGGGTGCCCCCGCCACAGCAGGTGAACCGTGCCGTGGCCGACCGCGGTAGCGGGGCGAGGGAGTGCAGGTACTCATCAAATCCTGAGGAGGACCAGATGAGCACGCAGGCTGCATCCACCAGGCCCATGAACCGGCCGATGCAGGACACCGCCCAGCGCAACGCCATGATGAACGAGCAGACCCGGCAGATGCCGGCGATGCACGACGGGCACCGGGAACCGATGCCGTCTCCGGGTACGGAGACCAAGCAGTCGTTCCTGACCACCGAGTTCTGGGTCTACGCCGCCGCAGTCGCGGTCGTGGTGATCTCCGCCTTCTGGCGTGGCACCACCACGAACGGCCTGAACATCAACAACCCGACGCAGGCGTGGTGGTTCCTGACCGCCCTGACCGGCGCCTACCTGGTGAGCCGGGGCCTGGCGAAGGCGGGTTCGGCGCGGCGTTCCGGTGCGGAGCGCAAGGGTCGTCGCTGACCACAGCTGCGCAGCGCGAGCTGCGGAGAACGATGGCCCCCGGGGTTTCCCCGGGGGCCATCCTCGTGTTTTGACCATCGTGGGGATTTGTGGTGGTCGAGGTCTAGCGGAACAGGGAGAACCCTGTCCATGATCTGAGTTCTCACACAAAGATCATCAATGGGCAGGGTTCTCGATGAGGAGCGTAGCGGCTACCGGTGCCGGTGACAGCGAGCTGGGCCGGATCTTGTTGGATGCGTGGCGGCGGGAGTTGTACGAGGGTGTCCTCGTGTCGCGGTCGAGGACGTTGTTCTCGCTGGTCGATGAGCTGGCCGCGGACCAGGGACGGTGTGGCTGCCCGGCGCATCTGTCGCTGGGCACGGTCACCGGGCACGCCGCGGCGTACCGGGCGTTACGCGACGGCGAGATCGATACCGGCCGGGCGTTGCGGGCGGCGTGCCGGATCGCCGCTCGGTCCGGTCTGCCCCGGGTGTATGCCGTCGATACCACCGCGTGGCCCCGGCCGAACGCAGCCACCAGCCCGGACCGGCAACCGCAGTACACCCCAGGCGGCCCGCGTGGTGCGGCGCTGATCAAGACCGGGTGGCGGTATCAGCACGTCGTCCGGTTGACGCTGACCCCGGACTCGTGGGTCGTGCCGGTCCTGGCCGACCGCATCACCTCCGACGACGACCTGGTCGAGGTCACCGTCGGCCACATCGCACAGATCTGCGCAGCCGACGGCGCCCGCCCGGGCGACCCGTCGCTGTTCCTCCTCGATTCCGGCTATCCCGCGGCCCGGATCACCCACCTGATCCGCGAACGCAGGATTCCCGCGGACGTCCTGGTCAGACTCGCGACCTCGCAGACCATGTGGACCAGACCCGAACACCGGGCCGCCCACCCACTCGGAGGCCGGCCCCGCCGACACGGATTCCGGCTGACCCTGCGCGAACCCGACCTGACCCCGGACGCCGGTGTCAGCGGACCACTCGACATCTACGGCACCGTCACCGTCCGGGCCTGGCACCAGGTCCACCCCAAACTCACCCGCGCCAGCCGCGGATTCACCGGCCAGACCACCCTCCCGATCGTGGAAGGCACCGTGCTCCTCGCCCGGGTCCAGCACCTACGCCCCAGCCGCCGCGCCGGCGACCTCGCACTCTGGTACTCCGGCACCCGCCGCGACCTACTCACCCTTGTCATGACCTACCTGACCCGCTACGACATCGAGCACTACTTCCGCCACCTGAAGACCACCGCCCACGCCCCGGACTTCCACCCCCGCCAACCCGACACCCTGACCACCTGGCTCCGCCTACACGCCTACGCCTACCTCCACCTGTTCTGCACCCGCACCCACCTCACCCACCACCGGCTGCCCTGGGAACCCACCACCACCACAACCCCCACCCCCGGCCAGACCCGCCGACAGGTTTCGCCCGCTCTCCGCAACGCCTGGCAACCACCAGGCCACCCGAAACCCGGACACCCCGGACCCGGACGCCCCGCCGGAAAACGCCGCAAACGCCGAACCCGCTACCCCGTCATCCGCCGCAACGCCATCCACAAGGGCAAATAACACCCCACCCCCACACCACCACGAACACCCACACCACACCACCACGAACACCCACACCACACCGCCAGACCACCCTGCCCACACAACGGTCAAAACACGAGGATGGCCCCCGGGGTTTCCCCGGGGGCCATCGCCGCGCTCCGTCCACTGTCGCACGCGGTGGGCCGGGCCGGAGCCGGGCCGCCCGCCGGAGGTCGTCCACCGGCGGGGCCGGTCACCGCCCGGCGGTCACTCGAAGTCGCCGCCGAAGTCGCCCTCGTCGTCACCCTCGAAGGCATCCCCGATCAGCTCACCGGCGACCAGGCCACCGGCGACGCCGAGCGCCGCGCCGGCCACCACGCCGCCCATCCCCGGCCCCCGGCCACGGTGCCCGTGGCCCTGGCCGTGCATCGGGTAGCCGTGGGTGGGGGCACCGAAGCCGGAGGAGGCCCGCAGGTTGCCGTACGTCGAGGTGGTCTCGCGCAGCCAGCCGTCGACGACCTGCGCCCAGTCGACCCGGTCGGCGTCGGTGTGCGGGACGGTGTAGCGGCCGAACACGTCGTGCCCGGAGCTGAGGAAGCCACCGCGCTTGTCGCACTCCAGCACCACCTCGACCCCGTGCGGGCTGGTGACGAAGGTCAGCTCGACCTCGGAGATGACCTGCGCGTACTGGGGCGCGGCGAAGAACTCGATCTCCTGGTAGAACGGCAGCGTCTGCTGGGAGCCCCGGATGTGGCCCCGCTCCAGGTCGGCGTGCTTGAACCGGAAACCGAGCTGCTGGAACGCGCCCAGGATGTGCTCGTGCACCGGCAGCGGGTGCACGTTCACCTGGTCCAGGTCGCTCTTGTCGACCGCGCGGGCGATCGCCAGCTCGGTCCGCAGACCCATGGTCATGCCGTGCAGGCGCTGGCCGTAGACGTCGGTGATCGGGGTCTCCCACGGCACCGGGAACTGGAACGGGATGGCGAGCTGCTGCTTCGGCGCGAGCTGGAGCGGGCCGCTGACCACCATCCGGTGGAACTCCATCACCCCGGCGTACTCGCCGTCACCGCTCTCGACCTCGACCCGGGTGACCAGGCCGAGGCCGATCTGTTCGATGTTGGCCGGGGCTTCGCCGCCGACCAGGTTCACGTTGCCGTCGAGGGTCAGGCCGGGCCGGGTGTTCGGGTTGGCCAGGACGGTGTCGACGCTGGGCCCACCGACACCGAACGCGCTCAGCATCTTCTTGAAGACCATCGGAACTCCCGCTTCACGGTCGGCGTACTCCACCGTGGAGCACGCACGGTTACCCGGCGCACCCTAAACGGTAGGACTGGGAACTGGCTGAGAGGGCACGCCGCGCCGGGCCAGCAGGATCAGCGCCCCGGACGCCGCCACGAAGAAGACCGCCATCACCGACGCCATGGGTAGCAGGGTGGCGTACCCGAGGAGACCGGTGAGGGGCGTGACCAGCGCGCCGGCCAGGAAGCCCAGGCCACCCTGGAGGGCGGCGGCGGTGCCGGCGGAGCGTCGGCCCGCCTCCTGGGCCAGCGCGGTGGTCGCCGGCAGGGTCAGGCCCATCCCGGTGACCACCACGGCGAGTAGCGCCCACGGCACCGCCAGCGGCAACGCGGCCCGGCTGTCGACCAGGGCGACGACCAGCAGGGCGAGGGTGGCCACGGTGGACGCGGCCACCCCGACCGCCCGCAGCCGGGCCGCGCCGACCCGCACCACCAGCACCCGGAACAGCAGCCCGGAGGCGGCCATCCCGGCGGCGTTGGTGGCGAAGACGAGCGTGTAGCCAGCCTCGTCCACCCGGTAGACGGTCTGGAAGACGAACGACGACCCACCGATGTAGGTGAAGAAGCCGGCGACGGCCAGGCAGAGCACGGCGAGATGGGCGAGGAACAACCGGTCGTGCAGCAGGTCGGTCATCCGTGCCACCGCCTGGCGTGGTCCGCCGGCCTGCCGGCGGTGCGCGGGCAGCGTCTCCGGCAGCCCGACCAGCGCGGCCACCGCCATCACCGCCCCGAGCCCGGTGAGCGCGAAGAAGACAGTACGCCACGTGCCGTGGTCGAGGATCACCCCGCCGACGGCGGGTGCCAGCACCGGACCGAGGAAGGTCACCGAGGCGATGCTGCCGAACCGGGCGGCGGCCTGCGCTCCCTGCCAGGCGTCGGTCACCATGGCCCGGCCGAGCGCCAGCCCGGTGCCGGCGGCGACACCCTGGCCGAGCCGGGCGAGGACCAGGAGCCAGCCGGTCGGGGCGACCGCGCAGACCAGCGAGAGCAGCGCGAAGACCAGGGTGCTCGCCACCACGATGCCCCGCCGGCCCCGGACGTCGCTGACCGGCCCGAGCAGGAGCTGGCCGGCGGCCATCCCGACGATGAAGGCGGTCAGGGTCAGCTGCGCCACGGTGGCGCTGGTCTCCAGGGAGCGCCGCAGCTCGGGCAGGGCGGCGATGTACGCGTCGGTGGCGAACGGCCCCACCCCGGTCAGCAGCACCAGCGCCACCATGGACGGGGTGCCCGGCGGGCGGCGTCGCCCGGACGGCGTGGACGGCGTGTCGACCTTCGGCAGGGTCACCCATAGACCCTAGACGATCCGATCCCGATGGCGTCAGCGCCGAGGCGGCCGGGAATCATGACGGCGGGCAGGCGTCGTCCACCATCGACGGGCAGGCAGGGCACGGAGAGTAACTCATACGTCCGTTTAGATGAGAAATCAGGCTTTCCTCCTGCCTGGTTGTGTTTTTTATTGACAGCTATTTGATCGATGGATAACGTCGTGACCAGACGCTTGTCGGACAGCAATAGAAACACGGGGGCTGTTCGCGGATCCGGTCGTGTGTCGAGTCGCGACCTTCATGGACCACTGTCCAGACAGCGAATGATCTTTCCATGGTCGCCGACAGGCGATCGACACGGGGACTCGGTGCAGCAGTGAACAATCGTCGCCAATTCTTGGCGTGCCCGGGGGCATGCGGATGACCGCCGCCCTCGCGCTCGTAGCAATTTCCCTCTTCCTGGCCATCGTGGTGTCCGCCATCGTGCGGGCCGCGCGCCGCGTCAACCACGACCTGGCCACGCTGGCGGAACTTCCCGCCACGGCACAGGCGGGGCACTCCGCGACCCGCCGGGAAGACACCTCGCCCGCCTGACTCTCGGCCGTTCCCCGACACCCGTCCATCCGGGTGTCGGTCACGCCCGCCCTGGACCGGGTCCGCCCGGTTCACCGTGCGGTTTTTCGGCATGGCTCCACACCAGTGGAAATCCGTCCACTGGATTCATCGGGGAGATATTTGTGGGTCAACGCACCATGGTCGCGGGGATGTTGTCCGCCCTGCTGACCACATCAGCACTGGCAATTCCGTCGGGTGGGGCGGCGACCGCCGCCGCACCGGCGCCCGCCGGCCGGGACGGGGCGGGCAAGCCCGTCGTGTCCCCGAAGTCGAAGTCCTCGGTGTGGCTCTTCGACACGCCGGACACCACCCGGTCCCGGGGCGCCTCACTCGCCGGGGCCGCACCGTCGGTGCCGAAGGGCACCGGGCCGGTGCGCAACGCCACCCAACTGTCGTTCTCGCTCAGTGACCGGCTACAGGCCAAGGTCAACGTCGGTTCGGGCAACCTGATGCTGAGCAGCACCGAACTCACGCTGCCGGGCGTCGCGGGGGACGTCACTGTCGGCGCCACCTTCAACAGCCTGCTGCTGGGCAGCGATCTGGCCACCGGCGCGCACGGCGCGGGCTGGCGCACCCGGGCTGGCCAGGACGTCAAGCTCTACCCGGCCGACGACGACTCGGTGACGTACGCCGCCGCCGACGGCGTGGTCGGCAAGTTCACCGCCTCCGGCTCCGGCTACTCCACGCCTGGCGAGTTCAAGGCCACCCTGGCGCACAACGGCAGCGGCTGGAAGCTCACCGAGCACGACAGCGGCCGGAAGCTGTTCTTCGGCTCCGACGGGCTGCTGGACAAGACCGAGGACCGCAACGACAACGTCACCGACGTCGCCTACAGCGGCGGACAGATGACCGGCATCACCTCCGACCGGGGCCCCACCGCAGCGCGTACGGCGGCGGCGACGTGGACCGCTGGCAAGATCAGCAAATACCGGCAGACCGGTAGCGACGGCAGCTGGCGGGAGGTGTCGTACGCCTACGACGGCAACGGCCGCCTCCAGAAGATCCAGTCGGCGACCTGGCGCAAGGTGCTGTTCGAGTACGACACCGCCGGTGACCTCACGAAGATCACCACGAAGGACAACACCTACGTCACCATCACCTACGACGGCCAGCACCGGGTCACCTCGCTGACCCAGGTCACCGACAACGCCACCATGCAGGGCTCCACCACCCGGCTGGCATACCCCAGCTCCAGCCAGACGCTGGTCGCCGACGCCCGGCAGGACATCTCGCTGGCGGTCTCGGCGGTGCCGCACACCACCTACGACCTGAACAGCAACAAGCGGGTCACCAAGGCGACCGACCCGGCCGGCAACGAGCAGAGCAAGACCTACACGCCGTACAGCGACGTGGCGACCTCGGTCAGCCCCGAGAACTCCACGGTCACCAACACATTCGGCGCGAACGCCGGTGAGTCGATGACCAAGTCGGAGTCCCCGACCGGGGCCAGCGCCTCCGCCGCCTACGCCAACGCCGCGACCTCGACGAACCCGACGGCGAACTTCCAGCCGTCGTCCTCGATCGACACCCAGAGCAACAGCTCCACCTACACCTACAACGGCGCGGGCAACCGCACCTCCACCGCCGACGCCCTCGCCGCCAAGGCCGAGGTCGACTACAACTCCGACGGCACCGTCAAGACCTCGACCGACCCGGCCAACACCGGCAACCCCACCAACTACAGCTACGACGGCAGCAAGCAGCTCACCACGGTCACCCCGCCGACCGGCAACGGCCTGGCGACCAGGACCATGACGTACGACCCGTACGGGCGGCTGAAGACCGTCAGCGACGGCTGCACCACCAGCTACACCTACACCCTGGACGACCGGATCTCCCAGATCGACTACTCGGGCTGCGGCACGCAGCCGTCGGTCACCTACGACTACGGCGGCACCGGCAACCTGCTCACCCGGGTCGACGCCACCGGAACCACGGCCTGGTCGTACGACAATCTCAACCGGCTCCGCGAGCGGAACAACCCCGGCGGTGGCATCCTCACCTACGTGCCGGACGCAGTGGGCAACCTGGTGGGGCTGACCGATGGTCGGGGTACCACGACGTACTACTACAACACCCGCAACTGGCTGGTCCGGATGGACACCGCCGGAGGCACCCGCTACAACTTCCAGTACGACAAGGACGGCAACCGCACCTACACGTACTTCGCCACCAACGAGACCAACAGCAGTTGGGCGTTGCGGACCCAGACCACGTACGACAAGTCCAACCGGCCGACCCGGATCACCGCCACCCGCAACTCGGCCAGCCCGGCCACCGTCTTCGACGTCACCTACTGCCACGCGGAGTACACCTCGGGTCAGCCCTGCTCGACGGCCAAGGCCGACGACACCGGCCTGCGCCAGTGGCAGAAGGACGAGGTCAGCGGTGTGGTCAGCCAGTTCACCTACGACAAGGCCAACCGGCTCACCAAGGCCACCGACTACAACGGCAAGACCTACGAGTACGCCTACAACAGCAACGGCAACCGCACCAGCGTCAAGGTCGACGGCACCACCACCCAGACCCTGACCTACAACACCGCCAACCAGATCACCACCACCAACAACACCTACGACGGCCGGGGCAACCAGACCCGGGCCAGCACGCCGACGGTCAACCCGGTGACCTACAACCCGGCCAAGCAGATGACCGGCGCCAACAGCGGCAGCTACTCCTACGCCGGCACCGACCAGGTCGAACTGACCCAGACCGCCACAGCCACCCTGCGGTACGGCATGCAGGACCAGCACGGCATGCCGTGGCTGCAGTCCTGGACGGCCAACGGCTCCACCGCCTACGTCGAGCGCGACGGCACCGGCACCCCGCTGGGCCTGCGGCTCGGCTCCGCCGACCACGCCTACGTGCTCGACGCCCTGGGCTCACCGGTCGCCATCGTCAAGGCCGACGGCACCGTATCGGCCACCTACCGCTACGACCCGTACGGCAACGGCACGACCACCGACGAGTACGACCTCAGCCAGACCAACCTGATCCGCTACACCGGCGGAACGTACGACCTGACCACCGGGTTCACCAAGCTCGGCCAGCGCTGGTACAACCCGGCCCAGGGCCGCTTCACCCAACAGGACAACCTCAGCTTCATCGGCAACCCGAAGAACGGTAACCGCTACGCCTACGCAGGCTGCAGCCCAACCAATTTCATCGATCCCACCGGGCAGAGTTGGGAGTGCGAACTCGGAGGCATGATCGTCGTCGGCGCTTCTGCCGCAATTATCGCCGCCCCCCTGTCATATTTCGGACCTGGCGCAGTTTATGCGGGCGTAGCAGCCGGCTCCGCAATCGGTGGCGGCTACAAGTCCGTGTGTGAAAACATCCAAAAGGGCGAGCCCGTCAATTGGGGAGACGCCGCGCAGCAAGCGGCATGGGGCGTCGCCGGCTTTTTGATTAGCTAGATCAGCCAGTTCACGGGGATCTCCGGGGTGCCCGCCGGAGACCCCCGTGAACTTATTCCAACCTTACCCACCCCAGAAATCGATGCACTAAGGATGAACAGGATGCCGACCGTTATTTTTGTCAGGGGAATAGACACGATCGGCGCGGGCAGGAAATTTCGCATATATATCGATGGACAATTAGCCGCAAAGCTGGGAAATTCTGATCGAATTTCGATAGAAATCGGTGCGGGTAGCCATGTCGTGCAAGCCCGGCTCGATTGGCTCCGGAGTCCGCCGTTGACCCTGGAACTGACCACGGGCGACGTGGTAACGGTGGAAACAACGGCTCGGGGTAGGGCCACGAGCTTCACTGGCACGTTCCTTAGACCAAGAAGCGCCATCGATATGGTTGTCAAGGGCTACGAATAGCAGCCGCGCTGGACCTTCCCGCCGGCACGCCCACCATCGAAAACAGGCATGACGACTTCACGACAGCCCTACTGCCGACTCACGCGGCTTCCTCACCGAACGATCCAGGCTGGATGCCGCGTACCGTCCCTCAAAAAAAGGTCTCGGGCACGGACGGTGACAGACCGGGTCACTCATCGCAGCACGATCGGCCTGTTCAGGCGGCGCAACGACAACAGCAGCAGCCACCACGGGGAATGAACAGGAGTGTCCACATGGGCTTGCCAGGCTGCCCACACCAGGAAGGATGCGCGTCACTGAAAGCTCGTACCGGTACCTGACGTCCGTGTCGCCCTGGGTTGGCCCCTGGGTCGGGCACGAGTTGCTTTCGGACGAAAGTAGCGATGCCTAGTACGGCAACGGCAAGACCTACGAATACGCCCACAACAGCAACGGCGACCGCACCAGCGTCAAGATCGGCGGCACCGTGTCGGCCACCTACCGCTACGACCCGTACGGCAACGGCACGACCACCGACGAGTACGACCTCAGCCAGACCAACCTGATCCGCTACACCGGCGGAACGTACGACCTGACCACCGGGTTCACCAAGCTGGGCCAGCGCTGGTACAACCCGACGCAGGGCCGCTTCACCCAACAGGACAACCTCAGCTCCATCGGCAATCCTGAACACGACAACCGGTACGCCTACGCCGGCGACAACCCGTTAAGCTACATCGAGCCTGAGGGAGAAAAAACATCTGGACCGGTGTCAGCATCGTAGGCGCAGCCATATTGGGCGCAGCGTTCGCTCCTGCCGTCATCACGGGCGTCGCGCTCACTGCGGCCTTTGCGGGCGCCGGAATGGTCGGCCTTGCCGGCGGCGCCTTCATCTGAGGCGGTATCGAGGATTGCAAAAATGATGGAGACTGTTGGTGATTCACAAAAAGCTAATTCTTGCCATCGGCGCTGGCGCAACTGGAGGAATGCTGTTCGCCGCGTGGATCTGGCCAGAAGACAGAAGCGAATCCCCTGTTGAAACAATCCTTCTGGTCGTAGCCGGAGTAGGGCTATCTATACTATTCACTGCCGTCATAATCTCTCGCCTCAAGCAGCGAAAGCGCTAGTCGAGCCCTGAGGAAGTATAGGGTTCGAACTGTGGGCCGGATTCCATGGAATTCGGCCCACAGTTCGAGTCGTCCGACCAACCCCATGAGCGCAGCGACTTAACCACAGGCGGCAATAATGTTACTTCGGGGTGGTCGAAGTGCAGCAGCGCGGGGACGACTGCCAAGATCTTGCTGATTCGCCACGAGGGCTGCCGTCGCCCCGTTGAAAACTGTTGCGCCGTCGCGAGCTGGCCGCCCTCTATGCCTGGCACAACCCGAACACAGGGCCGATTCACTCAGCAAGACAGCCGGCAGCCCCATCGAGGACAGCCGCTACACCTACGCAGGATATAAGCAGAGTGGTGGCGATAGGCTCGACGGGCAGTCGCTACTACTGGGCGCAGTTGTCGGAATTTGATTGAGCCTCGCTTTGACGGGCGCTGGCCTGCTCGTGATTGCAGTAGGGGCGATTGGCGGATGCGTCGGTGGCATGGTATCGAGCACAGTATCGCAGGAAGGAAATGTCAGCGCAGACGGACTTGCGTTCAAATGCATGATCGGTGGAGCTATGGGTATCGTGGGTGGCGTCTTTGCGAAGGGAGGATTCAGAGGCGGTGCCTAATAGTTCAGGACCTGATTCGTCCACACGCGCACCAATCATTTTACTCTGGCTCGCTGCATGCGCAGTTATCGTCATGCTGGCGGTAATTCTATATCCCGCAGTCGAGATTCTCTCATTAATTCCAGGCTGCTTCGTAATTGGAGCACTAGCATGGGCATGGCATCGACGAAGGGGCAGTCCTATTGAAACGATTTCCAAGTCGTTCCCCAGACGGGCCGTCGCTCTCGGCGGCCTCCTCCTTGCCGGGTCGCCGGCCAGTGTCATGATTGATGTCGCGCGCGGAAGGACAGGCACTTCCTATATCACTGGCATCTGCTTGTCGATAAGTTCGGCACTGTTGATGGCCGCAGGAATTCTCGCTCTCCGGAAAGACAGTTAGAACGTGCCACGGGTGACGGCGCGGGGTGGGTTGCACAGAATCAACCCCCGCGCCGCCACTCCCGTCCCAACAATCTCACAGCCCTCCCGGCGGCCCTCACCAAGGTGTCCCGGAAATGCCGCCACCGAGAGCAAGGATGGCGACTCCAAAAACAATGGGGACTGCTGGCGGCTCACCATAAGTTCCTTCTGGCCGCAGGCGAGATGGGTGGTACGACTGTGACCGGTGGCGCGGCCGCCCCTGCGCTGGTTGCGGCGGGGATTTCTCTCGGTGGAGCTGGAGTAGCTTTGAGTATCGGCGACATGTCCGGCAACTGCTAGCGGAGCACGACTTACTTCGGGCGGCCTGGCTTCATACGCCGGGCCGCCCGCCTGAAAGGTTTGCGCGTGAATAAGAAACGAAACGCTCGATTGATCCTCACCTTCTCCGCCGCACTGGTGATGACCGGGGGCCTGATTGGCACCCTAGGGTCCGATAGCACTCAGAAAATCGGCATGGCGACTCTGGCAGTCGGATGTGTGGGCGCTATAGTCGGTTCAATTATTGCCTCTTCTGCACCAAAAGCTTGAAAGGCAGCAAAAGGCAGTGTAGTGATCTCAAAATTCAACGCCGAGCCGATCGAAATGGCACAGGCACCACACCCTTTGTGGACAACACTGGACAAGGGCGTCAATCCATCGGCAGGCAAGGACGTTACGTAATCGCCAAGGATCCTCCGACTTGGGATTGGCAGAATCCTCGGCCTGCTTGGAGGGCAAGGCCCTATCCGGCGTCGTCGACGAGCAGTCCGCGCAGGACGCTGCGTACCGTCGTCTCGAAGAGGTCGCGGGGTGCGGGCGGTGACGGGGGTGCGGCGAGGGCGGCCGTGAGGTTCGGGAACGCCGCCACGTCGATCCCGGCGAAGCCGGCCGGCGGCCCGGCGGACTCCCGGCGGGCGAACAGCGACGTCACCCCGGTCATCATGGCGATCGCCTCGAACTTGGTGACGGTGGACGCCGGCACCGGCCGCAGGATCGCCAGGCAGTGGTCGAACCAGGCCAGGCTCTGCGGGCCGGGGGCGGTCGGCCGGGGCAGGATCTCCACCAGCCACGGATGCCTGCGGTAGAGCGCCAACTGGCGGTGGGCCAGGCGCAGCATCGCGTCGAGCCAGTCACCGCTGCCGTCCGGGTACGGGCGCAACTCCCCCGCCGCCCGGTCGACCATCAGGTCGAGCAGGTCGTCCCGGGAGGACAGGTAACGGTAGAGCGAGCCGGCTCCGGTGTGCAGGGCGGCGGCGACCGCCCGCATCGAGACCGCGCCGATGCCGTCGGCGTCCGCCATCGCGATGGCGGCGGCCACGATCTCGTACCGGGAGTGCGTCGGGGCGGGACCGCGCAGGCCCCGCGCCGGTCGGGACCAGAGCTGCGGACGCCCTGGCTCATCGGGTGAGGACACCGTTACACTCTAACTGCGAACGTCGTTCGCGGTTTCCAGGGGGAGGACGAGATGGAACAGGACTGGAGCGTCCAGCGGGTGCCGGCGGCCGACGGTGCCGAGATCGTGCTCCACTCGGTCGGCAGCGGGCCGGGCATCGTGGTCGTGCACGGGGGCGGCGTCACCATCGACATCTACCGGCGGCTGGCGCTGCGGTTGGCCGACCGGTTCACCGTGCATCTCTACAACCGGCGCGGGCGGGCCGACGCGGCGGCCCGTGCCGAGCCCTACGACGGCGAGCAGGACGTCGCCGACCTCGGCAGCGTGCTGACCGCCACCGGGGTCCGCAACGTGATCGGCCACAGCGGCGGCGGCTTCGTGGCCCTGCGCGCCGCCGCACGCGACCTGCCGATCGAACGGCTCGCCCTCTACGATGCGGCGATCCAGGTCAACGGCCTGTTCCCCCTCGAATGGGTGCCCGCCGCGCGGAAGGCGGCGCAGGCGGGTGACATCGCCCGCGCCCTGGCGATCACCGGCGGCGGCCTCAACACCCACTCGCCCGCGTCACGCCTGCCGCTGGCCGTCCGGACGACCCTCTGCCGGCTGTTCCTGCGGACCCCGGTCGGGCGCACCATGGGCGAGCTGCTGCCGACCACCCTCGACGAGAGCGCGCTGATCCAGCGGCACGACGGGCAGCCGGAGCAGTGGGCCGGCGTCACGGCCGAGGTGCTGCTGGCCTGCGGCGGGGCCGGCCCGGCCTACTACCGGCCGATCAACGAGGCGTTGGCCGGGGTGCTGTCGCACGCCCGCACGCTGGTGGTGCCGCGCGCCAGCCACGACGCGCTCAACCGCGCTCCGCAGCACCTGGTGGACTCGCTGGCCGGGTTCTTCACCGCGCCGGCCACCACGCCGCCGACCCGTTCGTGAGGGCCGGCACCTCCCGCTCCGTCCTGGTACCGACCCCCTGGCGCGGGAGGTGCCGGAGGCGGGCTGGCAGAACACGTCCCTGGCGGTGCTGAGCCGCGCCGGCTTCACCGGAGAGGAACTGGCACCGTCGCCGCGGCCGCCGCCCGCCCCCGGGACTGACGGTGCCGGTGACGCCGACCCCGCCGCCCCGGGGGTCAGTGCGTCCAGAAGGTCACCGGGAGGGCCTCGACGTCGGTCGCGGACCGTTCGAGGAGGGCCGCCACGGGCAGCAGAGCGGTCGCCGCGACGTCCCCGGCGTCGGCCAGATGACGGATCACGTCCGCCTGCCGCCGGGCCCGCTGCGGTACGGCGGCAGCGAACCCGCCCCGGTCGCCCGCGTAGCCGTACGCGTCGAGCAGCAGACGCAGCCGGCGGGAGCGGCTCGCGCAGGTCGTCGTCGCCCACCGGGCTGCCGTCGCGCGGTGCGGCCAGCGGCACCCAGGTCAGCGCCGAGAACGCCAGATCCCACTCCCGGGACGACGGGCCGGCGGTGTCCCAGTCACAGAACCCGACCAGCCGGTCGCCGTCCACCACCGCGTTGTACGGGGAGGCGTCCTGGTGCCCGACGACCAGCCCGGGGTCCATCGTGCGGCCGACGAACCAGCACTCCTCCGGCGGCGGGGTGAAGCCGGCGGTCAGGTCGTGGACCCGGCGCAGCCACCGGCCGACCTGGACCAGCATCGCGTCCGACGTAGCCCAGTCGGGCCAGGGCTCCCGGCCGCCGATCGTCTCCCCCGGCAGGTAGCTGAGCATCTCGCGGCCCTGGTCGTCGAAACCGAGCGCGCGGGGAGCGGCGTCGAACCCGGCGTCCTGAAGATGTCGCAGCACCGCGTGCACCGTGGCCGTCCACCGCGACGCCCGCTTGTGGACGACACCGTCGATCAACACGGCACCGGTGGTGTTACCGCCGGGCAGCACCTCTTCACGCATCTGCCCGGTATACCGGGGTCCGCGACCCCGGCGACACCGAATTTCGGACGACCGCGCCCGGCCATGGCCCGACTGTCAGGCCCCTGTGTTCGAATGCCGGCATGCACATCGTCGTCTGTGGCGCACTCGTGGTGGACGACACGGTCCTGCTGGTACACCGCAGTCCGGCCCGCCGGGCGTACCCGGATCTCTGGGACCTGCCCGGCGGCCACGTCGAGGCGGACGAGTCCGAACGCCAGGCCCTCGCCCGTGAGCTGCGCGAGGAGGTGGGCGTCGAGATCGTCGCGGAGTCCTGCTCCCGGCTGGGCGACCTGCGGTCCGGCAGCGGCGAAAGCGCGGTGAACGTGGCTGTCTGGCACGTCGGGGCCTGGCTCGGCTCCCCCACCAACCGTGCGCCCGCCGAGCACGACGCCATCGCCTGGGTCAGGCTCAGCGAGCTGGGCGGCCTTCCTCTCGTCCACGGTGGCCTACCGGCGCTGCTGGGTGCCTTGAACGGGCCGCCCGCCTCACGCCTAGTCGAGGAGGTGACGTGACGGAAGGTAGTCGATCTTCGTGTCGGCGTAGACGCCGAGCGTGCCGTCGTCGAGGCACCTCAGGCCGACGCTGATCCAGCGCACCTCGCCGTCGGCGTGGAGCGCATAGCCGACCGCGACAGCGAACTCCTCACCCCCGCAGGGGCAGGAGCAGGAGTCGTGACACGTCTCGTTCCAGTAGTCGGCGCTGTCGCCGATGAAGGCGACCGCACCGCAGGCGAGGCAGGTCCGCCGGGTCGCCTCCTCCTCGTCGATGTCGACGCGGAAGGCACGGCCGTCGCAGCCGCCGCACCGGGACTCCACCACCGTGGCCACCGGGTAGCCGCCCGCCGCGAAGTAGCGGAGGTAGTCGGCGAGGTCGTCGACGTTCTCCCCGCGCCACAACTTCCCGGACCTGTCGAGTGCCATCCCGGCATTCTGCCCGGTACCGGCGGTGCGGGCGACCTCGGCCGGTCCACACACAGCCGGCGGTGCGGGCGACCTCGGCCGGTCCACACACAGCCGGCGGTGCGGGCGACCTCGGCCGGTCCAGACCTAGCCGATGGCTTCCCGGTGGCGACGGCGGCGGACCGCCATCGACTGGAGCCACCTCCACCGGAAAGAGCGTCCGCCCACCCAGCCGGCAATGCCCAGCACCGTGAGGTCGGTGTCAAGCGGGAGACCTTCATGCCTGTGCGTCATGAACATGCCTGACAGGAATATAGCTCTCCAAGAACTCACCACCCCACGCACCAACACCCCGACGATCTGCACCCCTCGTACAGTCACCACCTCGATCAGCGGCTACCGGGGCGATCTTGGTGGCAAACGGCCCCCTGGGGGGCCGAAATCCTCCAAGATCTCCCCCGGGGTCCGGTGTCAGTGGGAGGCGTCGGTGGCGTGGGCCGGCCACGACTAGCCGTGCGACCCCGACCGGGCGGGCAGCCGGGCACGCGGGCGGGCCGGGCAGGCGGGCGGGCCGGGCAGGCGGGCGGGCCGGGCAGGCGGGCGGGCCGGGCAGGCGGGCGGGCCGGGCAGGCGGGCGGGCCGGGCAGGCGGGCGGGCCGGGCAGGCGGGCGGGCGGCTGGGCGGCTGGAGGGCTGGGGTCAGTCGACCTCGACGACGACCAACTCGCCGACCTGTTCGCCGATCTGCCGGCGGCCGTCCGCCGGCAGCCCGGCGTCGGTGATCAGCAGGTCGGCCTCGGCCAGCGGGGCGATGGTGGCGATGCCGATCGTCTCCCACTTGGTGTGGTCGGCCAGCACCACCAGGTGCCGGGCCGCGCCGATCAGCCGCCGGTTGACCGCCGCCTCCAGCAGGTTGGGGGTGGTGAACCCGGTGCGCGGGCTCATCCCGTGCACGCCGAGGAAGAGCAGATCGACGTTGAGCGCACGGATGGCCGCCTCGGCCACCGGCCCGGTCAGCGCGTCCGACGGGGTACGGATGCCGCCGGTCAGCACCACCGTCTGGTCGACGCGCGGGTTCTGGTAGAGCGCGTCGGCGACCGGGATCGAGTTGGTCACCACGGTCAGCCCGGGGACGTCGCCGAGCAGGGTGGCCAGCGCGGCGGTGGTGGTGCCGGCCGACAGCGCGACGGCCATCCCGGGCTCGACCATCCGGGCGGCCCGGCCGGCGATGGCCCGCTTCTCGTCCTGCTGGCGGATCGACTTCGCGGCGAAGCCGGGCTCCTCGGCCGACCCCGGTCCGGCCAGGGTCGCCCCGCCGTGCACCTTATCGACCAGCCCCCGCTCGGCGAGCACCTCCAGGTCCCGCCGGATCGTCATGTCCGAGACGCCGAACCGGCTGACCAGGTGGCTGACCCGCACCCCGCCGCGCTGCCGGATCAGCTCCAGGATGGCGTTCTGCCGTTGCTGAGCGAGCATCGGACCTCCCAACCGCGCGGACGAGGGAACGGTACGCAGGTCAGGCCGCTGCGGCCGGGGGTGGTTCAGCCGCTGGGACCACCCCGGTCGCCGCCCGCTCCTCGCGGACCACCGCCACCTCCCCGGCGGGCACCCGCAGCGCCCCGCCGCAGGGCTGGCCGGTGAGCAGGTCGGTGCCGGTCACGTCGAGGGTCACCTCGCCCTCGGTGTGGTTGACCACGAACAGCCAGGACCGGTCGTCGGCGCGGCGACGGACCACCTCCACGCCGGGCGGGGCGGCGACCGGCGGCCGGACCCCGGCCCCGGCGAGCAGCCGGGCCACCAGTGCGTCGGTGGCCGGCTCGTCCAGCCGGGTGGCCAGGTACCAGGCGGTGCCGTCGCCGACCCGGTGCCGGGTGAGCGCGGGCACCCCGGGCAGGGGTCCGTCCTCGTAGGACGCCACCACCTCGGCGCCCTCCGGGTGCAGCCACTCGGTCCAGACGTCGGCGGTGGACCCGTCGTCGAGGGTGACCCGCTCACCGGCCAGCAGCGGGAAGAACTCCTCGGTACGTACCCCGAGCAGCTCCCGGAACGCGCCCGGGTAACCGCCGAGCCGGATGTGGTCGTGCTCGTCGACGATCCCGCTGAAGTACGTCACCAGCACCGTCCCGCCCCCGGCGACGTACCGGCGCAGCGCCTCGGCGTCGGCGTCGCGGACCAGGTAGAGGGTGGGGACGAGGACCAGCCGGTAGCCGGACAGGTCGGCCGACGGGTGCACCACGTCGGCGGTGACCCCGGCCCGCCACAGCGCGTCGTAGAGCGCCCGCATCCGGTCGGTGTAGGTGACGTCGACGCTCGGGTGGGAGTCCAGCTCGACCCCCCACCAGGCTTCCCAGTCGAACAGGATCGCCACCTCGGCCTCGACCCGGCTGCCGCGTACCTCGGCCAGGGCCTTGAGGTCGGCGCCGAGCCGGCAGACCTCGTCGAAGACCTTGGTGTCCGGGCCGGCGTGCGGGACCAGCGCGGAGTGGAACTTCTCCGCGCCGGCCCGGGAGGCCCGCCACTGGAAGAAGAGCACCCCGTCGGCGCCGCGGGCCACGTGGGCGAGGCTGTTGCGGCGGAGCTGGCCGGGGGTCTTGGCGACGTTGCGGGGCTGCCAGTTGACCGCGCTGGTGGAGTGCTCCATCAGCAGCCACGGGTCGCCACCGGCGACGCCCCGGGTCTGGTCGGCGGCGAACGACAGGCCGAGGTGGGCGTTCGGGTCGGTGACGGTCAGGTAGTGGTCGTTGGCGACCAGGTCCACGTCGGACGCCCACGAGTGGTAGTCCATGTGCTTCACGCCCATGCCGACCATGAAGTTGGTGGTCACCGGCTGGCCGACCCGCCGCTTGAGCACCTCCCGTTCGGCGCGGAGCTGGGCGCGCTGGGCGTCGGAGGAGAAGCGCAGGAAGTCGAGCTGCTGGGTGGGGTTGGCGAAGGTGGGCGCGGCGCGCGGCGGGTTGATCTCGGCCCAGTCGTGGTAGCGCTGACTCCAGAAGGTGGTGCCCCAGGCGTCGTTGAGCCGGTCGAGGTCGCCGTACCGCTCGCGCAGCCAGCCCCGGAACGCCTCGGCGCTGACGTCGCAGTAACAGTGCACGTTGTGGCAGCCCAGCTCGTTGGAGACGTGCCACATCACCACGGCGGGGTGCTCGGCGTACCGGTCGGCGACCGCCTCGACCAGGGCCAGCGAGCGTTCCCGGAAGATCGGCGAGCTGGGGCAGTAGGCCTGCCGGCCGCCGGGCCACAGCACGGCGCCGTCGGCGGTCCGGGGCAGCGTCTCGGGGTGCCGGTGGGCCAGCCACGGCGGCGGGCTGGCGGTGGCGGTGGCCAGGTCGACCCGGATGCCGCCGGTGTGCAGGACGTCGAGGGCGCGGTCGAGCCAGTCGAACTCGTACCGCCCGGGGGAGGGTTCGAGCAGTGCCCAGGAGAAGATCCCGACGGAGACCAGGGTGACCCCGGCCCGGCGCATCAGGGCCACGTCGTCGGTCCAGACCCGCTCGGGCCACTGCTCGGGGTTGTAGTCGGCGCCGAAGTGGATCCCGTCGCCCTGCCAGCTGCCGTGTTGCCGCATGAGAGCAGAGCGTGCCCCTACCGGACGATCAAGTCAACACTTTCCAACATCGGTCGATTTTCCAACGTTTACCTGTTGGATCGCCTGTCAACGCTCGGATATCGATCCGGAGCTGCCCTCTTGACAGCGCGGCACGGACGGGTAGCTTCAAGCGCCACCGGGAGTTTGTGTTTGCCCATGTTGGTTCTCGGTGGATCTATGTTGGCATTCCCGAACCACCCTCCCCCACCATCACTGACGGCCCTCGGGCGCAGCGCACCTCTTCATCCGCAGGAGGCACCATGTCCCGTCCCCGCACCCAAGCCGAGTACCTGGCCCGGCTCGTACCGCCCTCCGTCGCCGGCATCGGCCGACGCTCCCTGCTCGCCGGGGCCGGCGCGGGCGCGCTGCTCGGCACCGGGCTGCTCGCCGGCTGCGGCTCCGACTCCGACTCGGGCAGCGACAGCAAGGAGGTGTCGGTCGGCTCGAACCAGTCCGACCCGCAGCCGAAGGCGGTCATCGCCAAGGTGATGGACGGGTTCACCACCGCGTCCGGCGTCACTCCCAAGATCAACACGGTGGACCACAACACCTACCAGGAGAACATCAACAACTACCTCCAGGGCAAGCCGGACGACGTGTTCATGTGGTTCGCCGGCTACCGGATGCGGTTCTTCGCCGCCAAGGGCCTCACCGGCGACATCAGCGACGTGTGGGGCAAGCTCTCCGGCTACTCCGACGCGTTCAAGAAGGCGTCCACCGGCGACGACGGCAAGCAGTACTTCGTGCCGTCGTCGTACTACCCGTGGGCGATGTTCTACCGCAAGTCGGTCTGGAAGCAGTACGGCTACCAGGTGCCGACCACGCTCGACCAGCTCACCGCCCTCAGCACACAGATGAAGAAGGACGGCCTGACCCCGATCGCCTTCGCCGACAAGGACGGCTGGCCGGCGATGGGCACCTTCGACATCCTCAACCTGCGGATCAACGGCTACCAGTTCCACGTCGACCTGATGGCCGGCAAGGAGGCGTGGACCTCCGACAAGGTGAAGAAGGTCTTCGACACCTGGAACGGCCTGCTGCCGCTGCACCAGCCGGACAGCCTGGGCCGCACCTGGCAGGAGGCCGCCCAGTCGTTGCAGCAGAAGAAGAGCGGCATGTACCTGCTCGGCCTCTTCGTCGCCCAGCAGTTCGGCAACGACGAGCAGGACGACATCGACTTCTTCACCTTCCCCGAGATCGACCCCGCCATCGGGGCCAAGGCGCTGGACGCGCCGATCGACGGCTACATGCTGGCCCGCAAGCCGAAGTCCGAGGCCAACGCCAAGAAGCTGCTGGAGTTCGTCGGCTCGAAGGAGGCCGCCGACATCACGGTGAAGAACGACCCGACCACCCTGGTCGCCAACAGCGGCGCGGACACCAGCGGCTACACCGCCCTGCAGAAGAAGGCCGCCGAGCTGGTCGGTTCGGCCACCGAGATCGCCCAGTTCCTCGACCGGGACACCCGGCCGGACTTCGCCTCCACGGTGATCATCCCGGCGCTCCAGCAGTTCATCAAGAACCCCAGGGACATCGACGGGCTGGTCAACAGCATCGAGAACCAGAAGAAGTCGATCTTCACCAGCTGACGGCGAGAGGGGGAGGACCGTCGTGTCCGACCTGCCCCTGATCCAGACGGATCACGCCGTGGCGTCGCCGGCCCCGACCGCCCCCGTACGGGGTGGTCGAGGCCGGCGGTTACGGCTCCTGTCCCGTACCGACCGCGTGGTCATCACTCTGATGGTGGTCGTACCGCTGCTGCTGGTGGTGGCCCTGGTCTGGCTGCCCGCGCTGGCCACCGTGGCGCTCTCCGGCACCGACTGGGACGGCATCGGCCCCCTGGGCGAGATCGACTGGGTCGGCACCCGCAACTACTCCGACGTGATCAACATCTACCCGCCGTTCGTGCCGGCGATGCAGAACAACCTGCTCTGGCTGGCCGCGCTGTTCGTGGTGGCCACCCCGTTCGGGATGTTCCTCGCCGTGCTGCTCGACAAGGAGATCCGGGGCAGCCGGTTCTACCAGACCGCGCTCTACCTGCCGGTGGTGCTCTCGCTGGCGCTGATCGGCTTCGTCTGGCAGCTCATCTACTCCCGCGACCAGGGGCTGCTCAACGCCGTCCTGGGCAGCCAGACCGACTGGTACGGCGACCCGAACGTCAATATCTGGGCGGTGCTGGTCGCGGCCGGTTGGCGGCACGTCGGCTACATCATGCTGCTCTACCTGGCCGGGCTCAAGGGCGTCGACCCGTCGCTGCGCGAGGCCGCCTCGGTCGACGGGGCCTCGGAGACCAGCACCTTCTTCCGGGTGGTCTTCCCAGTGCTGCGGCCGATCAACATCATCGTGCTGGTGGTGACGGTGATCGAGTCACTGCGCGCGTTCGACCTGGTCTGGGTGATCAACAAGGGGCGCAACGGCCTGGAGCTGATCTCCGCCCTGGTCACCCAGAACGTGGTCGGCGAGGCGAGCCGGATCGGCTTCGGTTCCGCCCTGGCGACCATCATGCTGGCCGTGTCGCTGGTCTTCATCACCATCTACCTGGCCGTCGTCATGAGGGAGAACCGGCGATGAGCGCGTCGACCACCACCCGTGCACCGGTGTCGGAGCCGGCGGCAGAGCCGGCCCCGCGCCGTCGGCCTTTGCGTCCCGCCCGGGTGGTGCTGCACCTGTTCCTCGGCGCGGTCGCCGTCGGCTGGCTCTTCCCGATCCTCTGGGCGGTGCTGACCTCGCTGCGCTCCTACGAGTACACCGCCACCAACGGGTACGTCTCGTTCGGCGGGTGGACCCTGGACAACTACGTCACCGCCTGGCGGACCGCCGAGTTCGGCAAGCACTTCCTCAACTCGGTCTACATCACCGTCCCGGCGGTGCTGCTGACGCTCTTCCTCGCCTCCTGCGTGGCGTTCGTGATCGCCCGGTTCAGCTGGAAGCTCAACATCGTCCTGCTCGGGCTCTTCACCGCCGCCAACCTGCTGCCCCAGCAGGCGCTGCTGATCCCGCTGTTCCGGATCTTCACCGAGGTCCCGCTGCCCGAGTTCATGAGCGACTCCGAGCTGCTCTACGACAGCTACTGGGGTCTGATCCTGGTCAACGTCGCCTTCCAGTGCGGCTTCTGTGTCTTCGTGCTGAGCAACTACATGAAGGCGCTCCCCCGCGACCTGTACGAGGCGGCCATGGTGGACGGGGCGAGCATCTGGCGGCAGTACTGGCAGGTGACCATGCCGCTGTGCCGGCCGGCGCTGGCGGCCCTGGCCACCCTGGAGGTGACCTGGATCTACAACGAGTTCTTCTGGGCCACCGTGTTGATGCGCACCGGCGACAAGTTCCCGGTCACCAGCTCGCTGAACAACCTGCGCGGCGAGTTCTTCACCGACAACAACCTGGTGTCGGCCGGCTCGGTGCTGGTCGCCGTCCCCACCCTGGTGATCTTCTTCCTGTTGCAGAAGCAGTTCGTCAAGGGCCTGACCCTGGGGGCGTCCAAAGGCTGACCCGCCCGCCGCCCGCCCCACCGGCACTGGCACTGGCACTGGCACTGGCACTGGCACTGGCACTGGCACTGGCACGACGCTGGGGTATCCGACTGCGTGGGGGGCATGGATGACGTGAGAGCGATATGCCTGGCGGGCATAAATATGACCACCAGGCATATCGCTCTCACCCGAATGATGTCCCCCTGGCCGCCGCAACGACAGTGACGACGCCGCCGTCGTGCCCGTACCGCCGACGTGCCCGTACCGCCGACGTGCCCATACCGCCGTCGTGCCGTACCGCCGACGTGCCCCGATCCGGAGATGAACGCCATGACCCTTCCCACCGTGCTCCACCTGCGCCGGGGCCGCACCAGCCTGGTGCTCGACGCGCGCGGCCCGGGGCTGCCCCGGGTCGCGCACTGGGGGGCCGACCTCGGCCCGGTGCCCACCGACGACCTGCCAGCCCTGGTCGACGCCACCGTGCCGCCGGTGGTGCCGAGCAGCTTCGACGCGCCGACCGTGCTGTCCCTGCTGCCCGAGGCGAGCGCCGGCTGGAGCGGCCGGCCCGGCCTCGCCGGCCACCGCGCCGGCCGGGACTGGTCCACCGCCTTCCGGCTCGACAGCCTCGACGTCGACGAGGAGGGGGACAGGGACGAGGACGTCAACGGGGACGACGGGGACCGGGACGACGGGGACGACGCGGCGCGGGTGACCGTGCGGGCGTCGGACCCGGGCGTCGGGTTGAGCCTGACCGTCGAGCTCACCCTCGACCCGACCGGGCTGCTGACCCTGCGGCACCGGCTGCGCAACGACGCCGACCAGCCCTACGAGGTACGCGAGCTGACGCCGGTGCTGCCGGTGCCGGCGGTCGCCACCGAACTGCTCGACCTGACCGGGCGCTGGTGCCGCGAACGCGCGCCGCAGCGGCACCCGTGGCCGCTCGGCGCCTGGGTCCGCGAGGGCCGGCACGGCCGCACCGGGCACGACGCCACCCTGCTGCTGGTCGCCGGCAGCACCGGGTTCGGCTTCGGCCACGGCGAGGTGTGGGCGGTGCACACCGCATGGAGCGGTGACCACGTGACCGCCGCCGAACGGCGTCCGACCGGGGAGTCGACCCTGGGCGGCGGGGAACTGCTCGCCCCGGGCGAGATCGTCCTCGGCCCCGGCGACGAGTACGCCACCCCGCTGCTCTACGCGGCGCACTCCACCGCCGGGCTGGACGGGCTCAGCGACGTGCTGCACACCCACCTGCGCGCCCGCCCGGGACACCCCGGCACACCGCGCCCGGTCACCCTCAACGTGTGGGAGGCGGTCTACTTCGACCACGACCTGGACCGGCTGCGGGCGCTCGCCGACCGGGCCGCCGAGGTGGGGGTGGAGCGGTTCGTCCTCGACGACGGCTGGTTCACCGGCCGCCGGCACGACCGGGCCGGCCTGGGCGACTGGCAGGTCGACGCCGAGATCTGGCCCACCGGGTTGGGACCGCTCGTCGACCACGTCCGTGGGCACGGCATGCAGTTCGGGCTCTGGGTCGAACCGGAGATGGTCAACCCCGACTCCGACCTGTTCCGGGCCAACCCCGACTGGGTGCTCACCGCGCCCGGCCGGCTGCCCCTGCCGTGGCGGCACCAGCAGGTGCTCGACCTGGTCAACCCGGCGGCGTACGCGCACCTGCTCGGTCGGCTCGACGCGCTGCTGACCGAGTACCCCGGGATCGACTATCTCAAGTGGGACCACAACCGGGACCTCACCGAGGCCGGGCACGCCGGACGGCCCGGGGTGCACGCGCAGACCCTGGCGGCCTACCGGTTGTTCGACGAGTTGCGGGCCCGGCACCCGCGCCTGGAGATCGAGAGCTGCTCGTCCGGCGGCGCCCGGGTGGACCTGGAGATCCTGCGGCGCACCGACCGGGTCTGGGCCAGCGACTGCAACGACGCGCTGGAACGGCTGTCGATCCAGCGGTGGACCGGCCTGTTGCTGCCCCCGGAGCTGATCGGCACACACATCGGCCCGGGACGCTCGCACACCACCGGTCGGGTGCACGACCTGGGCTTCCGGGCGGTCACCGCGCTCTTCGGCCACCACGGCATCGAGTGGGACATCGGCGCGATCAGCACCGCCGAGCGGGCCGAACTGGCCGCCTGGGTGGCCCTGCACAAGCGGCTCCGGCCGCTGCTGCACACCGGCCGGGTGGTCCGGCTCGACCACCCGGACCCGGCCGTGCAGGCGCACGGGGTGGTGGCCCACGACCGGTCCCGCGCGGTGTACGCGGTGTCCCGGCTGGCCACCTCCGTCACGCAGACCCCCGGGCCGGTCCGCCTACCCGGCCTCGACCCGGCCCGGCGGTACGCCGTCCGCCCGGCCGAGGGGGTGCCGGAGCCGGCCATGTTGCAGATCACCGCCCCCGGCTGGCTGCCCGCCGTGACGCTGGGCGGTGCGGTGCTGGCCACGGTGGGCCTGCACCTGCCGGCCCTGCACCCGGAGCAGGCGCTGCTGCTGGAGGTCGACGCCGTCGACTGACTCCGGTCTATCGGCGGGATGCGGTGGGCGTACCGGGAAGGCGGGTGGCCGGGTCCGTGCGGACCCGGCCACCGGTGGTGCGGAGGAGGTCAGCTCGCGGTGCAGGTCACCGTGGGCAGCGGGTTGCTGCCGTTCCAACTGCCGATGAAGCCGAAGGCGGTGCTGGCCCCGGCGCCGAGCCGGCCGTTGTAGTCGACGTTGCGGGCGGTCACCGTGCTGCCGCTGCTGCTCACGGTGGCGTTCCAGGACTGGGTGACGGTCTGGCCGTTGGCGAAGGTCCACCTCGTCGTCCAGCCGCTGATGGCCGCGTTGCCGGCGGTCACCCGCACCTCACCCTGGAAGCCGCCCTGCCAGGAGCCGGTGACCGCATAGGTCGCCGTGCAACCACCGGCCGGTGGCGGGGTGGTCGGCGGCGCGGTGGTCGGCGGCGGGGTGGTGGTCGGCGGAGTCGTGGGCGGCGTGGTCGGCGGGGTGGTCGGTGGCGGGGTGGTGCCGGAGTAGACCGACGCCTCCTTCGCGGTCGACTTGATGCCGTTGACCCCGTTGAAGATCCGCTGGCCCCAGGTGGTCAGGGCGGCCGGGTTGAAGTTGGTGGTCATGTCCAGGTACTCCACGCCGCCACCGTTGCCGCTCCACGACCAGCCCAGGTAGCCGATCCCGTTGGCCTGGGTGTACGCCAGGATGGCGTCCTCGTCGGGGTTGCCGTCGGAGTGGTCGAAGCCGAACTCACCGACCACGATGGGCAGCTTGGCGGTGCGGAACCGGCCCAGGTAGTCGCTGATCTCGGCGGCGGTGTCGAAGACGCCGTACATGTGGATGGAGAAGACGGTGTTCTTCTGCGGGTCGGCGGCGAACACCCCGGCCGCGTTGTCCCGCATGGTGAACGACCAGTCCTGACCCCAGTTCGGCGCGTCCACCATGATCGTGTGGGTGAGCCCGCCGGCCCGCAGCCGCTTGATGGCGTTGGCGTTGTCGGTGGCCCAGGTGGCGTACCCCTGGTTGCCGTACGGCTCGTTGCCGATGTTGACGATGACGTACCGCTCCTGGCCCTGAAGGGCGCTGGCGATGCTCAGCCAGTAGTCGACCGCCCGGTCCAGGGTGATCGCCCCGGCCTGCTCGCCGTAACCGGTGGTGTCGTGCACCTCCAGCACACAGATCAGCTTGTTGGCCTTGCAGAGCGAGATGACGTTGCTGACGTCGGCGGCGGTGTTCTTGGTCCAGCGGTCGCCGCTGGCCAGCACCACCCGCACGGTGTTCGCGCCGAGCGCCTTGATGTTGGCGAAGGAGGTGGTCTGCTGCGGGTACCAGGTGTGGGCGTGGTTGACGCCCCGCATGACGAACTCGGTGCCGTTGGCGTCGTACAGCTTGCCACCGGAGACCGTGAAACCGGCCGCGGCCTGGGCCGGCTGCCCGAACGCGAACACGGCGGTGAGGACGGTGAGCAGGGCGACGGCGGCGACGGAGAGTCGCTTCTTCATGGGTTTCCTCAGGAAGGGTCGACCCCGTTGCCCTGGCGGGGTGGCGATGCTGGTGACGGTGGCGCTCGACTGTAGCCCGACAGCCGCCGCCTGACTCCCTGGCCGCGTGCGGATCAGCGTAGGCCGATGGGATCGGGAAGGCAACCGGTTAAGTAACCGGGCTTTTCGCGGCGGATCCGGTGGCGACCCACGCCGGACGCGGGTCGCCACCGGGGGCCTTCATCCCCACCACAGGATGTGACACCACCAGCCTGAACCGGTTAAGTCGGAGGCTAGACGCTGGCACCGGCACCGTCAAGGGCGGCCCGCCGGACCGGCGGGCCGCCAGCGGTGGGCACCCCGTCGGGTGATGCGGCGGCGACCGAGGTTGACCGGCACCGGGCAGGGGTATCCGGTGACGATCGTCTCCCGGAAGGAGAAACCAGGATGGTCAGCGTCGGCTACACCCTGATGTGCGAACAGACCGGTCCCAAGCAGTTGGTCGACCACGCGGTACGGGCGGAGGCCGCCGGCTTCGACCAGCTGGTCATGTCCGACCACTACTACCCGTGGCTCGACGCCCAGGGCCACTCCCCCTACGCCTGGTCGGTGCTGGGCGCGGTCGCCCACGCCACCAGCCGGGCCGAGCTGATGTCCTTCGTGACCTGCCCGATCCGCCGCTACCACCCGGCCGTGGTCGCGCAGAAGGCCAGCACCATCGGCGTGCTGTCCGACGGCCGGTTCACCCTCGGCCTCGGTGCCGGGGAGAACCTCAACGAGCACGTGGTGGGTGGCTGGCCGCACGTGCAGCAGCGGCACGAGATGTTCTCCGAGGCGCTCCAGATCATCCGGCCCCTGCTCAACGGCGAGACGCTGACCTTCTCCGGCAACCACTTCGACGTCCCCGACGCCTTCGTCTGGGACCGGCCGGAACGCCCCGTCCCGATGGCCGTGGCCGCGTCCGGGCCGTCGTCGGCCGCGCTCGCCGCCGAGTACGCCGACGGGATCGTCGCCACCGAACCCGACTCCCGGATCATCCAGCTCTACGACGACGCGGGCGGCGCGGGGCAGCCCCGCTACGGCCAGGTGGCCATCTGCTACGGCCCGGACGAGGCCGAGTGCCGCAAGATCGTGCACGACCAGTTCCGCTGGTTCGGCAACGGCTGGAAGGTCAACGCCGACCTGCCCGACCCGGACGCCTTCGCCGCCGCCACCCAGTTCGTCCGGGAGGAGGACGTCGCCGAGGGCGTCCCCTGCGGCCCCGACGTCGAGCGGCACGTCGAGGCGTTCCGCGCCTTCGTCGACGCCGGCTTCACGCACGTGGCGATCGTCCAGGTGGGCGGGGACAGCCAGCCGATGTTCCTGGACTGGGCGCCGGAGCAACTGCTGCCCCGGCTCCGCGAACTGTGACCACGGTGGCCGGTCGGGACGGGTCGCGTACCGGTCCCGACCCGGACCCGACCGGCTCCGGCCCCCTGCGGCGTGCCCTCGCTGCACCGCGCCCGACCGCCGGCCTGGGTGGGGACACGGCGGCCCACCCGGCCGCCGGCCCGGATGGGGGTACGGTGCCGGCCCGCCCCACGGCCGGTGTCAGCCCGAAGCCGGACGTGCCCCGGCGGAGAGCGGCGCTGACCAGCGAGTTCCGCCTCGTCGACCGGCTCCGTACGCACACCCGGCGCAGCGTCGACCCGGACACCGGGACAGCACCGGTGGTGCTGGTGCACGGGCTGGCCGTCTCGCACCGCTACCTCACCCCGCTGGCCGAGACCCTCGGGACCACCCACCCGGTGTACGTGCCGGACCTGCCCGGCTTCGGGTTGAGCGCCCGCCCCGGCCGCGCCTACGACCTCCGGCGGCACGTCGGCCACCTGGCGGCCTGGCTCGACGCGTACCGGCTGCCTCCGGTCTGTTTGGTCGGGCACTCGTTCGGCGCGGAGGTGGCCGCCGCTCTCGCCGTCGCCCGCCCCGGGGCGGTCCGGGCGCTGGTGCTGGCCGGTCCGACCAGCGACCCGACCGCCCGGTCCCGCCGGGGGCTGGTCGGACGGTGGCTGGTCGACTGCCTGCGGGAGCCGCTCTGGCAGGTGCCGATCCTGTGCCGCGACGTCCTCGACGCCCGGCCCTGGCGGGTGGCCGCCACCGTCTCGCACTCGGTACGCCACGCGGTGGAGGCGGACCTGGTCCGGATCACCGCCCCCACCCTGGTGCTGACCGGGGAGCAGGACCCGATCGTGCCGCCCCGGTGGCGTGCCGAGGTCACCCGGCTGGTGCCGGACGCCCGACTGGTCACCGTGTCCGACGCCGCCCACAACGTGCTCACCACCGCCCCCGGGCGGGTGGCCGACGCGATCCGCGACCTGCTCGTCCCGACTCCGGCAGGGTGAAACCATGCGCTTCGGTGACACAGAGATCCGACCCCTCGGCGGCGGCCTCGGCTGCCTGCTGATGATCCTCTTCTCGGTACTCGCCTCGATCGTCCTGACCGTCCTGGTCAACCTGGTCCTCTGACGACGCGACCCGGCCGGCTCCGGCCACGCGGGCGGCCGGTGGCGGCCACGCCCCAGGCCCCACGGTCAGGATCACCGTTGCGCCACACCAGCCGTCCGGTCCTGCTCAGGCCGGGTCGAGGTCCAGTTCGGCGACGACCGGGTAGTGGTCGGAGGCGTACTCGGTGTCGCCGCCCCGGACCACCCGGACCGCCCGCAGCCGGGCGGCGAGCGCCGGGCTGCCGAACAGGTAGTCCAGCCGCATGCCGGAGAACTCGACACCGCCGCCGTGCCGGGTCGGCGCGGTCAGCCCGTCCTCGACCGGCCCGCCAACGGCCGTCGGATCGACCGGCCCGCCCGCACGGGTCCGCTCGGCCGGCCCGGCGGCGTGGTGGGTCCAGAGGTCGACCAGGCCGGCGGCGAGCAGCCGGGCCACCGCCCGGGTGTCCACCGTCCGCCCGTCGCGGCGCAGGTGCCGCCGCCGGTACGCCACCGGCAGCCGGGCCACCCGGTCGGTGTGGTCGGTGCCCGGGTCGAGGGTGTTCAGGTCACCGGCGAGCAGGACCAACTCCCCCGGCGCGCGGCGCAGCGCCCCGGCGAGCCAACCGGCCTCGATCCGCCGCCGCAGCCCGGTGTACGGGTCGAGATGCGCGCTGAGCACCGTGAGCGGGCCGGCGGTGGTGCCCAGTTCCACCCGTTGCGCCGCGTGGTGGAACGGCCGACGGACCGGCCCGGCGGACCGGGTCGGCCACGGCGGGCGGACCAGTACGGCCACCGGCTGGCCGAAGCAGGTGCGGGCCAGGTGCCCCCGCATCCCCACCCGGTCGGCGAACCCGGCCAGCGCCCCCGGCCGGTCGAAGCCGCGCAGCTCCTGCACGGCCAGCACGTCGGGGGCCTGCGCGGCGACGACCCGGGCCACCAGGTCCCGCCGGTCGGGGCCGCCACGGTCCCGACCTCCGGTCCTGATGTTCCAGGTCATCACCCGCAGCACGGCCGCAGCTCAGTCCGGCCGACCGGCCTTGGCCAGCTCGTCGTCCAGCTCGTCGACCTGTTCCGACTCGATCTCCGGGCGGTTGCCCTGCTCGACGTCGGCGTTGGGCCGGATGACCCAGTAGAGCAGGCCGATCCACAGGCCGCTGAGGATGAGCGCGCCCATGAAGTCGGTCGGGTGGTGCATCCCCCGGTACATCCGGGAGACCGCCACCCCGACCGGCATGATCACGGCCAGCGCCACGAAGAGCCAGCGCCACCAGCGGTCGGTCCGGACGAACACGATGATCGCGATGACCAGCCAGAGGCAGGTGGTCGCCGCGATGTGTCCGGACGGGAAGGACGAGGTGGGCATCTGCCCGTCCAGGTTCTCCACCGCGGGGCGGGGCCGGTCCACCACCCGGGCCGAGGCGAGGAAGAGGCTCAGCTCCCCGACGAGGGCCAGCACCACGAACAGCACCGGCCGCCACCGCTTCCAGACGGCCAGCACCAGCGGGCAGAAGACCAGCGAGACCATCAGGATGGCGTGGGTGTCGCCGAACTTGCTCCACCACCAGCTCAGCTCGGTGAGGAAGTCGGTGTGCCGGTCGGCGAACCAGCGCGGCACCTCGGTGTCCATGGTCGCGAAGACGGTGCCCTTGGCGTGGTAGCTGACGTAGCTGCCGAAGGCGTAGAGCGCCCCGAAGACGATCACCCAACCGACCAGCAGCTCGGCGACGGACGAGCGGGGGTGCTCCAGCACGTGCTCCTCGGCCGGGGCCGGGGTGATCTTGTCACCGGCCTCCGGTTCCAGCCCCTCCGTCAGCGGCGGCACCGGCCGGCCGCGCTCGCGCCGCCACAGCCGGAACGCGTACGCGGTGACCCCGAGCCAGGCCGCGCCGAGCAGCCAGCCGCCGAGCACGTCGGAGACGAAGTGCACGCCGAGCGCGATCCGGGTCAGCCCGACCAGCGCCACCAGTACGGCGACGATGGCGATCGCCGGCTTGCGCCACCGGGGCGCCATGGCCGGCAGGAAGACCAGCAGCAACGCCCCGTACGCGACGAACGAGCCGAGCGCGTGACCGCTGGGGAAGCTGTTGCCGGGGGCGCTGGCGACCGGCATGTCGACCACCGGGCGGAGCCGGCCGACCAGGGCCTTCAACGACGGGTCGAGGATCAGCCCGCCGACCCCGGTCACGATCAGGTAGACCGCCAGCCGGGACTGGCGACGGATCAGCAGGGTCACCACGGCGATGGTGACCAGCCAGATCAGCACCGGTCGGCCGCCCAGGTCGGTGACCGCCTGGAGCACGGTGACCAGCGCGTGGTGCGGCGCGACGAGCCCGTTGAACCACTCGGCCGCCTCGTGGTCGGCGTGGTACATCGGGCTCCACTTGAACCGGACGAGCATGAGCAGCAGCCCGAAGGCCACGCCCGCGCCGGCCACGGCCAGCAGGCCGACGACGCTCCGTTCGGCGAAATGGCCGAGCGGCCGTCGGGCCGTCGTGTCCTTGACCGCGGTCAACCCGCACCTCCCTGCGTCGACGTGGCGAGGCGCGCTGTACCCGATTCCGCCACCTCGTACACGCCCGTCCGGTGTGGCGGGGTCAGAGCGCGGTCATGTCGCCGGTGTCGAGCAGCTCCGCCCGCTCGGCCTCGGGCTCCCAGAGGTCCGGCTGGGCCGGCTCCGGAGCCCCGATCCGGGTCGCCTCCAACTGGGCGGCGAAGGACAGCCCACCGAAGAGCGCCATGCCGGTGAGGTTGGCCCACAGCAGCAGCGCCATCATCCCGGTCAACGCCCCGTACGTCTGGCCGAAGCCGCCGCCGAACTTGACGTACGCGGCGAGCAGCAGGCTGGCCAGCCACCACAGGGCGGTGGCGATGCCGGCGCCGAAGAAGAGCCAGGACAGGCCGGGTTGCTTGCGCCGGGGCGCGTACCGGAAGATCACCGCCACCGCGACCACGGTCAGCACCAGGCTCAACGGCCAGCGCACCGCCTCCCAGACACCGGCGGCGAGGTCCCCCCACTCGTAGTGCCGCTGCACCGACTCGCCCATCGCCCCGCCGCCGACCAGGATCAGGAACCCGGCCAGTGCGGGTAGACCGGCCACCACGGCGAGCACCGCCGCCCGCAGGTACTTCCACAGCGCCGGGCGGTCCCGTTCCACGCCGTAGATCCGGTTCGCGCCGCGCTCGATCTGGGCCATCGTGGTGGTCAACGCCACCAGGCCGGTGATCAGGCCCAGGGTCAGCGCCAGTTCACCGGTGCGTTCGGTGCGGTCGCCGTCGCCGAGCAGGTCCTGGACCACCTGCTCGCTCTGCCCGGGGGTCAGCGCCAGCACGGTGTCGGCGACGACCCGCCCGCCCTCCTCGACGCCCAGGTCGCTGATCAGGCCGGTGAGCGCGATCAGGAACGGGACCACGGCGAGGCAGAGTTGCAGGGCGAAGGCCCGGGAGTGGCTGAACCCGTCGCCGTAGCGGAAACGGATGAACGCGTCGCGCAGCAGCTGCCAGCCCCCGGGCCGGCGCAGTGTCCGCCAGGCGTCGTCGGCGGAGAGCTGGTCCGACGCCATCAACCGGGTCTCGGGGACGAGTTTGGTGCTACTCACGGCGGGCTTCCTCGACCAGCTTCTCGCCGCGCTTCGCCGCCGCGTCGGCGTCGTGGGCCAGGTCCGGGTCCTGGGCCGGGCGCGGCACGCAGAGCCAGAGTGACGCGGGCCTGACCTCGGCGGTCAGGGTGCGCCCCGGCGCGATCAGGTCGCCGTCGAGCTGCCGGGGCTGGGGCCGGTTGCTGGTGATGACGACCCGGCGGGCCCGGTGGACCTCCATCCGGGGGACGCTGCCCCGTCGGCGGACCAGTGCCCAGCCCATGGCGAGCCAGTGGCGTACCCGGTTCGGGGTGAGCACCGCGACGTCGAGCCAGCCGTCGTCGGGCTCCGCGTCGGTGAGCAGGCGGACCCCGCCCTGGAGCCGCCCGACGTTGGCGACCAGCACGGTGCGGGCCCGGCGGCGCACCGGCGGCCGGTCGTCGATCCGGATGCTGAGCCGCATCGGCCGGTCCCGCAGGTGCTTGGCGGCCCCCACCACGTAGGCGGGCCAGCCGATCCGGGCCTTGGTCGTCTCGGAGGTGTCCGCCAGCATCTGCGCGTCGAAGCCCATCCCGGCCATCACCGCGAAGCACTGGTCGTCGACGACGCCGACGTCCAGCCGGCGTCGTCCGCGCTCGACGGCCACCTGGAGGCCGGCGGCCAGGTCGTTGGAGAGCCCCAGGTTGGCGGCGAGCAGGTTGCCGGTGCCCTGCGGCAGCACGGCGAGTTCGACGTCGGTGCCGGCCAGCGCGGTGACGCAGGCCATCACGGTGCCGTCGCCGCCGCAG
This sequence comes from Micromonospora sp. WMMD987, assembly GCF_029581435.1. Lineage (NCBI taxonomy): Bacteria > Bacillati > Actinomycetota > Actinomycetes > Micromonosporales > Micromonosporaceae > Micromonospora > Micromonospora sp. WMMD987. The sequence continues at coordinate 2,223,619 of NZ_CP120861.1, read as the reverse complement.
GCGAAGACCAGTTCGGCCCCGGCCTCGACGGCCTGCCGGGTCTGGCCCCGGCCGGGGTCCTCGGCGGTGGTCTCGTACCAGGTCGGGGCCGGCCAGCCGGCGGCGGCGAGCGCCTCGTCCACGGTCGCGCGGAACTCGTCGAGATCGGCCACCTTCGTCGGGTTGACCACCACCGCCGAGCGCGGGGCGTGGTCGTCGCCGGCCACCGCTTGCTTCTGCTCTGCACCGTCCACGGCGTCAGTGTGCAGCACCCCGGCCCGGTCAGCGACCCGGCGACGACCGACGTTGCATTGACCGCAAACAGGTTTGAGCGGCCGGACGGGCGGGTCGGCCGCTCAGGCCGCCGTACGGAGCGCCAGCTCGATCCGTCGGCGCAGGTCGTCGAGGTCCGCGCCCGCCTCGGTCAGCGCCCGGGCACCCCGGCCGCCACTCTCGCGGAGCAGGCCGAGCAGGATGTGCTCGGTGCCGATGTGGCGGTGGCGTAGCCGGAGCGCCTCGCGCAGGGCCAGCTCCATCACCGTGCGGGAGCGGGGTGAGAACGGGCTGCCCCCCGGCCGGCGGGTCCGCCACCGGCGGCGGGGGGCCGGGACCGCCTCGCGCAGGGCGTCCGGGCCGAAGCTGTCCTCGATCCGGGCGACGATGGCCGCGAGGTCGATGCCGATCTCGCGCAGCGCGGCGGCGTCCGCCTCGTCGAGCCCGATCCCGCCGTCGCCGGTGGTCTGCCGCCGGACCCGGGCGCGCACGTCGTCGACGTCGACGCCGGCCTCGGTGAGCACCCGGCTGGCGAGTCCGTCGCCGTCGGCGAGGACGGCGAGCAGCAGGTGTGCGGTGCCGACGGGGCGTCGCCCGTCGGCCTGGGCCTGCTCGACCGCGTGGCGGACGACCGCCCGCGCGCGGTCGGTGAACCGTTCGAACATCATTCCTCCCAGGTGCCCCGGACCGCCGGTCGCCCGGCGTGCTTCTTGTGGACCGCCTGCCGGCTGACCTCGAGCGCGTCGGCGATCTCCTGCCAGGACCAGCCCTGTCGTCGGGCGTTGTCCACCTGGACCACCTCCAGCCGTTCGAGGAGCCGGCGCAGGGCGAGCACCGCGCGCAGGCCGACCCGGGGGTCGGTGCTGCCGGCTGCCGCCGCGAGTTCCGTTGCCTGACTCATGGTGTCAATCTAGGTTGACAATTCCGTGCTGTCAACCTCAGTTGACGAAATCGGCCCGCGCCGACACGACGTCGGACGCCCGGTCCCGGCCGGCGACGGTGCTACCGTCCGCTGGTGTTCCGTCGCCGCACCGCCGACCAGCCCGTCGAGGCGGCCCTGAGGCTGCCCGTCGGCCGGGTCGAATGGGAGGTCGCCGGCGGTTCCGTGGTCGGCCACCGCTACCCGGCCAACTTCGACACCCTGCACGTCGACCCGGAACTGCCGTTCGTGGCGGTGGTCGACGGCATGGGCGAGGGCGAGGGCAGCCGGATCGCGGGCACCACCGCCCGGGACACCCTGCACGAGCTGGTCCGCGCCGGCTGGCCCGCCGTCGGTGCCCGCGAGCTGCGCGCCGCGGTCACCGAGTCCCAGATCCGGGTACGCCGGGCCGGCGCCGCCCTGGACGAGCTGGCCGGCTGCACGCTGACCGCCATGCTCGCCGAGCCCGACGGCGAGCTGGCCTGGATCGTCCAGCTCGGCGACTCCCGGGCCTACCGGCTGCGCGACGGGCTGCTGGAGCTGGTGACCGTCGACCACACGATGGCCTGGCTCGGGGTGCTGCACGGCTGGTGGCCGGCGAACTCCCGGGAGGCGGCGCACGCCCGCTACCAGCTGCTGCGCTACCTGGGCCACCCCGACCGGCCTGACCCGGACCTGCTCGGGGTGCCGCTGCGCCCCGGCGACACCTGGCTGCTCTGCACCGACGGGGTCAGCGACCAGCTCGACTACCACCGGCTGCGGGAACTGCTCGCCGAGCCGGACCCGACCCGGGCGGTACGCGCCCTGCTCGCCGCGACCCTGGCCGAGGGGGGCAGCGACAACGCCACCGCCGTCGTGCTGCGCGTCCACCCGGCGACCGGCCACGCCCGGCCGCCCGGTCGGCTCCCCGATCGGCCTCCACCGCCCGCCCGGCGCGGCTAGCGTCGGTGGGGACGGCGTGGCCGTACCCTGCGGGACGCCCGGGAGGTGAACCGGATGACCGGATCCACCGGCGGACCGGTGGTGGTCGGCCTCGGGACCACGCCGACGGACCTGGACATGGTCCGGCTGGCCGCCCGGGAGGCCGCCGCGCACGGCCGGGACCTGGCCCTGGTGCACGCCTTCAACTGGGAGGCCGCCCTCGCCGGCCCGTCACTGGCCGGCAGCCGCGACACCGCCGAGGAGCTGATCTCCCGGGCCGCCACAGCCGCGAACGAGGTCGCCCCGGCGGTGCCGGTCAGCGGTGAGATCGTCGAGGGGGCACCCGTCGGCGTCCTGGTCCGCCGCTCCGAGACGGCGTTCCTGGTGGCCGTCGGGGACGGCGGGATGACCGGCTGCGGGCGGTGTGTCCCGGCCGACGCGCCGGCCGTGCAGCTCGCCGCCCGCGCCGGCTGCCCGGTGCTGGTGACCCGCCCCGAACCACCGCCCCCGGGGCCCGTGCTGGTCGGCGTGGACGGCTCACCCGGCTCCCGGGCCGCGCTCGACTTCGCCTTCGGCTGCGCCGCCCGCCGACCGGCCCGGGTCATCGTGGTGCGGGTGGTCGAGCCGGGACGACCCCACGGTGACGACGACCCGCTCGGCGCACTGGTCGCCGAGGCCCGCCGGCACCACCCGGACGTCGCCGCGGAGTGCCACACCGTCCACGGGGATCCCGGGACCGTGCTGGTGGAGCAGTCCCGGTCGGCCCAGGTGGCACTGGTCGGCGCCCGGGGCGACCAGCCGGGGCGGGGCATGCTGGGCGAGGTGAGCCAGACCCTGCTCTACCACGCGCCGGCACCGGTCATCGTCGTCCGTGGACTGGTTTCCGCCGTACCGGCCGGGGCATGACGTCCCCAGCGGCCGGGACCAACGGCCCTGACCGGTGAGCCCCCGAACGCGAAGACTGGATCTGCCCGGGGCGAAACGGCGCTTCCGGGTGCAGAACCCCCCGACCCGCGAGAGGCTTTGGCAGCATGGACACCGCTCTCGACCTGCACAGTCCCCTGACCGACGACGAGCTGCGCCGGCTGGACGCCTACTGGCGGGCGGCGAACTACCTGACCGTCGGGCAGATCTACCTGCTGGACAACCCGCTGCTGCGCGAGCCGCTCGCCCCCGAGCACGTCAAGCCCCGGCTGCTCGGCCACTGGGGCACCAGCCCCGGCCTGAACCTGCTCTACGCGCACCTCAACCGGGTCATCGTCGACCGCGACCTGTCGGCCATCTTCGTCACCGGCCCCGGCCACGGCGGCCCGGCCCTGGTGGCGAACACCTGGCTGGAGGGCACCTACAGCGAGCTGTACCACCCGGTCAGCCGCGACGAGACCGGCATGCAGCGGCTGTTCCGCCAGTTCTCCTTCCCCGGCGGCATCCCGAGCCACGTCGCACCGGAGGTGCCGGGCTCGATCCACGAGGGCGGCGAGCTGGGGTACGCCCTGAGCCACGCCTACGGTGCCGCCTTCGACAACCCGGACCTGCTGGTCGCCTGCGTCATCGGCGACGGTGAGGCGGAGACCGGCCCGCTCGCCGGGAGCTGGCAGTCCAGCCTCTTCCTCAACCCGGCCCGCGACGGCGCGGTGCTGCCCATCCTGCACCTCAACGGCTACAAGATCGCCAACCCGACCGTGCTGGACCGGATCCCCACCGAGGACCTGCTCGACCAGATGCGCGGCCACGGCTACCAGCCGTACCTGGTCGCCGGGGACGACCCGACCCAGGTGCACCAGCTCCTCGCGGCCACCCTGGACCGGGCCTGCGACGAGATCGCCGAGATCCAACGGGTGGCCCGCTCCGGCGGCACCGTCGGCCGCCCCCGCTGGCCGATGATCATCCTGCGGACCCCGAAGGGCTGGACCGGCCCGGCCCAGGTCGACGGCAAGCAGGTCGAGGGGACCTTCCGCGCCCACCAGGTGCCCATCGCCGAGGTACGCGACAACCCGGCGCACCTGGCCGAGCTGGAGCGCTGGCTGCGCAGCTACCGGCCGGAGGAACTCTTCGACGCCACCGGCGCCCCGGTCGCCGAGCTGACCGCGCTGCCGCCGAAGGGTGAGCGCCGGATGAGCGCCAACCCGGTCACCAACGGCGGGCGGGTGCTGCGCGAGCTGACCCTGCCGGACTTCCGCGACTACGCCGTCGACGTCAAGCAGCCGGGTGAGCCGGTGGTCGGCGCGGCCGGAGTGCTCGGCACCTGGGTCCGCGACGTGATCACCGCCAACCCGCAGACCTTCCGGCTGTTCGGCCCGGACGAGGTCGCCTCCAACCGGCTCGGTGCCGCCTTCGAGGTCACCGACCGGGCCTTCGACGGCCGGATCGAGGCCACCGACGACCACCTCTCCCCCGACGGCCGGGTGATGGAGGTGCTCTCCGAACACCTCTGCGAGGGCTGGCTGGAGGGCTACCTGCTGACCGGCCGGCACGGCATCTTCACCAGCTACGAGGCGTTCATCCACATCGTCGACTCGATGGTCAACCAGCACGCGAAGTGGCTGAAGGTGACCCGGGGCATCCCCTGGCGGGAGCCGATCGCCTCGCTGAACTACCTGCTCTCCAGCCACGTCTGGCGGCAGGACCACAACGGCTTCTCGCACCAGGACCCCGGCTTCATCGACCACGTGGTCAACAAGAAGGCCGAGGTGGTCCGGGTCTACCTGCCACCGGACGGCAACACCCTGCTCTCCACCATGGACCACTGCCTGCGCAGCCGGCACTACATCAACGTGGTGGTGGCCGGCAAGCAGCCCGCCCCGAACTGGCTGACCATGGACGAGGCGGTCCAGCACTGCCGGCGCGGCCTGGGCATCTGGGACTGGGCCAGCACCGACGACGGCCAGGAGCCGGACGTGGTGCTCGCCTGCGCCGGTGACGTGCCCACCCTGGAGACGCTCGCCGCCGCCGACCTGCTCCACCGGCACCTGCCCGAGCTGAAGGTGCGGGTCGTCAACGTGGTCGACCTGATGCGGCTCCAGCCGTCGTCGGAGCACCCGCACGGCCTGCCGGACAACGAGTTCGACACCATCTTCACCCGGGACAAGCCGATCATCTTCGCCTACCACGGCTACCCGTGGCTGATCCACCGGCTCACCTACCGGCGGGCCAACCACGACAACCTGCACGTGCGCGGCTACAAGGAGGAGGGCACCACCACCACCCCGTTCGACATGGTGATGCTCAACGACCTGGACCGTTTCCACCTGGTCATCGACGTCATCGACCGGGTGCCCGGCCTGGCCGCCCGCGCCGCCCACCTGCGCCAGGAGATGGTCGACACCCGGCAGGCCTGCCGCGACCACACCCGCCGGCACGGCGAGGACGACCCCCGGGTCGCCGAGTGGCGCTGGATCCGGGAGACCCAACCCGCCCAGCTGGACGGCCAGTGACACCACCCGACGCGCCCGGCGGCCCGGCCGGTCCCCCGCGCACAGCCACCCACCCGGTGCCCCGCACACCTGAGAGGACGAGACGATGACATCCGACGAGATCCTGGTCGGCTACGACGGCTCCGCCGACGCGGGGGTCGCCCTGGACTGGGCGCTGGCCGAGGCGCAGCGCAGCGGACGGCCCGTCCGCCTGGCGTACGTCTTCGAGTGGCTGACCGTCGCCGGGTGGGTCGGCCCCGGCGTGGCCCCCGGGGTGTGGCCGGACGACGCCGCCCGGCGGCAGGTCGAGGAGCTGGTGCGGCAGGCCGCCTCGGACGCCACTGCGGCCTGGCCCGGCGTCACCGTGCACAGCGGCGTCTTCGACGGCCCACCCGCGCTGGTGCTGGAGGAACGTTCCGCCGAGGCCGGGCTGCTGGTGCTCGGCAGCCGGGGCCACGGCGGCTTCACCGGTCTGCTCGCCGGCTCCACGGCGGTCTCGGTGGCCGCCCACGCGCACTGCCCGGTCGTGGTGGTACGGGAGGCGCAGGCCAAGGCCACCGGCCCGGTGGTGGTCGGCTACGACGGCTCCGAGCAGGCCCGTACCGCGCTCGGGTTCGCCGTGGAGCGGGCCGCCCAACGGGACACGGCGCTGCGGGTGCTGCGGGCCTTCGAGCCGCCGGACGACCGCTGGCGGCCCTCCGACCCGGACGCCGAGGCCCGGCTCGCGGCGGACCGGGCCGAGATCGACCAGGCCCTCGCCGGGTGGCGGGAGACCTTCCCCGAGGTGCCGGTCACGGTGGAGATCGCACCGGCCCGACCGGCCGCCGCGCTCGTCGAGGCGAGCCGGGAGGCACAGCTCGTGGTGGTCGGCAGCCGGGGCCGGGGTGGACTGCGCGGGATGCTCCTCGGCTCGGTCGGTCAGCAGCTCATCCAGCACGCGCACTGCCCGGTCGCGGTCGTCCGCGAACGCTGACCGGGGGCCGAAGGACCCGCCCGGCAGGGACCTGCACCCCGGGTGCCGGGCGGGTCGTCCGGGGCACGATGGAGGGGCATCCCCACCCCGGGGCCGACGGGGTGGGGCACGATGGGAGAAACGGAAAGGTCGTGCCGATGAGCCACCAGACGCCCGCGACGGACCGCCCGCTGACCACCGCGCTCGCGGAGGCGGCCACGACAGCCGGCTACGCCCCCTCGGTGCACAACACCCAGCCGTGGCGCTGGCGGGTCCTGCCGGACGCCCTCGAACTGCGGGTGGTCCGGGACCGGCAGCTCGCCGCCACCGACCCCGAGGGTCGCCTGCTGGCGCTGAGCTGCGGCGCGGCCCTGCACCACGCCCGGGTGGCGCTCGCCGCCGAGGGCTGGACGGCGGTGGTCGAACGGCTGCCCGACCCTCAGCAGCCGGACCTGCTGGCCCGGCTGACCGGCCTGGACCGCGCGCCGGTCGACCCGGAGGCGATGCGCCTGGTGCAGTGCATGCAGGTGCGGCACACCGACCGTCGCCCGGTCAGCGACGAGCCGGTGACCGCCGGGGTGCTCGACGGGATCGTCCGCGCGGCCGACGCCGAGGGTTCCCGGTTGCAGATCCTCGACGCCGACCAGGTGATGGAGCTGGCCGCCACCGCCTCGCACGCGGCCACGGTGGAGGCGGAGGACCCGCAGACCCGTGAGGAGTTGCAGTACTGGACCCACCGGGCCGGCACCGGCACCGGGCTGCCGCCGGAGGTGCTGCCCCACGACCAGCCGCAGACCACCGTCCCGGGACGGGACTTCGGCGGCCCCGGCGACCTCCCGGTGGGCCCCGGGCACGACAAGGCCGCCGCGTACGGGCTGCTCTACGGCGACGAGGACGAACCGGACAGCTGGCTGCGGGCCGGGGAGGCGCTCTCCGCGCTGTGGCTCACCGCCACCCGGCACGGCGCGTCGGTGGTGCCGCTGTCCGGCGTGGTGGAGGTGCCCGGCACCCGGCAGACGCTGCGGCACCTGCTCAGCGGGCTCGGCTACCCGTACCTGGTGCTGCGGATCGGGATCGCGGACCCGGCGCACGCCGGCCCGCCGCACACCCCGCGGCTGCCCGCCGCCCAGGTGGTGGACACCTCCGCGGTCCGCGACCAGCGGTCCTGACGATCTCGTACCGGGCGGTCACCGGGCGGTAACATCGCCCGCGTGACCGCCAGCACGCCGACTCCCCGTAACGAACATCCGACCCCCTCGCTGGGGTTGAGCCCGTTGTCCCGGGTCCGGCTCGACGAGTTGCTCCAGGAGATGCTGGACCGGGTCGGCGACGTGGTGACCAGCCGGGAACGGCTGCGGGCGCTGCTCGACGCGGTGGTCGGCATCGGCACCGACCTCGACCTGCGCAGCACCCTGCAACGGATCGTGCAGGCCGCCTGCGAGCTGGTCGGGGCCCGCTACGGCGCGCTCGGCGTGATCGGACCGGACCGGCTGCTGCACGACTTCATCACCCACGGCATCGACGCCGAGACGCACGCCAGGATCGGTGACCTGCCGCACGGGCGGGGGGTGCTCGGGCTGCTGATCGACGAGCCCCGCCCGGTCCGCATGCCGGACATCACCCAGCATCCCCAGTCGTACGGCTTCCCACCGCACCACCCGCCGATGCACAGCTTCCTCGGGGTGCCGGTACGCATCCGCGAGCAGGTCTTCGGCAACCTCTACCTGGCCGAGAAGCAGGGTGCCCCGGAGTTCACCGAGGACGACGAGGAGATCGTCGTGGCGCTGGCGGCGGCGGCCGGCGTGGCGATCGAGAACGCCCGGCTCTACGCGCTGGCCCACCGCCGGGAACGCTGGCTGGCCGCCACCGCCGAGATCACCTCGGTGCTGCTCGGCGAGGTACGCCGGACCGACGCGCTGACCCTGGTCGCCCGGCGGGCCCGGGAGGTCGCCGAGGCGGAACTGGCGCTGGTGCTGCTCTACGACGAGGACGCCGGCCAGTTCACCGTCGAGGTGGTCGACTCCGCGGACGGTGACACCGCGGCACTGGTCGGCGCGGTGCTGCCGGCCAGCGAGACCAGTTTCGCCGGGTCGGTGACCGAGCACCGCCGTGAGCTGCTCGACAACCTGGCCGAGGCGGCACCCTGGCCGGCGCCGGTGGTCGCCGGCCCGGCGGTGGTCTCCCCGCTCGCCGCCGCCGACACCCTGCACGGGGTGCTGGTGGTGGCCCACCGGCCCGACTCCGGCCGGGCCGCCGACGCCGACGTCACGCTGCTGGCCAGCTTCGCCGGTCAGGCGGCCCTGGCCATGGAACGCGCCCGGGGCCAGGAGGAACGCGAGCTGCTGGTGGTGCTGGAGGACCGCGAACGCATCGCCCGGGACCTGCACGACGTGGTGATCCAGCGGCTCTTCGCCACCGGGCTGCAACTCCAGAGCGGCGCGATGCACGCCCGGCCCGACGTCGCCAAGCGGATCAACACGGCCGTCGACGACCTCGACGCCACCATCCGGGACATCCGCCGCACCATCTTCGAGCTGCGCACCCCGATGAGCGCGGCGCTGCGCACCGAGATCCGGGAGGCGGTCGACGTGGCCGCCGGGTCGCTCGGCTTCCGCCCCGAGGTGGAACTCGACGGGCCGATCGACAGCGCCGTGCCGGAACCGGTCCGACCCGACCTCACCGCCGTGCTCCGCGAAGCGTTGTCCAACGCGGTACGCCACGCCGACGCCAGCCGGGTCGCCGTCACCGTCCAGGTGGACGCCGGCCGGGTCACCGTGACGGTGACCGACGACGGGGTGGGTTGCGACCCGGCCGCCGCCCGGGGCGGCCTGGTGAACCTCCGCGAACGGGCCGAGCGGCACGGCGGCGAGTTCGAGGTACGCCGGGTCGACCCGCACGGCACCCGGCTCTGCTGGTCGGTCCCGCTGCGCGACTGATCCGAGCTGCGGGCCGGTTCGGGCCAGCCGGCCGTCGGGGCGGTGGGTCAGTGGCGTTGACCGAGCAGGCGGGTGGCGAGCACCGCGGCCTGGGTGCGGCGTTCCAGACCCAGCTTGGCCAGCACGCTGGAGACGTAGTTCTTCACCGTCTTCTCCGCCAGGAACATCTTGCCGGCGATCTCCCGGTTGGTCAGCCCCTCGGCCACGTACTCCAGGATGCGCCGCTCCTGTTCGGTGAGGGACTTCAACTCACGGGGCTGCTCGACGCCGCTACGGATGCGTTCCAGCACCCGGGTGGTGATGGCCGGGTCGAGCAGCGACTGCCCGGCCGCGACCCGGCGCACCGCGTCGACCAGGTCGGTGCCCCGGATCTGCTTGAGCACGTACCCCGCCGCGCCCGCCATGATCGCGGCGAACAGCGCCTCGTCGTCCTCGTACGAGGTGAGGATCAGCCCCTTGATCGACGAGTCCACCGCCCGGACGTCCCGGCACACGTCGATGCCGTTGCCGTCGGGCAGCCGGGCGTCGAGGATCGCCACGTCGGGCCGGAGGGCGGGAATCCGCCGGGCCGCCTCCTGGGCGGAGCCGGACTCGCCGACCACCTCGATGTCGCCGCTGCTCTGCAACAGGTCGGCCAGGCCACGGCGGACGACTTCGTGGTCGTCGAGAAGGAACACCCGGATCATCCCTCGTTTCTACCCGCCCGGACCGGCCCGTGCACGGGCCGAAGGTCCCTAACCCGGCACGTCGTACGGGAAGGGCGGCCCGGCGGGTCGGGACGTCCGGCCCTGCCCGGCCCACCCCCGGGTGACCGACCGTGGAGGGGAACCACCACCGGGAACCGGGTCGGCGTCGGCCGGCCGGGGCGACGCGTTCCCCGCTCGGGGTGGAGCGGCACGAAGCGTCACGGAAGGAGCACGACCATGGGCACCGGGTACACCGAGGCGCAGCTACGGGCCGCCGCTGCGGACGCCGTCCGCGCCCCCTCCCTGCACAACACCCAGCCGTGGCGGTTCCGGCTGCGCGACGGCGGGATCGAACTCTGCGTCGACCCGACCCGCCGGTTGCCGGCCACCGACCCGAGCGGCTGGGGAACCCGGATCGCCGGCGGGGCCGCCCTGTTCAACCTGCGGCTCTCCCTGGCCGTGGCGGGCACCCCGGCGACCGTCCGGCTGCGGCCGTACCCGGCCGACCCGGACGTGCTCGCCCGGCTCGTCCCGGAACTGCCCCGTCGCCCCACCCCGACCGAGCAGAGCCTGTACGCGGCCGTCCCGCGCCGGTTCAGCAACCGGGCGCCGTTCTGGCCCGACCCGGTGCCCGCCGACGCCCGCTGGCGGCTCGGCGAGGCGGCCCGCGCCGAACAGTGCTGGCTGGAACTGGTGATCGGGGTGAGTGCCGTCAACGCCTTCGCCGAGATCGCCCGCAGCGCCCACCGGGTGCTCGAACGCGATCCCGCCTACCGGGCCGAACGCGCCGCCTGGGTACGCACCGAGCCCGCCCCCGACGGGGTGCCGGCGCGGGCCGGCGGCCCGCAGACCGAGCCGCAGGACCTGCTGCCGTCGCGCGGCTTCGGCGGCCTGAACCGCGCCCCCGGCCGCGACTTCGAGCCGGAACCCCTGGTGGCGGTGCTCGGCGCGGCCGGCAACACGGTCGTCGACCAGGTGCTCGCCGGACAGGCCTTGCAGCGGGTACTGCTGACCGCGACCGACGCGGGGCTGGCGGTGTCGATGCTGTCGCAGCCGATCGAGGTGTCGGGGGCGCGGGAAGCGCTGCGGCTGTCGCTGGGCCGGTTCGGCACCCCGCAGATGGTGATGCGGATCGGGTACGGCCAGCCGGGGGCCGTCACCCCGAGGCGCAGCGTGGACGAGGTGCTGGACGTGGCGGTGGCACCCGGCTAGACCGTGCCGGCCCGGCGGGAACCGGTGGATCAGGTCGGCCGGGTGGCGGCGAGCAGGGCGGTCTCGCGTGCCGGGTCCAGGCCGACCGGCACCCGCACCGGCCGCCCGGCGCGCGGTGGCACCGCGCCCACCCGGCTCAGCCAGCGCCAGGTGTCGCCGACCGTCCCGGCCACCGGGCGACAGGTCAGCCCGGCCGCGTACGCCCTGTCGACGCCGAGTTCCTGCAACCACCGGTACTCGTGACCCGGGGGAATCCAGACCGGCAGGTCGTTCCAGGGTTCCACGCCGGCGGCGAGGATCGGCTCCGGGTCGGTCCAGCACAGCCGGGCGTCGGACCCGGTCGTCGCCACCACCTCGGTCAGCAGCTCACCCATGGTGCTGTGCCCCGGACGGCTGACCACGTTGAACGCGCCGCCGACGCCCTCGGCGGCCCGGTCCAGGGCGAAGGTCGCCAGGTCACGGACGTCGACGTACTGCACAGGCAGGTCGGCCGGGCCGGGGACGAGGACGTCGCCACCCCGGGCCACCCGACGCAGCCACCAGGGCAACCGGCCGACGTCCTCGCCCGGCCCCAGGATCAACCCGGCCCGCAGCAGCAGCGCACGCTCGCCGAACACCTCCGTCACGGCCCGCTCGCCGCCCGCCTTGCACCGGGCGTAGTCGTCGTCGCCGGGGTCATCGGACGCCGCCTCCACCAGCGGCGTCTCCTCCGCCGCCCCGGCCGGCACCGGCGGGGCGTAGACGGAGCAGCTGGAGACGTAGGCGTAGCGCCCGGCGGCGCGCAGTGCCCGGGCGGCGTCGCGCACCGCGCGGGGCATACCGTCCCAGGTGTCGACCACCAGGTCCCAGTCGCCGCCGGCCAGCGCGGCCAACCCGTCCGGCGCGGTCCGGTCACCCCGCAACCGGTGTACGCCCAGCGGGGTCGACCCGTGTATCCCCCGGTTGAACATGGTCACCGTCCAACCCCGGCGTACCCCTTCGGCCACGATGGCGGAACCGACGAAACCCGTGCCACCCAGCATCAGCATTCTCATGCGTCCCACCCTGCCGGCGCGGAACGTCCAAGGGGCACCCTGTTCACCGGCAGCGGATCTGCCATCGGCAGAACTCACGTCCCCTCCGGCCACTGACCCACCGGACCAGCGGACCACCGCGCCACCGGACCACCGCGCCACCCGACCACCGCGCCACCGGACCACCGCGCCCACCCACCACCGGACCACCGCGCCACCGGACCACCGCGCCCACCCACCACCCGACCACCGCGCCCACCCGCCACCGGAACACCCGACACCGGACCACCGTGCACACCCGCCACCGGGCCACCGGACACCGGACACCCGACACCCGACACCGGGCACCCGACACCGGGCACCGGGCACCGGGCCACCCGACACCCGGCCCCGACCACCGGGCACCCGCCACCGGACCACCGGGCCACCGGGCCACCGGGCAGGTGTTCCGGAGAGTGGGCGATTTCTCGGATACCTGTATGACTGTCGGGCATATTCATGACACACAGGCATGAAGCTCTCTGCGAAACAACGACCACAACGGCCATGCAGCCACCAGCGGCGAGTCCGACGGTCTCTGAGGTGGGGCGCCGCCGCCCGGACGCGGAAGCTTGCCGCCGGACACGGACATCAGACGCCGGACACGGACGATCAGACACCAGGCGCGGACGGCCTGACGACGCCGCGCGGAGGATCAGAGGCCCAGGCGCGGAGGATCAGAGGCCCAGGCGCGGAGGGCCAGACGCCCAGGCGCGGAGGGCCAGACGCCCAGGCGCGGAGGGCCAGACACCCGGGCAGGCTCTGCGCGGAGTCGACCGGATCCGGTGAGCTGGAAACGGACACGGGTGACGGCGCGGACCCGCATGCCGGAATCCGGGCCCACCCCGATGCGTTACACCCGCGGACGGGCGCAGCGGCAGCCCCGCTACCCGGATCGAGCCGGCGACCGCCGACGGAATGACCCGGCACCCACGGTCGTTACACCCTCTGTACGACCGCGGCAGCGACACCCCCGGCGTCCGGCACCCGCCCCCGGCGGAATGACCGGCCACCGCCCGTCGTTACACCCCCTGCACGACCGCACCCCGCCCGGCCCGAGCGGCTACCGCACCCCACGGCAAGCCCCGCCGGGAACCCTGGTCTTCTCCGCCTCGTTCTCGTGAGCGCCCCTACGTGGTGCCAACGCCCCGCCACGCCCGTCGCCCCGGACGGACACCACCCGGCAGGGCGTCTCCCCCCGAAGGAGCAACCACCATGACCACCATCCTGCGGAAGAGCATCCTCGGTATCGCCGGTCTCGCCTTCGCCGGAGGCATCGCCGCCGGCCCGCTGCACCTCACCGACACCCCCACCGTCGACACCCGGCCCGTGGCCGTGGTGCAGGCCGACAAGCCGGCCGTGGACACGAGCAAGCTGATCCCGCACGGGGTGCAGGGCGAGCAGTCCCGCATCGACCTCGACGACGAGCAGACCGGCAACGTCAAGGCCATCATCGCCGCCACCAAGAAGACCGGCATGGACGAACGCGCCGCCGTCATCTCCCTCGCCACCGCCCTCCAGGAATCCAAGCTGAACAACCTCGGCCACCTCGGCGACCGCAACGACCACGACTCCCAGGGCCTGTTCCAACAGCGCCCCTCCTCCGGCTGGGGCACCGTCGAACAGATCACCGACCCCGAATACGCCACCACCGCGTTCCTCAAGGGCCTCAAGCAGGTCGACGGCTGGCAGGACATGCCCCTGACCAAGGCCGCCCAGACCGTCCAGGTCTCCGCCTACCCCGACCACTACGCCCAGTGGGAACAGCAGGCCGCCGACCTCGTCACCCAGCACTGGAACAGCTGACCCACACCCGCACCGTCACGACGAAGGCCCCGGCTCAGTGAGCCGGGGCCTTCGTGATGCTCTGGTGGGCGATACTGGGTTTGAACCAGTGACCTCTTCCGTGTCAAGGAAGCGCGCTCCCACTGCGCCAATCGCCCGTGGTCGAGAGCGGACGACGGGATTCGAACCCGCGACCCTCACCTTGGCAAGGTGATGCGCTACCAGCTGCGCTACGTCCGCGTGCCGCCCGGTTTCCCCGGCGACGCCCCGAACTCTACCCGATGGCAAGATCGCCCGTCCGGCGGCCCCACCCCGAAGCGGGACGCGGGTGGAACGCGCCCCGCCCCGGCCGGTCAGGCCGCCTCAGCGGTGCCGGGTCGGCCCGTCTAGCGGTACAGGATCAACGAGACGTTCGCCCCGTACTGGATCGGGTAGCCGAGCGTGATCGGCAACGTCTCGCCCAGCAGTGGCGGCGGGGGTGGCGGAGGCGGCGGACGACGCCACCACCAGAACAGCCACCACCACAGGCCGTTACCCCACCAACCCACGAAGAAGTAGTCCCCGGAGGTGAGCGCCGAGATCGGTCCCCCCGGGCTGGCCACACCGGGGCCGGTGGTGACGGAGTCCTGCCACCCGCCGGCCAGGTTGGTCACGATCCGCACGGCACCGGCGGCGTCCGCGAAGAACACGCCGGTCGGGCCGTTGGCGGGACGGGTCACGGTCAGCCGGGCACCGACCGGCACCACGCCGGTCGCGGACACGGCCACCCGGTTCCACGGGTCGGGCAGGCCGCCGCCTGCCGGGGTCACCTGCCAGAGCCGGCCGTCCAGTCCGGCGTAGTACGCCTGCACGTCGCCGTCGGTCAGCGCCGCCACCCCGCTGCCGGCCGCCGCGACACCGGACGGGCCGATGGACGACGTCTGCCAACTGCCGTTGGTCCGGCCGAGATGGCGCAGCCCGCCGTCGGAGCCGACGAAGAACGCACCCGGCCCGCCGGACCGCCACGACCCGGCGAGCACCGCGCCCGGCGGGGCGACACCGGTCGCCGAGAGGCGCTGCGGCCCGGTCCCGGGGCGCACCACCCGGTTGTACGAGGTGCCGTAGACCGCGCCGTCGACACCGACGAAGAAGACGTACACGTAACCGTCGGGGGCGGTGAACGCGGTCAACCGGGTTCCGGGGGTGGCGAGGTTGCTCGCCCCGTCGCGATAGACGGAGACGGTGGAGGTCGCGGAGCTGGTCACGGCGGCGACCAGTCCGCCCTGGGTGCCGACGGTGAACACGGCGGCGTTGCCGTCGGGCTGCCGGACGGCGCTGACGTCGGCATTGGGCGGGGCGACCACCGTGCTGCCGAACGGGGTGACTCCGGTGGCGGACGCCAGGTAGAAGCGACCGTCCCGACCGACGGTGAAGCCCACGACCTGTGACGTCGCCGCCTGTGCCGTCGCTCGGGGTGGCGCGGCCTGCGCCGCCGGTACGCGTGGCACACCGACCGCGGTGGCGACCAGCGCCAGCGCCATGCCGGTGGCCACCACGCGGCGGCGTCCGATTCTGTTGGGGATCACGGTTGTCCTTTCGGTGGACGGGAAACCATCGCCTCCAGATTCATCGCCCGACAGTCATCCAGACAACGGCGTTGGTGAATTTCTAAACCATCAGTGAAGTGCTCCAAAATCCGTTGACCCGAGCACTACAAGAGTGCATCTAGGCACGTTTTGCCTGGCCACATCAGGGTCTGACATATCCCTTCCGGAGGTTTCCCGGAAGGAGCGCCCGGCACGACCGCGCTACCTGCCACAATTATCTCCGGCCCTTTCCGGGCGTCCGGGAATTCGCCGGACAGGAGAATGCGGAGCACCGTTACGGGGCAGGTCGCGTCTCGCCGAGCCGCTGCCGGAGCTGGGCGGCGTCCGGGTGGCCGAGCCGGTCGAGCACGTCGAGGGCCTGTCGCCAGGCGGCCCGGGCGGCAGCGTCGTCGGCGGCGGCCCGGTGGCTGTCGCCGAGGTGCATCAGGGTGACCGACTCGTAGTACCGCTCGCCGGTCTCCCGCCACAGCGCGAGCGCGTGCCGGTAGCAGTCGAGGGCGTCGCGGTGCCGGCCGAGCTGGTGGTGGGCGAAGCCGAGGCTGTCCCAGGCGTGCGCCTCCCAGTACCGGTTGCCGGTCCGCTGTTGCTGCGCCAGCGCCCGCCCGCAGTAGTCCAGCGCGCGGGCGTGGTCGCCGAGCTGGATGTGGTACCAGCCGATGTTGTTGAGCGCGTTGGCCTGCCCCTGCGCGTGACCGGCGGCGGCGAACAGGCGGTGCGCCCGTTGCGCGTGGTCGAGGGCACGCCGGTGGTCGCCCTGGCGTTCCGCGAGGATGCCGAGGTTCAGCTCGGTGCGCCCGCCGCCGACCCCGTCGCCGAGTTCGGCGTACAACCGCAGGGAACGCTCCAGGTGGTCACGGGCCTGGTCGTACCCACCCAGCCGCAGGCAGGCGACGGCCCGGTTGCGGTGGGCGCGGGCCTGACCGTCCCGGTCCCCCGCCGCCGTGGCCGCCCGCAGCGCCACCTGCTGGGCATGGGACTGGTCCTGCCAGGCGCCCACCCGGTCGAGGTAGGTGTTGACGCTCCACGCCAACTGCCAGGCGTGGGTTGGCAACCCGTGCTCGGCGGCCAGGTCGACGGCGGCCAGCAGCGCCCGGTGTTCGGCGGCGAGCCACGCCCACGCCTCGTCCCGGTCGGCCGGTACGACCGCCGCCGTGCCGGGGGACGCCGCCGGCAGCGCGATGTCGTCGCGGTGCTTGTGCAGCAGCAGAGCGGCGGCGTAGGCGGTGTGCAGGTAGTGGTCGAGCAGCCGGCGCAGCGCCGCGTCCCGGGGCCTGGCGGAGTCGGTGGCCGTCGCCAGCTCGACAGCGTACGCGCGCAGCAGGTCGTGCAGGACGTACCGGCCGGGGGCGTGTTCGGTGAGCAGGTTCGCCCGGTTCAGCACCGCCAACGGCCGACGCACCTCGGCGGTGGACACGGCCAGGAGGCTGGCCGCCGCCGCGACGGACACATCGGGGCCGGGGTGCGTCCCGAGCACCCGGAACAGGTCGGCCGCCACCGGTTCCAGCCCCCGGTACGACCAGGACAGCACCGCCCGCACGTCGACGTTGGCCTCCCCACTGCTGAAGGCGTCGAGAGCGCCCCGGGTGGCGGTCAGCTCGGCGGCCAGCCGGGCGAGGCCGAACTCCGGGTAGGTGGCGGCCCGGGCGGCCACGATGGCCAACGCCAGCGGCAGCCCGGCCGCCGCGGCGACGATCCGGTCCACCGCCTCCGGCTCCGCCGCCACCCGGTCCCCGCCCAGCCGGCGGGACAGCAGCTCGCGCCCCTCCGCCGGGGACAGCAGGCCCAGCGGCAGCGGGCGGGCACCCTCGGCGGCCACCAGCCCCGGCAGGTGGTTTCGGCTGGTCACCAGCACCAGGCAGCCCGGTGAGCTGGGCAGTAGCGGACGCACCTGGTCGGCGTCGCGGGCGTTGTCCAGCAGCACCAGCATCCGCCGGTCGGCGAGCAGGCTCCGGTACAGCGCGGCCTGCGCCGCCAGCGCCGCCGGGATGCGCTCCGGGGGCACCGCGAGCGCCTCCAGGAACCCGGCCACCGCCTCGGCCGGGCTCAGCGCGGGCGACTCGGGGTCGTACCCGCGCAGGTCGACGTGGAGATGGCCGTCCGGGAACCGGTCGGCGACCTGGTGTGCCCAGTACACGGCGAGGGCGGTCTTGCCCACCCCGGCCGTACCGACGATGGTCGAGACGGGCACGGTGCCCGGCGGACCGGGCGGCTCGGTGAGCAGTGCGGTGAGGGCGGCCAGCGGCGCGGACCGGCCGGTGAAGTGCCGTACCGCCGCCGGTAGCTGCCGGGGCACGAACGGAATCCGCCCGCCCGGCCCGGCGGCCGGTGGCACGGACCCGGTGTCTTCCGGCCGGCCCCGCTCGGCGCGGGCGGCGGCGAGCCGGTCCTCGGCCCGCGCCGCGTCCGCCGCTCCCAGCATCCGCCAGTACGCCGCCTCCCACCGGGCCGGGTCGGCCAGCCCGGCGGGCAGCCGGATGCCGGTCTGTTCGGCGTACGCGACACAGGCCCCCAGGAAGTCGGCGACGAAGTCCCGGTCGGGAAGCGACTTGGCGTTGAGCTTGTCACTGAGGGTGGAACGGGCCAGCGGCCTGCCCCGGCGGGCGGCGACCGCCACCAGCGTGTTCAGCGACGGGCCGCCGGCGAGCTGCCGTAGTCGCCGCAACTCCTCGGCGAACGCGCGCAGCGCGTCCCGACCGGTCTCCCCCACTGCACACCCACCCGCCGTCGCGACGTCCCTCGGCAGAACCGGAGCCAGGATAGGCATCGCATCGACACGGAGCGATCACCTCCCATCAGCCGGGAGGGTGCGCACGTACGGGCGGGGTTCCGGCTCCCCGGTCACGACAGCGGCGGCGAGGCCCGGGCGGTGACGGGGTGGATCGGGGAAAGCAGCAGGGCCACCTTCCGAAAGTGGAAGATGGCCCTGCTGACCGTGTGGGCGATACTGGGTTTGAACCAGTGACCTCTTCCGTGTCAAGGAAGCGCGCTCCCACTGCGCCAATCGCCCGTGCTTGTTACCGAGGTGGGGACGGGATTTGAACCCGCGTACACGGCTTTGCAGGCCGTTGCCTCGCCTCTCGGCCACCCCACCGAGGTTGCCCCCGTCAATACGTGGCGGCAGCTCCGAGCGGACGACGGGATTCGAACCCGCGACCCTCACCTTGGCAAGGTGATGCGCTACCAGCTGCGCTACGTCCGCGTGCCCCCGGGCTCACCCGGTGACGGATGGAAACTCTAGCCGAGCGGTCGGACCGATGCCAACTCGGGCCGCCCGACGGCGCGTCCGGCCGACGCGCGGGTGCGCGCCGCCACCACCCGTAGAGCATCCTAGGAGGTTGGGTCGCTGGCTCGGGTCGCGCCCGTCCGCCCAGGCCGCGGTGGATGTCCCCGACGCGCCGACGGCGTGCTGTCCGGCTTCCGACTCCGACCTGCCCGATCGGGCGGCTCGGTAACTCCCTGTGCTCGCACGGATAGGTTACCGTAGCGGCGTGACGAGACGTGCCGCCGCCGATGTCCGCCTGGATTCCCTGCTGCGCACCGCGTGTGACGTGATCGTCGAGCGTGGACTCGCCAACACCCGCACCGCCGACGTGGCCGCCGCCGCCGGAGTCAGCCAGGCACTGGTCTTCTACCACTTCGCCACCAAGGAACGGCTGCTCGCCCAGGCCTTCGCGTACGCCGTCGAGCAGGAGCTGGCCCGGCTCGACGCGGTGCTCCGCTCCGCCACCCCGCCGCTGACCAAGCTCCGGCGCATCCTGCGCCTCTACACCCCGACCGGCCGCCCCTGGACGATGTGGATCGACGGCTGGGCCGAGTCGCTGCGCACCCCGGAACTGGAGAAGGTCTGCCGTCGGCTCGACCTGCGCTGGCGGCAGGACCTGGCGGCGGTCATCTCGGCCGGGGTGGCCGAGGGGACCTTCGACTGCGCCGACCCGGCCGGGGCAGCCTGGCGGATCAACGCGGTGATGGACGGGCTCGCCGTCCAGCTCGCCGTCCACCAACGGGTCATCTCCCGACGGCAGTTCGGTGAGTGGATCCGGCTGGTCACCGCCCGGGAACTGGGCCTCGACCCCGTGCAGCTCGTCTGAGTCGAGCGCCCCGCGGCCATTGCCTCCGTCGAGCCGGCCTGGTATCCACGTATGCGCATGCGTACCCACGCCTGCCTCGGGCCGGCGTCGCGCCGGTCCCGCTCCCACAAGGAGGTTTCGTGCCCAGACCGGAGTGGACACCCCGAACGAGCCGGCTGCGACGCCGGCTCGTTCCCGTATTGGCGACCACCGCCGTGGTCGCCGCCCTACTGCCCGGCGGGGGCACCGCCACGGCCGCGCCGGGCGGCACCCCGGCCCCGGGCCGCTCCGGCTCGTTCGCCGACGACCACCACCAGGCCGCCGACGTCGACAACCGCACCGGCACCGCCACCCCCGACGCCCGGCAGCGCGGCCTGGCCCGGGCAGCCGACGCCCCGGTCCGGTGGAACCGCTTCGGCACCCCGCACGCCCTCGGCCCCGCCCGGCTCGCCACCGGCCTGCCGACCGACCCGGAGGCCGCCGCCCGGCGCTACCTCACCGCGCAGCGGGACCTGTTCGGGCTGGACACCGACGCGGTGACCGCGCTGGACCGGGTGCTGGTACGGCGGATCGGCGACGGAGCGGTGGTCACCCTGCGGCAGCGCTTCGGGGACCTGCCCGCCGGCCACGACGGCCTGGTGACCGTGGCGGTCGCCGACGGCACCGTGCTCTCGGTCAGCTCCTCGCTGTCCCGGGACGCCTCGGCCCCCGCCCCGGCCACCCGCACCGCCGAGCAGGCGTACGCCGCCGCCCTCGCCGACGCCGGCCTGGACGCCGCCGGGGTGGCCAGCCACCGGGTGCGGCAGGTCGCCGTGCCCACCCCGGTCGACGGCAACCGCGCCGCGTACGAGGTGACCCTGATCGGCCGGGACAGCGACCACCCGGCCGCCTTCACCACCTACGTCGACGGGATCACCGGGCAGGTGCTGGTCCGCGAGGACCTGGTCGACTTCGACTCCGACAACCCGAGCTGGGCGGTCTACCCGGCCACCCCGCCGCAGGACCTCGCCCCGGGGCAGGACCCCCGGGTCCGCTGGTGCGCCAGCCCGGCACCCGACTGCGCCGCCGCCTTCCGCGACCCGGCGGGCGGGCAGCCCTGGGACGTCGACCTCGCCACCGGAGCGCCCAGCGGCACCACCCGGGGCAACTCCGCCAACACGGTGGTCTCCTGGGGGGCGGGCAGCCCCATGGTCAACGCCCCCGACCGCCCGGACCGGCGGTACGAGTACCCGTTCACCGACCAGTGGCACCAGTCCCGCTGCAACCCGGCGGTGTTCACCTCCGCCCAGCGCAACGACGCCGACGCCGCCACCGCCAACCTGTTCGCCATGCACAACCGGATGCACGACTGGGCCTGGCACCTCGGCTTCACCGAGGCCACCTGGAACCTCCAGGCGGTCAACGTCAGCGGCGCCGGGCTGGGCGGCGACGCCGAGCAGGGACGGGCCCAGCAGGGCGCGCTGAGCGGCAACCGGAACAACGCCAACCAGTCCACCCCGCGCGACGGGCTGCCGCCGAGCACCAACATGTACCTGTGGCAGCCGCAGGCCGGTGGGCCGTACCCGCCGTGCGTCGACGGCGACTACGACATGACGGTGATCGGCCACGAGTACACCCACGCGATCACCAACCGGATGATCGCCGGCCCGGACAGCGGGATCGGCGGCCACCAGGGCGGGGCGATGGGCGAGTCGTGGAGCGACCTGCTCGCCGCCGAGTACCTGTACGAGCACGGCCTGCGCGCCCCCGGTGAGACGCCCTTCGTCACCGGCGGTTACGTCACCGGCAACCTGGTCAGCGGCATCCGCAACTACGACCTGAGCCGCAGCCCGCTCAACTACTCCGACGTCGGCTACAACACCGGCGGTCCGGCGGTGCACGCCGACGGGGAGATCTGGGGCGCGACCAACTTCCGGATCCGCGCCGCCCTGGTCAAGAAGTACGGCCTGGGCACCCCGCAGCGGCAGCTCGACTGCGCCCAGGGCCGGGTGGCCGCCGACAACTGCCCGGGTAACCGGCGCTGGGTGCAACTGGTCTTCGACTCGTTCCTGCTCCAGGCGGCCAGCCAGGTCAGCATGCTGGACATGCGGGACAACCTGCTCACCGCCGACCGGCTGCGCTTCGGCGGGGCCAACCAGGAGCTGATCTGGGCCGAGTTCGCCCGCTCCGGGATGGGCCGGGACGCCGCCACCCTCGGCGCCGCCGACACCGACCCCACGCCCAGCTTCGCCAGCCCGGCCGGGGGCAACGCCACGCTGACCCTGCGCCCCCGGGGCGACAGCACGGACGCCCCGGTCCGGCTCTACGTCGGCGACTACGAGGCGCGGGCCACCCCGGTCGCCGACACCGACCCGGCCACCCCGCTGCCGGCCACCTTCGAGGCCGTCGCCGGGACGTACCAGGTGCTGGCGGTCGCCCCCGGCTTCGGCCACCAACGCCTCGAGGTGGTCGCGAAGGCGGGCCAGCAGGGGTACGTCGACCTGCGGATGAGCCGCAACCTGGCGTCCACCGCCTCCGGGGCGGTCATCACCGGCGACGGGGTGAACCTCGACCGGATCGGCGACGACACCGAGGCCACCAACTGGGCGTCGCTGACCGGGGTGGCCGGCCGGCAGGTCACCGTGGCCCTGCCCGGCACCGCACCGCAGCCGGTGCAACGGGTCAACGTCAGCGCGATGCTCCGCCCGGCGGTCACCGGCGACGTCGACCCCGGCGCGCAGAACGCGCTGAGCGCGCTGCGGTCGTTCGCGGTGTCGGCGTGCAACGCGACCACCACCGACTGCGCCGACCCGACCCGCTGGACCCGGATCTACACCAGCGCCGACGACGCGTTCCCGGGCGGGAGGTACCGGGCCTACAGCCGGGACATCATCCTGCGGTCGTTCCGGGTGCCCAGCACCGTGGCCACCCACGTCCGGCTGGAGGTGCTGGCCAGCCAGTGCACCGGCGGGCCGGCGTACGCCGGTGAGCAGGACGACGACCCGGCGACCCGGACCGACTGCGCGACCGCCAGCCCGGCGCGCGACCAGGTGCGGATCGCCGAGTTCCAGGTGTTCGCGAAGTGAAACCCGCCGGGGCCGGGTGGTGGCGCCACCCGGCCCCGGCGGCCCCCGATCACCGTCGGACGGTGGTCCAACGGACCGGTCGACGGACCGGACGGTCATCGCCCTCCACCCCGTCGGCCGCGGTCCGGGTGAGCTGCCGCAACCGCATCAGCAGGCCGACGCCGAGGAAGAGCAGCAGCCCGCCGAGCAGGAAGGCCGCCTGCACCACCCCGAAGCCGCCGCTCTGGTTGGCCGACCGGTTCGCCGCAGCCGGTGGCGGCACCTCGGCGAGGGCCTCCTCGGTCGGCTCGGCCTCCTCCGTCGGCTCCAGCACCTCCTCGGTCGGCTCCGGCGACGCGGTGGTCGGCTCGGGCGCCGCCGTGGTGGGCGGTGGGGCGGTGCCGACGACCTGCCGGGTGGCGCTCTGCCGGGCGAGCAGCCGCAGGTTCGGGTCGTACGCCTCGGCGGCCATGGTGATCCGGCCGCGGGTGACGTCCTCGGCGAAGGCCACCCGGTAGGTGGCGGTCACGGTGCGGTCCGGGCAGAGGGTGCCCGGGTCGAGCTGCCGGTCGGTCAGCCGGGCCACCGCCCCCTCGGTCCGGATCTCCAGCGGGAACGACCCGGTCTCCTCCACCCGGTCCATCTTGACCTGGTCCAGTCGCAGCCCCTGCACCGAGAGCACCATCGACCAGCGGACCTTCACACACCCGCCGTTGCCCTTGCGGGAGACCACCGCCGAGACCGTTCGCACCTGGTCACCGGCGGTGAACCTGTCCGGCAGGCCGCTCAGTTCGGTGGCGAAGCGGTCCGCCGCCGAGGCCGGTGCCGGCCCGGCGAGTCCTGTCCCCGTGAGGCAGGCCAGCACCGCCCCGACCCGTAGCGCGTTCCGCCACACCATCACCACCGCCTCGTCCTCCCGTCGGTCTTGTCCACTCGCCACGTTATGAGGAGGATGGGGAAGCCGGTAGACGGGCGTGTTCGCGCCGATCGGCAAGTGCGGGGCGGGTTAACACCGACAGTGGTGAACCGGTCACGCCCTCTCCACGACACGCCGGGAACCGGTGTGGTGAAGCACCCGTCCGCGGGTGGCGAGGGGGTGCCGGCCGACCGGCGGGCGACTGACATCCTGGGCGGGTGTCCGAACTCTCCGCGGCCTTCGTCCGGCTGCACGCCCGGCTCACCCCGGTCGCCTTCGTCCCCGAGGTGCGGTTGCACCAGGCCGACGAGCCGATCGGCCTGTGGGAACTGACCGAGGGCGAGTTCCGCAGCGCCCAGCCGCCGCCGTTCTGGGCCTTCGCCTGGGCCGGCGGGCAGGGGCTGGCCCGCTACGTCAGCGACCATCCGGAGGCGGTCGCCGGCCGCCGGGTGCTCGACCTCGCGTCCGGCTCCGGCCTGGTCGCGATCGCCGCCGCGAAGGCCGGCGCGGCGGCCGTCCGGGCGGTGGAGATCGACGAGCGGGCCGTCGCCGCCGTCGCCCTCAACGCCGAGGCCAACGGGGTACGCGTCGACGCCGAGCTGGCCGACGTCCTCGACGCCGACGCCGGGGACGCCGAGGTGCTGCTCGCCGGGGACGTCTTCTACAGCGAGGCGATGGCCCGGCGGGTGCTGCGCTTCCTGCTGCGGGCCGCCCGGTCCGGTGCCCGGGTGCTGGTCGGTGACCCGGGCCGGGCGTTCCTGCCCCGGGAACGCTTCCGCGAGCTGGCCGCCTACGACGTGCCGGTGCCGGTGGCGCTGGAGAGCGTACGGGTGAAGCGCACCACGGTCTGGGAGCTGGATCCCGCCCCGCCGGGGGCCGCCCGCTAGCGTGTCCGGGTGCTGTTCCGGGGGTGGGAGGCGTCCGACGACGGACCCTGGCCGGACGTGGCCACGGTCGTGGACCGGGTCGGTGGCACCCACCTGGTGGTGACCCGGCACGCGCTGGTCCGGCGGGTGCTCGCCGACCCGGTGACCTGGCGACCGGACAACGCCCTGGACGCGGTGACCCCGATTCCGGTGGCCGCGTTGCGGGTGCTCACCGGACACCGGTTCCGGTTGCCGCCGACGCTGGCGAACAACGCCGGCCCCAGCCATCCGGAGATCCGGGCGATCGTCGCCGAGGCGCTGCACCCGACCCGGGTGGCCGCCCAGCGACCGTGGCTGACCGCCCTGGTCCGGGCACGGGTGGCCGCCATCGCCGCCGACCTGGCCGCCGGTCGGCCGGTCGACCTGCACGCCCGGCTCGCCGCCGACCTGCCGCTGCTGGCGCTGGCCCGGCTGGTCGAGCTGCCGGACGCCCCGGTGGGCGCGGTGAAGGCCTTCGCCCGGGCGGCGCTGGAGCTGTTCTGGGCACCGCTGGACGCCGACCGTCAGCAGACGCTGGCCGCCGAGGTGGGCCGGTTCCACGCGGTGCTGCGGGAGTTCGCCGGCACCGGCGGCGGGCTGGCCGGTCGGCTACGCACCGCCGGACACTCCCCCGACATGGTGGTCGGGGCGCTGTTCTTCCTGCTGGTCGCCGGCCAGGAGACCACCAGCCAGTTCCTCACCCTGCTGCTGCACCGGCTCACCGGCGAACCCGGGGTACGCGCCGGGTTGCGGGCCGGCACCGTCGCCGTCACCGACGTGGTGGAGGAGGGCCTGCGGCTGGAACCGCCGATCGTCACCTGGCGACGGATGGCCGCCACCGACACCACGCTGGGCGGCACACCGGTGCCGGCGGGCAGCTCGGCGCTGCTGTGGCTGGCCCGTGCCGGCCGCGACCCGGCGGTGGTGGCCGACCCGGCCGGGTTCGTCCCCGGGCAGCGCGGGTCGCGCCGGCACCTGGCCTTCGGGGCGGGGGCGCACCGCTGTGTCGGCGCGCAACTGGCCCGGCTGGAGGCGGCGGTGGTGGTCGCCGAGGCGGTGCCGCTGCTGGACGCGGTGACGGTGGTCCGTCCACCGTGGTGCCCGGACAACCTCACCTTCCGGATGCCCGACGCCTTCGTGGTGCGCCGCCGCGGGTGACCCGCCGACCCGACCAGAGGCACCGGCACGACGCCGGGGCACCCACCGGCACACCGCCGCACGGCGTACGGGCGTAACCCGGCCTCCTGGCGACGGGTTGAGCCCAGTGTCGACGCGTGGTCGCGCGTCCGCCTGTCGGGCCGGGGGGTGAGGGTGCAGCGCACGCCGGTCATCCTCGTCCCGCTGCTCAGCATCGTCCTGCTGTGGCCGTTGGCGGTCGTCCGCGGTGGCGAACCGCAGCTCCCCGCCCCTGCCGCCGGGCAACTCACCCTCGCCGGGCCCACCCCGTCGAGCCGGTTGAGTATTCCCCCCGTGACCCTCCGCTGTATTCTGGATCGTCTATACGCTCGTCTCAGTGAGAAAAGGCCGGTAGTATCAGACATCGATGGATATCAGTATCTATCGACCGGCCCGGCCGCCTCGGACGGCGCCGGAGCGGGTCGGACCGGAGGGGAGATCGGAACGGCAGTCGGGCGGGCGGGGCGCGGGCAGTCGTCGACGGAACGACGTGACCCGATCGGGCAGGAATGCCCCGGTGTGCGGGGCACCGTCCACCGGTGGCAGCGGGCCACGGACCAGCGTGCGGCCCCCGACACCGCCGACGCCACACCGCTGAGGGTGAGCGTGCTGCGCTGCTGACCGGTGGCGGTCCGCTCCACCATGCCCGTCGCCGTCGCGCGACGTCCGGCCGATCCGGCGACGACCCTCGTCGCCGGTCCGCAACAGACCGCCGCCCAGCCCGTCGTTCCGCCGGTCGGTGAGCGACGGCGAGGTGGCGACCCGTTGACCGCTGCCAGCCTCCTGGATGTGAATCGTGCTCTCCACTGACACCCGGCGTGCCCTGCGCGCCGACCTACCCGCCTCACTCGTGGTCTTCCTCGTCGCACTGCCGCTCTGCGTCGGCATCGCCGTCGCCTCCGGCGTCCCCGTCGAACTCGGCCTGGTCACCGGTGTCGTCGGCGGGGTGGTCGTGGGCATGATGCCCGGCAGCAGCATGCAGGTCAGCGGCCCGGCAGCCGGCCTGACCGTGCTGGTGGCCGAGGCCGTGGACCGCTACGGCCTGGCCGGCCTCGGCACCATCGTGCTGATCGCCGGGCTGATCCAGATCGTCCTGGGTTTGCTCCGGCTCGGCCGGTGGTTCCGGGCCATCTCGGTGGCCGTGGTGCACGGCATGCTCGCCGGCATCGGGCTGCTGCTCATCGCCGGGCAACTGCACATCCTCGCCGGCGCCGACACCGCACCGGTCGGCCTCACCGCGTTCGCCGGCCTGCCGGCGCTGGTCGGTGACCTGACCGGCTCCGAAACCGCCCGGCTGTCGCTCGTCCTGGGTACCGCCACGATCGCGGTGATGCTGATCTGGAACGTCGTACCCGGAAAGCTGCGGACCGTGCCCGGCGCGCTGGTCGCCGTGGTCGCGGCGGCGGGGGCGAGCATCGTACTGGACCTACCGGTCGACACCATCGAGGTGTCCGGGCTGCTCGCGGCCATCCAACCGTCGCTCGGGCATCCGAGCCAGCTCGCCGACCTCGGGGTGCTGGCCACCATCGCCACCTTCGCCCTGGTCGCCTCTGCGGAGAGTCTGTTCAGCGCGGCGGCGGTCGACCGGCTGCACCAGGGACCGCGCACCGACTTCGACCGGGAACTCGTCGCCCAGGGCACCGGCAACACCGTGTGCGGCCTGCTCGGCGCGCTGCCGATGACCGCCGTCATCGTGCGCAGTTCCGCCAACGTGCACGCCGGCGCGAAGACCAAGGCATCCCGGGTGCTGCACGGGCTGTGGCTCCTGGTCTTCGTCGCCGCCGTACCCGGCCTGGTCGGGCTGATCCCCCTGCCGGCGCTGGCCGCGGTGCTGGTGCACGCCGGGTGCAAGCTGCTCCCGGTGCGGACGCTGCCCGGCCTGTGGCGGGAACACCGGGGCGAGGCGGTGGTGCTGGTGGTGACGGCCACCGCGATCGTCACCACCGACATGTTCACCGGCGTGCTGGTCGGCCTCGGTCTGGCGGTGGCCAAGACCGCCTGGGAGACGTCGCATGTCCGGGTCACCGTGGACGACGGCGACGGTGGCACCGGGCCGATCGACGTCGCCATCGTCGGCAACGCCACCTTCCTACGGCTGCCCACCATCCTCAACACGCTGCACGCGCTGCCCGCCGAGCGGATCATCCGGCTCGACCTGCACGGCCTGCGGCACCTCGACCACGCCTGCGGCACCGCGCTGGACACCTGGATCGAGGCGCACAACCGCTCCGCCGGCGGCCAGGTGCAGGTCGTCGCGCCCCGTCCGGCCGAGGACGACCGGCCCCGCCCGGTCCCCGCCACCGAGTGAGCAGGTACCTCGCGGCCCACGGCGGTGCGACGCTCAGCCGGCGTCCTCGGCCCAGGTACGCCAGTCGTCGAGCACCCCGTACAGGTCGGGGGTGAGCCAGCCCGGGGCGGACCGGCGGAACACCCCCGGGTCCATCGCCCCCGCCCCGGCCGGCAGCGCGCCGAGCAGGTTCGGCACCAGCTCCGTCAGGTTCGCCCAGTGCACCAGCTGCGGCTCCGCCGGCCACGCGCCGATCACCACCCCGGCGGGCACGGCCCGGCGCTCCAGGGCCTCCAGGGTGAGCGCGGTGTGGTTGAGGGTGCCCAGCCCGGCCCGGGACACCACCACCGCCGGAGCGCCCAGCGACACCGCCAGGTCGGCGACGGTCCACGCCTCGCCCGACGGACGCAGCCCCATCGGCACCAGCAGCCCACCGGCCCCCTCGACGAGCACCAGGTCGTGCTTGTCGACCTCCGCGCGGATCGCGTCGACGGCCGTGTACAGCTCCAACGGCTCCAGCTCTGCCACCCGGGCGGCGGCCAGCGGAGCCAGCGGGTCGGGGTAGCTGGCCAGGGTACGACCGGTCAGCGGGGCGGCCAGCCGGGTCACCGCGTCCACGTCGCCCGGCTCGCCGGTGGCCGTCCCCGACTGGCCCGGCTTGACCACCGCGACCCGCAGGCCGGCCGCCTGCGCGGCAGCCGTGATCGCCGCCGTCACCACCGTCTTGCCGACCTCGGTGTCGGTCCCGGTGACCAGCACCGCACCCTTCCACCCACTCACGGGACCCCCTCGGTTCGCGACTGCGGGGCTCGCAAAACCGGCTCACTCCTCACGCTCACGAGACCCCCTCGGCTCGCGACTGCGGGGCGCACTCCACGATGGTTTCCACGGCGTGTTCGAAATCCGCCCGGGTGACGCCGGTGGAGAGGGTGAGCCGTAGCCGGGAGCGGTGGTCCGGGGTGGACGGTGGGCGGAAGCAGCCGACGGCGACCCCCCGCTCCCGGCAGTCGGCCGCCCAGGCGGTGGCGGCCTCCGGGCCGGGCACGGTCACCGACACCACCGCCGCGTCGGGGGCGGAGACGGTCAGCCCGGCCGCGCCGAGGCGGCGTACCGCGTACCGGGCCCGGTCGGCCAGCTCGGCGCGCAGGTCGTCGGCGCTGCGGGCGAGTGCCACGGCGGCCCGTACCCCGGCGGCGACCGCGGGCGGCGGTGCGGTGTCGAAGATGAAGGTCCGTCCGGTCTCCACCAGGTGCCGGACGAACTCGGCGGGGGCGGCGACCACTCCCCCGGCACCGCCGAGCGCCTTGGACAGGGTGGCGGTGACCACCACGTCCGGCGCACCGGCGAGCCCGGCGGCGGCCACCGCGCCGCCGCCGGCCGGGCCGGTGACGCCGAGCGCGTGCGCGTCGTCGACCAGCAGCAGCGCCCCGTGCCGCCGGGCGACGGCGTGCAGCCGGGCCAGCGGGGCGAGGTCACCGTCGACGGAGAAGACCGACTCGGTGACCACCACCGCCGGACGCCCCGGCGCGGCGGCGAGCGCGGCGGCCACCGCGTCGACGTCGGCGTGCGCGGTGACCACCGTCTCCGCGCCGGAGATCCGGCAGCCGTCGATCAGCGAGGCGTGGTTGTGGGCGTCGGAGACGAGCAGGGTACGCGGTGCGACCAGGCCCCGGACGGCGGCCAGGTTGGCCAGGTAGCCGGAGGAGAAGACCAGCGCCCGTTCGACGCCCAGCCAGTCGGCCAGCTCGTCCTCCAGCGCGTGGTGGACGTCGGTGGAGCCCCGGACCAGCCGGGAACCGGTGGCGCCCAGTCCGTACCCGGACAGGGCCCGGCCGGCGGCGGCGACCACCTCCGGGTGGGTGGCCAGGCCCAGGTAGTCGTTGCCGGCCAGGTCGACCGTCGGGTCACCGGCGGCGCGGGGGCGCAGGGTGCGGGTGAGCCCCGCCTTCGCCCGCAGCCCGGCGCGACGGTCCAGGGCCGCCAGCCAGTCCGCCACCGTTCATCGCCTCCGTCCACCACTCGTGCTGCCCGACCGGCCGGGGGGCGACCGTCGGACGACCGCCCGCGCCGGCCCGGACCGTCCACCGTCCGGCAGACCCGTACGGTCCACCGCCCGGACGGCCCGTTCCGTCCCTCGCCCGGCGCGGGTCGTCGGCGGGCGGCGACGTTGCCGCCGTCGGCGAAATTACCACCCGCCGGGCGGGCACCGGCGTGGCGCGGGCTCGGCGCACCGCCGCCGGGGAGCCGGCGACCGGAGCGGCCGTCGACGATCGCCCGAGTCGGCGACCGGACCGCCGGAGGGCCGCCACCCGACCGTCGGGAGGCCGCCACCGGACCGCCGGAGGGCTGTCGCCGCACCGCCGGAGGGCTGTCGCCGGACCGTCGCCGGGATGTCCACCGGCCCGGGCGCGCGGGCGTTTCCCGGCCCGCACCGGCCTTGTAGGGTACGAGCCATGCCAGAGATCCTCGACCAGGCCCGGACCCAGGTGCTGGGCGACGGCGTCGGCCTCGACCAGGCCGGTGTCCTCGCGGTGCTGACCCTGCCCGACGAGCACGTCTCCGCCGCCCTCCAACTCGCCCACGAGGTACGGATGCGGTGGTGCGGCCCGGAGGTCGAGGTCGAGGGGATCGTCTCGCTCAAGACCGGGGGCTGCCCGGAGGACTGCCACTTCTGCTCGCAGTCCGGGCTGTTCACCTCGCCGGTCCGCTCGGTCTGGCTGGACATCCCCTCGCTGGTCGAGGCGGCGAAGCAGACGGCGGCGACCGGGGCGACCGAGTTCTGCATCGTGGCCGCCGTGCGCGGCCCGGACGACCGGCTGATGAAGCAGATGCGCGAGGGGGTCGCCGCGATCCGGGCGGCGGTCGACATCCAGGTCGCGGCGTCGCTGGGCATGCTCAGCCAGGAGCAGGTCGACGACCTGGTCGAGATGGGCGTGCACCGCTACAACCACAACCTGGAGACCTGCCGCTCGTACTTCCCGAACGTGGTCACCACGCACTCCTGGGAGGAGCGCTGGGAGACCCTACGGATGGTCCGCGAGTCCGGCATGGAGGTCTGCTGCGGCGGCATCCTCGGCCTCGGCGAGACGGTGGAGCAGCGCGCCGAGTTCGCCGCCCAGCTCGCCCAGCTCGACCCGCACGAGGTGCCGCTGAACTTCCTCAACCCGCGGCCGGGCACCCCGCTCGGCGACCGGCCGGTGGTGGAGGGGCGCGACGCGCTGCGGGCCATCGCCGCGTTCCGGCTGGCCATGCCGCGCACCATCCTGCGGTACGCGGGCGGCCGGGAGATCACCCTCGGCGACCTGGGCACCCGGGACGGTCTGCTCGGCGGGATCAACGCGGTGATCGTCGGCAACTACCTGACCACGCTGGGCCGGCCCGCGACCGACGACCTGAAGCTGCTCGACGAGCTGAAGATGCCCGTCAAGGCGCTCTCCGCCACCCTGTGAGGCGATGATGACCGACCCGGCCCCGACCGCCGACGGCCGTACCACCGCACCCGCCGTGCCGACGCCGGCCGCGACCTGGTGCGACCGCTGTGGTGCGGACGCCACGGCGGGCCCGCACCCCGGGTGCGCGGCGGCCCGGGTGCTGGAGCCCCCGCGCTACTGCGGGCACTGCCGACGACGGATGACGGTGCAGGTGCTGCCGGTCGGCTGGTCGGCGGTCTGCGTCGAGCACGGCGAGCGGCGGGGCTGACGCGTGCTGCGCGGTCGGACGGTGACGCTGCGCCCGATGACCGGTGCCGACGTGCCGGCCCTCGCCGCGATCCGGGCCACCCCCGAGGTGCGCCGCTGGTGGCGCGGCGACGACGACCTGGCCGCGTCGGTGCGGGCCGACCTGGCCGACGACGAGCTGACGGTCTACGTGATCGAGCACGCGGGCCGGCTGGTCGGGGCGATCCAGTGGTACGCCGAGACCGACCCGGACTACCGCCACGCCAGCCTGGACGTCTTCCTCGACCCGGCGGTCCGCGGCCACGGGCTGGGCGGGGACGCGATCCGCACCCTGGTCCGGCACCTGGTCGACGAGTACGGCCACCACCGGTTCACCATCGACCCGGCGGCGGCGAACACCGCGGCGATCCGGGCGTACGCGAAGGCGGGGTTCCGTCCGGTGGGCATCATGCGCCGCTACGAGCGGGGCGCGGACGGGCGCTGGCACGACGCGCTACTGATGGACCTGCTCGCCGAGGACCTGACCGACTGAACCGACGGGCGTGCCCGGCACCTGACGGTGCCGGGCACGCCCCGGTGCGGTACGGACGGATCTGCGTCAGCGCTGGAGGGTCAGGACCCCCGGCCGCCACGGCAGCAGGTTGTAGTCGGTGTTCGCGTTCGGGTCCTTGCCCTGGTAGAGCAGTTGCAGGTTGCAGGCGTCGACGGTCTTGGTCTGGTCGGGGTTGGTGCGGACCAGGTCACCGTGGCTGATGTCGTTGGTCCAGGTGGCGCCGCTGTTGGCCTTGCCGGCGAACGGGTTGCTCTCGCTGGTGGCCTGCGGGGTCCACGAGCCGCCCAGGCTGCTGGACGTGAACGACCGGAAGTAGCGTTGCCCCTGGCTTCCGATCGCCTCGACGATCATCAGGTACTGGTTCTGGCCCTGCACCTTGTAGACCTCGACGCCCTCGAACAGGTTGTTGGTCGAGTCGGTCATGATCGTCGTGTAGCTCGAACCGAAGCTGCCCGGGAAGTTCCCGATCGGCATGCTCGACCGGTAGATCTTGCCGTTGTCCCCGGCGAAGAACAGGTACATGTTCTGGTCGTCGCCGATGAGGGTCTGGTCGATCACCCCGTACGGGGCGTCCGGGAGGGTGGCGGTGGACAGCGTCTGCGCCGAGGACCAGCCGTTGGCGTTGGTCGGGTCGCTCGACGTCTTGTAGCTGAACGAGGTCGGTCCCCACTGGTATGCCAGCACCCAGATGTTCTTCGGGGCGAAGTACAGCAGGGTGGGCGCGACGGTGCCCTGGCTCATGCCGTTCTGGCTGGCCGAGGCCATGTCCGACCAGTTGGTGAACGTGCCGAAGTTCATCGAGCTGTACTGGCCGCTGCTGTTGACGTACGAGCCGTAGACCAGGTGCTTGCCGTTGTAGACGACGTTGGTGAAGTCCTTCAGCGAGACCCAGCCGTTCTTCGGGCTGGTCAGCGCGCCGGTTGACGACCACCGGTAGGTCGACGGGAGCGCGCAGCCCCCGCCCGGGGGCGGCGTGGTCGTCGGCGGCGGGGTGGTCGGCGGCGCGGTGGTGGGCGGGTTGCTGCCACCGAAGTCGGTGCGCCACTGCTGGTTGGTCTGCCCGTGGCAGTCGTAGAGCTGGACCTGCTGGCCGTTGCCGGTGCCCCAGACGTCCAGGCAGCGGCCGGACTGCACGCCGCTGATGGTGCCGTTGGCGTTGACGTTCCACTGCTGGTTGGCCCCGCTGTTGCAGTCCCAGATGATGATCCCGGTGCCGTTGGCGGTGCCCGCGCCGTTCGCGTCCAGGCACTTGGTGCCGTAGACCCGCAACTGCTTGCCGCTGGTGTACGTCCACTGCTGGTTGGTCTGGCCGTGGCAGTCGTAGAGCTGCACCCGGGTGCCGTTGGTCTGGGTGGAGTTCGGCACGTCGATGCACCGGTTCGACTGCACGCCGACGATCCGGCCGGCACCGCCGCTCGGCGGCGGGGTCGTGGTGGGCGGCGGCGTGGTGGGCGGGCCCGTGGTCGGCCCGGAGGTCGGCGGGGCCGCGTTGAGCGCGTTGAGGACCGAGTTGTACGCGGCCTTCTTGTTGCCGCCGCCGTCGAACAGCAGCGGGTTCTCGTTGGAGCGCCAGGAGTCGCTGTCGCGCACGCCCCACACCGTGATGCCGATGCAGCGCGGCACGTTCAGGCACGCCTGGGTCAGCCCGGCGTACTGGGTGGTCGAGGAGTTCGTGACGTCGACCTCGGTCAGCGCCACGTCCACCCCGAGGGCGGCGAAGCTGGACAGCGTGGTCTGGAAGTTGCTCGGCAGCGAGCTGCCGCCGGTGAAGTGGGTCTGCAGACCGACGCAGTCGATCGGCACGCCCCGGGACTTGAAGTCCTGGATCATGCGGTAGACGCCCTGCGTCTTGCCGTACGACCAGTTCTCGATGTTGTAGTCGTTGTAGCAGAGCTTCACCGACGGGTCGGCGGCCCGCGCGGTGCGGAACGCCACCTCGATCCAGTCGTTGCCGGTGCCCTGGAGGTTCGACTGACGACGGCTGCCGTTCTCCTCGAACGCCTCGTTCACCACGTCCCAGGCGGCGAGCTTGCCCCGGTAGTGGCCCATCACGCCGTTGATGTGGTCGATCATCGCCTGGCGCAGGGTGCTGCCGCTGAGGTTCTTCATCCAGTCGGGCTGCTGCGCGTGCCAGGCCAGGGTGTGCCCCCGGACCTTCAGGCCGCGCTGGGTCGCCCAGTTGTAGATCTGGTCACCGGAGTTGAAGTTGAACTGGCCCCGCTGGGGCTGTGTCGCGTCCGGCTTCATCTCGTTCTCGGCCGTGATCATGTTGAACTCGCGGCCGGCGATCGTGTTGTACGTCGAGTCGCCGAGCCGGCCGGCCGCGATCGCCGTGCCGAAGTACCGGCCCGACTGCGCGGCGGCCGCGCCCAGCGTGGTCGCGGCGGCGTTCGCCGACGGCATCATCACCGCGACGGCTGCCACCGTCACGACACTGACCGCGCCGGCGAGCAGCGCCCGGACGGCGGGTGGTCGCCGTCGCCGGCTCACGCCGTGGGGAACGGATGGACTCGTTGCCATCGTGGCCTCCTTGCTGGCCAACACCCGGGCCGTCGGGACGGGGCAGCCGGGCGTCTTCGGTGTTAAATCTAGTGTCGTCGATGTTTCCATCCCGCACCGGTCCGACAAAGATGTTTCGGAAAAGTTTCGGGACAATTTTTGCCGGCACGCGGGGGCACGGGACCACGATCGGACGGCCCGACGCGACGTGGCCGGTCACCCGGGTGGGGTGCCGGCCACGTCGGGTCGAGGGTCAGGAGACCGTGCAGGCGGCCCCGTTGAGGGTGAAGGTGGTCGGCTTCGGGTTGCTGCCCGTGTGGGTGCCGTTGAACCCGATGCTGGTGGACGCGCCGGGGGCGAGCGCCCCGTTGTAGCTCATGTTGGTCGCGGTGACCGCCGCACCGGTCTGGGCGAACGTCGCCGACCAGCCCTGACCGACCTTCTGACCGCTGGTCGGGAAGGTGAAGGCCAGGTTCCAACCGGTGAGCGCGGTCGTACCGGTGTTGGTGATGGTGATGCTCGCGGTGAAGCCGCTGGTCCAGTCGCTGGTGGTGTAACCCACCCGGCACGACGAGGCGGGCAGCGTCGGGGTGGGGGTGGGCGTCGGCGTGCCGGTCGGCGTCGGGGTCGGCGTCGAGGTGCCCGGCAGGGTCCGCACAGTGAGCGTCTTCGACGGGGTGGACGGGTTACCGGCGGCGTCCACCGCCACCACGTAGAACCCGTACGACGTGTCCGCCGTCAGCCCGGTCACCTGCTGGGTGGTGCCGGTGCCCGTGGCGACGACGAGATGGGCCGGCCAGGACGTCTTGTAGACCCGGTAACCGGTCACCCCGACGTTGTCGGTGGAGGGCGTCCAGCTCAGGGTAAGCCCGTTCGCGCCGATGTTCGACGCGGTCGGGGTGCCGGGCGGGGTCGGACCGGTGGTGTCCGGGCCGGTGCCCGCCGGGGTGGCCACCGCGAGCGCCGACGACCACAACGAGCTGTTGCCGGCGGCGTCGCGGGCCAGGACCGAGAACCGGTAGTTGGTGGCCGGCGAGAGGGTGGTCAGGGTCAGGCTGTTGGTGGTGGTGCGGTGCGACATCATCACGTCGCTGCCGACCGTCTCGTGCGCGACGTCGTAGCCGGCCACTCCGCTGCCGCCGGTGTCGGTGGACGCGGGCCAGGTCAGCGTGACCGAGGTGGGGCTGATCGCCGAGACGACCGGGGTGCCGGGGACGGTGGGCGGGGTGGTGTCCGTCGGCGTCGAGGTCGGCTCGTCACCCCAGACCCGGGTGGTCCCGGCGTACAGCGGCACCTTCGGGTTCGGGCCGGCGGTGGCCTGGTACGACGGGTCGTTGGTCGGATCCCAGGTGCCGCCCTCCGGTACGCCGATCTTGAACTGCACCTCCATCCGGTGCTGCGACTGCCCGGCCGGGGCGATCGTGTAGCCGGTGCAGTCCACCTCGACGTACCAGATGTCGCCGGAGAGCTGCTTGGCGGCCGACGGCGACGGGCACCCCTGGGTGTAGCCGGGGGTGACCTGGACGGCGGTGCTGCCCTCCGGGCGGAAGTAGTAGCGGAACTTCCCGTTGGTCAGCGCCCGCGCCGGGAACGCCGACTTGTTGTAGACGACCGCCTTGAGCCCGGTCGCCCGGGGCTCGGCCTGCATCACGGTGGTCTCCACGGTCAGCTCGGCGATGTCCGGGGTCTCGGCGGTGGGGAAGTTGGCGAGCGGGGTGCCGCCGTACTCCTGGGAGAGCCGGGCCAGGGCCGAGGTGAAACCGGCGTTGTAGTCGGTGGCGACCTCGTTCATCACGTAGTCCGACCGGCTGTCGCTGTAGGCGTCGTTGGCCGCCGACGGGCCGCCGACCAGCGCGCCGTAGAGCACGTGCCGGGTCTCCACCGGCACCGTCTGGCTGTCCCACCAGGAGCCGTGCGCGGTGCGGTGGTGCGGGTTCTTCGGCGCGTTGACGCCGAACCCGATCATGTAGCTGGACTTGCGCGGGTTGTCACCGAGCGCGTAGTTGACCTGCCGGACGGCGAAGTCGTGGAACCGGGCCTTGCGGGTGGCGTCGGTGGTCTTGTCGCTGTAGACCAGCGCGGCGAAGCTGGTGTTGGCGGCGTACCGCAGCGCGCCCCAGGAGTCGAGGACGGCCATCCCGCCCGGCGAGTAGGGCACCTTCTGGCCGTTGACGCCGACCGTCCAGTAGTCGAGCCAGCGGTTGGCGTCGTCGACGTACTTCTGCTTGCCGGTCAGGTTGGCCAGCAGCACGTACGCCCCGAACTGCTTGTTGTCCCAGGCGATCGTCCACTTGTAGGACCGGGTGGTGGACTGCGGCTCGGTGCCGAGCTTGTCGTACTCGCTCTCGGCCTTGGCCAGGTAGGTCGCGTCGCCGGTGGCCCGGTGCAGCCAGATCGCGCCCCAGACCAGTTCGTCCTGGTAACCGCTCCACGACTTGTAGAAGCTCGTCGCGTCGGTGATGCACTCGTGGTAGCTCTTACGCACGGTGTCGGCGAACGTGTAGAGCTGCTTGGCGTGGGTGAGCAGCTTGTCGGCGTAGGCGGCGTCGGTGGGCCGGAACACCATCGACGACGCGGCCATCGCCGCCGCCGTCTCCCCCGCCAGGTCCGCGCCGCCGCAGCTCGCATCGATCCTGTACGCGGGCCGCGCCATCGGCAGCACCTCGGCCGGACCCCACCACTTGTGGTCGTCGTCGCCCTTGCCGACCTGCCCGTAGAGCACGTTCGCCGAGGGGTGCGCCTTGATGAAGTAGTCGTTGACGAAGCGCAGGTTGTTCAGCAGCGGGGTGAGCTGGCCGGCGGCGACGTAGCCGTCGCGGTACTCGACCGCGCCCCAGGCGAGCATGGTGGCGCTGAACGCCATCGGGAAGCCGAACTTCACGTGGTCACCGGCGTCGTACCAGCCGCCGGTGAGGTCCACGCCGACGTCGGCCCCGTCGGTGAGCGCGGAGTCGCCCCGCCAGGAGACCCGGTTCCAGGACGGCTTCCTGCCGGACTGCTGCGCCTCGTAGAACAGCAGCGACTTCTGCAACGCCTCGGGGTAGTTGAACATGCCGGTGCCCGCGACGTCGGCGCGGTCGACCGCGACCGGCGCGGCCCCCGCGAGGGACGGCAGCGAGCTGATGGCGAGGGCCAGGCCGCTGGTCAGGGCGACGCCGGCGGCGAGCAGGCGGCGGAGCCGGGGCCGGCCCCCGCCCGACCGGCCGGGCCGGTTCGGGTGCTGCATGGGCGGAACTCCTGTCGATAGAGGGGTGCCTCCGGCGGCGCCCACCGGACGCGGGGACGGGGGCGTCGCGGGTGGTGGGGCCGCCGGAGGCGGGTGGTGGTGGGGGCCGCAGGAGTCGCGGGAGCGCTCCCATGGACGTGCGCCAATGTAATCACTGTGTCACGGGTTTGTGAAGGGGCCGGGCACGACGAAACCCGGCGGACGCCCGGGCCACCCCGACCCGCCGCCGCCCCGACCCGCCGCCGCACCCGGAGCGCCCGTGGCAGCCGGTCGCCGGGCCGCCGGGCGGGGCACGCGGACTAACCTGGGTCGATGTCGATGATCGAACAGGTGTCGTTGGGGGTGGCCGACGACCGCCGCGCCGGCCGGTTCTGGGCCGCCGCGCTGGGGTACGTCCGCCGCCCGCCCCGCTACCCTGCGGACGCGTGGATCGTGCTGGAGCCGCCACCCGGCACCACCGGCGTGGCGCTCGCCATGGACGTCAGTGACAGCCCGGTGTCCGAGTTCCCCCGTACCCACCTCGACCTTGACGCGGGTGACCGGGACCTCGACGAGGAGGTCGACCGGCTGGTCGGACTGGGTGCCACCCGGGTCGACTGGCCGCACTACCCGGCCGAACCGGAGCCCGGTCAACTGCCGTACGTCGTCCTCGCCGACACCGAGGGAAACCGGTTCTGCGTCTCCGGGCACCGCCGGGCAGGGGTCTTCTTCGGCTGATCACCATCCCCAAGGCGGCACGCCGGTCAGCCGCCGGGCCAGCCGGCCAGCCGCCCCGGGCACCCGCGGCCCGGCGCACCGGCCACCGACCGGGGTGGGCGCGCACATGGGCAGGGCCCCCGCACCGGGGGCCCTGCCCATGTGCACCGTCCTCCGCATCGGAGTTCGGCCGTGCACCGGAAGGAATGCCCCCGCCCGGTGCCGTACGGGTCGTCTCTGAAGTTCCGCTCCGGGTTCCGGCGAAGTCAGCGGACCGCACCGCCGGGGTCGGTCCGCCGGGGGCCGCCCACCGTCGCACCGTCCCGCGGGGCTGGGTCGGCGACCGGCCCGCCACCGGCGCGGGCGACCAGGGGAACGGTCACGGTGAGCAGCGCGCCGTCCCGCTCGACCGGCGCGGACCGACCCAGCCGGGCCACCGTCCGGACCATCGGTGCGTTCTCCGCCTGGGTGTGCAGGACCAGCGCCGCGTACCCGGCCCGCTCGGCGTGCGTCAGCAGCCGACGCAGCAACGCGGTGCCCAGGCCACGTCGCTGCCAGTCGTCCCGGACCAGCAGCGCCGCCTCCGCCTCGTCACCCTCGGCGAGCAGGTTGGCCAGCGCGACGACCGACTCCGCCGCCCCGTCGGAGCCGGTCGTCGTGGCCACCAGGGTCAGCCCCCGGGCCGGTGCGAGCAGCCGGCGCAGCCGGGTCGGCGAGGGCAGCGCCGCCCCGCTCAGGTACCGCCGTTGCCGGCTCCGCGCCGAGCAGCCCTCGTGCAGCTCCACCACGCCGGCCAGATCGTCGGCGGTCGCCGGTCGGACGGACAGCTCCGCCCCGTCGGGCAGCACCAGGGTCACCCGGTCGGCCTCCCGCCGGGTCACCGCCGCCGCCAGCTCCACCAGCGCCTGCGCCCGCGCGTACTCCGCCGGGGTGAAGCTGGGTGCCTGCCGGCGCAGCTCGTACGAGCCGCCGGCCGGGTCGGTCAGCAGCATGGTCGTGGTGCCGACCGCGTCGTGCGCGGCGGCGGGCGTCGGCCGCCAGATCACCTCGTCCACCCCGAGCGTGGCGCGGAGCACCTCCCCGGTCTGCTCCGGATCCCGGACCAACCGGGTGGCGAGCCCCAGCGCCCGGGTCGGCTGGTCGACCAGGCCGCGCGCCTCGGTGCGCGCCACCCAGCAGTCCCGGCCCCGGCCCCGCTCGACGGCGGCGATCAGATCCGCCTCGCCGATCGTGTCCGGCGCATCGACGAGGAAGTCGTCCACCGCGCCGACCTCGGTGGTGTGCACCTGCACGGTGAGGATGTTGACCCCCCGCAACGCGAGGCTGGCCGTGAGGACCGACAGGTAGCCCGGCCGGTCGTCCACGGTCGCCCGGATCCGCCACAGCGCCATGTCCACTCCCTTCGCCACCATGAACCCTGCCCGGCGCCTGTTGCCGTGGCGTTGCCCGGCGGTGTCCCACCGGCAACCATCCGTCCAGGTCAGGTGACGGTGGTCACCGACCGCGGGCCGACCAGGTCGAGCCGGTCGCCGAGGATCACCGCACTGGCCCGGACGAGCTGGGCGAGCCGGTCCACCTCGGTGGCGTGGAACCCGGCGGCCGTCAGCGGCTCGGTGTGGTCCCGGGCGACCACCAGCACCAGCCCGGCCCGGCCGAACGGCGCGATCGCGTAGTGCGTGCCGTCGGCCATGGTCAGGGTGCGCGCCCGCAGCGGGGTCACCTCGGGCAGCCGGGGCGGCTCGGGGGCACGCCAGCTGGCGTGGCCGACGGTCGCCGTTCCGGCACCGGCCCGCGAGGCCCAGTCCACCGGCACGACGGCGGCCACCGCCCAGTCCGCGGCGAGCAGCCCGGGAACCGCGTCGACCAGGGTGGCCACCCCGTCGGTGGGGTTCGCCGCCACCTGGGCGAGCAGTTCGGCGTCCTGGCCCGTGGTGGTCGGGGCGCCGATCGCCCGCCAGACCCCGTCGACGCGTACCCCGGGGATGGCGGCGAGCCCGGCGAGCAGGCCCTCCACCCGGGCGGCGCCCGGCCAGACCACGGTGAAGTCGTCGACCGCCCGGCCACCGAGCCGTTCCAGCACCACGACCTGGACGATGTCGGCGCCGGAGACGCCGAGCGTGCGGGCCACCTGGCCGAGTGTCCCGGGTCGGTCCGGCAGGGTCACCCGAACTCTCAGCAACATGTCTGTCCCTCCGCTCGGCGGACCGGCCGCACACGGCCGGCAGGCTGGTTCCCAGCCTGCCGGTTGACCATTTCGCCCCTGTTGCCGCGGCATGTCCCGGGCGGAAAATCGCTGACCTTGACAACCGGGCTGACCTGCCATCAACTATCCGGATGACCGAGCCGGCCGTCGACGCGTCCGCCGACGGTGCGCCGCCGGCCGGGTCGCCGCCGGGGCTGGACCTCGACCGGCTCGCCGGTTGGCTGGCCGTCCACCGGCCGGAGCTGGCCGACGGGCCGCTGCGGGCCAGCCTGATCACCGGCGGCAAGTCCAACCTGACCTACCTGCTGCGCTGCGGTGCGCGCGAGGTGGTGCTGCGTCGCCCACCGCTGGGGCACGTGCTGGCCACCGCGCACGACATGGCCCGGGAGCACCGGGTGATCTCCGCGCTCGCGCCGACCGCCGTACCGGTGCCCGAGGCGCTGCTGAGCTGCGCCGACCCGGCGGTGATCGGGGCACCGTTCTACCTGATGCAGCGGGTGCCGGGCGAGGTGCTGCGCACCCGGGCGCAGACCGACCCGCTCACCGACCGGCAGCGCCGCGACCTGGCCTGGGCGATGATGGACACCCTCGCCGCGCTGCACACCGTCGACCCCGGCGAGGTGGGGCTGGCCGACTTCGGCCGCCCCGAGGGCTACCTCGGCCGGCAGGTGCGGCGCTGGGGCGGCCAGCTCGACCGGTCCCGCAGCCGGGAGCTGCCCGGGGTGGACGAACTGCGCGACGCGCTCGCCGCCTCGGTGCCCGAGGGGGTGAACGCCGGGCGGATCGTGCACGGCGACTTCCGGCTGGACAACCTGCTCACCACCGTCGACCCGGTGTCGGTCCGGGCGGTGCTGGACTGGGAGATGGCCACCCTCGGCGACCCGCTGGCCGACCTGGGGCTGCTGCTGACCTACTGGGACGTGCTCGGCGACAGCGACCTGGCCGAGGGCAACCCGGTCGCCGACGGGCTCGGCCCGCGCGCGGGTTTCCCCACCGGCGGCGAGCTGATCGAGCGGTACGCCGGGCGCAGCGACGTCGACGTGGGGCCGCTGCACTGGCACCTGGCCCTCGGCTGTTTCAAGCTCGCGGTGATCTGCGAGGGCATCCACTACCGGCACACCCTCGGGCAGACCCTCGGCGGTGGGTTCGACCGGATCGGCGACATGGTGCCGCCGCTGGTCGCACACGGCCTACGGGCGATCGGGGAGCACTGATGGACTTCGGGTACGACGCGCGCACCGTCGAGCTGTGCGAACGGCTCGGCGCGTTCCTGGACGAGTGCGTCCTGCCGGCCGAGCCGGTCCACGCCGAGCAGGTCGCCGCGGCGGGTGACCCGTGGGCGCGGTCCCCGGTGCTCGACGGGTTGACGGTCGAGGCCCGTCAACGCGGCCTGTGGAACCTCTTCCTGCCCGACCCGCGCTACGGTGCCGGGCTGACCAACCTCCAGTACGCCCCGCTCGCCGAGCTGACCGGACGCAGCCCGCACCTGGCCCCGGAGGCGGTCAACTGTGCCGCCCCGGACACCGGCAACATGGAGCTGCTGGCCGAGTTCGGCACCGAGGCCCAGCGGGAACGGTGGCTCACCCCCCTGCTGGCGGGCCGGATCCGCTCCGCGTTCTGCATGACCGAGCCGGAGGTGGCCTCGTCCGACGCCACCAACATCGCCACCCGGATCGTCCGCGACGGCGACGAGTACGTGATCAACGGACGCAAGTGGTGGTCGTCCGGGGCGATGGACCCGCGCTGCGAGATCTTCATCGTGATGGGCAAGACCGATCCGACCGCCGACCGGCACCGCCAGCAGAGCATGGTGCTGGTCCCCCGGGACACCCCCGGGGTGCACGTCCGCCGGGGGATGACCGTCTTCGGCTACTCCGACGCCCCGCACGGCGGCCACGCCGAGATCGACTTCACCGACGTCCGGGTGCCGGCGGAGAACCTGATCGGTGTCGAGGGGGCCGGGTTCGCCATCGCCCAGGCCCGGCTCGGACCGGGCCGGATCCACCACTGCATGCGGCTGGTCGGGATGGCCGAGCGGGCTCTGGAACTGCTCTGCCGACGGGCCAACCAGCGGGTCGCGTTCGGCCGGCCGCTGGCCGAGCAGGGCGTGGTCCGGGAGTGGATCGCCGAGTCCCGGGTGCGGATCGAGCAGGCCCGGCTGCTGGTGCTCAAGACCGCCTGGCTGATGG
This sequence comes from Micromonospora sp. WMMD987, assembly GCF_029581435.1. Classification (NCBI taxonomy): domain Bacteria; kingdom Bacillati; phylum Actinomycetota; class Actinomycetes; order Micromonosporales; family Micromonosporaceae; genus Micromonospora; species Micromonospora sp. WMMD987. The sequence goes on along the minus strand of NZ_CP120861.1, from coordinate 2,180,467 downwards.
ACACGGTCGGCAACAAGGGCGCGCACACCGAGATCCAGGCCATCAAGATCGCCACGCCGGCGATGGCCGAGTGGGTGATCGACAAGGCGATCCAGGGGTACGGCGGCGCGGGGGTCAGCCAGGACACCCCGCTCGCCGGGCTGTGGGCCCAGGCCCGCACCCTGCGGCTCGCCGACGGCCCCGACGAGGTGCACCGGTCGTCGCTGGCCAAACGGGAACTGCGTCGCTGGTCCTGACCCGGCTGTCCCGGCGGGTCGGCCGGTCTACCTGTCGGAGCTTGCGGGCCGGCGCGACAGCGGCGGCCGGGTCGAGCGCGCCCGCGGGGGCTGTCGAAGCGCTTCAGGTGGAGGCACGCTGAATCAGCTCGGTGTCCAGCAGCAGGTGCGGGGTGGGCACGTCGTCGCCCCGGATCCGGGCCACCAGCAACCGGGCCATCTGCCGGCCCATCTCCTCCACCGGCTGGAAGACCGTGGTCAGCGGCGGGTCGGCCTGCTGGGCGACCGGGGAGTCGTCGAACCCGATGATCGCCACGTCCTCGGGCACCCGACGGCCCGCCTCGCGCAGCGTGCGCAGCGCGCCGAACGCCATCAGGTCGGAGGCGACGAAGACGGCGTCCAGTTCGGGGCAGGCGTCCAGCAGTCGCCTCATGCAGGCCGCGCCGCTGCCCTCGCTGAAGTCCCCGTACGCGATCATGCGGGGGTCGAGTCCGCCGATGGTGGCCTCCACGGCCTCCCGGTAGCCGACCAGCCGGGCCAGACCGACGCCCATGTCCTGGGTGCCGGCGATGGTGGCGATCCGCCGCCGCCCCCGCCGGGCCAGGTGCTCCACGGCCTTGCGGGCGCCACCGACGTTGTCGACGTCGACGAACCAGGACGGCCGGGCGCCGGGCCGCAGCATCCGGGCCGGTCGACCGCCCAGCACGGTGGGCAGGTCGCGCTCCTCGAGCAGGGTGGGCAGCGGGTCGGAGTCGTGCAGCGACAGCAGCAGGACCCCGTCGACGTGCTGGTTGGTCAGGTGGTTCTCCACCCGTTCCCGTTCGATCGGGGACTGCACCATGGCGAGCCAGAGTTGCAGCGGCGTCTCCAGCAGGCCGGAGCTGACGCCCCGGACAATGCCGGCGAAGAACGGCTCGGTGAAGACCCGCTCCCCCGACTCGGAGACCACCAGGGCCACCGAGTCGGTCCGCTGGGTGACCAGGGCCCGTGCCGCCCGGTTCGGGACGTACCCCAGCTCGGCGATGGCCTGTTGGACGGCGGCCCGCGCCTCCGGACTGACCTGGGGTGAGCCGTTGACCACCCGGGAGACCGTGCCCCGCCCGACACCCGCGCGAGCGGCGACCGCGTCGAGGGTCGGGCGCCCGAGTGACCGGGTGCGTTGCGTTGTCATCGTCTGCTCCTCCGACGTCGGACGGTCCCCGCCGGCCGCCCCCGGGGGCGGGCGGCACGGCGGGGCCGTCCGGAATACTGGCTGGCCTCTGCCTATTGTGCGGCCAGACCGTTGCGTCGGATCACCTCGGCGTACCACCTGGCGCTGGACTTGGGGATACGGTCCTGGGTGTCGTAGTCGATCCAGACCATCCCGAAGCGCTTGGTGTAACCCCAGGCCCACTCGAAATTATCCATCAGCGACCAGGCGAAGTAGCCCCGCAGGGGCACTCCTGCCGCAATCGCCTCGTGCGAGGCCCGCAGGTGGGCGTCGAAGTACGCCAACCGGTCGACGTCGTCGACCCGACCGTCCTGCACCGTGTCGACGAACGCCGAGCCGTTCTCGGTGACGTAGAGCGGCAGGTCGGTGTACTCCTCGTGCACCCGGCGCAGCGTCTCCACCAGGCCCGGGGCGTCGATCTCCCAGTCCATGTCGGTGACCGGGACTCCCCGGGTGACGAACCGGACGTCCTCGCTGCCCGGCCAGCAGGACGGCGCCCGCCAGTACTTCTCCGGCTCCTCGCCGGGCACCGGCGCGGCCACCACGTGCCGGCTGTAGTAGTTGATCCCGACCAGGTCCAGCGGGGTGGAGATGATCTCCAGGTCACCGTCGCGGACGTGTCCGAAATCGGTCACCTTGCTCAGGTCGTCGACCAGGTCCGTCGGGTACGACCCCCGCAGCATCGGGTCGAGGAAGAACCGGTTGGCCAACCCGTCGATCCGACGGGCGGCGTCCACGTCGGCGGGCGCGTCGCTGGCCGGGGTGACCGGGTAGAGGTTGACCGTGACGCCGAGCTGGGCCTGCGGCAGCGTCGCCCGTAGTGCCTGCACGGCGAGCCCGTGGCCGAGCATGAGGTGGTGCCCGGCCCGGACCGCGTCCGCCCCGTTCGACCGGCCGGGGGCGTGCGCCCCGGAGCCGTAGCCGAGGAAGGCCGAGCACCAGGGCTCGTTGAGCGTGGTCCAGTACTTCACCCGGTCCCCGACGGCGTCGGCGACCAGGGCGGCGTAGTCGGCGAACCGGGCGGCGGTGTCCCGCACCGGCCAGCCACCGAGGTCCTCCAGCGGCTGGGGCAGGTCCCAGTGGTAGAGGGTGAGCCACGGCTCGATGCCGTTGGCCAGCAGCTCGTCGACGAGCCGCCGGTAGAAGTCCAGGCCCTCCTGGTTGGCCGCGCCGGAGCCACCCGGCTGCACCCGCGGCCAGGAGACGGAGAACCGGTACGACTTGAGGCCCAGCTCGGCCATCAGCCGGACGTCGTCGGGCATCCGGTGGTAGTGGTCGCAGGCCACGTCGCCAGTGTGCCCGCCGACCACCCGCCCTTCGGTGTGACTGAACGTGTCCCAGATCGACGGGGTCCGGCCGCCCTCGGCGGCGGCCCCTTCGATCTGGTACGCGGCGGTCGCCGCGCCCCACAGGAAGCCGGGCGGGAAGGTCGGTTCCGGCCCCTGGTCGAGTACGCCGACGGCGGGCGGGTGGGTCGGGTTGCTCACGACTTGACGGCACCTTCCATGATGCCGCCGATGATCTGGCGGCCGAACAGGATGAACACGATCACCAACGGCACGGTGCCGATGGCGGTCGCGGCGAACACCTGCGAGTAGTCGGTGTAGTAGGCGTAGGACAGGAACGCCAGCGACACCTGCAGGGTCGGGTTCTCGGGGGTGAGCACGGCGTACGGCCAGAGGTAGGAGTTCCAGGTCTCCATGAAGGTGAGCAGGCCGAGCACGGCGGCGGCGGGGCGCAGCGCCGGCAGCACGATGTTCCAGAAGATCCGGAAGGTGCTGGCGCCGTCGACCCGACCGGCCTCGATCAGCTCGTCGGAGATCGCCTGGATGGCGTACTGCCGCATCATGAACACGCCGAAGGCGCTGACCAGGAAGGGCACGGTCACCGCGAGGAGGGTGTCGTACCAGCCGAAGTCCTGGATCATGCCCCAGAGCGGGATCAGGCCGAGCTGGGTCGGGATCATCATGGTCACGATGATCGTCAGCAGCAGGGCGTTGCGGCCCCGGAACCGCAGCTTGGCGAAGGCGAACCCGGCCAGCGAACCGGTGATCACCACCGAGACGGTGACCACCGCGGAGACGATCACCGAGTTGAGCAGGCCGGTGAGGAAGTTCGCCGCGTCGTTGTCGAGCACCCGGCCGAAGTTCGCGCCGAACTCGCCCGCGGGGGTGAACGGCGGTGGCACGTCGTTGATCTGGTCGAGGCTACGGGTGGCGATGACCACCATGTAGTAGAAGGGGTAGACCGAGAAGAGCACCGCGACGACGAGCGCGATGTAGAGCAGCGGACTGGTGCGCCAGAGGCGCTGGGATGCCTTGTTCACGGCGCGGTCCTCACTTCACCGAACGGCGGACGAGCAGGAAGTTCACCAGCGAGACCAGGGCGATCATGACGAACATGGCCCAGGCCACCGCGGCGCCGTAGCCGGCGGAACTGAGGTTCTCGATGCCGAGTTCGTACATGTACATGGCCAGGGTCTGGAACTCGCGCTGGTCGCCACCGATGATGTTGCCGTTGGCGAAGACCAGCGGCTCGGTGAAGAGCTGGAGTCCACCGATGGTGGACAGGGTGACCACGAAGACGAAGGTCGGGGTCAGCATCGGCAGGGTGATCCGCCAGAACTGCTTCCACTGGTTGGCGCCGTCGATCGCGGCGGCCTCGTAGAGGTCCTTCGGGATGGCCTGCATGCCGGCCAGCAGGATCAGCGTGTTGTAGCCGGTCCACCGCCAGTTGACCATCGAGGCGATGGCCGTCCAGGAGCTCCACTTCTGGGCGTCCCAGTCGACCGCGTCGACGCCGACCAGGCTGAGTGCCCAGTTGATCAGGCCGAAGTCGCGCTGGAACAGCATGCCGAAGACGATCGCCACGGCGGCGACGGAGACCACGTTGGGCATGAAGATGGCCATCCGGAACAGCGTCCGGGCCCGCAGGAAGGTGCGGTTGAGCATGGTGGCCAGGAACAGCGCCAGCAGCAACTGCGGAACGGTCGACAGGATGAAGATGCCGAACGTGTTGATCGTCGCGTTCCAGAAGTACTCGTCGGTGAACAACCGGGTGTAGTTGTCGAGACCGATGAAGGTGTGGTCGCCGATGAGGTCCCAGTCGTGCAGCGACATCCAGGCGGTGCGCAGCATCGGGTAGAACCCGAAGATGCCGAAGACCACGAAGAACGGGGCGATGTAGAGGTACGGGGAGACCTTCAGGTCGAGGCGGTTCAGCGTGATCGCCCGGCTGCGCCGCCGGGGAGGTGTGGGGGGTGGTGCGCTGGGCGACGGCGGCGCCGTCGTGGCCGAGAGGCTCATGCGGGGTCCTTTCCCGGCTCCGGCGGGGCCGGTGAGGCGGGCGGTACGTGGAACGGGACGCCATTGGTGGCGCCCGGGACATGCCCGGACGCCACCGCCGGTGGTGGTGCAGTGATCAGAAGGCGCCCTGGGTCTTGGCGTCCTTGAGGAACTGCTCCCAGGCCTTGTCCTTGGGGGACTGCCCGTTCTCGTACGAGCGCAGGGCCGGCTCGAACGCGTTCTCCTTGATCGCCTGGTGCTTCGGGCCGAGGTGCAGCGGCTGGATCTTCTCGACGCTCTCACCGAAGATCTTGCCGGTCGGCGCGCCGCTGAAGTACTCGTTGGTGTAGCTGGTGAAGTCCGGGTTCTTCAGCGCCTCGAGGTTGGTCGGCAGCGGGCCCTTGAGCTTGAACGCCTCGACCTGGCTCTTCGCGTTGGTCAGGTACTCGGCGAGCTTGGCCGCTTCCTTCTGGTACTTGCTCTGGGCCGGCACGGCCAGCCAGGAGCCGCCCCAGTTGCCCGCGCCGCCGGGAACCGGCGCCAGGTCCCACTTGCCCTTGTTCTCCGGGCCGGAGTTGTCGGCGACGATACCGAGCATCCACGACGGGCAGAAGGTGGCCGCGAAGGTGCCCTGCTTGAAGCCGGCCGACCACTCGGGCGACCAGGTGGCGCTCTTGGAGGAGATCTTCGCGTCGGACATCGCGACCGCGGTGTCCCACGCGGTCTTCACCGCGGCGCTCTTGTCGGCGATGACGTTGTCTTCCTTGTCGTAGAAGAGGTCACCGCCCTGCTGGACCATGACCGCGCTGGCCGCGGTGGTGGCCGAGTCGATCAGGCCCTTGTTGGTGGCCTGCCGGTACTTCTTGCCGGTCTCGATGAAGGCGTTCCAGTCCGGCCAGAGCGCCGCCACCTGGTCCCGCTCGGTCGGCAGACCGGCCGCTTTGAACAGGTCCTTGCGGTAGCAGACGCCGAGGCTGCCGACGTCGGTGGGCAGGCCGATCAGCCGGCCGTCCGCCGCCTTGCCCAGCTCCCACTTCCACGGCAGGTATTCCTTGCTGTGGTCGGCCACCAGCGGCGTCAGGTCGGCCCAGTTGGCCGGGTTGGTCTTGAACTCGTTGAGGATGCCCTCTTCGAGCGCAGTCACGTCCGCCGCGCCCTTGCCGGTGGCCAGCGCCCGGACCACCTTCGGCCGGTACTCGTTGAGCTGCGCGGTCTTGCGCAGCTCCACCTTGATGCCGGTGTCCTTCTCGTATTGCTTGACGATCTCGTCGTAGCCGAACTCACCGAAGGTGTCGACGACCAGCTTGCTGGGCTTTTCGCCGGACTGCTTCGGCTCGTCGTCCTTGCCGCAGGCCGCGAGACCGCCGATGGCGGTGACCGCGGCCAGGGCGGCGACCGCGAAGCGGTTACGCCGCGTGGTGACGCTCATCCTGACCCCTTTTCGATGGTGAGGCTGGGTGGTGTGTGGTGGGGGGTGCCGCTGTGCGTCCCGGGCCGGTCCGACGTCCACCGCCGGTCCGTCGGAGGTGGTCTCGGGTGATCCGCACCACGCCCTTGGGAACGCTCCCATGAGATTGCCGGGAGGTGTCGGGGGTGTCAATAGACCGTTGGGAGCGTTCCCATATCGTTACCAGCTATGGCGTTTATCCCACTCCGCACGATGACCGCCGTCCGCACCCGCGCGGCGGGGGTCAGCAGAACCGGCGCAGCAGCACGGTCGTCCGGGCCGCGTCGAAGGCCGCCGGGTCGTACCGCCCGCCCACCCAGTCCCGCATCGTGGCGTGCTCCGGATGGTGCGGATCGGTCAGCGCGGCCAGCAGCAGCGCCTGCCCGGCCGGCCCGCCGACGCCCTCCGGCGGCCCGGCCCGCTCCCCCTGCGGGCAGCTCGGATAGCGCTCGCCCGGGTCGGCGGCGAGGACGTCCTCCACCACCAGGTCGTGCTCCCACCAGTCACCGAAGTCGTAGAGGTAACGGAACCGGCTGCCCCGGCCGGCCACCGCGTCCAGTCGGGTGTCCAGCTCGTCGCGGACCGCCGGCTCGGCGTCCGGGTCGGGTTCGCCGTACTGCACCCCGTCGATCTCGAACGCGTGCAGGCGACAGTCCCGCCAGCCCATGGCGTGCTGCACCACCCGGTGCAACCGGTCCAGGGTGTAGCCGCCGGGGACCAGCACCCGCCGCCAGATCGACGGGTCGACCCCGCAGAGGGACACCTTCAGCTGGAAGATCCGACGTGGCATGTTGACCCCTCCACCCACCGCATAGGCTGCCCGCATGATCTGTCGAGCGTGCCGACGACAGCGGCACGACGAGTGCCCCGGCCGGCAGTGGTGCGACTGTCAGCACCGTACCCCCGCACCCACCCCGGTGGTCACCGGTCCGGCCGACGGATGAACGACGGAACCCCGGTCCGGCGGATCTGGCCGGCGCCGGCCAGCGGCCCGCTCGACGACGCCGAACTGACCGCGCTCTACGCCCGCGCCGACGCCCCCTGGCTGCGGGTCAACTTCGTCGCCAGCGCCGACGGGGCGGTCACCCTCGACGGCTACTCCGCCGGGCTCTCCGGGCCGCCGGACAAACGGGTCTTCGGGCTGCTCCGGATGCTCTGCGACGGGTTGCTGGTGGCCGCCGGCACGCTGCGTCACGAGGGCTACCGGGCGGTGCGGCTGAGCGAACCGCGCCGGGCCTGGCGACGCGCGCACGGCCTGGCCGAGTACCCGACCCTGGTGGTCGTCTCCGGGTCGCTGCGGCTCGACCCGGCCCAGGCCGCCTTCGCCGACGCCCCGGTGCGCCCGGTGGTGCTGACCACCGAGACGGCCGTCGCGCCGCCCGGCCTCACCGCCGCCGTCGACCTGGTCCGGGTCGGCCGGGACACCGTCGACCTCGCCGCCGGCCTGGCCGACCTGCGCCGCCGCGGGCTGGGGCAGCTGCTCTGCGAGGGTGGACCGCACCTGTTCGGCGCGCTCACCTCGGCGGACCTCGTCGACGAACTCTGCCTGACCGTCGCGCCGGTGCTGGCCGGGGCCGGTCCGGGACGGATCACGGCCGGTCCGGGCAGCACACCCCGGTCGCTGCCGCTGCGACACACCCTGGCCGCCGCGGACGGCGTGCTCATGCTGCGCTACGCCCGCGACGTGCCCGGTCCGCCGCCCGCCGGGGCCGCGCCCGCCGGCTGACCCCGCCGTCGGTGGTCCGACCCGGCGTCACCGGCCCGCCGCCGGATGCCGCCGTCGACCCGACGGCCACCGGCCCGCCGTGCGGGGCACCGCCGTCGACCCGACGACCATCGGCCCGCCGTGCGGGTGCCGCACACGGCGAGGGGCGTGGCACACCGACCGGTGTGGCCACGCCCCTCGGACGAGCGGACCGGTGTCGACGCCAGCAGCGGCCGTCGACACCGGCCGGGCAATCAGCTGACGCTCACGGCCGCCCAGGCCGCGGCGACCGCCTTGTACTCGGTGCTGGTGCTGCCGTACAGGTCGGTGGCGGCCGACAGGGTCGCGGTGCGGGCGCCCTTGTAGTTGGTGGTGGAGGTCATGTAGCGGGTCAGCGCCCGGTACCAGATCGCCCCGGCCTTGGTGTTGCCGATGCCGGCGACCGTGGTGCCGTTGCAGGTCGTGCTGGTGCCGTACGACGAGGTGCCGCTACCCACCGCGAGCAGGTAGAAGAAGTGGTTCGCCACGCCCGAGGAGTAGTGCACGTCCAGGCCGCCCACCGAGCTGCTCCAGCAGTCCGCCGACTTGCCGTCCTTGGAGGGCTTGTCCATGTAGCGCAGCGGTGCGCCGGTGCTGCGCAGCTTCTCGCCGATCAGGTAGTCGCCCGGGTCCTTGGCGCTGGCCGCGTAGAACTCGACCAGGGTGCCGAAGATGTCGCTGGTGGCCTCGTTGAGACCGCCCGACTCGCCGCTGTACCGCAGCCCGGCGGTGTTGCTGGTGACGCCGTGGGTCATCTCGTGCCCGGCCACGTCCAGCGAGGTCAGCGGGTACCAGCCGGAGCCGCCGTCGCCGTAGGTCATGCAGAAGCAGGAGTCCTGCCAGAAGGCGTTGGCGTAGTTGCTGCTGTAGTGCACCCGGCTGTACGCGCCGACGCCGTCGTTGCGGATGCCGTTGCGGCCGTGCGCGCTCTTGTAGTAGTCCCAGGTCTTCTGCGCACCGAAGGCGGCGTCGGCGGCGGCGGTCTGCCGGTTGCTCAGGGTGCCGTCGCCGAACACGTTGGTGGTGCTGGCGACCAGGGTGCCGGTGCCGAAGGTCCGACCGTTGAGGTCATAGGTGCGGTGGTTGCCCCGGGCCGGGTCGGCGAGCTGGTAGGTGCTGCCCGACTGGGTGCTGCCGACCGAGACCGTGCCGGAGTGGAAGGTGTTGCCGGTGCCCTCCCGCTGCACGCCCTCCCACGAGTCGCGGACCGCGCCGGTGGTGGCGTCCACCAGCACGTGCAGCTCGCTCGGGGTGCCGTCGGCGTGGGTGCCGCCCACCACCACCTCGTAGGCGAGGACGGTCGCGGTGTCGCCCGCGTCGAAGACGAGCTGGGCGCCGGCGACCGACCGGCCGGTGGCGGTCGAGGCGGCGTACGCGATCTTGCCGGCGGCGGCCTCGCTGAGCTTGGCCTTCGGGGCGCGCTGCGGGGCCTCGGCGAGGCGGTGGGTCACACCCTGCCAGACGTCACCCTTGCCCAGCCGGACGACCAGGTCGCCGCCGAGCACGGGCAGGCCGTCGGAGTAGCGGTTGAGCCGGACGTGCCGGGTGCCGTCGTCGTCGGTCACCACGCCACGCGGGGTGAACGTCTGCCCGTCGGTGGCGAGGGCGGCACCGGAGTGGGCCTCGATCTGGGCCACCGCGCGGCCGAACGGGTCGGCGGGGGCGGCGGGGGCGGCGCTGGCCGCGGTGGGGACCGTGACGGCGGTGGCCAGGAGAGCGGCCGTGGCGAGGCCGCTCATCAGGGGGGTTCGACGCATCGGGTTCTGCCTCCACAGGGACAGTCGGGGGGGTGCCGACTGACGAGGACCCGGCGGTGATGGACCGCGGGCCGGCCACGTGTCCGCAGGTTACGGGCGTGGCGGTCAACATCGAAGGACAGAAGATCCTCGATGTCGACTGTGGCTATTCTGAGCCCAGTCGGCCGGTTTCCGTCACGCCCAAGGTGAGGAATTTTTCGACGAATTTCCGGGTGCCGCCGCCACCTGCCGAAACACCGCCACCGACCACCGACGGGTGAACCCTCGGTGACCGCCCGCTCCCCGGCGGTCACCGAGGGCCTCGTCGGCGTCGCCACCCGCCGGACCGGACCGCCGGCCCGCCGGTGGCGCACGCCGCGTCGCGTGGCAACCTGTCGCACTCCTCGGGCAGGATGCAGGGCGTGCGCCCTGACCGAGACGACCAGCTGACCGGAGCCCGCGGATGACCGACGACCGGATCGACGGCCGGATCGACAGCCCCGGCGAGCCCGTCGGCCGGGTGCTCGGCACCGCCGACGCCACCCCGTTGCAGTTCTGGACGGCCGTCTCGCCCGGCAGCTACCTCCAACTCGACGACGTGGTGGTCACCCGCCGTGAGCTGCCCGACCGGGAACCGGTCACCATCGCCGGGGTGGTCACCCAGGTCCGGGCCCGGCACGAGGGCGCCCAGTTCGAGTCGGACGTCTTCGCCATCGCCGACGGCACCCTCCCGGCCCAGGTGCAGGAGGCCGCCGAGATCACCACCACCCGGGTCGACCCCGAGCTGTACGTGCCACCCGCGCCGGGCGCCACCGTGCACCGGGCCGAGGGCGACGCCCGGGCCCGCGCTCTGCACTTCGACCGGATGGAACGGCGGATCCCGATGGGGATGGGACGCGACGGCGTGCCGGTCTACCTCAACGCCGACTTCCTCGACGGCAGCCGGGGCGCGCACGTGTCGATCTCCGGCATCTCCGGGGTGGCCACCAAGACCAGCTTCGCCACCTTCCTGCTCTACTCGGTCTTCCGCTCCGGCGTGCTCGGCGGCGACGCGGTCAACGCCAAGGCGCTCATCTTCAACGTCAAGGGCGAGGACCTGCTCTTCCTCGACCACCCCAACGCCCGCCTCGACGAGCCCACCCGGGCCGCGTACGCGAAGCTGGGGCTGGCCGCCGGGGCCTTCCCCGACGTGCGGGTGTACGCCCCGCCCCGGGTCGGCGACCCCACCGGCACCCCCGACGTGAGCAGCCGGCTCACCGGCGTCGACGCCTTCTACTGGACGCTGAGCGAGTTCTGCGCCGACCGCCTCCTGCCGTACGTCTTCGCCGACGCCGACGACGAGCGCCAGCAGTACACGATGGTGGTCCACTCGGTCACCGCCCACCTGGCCCGCCACGCCCAGCCCGCCGACGGTGGGGTCAGCGTCGACGGGGTGCGCCTCGGCTCCTACGCCGACCTGGTCGACCACGTCGTCGAGCAGCTCAACGACGACGAGACCCGGGGCGACTGGGCGGGCAGCGCGGTCGGCCTGGGCACGGTCAACGCCTTCGCCCGGCGGCTGATCGGCAGCAAGAAGGACCTCGGTCGGCTGATCCGGGGCGACCTGGCCACCCGCCGCCCACACGCGATCAACACCGCCGAGAGCGCCCAGGTCACCGTGGTCGACCTGCACAACCTCCCGGACCGCGCGCAGCGCTTCGTGGTCGGCGTGACGCTGCGCGGCGAGTTCGAGCGCAAGGAGAAGGCCGGCACCGCCAAGCCGCTGCTCTTCGTCGTCCTCGACGAGCTGAACAAGTACGCCCCCCGGGAGGGCTCCTCCCCGATCAAGGAGGTGCTGCTCGACATCGCCGAACGGGGCCGCTCGCTCGGGGTGATCCTGGTCGGCGCGCAGCAGACCGCGAGCGAGGTGGAGCGCCGGATCGTCACCAACTCGGCGATCCGGGTGGTGGGGCGGCTCGACCCGGCCGAGGCTTCCCGCCCCGAGTACGGCTTCCTGCCGCCGGCCCAGCGGCAACGCGCCCTGCTGGCCAAGCCCGGCACGATGTTCGTCAACCAGCCGGACATCCCGGTCCCGCTCTGCCTGGAGTTCCCCTTCCCGGCCTGGGCGACCCGGGTCTCCGAGGCCGGGCGGGCACCGTCGGAGACACTGCGCTCGATCACCGGCTCGGTCGATCCGTTCGCGGTGGTCGGCTCGGGCGGCGTCGACGACGACATCCCGTTCTAGGGGGCCGACAGCCATGAAGATCCTGCACACCTCCGACTGGCACGTCGGCAAGGTACTCAAGGGACAGTCCCGGGCCGAGGAGCACAAGCAGGTGCTCGCCGGGGTGATCGAGATCGCCCACGCCGAACGCCCCGACCTGGTCATCGTCGCCGGTGACCTCTACGACACCGCCGCCCCCGGCCCCGAGGCGACCCGGCTGGTCACCCGGGCGCTGACCGCGCTGCGGCGGACCGGGGCCGACGTGGTGGCGATCGGCGGCAACCACGACAACGGCCAGGCCCTCGACGCGCTGCGTCCCTGGGCGGAGGCGGCCGGCATCACCCTGCGCGGCGGGGTCCGGGAGAACCCGGCCGAGCACGTCATCGACGGGGTGACCGCCGGGGGTGAGCGGTGGCAGCTCGCCGCGCTGCCCTTCCTCTCCCAGCGGTACGCCGTCCGCGCGGTGGAGATGTACGAGCTGACCGCCGCCGAGGCCACCCAGACGTACGCCGACCACCTCGGCCGGGTGCTGGCGAAGCTGACCGAGGGCTTCACCGAGCCGGACCGGGTGCACCTGGTCACCGCCCATCTCACCGTGGTCGGCGCGAGCACCGGCGGCGGTGAACGGGACGCGCACACCGTCCTCGGGTACGCGGTGCCCGCGTCGGTCTTCCCGGGCACCGCGCACTACGTGGCCCTCGGCCACCTGCACCGCTCGCAGCGGGTGATCGGCCCCTGCCCGGTGCGTTACAGCGGCAGCCCGCTCGCGGTCGATTTCGGCGAGCAGGAGAACGTCTGCTCGGTGACCCTGGTCGAGGTGGGCGCGCACTCCGCCGCCCGGATCCGGGAGGTTCCGGTGTCGGCGGCGGTGCCGCTGCGCACGGTCCGCGGCACCCTCGCCCAGCTCGCCGAGGCGACCCCGCCGGAGGGCTGGCTGCGGGTGTTCGTCCGCGAGCAGCCCCGGGCCGGCCTGCGGGAGGAGGTGCAGGAGCTGTTCCCCCGCGCACTGGAGATCCGGATCGACCCGGAACTGCTGCCGGCCCCGGGCAGTGGCACCCGGGTCGCCCAGCGGGCCGGCCGCTCCCCCCGCGAGCTGTTCGCCGACTACCTGGGCAGCCGGGGCCACGACGACGACGGGGTCCGCGACCTCTTCGACGAGCTGCTGGAGGAGGTGGAGCGCTGATGCGACCGATGCGGCTGGACCTGGCCGGCTTCACCGTCTTCCGCGACGAGACCACCGTCGACTTCACCGACGCCGACTTCTTCGCCCTGGTCGGGCCGACCGGCTCGGGCAAGTCGACGGTGCTGGACGCGATCTGCTTCGTCCTCTACGGCTCGGTACCCCGCTGGGGCGGTACCCGGGGGCTGGCCAACGCGCTCGCCCCCTCGGCGGTGGAGGCCCGGGTCCGGCTGGTCTTCGAGTCGGCCGGCGACCGGTACGTGGCGACCCGGGTGGTCCGCCGGGACGGCCGGGGCGCGGTCAAGACCGCCAACGCGGGGTTGCAGCTGATGCCGCCCGGGTTCGACATCACCAAGCTGGACACCGGGCTCAGCCCGGAGGACCTGGGCGAGGTGCTCGCCGGCACACCGGCCGAGATGGACGGTGCCGTGCTGGAGGCGGTCGGGCTGCCGTACGAGCAGTTCACCTCCTGCGTGGTGCTGCCGCAGGGTCAGTTCGCGGACTTCCTGCACGCCAAGCCGGCCACCCGGCAGCAGATCCTGGTCAACCTGCTCGGCCTCGGGGTCTACGAGGACGTGCAGAAGCGGGCCACCGAGCGGGCCGGGCAGGCCGAGGCGAAGCTGACGGCGGTCGCCCGGGTGCTCGACGGGCTGACCGACGTCGACGACGCGACGCTGGCCGCCGCGTCCGCCCGGGTCGACCGGATCCGGGAGCTGTCCGGGGCGGTCGCGGCGGCCGTACCGGAGCGGGACCGGGCCCGGGCGGCGGCGCGCGAGGCCACGGCGACGCTGGCCGCGCTCGACGCCGACCTGGCCGGGCTGGCCGGGGTGCGCGCACCGGCCGGGGTGGCCGAGGTGGCCCGCGCGGTGAGCACCGCCCGGGAGGCGGTCGACGGGGCGGGCCGCGCGGTGGCGCTGGCCGAGGAGCGGGAGGAGAAGCTCCGCGGCGAGCTGGCCGGCGCGGGTGACGAGAGCGCGCTGCGGCTGCTGCTGCGGGCGCACGCCGACGCGGAGCGGTTGACCGGCGAGGCGGACACCGTCCGGGCGGCGCTGGAGGCGGCGCAGACCGACCACGACCGGGCGGTGGCGGCGCTCGGCGCGGCCCGGGAGGCGGCGGTGCGGGCCGAGGCCGAGCTGGAGGCGGCGTTCCGGGCGCACGAGGAGGCCAAGGCCACCGACCAGGCGGTCGCCTTGCGGGCGCACCTGGTCGACGGCGCGACCTGCCCGGTCTGCGAGCAGCCGGTGCCCCGGGTGCCGGCGGTGCCGGCCGGCTCGGCGGTGGCCGCGGCGACCGCCGCCGGCAAGGCGGCCCGCGCGGCCAGCAGGGCCGCCCAGGCGCTGGTCGACGAGCGGGACGCGGCGGCCCGCGAGCGGGAGCGGGCGCTGGTCCGGATCCGGGCCGAGCACGACCAGCTGCGGGGCCGGCTCACCGAGCTGGCCGGACAGCTCACCGGGGCGGCCACCCCGGCGACGCTACGCGGACAGCTCGCCGAGCACGCCCGGCTGCGGCAGGCGCTGGACGAGGCGGCGGCGGCGGTACGTGGCGGCCGGGACGCCGCCCGCCGGGCCCGGGGTGCGGCGGACGCCGCCGAGGAGCGGCTGCGGGCCGCCTGGCGGGACTTCGACAGCGCCCGGGACGGGCTGGCCCGGTTCGCTCCGCCGGCCGCCGACCGGGACGACGTGGCCGCCGCGTGGACGACCCTGGTCGACTGGGCCAGCGCGCAGGCCGGGCGACGACGGGCCGACCGGGACGGGCTGGTCGACGCGGTGCACGCGGCGCAGTCGGCCGCCGAGGCGGTCGAGGAACGCCTCGGTGCCCTGCTCGACGCCGCCGGGCTACGCCCCGCCGACGACCCGGCGCAGGCGGTCGCGGTGGCCGCCGAGCGGGCCGAGGCCGACCTGCGGCGGATCACCGAACGCCGTGCGCAGGCGCACCAGCTCCGGGAACAGCACGCCGAACACGAGCGGCAGGCGCGTACCGCACGGGCGCTGGCCGGGCACCTGCGGGCCAACAACTTCGAGCGGTGGCTGCTGGCCGAGGCGCTGGACCTGCTGGTCGACGGGGCTTCCCGGATCCTGCGGGAGCTGTCCCAGGGGCAGTACGACCTGGTCCACGACAAGGGCGAGTTCTTCGTCGTCGACCACCACGACGCGGGGCTGCGCCGGGGGGTGCGGACGCTGTCCGGCGGGGAGACCTTCCAGGCGTCGCTGGCCCTGGCGCTGGCCCTGTCCGAGCAGCTCGCCGGGATGTCCACCACGGCGGCCAGCCTGGAGTCGATCGTGTTGGACGAGGGGTTCGGCACCCTCGACGCGGCGACCCTGGACATCGTCGCCGCGACCCTGGAGAGCCTGGCCGCCCGGGGTGACCGGATGGTCGGCGTGGTCACCCACGTGCCGGCGCTGGCCGAACGGATCCCGGTGCGCTTCGAGGTCCGCAAGGACGCCCGCACGGCCCACATCGAACGGACCGGCCGGTGAGCGCGAGGAGTGCAGCGCAGCGGAGCCCCGCAGTTCGCGAACGAACGATCGGACCAGTGAGCGCGAGGAGTGCAGCGCAGCGGAGCCCCGCAGTTCGCGAACGAACGGACCGACCAGTGAGCGGGGCGGTGACGTGACCGGGCCGCAGCTCTTCGTGGACGCCTGGGATCCGTCCTACGGGGCGTCGTTCGAGGCGACCCCGGGCGGGCCGGCGGCACCGAGCAGCACCCAGGTCGACGCCGAGGTGGAGCTGCCGGCGACGGACTGGCGGGCGATCGGTCCGCGCCCCGGGCTGACCGCCCCGGACGTGGTGCTGCTCGTCGACGGGGTGCGCCGGATCGACGCCAGCGTGTGGACGGCCGAGGAGGACGGTGCCTCGTACCCGGGGATCGCCGCCTCGTATGCGGCCGGGGTGGTCCGCTGCGACCTGGAACGCGGCGCGGCGGAGCTGGCCGGGGCGCGGGTGGGCCGGGGCCTGTTCACCGCCAGCCCGTCGGCGCAGGAGGTGCGGTGCGGGCAGGTGCGCTACCCGGTGCACCGGGTCGGCGGCACCGGTGAGCTGAGCAAGCTGCCGGCGGCGGTGCAGGCCCCGCTGACCGCGTTGGAGGTGGCCGTCTCCGACGCGGTCCGCACCGACGGGGACCTGCTGGTGGTGGACGGTCCGCTGCGCGCCCGCCGGCAGTTGCCGCGCACCCTGGGGTACATCAAGACCCAGCACAGCCAGTACCTCGACGCCCGGCTCACCGCCGTGGTCACCGGCCTGGGTTCCGGGCAGCGGTCCCCGGTGTTCCGGCTGGGCACCAGTTGGGGTGGCTGGTCGTGGTACCTGCGGCTGCCGGTGGCGGCGGGCTCCCCGTGGGCCGGCATCGTCCGGCTGGAGTGCTCGCCCGACCTGCCGCCGCAGGACGCGATCGCGTTGGCCGACCTGTCCCTGGTCACCCTGCCGCGGTTCGCCTCCTCGCCGTACAAGGATCCGCGGGCGCCACAGAACCTGGTGCCGATCGCCGGGTTGGAGCGGCGGCTGCGCGGGTTGCTGGGCGACGCGCGGCTGTTGCACCGGGCGTTGACCATGGCCACCCGGAGCAGCGGGGTACACCGCTGATGCGTCATGATCGTGCGGAGTTGTCGGGTCACGGTCACCGGGGAGGCCGCTGATGGGCCGCCGCCGTGGCGACGACCGGATCGTGGTGCCGGTGGACACCGGCCGCGCCGAGCTGGTGCCGGATCCGGACCGGCCCCGTTCCTGGACGCTGCTGCTCGACGACGCCCCGCAGTCACACGTCGATCTGGCCGACCCGACGCACCTGGAGTTCGAGTACGTCCGGCGGCTCGGCGCGGCGCTGGACCTGATCGCCCCACCCGGCGCTCCCCTGCGGGTGCTGCACCTGGGCGGTGGCGCGCTGACCCTGCCCCGGTACGTCCAGGCCACCCGGCCGGGGTCGACGCAACGGGTCGTCGAGGTGGACGGCGCGCTGGTGGAGCTGGTCCGCCGGGAACTGCCCTGGCCGGCCGACCCCCTGCTGCGGGTGCGGGTCGCCGACGCCCGCGTCACCCTGGAGTCGAGCCGGGACGCCGGGTACGACGTGGTGGTCGCCGACGTCTTCGCCGGTGCGCGTACCCCCGCGCACCTGACCAGCGCGGAGTACGCCGGGCAGGTGGCCCGGGTGCTCGCCCCCACCGGCTGGTACCTGGCCAACCTGGCCGACGGGCCGCCGCTGCGGCACACCCGTGCCCAGGTGGCGACCGTCCGATCGGTGCTCCCCCGGGCCGTGCTGGTCGGCGACGCGGCGGTGCTGCGCGGGCGGCGGCACGGCAACCTGGTGCTGGTGGCGGGGCGAGGCGAGCCTCCGGTGCCGGAGCTGACCCGGCGGGCGGCCGGGGACTGGTTCCCGGGCCGGGTGCTGGCCGGCGACGAGCTGGACCGGTTCGTGGCCGGTGCCGCGGTGGTCACCGACGCGGACGCCACCGGCTCGACGCCGCCCCCGCCCGGAATTTTTTCGGTCCGCCGTTGATCCGCAGGGAAGAGCGGTCCGTATCAACGGTCGGCGCCCTCCCCGTGGGCCCGCTGATGTCGGTGGACAGCAGGAGGTCTGGATGAGTGCGGTCGCGGCCGGCTTGCACGGAGAAGTGGTCAGGCCAGGGTGGATGTTCGCCCGGGCGCAGCCGCAGTCACGTGCCTCGAGGTCCAGCCGGGGGGTCGACGCCGGTCCCACCGATCGCCAGAATGGCCCGGTGACTCCGCGACCGGCGCCCGGACGGCACCAGGCTCCGGCCACGACGCCGGAGGCGAGCCACTCCGACCAGCTGGTCCGGCTGCTCTACGCGGAGCACGCCGGCCCGTTGCTGATGTTCGTGATGCGGTTGACCGGTGGTGACCGGCAACGCGCCGAGGACATCGTCCAGGAGACGCTGCTGCGGGCCTGGCGCAACGCACACCGGCTGGGGGTGCAGGGTCAGGGTTCGTTGCGCCCCTGGCTGGTCACGGTGGCCCGGCGGATCGCCATCGACGAGCACCGCAGCGAGCAGGCCCGCCCGCCGGAGACGTACGACCGGGATCTGACGGCGTTCGCCGAGGCGGACAGCACCGACCGGGTGCTGCGCACGATGACGGTGGCGGACGCCCTGCGCACGTTGAGCCAGTCGCACCGGGAGATCCTGGTGGCGACGTACTTCCGCGGCCGGACGGTGCCGGAGGCGGCCGAGGAGCTGGGCCTGCCGCTGGGCACCGCCAAGTCGCGGGTCTACTACGCGCTGCGCGCACTGCGCACGGCCCTACAGGAGAGGGGGGTGACGGAATGAGCCGGGCCGACCACATGGATGTCGCCGCGTACGCGCTCGGCGTCCTGGACGTGCAGGACACCGAACGGTTCGAGGAACACCTCGCGACCTGCTGGGCCTGCGCCGCCGAGTTGGAGACGATGGTCCCGGTGGTGGGGCTGCTCTCCGACATCGACGGCGAGACGATGATGGCGATGGAGCAGACCGCGACGGATCCGCGGCTGCTGGACCGTACCCTGGTCGCGGTCCGCACCCACCGGCGCAAGGCGCGGTTCCGGCAGGTGCTGTCGATGGCCGCCGCGGTGGTGGCGGTCGGCGCGCTCAGCGGTGTCGGGGTGGCCACCTTCGGCGGTACGGGCGGCGGCGACGGCCCGGTAATCGCCGAGCCGAGCCGCTCCGCGCCGGTGGACGGGCCGGCGAGCCCGCAGCCGACCCGGACGGGGCCGGCGGTGGGTGGCACCGAGATCGAGGGCGACCAGTTCGACGCCACCGACGGCAGCACCGGGGTGAAGGCCACCATGTGGCTGGACAGCAAGGAGTACGGCACCTGGATCGGGTTCAACCTGACCCGGCTGCCCGGTCCACGTACCTGCCGGCTGGTGGTGATCCGGAAGAACGACACCACCGAGGTGGTGTCGACCTGGGCGGTGCCGGGGACGGGGTACGGCACCACCGCCAACCCGCAGAATCTCCAGCTGGAGGCGTCCACCTCGGCGCCCCGGGGTGAGATCGCGAAGTTGCAGGTGCAGTCGGTGGACGCCAACGGGGTGGCGAGCCCACTGGTCACCGTCGTCCCCTGAGTCGTCGACCGCCGAAACGGCGTCCCACCCGGTCCGGGTGGGACGCCGTTTCGCGTTTCCGGCCCGGGGGTCGCCTCTGCTGGCGCATACGTACGGCCCGCCGGAACGGTTCAACGAGTCAAATGTGAAATGGCCCACTGTCGATTGTTCAACCTTGACAGTGGACGCTCCGTACTACTCGGTGAACCGCCAAGAATGAGGAGGGCACGTGGCAAAGATCAAGCGGACGACCGTCATCGTCGCGAGCGCGGTGGTCGCACTTACGGCCTGCGCTCCCGCAGGCTACGACGGAGCGAACTCCAGCGTCGCCGAGCCGGTCGCCGTCGCCGCGGCCGAGCCCACCGCGTCGGTCGAGCCGGAGACCTCGGCCTCGCCCGGCGCACCCGGCGCCTCGGGTGCCCCCGCCGCCGACCAGGCGCCACCGCCGGCCAACGTCCAGTTGACCGACCAGCTCGTCGGGAAGAAGATCGCCCGGATGGGCAAGGTCGTGGTGGACCAGGAGGGCTTCATCCTCTACCGCTTCGACAAGGACTCCGACGATCCGCCGTCGTCGAACTGCGTCGACAAGTGCGCGCAGGTCTGGCCGCCCGCGCTGACCGACGGCAACCCGCAGCTCCAGGGCGTCTCCGACGACAAGGTCGGCACCGTCACCCGCCAGGACGGCACCCGCCAGATCACCATCGGTGGCTGGCCGGTCTACCGCTACATCGGCGACAAGAAGGCCGGCCAGTGGAAGGGCCAGGGCGTCGGTGGCACCTGGTTCGTGGTGGACCCGAACGGCAAGAAGAACCTGACCTGCCTGCCGACCGGCACCCCGAAGGCGGTCGCCCCGCCGGCGGCCGGTGACTCGAGTGGCGGCGGGGACTACACCTACTGACCCAGTAGTCAGCCAGGACACGGTGGCCGGTCGCAGTCGGGGAGGGCGTGACCGGCCACCGTCATGAATCGGGACCGTCGACGTACCGGCAACGTCCCTACGGTCCGGCCGCGACGCCGGCCCCACCGGTCGGCGTCGCGGCACCACCCGCCGGAACCTCCCCACCAGCCCCCGGAGCGGACGAGGGCGGTGCCGCGCCACACGCCAGCGGGCGCGGCACCGAAGGTCCCCCCAACCTCGCACCCAACGGTCGCTCGGGCGACCGGTCCGCCCCGGGACGGAGACACCGCCGACGTGCAGGGCGTCGGCGGTGTCGTCCGTTCCCGCCCCGGTCGGCACGCCCGGCCATGTCCCGGTCGGCACGCCCCGGTCGGCATGCCCCGGCCGTGTCCTGCTCCGCACGCCCGGCCGTGTCCCGGTCGCACGCCCCGCGCGTCCCGGCGGGCAGCGGACGCCGGCCGGGGCAGGGCCGGTGCCGGCCCGGGGCATGGCACAGTGTCGGGGTGACCTGGGACGAACCGGCGGCACGCCGGGTGCTGCGACCGCCGGCCGACTACCGGCTCACCGCCTCCGTCCGGGCGCTCACCTTCAGCCCGTACGACCCGTGTGCCCGGATCGCCGCCGGCACCTTCTGGTGGGCCACCCGCACCCCTGCCGGAGCAGCCACCCTGACCCTGCGCCCCGAGGGCGGGGAGCTGATCGCCGAGGGCCACGGGCCGGGCGCCGACTGGGTGGTCGAACGGGCCGACGCGGTCGCCGGTCTGCGCGACGACCTGACCGGGTTCGCCGAGCTGGCCGCCGCGCATCCGGTGGTGGCCGAGGTGGCCGCCCGGCACCGGGGACTACGGATGCCCGCCACCGGGCAGCTCTTCCCCCGGGTGCTCCGGGCGGTGTTCGAACAGAAGGTCACCGGCCAGGAGGCCTACCGGGCGTACGCGGCGACCGTACGACACTTCGCCGAGCCCGCCCCCGGACCGTTCGGGCCGCTGCTGCTGCCGCCCGACGCGGCCACCGTGGCGGCGACGCCGTACTGGGTGTTCCACCGGTTCGGGGTGGAACAGCGCCGGGCCGACACGCTGCGCCGGGCGGCCGCCCTGGCCGACCGGCTGGAACGCTGCGCCGACAGCGCCGAGGCGACCCGACGGCTCACCGCGATCCCCGGCATCGGCCCGTGGACCGCCGCGGAGGTGGTCCGGATCGGGTACGGCGACCCGGACGCGGTCAGCGTCGGCGACTACCACGTGCCGAACACGGTGGCCTGGGCGCTCGCCGGGGAGGCCCGGGGCGACGACGCCCGGATGCTCGCCCTGCTCGCCCCGTTCCGGGGGCACCGGGGCCGGGTCTGCCTGCTGCTGGCCGCCGCCGGGATCCAGGCACCCCGGTTCGGTCCCCGGATGCCGGTCCGCTCCTTCGCCCGGTTCTGACCCGGGTCTCCCCCACCGGCGGAGCCGGCCCGGTACGGCCACCGGCGGAGCCGGCCCCCGGGCGGTCAGCGAGGGCGCCGGTCCGGATGACTACCGGCGAGGCCGACGGCGGGTCACCGGCAGAGCCGGCGCAGGGTGCGGGCCAGCCAGCGGGCGTACCCCTGCTGGACGGCGCGACCGGCCGGGCCGGCAGCGGCCAGGTACCAGCGGTCCGGCCGGCTGAACGCGGTGACCTCGAAGCTGACCCCGCCCTCGGCGTCGCACCGGACCAGGAACGCCTCCTCGCCGCGTTCCGGGTGGCCGGGCAGGGTGCCGTAGCCGAAGCCGGCCTCCCGGTCGCCCTCGACCGTCCAGACCACCTCGCACGGCCCCCACACCCGCAGCGGTCCCACCCCGAGCCCGGGGGTGACCCGCACGCCGGGGGCGGCCCGCAGCGCGTCGGTGCGCATCCGAACCCCGGCCGCCCGGTGCAGCCGCCAGCTCAACACGGCCTCGGCGGCGACCAGGAACCGGCCGGGCGGCATCGGGACGGTGTGTCGCAGGTGGTGGTAGCCCGCCGGCAGCGGCCCACGTCGGGTCGCGCCCACCTCGGGGTACGTCAACTCGGACATCCCACCTCCCTGGGGGTCGCCCCCAGCCTAGGGCCGTCGATGCCCGGCGGCGACCCGGCCGGCGGCCGGTGCCGGGCGGTGACCCCGGCCAGCCACCGATGCCGGGCGGCCCGGCCCGGCAGCGGCTCAGCCGGCCTCGCAGCGCTGCCGGAGCCCGTCAGCCTCCAGCCGTAGGTAGCGGCGTACCAGCCGACCACCGAGCCAGCCGGTCAGCATGGCCAGCGGACCGGTGAGCACCAGGACCAGCTCCACCCGGACCCGACCGTCGGGCAACGGCACGATCCGGTGCTCGCCCCGGCTGCGTACCCCGGGCGCGGTGGACTCCCAGACGAAACAGCGGGGCGGGTCGAACTCGGTGACCTGCCAGTACGTCGGACGGAGCCGGGGCTGCTCCAGCCGGGCGGTCGCGCCGAGCGCCAGCGGCCCGGCCTCGCCCCGGCCGGCGGTCCGCACCGAGGCGTTCCACTCCGGCCAGCGCTCGACGTCGGTCTGCACCGCCCAGACCGTGTCGATGTCCGCGTCGATCTCGGTCGTGGTCTCGAACCGCATGCCGCCTCCGTGGCTCCACCGGCGGCGCGCGCCGCACCGCCCGGGTCATGACGAGGCTGCCGCAGCGATCGTGACCGGTCCACCCTTGCGTCGTCGTCCCGACGGGGACGCTCCCGGCCCGCGAAGCTCCCGGCCCGACGACACAGCGGCCCGACGGGGACCGCAAGGGGCTGCGGTGGCCGGGGGACGACCGGACCGGAACGGGACACGCCGGTCGGGGGCGGTGGTGATCTGGCTCACCACTGTCGGTGGCGTCTGGTTGACTGGTCGCCGTGGACCTGCCGATCAACCCACCGGTCGAGCCGATGTTGGCCAGGAGCGTGGCCCGCCTGCCCACCGACCCCGGCCTGACCTACGAGCCCAAGTGGGACGGTTTCCGCTGCATCGTGTTCCGCGACGGCGACGAGGTCGAGCTGGCCAGCCGGGGCGGCAAGTCGATGACCCGGTATTTTCCCGAGGTGGTGGCGCAGGTCCGGGCGCAGCTGCCCGAGCGGTGCGCGGTCGACGGCGAGTTGATCGTGATCCGGCGCGACGGGCCGGGTGGTCAGCCCCGGCTCGACTTCGAACAGCTCGCCCAGCGGATCCATCCGGCCGCCTCCCGGGTGGCCCTGCTCGCCGAGACGACCCCGGCCGACTTCGTCGCCTTCGACCTGCTCGCCCTCGGCGACGAGCTGCTGGTCGACCAGCCCTACCCGGCCCGCCGGGAACGCCTGGTGCGGGCGTTGGCCGGGGTCCGGCCGCCGGTGCACGTCACCCAGGTCACCACCGACGCCGAGACCGCCCGCCGCTGGTTCGAGGTGTTCGAGGGCGCCGGGCTGGACGGGTTGATCGTCAAGCCGGCCGACCTGCCCTACCAGCCGGGCAAGCGACTGATGGCCAAGGTCAAGCACGCCCGTACCGCCGACGTGGTGGTGGCCGGTTTCCGCTGGCACAAGTCGGGGCCGGTGGTCGGTTCGCTGCTGCTCGGCCTGTACGACGACGCCGGGGTGCTGCACCACGTCGGGGTGAGCGCCTCGTTCACCATGGCCCGCCGGCAGGAGCTGCTCGACGAGCTGGCCCCCTACCGGGAGGGTGTCGACGCTCATCCGTGGGTGCACGGCGACCACGAACGCGGTCAGCGCATCCCCGGCGGGGTCAGCCGTTGGACGGGCACCAAGAACCTCGACTGGGTGCCGCTGCGGCCCGAGCTGGTGATGGAGGTCGGCTACGACGCGATGGAGGGCGACCGGTTCCGGCACACCGCCCGGTTCGTCCGCTGGCGGCCCGACCGCGATCCCCGTTCCTGCCGCTACGACCAGCTCGACCGCCCGGTGCGGTTCGACGTCGACCAGGTGCTCGGGGGCGACCCGGCGGCGACCGTGCCGCCGGAGGCCGGCGCCCCGGCGTAGCCTGGCTGTCACACGATCATGGAGGCTCGCTGGTGACCCGCACTGCCCACCGGATCCGCCGGATCCGGCTCACCCTGGCCGGGCTGCTCGCGGGCGCGCTGCTCGCCACCGGATGCACGCTGCCGGCGTTCGCCCCGCGCGCCGAGGACTCCGCGGCCTCGGCCCCCGGCGACGGACCCACCTGGCGGGCCTGCCCCGAGGTCGCCGACGACCTGGTCGGTCGGGGCGCTGCGGGCATGCGCTACGAGTGCGCCCGGATCACCGTGCCCCGCAACTGGGGCACCGGCACGGGGGCGACCGCCGGGCCGGGCAGCGGCGAGACCTTCGAGATCGCGCTGCTGCGGGTCCGCTCCGGCAAGCAGCGGGACCGGGTCGGCTCCCTGGTCATCAACCCGGGCGGACCGGGCGGGTCCGGTGTGGACACCGCCGTCTACCTGTCCTTCGGGCCGTCCTTCGGCGGGCTGCCCACCGCGATCACCGACCGGTTCGACATCGTCGGCTTCGACCCGCGCGGGGTGTCCCGGTCCAGCCCGGTGAAGTGCATCTCCGACGCCGACCTCGACGCCAGCTTCGGCTACGACCCCGATCCGCGCAGCCAGCAGTCGTTCGACGGCTACCAGGCGCTCAACCGGCGGATCGGCCGGGGCTGCGGTGACCGGTACGGCGACCAGCTCCCGCTCTACGGCACCGAGCAGGCCGCCCGGGACATGGACGCGGTCCGGGCCGCCGTCGGCGACGACAAGCTCACCTACCTCGGTTACTCCTACGGCACCCTGCTCGGTGCGACCTACGCCCAGCTCTACCCGCAGCGGGTCCGGGCGCTGGTGCTCGACGGCGCGGTCGACCCCCGGCAGCAGCTGGTGGCCGGGTCGGAGAGCCAGGCCCGGGGCTTCGAGCGGGCTTTCGACAACTTCGACCGGTGGTGCGCGGCGAACGCCGGGCGGTGTCCGATCGCCCCGGACGCCCGGGGCGCGGTGACCGCGGCGATCGACAAGGCGAAGGTCTCCCCCGTCCGCGGGGCCGACGGGCGCGAGGCGACCTCGGGCTGGGTCTTCTACGCGGTGATCTCCTCGCTCTACACCGAATCGGGCTGGCAGGAACTGGCCCGCGCGATCGACCGGCTCGACGAGGGCGACCCGGCCGACGTGTTCAAGCTCGCCGACGCGTACGCCGGGCGGGGCGAGGACGGACGCTACTCCAACCTCTTCGACGCCAACCTGGCCGTCAACTGCGCCGACGAGACCGAGAAGCCCTCCGTCGCGCAGATCCGCGACCTGCAGTCCCAGTGGCGGCAGAAGTACCCGCTGTTCGGTCCGGCCCTGGCGGTGGGGATGTTCGGCTGCGTCGAGTGGCCGGGCGGACGGGATCCGTACCCCACCGGGCGGGCCGACGGGGCACCGCCGATCGTGGTGGTGGGCACCACCGGCGACCCGGCCACCCCGTACGAGCAGACCGCCCGGTTGGCCGACATGCTGGGGGTCGGCCGGGTGCTCACCTGGGAGGGCGAGGGGCACACCGCCTACCCGCAGACGAGCTGCATCACCGCGGCGGTGGACGCGTACCTGATCTCGCTGACCGTTCCCCGGGAAGGGCTGCGCTGCCCCGCCGGCTGACCGGGACACAACGGCGGCGGCCGGTCAGCGGCGGTTGCGACGACCGCGCAGCCGTTGCCGGACCAGGGTCGCGTGGTCCGGCGGAGCCGGGGCGGGTGGCAATTCCGGCAGCGCGATGCCCTGCCGGGCGGCCAGCTCCTCCAGCAGTGCCCGCATCCGGCGGACGTCGTTCTTCAGCTCCTCCTGCTCGACGTGCTCGAAGGCGTCGTCGTCGACGATGAGGCGGCTGGCGAAGTGCGCGGTGATCAGCGGGATGACCAGCAGCACCATGGTGGAGATCAGCAACGCGGCCAGGGTACGTCCCTGCCAGCTGGTCGGCGAGATGTCGCCGTAGCCGACGGTGGAGGCGGTGACCACGGCCCACCAGACGGCGTCGGCGGCGCTGCGGTGCTCCACCTGGCCGTAGATCACGCCGGCCACCACGATCATCAACAGGTACGAGGTGATCAGCGTCCGGGGCGAGTTGGCGAAGTACACCAGGCCCCGGTAGACCCACCGGAAGGGCAACAACAACGGCTCCATGCCGCATCATGCTGCCCCCCGGCCGCCACCTCCGCCCGTCGATCGACCGGGATCGCTGTGACAGGCTCCCGGCCATGACCGACGTGATCCTCCGCGAGGCGGTCCGGGCCGACCTGCCCACCATCCTCGCCCTGCTCGCCGACGACGTGCTCGGCCGGACACGCGAGCACCCGGAGGTGGACGAGGCGTACGAACGGGCCTTCGCCGACATCACCGCCGACCCGCGCAACCAGCAGGTGGTGGCCGAGCGCGCCGGTGAGGTCGTCGGCTGCCTCCAGGTCACCTACATCCCCGGGCTGGGGCGGCACGGCACGGAACGGGCGCTCGTCGAGGCGGTCCGGGTCCGTGCCGACCTGCGCGGTCAGGGGGTGGGCGAGACGATGATGAGCTGGGTGGTCGACCAGGCCCGTCGGCGGGGCTGCGGGTTGGTGCAGCTCACCACCGACAAGTCCCGCACCGGGGCGCACCGCTTCTACCAGCGCCTCGGCTTCGTGGCCAGCCACGAGGGCATGAAGCTCACCCTCTGAGCGCCCAGGTCGGGCCGACGGCGGCACCGGCCGGTCGGCCGGGCCGGCGGTGACGGCAGAGCGGTCGGGCCGACCGTCAGCCTTCCACCAGCCGGCCGTCGCGCAGGGTCAGCGTCCGGTCGGCCATCTCGATCAGGGCCGGATCGTGCGTGGCGACCAGGGCGGTCATCCCCCGGGCGTGCACCACGGCACGGAGCAGATCCATGATCGCCCGGCCGGTCTCGGAGTCGAGCTGGCCGGTCGGCTCGTCGGCGATCAGCAGGTCGGGTTCGTTGGCCAGGGCGCGGGCCACGGCGACCCGCTGCTGCTGCCCACCGGACAGCTCGTACGGCCGCTGCCGGGCGTGACCGCCCAGGCCGACCAGTTCCAGCAGCACCGCCACCCGCTGTTCGCGTTCCGCCGCGGGAACCCGGGCCAGCCGCAACGGCACCCCGACGTTCTCCGCCGCCGACAGGATCGGCACCAGCCCGAAGGTCTGGAACACGAAGCCGACGGTGCCCCGGCGCAGCCGCAACAGCTCGGCCTCCCCGGCACCGGTCACGTCCTGCCCGGCCACCCGCACCCGGCCGGTGTCCGGCCGGTCCAGGCCGCCGACCAGGTTGAGCAGGGTGGTCTTGCCGGCACCCGAACGGCCCCGCACCGCCACCAGTTCGCCCCGGTCGGCGGTGAAGGAGACCTCCTGGACGGCGTGCACCGCGCGCCGCCCCCGGCCGAACGTCCGGCTCACCCCCTCGACCCGTACCACCTCGTCGGTGACCGCCCCGGCCCGCACAGCGGAGACCCGCTCGCTCATACCTCACTCCCCTCCTGCGCCGGCGTCCGGTCGCCGGGGCGGACCTGCACGTGGTCCGGTTCGAGGTCGAGGCGGACCCGGTCCCGCAGCGACAGGGCCGCCACGAAGGAGGCCGGTAGCTGCATCCGGCCGGTCCGGTCCAGCACCGCGTACTCCTCGCTGACCAGCTCGGTGCTGCCGTCGGCGCCGATCCGCGCGGTCCGGCGTACCTCCGAGGCGGTCCGGCCGTCGCGGATCGCCACGGTCCGGCGGACCTGGCCGGCGACGGCGTGGTCGTGGGTGACCACCACCACGGTCACGCCCAGCTCGGCGTTGATGGTGCGCAGCGCCGCGAAGACCTCGGCACCGGTCGCCTCGTCCAGCTCACCGGTCGGCTCGTCGGCGAAGAGCACCTCCGGGTCGTTGGCCACCGCCACCGCCACCGCGCAGCGCTGCTGCTCACCGCCGCTGAGCTGGCCGGGACGCCGGTCCGCGCAGCTCCCCACCCCGACGAGTTCCAGCAGCTCATCGGCCCGTCGCCGCCGCGCCGGGCCGCCACCGCCGCGCCGGGCCAGCCGCATCGGCAGCTCCACGTTCTCCCGGGCGGTCAGGTACGGCAGCAGGTTCCGGCCGGTCTGCTGCCAGACGAATCCGACGGTGTGCCGCCGGTAGCGCAACCGACGGCGGGCGGAGAGCGCCAGCAGGTCGTAGTCGGCCACCCGGGCGATCCCGGCGGTGGGGGTGTCCAGCCCGGAGAGGATGTTGAGCAGGGTCGACTTGCCCGACCCGGAGGCCCCGACGATCGCCACCAGTTCACCGCGGTCGATCACCAGGTCGAGCCCCTGGAGGGCGACCACCTCGACCCCTTCGGTCTTGAAGATCCGGACCAGGCCGTCGCAGACGATGTGCCCCCGCAGCCGGTCCTGCCCACCGGCCCGGTCGGCCGCCCGTTCGGCCGCCCGGCGCTGCAGCTCCGCCAGGTCGGGCACGACGGGATTCTCCGCGGTCGTGGTCATCTCAGCTCTCCTCTCCGAGCCGGAGCACCTCGCCGAGGCGCATCCGACGGTTGTTCAGGGCCTCCACCGCCATGGCGAAGCCCAGCGCGACCGCGCCGAGCCCGACCGTGGCGGCGACCAGACCGGGCGCGAAGCCCACCCGTACCGCCGCGCCGCTGGTGAACGCGGCGAGCCCGAGCAGCGGGGTGAGCAGCACCGGCAGCAGCACCCCGACCAGCGCGCCGGTCAGCACCGACACCCCGACCAGCGGGGCCAGCTCCACCAGCAGCAGTCCCCGCCACTGCCGGCGGGACAGGCCCAGGGTGCGCAGCCGGGACAGCACCGCGCCCCGGGCGCGGGCCCCGGACAGCACGGTGAAGGCGATGGCGAGCAGCGCCAGCACCCCGCCGGCCACCGCACCGGCGGTGAACCCGAACGCCAGCAGCCCGTTCGCGCCGCCGCCGCCCAGCCGCAGCCGGGTCTGCGACCAGGTCTCCACCGCCACGCTCCGGGGCCGTTCCCGGCCGGTCACCGCGCCACCGCTCTGGTAGCGGTGTTGGCCCTCGTCCCCGGCCTGACGCAGCAGCCCGGTGTCGAGGCGGTCGCCGGCCAGC
Organism: Micromonospora sp. WMMD987; assembly: GCF_029581435.1. NCBI lineage: Bacteria > Bacillati > Actinomycetota > Actinomycetes > Micromonosporales > Micromonosporaceae > Micromonospora > Micromonospora sp. WMMD987. Next base: position 2,151,501 of record NZ_CP120861.1, on the reverse strand, counting down.
AGGAAGCCGGTGGGCACCGGTGGACTGTTCCGTGCGGGCAGCGCCTGCCAGGGCAGCACCACGTACCGCTCGGTGTCCGGTCGGGCCAGCGGGAAGTCGGCGACGGTCCGGGCGGGCGTGAACTCGTACCGCTGGCCCTGCACGGTGACGAAGGCGGACCGCAGGCCGGCGGCCGACAGGTCGGCGGCGACCGCCGGGGAGACCACCGCCGGCAGCGGACCGGCGCCCGGTCGGGCGTCGCGCAGCGGGCCGGGCACCGGGACGTCCCGGCCGGCGGCCCGCACGGTGCGGTCCAACCCGGGGCCGTCGACCAGCAGCACGCTGGTGTCGCGCAGCCGTGAGTCGGTGCCGTCGGCGTCGGTGGCCAGCCGCTGCGCCGGCTCGTCGGCCAGCCCGGCGACCGCCCCGACCCCGGGCAGCCGCTCCAGCGCCGGGCCGGTGTCGGGGGCGAGCCGGTCCCCCCGGATCAGCGCGTCCGCCGGCACGGCCCGGGTGGCGACGTCGTCCCGGGTGCTCTCGATGCCGGTGGCGACCACGGCGCAGAACGCGGCGGTGGCGACCGCGAGCACCACCACGACCAGCGGGGTGGCCGCCGCCGCCCGGCCGGCACGGGCCGTGCCCAGGAAGGCCACACTGCCCCGGGTACGCGCGGCGAGCCGCCCGACCAGCCGCACCGGCCACGGGTACAGCCGCAGCGCCAGCACCGAGACGGCCACCGCGACCAGCGCCGGCACCGACACCAGCAGGGGGTCGATCTCGCCCGGGGTGAGGCCCCGCCGCCGCAGCAACGCCACCGCGAGCCCGGCCAGCAGCACCAGCGCGGCCTCCGTGGTGGCCCGCCGGGCCGACGGCCGCAGCCGGCCCAGGTCCCGCCGCCCGACCACTCCGGACGGTACGGCCAGCGTCGCCACCGGCAACGCCAGGGTGACCAGGACGGTCGCGCCGACGGCGAGCGGCCCGGTGCCGCCCGGCGTACCGGGCAGCAGGGTGCCGAGCAGCCAGCCGAGCCCGGCGGCGGGCGGGACGACCAGCAGCGACTCGGCGAGGCTGCGCCGCAGGCCGGTGCCGACCCCGCCGCCCCGGGCGCGGATCAGCACGAACTCGGTGCGGCGGCGGCGCACGGCCGACGCGGCGGCCAGCACCACCAGCCCGGCCAGGGTGGCCAGCACCCCGGCGGCGATGACGGCGAGCACGGTCCGCGCCGAGTCGACCGCCCGGTCGAACGCGCGCAGTGGAACGTCGATCCCCTGGGTCACCTGCGGGAAGGCGTCGGCCCGGGCGAGCCGCTGCACGCCGTCGACGAACCGGTCGATCCGCCGGACGTCGATGGCCGCCGCGTCGAGCCGGTACCGCCAGCTGAACGACACCGCCCGCCCCTCGGCGGCCAGCCGGTCCAGCGCGCCGATGGCGACCACTCCGACCAGGACGAACGGCTCGGCGTCCCCCTCCGGCTCGATCACCTGCAGCACCGCGGGCAGGGCGTCCCAGCTGCCGTCGGCCGGGTCGACGGGACGGAACAGCCCCACCACGGTCAGCGGGACGGCCGGCTTCCCGGGGTCGGGGGCGGCGAGCAGGAGCCGGCTGCCGACCCGGAGCTGGAACCGGGCGGCGAGGTCGGCGGGCAGGACGACCTGCACCGGGGCGTCCCCGGCGGCCGACCCGTCCGGCCAGCGCCCGTCGACCAGGGTGGCCGTCGCCTCGATCCCGGGCATGGCGCGCAGGCCCAGCTCCACCAGGTGGTCGCCCCGGGTCAGGTCGGGGCCGGTGACCTGCTCGGCGGTGGTCTGCGCGGTGTACCAGCGGTCCGCCACGGCGGCCCGGACGTCGGCCGGCATCTGCTGCTGGAGCACGTCGAGCTGGCCCGCCTGGCTGCTCGCCGGTGGAGCACCGAGGAAGGGCGGAACGGTGTACGTGAGGTCGCGGCGACCGGCGGGCTCGGCGGCGAGGTGCTCCCGCAGCCCCTGCTCGGCCAGCCGGTTGACCACCCTGGGCACCCCGCCGACCAGCAGGACGATCACCACTGTCAACACGGCCAGCAGCAGGAACTGCCCCCGGTGGGCGCGTACCCGGCGGATCACGGCGCCGATGCTCATCGCTGGTCCTCCCCCGGGCGCGGCGGCCCGGTCGTCGGTGTCCTCACCGGTCGTCCCCGCCGCGCAGCCGGGCGACGGCGACCCGCTGCCGCAGGCCGGCGGCCATCACCGCGCTGCCCGCCAGCGCGGCCAGCAGCAGCCCGGCCACGGTCACCCCGATCGGGGTCCAGGCCAGGGCGAACACCGGCTCGGGCACCGGCCGCCCGGCGGCCGGGGTGAGCACCACCAGCGGCGCCATGGTGGCCCCGACGGCCGCGCCGAGCAGCAGGCCGACCCCGACGCCGATCCCGGCCAGGAAGGTCTGCTCGGCGAGCAGCGCCCGCGCCAGCAGCCCGGGTGACGCGCCGAGGGTGTGCAGCACCGCGAACTCGCCGACCCGGTGCCGGGCGGTGGCCCAGACGTCCACCACCAGGCCGACCAGGGCGAGCAGCACCGAGCCGAGGGCGGCGGCGAGCAGCCCCGTCCGGGCGCCCTGCCAGTACGGGTCGGCGGCGGCCACCACGGCGGCCTGCCGGCGGTCCAGCAGGGTCACCGCGGGCAGCGCCGCGGCGGCCCGGGTCGCCTCGGCCCGGCCGGCGGGGTCGACCCGCAGCCACCACTCGGGCACCGCCCGGACGGTGCCCGAGTCGCGGATCAGCCAGTCGGTCGCGGCGGGCAGGTCGAGCAGCACCCCGTCCCCGGCGGTGGCGGGCAGCGCGGTCACCTCGCCGACCAGCCGGACCGGCAGCGACACCCCGGACAGCTCCAGCACCACGGTCTCGCCGGTGCGCACGTTGAGCGCGGCCCGTACGGCCGGGGTCATCAACGCCGGCACGGCGGCCTTCGGGCCGTCCGGCACCACCGCGAAGCGGGAGGAAGGCTGGAACGCGTACCGGCCGCCCGCGACGAGCCCGACCGGGTGGTCGGCGGTCAGTCCGGCGTCGGCGACCGTGACGCCGCTCTGCTCGGTGGACTCGGCGGCGACCACCCGCCACCGGCCGGTCAGCGCGACGGCGGTCGACCGGGCGTCCGGGCCGACGACGCGCAGGTCGCGTACCTGGAGCGCGTACTCGCTACCGGCCACGTCCCCGCCGTCGGCCTCGAAGCCGACCAGTCGCAGCCCGTCGCCGGCCGGCAGGTCGACGGTGAAGGCGACGGCCCGCCCGTCGCTGCCGGCGCTGGCCACCGGCAGCCGGTAGGCCAGCCCGTCGTCGCGGGCGAGCAGCACCGCCACCGCGATCCGGTGCGGGCCGACCGGCTGCGCGACGGGGGTGCGGACGGTGCCGGCGAGGCGTTTGGCGGAGGCCGGCAGCGGCACCCCGGCGGCCGGTCCCCGGGCGGCGGCCAGCGGGGGGAACAGCTCCCGGGCGGGCCGGTCGGCGAGCCGGTCGCTGAACGTCACCACCTCGGCGGCGTGCGCGGTGTCCAGGCCCAGCACGGTGGCCTGCCGGTCGTCCCGGCCGACCCGCACGTCGTCCCGCCAGGCCGGCAGCGCCCGGTCGACGCCGGGCAGCGCGGCGAGCGCGGCGGCCCGGTCGACGGGGGCGGTCCCGGTGCGTTCGACCAGCCGCAGGTCCGCGCCGACGGTGTGGTCGGCCTGGTCCGCCTGCGACCGTTCCCCGGTGGCGACGAGCGACCAGGCCAGGGTGCTGCCGCCGACGGCGAGGGCGAGCAGCAGCACCGGTCCGGCGTGCGGACGCCGGCCGGCCTGCCACATCCCGAAGATGGTCGCGGTCCACGGTCGCCGGTCGACGAAGCGCTCGGCGAACCGGGTGGCCGGAGGGAGCAGCCGCAGCGCCACCACGGCACCGGCCAGCACGCCCAGCGTCGGGGCGGCCACCAGCAGCGGGTCGACGCCGAGGTCGTTGCCGGCACCGGCCAGCGGGGAGGAGTAACTCCGCAGTTGCACCCAGGCCAGCACGGCGAAGGCGACCAGGGCCAGGTCGAGGCCGGCGCGGCTGATCGTGCCGGTCCGGTCGGGCCGGGACCGGGCGGCCAGGTCACCCACGTAGCTGTCCGCGCCCCGCAGGGTGGGCGCGACCATGGCGACGAGGCAGCCGACCGCGGTGGCCAACGCCACCGCCCAGACCCCGCCGCTGCCGGCACCACCCGGGTCGACCGGGCCGTCGGCGGCGAGCCGGTGCAGCGCCCCACCGGCGAGCAGCGGCCCGAGCAGGGCCGCCGGGACGACCACTAGCGTCGCCTCCCGGGCGGCCAGGCCGGCGAGTTGGCGGCGGGCCGCACCTCTCGCCCGGAGCAGGGCGGTCTGGGCGCGGCGGTCCTCGTGCAACAGGGCAGCGATCAGCACCAGCGCGTACCCGCCGAGCACCACGATCAGCAGCAGCGGGGTGGCCAGGGCCGAGCGGCCGGCCAGGTCGGCCCGGCCGATCCGGTCGATCAGCCGGTCCAGCGCGGTCACCGCCTGCGCGGAGGAGCCCAGCCCGGCCGCCTCGGGGACCTCGGTCGCGGCGGTGGTGATCGCCCGGCGCAGCGCGGGCAGCCGGTCCGCCCCGACGGCGGCCAGGTCGGGGGCGACCACCCAGGCGGCGGAGACCGAGCCGGGGAAGGTCGCCGCGAAGTCGGCCGGGTCGAGCACGAACGGTCCGCGCGCGGCGTCGGCCCCGGGAGCGGCGACGAGCCCGGGGGCGAGCCGCCAGTACGGGTCGGCCGGGTCGCGGGGCCGCCAGGTGCCGGAGATCAGCACCTCGGTACGCCGGTCGGCGCTGCGGTCACGCATCGGCACCCGGTCGCCGGCCCGCAGGCCCAGCGCGCCGGCGACCTTCTCCGGCAGGGTGGCCTGGAGTGGGCCGGCACCGGCGGTCGGCCAGCCGCCGTCGACGAGGTCGGCGTGCCGGGGCAGGTCGTCCAGGGTGGCCAGGGTGGCGAAGACCGGGTCGGTTCCGGTGCGGACGACGGGGCCGAGGTCGCCGGTGAGTTCCCGGCCGGTGCCGTAGCGGGCGGCGGCCACCCGGACCGGGGTGCCGGCGAGGGCGGTGCGGAACCCGTCCCGGACGGCCCGGTCCCGGTCGGCGTACTCGGCGGGGTCACGCCCGCCGGAGCCACTGACCAGCAGGCTGCGTTCCTCGACGGGGGCGGCGGCGATCAGCGCCCGCTGGCCGGCGTCGACGGCCCGCCGGTTGTAGTCGGCCAGCCCGGTGACCAGGGCGACCGCGACCAGCGCGGCGGCCACCGCCGCGAGCAGCAGGCCGCGGGCCTCGCGGGCCCGCCTCCACACCAGCGTCATCGTGCCGCCTCCCCGCTAACCGGCCCGGGTCGGGCCGACGGAGAGCAAGAGCGCCGACCCGACGGGAAAGGTTGGCACCCGTTACGTGATCGTTACTCTGACGCCCCCTGGTTGGCCGGCCGGTGGTGATCTGGTGGGATCGGCGGCATGGAAACCGCGCTCGTCCTGTCGACCGTCGCCCTCGTGCTGGCCCTGCTGGCGCAGCTCCCCCGCCGGGACGACCGCGGCGCCGTGTCGTTCCGGCTGACGGAGATCGAGCGGCGGCAGCGGCTGATCATGGATCATCTCGGCATCGTGGACCGGGGGCCGGCGCTGCCCGGGGTGCGGGAACACCTGGCCCGGGGCGACAAGATCAAGGCGATCAAGGCGTACCGGGAGGCGACCGGCACGGATCTGCGCACCGCCAAGGAGGCGGTCGAGGCGATCGCCGCCGGCCGCTGACCAGCCCACCTCGAGGCCGATCCACCTCGAGGACGCATCGCGACGTCGTCCCGTCCCGACTCGAGACGTGCGATTATCGCACCATGGCCGGGGAGCAGCAGGACTGGCGTCGCATCGGTGAGCAGGTACGACTGGCCCGCCTGTCGATGGGCGTGTCACAGCAGGAGCTCGCCGACGGGGTGGGCCTCGACAGGACCATGCTCGCCAAGATCGAGGCCGGCACCCGACGCCTGGACGGCGTCGAGCTGGCCCGCCTGGCCCGTAGGCTCAAGGTGTCGATGGAGTACCTGGTCGAGCCCCGACCCTCGGTGCTGTCGCACCGCACCGCCCTGTTGACCGAGGAGACCGACACCGAGGCCGCCCGGTCGTCCGAACGACTGGAGATCGCTCTGGTGCAGTGGCTGCACGACGTGCGGCAGCTTGTCGACCTCGGTGTGCTGCGCAGCGGCCCACCACTGCGGTACCCCGGCACGGTGTCGTCCGAAGCCGAGGCGAGAGGGGCCGCCCGGTGGTTACGGCAGGAGACCGGCCTGGGGACCGCGCCGATCGACAGCATCGTGGACCTCTGCGAGCGGGCCGGGCAGTGGGTGCTCGTCACCGACCTGCCGGGTGACGGCGCATCGCTTGCCGAGGGGGACCTGGCCGTCGCGGTGGTCAGCACCCAGGGGGATCCGGGCCGCCGCCGCGCCACCGCCGCCCACGAGCTCGGCCACCTGATCATCGGTGACGAGTACTCGACCGACCTGGGGGTCAGCACCTCCCGCACGGCCCGGGAGGCGGTGATCGACGCATTCGCCGCCGAACTTCTGCTGCCCGTCGACGCCCTGGCCGGTGCCCGTGCCGACGGCGGCCAGCCGAGCCGGGACCAACTGATCAGGTATGCCGCCGACTACCGCACCTCGTGGCTGTTGGCGTTGCGGCAGGCCGAGCAGGCGGAGGTGATCGACGGTACGACTCGTCGCGCCTGGAGCCATCTCCGGCCCACCCGGGCGGAGTTCCTGGAGGCACTGGGCTGGACGCCCCAGCCCGATCTTGCCGCGGTGCGGGTGTCGCCGAGTTACGCGCACGCGGTCTTCACGGCGTGGCGGACCAACCGGATCAGCAGGGCCAGGGCGATCGAGCTGATGTACGGCCAACTCACCGACGAAGACCTCCCCGAGCAGGACGACGGGGAGCTAGCCCCGTGAATCTGCCGGTGCAGCGCGAGCCGATCCTTGTGCTCGACACCATGGTCCTGGCCCACTTCACCCTCGCCGACCGGCTCGACGTCCTCCAGGATCTGCTGGTCGGCACGGACTGCTGGACGACGCAGGTGGTGCTGGAGGAACTGAGGGCGGGCGCCGCCGAGCACCCCTACGCGCCGACATAACCTGCTGTAGTCGGCCCGCTCAGTCCTTCGTCAGCTCCGGTCGGTGCTCGCGGATCCACGCCTCGACGTCGGCCTTCCGCCAGACCTTGCCCATGGCCAGCACCGCCACGGGTTCCGGGAAGTTCCGCTGGTTGGCGATCACGGACGCGCGCTGCCGGGAGACGTTCCCGAGCATCGTCCTGATCTCCGACACGCCAACGAGGTCCACGGGTTGACGATGGCAGCATGAAGCCCACTCGACTCCGACAACTACGCAGACTGTTGACACAGACAACGGACAGCGCAACGATGGCGTGGTGACCAAGCCGAACACCTCGCCTGTTCATGACCGGAAGCCACGGCCCCGGGCCGCCCACCAGCCGATGCGTCCGCTCTGGCGGTGCCGGACGTGTGCCGCACCCTGGCCGTGCCAACCCGCCCGACTACTGCTGACCAGGGAGTACCGACGGGACCGGGTGGCGCTCTCGATCTACCTGGCCAGCCAGTTGTTCGAGGCCACCGCCGATCTGGTGCGGCTCAACCCGCACCCGGCCCCGTCCCCGACGGAACTGTTCGACCGCTTCCTGGCCTGGACGGCCCGGCCACCCGCCCGAGCCGCGAGCGCACCTACGCCAGCCGACGAGCACGATCCGAACCCGGGCCGCAACCCGGGCCCGAGCCCGGAACACGAACCGGAACCGGCTCCGGGACCTGAAACCCACCCTGGAGCGGAATGCCGATCCGAAGCCGACCGGATGCCCACACCGGCCGCGAGTGGGGATCGTGGGGACGACCGGGTTCCGGACGCTATTTGACGATCAGCGTCAGCAGTCCGGTGAGCGCGACGAGCACCGCCGCCACGCCGGTGAGCACGGCCGGCAGGATCTTGAGGTATTCCAGGATCACCGAATGCTGGCCCCGGGTTCCGCCGATCCGCTGCGTTTTCCTCGTCGTGGCCGCCATGGTGAAACCCCTGTCCGGTACGCGTGCCCGGTCGGATGAGTCGGAGCCGGTCAACCCCACCATTGACCGAGGGCATATGCCCTGGTCATACGAGTGCAGCCACCTTCCGCGCATCCCACCTTTCATATTCGACCGTAGGCGTGACAGCGGCGCGAGCGCAATCATCAGTACCGGAAAGAGTGCGGCGGAAAGCAATTTTCACGCGTGGGAGTGGCACTGGACGCAGATGATTCGCACCCCGCCGGCACAACGCCGGCCGCCGGCTTTCCCGGCTCAGTCGGCGGGGTCGCCCGCCGGACGCTTCGCCCGGCTCGGCTGCACCCGTTTCGGCTCCCCGGGCATTTTCGGATGGTCGGGTGGATAGGGCAGGTCACCCAGCCCCTGCGCGGCGTCCCGCTCCGCCCAGTCGAGCAGGGGCGTGATGTCGAACGACGTGTCGTCGATACCCGCGTGCGGGTCACCCCGTTCGGCCAACCGGGCCGGCACCGTACGCAGGTCGAAGTCGTCCGGGTCGACGCCGGGCAACTCGTCCCAGTCGACCGGGGTGGAGACGGTGGCCCGGGTGTTGGCGCGCAGCGAGTACGCGCAGGCGATGGTGCGGTCCCGGGCCATCTGGTTGTAGTCGACGAACACCCGCCGCCCACGTTCCTCCTTCCACCAGGCGGTGGTGACCAGCTCGGGGCGACGCCGCTCCAGCTCCCGGGCCAGCGCGATGGTGGCCCGGCGGACCTCGGTGAACGTCCAGCGCGGGGCGATCCGCAGGTAGACGTGCACCCCCCGACCGCCGGAGGTCTTCGGCCAACCGGTCACGCCCAGCTCGGCGAGGATGCCGCGCAGCTCGGCGGCGGCGGTGGCCGCGTCGGCGAAGTCGGTGCCGGGCTGCGGATCGAGGTCCACCCGCAGTTCGTCGGGGTGGTCGACGGCGGCGGCCCGGACCGGCCAGGGGTGGAACACCACCGTGCCCATCTGCGCGGCCCACGCGACGTGGGCGAGGTCGGTCGGACGCAGCTCGTCGGCACCCCGGCCGCTGGGGAAGGTGATCCCGACCGTCCGCACCCACGGCGGCACCCCCCGGGTGGGCACCCGCTTGGAGTAGAAGGCCTCCCCCTCGATGCCGTCGGGGAAGCGTTGCAGGGTCGTCGGTCGGTCGGCCAGGGCACGCATGATGCCGTCGCCGACCGCGAGGTAGTAGTGGAAGACGTCGGCCTTGGTGAAGCCGCGCTCCGGGAAGATCACCCGGTCCGGGCTGCTCAGCCGGACCGGCCGCCCGGCCACCTCGACCTCGGTCGCTGTCGCCTTCGCCATGGCGCGACCATATGCGATGCCCCCGACATCCGACGTACGGTTGACGGGTGAGTCTTGACGAGAACGAGCTGCCCCGCACCGAGGACGAGTGGCGGGTCCGGTTGACCCCGGAGGAGTTCCGGGTGCTCCGCGAGGCCGGCACCGAGCGCCCCTGGACGGGCGAGTACGTCGACACGAAGACCCCCGGCGTCTACCACTGCCGGGCCTGCGGGCTGGAGCTGTTCTCCAGCGACACCAAGTTCGACTCGCACTGCGGCTGGCCGAGCTTCGACGACGCCATCCCGGGCCGGGTCCGGGAGATCCAGGACCGCAGCCTCGGGATGGTCCGCACCGAGATCCGCTGCGCCCGCTGCGACAGTCACCTGGGGCACGTCTTCCACGGCGAGGGATTCACCCCGAAGGACACCCGGCACTGCGTGAACTCGGTGTCGATCCGCCTGGAGCCGCAACAGGGCTGAGCCGGGTACGGCCGAGCCGGCCGGTGGCGTCAGAGCAGCAGCAGGCTTCCCTCGTCGTCCACCCGGTCGGCGGAGGAGTCGTCGAGCCAGACGCCCCCGGTGCCGAGATAGCGGAACCGGTGCTCGCCGGGGCCGAGCCGGACGGTCACCGTACGGGTGCCGTCCCGGCGGGCCACCAGTTCGTGCCGGCCCGGCTGCCAGTCGTTGAAGCAGCCGACCACGCTGACCGGGCCGGGTGGGGTGTCCCGGGGCAGGCAGAAGGTGACCCGGGTCTGGGTGCCGAAGAGTTTGCTGCGCTTGATCACGTGATCCTCCCGGGGTCGAGGCGTCCTACCGGGTCCAACGCCCGACACGCCGGGGCGAAACGCCGTCCGAACCGATCAACCCGGGGCATTTCGCCCCGGACCGCCGCCGTCTGCCGCAAGCTGGTGGCCATTGCTCTGATTCGGGGGGTACGACAGGTGGCTACCTGCGAGGTCTGCGGCAACGACTACTGGATGGCGTTCGAGGTGCGTACGGTCAGCGGTGACGTGCACACCTTCGACTCCTTCGAGTGCGCGGCACACAAGCTCGCGCCGATCTGCGAGCACTGCGACGTGAAGATCATCGGGCACGGCGTGGAGGTCGGCGGCCGGTTCTTCTGCTGCGCGCACTGCGCCCGCGCGGTGGAGGCCCTGGGCGCCGAGATCCGCGACGCCGTCGGCGCCCGCCCGGCCTGACCTGACCCGACCGACCGAGCCAGCCCGTCACGAGCCAGCCCCGTTGCGAGCCAGCCCCGTCACGAGTCAGCCCTGTTGCGAGTCAGCCCTGTTGCGAGTCAGCCCTGTTGCGAGCCAGCCCCGTTGCGACCGACCCAGCCCGTCACGGTCACGACCGAGCCAGCCCGTCACGACTGCCGGAGCGGGTCCGCCTACCATCGCGGGATGGCACCGCACCCCGTCGACGTCCAGGTCGCCCGGTTCGCCGACCTGGACCCGTACACGTTCCACGACCTGTTGCGGTTGCGCATCGACGTGTTCGTGGTGGAGCAGGACTGCCCGTACCCGGAGCTGGACGGTCGGGACGTCGAGCCGGACACCCGGCACGTCTGGTTGGCCCGCGACGGGGCCGTCCTGGCGTACCTGCGGATCCTGGCCGACCCGGGCGGCGTCGCGCGGATCGGTCGGGTGGTGGTCGCCCCGGCGGCCCGGGGTGGCGGACTCGCCGGCCGGTTGATGACCGAGGCGCTCCGGCTGGTCGGCGACCGGCCGTGCGTGCTGGCGGCCCAGGCCCATCTGGCCGGCTTCTACGCCGGGCACGGCTTCACGGTGACCGGGCCGGAGTACGTCGAGGACGGTATCCCGCACCTGCCGATGCGCCGGGGAAACTGACCGGCCCGCGACCAGGATAGGACAGGGCCGACCGAGACAGGACCGACCGGAACAGAACAGACCAGGACAGGGTCGACCGGAACAGAACCGACCGAGGCTGCATCGGACCGGACCGGGCGGGGCGGCGTCGGACCGGACCGGGCGGGGCGGCGTCGGACCGGGCGGGGCGGCGTCGGACCGGGCGGGGCGGCGTCGGACCGGGCGGGGCGGCGTCGGACCGGGCGGGGCGGCGTCGGACCGGGCGGGGGCGCGCGGGAACGCCGGGGCACCGCCCACCGCCCCACTCCGACATTGACGGATAACTCTTTCTTGTGCAAGCCTGCGTGAGTAGCCGTCGTGGGAGCCGTACAGCAGGCACGGGAGGGGCAACTCCTGGCCGTCCGGGCGTCGTTCGACCGACCCCTTCACCTCGGAGGCTCCATGTCCACCGTCCTACGCAGACGACCCACCGCCATCGCGGGGTCGCTGCTCACCGTCGGCGCGATCATCGCGCTGCTGCTCACCACCGCCCTGGCCAACTCGGCGTCCGCGCACGGCGCGGTGGTGAACCCGGGTTTCCGCGCCTACAGCTGCTGGGAGCGCTGGGGTGCCGAGTTCCAGAACCCGAGAATGGCCACCGAGGACCCGATGTGCTGGCAGGCCTGGCAGGCCGACCCGCAGGCCATGTGGAACTGGAACGGCCTGTTCCGGGAGGGTGTCGCCGGCAACCACCAGGGTGCCATCCCGACCGGCCAGCTGTGCAGCGGCGGACGCACCCAGAACGGCCGCTACAACGCCCTGGACACCCTCGGCGCCTGGAAGACCACGTCGGTGGCGAACAGCTTCCGGCTGAAGTTCTTCGACCAGGCCAGCCACGGTGCCGACTACATCCGGGTGTACGTGACCAAGCAGGGCTTCAACGCGTTGAACACGCCCCTGGGCTGGAACAACCTGGAGCTGGCCGGGCAGATCGGCAACACGCCGGCCTCCCAGTGGGACAAGGACACCGGTGGCGTGTCGATCCAGGTCCCGGTGAACGCGCCGGGCCGTACCGGTCGGCACATCGTCTACACCGTGTGGCAGGCCAGCCACCTGGACCAGTCGTACTACCTGTGCAGTGACGTGGACTTCGGCGGCGGTACCAACCCGACCACCCCGCCGCCCACCACCGCGCCGCCGACCACCCCGCCGCCCACCACGGCCCCGCCGACCACCCCGCCGCCCACCACCGTCCCGCCGACCACGCCGCCGGCGACCGGTGGTTGCACCGCGACCTACCGGGTGACCTCCACCTGGAACGGCGGGTTCCAGGGTGAGGTGGACGTGACCGCCGGCAACTCGGCGATCAAGGGCTGGACGGTGAACTGGACGTACTCCGGGGGCCAGCAGATCAGCCAGGCGTGGAACGCCACACTGACCAGCAGCGGGTCGGCGGTGACCGTCCGCAACGTCAACTACAACGGCGCGTTGGCCGCCGGCGGGAAGACCACCTTCGGCTTCCTCGCCTCGGGCAGCAGCGGCACCAGCCCGACCCCGGTCTGCACCGCGACCGTCTGACCGGTCGGCACAGCACAGCACACGCAACAACAAGGAAATAGTGGCCTCCCGCCGCGCGGGAGGCCACTATTTCCATGATCGGGCACGATCATGACCGCCCGGGCACCGCGATCGGGCGATCATGACCGCCCGGGCACCGCGATCCGGGCACGATCATGACCGCCGGGGCACCGCGATCGGGCGATCATGACCGCCGGGGCACGACGATCGGGCACGGTCCTGACCGCCGGGGCACGACGATCGGGGGTCAGCCCCGTCAGACCAGGCAGTTGACGATGTCGGCGACCGAACGACGCCGGCCGGTGTAGAACGGGACCTCCTCGCGGACGTGCCGGCGCGCTCCGGAGGCGCGCAGGTCCCGCATCAGGTCGACGATCCGGTGCAGTTCGTCGGCCTCGAAGGCGAGCATCCACTCGTAGTCGCCGAGGGCGAACGAGGCCACCGTGTTGGCCCGCACGTCCGGGTAGCCGCGCGCCATCTTGCCGTGTTCGGCCAGCAGCTCCCGCCGCTCGGCGTCCGGCAGCAGGTACCACTCGTAGGACCGCACGAACGGGTAGACGCACAGGTAGGGGCGGGGGGCCTCGTCGGCGAGGAAGGCCGGAATGTGGCTCTTGTTGAACTCCGCCGGCCGGTGCAGCGCCAGCTGCGACCACACCGGGGTCAACGCCCGCCCCAGGGTGGTCCGGCGCAACCGCAGGTAGGCGTCCTGGAGGGCGTCGCTGGACGACGAGTGCCACCAGATCATCACGTCCGCGTCGGCGCGCAGCCCGGCCACGTCGTACATGCCCCGGACCACGACGTCCTTGCCGGCCAGCTCCTCGAAGAGCGACTCCACCTCACCGGTGACGTTCTCCCGCAGCGCCGGCAGCGCACCGGTGGCCCGGTACACCGACCACATGGTGTAGCGGACGGTGGCGTTCAGCTCCCTGAGCCGGGCCGCGTTGGTCTGCTCGGTGCTCTGCTCGGTCATGGACCCGATCCTCCCAGTGCTTCGATGATCTCCCCGGCCGCGCTCTCGCCGGAGCGGACGCAGACCGGGATGCCGACCCCGTCGAAACCCGCCCCGGCCACCGCCAGGGTGGGGTGTGACGCGCGCAGCGCCGCCCGGACGGCGGCCACCCGGTCGGTGTGGCCGGGCGGGTACTGGGGCAGCGCACCACCCCAGCGCTGCACGTGACCGGCGACCGGCGCGGGCAACGCCACCCCGAGCACCCGGGTCAGCTCCCGGTGCACGGTGGCGAGCAGGTCGTCGTCGGTGAGCTGGAGCGAGGTCTCCTCGCCGTACCGGCCGACGGAGGCGCGGACCAGGGCCAGCCCGTCCGGCGCGGCCAGGTGCCCCCACTTGGTGGTGAAGAAGGTGGACGCCTTGGTCAGCAGCCCCTCGGTGGCCGGCACCAGGAAGCCGGAGAGCCGGGGCAGGGCCGGCTCGGGCAGCGCGAGGGTGACCAGCGCGACACTGGCGTAGTCCAGCCCGCCGACGGTCGTCGCCTGCGCCGCGGCGAACCCGGCGAGCAGCCGGGCAGCGGGCCGGGCCGGCACGGTGAGCAGCACCGCGTCCGCCTCGACCCGCTCCGGGTCGCGGGTCGGCCCGACGGTCAGCCGCCAGCCGTCGCCGACCGGGGTCAGCTCGCGGACCGCCGCGTTGCGGCGGATCGTCGCGCCGCTGGCCGTGGCCGCCGCCCCGACCAGGGTGCTCAGCCCGTCGGCGAGGGTGCCGAAGACCGGTGCGCCGGGGGCGCGCGGCGCGGCGGCCTGCGCGGCCCGGACCGCGCCGACCAGGGTGTGTTCCACCCGGGCCGTACGGGCCAGCGCCGGCATGGTGGTGACCAGGGACAGGTCGTCGGCCCGGCCGGCGTAGACGCCGCCGAGCATCGGGTCGACCAGCCGCTGCACCACCTGGTCGCCGAACCGGGCCCGGACCAGCGCGCCGACCGAGACGTCCTGGTCCGCGTCGAGCAACGGCCGGCCGCCGTCGCGGTCGGCGTCCGCCGTGGGCTCGGCGACCGTCGCCACCGCCGCCAGATCCCCGGGTACGCCGACCAGCGTGCCGCCCGGCACCGGGCGCAGCTCCCCGTCGACGACGAGCGCGGCCTGCCCGACGGTCGGGTGCACGATGCGCCCGGCCAGGCCGAGCCGGCGGACCAGGGTCACCGCGGCGGACTCGCCGCCGGCCGGATCCCGCATCAGGAACGACTCCGCGCCGAACTCCACCGGTCGCCCGGCCAGCTCACCGGTGCGCAGCTTGCCACCGAGCGCGCCGGACTGCTCGTACACGGTTATCTCGGTGCCGGCGGGGGCGCGGTCGCGCAGCCGGACCGCGGCGGCCAGGCCGGTGATCCCGCCGCCGACCACCGCCACCCGCCACGGCCGCACCGCTCAGCCCTGCCCGGCCCGGTGCGCGGACACCTCGTGCACCAGCGCGACCACCCGGGTCAGCACCTCGGGATCGGTCTCCGGCAGCACGCCGTGGCCGAGGTTGAACACGTGGCCGGGGGCGGCCCGACCCTGCTCGACGACCCGCCGGACCTCCGCCTCGATCACCGGCCAGGGGGCGAACAGCACGGTCGGGTCGAGGTTGCCCTGCACCGCCCGGTCCGGGCCGATCCGGCGGGTCGCCACGTCCAGCGGGGTACGCCAGTCCACCCCGACCACGTCGGCCCCGGCCTCCCCCATCGCGCCGAGCAGCTCGGCGGTGCCCACCCCGAAGTGGATGCGGGGCACCCCGGTGCCGGCGAGCCCGGACAGCACGGTGGTGGAGTGCGGCAGCACGAACCGGCGGTAGTCGGCCTCGGACAGCGCGCCCGCCCAGGAGTCGAAGAGCTGCACGGCGGAGACCCCGGCGTCGACCTGGACCCGCAGGAACGCCAGGGTCACCTCGGCGAGCCTTGCGCAGAGCGCGTGCCACAGCTCGGGTTGGCCGTGCATCATCGCCTTGGTCCTGGCGTGGGTACGCGACGGCCCGCCCTCGACCAGGTAGCTGGCCAGGGTGAACGGGGCGCCCGCGAAGCCGATCAGTGGGGTGTCGCCCAGCTCGGCGACGAGCAGCCGGACCGCTTCGTCCACGTAGGACACGTCGGCGCGGTCGATCCGGTGGATCCGTTCCACGTCCCCGGCGGTGCGGACCGGCTCGGCGACCACCGGCCCGGTGCCGGCGACGATGTCCAGGTCGACGCCGGCCGCGGCGACCGGGACGACGATGTCGCTGAACAGGATCGCCGCGTCGACGCCGTGCCGGCGGACCGGTTGGAGGGTGATCTCGGCGACCAGGTCCGGCCGGCGGCAGGAGTCGAGCATCCCCACGTTGGCCCGGATCTCCCGGTACTCCGGAAGGGACCGGCCGGCCTGGCGCATGAACCAGACCGGGGTGTGCCCGACGGACTCCCGGCGGCAGGCCCGGACGAAGGTCGAGTCGGCTGGCCCGCCCCGGCGGGATTCTCCGTCTCGGGCGGCAGTGCCCGTGGTGTCGATGGTCATCACAGCAATCGTGCCACGCATCCGGTCGACACGGACCGGCAGCGCCGCCATTTGTGACCCGCGCCCCGCCCGGTCGGCGTCGACCGGCTCCGCGGGGGTGCCGCTTCGGCGTGCCGTCCGGGCAGGCGACGGCGCGGCGGCATAGGCTGCCGGTCATGGCCCCCCCGATCGCGCTCCCGGAGACGTTCGCCCGCGCGGTCGCCGGCCTGCGGTCGGTCACCCCCCGGGAGGAGATCGTCCTGGAGGAGGTCGGCGCACCGCAGCGGCTCGCCCCGTACGCGTTCGCCCTCTCCGCCACCGTGCTGCGCGACCAGGACGAGGTGGCCGACGGACGGCTGATCCTGTTGCACGACCCGGCCGGGCACGACGCCTGGCAGGGCACCCTGCGGCTGGTCACCTACGTGACCGCCGAGCTGGAGGTCGACCTGGCCGCCGATCCGCTGCTGCCGGGGGTGGGCTGGACCTGGCTCACCGACGCGCTGGAGGCGTACGAGGCCCGGTACCGGGCGGCCGGCGGCACGGTCACCCAGACGGTGTCGACCCGGTTCGGCGAGCTGGCCGGCCCACCCGCCGCCGGGGACGTGGAGATCCGGGCCTCCTGGACGCCGCTCGGCGACGACCTGGCCGCCCACCTGTCGGCCTGGTGCGCCCTGCTCGCCTCCACTGCGGGGCTGCCGCCGCCCGGGGTCACCGCGCTCTCCGAGCGTCGTCCGGCCGGCGCGGCCTGACCGTCCCGGGCCACCGGGCGGCACCGGGCGGGGGACGGCCCGGCCGGTCGGACGCCGCCCGCTGCGACACGCCCGGCCACAAGTAGATGTCCCGAGCATCCGAGGGACGTCCCGGACCGGAACGGATGTCCCCGGCGCGAGGTGTACGTCCGTGTCGTCCGGCCCACTGCCGGACACCCGGACGACACACACCGGACCGGCTACGCACACCATGTCGCCCCGGCGCACTAGGGTTGTCAGGTGACCGACGAACCACCCCTGCGCCGTCGGGCCGCCGAAAGCCGCACGGCAGACGTTCCGCCCCCGGCCCCCACGGAGCCGGCGGACCCGGGCACCGAGCAGCCCACCGGCGGGCCCGTTCCGCTGACCGCGCCCCGCGACGGCACCCCTGCGCCGGTGACCACCCCCGCCGAGCTGACGGAGGTCGTGGCCCGCTTCGCGGCGGGCTCCGGTCCGGTGGCCCTGGACGCCGAGCGCGCCTCCGGCTACCGCTACAGCCAGCGGGCCTACCTGGTGCAGCTCCGCCGGGCCGGGGCCGGCACCACGCTGATCGACCCGTTGCCGCTGCCCGACCTGAGCACCCTCGACGAGGCCATCGGCGACACCGAGTGGGTGCTGCACGCCGCGAGCCAGGATCTGGCCTGCCTGGCCGAGGTGGGGTTGCGCCCGCGCCGGCTGTTCGACACCGAGCTGGCCGCCCGGCTGGCCGGTTTCGAGCGGGTCGGCCTGGCCGCGCTGACCGAGCAGCTGCTCGGCTACACGCTGGAGAAGCACCACTCGGCCGCGGACTGGTCCACCCGGCCGCTGCCCGAGTCGTGGCTGACGTACGCCGCGCTGGACGTCGAGATGCTGGTCGACCTGCGGGACGCGCTGGACGCCGAGCTGGACGCGCAGGGCAAGTCCCCGTGGGCGGCGGAGGAGTTCGCCGCGCTGATCGCCTGGTCGGCCCGGCCGCCGCGGGTGCGGGCGGAGCCGTGGCGGCGGACCTCCGGCATCCACCGGGTACGTGGGGCACGGGCGCAGGCCCGGGTCCGGGCGCTGTGGTACGCCCGGGACCAGATCGCCGTCCGCCGGGACGCGGCGCCCGGTCGGGTGCTCCCCGACTCGGCGATCATCGCCGCCGCCGAGCTGGACCCGAAGGACGAGAAGACCCTGCTGACCCTGCCCGGATTCGGGGGCCGGTCGGTGCGCCGGCTGGCCCGGTCCTGGTTGACCGCGCTCGAGGAGGCCCGCCAGCTGACCGACGACGCGTTGCCCGTCACCCCGACGGTGGAGGGGCCGCCCCCGCCGCACCGATGGGCGGAACGCGACCCGGTGGCGGCCGGTCGGCTGGCCCGCTGCCGCGAGGTGGTGGTCCGGGTCGCCGGTGAGCACCGGCTCCCCCCGGAGAACCTGATCACCCCCGACTCGGTCCGCCGGCTGGCCTGGCAGCCCCCCGAAGAGATCACCGTGGACACCGTCACCGAGGTGCTGCGCGGCTACGGCGCGCGCCGGTGGCAGCTCTCGCTCCTGCTGCCCGCGCTCGCCGAGGCGCTGCTGCCCGCGCCCCGGGCCTGAGCCACCGCCCCGCACCGCCGGCGACCCGGGTGCGCCGCCACCACCGGCTCACCCCGCCCGCGAGTGTGGGGTGGGCCACACCGGGGGTGGTGACGGCTGTGGTTACTGGCGAGTAGCATTCCTCGGGAAACGCCAGTGCCGGCCGACCCTCACCCGGCCCGCGCCGCCCCCGCGGCGCGTCGGCCGGGTCGTGGTCGATAAGGAGGCTCCAAGTGCCCCGAGAAGTTCGGGATGTCGTCTTCGTCGACGGTGTCCGTACCCCGTTCGGCAAGGCGGGTGGCATGTACGCCAACACCCGCGCCGACGATCTCGTGATCCGCTGCATCCGTGAGCTGCTGCGCCGCAACCCCCAGCTGCCGCCGGACCGGGTCGAGGAGGTGGCCGTCGCCGCCACCACCCAGATCGGCGACCAGGGCCTCACCATCGGCCGCACCGCCGCCCTGCTGGCCGGGCTGCCCAAGACCGTCCCCGGCTTCGCCGTCGACCGGATGTGCGCCGGCGCGATGACCGCCGTCACCGCCGTCGCCGGGGGCATCGCCATGGGTGCGTACGACATCGCCATCGCCGGTGGCGTCGAGCACATGGGCCGGCACCCGATGGGCGAGGGCGTCGACCCCAACCCGCGGATCGTCGCCGAGAAGCTGGTCGACCCGTCCGCCCTGGTGATGGGGGCCACCGCCGAGAACCTGCACGACCGGGTGCCGCAGGTCACCAAGGAGCGCGCCGACGCGTTCGCGCTCGCCTCGCAGGTCAAGACCGCCAAGGCGTACGCCGACGGCAAGCTCCAGGCCGACCTGGTGCCGGTGGCGATCCGCGACGACGAGGGCGGCTGGGGCCTGGCCACCGCCGACGAGGCCCCCCGGGAGACCTCGCTGGAGAAGCTGGCCACCCTGAAGACCCCGTTCCGCCCGCACGGCAGGGTCACCGCCGGCAACGCCGCCGGGCTGAACGACGGCGCCACCGCCAGCCTGCTCGCCGACGAGGCCACCGCCCGTGAGCTGGGCCTGCCGGTCGCCATGCGGCTGGTGTCGTACGGCTACGTCGGGGTCGAGCCCGAGGTGATGGGGGTCGGCCCGATCCCGTCGACCGAGAAGGCGCTGCGGATCGCCGGCCTGAGCATCGACGACATCGGCCTGTTCGAGCTGAACGAGGCGTTCGCCGTGCAGGTGCTCGCCTTCCTCGACCACTTCGGCATCGCCGACGACGACCCCCGGGTCAACCCGTGGGGCGGCGCGATCGCCATCGGTCACCCGCTCGCCTCCTCCGGCGTACGGCTGATGACCCAGCTCGCCCGGCAGTTCGTCGAGCACCCCGAGGTGCGCTACGGCCTCACCGCCATGTGCATCGGCATCGGCATGGGCGGCACGGTCATCTGGGAGAACCCCAACTGGGAGGGTGCAGACAAATGAGCCTCAGCGCACCGAACGAGGTCGTCACCCGGGCGCTGCTGCGTCAGGTGACCGTGCCGGGGCTGGACCGGCCCGCCGCCCTGATCACCCTGGACAACGGCCTCGACCACACCAAGCCGAACACCTTCGGCCCGGCCGGGCTGGCCAGCCTCGACGAGGCGATCAGCACCGCGCTGGCCGCGGACCCGGCTTTCGTGGCGGTCACCGGCAAGCCGTACATCTTCTGCGTCGGCGCGGACATCACCAGCCTGCCCGCGCTGGCGGACCGGGAGCAGGCGCTGGAGATCGGCCGGCTCGGCCACCGGGTCTTCGCCCGGCTCAGGGACAGCACCGTACCCACCTTCGCCTTCGTCAACGGCGCGGCGATGGGCGGCGGCCTGGAACTGGCCCTGCACTGCCACTACCGGACGCTCTCCGGCGGCGCGGCGGCACTGGCCCTGCCCGAGGTCTCGCTCGGCCTGGTGCCCGGCTGGGGCGGCACCCAGCTGCTGCCGAACCTGATCGGCATCCCGGCCGCGACGCAGGTCGTCATCCAGAACCCGCTGATGCAGAACAAGATGCTCAAGCCGAAGCAGGCGGCCGAGATGGGCATCGCGGACGTGCTGCTGGAGCCGGCCGACTTCCTGGAGCGGTCCCTGGAGTGGGCCGCCGGGGTGGTCCGGGGCGAGGTCACCGTCACCCGTCCCGAGGTCGACAAGGACATGTGGGCGGGCGTGCTGTACTTCGCCCGGCAGACCCTCGACCAGCGGCTGCACGGCGCGGTCCCGGCCGCCTACCAGGCGCTGGACCTGCTGGAGACGGCGAAGGACGCGGACTTCGCCACCGGCACCGCCGCCGAGGACGAGGCGCTGGCCGACCTGATCTTCTCGGAGGAGCTGCGCAGCGGCCTGTACGCCTTCGACCTGGTGCAGCGGCGGGCCAAGCGGCCGGCGGGCGCACCGGACAAGGGCCTGGCCCGCCCGGTCACCAAGGTCGGCATCGTCGGCGCCGGCCTGATGGCCAGCCAGCTCGCGCTGCTGTTCGCCCGTCGTCTCCAGGTGCCGGTCGTGCTGACCGACCTGGACCAGTCCCGGGTCGACTCCGGCGTCGGTTACGTGCACACCCAGATCGAGAAGGCCGTCAGCAGGGGCCGGATGGACAAGGGCACCGCCGCCAAGCTGTACGGCCTGGTCTCCGGCTCGGTCGACAAGTCCGCCTTCGCCGACGCCGACTTCGTCATCGAGGCGGTCTTCGAGGACCTGGACGTCAAGAAGCAGGTCTGGGCCGAGCTGGAGAAGATCGTCTCGCCGGAGGCGGTGCTCGCCACCAACACCTCGTCGCTGTCGATCACCGCGATGGCCGCCGACCTGGAGCACCCGCAGCGGGTCGTCGGCTTCCACTTC
The DNA here is from genome assembly GCF_029581435.1 of Micromonospora sp. WMMD987. Lineage (NCBI taxonomy): Bacteria > Bacillati > Actinomycetota > Actinomycetes > Micromonosporales > Micromonosporaceae > Micromonospora > Micromonospora sp. WMMD987. The sequence continues at coordinate 2,130,214 of NZ_CP120861.1, read as the reverse complement.
TTCAACCCGGTCGCCGTGCTGCCGCTGCTCGAGATCGTCCGGGGCGAGCGGACCGACGACGCCACCCTGGCCACCGCGTTCGCCGTGGGCAAGCAGCTCAAGAAGTCGTCGGTGCTGGTGAAGGACGCTCCGGCGTTCGTGGTCAACCGGCTGCTCACCCGCTTCCTGGGCACCGTGTTCGCCGCCGTCGACGCGGGCACCCCGCTGGACGTGGCGGACAGCGCGCTGGACCCGCTGGGTCTGCCGATGCGTCCGCTCGCCCTGCTCCAGTTGGTCGGGCCGGCGGTGGCCTACCACGTGGGCGGCACCCTGCACGCCGCCTACCCGGACCGGTACCCGGTCAGCGAGAACCTCCGCCGGATCGCCGAGTCGGGCCGACCGATCGTCGTCGAAGACCGGATCAACGACGAGGTCGCCCAGCTACTCGTGGTCGGTGACCGGCCCCTCACCGCCGAGCAGGTGCGACAGAACGCGCTCGACGCCCTGGCGCAGGAGGTCCGGCTGATGCTCGACGAGGGTGTCGTCGCCGAGGCGCAGGACATCGACCTGTGCCTGATCCTCGGTGCCGGCTGGCCGTTCCACCTGGGTGGGATCACCCCCTACCTGGACCGGACCGGCACCGCCGAGCGGGTCACCGGGCGGCGTTTCCTGCCCCACGGGGTCGCCAGCCTGCCCGCCTGAACCGTCCCCGCTCCCCCGCGATCGCGGTGGCCGACGATGTCCTCCCCCGGGACTATCGTGGCCACCGCGATCGTCGTTTGCGTACCCTCGTCAGACTCGGGGGGCTGCACGGCCGTGCCCCGGCTGGCTACGATCACGCGTTCTCACCCTCGCCTGGAGCTGATCTGATGACCACACCGCCGGTCGATCCCTGGTCCGGGCAGCCGGAGCACGGCTCGCCCACCGGTCACTACCCGCCCCCGTCCGACGGTCCGCACACCCCCACCCCGGCAGGCGGCCAGCACACCCCGCCACCGGGCGGCGGCTGGCCCACCACGCCGTACCCGTCGGCACCCTCCGGCCAGCCCGGTGGTTGGCCGGTCGACCCGCAGTCCGGGCCACCGGCCGAGGCCTACCCCGGCCCGCAGTACGGCGGCTGGTCGCAGTCGGACCCGGGTCAGGGCGGCGGCTACCCCGGCGTCGGGCACTCGGGCCCGCCCGGCACCCCGCCGTCGGGCTACCCCGGGGCGTCCGGTTACCCGGGTGCCCCGCAGCCCGGCTACCCCGGTGCCCCGCAGCAGCCCGGTTACCCGGGCGCCCCGCAGCCCGGCTATCCGGGTGGCCCCGGTGCCGGCGGCTACCCCGATCCGGCCCAGCAGCAGTACGCCGGCTTCGCCGGTGCGCCGTTCAGCCCTCCGCACGGACCGGCCCCGCAGCGGTCGAAGCTGCCGCTGCTGCTCACCCTCGGGCTGGCCGGTCTGCTGGTGCTCTGCCTCGGCGGCGGCGGCCTCGTCTGGGTGGCGCTCGACGACGACCAGGGCAAGAGGACCGATCCGACGCCCTCGCCCACCGTGGCGACCTCGCCCAGCCCGACCCCCACCCCCGTCGAGACGGACAGCCCGACCCCCGAGCCCACCCCGTCCGACGAGGTCGACGACCCCGGCCCGATCCGGCTGGTGACGCCGTCCACCCTCGGTGGCCGGGCCAAGAGCACCGACCCGGAGCTGCGTCGGATCGCCGACCAGATGGTCCGCGACATGAAGTCCGAGGTACGCAACGAGACCGGCGCGGTGAGCGCCTTCTACGGCAGCGCGGCCGGCCGCAACATGGTGATGATGGCGGGCGCGTCCGGCCCGGTCATCCTGCCGGAACAGGAGCTGGACGACGCGGTCAAGGGTCTGGGCACCTCGCTGGCGGTCACCAAGATGTCGACCATCGAGCCGGGACCGCTGGGCGGGGTGGCCAAGTGCGGTGACGGCAAGGCGTCCGGCATCGCGCTCGGCGTCTGCGTCTGGGCCGACCACGGCAGCGTCGGCATGATCGTCATGTACTTCTCCTCGGCGGCCAAGGCGCGGTCCGAGTTCGCCTCCCTCCGGGGCCAGATCGAGAAGCGGGACTGATCCGGCGTACGACGGTGGGCGGCCGTCCGGCGCGGAGCGGCGGATGTCGGTCGCCCTGGCTAAGATCATCCGGCCTCACCCACGAATTTCTGGAGTAGACCTGATGTCCCAGCCCCCGACCAGCCCGTACGCCTCCGCCCCGGACGGCGGTACGCCGCAGGGCGGTCACCCGTCACCGCAGCAGCCGGACGCCGTCGGCGCACCGCAGTACGCGGGACCGCCGCCGGTCGCCCCGGCGAAGAAGCGGTCCACCGGCAAGATCGTGCTGATCGTGCTCGCGGTGCTGCTGGTGCTCTGCCTCGGCGGCGCCGCCATCGCCGCCTTCGCCCTCAAGGACGACGTCAAGGAGGTCGTGGCCGCCGCCAACACGACGGTCTCCGCCCCGGCCACCCTCGCCGGCCGCCCGCAGGTCACCGACCCGGCCCTGAAGGCGGTCGCCGACGGGCTGGTCACCGAGATGAAGAAGTCCGTGCAGGGCGAGACGAGCACCGCCGGCGCCTTCTACGGCGACCCCACCAAGCAGGACCTGCTGATGATCGCGGCGGCGTCCGGTGTGATGGCCGACCCGAAGAAGGAACTGGACGACGCCGTCAAGGGCATCACCACCGAACTGAACGTCACCAACATGGCCAGCGTCGACGCCGGCCCGCTCGGTGGCGAGGCCCGGTGCGGCGACGGCAAGAGCGAGAGCGTCCCGCTGGGCGTCTGCGTCTGGGCCGACAAGGGCAGCGTCGGCCTGATCGTGCAGTACTACAAGTCGGCCGCCGACCTGAAGTCCGAGTTCGTCACGATGCGCGGGCAGATCGAGAACAAGGGCTGACCCACCCCGGTCGACCGGACAGGCCCCGCCCGCCACTCGGTGGGCGGGGCCTGCGCCGTCACGCCGCGCGGTGAGCGCGGGTAGCGCCGTCAGCTTGCCGGTGGACGCGGCCCGTGCGTCAGCTTGCCGGTGGGCGCGGGTAGCGCCGTCAGCCGGTCGGGGCGGCCCGCTCGGCGGCGCTGCGCAGCACGCAGAACTCGTTGCCCTCCGGGTCGGCCAGCACCACCCAGCCGGTGCCGTCCGCCCGACGCTGGTCGTCGACCTGGACGGCACCGACGGCCAGTAGCCGCTCGACCTCCTCGTCCCGGCTCCGGTCCACCGGCTCCAGGTCGAGGTGCAGCCGGTTCTTCACCGACTTCCCTTCCGGAACGGCCAGGAAGAGCACCTCCGGGCCACCCTCGGGCAGGAGCATGGCCTCCGGGTCACCGGGCAGGTCGTCGGGCTGGCGGGGACACCCGAAGACCTGCGCCCAGAAGCCGGACAGGGCATAGGTGTCCCGGCAGTCGATGCTGATGTTGTGGATTCGTACGCTCACGGGTCTGCCTCCGCAGCAGGGGGACGCGCCCCGCGGACGTGCGTGTCAGCGGTGGGTGGGACGGGGCGCGGGACAGGACATGGTGGACATCAACCGCACCTCCGTTCCGCGATCCGGGCCGACCCGGGAATGGTCGCAGACCGCCCGGCCGACCGGCAAGCCGGTCAGCCCGGGGCCTGGTCGGCCGACGGCAGGGTGACGGTCACCTCCAGGCCACCGCCCTTCTGCGCGACGACCCGGACGGTGCCACCGTGCGCGTCGCAGACCGCCCGGACGATGGACAGACCCAGCCCGGAACCCCGGGCCCCGGTCCGTTCCCGCCCACCCCGCCGGAACGGCTCGAACAGCCCCGGCACGTCGGCCTGGTCCACCTCGAAGCCGGTGTTGCGCACCACCAGCCACGAGGAGCGCCCGTCGGTGTCGGTACGGACCCAGAGCCGGCCGTGCAGGTGGTTGTAGCGCACCGCGTTCTCGATGAGGTTCCCGGCCAGCCGGTCCAGCAGGCCCGGGTCACCGGTGACCGGGGCCGGGCGCAGCGAGGACTGCACCCGCAGGCCGATCCGCTCCACCTCCCGGGACATGGCGGACAACGCGTTGGCGGTGCCGGTGGCCAGGTCACACTCCGTACGCCGGGCCAGCCGTCGACCGGCCTGCGCCTCACTACGGGCCAGCACCAGCAGCGCGTCCACCAGGCCGTTGGCGCGCTCCGAGGCGTCCCGGACCACAGTGGCCATCCGGCGGTACTCGGCGGCGTCCGCCTCGTCGTCGCTGAGGGTGACGTCGATCTCGGTGCGCATCACCGCCAACGGGGTCCGCAGCTCGTGCGAGGCGTTGGCGACGAACCGTTTCTGCGCGTCGAACGCGGCGGTGATCCGGTCCAGCATCGCGTCGAAGGTCCGGGCCAGCTCGGCCACCTCGTCGTCCGGCCCGGACCAGCCGATCCGCTGGTCGAGCGTGGTCTCGCCGAGCCGGCGCGCGGTCGCGGTGACCTGGTGCAACGGTCGCAGGGTACGACCGGCCACCCAGTACGCCCCGGCGACCCCGACCACGCTGATCGCCAACAACGCCAGCAGGCCCTTGACCAGCAACTCGTCCGAGGCGGCGTCGACCAGCTGGCGTTGCCACACCGCGGCGTCCAGCGAACGCCCGTCCGCCAGCAGCACGGTGGTGCCCGGCCGTAGCTCGTCGGTGGGGCGCAGCGCCTCCCGCACCAGCAACCAGGCCAGGGTCACCAGGATCGCCCCGGCCCCCACCAGCAGCACCCCGTTGAGCAGGGTCAACCGCAACCGCAGGGTGGGCCGCAACCGCCGGCTCACGGGCGCACCCCGGCCCGGCGCACCGGGTCGCTCCCCGCGCCCGCCGTACCGACGCCGGTGGGTGGCCGGCTGGCCCGCCGCGCCCGCCCGCTCTCCACGTTCACGGGCCGACGATCCGGTAGCCGGCGCCGACCACCGTCTCGATCAGCGGCGGATCACCGAGCTTGCGGCGCAGTGTCCGCACGGTGACCCGGACGATGGTGGTGAACGGGTCGGTGTTGGCGTCCCAGACCCGTTCCAGCAGTTCCTCGCTGGAGACCACCGCGCCGCGCGCCTTGACCAGCTCGCTGAGCACACCGAACTCCTTGTTCGTCAGGTCGACCGGTGCCCCGGCCCGGGTGACCACCCGACGGGCCGGGTCGATCACCACGTCGCCCACCTGGAGCACCGGCGGGGCTGCCGGGGTGGCCCGCCGGCCCAGCGCCTGCACCCGGGCCACCAGCTCGTCGAAGGCGAACGGCTTGGGCAGGTAGTCGTCCGCGCCGAGGCCCAGCCCCGCCACCCGGTCGGCGACGGTGTCGCTGGCGGTCAGCATCAGCACCCGGGTGAGGGTGCCCGAGGCGGCCAGCTCCGCACAGATCTGGTCGCCGTGCATGCCCGGCAGGTCGCGGTCGAGCACCACCACGTCGTACCGGGTGACGAAGGCGGCCTCGTGACCGGCGTCCCCGTCGTACGCGACGTCGACCGCCATCCCCCGCTTGCGCAGCCCACGCACGATCGCGTCGGCGAGGTTCCGTTCGTCCTCGACCACCAGCACCCGCATCCCGACCTCCTCGCCGACCTGTCCGACAACCTAGCGCCGCCGACCAAACGGCTGGTCGCAGGACCGCCGTCACCCCGCCCGGACCGTCACCACACGGCCCGGCCGGCTGATCCACCGCCCCGGCCGTCGGCCCACCACCCCGGGCCGCAGGGCCGCAGCGCCGCAGGGCCGCAGCGCCGCAGGGCCGCAGCGCCGCAGGGCCGCAGGGCCGCAGGGCCGCAGGGCCGACCCGGTGCGGGTCAGTCGGGGAGCCGCCACACCCCGAGACTGTCCCGTTGCCGCCAGCAGACCAGCACACCCTGGCGCTGCCAGCAGGTGTCCCACCGGCCGGGCAGCACGTCCCGCACCCGGGGCGTGCCGTCGGCCGGATCCAGCTCCGCCAGCACCGTCCGGCCACCGGCGGCCGGACGGACGGCGAAGAGCGGGGCGGTGCCCGGCCACCGGTACACCAGTTCCCACGGACCCAGCTCGGCCACCGGTCGGCCGGTCGCCGCGTCGAGCAGGGCCAGTCGTCGCGGGCCGTCGTCGACGTTGCCGCCGACCAGCCGGTCGCCCACCGACCCCATCGGCGTCCAGCGGTCGGCCGACCACCGCAACCGGCCGGTCGCCGAATCGAGCACCCGGGTGCCGGCCGGCGCGTCGAGGCAGACGGCGTCACCGCAGGCGTAGGCGTACCCGCTGGCCGACCCCGGGTCCGCCGTGTCCCAGCGCCGCCGGCCGGTACCCAGGTCGTACGCGGCCACCACGCCCGGTTCCCCGTCGACCAGCAGCAGTTCCCCGACCGGCTGCGCCAGGTGGTGGTGGTCGCCCCGGGCGGGCGGCACCGGGAAGTCGAGACGGCGCACGCCGGTGCCGACGTCGTACGCCTCGGCCCGGCCCGCGCTGGTGACCAGCACGAGTTCCTCGACACCACGTGCCCCGGCGCGGTGGCCGACGGTGGCCGCGCCGGTGCTGACCGTCCACCGGACCGCGCCGGTCACCGGATCGACGCCCCGCACCACCGCGCGGTCGACGTGGACGTCCTCCAGCAGCAGCCCGCCGTCGCGGGTGGGCACCGCCCGGCCGGGCTGCCGCCAACGGACCCGCCCGTCGATGTGGTCGAGCACCATCGAGACCGGTTCGCCACCCGGGTCGGTGGTGATCGCCACGTCCTCGCCCACCTGCTCCAGCACCAGCAGTTGGTGCCGGGGCGACAGCGACACCTGCCAGCGGATCCGCCCGTCGGTCAGGTCGACGGCGATGAGCTGCCGGCTACCGGCCGGCGCGAGGGCCGACGGGTCGGCGAGCACCAGCAGGCCACCGACGACCAGGTGGCTGGGCTCCGGCACCTCCGGTACGGGCACCGCGACCAGCCGGGTCGGCCCGGGTGCCCCGGCGGCCACGGTGAGCAGCAGGAACAGGCCGACCAGGACGAGGGGTACCGGGCCGCCGACCGACCGCCGGCCCCGGGGGCGGCGCGGCGGGCGGGGAGCCGGCTCGTCGGGGTGACCCACCTCACCCAGGTCGATCACCGTCACCGGGGCAGCCGCCAGACTCCGAACGTGCCGGCCACCAGCCGGCAGAGCAGCAGCCCCGCGTCGGTCTGACAGTCGCCGGAGACATTCGGCAACATGTCGAGCACCCGGACCGTGGCGGCGGCCACGTCCACCTCGGCGACCGTCATCCGGCCCGCACCGTCCGGCCGCCAGCCGAGCACCCGCCCGGCCGGCGTGCTCGGCTGGACCAGTTCCCAGGTGCCCAGGTCCGCCACCTGCCGCCCGGAGGCGAGGTCGAGCACCACCAGCGGATGCCAGCCGCCCCGGCCCAGGCTGCTCGCCACCACCCGACCGCCGCCCTCGTCACTGGCGAACTCCCACCGGGCGTCCTGCCAGACCGTCCGCCCGGTCGCCGGATCCAGTGCCCGGACCCCGCTGGCCCGGCCGGACGCGCAGATCAGCGGTCCGCACGGGGTGAAGAAGACCGGCACCGTCAACGGCACCTGCCACCGACGGTCCAGCCCGTCGAGACCGTAGGCGGTGAGCCGACCGAGACGCGGCTCGATGGCGAGCAGCAGGTCGCCGACGACGTCGTAAACGGTGTCCGACGGTGTCCGACCGTGGTCGAGCTGCGCACCGTGCAGGCGTACCCCGCGCCGGGCGTCCCAGACCTCGACCGAGGCGGGAGGTCGCACCGTCACGAATCTGTCCACCCCGTCAGCCGCGGTCCGGAGCAGCACGTCCGCCGGTGCCGGCATCGACGTCGACCAGCGGTTACGGCCGGTGGCCGGGTCGGCGGAGTGCACCGTCCACCGCCCGCCCGGACCGTACTCGAAGAAGAGCAGGCTGGATCCCGACGTCTCGCCACCGCCCGCCCGCTGCCACCGCAGCCGGCCGGTCCCCCGGTCGTAGGCGAGCGTCCGGAACTCCCCGTCCTGGCTGCCGTCGGTGCCGCTGAGCAGCACCACGTCGCCGTACCGACGGATCGTCCCGGAACTGCTGGTCAGCGGCACCGGCGTCTGCCACCGCAGCACCGGCCGCGCCCGGGGGGAGCCGGGGATCGTCCAGGCCTTCAACCGCGCCGGGGCGGTCGGGTCGCCGGTCGGCTCGTGCAGGAAGACCTCCCCGTCGCCGAGCAGCACCGACGTGCCGAGAGGGGCCGGCAGCACGAAGGCGGCCCGGTGCGCCACCGGCGTGGCGGCGGCCAGCACCAGCAGGGTGGACGCCAGCACCGCGGCGAGTCGCAGCGGCCGACCGACGGCACGGGGTGCGGCACCGGACGGCTCCGGCTCGACGTCGCAGAGCTCACCCAGATCGATGACCGTCACGCGTACCCTCTCCCGACCGCCGCGCCCTGCCGACCGTTACCCCTCCGGTGGACGCGGATCGCCGCGCACCGGGTCACCGGAACGGCCCGCCGCCGCCTGTACGATGGCCCGTCGTGGCCGTGCCGGTGGTAGATCCCTCGTTGAACCCGACGTCCCCGCCCGACGCGGTCGAGCCCGACGCGGTCGAGCCCGACGCGACCGGCCCGCAGGGGCGGCCACGCCGACGGCCGGGCCGGGCCGACGTGCTCGCCATCGGAGCCTATGTCCTGATCGGCGTTCTGGTGTGCCTGAACTACTGGGTGGACGTGCAGCACCGGGTGTCGTCCCACCTGCCGACCGACCACAGCTGGTTCGAGTGGCTGTTCACCCACGGCGCGTACTCGGTGCGGCACCTGGAGAACCCGCTGTTCAGCGCGCGGCAGAACGCCCCGGACGGGGTGAACATGATGGCGAACACCTCGCTGTTGGGGATGACCATCCCGCTGGCCCCGGTCACGCTGCTGTTCGGCCCGCAGGTGACCTACGCGCTCTACCTGGGCGGGGCGCTCGCCGCGACGGCGGCCACCTCGTACTGGATGCTCTCCCGGCACCTGGTGCGGTCGCGGGCCGGCGCGTTCGTCGGCGGCGCGTTCCTCGGTTTCGCCCCGGGCATCGTGCACCACGCCAACGGGCAGCCCAACTTCGTCTCCAACTTCCTGCTGCCGGTGATCGTGGCCCGGGTGCTGCGGCTGGGCCGACCCGGCCGGTGGCGACGCGACGGGGTGGCGCTGGGCCTGCTGGTGGCGTACCAGATCTTCATCAACGAGGAGATGCTGCTGCTGACCGCGCTGGCCTGCCTGGTGGCGGTGGCCGCGTACGTGGTGCAGCGGCCCCGGGAGGCCCGCGCGCGGGTCGGCGGTTTCCTGGCCGCGCTGGGACTGGGCGGCGGACTGGCGCTGCTGCTCACCGCGTACCCGATCTGGTACCAGTTCAACGGCCCGCAGTCCTACCGGGGATTGCAGGGCGGGGTGTTCCACAACTGGGGCGAGGACCTGATGGCGTTCGTCACCTTCGCCCGGGACACCGTGGCCGGCGACGAGGCGGTGGAGAAGACCATCGGCCTGACCGAGCAGAACACCTGGTTCGGCTGGCCGCTGGTGCTGGTCGCGCTGGCCGCCCTGGTGCTGCTCTGGCGGCGCTCGCTGGCCGCCCGGATCGCCGGGGTGCTGGTGGTGGTCTTCACCGTCGCGGCGATCGGTCCGAAGGTGCGGTTCAACGGGGTGGAGACCACCGTGGACGGCCCCTGGGCGTACGTCCCCGACGACCTGCCGCTGGTCGAGATGATGATGCCGACCCGGCTGACCCTGGTGGTGACCGGCGCGGTCGGTGTCCTGCTCGCACTGGCCTGGGACGCCGTCGGCGCGGTCGGCCGGTCCCGGGTGCCCGCGCCGCGTACCGCCGCCGACGACACCGCCGCGACCGGCACCAGCACCGCCGTACCCGCCGCGCCGGGCCGCCGCCGGTGGGTCCGGCCGGTCGGGTACGCGGCGATCACGCTCGCCGTGCTCCCGCTGTTCCCCCGCCCGCTGCCCGCGCAGCACATCGACCTGCCGCCGCACTTCATCACCGCCGGCGGCTGGCGGCCGTACGTGCCGCAGGGACGCACCCTGGTCCCGGTGCCGATCCCGAGCAACGTGCACGGCCTGTCCACGCTGCGCTGGAGCGCGCTGACCGGGCACGAGTTCCCGGTGCCCGGTGGCTACTTCATCGGCCCCAACGAGCTGGGCGAGGGCGTCTTCGGTGCGCCGAACCGGCCGACCAGCACCCTGATCTACGCCACCATCGACGCCGGCACGGTGCCCGCGCTGACCGAGGAGAACCGCCGGCAGGCGGTGGCGGACCTGCGGTTCTGGCGGGCGTCGGTGGTGGTGCTGGGCGACCACCCGCGCGAGGCGGTGCTGCGGGACCTGATGTCCGGCCTGCTCGGCCCGGCGCAGCGGGTCGACGACGTCTGGCTCTGGGACGTCCGCCCCCTGGTCGGCTGACCCACCACCGACCCCGGGGCGGTCGGCTGAGCCGCCACCGAACTGACAGCGCCCGCCCCGACCGCGACGGCGGTCGGCTGACCCGCCACCGACCGCGACGGCGGTCGGCTGAGCCGCCACCGACCGCGACGGCGGTCGGCTGAGCCGCCACCGACCGCGACGGCGGTCGGCTGAGACCGGCTCAGGCGGTACGGGCCGACAGCGGCCGGACGTCCCACACCCAGACGTCGAGTTCCCGGCGGGCGGGGCCGACGAGCTGCTCGACGGTCCGGCGCAGCGGCTCGGCGTTCTGCTGGCGCAACGGCAGCACCAGCACGGCCGCGTTCCAGTGCCGCAGTTCGTCCAGGCTGCGCCGCCGCTGCCGGTCGTCCAGCTTGGTGGTCCGGCCGGTGGTGGCGACCTCGTCGAGCAGCTGCCCGATCCCGCTGGGCCGCCCGCCGAACCGCCCCGGGTCGCCGGTGTTGCCGTTGCGCGGGGCGAGGAAATAGCCGCCCGGGATCTTGAAGTCGAGGTTGGTGGCCGCCGCCCAGCGCATCCCGTGGGTGTTGCCCATGCTGGGCACGGGCACCGGCACCAGGGTCTGCCCGGGGCCGACGTACTCCCGCCACCGGTCGGCGGTGATGAAGTCCGGCACCGGCGGACGGGAGGTCACCTTCAGCGGCATCGGCACGATCGGCAGCAGCGCCAGCACCAGGGCGGCCACCGTGACGGTCTTGGCGTGCCGCCACTGCGCGCCGCGCAGCGTCCAGGCCCGCTGCACGGCCAGCGCCAGCAGCATGCCGATCACCACCGAGGTGATCAGGGCGAACCGGGTGGGCACCACCGCGTCCAGCAGCGGCAGCCGCACCAGCAGTTCCCACGGCCCGGTGATCAGGTCGCGCCCCCACCAGGAGATCTGCTCCCCGAGGGAGAGCAACGCGAAGAACGCGCCGGTCACGGCGAGCGCTCGGACCAGGCGTTCGCGGCGTAGCCAGAGCACGATGCCGACGGCGATCAGCGACAGGCTCCAGCCGAAGAAGGCGTTCTCCTCGGAGTAGTTCGGGGCCAGGTTGACGTTGGCCCGTTCGTTGCCGCCGAAGGTGGGCGAGCCGGGGGCGAAGAAGGCCGCGATGTCGTTGCCGTAGTCCTGCACCGCGTCACTGAGACCGTGGTACGCCATCGGCCCGGCGAACTGGACGTAGAGCGGGTACGCCAGCAGCGCCCCGGCCAGCACCGCGCACGCGGCCAGCCCCTTGGCCAGGGGACGCCACGCCGCCGACCAGAGCGCCGGCCGCTGGGCCACCATGGCGATCAGGAAGACGCCGCAGGCCAGGGCGGTGAAGAGCAGGATCTCCTCGTTGATGAAGGCCTGGCCGGTGACCAGCACGGCGAGCAGCAGGCCGTCGCGCAGCGGCCGGGTGGAGCGGGTCAGCACCATCACCCGCCACACGATGAACGGCAGCAGGAACTGGCTGATGATGTTGGGGTGCCAGTTGGCGTGCGAGAGCATCGCCGGGGAGAAACCGCAGAACCAGCCGCCGACCGCCGCGGCGAGCCGCCGGCGCACCAGGTGCCGGGACAGCACGTGGTACCAGGCGGCGGCGGTGCCGGCGAGGCCGAGGGTGACCAGCACCACGAAGGACACCGCCGGCCCGAACAGCAGGGTGACCGGCACCATCGGGATGCCCAGGGCCAGCACCGCCGTGTTGGCCATCAGGTTGACGCCGTCGGGGAAGTTGAACTGGTCGGTGTAGAACGGGAACTCCCCGTGCAGCACCACCCGCACCGAGTGGGCCAGGAAGAACTGCACCTGCGCCGGGTCGCTGCTGTAGAGCGAGGCCACCCGGCCGGCCGGGTCGACCCAGATCCGGCTGGTCACCCAGAGCGCGACGACCAGGAAGATGCCGTAGACCACCAGGTCCTTGCGGCGGGCCGTCCAGCGCCAGCGCCGCCACCAGGCGACCGGCGTCGCGCCGTCACCGTCCGTGTCGACCGCCCCCCGCTGCGGTACGCCCGCCGCCGCCCCGCCGCCGTCGGCGGCCGGCCGCTGTGGTGCCGCCCCGGGCGGCGGTGTCGCCGCCGGTGGCGCGTCGACCGGCGACGCCTCGACCGTCCGGTCCGCGGGTGCCGGCACACCGCTGGCGCGCAGGTCGACAGGGGTGGTGAGGGTCACGGGTGGGGGCGCCGTCGCGGTGGCCGTCGTGCCGCGGGCAGCGCCCCCGGAGTCGTCGGGGGCCGGTGCGGAGGCGCCACGGGGCTCGGCAGACGTCACAGTCGGCGGAGTCTACCGGAGCCGGGAAATAGTCCGAAATTCACTTCGGTGTCCCTTGTGGTGGTCGGGGGCACGGCTGCGGGGCGTCACCGGGCGTTGCGTACCATGTGGGTTTCCGACAACGACGGCGACGCGATCGGGGGCGTACAGATGGCTTCGGTTCGCCGTCGCGGCACGACGGTCACCGCGCTGCTCGGCCTGCTGCTGACGGTCGCGGCCTGCGGCCCGGTCGCCGACCGTCAGGCCCGGGAGCTGCGGGTGGGCTACGACAGCCTGGACGGCACCCGGGCGGTGTGGCCGCCGCGCGGTGCACTCGCCGGGGACGCCACCGCGACGGCGGCGGTGACCGCGGCGGTCCTCGGCTGGCGCTCGCCGATCGACGACCGGGTCCACCTGCCGTCCTCCGGCATCCTCTGGTCGGGCGAGGTCGACGGCGTCCCGCTGGCCCTGGTCGCCGCCGACGTCCCCGGGGAGAGCGCCTCCTGGCTGCTCCAGCTCACCGGCCACAATGGCTCCTACCAGGTGACCCGGGCCAGCGAGTACACCGATCCGGGCTACCTCGTCTACGCCGACGTGCTCCCGCTGGTCCTGCCCGACGGCCGGCGCTACCTCACCTCCGGCCGGGTGGAGCGGCTACTCGGTCCGGACGGCCGGGCCCTGATGCTGACCGACGGGCTGACCGCCCCGGTGAAGGTGCCCGACTGCCGGGCGGTGCCGGTGACGGTGACGCTGCGCGCCACCGAGTCGCTGCCCCGGGGGCGGGCCGCCGATCGGCTGCTCGACCTGGGCACGGCGACCGCCGAGCCGAGGTACCCGCTGGTCCGGGACGAGACCGGGTCCGGGCGGCGGGCCCTGGACGGGCTGGACACCTGCGTGCTCGCCGACGAGCAGGGGCCGTTCGGGAGCATCCCGCGGCGGATCGGTGACCGGGACGCGCCGCGTTCGGTCCCCGAGTCGTGGCCGATGGAGAAGGTGTCCGTCCGGGCCGTCGGCGAGATGATGCTCGGCGGCGGCGACGACCCCGGTGACCTGGAGCAACTGACCTGGGAAACCGATGCGGGGACGATGACCGCGGTCGTCTACCGGCCGGCGGGCGAGGGCGGCCCGGTGGTCTCCCCCGCCGACCGGTCCAACCCGCTCCAGGCGTACGTGCTGCCGGTGCCGGGGCAGCCACTGGTGGTGCTGACCTGGCGGGGCAACCGGGACGCCTCCCTGTCGGTGCCGCCCGGCACCCCCCGACTGGTGGACCGTCCGGGTCTGGTGGTCGTCCCGATGCCCGCCTCCCGGCAGACCTTCAGCCTCGCCACCGCCGAGAAGACCCACTACCGCTCCGCCGGCGGCCGCTGACCCCCACCGGCCCACTTCCGCCCTCTCCTCCCGCCTCCGCGCCGCCCCTCCCCCGGCTCCGGCCGGGGGCGAGGTGGGGCAGGTGGGGTGACATGGCGGAGGGCGGTCACGGCGGGGCCGTGACCGCCCTCCGGGCCGGTCGGGGTGGGTCGACCGGTCAGTGCGGGCTGGTGTCGCCGGCCGGGAGACGGACCGGCTCGACCGAGGTGGCGTCGCCGTCCAGGCCGGAGATCCAGCCGGTGACGTCACGGGCCACGTCCTGGGCGGTCAGGCGCAGGTCGGCCAGGATCTGCGCGCGGGTGCCGTGCGGGTGCCAGTCGGCCGGTACGCCCAGGTCACGCAGCGGCACCCGGACGTCGGCGTCCCGCATCGCCTGACCCAGCGCGTCACCGACACCGCCGATGCGTACGCCGTCCTCGACGGTGACCACCAGGCGGTGCCCGGCGGCCAGCTCGACCAGCTCGGCCGGGACCGGGCGCACCCAGCGCGGGTCGACCACGGTGACGCCGTAGCCCTGCTCGGCGAGGCGGGACGCCACCTCCATGCCGAGCAGCCCGAAGGCGCCCACCGCCACCAGCAGCACGTCGGTACGTGTCGACTCGGCCAGCACGTCCACCGGACCGACCCGGCGAACGGCCGGCAGGTCGGCGGCGACGGTGCCGGTCGGGAACCGGACGATGGTGGGACCGTCATCGACGGCGATCGCCTCGCGCAGCTCCTCCCGGAGGCTCGCGGAGTCCCGGGGGGCGGCGATCCGCAGGCCCGGCACCACCCCGAAGACCGACATGTCCCAGATGCCGTAGTGGCTCGGCCCGTCCGGCCCGGTGATGCCGGCCCGGTCCAGCACGAAGGTCACCGGCAGCCTGTGCATCGCCACGTCCAGCAGGACCTGGTCGAAGGCGCGGTTGAGGAAGGTCGCGTAGACCGCCACCACCGGGTGCAGGCCGCCCATAGCCAGGCCGGCCGCCGAGGTGGCCGCGTGCTGCTCGGCGATGCCCACGTCGTACACCCGGTTCGGGTGCTTACGGGCCAGGGTGGCGATACCGGTGGGCTCGGCCATCGCGGCGGTGATCCCCACCACGTCGGGCCGCTCGTCGGCGATGGCGACCAGCTCGTCGGCGAAGACCTGGGTCCACTTCACCGACGGGGCGGCGAGCAGCTTGCCGGTCTCGACGTCGAACGCGCCCGGACCGTGCAGGCAGTCCGCCTCGTCCTCCTCGGCCGGGCGGTAGCCGTAGCCCTTGCGGGTCACCGCGTGCACGATCACCGGACCGCCGAAGTTCTTGGCCGCGCGCAGCGCCGACTCGACGGCGGCGATGTCGTGCCCGTCGACCGGGCCGACGTACTTGATGCCGAGGTCCTCGAACATCGCCTGCGGGGCGACCGCGTCCTTGATGCCCTTCTTGACCGCGTGCAGTACCTCGTACATCGGCTTGCCGACGAACGGGGTGTTGCCGAGGGCGTCCTTGACCGTGTCGAGGACCTTCTCGTAGCCGGGGTTGAGCCGCAGCGACGACAGGTGGTCGGCGAGGCCGCCGATGGTCGGCGAGTAGGACCGGCCGTTGTCGTTGACCACGATCACCAGCCGGTTGCCGGAGGTGGCGATGTTGTTCAGCGCCTCCCAGCACATGCCGCCGGTGAGCGCGCCGTCACCGACCACGGCCACCACGCTGCGCTGCTCGCCGCGCAGGGCGTACGCCTTGGCCAGCCCGTCGGCGTAGGACAGGGCGGTGGAGGCGTGCGAGTTCTCGATCAGGTCGTGCTCGCTCTCGCCCTGGCTGGGGTAGCCGGACAGACCACCACGCTGGCGGAGCTTGTCGAAGCCGTCCTGCCGGCCGGTGAGGATCTTGTGCACGTACGACTGGTGGCCGGTGTCGAACAGGAGCCGGTCGCGCGGGGAGTCGAAGACCCGGTGCATGGCCAGGGTCAGCTCCACCACACCCAGGTTGGGGCCGACGTGCCCGCCGGTACGGGAAACCTTGGCGATCAGGAAGTCACGGATCTCGGCGGCGAGGATGTCCAGCTGTTCGCCGGTCATCCGCTTGACGTCATGCGGACCACGGACGGTGCCCAGTAGCCGACCGTGGTTGGCCGTGTCCTCGTCAACACTCATGACGAGAGAGTCTATCGGCCGACGCACACTCCGCAGCCCGCCCATGGATCACCGCAGGTAGGACCCCGGATCACCGGGTGAGGCGGCCGGAGCACGCGTCGGCCGGGCCACCGCGGCACCGGCCCGGACCACGGCCGGAGGGCTGTGGCCCGGCTCAGCGGAGGACCACCAGCCGGCTCGGCGGAGCACCACCAGCCGGCTCAGTGCAGGACCACCAGCCGGCGCGGCGGAAGCCGCCCAACCAGCCCGTGCGGCGGCCCGGACGGGGTCCAGGACCCCAGCACGGCGGCCCGCCGCGCCCCGGTCACCGAGGGCACCGCGCCGGGCAGCCCGTGCCAGGACAACCACCCCAGCAGGGCGAACGCGTACGCCTCCTTGGCCTGGGTGGGCACCCCCAGCTCGGCGGTGCTCCGCAGCTCCCACCGTCCGGCCCCGAGGGCGGCCAGTCGACCCCACAGGGTGGGATTGCGCACCCCACCGCCGGCCGCCACCACCTCGGTCACCCCGTGCTCCGCACAGGCGGCGGCCACCGTCCGGGCGGTCAGCTCGGTCACCGTGGCGAACACGTCGTCACGGGCGACCGGCTCGGCGAGCGCCGCCAGCCGGTCGTCCAGGTAGCCGGGGTGGAACAGCTCCTTGCCGGTGGACTTGGGTGGTGCCGCCGCATAGTAGGGCTCGGCGAGCAGCAGCGCCAGCAGCCCGGGGTGCACCCGACCCGCCGCCGCCCGGATCCCGTCGACGTCGCAGGGCCGGTCGAGGAACCGGCGGGCCGCCGCGTCGAGCAGGGCGTTGGCCGGGCCGACGTCGTACCCGAGCACCGGTGCGCCCGGCGCGACCACGGTGAGGTTGGCGATACCGCCCAGGTTGAGCGCCGCCCGCACCGGGCCGCCGCCCGACCGCCGACGCCCACCGGCACCGCCGCCGGGCCGCCCACCCGCACCACCGTCGTCGTCGTGCCGCCCACCTCCACCACCGTCGTGCGGTCCCCCGCCACCACCGTCGTCGGCGGGCCGTCGGCGGTCAGCCGGGGCGAGCAGCAGGGCGTCGAAGGCGGGGACCAGCGGGGCGCCCTGTCCGCCGGCCGCGACGTCCGCCGACCGCAGGTCCGACAGCACGGGTACGCCCACCCGGGCGGCGACCCGGGCCGGCGCACCGAGCTGGAGGGTGCCCCGGACGGTGCCGCCGTCGACCCAGTGGAACACGGTCTGCCCGGGTGAGACGACCACGTCGGCGTGCCCGCCGGCCAGCTCGACGCCGAGCGCGGCGGCCTCGGCGAACACCTCACCGAGGGCGTTGTCCAGCCGGCACACCGCCTCGACCGTGGTCGGCTGCGGCGGCAGGACCGCCCCGATCCGTTCCCGCAGTTCCCGGTCGTAGCCCAGCTCCCGGTGCCCCAGCGGACGCAGCCGCAGGGTGTCCCCGACGGTGCTGAACTCGGCGGCGGCCACGTCCACCCCGTCGTACGAGGTGCCCGACATCAACCCGACGATCCGCATCGCGCCGGGTCGGTCAGCCGGTCGGGGGCAGGAACAGGCCGACCAGTTCGACGTGCCGGGTCATCGGGAACAGGTCGTAGCCGCGCAGGGCGGCGAGCCGCCAGCCGGCCTGGCCGAAGGTGCGCACGTCCCGGGCGAACGCGGCCGGATCGCAGGCCACGTAGGCGACCGCCCGTGGAGCGGCGGCGACCAGGTGCCGGACCACGGCCGCACCCGCCCCGGTACGCGGCGGGTCGAGCACCACCAGGTCGACCGGGCCGGTCACCCGGCGACGGGCCAGCGCGGTCTCCACCCGGGCGGCGACCACCTCGACCCCGGGCAGGTCGGCCAGGTTCCGCCGGGCGGCGGCGACCCCCTCGACCGCGGACTCGACCACGGTGACCCGGGCCTGCGGGCCGACCCGGCCGGCGAGCGCGGCGGCGAACAGGCCGGCCCCGCCGTAGAGGTCCCAGGCGGACTCGCCGGGCCGCGGGGCGAGCAGGTCGAGAACCGCGTCGACCAGGGTGTCGGCGGCGGCCGGGTGCACCTGCCAGAACCCGCCGGCCGGCACCGTCCAGTCCCGACCGGCGGCGTTCTCCCGCACCGCCACCGAACCGTCGGGCGCAGCCGCCACCGGTCGGTCCGCCGGAGCCGGCACCGGTCCGTCGCCCGGAGTCGCCGGGTCGGTCGGGACGTCCGGCAGAGCCATCGGGTGGGCCGGACCGTCCGGCAGAGCCATCGGGTCGGCCGGACCGTCCGGCAGAGCCGCCGGGTGGGCCGGGACGTCGGGCCGGGTGGACACCCCGTCGGGGAGGGTGGTGACGACCACGTCGCCACCGGTCGAGGCCACCGTCGCCACCGCCTCGGCCGTCGGCCAGCGCCGCCCGAGCACCGGCAGCGCCTGGATCACCGGGTGGGCGATCAGGCAGCGGTCGATCGGCACCACCTCGTGCGAGCGGTGCTTGAGCAGCCCGGCCCGGCCGGCGGCGTCGACCGCGTACCGGACCCGGGACCGCCAGCCCAGCGGACCGCCGGGCAGCGCCCGGACGGTGACCCGCAGCCCGTCGACCTCGGCGTCGGTGAGCCCACCGAGGCGGGTCAACTGCTCGCGGACCACGGCCGTCTTCCAGTCGAGCTGGGCGGCCGGGCTCACGTGCTGGAGGTCGCAACCACCGCACCCGCCCGGTCGGGCGTACGCGCAGGGCGGGGTGACCCGGTCCGGTGACGCCGCGAGGATCTCGACGGCGTCGGCGCGGGCGAAGCCCCGGTGCAGCTCGGTCACCTCGGCGACCACCCGCTCACCGGGCAGCGCGTGCCGGACGAAGACCACCTGGCCGTCGACCCGGGCCACGCAGTGCCCACCGGGGGCGACCGCGTCGACGGTCAGCTCGACCTGCTCGGCCTCCTCCAACCCGGACCGCCGCTCCTGCCCCGCGTCACCGCCGCCGGCCGACCCGGAACGGGCGGTGGTCACGCCGGCCGACCCGGAACGAGCGGTGGTCACGCCGGCCGACCCGGAACGGGCGGTGGTCACGCCGGCCGACCCGGAACGGGCGGTGGTCACGGGGTGGGCGGGGCCGGGGTGAGCGGTCACGGGCGGTCTCCGGACGACGGGTCGGGCTCGGCGGGCGACGTGGGGACGACCACCGGCGGCACAGGCGGCGGCAGGGTGCTGCGCGGCGCGACCCGGGGCCCCCGGGCGGGGGTACGGCTCAGCGTCTCGTCCAGCCGGTCGAGGTTCTTGGTCGCGGTGGAGGCCAGCTGCCAGGGCACGCTGGTCACCATCACGCCCGGCTCGAAGAGCAGCCGGCCCTTGAGCCGCAGGGCGCTCTGGTTGTGCAGCAGGTTCTCCCACCAGTGGCCGACGACGTACTCGGGGATGAAGACGGTGACCACGTCGCGGGGCGACTCCCGGCGGGTGTTGGCCACGAAGTTCAGAATCGGCCGGGTGATCTCCCGGTACGGCGAGTCGACCACGGTCAACGGCACCGGCAGTTCGCGCCGCTCCCACTCCTGCTGGAGCTGCCGGGTGTCCTTCTCGTCCACGTTGACGGTGACCGCGGTGAGCGTGTCCGGCCGGGTGGCGCGGGCGTACGCGATGGCCCGCAGGGTCGGTTGGTGCAGCTTGCTGACCAGCACGATGGCGTGGTTGCGGGCAGGCAGCACGCCGCGCACCTCGGTCGGTTCCAGCTCGGCGGCGATCCGGTCGTAGTGCCGGCGGATGGCCAGCATCAGCAGGTAGATCACCGCCATCGCGGCGATGGCGATCCACGCGCCGAGCAGGAACTTGGTGAGCAGCACGATGACCAGCACGGTGCCGGTCATCGCCATGCCGAACGCGTTGATCGCCCGGGAGCGGAACATCCGGCGGCGGGCCTCCGGATCCCGCTCGGTGCGCAGGTGCCGGTTCCAGTGCCGGATCATGCCGGCCTGGGAGAGCGTGAACGACACGAAGACGCCGACGATGTAGAGCTGGATCAGCTTGGTCACCTCGGCCTGGAAACCCACGATCAGCACGATCGCGAAGACGGCGAGGAAGACGATGCCGTTGGAGAAGGCCAGCCGGTCGCCCCGGGTGTGCAGCTGCCGGGGCAGGTAGCGGTCCTGGGCGAGGATCGAGCCGAGCACCGGGAAACCGTTGAACGCGGTGTTCGCGGCGAGGAAGAGGATCAGCGCGGTCATCCCGGCGACCACGTAGAGCAGCACCGAGCCACCGCCGAAGACGGTCTCGCCGAGCTGGGTGGTGACGGTCTTCTGCACGTACCCCTCGGGGCCGGAGAGGATCTGCGTTCTCGGATCCTCGACGAACTGCAGGCCGGTCAGCCGGGCCAGCCAGATGATGCCGACCAGCATGGCCACCGAGATGCTGCCGAGCAGCAGCAGCGTGGTGGCCGCGTTGCGGCTCTTCGGGGCCTTGAACGCCGGCACCCCGTTGGAGATCGCCTCGACCCCGGTCAGCGCGGCGCAGCCGGAGGAGAACGTCCGCAGCAGCAGGAAGACCAGCGCGAAGCCGGTGACGCTGTGCTCGGCCTGGATCTCCAGCCCGGCGCTGGGGGCGCGCAGGTCGTCGCCGAGGACGAAGTACCGGACCAGCCCGGTGAGGATCATCCCGCCGATGACGATCACGAAGCCGTACGTCGGGATGGCGAACGCGGTGCCGGACTCGCGCAGCCCGCGCAGGTTCATCGCGGTCAGCAGCACCACCGCGCTGACCGCGATCAGCACCTTGTGGGTGGCCACGAAGGGCACCACGGAGCCGAGGTTGGCCACCCCGGAGGAGACCGACACGGCGACGGTCAGCACGTAGTCGACCAGCAACGCGCTGGCCACCGCCAGCCCGGCCCGGGGGCCGAGGTTGACCGTGGCCACCTCGTAGTCACCGCCGCCGGAGGGGTAGGCGTGCACGTTCTGCCGGTAGCTGGCCACCACGGTCAGCATGACCACGACCACCGCGAGGGCGATCCACGGGGAGAACAGGAACGCCGACGCCCCGGCGATGGAGAGGGTCAGCAGGATCTCGTCCGGGGCGTACGCGACGCTGGACAGGGCGTCGGAGGCGAAGACCGGCAGGGCGATGCGCTTGGGCAGCAGGGTGTGCTGGAGCCGGTCGGACCGGAACGGTCGACCGAGGAGGAGTCGCTTCAGCAGCGAGGTGGGACTGGCCACAAGCGCTAAGGGTACGACCACCGGATGGTGGCCGCCGGGGGGTGCCTGGTCCCGTTCCCCTGCCCCGGCGCGGTACGGTTCGGTCCCCCGGTGGCGGGGCGGACGTGGCAGGCTCGCAGACGACAGTCGCCGGCAGGCAGGCGCACCATGGGAGGGACACCGTGCACGTCGTGATCATGGGCTGTGGACGGGTCGGCTCGACGCTGGCCTACAGCCTGGAGTCCCGGGGGCACTCGGTGGCGGTGATCGACCAGGACGCCGACGCGTTCCGCCGTCTCGGCCCCGACTTCGCCGGGATCACCGTCACCGGAGCCGGCTTCGACGGCGAGGTGCTGCGCCAGGCCGGCATCGAGCGGGCGGACGCCTTCGCCGCCGTGTCCAGCGGTGACAACTCCAACATCATCTCGGCCCGGTTGGCCCGCGAGACGTTCGGTGTCTCCCGGGTCGCGGCCCGGATCTACGACCAGCGCCGGGCCCAGGTCTACGAGCGGCTCGGCATCCCCACCGTCGCCACCGTGCGCTGGACGGCCGACCGGATGCTGCGCCATCTGGTCCCCGAGGGCAACGTGGAGATGTTCCGGGATCCGACCAGCACCGTGTCGATCATCGAGGTGCCGGTGCACAAGGACTGGATCGGTCGGCCGCTGCGCCAGCTGGAGGAGGCGGCCGGCACCAGGGTGGCGTACCTGACCCGGTTCGGTATCGGCATGCTGCCCACCGCGTCCAGCGTCGTGCAGGAGGGTGACCAGCTCTACGTGCTGGTCACCGACGACATCGCCGCCCCGGTCACCGCGGTGGCCGCGACGCCGCCCGAAGGAGGGCACTGAGCATGCGGATCGCCATCGCGGGTGCCGGCAACGTGGGCCGGTCGATCGCCCAGGAGCTGATCGACAACGGCCACCAGGTGATGCTGATCGAACGGCAGCCCCGGATGCTGCGTCCGGACCGGGTGCCCACCGCCGACTGGGTGCTGGCCGACGCCTGCGAGCTGGCCAGCCTGGAGGAGGCGAACGTCGCGGGCTGCGACGTGGTGGTCGCCGCCACCGGTGACGACAAGGTCAACCTGGTGGTGTCCCTGCTGGCCAAGACCGAGTTCGCGGTTCCCCGGGTGGTGGCCCGGGTGAACCGGGCCGAGAACGAGTGGCTCTTCACCGAGCAGTGGGGCGTCGACGTGGCGGTCAGCAAGCCCCGGGTGATGGCCGCGCTGGTCGAGGAGGCGGTCACCGTCGGCGACCTGGTCCGGCTGATGACGTTCCGACAGGGCGAGGCGAACCTGGTGGAGATCACCCTGCCGCCGAGCGCGCCCTACGTCGGCCAGCCGATCCACGCCGTGCCGCTCCCCCGGGACGCCGCGCTGGTGGCGATCCTGCGCGGCAAGCGGGTGCTGGTGCCCAGCCCCGACGACCCGATCGAGGCCGGCGACGAACTGGTCTTCGTGTGCACCGCCCAGGTGGAGGACGAGGTACGCGCGGTGATCCTCGGCCCGGACAGCGTGGAACGGACCCGGGCCACCGGCTGAACCGCGGACGACGGGACGCCCACCGGCTGACGTAGCGGGCGACGGACGGCCCCGGCCGCGGGTCTCAGGTGCCGGACAGCGGCGGGGTGGCCTGTTCCCGGGTCACCCGGCGCACCGTCCAGACCGTGATCAACAGCAGCAGCGCGTACGGCGGATAGCCCAGGGCGAGCCGGGCCACCCCGAGCGCGGTGTCCTGGTGGGCCAGGTAGAGCCCGGCCTGCACCCCGACCTTGGCCAGCCAGACCACTCCCCAGAGCACGGTCAGCTGGGTGAAGGTGCGCACCAGCCGGGGGTTGTCGCGCCACTCGGAGCGCCCCTTGGCCACCAGCACCGACCAGATCCACCCCACCAGGGGCTGCCGGATCGCCGCCGAGAGCAGCAGGACGATGCCGTAGCCGATCCCGTACAGGATGCCCGGGAGGTAGAAGTCCCGTTCGTCCCCGGTACGCCAGGCGATGGCCGCGCCGATCGCGACCCCGAAGAGTCCGTTGACGGCGTGCCGGACCGGACGGCGCTGCACCAGCCGCGCCACCGCGATCAGCACGGCCACCCCGATCGAGGCGATCACCGCCGGCCGCAGCTCCCCCAGCACGTTGGCCAGGACGAACACCACCACCGGGATGCTGGACTCGACCAGCCCGCGCCAACCGCCCAGCTGCTCGGCCATCTGCTCGGCCATGCTGGGTAGCTGTACGTCGTCCGCCGGGGTGATCTGCGGCTCGGTGGCCGGGGGCTGTCCCGTCGTCACTTCGGCGACTCCAGCTCGTAGTACGGGTTGTAGATGACCTTGCGGTCGTCCCGGAGGGCCACCCGGCCCCGCGCGGTCAGGTGCCGGCCCGGCTCGATGCCGGCGATGTGCCGCCGACCCAACCAGACCAGGGTGACCACGTCACTGCCGTCGTAGAGGTCCGCCTCCAGGGTGGGGAGGTTGGTACGCGGCGTGTAGACCACCGTGCGGAGCCGCCCGGCGACCGAGACCACCTGCCCCCGCATGCACTGCCGGGCCAGCACACCACCGGACTCGGCGCTCTCCCGGCGCAGCTCCCGCGCCTCGATCTCGGCCTCGCTGGCGGTGAACCGGCGCAGGATGCCCCGCAGCGACATCCGGCTCTCGT
This sequence comes from Micromonospora sp. WMMD987, assembly GCF_029581435.1. NCBI lineage: Bacteria > Bacillati > Actinomycetota > Actinomycetes > Micromonosporales > Micromonosporaceae > Micromonospora > Micromonospora sp. WMMD987. The sequence goes on along the minus strand of NZ_CP120861.1, from coordinate 2,106,407 downwards.
CGGTCGACATGACCTCCGCGTCACCCTCTCCACGCTGACCGGTCGGCACCGGTGCTGCCCCGGCCCCGGGACGGGACCGTGTCGCCAGCGTACGCCGATCCGGCCCGATCAGGTCGATGCGGTGACGTCCGCACCGCCGTGACCGGCGGCACCGGCCGCGCCCGAGGGCGGACAGCAGACCGGGCGGGAAACCGCACGACGGTCCGGGCCGGAAGCCGGACGGCGGACCAGGGGATCCGGACGAGCCGGACAGCGGACCAGGGAATCCGGACGAGCCGGACAGCGGACCGGGGAATCCGGACGACGCCGACAGCACCCCGGGCCGGACGGGCCACCGCGGTGACGCCGTCCGGCCCGGGGCGCCCGGTCAGGCCCCGCCGGAGGTGGCGTCGTCCCCGGCCTGCTCGGCCATCTCCCGGGGCAGCCGCAGCGGCAGCGGCTCGCGTACCGGCTTCGCCTCCTGACCCCGGTCGACCACCAGGCCGTCCAGGCAGACGGCGAGCGGGCCGGCCGCGGCCGGATCGGTGGCGGCGGCACCCTGGTAGACGCCCCGGACCATCCAGCGCGGCCCGTCGACGCCGACGAAACGCAGGTCGGTCGGGCCGTCCGGGGTACGTACCCGGGCGTGCAGCTCGACGCCGTACTCGCCCTGGCCCTCCTGCACGGTCGCGCCGTCGCCGACCAGCGACTGCCTGATCTCCTCGCGGACCTCGTCCCAGATCCCCTCGGACCGGGGTGCGGCGAAGACGCCGAGCTGGAGGGCGTTCTCCCCGTGCACCAGGACCACCTGCTGGACGACACCCTGCGGGTCGGCCTGCACCCGCACCTCGACCCCGGGCACCGCCGGGATGTGCAGGCTGCCCAGGTCGAGCCGCTGTACGTCGTCCGGCGCCTCGGACAGGTCGTACGGGCCACGGGTCGGACCCGCGGTCTCGTACGAGTCCAGGCCGTCGGCCCGCTGGTCACGGGCGTGCCGCCCGCCGTCGGCCCGCTTTCGGGAGAAGATCACTGCGCCCACCCTCCGCTGTTCGCACTCACCCTGCCACCTCTTCCGTCCGTTCGCCGGCCCGGTCGTCGTCCCCGGTCGGGCCGCCGGGCGGGGGCACGAGCCCGGCGTGGCCACCGGTCGACCCGTGCCCGCCGGCCCCCCGCCGGGAACCGGGCAGCTCCGCCACCGGCCGGAAATCGACCCGCTCCACCCGCTGGACAACGAGTTGCGCGATGCGATCGCCACGGGAGATCTTCGCCGGTGCGCCCCGATCATGGTTGATCAGGTTGACCAGAATCTCACCCCGGTAACCGGCGTCGACCGTACCGGGCGCGTTGAGCACCGTCACGCCGAGTCTGGCGGCCAGCCCCGAGCGCGGGTGGACCAGGCCGACGTACCCCTCCGGCAGGGCCAGCGCCACGCCGGTGGGGACCAGGGCCCGGCCGCCCGGGGGCAGCTCGACGTCCGCGGCGGCCACCAGGTCGGCACCGGCGTCACCGGGATGGGCGTACGCGGGTAGTGGCAGCTCCGGGTCGAGCTGCCGCACGGGCACGGGTACGACATGGGTCACGGGCTGCCTCTTCCGTCGACGTTCGCGGGGTGCTCCCGCCATCCTGCCGGGTCGACCGCCCGTCGGGTTCCGTACCCTTCGAGGTGTGAGCCTGTCGCCTTCCCCGTCGTCGCCGAGGTCCCCCGCCGCGGCGGCGTACTCCGAGCGGCTCGGCCTGCCGTGGTGGTGCTGGCTGGCCGGGGCGGCCCTCGCCGGGCTCGCCGCCGCCGAGGTCTGGATGGGTGCCGGCGGGGTACGGGCCTGGCTGCCCTTCGTGCTGCTGCTGCCGGCCACCCTGGCCGGGCTGTGGTGGCTGGGCCGAGTCCGGGTCGCGGTCGACGAGGCCGAGCTGCGGGTGGACGACGCCCGCCTACCCGTGCGGTACGTCGCCGACGCGGTCCCGCTCGACGCCGAGGGCCGGCGCGAGGTGCTGGGGGTGGGCGCGGACCCGCTGGCCTTCGTGGTGCAGCGGCCGTGGATCGGCGGCGCGGTGCAGGTGGTGCTCGACGATCCGGACGACCCGACCCCGTTCTGGGTGGTGAGTTCCCGCCGACCGGCCGAGCTGGCCGCCGCCCTGCTGGCCGCCCGCGACACGCCCTGAACGCGGCGAGCCGGGGGCGGTGGGGTGGCGTCAGGGCAGGGCGGTACCGCCGCCGGGCAGCTCCCGGCGTTGCCGGCGCAGGTCGCGGCGGAGTTGATCGGCGAGGGTCCGGGTGGCCCGGCGGTTCAGGTAGCTGGCCACGGCCGCCCCGGTGAGGAACGGCCCCAGCGTGGTCAGGTTACGGCCGAAGCGCTTGAGCAGGGTGTCCCGCAGCTCCTTGCGGGCGGCGGTGCCGAGCACCGCGCTCACCCCGACGCCCGGCACCATCGGGTTGATGCCCCGCTGGCTGGCCCAGGACTGGACCAGGGCGACCGTCCGCGGGGTTCCGCCGGTGGGCAGCGGCGCCCCGTAGATCTCGTGCAGCTCGCCGATCAGCTTCAACTCGATCGACACCACGGCCACCGTCTCGGCGGCCAGCAGCACCGGCGCGGAGAGCAGGGTCGGGGCGACGGTCCACTCCACCGCGGCGACCCCGCCACCGGCCGCGCCGACCCCGGCGGTGGCCCGGGTGGCGTTGCGCACCAGCCGGTCGGCGAGCGCCTCGTCGTCCAGCCCGGGGAAGTGCCGTCGCAGCGTCTCCAGGTCGCGCACCGGAATGTGCGGCGCGACGTCGGCGACCGCGTCGGTCATCCAGCGCAGCGCCGCCCTCGGCTTGAACAGGTCGGCGAGCCCCCGGTTGCGGGCCTGCCCGACCAGTCGGGTGAGCAGTTGGCGACGCCGGGCGGGCGCGAGGTCGTCGGCGGTCAGGGCCGCCACCGTCGCGCCCAGTTCGTCACCGCTGCGCTCGGCCGGGTCCGCGTCGTCTTCCCGCTCCACGCCGGTCGGTGCCGTGCCGGCCGGTTCGACGCGGGTCGGTGCCGTGCCGGCCGGTTCGACGCGGGTCGGTGCCGTGCCGGCCCGTTCGACGCCGGCCTGTTCCGCGCCGGTCGGTGCCGCGCCCTCGGCCCGCTGCGTTCCGGGCGGGTCGGAGGGGAGCGGGCTGCCGGGGCTGTCCGGGGTGCCGTGCGGTGACCCGTCGGGCGCGGTGGTCCCGGAGGCGGCGTCCGGCGTGCCTGTGCCGCCGCCTGAGCCCACCCGGACCGCCTCGGCACCCGCGGTCGGGTCCGGGGCCGCAACGTCCGTACGGACGCCGTCAGCGGGGCGCGCGGTCGTTTCCGGTCGGTCGTCGGCGACCCCGGGCACGCCGGAGGCGGCGGGAGCCACCGGAGGTGTCGGCGCGGAGCGGTCCGCCGCCGGGGCACCGTTGCCGGTGACGGTGTCGGACGGCCCGGTTCCGGACCCCGGACCGTCCGGGTCGGACCCGCCGTGCCGCTCGCCGTACTCGTTCATCCGCCTGCCCTCCCGCGGCTCCCACCTCCCTGGTGGACTCCTACCACGAGTCAAGCAGCAACCCGCCGTGTCCGCACGGCGGCTCGGTCAGCGGCGGCCCCCCGAGGAGGCCGCCGCCGGGTGTGGTGGTACTCGGACGCAGGTGCTCAGACGCACTCTCGGCAGATCAGGTCGCCGTTGCGCTCGACCGCCAGCTGGCTGCGGTGGTGCACCAGGAAGCAGCGTCCGCACCGGAACTCGTCCTGCTGCATCGGGAGGACCTTCACGGTCAGCTCCTCGTCGGCCAGGTCGGCGCCGGGCAGCTCGAAGCTCTCGGCGACCTCGGCCTCGTCGACGTCCACGGCACCCGACTGTGAGTCGACCCGCCGGGCCTTGAGCTCTTCCAGGCTGTCCTCGCCGAGGTCGACCTCGTCGCGACGCGGGGCGTCGTAGTCGGTGGCCATCGGTTCACTCTCCCATATCGATGTTGTCGCTTCCGGTTGTAACGCCGGACGACGCTGTTTCGGTTCCCACTGGCCGGCCACCAATGTTGTCGGTCGCCCGACCCGACGGCCTCCGGATCGAGGCCCTCGGAGCGAGCACCGACGAGCGCGGTACCTTACCCCTCCCCCAGGCGAGGCATGTATACCGCCCTCGCGGCAGAGATGTACGCCCTAGCGCCCCAAGATGTTCCCAATGTGACTCAGGCGACACGAAGATAGGGGTAGTACTACCCCGTTCCCGGTCGCCGCGCCGGCATGTCGGACTGTTTCCACGCGTCCGTCGGACAACCGTTAACCTCAGCGGCGTACTCGACGGCCGACGACGCCGCCCGCCGCCGACGTTCGCCGCCACCACCCACCGTCCGGGAGCACCCAGATGAGCTTTGCGCGAGTGCGAGCACTCGTTGTCGTCGGCCTGCTGGCGCTCGTCGCCCTGGTCTTCGTCGTGGTCGCCGTGGTCCGTGACACCCAGGGCAGCGGGGCCAACGCCCGGGGGTGCCCGGAGGGCTGGCCGCTGGCCGACCTGGCACTGCGCAACTACAAGGATGTCAAGATCAACATCCTCAACGGCACCAACGAGCCGGGCCTGGCCGGCAGCGTGGCGGACGACTTCCGCAACCGGAAGTTCCAGGTCAAGAAGCAGGGCAACGGCGCGCACTTCGAGGGCGTCGCGCTGCTGCGCTTCGGTCCCAAGGGGGTCGGCTCCGCGCACCTGCTGCGGGCGTTCTTCCTCAACAACGCCGAACGGGACTACGACGCCAAGCGCCAGGACGACACGGTCGACGTGGTGCTGGGCGACGGTTTCCAGCAGTTGGCCACCACCACCGAGGTCAACCAGTCCCTCGGTGACCTGGGAGCGCCGGTCGCCCCGGAGGGCTCCTGCCCGATGCCGGTCGAGGACCGCTAGCCGACCCGACGCGGCAGGCCGGCCGAGGACCACCGCCAGCAGGGCCGACCAAGGCCCGCCGGCCAGGCCGGTAGCGGATCACCGCCAGCAGCAGCGCCGCCGGTCGGGGGCAGCGCCGCCCGGTGGCGCGCAGCCGGGCCGCGCGGTCAGGGGCCGCCGGAGGCGTCCAGGGCGGCCAGCCGGCTGTGCAGCGCCGCGAACAGCGCCGGCGGGGCCGCGATGACCAGATCGGGGCCGGGTGGCAGGCCGTTCAGCCCGGTCACCCGCAGCCCGGCCTCCGCCGCGACGAGTCCCCCGGCGGCCAGGTCCCAGGCGGCCAGCCCCTTCTCGTAGTAGGCGTCGACCCGCCCCTCGGCGGCCAGGCAGAGATCCAGCGCCGCCGCCCCCATCCGTCGGATGTCCCGGACGTCCGCGATCAGGTCGGCGATCACCCGGGCCTGGTGCAGGCGGCGGCGGGGGTCGTAGCCGAAGCCGGTGGCGACCAGCGCCTGCCCCAGGTCGACCTCGGTCGAGCAGCGCAGTCGTTCGCCGTCACGCCAGGCTCCGCCGCCCGCGGTGGCGGTCCACTCCTCGCCGGTCGCCACGTTGCGGACCACCCCGGCGACCACCTGCCCGTCCACCTCGGCGGCGAGGGAGACCGCGCAGTACGGGAGCCCGTACAGGTAGTTCACCGTCCCGTCGATCGGGTCGACGATCCAGCGGACCACGCCGGACCCGACCGACCCGGCCGCCGCTCCCCCGTACTCCTCGCCGAGCACCACGTCCTGCGGACGGACCGCGCGCAGGGCCTCCAGGACCTGCCGCTCCACCGCCCGGTCGGCGGCGGTGACCACGTCGGTGGCGGTGCTCTTGGTCGCCGCGACGGAGACCCCCTCGGCCCGCATCCGGGCCGCGGTGCCGGCCGCGTCCCGGGCCACCCCGACCGCGATCTCCAGTAGTTCCCGGGAGGTCGGCACGGAACCGGTCATGGAAGCTGCCCCTTTCGCACCGAGCTGCGCGCACCGGACGTACCGGACGGAGATCCCGAGGCACGCCGAGCCGACGCCTCCCCCGAAATCGGCACGACACGCCCAGCGGGCCACATCGTGGATCTCGCCCGGACAGCATAGGCACGCGCCGGGCGGGGCGCGCGACGCGTGTCCCGCCAGGTCCCGACGTGTCCACGGCCCGCCGGACGGGCGCACGGGCAACGGGCGGGTAGGATAACCACAAAACCGACATAACTACCGAACCGGCGGTACAGACGACCGGTTGCCGTGCGCCGCAGGATGATCGCGGCAACCGGGGTTACAATTCACCCTGCCCACGCGCCACGGACCGCCGCCGCACAGCCGGACCGGGACACGGGGGTCACTCAACGACATCGCACGGCACGGCACGCCACGCTGCGCCGGACGACCCCGGCCGTGCTCGCTCTTCGCCTCCGGAAGGTCATTCGTGACAGAACCCCGCCAGCCCGGCGCCGACGTTCGCTCGCTCACCGACACCCTGATCGCCCACGCCCAGAGCGCCGGCGGCCAGTTGACGTCGGCCCAGCTCGCGCGCACCGTCGAGACCGCCGAGGTGACCCCGGCCCAGGCCAAGAAGATCCTGCGGGCGCTCTCCGAGGCGGGCGTGACCGTGGTGGTCGACGGCTCCGCCAGCACCCGTCCCCGTCGGGTGGCCGCCGCGCGCTCGGCCACCCCGGCCTCGCGGGCCACCACCGCCAAGACCACCAAGAAGGCGGCCACACCGGCCCCGAAGCAGGCCCCCGCCGCCGAGGAGGCCACCGCGCCGGCCCCGCGCAAGGCGGCCCCCCGCAAGGCCGCCACCCCCGCGGGGATGGCCGCCAAGGCCGTCGCACCGGCCGCCAAGGCGACGAAGTCCACCCGGGCCACCAAGGCGACCGTCGCCGACGCCGGCAAGGCCGCCGCCAAGCCCAAGGGCGAGGGCGCCGAGGCGGACATCGACCCCGAGCAACTGGCCGCCGAGATCGAGGACGTGGTGGTCGAGGAGCCGGCCGAGCTGACCCGGGCCGCCGAGACCGACGCCGCCGCGTCCGCCACCGACAACGACTTCGAGTGGGACGACGAGGAGTCCGAGGCGCTCAAGCAGGCCCGGCGGGACGCCGAACTCACCGCCTCCGCCGACTCGGTCCGGGCCTACCTCAAGCAGATCGGCAAGGTCCCGCTGCTCAACGCCGAGCAGGAGGTCGAGCTGGCCAAGCGGATCGAGGCCGGCCTCTACTCCGCCGAGCGGCTGCGGGCCGCCGACGAGGGCGAGGAGAAGCTCACCCGCGACATGCAGCGCGACCTGCTCTGGATCTCCCGGGACGGTGAGCGCGCCAAGAACCACCTGCTGGAGGCGAACCTCCGACTGGTCGTCTCGCTGGCCAAGCGGTACACCGGGCGCGGGATGGCCTTCCTCGACCTGATCCAGGAGGGCAACCTCGGCCTGATCCGCGCGGTCGAGAAGTTCGACTACACCAAGGGCTACAAGTTCTCCACGTACGCCACCTGGTGGATCCGGCAGGCGATCACCCGGGCGATGGCCGACCAGGCCCGCACCATCCGTATCCCGGTGCACATGGTCGAAGTGATCAACAAGCTCGGCCGCATCCAGCGTGAGCTGCTCCAGGACCTGGGCCGCGAGCCCACCCCGGAGGAGCTGGCCAAGGAGATGGACATCACACCCGAGAAGGTGCTGGAGATCCAGCAGTACGCTCGGGAGCCGATCTCGCTCGACCAGACCATCGGCGACGAGGGCGACAGCCAGCTCGGTGACTTCATCGAGGACTCGGAAGCCGTCGTCGCCGTCGACGCCGTCTCGTTCTCCCTGCTGCAGGACCAGCTCCAGCAGGTCCTGCAGACGCTCTCCGAGCGGGAGGCGGGGGTGGTGCGGCTCCGCTTCGGCCTGACCGACGGCCAACCGCGCACCCTCGACGAGATCGGCCAGGTCTACGGGGTGACCCGGGAGCGGATCCGGCAGATCGAGTCCAAGACGATGTCCAAACTCCGACACCCGTCCCGTTCGCAGGTGCTTCGGGACTACCTGGACTGAGCCGGTCACGTCAACCCGTAGTGTCGGTTTGATCACCAGCCGTAGAACACCCGAAGCTGGCCGGTCCAATACGTGTTTGTGATCGTTGACGTGGCACCCTGGGTGCACGGCACACTGTCCTTCCCGCCAGGTGTGACCTCGGTCCCCCGCGGGCACACTGGGAAGGCGGGGCCCGGTAAGGGTGTTGCACGATGAGTGAGCAACGACCGAAGAGAGTGTTCATCGGTGACGACCAGAGGAGGAAGGCGATGACCCCGACCCTCACGCCGCCGCCCGCAACGGTGGCGCCCCCAGCCGCCGATGAACGGTGCGACCGCTGCAATGCTGCCGGCAAGCTCCGTATCACTCTGGCGGGTGGGAGCGAGTTGGTGTTCTGTGGGCACCACGCGAACAAGTACGCCGAGGATCTCGTGAAGATCACGGTGAAGTTCGCGACGGACCCGGAGTTCACCTGGCGTGGCGCCGACCTGATGGCGAACTGAATCCGTACCCGTACGACGACATAGCTGGCCGGAGGGATCCACAGGATCCCTCCGGCCAGCTTTTCGTCCAGCCGCGCGGGGCGGCAGCCGACGGGCCGGGGCGTCAGAGGGTCTGGAGGGTGGCTATGCGTTCCTCGAGTTGTTCGATGGTCGCCTGGGCGCTCGGCGGGCCGCCGCAGATCCGACGGAGTTCCGCGTGGATCTTGCCGTGGGGCAGACCGGTGCGGTGGTGCCGGGCGGCCACCAGGGCGTTCAGTTGACGCCGTAGGCCCACCCGGCGCTGGGCGGCACTCAGAGGTACCGCGGGGGCGGCGGGGGCCGTAGCGGCCGGCTCAGCGGCCCGGGTGGCTGCCCGCCGGCGCTGCGCGGCGAGCTGGTCGGCCTGACGTTTGGTCAGCAGCTGCGACACCTGGTCGGCGGTGAGCAGGCCGGGCAGGCCGAGGTACTCCTCCTCCTCGGGGGTGCCGGCCTGGGCGGCGGTGCCGAAGGACGCCCCGTCGAAGATCACCTGGTCCAGTTCGGCGGTCGCGGAGAGCGCGGTGAACCGCTTCTCCAGCTCGCCACTGGCCTGGTCGTCGCGCTGGGCGCGCTCCAGCAGCTCGTCGTCGAAGCCCTCCCGGTCCTTGGGCTTGCCGAGCACGTGGTCCCGCTCGGCCTCCATCTCGCTGGCCAGCCCGAGCAGGTGCGGCACGCTCGGCACGAAGACCGAGGCCGTCTCGCCGGAGCGTCGGGCCCGGACGAAGCGGCCGATGGCCTGGGCGAAGTAGAGCGGGGTGCTGGCGCTGGTGGCGTACACCCCGACCGCCAGCCGGGGGATGTCGACGCCCTCGGAGACCATCCGGACCGCCACCAACCACCGCTGGGTGGACGCCGCGAACGTCGCGATCCGGGCGGACGCCCCCTGGTCGTCGGAGAGCACCACGGTGGCCTTCTCCCCGGTCACCTGCTCGATCAGCTTGGCGTACGAGCGGGCGGTCTGCTGGTCACTGGCGATGATCAGCCCACCGGCGTCGGCCATCCCGGCGTTGCGCAGCACCGTCAGCCGGGCGTCGGCGGCCCGCAGCACCTGCGGCATCCAGTCCCCGGCCGGGTCCAGGGCGGTCCGCCAGGCCTGGGCGATCAGGTCCTGGGTCATCGGCTCGCCGAGCCGCGCCGCCAGCTCGTCCCCGGCGTTGGTGCGCCACCGGGTCTCCCCCGAGTACGCCAGGAACAGCACCGGGCGCACGACACCGTCGCGCAGCGCGTCGGAGTAGCCGTAGACCGAGTCGGCGCGGGAGCGCAGCAGCCCGTCGCCGCCGCGCTCGTAGCTGACGAACGGGATCGGGTTGTCGTCGGAGCGGAACGGCGTCCCGGTGAGCATCAGCCGACGTACCGCGGGCTCGAAGGCGTTCTTGACCCCGTCGCCCCAGGAGCGGGAGTCCCCGGCGTGGTGGATCTCGTCGAGGATGACCAGGGTGCGCCGGGTCATGGTGCGCCGCCGGTGCACCTGGGGGGCCATCCCGACCTGGGCGTAGGTGACGACCGCGCCGTGGAAGTCGGCGGCGGAGTGCAGGTCGGCGTTGCGGAACGCCGAATCGAGCTGGATGCCGACCCGGGCGGCGGCCTGCGCCCACTGGGTCTTCAGGTGCTCGGTCGGGGCGACCACGGTGACCGCCTCGACGGTGCCGTCGACCAGCAACTCGGCGGCGATCCGCAGGGCGAACGTGGTCTTGCCGGCGCCGGGGGTGGCGACGGCGGTGAAGTCTTCGGTACGACGGCGCAGGTACTCCACCATCGCCTTGCGCTGCCAGGCCCGCAGGGGTGGGAACGTCTCCAACGCCGGCAACCGGGGTGCCACCCGAGGCTCCTCTCCGACCGCACGAGGCGGATCCGGGCCGAGGGCCACGGTACCGCCGCCCATGAAAACGCCTCCGCGCACCGCATGCCGCGAAGGCCGGCCCAGCATAACCAGCCGGCCCGGGCATCCCCAGCCGACACCACGCCGACCGGCACCGCCCCTGGTCAGGACGGCGGGCGGTCGAGGCCGGTCTCCGGGGGACGCATCGTCGCCACCGGGGCCGACCAGCGCCGCCGCAGCGCCACCAGGCGCAGGACGAAGACCAGCAGCGCCGCCGCGGTCAGCCCGCCCACCCCGGCGTACCCCAGGCCGGTCAGCAGCACCACCAGGATCGATCCGGCAAGCGCGGCGACGGCGTAGATCTCCCGGCGCAGCACCACCGGGATCTCGGCGGTGAGCAGGTCCCGGCCGAGGCCGCCGCCGATCGCGGTGAGCATGCCGATCACCACCGCGCCGACCGCCGGCACCCGGGCGTCGAGCGCCTTGAGCGTGCCGGTGACGGTGAACAGCGCCAGGCCGGCGGCGTCGAGCACCAGCACGGTGGTCCGCAGCCGGGCGAGCTGCGGGTGCAGCCAGAACACGGCGGTGGCGGTGACCGCGGCGGTGGCGGCGTACCGCCAGTCGGCGAAGGCGAGCGGCGGGACCTCGTCGATGGCCAGGTCCCGGAAGATCCCGCCGCCCAGTGCCGCGACGAACCCGACGAACACCACGCCGAACAGGTCGAGCCGCTTGGCCACCGCCGCGGAGGCCCCGGAGGCGGCGAAGACGGCCACCCCGGTCAGGTCGGCCAGGAGCAGGGCGGTGGAGGTGTTCACACCGCCGAAGGGTACGGGTGCGGCCCGCCGGGCCGCCCCGGATCACTCGCGGTACGAGTCGTAGATCTCCTTGCACTTCGGGCAGACCGGGGAGCCGGGCTTGGCGGCCTTGGTCACCGGGAACGTCTCGCCGCAGAGCGCCACCACGTAGGTGCCCATCACGGCACTCTCGGCGATCTTCTCTTTGCGCACGTAATGGAACATCTCGGGACCGGTGTCGGCATCCTTCAACTCCGGACGCTCAAGAACCTCTGTACTCACAGTCACACCTCCAACAGCCCCAGTTTGGCAGGTCGACCAGGTCCGGTCCACCGCAGCCCACCCCGACGGTGGCCCGTTACGGTAGCCGACGTGACCACCTTCCACATCCGTCCCGGCACCGCGGTCGCCGAGGCCCTGCGCGACGGCCGTCCCGTCGTCGCCCTGGAGAGCACCATCGTCTCGCACGGTCTGCCCCGACCGGACAACCTGCGCGTCGCCCGGGAGATCGAGCAGACGGTACGCGACGCGGGCGCCGTCCCCGCCACCATCGGCATGGTCGGCGGCGAACTCGTCGTCGGCCTCGACGACGACCAGCTGACCCGCCTCGCCACCGTCGATCCGGTGGCCAAGCTCTCCGTCCGTGACCTCGCCGTGGCCGCCGCCACCGGCGCGGACGGGGCCACCACGGTGGCCGCCACCAGCGCGGTGGCCGCCGCCGTGGGGATCGGTGTCTTCGCCACCGGCGGACTGGGCGGGGTGCACCGGGAGGCGGCGCAGACCTTCGACGAGTCGGCCGACCTGGTCACCCTGGCCCGCACCCCGATCACGGTGGTCTGCGCCGGGGTCAAGTCGATCCTCGACGTCGGGGCCACCCTGGAGCGGCTGGAGACCCTCGGCGTCGGGGTGGTCGGTTACCGCACCCGCCGCTTCCCCGGTTTCTACCTGACCGACGCCGGGTTCGACCTGGACTGGTCGGTGGACTCCCCCGAGCAGGTCGCCGAGGTGCTGGCCGCCCGGGAGCAGCACGGCGTACACCGGGGCGGGTTGATCGTGGCGAACCCGCTGCCGGTCGACGAGCAGCTCGACCCGGCGCTGCACGACCGGACCCTGACCGAGGGGCTGGCCCGGCTGGGCCGCGACGGCGTCACCGGCAAGGCGGTCACCCCGTTCCTGCTGGCCCACTTCCACTCGGCCACCGAGGGCGCCAGCCTGGCGGTCAACGTGCGGATCATCCTGCGGAACGCCGACCTGGCCGCGCGGATCGCGGTCGCGTCCGCCCGGCGCGGGACGGCATGACCGGTCCGGGCCGGATCGTGGTGGTCGGCGACCTGATCACCGACGTGATCGCGGTGCTGGCCGGGGCGCTGGCCAGCGGCTCGGACACCCCGGCCGCGATCAGGGTGACCGGCGGCGGCCAGGCGGCGAACACCGCCGCCTGGATCGCCGCCCAGCACGCCCCGGTGACGCTGGTCGGCGCGATCGGCGACGACAGCGCCGGCCGGGACCGGGTGGCCGAGCTGGAACGGGCCGGGGTGGACTGCGCGGTCGAGGTGCACCCGCGGACCAGCACCGGCACGGTGATCGTGCTGGCCACCGCCGCCGAGCGGACCATGGTCACCGAGCGGGGGGCCAACCTGCGGTTGACCGCCGGCCATGTCGACCGGGCGCTGGCGGCCGCGCCCGACGCCACCCACCTGCACCTGTCGGCGTACTGCCTGCTGGACGCCGCCTCCCGACCGGCCGGGCTGCGCGCGTTGGCCGCCGCCCGCGAGCGGGGGTTGACCACCAGCGTCGACGCGGCCTCCGCGGCCCCGCTACGGCGGATCGGCGCGGCGGCCTTCCTGTCCTGGGTACGTGACGTCGACCTGCTGCTGGTCAACGCGGACGAGGCGGGGGTGCTGGCCGGCGGGCTGGACCCGGCGGCGCAGGCGCGGGCGCTGTCGGCGGCGGCCCGGCGGGTGGTGGTGAAGCGCGGTGGGGCGGGTGCGATCTGGGTGGACCGGCGGGAGACGATCGGGGTGACCCCCTCGCTGCGGGTCGCCGTGGTGGACGTGACCGGTGCCGGGGACGCCTTCGCGGCGGGTCTGCTCACCGCCTGGACGGCCGGCGCGACACCGCGTGCCGCGCTGGCCCGGGCCGCCGACCTCGGCGCCCTGGCGGTCTCCACGGTGGGTGCCCGCCCCACGCCCGAGGCGGCGGCCGGGTAGCGGGGCGGTCCGTGCGGCCGGGTGGCCGGCCGGGTCGAGCGTCAGGGCTCGACGTCGATGATCCGGTGCGGGCGTTCCTCGGCGGTGAGGCTCATCGGCGGCGTCTCGTCGCGGTGACGGGGCTGGAACCTGTTGGCGAGGCGGTGCTCCTCCTTGGGCGGGCGGTCGTTGGCGAGCAGCACCGCCAGCCAGGGGATGAGGATCATGCCCAGCGCCACCAGCGGCAGCCAGAGCCAGAGCAATGGGGCCTGCACGCCGACCAGGACCGCGCCGGCGATCACACACGCCACCCGGATGCCCATCATCAGCACGTACCGCTTCTGTCGGCTGGTGAGCTGGTCGTCCTGGCTGCGCGAGGCGTCGGTGATCAGAATCGGCTGGTACGCCTGACGCTTCACCATGGACCTCCTGAGGGGGATTCCCCCCATCCTGTCACCGCACCACCTTGATCAGCGAAAATCGACGTACCCCGGCGGCGTGTTACGTTCGTGGTACGCTCCGCCGGTGGGCAGCCGGTTCAGCTTCACCGACGAGGCGTTGGCCAACCTGCGGGTCTACGACGTCACCTCCGGGGAAGTCTGGGAGGCGCTGCACAGCACCCGCCGGGTGATCCGGCACCTCGGCGAGGACCTGACGGTCGTCTACGCCGCGAGCCGTCGCGGCCGACGGCTGGCCGTCCTGCTCGCCGAGGCCGACGGCACCGACCACGACTGGGATGTCCTCTCCGCCCGCGAGCTGAGCGACGTCGAGGCCAAACGCTACGACGAGGCCGTGCGGAGAACGCGCCGATGAGGAGGCGACGGCGATGAACCGTAACGAGGCCATCAGGCGATTCCACGACGGCGACGACACGTTCGTCGAGTTGATCGACGACAGTCAGCCGGTGGAGCTGCCCGCCCCCGACACCGACGTGCCGATGGTCAGCCGCTCGGTACGCCTGCCGCTGGACACCTACGAGCGGGTCCGGTCGGCGGCGGAGGCCCGCGGCATCGGGGTCACCACGCTGATGCGGCAGTGGATCGAGGCCGGCCTGGCCGACCTGGACGACTCGGCCACCGTCTCGCTCGCCGACGTCCGCCGGGCGCTCGCCTCGCTCTCCCGCCCCACCGCCGCCTGACCCCACCGCCCGACCCGCGCCGACCCCGGCCTACCAGTCGGCCCGGCCCGCTGGTCGACCCCTGGCCCGCTGGTCGACCCCGGCCTACCGGTCGGCCCCGGCCCGCCGGTCGGCCTTCGCCGCAGCCTTGGCCTGCTGCTTGTACTCGCGGACCCGGCGCAGCGACTCCGCGTCGGTGACGTCGGCGACCGACCGGTACGTGTCCGGGTCGCCGTAACCGCCGGCGGCCTCCCGCCAGCCGGCGGGACGGACCCGGTACCGCTTGCCGAGCAGCGCCACGAAGATCTGCGCCTTCTGGGTGCCGAAGCCGGGCAGGTCGGCGATCCGGCGCAGCAACTCCCGCCCGTTGGCGACGTCCGCCCAGAGCCGGCCGGCGTCGCCGTCGTACCGGTCGACCAGGATCCGGCACAGCTCCCGTACCCGGCCGGCCATCGCCTTTGGGAAGCGGTGCAGCGCGGGCGGGCCGGCGAAGACCGCCACCAGCGCGGCCGGATCGTAGTCGGCCAACTCCCGCGCGTCCGGGTCGTGACCCAGCCGCTGGGCGAGCACGTACGGGGACGAGAATGCCTTCTCCATCGGCACCTGCTGGTCCAGCAGCATCCCCGTCAGCAGGGCCAGCGGGCTGCGTTCCAGCAGCCGGTTGGCCTCGCCGTCGATGGGCAGCGAGAGCGTCATGCCCCCATCCTGCCCGCCCGGCCCGCCCGGCCCACGGAACTCCGACCAGCCGCCGCGCCGGCAGGGCCGGGCAGCGGTCGGTGCCACGCGGGCGCCGCCGGAGGCAGGCGGACGCGACGCGGCCCGGTGGACACCGCGGGTGTCCACCGGGCCGGCCGTGGCGTAGGGGGTCAGTTCACGACGAAGAGCAGCCGGTTCGGCGAGCCCGAGCCGGGGCTGGTCACCACGTTGGGGGTGGCACTGCTGGTCAGCGAGCTGGCGACCTGCGCCGGGGTGTAGGAGGGGTTGGCCGACAGGACCAGGGCGGCGGCACCGGCGACGTGCGGGGACGCCATCGAGGTGCCGTCGATCGTGTTGGTGGCGCTGTCGTTGGTGTTCCACGACGAGGTGATGCGCGAGCCCGGCGCGAACAGGTCGACGCAGGAACCGTAGTTGGAGTAGGAGGCCCGCGCGTCGGTGCTGGTGGTGGCGCCCACCGTGATCGCCGAGGCGACCCGTGCCGGCGAGGAGTTGCAGGCGTCGGCGTTGGAGTTGCCGGCCGCCAGCGCGTACGTGATGCCCGAGCTGATCGAGCTGGCCACCGCGTTGTCGATGGCGGTGCTGGCCCCGCCGCCGAGGCTCATGTTGGCCACCGCCGGCTTGACCGCGTTGGCGGTCACCCAGTTGATGCCGTTGACCACGGCGGTGGTGCTGCCGCGACCTCGGCAGTTGAGCACCTTCACCGCGACCAGCCGGACGCCCTTGGCGACACCGTAGCTGGAACCGCCGACGGTGCCGGCGACGTGCGTGCCGTGACCGTTGCAGTCGGTGTTGTTGGAGTCGACCGCGTTGGTGCCCCAGGTGGCCCGCCCACCGAAGTCGGTGTGGGTGGTCCGGATGCCGGTGTCGATGATGTAGGCCCGCACGTTGGTGGCCGTGGTCGGGTAGGTGTAGCTGGAGTTCAGCGGCAGGTTGCGCTGGTCGATGCGGTCCAGGCCCCAGGACGGCGGGTTGGTCTGGGTCGCCTGGACGGTCATCACCCGGTCCTGCTCGACGTAGGCCACCGACGGGTCGGCGGCGAGCCGGCGGGCCTGGCCGGCGCTCATCTTCGCGCTGAAGCCGGTGAGCGCGGCGCTGTACACGTCGGCGACCTTTCCGCCGTACCGCTTGGTGAGGCTGGCGGCCCGGTCGGGCACGGCGGTCCGGGCGGCGCGGCTGTTGGCGGCGCCGACGGCCTCACCCTTGAGCACCACCAGGTAGCTGCCGCTGATCGCGTCGGGGGAGGAGGCGTAGCGGATCTGACCGGTGGGGGCGGCGAGGGCGGGGGCACCGGCGGCCACGGAGAAGGCCGCGGCGGCGGCCGCGACGGCGACCGCGCGGATCGCGCGACGCCGGGGGACGGACACGTCGGACATCGTCTGAACTCCCTACCGGGTACGCACGGACAGGCGGGGCCGTCCGAAACGTCCCATCGACTGATGTTGAGGGAATGCTAACCAGACATCGACAGACGTAAAAGAGATAATGGCTGGAGGATTGAGCTGGTGTTATGGATGTCCCGGGTGGCCGCCACCGGACAGCCCCGCGCCAGGCAGGATGGCGAGGTGGACCGACACGACATGCTGCTCTCCCCCGCCGGCGTCGACGCGCTGCGCACCGCGCTCACCAGCGCCGACTTCACCGCCAACGGCATCGCCGGCCGGCTCGGCCCGCAGGCCACCGGTGGGGTGGCCCGCAACGACTTCCGGGCCGCGCTGCGCGCCACCGCAGACCGGGATCCGTTGGCCACCCTGATCCGGGTGTTCATCTGCGACCAGATCGAGCCCGAAGCGGCGGTGGCCGCCGCACTCGCCCCGCTCGACCTGGCCGAGGCCGTCGCCGCCGGGCTGGTCGAGCCGTACGGCGACGGCCTGCGCGCCGGGGTGGACCTGGAGCCCTACGGGGACGCCTGGTGGGTGCTCGCCGACGTGCCGGCCAGCGCCCGCCCGGGTCGCCCCCTGCACAGCGAACACGTGCTCGGCATCGGCGGGGCCACCCAGACCCTGATCGGGGCGACCGTCCGCCGCCCGGTGGACACCGCGCTGGACCTGGGCACCGGGTCCGGCGTGCAGGCCCTGCACCTGGCCACCCACGCCCGGCGGGTCACCGCCACCGACGTGTCGCAGCGGGCGCTGCGCTTCGCCGCCACCACCGCCGCCCTGAACGGGCAGGACTGGGAACTGCTACGCGGCGACCTGGTCGCCCCGGTGGCCGGCCGGCGGTTCGACCTGGTGGTCAGCAACCCGCCGTTCGTGGTCGGGCCGGGCACCACCACCCACGTCTACCGGGACTCCGGCCGGGTGGGCGACGCGATCGGCGCCGAGCTGGCCGCCGCCGCACCAGGCCTGCTCACCGAGGGTGGCACCATGCAGTACCTGGCCAACTGGGTGCACGTCGCCGGGGAGGACTGGGCGGAGCGGGTGACCGGTTGGTTCGCCGGCACCGGGCTGGACGCCTGGGTCATCCAGCGCGAGGTCGCCGACCCGATGGCGTACGTGCACCTGTGGCTGACCGACGTCGGCGAGGCGGCCGACCCGCACCGGGCGGCGGCCTGGCTGGACTGGTTCGACGCGCACAAGATCGAAGCGATCGGCTTCGGCATCGTCTCACTGCGCCGGGGTGGTCACGCCGACCCGACCGTACGGGTGGAGGACCTGCGGCAGCGGGTCGAACCGCCGCTGGGCGACCAGGTGGCCGGCTGGTTCGACCGGCAGGACTTCCTGCGCGCCCGGGGTGTCGACGGCCTGCTCGACACCCGCTACCGGGCGGCCGACGGGCTGCAACTGCGCCAGGAGGCGACGATCGGTGACGAGGGGTGGGCGGTGGACCGGCAGGTCCTGACGATGCCGCACGGGCTGCGCTGGAGCGAGGAGATCGATCCGCTGGTGCTGGCCCTGGTCGGTGGCTGCGACGGACGGTTGCCACTGCGTGACCAGCTCGCCCTGCTCGCCGCCGCGCACGACGTCACCGTCGACGAGCTGGCCGAGGCGGCCGGCCCGATCGTGGCCCGGCTGGTCGAGCGGGGCATCGTCGAGCCGGTGGCCGACTGATGCGGGCGGTGGTGCAGACGGTCGCCCGGGCCAGCGTCACCGTCGACGGCGAGGTGGTCGGCGCGATCACCGACGGCCTGCTGGTGCTGCTGGGTGTCACCCACACCGACACCCCCGAGCTGGCCCGGACGATGGCCCGCAAGGTGCACGAGCTGCGCATCCTCGACGACGAGCGCAGCGCCGCCGACATCGGCGCCCCGATCCTGGTGGTCAGCCAGTTCACCCTGTACGGCGACACCCGCAAGGGTCGCCGCCCGAGCTGGCTCGCCGCCGCCCCAGCCGAGGTGGCCGAACCCCTGGTCGCCGCCATGATCGAGGCGCTCCGCGACCGGGGCGCGACGGTCGCGACCGGCCGCTTCCGCACCCACATGCTGGTCGAGAGCACCAACGTGGGCCCCCGAACCCTTCTCCTGGACCTCTGACAGCCCCCGCCCCGCCCCGGTGATCAAGAGGTTGATGTCAATCCGAAGATCGAAGTTGACGCGAATCTCCTGATCACGGGGGGCGGGGAGGAGGGTCAGGAGAAGAGGCCCCGACGTTGGAGGGACTGGCGGAGCCAGCCGTCGAGTTGGGCGGCCCAGTCGGTGCGGTCGACGGTGGCGTGGTCGACGGTGAACCGGCCGAAGGCGTCCCGGCCCTCGGTGAACAGGCCGCCGCGCTTGTCCATCTCCAGCACCACCTGCACCTGGTGCGGGTCGGTGACGAAGGTGACCTCGAGCTGGTTGATCGCCCCGGCGTACTGCGGGGCGGGGTAGAACTCGATCTCCTGGTAGAACGGCAGGCTCTGCCGTACGCCGTAGATGTGGCCACGCTCGACGTCGGCGCGGGCGAACCGGAAGCCCAGCCGCAGCAGCGCCTCCAGCAGCCGCTCCTGCGCCGGCAGCGGGTGCACCGACACCGCGTCCAGGTCGCCCTTGTCAACCGCGCGGGCCACCTCCAGCTCGGTGCGCAGCCCCATGGTCATCCCGTGCAGGCGGTGGCCGTACAGGTCGGTCAGCGGGGTCTCCCACGGCACGGAGAACCGGAACGGGATGTCGTACCGCTGCCCGGCCTCCAGCCGGAACGGACCGGTGACCTGCTGCCGGGCGAACTCCTGGGTGGTCTCGTACTCCGAGTCGGCACCCTCCACCTCGACCCGGGTGACCAGACCGAGCGCCACGTACTCGATGTCGGTGGCGTGGTCGCCGCCGGCCACGTGCACCCGCCCCTCCAGCACCCCGCCCGGACGGCAGTTCGGATTGGCGAGCACGGTCTCCACCGACGGACCGCCCACCCCCATCGACTGCATGAGCCGCTTGAAGACCACCACGTCCTCCATTGCCTGTTCGGGGCCGACCCGCATGGTCGACCGCTGGCACGGTAGCCGGACCTGGCAAGACCACCGACGGCCCACCCCGCATCCGACCGGATTGCTGTCGGTTCCCCGATCGCCTCACCCCCGTTTCACGTCCCGGTTGGAAAGCTGTGCATCACCGGGGCCGATGGCACCGGTAGGCGACACCGAAAGCGGACACGGGGAGACACAGAGATGGCCCTGCAGATGATCGATAACCAGACGCGCCCGGCCACCACCATCGACGCCGAGCACGGCACCGACGCCCTCACCGACCTGGACGCCACCGACGAGCGCGGGGTCTCCACCGACCTGGTCCGGGCCTACCTCAACGGGATCGGCCGGACGAAGCTGCTCACCGCGGCCCAGGAGGTGGAGCTGGCCAAACGGATCGAGGCCGGGCTGTTCGCCGAGGAGAAGCTGTCGACGTGCACCCCCGTCTCCGGCGACCTGCACGCCGAGCTCGCCCTGATCGCCCGCGAGGGCCGCGCCGCCAAGGACCACCTGCTGGAGGCGAACCTGCGGCTGGTGGTCAGCATCGCCAAGCGGTACACCGGGCGCGGGATGGCCTTCCTCGACCTGATCCAGGAGGGCAACCTCGGCCTGATCCGCGCGGTCGAGAAGTTCGACTACGCCAAGGGTTACAAGTTCTCCACGTACGCCACCTGGTGGATCCGGCAGGCGATCACCCGGGCGATGGCCGACCAGGCCCGCACCATCCGTATCCCGGTGCACATGGTCGAGCAGGTCAACCGGATGGTCCGGGTCCGCCGGGAGCTGTCGGTCAAGCTGGGCCGCGAGCCCGTGGTGTCCGAGGTGGCGCGGGCGATGGAGATCCCCGAGTTCCAGGTCATCGAGCTGATCTCGTACGACCGGGAGCCGGTCAGCCTCGACCAGGCCGTCGGCGAGGACGGCGAGAGCGCGCTCGGTGACTTCGTCGCCGCGGTGGACCCGCGCACCGAGCCGGGTGACGCCGCCGCCAACGGCGAGCTGCGCAACGAGGTACGCATCGTGCTGGCCACCCTGTCCCAGCGGGAGCAGGCGGTGATCCGGCTCCGGTTCGGCCTCGACGACGGCCGGCAGCGCACCCTCGACGAGGTGGGCAAGGAGTTCGGCCTGTCCCGGGAGCGGATCCGGCAGATCGAGAAGGTCACCCTGCTCAAGCTGCGCGACCCGGAGCGGGCCCAGCGGCTGGAGGCGTACGCCTGCTGAGCGGTCCGGCGACAGTAGGGGCCCCTGGCGGTTCGCCGGGGGCCTGCCGCCTGTCCACGGTCGGGTGCGGCGGGGGGTCGACGCCGGTCAGAGCCGGCGCGGACCGGTGTCCGGGCGGTCGTCCGCCGTGCCGACCCCCACCGAGGCGTGCAGCACCGCGATGCCGTCCGGCCGGGCCAGCACCGGGTTGAGGGTGAGCGACCGTACCCGGGGCTGCTCGTCGGCGAGCCGGCCCACCCGCAGCAGCAGGTCGGCCAGGGCCGCCCGGTCGACCTCGGCGGCACCCCGGTGCCCGCGCAGCAACGGTGCCGCCCGCGGCTCGTCGACCAGCTCGGCGGCGTCCCGGTCGGTCAGCGGCACCGCCCGCCAGGCCCGGTCACCGAGCAGCTCGGTGGCGACGCCTCCCAGCCCGAAGCCGACCACCGGCCCGAACGCCGGATCCTCGCGCAGTTCCACCACGCAGGCAACCCCCGGCGGCACCATCGGCTGCACCAGGACGTCCGCGCCGAAGACCGCCGTCAGGTCCGCGTACGCCCGGCTCAGCGCGACCGGATCGGCCAGGTCGAGGCGGACGGCGCCCAGGTCGAGGCGGTGCCGCAGGCCGGGCGCGGCGGCCTTCAACGCCACCGGCCAGCCCCACCGGGCGGCGGCGGCGAGCGCCTCGTCGAGGGTGCCCGCCAGCGTCGACCCGACCACCTCGACGCCGTACGCGGCGAGCAGCGCGGCCGGGTCGGCCGCGTCACCGCGCAGCGCCGCCTGCCCGGCGGACCGGTCCGTGCCGGGCAGCTCCGGCAGGGTGCCCGGATCCCGACGCAACCAGTCCGCATACCGGCTGACCCGGCCCAGCGCCCGGACCGCCTCCTCCACGCTCGGGTACGCGGGCAGCCCGGTCGGCACCCGGCCGGCGAGGAAGGTCGCCACGGTCGGCTTGCCCCCGGCCAGGACCGCCGGCAGGGCCGCGGTGAAGTCCGCCTCCTCCACGGTGAGCTGTCCCGGTAGCGGCGGGGCGAACACCGCCACCAGGGCGTCCACCCCGTCGTCGGCGGCGGCGTCGGCCAGCGCGGCGGTGAACTCGGCGGCACCGGCGTGCGGGCCGACGTCGCGGGGGTAGCCGGCGGCGACGGTGAGGCCCTGCCCGGCGCAGGCGGTGGCGGCCAGCCCGGTCAGCGCCGAGGAGTTGCCGACCACCCCGACCCGGGTACCGGCCGGCAGCGGCTGGTCGGCCAGCAGCACCCCGACGTCGAGCAGTTCGGCGACGGTGTCCACCCGGATCACCCCGGACCGGGCGAACAGCGCGCTGACGGCGGCCTCGTCGAGCGCCGGACCGGCACCGGGGACGGGCGGGCGGGCCAGCGGGGCCAGCGCCACCACCGGCTTGTCCCGGCCGATCCGGCGGGCCAGCCGGGCGAACTTGCGCGGATTGCCGAAGGTCTCCAGGTACAGCAGGATCACGTCGGTGCCGGGATCGTCCTGCCAGTACTGGAGCAGGTCGTTGCCGGAGACGTCGGCCCGGTTGCCGGCCGACACGAAACTGGACAGGCCCAGCCCCCGGCGCTGCGCCTCGGCCAGCAGGGCCACCCCGAACGCGCCGGACTGGCTGAAGAAGCCCACCCGTCCGGGGGCCGGCAGCACCGGGGCCAGGGTGGCGTTGAGGCGTACCCGCCCGTCGGTGTTCGCCACCCCCAGGCAGTTCGGGCCGACCACCCGCATCCCGGCGGCGTGTGCCGCCCGGACCAGCGTCCGCTGGGCCGCCGCGCCCGCCGGCCCGGCCTCGGCGAACCCGGCGGAGATGACCACCAGGCCGTGTACGCCGGCCCCGGCGGCGTCGGCCACCACCGTCGGGGTGGCGTCGGGGGGCACCGCGACGACCGCCAGGTCGACGTCCACCCCCGCGTCGGCCGCCGACGGGTACGCGGGCAGCCCCGCCACCGTGCGGGCGCTCGGGTGCACCGGCACGATCGCCCCCGGGTAACCGCCGTCGCGCAGGTGCCCGAGGACGGCGGCCCCGACCCCCTGCCCGGTGGCGCTGGCCCCGTAGACGGCCACCCCGCGCGGGGCGAGCAGCCGGGCGATGGACCGCGCCTCGGTGCGGTGTTCCCGGCCGCGCTGCACCGCCAGGGTCGCCTCGGTCGGGGCGATCGGGAAGGTCAGGTGCACCACCCCGTCGGCGAACTGCCGCTGCACCTGGTAACCGAAGTCGGCGAAGACCCGCAGCATAGCGCCGTTGGTGGGCAGCACCTCGGCGACGAAGTGCCCGATACCGGCCCGGCGGGCCGCGTCGGCCAGGTGCTCCAGGAGCACCGGGCCGATCCCGCGCCCCTGGTAGGCGTCCTCCACCACGAACGCCACCTCGGCTTCGGGGGCCGCCGGCCCCAGCCGCTCGTACCGGCCGACGGCGACGATCCGGTCGCCGGCCAGCACCACGAACGCCTCCCGGTCCCGGTGGTCGACGGTGACGAACCGGTGCAGGTCCCGTTCCGGAATGCGTGGGTAGGGCGAGAAGTAGCGCAGGTACCGGGTGCGTTCCGAGAACCGCCCGTGCATGGCGACGATCTCCGGGGCGTCCTGCGGACGGATCGGTCGCAGGCCGACGGTGCTGCCGTCGCTGAGCAGCACGTCCACCGGTTGCTCCACAGTGGTCACCGGTCCCTCCCCCAGGTCCGGCTCAGTCGCGCGGGTCGTACGGGTCCAGTCCGAGCAGCGGGAACACCGCCTTACGGGTGGCGGCCACCGCCCGGTCCACCGAGTTCGGCTCCCCGGTCGGCTGCCACGACCGGTGGGACGGGTCGACGTCGTCGGTCATCCGTACCGGTACGTCCCGGCCGGGCAGCCGGTGGGCGGCCAGGGCACGCCAGCCGGGCGGGGTGGGGGTGGCCGGGTCGAGCGGATCGCCGGTGGCCACCGCCAGCAGGTGGGTCCAGGCCCGGGGCACCACCTCCACCAGGGCGTACCCGCCGCCCCCGGTGGCCACCCAGCGGCCGTCGCACAGCTCGTCGGCGAGCGCCCGCAGGGCCAGGTAGGTGGCCCGTTGCCCGTCCACCGACAGGTGCAGGTCGGCCAGCGGGTCGATCCGGTGCCCGTCGGCACCGCACTGGGTGACCAGGATCTGCGGCCGGAACGCGCGCAGCACCGACGGCACGATCGCGTGGAAGGCCCGCTGCCAGCCGGCGTCGTCGGTGCCCGGGGGCAGCGGCACGTTGACGGCGCTGCCCTGCGCCCCCGGGCCGCCGGTCTCGTCGGGGAACCCGGTGCCGGGGAAGAGCGCCAGCGGGGTCTCGTGCAGGCTCACCGTGAGCACCCGGGGGTCGTGGTAGAAGACCTCCTGCACGCCGTCGCCGTGGTGCACGTCCACGTCGACGTAGGCGACCCGCTCGGCGCCCAGGTCCAGCAGCCGGGCGATGGCCACCGCCGGGTCGTTGTAGACACAGAACCCGGCGGCCCGGTCGGGCATGGCGTGGTGCAGCCCACCGGCCACGTTGACCGCCCGGCGGGCCTCGCCCCGCCAGACCGCCTCGGCGGCGGTCACGCTGGCCCCGGCGATCAGGGCGCTGGACTCGTGCATCCCGTCGAACACCGGGTTGTCCGAGGTGCCCAGTCCGTAGCCGGCGAACAGCGGGTCACGGGGCGCGGCCCGCACCGCCGCCAGGTAGTCGGGCAGGTGCACCCGGGTCAGCGTCGCGTCGTCGGCCGGCACGGGCCGGACCAGCCGGACCCCGGGTCGGTCCAGGACACCCAGCTCCCGGGCCAGCGCCACGGTCAGCTCGACGCGGACCGGGTCGAGCGGGTGCTCCCCCATGTCGTAGTCGAGCAGGGACTCGTCCCACACCACCAACGTGTCGTCCGACATGGGGTCATCGTCGCACGTGGGTCACCGGTCGCCCACCACACGTGCTGGTCAACCGGCTGGTGTCGGGCCGGTGGCCACCGGACGGGAGGGGTCGGCGATCCAGCCGCTCCACGATCCGACATAGAGCGCGGCGTCCGTGCGACCGGCCAGGTGCAGGGCCAGCACGGTCTGCGCGGCGGTCACCCCGGAGCCGCAGTACGCCCCCACCGGCCGGTCGGGGCGTACCCCGACGGCGGCGAACCGGTCCCGCAGGGCGGCGGCGGTCGGGAAGCGGCCCTCGCTGACGTACTCCGTGGCGGGCAGGTTGACCGCACCCGGCACGTGCCCGGCGACCGGGTCGACCGGCTCGGACTCGCCCCGGTAGCGGGGCGCGGCCCGGACGTCCAGCAGCACCCCGTCGCCGGTCGCCGCGAGCCGGGCCGCGCCCGCGGCGTCCAGCACCGGCAGCGCACCCGGTCGGACGGTCACGTCGCCGGGCGGCGGGGTGGGTACCTCGACGGTGCCGGGCAGCCCGGCGGCGAGCCAGCCGGCCCAGCCACCGGCCAGCACCCGTACCGGCCGGTGTCCGGCCCAGCGCAGCGTCCACCAGGCGCGGGCGGCGGCCATCCCGTCGCCGCCGTCGTACACCACCACCGGACGACCGGCGCGGACACCCGCGGCACGCAGCGCGGCCTGGAGGGCGTCCGGGTCGGGCAGCGGGTGCCGGCCCGCCGCGCCGGGCGGGCCGCACAGCGCGGTGTCCAGGTCGACGAAGACCGCACCGGGCAGGTGACCTGCGGCGTAGTCCGCCCGGCCGGGTGGCCCGGCCAGCCGCCAGCGGACGTCCAGCAGGGTCGGCGGGTCGGGCTGGGCCAGCTCGGCGGCGAGCCGGTCCGGCTCGATCAACGGGTCGTCGGTACCGGACATGACGCCCAGTCAACACCATCGGGACACCGGCCCCGCGGTTCGGCGCGGGTCGATCTTCGTACGTCGAGGTAGCATCGACCACCGGGAGGCCGCTGACGTGAAGCACGACCTGGTCGACACGACTGAGTGCCAGGGTACCTCCACGAACGGGAGGCATCGATGAAGCACGATCTGGTTGACACGACCGAGATGTACCTGCGCACCATCCTCGAACTCGAGGAGGAGGGGGTGCCGCCGCTGCGTGCCCGGATCGCCGAGCGGCTGCGGCAGAGCGGGCCGACCGTCAGCCAGACCGTGGCCCGGATGGAACGCGACGGGCTGCTCACCGTCGAGGGCGACCGGCACCTGGCGCTCACCGAGGCGGGCCGGGGCAGCGCGGTGTCCGTGATGCGCAAGCACCGGCTCGCCGAACTGCTGCTGGTCAACGTGATCGGGATGCCCTACGAGGAGGCCCACGAGGAGGCCTGCCGGTGGGAGCACGTGATGAGCGACGCGGTCGAGAAGCGGGTCTACGACCTGCTCAACCGCCCCACCCGCTCGCCGTACGGCAACCCCATCCCGGGCCTGGAGGAGCTGGGCTCGCCGGAGGCCGAGACCACCGACACCACCGAGGCCGAGCGGAACCTCGCCTTCCCCGGGCTGGCCGGTCAGGTGGTGGTCCGGCGGATCTGCGAGAGCGTGCAGACCGACGCCGACGTGCTGCGGCAACTGCACGCCGCCGGGGTCGACCCGGGTGCCACGGTCACCGTCGCCCAGGAACGCGACGGGGTGTTCATCGACCGCTCGGGCGAACGGGTCCGGCTCCCCCGCGAGGTCGCCTCCCGGGTCTTCGTCGCCGCCCACTGACCCCCGGAGGGACTGGTCCGTCGGCCGCGCCCGGACCCACCCGCCGAGGCTGCCGGGCCGGCGTCACAACGTCCTGGTGTCGAGCTTCCTCGCCAGGTCGACCAGCCGGGCGGCCACCTCACCGGCAGTGGCCCGGTCGTCGTCCGGCGGGCAGGTCCAGCGGAGCACGGCAAGCCGGTCCTCGGGGGCCAGCCAGCCCACCTCGGCCGTCGGCCCGTGTTTCGCGGCCTTCGCGCCGGTCCGCCGGTAGCCGGCCTGGCCCAGCTTCGGCACCTTCGTCGCCCCGGCGGGCAGCACGTCGGCGGTGAAGGTGGGCACGTCGATCGAGGTGTCGGTGACCGTCAGGGTCAGCTCCGGCCAGGTGGCGTCGGCGGCCCGCACCACACAGGTCCGGGTGTCACCGCGCCCGCTGGCGGCGGCCACGTCGAAGCGGACCCCGGTGTGCTCCTCGATGGTCGCGAAGTCGAGCAGCCGGCACGCCCCGCCCGACGAGGCGGCCTCCACCTCGACCGCGGCCCGCTCCCCGGCCGGCAGCCGCACCGGACCGGCCTCCGCCGCGCCGCAACCCGTGGTCACCAGCACGCCCACGCCGGCCAACCAGATCCGCCCGTGCACGGGCACACCTCCGCGATCGTCGACGGGAAATCCGCCGATGTCCGTCGGAAACGGTACGGGTTGACGCGGCCGGACGGAAGACCCCGACCGACCCGCCCTCCGTGGTGCGGAGCACGGCACGACCACGGTGGCCCGGGTCTAGTCGTCGACGTACGGGCAGTGCCGGCAGCCACGGCCACAGCAGGTGCCGCGCCGGGCCAGGAAGCCGGCGGTGAGGACGAACAGGCCGGTGGCCGGGTCGGGATAGCCGGCCTCCCCGGCGGCGAGCGCGGCGGCGTGGGCGGCCAGGATCCGTGCCCGGTCGGGGCGCTCCGGCGACAGCCGGGACGGGTGCGGCTCGGTCAGCGGCCGGTCCGCCAACGGACGTCGTTCGCCACTCATCGCGGCGAGTCTACGGATCCGCCGCCCCGGGCGACGCTCAGGTGCGGTCGCCCCGGGCGGGCCGGTCGAACCAGTGGACGGCCTGGCCGTGCGAGCGCATCCAGGCCAGCGGCGTCCCGTCCAGGGCGAGCACGTTGTGCAGCGCCCCGTCGGGCGAGGGCGGCAGCGCGTCCCACCCGAGCACGTCGGCCGCCTCGGCGGCCACCCAGTGCCCGGGCAGGGCGCGGACCAGCGCCACGAAGGCCGCCCGGCGCGGCGGCGGCACCTGGTAGAGCACGGAGGTGTGCAGGACCACCAGCGTCGCGCCGGCCGGTGCCCGCGCGGCCAGCGCCGGCAGGTCGTCCACCAGGTCGCCACGGACCAGTTCCGGCGGCTCGGCGGCGGCCACCGCGGCCGCCGACCGCAGCCGGGCCCGGCGGTGGGCGTGCTCCGGCCAGATCAGCGCGTCGAGCCAGGCCACGTCGGCCGGGTCGGTGACGTCGAGCGGGTTCAGGTCCAGCCCGGCCCGCCACACCACCTGCGGGCGGACGGTCGGCGGGTCCGTGCCGCTCAACACGCAGTCCAGCACCGGCTCCCCCTGGCCGAGCAGGTGGTCGCCCCAGCGGTAGGCGTACCGGTCGGGATAGAGGCAGATGCCGGCGGACGCGCCGACCTCCAGCAACGCCAGCGGCTGTGGCAGCGCGGCCAGCACCGGCAGCAGCGCCGCGCACCGTCCGGCCTCGTTGGTCTGCACCGCCCGGGTGAGCATCGCCGCCCGCACGGCCGCCCAGTGCACCACGGTGTGGGCGCGGAACACGGCCGGGTCGTCGACCGGGCCGCCGAGCCAGCGGACGACGCCGAACAGCAGTTGCGGCTGCCGCTTGGCCGGCGGCAGGGTGTCGAGCAGGGCGAGCAGTTCGTCGTCCCCGGCGACCGCGTGGGCCAGCCGCTCGTAGGTCGGGGAGACGCCGTGCGCCTCCCGGGTGGCGAACTCGACGTACCGGGCGGCGGTGGTCATCCCCCCATGCTGCCCGCCGGGTCCGCGCCCGCGCAGCCCGGTGGGACGGACCGGGCAGGCGGGAGGGCCGGCACCCACCGGGGTGCCGGCCCTCCGTTGACGGGTACGTCAGCTGCAACCGCTGGTGGAGCCGCAACCCTCGCAGACGTAGCAGCTACCGGCCGGGCGCATCTTCGTGCCGCAGGTGAAGCAGAGCGGCGCGTCGGCGGCCTTGCCGATCACGGCCTCCAGCAGCTCGGTGGAGGAGCCCACGGCGGGCGCCGGCTTGGCGGCGGCCACCTCGGCCAGTTCCTGGGCCGGCTGGGCCACCGGACCGGTCTTCGGCTCGACCGCCTCCACCGGAGCCGAGGACGCCATCGCCGTCAGGTCGGTGCCGGCCACCTCCGCCTCGGCGGCCTCGGCCCGCAACTGTGCGGCCCGCTCCTTGGCGGTGAAGATGCCCAGCTCGGCACGGCGTTCGTAGGGCAGGAAGTCCAGCGCCAGGCGACGGAAGATGTAGTCCATCACCGAGGCGGCCATCCGCACGTCCGGGTCGTCGGTCATACCGGCCGGCTCGAACCGCATGTTGGTGAACTTGCTGACGTACGTCTCCAGCGGGACGCCGTACTGGAGGCCGATCGAGATGGCCACCGAGAAGGCGTCCATCACCCCGGCCAGGGTGGAACCCTGCTTGGACATCTTGAGGAAGACCTCGCCGAGGCCGTCATCGGGGTAGGACGACGCGGTGAGGTAGCCCTCCGCGCCGCCGACGGAGAAGGAGACCGTCTCGGACGGACGCTTCTTCGGCAGCCGCTTGCGCACCGGGCGGTACTCGACGACCTTCTCCACGGCCGGGGCGGGCGCCTCGACGACCGCCGGCGCGGCGGTCTTGTTCGGCTTGGCCACCGACAGCGGCTGGCCGACCTTGCAGTTGTCCCGGTAGATCGCCAGCGCCTTCAGGCCGAGCTTCCAGCCCTCGAAGTAGATCTTCTCGACGTCGGCGACGGTGGCCTGCTCGGGCATGTTGACCGTCTTGGAGATCGCGCCCGAGATGAACGGCTGGACGGCCGCCATCATCCGCACGTGGCCCATCGGGGCGATCGACCGCTCGCCCATCGCGCAGTCGAAGACCGCGTAGTGCTCCGGCTTGAGGCCCGGCGCGTCCACCACGTGACCGTGGTCGGCGATGTGCTCGACGATCGCCTCGACCTGCTCCTCGGGGTAGCCGAGGCTGCGCAGCGCACGCGGGACGGTCTGGTTCACGATCTGCATCGAGCCGCCGCCGACCAGCTTCTTGAACTTGACCAGCGCCAGGTCGGGCTCGACCCCGGTGGTGTCGCAGTCCATCATCAGACCGATGGTGCCGGTCGGCGCGAGCACGCTGGCCTGCGAGTTGCGCCAGCCGTTGCGGTCACCGACCTTGTTGCCCTCGGTCCACTGCTTCGTCGCCTCCCGCAGGATGGCGGTGGCGACCGTACCGGCCGGCTTGATCGCGTCGTTGGCGGCGGCGTGCTTGCGCATCACCCGCTTGTGCGGCTCGGCGTTGCGGGCGTAGCCCTCGTACGCGCCGACGACCCCGGCCAGCTCGGCCGAACGGCGGTACGCGGTGCCGGTCATCAGCGAGGTGATCGCGGCGGCCACCGACCGGCCCTGCTCCGAGTCGTACGGCAGGCCGGAGGCCATCAGCAGCGCGCCCAGGTTGGCGTAGCCGATGCCGAGCTGCCGGTAGGCCCGGGTGGTCTCGCCGATCTTCTCGGTCGGGAAGTCGGCGAAGCAGATCGAGATGTCCATCGCGGTGATGACGAACTCGACGCTCTTGACGAACTTCTCCACCTCGAAGCCGCCGTCGGCGCGGAGGAACTTCATCAGGTTCAGCGAGGCCAGGTTGCACGAGGAGTTGTCCAGGTGCAGGTACTCCGAGCACGGGTTCGACGCGGTGATCCGGCCCGTCTCCGGGCAGGTGTGCCAGTCGTTGATGGTGTCGTCGTACTGCAGGCCCGGGTCGGCGCACTCCCAGGCGGCCTGGGCGATGGTACGGAACAGCTTCTGGGCGTCGATGGTCTCGATGGTCTGCCCGTCGAGCCGGCCCCGCAGGTCGAAGCCGCCGCCGTTCTCCACCGCCGCCATGAACTCGTCGGAGACCCGGACCGAGTTGTTGGCGTTCTGGTACTGGACGCTGACGATGTCGGTGCCACCGAGGTCCATGTCGAAGCCGGCGTCCCGCAGCGCGCGGATCTTGTCCTCCTCGCGCGCCTTGGTCGCCACGAACTCCTCGATGTCCGGGTGGTCGACGTCGAGGATGACCATCTTGGCCGCGCGCCGGGTGGCACCGCCGGACTTGATGGTGCCGGCGGAGGCGTCCGCGCCGCGCATGAAGCTGACCGGGCCAGAGGCGGTGCCGCCGGAGGAGAGCAGCTCCTTCGAGGACCGGATCCGGGAGAGGTTGACCCCGGCGCCGGAGCCGCCCTGGAAGATCCGCCCCTCCTCCTTGTACCAGTCCAGGATGGAGTCCATCGAGTCGTCGACGGCAAGGATGAAACACGCACTCACCTGCGCTGGAGAGGGAGTGCCGACGTTGAACCAGACCGGCGAGTTGAAGCTGAACACCTGGTGCAGCAGCATCCAGGTCAGCTCGTGCCCGAAGATCTCCGCGTCGGCCGGGGTGGCGAAGTAGCCGTGCTGCTCCCCGGCGGCCCGGTAGGTCTTGACCACCCGGTCGATGAGCTGCTTGAGCGACCACTCGCGCTGCGGGGTCCCCACCGCCCCCCGGAAGTACTTGGTGGTGACGATGTTCGCCGCGTTGACGCTCCAGGACTCGGGGAACTCCACCCCGCGCTGCTCGAAGTTGATCGAGCCGTCCCGCCAGTTGGTCATGACGACGTCACGGCGCTCCCATGTCACGTCGTCGTAGGGGTGCACGCCCTCGGTCGTCCAGACCCGCTGCACCCTGAGCCCCGTCACCGCGCCGTTCTTCGCCGCCCGCGACCGGCTTGTTGTCACGCCGTCCCCCGCCATCTCATCGGCCCCCTCGTCTGCCCGGCCATCCGGCCGCGCGTCGTCACTGTCTGAATCGAAGTCTTCACTGTCGGAAAGGCTGTCAGTCGGTACGGTGCGCCGCCCCGGCGGCGTCGGCGCGGGCCTGCGCGGCGGCCCGGAGCGTCTCGATCTCCCGCTCGAAGTCGGCCAGTGAGTCGAACGAGCGGTAGACGCTGGCGAAGCGGAGGTAGGCGACCTCGTCCAGGTCGCGCAGCGGGCCGAGGATCGCCAGTCCCACGTCGTGGCTCGGCAGCTCGGCCGCCCCCTTGGCCCGGACGGTCTCCTCGACCTTCTGCGCCAGCAGCGCGATGGAGTCCTCGTCGACGGGCCGCCCCTGGCACGCCTTGCGCACCCCACCGATGATCTTGGTCCGGCTGAACGGCTCGGTCACCCCGCTGCGCTTGACCACCGCGAGGACCGCCTCCTCGACGGTGGTGAACCGCTTGCCGCACTCCGGGCAGGAACGCCGCCGACGGATCAGCTGACCGTCGTCGGCCTCGCGCGAGTCGACCACCCGGGAGTCGGCGTGCCGGCAGTACGGACACCGCATCGCCCGACCTCCTTGATCGACCGGGGCACGCCAACCCACCTCCGGGCACGCGTCGACCCGACGGCGCCGGTCTCGCCGGTCGTCGCCGTGATCGACGATACGGGAGTGCTGTGGGTAGTCGAACCCAACCTGTGGGCAACTTACGCCCGTGTGACTACTACATCTAGGGGTCGACCGTAGGCTTCCGGCCGAGTCGGGTCAAGTTGCGGGCGTGTCCGGCGCGTCACCTCCGGACCCCCCGGAGAGCCGGCCACCCACCGCCACCGTCAGCCCAACCGACCGGACCGCCGGGAGGTTACCGACCGTCCGGACAGGTCCGGTGGAACGGATGACCACCGGACACGGCGACCCGTCGAACACAGGTTCGACGAGGACGTAGGATCTAGCAGAAACAGCCGTCCGACGCGCCCACTTATCCACCCGACACGCCGGGTGTCGTCGAACAGATGTTTGAAAATGACCGATCTCACCTATACGGTCATGAACGACCGGGCACGGCGCACCACGTCGGTCCGGCACCGCGACACCCCGCACGCACCACGAGCCGCCAAGGCACCCAGCGCCGACCAGGGAGGACGGACGTGACCGAGGACCGGGCCAGCCGGCAGAAGAACCCGCAGCCGATCGCCGAGGCGGGTCCGCCGGCCACTCGACGCCCCCGCGCCGCCCGCAGCCGGACCGGCCAGCCGGCCGTCCGTCCGGTCACCCCGGTGGTCAGCGGCTTCCCCGACCCGACCGCCGTCGACCTCACCGCCCGGCAGCGCCGCATCCTCGAGTTCATCCGGAGCTGGGTGGAACGGCACGGCTACCCGCCGAGCGTCCGCGAGATCGGCGAGGCGGTCGGCCTGGTCTCCCCGTCGAGCGTCGCCTACCAGCTCAAGGAGCTGGAGAAGAAGGGCTTCCTCCGGCGCGACCCCAACCGTCCCCGCGCCGTCGACGTCCGCGCCCCCGGCGACACCGACGACGAGCTGAGCCGCGCCCAGCGGCCCACCCCGGCGTACGTGCCGATGCTCGGCCGGATCGCCGCCGGTGGACCCATCCTCGCCGAGCAGGCGGTGGAGGACGTCTTCCCGCTCCCCCGCGAGCTGGTGGGTGAGGGAGAGGTCTTCATGCTCCAGGTCAAGGGCGACTCGATGCTCGACGCGGCGATCTGCGACGGTGACTGGGTGGTGGTCCGGCAGCAGCCGATCGCCGAGGCCGGCGACATCGTGGCCGCCATGCTCGACGGCGAGGCGACCGTCAAGACCTACCGGCGGCGTAACGGTCACGTCTGGTTGATGCCGCAGAACCCGGCCTTCGACCCGATCCCCGGCGACGACGCCACCATCATGGGTCGGGTCGTGGCGGTGCTCCGGCGGATCTGACCCGTCCCGCCCGGCCGCCTCCCTCCGGGGCGGCCGGTGCTGTCGTCCCGACCGGCCGTCACCCCGGAGGTCGCGGCCGAACTGCGGAGCCGGTAGCGTCCGCCGCCGGCCGAGCCCTGCGGAGCCGGTAGCGTCCGCCGCCGCGGTCGAACTGCGGAGTCAGTAGCGTTCGCCACCGCGGCCGGGTGGCGGACCGTACTGGCCGCCCCGTCGGTCGTCGTGGCCGCCGTCACGGCGCGGACCGGAGCGCGGCTCGCGGGGACCGCCCTCACGGCGTGGCGGTTCGGCCCGCCCACCGCCGTAGCCGCCGGCCCCGTCGCGCCCACCAGCCGGAGCGCCGCCACGGCCACCAGCCGGGGAACCACCACGGCCGTCGGGCGGCGCACCACGCCCACCGGCCGGAGCACCACCACGGCCCCGACCCCCAGCAGGCCCCCCACGCCCGCCGGCCGGGGCGCCACCACGCGGATCCGCCGGGCCACCACCGCGTCCGCCCGGCGGGGCACCGCCATGCGGGCCAGCCGGGGCGGCGCCGCGCCCACCAGCGGGGGCACCGCCGCGTCCACCAGCCGGAGCGCCGCCGCGTGGGCCGGCCGGGGCACCACCACGCGGAGCCGCCGGAGCACCACCGCGCCCGCCGCCCGGGGCACCGCCACGCGGGTCAGCGCCCGCCGGCACGCCGCCCCGGGTGGCACCCCGTGGGGCAGCGCCGCGCGGGCCGGCACCGTTGACCGGCGGGCCGCCGGCCGGAGCGGCACCGTAGACCGCACCACCGGCGGGACGACCGCCACCGTAGACACCGCCACCCGACGGCCGTCCGCCTCCCGGCGGGTTGGCACCGCCCGGCGGGTTCGCGCCTCCCGGGCCGCCGGGGGAAGCCGTTCCCGGCGCGGCCGGGGGCCGGCCACCGCCGTAGACCGCGCCACCCGCCGGGCGGGCCGGCGACCCACCGGCCGGGGCCGGAGCGCCGTAGACGCCACCACCACGCGGCCGTTCCGCGGCCGGCTCGGCACCCCGGACGGACCCACCCGCCGGGAAACCCTCCGCCCGGGACACCGCACCGGAGGTGAAGACCTCGTCGTCGGGGTCGTCCGGGTCCACGCCGGCGGCCGCGGCCCGCCGTCGGGACCGGACGATCCCGATGATGCCGGCCCCGACCAGCACGGCGCCGACCGCGCCGACCGCGCCGATCAGGTAGGTGATCTGGTCCAGGCTGAGCTTGTCGTACCAGGACTGCTCGGTTGCCGGCTTGGCCCCCGCCCCGCCCTCGACCGTCTCGGCACCCTTGGTGGAGGGGGTGTAGCCGAGGATGTCGATCGGGTCGTCCGGGGAGAGTTCCCCGCCGTCGGAGACCGTGACGAAGCCGGTGCCGTCCGGGGTGTACGCGATGGCCTCGCCGAACGGGTCGGCCAACGGAGTGACCCGGGGCTTGCCGGTCGTCAGCGCGGCCACGATGTCGTCGCCGCTGACGTCGTACTCGAAGGCGTCGGCGTAGGTACGCAGAACCACCCGGGTGCCGTCGGGCGACCGGGCCGCCCCGGTGATCGCCACCCGGCCGATGATGTTCAGCGGATTGTCGGTGGTGGTCTTGGGCAGGGTGATCTCGCCGACCTTCTTCATCGGCACCGGCTCGGTGTCGCCGTCGGGGTCGAGCTTGGCCTCCGGGGTGAAGATCTCCGCCTTGCCACTGGGCACCTTGGTGATCACCAGCGGCAGGCCGTCCGCGCCGACCAGCAGCGCCTCGGCGTCGTGCGGCTTACGCTCCGGGTACGACAACCGGTGCAGCACCGGCTGCTTCGACCCGCTGACCGGCATCGTCCAGACCGCGACCCGGGTACGCCGTTCCCTGCTGGTGACGTTGTCCCCGGTGTCGGCGATCCAGAGGGTCTTGCCGTCCGGCGAGAGGGCCAGATCCTCGGTGTCGAAAGGGCCGTCACCGGAGTACTTCACCGGCTCCCGGGCGATCTTGCACTTGGTGTCCAGGAAGAAGACCCGCTTGCGGCTCTCCTGGAGGGTGCCGTCGTTGATCACGATGTAGCCGGTCTTCGTGGCCACCAGACCGGACAGCTCCCGCAGCCGCTCGTCGGTGATCGTGCACTTCTTCTTGCCGGCGACCGCGGCGGCGACCGGGGCCACCGCGACCGGAGCCACTGCGACCGGGGCCACCGCGACCAGGGGTGCCGCGACCGGAGCCACCGCGACCAGGGGTGCCGCGACCGGGGGCACTGCGACCGGGGGCGTGGCGGACGGTCCCGCACCGAGCGGGGCGGCTGAGGCCGGTGCCGCCCCGGCGGCAGCAGCGGACGCCACGGCCGCGCCGAACAGGGCGAGGGCAACCGTGACCGAGGAGACAGCGCGGCGCATGGCGTCAGTGTCGCATGCCACCGTGAACCTCAGATCACACCGGAGCGCTCACCGACTGCCGGCCACCGCCGGATCACCCACCGCCACGAACGGCGTCAGCTCGGCGGCGAGCGCCTCGGACACCCGGACGTGCAGCGACGTACCCTCCGGCAGATGGGCGGTGCTGAGCACCTCACCCCGCCGGTGCAGCCGGGCCACCAGGTCTCCCCGGTCGTACGGCAGCACCACCCTGACCTCCACCGCCGGGCGGGGAAGCCGCTGCTCGATCACCTCACGCAGACCGTCGATCCCGCGCCCGCTGTGCGCCGAGACGAAGACCGCGTCCGGCCAGAGCCGCTTGAGCCGCAGCAGGGACTCCTCGTCGGCGGCGTCGGTCTTGTTCACCACCAGCAGTTCGGGCAGCCGGTCGGCACCCACCTCGGAGAGCACCTCGTGGACCGCCCGGACCTGCTCCTCCGGGTCGGGGTGGGTGCCGTCGACCACGTGCACCACCAGGTCGGCCTCGGCGACCTCCTCCAGCGTCGAGCGGAACGCCTCGACGATCTGGTGCGGCAGGTGCCGGACGAAACCCACCGTGTCGGACAGCGTGTAGAGCCGCCCGTCCGACGTGGTGGCCCGGCGGGTGGTCGGGTCCAGGGTGGCGAAGAGCGCGTTCTCCACCAGCACGCCGGCCCCGGTGAGCCGGTTGAGCAGGCTCGACTTGCCGGCGTTGGTGTAACCGGCGATGGCCACCGCCGGCACCGCGTTGCGGGAACGACGGGCGCGCTTGGTCTGGCGTACCGTCTTCATGCCCTTGATTTCGCGGCGCAGCCGGGCGATGCGGTGCCGGATGCGCCGCCGGTCGGTCTCCAGCTTGGTCTCGCCCGGACCGCGCAGGCCCACCCCGCCACCGGCGCCGCCACCCCGCCCGGAACCACCGGTCTGCCGGGAGAGCGTCTCGCCCCAACCACGCAGCCGGGGCAGCAGGTATTCGAGCTGGGCCAGCTCGACCTGCGCCTTGCCCTCCTTGCTCTTGGCGTGCTGGGCGAAGATGTCGAGGATCAGCGCGGTGCGGTCGACCACCTTGACCTTGGTGCGCTGCTCCAGGTTGCGGAGCTGGGACGGGGACAGCTCACCGTCGCAGATCACCGTGTCGGCCCCGGTGGAGAGCACCACCGCGCCCAGGTCGTCGACCTTGCCCCGGCCGACGTAGGTGGCCGGGTCGGGACGGCTGCGACGCTGGATCAGCCCTTCGAGCACCTGCGAACCGGCCGTCTCGGCCAGCGCCGCCAGCTCGGTCAGCGAATTGTCGGCGTCCTGCTGGCTGCCCTCGGTCCAGACCCCGACGAGGACGACCCGCTCCAGCCGGAGCTGGCGGTACTCGACCTCGGTGACGTCGGTCAGCTCGGTGGAGAGGCCGGGGACCCGTCGCAACGCCTGCCGCTCCGACAGCTCGTACTCGCCGGTCGTGGCGTCGAGGTCGTCGTCCGAGTAGGGGGTGTGGGTCTCCTGGTCTCGCAAGCTGCGTCTCCTGTCCGTTCTGTGCATGTACCAAGTAATCCTGACATGGGCCAACGCGGAACGCGACCGGTATATGCCCGTGGTGCGGGTCGCCGAACGCGGGGGCGGCTGCCACCGGAGCCCGGTGGGCGAGTAGAAATGCTGACGAGCCGCCAGCGACGACGGAGGTATTTCCGTGGCCATCACCCGACTGCCGAGTGCCGGATTCTCGATCACGATCCGGATCGCGGTCCCCGCGGACGCCTCCTCGATCGGCCGGCTGACCACATCGGTCGGCGAGGCCGGCGCGATCGTCACCGCCCTGGACGTGGTCGACTCCGACCCGACCCACGTGATCGTCGACCTCACCTGCGACACCGCCGACGCCGGCCACGCCGACCAGGTTGTCGAGGCGCTCAGCGCGCTCGACGGGGTGGACGTGCGCAAGGTGTCCGACCGGACGTTCCTGCTGCACCTCGGTGGCAAGATCGAGGTGCACTCGAAGGTCGGGCTGCGGACCCGTGACGAGCTGTCCCGGGCGTACACCCCGGGGGTGGCCCGGGTCTGCATGGCGATCGCGGAGAACCCGGCGGACGCCCGGCGGCTCACCATCAAGCGCAACACGGTCGCCGTGGTCAGCGACGGTTCGGCGGTGCTCGGCCTGGGCAACCTCGGCCCGGCGGCGTCGCTGCCAGTGATGGAGGGCAAGGCCGCGCTGTTCAAGCGGTTCGGCGGGGTAGACGCCTGGCCGGTGGTCCTGGACACCCAGGACACCGACGAGATCGTGGCGATCGTCAAGGCCATCGCCCCGGCGTACGGCGGGATCAACCTGGAGGACATCGCCGCGCCGCGCTGTTTCGAGATCGAGGCCCGGCTGCGCGAGGCGCTGGACATCCCGGTCTTCCACGACGACCAGCACGGCACCGCGATCTGCGTGCTGGCCGCGCTGACCAACGCGCTGCGCGTGGTGGGCAAGCAGCTCGCCGACGTCCGGGTGGTCGTCTCCGGGGCCGGCGCGGCCGGCACCGCGATCATGAAACTGCTGCTGCGCCAGGGCGTCGGCGACATCATCGCGTACGACCGGCAGGGCGCCCTGCACCGCGGGCTGACCGGGCTCAACCCGGCCTGGCAGTGGCTGGCCGACAACACCAACGCCGAGAACTACTCCGGCGACCTGGCCGGTGCGGTCCGGGACGCGGACGTCTTCATCGGGGTCAGCGCCCCCAACCTGCTCACCGGCGACGACGTCGCCACCATGGCCAAGGACGCGATCGTCTTCGCGCTGGCCAACCCCGATCCGGAGGTCGACCCCCGGGAGGCCCGCAAGCACGCGGCGATCGTCGCCACCGGCCGCTCGGACCAGCCCAACCAGATCAACAACGTGCTCGCCTTCCCCGGTGTGTTCCGGGGCATGCTGGACGCGCACGCCGAGGAGTTCACCGAGGAGATGGCGATCGCGGCGGCCCGCGCCATCGCCGACGTGGTCGGCGAGGACAAGATCAACCCGACCGTGATCGTGCCCAGCGTCTTCGACTCCCGGGTCGCCCCGGCGGTCGCCGCCGCCGTCCGCGCCGCCGCCCAGAACCCCGCCGTCACCCCGCCGCCGGCCGCCGACCCGGGTCCGGCCGACCTCCCCGAGATCGCCGCCACCGCCAGCGCCACCCCCTGACCGGCATCCCCCTGCCCTGCCCCGCCCCGCCAGCCCCGGCGGGGCGGGGCAGGGCAGGGTGGGGGTGGGGTCAGGGGCCGGTCAGGGTGCCGGTGGCGACCAGGACGGCGGGGCCGGAGAGCCAGCAGGAGTCGTCGGTCACGGTCACCGTGAGCCGGCCTCCGGGCACGTCGACGGTGATCGTGCCGGTGTCCCGGGCGGCGTCGCGCAGGGCCACGGCGGCGACCGCGCAGGCGCCGGTGCCGCAGGAGAGCGTCTCGGCCGAGCCGCGTTCGTAGACCCGCATCAGTAGGTGACCGTCGGTGCCGTCCACCGGGTCGCCGGGGGTGGTGAACTCGACGTTCACCCCCTGGGGGAAGAGCCGGGGGTCGAACCCGGGTGCCCGGGTGAGGTCCAGGTCGGCCAGGTCGACGCCGGCCGGCAGGGCACAGACCAGGTGCGGGTTGCCGACGTCCACCGCCGCGCCCGGGAGGGTGAGCCCGCCCAGGACGGCGCTCGACGCGTCGTACAGCCGGGGGCGGCGCATCTCGACGGCGATGGCGTCACCGTCGACCCGGGCCCGCACCAGACCGGCGCGGGTGGCCACCGGCAGGGTTCCGGCGGTCGGCGTGGCCAGCCCGGTGGCCAGCAGGTATCGGACGAAGACCCGGGCCCCGTTGCCGCACATCTCGGCGAACGAGCCGTCGGAGTTCCAGTAGTCCATGAACCACTCGGCGGTATCGGCGAGGGCGACCCCCTCGGGGTGCTTGGCCGCGCGTACCACCCGCAGCACGCCGTCGCCGCCGACGCCCCGCCGCCGGTCGCAGATCCCGGCGACCAGGCCGGGTGTCAGGTCGAGGGCGCCGTCCGGGTCGGGCAGGATGACGAAGTCGTTGCCGGTGCCGTGGCCCTTGGTGAACTCCACGCCCCCATCATCGCCGATGCCCGGCGACCACCCGCAGCGCAGTGTCGACAAACGTCGGCGACGTCGGGTCCAGCCAGTGGATCCGCTGGTCGCGGCGGAACCAGGAGCGTTGCCGCCGGACGAAGCGCCGGGTCGCCCGGATCGTCTCGTCGTGCGCCTGCGCCTCGTCGGTCCCGCCGGCCAGGAAGCGCAGCACCTGCTGGTAGCCGAGCGCCCGGCTGGCCGTCCGTCCGTCGGCCAGGCCCTGCCCGAGCAGCGTACGGACCTCGGCGACCAAGCCGTCGGCCCACATCCGGTCGACCCGGCGGGCGATCCGCTCGTCCAGCGACGCGGTGTCCTGGTCGACACCGAGCTGTACCGCCGGGTAGTACGGCGTCGGTTCGGGCAGCGAGGCGGCGAACGGTGCCCCGGTCAGCGTGATCACCTCCAGCGCCCGGACGATCCGACGACCGTTGCCGGGCAGGATGCCGGCCGCCGCCACCGGGTCGGCCTCGGCCAGCCGGGCGTACAGCGGGGCGGGGCCGAGCTGTGCCAGTTCCGCCTCCAGCCGCCCGCGTAGCGCCGGATCGGTGCCGGGGAACTCGAACTGTTCCAGC
This sequence comes from Micromonospora sp. WMMD987, assembly GCF_029581435.1. Lineage (NCBI taxonomy): Bacteria > Bacillati > Actinomycetota > Actinomycetes > Micromonosporales > Micromonosporaceae > Micromonospora > Micromonospora sp. WMMD987. Next base: position 2,066,250 of record NZ_CP120861.1, on the reverse strand, counting down.
ACCGCCCGCACGTAGAGGCCGGAGCCGCCGACCAGCAGCGGCACCCGCCCCCGGGCCAGGATGTCGTCGACCGCCGCGCGGGCCAGCCGCTGGTACTCGGCGACACTGGCCGGCTCGGTGACCGACCAGATGTCCAGCAGGTGGTGCGGCACGCCGTCCCGCTCGGCCGGGGTGAGCTTGGCCGTGCCGATGTCCATACCCCGGTAGAGCTGCATCGAGTCGGCGTTGACCACCTCGCCGCCCAGGGCGTGCGCCAGCGCGATGCTCAACGCCGACTTGCCCGCCGCGGTCGGTCCGACCACGGCGACGACCGTGCCGCTCACCGCACCCGCCCGTCCGTCCGGGTCCAGGAGGCCACCAGGTAACCGACGCCGTACGGAGCCGAGTGGTGACGCAGCTCACCGTGCCAGTCACCGCCGGCCGCCCGGACCGCTCCGGCCAGCACCTGCCAGGCCGCCCGCCCGGCGACCCTCAGCTCCGCCGACACCACCGGGTCCAGGCCGAGCAGCGCGTCGACGTCCGCGCCGGCCAGGGCACGGGCCACCCCCTCGTCGTACGCCCCGGCGCGCGGGTCGTCGTAGCCGGGCGCCTTCGGCCCGTGGCAGGCCGAGCCGTCCCCCAGCACCAGCAGTGCCCACGGCCCGTCCGATACTGGCCCGTCCGATACTGGCCCGTTCGCCACGAGCCCGGCCCCGAGCGCGGCGCACCGGTCGACCGACGCGTCCGGGGCGACGCTGACCATCCGCCAGGCGGTGGGCACCGGTGGTTCCACCCGGTCCACCAGCCAGGCCCCGACCAGCAGACTCAACGGCAGTTCTCCGGAGCCCCCACGCAGGCCGGCACCGGGCGCGCGGAGGCCGGCAGCGGAACCGGGACCGGGGGGTCCGGGGTGGGCAGCGACGGAACCGGGGAGGACAGGGGCGGAACCGGGCTCGGGGCCGGTCGGCCCCGGGCCGAGGCTCACCGTCCGGGGCAGGCCCCAGGGGGTGAAGCTGCCCCGGTAGGGGGGCTCCAGTTCGGCGGTGTGCTCGCCGGAGCCGACCAGCACGACGGTGCGTGCGCCGGCTGCGTAGAGGGCGGTGACCGCGACGGCGCAGGCGGCACGCAGGTCCGCCAGCTCGGGCGCGGCGGTACCGGCCAACTCGGGCACGATCAACGGCGGGTGCGGGCAGACGGCCGCGGCGACCAGGGGCACCAGGCCACGTTACCGGCCGGGCACCCCCGGCCCCCCGGGTCACCCCGACGGTCCACCACCGGCCCGGGGCACCTCCATGACTGGCAGCCCGCCGACCCGCGGGCACCACCGACCCCGGACAACCGGTGGCCCCGGGCACCGGCGGCCCCGGATCATCGGCGGCCCCGGATCATCGGCGGCCCCGGATCATCGGCGGCCCCGGATCATCGGCGGCCCGGTCTCACCATCGGCCCTGCTCGACCATCGCCCCCGGGCGACCGGCTACCCCGGGGAGCACCGCGACCGGGCGGGCCGTGTCGGCGGGGTCCGGCGGTCAGCCGGGTTGGCCGCCCCAGCCACCCTGGATCATGGTCTGGAACCGCCACTGCCCGCCGGTGCGGACCAGCACGTCGGCGTAGCGCACCCGCTGCCGCTCGCCGTCGAGGGTGAACTCGGCCTCGGTGAGCACCACGGCCAGGCTGCGGGTGAGGAAGTACGGCGTGCGGCGGCTCTCCATGCGCAGGTCACCACCGCCACCGAGCACACCGCCCATCATCTCCAGGTACGCCGCCCGGTCGAGCTGGCGTGCGGAACCCTCGCTGGCCGCGTCGTCGGTGACCGTGTTGAGCGGGAACATCGCCAGCTCGGCGGTCCCGGTCACGTCACCCGCCTCGGCCAGGGCGTCGTAGCGCCGGAACCACTCGTCCAGCTCGGCGAGGTCGGCGGGATCGGGCACGAAGCCGGGGTCGGCCGGGGGCGTCATCCGGGTGTGGGACTGGGTCATCCTGCTCCTCCTCGTCCGCCCGGAGTACGGGCGGCAGCATCGTGTACGTCGTACGGTACACCGTACGGCGAAAGGCGACACTCCCCCCGCGGAGTCTGTGTGTGGGTGCTAGGACACCGTATGGTCACGGTCAGACACAGGCGCTCGACGGGGACGGGGGCGGACCTGTGACAATGCCGGGAGCAAGTTGGCTGCGCCGTGGCGGCGATCGCGGGGGGTTTCCCGTCGACGCCGGGAGAACGAGGATGTGCACATGAGCGACTGGACTGCCTTCGGACGGGTGGACGCGGACGGCACCGTGTACGTGAAGACCGGCGATGGTGAGCGGGTGGTCGGATCCTGGCAGGCGGGTGCCCCCGAGGAGGGCTTGGCGCACTTCGCCCGCCGCTTCGCCGACCTGGTCACCGAGGTTGACCTGACCGAGGCACGCCTCAACTCGGGTGCCGCCGACGCGGCTGGTTCACTGGGCACGGTCCGGCGGATCCGGGCCTCGCTGGCCGAGGCGCACGTCGTCGGGGACATCGACGGCCTCGCCACGCGGCTGGACAAGCTCGCGGTCGTCGCCGAGGAGAAGGCCGGCGAGGCCCGTGCCGCCCGGGAGGCGGCCCGGGGCGAGGCGCTCGCCCGCAAGACCGCCCTGGTCGAGGAGGCCGAGAAGCTGGCCGCCGAGTCCACCGGTTGGAAGACCGCCGGTGACCGGCTCAAGGAGATCCTCGACGAGTGGAAGACCATCCGGGGGGTCGACAAGAAGGCCGACGGTGAGCTGTGGAAGCGGTTCGCCGCCGCCCGGGACGGCTTCACCCGGCGTCGGGGCGCCCACTTCGCCTCCCTCGACCAGCAGCGCAAGCAGGCGCACACGGTCAAGGAGGAGCTGGTCGCCGAGGCCGAGAAGCTCTCCGACTCCACCGACTGGGCGGCGACCGCCAACCAGCTCAAGGAGCTGATGAACCAGTGGAAGGCCGCTCCCCGGGCCGCCAAGGAGTCGGAGCAGAAGCTCTGGGAGCGGTTCCGCGCCGCGCAGGACGCGTTCTTCAGCCGGCGTAGCGAGGTCTTCTCGGCCCGGGACAACGAGCAGCGGGCCAACCTGGAGCGCAAGCAGGCGCTGCTGGTGGAGGCCGAGGCGTTGGACGTCGACGGCGACCCGAAGGGCGCCCAGGCCAAGTTGCGGGAGATCCAGGCGCAGTGGCACGAGGCCGGTCGGGTTCCCCGGGAGGCCGCCGCCGGTTTGGAGCGGCGACTGCGGGCGATCGACGACAAGGTCCGCGAGGTGATGGACTCGGCCTGGCGACGGACCACCAAGGAGGACAACCCGCTGCTCGCGCAGATGCGGGCGCAGGTCGCCGAGGCCGAGGAGCGGCTGGCCCGCGCCCAGGCCGCCGGGGACGCCCGTCGGGTCCGGGAGGCCGAGCAGGCGCTCGCCTCCAAGCGGCAGTTCCTCCAGCTCGCCGAGCAGGCCGGCTGACCCCGACCACCCCGGAAGCCCTCGTTCCCCCCTGGGGACCGGGGGCTTCCGCATGTCCCACCCCGACACCCACCCCGCCCCGCCGAGCCCGACCGGCATGATCGTGCTCGATCGTGGATGTAGTGGTGTCCCGACGGTGTGATGCCACGACAACCAGGATCCGAGCCCACCGCCCGGTCAACGGCACGGCCGCCCGGTGGCGACCACCGGGGGTGCGGTTGACGCATCGAGGCGGGCTGATCAGAATGAGCGGCGGAGCCAGGTCTGTCCCACCGGCGCGAGGGCACCGACGACGGACACCGTCGTGGGGAGTCGCCGGGGCACCGCAGCGAGTGGCCGCGTCCACGTGACCCGGCACGTCGCGCGCTGTCCGCGTACCCGAGGAAAGCGGGACGGACCGGCGGCGGCCGGCGTTCCCCCTGGTTTTCCGCCCTGCGTCGCCGTGGTGACGCCGGGCATCCGAAGTGGAGCCCGAATGTACCGACCCCGTTTCATCGGCGCGGCGCTGACCGCGCTCGCCACCGCAGCGGCCGGCGTGATCGTCGCCGCCACCGTCGGCACCGCGCCGGCGTCCGCAGCCGGCACCGGCACCGGCTACCTGCACACCAACGGCAACAAGATCGTCGACAGCACCGGCGCGACGGTACGGCTGACCGGCATCAACTGGTTCGGCATGGAGACCGACAACCGGACGTTCCACGGCCTGTGGTCGAACAACCCGTGGCGCGGGCAGCTCGACAAGATGGCCAGCCTGGGCTACAACACGCTGCGCATCCCGTTCTCCAACGACGCGCTGAAGCCGGGCGCGACGGCCACCGGGATCAACGACTTCGTCAACCCTGACCTGGTCGGCCTCTCCCCGTTGCAGATCCTCGACAAGGTGATCAACTACGCCGGCAGCAAGGGTATGCGGGTCATCCTGGACCGGCACCGGCCGACGTCGGCCGGGCAGTCGCCGCTCTGGTACACCTCGACGGTCTCCGAGGCGACCTGGCTCGCCGACTGGAAGATGCTGGCCCAGCGGTACGCCGGCAACACCACGGTGATCGGCGCGGACCTGCACAACGAGCCGCACGCCGAGGGCACCAACCCGGCCGCGACCGGTGCGTGCTGGGGCTGCGGGGACACCGCCCGGGACTGGCGGCTGGCTGCCGAGCGGGCCGGCAACGCCATCCTCGGGGTGCAGCCGAACTGGCTGATCTTCGTGGAGGGGGTGAGTTGCCCCAGCGGTGGCCTGTCGAACGTCTGGGACAACGACACCAGCAACGACGAGGACTGCGGCTGGTGGGGCGGCAACCTGTCCAAGGCCGGGCAGTTCCCGGTCCGGCTGAACGTGGCGAACCGGCTGGTCTACTCGCCCCACGAGTACGCCACCAGCGTCTACGAGCAGGACTGGTTCAAGGCCGCGGACTTCCCGGCGAACCTGCCGGCGGTCTGGGACCGCTACTGGGGTTACCTGTACAAGCAGAACATCGCCCCGATCATGATGGGCGAGTTCGGCAGCACCCTGGCCGACCCCCGGGACAAGGTGTGGCTGGAGAAGCTGATGGCCTACACCGGTACCGGCGTCAACGGGATGTCCTTCACCTACTGGTCGTGGAACCCGAACTCGGGTGACACGGGCGGCATCGCGCTGGACGACTGGACCAACATCAACACCGCCAAGCAGGCGATCCTCCAGCCGTACCTGATCCCGCCGACGGGTGGCGGCACCGACCCGACCGGCACCCCGACGCCGACCACCACCGGTCCGACGCCGCCGCCGACCACCACCCCTCCCCCGCCGCCCACCACCCCGCCGCCCACCACCACGCCCCCACCGGCCGGTGGCTGCACCGCCACCTACAAGCAGGTCAACGCGTGGCAGGGTGGTTTCCAGGGTGAGTTGACCGTGAAGAACACCAGTTCGTCGGCGGTCAACCCGTGGTCGGTGACCTGGACCTGGCCGGCCGGGGTCACCCTGGTCAACGGCTGGAACGCCACGGTCACCCAGTCCGGCACGACGGTGACCGCCGCCGCACCGGGCTACGCGGCGTCCCTGGCGGCCGGCGCGTCGGTCACCGTGGGCTTCACCGCCAACGGTACGGCCGCCGCGCCGGGCGCGGTGAAGCTCAAGGGCACCGCCTGCTGAGCCACCCCGCCCGTGGTTCCGCCACCGGGTCGCCGGTCGACGCTTGCGTCGGCCGGCGACCCGGTGGCTCGTCCGCCGCTGCCGGCGGTGTCCGACGCGCCGATTTACATCTGCGACTGTCTATGCTTTGCTCAGGAAAGCGCTTGTCCGGGCCGCGGGCGCACCACACGGGAGCCACCTCGTACCGACCTGACCCCCTGGCAGGAACCGATCGGCGACGTCCCGAGTCACCGCGGGTGCCCACTGGCGCGGCAGCCACCGGCGGCTCTCCCGTCGACGGCAGCCCTGTCCCACCCGAAAAGGACGCAGCATGCGCACACCCCGGCGTCGTACGACGCTGATCGCCGCCACCACCGTCGCCCTGCTCGCCACCAGCGCCCTCACCGCCGTCGCCGCCCACGCCGCACCCGGCTGCGCGGTCAGCTACACCGTCGGCGGCCAGTGGCAGGGCGGCTTCACCGGCAACGTCACCGTCACCAACCTCGGCGACCCGCTGTCGAGCTGGAGCCTGCGCTGGTCGTACTCGGCCGGGCAGACGGTCAGTGACGCCTGGAACGCCACCGTGTCGCAGAGCGGCAGCACCGTGACCGCCGCCAACGTCGGCTACAACGGGAGCGTGCCGACCGGCGGGACCGTCTCCTTCGGATTCAACGGCACCTGGAACAACTCCAGCAACCCGGCGCCGACCAGCTTCACCCTCAACGGGGTGACCTGCACCGGGACCACCGCCCCGACCAATGCGCCGACCACCCCGCCGTCGAGCCCGCCCCCGCCGACCACGCCCCCGCCGATGACGCCCCCGGCGACCACCCCGCCCCCCAGCCAGCCGCAGACCGGCCTGGTGGGGTGGGCCACCCAGAACGGCGGCACCACCGGCGGCGGCAGCGCCGGCGCGACCACCGTCAGCACCGCCTCGGCGCTGACCAGCGCGTTGAACGCCACCGGCGCGGCGGTGATCCGGGTCTCCGGCACCATCAACTGCTCGGGCATGCTGCGGGTCCGGTCCAACAAGACCGTCCTCGGCAACTCCGGGGCGACCATCGTCGGCTGCGGGTTCACCGTCAACGGCGACCGCAACGTCATCATCCGGAACCTGACGTTCCGCAACTGGAGCGACGACGCGATCAACGTGGAGGGGTCGGCCACCAACATCTGGATCGACCACAACACCTTCAGCAACGGCTACGACGGCACCGTCGACATCAAGCGGGGCTCGGACTTCGTGACCGTCTCCTGGAACCGGGTCTACAGCCACGACAAGACGATGCTGCTCGGGCACAGCGACGACAACGGCAGCCAGGACATCGGGCACCTGCGGGTCACCTACCACCACAACTGGTACGACGGCAGCAAGCAGCGCAACCCCCGGGTCCGCTTCGGCAACCCGGTGCACGTCTACAACAACTACTACTACAACAACGCCGGTTACGGGGTGGCGTCCACCATGAGTGCCGGGGTGCTCGTCGAGGGCAACTACTTCGAGAACGTCAAGGACACCTACCACCTCGGTGAGGGCGACTCCGGGCCGGGCAGCCTGGTGGCCCGCAACAACCACTTCGTCAACTCGCCCGCCGGGCAGACCGGCGGCAGCGTCGCCGGCATCCCGTACTCGTACAACCTGGACAGCGCGAGCAGCGTGAAGTCCATCGTGACGGCGGGTGCCGGCGCGGGCCGGATCTCGGTCTGACCGCACACCGGTCGGGGTCCGCCACACCGGCGGACCCCGGCCGGGGACCACCCGCCGCACCCGACACCGACCGACACGCCGGTCCGCCGGCGTCGGCCTCGGCCTCGGGCCGAGGGTCGGCCTCGGCGTCGGCCTCGGGCCGAGGGTCGGCGTCGGGCCGAGGGTCGGCCTCGGGCCGAGAGTCAGCGTCGGGCCGAGAGTCAGCGTCGGGCCGAGAGTCGGCATCGGCGTCGGCCTCGGGCCGAGGGTCGGCGTCGGGCCGAGGGTCAGTGCGCGGCGCAGCCGGTGGTCGGCGCGGGCTGCGCGGCCGGCGGCCCGACCGTGGGCAACCCGAGCGATACCCCCGGGGTACGCGGGGCGCGACCAGCCTCGGCGGCGTCACCGGCCCGGGTCCGCCGGTGGGCCAGCGGGGCGCCGTCGGCGTTGAGATGGTGCGGAGCGGCGTACGTGACCGTGGTGTGCACGATGTCGCCCGGCCGGATGGTGCCGGCCGCCCCGGGCTGGCCGGCCGCCCCGGCCGCGAAGTGCACCAACCGCCCGTCCCGGGCACGGCCGGACAACCGGCCGGTGCGCTCGTCCTTGCGCCCCTCGCCGACGGCGACCAGCACCTCGACGGTCTCGCCGACCAGCTTGCGGTTCTCCGCCCAGGTGATGTCCTCCACGCAGGCGACCAACCGCTCGTACCGTTCCTGCACCACCTGCTTGGGAAGCTGGTCGGGCATGGTGGCCGCCGGGGTGCCGGGGCGCTTGGAGTACTGGAAGGTGAACGCCGAAGAGAACCGGGCCGCGCGCACCACGTCGAGGGTCTGCTCGAAGTCCGCCTCCGTCTCGCCGGGGAACCCGACGATGATGTCGGTGGTGATCGCGGCGTCCGGCATGGCGGCCCGGACCTTGTCGATGATGCCGAGGTACCGCTCGGACCGGTACGACCGGCGCATCGCCCGTAGCACGTCGTCGGAGCCGGACTGCAACGGCATGTGCAGGGAGGGGCAGACGTTCGGGGTCTCGGCCATCGCGGCGATCACGTCGTCGGTGAAGTCCTTGGGGTGCGGGCTGGTGAACCGGACCCGCTCCAGCCCGTCGATGTCCCCACAGGCGCGCAGCAGCTTGCCGAAGGCGTACCGGTCGCCGAACTCGACGCCGTAAGAGTTGACGTTCTGGCCGAGCAGGGTCACCTCCAGTACCCCCTCGGCGACCAGCGCGCGCACCTCGGCGAGGACGTCACCGGGGCGGCGGTCCCTCTCCCGGCCGCGCAGCGAGGGCACGATGCAGAACGTGCAGGTGTTGTTGCAGCCCACCGAGATCGACACCCAGCCCGCGTACGTCGACTCGCGCCGGGTCGGCAGGGTGGACGGGAAGACGTCGAGGGATTCGAGGATCTCCACCTCGGCGGCGGCGTTGTGCCGGGCCCGTTCCAGCAGCACCGGCAGTGAGCCGATGTTGTGCGTGCCGAAGACCACGTCCACCCAGGGGGCCTTGCGGACGATGTCGCCGCGGTCCTTCTGGGCCAGGCAGCCGCCGACGGCGATCTGCATCCCCGGGTGCCGGTCCTTGACGGGACGCAGGTGACCGAGGTTGCCGTAGAGCCGGTTGTCGGCGTTCTCCCGGACGGCGCAGGTGTTGAACACCACCACGTCCGGGTTGTCGTCGGCCTCGGCGACCCGCACGTAACCGGCCTGTTCGAGCAGGCCGGAGATGCGCTCGGAGTCGTGCACGTTCATCTGGCAGCCGTAGGTGCGCACCTGATAGGTACGCGGGCTGCCCGCCGCTGCGGTAGTCATGACGTGCACAGCGTATCCGGGCCGACCGAACCGGGCCGACCGGGAAGACCCGAACAAGGAGGAGCCGTGTGCCGGAGCATCAAGACCCTGCGTGAGCCGTACGTGCCGGCGGTGACGCCCGCCGACATCGAGGCGGCGGCGTTGCAGTACGTCCGGAAGGTGTCCGGCTTCCGCGCCCCGGCCGCGCACAACGCGGCGGCGTTCGAGGCGGCGGTCAGCGCGGTGACCGCCGCCACCGCGACCCTGCTGGACCAGTTGCAGGTCCGGAGCACCCGCCCCACCCCCACCCCCTGACCCCCACCCCACGCTCCTGTCGATCATGGAGTTGTGGTGGACGGATCAGACTGATTTGACCCGTTCTGCAAGCGCCACAACTCCATGATCGACGGGGTGGGGGGGTGGGGGGTGGGGGGTTAGGCGGCGGCGAGGGCTGGGTTGACCGAGTCGGGTGCCCAGCGCGAGCCACGGCACCGCGACCAGCCCCGGCAGGCCGGGTGTGCCAGGGTGCAGAGCCGGCGGGCGGACAGCATCTCGCCGTCGTCGGTCTCGGTCACCTCGAAGTGCACCGGCCGGATCGTGCCGTCCGGCGCGACCAGCAGGTGCCGACCGGCGTCGAGGGTGTCGTCGGTGAGCAGGCAGTCCCGGTCGAGCAGCCGGGCCAGCGCGGCGACCGTGCTCAGCTCGTGCCGCGACTCCGGTACGCCGTAACAGTCGACGACGGTGCCGAACTCCCCCGGGGCCTGCCAGACGTCGCAGATCACCGCGTGCCTGGGCAGCCGGCCCGGGTCCGCCACCGCCAGCGGCATCACCACCCGGCCGAGCGCCTCGGCCAGGGCCGGGTAGACCGTCACCGGTTCGGCCCGGTCGATTCTCCAGTTCCACAGCTCGGTCATGCCGCCTCCTCGCTGCGTTAGTTCCCACCGGCCTCCGGATCGGGCCTTACTGACGATGGTGCGGGGCATTTGCCCCCAGCCGGGGGCAAGTTACCGGTCTGTGACCATTCCGGGCAAAATTTCCTAGGGTGCCATTGCGGGGAGTGGCCGGAAGATGACAGTTTATCGGGTACCGTGCCCAGCCCGGGCAGCCCGACCCAGGGCAGCCCGACCCAGGGCAGCCCGATGCGAGCCAGTCCGGCCCGGGCCAGCCCGACACGGATCAGCCCGACAAGGATCAGCCCGACCCAGGCCAGCCCGACCCAGGCCAGCCCGATGCGGGCGGCGCCGCCGTACGCCCGCCGCATCGGGCGTCAGCGGACCACGACCATCGACCCACCCCGGGGCAGCAGCTCGCCGACCACCGTGCCACCGGGCACCTCACCGGCCAGCAGCAGTCCACCGGAGGTCTGCGCGTCGGCCAGCAGCAGGCGGTCCGCCTCACCGGTCGACCCGAAGTCGGTCCACGGGCGCACCCAGTCCAGGTTGCGCCGGGTGCCGCCGCTGACGTGCCCGTCCCGGACCGCCTCCCGGGCACCGGGGAGGTAGGGCACCCGGGCGGCGTCGATCGCCACCGTCAGCCCGCTCGCCCGGGCCAGCTTCGAGGCGTGCCCGAGCAGCCCGAAACCGGTCACGTCGGTGCCGCAGCGGACACCGGCCGCGACGGCGGCACGGGCGGCGTCCCGGTTCAGCGTGGTCATCGACGCCACCGCCTCGGCGGAGACCTCGCCGGTGGCCTTGTGCCGGGTGTTGAGCACCCCGACGCCGAGCGGCTTGGTCAGCGACAGCGGCAGCCCGGCCCGGCCGGCGTCCAGGGTGATCAGCTCCTCCGGGCGGACCAGCCCGGTCACGGCCAGCCCGTACTTCGGGCCGTCGTCGTCGACGCTGTGCCCGCCGGCCAGGTGGCAACCGGCCTCCCGGGCCACGTCCTGACCGCCACGCAGCACCTCCCGGGCCAGTTCCAGCGGCAGGACGTCCCGGGGCCAGCAGAGCAGGTTGATGGCGACCAGCGGGGTGCCGCCCATGGCGTACACGTCCGACAGGGCGTTCGCGGCGGCGATCCGCCCCCAGTCGTAGGCGTCGTCCACGACCGGGGTGAAGAAGTCGGCCGTGGTGACCAGGCCGGTCCGCTCGTCCAGCCGGACCACCGCGGCGTCGTCGCCGTGGTCCAGGCCGACCAGCAGCTCGGCGCTGCCGGTGGCCGGGCCGAGCCCGGCGACCATCGCCTCCAGCTCACCCGGCGGGATCTTGCAGGCGCAGCCGCCACCACGCGCGTACTCGGTCAGGCGGACCCGGTCGGTCATCCCCCCATGCTCTCCGCCCGTCGGCCGGCCCGCCACCCGACGGCCCGACAGAAGGCGGAATTCGGACGTCGGCACCCAGCCGGCACCGGTGTTACCTCTCCGTGACCCGTGGAGTTGCGTTCCGCCACGTCGCCCCGCCTACAGTGGCCCAACCGGGGGTGGAGCGCCCCCGGTTTCCGGTACGACGACAGGGACGGTGGACGACGTGACGACCGGCGAACCGCTGATCGTGCTGGACGGGGTCAACAAGTGGTTCGGCCCGCTGCACGTGCTGGACAACGTGTCACTCTCCGTCGGCAAGGGTGAGGTCGTCGTGGTGATCGGGCCGTCCGGCTCCGGCAAGTCGACACTCTGCCGGACGATCAACCGGCTGGAACCGATCAACGACGGGACGATCACCTTCGACGGGCAGCCGCTGCCGGCCGAGGGCCGGGCGCTGGCGAAGCTGCGCAGCGAGGTCGGCATGGTGTTCCAGTCGTTCAACCTCTTCGCCCACAAGACCATCCTGGAGAACGTCACCCTCGGGCCGATCAAGGTCCGCAAGGAGAAGCCGGCCGCCGCCCGCGAGCGCGGCCTGGCCCTGCTCGACCGGGTGGGCATCGCCAACCAGGCCGACAAGTACCCGGCCCAGCTCTCCGGCGGCCAGCAGCAGCGGGCGGCCATCGCCCGCGCGCTGGCCATGCAGCCCAAGGCGATGCTCTTCGACGAGCCGACCAGCGCGCTCGACCCGGAGATGGTCGGCGAGGTGCTGGACGTGATGACCTCGCTGGCGAGCGAGGGCATGACGATGGTGGTGGTGACCCACGAGATGGGCTTCGCCCGGCACGCCGCCAACCGGGTCATCTTCATGGCCGACGGGCAGCTCGTCGAGGACGCCCCGCCGGCGGAGTTCTTCGCCAACCCGCGCAGCGAGCGGGCCCGGGACTTCCTCTCCAAGATCCTCACGCACTAGGCGTCCGTAGTGGAGCGCGCCGGTTCCCGGTGCATTCCGACGAAGAAGGAGATCAGTATGCGTATGAAGCGCGTGGCGGCAGTCGCCGCGGCGGCTACTCTGGCGCTCGGTCTGGCCGCCTGCGGTGGCGACGACGCCGACGAGGGCACCGGTTCCGGCAGCAAGTCCTTCGCCGCCGGCAGCACCATGGAGAAGCTCAACAAGGCGCAGAAGATCAAGATCGGCACCAAGTTCGACCAGCCCGGCTTCGGCCAGAAGGGCCTGTCGGGCAAGCCGGAGGGCTTCGACGTCGAGGTGGCCAAGCTCATCGTCAAGGAGCTGGGCATCCCCGAGGACAAGATCGAGTACGTCGAGACGCCGTCGAAGGTCCGTGAGGACGTCATCGTCAACGGCACCGTCGACCTGGTCGCGGCCACCTACACGATCAACGACAAGCGCAAGGAGCGGATCGCCTTCGCGGGGCCGTACTACGAGGCCGGCCAGAACATCCTGGTCAAGAAGGACGACACCACCATCACCGGCCCGGACTCGTTCAAGGACGGCGCCAAGAAGGTCTGCTCGGTGACCGGGTCCACCCCGGCCGAGGAGATCAAGAAGTACGTCAAGGACGTCGGCACCCAGCTGGTGCTCTTCGACACGTACGACAAGTGCCGTGACGCCCTCAAGGGCGGCCAGGTCGACGCCGTCACCACGGACAACGTGATCCTGCTCGGCTACATCGCCAAGGACGAGGCGTCGTTCAAGCTGGCCGGCGAGAACTTCACCAAGGAGCCGTACGGCATCGGGGTGAAGAAGGAGGACAACGACTTCCGCAACTTCGTCAACGACACGCTGGAGAAGGCGTTCAACGACGGCAGCTGGAAGAAGGCGTGGGACGACACCGCCGGCAAGTTCGGCGCGGAGCTGGGCAGCGCGCCCACCGTCAACCGTTACTGATCTGACCTCGATCTGGAGGGTGGGGAGGAACACCGGCCCGTGAGTGTGCTCATCGACAAGTTCGACGTCTTTGCGGGTGGTTTCTGGCTCACCCTCCAGATCTGCGTCCTCGCCGCGTTCGGCGCCCTGGTCCTGGGCGCCGTCATGGCGGTGCTGCGCATCTCGCCGGTGCCGCCGCTGCGCGCCGTCGGCACCGCCTACGTGAACATCTTCCGGAACATGCCGCTGACCGTGGTGATGTTCTTCGCCGCCTTCGGCCTGCCGGCGCTCGGCTCCAATGCCGACTTCCTGCGGATCCCGGTGCTGGACTCGCTGTTCACCCGGCTCGGTACCGACCTGCCGTACTTCCGGTTCGCGCTGATCGCCCTGGTGCTCTACACCGCCGCGTTCGTCTGCGAGGCGCTGCGGTCCGGGGTCAACGCGGTGCCCCCCGGCCAGGCCGAGGCGGCCCGCTCGCTCGGCCTGACCTTCGGCCAGAACCTGCGGCACGTCGTGCTGCCGCAGTCCTGGAAGGCCTCGGTCGTGCCGCTCGGTTCGGTGATCATCGCGATGATCAAGAACTCCGCGCTGATCGGCTTCTTCGGCGTGGTGGGCGACCTCTCCCAGAGCGCCGACCAGCTCACCTCCGCCGAGGGCTACGCGTTCATCCCGGTCGCCATCGGCATCTCGATCGGCTACCTGATCATGACTGTGCCGCTCGGCGCGCTGCTCGACCGGCTGGAGAAGCGACAGGCGGTGGCCCGATGAGTCAGCAGACCAGCGTCCTGTACGACGTCCCCGGCCCGCGCCAGCGGCGGATCACCCTGATCAGCAGCATCGTCGCCACCGTGCTGCTGGCAGTCGGCGCGTACTTCCTGATCTACCGTCCACTGGACGACAAGGGCCAGTTCTCGATGGAGCTGTGGGGGCCGCTGGTCGACCCCTCCAACGAGAATTTCTCCCAGGTGTGGGACCGGATCGGCCTCGGCCTGAAGAACACCCTGACCGCCGCCGCGCTGGCCATCGTCGCCTCGCTGGTGGTCGGCACCCTGCTCGCGGTGCTCCGGATCCAGCTCAAGAGCCTGACCCGGCGACGTTTCACCGGCATGGCCACTCCGGTGTCCTACCTGCTGCGCGGGCTCAGCGTCACCCTCTCGGCGGTCACCCGGGTCTGCGTCGAGGTGTTCCGGGGCCTGCCGGTGGTGCTCACCATCTTCTTCGTGGCCCGGGGCTTCCCCGAGTTCGGCATCTCCTTCGACACGCTCTGGTACCTGGTCATCGGCCTGACCGTCTACAACTCCGTGGTCATCGCCGAGATCCTCCGCTCCGGCATGGAAGGGCTGCCCGGCGGGCAGGCCGAGGCCGCCGCCGCGATCGGCCTCTCCCCCGCCCAGACCACCCGGATGATCCTGCTGCCCCAGGCGTTCCGGATCATGCTGCCGGCGCTGATCAGCCAGCTCGTCGTGGTGCTCAAGGACACCTCGCTGGGCTTCATCATCAGCTACGAGGAAACCCTCAACATCGGTAAGCAGATCATCGGCGTGCTGGACAACCCGATCCAGGTCTACGTGGTGATCGCCGCCCTCTTCATCCTGGTCAACTACTCGCTGTCCAAGCTGGCCCAGTTCGTCCAGCGACGGCTCTCCCGGGGCCGCAAGTCGGCCGGCACCCCGGCCCCGCAGGCCCCGGCCACCGCGCTCGTCTCCCAGGCCGGGGGCGGCGGAGGCGGCGCGGTCGGTAACTGATCCTGCACGGCACGAGGGCCGGTCCGGAACTCCGGACCGGCCCTCGTCACCTCGTACGGTCGTCGGCGCTCGTCGTGTCTTCCAGCCCCGCACCGGTCAGCGGGCGATCTCGGTGACCCGGGACTCGCGGACCACGGTCACCCGGATCTGCCCCGGGTAGGTCAGCTCCTCCTCGATCTGCTTGGCCACGTCCCGGGCGAGGACCGCCGCGCCGATGTCGTCGACGTCGTCCGGCTTGACCATCACCCGGATCTCCCGGCCCGCCTGCATGGCGAAGACCTTCTCCACGCCGAGCTTGCCGGCCGCGATCTCCTCGATCCGTTCCAGCCGCTTGACGTACGCCTCCAGGCTCTCCCGCCGGGCCCCCGGCCGCCCGCCAGAGCAGGCGTCGGACGCCTGGGTGAGGACCGCCTCGATGGTCTGCGGCGGCACCTCGTTGTGGTGCGCCTCGATGGCGTGCACCACGTCCTCGCTCTCGCCGTACTTGCGGGCCAGGTCCGCGCCGATGATGGCGTGGCTGCCCTCCACCTCGTGGGTGAGCGCCTTGCCGATGTCGTGCAGGAACGCCGACCGCTTGATCGTCGGTACGTCCAGCCGCAGCTCGGCGGCCATGATCCCGGCGATGTGCGCGGTCTCCACCAGGTGCTTGAGCACGTTCTGCCCGTACGACGTGCGGTAGCGCAGCCGGCCGAGCAGGGTGACCAGCTCGGGGTGGATCTCGGTGATGCCCACCTCCACCAGGGCGTCCTCGGCGGCCCGGTGGCACAGCTCCTCCACCTCCTGCCGGGCCAGGTCGTGCACCTCCTCGATCCGGTGCGGGTGGATCCGCCCGTCGAGGACCAGCTTCTCCAGGGTGAGCCGGCCGACCTCGCGGCGCACCGGGTCGAAGCAGGACAGCAGCACCGCCTCCGGGGTGTCGTCGATGATCAGGTTGACCCCGGTCACCGACTCGAAGGCGCGGATGTTGCGCCCCTCCCGGCCGATGATCCGCCCCTTCATCTCGTCCCCCGGCAGGTGCAGGACGCTGACCACGCTCTCCGCGGTCTGCTCGCTGGCCACCCGCTGGATGGCGTCCACCACGATGTGCCGGGCACGCTGCTCGGCGGTGCTGCGGGCGTCGGACTCGATGTCCCGGACCAGCAGCGCCGCCTCCCGCTTCGCCTGGGTCTCGATCGCCTCGATCAGCTCCGCGCGGGCCGACTCGGCGGTCAGCCCGGCGACGCGTTCCAGTTCCCGGCGGCGCTGTTCCTCCGCCACGGTCAGCGCGGCCTCCCGGGCGCTGACCACCGCCTCCCGCTCGGCCAACGCGGCACTGGCGGCGGTGAGCTGACGCTCGCGTTCGGCCAGCCGCTCCACCTCCTCGGTGTGCAGCCGCTCCCGCTCGTCCATCCGGGCGGCCCGGCGTTCCACCTCGGCCGCCTGCTCCCGCGTCGTCGCGGCGAGCACCGCCACCTCGCGCTCGCCGCTGCGCCGGGCGCTGGCCCGCAACTGCTCGGCGTCCGCCTCGGCCTGTTTGTGTGCCCGTTCCAGGACGGTGTCCGCCTCGGCACGGGCGTCGTCGAGCACCCGGCGGGCCTCCGCACGGGCCGACTTCGCCTCCGCCTTGGCCCCGGCCGCCTCGGCGCGGGCCGCGGAGGCGGCGGACTTCGCCACGTCGATGGTGCTGTTCACCTCGTCGGCGGCGGTCCGCAACGCGGCCAGCGACTGTTCCTGGCGGTCCTTCTCGGCGATGAAGGCGGGGTCCTCCGGGGCGGGTGCGACGCTGATGCGACGCAACGCGCGTACGCCGACCAGGACGGCACCGACCACGACCAGGGCGAGGAGTCCGACGACGACCAGGAGCACCACGTCGAAGGTGCTCATGCCGGCGTCCCGTCAGCAGCGCCGACAGGGCACCGCACCGCCCCGGTGGGCTGTCCCGGCCCGCCGGGCGGCACGGTGACGGATGGCCGGGCGGCGTCGGCCCGGCAGCGACGACCCGGTCGGGGTGGAGCAGCACCACCGGCAGTTCCCGGGCCGCGTCCGCGCCCGCCACCGCCTCCTGGAGACCCCCGGTCCCTGTGCCGACCCACCATGGTCGCGCCTCCCCAAACGTCTACGCCGCAGGGGAACCGTGCCGAAGGGCACGCACCTCTGCGGCTCTGGACGCCCGACCGAGCGGCTGGCCGTAGGGATAGCTCTCCGTCGGCGGTGCCCAGGGGGCATCGCCGACAGCCGGGTGCAGTTGTCGGGTCGGCTCCGGACCGGCTGTCCGGAGCGACCGTCAAGGCCGGTGGAGCTGGCCAAAGTGATGCGGTTCTGTTACGAGATCTATGTTGTGCGCTTAGCCTGCGCTGGTCGGGCAAAGTGAGCCTGTATGGCGAGGCTAGGTCGAGGAAGGCCGTTCGGTCAAGAACTCATGATCAAACCACCCGAACGGAGAGAGTCGGGGACGTCACCCACTGGTGATGCAAGTCCGGACACCACTCCACAAAACTCCCGTTTCATACGCCCATCGGCCGTCCTCCGGCCGCTGTTCACCTCCGGCGCCTGCGGCCCTCCACACCCGGGCGTCTCTCCACTCCGCTTGCTGTCCGGACCGGGGCCGCCCTCCGGACCAGCGCCCACACCCCACGCCGCAAGATCGCACTGTTTCCTGGTTGCAGTGGCCTCCGAAACGACGGATACCGCTACAACCAGGTTCGAGCACGATCTTGCGGGATGTGGGAGTAGGCGGAACGGCAAGGGAGGCTACGCAGGTGCGGATACGCGCGGGGTCAGTCAGGTGACGCCCAGGGCGCAGGTCCAGGCGGGTGGCGGTACGCAGGGGTCAGGTGACGCCCAGGGCACGGGCGTGTGACGCCAGGGTGGCAGTGTCGGAGGGCGGGCCACCGTCCGGGAGGTACCGGCCAGCACGTCGGCGTCGATCTGCACCGGTCAGCCCCGCTCGCCCCCGGCACCGGCACCGGCGTCGAGCTGCACCGGTCAGCCCCGCTCGCCCTCGGCGTCGGCCAGCGCGTCGGCGTCGATCTGCTCGGCGAACTCGGCAGCCTCGGCGCTCTGCGCGGCGAGCGCGTCCTTCACCGCCCGGATCGCCACCCCGGGCGGGTAGCCCTTGCGGGCGAGCATGCCGACCAGCCGGCGGAACACCGCGTCCGGCTCACCCCGGGCGGTCCGCAGCTTCCGGTCGACCAGGGCGCGGGCGGTCTGCGCCTCGGTCTCCTCGTCCAACTCGTCGAGGGCCTCGCTGGCCACCTCGCCGTCCACGCCACGCTGGCGCAGCTCGTTGGCGAGCGCCCGGCGGGCCAGCCCGCGGCCGTTGTGCCGGCTGGAGACCCAGGCCCGCGCGAAGGCCGCGTCGTCGATGATGCCGACCTCGTCGTAGCGGTCGAGCACCCCGGCGGACACCTCCGCGGAGATGCCCTTCTTCGCCAGCACCCCGGCCAACTCGGCCCGGGTACGCGGACGCAGCGCGAGCTGCCGCAGGCAGATCTCCCGGGCCACCTCGCTCTCGTCACGAGGCGTCGACTCACCGGACGTCGGCGCGGCCGGGTCGGACCGCCCCCGGCGACCCCGGCGAGGGCCGGGAGTGGTGTCGTCAGCGCCCGGGCGGGGGCCGGGAGTGGTGTCGTCAGCGCCCGGGCGGGGGCCGGGAGTGGTGTCGTCAGCTCCCGCGCGGGGAGGGGCGGCGTCCCAACCCCGCCCCGTGCGGG
The DNA here is from genome assembly GCF_029581435.1 of Micromonospora sp. WMMD987. Lineage (NCBI taxonomy): Bacteria > Bacillati > Actinomycetota > Actinomycetes > Micromonosporales > Micromonosporaceae > Micromonospora > Micromonospora sp. WMMD987. The sequence continues at coordinate 2,047,691 of NZ_CP120861.1, read as the reverse complement.
CGCGTCGTCCTGCCATCCGACCGCGGCCGGTCAGAAGTCGACCGGCGGCAGCTCAGGGCCACCGGCGGCGTCACCCGCACCGACCCCCACGCCGAGCTTCTCCAGGATCTTCTTCTCGATCTCGGCGGCCACGTCCGGGTTCTCCTTCATGAACTCCCGGGCCTTCTCCTTGCCCTGGCCGAGCTGGTCACCGTCGTAGGTGTACCAGGCACCGGACTTACGGATGATCGACTGCTCGACGCCGACGTCGATCAGCGAGCCCTCGCGGGAGATGCCCTTGCCGTACATGATGTCGAACTCGGCCTGCTTGAACGGCGCGGCGACCTTGTTCTTGACGACCTTGACCCGGGTGCGGTTACCGACCACGTCGGTGCCGTCCTTGAGGCTCTCGATGCGGCGCACGTCGAGCCGGACCGAGGCGTAGAACTTCAGCGCCCGACCACCGGTGGTCGTCTCGGGCGAGCCGAACATGACGCCGATCTTCTCGCGGAGCTGGTTGATGAAGATCGCCGTGGTGCCGGTGTTGTTGAGCACGCCGGTGATCTTCCGGAGCGCCTGGCTCATCAGCCGGGCCTGGAGACCGACGTGGCTGTCGCCCATCTCGCCCTCGATCTCGGCGCGCGGCACCAGGGCCGCCACCGAGTCGATCACGATGATGTCGATCGCGCCGGAGCGGACCAGCATGTCGGTGATCTCCAGCGCCTGCTCGCCGGTGTCCGGCTGGGAGACCAGCAGGGCGTCGGTGTCGACGCCGAGCGCCTTGGCGTAGTCGGGGTCGAGCGCGTGCTCGGCGTCGACGAAGGCGGCGATGCCGCCGGCCCGCTGGGCGTTGGCCACCGCGTGCAGGGCGACCGTGGTCTTACCGCTGGACTCGGGGCCGTAGATCTCGACGACCCGGCCCCGGGGCAGGCCACCCACCCCGAGCGCCACGTCGAGCGCGATGGAGCCGGTCGGGATGACCGAGGTCTGGACGACCGGGCGCTCGCCCAGCCGCATCACCGACCCCTTGCCGAACTGCTTGTCGATCTGAGCGAGAGCAAGGTCGAGTGCCTTCTCCCGGTCGGGCCCTGCGGCCATGTTTGCCACTCCTGCCTTCGCCGGCGTCTTTCCTGAGCTTCGCGTCACGCGGACACGCTAGGCGCTGGGTCCGACAGAAAACCAGCCGACGGGCCGCGAGCTGTGGACGAGCACCCCGCTGTGGACAATAGCCGAACAGGTGTACGAGACGGCAAGCGACACACGGAAGTGCCGGATCGGCAGCTCAGCGTAGCCGTACGGGCACCCGGTCGGGATACGCCGCGACCACCGCCCGCCACACGACGTGGGTCTGCTCACCGGCCGCGAGAGCCTGCTCGATGGTCCGTCCGTCGAGCTGGGAGAGCACCTGGTCGCTGGCGATGCTGGCCGCGTAACCCGGCCCGAACGCCTCGTCCAGCCGGGTCCAGAAGTCGGTCAGCCGCACGTGATCACTCCTCCTCCACGGATGCCGTCGACGGCACCCGACGCAACGCTAGCGCCAGCAGCGGCAGCACCGCGATCGCCGCCAACAGGGTGAGCGTCGGATAACCCACCACCCGCATGACAAACCCGCTGGCCGCCGCCGCGCCCGCCCCGGCCAACCCCATGGTCAGGTCGGACAGCCCCTGCACGCTGGGACGCACCCCGGCCGGCACCGCCTCGGACAGCAGCGTCGAGCCGGCCACCATGGTCGCCGACCAGCCGAGGCCGAGCAGGGCCAGGCCGATCGAGAGGCGTGGCGTGTGGTGTCCGGCCGTGCCGGCCACCGCGCACGCGGCCAGCAGCATGCCCACGCCGCCGAGGATCACCGCCCGACGGCCCAGCCGGTCGGTGAGCCACCCGACCACCGGGGAGAGGGCGTACATGCCGGCGATGTGCACGCTCAGCACGATGCCGACGACCCGCAGCACGTCCGCGTCGGAGTGCGACTCGCCGAGGCGTACCGGGGTCATCGCCATCACCGCGACCATCACCAGGTGGCCGACCGCGACGGCGGCGATGCCCAGCCGGGCGGCCGGACGGCCACGCACCACCCGCCAGGCCGCCCACATGCCGGCCCCCCGCGCCACCGGCGTGGTCTTCGTCGCCGCCGGAGCGGCCCCGGCCACCGGCGACGTCCCGGCGTCGGCCACCGGCGACGTCCCAGCGTCGGCCACCAGCGGCGTCCCAGCGTCGGCCACCAGCGGCGTCCCAGCGTCGGCCACCAGCGGCGTCCCGCCGTCACCCGCCGGCCGTGTCCCGGCCTCGGCCGCCGCGAGCCGCCGCGCGGTGAGCAGCGGGTCGGGCCGCAACAGCAGCAGCAGTACGACCGCCGCCAGACCGAACGCGACGGCGCTGAACGCGAACGGGCCGGCCAACGACGGCAGCCCCCAACCCCGGGTCACCCCGTCGGCGAGCGCGGCGAAGTTGGGTGCCGCCACCGAGCCGATGGTGGTGGCCCAGACGACCAGCGAGAGCTGACGGCCCCGGCGGGCGGGTTCGGCGAGGTCCACCGCCGTGTAACGGGCCTGGAGGTTGGCCGCCGTGCCACCGCCGAACAGCAGCATCCCGAGGAAGAGCAGCGGCACCCCGCCGGTGACCGTGGCGAGCACCACCAGCGCCGCCCCGACCGCCCCGACCAGGTACGCCACCACCAGCCCCGGACGACGCCCGTGCCCGTTCATGATCCGGGTGACCGGTACGGCGAGCAGCGCCGCGCCGACCACGCCGCAGCTCTGTGCCAGCCCGGCCACCGCGACACCGGCGACCCGGGCCGCCAGCAACGCGCCGACGGAGATCCCGATGGCCACCCCGATCCCCCCGATGATCTGGGTGGCGATGAGCAGTCGCAGCGTGCGCCGCTGGATCGGGGCGACATCGGGCCGGGTGGGCACACGCAGGTCGACGGTCATCGCAGACTCCTGGTTCGGGGAGCCCATCCTCGCGCAACCGGCCCGCCGTCCGCACGGGGGTATGACCCGGTCGACCATCGGCGCGGACGCCGGTCAGCCGGTCAGGGCACGGGCGCCGGTCAGCCGGTCAGGGCACGGGCGCCGGTCAGCCGGTCAGGGCACGGGCGCCGGTCAGCCGGTCAGGGCACGGGCGCCGGTCAGCCGGTCAGGGCACGGGCGCCGGTCAGCCGGTCAGGGCACGGGCGGCCACGGTGAGGTCGTCGACCAGCCCCCGGTACGCGACGTCCTGGTTGTCGGCGCGCAGCACCGCCGACGGGTGGATGGTGGCCAGCAGGCGGGCGGCGGGCGCGGCGGCGACCGTACCGGCGTCCACCGGCACCCGGGTGAAATCCGCCGGGTGCTCGGCGGCGGCCGGCCAGGGCAGCAGCTCGCCGCGCTGGCGGGTGACCCGGAAGGCCGGGCCGAGCAGGGCCTTCGCCGCCGTCGCGCCGAGCACCACCACCAGCTCGGGGCGGAGCCGGGCGAACTCGGCGACCAGCCACGGCCGGCAGGCGACGATGTGCACCCGGTCCGGGGTCTGGTGGATCCGCCGTCGGCCGCGCAGCTCGTGCCGGAAGTGCTTCACCGCGTTGGTGATGTAGAGGTGGGCCGGGTCGAGGCCGGCGTCGTCGACCGCCCGGCGCAGCAGCCGACCGGCGGGGCCGACGAAGGGCAGCCCGTGCTGGTCCTCCAGGTCGCCGGGTTGCTCACCGACGAAGACCACCCGGGCGTGTTCGTCGCCCCGGCCGAAGACGGTCTGGGTGGCGTCCCGGTGCAGCTCACAGCCCCGACAGCCGGCGGCGGCGGTCCGCAGCTCGGCCAGCGTGCCGGCCTGCGGCGGGATGAACTGCTGGGCACCGGGTGGATCGGTCTGCTCGGCCATGGCGAATGTTCTACCCGTTCCCACGGGAGCACCCGCGACGGACCCGCCGGTCCTCCGTCCCCGGTAGCGCCCCGCTCAGCCGAATCACCTAGCCATCGGGAAGGCGGGTTCAACCAGCTACCGGTGTCGCCCGGCTATGGCTCCTCGTCGGCTTCGATCAGATGAGGGCGCTTTTCGGCGATCCAGGCCTCTACATCGGACTTCAACCAGACGTTGCCCATTTTGAGAGTGGCAGTCGGGGCCGGGAAGTCCCGCCGGTTGATCAAGATGTACGCGCGCTGGCGGGAGATACCCAGACGTTCCTGGATCTCCGCCGCCCCCATCAACGCCAGCCCCACGTGACGAACGCTACGGGCAGAGATAGAGTACGCTTCCGGAAGCGTACATGCTGTACTGCACACGCTTTCTCAATGTACCCTTTACGTCACGTAAACCTCCGACGTCAGGAGTACCAGCGCATGTCTCGTGGGAAGTGGTTCCATCGGCCGGTTCCGGGTGATCCGGGTGCTCGACTGGCCCACCTACGACGGCTGGGTCTGGCTGGAGGGTTACCAGGTGAACGCCGCCGGGGAGGCCGTCTCCCGGCGGCGGATCTTCGTGCAGCGGGCGGGGCTGACCGCGCCTCCTCCCGCCGTCCCGCCGCAGGCCGGCGGGAGGAGGTCGACGGGGCGGGTCAGGCGGTGAAGCCGAACGGGTCGGCGGGGCGGACCGCCGCCGCCATCGCGTCGGCCAGCGGAACCAGGTCGGTGTCGTCGAGCGTGCTGACCGTGATCCGCACGGCGGGCGGGGCGCCGATCCGGTAGAGGCCGCCGGGGGCGACCGACCAGCCGGTGTCACGCAGGGCGGTGACCGTGGCGGTCTCGTCGGGCACCGGCAGCCAGACGTTGATGCCGCTGCGGCCGTGCCCCGTCAGGCCACGTTCGGCGAGCGCGGCGAGCAGGCCGGACCGGCGGTGGTCGTACGCCTCGGCGGCCCGGTGGACCAGCGCCGTGGTGGCCGGATCGGACCAGAGCGTCAGGACGAGTCGTTGCAGGACGGTGGAGACCCAGCCGGCGCCCACCCTGGCCCGCCCGGCCACCCGGGAGACCGTCACCTCGTCACCGGCCAGCACCGCCAGTCGCAGGTCGGGACCGAAGGGCTTGCTCACCGAGCGGACGAAGGCCCAGGTCGGGGTGGCCCCGGCCAGCGCGTGCAGGGGCAGCCGGGACAGCTCGGCGGCGTGGTCGTCCTCGATCAGCAGCAGGTCGGAGCGGCCGGCGAGCAGTGCCCGTAGCGCCCCGGCCCGCGCGGCGGAGACGGCGGCACCGGTCGGGTTCTGTGCCCGGCTGGTGACCACCAGCGCCCGCACCCCCAGGGCCAGCGCGTCCCGGACCCCGGCGACGGTCGGCCCGTCGTCGTCGACCGGCACGCCGACCGGCCGCAGGCCGAGCGCGGCGACCAGGTCGAGCAGGTTGGCCCAGCCCGGATCCTCCACCCCGACCGCGTCGCCGGGGCGCAGGTGGCCGGCGAGCAGCCGCTCGATGCCGTCGAGCGCTCCCCCGGTGACGGTCAGCTCGTCGGCGGGCACCCCGTCGGCGGTGAGCCGGGAGCGGGCGGCCTCGGCCAGCGCGGGGTGCACGCCGGTCGAGGCGTAGCCGGCGGGTGGGCCGATCCCGGTGGCGAGCGCCGCCAGGTGCGGACCGAGGGGTGGCAGCAGCCGCAGGTCGGGCTGGCCCTGGGACAGGTCACGGGTGCCGGGGGCGGGTGCCGGGGGCCGGGCGGCCCGGCGGGTGGCCACCGGTGGCCGGGGCCGCACCCGGGTGCCGTGCCGGCCGGCGGTGGCGACCAGACCCCGTTGCCGCAGTTCCTGGTAGGCACGGGCGACGGTGGCCGGGCTGACCGCCAGCGCGGCGGCGAGCGAGCGGACCGGCGGCAACGCGTCACCGGCGGCGAGCGCACCGGTACGGATGCCGGTTTCGACGCTCGCCGAAATCGCGGCGGACGTCGACCCGAGGATCTGATAATGTGCTGGCACAGTTTCGGGATCGTACTAGAACAAAGACAGGATGTCACATGTACGCACCGACCGCGCGCACCACCGCCAACCGCAGCCGGGACCGGATGAGCTACGACCGGGACGCCGCCCACGCCGTGCTCGACGAGGCGTACCACTGCGTGCTGGGATTCGTGGTCGACGGTGAGCCCCGCCTGCTGCCGACCCTGCACGTCCGCGTCGACGACGTGCTCTACCTGCACGGGTCCACCGGCAGCCGGCCGTTGCTGGCCGCCCGGGGTGACGCCGGCCTGCCGGTCTGCGTGTCGGTGACCCTGCTCGACGGGCTGGTCTACGCCCGGTCGCAGTTCCACCACAGCGCCAACTACCGCTCCGTGGTCGTGCACGGTACCGCCCACCTGGTCACCGGCGACGACGACAAGCGCGCGGCACTCACCGCGCTGGTGGAGAAGGTCGGGGCCGGGCGGGCCGCCGACAGCCGCCCGCCGTCGCGGCGGGAGCTGGCCGAGACGGCCGTCCTGGCCCTGCCCCTGCGCGAGGTGTCGGTGCGGTCCCGCACCGGCGGGGTCGGCGACGAGCCGGCCGACCTCGACCTGCCGCACTGGGCCGGGGTGGTGCCGCTGCGGCTGGCCGCCGGGGCACCCGAGCCGGCCGACGGGGTGGTCGCACCGACCCCCTCCTACCTGCCCGCCACCGCCCGGGGGGCCTGAGTCGGGGGAGGCGCACGGCCAGGCACCCTGTCGCCCGCGACGACCGCCGCAGAGTGGCCGAACACACAGCCCAGGCTGCGGAAAGGGTTTCACTTTCCGGCACCGCCGGGGCGAGTATGACGGGCGTGCTGGGCATCACCGACATCTGGACCTACCTGTTGGGCACCGTGGCGATCGTGCTGCTACCGGGCCCCAACTCCCTCTTCGTGCTCTCCACCGCCGCCAAACGGGGTGTCGCGGTCGGCTACCGGGCGGCCGGCGGGGTGTTCCTCGGCGACTCGGTGCTGATGATCCTCTCCGCCGCCGGGGTGGCCTCGCTGCTCAGGGCGTACCCGCCGCTCTTCCTCGTGATCAGGTACGCGGGCGCGGCCTACCTTGGCTACGTCGGGTTGACCATGCTGCGGGCGGCCTGGCGGCGCTGGCGCGACCGGCACGATCCGGCGGCACCCCGGCTGATCGACGCCGCCGAACCGGCGGCGCTGCGCAGCCCGTTCCGCAAGGCACTGGTGATCAGCCTGCTCAACCCGAAGGCGATCCTCTTCTTCATCTCGTTCTTCATCCAGTTCGTCGACCCGGGCTACGCCTGGCCGGCGCTGTCGTTCCTGCTGCTCGGATTGATCGCCCAGGTGACCAGCGTGCTCTACCTGACCGCGTTGATCTTCGCGGGCACCTTCCTGGCCGCCCAGTTCCGGCAGCGGCAGCGGCTCGCCGCAGGAGCCACCACCGGTGTCGCGGTGCTCTTCCTGGGCTTCGGCGTCAAGCTCGCCACCGCCTCGGTCTGACCGGCCGCCCCGCCGGTCAGGTGCCGTCGCCACCACCGCCGCCGACCCCACCGCCGCCACCGGTGCCGCCCAGCCCGTAGCCGGGCCGGACCGGTCGGTCGGGCGGGCGGCTGACATGGGCCGACTCGGTTATCCGGGCCGACCAGTGCGCGTCCGAGGCCGCCGCCGCGTGCCGGTCGATCGCCGCACGCAACCAGCCGTCGACGACGGAGACCCAGTCCCGTTGCCCGTCGTCGGCGTGCCAGATCCGGAACCGGCTGATGCTCTGGTGGCTGATCCCGGTCAACGAGAGACGCCGGTCCAGCCAGAGCAGCACCTCCAGGCCGGCGGAACTGGTCACGAAGATCAGCTCCAGTTCGGTGATCGGGCCGGCGTACAGCGGGCCGACCCAGTAGCCGAGACGTTGGTGCACCGGCAGGCTCTGCGCGACCCCCGGCAGCCGGCTGGACACCAGACCCGCCTGCCGCATCACGAACCCGAGGGTGCCCAGCGCCGCCAACACCTCCTGCTGGGTGGGGATCGGATGCACGAAGACCGGCACCAGCGCACCCTGCTCCAGCTCCGGGTCCACCGACACCTCGGTACGCAGCGCGGTGCGCAGGCTCATCAACGGCACCCCGCCGAAGATCGTCACCGGGGTCTCCCACGGCAGCGGCACCGCGAAGTCGATGGCCCGCCGTCGCCCGGCCGGTACGACGAACCGGCCCCCCACCGGCACCTGGTGGTACTGCACGAGCCGGCGGGGCGCGCGGGGGTCCTCCGGTTCGGCGGTGGCGACCAGACCGAGGCGCACGTGCCGGATCGGCACGTCCCACGATCCGGCGCTGAGCATCACCCGCCCCGGCAGCCGCAGGCCCGGCCGGGTACTCGGATTGGTCAGCGTGGTGCTCACCGCCAGTCCGGTCGCACCGGACTCCCGGGACACCCCGGTCAACCGCATCGCCGCTCCTTCCCCCGCCGGTCACCGGCCCGGACGGGCCGGTGACCGCCACCCCGCCCGAGCGGACCGGGCGACGGACAGCGGGATTCCCGGTGTCCGGCCCGGCACTCCCCCGGACACCCTCACGAAGCACCCCACCCCGCTCCGGGCGGGGAGCGGGGTGGGGCGGGATGCGCCGGAGCGGGCCGGCACGGTCAGACGGGTCGTCGTCAACGCAGGCGGCGGCCCCGGGGAATCGGGTCGGTCTCGTCGTCGAACTCCCCGATGACCTCTTCGAGCAGGTCCTCCAGCGCCACGAAACCGATCGGCCGGGTCGGGCCGCCACCGTTGCGGACCAACGCCAACTGGGCCTGGTCGGCCCGCATGGCGGCGACCGCCTCGGTGACCGAGGAGGTGGCCGGCAGGGTGAACGACCGGGTCATCAGCTCGGCGGCGGTGGCCGTCCGGCCGGTGGTCACCGCCCGGACCGCCTCCCGGACGTGCACCAGCCCGCACACCTCGCCGCCGCCGTCCAGGACGGCGAGCCGGGACCGGCCGCTGTCCCGGCTGACCTGTTCGATCCGCTCGGCGGTGTCGTCCCGGTGGACCGTGATGATCCGGTCGAAGGGCTCCATCACCTGGGCGACGGTGGTCTCCTGCAACTCCAGCATGCTGGTCAGCATCTGGTGCTGCTCGGCACCGAGCAGGCCGTGCTCGCGAGACTGCTCCAGCAGGATGCGCAGCTCGTCCGGGCCGTGGACCTGGGCGAGCTGGTCCTGTTGCTGCACCCCGACCAGCCGCAGCATCGCGTTGGCCAGGGCGTTGAGCAGGGACAGCACCGGGCGGGCGACCCGGGCGAAGGCCCGGAACGGCAACGCCAGCAGCGTCGCCGAGCGCTCGGCGTCGGTGATCGCCCACGACTTCGGGGCCATCTCGCCGACCACCAGGTGCAGGAACGTCACCAGCCCCAGCGCGAAGACCAGGGCGACGACGTGACTGGCCGCGGCCGGCAGTCCGACCGCGTGCAGCAGCGGGCTGATCAGGTGCTCGATCGCCGGTTCGGCCAGCGCGCCCAGCCCCAGGGTGCACAGGGTGATGCCGAGCTGCGCCCCGGCCAGCATCAGGGACAGCTCGCGTACCCCGTCCAGCGCGGCGCGGGCGGCCCGGCTGCCGCCGGCGGCGGTCTGTTCCAACCGGTAGCGCTTCGCCGCCACCAGGGCGAACTCGGCGGCCACGAAGAAGCCGTTGAAGGCGAGCAGCAGCACCGACACCACCAGTGCGACCACCGGGCTCACGACCGTTCCTCCCCGCTGCGGGTGGCGCTCAGGTCCACGGCCGCGTTCCGGTCACCGGCCATGGTGAGGCGGACGGAGTCGGCCACGTGCCGGTCCACCGCGAGCACCTCGACCAGGGCCTTCGGCCGCTCCACCGGTTCCTCGCCGTCGGCCGGCAGGACGATCTCCAGCCGGTCCCCCACCTCGGGCACCCGGCCCAGCTCCCGCATGACCAGCCCGGAGAGGGTGTCGTACTCGGGGGCCTCGGGCAGCGAGATACCGGTGCTGTCGGCCACCTCGTCGATCCGCCAGCGGGCCGGCACCACCCAGGAGCCGTCGTCCTGGCGGGCCGGGGCACGCTCGGGTGGGTCGTCCTCGTCGCGGATCGGCCCGACCAGTTCCTCGGCGATGTCCTCCAGCGTGATCACACCGGCGAAGCCGCCGTACTCGTCGACCACGCAGGCGAGCTGCCGGTGCCCGGACCGCAGCCGGTCCAGCACCGTGGGCAGCGGCAACGTCTCGGGCACCAGCAGCGGCGGTACGGCCACCGTGCTGACCGGGGTGGTGGCCCGCTCCGCCGGGGGGACGCCGAGCACGTCGGCGATGCCGATCACGCCGACCAGGTCGTCGACGCCGTCGGCACCGCGTACCGGGAAACGGGAGTGGCCGGTGTCGAGCAGCTCGACCACCCGGCTGACCGGCTCGTGCGACCGGACGGTGTCCACGTCGACCCGGGGGACCATGGCCTCCCCGGCGGTCAGCTCCCGGAAGTCGAGGCCCCGGTCGAGCAGGTCGGACATCTCGGCGTCGAGGTGCCCCTCCTCCCGGGACTCGGCGATGATCTGCTCCAGGTCGGCGGGGGTGGCGCCGCTGGGCAGCTCCTCGATCGGCTCGATGCCGACCCGGCGCAGCAGCCGGACGGCGGCCCGGTCGAAGAGTGTGATCAGCGGCCCGGCGATCTTCAGGTAGATCAGGGTGGACCGGCTCAGCGCCCGGGCCAGCGCCTCGGGCCGGGCGATGGCCAGGTTCTTCGGGGCCAGCTCGCCGAGGACCATCTGTACGACGGTGGCGATGACCAGGGCCAGCGCCACCGACAACGGCAGGCTGACCCCGGTGCCGACGCCGGCCCCACCGAGCAGCTCGGCCAGGCCGGCTCCCAGGTACGGCTCGGCGGCGTAGCCGACCAGCAGGGCGGTCACCGTGATGCCGAGCTGCGCTCCGGAGAGCATGAACGACAGCCGGCCGGTGACCTCCAGGGCGCGGGCCGCCTTGGCGTCTCCGTCGTCGGCGAGCTGCTTGAGCTTGCCCCGGTCGACGGCGACGTAGCCGAACTCCTGGGCCACGAAGTAGCCGGTGGCGGCGGTGAGGACGATGATGAGTGCGAGGCCGACGACGATCAACACGGGTCGCTCAGGGCTCCCGTGGACGTCGGGGCGGGGGATTGCCGGGCACGACCCGGCTGGCTACTGCTGCCCTCCTGGGCAGAGGAGTCGATCATTCGGCAATGATATCCGCGCTGCCTGCGAGCCCGCTGAGGGTGGGCCTAATGTGCCCGCTCGTCATCGTCGTCCCCGGGGTCCGGGGTCGGCCAGCTCGTCGACGTCGAGCAGGCTGCGGTCGACCCGACCCGACCGGTAGGCGGCCCGGCCGATCATCTGGGCGGCCACCGGCGCGGTGGCCAGCTGGAAGACCCCGACCAGGACGATCATGCCGAGATCGGCGGCGGTACGCAGCCGCAGCGCCAGCCCGACCAGCAACAGCAGTACGCCCAGCACCTGGGGTTTCGTGGCCGCGTGCATCCGGTCCAGCACGTCCGGGAAGCGCAGCACGCCGATCCCGGCGGCGAGGCTGAGCAGTGCCCCGCAGACCAGGGCGACGGCGGCCAGCCCGTCGAGCACCGTACCCACGCTCACGACTCCTCCCGGGCGGCGAAGCGGACCAGGGCCACCGACCCGACGAAACCGAGCAGGGAGAGCACCACCAGCACCGGCAGGGTGGTGGCGTGCCGGTTGACCGCCGCCTCCGCGCCGACCGCGCCGAGCATGGTGGCGAGCAGCAGGTCGGCGGCGATGACCCGGTCCAGCAACGACGGACCCCGGTAGATCCGGGCCAGGGCCAGCAGGGCGGTGACCGACAGCAGGACGGTCAGGACGACGGCGAGGACGACGGTCACGGTGCCTCCGTGGGTGCGGTGCTGAGCTTGCGTAGTTCGGCGTCGGAGCCGACGGCCCGGACGATCCGTTCCTCGACGGCGAGGATCCGGTCCCGGCTGCCGGTCAGGTCGGCCGGGGACCGCACGTCGAGCACGTGGACGTAGAGCACCCCCGCGTCCCGGTCCACCTCGACGATCAGGGTGCCCGGCACCAGGGAGAGCAGTTCGGCGGTGAGCGCCAGGTTGAGGTCGGTGCGGACCCGCAGCGTCACCCCGATGATCGCCCCGCGCGGGCGGAAGCCCGGACGCACGGCGATGGTGGCGACGTGGATGCTGGCGCTGACCAGTTCGACGACGAAGACACCGGCCAGGGTCAGCAGCGCCCGGGGGCGCAGCCGGCCGCCGAAGGAGACCGGCGGGAGGGGGAAGAACAGCAGCACCGCCCCGCCGACGAGCAGGCCGGTGAGGAGGTTGGCCGGGGAGAACTGCCCCCACAGCAGGTTCCAGACCACGACCAGCCAGCCGAGGGCGATGACCTGGTCGCGGCGGCGTCCGGTGCGCGGCGGCGACGAGCCGGTCACGGTGGCCCACCGGGCAGGACGGCCCGCACGTACGGGGTGCGCAGCCGCAGGTCGACGGCGGCGTCGGCGGTGACCTGGAACAGCGGGCCGGCGGCGACGGTGAGGACCAGCCCCAGCACCACCAGGGCGGTGGTCGCGCCGACCATCAGCCGGGGCAGCCGCTCCACCGGGTCGGCGGTGGCCAGTCGGGGCGCCCGCCAGAACGCGATGTTCCACACCCGGGAGGCGGCGTAGAGGGTGAGCAGGCTGGTCACCGTGCCGGCGACGACCACCGCCCAGGGCAGCGGCCCGCCGTGCGCCACCCCGGCCTGGAGCAGGCCGACCTTGCCGAGGAAGCCGGAGAACGGCGGGATGCCGGCCAGGTTCATCGCGGGGACGAAGAAGAGCACCGCCAGCAGCGGGGCGACCCGGGCCAGCCCACCGAGCCGGCGCAGGTCGGTGCTGCCGGCCCGCTCCTCGACCAGCCCGGCGACCAGGAACAGGGTGGTCTGGACGGTGATGTGGTGCACCACGTAGAAGATCGCCCCGGAGAGCGCGGCGGTGGTGCTCAGCGCCACCCCGAAGATCATGTAGCCGATGTGGCTGACCAGGGTGAACGACAACATCCGCTTCAGGTCCGACTGGGCCACCGCGCCCAGCACCCCGACCATCATGGTCAGTCCGGCGCCGACCATCAGCAGGTTGCCCACCTCGGCGCCGGGGAAGAGCAGCGTCTCGGTCCGGATGATCGCGTAGACGCCGACCTTGGTGAGCAGGCCGGCGAAGACGGCGGTGACCGGTGCCGGAGCGGTCGGGTAGCTGTCCGGCAGCCAGGCGGAGAGCGGGAACAGCGCCGCCTTGATGCCGAAGGCGAGCAGCAGCATCAACTGCAACGCCAGCCGTACGCCGTCGGGCAGCGCGTCGAGCCGGCCGGCGAGCTGCGCCATGTTGAGGGTGCCGGTGGCCGCGTACACGAGTCCCACCGCGGCCAGGAAGATCATCGAGGAGAGGATGCTCACCACCACGTACGTGGAGCCGGTGCGGATCCGGGCCTCGGTGCCGCCCAGGGTGATCAGCACGAAGCTCGCCGCGAGCAGGATCTCGAACCCGACGAAGAGGTTGAACAGGTCACCGGCGAGGAACGCGTTGCAGATCCCGGCGGTCAGCACCAGGTAGGTGGGGTGGAAGATGCTCACCGGGGCGGACTCGCTGGTCTCCGCCCGGCCCTGGCCGATCGAGTAGAGCAGCACGCAGAGGGTCACCGCCGAGGAGACCACCAGCATCAGCGCGGCGAGCTGGTCGGCCACCAGCACGATGCCCACCGGCGCGGGCCACCCTCCCGCCTCGGCCACCACCGGCCCCTCCCGGTGCGCGCGGACCAGCAGCAACGCCGCGACGACCAGGTTGGTGCCGAGCGCGACCACGCTGACGGTGCGTTGCACCCGGGGCCGGTCGACCAGGATCAGGGTGAGCGCCGCGCCGAGCAGCGGCACCACCACCGGCAGCGGGACGAGCCGGCTCACCGGGCACCGTCCGACCGGTGCGGGGGCCGCCGGGCCGGCTCCGGGGACACCTGTTCCGGGTCGTCACCCGGTCCCTCGCCGCCCAGGTCGGCGTTGGCCACCTCGTTACGGGCCGCGAGGGCGACGATCTGCTGGTCCTCCACGTCGTCCTGGACCTCGTCGTTGCCGCTGAGATACCAGCTCCGGTACGCCACGGCGGCGAGGAACGCGGTCAGCCCGAAGGTGATCACGATGGCGGTGAGCACCATCGCCTGGGGCAGCGCATCACTCATCTCCCCGTCCGGGCCGGTGCCGACCACCGGCGCCCCACCCGCCCGGCCACCCACCAGGATGAGCAGGTTCACCCCGTTGCCGGCCAGGATCACGCCGAGCAGGATCCGGGTGAGGCTGCGCTCCAGCAGCAGGGTCACCCCGGTGGCGGTGAGCACCCCCACGGCGATCACCAGCACCAGCGTGGGTCCTACGCCGCTGTCCCTCACCGCCGGTCCCCCTCGTGGTCGACGACGAGCCCCCGGTCGGCCTTGCCGGCCGCCTCGGCGTGCCGGTCGATCTCCGCCCCGAGGCTGCGCAGGATGTCCAACATCAGTCCCACCACGATCAGATAGACCCCGACGTCGAAGAAGAGCGACGTCACCAGGTACGGCCCGCCGAGGCCGGGCAACGGCAGGTCGACCTTGACGCTCTCCAGCACCGTCCCGGTGGCCAGCAGGCTGAGCACCCCGCCGCCGACACAGATCGCCAGGCCCGCGCCGAGCACCGTGCCCGCCCCGACCGGGGCCGCCTCGGCCAGCTCGTACCGGCCCCCGGCCAGGTAGCGCACGGCCAGCGCCAGACTCGCCACCAGGCCACCGGCGAAGCCGCCGCCGGGCGCGTTGTGGCCGGAGAAGAGCAGGAACAGGGAGAAGAGCACGACGGTGTGGAACAGCAGCCGGGTCACCACCTCGAAGACGATGGAGCGCCGCCGCTCGTGCAGCGTCGCCCCACCGCGCAACCAGACCGGCCGGTCGTCGCGGCGGGGCGAGGAGGGTTCGACCCGGCGCGGTCGCGGCCCGGTACGGGACCGCTCGAAGATCAGGCTGGCCACCCCGGTGGCCGCCACCACCAGCACGGCGACCTCCCCCATGGTGTCCCAGGCGCGGATGTCCACCAGGGTCACGTTGACCACGTTGCGGCCGTACCCCTGCGCGACGGACAGGGCCGGGAAGTCGGTGGAGACGGACACGGCGGTGCGGGCGTCTGAGGCGATCAGCGCCAGCCCGGCCAGCACCACCCCCACCGCGGAGCCGAGCAGCCGGCGGGCCCACCGGCTCCGGCGCAGCGGCCGGGCGGAGAACCGCTCCGGCAGTCGCCGCAGCACCAGGACGAAGACGGCGATGGTGGCGGTCTCCACCAGGAACTGGGTCAGCGCCAGGTCGGGTGCGCCGTACAGCACGAACAGCATCGCGGTGCCGTAACCGGTCACCCCGACCAGGAGCATCGCGGTCAGTCGCCGCCGGGCGTTGACCGCGAAGACCGCCGCGACCCCGACGATCACGCCGACCACCAGTTGCAGCGGGCTGTCCCAGACCGCGATCCGGGTCCGCCACGGGCTCGTGCTGACCAGCGCGGTCCCCGGCACCAGCACCAGGGCCAGCAGGACGGTGCCGAGATAGAGCGGCAGCGAACCCCGCTGCGTGGCACCGGTGACCTCGATGGCCAGCCGGTCGAACCGGTGGGTGGCCCACTCGTATCCCCGGTCGCCGGTGAACGGCAGCCGCCACCGGGCCAGCGTCGGGGCGAGCGGGCCGCGTACCGCGTGCAGCAGGAACCCGCCGGCCAACGCCAGCGCGGACAGGCCGAGGGCCGGGGTGAACCCGTGCCAGAGGGCGAGTTCGTCGTCGGGTGGGCCGAAGAGTGCCGCGTACGGGGCGAGCAGGCCGTCCAGTCCGGCGGCGGCCGGACCGGCGACCAGCCCGGCCAGGGCGAGCAGGGCCGGCGGGGCGAGCATGGGCACAGGGACCGGGTCCGGCGCGGTGACGGGCACGTCGGGCCGGGTGGCGAAGGCGCCCCAGAGGAACCGGATGCTGTAGGCGACGGTGAGCACCGTGCCCAGGACCAGGCCGGCGAGCACCACCGGCCGGTCGGCGGTGGCGGCGAAGACCGCCTCCTTGGCGACGAAGCCGAACAGCGGCGGCACGCCCGCCATCGAGGCGGCGGCGAGCACGGCGACCACCGCCAGCACCGGTGCCCGACGACCGAGGCCGGAGAGTTCCCGCAGGTCGCGGGTGCCGACCTCGTGGTCGATGATGCCGATCACGAGAAACAGCGCCGCCTTGAACAGGGCGTGGGCGAGCAGCATCGCCACCCCGGCGAGCGCGGCGTCCGCGCTGCCCGTGCCGATGACCACGGTGAGCAGGCCGAGCTGGCTGACGGTGCCGTAGGCCAGCAGCAGCTTCAGGTCGCACTGGCGCAGCGCCGCCCAGCCGCCGACGAGCATGGTGACCAGGCCGAGGGTGAGCAGCACGGGACGCCACGGCCCGACGTCGGCGAGGGTCGGGGCGAGCAGGCCGATCAGGTAGACGCCGGCCTTCACCATCGCCGCCGCGTGCAGGTAGGCGCTGACCGGGGTGGGCGCGGCCATCGCCGCCGGCAGCCAGCCGTTGAACGGCACGATCGCCGACTTGGCGAGCGCGCCGGTCAGGATCAGCAGCACCACGGCGACCAGCGTCGGGCCGCCGGGCAGCGGCGCGGCGGCGATCTCCGACCAGCGGTAGGTGCCGGCGTGTCCGCCGAGGATCAGGAAGCCGAGCAGCATGGCCAGCCCGCCCATGGTGGTGACGGTCAGCGCCTGGGCCGCCGCCCAGCGGCTGGCGCGTCGCTCGGTGCTGTGGCCGATGAGCAGGTAGGAGAAGACGGTGGTGAGTTCCCAGAAGACGTAGAGCAGCAGCAGGTCGTCGGCGAGGACCAGGCCGAGCATCGCCCCGGCGAACGCGACCAGCACCGCGACGAACCGGGGCAGCCCCACCGAGTCGGCCGCGAAGTACCGGCCGCAGTAGACCAGGACCCCCGCGCCGATCCCGCCGACCAGCAGGGTCATCAGCCAGGACAGCGTCGTCAGCCGCAGCGCCACGTCCAGGTCGAGCTGCCCGATCCAGCGGTACGTCTCGACGACCGCGCCGCCGTCGCGGACGGCCGGGGTGCGGGCCAGCGCCCAGCAGCACGCGGCGGCGGGCACCAGCGCGAGCGGGTAGCAGGCGCGGGCCCCCCACCGGCGGACCAGCAGCGGCGCGGACAGCGCCGCCACCAGGTGGAGGAGCAGCAGTACGAGCACGCGTCCTCCCGTCGAACTGGCGGCGCGCGCCGGGCGAGATGTCCCGGCCAGCACCGATCACACGCCAGTTCCGCCCGCTATGGGGCGTTTTCGGGAAATCGTCCGCTCAGCCGGACGGGACGTCGCCCCCGGCGAGCACGGGAGTCAGGTCCCGGACCGGTTCGACCAGCAGGTCGGGGCGACCGAGCTGGCGGGCGACCTTGTCGACCACCCGCTGGGCCACCGCGAGCGAGCGCACCGGCAGCAGCTTGCCGCGGCTCTCCCGGCGCAGCACGAAATAGTGCACGGCGACCCGCACCTGGCCCCGGTCGGCGGCGCTGGACTGCGCGGTGGAGACGACCAGCTCCCGCAGACTGCCGGCGAGACGCTCGGCCAGCTCCAGCTCGGGGCCGCGCAGACTGGTCCGCAGGGCGGCGAGGTGGCTTTCGACCTTGCGGATGAGCACGTCGGTGCCGGGCGTGGGGCCACGTTCCTCGACGAACATCCGATTCCTTTCGCCCGTTGCTACGTTCCGAGTGAAGTTACTTTATGTCGCCGGGCACAAGCAAGCAGTTAAGTAAGACTTAACGTACTAAAAAGTCAATCAGTCTTTAATTACCTTATGCGGACAGATCGCTCGACGCTTCGGTGGAATGTCGGCCGGTCGGGGCAGGATGGACGCGTGACGGGGCAGCGGGGCACGGCGGGCACGGCGGCGGTGCCGCCCGGCTTCGGCCCGGCCACCCGGGCCTGGTTCACCGCCGCCTTCGCCGCGCCCACCGCCGCCCAGCTCGGTGCCTGGCAGTCGGTGGCCGCCGGCCGTAACGCCCTGGTGGTGGCACCCACCGGCTCGGGCAAGACCCTCGCGGCGTTCCTCTGGTCGCTCGACCGGCTGGCCGACGCACCACCGCCGGCCGACGCCCGGCGACGCTGCCGGGTGCTCTACGTCAGCCCGCTCAAGGCGCTCGCGGTCGACGTCGAGCGCAATCTCCGCACCCCGCTCGCCGGTATCCGGCAGGCGGCCACCCGGCTCGGGACGACCCCTGCGGACATCACCGTCGGAATGCGCACCGGCGACACGCCGGCCGACGAGCGGCGGGCGTTCGCCCGCACCCCACCGGACATCCTCATCACCACCCCGGAGTCGCTGTTCCTGCTGCTCACCTCCGCGGCCCGGGATTCGCTGCGCGGCGTCGAGACGGTCATCCTCGACGAGGTGCACGCCGTCGCGGGCACCAAGCGCGGCGCCCACCTGGCGCTGTCCCTGGAACGCCTCGACGGGCTGCTGGCGCGGCCCGCCCAGCGGATCGGCCTGTCCGCGACGGTCCGGCCGATCGACGCCTGCGCCCGGTTCCTCGGCGGCGCCCACCCGGTCGACGTGGTGCAGCCGGCCGTCCCCAAGACGATCGAGGTCAGCGTCGAGGTCCCGGTGGAGGACATGACCCGGCTCGACGAGACCGAGCAACCGCCCCAGGACGACCTGGGCGGCCCCGGCCCGCGCCGGGCGTCGATCTGGCCCGCCGTGGAGGAGCGGGTCTTCGCCCTGGTCCGGGCGCACCGCTCCACCATCGTCTTCACCAACTCCCGGCGCAGCGCCGAACGGCTCTGCGCCCGGCTCAACGAACTCGCCGCCGAGGATGTGGCCACCGAGGAACCGGCCGCCGCCGCGCCGCCGCCCGCCGCCGCGCCGCCGCCCGCAGACGGGCCACCCGCCGGGAACGGGCCACCGAACGGAGACAGGCCGCCCGACGGGGACGGCCCATCGAACGGGGACGGGCCACCGAACGGGAACGGGCCACCGAACGGGGACGGGCCACCGAACGGCCCGGGTGCCGGGCCGGGCGGGGCGCAGCGGTGGGGCGGACCGGTGGGTCCGCAGCGGATCCCCCACCCCCCGGCCGAGGTGATGGCCCAGTCCGGCACGGCCTCCGGTGTCGCTCCGGTGATCGCCCGCGCCCACCACGGCAGCGTCTCCCGGGAGGAGCGCAAACAGATCGAGGAGGCGCTCAAGTCCGGCCGGCTGCCCGCCGTGGTGGCCACCTCCAGCCTGGAACTGGGCATCGACATGGGCGCGGTCGACCTGGTGGTGCAGATCGAGGCCCCGCCGAGCGTCGCGGCCGGGTTGCAACGGGTCGGCCGGGCGGGGCACCAGGTGGGCGCGGTGTCCCGGGGGGTGGTCTTCCCCAAGCACCGGGGCGACCTGCTCTCCTGCACGGTGGTCGCGGAACGGATGGCCGTCGGTGCCATCGAGGAGCTGCACTACCCGCGTAACCCGTTGGACGTGCTCGCCCAGCAGATCGTCGCCATGGTCGCCCTCGAACCGTGGTCGGTCGGCGACCTGGCCGGGCTGGTCCGCCGGGCCGCCCCCTTCGCCGAACTGCCCGACTCGGCCCTGCACGCCGTGCTCGACATGCTCTCCGGCCGTTACCCGTCGACCGCCTTCGCCGAGCTGCGCCCCCGGGTGGTCTGGGACCGGGCCACCGACGTGCTGACCGGCCGGCCGGGCGCCCAGCGCCTCGCCGTCACCAGCGGCGGCACCATTCCCGACCGGGGGCTGTTCGGGGTCTTCCTGGCCGGGGCGGAACGCGCCGCCCGGGTCGGCGAGCTGGACGAGGAGATGGTCTACGAGTCCCGGGTCGGCGACGTCTTCCTGCTCGGCTCGTCGTCCTGGCGGATCGAGGAGATCACCCCCGACCGGGTGCTGGTCTCCCCCGCCCCCGGCCAGGCGGCCCGGATGCCGTTCTGGAAGGGCGACCAGTCGGGCCGTCCGGTCGAGTTGGGCCGGGCCATCGGCGCCCGGGTCCGGGCGTTGCTGCGCCTCGACGACGCCACCGCCCTGACCGCGTTGCGCGCCGGTGGCCTGGACGACTGGGCGGCCGGCAACCTGATGGCGTACCTGCGGGAGCAGCAGGCCGCCACCCGCTCGCTGCCCGACGACCGGACGGTGCTGGTCGAGCGGTTCCGTGACGAGCTGGGCGACTGGCGGCTGGCCGTGCACAGCGTGCTCGGGGCCCGGGTCAACGGGCCGTGGGCGTTGGCGATCGGTCGCCGGCTGGCCGAACGCTACGGCGTGGACGCCCAGGTGATGCCCGCCGACGACGGGATCGTGGTGCGGTTGCCGGACACCGCCGACGAGCCGCCCGGCGCCGACGTGGTGGTCTTCGAGCCCGACGAGATCGCCCAGCTGGTCGAGGAGTCGGTGGGCACCTCCGCGCTCTTCGCCGCCCGGTTCCGCGAGTGCGCCGCCCGGTCGCTGCTGCTGCCCCGCCGTGACCCGCGCCGTAGGCAACCGCTCTGGCAGCAACGTCAACGCGCCGCCCAACTGCTCGACGTGGCCCGCGAGTACGCCGACTTCCCGGTCACCCTGGAGGCCGCCCGCGAATGCCTCCAGGACGTCTTCGACCAGCCCGCCCTGGCCGGGTTGATGCGCGACCTGGCCAGCCGGAAGGTCCGCCTGGTCGAGGTGGAGAGCGAGCGGCCCTCGCCGTTCGCCCGGTCGCTGCTCTTCGGTTACGTCGGCGCGTTCCTCTACGAGGGGGACGCCCCGCTGGCCGAGCGGCGGGCCGCCGCGCTGGCGCTCGACTCGGCCCTGCTCGGCGAACTGCTCGGCCGGGTGGACCTGCGCGAACTGCTCGACCCGGCGGTGCTCGCCGAGACCGAGCGGCAGGTGCGCTGGCGCACCGACCAGCGTCGTCCCCGCGACGCCGAGGACGTCGCCGAGCTGCTGCGGGTGGTCGGCGACCTGAGCGAGGCGGAGCTGGCCGAGCGGGGCGTACCGGTGGACTGGCCGGTGGAGCTGGCGGCGGCCCGCCGGGCGCTGCGGGTCCGGATCGCCGGCGAGGAACGCTGGGTGGGCATCGAGGATGCCGCCCGGCTGCGCGACGCGCTCGGGGTGGCGCTGCCGGTCGGGGTGGCCGAGGCGTACCTGACGCCGGTGGCCGACCCGCTCGGCGACCTGGTCGCCCGGTACGCCCGCACCCACGGGCCGTTCGCCGCCGCGAGCTGTGCCGCCCGCTTCGGGCTGGGGGTGTTCGTGGTGGAGCAGGCGCTGCGCCGGCTCGCCGCGACCGGGCGGGTGGTCTCCGGCGAGTTCACCCCGGACAGCGTGGGCACCCAGTGGTGCGACGCCGAGGTGCTGCGGCTGCTGCGCCGCCGGTCGCTCGCCGCGCTGCGCCGGGAGATCGAACCGGTGCCGCCCCGGGTGCTCGCCGGCTTCCTGCCCCGGTGGCAGCAGATCGGCTCGTCGGCGCGCGGGGTCGAGGCGGTCGCCGCCGCCGTCGAGCAGTTGCAGGGCACGGCGGTGCCGGCGTCGGCGTGGGAGCGGCTGGTGCTGCCCGCCCGGGTCGCCGACTACTCCCCCGCCCAGCTCGACGAGCTGTGCGCCGGGGGTGAGGTGGTGTGGTGCGGTTCGGGGGCGATCTCCGGCGGCGACGGCTGGATCACCCTGGCGTACGCGGACGTCGCGCCACTGCTGCTCCCCCCGGCGGACGACGCCTTCGCCGGCACCCCGCTGCACGCCGCCGTGCTGGACGCGCTCGCCGACGGTCAGGCGCTGTTCTTCCGCCCGCTGGCCGACCGGGTGGGCTCGACCGACGACGCCGCCCTGACCGCGGTGATCTGGGATCTGGTCTGGGCGGGGCAGCTCACCAACGACACCCTCGCCCCACTGCGGGCGGCGCTCGGCGCCGGGGGCGCGCACCGGTCCCGCCCGGCCGCCCCACGGACCCGCTACCGGCGTCCGGGGCGGGTGGCGCTGCCCAGCCGGGGTGGCCCGCCTACGGTGGCCGGGCGCTGGTCGCGGCTGCCGCAGCGGGACACCGACCCGACCCGGCGGGCCGCCGCCCTGGCCGACCTGCTGCTCGACCGGCACGGGGTGGTGACCCGGGGCGCGGTGCTGGCCGAGCAGGTGGTCGGGGGGTTCGCCGCCGTCTACCCGGTGCTCGCCGCGCTGGAGGAGCGCGGCGCGGCCCGACGGGGCTACTTCGTGGAGGGGCTGGGGGCGGCTCAGTTCGCGGTGCCCGGCGCGGTGGACCGGCTGCGGGCGCTCGCCGAGCCGACCGACCGGGGCCGGGGTCACGGGCCGACCACGGTGCTCGCCGCCACCGACCCGGCCAACCCGTACGGCGCGGCGCTGCCCTGGCCGGAGCGGGCCGTCGACTCCGGTGACGGCACCGCACCGGGCAGCGGGCACCGGGCCGGGCGCAAGGCCGGGGCGGTGGTGGTGCTGGTCGGTGGCGACCTGGCGCTCTACGTCGAGCGGGGCGGACGGACGATCCTCTCGTTCACCGACGACGCCGACACGCTGGCCGTCGCGGGCAAGGCGCTCGCCGACGCCGTGCACTCCGGGGCGTTGGGGGCGATGTCGGTGGAGCGGGCCGACGGCGCGGCGGTGCACTCGTCGCCGCTGAGCGACGCGCTCACCGCCGCCGGTTTCCGGACCACCCCCCGTGGCCTGCGCCTACGCGGCTGACCGGGCGGGCCACCCGGCGGAGCCTGCGCCAACCCGGCTACCGGGCAGGCCTCCTCGCGGGGATGACGGCCACCCGCACCGGTGCCGCCCGGTGCGGCGACGACCGGCCGATGGCGGGCCGGCCGGGTCAGCCGAGCTTGGCCAGCACGTCGTTGTAGCGCTGCTGCTCGGCGGCACTGGTGCGGGTGCCCAGGTAGTTGAGCACCACCGCGCCCGCCCGGTACGCCTTGGACCCCCACAGGTCGGTCTGGTTGGTGGCGGCCGCCTCGTCGGGGAAGACGTAGACGGAGACCGCGTCGGTGACCATGAGCTGGGCGCAGCCGACCCCCGTACCGTCGGGTCCGCAGTCCTTGGACCGGTCACGCGGGTCGGGCACCTTCAGCCCGGCGGCCTTGAACGCGTCGACCACTTTGCGGGCGGCGGGCGCGCTGGTCTCCTTGGTCGGCCGCACGAACGGCGGGGTGGAGGGGCTCTCCCGGGGGGTGGTGCCCGGCTTGGCGGCCTTCGCCGGACCGTCCGCCGGGGCGGCCTCGCTGGTGGCCGGGGCTTTCGACCGGCCGTCGGCCCACGCCCCGCCGTCCCGCTCGTCGGCGGGGTCGTCACCGCAGCCGGCCAGGGCCAGCGCGACGAGGACGGCAGCGGTCGTGGACAGGATACGAAGGCGTTTCGTCACCCCGGCAGTCTGCCGAACCCGGTCCGTGGGCGGCACCGGCCGGTCGGCCGATCGGGGTGTCCGGTCAGTGATAGTGCGCCCACCGCACTAGCCTGCCGGCATGACCACCACCCCCTGGATCTCGCTGACCACCGACTACGGGCTCACCGACGGCTTCGTGGCCGTCTGCCACGGGGTGATCGGCCGGATCGCCCCGGCGGCGCGGGTGGTCGACGTGACCCACCTGGTGCCGCCGGGGGACGTCCGCCGGGGTGCGGCGGTGCTCGCCCAGGCCGTGCCCCACCTGCCCTACGGGGTGCACGTGGCGGTGGTGGACCCGGGCGTCGGCACGGCACGGCGGGCGGTGGCGCTGGTCACGCCGGGCGGGCTGCTGGTCGGGCCGGACAACGGGGTGCTACCGGAAGCGGCTCGGGCGCTCGGCGGGATCACCTCGGCGGTGGAGCTGACCGCGCCGGGGTGGCTGGCGGCCGAGGTGTCGGACACCTTCCACGGCCGGGACGTCTTCGCTCCGGTGGCCGCCCGGCTGGCCCTCGGTGGGCGACCGGCCGACGCCGGACCGCAGGTCGACCCGGCGACCCTGGTGACCCTGCCCGCACCGGTGTCACGTCGGGAGGCGGACGGGTTCACCGCCGAGGTGCTCACCGTGGACCACTTCGGCAACGTGCAGCTCGCCGCCGGGGCCGACCTGCTGACGTCGCTGCCCGGCGCGGTGGAGGTCGCCGGCCACCCGGCGGTGAAGGGACGGACGTTCGGCGACGTGCCCGCCGGTGAGCTGCTCGTGCTCGTCGACTCCGCCGGCCTGGTGGCGGTGGCCCGTAACGGCGGCCGGGCGGTGGACCTGCTCGGGGTCGCCCCGGGCACCCTCGTCACGGTGCGGGGACGGGTCCGGGGGTGAGCTGCGCTCCCTGCCGGGCGTCCGGTGTGGAATGCTGCTGCGGTGGGTGAAGTGTGGGTTCCGGTGGGCTGTCCCTGTTGTGCGTCCCGGACGGGTGGGGGCACCTGTCCGGTCTGTTTCTGGACCGATGACGGCCAGGGCGACGCCGATGCCGACGTGGTGCGGGGCGGGGCGAACGGTGAGCTGAGTCTCACCCACGCCCGGCTGAACTTCGCCGTGTACGGTGCCAGTCACCCCCGCTACCAGGACATGGTCCGCCCACCCCGCCCGGACGAGCGGCCCTGAGCCGGGCCCTCCCCCGACCGGCCGGGACGTACCCGGGGTCGGGGGCGGTCCCGTGCGTCGACGGGTGGCCCGGTCAGCAGGGTGACACGGTGCCGCCGTACACGGCGGACACGTACGCGTGGCTGACGTACTGGCCGCCGGCCAGCCGGTTCCACCGGTTGGTGGTCCGGTACGTCCCGGCGACCGTCTGCCCCTTGACGTAGCACTGGATCGGTACGTCGGCGTGCGTCGCGGCGAGCCCCCGGGTGGCGTACGAGGTGCCGGGGCCGGTACGGATGTTGAGCGGCCCGGAGCCGACGACGCCGCGTGGGCCGCTGCCGGTCCACAGGTAGGTCACGTCGACCCAGGCGTTGTCGGTCAGCAGCAGGCCGTCCCAGAAGGTGCCGTCGGCGAGGTCGATGCCGGCCGGGTTGAGCACGGTGCGCCCGAACTGGTCCTTGCCGCCGTTGTAGCCGTCCTGGTAGGCGGCCTGGGCCTCGGGCCGCCCCTGCGGCAGGTTCTTCCAGTTCTCCCGGACGGCGGCGGGGTTCCAGTAGTCGTCGCGGGTGTTCCACGGGCCGACGTCCCAGACCGGTGCGTACTCACAGCGGCTGCCGCTGGTGGTGCAGACCCGGACGGTGTAGTCGCCGCTGTCGAGCGGGGCGAGCCCCCGCCGGGAGGGCAGGGCGACGAAGTGGTCCCGGGGTCGGATGGTGTGGCCGTTGGCGGTCACCCCGCCGACCTCGCCCTCCCGGGTGGCGAAGACCCGGTAGCTGCGGACCGCGACGGGGGCGGGGGCCGCGACGGTGGCGGTGTCGGCGGTGAGCCGGACCGCGCGTACCGAGGCGACGGCCTTCGGGTCGCGGGTGGTGAGCAGCACCCGGGTCTGGATCCGGCTGACCGGCCGGTCGAAGACGGCCGGAGCGCCGCCGGCCTCCCGCCACTCCGTCCAGCCGGTGGACCGCGCGCCCCGGACCTGCACCTGAACGGTGGTGCCGGCGGGTGTCTCGGCGGTGAGGTCGGCGTGGATCCGGTTGGCCGGGCCGGCGAGGGTGCGCGCGGGGGCGAGCAGCGCCCCCTCGGCCACCGACGCCGCCAGCGCGGCGGGCCGGGTCCGCCGGGTGGGCCGGGTGTCGGCCAGGCGCAGCAGGCCCGTGTCGGACCGGACGTTGACGTCGTCACCGCCGCCGACCGCGAGGTCGATCGACCACCGCTCGCCGCCGGCCGCCGCCGCGGACCGGTCGGGCACAGCGCGGTCGAGCACAGCACGGTCGAGCACAGCGCGGTCGAGCACAGCACGGTCGAGCAGAGCACGGTCGGGCACCGAGCGGGCCAGCACGGACCGGTCGAGCACAGCACGGTCCGGCGCGGGCCGGGACCGGTCCGCGCCGCTGGAGGCACGGGGTGCGGCGGCGGCGGTGGTCGGGGTGAACGCGCCGGTCAGGGTCACGGCCAGCAGACCGACGAGCAGGGAGGACGGGGGACGACGGGGGCAAAATGCCATAATTTTCTCCTCAGAACTCCCTCATAGTGCATTTGTTGGTAGATCGACAGGAAGTGCGCTACAAATAGCGATACATGCGAATTTCATTCGGACGAGGGAGAATGCCGGGGTGCCCGAAGGAGACACCGTCTGGAACACCGCCCGCGTCCTGCACCGGGCGCTCGCCGGTGCCCGGCTCACCGGTAGCGACTTCCGGATTCCCGCCCTCGCCACCACCGACCTGACCGGCTGGACGGTGCGCGAGTCGGCCAGCCGGGGCAAGCACCTCCTGCTCCGGCTGACCGCACCGGCACCGGCCACCGCCGCCTGGACGCTCCACTCCCACCTACGGATGGACGGCACCTGGCGGGCGTACGCCCCGGGGGAACGGTGGACCGCCCGGCCGGCGCACCTGATCCGGGTGGTGCTGCGCAGCCCGGAGGCGGTGGCGGTCGGCTACCACCTGCACGAGCTGGCCCTGCTCCCCACCGCCGGGGAGGAGAGCCTGCTCGGGCACCTCGGACCCGACCTGCTCGGCGCGGACTGGGATCCGGACGAGGCGGTCCGCCGGCTGGCCGCCGCACCCGGGGCAACCATCGGCGAGGCGCTGCTCGACCAGCGCAACCTGGCCGGGGTGGGCAACCTCTACAAGTGCGAGCTCCTGTTCCTGCGCGGCCTCTCGCCGTGGACGCCGGTCGGCGCGGTGCCCGACCTGCCCGGCGTGGTGGCCCTGGCCCGACGACTGCTCGCCGCCAACCGGGGGCGATGGACCCAGAGCACCACCGGCTCGCTGCGCCGCGGGCAGACCAGCTACGTCTACGGCCGACGGGCCCAGCCCTGCCGCCGCTGCGGCACCGCCATCAGCCGGGAGGAGCTGGGCGAACGGGTCACCTACTGGTGCCCGGTCTGCCAGCCGGCTCCGGCGACCCCCTGACCCCCGCCACAGCGGACGGACGCCGCTCGCGCGCCGCTGCCCTCCCGGCTGGCGGGACGAGCCGGCAGACACGGACGAATGGGTAATTCCTATCCGCGCGTCCAGGTTGCATGCTGCGTTGGAGTGCTCACCGTTCGTCACCACCGGACGCGACCGTCCACCACGCCGGGGTGGGGGTCGGCGCGTCCCCGTGCCCGGGGAGAGCCATGGCCCTGTTCCGCAGACCGCGACCGCCCTGGACGACCCGGGTCGTCCGCACCGACCGGACCGACCGGCCCGCCGTGCCGGCGGCCCGGACCGGCGAGTCCGATCCCGCCCCGACGAGCCTGGACCCGGCCGCCGTGCCACGCTGCTTCGGCCCGGTGCCCAACTTCGCCGGCAGCCCCCTGCCGGTACGCGACCCGCAGGGCCGGGTGCTCACCGGCACCGGCCTGCGCAAGTTCGTCGACGCGCTCCCGTTGCCCGGTCTGGTCCGCACCGAGCTGGGCGGCTGTCTGCCGGTCGCCACCCCGGACACGGTGAGCTGGCCGGGCTGCGACTACTACGAGATCGGGTTGGCCGAGTACACCCAGCGGCTGCACCGGGACCTGCCCGCCACCCGGCTGCGCGGCTACCGCCAGCTCAACCTGGGCACCGACCCGGACGGGCACAACACCGTCGCCCCACCGGAGCGGCCCTACCACCTCGGACCGCTGATCATGGCGCGGCGGGACCGTCCGGTCCGGATCAAGTTCATCAACCAGCTCCCCACCGGGCCGGCCGGGGACCTGTTCCTCCCGGTGGACACCAGCCTCCCGGGCGCCGGACCGGGTCCGCTGGAGGGACCGGCGCCCTACCCGCAGAACCGCGCGGTGCCGCAGCTGTCCGGGGCGCACACCGGCTGGATCAGCGCCGGCAACCCGTGGCAGTGGGTGACCCCGGCCGGGGAGATCACCCCGTACCCGACCGGGCCGGGCCTGACCCACGTGCCGGACATGCCACCGCCCGGGGCGGGCGCCACCACGCTCTACTACCCGAACGCGCAGAGCGGCCGGCTGATGTGCCTCCAGGACAACACCCTCGGGCTGTCCCGGTTGACCGTGCTGTCCGGCCAGCTCGCCCTCTACCTGCTCACCGACCCGGCCGAGGAGGGGCTGGTCGCCGACGGGGTGCTCCCCGCCGGGCAGATCCCGCTGGTGGTCCAGGACCGGACCTTCGTCCCCGACGACGCCCAGCTCGCCGTCGAGGACCCCACCTGGGACCGGGACCGCTGGGGCACCCGGGGCGGCCTGTGGCACCCGCACGTCTACCAGCCCCGGCAGGACCCGCACCGGGACTCCGGACGCAACCCCACCGGCCGCTGGGACTACGGGCCCTGGCTGCCCGGCGGGGAGGAGGGCCGGGACGGGCCACGGGTCGGCCCGGTCGACAACCCGCACCACGATCCGGTCGCCGCACCGCAGGAGCCGCCCCGCGCGCCCGGGGTGCCGCACCCCAGCGCCGTGCCCGAGGCGTACGGGGACACCATGCTGGTCAACGGGGTCGCCTACCCGTACCTGCGGGTGCGGCCGACGACGTACCGGTTCCGGATCGTCAACGGCTGTGCCGACCGCGCCCTCAACCTCCAGCTCTACCGGGCCCGCTCGGACGGGCCGATGTGGCGGGCCGACGGGAGCCTCGCCGACGCCGACGCCGGCGAGGTGCCGATGGTGGCCGCCGCACGGGCTCCCGGGCGGCCGGCGGACTGGCCGGTCGACGGACGGGACGGCGGGGTGCCCGACCCGGCCGCCGCCGGCCCACCCATGATCCAGATCGGCAACGAGTGCGGGCTGCTCCCCGCCCCGGTGGTGGTGCCGAACCGCCCGGTCGGCTACCGGTACGACCGCCGTGACCCGACCGTGCTCAACGTCGACTCGGCCGCGCTGCTGCTCGCCCCGGGGGAACGGGCCGACGTGCTCGTCGACTTCGCCGCCCTGCCGCCCGGCGCGACGGTGCTGCTCTACAACGACTGCCCGGCCCCGCTGCCCGGCTCCGACCCCCGCTACGACCGGCACACCGACGCCCCGGACCAGCGCACCGAGGGGGGTGGCCCGGTCACCCTGCCCGGTTACGGCCCGAACACCCGTACCGTGCTCCAGTTCCGGGTCACCGGTACCCCCACCGAGCGGTACGACCTGGACCGGCTGACCGACCGGCTACCCGCCGCGTACGCCGCCAGCCAGCGGCCACCGGTCGTGCCGCAGCCGGAGTACGACCGGGCGTTCGGCACCACCACCCACCGGGGCGCGGTGGTCCCCGCGCACGCCGCCTCGGTCACCGTCACCCCGCCGGGGGGCACCGGGCCGGTCACCCTGCCGATCCGGGTGAAGACCGTCGGCACCGTCTTCGAGCCGGAGTACGGGCGGCGGGCCGGCCGGCTCGGGGTGGCCCACCCGAACGCCGGACCGCTCGGCCCGAGGACCCTGCCGCTCGGCCCGGCGGACCCGGCGACCGAGATCCTCGTCGCGGCCGACCCGACGGTCGGGGCCGGGGAAGCCGCCGACGGCATCGAGCTGTGGCGGATCCGCGGCACCGGTCGGCAGACCCATCCGGTCCGCTTCGACGGCTGCGACGTGCAGGTGGTCAACCGGACCGGCGGCGACGGCACGGTCCGCCCCCCGGACGGCGGCGAGCGGGGCTGGAAGCAGACCGTCCGGGTCAACCCGGCCGAGGACGTGGTGGTGGCGCTGCGCCCCGAGGTGCCGCCGTTGCCGTTCAAGGTCGCCGACAGCCTGCGGCTGCTCGATCCGACCCGCCCGCCCGGGGTACGGCTCGACGCCACCCCGGTCAGCCCCTGCGACGGCCAGCCGGCGACGGTGGTCAACCAGCCGGTCAACCTGGGCTGGGAGTTCCGCTGGTCCAGCGGCGCGGCCGGGCTGCGCGACCTGGGCATGAGCCGACCCCTGGTGCTGCGGGTGTCCCCCCGCGCGCCGACCGGGCTGACCGCGACCCCGGTACCCGGCTCGGCCACCGCGCTGCCGGCGATCGCCCTGGCCTGGACGGGCAACGGCAGCCGGCCGGCGGCCACCAGCCACCTGCTCCAGCGGGCCACCGACGTCGACTTCACCGCCGGGTTGACCACGATCACCGTGGCGGCGACGGCGATCCGCTACACCGACGCCACCATCACCCCCGGTGTCACCTACCACTACCGGATCCGGGCCGAGAACGCCGCCGGCTGCTCGGCCTGGTCGAACAGCAGCCCGGCTTCGGTTCGGCTGCCCGCACCGGACGGGCTGGCCGCGACGGTGCCGGCGGCGGTGCCGCTGCGGGTGGCGTTGCGCTGGGTGAACCGCTCCTTCGCCACCGGCCTGGACGTGCAGCGGGCCACCAACCCGACCTTCACCAGCGGGCCGGGCACCACCGCCGTCCCGGTCTGCGACCACCATGTCGACGCCGCGGTGGCTGCGGACACCACCTACTACTACCGGGTCCGGACGACGTACCTCGGTGCGGCGTCCCCGTGGTCGACCGTGGCCACGGTGGTCACCCCGCCCCTGCCGGCTCAGCCGACCGGGCTCGCGGCGACGGTCGGCGTCCCCGCGTCGGACACCGCGACGGTGTCGTTGAGCTGGGCGGCCGGCATCCCCCCGGGGCCGGGGGCCGGGTTCGTGGTGCAGCGCGCGGTGGACCCGCAGTTCCGCCGGGAGCTGACCAGTTTCACCGTGACCGGCCGGGCCTTCACCAACACCGGTCTGGCCCGGGGCGTCACCTACCACTACCGGGTCCGCTCGTTCAACGTGGTGGGCAGTTCGCCGTGGACCGTCCCGCTGCCGGTCAGCACGCCCCGCTGAGACCGGCTCAGCGGGTGGGGGTACGCAGCGGTTCGCCGACGGTGCGCAGCTCGGCCAGGGCGGCGGCGACACCGTGCAGCAGGTCGGTCGCCTCCATCAGCCGGGTCGCCGCCGGGTCGGCGACAACCTCCGGGTGGGCGTCCTCGGCGACGTAACCGGCGGCGGCGGCGACCAGCCCCTCGTAGGCGGTCACCCCGGCGACCAGCTGGTCGCGCAGCGCCCGGTGCGCCTCGGCGAGCCGGGGCCTGGCCTCGGCGGGGGCGAGCCGCAGGGCGCGCTCCACGCCGGCCGTCCGGTCGGCCAGGTCCCGCAGCGAGCGGTCGGCGGCCGCGGCCTCCAGCACCGCCGGCTCGGCCAGGCCGGTCAGCCGGGGCGCGATTCCGGCCAGGGTGAGCGCGGCCCGGTCCAACCGGGCCCAGGACTCGGCGGCGGAGGTGCCCCGCAACGCGAACCGGGAACGGAACCGGCGGGCCTCGGCCAGCACGCCGGGACCGACCGGGAGCCGTTCGACGGCCGCGACCAGCCGGGCCCGGGACCGGGCGGCGGCCTCGGCCGGGTCGAGGGCGGGCGGAACCGGGCGGGCCGCGAACGCCCGCAGGTCGATCCAGCGCCAGGCGGCCAGGGCGACGGCGCTGCCGGCGGCACCGGCCCAGGCCGCGTCGGGCAACCCCAGTCCGGCGTACGGGGTCAGCACCGCCGCCGCGCCGGTGAGCCCGCCGGCCAGTACGCTCCACCGGCGGGCGGAACGCCGCAGCCTGCCCAGTCGACGGAAGTGTCGCGTTCGCTCGTCGGCCACCCGTACCTCCTCGTGCCGGCCGCTCAGCCGGCGGTGCTGTCCCCCACGCCGCGGTCGCGGCCCATGCTGGCCCGGATCTCGTCCAGCCGGGCGGCGGCGGCCGGGTCGACCGTCGGCGCGGCGGGCTGGGCCTGCTGCTGCACGGCCGGCTGCTCCTGCCGGCCACCGAGCTGGTCGCCGGCCATGCTGGCCCGGATCTGCTCCAGCCGGGACGACCCGGCGCTGTCCAGGGTCGACTTCTGGATCTCCAGCATCCGTCCCTCGACGGAGTTGCCGGCCAGTTCGGCCCGACCCATCGCGTTGGCGTAGCGGCGCTCGATGCGGTCGCGCACCTCGTCCAACGAGGGGGTGTTGGTGGGCGCGGTCAGCGAGGACATCGACTCCAGGGAGCGGGCGACGCTCTCCTGCATCTTGGCCTGTTCGAGCTGGCTGAGCAGCTTGGTCCGCTCGGCGAGCTTCTGCTGGAGGATCATGGAGTTGTTCTCGACCGCGCGCCGGGCCTGGGCGGCGGCACCGAGAGCCTGGTCGTGCAGGGTCTTCAGGTCCTCGGTGGCCTGCTCGGCGGAGACCAGCTGGGTGGCGAGCACCTGGGCGGACTGCTCGTAGCGACCGGCCTCGGCCTCGTCGCCCTTGGCCCGGGCCTGGTCGGCGAGGACCAGCGCCTGCCGGGCGTTGCCCTGGAGCCGCTCGACCTCGGTCATCTGCCGGGAGAGCTTCATCTCCAGCTGACGCTGGTTGCCGATCACCGCCGCCGCCTGTTGGACCAGCGTCTGGTGCTGACGCTGCGCGTCCTCGATGGCCTGCTGGATCTGCACCTTCGGATCGGCGTGCTCATCGATCTTGGCACCGAAGAGCGCCATCAGGTACTTCCAGCCCTTGACGAACGGGTTCGCCATCTCCGCGGTATCCCCTCAGTAGCGTCGCTGCGCCTCGGCCACACCGGGGGCCGGACGGGCCGCACGGCACGCCCCCATCGTCGCAGCCGGACGCCAGCAGGGCCGTTCGTACCGCGGGGTGCCCCGGCGGCCTGCGATCAACACTACGCGGCGTCTG
The DNA here is from genome assembly GCF_029581435.1 of Micromonospora sp. WMMD987. Lineage (NCBI taxonomy): Bacteria > Bacillati > Actinomycetota > Actinomycetes > Micromonosporales > Micromonosporaceae > Micromonospora > Micromonospora sp. WMMD987. Next base: position 2,015,278 of record NZ_CP120861.1, on the reverse strand, counting down.
CCAGCCCGGCCACGGGACGGACCCGGGTCAGGCGGCGCAGACCACGTCGCGGTCGCTGGGACGGACCCGGGCGCTGCGCAGGGTGGCCTTCAGCGGGGAGTCCTGGCGCACCGAGACGGCGACCGCGCCGTCGGTGGTCACCTGGCGCACCCCCCGGCCGGTGGCCTTGCGCACCGGGCCGGCGGCGGAACCGGCGGCGACCGGCTCGTCCTGTACCGGCATGAGCACGCCCGGCAGCTGCTCGGCGAGCGCGACGGTGTCGCTCACCTCGCGTAGCAACTCGGACAGCCGGGCACCGAGCGCGTCACAGATGGCGGCGAGCAGCTCGCTGGAGGGCTCCTTCTGGCCGCGTTCGATCTCGGACAGGTAGCCGAGGCTGACGTTGGCGGCGGTGGAGACCTCGCGCAGGGTGCGGTGCTGACCCTGGCGTCGCGCGCGAAGTGCGTCACCGATCACCCGGCGTAGCAGGACCATCGCACCTCCCCCTGACGGGATTCACTCTCCGGGCGGACGGTCGCCCGCGCCGGACGCGGTGGACCGCGCCGCCGCCGACGCCGTACGCCGGAGCCTTCCCGCAACCGTACCCGTTGGTCGGCCCGGCGACATCCCGCCCCGCCTGTCGGATCTGGGCACGGCCGCTCACCGCCGTCGGCCGCCGGCCGGCGGGGCGTCGGCCGGCGGCCCCGGGCGCGGGCCGGGACCGGTCTCCGGGAAGGCCCGGTGGATCCGCTCCGCGAGCAGGCGCAACGCCTCGGTCACCGTGGTCGCCCGGATGCGGTCGCGACCCCCGCCGAGGTCCAGCCGCCGGACCACCGGGCCGCCCGGTCCGGCCACCGCGACATAGACCAGGCCGACCGGCCGGCCGTCCTGCGGCTCGGGACCGGCGACCCCGGTGGTGGCCAGTCCCCAGTCGGCGGCGCAGCGCCGCCGACCGCCCTCGGCGAGGGCGACGGCCACGTCCGGATCGACCGGTCCGCGGTCGGCCAGCAGATCCTCGGGTACGTCGGCCAGCCGCGCCTTCAGCTCCGTGGCGTACGTCACCAGTCCACCCCGGTAGACGGCGCTGACCCCGGCGATCTCCACGATCGTGGCGGCCAGCAGTCCACCGGTCAGGGACTCGACGGTGGCCAGGGTCTGCTGCCGCTCGTGCAGGCTGTGCACCACGCCCGCCGCCGGGCTACCCACCGTCGGGCTGCCCGCCGTCGGCCCGTGTTCCGTACCGGTCCCCATGCCGTCCTCCTTCCCCCGGGTCACCCCGCTACTCATCTTCCGGGCCGCCGGTCCGGCCGCCGCCGGGGGGGCGACCAGCCAGCGTCCCCACCCGAGGGACGGCCAGCCGGCGTCCGCGACGGGCGGTCAGCGGGGTGGCCGGCATTCCCGGCCGGCAGGGCGGTCAGCGGGGTGGCCGACGTTCCCGGCCGGCAGGGCGGTCAGCCGGTGAGCCCGGCGTCGCGGGCGAGCAGGGCGGCCTGCACCCGGTCGGCGACGCCGAGCTTGGCGAAGACAGCCGAGAGCTGGTTGCGGACCGTCTTCTCGCTGAGCCCGAGGTGCCGGGCGATCCGGGCGTTGGTGTCTCCACCGGCCAACCGGCGCAGGATGTCCCGCTCCCGGGGGGTGAGCCGGTCGAACGGGGGCGGCAGCTCGACCGGTTGACGACGCAGGCTGGTCAGCACCTGCGGACCGACCCGGGGGCCGAGGACGAGACCGCCGCCGGCCACCGTGCGCAACGCGTCGACGATCACGTCCGGGTCGGTGTCCTTGAGCACGTAGCCCCGGGCACCGGCCCGCAGCGACCGGCCGACCACCTCCTCGTCGTCGTCCATGGTCACCATCAGCACCCGGGTCTCCGGTCGAGACTGCACGATCCGCCGGGTCGCCTCGACGCCGTCGCCGTCCGGCAGCGCCACGTCCATCGCGACCACCCCCACCGGCTCGGTCGTCGCGATGCCGACCGCCTCGGCGCAGGTGGCCGCCTCCAGGACGCCGTCGACCCAGGTCTCACCCTCCAGCATGGTCCGCAGGCCACGGCGGACCACCGGGTGGTCGTCCACGATCAGCACCCGGACCGCCCCACCACGTGCCGCCTCACCCGTCAACGCCCTCCCCCTCCCGCAGCGTTCTCCTCCACGTCACCCCCACCCGCCCCGCCCCTCGCCGGGGCCCGGGAACCCCCGGTGATCAAGAGGTTCGCGTCGTCCTCCGGCCGGATTCTGACGCAGACCTCTTGATCACCGGAAGCGGACAGGCCGGGGGCGGGCGGAGTGGCAGGGGGCGGGGCGTCGTCCGACGGGAGGGGGAGCCGGACCCGGACCAGGGTGCCGTGCGGGGCGCGGTCGACGAACTCGCAGTCGCCGCCCAGCTCGGTGGCCCGCTCCCGGATCGAGTCCAGGCCCACCCCGCCCGGCCGGCGGGCGACGATGCCGGTGCCGTCGTCGGACACCTCGACGACCAGCGCCCGGCCCCGGCGCACCACCACGTCGCAGCAGGTCGCCCCGGCGTGCCGGGCGGTGTTGGCCAACGCTTCGCCGACGATCCGGTACGCCGCGACCTCGACGGCGGCCGGCAGCCGGTGCAGGGCGTCCGGCACGCTCAGCCGGACGGCCAGGGCCGGGCCGTCGAAGCGCTGGCACTCGGCCCGCAACGCTGACTCCAGCCCCCGGTCCAGGGCCGCCGGCCGGAGCTGGTCGACCAGTTGGCGTACCTCGCCGGTGCAGGTGAGCAGGTCGTCGGCGAGCCCGTCGAGGATGCGGGTCAGCCGGTCGGGGTCGGCGGCGACGATCTTGCGGGCCGCGCGTACCTGCATGGACATGCCGGCGAGGGTCGGACCGAGACCGTCGTGCAGGTCCCGGCGCAGCCGACGGCGCTCCTCCTCCCGGGCCGTCACCAGCCGCTCCCGGGAGTCCCGCAGGTCGCCGATCAGCCGGGCGGTCGCGGCGGCCACCGAGGCGTGCATCGCGACGTCGCCGAGCAGCCGCCGCTCGACCGGGGTGAACCGGGTGCCGGCCGCCCGGTGGGCCACCACCAGACGACCCACCCGTTCCCCGTGGGTGACCATGTCGAAGCGTTCCAGCGAGGTGGTCGCCCGGCCGTACGCCGCGTGCACCCGTCCGGGGTGCCCCTCGTCGACGTCCTCCCCGCCGAGTTCCACCGCCACGTACGGCACCTGGAGCGAACGGGCGATGGTGCCGGTGAGCAGCGGCAGCACCGCCTGCGGCTGCACCGTCCGCTCCAACAGGTCACCGAGCCGGGCCAGCACCGCGTACGGTTCGTCGCGGTCGCCGTAGAGCAGCCGGTTCACCCCGCGCTGCACCCGGTGCCGCAGCGGCTCGAAGGTCACCGCGATCAGGCCGGTCGCCACCAGGGACGCGTTCGAGGTGTCCCCGCGCAGCACGAGGTCCCGCAGCAGGGCGACCACCCCGACGAAGGCGGCGATCACCAGCAGGCTCATCACCAGCCAGACCAGGGTGCGGTTGATCACCTGTTCCAGGCCGTAGAGCCGGTAGCGCAGCACCGCCAGGGTCATCGCGCCCGGGATCGCGATCACCATCAGCAGCCACGCGCCGGAGAGGCCGAGCCAGTCCAGCAGGAGGCCGAGCAGGAACAGCGTACCGGCGGCCAGCAGGCAGGCGAGCTGCTGCCGGACCTCGCCGACGGCCCGCCGCCAGCGGCGGGCCAGCGATCCGAGTACGGCGACCACCAGCAGCAGCTCCACCGCGACGGTCAGCAGGGCGAGGCGGACCAGCAGCCGGGCGGTCGGGTCGGCGGCCGGGGTGGCGGACAGCAGCAGGCCCCGGGGGTCGCTGGTGGCGGCCACCGCCAACGCCACGGCCACCACCGCCGTGGTGACCACCAGCCCGACGGCGACCGGCCGCCAGCGCCGGCCCGGCAGCCGGCCGTCCGGGAAGACCAGCAGGGCCAGGAAGACCAGACCGTACGGCGGCCACCAGAGCCACTGGCTCAGCCACGCCAGCGGGGTGACCGCCGACCAGCTCAGCGCCAGCACGGTCGTGCCCGCGACGAGACCGGCCGCCAGCATCAGCCGGCCTACCGGGTGGCCGGGCAGCCCGGCGAGCACCAGACCCCCGAGCGCGGTGAACGAGACGGCGATCGCGCCGGTCAACGCCGCCGGCCCGGCCGCCGCCGGGTACGGATCCCGCCACTGCCCGACCAGGACGAGCACGGCGACGACCAGGCCCACCCCGGCCAGGACCCGGCGGGGGGCGGACAGTGCGGCGATGGTCGACGGCACGGCAGGGCCTCCCGGGGTGGTCGTCGGCGGTCGGGGCGGCTGGTGGGTCAGTCCGCCCAACCGGCGGCGTGCATGGCGTTGTGCAGCCAGTTCCCGGAGTCGTGTTCGAGGTGTTCCGGCAGGGCGCCGATGACCTCGGACAGGTCCGGGTCGTCGAGGCGGGGCAGCTCGGACAGCGCCCGCTCCAGCGGGATCCGGGACCGGACGAGCACGTCCGGATGGTCGTGGACGTACTGCGTCACGTGCGCGACCACCGTGGTCAGCCGCTGTCGGACGACGTCGGGCACCGCCGGGCCGGTGCCGGCCTCCAACGCCTCCAGCCGCCAGTCGGCGGAGAAGACCGGGTACAGCCGGCGGCCGGTGACGTCGAAGAACTCGACCGCACCGGCGAGCTTCTCGCCGTGGTCGGCGGTCGCCAGCAGGTCGGCCAGGTTCTGGTAGACGTGGCAGAACGTGTCGTTGGTGGCGATCAACAGGATCCGTCGGTCGTCGCCGGCGGTCAGCGTCATGGTCACTCCTCGGATGCCGTGCGCGGACGGCGGGTCCGGTCTCCCGGCACCCGTCCCGCCGCAGCGTAGGTGGTGGATCGTCCACAGTGGCACCGCCGGGTGGGCCGGCGGTCGGCGGTGAACGGTCGGACCATCGTCGACCGTCGGCTGTCCCGCCGGCCCGGGACGGATGTCCCGGGCCGGCGGGACCGATCGGCGTCAGCCCGCCGGGTGGACGCCCACCGTGGTCGCCCGGGTCATGTCGGTCGTCGCCGTGACCTCCGGCAGCCCCTCGACGTGCCCGCCGGAGCGGATCCGGGCCGACCAGTGGTCGTACCGCTCGCCGAGCTGCCCGACCCGCACGTACGCCGCACCGGCCAGGCAGGCGCTCAGCGGGTCACGCGGCTTGTCCGGCATGGCGGCCTGGGCGCAGCCGGCCCCGTACTGGCCCTGGTCGCGCAGCGGGTCGAAGCCCGACCGGTCGTCGTTGCACGGGTTCCAGTCGAACGTCTGCACGCAGTCGGCGTAGTTGGCCACCGCCTGCGTCATCGCGTTGCGCAGGTGCTGGTGGGCCGACTGGTCGGCGTCGCTGCGCGGCCGGGTGTAGTCGGCGGGCAGCCCGTTGCCGCCGAGGAGCAGGCCGGCGAGGCTGTCGTCGAGTTCCAGCGCGGTCCCCCAGCCCAGTTCGGTGTACGCCTGCAACAGCCGCAACGCGTCCGCGACGGCCTTGCCCTTCTGCCACAGCACCCGGGACACCTCCCAGGTGTCGCCGCTCGGCGGGTTCGGCCCGGTGCCGGCCCGCATCACCCGGTAGAAGTACTTCTGCCGGCCGGAGAGCATCGCGGCGGCCTTGGTGCGGGCGGTCGTCGCCTGGGTCGCGTCGACCGGGACCGCCGTCGACTCGAACGCCGGCTTGTACGTCCCGGGCCACCGCTCGGTGAGGTACTTGTTCTCGTCGTGGCAGTAGCCCTGCGGGATGGGGGAACGGACGTCCCACGAGCAGATCGTGCCGACGGGGAAGGTCCGGGTGGTGTTCTGCACCTCCTGCCAGTCCCCGCCGGCCCACTTGACCCGCGACCGCAGGGTGATCTGGAGATCGCCGGTGGTGGTCACGAACCGGGGGCCCTCGTGCTCCTCGACGTTGACGAAGTTCGCGTCGTAGCAGGTGGAGAACGCCGGCGCGTGCCCCGGCGGCATGGCGTGGTGGGCCAGGTGGAAGGCGTTGGGCAGGTTGCTCCGACGCACCGTCGACGGGGTGGGCCGGCTGACCCGGCTCGCCCCGCACCCGCCGATCGACTCGGCCTCGGGAATCCGGTTCGCCGCCGGGAGTTCCTGGTCCGGGCTGCCCCACATGTCGTGCACCGGCAGGGTTTCGCTGCCGTTCCAGACCACCGCCTTGCGGACGTTCTCCACCTGGGCGTTCCAGCCGGCGACCGCCGTACGGTAGTCGGCCATCAGCGCGGTGAACAGCGGGTTGGTACGACCGTCGGCAGTGGGTTGGCTGAACTGCCGCACCCGCTCGTTGATGGTCCGCCCGGCCTGGGTCACGGCCTCCCCCCGGCCGGCGGCGACCTGGCCGGCGAACTGCGGGTTCTCCAGTTGCAGGATGTTGTAGACCCGGGCGGCGGTGGTCCAGGCGGCGGCGTTGGCGACCGGGCCGATGGTCCACTCGCCACCGACCCGGTCCCTGGCCCACCGACCGAGGTAGTTGATCGAGCCGGCCGGCAGGTGGGTGTCGAGAACACTGACCGGGTCGGCCAGGCTGGCGCCGGCCGGAGCGGTGAAGGTGCCCTCGTCGGCGGCGTTGACGGTGGCGAAGGTGAAGGTCGGCGACTCGGCCTTCGGGAAGTAGGTGCCCACGTAGTCCGGGATCGGCTGCCCGGTGATCTCCCGGTGGTGCACGTACGTGGTGATCACCTGGTTGAGCTGGCTCTTGGCGATGTTCTCCAGGGCCACGTGGGTGGCGAGCGCCATCGAGTCGACCTTGCGCTCGATGGTCTGCAACTGGGTGGCGATCCGGCCGAGGTTGGCGCGTACCTCGTCGAGGCCCTTGGTGAGCGCGTCGAGCTGGGCGACCAGCCCGGCGTACATCTCCTTGAGCGCCGACTCGATCCGGTCGAACCGCTTGTCGATGCCCTTGGCCAGCCGGTCGATCTGCTGGCGCAGCTTGCCGATCTCCGCCTGGATCGCGGCGTTCGGGTCACCGCCACCGGCGAAGAGCCCGATCAGGCTCACCGCCGCGCCGAGCAGGTTGCCGGTCAGCACCGCCGTGCCCATCGCCGTCGCGGCCATGGTCAGCCCCTGGCCGAGCACCGTCGTCACGTACGTGTTGATCGCGGTCACCGAGGTCACCACGGCCTTGCCGATGGTCTCCAGCTGCTTGCCGAACTTCTTGTCGACGAAACCGACCAGGGTGGACAGCACCGTGACGGTCGAGCCGAGCCCCTCGAAGATCTTGCGGTTGAGCTCGGTCTTCGCCTTCTCCGCGTCGACCAGCGCCTGGCTCGGCTTCGGGTCCTGGTTGAGCGGGTAGGTGTTGGCGTAGCCGACCACCTCGGTGATCCGGTTGTTGCCGTCGGTGTCCAGCACCTTCAGGGCGGCGTACGCCCGCTCCTGCACCAGCGTCCGGAAGGCGGTCGGGTCGCCGCGCAGGTCGCGGATCGCCGCCAGCGGCACGTAGTGGCCGACGGTGCCGGTGTTGCCGTCGGCGCGCGGCTCGTGGATCCGGGCGGCCAGCAACCCGTCGACCGGGGTACGCACCCCGGTGCCGGTCCGTCCGACGAAGGCGCTGTCCCAGCCGGCCGCCAACGCGTCGTCGGTGGCGGCCCGCCGGTGCAGCTCCCGCCAGGTGTCCTGGGCCAGGTCCCGGGAACGGGCGTTCCACGCCGCGTCCTGGTAACCGCCCCGGACCAGGTTCAGCGCGTCCGGCACCACGTTAGCGCCCTCCGCGCCGACCGTGCTGGCCAGGAACGCCCGCACCGCCGGGCCGGTGGTCACCGCGCCGGTGGAGTCGCCGAGCCGGGCCAGCACCGCCATCGCGACGGCGAACCGGGAGCGGTCCTCGGCCCGGGCGTCACCGACCGCCGCGTCGGCGGCCGCCCGGGTGGTGGCGACGTGCCCGGCCACCTGCGTCGCGTCCGCTCCCGGCTGGCCGGTGCGCCAGTCCAGCAGCTCGGCGGTGAGCAGGGCGTCCTTCAGACCGGCCGCCCCGGCGTCGCGTAGTTGCACCACCGCCCCGAACAGCGCCCCGTGCACCGCCTGCTCGTCGAAGGGCACCGGGTCGGCGGCCCGGGCCGGGGTCTGGTGCATGGTGACCGCCAGCACCGCCGTCAGGCCGGCCGCCCACAGCCGTCGGCCACGCCACCCACCGCCCCGGGAGCGTCCCCGGATCTGTCTCGTCGCTGTCCCCACCGCTGTTCCTTCCGCCACCGGGCACGCACCGCCCGCCGTCGCCGGACGTCGACCCGACCGGGCCGACGCCGCACCGGGCCGCAGGGGCCGGTGCGGTGACGACTCTGCGGGGCGCGGTGTCCCGGCCGGCAGGGACAGCCGTCCCACCCGCCCCGGGATTCCGGCGCGGGCACGGGTGCGAGGGCCGGAGAGCCCCGCCCAGGAGCCGGGGCGGAGGTGACGCCGGGGAGCCCCGGTCAGGGACGGGGCGGGATCGACGGCGGGGAGCCCCCGGTCAGGGGCGGGGGCGGCGCAGGCGCACGGCCTGCGCCACGTAGTCGAAGCCGGTGACCACGGTGACCAGCACGGCGGCGGCCATGATCCAGGGACCGACGGCGGCGAGGGCGGCCGGCATCGGCCACAGGTACCAGGCGATGGCCAGGATCTGCAACGCCGTCTTGAGCTTGCCGCCCCGGCTGGCCGCGATCACCCCGTGCCGGATCACCCAGAACCGCAGCCCGGTGATGCCCAGCTCGCGGACGAGGATCAGCACCGTCACCCACCAGGGCAGCCGGTCGTAGACGGAGAGCAGCACCAGGGCCGCGCCGGTGAGCGCCTTGTCGGCGATCGGGTCGGCCACCTTGCCGACCGAGGTGACCAGGCCGAAGCGGCGGGCGATCCAGCCGTCCACCAGATCGGTCATCGAGGCGAACGCGAAGATCAGGCAGGCGGCGATCCGCCACCCGGTGTGGGTCATCCCGGAGGCGGTCACCGAGACCGCGAAGACCGGCACCAGCACCAGCCGCAGCAGGGTCAGGCCGTTGGCCGCGTTGAGCACCGGCACCCGGGCGACCGGCGGCGCGGACTCCGCCGCCCCGGTCACCGCCGGACCCCGCTCCGGCCGTCGAGGCCCACCTGGCACCGCCCCACCTGGCTCCCCCGCTCCGTCCGGGCGCACCGTCACCGTTCCGCGCCGGGCGCCGCCGAGATCATCTCATCCGGCACGGCCACCAGGTCGACGCCCTCGGTCGCGGTGACCGTGGCCCGGACCAGGTCGCCGGGGCGCAACGCGGCCAGGTCGACCCCGCCGCCGACCGGGGCGACCAGGGTGGTCGAGCCGTCGACCTCGGGGGCCTGGTGCGCCGCCCGGCCCTCCACCACGCCGTCGTCGACCGTGTCGACCAGCACCTCGACGGTGCTGCCGAGCCGCTCCTCGGCCCGCTGCGAGCACAGCTCGTCGGCGAGCGCGGCGAGCCGGTCGTAGCGGCGCTTGACGGTGGCGGCGGAGAGCTTGCCGGGCAGCCCGGCGGCCTCGGTGCCGTCCTCGTCGCTGTAGTCGAACACGCCGATCGCGTCGAGCCGCGCCTCGGTCAGGAAGCGGGTCAGCTCGGCCACGTCCTGCTTGGTCTCGCCGGGGAACCCGACGATGAAGTTGCTCCGCGCGCCCGCCTCCGGGGCCAGGGCGCGGGCGCCGGCCAGCAGCTCCAGGAACCGGTCGGTGGAGCCGAACCGGCGCATCCGGCGCAGCACCGGCTCACTGGAGTGCTGGAACGACAGGTCGAAGTACGCGGCCACGCCGGGGGTGGTGGCGATCGCCTCGACCAGGCCGGGACGGGTCTCGGCGGGCTGGAGGTAGCTGGCCCGTACCCGGACGATGCCGTCGATCGCGGCGAGCTGCGGCAGCAGCTTCTCCAGCGCCCGGGGGTCGCCCAGGTCCTTGCCGTACGACGTGGAGTTCTCGCTGACCAGCACCAGCTCGCGGACGCCGGTCTTGGCCAGCCACTCCGCCTCGGCGAGCAGTTCGTCGGGGGTACGCGAGACGAACGCACCCCGGAAGGCGGGGATGGCGCAGAACGCGCACCGCCGGTCGCAGCCGCTGGCCAGCTTCAGCGAGGCCACCGGGCCGGTGTCGAGCCGGCGCCGCAGCACCTGCCGCAGGTGCGCCGGGGTGTGCTCGTCGGTCTCCACCGTGGCCCGGGTGGGGGTGCCGTGGCCGGGCAGCGACACCGCCGACTCCCGCCGGGCGACCGGGGTGAGCGGCAGCAGCTCGCGGCGGTCCCGGGGGGTGTGCGCGGCGACCGCCTCGCCGGCCAGCACCGCGTCGAGCCGGGCGGTGATGTCCGGGTAGTCGTCGAAGCTGAGCACCGCCTGCGCCTCGGGGAGGCTGTCGGCCAGCTCCCGGCCGTACCGCTCGGCCATGCAGCCGGCGGCGACCACCTTGGCCCCGGTGTCGGCGGCGGCCAGCAGCGTCTGGATCGAGTCCTGCTTGGCCTTCTCCACGAACCCGCAGGTGTTGACGACCACCACGTCGGCGCCCTCGCCGTCGGTGGTGACCTGCCAGCCGTCGGCGTGCAGCCGGGCGGCCAGCTCCTCCGAGTCGACCTCGTTGCGGGCGCAGCCCAGGGTCAGCAGGGCGACCCGGCGGCCGTCGGCGGGCGGCTGCTCCGGGGCGCGGCGGGACGGGCCGGCGTTGGCGGGCGTGGGGGTGGCAGACACCATCCGAGGGTACCGGGCGCGGGAGCGGGCCTGACCGACGGCGGCGGGCGGTGTCGGCCGGTTCACCCTCCCCCGCCGGACCGGTCGTCGATCACCTGACGGAAATGCACCCGACACGCCGGGAACGCTCACGGCAACCGCAAGCTGATCGTGACGCACCCGCCTGGCGGTTCCGGTGACCGGCGAACCGTCGCGCCCCACCGCGCGGCGGGCACCGTGACGACGGTCAGACCGCCGCCGCACCGACCCGGACCAGCCGGTCCAGCAGGGCGACCTCGGTGCCGGCCAGCCCGGTGCAGCAGAACACCGACACCTGGTCCGCGCCGGTCCGGCCGGGGACCGCACCGGCCAGCACCGCCCCCAGGTCCCGCACCTTCCCCCGGTACGGCCCGACGGCGGTCAGCAGCGGCGGGTCGTACGCCGCCGCCTGGGCCGGCGAGTCGGTGACCAGCAGGTCGGCGGCGTCGAGCAGGTCGGTGCCGAACTCGTGCCGGTGCACCTGCTTGAAGCCGACGGTGTTGACGTGGGTGCCCGGGGCGAGATCGGCGGCGGCCAGCACCGGGGTGACGCTGGTGGTGGCGAGGACCACCACGTCCCGCTCACGGACCGCCTCGGCGGCCGAACCGACGGCGCGGGCGGGAATCCCCAGCTCGGCGCGGACCCGGGCGGCGAACGCCTCGCGGCGGGCCGTCGAGCGGCTGTGCACGGTCACCTCGCGCAGCGGCCGGACGGCGGCGGTCGCCCAGACCTGGGTCCACGCCTGCCCGCCCGAGCCGATCACGCCCAGGGTGGTGGCGTCCGGGCGGGCCAGCGCGTCGACCGCCACCGCGCCCAGCCCGCCGGTACGCCGGGAGCCCAGCTCCGCGCCGACGGCGATGGCCCGGACCGCCCCCGTCCGGGCGTCGTGCAGCACCACCAGCTGCCCGCCGGCCGGGTGGCCGAGGGTGTCGTAGGAGCGGAAGCCGTACCACTCGTCGGCGAGCTGCCCGGCGGTGAGCACCATCCGGCCGCCCGCCAGGGGCGCGGACGCCCGGGGCGGGGCGACGAGCCGGCCGCTGTGCGCGGCCAGCAGGGCCTCCCGCATCGCCGCGACGGTGGTCGGCGCGTCCAGGGTGGCGGCGACCTGCCGGTCGTCGAAGAGCAGCGTCATGCCGTCATGCTGCAACCTGAAGCTGACTTCAGCTCAAGATGTGGTGGGAGGGATCACCCCACCCCGGCACCCGGCGGTGCTAGCGTCGGTCGTGGTGGCCCGCGCGGTCACCCCGGACGAGTCGTGGGCGTACCCGGTCAGGCCAAGACGCCCCGTACCGAACCGACTCGTCCCCGGCCACGGCCCGGGACCGACGCCCCGAGGTGATGCCCGATGGCCTGGATCGTGCTGGTGCTCTCCGGACTCCTGGAGACCGCGTGGGCGGTCTCCCTCGACCGCAGCGCCGGGTTCACCCGGCCGCTGCCCTCGACCGTCTTCGCGGTCACCCTGGTCGCCAGCATGGCCGGTCTGGCGTACGCGCTGCGCGACATCCCCGTCGGCACCGGCTACGCGGTCTGGGTCGGCATCGGGGCGGTCGGCACCGCCGTGGTCGGCATGGTGGCGCTGGGCGAGTCGACGAGCCTGCCCCGGCTGCTCAGCCTGCTGCTGGTGGTGGCCGGCGTGGTCGGCCTCAAGCTCTTCCACTGAGCCGCGCCACGGAAGCGGCCGGGCCGGCTGCCGGTGAACGGCCGGTCCCGGCCGCCGGGCCCCGCTCCCGGGGACCGCCCGACGGGTCAGGGCCGGCCCGCGTGCCGCAGCAGCCGGAGCTGGCCGATCTCGGCGACGTTCTTCATCAGCTCGGCGTTCACCCAGGCGACCAGGTGGGCGACGGTGTACGCCGGGTCGTCCCGCCACGGGAACGACGCGGTCGCGTCGAGGTCGGCGTCGCCGAGCTGGTCGAACACCGCCAACCACGCGGTACGCAGGTCGCCCAGCCATGCCACCGTCCCGTCCCGGTCACCGGGCCAGCCGATCTCGGTACGCTCCCGCGGCCGACGCCCCGACGCATGGTCCACAGCAACCGTCCACCACCAGCCGATGTGCCAGGTGACCCAGCCGATCGTCGGGACCGGGACCGGGTCGGGCTCGACGTCCGCCCAGTCCGGCACCCACCCGCCGTCGGCACCCGGACGCATCGTCCAGCAGTGCGGCACGGGCTCCCAGAGCAGGTCCGCCGGCTCCAGGCGTTCGAGGTGGTACTCGAACAGGGACCAGGTCAGGTCGAACTGCGTACGCAACAGGTCACGACGGGATGCCGGCATCGGATGACCCTGCCACACCGGCAGGCCCCGGATCGACCGGAATTCCCGGACCGACGCCGACGGGCACGCGGTGGGAGGTCGCCGCCCGGTGCGTAGTTTCCGTCCGGTGTGGGTAGTGAGCGATCAACACCGTTACCGATGATCCCGACCACGGAGGACGTCATGGCCGACATCCACGCCCCCGCCCGCCCGCGTACCAACGCCGCCCGCATCTGCACCATCCTGGCGTTCGTCTTCGCCGTCGTCGCGTTGCTGATCGCGCCGGTCATCTTCGGCATCATCGGCCTGGCGCTCGGCATCGTCGGCGCGGTCCTCGGCGACAAGCCGCTGGGCTGGTACGCCGCCGCCGCGAACGTGGCCGCCATCGTCCTCAGCCTCGTACTCGTCAGCGCCATGCTGAACAGCTGACCACGCCCTGCGCGAACGGGCCCGCCGGACTTCCGGCGGGCCCGTCGCACGTCCCGGCCCGGTCAGGGGTACGCCCGACCGGCGCACCCCGCAGGCTCAGTCCACGTCGCCGCGCAGCCCGTCCAGGACCTCTTCCAGCTCGTCCGGCTTGACCAGCACGTCGCGGGCCTTGGAACCCTCGGACGGGCCGACCACCCCCCGGGTCTCCATCAGGTCCATCAGCCGACCCGCCTTGGCGAAGCCGACCCGCAGCTTGCGCTGGAGCATCGAGGTCGAGCCGAACTGCGAAGTCACCACCAGCTCCACCGCCTGCACCAGCAGGTCCAGGTCGTCGCCGATGTCCTCGTCGATCTTCTTCTTGCTGTCCTGCGCCGGGGCCAGCACGTCGGAGCGGAACTCCGGCTCCCGCTGGTCCTTGCAGAACTTCACCACGTCGGCGATCTCGCGCTCGGTCACCCAGGCGCCCTGGATGCGGACCGGCTTCGACGCGCCCATCGGCAGGAACAGCCCGTCGCCCCGGCCGAGCAGCTTCTCCGCGCCCGGCTGGTCGAGGATGACCCGGGAGTCGGCCAGCGACGAGGTGGCGAACGCCAGCCGGGACGGCACGTTCGCCTTGATCAGGCCGGTGACCACGTCGACGCTCGGCCGCTGGGTGGCCAGCACCAGGTGGATGCCGGCGGCGCGGGCCAACTGGGTGATCCGGACGACCGAGTCCTCCACGTCACGCGGGGCGACCATCATCAGGTCGGCCAGCTCGTCCACGATCACCAGCAGGTACGGGTACGGCCGCATCTCCCGCTCGCTGCCCGGCGGGGCCTTGATCTCGCCGTTGCGCACCTTGCGGTTGAAGTCGTCGATGTGCCGGACCCCGTTGGCGGCGAGGTCGTCGTACCGCATGTCCATCTCGCGGACGACCCACTCCAGCGAGTCGGCCGCCTTCTTGGCGTTGGTCACGATCGGGGTGACCAGGTGCGGGATGCCCTCGTACCCGGTCATCTCGACCCGCTTGGGATCGATCAGCAGCAGCCGCACCTCGTCCGGCGTGGCCCGGGTCAGGATGGACACCAGCAGGGTGTTGAGGCAGCTCGACTTGCCGGCACCGGTGGCCCCGGCGATCAGAATGTGCGGCATCTTCGCCAGGTTGGCCACCACGAAGCCGCCCTCGATGTCCTTGCCGAGGGCCACCACCATCGGATGGTGGTCGCTGGTGGCGGCCCGGGACCGCAGCACGTCGCCGAGGGCGACGTTCTCCGGGTCGGTGTTGGGGATCTCCACCCCGACCGCGCTCTTGCCCGGGATCGGGCTGAGGATCCGCACGTCCGGCGACTTCACCGCGTACGCGATGTTGCGGGAGAGCTGGGTGATCCGTTCCACCTTGACCCCGTGCCCCAGCTCGACCTCGTACCGGGTGACGGTGGGGCCCCGGGTGAAGCCGGTGACCTCGGCGTCCACCCCGAACTGGTCGAAGACGCCGGTCAGCGCGGCGATCACCTCGTCGTTGGCCTTGCTGCGGGTCTTCGGGGCCGCGCCGCCGGTGAGCATGTTGGCCGGTGGCAGCACGTAGTCGCCCGCGAGCCCGGTCAGCGCGAGCTGCTCGGCCCGGGTGGGCGGGGCGGAGTGCTCGGGCGGCTCCACCGGCTTGCGGCTGGCCGGCACCCGGCTCGCCGGCCGGCGCGGCAGCACGATCGTCTCCTGGAGATCCACCTCCGGGCCGACGTCGTCGAAGTCGTCCGGGTCGACCGGCGGCGGCGCGGCCTTGCGGGGCCGGCGGCGGGCCGGCTTGGCGGCGGTCTCCGTCGGCTCCGCGACCTCCTCCGCCGGGGCTTCGGGCGGGGCGACCAGCGTGCCGGCGAGCAGGCCGAGCCGCTCCGGGATCCGGTTGATCGGGGTGGCGGTGACCACCAGCAGCCCGAAGACGAGCAGCAGGATCAGCAGGGGCATGGCCACCCAGGCGGTCACCGCCCGCTCCAGCAGGTCGCCGACGCCCGCGCCGATCAGGCCGCCGGCGTAGTCCCGCTGCACCGGGTCGACCGGGTTCTGTCCGATGT
This sequence comes from Micromonospora sp. WMMD987, assembly GCF_029581435.1. Taxonomy (NCBI): domain Bacteria; kingdom Bacillati; phylum Actinomycetota; class Actinomycetes; order Micromonosporales; family Micromonosporaceae; genus Micromonospora; species Micromonospora sp. WMMD987. Next base: position 1,999,907 of record NZ_CP120861.1, on the reverse strand, counting down.
GCAGCATCGCCGCCGTGGCGACCAGCATGGAACCCCAGCCGACCAGGCCCCGCCCCCGGTGCTCCGGGTCCGACGGGGTACGCATCAGCCGCCAGGCGCCGATCATCAGCAGCACCGGCACCACGACCGCGATCGCCCCCAGGAAGAGCCGCACGGTGTCGGCGAGGCGCGCGCCGAGCGGGCCGGCACCGGAGAACCAGATGCCCACCGCACTGAGGATGGCCAGGCCGAACAGCAGTAGTCCGGCGCCGTCGCGGCGGTGCTCCGGGTCCAGGTCCCGGGCGGAGGCGGCCTGCCGGCCGGCGGCCCGGAAGCCCCAGCCGACGCCGTGTGCCAGGCCCATCCACAGTGCCCCGACGGCCCGTCCGACGTACGCCGCCGGAGCGGGCCGGGCCGCCGGTCGCCGGCGGGGCGTCGCCCGGGTGGTCTTCTTCGCCGGCTGACGGGCACGACTGTTCGTGGTGCCACGCGGCGACGCGCCGCGCCGCCGGCTCGCCTGAGAGGTACGGCCCGCCATAGAGTCACCGTAACGGCGTTACCCGGCAGATCGCCGCTTTTCCGGGTCGTGTCCGCGCGTCGCAGCACGGACCACGCCCGCAGACGTGTTATTCGCCTCAGAAGGGATGCCCGATGGCGTCGCCTGCCTTCGCGGACCGTCCGGACCCCCTGGCGGGTGACCCGCAGGCCCTGCGTCCGCTGACCGCCGAGCTGGTCGTCGCCGTGCTGCGCCACCGGGGGTACGCCGTGGTCACCGACGAGGACGGCGACCTCCTCGGCCGCTGGGACGACAGCCTGATCTGGTTCCTGCGCCAGGGCGCCCTCGGCGAGCTGCTCCAGGTCCGCACCCTGGCGGCACCGACCTTCGGCATCGACCACGTGCCGGCGCTCTACGCCTTCTGCAACGCGTGGAACCGCGACCGGCTCTGGCCCAAGGCGTTCGTGCACGTCGACGACGACGGCCGGGCCCAGGTCTGCGGCGAGGTGATCACCGATCTGGAACGCGGGGTCACCCCGCACCAGCTCGACCAGCTCCTCGACCGGGGCATCACCACCGGCTGCCAGCTCGCCGCCGCCGTCGGCCTGCTGCCCGGCGGGACACCCGGATGACCGCCGAGTTCCACCCCCCGACGGACCGGCCGGCCGTCCACCGTGATCCCGGCCTGGCGGCCGCGCTCGCCGACGCCGCGGAGCTGCCCGACGGGGAGACCCGGCTGGCCGAACTCGACCGGATCGCCGCCCGCGCCGACGCGATCGGGGATCCGCACTCCGCCCTGGACGCCCGCTTCGCGCTGGTCGAGGCGTACCTGCGGGGCGGGGGACGGTGGCGGATCGTCGAGCCGGTACGCCGCCTGCTGGCCACCGTCGACCGGTCCCCCGGCCTGCTCGACGCCCGCCCCGGCGACGCGGAGCTGCTGCGGCGGCACCTGCGGCAGGCGGTGGAGGCCGCCATCGGCACCCCCCGGATCGGCCTGACCCAGGCCGACGCGCTGCTCGACGCGCTGGCCCGACGGGTCGGCGAGGACGCCGCCGTGGTCGCCCAGCTGCGGTGCCGGCTCGCCGACCACCGGGGGGACGAGCCGACCGCCCGCCGGTGGTACGACCGGTGGACGGCCACCGACCAGGACCCGGCCGCCGGCTGCCCCGGTTGTCTGCCGGTCCGGCGGGCGGAGCTGCTGGCCGGTTGGGGGGACGACCGGGCGGCCCTGGACGCGCTGCGACCCGTGCTCGACGCCGTGGTCGAGTGCACCGACCAGCCGGAGGGCGCCCTCGCGGTGGGCCTGCTGCCGTGGCTGCGCACCGGGGCGGGCGCACGGGCCGGGGCGGCGCACGCGCGGGCGTACCGGCGGCACCGGCGGGAACGGCGGGCGTTGCCGTACCTGGCCGCCCAGCTGCGGTTCTGTGCGCTGGCCGGGCACCCCGAGCGGGGTCTGGACATCCTCGCCGAGCAGTTGCCCCGGCTGGACCACCCGTACGACGACCTGTCGGCGCTGGAGTTCGCCGCCGCCGGGGCGCTGGTCTGCGCGCTCGCCGTCGAGTCCGGCCGGGACGGTCGACGGGTGCACCGCCCCGGCCACGCCGACCGGCCGACCGCCGACCTGGACGTGGCGACCCTCGGCACCGACCTGCTGGCCGTGGCGACCCGGCTCGCGGGCAGCTTCGACGCCCGCAACGGCACCGGTCACCACGCCGGCCGGATCGCCGCCTGGCTGGCCGAGCGGCCGACCGGTGACCCGGTGCCGGTGCCGGCGTGGGAGAGCGTCGACGAACCGGACGACGGACCGTTCCCGCCCTCGGCCGGGGAGCCGGCCCCGTTGACCCTGGCGCAGCTCACCGCCGTGCTCGATGCCCGGGGCGACGTGTACGCGGTGGACGCCGGTGGCGTGGTGGTCGGCCGCTGGGACGACGCGGTGATCCAGTTCTCCCAGGTGGGCAGGCAGGGGGAGATCCTGCACGCCCGGGTGGTGGCGGCCCGGCGGCTGGCGGCGGGACGGCTCGCCGAGGCGTACGAGTTCTGCAACGCCTGGAACCACGACCGGCTGCTGCCCAAGGCGTACGTGCACGAGCTGCCCGGCGGTGAACTGGTGCTGGCCGGCGACGTCACCACCGACCTGGCGTACGGGGTGGCCCCGACACAGCTCGGCATCCTGGTCGACGCGGCGGTGAGCACCGGCGTCGCGTACGCCAGGGCCGTCGCCGCCCTTCCCTGACCCGGCCGCCGCCCCCTGAACCGGCCGGCGGGGCGGACCCGGCCAGCGGGCCGGGCACGGAGCGCCGGGGCCGGGCACGACCAGTCGGGGTCGGACCCGGAGCGGCCCCCGACCACCGGGCGGTGGGGGTCGGGGGCCGCGGTACCGGTGGCCCCGGCCCGGCCACGCCGACGGCGGCCGGGTCCGGGGCGGGAGGTCAGCGCACCGCCGCGCCGGCGGTCCGTGCCCGCTGCCGGGTGTTCACCCGCGGCTGCGCGTCCTGCTGGCCGTTGGCGGTCACCAGGGTCAGGTTGTTGCGCTGGAGGATCTCGTTGACCGGCTGGAAGAAGGTGACCCCGCCGACGGTGCAGTCACCGGAGCCGCCGGAGGTGACGCCCTGCGCCTGGTCGCCGGAGATCCACGAGCCACCGGAGTCGCCCGGCTCGGCGCAGACGTCGGTGCGGGTCAGCCCGGTGACGGTCCCCTCCGGATAGTTCACGGTGGCGTTGCGGGCCTGGACGACACCGCAGCGGGCCCCCGTGGTGGAACCGGAACGGCAGATCGACGCGCCGGCCGGCACCTCGGTGGAGCCGTTGACCGGCACCACGCCGCCGTTGAAGTCGCTCACCACCCCCTGCGGGGTCCACTGGCCGTTGGTGCGCACGAACGCCCAGTCGTCCCCGGGGAACGACGACGCCGCGAAGACGCCCTGCCGGGCCTGGTTGAAGCCGGTGGTCCGGTCGCCGACCCGACCACAGTGCCCGGCGGTGACGAACCCGCCCACCACCGAGAAGCCGATCGAGCAGCGCCCCACGTCGTTGATGAAGAACGGCTCGCCACCGACCAGGTCGAACAGGGGGCGCGGCTGCTCCCGGGAGGTGGTGATCCGCACCGCGTCGGCCGGTGCCCCGCTGCCCGCCGCCCACCGGCGGGCCCGCGCCTCGGCACCCGGCTGGGCGAGCACCACCACCGAGTTCGTGGCGACGTCCACGTACCAGCCGGTGATGGCCGGCGAGGCCTGCCGGCCCGCCGAGTCGAGCCGGCTCTTGGCCGCGTCCAACTCGCCGACCGCACGGTCGACCTGCCTGGGCACCGCACCGGCGGCCCGGACCCGGTCGGCCCTGGCGGGGTCGGCGACCGCCACGTTGAGGGTCGACCCGTCGCCGCTGATCCAGGCCCCGCCGTAGGCGTCGCCGAGCGCGGCCCGCAGCCCGGCCAGCCGCCCGGCGGCCTGCTGTTCGGCGGCCAGCCGCCGGACCGCCTGGTCCCGGCTGATCCGCAGGTCGCGGCTGAGGGCGTCCACCACCTCGGGGGCCACCCCGCCGGTGGCCCTCGCGTCGGCTCCACCGGCGTTCGGCGTGCCCTGGTCACCGGCGAACGACGGCAGGGTCACCGCCGCCGTCAGGCCCGCTGCCGCCAGCACGACGCCGATCGCTGTCATCCGTCTGCGGTCCATCCGTCATGCTCCTCCCGGCCGACGCGGGGTACGCCCGCCGGACAGAGGTACGGAAACGGACACCGCCCGGTTGAGCAGATCCACACATATCGACGGAACGTGTCCGCGCCGTCACGCTCCCGGCCGCCCTGCCTACCCCTGACAGGGTGTGGTTGGCCGGGTGGCCGGTGCCGATACTGGGAGTCATGCAGGCATCAGGACAGCTCGGCGAGTTCCTCCGCTCGCGCCGCTCCCGGCTCAGCCCGGAGGAGGCCGGGGTGGCCACCTACGGCGGGCGGCGGCGCGTTCCCGGGCTGCGCCGGGAGGAGCTGGCCCTGCTGGCCGGGGTGAGCGCCTCGTACTACGCCCGGCTGGAGCAGGGGCAGGCCACCAACGCCTCACCCGAGGTGCTGGACGCGCTCAGCCGGGCGCTGCGCCTCGACGACACGGAACGCCACCACCTGACCGGGCTGGCCGCCGGGCACCGACGTCCGGCCGCCCGCCGGCCGCCGCCGGAGCGGATCGACCCGGCCGTACGCCAGCTCGTCGCCGCGCTCGGGGACGTGCCCGTGCTGGTGCTCGGCCGGCGGCTCGACGTGCTGGCCTGGAACACCGCCGGGCACGCCCTCTTCGCCGGTCACCTGGACCCGGCGGTGGTGGACCGGCCGGACCGGCGGCCCAACATGGCGCGGCTGGTCTTCCTCGACGCGCACACCCGTGACCTGTACGTCGACTGGCCGACCAAGGCACGGGCGGTGGTGGCGACCCTACGGATGGCCTCCGGGCAGCACCCGGCGGACCCGTTGCTCGCCGCCCTGGTCGGCGAGCTGGCGGTCCGCAGCCCCGAGTTCGCCGCCGGGTGGGCCGACCACCGGGTCAAGGCCGGCGGCGCCGCCGGCTACACGATGCGGCACCCGGTGGTCGGCGAGCTGACCGTCACCCAACAGACCCTGCGGACCGGGGACGACCAGGCGGTCGTCGTCGCCACCACCGCACCGGGTTCCCCGTCGCAGGCGGCGATGACGCTGCTCGTGCACGCCGCGGTCACCGGCCGCGCCACCGTCCGGCAGCCGCTGCCCACCCACGGCTGACCGCCGTCACCCACCGACGGCGGGCCTCCCCGCCCACCTGCGGCTGACGGGTTCCTGCCCACCCACGGCGGGCCCGCTGCCCACCCGCCCACGGCCGACCCGCCGCCGCCCCACCGGCGGCAGCGTGGTGCTGCCGTCCCCTCCGGCCCGGCGGGCCGGCGACCGACCCGACGGTCCGGTCGGCCGACGCCGCGGCGACACCGTAGGACGAGGGCACCCGAACGGGTGCCGGATCGTCCACGCCCGATACCGGGTCCACTCGCGGACCCCTCACCAGAAGGACGAACCATGCGCAGAAGAATCCTCACCCTCGCGGTGGCCGTCGCGGCGGCCGGCACCCTGGTCGTACCGTGGGCGGATCCGGCACCGGCGAGCACCCCGACCGCCGCCGTCACCCCGGCCCGGTCGGCTCCCGTCGTCCCTGCCCGGTCGGCCCCGGCGGCGCGGATCGTGACCCACTTCGACCTGGCCAAGGGGCAGCTACCGGAGAACATCGCGCTCGGCCCCGACGGCACGGCCTACCTCACGTTCGCGGCGGCCCGGCAGGTCGCCGCCGTCGACCGGGCCGGACGGACCCGGGTGCTGGCCACCCTGCCGGCCCCGGCCGACGGCGGCGTCGCCACCCCCGTGCTCGGCTTCGCGCTGACCACCGGCCTCGTCCGGACCGGTGACGGCACGCTCTACTTCCTGTACGCCAGCGGCGACGCCGCCAGCACCGGCCTCTACCGGATGCCGCCCGGCCAGCAGCCCCGGCGGATCGCCGCGCTGCCGGCGGCAGGGCTACCGAACGGCCTCGCCCTCGACCCGGCGAGCAGGACGTTCTACGTCACCGACTCGGTGCTCGGCACCGTCTCGACCGTTCCGCTGGCCGGCGGTGCCGCCCGGGTCTGGTCGTCGGCGTCCGCGCTCGCCGCGACGGGGTTCCTCGGCGTCAACGGCGTCAAGGTGCGCGGCGGTGCGGTCTGGGTGACCAACCTGGACCAGGGCACCCTGCTGCGGATCCCGCTGCGGCAGGGCCGGGCCGGGAGGGTGGAGACCAGGGCGACCGGCCTGGTCGGCCTGGACGACTTCACCTTCGCCCCCGACGGCCTGGTGGTCGCCGCCCTCAACGGCCCGAACACGGTGGTGGGCATCGACCGCGACGGGCGGACCCGGACCCTGCTGACCGGTGCCGACGGGCTCCAGAACCCGACCTCGGTGGCCGTACGCGGGCACACCCTCCTGGTGGCCAGCGCCGCCTACACCACCGCGACCGATCCCAACCTGATCGCGGCCACCCTGCACCACCGCTGAACGCACCGCAGGTGCGCGGGCCGGCCGCCGTCGTGACGACGGCGGCCGGCCCGCAACGCTGTCGGTACGACGACCCCGCTCAGACCTCCACGACGGTCGGGACGATCATCGGACGGCGGCGGTACGCGTCGTTGACCCAGCGCCCCACGGTGCGCCGGACGATCTGCTGGAGCTGGTGCGGATCGGTGACGCCGTCCGCGGCGGCCCGGTTGAGCGCCTCGGTGACCAGCGGGATCACCGGGTTGAACGCGGCCGGGTCCTCGGAGAAGCCCTTCGCCGACAGGGTCGGACCGGCCACCACCTTGCCGGTGACCGAGTCGACCACCACGGTGGTGGCGATGAACCCGCCGTCGCCGAGGATCCGCCGCTCGGTGAGCAGCGACTCGCTGACGTCGCCCACGGCCAGGCCGTCGACGTAGACGTACCGGCTCTTCACGTGCCCCACCACGCTGGCCCGGCCCTCGACCAGGTCGACCACGTCGCCGTCCTCGCAGATGACCACCCGGTCCGGGGCGACACCGGACTCGATGCCGAGCCGGGCGTGCGCCCGCAGGTGCCGCCACTCGCCGTGCACCGGCATCAGGTTGCTCGGCCGCACGACGTTGAGCAGGTAGAGCAGCTCGCCGGCCGGGGCGTGCCCGGAGACGTGCACCTTGGCCACGTCCTTGTGCACCACCACCGCGCCGGCCCGGGCCAACCGGTTGATCACCCGGTAGACCGAGGTCTCGTTGCCGGGGACCAGCGAGGAGGCCAACACGACGGTGTCACCGGGGGCGATCGTGATGTGCCGGTGGTCGCCGCTCGCCATCCGGCCCAGCGCGCTCATCGGCTCACCCTGCGACCCGGTGGACATCAGCACGATCTGGTCGGGCGGCAGCGTGGTGGCCTCCTCGATCCCGATCACCAGCCCGGCCGGGATGTTGAGCAGGCCGAGGTCACGGGCGATGCCCATGTTGCGGACCATCGACCGGCCGATCAGCGCCACCTTGCGGCCGTGTTCCAGCGCCGAGTCGAAGACCTGCTGCACCCGGTGCACGTGCGAGGCGAACGAGGCGACGATGATCCGTCCCCGTGCCTTCGCGAAGATCGAGTCGAGCACCGGCCCGATCTCCCGCTCCGGGGTGACGAAACCGGGGATCTCGGCGTTGGTGGAGTCCGACAGCAGCAGGTCGACGCCCTCCGCGCCGAGCCGGGCGAAGCCGGCCAGGTCGGTGATCCGGCCGTCCAGCGGGAGCTGGTCCATCTTGAAGTCGCCGGTGTGCAGCACCAGGCCGGCGGGGGTACGCACGGCCACCGCGAGCGCGTCCGGGATCGAGTGGTTGACCGCGAAGAACTCGCACTCGAACGGACCCAGCCGCTCCCGACCACCCTCCCGCACGGTCAGCGTGTAGGGCTGGATCCGCCGCTCGGCCAGCTTGGCCTCGACCAGGGCCAGGGTGAACTGGGAGCCGACCAGGGGGATGTCCGGCTTGTGGGCGAGCAGGTACGGCACCGCGCCGATGTGGTCCTCGTGACCGTGGGTCAGCACGATCGCCTGCACGTCGGCCAGCCGGTCCAGGATCGGCCCGAAGTCGGGCAGGATCAGGTCCACGCCGGGCTGCTCGACGTCGGGGAAGAGCACCCCGCAGTCGACGATCAGCAGCTTGCCGTCGTACTCGAAGACGGTCATGTTCCGACCGATGGCACCGAGTCCGCCGAGCGGGATGATCCGCAGGCCGCCCTCGGGCAGTGGCGGGGGCAGTTCACCCTCGAATTGCGCCTCGGTCACGCGTCCACCTCATTCTGCGACGCCGTAACCCGGCGTCCGTCGTGTCGTTCGGTCATTCGGGCAGGTCCAGGCCCGCCGCCACGCAGTCCGCGCGCAGCAGGGCCAGTTCGTCGTCGGTGGCGTCTGCCAGCGGCGGACGCACCGGCCCGGCGGGCAGGCCCATCGCGTTCAGGCCCGCCTTCACCAGGATGGTCCCCGGGCTGCGGAAGATCCCGGTGAACAGCGGCAGCAGCCGCCGGTGCAGGGTCAGCGCCGTGCCGGTGTCCCCCGCCTCGTACGCCTCGATCATCCGCTTGGCGAGCGCGCCGGTGAAGTGGGTCGAGGTGCCGACCAGCCCGACCCCGCCGACCGCCAGGGTGGGCAGGGTCAGCGCGTCGTCGCCGCTGTAGAAGGCGAGGTCGGTGCGGCTGGTCACCCAACTGGTGGCGGTCAGGTCGCCCTTGGCGTCCTTGACCGCGACGATCCGCTCGTGCGCGGCGAGCCGCACCAGCGTCTCGGTCTCGATCGGCACCCCGGCACGGTGCGGGATGTCGTACACCATCACCGGCAACCCGGTGCCGTCGGCGACCGCGGTGAAGTGCCGCAGCAGGCCGCGCTGCGGCGGCTTGCTGTAGTACGGCGTCACGACCAGCAGGCCGTGCGCCCCGGCCTTCTCCGCCGTGGCGGCCAGCTCGATGGTGTGCCGGGTGTCGTTGGTGCCCACCCCGGCCACCACCTGCGCCCGGTCACCGACCGCCTCCACCACCGCCCGGACCAGGGACTCCTTCTCCGCGTCCGTGGTGGTCGGCGACTCACCGGTGGTGCCGTTGACCACCAGCGCGTCGTTGCCCTGCTCGTCGACGAGGTATGTCGCCAGCCGCGCCACGCCGTCGAGGTCGAGGGAGCCGTCGGCGGTGAACGGGGTCACCAGCGCGGTGAGCAGTCGCCCGAAGGGACGGGGGGTGGCCCGGTCGGGGGCGGCAGGGTGGTCGTGCGTCATGCTCACAACCTAGCGGACGAGCACCGGACGTCCGGTGGGGAAGGGCTCAGGACAGCTGTGCGTACGGGCTCGTCGCCACCTCGGTGCCGTCGGGCAGGGTGGCGACCACGAAATCGGCGAACACGTTCGGGGCGACCCGCTGGAGCTGCCGCAGGCACTCCACGGCCAGCTCGCGGATCTCCACGTCGGCGTGCTCGGTGGCCCGCATCCCGATGAAGTGCCGCCAGGCCCGGTAGTTGCCGGTGACCACGATCCGGGTCTCGGTGGCGTTGGGCAGCACCGCCCGCGCCGCCTGCCGGGCCTGCTTGCGCCGCAGCGTCGGGTTGGGCTCGTCGGCGAACCGCTGCTCCAGCCCCTCCAGCAGCTCGGTGTACGCCCGGACGCTCGCCTCGGCGGCCTCGACGAACCGCTTGTGCAGCTCCGGGTCGTCGGCGATCACCGCCGGCTCGACCATCGCCGCGTCCCGCTCCGGGACGTAGCGCTGGGAGAGCTGGGAGTAGGAGAAGTGCCGGTGCCGGATCAGCTCGTGGGTGAACGAGCGGGACACCCCGGTGAAGTAGAACGTCACGCTGCCGTGCTCCAGCACCGACAGGTGACCGACCTCCAGGATGTGCGCCAGGTAGCCGGCGTTGGTGGCGGTCGCCGGGTTCGGCTTGGACCAGCTCTGGTAGCAGGCCCGGCCGGCGAACTCGGCGAGCGCCTGGCCGCCCTCGGCGTCGGTCGACCACGGCACGTCGTCGGGGGCCTGGAACTGGGTCCACGCGATCAACTGCACCTGGGGCTGCACCATCTCCGGCATTCCTGCGACTGTAGTGGCCCGACGGACCGCGGGGAAACCCGGGCCACCGCGCTGACCAGCGAGATCATGGACAGTTCGACCCGGGGGCGGCGACGGGTGGCCAACGTCTCCCCGGGGACGGCGGATCAGACGTAGAGGGCGGTGAACGGTGCCCAGGGCAGGTTGCGCACCACCGAGAAGGCCATCCAGACGGCGAGGAAACCGCCGATCACCGGGGAGCTGAGCCGCAGCTCGGGCAGCCGCCAGCCGAACGCCTGCTTACCGGCCCAGGCGACGAAGAGGTAGGCCAGGAACGGCACCGCGAAGACGAAGAGGAAGTGGTGCCGGGCGGCGGCCGGCAGGTCGGCGTGCAGCAGGTACCACAGCGCCCGGGTGCCCCCGCAGCCCGGACAGTCCAGCCCGGTGGTGAGCTTGAGCAGGCAGCTCGGTGGGGCGTCCGGGTCGCTGGTGGTCGGGCCGCTCATCAGCGCGTACGCCATCCCGGCACCGACACAGCCGAGCGCGGCCAGCGGCACCGCCCACCGTGGCGAACGGTCGTAGAGCCGGACCACGAGACGGGTCAGCCGGTCCGGCTCGGGCTGCTGCCAGGCCACGGGCGGCCCGGCCGACCAGGGGGCGGGCGGCACCGGGTCGGTGCCCTGCGCTGTCCGGCCCGGCCCGGCCGACCAGGAGCCGGGCGGCATCGGATCGGTGTCCTGCCCCGACCGGCTCGGCCCGGTCGGCCCGTCAACGCTCGTCACGACCTCACGGTACACCGGTGAGACGATGCAGCGCGGCGGCGAGCGGGGCCGCCAGGTCGCCCGCCGCCGGTGGGGCGACCGCGTCCAGACCGAGCCAGCCGGCGAGCCGGCGCAGCTCGGCGGCGAGCGCGACGGCCGTCTCCCCCGGGTCGACGCCGGGCTCCTGCCAGGCCGCCGGCACCAGCAGCACCCCGGCCTTCCGGTCGGCCTTGAGGTCGACCCGGGCGGTGAACCGCTCGCCCTGCAGGAACGGCAGCACGTAGTAGCCGTGCACCCGCTGCGCGGCCGGCACGTAGATCTCGATCCGGTAGCCGAAGCCGAACAGCCGCTCGGTGCGGGCCCGCTCCCAGACCAGCGGGTCGAACGGGCTGACCAGGGTGTTGACCCGCACCCAGCGGGGCAGCCGGGCGTCGACGTGCCGCCAGGCCGGCTGCCGCCACCCCGGCACCGTCACCGGCACCAGCTCACCGGCCTCGACCAGCTCGGCGACGGCCTGCCGGGCGCCGGCCAACGGGAGCCGGAAGTAGTCCCGCAGCTCCGGCTCGGCGGCCACCCCGAGCGACCGGGCCGCCACCGCGACCAGGGTGCGGTACGCCTCGGCGTCGGTCGGCGTGGGCGCGTCCAGCACGGCCGCCGGCAGCACCCGTGCGGGCAGGTCGTACCGGCGGGCGAAGGAGGGGGTACGGGTGGCGGCGGTGACCTCCCCGGCCCAGAACAGGAACTCCAGCGCCCGCTTCACCGCCGACCAGTTCCACCCCCAGTTGCCGGTCTCCCGGGGCGCGTCGTGCTCGATCTCGGCGGCGGTCAGCGGCCCCCGGTCGGCCACCTCGTCGCGGACCCAGGCGACCAGCTCGGGCTGCTCCTGGGCGATCCGCCGCATCCCGCCCCAGGCGTCGTCGCGGGCCTTGGCCATCCGCCAGCGCAACGCGGCGTGCAGCCCCACCGGCACCAGGGACGCCTCGTGTCCCCAGTACTCGAACAGCTCCCGGGGCGGACGGTAGGCGGCGGTGTCGAGCAGGCTCGTCGGGTACGGGCCGAGCCGGCTGTAGAGCGGCAGGTAGTGCGCGCGTTGCAGCACGTTGACCGAATCCATCTGGATCAACCCGACCCGGTCGAGCACCCGGCGCAGGTGCCGGCGGGTGGGCGCCCCGGTGGGCGGCGGGTCGGCGAAACCCTGGGCGGCGAGCGCCATCCGCCGGGCCTGGGCGAGCGAGAGCGATTCCGGTGCGGCCATCGCCGACGACCCTAGACCAGCGGTACGACACCGGACCGGGTACTGGACCGAACGCCCGCCGGGGCATAGAACGGACACATGCTCACTATCCGCCGCGAGGAGCCGGACGACGCCGAGGCGATCGCCCGGGTGCACATCCACGGCTGGCAGGCCGGGTACGCCGGCTTCATGCCGGCCGAGGTGCTGGCCCGGCTCAACCCGGTGGCCTGGGCGCAGCGCCGACGGGACCTGGGCACCGCGGACCCGGAGCACCCGTTCACCACCCTGCTCGCCGAGATCGACGGGGTGCCGGCCGGGTTCACCACGTTCGGCCCGTACCGCAGGAACCAGGACCGGGGCGACCTCGACCCGACGTACGGCGAACTGCTGGCGATCTACGTGGAGCCGGCGCACTGGGGCGACGGCACCGCGCGGACCCTGCTCGCCGCCGCCCGGGACGGCCTGGCGGCACGCGGCTGGCGGGAGTACCGGGTCTGGGTGCTGGCCGACAACGCCCGCGCCCGCCGGTTCTACGAGCGGGCCGGCCTGTCAGCCGACGGCCGACGGTCCCGCTACCCGGTGCCGCTGGCCGGCGGCGGACCCCCGGTCCACCTCGACGAGCTGCGCTACACCGGCCGGCTCCCCGGCTGACCCGACCGGGCTCGACGGCCCGTCACCCCGGCCGCCGACCGGGGCGGCCCAGGCCCGGACCGGCAGCAGCACCAGCAACGCGAGGCTGATCCAGACGTAGGTGTTGCTGCCCAGGAAGCCGGTGACCCCGGTGAAGTCCTTCTCCCAGGCCCAGACGATCCGGCTGCACAGCAGCGCGTAGCCGACCGCCGCCAGGGCGAGCAGCGCCCGCCGCCGCAGGCCGCCGGCGGGGGCGGCGACGGCATTGTCGACCAGCAGGATCAGCGCCGGGATCAGCCAGACCAGGTGGTGCACCCAGGTGACCGGGCTGACCAGGCACATCACCGCGCCGGTCAGCGCCAGCCCGGTGGCCTCGTCGCCGACCGCCACGGCGGCCCGGCAGCGCCAGGCCCAGACGACCAGGGTGAGCAACACCAGGGTCAGCCAGGCCAGGGTGCTCGGATGTTCCGGATTCAGCCGGGCCACCACCCCGCGCAGCGACTGGTTGGACACGAACGCCAGCTCGCCCACCCGGTCGGTGTTCCACAGCGCCGACGTCCAGAACTCCCGGGCGGCGTCGGGGAAGAGACCGGCGGCGAGCAGCGTGGCCGCCGCCGCGGCGGCCACCGCGGTACCGGCGGCCCGGAACCGCCGGGTGACCAGCAGATAGACGATGAAGACGCCCGGGGTCAGCTTGATCGCGGTGGCCAGCCCGATGCCGACCCCGGCCCACCGGTTGCCGGCCGGCAGCAGCCGCAGCAGGTCCACCGCCACCAGGAAGAGCAGCAGCATGTTGACCTGGCCGAAGTTGACCGTCTCGCGCATCGGCTCGAACGCGGCGGCCAGGCAGAGCGCCACCGCCAGGGTGAACCAGCGGGTCCAGCCGGCCCGCCGGGCGACCGGGTCGAGCAGCCACCAGACCAGCACCGCGCTGACCACCACCGTGGCCGCCACGCTGACGGCGATCGCCACCGGCCACGGCAGGTACGCCATCGGGAGCATCACCAGGGCCGCGAAGGGCGGGTAGGTGAAGCCGTACTGGGTGCCGGGCTTGAGGTAGTCGTAGATCTCGCCGTGGTCGTGGACCCAGAAGTGCAGCGCCCCGTAGTAGACCTTGAGGTCGAAGAAACCGTGCCGGACGGCCGCCACGGACAGGAAGGCGGTCACCGCGACGGCGAGCACCACCACCGCGACGACCTGCCCGGTCGTCCGCCTGGCACCCTGCGCCACCGTCGTCTCCCTCGCTGTGGCCTAGGCTTTCGTGCCATGGCTCTGGGGTTCGTCCGCCCGGCGCGTCCGGAGGACGCCGCCGAGATCGCCCGTGTGCAGCTCGCGACCTGGCGGGTCGCGTACCGTCGACTGCTGCCCCGGCACGTGCTCGACAACCTGGACGAGGCGTGGCTCGCCCGGCGGTGGAGCGCCGCGGTGCAGGAGCCGCCCTCGGCCACGCACCGGGTGCTCGTCGCCGTGGAACAGGCCGAGCAATCCTATCTGGTGGGTTTCGCGGCTTCCGGGCCGGCGGACGCCGAAGCGCTCGCCCCGGGCGAGCCGCCGGCGGCGCTGGGGGCCGGGGTGGCGGCGGTGACCGACCTGCTGGTCGAACCGCGCTGGGGCCGACGCGGGCACGGCAGCCGGCTGCTCGCCGCCGTCGTGGACGGCTGGCGGGCCGACGGGTTCACCCACGCGGTGGCCTGGGCGTTCGACGGGGACGAGGCGACCCGCCGGTTCCTCACCAGCACCGGCTGGGAGCCGGACGGCGCGGCCCGCGCGCTGGACGTCGACGACATGCTCGTCGGCCAGGTACGGCTGCACGTGGCGGTCCCCGCCGAGCCGGCCGACACGCCCTGACCCCGAGCCGGTCCGCCGCGTCGCGGCCGGTCGTGTCGGCCCCACCTGGTAGACCGTCAGGATACGGGCGGCAACGAGGGAGACGAGCATGTTCCGGGAGACGAAGGCGTTCAGCGGGTTCTCGGCCGACGACACCGACCGGGCGCGGGACTTCTACGCCGGCACCCTCGACCTGCGGGTGTCGCAGCTCGGCGGCCCCGGCGGGCTGCTGAGGCTGCACCTGGCCGGCGGCCGGGACGTGGTGGTCTACCCGAAGGCCGACCACGTGCCGGCGACGTTCACCGTGCTCAACTTCCCGGTCCCCGACGTCGACCGGGCCGTCGACGAGCTGACCGCGCGGGGGGTGCGGTTCGCCCGGTACCCGGGGTTCCCGCAGGACGACCGGGGGATCATGCGCGACAACGGGCCGACGATCGCCTGGTTCACCGACCCGGCCGGCAACATCCTGTCGGTGATCGAGCAGGAGTGACACCGCCGAGGGCTCAGCGGCGGAGTTCGGCGACCACGGCCCGCTCTGCCGCTCGGCGGGGCGGGGTACGGCGCGGCCGGACAGCGGGGCGGCGCGGCCGGACAGCGGGGCGGCGCGGCCGGACAGCGGGGCGGGGCGCGTTACGGCGCGGCGCGGTGGCCTAGTCGAGCAGGGCGTCCAGGCCGATGGTCAGGCCCGGTCGCTGCCGCACCGACCGCACCGCCAGCAGCACCCCCGGCATGAACGACACCCGGTCGTACGAGTCGTGCCGGATGGTCAGCGTCTCGCCCAGGGTGCCGAACAGCACCTCCTGGTGGGCGAGCAGGCCGGTGGCGCGGACCGCGTGCACGCGTACCCCCTCGACGTCGGCGCCCCGCGCGCCGGGCACCTCGTCCCTCGTGGCGTCGGGGGCCGGGCCGAGACCGGCGTCGGCACGGGCCTGGGCGACCAGCCGGGCGGTGTGGGTGGCGGTGCCGCTCGGCGCGTCGAGCTTGCGCGGGTGGTGCTGCTCGATGATCTCCACGGACTCGAAGTGCCGGGCCGCGCGGGCCGCGAACTGCATCATCAGCACCGCGCCGATGCCGAAGTTCGGTGCGATCACCACCCCGACGTCGGACCGGTCGGCCAGCCAGCCGCGCACCTGGTCGAGCCGCTGCCCGGTGAAGCCGCTGGTGCCGACCACGGCGTGCACGCCCCGGTCGACGCACCAGCGCAGATTGTCCATCACGGCGTCCGGGGTGGTGAAGTCGACGACCACCTCGGCGGCGGAGACGGCGGACAGGTCTTCGTCCTGGTCGACGGCGGCCACCAGGTCCAGGTCGTCGGCCCCCTCGACGGCCCGGCACACCTCGGCGCCCATCCGGCCCCGGGCACCCAGCACACCCACCCGGATCGACCCGTCCCGGCCCTTCGTCTGCTCCTCAGTCACGGGGCACAACCTATCCCAATCGGGACGCGGCCCACCGCCGGACCACCACCGTCCCACACCCGCCGCCGGCAGCGGGCTCAGCCGACCCGGCCGCAATGGGCTCAGCCGACGAAGTCGCGCTCCCCGAACGGGCCGACCACCGCCAGCGACATCGGCCGGCTCAGCAGCTCGGCGGCCAGGGTGTTCACGTCGGCCACGGTCACCGCGTCGACCCGGGCCAGCAGCTCGTCGACCGGCGTCAGGTCGCCGTAGAGCAACTCGCCCTTGGCCAGCCGGCTCATCCGGGATCCGGTGTCCTCCAGGCCCAGCACGAACGAGCCCTTGCTCATCCCCTTGCCCCGGGCCACCTCCGCCCCGGTGAGCCCGTCGGCGGCCACCCGGGCCAGCTCGGCGCGGGTGAGCTGGAGCACCTCGTCGACCTTGCCCGGCGCGCAGCCGGCGTAGACGGCGAACAGGCCGCTGTCGGCGTACTGGCTGGCGTAGGAGTAGACCGAGTAGGCCAGGCCACGGCGTTCGCGGATCTCCTGGAACAGCCGGCTGGACATCCCGCCGCCGAGGACGTTGTTGAGCACCCCGAGGGCGAACCGCCGGTCGTCGACCCGGTCGATGCCGGGGCAGCCGAGGATGACGTGCGCCTGCTCGGTCTCCTTCGGCTCGACCAGGACGGTGGCCGGCTTCGTGCGTACCGTCGGGGTGGTCGGCCGGGGCGTGCCCGGCTCGGCCGGGGCGGTGTCCAGCGGGGTGCCGTGCAGCGCCCGGCGGACCAGCCGGACCACGGCGGCGTGGTCGAGGTTGCCGGCGGCGGCGACGACGATCTGCGGCGCGGTGTAGCGGCGACGGTAGAAGCCCTGGATCTGCCGGCGGGTCATCGGGGTGACCGTCTCCTCGGTGCCGGAGATCAACCGGCCGAGGGGGTGACCACCGTAGACGGCGCGGGCGAACAGGTCGTGCACCTCGTCGCCGGGCTCGTCGTCGTGCATGGCGATCTCTTCGAGGATGACCCCGCGCTCGGTCTCCACGTCGGCCGGCTCCAGCAGCGAGTCGGCGACCGCGTCGCACATCACGTCGATCGCCAGCGGCAGGTCCTCGTCCAGCACGCGGGCGTAGTAGCAGGTGTACTCCTTGGTGGTGAAGGCGTTGGTCTCACCACCCACCGCCTCGATCTCCGAGGAGATCTCCAACGCGGTGCGCTTGTGGGTGCCCTTGAAGAGCAGGTGTTCCAGGAAGTGCGCGGCACCCGCCTGCGGGCCGGTCTCGTCCCGCGAACCGACGGCGACCCAGATGCCGAACGAGACACTGCGCATCGTCGGGATCGCCTCGGTGAGCACCCGCAGGCCGCTCGGCAGGACGGTACGCCGCACGGTCCCACCCAACGGGTCGTCACTGATCGTGCGGGTGACCGCCCGGGACGCCGTGCCGGCGCGACCGGCCTGCCCGGCGGTGGCGTGCCGGACGGCACCGGGCGGGGTCACCGGCCGTCGAGCCGGGGGGAACGGCGAACGGCTCACGCAAACCTGCTCTCCGTGCGACGAGGGGTGGGAGGGAGACGAGGGGTGGGAGGGAAACGCACCGGCCGGGCGACGACGACGTCGTCACCCGGCCGGTCACTGCTCAGCTGTGCCGGGTACGCCGACGCGGACGCTCGCCGCCGTCGCCACCCTCGCCGCCACCCGGGCCGCGCTCGCCGCGCTCCGGGGCACGACCACCCCGGTCACCGCCCCGGTCACCACGGTCCCGCGGACCCCGGTCGCCACCGCGGCCGGCCGGACGGTCCCCACCGGCGGCCTCGCCGGCCTCACCGGCGGCCGGCGCCTCGGCGCCCTCCGGACGGACCTTGTCCAGGTAGATCTTGCCACGGGCGTCGATGTCCGCGATCTCCACCTCGACCTTGTCACCGACGTTGAGGAAGTCCTCGACCCGCTCGACCCGCTTGCCGTCGCCCACCTTGGAGATGTGCAGCAGGCCGTCCCGGCCGGGCAGCAGCGAGATGAACGCCCCGAACGCGGCGGTCTTGACCACCGTGCCGAGGAACCGCTCGCCGGCCTTGGGCAGGGTCGGGTTGGCGATCCCGTTGATCCGGTCCACGGCGGCCTGCGCCGACGGGCCGTTGGTCGCGCCGACGTAGATCGTGCCGTCGTCCTCGATGGAGATCTCGGCGCCGGTCTCGTCCTGGATGGCGTTGATGGTCTGCCCCTTCGGGCCGATCACCATACCGATCTTGTCCACCGGGATCTTGACGGTGGTGACCCGCGGCGCGTAGTCCGACATCTCGGCCGGCGCCTCGATCGCCGCCTGCATCACGCCGAGGATGGTCTGCCGGGCCTCGTTCGCCTGCTGGAGCGCGGCGGCGAGCACGTCGGACGGGATGCCGTTGAGCTTGGTGTCGAGCTGGAGCGCGGTGACGAACTCCGGCGTGCCGGCGACCTTGAAGTCCATGTCACCGAACGCGTCCTCGGCGCCGAGGATGTCGGTCAGCGTCACGTACTGGGTCTTGCCGTCCACCTCGTCGGAGATGAGGCCCATCGCGATGCCGGCCACCGGCGCCTTGAGCGGCACACCGGCCGACAGCAGCGCCAGCGTCGAGGCGCAGACCGAACCCATCGAGGTCGAGCCGTTGGAGCCGAGGGCCTCGGAGACCTGCCGGATCGCGTACGGGAACTCCTCGCGCGTCGGCAGCACCGGCAGCAACGCCCGCTCGGCCAGCGCGCCGTGGCCGATCTCCCGCCGCTTCGGCGAGCCGACCCGGCCGGTCTCACCGGTCGAGTACGGCGGGAAGTTGTAGTTGTGCATGTAGCGCTTGCGGTTCTCCGGCGAGAGGGTGTCCACCATCTGCTCCATGCGCAGCATGTTCAGCGTGGTGACCCCGAGGATCTGCGTCTCGCCCCGCTCGAACAGCGCGGAACCGTGCACCCGGGGCAGCACGCCGACCTCGGCGGTCAGCGCCCGGATGTCACGCGGACCCCGGCCGTCGATACGGACCTGCTCGCGCAGCACCCGGTTGCGGACCTCGGACTTGGTCAGCGACCGGAAGGCGGCGGACAGCTCCTTCTCCCGGCCCTCGAACCGGCCGCCCAGCTCCTCGGCGACCTTGGCCTTGATCCGGTCCAGGGCCTCCTCGCGGTCGGCCTTGCCGGCGATCTGGAGCGCCTCGGCCACCTCGGCGCGGACCAGGTCGGCCACCGCCTGGTAGGCGTCGTCCTGATAATCGAGGAAGACCGGGAACTCGGTGACCGGCTTGGCGGCGACCTCGGCCAGCTCGCTCTGCGCCCGGCACAGCTCGCGGATCGCCGGCTTGGCGGCCTCCAGGCCGCTGGCGACGATCTCCTCGGTCGGGGCGGTCGCTCCGCCCGCGATCAGGGCGACGGCGTTCGGCGTCGCCTCGGCCTCGACCATCATGATCGCGACGTCGCCGTCGTCGAGCGCGCGGCCGGCCACCACCATGTCGAAGGTGGCGCGGGCCAGCTCCTCCAGGGTCGGGAAGGCCACCCACTGGCCGTCGACGTGGGCCACCCGGGTCGCCCCGATCGGGCCGGAGAACGGCAGGCCGGACAGCTTGGTCGACATCGAGGCCGCGTTGATCGCGACCACGTCGTACGGGTGCTGCGGGTCGAGCGCGAGGACGGTCTCGACGACCTGGACCTCGTTGCGCAGGCCCTTGACGAACGACGGGCGCAGCGGCCGGTCGATCAGCCGGCAGGTGAGGATGGCGTCCTCGCTGGGCCGGCCCTCGCGGCGGAAGAACGAGCCGGGGATCCGGCCCGCGGCGTACATCCGCTCCTCGACGTCGACGGTCAGCGGGAAGAAGTCGAACTGCTCCTTCGGGTGCTTACCGGCGGTGGTGGCGGAGAGGACGACCGTCTCGCCGAGCTGGGCGACGACGGAGCCGGCGGCCTGCCGGGCCAGCCGGCCGGTGGAGAAGGTGATCTCACGGGTGCCGAACGACCCGTTGTCGATCACGGCGGTACGGGATTCGGTGCCGAGGTTGGTCTCGGTCATGTGCGGTGGTACTCCTTCGCGTCGTGGGCCCACGACACCGGAGCTGCTCAGACGGCCGGTCTTCGATCGAAGCGCCCGGGTGGACGGCATGATGCCGGGTTGCCCGGGGGCCACTACCGGAGACCGGTACGCTGACCGGCTCCCTGTCGGGTGGTCGCGCGGCCCTCTTCTTCTGGTGGTGCGCGGAACGGGGGAGCGACCCGGTGGCCACTCCCCCGTCACGTCATCGACGCAGGCCGAGCCGCTCGATCAGCGACCGGTAGCGGTTGATGTCCTTCTTCTGGACGTAGTTGAGCAGCCGGCGACGCCGACCGACCAGCAGCAGCAGCCCACGGCGGCTGTGGTGGTCGTGCTTGTGCACCTTCAGGTGCTCGGTCAGCTCCGCGATCCGCTTGGTGAGGACCGCGACCTGCACCTCCGGCGAACCGGTGTCGCCCTCGGCGGTCGCGTACTCCGCGCGGATCTTGGCCTTGGCTTCCTGGTCGAGCGCCATGTTCTCCCTGTTTCGGTGGGTTGACAACTGATGTCCGTCGTACGGATCCGAGTGGACCGGGGACGAACGAACCTCGCACCCGCGGCGTCGTGCAGGCACGCGAGGCCCCGCGTCGGTCATCCGACGTCACCGCCACCTTACCAGCCCGTCGCCGAACCGCCCGGTCAAGGCCCACGCGCCGGCCCCGACGGCGGATCCGGACGAGGCCGCCGAGCCCGCCGGCCCGCCGACCGCCCGGCGGGTCAGGCGACCGCCCGGCGGGTCCGCTCGACGTCCTCGGCCATCTGGACGAGCAGCGGCTCGATCGCGTCGTACCGGATCTGGCCGCGTAGGTGGGCGGCGAAGTCCAGGGCGACGTACTCGCCGTACAGGTCGCCGGAGAAGTCCAGGACGTGCGCCTCGACCCGGCGCTCCCGACCGGCGAACGTCGGGTTGGTGCCGACCGAGATGGCCGCCGGAAGCCGCTCGGTCCCCCCGCGCACCAGCCAACCGGCGTAGACCCCGTCGGCGGGCACCGCCGCGTGCGGCGGGCAGCGCAGGTTGGCGGTGGGGAAGCCCAGTTCCCGGCCGCGCTGGTCGCCGAGGACCACCACCCCTTCGAGCCGGTGCGGCCGGCCGAGCACCGCCGCTGCCGCCGCCACGTCACCCTCCTCGACCCGGGACCGGATGTACGTCGAGGAGAAGACCGTCCCGGCGGCGGCGACCAGTGGGGCGTGCTCCACCTCGAAGCCGGAGGTACGGCCGAGCCGTTCCAGCAGCTCGACGTTCCCGGCGGCCCGGTGCCCGAACCGGAAGTTGTCCCCCACCACCACCAGCGCGGCGTGCAGGTGCTCGACCAGGATGTCGTGCACGAACGCCTCGGGCGGGAGCAGCGAGAGCTCTTTGGTGAACGGCACCACACAGAGCACGTCGACCCCGAGCGCCTCGATCAGCTCGGCCTTGCGGGCGGGCTCGGTGAGCACGGCCGGGTGCGAACCGGGGCGGACCACCTCGACGGGGTGCGGGTCGAAGGTCACCACCACCGAACCGATGCCCAGCTCCCGGGCCCGGGCCACGGCGTGCCCGATGGTCGCCTGGTGCCCTCGGTGCACGCCGTCGAAGACGCCGATGGTGACGACCGACCGCCCCCACCCACCGGGCGTCGCCTCGTACCCCCGCCACCGCTGCATGCCGCTCCTCCCCTGCTCCGCCGCTGACCGGCCCACCGTGCCCACCACCACCGGGCCGTCCCGCCCGCTGTCCCCGCTCGTCGCGCCGTGCCGTCCGTCGCCGACCCACCCGCCGCCGTCGGCGCTGGTCGGCGACCGGTCAGGCCGGGGCGAGCACGATCTCCGCCCGGGCCCGGCCGTCCCGCTCGCTGACGATAGCGATCAGGCCGCCGTCCGGTCCGAAGACGGCGTACGGCCCGGCGATACCCACCGGGTCGAGCGGGCCACCGTGCGAGAGCACCCGCGCCTCGTCGACCCCGGCGTCCCGGCGGGGGAAGTACCGGCCGGCGGCGGTGTCCAGGGGCAGGTTGACCACCTCGGGCGCCCGCTCCTCCAGGGCGGCGAGGGTGGCCGCCTCGGCGAGGGTGAAACTGCCCACAGCGGTCCGCCGCAGCGCGGTGAGGTGCCCGCCGACGCCCAGTGACCGGCCGGCGTCGCGGGCCAGCGCCCGGATGTACGTCCCCGACGAGCAGGTGACGTCGATGTCGACGTCGACCACGTCCGGGGCGTCCCGACGGATGGCCAGCACGTCCAGCCGGTGCACGGTGACCCGGCGGGCGGGTAGGTCGACGCTCTCCCCGTCCCGGACCCGCTTGTAGGCCCGCTCACCATTGATCTTGATGGCGCTGACCGCGCTGGGCACCTGGTCGATCTCGCCGGTCAGCGGCCCGAACGCGGCCCGGATCGCGGCGTCGGTCAGCTCACCGGCCGGCGTGCTGGTGAGCACGTCACCCTCGGCGTCGTCGGTGACGGTGGACTGGCCGAGCCGGACCGTCGCGGTGTAGCTCTTGCCGGCCCCGATCACGTACGTCAGCAGCCGGGTGGCCCGCCCCACCCCGATCACCAGGACCCCGGTGGCCATCGGGTCGAGCGTGCCGCCGTGCCCGACCCGGCGGGTCCGGGCCAACCGGCGGATCCGCGCCACCACGTCGTGCGACGTCATGCCGCCGGGCTTGTCGACCACGATCAGACCGTCACCGTTCACGACCGCCAAGCCTGCCAGACGGGCCGGCCGCCCCCGTCACCGCACGGCGACGCCCGCGACCACGACACCCGCCACGCACCACGGCACCGTGCCCGACGGCCGCTCCCGCCCTGCTCAGCCTCGTACGGCGCCGACCACCGCCCAGCCGCCGGAGCGCAGCCGCAACAGCAGGGCGGCCAGCCGCAACAGCACGAACAGGGTCAGCCCGGCCCAGATGCCGCCCAGCCCCAGGTTGAACGCGTAGGTCAGCCAGATCGCCGGCAGGAACCCGCCGAACGCCGCGACGATCGTCAGGTTGCGCAGGTAACGCACGTCGCCCGCGCCGATCAGCACCCCGTCGAGGGCGAACACCACGCCGCCGAGCGGTTGCAACGCCACCAGCCAGGGCCAGGCGACCATGGCCTGTTCGCGTACCCGGGCATCGGAGCTGAACAGGCCGGGCACGACGCCGGCCCCGACGGCGATGAGCACCGCGAACGTCACTCCGCACGCGGCCCCGAGCAACGCGAGGCGGCGGGCCAGGGCACGGGCGCCGGCCGCATCGCCCGCCCCCAGCGCCGCGCCGACCAGCGCCTGCCCGGCGATCGCCAGCGCGTCGAGCAGCAGAGCGGTGAGGAACCACAGTTGTACGGCGATCTGGTGCGCGCCGACCGCCGCCGCGCCGAACCGGGCCGCGACGGCGGTGGCGGACAGGAAGCTGGCCTGGAAGGCGATGCCCCGGACCAGCAGGTCCCGGCTGAGCATGAGCTGCTGGCGGAGCATCGCCGGGCGGGGGCGCAGCGCCACCCGCTCGCTGACCAGCGCGGCGACGAACAGCCCGCCGGCGATGGTCTGGGCGAACGCGTTGGCCACCGCCGAACCGGTCAACCCCCAGCCGACGGGATAGACCAGCACCGGGCAGAGCAGCGCGGAGAGCAGGTTCGGGCCGAGCACGAACCACAGCGGCCGGCGGGTGTCCTGCACGCCGCGCAGCCAGCCGTTGCCGGCGGCGGCGAGCAGCAGTCCGGGAGCACCGAGCACGGCGACCCGCAGCCACCGCTCGGCCGCGTCGGCCACGTCTCCCGGCCCGGCGAGCAGGTCGGTCAGCGGGCCGGCGCCGAGTTGCATGCCGAGCGCGACCAGCACCCCCACGCCGAAGGCCAGCCAGGAGGCCTGCACGCCCTCGGCCACGGCGGCGGACCGGTCCCCCGAGCCGAACCGGCGGGCCGCCCGCCCGGTGATCCCGTACGCCAGCACGGTGCCCAGCCAGGCGATCAGGGTCAGCACCGTGCCACCGACGGCCAGCGCGGCGAGCGCCACCCGGTCGAGGTGCCCGGCCACGGCGGTGTCGACCAGGACGTAGAGCGGCTCGGCGGCGAGCACCACGAGGGCGGGCAGCGCCAGCGCGGCGATCCGGCGCGGCGTGGCGACGACGGGTGGGGTGACGGAGGTGGTCATCGGAACCGATCCTGCCATGATCAGGTAAGGATCACAATAGCCGTCATTCCTTACGCGTCCGGCTCGACGAAACAGCCGACCGGTGGCGTTCCTGCTCGTCGTCGCGCAATTCCCGGCAACAGGCAGCACCTGAGGGGAACGAGAACACCGCCGCCGCCCGGCGGTGGCGGCGGCGATGGCGGTGGCGATGGCGATGGCGATGGCAGCAACGGCGGAGCGAATGGTGGGAGTCCGGCGGCAAGGGCGGAACGAATGGTGGGGTCCCGGCGGCACCGCCCACACGGCGGTCGCACACCCGTCGGCCGTACTCCCTTGTCGGGGCCCCGCACACCAGACCCGGCCAGCCCGGAGGCCGACGAGGTGACGGGCGGCGGACCACGCCCACCGCGCGAACGGGCCGAGGCGCAGCACCCGACGGCCGAGGGCCGAGGCGCAACATCCGACGGCCGAGGGACTCGGCGTACCCGCACCACCCGACGGCCGGAGAACCCGGCTCACCGGCATCGCCACCGGCTCGGTGCCCGAACTGCCGACGACCAGTCGGCACCACGGCGCGTGCCGGGGGCGGGACACTGCTGCGCGCTCCGGGAGGGGATCGTCACACCGCCGGAGCCACCGAGGCGGAAGGCGCTGCCGCGTGCCCGAGGGGGATCGTCACACCGCCCGGGACCACCGGGGCGGCCCGCGTGGTGTGGTCAGCGCGGTGGCCGTCGACCTCGGGGTCGAGTATTCGCTGACGGCGAGCGGCGGAGCAGGAGTGCCGGCCCCGGACAGGCGTCGCCGTCATGATCTGGGCCGTCCGACGGCAGGAAGACCCGCCGGCGGCCTGCGGTGACGCCGACGAGTCAGCGTCACCCTCGGTAGGTCAGTTCACTGCCGGGTGTCCATCGAGGTCTGCAACGCGCGACGCATCTGCTCGCGGGCCTCGTCGGTGGTCTCGGTCTTGGGCTTGGTCGCCATGGCGGTGTCCTTCCAGGGTGCGGGTCACCGGAACAGGTGGCCCTACGGGCGGTCCTGCTGAGCGCCGGGAGGGCGGCCCGGGATCACCGGAACGGCTCGCCTGGCAGCGTGAGCCCGGGTCGGTCAGACCCTGGAGGGAGGCGGCACCGGGTGTGGCACCACCGCCCACGACCTGCGTCGCGACGCGACGTCGGCCTTTCCCAAGTTAACGTTTACTTTCCACATGCTGTCCACTCTTCCCGCCATCTGGACCGGATGGGAGGAACCGGTCAGGACGACCGCGCCGGTGACCGAACCGACCCCGCGCAGCCCGCCGCCGTCGGCAGAGCAGGAGAGCAGGCAATCCGCACGTGTCGACCCCACGCCAGTCTTCGACACGTCGACGGCGGGCCAGCGGCATCGGCACCGGTGCTCGACCGCACACGGAGGCGACGGCGATGGGGCTCGACGGCACCGGGGCGGCAGCCGCGACGCGGCGACGGTCAGCGGGACGGCCCGTCGACGCGGCGACGGTCAGCGGGACGGCCCGTCCGGGTGCGGGTGGTGGACGCTCAGCGGGCCAGGAAATGCCAGCCCAGCCACCACCAGAACCCGAACACCCCGATCCGGCCGACCGGCACCGGGCCGACCTCGTACCGCATCACGTAGGCGCAGACGTCACCCAGCGACGGGATCCGGGAGCCCTCCCGGCGGGCGGCCCACTCCACCGCCGCGAAGAGCACCAGCGAGGCGAGGAACCCGCCGATGGCGAGGGTACGCATCATCGCCGGACCAACCCCCAGAACGCGGCCAACCAGGCGAACCAGGCCGCCGAACGGACCAGCTCGTCCTCCAACAGTGGGTCGGCCAGCCGGGAGAAGGTGGGGAAATCGTCCCCGACGGACATCACGAACGTGGCACCCTCGAGGACACCGAACACCGCCGCCGGGAGCAGCCACCACACGGCGCCCCGGCCCAGCCGGCGCGGCGCCGGGCGGCGCTGCACCCGGTTGCCCAGGCCGAGCCAGATCAGCGCGCCACCGGTGCTCAACGTCCAGAGGTTGGCCTGTGCGGAGAACGACGGAAACTGCCCGCCGACCAGGGAGATGCAGGCCAGCACCGGCACGGTGACCACCGGCCTGTCCCAGGTACGGGAGGCTTCCAGGGCGATCTCGTGCGGCTGCTCCATCGTCCGATTCTCCCCGGGCTCACCCTGTGCGGGAAGACCGACACCCGTCGGCATCGGCGCGGCCCCCCGTCAGGGCACCGGGCAGCTCGGCTCGGATGAGGGCGACGACCTGCTCGACGTCGCCACGTCCGGTGAACCCGGCGGCGAAGCGGTGACCCCCGCCACCCAGAGCCACCGCCACCGCGCTGACGTCGACCGCGCCCTTGCTGCGCATCGACACCGCCCACTCGTCCGGCCCGACCTGCTTGAGCACGCACGCCACGTCCGCCTCGGCGGTGCACCGCACCGAGTCGATCAGCGACTCCAACACGTACGGTCGCTGGTCGTGCCGGGTCAGGTCGTCGAGGGTGGCCTGCGTCCAGACCAGACCGTGACCGGCGGCGGCCTCCGGTTCGAGCCGGGACCGGCCCAGCACCTCGCCGAAGAGACGGACCGCGCCGAACGGCCGGGTGTCGAAGACCTCGCGGGAGATGTCACCCGGGCGCAGGCCGGTGGCGAGGAGCCGGGCCGCGAGCTGGTGCACCTCCGGCGTGGTCGCCGCGAACCGGAACGAACCGGTGTCGGTGGTCAGTGCGACGTAGAGGCCCGCCGCGATCTCCGCGTCCAGCGGCACGTCGAGCCGGGCGAGGAGTTGCGCGGCGACGACCGAGGTGGCCGCCGCCCCCGGGTCCACCAGGCGCACCGTGCCGAAACCGGTGTTCGAGGCGTGGTGGTCGAGGACCACCGCCGTGCCGGCGGTGTCGAGCCGGTCCACCAGGTCACCGAGACGCGACTCCGCCGCCGCGTCGAAGCAGATCACCAGATCCGGATCCGGGTACGCCTCGGCCGCCGGCACCAGCAGGTCGATCCCGGGCAGCCAGCGGAACGGCTCCGGCACCTCGGGCGGCCCCGGAAAGGTGGCCTGCAACCGGCGTACGCCGAGCCGACGCAGGCCCAGCCCGAAGCCGAGCATGCTGCCCAGCGCGTCACCGTCCGGATTGACGTGACAGATCAGCAGCACCCGGGCATCGGCCGGCAGGCCGCGTACCGCCGCGACGGCGGCCGCCCAGTCGTCGTCGCCGGGGCCGGTGGACGGCGACCCGGTGCGGAGCCCGTCGGCCGTGCCCGGGGCGGCGGTCACCGCCGGTCCGTCACGGACGGGTCGGCATCGACGGCGTCGTCGTCCGTGTCGTCGTCGTCCTCGTCGACCCGGTACGGCTGGGCGTCGCCCGCGTACTTCGCCTGCGCGGCCAGCCGCTGCACCTCGGCATCGGCGTTACGGGCCTGCGCGAGCAGGTCGTCGATCTGCTTGACCTGGTCCTGTACGTCGTCCAGGGCGAAGGTCAGCGAGGGCGAGTGGCGCAGTCCGAGGGCCTTGCCGACCGTGCTGCGCAGCATCCCCTTGGCGCTCTCCAGCGCGGCGGCGGTGCTCGCCTGGGCCGTCGCGTCACCGAGCACGGTGTAGAAGACGGTGGCGTCGCGCAGGTCGGCGGTGATCCGGGCGTCGGTGATGGTGACCATCCCGAGCCGGGGGTCCTTGATCTGGCTCCGCACCACCGAGGCGACCAGTTCCCGGATCCGCTCGGCGTGCCGGCGAACCTTGGCCGGATCAGTCATGTCCCCCACCTCCAGGGCGTTCCTCCCGCGGCCGGAGCGGCAACGCCGAACGCCACCGAACCAACCACCCAACACCCGAACACTACCCGCGATCCACCCCCACCCACCCCACCCACCCCGCTCCCCCACCCGGCACACCCGCCCGCCCACTCACCCGGCCTGCTCAACCCCACCCCGCTCCCCACCCGCCCCGGCCACCCCTCCCCCGCCCCGGTGATCAAGAGGTTCAGGTCAGCATCCCGCTGAATCCTGACTCAAATCTCTTGATCACCGAAACGGGGCCTAGGGCAGGCTGGGCGGCTGGGCGAGGCGGCGGGGCCGAGGCCGAGGGCGAGGGCGGGGCCGAGGCCGAGGGCGAGGGCGAGGGCGAGGGCGAGGGCGAGGGCGAGGGCGAGGGCGAGGGCGAGGGCGAGGGCGAGGGCGAGGGCGGGGGCGGGGGGCGAGACCGGGGGCGGGTCAGGATTCCGGGGTGTGGAGGTCGCGACGGACGGAGAGGAGGTCGATCTCAGGGCGGGCGGCGATCAGGCGTTCGCAGGAGTCGAGCACGTCGCGGACGTGGGCGGCCTCGGCGGCCACCACGGCCACCCCGATCTCGGCCCGGCCGTGCAGGTCGAGCGCGCCCACCTCGGCGGCCGACACCTCGAAGCGGCGCAGCGCCGCCACGATCGGGCGGACGTACGACCGCTTGGCCTTCAACGATCGGGAGTCGCCTGGCAGCAGCAGGTCGAAGAGTGCGGTTCCGGTATACATCGCCCAGGACGTTACGGAACCATCCCGGACATGCTCAAGGGGTTTACGCCGGTCGGCGTAAACCCCTTGAGCACCGTGTCAGCACCGGATCAGGAGCGCGGCTTCTCCCGCATCTCGAAGGTCTCGATGGTGTCGCCGACCTGGACGTTGTTGAAACCACCCAGGGTCAGACCACACTCGAAGCCTTCGCGGACCTCCGTCGCGTCGTCCTTGAACCGCTTGAGCGAACTGATCGTGAGATTGTCCGCCACGACCGCCCCGTCCCGCAGCAGCCGCGCCTTGGCGTTGCGACGGATGATGCCGGACCGGACGATGCAACCGGAGATGTTGCCGATCTTGGAGGAGCGGAAGACGTCGCGGATCTCCGCGGTGCCCAGCTCGACCTCCTCGTACTCCGGCTTGAGCAGCCCCTTGAGCGCGGCGTCGATCTCCTCGATGGCCTGGTAGATGACCGTGTAGTACCGGATCTCCACGCCCTCGCGGTCGGCGATCTCGCGGACCTTGTTGGCGGCCCGCACGTTGAAGCCGATGATCGTGACCGCCTCGGACGAGGCGCTCGCGAGCATGACGTCGCTCTCGGTGATCGCACCCACACCCCGGTGGATGATCCTGAGCTGGACCTCCTCGGGGATGTCGAGGTTGAACAGCGCGTCCTCGAGGGCCTCCACGGAACCGGAGACGTCGCCCTTGAGCACCAGGTTGAGCGAGGTCTTCTCGCCCTCCTTGAGCTGCTCCATGAGCGTCTCGAGGGTGGCCCGGCCACGGGAGTTGGCGAAGGACGCCGCCCGCCGCCGTGCCTGCCGCTGCTCGGCGATCTGCCGGACCGTACGGTCGTCGGCCGCCGCGAGGAAGGTGTCACCGGCACCCGGCACCGCGGTCAGACCGAGAACCAGCACCGGACGGGCCGGACCCGCCTCGGTGACCTGGTTGCCGTTCTCGTCGAGCATGGCGCGGACCCGACCGTGGGCCCCACCGGCGACGATGGAGTCGCCGGCACGCAGGGTGCCCTTCTGCACCAGCACCGTGGCCACCGCACCGCGACCCTTGTCCAGGTGCGCCTCGATGGCCACACCCTGGGCCGGGCCGTCGATCGCCGCGGTCAGCTCCAGCGACGCGTCGGCGGTCAGCAGGACCGCGTCCAGCAGCTCGTCGATGCCGATGCCCGGCTTGGCCGCCACGTTGACGAACATGGTGTCGCCGCCGTACTCCTCGGCGACCAGGCCGTACTCGGTCAGCTGCTGGCGGACCTTGTCCGGGTTGGCCTCCGGCTTGTCGACCTTGTTGACGGCCACCACGATCGGCACGTCGGCCGCCTTGGCGTGGTTGAGCGCCTCGATGGTCTGCGGCATGACACCGTCGTCGGCCGCCACCACCAGCACCACGACGTCGGTGACCTGGGCACCACGGGCACGCATGGCGGTGAACGCCTCGTGACCCGGGGTGTCGATGAAGGTGACCGCCCGGTCCTCGCCCTCGTGCGGGACGTGGACCTGGTACGCGCCGATGTGCTGGGTGATGCCGCCCGCCTCGCCGGCCACGACGTTCGCCTTGCGGATCGCGTCGAGCAGCTTGGTCTTACCGTGGTCGACGTGACCCATGACGGTCACCACCGGCGCCCGGCTGACCAGGCGGTCCGCCGCGACCTCGGCGTCGAGGTCGATGTTGAACTGCGCGAGCAGCTCACGGTCCTCGTCCTCCGGGCTGACGATCTGCACGTCGAAACCGAGGTGCTCACCCAGCAGCAGCAGGGTCTCGTCGGAGCAGGACTGGGTCGCGGTGACCATCTCGCCCAGGTTGAACATCTCCTGGACCAGCGAACCCGGGTTGGCGTTGATCTTGTCGGCGAAGTCCGACAGCGAGGCGCCACGGGAGAGCCGGACGACCTGACCCTGGCCCCGGGGGGCACCCGAGGACATGGTCGGGGCCGACAGGTTGTCGAACTCCTGTCTGCGCTGCTTCTTGGACTTGCGGCCACGGGTCGGCCGGCCGCCCGGACGCCCGAAGGCACCCGCGGCGCCACCGCCACGACCACGGCCACCGCCACCGGGACGACCACCGCCACCGGCCGGGGCACCCGGACGGAACCCGCCGCCGGGAGCGCCACCGCCGCCACCGGGACCACCACGGTAGCCACCGCCGCCGGCACCACCGCCGCCACCGGGACCACCACGGAAGCCACCGCCACCGCCACCGCCACCGGGGCGGAAGCCACCGCCACCGCCACCGGGACGACCGGCGCCGCCGCCGGGACCGCCACGACCGCCACCGGGACCGCCGGGGCGACCGGTGGTGGGCCGCTGGCTCGGCATCGAGGCCGGGCTGGGACGCGGCGGCATGGAGGCCGGGCTGGGGCGCGGCGGCATGCCGGCCGGATTGCCGGGCCGGGGACCGCCGCCACCGGCGGCCGGGGGCCGCTGGGGCTGACCGCCCTGGATCCCGAACGGGTTGTTACCGGCGCCGCGCGCCGGCGGACGACCACCGGGCCGGGCACCCGGACCCGCCGGGGCACCGCCGGGACGACCGGCGGCCGGGGTACCCGGACGCGGCGGCACGGCGTTCGGACCGGGACGCGGACCCGGACGGGGACCACCCTCGGTCGGGGGCTCCCGTCGGACGTTCTCCCGCTGCTGCTGGCGGGCGGCCTGGGCGGCCTTGACCGCCGCCTCCTGCTCGGCCTTCAGCGCGGCGGCGCGCGCCTCGGCGGCCGCCACCTCGATGTCGTGGGCGCTCGCCGGCTTGGCAACCGGGGTCACCGGCTGCGGCGGGCCGGGGACCGGGCCCTTGGGCCTCGGTCCAGGGGTCGGCGCGGCCGGCCGCCGGGGCGGCATCGGTCGGGCCGAGACCCGGGGGGCACCCGGGGTCTGGGGCGGGGTCGGGGTCGGTGCCGGGGTCGGTGCCGCCGCCGGGGCGGCGGGTGCCGACGAACCACCGGCGGACGCGACGAATGCGCCACGCAGCCGACGGGCGACGGGCGCCTCGACGGTGCTGGACGCGGACTTCACGAACTCGCCCATTTCCTTCAACTTGGCGAGCACTGTCTTGCTCTCGACCCCGAGCTCCTTCGCAAGCTCGTGTACGCGGGCCTTACCTGCCACTGCACTCCTCACTCCGAGGTCGTGCGGGCAGCACCCGCAGCGACCTCACTCCTGCACTTGAAGCCTGGTCATTTCAGGGACTTCATCGTGTGCTCATGTCGGTCGTCCTACCTTGCTAGCGACCCTCGCCCGGTCGGGTTGACCGGACGTAGTGGTTGGCGCATCGACGTGCTCCGCGACGGCACCGTGGTCAGGAACCCCGGTGAGCCGCAGCGCCCGCCCGAAGGCGCGACGCCGCACCGCCAGCGCGAAGCAGGCCGGATCCGGGTGCAGGTTCGCTCCCCGACCCGGCAGACTGCGGCTCGGATCAGGCCGGAGACTGTGACCATCCTCGTCACCGACCGCGACGATCCGCAGCAGTTCGCTGGCCGGCGCGCGTTTCCGGCAACCCACACAGGTGCGCTCCGGTTGCGCGCGTCGTACCACTGGCAGAAGTCTACCCCTAGCCGCCCGAGATCGCTCTGCCCGGCTCCGGGACGCCCTCGGCCGCACCCCGGCCGCCGCTGCCCGCCTGCTCCGCGTCGGAGCGAATGTCGATCCGCCAACCGGTCAATCGGGCGGCAAGCCGGGCATTCTGCCCCTCCCGCCCGATGGCCAGGGAGAGCTGGAAGTCCGGCACGGTCACCCGGGCCGTCCGGGTGGCCAGGTCGACCACCTCCACCCGCAACGCCTTGGCCGGGGAGAGCGCGTTGCCGACGAAGGCCGCCGGGTCGTCCGACCAGTCGATGATGTCGATCTTCTCGCCGTGCAGCTCGCTCATCACGGCCCGGACCCGCTGGCCCATCGGCCCGATGCAGGCCCCCTTGGCGTTCACGCCCGGGGTGGTGGAGCGCACGGCGATCTTGGTGCGGTGACCTGCCTCACGCGCGATCGCCCCGATCTCGACCGTGCCGTCGGCGATCTCCGGGACCTCCAGCGCGAAGAGCTTCTTCACCAGCGCCGGGTGCGACCGGGAGAGGGTGACCTGCGGGCCACGCATCCCCTTGGTCACGTGCACCACCACGCAGCGGATCCGCTCGCCGTGGTGGTAGCGCTCCCCGGGGACCTGCTCGGACTGCGGCAGCACGCCCTCCAGCTTGCCGAGGTCGACGCTGACGATGCCCTTCTCGCTGCGGGCCTCGTGCGCCTGCACCACGCCGGTGACCAGGTCGCCGTCGCGGCCGACGTACTCGCCGAAGTGCACCTCGTCGGTGGCCTCCCGCAGCCGTTGGAGGATCACCTGCTTGGCGGTCATCGCCGCGATCCGGCCGAAGTCGTGCGGGGTGTCGTCCCACTCCCGCACCACGCTGCCGTCGTCGTCCAGCTCCTGGGCGTAGACCAGGGCGGCCCCGGTCCTACGGTCGATCTCCACCCGGGCGTGCGACTCGGCGCCGTCGGTGTGCCGGTAGGCGGTCAGCAACGCGGTCT
The DNA here is from genome assembly GCF_029581435.1 of Micromonospora sp. WMMD987. NCBI lineage: Bacteria > Bacillati > Actinomycetota > Actinomycetes > Micromonosporales > Micromonosporaceae > Micromonospora > Micromonospora sp. WMMD987. Next base: position 1,966,932 of record NZ_CP120861.1, on the reverse strand, counting down.
CGATCGCCGCGAGGATCGTGTCGAACGGGATCTCCCGCTCGCGCTCCAGTGCGCGCAGCGCCGCGAGGTCGATGTTCACCTCTCCTCGCCCTCCACATCATCATCGTCGTCGTCATGGTCGTCGTCGGTGTCGTCGCCGGCCCCGTCCGCCTCGCCGATCTCGTCGAGGCGGTGGAACTCGATCTGCACCCGGCCGGGACCGAGGTCGGCGTGACGGTGCTCGACCTGGCCGGCATCGGTCTCCAGCACCACGCGCTCGTCGTCGGCCGTCACCACCCGGCCGGTCACCTGGCGGTCCACCGCCGGCTGCCCGTCGGGTCGCGCGACCCGGACGGTCACCTTGACCAGCCGGCCGGTGTTGCGCCGCCAGTGCCGGGGCAGCGTCAACGGACGGTCCACCCCGGGGGAGCTGACCTCCAGCTGGTACTCACCCGCCACGATGTCCCCGCCGGTCTCCTCGGCCGCGTCCAGCGCCGCCGAGATCAGCCGGGAGACGTCCGCGACGGCGTCCAGGTTGATCCCGCCGTCGGCGTCCACGATCACCCGCACCACGTGCCGGCGGCCGGCCCGGGAGACGGAGACGTCCTCCAGGTGGTAGCCCGCCCCGGTGACCACCGGTGTGATCACGTCGGTCAGCGTGGCCCGGCGGGCGGCCAGGTCGCCCCGGGACGCGCCCGCACGGTCCCCGCCCCGGGGGCCGTCGGTGCGACGGGAGCGTCCCGTCGGCGCCGCCGGCCTGGTAGCACGACCACGCTGCGTCATCTGGGCACCCTTCTGCTGGTCAGCGGCGGTCGTCGGGACGGCACGCCGGTACGCCACCGGCGCTGCCGCCCCGGTGGCTGCGCAGAGCGTAACGCGCCGCCGGGGTGACGGCCCCGGCGGCGCACCGACGGCGGCCGCCCGGCGGTCGGCACGGATGGTGTTGACTTGTCCGGTGGCCACGGGCAGAACGACGACGCACCACGACGGAGCGGGGCGATCCCGGCGTGCCGTGCTCCGCACCGGCGCGCTCCTGGCGGTGGGCGTGACCGCCGTACCGCTGACCGGTTGTGACCTCCTCGACCGCGACGGGCCGGACCGGCCGCCCGACCCGCTGGAGCCGCTCGCGGGCGAGTCCCGGGCGCTGGCCGACCGGTACCGGGCCGCGATCGCCGCCGACCCGGGGCTGTCCGACCGGCTCACCCCGATCGCCGACGCGCACGCCGCGCACGCCGACGAGTTGCGCCGGCTGATCGGCCGCCCCGCGCCCAGCGGCCCGGCGACCCCGGAACCGACCGCGGCCACCGGCACACCCGCCGCCGTCCTGGCCGGGCTGCGGGCCGCCGAGCAGAGCGGCCGGGACAACGCGGCGAAGGCGTGCGCCGAAGCGCCGGGTGAGCGGGCCGCGCTGCTCGGCTCGATCGCCGCCGCCCGGGCCACCCACCTGGAGGCGCTCAAGTGAACCGCCGTACCGCCCCGTCCGCCCCCGGCGACGCGCTGGCCGCCGCCCTGGCCGCCGAGTACGCCGCGATCTACGCCTACGGCCCGATCGGGGTACGCCTCAACGACGCCGACCGGCGGGCGGCCCGCGCCGCCGAGGCGGCCCACCGGTCCCGCCGCGACGCCCTGGTGCTCCAGCTCAGTGCCGCCGGTGGCACTGTCCCCGGCGACCAGGCCGGCTACGCGCTGCCGTTCCCGGTCACCGACCGGGCCAGCGCGCTGCGGCTGGCGGTGCAGGTGGAGGAGCGCACCGGAGCGTTCTGGCGGGCGGCGCTACCGGTCACCACCGGCGCGGACCGCACCCGGGCGCTCAACGCGCTGACCGACTGCGCGGTACGGGCCACCCGGTGGCGGCGCAGCGCCGGGGCCACCCCGCTGACCGTCCCGTTCCCCGGCCGCCCCACCTAGCCCGTCGCGGAACGGGCCGCCGGGTGACGCCGGTCACGGTCGGATGCCCGCTCCGGTTGCGGTCCGCATACGGGGTATGCATACTCCGTTCCCATGTCCATCCGTCACGGCCTGCTCGCCCTGCTGGAGCGTGGCCAGATGTACGGCTACCAACTCCGGGCCTCGTTCGAGGAGTCGACCGGCTCCACCTGGCCGTTGAACATCGGCCAGGTCTACACCACCCTCAACCGGCTGGAACGCGACGGCCTGGTCCGTTCGCTGCCCGAGCACGAGGGCGGCCAGCGGCCGTACGAGATCACCGATGCCGGGCGGGCGGACCTGGCGCTGTGGTTCGTCACCCCGATCAGCCGCACCGACCGGCCCCGCGACGAACTCTCCATCAAGCTGGCCCTGGCGCTGACCACCCCCGGGGTGGACGTCCGGGCCGTGGTGCAGACCCAGCGCAGCGCGACCATGCGTACCCTCCAGGAGTTGACCCGGTTGAAGTACACCAGCGACCGGCCGGAGGATCTGCCCTGGCGGTTGGTGCTGGACGCGATGATGTTCCAGGCCGAGGCGGAGATCCGCTGGCTGGACCACTGCGAGACCAGCCTGGTCCGGCACCGACCGGCGACACCGACAGCCCGCAGCGGGTCACCGCCGGAGGTGGTGGAACGGGCCGACGAGGAGGCGCACCGGTGACCGACTCCGACCAGGCGGTGCTCGAACTGCGCGACGTGCACCGTACCCATGGCGGCGGCGCGGCGGCGGTCCACGCGTTGCGCGGCGTCAGCATCACCGTGCGGCCCGGTGAGCTGGTGGCCGTGATGGGGCCCTCCGGTTCGGGCAAGTCGACCCTGCTCACCCTGGCCGGCGGGCTGGACCGGCCGACCGCGGGCGAGGTGCTGGTCGAGGGGGAGTCGCTCGGCCGGTTGGACGGGCGGCGACTGGCCCGGCTGCGCCGCCGCCGGATCGGCTACGTCTTCCAGGACCTCAACCTGCTCGGCAGCCTCACCGCCGCCGAGAACGTGGCGCTCCCCCTCGAACTCGACGGGGTCGGGGTACGACCGGCCCGGCGGGCGGCGCTGGAGGCGTTGGAGGAGGTCGGCCTGACCGGGCTCGGCGGGCGCTTCCCCGACCAGATGTCCGGTGGCCAGCAGCAGCGGGTGGCGATCGCCCGCGCGCTGGTCGGCCAGCGGCGGCTGGTGCTGGCCGACGAGCCGACCGGGGCGCTGGACTCGCAGACCGGGGAGGCCGTGCTGCACCTGTTGCGCCGCCGGGTCGATGCGGGCGCGGCCGGTGTGCTGGTGACCCACGAGGCCCGGCACGCGGGCTGGGCGGACCGGGTGGTCTTCCTCCGCGACGGCCTCATGGTCGACTCCACCGCGCCGCTGACCGGGGTCGAGCACCTGCTCTCGGGCATCGGCCGGTGAGCCGACCGCCCCGCCCCGAACGCTCCGGTCGGCTCGGCGAGGCGGTCGGGTCCTGGCGGGCGGCGCTGCGGATCGCCCGTCGGGAGGCCCGCCGGGCGCGTGGGCGTACCGCGCTGGTGCTGGCGATGATCGCGCTGCCGGTGCTGGCGTTGAGTTTCGTGGCGGTCAGCTACGACATGGCCGCCCTCACCCGCGCGGAGAGTTTCGACCACCGGGCCGGTGCCGCCGACGTGGAGCTGCGCTGGCTGTCGGAGAATCCGCTGCACCAGGACGCCTGGGGCGAATCGACCTGGCCCCGGGAGGGCGAGGAGGTGAGCCGGGAGCGGCCGGTGGACCGCCGGGAACTCGCGACGCTGCTCCCCGCCGGCAGCCGGGTCAGCCGGATCCTCTGGTGGGTGCCGTTCGAGGTCCGGATCGGTGACCGCACCGAGACGATGGACGGGCGGGTGTTGGACTTCACCGACCCGCTGGCCCGCTCGACGGTGCGGCTGCGGGCCGGGCGGGCACCCACCGCCCCGGACGAGGTGGCGGTCAGCGGGCGGGCCGCCGCGCGGCTGGGCGTACGGATCGGTGGGACGGTCGTCCCGGCCGACGGTTCCGGCCGGTGGCGGGTGGTCGGCGTGGTGGAGTTCCCCAGCCAGCTGGGCGAGGTGGTCGCGGTGGCCCCGGGTGGGCTCCCCCGGCTCGGTCCGGGCTACGACGAGAGCTGGCTGGTCGACCTCCCCGGTGCGGTGGACGCCGCCCTGGTGGACCGGCTCAACGCGCACGGCGTCATGGTCCGCGCCCGGACCGCGGTGCCTGGCGGGCAGCCGGCCGGCGGGGGGCCTGAGCGTGTCACGCTGCCCGATCCGGTGGTGGCGAGCAACTCGGTGCTCGTCGGTGGGCTCGGCCTGCTGGAGGTCGTCCTGCTGGTCGGCCCGGCCTTCGCGGTCGGGGTCCGCCGTCGGCGGCGGGACCTGGCGCTGGTGGCGGTTGCCGGCGGTGACCCGGTGCACCTGCGCCGGATCGTGCTCGCCGACGGGGTGGTGCTCGGTGGCCTCGGCGCGGTGCTGGGGCTGCTGCTCGGGGTCACCGCCGCGGTCGCCGGCCGGTCGCTGGTCGAGCAGTACGTCATGGGCGAGCGGAGCGGCGGGTACCGCTTCTTCCCGGCGGCGCTCGCCGTGATCGCGGGGGTCGCGGTGCTGGCCGGGGTGCTGGCCGCGCTCGCCCCGGCGCTCGCCGCCGCCCGGCAGGACGTGGTGGCCGGGTTGGCGGGCCGCCGTTCCGTGCCACCGCACCGGCGACGCTGGTTGGTCCTCGGGGTGACGCTCACCGTGCTGGGGGCCGGGGCCGCCGCGCTCGGTGCCGGCCGCGGTAACACCCCGGTGCTCCTCGCCGGGCTGGTCCTGGGCGAGTTGGGCCTGGTCTTCTCCACGCCGACGTTGATCGGGCTGCTCGCCAACCTCGGCCGGCTGCTGCCTCCGGCACCCCGGATCGCGTTGCGCGACGCCAGCCGCAACCGTTCCTCAGCCGCGCCGGCCATCTCGGCGGTGATGGCCGCCGTCGCCGGCAGCGTCGCGCTCGGCGTCTACGTGGCCAGTGACGACGCCCGGAACCGGGCCGCGTGGCAGCCGGGCCTGCCACCGGGTCGGGTGCTGCTGGTCCGGGCGGACGGCGAGGGCACCGGTCCGCTGCCCCCGCTGCCGCTGGTCACCGAGCGGATCCGGACCGAACTGGGCACCGACGCGGTGTTGCCGCTGGCCGTTCCCGACTGCGTCGACGAGACGCCGAACGGGTACTGCTCGGTCATGTCGGTGCTGCCGGCGGACCGGGTCTGCCCGTACGAGGCGAGGGAGTACCGCTCGGCGGAGGTCCGCCGGCAGGCGCTGGCCGACCCGCGCTGCGCCGCGCCGGCACGGGCGGTGAACGGCTCCTACCTGCCCACCCTGGTCGACGACGGAGCCGCCCTGGGGGTGCTCAGCGGTGCGCCGCCGGAGGAGCTGGCGGCGGCGGGGGCCGTGCTGCGCGCCGGTGGCGTGGTGGTGACCGACCCCCGGTACCTCGTCGAGGGTCGGGTGGTCGTCCGGGTCGACCATTCGACGGGTGGTTCCCGGCCGTCGACGTCGACCACCGTCACCCTCCCCGGGTACCTGTTGCGCGGCGGGCTGCCGGTCGACCGGCTGGTGCTCTCCCCGGCTGCCGCCGATCAGGTGGGCCTGGCCGCCCGGCCGTTCGGCTATGCCGTCGACACCGCCACCGCGCCGTCCTCCGCCCAGCTCGACCGGGTGGTGACCGCCCTGCGGCCGGTGTTGCCGGTGTCGGTGGAGGTGGAGCGCGCCCCGCCGGACTCCCCGCAGCGCCCGCTGCTGCTGTTGCTGGCCGCCGGTGCCGGGGTGATCACGGTGGGCGCCGCCGGGGTGGCCACCGGGCTCGCCGCGGCGGAGGGCCGCCGGGACCTGTCCACGCTGGCCGCGGTGGGGGCCAGTCCCCGGGTACGCCGGGTGCTCTCCCTCTGCCAGTCGGGGGTGATCTCCGTGGTGGGTTCGGTGCTCGGCATCGTCGCCGGGCTCGGCTCCGCGTTGATCATCCTGACCGCGATGAACCGGCAGTACGCCCAGACCTGGCCGGTCCAGTCGCCGTTCCCGGTGGTGGTGCCCTGGCAGACCCTCGGCGTACTGGTGGTGGTGCCGTTGGTGGCCATGCTCGGCGCGGGCCTGTTCACCCGTTCCCGCCTCGCGGTCGAACGCCGACTGGACTGACGGTGCGGCCGGCCGGGTCGGTCCGTCGGGGACGGGCCGGGATCCGGTGGGTGCGGATACGGGTCCGACCAGGCAGACTGGCCGGGTGCCCGTCATCGGAACCCTCACCCGTCGGCTCGGTCACCACGAGTGGTTCGGCACCGCCATGCGCCTGTTGGTGCCCACCGACCGGCTGGTCGGCCGACTCACCCGGGGCCGGGTGGTCGCGCTGGGTCTGGTCCCCTCGCTGATCATCACCACCACCGGGCACCGGTCCGGGCTGCCGCGCAGCAATCCCCTGCTGTACGTGCCGGACGGCGACGGTTTCGTGGTGATCGGCTCCAACTGGGGCCAGCGTCAGCAGCCGGGATGGGCGTTGAACCTGCTCGCCCTCCCGCGGGGGGAGGTGGCCGTGAAGGGCCGCCGGCTCGCCGTCCGGGCCGACCTGGCCACCGGGGCGGAGCGGGAGCGGCTCTGGCAGCTCCTGGTCACCGAGTGGCCGGCCTACCGGACGTACGTGCGCCGGGCCGGCGGCCGGGAGATCCACATCTTCCGGCTGGTCCCGACCGGTCCGGCCCAACCGTGAGTGGCCCCACGGTGAGCGGGACGGCCGGTCAGCCGAGGCCGCCCTGGACGCCGATCAGCATGCCGACCAGGTACGTCGCCCCGGCCGCCGCCGCCCCGAGCAGGAGCTGACGCAGCCCGCCGGCCCACCATGGGCGGCCGGTGAACCGGGCCACGACCGCACCGGCCACGAAGAGCCCCACCCCGCCGACGGCGAGCGCGAGCGCCAGGCTGGTGGAGCCGAACAGGTAGCTCAGCAGCGGGATGAGCGCGCCGACGGAGAAGCAGAGGAACGACGACACGGCCGCCGCCCAGGGGCTGGGCTGTTCGTCGGGGTCGACGCCCAGTTCCTCCCGGACGTGCACCCGCAGCGCCTCCTCCGGGTTGCGGCGTACCGCCTCGGCGACCTGGTCGGCCAGGTCGCGGGGCAGGCCCCGGGCCACCCAGGCGTCGGACAGCTCGCGGGCCTCCGCCTCCGGGTGGCGCTCCAGCTCCCGGCGTTCCTTGGCCACCTCGGCGGCGACCTGCTCGTTGGCCGAACGGACACTGGTGTACTCGCCCAGGCCCATCGAGATGGCACCGGCGACCAGGCCGGCGGTGCCGGTGAGCACGATGCTGTGCGCCGCCACCCCGCCGCCGCCGACTCCCGCGATCAGGGCGATGTTGGTGACCAGCCCGTCCATCGCGCCGAAGACGGCGGGCCGGAGCCAGCCGCCGGACACGTCCGCGTGGTGCGCCTCCCGCAGCGCCGCCGGGGTCTCGGTCACGGCAGGGTGAGGATCTCGTGGCCGTCGTCGGTGACGACGATGGTGTGCTCGAACTGGGCGGTCCACTTGCGGTCCTTGGTGACGACCGTCCAGCCGTCGTCCCACATGTCGTACTGGTAGGTGCCGAGAGTGATCATCGGCTCGACGGTGAAGGTCATCCCCGGTTCCATGATGTCGGTGGGGCGGGGGCTGTCGTAGTGCGGCACGTAGAGGCCGCTGTGGAACGCCTCGCCGATGCCGTGGCCGGTGAAGTCGCGGACCACCCCGTAGCCGAACCGCTTGGCGTACGACTCGATGACCCGGCCGATCACGTTGATCTGCCGGCCGGGGCGGATCGCCCGGATGCCGCGCATCATCGCCTCGTGGGTGCGTTCGACCAGCAGCCGGGCCTCCTCGCTCACCTCGCCCACACAGAAGGTGGCGTCGGTGTCGCCGTGCACCCCGTCGAGGTACGCGGTGACGTCGACGTTGACGATGTCGCCGTCGACGAGCACGGTGGAGTCGGGGATGCCGTGGCAGATGACCTCGTTGATGCTGGTGCAGCAGGACTTGGGGAAACCCTTGTAGCCGAGGGTCGAGGGGTAGGCCCCGTGGTCGACGAGGAACTCGTGCACCACCCGGTCGATCTCGTCGGTGGTCACCCCGGGCTTGCAGTGCTCACCGGCGAGCCGGGTGGCCTGGGCCGCCAGCCGGCCGGCGACCCGCATCTTCGCGATGGTCTCCGCGGTCTGCACGTGGGAGCCGCGCCACTGCTGCGGTTGCTTCCTGCCCACGTACTCCGGTCGGGCGATGTGGCCGGGAACCGCTCGCCACGGGGAGAGCGTGCCGGGGGTGAGCGGGGCACGGACGGTCATGACGACAGCCTATCTCCGGGCACCCGCGTGATCCCCGGCACGGCGGTTGTTGCCGGCGCCACCGGGCTGTGCCATTGTGGCTGCGTGGATCTAGGGGGCGCACCTCCCGTGTTCTCCGCGTGCGCGGAACTCGCCGGTGACCACGCCCGCGTCACGGTGACCGGTGAGGTCGACATGGCGACCGCCGACACCATGATCCAGACGGCGCTGCGGGAGCCGGCCCGGCAGCTCACGCTGGACCTGCGGGCCGTCACCTTCTTCGACTCGGCCGCCATCCACGCGGTGGTCCAGCTCGCCCGGCGGTTCCCCCCGGGCGCGCTGACCGTGCTCCCGTCCCGGCAGGTCAGACGGGTGTTGGAGATCTCCGGCCTCGGCGAGCAGGACTGGCTCGACCCGACCTGACCAGCGCCGGCCCAGTCTGGCCCGCGCCGATCCGGCCCGACCAGCGCCGACGGGCCTGGCCCGCGCCGGCCCGGCTCAGTCGGCCAGCCGGCGGCGCAGCGACACCTCGGTGCCCTCCCCGGTACGCCGTACCGTCAGCTCGCCCAGCGCCTCGATCAGGGCGAGCCCCCGGCCCCGGAAGCCGGCCCCGGTCGACTCCCGCCAGCGCCCGGTGTCGCGCACCGTCGCCACCACCGTGCGGTCGACGATCGACACCTCGACGGTGATGGTCGGCCGGACCGGCGCGACCGGGTGCTCGATGGCGTTGGCGGCGGCCTCGGAGACGGCCACGGTCAGGTCGAACAGGTCGTTCTCGGCCACCCCGTGGGCGACCAGGAAGTCCTCCAGCCGCTTGCGCAGCACACTGAGCCGGGTCGGGTCGGCGGGCAGCCGCAGCGCGAACCGGTTCGGCTCGGCGGCCTCCAGGGCCAGCACCGCGACGTCGTCGTGCCGGTCGCGCCCGTCGACCCGCGCCACCACGGCGTCCACCAGGTCGGCGACGTGGTCGCCGCCGACAGCGGCGTCCGCCCGGAGCTGGGCCAGCGCGGCGTCGATGCCGGCGTGCCGGTCCTCGATCAGCCCGTCGGTGTAGAGCAGCAGCCGGCCGCCGGGGGCGAGTTCACCCCGGGCGGTGCGGTAGTCGGTGCCGGCGAGCGCGCCGATCGGCGGCCCGAGCGCCCGCTCGTGCAGGAAAGCCACGTCGTCTCCTCGGATCAGCAGGGGGGACGGATGACCGGCGCTGGCATATCGCAGCCGGCCGGTGTGCGGGGAGAAGGAGAGGCAGAACACGGTGGCGAACGACTGCCGCTCGGTCGAGCCGACCAGCCGGTTCAGCCGGGTCAACGCCTGGCCCGGGTCGTAACCCTCCAGCAGGTACGCCCGCAGGCCGTTGCGGAGCTGGCCCATCGCGGCGGCGGCCCGGACCCCCTTGCCGACCACGTCACCGATGACCAGCACCACCTCGTCGTCGCCGACCCCGATCACGTCGTACCAGTCGCCGCCGACCTCGACGTCGGTGCTGCCGGGCAGGTAACGGCTGGCCACCACCGCGCCGGGGTGCTGGGGCAGCGAGCGGGGCAGCAGGCTGTGCTGCAGGGTGGTGGCGATCCGGTGCTCGGCCTCGTAGAGCTGGGCGTTCTCCAGCCGAACCCCGACCAGCCGGGCCAGTTCCGCGACGGCGGCCTGGTCGGTGCCGTCGCCCTCGTGCCGCCAGACGCGCAGCTCGCCGAGCTGCGCCCCGGTGGTGCCGGTCAGCGACAGCACCTGCAAGGGCTGGTCGGGGGCGGTGCCGCCACCGTCGGCCTCGTGCCGCGCGCCGGTGGTCGTGGCGACCACCACCCGGGCCGCCTCGGCCAGGTGCAGGGCGTGCCGGGCGGCGACCTGGACCACCTCGGCGGTCGACCTGGCGGTGTTGACCGCCACGGCGGCGTCGGCGAGCGCCCGCAGCCGTCGGATGATCTGCCCGCGGAGCTGGCCCAGCTCGACGTTGGCCCGGACCCGGGCGATCAGCTCGGCTCCGGAGAAGGGCTTGGTCAGGTAGTCGTCGGCACCCACCGAGAGGCCGGCGACCGCCTCCGCGGAACCGGCCCGCGCGGAGAGCAGCACGATCGGCACGTGCCGGGTACGCCGGTCCGCCCGCAGCGCGGTGACCAGGCCGAAGCCGTCCAGCCGGGGCATCATCACGTCGGTGAGCACCAGGTCGAACGGGCTCGCGGTGGCTTCCTGGAGGGCCACCACGCCGTCCGGCACGGCCACCACCTCGTACTCGGGGCCGAGCAGACGGACGACGTGTTCGCGCAGGTCGGCGTTGTCGTCGGCGAGCAGGACCCGGCCCGCCGAGGCGGCCTCCCGCCCGGCGCGACCGGGGCGCTGCTCCGGCCCGGTGCCGTCCGCCGGGACGGCCCGCCCGCCGTCGGTCCACAGTGCGGTCTCCGCGACGTAGAGCGGCGCCTGCGCCGACTCGGCGGTGGGCAGCGGCGTGGCCGCGGCGACCCGGTCGGCGGGCAGGTGCGCGGAACCGAACGGCACGGTCACCGTGAAGGTGGTGCCCCGGTCGACCCGGCTCGCGGCGGCGACCGTGCCGCCGTGCATCTCGACCAGCTCGCGGACCAGGGCCAGGCCGATCCCGGTGCCCTCGTGGCTACGCGACCGCGCCCCCGGCACCCGGTGGAACCGCTCGAAGACGTGCGGGAGCTCCTCGGCGACGATGCCCACCCCGGTGTCGGACACCTCCAGCCGGGCCGCGTCGTCCGCCGCGACCACCCGGACCCGGATCTCACCGTCGAAGGTGAACTTCAACGCGTTGGAGAGCAGGTTGAGCACGATCTTCTCCCACATGTCCCGGTCCAGGAAGACCGGTCCGGGCAGCGGCGGGCAGTCCACCACCAGCCGCAGCCCGGCCCGCTCCGTCGCGGACCGGAAGGTGCTGGCCAGCCGGGCGGTGTACGCGGCGAGGTCGGTGGGCTGGTAGTGGGCGGCCAGCCGGCCGGACTCCAGCCGGGAGAAGTCGAGCACCGTGTTGACCAGCTTGAGCAGGCGCAGCGCGTTGCGGTGCATCACGGTCAGCCGGTCGAGGTGGGCCGGCGGCAGCGTCGGATCGGCCAGCATGTCCTCCAGCGGGCCGAGCACCAGGGTCAGCGGGGTACGGAACTCGTGGCTGACGTTGGCGAAGAAGTTGGTCTTGGCGCGGTCCAGCGCGGCCAGCTCGGCGGCGCGGGCCCGCTCCTGCTCGTAGACCCGCTGCTGGCCGACCGCCCGGGAGACCTGGGCGGCGATCAGGCCCACGAAGTCGCGGTACTCGTCGTTGAACGGCAGCCGGGCGGAGAGGCCGACCACCAGCACCCCGGCCGGCTCGCTGGTGGCGGTGAGCGGCAGCGCCAGGGCCTGCCCGGCGACGCCGTCCGGGACCTCGCCGCACAGCTCGGCCACGTCGACCCGGGCGGCCACCCCACCGGCGGCGACCCGGGACAGCACGGTCGGCAGCTCGGCCGGCACCCGGTCCGGGTCGACGCCGCTGGCCCCGGTGAGCACCGGGCGGCCGGTCTCGTCGGTCAGGTGGACCAGGGCGAAGGGGACGTCGTCCCGGTGCCCGTCCAGCACGCCCGCCGTGGCCTGCCCCAGCTCCGCCATGCTGCCCGCCGCGCCGAGCCGGGAGCCGAGTTCGGCCAGCGCCCGCAACCGTCGCTCGCCGAGCACCCGACCGGTGGTCTCGTTGACGAAGCAGAACACCCCGTTGACGCCGCCGTCGGCGTCCCGGATCGGGTCGTAGGAGATGTCGAAGTAGACCTGCTCGACGAAGCCGTACCGGTCGAGCAGGAACGGATGGTCCTCGCCCCGGTACGCCTCGCCGGTGCGGCGCACCCCGTCCAGCAGCGGGCCGAGCACGTCCCAGGTCTCCGCCCAGTGCTCCGCGGCCGGTCGGCCGAGTGCCTGCGGGTGCTTGTCGCCGATGGTCGGCCGGTAGGCGTCGTTGTAGAAGGCGAGCTGCTGAGGACCCCAGAACATCACGATCTGCGCCCGCGAGGAGAGCATCATGCCGACCGCGTGGCACAGCGCCGGTGGCCAGGTGTCGGGGGTGCCCAACGGGCTGGCCGACCAGTCGTACCCGGCCAGCCGACGGCCCATCTCGCCACCTGAGGTGAAGGACGCCGCCAGGGCCGGCGGCAGCCTCGGCAGCTCAGGGCCACCGGACGCGGCGTCCCCCGACGGCATGGCGTTCCCGCCCGACGTCGTGCTCCCGGCCGACGCCGTGTTCCCAGCGGAGGCTGCGGTCCCGCCCGACGCCGCGTCGCCGGACCGGCTGCCGATCTCCGCCGACGCCGCCCTCCCGGACGGGGCGCCGTTCCCGGACGACGTGGCGTCGGCAGCCGACAGGAAGGAGAGCCGTCGTCCCTCCTCGCCCCCATAGGACGAGCTCATCCGCGCCCCCTGCTTCGGCCGGTCGTGCCCCCCAGTACGCCCCGGCTGACGCCGGCCGCGTCGCGTCTTCTACCCCGCCGGGTCAGGAACGTAACGCGTGGGTTCCGGCAGACGCTGGTAACCCGTGCCTCATCCTGCCGTCACTGCGCCGTCGGCGCACGGCGGGACTGCGCCGTCGGCGCACGGCGGGACTGCGCCGTCGGCGCCCGGCGGGAGCGGTGGGGCGGGCGGACCGGACTCAGAACACCGGCAGACCGTCAATGCTGGCGGCGTTCTTGGTCGCCCGGTAGGTGACCAGGTCGTCGGCGGTGCGCCGGGAGTGTGACGTGAGCAACAGGTCCCGGTCGCCCCGGTAGTCCATCAGGGGCACCGCGAAGCCGCAGGAGTCGCTGACCCGTTCCACGGTCACGCCGATCACGGCCCGGACGGCGTGCAGGTCGGGTGGATCGGGAAAGTCGGCCAGCAGCGCGGCGAAGCCCGGGTCGGTGACCGGGGTGGCGACGCCCCGGCCGTGCAGCCGGAGGATCTTCGGTGGGCCGTCGAAGGCGCAGAACATGAGCGTGATCCGGCCGTTGTCCCGCAGGTGGGCGATCGTCTCCGCCCCGCTGCCGTGGTAGTCCAGCCAGGCCACCCGGTGCGGGCCGAGCACGACGAAGGTGCCGCGCATCCCCTTGGGCGAGACGTTGACGTGCCCCTCGGCGCCGCTGGGCGCGGTGGCCACGAAGAACATCGGCTGCGCCTCGACGAACTCCCGCAGTCGCCCGTCCAGCGCCGGATACACGGTCCCCATGAGGCCATCCTGCCGCCATCGACCGCATTCCGGGAACGCGCTTCCCAACAGATAGGAACAGTGTGACAGGAACCGCGCTGTCGTCGCAGAGCGGGCGGCCGGACCGGGGACCGCCGGCACCACGGGCCGGGCGGCCAGACCGGGGACCGCCGGCATCACGGGCCAGGCGGCCGGACCGGGGACCGCCGACATCGTAGGCCGGCCCGCCGGAACGCTCCGTGGTCAGCCTCCGCGGGCCGCCCGGACCAGGGCGGTCACCGGGCGCGGGTCGTCGTCGTTCTCCGGATGCCACTGCACCCCGAGCAGGAACCGCCGGGCCGGGTCCTCCACCGCCTCCACCACCCCGTCGTCGGCCCAGCCGGTGACGGTGAGACCACCCGGGTCGGCCACCCCCTGATGGTGGTACGAGTTGACCCGCTCCACCCCGGCCAGCACGGTCGCCGTCCGGCTCCCCGGGGCGAACCGCACCGGGTGCGCCCCGTACACCCCGGGGGCGGGGCGGTGCCGGTCGTGACCCACCACGTCCGGCAGGTGCTGGTGCAGCGTCCCGCCGTACGCCACGGCCAGCAACTGCATGCCCCGGCACACCCCGAGCACCGGCAGGTCGGCGGCGAACGCGGCGGCCAGCAGGGCGGACTCCCCGGCGTCCCGGTCCGGCCGGGGTTCGGTGCGCGGATCCACCGGCTGGCCGTACCGCTCCGGGCCGATGTCCGCGCCCCCGGCCAGCAGCAGCCCGTCGAGGACGTCGACCACGTCGGCGTCCAGGTCGTCCGGGGGCAGCACCACGGCCCGCCCCCCGGCGGCGGTCACCGAGCGGACGTACGCCTGGGGCACCAGCGACGCCGGGACGTCCCGCCAGACCGCCCAGCCCGCCGGCTCGACGTACCCGGTGATCCCGATCAGCGGACGCGCCCGCCGGCCGCTCCCCGCGGGCCGGGTGGCACGGGCCGGTGGGTGGCCGGGGTGGTCGCCGACCGGGCCGGGCCGGGCGGACCCGCTCACAGCGGGGTGACGTACGCGCCGGTGATGCCACCGTCGACGACGAACTGCGCGGCGGTCATGAACGACGCGTCGTCGCTGGCCAGGAACGCCACCGCGGCGGCGATCTCCTCCGGTGCGCCGAACCGGCCCATCGGCACGTGCACCAGCCGACGGGCGGCCCGCTCCGGGTCGGCGGCGAACAGTTCCAGCAGCAGCGGGGTGGCGACCGGACCGGGGCAGAGCGCGTTGACCCGGATGCCCTCCCGGGCGAACTGCACGCCCAGCTCCCGGGTCATCGCCAGCACCCCGCCCTTGCTCGCGGTGTACGCGATCTGCGAGGTGGCCGCGCCCATCAGCGCCACGAACGAGGCGGTGTTGATGATCGAGCCCTTGCCCTGCCGGCGCATGTGCGGGATGACGTACTTGCAGCACAGGTAGACGCTGGTGGTGTTGACCCGCAGCACCCGCTCCCAGGCGTCCAGCCCGGTGTCCAGGATGGAGTCGTCGTCGGGCGGGGAGATGCCGGCGTTGTTGAACGCCACGTCGACCCGGCCGTGCCGCTCGGCCACCCCGTCGAAGAGGCTCCGCACGGCCGCCTCGTCGGCGACGTCGGTGCGCACGTACTCCCCGCCGACCTCCTCGGCAGCCCGCCCGCCGGCCTCGTCGTCGATGTCGACGCAGACCACCCGGGCCCCCTCGGCGGCGAACCGCCGCACGGTGGCCAACCCGATCCCGCTGCCCGCTCCGGTCACCACGGCGACCCGGTCCTGTAGCCGACCCTGCACTGGCGTCACTCCTCCGTGCCGATGAAGACGTTCTTGACGTCGGTGAAGGCGTGCAGCGCGTCCGGACCCAGCTCACGGCCGAGCCCGGAACGCTTCATCCCACCGAACGGGGTCCAGTACCGCACCGAGGAGTGCGAGTTGACGCTGAGGTTGCCCGCCTCCACCGCGCGGGCCAGCCGCAGCGCCCGGCCGACGTCCCGGGTCCAGATCGAGCCGGACAGGCCGTACTCGGTGTCGTTGGCGAGCCGGACCGCGTCGGCCTCGTCGTCGAAGGGGAGTACCGAGACGACCGGCCCGAAGATCTCCTCCCGCCAGTGCCGGTCGGCCGGGGAGTCGGCGAGCAGCACCGTCGGGGCGTGCCAGAAGCCGGGGCCGTCGGGGCGGGTGCCGGTGAAGGCGACCCTCGCGCCGTCGAGGTAGCCGGCGACCCGGTCCCGGTGGGCGGCGGAGATCAGCGGTCCCATCTCGGCGGTCTCGGCGGCCGGGTCCTCCACCCGCAGCGCCCGGACCGCCGGTTCGAGCAGTTCCAGGAACCGGTCGTAGACCGGACGCTGGACCAGGATCCGGGAGCGGGCGCAGCAGTCCTGGCCGGCGTTGTCGAACACGGCGTACGGTGCGGTGGCCGCCGCCTTCTCCAGGTCGGCGTCGGCGAACACCAGGTTGGCGCTCTTGCCGCCCAGCTCCAGGGTGACCCGCTTCACCTGGGCGGCGCAGCCGGCCATGATCCGGGTGCCCACCTCGGTGGAGCCGGTGAAGCAGACCTTGCGGACGGCCGGATGGGTGACGAACCGTTCGCCGACCACGTCGCCCCGGCCGGGCAGCACGGTGAACACCCCCTCCGGGAGGCCGGCGTCGCGCCCCAGCTCGGCCAGCCGCAGCGCGGTCAGCGGGGTCAGCTCGGCGGGCTTGAGCACGACCGTGTTGCCGGCGGCCAGCGCCGGGGCGAACCCCCAGGCGGCGATCGGCATCGGGAAGTTCCACGGCACGATCACCCCGACCACGCCGAGCGGTTCGTGGAAGGTGACGTCCCAGCCGCCGGGCACCGGGATCTGCTGCCCGGTCAACCGCTCCGGCGCCCCCGCGTAGTAGTCGAGCACGTCACGGACGTTGCCCGCCTCCCACCGCGCGTTACCGATGGTGTGCCCCGCGTTGCGCACCTCCAACCGCGCCAACTCCTCGAGGTGGCTGTCGACCAACCCGGCGAACCGCCGCAGAATCCGCCCCCGCTCCCCCGGCGCAACCCCCCGCCACGCCTCGAACGCGACGGCGGCCCGCGAGACAGCCCCATCCACCTCCCCCACCTCCACGCCCGGAACCTCCGCCACCACTTCCCCCCGAGCCGGATCCACCACCCGCGTCACACCCCACCCCTTTCCCCGTCGATCATGGAGTTGTGGTGCCCCACATAAGCCACGTCACACCACATATCGTCCACCACAACTCCAAGATCGACGCGGGAAGGGGGTTGGGGGTTGGGGGTGGGGGTGGGGGGTGGGGGTGGGGGTGGGGGGTGGGGGTGGGGGGTGGGGGTGGGGGTGGGGGGTGGGGGTGGGGAGGGGAGGGGTGGGGTTAGAGGCGTTCGAAGCCACGGGTCAGTTCCCAGTCGGTTACGGCGGCGTCGAAGGCGGACAGCTCGACCTTCGCCATGTTGGTGTAGTGGGCGTGTACCTCCTCGCCGAAGGCTGCCTTGGCGATGTCGGAGGTCTGCCAGAGGGTCAGGGCGTCGCGGAGGGTGGGCGGGACGCGTTCGGCGGACGGGTCGTCGTAGGCGTTGCCGGTGCACTCGTCGGCCAGTTCCAGTTCCTGTTCGATGCCGTGCACCGCCCCGGCGACCAGAGCGGCGATCGCCAGGTACGGGTTGACGTCCGCACCGGGCACCCGGTTCTCCACCCGCATGCCCTGCCCGTGACCGACCAGCCGCAGCGCGCAGGTGCGGTTGTCGGTGCCCCAGCGCAGCGCGGTCGGCGCGAACGAGCCGGGCTGGTAACGCTTGTAGGAGTTGATGTTGGGAGCGAACAGCAGGCTCATCTCCCGCATGGTGGCGAGCAGCCCGGCCAGCACCCGCTGCCCGGTCACACTGAGCTGCGCCGGCCCGTCGCCGAGCATCGCCGAGCGGCCGTCGACGTCGCGCAGCGAGAAGTGGATGTGGCAGGAGTTGCCCTCCCGGGCGTTCGGCTTGGCCATGAAGGTGATCGACATGCCCTCCTGGGCGGCGATCTCCTTCGCCCCGTTCTTGTAGATCACGTGGTGGTCGGCGCAGGCCACCGCCTCGTCGTAACGGAAGGCGATCTCGTGCTGGCCGAGGTTGCACTCGCCCTTGGCGCTCTCCGGGGTCAGCCCCGCGCCGGCCATCTCGGTGCGGATCCGGCGCAGCAGCGGCTCCACCCGGGCGGTGCCGAGCAGCGAGTAGTCCACGTTGTACTGGTTGGCCGGGGTGAGGTCGCGGTAGCCGCGCTGCCAGGCGTCCTCGTACGAGTCGCGGTAGAGGACGAACTCCAGCTCGGTGCCGGCGTACGCGGTCAGTCCGTGGTCGGCCAGCCGGTCGAGCTGCCGGCGCAGGAGCTGCCGGGGCGAGGCGACCACCGGGCCGGAGCCGTCCAGCCACTCCAGGTCGGCCAGGAGCAGGACGCTGCCCGGCTGCCACGGCATCCGGCGCAGGGTGGACAGGTCCGGGCGCATGGCGAAGTCGCCGTAGCCGCGTTCCCAGCTCGACATGGCGTACCCGTCGACGGTGTTCATGTCGACGTCCACGGCGAGCAGGTAGTTGCAGCCCTCGCTACCGTTGGCGACCACCTGGTCGAGGAAGAACGGGGCATGGAACCGTTTGCCCTGGAGGCGGCCCTGCATGTCGGTCAGGGCGAGCACCACCGTGTCGATCTCGCCGTCGGCGACGGCGACCCGGAGCTGTTCCAGCGTGAGCGGGGCTTTCCTCATCCGTGCGCCTCCATCACCAAGGTCTACCGGCCTAGCGGATCACCGTCAATGCCCCGTCCGCGCGTCCCGGCAAACCCGCCCCCGCGGTATGCCGGCCCGACCCGGATCCCCGCCCCGGGGCACGCCAGCCCGGACCGGATCCCGGCCCCGGCCGGCTCCGTGGCGGGGAGCCCGCCCGGACCGGATCCCGGCCCCCGGCGACTCCGTGGTGGGGTGTCCGTCGCGGCGGCTCCCGCCGGTCGTCGCGCCCGCCGCTCCTCCCGGCTGCCGACGTGCTGCGGTGGCATCGGTCACCAACGGGAATTGCCGGGGAACACAACGTCGGAAACAATTCTTTCCGGCCCGGGAAAGGTCTGCGGCGACACGAATTTCATCCGTTCGGACAGACCCTCGGCACGGCTATCGATAATCACGCAGTGACCTTGCGGGTAGCTCGTCGCCTTGCCAGACTCTGACCAATCGGGTGCGACGTGCCCCCATTTAGTCGCCCGACCCGCCCCCACTCTCCCGCCGACCATCTGCGCATGTGCGCGCCATGCGCCGGTGCCGCCTGCGGGAAAACGGCTGGTCGGCGTATCCGTCGCACCCGACCGGATTTCCGTATCGCCCGAACTGCCCTCTCGGGCCGCAACAAAGGACGCGTCATGACGAGAGTAATTCTGCGTGGTAAGCCCCGGTCCTTCGCCGCACTGGTGGCGACCGCCCTGTCCACCGTGCTGCTCGCGGTGGCCGCCCCGGCCCAGGCCGCACCCGCCGCCGGCGCCGAGTCGACCGGTCCGTTGTCCTCCCTGTCCGCCGCGACGATCGGCCGGTCGGCCGGTTCCGTCGGCACGCTCGCCTCGACCTCGGTGACGGGCACCGTCGGTTCCATCACCGTCACCTGCACGCTGACGCCGAGCACGCCGTTCGTCTACTACGGCGGCCCGTACGGCGGCGGCGAGGAGGGCCTGGCCACCGTGCGGTGCACCTATCCCGTCTACGCGATCCAGGTGGAGGTGGCCCTGTTCCGCTACGGCACCCAGGTCACCTACAACACGCACACCCTCTACAGCACCACCACCGCCGGTTCCGACACGGAATACCCCCGGTCCAGCGGGGAGTACAAGACGGGCGCGGACGCCTTCATCACCTGGAGCTACGGCGGCTCCACCAGTTTCATCCCGCTGACCTTCAGCAACAGCGTCTACCTCTGACGGTGGACGGGCTGGAGCGGACCCGGCGCGCGGGTCCGTGACGGCGCGACAACCGCCGACGAGACCACGGGCAGCCATCCGGCCGGACACTCCTTCCCGGAGGCCCTCAGCCAGGGGCTGCCCGTGGTCCGCGCGACCGGGGTCAGGCCGGTTCGTCGGCCCGCGCGGGGTCCACCGCCGCGGGCGATCCCGGTGCGGGGAGGTCGACGGTCCGGCGGGGGCCGGTGAACCACTTCCGGGCCGAGGCGTACCACCAGATGCCCACGCCGAGCAGCACCCCGCCGACGGCCAGCGGCGCGTAGTTCACCGCCGACCAGCTGAACTCCGCGTTGCCGGGCACCCCGGCCGGCACGATCGGCAACACGAAGTAGACCGAGATGATCACGATCTCGACCACCGCGATCCAACCGAACAGCTTGTACTTCCGGCCGAGGGTCCACGGCCCCGGCTGGAACCGGTCACCGAGGCGTAGCCGCAACGCGATCGGGATGACGAAGGACAGGTAGAGGCCGATCACCGCCACCGACACCACCGCGTAGAAGGCGACCGGGACACCGCCGCTCTGGTAGAGCGCCGGCAGGGTGAGCACCAGACCGGCCAGTGTCGCCCCGATGATCGCGTTGGCCGGGGTGCCGTTGCGGTCGACCTTCGACCACAGCCGCCAGCCGGGCACCGCGCGGTCCCGGCTGAACGCGTACGTCATCCGGCTCATCGAGGTCACGCAGCTCATCCCGCAGAAGAACTGCCCGATGGTGGAGATGATGATGACCGTCTTGAAGAAGAACGGCGTCAACGCGGACTCGAAGATCGCCCCGGAGAACCCGCCGGCGGCATTCACCGCGTCCACGTCGGTGGCGGCGAACAGGAACGCCAGCAGCAGGATCCAGCCGCCCACCGCCGAATAGAAGATCGACCGCCACAGCCCTTGGGCGGCGGCCTTCGACGCGCCCCGGGTCTCCTCGGAGACGTGCGCGCAGGCGTCGAAGCCGGTGATCGTGTACTGGGTGAGCAGGAATCCCAGCGGCAGCACGTAGAACCAGAAGGTCAACCCGCCGGTGTCGCCGTCACCGAACCCGGAGTTGTTGAACCGCTCGGTGAACACGAACTGGAAGCTCTGGTGCTCGTCCGGCACCAGCAGCAGGATGGCGACCACGGCGGCCGCGCCGGCCACGTGCCACCAGACCGACACGTTCTGGAGTACGTCGATGATCCGGTGCCCGAAGATGTTGATCAGCCCGTGCAGGGCCAGGATGATCACGAACAGGACGAACGCCTGCCGCAGTGTCCCCTCCCACCCGTCGAAGAGCGCCGACAGGGTGAGGTTGAGAAAGGTGGCGCAGCCGTAGTCCACCGACGCGGTGACCGCGACCAGGCCGATCAGGTTGAGCCAGCCGGTGAACCAGCCGTGCACCGGCCGGCCCATCTTCGCCGCCCACCAGTAGATCCCCCCGGCGGTCGGGTACGCCGACACCAGCTCGGCCAGGCAGAAACCGATGATCAGGATGAACAGCGAGATCAGCGGCCAGCCCCAGGAGATGGCGACCGGCCCGCCGTTGTTCCATGCCTGGCCGAACGTGGTGAAGCAACCGGCCAGGATCGAGATGATCGAGAACGAGATGGCGAAGTTGGAGAAGCCGCTCCACTTACGGTGCAGCTCCTGCTGGTAGCCGAGTTCGGCGAGCCGTCGGGCATCGTCGTCCGGCGGCGGCGCGGCGGCCGGCGGTTGCCCGGCTGTCGATTGCCCGTTGGTCGGTCGTCCGCTGGTCGGCGGGGGCGTCGTGGCCACAGCACACCTCCGTGAGGTGGTACCCGGTACCGCCCGGGTGGTCCCGGTGCGAGTGCGCCCGAGTCTCGTCCCGCCGATCACGACGGTCAATCCGTCGCCGGTGCCGAACTCGTAAAATCGGCGTGCCCCGACCGGGCGGTGGCCGGGATACCCCATCGCGCGATGATCAGGTGCCCGACCGGGCGGTAATCAGGTTGCCCCGAGCCGCGCACCGACGCATCCTTGAGCCTGTGACCAGGCCCGATCGCGACGGGCCGACGCCGGGCGCTCGGCAGGAGCCCGGCTCACGGCGGCGCGGGGCGTCCACCTCTCTCTCACGTACGGCGTCCCGCCGTACCCGACGGACGTCCCGCTCCGCCGTACCCGGTCGACACCGGACCGGCCACTCCTGCTGACGGCGACGGCGCGGTCGACGTGCTGCCCGTCGATGTCGACAAAAGGGTGACCGCCCCCGTCAGAGACTCCCACCGGAGCTGCGGAGGTTGCTGCCGTCCGTCGGGTTCCGGTGGTCGTCCAGCCGGCGGCGGGCCTCCGCCGACGCCGCCAGGTCGCGGACCTGCCGGTCCCCGTCGATCGCCGTCCGCCGACTGCGCCGCCACAGTGCCAGGGCCACGACCGCCAGCAGTACGACAACGAGGATGATGAGCCAGCGCATGGTCGCCTCCCGAGGGTGCGCCCGGTGCGGCTTGACGGCGGTCAGCCGCAGAATCGCGCAGGTGGACATCCAATCTACGCCGGCGATGACACCAGGGTGTTGGCCCTTGTCACGAAACTGACTAAAAACTCGGAATCGGCTTCGGAACCGAGCGGCCAACTCTGGTCGCTGCATCCCGGCAAGCATTTCGTACCAATTTTCGGTAGTCGGCTTCGACCGGTGGGCATCACACCTGGCGCTGGCGTAGTGGCCGAACCGCACTCTCAATAATTGCGGCGAAGGGGCACCAGTCGTGCAACGTGTCAGATCGCATCTGCTGTCGGCACCCGTCGAGCGGCCTGATCAGCCATGCAGGACGAGGGCCGCCGTTCCGCTGGTTGTCCGCCAACGGCACGGCGGCCTCGTCCGGTGCGGGTGGGGGTCAGCCCCGGGCTCTGGCCCAGGACAGGAAGCGCTCGGTCATGCCGCTCGGTGGATGGGCCGGGTGGAGTCGGGTGAGCTGGATCGTGGCCTCGTGCATGAGGGTGCCGAGGTAGATCAGCAGGGACATCCGGTCGTGGCGGTACTCGGTGAGCAGCGCGAGCTTGGCCGGCTGACAGGGCCACTGCCGGCCGCAGTTGCGACAACGCCACAGCGGACGCATCGCGACGTGCGGGACGGGCGGACGGACCACCACCATCACCACACCCTCAGCGCGGCAGCACCGCCGCCGACCGCCCGGCCGGGCGGTGTCCTCCGGCACCTCGCCCATCCGACCGCATCCCTCATGTCGACCTCCTCGCATGGCTGGAGTGGGGACCGTTCCCTCCGGGAGCAGGGAACGGTCCCCGCGAAGCCAGCCCCAGCACCTCGTGCGTGAAGCAGGCCCACCTGAGGCAACCTTGCCCAGTGCGACGGGATCAGTACACGACGTTAATCTATGCTCACGGACGTTCGTGACATCCACGATGGAGGTGGGATGAACCACGCGCTTCAGGAGGCCATGGCCGAGGTCGGCGAGACAGCAGAGAGTCTGGCGGCTCAGACGGGTGTCGACCCGAAGACGGCAGCGCGGTGGATATCTCCGGGACGGGTACCGCAACCGCGCCGACGGGCGACCGTGGCCGCGATCCTCGGTCGGGACGTTGGTGACCTATGGCCCGATGTCCTCAAGCGCCGCGAGCCACAGTGGCTGAGAAAATGGGTCGACTGGGAGCGGGAAGCCTTAGCTCTTCGTTGGTTTGAACACTGCTGGATACCAGGCTTACTGCAGACCGAGGCGTATGCGCGGGCGACCCTCGCCGGAGAGGCGCTGACCACCGGGGAGGCAGACGAACTGGTGGCATCGCGCATCGAGCGACAGGCCGTTCTACGCAGGGACCGACCACCGCTGTTCGTCGCCGTCATCTTCGAGGGCGTGTTGTACCAGTCGGTCTACGGCGACCGTGGGCTTATGCGGGAGCAGATCGAGCAACTTGCCTGCTGCGCGGCTTTGCCCATGGTGCGGGTGCACATCGTGCCGAGAGACATTGGCATGTATCCAGGCCTTGGGGGTGGCTTCATCATCGCTGAGCTGCCCAGTGGTGAACATGTCGCTCACGTGGACAGTCAAGCGCCCGCGCAGATCCTCCACGAGGCCACCGATGTTGCTACCCTCAGTCGTAGGTGGGAGCGCATCAGGGGTGAGGCCCTCCCCCGAAGCCAATCTCTCGACCTGATCAGGGAAGCGGCAGGATCATGGACATGACCGGAGCGCAGTGGCGCAAGAGCACCAGGAGTGGCAACAACGGCGGCTCGTGTGTCGAGGTGGCCGACAACCTGCCCGGTGTCGTCCTGGTCCGCGACAGCAAGGACCCCTCCGGCCCCGCCCTCGCCTTCGCGCCGGCCGGCTGGCAGGCGTTCGTCGGGCTGGCCAAACAGATCGGCCCCGCTGCCTGACCTTCCCCCGACCATCGCCCGCCGCGTCCTGATCGATCGCCCAGGTCGACGCTGCGGGGTTCCGGCGACCGGACACCGCGACACCGGCCCACGAGTGGATCGTCTCGCCGCCGATGGTCAGGTGAGCAGCAGGCCCGCCACCCAGAGGGCGGCGACGAGCAGCCCGGCCAGAAACTCCACCAGCATGGACAGCCCGGCCGCCTTCAACGCCTGCACGGTCGCCGGCCAGGCGAGCTGGTTGCTGCCCAGCCGCAGCCGCTCGGCCCCCCACACCCCGCCGACGAAGCCGATCACCAGGCCGACCACCGGGATGACGAAGAACCCGACCAACCCGAGCAGACCCCCGACGAGCAGGGACGACGTGGGCACCCCGGTGCGCTTGAGGTTGCGCCCCGGCCAGGCGTACTTGACCACCGCACCGGCGGCGGCGACCACCGTGGCCGCGCCGAGCACCGCCCAGCGGCCCGGCCCGGCACCGCCGAAGAGCGCCCAGACCAGCACCCCGCCCCAGCACAGCGGCAACGCCGGCAGGCCGGGCACCACCACCCCGGCCAGACCGGCGACGATCGCGAGCGCCGCGATCACCGAGGCCGCCGTCCCGCCGTCGGTCAGGCTCACCCCGCCACCTCTCCCCCGTCCGGTCCCGATCCGATCCCGCCCCGCAGGCGGGCGGTGATCTGTTCCGCCGGGGCGGGCGGGCCGAACCAGCGGCCCTGCCCGGTGTCGCAGCGCAGTGCCCGCAACCGTTCCGCCTGCTCCCCGGTCTCCACCGCCTCGGCGGTCACCCACAGCTCCAGCGCGTGCGCCAACCTGACCAGGGCGTCGACGATCCGTTCGTCCCGGTGGTCGGGCGGAGACCCGTCGCCGGCACCCCGGATGCCCTCGACGAACGGACCGGCCAGCTTCAGGCAGTGGATCGGCAGCCGCCGCAGGTAGACCAGGTTGGAGTAGCCGGTGCCGAAGTCGTCGATGGCCAGCCGTACGCCCAGGTCGGCCAACCGGTACAACGACCGTAACGGCTCCCCGGCGGTGCCCATCACGGCGCTCTCCGTCAGCTCCAACTGCAACAGCTCCGCCGGCAGGCCCGTCCGGCTCAGCGCGCTGGCCACCGTGTCCACGATCGCCGGGTCGTCCGCCTGCCGGGCCGCCAGGTTGACGCTGACCACCAGTTTCGCCTCGGGGAACTCGCGGTGCCAGGCGCGGGCGTCGCGGCACGCCTGCCGCAGCACCCACTCACCGAGCCGGACGATCAGCCCGGTCTCCTCGGCCAGCCCGATGAACCGGTCCGGGCCGACCAGACCCAGCTCCGGATGCGCCCAGCGGACCAGCGCCTCCACCGCGATCATCGAGCCGTCCAGCAGGGAGACGATCGGCTGGTAGTGGACCACGAACTCGCCCCGGTCCAGGGCCGCCGGCAGGCCCGCCGCCAGGGCGGACCGGGCGATGTCGGCGGCGCTGCGCTCCGGGTCGTACACCGCCCAACGGCCCCGGCCCTCCGCCTTCGCCCAGTACAGCGTGGTGTCGGCGGCCTTCATCAGCTCGGAGACGCTGGTCTCACTGGCCGGGCACTCGACCACGCCGATGCTGGCCGAGACGGCGAGCTGGTGGTCGCCGACGAGCACCGGTGCGGCCACCGCGGCGAGCGCCAGCTCGGCGACCCCCACCGCGTCGTCGATCCCCTCACCGCCGTTGACCAGGATGACGAACTCGTCGCCGCCCATCCGGGCCACCAGGTGGCCCTGGCCGATCACACAGTCCGAGAGCCGCCGGGCGATGGTGACCAGCAGCCGGTCCCCGAGGTCGTGGCCGAGGCTGTCGTTGACCGCCTTGAAGCCGTCCAGGTCGAGGAAGCAGACGCCGATCCGCTGCTCCGGGCCGGCGTCGGCGAAGACCTGGCCGAGGGTCTCGAAGAACAGCGTCCGGTTGGGCAGGCCGGTGAGCGGGTCGTGCAGCGCCTGGAAGCGCAGCCGCTGCTGGAGTTCGTACCGCTGGGTGATGTCCTCGATCATCGCGACGGTGAACCGGGGGCGGCCGTCGTCGTGCCGGATCAGCGAGACGGCCAGGTCGGTCCAGACGACGCTGCCGTCCTTGCGGTAGTAGCGCTTCTCCACCCGTACGCTGTCGTGCTTGCCCTCGATCAGCTCCTGGTACAGCTCCCACATGCCGGCCGCGTCCTCGGCGTGGAAGAGCGACGCGACGTTGGTCTGCCGCAGCTCCTCCGGGGTGTAGCCGAGCATGTCGGCGAAGGACTGGTTGACGTCGATGATCTGACCGTCGATGCCGGCGATGCCGATGCCGATGGCCGCGCCGGTGAAGACCGCCCGGAACCGGGCCTCGCTGTCCCGCAACGCCCGCTCCACCGCGTCCCGGGCCTGCCACGCCGACCGGGCGATCCGTTCCTGCTGGCTGAAGGTGCGGTCCCGCAGCGCGCGGCCGAATCCGGCGGCCAGCCCACCCTGGAGGGCGGCCACCCGGGCGGCCAGGTCGGACGGCAGGTCGACCGGAGGCAGCACCCGCTGCGGCAACTGCTCGCCGAGCGCCCGCACCGACCAGTCTAGGATCCGCGGCTCGGTCAGGTGCGCCTCCACCAGCGCCCGGCCGACGTCCTGGGCCGGGGTGGTGGAGAAGTCGTCGGCGAGCAGGGCCTGCGCCAGCCGTACGGTGTGCACGAGCAGCAGCCGCTCGGTCTCGTCCGCGCTCATCGGCACGAACCCGAGCCGGCGTACCGCCCGCGCCCAGTCGGCGGCGTAGCCCTGGGCACCCGGCCGGGGGTCGGTGCCGCCGGTGTCCGGAACGGCGGACATGGTCGGCTCAGCCGGCTGTGTGGTCGTACCGGGCGACGCCGCCGAACGCCCCGACCCGCTCCGGGTGCTCGTCCACGTCGGACGGGGAGTCGGGCCGCCACAACGGCATGTGCACCACGCCGGGCTCCAGCACCGTCCAGTCACCGAAGAAGCCGGTGACCTCGGCGCGGGACCGCAGCGTGATCGCGGTGTCGGTCCGCGCCGAGAGCCGCTGCGCGTCCAGCATCTCCTGGGGCTGGTCCTCGAAGGTGGAGTGGGAGACGACCAGGAAGCTGCCCGGGGCGGCGGCGGCCCGCAGGGTGGCCAGGATCTCCGCCGGCCGGTCGGCGTCCGGGACGAAGTGGACCACCCCGGCGAGCAGGATGCCGAGCGGCCGGTCGAAGTCGATCAGACCGCTGGACCGGGCCTCGTCCAGGATCAGCTTCGGCTCGCGCAGGTCGGCGTGGACGGCGACGGCCCGGTCGTTGCCGGCGAGCAGTTCCCGGCTGTGCGCCACGGCCACCGGGTCGATGTCGACGTAGACGATCCGGGCCTGCGGGTTGGCGGCCTGGGCGACCTCGTGGACGTTGCCGACGGTGGGGATGCCCGACCCGATGTCGAGGAACTGGTCGATGCCGGCGTCGAGCAGCACCCGGACCGCGCGGCGCAGGAACTCCCGGCCTGAGCGCATGGTGTCGGCGAGGTTCGGGGTCATGCTGGCGATCTGCTCGGCGAGCCGCCGGTCGATCTCGAAGTTGTGCGCGCCGCCGAGGAAGTAGTCGTAGACCCGGGCGGCGCTGGGCCGGCTCAGGTCGATCTCGGCGGGAAGTCCGTCCGGCGTCTGCATCGCTGTCTGGCCCCCAGTTCGTCGCCGCGGTGCGGGAGGGCACCGGTGTCGACGGCGTGCGCGGGCACGCGGAGCCGCACCGGCCGACCCGCGGATCGTGTGGTGCTGACCACTCTAGGCCCGTCCGTCCAGGTGCGGGAGATCAGCTCACCCCGATCTGTGGCCGCCCCAGCAGGGCGGACGGCCCGAACGACCGGCGGTCACCCTGGGCAGCCGGGCATCCACCGGACAGTGACGGCGACCGATCGGGTCGCCGTCACCACCGTCGGGCGGCCCGACGCCCCCGGTGACCGGTCCGCCGGTTCAGTCGACGGACTCGAGCAGCAGCGAGATGCCCTGGCCCACCCCGACGCACATGGTGGCCAGCGCCCGTCGCCCACCCCGACGGCGCAGCTCCAGGGCGGCGGTCAACGCCAGCCGGGCGCCGCTGGCCCCGAGCGGGTGCCCCAGGGCGATCGCCCCGCCGTTCGGGTTGACGTGCTCGGCGTCCTCCGGCAGGCCCAGCTCGCGGAGCACCGCGATCCCCTGCGCGGCGAACGCCTCGTTCAGCTCGATCACGTCGACGTCGGCCAGCGCGACGCCGAGCCGGTCCAGCAACCGCCGGGTGGCCGGCACCGGCCCGATCCCCATGATCCTCGGCGGTACGCCGGCCGCCGCCGCGCCCCGGATCCGGGCCAGCGGGGTGAGGCCGTACCGGGACACCGCCGCCGCGGAGGCGACCAGCAGGGCGACCGCGCCGTCGTTGACGCCGGAGGAGTTGCCGGCGGTGACCGTGCCGCCGTCCCGGAACGGGGTGGGCAGCGCGGCCAGCTTCGCCAGCGTCGTCTCCCGGGGGTGCTCGTCGACCTCGACCAACTGCGTCTCCCGGCGGCCGGCCGGCACGGTCACCGGCACGATCTCCTCGGCGAACCGGCCGTCGGCCTGCGCCTTGGCGGCCCGGTGCTGCGAGCGCAGGGCGAACTCGTCCTGCGCACGCCGGTCGACACCGAACTCGGCGGCCACGTTCTCGGCGGTCTCCGGCATCGAGTCGATGCCCCAGCCCGCTTCCATCAGCGGGTTGACCAGCCGCCAGCCGAGGGTGGTGTCGTACACCTCGGCGGCGCGGGAGTAGGGCGTGGCGGCCTTCGGCAGGACGAACGGGGCGCGGCTCATGCTCTCGACGCCCCCGGCGAGTACCAGGTCGGCCTCCCCGGCCACCACGGCGCGGGCGGCGGTGGCCAACGCGTCCAGCCCGGAACCGCAGAGCCGGTTGACGGTGCTGCCGGGCACCTCCTGCGGCAGCCCGGCCAGCAGTGCCGCCATCCGGGCCACGTTGCGGTTGTCCTCGCCGGCCTGGTTGGCGCAGCCCAGCACCACGTCGTCGACCCGGGTCCAGTCCACCGAGGGGTGGCGGGCGACCAGTTCGCGCAGCACGTGGGCGGCCAGGTCGTCGGGGCGTACCCCGGCGAGGGCACCGGCGTACCGGCCGATCGGGGTACGGACTCCGGCCACGAGGTATGCCACGGTCATCGACGCACGTCCTTCGGGGGGGTGGGAAGGGGCTGGCGGGCCGGCGTGGCCCGGGTCACGGGGACGCCGGCCGTCAGGATATCCGCGCCGGTCGGACCCCGCAGTGACGCCCGGAGCCGGCCGTGTCCGGAGCGGATAGGTTGGGGACATGGCCCCGTTGCGCGCAGAGACCTCCACCGGTGGGGCGGTCGTCCCCCGGCCCGACCGGTCCACCGGCCGGGTCACCCCGCACGACCGTGCCTGACCACGCGTCGGTCCGGGCCGTCGCCGGGTGGGCCGCCGCCGGATGCGTGCTGCTCGGCACGGCCGCGGTGACCGTCGCCGTCGCGGCCGGTCCCGGCAGCCCGGCGGGCGGGTACGTCAGCGAGGCCGGTGTCCCCGACAGCGCTCTCGCGTCGACGTACCGGACGGGGGTCTTCACCCTGGCGGCGGCGCTGCTGTTGCTGGCCACCGCGCTGCCGACGGCGCTGCGGCCCGCGGCCGTCCTGCTCGCGGCCGGCGCGGTCGGCGCGCTGCTCTCCGGCGCGGTCACCTGCAGCGCCGGCTGCCCGCTGCCACCGTTCGAGGCGGCGACCCCGGCGGACCTGGTGCACGGCGGGGCGAGCATCGCGGCGGTCGGGGTGACCGTGCTCGCGATGCTGGTGATCGGTTTCCTCCGTCCGGCGACGCCGGCCCTGCGACGGGTGGCCCGGGTGTCCGGGGTGATGGCGTTGCCGGTGGCCGGGGCGACCGCCCTGGGGCTGCTGACGGTGGGCCGGAGCGACCTGCTGGGCGGGCTGGAACGGCTGCTGCTGGCGATCTGCGTCGGTTGGGGCCTGCTCACCGCGCTGCTGCTGGCCCGGCAGCGACCCCCGGCGCAGGGCGTGCCGGACGGTGCCGAACATGACGAACCGGTCGCCGTGTCGAGAACGTCCCTGTAAGGAGCCTCACGCCGAGCGCTCCTTCCACCTGCCGAGCGGCCCGGAGTAGCGTCGGCTGGCGATGACCAATGTCTGGCACCTCACCGTGCGCCTGTACGTCGATCTCCGACGGCAGGCCAGCGGGGTCTGTCCGGCGCAGCCACGCTCCTGACGCTGCACACCGACCACCCCCTCAGACCCGGGACGCCCCATGTCTTCCACCCTGCGCAAGTTCCCCTTCTCCGCCCAGATCCTGCTCGGCCTCGTGCTCGGCGTCGCCCTGGGCTTCCTCGCCCGCGCCAACGACCTGAGCTGGCTGGCCGGCACCCTCGACACCGTCGGCGGGCTCTTCGTCCAGTTGCTCAAGCTGGCCGTGCCGCCGCTGGTCTTCACCGCCATCGTGATCAGCGTGGTCAGCCTGCGCGGGGTGGCCAACGCCGCCCGGCTGGCGCTCAAGACGCTGCTCTGGTTCGGGGCCACCGCGCTGATCGCGGTGAGCATCGGCATCGGTCTCGGCCTGGTGACCAACCCGGGCCGGGGGGTGAGCCTGGACGTCGGCGGCGCCACCGCGCCGAAGACCACCGGCTCGTGGACGGACTTCCTCACCGGCATCGTGCCGACCAACCCGGTCGGCGCGTTCGTCGAGGGCAACGTGCTCCAGATCGTCTTCCTCGCCCTGGTCGTCGGTGCCGCCGCGCTGCTGGTCGGTGCGGCTGCCGAACCGTTCGTCGAGGTCAACCGCGCGGTGCTGGCCATCGTGCAGAAGGCGCTGTGGTGGGTGATCCGGCTCGCCCCGATCGGCACCCTCGGCCTGATCGGCCACGCCGTCGCCGCGTACGGCTGGGACCTGCTGGCCCCGCTGGCGAGGTTCACCACCGCCGTCTACGTCGGCTGCGCGATCGTCCTGTTCGTGGTCTACCCGCTGCTGCTGGTGACGGCCGCCCGGCTCAACCCGCTGCGTTTCTTCGCCGGGGCCTGGCCGGCGATCGAGTTGGCCTTCGTCTCCCGCTCCTCGGTGGGCACCATGCCGGTGACCCAGCGTTCCGTCGAGCGGCTCGGCGTCCCCCGCGAGTACGCCTCCTTCGCGGTGCCGTTCGGCGCGACCACCAAGATGGACGGCTGCGCCGCGATCTACCCGGCCCTCGCCGCGATCTTCGTGGCCCAGGTCTTCGGGGTGGACCTCGGCGTCGGCGACTACCTGCTGATCGCCTTCGTCTCGGTGGTCGGCTCGGCCGCCACCGCCGGCCTGACCGGTGCCATCGTGATGCTCACCCTGACCCTGAGCACGCTGGGCCTGCCGCTGGCCGGGGCCGGTCTGCTGCTGGCGATCGACCCGATCCTGGACATGATCCGCACCGCCACCAACGTGGCCGGGCAGGCCGTCGTGCCGACCATCGTGGCCGCCCGCGAGGGCACCCTGGACCGGGACGCGTACGCCACCGCCGGCAAGCGGGACCTGACCGACGCCGACGAGACCGTCGGGGCCGAGCCGCCGGCCCGCCGCGACGACCTCGCACCGGCACCCGCCTGAGCACGCCGGGCGCTCCCCCGGACACCGCGCCCCGCCCCGCACCGCCACCTGCCCGTACCGGAGGATCACCCGCATGAGTTCCCTGTTCACCCCCCTCGCCCTGCGCGGCGTCACCCTGCCGAACCGGATCGCCCTGGCGCCGATGTGCCAGTACAGCTCCGGCCCGGACGGCCTGCCCACCGACTGGCACCGGGTGCACCTCGGCTCCCGGGCCGTCGGCGGTGCCGGCCTGATCGTCACCGAGGCCACCGCGGTCGTCCCCGAGGGACGGATCAGCCCCCAGGACACCGGCATCTGGTCCGACGCGCACGTCGACGCGTGGCGTCCGGTCACCGCGTTCGTCGCCGGCCAGGGGGCGGTGCCCGCCGTGCAGCTCGCCCACGCCGGGTTCAAGGCCAGCACCTACCGGCCCTGGGCGCGGCAGCACGGCGGGGTGCCGGACGCCGAGGGTGGTTGGACGCCGGTGGGCCCGGGTGCCGACCCGTTCCTGCCCGACTACCGGCAGCCGACCGCGCTGGACTCCGCCGGGATCGCCGGGGTGGTGTCGGCCTTCGCCACCGCCGCCGGCCGGGCCGTCGACGCCGGCTTCGCCGTGGTGGAGATCCACGCCGCGCACGGCTACCTGCTGCACGAGTTCCTGTCCCCGCTGACCAACCACCGCACCGACGGCTACGGCGGCGACCGGGCCGCCCGGATGCGGCTCACCCTGGAGGTGGCCCGCGCGGTCCGCGCCACCGTCGGCGAGCAGGTGCCGGTGCTCACCCGGATCTCCGCCACCGACTGGGTGGACGGCGGCTGGACGGTGGACGACAGCGTGGCCCTGTCCGCCGAACTCGCCGCGTCCGGGGTGGACCTGGTGGACGTCTCCTCCGGCGGGGCGGCGGCCGGGGCGAGCATCCCGGTCGGGCCGGGCTACCAGGTGCCACTGGCCGCCCAGATCCGCCGCGAGGCGGGCGTCCCCACCGGTGCGGTGGGTCTGATCGTCGAGCCGGAGCAGGCCGAGCAGATCGTCGCCGCAGGCGAGGCCGACCTGGTGCTGCTCGGCCGGGAGCTGCTCCGCGACCCGTACTGGCCGCGTCGCGCCGCCGCCAAGCTCGGTGCCACCCCCGAGTGGCCCGACCCGTACGCCCGCGCCTTCTGACCGCCGACGGGCCGTCACCGGCTGACCCCACCCCCGGGGGTGGGGTCAGCCGGCCAGGTGACCCCAGTCGTTCTCCAGGTCGCGCCACGGCCCCTGCGCGGCGACCGTGCCGTCGACCAGGACCACCACGTGGTCGGCGCGGACCAGCGCGGCCCGTTTGGCGGTGGAGCCGACGACGGTCACCCCGTGCTCGCGCAACGCCGCCCAGAGCGCCAGCTCGGTGGTGACGTCCAGCGCGGACGACACGTCGTCGGCGACCAGCAGTTCGGTACGCGGCGCGAGCGCCCGCGCCAACGCGAGCCGCTGCAACTGCCCGCCGGAGAGCCGGGTGCCCTTGTGCCCGATGAGCAGCCCCAACCCGCCCCCGGTCGCCAGGTCGGGGGTGAGCTGGGCGGTGGTCACCGCACCGGCGGCGTCCACGTCGTGCCCGAGGGCGATGTTGTCGGCCACCGTGCCGGAGAGCACCCGGGGGAGCTGGCCGACGTAGCCGACCTGGCCGGGCCGCAGGAACAGCTCCGGCTCGGTCACCGGCTGACCGTTCCAGCGCAGCTCGCCGACGTGGTGCACGATCCCGGCCAGCGCCCGTAGCAGCGACGACTTGCCCGCGCCGACCGGCCCGACCACCAGCACGAGCTGCCCCCGGTCCACGGTCAGGTCGACGTCTCGGACGGCGAGGGTGCCGTCGGAGTGCAGCGCCCCGAAGCCGGCCAGTGCCAGCCGGCGCAGCGGCCGACGCGGCGGCGGCTCCGGCGCGGGCGCGGTGCCGGCGACCAGGTCCACGCCGGGCACCTTCGCCGAGTACGCCCCGACCCCGGTCATCGCCACCGTCCGCCGGGTCCACACCCGGGCCGACGGGTACTGCGAGACCAGCGCCGCGGTGGTCCAGGCGAACCAGCGGGCCGCGCCGAGGGTGGAGACGGCGACCAGGGTGGCACCGGCGGACAGCCCGCCGGACAGATAGAGCACCCACGCCCCGATCGGCAGCAGCCCGCTCGCCACCGACGGGGTGGAGCGGGCCCACACCTGCGCGGCGATCTCCCGCCGCTGCCGGTCGCTGCGGACCAGGTCCAGGGCCGAGAGATGGTCGAGCACCGGCCGGGTCGCACCGGCCAGCTTGACCGTCCGGGCCGCCGACAGCGAGGAGACCAGCGCGGTGGCGAAGGCCGCGCGGGCGGCGACGGTGTCCCGGGCGGAGCGTTCCAGCCGGGGTCCGAACAGGGTGGCGGCGAGCCCGGAGACGGCCATCGTGCCGAGGAAGAACAACGCCGGCACGGGGCTGCCCGTCACCACCGTCATGACCACCACGATGGTCAGGGCGATGAACTGGTCCATCAGGTTGTCGGCGAGCTGCACCACCCGCTCGGTGTCGCCGCTCTGGGCCACCACCTCGGCCGGGGTGTGCGTACTGGTCCGCCGGGCACCGGTCTGCCCGTGCACCAGCCGCAGGCTCATCCGCAGCATCTGCCGTACCCACCACTGGGGGAAGCGCAGGTTGGTCCAGTAGGGCAGCGGCAGCACGATCAACAGCGCGGCCGCGATGCCGATCGCCGGCAACCACGGGCTGCCACCGTCGACCACGTCCGCCCAGAGCCAGGGCAGCACCGTGCCGTCCAGGCCGAGCACGCTCATCACCACGAACATCACGATGGACAGCAGGCCGAAACGCGGGTCGTTGACACCCAACCGCAGGATCTCCCGCATGGTCCGCGCGGGGGCGGCGGGTGGCAGCGGCGGCGGATCCCTCTTGGGTACGACCACCGCCGTCCCGCCGACCGCCCCCGCTCCCCCGCCGGCGGCGCCCCGGACAGCTCCTCCGGTGGCCTGGCCGGGGGATCCCCGCCCGGCCTCCCCGACCGCTTCCCCGGTGGCCTGGCCGGAGACTCCCCGGGCCGTTCCACCGTCGGCGGCGTTCCACTCCCGGCCGCCGTCGTCCGGGCACGTCGGAGCGGGGCCGTCGAGCAGGCCCACCCCGCCCCGGGCGGTACCGGCCGGGGTGTACGCGGCGGCGCGGCTGGTGGCGAGCAGCTCCGCGAAGCGGGCCGAGGAGCGCAACGGTCCCGCCTCCAGGACCGCCCCGTCGGCCATCACCACCACCTCGTCGCAGCGCTGCACCGAGGAGAGCCGGTGCGCGATGACGATGCCGATCCGGTCGGTGAGCAGGCGTTCGGTCGCCTCGCGTACCCGGCTCTCGGTCACCGGATCGAGCCGCGCGGTGGCCTCGTCGAGGATCACCACGTGCGGGTCGCGGACCAGGATGCGGGCGAACGCGACCAACTGCTCCTGACCGGCGGAGAGCACGTACCCGCCCTCGCCGAGCCGGGTCCGGATGCCGTCCGGCAGTTCCGCGACCCACCCGGTGAGGCCCAGCTCGGCCAGCGCCCGGGGAGCCGCGTCGAGCAGGTCCGGGTCGAACAGGGCGACGTTCTCGGCCAGGGTGCCGGCCAGGATCTCGGTCCGCTGCGGCACCACGGCGATCCACCGGCGCAGCTCCTCGACGTCCAGGTCACACAGGTCGGTGTCGCCGAGCAGGACGGTGCCGCGCGGCACCTCTACCGCCCGGGTGAGCACCTTGGCCAGGGTGGACTTGCCCGACCCGGTCCGGCCGACCAGCGCGTACGACCGGCCCCGGACGAAGCTGAGCCGGACGTCGCGCAGGGCCGGCCCCCGGTCGCCCTCGGCGGCCGGGTAGCGGAAGGTCAGCCCGCGCAACGTCAGGTCGCCGTCGGTGGGGGTGACCCCGCCGGAGGGTTCCTGCCGGGCGTCGGAGAGCAACAGCACCCGCGCCCAGGCCCCGAGCGCGTACTGGAGGTGCGGCACCCAGCGGGCGAGGTGTTCGACGGTGGCGCCGAAGCTCAACGCGAGCAGCCAGATCGCCGTCAACCGTGCCCCGTCGACCCGCCCGGTGGCCAACGCCCAGGCCCCGACCAGCACCACCCCGGCGATCCCGATCCGGACGATGCCGGCGGCGGACGCGGTGACCCGCGCCGACATCAGGAAGACCCGGCGGCAGCGGGCCAGCACCTCGGCGGCCCGCCGGGCGAACAGCCGCAGCACGTACGGCTGGGCGAGGCTGGTGCGTACGTCGTCCTGGCCGTGCACCGCCTCCTCCATCACGGCGGCCAGGTCGGACCAGGCCTCCTCCTCGGCCATCCGGGCCGGCGCGATGGCCGCGGTGGGGCGGCGCAGCAGCACCCCGAGCAGCACGGTGAGCAGCAGCATGGCGACGCCGGCCGGCCACCAGACGAACAACGCGCTGACCGCGGCGAGCAGACAGAGCACCACGCCCTGGACGAGCCGTACGCCGGTGTTCCGCAGCTCGGCGGCGACCTGGTAGACGTCGTTGTCGATCCGGTCCAGCAGCTCGCCGACCGGGGTGCCCTCCAGCGTGGGCAGATCCTGGCCGAGGGCGACCCGGCAGAGCCTGCGGCGTACGTCGGCCGACCAGTCGGCGGTGATGCCGGCCATCAGCAGCGCGATCACCAACTCGCTGAAGACGGCGAGGACCAGCGCCACCACCAACGCCACGAACCAGCCCGCCGACCGGTGCACCAGCACCGGACCGGCGACCGCCGAAGCGGCGGCCTGACCGGCGGCACCCAGCACGACGAGGACGATCACCACCGGCACGCGGCGCGGCGCGGAGGCCCAGAGATCACGGAGCAGGCGCATGGAGAATCCCTCCGGACCGGGGTGGCGGTACCCCCCAGCCTGACCCTCCCCGAGCCTCCCCTCAACGCATTTACCGCATTACACCCCGCCCGCCCGGCTGCCCGTCCGCACACCAGCCCGGGGCCGGAGGGCGGGGCGAGCCGGGGTCGGGACCGGTCAGAAGAGGATGGTGGCGAGGGTGCCTACCGGGTGGAAGCCGCAGCGTTCGTAGACCCGGCGGGCAGGGCGGTTGAAGTCGTTGACGTAGAGGCTGACGGTGGGGGCGACCCGGAGCAGCGCGTCGCGGACCACGGCGGCCATCGCGGCGGTGGCGATGCCGCGTCCGCGCCACTGCGGCGCCACCCAGACGCCTTGGATCTGGGCGGTCCGGCGGGTCACCACGGCCAGTTCGGCCTTGAACACGACCTCCCCGTCGACCAGGCGGGCGTACGCCCGGCCGGCGCGGACCAGGTCCTCGACGCGGCGGCGGTAGGCCCGGCCACCGTCGTCGGCCAGCGGGGAGACGCCCACCTCCTCGGCGTACATGGCGACCGCGGCCGGGAAGAGCCGGTGCACCTCGCTGGGCCGGACCCGGCGTACCTCCGGGTCGGCGGGGACGGTGGGCAGGGTGTCGGTGGCCAGCAGCGGCTGGTTGGGGCGTACGTCGCGGGCCGGCCCCCAGTGGTCGGCGAGCCGTTCCCAGAGGCCGAGCACCGCGTCGGCCCGCCCGACGATGGAGGAGCAGAGTCGTTCCTCGCCGGAGAGCTGCTCGGCGAACGCGGCGACGGCGGCGTCGGTGGCGAGGATCGGGGTGAGGTTGCCGCCGAGCCAGCAGATCGACTCCAGGTTGCGGCGGGTGCCGTAGCCGAGGATCCGTCCTTCGGCCCGCCACCAGGCCAGACCCCGGGCCGAGATCCGCTCGGCGACCTGCGCACCGGCGAACGGGTCGAGGTCGAGCAGCCGCTCCACCGCGCGACGTTCCGACTCTCCCAGTTGGCGTACCGGCACCGTCAGCACGGTTACCAGCCTGCCAGATGGGGGCGGTGGTTCGCCGGGCGACCGGCACAGCCCGTGAGAGACTTGTCGACAACACATTGCCGATATATCGTTGATGCATCACCGACAGTCCAAGGAAGGACGACACGATGGGATTTCACCGTCGAATCCACGCACTGCACGAGGCACGGCAACGCGGCTTCGGGTTCCCGCCCGTTCCGCCCGGCCCGCACGGGCCCGCGGGTTGGGGCGGCGGCCCCGGCGGTTGGGGTGGCGGGCGGGGCGGTCGCGGGCGGGGCCGGGGCCGCCGGCCGAACGTCCGGGCCGCCGTGCTGGCCCTGCTCACCGAGCGGCCGATGCACGGCTACGAGATGATCCAGGAGATCGACTCCCGCACCGGCGGGGCCTGGCGGCCCAGCCCGGGTTCGATCTACCCGACCCTGCAACTCCTGGAGGACGAGGGCGTCATCGCGGCCAGCACCGATCCGGCCGGCGGCGGGCGCAAGCGGTTCGCCCTGACCGACGCCGGCCAGGAGGAGGCCACCACGGCCGCGCAGACCCCGCCCTGGGCGGAGTTCGCCGAGAACACGGTCAACAGCTGGCACGACATCCGGGACGCCGGTGCGCAGGCCATGCACGCGCTACGGCAGGTGATGATGACCGGCACGGACGACCAGCGGGAACGCGCCGCCCAGGTGCTCGACGAGACCCGCCGCAAGCTGTACGCGATCCTCGCCGAATCCGAGTGACCGCCGGGAACACCCCGGCGAGCCCGCACACCCCGCCGTACGGAAAAAGGGCGGCTCTCCCACCGGGAGGGCCGCCCTTTCCGACGTGGCTCAGTGCACGGTGACGGTGGGGCCGGGGACCAGCTCGCGCAGTTCCTCGGGGATCTCCGCGCCCATCTCGTCGGCGATCCGCAGCGCCTCTTCGATCAGTGTCTCGACGATCTGCCCCTCGGGGACGGTCTTGACCACCTGTCCCTTGACGAAGATCTGCCCCTTGCCGTTGCCGGAGGCGACCCCGAGGTCGGCCTCGCGGGCCTCGCCCGGGCCGTTCACCACGCAGCCCATCACGGCGACCCGCAGCGGCACCGGCAGCCCTTCCAGGCCGGCGGTGACCTCCTCGGCGAGCTTGTAGACGTCCACCTGCGCCCGACCGCAGGACGGGCAGGAGACGATCTCCAGGCCGCGTTCGCGCAGGCCGAGCGACTCCAGGATCTGGTTGCCGACCTTGATCTCCTCGACCGGCGGGGCCGACAGCGACACCCGGATCGTGTCGCCGATGCCCTCGGCGAGCAGCGCCCCGAAGGCGACCGCCGACTTGATGGTGCCCTGGAACGCCGGCCCGGCCTCGGTCACACCCAGGTGCAGCGGATAGTCGCACTGCTCGGCGAGCTGCCGGTAGGCGCGGATCATCACCACCGGGTCGTTGTGCTTGACCGAGATCTTGATGTCCCGGAAGCCGTGCTCCTCGAACAGCGAGCACTCCCACAGCGCCGACTCGACCAGCGCCTCGGCGGTGGCCTTGCCGTACTTGGCGAGCAGCCGCTTGTCGAGCGAGCCGGCGTTGACGCCGATCCGGATCGGCGTACCGGCGGCGGAGGCCGCTGCCGCGATCTCCTTGACCTTGTCGTCGAACTGACGGATGTTGCCCGGGTTGACCCGGACCGCCGCGCAGCCGGCGTCGATCGCGGCGAAGACGTACTTCGGCTGGAAGTGGATGTCGGCGATCACCGGGATCTGCGACTTGCGGGCGATGGCCGGCAGCGCCTCCACGTCGTCCTGGCTGGGCACGGCGACCCGGACGATCTGACAGCCGGACGCGGTCAGCTCGGCGATCTGCTGGAGGGTGGCGTTGACGTCGGAGGTGAGGGTGGTCGTCATCGACTGCACCGAGACGGGGGCACCTCCACCGACCGGCACCGAGCCGACCATGATCTGACGGCTGATCCGGCGGGGGGCCAGCGGCGGGGGCGGGACGGCGGGCATACCGAGACTGACAGCGGTCACTTGAGCACTCACCTCGTGAAGAGCGTGATCGGGTTGACGATGTCCGCGGTGGCGGTGAGCAGCGTGAACGCGCCACCGATGAGGATCACCGCGTACGTGATGGGCATCAGCTTGAGGTAGTCGACCCGGCCCGGGTCGCGTCGGCCGATCCGGGCGTAGAGCCAGGAGCGCGCCCGTTCGAACCAGGCGATGGCGATGTGACCGCCGTCGAGGGGCAGCAGCGGCAGCAGGTTGAACACACCGACGAAGAAGTTCAGCGAGATGAACAGCAGGACCAGGAGCTGCCAGACGCCGTTCTCCAGCGCCTCGCCGCCGAGCCGGCTCGCGCCGACCACGCTGATCGGGGTGTCCTTGTCCCGTTCGCCACCGGTGATGGCGGTCCACAGGGCGGGCACCTTGTCCGGGATCCGCTTGATCGCCTCGTAGGTGCCGACGGCCAGGTCCTTGGTGTAGCCGGCGGTGGCCGGGATCGCCTCGACCGGGCCGTAGGTGACGTTCGCCGGCACGCCGGGCGGGAGCATCGGGCCGGCGACCCCGAGGGCGGAGACGGTGACCGGTGGGCCGTTCGGGTCGTCCAGCGGCCGGCGCTGCACGGCGGCGAGGTCGGCGCGGACCTCACCGGACACGCCGTCGCGCTCGTAGCTGATCGTCGCCGGCTGGCCCGGGGGCAGGTCGCGGACGGTCTTGACCAGCGCGGTGTAGTCGGCGACCGCGACCCCGTTCACGGCGACGATCCGGTCGTCGTCGCGCAGCCCGGCCTGCTTGGCGGGGCTGACCGGGTCGCCCGGGGCGCACTCGCGGACCGCGTCGGTGGGGATGACGCAGTCGACGACCTTGACGTGCGCCGGCAGCGGGTTGGGCAGGTCCTTGTTGGGCAGGCCCATGAACATGGCGGCCAGCCAGATCGCGACGACGGCCAGCGCGAAGTGGGTGACCGAGCCGGCGGACATCACGATCGTCCGCTTCCACACCGGGTAGCGCCACATCGCCCGCTTCTCGTCACCCGGCTCGACGTCGTCGTCCTGCGGCGTCATCCCGACGATCTTGCAGAAGCCGCCGAGCGGGATGGCCTTGAGGCCGTACTCCGTCTCACCCCGGCGGAACGACCAGATGGTCGGTCCGAAGCCGACGAAGTAGCGGGTGACCTTCATCCCGAACGCCTTGGCGGTCAGCATGTGACCCGCCTCGTGCAGGCTCACCGAGATGAGGATCGCCAGGGCGATCACCACCACCCCGAGCAGATAGAGCATCAGGCTTCCTTCCCCGACCCCGAGATGATCTCCTGCGCGTGCGCGCGCGCCCATGATTCGGCGGCGAGCACGTCCACGACGGTACCTGGTTCGTCGAAATCGGGGGTGTCCTCCAGGACCCGCTCCAGGGTGTCGACGATGCCGAGGAACGGCAGCCGGCCGGCGACGAACGCCGCCACGCACTCCTCGTTCGCCGCGTTGTAGACCGCCGGGCGGCAGTGGCCCGCCGTACCGGCCGCCTTGGCCAGCGCCACCGCCGGGAACGCCTCGTCGTCCAGCGGGGTGAACTCCCAGGTGTGGGCGGTGGTCCAGTCGACGGCGGCGGCGGCGTCGGGCACCCGGTCGGGCCAGCCGATGCCGAGCGCGATGGGCAGCCGCATGTCCGGCGGGCTCGCCTGGGCGAGGGTGGAGCCGTCGACGAACTCGACCATCGAGTGGATCACCGACTGCGGGTGCACCATCACGGCGATGTCGGCGTAGGGCACGTCGAACAGCTCGTGCGCCTCGATCACCTCCAGCGCCTTGTTGACCATCGTGGCCGAGTTGATCGTGACGACCGGCCCCATGTTCCACGTCGGGTGGGCCAGCGCCTGCTCCGGGGTGACAGCGGTCAACTCGTCGCGCCGCCGCCCCCGGAACGGTCCGCCGCTGGCCGTGACGACCAGCCGCCGTACCTCGCCCCGGGTGCCGCCGCGCAGGCACTGGGCCAGCGCCGAGTGCTCCGAGTCCACCGGCACGATCTGCCCCGGCCGCGTCACCGCGGCCCTGACCAGCGGGCCGCCGGCCACCAACGACTCCTTGTTGGCCAGGGCGAGGGTACGACCACAGCGCAGCGCGGCCAGCGTCGGCGCGAGCCCGAGCGACCCGACCACCCCGTTGAGGACCACGTCGCAGGGCCACTGCGCCAGCTCGGTCATCGCGTCCGGACCGGCGATGATCTTCGGTAGCTTGAAGTCCCCGGTGGCCCAGCCGCGCCGGCTCGCCTCGGCGTAGAAGGCGAGCTGGAGATCCTGCGCGGCGGACGCCTTGGCCACCCCGACCGCGTCCACCCCCAGTCCGAGCGCCTGGGTGGCGAGCAACTCGACGTTGCCGCCGCCCGCACCGAGCGCCACCACCCGGAACCGGTCCGGATTGCGCCTGACGATGTCGATCGCCTGGGTGCCGATCGAACCGGTGGAGCCGAGCAGTACGAGATCCCGGGGAGTTGTCACGCGGTCATTCTGCCCCGGCCGCGCTGTACTCCCGCTGGGAGCCTCACCCCTCGACGTCCCCCTCCGCGCCCGGACTCGCACCCGCCCGTCTACGGCAGACCCGTGGCACCACCCGTCCCCCGGCTGCCCCTCCCGCCCACCGCCGCCGATCCCGCCTGCCGCCGATCCCGCCAGCCGCCTCCCGCCTCTCGCGTCCCGCCGCCGATCCCGCCAGCCGCCTCTCGCCTCTCGCGTCCCGCCGCCGATCGCCTCCCGCGTCCCGCCGCCGATCCCGCCTGCCGCCTCCCCGCCCGTCCCCCACGTCCCCATCCCCGTGCCGCCCGGCGCCAAGATCGTGCTCGATCCAGGATGTAGTGGCCTCGAACCACACGGATACCACTACATCCTGGATCGAGCACGATCTTGCGCGGAGACGCGTGAGTCACCGACTCCCGTATGAGATCCCGGGAGGCTCGGCCTGGCAGTGCCTCACCGCGCAGGCTCTCCCGTTGCGCGGAAGCTATCAACGTCGTCCGGCCGGTCGGTGATGTGCGTCCGCAGGGCGCTGTCCAGATGCACGACCTCTCCTCCGTCGGGCAAGCGGACCA
Source organism: Micromonospora sp. WMMD987 (assembly GCF_029581435.1). NCBI lineage: Bacteria > Bacillati > Actinomycetota > Actinomycetes > Micromonosporales > Micromonosporaceae > Micromonospora > Micromonospora sp. WMMD987. The sequence goes on along the minus strand of NZ_CP120861.1, from coordinate 1,924,917 downwards.
GAATGAACTGGCCGGGCAGGCCGGCGTGCATCCCCGCATCCGCCGCCACCACGTGCACGCTGATGTGCGGGTGCTCAGTCAGCCGCAGCAGACGCTCGAACTGCTCGATCATGACCGCCGGTTCACCGATTCCCCGGTGCAGCACCCCCTGCGGAGACGGCCGTCGACAGCCCGGCGGGACGGTGCCGGGCCGCACGTCGCCGCACGGCCCGCCTGGCGGTGCCGGGCTGCGCCGCCCCGTGGCCCTGCCAGCCGGCCAAGCTGCGCCTACGGCGGGAGTACGCCCACGACCGGCCGATGCTGACCATCTACCTGTGCCTGCTCATGCACGACGCGATCACCGATGCGCTGCGGATCGGCACCGGCACGGTCGACCCGGCCGCGTACGTCACCCGGTTCCTCGCCTGGACCCGCCACAACCGGCCGCCGACCCGCCCGACCGAGCCGCACTCCGGGCCACGCACCAGCCGCCGACCTGCCCGGCCGAGCCGCCATCTGGCTCGTCGCCCGCTTCCGCGCCCGCTTCCGCGCCCGCCGACGCGCATTGATCGGTGCGGGGCCGCCGGCGCGGGGCCGCCGGCGCGGGGCCGCCGGCGCGGGGGTGTCCGCGTCGACGGACACCCCCGCACCAGCCCTAACGGGTTGATCAGGCGTAGGTCTCGAACTCGGCGACCCTCGGGGTGGCAGCAGAACTGTTGATCCGGAAGGTGACCTTCTTGAGCGAGGTCCGGGCGAAGGTGATCACGCCGGCCCGGGTGCCGGAGGCCAGCACCGCGCCGGTGTCGCCGTTGAGGACCTGCCAGGAGGTGACGCTGCCGACCGAGCCGGACGCCTCCCGGATGTTGATCGAGGAGATGCTGGTCGCGGAGCCCCACTTGATCGAGATGTCACCGGTTGACCCGGCCGGCGACCAGTAGGTGCCCATGTTGCCGTCCCGCACGTCGCCGTAGCTCGTGCCGCTGGCCTTGCTGGAGCCGTCGGAGCCGGCCCCGATGCTGAGGTTGGTCCCGCCGGGGTTGCCGGTGGGCGGCGGGGTGGTCGGCGGGGGCGTGGTGGGGGCGGGGGTGGTGGGAGCCGGGGTGGTCGGTCCCGGGGTGGTCGGGTTGGGGGTGGTCGGGTTGGGGGTGGTCGGCGTGCAGCTTCCGTTCGACTCCTTGAGACCGGTGTTCGCGCCGGCCGTCTGCCGGACGATGTCCGGCACGCAGCTCGCCCCGTCAAGCCGGTACGAGTACGGGATGCTGACGCTGGTGTTGGACGGCATGCCGGGGCCGGCGGGGTTGGTCTCACTGCCAGGGCTGGACCAGGTCACGTTGTCCAGGATGTTGCCGCTGGCCTGCCAGTAGCCGGCCTCACTGGTGTAGAAGGTGCCCAGCACGTCCCGGGAGTTCTTGAAGTAGTTGTTCTCCACCTTGGCCCGCGCGCCGGCCCGGGAGTTGATCCCGGACTCGTTCAACTGCACGTACGAGTTGTTGTAGGCGTGCGCGATCCCGCCCCGTAGCAGGGGCGTACGGGAGTCGATGTTCTGGTAGAGGTTGTGGTGGAAGGTGACGAAGCCGTTGCCCCGGTCGCTCTCGCTGGAGCCGATCAGGCCGCCCCGCCCCGAGTTGCGCAGGATGCTGTACGACAACGTGACGTACTGGACGTCGTCCTTCATGTCGAACAGCCCGTCGTAACCCGCCGACTCACCACCCGACGCCTCCAGCGTGGTGTGGTCGACCCAGACGTTGCGCACGCTGCTCTCCATGCCGATGGCGTCACCGCCGTTGGAGGTGGGCGAGCCCGACTTCTTGACGTTCCGCACCGTCACGTTCTGGATGATGATGTTGCGGGAGTCGCGGATGTGGATGCCGAGCTGGTCGAAGACCGCGCCACTGCCGACCCCGACGATGGTGACGTTGCTGATCTCCTTCAGCTCGATCCGGTCGGCGGCGGTGTTGCAGCTGTTGCCGGACACCTTCGTGGTGTTGCCGTGGTTGATCGTGCCCTGCACCTCGATGACGATCGGGGTGCTGCTGCTGGCCCGGTTGCACAGGGCCGCGTGGATCGCGGTGCCGGTGCTGGCCCGGACGGTCTGCCCGCCCGCGCCGCCGGTGGTCCCGCCGTTCTGGGTCGCGTAGCCGCTGGCGCTGCCGGCCGCCGCCGAAGCCTGGTGCATCGGCAGGGCCACGCAGATCGCCGCGCCGACGGCCGCGGTGGCCAGCCCCGCCTGGACCCGTCGTGTCACTGGTCGTCTCATCCTCGCGTCACCTTTCTCCGTGCCGGTGGTGGTGCTGGTGGGGTGCGGGTGGTGGTGTAGGTGGTGCTGCTGGAGTACGGGTGGTGGTACGGGGTTTCCGCTGCGGGCCGTGGTGGCACTGGGAGCCGTGGTGGCACTGGGAGCCGTGGTCGTCCCGGCCAGCCGTCGAGGACACCGACCGTCAGTCCGGGCCACGGGGTGATCGCGCCCGGACTCCGCCCCGATCGGGGTCGGGCCCGCTCTGCCTGCCGGACTGTTCTGCCCGCCGGACTGCGGTGCCCGCCGGACTGCCTTGCCCGCCGGACTGTTCTGCCCGCCGAACTGCCTTGCCCGCCGAACTGTTCTGCCCGCCGGACTGTTCTGCCCGCCGGACTGCGGTGCCCGCCGGGCTGGTGCGCGCACAGCGGACTGCCGCGCAGAAGCCGGACTGGTGCCGGCGGCGGCGGCAGAGCTCCGCCGGGGCACCCACTCCAGGCATCTGGAAAGCGCTTTCCGAGACCGACAATAGAGTGACGTCTATAACATCGCAAGGTGTCGCCCGGATTGCGGCGTAATGACCACCCTGCGCCCCCATCACGCGTCAACCGCCCCCACCCACCTCACACGCCGCCCACCCCACAGCCACCCACCCGACAGTCCACCCACCCCACACTCCACCCACCCCGCCGACACAAACCACCCACCCCACACCCCACCCCACGCCACCCACCGCCCATGCCACCCACCCCGCTGGCCAAGCCCAACGCACCCGCACCCGACCAGCGGTTGCCACATGATCGTCTACGGGTGAGCGAGCCGACACGCCGTACCAGGCGCACGAGAGGCGTATTTGATCATGAGGCCGACACGAGCCCGGCCCACCATGTGCCCGGCGTGGCCCGCCCCGCCACGCCACGCGGCCGACACGAGCCCGGCCCGCCATGTGCCCGGCGTGGCCCGCCCGCCACGCCACGCGGCCGACACGGGCTCGGCCCGCCCAGTGCCCGGCCCGCCCCGCCACGCCACGCCACGCGGCCGACACGACCACGCCACGCCACGCGGCCGACACGGCCCCACCCCGTCATGTGCCCGGCGTGGCCCGCTGGACGAAGGTCTCCAACTCCTCGCCGCCGTACCAGTCGGTACGCCGGCCCAGGTGGGTCATGCCGAGCCGGCGGGCCACCGCCACCGACGCCACGTTGCCGGGGGCGACCACCGCGTACACCTGCGGGGTGCCGGTGGCGAGTTCCCGGTCGACCAGCGCGCGGGCCGCCTCGGTGGCGTAGCCGTGGCCCCACGAGTCGGGGTGCAGGTGCCAACCCACCTCGATGTCCCCGGTGGACACCTGCTCGTCCCGGCCGGGCAGCGGCTTGAGCAGGATCGTGCCGACCACCAGGCCGGTGTCGCGCGCCTGCGCCGCCCAGGTGCCGTACCGGTCGCCGTGGTCGGCGTGCCGGGTCCGCCAGAGCGCCAGCCGGTCGGCCGCCTGCCCCGGATCGGTCAACGGCAGGCCGGGAGCCGCGCCCAGCCAGCGCACCACCTCGTTGCGGGAGTAGAGGTCGAAGATCCGGGCCAGGTCGGCCGGCGAGTCGGTCCAGTCCCGCAGGATAAGCCGGGCGGTGGTGAGCACGGTCATGTCGCGGGATCGTAATGCGTGCCCACCACCGTCAGGGGGAAGAACATCGCGATGGGCGACGCATGGCAGCGTACGAAGCGGATCACCAGTGCCGCGTTCCGACCGGTACGGGGTCGCGACCTCTCCCTGCACGCCGCCGCCATCACCTTCTACGGGGCGATCGCCGTGGTGCCGGTGGCCCTGCTGGCGATCTGGCTGACCTCGCTGCTGGCCGGCGCGGACCGGGTACGCCGGCTCACCGCGTACGCCGTGGAGACGCTGCCGGACGCGATCGGTGCGCCCGACGCGGTGGACGCGCTGGTCAACGCCGGGGTGCAGTTGACCCCGCTGCTGGCGCTGGCCTCCCTGCTGCCGGCCTCGCTCTACGGTGAGGGGCTGCGCCGGGCCTTCGTCTCGGTGGCCACCGCGCCCAACCCGGACGAGTCACTGGTCGGCTGGCGGGGCCGGTTGCTGCTGCTGCCGCTGCTCGCCCCGGCCCCCGCCCTGCTGCTGTCGATCCTCATCGCGCTGCCCACCACCACCCGGCTGATCCGGCAGGGCGGCTGGGTCGCCGCCCTCGGCATCGTGCTGTCGTTCCTGGCGGTGTGGCTGGTGCTCACCCCGGTGCTGATGTGGGTGTTCCGGGTGGTCGGGCCGGCCTCACCGGACTGGCTGTCGACCCTGGCGGTCGGTTCGTTCACCGCCGCCAACCTGTCCGGCTTCCTGCACGGCTTCGTGCTGTTCTGTTCGCTCCCGCTGGACCTCGGTGTCCCGTTCGGCGGCTTCGACCCGGTCGGGGCCGGCGTCGCGGTGCTGCTCTGGCTCTACCTGTTCCACGTGATCGTGCTGGCCGGCTACTCGGCCACCCTCGCGCTGTCCCGGTGGCGGGTCCGCCGCGCCGCCTCCTCCGGCGACTCCCCCGGGGAGGTGTCCGAAGGTGCGGCAGGGTCCGGGGACGCGGCCGGGTCCAGGGCCGCGGCCGGGTCCGAAGCCGCGGCAGGGTCCGGGGCTGCGGCCGGGTCCGGGGACGCCGCCGGGTCGTCGGTCTCGCGCAGGCCGTAGCGGGTCCAGAGCCGGGCCAGGGGTGCCGGCGCCCACCAGTTCCACCGGCCCAGCAGCCGCATGGTGGCCGGCACGAGCAGCGCCCGGACCAGGGTCGCGTCCACCACGATCGCCACGATCATGCCGACGCCGATCAGCTTGATGTAGGCCATCCCGCCGGTGGTGAAGCCCGCCACCACGATGATCAGCAGCAGTGCGGCGGCGGTGATGATCCGCCCGGTACGTTGCAGGCCGGTGGCGACCGAGGCGGTGTTGTCGCCGCTGCGGTCCCACTCCTCGCGTACCCGGCTGAGCAGGAACACCTCGTAGTCGGTGGCCAGCCCGAACAGCACCGCGAGCATGAGGATGAGGTTGCTCGGCTCGATGAACCCGGTGGAGGTGAAGCCGAGCGGACCGGACAGGTGCCCGTCCTGGAAGATCCAGACCACCACGCCGAACGACGCGCCGATCGACAGCAGGTTCATCAGCACCGCCTTGACCGGCAGCACCACCGAGCCGAAGGCCAGGAAGAGCAGCAGCAGGGTCGCGCCGGCCATCAGCAGGGCCATCCACGGCAGCCGGTCGCCGAGGCTGTCCAGCAGGTCCACGTCGGCGGCGGGCCGACCACCGACCAGTACCTGCGCCCCGGCCGGGCCGGGCAGGTCACGCAGCGTCCGGACCAGGTCCCGGGCGGCGTCGCCGGTCGGCTCCCCCGGGTAGCTCACCGACAGCAGGGTGGACTCCCCCCGGGCCGCCGTGACCTGCACCCCGGTCACCCCGGGCAGCGTCCCGATCCGGTCGGCGAACGGGCGCACCGCGTCGGCCGGCGCACCGGAGACCAGCACCTCGACCGGGGCGACCGTGCCGCCGGGGAACTCGGCGGAGATCCGCTCGGAGACCACCCGGGGCGCGGCGTCCGCCGGCAGCACCCGCTCGTCGACCCCGCCGAAGGTGATCCGCGCGAACGGGGTGGCCAGCACGGCGAGCAGCGCCGCGACCCCCACCAGGTAGAGCACCGGCCGGCGCATCACGCTGCGCGCGATCCGGGCCCAGGCGCCGCCCGCGTCACCCGCCGCCCGCCGCGCACCCCGCGTCCCACGCCGCCACGGCAGCGGTACGCGCACCGCGTCCACCCGGTGGCCGAGCACCACCAGCAGGGCCGGCAGCACGGTGAGCGCGGCCAGCATGGCGATCAGCACGGCGGCCATCCCGCCGAAGCCCATCGACCGCAGGAACGGCTGCGGGAAGATCAACAAACTGGCCATGGCCAGCGCGACGGTCAGCCCGGAGACGAAGACCGTCCGGCCGGCGGTGAGCATGGTGCGCCGGATCGCCTCGGCGGTGCTCCGGCCGGCGGCCAGTTCCTCCCGGAACCGGCTGATGATGAACAGCGCGTAGTCCACCGCCATCCCGAGCCCGATCAGGGTGATCACGTTGATCGCGAAGATCGACACGTCGGTGACCAGGTTGACCAGTCGTACCGCGACGAACGCGCCGAGGATGGCCAGCCCACCGACCAGCAACGGCGTGCCGGCGGCGACCAGTCCACCGAAGATCAGCACGAGCAGCACCAGCAGCACCGGCATGGACAGCAGCTCGGCCCGGGTGATGTCCTCGGTGCTCTGGGTGGTGGCCGCCGCCTGGAACGCCACCAGCCCGCCGACGTCGGTCCGCAGCCCCGGCGCGTCCAGTGCGGGGCGCAACGCCGTGAACTGTGCCGACCGGGCGTCCTCGTCGCCACCGGTCAGCTTGACCAACGCGTAGGTCGCCCGCCGGTCCTCGGCGACCAGCGCGGGCGCGGGGGCGTCGTACCAGCTGGTCACCTCGGCCACCTCGGCGCGCTGGCGCAGCCCGGCCACGGTGGAGGTGACCGGGTCGCGGAACCCCGGATCGTCGACGGACGCGGTGTCACTGGACCAGAGCACGATCACGTCCGCGCCCTGCCGGCCGAGTTCGGCGGTGACCCGCTGCACGGTCCGGCTGGACTCGCTGGAAGGGTCGTCGAACCCGCCCCCGGTCAGCTCCCCGAACACCCCGCTGCCCCAGGTCACCCCGACGACCACCAGCACCCCGGCGGCGGCCAGCACCGCCCACCGGGTCCGCACCACCACCCGCCCCCACCAGGCGAACATCGGCTCTCCCCTCGTCGATCCACCGGCCCACCGGCACCGGCACCCGCACCCGGGCCGTCGACCGGCGGCGACCGGGATCGGCGCCGCAGCGACCGCCGTCCACTATCGCAACAACCGTTCACGTTCAGCGGGCCGGGCCGGCCTCTCCCTGATTGCCCGAGCGCGAGGAACACCCCTCTCCCCCGCTTGCCGGCACGGGAGATACGCCGTTCCCCGCCTCCTCCCTGATTGCCCTCGCGCGGGGGACACCCGCTGTCCTCCGGTTGCCGGCACGGGGGGGGACACCGTTCCCCGCTTCCTCCCCTGATTGCCGGGGGCGGAGGGACACCGTCTCTTCCCGGTTGCCGGAGCGGCAGGGACACCGTCTCTTCCCGGTTGCCGGAGCGGCAGGGGCACCGCTTCCCGCCCCTCCCCGGTCTCCGACCGAGGCGGACGGGCACCGCTTTCCGTGGTGACCGATATGCCTGAAAGTCATATTCATGCCGCAGCGGCATGACGGGTTCCGCGCATGATGGTGTCGACACCCGGCCGACCCGGCGCAGCCGGGACACGCATACCGCCCGCCGCCGACGACACCAGCCGGTCCGGCCGGCTGGCCAACAGACACACACCGCACCGACCAGCCCGACCGAGCCAGCCAGCAGACACGCCGCACCGCCGACCACACCAGCCGGCCCGGCCGAACCGGCAGACGCACACCGCCCGCCGTACCAGCCGGCCGGCCGAGCGCAGACCCATGCCCCACACCGCACCAGCCGGCCCGGCTGAGCCGGCAGACGCACACCGCCCGCCGCACTAGGCTGCCCAGGCATGAGTGATGCGAGTGCGCTGCCGTCCCACGCCGACGTCGTGATCATCGGAGCGGGGCACAACGGGCTGGTCTCCGCCGTCCTACTGGCCCGCGCCGGGCTCGACGTGCTGGTGCTGGAGGCGGCGGAGGTGATCGGCGGGGCCGCCCGCACCGAGAACCCGTTCCCGAAGGTGCCCGCGCTGCGGCACTCCACCGGGTCGTACCTGCTCGGGCTGATGCCACCGGAGCTGCTCGCCGCGCTCGACGTGCGGATCCCGGTGCTGCGCCGCGACCCGCACTACTTCCTGCCCACCCCGGGCGGGCCGGGAGCGCCGTACCTGCTCTTCGGCAGCGACACCGCGGCCACCCGGCGGCAGCTCACCGAATTCTTCTCCCCCGCCGACGTGGCCGCCGACGACGCGCTCCAGGCCGAACTGGCGCAGCTCCGCGCGGACCTCGCCCCGGCCTGGCTGACCGAGCCGCTGCCGGTGGAGCAGACCGCCGAGCGGTACGTCCGTCCGAGGCTGCGTCAGGTCTTCGTCGACCTGGTACGCGGCTCGGTCGCCGACCACCTGGCCCGCTTCGACTTTCGCTCCGAGCTGCTGGTCAGCATGTACGCGGTCACCGACGGGCTGTCCGGCCTCAACGCCGGCCCCGACGATCCTGGCACCGGCCACAACTTCCTGGTGCACAACATGTGCCGGCTGCCCGGCTCCGACGGCACCTGGATGATCGCCGAAGGCGGCATGGGCACCGTCTCCCGCACCTTCGCCGAGGCCGCCCGCGCCGCCGGGGCGACCATCCTGACCGGGGCCCGGGTCGAGGCCGTCACCCTGTCCGGGGGCGCGGCGTCCGGCGTCCGGCTCGCCGACGGGCGGGAGGTCGCCGCCGAGGTGGTGCTCGGCGCGTGTGACCCGTACCGGCTGATGGAGCTGGTGCCCGACGGCGCGCTGCCGGCGGAGCTGGGCGCGCGGATGACGGCGGTCCGCCGGCCCGGTACCACGTTCAAACTGAACCTGGCGCTGACCGGGCTGCCCCGGTTCTCCTGCCTGCCGGCGGACGCGCCCAGCCCGTTCGGGTCCACCATCCACCTGCTGCCCGGGTCGGCGTCGCTGGTCGGGGCGGGCGGCGCGTCGCCGATGGCGGCGCTGCGGGCGATGTGGGCGGACGTCCAGGCCGGGCGACTGCCCGACGAGCCGACCATCGAGTGGTACCTGCACACCACCGTCGACCCGTCGCTGTCCGACCCGGCCGGGCACCACTCGTCGGCGTTGTTCGTCCAGTCGGTCCCCTACACGCTGGCCGGCACCGACTGGGACACCGCGCTGCCCGGCTACGTCACCCGCCTGGTAGAGATCTGCGAACGGTACGCCCCGGGCACCGGTGACCTGATCGCCGACGCGGTGCCGCTGCCGCCGCCCGGCATCGAGGCGCACTTCGGCATCACCGGCGGACACATCCACCACGTCGACAACACCGTGTCGTTCACCGACCGGATGCCGTACGCCACCGGCATCGACGGCGTGTACGCGGGCAGCGCCGGCTGCCACCCCGCCGGCAGCGTGATCGGCGCGGCCGGCCACAACGCGGCCCGACGCATCCTCGCCGACCTCGGCCGCTGACCCCGTGCCCCGGCCCGCTCCCCTGCCCCGGGACGGTCCGGCCTGCCCACCTCCCCCGTCCGGCTCGCCGCCCCTGCTCAGGCGCGGGCCGGGCGGGACGACGGCAGGTCGCCCGGGCCACGGATCAGGTAGATCCCGGTGAGCAGAAGGTACGCCCCGAGGCTGAGCACCGGGTCGACGAAGGAGATGCCGAACGCCACCACGTAGAGCAACGGGCCGAGCAGGAAACGGCGGGCCACCGCGCGGGCCAACCGGGGATCCAGCCCCGGATCGAGCAGCCGTCGACGGCGGGCCCACCACCAGCTCAGGTTGAAGAACAGCGCCTCACCGAGCACCGTCCCCACATAGAGCGTGGCGGTCAGCCGCTGGTCGACGACGGGGCCGCGCAGGTTGTCGGCGAGCAGGATGGCCGCGAACGGGATGGCCGCCACGAACAGCAGCAACAGCAGGTTGAGGACGAGCAGGAGCTGGTCGACCTTGACGACGTACCGCCACATGTTGTGGTGGGTCAGCCAGACCTGTCCCACGATCACGAAGGTGATCACGTACGCCAGGTAGGCGGGCCACTCGTGGAACAGCGCCTCGGGCAGGTCCTGCCCCTCGGGCCGCTGCGGACTGAGTTGGAGCAGTTCCACCGCCATCAGGGTCAGCACGATCGCGATCACCGCGTCGCTGAACGCCTCCACCCGCGACGCGTCCCGCTCCTTCTCCCGCCACCGCCCAAACTCATACCCCTCCGCCCCCTCCGCCCCCGCCACCCCCTCCTCCCCCGCCACCCCCTCCTCCCCCGCCCCCTCGTCCCCCACCGTCCCCTCCACACCCCACCCCCACCCTCCATGCCTGTGTCGATCATGGAGTTATGGTGCCCGGGGTGTACCGGTTCAGGGCTTTTACGGCCCAGCACAACTCCATGATCGCCGGAAACGGGGGTGGGTTGGGGTGGAACGGGGGAACCGGGGGGAGGGGGAGGGGGTGGGGGTTAGGGGGTGGGGGTTTGGGTGCGGGCGGCGCGGATCTTGTGGCCGACGCTGGTGAGGCAGCGGCCGGAGGGGAGGTCGAACTTCCAGCCGTGCAACTGGCAGGTGAGCTGGTCGCCGTCGACGATGCCGAACCGGGTCAGATCCGCCTTCAGATGCGGGCAACGGCGCTGCACCACCCAGTCACCCAGGGTGATGTCCTCGGCGTCGGTGCTGCGCTCGTGCTCGTCGTACCAGCCCTCGGCGTACTGGAGACGCTCGGTGGACAGGCACTTGAAGAAGGCGTACACGAACTCGTTGTACTGGCCGATCCGGGCCGCCGAGAAGCGGCAGGACAGGAAGAGGGAGTTCACCCAGTCGACCTCGCCGATGTGCAACAGGTGCTCGATCAGCGCCCGCTCGGTCCGGAACCGGTACCGGACCTTCTCGTCGGCGTACGGCCGGACCTCCTTGCCGGGGAAGTCCACCACGATCGACTCGACGGTCTCCCGGCCCGACCCGTCGGTGCCCACCAGGTCGAAGCGGACCGGCCCGCCGACCCCCTTGGCCAGGTAGATCGACTCGTCGAGCAGCGGCTCGATCCGGCTCTTCATCCCGGCCAGGACGTCGATCTCGGGGTGCTGCCAGGACGCCTTCTCCGCCTCGATGACGCCGCGCTTGCGCTCCCGCATCTCCTCCAGGTGGGCCTTCTTGTTCGCGAAGAACTCCTCGACCGGCTGCGGGTGCGTGGTGGTCGCCCCGGAGGTGGTCACCTCGGCCACGCTGCCCGGCAGCAGCACGATGCCGTTGGTCCCGCCGACCTTCGCGTACTCGGACAGGAACACCGACTGGTCCGGGAAGATGTTGCCCTCGTCGCCGTGGATGTCGTTGAACTGCCACAGCGCGTCGTCGAGGAAACACGGCGGGCCGGCGATCGGGAAGACGTGGTCGGCCTTCAGGTCGTCGATGTACCGCCAGGTCCGGTCGAACTGCCGCTCCCGCTTCTGCTTGCCGAACGCGGTCTTCGCCGCCTGCGGCAGCTCGTACACCATCGGGTACCAGATCGCGCCCGAGAACTGGAGCAGGTGCGCGTGCACGTGGCCCAGCTCGGCGAAGACGGTCAGGTCGGTCGGGCGGGCGTCGTTCTGGTTGAGCAGCCGGACCCCGTCGTACTCCACCCAGAGCGACGAGTCGCCGATCGGACCGTCGGTCGGACTGGTCAACGCCTGGATCATGATCTTCAGGCCGCCGGGCAGCTCCACCACCTGCTCGTTGGGTGCCTCCAGGAACTTCGTGAAGCCCAGCGCCCGCAGCTCGTCGGCCATCTCGGAGGTGGGGAACTCGGGCAGCAGCACGGTGGCGTCCTTCGAGACGAAGTCGCGCAGGTGCCTGGCGTCGAAGTGGTCCCGGTGCAGGTGCGACACGTACAGGTAGTCGACCTGGCCCAGGGACTCCCAGTCGAGCAGGGAGTTGTCGGGGAACGGGAACCAGGAGGCGAAGTAGGCCGGATTGACCCACGGGTCGCACAGGATGCTGCCCGCAGCCGTGTCGATCCGCATGCTGGCATGCCCCGTACCGGTCACTCGCACCGCAGTCCCCCTCAAACCGACAATCATGGTGTACGTCAGAACGCTACCGGAGGCAGTGTGGTCGACGGCCCGCGACGCCGGTAGAGCCGATCCGCCCCACCGCGAAGGGGTCCTTCGGCCCGCAGCCCCCGGGTGGGGTCCTTCGGGCCGCAGCCTGCGGCTGGGGTCCTTCGGGCCGCAGCCCCCGGGTGGGGTCCTTCGGCCCGCAGCCCCCGGCTCGGTCCTTCGGCCCGCTACCCGCGGCCGCCCTCCCCGGTCTGTCGCGCCCCAGCAGGGCGGACCCCGCACCGGACGCAGGGCAGGGCGTGCCAGACTAACCGGAGTTCCGATCGCGAGGGAAGGACCGACAGTGGCAGGAAGCGAGCCGGTAACCGCGCCAGATCAGCACAGGCCCGGGCACCGCAAGGCCGGACGGATCGGCGCGGTGGTCTCCGCGCTGGCGCTGTTGGCGATGCTGTGCGGCAACCACGAGGGCAAGGTCGAGGACATCTGGCTCGTCGGCCTGGCCGTGCTGTTGCTGGGGATCGTCGTCGGCGACGCCGTGCTACGCCGCAGCGGGCTGCGCTCCTGACGGACCCGTTCCACCGACGTGCGAAGGCCCGCCCCGGTCCGGGGCGGGCCTTCGTCGTCTCGACTCTCGGCCGACGCCCCGACGGCAGGAGCCGGCATCGGCAGCAGCGCTGCGGCCGCCGGTGTTCACACGCGGCTTCGGCCGTCGTTGGTCACACGCGGCTGCGGCCGTCGGTGGTCGCACGGCGGCTGCGGCCGTCGGTGTTCACACACGGCTGCGGCCGTCGGTGTTCAGCGGCCGAAGAGGATGTCCTGCACGTCCTTGAGCGCGGCGTCGACCTCGGCCTCGAAGTAGCCACCGGGCACCAGCCCGAAACGCAGCGTGTCCAGGTCCTTCGGGTTGACCGGCATCTGGTTGCGGCCCTGCATGCCGCCGAGCAGGCTCTCGAAGAACCGGTCCACCTGGTCGGGATCGTATCCGCTGCCGAAGCGGCGTACCTGGAAGCTGCGACGGATCTGGTCGACCCGGTACAGCTCGCTGCCAGGCGGGCCGGCCATCGGCGGACCCACCATCGGCGGGCCGGCCATCGGCGGTGGACCACCCAGCGGCTGCTGCGGCAGCGACGGCGGTCCGGCGGGGCCACGCAGGTCCCGCGAATCCCGCTCCGGCATCCGGTCCCGTTCCAGCATGCGATCGCGCTCGGGCATCCGGTCCCGTTCGGGCATGCGGTCCCGCTCCAGCATGCGATCCCGCTCCAGCATGCGATCCCGCTCGGGCATCCGGTCGCGGTCCGGCATTCGGATCTCGGCGGTCATGTCCGCGCGACCGTGCCGGCCCGCCTCGAACCCGTCGAAACGCTGCTCGTCCGGGGGACCGTAGCCACTCCCCGGACCGGCCGGCAGCCCACGCTGCGGCGGGCCGCCGTGCCCCATCGGCCCACCCGGACCAGGACCCATCGGCCCACCATGCCCGATCGGCGCACCCGGACCAGGACCCATCGGCCCACCGGGGCCCGGCCCCAACTGGCCCCGTGGCGTGTCGTACCCGCCGCGGGGGGCGTCGTACCCGCCCCGCGGGGCGTCGTACCCGCCGGCGAAGGCACCGGTCGGCTCGTCGTAGCGGCTGCCGAAACGGTCCGGCGGACCGGACTGGGCCGGCATGGCCCGGGGCGGCATCGGCGGCGGCGCGGACGGCACACCCCGGTGGTCGTCGCGCATCGACGGGGCGAGCCGGTCAACACCGCGCGGGTCGGCCCCCCGGCCGCTCGGGGCACCGCGCTCCTCCAGCTCGGCCAGCTGCCGCTCGACCCGGTCCAGGTGCAGGTCGACCTGCCACTCGTCGTAGCCGTTGAAACGGACCCGGAAGACCACGTCGTGGACCTCCTGGGAGGCCACGGGAGCACCGACCGGCTGACCGGCGAGGGTCGCCTCCACCCGGTCCAGGAAGGCGTCGACCTCGTCGACCTTGTAGCCCCGGCGGAGCGCCTTACGCCGGAAACGCTGACCCTGACTCGCCACTATGTCTCCTGGTCTCGTACCGCTACGCCCGGTCGCGCCCGCGCGGCGCTTCGATGTCACTGTCCACCGCGGCAGCCAACTGACCGCACGCACCGTCGATCTCACGACCCCGGGTGTCACGTACCGTGGTGGAGACGCCGGAATCCCGCAATCGTCGGACGAACTCCCGCTCCACCGGCTTGGCGCTGGCGTCCCAGCGGCTACCCGGCGTCGGATTGAGCGGGATGAGGTTGACGTGCGCCGACCTCCCGGCCAGCAGGCGTCCGAGCAGGTCGGCCCGCCACGGCTGATCGTTCACGTCTTTGATCATCGCGTACTCGATCGACACCCGGCGCCCTGTCGTCGCCGCGTAGTCCCACGCTGCGTCCAGCACCTCGGCTACCTTCCAGCGCTGGTTGACCGGCACGAGTTCGTCGCGCAGCTCATCATCGGGCGCGTGCAGCGACAACGCAAGGGTCACCGAGAGGTCTTCGCTGGCCAGTCGCCGGATGGCCGGCACCAGACCCACCGTGGAGACGGTGACGTGACGCTGCGACAACCCCAACCCCTCCGGGGCCGGCGCGACCAACCGGCGGATCGCCGCGACGACCCGGGAGTAGTTGGCCAACGGCTCGCCCATGCCCATGAACACGACGTGCGACAACCGGGGCGGCGACCCGGCCACCGCCCCCGAGGCGGCGACCCCGGCGAGGTAGACCGCCTGGTCGACGATCTCGGCGGTGGAGAGGTTACGGGTCAGCCCGGCCTGACCGGTGGCGCAGAACGGGCAGGCCATGCCACAGCCCGCCTGGCTGGAGATACAGACGGTGACCCGGTCCGGGTAACCCATCAGCACGCTCTCCACCAGCGAACCGTCGTGCAACCGCCAGAGTGCCTTGCGGGTGGCGCCGTCATCGCAGGCCAGCTCGCGCACCGGAGTGAGCAGCCGGGGCAGCAGCGCACCCGCGAGCCGGTCCCGGGTGGCCGCCGGCAGGTCGGTCATCCCGGCCGGATCCCGGATCAGCCGGCCGAAGTAGTGGTGGGACACCTGCTTGGCCCGGAAGGCCGGCTCGCCCAGCTCGGTGACGAGCGCCTGCCGACCCGGCAGGTCAAGGTCGGCGAGGTGCCGGGGCGGCATCGCCGGACGGCGACCAGGGGCGTCAGGGTCAACGGGGATCACGGGTAGGCTCGTCATGGCTGGTCCAGTCTGTCACGCCGCTCGCCGGACCCGCCCGTCCGGAGGTGCCGAATCGGCTCACACCAGGGAAAACGCCCGGGCGGCACGGCGTGGTCCATCCGTCAGCCCACCACCGGCACGAGGACCGCCAACAGCAGATAAGCGGTGGGTACGGCGAACAGGATCGAGTCCAGCCGGTCCATCAGACCGCCGTGGCCGGGCAGCAGGCTGCTCATGTCCTTCACGCCGAGGTCCCGCTTGATCATGGACTCGGCGAGGTCACCCAGCACCGCCGCACCGGAGACCGCCACCCCGAACAGCGCGCCCCACCAGGGGGCCACGTCGAAGAGCAGCCAGATCAGCAGGGCGCTGCCCAGGGCTGCGGCGGCGACCGAACCGGCGAACCCCTCCCAGGACTTCTTCGGGCTGATCCGGGGTGCCATCGGGTGCTTGCCGAACGTCACCCCCGCGGCGTACCCACCGGTGTCGGAGAGCACCACGCCGACCACGGTGACCAGCACCCGCAGGTGCCCGTCGCCCGGGGCCGCCGCGAGCATCGCCGCGAAACCGCCCAGGAACGGCACGTAGACCGCGATCAGGGTGGCCGCGGTGAGGTCCCGTTGGAAACCGGCCGGTCCGTCACCCAGCCGCCAGACCATCGTGCCCAGCACGGTGACCAGCAGGCCCAGGCTGAGCGCGTCCGGCCCGGCGAACCAGGCCAACCCGATGGTGAGCACTCCGCCGGCGAGCAGCGGCACCAGCGGCGGGTGGGCGCCGCTGCGCCGTACCGCGCGGGTCATCTCCCAGATGCCCACCCCGATCGCGCCGGCCAGCACGGCCAGGAACCCGGGGAGGAAGAAGAAGAGCGGCACCAGGACCAACGCCCCGAGCCCGAGCCCGACCCCGATGGCGGCCGGCAGGTTACGCCCGGCCCGGCCGGTCGACGGCAGTTGGGTCGCCGGCCGGTCGGGGCCGGCCCGTCGGCGGCCGGGCGAGCGCCGGCCGGGCGGCGGCACCGCTGCGGGGTCGACGTCGGCGGCCGGCGACACCGGCCGCGCCCGGTCCTCGTCGCGTACCGGGGCGAGCTGTGCGGTCGGAGCGTCGTCGTCGCGCACCGGGGTGAGCTGCCCGGCCGTAGCCCCGTCGTCGCGCACCGGGGCGAGGTGCGCGGTCGGCGCGTCGGCGCGCACCGGGGTCAGCTGCGCGGTCGGGGCGTCGTCGTCGCGTACCGGGGTCGGCGGGTGCGGGACGGTCCCGCCGGACAGCGGCGGGACCAGGCCCGCGACCCGGTCACCGCCGAGCCGGTCGCCGGCCGGCACGTCGTACGACGCGTCGTTCGGCTCGTCGTGCCGGCGGGCAGGTGGACGGGGCGGGGCCTGCGGTGCGGCGGACAGCTCGGGGCCGGCCTGCCGGGGGGACCACGGCTCGACCTCCCCGCGCTCCGGCCAGGGCAGCGCCGGCGGACGGTCGGACCGGTCCCAGCCGCGAGGCTCGGCGCTGCCATAGGGGTCGAGGTGGGACATCACGCACCGGACGACGGTACGAGTTCCACCACATGACGCAAGACCACAACCATCCCCTACCCGCGTGACTACTCCGGTTGACCGACCCGACGGCCGGTCGATCCCCGCCGTTCACCGGGCGGTGGCCCGGGAATCGTGCCGAGCCTACTGCACCGGCCCTCCGGGAACGGCGCACGTCGGCCTGCCGGCCGCGCCGGATGCCCCGGCCCGTCGGCCGTGGTGCCGTCCGGGCGCCCGGTCGGCCGGCGACGGCAACGGCGTCGCGCCGCCCGGGGACGGCGGCACGCCGGTGCCGTGACAGCCGGGTCAGACCTCGAGCAGCTCCGACTCCTTGTGCTTGAGCAACTCGTCCACGGTGGCGACGTAACGCTGGGTCAGGTCGTCGAGTTCCTTCTCGGCGCGACGGCCGTCGTCCTCACCGACCTCGCCGTCCTTGACCAGCCGGTCCAGCTCTTCCTTGCCCTTGCGGCGGACGTTGCGCACCGCCACCTTGGCCTCTTCGCCCTTGTTCCGGGCCACCTTGATCATCTCTCGGCGGCGCTCCTCGGTCATCTGCGGGAGCAGGATGCGGAGCTGGTTGCCCTCGTTGTTCGGGTTCACCCCGAGGTCGGAGTCGCGGATCGCCCGCTCCATGGCGTTGATCTGCGAGTTGTCGTACGGCTTGATGATGACCATGCGCGGCTCGGGAACCCCGATGGAAGCCATCTGGGGCAGCGGGGTGGGCGTGCCGTAGTAGTCGATGATGACCTTGGAGAACATGGTGGCGTTGGCGCGGCCGGTACGGATGGCGCCGAACTCCTCCTTGGCGTGCTCGACCGCACGCTCCATCTTTTCCTCGGCCTCGAGGAGGGTGTCGTCGATCACCGGTCTCCTCGCCTCCTTCTGTTGCTCGTCGTGGCTGAAGCTGCTGCTCTGGTACGGAGGACCGCAGTGGTGGCCGGCGGAATCGGTCAGGCGGTGATCAGCGTACCGATCTTGTCGCCGCCGACGGCCCGGATGATCGTGTCCTCGCCCTGCGCGCCGAAGACCAGCATCGGCAACCCGTTCTCCATGCACAGGCTGAACGCCGCCGCGTCGGCCACCCGCAGGTTGCGTCGCAGCACCTCGGAGAAGGTGATCGAGTCGAACTTGCTGGCGGCCGGGTCGATCCGCGGATCGGCGGAGTAGACGCCGTCCACGCCGTTCTTGCTCATCAGCACCACGTCGGCGCGGATCTCCAGGGCCCGCTGGGCGGCCACCGTGTCGGTGGAGAAGTACGGCATCCCGGCACCCGCCCCGAAGATCACCACGCGCCCCTTCTCCAGGTGCCGGATCGCCCGCAGCGGAATGTACGGCTCGGCGACCTGGGCCATCGTGATCGCGCTCTGCACCCGCGTCTCGATGCCTTCCTTCTCCAGGAAGTCCTGCAACGCCAGGCAGTTCATCACGGTGCCCAGCATGCCCATGTAGTCGGCGCGGGCCCGGTCCATGCCGCGCTTCTGCAACTCCGCGCCGCGGAAGAAGTTGCCGCCGCCGACCACCACGGAGACCTGCACACCGCGACGTACCACGGTGGCGATCTGCCGGGCGATGGCCTGTACGACGTCCGGGTCGACACCGATCGCCCCACCGCCGAAGACCTCGCCGGAGAGCTTCAGCACCACCCGACGGGCCCGGCCGGGCGGCGGTGCCGTCGGGTCGTCCGCCTCCAGGCTCCGGTCGTTCACAACCTGCGTCATCCGCCCCGCCCCTCCCGCGTGCACGTCGACCGCGCCGCGTCACCGCGTACCTGCCCGTTGCCGACCCTATGTGACGAGGAGGCCGCGGTGCCTGTCGCGTACACCGGCGGCCTCCTCGTCGACGTTGCGTGCCGTCCGGCGCGTGCCACGCGCCGGACGGTGGCGGCTCAGGCCTGGCCGACCTCGAACCGCAGGAAGCGGGTCACCTCGATGCCGGCCTCGGCCAGCACCTGCTTGACGGTCTTCTTGTTGTCGGAGACCGACGCCTGCTCGATCAGGACGTAGTCCTTGAAGAAGGCGTTCACCCGACCCTCGACGATCTTCGGCAGCGCCGCCTCGGGCTTGTTCTCCTCGCGGGCGGTCTGCTCGGCGATCCGCCGCTCGGACTCGACGACCTCGGCCGGCACCTCGTCGCGGGTGACGTACTTCGGCCGCATCGCGGCGATCTGCATGGCGGTGCCCCGCGCGTCGGCGTCGGCGGCCTCGTCGGACTTGCCGGTGTACTCCACCAGCACGCCGACGGCCGGCGGCAGATCCTGGCTCTTGCGGTGCAGGTAGACCGCGACGGTGCCGTCGAGCTTGGCGAACCGGTTGAGCACCAGCTTCTCGCCGATCTTGGCGGACTGCTCCTGGACCACGTCGGCGACGGTCTTGCCGTCCAGCTCGGTGGCGAGCAGCTCCTCGGCGGTGCCGACGCCGCTGCGCTCGCCGTGCTCGACGAGCTGCTGGGCCAGCGCGATGAACGCGTCGTTCTTGGCCACGAAGTCGGTCTCACAGTTGAGTTCCAGCAGCGCCTTGCCGGAGTGCGCGACGAGGCCGTTGGCGGCGGTCCGGCCGGCCCGCTTGCCGACGTCCTTGGCGCCCTTGACGCGCAGGATCTCGACGGCCTTGTCGAAGTCGCCCTCGGCCTCGGTGAGCGCCTTCTTGCAGTCCATCATGCCGGCGCCGGTGAGGTCGCGGAGCTTCTTGACGTCCGCGGCGGTGAAGTTGGACATGACTCTCTCTTCGGTGTTGAGACTGCGGTGGGTGGTCTGAGGTGCCGGACACCCGGCCCGGGGCCGGAGCTCGCCGGCAGTGACCGCCGCACCCCGCCGCCCGAACCGGCGGCGGGACGCGGCGGCGCGGTCACTCGGCGGCGGCGGTGGCCGGCTGCTCGGTGGTGGTGGCGGCCGGCTGCTCGGCGGCGGCCGCCGGCGTCTCGGCGGCAGCCGGCTCCTCGGCCTTCTTCGGCTCGAGCAGCTCGCGCTCCCACTCGGTCAGCGGCTCGTCGCTGCCGACCTGGCCCTCCGGCTTCTCGTCGCCACCACGACGCCGACCGGAACGGGCGATCAGACCGTCGGCCACGGCGGCGGCCACGACCTTGGTCAGCAGCTCGGCGGAGCGGATCGCGTCGTCGTTGCCCGGGATCGGGAAGTCGACCTCGTCGGGGTCGCAGTTGGTGTCCAGCACCGCGATCACCGGGATGCCCAGCTTGCGGGCCTCGTCGACGGCGATGTGCTCCTTCTTGGTGTCGACGATCCAGACCGCGGCCGGGAGCTTCTGCATGTCCCGCAGACCACCGAGGGTCTTGGTGAGCTTGGTCTTCTCGCGGAACAGCTGAAGGGTCTCCTTCTTGGTGTAGCCGGCGGCGGTGCCGGTCAGGTCACCCAGCGCCTCCAGCTCCTTCATCCGCTGGAGCCGCTTGTACACCGTCTGGAAGTTGGTCAGCATGCCACCGAGCCAACGGTGGTTGACGTACGGCTGACCCACCCGGGTGGCCTGCTCGGAGATGGCCTCCTGAGCCTGCTTCTTGGTGCCGACGAACAGGATGCTGCCGCCCTCGGCCACCGTGTTGCGCACGAAGTCGTACGCCTTCTCGATGTAGTCGAGGGTCTGGCGCAGGTCGATGATGTAGATGCCGTTGCGCTCGGTCATGATGAAGCGCTTCATCTTCGGGTTCCAGCGCCGGGTCTGGTGCCCGAAGTGGACACCGCTCTCCAGCAGCTGACGCATGGTCACGACGGCCATGGTGGGGTACTCCTCAAGATCCCTGGTTGTCACGCCCGGCCGGTGGCCGGGCGTCCTGGCGCCTGGTCGCCGGCCATGGTGGGCCCGAAGGAGATCGGGACCAGGGAGGCCGTCGCCCCACGACGAAACGTGGAGAGGGCACGCGAGGTCGACCGCACGAGGCGGTCGCCAAGTGACCAGTGTACGCCTCCGCCCCTCCACCCCACCTCCGGGTACGCGCCCGGGTCCTGCCTGTCCCGCCCCGCCCGGTCGAGGCGGGCACTCCCGCCCGGTCGGGGCCGGGTCAGCGGTCCGCGGTCGATGCGGGTGTAGGGTCAGCGCGCCGCGGTCGACCCGGATGGCGGGTCAGCGGGCCGCGGTCGACCCGGATGGCGGGTCAGCGGGCCGCGGTCGACCCGGATGGCGGGTCAGCGGGCCGCGAGGGCGGCGGCGAGGAAGAGCACCAGCCCCACGGTCAGGTAGGCGGTCGGCGGGCGCAGCCAGCCCCGGTCGCCGTCGGCCATCGCCAGACCGCCGGCCCGCAGCCCGTACAGGCCACCGGCGAAGATCGGCAGCCCGACCACCAGCAAGATCCCCACGACGACGTGCGACACCGGGACCGGATCGCCGGTGAGGCCGTGCAGCAGCACCCGCAACGCCGGGACCTCGAAGACCAGGACCAGCAGTCCCAGCAGCACCGCCAGCACCGGCCGTCGGGTCCGGTAGACGCCGTCGGAGGCCGGTCCACCCACCCGGTACGCCCCGTCGGTGCCGGTCGCTCCGTCCCGCCGGGGCGTGACCGGGGCCATCGGGCCGGTCGGCACCTCTAACGGGGAGGGCTCCGCCGGCCGGTGGGGCTCGATGATCGGGTAGCCGCCCAACGCCGCCGGCCGGGCCGGGACGGCGGGATCGGAAGCACCCCCGGTCAACGGGCCGACACCGCTGACGCCCAGGACGCCGGAGTCGGCGGTGAACCGACCGGTCCCGCTGTCACCCCCGGCGATACGACCGGTGCCGCTGCCACCCCCGGCCAGGCGACCGGTGCCGGTGCTGCTCAGCCGGCCCGTGCCGGTGTCACCCACACCCCGTCCGGTGCCGGTGTCACCCACACCCCGCCCGGTGCCGGTGTCGGCCAACCGGCCCGTGCCGGTGTCACCGACACCGCGACCTACGGCACCGCCGAGCAGGCCCACCCCGCTGTCACCGAGACCCCGGCCGGTGGCCCCCGCACCGCCGAGCGGACCCACCCCGCTGTCACCGACACCCCGGCCGGTGGCCCCCGCACCGCCGTCGCCCAGGGGGCCGACGCCGCTGTTGGCGGCCTCCCGGGCGGCGCGACGGCCCACCCGGTCGGTGGGCAGTTCGCCGGAGACCTCCGGGTCCTCCCGGCGGGACCGGGTCGGCCGGTATCCGGTGCTGTCACCGCCACCGTCACCCAACGGGTCGGCTGTGTCGAAGCGCCCCGAGTCGAAGCGGTTCGTGTCGGCGTACCGGCCCTCCTCGCCGGCGCGCTGGTCAGGAGTGCGCAGCCCGTCGTCCCGTCGGCGTACGCCGCTCGCCGTCCGCCAGTCCGAGTCGTCGTATCCGCGTTCCCCGCCGGCCGGGTACCAGCGTGACTCCTGATCTTCGGGGTAGCTCCGTCGTGCGTCCACGTCCGGCACCGTATGCGACCGATCCGCCGGGCGCCATTCGCAGGTCGGCCCGGCAGACAGAACCGATCGGACGGATCCCGCACAGGTGTTCACCACCCCGGGACCAGGGGTTTTACCGGCTCCTATAGCACGTCTGGGCCGTGATCGTCCGGTCGTCCACAGGGCGTCACGTCATCCACAGCCGCGCCGGCCGGTGTCGCACCGACCCCGGCCCGCCGGCAACCTGGCGGGCATGACGAAGCGGAACCAGGCGGTTGGCGCGTACGGCGAACGGTGCGCCGTGCAGCACCTGATCGGGGCCGGGCTGCGCCCGGTGGCCCGCAACTGGCGCTGCCGGGAGGGAGAGATCGACGTCATCGCCTGGGACGGTCCGGTGCTCGCCTTCTGCGAGGTGAAGACCCGCCGGGGTGACGCCTACGGCAGTCCCGCCGAGGCGATCGTCCCGGCCAAGGCCCGGCGGTTGCGCGGGCTCGCCGCCCGGTGGTTGGCCGAGACCGGGACCACCGCCGACGAGCTGCGCTTCGACGTCCTGTCGGTCCGGTTGCCGCAGGCCGGACCGGCCCGGGTCGAGCACGTCAAGGGAGCCTTCTGATGACCGTCGTTCTCCCGCCGGGCGATCCGGCGACCGGTGCCCGGACGGTCCGGGGCCTCCCCGAGAGGGCCTCGCGGTGAGCTACGCCAAGGTGCTCGCGGTGGGCCTGGTCGGGGTCACCGGCCACCTGGTCGAGGTCGAGGCGGACCTCTCCCCCGGATTGCCGGCGGTGATCATCTCGGGCCTGCCCGACACCGCGCTGCACGAGGCGCGGGACCGGGTCCGGGCCGCCGTGGTCAACTCCGGCCAGCGCTGGCCCAACCGCCGGATCACTCTCAACCTGCTGCCCGCCACGCTCCCCAAGCACGGTTCGGCGTTCGACCTGGCCATCGCGGTCGCCCTGCTCGGGGCCGCCGGTGAGTTGCCGCTGCTGCCGATGGAGGGGGTGGTGGTGCTGGGCGAACTGGGTCTCGACGGCACGGTCCGGCCGGTCCGGGGGGTGCTGCCGATGGTGGCCGCCGCTGCCCGCGCCGGCCTGGTCCGGGTGGTGGTGCCGGCGGGGAACGCCGCGGAGGCGGCGGTGGTCCCGGGGGTGCGGGTTCGCGCCGTGGACACCCTGCACCGGCTCGTCGCCTTCGTCCGGGACGGGACTCCCCTGCTGGAGCCGCCGCCGGTCCCGCCCGCCGAGGCGTTGTCCGGGCCGGATCTCGCCGACGTCGCCGGGCAGGCGCTGGGCCGCCGGGCGTTGGAGGTGGCGGCGGCCGGCGGGCACCACCTCTCCCTGCTGGGGCCGCCCGGGACCGGAAAGACCATGCTCGCCGAGCGATTGCCGTCGATCCTGCCGGAACTCGACGACGAGGACGCGCTGGAGGTCACCGCGCTGCACTCGATCGCCGGCACGCTGCCGCCGGACGGTCGGCTGTTGCGCCGGCCGCCGTTCCAGGCCCCGCACCACTCGGCCACCGTGCCGGCGCTGGTCGGTGGCGGCTCGGGGCTGGCCCGACCGGGCGCGTTGTCGCTGGCCCATCGGGGGGTGCTCTTTCTCGACGAGGCCGCCGAGTTCAGCAAGGGCGCCCTGGAGGCGCTGCGGCAGCCGCTGGAGAGTGGGTACGTCCACCTCGCCCGAGCCAGGGGCGGCACCCGCTACCCCGCCCGGGTGCAACTGGTCCTGGCCGCCAACCCCTGCCCCTGTGCCCGGCCCGGCGGCGACACGCTCTGCGAGTGCAGTCCGCTGGCCCGGCGGCGCTATCTCGGCCGGCTCTCCGGTCCGCTGCTCGACCGGATCGACGTGCAGATCAGGGTGCTGCCGGTGCGGGCGGCCGAGTTGCTGGGCACCGATCCGGACGGCGAGCCGTCGGCGACGGTCGCCGCCCGGGTGGCGGTGGCCCGTCGGGCGGCGGCCGAGCGGTGGACACCGGTCGGGTACCGGCTCAACGCGGAGGTGTCCGGCCCGCTGCTCCGTCGGCCACCGTGGCGGCTCGCCGCCCAGGCCACCGCCGAACTGCGGGGACGGCTCGACCGGGGTTCGCTGTCGGCCCGGGGCTTCGATCGGATCATTCGGCTCGCCTGGACGATCGCCGATCTCGACGGTCGGGCCAGGCCCGACCGGGAGGACGTCCGGGAGGCCACCGGACTCAGGACGGGGGAGGAAGCGTGACCGGCACCGAGGACCTGCACGCCCGGGTGGCGCTGACCTGGCTCACCGAGCCGGGTACCCGCTCGGTACATCGACTGGTGGACCGGCTGGGGCCGGTCGCCACACTGCACCTGCTGCTCGACGGCGGCGCCCCGGACGAGACGCTGCGGGCGGCGGTGGCGGCCCGGTTGCCCGCGGGAGACCCCCGGACGGTGGCCGCCGAGGCGGTGGCGCTCACCGACCGGCTCGGCGCGCGGATCGTCTCCCCGGCCGACGACGAGTGGCCCGCCCCGCTGGGCGACCTGGCCCGTCTGGTGTTGCCCGGGGCGAGCCGGAAGGTCGACCGGGAGACCGCCCCACCGCTCTGCCTCTGGGTCCGTGGCGGGTGGCCGCTGGCCGAGGTGCTGGACCGTTCGGTCGCGGTGGTCGGCGCACGGGCCGCCACCGGGTACGGCGTGCATGTCGCCACCGAACTCGGGTACGGCCTGGCCGACCGGGAATGGACGGTGGTCTCCGGTGGCGCGTTCGGCATCGACGCCGCCGCCCACCGGGGCGCGTTGAACGCCGGTGGGGTGACGGTGGCGGTGCTGGCCTGTGGTGTGGACCGTCCCTACCCGATGGGCAACTCCGCCCTCTTCGACCGGATCGCCGAGACGGGGTTGCTGGTCAGCGAATGGTTGCCGGGGGCCGAGCCGCTGCGTCCCCGCTTCCTGATCCGTAACCGGGTGATCGCCGCCGGCACCCGGGGCAGCGTGCTGGTGGAGGCGGCGGCGCGCAGCGGTGCGGCCCAGACCATGCACCGGGCGGTGGCCCTGCGCCGACCGGCGATGGTGGTGCCCGGTCCGGTCACCTCGGCGCTGTCCGTCGGCGCGCACGAGTTGCTGCGGGACTACCGGGAGGCCCGACTGGTCACCGGGCTCGCGCACGTCCTCGAGGAGGTGGGTCGGATCGGGTCCGATCTGGCGCCGCCCGCCCGGGGTGAGGACCGCCCGACGGACGTCCTCGACGACGACGCGGCCCTGTTACGCGAGTCGATGCCCCGACGCGGCACGATCAGCGCGGACGCGCTGGCCGCTCGGGCCGGTGTGCCGGTCCGGACGGCGTTGCGCAAACTCGCCCTGCTCGAGGAGCTGGGCCTGGTGATCCGCCGCGACGACGGTTACGCCCTCAGCCGCCCGCAACCACCCGACGGTCGCGCCTCTGCCCGGGTGAGCCGATGACGTCCGGGGCGGGTCCGGATGCGATGATCACTGCCGTGTCGATTCCCCGGCGTTCCCTCCTCGGTCTCGGGTTCGCTACCGCCCTCGGGTTGACCGGCTGCGCCGAGAACCCGCCCGCAGGATCGGCCGGCTCCTGGGCCACGGCCGCGGCGGGTGACGGTGTGTCGGGTGACGGTGCGTCCGGTGGCCAGGGCGCCGCCGCGGCGGGTCGGCCGGGGACGGCGGCCCGGGGCACCGCCCCCACCGCCGCCGCGAAGCCACGCACCCTCACCGTGGCGCTCCAGCGCTACCTCCAGCCGACCGCCGAGAACCCGAAGCACCCGACGTACGCCGGGGCGGTGGTGCTGGCGACGACCGACGGTGAGCCGACCGACCACCTGGCGGTCGGTGAGGCGCTGCGCTACGGTGCCGGGCCGGTCCTGTTGCCTGCGGCGAAGCGGGTCGCCATGCGCCCCGACTCGATCTTCGACCTGGCCTCGCTCACCAAGGTCTACACCGCCATCCTCACCCTGCAACAGGTCGACGCCGGCCGGATCGACCTGGACGCACCGGTGGTGCGCTACCTTCCCGAGTTCACCGGGGCCGGCAAGTCCGCCGTCACCGTGGCCATGCTGTTGGCCCACACCAGCGGCCTGCCGGTCGGGGCCAAGGTCACCGGTTACACGACGATGGCCGAACGCTGGCGCGCGGTGCTGACCACGCCGCTGGTCAGCGGCGCCACCCCGGGAACCGTGTTCCGCTACTCCAGCGTAGGCCTGATGGTGGCTGGGAAGATCGTCGAGAAGGTCACCGGGCTCAGCCTCGACCGGGCGCTGAAGACCCACCTGACCACCCCGCTGGGGCTGCGCTACACCGGGTTCAACCCCAACACCTGGCTCGGTACGGCCGACCGGGCCAACCGCCTGGTCGCCACCGACGCCCGCTCGTCCCGGGGTCTACTGCGGGGTGTGGTGCACGACGACGTCGCCAACCACCTGGGCGGCGTCGCCGGCCATGCCGGGATCTTCGCCCCCGCCGACGAGGTGGCGGTGATCGGGCAACTGCTGCTCGACGGCGGCAGCTACGGCGGCAAGCGGATCCTCGCCGAGAGCACCGTCGCCCGGATGCTGCGCAACGCCAACACCGGCCTGCCCGCGGTCGACCCGGACCGACCGCGCCGCACCTCCGACCACGGCCTCGGAGTGGTCCTCCACCAGCCCTGGTTCATGGGCAGGCACTCCCGGCCCACCACGTTCGGGCACACCGGCTTCACCGGCACCTCGTTCCTGGTCCAACCCGACCGACGCCGGGTGCTGGTCCTGCTCACCAACCGCGCCCATCCGAACTGGAGCTGGGCCGACCCGGACCCGGTCCGGGTGGCCGTCGCCGACACCTTCGCCTGACCCTCCCCGACGGCAGGTGGCGACCGGATTCCCCTGCCGGCGCTGCGGCCGGCACGTGACGGCACCGCCGACGCGGCAGACAGCAGCCTGCCCGTCGGCGTCCGTAAACTGGGCCGGTGGCCCCGGACGACCGCTCTACCCCCCTTCGGCTACCGCCGACCCGCCGGGGATGCCGCCACCGGTCGGTCGTGCCGGGGGCGGGACGATGAGTCGACGCGGTACGGGCACCCGGGCCACCCACCAGGCGCTGCCGCCGGCCATGCGGGACGCGGTGGACGAGTTCGCCACCCACCTCGCCCAGGTACGCAACCGGTCCACGCACACCGTCCGGGCGTACGTCGCCGACCTGGTCTCGCTGCTCGACCACGCCGTCCGGATGGGCTGCGCGGAGCCCGCCGACCTGGAGCTGGGCGTACTGCGTAGCTGGCTGGCGAAGCAACGGACGACCGGCGCGGCGCACAGCTCGTCGGCGCGGCGGGCCGCAGCGGCGCGGACCTTCAGTGGATGGGCACACCGGTCCGGTCTGCTGGCCACCGACGTGGCCGCCCCGCTGGCCACCCCGAAGACGCGTCGGGAGCTGCCGGCGGTGCTCCGCGCCGATCAGGCCGCCGCCCTCGTCGAGGCACCTGGCGGCGGAACTCCCGCACCGGTCGGTGCCGGACTCCCCGTGCCACGATCGGCGACGACCACGACGTCCCCAGCGGTGCCACCGGGAACGACCACGACAGCCCCACCGGCGACGGCCACGACGACCGGGCCGGAGGAAGCGGCGACCGGGCCGGAGGAAGCGGCGGCCGGGCCGGAGGAAGCGGCGGCCGGGCCGGAGGAAGCGGCGGCGGCCGGGCCGGAGGAGGAGGCGGCGACCGGGCCGGAGGAAGCGGCGGCCGGGCCGGAGGAGGAGGCGGCGGCCGGGCCGGTGCCACCCGGAACGGCGACGGCGACCCCGCCGCAGGCGGGCGCGGTGACCGGGGCGGTCCTGTTGCGGGACCGGGCGTTGCTCGAGATCCTCTACGCGACCGGCGCGCGGATCAGCGAGGTCTGCGGACTCGACGTCCCGGACGTCGACCACGAACGCCGGGTGATCCGGGTCCTCGGTAAGGGCAACCGGGAGCGGACGGTCCCGTACGGGCTGCCGGCCCAGCGGGCCATCGACCGGTGGCTGGCGGTGGGTCGGCCCGAGTTGGCCGGGTCGGCCTCCGACCGGGCGCTGTTCCTCGGTGCCCGGGGTGGACGGCTGCATCCGACGATGGCCCGGCGGATCGTCGCCGGTTACGCCCGGACCGCCGGCCTGCCCCCGACCAGCCCGCACGGGCTGCGTCACTCGGCGGCCACCCATCTGCTCGACGGCGGTGCGGACCTGCGGGTGGTGCAGGAACTGCTGGGGCACGCGTCCCTGGCGAGCACCCAGATCTACACCCACGTGTCGATGGAGCGGCTGCGCGCCGCCTACCGTCAGGCTCATCCCCGCGCCTGACGCGCCAGGTCGGGTCGGATCCACCGGTCACCGCGCCGACCGGCCGTCGCCGTCGCCGGGCCGTCGCGCCACCGCCACCGCCACCGACAGGCCCAGGTCCCGACGGGCCACCGCCGCCCAGCCGCCACCGCACCACAGTCAGCACCACAGCACAGTCAGCACCACAGCACAGCGAGCACCACAGCACAGCACAGCCAGCACCACAGCACAGCCGCCACCGCACCGTCGCCACCGAACAGGCCAGCACCGCCGGTAGGGCACAGCCGTCGATGGGCGACCGGTCGGTCGACGATCATCCGGGGGCTACCATCACCGGATGAGCGTCCCGCCGCCACCCGAGCCGATTCCCGGGGCACGACTGCTCTTCACCCTCGACCCCTCGGTCAGCTATCTCAACCACGGGGCTTTCGGCGCGGTGCCGCTCGGGGTGCAGCGGACCCAGCAACGGCTGCGCGACGAGATGGAGGCCAACCCGCAGCGCTTCTTCGGCCAGGCGCTGATCGACCGGCTCGCCCACACCCGACGGCACCTGGCCGCCTTCCTCGGTGCCGACCCGGAGGGCACCGCCCTGGTCGGGAACACCACCACGGGGGTGGCGGTGGCCCTCCAGTCGCTCGGTCTGCGCCCCGACGACGAGGTGCTCGGCACCGACCACGGGTACGGCGCAGTGAACTTCTCGGTGGCCCGGGAATGCCGGCGGACCGGCGCGACCACCCGTTCCCTGCACCTACCCCGGTCGGCCGGCGACGCCGAGATCGTGGAGATCGTCCGGGCCGGGCTCCGCCCGGGGCGTACCCGGCTGCTCCTGATCGACCAGCTCACTTCGGCCACCGCCCGGGTGCTGCCGGTCGCCGCGCTGGTGGCCGTGGCCCACGAGCACGGTATCCCCGTCCTGGTGGACGCCGCGCACGTGCCCGGGATGCTGCCGGTCCAGGTGGACGCGATCGGGGCCGACTTCTGGGTGGGCAATCTGCACAAGTGGGGGTTCGCCCCGCGCGGCACCGCCGTCCTGGTGGTCGCACCGCCGTGGCGGGAACGGATCGAGCCGTTGGTGGTGTCCTGGCAGCAGGCCGGTGGTTTCCCGGGCAACGTCGAGTGGCAGGCCACCCTCGACTACACCGGCTGGCTGAGCGCCCCGGCCGGCCTCTACACGCTCCGTAGCCTCGGCGTGGAGCGGGTCCGCGCGCACAACGCCGCGCTCGCGGCGTACGGGCAGCGGGTGGTCGGGGAGGCACTCGGGGTGCCGCCGGCCGACCTGCCCGACCCGGGCGGGCCGGGGGTGGCCATGCGGATCGTGCCGCTACCACCGGGCATCGCCGGCACCCTCGAGGAGGCGGGTGCCCTGCGTGCCCGGATCGCCGATCGGCTCGCCGCCGAGGTGTCGGTGATGGCCTGGCACCACCAGGGGTGGCTACGGCTCTGCGGCCAGGTCTACAACACCGCCGACGAGTACGACCGGTTGGCTGCCCGGCTGCCGGCGCTGCTGGGGGGAAGCTGACCGGGGTCGATCGGTCATCGGCCACCGGGAGCAGGCGAACCGGGCCGAGGCCGAGCAGGGCCATCGGGTCCAGGTAGTCCGGACCCCGCCGCACCCCCCAGTGCAGGCAGCTCCCGGTCGGGGCGGGGGTTTCCGCCGGTCGGCAGCCCGGATGACCGGGCAGCAGGACGCCCAGCGGTGCGCCGGCCGCCACCACGGCACCGGGACGCGCCCCGGGGCGGACCGGTTCGTAGGTGGTCCGCAGGCCGCCGGGGTGGCCGACGGTGACCACCGGCCGGCCGGCAACCATGCCGGCGAAGAGCACGGTGCCGGCACCGGCGGCCCGGACGGTGGCACCGGACGCGGCGGCGAGGTCCACGCCCCGGTGACCGGCGAGCCACGGCAGCGGTGGCGGGTCGAACCGCCGTACCGGCCGGGGCGGGCCGTCGAGCGGCCACCGGAACACCGGCGCCGGCTCGACCCGGGCCGGGACGGACGGTGGTGGGGTGGCCCGCCCGGCGGACCTGGCCGCCACGGACCCGGCGGACCCGGCGAGCCCGGCCGACCTAACGAGCCCGGCGGACCCGGCGAGCCCGGCGGACCCCGCGAGCCCGGCGGACCCCGCGAGCCCGGCGGACCCCGCGAGCCCGGCGGACCCCGCGAGCCAGGGCGAGCCGAACACGAGCCCGGCGGTCCCGAGCGCCACCACCTGCCGCAGTCCCGTACGCATCACCGCAGCATGGCGGGACCACCGGGCCGACGCCACGGACCGGTCGTCCGCTGTGGACAACGGGACCGGCTGGGGAAAAGCCTCCACCCACCCCGTCGATCTGCTATGCCACTGCGACGGCCCGGGGCCTGACCCGGCGAGGGAGGCCCACCACCCGCCGGTCCGGGCGACCGACCGGTGGACGGCCACCACCGCGGCGACCGACGGGGGGACGGCGGCACCGCGGCGACCGACGGGGGGACGGCGGCACCGCGGCGACCGACGGGGGGACGGCGGCACCGCGGCGACCGATCGGGGAGGACCGGACGCGCGGTGGGTCGGCCAGGGAGCGGTCTAGGCTGGCGACAGCGCAGCCGGGCGCGGAGCGGGAGGGCACCGATGACCACCATGGACGAGGTGAGCCGACCGTCGCGGGTCGCCGGAGCGGACGAGGCGATCAGTCCGGAGGAACTCCAGCTGGCCGCCCGTAACCACGGCATCCCGCTCGAAGCGCTGCGGTACGACGTCACCCCGGCCGGTCTGCACTACCTCCTCATCCACTACGACATCCCGGACCTCGACCCGGTCGCCCACACGCTGACCGTGGACGGCGCGGTGGGTCGGCAGCTCCGGCTCGACCTGGCCGGGTTGCGTGAGCGTCCCCGGGTGACCCGTCGGGTCACGATGGAGTGCGCCGGCAACGGGCGGGCGCTGCTGCACCCGCGCCCGGTCAGTCAGCCGTGGCTGGTGGAGGCGGTGGGCAACGCCGAGTGGACCGGCACCCCGCTGGCACCGCTGCTACGCGAGGCCGGGATCGCGCCCGACGCGGTCGACGTGGTGTTCACCGGTGCCGACCACGGCGTGGAACGCGGGGTGGAGCAGGACTACCAGCGGGCCCTGCCGGTCGCCGACGCGCTGCGCGACGAGGTGCTGCTGGCGTACGAGATGAACGGCGCTCCCCTGCTGCCTCAGCACGGCGCACCGCTGCGGCTGATCGTCCCGGGCTGGTACGGCATGGCGCACGTCAAGTGGCTGCGCGCGATCAGCGTGCTGACCGGGGAGTTCGACGGCTACCAGAACGCGGTGGCCTACCGGCTGCGGCGCGACGCCGACGATCCGGGTGTGCCGGTGACCCGGATCGAGCCCCGGGCGCTGGTCCGGCCACCGGGTTTCCCGGATTTCATGTCCCGTAGCAGGGTGCTGCGGCCCGGACCGTGCACGGTGGACGGGCGGGCCTGGTCGGGGCACGCCCCGGTGGTGTCGGTGGAGGTGACCACGGACGGCGGGGCGAGCTGGGGGCCGGCCATCCTGGACGGGCCGGGCGGCGGCGAGTGGTCCTGGCGACGCTGGTGGTACGACTGGACCCCGCAGCCCGGCCGATACTCGCTGGGGGCGCGGGCGACCGACGCGTCGGGGCGTACCCAGCCGGTGGAGCAGCCGTGGAACCGGGGTGGTTTCGCCAACAACCTCGTCCAGCGGGTGGACGTGCTCGTCGTCGCGGAGTGAGGCGGCCCGGTCCCGGCCCGGCGTCGGCGGTGGGCGGCCGACGCGGGGCGGGGATCAGCTACCGAAACCCGAGTCGGCGGGCAGCGAGATGTCCGGCTTCTCCAGCTCCTCGACGTTGACGTCCTTGAACGTCATCACCCGGACGTTCTTGACGAAGCGCGCCGGACGGTACATGTCCCACACCCAGGCGTCGTGCATCTCGACCTCGAAGTAGACCTCGCCGTCGGAGTTGCGCACGTGCAGGTCCACCTGGTTGGCCAGGTAGAAACGGCGTTCCGTCTCCACCACGTAGGAGAACTGACGGACGATGTCGCGGTACTCCCGGTAGAGCTGCAGCTCCATCTCGGTCTCGTACTTCTCGAGATCTTCCGCGCTCATCGCACTCCGCCTTCCATGACCACATCTTCCCCCACCGGTGCCGGAGGCCGAGGCTGCTCGCCCAACGCCACGCCGACGGTACCCCCTGGCGGGCCTGAGCGCTCCATCGGCTCCGCAGCGGCCGTGCCGAGCGGCCGGCGGGCCCGGGGCGGGGCACCCTCCCGGCCGGAGGCGGCAGCCACATTGACGTACGAGAACCGGTGCTCCACGCAGGGGCCACGGTCCCGCAGCGCCTCGGTGTGCTCGGCGGTGGCGTACCCCTTGTGCTCGGCGAAGCCGTAGCCCGGGTGCCGTCCGTCCAGCTCCACCATGATCCGGTCCCTGGTGACCTTGGCCAGTACGCTGGCCGCCGCCACGCAGGCCGCCACCCGGTCGCCCTTCCAGACCGCCAGCCCCGGCACGTCCAGCCCGTCGACCCCGAAGCCGTCGGTGAGCACGTAGTCGGGCCTGGTGGTCAGCGAGGCCAGGGCGCGGCGCATCGCGGCCAGGTTGCACACGTGCAGTCCCCGGGCGTCGACCTCATCGGCCGGGATGACCACCACCGCGTACGCCAGGGCACGGGCGACGACCTCGGCGTACACCCGCTCCCGGCTGGTCGGGGTGAGCAGCTTGGAGTCGGCCAGTCCCTCGATCTCGCCACGTCGTCCCTCGGGGAGCACCGCGGCGGCGGCCACCAGCGGGCCGGCGCAGGCTCCCCGGCCGGCCTCGTCCGCGCCCGCGACGTGCCGGAAACCGCGACGTTGCAGTGCCCGCTCCAGCGCGTAGAGCCCACCGTCGCGGCGGACCACGGTGCGCGGCGGGGTCAGCACGACGCCTCCGACGTGGGGGTCGTCGCCAGCACCCGGGTGAGCAGGGCCGCCAGGTCGACCGGGTAGCACCGCTCGTCGGTGTCGGCCAGCTCGGCCACCGACCACCAGTGGTGCCCGGTGACGCTGGCCCGTTCGATGTCGTCGAACCCGGCCGTGTCCACCTGCCAGGTGGGCACCCGGACCACGAAGAACTCCTGTTCCTGGCGGTACCACACGCCGTTGAAGGGGAACTCGATCGTCTCGGAGTGCACCGGTGCGCCCAGTTCGGCGGGGGTCAGTCGCAGGCCGGTCTCCTCGGCCAGCTCGCGGGCCGCCCCGGCGGCCGGGGACTCTCCGTCCGGTTCCAGCCCACCGCCGGGGGTGAACCAGTACCGGTGGCCCGGCCGGGCCGGGTCGAAGCCGGCGAAGAGGAGCACCCGACCGGACGCGTCGACGAGCAGCACACGGGCCGCGCGGCGGGGGTGGAAGTCGGTCACCGTACCAGCCTGCCAGACGGTGCCGGCGGTCGGCCACGCCCCGGCGGCCAGAACCGGTTCAGGGGTTGGGGATGCCGTCGAACGACTTGGGCACCGTCAGCCAGGTGGCCCGGTCGAACGGCCAGAAGACGGTGAAGGCCCGACCCACCACCTCGCCCTCGGGGATGGTGGCGCTGTCGATGTTGCGGCCGGACTGCTGCCAGTGCTCCAGGGAGTCGCCGGAGGCCGACCGGTGGTCACCCATCACCCAGAGCCGGCCTGCGGGGACGGTGATGTCGAACTCCTGGTCGGCGGGCTTGTCCTGCTGCCCGTTGGCGGAGTAGATGTACGGCTCGTCGAGGGACTTGCCGTTGATCGTCAGCCGTTCCTGCGCGTCGCAGCAGACCACGTGGTCGCCGCCGACCCCGATCACCCGCTTGATGAAGTCCTCGCCGTCGGGGTTGCCGCTCCACTCGGTCGGCGCCTTGAAGACCACCACCTCGCCACGGTGCGGTGAGCGGAAGTCGTAGACCAGCTTGTTGACCAGCACCCGATCGTCGATCTTGAGAGTGTTCTCCATGGACGGCGACGGGATGAAGAAGGTCTGCAGCACGAATGCGCGGACCAGCACCGCCACCAGGATCGCGACGCCCAGGAGGATGGGCAGCTCCTTCCAGAAGGAGCTGCGCGGCTTTTCGGTCTGCTCGTCAATCACGGGTGGAGCCTACGTCGCCGGAGCCGAAGGGGCCGCCCGGAACGCCGGAGGTGTTCCGGGCACCGGGAACGCCGGGGCCGGCCCGGGTGCCACCGGGGTCGCCCGCCGGCACCGCCCGACCAGGTCCGCCGCCCGGACCGGGCGACCATGGCGAGCAGGGCGGTGACCGGGAGGAGCAGGGCCACGTCACCGGACGGGGTCGGCCGGACCGGCGACGGGGCGGTGGGCGCGGCGGCGGAGTCGGACAGCCGGGCGAAGGTGTCCGGAACCGGCAGCGACGTCCAGCGGGAGGACGGCCACACCACCATGAACGCCCGGCCCACCACGTTGTCGATCGGCACCGGACCCTGGCAGCGGGCGTCCTGGGAGACCAGCCGGTGGTCGCCCATCACGAAGATCTGACCCGGGGGTACGACCACCTCGTCGAACCGGCGGGACCGGCACTCCTTCGGGTTCGGCGGTACGTCCAGCGGCGAGTCCCGCACCACGTACGGCTCGTCCAGCGGGATGCCGTTGACCAGCACGCGGCCCTGGTCGTCACAGCACTTGACCCGGTCGCCGGGCACCCCGATCACCCGTTTGATGAAGTCCTTCTCGCCGGGACGGCCCACCCCGACCAGGTCGCCGAGGGTGCGGCCGATCCTGCCGAGGGTGCCGACCGGCGGGGCCGGGCTCTCCAGGGCGACCCACTTGTCGGTCCCCCGGAAGACCACCACCTCACCGCGCAGCGGGTCACGGACGTCGTAGACGACCTTGTTGACCAGGACCCGGTCGCCGATGAGGAGGGTGTCCTCCATCGAGCTGGAGGGGATGAAGAAGGCCTGGAGCAGGAAGGTGCGGATCAGCACCGCGAGACAGAAGGCCACGATCAGCAGGAGCGGCAGCTCCTGCCAGAGGGGCATCTGCCGACGGGCGGGTCGGCTCCGCCGACGCCACGGGTCGGCTGTGCCGTTCGAGTCAAGCACCTGCACCACGCCACTCCCCGGTCCGCCGAAACGACACTACCGCCCGGGAGCCTCGTCGAGGCCCCACGGGCGGCAGTGGACGATCGGAGCGCCGCGACCAACGTCGCGACGCCACCTGCCGGTCTGCGCCCGTACCGATCAGCGTAATGCGCTCTGCTCGATACGACATCCGTGCAGGTCAGGCGGCCTGGTGGAGGGAAGTCAGCTGGGCTGCTTCTCCCGCTTCTCCTTGATCTTGGCCTTCTTGCCGCGCAGCTCACGCAGGTAGTAGAGCTTGGCCCGGCGGACGTCACCGCGGGTCACGACCTCGATCCGGTCGATACCCGGGCCGTTGAGCGGGTAGGTCCGCTCCACACCCACACCGAAGCTGACCTTGCGGACCGAGAAGGTCTCGCGCAGACCGTCACCCTGGCGGCGGATGACGACGCCCTGGAAGATCTGGACCCGGGACCGGTTGCCCTCGACGACCCGCGCGTGCACCTTGACGGTGTCACCGGCACGGAAGTCGGGGAGGTCGGTGCGCTTCGACTGGGCGTCAAGGGCGTCCAGGATGTTCATCGCTGCGTCCTCGTGATGCTCACGGCGCACCGTCACTCGGTGCGCGGATGGGTGATCCTGATCCCCGGGTGGCGGCCGGACGGGCCGGCTCCGGTCGGGAATCCTCGCAGCCCCCCACGGGCGTGGGTGGATGCGGCAACCCCCCTACTTTGCCACATCTGATGGGGGCAGCGGAAACCCACCCCGCTCCAACGTCTCCACGTCCCGTTTGTCCAGGCTCTCCGGGGGCAGCGCGGCGATCAGGTCGGCCCGTCGGGTGGCCGTCCGGGTCAACGCCTCGTCCCGTCGCCAGCGGGCGATCCGGCCGTGGTCGCCCGAACGGAGCACCTCGGGCACCTCGTGCCCCCGCCAACTCGCCGGCTTGGTGTACATCGGGGCTTCCAACAGGCCGTGGGCGTGCGACTCGTCGTCCAGCGAGCCGGCGTTGCCGAGCACCCCGGGCAGCAGCCGGGTGACCGCCTCCAGGATCACCAGCACCGCGACCTCGCCCCCGAAGAGCACGTAGTCGCCGAGCGAGACCTCGGTCACCCGCAGCCGGGTCGCCGCGTGGTCGAGCACCCGCTGGTCGATGCCCTCGTACCGGCCGCAGGCGAAGAGCAGGTGCGACTCGGCCGCCAGCTCGTGCGCCATCGCCTGGCTGAACGGCACCCCGGCCGGGGAGGGGACCAGCAGCCGGGGCAGGGTCAGGCCGTCCGGGGCCAGCTCGTCGGGGGCCAACGCGTCCAGCGCCGCGCCCCACGGCTCCGGCCGCATCACCATGCCCGGCCCGCCGCCGTACGGCGTGTCGTCGACCGTGCGGTGCACGTCGTGGGTCCAGCTCCGCAGATCGTGTACGGCCAACCGGAGCAGGCCCTGCTCACGGGCCCGCCCGATCAGCGACAGGTCCAGCGGGGCGAAGTACTCCGGGAAGATCGACACGATGTCGACGCGCATGTGGGTGACTTCCGGGCTAAAGGTCGAGCAGACCGGCCGGCGGGTCGACGACGACGCGTCCGCCGGCGAGATCGACCTCCGGGACGATCGCCCTGACGAACGGGATCAACGCGGTGCCACCCTGCGGGCGGCGCAGGACGAGCAGGTCGGACGCGGGCGCGTGGTCGATCTTCGCCACCTCGCCGAGATGCTCACCGGCCGGGGTCACCACGGCCAGACCGACCAACTGGTGGTCGTGGAACTCCTCCGGGTCCTCCGGCGGGGCGACGGTGGAGCTGTCCACCCCGACCAGGGTGCCGCGCAACGCCTCGGCGGTCTCCCGGTCGAGGACCCCCTCGAAGGCCACCAGCATCCGACCCTGGTGCATCCGGGCCGACTCGATGGTCAGTTCACCGGGGACCTGGTAGGCCACCCCCGACGCGCCGCCGGTCGGGACCGGCTCGGCGGCCCGTCCCCCGGCCCGGGGCGTCGCCCCCGGCTCGGTACGCAGCACCGAGCCGGGGGCGAAACGCGCTTCGGGCTCGTCGGTCCGCACCTCCACGGTGACCTCACCGCGGATCCCGTGCGGCTTGCCGATCCTGCCGACGATGAGCAGCATCAGTACGAGTCGACGATGT
Source organism: Micromonospora sp. WMMD987 (assembly GCF_029581435.1). Taxonomy (NCBI): domain Bacteria; kingdom Bacillati; phylum Actinomycetota; class Actinomycetes; order Micromonosporales; family Micromonosporaceae; genus Micromonospora; species Micromonospora sp. WMMD987. Next base: position 1,887,528 of record NZ_CP120861.1, on the reverse strand, counting down.
CGACGCGTACCCCGCGTCCACCGATGGAGCCGATCACCTGACGCAGGGCCTTGGCGGTCCGGCCGGACCGTCCGATCACCGTGCCCAGATCCTCAGGGTGCACGCGGACTTCCAGCCGCTTGCCCCGACGGGAGTCGACCATCCGGACGCGCACGTCGTCCGGGTGGTCGACAATTCCCTTGACCAGGTGCTCCAGGGCGGGACGCAGCGGCATGTCAGGCCTGCTCACCGGCGTCGGCAGCAGCGGCCGGGGCGTCGGCCTTCGGTGCGCTGGTCTCGGCCGGAGCCTCCGCCTTGGCGGCCTTGCGGGCCGGCTTGGCCGGGGTCTCCGGGGCCAGCCCGGCAGCGGCCTTCGCCTCGGCCTCGTACGCCGCCTTGCGGTCGGCCCGCTCGGCGGCGACCTTCAGCGGCGGCGGGGCCGGCAGGCCCTTGTACTTCTGCCAGTCGCCGGTCAGCTCCAGCAGACGCTGGACGGCCTCGCTCGGCTGCGCGCCGACCGAGAGCCAGTACTGGACCCGCTCCGACTTGACCTCGATGATCGAAGGATCTTCCTTCGGCTGGTACACGCCCACGAACTCGATCGCGCGACCGTCACGCTTGGTGCGCGAGTCGGCGACGACGATGCGGTACTGCGGGTTGCGGATCTTGCCCATCCGCAGGAGCCGGATCTTTACGGCCACAGTTGTTTCGCTCCTGTTGCGATTTCACCGGCCCGACTACGGGCGGTGCACGGGTGAGCGTCGACCGGCGCAGTGGGGTTGCGCCGGAGGCTGCTCGGTGGACTGGCGACACGCCCGGGTTAGAGGGCGCCGAACGCGCGCCGGATACCAGCGGCCCATTGTGCCAGATCGTCCGCCGGACGCTCACATCGGCCCGACCGGCGAAGGGGTCGACGCCCGCCCGGTGTGAGCGACGACACACTCAGCGTACGGGCGGGCGGTCCCAGCCGGGCGGCAGCTCCGTCGGAGCCGTCCAGTCGGCCGGCGGGACGAAGTCGCACCAGGTGCCGTCGAACGGGAACTCCCCCGCCTCGGCGAGGGCGATCACCCGCTGACCCTCGGCGCGGACCGCCTTCTCGTCGGCCACCCAGTAGTGGTCGGGGAAGGCCAGCCGCTCGGTGAACTCGTCCTCGTCCTTCCACCGCCAACTGCGGTCGGGGCTGACCACCACGTCCAGGTCCTGGTCGACCACGTCCACCCCGGCCACCGACCCGTCGTCCCACCGGACGCCGTGCTCCTCCAGGTTGACGTACCAGGTGGCGAAGCGGCCCTGCTGGTCGCGGAAGAACCACACCGAGTGGTCCGCCCCGGTGGGCAGGAACTCCAGCAGCGGCGGGCCGTTCCACCGCCCCCGGGCCAGCCGGTAGGAGGTGGCGATCCACTCGGTGAACGGCATCGCCCGCATGCCCAGACCCGCCTCGGACACCTCGTGCGCCACCGGCGTGTCCCGGGCCACCCAGAGCAGCAGCCCCCGGTCGTCGTCGAGAACCACCCGGGCCGCCCGGACCCAACCGATGCGGCCGTGCCGCACGTTCCGGTGCATGATCAGCTGACCTGGCGTGAAACGCACCACATCTCCACTGGTCTAGAAGGGCTTGCGGCACGCCGGCCCCGGCGGCGCGGCCGGGGCGCGTCGCGCCCACGGCGTCCCTGACACGCCGGGACCGGGCGGACGCGGACCAGGGTCCACGCCCACGGCACCCACCGTGCCCCGAAGGACCGGGCGGAAGCGGGACCACAGGTCCACGCCCACGCCACCCGCCGTGCGCCGAAGGACCGGGCGGACGCGGGACCACAGGGCCACGCCCACGGCACCCACCGTGCCCCGACAGCACCGGGCGGACGCGGGACCACGGGGCCGGGTCCGCGGAGCCGGACCCGTGGTACGCCGCCGATGTCGGTGGGCCGGGCCTCAGTAGGCGCGGGCCAGGATGGCGGTGAGGTCCGGCTCGTCCTCGTGGTCCGGGACGGAGCCGTCGGCCCGCAGCAGGCAGCGGACGGTGACGCCCTGACCGTTGGCCTCGGCCTCACCCGGGAGGCCGACCGCCGACCACGGCACCATCGCCCAGCCGGTGGCCGCCGCCTCGATCGCCTCGGCCAGGGTCGCCACCTCGACGGTGCGGGACCGCCGGTGGGCGAGCGCCTCGTCGTGCAGCGCCTGCTGGTCGGCCTCCAGGGCGGCCAGGACCGCGCCGACCACGTCCGCGACCGGGGTGGGCGCCTTGGAGCCGTCCGTACGCCGGACCACGACCGCGTTGCCGGCGGCCAGGTCGCGGGGGCCGACCTCGACGCGTACCGGATAGCCCCGCAGCTCGGCGTCGACGGCCCGGCGGCCGAACGCGGTGTCGACGCGGTCGTCGAGCGCTACCCGGACCCCGGCGTCGCGCAGCGCGTCGCGCAGCTTGGCCGCCGCCTCGCCGACCCCCTCGCCGTCCTTGACGATCATGACGTACGCCTGCACCGGGGCCAGCCGCGGCGGCACCCGCAGGCCGTTGTCGTCACCGTGCGCCATGATCAACCCGCCGAGCATCCGGGTCGAGGTACCCCAGGAGGTCGTCCAGGCGTGCTCCCGGCCCCCCTCGGCCGAGGAGTAGCTGATGTCGAACGCCTTGGCGAAGTTCTGCCCCAGCTCGTGACTGGTGCCGAGCTGGAGCGCCTTGCCGTCGCCCATCATGCCTTCGCAGGTGTAGGTGGCGGTCGCCCCGGCGAAACGCTCCCGGGCGGTCTTCAGCCCGACCACCACCGGGATGCCCAGCACGTTGACCATCAGGTCCTCGTACGCCTCGTGCAGGATCCGGCGGGCGTAGGCGCGGGCGTCTTCCCGGGTGGCGTGCGCGGTGTGCCCCTCCTGCCAGAGGAACTCGCTGGTGCGCAGGAAGACCCGGGGGCGCAACTCCCAGCGGACCACGTTCGCCCACTGGTTGAGCAGCAACGGCAGGTCCCGGTACGAGTCGATCCACTTGGCCATGAACTCGCCGATCACCGTCTCGCTGGTGGGGCGCACCACCACCGGCTCGGCGAGCTGCTTGCCGCCGCCGTGGGTGACCACCGCCAGCTCCGGCGAGAAGCCCTCGACGTGCTCGGCCTCGCGCTTGAGATAGCTCTCCGGGATGAACAGCGGGAAGTAGGCGTTCTCCGCGCCGGCCGCCTTGATCCGGGCGTCCATCTCGGCCTGCATCCGCTCCCAGATGGCGTAGCCGGCCGGACGGATGACCATGGTCCCCCGGACCGGGCCGTTGTCGGCCAGCTTCGCCTTGGCGATCAGGTCCTGGTACCAGCGGGGAAAGTCCTCCGCACGGGGAGTGAGCACGCGAGCCATGACCGCACATCCTATGCGCCCTCCTCCGGGCCGGCGCGATCGGGCGCGGCCCCACCCGGATCCCACCCACCAAAAACCCACGCCCCACGCCCCACGCCCCACGCCCCACGCCCCACGCCCCACGCCCCACGCCCCACGCCCCACGCCCCACGCCCCACGCCCCACGCCAAGATCGTGCTACTTCCGGGATGTAGTGGCATCCCCGTACCGCGAGGCCACTACATCCTGGATCGAGCGCGATCTTGCCAGCGGGCGGCACGGGGACAGGCGGCACGGGGACGGGCGGCACGGGGACGGGCGGCACGGGGACGGGCGGCACGGGGACGGGCGGCACGGGGACGGGCGGCACGGGGACGGGCGGCACGGGGACAGGCGGCACGGGGACAGGCGGCACGGGGACGGACGGCACGGGGACAGGCGGCACGGGGACGGACGGCACGGGGAGGCGGGGAGGCGGGGAGCGGCGAGGGTCAGCGGATCAGCCGGCCGCGCAGGATGATCCGGGAGGGGGTGCGCACCACGGTCAGGTCGCGGCGCGGGTCCTCGGGGTAGACGACCAGGTCGGCCAGGCCACCCTCGACGAGACCGGGGAAGCCGAGCCACTCCCGGGACCGCCAGGAGGCGGCGGCGAGCACGTCCACCGCCGGCATGCCGGCCTGCTCGTGCAGCAGCAGCATCTCCTCGGCGGCCAGTCCGTGGTCGATGCCGCCGCCCGCGTCGGTGCCCACGTAGATCGGCACCCCCGCCTCATACGCCGCGCGCACCACCCCGGGGAACCGGTCGCGCAGCGCGATCATGTGGTCGGCGTACCCGGGGAACTTGTTCCGGGCCGCGTCGGCGATGCCGCCGAAGGTCCGAATGTTGATCATCGTGGGGACCAGCGCGGTGCCCTGCCGGGCCATAAGGTCGATCAGGTCGAGGCTCAGGCCGGTGCCGTGCTCCACCGAGTCCACCCCGGCCCGCACCATGATCTCCACGGCCGACTCGCTGAAGGTGTGCACCGCGGCGCGTACCCCGGCGGCGTGCGCGGCGGCCACGGCGGCGGTCATCGTGTCGGCGTCCCAGGCCGGCGCGAGGTCGCCGATCCCCCGGTCGATCCAGTCGCCGACCAGCTTGACCCAGCCGTTGCCGGCGGCGGCCTGCTCCGTCACGGCCGCGGTGACCCCGGCCGCGTCGACCTCCAGGCCGATGTCGCGCAGGTAGCGCCTGGGCGGGGCGACGTGCCGGCCGGCGCGGGCCAGCCGCGGTAGCTCCGGCTCGTCGTCGAGTTCGGGGTACGGCAACGGCGAGCCGGCGTCACGCAGCGCGAGCACCCCGGCGTCCCGGTCGGTACGGGCCAGCGCGCGGGCCTGGTCGAGGGAGGTGACCGGGGCACCACCCCGGGCGATGCCGAGGTGACAGTGGGCGTCGACCAGGCCGGGCAGCACGAATCCCCGGTCGACGACGGTCCGGGCACCGGGCACCGGGTCGAAGGTCACCCGGTCGCCGTCGAGCCAGAGATCCCGTACCTCGTCGTCGGGCAGGAGCACACCGCGCACATGCAGAGCCATGCGCACAGTCCTACCCGATCACGGCAGCGCCCGTACGGGGACCTCCCGCCGCCCCCGACCCGATCACGGCAGCGCCCGTACGGGGACCTCCCGCCGGCCCCGCCACCGACGTGCGTCAGCGGGGCCGGTTGTCGCCCTTGCCGAACTTGTTGAAGTCGATCTTCGGCAGCTTGAAGCCCGGCGGCAGGCCCTGGCCACCGGCCAGGTCGTTCGGGTCCATCCCCGGCGGGAGCTGCGGCATGCCGCCCGGGAAGCCGCCCGGCAACCCGGCACCCGCGCCACTGCGCGGCCGGTTGCCGCCCTTGGTGCCCTTGCGCTTGTTCTTCGGCGACTTGGTGGCCTTGCGCCGCCCGCCGCCGGGCAGGCCCATCATGCCGCCCATCTGCTTCATCATCTTCTGCGCGTCGGCGAAGCGGTTGAGCAGCTGGTTGACGTCCATCACGGTGACGCCGGAGCCACCGGCGATGCGGGCCCGCCGGGAGCCGTTGATGATCTTCGGGTTGGTCCGCTCGGCCGGGGTCATCGACCGGATGATCGCGGTGACCCGGTCGAAGTGCTTGTCGTCCAGCTCGGCGAGCTGGTCCTTCATCTGCCCCATGCCGGGCATCATGGCCAGCACGTTGGCGATCGGACCCATCCGTCGCACCGCGATGAGCTGGTCGAGGAAGTCCTCCAGGGTGAACTGCTCACCGCCCATCAGCTTGGCGGTCATCTTCTCCTTCTGATCGGTGTCGAAGGCCTGCTCGGCCTGCTCGATCAGAGTGAGGACGTCGCCCATGCCGAGGATCCGGCTGGCCATCCGGTCGGGGTGGAAGACGTCGAAGTCCTCCAGCTTCTCGCCGGTGGAGGCGAACAGGATCGGCTGGCCGGTGACCTGCCGCACCGACAGCGCGGCACCACCCCGGGCGTCGCCGTCCAGCTTGGACAGCACCACGCCGGTGATACCGACGCCGTCGCGGAACGCCTCGGCGGTGCGGACCGCGTCCTGGCCCACCATCGCGTCGATGACGAAGATGACCTCGTCCGGGTCGACCGCGTCGCGGATGTCGGCCGCCTGCCGCATCATCTCGGCGTCGATGCCGAGCCGGCCGGCGGTGTCGACGATGACGATGTCGCGGGCGGCCCGCTTCGCGTGCTCGATGGAGGCGCGGGCGACCTGCACTGGGTCGCCGGTGCCGTTGCCGGGCTCCGGGGCGTACACCTCGACGCCGGCCCGGCCACCGAGCACCTGGAGCTGCCCGACGGCGTTGGGACGCTGGAGGTCGGCGGCGACCAGCAGCGGCTGGTGCCCCTGGGCCTTGAGCCAGCGGGCCAGCTTGCCGGCGAGGGTGGTCTTGCCGGAGCCCTGGAGACCGGCCAGCATGATCACCGTGGGCGGCTGCTTGGCGAACTGGAGCCGTCGCCCCTCGCCGCCGAGCACGTTGACCAGCTCTTCGTTGACGATCTTGACGATCTGCTGGGCCGGGTTGAGCGCCTGGGAGACCTCCGCGCCGCGGGCCCGTTCCTTGACGTTCGCGATGAAGCCCTTGACCACCGGCAGCGCGACGTCCGCCTCCAGCAGCGCCAGCCGGATCTCGCGCGCGGTGGCGTCGATGTCGGCGTCGGTGAGCCGGCCCTTGCCACGGAGCTTGGTGAAGATTCCGGACAGGCGGTCACTCAAGGTGTCAAACACGCGAACATCCCGTTTGTCGTCATCGGCGGGCACAATGCGGCCGGGCCGGCTGTCCAGCCCACCGTTAGGGTAGCCCGCCGGCCGTGCTCCCGCTCCGGCCCCGCTCGCCCCGTCCCGCGCCGCGCCGAAGGCGACGGACGCGCGTCGTCACCCCGCCGGCACCACCCGGGTCAGGAAACCACCGGACCCGACCGGTAGGCGACCACCACCAGTCGGCCCGGTCCCGGGCAGCCAGCCCGACCGTCCCCCCGGCCGACGTGGGTACGCGCGGCGGCGGGGCCCACGCCGCGGCGGCCCGGCGGCGGCGGCGGGGCCCCGGCACACGTCGACGGGTGTGGCCCGCGACCCGAAGGCCAGATCGACGGGCGTAGTCCGCGACCCGAAGGCCGCATCGACGGGCGTGGCCCGCGACCCGAAGGCCGCATCGACGGGCGCGGCCCGCGACCCGGAGGCCGTCCGGGAACCGTCTGCGCGGTCGGGGAGCGGGCGGCGCGGTCGGGGAGCGGGCGGCGCGGTCGGGGAGCGGGCGGCGCGGTCCTACACGGCGGCGAGGACGGCCGCCTCGATCTGGTCCCGCTGCTCGTCCGACGGCCAGCCACCGACCAGGTAGAACGCGTCCACCACGTCACCGCCGAGGGTGGAGATGCGGGCGGCGCGCACCTGCGCCCCGGCCTCGTCCAACGCGCAGGTGACCCGGTAGAGCAGACCCGCCGCGTCGGCGGCGCGCAGCTCCAGCAGGACCGCGTCGGTGGCCGCTTCCCGGTGCCAGACCACCCTCGGCGCGGCGCCCTGGCTGCGCGCGGCGAGCGCCCGGCCGCGCAGCCGCTGGGTGACCGAGACGTCGCCGGCAACCGCGCGACGCAGGTCGGCGCTGAGCGCGATCGGGTCCGGGGCCAGCCCGTAGCGCGGCTGTACCCGGCACTCGACCAGTGCCCGGTCGTCGACCGTGGCGGCGTCCGCCGAGATCACGTCCAACCGGTGCAGGGCCAGGCAGCCGGCCACCGTGGCGAGCAGCCCCCGCCGGTCGGCCGCGGCCACCGAAACCCGGTCGTCGGTCAGGTGGACCACCGGCAGCGGCCCGGCGACCAATGCCGGGTCGGGGTCCGGTGGGGCGGGTACCACGCCGGTGTCCAGGGTGGTCCGCACCCGGGCCACCAGCTCGGCGATCAGCCGGCCCTTCCAGCCGGACCAGGCGGCCGGGCCGGTGGCGGCCGCGTCCGCCAGCACCAGGGCGTGCAGCAGCTCCAGGGTGGTGGTGTCGCCGACCCGCTCGGCCACCCCGGCGACCGTCTTGGGGTCGGACAGGTCACGGCGGGTGGCCACGTCGGGTAGGAGCAGGTGCAGCCGGACCAGCGTGCCGATCAGCGCCGCCTCCTCGACGGGCAGGCCGATCCGGGTGGCCACCGCCTCGGCCAGTGGCGCACCGACGGTGGAGTGGTCGCCGTCCAGCCCCTTGCCGATGTCGTGCAGGAACGCGCCGATCAGCAGCAGGTCCGGGCGTTCGACGTCGCGGGTGTGCCGGCTCGCCTCGTACGCGGCCTGCACCAGGTGGCGGTCGAGGGTGAACCGGTGCACCGGGTTGTGCTGGGGCAGGCTGCGCAGCCGGGTCCACTCGGGCAGCCAGCCGTCGACCAGGCCGTACCGGTCGCAGGTCTCCCAGGCCGGCACCAGCCCGGGGCCGGCACCCAGCAGGGTGACGAACGCGCTCCGGGCGGCCGGCGGCCAGGGCGCGGGCAGCGGCGGGCAGTACGCGGCCAGCCACTCACAGGTGGCGCGGGCGATCGGCAGCCGGGTGGTGGCCGCCGCGGCGGCGATCCGCAGCGACAGGCTCGGGTCGGGGCGGGCTCCGATGGCGGTCCGGGCGAGCACCAGTTCCCCGTCGTGCTCGACCACGTCCCGGGCCACCGGGCGACGCAGCGGCCGACCGTCGGCGCCCCGGCGTCGGCCGGAGCGGAGCCGGTCGGCGGCCCGCCAGGCGTCGTCGAGGGCGTGGCTGACGGTACGCGCGTCGCCGGCCACCCGACGCAGCAGGGCGTCGCCGTCGCCGGCCTCCGCCCGTGCCCCGGTGTCGGTGGCCTCGGCCGTCGACGGGCGCAGTCCGAGCAGCGCGGCCACCCCGGCACGTTCCTGGGCGACCAGCCGGTCGACCCGGCGGCCCACCTGCTGGTGCAGGGCGTCGCGGGTGTCCAGCAGCCGCAGGTGGGCGGCGCGGACGGCGGGGCGCAGCGCGTCGGTGATCCCGGCGGTGGCGATGGCCCGCAGGATGCCCACGTCACGGAGCCCGCCGGCGGCCTCCTTGAGGTCACCTTCGAGCAGGAAGGCCAGCTCGCCGTGGGTGCGCCAGCGCACCTCGGTGATCTCCCGCAGGGCGGGCAGCTGGCGGACGGCGGTCCGCCGCCAGTGGTCGGTGGCGGTGCGGGTGAGGGTGTCGGCGAGCGTCCGGTCACCGGCGACGAACCGGGCGTCGAGCAGGGCGAGGGCGACCTTGACGTCGTCCTGGGCCACCGACAGGGCCTCGGCGAGGGTACGCACGGAGTGGTCGAGCCGGATCCCGGCGTCCCAGATCGGGTACCACAGCGAGGCGGCCAACTCGTCCACCCCGGCCACCCCGGCGTGCAGCAGGACGAGATCGAGGTCGCCGCTCGGGGAGCACTGCCGACGGCCGAGTCCACCGACGGCGACCAGGGCGATGCCCTCCCGCCCCGGCAGCAGGCCGCGCAGCCACGCGTCGAAGGCCCCGGCCCGTCGCACCCGGGCCGGTTCCCCGATCCCCCCGGGAATCCGGACGACCCCGTCGACCAAGAGGTTTCCGTCTCCGTCGCCGGTGTCGTCCGACGCATTCCTCTTGATCGACGAGGTCATCTGGTGTGGTCCTCCTACAGGGCGTCGAGGCCGCGTTCGCCGGTACGGACCCGGACGACCTCTTCCACGCCGGTCACCCAGACCTTGCCGTCCCCGATCTTGCCGGTCCGGGCGGCGGCCACGATCGCGTCGACCACCTTGTCGACGTCCATCTCGTCGGTGAGCACCTCGACCCGGATCTTGGGCAGGAACTCGACCGTGTACTCGGCACCCCGGTAGACCTCGGTGTGCCCCTTCTGACGCCCGTACCCCTGGACCTCGCTGACGGTCAGGCCGGCGACGCCGAGGGCGTGCAGGGCCTCCTTCACCGCGTCCAGTTGGTACGGCTTGATGACCGCGGTCACCAGCTTCATGTCCAAGCCCTCCATTCTCCGAACGTTATCCGGCGACCTTCTCGTCCACCGGCGCGGTGGCCTCCGGGGATGCCTCCGGGGAGGCCGGCTTCGCGCCGCCCGGGGTGATCCCGGCCATCGCGAACGCCCCACCACCGGCACCGCCGGTGCTCGGGGACAGGTCGTAGCCGCTCTCCGCGTGCTCGCTGATGTCGATGCCCTCGACCTCGTCCTCGGCCTTGACCCGGAAACCGAGGGTCTTGTCGATGACGAACGCGAGCACCCAGGCGACACCGAACGACCAGGCGGTGACGATCAGACCAGCGAGGGCCTGGCGACCGAACTGGGTGACGCCGCCGCCGTAGAACAGGCCGTCGGAGGCCCCGACCACGTCGCTGATCGCGGCGTTGACCGAGTTGGTGGCGAACAGGCCGAGCCAGAGCGACCCGATCCAGCCACCGACGAAGTGCACGCCGACCACGTCGAGCGAGTCGTCGTAGCCGAGCTTGTACTTCAGGCTGATGGCCAGCGCGCAGACCACACCGGCGACGATGCCGAGCAGGACCGCGGCCCAGGGGGCGATGAAACCACAGGCGGGGGTGATGGCGACCAGACCCGCGACGGCACCGGACGAGGCACCGACCATGGTCGGCTTCTTGTCCTTGATCCACTCCACCGCGATCCAGCCGAGCACCGCCGCGGCGGTGGCGAGCTGGGTGTTGATGAAGGCCAATCCGGCGACCGAGTCGACGGTCAGCTCCGACCCGGCGTTGAAGCCGAACCAGCCGAACCACAGCAGACCGGCGCCGAGCGCGACCAGCGGGATGTTGTGCGGCTTCATGCCCTCACGCGGCCAGCCGAGACGCTTGCCGAGCACCAGGGCGACGGCGAGGGCCGCCGCACCGGCGTTGATGTGCACCGCGGTACCACCGGCGAAGTCGAGCGCGTGGATCTTGGCACCGATGATGCCGCCGCCCCACACCCAGTGGGCGACCGGGAAGTAGACCAGGGTGGCCCAGCCGAAGGCGAAGAGCAGCCAGCCGCCGAACTTGGCCCGGTCGGAGATCGCGCCGCTGATCAGCGCGACGGTGATCACCGCGAAGACCATCTGGAACGCCATGAACACGTACAGCGGGACGCCGATGCCGCTGGGGTTCTCCGCCGTGGCGCCCCACAGGTCGGTCTCGGCGAGGAAGGTCTTGGTGCCCAGGTACGCACCGGGGTCGCCCCAGAAACCGTTGACGTCGGTCCCGAAGGCGATGCTGAAACCGTAGAACCACCACAGAACAGAGATGAGCCCGATGGCGGAGAAGCTCATCATCATCATGTTGAGCACGCCCTTGGCCCGGTTGAGGCCGCCGTAGAACAGCGCCAGTCCCGGGGTCATGAGCAGCACGAGAGCGGTCGAAACCAGCAGCCAAACGGTGTTGCCGCCGTCGATCGTCGGTGCTTCAGGCACGCTGGCCTCCTAAAGGTGAAGTTCCCTCCTTCGCGGCTTCCGGGGCAGCGTCGCCCGTACGCCGGTTGCGCGGAAGCTTGGTCGGCCGCTGTTTCCGGACCGACACCCCTCGATTTCCGACACGTGACGGGTTGTTTCCGGCGTGTGAAGAAGCACGATCATGAAATTCGGAGAACGAAAGAGTGGCCGTCCGGTGACGAACGGCCCCTCTTTCCCCGATGGCGACCGGCCGGAAGGCCACTCCCGGACTCCCGGGGCGCGGGGTCGCCGGGCACGGCCAGCGCGGGACGTGCCGGGATCGACGCGGGCGGGACGTGCCGGGTCCGAGCCGGGCGCGGTCCGCGGCCCCGACGTCAGCGCAGGGCGTGCTCCAGGGCGTGCCGCTCGTAGTCCAGCAGGCGCAGGTCGCGCATCGGGCGACGAAGGTGACCCTTGTGCACGATCCGGACGAACGCCGGCTCACCGGCGGCGGCCATCCGTCGGATGCCCTCCACGTGGTCCACGATCCGCTTGCGGATGGTCCGGATCAGCCGGTGCCGGTCCCGGGGGATCAACCCGTACGCGTCGGCGAAGAGCCGCAGCCGGCGCGGCCGGTCCGGGTGCTTCCAGCCGAGCGTGATCGAGTCCCGGTCGGCGAAGATCGGCACCCAGGTCCAGGCCGCGTACGCCACGTCGTAGATCCGGGCGCCGGGCGAGGCGAGGTCGAAGTCGATCAGGCCGAGGGTGCCGTCGGGCCGCCAGATCACGTTGTGCGGGGCGGCGTCGTGGTGGCAGATCACCTCGGTGTCCGGCGGTGGCGGGCCGAACGAGCGCCAGACCGCGCCGGGCGGCGGGGCGAAACCGTACTGGGCGTCGTGGAACATCCGTAGCATGGTGGCCACGGTCACCAGCGCCTCGTCGGTGACCCAGTGCGGGGCCAGCGGGTACTCCCCGCACTCCCCCTCGAGGTAGGACAGCACCTCCCGGTTGCGCTCGTCCATGCCCAGCGCCCGGGGGGCGCCGGTGAACCCGACGTACTCCAGGTGGCGCAGGAGGGCGTGCACCGAGGGCGTCCACGGGCCGGCGTTGCGCCGGACGGTGTCGCCGACCCGGACCACGGTGCTCACGTTCCCGCCGTGCAGCGGGATCTCCTGCGAGGTCACGTACGGTCTCCCCAGGCCCGGTGCCGGATGGCGGGGGTCACGCCACCCGGCGTACGCGCGATCGTCGTTGCCCACGCGAGGTTACGCGTCCCGGGCGAGCGGCTCGACGCCGAGCAGCGCGTCGACGAACTGTGCCGGGTCGAACGGGGCCAGGTCGTCCGCGCCCTCGCCGAGACCGACCAGCTTGACCGGGATGCCGAGCTTGCGCTGCACGGCGATCACGATGCCGCCCTTGGCCGTGCCGTCCAGCTTGGTCAGCACCACACCGGTCACGTTCACCACCTCGGTGAAGACCCGGGCCTGCTCCAGCCCGTTCTGCCCGGTGGTGGCGTCCAGGATCAGCAGGGTCTCGTCGATCGGGCCGTGCTTCTCCACCACCCGTTTCACCTTGCCCAGCTCGTCCATCAGGCCGATCTTGTTCTGCAACCGGCCGGCGGTGTCGATGAGCACGGTGTCGGTGCCGGCGTCGATGCCCCGCCGGACCGCGTCGAAGGCCACGCTGGCCGGGTCGGCCCCCTCGGCCCCACGGACCGTCTCGGCGCCCACCCGGCCGCCCCAGGTCTCCAGCTGGTCGGCGGCGGCGGCCCGGAAGGTGTCGGCCGCCCCGAGGGTGACCGAACGCCCGTCGGCCACCAGCACCCGGGCGATCTTGCCGCAGGTGGTGGTCTTGCCGGCCCCGTTGACCCCGACCACCAGCAGCACCGCCGGCTGGCCGTCGCGGCCGGTGGTGCGCAGCGACCGGTCCAGGGTCGGGTCGAGGGCGTTGACCAGCTCGGCGGCGAGCAGGTCGCGCAGCTCACCGGCGGAGCGGGTGCCGAGCACCCGGGTCCGCTCGCGGAGCCGGTCGACGATGTCCCGGGTGGCGTCGATGCCGACGTCGGCGGTGATCAGGCTGTCCTCGATCTCCTCCCAGGCGTCCTCGTCGAGGTGGTCGCGGGCGAGCAGGCCGAGCAGGCCCTTGCCGAAGGCGTTCTGCGAGCGGGCCAGCCGGGACCGCAGCCGGACCAGCCGGCCGGCGGTCGGCTCGGGGACCTCCAGCGGCGGGGTCACCACCACCGGCGGCTCGACCAGGACGCCGGTGGACAGGTCGGACTCCGCCGCCTCGACGGGCGGCCCGGCCAGGTCCTCCTCCGCCCGGGTGTCGACCTCGGTCTGCGGCAGCGGGGGCTCGGCCCGCCGCCGCAGCCGGGGCACCACCAGGCCGAGACCGCCGAGGATCAGCACGCCGAGCAGGGCCAGTGCGACGAGGAGGTAGTCCGTCATGCCGAAATCCTGTCAGATGCCGGCGACGGCGTCCCACTCACCGCCTCCGAAGCTGAGCCAGCTGCGGGTACGCTCGCCGCTGCCGGGGGTGACCCACCCGCCCACGGGGTAGCAGAGATGAACCGTCCTCTCCTCGAAAGGTGCCACCCATGCCCGAGCCGCGCCTGCTCATCGGCCCGTTGCTGCGTCGGGTCGTCGGCACCCGGGCCACGGTGTGGGTGGAGACCAGCGGGTCCGCGGTGGTCACCGTCCGCACGGCCGACGGCGCCACCGGCTCCGCGCCGACCTTCTCCGCGTACGACCACCACTACGCGCTGGTGGTGGTGGAGGGGCTCACCCCGGACCACGCCACCAGCTACGAGGTGCTGGTCGACGACGAGCTGGTCTGGCCGGTGGCCCGCGACGGGTTCCCGCCCAGCGTGATCCGGACCAGGGCGGCCGACGACCGGGACCAGCCGGTCAGCCTGATCTTCGGGTCGTGCCGGGAGACCACCCAGCACAACACCACCCGCAAGCTGCCCCCGGACGCGCTGGACGCGTACGCCCGGCGGCTGATGGCCGCGCCCGACCCGGACGACCTGCCCGACCTGCTGGTGCTGCTCGGTGACCAGGTCTACGCCGACGTGACCTCGCCCACCGTCAGGCGGCTGCTCAAGCGGCGTCGGCGGCGGCCGAAGGACGCCCCGGCCGACCAGGTGGTGAGCTTCGACGAGTACACCAAGCTCTATCTGGAGTCGTGGCGTGACCCGGAGATCCGTTGGCTGCTCTCCACCGTGCCGAGCGTGATGATCTTCGACGACCACGAGGTGATCGACGACTGGAACACCTCGAAGTCGTGGCGGGCCGACATGCGCCGGCAGGCCTGGTGGGCCGAGCGGATCCGCAGCGGGCTGGCCTCCTACTGGGTCTACCAGCACCTGGGCAACCTGGCCCCGGACGAGATCGTCGCCGACCCGCTCTACGCCAAGGTGCTCGCCGCCGGGGACGCCACCGACGTGCTGCGGGAGTTCGGTGAGCGGGTCGACCGGGAGGCCGACGAGGCGCACGACACCGAGCGCTGGCGGGCCGTGCAGTACCAGTGGAGCTACGCGCTGGACCTGGGCCGCACCCGGCTGGTCATGCTGGACAACCGGTGCAGCCGGGTGCTCGAACCGGGCGGCCGGTCGATGCTGCCGGCCGGCGAGTGGTCCTGGTTCCTGGACCGGGCGCACGGCGTCTACGACCACCTGGTGATCGGGGCGTCGCTGCCCTGGCTGCTGCCGCCGGGAATCCACCACGTGGAGGCGTGGAACGAGAGGCTGGCCGACTCCGGCAGGCCGTGGCTGGCCGGGCTGGCCGAGAAGCTGCGCCGGGCGCTCGACCTGGAGCACTGGGCCGCCTTCCGCCGCTCGTTCGACGCCCTCGGCGCCCTCTTCGCCCGGCTGGGCAGCGGCACACCGGCCACGGCCGGCGACCGGGTCGGCGCCGGCCCCGCGTACCCGGCGCCAGCCTCGATCAGCGTGCTCTCCGGCGACGTGCACCACTCGTACGTGGCCCGCGCCCGGTTCGACGACCCGGCGGTGCGTACCCCGGTGCACCAGCTCACCTGCTCGCCGATCCACAACCAGGTGCCGGCGGCGATGCGCCCGCTGATGAAGCTGGGGTGGAGCGCCGGGCCGGCGGCGGCCACCCGGGCGCTGGCCCGCTCGGCCGGCGTGCGCCGCCCGACGGTGCGCTGGAAGAAGCTCGCCGGACCGTACTTCGGCAACGCGGTGAGCACGCTGCGCCACCGGGGGCGGGAGGCCGAGGTGCTGATCGAGGGGACCACCAGTGACGGGCACCTCCGAGAAGTTGCCCGGCAGCAACTTTCCTCGGCGAAGTGACTTCTGACACGTACCCTCGGTCCCGTGGACGATCATCTCCCCGAGACCCTGCGCGTGCTGGAACACGAACTGGCGGCCCTGCTGCGCCGGGGTCGAGCGTTGTCCTGGGAGATCGCCGGAGAGGTGCACCCCAACCTGGAGCCCAACGCGTACGGGTTGCTGCTCTGGCTGCGGCGGTCCGGCCCGACCCGGCTCACCGACCTGGCCGCCCTGCTGGGCATCGGTAAGGGCACGCTGAGCCGGCAGATCCAGGGGCTGGAGACGCTGGGCCTGGTGCGCCGCGATCCCGACCCGGACGACCGGCGCGCGGCGCAGCTCCGGCTGACCGGGGAGGGCACCCGACGGTTCGACACGGCACGGGCGGCCCGGATGGAGCAGATCAACCGGTCTCTGGAGACCTGGCCGAAGCGGGACGTCGAGGAGTTCGCCCGGCTGATGCACCGGTTCAACGAGACGTTCTGAGGCCCGGCAACGGGCGGCGGGTGGGGGCGGCCACGCCGCCCCCCGCGCCGTCCCGGCCGGAATAGCGGTCCGTCGCCTCCGGTTGTTGCTTGAGGCAACAAAAGATTACGGTTGCCCGAGGCACCCTTTTCACCACCGGAGGCAGCGACGATGACCCAGGCGACAGCGCCCACCAGGGCGACCGGTGTCGAGATGACCCACCGGCAGATCCTGGAGGCCCTCTCCGGACTGCTGCTGGGCATGTTCGTCGCGATCCTCTCCTCCACGGTCGTCTCCAACGCGCTGCCGCGGATCATCACCGAGCTGAAGGGCGGCCAGTCCGCCTACACCTGGGTGGTCACCTCGACCCTGCTGGCGACCACGGCGACCACCCCGATCTGGGGCAAGCTCGCCGACCTGACCAGCAAGAAGATCCTGGTCCAGCTCTCCCTGGCGATCTTCGTGCTGGGTTCCGTGCTGGCCGGACTGTCCCAGTCGACCGAGCAGCTCATCGCCTGCCGGGTGCTCCAGGGCGTCGGCGCGGGCGGCCTCACCGCCCTGGCTCAGGTGATCATGGCGACGATGATCGCTCCCCGCGAGCGCGGCCGGTACAGCGGCTACCTCGGCGCGGTGATGGCCGCCGGCACCATCGGCGGCCCGCTGATCGGCGGCGTCATCGTGGACACCTCCTGGCTCGGCTGGCGCTGGTGCTTCTACGTCGGCGTGCCGTTCGCCATCGCCGCCCTGGTGGTCCTCCAGAAGACCCTGCACCTGCCGGTGGTCAGGCGTCAGGTGAAGATCGACTGGTGGGGTGCCACGCTGATCACCGCCGCCGTCTCGCTGCTGCTGATCTGGGTCACCCTGGTCGGCGACCGGTACGACTGGCTCTCCTGGCAGAGCGCCGTCATGGTGACCGGCGCGGTCGGGCTCGGCGTGCTCGCCGTCCGGGTGGAGAACCGGGCCAGCGAGCCGATGATCCCGCCCCGGCTGTTCCGCAACCGCACCATCACCCTCGCCGTCGTGGCCAGCATCGCGGTCGGCGTCGGGATGTTCGGCGCATCGGTCTTCCTCGGCCAGTACTTCCAGATCAGCCGGGGCGAGAGCCCGACCATGTCCGGCCTGATGACCATGCCGATGATCCTCGGCCTGCTGGTCTCCTCCGTCGTCGTCGGCCGGATCATCACCCGGACCGGCCGCTGGAAGCGCTACCTGGTCGCCGGTTCGGCGCTGCTCACCGCCGGGTTCGCACTGATGGGCACGATCCGCTACGACACCCCGTACTGGCACCTCGCCCTCTACATGGCGCTGATCGGCCTCGGGCTCGGCATGACCATGCAGAACCTCGTGCTCGCCGTGCAGAACACGGTCAGCGCCCACGAACTCGGCGCGGCCAGCTCGGTGGTGGCCTTCTTCCGCAGCCTCGGCGGCGCGGTCGGGGTCTCCGTGCTCGGCGCGGTCCTCGGCCACCGGGTCAAGGACTACATCGCCGACGGCCTGGCCGGGCTCGGCCTGCCCGGGGCCGGCTCGGGCAGCGGCGGCGTGCTGCCCGACGTGCACACCCTGCCGGGTCCGGTCCGGATCGTGGTGGAGAGCGCCTACGGCCACGGTGCCGGCGACATCTTCCTGGCCGCCGCCCCGTTCGGGCTGATCGCCCTGATCGCGGTGATCTTCATCAAGGAGATCCCGCTGCGCCAGCACACCGGGGACGCCCTGACCGACACCGTCGCGCAGGAGTCCGCCGTGGCGGCCTCGGCCGGAGCGGCGGTGGTCCGCACCGGGAACCGGGACTGACCGTCGGGGCGTGGGCGGTGCCCCGGACCGAAACCGGCTCGCGGAATGTCGGACCGGACGGCGAGGATGACGGCATGACCTGGAGAGCGCCGGAGATCACCCGGACCCCTGAACTCCCCGTCGGCGACGAACGGGCCATGCTGGAGAGCTGGCTCGACTACCACCGGCAGACCCTGCTGCTCAAGTGCGCCGGGCTGACCGCCGAGCAGTTGCGCACCCCGAGCGTGGAGCCGTCCGGGCTGACCCTGCTCGGGCTGGTCCGGCACCTGGCCGAGGTGGAGGCCTGGTGGTTCCGGGAGAACTTCGCCGGGCAGCAGGTCGACTACCCGTACTTCACCCCCGGGAACCCGGACGCCGACCTCGACGTGAGCGACGCCGACGCCGAGGCCGACCTCGCCACCTACCACGAGCAGGTCGCCCTGGCCCGGGCCGCCGCCGCCGGCCGCTCGCTCGACGAGACGTTCACCGAGGTCGGCGCCAAGAAGCGGACCTTCAGCCTACGCTGGGTCTACCTGCACCTGATCGAGGAGTACGCCCGGCACAACGGCCACGCCGACCTGCTCCGGGAACGCCTCGACGGGGTCACCGGCGAGTGATCCGGTGGCCGGCTCGGCGCGGCCCACTCCCCGGGGTCAGCAGCCCAGCGCCGCCCGCAGGTACCGCAACCCCTCCGGCCCACTCCACCGGTACGCCGACAGCCCGGCCGCCCGCGCCCCCCGGACCGCCCAGTCCTCGTCGTCGACGAAGAGCACCCGGGCGGGCAGGGTCTCCAGGGCGGCGCAGGCCGCCTGGAAGTACTCCTTCGCCGGCTTGTGCACCCCGACGACCGAGGAGTTGACCACCACGTCCAGCTCGCCCACCAGACCCAACTCGGCGAGGTCGGTGTCGAGCAGGTCGGTGGCGTTGGTGCCCAGCCCGACCCGGATCCCGGCGGCCCGCGCCGCGCGGACGAAGGCCAGCACGTCGGCGTCGACCTCGCCCCGGTAACGCTGCCACTGCTCGACCGCCGCCCGCGCCCGCTCCGGGCCGACCGACTCGGTCAGCGCGTCGGCCACGCTGGACACCCAGTCGGCGTGACTGACCTGGCCGGTCAGCACCGGCTGGAGCCGCCCCCAGTGCATGGCGATCTCGCCGAGCACCCCGGCGGAGAGGCCGTATTCCCGCTCGATGCCGGCGGCCACCGCCGGATCCCAGTGCCGCAGTACGCCGTCGAAGTCGAGCAGGAGTGCCGTCGGCCGTTCCCGTGCCACTACTGGTTCTCCTCAGTTCGGTCGGACCGCTCGTCGTCGGTCCGGTTGAGCCGTTGGCTGATCACCTGGGTGACGCCGCTGCGCATGGTGACGCCGTAGAGCGCGTCGGCGATCTCCATGGTCCGTTTCTGGTGGGTGATGACGATCAACTGGCTCTTCTCCCGCAACTGGGCCAGCAGGGTGATCAGGCGGCCCAGGTTCACGTCGTCGAGGGCCGCCTCCACCTCGTCCATGATGTAGAACGGGCTGGGCCGGGCCCGGAAGATCGCCACCAGCATCGCCACCGCGGTCAGCGAGCGCTCGCCACCGGAGAGCAGCGACAGCCGCTTGATCTTCTTGCCGGGCGGCCGGGCCTCCACCTCCACACCGGTGGTGAGCAGGTCGTCGGGTTCGGTGAGGATCAGCCGGCCCTCACCGCCGGGGAAGAGCACGGTGAAGACCTGCTCGAACTCGCGGGCGGTGTCGGCGAACGCACTGGCGAAGACCTCCAGGATCCGCTCGTCCACGTCCTTGACCACGGTGAGCAGGTCACGCCGGGTCGCCTTGAGATCCTCCAACTGCTCGGAGAGGAACTTGAAGCGCTCCTCCAGGGCGGCGAACTCCTCCAGCGCCAGCGGGTTGACCTTGCCGAGCAGGGCCAGCTCCCGTTCCGCCTTGGCGGCCCGCTTCTCCTGCACCGGCCGCTCGTAGCGGACCGGCTCGGGCACCGGCAGCCCGTCACGCTCGGCCGTCGCGACGTCCACCGGGGTCGGCGGGACGGGCTGGGTCGGGCCGTACTCGGCGACCAGGGTCTCCACGTCCAGGCCGAAGTCCTCGGCGGCCTTGGCCTCCAGCTGCTCGATGCGCAGCCGTTGCTCGGCGCGGGCCACCTCGTCCCGGTGCACCTGGCTGGTCAGCCGCTCCAACTCCGCGCCGAGCCGCTTGGCCGCGCCGCGTACCTCCTGGAGTTCGGCCTCCCGGGCGGCGCGTTCGCGGGCGACCGCGTCGCGGTGCTCCTCGGCCCGCGCGATGGAGGTGCCGAGCCGGGTCAGCGCCTCGCGGGCGCCGCCGACCACGGCGCGGGCGATCGCCGCCCCCCGGGTCCGCGCCGCCCGCCGCGCCGCCGCCCGTTCCCGGGCCGCCCGCTCGGCGGTGGCCTGGCGGGCCAGCGAGTCGGCCCGGCCGGCGATCGAGGCGACCCGCTCCTCGGCGGTACGCACCGCGAGCCGGACCTCCATCTCGTTCTGCCGGGCCCGGGGCACCAGCGCGGCGAGCTGGTCCCGTTCCTCGGTGGAGGGTTCCGCGTCGATCGGGGTGTCCTCGGCGAGCCGCAACCGTTCCGCCAGCTCGGCGAGGGCGGCCAGGTCCCGTTCCCGGGCTGCCTCGGCGCGGGACCGGCTCTCGCCGAGCCGGTCGGTCTCCGCCTTCGCCGACCGGGCCGCCGCGCCGAGTTCGGCCAGCCGGCGGGCGGCGGCGTTACGGTGGCTCTCCGCCTCCCGTTTCGCGGCGGCGGCGTGCTGCACCGCCTCCTTCGCGGCGGCCACCTCGGCCCGCGCGTCGACGAGCTGTTCCCGCAGTTCGGCGGCCGTCCGCTCGGCGGTGTGCCGGTTGGTACGGGCCTCCTCCACGGCGGCCTGCACCTCGATGAAGCTGGCCGCCTTGGCCGACCCGCCCGCCGCCGCGTACGCCCCGACCACGTCCCCGTCCGGGGTGACCGCGCGCAGTTCGGGGTTGCCGGCGACCAGCTCGGCGGCGGCGGCGAGGTCGTCGACGAGCGCCACGTCACGCAGCGCCCGGTGGACGGCGGGACGCAGCTCGGCAGCGCATTCCACCAGGTCCGGTGCCCACCGGGCGGACTCCGGTAGCCGGGGGCGCAGCGCGTCGGCGGAGCCGGTCATACCCGGCCCGGCGGGGCTGCCGACCAGCAGACCGGCCCGCCCGGCGTCGGTGATCTTCAGCAGCCGCATCGCCTCGACGGCCTCGTCGACCCCGCTGACCGCGACCGCGTCGGCGAGCCCGCCGAGCGCGGCGGCGAGCGCCGCCTCGTGGCCGGGGGCCACGGTGAGTAGTCCGGCCAGGCTGCCCAGCAGGCCGGGCACCTCGTCGGCGCGGGCGAGCAGCGCCCCGGCGCCGTCCTTGCGCCGCAGGCCGAGGGCGAGTGCCTCCTCGCGGGCCTTCCAGGTCGCGGCGTCCTTCTCGGCGGCCCGCTCGGTGTCGGTCAACGCCCGCACGACGGCCTGCGCCCGCTCGTGGGCGGCCACCGCTTCGGCGTGCCGGTCGTCGAGTTCGGCGTTGTCCCGGTCGGCCTCGGTGGACTGTTCGGCCACCGCGTCCAGCTCGGCCTGGGCCTGGTCGGCGCGGGCCAGGGCGTCGGCGTGCGCGGCGGCGAGCCGGTCGATCTCCTCACCGGCGCTGGTGGTCCGGGCCTGCGCGGAGTTCACCTGGCCGGTCAGCCGGGCCAGCCCCTCCCGCCGGTCGGCGATCGCCTTGGCCGCGGCGACCAGTTCCCGCTCGGCGGCGGCGAGCTGGCGTTCCAGCTCCTGCCGGTGCTCGACGGCCTCGGCGAGCCGGATCTGGTCGTCGGTGAGCGCCGCGCGTAGCTCCTCCTCCTGCTCGCGGACCCGCTGCGACTCGGCCTCCAACTGGTCGGGGTCGCGGCCGGGGCGTTCGTCGTCGCCGGTGGCGCTGAGGTGGCGCAGTCGTTCCCGGGCCAGTTGCTCCACCGAGCGGAACCGTTCGGAGAGCGCGGAGAGCTTGTACCAGGTGTCCTGCGCGGTGGCGAGCAGCGGCGCGTCCTCGGCGAGCGCCGCCTCCAGTTCGCCGAGACGGGCCTGGACCTCGGCGTGCTCGCCCTCGATCTCCTCGCGTCGGCTCCGCAGCGCCGTCTCGTCGGCGATCTCCTTGTCCAGGGTGGCCCGCAGGGTGTAGAGGTCGTCGGCGAGCAGCCGGAGCCGGGCGTCGCGCAGGTTGGCCTGGATGGCGGCGGCCCGGCGGGCCACCTCGGCCTGCCGGCCCAGCGGCTTGAGCTGGCGGCGCAGCTCGGCGGTGAGGTCGGTCAGCCGGTTGAGGTTCACCTGCATCGCGTCGAGCTTCCGCAGCGCCTTCTCCTTGCGCTTGCGGTGCTTGAGGACGCCGGCCGCCTCCTCGATGAACGAGCGGCGGTCCTCCGGCTTGGCGTGCAGCATGCCGTCGAGCCGGCCCTGGCCGACGATGATGTGCATCTCCCGGCCGATGCCGGAGTCGCTGAGCAGCTCCTGGATGTCGAGCAGGCGGCAGGAGTCGCCGTTGATCTCGTACTCGCTCTCGCCGGAGCGGAACATCCGGCGGGTGATGGAGACCTCGGTGTACTCGATCGGCAGCGCGCCGTCGGTGTTGTCGATGGTGAGGGTGACCTCGGCCCGACCCAGCGGTGCCCGCCCGGCGGTGCCGGCGAAGATGACGTCCTCCATCTTGCCGCCGCGCAGCGCCTTGGCGCCCTGCTCGCCCAGCACCCAGGCGATGGCGTCGACGACGTTGGACTTGCCGGAGCCGTTCGGGCCGACCACGCAGGTGATCCCGGGCTCCAGCTTCAACGTCGTGGCGGAGGCGAAGGACTTGAACCCCTTCACCGTCAGACTCTTGAGATGCACCTACTCGATCCTCGTCCGGTGGCCACCGCAGGCGTCGCGGGCTGCGCGGACCTGGTGAACCCGCAGACTAACCCGTCGGTGCGGGGTGACCGGCACGCGACCCGCCCCGGCCCGGGACGCCGACGCCCCGCCCGGTCGGCAGGAATGGTCGAGTGTGTTACGCCACATCGGGCGTCAAGATCGCGAATTGGTGATCAGCGAAATGCGCCGGAGACAGCACTGCGCGCCGGCACAATAGTGTCGGCGCGCTTTTTCGCGGTGGTGCTGTTCAGTTTTCTGCGGATCCGAAGATCAGGTGAGCGCCGGCTCGGCCAGCCGGAGAAGGTCGTCGACCTCCACCGCGGCCGCCGCGAGCCGATCGTTGTCGGCACGCAGGCGCGTGATCTCGAACTCCAGAGCCTGCACCCTGGAACGCAGTCGGGTGACCTCGTCGAGCAGACGCCGGTCGGGCGCTGCACCTACGTGGCCGTAGAGGGCCTTCGCCATGCTGACTCCTTGATATGCGCTGCCGGAAAAGCCGGCCAACGCGCGCCCATTTCGTGTTCGCGACTACTACCAGGCCATCGGAATCCGGGCGTGGCTGGGCGCGACTGGCGACACCTATATATTGGGCGACAACCCGCCGTTCGTCAAGTTCTCGCAGGCCGTAGATCATCTACACGCCTACCCTGACCGCTGCGCCGGGGGCCGCAAGGCTCGGACACTCTCTGTCCGGACTTCTTGACTCTACGCCTTCCCACCCGGGTACGGTCACCCTGGACGGCTGTCCCGCCTTAACTCTTCCTTAGCCGCATTGCTGCTCCCGTCGCCGCCGCCGTAGCGTCACCCCGGCCCGCAACCGACCCGTGGAGGCGACAGGCGTGTACGGCTCGACCGATCCGAACGACCCGGACGCCGCGTACCGACGGCCGCAGCCGTCGGCGGACGACCCGGCCTGGCTGACCGACCGCCCCGAGCCCCGCTCGGCGTACCTCTTCGGTGACGACCCGGTACACGAGACTCCGGGACACCACGCCCCGACGCACGAGGCTCCGGGACACGAGGCCCCGGGACACGACGGGCCGGCACACCCCCACTCGGGCGGGCGCTCCGGGGGCGGACGGGACCGGTGGGACGACCACGGCGGGCCGGCACACTCCACGCCCTCCGGCGACGCCTGGGCCGACTCCGCACCCGGCCGTCAGCCGACGGAGCCGACCGCACGGTGGCGGGACCAGCAGGTCGGCCAGGGGTCGGCCGGTGCGACCGGCCGGTGGCGGGACGAGCCGACCGGACAGTGGACCGGCGAGCCCACCGGGCAGTGGGGAGCCGCCGGACGGACCGGGAGCCGGCCGGACGCGCCGACCGGACCATGGCCGGGCGAGCAGGCCGAGCCGTGGCGGAGCGAGCAGACCGGGCAGTGGCACGGAGAACAGAGCGGGCCGTGGCCGGGCGGAGAGGCCGAGCCCTGGCGGGACGAGCAGACCGGGCAGTGGCACGGAGAGCACGACGACGCCCAGGCCGGGCGGTGGCACGGCGAACAGACCGGACAGTGGGCCGACGAGCACGCCGGACAGTGGCACGGAGAGCGCGCCGGGCAGTGGCACGACGACCAGGCCGGGCAGTGGGCCGGCGAACAGACCGGGCGGCAGTGGGCCGGCGAACAGACCGGGCAGTGGCACGGAGAGCCGGCCGGGCAGTGGGACGACGGGACGGCCGGGGTCGCCGGGCGGCCCGGTCCCTGGGGGAACGAGGCGGACGGGCGGACGGCAGACCGGGCCGGGGTCGCGCCGTGGTCCGCCGATCCCGA
Source organism: Micromonospora sp. WMMD987 (assembly GCF_029581435.1). Taxonomy (NCBI): domain Bacteria; kingdom Bacillati; phylum Actinomycetota; class Actinomycetes; order Micromonosporales; family Micromonosporaceae; genus Micromonospora; species Micromonospora sp. WMMD987. Next base: position 1,863,189 of record NZ_CP120861.1, on the reverse strand, counting down.
GCCGGACGCCACCGCGCTCGCCCCGGCGGTCGTGCCGGTCGGTGGGCGGCCGTCGACGAACGCACCCGCCCGGCCGCGCCGCCGGCTGAAGCGTCCCCTGCTCATCGGCGGGGCCGCCGCCACGGCGACCCTGGCGGTGAGCCTCGGTGTCGGCGCGCTGATGCTGCCCGACGACGGGCCCACCGACCGGGCCGCCCTCGACGAGCCGGTGGCCACCGCGCCGGTCGTCTCGGACACCGGCCCGGCCACCACCGCCCCGGCCTCCCCCTCCCCCAGCGCGTCGCCGAGCCCGGCCACGGCGTCGCCGAGCCCGTCGCCGAGCCGGACCGCCACGCCGACCCCCGCCCCGAGCCGCACCGAGCCGGCTTCCCGGCGGACCACCCGGGGTGGTGACATCCCCACCGCGGCCCCCACCACCCGGGCCGCGGTCAGCGGTGGCGGCGGGGGCAGCCAGACCCAGCAGGTCGTCGACCTGGTCAACGCCGAGCGGGCCAAGGCCGGCTGCGCCGCCGTCACCGTCGACGAGAAGTTGACCCTCGCCGCCCAGCGGCACAGCCAGGACCAGGCCGACCACAAGACCATGACGCACACCGGCAGCGACGGCAGCGACGCCGGGCAGCGGCTGGACCGCGCCGGCTACTCCTGGCGCACCTACGGGGAGAACGTCGCCTGGAACCAGCCGACCCCGGCCGCGGTGATGAACGCCTGGATGAACAGCTCCGGCCACCGGGCCAACATCCTCAACTGCGCGTTCACCGAGATCGGCGTCGGCGTGGCCAACGGCAACGGGCCGTACTGGACGCAGGACTTCGCCGCCCCGCGCTGACCAGCGAAACGAACGCCCCCCGGTGACGACGTGCCCGCATCGTCACCGGGGGGCGTTCGTTGCACCGGGTGAGGGGTGCGGCGGGCACCGCACCGGACCCGGGAGCTGCCGATGCGCGTCCGGCTGCCAGCGTCCGCGACGCACGGTGGGGGGTCCGCCGCGTCCGCCCGGCCCCGACGCCGCCGGGCGCTACCGGCCGCCGTGGCGCTGGCCCTGCTGACCCCGGTGTACGCCTGCCGGCCCGATCTCGGGCCACCCGGCGCACCGACCCCCTGGCCGCCCGCCGCCGCCCGGCAGTGGCGGTGGCAGTGGCAGCTCACCGGACCGGTCGACACCACCGTCGAGGCCGACGTGTTCCTCCTCGACCCGGTCCGGGTGAGCACCGCCGAGACCGGGGCGCTGCGGCGGCGGGACCGGCGGCTGATCTGTCACGTGCCGGTCGGGACGTACGCCGGGACCGACCCGGACGCCGGGCGCTACCCGGCAGCGGTCGGAGGTGCCGCGGCCGGGCGGCCCGGGAGCCGGTGGGTGGACGTCCGGCGCTGGGAGCTGCTGCGTCCCGTGCTGGCCGACCGGTTCCGGCTCTGTCGGGGCAAGGGGTTCGGCGCGGTGGCCCTCGTCGACGCGGACGGGTACGCCCACCGGTCGGGCTTCCCGCTCGACTTCGACGACCAGTTGGCGTTCAACCGACGGTCCGCCGGGCTGGCCCGGAACCTGGGCCTCTCCCCGGGCCTGGTCGGCGACGTCGCGCAGGTGGCCGCGCTGGCGCCGGACTTCGACTTCGCGGTCGACGAGGAGTGCGTCCGGCTGCGCCGCTGCGCCAGGCTGCTCCCCTTCGCCGACGCGGACAAGCCGGTGTTCCAGGTCGAGTACGTCGGCGATCCGGCGCGTTTCTGCGTGACGACCGTCGGCTACGGCTTCGCCTCGATCCGCAAGAACCGCACCCTGGACGCCTGGCGGGCACCGTGCCCCAGCCCGCCGGGGCCGGTGCCCGGCACACCCGGCTGACCCGGACCGCAGGTCGCGGTCCGGGTCACCCGTCGCCGCCTGCCCCCTCGCCGCACCACCCGGGCGGGCGGTCACGGCACCGCACCACCCCGGCGGGCGGCCGGCGGCGGGTGGGCCGGTCAGTGTGCCCCGACCAGCTCCGGCGTCGGCTCGGCGGGCGGGGTGGTCGGTGGGGTGGCGGCGGGCCGCCCGCGCCCGCGCAGGAAGCGGGGTGCCCACCAGTTGGCTCCGCCGAGCAGGGTCATCACCGACGGCAGCACCACCGCCCGGATGATCGTGGCGTCCAGCAGGATCGCCGCGGCCAGCCCGATACCGAGCTGCTTCATGTCGATCGTGCTGAGCGAGGCGAAGATCGCGAACACCCCGACCATCACGATCGCCGCGCTGGTCACCACCCCCGCCGAGGAGGTGATGCCGTACGCCACCGCGTCGGCGTTGGACCTGCCGGCGCGGACCGCCTCCCGGATCCGGCTGACCACGAAGACGTGGTAGTCCATGGAGAGCCCGAACAGCACCACGAACAGGAACAGCGGCAGCCAGGAGACGATCGCCCCCATCGAGGTGAAGCCGAGCAGGTCCTGCGCCCAACCGCCCTGGAAGACCAGCACCAGCAGGCCGTAGGCGGCTCCGGCGGAGAGCAGGTTGAGCAGGATCGAGGTGAGGGCCACCACGACCGACCGGAACGTCCAGGTCATCACCAGGAAGGTCAACGCCAGCACGAAGGCCATCACCAGTGGCAGCTTCTCCCGGATGTGCCGGGCGTAGTCCTCGCTGGCGGCCACCCCGCCGCCGACGGCGTACTCGACGCCGGGGACGCCGCGCAGGGCGGCCGGCAGCAGGTCGGTGCGGAGTTCGTGCAGCGACCGCACCGCCCGGTCGTCCCGGCTGGCGTACGGGGTGGCCACCTCCAGCACCGACACCCGGCGGTCCGCCGACACCTCGATCTTCGGGCCGTCCGCCTCGACCGGGGCGAAGAGCGGGTCGGCGGCGGCGTTGCGGGCCAGCCCGGTCAGCGCGGCACGTACCTGGTCGGCCTGGTCGGCCGGGGCGCGGACGGCGACCGTGTGGCTGGTGCCGGTGCCCGGGAAGGCGGCGGTCAACCGGTCGTACGCCTGCATCGCCGGGGTGGTCCGGGGCAGGTCCTCCATGCCGGGGAACTTCAGCTTCATGCCGAGTGCCGGGGCGGCCAGGGCGAGCAGCAGCCCCACCGAGACGATCAGGGTGGCCCGGGGGGCGCGCAGCGCGGGCCGCAGCACCGCCGGCCAGAACCGGGGTCGGGCGGGCTGCCCGTGCCGGCCGGTGCGGGGCGCGGTGAGCCGCCACAGCAGGGGCACCCTCGGCCGGTCGACCCAACGGCCCAGCTTGGCCAGCAGCGCCGGCAGCACGGTCAGCGAGCCGGTCACCGCGACGGCGACCACCAGGATCGAGCCGACGGCGAGGGAGGAGAAGACCACGTCGTCGGCGAGCAGCAGTCCGGCCATCGAGATGATCACCGCGAAGCCGGAGACGACCACGGCGTGCCCGGACGTCTCGGCGGCGATCTCCACCGCGTCCAGCCCGGACCGGCCCTTCGCCCGTTCCTCCCGTTCCCGCCGGACGTAGAACAGCGAGTAGTCCACTCCGACGGCCATCCCGATCAGCAGGATCACACTGGCCGTGGTGTCCGTGGCGGGCACCAGGTGGGAGGCGAGGGTGGACAGTCCCATCGCGGCGGCCACCGAGGAGAGTGCCAGCAGCACCGGCACCCCGGCGGCGATCAGCGCGCCGAAGGCGACGATCAGGATGGCCAGGGTGACCGGCAGGCTGAGCAGCTCGGCCCGCTTGAAGTCCCGCCCCAGCGTGTCGTCCAGCGCCTGGTTGATCGACGGGCCGCCGACCTGCTCGACCCGGAGCTGCGGGTGGGCCGCCTGGGCGGCGGCGGTGGCGTCGCGCAACGGCTGCACCCGGTCGGCGGCGGTCTCCGGGTCACCGGCCATGGTGATCGGCACCAGCAGCGCGGCCCCGTCCCGTGACGGCACCGGCTCGCCCACCGAGGCCACCCCGGCGACCTGTCGCAGCCGTTCGGTCGCGTCGGTCGCCGCGGCCTGCGCGGCGGCCCGGTCGAGGGTGCCGGTACGCGGGGTGATGAGGACGTTCTCCACCGCCGGATCGGTGAACCTGCCCTCCGTGACGATCACGTCGGCCCGGCCGGACTCGCCGATCGCCTGGTCCGCGGCGGTGGCCTCGTTGAGCCCGGCGGCGTTGCCGCCGACGAAGCACACCGCCACGAAGACCACCCAGAGTGCGATCGCACGCCACGGGTGCTCGGCGCTCCACCGCGCCAACCGCACCGTCACCGGTCTGCCGCCCATCGTCGTCCCCTTCCCGCCGACGCCCTGCCGACCGTGCTGACGGTAGGGACCGCGGCGGTGGGGCACATCGGGGAACGTCCCCGGCCCGTCCCCGACGGCGCGGGAGCGGTCGGGGACGCACCGAGAGGGGACGGACCGTCGGGATCGGGGAAAATCCGGCGACGGTACGCCGTGACACACCGGCGCAACCCCGAACCGGCTCGGGGTCAGCCCCTGAGGGCTCCCCGGGGGCGGGGCTGACAGCGGGGACAGCTGTACGACGACCGGTTCATGAACGCCTCCCGGCGGATCGGCGCACCGCAGCGGCGGCAGGGCCCGCCCTCCCGCCCGTAGACGTTCAGCGACCGGTCGAAGTAGCCGCTCTCCCCGTTGACGTCGACGTACAGGTCGTCGAAGCTGGTGCCGCCCTGCTTGATCGCCTCGCCGAGGACGTCCCGCACGTGCCCGAGCAGCCGGCCCGCGGCGGGGGCGGTCAGCGCGTCGGTCGGGCGGGCACCGTGCAACCCGGCCCGCCACAGCGCCTCGTCGGCGTAGATGTTGCCCACCCCGGAGAGCAGGGTCTGGTCCAACAGGGCGCGCTTGACCTCCGTACGGCGGCGGCGCAGCGCGGCGACGAACCCGGCGTCGGAGAACTCCGGGTCCATCGGGTCACGGGCGATGTGGGCGATCTCGGCGGGCAGCTCGGCACCGCCCTCGCTGACCGCCAGCCCACCGAAGGTCCGCTGGTCGACGAAGCGGAGCTGCGGCCCGTCGTCGGCGAACCGGAACCGGACCCGCAGGTGCAGCTCGTCGGCCGCCTCGGCCGGCTGGAGCAGCAGTTGCCCCGACATGCCCAGGTGGCCGACGAGCGCGTCCCCGCTGTCCAGTGGCAGCCAGAGGTACTTGCCGCGCCGCCGCACGTCGGTCACCGTCCGACCGGCCAACACGTCGGCGAAGTGCGCCGCGCCGGGGACGTGCCGTCGGACGGCCCGGGGGTGGCGCACCTCCACCGAGGCGATCCGCCGGCCGGTGACCCACTGGGCCAGCCCCTGCCGGACCGTCTCGACCTCGGGCAGTTCAGGCACGGCCCAGCCCCGCCTCGGCGGTCTCGTCGGCCACCGGCTCCCGCGTACCCGCCGACCCGTCGGTCCCGTACGCCCGGCCCGCCCCGTTGGTCCCGTGGACGTCCGGGTCGGCGGCGGTCGACCCGCCGGTGTCGGACTGCCCGACGGCGGCAGCCGACCCGGCGGCGTTCGTGGCGGCGGCGGTCGTGGCGGCGGGGTCGGGCTGCTCGGCGGCGACCCGGTCCCGCTCGGCCTGCTCGGTGAGTTCCCGCCAGGCCGCCTCGGCCGCCCGCTGCTCGGCCTCCTTCTTGCTGCGTCCCTCGGAACCGCCGTAGCGGTTGCCGGCCACCACCACCCAGGCGGTGAAGGTCTTGAGGTGGTCCGGGCCGGTGCCCTCGATCCGGTACTCGGGCACGCCCAGCCCCAGCGCGGCGGTCAGCTCCTGGAGGCTGGTCTTCCAGTCCAGCGCGGCGCCCCGGCCCGCCGACTCGGCCATCAACGGGTCGAACAGCCGGTGGATGACGATCGCCGCGGTGTCCAGGCCGTACTGGAGGTAGATCGCGCCGAGCAGCGCCTCCAGGGTGTCGGCGAGGATGCTGGCCTTGTCCCGCCCGCCGGTGCTCTCCTCCCCCTTGCCGAGCAGCAGGTAGGCGCCGAGACCGTCCGGGCCGAGACCCCGGGCCACGTCGGCCAGGGCGCGCATGTTGACCACGCTGGCCCGTAGCTTCGCCAGTTGCCCCTCGGGCAGGTCCGGGTGGTTGCGGAACAGCGCCGTGGTGATCACCACGCCGAGCACCGAGTCACCGAGGAACTCCAGCCGCTCGTTGGTGGGCAGCCCGCCGTTCTCGTACGCGTACGACCGGTGGGTCAGCGCCCGCTCCAGCAGCTCGGCGTCGAGTGTCAGCCCGAACGCCGCCTCCAGGTGGCCGACGGGCGCACGCCGCCGCTTGTCGTTGGTCATGTCCCTACCTCTGCTTCGTTCCCGACTCCGGGCGCGCGGAATCACCGACCGCACGCCGGGCAACCTGTTCGATCACGATCGTGGCGCCGGCCGACCCACGGCCGCCGCTCACGGCCGCCGCTCCGGCTCGCGGTGGTCCGCGGCGGGGTGGCCGGCGGGCCGGGCCGGTGGTTCCCCGCCGTCCTGGTCGGTGCCGTCGCCGCCGGGTAGCAGCGGGATCTGTTCCCGGACCCGGTCGGTGGCCCGGCGACGCCAGAGGTGGGCGGCCAGGGCGATCCCGGAGGCGACGTCCTCGGGGGTCGCCGCGCCGTGGCAGACCACCACGGTGCCGGCCACCCCGAGCAGGGCCGCCGCCCGTGGTGCGCCACCGCTGGCGGGCGGCCCCCCGGCCATGGCGTACGCCCCCTCGATGGCCTTGAGCAGCACGTTGCCGGTGAAGCCGTCGGTGACCACCACGTCGGCCCGGACGCCGAGCGCCACGTCGTACCCCTCGACCAGGCCGACGTAGCGGGCACCGCAGGGCAGCGGCGCGGCGGCGAGCAACGGATCGGCGGTCCGGCGCGGGCGGTCCCCCTTTCCGGCCTCGGTGCCCACCGACAGCAGGCCGACCCGGGGCGCGGCGACGGCGTGCGCGACGGCGGCGTAGGCCGCGCCGAGCACGGCGTGCCCGACCAGGGTGGCGGGCCGGGGTTCCAGCGAGCCGCCGACGTCGAGCAGGACCACCGGGCCGGAGACGGCGGGCAGGGTGGCCACCAGGGCGGGGCGGCGCACGTCGGCCCAGCGGCCGAAGCCGAGGGCGGCGGCGGAGACGGTGGCACCGGTGGAGCCGGCGGAGACGAGCGCGTCGGCGGCGCCGTCGCGGACGGCGGAAACCGCCGCGCGGACGGTGCTGTCGGCGCGGGGGGCGTGGTCGGCCGGACCGGCGGCGGTGCGGGTCGCCCGCACCGTGATCCTGGTCCGCTCGGCCGGGGTCAGGGCGTCGACCACCCCGGCCGCGGCCTCGATCGGGCCGACGAGCAGCAGGTGCAGGTCCGGGTCGGCACGCACGGCCCGCAGAGCGCCGTCAACCACGACGGCGGGAGCATCGTCCCCGCCGAGGAGGTCAACGGCGATCCGCGCGGTGCCCGGCTCCGCCGTGACACCGGCCGGGGCGGGCCGGCCGGCGTCGGACGGGGCCGGGGCACCGGGCGATCGCCTGGGTGCGCGCACCACCCGACCCGTCGTCGGGGGCGTCACTCGGCGTCCAGGTCAGACCTCGAGAACCTGGCGGCCGTTGTACGTGCCGCAGACGGAGCACGCCGCGTGCGGCAGCTTGGGGGACTTGCACTGCGGGCAGGCAACGGTCGCGACCGCGGCCACCTTCCAGTTCGCCCGGCGGGACCGGGTGTTGCTGCGCGACATCTTGCGCTTCGGGACGGCCACGGTTCCTACTCCTCTGTACGGTTCAGTTGCGACAGGCTCGCCCAACGCGGGTCGATCTGCTGGTGGCTGTGATCGGCCGGCAGATCGTCCCAGTGCACCCCGCACTCGGGGCACAGTCCTGGGCAGTCCTCCCGGCAGAGCGGGTTGGTCGGCAGCGTGAGCACCACCGCGTCCCGCAGCGCCGGCTCCAGGTCGATCAGATCGTCCTGCATCCGGCCCACCTCGTCCTCGTCGGTCGTGATGTCCGTGGTGCTGTTCTCGTACGCGTACAGCTCCTGGACGTTCACGGTCAACGAGTAGTCGATCGTACGCAGGCAACGGCCGCACTCGCCCTGGACGGGACCGGTGACGGTCCCGGAGACGAGCACGCCCTCGGACACCGACTCCAACCTCAGATCGAGGTCGAGGTCCGCGCCCGCCGGCACGCCGATCAACTCCACGCCGAGGTCCACCGGTGCCGGCACGACCCGCCGATGCGTACGCAACGCACCAGGGCGACGCGGCAGGTCCCTCGTGTCGAGGACCAGCGGCGCCCTGGGGTTGAGTGATGATGGCGAGTGTTTGGGCATAGTCAGACTCCGGCCGGTGAGAGGCCGACAAAAAAGGTTACCTGGGCGGCCACCGGGTCGTCGAACCGGGGGCGACGCCCGACCCGTCCGTCGGTGGGATGAGGTGCCGCTCAGAAGGGTAACGGGCGTTCCGCCTCGTCCCCACCGAAGGTGCCGATCTCGCGCAGCGCGTGCATCTTGTCCCGCCCGCGCTCGATCGACGCCAGCGCCCGGGTGAGGAACTGCTCGAAGTTGGCCAGCGCGGTGTCGACGTAGTCGTCGACCTCCTCCCGCAGCCGCTGCGCCTCGGCGCGGGCCTCGGCGATGATCCGCGCCCCCTCGTGCTCGGCGGAGACGGTGATCTCGTTCACCGACACCAGTCGGGCGTGTTCCGCCTCACCCTCGCTGATGATCCGGTCGGCCTCCCGCTTGCCGGCCTCCATGATCTTGTCCCGTTCCTCCAGGAGGGCGGCGGCGCGGCGCAGGTCGGCGGGGAGGTCGGCCCGCATCTCGTCGAGGGCGGCGATCATCTCTCCCCGGTCGACCATGCAGTTGTTGCGCGACATCGGGACGGAGCGCGCCTGCTCCACCATGGTGATCAGTTCGTCGATGCGATCGAGCGGGTCCACCGGTACCTCACTCCTGTCGTTCGTCGGCCGACCTACATGATGCGGCCTGCGCCCGGCTTCGGCGCTGCACCACATGATGTCGTGCTCCGGCCACCACCGCCGTCACCACCCCGGCCCGACGCGCCGCCGGACCCGACGACGCCCGGCCCGGGTGGTCAGGGGCGGGGGACGGTGAGCCGGGCCGTGAGCGCCCGGCGGACCGTGTCGGGGACGTGCGAGGAGATGTCGCCACCCCACTTGGCCACGTCCTTGACCAGGCTGGACGAGAGGAACGAGTACAGCGGGTTGGTCGGCATGAACAGGGTCTCCACGCCGGCCAGGCCGATGTTCATCTGGGCCATCTGCAACTCGTAGTCGAAGTCGCTGACCGCCCGCAGGCCCTTGATCAGCACACTCGCCTCCTGCGCGCGGCAGAAGTCGACCAGCAGGCCCCGGAAGGACTCGACCCGCACGTTGCCGTACGAGGAGGTCACCTCGCGGAGCATGTCGATCCGCTCCTCGACGGTGAACAGGCCGCTCTTGGACTGGTTCACCAGCACACCGACGATCACCTCGTCGAAGAGCCGACTGGCCCGTCCGACGATGTCCAGGTGTCCGTTGGTGACCGGGTCGAAGGAGCCGGGGCACACCGCACGTCTCATGATCGGCGACCGTACCAAAGAGTGGTCTCGCCGTAACGCCGGCTGCGCCCGGCGGTGATGCCCCGCACCCAGTCGACCGGGCCGGTACGGGTCGACCGCTCGACCACCACCAGCGCGTCGGCGGCGAGCCAGCCGTGCTCCACCAGCGCGGTCAGCAGGGCGGTGACCTCGGCGTCCGGCACCGCGTAGGGAGGATCGGCGAAGATCACGTCGTACGGCCCGCCGTCGGGGCCGGCCGCGAGCACGCCAGCCACCTTGCCGGTGACCAGCCGGGCCGTCGGGGCGGCCCGGAGCGCGGCCACGTTCTCCCGGATCACCCGGGCGGCCCGGGGATCGGATTCGACCAGCAGCACGTGCCCGGCCCCCCGGGACAGCGCCTCCAGTCCGACCGCGCCGGAGCCGGCGTACAGGTCGGCGAAGCGGCTGCCCACCAGCTCCACCTCGGCGGCGACGGCGCTGAACAGCGCCTCCCGCACCCGGTCGGAGGTGGGTCGGGTGCCGGCCCCGGCGGGCGCGGCGATCCGCCGCCCACCGAGCGTGCCGGCCACGATCCGGGTCACCGTCTCCCCCTGTCCATGCCTGCGACGCTACGCGAAGCCCGGAGCGGGCGGGCGGCACGGTGGACGGCCGCTTCGTGTCCATCCGATCACCTGGAGTACATCAATGATGTCAAATAGATAACAACGCGCACGGGTCATCCTGTGCGCTGTGCCCGCCTCCGTAGGCCCACTAAGGTCTGCCCGGTGCCGGTGCCGCTCCGCCGGCCGGGGCGCCGGAAGGCGCCGTCGCGGCGCTCCGCACGCGCACCGCGACCAGGCAACGCCACCCCCGTCGCGCCCCTGACGCATCCTCACCCCGGGAGTACGCGTGATCCGTCCCCAGCTGTCGCTCCGGCGACCGCTCGCCGTGACCGCCGCCGCCCTGGCCGGCCTGGCCACGGTCCTCGCCTGCACCGCCCCGGCGAGCGCCGCCCCGGCCTCGCCGACGCCGACGGCCACCCCCACGGCGACCGCCGCACCGAGCCCGACCGCGACCGTCGGGTCGGGCGAGCCGCCCTGCGTCGCCGCCGCCGACGCGCGCTACACGCACACCTTCGACGGCCCGGCGGGCAAGGCCTCGATCACCCTGACCAACGGCCCGCTCTGCCGCGGCCAGGAGCAGGAGCTGGCCCTGGTGTCGTACGTGACGCCGTCGGCGAAGTTCGCCGTCCCGCAGTACGTGCTCGACAAGTCGATCAAGAAGTTCACCGGGGTCGCCCCGGGCGAGCTGGGGGTGGCCACCCTCGACTTCGCCGTCGAGGTGCCGAACTGCTACACCCAGGTCGACTTCGTCTTCGGCAGCAAGCTGATCGACCCGCTGACCGACACCAGCGACCGGTACGGCGACCGCAAGGTCGGCAGCCCCACCGGCATCGGCGCCCGCTCCACCGGCCCGCGCGCCTGGTTCAACGGCGGCTCGGGCACCTGCTCGGCCGCGCCCGAGGTGATCGCCGAGTCCGACTGCGACGGCAACGTCGAGCTGACCCTGGTCAACCGCAGCGGCAACGCCGACGCGACGTTCACCATCACCGGCAGCGGCGGCTTCACCGACAAGGTGACCGTCCCGCTGCGCAAGATCGAGAAGCGGAAGCTCAGCGCCGGGGAGGCGCAGGAGATCACCGTGGCCGCCACCGGCATGAAGGACTTCACCGGCGGCTGGCAGAAGCCCGAGGACTGCCAGCAGCCCGAGGTCGGCACGCCGGACGCCAGCTACGAGTCCACCTGCGACAAAATGGTCTTCCGGATCAGCAACCCGGAGGACGGCACCTCGCTGACCTCGGTCTTCACCCCCAACAAGGGTGAGCCCAAGAAGCTGACCGTCGAGCCCGGCCGGACCGGCACGGTCAGCTTCCCGGCCAGCAAGGGCCTCACCGTCACCGTCACCGGCGACCTCGACTCCGGCGGCCCGCTCAAGTGGGAGCAGCCGAAGGACTGCCCGTCCACCGGTGGTGGTGGTGCCGGCGGCGGTGACCAGGACGGCGGCCTCCCGGTGACCGGCGCGGCGGCCGGTGCCATCGCGGCCGGCGCCGCCGCGCTCCTGACGGCCGGCGCGGTGCTCTTCGTCGTCGCCCGACGCCGCCGGATCCGCTTCACCGCCTGACCCGCGGCACCCCCACAGGGCGCGTCGACCCACCGGTCGACGCGCCCTGTGCGTTGCGGGCTTGACCCTGACGCAACGGCAACCCCGGATGCTGATGCCGTGCCCACGACAGCATCGACCGAACCGCCGGCCACCGGCGGACCCGCCATCCGAATCCGGGGTCTCCAGAAGTCCTACCGCGAGCTGCACGTGCTGCGCGGGGTGGACCTCGACGTGGCCCGGGGCAGCATCTTCGCCCTGCTCGGCTCCAACGGGGCCGGCAAGACCACCGTGATCCGCATCCTGTCCACCCTGCTCAAACCGGACGCCGGCACGGCCCACGTGCACGGCCTCGACGTCACCACCCGGGCGGCCACGGTGCGGGAGTCCATCAGCCTGACCGGTCAGTTCGCCGCCGTCGACGAGATCCTCACCGGCCGGGAGAACCTGGTGCTGGTCGCCCGGCTGCGGCACCTGAGACACCCCGGCCGGATCGCCGACGACCTGCTCGAGCGCTTCATCCTGACCGACGCCGCCGGCCGCCGGGTGTCGACGTACTCCGGTGGCATGCGCCGTCGCCTCGACATCGCGATGAGCCTGGTCGGCGAACCACCGGTGATCTTCCTCGACGAACCGACCACCGGACTCGACCCGCAGGGCCGGTTGGAGGTGTGGCAGGCCGTCCGGGAACTCGCCCGGCAGGGCACCACCGTGCTGCTCACCACGCAGTACCTCGACGAGGCCGAGCAGCTCGCCGACCGGATCGCCGTCCTGCACGACGGGCGCATCATCGCCGACGGCACCCTGGCCGAGCTGCGCCGACTGCTCCCGCCCGCCACCGTCGAGTACGTCGAGAAGCAACCGACGCTCGAGGACGTCTTCCTCGCCATCGTCGGCGGGAACGGCACCGGCACCGGCACCACCGTGGACACCGCCGCCCCGACGGCACGAGCGACTGAGGACCCCCGATGACCCGACACCTCCTCGGTGACACCGCCGCCCTGCTGGGGCGTTCGCTGCGGCACATCAGCCGCAGCCCGGACACCATCATCACCACCTCGATCATGCCGATCGCGTTCCTGCTGCTCTTCGTCTATGTGTTCGGCGGCGCGATCGAAACCGGCTCCGACCGCTACGTCGACTACCTGTTGCCCGGCATCCTGCTGATCACGGTCGTCTCCGGCATCTCCTACACCGCGTACCGGCTGTTCCTGGACCTCAAGAGCGGCATCTTCGAGCGGTTCCTGTCCATGCCGGTCGCCCGCTCGGCCGTACTCTGGGCGCACGTGCTGACCTCGCTGGTCGCCAACCTGATCTCGCTGGTGCTGGTGGTGCTGGTGGCCCTCGCCATGGGCTTCCGCTCCGGGGCCGGCGTGCCGGCCTGGCTGGCGGTCGCCGGCATCATGCTGCTGTTCACCCTGGCGCTGACCTGGCTCGCGGTCATCCCGGGCCTGACCGCCACGTCCGTCGACGGCGCGAGCGCGTTCTCCTACCCGCTCATCCTGCTGCCCTTCGTCAGCTCGGCCTTCGTGCCCACCGAGAGCATGCCCGGCCCGGTGCGGGCCTTCGCCGAGCACCAGCCGGTGACGTCCATCGTGAACACGATCCGCGCCCTCTTCGCCGGGCAGCAGGTCGGTGGCGAGGTGTGGACCGCGCTCGCCTGGTGCGCCGGCATCCTCGTCGTCGCGTGGGGCGGCGCGATGGCCGTCCACCGCCGCAAGGTCGGTTGACGGTGCCCCGGCGTAGGGCAGGCTTGACACCATGCTGACGATCGGACGGCTGGCGTCCTACGCCGGGGTGACCATCCGGGCCGTACGGCACTACCACCAGATCGGGCTCCTCCCGGAACCGGAACGCGACGCCTCCGGCTACCGGACGTACGACGCCGCCGCGGTGGTGCGGCTGATCCGGATCCGGACCCTCGCCGAGGCCGGCGTCCCGCTGAGCCGGGTCCGCGAGCTGCTCGACGCCGACCCGGCGACGTTCGCCGCCGCCACCACCGAGATCGACCACCAGTTACGGGCCCAGATCCGGGCACTCCAGGAGCACCGACGGCGGATCGCCAGGCTCCGTGACGGTGACACCCTCGCCGTCCCCGCCGAGGTGGTCGACTATCTGGACCGGCTCCGCGCCGCCGGGGTGCCACCGGTCGCCGTCGAGGGCGAACGCGACGGGTGGATCCTGATGGCGGCCCGGTGGCCGGACGCGATCCCGGCGATGATGGCCGACAAGGTGGCCCAGCTCGACAACCCCCAGGTCGTCCAGTTCTACCGGCTGATCGGACGGATCGCCGAGAACTGGCAGGACGAGGAACTGCTGCACGAGACGGCGGACCTGATGGCCGAGATGTTCGCGCAGGCGGAAGCCGCCGGAAAGCTCGACATGCAGAAGGAGGTCACCCCCGACCCCGCGTTCGTCCGGTTGATGGACTCGTTCGCCGACGCGGCCCATCCCGTCGTCCGGCGGCTGCGCAGGCTGGTCGCCGACCGGGGGTGGACCGGCTGGACCGTCGTCGAGAAGCGCCGGCCCTGAGCCGCCCGCCGGGCGGTGACGCAGCCGGTCCGGACGACACCGCCCGGCCGGCACCCGCCGCCGCCCGGCTGCTGCCCCGCCGCCCGGCTGCTGCCCCTGCCACTCGACGGCGGGGGCGGCGGTCAGCCCTTCTCCAGGTACTCCGCGCGCTCCTCGTCGACCAGGGCGGCGACCGAGGCCGCCAGCGCCGGGTGCCGCGCCAGCGCCGGATCCTCCTCGACCAGGACGAGTGCCTCGGCGCGGGCGTCCCGGATCAGGTCGGCGTCGCGCAGCAGGGACAGCAGCCGCAGGTGCGAGCGGCGACCGGACTGGCTCGCCCCCAGCACGTCGCCCTCCCGGCGCTGCTCCAGGTCCAGCTCGGCCAGCTTGAAGCCGTCGGTGGTGGAGGCGACCGCGTCCAGCCGCTCCCGCGCCGACGAGCCCTCGGCCGCCTCGCTCACCAGCAGGCAGAGCCCAGGGGCCGTACCCCGACCGACCCGGCCCCGGAGCTGGTGCAGCTGCGAGACACCGAACCGGTCGGCGTCCAGCACGATCATCACGGTGGCGTTGGGCACGTTGACGCCCACCTCCACCACCGTCGTGGCGACCAGCACGTCCAGGTCGCCGTCGGCGAAGGACCGCATCACCGCGTCCTTCTCGTCGGCGGGCAGCCGGCCGTGCAGGACGCCGATCCGCAGCCCGCGCAGCGGCCCCTCGGCGAGCAGCGGCGCCACCTCGGTCACCGCCAGCGGCGGGCGTCGTCCGTTGTCGTCCTCGCGGGGCGGCTCGTCCTCGTCCGCCGGCCCCTCACCGATCCGCGGGCACACCACGTAGGCCTGGTGACCGGCGTCGACCTCCTCGCGGACCCGCCGCCAGGCCCGGTCCAGGAAGGCCGGTTTCTCGGCCACCGGCACCACGTGCGAGGCGATCGGGGACCGGCCCTGCGGCAACTGGGACAGGGTGGAGGTCTCCAGGTCGCCGTAGACGGTCATCGCCACCGTGCGCGGGATCGGGGTGGCGGTCATCACCAGCACGTGCGGCGGCTGGTCGGCCTTGGACCGCAGCGCGTCGCGCTGCTCGACGCCGAAGCGGTGCTGCTCGTCGACCACCACCAGGCCGAGGTCGGCGAAGTCGACCCCCTCGTAGAGCAGGGCGTGGGTGCCGAGCACGATGCCGGCCCGCCCCCCGGCGACCTCCGCGAGCGCCCGGCGGCGGGCCGCCGCGCCCAGCGAACCGGTGACCAGCTCCACCCGGGTCGCGTCGTCGGCCGCACCCAGCTCACCGGCCTGCGCCAGCGGGCCGAGCAGGTCGAGCATGCCCCGGTGGTGCTGGGCGGCGAGCACCTCGGTCGGGGCGAGCAGGGCCGCCTGCCCGCCCGCGTCGACCACCTGGAGCATCGCCCGCAACGCCACCACGGTCTTGCCCGAGCCGACCTCGCCCTGCAACAGCCGGTGCATCGGGTGCGGAGTGGCCAGGTCGGCGGCGATCTCGACGCCGACGTCCCGCTGCCCCGGGGTCAGCTCGTAGGGCAGCCGGGCGTCGAACGCGTCGAGCAGGCCGCCCGCCTTCGCCGGGCGCGGCGTGGCCGGCCAGGACGCGGCCCGCAGCTTGCGCTGGACCAGGGTGAGCTGCACCGCGAACGCCTCGTCCCAGGTGAGCCGGCGGCGGGCCCGGTACAGCCCCTCCTTGCTGGAGGGCCGGTGGATCTCCCGCAGCGCGGTGCCGATGCCGACCAGCTTCCGGTCGACCCGCATCGACGCCGGCAGCGGATCGTCCGGCATGGTGACGGTGTCCAGCACCACCCGGACGCACCGGGCGATCACCCAGGTCGGCACGGCGGCGGCGGCCGGGTAGACCGGGATCAGCGCCCCGGCGAACTCCTCGACCTCCTCCGAGGCCGCCACCTCACCCTCGCCCCCCTCGCCGAGCAGGACGTACTCCGGGCCGTTGAGCTGCCGCTTGCCCCGGAACTCGGTGACCTTGCCGGCGAACAGTCCCCACCGGCCGGGGCGCAGCTCCCGCTCCCGCCAGGCCTGGTTGCCGAAGAAGGTGAGCGTCAGCGTCCCGCCGGAGTTGTCGCCGACGGTCACCTCCAGCAGGTTGCCCCGCCGCTGGCGCATCGGTCGGACCGCCGTGCGCTGCACCTGGGCCAGCACGGTGACCTGCTCACCGACGTCCAACGAGCGGATGTCGGTGTGCTCGCCACGCTCGTCGTAGCGGCGCGGGAAGTGGTAGATGAGGTCACCGGCGGTGTGCAGGTCGAGGTGACCGGCGAGCGCCTTGGCGGTCTTCTCCCCCACCAGCTTCGACAGCGCGGTGTCGACCGTGGCCGGCTCGGTCGTCGTCATTCGACCCCCACCAGGAGCGGATAGTGCGGTTGCCCGCCCGGGTACGCCTGGACCTCGACGAACGGCCAGCGCTGGCCGATGTGCGCCCGGACCGCCTCGGCGAGACCGGTCGGGGCGTCCGCGCCGGTGAGCAGGGTGACCAGCTCCCCGCCGCCGCCGAGCATCCGGTCGACCACGGCGGCGCAGGTGTCGACCAGGTCGCTGCCGATCAGGTGCACCTCCCCCTCGACCAGGGCCAGCACGTCACCGGGGCGGCACGGGCCGGCGACGGTCAGCGCCTCCCGGCTGGCGCGGCACACCTCGGCGTACCGGCAGGCGCCGGCCGCCTCGGCCATCGCGATGACGTCGTCGGCGAACCGGCGCTGCGGATCCCGGACGGCGAGCGCGGCCAGCGCCTGCACCGGCGAGCGGGTCGGCACCACGCTGACCTTCACCCCGAGCCGGTGCGCCTCCCGGGCCGCGGCGCTCGCCACCGCCTGGGTGTCCGGGTCGTTGGGGAGCACCACCACCCGGGCGGCGGCGGTGGCCCGGATCGCGTCCAGCAGTTCGCCGGTGGACGGGTTGCCCGGCACCACCGTCGCCCCCTCCGCGCCGAACAGCTCGGCGATGCCGGCCCCGGCCGCGACGACCACGGCGGCCCGGCTCCCGGGGGCGGGCACGGACCGGAGGTCGGCGGCGGGCACGACCCCGGCGGCGGTCCGCTCGGCACCGGGGGCGGGCACGGCATCGGGGGCGGCGGTCTGGTCGGCGAAGCGGGTCACCGAGATGCGGTACGGCCTCCCGGCGGCCACCCCGGCCTCGACGGCCGCCCCGACGTCGTTGACGTGGACGTGCACGTTCCAGGTGGTGGACTCCGCGGGTGAGCCCGCGTCGCCGACCACCACCAGCGAGTCGCCCAGCGTGGCCAGGGTGGCGCGGAGCCGGGTCACCGCCTCGTGCGGGGCGTCGAGCAGGAACTGCACCTCGTAGGCGTACTCGGGGGAGCCGGTCTCCCGGACGCCGGTCAGCGGCGGGCGGGCCGGGCGGACCACCGGCGTCGGCTCGGGCGGGGACTCCCCCGTGACCACCTCGACCAGCGCGTCGAGCAGCAGGCAGAGCCCCCGGCCCCCGGCGTCGACCACACCGGCGTGGGCCAGCGCGGGGAGCTGTTGCGGGGTGCGGGCGAGCGCGTGGGTGGCCGCTGCGGCGGCGGCCCGCGCCACCGCGCGCAGGTCGTCGCTGTCGGCCTGCTCGGCGGCGGTCGCGGCGGCGGCGACCACGCTGAGCACGGTGCCCTCGACCGGCCGGGCCACCGCGGCGTAGGCGGCGGTGGTGGCGGCGCGCAGCGCGGCGGCGAGCGCCCGGCCGGCGACGGTGGGCACGCCGCCGAGCGTGTCGGCGAGGCCGCGCAGGATCTGCGAGAGGATCACCCCGGAGTTGCCCCGGGCACCGAGCAGCGCGCCCCGGGCCAGCAGCCGCAGCGCGTGGCCGTGCGCGGTGGTGCCGTCCCCGGGCAGGGTGCCGAGGTCCATCGCCAGCGCCTGCTGGGCCGAGGTGAGGGTGAGCACGAGATTGGTGCCGGTGTCCCCGTCGGGGACGGGGTAGACGTTGAGTTCGTCGATCTCGCCCTGGTGCCGGCGCAGCGCGGCGAGACCGCTGGCGCACCAGTGGCCCACCGCGGCGGCGTCGAGGGTGTCCGGCACGGCCAGAAGCCTACTGGCGGTGGCCGACACCCGCCGGGGTCGGCCGGCGTGTCCCCGCGTCCCGGGCCGGTTGGTCCGGCCCGGGGTCCATCGGGTAACCTGACCAGGTTGTCCGGGCAGCGCCTGCCGGCGACCTCATGAACGTATCAATCTCAGGAGTATCCCGTGGCTAGCGTGTGCGACGTCTGTGGCAAGGGGCCGGGCTTCGGCCACAACGTGTCCCACTCGCACCGGCGGACCAACCGCCGCTGGAACCCGAACATCCAGTCGGTGCGTACCCCGGCCGGTGGCGGCAACACCAAGAAGCTCAAGGTCTGCACCTCGTGCATCAAGGCCGGCAAGGTCACCCGCGCCTGACCCGGTAGCACCGCCGCCGCTTCAGCTCCGACCGGTACCGGCGGGCCATCACGGCCCGCCGGTACTGTCGTGTGCCCGGCGGCGGTCAGAGCACCCGGCCGAACGACAGGCAGCCGGGTGCGTCGGCGTAGTAGCCGAAGTTGGGGATCCGCTCGTACCCGGCCGAGGTGTACAGGGCGATCGCCTCGGGCTGCCGGTCACCGCACTCCAGGATGAGCCGCTTGCGTCCGTGCCGGCGGGCCGACTCCTCGACGGCGGTCAGCACCGCGCGGGCCACCCCGCGTCCCCGGACACCCGGCGCGGTGTACATCCGTTTCAGCTCGGCGCTGTCCTCGCCGTGGCTGCGCCACCCCGCGCAGCCGACCGGCTCGCCGTCGAGGCGGGCGACGAGGAAGTCGCCGTCCGGCGGTGCGAACTCGGCCGCCTCGACGGGGGTCTCGTCGCCGGTGCCGCCGTACCGGGCGCTCAGGTCGGCCATGGTCGCCCGGATCAGCGTCTGCGCCACCGGCGAGTCGAAGCCGGCCGGACTGATCTCGATCTCACTCACGGGGTGAAGGGTACGACCGCCCCTTACCGGAAGTGGTCCCAGCCGGCCGGTCCGTCGTGCGCGTCACCGTCGACGGTCACCCCCGCGCCCTCGGCCACCCGGCCCACCGCCCGCCACGACGGGGGCAGGGCCACCGCCGGGGGGAAGGTGGCGACCAGGGCATGGTCGTCGCCACCGGTCAGGATCCAGGTGTACGGGTCGACGCCGAGCGCCCGCGCGGCGTCGGCGAGTTGGCGGGGCACCTCGAAGGCGTCCCGACGCAGGTCGACGCCGACGCCGCTGGCCCCGGCCAGGTGCCCCAGATCGGCCAGCAACCCGTCCGAGACGTCGATCATGGCGGTCGCCCCGAGCCGGGCGGCCTCCGGTCCGGCCGGGTAGGGCACCTCCGGCCGCCGGTACGCCTCGACCAGCAGGCGCGGGGTCCGGAAGCCCCGGGAGAGCACGGTCAGCCCGGCGGCGGCCCACCCGGTCCGGCCGGCGAGCGCCACCACGTCGCCCGGTCGCGCCCCGGAGCGGACCACCGGCGCCCGGCCGCCCAGGTCACCGAGGGCGGTCACCGCCACGGTCAGGGTCGGGCTGGCCGACATGTCCCCGCCGACCACCCCCGCGTCGACCAGCGCCGCCTCGGCGGCCAGCCCGTCGGCCAGCTCCTCCGCCCAGGCGGTGTCCAGGTCGGTGGGGGCGCAGAGGGCCACCAGCAGGGCGGTGGGGGTGGCGCCCATCGCGGCGATGTCGGCGAGGTTGGCCGCCGCCGCCCGGTGTCCGACGTCCCGGGCGCTCGACCAGTCCCGCCGGAAGTGCCGCCCCTCGACCAGCACGTCGGTGGAGGCGACCACCCGCCGGTCGGGGGTGGCCACCACGGCGGCGTCGTCACCCGGCCCGAGCAGGCACGACGATCCGTACGTCAGCCGGGCGGTGACCCGGTCGATGAGGCCGAACTCGCCGACGTCCGCGACACCCATGTCTTCCTTCCGACACCCTCGCTAGCTGCTTGTCCGTGACCACCGATAGGGATCACGCCTGCTCCGTAGGGTATTTTCACCCTTCGGGCCGCCCCCGGCGGCGACGGACGGAGGTCGAGTCGTGGTACAGGCGTACATCCTCATCCAGACCGAGGTGGGCCGGGCGCGGGACGTGGCCGGTCTGATCGCGGACCTTACCGGCGTGGTACGCGTCGACGCCGTCACCGGGCCGTACGACGTGGTCGTCCTCACCGAGGCGAACACGGTCGACGAACTGGGCAAACTGATCGTCAGCAACGTGCAGATGGTGCCCGGCATCACCCGCACCCTCACGTGTTCGGTGGTGCGCCTGTAAGTGGACGAGAAGACCTCCTCCCCGCAGAATCCGACCGACGCCGCGCCCGCCGCCGACCGGGCGACCGGGGCACCCACGACCGCCGACCGGGCACCCGGACGGCTGCCCGACGGGTCGGCCGCCGACGGCCGGCGGGCCGGCTGGGACCGGTCGACCCGGCGGGCCGCGGTGCTCGCCACCCTGGTCGCCGTCCCGGTGACGGTGGCCGTGGCGGGCTTCACCGTCGCGCGGCTGTCCCCGGAGCCACCGGCCGCCGCACCGAGCCCGTCGCCGACGAGCCTGCGCCCCCAGTCCGGCGCTCCGGTCGAGATGGCCGCCCCGGTGCTGGCCGGGCGGCCCGGTGTGGTGTGCCGTGCCCTGGTGTCGCAGTTGCCGGCCACCGTCCGGGAACTGGCCCAGCGTCCGGTGACCGCCGGTGCCGAGCAGAACGCCGCGTACGGCGACCCGGCGTTGACGGTGGCCTGCGGCGGTCCCGAGCCGACCATCGAGCCCACCGCCGACGTCTGGACCGTCAACCGGGTGTGCTGGTACGCCGCCGAACGGCCGGACGCCACGGTGCTCACCACCCTCGACCGGGAGACCGCGGTCACGGTGACGGTGCCCCGGGCGTACGAGGGGCCGTTGCAGTGGCTCAGCCCCATCTCCGACGTGGTGGTCGCCTCCGTGCCGTCCGGCGGCGACAGCCCGGCCGGCTGCCGCGACTGAGGTCGTCCCACCGCACTCCGGTCCGGCCGTGGACGGCGAAAACCGTTTGACCGCACCGATAATCTGATCCTCCGTACCTGCGGCTGACCGTGGGTGGCGAGGGGGCCCGCCCCCTCGCCCCCAGGAGCCCCCGTGCGCCGGACGCCCGCTCTCCCGTTCCTCCTCGTCACCGTCTTCCTGGACATGCTCGGGCTCGGCCTGATCGTGCCGATCGTGCCGGCCCTGCTGACCGCCGTCACCGAGGACGCCGCCGCCGCTGTCCGCTGGTCCGGCCTGCTCGGCTCGACCTACGGCCTGTTGCAGTTCGTCGTCTCGCCGCTGCTCGGGCGGCTCTCCGACCGGTACGGCCGGCGGCCGGTCCTGCTCGTCTCGCTGGGCTGTCTCGGCGTCGACTGGTTGGTGCACGCGGTCTCGCCCGACCCGTGGACGCTGCTGCTGTCCCACGCCCTCGCCGGTGCGTGCGCCGGCACCGGCACCGTGGTCAACGCGTATCTCGCGGACGTCACCGCACCCGAGGCACGGGCCCACGCGTACGGCCTGGTCGGTGCCGCGTTCGGGCTCGGCTTCGTCGCCGGCCCGACCGTCGGCGGCCTGCTCGGCACCGTCGACGTGCGACTGCCGTTCCTCGCCGCGGCGGCGCTGTCCTTCGCCAACGTCGGATACGGATGGTTCGTGCTGCCCGAGTCGCGGCCCGGTGACCGGAGGACCCCGCTGACCCTGCGGACGGCGAACCCGGTGGGCGCCATCCTCGTCGTCCTGCGTCGGCCGGTGCTCGGACGCCTCGCGTACGCCCGGTGCTGCGCCGATGTCGCCCGGATGACCCACCAGTCCACCTGGACGTTCTTCCTCACGCACCAGTTCGCCTGGGGCACTGCGCGGGTCGGCGTCGTGCTCGCGGCGGGGGCGCTCGCCGGGGCACTGTTCCAGGCCGGGGCGGTCGGGCCGATCGTGCGCCGGCTCGGGGACAGGCGGGCCGCGGTGGTCGGTGGCCTGTTCGGCGTCGCCGCGCTGGCGGGTACGGCGTTCGTGAGCACGCCCTGGCTGCTCTACCTGCTTCAGGCGGCCGGCGTGCTCGGCTCGGTGGGTGGTGCCGCCGCGCAGGCGTGGCTCTCCCGGCTGGTCCGGCCCGACGAGCAGGGCACCGTGCAGGGGGCGTTGACCGGGATCGGGGCCGCCGCCGAGACGGTGGTGCCCGTCGCGGCCGGGGCGGTGTTCGCCTGGTCGCTGACGTACGCGGCACCGGGGCTGGTCCTCCTCGGCGCGGCGGTCTTCGCGGCCGGGTCGACGCTCCTGCTGGCGACGACGCCCGACCGGCGGCGATGGTGACCCGCGCGGCGGAAAGCGGCCGGGAAATGCGCACGGTCGGGTGGCGCTCGACCCCTTCCGTCGACCCGTGGCCCGCCGATCCGGGGGTGGTTCGGGCTGTTCGGCGTCCGCTGTTCCCTGTCCGGTCCCGCCGACGGTTGACCGCCGCGCACCCCCACTTCTGCATTTGCGTCCCGTGGAAGTTCCATCGGCAGCGATCGGGCGCACCCGGAACGACCCGGCCGAAATCCTGATTGGCGAATCAGCGAAGCCCTTCCGGTGGACGGAAATCGGCAAGTCACGGCACCGGGAACGGAGCACGGTGGCACCGGTCGACTCCCCCGGCCACCGCCGCGACATTCGTCATTCACGAACAGGTCCGCCGGATGAACTGTCGAAGAAATTCGACATTCCCCACGATCTGCGGTCGATCATGCGATTTGCCCGACAAAAGACAGGCAGGAGCGCCAGTCACCACAATCAATATGGCTTTCACCTGGGAAAACACCTGGAGATCCGCTGCATGGGCTTCCCAAAGCAACCAAAACCCATCACGCCGGCCAAAGGGACGGGTCCGCGATCGGCTGATCGGTGGGCCAGCATGGACTGATCGGCCACACTTGTCGCTCGTCAATTGCCGCAGCCCGAGCGAATGGCCGACCCGATCGGACGTTCACCCCCACCCGACGACCACATTCTGGACGCCGCCGGCTACGTCGCTGTGAAGCGAACGTGAATGCCGTGTTTCAGCACCCCGGGGAAAGAGCACGTCAGCACACCCGGCACCACATGACTCGCCTTCACGGTCGCCGGAAAACACGTTACCGGAAGTCACCTTCGCAGGTACGGCGCTAACATCCGATCACGCTTGCGTCAATGCTCCACATGCGACAGGATCTAGCGCGGAATCCGGACGCGTAATTGCTAGCCTTCGATGGCAACCCCGCAGTCCATACAGGATCGCGGCATTGTTCGTCTCCTCATCGGAGGTCACCCACATGGTCCACACCGGACCTGCGCGTCCGCGCGCGAAACGACTCGCCCTCGCCGGGCTGACCGCACTCACGGTCCTGCTCGGCACCCAGACTCCGGGCCTCGCCCAGCCGGCCGCGCCGAGCGCGGCGGCCCAGCCGCCGAGCGCACCCGGTCTCGGTCAGGTCGCGAGCAAGAAGGAGGCCCGGCCCGGCCCGCTGCCCACCCGGTCCGGCACCGTCAAGGTCGCCCCGTCCCGGTCGGCCGCGCGCAGCGGCGGCGTCGGCACCCAGGCGATCAACGACAAGGTCGCGCTGAGGTCGCTGATCCTGGCCACCGACCCGACGGACTTCGGCGTGGCCACGCTCACCACCACCCTCAACCGGGTCGGTGCCAGCTACGACATCCTGTACACCACGACGCAGACGCTCTCGCCGAGCACGCTGGTCGACGGCAACGGGGTGGGCAAGTACAACGCGGTCCTGCTCACCAACAGCATGCAGCTCTACGAGTCGGGCGGGAACTACCTCAGCGGCCTGACCAGCACCGAGTGGAACACCCTCTGGTCCTACGAGCGCAACTTCGCGGTGCGTCAGGTCGCCCTCTACACCAGCTACGGCACCTGGCCGGAGGACTACTGCCTCAACTCCGCCGGGGAGGGCGCGGTCGGCGAGACGCCGCTGCCCGTCTCGCTGACCAGCAGCGGCGCGGCGGTCTTCGACTACCTCAAGAGCACCGCCCAGATCCCGATCACCCAGTCGTACGTCTACCGCACCTCGATCCGGGCCGGCTGCAACGCCCAGGCCCTGATGACCAACGGCTCCGACGTGCTGGCCGTGAGCACCACCTCGACCGACGGCCGGGAGCGGATCGCGCTGACCTTCACCGCGAACCAGTACCTCCTCCACGCCGACCTGCTGGTCTACGGCCTGGTCCGGTGGGCGACCAAGGGCCTGTTCCTCGGTGAGCAGAAGCACCACCTCAACGTCGACATCGACGACTGGTTCGCCGCCTCGGCCCACTACATGGCCGACGGCACCGTCGACTACGGCCCCGTCGTCCGGGTCACCGGGCACGACGCGGTCAACCTCGACGCCAAGCAGACCGCGCTGCGCACCGCGCACCCGCTGGCCTCGGGCTTCACCTTCAACATCCCCTACAACGGCGCGCAGATCGACCCGTTCGCCGGCAGCGCGTGCAGCCCGAACGGCGACGCCAACACCCTCACCGCCACCACGAAGTGCCTGAAGGACAACTTCCGGTGGATCAACCACACGTTCAGCCACCCCGCGCTGAACACCACGGACTACGCCACCAACCACGAAGAGATCTCCGAGAACCAGACCGCGGGCAACGCCATCGGGCTGAACCCGCCGGCCACCGTGCTGAAGACCCCCGAGTACTCCGGTCTCGGTGTCTACAACAACTCCAGCGGTGTGCTCACCGACCACGGCCTCGCCGCGTCCAACCCGGACCTGATCGAGGCGGCGGCGGATCTCGGCATCACCACGGTGGCCGGCAACATGTCGTTCGCCAGTCACGTGCCGGCGAACTTCAACGGCTCGACCGCGCACCCGCTGGACCCGAGCATCGCGGTGGTGCCGTGCTGGCCGACCAACATCGCCTACCACACCACCAACCAGGCGGAGGAGGCGCACTTCTACAACTCCTTCTACGGCCCGAACGGCGCCTTCCCGTACTGGCCGACCGACCGCACCTACGCCCAGGTCCTCGACTACGAGTCCACCGTGGGCCTGCAGCACGTGTCGTCCGGCTCGATCTACTCGCACACGTTCCACATCGCCAACGTGCGTGACTACGGCTCGGGCGACACCCTGCTCACCGACTGGGTCGACGCCGTGCTGACCAAGTACGAGTCGTTCTACGCGGTGCCGCTGCTGAACTCGGCGTGGACCGACATCGCCGCCTACACCAGGACCCGGACGGCCCACTTCGCGGCGCTGAGCGCCGGGGCGTCGGCGGTCTACGACCGGACCACCGGGGAGATCACGGTGACCTCGCCGGCCGCCGGCTCGCTGCAACTCGGTGGCGTGGCCGCGTCCACCACCGGCGCCGGCACCTACGGCACCGACGTCACCGTCCCGGTGACGCTGGCGGCCAACACCGCCGTGACGTTCACCGCCGCTCCCCGCGTGTAGCGCGGGACGGCTCAGACAAGCACAGAGGAACGGGGGGAACCGGTGCGGATCGCGCTGGTCTCGGAGGGCACCTACCCGTACGCGATGGGTGGGGTGAGCATCTGGTGCGAACAGCTCATCCGAGGAATGCCGGACTACCGGTGGGAGGTCGTGGCGCTCACCGTGGACGGCACCGAGGAGCCGGTGTTCGACCGACCGGCGAACCTCGACCGCGTGCACTCGATCCCGTTGTGGGGCGGCCGGGCAACCGGCCGCCCCCGGCGGGGCCGGGGCGTGCTGGTCCCGTCCGGTCGGCCTGGGGCGGAGTTCGTCGAGTCCTACGAGGTGTTCCTGCGGGCGCTGGTCACCCCCCTGGAGTCGACCCGCTCCCAGGCCGGCGCGGTCAACCGCAGCACCTTCCTGCTCGCGCTGCGCGGCATGTTCGAGTACGCGGCCGGCGGCGGCGACCTGAGCGCGGCCCTGCTCTCCAACGAGGCGCTACGGATGATGCTGGAGGCCTGGCACACCCTGCGCGTCGAGGAGACCGGTCCCGCGCCCACCGTCGCCGACGCGCTGGAGGCGGCCTGGCTCATCTCGCACATGCTCCGGCCGTTGAGCGCGCCACCGGTACGCGCCGACATCGTGCACTCGTCGATGAACGGCCTCGCCACCCTCGTCGGGATGGCCGCCACCTGGACGTACGGCACCCCGCTGGTGCTCTCCGAACACGGCATCTACCTGCGCGAACGCTACATCTCCTACCTGCACGACGACGCGCCGCACCCGGTCCGAGTGCTGGTGCTGAGCTTCTTCCGCTCGCTGGCCGGCGCGGCCTACCTGATCACCGGCGCGCTCGCCCCGCACTCGCAGTACAACCGACGCTGGCAGTTGCACAACGGCGCGGACCCCGACCGGATGTGGACGATGTACAACGGCGTCGACCCGGACGAGTTCCCGCCCGCCGCCGGTGAGCCGGACGTGCCGACCATCTCGTTCATGGGCCGGATCGACCCGCTCAAGGACCTGCACACGCTGATCCGGGCGTTCGCGCTGGTCCGGACGGAGATCCCCGAGGCCCGGCTACGCATCTTCGGCGGCACGCCGGCCGCCAACAAGGTCTACCACGAGAGCTGCGAGGCGCTGATCGACGAACTCGGGCTGACCGGGCACGCGGTCCTGGAGGGGCGGGTCGGCAACGCCGTCGAGGCCTATCACGCGGGCAGTCTGGTGGCGCTGACCAGCATCTCCGAGGGCTTCCCCTACACGGTGGTGGAGGCGATGGCGTGCGGGCGGCCCACCGTGTGCACCAACGTGGGCGGGGTCGCCGAGGCGGTCGGCGACACCGGGTTCGTGGTCGCGCCGCGTGACGTCACCGCGATCGCCGACGCCTGCGTACGCATGCTGAAGGACCGGGAGATGCGGCTCCGGCTCGGGGCGGACGCCCGCGCCCGGGTGTTGGAGAAGTTCACCCTGCAACGCTCGTTGCAGGCGTACCGCGACATCTACGAGCGGCTCGCCGAGCCCCGCACGGCGTCCCCCGCTCCGAAGCACCTGCGTGGTCAGGCCCAGGGGTGGGTCCGGGTGCCGAACCGGACGACCCGGCCCGGGGTGGCGGCGGTCACCGCCCGGCCGGTGGCGACCCCTGTCCCCGCCCGGCCGGAGGTGGCACCCGCCGCCCGGTCCGAGGCCACCCCCGCCCGGTCCCAGGCCACCCCGGCCACCGCCCGGCCGGAGATGGCACCCGCCACCCGACCGGAGATGGCACCCGCCGCCCGCGCGGAGGCGGCACCCGCCGTCTGGCCGGGGGCCGCCCCGGTCACCGCCCGGGTGCCCCGGCAACGGGGGCCGGAACAGTACTCGTCCGCCGCGTACCGGTCCCGTCACGACCCGAACTCGTCCGGCCCCGACCTGCCGCCCGCCCCCGGCCCGGACCCGGACGACGAGCCGACCATCATGATGCGCACCACCGGTGGTCGCTGATGACCGACGCCCACGACCCGGACGTCACCGATCCGTTGTTCCGCCCCGTCGCCACCATCACCACCGACGCGGGAGCCGACACCGACCGGCCGGACGGACCCGAACGCACCATCCTGCTGCCCCGGATCTCCACCGACCCGGTCGACGACCTGGTCGAACGGGTCCGTCCCCAGCTCGCCCGCGCGGTGGACGCGCTCCAGGTCGCCGCCGCCCTGGAGGCCGACGGGCACACCGACCGGGGTGCCCAGGTGGAGTACGGCTACCGCGACGTCTTCGTCCTCGCCTCGGAGGTGTTCCGGCGGCTGGGGCCGGCCCCGGCGGCCGACGACCGGGCCGCCACCGTGTCACGGCCCGCCACCGACCGCCGGGGTGACCTGCGGACGATCTCGCACGGCCTGCTGTACGTGCTGCCGAGCGCCGCGTTCCCGGCGGTGCTGGCGGTCGTGGGTCGACCGGGCCTGGTGCTCGGCATGATCCTGGCCGGCACGGTGGGGTGGATCTGGTCGGGGGTGGCCGCCCACGCGGCGTTCCGCCTGCTCGGCCTGGGTCGGGTCCGGTCGGCCAGCCGGCTGCTGCGGATCGCCGCGCTGACCGCGCCCCTGCTCGGCGCGGTGGCCGGCGCCGTGCTGCTGCCGTACGGCGGCCTGCCGCTCGCCGTGATGATGGTCTTCCAACTGACCTACCAGTTGGCGAGCACGCTGTTGCTGTTCCACCGTCGGGAGTGGTGGCTGGCGGCGGCGATGCTCCCGGCGGTGCTGTCCGGCGCGGTCTTCCTGCTCGACGGGGGCGCGACGGCCCGGCTCTGGGCGGTCGGCGGGGCGGTCCTCGGCGTGCTGGCCAGCCTCGCCGCCGGACTCTGGGCCACCCGGGAGGCCGTCCGGACCGACGAGCGGGCGTCCCGGGAACCGCTGTGGCCGTCCGCGCCCCGGCTGCTCGGCGTCGCCGGCTACGGGCTCTGCTCGGCGGTGCTGCTCTTCCACGCGCAGGCGCCCTACCTGCTGGGCCGGCTGGACATCGCGGCGGCGGCGGTGCCGCTGATCCTGTCCATGGGGTTCGTCGAGTGGCGGACCGGCCGGTTCTGGGCGAGCGGGGTCGCGCTGTCCCGGCGGGCCCGGGTTCCGCGCGGCTTCGTCGCCGGGATCTGGCGCACCATCGGCCGGGAGGTCGCCGCCTGTCTGGCGGTGCCGGCGGTGCTCGGGCTGGTGCTGGTCGTCGTGCTCGCCCGCCTGGGCCAGCTCTCGACGGCCGGGGTCGTGATGACCGCCGCGCACGTGGGCCTCGCCGGGGCGTACTACCTGGCGTTCCTGCTGGTCGGTCGGGGCCGGTACGGCTGGTTGTGCCTGTCCATGGCGGTCGTGGTCGTGCTGCACGTCGGTCTCGGCGCGCTGCTCGGCGTGGCTCCGCTGTTCGGGCAGGGCGACGACCCGGTCGCCGACACCTCGCTGTACCTGGGCGGCGTGCTGCTGCTCCAGGTGTTGTTCGCGCTCGGTCTCGTTCCGGTGATCGGGCAGGTTCGGCACTACCGATAGTCCACTCGAGACCTATGGGGAGGTCCGGTTGCACGCGGTGATTCTTGCCGGCGGCAAGGGGGTGCGGCTGAAGCCGTACACCACGACGCTGCCGAAGCCCCTGATGCCGATCGGGGACAGTCATTCGATCCTGCAGATCGTGCTCGACCAGCTCGCCTCGTGCGGGTTCACCTCGGTGACCCTGGCGATCAACCATCTCGGCCCGCTGATCAGGGCGTTCGTCGGGGACGGCAACCGGTGGGGGCTGGCCATCGACTACATCGAGGAGGACCGGCCGCTGTCGACGGTCGGCCCGTTGTTCGCCCTGAAGGACCGGCTGCCCGACGAGTTCCTGGTGATGAACGGCGACATCCTCACCGACCTCGACTACGGCGACCTGCTGCGCGACCACCAGCTCTCCGGGGCCGGGCTGACCCTGGCGACCTCCGAGCGGGTGCACCGGATCGACTTCGGCGTGCTCGACGTGGACGCCGGGCGGGTCGTCGGGTTCCGGGAGAAGCCGGCGCTGCGCTACCCGGTGAGCATGGGCGTCTACGGGATGTCCCGCCGGACGCTCGACCCCTACCAGGCCGGGCTGGCCCTCGGCTTCGACCAGTTGGTGCTGGATCTGCTGGCGGGCGGCGACCCGCCCCGGACGTACCCGTTCGACGGTTTCTGGCTGGACATCGGCCGGCCGGAGGACTACGACGAGGCGAACCGCTCGTTCCCCCAGCTCAAGCCGATCCTGTTGCCGAACCGCCCACGGCCGGTGGAGGTGGCCGTCGGCGAGCCGGTGGCGTCCGTCGGCGAGCCGGTGCTGGCCGTCGGCGAGCCGGTGGCGGCCGGTGACGGGCCGCTGGTCGTCCCGGACCTGTCGGGTGTCGTGCGGGCCGGGGAGCTGACGTGACGCGGGTCCTGCTGTTCGGGGCGTCCGGGTTCATCGGCGGGCACGCCCGCGACGCCCTGGCGGCGGATCCCCGGGTGACCGAGGTGGTGTGTCCGGGCCGGGCGACCTACGACCTGCTCGGCGGTGACGTGGCGGGGCTCGCGGCGCTGCTGCGCGAGGTAGCCCCGGACGCGGTGGTCAGTTGCGTGGGCGCGCTGACCGGTTCCGCCGGGGAACTCGTCACCGCCAACACGCTGGTCGCGGCGAAACTGCTGGAGGCGACCGCCGAGGCGGCGCCGCAGGCCCGGCTGGTCCGGCTCGGCTCGGCCGGCGAGTACGGGCCGCTGCCGCAGCGCGTGCCGGTCACCGAGGAGCTGCCGGCCCGGCCGGTCAGCGCGTACGGCGTGAGTCACCTGGCCGGGACCAGGCTGTTCCAGCTCGCCGGGGAGGCCGGGCAGGTCGACGCCGTGTCGCTGCGGGTCTTCAACCCGATCGGCCCCGGCATGTCGCAGGAGAACCTGCTCGGTCGGGCGGCGGCCCGGATCCGGGCCGCGCTGGCCGAGGGGGCCGGCGAGATCACCCTGGGTCCGCTGTCGGCGTACCGGGATTTCGTCGACGTGCGGGACCTCGCCGCGCTGATCGCGGCGGCGACGCTGGCGTCCACCCTGCGGCACCGGGTCCTCAACGCGGGCAGCGGCCGGGCGGTCACCGCCCGCCAGGCGGTCGCGCTGCTGGCCGACGCGGCGGGCTACGACGGCGCGATCCACGAGGTCGGCGTCGGGCCGCAGCGCTCGCAGGCGGTCGACTGGATCCAGGCCGACATCGGCCGGGCCCGCGACGAGCTGGGCTGGTCGCCGGTGCGCGACCTGGCGACGTCGATCAAGGACATCTGGGCCGCCGGCGACGCACGGTGAGCCGGGCGGCCCACTTCCCATCACGACACACCCGCAACACGAGAGGACACCGGAGAAGATGAGTATGAAGATCGGAGTCGTGGGCCTGGGCTACGTGGGGCTCACCCTCACCGCCGCCCTCGCCGACAAGGGCTTCACGGTGTACGGCGCGGACGTGTCGCCGGCGGTGCTGGACGCGCTCTCCCACGGCCGCCCGCACATCTTCGAGCCCGGCATCGAGGACGTCTTCGCCGCCCACCTCGGCACGAGCATCCACGTCGCCGCCGACCTGCCCAAGGACACCGTCGACGTGGCGGTGATCAGCGTGTCGACGCCGGTGGACAACATGACCCACCGGCCCAACCTGGCGAACCTGGCCGCCGCCGCCCGGGTGGTGGCCGCGAGTTGCCGCCCGGACACCCTGGTGGTGGTGCGCAGCACGGTGCCGGTCGGCACCAGCCGTCGGGTGGTGCTGCCGGAACTCCAGGCCGCCTGGGGCGAGCGGGTGAAGCTGGTGATGGCCCCGGAGCGCACCATCCAGGGCCAGGCGCTGCGGGAACTCGTCGAGCTGCCGCAGGTCATCGGCGGTCTGGACGACGAGAGCCTCGCCGCCGGGATCGCGTTCTTCAACGGGTTGGTACGCAGCGTCGTCCCGGTCTCCGGGCTGGAGACCGCCGAGCTGGTGAAGCTGTCGAACAACTGCCACACCGACCTGATCTACGCGTTCGGCAACGAGATCGCGCTGATCGCCGAGCGGCACGGCCTCGACCCGCTGGAGGTGATCCGGGCGACGAACGTCGACTACCCGCGTCCGGATCTCGCCAAGCCCGGGTACGTGGGCGGCGGCTGCCTCTCCAAGGACCCGTACATCATGATCGACAGCGCGGGTGACCGGCGGCCGTTCCTGGTCGGCAAGGCCCGGCAGCTCAACGAGTACCTGCCGATCCACGTCGGTGAGACCGTGGTCCGGATGCTGATCGAGGCGCGGGGGCGCAGCCTCGGCGCCCGCCTGGCGGTGCTCGGCTGGGCCTACAAGGGCTGGCCGGCCACCGACGACATGCGGGGTACCCCGATCGAGCCGATGATGCGGCTCTTCTCGGCCGCCGGGATCACCGTCCTCGGGCACGACCCGATGGTCAGCGACGACGTGATCCGGCAGTACGGCGGCGAGCCGGTCAGCCTGGACAAGGCGTTCACCGAGGCGGACGCCGTACTGATCATCAACGACCACCCGGACTACCGGGCGTTGCGGGTGCCGGAGGTGCTCGGCGCGACGCCCCCGGCGTTCGTCTACGACTCGTGGCGGGTGCTCGACGGCGACGCGGTGATGGCCGCCGGGGTGCGGTACGCCGGACTCGGTTACCTGCCGCCCGCGCCGACCGGTCCGGGCGACGACGGTGCCGCGGCGGGCGCGTCGACCAGCCAGGCGGTGTCGGCATGAGGGCGCTGCTGCTCGGCGGGGCCGGGTTCATCGGCCTGCACCTCGCCCGCCGGCTCGTCGCCGACGGGCACCAGGTGACGATCGTGGACGACTTCTCCCGGGGCCGGGACGACGCCGATCTCGACCGGCTGCGTGCCGATCCGGCGGTGCGGGTGGTCTCCGGCGATCTGACCAGCCCGGACACCTGGGCCGCCCTGCCCACCGGCTGGGACCAGATCTACCTGCTCGCCGCCGTCGTCGGGGTGCGCAACGTGGAGCAGGACCCGGCCCGGGTGATCCGGGTCAACACCCTCTCCGCGCTGCACCTGCTCGACTGGGTGGCCCCGGGTGAGCGGGTCTTCTTCGCCTCCACCAGCGAGGTCTACGCCGGGGGCGTGACCGCCGGGGTGGTGCCGGTGCCGACGTCCGAGACGGTGCCGGCGATGATCTCCGACGTCGCGGCCCCCCGCTTCGCGTACGCGGCCAGCAAGCTGCTCGGTGAGGCCGCCTTCCTGCACACGGCCCGCGCCAAGGGCTTCGAGACCGTGGTGGGCCGGTTCCACAACGTGTACGGCCCCCGGATGGGCGCCGACCACGTCATCCCGGAGATGTCGCTGCGCGCCCTGCGCGGGGCGGATCCGTTCCCGGTCCCCGGCGCCGACCAGTACCGGGCGTTCTGCCACGTCGACGACGCGGTCGAGGCGATGCTGCGGCTGATGGCCACCCCGGCCGCCGCCGGTCAGCTCGTGCACATCGGCAACGACCGGGAGGAGACCAACATCGGTGACCTGGCCAAGCTGGTCCTGCGGGTGGCCGGGGTGAGTCCCGCCATCGCCCCCGGGAGCGCGCCGCCGGGGTCGGTCGCCCGGCGCTGCCCGGACCTGTCCCGGCTGCGGGAGCTGACCGGCTACGAGCCGGGCGTCAGCCTGGAGGAGGGGGTACGCAGCACGTTCGCCTGGTACCGGGAGCACGGGTGGACGTGACGAGCCGGCGTCCCATCTGCTTCTACTACGGTGACGGTCGGCTGCCCGAACTCACCAGGTACGTGCGGGTGGTCCTGCAACCGGCGTTCTACCGGACGGCCGAGCTGCGCTACCTCGCCGAGCAGGACGTGCAGACGCTCGGCTACCTGTCGTTGTCGGAGGACCAGGGGCCACCCGCGCCCTGGCAGCGGCAGGAACGCAACCCGGACTGGGGCGGCGCGTTCGTCCACGTCGACCACCCGCTCTGGGTGGCGCACGTGGTCGAGCAGGCGAAGCAGGCCATCGCGCAGGGCTTCGCGGGGCTCTTCCTGGACACGCTCAACGTCGAGCTGACCTTCCCGGAGGACGTGCCGCACCTGCTGACCCTGGTCGCCGCGATCCGGGAGGAGGCCGCGCCGGCGTACCTGCTGGCGAACCGGGGGTTCGGCATGCTGCCCCGGCTGGCCGAGATCGTGGACGGGATCGTCTTCGAGTCGTTCTCGGCCCGCTGGACCGACCAGGGGTACGCCCCGTGGCCGCCCGACGTGCTGGAGTTCCACGCCCAGATCGCCGAGCAGCTGCTCCAGTTGGAGCTGGACCTCTACAGCCTCGACTACGCCGACAGTCAGGGGCTGGCCGATTTCGCCGAGCGCCGGGCCCGCCAGTTCGGGCTCCAGTCCTCGGTCAGCGACCGCGCCCTGTCCCGCACCTGACAGGGCGGCCCCGGGCGGGGGCCGGACGCGGGTACGCGTCCGGCTCCCGCCCGGCCGGGTGCCCCCGTGGAAGAGTCAGCTTCCACCGCTCGCCGAAGTTATAACGCAGAGGTTATTAGTGAGCTATAGTGCCAGGATGGGCGAGTGGGAGGTGAGCCTCACCGACGAGGTGGAGGATTGGCTCCTCCGCCTGAGCAAGGAGGACCCCGACTCGGCGCACCAGGTCGCCGCCGCTATCGACATCCTCGCCGCAGAAGGACCTGCCCTGGGACGCCCCCTCGTGGATCGGGTCAGGGGCTCCGACTACAAGAACATGAAGGAGCTCCGCCCAGGTTCGGCAGGGCAGACCGAAATCCGGATTCTCTTCGCCTTCGACCCCATGCGGGAAGCCATTCTGTTGGTCGCAGGTGACAAAGCCGGCAACTGGAAGGGTTGGTACGAAACCAGCATTCTCGAAGCCGACCGGAGATTCACCCAACACCTGCGCGAGTTGAAGGAGCAGCCTGATGGCAACTAGTTGGCGTGATGTCCGGTCCCGGATGAATCTCGACGAGAGCAGGGTCGCCGCGCACCAGGAGCAGATGCGTACCGAGGTGCGCGCCTATC
Source organism: Micromonospora sp. WMMD987 (assembly GCF_029581435.1). Taxonomy (NCBI): domain Bacteria; kingdom Bacillati; phylum Actinomycetota; class Actinomycetes; order Micromonosporales; family Micromonosporaceae; genus Micromonospora; species Micromonospora sp. WMMD987. The sequence goes on along the minus strand of NZ_CP120861.1, from coordinate 1,828,792 downwards.
GGCTCAGGGAGATGCGTGAGCGCCGCGGGCTGACCCAGCAGGAGGTCGCGGCCCTCATGGACGTATCGCAGCCGCGGGTGGCCGCGATCGAAAAGGGCGAGCTGCCCGCTACCGAGGTATCCACCATCGAGCGGTACGTCTCCGCGCTCGGCGGCAAGCTGGAGATCGTCGCGGAGTTCGACGGAGAGCGGCTCGCCCTGAGCTAGCCGCCACCGGCACTGCGGGCCGGGGCAACCGGACTCCGCCAGGTCACCGACGCCGGAGGCCGGCGACGAGGAGGGCGACCATGCGGCGGGCGTCGTAGCCGGGCATCCGGCCCGCTCCGGCGCAGAGGTTGCCGACGGCGAAGAGCAGCTCCTGCGGGCCGGGGCCGGGCTGGATCTCGCCGGCCTCGGCGGCGGCGTCGAGCAGCTGGGCGCAGGCGGGGACGAGCCGGTCGAGGAAGTACCCGTGCAGGGTCTCGAAGGTGGCGGCGTCGGACTGGAGCGCCCCGGCCAGGCCGTGCTTGGTGACCAGGAAGTCGACGAACAGGTCGATCCAGGCGGCCAGGGCGGCGTGCGGCGTACCGCTGGTGGCGAGCAGGGCCGGCGCGGCCTCGACGCACGCCTGCACCTGGTGCCGGTAGACGGCGACGACGAGGTCGGCCCGGGTCGGGAAGTGACGGTAGATCGTCCCCACGCCGACGCCGGCCCGCGCGGCGATGTCGCGGACGGGGGCGTCGACCCCGACGGTGCGGAACGCCTCGGCGGCGGCCTCCAGCAGGGTGGCCTCGTTGCGTCGGGCGTCGGCCCGCTTGCGGGGGGACGGCGACGCCGGTGCCCCCTCGGATTCCCTCACCACGCCCGCACCTCCGACCACCCTTGGCAAACGGAACAGCGCTCCGTATATTTCAGAGCGGAACAGCGTTCCGCTTGGCTCATGATGCCAGAGCCGGAGGGCGACCACCAGCCAGCCACCCCGTGGAGGACAGCCATGCAGTACCGCACCCTCGGCCGCACCGGTGTGCAGGTCAGCACCCTCGTGCTCGGCGCGATGAACTTCGGCGCCCTCGGCCGGACCGGCCCGGACGAGGCCACCGCGATCGTGCACGCCGCCCTGGACGCCGGCGTCAACCTGATCGACACCGCCGACCGCTACAGCCAGGGCGAGTCGGAGGAACTGGTCGGCCGGGCCATCGTCGGCCGCCGCGACGACGTCGTGCTGGCCACCAAGGCGAGCATGCCGATGGGCGACGAGCGCAACCACCGGGGCGGCTCCCGCCGCTGGCTGTACACCGCGCTGGACGACAGCCTGCGCCGGCTCGGCGTCGACCACGTCGACCTCTACCAGATCCACCGGTGGGATCCGAGCACCAGCGACGAGGAGACCCTCTCCGCGCTGACCGACCTCCAGCGGGCCGGCAAGATCCGCTACTTCGGCTCCTCGACGTTCCCGGCGTACCGGATCGTGCAGGCCGAGTGGACCGCCCGGGAGCGGCACCTGAGCCGGTACGTCACCGAGCAGCCCAGCTACTCGATCCTGCAACGCGGCATCGAGACGCACGTGCTGCCGGTCACCGAGCAGTACGGGCTCGGTGTGCTCGCCTGGAGCCCGCTCGCCTCGGGCTGGCTGTCGGGCGCGGTCCGCGCGGGCCGGGAGATCACCACCCACCGCGCCGACGTCCTGCCGCAGCGCTTCGACCTCACGGTGGACGCCAACCGTGCCCGGCTCGACGCCGTCGAGCAGTTGACCAAGGTCGCCGACGGGGCCGGGCTGACCCTGATCCAGCTCGCGCTCGGGTTCGTCACCGCGCATCCCGCCGTGACCAGCGCGATCATCGGCCCGCGCACGATGGACCACCTGCACAGCCAGCTCGCCGCCGCCGACACCGTGCTCACCGCCGACGTGCTCGACGCCATCGACGCGATCGTCGCCCCCGGTGTCGACCTCGCCCCGGACGAGAAGCACGACACCCCGCCGGCCCTGCTCGACCCGGCACTACGCCGCCGCTGAGCGCCCACCCGTTCCCGACCCACCGGCGGCGGGGGCTCCCCGAGCCGGCTACCGGGTGGGCTGGGCGGCCAGCGGGAAGGTGACACCGGTCAGCTGCTCGGAGACCGTCCACAGGCGGCGGGCGACGGCCTCGTCGCGGGCGGCCTTCGACCGGCCGACGAGCTTCGGCGCACCGCGCCCCTCGAAGAGACCGCCCGGCCCGGCGTAGCTGCCGCCGGGGACGTCGGCCACCGCGGCGTAGAGGGTGGGCAGCGCGCCGTCCGCCTCGCTCTGCGCGAAGCGGTGGAGGAGGGTCATCTGGAGCCGGTTCCACAGGGAGCGCTGCTGGTCGAGGTGCCCGAGCAGGTTGGTGGAGGCCAGGCCGGGATGGGCGGCGGTCGCCCGCACCGGCGAGCCGACCTCGGTGAGGCGGCGCTGCAACTCGGCGGTGAACAGCAGGTTCGCCAGCTTGGACTGGGCGTACGCGGGGAACGCCCGGTAGGGCCGGCGCTCCCAGTTGGGGTCGGCGAAGTCGATCTTCCCGCCCCGGTGCGCGCCGGAGGCGACGGTCACCACCCTTCCCCGTACCTGCGGCAGCAGCAGGTTGGTGAGCGCGAAGTGGCCGAGGTGGTTGGTGCCGAACTGGAGTTCGAACCCGTCGGCGGTGCGGCCGAGCGGCGGGATCATCAGCCCGGCGTTGTTGATCAGCAGGTCGATCGGCCCGGTGCAGTCCTGCGCGAACGCGCGCACCGAGGCGAGGTCGGCCAGGTCGAGCCGCCGCACTTCGACGTCGCCGGTCATGGTCGCGGCGGCGGCAGCGCCCTTGGCGAGGTCACGGACGGCGAGCACGACGTGGGCGCCCCGGGCGGCGAGCACCTGGGCGGCGATCCGGCCGATACCGCTGTTCGCGCCGGTGACGACGACGGTACGGCCGGTCATGTCGGGAACCTGGGCGGTCGTGAATGTTGTCATGGCCAACAATGTATACGGCGACAACAATGTTGGCAACGGCGACATTTTTTCGACTACGATGACCGGTGTGCCCACGTACCACCACGGAAACCTGCGCTCGACGCTGCTCGCGGCAGCCGAGAACAGCCTGCGCCAGCACGGCGTGGGCCAGCTCTCGTTGCGCGAACTGGCCCGGGAGGTCGGCGTCAGCCACGCCGCGCCACGCCGGCACTTCGCCGACCGGCAGGCGCTGCTGGACGCCCTCGCCGAGGCCGGGTTCGCCCGGCTGCACGCCGAGCTGCACGCGGCGCTCGCCGCCGCCGGCCCGGACTTCGGGCCGCGCCTGCACGCCATGGCCACGGCCTACCTGCGGTTCGCCACCGAGGACGCCGCGCTGCTGGAGCTGATGTTCGCCGGCAAGCACCGCGAGGGGGCCGACCATCTCGTCGCCGCCGCTGCCGCGCCGCTCGGCCTGATGCACGACCTGATCGTCGAGGGGCAGGAGCAGGGGGTGCTGGAGGCCGGCCCACCGGATCGCCCCGGGATCGTGCTGTTCGCCACGTTGCAGGGCATCGCCACCCTGGTCAACGGCAACCTGGTCGCGCCGGAACTGCTCGACGGGATCACCCGGGACGCCGTCGACCAGTTCCTCCGGGGAGCCCGCCCCCGCTGACCGCACGGCCGCCCCACCCCGCTCCGCGCCACCCGGTGGTTCCGGTCACCCGTGACGATCCCGTCGTCCCCCGGCCATACACTCCACAAGCGACGGACCGTCCCCCCTGACAACTGTCGGCTTCTCGACTTTCGTTGTGCCTGCTCGCCTGCTGGGTAATGTGGCGATCAATCCCCTCCCCCGACATCGGTCGACACGTCGACGGCACGGCTCTCCCGGTCGGTGCCACCACCCGCATTGCGGGCCGGATCACCCGACGGCGGCGGGACGGAGCGGGTGCCGGCACGGGGAGGTTCGGTTGACAACTGGTCTGGTGCTCGACGACAGCGGTTTCGAGATCCTGGTCGCCGGGGAGCGGGTCGGGCCGCGCCGGCCGCTGACCGCAGAGGACGCCACCCTGCTGGGTGACCTGGGCAGCCGGTACGCGCAGGCCGTCCAGGCCGGTGCCGACGACGACGTGCTGACCGGGCTGGGCCGCACGCTCTACGGCTGGCTGGACGGCGAGCAGGGGCAGCTGACCGACCTGCTGCGCCGGGCGTCGACCCCGCTGACCTTCGAGGTGCAGGGTCCGCGTACGCCGTCCGATCGACAGTGGACGGTGCTGCGGGCACCGTTCGAGCTGTTGGCCCGCCCCGACGGCGGTTTCCTCGCGGCGGACGCCCTGCTGCGCTTCGGCGTCGTCCGGCGGCTGGGCGCACCCGGGGTCAGGCCGGCTCTCGACGCGTACCGGCTGGGGTTGGGGTTCATGGCGGCGGCCCCGCGCGGGCAGCACGAACTCGACTTCGAGGCCGAGGAGGCGGCGATCCTGCGCGCGGTGGGCGAGGCCCGGCTCGACCTGATGGTCGAGGACACCGGCGACCCGGCGCAGTTGGCGCACCGGCTGGCCGACCTGGACGGGCTGCCCGTGCTGCACCTGTCCTGCCACGGGCTGAACACCTGGCGTCCCCAGCCGGACCGGCCGGGCGTGCCGGCGCTGATGCTGGAGGACGAGCTGGGCGACGTACGCCCCACCACCGCCACCGAGCTGGTCGGGCTGCTGACCACGATGCCCCGACTGGTGTTCGTCTCGGCCTGCCTCACCGCGACCGCCGCCGACGCCACCGGCCAGCTTCCCCCCGGACCGGGCCGGCGGGGCGGACCGGACACGCCGGCAGCCGGCGCTGAGCTGGTGGCGCACTCGCTGGCCACCGCCCTGGTGTCGGCGGGGGTGCCGGCGGTGCTCGGCTGGGACGGCTCGGTCGGGGACCGGTCGGCCACCTTCTTCGCCGAGACACTCTACGGGCGGCTGGGTGACCGGGCCGATCTCGCGGTGGCCGTCGGCGACGCCCGCCGGGCGCTGCTGGCGTCGACGAAGCCGCTGCTGCGGGCCGACTGGCACCTGGCCCGGCTGTGGCTGGGGCCGACCGGGGGCGGGCCGGTGGCGGCGGGCACCCGGCGGCGGTCGCTGGTCTCCGCCGTACGCGGGACCAAGAAGTTCCTGGACCGTAAGCAGCACGTGCCGGTGGCGCGGGCGGACATGTTCGTCGGCCGGCGGCCGGAGTTGCAGCAGTCGTTGCGGGCGCTGCGGTCCGGCGACCGGGCCGGCGTGCTGCTGCACGGGCAGGGCCGGCTGGGCAAGTCGAGCCTGGCCGCCCGGATCGTCGACCGCTTCCCGGACCGGGCCGTCGGGGTGGTCTTCGGCGACTACGGCGCGCTGGCGGTGCTGGACGCGGTCGCCGACGCGGTACGCGCCAACCCGCAGGCCCGGGACCTGATCGCCCGGCGGCTGCCGGAGGTACGCGCCCGGCCCGAGGCGCTGGAGACGGTGCTGATCGACCTGCTGACCGGCCCGTGTGCCCAGACCGGCGAGGGTCAGAGCCCACTGCTGCTGATCATCGACGACCTGGAGCAGATCCTCCACCCCGATCCGGCCGGACCACACCGGGTGGTCGCCGAGTCCGCGCCGGTGCTGGCGGCGGTGCTGCGGGCGTTCGACCCCGCCGAGACCGACAGCCGCCTGGTACTCACCAGCCGCTTCCTGTTCACCCTCGGCGGGCTGGAATCCCGGCTCGCCCCGGTGCAGTTGCGCCCGCTGTCCGAGGTGGCCCAGGGCAAGCTGCACTGGCGTCAGCAGGCACTCGTCCCGCCCGACCGGCAGGCCGAACGGGCCACCCTGGCCCGGCGGGCGATCCGGGTGAGCCGGGGCAACCCCGGGCTCCAGGATCTCGTCGTGCTGCGACTGGTCTACAGCGGGCAGGTGCCGCCGGAGCGGTCCGAGGCGGCGGTCGCCGGGATGGAGGAATACCTCCGGCAGGGTGACCTGCCCCCGGACGCCGACGTGCGGCCGTTCCTGGAGAACCTGGCCCTGGACGAGCTGCTGGCGCAGGCCGGGCCGTCCCACGTCGCCCTGCTGCGGGCGGTCACCCTCTTTGACCTGCCGGTGCCGGTGCCGGTGGTCGACGCACTGGCCGGCGAGGTCGGCGGGTCGACGGACCGGTTGCGCGGGCTCGGCCTGCTGGACACCTTCCCCGACCGGTACGACCCGCAACGTCAGGCGGTCGCCGTCAACGCGCTGGCCGCCGGCCGGGTCGCGCCACTCACCGATGAGGAACGCGCCGAGTTGGCCGCGCTGACGGTGGAACCGCTCTTCACCGCATGGGGTGGCCGGGTATCCGGGAGACGAGTTGACTCAGCACTGGATCTGCAACTGACCCGCCTGGCCCTGACCGCCGACACGTCGGCTGCCGTCGTCGAGGCCTGCGGAGCCGGGGCGGTACGGGAGCTGCGCGCCGGCCATGCCGGGGATGCCTTCCGGCTCGGTGATGAGGCCGTCGCCCTCCTCGATCGGCATCGTGCCGCTGTACCGACCCACTTGCTCCTCGATGTTGCCGATGCTGCGGTGACTAGCGGCGACGGCGACACCGCAGAGGAACTGTTCGGCCGGGCTGCGCGGCAAGCACAGGACGGCAAGCCCCTCGAACAGGGCCGAGTCATCGCCGAACAGGCGGCCTTCCTGACAAAACGCGGGCAACCAGATAGGGCTGAGCACCTGCTATGGCATGCCCAACGCCTCTTCACCAAAGCAGGATCGGAGCGGGAGGCAACTATCTGCCACGGCAGAATAGCCGACATATTCCAACAACGCGGCGATTACAATGAAGCACTCCGCATACGAAATGACATCGAGTTACCCGTCTACCAACGCCTCGGCGACACCCGAGAAATCGCCATCACTCAGGGCAAAATTGCCGAGATCCTCCGACAACGCGGCGACTACGACGGAGCACTCCACATACGACGCAACATCGAACTACCCGTCTACGAACGCCTCGGCGACACCCGAGAGGCCGCAATATGCCACGGCGAAATCGCCGAAATCCTGTACCTACGCGGCGAATTCGACGAAGCACTCCGCATACGAAATGACATCGAGTTACCCGTCTACCAACGCCTCGGCGACACCCGAGCAACGGCCATCTGCCAGGGCAATATCGCCGACATCCTTCAACAACGCGGCGACTACGACGGAGCACTCCACATACGACGCAACATCGAACTACCCGTCTACCAACGCCTCGGCGACACCCGAGAAACCGCCCTCACTCAAGGCAAAATTGCCGACATCCTCCACCAACGCGGCGACCACGACGAAGCCAGGGAGTTACACCTACAACGGTGGGAGATACACAAAAGCCACGGCGAACTCGACGCTATCGCCTCGGCCAGATGGGGCCTGGGGCAGATCGATTGGGCACAGCAGAAGTATCAATCAGCCGCCGACCACTTAGAGGAGTCTTTTCGCATCCTGCGCTACCTTCAACGGGCTGACGGGATCGCGGTCGTAGGGTTGACATTTGGCCGACTGCTAGCGGCCACGGGTCAGCAGGAGAACGCCCGTCAATCGTTGGAGATAAGCCTGAATGCTGCGGAGAAGATCGGCGCAACAGACCTGATTAAGCAGATCAATGAAGCGCTGAGAGATCTATCCCGCGAGAGGTAGATGATGGCGCCTTAGTGCCGCGCCCTTCGTCTCCACTAGAGCAGTGGAGTTAATCAAGTGCCCCTTTGCCGAGGAGCCGGACAGAGGGGAAAGATCGTCCGGGTGGCTGTTCAGCCGGGCCGCGAAGGATGGAGAGGAAGTTCCGCCAGGACTGGCGGGAGAACGCCAGCACCGGGCCGGCGAAGTCCTTGCTGTCCCGCACTCCCACCATGGCGGACCCGTTGTCGGCAACCTCCACACAGTTACCCTGAGGACTGCTGCGACTGCTCTTGCGCCAGAGGGCGTCGTCGAAATCAACCATGATCCTTCTCCTTGATCTCTCTAAGGAATATCCGCCAGGACTGCGCGGAAAACACCAGCGCAGGACCGGCCGTATCCTTACTGTCCCGCACTCCCACCCCGACAGCCAGACCGTCGGCGACCTCTACACAGGCCCCCTCGGCGCTGTGCGTGCTCTTGCGCCAGCAAGCACCAACTGGATCATTCATCATAGGTCTCCTTGATCACGCGCCCGATGAGATCCTCGGACTCACGCTCGTCGAGGGCAAGCGCCGAGAGCGCCTGCCAGGCTTCGGAGTATGTTTCCAACTCGTTCGGACGGTCCAGGTAGAGGCTGCCGGTAAGGGACTCGCTGTAGACGGTGGAGGGTTCGGCAGGGCGGGTGCCGAGGGCCGGGAAATCCAGAATGATGAAGGCGTTCGCGACGAAGACCATGTGCGGACCGGCCGACTGCGGGACGATGCGAACCGACACGTTAGGCGCTTGGGCGGCGTTCACGAGATGCGCGAGCTGCCTGCGCCACGCCTCCACGTCGGCGATGGGTCGACGGAGGACCGCCTCGTCGATGATGGCCTCGAAGGTCGGAGCGACGGGGCGGCGTCGAGACAGCAGACGCTGCCGCTCCAGCCGAAGGGACACCTTCCGCGCCACTTCCTGGGGGGCACACCCTGGCTTGCTCTCGAACACCGCCGCCATGTACTCCGGAGATTGCAGCAGGCCCGGGATCAGCATCGTCTCGTAGTGGCGGATCCGGCGTGCTGCTGCTTCCAGCCCCACGTACAGCTCGAACCATGCAGGGATGACCTCCCCGTAGGCGTGCCACCATCCCTTGCTCTTACTCTCCCGTGCGAGACTGACCAGCACCTCGGTCAGCTCGGTCGATGTGCCGTAGTGCTGGCACATGAGGGTGACATCGTGGGTGCGCAGCGAGGTCTGGCCGCCTTCCAACCGGTACATCTTGGCACGCGACCACTCGAGGGCTTCGGCTGCGGCCTCAAGGTTGATGCCGGCCTCCTCCCGTGCCTGCCGCAGTAGCCGACCGAGCTGCCTGCGGGGAACCGACGATCCGTCGCTCACGTACCGCTTCCCGTCTCACCACTGTGCGTCATCTGTCTCATCTGGAACAGACTGGCGGGCCGGACGAGGCATCGTCAATATTTTTCGTCGAATTTCTCGATGAGACGTTGCACTTCGATCCGCATCCAGCACATCGTGGCTGGCAGAGCGGCCTGTCGACGAGCAATGGAGGGTGGCAGATGGCCCGATGGAAATGGTTCCAGCGTAAGGATCATCCGGTCGACATGGTGGGTCGGTCGAGCGTCGCGCAGAAGACCGACACCGCCGGCCCGCCGGGTGGGAATTGCGCGACGGCCCGACCGGCGTGGAACAGCCCGACGGTGATCTTCGCGCGGGATCTGCCGTTGCTGACCCCGGCCGCGCAGTGGCGGGCGCGCAATGCCGTCCGGGGGCACCGGCGATGAGGCCGACCCCGCCAGAATGCGCCGTCGATCGGGGCACCGGCCGTGGTTGAGGGGCGGCCCGAACCGCCGTTCCGCGTGCTGATGGCCGGTTACGTGGTCGACTTCCACCACCGCGACGCCTGCCCCCGCTGCCTGCCCGACGGCTCCTGCCGCCGCCTCGCCGCAGCCGCCGAGACGCTCCGCGTCTGGCGCGACCGCCCCGACCGGCAACCCCGCGAACCCGCCACCCGCGAACAGGACGGAACGACCGACCGACCCGCACAGACCAACCAGCACGCCCGGACCGACCGACCCACACAGATCGAGCGGGGTACGCCGTGAAGCCCGGCGACCTGCTGCTGATCACCCGGGCGGCCAGCGTGCAGTTCATCCGTCCGATCCGGTGCCGGCTGATCCGGATCGACGACCGGCCGACGTACGACGGGTGGGTCTGGCTCGACGTCTACCAGCTCGACGCCCGGGACCGGGCGGTGGCCCGGCGGAGCATCTTCGTGCAGCGCGCCGGGATACGGCAGGGCGAGCCGGCACGTCAACCCGCGCAGCGCGGCACCGTCCGCCCGCGCGCCTGCACGACGGGACGCAACCGCATTCCGCCCGGGGCCTGACCATTACCCGGCCCGGAGCACCCGTTAATGGCACGACAGTGCCCTGGCCGTCGGCCAGGGCACTGTCGGGGGAGGGAATTACGCGGGAGAGCCGGCTTCCGCGAAGTCGTAGAGGCTCTTGATGTCGTCGTCGTAGTACGGGCCGTCGAATTGCCCGTTGCCCGGGTTGTCGCCGTGGCTGACGGTGCTGTTGATGTATCCGGCACCGATCGTGTCGTTGTATTCCTGCAACCAGGGACCGCCGCTGGATCCGTAGGTCATGTTGCAGTACATCCGGATCTGCTGGCCGCCCGCGTCCCAGGTCGTGCCCTGGCAGTACTGCTGGCTCTCGCCGCCGCCGAGGTTGGACGGGTAGCCGAGGGCGGTGACCGCGACGGAGTAGCCCCAGTTCCAGCGCAGCCCGTTGCCGCCGACGGTGTCGACGACCTTGGCGTTGTAGATGCCGCCGTTGGACATCACGGCGATGCCCATGTCCTCGGCGTAGCTCGACGAGCTGGCCCACGCGCCCCGGGTGGAGAGGCTGTAGGCCACGAAGGTGCCGAACGGCCGGACGCCGTTGCGGTACCGGGGGACGAACTGCCAGTTGCTGTACCAGCCACCGCCGGCACCCTGGTGGACGCAGTGGCCGGCGGTCACCACCAGCCGCCGCTTGGTGCTGGCGACGGTGCTGGCCGAGCAGGAGGCGGTGCCGCCGCCGGGCACGGTGAAGTAGACCTTGCCCACGGTCACCGCCTCGTTCAGCATCGTCCGGGGGCCGCTGGCGACGCTCGGGGCCACCGGAGCGACCGTGCCGGCCGGGCCGTCGGGCCTCGGCGCGCGGCTCGACGACGTGGTGGCGCGGGCCGACTTCGGGAAGTCCAGGTCGACGGCGGACGCCATGCGTTCCGGCGTCCAGAAGTCCATGACCTCCTTGGCGATCTTCTCGTTGGTGATCGCCCGCCCGTCCAGGGTACGGGCTATCGCGGTGATGTTTCCTTTCTGGTCGACCGAAGTGGAATTCGCCTCGGCTGCCGGCGCACCGGTCAGAATGAGAGTGAATGCGGCTCCGGCACTCACCGACCAACGCAGAGCGGATTTCAAGAGGACCTCCCTATGCCCCTTGCGCCTATCTGGACTCGGGAAGCATATTGAGGGTCAACTATTGATCACAATGCTGGTCATTGAGTGCCAGGAATCTGTGTCACTCCGTAACATTCGGCATGTCCACTGCCAATTTTATTGGCCCTGGGATATGCGGTGGATTGTTTCCTCCCCCGGCGGGACGGGCCGACGGCACGGCGACGGCATCCGGGGGCGACGGCCCCGGACCGGAGGTCGGCAACGGCGCTCGACCGGCGTCGGGAGCACACCCGGACGCCGGTCGACGCCAGCAGCGGAGCCGGCCACCGTCGGCGCGGAGGTCAGCGCGAACCGGAGCCGAGGGCCGTCCGGATCAGCCGGTTGACCAGCTTGGGGTACTCCAGGCCGCTGGCCGCCCACATCCGGGGGAACATCGACGTCGGGGTGAACCCGGGCATCGTGTTGATCTCGTTGAGATAGACGTCCAGGTCGGGGGTGACGAAGAAGTCGACCCGGGCCAGGCCGGCGCAGTCCAGCGCGGTGAACGCGCGGGTGGCGTACTCCTGGACCTGGCGGGTGACCCGCTCGGGCAGGCCGGCGGGGACGTCGTACTCGCAGACCTCGTCGGCGAAGAGGTACTTGGCCTCGAAGTCGTACCACTCGCGGTCGCCGACCATCCGGACCTCGGCCAGCACGGACGCCTCAGGCGCCCCGCCGGCCTCGCCCTCCAGCACGCCGCACTCGATCTCCCGGCCGACGATCGCGGCCTCGACCAGCACCTTGGTGTCGATCTCGCGGGCGGTGGCGACGGCGGCGTCGAGCTGCGCCCAGTCGTCGACCCGGGTGATGCCGAACGACGAGCCGGCCCGGGACGGCTTGACGAACACCGGCAGCCCCAGCCGCTGCTTGTCGGCCTCGCTCAGGGTCATCCCGTTGCGCAGCACCGCGTACGGGCCGACCGGGATGCCCTCGACGGCGCAGAGCTTCTTGGTGAACTCCTTGTCCATCGCGGCGGCGGAGGCGAAGACGTTCGCCCCGACGTACGGGATGTCGGCCATCTCCAGCATGCCCTGGATGGTGCCGTCCTCGCCGTACGCGCCGTGCAGCACCGGGAAGACCACGTCGACGTCGGCGAGCGCCCGGGGCCCCTCGGCCGGGTCGAGCACCAGCAGACCACCGGCGGTCGGGTCGGCGTGAAGCACCACCTCGACACCGGCCCCGGCGGTGACCTCCGGGAGCGTGCGCGCCCGGATCGCCAACTCGCCCGGTTCCCCGCTGGTGAGCACCCACTGGCCCTGTCGGGTGATGCCGACCGGCACCACGTCGTACTCGTCGGGGTCGAGCGCGGCGAGCACGCTGCCGGCGCTGACGCAGGAGATGCCGTGCTCGGGGCTGCGTCCGCCGAAGACGATAGCCACGCGGGTCTTGCCTGGGGTGGTCACTCGGGTCACCTCTCGGTACGCGACTGCGGAGCCGTCAGTTGCGCTCTCCCGACTGACCTTACTGTGGGTGGCGACGCGCCGATGGTGATACCCGGGAGGACGTGATCGCCCCTCGCAAACGGTCATCCACCCCGATACGGTACGTGACCGTCAGCCGTGTCCGGGCGGGATGACGCGGCGTCGCCGACCGACGGCGATCACCTTGACCCGCTGCCGTCCGGCCCGGACCATGCCGAGCGCCATGAACGCCCCGGCGATCCGGTCGGCGGCCTCCCTGCTGTTCGCGCCGACCACCTGGCGACGCCGTTCGGGACGGGACCGCTCGTCGCGTTGCGCGGTCTCCGCCGGCCGTACGTCGCTGAGCACCACCAGGAACCGTGTCATCGCCGTCATCAGGCCCCTCACAGTCCACAGTCCTTTCCCGACGATGGATGGCGGCGGCGGCACGTGACGATCGGGAACGGGGGAGTAAACCCGATCGCCACGTGCCTCATCCCCTCCGGTCGCTCACCACCGCCGTCGTCACGACAACCGTTGGTGAGGACGCCATCACAGAGTGACATGTGGACAGGCATGAATGCAACTCTCATCGACGTTTCTCTCATGCGCGCGTTCCCAAGACGTGTGTCACCATCGATGTATGGCACCGAAGACCGCCCGCGCCCGCCGCCTGGGCATCGCCCTGCGTACCCACCGGGAAGCCGCCGGCCTCACCCTGGAGGCCGCCGCCGACGAGATCAACAGCACCCGCAGCACCCTCAGCCGCTACGAGAACGCGCAGACCCTGGTCAACCCGGCCACCGTCCGCGCGCTGCTCAGCCTCTACGGGGTCCGCCCGGAGGACATCGCCGCAGCGGTCCAGCTCGCCAAGGACACCCGCAAGCCCGGCTGGTGGGTGCCCTACTCACATCTGCTCGACAAACGGACCATCGACTTCATCGCCCTGGAGGCCGAGGCCACCGCGATCGCCAACTTCGAACCCTCGATCGTGCCGGGGCTGCTCCAGACCGCCGACTACATCCGGGGCGTCATGCGGGGCGGCCCGCACACCCTCACCGACGACCAGGTCGAGCAGCGGGTCAAGCTCCGCCTGGACCGGCAGCAGCGGATCACCGCGGCCGAGCCACCGATCTTCGACGCGATCATCGACGAGGGCGCGCTGCTGCGCCCGGTCGGCGACCAGACGGTGATGACCGCCCAGCTCAGCCACCTGCTCAAGACGTCGGAGCTGCCGAACGTCACCGTCCAGGTGATCCCGCTCTCCGCCGGCTACCACCGGGGCACCCGGGGCTCGCTGCACATCCTGGAGTTCGCCGACCCGGAAGACCCGCAGATCGCCTCGGTGGAGACGGTCGCCGGCCAGATGGTCCTGGACCGACCGGGTGACCTGCGTACCTGCACCAAGATCATGGAGCATCTGCGGACCGTGGCGCTCAGCCCGGCGGACAGCCGCGACCGGCTTCTGCAACTGATGAAGGGACGGTAGGAGACCGATGACACCGACGATCAGCGCGGCCCTGTCCAGGGCCGCCTGGCGCAAGAGCAGCCGCAGCGGGGACGAGGGTGCCTGCGTCGAGCTGGCCCCGCTGCCCGGCCAGGTCGCGATCCGCGACTCCAAGGATCCGACCGGCCCGGTGCTGCTCTTCCCCCCCGCCGCCTGGGCCACCTTCGCCGCTGACCCGCCGCGCCGCTGACCGGCCCCGCGCCCGCCCCCCGCACCGCGCCGACGCGCCGCGGGGGGGCGGGCGCGTGCGGTCAGCCGGTGGGCGGGCGGTCAACCGGTGGGGCGCACCGCCTCGGCCGCGGCGATGGCCACCCCGCGTGCCCCCGCCATGTCCCGGTCCGGGACCAGGGCGAAGACGGCCGACGCGGCCTGCTCCGCCCGGAGCACGGTGTGCGCGCGGACGGTGTCGAGGAACCAGTCCCGGAACTCCACCGTCGCCTCCACCACCCCGCCACCGACGAAGTACGCGTGCGGGTCGGTGAAGTTCGCCGCGACGGTGAACAACCGGCCGAGCGCCGCCGCCTGCTGGGCGAAGACCTCCCGGGCCAGCGGATCACCGCGCTCGGCGTACCCCCGGAGCAGCTTCGCGGCCCGCGCGGACGGCTCCCGGGTCAGCGGGTGCCCCGGATACCGGGACAGCCAGTACGGCAGCAGGTTGCGCCCGATCGCGGTCAGCGAGGCGACGCTCTCCGCGTCGCCGACGAAACCGCAGGCGCACCGCGGTTCCGGCTGGTCGGGGGCGAGCAGCCCGGCCAGCGGGAGGTGCACGTGGCCGAGTTCGCCGGCCATCCCGGCCGCCCCGGTGACGACCCGACCGTCGACCACCACCCCGCCGCCGAGGCCGGTGCCGACGATGGCCGACACCGAGGACCGGCTCGCCGCCTCGGCTCCGAAGTGGACGTGGTGGGCGTAGAGCGCGGCGGCGTTGCCGTCGTTGTGGTAGACCACCGGCAGGCCCAGCCGCCGCTCCAACGCGCCCCGCACGTCGAAGCCGTGCCAGCCCGGCTGCGCGAAGTTCGTCGACCCCCGGGACGAGATGACCCCGGTGGCGCTGGCCGGGCCGGGGGTGTCCAACCCGACCGCGCACACCCGCCCACGGCGCACACCGGCGTGCGCCAGCACCCCGTCGAACGCGCGGGCCAGCGCCTCCACCGCCGCCTGCGGGCCGGCGGTCACCTCGCTGGGGATCTCCACCAACCCGTCCACCAGGAAGCGGCCGTCCAGGCTGAGCACGGTCGCGTTGTTGCTGGTGCCACCGTTGTCCAGCCCCACCACCACCGGTGAGTCCGCGTCACCCATCGCCACCTCCGCCGCGCCTGCTGCGAGGTTAGTTCCCGTTTCCGCCGCCCGTCACGCCCCGACCGGGGCGGCGTACCGGCCTGCGGCCCGGGTCCGCTCACTCCGGGCGGCGGGCCAGCACGCCGGTGGCGTCCCACTCCTCCACGTGCAGCACCGTCGGCAGCAGGCCCAGCCCGGTCATCGCCGTGCACAGCGCCCCGGCCTGGACGGTGCTGACCTCCACCACCAGGTGCCCACCGGGCCGCAGCCAGTCGACCGCCCCGGCGGCCACCCGACGCAGCACGGCCAGCCCGTCGACGCCGCCGTCCAACGCCACCGCCGCCTCGTGCAACCGGGCCTCCGCCGGCATCAGCGCCACCGCCGGGGTCGGCACGTACGGGGCGTTGGCCACCACCACGTCCAACCGGCCCCGCCGGTCGGGCGGCAGCGGGTCGAACAGGTCACCCTGCACCACCGTGGCGTCCCGGCCCGCCAGGTTGCGGCGGGCGCAGGCCACGGCGGCCGGATCCACGTCGACGGCGGCGAGCCAGCGCGGGGCGAGCCGGTCGGCCAGCGCGACACTGATCGCACCCGACCCGCAGCAGAGGTCGACCACCGCCGGTGCCGGCCCGGCGACCGACACCGCGGCCTCCACCAGCAGCCCGGTCCGCGCCCGGGGGACGAACACCCCGGGGTCGACGGCGATCCGTCGACCGCAGAACTCGGCCCAGCCGAGCAGGTGTTCCAAGGGTTCGCCGGCCACCCGCCGGTCGGTGAGGGCGGCCAGTTCGCGCGGCGAGCCGGCGGCGGCGACGAGCAGCCCGGCCTCGTCCTCGGCGTAGACACAGCCGGCGGCGCGCAGCCGGGCGACGAGAGCGGTGTGGTCGTGGGGGAACGGAACTGCCATGGTGCTGCCTCTTTCGGGAACGCACGTCGACGCTCCCACCGTCGCTACCGCGGCGACGGGTGTCCCGCTACCGCGGCGACGGGGACTCGACGGGGAGCGCCGGTCCTGTCGTCTGCCGGATCGGACTCACCTCCTCGGGTCGGGGCCGCCCGTGCGGCCGGCATCACGATAGCGGATCGGAAACCCCCGCGGCGTCCAGTGCGGCCGCCACGTCGGCGACCAGGTCGGCGGTGTCCTCCACCCCGCAGGAGAGCCGGACGAAACCCGGGGCGGTGTCGTCGCCCCACTGCGCCCGCCGGTCGGCGCTGGTGTGCAGGCCACCGAACGAGGTCGCCGCGGTGACCAGTCGGGACGCGGCGACGAACCGGGCCACCCGGTCGGCGTCCCCCAGGTCGAACGAGAGCACCCCGGGCATCCGACGGAGCTGCCGCGACGCCACCGGGTACGCCGGGTCCTCCGGCCGCCCCGGCCAGCGCAGCCCGGTCACCCCGACCCGGCCGGCGAGCAGTTCCACCAGCGCCGCCGCGTTGGCGGACTGCCGGGCCAGCCGCAGGTCCAGGGTGGCCAGCGAGCGGTGGGCCAGCCAGGCGTCGAACGCCCCGGGCACCGCGCCGGTGGTGGTCCGCCACCCCGTCACCGTCTCCAGCAGCTCCGCCGACCGGGACGCCACGTAGCCGAGCAGCAGGTCGGAGTGGCCGGTCAGCGCCTTGGTGCCGGAGGCGACCACCAGGTCCGCGCCGAGGTCCAGCGGGCGCTGCCCGAGCGGGGTGGCGGTGGTGTTGTCCACCGCCACCAGCGCACCGGCCGCGAGCGCCGCGTCGGCCAGCACGGCGATGTCGGCCACGTCCAGGCCCGGGTTCGCCGGGGTCTCCAGCAGCACCAGGCGTACGCCGTCGAACGACGGGTACGGCCCGGCCGTGGGCACGAAACCCACCTTGACCCCGATCCCGGCGAGGGTGGCGGTGGCGAACGCCCGGACCGGGAAGTAGCCGTCGGCGGGCAGCAGCACGGTGTCGCCGGGGCGCAGCACGGCCAGCAGCAGCCCGGTGATGGCCGCCTGGCCGGAGGCGAAGACCCGGCAGTCGCCCCCCTCCAGCTCGCCGATGGCAGCCTCCAGCAGCCGGCGGGTCGGATTGTCCGGGCGGCCGTAGCCGTTCGGCGTCGCGCCCGGCCCCTGCCACGGGTCGAGGTGGTAGGGCGCGGCGAAGACCGGGCCGGGCAGGAACGGCTGTCCCGGCTCCGGCGCGGGCAGCCCGGCGTGCACGCACCGGGTGCCGTCGTGCCAGTGCCCGCCGGACGGGACCGGGCCGCTCATTCGTACGACTCCGGCTTGGCGGTCCGGCTCATCAGGGTGTCCACCGCGAGTCTCGGGTCCATTCCCTCGTGGCAGATCCGTTCGATCTGCTCGGTGATCGGCATCTCCACCCCGTGCGCGCGGGCCAGGTCCCGGATGGCCAGGCAGCTCTTGACGCCCTCGGCGGTCTGCCGGGTGGCCGCCTGTGCCTGTTCGAGGGTCTCCCCCCGACCCAGGTGCTCGCCGAAGGTGCGGTTGCGGGCCAGCGGCGACGAGCAGGAGGCCACCAGGTCACCCATGCCGGCCAGCCCGGCGAAGGTGATCGGGTCGGCACCGAGCGCCACCCCCAGCCGGGCGGTCTCGGCCAGCCCCCGGGTCATCAGCATGGCCCGGGTGTTGTCGCCGAAGCCCATCGCGGTGGCGATCCCGTACGACAGGGCGATCACGTTCTTGACCGCCCCGCCCAGCTCGCAGCCGATCACGTCGTCGTTGGTGTAAGGCCGGAAGTACGGGGTGCGGATCGACTGCTGTACCAGTTCGGCGCGGCGGGCGTCGGTGCCGGCGACCACCGTCGCCGCCGGCTGCTCGACGGCGATCTCGGGGGCCAGGTTGGGGCCGGAGACCACCACCACCCGGTCCGGGGTGACCCGGGCGGTCTCCACGATCACCTCGCTCATCCGTCGGGTGGTGCCCAGCTCGATGCCCTTCATCAGGGAGACGAGGGTGGCGTCCGGGGCGAGGTGCCCGGCCCACTCGGCGAGGTTGCCGCGCAGCGTCTGCGACGGCACCGACAGCACCACCAGCTCCGCGCCGGAGATCGCCTTGGCCGGGTCACCGGTCGCGGTGACCCGCTCGGGCAGCCGCAGCTCCGGCAGGTAGTCGGGGTTGCGCCGGTGGACGCGGATCGCCTCGGCGACCTGCTCCCGCCGGGCCAGTATGGTCACCTCCCGACCGGCGTCGGCGAGGATCTTGGCGAACGCCGTCCCCCAGGATCCGGCCCCCAGCACCGCCACGTGCCCACTCACGCCGTCGCCTCCCCACCGTCGGCGACGCGCCCCGGCGTCGCGGACCGACCGATCCGACCGTTCATGCCCCTGCCGTCCCTGCGTCGCGCCGGTCGATCCACTCGCTCATTCGGTCACCTCGGGATTGTGCGGACGGGCGGGACGTTCCCACAGCGGCGGGGGTGTGCCGCCCCGGATGCCGGCAAGCAGGTCACGCAGGGTAACCATGATCTGGTCGGTCATCTCCTCCAGCACCACCCGGCTGGGGGTCGCCCCGGCCCACCGGCTCAGGTCGACCGGCGGACCGGCCACCACCGTCACCGGGGTCCGGGGCCGCAGGCCCACCCGGCCGGTACGCGGGTCGAAGAGGCGTTCCGGCCCCCACATCGCCACCGGCACCACCGGAGCGCCGGTGGCCAGGGCCAGCCGGGCCGCCCCGGTCTTGCCCTTCATCGGCCACAACTGCGGCTCCCGGGTGATGGTGCCCTCCGGATAGATGACCACCGCGCCACCGGCGTCCAGCGCGGCGACCAGGCGGTCCAGGGACCTGACCGCGACGGAGGTCTCCCGTTCCACCGGGATCTGCCGGCAGCGGTGCAGGATCCAGCCGACCACCGGCACCCGGAACACGCTGGCCTTACCGAGGAACTGCGGCCACCTGCCGGCGTCGTAGACGAAGTGCGCGCAGACCAGCGGATCGGTGTGCGAGAGGTGGTTGGGCACGATGATGACGCCGCCGCCGGTGCGCAACCGCTCGGCCCCGTGCCAGGTGCGCCGGGTCCAGGCCAGCATCACGGGCTTGACCAGCACCACGGCGAACCGTCGCCAGAAACCCAGCCTGCGCCGTGCCACCCGTGCCTCCTCGTCACCCGCCGCGCGCCGCAGCCCCACCGTTGCGTGCCCGCAGCGGAAATCATGCCTGCTCGTCCCGGGTACGGCCAGTGAGGGTACCGCCGTCGGCGCTGGCAGGATTGTCGACGTGGGGCGAGCGAGGTGGGTGCTGGTGGTACCGGTCAAGCGGCTCCGTGCCGCCAAGAGCCGGTTGCGGGGCGCGCTGCCGGCCGTACCGCACGAGGAGCTGGCGCTGGCGCTGGCGGCCGACACGGTCGGCGCGGCGCTGGCCTGCCCGGCGGTGGCCGAGGTGCTGGTGGTCACCGCCGACCCGCGGGTGGCGGCGACGGCCGGCGCGGCGGGCGCCCGGGTGGTGCCGGACCGGCCGGACGCCGGGCTGAACGCCGCCCTGCGGCACGGCGTCGACGCGGTGGTCACCGACGGTGACCGGGGGGCCTGGGTGGCCGCCCTCACCGCCGACCTGCCGGCGCTGCGCCCGGCCGAGCTGGCCGCCGCGCTGCACGCGGTCACCACCGGCCCGCCCGGGGTACGCCGGTTCGTGGCCGACGCCCCCGGCACCGGCACCGTGCTGCTCACCGCGCCGCCCGGCGTGTCGCTGGACCCCCGGTTCGGGGTCGGCTCCGCCGCCGCGCACCGGGCCTCCGGGGCGGTGCCGCTGACCGGTCCCTGGCCGAGCCTGCGCCGGGACGTGGACACCGCCGCCGACCTGGCCGACGCGGCCCGGCTCGGCCTCGGTCCGGCCACCCGGGCGCTGACCGGCGTCGCGGTCGGCCCGACCGGACCGACCGCTCCCCCCGGCTGAAGCACCGGTGTACGGTGCTGGCATGCAGGGCACCGTGGCGACCTTCGACGCGTCGACCCGCACCGGCGTGCTGCTCCTCGACGACGGCACCGAGCTGCCGTTCCCGGCCCGCGCCTTCGACGCCTCCGGGCTGCGGCTGCTCCGGCTCGGCCAACGGCTCCGGGTGGAAACGGATCCGGACGGCGGGGTCGTCCGGGTGACGTTGCCGACGATGGCCTGAACAACCCGGCCCAAGTTCATTTTGCGTTAACCAGAATCGGGTGATTATGAGCGGGTGAGCACCCCTCGCGAGCACCCCACCAGCCCGTCCGCCGCCACCGACCCGACCGGCTCCCGCAACGGCACCCGCCGCCGGGGCGCCTCCCGCACCCGCCGCGCCGCCGAGGACGTCGCCGCCACCGCACCCGACTCCCCCGCCGCCAGCGCCGCCGGAGCCTCCGCCGGCCTGGACGAGGTGCTCGACACCGGTGACCGGCCCACCGCCGACGACGCGTCCGTCGGGCCGGGGTCGGCCGCCGACGGCCCACCCGTCGCCGAGCCGCTGCCGGCCGACCGGTTCCTCAACCGGGAGTTGTCCTGGCTGGACTTCAACGGCCGGGTGCTGGCGCTGGCCGAGGACCCCGGCACGCCGCTGCTGGAACGGGCCAAGTTCCTGGCCATCTTCGCCAGCAACCTGGACGAGTTCTACATGGTGCGGGTGGCCGGGCTCAAGCGACGGCTCTCCGCCGGCCTGCCGGTACGCGGCGGGGACCGGCTGCCGCTGCGCACCCAGCTGGAGCGGATCACCGAGTCCGCCGCCGGGCTGGTCGCCCGCCAGGCCGCCTGCTTCGTCGACGACCTGCTGCCGCAACTCGCCCGGGAGGACATCCGGATCACCCGCTGGGCGGAGCTGGACGACCCGGAGCGGGAACGGCTGCGCACCTACTTCCGGGAACACATCTTCCCGGTGCTCACCCCGCTCGCGGTGGACCCGGCGCACCCGTTCCCGTACATCTCCGGGCGGTCGCTGAACCTGGCCGTCGCGGTCCGCGACCCCGACAGCGGCTCGGAGCTGTTCGCCCGGGTGAAGGTCCCCAACAACGTGCCCCGCTTCGTCCGGGTCGGCCGGGACCAGCCGGGGCTACGGATGCTGCCGGTCGAGGACCTCATCTCGGTGCACCTGGGGCAGCTCTTCTCCGGCATGCAGGTGGTCGAGTGCCACCTGTTCCGGGTCACCCGCAACGCCGAGGTGGAGGTCGACGAGGACCGCGACGAGGACCTGCTCCAGGCCCTCGAACGGGAACTGGCCCGGCGGCGCTTCGGTCCCCCGGTCCGGCTGGAGGTGGCCGCCTCCATCTCCGACCACATGCTGGAGCTGCTCGTCCGCGAGCTGGACATGGACGACCACGACGTGCTGCGGGTGCCCGGCCTGCTGGACCTGTCGGCGCTGTGGCAGCTCTACGGCGAGGCGGACCGCCCCGACCTCAAGGACAAGCCGTTCGTGCCGGCCACCCATCCCCGGTTGACCGAGGGCGAGGTGCCGCGCAGCGTCTTCGCCACCCTGCGCGACGGCGACGTGCTGGTGCACCACCCGTACCACTCGTTCGCCACCAGCGTGCAACGCTTCGTCGAGCAGGCCGCCGCCGACCCGAACGTGCTGGCCATCAAGCAGACCCTCTACCGCACCAGCGGGGACTCCCCGATCGTCGACGCGCTGGTCGACGCCGCCGCCGCCGGCAAGCAGGTGGTGGTGCTGGTGGAGCTGAAGGCCCGCTTCGACGAGGTGGCCAACATCGGCTGGGCGCGCACCCTGGAACGGGCCGGCTGCCACGTCGTCTACGGCCTGGTAGGGCTGAAGACGCACTGCAAGACCGCCCTGGTGGTGCGCCAGGAGGGCAACCAGATCCGCCGGTACTGCCACATCGGCACCGGCAACTACCACCCGAAGACCGCCCGACTGTACGAGGACTTCGGCGTGCTCACCGCCGACCCGGAGATCGGCGCGGACCTGACCGACCTGTTCAACGTGCTCACCGGGTACAGCCGGCAGACCGCGTACCGACGGTTGCTGGTCGCCCCGCAGGGCATCCGTAGCGGCCTGATCGAGCGGATCGAACGGGAGATCGCCCACGTCCGGCTGGGCATGCCGGGGCTGGTGCAGTTCAAGGTGAACTCGCTGGTCGACGAGGAGATCACCGACGCGCTCTACCGGGCGTCGCGGGCCGGCGTCCACGTGGACCTGCTGATCCGGGGCATGTGCACCCTGCGGCCGGGGGTGCCGGGCCTGTCGGAGAACATCCGGGTCCGCTCGATCCTCGGCCGGTTCCTGGAACACTCCCGGATCTTCCGGTTCGGCAACAACGGCGACGCCGAGTTCTGGATGGGGTCGGCCGACCTGATGCACCGCAACCTCGACCGCCGGGTCGAGGCGCTGGTGCAGGTCAGCGATCCGGTGGCGCGGGCCGAACTCGACCAGGTGATGGGGTACGCGATGAGCCCCGAGGTGGACGCCTTCGAGCTGGCCGCCGACGGCACCTGGACCCGGCGTACCGGCACCGGCGAGGAACCGCTGCACGACCTCCAGGAGCTGCTGCTGCGCCGGGTGGGCAGCTCCGCCGGCTGACCCCCGGGCGGCGGACCGGTTCCGCCGGCTGGCCCCGGGTGGCTGTCCGGGAAGCCGGGCGGGCGGCCGTCACCACGCAATCCCCGGACGTAGGGTGACCAGATGACGGAGCAGGAAGCGACCGGTATCCGGGCGGCCGGTGGGGTGGCCTGGCGGCCCTCCGGCCACGGCGGGGTCGAGGTCTGCCTGGTGCACCGGCCCCGCTACGGCGACTGGTCACTGCCCAAGGGCAAGCTGGACCCCGGCGAGCATCCGTTGCTGGCCGCCGTCCGGGAGGTGGCCGAGGAGTCCGACGTCCGGGCCGTGCCGCAGGTCCGGCTGCCCAGCGCGCGGTACCGCAGCGAGGGGCGGCCCAAGGTGGTCGACTACTGGTCGATGCGGGCGGTGGACACCGGCGGTTTCCAGCCGGACACCGAGGTCGACGACGTGTGCTGGCTCGACGTCGAGGCGGCGATCGGGCGGGTCAGCTACCCGCACGACGCCCAGGTGCTGGCCGCGTTCGCCGCCCTGCCACCGGTGACCGGCACGGTGGCGCTGGTCCGGCACGCGCACGCCGGCCGGCGGGCCACCTGGTCCGGGCCGGACACCGCCCGACCGTTGGACGCCGAGGGTGTCGCCCAGGCCCGGCTGCTGGCCCCGCTGGTCGCCCTGGTCCGCCCGGTCCGGCTGCTGTCGGCCTCGCCCCGCCGCTGTGTGCAGACCCTGGATTCGGCGGCCGCCCTGCTGGACCTGCCGATCGAGGTGTGCGGGGACTTCGACGAGCCGAAGCCGGGTCAGCAGGTCGACGAGTGCGCGCTGGCCGCCGCCGGCCGGCTGGCCGGGCTGGCCGCCGCCGGGGAACCGGTCGCGGTGTGCAGCCAGGGCAAGGTGATCCCGGGGGCGTTGGCCCGGCTGACCGGGCGGGAGGACGACTTCGGCACCGCCAAGGGCGGGGGTTGGCTGCTGGCCTTCGCCGCCGACCGGCTGCTCGCCGCCGACCGCCTCTGAGCACACGGGAACGGGCGTCCACCGGTGTGGTGGACGCCCGTTCCGTCGTACCCGCAGATCACCGCTTGGCGGCGGTCCGCTTCGCCGGCGCCTTCTTGGCGGGCGCCTTCTTCGCGGTGGTGGCCTTGGCCGCCGTGGACTTGGCCGCGGTGGTCGTCTTCCTGGCCGGTGCGCTCCGGGCGGTGGCCGACGCGGCCGCCGTGGTCTTCTTCGCCGGAGCGGCCTTCTTGGTGGCCGCCTTGGTCGCGGTGGCGGCCTTGGTGGCCTTCGCCGCGGTGGTCTTGCGGGCGGCGGTCGCCGTGGTCTTCTTGGCGGCCGTCGCCGTGGTCTTCCGGGCGGCGGTGGTCTTGGCCCCGGTCGCCTTCGCCCCCGTCGCCTTGGCACCGGTCGCCTTCGTCCCGGTGGCCTTGGCACCGGTCGCCTTCGTCCCGGTGGCCTTGGCGGCAGTGGCCTTGGCACCCGTCGCCTTCGCCGTGGTGGCCTTGGCCGCCGCGGTGGTGGTCTTCTTCGCCGGAGCGGCGGTCTTCGGCACCTTGCCGGTGGCCACCATCTCCTTGAAACCGGCGCCCGGCTTGAAGGCCGGGACGGATGTCTTCTTGACCTTCACCGCCTCACCGGTACGCGGGTTGCGCGCTGTTCGCGCCGCCCGGACACGCTTCTCGAACGATCCGAATCCGGTGATCGCCACTTTGTCGCCCTTGGTGACCGCCGCCTGGACCTCGGCGAGGACCGCGTCGAGCGCCGCCGTCGCCGACTTCCGGTCCCCCAGGCGAGCGGCGAGCGCCTCGATGAGCTCGGCCTTGTTCACGACTTCCTCCCGATTGTGCAACTGACTCGACGCGAGCCATTCTGCGCGCACCGTATGCCCTGTGCTGCCTGGACACAAACATTCGGTGGAAAAAAGCCCTTGTGTCGTAACGGATTCGCCCCCACCGGATGAACCGGTGGGGGCGAAAACCGTACGGAAATCGGTCGTACGGCTAGCGCACGGCCGGGGTGAACGACGGCCGACCCGCCTCGTACGCCTCGATGTCGGCGAGGTGCCGGAGGGTGAGTCCAATGTCGTCCAGGCCCTCCATCAGCCGCCAACGGCTGTGGTCGTCGAGCGGGAACGACCAGGTGGACCCGCCGACCCGGACCTCGCGGGTGGTCAGGTCGACGGTCACCGGCGTGGTCGGGTCGGCTTCCACCAACTGCCAGATCTGCTCGACCGCGGCCAGTTCCAACTCGACCGGAAGGAGCCCTTCCTTGAGCGAGTTGCCCCGGAAGATGTCACCGAACCGGGGGGAGACGACCGCCTGGAAACCCCAGTCGCGCAGCGCCCAGACAGCGTGCTCGCGGGACGACCCGGTGCCGAACTCCGGCCCGGCCACGAGGATCGAGGCGCCGGAATAGGCCGGGTTGTTGAGCACGAATGCGGGGTCCTCCCGCCACGCGTTGAACAGGCCGTCGGCGAAACCCGTCCGGGTCACCCGCTTGAGGTACACGGCCGGGATGATCTGGTCGGTGTCCACGTTGGAGCGGCGCAGCGGCACGGCGGTGCCGGTGTGGGTGGTGAACTTGTCCATCTCGCGGCTGCCCTTCTACAGGTCGGCGGGGGCGGAGAGCCGGCCGGTCACGGCCGTGGCGGCGGCGACCTGCGGGGACACCAGGTGGGTACGCCCACCCCGGCCCTGCCGACCCTCGAAGTTGCGGTTGGAGGTCGACGCCGAACGCTCGCCGGGCTTCAGCGTGTCCGGGTTCATGCCCAGGCACATCGAGCAGCCGGCGAACCGCCACTCCGCCCCGGCGTCGGCGAAGACCTTGTCCAGGCCCTCCGCCTCGGCGGCCTCCCGCACGGCGGCGGAACCCGGCACCACCAGCATCCGTACCCCGTCGGCGACCCGGTGGCCGCGCAGCACGTCGGCGGCGGCCCGCAGGTCCTCCAGCCGGCCGTTGGTGCAGGAGCCGACGAAGACCACGTCGACGGCGAGGTCCCGCAGCGGCGTCCCGGGGGTGAGGTCCATGTACTCCAGCGCCCGGCGCGCGGCGGTCCGCTCGGCGTCGGTGCCGAAGTCCTCCGGATCCGGCACGACCGCACCCAGCGGCGCACCCTGACCGGGGTTGGTGCCCCAGGTGACGAACGGGGTGATCCGGCTCGCGTCCAGGGTCACCTCGGCGTCGAAGGTCGCGCCGTCGTCGGTGGGCAGCGTCCGCCAGTAGGCCAGCGCCGCGTCCCAGTCGGCCCCGGCCGGCGCGTGCGGCCGACCCTTGAGGTACGCGAAGGTCGTCTCGTCCGGCGCGATCAGGCCCGCCTTGGCGCCCCACTCGATGGACATGTTCGCCACCGTCATCCGGCCCTCCATGGACAGCGCCCGGATCGCCTCGCCCCGGTACTCCACGATGTGGCCGCGCCCACCGCCCGTGCCCACCTGCGCGATCAGCGCGAGGACCAGGTCCTTGGCGGTGACGCCGGGGCCGAGCTGACCGGTGACGTTGACCGCCATGGTCTTCGGCCGGGCCTGCGGCAGGGTCTGCGTGGCCAGGACGTGTTCGACCTCACTGGTGCCGATGCCGAAGGCCAGCGCGCCGAACGCGCCGTGGGTGGCGGTGTGCGAGTCGCCACAGACGATCGTCATGCCGGGCTGGGTGACGCCCAGCTGCGGGCCGATCACGTGCACGATCCCCTGGTTCTCGTCGCCCAGGGGGTGCAGCCGCAGGCCGAACTCGGCGCAGTTGCGGCGCAACGTCTCGATCTGGGTACGCGACGTCGGGTCGGCGATCGTCAGCAGGTCACCACGGCGCAGCCGGAACGCGGGATCGTCGTACCCGGTCGGGGTGTTGTGATCCTCGGTCGCGAGCGTGAGGTCGGGACGACGGACCTGCCGACCGGCCAGGCGCAGCCCGTCGAACGCCTGCGGACTGGTCACCTCGTGCAGCAGGTGCAGGTCGATGTAGAGCAGGTCCGGCTCGCCCTGCGCGGTCCGTACGACGTGTGCGTCCCAGACCTTTTCGGCCAGGGTCCTCGGTTGAGTGACTCCCACCATCTGGACATCCTAAATTCTGGGAGGTAAATTTCGGCTTGTGGGACACAGTATGAGCGGTGTCGGCGTCCTCGACAAGGCGGTGGTCATCCTGGCCGCCTGTGTCGACGGCGCGAGTCTGGCCGAACTCGTTGAACGCACCAAGCTGCCCCGGGCCACCGCACACCGGCTGGCCCAGGCCCTGGAGATCCACCGGATGCTGGTCCGGGACACCCAGGGGCGATGGCGTCCCGGGCCCCGGCTCGGCGAACTGGCCAACGCCGCCCCGGACGTCCTGCTGACCGCCGCCGAGCCGCTGCTGGCCGCGCTGCGCGACGCCACCGGGGAGAGCGCCCAGCTCTACCTGCGCCGGGCCGACGAGCGGGTCTGCGTGGCCGCCGCCGAACGGGCCAGCGGCCTGCGGGACACCGTGCCGGTCGGCTCGGTGCTGCCGATGACCGCCGGCTCCGCGGCGCAGATCCTGCTCGCCTGGGAGCCTCCCGAGGCCGTCATGCCGCTGCTGCCCCGGTCCAAGTTCACCGGCCGCACCCTCGCCGAGGTACGCCGCCGGGGCTGGGCGCAGAGCGTCGCCGAACGCGAGCCCGGTGTGGCGAGCGTCTCCGCCCCCATCCGGGACCGCACCGGACGGGTGATCGCCTCGATCAGCATCTCCGGCCCGATCGAACGCCTCGGCCGCCGCCCCGGCGAACGCCACGCCATGGCCGTCGTCCGCGCCGGCCAACGCCTCTCCGGCCTCTGACTCCCCACCGACCGAGCCCCACCCCACCGGTGATCGGGTGGGGCCGGGAGGTGGCGGAACGGCGATCGGCCCGCCTCGGGACGCGAGACGGGCCGATCGTGTGGTAGCCCCGACCGGATTCGAACCGGCGCTACCGCCTTGAGAGGGCGGCGTCCTGGGCCACTAGACGACGGGGCCAGGCACTTTTCCTGCTTCACCACCCGACCGGGCGGTGTGGCAGTAGTCTAGCGGCACCCGCACCCGGCACCCACGACGGGGGTCGGCCGCCCGGGGGTCGACCGAGCCGGCGCTGCGGCAGGACACCGGGAGGCGGTACGTCGCGACAGGGAGCACTCCGGACACGAAGAAGCCCGCCCCAACCGAGTGGGACGGGCTGCCAGCGTTGTAGCCCCGACCGGATTCGAACCGGCGCTACCGCCTTGAGAGGGCGGCGTCCTGGGCCACTAGACGACGGGGCCAGAACATAGCTCGTGCTTCCCCACCCGGCAGGGCGGGGAAGCTGCACTCTATCAGAGATCAACTTCGACCCCGTGCGGGGAGGGAGCGGAACTCCGTCAGAATCCAGCGTCCACGGATTCGGGTGAACCCGCGGTTGCGCTGGGGTACCAGGACTCGAACCTAGACTAACTGAACCAGAATCAGTTGGGCTGCCAATTACCCCATACCCCATTGGCCCCTTGCGGCGCCGGGATGGAACTTTACCCTCCCCGCGCCAACAGGCCAAATCCGATCCCCCCAAACCGCCCTTGAGCTGCGGAAACAGGGGCTCAGACGGTCAGCCGACCGGCACCACCGAGTTGGTGAGTTCGCCGATCCCTTCGATCCGTACGGTGACCGTATCCCCATCGGTGAGGGGACTAACCCCGGCCGGGGTGCCGGTCAGCACCACGTCCCCGGGAAGCAGCGTCATCACGTGCGAGATGTACGACACCAGCGCCGGCACGTCGAACACCATGTCCTTGGTCCGGCCGAGCTGGCGTACCTCCATCTCGTCGGGATTACGGCCCACCTCGCAGCGGACCTCCAGGTCGGTGACGTCGACGTCGGTGGTGATCCAGGGACCGAGGGGGCAGAACGAGTCGAAGCCCTTGGCCCGGGTCCACTGCCCGTCGGACCGCTGGAGATCCCGGGCCGTCACGTCGTTGGCGCAGGTGTAGCCGAAGATGGCCCGAGCGGCGGTGGCCCGGTCGACCCGGCGGGCGCCGGGTGCCCCGATCACCACGGCCAGCTCGGCCTCGTGCTCGACCTGCCTGCTGAAGACCGGCAGCCGGATCGCGTCCCGGGGACCGATCACCGAGGTGGACGGCTTGAGGAAGAGCAACGGCTCCGTCGGCACCTCGCTGCCGTGCTCGGCGGCGTGCTCGGCGTAGTTACGCCCGACGCAGACCACCTTGCTGGGCAGGATCGGCGAGAGCAGCCGCACGTCGGGCAGGGCCCAGCGGGCACCGGAGAACTGGAGCTGCCCGAACGGGTGGCCCTCGATCTCGGCGATGGTCAGACCCTGTGGTCCGCCCTCCGCCTCCCCCTCGACGACTCCGAACGACATTCCCTTGGCATGAGCGAAACGAGCGATACGCACCCGGCCAATCTAGCCCCACGGCAGCCGGCACCGTCGGCCACCGGGCGGTCAGTCGGGCGGTCGTCGGCGCAGCTTAGGGCATCGGTCGCCGCCGCGGGTGGGGTTCGACGCTTCGTACCCGGGCGGAGGGTCTCCGCTCATACCGTCGGCGTCGGAGGTTCGTTGGTATGCCTGCATCGAGACGACACCACAGGGTCCTCGCGGTCTTCGTGAACTGCCTGGGCATTCTCGCCGCCGTACCGGCGCTGCCCGGTCCCGGGGAGAACCCGGCGACCGCGACCGCGACGGCGACACCGGCGGCAGCAGCGGCGACGACAACGCCGAGCCCGGCGGCGACACCGGGGACAGCGAGGCCGATTCCACGGACCGCGGCGGCGGCACCGGCGGGCGCAGCGCCGAACCCGACGACGGCAGCCCCGGTCGGGGTCGCGGCCCCGCAGCGGGGGGCGCGGGCCGCGCCCGGGGTGGCGGCCAGCGGCGCGGTGATCCCGGTGACCCCGTCGGCACCGGCCCCGGGGATGACCACCGCCGGCAACCCGGGTGCGCCCCGGCCGGCGCCGCAGCTCACCGTCGCCGTGGCACCGGCCGCGACCCCGGTGCCCGGCTACCGGATCCTGGTCCGCAACACCGGCGACTCGGCGGTGCAGACGATGGTCCGCCAGGAACTGCCGGCCAACACGTCGACCACCGCGGTCAGCGCGGGTGGGCTGGCCACCCGGCCACGCGGGTCGTCCGGCGGCGGGGAGGTCACCTGGCGGCTCGTCGTACCGGCCGGGGCGACCCGGACCCTCGACACCGCCCTGGCCGCCACCGCACCCGGCCAGGAGCTGACCGCACCGGCCTGCGCCTACACCAGGGACGGCGACCAGCCGTACGACTGCGCGACCGCCACCTGGCGCAGCGCGGCGGCCCCGGAGGCGGTGGTGCCCGCGACTCCGGTCTGGCGGCAGCCCCTGATCCTGCTCGGCGCGGCGCTGGTGGTGCTGGCGCTGCTGGCCGGCGGGCTCTGGTGGTGGCTGCGGGCCCGGCGGCGGGCCGGTGGCATCGCACCGACCGGCACCGCCCCGGCGGCGGTCGGCATGCCACCGTACGCCGGTGGGCCGGCGTCCCCGGGCGGTGGGACGGTGTACCCGCGACCCGCCACCCCGGGCCGCCCCGGGCGGCCACGCAGCCCGTCGGTGTGGCTGGTGGTGGGGGTGGCCGCGGCGGTGCTGGCCGGGGTGGTCTCCGCGGCCACCTGGACGGCCACCCGGCAGGTGGCCGCGATCGACACCAGCAAGCAACCGACCGCCGGGGCGTGGACGGGCACCACGACGACCGGGACCG
Organism: Micromonospora sp. WMMD987; assembly: GCF_029581435.1. Lineage (NCBI taxonomy): Bacteria > Bacillati > Actinomycetota > Actinomycetes > Micromonosporales > Micromonosporaceae > Micromonospora > Micromonospora sp. WMMD987. The sequence goes on along the minus strand of NZ_CP120861.1, from coordinate 1,798,455 downwards.
TCGGCACCCCGCTGCGGGAGGAGGCGTTCGAGTTCACCGTCTACCGGGTGGTCTGCGGTACCGCGTCGGCGGTGGACCAGCGGTGCCAGGCCACCGTCGGGGTGCGCAACGTCACCCCGGAACAGCAGAGCTGGCACGGTCAGCTCCAGCGGGCGTACCTGCCGGGCGGGACCTGGGTCAGCACCGACGAGGACGCCACCCGGCTGGCGAACCTGGGCCGGGACGTCTTCGCCGAACCGGTCCCGGGGGGCAGCCGGGTGGTGCTGCCGCTCGTCTTCACCGTGCACGGGACGCAGAAGCCGCAGCAGTTGGAGCTGCGTAGCGGGGTGTTCTCCGCCGGGGTCCGGGTGGACGTGCCCTGATCCGCCGACGGGCGGCGGCCGTGTCCCGAAGGGGTGACCGGGCGGCGGCCGTACCCTGAGGGGGTGACCGCCGCCCTCGTTCCCGCCGCCCTCGACGCGGCCGACTGGCAGGCCCGGCGGGCCGCCCACCAGGCGCGGGTGGCCGCCTGGCTGGACCCGCACCTGGCCCGTCGCCGCACCGGCGGCCGGCACCCGGTGGAGGACTTCCTCTTCACCTACTACTCGTACCGGCCGGCGCAGCTGCGCCGCTGGCACCCGGGCGTCGGCGTGCTGCTGCGCGACGCCGACCCGGCCGAGTTCGGCCCCGACTACCGCGCCGACCCCGCCGGGGTCACCCTCGCCACCGACCGGGTACGCGACCGACGCGCCGAGTCGATCGCCTGGATCCGGGAGCTGCTGGTGGCCACCGCCGGACGACCGGCGCACCTGGGCTGCTTCGGGATGCACGAGTGGGCGATGGTCTACCGGCAGACCCAGGAGGAGGTCCGGCACAACGCCTGGCCGCTGCGGCTCAGCCCGGAACGCACCGCCGAGGTGGTGCGGGACCGGGGCGTGCGGTGCAGCCACTTCGACGCGTTCCGGTTCTTCACCGCACCGGCCCGGCCGCTGAACGTGCTCCAGCCGACCCGGCAGACCCAGCACGCGCTGGAGCAGCCGGGTTGCCTGCACGCCAACATGGACCTCTACAAGTGGGCGTACAAGCTCTCCCCGCTGGTCGCCTCGGAGCTGGTCGCGGACTGTTTCGCGCTGGCCCGGCGGATCCGGGCGCTGGACATGCGGGCCAGCCCGTACGACCTGGCCGCCCTCGGCTATCCCCCGGTCCAGGTGGAGACCCCCGAGGGGCGGGCCGAGTACGCGGCGGCGCAACGCGGCTTCGCCGAGCAGGCCGCCGTGCTGCGCACCCGGCTGCTGGCCGCCCTGGACCTCGCCGGCACGACCCCTGCCTGAGCCCCACCGGTTCCGGGGATCCGGGCCGTGACCGGCCCGGATCCCCGACGGGTCAACTGGCGGTGCAGGTCGCCGCCGGTGCGGTGGCGGTGCCGGTGCTGGTGCCGAGGAATCCGAAGGTGACCTCGGCGGCCGGAGCGAGCGCGCCGTTCCAGCCCACGTTCCGGGCGGTGACCGCGCTGCCGGTCTGGGTCAGCTCGACATTCCACGCCTGGGTGATCTGCTGCCCGGCGGGCAGGGTGAACGCGACCCGCCAGCCGGTGGTCCGCGCGGCACCGGTGTTACGCACCGTCACCTCGCCCTGGTAGCCGCCCTGCCACTGGTTGGTGATCCGGAACCCGGCGGTGCAGCCGGTCCCGGCCGGCGGCGAGGTGGTCGGCGGGTCCACCGTGGGCGATCCGGTGGGGCTGACCGTGGGGCTGGGCGTGGGGGTGCCGGTCGGGGTGGGGCTGCCCGTCGGGGTGCTGGTCGGGGTGGCGCCGCCGAGCGCGGCCACCAGCGCCGGGTACCACCGGTCGGACATCTTCTGGTCGCCGGCCGCGTTGGGGTGCACCCCGTCGTAGGTGTCGGTGGTGGTGCTGAACCCGGTCCACTGGTCGACCACCACGATCGGCGACGCGGCGGTGGTCTTGCCCGCCGCCCAGCCGTCGATCACGGCGTTCAGCGCCACCGCCCGCTGCCCGCACTCGGCACAGCTCGACGGGGCCATCGGGATGATCTTCGCGACGATGATCCGCATCGCCGGGTTGCTGGTCCGCATCTGGTCGACCAGCCTCGAGTACGCGGTGAGGATGGTGGCCGGCGCGATGTTGCTCCACACGTCGTTGGTGCCGAAGTGCATCAGCACGATGTCGGGGTGGGTGGCGGCGAGCCAGCCGGGCAGCAGGTTCTGGTTGGCCACGTTGGTCACCAGGTAACCGCCGTGGCCCTCGTTGTCCCCGTCGTACGGCTGGCCGCAGCCCTGTGGGCCGAGGGTGCCGACGAAGTCCACGTCGGTGTGGCCGGTCGACTGGAGCCGGTTCCAGAGGATGGACCGCCAGCAGCCGGGCGAGCCGGTGATCGAGTCGCCGAGAGGCATCACCCGCAGTGGGATGGCGGCGGCGGGCCGGGCCGCCGGGGCGGCGACCAGCCCGACGAGCAGGGTGAGGGGGACGGCCGCGAGGGCGGCGAGCAGAGCGGAGAGGAACGGCCTTCGGAGCATGCTGAGGGGACTCCTGTCACGTGACGGCGTGCGGTCGGTGACGGCCCGGTTGCTCCCACGCACATCTCAACAGACCGGATGCCCCGACTCAACGCCCTCCCGCATCCTGGCGAAGCGCTTCGACGCGGGGCGGCACCCCGGGACGGTCATGATCGTCTACAGGTGGGCGACACGACACGCCGCGCCGGCTGCCCGTGAGACGTAGTGGATCACGGGCACCCGCACCGGATCCCCGAGGCGGAGCGGCCCGGGGTCCGCCATGGGGGCTGTGGTGGCGGTTGGGGCGCGGGTGGTCGGCCGTGAAGGCTCAGTCGCTGTCGGCGCGGCGGTCCCGTTTGCGCTGCGACTGGCGTTTCTTGTCGGCGAGGCGGCGTTCCTTGGCACCCCGCGAGGGCCGGGTGGGCCGTCGGGGTGGTGGCGGTGGGGCCACCGCCTCGCGCAGCAACGCGGCCAGCCGCTCCCGGGCCGCCTCCCGGTTGGCCAACTGCGCGCGGTGCTCGCTGGCGGCGATGGTGAGCACCCCGTCGACCAGCCGGCCGGCGAGCCGTTCCAGGGCGCGTTCGCGCAGCGCCGGAGGCAGACCGGTGGTGCCGGCCAGGTCGAAGCTCAGCTCGACCCGGGAGTCGGTGGTGTTGACCCCCTGCCCGCCGGGGCCGGACGAGCGGGAGAACCGTTCCCGCAGCTCGGCGGCGGGCACGGTCCACCGGTCGGTCACCCGCAGTCCGTCGTCCACCCCGCGAGGCTAACGCCCCCGGCCGACACCGTGCGGCACGGTCACCGGGCACGCGGGCCACCACACCCGCAGCGGGCTCAGCCGCCCTTGCCGATGATGGTGTCGGCGGTCTGCTGCACCTGGTCGATGGGGATCGCGAAGCCGATGCCGATCGAGCCGCTGCCGTCGATGGTGGCGATCGCCGTGTTCACCCCGACCACCTCGCCCCGGGCGTTGACCAGGGGGCCACCGGAGTTGCCCGGGTTGATCGACGCGTCGGTCTGCACCGCGCTGCGCCGGCTGGTGCCCAGCCGTACCTGCCGGTTCAGGGCGCTGACGATCCCGGCGGTCACCGTGCCGGCCAGGCCGAGCGGCGAGCCGACCGCGAGCACCGGCTCGCCGACCCGGGTGGACCGGGGCTTGGCCAGCGGCAGCGGGGCCAACCCGGCGGCCGACGGCACCTTCAGGACCGCCAGGTCGCTGCCGGGTTCGCGGCCCACCACGTCGGCGGCGTACCGGCGGCCGTCCGGCATCTCCACGGTCACCGCGCCACCGGCCCCCTTGGCCAGGATGTGGTCGTTGGTGACGATGTGCTGCTCGTTGTCGATGGCGAAGCCGGAGCCGGTCGCCGACCGCCCGGCGACACCGCCGCCGACCAGGACGGACACCACCCCCGGAACGGTCTTCTGGGCGGCGGTGACCAGTTCCGCCGGCACCGGGGCGGCGGAGGCCGCCGTCGGGCCGGCACCGTCCTGACCGGCGACCCAGCCGCCGGCCGCCGCGCCGGAGACGGTGGAGAGGGCGACCACCGCGGCGGCGGTCCACAACCGGCCCCGCCACCGTCGTCGGGACGGGTCCTCCCCCGGCCCCGGTACGTCCCACCGGTGCCGGCCGTCCGGTCCCAGGTCGGGTGAGAGGAACCAGGGGCCCCGGGGCTCCCCCAGACCGGTCCGTACTGCCATACGTCCTCCTCACTGTGCGCTGCGACGGACAGGAACCACGCCGTCCCCACCTCAGGGGAGGCGGGAGAACCAGCGCATCGATCCGGCCGCCGCACCCATGGCGAAGACCAGTCCGAGCCCGATGAACCGGGCGGAGATGTCCTGACGTTCCTTGCGGTAGCCGACCGAGGAGCCGATGTCCTCGTAGACGTCGCGCAGTTCGGCGCTGCTGCCCGCCTCGTGGAACCCGCCCCCGGTCTCGTCGGCGACCGCCCGGAGGGTCTGCCCGTCGACCGGCACCTGGATCGGCCGGCCACCCCGGTCGACGAACCCGCCCGGGGTGCCGAACGAGATGGTGTGCACCGGCACCTTCGCCGCGACGGCCGCCGAGGCCGCCTCCATCGGGTCCGCGCCGGAGGTGTTCGCCCCGTCGGAGAGCAGGATGACCCGGGCCGGCGGCGGCTGCTCGGCCGCCTTCTCGTCGAGGCTCTTGACCGCGCCGAGGGAGGCGCTGATCGCCTCGCCGATGGCGGTGCCCTGGACCCCGGTGATCCCCTCGGCGAGCCGGTCGATCCCGTCGTGCAGCGCGCCCCGGTCGGTGCTCGGCGGCACCAGCACCGCCGCGCTGCCGGCGAACGCGACCAGCCCCACGTTGAACTCGTCGGGCAGCCCGTCGACGAACGTCCGGGCGGCCTCCTTGGCGGCGGTCAACCGGTCCGGTTCCACGTCGGTGGCGAGCATCGAGGTGGAGACGTCCACGGCGACCATCACGGTGGCCCGTTCCCGGGGCACCCGCACCTCGGCGGTGGGCCGGGCGAAGCCCACCACCAGCAGCGCCAGCATGGCCAGGAACAGACCGGCGGGCACGTGCCGCCGCCAGGCCGGTCGCTGCGGGGCGACCCGGTCGAGCAGCCGCAGGTTGGTGAAGCGGACCGCGTACCGGCTGCGTCGGCGCTGGGCCAGCAGGTAGCCGGCGGCCAGCGCGGCCACCCCGAGCAGCAGCAGGAGCCGCAGCGGTGACTGCCAGTTCACGCGACACCGCCCCGGGACGCGGCGGACGCGGTGGCCAGCCGGCGTTGGGCGTACACGTGCCGCACGATGTCGGCGGTCCAGTCCCGGTCGGTCCGCAACGCCAGGTGCCCGGCCCCGCTGCGGCGCAACACCCGGGCCACCTGGGCGCGTTGCGCGGCGGCGGCGTCGGCGTACCGGCGGCGCAGCTCGGCATCCCCGGTCCACACCTCGCGGCACCGGCCGCTCTCCGGGTCGACCAGGGTGACCAGGCCGACGTCGGGCAGTTCCCACTCACGCGGGTCGGTGACCTCGACCGCGAGCACCTGGTGCCGGGCGGTGAGGCGGCGCAGCGCCGACTCCCAGGGGGGCGGGGCGTCGTACTCGTCGGGGAGACCGTCGAGGAAGTCGGAGACCACCACCACCAGCCCCCGTCGCACGGCGACCCGGGGCACCGTCGTGAAGGCGCCCGCCAGGTCGGGGCCGCCGGTCGGCCGGGCGTCCGCGTCCGCCCGGGGGGCGTGCAGCAGCGCGCGGAGCAGGCGCAGCAGGTGGGTACGCCCGGAGCGGGCCGGGAACCGGCGCAGCCCGTCGGTGCCGAGCACCAGGGCGCCGAGCCGGTTGCCGGTCCCGGCGGTCAGGAAGCCGACCGCGGCGACGGCGGCCACCGAGAGTTCCCGTTTGTCCAGCTCGGCGGTGCCGTACTCCATGCTGGGGCTGGCGTCGACCAGCAGCCAGGTGGTCAGCTCGCGGTCGGCGTCGACCTCGCGGACGTGCGGGACGGTGGTCCGGGCGGTGACCGCCCAGTCCATCCGGCGTACCTCGTCCTCGCCGGGGCGGTACTCGCGGCTGCCGGCGAGTTCGCTGCCGGGGCCGGGCAGCAGGCCGCGCAACTGGCCCTGGAGCAGCCCGTCCAGCCGGCGGGTGACGGTGAGTTCGAGCCGGCGCAGCCGCTGTGCGGGGGCGAGGTCGGCCAGCGTCGGGTCGGCCGGCACGGCAGCGGTCGGCGGTCTCACGCCGCCCCCAGGGCGGGCGCGTACTCGGGGTGGCCGGTGGCGAGCACCGGCGGCGGGACCGCCTGGACCAGCCGGTGCACCACCGCCTCCGCGGAGACCCCGTCGGCCACCGCGTCGAAGGAGAGCACCAGCCGGTGGGCGAGCACGTCGACCGCGAGTTCACGGACGTCCTCGGGCAGCACGTACTCGCGGCCCCGCAGCAGCGCCTGGGCGCGGGCGGCGGCGACCAGACCGAGGGTGGCCCGGGGGCTGGCCCCGTACGCCAGCAACGGGGCGATCTCCGGCAGCCCGAAGCGGCCCGGGTCGCGGGTGGCCAGGATCAGCCGGACCACGTACTCGGCGAGCGCGTGGTGCACGAAGACGTGGGCGGCCCGGCGCTGGTAGTCGCGCAGCCGGGCCGGGTCGAGCACCCGGCGCGGGCGGGGCCGGTCGCTGCTCATCCGGTAGAGGATGGCCAGTTCGTCGGCGTCGCCCGGGTAGTCGACGACGACCTTCATGAGGAAGCGGTCGCGTTGTGCCTCGGGGAGCTGGTACACCCCCTCGGACTCGATCGGGTTCTGGGTGGCCAGCACCAGGAAGGGCTCCGGCACCGGCCAGCTCCGCCCGCCGATGGTGACCTGCCGCTCGGCCATCGCCTCCAGCAGCGCCGACTGGACCTTGGCCGGGGCCCGGTTGATCTCGTCGGCGAGCACCAGGTTGGCCATGATCGGGCCGAGTTCGACGTCGAAGCTCTCGGTCGAGGCGCGGTAGATCCGGGTGCCGACGATGTCGGAGGGGACCAGGTCGGGGGTGAACTGGATGCGGGTGAAGGTGCCGCCGACGACGGTGGCCAGGGTCTGCGCGGCCAGCGTCTTGGCGACGCCGGGCACCCCTTCGAGGAGGCAGTGGCCGTCGGCGATCAGCGCGGTGAGCAGTCGCTCGACGAGCCGGTCCTGCCCGACGATCACGCGTCTGACCTCGAAGAGGGTCTGTTCCAACTCCGCGCCCGCCGCGTCGGCTTCGACCGCGCTGGGCAGGCTGGCCAGGGTGTCCGAGATGTCCGTCACGGTGCTTGCTTCCCGGGGCGGTGGGTAGGCAAACGTCGGAAATTCCGCCCCTGGCAGGCCCTTTCACCACCGGACCGGGACGACCCGCCCGTTCGGGCGGCAATCTCGTCCCGGCCGTTCGCCCCCGCCCGGTCCATCGACCCCGGTCGGGGTGCGGAGCGGCGGCCCGGGGCCACCGCCGCCGGGGAGCGGCCTGGGGCCACCGCCGCCGGGGAGCGGCCTGGGGCCACCGCCGACGACGACGGGCCGGCCGCCGGGGGGCGGTCACCGGCGGTGCCGGGGACTCCACGACGGACGGTGCCGACCCCCGGAGCGGGGGCCGGCACCGTCGACGCGGGCGCGCGTCAGTTGGCGACGAACAGGTGGAACGGCTTGCTCGAGACCGATCCGCCGGAGCTGTACGTCTGGATGAAGACGCCGTTCGGGGTCTGGTTGCGCGGGGCTACCGAGACCTCGCCGGCCGGTGGCACGTTGAACTGGTCGTTGGTGCCGATGGTGGCCTGGAACGCCTTGCCGACCACGCTGTAGTCGAGCAGCACCTGGTACTGCCCGGTGCCGTACCTGGTCGACGACACGACGTTCGCCGAGTGCTGGAGCAGGGTGCCGTCGCTGGCGACGACCGCCCAGGCGACCGAGCCGGAGGCCGGCGGGGCGAGCGCGGCCTTCAGTGCCGCGCGGGCCTGCTTGGCTTCGGCTGCCGTCACCGGCGGCTGACCGGTGGCACCGGCCGCCCGGGCACCCGGTTGAGCCACCTCGGCCGGGGCCTTGGTCGCCGGTTGTGCGACGGCGATCCCGCCGCCGGCCAGGGTGAGCGCCAGGACGCCGAGCGTCACCGCCGCCGCCTTACGCCTGAAGAATGTGGCCATGACAGGTCTCCCTTTTGTGACCGTGGCGATACGGCCGACCCACCGTGCGGCGGGCCGGATGGTTACTGCGGGCAAGCCGGAAAAGGCGGGAGCAGATAGCCCCCGCCGGGACGGAATTGTCTGTCGACCAACCCCACACACCCGGCTTGAACAGGGATTACCACGCTCCGTTGTGGCGCCTCAACCACGAGGAAACGTAACACCGCCAAAAGGGGACCGTCAACAGTTGATCATTGCGTTTCGCCATTCGAAAAACGATTCTCAAAATTGCGAAAGGTGAACGCCGGACCATTCATGAATGGCCGTTGGGGACGGCTGCCTGATCGAGGCCGTAGGTGAGGGCGTCGACCAGCGCGTGCCAGGACGCCTCGACCACGTTGGGGTGCACCCCGACGGTGGTCCAGTCCCGGCCGGTGCCGTCGGCGGTCTCCACCAGCACCCGGGTCACCGCGCCGGTGCCGTGGGTGCCCTCCAGGATGCGCACCTTGTAGTCGGCCAACTCGAAGTGCCGCAGCTCGGGGTAGTGCTTGGACATCCCGACCCGCAGCGCCTCGTCGAGGGCGTTGACCGGGCCGTTGCCCTCGGCGGTGGCGATCACCCGCTCACCGCGTACCCGGATCTTCACGGTGGCCTCGGAGACCACCGAGCCGTCCTCCCGGTGCTCCACCAGCACCCGGTACGACTCCAGCGCGAACGGCCGGACCGGGGCGGCCTCCGGCAGCTCGGAGCGGACCAGCAGCTCGAACGAGGCGTCGGCGGCCTCGAACGACCAGCCGCCCGCCTCCAGCTCCTTGACCCGGGCGGTCACCTTCGACACGGCGTCCGGATGGCCGGCCAGGTCAAGACCCAGCTCGCGGCTCTTCAGCTCGATGCTGGCCCGGCCGGCCATCTCGGTCACCAGGATCCGCATGTCGTTGCCCACCACCGACGGGTCCACGTGGTTGTAGAGCAACGGGTCGACCTTGATCGCGCTCGCGTGCAGCCCCGCCTTGTGGGCGAAGGCGGCGGCCCCGGCGTACGCCTGGTGGGTGTCGGGGGCGATGTTGGCGATCTCGGCGATGGCGTGCGAGACCCGCACCATCTGTTCCAGGCAGCCGTCGGGTAGGACGGGCAGCCCGAGCTTGAGCTGGAGGTTGGCCACCACGGCGAAGAGATCGGCGTTGCCGGGGCGCTCGCCGTACCCGTTGGCGGTGCCCTGGACGTGCCGGACCCCGGCCTCGACGGCCGCGACCGTGTTGGCCACCGCGCAGGCGGTGTCGTTCTGGGCGTGCATGCCGAACGACTCCGGGGCGATCCCGGTCCGCGCGGTCAGGTCGGTGATCGCGGCGGTCACCCGGGACGGCAGCATCCCGCCGTTGGTGTCGCAGAGCACGAACCGCTCGGCCCCCGCCGCGAGCGCGGTCTCGACCACCGAGGCGGTGTACCCGGGGTCGTGCCGGTACCCGTCGAAGAAGTGCTCACCGTCGACGAAGACCCGCCGCCCCTCGGCGACCAGATGGGCGACGGTGTCGCGGACCATCGCCAGGTTCTCCGCGCCGGTGGTGCGCAGCGCGCGTTCGACGTGCCGGATGTCGGCCTTGGCGACCAGGGCGACGGCCGGGGTCTGCGCGTCGAGCAGCGCGCGTACCTGCGGGTCGTCGGCGACGGCCACCCCGGCCTTGCGGGTCGCGCCGAAGGCGACCAGCAGGGCGTGCCGCAGGGCCAGTTCGGTGCGCGCCCGGCGGAAGAACTCGGTGTCCTTCGGTACGGCACCCGGCCAGCCACCCTCGATGAAGCCGACGCCGAACTCGTCGAGCAGCCGGGCCACCGCGAGCTTGTCGACCACCGAGTAGCTGAGCCCCTCGCGCTGGGCACCGTCGCGCAGCGTGGTGTCGTAGACCTGGAACATCATCACGAGTCCCTTCTTCGGACCTTCGGGGGCAACAAAAAGACCCCCCGCGGATGCGGGAGGTCTGCGCGCTCGGCGGAGGGGTGGGCCGGCGCGCTAGCTGCCAATAATGCGGGTGGAGCTGGTCACGGTCGCCACTCTGCCACCCGCTCCCGGTTTTGGGAGGCAGAATCCACATGTCGGGACGGGTGTGCTCGGCGGCACAGCCGGGTACCCCGGATGCGGACAGGAAAGCACTTTTCTCCGATAACAACGACGACAGTCGGGGCAGGAGTTCTCATGGACCGGCTCGACCCGCACGCCGCCCACGGCACCACCGACCCGATGGTCGACGACGGGCAGGGGGCGATCGCCGGCGGCGCCCCGGGCGGGCCGTTCAACCCGTGGAGCTACCGCGACGAGGCCGGGGTCGCCGACGTCGACCTGGTCGGCTACCGGGTCGAGGCCACCGACGGCGGCGTCGGCCGGATCGACGAGGCCAGCCACGAGGTGGGCGGCAGCTACCTGGTCGTGGACACCGGACCGTGGATCTTCGGCAGGAAGGTGATGCTCCCCGCCGGCACCGTCGCCCAGGTCGACCACGACGACCGCAAGGTCCACGTCGACCGCACCCGGGACCAGATCAAGGCCGCTCCCGGGTACGACGAGACCAGCCACGGCGACCCGGCCTACCGGGACAGGCTGGGCGGCTACTACGACGACAGCTACGGCAACCTGCCCCCGGGCACCGCCCGGTAGCCGGGCGCGGAGGGCACCCGGGTGCGGACGCGCAGAGCACCCGGGTCCAGGCTGCGCAGGGCACCCGGATCCGGGCGCACGGAGCACGGTCGGTGGGGGCGCGCACACGCCCCGCCGACCGTTACCGTGTCCGGATGAAACCCATCGAGGACAGCCGCCGCATCCCGTTCTCCGCGATGTTCAACTTCCGCGACGTCGGCGGCTATCCCGGCCGGGACGGCCGTGCCGTCCGTTGGGGCCGGCTCTACCGGTCGGACTCTCCGCACCGGATCGACGGCACCGACCGGGATGCCTTCGCCGCCCTCGGCATCCGTACCGTGATCGACCTGCGTCGCCCGTCCGAGGTCGACCGGGACGGCCGGGTTCCCGACCTGGACGGACTGGCCTACCGGCACATCCACCCCGAGCACGCCGAGTGGGGGCTACGGGCGCACGAGCCGGACACCAGCCTGGCCCGCTACCTCGCCGACCGGTACGCCGACCTCGCCGAGACCGGCACCGCCGGGTTGGCCGAGGCGGTCGGCCTGATCGCCGACAGCGCCAACGCGCCGGTCCTGGTGCACTGCGTCGCGGGCAAGGACCGCACCGGCATCGTCTGCGCGCTGACCCTGGCGGTGCTCGGCGTCGACGACGAGCAGATCGCCGAGGACTACGCGCTGAGCACCGAGGCGTCCGAACGGTTCAGCGCCTGGTTGGCGGAGGCCATGCCGGACGCCCGGAAGCCGCCCGCGCCGTTCCTGGGCTCCCCCGCCGAGGCGATGGCGCTCTTCCTCGACGAACTCCGCCAGCGGCACGGTTCGATCGAGGACTACCTGCGGCACGCCGGGGTCACCGACGCCCAGCTCGCCGCCCTCCGCGACCACCTGCTGGAGCGGCCCGCCCCACCGGAGTAGCCGCACCCCGATCGAACGGCCGGACCCCGCCGGACGGGGAGGCGGTGGTTCGACGTCGCGGCCCGGGGGGACGTCCCGCCGACCGGGTGCTCCTACCACGCGCGAGTTAAATATACTGCCAAAGTTCGATTAATTGTGCCGTTCCACCTGGCTTTCCTCCCTGGAACTGCCCTACTGTCGAAACATGGTCTCGCGTCGATCGGTCCTGCGGGCGGTACCCCTCGCCGCCGCCGCACTTGCCGCCGTCCCCGGCCGCCCCGGTCGGCCCGGCCCGTCGTCCACGTCGACGGAACCGGTACGCGTACCGCCCGAGCCGGCGACGACACAGCCCGCCGCGACCGCCGTCCGCGGCTTCACGGCCGACCTCTACCGCACGCTGGCGTCGAGCCGCGCCGGCGGCAACGTGGTGTGCGCGCCGTACTCGGTGGGGCTCGCGCTCGCGATGACCAGGGCGGGTGCCGGCTCGACCACGGCGGACGAGATGGACACGGTGCTCCACGCGCCGTATCCGCGACCCCGCGCGCTCGACAGCGGGCTCAACACCCTCGACCAGACGCTCGCCGGCCGTTACCAGGACGGCGACGGCACCAGGCAGGCACGGCTGACCACGGCCAACGCCCTGTGGACGCGGCCCGACCTGGGCCTGCGGCCCGGGTTCCGGGACACCCTGGCCGGCTACTACGGTGCCGTGCCGCACCCGGTCGACTTCCGCGGCACGCCGGAGGCGGCCCGCCAGGAGATCAACACCTGGGTGTCCGACCGGACCGACGCGCGGATCCCGGAGCTGTTGCGGCCCGGTGTCGTGAGCCCCGACAGCAGCCTGGTGCTGACCAACACGGCCTACCTCAAGGCGGCCTGGAAGTACCCGTTCACCGCGACCGCCACGGCGGTGCAGCCGTTCACCAGGGACGACGGCACCGTCGTCCACGTCCCGGTCATGCGCGGGCCGTTCGACCGGATGGGCTACCTCGAAGGCGACGGGTGGCGCGCGGTCGACGTGCCGTACGCCGGCGACGGGCTCGCCATGGCCGTCGTCATGCCGACCCGGGGCGGTCTCGCGGCGGTCGAGGCGAACCTCGATGCGACGTGGCTGGGCGCGGTGCTGACCGGGTTCCAGACCGTCGACGTCCAGCTGCGTCTGCCCCGGTGGACGTTCCGCCTACCGGCCGACCTGGGTGCCGCGCTGGGCGGCCTCGGCATGCCCACGGCGTTCACCGCGGCGGCCGACTTCACCGCCATGAGCACCGAACCGGCCCTGCGCATCGGCAACGTCGCGCACGAGACCTTCATCGCGGTGGACGAGAAGGGCACCGAGGCCGCCGCCGCGTCGGCCGTCATCATCCGACCACCGTCGATCCCGCAGGGGCCGCAGTTCTTCGTCGACCGGCCGTTCCTGTACGTCATCCACGACCGGCTCACCGGCGTACCGCTGTTCATCGGCCGGCTCCACGACCCGCTGGCCACCGGCCCGGCCTGACCCGACCGCGCGCGGTCGACACCACCGGGTACGCGCCCGGCGGGCAGGGGCCGGCAACAGCCGACGGGGCGTGGCCGCGGACCGCCGGCCGCCCGTCGCCACCGAGAGGCGACGGGCGACGGTCAGAGGATGCGGCGGACCCAGCCGTGCGGGTCGGGGGCCTCGCCGCGCTGGATCGCCACCAACCGCTCCCGCAGGGCGGTGGTGGAGCGTCCCGCCTCGCCACCGCCGATCACGAACTCGCCACCGGGGAAGCGCACCCGGCCGATCGGGGTGATCACCGCGGCGGTGCCGCAGGCGAAGACCTCCCGCAGGCGGCCGCTCTCCGCGTCGGCCTGCCACTCGGCGAAGCTGATCGGGCGTTCCACCACCTGGTGCCCGGAGGCGGTGGCGAGGGAGAGCAGCGCGTCCCGGGTGATGCCGGGCAGGATCGTGCCGTTCAGCGGCGGGGTGACCACGGTACCGTCGTCGTAGACGAAGAAGACGTTCATGCCGCCCAGTTCCTCGACGTAGCGACGCTCCACCGCGTCCAGGAAGACCACCTGGTCGCAGTCGGCCTCGATCGCCTCCGCCTGCGCGGAGAGCGACGCCGCGTAGTTGCCGCCGCACTTGGCCGCGCCGGTCCCGCCGGGGGCCGCCCGGGTGTAGTCCGGGGAGACCCAGACCGTGACCGGCTTGACGCCGCCGGCGAAGTACGCGCCGGCCGGCGAGGCGATGACGCAGTAGAGGTACTCCTTGGCGGGGCGGACCCCGAGGAACACCTCGCTGGCGAACATGAAGGGCCGCAGGTAGAGGCTGGCGTCGGCGGCCTCGGGGATCCACTCCCGGTCGATCTCGACCAGCCGGTGCAACGACTCGACGAACAGCTCCGCCGGCAGTTCCGGCATGGCCATCCGGCGGGCGGACTCGACGAACCGGGCCGCGTTGGCCTCCGGGCGGAACATGGTGACGGAACCGTCGGCCGTCCGGTACGCCTTCAGCCCCTCGAAGATCTCCTGCGCGTAGTGCAGGACGGCGCTCGCCGGGTCCATCGGGATCGGCGCGCGGGCCTCGACCCGGGGGTCGTACCAGCCCTTGCCGTCGGCGTACCGGATCGTCACCATGTGGTCGGTGAAGACCTGGCCGAACCCCGGGTTGGCCAGCAGGGCGGCCCGCTCGACGGCGGATACCGGCGCGGCATTCGGACGGATCTCGAAATCGAGCATGTCACCACCGCTCATCGCGCTGACCTCCCTGCGATTGGACGGCGCGCGGGGACCACGCACCGAGCTGATTCCAGAAACCTACCCGAACGGTCGTTCAGCGGGTAGCTCCGCCCGGGTGGGATCAGGCGACCGCGTGGGCGGCGAGCCGGTCCCCCACCTCGTCGGTGCGCAACGCTACGCCCGGCGTCCGGGCCGCCAGCTCGGCGGCGACCGCACCGGTCACCCGGGCGGCGGCGTCGGCGTGGCCGAGCTGGTCGAGCAGGAGCGCGGCGGAGAGCACGGCGGCCACCGGGTCGGCGACCCCCTTGCCGGCGATGTCCGGCGCCGAGCCGTGCACCGGCTCGAACATCGACGGGTACGCCCCGGTGGGGTTGATGCAGCCGCTGGCCGCGAGCCCGATCCCCCCGGTCACCGCGGCGGCGATGTCGGTGAGGATGTCACCGAAGAGGTTGTCGGTCACCACCACGTCGTACCGCTGGGGCTGGGTGACCAGGAACATGGCGGCGGCGTCGACGTGCTGGTACTCGGTGTCGACGTCGGGGTGCTCGGCGGCGACGGCCGCGAAGGTCCGCGCCCACAGCGACCCGGCGTGGGTCAGCACGTTGGTCTTGTGGACCAGGGTGACCTTGCGGCGCTCCCGGCGACCGGCGCGGGCGAAGGCGTCCCGGACCACCCGCTCCACCCCGTGCCGGGTGTTCAGGCTCTCCTCGGTGGCCACCTCGGCCGGGGTGTCCCGGTGCAGGCTGCCCCCGGCCCCCGCGTAGAGACCCTCGGTACCCTCCCGGACGACGACCAGGTCGACCTCGCCCGGCTTCACGGTGGCCAGCGGTCCGGCCACCCCGGGCCAGAGCCGGGACGGGCGCAGGTTGACGTACTGGTCGAAGGCGAAGCGGAGCTTCAGCAGCAGGCCGCGCTCCAGCACGCCGGGCGGCACGGTCGGATCGCCGACCGCGCCGAGCAGGATGGCGTCGTGACCGGCCAGCTCGGTCAGCACGGAGTCGGGCAGCACCTCGCCGGTACGGTGGTACCGCGCCGCGCCCAGGTCGTACTCCGTCGCCTCGACCCCGGGGAGCACGGCGTCGAGGACCTTCAGGGCCTGCGCGACCACCTCGGGTCCGATCCCGTCCCCGGCCACCACCGCGATCCTCGCCACCCGCACTCCTCACCTCGTCCGTTGTCGTGAACGGTACGTCGCCGTCCCGGCTCCCGGTACGGGCCTTCCATGATCTGGGACGCGGAAATGCTCAGCAGGCTCCCAGGCAGCATTCATGGTGCGGTCATCTCCACTGCCTAGGGTCGTCCTCATCGACGGGCCGTGGGGCCCGGGACGGACCGGCCGCGACGCCGCGGCACCGTCGTGAAGGAGCAGTGTGATGCGGACCGAGCAGCAGCAGGGGCCAGGTCGACTGGACGCGCAACCGCGCACCCGATGGGTGGACCAGGCGGCGTTCTCCCGGCGTCGACCCGACCTGCGCCTGGGCGCCCGCAGCCACCGCGTCGACCGGCCCGGTGACGCCCCCGGCGGCCGGATCGCCGTGCAGCACCGCGTCCGGACCGGCACCGCCGAGTACTCCCTGCTGCTCAACGCCCCGGAGGAGACGGGCCGCCGGACGGTCGGCGACGCGCTGCGCGACGCCGTGGCCGAGCTGCGGGCCATCGACCTCACCTACGGGCCGAACCGGCCGGAGAGCCTGGTGTCCCGGCTGCGGCGCGGCGAGATCAGCCCCGAGTCGTACCCGCCGCTGACCGACCTGGTCGACCGCTGCGCGGCCATGCGGGCCGCGACCGACGGCTGGTTCGACGCCTGGGCCGTCCCCGGCGGATTCGACCCCGGCGGCCTGCTCAACGGCTGGGCGGTGGAGCGGGCCGCGGCCCGGTTGCGCGCCGCCGGCATCGTCGACTACGCGGTGCTCTCCGGCGCCGACCTGACGGTACGCGGACACGCCGCGCACGGCGGCCCCTGGCGGGTGGCGGTGCACCATCCGACCGACGGCCGACGGACCCCGCTGGTGCTGGAGATGACGGCCGGCGCGGTGGGCACCTCCGGGGTCAGCGGCCGGCAGGGGCACGTCGTCGACCCGCACACCGGAGAACCGGCCGGACAGTTGGTCGCCGCGACCGTCGTCGGCCCGGACCTGGCCGTGGCCGACGCCTACGCGACCGCGTTGTACGCGGCCGGACCGGCGGGGCTGTCGTGGTTCCGCACCGACTCGGCGTATCAGGCTCTCTTCGCCCACCGGCGCCGCTGAGCGGTGCCGTGGCGCGTCGGCCGACCTGTGGAGGGGGTCCACGGGGTGGCGCGGTCGACGGGCCGGCGATCGGCCCCCACGGTCTCGGCAACGACCGTGGGGGCCGGTCAGCGACGAGTGCGCGTGGCTCGCGCATTCGAGGGGTGCGGACCGGCCGATCGGACGGTCGACCTCGTCACCCGAAGACGGGCCGCCGCCTCGATGTTCCCGGTGACCGCACCGGTACGGTAGCGAATCGACGCAACTCGACGCAAGAGGCTCCACAGCGGACGGTATCCACCGGACACTCCCGACCACCTGCGGGAAGCACGGCGGGTCAGTGTCGCCCGGGTGAACGGGTGATGGCACGCTGTCCGCCGTGAGTTTCGATCTGAGCGTGTGGGCCCTCCACGACGGGGCCACGCCGGAGGACGTCCGGTCGGCGGTGCAGCGGTGCCGCGAGGGGCAGCACGGCGACCGGTATCCGGATCCCCGGGTGGTCGGCTTCTACCGCGCCCTCACCGCCTCCTATCCCGACCGGCCCGCCCACCAGGGCACACCGTGGGAGGTCTCACCGCTGCACGCCGCCGCCGACCACGTGGCCCTGAACCTCGTCCCCACCTGCGCGGACCAGGTGCTGCTGGACATCGAGCGGCTGGCCGGCGAGTACGACCTCATGCTCTTCGACCCGCAGGACGGCTCGGTCTACCCGCCGCCGTCCCGCGTCGCCCGCTGACTCCGACGTCCCCGGACGTCCGCCGGCCCCGACGTCCCCGGACGTCCGCCGACCTGTCGTCCCCGGACGTCCGCCGGCCCCGACGTCCCCGGGCGTCCGCCGACCCGGGGCTCCTCAGCGCCCGTCGACCCGTCGTCCCCGGCTGTCGGCTGTGGACGACGGAAGGACCCGACCGGGCCGGTCGGGTCCTTCCGTGGGCTGTGCCGGTGGGACTACTCGTCGCGCAGGTCCGCCGCGCTGGCGGCGGTCGCCCCGATCGAGTCGGCGGCCGAGGTGAGCAGGTCCGCACCGAGCGCCTGGTCGACGGTGAGCGTCATCAGCGTCTCGCCGCCGGCCTCCCGACGGGCCACCTGCATGGCGGCGATGTTGATGCCGGCCTCACCGAGCAGCGTGCCGACGGTGCCGACCACGCCCGGCCGGTCGGCGTAGCGCAGGAAGAGCAGGATGCCCTCCGCGCCGATCTCCACGTCGAACCCGTCCACCTCGGTCAGCTTGAGGACGTCCCGGGCACCGGTGTGGGCGACCGTGCCGGAGACGCTGACCGTACGGCCGTCGGGCAGCGCGCCCCGCACGGTGACCAGGTTCGGGTGGTCGGCGGTCTCGGCCTGGGTCACCAGGGCCACCTCGACGCCCCGCTCCGCGGCCAGGTGCGGCGCGTTGACGTAGGTCACCTGCTCCTCGACCACCGAGCTGAACAGCCCCTTGGTGGCGGCGAGCTTGAGCACCGACACGTCGTGGTTGACGATCTCGCCGCGTACCTCGACGGTGACGCTGGCGGCCACCCCGCCGGCCACCGCGGTGAACGCCCGGCCCAGCTTCTCGGCCAGCGGCAGCAGCGGCCGGACGTCCTCGGCGACGACGCCACCGGCCTGCACGTTCACCGCGTCCGGCACGAACTCGCCCTGCAACGCCAGCTTGACGCTCTTGGCCACGGCCAGCCCGGCCTTGTCCTGCGCCTCGTGGGTGGAGGCGCCCAGGTGCGGGGTGGCCACCACGTTGTCGAAGGCGAACAGCGGGGAGGAGGTGCACGGCTCCTTGGCGTACACGTCGACACCGGCACCGGCGACCCGGCCCTCGGCGATCGCGTCGGCCAGGGCCTGCTCGTCGACCAGGCCACCGCGGGCGGCGTTGACGATCCGGACGCCCGGCTTGACGATCGCCAGTTCCTTCTCGCCGATCAGGCCGACCGTCTCCGGGGTCTTCGGCAGGTGGATCGAGATGAAGTCGGCCTCGCGCAGCAGCTCCTCCAGCCCCACCAGGCGGACGCCGAGCTGGGCGGCGCGGGCCGGCTGGATGTAGGGGTCGTACGCGATCAGCCGGGTGCCGAAGGCGGCGATCCGGGACGCGAACAGCACACCGATCCGGCCGAGGCCGACCACGCCGACGGTCTTGCCCTGCAACTCGACGCCGGTGTACTTGGACCGCTTCCACTCGCCGGCCTTGAGCGCGGCGCTGGCGCTGGCGGTGTTCCGCGCCACGGCGAGCAACAGCGCGACGGCCTGCTCTGCGGCGGAGACGATGTTGGAGGTGGGGGCGTTGACGACCATGACGCCCCGCGCGGTCGCGGCCGGGACCTCGACGTTGTCCAGCCCGACGCCGGCCCGGGCGACCACCTTCAGGCGCGGCGCGGCGGAGATCGCCTCGGCGTCGATCTGCGTGGCACTGCGCACGATCACCGCGTCGGCCTCCGCCAGCGCGGAGAGCAGGGCGGGACGGTCGGTGCCGTCGACGTGGCGCACGTCGAAGTCGTGCGCGAGCACCTCGATGGCGGCGGGAGCGAGTTCTTCGGCGATCAGTACGACAGGATTCATCGGTCCTCGTAGACGTCGTCTTAGGTCGGCCGGGGCGACCGGGCGCCGCGATGCGCCCTGCGCCGATCCGTGCCATGGCCGTCAGGTGCCGGTCACGCACCCCACCAAGGATGGTAGGGGCCGCCCCGGTCGGCATGCCCCGGAGTACGGGGTGAGCGCCCTCACACAGCGTTGTCGCACGCCGGTCATCTGCCGTTCATCCGGCTCGTCGGCGCACGGCGCGGGCCGGTCGGGGCCGGTGAGGCATCGATCACCCCGTCCCGCCAGGTGAACCAGGCCCTGCGCACGGCGCACGTGCCCGATGCACCCGCCACCGGGACCGCCCATGTGCGCGGCCCGCGCGGCCACGCGGACCCGTGCGACACGCGGCACACCCGGCACGAGCGCACGCCCGGCACACCCGGCACGAGCGCACGCCCGGCACGAGCGGCACGAGCGGCACGCAGTATGGGCGGCATGCGGCCACGCAGCGCCGCCGGCAGCAGCCAGGGCGCCAGGGTGGCGAAGTGTCCCCCCACGTGCGCCCATCGCGGGCCCGTCCGGTATGCCGGTACATGCGGCCACGCAGTGCGTGCCGTCATACGGAGCCTTACCGCCCTACAGCATGTGCGACATGCGTTATGCGGCCATGCGGAACCTTGCGGCCACGGACACGTGCGGTGCGCTGCGACGGCCGCTCACCCCTGGTTACACAGAGAGCGGTATGCCTGACAGGAATATTTATGCCTGTCAGGCATACCGCTCTCTCCCGGGATAATGGTCAGCCGCGACACGCGCCCGACGAAGGCGACGACCAGAGCAGCCCGCCAACCGCCCATCCCGCGGCAGGCTCAACGCGCCGAGGGCTCAGCAGGCGGATGCCCAGCGGGGCGCGAGCACCGCGGGGTGGCCAGCGAGCGAGCACCGGGCGGATGCCCAGCGGGCCGAGCGCCCAGCCAGGGGCTCGGCCCGCCGGGTGCCTACCGGGTGCCTACCGGGAGTCGGCGCGGCGGGTGGATCAGGCCGTCTCGGTGAGCGGGCGGTCCACCCAGCTCATCATGGAGCGCAGCTTCTGTCCGGTCTCCTCGATCGGGTGCGCCGCGCCCTCGGCCCGCCACTTGGCGAAGTTCGGCCGACCGGCGTCGTCCTCGGCCACCCACTCGCGGGCGAACTCGCCGGACTGGATCTCGCCGAGGATCTTGCGCATCTCGTCCTTGACCCGGGAGTCGACGACCCGCGGGCCCCGGGACAGGTCGCCGTACTCGGCGGTGTCGGAGATGCTGTACCGCATCCGGGCGATGCCGCCCTCGTACATCAGGTCGACGATGAGCTTCAGCTCGTGCAGGCACTCGAAGTAGGCCACCTCGGGGGCGTAGCCCGCCTCGGTGAGCACCTCGAAACCGGTCTGCACCAGGGCCGCCGCGCCGCCGCAGAGGACCGCCTGCTCGCCGAAGAGGTCGGTCTCGGTCTCCTCGGTGAAGGTGGTCCTGATCGCGCCGGCCCGGGTGCCGCCGATGCCCTTGGCGTACGCCAGGGCGAGCGGGAAGGCGTTGCCGCTGGCGTCCTGCTCGACGGCGACCAGGCAGGGCACGCCCTTGCCGTCGACGTACTGACGGCGGACGAGGTGGCCGGGTCCCTTCGGGGCGACCATCGCCACGTCCACGTCGGCCGGCGGGGTGATCAGGCCGTACCGGATGTTGAAGCCGTGACCGAAGAAGATCGCCTTGCCCGGGGCGAGGTTGGGCGCGATCGACTCGGCGTAGATGGTCCGCTGGGCGGTGTCCGGCGCCAGGATCATGATCACGTCCGCCTCGGCCGACGCCTCGGCCGGGGTGAGCACCCGCAGGCCCTGCTCCTCGGCCTTCGGGCGGCTCTTGGAGCCCGCCGGCAGGCCGATCACCACGTCGACACCCGAATCGCGCAGCGACAACGCGTGGGCGTGGCCCTGGCTGCCGTACCCGATCACGGCGACCTTGCGGCCCTGGATCAGGCCCAGGTCGGCGTCGTCGTCGTAGTACACCTCAACGCTCATTGACTTCCCTTTCGTACGGCGGTCTCGTCGGACCGTCGTGGACTGTGTGCGGTGGCGGGGGGCGGCGCGGTCAGGCGGCGCGCAGCGCGGGGCCGGCGGTGATCGACCGCGAACCCCGACCGATCGCCACCGTGCCCGACT
Organism: Micromonospora sp. WMMD987; assembly: GCF_029581435.1. Taxonomy (NCBI): domain Bacteria; kingdom Bacillati; phylum Actinomycetota; class Actinomycetes; order Micromonosporales; family Micromonosporaceae; genus Micromonospora; species Micromonospora sp. WMMD987. The sequence goes on along the minus strand of NZ_CP120861.1, from coordinate 1,777,227 downwards.
GGACCATCTCCTTGATCCCGAACGGCTCGAGGTCGCGCAGCAGCGCGTCGAGCTTGTCGGGGGTGCCGGTGGCCTCGACGGTGAGGGTGTCCGGCGCGACGTCGACCACCCGGGCCCGGAACAGGGCGACCGTCTCCAGCACCTGCGCGCGGGCGGTACGGTCCGCCCGGACCTTGACCAGCAGCAGCTCCCGGGCCACCGAGACCTGCGGGTCCAACTCGACGATCTTGAGTACGTTGACCAGCTTGTTGAGCTGCTTGGTGACCTGCTCCAGCGGGGACGAGTCGGCGTTGACCACGATGGTGATCCGGGAGACGTCGGGGTTCTCGGTCTCACCGACGGCCAGGCTGTCGATGTTGAACCCGCGCCGGGAGAACAGGCCGGAGACCCGGGCCAGGACACCCGGCTTGTTCTCCACCAGCACGGACAGGGTGTGCAGGGTCATGCCACCGTCTCGCTTCGCTCGGTCGGGCCGTGCCACCGCACGGTCCCGGGGAATCGGGCACTCATGTCAGATGTCGTCCTCGTCGAACGTCGGGCGGACGCCCCGGGCGAACATGATCTCGTCGTTGCTGGTGCCGGCGGCGACCATCGGCCAGACCATCGCGTCCTTGCCGACCACGAAGTCGATCACCACGGGAGCGTCGGTGATCGCCATCGCCGCCTCGATCGTCTTGTCGACGTCGTCGGCGTTCTCGCAGCGTAGGCCGACGCAGCCGAGCGCCTCGGCCAGCTTGACGAAATCCGGGATGCGGTGCTTGTGGGTGCCCAGCTCGGTGTTGGAGTAGCGCCCCTCGTAGAACAGGGTCTGCCACTGCCGGACCATGCCCAGGTTGCCGTTGTTGATCAGGGCGATCTTGACCGGGATGCCCTCCAGCGCGCAGGTGGCCAGCTCCTGGTTGGTCATCTGGAAGCAACCGTCGCCGTCCACCGCCCAGACCACCGTGTCCGGCCGACCGACCTTGGCGCCCATCGCCGCCGGGACGGCGTACCCCATGGTGCCGAGGCCGCCGGAGTTGAGCCAGGTGCCCGGCTTCTCGTACGAGATGAACTGGCTCGCCCACATCTGGTGCTGGCCGACCCCCGCCACGTAGATCGCCTCCGGGCCGGCGATCTCGCCCAGCCGCTTGATCACGTACTGCGGGGAGAGGGTGCCGTCGGCGGGCTCGTCGTAGCCCAGCGGGTACCGCCCCCGCAGGTCGTCGAGCTGGTGCCACCAGTCGGCCAGGTCGGCCCGGCGACCGGCCTTCTGCTCGGTCGTCACCGCCGCGATCAGCTCGTCGATGACGTGCTTCGCGTCACCCACGATCGGGACGTCCACGTGCCGGTTCTTGCCGATCTCGGCCGGGTCGATGTCGGCGTGCACCACCGTCGCGTCCGGGGCGAACGAGTCCAGCTTGCCGGTCACCCGGTCGTCGAACCGGGCACCCAGCGCCACGATCAGGTCGGACTTCTGCAGGCCGTAGACGGCGGCCACGGTGCCGTGCATGCCGGGCATGCCCAGGTGCTGGCGGTGCGAGTCGGGGAACGCCCCCAGCGCCATCAGGGTGGTCACCACCGGGATGCCGGTCAGCTCGGCCAGCCGGAGCAGCGGCTCGGACGCACCGGCCTTGAGCACCCCGCCGCCGACGTAGAGCACCGGCCGGCGGGCGCCGCTCATCAGCCGGGCCGCCTCCCGGATCTGCTTGCCGTGCGGGTGCAGCGTCGGCCGGTAGCCGGGCAGGTCCAGGGTGGGCGGCCAGGAGAAGGTGGTCGCCGCCTGGAGGACGTCCTTGGGGATGTCCACCAGCACCGGTCCGGGCCGCCCGGTCGCGGCCAGGTGGAAGGCCTCGGCGAGCACCTGCGGGATCTCCTCGGCCGTCTGCACCAGGAAGTTGTGCTTGGTGATCGGCAGGGTGATGCCCTGGATGTCCGCCTCCTGGAAGGCGTCCGTGCCGATCATCGGGCGGGACACCTGACCGGTGATCGCGACGATCGGCACCGAGTCCATGTACGCGTCGGCGATCGGGGTGACCAGGTTCGTCGCGCCCGGCCCGGAGGTCGCGATGCACACGCCGACCCGGCCGGTGGCCTGCGCGTACCCGGTGGCGGCGTGCCCCGCGCCCTGCTCGTGCCGGACCAGGATGTGCCGCACCGAGGAGTCGTAGAGCGGGTCGTAGGCGGGCAGGATCGCCCCGCCGGGGATGCCGAACACCACGTCGACGCCGAGCGCCTCGAGGGACCGCACCAACGAACCGGCACCGGAGACCGGGAGCGGCCCGGACGGCCGTACGGCCGGGGTGGCCGCGGCGGCGGTGCCGCGCGGCGGGGTGGTGGGGTCGGCGTCGCCGGTCGGCTCGGTGACCGTGCGGGCCCGCCGGGCGGAGTGGGCGAGGGTCTCTGGCGTGGGTCTCGTCATGGCGGTTCAGGCCTTCGGCTGGAGTTGGGTGGAGCTGCTACGACAGGTGCGACAGGAGCGCGTGACGCGCCCCGGGGTTCCGACGGCAACAAAAACGGCCCTCGTGCAGATGCACGGGGCCAGCGCACTCTCGACAGCGGGAGAGTGCGCTCAGGTAAGTACTCGCAGCGACCGGTTCGACGACATGGGCCAAGCCTGACGCATCTCACGCGATGAGTCAACTGATCCCACATGTTGGTTCACGAACGGGGGACGCCGTCCCCGGTGGGTGCCTCGTCAACCGGTCCGGCCTGCGCGGACTCCCCCTGCGGGGGGCGTGGGGCGGGCACCGGCGGCGACGCGGGCGGGTGGGACCGCAGTCGGGGCAGCAACGGCGACGGGGCCGGTCGGGGCGGCACCGGAGGCGGGGCCGGCGGAGCCGACGCCGGACGGGCACCGGGTGAGGTGGCCGCCTCCAGCATCGCCTCCAGGTGCTCGGCCGGCACCCCCCAGCCGAAGAGCGCACCCTGCCCGAACCGGCACCCGGCGGCCACCACCGCGGCCAGCTCCGTCGGGGTGGTGACCCCCTCCGCGATCACCTCCAGGCCGAGCTGGTGACCCAGCCGCATGACGATGTCGACCATCGGGGCGAAGGCCGGTCCGTCCCGACCCACCGGACGGACCGGCTCGTGCTCGGCGACCAGACTGTGGTCGATCTTGAGGATGTCGATCGGCAGCCGGCGGAGCTGCCCCAGCGACGAGTACCCCGCGCCGAAGTCGTCCAACGCGATCCGGACGCCGGTCAGCCGCAACGCGGTCAACCGGCGGATCAGCTCGTCCAGGTCGGTGGCGACGGCGTGCTCGGTGACCTCCAGCACCAGCCGCTGCGGCGGCACGTGGTGGGCGCGCAGCGCCTCGGCCACCTGCACCACGTACTCCGGGGCGTGCAGCTCGTGCGGGGAGACGTTGACCGACACCCAGACGTCGTGGCCGTCGGCGAGCCAGCGGGACAGCTGCCAGCACGCCTGGTGCAGCACCCAGGCCCCCAGCTTGGCGATCATCCCGCACTCCTCGGCCAGCGGGATGAACTCGTCCGGGCGGACGTTGCCCAGCTCGGGGTGGTGCCAGCGGAGCAGCGCCTCGGCGCCCACCGGCCGCACCGAGGGCAGCGAGGCCACCGGCTGGAACGCCAACCGCAGCTCGTCGCGTTCGATCGCGCCGCGCAGCTCGTGCTCCAGCCGGGTACGCCGGGTCAGCAACCGGTCGTAACTGCCGTCGTAGCGCTCGACCCGGTTCTTGCCACGCTGCTTGGCGTAGCGCAGGGCCAGGTCGGCGTGGCGTAGCAGGCCCACCACGTCCGGATCGCCGCCCTGCCCGGCCACCCCGATGCTGACCGACAGGAAGACCGCCCCACCCGCCTGGTCGTACGGCCGGCCGAGCACCCCCAGCAGCCGCTCGGCCACCGCGTCCGCCTCGGCCGGACGCCCCCGCATCAGCACCGCGAACTCGTCGCCACCCAGCCGGGCGGCCAGGTCACCGGGGCGCAGGTTGCTCCGCAGCCGCCGGCCCACCTCGGCCAGCACCATGTCGCCGACGTCGTGGCCGCGCATGTCGTTGACGTTCTTGAAGCCGTCCAGGTCGAGCCCGAGCAGCACGCAGTCGGCCCCCTCGCTGGCGCAGCGCTGCATCTCGCGCAGCAGGCCGCGCCGGTTGGCCAGGGTGGTCAGCGGATCGGTGTGGGCCAGCTCCCGGAAGTGCGCCTCCCGTTCGGCCAGCCGGCCGGCGTACCGGCGGACGTCGTTGAGGGTGAGGTACTGCCGGGTGACCAGCGCGAACCCCTCCAGGCTGCCGGCGACGATGCCCAACGCGTCGAACCGGCCGCCCTGCACGAGGTGGTACATCGCCGAGGCGGCCATCGCGAACATCGGGATGAAGGCGTACTCCCCGTCGCGGCGGATCAGGTCGATGTCGACCTGGCCGGGGGCGTCCACCCGGTGCACCGCGAGCGCCCCGGCGAGCAGACCCACGGCGAGCAGCGCCATCCCGGTCACCGCCATCCCCGAGCCGCCCTGGCAGACCCCGGCGGCCACCACGAGACCACCGGTGGCGGTCGCGGTGATGCCGGTGCCGAGCAGGGCCAGGCGGGTCCGGGGGCCGTCGGCGCGGGCCACCACCATCCCGGTGAGGCCGGCGGTGAGCGCCGCGGTCACCGAGGCGAGCAGGATCGCCGGGCAGGCGCTCGGCGTACCCGGCCCGAGCAGCCGGGTCGGCTCCGAGAGGAGCACCCAGCCCACGAACCAGATGGAGGTGGCCACGATCAGCCCGTCGAGCAGCAGCCGGGCGGCGGCGGACCGGGCCGCCATCGCGCCGGGCAGCCGGAGCAGCCCGGCGCAGAACGCCAACCCGGTCAGCGCGGTGCCGACGGCGATGACCGACGCCCAGCCCATGTGCCGCCCGCGCGGGTGCGCACCGTGCTCGGTCGCCCCGAGCAGGGCCACGGCACCGGCGGCCAGAGTGACCAGGGCGATCGTGGCGGCCAGGGCGAACAGCAGATGCGCCTGGCGGTGCGGCCCGCCCCGCCGCCGGGCCGAATCGGCCAGCAGTGCGGCGGCGGCGGCGGCGAGCAGGCCGCTCAACACCGCCACGGCGACCATGCCCGGGGGTAAACGCACGACCCCAACTGTGCCGGATCGGCACCGGCCACGGGGTACCGGGTGTGCAACTGTTGGGACACGGCGCGCGCGGTGGTTGCCGCCGGCCGGACGGTGCAAGACTGGTACCCATGCCTGAGCTGCGGTCGAGGACCTCCACCCACGGTCGGACGATGGCCGGCGCCCGGGCCCTCTGGCGGGCCACCGGGATGACCGACGACGACTTCGGCAAGCCGATCGTCGCCATCGCGAACAGTTTCACCCAGTTCGTCCCGGGCCACGTCCACCTCAAGGACATGGGCGGCCTGGTCGCGGACGCGGTGGCCGAGGCCGGCGGGGTGGGGCGCGAGTTCAACACCATCGCCGTGGACGACGGCATCGCCATGGGCCACGGCGGGATGCTCTACTCGCTGCCCAGCCGGGAGCTGATCGCCGACGCGGTGGAGTACATGGTCAACGCGCACTGCGCGGACGCCCTGGTCTGCATCTCCAACTGCGACAAGATCACCCCCGGGATGCTGCTGGCCGCGCTGCGGCTGAACATCCCGACCGTCTTCGTCTCCGGCGGCCCGATGGAGGCCGGCAAGACGGTGGCCATCGAGGGCGTGGTGCACTCCAAGATCGACCTGATCGACGCGATGGTCGCCTCCTCCAACGAGGCGGTCACCGACGACCAGCTCGGCGAGATCGAACGCTCCGCCTGCCCGACCTGCGGCTCCTGCTCCGGCATGTTCACCGCCAACTCGATGAACTGCCTCACCGAGGCCATCGGCCTGGCCCTGCCCGGCAACGGCTCGACACTGGCCACCCACGCCGCGCGCCGGTCCCTCTTCGTCGAGGCCGGGCGCACCGTCGTCGACATCTCCAGGCGCTGGTACGACCACGACGACGCCTCCGTGCTCCCCCGCGCCGTCGCCAACCGCAGGGCGTTCGACAACGCGATCGCCCTCGACGTGGCGATGGGCGGATCGACCAACACGATCCTGCACCTGCTCGCCGCCGCCCGCGAGGCCGAACTGGACTTCACCGTCGCCGACATCGACGCCGTCTCCCGCCGGGTGCCCTGCCTGGCCAAGGTCGCCCCGAACTCGCCGAACTACCACATGGAGGACGTGCACCGGGCCGGCGGCATCCCCGCCATCCTCGGCGAGCTGGACCGCGCCGGCCTGCTGCACCGCGACGTGCACGCGGTGCACTCCCCCTCACTGGCCCAGTGGCTCACCGACTGGGACGTCCGGGGCGGCTCACCCACCCCGGCGGCGGTCGAGCTGTTCCACGCCGCGCCGGGCGGGGTACGTACCGTCGAGCCGTTCTCCACCACCAACCGCTGGTCGACCCTGGACACCGACGCCGCCGAGGGCTGTGTGCGGGACCTGGCGCACGCCTACAGCACCGACGGCGGGCTGGCCATCCTGCACGGCAACCTCGCGCCGGACGGCTGCGTGGTGAAGACCGCCGGGGTGCCCGAGGAGTGCCTGACCTTCCGCGGCCCGGCCAAGGTCTACGAGTCGCAGGACGACGCGGTCGCGGCGATCCTCGCCAAGGAGATCGTCGCCGGGGACGTCGTGGTGATCCGCTACGAGGGGCCCAGGGGCGGCCCCGGCATGCAGGAGATGCTCTACCCCACCTCGTTCCTCAAGGGGCGTGGGCTGGGCCGGTCCTGCGCGCTGCTCACCGACGGCCGGTTCTCCGGCGGCACCTCCGGGCTCTCCATCGGGCACGCCTCCCCCGAGGCGGCCTCCGGAGGCCTGATCGCGCTGGTCGAGCCCGGCGACGAGATCGTCATCGACATCCCGGCCCGGTCCATCGTGCTGAACGTGCCCGAGGAGGTGCTGGCGGCCCGCCGGGTGGCCCAGGAGAAGCGGGACCGGCCGTACACCCCGCTCGACCGGCAGCGCCCGGTGTCCGCGGCCCTGCGCGCGTACGCCTCGATGGCCACCTCGGCCAGCGACGGCGCGTACCGTCGCGTCCCGGAGTAGGCAGGCCCCGGCGGGCTGGTGGCGCGCTCAGCGCTCGACGGCACACACCGTCAGGTCGAACACCGGCTCCTCGATCAGGGTGAGCAGGGGCCGGGACGCCGCGTGTTCCGGGTTGACGTGCCGACCGAGCACCACGACACCTACCGTCGTGGCACCGGCGGTCTTGAGCGTATGTGCGAGCGACTGCGCCCGAGAGCCGGTCGTCCAGGTGTCGTCGAGGACCAGGGGTCGAGCGGAACCTGCGGGGTCAGGAAGCCGGACGGAGAACCAGTCGCGTTGGAACCGCCGGGCCTCGGGGCCGTAGCGGGGATTCGGCACGGCGGCGAGCCAGGGCAACCCCAGCCGGTCGCCGACCATCTGTTGCAGGGGGTGCGGACCGGGCCGCCCCCGGGTGCTGGGCACGGCGATGACGTGGGTCGGTGCACCGCCCATACCGCCGGCCACGCAGTCCAGGTGATCCCTCAGGAACAGCAGCAGCAGCGCCAGCAGATTCCACCTCGCCTGCGCCGACGCCGGAGTGGACTTGTACGACCGCAGGTGGTGATGATGCTGGCCGTTGCGCGGAGAGTACGAGATCGGCACCACCACGTCGGCGAGCAACCCGCCGGACTCCGTGCGCTGCTCCCGACACGGATAGCAGGACGCGTAGCCGGCGCTACGGACTCCTCGGCAGATCGGGCAGATCAGTTCCCCGGCGGCCAGCGGGTTGCGCAGGAAGTTCCGCTGGGTCTCGACATAGCCCCGGACCCTGGCCCAGGGGTCAGAGGTTGGCGAACTCAGGAAAACCCTCCAGCTCAGGGGCGGTCGGCACCTGGTCGAGGATGGCGTCCACCGCCTCTATCAACTCCATCGTGCCGCGTGCGACGTGGACCCCGGGACGGTCGGCGAACGAGCGCGCCCAGTCGTGCCGCATGACCTGCTCGGTGAGCACCACCGGACGGCCGTGCTGGAGCGCCAGCCGCGCCTGGATGCGGGCTCCGCTGCGTTCGCCGGCTTCCACCACGACAGTCGCGGCGGCGTAACCGCTCATCACGGCGTTACGCATCGGGAAGCTCTGCTTCGTCGGGGCGGCGTCCGGCCAGAACTGGCTGATCACCAGTCCCACCCCGGCGATGTGCTCCTGGAGCGCCCGATTGCCGGCGGGATAGTGGCGACGGATGCCGGTGCCGATCACCGCGACCGTGCGCCCACCGGCCGCGAGCGCAGCCTCGTGCGCCGCGGTGTCGATCCCCTTCGCCAGGCCGCTGACCACGGTGACGTCCCGTCCGACCAGCGAGGTCGCCACCGACCCGGCTACCTCCAGGCCACGGTTACTGGCTTCCCGGCTGCCGACCACCGCGATGGCACGGGGATCGGGCCACAGGAATCCCCGCGCGAACAGCACCGGTGGCATCTCCCGGATGTCGCGGAGCTGGGACGGGTAGTCCTCATCGAAGAAGGCACGGACGGTGATGCCCTCCGTCTGCCAGGCCAGCAGGTCTCCGGCCGCCGCCTCGATGAGTGAGTCGACCGAGCGGGTGTCGGGAAGCAGGGTGTCCGCCCCGCCGACCACCCGCGCGAGCACGCCGAGCGCGGTGCCGGTTTCCTGGACCTCGTGGGTGACATCAGACCAGCTCAGGGCGGACTGGCGTAGCAGCGCTACCAGCGCCGCCCGTTCCACCGTCGCCCGGTCCATGGGCCTGATCCTAGGTGTCGGCGCGGGCCCGGTGGCGTGTTGGCCACCCGGCGGCGCGGCGGCGACCTCGTCGGCTCCGGACCTTTCCCCCACACGTCGAACATATGTTCCCCGACACGTCACGTCAATCAGGGATCACGCAGGTCGTCGCCTTCACGATCAGACCGGAGCCGGTTGCGCCGTGGCGATGGGCGGCCCTGCCGGGTCGAGTGAGGCCGATCCGCCAGCCGCAGTCCACTACCGGACAGAAGTGTCCTCCTGGACCAAAGCGGTGAGGTCGATCTCTCCGTCTGACGACCGCAGCAGGCCAGGAGGATCGACTGCCCTCCGACCAGGCAGCTTCTTCGGTGCGTTCGCGCCCACGGTCGCGCCGGTTTCTCCCCTGTTCGCCGAGTAACTTCTCGTACCACCGCCTTCACGAGGAGTCGTCGCATGTCCGAGGAGACCTGGCTCGCCGCCCGTCTGATCCCCACCTCAGGCATCAGCGGCGCGGCGGAACAGGAACGCCGGGCGACGTCCGCCCTGCTGGCGGTGATGAGCGCGGTACGGGAATTCGGGCGCGTCCTGACCCAGTCCCTCGGTGCGCCGGCCGGCACGGTGCAGACCTTCATCGAGGTGCCCTTCAAACTCGGCACCCAGCAGCTCTTTCCGGACGGCCTGATCCGGGTGACCCGGGGACAGCGCCAGTGGACCGCCCTGGTGGAGGTCAAGACCGGCAGCAACACGCTGCGGACCGAGCAGTTGGAGGCGTACCTCGACGTCGCCCGGGAACAGGGCTTCGACGCCCTCGTCACGATCTCTAACGAGATCGCGCCCGTACCGGGCCAGCACCCGACCCCCGTCGACCGCCGCAAGCTGCGCAGGGTCGCCCTGTACCACCTGCCCTGGACCGAGATCCTGACCCAGGCGGTACTCCAGAAGGAGCACCGCGGCGTGGCCGACCCGGACCAGGCATGGGTCCTCGGCGAGCTGATCAGGTATCTGGAGCACCCCCGCTCCGGCGCGCTGGAGTTCAGCGACATGGGACCGGCCTGGGTATCGGTGCGCGACGGGGTTTCCGCCGGGACCATACGGGCCAACGACAGCGGCGCTGCGGAGGTGGCCGGCCGCTTCGACGCGCTGATCCGCTACGCCTGCCTGCGGCTCGGCCGGCAGCTGGGCACCGAGGTCACCCCCGCGCTGAGTCGGCGGGATCTCGCCGACCCGGCCGGTCGCAGCCAGTCGCTGGTGAACCAGCTCGTCACCACCGGGAGCCTGACGGGCAGCATCAGGATTCCCGGTGCGGTCGGAGCACTTCAGGTCACGGCCGACCTGCGGGCCGGGCAGATCGTCTGTCATGTCGACGTGGACGCTCCCCGCTCCGGTCGACCGACGACGAGGGTGAACTGGCTGGTCCGGCAACTGAAGGACGCACCCGACACGGTACGGATCGAGGCGTTCGCCATGCATGCCCGAGGCGGCGGCGCCACGGACCTCCTGCGCCGCGTACGTGAGGAGCCCACCACGCTGATCAGCGATCCGTCCCGTGAGTTGCGCGCCTTCCGGATCGCCCAGAGCACCACGGCGGGTACCAAGCGCGGCAGTGGACGGGGTGCGTTCATCGACTCCGTGCTGATGGCGATCGACGACTTCTACGAGCAGATCATCCAGAACCTGAAGCCGTGGATGCCCGCGCCACCCCGCCTACGGACCCCCGACGACGTCGCCCCGGTGCAGCCGGTGGCCGCCAGTCTCGTCTCCACCGCCATCTCCTCCCAGGACGCCCCGGAGTTCGACGGTCCGGTGGCGGGGGCGATGCGGCTCGGGTCCGCCGCAGCGGCGGAGGAATGACCGGACAGCCTCAGGGAATCGGACGGATCTGGGTCGCCCCCCGGTAGCAGCCGGTCCGGGCCGGTGGTGACGTCCAGCCCGCGCCGGTGATCCGCACCTCGGCCCAGACGCAGGTCCGGGTACTGGTGAGCAGGTTGCCGTAGGCCGAGATGCCGGCGTAGTCGATGGTGAAGTCGTGGCTGCGGGCCGGGGTGTCCCCGTCGGTGACGGCGAGCACCACCCGGGCCGGCCGGGGCACGGTCGGCGCACCGGCCGGAGCCGGCATGAACCGGGGCCAGCTCGCCCCGCAGGCCGGGGAGTACCGCAGCTCCACCAGGCCGACCACCCGCTCGTCGACCAGCACCGCCGTGCTGTCCACGGTGGCGACGGCGGGATCGGCGGCACATCCGGCGTCCTTCGGGTCCGCCCCGTCGCGTACCCGCACGGCGGGGTCGGGCCCGGTGGGTGTCGGACCGGCCCGGCCGGCAGTCGGGGCGGAGGAGGCCGACGGGCGGTCGGCGGAGCGCCAACCGATCGAGGCCAGGCCGACGGCGAGCACCATGAGCAGGCCCGCCCCGGCAGCGGGGAGCAGCAGCCGACGGTCGGCCCGCACTGCCCGCGACGGCCCGCCGGCCGGAGAGGTCTCCCGCACCCCCGCAGCGGCGTCGGTGTCCCCGGCCGGACGCCCGCCGCCGGCCGGTTCGACGGGAGACGGCGGTTCACCGGCGGACGGGGGATCGGCGGTGCCGGGTTCGAGGGTGTCGGACACCGGATCGGGGGTGGCCGCGGCGACCTCCCGCCAGCGCCGCGTCCAGGCCGCCTCGTCGCCGCCCAGCGCCCGGACGTACGCCAGGGTGGTGTCCAGGGTGGGCAGCTTCCGGCCGCCGGCGGCCTCCGACAGCGAGCTGGACGACCGGTGCGCCCGACGGGCCATCGCCTGGTAGGTCGGCCGACCGGCCCGCTCGCGCAGGCGGCGCAGATCGGCGGCGAAGGCCTGCACCGGGTCGGCGTCGGGATCGAGGGGGCGCTCCGTCCGGGCCACCGTGACTCCTCGGAATTGATTGACCAGCGCCGGCTATTGATTGTCCAACGCCACCCAGCGTAGAGACGACCGTCGACGGAAGGTAGAGATGGAAGTCGACCTATCCCGGTCCGAATGTCGACCATCCCTCTCGGAGGAACGATGACCACCGCACCCCGCACGTCGAGGGCCGTCCGCCGGACGGTGGCGACCCTGGCCGCCGGCACCCTGGTCGCCGCGAGCCTGCTCGTGGCGAGCCCGGCGAGCGCCGTCAGCTGCACCACCACCGGCTGCGACGGCACCGACCCGATCAACACCGGCTGCTCGGCCGACGCCCGCAACGCGACCAACCAGCCGGCGTACATCATGAAGGGCGCGACCACGCTGGCCGTGGTGGAGCTGCGGTACAGCGCCACCTGCGGCACCAACTGGGGCAGGATCAGCAACCGGGTGACGCCGAACCGGGTCCAGGTCACCGTCTACCGGGACAGCCCGCGCAAGACGACCCCGTGGTACGGCGGCACCGGCGCCCAGTACTACGGCGACCAGCTCTACGGTGACAACTCGACGATCTGCGCGGTCGGCGAGGTCGTCTACGGCGGCACCACGTACACCAGTTCGGCGCTCTGCGCCTGACCTGGACAGCCCCGCTCTGCGCAGGACCGGAGCCGTTGCGGTCCGGCCGGAGCGACGGCGGGGCGGCGTGGTGCCCGTCGCCCACCGGGCGGCGGTGGGCAGCGTTTCGCCCACCGCCGCGTGCGCCGGCCGGCCACCGTCAGGTGGGGACGGTGCCGCGCAGCAACTCCCGGGCGTGGTCGATGGCGGCCGGGGTGTCGGCGAAGACCAGTCCGTCGCGGCGCAGCTCGTCGGCCACCCCGAGGGTGGCGAGCACCTGGTCGTGGTCGGGGGTGATGCCGGAGAGCAGCACGGTGATCCCCCGGCCCCGCAGTCGGCGGACGGCGTCGCCGAGCACGTGCGCGCCGGTGGCGTCCAGCGCCGACACCCGGGACATCCGCAGGATGACCACCCGGACGTCGGCCACCTCGGACAGCTCCAGCAGGAAGGTGTGCGCGGCGGCGAAGAACAGCGGACCGTCCAGCCGGTACGCCACGATGTGCTCGGCCAGCAGGGCGTGCTCCTCGGCGCTGTGCTCACCCCGGTCGAGCGGGACCTGTTCCAGCCGGGCACTGCGGGCCACCGCCCGTAGCGCGACCACCACCGCCACGGCCACCCCGACCGCGACGGCGGTGACCAGGTCCCAGGCCACCGTGACGACGAAGGTGAGCACCAGCACCAGCGCGTCGCCCCGGGTGGCGCGGGCCAGCGCCCACAGCGAGCCGGCCTCGATCATCCGGACCGTGGTGGCGAGCAGCACCCCGGCCAGCGCGGCGAGCGGGATCCGGCCGACCAGCGGGGCGGCGGCCAGCACGATCGCGGCGAGCGCCACCGCGTGGGTCAGGGCGGCCAGCTTCGACGCCGCCCCGGCGCGGACGTTGACCGCCGTCCGGGCGATCGCGGCGGTGGCCGGGATGCCGCCGAACAGCGGCGCGGCGAGGTTGGCCAGGCCCTGACCGAACAGTTCCCGGTCCGGGTCGTGCCGCTGCCCGACGGTCATCCCGTCCGCGACGGTGGCCGACAGCAGGCTCTCCAGCGCGGCGAGCGCGGCCACCGCCAGCGCCGACGGCAGCAGCACCCCGACCGCGCCGGGGTCGAGGAAACCCAGCGACGGTGCGGGAAGCCCCTGCGGCAACGCCCCGATCCGGACCAGGTCGACCGGGGCGGTCTCGGCGAGCACCGTGGCGGCGGCCACCCCGAGCAGCGAGAACGGCAGGCCGGGTCGCCAGCGTGCGCCGAGCAGCATCAGCGTCGCTACCCCGAGCGCGACCGCCGGCGCCACCGGCCGGGGGTGTACGGCGAACCGGGCGACGGCGTCGGCGGCGACGGCCCACACCCGGTCGCCGTGCGCGTCGGTCACGCCGAGCGCGGCGGGTAGCTGTTGCAGGGCGATGACCACGGCGATGCCGGCGGTGAAGCCCTCGATGACGGGGGTGGGCAGGTAGCGGACGTACCGGCCGAGGCGGGCCAGGGCGAGGGCGATCAGCAGCAGCCCGGCCAGCGCGCCGACCATCAGCACCCCGGTCGCGCCGAACTGCTGGACCACCGGCACCAGCACCACGGTCATCGCCCCGGTGGGACCGGAGACCTGGAGGTGGGAGCCGCCGAAGACGGCCGCCACCGCCCCGGCGACAACGGCGGTGACCAGCCCGGCCTGCGCGCCCAGCCCGGAGGTGACGCCGAAGGCGAGCGCGAGCGGCAGGGCCACCACCGCCACGGTCAGCCCGGCGACCAGGTCCCGCCGGGGTGCCCGGCGTACCGCCTGCCAGTCGGCGCGGTCGGGCAGCAGGCCGCGGAACCGGTCGGCGACGGCGGCGACGCTCACCGGACGGGCCGGGCCGGCGAGCCGTTCGTGGCGGGGGTACCCGGCTCGCGCCCGGCGCCGCCGGTGTCGGGCGGACCACCGAGGGTGGATGTGGCGACGGCGGGCGCGGCGACCCTGGGTCCGGTGCCGGTGGACGGGGCGCTGTCGGCGCGGAGTTCGTCGAGGAGGGCGTCCCGGTCGGTGAGGACGGTGCCCAGGATGCGCCGCCCGGCGGCCAGCAGATCGGCCACGTCGGGGGTGCTCAGCGAGTACATGACCAGCGGGCCGTCCCGGTAGGAGGTGACCATGCCGGCCCGGCGCAGCACGGCGAGCTGCTGGGAGAGGTTGGACGGCTCGACCCCGATCACGGCGAGCAGGTCGCGGACCGGCTTCGGCCCGTCCTGGAGGAGTTCGAGAACCCGGATGCGCACCGGGTGCCCGAGGGTGCGGAACAGTTCCGCCTTGGCCTGGTAGAGCGGAACCGACACGTGTGGACCTTCTCCCGATCGAAGTCGTGAAGACTTTAGCACTTGCGAAAATCTTCAACTAACCGGTCGCGGAGTTCGTGACTCCCGCTTCGGCACCGGATCGCGCGGCGTACCGCCGGAGGTCAGGCCGGCAGGAAGCGGACCGCGTCGGCGACCACGTACCCGTCGGTGCCCTCGGTACGGATCAGCACGCTGCCCGCGGTACCCGCCGGGAACCGGTACGTCCCCAGCGACACCCACTGCCCGCCCGAGGTGCGCTGGTCGACCGTCCGGGTGGTCACCCCGCCGCTGTGCACCACGTCGACCGGCACGTTGCCGGCCCGGTTCGGGTCGGCCGTCCAGCGCACCTGGACCGTCCAGTTCCCGGCCGCCGGCAGGGACGGGGTGAACCGCAGCCGGTTGACGCCCTTGCCGGTACTGCCGTCGTGCTCGTAGTCCGACCCCCAGTACCCGCCGATCGCGGTGCTGCCCACCCAGACGCCGGCGCGGGTGACCCCGGCCGACCGGTTGTCCACCACGATCTCGCCGTCGGCGGTGGGCGGCCAGCTCAGGATCTGCCCGTCCCGCCGCAACCGGGCCTGGAGGGCGGCCACGTCGACCTGCTGCACCGGCACCCCGGCGTCGACCGCCAGCACCGCCGCCGTCGCCGCCGACTGGGCGAGGATCATGAAGACCGGTTCCATCCGGATCGAGCCGTAGGCGATGTGGCTGGCCGACAGGCAGACCGGGACGAGGAGGTTGGCGCACTGCCCGGCGGTGGGCACGATCGACCGGTAGCTGACCGGGTACGGGCCGGGCACCCCGACCTGCACGTCGCCCTCGTTCCTCACCAGCCCGTCCACCACCACCCGCTGGCAGTTGTGCGAGTCCATGGTGTAGCTGGCCAGGCCGACCGCGTCGGCGACCCGGACCGTGCCCCGGCAGTCCCGCTCGGTCATCACGTACGCCGACACCATCCGGCGGGCCTCGCGGACGTAGAGCTGCGGGGGCCACCCGCCGGTGGCGGTGAACTCGTCGGCCGCCAGCCCCCAGCGGGCCACCCCCGCCCGGACCGGCTCCGGCAGCCGGGGGTCGTTGGCCAGGAACCACATCAGCCCCTGCTGGTACCTCCGGTGGTCGGCGACCATGCTGTCCCGCTGTGCCCAGGTCGCCGTCGGGTAGGCGTGGCTCGCGCCGATGAAGTCGGTGGAGAACGCCCCGGTGTTGTTCGAGTCGGTCTTGCCGCCGCCGACGCTCTGGGTGGTGAAGAACGGCCCGGTGTAGCCGGCCCGCACGTACCGCAGCAGCAGTTCGTAGTCGGCCGGGTCGTAGCCGGCCGGCTGCGGGAACGGGATCCGGCCGGCGGCCTGGGTCAGGCACATCCGGAAGTTGTACGCCTGGATCCGGTCGTCCCCGGTGCCGTTGCGCGCGACCGGGGCGGCGGAGACACCGGGGAGCGGTCCGCTGGCCGGGTTGCCCGGCACCACGTACGGGTCGACCGGCAGAGTGAACTGGTGTGCCCCGCGCAGTTGCACCCCGTTGATCGTCTCGCCGTAGACGGCGTTGGCCTCCCGCCCGACCGTGTACGACACCCCGGCGGCGGCCATCAGGTCGCCCTCGTAGGTCGCGTCGACGAACATCGGGCCGGTGAAGAGTTGCCCGTTGTCGGCCACCAGGCCGGTGATGCGGTCACCACTGCACTGCACGGCGGTCAGTCGCGCGTTCAGGTAGACCGGGATCCCGTGCTCGGTGAGCAGATCCGTGCAGACCCCGGCGGCCACGTGCGGCTCGAACACCAGCCGCATCGGCGAGTCGGGGGTGACCGGGACACCCTGGTACCTGGCGTACACCCGCCGGTAGAACTCTCCGGCGACACCGCCGATGGCGGCGCTGGTACCGCTGTCGGTGTAGCCGAGCCCGCCGGTGGTGAGCCCGCCGACGTGGTTGCCCGGTTCGACGATCACGGCGGTCCGCCCCAGCCGACGGGTCTGCACGGCGGCCACGATGCCGGCCGAGGTGGCGCCGTAGACCACCAGGTCGGCGGTGACGGTGCCGGCGGCCAGGGCGGGCAGGGCGGACATGGTGCCGGCGGTGACCACCAGGGTGGCCCCGCCGAGACGGAACAGGTGCCGGCGGGTGAACGTGGACGACATCACGGCTGCCCTTCGCAGAGGACGGAAGGAGCGCGCCGCCGCACCCGGAATGCATCGACCCTTGCTGATGGGGTCGGGACTGTCAAGGGGTGGCCGACGCCGGGACGGCACCGCCGACCAGGTCGTTGACGCAGCGCAGCACCGGCCGGGCGGTCAGCGCCGCCGGATCCAGCGGCGCACCACAGGTCACCGTGAACGTGGCCGACTCCCCCGGCAGCAGGGTGACCAGTGCCGCGTCGACCTCGGCCGTCGGGTCCAGCCGGTCCGGGAAGAGGGTCAGGTCGCGCAGCACGGTCCGGGCGGTGACCCGGACCCGCTGCCCGCCGACAACCTGCTCCACCGTCGCCTCGTAGCGGGCCGCCGGCCAGTGCGCGTCCCGGTCCTCGGCGAAGAACCACAGCGCCCGCTCGGCGGTGTCACCGGCCTCGGCGACCAGCAGCTCCCGGCGTTCCTCCCCGGCTGCCGCCAGGTCGGCCGGCAGTGGCAGGGTCACCGCCGCGTACGCCGGCACGTCGAGCTGGTACCCGGTCTTCGCCCTCGGCTCGCCGGTCACGGTGGCCCTGGTCACCGTGACCGGGGACCGCCACGGGCTGCCGGTCTCGTTCACCGCGACCAGGGCCAGTCCACCGTCGCGGGGCTGCACGGTGAGCAGCCGGTCGGCGTACGCCCGGCGCAGCGCGTACCACAGGGGCTTGCGGCGGCCGTCACCGTCGACGGCCGACCAGGAGGTGACCGGCCAGCAGTCGTTGAGTTGCCAGACGATGGTGCCGGAGCAGACGTCCCGGTGGGACCGGAAGTGTTCCACCCCCAGTTGGATCGCCCGCGCCTGGTTGAGCTGGGTCAGGTAGTGCCAGTCGTCGAAGTCGACCGGGGCGGGCAGGTGCGCGTCGAGCCCGCGGCGCAGCTTCGCGTCCCCGTCGGCCGCCTTCTGGTGGTGGGCCATGCCCGGCGAGTCGTGGGCGAGGGGCTCGTCGGACAGCGCCCGGCGCAGCGTCGCGTACGCCGGGGGCGCCTGGTAGCCGAACTCGGCGACGAACCGGGGGACGTGCTCGCGGTACTTCGTGTAGTCGTCGGTGTTCCAGACGTCCCAGAGGTGCGTGGTGCCGTGTGCCGGGTCGTTGGGGTGGATCGTCTCGACACCCGACCACGGGCTGCCCGGCCAGTACGGGCGGGTCGGGTCCAGCTCGCCGACCACCCGGGGCAGCAGGTCGAGATAGAAGCCCCGCCCCCAGGTCCGCCCGGCCAGCGGTTCCTGCCAGCCCCAGTCGTGCCAGCCCCAGATGTTCTCGTTGTTGCCGGTCCACAGCACCAGCGACGGGTGCCCGGCCAGCCGGGTCACCTGCTCCCGGGCCTCCGCCTCGACCTCCGAGCCGAACGGCTCCTCCTCGGGGTAGGCGGCGCAGGCGAACAGGAAGTCCTGCTGCACCAGCAGGCCGCGCTCGTCGGCGAGGGAGTAGAAGTCGGCCGACTCGTACCGGCCACCGCCCCAGACCCGCAGCAGGTTGACGTGGGCGTCGGCGGCCTGGGTGAACCGGTGGGCCAGCCGGTCGCGGGTGATCCGGGTGGGGAACACGTCGTCGGGAATCCAGTTGACCCCCCGGACCAGCACCGGCACGTCGTTGACGTGCAGCGTGAACGGGGTGCCGTGGGCGTCGGGGGTGGTGTCGAGGCGGACCGAGCGGAAGCCGATCCGCTGCGACCAGGTGTCCACGGTGCGACCGTCGGGCGTCGACAGGTGCACCGTCAGCGGGTGCAGGGGCTGGGCGCCGTACCCCCGGGGCCACCACAGCTCGGGGTCGGCGACGGTGAGGGTCAGCGTGGCCGTGCGCCGCCCGGCCGGGACGGTCGCCTCGCCGGTCACCCCGGCGACCTCGGCCCGGACGGTCAGCGGCAGGTCGGCCACCCGCTCGACCTCGACGTGCAGCTCCACCCGCCCCCGCCCGTCGACGACCGTCACCAGTGGACGGACGGTGCCGAGCCGGGCGGTGGACCAGGCGTGCAGCCCGATCTCCTGCCAGATCCCGGCGGTGACCAGCGTCGGCCCCCAGTCCCAGCCGAAGTTGCAGGCCATCTTGCGGATGAACGCGAACGGCTCCGGGTACGCGTTGGGCCGGTCGCCGAGCCGGTCCCGCTGCTCCTCGGCGTACCGGTACGCCGGGTCGAACCGGACGGCGAGGGTGTTCTCCCCCGGCCGCAGCGCCGACCGCACGTCGAACCGGTACGACCGGTGCATGTTGGCGGTGCGGCCGACCTCGACGCCGTTGAGGGTGACCGTGGCGACCGTGTCCAGCCCGGCGCAGACCAGGTCGATCCGGTCGTCGTCACCGGGCGCGTGCCCGAAGGTGGTGGCGTACTCCCAGTCGGTGCGGCCGATCCAGGCCAGCGAAGTCTCGTTGGCGTCGAGGAAGGGATCGTCGATCAGGCCGGCGGCGAGCAGGTCGGTGTGCACGCAGCCGGGCACGGTGGCCGGCACCGCCCGACCGGCCAGCGCGTCGGGCACCTGCGACCCGGCCACCGCACGTAGCCGCCAACCCTCGTGCAACGCCTGCCACGTCACGCTCTCACCGCGCCTCTCCCCGATGCCTCTCCCCGATCCGGGCAGCCCCGGACATCGAGGAGCGTCGACTGAACCGGATAAGTGAAGCCACCGTACGGGCCACCCCGCACCCTGTCAACGGTGTTGCCCAGCGGCCGCCACCGGACCCCGTACCGGCCACGGACACCGGTGTTGAGCAGCGGTACCGGGCAGCCTGACGGGTCGCCGCACCACCTACCGGGCAGCACCCGACCGGCCCGCTTAACCGGGCAAGCGGATCGGTCACCCTGCCGGTCGGGTTCGACCATGGCCGGCGGCACCCGGCAACCCCCGCCCCGGTAGCGTGGGCACCGCCGGTGATCCCGGCCCCGCGTACCGCCTGCCCGGGCCGGGAGAACAGGCCGGGAGAAGTGGAGGAACCCGCCGGTGAAGCGGCCGACCATCGCCGACGTCGCCCGACGCGCCGGAGTGTCCAAGGGCGCCGTGTCGTACGCGCTCAACGGGCAACCGGGCGTCTCGGAGGCCACCCGGCAGCGCATCCTGGCCATCGCCGCCGAGATCGGCTTCAGCCCGAGCAGCGCCGCCCGCGCGCTCTCCGGCGCCACCGCCGACGCCGTCGGCCTGGCCCTGTGCCGACCGGCCCGGATCCTCGGCATCGAGCCGTTCTTCATGGAGCTGATCAGCGGCGTCGAGGCCGAACTCTCCGCCCGGTCGTACGCGCTGACCCTCCAGGTGGTCGCCGACCAGGAGGCGGAGATCGCGGTCTACCGGCGCTGGTGGGCCGAGCGGCGGGTCGACGGCGTCCTCGTCTGCGACCTGCGCACCGATGACATCCGGGTGGCCGCCCTGGAGGAACTCCAACTACCCGCCGTGGTGATCGGCGGCCCGGGGCACACCGGCACGTTGGCCAGCGTCTGGTCCGACGACGCGGCGGCGCTGGCCGAGACGGTGGAGTACCTGGTCGCGCTCGGCCACCGCAAGATCGCCCGGGTGGGTGGCCTACCCTCGCTGCGGCACACGGAGATCCGCACCGACGCCTTCGCGCAGGTGTGCGGCCGGCTGGGACTCACCGAGGCGGCGACCGTATGGTCCGACTACACCGGGGAGGAGGGTGCCCGCGCCACCCGACGGCTGCTCAGCTCGGCCCAGCGCCCCACCGCCCTGATCTACGACAACGACGTGATGGCGATCGCCGGGCTCTCCGTGGCCCAGGAGATGGGCCTCGGTGTCCCGGCCGACCTGTCCATCGTGGCCTGGGACGACTCCCCACTGTGCCAGCTGGTGCACCCACCCCTGACCGCGCTCAGCCGGGACATCCCCGCCTACGGCGCGAACGCGGCCCGCCAACTGCTCGCCGTCATCGCCGGCGAGCCGGTCGGCGGCCTCCAGGACGAGACGCCACACCTGATCCCGCGCGGCAGCACCGCACCGCCCCGGCCGAGGTGAACCGGTTCAGTGAACGGCCGGCGCGGTCCGCTCAGCGGAACGCCGACGGGAACTCGGTGAAGTAGGCCTCGACCCGCTCGGCGGTCGCCGGACGCGCCAGCGCGAATCCCTGGCCGTAGCGGCAGCCCGCCCGCGCCGCCCGGTCCACGTCCGGTTCGGACTCCAGCTCGGCCATCACCACCGTCACCCCCAGCCGCTCCCCCAGGCCCACCACCACGTCGATCAGCGGACGGGCACCCTCGTCCGGCCCGACCGGCTGCGGCTGCACCTTCAACAGGTCGATCGGCAGCCGGCGCAGCCGGGTCAGGGAGGCGTGCTCGGCCCGGAAACTGTCCAACGCGGTGCGCACCCCCATCGCCCGCAGCCCGGCCAGCCGGGCCACCACCATCGACAGGTCGGCCCCCAGCCCGGGCTCGGCGATCTCCAGCACCAGCCGTTCGGCCGGGACACCGTGCCCGGCCAGCACCGTCGCCACCCGGGGCACCAGATCCGGCGCCAGCAGCTCGGCCAGGGTGAGGTTGACCGCCAGCCACAGTTCCCGGCCCCCGCACGACCAGTCGGCGAGCTGCCGGCAGGCCCGGTCCAACACCCACCGGCCCAGCTCACCCAGCAGGCCCAGATCCTCGGCGACCGGCAGCAACTCGGCCGGCAACACGGTGCCGAGCACCGGGCTGCGCCAGCGCAGCAGCGCCTCGATGCCGGCCGGCCGCCGGTCGGCCAGCGCCAGCACCGGCTGGTAGACCAGGTCCAGCTCACCCCGGGCCGCCGCGCCGGGCAGCTCCCGTTCCAGGTCCAGCCGGCGGACCAGCTGATCCTCCAGGCAGGGGTCGTACCACTCGACCCGGTTCCGGCCGAGCTGCACGGCCCGGCGACGGGCCAGGTCGGCCTGACGCAGCACGTCCCGCGGGCCGCCGCCGGTCAGCTCGGCCAGGCCCACCGCGACCCGTAGCCGGGCCATCCCCGTCGGCACCGGCCACGGCTCGGTCAGCGCGGCCACCAACCGTTCGCCCAGCGCGTACGCCGGCACCGAGGCGGCGTCGGTGACCAGCGCGAACTCCGTGCCGGACAACCGGGCGACCAGATCGCGCGGACCGACCACGTCGCGCAGCCGACGGGTGGTGACGGCCAGCAGGGCGTCGCCGTCCACCCCCGGCCCGGGAGCGTCCTGGGTCGGGCCGTTGCCGTGCACGTCGACCAGGAGCAGCGCGCCGGGCGGACCGGCCCGCTCGTCGAGCACCCGGAGCAACTCCTGCCGGTTGGCCAGCCCGGTGGCCGGGTCGGTGGCCGCCACCCGACGCAGTTCCCACTCCAGCCGACGGCGGTCCCCGACGTCCCGGACGTGCAGCACCACCGCGGCCACCTCCGGCACGTCGCGCTGGTCGCTCACCGTCGACTCGACCTCCCGCCAGGCACCGTCACCGGCGCGCATCCTGGCCACCAGCAGCGGCGGACCACCGTCCTCCGGCGGCGCGGCCAGCCGGGCCAGCACGTCCGGCGCGTCGTCCGGGTGCAGCAGGTCGGCCAGCGCGAGCCCGCACACGTCGTCCTGACGCAGCCCGAACCAGCGCTCACCGGCCGCCGACAGCCACCGCAGCCGCAGCCGGTCGTCGAGCACCAGGACCAGGTCGCGGCCACCCGAGACCAGCGTCCGGAAGTACGCCTCGCGGGCGGCCAGCCGACCAGCCCGCCGCCGGTCGTCGGTCGCGGAGATCAGCTCCCGGCCCACCAGCGGCGGGATCACCGCCAGCCCCAGCAGGACGGCGCTCGCGTTGAAGCCGCCGACGACCGCCAGGTGAGCGGCCGCGGCCACGGTCGCCACCGCCGCCGGGGCGGTCACCCAGGGCCAGGCGGGCGGTGGACCGGCCGGACCGGGCGGATCGCCCGCCACGACGCGGGCCATTCCGGCGACGGTCAGCAGCGCCCCGCCGACCAGCAACGGCACCACGGTCAGCAGGGCCACCACCGGAGCCCGGTAGGCCACCAGCGCCACCAGACCGGCCAGCCCGAGCAGGACGGTCGCCGCCCCGGCCCGGCAGCGGGCCGCCCCGGGACGACGACGCCGGTCGGCCAACGCGCTCACCAGCAGGCCGGCCAGCCCGGCCGCGCCGAGGGCGGTGACCACCCGGACCACCGGCGGCACCGGACCGGAGGGCACCAGCACCCAGCCGGCGAAGAGCAACGCGGTGCCCAGGCCGAGCACGTCCACCCCGCGTCGCAGCCGGGCCCGGGGCCGCAACCGGGAGTGGCCGGGCAGCAGGAGCAGGCCGGCGGCGTACGTCGCGCAGGTCGCGCCGAGCCCGGCCACCGCGACCCCGATCCGCCAGCCCGCCGGCACCAACGGTGACACCGCGACGGTCAGCGCGGCCAGCGTCACCGCGACGTCGAGCAGGGCGGCCGCCCGGCGGCAGAGCCGGCTGCGCCGGTCCCGGCCACCGGCGACGGCCAGCCGGAGCAGCCGCCCGACGACCGGGGCACAGCCGCCGACGCCGGCCAGCGCGACGGCCGCCAGTGGTGGCAGGACACCGGCCAGGCCGGCCCCGACCAGCAGCGCAGCCAGCACCGGGGAGGCGACCAGTGCGAAGAGAGGACGACGGACGAGGGGAGCGTCGGTCACGGCGGTCACCTTCGTGAGGGGGACACGGGCCGGTGCAAGGGGGGTTAGCAGCTAAACGAACGCCGACCGCACCGGTTACGGCCGCCGACCGTGACCCACGTCACCTACCCGCCGGCCCCTCGGCGGCGGGAACGGCGTGGACGGCCCGGCCGGGGCCACCCGGGACGGGGGTGGAATCATCGGGGGGTGAGCCGCGCCGACACCATCCGTTTCCGGCACCACCAGGCCGTCCTGGTCGCGGCCGTGATCGCCACCATCGGCGCGCTGCCGCTGGCCGCCGCCCGGACGTACCTGCTGCCGGTGCTGCTCGTCCCGTTGGTCGTCGCGGCCTGGGCCTGGCGCTCGGGCACCGACGCCGACCGGCGCGAGCTGCGGTTGCGGGCACTGGTCGGGAGCCGCCGGGTGCCCTGGGAGCAGGTCGTCGCGTTGACCGCCGACCCGCGCGGCCGGGCCGTCGTCCGGCTCGCCGACGGACAGCAGCTCCCGCTGCCCGCCGTCCGGGGCGTGGACCTGCCCCGGCTGGTCTCGATCACCGGGCAGGCCCTGCCCGACCCCCGCTGAGCGGCGTCAGTAGCCGTCCTCCACCCGGTTGACCAGCGGCGTACCGGCGGCGTACCGGCGCACCTGCTCCCCCACCAGCCGGTACGCCCGCGGCAGCAGACCGCTGACCGAGCCGGCGACGTGCGGGGTGAGCAGCACGTTGGGCAGCTCCCAGAGTGGATGGTCGGCGGGCAGCGGCTCCGGATCGGTCACGTCCAGCGCCGCCCGCAGCCGACCCGAGGTCAACTCGGCGACCAGGGCCGAGGTGTCCGCCACCGGCCCCCGTGCGGCGTTGACCAGCAGCGCCCCGTCCGGCATGGCGGCCAGGAAGTCGGTGTCCACCAGGCCCCGGGTGGCGTCGGTCAGCGGCACCAGCAGCACCACCACGTCGGCCCCGGGCAGCAACCGCGGCAACTCGGCCACCGCGTGCACCCCCTGGGCCGGCCGGGCGGTGCGGGCCACCAGGGTGAAGGTGACGTCGAACGGGGCCAGCCGGCTCCGCACCGCCGCGCCGATCGAGCCGGCCCCCACGATGAGCACCCGTTTACCGGTCAGCTCGTCGGTCGGGGCGACCCGGTCGTACGCCCACTCCCGTCGGGCCTGGGCGCGGGCCAGCGCCGGGAAGCCGCGCAGCTGGGCGAGGATCGCGGCGACCACCCACTCGGCGGTGCCGGCGTCGTGCACCCCCCGGGCGTCGCACAGGGTCACCCCGGCGGGCACCCGACCGGCCCAGGCGTCCGCCCCGGCGGAGAGGAGCTGGACCACCGCCAGGTCGGGCAGCCGGTCGAGCATCGCCAGGGTCTCCGCACCGGCCAGGAAGGGCGGTACCCAGAACCGGACGTCCGCCGGGTCGCCGGGCGGGTCCGCCGGATCGGTCCACGGCTGTACGGTGACACCGCACGGCACCGGCCCGAGCAGTTCGACACCGGCGGGATGGGGAATCCATACCTTCACGCGTGCCGACGATAGCCCTCCGACGGCGGGCGGTTCCGACGGGTCGGCCGACCGACGCCGCACCGGGCGATGTCGCCCACCTCAGCAGGCGACCGTCGGGCGGCAGGGGTATAACCGAGGGTCGGGACGTCGTACGGCGTCCCCCATCACGGCAGACAGGTGGTCGATGACCGAACGCACCGAACGGCCGGCCGTCGCCATCCCCGCGCTGGCCGAACCGGGCCGGCTGCGGTCGCTGACCGACACCGGCCTGGACGCCGCGCCGGACGAGGCGTTCGACCGGTTCGCCCGGCTGGTCAGCGACCTGCTCGACGTGCCGGTGGCGCTGGTCTCCCTGGTCAGCGAGACCCGACAGTTCTTCCCCGGCGCGGTCGGGTTGCCCGACCCGTGGGCCGACCTCCGGCAGACCCCGCTGAGCCATTCGTTCTGCCAGCACGTGATCGACACCGAGATCCCGCTGGTGCTGCCGGACGCCCGGCTCTACCCCCGAGTCCGGGACAACCTGGCCGTGCCGGAGCTGGGCGTCGTCGCGTACGCCGGGATGCCGCTGACCGACCTGGACGGCCGGGTGCTCGGCTCGCTGTGCGCGATCGACAGCAGACCCCGCGCCTGGACGAAGGCCCAGCTGCACACCCTGGCCGACCTGGCCGCGGCCTGCTCCTCGGAGCTGCGGCTGCGGATCGCCCTCGACGCGGCCGAGTCGGCCCGCCGGCTGGCCGAGCAGGCGCACGAGCGGCTCAACCTGCTCGCCTCGCTGAGCGAGACCCTGTCCGACACGCTCGACGTGGAGACGGCCGTGGGGCGACTGGCCGACGCGGTGGTACCGCTGCTGGCCGACTGGGCCATGGTGACCCTGGTCGACCAGGCAGGCATCCCCCGGTGGGTCACCGCCGTGCACCGCGATCCGGCCCGTGCCGCCGAGGTGGCCCGGTTCGGCGAGGTGGCGCTCGACCGGCTCGGCCCCGCCTCGATCACCCGTACGGTGCTCCGGACCGGCCAGCCGGTGCTGCGCGATGTCGCCGACCTGGCCGACGTCCGGCGGGCCAGCGACGCCCCGGAGCTGGTCACCCTCGCCGAACGGCTGGGCTTCGCCTCGCACCTGACCGTGCCGGTGCCGGCTCCCGGCCGGGGCGCGCTGATGGGTGTGGTGACCCTGGTCAACGGGCCGGACCGGCGGGCCTTCGACGACGACGACCTGGGCACCGCGCTGGAGATCGGTCGTCGCGCCGGGCAGGCCGTCGGCAACGGCTGGATCTACGGTGAACAGCGGCACGTCGCCGAGGTGCTGCAACACAGCATGCTCCCGCAGTTGCCACAGAGCCCGTGGGTCGAGCTGGTGGCCCGCTACCAGCCGGCCGCCGACCGGGTGGAGGTGGGCGGCGACTGGTACGACGCCTTCGTCCAGCCCGACGGCGACCTGATCGCGGCGATCGGGGACGTCGCCGGCCACGACATCGAGGCCGCCGCGACGATGGGGCAGCTCCGCAACCTGGTGCGCGGCAACGCGTACGGTCGCGGTGATCCGGTGGACGAGCTGATGCGGCGGCTGGACGCCACCATCTCCGGGCTGCGTATCCCGACCGCCGCCACGGCGGTGCTGGCCCGGCTGCGGCCCACCCCGGACGGGGTGTCCGTCACCTGGTGCAACGCCGGCCATCCCGCACCACTGCTGGTCACCGCCGGTGGCGACGTACGACTGCTCGACGGCCGGCGGGAGCCGCTGCTGGGGTTGACCCGTCCGGTCCCGCGGACCGGGGCGGAGGTGCTGCTCGGCCCCGGGGACACCCTGCTGCTCTACACCGACGGGCTGGTGGAGCGGCGGGACCAGCCGATCGACGAGGGCATGGGCCAGTTGTGCGAACGGGTCGCCGCCGCCGGTGCCCGACCGACCGCCGAGCTGTGCGACCTGCTGCTCGGCGCCGGGCAGCGGCGTGAGGACGATGTCGCGCTGCTGGCTCTCCGGGCCAGGTGAGCGCCCGACCGCCGCCGGCGGCCGTCAGCGGCGGTCGGCTGGGTGCTGCCGTCGGCGACGGCCGGACTGGTCGGGCCGTCGGCGACGGCCGGACTGGTCGGGCCGTCGCCGACGGCCGGGCGGGAGTGGATCCGCGGGCTAGGCTGGGCCGGGTGACCGCCCGTCTCCCGTACCCCCGCACCGCCCGGGTCCGCGCGGCCCTGGCGACCTCCGGCGTCGCATTGCTGCTCACCGGGTGCAGCCTCGGTCCGCCGGAGCCCGACCCGGCCGGCGAGCCCCCCAACCTGCCGACCCCGTCGGTGTCGGCGACCGTTCCCGGGCAGCAGGTGGTGACCACGGTGCTGGCCAAGGGCTTACGGGTGCCGTGGGGGATCGCCTTCCTGCCGGACGGGGCGGCCCTGGTCACCGAACGGGACACCGGCCGGATCCTCCAGGTCGGGCCGGGGTCGGGGCCGCAGGGGCTGACCGTGACCCCGGTGCAGACCGTGCCGGAGGTGGCCGCGTCCGGCGAGGCCGGGCTGCTCGGCATCGCCGTCTCCCCGGCGTACGCGCAGGACCGTTCGGTCTTCGTCTACTACACCACCGCGCAGGACAACCGGGTGGCCCGGTTGACGCTGGGCGGCACCCCCACCCCGGTCCTCACCGGCATCCCCAGGGCCGGCAACCACAACGGCGGCGGGCTCGCCTTCGGCCCGGACGGGCAGCTCTACGTCAGCACCGGCGACGCCGGTGACCGCGCCGCCGCCCAGGACCGGGCCACCCTGGCCGGCAAGATCCTCCGGATCACCCCGGACGGCAAGCCGGCGGCCGGCAACCCGTTCCCGGGCTCACCGGTCTGGTCGCTGGGGCACCGAAACGTGCAGGGCCTGGCCTGGGACGCCGCTAAACGGATGTACGCCACCGAGTTCGGACAGAACACCTGGGACGAGATCAACCGGATCGACCGGGGCGCGAACTACGGCTGGCCGACGGTGGAGGGACAGGCCGGGGACGGCCGGTTCGTCGACCCGATCGCCCAGTGGGGTACCGAGGAGGCGTCCTGCTCGGGGCTGGCGGCCACCGGCCGGCTGCTGGCCGCCGCCTGCCTGCGCGGGGAACGGCTCTGGCTGGTGGAGCTGACCGACGGCGGCACCGTGCTCGGTGCGCCCCGGGACCTGCTCACCGAGAAGTACGGCCGGTTGCGGGCGGTCGTCGCCGCTCCGGACGGCTCCCTCTGGGTCTCCACCTCCAACCACGACGGGCGGGGCGATCCGGTGCCGGAGGACGACCGGCTGTTGCGGCTGGTCTTCGCCGACGGCGGTGCCGGTCGGAGCTGACGACACGCCGACGGCGGTGCCGGTCGGAGCTGACGACACGCCGACGGGCCGGACAGCCGGGCAGGTACCGGGCGGATCGGCTGCCCGTCGGCCGGGTTTGCCAAGATCTTTCACTGGGCAGGTCACAATCTCAGCATGGACGGTCAGGAGAACGAGCAGCGCGGGGCCGGGGGCGGCGACGCCCCCATCCGGCGTGAGCGGCGCGGGCGCACCTGGTGGCCGGCCGGTCGGTCGGGGCAGGCCCGGCGGGTCGGCGTGGTGCTGGCGGTGCTGCTGGTCGCCCTGACCGGAACGGTCATCGGGGTGTTCGCCGCCGGCCGGGTCAGCACCGACATCGGCCCGTTCCGCGCCGACCTGACCCTGGTGCCGGCCGTACGCGGCGGCACCACCGTCGACATCCCCCCGCTGGGCGCGCTCCAGCTCGACAGCCACCGGGGACCGACCCACCTGACGGTCGGCCTGGGCGCGCTGGACCAGCGCAAGACCGAGGCGTTGATCGACGACCCGGCGAGCATCAGCCGGGCCAGCCAGTCGGCGGTGACGGACGTCCGAAACGGGGTTCTCCGGCTCGGGCTGCGCACCCTCGGCGGGGCGGTGCTGGCCACCCTGCTGCTGGCCGCGCTGGTCTTCCGGGACACCCGGCGTACCGCGTGGGCCGGCGGGCTCGCCCTGGCGGTGACCGCCGGCAGCCTCGGCCTCGCGGCGGGCACCCTGCGCCCGCAGGCCATCGAGGAGCCCCGCTACGAGGGGCTGCTGGTCAACGCCCCGGCGATCGTCGGCGACGCGCGCCGGATCGCCAACGACTACAGCCGCTACGCCGAACAGCTGCAACGGTTGGTGGGCAACGTCAGCCAGCTCTACACCACGGTGTCGGCGCTGCCGGTGTACGAACCGGCACCGGGCACCACCCGGGTGCTGCACGTGTCCGACATGCACCTCAACCCGACCGGCTGGCAGTTGATCCGTACCGTGGTCGAGCAGTTCGGCATCGACGTGGTGATCGACACCGGCGACCTGACCGACTGGGGCAGCGAACCCGAGGCGTCCTACGTCGGCTCGATCGGCCTGCTCAAGAAGCCGTACGTGTACATCCGGGGCAACCACGACTCGCCCAGGACGGCGGCGGCGGTGGCCCGCCAGCCGAACGCCGTCGTGCTGAACAACTCGACCACCACCGTCGCCGGGCTGACCATCGCCGGCATCGGCGATCCCCGGTTCACCCCGGACAAGGAGACCTCACCCGCCGGCAGCGGGCTCACCGCCCAGGTCGCCAACCAGGTCATCGGGGCCGGTGAGACGCTCGCCACCACGGTCCGCAGCTCACCGCGACCGGTGAACATCGCGCTGGTGCACGACCCGGCCTCGGCCGGACCGCTCTCCGGCACCTGCCCGCTGGTTCTGGCCGGGCACACCCACGCCCGGCAGATGTCCAAGCTGCCACAGGTGGACGGCCAGCAGACCACCCAGCTCATGGTCGAGGGCTCCACCGGCGGTGCCGGGCTGCGTGGCCTGGAGGGCGAGAAGCCCACCCCGCTGTCGATGTCGGTGCTCTACTTCGACCAGCAGAAACTCCTCCAGGCGTACGACGACATCACCGTCGGGGGCACCGGTCAGGCCCAGGTGAACCTGGAACGCCACGTGATCCGCGATCCGGCGAAGGGCGCCGACGTCCCGGTGACCCCCACCCCGACCCGGGGCGCATCGGAGTCCCCGACCCCCTCCGGTACCGCTCCGACGCCCACCTCGCCGACCCCCAGCCCGACCCGCTGACGACCAGCGAAAGGCGGCGGCGGGCAGGCCGGCCACATGCAGGCGGCCACGGGCAGGCGGCCATGCGTGACCGGCAGCCCGGAACCGGCAGCGCGGAGCCGGCAGCCATGGCGGTACCCCGCCGTCGGGCACTGACGCGTCGACGTCCTCGCGCCACCCGAGCCCATCCTCCGCTCGACGTCACCAAGGGTGATCGTGGACCACACCCACCTACCCACACTCGAAGACTTTGCTCTGCCGCCCCATCGGCGACAGTCACCCTCTGTCATGGCGCCGCCTGCCGCACCATTGACATTCCTCCACATTTTCCCTGATCAGAAGAGCGTCGCCTCCGTAGCAGCAGAGCAAAGGAGGGGAATCGGGTGGTGGGGGCTGCCGCATCGAACACTCAGGGTCACCTCACCAGTGTCGGTCGCGGATTTTACGGATGGTAACCAAATCGGCAGCTCGTTCCGCTGGTGGATGGTGGGCACGGCACCGCCACTACCGAACAGAGGACAACGCCCGCGCCAGATCTGCGGATAGGTGCGGCGGCGACGTGGGTGGCACGACAGTCACCGCCGCCTCACCCACCTGGACGTCCGGCGCGGTCAGGACCACGTCGTCGTCCGCGACGGACCGGGCCAGGCAGACAGCCAGATCAGGCGGACCGGGCCAGGCAGACAGCCAGATCAGGCGGACCGGGCCGGGCCAGGCAGACAGCCAGATCAGGCGGACCGGGCCGGGCCAGGCAGGCAGATCAGGCGGACCGGGCCGGGCAGATCAGAAGAGGCAGGCCAGGCCGCACGGACCAGACAGACCAGGCCGCACGGACCACACAGAGGGTAGAACAGGCAGACCATGCCGCATAAACCACGAAAATGGCAGAACGGGCAGACCAGGCCACACGGGGCCACGAAAAGGGCAGAAAAGTAGGGCGAGAAAGGGAGAGGGGCGGGGCGGTCAGCGCAGCGACAGCGCGGCCAGGGCGGCGTTGACGATGCTGCCGGGGAGCAGGTCGTGCAGTTCGTACAGCTCGTGGACGCTGCCCGACTGGCCGAACTCGTCCACCCCGAGCGGCACCGCCGGCACCCCGAGCGCCGACCCGAGCCAGGCCATCGCGTGCGAGGCGGCGTCGTGCACGGTCACCAGCGGGGCACGGTCGCCGAAGGCCGCCCGCAACGCGCCGGGGACGCTCGGCACGGTCGCCGTGCGGACACCCTGACGCAGGGTGCGCTGCCAGGCCCGGTACAGCCGGTCGAGGCTGGTCACGTCGACCACGTGCGCGGCGATGCCCTCCTCGGCCAGCTCGGCGGCGGCGGCCAGCGTCTCCGGCAGCACCGCCCCCGAGGCGGCCAGGGTGACCACCGGCGCGTCCACCAGGTGCGGGTGCGTCTGGTGCGCGTCCACCAGCCGGTACGCCCCGGCGACCACCTGCCGGCGCAGCACCGCGTCGCCGAGGCGGACCCGGGCCGCCTCGAACGGCGTCTGGTCCAGCGGGCGGGTGCTCAACCGGAAGTAGTACGCCCCGTCCTCGGCCGGCGCGGCGGTGGCGGCCGGCGCGGCACCCTGCGCGATCTGCCCGAGCGCGTCGCAGAGCAGCCAGTCGAGGCTGGTCGCGTACGCCGGTTCACAGCAGGTGACGCCGGGCAGCTCCAGGCCGACGGAGGCGGTGATGGTGGACTGGTGGGCACCGCCCTCCGGGGCCAGCGTGATCCCCGACGGGGTGCCGGCCACCACGAACCGGGAACCCGAGTAGGTGCCGTAGAGGAACGCGTCCAGGCCGCGCAGCACGAACGGGTCGTAGACGGTGCCCACCGGCAGCAGCGGCTGCCCGGACAGGTCCCACGCCAGGCCGAGCTGCCCCAGCAGCAGGAACAGGTTCATCTCGGAGATGCCCAGCTCGATGTGCTGCCCGGTGGGGCTCTCCGTCCAGCGCAGCATCCGGTCCTCCGACCAGGACCGCCGTTCGGTCGGGGCGAAGACCCCGGTCCGGTTGAGGAACCCCGCGAGGTTGGTGGAGGTGGCCACGTCCGGCGCGGTGGTGACCAGGTAGGGCGCCACCTGCGGGTTTCGGGCCAGCTCCACCAGGACCCGGCCGAAGGCCTCCTGGGTGGAGACCGGCCGCTGCGTGCGTACCCCGGTGGCCTCCGGCACGGTGACCCCCAGCGAGCGTCGGCGCGGCGCGCGGGCCAGCGCCTCACGGCGTGCGCCGGCCCGGATGCCGGCCGGGATCGCCGGGTCCAGCCGGTCCCACTCGGTCCCGGTGGTCAGGCCGTGCGCGGTCCGCAGCACGTCGATCTGCGCGGTGGACAGCAGCGCCGAATGGTTGCGCGGGTTGCCGGCGAGCGGCAACCCCCACCCCTTCACCGTGTACGCGAACACGACGCTGGGCCGGTCGGTCACCGCGTCGCACTGGGCGTACGCGTCCAGCATCGCCGCCAGGTCGTGCCCGCCCAGGTCGGTGACGAGCGGGGCCAGCTCCTCGTCGGTCAGGTCGGCGATGAACTCGGCGATCCCGGCCGGCGCACCGTCCAGGAACCGCTCCCGCAACGCCGGCCCGGCCAGCCCGAACAGCGACTGGTACTGCTCGTTGGGCATCCGGTCGATCCAGTCCCGCAGCGCCGCACCACCCGGCCGGGCGTACGCCTGCGCGAGCCGGCGACCGTACTTGACCTCCACCACGTGCCAGCCGGCGGCCTCGAACTGCCCCCGCCACTGGTCGATCCGGATGCCGGGGACCACCCGGTCCAGCGACTGCCGGTTGAAGTCGACCAGCCACATCACGTTGCCCAGGCCGGTGGTGGCCGGATCGGCGACCGCCTCCCAGACGTTCCCCTCGTCCAGCTCGGCGTCGCCGATCAACGCAACGAACCGGGAGTGCGGTCGGGCCCCGAAGTGGGCGTCCACGTAGCGTCGGGTCACCGCGGCGAACAGCGGGGCCGCCGCGCCCAGCCCCACCGAACCGGTGGAGAAGTCCACCGCGTCCGGGTCCTTGGTCCGCGACGGGTACGACTGCAACCCGCCCCGCGCCCGCAGCCGTGTCAGGTAGGACCGGTCCAGGTTGCCCAGCAGGTACTGGATCGCATGGAACACCGGGGAGGCGTGCGGCTTGACCGCCACCCGGTCCTCGGCGTCCAGGTGGGCGAACCAGAGCGCGGTCATCGCGGTGACCAGGGAGGCGCTGGACGCCTGGTGCCCACCGACCTTCACGCCGTCGCCGGTGTCCCGGTCGTGGTTGGCCGCGTCCACGATCCGGGTGGCGAGCCACAGCACCCGTCGCTGGATCTCGTCGAGGACATCGAGGTCGTGCTCGTTCACGGGTCACTCCATCCGGGCGTCGCCGTTGACGCCCTCCGGTGGTGAGGTGCCGCGCGGATCACGCGCGTACCCCGGGGAAGGGTGAGGGCCACCGCCGGGTCACGGCGGCGGCCCTCGCCGGTCGCGGGCCGGAACCCCCCGGTTCCGGCCCGCGCGGGTCAGCCCTGGACGCCGAGGCGCTCCAGGATCAGGTCCCGCAGGGTCTTGGCGTCGGCCTGGCCACGGGTCGCCTTCATCACCGCGCCGACCAGCGCGCCGACCGCCGCCACCTTGCCGCTGCGGATCTTGTCGGCGATGGCCGGGTTGGCGGCGATCGCCTCGTCCACGGCGGCGGTGAGCGCCCCGGTGTCGGAGACCACCTCCAGGCCCCGGTTGGTCATGATCTCGGTCGGCGAACCCTCACCGTCGACCACGCCCTCCAGCACCGTCCGGGCCAGCTTGTCGTTGAGCTTGCCCGCGTCGACCAGGCCCTGGAGCTCGGCGACCTGCGCCGGGGTGGCCCCGATGTCGGCCAGCTCGGTGCCGGTCTCGTTGGCCCGGCGGGACAGCTCACCCAGCCACCACTTGCGGGCCGCCGCCGGGGTGGTGCCGGCCGCCACGGTCGCCTCGATCAGCTCGACGGCACCGGCGTTGAGCACCGACTGCATGTCGAGGTCGGACAGGCCCCACTGCTCCTGGAGCCGGCGACGGTGCAGCCGGGGCAGCTCCGGCAGGGCCGCCTTCAGCTCGGCCACCCAGGCGGTGTCCGGGGCGAGCGGCACCAGGTCCGGCTCCGGGAAGTAGCGGTAGTCGGTGGCGGTCTCCTTGGACCGGCCCGGCGTGGTGTCCCCGGTGTCCTCGTGGAAGTGCCGGGTCTCCTGGGTGATCCGGCCGCCCGCGTCGAGCACCGACGCCTGGCGCAGGATCTCCGAGCGGACCGCCCGCTCCACCGACCGCAGCGAGTTGACGTTCTTGGTCTCGGTGCGGGTGCCCCACTCCTCGCCCGGCAGGTTGAGGGAGGTGTTGACGTCGCAGCGCAGCGACCCCTCCTCCATCCGGACGTCGGAGACGCCCAGCGAGCGCAGCACGTCCCGCAGCTCGGTCACGTACGCCTTGGCCACCTCGGGGGCGAGCGCGCCGGTGCCCGGGACCGGCTTGGTGACGATCTCCACCAGCGGGATGCCGGCCCGGTTGTAGTCGACCAGCGACTCGGTCGCGCCGTGGATCCGGCCGGTGGCCCCGCCGACGTGCAGCGTCTTGCCGGTGTCCTCCTCCAGGTGCACCCGCTCGATGCCGATCCGCACCAGCTCGCCGTCGACCTCGACGTCCAGGTAGCCGTCGGAGCACAGCGGCTCGTCGTACTGGCTGATCTGGAAGTCCTTCGGCATGTCCGGGTAGAAGTAGTTCTTCCGGGCGAACCGGCACCACGACGCGATGGAGCAGTTCAGCGCCAGGCCGATCCGGATGGTCGCCTCGATGGCCGCCTTGTTGGCCACCGGCAGCGACCCGGGCAGGCCGAGGCAGACCGGGCAGACCCGGGTGTTCGGCTCGCCGCCGAAGTCGGTCGGGCAGCCGCAGAACATCTTGGTGTTCGTACCCAGCTCGACGTGGGTCTCCAGGCCGATCACCGGCTCGTAGCGCGCAACGACCTCGTCGTACGCGGGCAGTGTCGTCGTCATCTGAACTCCAGCCTCACAGTGCCGGTGGGGTGAACGTGCCGACCACGGACTCCAGCGCGGCGGCGACCCGGTACATCCGGTCGTCGGCCATCGTCGGGGCCATCACCTGCAGGCCGACGGGCAGCCCCTCGGACAGGCCGCACGGCACCGAGATGCCCGGCCCGCCGTACAGGTTCGTCGGGATGGTGAACAGGTCCGCCAGGTACATCTGGTACGGGTCGGCGGTGCGCGCCCCGACCGGGAACGCCACGAACGGCGTGGTGGGCGAGATCAGCGCGTCGACCTGCTCGAACGCCGCGGTGAAGTCCCGGGTGATCAGGGTACGGACCTTCTGCGCCTGCCCGTAGTAGGCGTCGTAGTAGCCCGAGGAGAGCGCGTAGGTGCCGACCATGATCCGCCGCTTGACCTCGGCGCCGAAGCCGGCCTCCCGGGTCAGCGACATGACCTCCTCCAGCGACCGGTTCCCGTCGTCGCCGACCCGCAGGCCGAACCGCACCCCGTCGAACCGGGCCAGGTTGGAGGAGCACTCGCTCGGCGCGATCAGGTAGTACGCCGGCAGCGCGTACCGGAAGTGCGGGCAGGACACCTCGACGATCTCCG
This sequence comes from Micromonospora sp. WMMD987, assembly GCF_029581435.1. Taxonomy (NCBI): domain Bacteria; kingdom Bacillati; phylum Actinomycetota; class Actinomycetes; order Micromonosporales; family Micromonosporaceae; genus Micromonospora; species Micromonospora sp. WMMD987. Next base: position 1,741,970 of record NZ_CP120861.1, on the reverse strand, counting down.
CGCCCAGCTTGGCCAGGGTGTCGACCGACTCGCGGAACGCGGCCATCACGCCCGGCTCCGCGCCCTCGCCGGTGAACTCCCTGACGATGCCGAGCTTCACCCCGGTCAGGTCGCCGCTCGCACCGAGCTTCGCGGCGGCCACCACGTCCGGCACCGGCTGCGGGATGGAGGTGGAGTCACGCGGGTCGTGCCCGCCGATGACCTGGTGCAGCAGCGCCGCGTCGAGCACGGTCCGGGCGCACGGGCCGGGGGTGTCCAGCGAGGAGGAGAACGCGACCAGGCCGTACCGGGAGGTGCCGCCGTAGGTGGGCTTCGCGCCGACGGTGCCGGTGACCGCGCCGGGCTGGCGGATCGAGCCACCGGTGTCGGAGCCGATGGCCAGCGGGGCCTCGTACGCGGCCAGCGCGGCGGCGCTGCCCCCGCCGGAGCCGCCGGGGATCCGGGCCAGGTCCCACGGGTTGTGCGTCGGGCCGTAGGCGGAGTACTCGGTGGAGGAGCCCATTGCGAACTCGTCCATGTTGGTCTTGCCGAGCATCACCGTGCCGGCCGCGCGCAGCCGCTGCACGATCGTCGCGTCGTACGGCGGACGCCAGCCTTCGAGGATCTTCGAGCCGACCGTGGTCGGCACACCCTTCGTGGTGAGCACGTCCTTCACCGCCACCGGCACCCCGGCCAGCGGCCCCAGCTCCTCGCCGGCCGCCCGCCGGTCGTCGACCGCGCGGGCGGCGGCCAGCGCCCCCTCGGTGTCGACGTGCAGGAACGCGTGCACCCGGTCGTCGACGGCGGTGATCCGGTCCAGGTGTGCCCGGGTCACCTCGACGGCGGAGGTCTCCCCGGCGGCCACCAGCCCGGCCAGCTCGGTCGCGGTCATTCTGGTCAGGTCGGTCATGCCGTCGCCTCGCTCCGCTCACCGGCGCCCCGGACACCCGGCGCACTGGGCTCGATGGTCCACCTGTCACGCCCGCTCACGACGCCACGTCCTCGTCCAGGATCCGCGGTACGCGGAACCGCTGCTCGGCGACGTCGGGGGCACCCGACAGCGCCTCCTGCGGGGTCAACCCGGGCACCACCACGTCCTCGCGGAGCACGTTGGTCAGCGGAACCGAGTGCGAGGTCGGCGGGATGTCCGCCGCCGTGACCTCGCCGACCTGCGCGACCGACTGGAGGATCACGTCCAGCTGGCCGGCGAAGGTGTCCAGCTCCTCCTCGGTGACGGCGAGCCGCGACAGTCGCGCGAGGTGCGCGACCTCCTCGCGGGAGATGGCGGCCATCGGTGCCCCCTTCGTGACTGTGCTGCTGCGTCTGGGTGTGCCGGCCGCGTCGTCGGCGGGATGACGCGCGGTGACCGGAGCGAGTCTATTGTCCTGCGCGCACGCCGACGTCTCCGACTCCCCCTCCCGCCCGGAGCGGCCGGCCCGCGTCACCCCCGGGTCCGCCCGCGGTCGGCCCCGCCGTGGCCACCGGCGCGGTCCGCCCCGGCCGCCCCGGCCGGGCACCGGGCGGTCAGCGGGCGTGCCGGCGGGGGATCTCGGCGTCCGGGCTCGGGACCGGGCTCAGCGGGCGGTAACGGGCCAGCCAGGCTGCCAGTTCCTCGGCGGGCATCGGGCGGGCGTAGAACCAGCCCTGCGCGGCGTCGCAGCCGGCCGCGTACAGCAACCGCCAGGTCCGTTCGTCCTCCACCCCCTCGGCCACCACCCGCAGGCCGAGCGCCCCGGCCAACTCGATCGTCGACCGGACGATCGCCGCGTCGTCGGCGTCGTCGGCCATCCCCAGCACGAACGACCGGTCCACCTTCACCTCGGACAACGGCAGCCGGCGCAGGTGCTGCAACGACGAGTAGCCGGTGCCGAAATCGTCCAGCGAGATGGCCACCCCGAGCTGGTGCAGCCGGGTGATGGTGGCGAGCACCCGTCGGGGGTCGGCCATCAGCGCCCCCTCGGTGATCTCCAGTTGCAGCCGTTCCGGGCGTACCCCGCAGTGGGCCAGCCGGTCGGCGATCCGGTCGACGATCTCGTCGGTGTGCAGGTCACGGACACTGACGTTGAGCGACGCCCGGAGCGTGATCCCGGCCGCCGACCACTTGGCGAGCTGCTCCACCACGTCCTCGACCACCCGGTAGGTGAGCAGACGCATCACGGCGCTCTGCTCGGCCACCCGGATCAGCTCCTCCGGGTCGACCATCCCCCGACGCGGGTGCCGCCACCGCAACAACGCCTCCACCCCGACCACCTCCCCGGTGGCGATGGCGACCTGCGGTTGGTAGTACATGGTGATCTCGCCGCTCTCCCCCGTGCCCCCGGCCGGGCCGCCCCCGCCCGCCGGGTCGCCGGCCGCCGGCCGGGCCGTCCGCCCGGTCGGCCCGGGTGTCCCGCCCGCCCCGGATCCGGGCGGGGGCGAGCCGGGCGGCGCCGGCCGGTGCGGCGGGTCGCCGCGGTGCCGGCGGACCGGGTCGGCACCGGTGAGGATGCGGTTCAGCAACTCGTCGGGCTGGGCCGGGGCCGGCCGGGGACGTCGGCGGGGCAGCCACCACGGGCCGGTAGCCGGGTCGCCGCCGGGATCCGGAGCGGCGCCGGTGCCCGGTCCACCGGCCGGGACGTCCGTACCCGGCGGACCGGTCGCCAGCCGGGGCGGCAGCACCGCGCCGTCGCCACCCCGCACGGTCCGCCCGGCTGCCGGCCTCGCCTCCAGTACGCGGCGCAGGTCGGCCAGGAGCGCCAACCGCTCGGCGGAATGGTGGTCGGACTCGGCGGTGTACACGGCCACGGTGTCGTGGCGGTGCTTGGCGTCGTACATGGCGACGTCGGCGTGGCGCATCAGGGTGGCGTAGTCCGCGCCGTGCTCGGGATAGAGCGCGATGCCGATCGAGCCGCCGACGTCCAGCGGCAGCCCGTCCAACGACACCGGCTCGGTCAGCGCGGCGGCCACCCGACCGGCCAGCTCCCGCGCCCCGTCCACACCGTCGAGCCCGCCGGCCACGATGGCGAACTCGTCACCACCGAGCCGGGCCAGCAGGTCCCGGTCGCGCACCACCCCGGCCAGCCGGGCGCTCACCTCGACCAGCAGCCGGTCCCCGACCGCGTGGCCGAGCGCGTCGTTGACGTTCTTGAACCGGTCCAGGTCGATCAGCAGGAGGGCCAGCCGCCCGCCGGGCTCACCCCGGGCGACCCGCTCGGCGTGCCGGTGCACCTGCTCGGCCACCTCGGCGAGCAGCGCCTTGCGGTTGGGCAGGCCGGTGAGCGGGTCGAGGGCGGCGAGCTGTTCCTGCTCGTCGGAGAGGTAGGCCATCCGGTAGACCGCGAACAGCGGCACCAGCACCAGCGGAATCAACGCGGCGGTGGCCCGCGCGGCGGTGACCAGGACCGGGGCGAGCAGCAGCAGCGAACCGGTGGAGAGCAGCTCGAACGGCAGCCCCTGTCGGGCCGCAGGCCACCACCGGCCGCCGAACCGCAGTCGCAGCGCGGTGCTGACCAGTCCGTAGTTGACCACGAACCAGGTGACCGTCGCGCCGGCCGCGGCCAGGACGTCGGTCCAACCCGGCCGGTGGCCGTCGAACAGGCCGCCCGGCCCGAGCCGGAGCACCAGGTACGCGGCGGCCAGCGCACAGGTGTACTGGGCCGCGTTGAAGGCGGTCCGCCAGGGGGCGTGTCCCAGCCGTACGCCGGAGACGACGACCGCGACGGTCTGCACGAGCACCGCCGGGCCGAGCCCCCAACCGAGCAGGATGGCGAAGGTGAAACAGGTGGAGGGGAAGACCGCGGAGGTCTGTCGGCGTCCCGAGGGCACGAAGGGGCGGGCGTCGCACCCGACCGCGAGCACCGCCATCGTCCAGAACGCCGCCGACAGCAGGTCCGGACGACCGGCGAGACCGACCAGCGGCAGGACGGAGACCACGACCGCCAGGCCGATCACCCCGGCGACGAGGCACAGGAACGGCGTCTCCCGCCCGGACGGGAGGCGGTTGCGGGGATCGGCGGACTCCATCGCACCTCCCGGGCACACCCCGTCAGGGTGTACGCCGGCCGTACACCTGCCACCATGAAACGCCCTGCCGGCCGGTGGACCCGCACGACAGTCACGAATCGGGTGTAGTCGTGACTAAGTTGGTATACGACCCAAGAGTCGCCTATGGGTGGAGCGGGACATGCGACGTCCGGCCGGCGCGGGTCGGGTGCGGCACCGGCCGGCGGTCGGGTCAGCTCTCCTCGACCCGGGCCACCTCCCGGGCGGCGTCCGGGCCGGCGTCCAGCAGCACCCGGAAGCCGTCCTCGTCGAGCACCGGCACCTTCAGCCCGGCCGCCTTGTCCGCCTTGGAACCGGGGTTGTCGCCCACCACCACGAAACCGGTCTTCTTGGAGACCGAGCCGGTGACCTTCCCGCCCCGGCTCTGGATCGCCTCGGCCGCCTGGTCCCGGCTGAACCCGGCCAGCGTGCCGGTCACCACCACGGTCACCCCTTCCAGCGGGCGCGGCCCCTCGTCGACCGCCTCCTCGGCCATCCGTACCCCCGCCGCGGCCCACTTGCGGACCACGTCGCGGTGCCAGTCGACGGCGAACCACTCCTTGATGCTGGCGGCGATCGTCGGGCCGACACCGTCGACCGAGGACAGCTCCTCCTCGGCCGCCGCCTCGATCGCCTCGACAGAGCGGAAGTGCCGGGCCAGGGCCTGTGCGGCGGTCGGGCCGACGTGCCGGATGGAGAGCGCCACCAGCACCCGCCACAGGTCGCGTTCCCGGGCCACGGCGAGGTTGTCGAGCAGCTTGGTCGCGTTGGTGCCGAGGCTGCCGTCCTTGTTGACGAAGAACGGGGAACGGGCGAGCCGTTCGGCGTCGAGGGAGAACAGGTCGCCCTCGTCGGTGATGATCTCGGCATCGAGCAGCGCGGCGGCACCCTTGTAGCCGAGCACCTCGATGTCGAATCCGCCCCGCCCGGCGAGGTGGAAGACCCGCTCCCGCAACTGCGCGGGACAGCTGCGGGTGTTGGGGCAACGGATGTCGACGTCGCTCTCCTTGGCCGGGGCGAGCGGGGTGCCGCAGGACGGGCAGGTGGTCGGCATGACGAACGGACGGGCGTCGGCGGGACGCAGCTCGACCACCGGACCGAGCACCTCGGGGATCACGTCGCCGGCCTTGCGCAGCACCACCGTGTCCCCGATCAGCACCCCCTTACGCTCGACCTCACGGGCGTTGTGCAGGGTGGCCTGGGCGACCGTCGAGCCGGCCACGTGCACCGGCTCCAGCACCGCGTACGGGGTGATCCGACCGGTCCGCCCGACGCCCACCTCGATGTCGAGCAGCCGGGTGTTGACCTCCTCCGGCGGATACTTGAAGGCGATCGCCCAGCGGGGCGCCCGGCTGGTCGAGCCGAGCCGGCCCTGGATGGGGACCGGGTCGACCTTCACCACCACCCCGTCGATCTCGTGCTCGACGTCGTGCCGGTGCTCGGCGTAGTGGGCGACGTACTCCGCCACCCCGGCGAGGTCCGGCACCACCCGCCAACGGTCGCTGGTCGGCAGTCCCCACGCCTTCAGGGCCGCGTACGACTCGGACTGGGTGGCCGGACGGAAGCCGGTACGGGCGCCGGTGCCGTGCACCACCAGCCGCAGCGGCCGGGACGCGGTGATCCGTGGGTCCTTCTGGCGCAGGCTGCCGGCGGCCGCGTTGCGCGGGTTGGCGAACGGTGCCCGGCCCTGCTCGACCAGGGTGGCGTTGAGGTCGGCGAAGCCGGCGACCGGGAAGTAGATCTCGCCGCGTACCTCCAGCAGCTCCGGAACGTCGGGGAACTCGTCGGACGGGGTGAGCCGGGCCGGCACGCTCCGGATGCTGCGGACGTTGGCGGTGACGTCCTCGCCGGTGCGCCCGTCGCCCCGGGTGGCCGCCCGCACCAGCCGACCCTTCTCGTAGGTCAGGTTGATGGCCAGGCCGTCGACCTTCAGCTCGCACAGGTAGGGCACCGGTCCACCGGCGTCCCGCTCGACCCGCTCGGCCCAGGCGGCCAGCTCCTCGTCGGCGAAGGCGTTGTCCAGTGAGAGCATCCGCTCGGCGTGGGTGACCGGGGTGAAGTCGGTGGAGAACGTGCCGCCGACCCGCTGCGTCGGTGAGTCCGGGGTGCGCAGCGCCGGGTACTCCGCCTCCAGCGCCTCCAGCTCGCGCAGCTGCCGGTCGAACTCGGCGTCGGGAATCGTCGGCGCGTCGAGGACGTAGTAACGGTACTGGTGTTCGGTCAGCTCCTGGCTCAGCGTGGCGTGCCGCTCCCGCGCCTCGGGGGTCGGCTCACCACCGGCCGCCGCCTCCTGTGCCGCACTGACCTGCTGGGGAACCTCTTCTTCCGACACCCTGTCGCCTCCGGACATCGTGCGAACCTCCCCGGTGATCACGCTACTGGAGCACGGTAACGGGCCGGTGGGACATTCCCCCGGCCTCCCCCACCGCGCCCGACGGGCGCCCGCCGTCCGACCGTGCGACGATCGCCGCACCTCGGCGGCGCGGTGCCGCCCGGACGGAGGCGGGGTATCGATGCCGGAGTGGGTGTGGTGGGGGCTGCTGATCGTGCTGGCGGTCGTCGCCGGCTGGGTCTGGAACGAGTGGCGTCGACGCGGTGGCCGACCCTCCAGCGGCGGCCAGCGCACCCGGCCGCCGCGTGGCACCCCGCCCCGCGACCGGGCCCGACCGACCGCGCCACCCCGCCCCCGCACCCCCACCGGTACGCCCCGACCGGGTGACATCTGGTGGGCGGACGTGCCGTTCCACGACGGCACCGGCTCGAAGGTCCGGCCCTGCCTGGTGGTGCGGGCCGACGACCGGGGTGCCGAGGTACTCAAGATCACCAGCCAGGACAAGAGCGACCGGGACGACCATGTGCGGATCCCGACCCGGGACTGGGATCCGGACGCCGAACACGACAGCTGGCTCGACCTCGCCGAGCCGCTACGGATCCCGGCCGACGCGTTCTCCCGCCGGGCCGGCGGCTGCGACCCGGCCCTGTGGCGTCAGGTGAAGCGCCTGCACGGACGGCGCAGCCCGGCCTGACCGATCCGCGGCGGGTCAGTCCCAGGCCGTGCCGAGGGTGGTGAGCTGGTCGGCGTACTCGATGCGGGTGGACCAGCCGGGCGGCCAGGCCGGCAGCCCGTGCGCGGCCCCGAGGAACGCGCCGGCCAACGCGGCGATCGAGTCCGAGTCGCCCGCGGTGGCCGCCCCCCGGGCGATCGCGGCGACCGGGTCGTCGGGGTGCCACAGGACGCAGAGCAGCGCGGTGGTCAGCGCCTCCTCGGCGACCCATCCCTCACCGGTGTACCGGCACGGGTCGCCGCCGTCGTCCGGCCGGCGCAGCGCGGCGGTGAGCCGGTCCAGCGCCTCCAGGCACTCGTCCCAGCCCAGCGTGACGAACGCGGCCGGGGAGTCCGCCCCCGACCGTTGCCACAGGTCACCGAGCCAGTCGTCCCGGTACGTCCGCCGCTCGGTGCGGGCCCGGTCGGCGAGCAGGCCGGGCAGCTCCGCCGGTGCCGCGCCGCCCCGCAGCAGCCGCACCGCGTACGCGGTCAGTTCGCTGGCGGCCAGGCCGGTCGGGTGGCCGTGGGTGAGACCGGCCTGGAGCTGGGACAGCCCGGCGAGGGTGTCCAGGTCGACGTCGAGCAGCCCGACCGGGGTGACCCGCATGTTGGCGCCGCACCCCTTCGAGTCGATCACCGTCGCCTGCTGCCAGGCCAACCCCCGACCCAGCTCTCCGCAGGCCCGCAGGCAGGTCATCCCCGGTGCGCGGTTGTTGTCCGGGCTGGCGGCCCAGTCCAGGAAGCGCTGCCGGAGCAGCGGTTCGACCACCTCCGGGGTGTGCGCGGGGGCGTCGTACAGGGCCCACCCCACCGCGAGCGCCATCTGGGTGTCGTCGGTGACCAGCACCGGATCGCCGACCAGTTCCCGTGGCCCGCCGGGGCCGTACCGACGGTGGATCTCCGGTACGGAGAGGAACTCGGTCGGCTTGCCGAGCGCGTCGCCGTAGGCCAGCCCGAAGAGCGAACCGGAGGCGCGGCGGAGCGGGGATTCGGTCACGACCCGATCATGCCCCGCCCCGGCCACCCCGGCACGCCGGCGGCCGGGGTGGCGACCAACGGCCGACGGCCGACGGCCGACGAGCGGCGGGCGACGACCGGCGGCCGACGACTGACGACCGACGGGCGGCCGTCAGTCCCAGCAGAGACAGAAGGGGTGGCCCACCGGGTCGGCGTAGACCCGGAAGCCCTCCCCCTCGCCGGGGAGCCGACGGGCGCCCAGGGCGAGCGCCGCCTGCTCGGCCACCTCGATGTCGTCGACCGTGACGTCGAGGTGGATCTGCTGCGGACGGGCCGGGTCCGGCCAGGCCGGGGGGATCAGGTCGGGTGCCTGTTGGAAGGCGAGCCGGGGCGACCGCCCGACCGGTCCGCCGAGCACCACCCACTCGTTGCCCTCGGAGTCCTCCTCGACCAGGGGCAGCCCGAGCAGTTCGGCGTAGAAGCCGGCCAGGGCGCGCGGGTCGGGGCAGTCGATGGCCACGGTACGCAGTTGTCCGATCATGACCGTCATCCTGCCCACCCGGTACGACGGAAAACCCTCACGCCTCGTGCAGCCGCCGCCCGGCGTCCCGGCAGGCGGTCAGGACGGCACGGGCATGCTCCGGGGTGGCCCCGGCCAGCCCACACGCCGGGGTGACCACCACCTGTTCGGCGAGTTGACGGCGCGGGAAGCCGAGCCGGTCCCAGAGCCCGCGTACCCGGTCGGCGAGCTGGGCCGAGGTCGGTGGGTGGCCGGCCGACGACGGCTGCGTCGGTGCCACCCCGGCCAGCAGGCCGAACCCGGCGTCGATCGCCTCGCCCAGCGGGTCCAGATCGGTGAGCAGGGCGAGGTCCAGCGCCACCCCGACCGCCCCGGCGGTGCGCAGCAGCTCCAGCGGCACGTCCGACGCGCAGCAGTGCACCACGGTCGGCACCCCGACCGCGTTGATCACCTCGCCGAGCAGACCACGGGCGACGGCGGTGTCCACCGGTCGGTAGGTGCCCAGCCCGCTCTCGGTGCGCACCCGACCGGCCAGGGCCGCCGGCAGCGACGGCTCGTCGAGCTGGAGCAGCACCGACGCCCGGGGCAGCCGACGGGCCACCGCCTCGACGTGCAGCCGCAGCCCCTCGGCCAGCGAGGCGGTCAGCTCCCGTACCGCCCCGGGGTCGCGCAGCAGCCGACCGCCGATCGGCAACTCCACCGCGGTGGCCAGGGTGAACGGCCCCGCGGCCTGCACCTTCACCGGCCCGGCGTACGCCTCGGCCTGCTCGGCGAGCTGGTCCAGGTCCCGTTCCATCAGGTCCCGGGCACGGCGCAGGTCCCGGCCGGGGCGGGGGGCGATCCGCCACCGGGCGGCGTACAGCTCGACCGGCAGCTCGACCAGCAGCCCGCCGGTACGCCCGATCAGGTCAGCGCCCGGCCCCCGGGCGGGCAACTCGGGCAGGTGCGGCAGGGCGGGCAGTTCACCGAGGACGATCCGCTGCGCCTCGGCGATGTCGGTGCCGGGCAGCGAACCGATGCCGGTCGCCGAGCCCACCGGCCAGGGCCAGAGTTGCTGTTGGGTCACCGCCGAAGGGTAACCGTCCCCGGCGGATCAGCCGGTGATGGTGGCGGAGCCGAGCACCACGTCCCCGGCCGGGTCCGGCCGGTACGCCACGACGGCCTGCCCGGCGGCCACCCCCCGGACCGGACGCCGCAGCTCGGCGACGAACGTGTCGCCGTCCACCGTCACCGTCGCCGGCACGACGTCACCGTGCGCCCGCAACTGCACCTCGCACTCGACGGGCGCGCTCGGCAGCTCGCCACCGGTCCACACCGGACGGCTGGCGCGGACCAGGGAGACCTCCAGCGCCTCGGCGGGACCGACGGTGACCGTGTTGGTCTTCGGGGTGATGGAGAGCACGTAGCGCGGTCGGCCGTCCGGGGCCGGGCGGTCCAGGTGCAGGCCGCGCCGCTGACCCACCGTGTAGGCGTACGCGCCGGTGTGGCTGCCCACCACCGCGCCGGTCAACGCGTCGACCACCTCGCCGGGGGCCTCGCCGAGCCGCCCGGCGAGGAAACCCCGGGTGTCGCCGTCGGCGATGAAGCAGATGTCGTGCGAGTCGGGCTTCTCGGCCACCGCCAGGTCACGCCGGGCCGCCTCGGCCCGGACCTCCGCCTTGGTGGAGTCGCCGAGCGGGAACATCGACCGGTCGAGCTGCGCCCGGGTCAGCACCGCCAACACGTACGACTGGTCCTTGCCGAGGTCGACGCTGCGGCGCAGCAGACCGTCGGGGCCGAGCCGGGCGTGGTGACCGGTGACCACGGCGTCGAAGCCCAGCGCCACGGCCCGGTCCAGCACCGCCGCGAACTTGATCTTCTCGTTGCACCGCAGACACGGATTCGGGGTACGGCCGGCCGCGTACTCGGCGACGAAGTCGTCCACCACGTCGGCGTGGAACCGCTCGGCCATGTCCCACACGTAGAAGGGGATGCCGAGCACGTCGGCGGCCCGCCGCGCGTCCCGGGAGTCCTCCAGCGTGCAGCACCCCCGGGCTCCGGTCCGGAAGGTCTGCGGATTACGGGCCAGCGCCAGGTGCACCCCGGTCACGTCGTGCCCGGCCGCCACCGCCCGCGCCGCCGCGACAGCGGAGTCCACCCCGCCCGACATCGCCGCCAGAACCCTCACAGCCACACCCCTCTCCCCACCAACCCTACCCACCCCCGCCCCGGCCCCGCTCCCCTCCCATCCCGCCCCGGTGACAGGCCGGAAGAGGCTCGGGGTGGGAGTCAGTGGGGGGTGCGGAGGGCGGCGGCCCGGCGGGCGCGGTCGACGGCGGTGGGGAGGGCGGCGATGAGGGCGTCGACGTCGGCGGGGGTGCTGGTGTGGCCGAGGGTGAAGCGCAGCGAGGAGCGGGCCCGGTCGTGGTCGGCGCCCATCGCGAGCAGGACGTGGCTGGGCTGGGCCACCCCGGCCGAGCAGGCCGAGCCGGTGGAGCAGGCGATGCCCTGGGCGTCGAGCAGGAGCAGCAGGGCGTCCCCCTCGCAACCGGGGAAGGAGAAGTGCGCGTTGCCGGGCAGCCGGTTGACGGTGTCGCCGTTGAACACCACCTCGGGCACCGCCTCCCGGACCCGCCGGACCAGGTCGTCGCGGAGCCCGGCCACCCGGGTCGCGTACTCCTGCTGGCTCTTGACCGCCGTCTCGACGGCGACCGCGAAGGCGACGATGCCCGCGGTGTCGAGCGTGCCGGAGCGGACGTCCCGTTCCTGCCCGCCGCCGTGCAGCAGCGGGGTCGCCGCGACGTCCCGGGCGAGCAGCAGCGCGCCGACCCCGGTCGGACCGCCGAGCTTGTGCCCGGTCACGGTCAGCGCGGACACCCCGCTGGCCGCGAAGTCGACCGGGACCTGGCCGACCGCCTGCACCGCGTCGGTGTGGAACGGCACCCCGTGCTCGGCGGCCACCGCGGCCAGCTCGGCCACCGGTTGGACGGTGCCCACCTCGTTGTTGGCCCACATGGCGGTCACCACGGCCACCCGCTCGGCGTGCCCGGTCAACCGGGCGCGGAGCAGTTCCGGGTCGAGCTGGCCGGCGGCGTCCGTCGGCAACCAGTCGACCTCGGCGTCCTCGTGCTCGGCCAGCCAGTCGACCGCGTCGAGGACCGCGTGGTGCTCGACCGCGCTGGAGACCACCCGGAGCCGGTCGGGCCGGGCGGCCCGCCGTGCCCAGAAGATGCCCTTGACGGCGAGGTTGTCGCTCTCGGTTCCACCGCCGGTGAAGATGACCTCGGACGGGCGGGCGCCGAGTACCGCGGCCACCCGCTCGCGGGACTCCTCCACCCGACGCCGGGCACGCCGGCCTGCCGCGTGCAACGACGACGCGTTGCCGACCTCACGGGCGGTGGCGACGTACGCCGCCAACGCCTCGTCGAGCATCGGGGTGGTCGCCGCGTGATCCAGGTATGCCATCACCGTTCAGCGTAACGGCCGACGCGTGGTCAGCCGGATACCGGACCACTCGTACCGAAGGGTGGATCGGCCCGGCCGCAGGACCAGGCGGCCGGGGCCGGGACCAGTTCGGCCCCGGCCCCGGCCGGCACGCTCACGTCCCGTCGGCACGGCCGTCACGTCGGCACCACGACGTCACGCCACCTCGGCACGGCGAGCGTCAGGCCGGTACGGCGGTGACGACGATGTTGTCCCGGTAGTGGCGGGTCTTCGGGTCGAACGGGCCACCACAGGTGATCAACGTGAGACGGGGCTTGCCGTCCCGGGCGAAGTACCGGTCCAGCGGGATCTTCGTCTTGGCGTACTCCTCGCGGGCGACGACCCGGTAGGCCCGCTGCCTCCCGTCCGTGCCGGTGGCGGTGAGGGTGTCTCCGCGGTCCAGCTCGCGGAGCCGGAAGAACGCCCCCTTGCCCTGCTCGGAGCTGTCGACGTGACCGGCGATCACCACCGAGCCGGCGGCGGCCTCCAACCCGGGGCCGTACCGGTACCAGCCGATCTGGTCGACGCTCGGCGGGACGTCGAACTCGTCGGTCCTGGTGTCGACGCCCACCGGGTTGACCGTGGCGGTGACGTCGATGGCCGGGATGCGCAGCTTCACCGGTGGGACGGTCCGCTCGCCGGTGGGCAGGTCGCCGGCGGTCACCGGGACGGACGGGCCGCTGCCGGTCGTCGGGCTCGGCGGGTTGCTGCTGGCCAGGGCCGCCGCCTCGTCGGTGCCGACGTCCTCGGCGGGTTGCGATCCGCAGGCGACCACGGTGGCGATGGTGAGCGCGGCGACGCCGGCGGCCATCGCCGCCAGCGCCCCGCGGTGTCGCACCGTCACCGGCGACCGGTCCGGGTGGCGGCCACCCGCGCGCCACCGCCGACCAGCAGCAGGACGCCCGCACCGGCCAGCACGTACCACCAGGTGTCCACGCCGGTGCCGGCCTGCCCACCGGTGCCGCTGGGCACCCCGCCCGGGGCGGAGTGCAGGCCGGTGATGGTCTGGGCGACCAGGTCGAGGTTCTTGCCCTCGGCGGAGCCGGTCGCGTAGACGATGGTGGCGGTGCCCTCCTTGAGGTTCAGGTCCGCCGGGCCGATCGCCACGGTGTCGGTGCCGGCCAGCACCACGTCGGCCTTGACCGTGCCGGCGTCGACGTCGGCCTTGGCCTCCTTCGGGTTGGTCAGCCCCTCGAAGACCGGCTTGCCGCCCGCCCGTACGTCGACCGCCGGGGCGGCGGCGGTGTGCCGGACGATCAGCCGGGCCTTGCCGGCGGCCAGTTTGGCGGTGTCGTTGACGAACGGGGTGATCTGCGGCTTGCCGTCCGCGCTGAGGTGCGCGGCGAGGCTGATGTTGGCGCCGCCGGGCACCTCGGCGTTGTCGACCTTCAGGATCGCGCTGCCGACGGGCTCTCCGGGCTTGGTCAGGGCGATGTCGTACTCGCCCTCGGAGAGGGTCAGCGGGCCGGCCACGTCCCCGGGCTTGAAGTTGTCGAGGGTCTTCTTGCCGTTGACGTAGACGTCGACCGGGGTGTCCGGGATGCCGTGCACGACGGAGACCTTGGACGAGGCGGCGTAGGCCGGGCTCGTGGTCGCGGCGCCGACGCCCGCGAAGGCCAGGGCGGCCACCGCACCGCCTGCGGCGACCCGACGGAAGATAGCGAGCTGCATGTCTGCCTCCTGGTGATTGGTACTGGTTCGTCAGGTCTGGCTTGCAGAACGGGTTACGCCACCCGTCGCCGTACCGGATGCAGCGGCGGACCACTTTCTTTTCTTCGCCCGAAGCGCATCCGGGGCGGCCGTCGGGGACGAAGAGCAGGTGAGACGAGTGGAGGCGCACCCGGACCGGAGAGTGGGGCGGAGGCTGTGGGAGTTACAGTCGGGCATGCCCCAGGAAAGGCGACCCGCCCGGTGACAGCGGTGGGAACAGCAGGACAGGATCCCGATCCACCCCCCGACGAGCTGGCCGTTCGCTTCCGGGCGGGTGACGAGAGCGCGCTGCGGGAGGCGTACGACCGGTTCGGTCGGGCGGTGTTCCACCTGGCGACCAACACGCTGGCCAACCGCAGCGACGCGGAGGACGTGACCCAGGCGACGTTCGTCGCCGCCTGGCTGGGGCGGGACACCTTCGACCCGGCCAAGGGTTCGCTGATCGGCTGGCTGCTCGGCATCGGCCGACGCAAGGTGATCGACCGGCTGCGCGCCTCGGCCCGGGAGAACCGGGTGGTGGAGACGGTCCGGCAACTACCCGAGCCGGTCGCCACCGGTGGCGACCCGGACAGCGTGGTCGACCGGCTGGTGATCGCCGACGAGCTGGCCCGGCTCCCGGACGACCAACGACGGATGTTGGAGCTGGCCTTCTACGACGACCTGACCCACCAGCAGATCTCGACGATGACCGGCGTGCCGCTGGGTACGGTCAAGAGCCACATCAGACGGGGTATGGCGAGCTTGAAACGCAGATGGGAGGTGGACGGTGCCGCACCTGGACCACGACCGGCTGGTCTTTCTGGCGCTCGGTGAGAGCGAGGCGGGCCACGGTGAGACCGACCACCTCGACGCGTGTGTGAGCTGCCGGGGTGAGCTGGAGACGCTGCGGCACATCGCCGGGCTGGGCGCGGACACCCAGGGCCTGCGCGACCTGCCCGACCCACCGGCCCACGTGTGGGCGGGCGTGCTGGCCGAGATCGACGCCGCCGAGAAGCTGCCGTCCCTGGCCGAGGCCCATCGCCAGGGCCTGGCGGGGGTACGTCCGCAGCCGCTGGTCGAGGAGCCGCCCGGCCTTCCCCACCGGCCGCCGTCGGCGGTGACCGGCGACCGGCCGGAGCCCCGCCGGCAGCGGTCGTCGCGACCGGACGGGGAGCGCGCCGCCCCGGGACCGGCACCGCGGTCCCGGCGGGGCCGACGCTGGCCACGGTGGGCGACCACGGTCGTCACGGCGACCGCCGCCGCGGTGATCGCGATGCTCGGCACCGTCGCCGTCCTCGGCGACCGTGACGGGCCCGCACCCCGGCAGACCGTGCTGGCCAGCGCGCCGCTCGCGGCGTACGGCAGCACGCCGAAGGACGCCAACGGCGCCGCCCGGGTCTTCGCCGACGGTCGGCTCCACCTGCACGTCGCGAATCTCCCGGACGTTTCGGGGTACTACGAGGTGTGGCTGATCAACCCGACGACCATGGAGATGTTCTCGGTGGGTGTGCTGCGCGGTAGCTCGGGTGACGCCCTGCTGCCCCTGCCGCCGAATGTCGATCTCCAGGCCTATTCCGTGGTCGACGTCTCCGCCGAGGAGTACGACAACCGGCCCGCCCACTCCGGCGACAGCCTGCTGAGGGGCACCCTGACGGGCTGATCGGCGGGCCGGTTCAGCTCCCCGGCCCGCCGATCAGCTCCCTCACCACCCCGGCCTCCCGGCCGCGACCGGTGCCCGGTCCAGACAACCGCTCGCTCCCGGCCAGCGCCCGCTCCCGGCCAGCGCCCGGTCCCGACCACCGCCGGGGACCACGCACCACCGGGCCACCGCCCGGCAGCACCGGCGGCGTGGCCGGCTGCGCGCACGACCGCCCGGCGACGCGCGGCATCGAGGCCGGTGCCACACATGACGGGGCCGCCGCCCGGCACTGCGGACGGCGGCCCCGTGCGGACCCGGACGGGTCACTTGCGCTTGCGGATCTCCTCGGCGGCCTGCGGGACGATCTTGAACAGGTCGCCCACCACGCCGTAGTCGGCCAGCTCGAAGATCGGTGCCTCGCCGTCCTTGTTCACCGCGACGATCGTCTTCGAGGTCTGCATGCCGGCCCGGTGCTGGATCGCGCCGGAGATGCCCAGCGCGACGTAGAGCTGCGGGGACACGGTCTTGCCGGTCTGCCCGACCTGGAACTGGTGCGGGTAGTACCCGGAGTCGACGGCCGCCCGGGACGCGCCGACCGCGCCTCCGAGCAGGTCGGCCAACTCCTCGACCAGCTTGAAGTTGTCGGCGTTGCCGACGCCACGACCGCCGGAGACCACGATGCCGGCCTCGGTCAGCTCGGGACGCGAGCCCTTCTGCTCGGCGACCCGCTCGACGACCTTCGCCAGCTTGTCGGTGTCGGTGACCGACACGGTGAGCTGCTCGACGGCCGGGGTGGCCGCCGCCGGGGTCGGGGTGACCGAGTTCGGTCGTACGGTCATCAGCGGCAGGCCCTTGGTGACCTTGGACTTGACGATGGTGGAGCCGGCGAAGGCGACCTGGGTGGCGGTGCCGTCGGCGTCGAGGCCGACCACGTCGGTCAGGATGCCGTTGTCCAGCTTGACGGCCAGCCGGGCGGCGATCTCCTTGCCCTCCTGGGCCGAGGCCAGCAGGACGGCGGCCGGCTGCACCCGGTTGACCAGTTCGGCCAGCACGGTCGCCTTGGGGGCCACCAGGTGACCGTCGATCTCCTCGCTCTCGGCGGCGTAGATCTTCTCCGCGCCGTACTCGCCGAGCTTGGCGCGCAGCGCCTCGGCGGCACCGGCGCCGCCGAGCACCACGGCGCTCGGGGTGCCCAGCTCGCGGGCCAGGGTGAGCATTTCCAGGGTGACCTTCTTGACGCCGAATTCCCTGGTGGCTTCGACGACGACGAGAACCTCAGCCATGTTCAGACCCCTCACACGAACTTTTCGGTGGCGAGGAACTCGACCAGCTGGACGCCGCCGGAGCCCTCGTCAGTGATCTTCGCGCCGCCGGAGCGCGGTGGACGCCGGGTGTGCTCGACGACGGCGCTGGTCGCGCCCTCGAAGCCCACCTCGGTGGGCGCGACGCCCAGATCGGCCAGGGAAAGCGTCTTCACCGGCTTCTTCTTGGCCGCCATGATGCCCTTGAAGGAGGGGTAGCGCGGCTCGTTGATGGTGTCCCAGACCGAGACGACAGCCGGGGTGGAGGCGGTGACCACCTCGTAGCCCTCCTCGGTCTGCCGCTCCACGGTCAGCGTGCCGCCGTCCACGGTGAGCTTGCGGGCACCGGTCAGCGCGGCGATCCCCAGCCGCTCGGCGAGCATGTGCGGCATGACCTGGACCCGACCGTCGGTCGACTCGGCGCCGCAGATCACCAGGTCGGCACCGAGCTGGCCGAGGGCGGCGGCGAGCACCTTCGAGGTGGCCACCGCGCAGGACCCGTGCAGGGCGTCGTCGAGGACGTGCACGGCGGAGTCCGGACCCATGGAGAGCGCCTTGCGGATCGACTCGGTGGCCCGGTCCGGTCCCATGGTCAGGACGGTGACCTCGCCGCCGTGCGCCTCCTTGATCTTCAGCGCCTCCTCGATGGCGTACTCGTCCATCTCGTTGATGACGTTGTTCGCCGAACCGCGGTCGACGGTGTTGTCGTCAGCACGCAGGTTGCGGTCCGCGCCCGAATCAGGCACCTGCTTGACGAGTACGACGATGTTCATCGCGATTCGACGACCCTCCTGTTGGTGGTGTGCGATCTGCTCGCCGGTCAAGGGCGGAGCTTCGCGCGTCCGTTGACACCCGGTCAACCGCGAGGTGCTGTGCAGTTGCCCACGAACGTTATGTTACCTGCCAGTAGGTTACTGTTCCCGGGCACCCACAGTGACACGGCTCACCACGTGCCGCCAGTCCCGGTCCCCGGCCGGAACGAACCACGGCGGGGGCGGACCGGGCTAGGCCGGCTCGGCCAGCGCGGTCCGGATCCGGTCGACGGCGTCCGCCTCGGCCGGCGTCACCCCGCGGTGCGCGCGGGCCACCTGCTCCGCCGCGGTCAACACCAGCTCACGGTACGTGGACACGTCGGCCGGGGACTTGGCGCGCAGGATGTCCACCGCGCGGCCCAGCGCCGGGAGCACCACCGACTCGACCTCCAGGGCCGAGTCCCGGGGCAGCCGGGGCAGCGGGCCCCCGGTGAGCGCCTCCTTCACCAGTCCACTCGCACCGGCGAAGGCCCCGGACGCGGCGAAGCTCTCCCGGATCATCGCGAACACCCCCGGATCCGCGTTCGACACCAGGAAGACCGCCCCGAAGGCGCCCGTCTTGAGGACCTGCTGCTCGTCGTCCGTCAGCCGCTGCTCCATCATCACGGAGTGTAGACGTACGGGGTGGTCGTGGTGACCGGGACGAAGCCGAGTCGTTCCAGGATGGGCCGGCTGTCCTCCGAGGCGTCCACCTGCAGGAACGTCTTGCCCCGCTGATCGGCCAGCCGGGCCCGGTAGGCCACCAGCGCCCGGTAGATGCCCCGGCGTCGCCACGACACGAGCGTCGACCCGCCCCACAGGGTGGCGAAGCCGGTGCCGTTGAGATAGCGCACCCAGGCGGCGCTGACCACGGCGCCCTCCGCCTCGGCCACCAGCACGGTGATCGACTGCGGGTCCGCCTCGATCTCCCGGAGCAGGCCGGTGACCAGGTGCGAACGGTCGCTGCCCCAGACCTGTTCCTCCATCGCGGCGATCCGCACCAGGTCGTCCCGACCGGTGACCTCGCGCAGTCGTACCCCCTCGGGGAGCACCGGCACGGCGGCGGCCAGCGACGCGACCGTGCCGACCAGGACGGTCTCCCGGTCCTCCGGCACGAAGCCGGCAGCGCGCAGCCGGTCCGGCAGGTCGGCGGGCTCGTCGTGGCTGTTGTGCTTCCACTCCACCGACTCACCGCGCTGCCGGAACAGCTCGACCTGACGGGCGATCAACGCATCCAGCTCCTCCCCGGCCAGCCCGTCCAGGGTGCGGTAGGTGAGGAAACCGCCGTGGTCCAGGCCCAGCACCCGCACCAGCGGCCCGTCCCGTTCGATGGTCACGCCGGCCGGGACCGGGTCGGGGATCTCCGGCCGGAGCTGCCGGTCGTAGGTGTCACGCAGGGTTGCGGCATCAAGATCAGTCATCGTCCCAGGCTATGCCGGTCGTAAAGCGGATAATCGGCGTCGTGTGGCAGGCGATCAGACGGTGGTTCGACCCGTCGGACCTCGACTCGGTGGGCACCACCCCCGACTACCGCTTCTCGCTGGCCAACGAACGGACCTTCCTGGCCTGGCTGCGCACCGGGCTGGCGCTGATCGCCGGCGGCCTGGCCGCCGCCCAGTTCCTGCCGCCGCTGCCGCTGCGCCACCTGCGCGAGGTGATCGCCGTGGCGTTGCTGCTGCTCGGTGGCACGGTCGCGGTCCGCGCCGTGGACCACTGGTCGCGGACCGAACGGGCCATCCGGCTCGGCGACCGCCTGCCGGCCTCGCGCTTCCCGGCCGTGCTCGCGCTGATCGTGGCGGTCGGTGCGCTGCTGCTGGTGGGGGCGGTCCTGGTGCGCGGGGTGGACGGCCGGTGACCGGCGTTCCGACGCACCCGGGCGACGCCGGTGGCGGCGATCCCGGTCTGCAACCGGAACGCACCCGGCTGGCCTGGCGGCGCACCGCGCTGGCGTTCACCGTGGTGGCCGTGCTGGCGGTGCGGCTGGCGCTCACCGGGGACGCCGCCGGGGCGCTGCTCGCCGGGGCGACCGTGCTGCTCTGGTCGGTGACCCTGGTGGCCACCTGGGGACGGGCCACCGGTCACCGCCGGGCCGGGATCGACGCCCGGGCGGTGCCGCTGGTGGCGCTCGCCGCGGCCGGTCTCGCGCTGCTCTGCGTGTCGCTGGTGCTCCGCGAGGTGTGGTGACGCGCGACGCTGCGTCATGATGGGGGCATGGCTCGGCTCTACGTGCTGTTGTTCCTGATCCAGGTGGTGCTCGCCGCCTGCGCGCTGATCAGTTGTCTGTCCGCCGACGACGGTACGGTCCGCGGGCTGCCCCGGTTCGCCTGGGTGTTGATCATCCTGGTCTTCCCACTGGTCGGCGCGACCGCCTGGTTCCTCGCCGGACGTCCCGTGCCCGAGGGCGGCCGGCGGCGGGGCTGGTCGTCCGGCGCCGGCTCCCGGCGGCCCGTCGCGCCGGACGACGACCCGGAGTTCCTGAAGTCGATCGACGAACGGGCGAACCGCGACGACCACGCCCTCTTCCAGCGGTGGGAGGAGGACCTGCGTCACCGGGAGGACGATCTGCGCCGTCGGGACGGCGGTGGCCGTCCCGACGGCGCAGCACCCGGTGACCGCACTCCCCCGTCGTCCCGTAGGGACGTCGCACCCCGTGGGGACGTCGCGTCCCGTGGGGACACCGCGCCACCACAGGACGCCGCGCCGCACAAGGACACCGCGCCGCGTGAGGGCGAGCGGCCCCGCGACGGCGAGCGGCCCGAACTCTGACCCCGGCCGGGGTCAGACCCGACGGCGCAGGCCCCGCACCGCGAGCGGAGCGAAGACGGCGGCGATGGCGACCGCCCACAGCAGCGACTGGAGGACCGGCCCGGCGACCGGCCCGCCGACCAGCAGGCCGCGCAGCGCGTTCGCCAGGATGGTCACCGGATTGACCTCGACCCAGTGCTGGAGCCAGGACGGCATGGTCTCGGTCGGCACGAACGCGTTGCTGGTGAAGCTGAGCGGGAAGATCACCGTGAAGCCGAAGATCTGCACCTTGTCCGGTTCGCTGACCAGCACCCCGACCAGCACCGACATCCAGGCGGCGGCGAGCGAGAAGACCAGCAGCAGGGCGAACGCGCCGAGCAGCCCGAACAGGCCGTTGCCGAGGCGGAAGCCGAGGATCATCCCGACCCCGAGCAGCAGGGTCAACGACCAGGCCTGCTTGACCGTGTCGGCGACGATCCGGCCGGCGAGCGGCGACCAACGGGCGACGGGCAGCGACCGCAGCCGGTCGAAGACGCCCTTGGTGAGATCCTGGTTGAGCCCGAAGCCGGTGGTCATCGTGGCGAAGAAGGCGTTCTGCACGATGATGCCGGGCAACGCGAACGTCAGGTACTCCCCCGGGCTGCCCGAGATCGCCCCACCGAAGACGTACGTGAAGAGCAGCACGAACATCACCGGCTGGATGCTCAGGTCGAGCAGTTCCATCGGATTGTGTTTGATCTGCACCAGGCTGCGCCAGGCCAGCGTGCCGGTGTGCCGCAGGCCCGCGGTCGGGCCGAGCCGGCGGGCCGGTGCGGGGCGGGCCGACGGGGTGGCGACGGTCGCGGCGGTCATGCCGGGCTCCCTTCCAGGATGTCGGCGGTGTCGGCGGTGGCGGTGTCGTCCTCGGCCCGGTGGCCGGTCAGCGAGAGGAACACCTCGTCGAGGCTCGACCCGCGCAGCGCCAGCTCGGCCACGTGCACCTCGGCGTCGTCGAGCCGACGGACCACGGCCGGCAGCGCGCCCGGCCCGCTGACCGGCGCGGTGACCGTGCTCTGGTTGACCTCCGGCACGACCCCGGTAACCTCGCCGACGACGGCGAGCACGGTCGACAGGTCGGCCGCCTCGACCGGCCGGACGGTCAGCACCTGGCCGCCGGTCTTGGCCTTCAGCTCCTCGGGGGTGCCCTGGGCGATCACCCGGCCCTGGTCGACCACGGCGATCTCGTCGGCCAACTGGTCGGCCTCCTCCAGGTACTGCGTGGTCAGCAGCACGGTCACCCCCTCGGCCACCAGACCCCGGACGATGTCCCACAGGTCGTTGCGGCTGCGCGGGTCGAGGCCCGTGGTCGGCTCGTCGAGGAAGAGCACCTGCGGCCGACCCACCAGGCTGGCCGCCAGGTCGAGCCGGCGGCGCATGCCACCGGAATAGGTCTTCGCGGCCCGACCGGCGGCGTCGGTCAGCTGGAACCCGGCCAGCAGCTCGGCGGCCCGGCTCCGGGCGTCACGCCGGGACAGCCCCAGCAGCCGGCCGATGAGCAGCAGGTTCTCGGTGCCGGTCAGGTTCTCGTCGACCGAGGCGTACTGGCCGGTGAGGCCGATCAGCTGGCGGACCCGGTGGGCGTCCCGGTGGACGTCGTACCCGCCGACGGTGGCATGGCCCGCGTCGGCGGTGAGCAGGGTGGCGAGCACCCGTACCGCGGTGGTCTTGCCGGCGCCGTTGGGGCCGAGCAGGCCGAAGACCGTCCCGGTGGGCACCTGTAGGTCGACCCCGGCCAGGGCGGTGGTGTCGCCGAAGCGGCGCACCAGTCCCTCGGCGCGGATGGCGTGTGTCATCAGAACTCCCGTCGTTATCGCTGGATCGTCCAACGATGGGCGAGGGGTCTGACGTTACGTGTGTCGCCGCTGACATTCCGCCGATTTATCCGCACGGCAGACACGACCGCCGCCGGGTGCCACGGCGGTCGCCGGCCGCGTGGCCAACCCGGCCAGCCTCACAGTCAGGCCAGGTTCGACGAGCGGGGGTACGCGTCGGCCGGGTCGGTGAGCACGTTGACCAGGTACGGCACCCCGGCGTCGAACGCCCGGCCCAGGGCCGGCCCGAGGTCGGCGGCCTTCGCCACGGTCTCCCCGGCACCGCCGAGCGCCTCGACCACCTTGTCGTAGCGCAGCTCGGGCTGCAGGTCGGCGGCGACGTCGTAGCCGTACATGGCCCGCATCGGGTGCTTCTCCAGCCCCCAGATGCCGTTGTTGCCGACCACGATCACCACCGGCAGCCGCTGCCGGACCAGCGACTCCGCGTCCATCAGCGAGAAGCCGGCCGCGCCGTCGCCCATCAGCACGCAGATCTGCCGGTCGGGGTGGCTGACCCGGGCGCCCATCGCATAGCCCAGCCCGGTGCCGAGGCAGCCGTACGGGCCGGGGTCGAGCCAGGTGCCGGGCTGCGACGGCTCCAGGTAGCGCCCGGCGTACGAGACGAAGTCGCCGCCGTCGCCGATGGTGACCGCGTCCGGGGCGAGCACCCGGCGCAGCTCGCCGTAGACCCGGGCCGGGCGGATCGGGTCGGTCTCGGCGGCCATCTCGGCGGCGTCGCGGGCCTTCGCGGCGTCCTCGGCGGTGCGCAGCCGGGCGATCCAGTCGGCGTGGTCGGCCCGGTCGCCGGGGTGGTCGGCGAAGGCGGACAGGATCAGCCGCAGGTCACCGGCGGGGCTGGCGGCCGGCTGGACGTGCCCGGCCCGCTGGGTCGGGGCGTCCACGACGTGCACCACCGCCGCGTCGCCGAAGTCGCCGAAGCTGAGCCGGAAGTCCAGTGGGGTGCCGACGACGACCACCACGTCGGCGTCGCCCAGCGCCACCCGGCGGGCCTTGGCGAAGGCGAGCGGGTGCTCGGGCGGGAGCGCCCCGCGCCCCATGCCGTTGGTGAAGACCGGGACCTGCAACGCCTCGGCGGCCGCACGGAGCGCGGCGACGGCGTCGCCGGCGTACACGTCGGAGCCGGCGATGATCACCGGACGGGTGGCGGCGGCGATCAGCCGGGCCGCCTTCGCCACCTCGTCCGGGTCGGGTTCGATCGGCGCGACCGTGGCCGGGGCGGGCAGGTCGGCGTCACCGACCGAGAAGACCGCCTCCAGCGGGAAGTCGAGGAAGACCGGCCCCCGGTGCGGGGTGAGCGCGGTGGTCAGCGCGGCCGATACCGCGCCGGGGATGTCGTCGGCACTGAACACCGTCTCGGCGTGCTTGGTGACCGGGGCGACCAGCGGGAGGTGGTCCATCTCCTGGAGGCTGCCGGAACCCCAGCGGAACTGGGGTGCCCGCCCGCCCAGCACCAGCACCGGCGAGGCGTTGAAGTGGGCGCTGGTCAGGCCGGAGATGCCGTTGGTGACACCGGGGCCGGCGGTGAGCACGGCGACGCCGGGGCGGCGCTGGAGCTTGGCCACCGCCTCGGCGGCGAAGACGGCGGACTGCTCGTGCCGGACGTCGTAGAGCGGGAAGCCGGTGGTGTGGGCGGCGTCGTAGAGCGGGAAGACGTGCCCGCCGGAGAGGGTGAACATCTCCCGTACGCCGTGCGCCCGCAGTGCCGCCAGCGCCAGCGCTCCGCCGTGGCCCTCGACCCGTTCCGTCATCGCCGCTCCCTCGTCCGCTGACCGGAGTCACACGCTACTGGCCGGTACGAAAGATGTGAACACTCCTCACCGGGCCGAGCCGGGCCGGATTGAGCCGAGCAGGGCCGGATTGAGCCGAGCAGGGCCGGATTGAGCCGAGCCGGGCTGGATTGAGCCGAGCCGGGCCGAGCCGGACCGTCGGCCGGATCAGCGGCCGGTGAAGTCGGGCCTGCGCTTCTCGACGAAGGCGGCCATCCCCTCCCGCCGGTCGTCGGTGGCGAACAGCCCGGCGAAGAGCTGGCTCTCCCAGGCGAGCCCGGAGCCGAGATCCATGTCCAGGCCGGCGTCGACCGCCAGCTTGGCCGCCCGCAGCGCCTGCACCGGGCCGGTCAGGTACGGCCGGACCAGCGCGACCGCGGTGTCGTAGACCTCGGCCGCCGGGGCGACCCGGTCGGCCAGCCCGATCCGCAGCGCCTCCGCCGCGTCCACCATCCGGCCTGACATGATCAGATCCTTGGCGCGGGCCGGACCGACCAGCCGGGCCAGCCGCTGGGTGCCGCCGGCACCCGGGATGACACCGAGCTTGATCTCCGGCTGGCCGAGCTTGGCGTCCTCGGCCACCACCCGCCAGTCGCAGGCCAGGGCCAGCTCGCAGCCGCCGCCGAGGGCGTACCCGGTGATCGCGGCGACCACCGGCTTGGGGATCCGGGCGAACGCGCCGATGGCGCTGGAGAGGTCGGCGGCCCGCTCCGCCATGTCCACGTAGGACATCTCGGCCATCTCCTTGATGTCCGCACCGGCGGCGAAGACCTTTTCCCCGCCGTACACGATGACGGCCCGGACGGCCGGGTCGGCGGCGGCGGCCACGGCGGCGGCCCGCAGCTCCTCCTGGACCTGCTTGTTGAGGGCGTTCATCGGTGGCCGCTCCAGCCGGATGGTGCCGATGCCGTCACTGGTCTCCAGCCGCACGAACTCGCTCACGCCGCCCTCACTTCCTCGTCGAAGTCGCGTGCCAACCTTACGACCCCGGTCGTTGGGGTACGTAGTCTGGTGTTCGTCACCCCGGGTCGGGAGTCCAGCGATGATCACGTACTACGACGACCGGTCGGTGCAGGTCACCTCCACCGCCGTCCGGGTCGACGGCCGGGCCTTCCCGTTGGCCGAGATCGGCCTGGTGTGGCACCGCCGGGGCAGCCGCTCCTGGCGGGTGCTGGCCGGGCGGGGCGCGATCGGCGCGGCCCTGGCCGGCCCGCTGGTGGCCGCGGTGGTCGGCATCGCGGTGGCCGTGTGGCTGCACCGCTCCCCCACCGTCACGATCGCCATCGTGGGGGCGTCGGTCCTGGTCGGGCTGGCCGTCGGGCCGGTCGCCGACTTCCTCTTCAACCACCTGGACCGGTCGTACGACCGGGGCAGCCGGCAGCGTGAGCTGTGGATCCGCTGGCGGGATCAGCCCGTGCTGCTGCTGCGCACCGGCGACGCGCAGCGCTTCGGGCAGATCTACCGGGCGGTGCAGCGGGCGATGGAACACACCGGCCCTTCCCTGCGGCGGTCCACCCGCCCCCAGGACCGTCCCGCCCCCGGTGTGCCCGGCCCGACCGGTGGCGGCCCGGGCCGGCGGGGCCGGCCGTAGACCTGCCGGAGCAGCATGGGGCGACCCCGGGACCGCACCAGCCGTCACGTCATGACGGGACGCTGTTCTGCCCGGGTGTGGCCGCGATCGACGACACCAGGAGCTGGGCCGCCTCGCCCCAACGCTCGAGCAGGTCCTTGCGGTGGTGGAGTTGCTCGGAGATGTGCTGGATACCGAAGAACGTCGCCACCAGCACCCGGGCCGCCTGTGCCGGGTCGACCCCGGCGGCCAGTTGACCCTCGCGTGCGGCGGCCTCGAGCAGGTCGGTGAGAAGTGCCGTCCAGCCGAGATAAGGGGTCGGCAGTTCCACGTCGATGAGGTCGCGTTCGATCTGCAGCCGCGCGCCCGCCCGGATGATGACGTCGTCACGGAAGGCGAGCGCGGCCCGGTCGAGCATGGCGATCAGGGTCGCGAACGGATCGAGACCCTGGCTGGAGACCTCCTCCAGCATCTTCGGCCAGCGGGCGTAGTGCTCCTCGACGACCGCCCGCGCCAGGGACTCCTTGTTGGGGAAGTAGAAGTACACCGCCCCCTTGGTCATGTCGATCGCTTCGGCGACGTCCTGGAGCGAGGTGTTGCGGAATCCCCGCTCGGCGAACAGGCCGGCTGCCGCACCGAGCAGCAGCCCGTGGGTTCGCACCGCCCGGTCCTGGCGTGGCGCATGCATCTGACGCGGTTTCTTGGCGGGCCGCCGCGACGACCTCCACGGATCGTTCATCGAACACCTCTCCTCACTGATGGGCCGCGCCGCTGTGGTTCAGGTCCTCCTCGCGGATCGTCGGCTCCGCTTGCAACATACCGTTGCGTAGGTATTTTTATCAGAGCACCCAGTAGCCCAGCGCCGAAGCGGCACGCCGCGGATGCCTGTCGCCAGGCGCTACGACCGGGGGGAATCTCCGATGCTCCGAGATGCATCCATGTCCCGCTCGCGTCCCGCCGCGCTGGCCACCCTCCGGCGGCGGCACCGGCTATCCGGCCTTCCCTCCACCGCGGTCCACAAGCGCCGCGCCGAGGCCGTGCTCCTGAGGGGACGGTCCCGACCACTCGGACCGGACCAGTACCTGGTGCCCGCTTCGTGGCCGGCCGACCATCCCCTGTACCACCCGGACCGGTACGGCCAGATCGATCCGTTGCTGGTCGCCGAGACGGTCCGGCAGACGGGCATCCTCATCGCCCACGAGCGCCTCGGCGTTCCTCATGATCACATGTTCGTGCTCGGATCACTCCGGGTCAAGGTGCGGCACGACGCACGCACCACGGGTGGCCGCCTGCCGGTGGAGGTCGTTGCCGAATGCCGGCACGACGGGCGGGATCCGGGGCGGACGCGGACGGTCATGACGGCGCGGTTCCAGGTCGCCGGACAGGCCCTCGCCCAGGCCCGGGTCGCCTGGCACACCATGGACGCGGCCCGCTACCAGGACGTACGGTGGCCTGCCGGTAGTGCGGTGACCGGCCGGGACGACCCCGCCCCGTGGGCCGTGCCGGCCGGCCGGCTCCCGGCCAGCAGGGTCGGCCGACGGCGACCCCGGGACGTCGTGCTGGCCGGGACGGAGTCCGGGCCCTGGCTGCTGCATCCGGATCCCGCCCATCCCGTCCTGTTCGACCACCCGAGCGACCACGTTCCCGGCATGGTGCTGCTGGAGGGCGTACGCCAGGCTTTCGCCGCGTCCCAGGACGACGATCCGGGACGGGCCGCCACCATCGTGGAGGCCCGGTTCCGACGGTTCGCCGAGTTGGACGCTCCCGTCCTGATCCGGCGTCGACAGCAGGGGTTCACCGCCGAGCAGGGCGGGAGGGTCCTGCTGGAGGCCACTGTCGACGGACCGGGTCCGTGCTGACCGTCCCGGACGACCTGCTGGCGCGCGCCGCCGCCACGGCCGCCGGGGCGGACGCCACCGGCCGACTCCACGAGGACGTGGTGGAGGGCGTACGCGTCGCGCGCTTCGCCCGTCACTTCGTGCCGGCCGAGTGGGGCGGCACCGCAGGGGGATTCGGCGAGCTGGTGGACGCCTCGGCCACGCTGGCGGCCTCCTGCACGTCGGCCGCGTGGTGCGCGACGCTGTTCGCCGCGCACGGCCGTCTGGCCGCCTACCTGCCGGCGGCTGGCCGTCAGGACGTCTGGGGGTCGTCGCCGGACGTCCTGATCGCCGCTTCGGTGGTGCCACCCCAGGGCGTGGCCACGCCCGCGCCGGGCGGCTGGCGGCTGGACGGGACCTGGCGGTACGCCAGTGGCGTCGAGTGGGCCGGGTGGGTGCTGCTCGCCGCGTGGACGGGGGAGAGCGAACACCGGTTGTTCGCCGTCCCCGCCGCCGAGGTCAGCGTAGAGTCCACCTGGGACGCGCTCGGCCTGCGCGGCACCGGCAGTCACTCGGTTGTCGTGCACGGCGTCTCCGTGCCCGCACACCGCACCTTCACCCTCGACGACCTGACCCGCCCGTCCTCCCCGTCCGCGGCCCGCTGCCACTCGGTGCCGTACCCGCTGGTCGCCTCCCTGTTGTTCGCCGCACCGGTGTGGGGGTCCGCCCGATCCGCGGTGCACGAGGCCGCGGCCGGCGATCCGCCCGCCCCGGGCTCGGCCCAGGAACGTGCGCTCGGTGCCGCCGCCACCCGGGTGGAGACGGCCGGACTGCTGATGCGGCAGGCGTCGGCCCGGGCCGACGACAGTGGGGCCGGCCCCCCGGAGACCGGGTTGAACCGCCTGACCGTCCCGTTCGCGGCCCAACTCTGCCGGGAGGCGGTCGACGGGCTGTGGGCCGCAGCCGGGACGCGTGGTGTCGCGGGCGGGGCGCTACAGCGGCGGTGGCGGGACGTGCTGACCGCCGTACGCCATCCCATGCTCGACCCGGAGGCCGGGGCGGCGGCGTGGGTACGGGCGCACGCCACCCGGCACCGAAGCCGCTAGCACCCGATTCGCCCGGGCCGGCCCGGTCACCGGTACCGCGTGGCGTCCGGTGGTCGATCCGACCCGGGTGGTGGAATCCGGACCCGGTGGCCCGCCGAGCACGGCAGGCCACCGGGCTGCGGGCCGTCGAGCCTGTCCGCACCACTGTGGACAACTCCGAGCATGACGCGACACGACGGTCTCCCCTGGCCTGCCGGCGCGTTCCCACCCGGCCGAACCCCGCACTGAACAGGGCAAACCCGAAATCACCACTGTCCTTTGTGCACACCAGCGAACCACGCCTTCAAAAAAAAACCTTCCCAAAGGTTTTTTTCTGCGCCGGATCTCGCTAGGGTCAGATTCGTCAGGACGTGAAGCCCCGGCCCGAGCGTGGGGCCACCTCGCACCGCACTACCGCTCTACCCGGCCTGACCCCGCCACCGCCGATCTGGGCCACCACATCCGGATATGGACAACGGCCTCCGCCGCACACAGCCGCACGTCCTCGTCGGACCGTGGCCACGCGACGACCCGCGCCCGGCCCAGCCCGAGACACCTGCCCGCTGAACCGACGATCCTCGAAAGGGGGGGTAATGCCAGTCGACACGTCGACACCCACCAGGCGCCCCAGTCCCCTGGTCCTCCCGGTGACCATCGGCGCCCAGTTCGTGCTGCCGTTGTCCCTCGCCGGAACCGCCGTCGCCCTGCCTGCCATCGCCCGCGACCTGGGCTCGCAGCCGGAGAGCCTGCAGTTCGTGGTGAACGGGTTCAACGTCTGCTTCGCGCTCTTCACCATCGTGTGGGGACGCCTGTCCGACCGGGTGGGCTACCGCCGCGCCCTGCAGGCCGGCATGGCGCTGATGTTCACCGGTTCGGTGCTGAGCAGCATCGCCGACAGTCTGCTGATGCTCGACATCGCCCGGGTCATCGCCGGGATCGGGGCCGCATCCGTGCTGACCGGCTCCGCCACCATCATCTCGCACACCTACAGCGGGACGGCACGTACCAGGGCGTTCACCGCCTTCGGTGCGGTGTCCGGCTTCGGCCTGGCCGCCGGCCCCATGATCGCGGGCGCGACGGTCGGCCTGGTGGGCTGGCGGGGCGTGTTCGTGCTGCACGCCGCACTGATGCTGCTGGCCCTGGCCGGCTCCCCCGCCCTGCCGCCCGGACGGCACGAGAACACCGGATCCGGGCCGCTCCTGGACCTGTCCATCCTGCGCAACGAACCGTTCATGCGGATGGCGCTCGTGCCGGTCGCCGGAGCCATCGGGTTCGTCGCCCTGATCACGTACCTGCCCAGCGCCTTCGAGGCGGTGCACGGCTGGAGCACCGCCTCCTCCGGAGCGCTCATGATGGTCATGACCGGACCGGTCTTCCTCTCCCCGCTGATCGTGCACCACGTGACCACCCGCTTCCCCCGGATCACCCCGGGCAGGACGGCTGCGATCGCGCTGGTGTGCCTCGTGCTCGGCCCCCTCGGCCTGCTCACGGTCCGGCCGGAGGCCTCGCCGTGGCTCGCCGTGGTGCCGATGCTGCTGTGCGGACTCGGCTTCGGTCTGCCGCTGGGTTTCGTCGACGGCGAGGCACTGGCGGCGGTGCCGGCGG
Source organism: Micromonospora sp. WMMD987 (assembly GCF_029581435.1). Taxonomy (NCBI): domain Bacteria; kingdom Bacillati; phylum Actinomycetota; class Actinomycetes; order Micromonosporales; family Micromonosporaceae; genus Micromonospora; species Micromonospora sp. WMMD987. The sequence goes on along the minus strand of NZ_CP120861.1, from coordinate 1,712,107 downwards.
AGCGCGCCGGAACCGCCGCGGGCCTGTTCAACCTGCTGCGCATCGGCGCCGAGGCCCTGTTCGTCGCCGCTTTCGGCGCGACCATCAGCACGCTCGTCGCACGACGCCTGCCCGACCCGGCCGTGGCCGAGCGCGTCGCGGCCGGCGAACCGGGACACGCGGCCGACTACACGGCCAGCCTCTCCGTCGCGCTCCTCGGTGCCGCGGTCCTCTCAGCCGTCCTGCTCTGGGCCTACCTCGCACTCAGTCGGCGCATCGCCGCCCGGCACAGGCCCGTCGCGGACGTCGAGCCCGTCCCGGCCGCCCCCGCGCCGGCACGCCCGGAGACGATCACGGACGCCTACGCCGACCGTGCCGCCGAGCGCTTCACCCCGGTCCGATGAGCGGGGCGACGACCAGCCTCGGGCCGATCGCGGTGCACGACGACTACCGCGGTGAGCAACTCGTCGACCGGCTCGGCATCCAGATCGTGCGGGCCGAACGGGGACTGGTGATCGGGACCATGCCGGTGATGGGTAACCGTCAGCCGTTCGGTGTCCTGCACGGCGGCGCCAACGCCGTGTTCGCCGAGACCCTCGGCTCGCTGGCCGCCTACATGGCCGCCGGTCCGGGCGGCAACGCCGTCGGTCTGGACCTCTCCTGCAGCCACCACCGCTGGGTCTCCCACGGGCTGCTCACCGGCACCGCCCGCGCCCTGCACGAGCACCGGGCCGTCGGGACGTACGAGATCGCCATCGAAGACGAACGGGAACGCCGGGTCTGCACCGCCCTGCTGACGTGCAGTATCCGGCGGGCCGCCGCCGCACACACCCACTGGAGGCAGCCATGACCACGCACGTCGCCACCACGACCCGACCCGGGATCCTGCGCCTCGACACCATCGACGACGCCCTCGGTCCCGCCGCCGGCCGGTTCTTCGGCACGGGCTACCAACGAGTCCGCTACGCCCTGGACGACGCCGCGTTCCGCCACGCCGACGGCACCCTCACCGGTCGGGCCGCACTGATGGTCGACTATCCGGTCGACTGGTCCCGCAAGGACGGACGGCGCCGGGCGCCGCACCTGAGCACCATCGACGCGCTCGTGGTCGCCGCGCGCACCACGGAACAGGCACTCGTCGCCTCCGGCGTGCCGGCGAGCGACCTACCGGCCGCGTTCGTCCGGTCGGTGCGGATCCGGGCGGGAGCCCGGCCGGTCGAGCAGCTCGGCCGGATCGACGTGCGGTGCACCCGCCGCGGGACACCCCGGCCGGTCGAGGAGCCCGCCCGGTCCGCAGCCGTGCGGTCGGTCTTCGAGGTCGCCATCGGGACCATGCGCACGGACATCGAGGTCGAGCATCCCGCCGCTCGGGTCGGCCGCCACCGCACCGCGCCCGCCGAGCCGCCCGCCGACGGATTGTACGTGGCCGGCTTCGCCGAGCGTCGACTGTCCATCGACGGGATCCACGCCGACCTGGACGCCCTGGCCATCTCGGGCGACGTACGGCTGGGCGCCACCCGGCCCCCGTCCCGCACCGGCCTCGAAGGCGGGTACCTGCCCGCCGTCACCCTGTTCGACGCGTTCGTCACCGCCCTGCAGCTGGGGCAGGTGCTGCTCTACGCACACGACCGGGTCAGTCGGGACGTCACCAACAACCTCTGGATGCGGCAGACCCGGATCGTCCGGAACCGCCCGACGGCCCAGGGCCACGCACCCGTCTGGGCCAGCACCCGGTTGACGAACGTGGACCTGCTCGGCAAGGGCGGTCACCGCTGGCGCGTCGCGGACGTGGTGGGCGAACTCGCGGGCATCCAGGTCAGCTGCTCGGTCACCCACCAACTGCCTGACAGCAATCGCTCCTGACCGACGACGCACCGGAAAGGAAACGCCGTGGCTCCCACCCCAGTCATCACGGGCATCGGCGCCAGCCTGCCACCCAGCGTGGTGACCAACGACGATCTCGCCCGCCAGCTCGACACCACCGACGAGTGGATCCGCACCCGCACCGGCATCAGCCGACGCCACGTGGTGCAACCGGGCACCACCACCAGCGACCTGGCCGTGGAGGCCGGTGCCCGGGCCCTGAAGAACGCCGGCACCAGCGACGCGGACCTGGTGGTCCTGGCCACCACGACACCCGACCGGCCCTGCCCCGCCACCGCACCGACGGTGGCGGCCCGGCTCGGCCTGGGCACCGTGCCGGCCTTCGACGTGGCCGCGGTCTGCTCCGGCTTCGTCTACGCCCTCTACACCGCGACCGCCGCCCTGGTCGCCGGGCAGGCCAGGACCGCCCTGGTCGTCGGCGCGGAGTCCTTCACCACGCTGCTCAATCCGCGGGACCGGACGACAGCCGCCATCTTCGGCGACGGAGCCGGCGCCGTGGTCCTCAGCGCCCGCCCGGACGCGGCCGACCCGCAGCAGGCCGGCATCCTGCACTTCGACCTGGGCAGCGACGGCACCCTGGCCGACCTGATCACCGTGCCGGGCGGCGGCGCCGAGCAGCGCACCTCGGCCCGGGAACCCGAGCCGGACGCGCAGTACTTCCAGATGGACGGCCGGGCCGTCTTCTCCGCCGCCGTACGCCGGATGAGTGACTCCACCCGCGCCGCTCTCGGTGCCAGTGGCTGGTCCGTCGAGCAGGTCGACTGGCTGGTCGGCCACCAGGCGAACGTACGGATCCTGACAGCGGTGGCGGAGCAGCTCGACCTCCCACCCGAGAAGGCCCTGATCCACCTGGACCGCGTCGGGAACACCTCCGCCGCCTCCATTCCGCTCGCCCTGGCCGACGGCTGCCTCCGGGGCCGGCTGAAGGCCGGTGACCGGGTGGTTCTCACCGCCTTCGGCGGCGGCGCCACGTGGGGCTCGGCCACTCTCGTCTGGCCCGACCTGCCGCCGGTGGAAAACCCCACCACCGCACCGTGAACCACCCACCCCGTCAACCCGCTGCAACCCCCCAGAGGAAGGAACGTCGATGACCACCACCGCAGTCCTGGTAGAGGTGCTGGCCGGCAAGCTGGAGATGCCCAGCTCCGAGATCCCGGAGAGCGCCACCTTCGAGGAGCTCGCCGCCGACTCGCTCACGTTGCTGGAGATGTCCCTCGCCCTGGAGAAGCGTCTCAAGGTCAAGATCGACGAGGGCACCCTCCAGCCGGAGCACCGGATCGCCGAGGCGGCCGAGATCCTCGAGTCGCTGCCCCGCCTGGCCTGACCCGTGCGACTGGTCCTGTTCCGTCACGGCGAGACGGCCCTCAACGGCGAGGACCGTTTCCAGGGACAGTGCGATCCGCCGCTGAGCGCCGCCGGCGAAGCCCGGATCCGGCAGGTCGCCCTCGCGCTCGCCGGGCTGACCGGCCGCTGGACCGGTGTGTACTGCTCGCCGCAACAGCGCGCCGTGCAGACGGCGGCGGTCCTCGGCGCGGCCCTCGGCCTGGGTCCGCTGCCCGACGAGAACCTACGGGAGCGGCACCTGGGCGAGCTCGACGGGCTCTCCCGCAGTGTCTTCGCCGCCGAGCACCCCGACCGGATGCGACGCCTCGTCGCCCAGCTGGACTACCGGCCGCCCGGCGGTGAGACCGCAGCCGGCGTCCGCCGCCGGTTCACCGGATTCACCGGCCGGCTGCTGTCCGCCCCACCACCGCCCGGCGACGTCCTGGTGGTGACCCACGGCGGCGTGCTCAACGTCGTACGCCGCCACCTGCTGGCCGGTCAGGAGCCCCCGGGCATGGTCGGGACCGGGCGGGCCGCCGTCGTCGACCTGGATCCCGGCCCCGACGACCGGCGACCGCGGCTGAGCCTCGCCGCCTGGGACGTCGATCCGGGTGACCTGCCCCTCCACCAACCCCTTCAGCGAAGGAGCACCGCATGAGCATCCACATCGTCGTCCGCTTCGACGTCAAGCCCGAGCGCCTCGCATCGACCCTGGCGGCCTTCGCGGAACTCGCCGACCAGACCCGACGGGAGCCGGGAGCCACGGTCTTCGACGTCTTCCGCGCCCAGGAGGAGCCGTGCACCGTCGTCCTGGTCGAGGAATGGGCCGACCAGGCGGCCATCGACACCCACATGAAGGAGCCGCACACCGCCCGGTTTCTCGACCAGGTCCGGGACGCCTTCGCCACCCCGCAGGTGGTCCTCCACCTGGACCCCGTCAGCGCCTGACCGAGCCCGGAGAGGAGGGCCGACATGCACACAGGACCCGTCCACGGTGACGTGCTCATCGTCGGCGCCGGCCCGGTCGGCATGGCGCTCGCCGCCGAGCTTCTCGCTCACGGCGTCCGCCCCGTGGTGATCTCGCGGACCCGCCGGATCAGCCCGCACTCACGGGCGACGATCCTCTGGCCCCGGGTGCTGGAGCTGCTGGACCGTACCGGCGTCGGTGCCGAACTGGTGGCGGCCGGACACTACTTCGACCAGATGAACTACTACTCGGACAAGCGGCGGATCGGCCTGGTGCGGTTCGACCGGCTGACCGGCGTCACCTACCCGTTCGCCATCACGATCCCCCAGTGGCGCACCGAACAGATCCTGGAGAAGCACCTCACCGCGCTGGGCGGGACCATCGATTACGAGCACCGTTTCGTCGACGCCCACCAGGACGGCCGGCAGGTCCACTGCCGGCTGGTCGACCCGGCCGGTCACGAGTACCACCGGTCCTTCGCCTACGTGGTCGGCGCCGACGGACACGCCAGCACCGTACGTGAGCGCCTCGGCTTCGACTTCGACGGTCGGACCCTGCGGACCCGGTTGGCCATCACCGACGCCGAACTCGTCGGTGAGCGCAGCAGCAGCGAGGCCGCCTACTACCTGACCCGTACGGGCAACATGGTGGTGGCGCCACTGGGTGCGGGCCTGTTCCGGGTCGGGGCCAGCGTCCCGGACGGCTACGACCGCGACGACGTGCCGCGGGAGTTCTTCCAGAAGCTGCTGGACGAGCGGGTTCCGGGCAACCAGCGGCTCGGACGGATGGCGTTCAGCGGCATCTTCACCGCCCATGTCCGGGCCTCGTCGCGGTACCGCGAGGGTCGGGTCTTCCTGTGCGGTGACGCCGCCCACGCGATGAGTCCCTCCGGTGCCCAGGGACTCAACACCGGCCTACAGGACGCCGTGAACCTGGGCTGGAAGCTGGCCGGGGTGCTGCGCGACCGGTACCGGCCCGAACTGCTGGACACCTATGATCCAGAGCGGCGTTCCGCCGTCCGGGCCGTGTCGGACTTCTCCACCCGGCTCGCGACGATCGGGTTGTACTCGAAACGTTGGCAGATCGCCGTCCGCGACACCGCGTACCGCATCGGCTCGGTCACCGGCCTCCTCGAACGCGGCATGTCACCACGGCTCGCGCAGGTCGACACCCACTACGGCCCCGGACCCGGTCTCGGACGCCGGCTACGCCCCGGCGGGCGCGTACCGCTGGGTTGGCTGCCCAGTCACACCGCCGCGACACTGGCCGTCGACCGGTTCACGGTCCTGCTCTGGCCCGGGACCAGTTATCGCTACGAGCCGTGGGCGGCGTTCGCCGACCGGGTGCGGCAGGCCGTTCCCGAGGTGGCGGTACGGAATCTGGCGGGCCGCCCGCCCGGGCCGCTGCTGCCCCGGCTGGGCCGGTCGGCTGCGGCCCTCGTCGTCCGCCCGGACGGACATCTGCTCACCGTCGTACCGATCGGCGAGGCAGCGTACGAAGCGGCGGTCGACACCGTCCGGGCGGCCGTCCGCACCGTCGTCCGTCCGCAGGCACCTCGCCCCGACCTTCCGAGCCCATCCCGGACAGTGCCGTCCGGTCACCACACGAGCAGCATAGGAGCGTAGTTCCGATGACCCAGCGAGTGACCCTCACCCCCGTCGAGGACATGTCCCCCGAGCAGCGCGACGTCTACGACAAGTTCCCGTCGAACCTGACCCGCGCCCTGTTGCTGACCCGCGGCTCGGCCGCACCGCACCTGGCGCTGGGCGCCTCGTTCACCAAGGGTCTGCTCAGCGACCTCGACCGCGAGGTGATCGTGCTGCGGGTGGCGGCGTTGCGGGACAGCGCCTTCGAGCGCCTGCTGCACCTGCACCTGGCCTACAAGGCCGGTCTCACCGATGCCGACATCGAGGCCGTCGAGCGGGGCGACCTCGACCGGATGCCCGCCGGCCGGGCGGCCCTGGTGCGGTACGTCACCGAGTGCATCGTCGAGCACAGGGCCAGCGCGTCGGCCTTCGCGGCGCTGCGGGAGTTCTATTCGCAGCACGAGATCGCCGAGGTGACGCACCTGGCCGGTCACGCCGCGATGACCGCGATGTACCTGGCCAGTCTCGACATTCCCCTGGACGAGCACCTGACGTCCTGGGACAGACTGGCCGAGGTGCAGGGAGCCCCGCGCTGACGCCGCCCGACGGGGCAGGGGTCGCAGCCAGCAGGAGGAAACGATGCGTCAGGTGAGACTGGGAAACTCGGGCCTGCGGGTGTCGCCACTGGCCCTGGGGTGCATGAGCTACGGCGATCCGGGTCGTGGCGCCCACCCGTGGACCCTGCCCGAGGAGCGCAGCCGAGGGCTGATCCGGGCCGCCCTGGAGGCCGGGGTCACCTTCTTCGACACCGCGAACATCTACTCCCTCGGCACCAGCGAGGAGTACCTGGGCCGCGCGCTGCGGGACTTCGCCCGTCGCGAGGAGGTGGTGATCGCGACGAAGGTCTTCGAGCCCATGCACGACGGTCCACTGGCCGGCGGGCTGTCCCGGCAGGCGATCATGACGGAGATCGACCAGAGCCTGCGGCGACTCGGCACGGACTACGTGGACCTGTACATCGTGCACCGCTGGGATCCGCACACCCCGATCGAGGAGACCATGCAGGCGCTCGACGACGTGGTGCGGGCCGGAAAGGTGCGCTACCTCGGGGCGTCGTCGATGCGGGCCTGGCAGTTCGCCAAGGCCCAGCACGTGGCCGCGCAGCACGGTTGGACGAGGTTCGTCAGCATGCAGAACCACTACAACCTCCTCAACCGGGAGGAGGAACGGGAGATGCTGCCGTTCTGCGCGGACTCCGGTGTCGGCGTGACACCGTGGTCACCGCTGGCCCGGGGCCTGCTGACCCGTCCGTGGGGCACCGAGACCGGACGCACCACGAAGGACCTCGTCCAGCACCGGCTGTACGCCCCGACAGCGGCAGCCGACCGCCAGGTGGTGGACGTGGTCGCACAGATCGCCACCGATCGTGGCGTCCCGATGGCACAGGTCGCCCTCGCCTGGTTGCTGTCCCGACCCGCCGTGTCGGGTGCGGTGGTCGGGGTCACCGATCCCCGGCATCTGAGCGACGCGGTGGCGGCGGTCTCGCTCGAACTCGACGACGACGAGATCGAGCGGCTGGAGAAGCCGTACGTTCCTCACGACACGGTTGAACTGCGATAAAAGTTGCATTACCCGCGTCTCTCCCGTCGGTAGCGTGGTGGCTCGTCCACCGCTACCGACGGGAGAGTGCCGATGGCAAGGTTCGAGGGTAAGCACGTGCTCGTCACGGGCGGCAGCAGCGGGATCGGTCTGGCCGGCGCACGCCGGATCGTCGCCGAAGGCGGCCGGGTCACGCTGACCGGCACCGACGAGCAGCGCCTGGCCCTGGTCGCCCGGGAGTTGCCGACCGCCCGGGTGCTCCGCAACGACGCTGCGGACCCGCGATCGGTCGACGAGCTGGTCGACGTGGCGGCCGCAGACCCGTTGCACGGTCTGTGGCTCAACGCCGGATACGCGTCGGTGGCCCCGGCGGAGCAGACGGACGCCGGGTTCTTCGACGCCATGATGGCGGTCAACGTACGCGCCGCCGCGATCCAACTGGCCCAGCTGTCCCCCCACCTCAGTGACGGTGCCTCGGTGGTCGTGACGTCGTCCACCTCGGCCTACGAGGGCGCCCCGATGACCAGCGTGTACGCGGCGACCAAGGCGGCGCAGGTCGCCGCGGCCCGGGTCTGGGCGGCCGAACTGGCCCCCCGCGGGATCCGCGCGAACGTCCTCGTGCCCGGGGCCACCGACACCAACTTCCGGCACTTCATGAGCGAGGAACAACGCTCCGGATTCGAGTCGAGCCTCCTCGACCGGGTGCCCCTGGGTCGGATCGGCACCCCCGACGAAGTGGCCGCGGTGGCCCTGTTCCTCCTGTCCGACGACGCCTCCTACGTCACGGGTGCCCAGTTCCCGGTCGACGGTGGCCTGCTCCGCCGGTGACGGACCGCCGGCCGGGCCGCCGCCGCGCCGTGGTCCCCGGAACCGGCCGCTGAGCGCTCCCCGTCGCGCCGTGAACGCCCCAGGGCGTCACCGGAGCCGGCACGCACCGCTGCCGAGCGGTTATGCTTAGTGATGACCCTCTATTACCGGGACGACACGGTGCAGGTGACCTCCGAGTCGATCCAGGCCGGCGGGCAGATCGTCCGGATCGCCGACGTGGCGTACGTCTGGCACGCGCGGGGGGCCACCACCATGGCCGTCCGGTCCCGGATCCTCGGCCGCGGCGTGCTGGTGCTGCTGCTCTCGCTGCCCCCGTTGATCGCGCTGGTCTGCGTCGTCTCGCTGCTCTGGTCGGCACAGGACCGGGGCGAGTGGAAGCCGGCCCTGCTGGTCCTGGCGGCCTGCGCCGTCGGGGCGCTCGCCCTGCTGCCCTTCCTGGAGCTGCCGCTGGGCTGGCTGGACCGCTCGTACGAACGCGGCAACCGGGTCAACGAGCTGTGGGTGCAGCATTTAGGCCAGGAGGTGCTGCTGCTGCGCACCCCCGACGCGTTGCGGTTCGGGCAGATCTACCGGGCTGTCCAGCGCGCGGTCGAACAGCAGGGAGAACACCGGTGAACACCGCTGCCGGTGCCGGTCGGCCCCATCGTCACCGGGCACCACTGGCCGGCGCGACGCACACTGGGTGACATGGCCATCCCACTGCCCCGACCGACCGCCGTCGTCGGCCTCACCCGTTCCGCCCTCGACCAGGCCCTCGGGTCGGCCGCCTCGTTCGCCGCCGTACCGGCCCGCGCCTTCGCCGTGCTCGACGGGGTGGAGGCGCTCCTGGCCCGGATCAACGGGGTGGTGGACCGGATCGAGGAGACCCTGGACCGCACCGACCGGGTGCTCACCGACGCCGAGAGGGCGGTCGCCGAGGTCGCCGTGATCAGCACGGCGGCGACCACGGCCATCGACCGGGCCACCGAGGTCGCCGCCGCGGCGGCCGTGGTGGTGGCGGAGGCCGAGCAGGTGTCGGGGGCGGCGGCCGGGGTGGTCGCCGAGGCGGGGCAGGTGTCCCGGGCCGCCGGTGTGGTGGTCGCCGGGGCGGAGGCGGTCGCCGGACGGGCCGCCGCCACGGTGGCCACCGCCGAGGGTGCCGCGGCCGTCGCGGCCGAGCTGCTGGCCGCGTACGAGCCCGCGCTGCGGCGGGGTGCGCCGATGGCGAACCGGTTCGTGGCCGAGCTGAGTCACGAGGAGGTGGCCGCGGCGATCCGGCTCGTCGACGAGCTGCCGAAGCTGAAGGAGCATCTGACCTCGGACGTGCTGCCGATCCTGGCCACTCTGGACCGGGTCGGCCCGGATCTGCACGACCTGCTCGACGTCACCCGCGACCTCAAGCTCGCCGTCGCCGGCATCCCCGGCCTGGGGATGCTGCGCCGCCGGGGTGAACGACTCGCCGACGATCCGGCAGGCTGAGCACCCGGCCGGGCGATCCGCCGGCCCTGCACCCGGCCGGCGGATCGCCGGCCCTGACCGGGCGCTCAGGGGGACACCGCCCGGAGCCTCAGAAAGTGGGGACCGCCCCGGGAGGCTCAGGGGGTGAAGAGGGCGTCGATCTCGGCGCGATCGGGCAGGGCCACGGACGCGCCGAACCGCCGTACGCAGGCCGCGCCGGCCGCCGCCGCCCAGCGGACCGCGTCGACCACCTCGCGGCCCTCGCCCCAGGCCACCGCCAGGGCGGCGGTGAACGCGTCCCCGGCGGCGGTCGAGTCGACCACGTCCACCGCGACGGCCGGCACGTGCACGACCGGGCCGTCCCGCTCGACGTACCAGGCTCCGTCGCCACCGAGGGTGAGCACCGCCCGGGGCACCAGCGCCAGCAGCGCCTGCGGATCGTCGCGCCCGCTGCCGGCGAGCAGCTGCGCCTCGGTCTCGTTGACCACCAGCAGGTCCACCGCCGCGAGCAGCTCGGCGGGCACCTGCCGGGCCGGTGCGGCGTTGAGGATCACCCGGGTACCGGCGGCACGGGCGGCCGACGCCGCCTCGGTCACCGTCTCGACCGGGATCTCCAGCTGGGCGACCAGCACGTCCGCCCCGCGTACGGCGTCCAGCTCGGCTGCTGTGAGGCCGGTGAAGGCGGCGTTCGCGCCCGGGGTGACCAGGATGGCGTTCTCACCGACGGCGTTGACCATGACCAGGGCCACCCCGGACGCGCCGTAGACCACCCGCAGGTGGGTGGTGTCCACCTGGGCGGCGGTGATCCGCGCCCGCAGGGTGACCCCGAACGAGTCGGAGCCGAGCGCGCCGAGGAAGGTGCAGGCGGCCCCGGCCCGGACGGCGGCGATCGCCTGGTTGGCGCCCTTGCCGCCGGGCACCATCATGAAGTCGCTGCCGAGCACCGTCTCCCCCGGCCGGGGCAGCTGCGTGGCGGCCCCGACCAGGTCCATGTTCGCGCTGCCCACCACGACGATCCGGCTCTGCCGCACCACGACCTCCCGCCGACCGCAGTTTCCGCGGCGAGTCTAGGGCCTCGGCCGCCCGCCCGACGTGGGCGTCAGGCGGCGCGGGCGGTCCAGCGGTCGCCGCGGCGCTCGACCACCAGCGGCAGGCCGAAGGTCTTGCTCAGGTTGTCACCGGTGAGCGTCTCGGCGAGCAACCCCTGGGCGACCACCCCGCCGTCGCGCAGCAGCATGGCGTGGGTGAAGCCGGGCGGGATCTCCTCGACGTGGTGGGTGACCAGCACCATGGCCGGGGCGTCCGGGTCGTACGCCAGCTCGGCGAGCCGGCCGACCAGGTCCTCGCGCCCACCCAGGTCGAGCCCGGCGGCCGGTTCGTCGAGCAGGAGCAGCTCCGGATCGGTCATCAGGGCGCGGGCGATCTGCACCCGCTTGCGCTCACCCTCGGAGAGGGTGCCGTACGTCCGGTCCGCCAGGTGGCCGACACCGAGCTGCCCGAGCAGGGCGCGGGCGCGGGTCTCGTCGGCCGGGTCGTAGTTCTCCCGCCAGCGGCCGACGACCGACCAGGCGGCGGTGACCACCACGTCGCTGACCCGTTCCTCGGCGGGGATCCGTTCGGCCACCGCCGCGGTGGTCAGGCCGATCCGGGTCCGCAGCTCGGTGAGGTCGGTACGGCCGATCCGGTCGCCGAGCACGTGCGCGACGCCGGTGCTCGGGTGCAGCCGACCGGAGGCGAGGCCGAGCAGGGTGGTCTTGCCGGCGCCGTTGGGGCCGAGCACCACCCAGCGCTCGTCCAGCTCGACCTGCCAGTCGACGTCGTGCAGCAGGGCGGTGCCGGATCGCCGGACGGCGACGCCGGCCAGGCTGACCACCAGATCCGCGTCCACGGTCGAGGGAGCGGCTGCGGCGGGGAGCGGGTCACCAGTCACCGCTCCATCCAACCACGCAGTCCCCGGGTGGTCCCCCACGGGCGGTCCTGCGGCCATAGGGTGGGGCACCGTGTCGTTGGTCACCACACCGGGAGGGTGACCGACGCCTGCCCGATACGAGAGGTGGTGCGGATGAGCGCGGTCATCGAGATCACCGGCCTGCGCAAGACGTTCCGCACGCTGCGGCACGGCAGCCGGGTGGCGGTGGACGACTTCGACATGGTCGTCGAGGCGGGTCAGGTGCACGGTTTCCTCGGCCCGAACGGCTCCGGCAAGACCACCACGCTGCGCGCCCTGCTGGGGCTGGTCAACGCCGACGCCGGTGAGCTGCGGGTGCTGGGCGAGCCGGCCCCGGAGCGGTTGGCCCGGGTCGCCGGCCGGGTCGGCGCGATCGTGGAGAGCCCGCAGTTCTTCGGCAACTTCACCGGGCACCGGACGCTGCGCCTGCTGGCGGTGGCCGGTGGCGTGCCGACGTCCCGGGTGGACGAGGTGTTGGAGCAGGTCGGCCTCCGGGACCGTGGCCAGGACCGGGTGAGGGGCTACTCGCTGGGGATGCGGCAGCGGCTGGCCGTCGCGTCGGCGCTGCTGAAGAACCCGGAGCTGCTGATCCTGGACGAGCCGGCCAACGGGCTGGACCCGGCCGGTATCCGGGAGATGCGGGACCTGATGCGCACGCTCGCCGAGTCCGGGGTGACCGTGCTGGTGTCCAGCCACATCCTGGGCGAGATCCAGCTGATCTGCGACCACGTCACGATCATCTCGCGGGGTCGCCGGGTGGCCGCCGGTCGGGTGGACGACGTACTGGCCGGGCACGACCAGCACGAGTGGCAGGTACGGCTGGGCGACCCCGGGCGGGGGGCGGAACTGCTGCGGGCGGCCGGGCTGACCGTCACCGTCCATCCCGACGACCTGCTGGTGGTCGGCGGCACCCGGGAGCCGGAGCTGATCAGCAGCACCCTCGGCGGGCAGGAGCTGTGGGTACGTGAGCTGACCCCGATCCGGCCGGACCTGGAGAGTGTCTTCCTCGACCTGACCGCCACGCCGGCCCCGCCCCGGCAGGCGGACGGCACCACCCCGGCCGACGCCGGGGGCACCGGGCCGGACGGCACCGGCACCGAGGCCGGTGGGCGGCTGATCGAACTGGACCGGACCGACGGTCGGAGGGTGGACGCGTGAACCTGGTCCGTGCCGAGGTGGAGCGGCTGGCCGCCCGACGCTTCGTCCAACTGATGGTGCTGCTGCTCGCGGTCGCCTTCACGGTGACCACCGCGACGACCCTGATCGGGTCGCACCGGCCGACACCGGCGGAGCTGTCCGCCGCGCAGGCGCAGGCCGCGCAGGCGGTGGCCGCGATGGAGGCGGACCACACCCGTTGCCTGCGGATCCGGGCGGGCGAGATCCCGATCAGCGAGGACGCCGGCTACGTGCCGGCCGACTGCGGTGAGCTGGATCCGGCGCGGATGGAGCGGCTGCCGCTGGCCACCGACTACCTGTCGTCGGTCTTCGTCTTCGCCCAGGAGGCACGCGGGCTGCTCTACTTCCTGATCGCGTTCCTGGTGCTGTTCGGGTTCCTGGTGGGCGCGTCGTACATCGGTGCCGACCTGAACTCCGGTGGGGTGGTCAACCTGCTGCTCTGGCGGCCGAGCCGGCTCACCGTGCTCGGCACCAAGCTGGGCACCCTGGTCGGGGTGGTGGCCGCGCTGTCGGTGCTGGCGTCGGCGCTCTACCTGGGCACCTTCTGGACGATCGGGCAGACGGCCGGCGTGCCGGGTCCACTGGACGGGGAGTTCTGGCGCGGGCTCGGCACCATCTACGGGCGGGGGCTGGTGCTGGTGCTGCTGGCGACCATGCTCGGCTTCGGGATCGCCACGCTGGGCCGGCACACCTCGGCGGCGCTCGGCGCGGTCGCCGCGTACGCGGTGGTGTGGGAGGTGGGCTGCCGGCTGGTGCTCCAGATCGTCGGCGTGGCCCGGCCGGACCTGCTGATGCTCTCCAACTACCTGGGCGCGTGGCTGTCCGGCCGGTTGGAGTTCTGGGACGACTCGGGTTGCCCGCCGGGGAGCGGCATCTGCGACGGCGGCACCTACGTGATCACCTGGGGGCCGGCGCTGCTGGTGCTGTTGGCGCTGACCGGTGCGTTCACCGGGGCCGCGTTCGCCGCGTTCCGCCGCCGCGACCTGCTGTAGGCGTACCGCGACCTGCTCCGGTGGGACGACGTGACCGGGTCGGCGCGGTCGCCGCTCCGGCGGCGGGGTCGATGGTCAGCCGACCGTCGACCCGAACACCTCGTCCCGGACGGCGTCCAGCGCGGTGCGCAGCGCCCCCCGCAGGATCGGCTCCTCGGTCAGCCCGGTGGGCACCACCCGGGGCCGGACCAGGGTGATCGCGGCCACCTCTTGCTGCACCCGCTCGGCCAGCGCCACGCCACCGGCCTGCCCCACCTCACCGGCGAGCACCACCAACGGCGGGTCCAGCACCACGCAGGTGCTGGCCACTCCGAGGGCGAGCCGGCGGGCCAGCTCGTCGAGGAGCGGGCCACCGGCGGTGCCGGCGGCGATGGCGGCCCGTACCGCGTCGGCCGCGTCGGGTGCGTCGACACCGTGCTCGCGGGCCACCGCCTGGACCGCGTCCGCCCCGGCGAGCTGCTGGAACGCCGGCTTGGCCCGGCGCGAGACGTCCCGGGGGATCGGCACTCCCGGCACCGGCAGGTAGCCGATCTCGCCCGCCGCTCCGCTGCTGCCGTGGTGCAGCCGGCCCCCCAGCATGATCGCCAGACCGACGCCGGCGCCCACCCAGACCAGGACGAAGTCCGCCAACCCCTGGGCCGCGCCGGACTGCGCCTCGGCGACAGCGGCCAGGTTCACGTCGTTCTCGAAGACGACCGGGATGTGCAGGTCCTCGCGCAGCGCGGCGAGCAGTCCCCGGTGCCAACGGGGCAGGTTGAAGGCGAAGGTGATGTCCCCGGACGTCGGGTCGACCAGACCGGGGGTGCCGAGCACCACCCGCCGTACGCTGTCGAGCTGCGCGCCGGCCCGGCTGGCCGCCTGGACCACCGCGGTGTGCACCACGCCGACCGGGTCGTCGGTGTCCCGGGTGGACTGCTCGACCTGACTGACCACCGCACCGGTGATGTCCGCGCAGGCGGCCACCACCCGTTCCGCGCCGACGTCCACCCCGACCACGTACGCGCTGCCCGGCCGGACGGCGTAGAGCTGCGCGTTCGGCCCCCGCCCGCCGGCCTGCTCGCCGACCCGGGCCACCAGACCCCGCTCCTCCAGCCGCTCGACCAGTTGCGATGCGGTGACCTTGGACAGGCCGGTCAGCTCGCCCAGTCGGGCCCGGGTGAGCGGGCCGCGTTCGAGCAGCAGCTCCAGCGCCGCACGGTCGTTGAGCGCCCGCAACAGTCGGGGGGTGCCGGGCAGCCGGGTCGCACTCATGCCATGTCCTCTGGTTTTCCGTAAACTCTGCTAACCGAAGCGCGCTGATCAGGGCTGTCCGTAGCGTATCGGCCACCTCGTAACGGGAAACTCCGACGACCCGGCCGCCCGCGACGCCACTCGTGCCGTCCGGCGCTGCCGGCCGCCGGGCGGTGGACCGGGGACGACCGGGCGAGGGACCGGAGGCCACCGGGCCGCCTGCCGGTCGGGTCGGATGGGGCAGGACGGACGGATCGGGCGGGTGGGGCGGAGCGGGTCGGACGACGGGGAAAGAGGAGGTTCAGGTGGGGCGGGACGCCGGACTGCGCCGGTTGGTGCTGGGCACGTTGCTGGCCGCGTACCCGGGGCCGTTGCCGCCGGACTGGGCGGTCGAACTGGTCGCCGACGGGCTGGCCGGGCACACCCTGTTCGGCACCAACGTGCTCGACCCGGCCCGGCTGGCGGCGAGCACCGCCGCGCTGCGCGCCGCCCGGCCCGACGTGCTGGTCGCGATCGACGAGGAGGGCGGCGACGTCACCCGGCTGGCCCACGCCACCGGCAGCCCGTACCCGGGTAACGCGGCGCTCGGCGTGGTCGACGACACCGCGCTGACCCGCCGGATCTACGCGGCGATCGGTGCCGAACTGGCCGCCGTCGGTGTCACCGTCGACCTGGCCCCCACGGTCGACGTCAACACCGCCGACGACAACCCGGTGATCGGCACCCGCGCGTTCGGCGCCGACCCGGCCCGGGTGGCGGCCCACTCGGCCGCCGCCGTGACGGGTCTCCAGTCGGTCGGCGTGGCGGCCTGCGCCAAGCACTTCCCCGGCCACGGCGCCACCGTCGCCGACTCGCACCACGAGCTGCCCACCGTGGACGCCGGGCCGGCGCTGCTACGGGAGCGCGACCTGCCGCCGTTCGCGGCAGCCGTCGACGCGGGCGTGCGGGCGGTCATGACGGCGCACATCCGGGTACCGGCGCTGACCGGGGACGGGCCGGCCACCTTCAGCCGGGCCGTCCTGGTCGACCTGCTGCGCGGCGAGTACGGCTTCACCGGCGTCGTGGTCACCGACGCGTTGGAGATGAAGGGGGCGGCCGTCGCCGCGGGTGGGGTCGGCCCGGCCGCCGTCCGCGCCCTGGCCGCCGGAGCGGACCTGCTCTGCCTGGGCGCGAGGGTCGACGCCGCGCTGGTCGAGCGGGTGGTGGCCGAGATCGTCGGGGCGATCGGGGACGGCCGGCTGGATCGGGGACGGGTGGAGCAGGCCGCCGCCCGGACGGCCGCGCTCGCCGCCTGGACCCGCCGCGCCGGCCCGTCCGGCCCTGCCCGATCCGGCACCGTCCCGTCCGGCCCTGATCCGTCCGTCCCCGTCCCGTCCGGCATCGGGTACCAGGCCGCGCGCCGGGCGGTCCGGGTGGAGGGGGACCTGACCGGGCTCGACCGTCCCCTGGTCGTGCAGGTGTACGCCGCCGCCACCATCGCCGAGGGCCGGGTGCCCTGGGGGCTGGGTCCGCACCTGGCCGCCGTCGAGCAGATCCAGGTGGTCAGCACCGGGGCCGATCCGGCGGCGGTACGACGACGCGCCGCCGACCGGCCGATCGTGCTGGTCGGCCGGCACCTCCACCGCCTGCCCGGCGGTCCGGCCCTGGTCGCGGCGCTGGCCGCGACGCACCCCGTGACGGTGGTGGAGATGGGCTGGCCGGGGCGGTGGCGGCCGGCCGGGGTACGGGCGTTCGTCACCACCTACGGCGCGAGCCACGCCAACGGTCGCGCGGCAGCCGAGGTGCTCGGTCTGACCGGCTGAGGGGACGGCCCGCGGCAGGCTGCGGGGGCCTGGGCTCTGAATGCGGGGACGGGCCACGAAAAGGGCCTGCGGGACAGCCTGCGACGGGGCGCGGGAAACCCGGCGACGGGTTGCGGGGCGACGAGGTCGTGCCGGCCGTCGGCGGGTCGGCTCAGCGACGCCAGGGGGCCGGGTCGCCGTGGTCGTCGGGCAGGCCGAGCAGTGGACCGACCGCGGTGATCCGCAGCACCCGCGCCACCACCGGTTGCGGCCCGGTGAGCCGCAGGGTGGCGCCCCGACCGACCGCCTCGGCCGCTCCGCGCAGCAGCGCGGCCACCGCCGTGGAGTCGAGGAAGGTGACGGCGGCGAGGTCGACGACGATCTCCAGCAGGCCGGGCCGGTCGAGCGCCTCGTCGAGAGCGCGCTCCAGCCCGGGGACGGTGGCGACGTCGAGGTCACCCACCGGGTTCAGCACCACCCGGCCCTGCCCCCCGTTGGGTGTCGGTAGCTGCATGCCCGTCCACTCCTGGTTAGCCGGCCGCCCGCGTCGACCCTCGCCGCGACGCCCGACCCTACCGCTGGCCCCTGACAGGGTCCGCGACGAGCACCGCCCCTACCCCTGGACACCCGGACCACACACCCTGAGTCACCGGTCTCGGGGGCAGCTTTTTCCTGTCACCGCAGGTCAAGTCCATTACCGGACAGAGGCAACCCGCCGCATGACCCTTGCATCGAGAGCGTACGAGCACGTAGCGTGACCGCCGTTGAGGGCGACCGGCACCCGCGCCGGTCTCGGTGGGGCCTGGGACAGGCCGCGGACCGTGGATCCGGCCCGGGATCCACGGTCCGCGCCCGCACCCGGCCGCCCGCAGCCCCGGCCGGGACGGATGGCCCGGTCGGAACCGACGGCCCGGTCAGGGCGGGTAGACGCCGTACGAGGACCAGCCCCGGTCCGGGAAGCCGGCCGCCTCGGCGACCCGGGCGGAGCCGACGTTCGCGGGGTCGTGCCGGTAGGTCGGGACCGCCCCCTCGTCGAGCACCCGGCGGGCGGCCTGGGCGACGAGCCGACGGGCCAGACCCCGGCCACGTCCCGCGGGCGCCGTGCCGACCGCCAACTCCTGCCCGTGCGCGTCGTGCCGCTTGATCCCGGCGCCGGCCAGGTAACCGCCGTCGGCGTCACGGACCACGAGCACGTCGTCGCGAAACAGGCGCAGCCAGGCCGGGAGGGTCGGATCGGTGGGGGCGGTCCAGGTACCGACGTCGGGCAGGGCCGCCGGCGCGACGCACCACCGGAACACGTCGTCGTGGACCACCCAGCCCGGTTGCCCGACCATCGCCGGCAGGGCCTCGTGCAGTGCGGACCGTGGCCTCCCGGCCAGTTCCCGGACGGCCTCGACCCGGTGCGGCGGCACCGAGAGCACGGTGCTGTCACCGGCCCGCACCGCGACGGCCGGACGCGGGCGGCCGTCCCAGGCCGGGCGGATCCGCCGCCGCGAGCCGACCACGTGCAGGCCGGGCCCGGCCGGCCACTGCCCGAGCCAGGTCACCAGGTGCAGGTGCAGCCGCCGGTCCAGCACCGCCCGCCCCTCCCCGGTGGTCGACACTTCCATGATCCACGGTACGCCGGACGGCCCCGTCGCGCGTCGGATTACCGGTGCCGCGTCACGGGTAGGAACGAGGCGGATCGTGACCCCAGCCTGCCCGGAACCCGGTCCATCGACCGTGCGTCATATCTATTTCCATACATGTACACCTTTCTTTGGGACGGTAATGGTCATGCCACGACAAACGAATGACCGGTACCACCAGGACAGCCCACCGATCTGGGGCACGGCGGAGACCGCGGGCCGGTTTCCGGCCCAACCGCGCTACCGGGAGGTCCGGTGCCGACACGGCGCCGCCCCCCTGCTCTCCTGGGCCGAGCTGGACAGGCTGCCGAATGGATGCTCGTCCCGGCGCGGCCTCACCGCCCACTGAGTCGCCGGATCCACCACGTCGGATCCGACTCCGCACCGTCCGCCGACCCGTCACGGGCGGGCCGGCACCGCCACCTCCCACGGGCGACCCGGTAGGGCCGCCGCCGCGCTGTCCACCACCCACCGACAGTCGTGCCGGGGTGTCCGGCCGGGGCGTTCGCACACCTGTCGGGTAGCGTCTTGTGGTCGATTCCGGCCAGCGACAGGAGAAGCGCAGCGCATGGGCAAGAAGACGATCCACGTCTCCGACTTCAGCGGCACCGTGCTGCGTCCCGACGACGAGGTGGTCCGGGTCGTCGTGCTGGAGCATCCCGATCTGGTGGCCGGGCCCGTGCAGCTGGACGCCACGGTGACCGAGGTGGAGAGCATCGACGACGCCGCGCTCGACGTGGCGGTGGTCGAGATCCACGACGGACACGCCGGTGGGGAGCCCCGCCGGGTGGTGCTGACCGCCAGTGAGTTCGACGCCATGGCGACCGACACGCCGATGGCACAGTTGTTGAAGACGGCCGAGCGGGTCCGCCCGCCGAAGGCCCGCAAGAGCGCCGAGAAGATCGACTACGGCACCCTCGACCACGCCGGCAGGCCGCACCGGGGGCGGGTCACCGAGGAGGAGGCCCGGCTGGTACGCGAGCAGCTCGACGAGGTGAACAAGCGCCTCGCCGATGCCGGCCTCCGCCAGATCGACCCCGCCGACCCGGAGCACGCCCTGCGCTACGGATTCCCCGCGGTCGACTGATCGACCCCGGCCGTGGCCGGACGCGCCCCGGTGCCGCGTCCGACCACGGCCACCGGCACCGTAGGCCCGACGGACGTCACTGCCCGCCGGTGAACCCGGCGAGGGCGGCGGCCATCTGGGCCTCGGCCGCGTCCTTGGTCATCCCCAGCCCGGACAGCACGCCCGCGCCGTCCTCCCATTCCAGCAGGGCCAGCAGGATGTGCTCGGTGCCGACGTAGTTGTGCCCGAGCCGTAGCGCCTCCCGGAAGGTGAGTTCGAGGACCTTCTTGGCCTGCGCCTCGTACGGGATCAGGGCGGGCACGTCGTCGACCCGCGCGGGCAGCGGCGCGGTGGCCGCCTCGCGGACGGCCGCCGGGCTCAGCCCCTCGGCGACCAGGGCCTTGGCGGCGAGGCCGTCCGGCTCGGCGAGCAGACCGAGCACCACGTGTTCCGGCCGGATCTCCCGGTTGCCGGCGGCGCGGGCCTCCTCCTGCGAGGCGATCACCACGTTGCGCGCCCGGGGGGTGAAGCGGCTGAACCCGGCATTGGGATCCAGGGTGGCCGCCGCCTCGGCCTTTGTGGCCGAGCGCTTCTGCGCCGCCTGCTTGCTCACCCCCATGCTGTCGCCGATCTGCGTCCAGGAGGCGCCGGAACGCCGGGCCTGGTCAACGAAGTGGCCGATCAGGTGGTCGGCGAGGTCGCCGAGGTGATCGGCGACGAGTACCGCGTCGCTGAGCTGGTCGAGAGCGTCGGGCCGGGCCTTCTTGATGGCCTGGATCAGCTCGTCGAGGCGGACGGGGTGCGGGATTCTGGTGGGTTCCGTCATGCGTCAACCATAGGTTGACGCGGGCTTTTCGTCAACCAGAAGTTGACGGCAACTCCGCAGTGAGTAAATCCCGACACTCACGGTGATCTATCGATCCCGTACCGCAACATCAATGGGGCCACTTATCGAAATCGGTCGTTGCGACCGGAGGAGGTCCCGTCCCCCATGCGCAGAGCGATGAAACGCCTCGCCGCCCTCACCACCGCCGCAGTGCTCGTCACCACCGCCCTCGCCGCCACCGCCGCGTCGGCCGCCCCCGAGGCCGGCGGGCAGACCGCCGACCGGGCCGCCAAGGCCACCCTGGTCGCCTCCTGGTACTCGGGCACCCTCGCCGCGGGGGCCACCCAGAACTGGCAGTGGAACAACAACCCCGCCGGCGCCGTCTACCAGGTGGGGCTCTCGCCGACCGGGGCGAGCACCAGCCAGCCGTGCCAGTTCCAGGTGACCCGGAGCTGGTACACCCAGCTCTACAGCGGCGAGCGCCGGTTCAACTGGACCATCCGTAACACCGGGGCCATCGCCTGCGGCACCCAGGTCATGCTCAGCTCGCTGAACTCCGGAGCCACCTGGGCGCTCGGCGGCATCGCCCCGGGCGGCTCGGTCACCTCGGTCTGGAACAACAACCCGGCAAACGTGGCGTACCTGCCCGGCATCGCGCCCAGCGGCGCCACCAGTTCCACCGGCTGCCAGCTCGAGGTGACCAGTTCCTGGTACTCCCGGCAGCCCAACGGGGAACGGCGGTTCTACTTCACCGTCAAGAACGTCGGCACCATCACCTGCGCCGGCAACGCCCTGCTGGGCAGCACCTCGACCTCGACCACCTGGTCCGCCGGGACGCTCGCGCCGTCGGCCACCAGCGGATCGGTGTGGAACAACGCCAACCCCACGACGCTGGTCTACCTGCCCGGCCTCAACCCGGCGGTCGCCGCCGGCACCTGCCAGTTCGGCGTCACCAGCAGCTACTACCAGCAGGTGGTGAACTCCGACGGCACCGTGCAGCGCCAGTACCTGGCCTACTACACCAACGTCGGCCCGGTCACCTGCTCCGCCACCTTCCTGCTCGGCTCCATCACCTGATCCGCCGTCGCGGCGGCCCGTCCCGATCCCGGAGCGGGCCGCCGCGCCCGGCCCGTCCGGCCCGCCGCTCCTGCGGGCACGCCACCCGTCCAGACCCGCCGGACTGTCCGGTTCCACCGCCAGCCCAGGCCCACCGATCCTCCAGGCCCACCGATCCTCCAGGCCCACCGACCGTCCGCCCACCCACCGTCGATCCCCTACCTCCACCGTCGCGCCGACCGCCCGACGCGGAGCGGTGCCGCTCCGATACCGTGCGGCGACAGATCGGGTCGGTGCTGCGGGAGGATCGGGATCATGCGGCTACACGTCGGCTGCGCGATGTGGACCCACCGGTCGTGGCAGGGTCGGCTGATCGCCCACCCCCTGCCGGCCCACGAGCGGCTGCGGCACTATGCCGGCTGGTGCGACGCGGTCGAGGGGAACACCACGTTCTACGCGACACCGGCCCGGGACACCGTGGCGACGTGGGCTCGGCAGACCGGGCCGGACTTCCGCTTCGTCGTCAAACTTCCGAAGGTCGTCACCCACGAGCGGCGACTCGTCGATGCCGGGGAACCGCTGCGGGTCTTCCTCGACGCGATCGAGCCGCTCGGCAGCCGCGTGCACGCCCTGTGGCTCCAGTTGCCGGGGTCGTTCACCCCCTCGGACGTCCCCGCACTCGCCGACTTCCTGCGCCGGCTCCCCGAGGCCCACCGGTACGCCGTGGAGGTCCGGCATCCCGCCTTCTTCACCGACCCACGCGCCATCCGGCTGCTGGAGGAGGCGTTGGCCCCCTCGGCCACCGAATGGATCCCCTTCGACACCACCGCGTTCTTCCGCACCCCGCCGACCAGCGAGGCGGAACGGGAGGCGTGGGGCAGGAAGCCCCGGATGCCGTTGCGGTCGGTCGCGCTGACCGACCGGCCCATCGTCCGGTACCTCGGCCGGGACGCCGAGGCGGAGACCGTCGAGGGCTGGCGGCACTGGGTCGAGACCATCGCCGGCTGGCTGCGGGAGGGCCGCTCGCCGACCATGTTCGTGCACACCCCGGACAACGCCGACGCGCCGCTGCTCGCCCGCCGCTTCCACGACGAGGTAAGGGTCCGGCTACCGCAGCTGGCCGCCCTGCCCGAGCCGATCCCGGTCGGTCCGCTCACCCTGTTCTGACTCTCAACCGACACGAAGATCGAAACTTTCGAGAGCCGACCCGGGATTCACTGTCGGAAGAGTCGCCCACCGCCGCCTCCACCACACCCCACCCGACCATGTCGGGGGACGTCGACAGGCGGACTGGTCAGCCATCGGAGCCGGACAGACATATTGACGTTGCCCAATGTTAGACCTACAGTACCGAAATAGTCACCGAAACTTTACCGAAAACATGATCGGCTCCGGCCGTCCCGCCGGGACTCTTCCCCCGAGCTGACGCCGGCGACGTCGGAGCCGACCGCCGACGCGCCAGGAGGGATCCGAGAGATGTCGCAGGTCGTAACCGGCCCGGCCGGCACCGGCCACCCGGATCCGGCGACCGCCGGGGGCCACCCGGATCCGGCGACCGCCGGGGGCCACCCGGATCCGGCGACCGCCCGGGGCGGTCCCGGCCCGGCGACCGACACCGGCCAGCCGGCTCCCGGTGGGAGCGCCCCGACGATCCCGCCGCCGTTCGCGCCGGCGCTGGCGGAGCTGCCCGGCGTCGGGCTGGCCGAGCTGATCGAGCGGGCCGCGCTGCAGAGCCGGGTGGACCGCAAGTACCTCGTCGCGCTGGACGAGCTGCCGGGCCTGCTCGACCGGCTCGTCCCACACGCCCGGGTGCTGGACATCGACGGCGCACGGTCCTTCCGCTACGAGTCGGTGTACTTCGACACCCCGGGCCTGGCCAGCTACCACGGTGCGGCGTACCGGCGGCGGCGGCGCTTCAAGGTGCGGACCCGGACCTACCTCGACTCGGCCGAGTGCTGGCTGGAGGTCAAGCTCAGCGGCTCCCGCGGGCTGGTCACCAAGCACCGGCTACCGTACCGGCCGGAGGACCGTCGCACCGTCGGGTCGGGGCGGGAGTTCGTCGACCGGGCGCTCGGCCACGGGTCGGTCCGGTCCGCCCCCGTCGGCGGTCACCTGGAACCGGTGCTGGTCACCCGCTACCGACGTACCACGCTGCTGCTGCCGACGACCGAGAGCCGGGTCACCATCGACACCGACCTGTGCTGGCAGGACGACCACCACACCCTGCACCTGCCCGCTGTCGCCGTGGTCGAGACCAAGACCCGATCGGCGGCGTCCCCGGTCGACCGGCTGCTGTGGCAGGGCGGCACCAGACCCGCCCGCATCTCGAAGTACGCCACCGGGCTGGCCGCCCTGCGACCGGAGCTGCCGGACGCGCCGTGGCGACGGACCCTGCGCCGGCACTTCCGGCCGACCCCGCCACCGGTCCCGGCAGGGCCGCCCACCCGCGTCATCCGAACCGGACAGGAGACCTCGTGCGTCTGACCGTTCGCATCCCCTCCCGGCGCAGCGCCGGAATCGTGGCCGTGCTCGTCACCGGGCTCCTCATGCCGTACGCGGCACAGGCGGACGCCGGGCCGTCGTCCCCCCGGCCCCCCGCCCGCGCCGGCGTCACCACGGGCCTGGACACCTCCGCCGCCGACGCCGTGGCCGCCGCCGGGGCAGCGGACGACCTCGTCGGCGACATCGTCTTCTCGCGGCCCAGCGGCACCTTCCAGGGGGAGGTGACGGTGTCGCTGAGCACCACGGTCAGCGGCGCGCAGTTGCGCTACACCACCGACGGCCGACCGCCCACCGCGCAGTCAGCGCTGTACGCGGGCACACCGTTGCGGTTCACCCGGACCACCCAGTTGCGGGTCCAGGCCTTCGTCGGCCAGACCGCCTCCGGTGCGCCCGGTACCGCCATGTACGTCGCCCAGAACGTCGCCACCGCCCACGACCTGCCGGTGGTCCTGCTCGACTCGTACGGGGCGGGCAAGCCCGGCCGCGAGTACCTCGACGCCACCGCCATGGTCTTCGAGCCGGGCGGCGGCACCACCTCGCTGGCGGCGACCCCGACCGTCGCCACCCGCGCCGGGTTCCACCTGCGCGGCCAGTCGTCGGCGTCGTTCGAGAAGACGCCGTACCGCGTCGAACTGCGGGGCAACGACAACGACGATGCCGACTATCCGATGCTGGGCATGCCGGCAGACTCCGACTGGGTGCTGCGCGGGCCGTTCAGCGACAAGGCGTTGATCCGGGAGGCGCTGGTCTACGATCTCGGGCGCGAGATGGGCATGCCGGCACCGAGGTACCGGTTCGTCGAGTTCTACCTCAACACCGACGCCGCCCCGGTGGCCGCCGGTGACTACATGGGCGTCTACATGCTGGTGGAGACGATCAAGAACACCAAGAACCGGCTGAACCTCAAGCAACTCGACGAGGACGACCTGACCCTGCCCAAGATCCAGGGCGGGTACATCTGGAGCTTCGAGTGGCTGGCCGCCGAGGAGCCGACGCTGACCTGCACCGGGCCGGCGGCGACCTGCTGGAACTACCTGGAGGTGCGGGATCCGTCCCCCTTGCAGGCACCCCAGCGGGACTGGCTGCGGGGCCACGTCCAGGAGTTCCACGACGTGCTGCGGGCGGCGAACTCCGCCGACCCGGTCACCGGCTACCGGAAGTACATCGACGTCGACTCGTTCGTGGACCAGATGGTCCTCAACGAACTCAGCCGGGAGATGGACTCCTACATCCGCAGCGCGTACTTCTACAAGGACCGCGACACCAAGATCTTCGCCGGCCCGCTGTGGGACTACGACCTCACCTTCGGCGTCGGCGGCTACTTCGGCAACGACCAGACCGCCGGCTGGCAGTACCAGCAGACCCGGCAACCGGTCGCCAACGACTGGTTCCCGCAGCTGGTACGCGATCCGGCCTTCGTCAACCAGCTCCGGTCCCGCTGGCAGAGCCTGCGCCGGGGCCTGCTCGCCGACAGCGCCCTCCAGGCGCGGATCGACGCCCTGGCGGCACCGCTGACCAACGGCGCCCAGCGCAACTTCCAACGGTGGCCCAACCTGACGGCACCGATGGTCGGCCCCTTCTACACCCCGACCGCGCCGACCTGGCAGGGCCAGGTCCAGGCCATGCGGGACTGGATGCTACGCCGCGCGGCCTGGCTGGACTCCACCGCCGGCTGGGGCGGCCCGGTCACCACCCCGCCCCCGTCACCGACGACCGCGCCACCGACCCCGACCACGCCGCCGCCCAGCACCCCGCCGGCCACCACAACGCCACCGGCCACCACGCCACCGGCCACCACGACCCCGCCGCCGGCCACCCCCCGCTGCACCGCGACGTACACGGTCACCAGCCGCTGGACCGGCGGATTCCAGGGCGAGGTACGGGTCACCGCCGGCCCGGCCGCACTCAGCAACTGGTCCGTGACCTGGACGTACGCCAACGGCGAGCGGGTCACCCAGGCCTGGAACGCCACCGTCACCGGCCAGGGCGCGACGGTCACCGCCCGCAACGTCTCCTACAACGGGGCGCTCGCCCCCGGCACCAGCACCACGTTCGGGTTCCTCGGCTCGTCCACCGGCAACCCCGGCAACCCCACACCGAGCTGCACGACGAACTGACCACCCGCCCTCGCCGCCCCGGCCGGACGCCGGGGCGGCGAGGGATCGTCAGCCCGCCGCCGGGCTCCCCGCTGCGGCCCGGGTCAACAGGTCACCGACCCGGGCCACGACCGGGTCAACAGGTCACCGACCCGGGCCACGACCGGGTCAACAGGTCACCGACCCGGGCCACGACCGGGTCAACAGGTCACCGACCCGGGCCACGACCGGGTCAACAGGTCACCGACCCGGGCCACGGCCGGGTCAACAGGTCACGGACCCGGGCCGCGTCCGGGTGGTCGAGGTCCTCGAAGATGGACAGCGCCCGCCGCCAGGTCCGGCGTGCGCCGTGGACGTCCCCGAGCGCGTGCCGGGTGTCACCGAGCCGGGTCAGGGTGTCCGCCTCGTCGTACCGGTCGCCGATCCGTCGGTACAGCACCAGCGCCCGGCCGTAACAGCGGATCGCCTGCCGGTGGTGGCCCAGCCGGTCGTGGATGAAGCCGAGGCTGTCCCAGGTGTTCGCCTCGCCGTGCCGGTCACCGGTCGAGCACAGCAGGGTCAGCGCCCGCGAGCAGTGGTCGAGTGCCGGCCCGTACCGGCCGAGCTGGGCGAACGCCCAGCCGACCGCGTTGCGGGCGCTGGCCTCCCCGGCCAGGTGGCCGGCGTCCCGGTACAGCGCCAGGGCCCGCTGCCCGTGTTCCAGCGCCTCGCTGTGCCGGCCGAGCCCGTCGAGCATCGCACCGAACGCGCGATGGGTGCGGGCCTGTCCGGTGTGGTCGCCCAGCCCGCCGAACAGGGCCAGCGCCTGTCGGTAGTGCTCGACCGCCTCGTCCACCCGACCCAACCGGTTCAGCGCCCGGGCCAGGTCGCGGTGGGCGTTCGCCTGTCCGGGAAGGTCCGCCGCCCGACGCGCCCCGGCCAGGGCGCTCTGCTGGGCGACGACCAGCTCCGGCCAGTTCCCCCGCCGCTGGAGGAAGTCCACCAGCGCCCAGGCCAGCTGCCAGGCGTGGCCGTCGAACCCGGTACGCCCGGCGTGCGCGACCGCCGCCAGCAGCACCGGGTACTCGGCGGTGAACCAGGCGAGCGCCCGACCGTGGTCCGCCGGTTCCTCGGGGGCCACCCCGGGCAGGGCGGCGACCGGGACCACCGGATCCCGGCCGGGTTGCAGCAGCAGGGCCGCCGCGTGCGCGGTGTGCAGGTAGTGGTCCAGTCCACGCCGGACGGCCGCCTGCCGCTCCTCGACCGGCTCGCCGCGCTCGGCCAGCTCGGCCGCGTACGCCCGGAGCAGGTCGTGCGCGGCGAACCGGCCGGGCGCGTGCTCGGTGAGCAGGTGCGCGTGGGCCAGCTCGGCCAGCAGCCGGGCCGTCCGGTCCCGGGGCAGGCCGGCGAGGCTGGCCGCCGCGGCGACCCCGGTGTCCGGTCCCGGGTGGCAGCCGAGCAGCCGGAACAGTCGCGCCGCCGGTGGGGTCAGGTTCCGGTACGACCAGGAGAAGACCGCCTGCACGTCGGTGCCGGTGTCCCCGGCGTCGAACGAGTCCAGCAGCCGCGGCGCCTCGCGCAGCTCGGCGACGATGGTGGCCAGCGGGAAGGCGGGATGCGCCGCTCCGCGCGCGGCGAGCACCGCCAGTGCCAGTGGCAGCCGTACGCACCGTTCGATCATCTCGTCGACCGCGGCGGGTTCCACAGTCAACCGGTCCGCGCCCAGCCGCCGGGCGAGCAGCTCCCACGCCTCGTCGGTGCTGAGCAGGTCGACGGTGACCTGGCGGGCGCCTTCGGCGGTGATCAGGCCGGCCAGCCGGTGACGACTGGTGACCAGGCAGAGGCAGTTCGGGCCACCGGCCAGCAGGGGGCGTACCTGGTCGACCTCGCGGGCGTTGTCCAGCAACACCAGCATCCGCCGGTCGGCCAGCAGGCTGCGGTAGAGACCGACCTGGGCGGACAGGTGGGTGGGCACCCGGTCGGGCGGCACCCCCAGCGCTTCGAGGAAGCCCCGGACCGCCTCGGTGGGCGTGACCACCGCACCGGTGGAGTCGAATCCGCGCAGGTCCACGTAGAGCTGACCGTCCGGGAAGCGGTCGGCGACCCGGTGCGCCCAGTGCACCGCCAGGGTGGTCTTGCCGACGCCGGCCGTCCCCGACAGGACCATCGTGCTGGACGGCCCCGCCCGCTGCGGCGCGTCGTGACCGGTGCAGCCGCCGTCGAGCTGGGCGAGCTGCGCGGCCCGGCCGACGAAACCGGGCAGGGCGGGGGGCAGTTGACGTGGCACCGGCACCCGGGCCACCGGTGTGCCGACCCGTGTGCCGCCCCTGGTTCGCACGGTGACCCGGGCGGGTCGGCCCGGGGCGGGGTGGTCCGCGTCCGCGTGCCGGCGACGCTCCTCGACCCGGTCCCGCGCGGTGGCCAGCGCCCCCTGCTCGGCCGGGGTGGCCCCGAGCAACCGGATCAGGGTGTCGAACCGCTCCGGCGGGGGCAGGATGTTGCCGGCGAAGTACTCCCCGATCACCCCCCGCGACCAGCCGGTCTTCGCCGCCAGCTGCCGGTACGTCAGCGGCGTCTCGCCCTGCTGCCGGGCTTCCCGGCGACGGAGCTGGCGCAGCAGTCCGGCGAGGTCCGGCACCGTCTGCGCGTCGGTGTCCAGCCGGTGCGCCTCGGGCACGCCTCGGACCGCCCCGGCGGCCGGCGGCCGGGTGCCCGCGGGAATCCCTTGGTCGGACATTCGGCCTCCACCCCCCGGGCATCCCCGTCGCCCCGGATGCGACACCGGGAGGGTAGGACCGGCCGGGCGACGCCGGTAGGTCATTGCCGATGTATGACAGTTCCACGTCGGACCTGTTTCACCGATCGCAGGTCGATGCCCGTCAGGGCACGTCTGCCCCAGCTGTCCGACGGCCGCCCGTCCTGCGCCGTCCGGGAGTGTCCAGCCGTGTCCAGGATGCACCGCCGGACACCCTGGCGACCTGTCAATGTCCCCAGGGCGGGCCGACACCCGCACCGCAGATCACTGGGGAAGGGATACCTGATGACTCGTCCACACCCGACCGCACCGCGGTCGGCGGGAGTGCTGCGTCGCGTCGCCACCACCGCGTTCGGAGTCACGATGCTCGTCGCGGGGGTGGCCGCCGCACCGGCCACCGCCGCGCCCGCTCCCACGGCGCCGCACGGCAAGGCGGCCACCGCCGGTTCGTTCGTCGACAGCACGCCGGTGCCCGGGGGCTTCGCCTCCTGGAAGGAACTGCTGACGTTGCAGCAGCGGATGAACACCGCCGCCGCCCGGATCACCAGCCTGGCGGAGCGCAACCCGAAGTCCGGTTTCGCCGGTGTGGTCGCCGACCCCACCACCCGGCAGTTGCAGGTCTACTGGAAGGGCGAGCCGCCGGCCGACATGGTGGCGGTGAGCCGGACCACCGTGCCGACCCGGGTGCTGCCCGCCGCGTACACCCGGCGGGAACTGGTGGCCGCGGCGGCGAAGCTGCGCCGTTCCGCCGGTGACCGGCTCACCACGGTCGGGCCGCGCGCCGACGGAGCCGGCCTGCTCGTCGGTACCCAGAACGGACTGCCCGGCGCGGCGAGCCTGGCCGGCGTCCCGGTGACCGTGCAGACCGGTGTGGCCGCCGCGCCCGCCACCCGGTGGGACGACACCGCCCCGTGGTGGGGCGGTGCCGCGTGGCGCAACACCAGCACCGGTGGTGGCTGCTCGACCGGCTTCGGGGTCTTCCGGAACGGGGCGGCGCGGGTGCTCTCCGCCGCGCACTGCGCCAACATCAACGTCGTGGCCGCCGACCCGACCGGGCAGACGATCGGCGCTGTCGGCGTCCGCAACACCGGCACCGACACCCTGCTGCTGACGGCCAGCGCGGGCGGGCGGGTCTTCAACAACAGCACCGACGCGGCCGGCGCCGTGGTCAGTGAGTTCAACAACCAGGTGATCGGCGCGCTGGCCAGCCAGGTCGGCAACTTCGTCTGCACCTCCGGGGCGTACTCCGGAACCCGGTGCTCGATCCAGGTCAAGGCCCGTGACCTGTGCATCAACGTGCGGGACTTCGCCACGGTCTGCGGCCAGGTGCAGGCCGAGAGCACCACCCGCACCAACGCGGTCGGCCAGGGCGACAGCGGCGGCCCGGTGCAGATCGTCAACGGGGCGAACACCCTCCAGGTCTGGGCCACCGGCACCAACACCGCCATCGACGACTTCAACACGCTGACGGCGTGCACCGGCTACGTCACCGCCAACCGCAAGTGCGCCTGGCGGATGTACTACGAGGACATCATCTCCGGGATGGCCGGCGTCGGCGCCTCGGGTGTGATTCTCGGCTGACCACCCCGACGTCCGCCGATCAGATCCGGCGGCCGGGCCGAGGCGCGATCCGCGTCGGCCCGGCCGCCGTCCGGCGTGCCCGGCCCGGTACCGCCGGAGACAACGGGACGGCCGGGACCGACCGGGGCGGGTGGACCGGGGCGGGTGGACCCCGGCGGCACCAGGGGGCGGCCCGGGAGCGCACGGATCACGGATCGGTCTCGGAAGTTTCGAGCGACCCACCCCGTCCGCTCCCCCGGGCCGCGACACCACAGCGGTCGACCAGGCCGGATCGGTGCCGTCGAAACGGCTGCCGGCCAGCGGCTATCCGGCATGAACGGGAACTCCTATTACGATATAGTTTCGGGAATCTTTCGGAAAGTCGTTGACAGGTGGAGGATCGACACCCTACCGTCGCCATCGACGGCACTCGATGCTGTCGCCCACCACCCCACCGCGACCCGTCCCCGGTTCCGCTGGACGACTCCGCGTGGTGACACACACCGAATGACCGGCTGCCGCACCTGACGACCGACAGGCCGCCAGGTCGCGCCGCGTCGCTGGCTCCGGCCAGCTGTCACGAGGAGGAACACGCACATGAAGGACACCTCGACCAGACCGCGAAGGAGCCGCGTCCGGCTGCTCCTCAGCGCCGCGTGCGCCGCCGCGCTCGCCGTCACCGGCACGTTCATCGCCTCGCCCAACGCGTACGCCGAGAACGACCGCACCCTCACCTCGAACCTCACCGGCACGCACAACGGCTACTTCTTCTCGTTCTGGAAGGACAGCGGCAACGCCAGCATGACGCTGCGCGCCGACGGCCGGTACAGCAGCAGCTGGGACCGCAGCACCAACAACTGGGTCGGCGGCAAGGGCTGGGCCACCGGCAACCGGCGGACGGTCAGCTACTCGGGCAGCTACAACCCGGGCAACAACAACACCTACCTCGCCCTGTACGGCTGGACCCGCAACCCGCTCATCGAGTACTACGTGGTCGAGAACTTCGGCAACTACAACCCGAGCAGCGGCGCCACCCGGCTGGGCACGGTGACCACCGACGGCGGCACCTACGACATCCTGCGCAGCCTGCGGACCAACGCCCCGTCGATCGACGGCATCCAGACGTTCTACCAGTACTGGAGCGTCCGGCAGCAGAAGCGCAGCAGCGGCACCATCACCACCGCCAACCACTTCGACGCCTGGGCCCGCGCCGGCCTGAACCTCGGCACCAACCACAGCTACCAGATCATGGCGACCGAGGGCTACCAGAGCCAGGGCAGCTCCGACATCACCGTCCGCGAGGGTGGCACCAACAACCCGACCAGCGGGCCGACCGGCAACCCGACCACCCCGCCCGCCGGCGGCAACTGCACCGCGGTGCTCTCGGCCGCCGAGCAGTGGGGTGACCGGTTCAACCTGAACGTCGCGGTCAGCGGCACCAGCAACTGGGTGGTCAGCCTCGGCCTGGGCGGTGGCCAGAGCATCCAGAACAGCTGGAACGCCTCGGTCAGCGGCACGAGCGGCACCGTGACCGCCAGGCCGAACGGCAACGGCAACAACTTCGGCATCACGATCATGGCGAACGGCAACTGGACCTGGCCGACGGTCAGTTGTCGAACGGCCTGACCTCCACCAGTTCCTGATCGCGGTACAGCGGCGGGCGGCCCCGGTGACACCGGGACCGCCCGCCGTGGCGTTGCCTGCGGTCAGCCGCGTATCCACTGCTGGTTGCTGCCGCCGTTGCAGGTCCAGAGCTGGACGGCGGAACCGTTGGCGGTGGCCCCGCCGTTGATGTCCAGGCACAGCCCCGAGCCCACCCCGACGATCGTGCCGTCGGCGTTGAGCCGCCACTGCTGGTTGGTGCCGCCGGTGCAGCTCCAGATCCGGGCACGGGTGCCCGACGCGGCGCTCGGCACGTCCAGGCACTTGTTGCCGTAGACGGTGAGCTGGTTGGTCGAGCTGAGCGACCAGCGCTGGTTGACGCCGCCGTTGCAGTCCCAGATCTGCACCACCGCGCCGTCGGTCTGGCTGGCCCCGTTGACGTCCAGGCACCGGTTCGAGCCCGCGCCCCGGATCTCACCGGTCGGGGTGCCCGGGGAACCGACGGCGGTCACCGAGAGGTTGTCGAACTGGGCGGTGACGCCCTGGCCGGTGCCGTACCCGATCTGGCCGGCGACCCAGGTGGAGTCGGTGGCCGTGCCGACGGTGGTGCCGTCGACGGCGGCGGTCAGGGTGCTGCCGTTGAGCGTGAACGACAGGTTGTGCCACCGCCCGGTGCCCAGCGCCGCGGTGTTGCCGCTGGCCAGGGTGCGCCAGTTGCCGCTGGTGTTGTTGCTGCGGATCGACCAGGCCCCGCCGTCGGTGACCCGGAAGTAGTACCCGTTCATGTTCTGCGGGCCCTGGTGGTTGTACGTGTTGCCGCGCCCGATCAGCTGCGCATAGCCGGACTTCTCCAGCAGCACGTCCGAGGAGACCGTGTAGTTGCGCCAGGTCAGGTCGCCCAGCAGGGTGTACGGCTCGGCCTGGCCGGAGGTCCAGTAGATCGGCGCCTGCTCGGACATCTGCCGCACGCACTGCCCGGTACGGCCGGCGGCACAGCCGGCGATCTCGAAGGAGCCCTGCTGGTCCATCAGGTACCGCGCCTCACGCCCGGTGGCGTACGAGTCGAAGGTGTCGGTGTAGGGCAGCTTCAGGTTGCCCTGCGCCGGGCTGACCGCCGTGCCCTTGCCCTGCCCGCTGGTGGTGGTGATGCTGTAGACGTAGCCGGGCTGGACGGTGAGCGAGAAGCGCCCGCCGTTCGGGGTGATGTCGCCGCCCCGGACGAAGTGGTCGGCGGCGTTGTTCGACCGCACGTTGGTCGACCAGACCCGTACCGTGCCGGTGGACAGGCCGCCGGTGACGGTGAAGTCGAGGGTCTGCGCCGAGCCGGCGTCCATCGTCTCGATGACGGTGCTGTAGTCGCTGTTGTTGGTGGACTTCAGCGAGACGTAGCTGCCGTTGTTGCGGTTGCCGCCGAGGTACCCGCTCGACGCGTCGAGGTAGCGCCAGCCCGGTGCGGTGAACTGGGTGGTGTGCCCCATCACCCAGGCGTTCTTGCCGATCGAGTACGCCCCGGACCACGGCTGCTGGGCCACCGCCACGCCGGTGGTCGCCCACGGGATGTTCGGGGTGATGGCGGCGATGACCGGCCAGTTGATGTACGCGGTCATCTTGCCGTCGAGGTAGCCCCGGTTGATGCCCCGGGCGAGCGCCTGCGCGCCCGCGTTGTAGTCGTCGGAGCCGTTCTCGCTGGCCCACAGCGACTTGCCGGTGGACACCGCGTTGTTGGAACTGGGGCAGCTGGTCTGGGCGCTGCGGTAGCCGCAGACGTAGTGGCTGCCGAAGACCTGCACGGCGTTGGCGAACGCCGGGTCGCGCAGCGAGTCGTCGGCCGCGCCCCAGCCGAAGTCGTCCGAGGCGACGATCTTGACGTTGCTGTAGCCCCGGGCGTTGAGGGTGGAACGCAGGTTCTTGTACCAGCCGGTGTTGTAGCCCTTCTCGTTCCACCCGCCGAGGTAGTTGATGGTCAACCCGTGGGTGCCCGCGCAGTCCAGCCAGGACACCAGGTACTCGATCGAGTCGGTGGACCAGAAGTTGCCGCTGCCGATCCAGCCCGGCGCTCCCCAGGCCAGGCCCACCAGGGCGATGTTGGGGTTACGGGCGCGGGCCTGCTCCATCATCCACCACTCGTAGCCCCGGTTGCAGTTGACGCTGCCCCGGGTGTGCTGGTGGCTGGGCTCCGCGCCGGAGGTGGAGTTGGTGTCGCCGCCGATCTCCACCTTCATCAGTTGCATCGCCGCGCCGTAGCCCGGCTTGAACAGGTAGTCCAGGATGTCGCTGCGCTGCGGTTCCGGGTAGTCGATCAGCAGCCGGCTGTTGCCGCCGCCGCCGCTGACCGCGCCGATCCCGTCCAGCACCCGTCCACCGGACCCGCCGTTGATCGTGATGGCGGTCGCCGCCTGGGCCGGGGAGGCGAATCCGGTCAGCACGGCTGCCGCCACCACCGCTGCCGCCATCGACGCCGCCAACCGACGTGGACGCCGTCCACCGCGCCACCGTCGGCGGCGTGACCCACCGCTGCCGGTGCCGTGCGGACGACTCTCTGCTCCGAACATCTGACTCGCCTCCCAGCCGGTTTCCGGCCCGGAGCGGTACGGCACACGTCGGACAGCCGTACTCCGCGCAGGATAGAAATCGGCGACCGTCAATGATTAGACATCATATGTTAGGCACCGTTCCGCGCACCGGTCAACGGCCGCCAGCACTTCCCCGCAGTAGCCGCGAGACAGTTCCTCGAACAGTCGACGACACAGGGTCAGAAAAGATCAGACGAATACGTACGGTGGACGACTCGGGCCGTCCGCCGGCAACGCCCACCGCCGGCCACGGCCACCCCGGCCCGGCCCACCACGCCGGATGCGCGCGGGGGACGGCCCGCGCGGTCGTGCCGTCGACCCGACCACCACCGACGGGCGGCGGTCGGGTCGACGGCACGCGGCCTCAGCCGTCGGCGTCGGTCAGCCCGGCAGGACCACCTGCGCCGGGGCGGACCGGTGGGTGGTGGTGCCGTCGCCCAGCTGCCCGGACATGTTGTTGCCCCAGCACCACAGGCCACCGTCGGTACGCACGCCACAGCTGTGGTAGCTGACGGCCAGGTTCTGCGTCCAGGTGGTCGCGGTGCCGACCCGGACCGGGGCGGACCGGTGGGTGGTGGTGCCGTCCCCCAACTGCCCGAAGCCGTTGTTGCCCCAGCACCACAGGCCACCGTCGGTACGCAGCGCACACGACGAGTCGACGCTCGCGTCGACCCTGGTCCAGGTGGTGGCGGTGCCGACCTGGACCGGGCTGGTCTGGACTCCGGTGCCGCCGCCGACCTGGCCGTACCCGTTCTCACCCCAGCACCACAGGGTGCCGTCGGTGCGGACCGCACAGGTGTGCGCGTGCCCGGCCGTCACGCCGGCCCACGTGGTCGCGGTGCCCACCTGCGCCGGGGTCGCCCGGTAACCGAGGATGCCGACGCCGAGCTGCCCGTCCGTGCTGTCGCCCCAGCACCACAGGGTGCCGGTGGTCTGCACGGCGCAGCTGTGCGCGTACCCGGTGGTGACGCTCGCCCAGGTGGTGCCCGTACCCACCTGCACCGGGCTGGTCGCCCGGGACGGGGAGGTGCCGACGCCGAGCTGCGCGTTGCGGTTCAGGCCCCAGCACCACAGCGTGCCGGTGGTCTGGACGGCGCAGGTGTGGTTGGCGCCGGCGCTGACGCCGGCCCAGGTGGTGGCGGTGCCGACCTGCACCGGGGTGCTCCGGCTCGTGGTGGTCCCGTCACCGAGCTGCCCGCTGTAGTTGCCGCCCCAGCACCACAGGGTGCCGTCGGTGCGGATCGCGCAGTTGTGGCTGGTGCCCGCGTCGACCCGCGACCAGGTGGTGGCGGTGCCGACCTGCACCGGACTGGTCCGGTTGGTGGTGGTGCCGTCACCGAGCTTGCCACCGTAGTTGTCACCCCAGCACCAGAGCGTCCCGTCGGTGCGGATCGCACAGGTGTGCAGGTCACCGGCGGTGACCCGGGACACCTCGGCGGCGAACGCGGCGCTCGACGCGCCCCGTTCCGCGACGCCGGCACCAGCCACGGCCGCGCCCGCCGAGAATCCCACGGCGAGCGCGGCGACCCCGAGGGTAACCGCGGCTGTGGTGACGGCGGCGCGGGCCGCCCGCCGCCATCGGGCCCACAGCCGACTGTTCTGCTGTTCGTTCATGCTCTGTTCTCCCCAGACAAACGTCGAATCCTGCACGGTGGAGGCGGCATCGCCCCGGCGGGTCTCCGTCGACCCACCGCGTACAGCAGTGACCCTATGCATTGAATGCAATCAATGCGAGATCCCGCCGGGACGATGCCGCGCCTACCGGTGCCGCCGGTGGACGTCCGCCGGGGTCAGCTCCGGCTCCAACGCTGGCCCGCGCCGCCGTTGCAGTCCCAGATCTGGGTACGCGCGCCGTTGGCCGTACCGTTGCCGACCACCTCCAGACACCGGCCGGAGCCGACCGCGGTGATCGTGCCGTCGGCGTTGAGCCGCCACCGCTGGTTGGCCTGACCGTTGCAGTCCCAGATGATCACGGAACTGCCGTTGGCGGTGGCACCGCCGTTGACGTCCAGGCACTTGCCGCCGAAGACCCGCAGCTCCTGGGCGGCCGTCGAGGTCCAGCTCTGATTGCTCTGGCCGTGGCAGTCCCAGATGATCGCCGCCGCGCCGTTGGTCTGCGCGCCACCGTTGACGTCCAGGCACCGACCGGAGGACGTGTGCCGGACCGCGCCCGTGCCGGACGGCGGCGGGGTCGTCGGCTCGCCGGTCGGCGAGGTCGTCGGGGTCGGCGTCGGCGTCGGGCTGGTGCTGCCGAACTGGGTGAAGAACCGCCAGACCTCGCCCTTGGTCCAGGTACGGGCACCGCTGTCACCGCCGCCGTCCACCGGGCCGGGGGTGTGCCCGCCGTCGAACGCGGCCCACACCACGGGGTAGCCGGATCGGCAGCCGGAGTAGGTGGTGGTGATGTGGGTCAGGCTGCCCGCGCGCGGCTCCGGCGGGTTCTGCGCCGTACACCCGTTGTTGCGGACGAAGGTGTCGCGCAGCGACCGTCCGGCGGAGACGTTGAGCACCGGGTCACCGATGCCGTGGATGCCCATGTACGCGATCGGCTGACCACCGCCGCTGCACCCGCTGAGCTGCCCGCCGGAGTAGACCGCCACGGCGCGGAAGACGTTCGCCCGGGAGCAGGCCAGCGAGTAGCTCATGCCGCCGCCGTAGCTGAAGCCCAGGGCGAACAGCTGCGTCGTGTCGACGCACAGGTCGTTCTCGATCAGCCGGACCATGTCGTCGACGAAGGTGACGTCCCGGCCGCTCGGGTTGGCCCAGCCGTTGCCGTTGCCCTGGGGGGCCACGAAGATCGTGCTGTTGTTCGCCTGCTGACGCAGTCCGTAGTAGGACCAGGCCGCCCCGTCCGCCCCACCCCCGTCGACGTCGTTGGCGGTGCCGCCGTTCCAGTGGAACCCGAAGATCAACCGGTACTGGTGGTTCCGGTCGTAGTTGTCGGGAATCCGGAGGATGAAGCTGCGGCTCTGGCCGCTGCTCTGGATGGACCGCTGGCCGCTGGTCAACGTGGGTGCCTTGCCGCACCCCGGGGTCGCCGCGGCCGCCGCGACGCCGGCAGCAGCCGCCGTACCGGTCACGCCACCGGCCAGGGCCGTCGCGCCCACGGTCAGGACGAGGACCGCCGCCGCAGCGAGAGATCCGAGGATGGGTCTACGCCTTGTCATGATGATGGGCTCCTGCCACTCGGCATGGACTGATGTCAGGTACGGGGTGCCACGGCGATCCCGACGCGCGCCCGACCGCCCCCCGCTGACCGCACCCGCCAAGGACGGAACACCGGGAGACCCTCGATGCGCCCGCGACGCCGGCCGGCCCGTCGCCGCAGATGCCAACCGCTGGTCCCGCTGCCCGGGCGGAACCGGCTGGCCGTCGAACCGATCGGTGGTCCACCACGCACGCCCGAACACCACCCCGTCGGGTACCGCCACCGGAGCACCGACACCCGACGTCGAATCGATTCGGCCAGACCCTAGGCCGGAAAGTGAAACATGTCAATGCTGTGTCCGGCAGGTTGCGACCCGGGTCCACCGCCGGCCGACCCGCCGGAGCGGCCCAGAATCCGCAGGCCACCCGCCCGACGTGCGGTCCGACGGACACACGGCGTCACCGCCGTACGGCACCACGGACGCGCGACGTCGACACCGCACCGCACGACAGCCCCGCGACATCGACGCCGCACCGCGCCACGGACGCGCGACATCGACGCCGCACGACGCCACGACCACGCGACATCGACGCCGTACGGCACCACAGCGCGCGACATCGATGTCGCACGACGCGACGGACGTGCGACATCAATGCCGCGCGGCTGCTCCGGCCCACCGCGGCCGACGACCCAGGGCCACTGCACCCGACCCGGGGCCGGGTGCAGTGGCCCGGCCCCGGAGAGTGCGGTCAGTTGCGCAGGCTCCACTGCTGGTTGGTGCCACCGTTGCAGGACCAGAGGATGATCTTCGTGCCGTTGGCCGTGGCCGCGCCGTTGGCGTCGAGGCAGAGCCCGGACTGGGCGTTGGTCAGGGTGCCGTTGGCGTTGAGGTTCCACTGCTGGTTGGTGCCGCCGTGGCAGTCCCAGATGATCACCGTGGTGCCGTTGGTGGTACCCCCACCGTTGGCGTCCAGGCACTTGTTGCCGTACACGGTCAGTTGCTTGTTGGTGCCGTAGGTCCACTGCTGGTTGGCGCCGCTGCC
This sequence comes from Micromonospora sp. WMMD987, assembly GCF_029581435.1. Lineage (NCBI taxonomy): Bacteria > Bacillati > Actinomycetota > Actinomycetes > Micromonosporales > Micromonosporaceae > Micromonospora > Micromonospora sp. WMMD987. Next base: position 1,673,543 of record NZ_CP120861.1, on the reverse strand, counting down.
GCAGTCCCACAGCTGCACCTGCGTGCCGTTGGTGGTGGCGGAGTTGGGCACCTCCACGCAGCGCCCGGACTGGCCGCCCACCAGCCGGCCGCCCTGCTGGCTGCTGCCGCCGCCCTGCTGGCGGACGATCGAGGTCGACTCGGCGGACCGGTTGCCCTGCGCGTCGACCACGAACAGCCGGTACTCACCCCGGGTCGCCGGCACGGCGATCGACGTGGCGGTGCCGGCGGCCCTGGTCATCGTCGGGCCGGCGGTGAAGGTGGTCGTGCCGGCCGGAGCCAACCAGACCGTCCTGGCCGCGTCACCGGTGCTCCGGATCGGGATCGACGCCGTCGTGGTCGTGACGAACGTACTGGCCGGGAGCACGTAGTTCGGCAGCGACAGGTTGGCCGCCGGGATGATGTCCCGGAACGCGTCCTCCAGGCCCGAGTTCGCCGCGATGCCGTACGCCGCAGCGGGCCAGACGTAGTCCGAGGAGACGATGATGTCGTTGACCGTGCTGTTGGGCAGGTTCTTGTTCGACACCTTGTTGATCGGGCCGTAGATCTGGGTGATGCTCAGATCGTGCTTCCGGCCGAAATCGTCGGAGTTGATGAGCCAGGTGACATTCTTGTCCACGCTCAGGACGTTGTCGCGGAAGGTCATGTACGCCGAGCCCTCGTCCGGGTGCAGGCCGTACTTGTGACCGGACGGCACACCCTGGAGATAGTTGTTGGTGATCGTGGTGCCTGGCTGGCTGCCCAGGGTGTAGATCGGCGCGGTGTCACTCAGGCGCTGCACCGTGTCGATGATGTGGTTGTAGCTGATCGTGTTGTTCCGGGCCGTCGTGGTGGGCCGGTTGGGCGCGATCGAGCCCGACGAGCCGTCGAAGTTCCACCAGCCCCAGCCGAGCGTGATGCCCGACCACGGCGACTTCTCGATCCGGTTGCGCTGGATCGTCAGGGTGTCGACGAAGTACGCCGAGATCGGGCTGTGCCCGTTGAACAGCACCGCGCTGTCGTACAGGTAGTTGTTCCTGATGTCGATGTTCCTGGGCAGCCCCTCGACCTGCGGCGACCACTTCTCCCGGTTGGTCGACGTCCCGTCGCCGATGTAGACGTGCTGCGGGTGGCCGACGGTGACCGCGGATCCGGCGACGTCGTTGGTGACGTTCCCGATCAACTGGCTGTTCTGCACGTCGTTGACCATGTTGACGCCGTCGGCGCCGGTGTGCTGGAACCGGTTGCGTTCCAACCGGATCCCGTCGGCGTTCTCCACCTGGAGCATGCCGGGGGTGGTGTCGACGTTGCGGTAGTAGTAGTCGTGGAAGTTCCGCTTCGCGTACGCCTGCGCCCCGAGGTTTCCCTGCTGCGCCTGCTTGAACGACGCGCCGGCGACGTTGAACAGGTTCCAGTCGGAATGCTGCACGGTGAGCCCGGAGAACGTGATGTTGCGGGCGTGGTTGCTCGTCGAGGTGCCGGCGACCCGCAGCAGGGTGGTCACGTTGTTCGGCGCGAAGACCGATGCGGTCGCCATGTTCTCCGCGCTGGACTTGTAGTAGTAGAGCGTCCGGCTGCTCTTGTCGAAATGGAACTCACCCGGCGCGTCGAGGAACTCGTAGGCGTTCATCACCTTGTGCGAACCGCCGGTCTGGGCGTTGCCGTTGAAGGCCCCCTGGGCGATGGCGGCACCCGGCTGCTGGAACAGCGCCACCCGGTTCGCCCCGTCGGAACTCGTGGTCACCTGACGGACCCCCACGATGGCGGTGGTCCAGGTGGTGGCCGTCTCGATCTCGATGTCGTCGGCGTTGCGGGCGATGGCGGGAAAATCGTTCAGGCTGTACTTCGCGCCGTCACACTGCGACCCCGACTCCCAGGCCCACGCCGCCTGCCCGGCCGTGATGTTGTACGTCCCGTAGCAGCCCGCCGAGCCGATCGTCTTCGACGCCATGAACGCCCGCTTGTCGTTGACGTAGAGCGCCCGCAGTTTGGTGGCCCGGTCGAGTGGCGCCTTCCAGATGTTTCCACTGTGCTGGGTCCAGCCGGTCACCGGCACACCGCCGTCGAGCACCGGTGTCTCGCCGGGATAGGCGGAATACAGGACCCGGTATCCGTTGGTGCCGGAGTCGGCCGCCCCGAACTCGACGGTGCTGCTCACCGGATAACGGCCGCCCCGCAGGTACACCTGGATGTCGCCGGTCATGTTCGCATTCACGGTGCGGACGGCGTCCCGGGCGCGTTGCAGGGTCTTGAACGGCGATTGGACGGTGCCCGCGTTGGCATCGTTACCGTCCGGCGCGACATAGTAGGTTTCCTGGACGGCGGCCGAGGCGGGCAGCGGGTTCCCGAGCACGGCCGGCAGTGTGGCGGCGACGAGCAACACGCCTGCCGACAGCGATCTGCGCACGGCGGAGAGGGCTGATTTCACGTACCATTCCTTTCGCATGCCGCCGACTACGTGTCCGCTGGACAGTCGTCCTGGCAGTGCGACAATGAACCGCCGCGCGAACACGGGTCGACGCGCTGGGAGGCGGGGTGCGCTCCCGAGGGGTTCGACCGTTGGCGGGTTCCTTGACGAGACGCCGTGACCACCGGGGTGGGATCCACGTTGGAGCGACCCGCGCCGACCAGCGGAGGTCCCCTGCCACCGGGAACTCCCACCGTCCGCTCAGACGCTCTTGCCCGTAGTCACGGAATGCTGCCCTGAAGCGTAGGCGGCGGTTCCGGTGCACGCAACTACCAATTGTCAATCACCTATGCGTAATCGTGACCGTGCCGGCGGGACGCCCGGACGCTCACCGGTGATACCGCCGGGCCACCGCCGCGAAGGCGGCCTTGGGCTCCCACTCCATGTCGGGGTAGGTCCGCCCCCGGCGCCCATCGAGGATGCTCACGATGCCCATGCTGGCCCGGTCCAGGTCGTCCCGAGGGTCGCCGTCCGGGCGGTGCGGAAAGCCGGGCAGGGCGAACAGGAACACGAACGCGCTGTCCACCCCCTCGGTCTCGAAGATCTCCAGCAGCTCGCTCAGATAGGCGGCCTGACCGGCCTCGTCGCGCTCGTACACGTCGTTCAGCCGGACCGGGAGCCTGGTCTCCGGGTCGTACTCGACCACCTCCAGCACCCGGCCGCCACGGTCGCCCGCGCCACGGTAGGCCGCCGTGCCGAAGCCGGTGACGGCGAGCGGCTTCGGATCCCGGGCCAGGACGCGGACGGCTTCCCGGAACCGGTCGGCCACCTCGGCGGAGCGGATCAGCTCGTACGTCACGATGTCGAACGGGGTCCAGTCGACCTGTTCGAACTGGATGGACGCGTAGGTGACCGCACCCAGGAAGCGCTCGCGGACCGTGGTCACGGCGTCGCGGAGGAACCCGTTGATCCGCGTACCGAGGTCCCGCACCGCCGCGGCCCGCTGATCGGGTCGACCCGCCATCAGCTGCTCGACCCGCTCCTCGGGACTCTCGCCGGTCAGGAACCCGCGGTTCATCACGCTCAGCTCGACGCCGGCGACGAACACGACCGCGGTCCCCTGTCGTCGGAGCCGTTCCGCGCGCTCCGCGCAGTCGCGGAAGAGGGCGAGGATCCGCTCCGGATACAGCTCCAGCGGATAGGGCGAGAACCAGACCTCCAGGCCGAGCGCGGCGGCGGCACCGGCGGCCAGTTCCAACCGTTCCGGGTCGCCGCCGATGATCTGGACCGCGTTGCAGTGCAGGTCGTCGCGAATGATGGCGAGTTCACGCCGGACCACCGCCGGGTCGAAGCACTCCCGGGACGTCTGGCCGCGCACGACGAATCCGGTGTCGTACGTCATTCCCCTGGCTCGCATGGTGCCGTCCCCTCGGTCGCTGTCGGAGAGGTCGAGCCTGACAAAAATCTTGCACTTGCGCAAATTTTCTAGAATGCAACTTTGCGTTCGCGCAGCTCGGTGTGGAACGCTGATCCGGTGACCACACCACCACCGGGCCTGCGCGAGCGGAAGAAACAGGCCACCCGCCAGGCACTGCGCGAGGCGGCGTTACGCCTGGCCGTGGAACGCGGAACGGACCAGGTGCGGGTCGAGGACATCGCGGAGGCGGCCGGCGTCTCGCCCCGCACCTACCACAACTACTTCGCCAGCCGGGAGCAGGCCATCGCCTCCGCCGTCGCCGCGGACCGCGAGGAGCGGATCGCGGCAACGGTCGCCGCCCGTCCCGCCGGGGTGCGCCTCGCCGACGCCGTCACCGAAGCGGTGGTCGAGCAGTACACGGACACCGGTCCGCAGGCCCGCGAGGCACTGCTGATGATCACCGCCAGGGGGGCGCTGCGGGACGCGTTCCTCGACGCCACCGCCGACATCGAGCCCCCGCTCACGGCGGTGCTCGCCGCCCGCCTCGCGGACGCCGACGCACCCACGGCCCGCGTTCTCGCGGCGAGCGTGGCCGCCGCCGTGCGCATCGCCCTGGAAGGCTGGCTCCGACCGGCCGCCGGTGGTGGTGTCGACACCGCGGGGCTGGTCGTGCCCGCCGGCCCGCTGCCCGACCGGCTCCGCGCGGCGCTCGCACCGCTCGCACCCGCGTTCGACGCCGCCGAGCGGCCCTCCGCCCCGGGGCGCGGGGACGGCCCCGGTTCACACCCGTCGTGACCGCGCGCCGCCGCAGCGTCGGCCCACCGGTCACCGTACCGATGAACCGGCGCAGCAGTCGGGTTGCGGCAGGCGCATGACCGTGATTCTCGACCACCCAGCGCGGACACCGCCAGCGACGCGGAGGACGCTCCTCCTGACCGGGGCCCCGGTCAGGGACGGGTGTCGCGCTCGCGACGCGTGCGCTCGAACTCATCGACGTCCGCGATCCATCGACCGTGCTGGTCGAGTGCGGCACAGCCGCCGCGGACGAAGGCGCGCACCAGGTCCCGGTACCCGGCGATTCCGTCGACCAGGCTGTACTCCACCCGGTACTGCGGATCCGATCCGGCCGTCCCGCGGCGCACCGTGGTGATCCGGGCGACCGAGTCCGCGTAGAAGTGCAGCTGGATCCCTTCGCCCCGCTCCTCGTCCTCGATGGTGAACACCTCGTTGTCCGCGGCGGAGCGGTCGGCGACGAACTCCCAGAACTCGGCGGAAGCGGTGCGGGGACCGCCCGGTGACCACTTCTTCTCGTCACCCCTGTCGTCGGTGAACGACAGGCCGACGTCGCGGTGGTCGTCGGCAGCCTCCCCGTCGTCGTCCGCCGGGGCGTCGCGGGAGCGGTCCGCCGCCTCGGAGCAGACCAGGAAGCTCACCGTCCGCACCGCGTCATCGACCAGTTCGGGGTACGCGCGCCGCACGGCCGCCCCGACCGTCGCCGCCATCCGGTCCCAGTCGCGTTTGTCCGTGGCCCGCCGCCCCCGGCGCGGGTCGGGGCCGATCCGCATCCCGGCGCTCGCCCGCTCGGCAGCGGCGATCACCGCCAGGACCCGGGGCAGCAGCGCGGGGTCGACGGCATCCGGTGTCCGCCGGGGAATCGTCGCGCCGTGCAGGTACTGGCCCGTGTACCGCAGGATCTGCGCGTCGAGGGGACCGAGGACCATGCCGCGCTCCGCCCGACGGCGGTCCGCCTGGTACTCCTGAGCCCGTTTCTCGTCCGACCGTTCCGTCGCCGTACGCATCGCCTCGCAGACCTGACCGCGCTCCAGGAGCCCGGTGTCGGCGCCGTGGGCGACGAGCCGGTTCCGGTCCCACCGGATACCCCGGAAGAGCGCGTCGACCTCGGCGGGTGCGGAGAGCAGGATCGGGTCCAGGAGCGCGACGGCGGCGTCTTCGTCGAGGTCACCCCGCGTTCCGGCGGCCTCGCAGAGCGGGATGACCGCGCTCCAGAGCAGCAGGTGCCTGGCCAGGTCCTCCCGGATCACCCGGAGATGGGCCTCGCCGATCGGGAAGGTGAACGTGCGTGGCTCGTGGTTGGCGTCGGCCCCGGCGCCGAGGGTCAGCCGCAGCTCACCGTCCTCGCGGACCACCCCCGGGTACCAGCCGCCGCCACGCGTGAAAACGATGTCCGTCACCGCCCGGACCTTCCCCGCACCGGCACCGGCTGGACCCTGCCGCCCCGGGTCCACGGCGGGCGGCGTGGCAGGTCGCCGGGTGCTCCGCAGCCGCCGTTCACGCCCACCGGGCACACTCGGCGTCGAGTCGCGGGTCGCTGCGCACCCAGACTTCGCCCCCGGCAGCGCCGGCCGGGGGCTCGGCGCGTTCGAGGCCCAGGAACCCGATCAAGTGGAGCAGTTCGGCGCGTTCGGCCCGGTCGTCGTCGACACCGTGCGAGTCGAAGAAGACGTGGTACCGGCCGCTCGGGTCGACGACGCCGGAATCCGCCCAGATCCGGCCGGTCTCTTCGAGCGCCGCCGCTTCCGTGGTGAACGTGGCCGCGCGGGCGGCACCACGGGTCTCCGGCGCCACGTCGAGGTCGGACAGCTCGGCGAACCACTGGCCGAAGCGGTCGAGGCCGGCGTATCCGTTCTCGAAGAACAGCCCGGCGGCCGGGATGTAACGGTTGACCGCGTCGACCCGGAGGTGCTCCGACCGGGGCTGGTCCCCGTCCTGGATCCGGGAGATCACCTCCAGCCGGGGCATGAGCACCAGCCGCTGCCTCGCCGATGTGTCCTCGATGGTGTAGGTGTCCGACTCCCGCTCCCGGAAGAACGCGGCGAAAGCCCAGTAGGCCTCCTGCGCATCGGCCGCCGAGACCTCACGGTCGTCGCCGTCGCCGACGGTGAAGACGAACTGCTTCGGTCCGGGACGGTAGCGACGGGCCATGGGGGCGTCCTTCGTTCGGGTGTGACAGCTCCACCGACGCAGTTGATCATAGCGGGCGGACCTGCGGCCCTGGTCACGGGCGGTCCGATGCGCTGGTGTCCGGCAACGAGCCCACCCGCGCCCCCGGCACCGGCACCGTCCGCCACGCCGACGACGGGGAGACGCCCCGCCCCGCGCCGACCCGCGCGGGGCGGGGGGCCGCTCAGTGCCGGCGCTGCGGCAGGACGAGCAGCGTCACGGAGTTCGCCGGGTACGTCGCGCTGATGCCGCCCCGGGCCACCCGAAGGTCCCCACCCCGGACGATCGAGGTGAGGTCGGCCGGACCGTAGGTGAACCGCTGCGCCCGGTCCCCACCGGGGAACCCGGCGAGCGCCAACCGGGACGTCAGGTCGCCACCGGTCTTGTTGACCACCATCACGGTGAGCGCCCGGTCGGAGGAGCGTTGCGCGGCGTAGACGGCGAGCTGCCCCTGGTCACTACTGACCGCCGACACGCTCACGTCGCCGAACCTGCCCTTGGCGCCGTCGTAGTTGCGGTACATCCGGAAGGCGTACGCGCCGGGATCGGTCGGCTTCGGCTCGCCCCAGATGGTGGCCAGGTCCAGCCCCTCGCGCCCGAAGATGCCGAGCACGTCGGCCTGCGCGAGCGCGCCGTTGATGTCATCCAGCGCGCCCCAGTTGTATTCGGTGATGGCGACCTTCGTGCCCGGGTAGTACTGCGCGACCCAGGCCTTCATCTGACGGATGAACTGCAACGGCGGCGCGTTCACCCCGCCTGGGCCGATCCACGACTCGTCCACGTACGTCGGATCCCACAGCGACCGGGTGGAACGCAGTCGCAGCGCGTTGGCGTCCGGGTCCTTGCCGCCGCTGATCTGCGGGTAGTAGTGCTGATCGAAGTAGTCGAGGAAGCGTTTCCCGCCGTGGGCGTCGCCGAAGTCCTTCATGTTCTTCAGGTACCACTGGGAGAGGTTGAGCCCGCCGTGCGCCGCCGCGTCCGCCCCCGGCGCGCATCCGTCGAGGCCGGAGGCCACCCACTCGCAGTAGCCCCAGCCGGACGGGCCGAGCACCGCCGCGCGCGGGTCGGCGGCCTTGATCGCCGCCGCGGTCGCCGTACCCTTGCCACCCAACTCGTCGTAGCTCACCGGTTCGGGGTGGACGTCGCGGTGGGTGGAGTTCCACAGCACCGGTTCGTTGTCGAGTTCGTAGATGGACACACCGCCGCGTGCCGCCGGGCCGAACTGGTCGACGAGGTGGGACACCATCTCTCCCGCGAACGACGCGCCGGCCGGGATCGAGGTGTCCGTGGGGACCGCGCCGGTCAGGTTCGCGTCGGCGTGCCGGCCGTTGCCACAGTTCGGATCCCACTGGTCGAACGAGTCCTGCTCGGGAAAGCGGGTGGCGGGAAAGCCACAGGCGAACGGATGCGACGAGGGCGAGTCCTTCGCCACCCAGCCGATCAGCGGCACGGCGACCACCTGTTTCGTCCCCTGGTCCCGGTTTCGCTGGACGAACGCCTCGACCGTGTTCTCCGGCCCGGCCACGATGTTCTCGAAATACCAGTCGCTGCCCGTGTTGTAGGTGTGGTTCTTGAAGTTGTAGCGGCTGCTCGCGTTACCGCCCCACCGGGCCACCGGTGTGCCGAGTTCCGCCACGAGCGCGGGATCGCCGCCGTTCATGCCGTAGATGTCGGGGCTGATCCGGTGCCGGGCGGCGGAGACGTCCACGGCCAGGGTGAGCCCGTCGGCGGCGGCGGCCGGGCCGATGCCCGCCTGGGTCGCCAACAGCCCCACCACCATCGATCCGGCCATCCCGATCGCCGTCGCCGATCGTGGCCCGCGCCGTCGTCGCCCGCCCATCGTCGTCTCCTGCCGCCGATCGGCCCGGGACGGGCCGAAACCATATTTACATTATCAACCGCCTATATTAAGTCAATCGGAGTCCGTGATTCACCTGACGGTGCGGTCGGATCACCGCAGCCGACCCGGCGACACGGTCCGACACATCCCACCCGGAACTTTCACGTGTCTCAACTGGCGATTATTCTCTTGACGTCCGTCTATGCTTTGCGACATCGTCCAGGCATGATGGGCAATGGTCCCGGATCCCTGTTCCGTCGCATGTGGCCGGCCGTCGTCGCCGTGGCCACGCTGCCGGCCTCGGTCCTGGGTTTCGGTCTGGTCACCACACCCGCGGCCGGCGCCGACACCGTGTCGATGCTGGCGAGCACCGCCCCGCCATCGCCCCCGTCCAGCACACCGGCGCCGCCGGCCCCGCCCACCCTGCTCAGGGCCTCCACGGTGACCTCGACGTCGGTCACCCTGACCTGGACCGCCGCCGTCCCCGGCTGCTGCGCCATCACCAACTACACCATCATGTACCCCGAGGCGTTCAGCGACGTGATCCCGACCACGACGGTCGGCAACGTCACCACCGCCACGATCACCATCTCGCCGACCCGCCAGTACCAGATCAGGGTGGCGGCCAGGGACTCGGTGGGACACACCTCCCCCTGGTCGAACCAGATCATCGTGGTGGCTCCGGCCACCGACAGCGGCCCGGGCACCGTGCCGCCGGGCTCACCGACGAGCCTGACCAACCGGAACGGCACGCTGTACTGGTCCGCCGCGTCGGACAACGTCGGCGTGACCGGTTACCAGGTCTACAGGTACGACGGCTGGTACACCTCCACGCTGCTCGGCACCGCCACCTCGACGACGTACCAACTGCCGCCCTCGGCCACGACCGGACCCGGCCCGCGCATCCAGTTCTACGTGCGCGCCAGGGACGCCGCGGGCAACCTGTCGGCCGCGTCCAACACGGTCGACGCGACCAGCTCGACGCCCCCGGCCGACCTGCCGCCGACCGCGCCGAGGGACCTGTCGGTCAGCCGGATCACCTCGACCTCGGCCACCCTGACCTGGACGGCCGCCGAGCCCGGCTGCTGTGACATCGCCGGATACACGATCGGGTACTTCCCGGCGTTCCACGACCTCGGGGAAACCGCCCGGGTCGGCAACGTCACCACGGCCACGATCTCCCTCAAGCCGGCCACCCAGTACCGCGTCACCGTGCAGGCCAGCGACTCGGGCGGGCACAGTTCACCGTCGTCGGACCCCCTCACCATCGTCACCCCGGCAACCGACACCGGCCCCGACACCGTGCCGCCCGGTGCCCCGGGGACGTTGACCGTCAGCAACGTGACCACCGCGTCCGCCACGCTGAACTGGACGCCCGCGACGGACAACGTCGGGGTGACCGGGTACCAGGTCTACCGCTGGGACGGGTCCTTCAACTCGACGCTGGTGGCCACCGTGCCGGGCACCAGCCACACGCTGTCACTCGCGCCGTCCGTGCCCAACCGCTACTACGTGAAGGCCCGGGACGCGGCGGGCAACGTGTCGATCGCGACCAACGAGGTCCGGGTCGACCCGCCGACCGGCCCCACCACCTCGCCGCCCGGCCCGAGCTGCGCCGTGACCTACCAGAAGCAGTCGGAATGGTCCGGTGGTTTCGTCACCAACGTCACGATCGGGAACACCGCCACGACCACTGTCGACGGCTGGACCCTGGCCTTCACCTTTCCCGGCGACCAGCGGATCAGCACGCTCTGGAGCGCCACCTACGCCCAGTCCGGCTCCGCCGTCACGATCCGCAACGCCGGTTGGAACGGCACGATCACGGCCGGCGCGAGCGTCTCGTTCGGCTTCCAGGGCACCTGGATCGGCAGCAACGCGTCCCCCGCGGACTTCTCCCTCAACGGAACCCCCTGCCGGTAAGGCACCGTGTCACCGCTCTCCAGCGTGGTTCGCCCAAGGTCAGGGGGTTCACGGGGAGGTGAGGCGGGTGACGGGCCCCGCCCTGGCATGGGTCTGGAGACGTCCGGCCCGGCGGTCTGCTCTACAGCGGTGATCACACCGACGCCGCTCACCATCACGCCTCCCTCGAAGACACTGGTGCGCCGGTCGTCGCCCCGGCAGAGCCGGCGCGTCGCCTGGCCCAGTCGACGAAGCGGCCGAACAGGTCCCCACAGTCACTCGTCCCGCTGGCGTCCGGCTGGCTCAGGTCGTCGATGGCCTCGTGCAGACATCCGGCCAGATAGAGGAACAGGCCGATCCGATTGCCCGCCTACTCCGTCAGGAGCATGCTCCTGGCCCCGTCGCAGGGCCATGAACGGCCGCAGGCGCGGCAGCCCCAGTGCGGACGCGACGGCACATGCACATGGCCCATCGGGCTGCGACAACCCGCCGCAGTCGCCGGAGGGCTTCGGTCGACGCTCACCGGCGGATCTCCCCTCGGGCCCGCTGCGCGAAGAACCGACGCCACACGTGGGTCAACAGCGGCGGATCCGCCGTTCCCGCCGGCACGGGTCCTGTCGACTCCGGTGGGCCGGGCCGCTCCTGCTGGCCCCTCGCGTAGCGGGAGACGTACACGGTCATGCCCGCTCCCCCGTCACGACGCATCCTTCGCAGCGGTGGGTCCACCAAGGCCCGGTGGACCCACCGCTGCCGGCCGGCGGCTCGGGAGCGAGGTGACCGCCGCCCGCCCACGCAGCCCTGCTGGCGGTACGCGAACGAGGAGTCAACAGTGCTGCCGGCGGATTTGCCGGTGACAGCAGTTGCGGAGGCGTCGGGTCGCGTTCCGGCCTGTCACCGCTCGGCATATCCATCCGAAGCTCCCTGCTCTGATACTGCCGCTGACCTACCGGCGTGCCCTGGAAAGGCGGCCCGGTACACCCACCCTCACCCGGGGCAGGGCATGCGCGGAATGTCCTGTCGGTGCACCGCCGGTGCACCTGCGGTAACCCCATGTGCCGCTACGATCACCAGGCAGGAGACGGTCCCTGTCGGGAGGACGTGCGATGACTCCGATCACGACCTGGACCGGCCGGGACGCCACCGCCCTACGCCAAGCAGCGCGGATGAGCGTCACCGCCTTCGCCGAGCACCTGGGCGCGGCCCGCCGGACGGTGGCCAAGTGGAGCAGCCAGGGCGACAACGTCCTCCCCCGCGCCGACATGCAAGCCGCGCTGGACACCGTGCTGACCCGTGCCACACCGGAGGTCCGCGAACGCTTCGCAGCCCTGCGGGCGACGGGCACCACGCCACCACGCCCCGGCTCAGATGCCGATACTGGTGAGGACAGCCACCACAGCCCGGACTCGGATGGTGACGTGCAACGGCGAGACTTCCTGCGCAGCGCTGCGGTCAGCGTCGCTGCTGCCCCCGGCGTCGGGCCGGTGCTCGACGCGCTCGTCTCGCCCCGGCAACAGCCCGCCACGGTGTTGTCCGTGCAGCAGCTCTCCGGCAAGGTGGCCGCCGTCAAACGCGACTACCAGGCATGCCGATACGAACGGGTCCTCGACCGGCTCGGCACGCTGTTACCCGCTCTCGAACCCGCCAGGGCGGACGCGGAGGGCACGCAGCAACGGCAGGTCGACGTCCTGGCCGCCGAGCTGTACCACGTCGTCGGTAGCGTCCTGCTCAAGCTGGGCGACCGTGGGATGGCCCTCGTCGCCGCAGAGCGGAGCACCCGCACCGCCGCGACGAGCCAGGACCCGGTCGCCGTCGCCGCGAGCGCACGGATCATGACCCACGCCCTGATGAGCAACAACCACGACGACCAGGCGGTGACCCTCGCCGCAGACGCCGCCGGCGTACTCGACCGGGATACGGGCCTCGCGTCGACCGACGCGGTCGCCGTGTACGGCGCCCTCGTCCTACGCGGTGCCGTCGCCGCAGCCCGCCGCGACGACCGGGCCACCGCACACACCATGCTCAACGAAGCGACCCGCACCGCGACCCGACTCGGCTACGACGGCAACGACCGGTGGACCGGCTTCGGTGCCACCAACGTCCTGCTGCACCGGGTCAACATCGCCCTCACCCTCGGCGACGCCGGCACCGCCATCACCATCGCCCGCACCATCCCCCTCGGCAAGGTGACCCTCGCCGAACGCAAAGCCACGCTCTACGTCGACGTGGCCCGCGCCTACACCCAGTGGGGACGCCACGAACAGGGTCTCAACGCCCTCCGCACCGCATACGAGATCGCACCCGAAGAGATCCGCTGCCGCCCAGCGGTCCACCGCCTCGCCAACGACCTCGCCCACCTCACCACCGGCCCGGTACGCGCCGCAGCCGTCGACTTCACCCAAACCGCCGGGATCTCCCGGTGACCGCAGGGCACCTCCAGATCGTCGTCTGCGCCGCCGGCCCCGCACCCGACGTCACCACCCTGATCAACACCGCACACCAACGGTCCTGGACCACGGCGGTCACCGCCACACCCCACGCGATGGACTTCATCGACATCCCAGCCATCGAAAAGCTGACCGGCGCACCCGTGCGATCCGACTACCGGACGTCCCCGGGCGTCCGCCGCCCGCTACCCACCGCCGACGCACTGGTCATCGCACCCGCGACCTACAACTCGATCAACAAGATCGCCCTCGGCCTCGCCGACAACTACGCCATGACCACCATCGCCGAACTCATCGGACGACACGTACCCACCGTCATCGTCCCCTTCGTCAACACCGCCCTCGCCACCCGACACCCCTACCGCCGCGCCGTCACCAACCTCCGCGACGAAGGCGTACACATCCTCCTCGGCCCCGAAAACAACTGGGAACCACACCCACCCGGCACCGGCAACGACCGCCGGCTCGCCTTCCCCTGGACCATGGCATTCGAGATCGCAGCCCGGCATGCCGCCTAACCGGTTCGACCTGAGCACGTCCGGGATCGGCGCCAGCCCTCCCGCGCAGAGCGTGTGACAGTCGGGGGCGTGATCTTTCCGCTGGAAACGCTGTCGCACGCCGTGCTGGCCCGGGCCCAGACGTGGGCACGGCTAGGCATGACATGGCACACCCGACCGATCGAGCCGAACCACGGCAAACCGATCGTCACCAGTGAGTTCGAGTCCCCGTCGTGGCTCGCTGCGATAACGATCTGGAGCACCGGTGAGGCCGAACTAGTGCCTCATCTTTGGACGTTGGCCGTGTAATCCGTCGGTTCGGAGGCCGTTTCGGGCAGGCTGTCTCTCTCGCTGTTGGTGTGGGAGGTGGTGCCGGGTGGGACGACGCCCGGAAGTGTTCGTGCGGGTGCTGTCGATGGCCGAAGGCCAGCGGCTGCAGAAGATCACGCGGGCCGCGAAGAACCCGGTCAAGCTGCGCCGGGCGATCGTCGTTCTGATGTCTGGCCAGGGCCAGCCGGTGCCCGACATCGCGTACCTGCTCAAGGCCACCGAGGACTACGTCCGCGACGTGATCCACGCGTTCAACGAGCGGGGGTTCGACGCGCTGGACCCAAAATGGAGAGGGGGCACACCGAACAAGATCAATGAGCGGACCCGCGACTGGATCTGCGTGATCGCCAGGTGTGACCCCCGCTTCCTCGGCCAGCCGTTGTCGACCTGGTCGCTGTCCAAACTGCGTGACTACCTGATCGCCACCGGCCAGGTGGACACGATCAGCATCGAGACCGTCCGGCGGATCCTGCACGAACGCGGCGTCACCTGGCAGACGTCGAAGACGTGGAAGGCCAGCAACGACCCGGACTTCACCGCCAAGATGCGTCGGGTCCTCGACCTCTACGACCATCCACCGGCCGGCGGCAGGGTCATCTGCGTCGACGAGTTCGGGCCGCTGAACCTGCAGCCCCGGCCGGGCAAAGCCTGGAAACGGCAGGGCAAACCGGTCCGACTCCGGGCGACTTACCACCGTGACCACGGTGTCCGGCACATGATCGCCAGCCTCGACCTGGCCACCGGAAGAATCCACTACCGGATCCGGGACCGGAAACGATCGAGCGAGTTCCTCGACTTCCTCAAGAGCCTGCGACGCCGCTGGCCAGGGCAGACGCTGCATCTGATCCTGGACAACTTCTCCCCGCACAAGCACCCCACCGTCCGGGCCTGGTGCCAGGCCAACAACGTTGAGCTGGTCTTCCTGCCGACCTACAGCTCCTGGCTGAACTGGATCGAAGCCGAATTCGCCGCTTTGCGCTACAGATCTTGAATGGTCAGGTTCGTCCGATGTGGCCTGTGTGGCGACGTTGGGTTGGGGTAGTTCGATGGGATGAGGTATCCCGATGGAGGTGGGTTGTCTGCGCGGGGGCGGGCGAAGCGTGAGGCGGTACGGCGGCAGGCTGCCGGGTGGTTCGCCGAGGATGTGTCGGTGCCGGAGATCGCGCGGAGGCTGCGGGTGTCGCGGACCGCGGTGTACGGGTGGCGTAAGCGGTGGCGGGCCGGTGGTGAACAGGCTCTGGCGTCGAAAGGGCCTGGCGGGTCGCGGTGTCGGCTGGACGAGGGGCGGCTGCGGCGGCTGGCTGACGCCCTGGACGAGGGGCCGGCGGCGCACGGGTTCGGCGTCGATCAGCGGTGGACCCTGGCCCGGGTGTCGGACCTGATCGCCCGGAAGTTCCACACCCGGTACACGTTGCGCGGGACGGCGAACATCATGTACCGGCTGGGCTGGTCGGTGCAGGTCCCCGCGCATCGTGCGGTCGAGCGTGACGAGGCCGCGATCATCACGTGGCGGCGGGAGACGTGGCCGGCGGGAAAACGGTAGCGGCGCAGCGGCAGGCGTGGCTGGTCTTCGAGGACGAGGCCGGTCAGACGTTGCGCCCACCGAAGGCCCGCACCTGGGGACCACGCGGGCACACACCCGTGGTCCCGGTGTCGGGCAAGGGCTCCGGCCGGGTCTCGATCGCCGGCCTGACCTGCTACCGGCCCGGCCAGCGGTCGCGGTTCATCTACCGCACGATCGTGCACCGCCGCCGCAAGAACGAGCGGCGCAGCTTCAGCGAACGCGACTACATCGCCCTCCTCGACGCCGCCCACCAACAACTCGACGGCCCGATCGTGCTGATCTGGGACAACCTCAACACCCACGTCAGCGCCGCCATGCGGCAGATGATCGACGCCCGGGACTGGCTGACCGTCATCCGACTACCCGCTTACGCCCCGGACCTGAATCCCACCGAGGCCGTGTGGTCCCACCTCAAACGCAGCATCGGCAACCTCGCCGTCACTGGCGTCGATCACCTCCAGGCGATCATCAAGAACCGTCTCAAGAGCATCCAGTACCGCACCGACCTACTCGACGGCTTCCTCGCTCACACCGGCCTGACACTCGAACCCGACACAACCTGACCATTCAAGATCTGTACTTCACCCTCAACGGCACCGACCACCGCACCCACGCCGAGCAGGACGCCGCGATCGGTGACTACATCCGCTGGCACAACCAGCGAGCCCGTCCGAAACGGGATACGCGACCGAGTCCAAGATCCGCCACCCGGATTACCCGTTCAAGGCCGCATGACGAGGCACTAGTAGTGCTTTGTTAGGTTGGTACCAGTTGGTGGCAGAGTGGGCAGAATCCGAGCCAGGTCGCGAGGTGGTATTGCAGCTCGCGGAGGACGGCGTAGAGGCTCAGGTCTGCCCTGTTGCTTTTGGGTCTGCGAGTCGTAACTGGGTGAGGAACAGTTGGGCGGCTGCGGTGAGGGTGACGTGGCGGTGCCAGCCGATCCAGGATCGGCCTTCGAAGTGGTCGAGGCCGAGGGCGGTTTTGAGTTCGCGGTAGTCGTGCTCGATGCGCCAGCGGCTCTTGGCCAAGCGGACCAGTTCGGCCAGCAGGGTGTCGGTGGGCAGGTCGGACAGCCAGTAGTCGGTGGGTTCGTCCTGGTCGGGTGGCCATTGCACGAGCAGCCAGCATTCGGGGAGAACACCGTCGTCACCACAGTGGGGTCCACGTTGGATGGCCCGGCCTGCCGGCCGGACCCGTAGGGCGAGGAAGTGCCCGGCCAGGTCGCGGGAGGTCTGGCCGGGGGCACGATCGGCGGTGGCGATCCGGTCGCGCCAGCGCACCTGCCGGGCGTGGTGGGCGCCGTGAGCGAGGGCGAGATCTTTGAGGCTGCGGGCGGGCTGTGGGTATCTCGGTTTCGGGTGCATACCGACCCCGGCGTAGGGGACCTCGACGGGTTGAGCGTCGCCGGACTGGGCGGTGGTCGACGAGGTGGTCGCCACGATGTAGCCGATGCCGCGTTCGGTCAAGCCCTGGCGGAACTCGGCGACCTGCCCGTAGCCGGCGTCGGCGGTCAGCAACGGCGGACGCAGGCCCCACCCGGCCAGCTCGTCGAGCATTTCCAGGGCCATCATCCACTTTGGCCGATACCGCTGCTCGTCAGGCAGCTTTGAGGCTGACCGTCGCCGCAGGATCTGGTCGATCTGCTCGGCGGGTGGCGGCCGTAGGCGCTCGTGTGGCTTCTTCGCTCCGGCCTGGTCACGGGTCACGGGTTGCTGGCGCAGCCTGCGGGCGTGCGGGTTGGCCACCTTCCCGTCAGTGTCCGCAACGCAGGTCTCGTCCCAGGACTCAGGCACGAACAGCCGCCAGTCGAGCACCGCCGACGCGGTGTCACTCGCGGCGTGGACACTCACGGCGATCTGGCAGTTCGCGACCTTACCGAGGGTGCCGGAGTACTGCCGGGCCACGCACGCTGACGCTTTGCCGTCCTTGGGGAAACCGGTGTCGTCCACCACCCACACCTGCGGGCACACCAGGTCAATAGCGGTCCTCGCCAGCCGCCGCCGCACATCACTGACATCCCAGGTCGACGAGGTCAGGAACTGCTGCAACTGCTGGTGATCCACCCCGAGGCGCTGCGCCATCGGCTGCATCGATTTGCGCCGACCGTCCAGCATCAGCCCCCGCAGATACCGCAACCCGGTCCCCCGCTGATCCGACCGCGGCAACCCCGCGAACAGCCCGGCCGCGAAGTCCTCCAACCGCGTCCGCACCCGTGTGAGTCCTCGCTCGTCCACGCCCGGCAGCCAAACACAACCCAAAGAGCCCTACAAGCGACACACCGGAACAACCTAACAAAGCACTACTAGGACGTGCCGGCATGACCATCAGCACCCGCGACGCCACCCCACCCCCGCCGCGTCGACGACCAGCCGGCCGCCGACCCGGCCGGCTCGGCCACAGCGGGCCCGGCGGCGGCGCCTGGTCCTACATCGAGCCACCGACGGAGTACCGGGGCACCACCGTGCAGGTGTGCGGCCTGTTCCCCTTCGGCACCGGCGCGTCGACGCCGATGATCGGCGTACCGATCGGCCGGCACCTCTACACCGGCTCGGCGGTCTGCTTCGACCCCATCTCCTGGTACACGAGGGCGAAGTTGATCACCAATCCGTCGGTGTGGATCGAGGGCGAGCCCGGCATGGGCAAGTCCACCGCCGTGCGGCGGATGGTCCTCGGCCTCACCGCCCAGGGCGTCACGCCGCTGATTCTCGGCGACCTCAAGCCCGACTACGCCGAGCTGGTCCGTGCCCTGGGTGGGCAGGTGCTGCGCGTCGGGCCCGGCCTGGACCGGATCAACCCCCTCGACGCCGGCCCGTGGCGGCAGGTCCTCGACCGCGTCGACGAGCGCACCGCCGCGGTGGTGCGCTCCGCCGTCACCGACCGGCGGCTGAACATGCTGGTCGCCCTGGCCACCCTGGTCCGACGTGGACCCGTCAGCTCGGACGAGACCACGGTGCTGTCCGCCGCGCTGCGCTACCTCGCCGACCGTGAGACCGACCTCCCGCCGGTGCTCTCCGACGTCCTGCGCGTCATCCGCGACGCCCCGCCGGAGGTCCGCGCGGTCACCCTCTGGCAGGAAGAGCAGGACCTGCACCGCTTCCGCGACGAGACCAACGGGCTACGCCGCACCCTGCTGGCGCTGCTGCACGGCCCCCTCGGCGACACCTTCGAGGGGCAGACCACCACCGCGATCCGCCTCGACACCCCCGCCGTGTGCGTAGACATCTCCAGCATCGACGACACCGACGAACTGCGCACCGCCGCGACCCTCCTGTCGACCTGGTCCTACGGCTTCGCCCAGGTCGAAGCCGCGCACCTGATGGCCGACCTCGGCCTCGCCCCCGCCCGCACGTTCTTCACCGTCCTGGACGAGCTGTGGCGGGCGCTGCGCGTCGGCCACGGCCTGGTCGACCGCGCCGACGGCCTCACCCGGCTCAACCGGCAGAAGGGCACCGGCACCGCGTTCATCACCCACAGCCTCGCCGACCTGGAAGCCCTGCCCACCGCCCACGACCGGGCCAAAGCCCGGGGGTTCGCCGAGCGGTCGGCGGTGCTGATGATCGGCCCCTGCTCCGAGCAGGAGCTGGACGCCGTCTCCCGGGTCCGGCCGCTGTCGCATGCCGAACGGCGGGAGGTGCTGTCCTGGTCAGCGCCGCCGTCCTGGACGGCCACCGAGGGCAGCGAGACCGTCGGCCGGGGAAACTTCCTCATCAAGGTCGGCTCCCGGCCGGGCATCCCGGTGCACCTGGAGCCCACCGAGACGGAGAAGCAGCTCGGCAACACCGACTTCCGCTGGAGGATGGCGTGAGCCGCCCGGCCGGGCCGCGCGGCGGCCACGACGACGCCGGCCTCATCGCGGGCGGCATCGCCGCCCTGGCCCTGGTCCTGGCCGTCGGGGCATGGCTGCCGGTCCTGCTCACCCGGCCACCCGGCTACACCGCAGGCGGCCCCATCCGGGTGACCACGGCGGTGCTGCGCGGCGAGATCACCTGGACCACCGCCTGCACGCTCGTCGTGCTCGCCGAGGTCGCCGTCCTGGCGCTGCTGACCACCGCGGCGGTGACGGCCTGGCGGTGGTCCCGCCGGCGTCGTACCCGGGTCGACTCCGCCGCCCGACAGATGGCCACCCGCAAGGACCTCGCCCACCTCAGCCCCCAGGGCGTCGCCGACAGCGGCCGGCGGCTACGGCCGAGCCTCGCCGACGTCGACCGGCCCGACCCCGACCAGCTCGGCGTACTCATCGCCCACACCGTGGCCGGCGGAATGCCACTGCGGCAGTCCTGGGAGGACATGGCCGTCGACATCTGGGGCCCCCGCACCGGCAAGACCACCTGCCGGGCCATCCCCGCCATCGTCGCCGCCCCCGGACCCACCCTGGTCACCAGCGTCAAGGGCGACATCGTCGACGCCACCCGCGAGGTCCGCGCCGCCCGGGGCACCGTGTGGGCGTTCGACCCGCAGCACATCCTCGGCACCGACCAGGGCATGTGGTGGAACCCGCTGCGCGCCGTGGCCACCATCACCGACGCCCGCCGCCTCGCCGAGCACTTCGCCTCCGCCGAACGCGAACCCGGCGTCAGCCGCGACGCCTTCTTCGACCCGTCCAGCGAGGAACTGGTAGCGAACCTGCTGCTGGCCGCCGCATGCTCCGGACGGGACATCCTCGCCGCATACCGATGGGCGGTCAGCCCCCGCGACGACGAACCCGCGATGCTACTGCGCGAGCACGGCTTCGCGCTGCCCGGCGACGCGGTGGCCGGCGTGGTCAACATGCCCGACAAGACCCGCGGCGGCATCTACGCCGGTGCCCAGAAGATGCTCATGTGCCTCACCGAACCGGCCGTCACCGCCTGGGTCACCCCACCCACCCGAGGCGGGGTACGCGAATTCGACCCGGCCGCGTTCGTGACGTCCACCGACGTGCTGTATCTACTCTCTCAGGGCGGACCCGGCTCCCCCGCCCCGCTGGTCGCCGCCCTCACCGACACCGTCCTGCGCGCCGGAGAGCTACGCGCCCGCGCCTCAACCGGCCGCCGCCTCGACCCCCCGCTGCTGAGCATCCTCGACGAAGCCGCGAACATCTGCCGGCTGCGGCAGCTCCCCAGCCTCTACTCCTACTACGGCTCCCACGGCCTGCCGATCATCACGATCCTCCAGTCCTACCCCCAGGGCATCGACGTGTGGGGCCGCGAGGGCATGCGCAAACTCTGGTCGGCGGCGAACGTCCGCACCTACGGCGGCGGCGTCGCCGACCCCGACTGGCTCGAAGAACTCTCCAAGCTCATCGGCGAGCACGACGTCACCACCCGGTCGACGAGCACCAGCGGGTCCGGGTGGGGCCAACGGTCGGTGTCCCACGCCACCCGCCGCCAACGCATCCTCGACGTCGCCGACCTGCACGCCCTGCCACGCGGCCGAATGGTCGTCTACGCCTCCGGCGCCCCACCAGCCCTCGCCCGCACCGCCCCCTGGCAGGACGGACCGCACGCCGCCGCGATCCGCGCCTCGATCGCCCGCTGGGACCCCGACAGCCGCACCGACTGGACCCTCACCCCCGACGCCCCGGAGCCAACACCATGACCACACCAGCCACCGGGCCCGGGCCATCCAGCGACCCAGTCGCGGACCTCAACGCTCTGCTCGGGCAGCTCGTCGGCGACCAGTCCCCAACCTCAGTCCAGCCGCAGGCCGAGGACCCGGCAGAGCCAGAGCCGGCCTACCGCAACGTCGAAGCGTTCATTCAGGAGTACCTGGCCCAGGTCGTCGAGCGGCGCCTCGCCTCCGGCCCTACCTCCGGGGTGAACTGGTGTCCGCGTTGGTGGGCACACCCGGAGGCGATATCCCGCCTGTACGCGCTGTGGCGGGCGTGGGAGACGCTACGGCTCAGCGACCCCCACACTGGCATGAGTATCTGGTGGCGCGACCACCTGGATCCGCACCTCGCCGCACTCGGCGCCGAGTACGGACCGTTCAGTCGGTGCAGCCCAGAGAAGCACACCGAACCGCGACCTCTACCCGTAGAGCAGGCACCGCCGGAAGTGCTCGCCCAGTTCCCTGATGCCGACAACCTCTAACGAACCGCGCTTCTCCGGCCTCTTGACCATCAATAAAACCTTGATTGCCTATCTTGATGAGGTATCTTGAAGGCATGTCTGGTGAGTCGGTCCCACCTCTCCCTCGATTGCTCCCCACCGGGAGTTGCTGGTGTGGATGCGGCAGGGAAACCGCGGTCGGCTCCTTCTTCATCCGCGGCCACGACAAGATCGCGGAAGCCGCGCTGATGGCGCTTGAGTACGACAGCTCCGTGCCCCAGTTACTCCACCGCCATGGCTTCGGTCCGCAAAGATCCGTGACTGACGCCGCCGTGGACGACGCCGACTGCCCGTGGATGCGGTGCAGGCACTGCGGCTACGCAGGCGCACCCGACAGTGTCCGCCGACACGAGGCCAACCACAGCACGCGATGACAGTCGCAGCAGCCCACCTGGAACGAGGACACGTGACCGACGAGCGATACACGTGACTGGCCCCTTCAATCAGCCCGGTCGCTTCTGGCGAGGCAATCTTCACACCCACTCCGACCGCTCAGACGGAGCCCTACCTCCCGAGGAGATCGCGCGCCGCTACCGAGAAGCAGGCTACGACTTCCTGGCCATCACCGACCACTTCCGAGCCAAGTACAACTTCCCGTTGACGGACACCCGGCAGTTGCGCACGTCCAGTTTCACCACCCTATTGGGTGCCGAACTGCACCCCCCACGCACGGAGTTCTCCTCGGAGTGGCACATCCTGGCGGTGGGGCTGCCCCTCGACTTCCCTCCACCCGAGTCCGACGAGAGCGCACCACAGCTGGCCCGCCGAGCCAGAGCCGCTGGCGCGTTCATCGGCATGGCCCACCCCGCGGCGTCGCTGCTCACGACCGCCGATGCCGAAAGCCTCGACGCGGCCCACGCAGTCGAGGTCTACAACGCGCTCTCAGCACGTGAGGACCGCGGCGACAGCTGGCACCTAACCGACGTTCTGATCAACCGAGGACTCAGGCTTAGCGCTTACGCTGCCGACGACGCCCACTTCCAGCCCCACGACCCTCCAGGCTGCGCGGCCTGGGTTCACGTACGCGCCGAATCCCTCGACCCGCAGGCACTTCTCGCCGCCCTCAAATCCGGCGACTACTACTCGAGCACCGGACCCGAACTGCACGACGTACAGCTCGACGACGACCTCATCACGGTGCACTGCTCACCCGTGCGCAAAGTGCTGATCACCGGCGGCGATCCGGGCGCAAGGGTTATCCAAGGCGAGGCATTGACCGAGTGCTCCCTGCCGCTCGCGATGTTCAAGCGCAGGTGGTGCCGAGTCACGGTCGAGGACAGCCACGGCCGGCGTGCCTGGAGCAACCCGATCTACCTTCCACCAGGCCGCGCCCCCTCCACGGCGTGATCGTCGAAACCGAGAGAAAGGACGCTCTCATGCTCTGGCCCGCGCTCCGAGTGCTCTCTCAGGGAGAGTTGGCATCCGACCAGCTACAACGACTGATTGGCACCCTCCAGCTCGAAAACGCTCCTCGCCGCGAGGGGCCCGGAGCGGCGAAGAGCATCGCTCACCGCTCCTTCACCGATACGACCGGCACGCGCCTCGTCCTGGACCTTGCGCGCACCGGCGAGTCCGGCTGGGTTTTCACCCTGTTCTTTGACGGGGAGCCGCCCTCCACCGGTGCGCTCGAAGGCCACCGGGCACTGCTCCGCGGCGTCGTAGACCGCCTGGGTCTCACCCTCATCGAGATCACCCCCGCCGTCACCGCCGACGAAGTACACGTCACCCCTTGGCAGCCGGCCGGCTCCGCAGAGCCGACCATCGGCCACTCGTGGGACCTCCCCTACACCGACCTTGATCAGCTATGGCCACACGTAGGCCTGCGCAAGAACGCTCCCAAGGAGGTGAAGGCAGTCAAGCTTCGGGAGGTGATGCGCAGCCCTGCGTGGTCCGCCGCTCCTGCGGATCTTCAGCACGAGGCTGAATCCTTCCTCGAAGACACCGAACGCGGCACAGCCAAGTAAATCCAGCAGCGCTAGAACGAGACGTGGCTTCACCTCTGGATGGGCGGCAAGGTGAGCGAGCAACCGATCAATGAGGCAGCCAGGCGGGAACTCGTCCTTCCCGCGATGGCTGGCGACAGTTGGGTCAACTGTGCTCAGGGACACGCACATTGGGGCCGATTCGGTGCCGCCGGGTTGCTGCCCGTCTACCGTGCGGCCGACGGCGAAGTGCACGTCCTGATGCACCATCGAGGCGCAAGCACCGACCAAGGAGAAACCTGGGCGCTTCTTGGCGGCGCACGAGACAGCCACGAGTCGGCGGCCGAGGCCGCACTCCGCGAGGCAGCGGAGGAGAGCGACTTCGATCCCACCCATGCCCGTATCGAGCGGGTGGTCCGAGATGACCACGGCGGCTGGTCGTACGACACGGTCATCGTCTCGCTCGACCGACCCGTACCGGTGCAGGGGGTCGAGGGTGAATCGATGGCACTGGCCTGGGTGCCACTCTCGGAAATCCAGGACCTGAATCTTCATCCTGGCTTTTCGGGGAGCTGGCCGAAGGTCCGGACGGCGCTCGACGCGGTGCTGGCCGTCGAGTCGCCTACGCCGTCGGCCACCACCGCCGTGCGACTCGATGGCGAGCTTCCGCTGCCTGCTCATCCGGCGACTGGCGCCCAAGCGCTCGCACGAGAAGTGCTTGACGGTGGTGTAGGCATCTCCCGCAGAGAGCTCGTCACCTTCAGCGATGGCACCTTCGCCCTGTATGAGGAGTACCTACGGACCGAAGACGCCAGGCTCACGGTGCTCGACGCGTACGTCGGCCGAGCGGTAGGTGCCCGCGTCCCGCTTTCATACCCGCTGGGGTCTCAGCGGCTCTACACCGATCACATGCCCGGCGAGCCGGCGTCCGCCCGCTACGGGAGCATCGCTGACCTGGCAGATGAAGGGATGCCGGCCACCCGCGACGGCGTGTTCCTCGGCCTCTACTACGCGTTGACCGCTACCCACGGAGTCACCGTTGACCAGGTTCTCCTCGGAGAACGGCAAAGCCTCATCACCACAGCCAAGGCAGTCATCTCGCCTGGCGCGCTCCCCGACGCTGACAACCCTTTCGTCCGCGTCTTCTACCGCCAGGTTGAACCGCACGTGTTCTCCTGGGTGGACAACCCGATCCCCCCTGCCGAAATAGAGATCATGGGACGGCAGCTCGACGGCCTACGTCCCCTCTTCGAGGATCTCGGTCGGCCCGACTTGCACGACGCTGTCATGGAGCGCTTCGGTCAGGTCGCCGAGCACGCGGTCGGCACAGCTCCCCTGCTGCCTCGGCCCCCTGGTGGGAGGGTCACACTTCCCGACCCGGCACCTGAGCGGCACTACCCTCTGGCACCGCCACCCGACTCGCAGGAAAGGACCCGGCATCAGCAAGTCGCCGAGGCGCTGCTGACCGACAACGGGCGGATCACTGACACACCCCAGGCGAAGACCATCGCCATTCAGGCCCTCGCTGACCGGATGCGGTCCTCCACGCCCGAACTCGTTCTCGCGGCGTTCGGCCTGGTCGTCGGTACCGATATGGGACACCGGCTAGGCGACGGCCGGTACGTGCTCGTGCCGCACGACGAGCAGTACCCGTCGATGGGAGCCGATGTCCTCCGTTTCGACGAACTCAATCCGGCGGACCCCGGGCACGCTTCGAGCAAGGCGGTGCGCATGGACGATCCGCGCGCCGAAACCCTCGTTCGCTGGATCGCGGTCAGCGAGCTGATGAGTTCCTGGTCGTACGGCTCTAACAACAACGTGCGGGTGCTGGCCATGCAGGAAGCCGCCAAGGAGGAGTTCGGGCTGGCAGGTGTTCTCGAGTGGCGGATGGATCCCAAGACCCGCGACGCTGTCGCCCTGGAACTCGACTACAACCGCGACGCACTGCGGGACTTCCTCCGCAGCCAGTACGAGATGACGCAGGAGACCCTCGCCAGCCGCGGCATCACCGAGGTCCTCGCCTACCGGGCGCTGACCTGGAAAGAGGGAGCGGCGCAGCCCCACTGGGCCGGGCTGAACGTCGGAGACACCTTCCAGGCTCGCCAGCGACCGCTAGCGAGCTGGGCCGCAGACCGTCAGATCGTCGCCGACTGGCTGGAGAAACGTGGCGGCCATGCAGTGATCCTGGTCGACCTCAAGCCGGCGCAGGACGTCCTGTCCATCCCCATGACCGGCATAGGCTACTTCGCACAGAAGGAGCTGGTAACCCTGCCGGGCGACAGCCTCGTCACGCTAGACGGCGTCTTCACCGGCAACACCCCGGCAGTAACTGCTGAACAGACCGCAGCCAGCAGCGTCGCCCTGGGCACCCCTTCCCTGGACGGTACCGCGGAAACCCCTCCGAGTAACACAGACAAGGAGTCGGTGCCGGACGCTCATGAGCGTTGGCGTCCCCTCGCCATTACGACCCAGCTGGACCCTGCGGACCCCATCGACAGTCAGATCATTCGGATCCTCGACGGCGAGGAGCCACCAAGCTGGTGGCCCCGGGATGATTCCGGCTACGCCATCACAAAGCGCGACCTCGACTTCCTGGGCATCAACCCGGTCCAGGTGAAGTGGATGCTCACCGGTCAGGCGCCCATGGGCATGAACCCGGAGCTCTACCAGCGGTTCGGCACCGAGATGCTGGAGGCGCTCGACCGCGACGGCATAGACCCATCTCAGGTAGACATTCGCCTGAAGGGAACCGGCGCTGGCTTCTTCTCCGGGGGCCACAAGACGATGCCCCGTGAGCAGGACCTGGCTGCCAAGCCGATCGCGGCGCGGCGTCTCCGGAACTGGTTCGGTGAGAGCCTTGATCGCCCTCTACGTCGTCCATACGACGCCATGTGGCGCCTCGGCCTCGAACGAGCACCCAGCGACTTCGACCTCGACATCAACAGCACGGCCATAGTCCGGGCTGCTCGAACGTACTGGCGGACCCACCACACCCACCGCTACCTCGGCGATTTCATGAACGGCCACGGATATCTGGACAAACAGGCCGCGATGGGTACCCTCCCAGCACTGGCCACCTGGGCGCGTAGGTGGGAAGAGACGCTGGGTAGACCGCTGTCCCTGGGAATCTTCGAGTCCAGCGGGCCGTTCGACGCCACCGTGCTCGGCCGAACCCTCTCCTCCCACTTCCGCGACACCGACTGGATCATCCACAGCCCTGACGTACCCATGGCTTGGCGCACCCCTAGCTCCAGGATCACCACACTGCCTCATGCACCAGGGGAGAACAGCCAGTTGGAGGCCCCCTCTCAGCCACGAATCGACTCCCAGGAACCCTTGCCACGCCCCATCGAGCGATCCGCGTCCACCGCTGCAGCGAAGGCGTTTCCGACAAGCACACGGCAAGCCTTGCCCAGACAACCTTCCGCAAGCAACGCCGACCAACCGACAGGTCGCCGGATGACGAGCCCGGAGGCCGGCAAGAATGAGGAGCCGACTCGGTAACCGACGGCACAGCCCGGCCGGCGACGCATGCCTCAGCACCGACGCGCTGCACATGTCCGGCCGCAGCTGCCGCGTGTTCGGCACCTGCTCGCGGAACTGCCAGCCAACCGGCTGACCCCCTTGCACACGACAGGGCACCCACCGATCGGTGGGTGCCCTGTCGTGTGCAAGGGGGTGCTACTCGCGGCGTTGCGCGATGCGGGCGAGCCAGGGCAACTCGGGCAGGTGGACGGTGATGCGTTGCTGGGTCCAGGGCCGGCGGAGCGCGAAGAGGCTGAGCACGATCCACCACAGGGCGGCGATGCCGGCGGTGGTGGTGCGGGCTGGGCCGGTGGTGGTGGCCCAGACCATGGCCACGGTGGCGGCACCGAAGAGGACCCAGCCGAGCCGCGCGGCGACGGCTCGCCAGAGGAAGGCGAACGCGAACAGGCCGACTCCGGCGGCGCACCAGGTCCACCACAGCGTTTCGGCGTCGATGGGCAGGCCTGCGGAGTGGGCGGTGAGGTAGTCGCGGACCGGGTCGAGGACGACGTGGGTGAGGTTCCAGTCACGCAGCCAGTCGAGGCCGCCGTCGACGGCGTTGACGAGGATCCGGCCAATCCAGCGCAGCAGTGGAAGGACTAGCCCGAACAGCAGGAGTGCGACGAGTAGTACCCCGGCGGCACCGGCCGCCGGCAGAATCCACTCGGGAGGCCAGTCGTCGCTGTTGCGGGTGCGGTGGAAGCGGCGCCAGAGGTCGCCGGCCCATTCGTTGAGCATCGCTGGCCAGTTGGCGTTGGTGTCCTCGATCGGTGCAGGCCCGGCCGGCACGGTGGTGGTGTCGGTGCTCATTCATCGTCCTCGTCTTCGTCCTGGTCGACGTCGTCGACGGCGATGATGACCGGCTCGCCGCGGCGGGCGGCTTCCAGTTGGGCGCGGGTGAGCACGGTGTGTTCGGGCAGCTTGCGGGACAGCAGTGCCTCCAGGCCCTCGGGTGCGCCGTTGATGCCGGCGGGGGCTTGGGCGTTGATGTCGTCGAGCAGCGCGTTGACGAGCAGAGCGAGCGACCCGGGACCGGATCCGCCGTAGCCCCAGCTGATGCCGTAGTAGGAGTCGCGGGGCGCCGGATAGACCTTCCCGTCAGCGGTGCGGATCCAGACCGGCCCGTCGAGGATTAGCTCGGCCAGCGGCGCGGTCGCGGGCAGCCGCTGCGGCATGGCAGCGGTGTACTCGCCGCCACCGCTGCGCCAGACCGGGGCATCGGTGTCCGGATCGACCAGGGCGTCACCCGGCTCACCGGACCGTGTGAGTAGCTCGAACGCGGCGGTGCGTTGGGTGGGGACGAGCCGCTGCGTCCACTTGAACGCCCAGGTGCTCTCGACTTCCTCGATCTGCTGCGGGTTGCTGTAGGGCAGGTCGGCACCGGCGTCCCAGTCGGTAACCTCACGAACGCAGCGGCGGGCGAGGTCGTCGGTACGGGCGAGCAGGTCGAGCCAGCCGGCCCGACGCTGGGTGGGTTCGATGTCGTCCAGGCCGGCTTCGGGCACCGGCAGCGGCCGTGCCGCGATCCGCAGCACCCCGTCCGGCAGTTTGGCCTTCTCGACCATCTCGACGAGTTGCTCGGCGGAGGCAGCGGCTTGGGCGTGTGCGAGACGTGCGAGGTTGACCAGCACTCGGGCAGCAGGGTGGGCTTCGGGGTAGGTGGAAGCCATCATGAGCAGCACCCCGGTGTCCAGCGCAGGAACGGCCATCGCGGTGACCGTGTCCGTCGACGGCTCCCAGTCCAGCAGCAACTGCTTGTCCCGCAGAGTCAGCGGCCACCACGGCAGCGGCTGACCCAGCACCCCTGCCAGGTCGAGCCAGGTCGGGGTGTAGGTGCGATCAGGCAGGCCGGGCAGCAGGGCCTTGAGTTCCGGCCCGTGCCGCAGGGAGAACCCGCCCGACACCACGACCACCGCACCCTCACCGCGCGGGGCGAGCTGTTCGACCCACCGCCGGTGCTGGTGCGGCATCCGCTGACGGGTGGGTAGCGGCCACACCAGGTGGACCGGACCCTGCGGGGTGTGCCAGACCAGGGCGACCGCCCCAGGCAGTTCCACCGCGCGCATGAAGGCGGTGCCATACGGCACCGGCGACCAGGCCGTCACCGGCACTCGTCCCGACCACCGGTCTCCGCGCCGGCTCAGCGCCCACGCGTAAGCGTCGTCTTCGGACCACCATGGCTGGCCGTCGTCAATACCGGTCGCGGTCAGCTTCCCGGTCTTAACCCACCACCACACGGTCAGCCGGGGCACGCCCAGCAGCTGTCCCACCGCGCCCATCCCGAGCCGCCGCTGGCGGTCCTCCGGCTCTTCCACGTCCGCGATCCTCCGTTACCGAAAGGTCGCCCTGTGTCACTGCCACGCCAGCGTGCCAGAGCGGTCCGACACAGGCCACCCCGGATGCGAAGAGGGCCCACCCCCCATGAGTGCCACGCCGAAGACCGACCCTGGCAGCGGCAGATAACGGCGATGATCGAAGCCGCTAGGCGGTGTCTTCAAAGGATCTTGGTGTCGGATGATGTAGCGCGTGGGTCGTCGCTACGAGTTGTCGGACGTCGAGTGGGAAGCCCTGTCGCGGTATCTGCCGTCGGCGGTAACCGGTGGTCGGCCTCGTGTCGATGACCGGCGGGTGCTCAACGGGATCGTGTGGAAGATCCGGGCCGGGGCGGCGTGGCGGGACGTGCCCGCCCGCTACGGGTCCTGGCAGTCGATCTACACCCGGTTCCGCAGGTGGGCATTGGATGGCACGTTCGAGCGGATGCTCGCCGGTGTCCAAGCGGACGCGGACAGGGCCGGTGACATCGACTGGCTGGTGTCGGTCGACTCGACCATCGTGCGGGCACACCAGCACGCCGCGGGCGCTCAAGGGGGCACCGAGAAACGGACGAACCACAAGATCACGCCCTCGGTCGAAGTAGAGGTGGACTGACCACCAAGATTCACCTCGCCTGCGACGGCTTGGGCCGGACCCTGGCGTTTGTGCTCTCCGGCGGCAACGTCAACGACTGCACCCGCTTCACCCACGTCATGGCCGCCATCCGCGTCGCGCGGCCGGGACCCGGCCGACCCCGCGTCCGCCCGGATCATGTCATCGCCGACAAGGGCTACAGCTCCAAAGCCATCCGGACGGACCTGCGCCGGCGCGGCATCGGGCACACCATCCCCGAACGCGCCGACCAGCAGACCAACCGCCGCCGGCGAGGCAGCCGAGGCGGCCGGCCACCGGCGTTCGACAAGCAGCTCTACAAACGGCGCAACGTCGTCGAACGCTGCTTCAACCGGCTCAAGCAGTGCCGCAGCGT
This sequence comes from Micromonospora sp. WMMD987, assembly GCF_029581435.1. Classification (NCBI taxonomy): domain Bacteria; kingdom Bacillati; phylum Actinomycetota; class Actinomycetes; order Micromonosporales; family Micromonosporaceae; genus Micromonospora; species Micromonospora sp. WMMD987. The sequence goes on along the minus strand of NZ_CP120861.1, from coordinate 1,643,369 downwards.
CGCCACCCGCTACGACAAGACCGCCTCGTCCTACCAGGCCACCGTCACCATCGCCGCGCTACTCCAATGGTTGTGAACCTTTGAAGACGCGCCCTAGCCGAACAGACCGACGAATGGACCGAAGGACGCCGCTACATGGGCCTGGAACTCCTCACCAAAGCCCGCCTGATCACCGTCAACAGCAGCCAACACGACACCGACCACACCAACGCGGCACCGATCGCCGCATAACATCAGACCGGATCACGCAATGACCGTCTCTTACACCACCAGCGCGGACGTGACCAACAGCAACACCAAAAAGCTCCGACCCCGGGTGAAACCCCAGGTCAGAGCCTTTTTGGTGGTGCGCCGCCAGGGACTCGAACCCCGAACCCGCGGATTAAGAGGTTGATCTTGGTCGAGTCGTCTGGTCCAACGGGGCCGCGTGAGTCCATCTGTTCGCGGTCAGGCCCCAGCTTCACAGAACGGCGTCCAGCCCAGTCCATCGCGCGCTGGCCCCGTCCCATCGCGCGCGAGCACCCACGGAGACACCGCATGGATCATGACAAAAAGGCTGGCCACGGATCACGGTAGGCCCTGGGCCATGCTGGCGCAGAACCACTCACACTGGCTGGGCCCGCTCTCACTCACCGATCGGGGGCCACGCGTACCTGAACGTCCTACAACGACGGTCGGTCGAGCCATGTCTCGACGCTTGGTCGGCACCTAGAGTGTTGCGGTGCTGACCCTCGGCGTCGACCTCGCAGCGGCGGACAAACGTACGGCGATGGCGACCATCGAATGGCTGTCGGATCGCGCAGTGGTGCGAGACGTGGTCCTCGACGTGGGCGACGCCCAGATCGTCAAGGCCAGCCAGGACGCGGACAAGGTCGGGCTGGACTGCCCGCTCGGCTGGCCGGAACCCTTCGTCGCGCTCGTCACGGCCCACCGGTCCGGCCACGTCACCATCGCCGACGGCGATGCCGCGCGATGGCGGCGTCATCTGGCCTACCGGTTGACCGACGAGGTGGTACGCGAGACGACGGGCATCATTCCGCTCAGCGTCGCCGCGGACCGGATCGCTCATGCCGCTTTCCGGGGTGCCGGGCTGTTGGCGATGCTGGCCGCCGCCGGCCATGACGTCGACCGGTGCGGCGACGGCAAACTCGTCGAGGTCTACCCAGTTGCGGCCCTATGCCGCTGGGGGTTGACGTACCGCGGTTACAAGGGACGGGGCCAGAAGACGCAGCATGCCGACCTCGTGACCGCGCTCTGCGCGGCCGCACCCTGGCTGGAACTGGGCGCTTCCGATGCGCTGTGTCGACGCAGCCACGACGCCTTCGACGCGGTCGTCGCGGCCCTCAACGCACGTGCCGCCGCGACAGGCAGGGCGACCCGACCCGACGACGAGCAGCGGCAGGTCGCAGGGACCGAGGGCTGGATCGCCCTGCCCACGGGGCCGCTCAGCGACCTTGTCGACGGCACCGGCGCCGGCGGGAGGCGCTCATGACCTCGGGCTGAGTTGGCTGGACACGTCTCGCGAGGACCAGCAACGCATGCGCGAGTTGCTCAAGCTCTTCAGCGACACGGAGAGCCGGGACGAGTTGGGCGCCGGCCAGGTCCGCGACGCTTTCAGCGACCTGCTGTTCCCCGGCACGTCGGTCCTGCAGAACCGGGCACGGTATCTGTTGATCGTGCCCTGGTGCTACCAGGAGGCGCAGAAGCGTGGGCTACGTGGTGACCGCCTCGCCGCGCGGGTCGACCGCAACGAGCGGAAGGTGATCGCCGCGCTGCTGCGCGGCAGCGACACGGAGGGCATGATCGGCAGGCGCGCCGGAGTCGGGGTCCGCACCCTGCCCTCGAACATCTACGCCGTTGCTGCACAAGCGGATCATCGACAGATCGACTCCGGCTCGGCCAGTGCCACCGGGTCGTCCCACGCGCATCACCATCCGACCCAGGATGAAGGGCGGGATCGAGCAGGTGCGCCAGCAGAGTGCCAGGCATCGCGTTCCCTGGCTCGGAACGTGCTGCGCTTCGGCCGCCTGACCACAAGCGCGGACCAGGAGACCGACAATCGGCCGCTCGGCCCATAGGACTGCACCATGGGATCGATAACAATGAGGTCCGTCTTGGGGAGGTCATAGATGGTTGGGCTGTTCGACGGGTTCGAAGGCTATCGAGTGGTAAGCGAGGCCGAGTCGCGCCAGGCGTTGACCACCGCGCTAGTCGCGGTAGACGCAAACGTACTTCTCAACCTCTACCGCTACAACGCTCGGACGACGGCGGACCTGTTGACGATCTTCGAGAAGCTCGGTGACCGTCTCGTCGTTCCGTACCAGGCAATGCGCGAGTTCCACCGCAATCGGCTTCGGGCCATCGGCAATCCTGAACAAGCAACGGGAGAAGCGCGCGCCGCCTTGGAGAAGAGCCGGGCAACGGCAGCGCGGGCTCTCGAGACCTGGTCGAAGCACCTGGCCATCGACGACGCCGAACTGCAACGTTTGCATCTTGACATCGACGGCGTGTTCCAACGCCTGCGAGACGCGATCGACCGAGCCACGCCCGACCGCGTTCACCCCTCCACACCGGCCGACGCGGACCCGGTACTGAGCAGACTCTCCGAGCTCTTGTCCGGCAGGGTCCTCCCACGCCCCGAGGACAAGGTCTGGGACGCCCTGATCGCCGAGGGCAATCAGCGCGTCGACGAACTCATTCCTCCAGGCTATCTAGACGCAGAAAAGGGCGACCAGTATCCAGAGGGTGCTGCCGGCGACTTCCTCGTCTACCGACAGGCATGCCACGAGGCGAAAGCGCGGGACATGGACCTCATCATCGTCACGAACGACGAGAAGGAGGACTGGTGGTGGCGCCGTGGACCAGACATGATCGGCCCGCGACAGGAGATGACGAAAGAGTTCTTCGACAGCACGGGGCACCGCCTGTTCCTGATGCGGGCCAGTGACCTGCTGAACCGATCCCAGGCTCTCGATGTCGAGGTCAATCCCGAGTCCGCCAGAGACGCCGACGTCAACCGTGCAGACATCAATGAGCCTGGCAAGTGGACGGCTGAAGCGGTGGACATGCTGCTTCAGAAGCTACGCGGCGAAGGACGAAGCGACCTGGCCGACGTGATCACTGCCGCCGCGTCCGCAGGCGGCACCATCAGTCGCGAAGACATCTATACCCTCTGCGGCTACCGCGAGGATCGCATGCTGCGCGGGATCACCCGCCCAACCACCCGGATCACCGGCGACCTGCAGGCCGCGAGGATCCTGCCGCCCTCCGTCACACCGATGATGAAGCCGGTTTACATCGACGCAGGTGCCTTGAGTGCCATCCGAATCCCGTCGGAGGTCGTGGACATCCTCGATCCGAACTCAACACCGCCCAGCCCAGGGCTGGATACAGAAGCGGCCGGCAAGTACCAACCCCTTGCTGACTATCTGGCGGCGCTGGACAGCGAGTCGACATCGATGACTTTCGGTGAGATCGAAGACATCCTCGGCGACACGCTCGCACCCTCTGCCCGCAAGCACCTCCCCTACTGGTACTCCCCGCAAAACTCATTGGGCAAAGCGGTAGCATCGGCGGGATTCAAGGCTCGCGGTGTACGGATCGAGACTGAAACGGTCGAGTTCATCCGGCGCTCCTAGGCCAATCGACCTGAGATGGCCGACCGCCGCGACGGAACGTCTGCGACGGCCTTGCAAGTCCGAGTGACGCGGGCAGCGATAGTTGCTGTCGCCGCCTGTGACTCCGCGAAGTCCAGCCGCGTCCACAAGGGCTAGCGGCCCCTATGAATCTGTCAACACCGGCCACCCTGCAATGGAGCCGAAATACTTCGGAATACGGTTTGGTAGACCGGGCATCCCCACTGCCACTCCGCGCACTCGCGGACTGGCCCGATGGGGCAGGCACGCAACATGACACCCAAAGCCAGGGTGCGACATTGGTCGATCGTGGCTGGCTCGAACGACTTTCGTCGCACCAGGTGCACCGGTCTTCTGCAGGCCGGGCGGTACCATACGACCTGCCGGTTCACCTCCGCCAACGCTACGCAGAACAGTTCATGCGACGGCCGTGGACACCGGGACGGAACTAGGCACGTTAGCCGAGAAAGGCCGAGATTTGGCACCCCGTCGTGTTGGTCGGATCGACGCTTTGACGGTTTCTACATGCTGGACGATCGCTGCGCCCACTGCTTCAGCCAGCTTCGGCGGCACCGCATTGCCGATGAGCCGCCCAAGAGGAGCGAACTGCACCGGCTTTCCGGGAGCGACGAACTCGTAGTCAGGCGGGAAACTCTGAAGGATCGCGGCTTCGCGCAGTGAGACGGCCCGGTCCTGTTCAGGATGGCCGAAGCGACCGGCTCCGAAGTTGTAGGACAGTGTCGTGATGGTGGGTGACGGCTCGTTCCACACCATGCGGGCATAGACGTTGCGGAAGGTGGATCCTGACGACCTACGATGACAGGGTGCGCGGAGCTCTTCCTGCCAGTCCTCCCAGGTGCCGCCTGGTTTCGAACTCTTGATTCTCTCCAGGTTGATCGGAGTCAGGCTACGGCTCTTGTGGAGACGATCAGCAGGGTCGGTCTCACCATGCCGAAGGGGTGGAAGATCGCCGATGGCTTGTTCGACGGTAGGGTAGTCGGCTACCCCGACTCCACCCTTGGGTACGCGGATCTCGCCGAGGAGAGAGGCGACGAGAACCATACGCCGTCGCTGTTGGGGCACTCCGTAGGCCGGGCAGTAGCAAGACTCGTACCGCACCCGGTAGCCGAGTTCCTCGAGCTTGGCGACGAATGTCTGGAAGATCGGAGTGCTGCCGATGCGGGGAACGTTCTCCATGGTGACGACCTCGGGCATGGCACCCTGGACCAGACGACTGACTTCGTCGATCAATGGCCACTGTGCTTCCTGCGACGTGTCGGTGCCGCGGCGGTACGAGGAGAACGGCTGGCAGGGTGCACATCCAGCCAGCACACGGATCGCCCCTTTCGGCCACATCGCGCTGAGTTCATCGGCGTCTAGGTCGCGTACGTCCTTCTTGCGGAAGGGGGCGCGGACATTGGCCTGATAGGGATACTCGCAGGCCGGATCGATGTCGAAACCTGCAGCGATACCGACACCAGCCTTCTTGAGCCCGTACGACAGGCCCCCCACGCCGCAGAACAGGTCGACTGCAGAGATCTTGACGGTACGCGGGGCCATGCCAGCGACTGTAGTGGGTCGACGAGCACCGGCACCGACTGGCTTCGAGGGTCGTACTTTCGACCCCGGTTCGGCGGCGGATGGTCGGATCACGGACAGCTACACGACAGGGATGGCTCCGGAGTGCTGGTCGACTGATAGGAATGCTCGCATCTGATCCCGACCGATGCCAGGGCGCCACCGTCACGATCGGAGGGTCGAGACCCCGTCGTAGCTAGAACGCATGTTCGATTCGCCTGCTTTGTCACACTCCGGCTCTACGCTCGGATCCTCGTAGAGGGGGAGGGATTCATGGCTACGGCCACACGGTCTTCCACCAGCTTTCCGCCAGCCCTGGTCGACGAGTTGCGAGAGATCGTCGATCGCCACGACAGGAACCGGGTGCAGTCCCTGGTCACGGCGTTCGTCGCTCGCCATCGCCTGACTCACGGAGATGTCGATGACCTGCTGATGGTATTGACCAGGCAGCGAGCGTCGGGTTACCAGGCGGTTTCGTCGAGCGGTTCCGTGGTCCAGCCTTCCATGTCGCCCGACCTCGCACCCGCGGACGTGGCCGGAAGCCACGTGGCTGGAGGTGAACCGCACGAGTTCTCGACTGCAAGTGGGGCGGCCCCGGGGCAGTCGCCGGACGAGGCGACGGCTGACGACGGCCCGGACTGGCTGTTCGGTGATGCTCCCGAGCAGCCAGTCTCGTCGGCATCCGACGGGGCGGTGGGGGTGGCGTTCGAGGATCTACTCGGTGACTGGTCTCGCACCGGGGGGAAGCTGACGCGCGCCGAGGTCGCCTTGGTCGCGACACGACGGGCACTGTCCGCAGGACAACACGGCGAACTGCTGCGTCTGCTGGAGGAAGCCGGCGTCGAGTTGCCCGCTGCCGCCGACACGCGTCCTGCCAGATCCGCCGTGAAGGGCTACGAACTGCACGGGGACACGATCCGGCAGTATTTGGGGACCATCGGCCGGTACCGGCTGATCGGTGCCGAGCGTGAGGTGGAACTGTGGTCGCTGATGAAGCAGGGCGAGTCGGCACGACGCACACTCGAAGTCGGGTGGGGCGAACTGTCGCGCGCGGAGCGGCGAGCCTTGCGTCACCGGATCGAGGAAGGCCGTGAAGCGCACGCCGAGCTGGTGTGTGCGAATCTGCGGCTCGTGGTGTCGATCGCGAAAGCCAAGCAGTACGACGGCAGGGGTCTCGAGTTCGCCGACCGGATCCAGGAGGGCAACCTGGGACTGATGCACGCGGCCCACCTCTTCGACGGCTCCAAGGGATACAAGTTCTCGACCTATGCGACCTGGTGGATAAGGCAGCACATCGAACGCGGCATCGCCAACTACGGCCGCACGGTCCGCATACCCGTCCATTTCATGGAGCAGATGCGGAAGGTCGACAAGGCCGTCCGCACACTCACGGCGCGACTCGATCGGGCACCCACGCTGTCGGAACTCGCCGACGAGACGGGACTGGATCCCGGCAAGGTGCAGGCGACGTTGGACCACTCACGTCCAGAGGTCAGTCTCGACGATCTACTCGGTGACGAGGGCGACCTACGTCGGTCGGACCTCCTCGTCGCCGAGCAGGAGCGTGACGGCCGCACGGACCCGGCGGAGATCGTCTGCCATGCGATGTTCCATGCGGACGTCGAGTACACCCTGCGGCAGGCGCTGCCGGAGCGAGCCGTGTGCGTGCTTAGACGACGGTTCGGCCTCGGCACCTACGAGCAGGAAACCCTCGACGAGATCGGAGCCCACTACGGTGTCACCCGCGAGCGGATCCGACAGATTCAGGCGAAGGCGTTGAAGACGCTTCGGGAGCACCCGGCCGCGGCGGCGCTGCGCGCGTACGTGACCGAGGCACCCCTGGCCGTGGTTTCCCGGAGTGGTGACGAGGAGAAGACGTGACGAGCTACGGCAAGGGTCAGCCGCTGGCGGAGGCGTGCGACCGATTCGTCACTTGGCTGGATGGTCGGGTGGTGGCGGCTGGCCGGGGTGACGGTCTGGAACGGTTGGAGGTAGCGCCCTCCGGAACGTTCTGGCTCGGCCGATTGGCCTGCGAGGACGAGGTTCGCAAGGGTGTGGGCGACGACCGGTCGGAGCGCCTGGACCCGTGCGCGATCGGTGTCCGGTTCCGTCCGGAGGGGCCGGCACCGTGGTCGGCGACGGTGACGGTACGGGCTCGGGCATGGGTGAAGGATCCCAAGGACGGTCCCGATCCCGAGCGCCGGTGGTGGAGGAGCGGTCTGGTCGAGGAGAAGGTCCCGCTCGTCGTCGACGCGGCCGGGGGGACCTTCGGTGCCAAGCAGTTGGAGGGTGCTTTCGCAGCGGTCGGTGCACCCGGATTGTGCGCAGAGGTACGCGTCGAAATCGAGGACTGGCACCGCAGTCCCGAACTGGTGGTGCAGCTGGTGAACACCAGCCCGCAGAAGGCCCCGGGGCTGACCGATTCCCATCTCTACGAGACGCAGTTGGAGGTGGCGGGGCTCGGCACGGTGCCGTTCGAGCTGGAGGCCCTGCCGGACAGCTTCCGCTACGACCGGCGGGTGCCGGCATACGGCATCAACGTGGGCGTCGAGGTGGTGGCTCCCGGGGTGTTCCGTACCACTGACACCGTCGGTGTGCAGACCTTCCGGCCGGAGTACTGGAACAGCCCTCGTCCCGAGCCCGATCTTTCCTTTGCTCGTCTCGCCGCCGATCCGATCCCGGTCCTCACCGACCTGGTGGACGCACTCGACGAGTACGACCAAACGCACTGGTCCACGGTCGCCTTGGACGAACGCCACCTGGCCGATGGCTGGACGGATGCGATGCGCGCCGAAGCGGACCGGTCGGCTGCCGACGTGTTCGACGAGCTCGCCCGGCTGCGTGCCGGCCTGGAGCTGGTCCGGACGCGCCCGGAGATCCGACGCTCGTTCCAGCTCATGAACGAGGCGATCGGGCTGAGCGCCAAGGGGCGTGGTTACCGTACGTGGCGCGCGTTCCAGGTGGGATTCCTGCTCTCCGCCATCCGGTTCCTCGCCGAGCCGGCTGAGGAGGCCGATCACGTCGACACCGTGTGGTTCGCGACCGGCGGTGGCAAGACCGAGACGTATCTGGGTCTCCTGCTGACCACGGCGTTCTTCGACCGTTTGACCGGGAAGCGTACGGGTGTGACCGCGTGGTCGCGCTTCCCGCTACGCCTGCTGAGCCTGCAGCAGACCCAGCGTTTCGCCGATGCGCTCGCTGGGGCGGAACTGGTCCGCCGGCAACAGGATGATCTCCGGCGTAGCGCTCCGTTCAGTCTCGGCTTCCTCGTCGGTCAGGCCGGCACCCCGAACAAGATCGTTCCCAAGCCGGAGAACGACGAGATCGGACCGGACAGCCCGGGAATGCCGGAGAAGTACCGGGTGCTGCTGCACTGCCCGTTCTGCCGGGACGAACGCCTGAGCATGAAGTTCGACCGGAAGCGATGGAAGCTGGAGCACCACTGCACCAACCAGGCGTGCCCCTGGCAGCGGGGTCCGCTACCGGTCTACGTCGTCGACCAGGAGGTGTTCCGCTTCCTGCCGACGGTGGTCGTCGGCACGCTCGACAAGGCGGCGTCGATCGGCCTGCAGCAGGCCATGCGAGGGCTCATCGGTCCGCCGCAGAAGCTCTGCTCCGAGGAGTGGCACGGGTTCACCTACTCGACCCGGTCGAAGTCCCCCAACGGCTGCCTCGTTCCCGACTGCCAAGGCACCCTCAAGGCGCTGCCAATGGCCGCGGAGCGGTTCGGTCCGTCGCTTCGCCTGCAGGACGAGCTGCACCTGCTACGCGACAGCCTGGGCGCGGTCGACTCGCACTACGAGAGTCTGTTGGACCATCTGCAGGACAAGCTGTGCGGCACCCGCGCCAAGATCGTCGCTAGTAGTGCGACCCTGACCGGGTACGACCATCAGGTCAGGATCCTGTATCGGCGCAAGGGGCGAGTCTTCCCGCAGCCGGGGCCCCGAGCAGGCGAGTCCTTCTGGACCGCGCCGGTCACCGCCGAACTACGGCGCTTCGTCGCCGTGGCACCGCGTGGCGTCACGCTGGAGCACGTCAGCGACCGGACCTTGGACGCCCTGCAGCGATGCGTCCGGGAGCTGCTGAACGACCCGAAGACCGTGTGTGCGGAAGCCGGGATCGATCCGGGGCACGCGGAGAAGCTGCTGAGCATCTACGGCACCGACGTCGTCTACGGGTCGACTCTCTACGACGTGGAGGCCGCCGGCCGGAGCCTCGGCAGCAACAACACCGTCGACGGCATCAACGTCGAGCAGCTGACCGGTCAGACCGACTTCGACGAGGTCCGGAACATCCTGGAGCGGTTGGAGAAGCCGGAGGACGCGTTCGAGGACCGCATCCACGTGATCGCCGCCAGCTCGATGCTGTCCCACGGTGTCGACGTCGACCGGCTCAACACGATGGTCATGCTGGGTCTTCCGCTGACCACGGCCGAGTTCATCCAGACCACGGCTCGCGTCGGTCGTCGGTACCCCGGTCTGGTGTACGTCCTTCACAAGATCGGTCGTGAGCGTGACGCCCAGACGTTCCGCCACTTCGACAAGTACGTGAGCCAGGGCGACCGGTTCGTCGACGCCATTCCGATCACCCGTCGCAGCAGGCGGGTGCTGGCCCTCACGATGCCCGGTGTGGTGGCGGCGCGGATACTGATGCTCGTGGAGCCGGCCAGCAAGCAGCGGCTGAGCACGCCGGTGAAGCTCCGACAGTACGCTCGCGACGCCGGGCTCACTCCGGCCGACGAAGCGGCGTCGGTCGCAGCGGTCCTCGGGTTCGACGGGCCGGAGGATTCTCTGCACCAGCAGCAGATCGTCGAATGGGTTCAGGAGTGGTTCGCCGACCTTGAGGACCCTGCCAGCAAGGCCAGGTTCATCGGCCAGATCGGCAGCCCGTCTCCGATGACGAGCCTGCGCGACGTCGAAGCCCAGGCCCCGATCCACGACTGAAGGCGGACGAGATGACGATCCTGGGATCCCGCAGTGGCAGCCAGATCCTGCGGACATTCCTGCCAGCTCAGACGGTCGACTTGCGCGGTGACATCTACCGGGTCGACGAGTGGTCGGCGCCGAGTCCGATCGATGTCGACTCCGAGCGGGTTCGCTGGAGCCTGCTGAACGAGATCGGCGCCTGGAGCGCCCACGACAAGGACAGCGGCATGGCCGCCGACTTGCTGCACAAGGTGCCGGTGGAGGTGGTCGAACTCGACGAGCGCCGTGGCGTCACGGTGGAGCGGTACCCGCGAGTCTGGTTGTGTCGGGCCTGCAAGCGCATCGGAAAGTCCGAGGAAGCCCGCTGCAAGTGCGGCAAACGAGCGTGGGGACAGCTGCACTTCGTCGGCGTGCACGAGTGCGGAGCCGTCACGGAGCCCTGGATCAGACGTTGCCCTCAACACGACGACGTACAGGTGGTCATCCCGAAGAGCGCCAAGGCGACGGACATCCGCTTCGTCTGCCCGACCTGCCGAACGGAGACCATGCAAGGGCTCGGCTACGGGCGCAAGTGCGCGTGCGGTGACGGCACCGTGCGGTGGAACGTTCACAAGGCCCGGATGGTCTACGTGCCCCGCGGCATGGTGCTGATCAATCCGCCGCGTCCGGAGCACCGCGAGAACCTGAAGCTCGCGGGCGGCCCCCGAAAGGCTCTCGTCTGGGTGGTCGAGGGCCTGAACGCAGTTCGACCCGCCGACGTGACCGCGAAGCAGACCCGCGAGGAACTCGTCGGACAGTTGATCTCCAGTGGCATGGCTCCGGACATCGCGGAGCAGATGGCAAACCTGGCCGAGGCGGGGGGCCAGTTGGCCAAGGCCGGCGCCCACCCTGTCGACCGGTTGTCGCCGCAACGTCGCGAAGTGGCCGAGCGGGCCGCCGTCGACATCGCGATGGCCCTGGCGGAAAGTCGGATGCCGACGACGGCCCTCCACGCACCCGAGTCCGACGATCCGCTCGAAAGGCGCTACCGGGAGGACTATCCGCCCGCGCTGCAGCGGGCCGGCATCGACGGCCTCGACCTGGTCGACAAGTTCCCGGTACTCAACGCCATGTACGGCTACACCCGTGGCGAGGACGATCCGTCGAAGTGCCGACTGGTGCCGTTCCGGCGCAAGCGCAGCGGCTACCGGCTCTACGGCAACCTGGCGGAAACCGAGGCCTTCCTGATCCGCCTGGACCCGGCACGCGTGGCGACATGGTTGTCCGGCCGAGGTCACCGCCTTCCCGGCTGGACCTCCGAGTCGACCGATGCCCTCGCGGCGCGCGTGGCGATCCTGGAGTCGGCGGTCGTCCCCACCAAGCGAGACGATCCCACCGTGGAGTCGGTCGGCTCCGACGTGCTCAAGTTGATCCACACCTACACGCACAGGTTCATCCGGCAGACTGCGGTGTTCGCGGGCATCGAACGCGACGCGCTCAGCGAGTACCTGGTGCCCGAGCACCTCGGCTTCGTCGTGTACGCCGCAGCCCGTGGTGACTTCGTGCTCGGCGGAATGCAGGCGGTCTTCGAGTCCAACCTCGACGCCCTGCTGACCGCCTTCGTCGACGCCGAGCACCGGTGCCCCCTGGACCCGGGCTGCAGCATCGGCAGCGGCGCCTGCACTGCCTGCGTCCACCTCGGTGAGCCGTCGTGCCGGTTCTTCAACCGGTTCCTCGACCGTGGCGTGCTGTTCGGGAAGGGCGGCTTCCTGCGTACCTCGGTCACCGCCCGATAGTCGTCACCCGGCGTCGCCACTCGGCCTGGACCAGGTCGGCGGCGGCGCCGATGGCTTCGTGCTCCCACACGTGCAGCACGGTCCAGCCCAACTCGGCGAGAGCGACGTCCTTGGCGCGGTCGCGGGCGACGTTGCGGTCGAGCTTGGCCTGCCACCACTCGCGGTTGTTGCGGGGGACGGTTCCGTGCTGCGGGCAGCGGTGCCAGAAGCAACCGTCGACGAAGACGGCGATCTTGGCACGGCTGAAGGCCACGTCAGGCCGCCCGGGCAGGTCCGAGTGGTTGACCCTGAACCTCAGCCCTCGCCGGTGCAGCTCACGACGGAGTGCCAGTTCGGGCTTGGTGGAGGTGCGGGGCTGGCGGCGCATGCGGACCGACGTGGCGGCGTCGAGCGGTATCGGCACAGTCGACTTTCGGACCATACTCTCGGCCTCTCTGCGGAATCGTGAATGATCGTGCACGGTTAGGCTTTCGCCGGGTAACGACCCGAGACTTGTTCGGTGTCGTTTTCGTACGGTTTCGAAGACGGAGCATGCGCCTGTGCCGGCAACCAAGCCTGACGTCCACGGTTCGTTCGCACCAGGATCGGTCGTGGTGGTCCGCGACGAGGAATGGCTCGTCCGCGCGGCCGAGGAGACAGCCGACGGCACCCTGGTCCACGTCCAGGGGCTCGGTGAACTCGTCCGCGACACCACCGCCTCGTTCTACACCCGGCTGGACCGGGTGGTCGTGTCGGACCCCGCCCACGCACGGGTGGTGGCCGACGCCAGCCCTCGATACCGCACCGCGCGCCTCTGGCTGGAATCGACGCTCCGGAAGACAGCCGTGCCCCTCGGCGAACGCTCGCTGTCGGCGGCGACCAGAGGGCTGGCGGACGCGTTGAGCTACCAGCAGTCGGCGGTACGCAAGGCGTTGGACCCGGCGAACCTGCGACCCCGGATCCTGCTCGCCGACGCCGTCGGCCTCGGCAAGACCCTCGAGATCGGCATGATCCTCTCCGAGCTGGTACGTCGCGGCCGCGGCGACCGCATCCTCGTGGTGACCCCACGCCACGTGCTCGAACAGATGCAGCACGAGCTGTGGACCCGGTTCGCCCTGCCGTTCGTGCGGCTCGACACCGCAGGCATCCAGCGGGTTCGACAGAAACTACCGGCGACCCGCAACCCGTTCACCTACTACCGCCGGGCGATCATCTCGATCGACACGCTCAAGTCCGACCGGTACGTGGCCAGTCTGCGTAGACAGCGGTGGGACGCGGTGGTCATCGACGAGTCGCACAACCTGTCGAACGCCGCGACCCTCAACAATCGGCTCGCTCGTCTGCTCGCCCGCAACGCCGAGGCCCTGATCCTGGCTTCGGCCACCCCGCACAACGGCAAAGCGGAGTCCTTCGCCGAACTGGTGCGCCTGCTCGATCCGGCCGCCGTGCCACCGAGCGGGGTCCTCGACCGGGAGGAGGTTCGCCGGCTCGTCGTCCGTCGCCACCGGCACAGCCCCGAGGTCGCGAACGCCGTCGGCGCCGACTGGGCGGAGCGGCAGGAGCCGAACAACGTCCTGGTGCCGGCTACCCCGGCCGAGAACGCGGTCGCCGACGAACTCGAGCACACCTGGCTGTGGCCCGGCGAGGGCGGAAGCCCGTACTCGGGACCGCGCGCGGCGTTCTTCCCCTGGACGCTCGCGAAGGCGTTCCTGTCCTCACCGGCCGCACTCCAGGAGACGATCGACGGCCGCATCGACCGGGTCGGCAGGGACGAGAAGGTGCCGTCCCAGCGAGCGGAGGTCGAACTGCGGGCCCTGCGCCACCTGCGACAGCTCAACGAGCGGACAATGCAGGAGCCATCGGCCAAGTACACCCGGCTGGTGGCGTACCTGAAGGAGATCGGTGTCGGCCCCGGCTCCTCCACCCGGGCAGTGGTCTTCGCCGAGCGCCTGGAGACGCTGCGCTGGCTGCACCGCAGCCTTCCAAAGGACCTCGGCCTACCGGCGAACGCCGTCGAACTGATGCACGGTGGCCTCACCGACGCCGAGCAGCAGGACGTCGTCGAGCGCTTCAAGCAGGAGCAGGCGGCGGTACGCGTTCTGGTGACCGGCGACGTCGCCTCCGAGGGAGTCAACCTGCACGCCCAGTGCCACCAGCTCGTCCACTACGACATCCCGTGGAGCCTGATCCGCATCGAGCAGCGCAACGGCCGCATCGACCGCTACGGCCAGAAGCACCCGCCTCGCGTCACCGCCCTGCTGCTCGACCCTGCCAGCGAGGGGTTCGCCGGAGACGTCCGCGTGCTCGCCAAGCTGATCGAGAAGGAGAACGAGGCGCACACCGCTCTGGGTGACGTCGCCTCGCTGATGGGGCAGTACGACGTCAAGGGCGAGGAGAACGAGATCCGGTCCGTCCTCGCCCGCACCAAGCAGCTCGACGACGTGATCCGACCGGTCGCCGAGGTCGCCGCCGGAAACGACCTCGCCGCGCTGTTCGCCCAGATCTTCGAGTCCGCCGGGCAGACAACCGGCGAAACCGTGGCCCCTGACTCCACCATGGAGGCTGGCGACTCCGGCTCGGGCCTCTACGACGACGAGATCTCATACCTGGAGGAGGCCCTGCGGGAGGCGTTCGTCGATCCCACCGCGCCGCCGACCCGCGGCGGTATCGGCTGGCGCCGCGAAGAGGCGTTCGGCACCGCGGAACTCGTCCCCCCGACCGACCTGGTGCAACGCCTCGACGTGCTACCGCAGAGCTATCTCGCCGACCGCAAGGTCACCGAACGCCTGGTGCTCGCCACGACCATGGCCCGAGGCCGGGAACGGCTCGCCGCAGCCCTTCGCGACCGCAGCGGTACGACCTGGCCCGACGCGCACTACCTGAGCCCCCTGCACCCGGTCCTCGACTGGGCCGCCGACCGGGCCCTGGCCGCCCTCGGCCGCAACGAGGTGTTCGCCGTACGCGGCGCCGTGGAGACCCCGACGGTGCTGCTGCTCGGCACGCTGACGAACAAGCGGGGACAGGTGGTCTCCACGGCGTGGCTGACCGCGCAGTTCCCTGCCCCGAAGGACCCGTCGTTCGTCCTGGTGACGCCACACGAATCGGTCCGTACCGCGTTGCAGGAGCTGGGCTGGACCACACCGCGAGCCAACCCCGGCCCCGTGCCCTCGATCGACAGTCTCGAACCTCTGATCGCGCCTGCGGTGCACCAGGCTGCGGCCTACCTGGAGAAGAACGTCTTCGAGGCGGCCAGCCGCGACGCCCAGCAACGGGTCGAGACCTGGCGCCGCAAGCTCGACGCGTGGGACGAGGGAGCGGACGTCCTGATCCGGCGCAGCGACGTACAAGCCAGCCGGGCCCGCATCGACGAGGAACGCGAGCTGGCCGAATCGATGGCACCGTCCCGACAACTGGTACGCCCACTGCTGGTGGTCGTGCCCGACACGGAAGGCGAAAACGAGTGAGCGGGTCGGACGCGATCCTCGTCGGCGAAGGCTGGATCTCCGAGCACTACTTCACCACCGAGGCCACGAGAGAATCGTTCCGCGCCAAGGTCCTGGAACGCCGCACCGCGTGGGACGCCGAGGACGCGGAGAAACGCCCGACACCACGGTCCCGCTTCCTCGCCGCCCGCAAGGAGTTGGAAAGCGACCTGGCAACCCTGTCCGAGTTGCTCGACCCTGCCGCCGCCACCGAGCAAACTGGCAGTCGGACAGCCCACGGCGCACCCGCCCGCGTCGCCACGACGATGCGCACCGTCCTCGGACTCGACGCGCCCGGGTTCGTCACCGTCGAAACCGGGCCGGTCACCCGTGTTTCCTCGGTCGGCGTGACCGGACCCGCGCCGCTGGTCGTCCTCACGGCTTTGCCCGTAACCACCGTCGAGGAACTGCTCGCCCGCGACGCGGTGACGCTCGACGAACCGGTCCGGCTGACCGAGGACGGCGAGGACGTCAAAAGCGTCGCCCGACTGCTGTCCGCCCTCTTCGTCGCCGACGACGCCCCGGAACTGGCGCTGGTGCTGGCCGGTCGGTGGGCGCTGCTCGCCGAACGCGAACGCTGGGCCGAAGGCCGCTACCTCGCCGTCGACATCCAACTGGTCTACGAACGCAACGACACCAAGAAGGGCGGCGAGGTCGACCGGGCGCTGGCCTGCCTGTGCGCCGAGTCGATCGCCCCCGACACCGACGGCAAGCTGTGGTGGCACGGCGTGCTGGAGGCGTCGATCAAACACACCGTCGGCGTCTCCCAGGACCTACGCGAGGGCGTACGCCTCTCCATCGAGATCGTCGCCAACGAGGTCGTCACCCGCCGCCGCGCCCGAGGTCTGCCGCCGCTGCCGAAATCCGAGGCCCAGCCACTGGCCCGGCAAGCGCTGCGGTTTCTCTACCGGATCCTGTTCCTGCTCTACGCCGAAGCCTCCCCCGAGCTGGGCGTGCTGCCGGTCGGTGCCCCCGAGTACGACCAGGGCTACAGCCTCGACCGGCTCCGCGAACTCGTGCAGGTCGAACTGGCCACCCCCCGGGCTCGTACTGGCACGCACCTCTACGAGTCGCTGGGAGTCCTGTTCCGCCTCGTCGACAAGGGCCACCCGTCAGCCGCCTCCGGCGACGACGATGATGCGACGAGCATCCCGGGCCTGACCTTCAACCCGCTGCGCGCCGACCTGTTCCGTCCCGAAGCCATCGCCCACATCGACGAGGTCGGCTTGGGCAACGTCGCCGTCCAGCAGGTGCTGGCCCACCTGCTGCTCAGCAAGGAGCAGCGCGGCAAGGACCGAGGCTTCATCTCGTACGCCGAGCTGGGCATCAACCAGCTCGGTGCGGTCTACGAAGGCCTGATGTCCTACACCGGCTTCTTCGCCGACACCGACCTGTACGAGGTGGCCAAGAACGGCGACGGCTCGAAGGGATCGTGGGTCGTCCCCGTAGAACGGGCCGACGGCATCGCTGCCGCCGACTTCGTGAAGACCATCGACCCGGTGACCGGCGAGCCCCGCCCGGTGGTGCACGAGCAGGGTTCGTTCGTGTTCCGCCTCGCCGGTCGGGAACGCCAGCAGTCGGCCTCCTACTACACCCCCGAGGTGCTGACCCGCTTCACCGTCGGGCAGGCCCTGGAGGAACTGCTTACCGACGAGACTCCAGCCGAGCAGATCTTGAGCATGACGATCTGCGAGCCGGCGCTCGGCTCGGGCGCATTCGCCATCGAAGCGGTCCGCCAGCTCGCCGATCAGTACCTCAAGCGCCGGCAGAAGGAACTCGACCAGCGCATCGACCCGGACGAGTACCCGAAGCGCCTGCAGGAGGTCAAGGCATACCTCGCGCTGCACAACGTCTACGGCGTCGACCTCAACGAGACCGCCGTCGAGCTGGCCGAGATCTCGCTCTGGCTGGACACCATGGTCGAGGGCCTGTCCGCGCCGTGGTTCGGCCTGCACCTGCGTCGAGGCAACTCGCTGATCGGTGCTCGCCGCGCCGTCTACCGCCGCAGCCAGGTCGCCGACAAGTCCTGGCTGGGAGCCGTGCCGCAGGAGGTGCCGTTGACCTCGCTGGTCGAGGACATCGACGCCGGCCGGGTTGCCACCGACGGCATCCACCACTTCCTGCTGCCCGCCGACGGCTGGGGCTCGGCCGCCGACGCGAAAGAGGCCGCGGCCCTCGCCCCGGACGCCGCAAAGAAGCTCAAGAGATGGCGGACCGGCACACGGAACAAACCCACCAAGACCCAGGTCGACGCGTACACCGAACTCGCGCACCGGGTCGAGACCCTGTGGCAGATCGCCCACCGGCGGCTGACCATCGCCGAGGAGCAGATCCGCCGGTCGATCCCGGTGTGGGGAGCGGGTGAGCTGCCGGCCGGTGGAGCAGTGACCCGCGAGCAGATCGAGACGGCACTCGCCGACCAGAATGGCGCCTACCGCCGGCTACGACGAGCGATGGACGCCTGGACCGCCTTGTGGTTCTGGCCCCTCACCGACTCGCTCGCCACCGTGAACGGCGAGGTGATCGAGCCGCCCACGGCCGCACAATGGATCACCGGCCTGCAGGCGCTACTCGGTCGCAACCCGGACGTGCACAAGCGCAAGCCGGTCGAGCTGCGCTTCGGTGCGGGCATGAGCTGGGCCGAGTTGGACGAAGCCGAGTCTCTGGAAATCGGTTTCGCCAGCGCGGAATCCATCGATGAGATTCTCCAGAAGCACCCATGGCTGGTGGTTTGCGAGCGGATCGCCCAACGACAGGGCTTCTTTCACTGGAACCTGGACTTCGCGACAGTCTTCGCCTGCGGCGGCTTCGACCTCCAGGTCGGTAACCCACCGTGGGTCCGACCCCGCTCTGACGTCGATGCGCTGCTCGCCGAAGGTGACCCCTGGTGGCAGCTCGCCCTCAAGCCGACCCAAGCGGAGGTCGCCGCGAAACGGTCCACCACCCTCGCCCTGCCCGGCATGACGGACTTCGTCATCGACGGCACGGCGGACGTGTCGTCGACGGCGGCTTTCGTCGGCGCTCCCGAGCAGTACCCGCACCTTGCCGGCCTGCAACCCGACCTCTACCGCTGCTTCATGGAGGTGATGTGGCGACACGGCTCGGTGCGAGGCATGCTCGGCATGATCCACCTCAACTCGCACTTCACCGACGAGAAGGCAGGCTCACTCCGGTCCGAGCTTTATCTACGCCTTCGCCGCCATTGGCATTTCGTGAACGAACTCAGGCTTTTCGAGATCGAAGACCACAAGCACTACGGCATCACTGTGCACGGCTCTCGGCAGGAAGCAACAGCGTTCACCCAGGCGAGTTGGCTCTACCACCCCGACACTGCGCTGCGATCACTCGTCCACGACGGTTCCGGGTCGGAGCCGGGGCTCAAGGACGACAATGGAAACTGGGACTTACGCCCACACGGGTCGCGCATCACCCACGTCACCGACGAGACCCTGCGCGCCTGGCACGCCACCATGGAAAGCAGCGATGCGCCAGTCCAGCAGACCCGGATGGTGTATGCGGTGAACCGGTCGAGCGCAGCCGTACTGAAGAAGCTCTCTCAGTCACCGCGAATCGGTGAGCTGGATCTGCGATTCTCCGCCGGATGGCACGAGAAGAACGATCGGACGAAGGGATACTTCGAGTCGGAGTGGGCGGTGCCGGCGTCTTGGGACGACGTGATTCTGCAAGGGCCACACCTGTTCGTGGCGACGCCGCTCTACAAGACTCCAAACAAGACCATGCTCAACAATCAGGACTGGTCGGTGACGGACTTCGAGGAGTTGCCGGCCGACAAGATCCCGGCCACCGCCTACCAGCCCATCGGCGACCGGTACGAATACGACTGCGCTTACACCGACTGGGGTGACGAGGACCATCCCGACCCCGCCCGCGACCACTACCGCATCGCCTGGCGCCGCATGGCCGCCAACCAAGGTGAGCGCACCCTAATCCCGGCCATCATCCCGCCTGGAGCCGCTCACGTTGACGGAGTCTTCGCTGCTGGAGATCCAAACGGGTCGGCTGGCAATGCAGTCTTGATCCAGGCCATTCTCGGCTCCTTGATTAGCGACTTCATGACGCGCACTGCCCCGAAGGGCGACATCCGCGGTCCCGGCATTACAAGGTTGCCATGGATCGACACTGACACTCGATTCCGTGATTCACTGATCCTGCGCGCACTGAGGCTTAACTGTGTGACAAACGCTTATGTGGACCTGTGGCTAGACGGTTATGAGGAAGAATTCGCCGAGGACTCCTGGGCAGGCGGGTTCGCGCATCGGCGGCGGAAGCCGCTGGAGCAGGTCGGCCCGGAGTGGACCGTCGAAACGCCCTTGCGGATCGCCGCAGACCGGCGTCAGGCAATGGTCGAGATCGATGCGTTGGTCGCGTTGATGCTCGGGCTGACCGCCGACGAGCTGTGCTCGATCTATCGGACCCAGTTCGCGGTGTTGCGAGGCTACGACCGCAACGTCTACTTCTACGACGTCAACGGGCGGCTCGTGCCAAATTCGGTGCTCACCGTGTGGCGCAGGAAGGGCGACCGGATCACCGCAGAGGAGCGGACCGCGACCAACCAGTCCGGCTACACCTACACCTATGAACTGCCCTTCGTCACCCTCGATCGGGAGGCGGACATGCGGCAGGCGTACGCCGTGTTCGAGCAGCGGCTGCGGGAGCGTTCGTGACCGAACTGCTGCCCACCTTCCAGGCGGCCCGAATTCGGCAAGGTCTGGTCGACTACCTGACGACGACGTTCGGGCTGACCGACGGCGACGCACGCGACGGCCTGGACCGGTTCCTTTCCGACCCGGGCACGGGCATGTTCAAGGGCCCCTACGTGCGGCTGCGGCTGCCGTTCCGGCCCGCCGAGGAGGGGTGGCGGAACAGCCTGGAGTGGTACGAGGGTTTCCCGCCTTACGGCCATCAGGCGGCGGCGTTCGCCCGGCTGGCGTCGGCAGTGGGCGGTGAGCCACGTCGGCCGTTGCCGACTTTGGTCACCACCGGTACGGGTTCGGGCAAGACCGAGGCGTTCCTGCATCCGATCCTCGACCACGTGATCCGGGCCCGGCGGGACGGGGTGACCGGCACGAAGGCCCTGATCCTGTATCCGATGAACGCGCTCGCCAACGACCAGGCGGCGCGACTGACCCGCCTGCTCACCATGCACTCGGCGCTGGCCGGGGTGACGGCTGCGCTCTACACCGGGCAGGAGGGCGCCACCCGCACCACGGTCACCCCGGATGGGCTGATCACGGACCGGGTGGCGATCCGGGACACCGCTCCGGACCTGCTGCTCACCAACTACAAGATGCTCGATCAGTTGCTGCTGCGTGCCGAGGACCAGGAGTTGTGGCGGCAGTCGGCGACAAGCCTTCGCTACCTGGTGTTGGACGAGTTCCACACCTACGACGGGGCGCAGGGTACCGACGTGGCGATGCTGCTGCGTCGGTTGGGGCTGGCGCTGAAGAGTCACTGGCGTGACGACGATCCGCTGATTGACGACGCCGCCCGGTCCCGGCCGTTGGGCCTGATGACGCCGGTCGCGACCTCGGCGACGCTCGGTGACAAGGGTGACCCGTCGGTGATGCGGGAGTTCGCCCACACCGTCTTCGGGGAACGCTTCGACTCCACGTCGGTGGTCACCGAGACGCGGCTGGGCCTGGCGGACTGGGCCGACGGCGCGGCCGAGGCGGTTGCCACGGCGGGGTTCACACCGAAGAGCCTCGACGAGTTGCGCGCCGCCGGGATCCGGCCGCTACCGGAGGTGAGCCTGGACGCCTCCGGCGCGGAGGCCGCGTACGCCGTACTCGGGCTGCTGTACGGGGTGACCAGCGACCAGCTTGCCGGTGCGGCGCCGGAGACGTTGTCGGCGCTGTGCCGGGCGCATCCGCTCGTGATCGAGCTGGCGCGGTCGGCCGGTCAGGCCGTCGCGCTCAGCGACCTCGCCCTGCAGGTGTTCGGTCCGCAGGCCGAGCCGGAGCAGGCCGAGGCGTCGTTGTCGCAGGTCCTGGCGATGCTCGGGCACGTACGTAAGGTCGTCGGTGGTGGTGCGCTCTCGGTTGACGTGCACCTGTGGGTGCGGGAGCTGACCCGCATCGATCGGGCTGCGGCCGCCACGGCGCGGTTCCGGTGGAGTGACGACGGGCCGGTGGTCGCGGGCGACGAGGCCGAGGAGGCTCGCCCGTCGTTCCCGGCGATCTTCTGCCGGCACTGCGGGCGGTCCGGGTGGGGGGTTGGGCTCGCCCCGGTGGGCGACAGCCTGGGCCCGGACGACGAGGGCATCCGTCGGCAGCATGCCGCCCGGGAGGGCCGGTTCCGGCCCCTGCTGTACGCACCGGCCGAGGCCGCCGTCCGGTCCGACGACGAGTCGCCGGTCGAGGGCCTGGTGTGGTTCGCGGTGCGCAGCCGAGAGTTGCTGGGCACGGTCGACGTGGACGATCCGGATCTGCGTGACGGTTGGGTCCTGCCGGTGCTGACGAACGTCGGGGACGCCGCCGACGAGCTCAGCCGCAAGGACACGTGCCCGTCGTGCGGGCAGGAGGACGGCATCCGGTTCCTGGGCAGCGCCATCGCCACCCTGCTGTCGGTGTCGCTGTCCACCCTCTTCGGTGCGCCGAAGCTGGCATCCGAGGAGAAAAAGGCGCTGGTCTTCACCGACTCGGTGCAGGACGCGGCGCACCGGGCCGGCTTCGTGCAGGCCCGGTCGCACACGCTGACCATGCGTTCGGTGCTGCACGAGGCTGTCGCGGAGGGGGCGCTGACGCTCGACCGGTTGGTGGAGGAGGTGCTGACGAAGGCGGGTGACGATCCGGTCCGGCGCTACCGGGTCCTGGCACCGGACTGCGCCGACCGGGAGTCGTTCACGCCGTTCTGGCAAGCGCCGCGTCAACGGGCCGTCAAGACGTCGGTGCACTCGCGGGTACGCAAGCGGCTGGCCCTGGATGCCTCCCTGGAGTTCGGGCTGAACTCCCGTATCGGCCGGACGCTGGAGCTGACCGGGTCCGTGGCGGTCGAGGTCGAGGCGGGTCTTCCGGCGCGCATCGCAGGCCTGGCCCGGGCCGCTCTCGACGGCACCACCTGGCAGGAGCGTCTGGGATCGGCCGGCGTCGGCGACGACGTCCTGGTGCAGTGGGTACGCGGTGTGCTGGACCGGATGCGGGTACAGGGCGCGATCGAGCATCCGTGGTTCGACCGTTACCGCGCCGAGGACGGCCGCGACTGGTCGATCTGGGGTGGCCGGCCCCGCGGGGACGGCATGCCGGCGTTTCCCCGCGACCGGCCGCGACCGGCGTTCCCGAAGGTGGGTGGCTCGCCGGGGCCGACCAACTACTCCCACCTGGACCCGGTGACCGCCTCTCAGTCCTGGTACGCCCGCTGGACGTCGCGGGTGCTCGACGTCTCGCCCCTCGACGGTGGCCGGCTCGCCCGGATGCTGTTCGAGCGGCTCGCCCGTGACGGTGTGCTGACCACGACGACCAGCCAGTCCGGGGCCACCGTCTACGCCTTGCCCGCCTCCGGGGTGGTGGTGGCCCCGACGGACGAGGCCGACCTGGCCTCCGGGCGACACCTGCTGGTCTGCGACACCTGCCGGGGCAGCATGCCCGGCGGCGTCGCCACCGTCGTCCAGCTGTCCGGGGCACCTTGCCTGAACGTACGGTGCCGTGGACGCCTGCAGCCTCAGCCGCTGCCGGCCGACAATTTCTACCGCCGCCTCTATGCCTCGCCGGACATGCGGCGGGTCGTCGCCCGGGAGCACACCAGCTTGCTCGACGACGCGACGCGTCTGGCGTACGAGGACGGTTTCCGGGGTGCAGCGACCAGCCCGCAGGCGCCGAACGTGCTGGTCGCGACGCCCACCCTGGAGATGGGCATCGACATCGGCGACCTGTCGGCGGTGTTCCTCGCCTCGCTGCCCCGTACGGTGGCTTCCTATCTGCAGCGGGTCGGGCGGGCTGGGCGTCTCACCGGAAACGCTTTCGACCTTTCGTTCGTCACCGGTCGCGGCGAGCACCTGCCGAAGCTCGGCGACCCGCTGTCGGTGATCGACGGCGAGGTGCGACCACCGGCGACCTACCTGGCCGCCGAGGAGATCCTGCGCCGTCAGTACACGGCCTACCTGATCGACGCTTCGGCTCGGGACCAGGGCCGCCGGCATCCGAGCAGGGCGGCCGGGGCCATCGGGTCCTGCGCGCCGGGCACCTTCCTCGGTGACTTGGTCCTGCGGGCCGAGCAGTCGTGGGAGCAGGATCTGGCCCGCTTCGTCGCGACGCTGGCCGACCTACCCGACGAGGTGGTGGACGGGCTGCGGGACTGGCTGGTGCCGAAGGCCGGCCCACGCAGCAGCGGATTCGCCCGGCACCTGCAGGAGGCGAGCGGGCGCTGGCAGCAGACGGTCGCGGTGCTCGAACAGCGCCGAGCGAAGATCACCGAACTGCTTCCGGAACTCGAGGCGCGGGCGCAGTCACCTGCGGTGACCGAGGACGACCGGCAGGCGCTGCGGTCCGCGCAGGCGACCCGGCAGATGACCAGTGGTCAGCTGGCTCATCTGCGTAGCAGCTACTGGATCGGTGTCCTGGAGGAGTACGGGCTACTGCCCAACTACACACTGCTCGACGACACCGTCACCCTGGACGTCGGTCTGTCGTGGATCGACCCGGACGACGCCAAGTACCGCTACGACAGTGCGCAGTTCCAGCGGGGTTCGGCACACGCCCTGCGGGAGTTCGCGCCCGGAGCCACCTTCTACGCCCGTGGCTGGGAGATCGAGATCGACGCTGTCGATCTCGGCCTGGACGGGGCGTCGGTCCGCACCTGGGCGTTCTGCCCGGAATGTGGGTACGCCGCGGATCTGGCTCTGACCGGGAGGGAAGTCGTCCCGGTCACCTGCCCGCGCTGCGGCAGCCGGGGAATCCACGACACCGGGCAACGCCTCGACGTGGTCGAACTCACCCGCGTCTCCGCCGAACTGCGGCGTGACGAGGTGGCCATCTCCGACCGCCGCGACGAGCGGGGCCGGGTCGCCTTCCAGATCGTGACCACCGTAGACGTGAACCCGGACGACGTGGTGGACCGGTGGTTCGCCGAGGGCATCGGGCTGGGTTGCAGCCTCCTTCGCTCGGTCGACATCCGCTGGCTCAATCTCGGCCCGGCCGGGCACGGTCCGACCCGTACCATCGCCGGGGCCGAACGGCAGGGAACGTTGTTCCGGGTCTGCTCCGGCTGCGGGAAACGCGACACCGACACCGGCCGCAACCGGCCGCACGAGCACCGCCCCTGGTGCCCGCACCGGACTTCGGTGAGCGAGGTGACCAGCACCGTCGCGCTGTCCCGGACCCTGCGCACCCAGGGTCTGCTGGTCCGGTTGCCCCATACGGTCACCCTCGGCGACGACTTCGCCGTACCGAGTCTGTCCGCAGCTCTGCTGCTGGGCCTGCGGGAGCAGATGGGCGGTCACCCCGACCACATCCGGGTCGAGCAGGTCGTCGATCCGACGTTGTCCGACGGAAGCGACAACCACGACGCGATCCTGCTGCACGACATCGTTCCGGGCGGCACAGGGTATCTGGCCGGCATCGCCGATCCGGACGACTTCAGGAAGCTGCTGGTCCTTGCCTGGAACCGGGTGCGGGACTGCGAGTGCCGCCTCGAGGAGCGGTTAGCCTGCCATCGCTGCCTGCTACCGTTCCCTCCACCGGGAGTCGTCCGCCGGGTTTCGCGGGCCTCTGCCGAACGACACCTGCACACCCTGCTCGGGTTGGCTCCCGACGTGCACACAGCCGAGGACACAACTTGGACGGTGACCAAGGTGGCCCCGAACGAGGAACCGGAGTCCCATCTGGAGCGTGCGTTCCACCGGGTGTTCCTGGGCCGGCTGCGCCGTAGCGGCGCGGCGGTCGCCGAAACACCCTCCCCGGTCGGCAACATCGCCCGGTTCACCCTGCCCGGCACACCCCGGCACTGGACCCTGACGCCACAGGTGAACGTCGCCAACTCGCGGCCGGACTTCCTGCTCAAGGCCAACGACACGAACGTGCCCGACGTCGCGGTCTTCACCGATGGCCGGGCCTACCACGCCACCGCCACGGTGAACCGACTCGCGGACGATGCCGCCAAGCGTGCCCACCTGCGTGACCTGGGCATGGTGGTGGTCGCCCTCACCAGCGCCGACATCGCCGCTGCCGAAACCGGCACCCACACCGCGCCGCAGTGGTGGAATGCCGCCCTGGCCGGCAGCCTGATGAACGTACCGGGTTTCCAGGCACCGCCGGAGGCGTACAAGGCACTCAGTCGAGGGATGGTCGACTGGCTGGTCGGCTGGGTTCTCGACCCGAACCCGGCTGCGGCGCGGGCTGCCGCACGCGCCGTGCCGATGTTCCTGTCCGCCGGGGCGCAACCGCTCCAGGTCGCCTCGGACGTCACCCTCGCCCAGGTGGGCCGGACGGTTCTGCTCGGTGAGGAGTCGCCCGTCGGCGAGCGGAGAGTCCACCTGCATCGCAGCGGTTCCCTCGCAGCTGTCGTCGAGATGAGGCACACCACCGGCGTCGAGATCGCAGTCGTGCTCGACGATCGGTCCGAGATGCTCGACGAGAGACATGCCGAATCGTGGCGAGCCTGGTTGCGGCTCGCGAACGCGCTCGGTCCACGAGACTGGCCGACCGCCGTGACGACGACCAGCCTCGTCGAGCCGATCGCCGGCAGTCCGGACACGGCCGAGCCGCTACGGCCGGTGGGTGCCTGGGCCGACGTGTACGCGGCCGCGTTCTCCCAGGACGAGAAAGAACTGATCAGCTCCCTTGCCAACCACGACGTCACACCACCGACCATCGGCGCGGAGGGCCCCGACGGCATCCCACTCGACATCTGCTGGCCTACGCTGCGCGTCGCCGTGGCCTTTCCCCACATGACGCCGGAGGACCGCACCGACCTGGCCCGCCACGGCTGGCGGTTGGTGGCGCCCACGCCCGCCGAGGTCGTCGCTGCCCTGGCCCACGCTGCCGTCGAGACGGACGAAGGACACTGATGCCGACCATCATCATGGGAAAGCTCGCCAGCAAGATCGATGGCTCGGTCCGTGGAAAGGCGATGACCTTCCTGCAGAAGCTCGGAGTCGACGACGCCACCCCAGGCCTGCACGTCGAACCCATCCAGCACAGCATCGACCCACGGGTTCGCACCGGGCGGGTCGACGACTTCTGGCGGGCCGTCATGTTCCGCCTCGACGGCGACGATGAAACCCACTACGTCATCCACGGCATCTGGCCACACGACGACGCCATCGGCATCGCTCGACGCGTACGGCTGAGGGTCAACCCGATCAACGGCCTGCCCCAGATCGAAGAGATCGAGCCTTCCCCAGCCCCGACTTCACCTCCCGACGAAACCACGACGAGGTCCACGAAGCCGTTGTTCGTCCGACTCGGCCACGAACGCAGCGAACTCGTCGAGCGGCTCGGCCTCCCTGAAGACGTCGTCACCCAGGCCGTGGCAGCCTCCGACGAGGACGGCATCCTCGACCTCGCACAGCGGTACGAGGGCTGGATCGGCACCATCCTGGTCGACCTGGCCGCAGGGGACGACATCGACGCGATCGTCCGACGGATGCAGTTGGAGAAGGCCTCCTCGTCCGGTGACGACGATGCCGACGTGTTGCAGTCACTCAAACATCCGGCCGCCGCGCTGCAGTACGCGTTCATCGACGACCAGGAGGAACTGCGGCGGGTCATCGAAGGCGGCGACTTTGGTGCTTGGCGGATCTTCCTGCACCCCGAGCAGCGTCGCTACGTCGACCGCTCGTACAGTGGCCCGTTCCGGCTCTCGGGCGGAGCCGGCACCGGCAAGACCGTCGTGCTCGTCCATCGGGCCCGCGCACTCGCCCGCCGCAACCCCGACGCCCGGATCATCCTGACCACCTTCACCACCAACCTCGCGGACGCCTTGGGCGACAGTCTCGGCCAGCTCGACCCGCGTGTGCCACAGGCCAAGGCCCTCGACCAGCCCGGCGTGTACGTGACGGGTGTGGACGCGCTCGCCTCCGCAGTGCTACGGACCGCTGGTCGCGGCCTGGCCCCCGCGATGCGGGAGATCCTCGGCGAGGAGCGGTCGACGCCGCTGGCCCGCATTGCACCGAATCGTTGGCGGGAGGTCGTCGAATCGACCGGCACCATGCTGCCGTACGAGCTGGCCAACGAGACGTTCCTCGCCTCGGAGTACGCGCACGTCGTCCTACCCAACAAGGTGCACGACGAGGTCGGCTATCTACGGGTACGCCGACCAGGTCGAGGCGTCGCGCTGGACCGGGCCAAACGCCGAGCCGTCTGGGCACTCGTCGAGGCATACCGGGCCCGCTGTCGGGCCGACGGCGGCCTCGACTTCGCCGAGGCCGCCGCAGTCGCCGCAGCGCACCTGACGGTCACCGACCCGCGTCCAGCCGATCACGTGCTCGTCGACGAAGGGCAGGACCTCTCACCCACCCACTGGCTCCTGCTCCGTGCCGTCGTCGGGGAGCACGCCGACGACCTGTTCATCGCCGAGGACTCCCACCAGCGCATCTACGGCACCCGCGTCGTGCTCGGGCGGTACGGCGTCGCCATCGTCGGCCGTTCCCAGCGGCTCACCCTGAACTACCGGACCACGGCGCAGAACCTGCACTACGCCATGACGATCCTTGGAGGCGGCCAGTACGTCGACCTGCAGGACGAGCCGGAAGGCACCGGCTACCGATCGGCCCGCACCGGCCCGATGCCCATCATCGAACTCGTCGACTCCCTTGCCGAAGAGACAGCAGCGGTCGTCCGGCACGTGCGCACCTGGCTCGACGCCGGAGATCCGCTCGAGAACGTCGCCGTCCTGGTCCCCGACCGGTACCACCGCGACCGCGTCGTCACCGCTCTCACCGACGCCGGCATCGACGCCCGCGCCGTGGACCGTGACCGCCCACCGGCAGGCCGGGTACCAGTACTCACGATGCACCGTGCCAAGGGCACCGAGTTCTCCAAGGTCCTGCTGGCCGCAGGTAAACCATCGCCGACAGAGATGGAACGCCTCGCCTTGCTGGACCCTGCCGAGCGCGCGGACGCGGAGCTTCGGGCCCGGTCGTTGACCTACGTCGCGGCGACCCGGGCACGCGATCAGCTGATAGTGGTGCAACGAAGCTGACAGCCGAGTAGGAGGCCTGGGAAGGAAGCCGCACCCGATGTCAGATGGGAGATCGGGGCGGCCGAAACGAGTCGGTGAAGCAGCGTGGGTGACGGTCACTACGGTCGTTCCCGCATACCCCTTTCCAGGACATGTCGACCATGCAAGCGCCAGGGAGGGTCGTAATGAGGCCGAGAAGAGTGACCTTGCTCGACATCGGACTGGACTCGTCGTTCGATGCTGCGATGACGTTCGTCCAGTCGACACTGCAGAACATCAACGCCGGCTGTGAAGCTCCGATCGTGGACATCGACTTCGTCCGATCCCGTGATCCCGACACCGTGCTGTCCGCGTTCACTTCGTCATGCGACGTCCTACACGTCATGGCCCATGGCGACCACAGCGTCACGCCGTCGTTCACCAGCACGGACGGCGAGTTCACCGTGTCCTTCGAGCAGCTCGGGGAAGTCGCGGCAGGCAGGGGCAAAGGCATCTCGACCGGCGCCATCATCGCGGACGGCTGCAAGACCGGCACCGGCGCGTGGCAGAAGGCGGTACGAGACTGCCTCCAGGGCGAGGTCACCTATGTGGGTACCTCTTCCCTCATCGGCTGGCACGAGAGCGGCGTGTTCAGCTCCGCCTTCTACGGCGCACTGTTCCGCAACCGCGGACGCGGCGTGAAGGCTGCCGACCAGGCTCAAGACGCCGCCACCCGGGCCATCGACGCGTATGCCCTGCTCACGGACAAGAACTGTCCATTCAAAGTCACGACCCTCAAGCCGAGTCAACGAGCCCGGACGCTGCTGAGCTGACAGGGGCGTCGACCAAGCACACGGTCACGAAGCGCTCGACGGGTTGGCTTCCCAGGGGTATCACACCTCGCGACCTGCAGGTCGCCCTCACCCCAGACCGACCGCCGGACTGGACGCCAGTCGATGATCCGTCAGCACGACAACTCGGTCTCCATCACAAGACGTTGCGGAACCGGATCAGCCAGAGCAGGCCGGCAGACGCTGCGCTGACGAAAACCGCGTAGGGCCGGCCGACAGCGTCGTCGGCCGGCCCTACGCGACTGGTGGAGGCGAAACTTCGAGCTATGCCGGCCTTGCGGTGCTACCGCGTCGGGGGACGATGGCGGCGGTTGCTTCGGCGGCGGCGTGTGAGAGTTCGGGGAGGACGGCGCCGTAGAAGGTGGCGGTGAAGTGTGGGCTGGAGTGGCGGAGTCGGTTGGAGATGACTTTCATCTGGACTCCGGCGGCGAGTCCCATGGTGGCGGCGCCGTGGCGGAGGTCGTGAAGTCGGATGGGTGGGAGTCCGGCTTGGGTGGCGAGGTGGTGGAAGTGGTCGGTGACGTCGGCGGGGTGGAGCCGCTCGCCGGTGGGGGTGGTGAAGACGAGTCCGGTCTTGGTCCAGGTGGTGCCGGCGGCGAGGCGTTCGCGGTTGTGTTGGGCGCGGTGGGTGCGGAGGACGGTGATGGTTTCGGTGTCGAGGGCGATGGTGGCTTCGCTGTCGGTGGTTTTGGGGGTGTCGATGGTGGTGGCCCAGCCTTGTTGGACGAGTTGCCAGCGGACGGTGAGGGTTTTGGCGTCGAGGTCGAGGTCGTCCCAGTGCAGGCCGCAGGCTTCGCCTCGGCGGAGGCCGGTGAAGGTGATGAGGTGGTAGAGGGCGTAGAGGCGGTCGCCGGCGTCGTGGGTGTGGTCGAGGAATCGTCCGGTGTGTTCGGGGGTCCAGATCATGACCGGGCTGGGGGTTGTGCCGGTGTCGCGCCAGGTGCGGATGCGTTGGTCGGTCCAGATGGTGGGCTTGGGTGCTCGGGCGCGGGGTAGTTCGATCAGGAGGGCGGGGTTGATGTCGAGGTAGCGGTGGCGGCGCATCGCGTCGTTGAGGGCCTTGCGGAGGGTGGCGTGGATGACGTGCATCGTCCTCGGTCCGACGACCCGCTGATTCTTGACCTGGTCGCGTTTCGCTTGGTCGCGGCTGGCGCGCAGGGTGGTAATGGTGGTGTTGCGTTCGGCGATGGCCTCGTACATGGCGTCGATGTGACCGGGGCGGAGCCGGTCGATGCGCAGGTGCCCGAGGTGCGGGATGAGGTAGAGGCGGATGTGTCCTTCGTAGGAGCGCAGGGTGCCTTTCTTGATGTTCTTCCGTCCGGCGAGCCAGTCGGTCAGGTACTCCCTCATCGTTGGTAGTTCGGTGGGGGTGATGTCGAGGTGCAGGGTGCGGCGGACCTGGTCGGGGGTGGGTACGGGTGCGCCGGTCTTGACGGCGGTTTCGATGAGGTCGCCGGTCTTGGTCGTGGCGTGGGGGTCGGTGGGGTCGGGGACGGCGAGGGCGGCGCGGATGCGGTCGAGGATGGTGTCGGCGTCGGTTTGGGTGGGGTAGGGGCCGTGGCGCAGTGTGCGGCGGGTGCCGTTGGCGCGGGCGGGAATTTCGATCTGCCAGTGCCATTGGCCGTGGTTGCGGGACCAGCCGCCGCCGGGCCGGCGCAGGTCAGGGCAGGAGCGTCCCAGCCGGCGGCCCGTTGCCTGGTCGCGGCAGCCGCAGCGTTTGAAGATGGAGCCTTTCACTGGTCGTCTCCTGGGTGCTCGACGTGGTGCCGCCAGCGGTGGTGGGTGTAGTCCGCTGGTGGCGGGGTCGTTGCATCCACGCTCGACACCGTCACGGGATCAAGTCGCCGGCTGACGTGGGGGTTCGGGGTGGGGTGGTCGAGGAGGAGGAGTCGGAGGAGGCCGGTGACGGGGACGATGATGCGGGTGCCGGCGCGGATCAGTGGTGTGGGGAAGGTGTCGGTGGCGGCGAGGCGGTAGGCCTGGGACCGGCTGATCCCGAGTACCGCGGCCGCGGTGGGCAAGGTGGTGGCAACGCCGAGCGCGCGGATCCGCTCGACGGTCCACGGCACGTTGGTAGACGGGGGTGGGCTGGCCGGTTGGGTGTCATGGTTCGGGGTGGTGTGGGCGTTCATGGGGCGGGGTCTCCTGACTGCGGTGGATGCGGTGCAGAGGTACGCGAGGTGGTAGGCGTGGCGGGTTCCGGTGCTGTCGGCGGGGTGCTGTGGTCGGCGGGTTCGGGAGTCTGCTGGCCGGTGGCTGGGGCTGGTGGGGGTTGGTCGGCTTTGAGGATCTTCAGTAGCTGGGATGCGCGGGTGTTGGACACGGTGTGGCCGGTGGCGCGCAGCGCGGTGGCCAGGGCGGCGCGGGTGAGCGGCCGGCCTTCGGCGGCGAGGTCTTCCTGGGCGCGTCTGGCGACCAGGAGTAGGGCTTCGGTGTCGGTGGGGTGGGTGGGCGGTCCGCGCCGCGACGGCCGACGCTGGCGGACCGGTCTTCCGGTCCGGGGGTGGTCCGGTCCGGTGTGCGAGTGGTCGTTGCTGGTGTCGTGGACGGTCCGCGCAGGCAGACGTCGATCGGCGGTAGGGGCGGACCGGTCTTCGTAGCGGTCCGCCGGAAGCCGGCTCGCGGTGACGATGGACTGGTCCGCCCGTCGAACAGTGGACGGATCCGTTCCGGCTGGTGTGGGTTGGGGTGGGGTGTTGGTGTAGCCGAGGGCGATCTTGACCATGACCAGGAAGCCGAGCGCGGGCACGGCTGCGGCGGTCCAGCCGATCGGGGACGGCTCGGCCTCCACGACCTGCGCCGCGAGCGACAAGGCCACCGCGCAGGCCAACACCGCCGCCGGGAACACCGCCGACACCTGTGCCCGCTTACGGCGGCGCAGTTCCAGGCCGGAGGCGATGGACATCAGCTCCAGCACGATCGCGTCCGCCCACGCCAACCACCCCGGCTGCCCGTGAGCAGCAGCCACGTTGTGGACGTGGGTGAAGCTGGCCGCACCCGCCGCCCCACCAATCGCCAACATGATCACGACCTGAACGAAACCCTCCACCGGGTTCCGTCCCGGACCAGCGTCCGAGTCACGGGGTGAGCTCGTGGCCGACCACCTCCCCGGACCGGACCACCAGCACGCCCGGTCCACCCGTGTGTGCGGACCGGTCCAGCGGACGGGCGAGCCGGTCCCGCCGGACCAGGGGCGTGGATGGCTCGGTCCGTGGCCGGTCCGCAGACCGGCCACGCGGGCGCCGGGGCGATACCTCCGTCCGCTCGCTGTCAGGGCTGCCCGATGCTGTCACCGGTCTGTCAGCAGCCTCCGGTGAGACGCTGACAGACCAGTGACAGAACGACCCCGTGGCTGTCGCCTCGCACGCCGGCCGCACGATCAAGGGGGCCGGTGAAGCGTGGTCGGTCATGCCGCCTCCCCGGTCGGGTCACGGTCGTCGAGGACCCAGACCGACAGGTCAGCCAGCGTCGACCGTCGCCCGTCACCACCGGCCACCGCCCACACCGCCTCAGCGGGACACAGGCCCGCCAAGGTGGCGTGGTCGCGGGCACCGGTAGCCACCGGCACCAGCGGCGGCGTCTCGGCCCACATCCGGCGTAGGTTGCGCTCCCGAGTGGCGGAGTGCAGCCAGAACAACACCGGCCACGCCCGCCCCATCGCCGCGAACCACTCCCGGTAGCCGACCAGCTTGTGGACCAGCACCGACAGCGGCTCGCCACCGGTGTCGTACTCCACGAAGAACGGCACCACCCTGCCGCCGGTAACCCACAGGCCGTAGCCGTCTGGGCGGACCCGGGGCTGGTAGGCGCGCACCAGAGCCGGATCCCCCGGCCTGGTGAACACCCCCGACCGCAGGCACGCCGCCTCCGACAACCACTCCCCCAACCGAGCATCCGGATGAGTGCGGGCGTAGCCGGCGAGGTCGGTGAAGAAGCCGTTCACCCCGAGCCGGTGCTCCAGGGTGCGGCTCGACGTCCAACGGCGCCGCTCCACCCGAGCGTGATCACGCCGAGGCGGACGCTCGTCGCGGCCGGCGGCGACGACCTCCGCGCCGAGCTGATCGATGACGTAGTGGTACGGGTAGGAGCCGCCGTCGGCGCGCTGCGGACGGAACCGCGCCACCAACCGCAACCGGTACAACGTCCGCAACCGCCGCTGACAGAAATCCAGAGACGGAAACAGGGCATGCGCGACCTGGAACGACGTCAACACACCGTGGTCGTAGAGCCAGCCCAGCAGCACACGGTCACGGGCCGTCAGTTGGGACTGGACCCGAAGGACCGGATCATCCACCAGCCACCACCTCCCCTCCAGTACGGAATGCCAGCCCCAGGGGGAGAGACCCGAGACCATGCAGGGTCTGTCGCAGGACAAGCCAGCAGCGCTGACAGCCGACCTGACCAGCGATGTGAGACACGACAGGGGGTCCGTCGGGGCGTCCGGTTGAAGACTGACCTCAACACCGACACCAACCCGGACCCCGCAACGGGCACCGAAACGGGATCTGTCACCGCCACCGGCACGAAGCCGGAGCGCACAGAGACGAGATGAACCACGAACACAACAACTCCTTGATCGAAAACAATGAGAATGCGCGACGACACTCACGACGCCGCAGGGATACACAGCCACACCCAGTGCGACGGACTACGGAGAAGCGCACTGCGGAGTCCAACCAACACGCCGACCGGGCATCCGGTCGACCCGAAAGCGGATGAGGACAGCAACGACCGACACGACCACCAGAAAGGCGGTCAGCGGCAGCAAGAACGGCGGCAGGAGGGCAGGGCGGCACACCCCCGCGCCGGCAGACGGCGCGTCGCAGCGGGGGACAAATGCCCCGGGAGCGTCGACATCACGGCTCGGGTGGGGCGTCGACTCAACCCGCCGGAGAAAGATCCTTCATTGCGAACCCCCTACCACTCAAAACCAACGACGATCCGCCCGCCCCGAGCCTCGAACGACCGGCGACGCTCCTCCTTGGAACGTCGCCAGCCTGGCCGATTGGACCCGGCAGACTGACCGCCACGCGGTCATGTCTGTACCAGTACGCCTCCCCGGCAGCACCCTGTCAACCAGCATCACCAGCAGCCGATCACCACGTCTCCGGACCCAGCCGGACGCACCGACACCCACCAACCCGCACTGGACCCCAGCGGCACAAATCCACGCCCGAAACAGGCAGAAAAATCTTGACCAATACTCGCAAACGTCTCACTTCATGAGACGGCCTTCTGACCCGAAGCACACTTACGGGCCAGGAATCGAGCCCGGAGAGGGCCCGTTCGCATGACCGAGACGCAGACGACCTCCGCCTCTCACACCGCCCGACGCGGCTTCTGGTGCCCAACTTGCCGGTGTGATCCTCAGAGACCAGGCCGACCTACGCCCCCACCCCACCAGCACCAATCTCGGGGCCGCCTCATACCACGCGCACGGCCTGCCGCCGCCCCAGTCCCACATCGAGCGGTCACGATTGAGCCGATCCCACCACCTCATGCCCACCGGCCAGCAAGGTCGAAGACGCTCACCCAGCGCCACGGGGTAACACTTCACCCTCACCGCGCCAAGCGGCTCGGCTCGGCTCGGGGCGCACGTTGATCTACCGAAGGGCACACGGCACAATCGCCAGGTGATCACCAGCGTGTTCTTCGATGTGGGCGAGACCATCGTCGACGAGTCCCGCGAGTACGGCACGTGGGCAGACTGGCTCGGCGTACCACGCCACACCTTCTCCGCCGTCTTCGGCGCAGTCATCGCCCGCGGCCTCGACTACCGGGAAA
The DNA here is from genome assembly GCF_029581435.1 of Micromonospora sp. WMMD987. NCBI lineage: Bacteria > Bacillati > Actinomycetota > Actinomycetes > Micromonosporales > Micromonosporaceae > Micromonospora > Micromonospora sp. WMMD987. Next base: position 1,608,247 of record NZ_CP120861.1, on the reverse strand, counting down.
CCTTCCAGGTCTTCCGACCAGGGTTCGACCTGACCCAGGAACGGCAACGCCGCACCGGAGCAGGACAACCCGAATCATTCACCGAAGACGACCTCTACCCCGACGCCCGCCCCTGCCTGGCCGCGCTACGCGCGGCAGGGCTCCACGTCGGCCTCGCCGGCAACCAGACAGCACGCGCAGAAACCATCCTGCGCGCCCTGAACCTCCCAGTGGACGTGATCGGCACCTCGGACGGCTGGGGCGTAGAGAAGCCCTTCCCCGCCTTCTTCGACCGCGTAGTCACCGAAGCCGGTTGCCCAGCCGACCAGGTGCTCTACGTCGGAGACCGCCTCGACAACGACATCAAACCAGCACAAGAAGCAGGTATCCCCACCGCACTCATCCGCCGAGGGCCCTGGGGACACATCCTCAACGACACAGCGATCAGCGACCGCTGCCTGTTCCACCTCGACACACTCACCGAACTACCCGACCTCATCCGCAAACACAACAAGCCGACCACCTGACCACTGCCCAACCCAGGGGCTTTGCGTAGTCGCCTGAGGGTGCTTCTGACCTGGGATTTCGCAGGTTCCCGCACCGTGGCCGGCAAGCGAACCCGGGAGACGGTCTATCTGGTGGCGTCACTGCCCGCCGCCCACGCCCAGCCTGCCGACCTGCAGCAATGGGCCCGGCTGGAATGGCATATCGAGAACCGGCTGCACTGGGTCCGCGACGTGACCTTCGGCGAGGACGCCCACCGAGCCCGCACCGGCACCGGACCCGCCGTCGCAGCCGTCCTCCGCAACACCGCCATCGGCTTCCACCGCGGCAACGGCGACACCAACATCGCCCGAGCCACCCGACGCGCCAGCCGCCGCCCACACGACCTCATCACCACCGTGACCAGCAGCTACTCGACTACGCAATGACCCTGCTGCCCAACCGCTCGAATGAAGCTGCCCAGCACGCGGTAAGCGGCACTTCCGGGCGTCGCGGGACAGCATGGGTAACACAGAGCGTGACGGCCCTGCAGGCGCGCGATCAGCTCACCGAAGAGTTGCGGACTTCCGCGCAGCGGTCGCAGTTGTCGGCGCCGACTGCCGGCCCCAGTGGCCCGCACGGCGGGCGCCGGATCCGCCGACCGAAGCGGGGGTTACGGTGGATAATCAACAATCCGACGATGAGGCTGCAAATGATCAATGTCCAGGAGTTCGCGCGACGGCTGAGTACTCTCGGAGCTGATGCGTTCACCAGCGACGACGTCGTGGACCTGGCGACCGCGGCCGATGTTCGCATCAGCGCAGACGTCGAGATCGACACCACCCTGGCGCAGCGCTTGCTCGACCAGATCTCGCCCACCCTGCCGGTCACCGGGGCCCAGATCGCGGCGTCGCCATGGCCGCCACCGGAGTCTTCCCGTCCTGCAGTGCCTTCGGTGTCGTTCTCCAGCCCTGGTGCCGTCGACGGACCGGCTGATCAGCCGAACCGACGCCGCAGTTCTGGGTCTGCGGGTGGAGGTCGGCGACCCGGCTCCCGACGAACTGGCAGGTGAAACTGCAGTCCCAGCTTCTTCAGCAACCGCCAGACTGCTCGCCGCAGCCGTCGACCACGACGCGAGCTGCGAACCCAACTCTCGCCGCCATCATCGGCTGAACTTGTCCTCCTGTCCGGCTCCGTACGCCCGGGCAGGCTCGACGCACGATGATCCCGGTAAAGCACGCGGATCGCGGCAAATCCGGATGTCAGACGACGGTGCCAGGCATCATCATCACGTGGATGCCCGTCGCACAACCATCCTGGTCGATGATCTTCGTTCGTTCGTGGATGGCCGGGGTGCCGAGGTGGCCCGTACCAGCACCGCCGGAGTTGACCTCCTCGACCGGTACCGCGACCGGCGTCTGGACGAGCTGTGGTTGGACCACGACCTGGGTGGGGACGACACGTCTGGCCGGTCGTGGAAGTTCTGGAACGGGCCGCCTTCGACAAGTGCCCCTTTGACGTCGGCGTCATCAACGTCCACTCCGCCAATCCGGCCGGTGCCGCGAAGGTCGTCCAGGTTCTCTGGAGCTGGGGGTACCGGGTCCGTGTCGCGTCGGGCTCCACTCACGTTGGCTATCTCGATGGTCTCCCGTTGAGCTGACCGACTCGAACTCGCCGCCCGACAGCTGTCACACCCGGGGCGGCAAACCCGAGCGCCGGTGAGAGGCGTCGCGCTGACGCTGCGGCGATGTTGAACAATCCGCAGGTGGATGTTGCCGATCTGCTCGCCCAGGCTGCGGCCATGGTCCCCACTGATGTCGTCAACGAGGCCGGCGCGACAGTGGCAGACGTCCGCGAGTACCTCGACCACGACGAGTGGGAGGTCGCGCTCGACCTCCTTGCGGACCTCGACACGAGTTGGCGACCGCCGACCGCATGGTGGGATCTGCTGATCGACAGCGCCGAGCTGATGTGGCTCTCTGATGCCGCCGCGTGGTGCCGCTGGGGTCGGTGGGAGAGCATCCATGGGATCGTGCGCGCCGAGCTGCGACTCCTGTCGCCTGCCGAAGGCGGACGGCGAACGCCGATCCCGGGCAAGGGCATCCTCCGACCGCTGTGGGATGTCGGCAGGCGCACGGCCGCGGGCAACCCCGATCTGCTCGTGGCTCGCATTTGGGTGGAGTCGGCGCCAGCGTTGCCACCAGGCGCCACCGGGTCGGTCCGCCTTGGCCCGCTGTCCCCACCCCTCTGGAGGCACCTGCAACCTGGCATGCCGATCACCATGCACGAGGGCCGGCCCACGGTAGGAACGGCCACCATCATCGAGACGTCGAATGCGCGCTGAGATCGGCACGGCCGAGGTGGGAACGATCGGGTGTGGCGACACCGCCTAGCACGGTATCTGCGACATGAGAGGGCGCAGAGCTTCGAATGCCAATCATTGCACAGCGTCTTCCATCAGCTCCTCAATGTCTGAACAAAGATTACCGGCCGGATTAAGATATACCGGCACGGCGAAAGGGATGGGTGACTTTGGGTAAATAGACTCTAGCAGCTTTTGGAATATCTTGTCAGACGTAAAGAACAGGTCAGCGTCGTATAGATATGTTGATAGCTGCGCGTCGACCGCATTGCCGGAGCTCTTTTTGACTGCATGCTGCACGAGGCCCAACGCCCATCGCATCCAAGCTCTTGGAATAGCCGACGCAGCCATCTCGTAAAGAAGTAGCTCCCCAAACTCGGCACGCTCCGCTGAGACGGCGTCGAGGTCAACGAATGTCTCAAACCAATCGGCATACGCCGATCCAGTCGTCGGTTCCGCATATGGTCTCTTCGCCATGAAGAGGCCCTGGTGGATATGTTGCAGGGCCTCTAGGCGCCAAGCCTCTACATGCGTTCCAGGCCGCCAGCCCTGCGACTGGAACCAACTCTCGTCCTCGGGGCGAGGGAATCCGATGGTGCCGTCGATGCAGACGACGGTATCCGCCAGCCCTCGAAGGAACCCCTCATCCCTCCATCGAGCTGATTGTTCTCGCTGATGTTGTGAGATCCCAGCCCGCGCTTCAACCGCATGCCTCTTCGCGTAGTCAATCACAGACGCATCGTCGCGGCGCGCCGCCCGCCAGATCCCGTGCCGCCAGTCTGAAGCCAGAGCCGCGTAGCGGCCTCGCAGCGGCTCGGACAGTAGCCAGCCTTTCCGCAATCGAGCCACTTCAGCCACAAGCTCTCTTACCTCGGATTCCGCCTCAGTTGGCAAACGGGTCCAACGTGATCGCCCAATGAGTTTTACGGACTCCCGTCGAAGAGGACCCTGAGGTGTCCGGAGGAGTTCGAGCAATGAGGCAGGGGCCGTGACGACATTGACCGAGCGCCGCTTGATTAGCCGATAGAATTCCTCACCGAGGCCTTGCCTTGACAAATGGCTCCAGACATTGGTGTCGAGCAGCATCCGCATACTGCGTGTCCCACCTCCCGTGACGTGCGAACTTTCCCCACAGCAAACTCCCGAATGCCAGCATTGCGTAGACTCGCCGAACATAGGCTGGCATGCCCTCACGCGCTCTAGCCATACCATCCTGGCGATGGATCGTACTCCCACCGACAAAGTGAGATGTTGAACGCGGACCTCGGTAGGTCACGTCCGCGCTGGTGGTGTAAGAGACGGCCATCGCGGGATCCGGTCTGATGTTATGCGGCGATCGAGGTCGGGTCGGTCTGGTCGGTGACGTGTTGGTCGGTGTCGATCACGGTCGTGCGGGTTTTGGCGAGTAGGTCCAGGCCCATGTAGCGGCGGCCTTCGGTCCACTCGTCGGTCTGCTCGGCCAGGACGGCACCGACGAGGCGGACGATCGCCGGTCGGTTGGGGAAGATCCCGACGACGTCCGTGCGCCGGCGGATCTCCTTGTTGAAGCGCTCCTGCGGATTGTTCGACCAGATCTGACGCCAGATCTCGCGCGGGAAGCCGGTGAATGCGAGGAGGTCGTCGCGGGCGGCGTCGAGATGCTCGGCGGCGGCCGGGAACTTCGCCTCGATCGTGGCCACGACCCGCCCGTACTGGGCGTGGACGGCGTCGGTGTCGGGCTGGTCGAAGATCGTGCGGACCAGGGGGCTAGGGGCGAAACGGAACGACGCATAAACTCACTTCGGCATGATCGAGTGCACTCTCGTCGGCATGAGAGGGTGCCTCAGTTGCCCATCTCCGGCGAGACAGGAGATTCGCTCACCAGCAGAACCCACGGTTGTCGGCGGGTGCCGTCGGCGCTCGGCTACGGCGAGCGGCCCTGTCGGTGTGCCTATCTCACTCGCGCGCTGTTCTACCCGTGCTGGTCGGGGGTGTTGAGGATCAGCAGGAACCGGGCTTTGGTGTCGGTGTCGGCGAGTGCGAGCGTCTGGTCCAACACCGCCTGCGCGGCCATCTTCGGTGGCGTGGGCGTGCGTCGGTGTTCCCAGCCGGAGACGGCCGCGTCGCTCGCTCCCAGCCGTTGAGCGAAGTCGTGGACGGTCATCCGTAGCGCCTCCCGCAATGCGCGGACCTCCCGCTCGGTCCACCGACCGACGACCACCGCCTCACACTGGCACCTTCTCGGCTCCGCCGGTGCGCTCGGCTGCGCCTCAATGGTGGAAGCGATGAGGCGGGCAGCGCGTTGCCGACGCTCGCGGTCACGTGCCGATGCCCGCTGCTCGTGGAAGTCCCGCACCAACGCAGCGACCTGGTCGAAGGCGGCCAATAGCGCCCCGTTGGCACCGACCACGTCGTCGGCGTCGCACCAGAAACCCCGGATGCTCATGTCCCGACCGGTCTCAGCGTTGGCGAGCGTGCTGCGCGAGTAGCAGATCCGCTTGGCCAGTTGCGCCTGCGTCATCCCGGCAGCGGCACGCCATCCGGCCAACTGCCGGCCAAGGTCCTTACGTTGCTCGGCCACCAGCCCCGAGGTGATCCCGTCCACCGAGCCGAACCCTCTCGGCAGGACCGGCGCAGACCCCACTCCCCCACCCCGTCGAGTCGACTGCACACCCACGGTCATCGACGCCCCCACCGGCCCACGAACCGACACCCGAGGGACCAACCAGTCACGGCAAGAGAACCAACCGGCAGAAGTACAGAGTCGTCCGCTACAGCGGTGAACGGCCAGATGCGCGCACCGAGCTGCCCACCCAGGACAAATGCCTGGGCGTCAGCACCGTCGGAGCGCTCCACCGCGAACGCGGCCGTATCGACGTACAACCTCACCGGCAACGCCGCCGCCCCCGCGACCGGTAGCCCACGACTGACATTCCACCGTTGCACTGCGACACCAACAGACCCGACGAGCGCGGCCACACGCCGACCGACGGGCACTCCCCATCCGAAGATCATTGAGCCCGCACCGCAAGGTGGAGTTCACCGACAGCCAGGTGGGTCAGGTCAGGCAACTGCTCCTCGGTGAGCGTGACCCCGTACAGGTTCGCGAGAGCGGTCTTCAGGCCACGCAGCGAGTTACCCCGCAGGTCGGCACCCTGGAGCTGACTCGACGCCAGTTCGAGGCGAGCCAGCTGGCACGATCTCAGGACGACCTTGGGAAGCCGGCAGGAGGACCAGGTGGCGTCGGTAAAGATGCAATCGACGAACGCCACCGCACCGCCAGCGGCGACCCGGCTGAAGGTGGCGTAGTCGAAGCGGCAGCCGTCGAACAGGACATCCTTGAGACGGACATCGGTGAGCCGCGCACCGGTGAACCGCGACCCTGTGACGACGCTGCGTTCGACGCTGAGCCCGGACAGGTTGGCGCCGGAGAAGTCGGTGCGGACGATCTCGCAGCCGAAGACCGTTCCCCCTTCCCAGGTGCTCTCGCTGAGGTCCGAACCGGTGATCCGGCTACCCCGAACACGGACCTCGTCGAGGGCGACACCCCGCCAGGAGGCGTTGTCGACATGGAGGTCGGTGAGATCGGCATCGGGCTCGGTGGTGCTGTCGAGATCGTCGGGGTCGAGATCGGGAAGCAGGATCGTCACGTCGCCGACTGCGGTGGTTCGCATGGGTCCTCTACCTGTTGGACGGCCACGCGGGAGATCGCACCACGTGGCGGGAGGGTCTGCCGAATCAGCGGGTCACTTCGTCTTCTTGTTCCAGTTATCCCAGCTCGGCCGGCTGCCGACCTGGCCACTTTGATCAACGTTACCTTCCGTAGGGATTAGGTCGCGGATGCGCAGGCGGCTGTCGCTGGCACAGCACCGTGTGAGTGCTTACCGGTCGGTCGAAGCGCCCGACACAGGGAATCCATTCGGCGCCCAATGCTCCATGTCGATGTCGTTGACGACGGATAGAACCAGCGACCCAGGTCTGCTCCGGCTTTAATCGCCCACGGAGCTACCCGATGCCGGTTATTGGCGAATCGACGCCGGCCCGCTCTAACTACCAGGTAGCGCGGCGCGACTGGCGGTCAACGCGGTGACGCGTTCGTCGAGTCGGGCACCGTTGCGGCTGTCGCCGAGTACGTTGCGGACGGCTCGGACCCGGTCGAGGCCGGTCCCGTACCAATCGGTGTGTAGGGCGTCGATGGCCTGGTTGAGGTACTCGGTAGCCCGGTCACCGTCATTGCCATGGGCGTTGGCAAGGTCGGCGAGGACGACGCTGCGCTGTTTGGCGCCGGCCCCGGGGAGAGCGGCGAGTGCCTGATCGAGTTGGGTGGCGGCTTCCCCGTGGTCGCCATCGGCAAGGGCGGCGTAGCCGGCGAAGGAGTGCAGACGCGTGTCGTCGTAGAAGTCGAGCCATTCAGACGGCACAGGGCTGCCATCAAGCGCCTTCGCTGCCAGATCGATGTGGTGGCGGCTGGCCGCCGCTGCTCCTGCCCGGCCCTCGACCTCCGAGGCGACGCAGTGCAGCCAGGAGCGGACCATGGGGCTGACGCCGTGCCAGGTGTGTTGGAGGGCTGCGTTGGTCAGCGTGCGGGCCTTCGCGGGATCGTGGCCGAAGGCGGGGATGAACGCCATGTGGCCGAGAACAGCTGCGGCCAGCGCATGGTCGCCGGCTTCGCGGGTGGCAGCGAGGGCGACGTCGTAGCAGCGTTCGGCGACGGCGGGCTGGCTGAGGTCGAAGAAGGCGAGTCGGGCGGTGAGCATTGCGGACTCCGCGAGCGCTCCGGCGAGACCAGTCCGGTCGGTTCCGGTTGCGGCGCGAAGGAGTCCGATGCCGAGCTGAGTATGGGCGTAGGCGGCCTCGTACAACGGCCGAGCCGGGCTGGTCCAGTACAGCTCGCGCTGACAGCGCACGATCTGCCGGTACGAGTCGGGGTCGACGGTCCTGCCGCCAGCGTGTGCGGCGGGGGGATCGAGTGATAGCAGCGGCGCGACCAAGGGCAGCATGCTGGCACCGACGAGCGCACGTAGTACGGACGCCCGGTCCCAGCCGTTGCCGTTGCCGTCTCGGGTGAGCATGTCCCACAACCTCCTGAACTCGTGCAGTGTTTCCTCAGCCGGACGTACGGCCAGTTCATCGGGGGTGAGCAGGCCGAGGTCGCTCGCTGGCTTACCGAAGATCGCGACCAGGTGCTTGCGGTAACGCGGGTCTGGCCACCGTTCCCCGGTCTCCCAGCGTCGCACCGTGTTGGCGTTGAGCCCGGTGTCGGTCTCGCCTGCGCGGCTCATCTCGGTGCGGATGCGTTCGGTGGTCTCCTCGTAGGACCAGCCGCGTTGGAGTCTCTCCCACGCGAGCTGCCGGTTCGGGGAATAGCGCCGTCCCGCCATCGCGCACCTCCGGACTTCACCTGTCGACGTGGATCACGCTAGCCACTGCCGCTACAGGTCGTCACTACCTGGTTGCGACTGGACGGGTAGTGGACGGTACCGGCCCACGGCAAGGAACGGTTCGCTAGAGCTGGACATCGAACGCCGCCGTTGCCGGTGGCACCGGTGTCCACCGATGACCGTCAACGGCGTGAGGCTCATGGTGGACGTACTGATCAGGACTGACAAGGCGTCGCCCCAGCGGGGTCCAAATGCCGTGATGGCTGTCGGCGCAAGTCCCGTGAGGTTGGTTCCTCGCCTGCGTACCGCCGTCGAGCCTGCGCAGGCGGGTGATCCGCGGGGTGCTCCCAGCCGCCGCCTCCCGGTGGCGGACCTGCCGGTCCTCCGGTGGGTCCGCCGCGCCGGCGGCCGACTCCGCAGACCTGGCGCACGTCCTCGGCGATCACGGCGCGGCATGGGCGGGTCGGAGGCGGGACCGCGATGACGGTCTACGTCTCCCGTAACGCCGCTACGACAGCCACCGGTTCGACAAGATCCGAACGACCGGGTGCCCTGCCGGTGATCGATCAGACCACGCTTTCCCAGGTAGACCCACCCCTGTACACCCACGTCTGGCGTCGGCTCTTCGAGCAGAGCCCAGGAAGGGAGGAGCAGCGATGATGTCTCGTGTTGTGGTCACCGGAGCGGCCGGCTTCATCGGCTCGCACCTGGTCGACGCGCTACTGGGCAGAGGAGTCAGGGTCGTCGGCATGGATCGGCGGCGGGTCGGTGAGCACGCCCTCGCCGACGAGAACCTGGCCCAGGCTGTCGGCAGCCCCCTGTTCACGCCGTACTGCCTGGACCTGGCCGTCGACCAGTTGGACGACGTGGTGGCTGGCTGCGACACCGTCTTCCATCTCGCCGCGCGGCCGGGTGTACGGCCGTCGTGGAGTCGCGAGTTTCTCGACTACACCCAGACCAACGTGCTCGGCACACACCGGTTGCTGGAGGCCTGCACCCGCCAGGGGGTGCGCCGGCTGGTCGTCGCCTCGTCGTCGAGCGTCTACGGTCCGGCCGACCGGCCCAGCCGCGAAGACGACCCCACCTGCCCGGTCTCCCCCTACGGGGTGAGCAAGCTGGCCGCGGAACAGCTGTGTCTCGCCTACGCCCGGCGAGCTGACAGCCCGCTCAGTGCGGTCGCGCTGCGCTACTTCACTGTCTACGGGCCTCGGCAGCGGCCCGACATGGCGATCGGCCGAGTCCTGTTCGCCGCCTACACCGGCTTTCCACTCACGTTGTTCGGCGATGGCAGCCAGCGGCGCGAGTTCACCTACGTCGGCGATGTCGTCGCCGCGACCCTCGCCGCCGCTCGCCTCGATGCCCAGGCAGCGGTGGTCAATGTTGGCGGCGGTGCAAGCGTCTCGATGCTCGCGGTGATCGACGAGGCTGCCCGGGTCACCGGACGACAGGTGCCGGTGAAGGTCGTGGCCGCCCAACCGGGCGACGTACCCGCGACTGCGGCCGACCCCACCCGCGCCCGCCGATTGCTCGGCTACTGGCCCACCGTCGGGCTCCACGAGGGTCTCGCACGACAGGCCGCCTGGCTGGTCAACCTCTCCGACGACCGACTCGCGTCCTTCACCTCCTGAACTCACAAGGGAGTACCATGATCGTGTTGACCGCCGACTCGGCGAGCGCGTTGTTCACCGCCGCCTGCCAGGCCGTACTGCTCAACGGTCGCGTTGCCTGCCCCCGCGACCTCACCACGACCGAGGTGGTCGGGGCACACCTGCGCCTGACCAACCCCCGACGACGGCTCGTCGCGGTACCACCCGCAAGGGTGATCAACCCTGCCTTCGCGGTCGCGGAGGCACTCTGGATCCTCTCCGGCTCCGACTCGCCATGGATCTACGACTACAACGACAAGCTGCGCGTGTACGCCGACGACGGCGTGCTACGCGGCGCGTACGGGCCACGGCTGCGCCGCTGGGACGGCCACATCGATCAGCTCGACGCGGTACGCCGACAGCTGCTCAATGATCGAGAGTCACGGCGTGGGGTGATTCAGCTGTTCGACCCGTCCCGGGACCATCGCGGCTACCGCGACGTGCCGTGCACCCTCGGCTACCGGTTCTTCATCCGGGACGGTCGACTGATCATGCACACCAGCATGCGCAGCCAGGACCTCTGGCTCGGCTTCCCATACGACATCTTCACCACCACCCTGATCCACGAACTGATGGCCGGTTGGCTCGACGTCGAGCTGGGCGAGTACCACCACCACGTCGACTCGCTGCACCTGTACGCCCACAATGCCGAGGCTGCCGCCGCCTCCCTGCACGGCACCGAGGGCAACGCCGAACTGGCTCCGGTCGACGCGCCCTGGCCGGACCTCGACCACCTCCTCCAGCGGGTGCTCGACGGCGACACCAGCCCGGCCGACGGCTCGACCTGGGACGCGTTCGGGCGGACTCTCGCCAGCTACCGCGCCTGGAAAACCGGGGAGCGCGACCAAGCGCGCAAACTCGCCACCGACACTCCCGATCCACTCGGTGCCGCCCTGGTGAGCTGGTACGACCACCTCGCCCCCGCCAAGCCCGCTGGGCAGCGATGATCGCGCAACGGTCCGCACGAGGGGCCGAGGTCGTGCTCGGGCTCTGCGCCTACACCCACGACTCGGCCGCAGCACTGCTGGTCAACGGCAACCTGACTGGTTTCGCCGAAGAGGAGCGCCTCGACGGGACCAAGCACAGCAAGGCGTACCCCGCCAGAGCCGCAGCTTGGCTCCTCGACCAGGCCGGGTTCACCGCAAGCGACGTCACCGCAGTGGCGTACAACTTCGACGGCCGTCGCTACCTGCCGGCGCTGGGCCAACTCCCCGATCACCTTGCACGCGCCTCGACCCGCAGCCGGGCGCTTCCTCGTTCCCGCAGCTTCCTCACCGTGCATCGCCGCTACCGGGCGCGCATGCGCGAGCTGTCGCAGCGGTTCCCGCATGCCCGACTCGTCCCTGTGCTGCACCACCGCGCACACGCCCTCTACTCCTTTCTGTCCGCTGGCGTGGACGACGCGGCGGTCCTGGTCGTGGACAGTCTCGGCGAGTTGCAGACCACCACGATCTGGCATGCGGCGCACCGCGACGAGCAGCCCTTTCACCTCCGTCTGGATGCTGCGATAAGGGATCCGGCATCGCTCGGCTACGCGTACGGCGCCGTGACCGAACACCTCGGCTGGCGCCGGGGAGACGAGGAGGGCACGGTCATGGCGCTGGCCGCCCTCGGTGAACCAGCGCGATTCCGTGACGTGATGACGCGCGCGATTCCGCTGACCGGTGACGGCTTCACCCTCGATCCAGGGTTGTTACCGCTTCGGGTCCTCTCCAGCAGATACCCCCGGACCAGCGCAGAGTTCACCGCCGTCACCTGCCCGCCCCGCCCACCGGATGCTGCGGTCGAACCGGTGCACGCAGACCTCGCCGCCGCCCTGCAGGAACGCACCGAGCAGGTGATGCTTCATCTGGCAGGGCGGGCCGCCCGCCTGACCGGGTCCGGGCTGCTCTGTCTCGGCGGTGGCGTCGCGATGAACTGCGTCGCGGCCGGTCGGATCGCCCGGGCCGGCATCGTCGACGAGGTCCACATCCCACCCGCTCCCGGAGACTCGGGCACCGCAATCGGAGCTGCCGCAGCCGTCTGGCTCGACACCACCGGCCAACCTCCCACCGATATCGGCGGACGCTGCTACCTCGGCCCGGCGTACCCCGATCTGACCCTGTCGGCCGAACCGCGGCCTGGGCTGACCGCCGAACGACCGGCGGACCCGGCCCAGCACCTCGCCCGGCAGCTCGCCAACGGAACGATCGTCGGGCTCTTCACCGGTCCGTTGGAGGCGGGGCCACGCGCACTGGGTAACCGGTCCATCCTCGCCTCGCCCTTCACCCACGAGGTCGTGGACCGGCTGAACCGCACGGTCAAGTTCCGCGAAGCGTTCCGCCCTTTCGCCCCGGTGATCCTCGCCGACAGGGCCGCCGACTACGTCCAACTCGGCCAGCCCTCACCGTTCATGTCCATCGCCGCACCGGTGACCGATCTGACCCGCAGCCGCCTTCCCGCGATCGTTCACGGCAACGGCACCGCGCGGGTTCAGACTGTGACCCGCCACCAGCATCCGTTCCTCGCCAGCGTGCTGGCTGCCTTCGGCGAGATCACCGGACATCCGGTGCTGATCAACACCTCGTTGAACATCAAGGGCAAGCCGATCTGCGGCACCCCCGAGATGGCCCTGGACTGCCTGGTCGAGACCGGCCTGGATGCCCTGCTTCTCGAAGGCTGGTGGGTGACGAAATGCTGATCGGTTACAGCTTCTGGGGATTCCTCGGTTCGGGTGTCGTCGACACCCCCGACGGCGGACGCAGCCACCGCCGTTGCCTGGTCGACGGGCTCCGCCAAGCCGGCCATGAGATCGTGTTCCTCCAGCCCAACCGTGACCTCTGCGACGCCGGCCTCGACCTCAGCGCCAGCTACCGGTGGGACGTCGGCCTACCCGACCTCGACGCGTTGTTCCTCGAATGGCGTTGGCCCATCCCTGGCCGCAACACCACTCCCTGCGGCCGGCCCGGACACACCTGCGACCTGCACCGCCAGGCCGAACTCGTCACCCACTACACCCACCGGCTCGGCATCCCGACGATTCTCTGGGACAAGGACCGGCGACTCGATCCGGCAGACCCACTTCGCCAGACCAGCAACGTCACCGTCTGTGAACCGGCCCTGCACCCGAGCCCGGGCGCGACGACGCTACTCTTCCCCGTCGCGGACGGGGTCCTCGACGCCACCGACCCCGACGAGTTGGCCACCCGGCACCGCTCGACGCCGCTGGTGTACGTCGGCAACCAGTACGACCGCGACGACGCCTTCGACACCTTCTTCGCCCCCGCCGCCGCGCACCTGCCCCACCTGGTCGCCGGCAAGTGGCCCGACACCCACCGCTGGCCCGGCCTCAACTTCATCGGCCGGGTACCGTTCCCGCAGGTCAGCAAGATCCACGCCGACGCGCTCGCCACCGTGCTGCTACTTCCCGAGCGCTACGCCGAGGCCGGCCAGATCACCCAGCGGATCTTCGAAGCTGTCCTCGCCGGCTGCGCCCCGCTCCTGCCGACCACCATCAGAGGCGCCGCCGAACTCGTGCCGACGAACCTGCACGTCAGACAGGCTACCGACGTCCGACACCGGGTCGGCTGGCTCGCCGAGATCACCGGGACCAGCGACCACGCCGGCCTGATCGCCGACTGCCTGCACCGTCTCGCCCCGTTCCGGCTCTCCACCCAGCTCAGCGTGCTGAATCGTCTCCTGCGTCATCCCGATCTGGTGACGCCATGACCCGCCGTGTCCGCACGACCCCGCCCCAGAGCAGGCCTACCCTGGAGGACCATGGACAGGATCGCCCTCATCGGCTGCGGTGGCAGCGGCAAATCGACGATCGCCCGGCAACTCGCCCAGATCCTCGACGCGCCCCTGACCCACCTCGACGCGATCTACTACGACGAGCAGTGGAACCCGCTTCCCCAGGAGGAGTTCGCCGCCAGGCAGGAGAAACTCGTCACCGGCGAACGCTGGATCATCGAAGGCAACTACGCCGGTACCCTGCCGATCCGGCTGGCCGCCGCCGACACCGTGATCTTCCTCGACCTTCCCGCCGCCACCTGCCTCTGGGGCATAGTCCAGCGACGTCGGCGCTACCGGGGTGGCCAGCACCAGGCCGACGGCGTCTACGACCGGATCACCTGGAACTTCGTCCGGTACATCCTCGGCTATCGACGCACCATGCGGCCTCGGGTCCGCAACCTCATCCAGGAACACGGACCACACGTCCAGCTGATCTCGCTCACCAGCCGCCGCCAGGCCAACCGACTGGTCGACCGGATACGAGCACAAGCCCCACCAATGCCCTGACCCGGACGGGACGGGAGGCGACCAATGCTGGCTAACCCGTTCCTCGATCCCACTCTGGTACACGGCGACCTCTACCGCACTGGCGACCGGCTCGCAGAACGCACCCGTGCGCTGCGCGACGCCAAGGTCGCCGGGCGAGACGCCACCGCAGTCATCACCGACCTGCTGGCACAGCGGACCTCACCCGATGCGATGGTCCTCGACATCGGCTGCGGACGGGGTACCACCACGCTCCGCATCGCCGCCCGCCTCCGCCCTCGACGCCTCGTAGCCGTCGACGCCTCGCTCGCACTGCTGGACATCGTTCGTACCCGATTGGCCGAGGCCGGAGGGAACGGCTCGGTGGTCGCCGCCGACTTCCACCGCCTACCGATGCCGGATGCGGTAGCAGACGCGGCAGTAGCCGCGTTCTGCCTCTATCACTCGACCACCCCAGCCGCCGTAATCGCGGAAATCGCCCGCTGCCTCCGCCCCGGAGGCAGCGCCGTCCTGGCAACCAAGTCGCTCGACAGCTACGCCGAACTCGACCAGCTCCTCCAACTCGCCGGCATCGACCGCGATGCCACGCGCCGGCCGAGCCTCTACGAGAGCTTCCACAGCGCCAACCTGCTCGATATAGCCGGCACCCACCTCACGGTGCTCGACGTCCTGCATGAGGACCACGTCTTCGAGTTCGCCGACGTCGTACACCTCGCCCGCTATCTCGCCACCACTCCCAAGTACCGACTTGACCCCGACTGCCGACCGGACGACCTCGCCGCGATCCTCCGGCAGCGGCTGCCGGCACCGCCGTACCTGGCCCGATCCACCGTCAGCTACGCCCTGGCGGAACGGCCGTGACCAGCAACCTCTTCATCAAGCGGTACGCCGACCCACAGCGCTGCTCGGCAGCGGCGGCCCACCATGCCTGGCTCAATGGGCTGGACTCCACTGTTCGCCTGCCACGCCTGATCACGAGGACCGACTGCTCTCTGATCTTCGAGCGGCTATCGGGCCGGGCAGCTGGGATGGCGGATCTTCCCCGGATGGCGGCCATCCTCGGTCGGCTACACGACGCCGCTTACCGCAGGGAACTGCACTCCGCCCGGCTCGACGAAACGCACACCACCTCGATCGGACTGGTGATTCCCGATTTCGCCAGACCGCGTCGGAAGGCGCTACACCAGACCGCCCTCGCTACGGGAGTCGACCAGACCGTGCTCGACGCCGTCCTGGACCGGGCTGACCGACCGGCGGCCTTTTACAAGGACCCGAACGTCCGCAACTACCTTGTTCAGCAAGAAGGCATCGCCGTCGTCGACTTCGACGATCTCACTCTCGCCCCCTTCGGCTACGACCTGGCCGGACTCCTCGTCACCACATCCCTGACGTACGGACGCCTCGACCAAGCAACCCTCACGGCCTGCATCGACGCCTACCGTTCCACCACCGCCCCGAACCGTTGCGGCTTCGACGAGCTACGGCAGTACGCCGAGCTACACCACCTTTTGACGCTCCGGTACCTCGGCACCAACGGATACCGACACCCGTGGCCCACTGTCCGGCCCTGGCCCGACCCGTTCGCGCCGACCTGACCTCCTGAAGGATCCCTGCCGATGGCCCCCACCACCAAACTTGTCATCGCCCGTCACGGCGAGGCCGCCTGCAACGTCGCCGGGATCGTGGGCGGCGAACACGGCTGCACCGGTCTGACCGACCGGGGCCACGAGCAGGTCACCCAGCTCGCTGTCCGCCTGGCCGCCGAACACGCAGCTCGACCGTTCTCAGCCTTCTACTCCACGCCCAGACTCCGCGTGGTCCAGACAGCCGAGATCATCAAGCGGGCACTCCACCTGCCGTCCACCATCGAGCCGGACCTTCGCGGGCCTGACCACGGCGACGCCGACGGCCGGCCATGGGCGGACGTCAAAACCGCCTTTCAGGGGCCACCCCAACACGCCCCCGACCGCCCCTACGCCAACGGCTCGGAGACCTGGAACCAGTACCTCGACCGGGCAATCAGAGCCCTACAGGAGATCCTCACCCGACACGACGGCGAACGGATCCTCATCGCCGCCCACGGCGAGACCGTCGAGGCCGCCAACACCCTTCTCCTCGCACTCCCGCAGGACGCCTGCCTACTGCTCGGCTTCGTCACCGACCACGCCTCGATCACCCGATGGCAGCGACCCACCAACCGGTTCGGACGCACGATCTGGCAACTCGCCGCGCACAACGACACCCGACACCTCGAACCCGGGCAATGAGCAGCACAGACCTCCTCGCACTCTGCCGGCGTCTCCTCGACGTCGACGTCACACCTCTGAACTGGCATCCAGGCCACGCCGGCACCCGGGTACTCCGCGCCGCCACCGCCGAACACGGGGAGGTGATCGTCAAACCCCACCGCAGCCCCCAACGACACACCCAGGAGGTGAACGCCTACCGGACCTGGGTTCCGACCCTCGGTGACCGGGCACCCCGCCTCCTCGCGGCAGCCGACGATCCGCCCGCGATCATCATCACCGCCGTGCCCGGCATCCCACTCCGCCACCGAACCCTCGACTCCGAGGCCGGGCAGGGCGCCTACCGCCAAGCGGGAAGGCTACTCAGAACGTTTCACGCCGCCGGGCCGCCGAGGCTGGAGCCGGACTGGACAGCCTGGCTCGCCCAAAGAACCGAGTACTGGATCCACCAAGCCGCAGACCGCATCACGTCCCGCTTCCGCGCCGAGGTACGCGCCCACATGCGAGCCCTTCAAGACCTTGGCCCGCTCCCTGCCGTACCGTGCCACCTCGACTTCATGCCCCGGAACATGATCCACAGCGACGACGGCATCCTTCGCCTGATCGACTTCGAACACAGCCGCTACGACCTGCCCGCCCGTGACCTCGTACGCCTCACCACCCGCATCTGGCCGCACCGCCCCGACCTACGTCACAGCTTCCTCGACGAGTACGGCCAACCCAGCACCCTCGACCGCGAGGTCCTGGAACACTGCGCGCACCTCGATGCCCTGACGGCGTGGGCAGTACAACCCCCAGATGACCGCAGGTGACGGTTAGACATCGCAGATGGCTGGCGCCCCATCGACTTAGATGCGAAGCTATCTATGTAGCGCGAAGTGTGCATGCAGCCACATTCAGCAATGTTGGTGGTTCCATTGGAACAACTTCCTTTGTGGGGACCGAGCACCGGTGAACAGCTATCACCGAAGCCGGTACTCACGCGACCAGCGACACTCCGCATCCTGATCACCGTGAAGGCGGCACCCAACCCCTCCGCCCGCTACGGGGAGACAGTCTGCGTCGGCGCGCTCGGCCTGGACGCTCCCTGGACGGGCTGGATCCGGCTCTACCCGGTCCACTTTCGGGAACTGGCCGACGACAGCAAGTTCCGCAAGTACGACATCGTCCGCCTCGACGCACTGCCGGCCCGGCAGGACCAGCGCCGCGAGAGCTGGAAGCCGATCGTGGACACCATCACCACCGAGCGACACCTTGCCAACTGGCAGCCCCGCCGCACCCTCCTTGATCCACTCGTCGAAGACTCCATGTGCCAGCTCAACAAGCAGACCCGCGACGACCCGAGTGCACGATCGATCGCACTGATCCGCGTTGCCGACATCTCGGGCCTACAGGTCAAACGACGTGACGGCTGGTCGCCAGAGGACCGCAGGAAGATCGCCGGCTACCTCAATCAGCTCGACCTGCTGGAGCCGTCCCAGCGCAGCCCTCTTAAGGCACCGCGATTCACCGGCACCTACCGCTACCGGTGCGCAGACCGCCAATGCCGCGGGCACCAGCAGACACTCTGGGACTGGGAATTCGTCGCCCTACAACGTCGCCTGACGCAGCTCACCGACGCGGAGGCCGCAGATCAACTCAGGCACAAGTTCCTCACCCAACTCTGCGCCGCCGAACGCGACGTAGCGTTCTACGTCGGCAACCAAGCGGCAAGGCCACAGTCCTTCAGCATCGGCGGTGTCTACGCACCCAAACGACCCACCGAACGGTACCGGCTACGCGTCAACCGATAATCTCGGTCAACACATCCGCATGACAGGCATCCTCCACACGACACCAACACGCCAACTGCTTACCAGCGAGATCCCGCCGCGCCCGCTCGACAAGCTCCGGCTGCCCCACGAGCCACTGCCGATACAGGCGCAGCGCCTCCGCCCGATCATGTTTCCGCAGGCTGAACGGATTGGCCCAGGGAGAACGCCGCAACCCGAACCCCTGCCGCCCCACATACACGGCACCAGCCGGCACCACCGGGTGATACAGGTCCCCCTGCACGCGAACCCGTGACTGCGCCACCACCCGATCAGCGTAACCGTCACCAACGGGCTTCAGGTGGCGACTCGCGTCCATCCAGTCCGGGCAGGCGACCCCGGTCCAACGGCTCCCGAGCACCCACCGAGACACCGAACCACCGGCAGGAACACCAAAAGGCTCCAACCCAGGGTGAAACCCCAGGTCAGAGCCTTTTTGGTGGTGCGCCGCCAGGGACTCGAACCCCGAACCCGCGGATTAAGAGTCCGCTGCTCTGCCAGTTGAGCTAGCGGCGCTCGTTGGCACGCAGAGAACATAGCACGGGGCGGGAGCGGGGTTCCAATCCACTACCCGGCTCCCCCCTTCGGTCGAGCTTAACGGTCAAAAGCTACCAAATTCCCCACCGTACAACGTGCGGGATCGAGCCGGTGGCCCGGATGGGGCACGATGTCCGCCAGGTACGCGAGAACAGAGGTGGGGATGGGCAGGTTAACGCGGGGCGGGGCGATGGCGGGCGCTCTCGTCCTGGCGGCGTCGCTGGCTCTGGCCGGGTGCGGCGGCGACCAGAAGAAGCAGGCCGAGTTCGTCGGCGGCACCGGGGCTTCGCCGAGCACCGGGGCGGTGACCCCGACGCAGTCCGACGGGGCCTCGCCGTCGGCGCCGGCCGCCGGCCTGGCGGTCAGTCCGGCCGACGGGGCGAAGAGCAGGCCGGTCAGCACCGAGATCAGCGCCGACCTCCCGGGCGGCGGCAAGATCTCCTCGGTCACCCTCACCACGGGTGACGGCAAGCAGGTCGGCGGGAAGATGCGTCTGGACGGCAGCTCCTGGGTGCCGTCGTCGGCCCTGAAGTACAACACCAGGTACAAGGCCACGGTGACCGGCACCGGCGCCGACGGCCAGCCCCGGCAGGGGGTGAGCACGTTCACCACGATGGCCAAGCCGAACTCGATGATCGGCTCCGGCCTGTACCTGTTCGACGACCGGACGTACGGCGTGGCCATGCCGGTGGTGGCCGAGTTCAGCCCGGGCATCCCGAAGAAGGACCGGGCGGCCGTCCAGAAGCGGATGTTCGTCAAGACCGATCCGCCGCAGCCGGGTGCCTGGCACTGGGTATCCAACGGCACCCAGGCGTACTACCGGGGGCCGGAGTACTGGCAGCCGGGGACGACGCTGAGCGTCCGGATCGCGCTGGCCGGGATTCCGCTGAGCAACGGGCGGTACGGCAACGTGGACCGGTCGGCGACCGCCAAGATCGGTCGGTCCTTCGAGATGCGGGTGGACAACGCCACCAAGCAGATGGAGGTCTTCCAGGGCGGCCAGCTGATCAAGACGCTGCCGGTCAGCCTGGGCAAGAAGAGCACGCCCTCCTCCAGCGGCACGATGGTGGTGATGGAGAAGAAGGAGAAGACCGTCTTCGACACCATGGACGAGCCGGACCCGGCGAACCAGTACCGCACCGAGATCGACTTCGCCCAGCGGTTGACCTGGGGCGGTGAGTACATCCACGCGGCCCCGTGGTCGGAGGGGGTGCAGGGTCGGCGGAACGTCTCGCACGGCTGCGTGAACGTCTCGATGGCGATGGGCCGGTGGCTCTTCTCGCAGACGAAGGTCGGCGACCCGATCACGGTCAAGGGCACCCCCCGCAAGCTCGAACCGGGCAACGGGTGGACGGCGTGGAGCATGACCTGGGCGGAGTTCGTCAAGGGCAGCGCGCTACCGGTGCCGCAGGGCGGCTCGGGCCCCCTGGTCTGACAACCGGTCCGGGTCGGCGCGGGTCACCGTGTCCGACCCGGACCGATGTGGACCGGTGACCCATCGTGTTCACACTTCGTCCGCCGGCGTGTTTCAGTTCACCCTTCGCAACCGACGGGCGTTCCCCGGCGTCAGTGAGGCACGATGGAACACCGGGGACCACGACTGTGAGGGAATCATGCGAGTTGTCCAGGACCACCTGACCGGGCGTACCGGTCGCCGCCGGGTGCTCGCGGCGGGGGTCCTCGCCGCGACGCTGGCCCTCACCTCCGCCTGCACCGGCTCCGGCGGTGACAAGCCGTCGAGTTGGCAGGGCGGTGGCGGGGAGAGCGCGCCCAAGGCCACCGCGACGATCACCGAACCGAAGGCCGACGCCACCGACGTCCCCGCCTCGGCCGGCATCGTCTTCGCCGCCAAGGACGCCAAGGAGACCACCGTCGCGCTCACCGACTCCGCCGGGAAGGCCGTCGAGGGCAAGCTCGCCCCGGACGGCACGAGCTGGCTGCCCGACAGTGCCCTGGAGTACGGCGGGAAGTACACCGCCACCGTGACGGCCACCGGCGACGACGGCAAGGCGGCGACGGCGACCAGTGCCTTCACCGTGATGGCCAAGCCGGACAAGCAGGTGCGGGTGACCAGCTTCCTCGGTGACAACCAGGTGGTCGGCGTGGCCATGCCGCTGATCGTGAAGTTCGGTCGGGCCGTCCCCGAGGACTACCGCGACGACGTGCAGCGACGGATGACGGTCACCAGCACCCCGGCCCAGGAGGGCGTCTGGCACTGGGTCAGCCCCACCGAGGTCCGTTACCGGCCGAAGGAGTTCTGGAAGTCGGGCAGCACCGTGTCGTACCGGGTGCGGGCCGGTGGGCTGCCGATGGGCGACGGTTGGTACGGCCGGTCCGACCTGACCGTGGACATCAAGATCGGCCCGGCGGTGGTGATGCAGGTCGACAACAAGACCAAGCGGATGACCGTCACCAAGGACGGCAAGGCCGTCAAGACCGTCCCGGTCAGCCTCGGCAAGAAGAGCACCCCGTCGTCCAGCGGCACCATGGTGGTGATCGAGAAGCTCCGCAAGACGGTCTTCGACACCATGGAGGAGCTCGGCCCCGAGGAGGGCTACCGCACCAAGATCGATTATGCCCAGCGACTCACCTGGGGTGGCGAGTTCATCCACGCCGCCCCCTGGTCGGAGGGGCAGCAGGGCACCACGAACGTCTCGCACGGCTGCGTGAACGTGTCGATGAAGGACGGCGCCTGGCTGTTCGCCAACACGAAGATCGGCGATCCGATCACCGTCAAGGGCACCGAACGCAAGCTCCAGAACGGGAACGGCTGGACCGACTGGAACATGAGCTGGGACGAGTACGTCAAGGGCAGCGCCCTGCCGTACGACCCGGACGCCGGGCAGTCGGACGCCGGCACCACGCCGGACGGCACCACCGCGGAGCCGAGCGCCACGCCGACGTCCTGACCGGGACGTCGACACCCCGATCCGACCGGAGCACCGACCGTCCACGATCGGCCCCCGCCGCCAGGTGGGGGCCGATCGTGCGTCCGGGACAGGCACGACGGGTGGCGACAGCGGGGGCGTCCCCCGGCAGACCCCGGAAACGACTCAGGCCCCCTCCGAGGAGGGGGCCTGAGCTGCGGTGGAAACCTCCACCAACCGGGTGACTGATGGGAATTGAACCCACGACAACCGGGACCACAACCCGGTGCTCTGCCAACTGAGCTACAGCCACCATGCCGTCCGCCCCGGTCTCCCGGGCGGGTGCGGACTAATAATAGCCACACCCGGGCGGGGCCCGTCCAGCGGGTTGCACCCCCGGCCGGCGGGCCGGGCTAGAGCTGCGCGGCGATCGCCCTGGCCGTCTCCACGTCCGGCCCGGGCAGCGGTACGAACAGGGTGCGCCGGTAGTACTCCAGTTCCCGGATGCTCTCCCGGATGTCGGCCAGCGCCCGGTGCGCCAGCCCCTTCTGCGGCTGGCCGAAGTACACCCGGGGGTACCAGCGCCGGCACAACTCCTTGATCGACGACACGTCGATCATGCGGTAGTGCAGGTGGGCGTCGAGTCGGGTCATGTCCCGGGCGATGAAGCCGCGGTCGGTGGCGATGGAGTTGCCGCACAGCGGTGCGGTACGCGGGTCCTTCACGTGGCTGGTGACGTAGTCCAGGACCAGATCCTCGGCCTCGGCCAGGGTGACCGTGGAACGGCGGGCCTCCTCGGTCAGGCCGGACTTCGCGTGCATGGTGCGGACGATCTCCGGCATCCCGGCCAGGGCCTCGTCGTCGGCGTGGATGACCACGTCCACCCCCTCACCCAGCACGTTGAGGTCGGGGTCGGTGACCAACGCGGCGACCTCGATCAGCTTGTCGCTGGTGAGGTCGAGCCCGGTCATCTCACAGTCGATCCAGACGAGAAGGTCAGCCACCGCAACAGACTACGCGCAGCCCAGGTGCCCGCGCCTCGGCACCGTCGCGGGGTAGGACCGCTAGGGTTTCCCCGTGCCCGCCGATTCCGTCGCGTCCCCCGTCGCCACCCCGGAGGACCAGCGAAGCCGTACGGTCCGCCGGGTCGTCACGGTGCTGGCGCTGGCCGCCGTCCTGCCGGCGCTCTACCTGCCGGGACTGGTGCACGACTTCTTCGACCTGAAGATCTACATGCGGGCGATGGACTGGTGGGCGTCGGGGCACCCGCTCTACGACTACGTGCAGCCCGACCGGGTGCAGGGTGAGCTGTACTTCACGTACCCGCCGTTCAGCGCGCTGCTGCTGCGGCCGTTCGGGGTGCTGCCGCTGGGCCTGACCATCGTCGTCTTCACGGTGCTGACCTGCGTGGCGGTCGTGGTCACCACCCGCTGGCTGGTGATCCCGGTGATCGAGCGGCACGCTCTGCACCGGACGTTCGCGCTCACCGTGGCGGTGCTGCTGGTCTTCGCGGTGGAGAGCACCCGGGAGACGATCACCTTCGGTCAGATCAACATGCTGCTGGTGGTGCTGATCCTGGCCGACCTGCTCTTCGCCGTACCCCGGGCCCGGCGGTGGGCCGGGGTGGGCGTGGGGCTGGCCACGGCGCTCAAGCTCTTTCCGGGCATCTTCATCGTCTACCTGCTGGTGACCCGGCGCTGGCGGGCGGCCGTGGTGGCCAGTGTCACGGCGGCGGCGGCGACGCTGCTGGCCGCCGCGGTGGCGCCACACGACTCGTGGCGGTTCTGGACGCACGAGTTGTGGGCCACCGACCGGGTCGGGCGGACCGACTACACCGGCAACCAGTCGCTGTTCGGCCTGCTCAGCCGGATCGACGCGCCCGAGGAGCCGAACCGCCTGCTCTGGCTCGTCCTGGTCGTCGCCGTTCTCGGGTACGGCCTGCACCGGGCGGCCCGCGCCGCCCACGGCGGCGACTGGTTGACCGGCCTCACCCTCACCGGGCTGGTCGGCGGTCTGGTCAGCCCGATCACCTGGACCCATCACATCTACTGGTTCGTCCCGGCGGTGGTGGTGCTGGTGGACGCCGCGCTCGACGCCGACCGGGAGACCCGGGAGGGGGCGCGACGCCGACGTCGGCTGCTCGCCCTCGCCGTCGGCACCGGTCTGGTGATCGTCTGCGGGGTGGTCTCGTTCTTCGACTGGGGGGTGGCCCCGGCCCGGACGGACAATCCGTGGGAGTTCCTGGTCCGCAACGCGTACGTGCTGCTGGCGGTGCTGTTGCTGGTGCTGCTCCCGGTGCGGCGGGAGCAGCACCCGGGAACCGGGCAGCCGTGAAAAGGACAGATATTCCACTGTCCGGCTTTTAGCGCTAATCTGGCATGAGCCGGTCACGGCCGCGACGCACCGCTCCCCCGGTGGGACGGCCCTCCGCGTCGGCAGCGCGGAGGGCCGTCACCGGGAACGACAGACCGTCGGAGGGATCGACCGGCCACCCCACGGGCACCCGCGCGTGGCGGACGTCACCAGGCACACCGCCCGGGACGCCCGCACACGGCGGCCACCGGGACCGGCCACCGCACACGCGGCGGCCCGCCGGACGGATCCGACGGGCCGGTGCGGGCGGCGCGGGTCAGGACTTCGGCGTCGGCTCCCGCCGGGTCCGGGCGAAGGCCAGCCCGCCGAGGGCCAGCCCGCCGAGCCCGGCCAGCAGGCCGGCGACGCCCAGCACGACCGCCGTCGAACCCGCATCGTCGTCGTCATCGTCGTCGTCCCCGGCCGCCGCCGTCGCACCGGCCGCCGGAGCCGCTGACGGAGATCCGGCCGCCGCCGTCAGGGTCAGCACCGGCGCCGGGTTCTCCGGCTCCTCCGCACCCGGCGTGGGCTCCTCGATCCACCGCGACACGTTGCCGTCGGAGTAGGTCTGGAGCGTCTTGAAGACCATCCTGTCCACCTGCGGCAGCGGACCCATCGAGACCGGGAACTCCTGGAACTCGCCCGGCTTGACGCCCCCACCGGCGGCGGCCGTCCAGGTCAGCTTCGACACGGCCTCGGTGAGCTGGCTGCCGTGCACCTCGATCGGCGGATCCACCTTGCGCTTCTCCACCGCGACCGTCCACCCCGGCACCGGCATCGTGGAGACCGAGCCGACCGGGGCGTTCTCCGGCAGGTTCACCTCGATCTTGACGGTGGAGGCGGTGTCGCTCTCGTTCGGCACCCGGACGGCGAACCGGCCGTAGCCGCCCTGGGTCGCCTCCTTCGGGTTGACCGTGACGTGCGCCGCGGCCGGCCCGGCGAAGCCCAGCAGCGTGGCGGCGACGGCGGTGAGGGTGAGCGCGGCGGCGGATGCGGTGCGCCGGAGACGGATCATCTGGGACGGGCCCTTCTTACTTGATCGGCACGGTGGCGGTCACCGTGGCCTGGTCGATGTCGGACGTACGGACGGTGAAGCGCAGTTGCCACTCACCGGCCGACGGGAAGCTGAACTCCCCGGTCGCGTGGTTGTCGGTGAGCTTGAGCAACGGGATGTCGATCGGTTCGACCCCGGCCGACGGCAACGCGGCGGTGGCCTTCCACTCCACCACCGGCTGCGGCCGGTTGTCCGGCGTGTAGGCGTACAGGTGCATCGAGTTGTTGCCCCGCTCGGCCGGGTCCAGCTCGACCTGGAGCGAGTAGATCGGGCTGGTCAGCGTGGTCGAGTAGTAGCCGCTGTCCGCGCCCGTCGCGCCGTCGGCGGCGGTCCGGGCCGGCGGGGTCTGCACCAGGACCGCCGTGACCCCCAGGATCACCGCGGTGACCGCCAGTTCCACCCAGACCGCGCGCCGCACCGGCATCGGCCGGGCCGCCGCGGTCCGCCGTCGCACGAGCTGCCGGGAGTACGCGGCCACCCCCACCACCAGCGCGAACAATCCGATCTTGACGAGCAGCAACCGGCCGTACGTGGTGCCGGTGAGGGCGGCGAGGGTGCCCACCTCGATCAGCCCCTGCACGACGCCCGCCAGCAGCAACGCCGCGACCGCCAGCGCCGCCCAGCGGGACCAGATCGGCAGGATCGCCCCCAGTTCCCGCTCGTCGGCCCGGCGCAGCAGGAAGCCGGCCAGCATCACCAGCCCGCCCAGCCAGACCGCCATGCTGCCCAGGTGCACCGCGTCGACGAGCACCGAGACCGCCGGGGCCGGCGAGGCCGCCGGATGCCCGGCCAGCGGCCAGGTGAAGAGCCCGGCCACCCCGAGCGCGGTCAGGATGAGCCCGTCGGTACGCCCCACCGGCCCCCGGGTCAGCGGCCGGAGCAGGAACACCGCCGCCGCCAGCAGGCCCAGCCGGATCAGGTGGGCGCTGCCGTACCCGCTGCCCAGCACCTCGGACAGCCCCTCGCCGGTGACGTCGAACAGACCGCCACCGGCGGTGTACGGCACCTGCAACCACACCTCGGCCGCGGTGGCCACGGCGAGCAGCCCGGTACCGGCCCACAGCAGCCGGGCCGGCCCCCGCCGGGACAGCCGCAGCGGCCAGAGCGCGGCCAGCACCAGCGTCGGACCCACCACCAGCAGCAGCCCCGCGTACCCCAGGTAGCGGGCCACCTTCACTCCCGCGCCGACCACCGGGTCGGCCCGGCTGTCCGCGCCGGAGTCGGTCGGCGGCGTCGACGGCGCTCCCACCGAGTAGGTGAAGGCCCCGGAGACCGGGTGGCTGTCGGCGGAGATCACCCGGTAGCTGACCAGGTAGGTGCCGCGCGGGCCGGCCGGGTCCACCCCGATGGTCACCACGGACCCCTCGAACCGGGGTTCCCCCCGGTCGGCGCGGGAACCGTCCGGCGCGATGACCCGTACCTTGTCGGGCACCTTGCGGACCGACTCGGTGAAGGTCAGCACCACCTCCGACGGGGCGCTCGGCACCACCGCCGAGGCCACCGGGCTGCTGCTGGCCAGCACGGCATGGGCCGCGGCCGGCCCGGCGGGGGCGAGCAGCAGGGCGACGAGGGTGACCAGCAGGCCGGCAGCGGCACCCGTCCGGGCGAGCCAGCGACGATCCACGGCGTTCATCCCGCCATGCTCGCTGACCGGAGCCCCGAACGCCCACCCGGCCGCCCCGCGACGGCACGGGGCGGCCCCGGCGGCCGGGGCGCCTGCCGCAGGTGGTTGCACGTCATGAGCAGGTAGTCGGACGGCAGGGGGAAAAAGTTCCCGGCGTGAGCGGGACCATGCAAAGGGCCGAAGGACCCTGCCCGCCACGGCCACGCCGCGTAGCCTGGCTTGTCGTGACCCCCGCTCACCGCGACCCCGCCGCGACCGCCCGCCAGGCCCCGCCGACCGGTCCCACCCGTCCCCGGGCGGGCCGCCGGGGAACGGCCGCAGCCGGGAACCCGGCGGCCGGACGGTACGACCAATGGGCGTGACCGCAGCGCGTACCCCGGCCGGACGCTGGCCCGTCGTCCGACCCTGGCTCGGCCTCGCCGCCCGGCTCGGCCTGGCCGCCGTATGGCTGTTCGCCGGCGCGGCCAAGGTCGGTGACCTGGCCGCCTCCGGGCGGGCCGTCAACGCGTACCAGGTGCTGCCCTACGAGGTGGCGACGGCGGTCGGGGCCGCGCTGCCCTTCGTGGAACTGGCGCTGGGCCTGCTGCTGCTCGCCGGGCTGGCGACCCGGCTGAGCGCCGGGATCTCCGCCGCGCTGCTGGTGGTCTTCGTCGCCGGCATCGCCTCGGCCTGGACGCGCGGCCTGGCCATCGACTGCGGGTGCTTCGGCAGCGGCGGGCAGCTCGCCGCCGGCCAGTCCCCGAGCTACCTCCCGGAGATCCTCCGGGACCTGGGATTCCTGGCGCTGGCCGGATTCCTGCTGATCTGGCCCCGCACCCCGTTCTCGGTGGACGGCTGGCTCGCGGGCGACCCACCCGTGGAGGACGACGATGAGTAGTCGCAAGGGGCGCAACGAGGCCGCGCGGGTGGTCCGCGAGCAGCTCGCCCGGGAGAAGCGGCGCAAGCGGACCCTGTGGACCTCCGTCGGCGCGGTCGTGGTGCTGGTGATCGCCGGCCTGATCGGGTGGAGCGTCTACTCCAGCCAGAAGTCGGACACCTTCACCGCCCCGCCCGGGGCCAACGACGCCGGCACCGGCATCGTGCTCGGCACCGGGCCGGTCACCATCGACCTCTACGAGGACTACCTCTGCCCGGCCTGCAAGCAGTTCCAGCAGGCCAGCGGCGAGACCGTCAACCAACTGGTCTCCTCCGGCAAGGCCAGGGTGGTCTTCCACCCGGTCGCCTACCTCAACCGGTTCTCCACCACCGAATACTCCACCCGTTCCTCGGCCGCGTCCGGCTGCGCCGCCAAGGGCGGCAAGTTCAAGGAGTTCACCGACGCGCTCTTCGCCCAGCAGCCCGCCGAGGGCGGCGCCGGGCTGAGCAACGACCAGCTGATCGACATCGGCGCGGGCGTCGGGCTGATCAGGGACGACTTCGGGTCCTGCGTCCGGGACGGGACGTACACGGCGTGGACCGAACACGTCACCGACGACGCCAGCAAGGCCGGGGTCACCGGCACCCCGACCATCAAGGTGAACGGCACCGCCGTGTCCGACCGCAGCCCGGCGGGCATCACCGCGGCCGTGGAGGCGGCCGGCAAGTGACCCCGGCACCCCTGCGGCGGGCCGTCCTGCTGCTCACCGCCGTGCTGCTCGCCCTGCTCGGCACCGCCGCCCCGGCATACGCGCACGGGGCGGACGCCCCCGACGGCACCGACTACCGCACGGCGGTGACCGGGATCACCCCGGCCCGGCCCGGACTGACCGTCCGGGCCGTCGAGGCGGGCGCGCGACTCGAACTGGTCAACCACACCGGTCGCGAGGTCGAGGTGATCGGCTACTCCGGGGAGCCGTACCTGCGGGTCGGCCCGGACGGGGCGTACGAGAACACCCGCTCCCCCGCCACCTACCTGAACCGGACCCTGGCCGGCGACACCGCGCTGCCCGCCACCGCCGACCCGGCCGCGCCGCCGCAGTGGCGCAGGATCGGCGACGACCGGCTGGTCCGCTGGCACGACCAGCGGTCCCTGTGGCGGGAGCCCACGGTGCCCGCCCCGGTGGCCGCCGACCCGGGCCGGGAACACCGGGTCCGTGACTGGGCCGTGCCGCTGCGCGCCGGGGGTGAACCGGTGGAGCTGCGCGGCACCCTCGACTGGGTGCCGCCACCGGACCCGTACCCGTGGTGGGTCGCCGCCACCCTGGGGGCGCTGCTGGTCGGGGCGGCGGGACTGGTGCCGGCCGGCACCGGGCCGGGCGGCCGGGCGCTGCGCGGCGTCGGCGCGGTGCTCGCCCTCGGTGGTGCCGCCGCCGTCGCGCTGGTGCTCGGCCGGGAGCTAGACGCCGGGGCGCAGGGGATGGCCGGGGTGCTGCTCGGACTGCTCGCCGGGCAGCTCTGGCCGCTGCTGACCGGACTGGGCGCGCTGGCCGCCGGCGGCTGGGCACTGGCCGGCCGGCCCGCCGCCGACTTCGTGCTCGCGCTGGCCGGCGCGTGCCTGACCCTCTTCGTCGGCGTCGCCAACCTCACCGTGCTGTCCCGGGCGGTCGCCCCGGTGCCCTGGTCCGGCGGCACCGCGCGGGTGCTGCTCACCGGGGTGCTGGTCGCCGGGGTGGGCGCGGTCGGGGCCGGCCTGCTCCGGCTGCACGCCGCCGCCCGCGCCGCCGCGCCCCGGACCCTGGCCGCTCCGGTCCCGCCCCGCGACCGGTGAGTCGACCGGCCCCGGCCTGCCGGAACCGGCCGCGCGGGTCAGCGGGTCGGTCGTGGGTGGAAGCCGTAGGGCAGTTCCAGGCGGTGCCGCGCCAGCAGGGCCGCATCGGCGAGCAGGTCGGCGGTGGGGGCGTCGGCGACGATCCGGCCGGCGTCCAGGATGACCGCCCGGTCGCACAGCTCCGCCGCGTAGGGCAGGTCGTGGGTGACCATCAGCAGGGTCACCGGCAGGGCGCGCAGGATCCCGGCCAGCTCCCGGCGGGCCGCCGGATCCAGGTTGGACGACGGCTCGTCGAGGACCAGGATCTCCGGACGCATCGCCAGCACGGTGGCCACCGCCACCCGACGACGCTGCCCGAACGACAGGTGGTGCGGGGCGCGGTCCCGGTGCTCGGCCATCCCCACCGCCGTCAGCGCCTCGTCCACCCGGGCGGCCAGCTCGACGCCGCGCAGCCCCAGGTTCGCCGGGCCGAACGCCACGTCCTCGGCCACCGTGGGCAGGAAGAGCTGGTCGTCCGGGTCCTGGAAGACGATACCCACCCGGCGACGGACCTCGGCCAGGGTGTCCCGGTCCCGGGACAGCGTCAGCCCGCCCACGCTCACCACCCCCTCGGTCGGGGTGAGGATGCCGTTGAGGTGCAGCACCAGCGTGGTCTTGCCGGCGCCGTTCGGGCCGAGCAGGGCCACCCGGTCGCCGCGCGGCACCGTCAGGTCCACCCCGGCCAGGGCGACGTGACCGTCCGGGTACGCGTACCGGACGCCACGCACGTCCAGGGAGACAGCGGTCTGCACGTACCCGATCATGTCAGGACGACGGCGGTCGCGGCGATCGCCACCGCCGCGACCGGCACGGTCGCCGCCGCCGCCCACTGCCCGGCGGTCGCCGCGCCGGACCCCTGCCAGACCGCCGGCATCCGGCCGGCGTAGCCCCGGGAGAGCATCGCCAGGTAGACCCGCTCGCCGCGTTCGAAGGCGCGCAGGAACAGCGCGCCCACCCCGGCCGCGAAGCCCCGCAGCTGCCACAGGAAACGCGGGTCGTCACCCCGGGAGACCCGGGCCACCCGCATCCGGCGGGCCTCACCGACCAGCACGTCGAGGTAGCGCAGCATGAACGTGGCGATCTGGGTGATGATCTGCGGGCAGCGCAGCCGGTCCAGGCCGACGATCAGGTCCCGGGTGGTGGTCGTCGCGGCCAGCAGCAGCGACGCGAGCACCCCCAGGGTGCCCTTGGCGACGATGTTCCACGCCCCGTGCAGGCCGTCCACCGACAGGCTCAACCCGACGAACTCGGTGCGCGGGCCCGCCCCGAGGAACGGCAGGGCGACCGCGAACAGCACGAACGGCAGCTCGATCGTGGCGCGCAGCAGCAGCCAACGCGGACCCACCCGGGCCAGCGCGGCGACGACGGCGACCAGCAGGGCGTACCCGCCGAAGGCCCAGAACGCCTCGCGCGGGGTGGCCACCACCGCCACGGTGAACAGCACCATCGCGGCGATCTTGACTTCGGGGGCCAGCCGGTGCACCCGGGAGGGAGTGTCCCGGTAGAGCACGTGTGCGTGTCCGGCTCCCACGTCGTACCGCCGGGTCAGCCGACGGAGCCGGATGCGGGCTGCCGGTCGGCGGTGGAGCCGGCCCGCTCGCCCCGGGTGCCGGTGTCGGCCGGACCACGGCGGCGCAGCAGCCAGAACAGGCCGCCGCCGACGGCGAAGGTGAGCAGCACCCCGACCACCCCGGACAGGCCGGTGGAGAGGAACCCGTTGTCGACGCCCCGGATGCCGTAGTCGGCCAGCGGACTGTCGGCCAGCTCGTGGTCCCTCGCCTGCCGGGCGGGGCAGGAACCACCGGTGATCTCGTCGTCGGCGTTCACCGTGCAGCCCTTGAGCAGCGACGAGTCCAGGCCGTCCGGATGCGACGAGGCGTAGTTGCTGACCACCCCGGCCAGCAGCAGGGCGACCAGCAGGCCGACCGCCACGAAACCCCAGGAACGCTTCCTCACCGCACACCTCCGACAGCCGGGACGGAAGCCGGCGGGGTCGCCGGCTTCAGCGCACGCAGCGCGTACACCAGGTCGGGCCGGACCTTGGCCACGGTGGCGACCGTGGTCGCGGTGATCAGCCCCTCGCCGATGCCGATCAGCAGGTGGACGCCGGCCATCGTGCCGGCCAGGCCGGTGAGGTTGCCGCCCAGGTCGGTGGTGCCACCCAGCCAGTACTGCACGACGAACCCCTGGGAGGCCACGACCACGCTGACCAGCGCCGCGACGAAGGCGGTCACGGCCAGGCCGGTGGGGGTGCGGGGCAGGATCCGCAGCAGGCCGGCGATCAGCAGGTACGCCGCAGCGGTGCCGAGCAGCGCCATGTTGGTGATGTTCAGGCCGAGCATGGCGACGCCGCCGTCGCCGAAGACCAGGGCCTGCACGATCAGCACCACCGACACACACAGCGCGCCCACCCACGGGCCGACCAGCATCGCGGCGAGCGCGCCGCCGAGCAGGTGACCGGAGACCCCGGCCGTGAAGATCGGGAAGTTGAGCATCTGCACGGCGAAGATGAACGCGGCGACCAGGCCGGCCATCGGCGCGAGCCGGTCGTCCAGGTCGCGCCGGCCGCGCAGCACGCAGAAGGTCAGGGCGGCCAGTGCGACGGCCGCGAAGACGCCCGCGACGGGACCGTTGATGATCCCGTTCGAGATGTGCATCGCCAGGGTTTCCACGTGACCTCCTGCTCGGCCGGCGCGCTCAGCCTATTTCCCCCGGTCGGTTGTTGCCAAGATGCGGCAACAAGCCATACGCGGTTCACCTGCCCGCCGGCTGCCGGACGCTCCCGGGCTGCCGGACGCTCCCGGGCGGTCCGGAGCGGAGCGGGGCGGGGCGGCCCGGCGCGGAGCGGGCGACACGTCGCCGCCCGGCGGTAGGGTCGTCGCCATGACCGCGCCCGACCGGCTCACCCCCGGCGACCCCGCACCCGACTTCACCCTCCCCACCGACACCGGGGAGACGCTCGCCCTGGCCGCGCTGCGCGGTCGCCGGGTCATCCTGTACGCCTACCCGGCCGCGATGACCCCCGGCTGCACCAAGCAGGCCTGCGACTTCCGCGACTCGCTCGCCCCGCTGCAGGCCGCCGGCTACGAGGTGGTCGGCATCTCCCCCGACCAACCCGCCAAGCTGGCGAAGTTCCGCGAACGCGACGCCATCACCTTCCCGCTGGTCGCCGACGTCGACAAGGCGGTACTCACCGCGTACGGCGCCTTCGGCGAGAAGCAGCTCTACGGCCGTACGGTGACCGGGGTGATCCGGTCCACCTTCGTCATCGACCCGGACGGGAAGATCGAACACGCGTTCTACAACGTCAAGGCCACCGGCCACGTCGCCAAGCTGCGCCGCGACCTCGGCCTGGACTGAGCGCGTCACACTCCGACGACGGGTGTCAGAGGTTCCCGCTACTTTCCGCGCATGACCCGATACAAGTACACGCCGGAGATGCTCGCTCAGGCGGCGGAGCAGTCCCGCAGTATCGCCGACCTGCTCCAGATACTCGGTGTGAGATTCAGCGGTGGCTCCCACGCCCACATCAGTCGTCAGCTCAAGCGCCTGGGAATCGACACATCGCATTTCACCGGCCAGGTACACAACAAGGGTGGTCGAGGTGTCCGCACCCCGGTGACGCAACTGCTGGTCAAACGTTCGGAGGGGCGGAGGGTTCCGGATTCGCGCCTCAAACGCGCCCTGGCTGCCATCGGGTTGCCGGAGGAGTGCGAAGCATGCGGTGTCGGAGCCAGCCGGCAAGGCAAGCCGTTGACGTTGCACGTCGACCACATCAACGGCGACTTCCTCGACAACCAGCCGTGCAATCTGCGACTTCTCTGCCCGAACTGCCACAGCCAGACGGCCACCTATGCCGGTTCCTCCCACCGAGCAGCGCTGCCCCCGCCGGATGTGGTCTACGATGCGGAGGCTGTGACACCCACTGGCTTCCCGATCGGCAGACGGCTTCGCCGTCGCACACCATGGCCCTGGAAAGTGACGGTGTACACGGTGGGGGGCCGTAGCCCAAATGGCAGGAGGCGTGCGGTTTAGGTCCGCAACAGTGCGGGTTCGAGTCCCGTCGGCCCTACTCCACTTCCGGCAGCCGGACGCCCGGCTGTCGGAAACGTCACGATCGCAGGTCAACCGCGGGTCGCGGTAGCAGGATCAGCAGCGTGAGCCTGTGCTTCGTCCTCGACCCCGATCTCACTGCCGAGCTGCGGGAACGCATCGTCGACCTGTGGGTCGACGCGACCAACGCCGGCGGCGCGGTCGGCTTCGTCGCCCCGGTCGGCGCAGGCGACGTGCGCCCCGTCGCCGAGGTGACCTTCGCCGCCGTCACCGACGGCCCGGACCGGCTGCTGGTCGGCTACGAGGGCGACCGACCGGTGGCGGTGCTGTTCCTCACCGACCACCGGTTCCCGCTGAAGGCGCACTGGGGCGTGCTCAAACGGGTGATGGTCCATCCCGACGCCCAGGGGCGCGGCCACGGGCAGGCCCTGATGCGGGAGGCTGCCCGGCGTGCCCCCGAGCTGGGGTGGCGGGCGCTGCACGTGACGGTGCGCGGCGGGCTGGGCCTGGAGCGCTTCTACCGCCGGCTCGGTTACCGCGAGGTGGGCCGACTGCCGGGCGCGCTGCGGGTGGCACCCGGCGACGACCGTGACGAGATCCTCATGTGGCACGACCTGGACACCCCGGCCGCCTGACCGCGTCGCGTGACCGCAGGCCGTATGCCGGTGTCGGCCCAGCGGAGAACACGGGATAAGGCAGCACGACACGGCGGACGACGCGGGGTGGACGGTCGACGAGCGGTCAGCCCCGGGAGGCGCAGTCGACCGGTCGACCCGCGAGCGGCTGCGTCGACGTGGCGGGGACGGGGGCGGCGGCCACGTCCGGTGGAGCGGACGGGGTGGTGGTGGCCACCGCCGACGGGCTGGCGCTGGTCGTCCGGCTCGGGGTGACCCTGGGGCTTGGCGACGGCGGTTCACCGGACGGGGCGGTCCGGGCGGCCGGGGCGCTGCCGCCGTACATCGTCACCGTGCTGCGCTGGACCCGGCCGGGGGACATGGTGATGCCGGTGGCGGTGACCCGGTGGCCGTAGACGTCGGTGACCCGGACGGCGTACGGGCCGGGCCCCGCCCCGGAGTCGATCAGCCAGTAGTTGTAGTCCTGCCGGGCGGCGGTACGCCAGGCGCCGGAGCCCTGTCGTACCTCGACGGTGCGCAGCGGGTTGCCGTGCTCGGCGACCAGTGCGGCGAACCAGTACTGCGACGCCCCCTCCTTGATCCGGAAGGTGAGCGGGCCGGACAGCGGCGGGTCGACCGCCGCGCGGTAGCTGACGCCGACGATGCCCTGCACCGGGTCGGCGATCCGGGCGAACGCCTCGCGGGACAGGTCGACGTGCCCGGGGGCGCACTCCGGGCACTGGTCCATGATCAGGACCCGGACGGTGCCCCGGGGGCCGGTGACGTCGAGGTACCCACCGCAGGCCGCGCCGGCGCTGTACTCGCCGGGGCCGAGCGCCACGTAGAGCCGGTTGGCCGGGGCGGACGGGTAGGAGCAGTTCCCGCCGGCCCCCTTGGAGTCGTAGAAGGTGGCTTTTCCCTTGTGGACCGTACTCCCGGTGGGTGGGGCCGCCAGTGGTAGCCGCCCGGCGGCCACCGGCCCGGCACCGGCCAGCCCGACCGGCGGGGCGGCACAGGCGGGGGCGGCGCCGGAGCGCAGCGCGAGGCTCAGCCCGAGCACGGTGGCCAGCGCGGCGACGCCACCGGCGGCCAGCCAGCGGCGGCGTCCGCCACCCCGGGCGCGGCGACGCCCCGGCCCGGAGCGGTCGGCGGGGGCGCGGCCGCCCGGCCCGGAGCCGGGTTCCTGGGACACGCTGCCATCGGTCACGCCGACCGATGCTGCCGCAGTGGACGACCGGGGGACAAGCCGGCTAAGCGAAAGCTAAGCCGGTCAGCCGATCCGGTTGCGGTGGAGTCCCGACGCGATCACGGTGAGCGAC
Organism: Micromonospora sp. WMMD987; assembly: GCF_029581435.1. NCBI lineage: Bacteria > Bacillati > Actinomycetota > Actinomycetes > Micromonosporales > Micromonosporaceae > Micromonospora > Micromonospora sp. WMMD987. Next base: position 1,572,955 of record NZ_CP120861.1, on the reverse strand, counting down.
CGTAGCGGTTCGGCGGTCTCCGGCCGGGTACGCAGCAGGTCCTCCAGGCGGACCCGCCAGCGGCCGGCCTCGACGGCGGCGGCGTCGGGGGCGGTCCGGGCCCAGGGCAGCAGCCGCTGCCGGGTGTCCCGGAGTGCCCGCGCGTGCTCGGGGCCGAGCAGCGCGTCGACTTCGGTGCACAGCCAGTCGAAGAGCCGGTCGTCGGGAGCGGCCGAGACGATCAGGCGGGCCATGTCCCAGGCCACGCGGGGGTGGTGGAGAACCTGCATCTCGACTCCTCCGTCGGTGGTGGCGGTTCGGCCATCATCGATCCGTGACCGGCCCGGGGGCAACACCCGCCCGGCGGAGTACGGCTCGGCCGGGCGGTGTCGCCGCAGCGGCGGACGCCCGGCCCGGATCACCGTCGGTCGGGCCTCACCAGGCGACGCCGATGCCGTCGCCGGGGAAGGCGGCCACCGGCGCCAACGGGGTACGGGCGATGGCCCGGCGCAGTCTCGTCGCATCCACGGCGAGGTTCTACCAGCCGCAGGTGACCAGCGACTGAACGTCCAGCGTACGGCGGCTTTTCGGCCCGTGGCCCGTCGGGCGTACGCAGGCTGCCCGGCTGGGTGACGACTCAGTAACATGCGGCCATGCCAGAAGGCGAACAGTTCTCGGAATCAGTTCCGGCCGGCTCCCCCGAGAACGTCGACTCCCCCGGGTCGTCGCCACGGCGACGGCGGCGGGGCCGGCGGATCGCCCTGGTGGCGCTGCTGGCACTGGCCCTGGTCGGGGCGGGCGGGGTCGGGGCGGGCGCGCTCTACCTGCGGTCGGTCGAAAAGGACGTCGAACGGGTGGACGCCTTCACCGGGGTACCGACGGAGAGCCGGCCACCGGTGGTGGCCCGGGACGCCACGAACATCATGATCCTGGGCAGCGACTCCCGGGATCCGGAACGGACCGGGGGATCCCGGACCGACACGATCATCCTGGCCCACCTGCCCGGGGACCGGAAGAGCGCGCAGCTCGTCTCGATCCCCCGGGACACCTGGGTCGACGTGCCCCGGTCGACCGACGGCCGGCACGGCGGCCGGCCCGCGAAGATCAACGCGGCGTTCGCCTGGGGCGGGATTCCACTGATGGTGCAGACCGTCGAGGAGTTCACCAGGGTCCACGTCGACCACGTGGCGGTGGTCGACTTCGCCGGCTTCCAGGAGATCATCGACGCGTTGGGCGGGGTGGACGTCACCGTCGACCACCGCTTCACCTCGATCCATCCTCCGCTGCGCACCTTCCCGGCCGGCCGGCAGACGATGGACGGCGCGACGGCGCTGGACTACTCCCGGCAGCGCAAGCAGTTCCCGGACGGCGACTTCGCCCGGATCCGGCACCAGCAGCAGGTGATCCGGGCGATCCTCGACAAGGCGGCCACCGGCGGCATCCTGACCAGCCCGGGCAGGCTCGACGACTTCGTCCGGGCCGTCTCGGCGTCGGTCTCCGTCGACCGGGAGATGTCGCTGCTGGGGCTGGCGACCGAGCTGCGCGGCCTGCGGGGCGGCAACCTCACCTTCGTCACCAGCCCGTCCCGGGGCACCGGTCGGGTGGGCACCGAGAGCGTGGTCTTCGCCGACGAGCGGAAGTCCCGGGAGTTCTACGACGCGGTCCGTCGGGACGCCACCGCCGAGATCGTCCGCGCCGCCCGCTGAGCCCGGCGTCGCCGCCGGACGGGAAGCCGGTGCCTGCCTCGTGGCGGGAAGCCGGTGCTTGCCCGTGAAATATTTCATGCATAGAGTCGCGGTATGAATGAAGGAGCCGTCGCCGCGCCGCCGGACGGGCTGCTCGACCTTTTCCACGGCGTCCGGCTCACCCCCACCCAGCGGCGCATCGCGCACTGCCTGGTGCAGCACGCCGCCAGCGTGGCGTACCTGTCCGCGGCCGAGGTCGCCGAGCTGGCCGGGGTCAGCCAGCCGTCGGTGACCCGGTTCGCCGTGGCGCTCGGCCACGACGGCTACCCCGCGCTGCGCCGCCGGCTGCGCGAGCTGACCGCCGCCGGCCCCGACGGTCGCCCCGACGACAACAACGAACTGCAACTCGCGGTACGCGCCGAGATGGCCAACCTGGAGCGGCTGGCCGGCGAGCTGGCCGACCGGGACCGGATCGCCGCCGCCGGCCGGCTGCTCGCGGCGAGCCGCCCGCTGCCGGTGCTCGGGCTACGGGCCGCCGCGCCGCTGGCCGCCTACTTCGCCTACTTCGCCGCCAAGGTGCTGCCCGACGTGCGGGTCCTCGACGACGGCGGCAGCCTGCTCACCGACCGGCTCGAACAGGCCGCCTCGGCCGGGGCGGACGCGCTGCTCGCCTTCGTGCTGCCCCGCTACCCCCGGGAGACCCTGGACGCGCTGCGGGCCGCCCGCGACGCCGGCCTCACCGTCGTCGCGATCACCGACTCCCCGGTCAGCCCCGCCACCGAGTACGCCGAACTGGTGCTCCCCGCCGCCGTCGGCACCGACCTCGTCTTCGACCTGCACACCGCCCCGATGACCCTGGCGATGGTGGTGCTCCAGGCGATCTGCGACGCCGCCCCGCTCCAGACCCAGCGCCGCCTGGAGGCGTTCGAGTCGTCCGCCGCCCGTCGTCAGTTGTTCCTCGGCTGAGAGGAGTACGTCATGCACCAGCCCGTCCGCGCCGCCCGCGGCACCACCCGTACCGCGCGGGGGTGGCCGCAGGAGGCCGCCCTGCGGATGCTGATGAACAACCTCGACCCGGAGGTGGCCGAACGCCCCGACGACCTGGTGGTCTACGGCGGCACCGGGAGGGCGGCCCGGGACTGGCCGTCGTACCACGCGCTGGTGCGCACCCTCACCGGGCTGCGTGACGACGAGACGATGCTGGTGCAGTCCGGCCGCCCGGTCGGGGTCATGCGGACCCACGAGTGGGCCCCCCGGGTGCTGCTGGCCAACTCCAACCTGGTCGGCGACTGGGCCACCTGGCCGGAGTTCCGCCGGCTGGAGTCGCTCGGCCTGACCATGTACGGGCAGATGACCGCCGGCTCGTGGATCTACATCGGCACCCAGGGCATCCTCCAGGGCACCTACGAGACGTTCGCCGCGGTCGCCGCGAAGCGCTTCGGCGGCAGCCTCGCCGGAACGTTGACCCTCACCGCCGGCTGCGGCGGGATGGGCGGGGCGCAGCCCCTCGCGGTCACCATGAACGACGGGGTGTGCCTGATCGTGGACGTGGACCGGACCCGGCTCGACCGGCGGGTGCACGACCGCTACCTCGACGAGGTAGCCGACTCGCTCGACGACGCCGTCGCCCGGGTGTCGGCCGCGAAGCGGGAGCGGCGGGCGCTCAGCGTCGGCGTGGTCGGCAACGCCGCCACCGTCTTCCCCGAGCTGTTGCGCCGGGGCGTCGCCGTCGACGTGGTGACCGACCAGACCAGCGCGCACGACCCGCTGTCGTACCTGCCGGAGGGGGTGGAGTTGGCCGACGCCCGGGACTACGCGGCGGCCAAGCCGGCCGAGTTCACCGACCGGGCGCGGGCGTCGATGGCGAGGCACGTCGAGGCGATGGTCGGCTTCCTCGACGCGGGCGCGGAGGTGTTCGACTACGGCAACTCGATCCGGGGCGAGGCGCAGCTCGGCGGGTACGCGCGGGCGTTCGACTTCCCCGGCTTCGTGCCCGCGTACATCAGGCCGTTGTTCTGCGAGGGCAGAGGGCCGTTCCGCTGGGCGGCGCTCTCCGGTGACCCGGCCGACATCGCCGCCACCGACCGGGCCATCCTCGACCTGTTCCCCGGGAACGAGTCGCTGGCCCGGTGGATGCGGCTGGCCGGCGAACGGGTCGCCTTCCAGGGGCTGCCGGCCCGGATCTGCTGGCTGGGCTACGGCGAGCGGGACGTCGCCGGGGTGCGGTTCAACGAGATGGTCGCCGCCGGGGAGCTGTCCGCGCCGGTCGTGATCGGCCGGGACCACCTGGACTGCGGCAGCGTCGCCAGCCCGTACCGGGAGACCGAGGCGATGGCCGACGGCTCCGACGCGATCGCCGACTGGCCGCTGCTCAACGCGCTGGTCAACACCGCCAGTGGCGCGTCCTGGGTGTCCATCCACCACGGCGGTGGGGTGGGCATCGGCCGGTCGCTGCACGCCGGTCAGGTGTGCGTCGCCGACGGCACCGCGCTGGCCGGGCAGAAGATCGAACGGGTGCTCACCAACGACCCGGCGATGGGGGTCATCCGGCACGTCGACGCCGGCTACGACACCGCCCGCGACGTCGCCGGGCGCACCGACGTCCGCATCCCCATGGCGGAGGGGCACGCGTGAGTGCGAGGAGCGCAGCGCAGCGGAGCACCGCAGTCACGAACAACGGAGGAACCCCGTGAGTGCGAGGAGCGCAGCGCAGCGGAGCACCGCAGTCACGAACAATGGAGAAGCCCCGTGAGGTTCCGCGAGTTGTGGGACGAGATCGCGCCGGTCGGCCGGGACGCCGGCAGCGGCGGCTATCTGCGGTACGCGCTGACCGCGCCGGAGCTGCGGCTGCGGGAGTGGTTCCGGGCACAGGCCGACCTGCGGGGCATGCCGGTCAGCGAGGACGGCAACGGCAACCTGTTCGCCCGGTGGGGCGACCCGCCCGGCGATGCGCGGGACGGCGACGCGGGGCGGGTCGGCGCGGCAGCCGGCACCGGGGCGGTGCTCACCGGCAGCCACTTCGACTCGGTGCCGCACGGCGGGGCGTACGACGGGCCGCTCGGCATCGTCAGCGCGTTCCTCGCCGTGGACGAGCTGCGGGCCGCCGGGGCCAGCCCGCTCCGGCCGGTGGTGGTGGCCGCGTTCGTCGAGGAGGAGGGCGCCCGGTTCGGCGTACCGTGTCTGGGGTCGCGGCTGCTCACCGGCGAGATCGACCCGGACCGCGCGGCCGGGCTGCGCGACGCCGCCGGGGTGGGCTTCGCCGAGGCGCTGGGTGCCCGCCCGGCGGGGGCCGACCCGGCGCTGGCCGACCGGTTCGCCGCCTTCGTGGAGCTGCACGTCGAGCAGGGGCGGGCGCTGGTCGACGCCGGTGCGCCGGTCGGGGTGGCGAGTGCCATCTGGCCACACGGCCGATGGCGCTTCGAGCTGCGTGGCGAGGGCAACCACGCCGGTACGACCCGGATGGCCGACCGCCGCGACCCGATGCTCACCTACGCGTTCACCGTGCTGGCGGCGAACAAGGAGGCCCGGTTGCGGGGCGCGCACGCCACTGTGGGCCGGGTCGCGGTGGAACCCAACGCCACCAACGCGGTCCCGTCGCGGGTGACCTGCTGGCTCGACGCCCGCGCCGCCGCACCGGAGACCCTGCGCGAGCTGGTCGAGGCGGTGCACGCCAAGGTCGCCGAACGCGCCCGCCGGGACGGCACCGAGCTGACCGTGACCCCGGAGTCGGCGACGCCGCTGGTCGCCTTTGACGCCGGGCTGACCGGCCGGTTGGCGGAACTGCTGGCCGCGCCGGTGCTGCCCACTGGGGCCGGCCACGACGCCGGGGTGCTCGCCGCGCGGCTGCCCACCGCGATGCTGTTCGTGCGCAACCCGACCGGGGTGTCGCACTCCCCCGCCGAGTCGGCCACCGACGACGACTGCGCGGCCGGGGTGGTCGCGCTGGCCCGGGTGCTGGAGGAGCTGGCATGCCGCTGACCCGCTGGCTGGCCGAACAGGCGTGGCTGCCCGATCACGCCGCGCCCACCCCGGACGTGCTGATCGAGGCCGAGGACGGCCGGTTCACCGTGGTCACCCCGCTGGCCCGGGGGGCGGCCCCGCCCGCCGGGGTCGAGGTGCTGGCCGACGCGGTACGGCTGCCCGGCCTCACCCTGCCCGGCCTCGCCAACGCCCACTCGCACGCCTTCCACCGGGCGCTGCGCGGGCGTACCCACGGCGGTCGGGGTGACTTCTGGAGCTGGCGGGACGTGATGTACGACGTCGCCGGCCGGCTCGACCCCGACTCCTACCTGGCCCTGGCCAGGGCCGCGTACGCCGAGATGGCGCTGGCCGGGATCACCTGTGTGGGCGAGTTCCACTACCTGCACCACGGCCCCGACGGCCGGCCGTACGACGATCCGAACGCGATGGGCGCGGCGCTGGTCGAGGCGGCGGCGCAGGCCGGCATCCGGATCACCCTGCTGGACGCCTGTTACCTGACCGCCTCGGTGGCCGGCGATCCGTTGGCGGGGGCGCAGCGGCGCTTCGGCGACGGGGACGCGCGGCGCTGGGCGGAGCGGGTCGACGCGTTCCGGCCCGCCGGGGCGCACGTGCTGCGCGGGGCGGCCGTCCACTCGGTGCGCGCGGTGCCCGCGGAGCAGCTCGCCACCGTCGCCGGCTGGGCCTACCGGCAGGGTGTCCCGCTGCACGTGCACCTGTCGGAGCAGCCCGCCGAGAACGACGCCTGCCGGTCCGTGCACGGGCGCACCCCGACCGCGCTGCTCGCCGACCGTGGCGTGCTCGGCCCGGACGTCACCGCCGTGCACGCCACCCATCCGACCGGTGCCGACCTGGCCCTGCTGGGCGGGCACCGGACCGGGGTGTGTCTGTGCCCCACCACCGAACGGGACCTGGCCGACGGGATCGGACCGGCCCGGCTGATGGCCGACGCCGGTATCCCGCTGAGCCTGGGCAGCGACAGTCACGCCGTGGTCGACCTGTTCGAGGAGGCCCGCGCGGTGGAGCTGGACGAGCGGCTGCGTACCCGGCGGCGTGGGCACTTCACCGTCGCCGCGCTGCGTGACGCGGCCACGGTCGCCGGGCACGCCGCGCTGGGGTGGTCCGACACCGGCCGGCTGGCCGTCGGGGAACGCGCCGATCTGGTCACGGTCCGGCTGGACAGCCCGCGTACCGCCGGGGTGCCGCCGGCGGGGGTGTTCTTCGCGGCCACCGCCGCCGACGTCGACCAGGTGGTGGTCGACGGTCGGCAGGTGGTGCGCGACGGCCGGCACCTGACCGTGGACGTGCCGGCGGAGCTGCGCGCGGCGGTCGCGGCGGTGACCGGTGCCTAGCCGCACCGGGCCGGTCACGCGCGGAGCGCGGCGGTCGGCGACGGGAGGGGTGGCGTGAGCAGTCTCCTGGTCGACAACATCGGCGAGCTGGTCACCAACGTGCCGACCGCCGGCGGGGACGGGCCGCTGGGCCTGCGGCGGGGGGTCGCCCTGCTGGTGGAGGCGGGCCGGGTGGTCTGGATCGGGCCGGCCCGGTACGCGCCGGCCGCCGACCGGCGGATCGACGCCGAGGGCGGCGCGGTGCTGCCCGGGTTCGTCGACAGCCACGCCCACCTGGTCTTCGCCGGGGACCGGGCGGCCGAGTTCGCGGCCCGGATGGCCGGCGAGCCGTACACCGGGGGTGGCATCCGGACCACGGTCGGCGCGACCCGGGCGGCCTCCGACGACGACCTGCGGGACACCGTGGGGCGGCTACGCGACGAGGCGATGCGGCAGGGCACCACCACCATGGAAATCAAGAGTGGGTACGGCCTGACCGTCGCCGACGAGGCCCGCTCGCTACGGATCGCCGCCGAGGTGACCGCCGAGACGACCTTCCTCGGCGCGCACGTCGTGCCCGCCGAGTACGCGGGCCGTCCCGACGACTACGTGGGGCTGGTCTGCGGGCCGATGCTCACCGCCGCCGCGCCGTACGCCCGCTGGGTGGACGTGTTCTGCGAGCGGGGCGCGTTCGACGCCGACCACGCTCGGGCGATCCTCACCGTCGGGCAGGCCGCCGGGCTGGGCCTGCGGCTGCACGCCAACCAGCTCGGCCCGGGGCCGGGGGTGCGGCTCGGGGTGGAGTTGGGGGCGGCCAGCGTCGACCACTGCACCCACCTGTCCGACGCCGACGTCGACGCGCTGGCCGGTTCGGCCACCACCGCCGATCCGGCCACCGGCGACGGGTCGGGCGGCACCGTGGCGACGCTGCTGCCGGGGGCCGAGTTCTCCACCCGGTCGCCGTACCCGGACGCCCGGCGGCTGCTCGACGCGGGGGTGACCGTGGCGCTGGCCACGGACTGCAACCCCGGGTCGTCGTACACCTCGTCGATGCCGTTCTGCGTCGCGCTGGCCGTCCGCGAGATGGGGATGACCCCGGCGGAGGCGGTCTGGGCCGCGACGGCCGGCGGCGCACGGGCGTTGCGCCGCACCGACGTCGGGCTGCTGCGCCCCGGCGTACGCGCCGACCTGATGATCCTCGACGCCCCGTCCCACCTGTACCTGGCCTACCGGCCGGGTGTCCCACTGATCCGTCAGGTTCTGCACAACGGAGTGCCGCAATGTCGACTGTGACCGTCCAGCCCACCGGAATCACCCCCGCCGACGTGCTCGCCGTGGCGCGCGGCGACGCCGGGGTGGTGCTCGCCCCGGCCGCCGTCGACGCGATGGTCGCCAGCCGGTCCATCGTGGACGGCATCGAAGCCGCCGGCCGTCCGGTGTACGGCGTCTCCACCGGATTCGGGGCGCTGGCGAACACCTTCGTCGCCCCGCGACGCCGGGCCGAGTTGCAGCACGCGCTGATCCGCTCGCACGCCGCCGGGGTGGGCACCCCGATGCCCCGCGAGGTGGTCCGGGCGATGATGCTGCTACGGGTCCGTTCGCTGGCGCTGGGCCGCTCCGGGATCCGGCCGCTGGTCGCCCAGGCGCTGGTCGACCTGCTCAACGCCGACGTCACCCCGTGGGTGCCGGAGCACGGCTCGCTCGGCGCGTCCGGTGACCTGGCACCGCTGGCGCACTGCGCGCTGGTGCTGCTCGGCGAGGGCTGGGTGCTCGGCCCCGGCGGCGAACGGGTCGACGCGGCCGACGCGCTGCGCGCCGCCGGGCTGGCACCGGTCGCGTTGGCCGCGAAGGAGGGGCTGGCGCTGATCAACGGCACCGACGGGATGCTCGGCATGCTGCTGCTGGCCGTCGCGGACGCCCGGCACCTGTTCACCATGGCCGATGTGACCGCCGCGCTGGCCATCGAGGCGATGCTCGGCTCGGAGCGGCCGTTCCTGCCCGAGCTGCACGCCATCCGGCCGCATCCGGGGCAGGCCGCCTCGGCGGCGAACATCCACCGGCTGCTCCAGGACTCCCGGGTGATGGACTCGCACCGTGACGACCTGGCGCACGCCGTGCAGGACGCGTACTCGATGCGGTGTGCCCCGCAGGTGGCCGGCGCGGCCCGGGACACCCTGGACTTCGTCGCGACGGTGGCCGGCCGGGAGCTGGTCTCGGTGGTGGACAACCCGGTGGTGCTGCCGGACGGCCGGGTCGAGTCGACGGGCAACTTCCACGGCGCTCCGCTCGGCTTCGCCGCCGACTACCTGGCCATCGCCGCCGCCGAGGTGGGGGCGATCGCCGAACGCCGGGTGGACCGGTTGCTCGACGTCACCCGCAACCGGGAGCTGCCGGCGTTCCTGTCGCCCGACGCGGGGGTCAACTCCGGGCTGATGATCGCCCAGTACACCGCCGCCGGGATCGTCGCGGAGAACCGCCGGCTGGCCGCGCCCGCCTCGGTCGACTCGTTGCCGACCAGCGGCATGCAGGAGGACCACGTCTCGATGGGCTGGGCGGGGGCCAAGAAGCTGCGCACCGTGCTGGACAACCTGACCAGCCTGCTCGCCGTGGAGCTGCTGGCGGCTGTCCGGGGACTGCAACTGCGTGCGCCGCTGGAGCCCTCGCCGGCGGGGCGGGCCGCGCTGGACGCGCTCGGCCCGGCGGCCGGCGCACCCGGGCCGGATGTCTTCCTCGCCCCGGTGCTGGAGTCGGCCCGGTCGGTACTGGCCGGCCCGGACCTGCGCGCCGCCGTCGAACGGCAGATCGGGCCGCTGAGCTGACGGCGACGGCGACGGCGACGGCGACGGCGACGGCGACGGCGACGGCGACGCAACCATAACGATCAGTAGTCAAGCCCGACTCGCCGCACCACGCTACCGAGAGTAAGCAACCTCCCGAGAGCCACCACACCGGCACAGACCCTTTGCTCTGCTGCCACTGACGCGACATTCGCCTGAACAGGTAAAAGTCATAAGCGGCACCAAGGACAGCAATCCTTGGGCGGACACTCTGTGTGCCTGTCGCCTAGGGAGCAGCAGAGCAAAGGATGGTGGGTGGGGAGGTGGGGGCGTCACCGAAACTACTTCTGGTAACTAGGGCCTGTCCTGCCGATCATGGAAGCCAGATGATGGCGGCGATGAGGACCAGGCCGGACCGGTAGAGGGATGCGCGCTTGGCGTAGCGGGTGGCCAGGTCACGCCACTGCTTTAGCCGGTTGAAGCAGCGTTCCACGACGTTGCGCTTGCGGTAGATCGCCTTGTCGAAGGCCGGTGGTCGCCCGCCGTGGCTGCCCTTGGCGGCCCGGCGGGCGACCTGGTCCGAGCGTTCCGGGATGACGTGCCGGATCCCGCGTTGTCGCAGGGCTCGACGGGTCGAGTCATGCGCATAGCCCTTGTCCGCGATCAGCACCTCCGGTCGCTTGCGGGGCCGACCCGGCCCGGGCTCGTTGATCCGGATCGCATCCAGCAGCGCCAACAGCTGCGGGTTGTCACCGGCCTGGCCCGGGGTGAGCAGGATCGACAACGGCCGGCCGCGTCCGTCGACAGCCAGGTGGATTTTCGTGCTCAGTCCGCCGCGGGATCGGCCGATGGCCTCGCCATCTTGCGTACCAGGTGCCGCCGGACTTGCCGTGGAGCCCCTTTTTTGCGGGCGCCAGCGGCATGCTGGTGCGCCCGCACGATCGACGAGTCGATGCTGATCGTCCACTGCACCGGTGTGCCATCGTCGTGGACCTGCGCCGCCGCGAGAATCCGATCCCACGTTCCGTCAGCGCTCCACCGGCGCAGCCGTTCGTGGCAGGTCTTCCACGGCCCGAAGCGTTCCGGCAGGTCACGCCACGGCGCACCCGTACGCAGCTTCCACAAGATCCCGTTGATGACCTGGCGATGATCCCGCCACCGCCCCCGCGCACCGCCCGGCTCGGGAAGCAGCGGGGCGATCACCGCCCACGCCTCGTCGGTCAGCTCACCACGACGTACCACCGGCACATCGTCAACGACCAACCGCTACAAGATCGGCAGGACACGCCCTAGTCGCGGCGGCGCTCCTTACTCGACCGACGGGCGTCGTCGCAGATCCCGGCGACGACGATGAGTGGGTCGACGGCCGGGCGTCGTCGCGTCGCACAAGCCTGCGGGGCGACGAGTCGGTCGACGGCGGGCTCAGCCGGCGGGCAGCACCTTGGCGGCCAGCCTCGCCAACTCGCGCAGCGCCTTGCCCCGGTGACTGATCGCGTCCTTCTCCTGCGGGGTCAGCTCCGCGTTGGTGCGGTCCTGGCCGTCGCCGACGAAGATCGGGTCGTAGCCGAAGCCGCCGTCGCCGCGCGGGGCGCGCAGCAGCCGGCCGGGCTGGCGACCGTCGACCAGGTGCTCCTTGCCGCCGGGCAGCACCAGCGCGACGGTGCAGACGAAGGCCGCGCCCCGGTGCTCGTCGGGCAGGTCGGCGATCTGGTCCAGCACCAGTTGGAGGTTGGCCCGGTCGTCGCCGTGCCGGCCCGCCCAGCGGGCGCTGAACACCCCCGGCATGCCGTTGAGCGCGTCGACCGCGATGCCGGAGTCGTCGGCGATGGTGGGCAGACCGGTCCGCCGGCAGCCCTCCCGCGCCTTGATCAGGGCGTTCTCACCGAAGGTGAGGCCGGTCTCCGGCAGCTCCGGGTACTCCTCGACGTCGTCCAGGCCGAGCAGGGCGATCCGGTGCGCGCCGAGCGCGCCGTCGAGGATGCGCTGGAGTTCGACCAGCTTCTTGCGGTTCCGGGTGGCGAGCAGGACCTTGTTCATGATGCGAGCGCCTTCCGCTGGGCCTCGGCCAGTTCCAGACAGCCCAACGACGCGACGTCCAGCAACGCGTCGAGCTGTGCCCGGGAGAAGACCCCGTCCTCCCCGGTGCCCTGCACCTCGACGAAGTCGCCCTCGCCCGTGCAGACGACGTTCATGTCCACCTCGGCGGCCACGTCCTCGACGTAGCAGAGGTCCAGCAGCGGCTCGCCCGCGACGATCCCGACGCTGACGGCGGCCACCGACCGGTGCATCACCTTCTCCGGCTTGCCGGCCAGCGACTTGCGGGCGGCCAGCCAGCTCACCGCGTCGTACAGGGCCACGTACGCGCCGGTGATCGAGGCGGTACGGGTGCCGCCGTCGGCCTGGAGCACGTCGCAGTCGAGCACGACCGAGTTCTCGCCGAGCGCCTTCAGGTCGACGCAGGCGCGCAGGCTGCGGCCGATCAGCCGGGAGATCTCGTGGGTCCGCCCGCCGATCTTGCCGCGGACGCTCTCCCGGTCGGAGCGGGTGTTGGTGGCCCGGGGCAGCATCGCGTACTCGGCGGTGACCCAGCCGAGCCCGGAGCCCTTGCGCCAGCGCGGCACGCCCTCGGTGACGCTCGCCGTGCAGAGCACCCGGGTGCCGCCGAACTCGACGAGCACCGAGCCCTCCGGGTGGGTGCTCCAGCCCCGGGTCAACGTCACCGGTCGGAGTTGGTCGGGTCGACGCCCGTCAGGTCGTGCCATCCCTGCACCCTATGCGGTGCCGTGATCGCCGCGCGCCGCGGTCTCCTCAGCCGACCGTCGACTGCCGGGCCGTCTCGCCGCACCCGCGCCGGGTCAGATGTCGTAGCTGGCGCCGGCCCGGACCACTTCCAGCGGGCCGGTGTACGCCCCGGCCGCCGCCGCGATGGTGTGCGACTCGCTGCCCCAGGCCACCACCAGGTGGGTCAGCAGCAGCCGGCCCACCCCGGCCTTGGTGGCCGCCTCGCCGGCCTCCCGACCGGTCAGGTGCAGGTCCGGGGGATTGTCCACCCCGTCGAGGTAACTGGCCTCGCAGAGGAAGACGTCGGCGTCCTGGGCGAGCCGCAGCAGTGCCTCGCAGGGGGCCGTGTCGGAGGAGTAGCAGAGCACCCGACCCTCGTGCTCCAGCCGTACCCCGTACGTCTCGACCGGATGGTTCACCCGGTCGACGGTGACGGTGAACGGGCCGATCGGGAAGGTGCCCGGCTGGAGGCCGTAGAACTGGTAGACGTCCTCCACGTCGGCACCGTCCTGACCGTAGGCGGTGGCGAGCCGGTCCGGGGCGCCCGGCGGCGCGTAGACCGGCAGCGCCGGATAGGGGCCGTCCGGGGCGTACCGTCGGACGACCACGTACGACGCCGCGTCGAGGATGTGGTCGCAGTGCAGGTGCGTCAGGAGGATGGCGTCCGGGGCGTGCAGCCCGGCGTAGCGCTGGAGGGTGGACAGCGAGCCGGACCCGAAGTCGACCAGCAGACGGAAGCCCTGCGCCTCGACGAGGTAGGCCGAGCAGGGGGACTCGGGACCGGGAAAGCTCCCCGCACAGCCCAGGACGGTCAGCCGCATCCAGTCGCCCCACAATTACGATAGGTAGTCGACACGCCGGGGCCAGGTGGGCTGATGATCTCAACCGACGCGTACGCCACGGTGCGCAGCCTACGCGCAGCGACGGCGGAGCCAGAATCATCTTCTGGAAGTTGTCATCAACGTGACACCCACGGAGCCCGGTCGGCGGTCCGCTGACCGGGCTCCCGGCGGGTCAGGCCCAGAGCTGCCCCTCCAGGGCGTTCTCGGCGTCGGCGAGCGTGCCGCCGTACGCCCCGGTGGAGAGGTACTTCCAGCCGCCGTCGCAGACCACGAAGGCGACGTCGGCCCGGCGGCCGTCCCGCACCGCCTCGTGGGCCACGGCCAGGGCGGCGTGCAGGATCGCCCCGGTGGAGAAGCCGGCGAAGATCCCCTCCACCTCCACCAGCTGCCGGGTACGCAGCACCGCGTCCCGGGTGCCGACGGAGAAGCGCCGGTTGAGTACCGTCGCGTCGTACAGCTCGGGGACGTAGCCCTCGTCGATGTTGCGCAGCCCGTAGACCAGTTCGCCGTAGCGGGGCTCGGCCGCCACCACCTGGATGCCCTCGACCTTCTCCCGCAGGAACCGCCCGGTGCCCATCAGGGTGCCGGTGGTGCCCAGGCCCGCCACGAAGTGCGTGATGGTGGGCAGGTCGTGCAGCAGCTCCGGGCCGGTGGTCTCGTAGTGCGCCCGCGCGTTGGCCTCGTTGCCGTACTGGTAGAGCATCACCCAGTCGGGGTGCTCGGTCGCGATCTGCTTGGCGGTGGCGACCGCCTGGTTCGAGCCGCCCGCCGCCGGCGAGAAGATGATCTCCGCACCGTACATCCGGAGGAGCTGGACCCGTTCGGTGGAGACGTTCTCCGGCATCACGCAGACCAGCCGGTAGCCGCGCAGCTTGGCCACCATGGCCAACGAGATGCCGGTGTTGCCGCTGGTCGGCTCCAGGATCGTGTCGCCCGCCCGGAGGCGGCCGGCCTGCTCCGCCGCCCGGACCATGAACAGGGCCGCGCGGTCCTTGATGCTGCCGGTCGGGTTCCGGTCCTCCAGCTTGGCCCAGAGCCGCACCGGCGGTGCCCCGTCGGGCACCGTCGGCGAGAGCCGGGGCAGACCCACCAGCGGGGTGCCGCCGCAGGCGTCGAGCAGGCTGTCGTACCGCGTCATGACGCCCGCCCTCAGCGGGCGGCGACGGCCACGCGCCGGACGACCGCGGACGAGGCGGTCGCCCCGGCGGGGCCGTGCCGGCCGGCCCGGTGCTGGCTGATCGCCGCCGCGGCGGCGAAGCCGAACGCCCCACCGGCGACGGCCGGCAGGACGGTCACGCTGTCACCGTCGTTGAGCTTGGCGTCCAGCGCGCCGAGGAACCGGACGTCCTCGTCGTTGACGTAGACGTTGACGAAGCGGTGCAGCGCGCCGGCCTCGGTGACCAGCCGGCCCTTCAGGCCGGCGTGCCGGGAGTCCAGGTCGTTGAGCAGGTCGCCCAGGGTGTCCCCGGCGCCCTCGACGACCTTCGCGCCGCCGGTGTAGCTGCGCAGGATGGTGGGGATGCGAACCTCGATGGCCATGACGTACTCCTTGGTCGGGTGTGCCTCGGTGCCGGACGGAAAGGGTGTGCGGAGCTGGGGATCAGCTGCCGGAACACTCGTAGTCGACCGTCGCCGGGCTCTGCCCGAACATGTAGGACTGGACCGCGTGCGGGTCCACCCCGGCGTCCACGATCCGCACCGGCTCCTCGGTCACCACGCCGTCGACGATCCGGAACGACCGGATCTCCTCGGTGTCCGGCTCGCGGGTGGAGACCAGCAGGTAGTGCGCGCCCGGCTCACCGGCGAAGGCCACGTCCGTGCGGGACGGGTACGCCTCGGTGGCGGTGTGCGAGTGGTAGATGACGACCGGCTCCTCGTCGCGGTCGTCCATCTCCCGCCACACCCGCAGGTGCTCCATCGAGTCGAACTCGTAGAACGTCATCGAGCGGGCCGCGTTGTCCATCGGGATGTGCCGGGTCGGGGTGTCGCCGCCGACGGGTCCGGCGACCACCCCGCACGCCTCGTCCGGGTGGTCCCGGCGCGCGTGGGCGACGATCGCCTCGACGATCGACCGGTCGATGCTCAGCACGTGACCCAGCCTAGCGCCCGTCCACCGCAACCGGCGAGGCGGTGACCGTCACAGTTCAGTCGATCAGGGCATTGAGCAGCGATTCCTGGAGATAGCCGAGGTAGGCGTAGACCGACAGTTGGAACACCCGGGACGAGGTCGGGTCGTCGGCGACCGCGTCGTCGAGCTCCTCGCCCAGGTCAGTGCCGTCCTTGATCTCCAACCGGACGCCCATCGCGAGCCGGGCGTCGTTGAGCGCCCGCAGCCACGCCTCGGCCGCCTCGGCGTCCAGCCGCACCTCGCCACCGGCGGAGTCGGGCAGCGCGGCGAGCACCGCGCCGGCCTGGTCGATCTTGGCGGTCTTCAGGTCGCCCTCGGTGTACCGGCGGAACTCCGCGGTGCCCGCCGGGTCGTCCGGGTACGCCTCGGGAAAGAGCCGACCGACGACCGGGTCGGCCGGGTCGAAGCCGTCGGTGAGCAGCCCGACCACCTCACCGGCGACCTTGCGCAGCACCCGCGCCTCGTCCACGGCGAAGGTCGCCACGTAACGGTCACCCTGACGACGGAACATGCTCACCGGGTGATCTCCGTTCGCGACTGCGGGGCTCGCAGGAACGGCTCACTCCTCGCGCTCACCGGGCCATCTCCGTTCGCGACTGCGGGGCTCGCAAACCCGGCTCACTCCTCACGCTCACGAGCGGTCCACCGTCGCCCAGAGGCCGTACGCGTGCAACTGGGCCGCGTCGTGCTCCATCCGTTCCCGGGCGCCGCTGGACACCACGGCCCGGCCCTTGTGGTGCACGTCCAGCATCAGCTTCTCGGCCTTCTCCCGGCTGTAACCGAACAGCTTCTGGAAGACCCAGGTCACGTACGTCATGAGGTTGACCGGGTCGTCCCAGACGATCGTCACCCACTGCCGGTCCGCGACCGGCACCTCGTCGGTGTCCGGCGTCTCGACCGGTGCAACCTGTGGAGCCGCCATGCCCCCATGGTGCCACCGGAAGCGGGGATCCGATGAACCGGAACGCCGGGACGGCTCCGATCACCCGCCAGAGCTGCGGAAACCGGGGGAATACGGATACCGGGGCGGCCCCGCGTCGACCGGCCCGGCCCGCCTGACGCCGGACACCCGGACGGGACGACCGGGCCGGTGACGATCGACGGAGGGACGCGCACACCCGCCCACCCGGGGTGGCCCGGCGCGGATACCGCACCGGCACGACGCGGATACTCAGTGTCGGACCCGCACCTACTCCACTCCCGTGGGTGACCGGGTGCCTCCGCACCGAATTGCATCGATATGCTGCCCGGATGAGTCGGTGGGGTTTCGTCGGCCGTACGGATGAACTCACCCGTCTGCGGGCCGCGGTGCACGCAGACCAGGGGCGCGGGCTCTTCGTCAGCGGCAGCGCGGGCGTCGGCAAGAGCCGGCTGCTGCGGGAGGGGGTGGCCGACCTGCCCCCGGACCGGTACGCGCTGTCGTTCGTCGCGGCCAGCACCGCCACCTCGGCGTTGCCCTTCGGCGGCCTCGCCCCGGTGCTGCCCGCCGAGCAGCCGCCCGGCCTCTCCCCCGCCGGTGTGCTGCGCTGGGGGGTCGACGTGCTCCGGGAACAGGCCGCCGGGCGGCGCACCGTGCTCGCCATCGACGACGCCCACCTGCTCGATCCCCCGTCGGCGGCCCTGGTCCACCTGCTCGCCCGCGCGGAGAACACCACCGTGCTGGGGACGCTGCGCAGCGGCGAGCAGATCCCGCTGCCCGTCCGGGCACTGTGGACCGACGACCTGGTCGAACACGCCGAGCTGGCCCCGCTCGGGCCGGCCGAGACCACGGCCCTGCTCGCCGCCATCCTGACCGGGCCGGTCGACGCGGGCACCGCCGAGCGGCTGTTCCGGCTCTCCGCCGGCAACCCGCTGCTGCTCCGGGAGTTGGTGCTGGCCGCCGCCGCCGGAGGTGAACTGGTCCGCAGCTACGGACTGTGGCGGTGGACCGGGCGACTCGAGCTGGCCCCCAGCCTCACCGACCTCGTCGACACCCGGATCGGGCGGTTGGAGCCCGGCGTCCGGACCGTGGTCGAGCTGGTCGCCTTCGGTGAACCGCTCGGCCTGCACCTGCTCGGACAGGCTGCCGACCCGGCCGACGTGGAGGTGGCCGAGGAGCGCGGCCTGATCACCGTGGGCTCGGGCGACCGGCGGGCCGATGCCCGGCTCGCCCACCCGCTCTACGGCGAGGTGATCCGCCGACGGTGCCCGGTCAGCCGGACCCGCCGCCTCCAGGCCCAGCTCGCCGAGCGGCTGGAACGGGTCGGCGCCCGTCGCCGCGGTGACCTGCTGCGGGTCGCGGTGTGGCGGTTGAACTCCGGCACCGCCCAGGACCCGGCGCTGCTGCTCGACGCGGCCCGTCAGGCGTTCACCCGGTACGACGTGCCGCTGGCCACCCGGCTGGCGCGGGCCGCGCTCGACGCCGACGGCGGTTTCCCCGCGGCCGAGCTGCTCGCCACCCTCCTGATGTTCGGCGACCGGCCGGCGGAGGCCGTCGACGTGCTCGACGCGGTGGCCGACGACGTCGGCTCGGAGGACCGGCGCTGCCGCTGGCTGACCGTGCACGGGATGGTCGGCTACTGGGGCCTGAGCCGGCAGTCCATGGTGGACACCCTGGCGGCGGCCGGTCACACCCTCGCCGACCCCGGACACCGGGCCCGGCTGCGCGCCTTCGAGGCGATCATGCGGCTGCACAGCCTGGACGTCGACACCGCGCTGCGGATCAGCCGCTCGGTGCTGGACCATCCGGCGGCCGGTGTCGCGGCCAGGGAGCTGGCCCGGTCCACCGTCGCCCACGCCGACGCGGCGCGGGGCCGGTTCCGGGCCAGCGCCGCGGCGATCGACCGGGTGCAGGCGGAGGCGGCGAACTGGCGGGCCGACATGCCGTACCTGCACCTGGCCATGGAACTGGCCCGGGGCACCCGGCTCACCCTCACCGCGGACCTGGCCGGCATCGACGCCATCGTGGCCGACGAGTTCGCCGACCAGGCCGACGCCGGGGACTTCCGGCTCGGCACCGGCTACCTGTCCATCCTCCAGGCGTACGCGGCGCGGCTGCGCGGTCGCGGCGACGACGCCCTCAAGGCCAGCCTCGACGCCTGCGTGGTGCTCGCCACCAGCCGGGTCTTCGCGGGGCTCGCGCACGCCGAGCGCGCCCAGGCGGCGGCGCTGCGCGGTGACGTGGCGACCGCGAAGGAGGCGATGGTCGAGGCCGACCGGGTCCAGACCCCCGGCATGGCGGTCCTCCAGCCCTGGCTGGAGCAGGCCCGTGGCGCGGTGCTGGCCGCCGGCGGCGATCCCGCCGGGGCGGCCCGGCACCTCGGCGAGCTGGCCGACCGGCTGCGCGCCGCCGGTCTCGCCGGTCACGAGGTGCTCGTCCTGCACGATCTGGTCCGGCTCGGCCAGGCCGGCGCCCCGGTCGGGCCGGCGTGCCCCGACGGCAGCCGGCCTACGGTCGCGCAGCGGTTGGCGGAACTCGCCGGGGAGGTCGACGGCGGGCTGACCCCGCTGCTCGCCCGGTACGCGCGGGCCGCCGCCGAGCACGACGGGTCCGCCCTGCTGGCGGCGGCCGACGACTTCGCCGGGCTGCACCTGACGCTCTGGGCGGTCGACGCCACCGCGACCGCGTTGCGCGGGTGGCGGCGGGAGCGGTCGACGTCGGCCGCGACCGCGCACGAACGGCTCGCCGCCCTGCTCGCCCGCTGCGACCGGATCCGGACCCCGGCGCTGGACGCGCTCCGTCCCTCGCTGAGCGCCCGGGAGCTGGAGGTCGCCGGCCTCGCCGCCGCCGGAGCGACGAGCCGGGTCATCGCGGGCCGGCTGTTCCTGTCGACCCGGACGGTGGAGAACCACCTCCAGCGGGTCTACGGCAAGCTCGGTATCACCAGCCGTGCCCAGCTGGGTACGGCGCTGCGGTCGGTCCCGGGGCACGACGGCGGCGCGGCCGGGTGAACTCTAGGCTGGGCTGGTGAACCGTCTTCGTCCCGCGCTGCTGACCGACCACTACGAGCTGACCATGGTCAGTGCCGCCCTGCGGGACGGCACCGCCGACCGCCGCTGCACCTTCGAGGTGTTCAGCCGACGCCTGCCCACCG
Source organism: Micromonospora sp. WMMD987 (assembly GCF_029581435.1). Taxonomy (NCBI): domain Bacteria; kingdom Bacillati; phylum Actinomycetota; class Actinomycetes; order Micromonosporales; family Micromonosporaceae; genus Micromonospora; species Micromonospora sp. WMMD987. Next base: position 1,553,381 of record NZ_CP120861.1, on the reverse strand, counting down.
GACGTCGGTACGGCGTGGTCGCCGGGACCGGCCGCCTGATCGACATGGTCAGGGAGTTCCGGTTCGCCCCGGAGGAGGTCGACTTCCTGCTGCGGACCGGGGTGGTCGACGAGCCGGCCGCCCGGTGGCTGGCCGGCTACCGGTTCACCGGCGACATCGACGGGTACGCCGAGGGTGAGCTGTTCTTCCCCGGCTCCCCCATCCTCACCATCTCCGGCGGCTTCGCCGAGTGCGTGGTGCTGGAGACGCTGGTGCTGTCGGTGCTCAACCACGACTGCGCGGTGGCCGCGGCAGCCGCCCGGATGGTCACCGCGGCCCGGGGCCGGGCACTGATCGAGATGGGTTCCCGGCGGGCGCACGAGGAGGCGGCGGTGGCCGCCGCGCGGGCGGCGTACCTGGCCGGTTTCCGGTTCACCTCCAACCTCGCCGCCGGCCAGCGCTACAGCATCCCCACCGCCGGGACCGCCGCGCACGCGTTCACCCTGCTGCACGACGACGAGCGGACGGCGTTCGCGTCGCAGGTCGCCACGTTGGGCCGGGACACCACGCTGCTGGTCGACACGTACGACATCAGCCAGGGCATCCGGACCGCCATCGAGGTGGCCGGGCCGGAGCTGCGGGCAGTCCGGATCGACTCCGGCGATCTGGCGGTCATCGCCCAGCAGTCCCGGGAACTGCTCGACTCGCTCGGCGCCACCGAGACCAAGATCATCGTTTCGGGTGACCTCGACGAGTACGCCATCGCCGCCCTCGCCGCCGAACCGGTCGACATGTACGGCGCGGGCACCGCCGTGGTCACCGGGTCCGGGGCGCCCACCGCCAGCCTGGTCTACAAGCTCGTCGAGGTGGACGGGCGGCCGGTGGTCAAGCGTTCCGAGAACAAGGGCACCATCGGGGGCCGGAAGGTCGCGGTACGCCGGCACAAGCCCACCGGCACGGCCACTGAGGAGATCATCGTCTCGCAGGGCGTACCGGACCGGCAGGCCAACGACCGGCTGCTCCAGCGCTCGTTCGTGGTCGACGGCGAGCCGGTCGACCTGCCCGGCATCGAGCAGTCCCGCGAGCACCTGCGCCAGTGCCTGATCTCCATCCCGTGGGAGGGGCTGAAGCTCTCCGCAGGTGATCCGGCGATCCCGGTCACGGTCGTACCGGCCGGTTGAGTCGTCGGGGCAGACTGGGTCGTGCCGCAGGTGGGGTCACCGGCGGTGAGCGGAGAGGAGGGAAGCGCCGATGGCCAACGCGCTGATCATCGTGGACGTGCAGAACGACTTCTGTGAGGGCGGTTCGCTCGCCGTCGCCGGGGGCGCGGGGGTCGCCGCCGGCATCTCCGGGTTGCTGGCGGCCGAACCGCGGCGGTGGGACCACGTGATCGCCACCAAGGACTACCACGTCGACCCGGGGGCGCACTTCGGCGACCCGCCGGACTACGTCGATTCCTGGCCCCGGCACTGCGTGGTCGGCACCCCGGGCAGCGAGTTCCACCCCGACCTGGTGACCGACCGGGTCGAGGCGGTCTTCCACAAGGGTGAGCACGCCGCCGCGTACTCCGGCTTCGAGGGGCACGCCGCCGACGGTGAGGGCCTGGCCGACTGGCTGCGCCGGCACGACGTGGACCGGGTCGACGTGGTCGGCATCGCCACCGACCACTGCGTCCGGGCCACCGCCCTGGACGCCGCGCGGGAGGGCTTCGCCACCACCGTGCTGCTCGACCTGACGGCGGCGGTCGCGCCGCCGACGCTGGACGTGGCGCTGCGGGCGATGGACGGTGCCGGGGTGACCCTGCACGGTGAGCCGGTGATCAGCGCCGCATGAGCCGGTAATCGCTTGCCGTTGTCGTACCTCCGGTCGAGGATGACCGCCGGAGGTACGGAGCATCATGACGTTGACGCCTTACCGGAAGGCCCTGGCCCAGCCCGGCCTGCGGTCCCTGCTGCTGGTGGCGGTGCTGGCCCGTATTCCGCTCACCGCGACCGGGGTGGCCCTCACCTTCTTCGTGGTGCTGGAGCTGGGCCGGGGTTACGGGGCCGCCGGCCTGGTCGGTGCCGCGTCGGTCACCGGCGCGGCGATCGGCTCACCCCTGCTCGGCCGGCTGGTGGACCGACGCGGCCTGCGGCCGGTGATCGCGACGACCACCGCCGTCGAGGCGGTCTTCTGGGCGAGCGCCCCGACGTTGCGCCTGCCGCTGCTGTTGCCCGCCGCGTTCGTGGCCGGGTTGTTCGCGCTGCCGGTCTTCTCGGTGGTCCGGCAGTCGATCGCCGCGCTGGTCCCGGCGCAGCGCCGGCGCCCCGCGTACGCGCTGGACTCGATGTCGATGGAGCTGTCCTTCATGATCGGGCCGGCGCTGGCCGTGGCGCTCGCCACCGCCGTGTCGCCCCGGGTCGCGCTCTGGGCGATCGGCGCGGGCATCGTCTCCTCCGGCATCCTCCTCTGGCTGCTCGACCCGCCGATCCGCAGCGCCGACGAGCCGGTCGGTCCGCAGCCCCGGATTCCCCGGCGGCAGTGGCTGACCAGCCGTCTGCTCGCCGTGTTCGCGGTGAGCGCCGCCGCCACCCTGGTGCTCGGCGGCACCGACGTGGCGGTGGTCGCCGTGCTGCGGGCCGGTGGCGAGGTCGGCTGGACCGGTGCGGTGCTCACCGCCTGGGCGGTCGCGTCGTTGGTCGGTGGCTTCGCGTACGGGGCCGTCCGCCGGTCCTTCTCCCCGCTGGCGTTGGCCGCCCTGCTCAGTCTCTGCACCATCCCGGTCGGGCTGGGCGGGGGACACTGGTGGCTGCTCTGCCTGGCCCTGCTGCCGGCCGGCGCGCTCTGCGCCCCCACGATCGCGGCCACCGCGGACGCGGTCAGCCAGCTCGCCCCGGCCGGGGTACGCGGCGAGGCGATGGGCCTGCACGGCTCCGCCACCACGGTGGGCATCGCCCTCGGCGCTCCGCTGGCCGGCGCGGTGATCGACGCCTCGGTGCCGCTGTGGGGCTTCGCGGTCACGGGGGCAGTGGGGCTGCTGGTGACCCTCGTCGTGCTCCCGGTGGAGCTGCGCCACCGCCGCACGCCCGACACCGAACCCACCGTCGAGCTGACCCCCGCCGCCACCTGACCCGGCACGACGGCACGACGGCACGACGGCACGACGGCACGACGGCACGACGGCACGACGGCACGACGGCACGACGGCACGACGGCACGACGGTGGACCATACTTCTCTCGTCGAGCGGTATGCCCCAGCGTCATTTAAATGACGCTGGGGCATACCGCCTCGTGTTTTGACCATCGTGGGGATTTGTGGTGGTCGAGGTCTAGCGGAACAGGGAGAACCCTGTCCATGATCTGAGTTCTCACACAAAGATCATCAATGGGCAGGGTTCTCGATGAGGAGCGTAGCGGCTACCGGTGCCGGTGACAGCGAGCTGGGCCGGATCTTGTTGGATGCGTGGCGGCGGGAGTTGTACGAGGGTGTCCTCGTGTCGCGGTCGAGGACGTTGTTCTCGCTGGTCGATGAGCTGGCCGCGGACCAGGGACGGTGTGGCTGCCCGGCGCATCTGTCGCTGGGCACGGTCACCGGGCACGCCGCGGCGTACCGGGCGTTACGCGACGGCGAGATCGATACCGGCCGGGCGTTGCGGGCGGCGTGCCGGATCGCCGCTCGGTCCGGTCTGCCCCGGGTGTATGCCGTCGATACCACCGCGTGGCCCCGGCCGAACGCAGCCACCAGCCCGGACCGGCAACCGCAGTACACCCCAGGCGGCCCGCGTGGTGCGGCGCTGATCAAGACCGGGTGGCGGTATCAGCACGTCGTCCGGTTGACGCTGACCCCGGACTCGTGGGTCGTGCCGGTCCTGGCCGACCGCATCACCTCCGACGACGACCTGGTCGAGGTCACCGTCGGCCACATCGCACAGATCTGCGCAGCCGACGGCGCCCGCCCGGGCGACCCGTCGCTGTTCCTCCTCGATTCCGGCTATCCCGCGGCCCGGATCACCCACCTGATCCGCGAACGCAGGATTCCCGCGGACGTCCTGGTCAGACTCGCGACCTCGCAGACCATGTGGACCAGACCCGAACACCGGGCCGCCCACCCACTCGGAGGCCGGCCCCGCCGACACGGATTCCGGCTGACCCTGCGCGAACCCGACCTTGTCGACGACGCGCTGAGACTGACCCTCTAGCGGCGGATTGGGACTGACCCCTCCGAGGCTGGAGGGGTGATCGCATTGGAAGACTGGGCTGAGATCCGTCGGTTGCATCGGGCTGAGGGTGTTCCGATCAAGGAGATCGCGCGTCGGTTGGGTGTGGCGCGTAACACGGTCCGTTCAGCGCTTCGGGCACAGGCGCCGCCGTCGCGTGAGCGTGGCCCTCGTGGTTCGTTGGTGGACGACGTCGAGCCGCAGATCCGGGCATTGCTCGCGGAGTTCCCGCGGATGCCTGCGACGGTGATCGCTGAGCGGATCGGGTGGACGAAGTCGCTGACGATCCTGAAAGACCGGGTCCGGGAGCTGCGCCCGTTGTTCGTTCCACCGGACCCGACCGACCGAGTGGAGTACGACCCGGGCGAGGTCGCCCAGTGCGACCTGTGGTTCCCACCCCAGCCGATCCCGGTTGGCGGCGGGGCTGAGCGGATCCTGCCGGTGCTCGCGATGACCTGCGGGTACTCGCGAGTCACGGACGCGGTCATGATCCCCAGTCGGAAGGCCGGAGACATCCTGGCGGGGATGTGGGAGATCGTGGCCGGGTGGGGCGCCTGTCCACGGACCTTGGTCTGGGACCGGGAGGCCGCGATCGGCGGCACCGGGAAGCTCACGACGGAGGCGGCGTCGTTCGCCGGGACGATCGGGGTGCGCATTCGCCTGGCCCCGCGCAGGGATCCGGAGTTCAAGGGGTTGGTCGAGCGGCGCAACGGGTTCTTCGAGACCTCATTCCTGCCTGGGCGCGTGTTCACCTCGCCGTTCGACTTCAACGTCCAGATCAGCGACTGGCTCGTGCAGCGCGCGAACACGCGCGTCCTGCGGGCGATCGGCTCGATGACGCCCACGGCCAGGTGGGCGGCGGACCGGGCCGCGATGGTGGCTCTGCCGCCGGTGGCGCCGGCGATCGGGCTCACGCATCGGGTGCGGCTGGGGCGGGACTACTACGTGCGTATCGACGGCAACGACTACTCCGTGGACCCTCGGTGCATCGGCAGGTTCGTCGACGTGCTCGCCACCCCCTCCCGGATGGTCGCCTCGTGCGCCGGGCAGGTCGTGGCTGATCACGACCGCGACTGGGGTCACGCCCGCACGATCACCGATCCCGAGCATCAGGCCACCGCCCGGCTGCTGCGCCAGGACTTGGCCGCCCGCCGGCGGCAGGCCTCGACTCGTTTGCACGCCGATGGACACGTCGTGGCGATCCGGGCCTTGCCGGACTACGACGCCCTGTTCGGTGTGGACTTCGACCCCCGCCCCAACCTTGAGGCGGTCCAGGAAAGCGCAGCCGGAGGAACGTAGATGACCACGACAACGAAGAGCAGACCGACACCGGACGGGCTGGGATCCAAGCTCGCCTACCTCACCAGAGTCCTCAAGACGCCCACCATCGGGCGGACCTGGGAGACCTTGGCCGACCAGGCCAGACAGGCGAACTGGTCGCACGAGGAGTACCTCGCCGCCGTGTTGGAACGGCAAGTCGCCGACCGCGAGTCTGCCGGCACGACGATGCGGATCCGCACTGCGCACTTCCCAGCGATCAAGACCCTGGAAGACTTCAACCTCGACCACCTGCCGAGCCTCCGCAAGGACGTCCTCGCGCACCTGGCCACGGCGACGTTCATCCCGAAGGCGGAGAACGTGATCCTGCTCGGCCCGCCCGGCCTGGGCAAGACCCACCTGGCGATCGGGCTCGGGATCAAGGCCACCCAGTCCGGCTACTCGGTCCTGTTCGACACCGCGACGAACTGGATCGACCGCCTCGCCCGCGCCCACCACCGCGGCGCCCTGGAAGCCGAGCTGAAGAAGATCCGCCGCTACAAGCTCATCATCGTCGACGAAGTCGGCTACATCCCCTTCGACACCGACGCAGCGAACCTGTTCTTCCAACTCGTCGCATCTCGCTACGAGACCGGCTCCATCCTCGTCACCTCGAACCTGCCCTTCGGGCGGTGGGGCGAGGTCTTCGGCGACGAAGTCGTCGCCGCCGCGATGATCGACCGCCTCGTGCACCACGCCGAAGTCCTCACCCTCGCAGGCGAGTCCTACCGCACCAGAGCCCGCCGAGAACTCCTCGCGAAGGACCGCGACAAGTAACACGAAACGACCACCGGGGGGTCAATCCCAATCCGTCGTTAGGGGGTCAGTTCCAGTCCGTCGTTGACAGACCTGACCCCGGACGCCGGTGTCAGCGGACCACTCGACATCTACGGCACCGTCACCGTCCGGGCCTGGCACCAGGTCCACCCCAAACTCACCCGCGCCAGCCGCGGATTCACCGGCCAGACCACCCTCCCGATCGTGGAAGGCACCGTGCTCCTCGCCCGGGTCCAGCACCTACGCCCCAGCCGCCGCGCCGGCGACCTCGCACTCTGGTACTCCGGCACCCGCCGCGACCTACTCACCCTTGTCATGACCTACCTGACCCGCTACGACATCGAGCACTACTTCCGCCACCTGAAGACCACCGCCCACGCCCCGGACTTCCACCCCCGCCAACCCGACACCCTGACCACCTGGCTCCGCCTACACGCCTACGCCTACCTCCACCTGTTCTGCACCCGCACCCACCTCACCCACCACCGGCTGCCCTGGGAACCCACCACCACCACAACCCCCACCCCCGGCCAGACCCGCCGACAGGTTTCGCCCGCTCTCCGCAACGCCTGGCAACCACCAGGCCACCCGAAACCCGGACACCCCGGACCCGGACGCCCCGCCGGAAAACGCCGCAAACGCCGAACCCGCTACCCCGTCATCCGCCGCAACGCCATCCACAAGGGCAAATAACACCCCACCCCCACACCACCACGAACACCCACACCACACCACCACGAACACCCACACCACACCGCCAGACCACCCTGCCCACACAACGGTCAAAACACGAGGCGGTATGCCCCAGCGTCATTTAAATGACGCTGGGGCATACCGCTCTTCCGAGAAACTGCGCTCCGGCGACCACCACGTTCCGGACCCGGCCGGCTGACCGACGGGACACCGGCAACCACCGACCGCCGACCACCGATCGCCGATCAGCGATCAGCGATCACCGGCGGACCAATCACCAGCAACCGGCAACCGACAATCGGCGACCGACAATCGGCGACCGGCCACCGACGATCGGCGACGGGCGACCGGCAACCGACCACCGGCGACAGCCCAGTCCGGGAATGCCGACGGGCGTCGCACCCCGGCGTGGGGTACGACGCCCGTCGGCGGTGTACGTGTGGCGTCAGCGCTGGTCGAGGTTCCCGCTCCGGTCCTCCTGGTAGCTGGCGCCACCGTTGACCTCGCTGGTCAGCGGCTTGGCACCACCCTCCGGCGGGCCGGCGAGGCTCTGGCCGGCGGCCAGCTCGGGGAACTTCGCGTCGAACGCCGGGCGCTCGGAACGGATCCGGGGCATCCGGTCGAAGTTGCGCAGCGGCGGCGGGGAGCTGGTCGCCCACTCCAGCGAGTTGCCGTGGCCCCACGGGTCGTCCACCTCGACGACCGGCCCGGTCTTGTACGACTTCCAGCAGTTCCAGATGAACGGCAGGGTCGAGATGCCGGTGATGAACGCGCCGATCGTGGAGATCATGTTGAGCGTGGTGAAGCCGTCGCTGGGCAGGTAGTCGGCGTACCGCCGGGGCATGCCCTCGTTGCCCAGCCAGTGCTGCACCAGGAACGTGGTGTGGAAGCCGATCATGGTGAGCCAGAAGTGGATCTTGCCCAGCCGCTCGTCGAGCATCCGGCCGAACATCTTCGGGAACCAGAAGTAGATGCCGGCGAACACCGCGAACACGATCGTGCCGAACAGCACGTAGTGGAAGTGCGCCACCACGAAGTACGAGTCGTGCAGGTGGAAGTCGAGCGGCGGGCTGGCCAGCAGCACCCCGGTCAGACCACCGAAGAGGAAGGTCACCAGGAAGCCGATGGCGAACAGCATCGGCGTCTCGAAGGTGATCTGGCCCCGCCACATGGTGCCGATCCAGTTGAAGAACTTCATGCCCGTCGGCACGGCGATCAGGTAGCTGAGGAAGCTGAAGAACGGCAGCAGCACCTGGCCGGTGGCGAACATGTGGTGCGCCCAGACGCTCATCGACAACGCGGCGATGGCGATGGTGGCGGCGACGAGGCCCTTGTAACCGAAGATCGGCTTGCGGGAGAAGACCGGGATGACCTCGGTGATGATGCCGAAGAACGGCAGCGCGATGATGTAGACCTCGGGGTGGCCGAAGAACCAGAACAGGTGCTGCCACAGCATCGGGCCGCCGGTGGCCGGGTCGTACACGTGGGCACCGAGCAGCCGGTCCGCCGCGAGCGCGAAGAGCGCGGCGGCCAGCAGCGGGAAGACGAGGATCGCCAGCAGGCTGGTGACCAGCATGTTCCACGTGAAGATCGGCATCCGGAACATGGTCATACCGGGCGCGCGCAGGGTCAGGATCGTGGTGATCAGGTTGACCGCACCGAGGATGGTGCCCAGGCCGGAGATGGCCAGGCCGACGACCCACATGTTCGCGCCGACGCCCGGCGAGTGCTCGACGGTGCTCAGCGGGGTGTAAGCGGTCCAACCGAAGTCGGCCGCGCCTCCCGGGCTGAGGAAACCGGCGGTCGCCATGGTGCCGCCGAACAGGTACAGCCAGTAGGCGAAGGCGTTCAGCCGGGGGAACGAGACGTCGGGGGCGCCGATCTGCAGCGGCACGACGTAGTTGGCGAACGCGAACACGATCGGCGTCGCGAAGAACAGCAGCATGATCGTGCCGTGCATGGTGAACAGCTGGTTGTACTGCTCCGGCGACAGGAACTGCAGGCCCGGTCGCGCCAGCTCGGCTCGCATGATCAGGGCCATCAGGCCACCGATCATGAAGAACACGAACGCGGTGACCATGTACATGATCCCGATCTGCTTCGCGTCCGTGGTGCGTAGCAGCCGCGCGATGGCCGACCCCTTGACCGGCTCTCGGACCGGCCATGGCCGGGTCACGACCGGCTTGGGTGCGACGGTGGTCACGAATGGCCTCCGGTTCTCGGTTGTCCCGCTCGGCACGCGTCGTCAGCTGCGGGCCGTCATCCGAAAGGATGTTAGTCCCCGGTAGGTGGCAGCACCGCTCGGGGTGCTCTGGCACCATGTCCGGCCGCCGGTCGCGGCTACAGTGTCCGGCCGCCGGTCGCGGCTACAGCGGGCCGACCAGGAGTCGGTAGTGCTCGCCGAAGATCCGCCCGCCCCGCCCGCGCAGCAACGGGTCGCGCAGCGCCGGCGGCACGTCCCGGGTGCGGTTGCGGTCCCGGGTCCGGTCCCGCACCCATCGGGTACGCGGACGACGTCGGCTCTCGTACGCGACCAGGGCCGCCTCGACACCGCCGGCGGCACGGAGCGATTCGGCGAGCACCACCGCGTCCTCCAGCGCCATCGCGATCCCCTGGGACAGCGTCGGCGCGGTGGCGTGCGCGGCGTCGCCGACCAGCAGCACCCGGCCCCGGTGCCAGCGTCCCAGCTCGACCTCGTCGGTGAGCCCGACCTGCACGTCGTGCCAGGCGGCCAGCACCGCCGGGACCGGTCCCCCGTAGCCGCCGAAGAGTTCACGCAGCCGGGCGACCGGGTCGGCCGGAGCGACGGTGCCGGCCTCGTCGGCGTAGCAGTAGAGCCGCCCCGCCCCGAGCGGCACCACCAGGAAGCCGGCCCGCCGCCCGAGCAGCGCCGTCCAGTCCGCGACGTCCGGGCCGTCGCGCACCACCCCCCGGTAGACCACCTGACCGGCGGGGCGGGGCGGACCGCCGAGCCCGGCCAGGGCGCGGACCGCGGAGCGCGGACCGTCGGCACCGATCACCAGGTCGTACTCGCCGCCGGTGCCGTCGGTGAAGCTCACCGCGACCCCGGTCGGCAGCAGTTCGACGGTGTCCACCTCGGCGCCGTGCAGGACCGCGCCCCCCGCCCCGCTGAGCAGCACCTGGTAGAGGTCGCGGCGGGGCAGCGCCCGGCACTCGCCCACCCCGGCCCAGAGCGCGTCGAGGTCCACCTCGCAGAGCGGGTCGCCGGCGGCGTCGAGGAAGCGCTGGCGGCGGATCACCTGCCCGAGTGGACGGACCGGGCCGTCGAGGTCCAGGCCGCGCAACGCCCGGGCGGCGTTGCCGGGCAGGTAGAGACCGGTGTCGGTCAGCTCGTTCGGGGGTAGCTTCTCGGTCACGTCCGGCCGGAAGCCCGCCAGCCGCAGGGCCCGGGCGACGGCCAGACCGGCGATGCCCGCACCGACGACGAGGATGCGCAGGGGAGAGCCACCCATGGTGGTGTACGCCTCCGGAGGGGATCGGCACGCGGTGAAGGCAAGACACTACTCCCCGCGATCGGAGCACACCAGAGGCGTTGATCCCGTCCTTCGGCGCGTTCGGGGCGGGGCAGAAACTCGTCCAGGCGGTGGAACGCCGTTCGCGGGAGGTGTGCTCCTCGGCCGGACGCCGCCCGTCTCACTACAGTGACGGCGTGACGACGGACGAGGCGTACCGGTCGGTCAAGTCGGCGGGGCGGGCGCTGGACGTGCTGGAGGCGCTGGCCGCCCCGCAGGGGCCCCGGTCGCCGGTGGAGCTGAGCCGGGCGCTGGGCATTCCCAAGAGCAGCCTGCACGCCATCCTGCGGACCCTGCTGGACCGCGACTGGGTGGCCGTCGACCCGACCGGGACCAGGTTCTCCGTGGGGCTGCGGGCGCTGGAGGTCGGTGCGGCGTTCCTCGTCGGCGCGGACGCCGCCGCCCTGTACGACGTCACCCTGGACCGGCTGGCCGAGCACTCCGGCGAGACGGTCCAGCTCTACCGCCTCGACGGTGGCGCGGTGGTGCTGCTGGCCAGGCGGGACTCGGCGCACATCGTCCGGCCGGTCTGCGCGGTGGGGCGACGGTTGCCCGCGCACGCCACCGCGGCCGGCAAGGCGTTGCTCGCCGCCCGGACCGACGAGGAGGTCGACCGGCTGCTCCAGTGGCCGCTGCCGGCGGCCACCGGCCGGACGGTCACCACCCCGGAGGCGCTGCGCGCCGAGCTGGCCGCCGTGCGGCGGCGGGGTTGGGCCGAGGAGTGGGAGGAGTGCAGCCCCGGGCTGGCGGCGGTGGCCGTGGCGGTGGCGCTGCGGGAGCCGGCGGTGGACGCGATCGCGGTGGCCGCCCCGGTGGCCCGGCTGGGGCCGGAGGTGCGGACCAGGCTGGCGGCGGTGCTGCGGGAGGCGGCGACCCAGGTCCGCACGGCCCGCGCCCTCCTGTCGCTCAACCTGTAGAACGTGGTTCACGTATCTGGACAGGATCGCCCGGCCACTTAACCGGTTCAGTTGCGCCACAGTTTCAAGTGTGTAAATGTGACAAGGACCATGGGAGCGCTCCCGGTCACATCCGAGACAGGTCCGGCGCCCCCGCGCCGCAGCCAAGGAGCATCATGAAGCGTCCATTGCGGGCACTCGCCGCCGCCGGCCTCCTGGCCGTCGGCTCGATCGTCGCCGTCGCCTTCGGCGGCACCGCCTCCGCCGACACCCAGATCTGCGAGCAGTACGGCTCGACCGTCATCGGCGGCAGGTACGTGGTCCAGAACAACCGCTGGGGCACCACCGCCCAACAGTGCATCAACGTCACCGGCAGCGGCTTCAGCATCACCAGCCAGCAGGGCTCCGCGCCGACCAACGGCGCACCGGTGTCGTACCCGTCGATCTTCGTCGGCTGCCACTACACCAACTGCTCGCCGGGCACCAACCTGCCGGCCCAGGTGAAGTCGATCAGCAGCGCCCCGGGCAGCATCTCCTTCAACTACGTCGGCGGCGCGATCTACGACGCCGCCTACGACATCTGGCTCGACCCGTCGCCCAAGCGGGACGGCGTCAACGCGATGGAGATCATGATCTGGTTCAACCGGCAGGGCAGCATCCAGCCGATCGGCTCGCCGGTGGGCAACGCGAACATCGCGGGCCGCAGCTGGGAGGTGTGGCGCGGCAACAACGGCGGCAACAACGTCATCTCGTACGTCGCGCCGTCGGCGATCCAGGGCATGAGCTTCAACGTGCTGGACTTCATCGCCGACACCCGTAACCGCGGGGCGATCACCAACGACTGGTACCTGACCAGCATCCAGGCCGGCTTCGAGCCGTGGCAGGGCGGCGCCGGGCTGGCCGTCACCAACTTCTCCCAGACCGTCAACACCGGCGGCACCCCGCCGCCCACCACCGCCCCGCCGACCACGCCCCCGCCCACCGGCGGCGGCTGCGCGGTGAAGTACACGTCGAACTCGTGGAACAACGGCTTCACCGCCGACGTGACGGTCACCAACCGGGGCTCAGGCACCATCAACGGCTGGACCCTGACCTACAACCTGCCCAGCGGGCAGCAGGTCACCAGCTCCTGGAACGCCAGCGTCACCCAGAGCGGGTCCACGGTGACCGCCCGCAACGTCTCCCACAACGGCACCCTCTCCCCCGGCGGCAGCGCGACCTTCGGCTACCAGGGCAGCCTGAACGGGACGTACTCCGCACCGACCAGCTTCTCCCTCAACGGCGTCGCCTGCGCCCGCGCCTGAGCCCACCACCCACCACCACGCGGGGGGCGTGACCTGTCGGTCACGCCCCCCGCACCCGTGTCGACGTCCTGCCGCCCCGGCCGGTCAGCACGTCCCCCGGCGTCCCGGGGATCAGCACGTCCCTGCGGCCCCGGTCGGTCAGCGCGCTCCCGGCACCCCGGCAGGGTCAGCCGCCCAGGGCGTCGATGTCCCGCATCTCCTCGGCGGTCAGCGAGAAGTCCCAGATGTCGGCGTTGGCACTGATGCGCTCCGGAGTGACCGACTTGGGGATCACCACGATCTCGTGGTCGACGTGCCACCGCAGCACCACCTGCGCCGGGGAGACGTCGTGAGCGGCGGCGATCCGGGTCAGCACCGGGTCGCTCAGGTCGCTGGCCTTGAACGGGCTGTAGCCCTCCAGCACGATCCCCCGGTCCCGGTGCTCGACGTGCCGCCGCCGGTCGTACAGCGACGGGCTCCACCGGATCTGGTTGACCGCCGGGCTCTCCCCGCTCGCCTGGATCAGCTCGTCGAGCTGAGCGGTGGAGTAGTTGCTCACCCCCACCGCCCGGGTGAGGTTCTCGTCCCGGGCGGCCAGCAGCTCACGCCAGACCGGGATGCTGTCCGCCGGCGACGGCGGCGGCCAGTGGACCAGCCAGAGGTCGACGTGGTCGGTGCCCAGCGCCCGCAGGCTCGCCTCGATCGTCTCTCGCTCCCGGCCCACCCGGTCCGGCGGCAGCTTGGTGGTGATGAAGACGTCCTCCCGGCGCAGCCCGCTCTCCCTGACCGCCCGGCCCACCTCCTCCTCGTTGCCGTACATGGTGGCGGTGTCGATATGCCGGTAGCCGGCGTCCAGGGCGGCCAGCACGGCGTCGTAGCCGGCCCGGCCGGTCGCCTGCCAGGTGCCGAACCCGAGCAGCGGCATGCGGACGCCGCCGGGGAGACCGACGGTGGGTTGGTCGAGGTCCATGCCGACCGTTCTACCCGTGATCGGACCGGACATGCCGGGCGAGCGGCGAACCCGGGCGGATTGCCGGAGAATGCCGGTGTGCCGAGCACCGACCGGGCCGACGGCGAGGAGCATCGTGTACCTGACCCATCTGGAGTGCCCCCGCTGCGACCGCGAACACGACGCGGGCCGGCTCACCAACCTCTGCGACTGCGGGTCACCGCTGCTGGCCCGCTACGACCTGACGGCGGTGGCCGCCGCGGTGACCCCCGAGCGGTTCGGGCTGCGCCCGGCCGACCTGTGGCGCTACCGGGAGGTGCTGCCGGTCGCCGACGAGCGGCACGTCACCACGTTGGGCGAAGGGTGGACGCCGCTGTGGCGGGCGTCGGCGTACGGCCGGGAGATCGGCGTGGCCGACCTGATCGTCAAGGACGAGGGGCTGACCCCCACCGGGTCGTTCAAGGCGCGGGGGGCGGCGGTCGGGGTGAGCCGGGCGCGGGAGCTGGGGGTTCGGCGGATCGCCATGCCGACCAACGGCAACGCCGGAGCCGCCTGGGCGACGTACGCGACCCGGGCCGGGCTGGCCTCGACGATCGCGATGCCGTTGGACGCCCCGACCATCTGCCGCCGGGAGTGCGTGGCCGCCGGGGCCGACCTGCACCTGGTGGACGGGCTGATCGGCGACGCCGGGCGCTGGGTGGCCGACCTGGTCGCCGGCTCGGACGGCGCGGTCTTCGACGCCGGCACGCTGCGCGAGCCGTACCGGCTGGAGGGCAAGAAGACCATGGGGTACGAGATCGTCGAGCAGCTCGGTTGGCAGGTGCCCGACGTGATCATCTATCCGACCGGTGGCGGGGTCGGCCTGATCGGCATCCACAAGGCGATGCACGAGCTGCGGACGCTGGGCTGGGTGGACGACAGGCTGCCCCGGCTGGTGGCCGTGCAGTCCACCGGCTGTGCGCCGGTCGTCCGGGCGTTCGCCGCCGGTGCGGACCGCGTCCAGCCGTGGGCCGACGCGCACACCGTGGCGTTCGGGATCACCGTGCCGGCCCCGCTGGGTGACGAGCTGATCCTGACCGCGCTGCGGGAGAGCAGCGGGACCGCGCTCGCCGTCGACGACGCGGAGATCCTGGCCGACCTGCGGGACTTCGCCTCCCGGGAGGGGCTGCTGCTCTGCCCGGAGGGGGCGGCCTGCCTGACCGCCGCCCGGCACCTGCGCGCCGGTGGCTGGATCCGGGCCGGCGAGCGGGTGGTGGTGCTCAACACCGGGTCGGGGCTGAAGTACCCGGAGACGGTGGACGTCTCCGGCGTGCCGGTGGCGTGACGACCGCCGCCGCGGGGCTGCGCCGACGGGTCGGTGCGCGGGCCGCCCGGAGGACCCCCGCCCACGTGTAAGGCGTGGGACAGGGGTCGGTCTCCGGGGCCGCCGTCCGCAGCGACGGTGGGTTCAGGAGGTCGGCGGTTCGTCCCGGCCGGCGGCCTCCGCCGCGTCGGCCTCCTCCTTGGTCCGGTGCACCGCCTGGTCGGCGTGCTCCGGCGGACCGTAGACGGTGTAGAGGACCAACGGGTTGGGGCCGGTGTTGACGAAGTTGTGCTTCGTCCCCGCCGGCACCACCACCAGGTCACCCTGGGCGACCTCCCGGGTCTCCCCGCCGACCCGGGCCTCGCCGGTGCCGCTGACGAAGGTCAGGATCTGGTCGATTCCCTCGTGGACCTCCTCGCCGATCTCACCACCGGCCGGAATGGTCATGATCACCAATTGGGTCTGCTCGCCGGTCCAGAGCACCCGGCGGAAGTCCGGGCTCTTCTCGGCGACCGTCGCGATCGTGAAATGTTCCATGGCCCGCTCATACCCGCAACGGCAGCGGATCACGCCGGGTCGTGCGGATAGTGGAATTCCCCACCCCGCCGGGGTTTGCGCGTCGCCGGAACGGGCAACGACCACTCCGGGCCGGGGCGGCGACGCACCGGTCGAACCAGGTCCCCGCTGGCGTACCGCCGAATGGCTGCGGTGGTGGGAGACGGTCGGAGCGCGGCGACGGACGGCCGGTGGTCGTGCGGCGCCGTGCGCCCGTGTCCGGGGCCGGACCCCCGCCCGGGACTACCCTGCGGGGGTGGCCCGCCTGCTGCTCGTCGAAGACGACCTGACCATCCGTACCCCGCTGGTCCGGGGGCTGCGCGAGCGGGGGCACGCGGTGGCGGCCGCGTCGACCGCCATGGAAGGGTTACGGCACACCCTCGACGAGCGGCCCGACCTCGTCGTGCTCGACCTCGGCCTGCCCGACCTGGACGGCGGTGAGCTGCTGCGGATGCTGCGCGCGGTCAGCGCCGTCCCGGTGATCGTGGCCACCGCCCGCGACGACGAGCGGGAGATCGTCCGGCTGCTCGACGCCGGGGCGGACGACTACGTGGTCAAGCCGTTCACCGCCGCCCAGCTCGACGCCCGGGTCCGGGCGGTGCTGCGCCGGGGCGGAACCGACCGGCCCGACGACGACCCGGTGCTGGTGGTCGGCGGGCTGCGGATCGACCCGCGCGCCCGGCAGGTCACCCTGGACGACGTACCGGTGGAGCTGACCCCGCGCGAGTTCGACCTGCTGCACCACCTCGCCACCCGGCCCGGCACGGTGGTGACCAAGCGGGAGCTGCTCACCGAGGTCTGGCGGATCCCCTACGGCGGCGCGGACAAGACCGTCGACGTGCACCTGTCCTGGCTGCGCCGCAAGCTCGGGGAGAGTGCCCAGCAACCCCGCTACCTGCACACCGTGCGCGGGGTCGGGGTACGGCTCGCCCCGCCCGGCGGCGACCGTCCCGGGGCGGGCGACGACCCGGCCGACGGCTGAACCGGGGGAACCACCACCGATTTCCGTTCACCTCTGTGCCGGTGGCGGTCGAATCGGTAAATTGAGGTATGGTGCCCGCCCCCGGAGGTCGGGTGGCGGAACCGGTCTACCGCCCCATCCTCACCAGCAGACGCGGTGAGCTGGAGGCGCTGGTGCACCTGGACAGCGCCGCGGCTCCCCTGGTGACACCGGTCCTGCACGTGTCCCCGGCCGACAGCGGCCTGCCCGAGCTGCTGAGCCGGCTGCCCGCCGGTCTGGTGCCGGCCGTCGACGTCTGCGCGCTGCCCGACGGGCCGGACGGCGAGCTGGCCCGGTGGGACGTACCGGTGCTGCCGGTGATCGGCTTGAGTTGTGGTGACCGCCGGTTGGCCGCGCACGGCACGGCGTGTCGCCGGTACGCCCGGGGAGCGGTGGTCCGGCTCCGGGTCGGCCGGGACCGGGCCGGGCCGGACGCGACCACCTCGGCGGTGGAGCGGGTGTGGCGGCGGACCGGGCTGGTCCCGGAACAGTGCGACCTGCTGGTCGACGCCGGTGACGTGTGCTGTGCGGCCGATCTACGGATGGCCGAGCCCCGGGTGCGCCGGCTGGTGGACTGGGCCTGCCGGCACGCCTGGCGCACGGTGACCGTGGCGGCGGGCGGGATGCCTCCGTCGCTGTCCCGGCTGGGCACCGACGAACCGGTCCGGGTGGACCGGTGGGACTGGCTGTTCTGGCGTCGGCTGACCGACCTGGGCGTGGGCTACGGCGACTACGGGGTGGTCCCGGCCCCACCCGGCGACGTGGAGCCGGGCGACCGGCTGCCCACGGTGCGGTACACCGCCGACGACGGGTGGTGGATCTACCGCTGGTCGCGGCGGGGTGGCCGGGGCGACGAACGCTTCGCCGACCTGTGCCGCGCCCTGGTCGCCGCGCCGCACTGGCCGCCCACCGGGGCGGGCTTCTCCTGGGGCGACCAGGAGTTGCTGCGCCGTGCCCGTCGGGTGACCGGCGCGGGATCACCGGTCAACTGGACGGCGTGGAGCACGTCGCACCACCTGGCGCACGTCCTGGCGGCGTTGACCGGACCGGTCGACCGGCGTCGTCCGGGTCCGCCCCCGGGCGGCGAGGACGGCTTCACCCGCCCGCACCGGGGCGGCGAGCACCGGTGGACCCGCTGACCAGGTCACGCCTGCTCGGTGAACCCGAACTGCACCACACCCTCGTCGTCGACGGAGGCGTCCACGGACGTGTCGTTGAGCAGTTCGGCGGCCTCGGCGTCGAGGAAGATCCGCGCCCCCTCGGTGTCGACGACCTGGTCGCCCTGCGCCGGCACGGGCACCAGTTCGATGGTGAGCGCCCCGGCCTCGACGTCGGCGGCGATCCGCAGCCCGCCGTCCTGCGCGACGTCCTGCTGGGCGGCGAGGTCACGGATGACGAGCACGGCGTTGTCGGTCATGGTGAGCATGATGGGACTCCTCGGGATTCTCGGGATCGAAACCGCGCGCGGCGGCAGATGCGCGCCTCCTGCGGCGAACCGGTGCCCGCCGGGCGGTCCGGGGCGGCTTCCCGCGGCCCCTCGTCACCCACGGTGCCCGCTGCCCGGGGGTTCGTCAAATAGAGCGGGGTCTGTGGAAGGCTCTGCCGACATCCCCGTTTCCGCTCCCCGGCCCGCTCATCCTTCCTACCCTGGGCGCATGGACGCTGCCCGACGGTACGCCGCCGAACTGCTCGGCACCCTGCTGCTGGTCTTCGTCGGGGTGGGCAGCGCGGTCTTCGCCCGGGTGGAGGGCGGCGTGGTGGTCGTGGCGCTGGCCTTCGGGCTCGTCGTGGTGGCGCTGGTGTACGCGATCGGACCGCTCTCCGGCGCGCACCTCAACCCGGCGGTGACGCTGGGGGTGCTGCTCTCCGGCAAGATCTCCGTGGTCGGCGCGGTCGCGTACGCCGTCGCGCAGTTCGTGGGGGCGGCGGCGGGCGGCTTCGTCATCTGGGCGCTGGTCCGCTGGGGCGGGGTGGCCGACCAGACGGGGGCGCTGGGCACCAACGGCTACGGCGTGCACATCAACCGCGGTGGCACGGCGGTGCTGGAGACCATCCTGACCTTCCTGTTCGTGCTGGTGGTGCTGGTGGTGACGAGCCGGGGCGAGCAGGCCGGCTTCGCCGGTCTCGCGATCGGCCTGGCGCTGACGGCGGTGCTCCTGGTGGGGATCACCCTGGACGGCACCTCGGTCAACCCGGCCCGGTCGTTCGGCCCGGCCCTGTTCGAGGGCGGCACGGCGTTGCGGCAACTGTGGGTGTTCGTCGTCTTTCCGCTGCTCGGCGGGGCGTTGGCCGCCCTGGTCGCGCCGCTGGTGCTCAGGCAGAGCCCGCGGCTGCGGCGCGGACCCGAGGCACCCGGTACGGCCGCGCCGAACCCCGGCTGACCGCACCCGGCCGGTCAGACGGGGCCGACCGGAGGTGGAAGAAAACCTACGGCGTCGAGGCTTGCCTGACGGAAATCTTCGTGGCAGCGTCAGCGCATGCATCGTCGTCTCTTTCCCCGGACGCTCGCGTCGGTGGCGTTGGTCGCCACCGTGGCCGCCGCCGGTGCGCTCCCGGCCACCGCCGAGTCACCCACCCCGGCGGACACCCGGTTGCGCGCCACCATCGACGCCGTCCTCGCCGATCCCCGGCTCGACGGCGCGCAGGCCGGGGTGGTCGTGGTGGACACCGCCACCGGCCGGACCCTCTACGACCGCAACGGCGACCGTCGGCTGGTCCCCGCCTCCAACACCAAGCTGCTGACCTCCACGGCGGCCCTGGCGCTGCTCGGCCCCGGGCACCGGTTCAGCACCGACGTGCTCGCCGACGGGCGGCGGCGGGCCGGGCTGCTCTCCGGCGACCTCTACCTGCGCGGCGGCGGCGACCCGACGATGCTGGCCGCCGACTACGACGCGCTGGCCGCCCGGGTCGCCGCCGACGGGGTACGGGTGGTGACCGGCCACCTGGTGGCCGACGACACCCGGTACGACGACAGCCGGCTCGGCGCGGACTGGGCCTGGGACGACGAGTCGTACTACTACGCGGCGCAGGTTTCCGCGTTGACCGTGGCGCCGGACACCGACTACGACGCGGGCAACGTCATCGTGCGGGCCGCCCCGGCGGGCGCGGTGGGGGCGCGGCCGGTGGTCACCATGACCCCGCCCAACGGCTACCTGCGGATCGACAACCGGGCCGAGACGGTCGCCGACGGCGAGACGACGCTGTCGTTCACCCGGACGCACGGCGGCAACACCATCGTGGTCACCGGTCGGATCGCGGTCGACGCCACCCCGACCAGCGACTGGATGACCGTCTGGGAGCCCACCGGGTACGCCGCCGCCGTCTTCCGCGACGCGCTGCGCCGGCACGGGATCCGGGTGCTCGGCCGGACCGTGCTCGGCCGGGCCACCCCGGCGGACGCCGTACCGGTGGCCCGGCACGACTCGATGCCCCTGGCCGAGCTGCTGGTGCCCTTCCTCAAGCTGTCCAACAACGGCCACGCCGAGGTGCTGACCAAGGAGATGGGGCGGGTCGTCTCCGGCACCGGCAGCTGGCCGGCGGGGCTCACGGCGATCAGCGAGTACGTCGCCGACACCGGAGTGGACACCGGCGTGCTGCGCCAGCTCGACGGTTCCGGGCTGTCCCGGCGCAACCTGGTCCCGGCCGGCGAGTTCGTCGCCCTGCTCGCCGCCGTCCGCCGGGAACCCTGGTTCGACACCTGGTACGCGGCGCTGCCGATCGCCGGCAACGCCGACCGCCTGGTCGGTGGCACTCTGCGCAGCCGGATGCGCGGCACGGCGGCGGCGAACAACGTGCACGCCAAGACCGGCAGCCTGACCGGGGTGTCCGGGCTCTCCGGCTACGCCACCGACGCCGACGGCCGGGTGCTGGCCTTCTCGGTGGTGTTCAACAACCAGCTCACCTCGTCGGTCCGGGAGTTGGAGGACCAGATCGCCATCGCCCTGGCCTCGCACCGGGCGGCGGACGACGGCACCGCCCGGGTGACGCCGCCGGCCGCCCCGGAGGCGCCACCGGCGCCCGGGGGCGGGGAGTGTTCCTGGGTCAAGCCGATCGTCTGCTGAGCCGCCCGGCACCCGGGCCACCACCGGGCGCTGAGCCGCCCGGCACCCGGGCCACCGCCGGTCACCGCCGGTGCAGCACCACCACCGGGATCTCCCGGTCGGTCCGGCTCTGGTACTCGTCGTAGGCGGGCCAGATGGCGGTCATCGTCGGCCACATCGTCGCCCGTTGCGCCGGCTCGGCGGTACGGGCCCGGACGGCGAACGTCTCCGCGCCGACCTGCACCTCCGCCTCGGGGTCGTCGAGCAGGTTGAGGTACCAGGAGGGGTGCTGCGGCGCACCGCCCTGGGAGGCGACCACCAGGTAGTCCTCGCCGTCGCGGCCGTAGATGAGCGCGGTGCGGCGCAGCTTGCCGCTGCGTCGGCCCCGGGTGGTCAGCAGCAGCGTGAAGACACCCGGCTGCCACTCGTGTCCCTCGGCGCCGCCGGTCGCGACGTACCGGCGGATGTGGTCGGCGACCCAGCCCTCGGGGCTGTCCAGCACCTGCTCGTTGGTCGGCATCTACGCCTCCGGCTAGTCGTGGGCATCGACCCGGCCACGCTATCCCGGCGTCGGCCCGCCCGGCGCGGAACGCCTCAACGGACCGCGGCAGCCTGGAGGTTGACGTTGCCGCAACTGCTGTTGAAGGTCCCCTCGACGGTCCAGCGGATCAGCAGCTTCTCGCCCTGCGGGGCGCGGAACCGGATGACGAACTGGGTGGTGTGGGTGGTGTGCGGATCCTCCAGCCGCAGGGTGCGGGTCGGCCCGCCGGTGGACAGCCGCACGTCCAGCCGGCCCCGGGCCATCCAGAGCCCGGCGAAGAGGTGCACCGTGCGCGGTTCGCCGCTGCCCGTCACGGCCAGCGTGAAGCCGTTGCCGACGCCGCAGACGAACACGCCGGTGCCGGTGGCGCCGACGGCCGGCACCGGGGTGCCGTTGCGCCAGCCGAACAGTTCGGGGTTGGTGTCGTACCGGTCGCGTGCGCCGCGACCGCCCTCGTCCCGGATCTCCCCGCTGCCGCCGCTGCGGCGGACCAGGGTCTCCGGCCGGTTGAGCCCCCAGTGGACCCAGTCCCGGGTGCCCAGCCCGGTCAGGTCCACCTCGGCGGGCACCTCGGCCCGGGAGACGCTGACCGTCGGCGCGGCCGGCGACGACGCCGCCGGGGCGACCGTGGGCGACGGCGGAGCGCTCGGCGACGGGGTCCGCTCCCGGGGCTGCAACCCGGGTGCGGCGATCCCGGTCTCGGCCGGGTCGCCCAGCCCCGCCACCCCGGTCGGATACCCGGCCGGGGTGGGTGTGCCGGCCGGCGCCCCCGCGTCCTGCCCCGGCGGGTCGGCCGCCGGCCCCAGGTAGGTCACCAGCACCGCGAGGCAGGCCAGGGCGGCCACCGCCCCGGTCGCCCAGCGGCGGCGTTGCCGGCGGCGGGCCTCCCGCCGCTGCGCGCTGCGGGTCGTCGGGCCCGGCCCGATCCGCCAGGTCTCTTGGTCGTCCACGTATGTCCCACTCCCCAGCCCGACGCCCGCGACCGGTCGGGGAGGGGTTCGGTCGCGGCGTGAGCGTCCTCACGTTTTCATTTCAAGGCCGGGCTGCGCCATATGCCAGCGGGTGGGCGTTTCCAGTTTGTTACCAACTGGGGCCGAAGGAAAGTTTCCTGTCTATTGTCGAATTCCCAGCTCACGACCATGATGCCAGGGAGATCAACCAGGTCTGCGGGCCGGTCAGCGAATGTCGAACCCCAACGCGTGGGCCAGCGTCATCGCCTGCGCCGGGTCGATCACCGCGCCGGCCCGCTCGACCGCCGTCGGATCCAACGCGGTGAGGTCACTGCCCCGCAGGTCGGTCCCGCCGAGCCGCGCGCCGTGCCACTGCGCGGCCGCGAGGTCCACCCGGGCCAACGTCGCGCCGGTCAGGTCGGCCCCGGTCAGGTCGGCCTCCCGCATCCGTACGTCGCTGAACCGCGCGCCGCGCAGGTCGGCGCCGGGTAGCGCGACGAACGACCAGTCCCCGCCCGACACCCGCAGCGGACGCAAATCGCACTGGTCGAAGGTGCTGCCGACCAGCTTGCAGCCGGTGAACTCGGCGTCGAACAGGTTGCACCGGCGGAACCCGCAGCGGACGAAGGCCGAGTCGGTGTGCCGGGAGGCGTTGAGCGACACCCCACCGAAGGAGCACTCGGTGAACGAGGCGCCCCGGCTGACCGCCTCGGTCAGGTCGACGTCGGCGAAGACACAGCGCACGAAGTGCCGCTCGATGAGCTCCTCGGCGTACCAGTCGGTGCGACGGAACGTCTCGTCCTCGGTGACCTGCGGCATCGGTCCACCATAGGTGCGAGCACCGACACCATCGCCGAACCTTCCACCCGGCGCGTACCGGCTAGTAGGTTCGGCGGCGTGAGCGTGGCACGCAGCACCGACCCGGACCGTATCGGCTTCGACCCGGCCCGACTGGCCCGGATCGACCAACACTTCGGCCGGTACGTCGACGACGGGCGGCTGGCCGGCTGGCAGGTGGTGGTCACCCGGCGCGGCGAGATCGCCCACTGTTCGGTGTACGGGCTGCGCGACGTGGAGGCGGGCACCCCGGTCGATCCGGACACCATCTGGCGGATCTACTCGATGACCAAGCCGGTCACCTCGGTCGCGGCGATGATGCTGTGGGAGGAGGGCCGGTTCGAGCTGACCGACCCGATCAGCCGCTGGCTGCCGGAGTTCGCCGACGTCCGGGTCTTCGACAAGGGTTCGGCGCTCAAGGCGTACACCGTGCCGGCGGTCGAGCCGATCCGGGTCTGGCACCTGCTCACCCACACCTCCGGGCTGACCTACGGCTTCGCGCACACCTCGGTGGTGGACGCGATCTACCGGGCCGCCGGCTACGACCTCGGTGTCCCGCCGGGGCTGGACCTGGCCGGCGCGAGCGCCGGGATGGCGGAGCTGCCGCTGCTGTTCCAGCCCGGCACCGGCTGGAACTACGGGGTCTCCACCGACGTGCTCGGCCGGCTCGTGGAGGTGGTCTCCGGACAGACCCTGGCCGAGTTCTTCGCCGACCGGATCCTCACCCCGCTGGGCATGACCGACACCGGCTTCTGGGTCGACCCGGCGGACGCCGGACGACTCGCCGCCCTCTACACCCCGCATCCCGGCACCGGCCGGGTGGTCCGCGCCGACGCGCTCGGGGCCGCCGCGTCGGTCCGCCCGCAGTGCCTCTCCGGCGGCGGTGGGCTGGTCTCCACGGCCGCCGACTACCACCGGTTCACCCAGTTGCTGCTGCGTGGCGGGGAGCTGGACGGGGTACGGCTGCTCAGCCCCCGCACGGTGCGTTACATGACCCGCAACCACCTGCCCGGCGGCGGCGACCTGGCCTCGCTGGAGCCGCGGGGGTTCGCCGAGACGGTGCTGGACGGCATCGGTTTCGGGCTGGGCTTCGCCGTGGTGCAGGACCCGGTGCCGGCCAAGGTGCCGAGCAGCGTCGGCGAATACTACTGGGGCGGGCTGGCCAGCACCGCGTTCTGGGTCGATCCGGCCGAGGAGCTCACCGCCCTGTTGTTCACCCAGCTCATGCCGTCGAGCACCTACCCGCTGCGGTCCCAGCTCCGGCAGCTCGTCTACGCCGCCCTGGTCGGCTGAGTCCGAGTCCGCCCCGGGCCGCGCCGGACGACCGGGGCCGGCGGACGACCGGGGCCGCCGGACGACCGGGGCCGCCGGACCGGCCGTACCCCGGTCGTCAGCCGACCAGCCGGGCCGGGAAGCCGCCGGTGGCGATCGGTCCCCAGCCCTCGACGGTGATCCGGATCAGCGACTTGCCCTGCGCCGTCATCGCCGCCCGGTACTCGTCCCAGTCCGGGTGCTCGCCGGCGATGCTGCGGTAGTACTCCACCAGCGGCTCCAGCGCGGCCGGCAGGTCGAGCACCTCGGCGAGCCCGTCGACCTGCACCCAGGGGCCGTCCCAGTCGTCGGAGAGCACGCAGGCGGAGACCCGTGGGTCACGGCGGATGTTGGCGACCTTCGCCCGCTGCGGGTAGGTGGAGATCACCAGCCGGCCGGCGGCGTCGACCCCACCGGCGACCGGCGAGGACTGCGGACGGCCGTCGGTCCGGGTGGTCATCAGCAGGATCCGGTGCCGGGGGCGGACGAACTCGATCAGGGCGTCCCGGTCGACCCGGGTGTTGGTTGCGACGCTGCGTGCCATTCCCCGGTTCTACCAGGCCCGCCGGCCGGCGGTACGGCCGGCGTCACCCGGACGACCGGGCGACGAGTGCGGCGGCGTCACCCGGACGACCGGGTAACGAGTGCGGCCGGCGTCAGCCGGACGACCGGCCGCCGACCCGGCCCGGTGCGGGCTGCGCGGGCACGCGGGGCCGGGCGGGGGGCCGCCAGGCGCGGCCGTTGGCGTAGATCACCCGGAAGCCGAGGTACGCCGCGAGCGGTGCCCAGTGCGCCGAGCCCATCCGCAGCTCGGCGGCGTTGTGCCGCTGGCCGTTGGCGAGCACGTCGAGCAGCACCGTCTCGAAGGCGGCCGACTCGACCCAGTCGACCTCGCGGGTGAAACCGCAGATCAGGGCGGCCCCGGTGACGTCGAGGAAGTCACGCAGCGTGGTGTCGGAGGCGCGGAGCACCGAACAGCTGCCGAAGTAGAGCCGTCGGCCGTCGGCCCGGCCGGCCATCCGCTCGGCGACGTCGGCCAGCTCGACGGAGTCCCAGTCGGTGAGGCAGAGCCGGCTGGGCTCACCGTGCATGGCGAAGAAGCCGACCCGGTGGTCGGCGTACTGCTTGAGCAGCCAGCGGTCGAGGAAGTAGAACAGCTCGTCGCGGGTGGCGGCGTCCTTGTGGATGTAGCGGATCCGGCCGAGCCGTTCGAGCAGGTCGAGGGTGGGCAGCACGGATCCTCGCTCGTTGAGGTCGCGGTGCCACTGCCCCTCGACACAGAAGACCCCGCCCCGCGCCACGTCCACCTCCCCCACCCCGCCGGCCCGGACGACGTTACCGGGTCCGGGTCGGCGGCCCACAGCACCCTCGCGGCCGGTGCGTCCGCCCGAGCGGGGCGACCGTCGGCGGGGAATTCCGACCCGCTTTGTCACTACTGGCCCGGCCTGACCGAATCACCATTGCCAGCAATTCACAGACAACATCCAGCTATCGCCGACGGTGCGGACAATTCCTCTCTATTGCCGCGAATCCCTCGGCGAGCTGTCAGGGTGGAAGTTGCAGGACGTCCCGGGCGATGCCCTGCGTCACCACCCCATCCACGTCTCGATCGGGAGGACTTCTGTGCGCAGGAACACTGTGAAGCGGGCACTCGTCGCGTTCGCCCTGGCCCTGCCGGGTGCCGCGATCGCCACGGTGGCCGCCGCGCCAGCGGCCCACGCCGACGGCTGTTACACCTGGAAACGCGACCTCTACCAGGGGCGTTCCGGCAACGACGTCCGCCAGTTGCAGATCCGGGTGGCCGGATGGACCAGCCGCGGGGGGATCGTCCGGATCGACGGGGACTTCGGCCCCGAGACCGCCGCCGCGGTCAAGCGCTTCCAGAGCGCGTACGGGCTGCGCAGCGACGGCATCGCCGGCAAGCAGACCTTCAACAAGCTCTACCAGTTGCAGGACAACGACTGCACGCCGGCCCACTTCAGCTACCGGGAACTGGACGGCGGCTGCGGCAAGGGCGGCTGGAGCGGCGGCCCGCTCTCCGCCGCCGACACCAAGGCCAACGCGGTGCGCACCATGTGGAAACTGGAGGCGCTCCGGCGCGGCCTGGGCGACAAGCCGCTCAACGTCACCAGCGGATTCCGCGACTCCAGCTGCAACAAGAAGGTCGGCGGCGCCTCGGACAGCCAGCACCTCTACGGCAACGGCGCCGACCTGACCTCGGGGAGCAGGTCACTGTGCGAGGTCGCCCGCGCCTCCCGCGACCACGGCTTCAGCGGCATCTACGGCCCCGGCTACGCCGGCCACGACGACCATGTCCACGTGGACTCCCGGCGGGAGAACAACTACGACAAGTCGACGAACCGCACCAGCTGGGCGGCTCCGGACTGCGGCGTCAGCCGCTGACCGACCGGCGCGGACACCGGCCCGGCCCCACGGGATCATCGGGGCCGGGCCGGCGTCGCGCCGGGGAGCCGGCGGGCGTACCCCCGCTCAGCTCGCCCGGGGCCAGCGCGGCGCGGCGGCGGGGGGCGCCACCGGACGGCCGGGCACACCGGCCCGCACCCCGGGCCGCATCCCCGCGGCGGCGGGCCGCCCGCCGGACGTGCCGGGCCGACCCACCTGGCCCCGTGCCGGGTAGCCGGTGGCCGGGGCGGGGCGGGCGGGCGTCGTACCGGGCCGGGGGGTGGTGTAGGTGAACGGGAACGGCACGTGCACGAACGGGTTGCCGTGCCGGATCAGCGCGTCGATCTGCCGGTCGTTCAACCCGTGGTTCTCCAGTACCCGCCGTCCCCAACGGTGCAACCGGCACGGGTACGACGACCCGTCGTTGCGGCACAGCGGCCCATTGGGCCACTCCTCGGCGGCGTGCACCACGACCGCTCGCACCGCGAGCCGGACGTCCTCGGGTGTCAACGAGGCGGGCACCGGCACCTCGCCCAGAACCTGATCGATGGGGTCCGTCGACTGCTCACCAACTCGCACGGCAGGCCTCCCGCAGCTCGGCAGCGATTGCAGCCGAATCGCCGCAACGCATCCTCGGCCAGTGGTACGGGCGGTGACCGGCGGCGGTTCAATCCCCCAGGCGGTGCGCGGATCCCCCGGCCCCGGCACCCGCCCGCCGTCCACCACCGCGCCGGCCGGGACGACCGTCGGCAGCGGCGCCCGCCTCAGACCAGGCCCGCGTCGTGGACCAGCAGCGCCACCTGGACCCGGTTGTTCAACGCCAACTTGGTCAGCAGCCGCGACACGTACGCCTTCACCGTCGCCACGCTCATGAACAGCTCCGCCGAGATCTCCGCGTTGGTCCGGCCGTGGCCGAGCGCCACCGCCACCTCCCGTTCCCGCTCGGTGAGCCCGGCCAGCAGCCGCAGCGCCCGGTCCCGGCGCGGGTCCGGACCCGCCGTCGACCCGGTGGTCAGGTGGCTGATCAGCTGCCGGGTCACCGTCGGGGACAGGGTCGCCTCGCCGGCCGCCACCCGCCGCACCGCCCGGACGATCTCCGCGGGCGGGGTGTCCTTGAGCAGGAAGCCGGCCGCCCCGGCCCGCAACGCCCGTAGCACCTGCTCGTCGGCGTCGAAGGTGGTGAGCACCAGCACCTCCGGCGGGTGCGGCGACGCCCGTAGCGCCTCGGTGGCGGTCAGCCCGTCCACCCGGGGCATCCGGATGTCCATCAGCACCACGTCCGGCGTGCACCCGGCGACGGCGGCCGGCACCTCGTCACCGTCGGTCGCCTCCCCCACCACCCGGAGGTCCGGCACCCCACCCAGGATCATCGACAGCCCGGCCCGGACGAGAGCGTCGTCGTCGACGATCAGCACCCGCACCGGAGTGTCGGGGTCGCCGCCGCTCATCCCGGCCACCCGGCCCGCCCCCGCCGGTCGGCGGTGCCCGGTCCGGCCGGGCCGCTCATGCCGGCCACGGCAGTCGGGCGGCCAGCTGGAAGTCGCCGGTGGCGTCGTCCCGACCGTACGTCAGCCGGCCACCGGCCAGGGTGACCCGCTCGGCGATGCCGACCAGCCCGGTCCCGGCACCCGGCAGCGCCGGCCCGGGTGCGCCGCCCACCGGCCACGGGTTGTGGATCTGGACCGCCAGCTCCCGCCCCGGCCCGCCGGCCAGCCGGACGGCGACCGAAGCGCCGGGGGCGTGCTTGCGCGCGTTGGTCAGCCCCTCCTGCACGATCCGGTACACGCTGCGGCCCACCGCCGTCGGCACCTCCGCCGGCCGGGTCACCTCGTCGGCCAGGGTGACCCGCACCCCGGCCGCCCGGGACTCGGCGACCAGCGCGGGCACGTCGGCGAGGGTGGGCTGGGGGCGTTCCGGCGCGCTGTCGCCACCGGAGGTGTCGGCCCGGAGCACCCCGATCACCTCGCGCAGGTCCTGGAGCGCGGCGTGCGCACTGCCCCGGATCACCCCGGCCGCCCGCGCCACCTCCTGCGGTGGCGCGTCCGGGCGGAACTCCAACGCCCCGGCGTGCAGGCTGAGCAGCGAGATCCGGTGCGCCAGCACGTCGTGCATCTCCCGGGCGATCCGGGTGCGTTCGAGCTGGCGGGCCTGGTCGATGCGCAGCTGCTGCTCGGCCTCGGCCCGGTGGGCGCGGTCGCGCAGCGACAGCACCAGCTGCCGGCGGGCCCGGACGAACAGCGCCCAGGCCACCACGATCCCGACGAACATCATCGTCCAGGCCACCGTCGCCCAGTAGGGCAGCGTCGGGTCGGGGCGCACGACGGTGTAGAGCGGGATGGACGCCAGGTGGAAGCCGACCAGCGCCGCGCCGATCGGCAGCGGCCGGTGGACCAGCACGGTGAACACCACCACCAGCATCGCCACCCCGGCGGTCACCGAGAACAGCGCCAGCGGCAGGCCGGCCACGGCCAGCCCGACCGGCCAGCGGCGGCGCAGCCACAGCGCCGCGCAGTAGCTCAGGCCCGCCGCCAGGTCCACCAGGACCAGCCAGGGCGGCCCGGCGTTGTGGGCGAACTGCGGGTTGGGCGACAGCGCGTCGGCGAACGCCAGCAGCGCCCAGCCGACGGCGAGCAGGAAAGCCACCGTGTCGACCAGCCAGTCCCGGGGCGTGCGCCGGGGTGCCCGCGTCTCGGGCGTCAGCGCCCCCGGCAACAGCCAGGGATGATCAGGTACGACGGCAGCACTCACCCACCCATGCTAGAAAGCCGAACGGCGTGCCGGACACCAACCAAAGTCGAGGTCTGCCGGTAGACCGAGGTAGGGGCGGCTCTCGACGGTCGGCCGCAGCGCCCGGCCGGGTGGCTGGGACAGGCTCGACGGCATGATCACCGTTGACCACCTCACCAAACGGTACGGTCCGCACGCCGCCGTCGACGACGTCTCGTTCCGCTGCGAACCCGGCACCGTGACCGGTTTCCTCGGCCCGAACGGGGCCGGCAAGTCCACCACCATGCGGATGCTCTGCGGGCTGAGCCGCCCGACCTCCGGCACCGCCACGGTGGCCGGTCAGCCCTACCGCGAGCTGCCCAACCCGGGCCGCGAGGTGGGCGTGCTGCTGGACGCCTCGGCGCAGCACGTCGGGCGCAGCGGACGGGAGACGCTCACCCTGGCCGCCCGGACCATGGGCGTCGACGCCGACCGGGTGCCCGCGGTGCTGGACCGGGTGGGCCTGAACCCGGTGGCGGCGAAGCGGCGGGTCGGGGCGTACTCGCTGGGGATGCGGCAGCGGCTCGGCCTGGCGCTGGCGCTGCTCGGCGACCCCCGGGTGCTGGTCCTCGACGAGCCGGCCAACGGCCTGGACCCGGAGGGGATCTTCTGGATGCGCGGGCTGCTGCGCGACTTCGCCGACCGGGGCGGCACCGTGCTGCTCTCCTCCCACCTGCTGCGGGAGGTGGAGGCGGTCGCCGACCGGCTGGTGGTGATCGGCGGCGGCCGGGTGGTCGCCCAGGGTGGCAAGGACGAGCTGCTGGCCGGTGCCGGCACCCTGGTCCGTGCCCGCGACCCGCACGCCCTGCGGCTCACCCTCGACCGGGCCGGGCTGGACGCCACCGCCGGCGCCGACGGTGGATGTGTGGTCCGCGCCGAACCCGACGCCGTCGGGCAGGCCGCCGCCGACGCCGGGCTGGTGCTGACCGAGCTGCGCCCGGCCGGCGGCGGTGGCCTGGAACAGCTCTTCCTCACCCTGACCGCCGGCGCGAGCACCAAGGAGGCCGTGAAGTGAGCACCGTGACGACCGCACCCCCCGCCACCGCCCGGCAGTCCGTGTCCGGACCGTCCCTGGCCCGGCTGATCGGGGTGGAGCTGCGCAAGCTCGGCGACACCCGGGCCGGCCGCTGGCTGCTCGCCTCGATCGGGTTGATCGCCGCCGCGATCGTCGCGCTGCAACTGCGCTTCGTCGACGACGCCGGGCAGACCTTCACCAACTTCTTCACCGCGTCGCTGGCGCCGGTGGCGCTGCTGCTGCCGGTGCTGGGCATCCTGTCGATCACCGCGGAGTGGTCCCAGCGCACCGCGCTGACCACGTTCGCCCTGGTACCGCGCCGGGAACGGGTGATCCTCGCCAAGCTCGCCGCCGTGCTGCTCGCCGCGTTGGCGTCGGTGCTGGTCAGCCTGGCCGTCGCCGCCGTCGGCACCCTGCTGGCCGGGATCACCGGCGGGGCGGGGAGCTGGGACCTCGACTGGACGCGGGCCGGGCACGCCGCCGTGTTCCAGTCCCTCAACGTGCTGATCGGCGCGGGGTTCGGGTTGCTGCTGCTCAACACGCCACTGGCGATCGTCACCTCGCTGCTGCTGCCGACCGTGTGGAGCATCCTGTCCGCGATGATCTCGGCGCTGCACGGCCCGGCCCGCTGGCTGGACACCTCGGTCACCATGGAGCCGTTGCTCGGCCCGGACATGACCGCCGGGCAGTGGGGCCGGCTCGGGGTGTCCCTGCTGGTCTGGGTGGCCGCGCCGCTCGCCGCCGGGATGGTGCGCACCCTGCGGCGGGAGGTGAACTGACCATGTCGACGCGGGAGCCGGGCGCCGCGACCACGGTCGGGGGTGACGTCGGGGAACTGGTGGTCATGTGGCTCGGCTTCCCGCTGCTGGGCGGCGCGCTGGGCGGGCGGCTGCCCATGGTCGCCGACTGGGTGGCCGGGTTGCCCTGGGCCCCGGTGCAGGGCTGGTTCGAACTGGTCGCCGGATTGCCGTACCGGCGGGCGCTGCTCGGGGGCATGCTGCTCGGGATGCTGGCCGGGCTGCTCGTCGCCTACGTCGGCACCCGGGAACGGCTGATCGTCACGGTGGACCGGGGCGGTGTCCGGCTACGCCGCGACGGCGTCGACCGCGACCTGGTCCGCCGGTGCGTCACCGCCGTCTTCGTCGACCGCAGGGAGCTGGTGCTGCTCGGTCCGGCCGGTGAGGAGCTGGCCCGGGAACGGTCCGACCTGAGCCGGCGGCGGCTGCGGGACGCCTTCGGTGAGCACGGTTGGCCGTGGCGGGAGGCCGATCCGCACCGGGCGGCGTACCGGCGATGGGTGGAGGGGCTGCCCGACCTGCCACCGGGGTCGGATCCGCTGCTGCGCGCCCGGCAGCGGGCCGTCGAGGCCGGCCGGCAGCGTGACGCCCGGGAGATGCGCGGTGAGCTGGCCCGGCTCGGGGTGGTCGTCCGGGACGAGGGCAGGCGACAGTACTGGCGGACCGTTGCGCTTCCCCGGAAGGAGACCCCGCACGGGCGGTAGCGTCTGCGGTGGAGGGGATCCCTCGCGGACCGGGAGCGCGCATGACCGAGCAGCAGCCGTACCGGGTGCTGGGCCGGCACCCCGGCTTCGAGCTGCGCCGGTACCCGGCCCACCTGGTCGCCGAGCTGCGGATCGACGGGGGGTTCGCCGCCGCCGGCAGTGCCGCGTTCCGGCCGCTGGCGGCCTACCTGTCCGGGGCCAACCGGTCCCGGCGGCGGGCCGGGACGGCCGGGCCGGTGCTGCGGGAGGCGGGCTCCGAGCGGATCGCGATGACCACACCGGTGGTCCAGGAGGAGGGCGACCGGCCCGGGAACTGGCGGGTGTGGTTCGTGCTGCCGGCACGGCTCACCCCGGCCACCGTGCCCGAGCCGGCGGACCCGCGGATCACCGTCCGGGAGATCCCCGAGCAGCTCGCCGCGGCGGTCCGGTTCGCCGGACGGTGGACCGACCGGGCGTTCGAGCAGCGGGCTACCGCGCTGGGTCGGGCGGTCGCCGACGCCGGCCTCACCCCGTCGGGGGCGATCCGGTACGCCCGGTTCGACCCGCCGTGGAAGCCGTGGTTCCTGCGCCACAACGAGGTGGTGCTGCCGGTCGTCGAGTGACCCCCGGCGCGCGACCGCACCGTCGCCGATTGTGCATCCCCCGCACAGGGAGTATCAACCAAGGTGGATATCTCCCGGCGGAAGGGGACGACCATGGCCTCCACAGTCGACCGTGGCGGGATCTTCCGCCGCAAGCCGGTCGAGGAGATCGCCGACGAGAGCACCGGAGGGCTGTCCCGCTCGCTGGGGCTGTGGCAGCTCACCGCGATCGGGGTCGGCGGCATCATCGGCGCGGGCATCTTCGCGCTGGCCGGGGCGGTGGCCAACCAGACCGCCGGGCCGGCGGTGCTGGTCTCGTTCCTGATCGCCGGGCTGGCCAGCGCGGCGGCGGCCCTGTCGTACGCCGAGTTCGCCGGCATGATCCCCCGGGCCGGCTCGGCCTACACCTACGGGTACGCGGTGCTCGGCGAGGCGGTCGGCTGGTTCATCGGCTGGGACCTGCTGCTGGAGTACACCGCCATCGTGGCGGTGGTCGCGATCGGCATCTCCGGCTACTTCGGCTTCCTCGTCGGGCAGCTCGGCGTCGACCTGCCGGCCTGGATGCTGGGCGCCCCGGGCACCGGTGACGGGCACGTGGTGGACCTGTTCGCGGTGCTGCTCTGCCTGCTGATCGCCTTCCTGCTGACCCGGGGCATCAGGACCGCCGCCCGGTTCGAGACGATCGTGGTCGGGGTGAAGGTGGCCGTGGTGCTGCTGGTGATCGTGGTCGGCTTCTTCCACGTCCGCACCGGCAACTACTCGCCGTTCTTCCCGTACGGGCTGGGCGGGGCGTTCACCGGGGCGGCCACCGTCTTCTTCGCCGTCTTCGGCTACGACGCGATGAGCACCGCCGCCGAGGAGTCCACCGACGCCCGCCGGCACATGCCGAAGGCGATCGTCTGGTCGCTGGCCATCTCGATGGTGCTGTACGTGCTGGCCACCCTGGTGCTGACCGGGATGCAGAACTACCGGGACATCGACCCGGAGAGCGGCTTCTCCTCGGCGTTCGCCGCGGTGGGGCTCTCCGGGCTGGCCAGCGTCATCGCCGTCGGGGCGATCGTCGGCATCCTGACGGTGATGTTCACCTTCATGCTCGGGGTGACCCGGGTGTGGTTCTCGATGAGCCGCGACGGCCTGCTGCCGGCCTGGTTCGCCAAGGTGCACCCGGTACGCCGGGTGCCCACCCGGGTCACCTGGATCGTCGGCGTCGGCTCGGCGGTGATCGCCGGCTTCCTGCCGATCCGGCAGGCCGCCGAGCTGACCAACATCGGCATCCTGCTCGCCTTCGTGGTGGTCTGCGTGGCGGTGATCGTGCTGCGCTACCGCAGCCCGGACGCCCCACGGACGTTCCGGCTGCCGGGCATGCCGGTGGTGCCGGCGCTCGGCGTGGTCTTCTCGGTCTGGCTGATCAGCTTCCTCGACCACGTGACCTGGCTCCGGTTCGCCGTCTGGTTCCTGCTCGGCGGGCTGGTCTACGCGTTCTACGGTTACCGGCGCTCGGCGCTGGCCCGTCGGGACGGCACCGCGTCCCCCGGTTCCTGACCCGTCGCCGGGCCGGCGGGTCAGGCGGCGGCGAGCCGACCGCCCGGTCGCGGAGCGTGACCGGGTGGGCATCGTGGATGGTCAGACGCCATCCGGCCGGTTACGGTTCCCCGTCTGGGGAGGTGCCGTCGGTGTACGTCGTATCCGTGATCAACTACAAGGGCGGGGTGGGCAAGACCACCGTGACCGCCAACCTCGGAGCCGAACTGGCCAACCGGGGGATGAAGGTGCTGCTGATCGACCTCGATCCGCAGACCAGCCTGACGTTCAGCTTCTACGACCCGGATGACTGGCGGGAACGGCTGCGGGACGGTCGTACCGTGAAACGCTGGTACGACGGCCTGCGCGGGGACACCCCGGCGGTGACCCTGGGTGAGCTGGTGGTCTCCCCCGGCCCGGCCAACGCCCACCTCTCCGGAGCGGGGCGGCTCGACCTGATCGCCTCCCACCTCGGCCTGGCCGACATCGACCTGGCCCTGGCCCGGGGCGTCGCCGACGGGGAGGACTACGACCGGGAGCTGTTCCGGGTCCGTGGCTCACTGGCCGAGGGACTGCACGATCCGGCGCTCGACGGCTACGACCTGGTGCTGATCGACTGTCCGCCGAACTTCAACGTGGTCACCCAGTCCGCCGTCATCGCCAGCGACCACCTGCTCATCCCGGCGAAGGCGGACTACCTGTCCACCCTCGGCATCGACCACCTCTGCGGCAGCGTCCGGGAGCTGGTCGACCGGTACAACGCCGATGCCCGCCGGTTCGCCACCAGCCGCCGGCACCACAAGGTCGCCCCGGACGTGGCCGGGGTGGTCTTCACCATGATCCAGCTGACCGCGCACCGACCGATCGCCGCCCACCAGGGCTATCTGGACCAGGTACGCGCGCTCGGGTTGCCGGTCTTCCCCACCGCGCTGCGGGAGAACGTCACCCTGTTCGCCGGGAACACCCCGCGCGGGGTGCCGGTGGTGCTGCGGCACCGGGTCACCTCGCCGGTCGTCCAGGAGGAGCTGCGGCGGATCACCAGCGAGTTCCTCGGCCACCTGCAACCCCGCGAGGTGACGGTGTGACCGGCGCTCCCGGCGGAGATCTCGCGGCCGGGGTGCTGGCCCGGGTGGGTGAGCTGTTGGCCGGGCTGTCGGCCGCCGAGGTGGCCGCGCTGGCGCAGGGCCGGATGCGGCTGGCCGTCGTCCCGGTGGCACCGGGCGGGGATCCGCCGGTTTCGCCCGTCGCGCCAGTGTCTCCGGTCGCGCCGGTGCCGCCGAGCCGGTCGGGCGTCGACCTGACCGCCGCAGTGGCCGCGCTCGACGCCATGGCGCAGCGCCGGGACGGCACCGCGTACCTGACGCCCTGGCCGCTGCGGGACCTGCGGGCGTTGGCCGCCCGGCTCGGCCTGCGCGGGGTGGCCGGCCTGCGCAAGGCGGAGCTGGTGGAGCGGCTGGTGGACCGGACGGTCGGCTTCCGCGCCGCCTCCGCCGCCGTCCGCGCCCGCTGAGCGACAGCGGGCAGCGGGATGCGGGCAGCGGGCAGCGGGCAGCGGGATGCTGTCGCGCGGCGGTTCGCGGTGGCCGGGAATTCACCGCGCCGACCTCCCGCCGGTCGGGATCCGGCCGATAACATCGTCGGGCATGGATATGAAGAGCAGTGCCCGCCCGCGACCCGGGCGGCTGGTCGCCGCGCTCGCCGCCGCCGTCACCCTGGCGGTCCCGGCGGTGGTGGCCACGACCTCGGCGTCCGCGGCGGCCACGTCGACCGTGGCGCAGGCCCTCGCCACCCAGGACGGCCGGACCGCCACGGTCACCGGCTACGTGATCGGCCAGCCGACCGCCACCAGCACGGTGCTCACCTCCGGCTACACCGCCGACACCGCCATCGCCCTGGCCGACACGGCCACCGAGACCGGCACCGGCCGGATGCTCTACGTCCAGCTCACCACCGACTACCGCAGCGCCTTCGGGCTGTTGTCCAACCCGTCACTGCGCGGCCGGCAGGTCACCGCCACCGGGACGCTGACCGCGTACTTCAGCCACGGCGGGCTGAAGAGCCCGACCGGGATGAGCCTGGGTGGTGGCACCCCGCCGCCCACCGCGACCGCCTCCCCCACCCCCGCGCCCACCGGCTCCACCGGGCCGTACGACTCGACGTACTACGCGAACGCGATGGGCAAGACCGGCAGCGCGCTGCGCGCGTCCCTGCACACCATCATCAGGACCCAGACGAAGCTCAGCTACGACCAGGCGTGGGAGGCGTTGAAGGACACCGACCAGGACCCGGCGAACGCCAACAACGTGATCCTGCTCTACAGCGGACGCTCGCAGAGCAAGAGCAGCAACGGCGGCGGGGCCAACGACTGGAACCGGGAACACGTCTGGGCCAAGTCGCACGGTGACTTCGGCACCTCGACCGGGCCGGGCACCGACGTGCACCACCTGCGCCCGGAGGACGTGACGGTCAACTCCACCCGCGGCAACAAGGACTTCGACACCGGTGGCAGCGCGGTCGCCGAGGCGCCGGGCAGCTACACCGACGCCGACTCGTTCGAACCGCGCAACGCGGTCAAGGGCGACGTCGCCCGCATGATCATGTATATGGCGATCCGGTACGAGGGCGACGACGGCTGGCCGAACCTGGAGATGAACAACTCCGTCAGCAACGGCAGCGCACCCTACCTGGGCCGGCTGCCGGTGCTGCTCCAGTGGCACCGGCAGGACCCGCCGGACGCCTTCGAGCAGCGGCGCAACCAGCGCATCTACGAGCGCTGGCAGGGCAACCGCAACCCGTTCGTCGACCACCCGGAGTGGGCCACCGCGATCTGGGGCTGAACGGGTCGGTTGTCACAGATCACCCCGGTCGGGCGGTGAGGACACCGCCCGACCGGGTACACCCCCGACATGGCCAACACCGTTCCCGACATCAGCCTCAACGACGGCAACACCATCCCACAGCTCGGCTTCGGGGTGTTCCAGATCGAGCCGAAGGACACCGCCGAGGCGGTGCGCCGGGCGCTGGAGATCGGCTACCGGCACATCGACACCGCCGAGATGTACGGCAACGAGGCCGAGGTGGGCGAGGGCATCCGCGCCTCCGGCCTGGACCGCAGCGAGGTCTTCGTGACCAGCAAGCTCAACAACGGCTTCCACCGCCCCGGGGAGGCCCGCCGGGCGTTCGAGTCGACGCTGGCCGCGCTGAAGACCGACTACGTCGACCTGTTCCTGATCCACTGGCCGCTGCCGACCCGGTACGACGGCGACTTCGTCTCCACCTGGAAGACGCTGGAGGAGTTCCAGCGCGACGGCCGGGCGCGCTCAGTCGGGGTGTCGAACTTCCAGGTGCCGCACCTGGAGCGGCTGGCCGCCGAGGCGGACCTGGTGCCGGCGGTCAACCAGATCGAGGTGCACCCCTACTTCACCAACGAGCAGGTGCGCGCGTACGGCAAGGCGCACGAGATCCCCACCGAGGCGTGGTCCCCGATCGCCCAGGGCCGGGTGCTCGACGACCCGACGATCGTCGACATCGCCGAGCAGGTCGGGCGCACCCCCGCCCAGGTGGTGCTGCGCTGGCACGTGCAGCGCGGCGACATCGTCTTCCCCAAGTCGACCACCCCGAAGCGGATCGAGGAGAACTTCCGGATCTTCGACTTCACCCTGGACGACACGGCGATGGAACGGATCAGCGGGCTGGACAGGGGCGAGCCGGGCCGGACCGGGCCGAACCCGGACGAGTTCGACTACATTCCCGACTGAGCGACCGCCGCCGCCCGGACGCGGCGCGACCGCGGAGCGGAACCCGGGCCGGGGTTCCGCTCCGTCGCGTCCGTCCACGGGTGGCGCTCCCCACCGGGACGGCGGGTGGTGGTCGGACACTGTCGAGCTGACGACATCGGCGAATCAGCGGCACCATCTCCAGCATTGATGCACGCATATCGATATCCGTACCATCCGGGGTATGCGTGCCCGTCGTGTCACCGCCACCGTCGCCGTCGCCGCGCTCGTGAGCCTGGTCGCGGTCGGCGTCGCCCACGCCGACGACACCCCGGCGTTGACCACCCCCGGCGCCCCGGTCGTCGTCGCCAACGAGCCGCACCGGCTCAGCCTGACCTGGACCCCGTCGACCTGGAAGGGCGAGCCCGGCGGCCCGATCACCTACGACGTGCGCTCGCCGATCGGGCCGAACGCCTACCGGGGCCTGGGCAGCACGCAGACCAACGCCATCACCCTGACCGACCTGGCCCCCGGCACCGACTACCGGATCGCGCTCCAGGCGTACGCCCTCGGCGGCTACTCCGACACCTCGGCGGTCACCAGTGTGCGCACCGCGTACGGGCGGGCGAAGGTCGACTACCTCAACCTCGACTGGGCGCCCACCGACAACCAGGCCCAGTTCCGGATCAACGTCACCAACACCGGCACCGCGCCGCTGGATCTGACCACCGTGCGGGTCCGCTACCACCTGCGTTTCGAGAACGGCAACGCCTCGCTGACCAGCGAGTGCGACTGGGCGACGCTGGGCTGCGCCACCATCCGGCGTACCCTCCAGTACTTTCCGCCGCCCGCGCCGCCGCCCGGTCCCAGCCCCACCCCGACCCCGACCGTCTTCCCGGTGCCCGGGACGCCCTTCCCCGGCTGGGTGGAGCTGACCTTCACCACCGGCGTCCTCGCCCCCGGGGCGTCCTCCGGGCCGATCCAGCTCCGGCTGCACCGGCCGAACTGGACGACGATCGACGAACGCGACGACCCGAGCTGGCAGGCGGCCACCGGCGGGTGGACCCCCAACAGCCGGATCACCCTCGACGTCGACGGGGTCCGCGAGTACGGCGACAACTGGGGCTGACCGACCTCACGCGCAGCCCGGGGATCACCACCGTCGGTACGCCGGCCGGCCGAGCCGATCGAACGCGTTCCGGGGGCAGGTGACCAACCCCGTCGTCCGCACACCCGTCCGGACGGATCACCGCGTACACCCGGTTCATCAGGCGACCTGGTGATGGCAGGAACACCGGCGGAGTGGCAGCAGTGTTCCCGCTGCGGCGTATGACGGACCGTCATATTCATGCCCGACGGGCATACCCGCGTCAGGCATCCTTGTCGCCCGGCGACGTCGGTCCCGTCGTCGCCGTGGGTGACGATCGCGGGCGGTACCGGCGGTACCGGCGGTGCCGGACCGGCTGGCCGTGCCGGGCGGCGGGAGCCAGGTCAGCCGGCGGGACGTGCGCCGCCGCACCCGAGATCCAGGTCAGGCCGACGCCCGGTGGTCCTCCAGGAACGTCATGGTGGTCTGGTTGGCGGCCCAGCCGTCGGGGAACTTCACCGGCACGTCCAGGTGCACGGACTCCGTGGACGGGTGGGCGTCCAGCAGCTCACCGATGCCGGCGCGGGCCACCACGACGCAGGCGTGCCGGTGCCGGGAGGTCAGCACGCACAGCCGCCCCGACTCCAGGTGGAAGTTCGTCGCGTCCCGCCGGCCGGAGAGCGGGTGCAGCACGATCGTCACGTCGTACTCGCGGCCCTGGAGCCGGTTGGCGGTGTCCACCGTGATGCCCGCCCCCGCCACGCCGAGCTGGGCGCGGATCGCGGCGACCTGGTCGCGGTGCGCTGCGCCGACGGCGATCCGGTCGGCGGTGACCGGCGTGCCGCCCGGCGCGTGCTCGCCGATCGCGACCGCGCCCCGGGCCAGCACCCGCAGGGCGAGCGCGGCGCACGCCGAGGCGGCCTCCGCGTCGGTACGCAGGGTGTGCCGGGCCGGCAGCTCGTGCAACGCCCAGCCGGTGCCGGCGGCCAGCTCGACCGCCGCGTCGAGCGCGTCGCCCGGCCCCGGCCTGGTCAGCGTCAACACCCGGTCGGCCGGGCCGGTGCCGGCGCGGAAGCCGGTGAACGGGTAGAACGCCGCCGCCACCACCGGGGCCGCCGACGCCGGCAGCCGCCAGGACACCGGCAGCCGGTGCACCGGCAACTCCGGGTTGTGCCGCAGCAGCACCGCCACCGCCGCCTGCATCGGATCCCAGCTCAGGCCCGTCCAGCGCAGCGTCTCGACGGTGGAGAACGGGTCGAGCTGCCCGGGATCACCCACGAACAGCGCCCGCTCGAACCGCCCGGCCACCCGCAGCAGGGCATCCGAGCGCATCTGGTACGCCTCGTCGACGATCGCCCACGGCCACCGGCCCTCGGTGACCGTGGCCCACTTGGCCGCCGTACCGATGGTGACGGCCGGGTCGCCCAGGTCGGCGACCTTCGAGGCGACCCGGACCGTGTCGTGGCCCCGGACCCGCTCCGACGGCCGGTAGTCGGTCGCCGACAGCCGGCCGATGGGCAGCTCCGGGTCCTTGGTGGCGAGCCGGTCGATCAGGTCGTCGACCTGCTCGTTGGTCTGCGCCACGATCATCAGCGGCTCACCGGCGGCGGCCAGCTCGACGGCGGCCCGCACCACCAGGGTCGACTTCCCGGCCCCGGGCGGGGAGTCGACCACGACGCCCCGGTGGTCGCCGGAGCGCAGGTCGGCCAGCACGGCCGCGACGACCCGTTCCGCCTCGACGGCCGGCGGCACCTCAAGCCCGAGCATCGACCTCTCCTCCCCAGCGCTCCCGGCACACTACCGGCCTGCGCCGACAGGACGTCGTCGACACCGTGGGGGCGACCGGCAAGGGGATCGCCCTCCGGTTCAGGCACGCCCACCCCGCCTACCGGGCCGCCTGTGCGACCAACGACGGACGGATGCCGGTGCCCCTCCGGCAGGCGTACCGGCCCTGAGGGGCTGACGGTGACCGCGCCGCGCTCCCCGCCGATACAGTGCACGTGACGACCTGACCCGACGTGGAGGCGGCGTGACGACGACCGTGCGGTGGCGGGGCGGGTCGCTCCGCATGACCCTCCGCGACGTCATGGCACCTCGGTGAGCGGGTACCGACGCCTGCTGCCGGTGGCGGAGAAGGCGGTGGCACACGCCGCCGGGATGATGCGGCACCGCTCCCCCGGCACCCTCACCGCCAAGGGCGAGCGCGACTTCGCCTCCCAGCTCGACTACGCCATCGAGCGGGAGGTCCGCGCCTTCCTCCGGGACGCCACGCCCGAGATCGGCTTCCTCGGCGAGGAGGACGGGGTCCGGGGCACCGGTGACATGCAGTGGGTGCTCGATCCGATCGACGGGACGGCCAACTTCGTCCGCGGCCTCCCGCTGTGCGCGGTGTCGCTGGGACTGTTGCACGACGACGAGGCCGTCCTGGGCGTCATCGAGGCGCCCTTCCTGGGCAACCGGTACGCCGCCACCCGGGGCGACGGCGCGACGGTCGACGGGAGACCCATCCGGGCCAGCGGCACCACCCGGCTGAGCGACGCGATCGTGGCGATCGGCGACTATGCCGTCGGGGCGGACGCCGCCGCCCGGAACCGGCCCCGACTCGCCCTGACCGCGCGGCTGGCCGAAGCGGTGCAGCGGGTCCGCATGGTCGGCTCGGCCGCGTTGGACCTGGCCTGGCTGGCCGAGGGCCGGATCGACGCGACGCTCACCCTGTGCAACTATCCCTGGGACATGACGGCCGGCACGGCCATCGCGCGGGAGGCGGGCGCCGTCGTCCTCGACCACGACGGCAGCGCCCACCACCCCGGCTCGTCCGTCACCCTCGGCATCACCCCCGGCCTTACCGAGCAGGTGCTGGCACTGGTCGGCGAGGCGCTGCGCGAGGGCTGACGGCACCCCGGCAGGGATCAGCCGTGTTGCGCCCGTTGGAAGAGCGGGCGGGTGATCGCCGTGCTGAACTGCGGCCCCACCAGGTAACGCTTCCCCGGGATGTAGCCGTGGGAGTTGTCGCCGACGACGGTACCGAGCCCGGTGTGCCGGTCGAAGTCCACGAAACGCGGGCCGCCGCTGGAGCCGCCGCCCATCACGCACGCGGTGCCCCACTGGCCGGGCGGCTCCGGCCAGTCCTCCGTCGCCTGCTGCTCCACCGCCCGGCCGGCGCAGTAGGCGAGACGCTCACCGGTGTACTCCAGCAGGCCCTCGCGGGCCTCGTCCGAGCTGGCCCGGGGGTAGCCGAACTGGTGCACCACCTGAGCGCCGGGCACGTCGTAGCCGATCCGCTGGGCAGCGCCGACGGCATCCTGCACCCGGCGTCCGTCGTCGTTCGGGTGGAGCACCACGAACGCCTGGTCGTACGAGTCGTAGAGGCTCTCGATCTGGTCGTTGAGCAGCCACGTCGGCGGGGCCACCGACAGCCGGCCGACGAACCTGCCGTACGGTGCCCGGCCGTCGGTGTAGCCGGGGACGAACAGCACGTTGGCCGACCACTGGTTGTCCTCACCGATCAGGTCGGTGTTGTTGACGCAGTGCG
Organism: Micromonospora sp. WMMD987; assembly: GCF_029581435.1. Lineage (NCBI taxonomy): Bacteria > Bacillati > Actinomycetota > Actinomycetes > Micromonosporales > Micromonosporaceae > Micromonospora > Micromonospora sp. WMMD987. Next base: position 1,511,098 of record NZ_CP120861.1, on the reverse strand, counting down.
CGGCGGTCACCACGGTGCTGCGGTTGGCGCTGTCCAGCACGGTCGCCGTGCAGCTGGCGTCCTCCCCGTGGTCGGTGAAGAAGAGCCTGCCGACGGTACGCGACACGGCGTTCGCCCGGGTCCACGGTGCGCCGTCCGGCTTCGCCACCGGCGGCACCTGCGCCGACGGGGTCTTGAGCGCCGCGATCCGCTGTGGCGTCCAGTACGCCAGCACCGCCTGCCGCTCGGCGGCGGTGCCGGCCACGACGTGGGTGGCGACCGTGCCGGGCGCGGCGGTCACGGGTTGCTGGGCGACCCCGGCCAGGGTCGCCGTCACCAGCGCGGTGACCGCGCCCGCGACGCCGACACGACGACGCCGACCGAAAATTGGCTTCGATGTCATGACGGGGAACGTAGGACCGGAATGTCAGGAAGCCGTTTGCGGAGAACCCCCTTCCGCTCCAGGGTCTGAAGCCGGATGCGGTGCGGAAGGTGGATGCGGTCGGCGGGCACTCCGGCGGCGAGCAGCCGCAGCCGCGAGCCCGCCAGCATCGGCGGCGGTCCGCAGACGTAGACATCCTGGTCGGGGCGCAGGTGGTCGAGGGCGACCGTGAGCGCGTCACCCCGCTCCGCCGGGTCCGCCTGCGGGTCGTGGGAGAAGGCGGGCACGATGGTCAGCCAGTCGTGGGCGCACTGGAGCCTGTCGAGGGCGATGGCGTCGTACAGCTCGACGAAGGTGCGGGCGCCGACCACCAGCGTGACCCGGCGGCCGTCGGGGGCGGCGGCGACCTGCTCGACCAGGGCGCGCAGCGGGGCCAGCCCGGTGCCGCCGGCCACCAGCAACAGGTCGCCGTCGCGCAGGCGCAGGCCGGTGTCGCGGGGCGGGCCGAGGCGCAGCAGCTCGCCGGGGCGTACCTCGTGGACGAGACTGCCCGAGACGGTGCCGGCGGCCACGGCGCGGACGTGCAGCTCGACGGTGCCGTCGGGGCGGGGTGCGTTGGCCGGGGAGTACCAACGCCAGCGGCCGGGGTGGCGCGGGGTCTCGACGGGAACGGCCTGGCCGGGGCGGTGCGGCAGCCGCGACCAGGGACGCAGGGTCAGGATGGCGACGCCGGGGCACGGTCGGTCGTGGCCGATCACCCTGGCCGGCACGGCGGCACCGGCCCCCACCTCGGCGGCGCTCATCGGGCCACCGCCCGGCGCACCTGGGCGATCAGTCCGTCGGGCAGGTCCGCCGCCCAGCACACCCCGACCAGGTAGTCACCGATGCGCCGATGCTGCTCCTCGGACAGGCCGAGCCCACCCCAGGCGTCCGCCGACTCCCCGGCGAGCGCGGCGGCCACGCTCGCCGTCAGGTGCGCGGCCAGCCGGACCCGATCCACCCCCACGAGGTACGGCGACAGCTCCGCGTCCGCCGTCACCAGCCGCAACCAGCGGCGGACGATCTCCTCCGGCGTCATGCCTGCCCACCGCCCTCGGGCGTGGTCCGCGCACGATCGGACAGCCGACCCGGGTACGACGTGTGCGCGGCCCCCTCCTCGTCGGTGGCCCGTGTGGGGAGATCCGTTGCGGCGGCGTTCATGGTGTCTGCGGCCCCTGTACGTCGGCGGGAAGGTGACGGGCACCGGGGCGGGCGGGGACGAGGTCGCGTCGTTCGGGTCGACACGCCCCGGAGCCCGGCACCCGCCCCGGGCCATGCGGTCGACCATCGCCGCTGACCAGGGGCTCTGCTATGCCATAATGATCGGGAGCATCATGCGCGCTCCGCATCCAGCCGACTACTCAGCCAGCCGATACGACGATTTCCTGCGTCCCGGCGACGAGATGGTGCCCGACCGCTGGGCGACCGTGGTCGACTGCCTTCGGCACGCGAGGAACCCGGCGGGCTGAGGAGCGTGAGCATCCTCGATGTGCGCGCTGCGTATACCGATCCCGCACGGAGCGGATTGAATGGATACGCTCGACTTCGGGTTCAGCCGCCCGCGATTGGCGAGGTTGCCGGTGACATCTGCGAACTGCCCACGCTGTGGCGGACGGCTCGCCCGCGACAACGGCAGCGGACGCTGCGCACCCTGCCAGGCCGCCGAGCGCGACCGGCTCAGCGCGCAACCCGAGGTGCCGGCTTCCTTCTGGGAGCACGCGCCGGTACGACAGGCGCCAGCTGAACGGCACCTCGGGCAGGTGATCAGGGCGTACCGGTGCCACCCCTACCACGGTCGGCACCCGTTGTCGCAGACCGTGGTGGCGGGGTGGATGGGAACCACCCAGGCGCAGTTGAGCCGGGTGGAGAACGGCCCGCCGCTCGTGCATCTGGACCGGCTGGCGCACTGGGCGGAGCTGTTCGGAATCCCCGGGACCTACCTGTGGTTCACCCCACCAGGCCGTAGCCACATGACGGGTGCTGTCGTGGCACGCGAGCCACAATCCCCGGGACCGGACGAGAGCCGGCGAGCGCTGTTGGCTGCCATCGCCGCCGTAGCTGCGGGAGCCGGTCTGATCGGCAGCACGGGCCTCGTCCAGCCCCGACGCATCGGCGCTGCGGATGTCGCACGCCTGAACGCTGTCCTGGCCCTCTACCGATCCGTGGACCGCGAGAGCGGAGGCGGCCTGCTGTACCGAGAGGTGGCCCGCTTCGCCGAGTCGGTGTACCGCATGCTCGACTGGACGCACCCGGCCGGGCTGGCCCCGCGCCTGGTGGCAGCGGTCGCGGCAGCGCGCCAGTTGGCCGGCTGGACAGCCTTCGATGCGGGCAGACACGACGACGCCCAACGACACTTCGTCGCCGGTGAACGGGCCGCGCTCGCCGCCGGTGACGCACCACTGGCGGCGATGATCCGCTATGCGCAGGCCAAGCAACTTCAACACCTGCGACACAACCGGGACGCCCTGGCGACGCTTCAGCTCGCACACGCCCAGCTCGGAGCGCAGGCCACCCCGGCGGTCAAAGCCCTCCTCTGGGGCGCGGAAGCCGCCTCGGCCGCAGCCCTCGGCGACCACCGGACCGCAGTGTCGACCCTGGGCGACGCGAGCGATCAGTTCGACCACATCAGCCAGGAGCGCGAGCCGGACTGCATGGGGTTCTACGACCGGGGGGAACTGCTCGCCCAGTACGGCCGCGTCTACCGGGACAGGGCGCGGCAGGACAGCAGACATGCGCCCGAGGCGGTGCGCTGGGTCGAGGCCGCTATCGCCTCCTTCGGCACTGCCAACGTGCGGAGCACGGTGCTGAACGAGGTCGGCCTGTGCAGTGCGCTCTTCCTCGCCGACGAGCCGGAGCGAGCCCTCGTCGTGGGTGCCCGGGTGATGGAACAGGCGCGCGGGATCAGTTCCCGACGGGTGCTCGATCGGGTCGTCAACCTACGCCGCGATCTGGTACGTCACCGGGAACTCCCGGAGGTGGCCGCGTTCGAGCACGCCCTCACCGCCCGTGCTCTGGCAGTTGTATGAGCCGGCGGTTCTCCGAACAGGCGATGACGGAGGCGATGCGAGAAGTCGCGGCCAGCCTGGGCGTCTCCTCGGAGGACGCGCAGTTGCTGCGGTTGACCAACAACGCCGTCTTCGCCCTGCCGAGGCCCGGCATCGTCATCCGGATCGCACGTACCCACCAACTCCGTGACCGGGTGGCCAAGGTGGTCCGACTCGCGCGCTGGTTCGCCGACATCGACGCGCCGACCATCCGCCTGGCGCCGGGTGTCGAGCAGCCGGTCGAGGTCGGCACCCTGGCCGCATCCGTCTGGGAATACCTCCCGGTCGAACCGCCCACACCGACGGTGGAGGACCTCGGTCGCGTCCTGCGGGAGTTCCACTCTCTCGGGCTGCCGCCGTTCCCGCTCCCCGCCTGGGATCCGGTAGGTGATGCGCGCAGACGACTGGCCGACGCCGACGGCCTCAACAGGACTGACCGCGACTTCCTGGTGCGGTGGTGCGACCGCCTGGAGCCGCAGCTCACTGCACTGAACCAGCGTGCGGAGCAGGGACTCATCCACGGGGACGCCCATCTCAGCAACCTGCTCAAAGAGCCATCGGGCCGGACGGTGATGTGCGACTTCGACGCCACCTGCGTTGGCCCATGGCGGGTTGATCTGGCAGCGGTCGCGGTGGGTGAGCACCGGTTCCGACGCACGGGAGCACACGAGGCGTTAGCCGCTGCCTACGGGCACGACGTGACCTCTGATCCCGGGTGGCCTCTGCTGCGGGAGGCGCGCGAGTTGAAGATGATCGTCGCGGCCGTGCCTCTTCTTGCCGCGTCCGAACAGGTTGCCGCTGAGTTCGACCGACGACTCCGGTCTGTCCGCGAGGACGATCACAGGCCACGCTGGACACCGTTCGCCGGACTGACCACGCGGACTGGGAAGACGATTGAGTCATGAAGAGTTGGTCACGGCGACGGCCAGCGGCGATTTGGTGAAACCATCTAACGAATCCCCCCCTGCACCGTCAGGCACTTGAGATCAAGCATGCAAATTCAGGCTGCAACAGGAATCCAATGACTTGAATCCGACGCTATGCAGGTCGTCAGGAATCATGAGCGGGATCACCTTCAAATTCGACGGAGTAAGCCTCCAGGTAAAAGGTCGCCACTGCCACCGCCGCCGAAACAACGAGACGCGCGGTGGGAACGTCAAGCTGAGGGCGATGGGCACCACCATGCCCAGTTCCAAAACCAGAGTTGCGCAACTCGGCAGTCAAACTGACAATATTGGCAAGCGCACCAAAGAGCTTCCTCCGCTGGTCAGCCCCCGGACCACCGTCGCGGTGCCCGCCGGCATTGAACCCGAGCTTACTGCTCGCCGCATGCAGCAGCTGAGGGATGTCCAACTTTGTCTCCGAACCATTCCCACGCAAATCCAAGATTGCCTTAAAGACGGTCTCCAAAAGTTCCTTTGATGAACCAATGGCTTGCGCTGGATCATCTCGTAGTCCACGACGTATTCGGGCAGCATGCTCATCGACGTCCTGGATCTTGAGGAAATCCCCTACGGCCTGAAGTTCGTCGAGTGTGACAGCATCCTCGCCGCCATAGAGCGCAGCATAGAGCTCTCGATCATTATCCTGAAGCCACTCAGGAAGGCTCAAATAGTCCTCAACGATCCTCAAGTTCGGGAGCCTGCTCTCATCCAGCATACGCGAGCTCGAAATGGAGTAGGCATTCTTGACTGGCCGACCTAATAGCACCGGGACAGCCTGGCTAACGCAAGAAAAATAGTCATCGTCTCCCCAACTGAGGCTCCGCAGAAGTCGAGGATGACCCTGAACGTAGTCGAGAGAACCGGTAAGAAGCGCAATCTCCATCCACCCGCTACGGTCAAGGACCGCCTCGGCGGCCCTAACGATGGCATGAACTACCTGACCCTCCGTCACATCGCGTCGCATCTCGCCCGCCCTCTTCGCGCTTCCCAGGAAGACTGTTCCCCTTTGACCTAGCCGCGTGAACACCACTTTACGGATAAGAAGGCAGGGTGGTCGACCGCCGATCGTTGAACCCGGCCCCCTATAGGTCTTGGGCGCAGGCGCAATACTCTCGGCGCAACTGCCCATCGTACGGACACGCTAACCTTCACCCTCATGACCGGGTCCGAGAGGGATATCTACGAGCATCTGATCACCCACCAGCTCGCCACCCATCTCCACCACCTCGACCCGGCCCAGGTCCAGCACCATCCCCTGGACCCCGCCGACTCCCACCACCCCCTCACCCGCCACCTCGCCGCCCTGATCAGCCGTGCCCTGCAAGCCGTCCCCAACGGCGAGGACAAGCTCCGCCACCAGGTCGAGCTGACCAACCGGATCGCCGAGGCCATCGCCACCCTCAGCCCCGCCGCGACCGACCGGCACGACCAGATTGCCGACGCCCGCAACCTCCTGCACGCCATCGCCGCCCCACCCACACCCCCGGCCCAGCCGACCTTCCCGCAGCGCCCCACCACCCCGCTCTCCACCGGCGCGCTACTGGTCAACGGCAGGCACCAGCCGCGCATCGGCCACGAGGTCAACCACGAGATAGCCTCGGCGCAGCACGTCGACCTGCTCTGCGCGTTCATCAAGTGGCACGGCCTGCGCATCATCGAGCCCGCCCTCCGCGAGCTGATCGGGCGCGGCGGCACACTGCGGGTCATCACCACCACCTACCTGGGCGCGACCGACCAACGTGCCCTCGACCGGCTCGCCGAGTTGGGGGCCGACATCAAGGTCTCCTACGAGACGCGTACCACCCGGCTACACGCCAAGGCATGGCTGTTCCGCCGGGGCAACGGCCTGACCACCGCGTACGTCGAGTCGAGCAACCTGTCGAAGACGGCGCTGGTCGACGGGGTGGAGTGGAACGTCCGGATCTCGAACGTCGAGCAGCCGCACGTCATCGACACGTTCACCGCCACCTTCGAGGACTACTGGAACGATCCGGCGTTCGAGGCATACCACCCCGGGCGGGACGCCGCCAGGCTGCGCCAGGCATTGCGCGGGGAACGCTCCGGCGACGAACCGACACCCATCGCCAACCTGGACGTGCGGCCGTACCCGTACCAGGCGGAGATCCTGGCCGATCTGGACGCCGAGCGGCAGGTGCACGGCCGGCACCGCAACCTGGTGGTGATGGCGACCGGCACCGGCAAGACGGTCGTCGCCGCCCTGGACTACCGGCGGCTGCACCGAAACAAGACCGTCGACTCGCTGCTCTTCGTCGCCCACCAGGAGCAGATCCTGCGGCAGAGCCTGTCGACGTTCCGGCAGGTCATGGGGGACGGCAGTTTCGGCGAGACGCTGGTGGGCGGGCAGGTGCCGACGCACTGGACGCACGTCTTCGCCTCCATCCAGTCGCTGCAAAGGCGGGAGATCGACCCGCAGGCGTACGACATGGTGATCGTCGACGAGTTCCACCACGCGGAAGCGCCGACGTACGCCCGGTTGTTGGAGCGGCTCGCACCGCGCGTACTGCTGGGGCTCACCGCGACGCCCGACCGGGCCGACGGCGGCGACGTGCGGCGGTGGTTCGACGGCCGCGCGGCCGTGGAACTGCACCTGTGGGACGCGTTGGAGCGGCAACTGCTCGCGCCGTTCCAGTACTTCGGGGTCCACGACGACACGGACCTGTCGCACCTGCGCTGGCGGCGCGGCCAGGGGTACGACCTGGCCGACCTCGACCGTGTATACACCGGTGACGACGCGCGGGCGCGGATCATCCTGAAGGCCGTCCGGGACACCGTGGACACCGGCCGGATGCGGGCGATCGGGTTCTGCGTGGGCATCGGGCACGCCGAGTTCATGGCCGACCGGTTCACCCGGCACGGCGTACCGTCGGCGGCGGTGACCTCGCGGGCGGACCGCGCGGAACGCGACCGGCTGCTGCGGGAGTTCCGGGCCGGGACGCTGCGGGTGCTGTTCACCGTCGACCTGTTCAACGAGGGGGTCGACCTGCCGATGGTCGACACGATCCTGATGTTGCGGCCCACCGAGAGTGCCACCATCTTCCTCCAGCAGCTCGGCCGTGGGCTGCGCCTCGACGACGACAAGCCGTGCCTGACCGTGCTCGACTTCATCGGTGGGCAGCACGCCAACTTCCGGTTCGACCTGCGCTGGCGGGCGCTGACCGGGGTCAGCCGCCGGGCCGTCGGCGCCGCCGTCGAGCAGGACTTCCCGTCGCTGCCCAGCGGCTGCCACGTGCAGCTCGACCGGGTCGCCAAGGAGATCGTGCTCAACAACCTGCGCACCGCGCTGCCCACCTCGAAGCGGGGACTGGTGGCCGAGCTGCGGCAGCTCGGTAACGTCAGCCTCGCCGAGTTCCTGCGGGAGACCGGCCTGGAGGTCGAGGACGTCTACCGGTCGGCCTCGATCGGCGGGTGGACGGGGCTGCGGTGGCTCGCCGGCCTGGACACCTCGACCCCCGGCCCGGCCGACCGGGAGTTGGGCCGGGCGATCGGCCGGATGCTGCACCTGGACGACGCAGACCGGCTCGACCTGCTGGCCCGGGTCGCCGCCGGTGCACCGCCTCCGGACGGGCGGCTGTGGGACATGCTGCACTTCGACCTGTGGGGGCCGCAGGTGCCGCTGACCGCCCGGGAGGAACGGCTCAACCGGCTGTGGGCGGAGCCGGCCCGCTGCGCCGAGTTGCGCCAGCTCACCGAGGTGCTGCGGGACCGTATCCACCGCATCACCGCGCCGGTCGGCGTGCTGCGGGTGCACGCCCGGTACAGCCGCAACGAGGCGTGCGCGGCGTTCGGCATGGCCAACCCCGGGTCGCTACGGGAAGGGGTGAAGTGGCTGGAGGCCGAGCAGGCGGACCTCTTCTTCGTCACCCTGGTCAAGTCGGCGCAGCACTACTCCCCCACCACCATGTACGCCGACCGGGCCATCACCGAACGGCTGTTCCAGTGGGAGTCGCAGAGCACCACCTCGGAGGCCTCGGCGACCGGGCAGCGGTACGTCCACCACGCGGAACGGGGTTCGACGGTGCACCTGTTCGTGCGGGAGACCCGGGTGCCGGACCGGGACCTGGGCGCACCGGCCTACCTGTACGCCGGGCCGATGACCTACCGGCGGCACAGCGGCGAACGGCCGATGCGGATCGTCTGGGAGCTGGCGACCCCGCTACCCGCCGACCTGTACGCGGCGGCCCGCACCATCGCCGCCTGAGGGAGCGACACGTCAAGCTAGTCAGACAGGCACAGTGAAAGTGGCGGACGTCCCGGGGTGCGACCCGCGAGCCGGGCAGCGCCACCACGGTCGCGGTGCAACAATCCCCGGATCGACCAAGAGCGATCAGGCGGGGGCCTCCGTGAGCTTCGATTTCCTCATGACAGACCATCCCGCCTGGCAGACAGAAGGTGCCGGCAGGGTACGCGTACTGGCCCTTGACGCCAGGTCTGTGTGGATCGTCCGGGTCCAGGGTCAACAGGTCACCACGACCCGGATACGCGGCGAACGCCCCCCTCCTCCCTTGGACGTTTTCTCGGCCCCGAAGGTGCCCCGCCCGCAGTCGGAGCCAGTCCACGCTCCCCTGGCCGAGATGGGATCGGTAGCGCGCCTACGCAGCCCCGATCTCTGGGAGGCACTTGCGACAGCGATCATCCGACAGGTGATCCGGGCGAGCCAGGCGCGCCAGTTGTACCGGGAGTTCTGTCGCCGCTTCGGAGACGTGATCGCACGATCCGATGAGACGGACCTCCACGCTTTCCCATCACCCGAGCGTGTGATAGCTCTGAGCGATGAAGACTTCACCATCAGTGGCATGTCGTTCAAACGCAGGCCGCTCCGGCACGCCGCCACGGCATTCCTCGCCCATGGCGGGTCCTGGATCGAACTCTCGCCCTCGGTGCTGGTTAAGGAACTCCAGACCGTTTCCGGTATCGGTCCGTGGAGCGCCGGAGCCGCCGTCGCCGACTGGAGTAACGACTGGGGTCTCTACCCCTACGCCGACCTGGCGGTCCGGACCTGGGCACGACATGCGAACCCGGATCACCATTGGGCCATCGACGAGCCGACCTTCGGCCGGCAGTGGCGGCGAGTGACCGGTGACCACCTGGCCACGTACACCCTTCTTACCCTCGCCTACGGCACCCAGCAGGCTGGAGCTGTCTGACTCTGCCATTCTCGGCGTCGCGCCTGGCGCACCGATCGACCTTCTCCTGGTCAATGCCCCGCTGCGGGACTATGCCCTCCGCCCCCGGGTCAACGACTTCACTCTGCCCGTACTGGGGATGGGATACCTCGCCACCTATGCCACCGCCCAGGGCTTCACGGTGGGCGTTCTCGACGGTGAATCCTTGGGCCTCGGCATCACTCAGATCCAAACCATGGTCAACGAGGCGGCACCCCGCTGGGTGGGCTTCAATCTGCTGGCACCGACCTACCAGCTGAGCGCCCGTATCGCGGCAGGACTGGACCCGGCGATCCAGCTGATGGTGGGCGGCCACAAGCAAAGGCGATGCCGCAGGCCGTGATTGAGGACCCCCGGTTCAGCCGGCTGGAGGCGCTGGTCGTCGGCGAGGGCGAGACCCGGGTGGCGGCGCTCCTCGAAGATCGCCGTAATCGAGTGAGGCTGCCCGGGGTGATGTGGCGGGATCCCCTACTACGGACGCCGGTCACGGGCGGCATGCCCGGTATGGCGTGGCACCTGGCTCCGGACATCGACGCCCTGCCGTTCGTCGACCGTCGCTTCTTCGCCGCCGACCCGTACCGGCCGGCCGGTGGTCCGCTTGAGGCAGCCATGGTGGGCGCGCGCGGTTGCCCGTACGACTGTTCGTTCTGCGGGGCGGCCGTCAGCGCCAACCCGGACGTCACCATCCGCACCCGCGAGCCGGCCAACATCATCGCCGAGATGGATGAACTGCACGCCCGCTACGGCGTGACGGCGTTCCGATTCGTGGACGACCTCTTCCTGGGCCACGAGCGCTTCATCCGCCGATGTATGGCAGCGTTCTCCGAGGCAGGCATCGGCGACCGGTACGTCTGGGATGCCACCGGGCGCATCAACGTCCTCGCCCGAACCAGCGACGCCCTGCTCGAGACGCTCGCCAGCAACGGCTGTCGTGAAGTGGCGCTGGGCATCGAATCTGGCAGCGAGCGCCTACTCGACCACATTGGCAAGCGGATCAGACCGGAACTCACCCGGGCGGTCGTACAGCGACTGACCCGGCTGGGCATCAGCGTCAAGGGCTACTTCATCCTCGGCCTTCCCACCGAGACATCTGCCGAGCTGGAAGCGACGGTCCGCCACGTCTACGAACTGTGGGACCTCACCGAACACATGCCGGGCAGCTTCCGGGCCAGCGTCTTCGAGTTTCGTCCCTATCCAGGCACCCCCGAGTGGCAGCGGCTGATAGCAACCGGCAGGTACGACCCGGCCGATCTCCTCGGCTATGCCGCTGTTGACCTCACCGACGACGGACTCGACGAGGCGATGCGTACTCGCGACGAATTCAACTTCTCGGTGAATCTTCAGTTCGGGGAGGTCGAGTTGCCCCAGGTACGACGCCGGCTGGTCGAGTTGGCGCGCGCCCAGCATGAGCGGTCGTCCACCCGATGAGCGGTCGGTTCATCGTCGTTGACGGCCCGAGCGGCGTCGGCAAGACGACCACTGTCGCACTGCTCGCCAACCTGGTGACTGCGGACGGATGGGAGGTCCACCGCACCAAGGAACCGAGCCACACCACGCTGGGCGAGACGGCACGACACGGCACGGACGAATATCGCGGTCTGACGCTCGCCTGCCTGGTGGCTGCTGACCGCTACCACCACCTGGAGACCGAGATCCGTCCGGCGCTCGCGGCCGGGAAGGTGGTCATCTGCGATCGGTATCTCGCTACCTCGTTGGTGCTGCAACGCCTCGACGGTGTGGACGGCGCGTTCATCTGGGCACTCAATCAGCACATTGATCGGCCCCATCTCACCGTCATCCTCTCCGGCGATCCGGTCCGTTCCCGCGCCAGAGCCGCCGCACGCGGCATTCACAGCCGCTTCCACCGAGGCGGTCCGGAGGCAGGGCGCCAGGAGCGGGAACGCTACGAGCAGGTAGCAGGAGAACTGGCAGGCGCAGGCTTCCCTGTCCACCGGCACGAGATCGGCGAGCAGACGCCCGGGGAGGTGGCAGCCGCACTGCTGCCACGGGTCAGGTCACTGCTCACGATGCCGGGTACTCAGCCACCGACCGGCACTGCCGCGCGCATCAGCGAGTCATAGGTTTCGGTGCTGCGTACCAACTCCACGCCGAGTGTACGGGCGAACCGGTCCAGTTCCTGCTGGACCTCGACCGCCGACCGGTCGTCCTCCACCAGCACCTCAATCTCGAAGAACGCCCCCAGGCCGTCAACCTCGTCGATGCAGAGCAGCATGTCGTCGATCCGGGCCGTACGCCTGGACTTCACGATGCGCGTGGTCGGATAGAAGCCCATCGCCAGGATCGCCGCATGCATCGACTCCCGTTCCACGACTTCCGTTTCGTGCTCCGCGCAGGCGAGTTCGTTTTCTAGAGGTTTCTTCACACAGAAGGTGTGCCGGCCGTTTTCGGTACGCAGACGAGCAAACGCCGCGCCCGCCTTGCTCTGTCCATAGGTCCAGCCGTTGACCGCATATGCCTGGTCATCCTGACGAACCGGCTCGGAGAACACGGCACCCCGGGTGGTCAGGGTCCGAGCCAGCTCCGACGGTTCGGCCACCCGGTACTTGACCTCGATCTCGCGCAGCAGGGTCGACATCGCCTCTCCAGAAATCCGGTTGATCACGTACTCGATCACTCAACCACGACCGCGGCCCGGGGACAGGCCGACACCCAGCGGCAGAACCGAGCAATTCCGGCAGCTACCCAAATGTGGAGGGTTCCGGAGTCCGGATATTTTCGATGCCCAACTCCTCGATCCGTTGCCACAGCGGCATCAGCGCCGCCTCCGGATCCCGGCTGAACACGCTGCCCCGGATGCGGACGAACACGCAGTTGCCGACCCGTTCCAGCACCGCCTGCCGGCGCATGTCGCTCTCCCACTGCTCCGGCCCGTGGTAGGCGTCCCCGTCGCACTCGATCGCCAGCCGCCGCCCGTCCGGCGCGGGCAGCACGAAGTCGATCCGGTACGAGCCGATCCGGAACTGCGGCAACGGCCGGAACCCCCGGCGCAGCATCCGGCGCAGCACCTCGCGTTCGAAGTCGCTGTCGCACCGCTTCTCCAGGTCGTCGTACGCCTCCTCGGCGGTGTTGACGTTCTGGCAGTAGCGCAGCAGCAGGCCCCGGGCGTCGTCGGGACGCAGGTCGTCGGGTTGCACGGAGTGGAACACCCAGAGCTGGTCGCGGGCACGGGAGGCGGCGACGTTGACCCGGCGGTGGTGGTCGCGCTTGGTGAAGGCGGCGACCGGCCCGTTGAGCGGGGAGACGACGGTGGACACCAGCACCACGTCGCGTTCGTCGCCCTGGAAGGTGTAGGAGTCGCCGACGCGCAGCCGGCGGCGTTCCATCTCCTCCGCGCCGATCTCCTCGCGCAGCCGGGACAGCAGATAGATTGCCTGCCCGCTGGTGCTGAGCAGGCTGACCACGCCGACGCTGCGGCCCGCGTACGCCGGGTCGGCGACGATCGCGGCGACCCGGGCGACCAGCGCCTCGGCCTCGGCGACGTTGACGTTGCCGTACGTGGGCAGGTCCTGGCGGACGCCCTCGGGCACGTGCACGGCGACCACCGGGTCGCCGATGCCGGCGGGCCGGTCGGTGCGCAGCGGTTCGATCTCGCCGCCGTAGTAGGTGTCGCTGGAGAACCCGATGATCGCCGGTACGGACCGGAAGTGCTCGGTCAGCAGGATCCGCTCCGGTGAGCGGCGGACCGCGTGGTCGTAGAGGCTGCTCTCCGGGTCGAAGTGCTCCGCCGACGGAACGTCGACCAGGTGCGAGTTGATCAGGCCGGTGACGCTGCCGACGAAGGAGAGCTGCGGCCCGATCTGCTGGTCGTCGCCGACCACGACGGCCCGTTCGGCGAGGCTGAGGATCGGCAGCGCGAACAGGTCCGCCTGCGACGCCTCGTCCACGATGACCACGTCGAACCGTGCCCCACCGGCGAACTGCTCGATCGCCCGGTCGACGGACATCACCCAGACCGGCACCGCGTCCACGGCGGCGGCCATCGCCCGCTGGGCGTGGGCCTGCCACTGGGCGGCATTCCGCCCGGTCCCCTTGCCGATCTTGCGGAGGGCGGTGGTCCAGTCGGCGAGGGCGGCCCGCCGCCGGTCGTCCAGCGCCAGCGACACCTCCAACCAGGCCGACGCGACCACCAGTTCCCGGGTGAGCTGCCGGATCCGTTCCCGGGTGCGGTCGACGCGCCGGCCCAGGGCGACCGGGTCGACGCTGCCGACCACCTGGTCGAACCAGGTCTGCGCACGTCGCCACCGCCACCGGTCGAGGCAGTCCGCGCCGGTGCCGTGCAGGGCCGCGGCGGTGCCGGCTTCGAGCTGGGCGGTCCAGTCCGGGGCGACAGGTCGCAGCCGGTCGGTGAGCTGGCCGAAGCGGTGCGCCTCGGGGCGCAGCGCGGCGAGCCGGCGTACCTCGTCGAGGAGGGCGTCCCAGCCGTCGAGGTCACCCTGGAACGCCTGGTCGAGCAGCCGCCACAGGTCGCTGGCGGCCGGGCCGGACATGCCGCGCTGGAGCAGCGCGTCGAGCCGGTGTTCCTCGGCCACCAGCTCGTCGTGGGCGAACACCGCCGTCCCCCGGCCGAGCAGGGCGATCAGCGCGGTCAGCCGGCGTACGTCGGTGGTGTGCTCGGCGCGCGGCAGCAACCGGCGGACGGTGCGCAGCAGGGTCGGCCAGCGCCGCCGGTCCCAGTCCAGCGCGGTGGCGGCGGCGGTGAGCAGCTGGCCGGTCCAGTACTCCGGCTCGTCGCCGACCTCGGCGGGCAGGCCGAGCGTCGCCTGCCACTCCGCCCAGCGGGTGGCCAGCGCCTGCCGCAGCCGACGCCGGGTGACGTACGCGACGACGATGTCAACGTCCTCGGCGCTGCGCAGCATCTCGCCGTCGATCCGGCAGTCGGTGGCGATCCGGGCCAGGGTGCCCTGGAAGAGCTTGCTGACGCCCTTACCGGCGGCGAAGCGTTGCCGCAGCTCGTCGAGGAGCGCCAGCAGCCGGCGCGGTTCGGTCAGGTGGGCCTCGGCGACGGCGACCTCGTGCCCGGCGATGACCCGGGCGGCGGTGGCCAGGTCGGCGAGCGCCTGCTCGCTGGCGGCGACGTGGTCCTCCCAGCGGATCCGCCAGTTGGCGTCGGCCTGCACCAGGGTGCCGAGCCGGTCGGTCCACGCCCCCTCCCGCCCGGTGAGCTGGGTGAGGGCCTCCCGTAGCTGGCCGCCGAGCTCCTCCAGGGCGGGCTGCCCGACGGCGCGGACCTCGGCGACCAGCATCCCGGCGTCGGCGAGGCGGTCCAGCTCGCGCCGCGTCTCGGCCAGCTCGCGCCGGTCGGCCCGGACCGCCTCGGCGGTGGGCAGCTCGGCCACCGTCGGCAGGTGCCGCAACGCCTGGGCACGGTCCCGCCGCCCGGTACGCCGGGCGATGTCGAGCAGTTCGCTGAACTCCTCGCCGGTCAGCGGGGCGTCGAGGTCGGGGGCGAGCGGGTCGGGGATGTCGCCGTACCGGTCGGCCCGCTCACGCAGCCAGGCCCCGACGTCGCCGGGGGACAGCCGGATGCCGTCGATCTCGTACCGGGCGGACTCGTGTTCGGCCAACGCCCGCAGCCCGGCCAGGGCTAGCCCGAGGTCCCGCTCGGCCTCCTCCAGTTGCCGGCGCAGCCGGTCGACCTTCTGCTGCTCGACGCGGCGGTCCAGGGTGGCGCCCCGGTCGGAGAGTTCCCGGGCGGCGAGCTGGAGCTGCACGAGCTGGTCGGCGGAGCGGCCGAGCACCGCCAGGCAGAGCGGCTGGATCTCGGCGGGCAGGCCGTCGCGCAGCACCCGCAGCGGGTCCTCCTTCTGCGCGACGACCAGCACCCGCTTGCCGTGCGCCATCAGGTGGCAGATGAGGTTGCGGATGGTGTGCGTCTTGCCGGTCCCGGGCGGCCCCTGCACGGCGACGTTGCGGTGCTGGGCCAACCGGCGGGCGATGGACTCCTGCGCCTCGTTGGTGGGCAGCGGCATGAGCAGCCGCTCACCCAGCGGCTGCCAGCGCTGCGGCTCGTCCTGCGGCATCTCCAGCCGGCTCGGCTCGTGGGCGAGGACGGCGGCCAGCGCGCCGATGCCGGTGGTGTCGCCGGCCAGCAGCCGGGACCGCAGCTCCTCCAGGAACCGGCGCAGCATCCGTTGCCGGGGCCGGACGAACAGCACCCCGGTGTCGTGCACGTACGGGCCGGCGGGGGCGGGGGCGTCGGCGTCGCGCAGCACCGGGTCGTGGCCGAGCCGGCGCAGCGCCCGCGCGAGGAAGTCCCGCCGGTCCTCCGCCGCCCAGACGTCCAGGTCGAGCTGCCCGCCCGCCCCGGACAGGTCGAGCAGCTGCCGCAGGTAACGCTCGTCGAGGCCGGTCAGCGGGTCGGTCTGCAACCGGGCCGGCCCCTGCGGCACGACCCGCACGACCGACCGGTCGGGGTCGAACTCGACGGCGACCGGGGTCACCACCAGCGGGTACCGCACCCGGTGCCCGTCGACCTCGGTGCTGACGACGCCGTGACCCCAGACGAGTTCGTGGCTGGCGGCGGTCATGTCGATCCGGTGCATGAGGTCGAACAGGGCACGGTGCAGCTGGCGTACCCGGTCGGTGCGGGCGGCCTGCTCGGCCCAGGGCCGCCAGTCCTGCTCCCGCCACCGGTCGAAGCGGGGGCGTAGCCGGGCGACCGTCTCCTCGTCACCGGTCAGCTCCGGCTCGGCCGGGTAGGGCGGGGCGTCCGCCAGGTGCGCAACGAACTCGACCGGGGTCTTGAGCCGCCGGGGGGCCGCCGGGAGGCCGACCCGCAACCAGCTGACCCCGTCGGCCGAGACGCCCACCTGGCAGTCGGGGTGTTCGGGCAGGTCGTGCTGCCAGAACACGTCCGTCGTGGGCACCGTCCGGGCCGGCTTCTCCAGCTGGGCGCGGACCGCCATCAGGTAGTCGACCAGCGCGGTGGTGCGCGCCAGGATCAGCGCGGGCGTTTCAGTGTCGGACGTGGCGCGGGAGAGCATGCGGCACCTTTGCTGGCTGTGGCGGTCCCCGGCACCCTACCGGCGAATTCCTCCCGGACGGGACCTCCGGTCGGCATTCTTCACCCCGGCTCGGCCGCCGCCCGCGCCAGGTTGGCCGGCACGTCCCTGGCGTGGTAGATCCGTTCACTCGGCTCGATCCCGGCGAGGAACATCGCGTACACGGCCGCCATCCGCAGCCAGGCCACCGGCCGCAGCAGCGCCACCGCCCGCTCCGGTCGGCAGCCGGGCACGTCGGAGCGCCAGCGTGCGCACCAGTCGGCGAGCACGGCGGCGGCGGGCCCGGCGGGCAGCTGCTCGGTCAGCCGGAGGACGTCGAACGCCGGGTGCCCGACGAACGAGTCACCCCAGTCGATGACGGTCCGCCGCCGCCCGTCGGCGCGGACGTTGCCGGGGTGCAGGTCGCCGTGCACGAGGGTGTCCGGCAGCCCGCACCGGGACACCTCGGCGAGCCGCGTCTCGACGGCGGCGAGCTGCCGGTCGGCGGCGGGGTGCGGGGCGAGCATGGTGCGGAGCCACCGGGCCAAAGCGACACCGCGCAGGTCCGGCACCCCGGCGGCAGCCAGCCGGTCGACAATGGGCACGGCGCGTAGCTGGAGGGCATGGTGGACGGCGGCGATCGCGGTACGTTCGGCGGCGTCGGCGCCGTAGCGGTCCTCCCCCGGCACATGGTCGAGCAGCATCCGGCCCTCGTCGTCGGCGGCGAGCAGCGTCGGCGTGTCCGGGTCGTCGGCCAGCAGCCGCAGCACCGCCGCCTCGTGCCGGAAGAAGGACGGCACCTGCTTGAGCCAGGTGGTGCCGTGCGGCCCGTCGAGCCGCCAGATCGCCGACAGGTTCCAGGTGCGCTGCTGGGCCGCCTCGGCCGCCGGCCGACCCAGCCGGTCGAGCTGCCCGGCGGCCCAGGCCAGGCTCGCCGCCGGCCCGCCCGGCTGCGCGTAGGGCGCCCGCAACGGATGCGCCGCCGGCTCCACCGCCTCCGCCGGCAGCAGCGGTACGCCCACCGGCCCGACAGCCTCGGCCAGGTAGCCGACGTGACCCCCGGGCGGTCCACCCCGCTGCCCGGGGAGCAGCCGCAACACGGCCACCTCGGTGCCGTAGGCCACGCGGGCGCCGGCGACGACCTCGACCGTGTCCTGCCACCAGGGCACCGGCACGGTGAAGTCGGGCAGCGCGCCCAGCGTCCGGCCGGTGGCGTCGACCAGGACGAGGCTCACGGTGCGGGACATGCCCGGACGGTAACCACCGCCCGCCCGCCGGGCGAGCCGATTACCACCGCGGCAGGCGAGCGTACTAGCGCACCGGAGCGAACCAGCCGTACCCACCGCTACGACAACCCTCGACATCGACGGCGGGCCGTGAGTTGTGTGGAGAGTTGTTGTCGCCAGGACGACAACAACTCTCCACACAACCAGGCGCCGACCACCGGGACGGCGGAAGCGGTCCGCGCGCCGGGTCGGAAGCGGCCAGCGGACCCGGGCCGGTAGCGGCCAGCGGACCCGGGCCGGTAGCGGCCAGCGCGCCCGGGCCGGTAGCGGCCAGCGCGCCCGGCCGGTAGCAGTCAGCGGACCGGGCCGGTGGCGAGGATGGCGTCGAGTCCCCGGAGGAAGAGGTCGTCGTCGCTCCACTGTGCGTCGTCGAGGTGGCCGGAGGCGGTGAGGGTGGGGTAGGCGGCGGCGTTCGTCTCCAGGTGCCGGCGGGCCTCGGCGCGTACCCGGGGGTCGTTCGTCTGGTGCCAGGTGGCTTCGGTGAGCGCCGCGCCGATGACGTAGTTGGCCACCAGCCGGGTCATCACGACCAGGTGGACGCCGGTGAACCCGGCGCGGACCAGCGCCGACTGGAGGAACTCCGTACGGGCGAGGACGTGCGGGCCGAGCATGGGTCGACCGATCAGGCTGGGCGCCCAGGGGTGGCGGAGCATGGCCGCCCGCCAGCCGGCGGTCAGCGTGCGGACGTCGTCGCGCCAGTCGGCGCCGCCGGCGGCCAGGGGATCCCCGACCGGGTCGTCGGTGACCACCGCGTGCTCGGTCGGGTTATCGGTGACCACCGCGTTCTCGGTCGGCAGCGGCACCTCGCCGAAGATCTGGTCGACGGCCAGGTCGAGGACGTCCTCCTTCGTGGTCACGTGCCAGTAGAGGGCCGTCGGGGTGACCCCGAGACGTTCCGCCAGCCGGCGCATGGTCAGCCCGTCGACACCGTGCCGGTCGAGCAGGGCCACGGCCGCCGTCACGATGCGCTCCCGGGTCAGCGGGGTGGCCCGGCGGTTGCGGGCCGGCTCGTCGCGCAGCCACACCGTGCCGGCCCTGCCGTCGGGGCCGCCACCCGGCCGGTCGGCGGGTGCCCCGGTCAATCCACTCGCGTCCACCCGCGCCAGCCTAGTACCGTGTCGGTTAACTTAACGTTGTTAGATTAGATGTTCACCGTCCGGGCGACCGCGTGCTCAGCTCACCGGCCGCCCCGGTGAACAGCGGCGTTCCCCCGGAAGGACGGTGGCGACCCGTGCCGCTGATGCGGATCCAGTTGGACAGCGACCGGTACACCGCGCGTCGGGTGGTGGAGTTGCACCGGGCCGGCAAGGTCCACCGCGAGTCCCGGGACGCCGCCCGCGCCGAGGTGTGGCGACGCGGGCGCACCCCCGCCGCCGAACCCGTCTTCGTCGGCACCACGAACGGCGAGCCGGTCCGGCTCATCTACGACGTCGAGGTCTACCGGGACGTGACGTCGTAGTCCCCGAAGGCCACGGTTACGCGTCCGGCCTGGCCGACCCCGCCCGGCCGGGCACCTGTCGACCCCCACCGGCACGAACGGCTGGCCGCCGGGCGGACGGACGACGGGCGGACGACCGGTCAGCGGACCGGGTCGTGGGTGCCGTGCGGGACGCCCGGCTTGCAACGGCGCAGCCGGTCCGCCGCCATCCGGCCGCCGACCGCCAGGCCGTGCCGCTCGACGGCGGTCAGGCCGTACGCGCTGCACGTCGGGGTGTAGCGGCACCGGCCCGGCCAGCGGTGCGACAACCACCGCCGGTAACCGAGGATCGCCGCCCGGCCGGCCCGGTCCACCGCCGGCGCGCGGCTGACCCGGGCGGTGGTCGCACCGAGGGTGAGCAGGAACGAGAAGAGGCCGAAGTCGCAGCAGGGCAGACCGTCACAGTCGCAGACGTCGCAGTCGGCGTCGCACCAGTCGCGCTTCTTCCGGCGCTGCTTACGCTTGAAATGGATCACGCCGTACATGATGCGACGGCCGCGCCACCGCCACCGACGGTGTGCCCCGGTAGGGTCCGGGGATGGACCAGCGGATCAGCCTGATCACGCTCGGGGTCGCCGACCTGCCCCGGGCCCGCGCCTTCTACGAGCAGCTCGGCTGGCGCGGCCAGGAGGTGCAGGAGACGGTCTTCTTCCAGGCCGGCGGGCTGGCCGTGGTGCTCTGGGGCCGGGCCGCGCTGGCCGCCGACGCCGGGGTGGCCGACACCGGTCCGGGGGCGATGTCCCTGGCGCACAACGTCCGCTCCCCCGCCGAGGTGGACGACATCCTGGCCGTCGCCGACCGGGCCGGGGCGCGGATCACCCGGCCGGCGGCGGAGACCTTCTACAGCGGGTACGCCGGCTGCTTCGCCGACCCGGACGGCCACCTGTGGGAGATCGCCTGGAATCCGGGTTTCCCGCTCGCCGGGGACGGCAGCCTCACCGTTCCCGACCTGACGTCCTGACCGTCCACGGTGGACATTGACGGCGGCGCGGCTCCGACCGGCACGGGGGCACGGGCCGGCGGGCGGCCGGGTCAGCGGTCGACGGTGCGGCGTACCCCGTCGTGCCCGGCGCAGGGCTTCGGCCGGCCGCCGGTCAGGCTGACCGAGCCGTCGCGGCAGAGCACCAGGTAGCCGCGTCCGGCCCAGAACTCGGGCACGCAGTCGAACCAGTCGCAGACCCGGTGGTCGGGCCGGCGGATTCGTTCCCCGCCGCAGTAGTCGTACCCCATCGGGTTGGCCGGCGCCCCGCAGCGCCGCTCCCGCACCACGGGCGGCGACGGGGCGGGCGACAGGGGTCTGGGGCGGGACGGGACAGGGGCGGCGGTGGCCGCCGCCGCCACCTCCGGGGTGACCGGCGGATCCGACTCGGCCAGCACCGCCGGCACCACCAGGGTCAGCGCGGCGGCCACCGCGACGGTACGTCGACCGCCGGGGATCCGGGCGCTGATCCGGGCCTGCGCGGGGGTGGCGATCGCCGGCCGGAACGGCGTGCTCTCGGCGTGCACGGCGATCAGCTCGTCGAGCTGGGCCAGGACGGCGGCCCGCTGCTCGATGGCGTCGGCGAAGGCCAGGGTGAGCACGAAGCGGAACTCGGCCGCCCGGCCCGGCGGCAGCAGCACGCCGGAGGTCTGCCGCCGGTCCAGGACCTGGACCAGGGTGACCGGCGCCGCCGGGTCGTGCAGCAGCCCGGTCATCTTCCCGTACGCCCAGTCGCGCCGGCCCCGCCCGCCGACCAGGACCAGTCGACGGTTGGTGACGACCGCGATGCCGGCGTCGGTGGCCCGGACCCCGTCGGGCAGCCGGTGCCGCAACCGGCCGCAGTCCGGCTCGACGACCAGCTCGGGGGCGGGTAGCACGCTGGTGTGCCGGACCTCCACCAGTTGCGCGCCGGGCATCGTCCACAGGACGACCTCGCCGGGGCTCAGCGCCAACGGCAGGCCGACCCCGGAGGCCGCCGTGCCCCGCAGGCCGACGGCGAGGGCACGCAGCCGGCGCAGCTCGTCGTCGCGGCGTCGCCAGGCCCGCTCGTCGGTGCGGAAGGCCCGCCGTCGCCGTTCGTTCTGCTGGCGTGCCCAGGTGTACCGCCAGGTCGAACCCGTCGAATCAGTCATCGCCACGCCGATCCCTCCGCCGCGCGAGCCACCAACCGGGGTGTTCACCGGGTTCAACGGCAACCACCGGCCCGACGGCCCGGAATTACGGATTTACCACCCGATCGGGGGATGGATCCGGCCGTAGGCGACACCCATCGTGCCGCTCCACCGTCGGTCCGACGCCGTGCGGGGCGGTGGGTCCATGGGTAACGTCAGCCGCAGCCGGGTCCGCAGCGCAGCGCCCGCACCACCGACGCCAAGGGGGTACCCCGTGACCGGCCCGGACCAGCGCCACCTGGTGCTCGGCGTCGACATCGGCACCACCAGCACCAAGACCGTGGCGTACGACACCGACGGCCGGCAGCTCGCCAGCCACTCCGTCGGCTACCCCCTCGACGAACCGCACCCCGGCTACGCCGAACAGGACCCGCAGCTCATCTTCGACGCGGTGGTGGAGACCGTCCGCACCGTCGTCACCGAGCTGGGCGACGGGATCGCCGGCCTGTCGTTCAGCACCGCGATGCACAGCCTGATCGGCCTCGACCCGGAGGGCGTACCGCTCACCCCGTCGGTGACCTGGGCCGACTCCCGGGCCAGCAGCCAGGCCGAACGGCTGCGCGCCGCGCCGTGGGGGCTGGACCTGCACCGGCGCACCGGCACCCCCGTGCACCCGATGGCCCCACTGCCGAAGATCCTCTGGTACGCCGAACAGGAGCCGACGCTGCACGGCCGGGTCGCCCACTGGGTCGGCATCAAGGACTACGTGCTGCTGCGGCTGACCGGCACGCTGGTCACCGACCATTCGGTCGCGTCGGCCACCGGGCTGCTGGACATCCACCGACTCGGCTGGGACGCCCAGGCGCTGCGGATCGCCCAGATCACCGAGGAACAGCTCCCCCGGCTCGTCCCCACCACCACCGTGCTGCCGGGGCTGACCGCCCGCGCCGCCATCGCCACCGGCCTGCCCGCCGACACCCCGATCGTGGTCGGCGCGGGCGACGGTCCGCTGGCCAACCTCGGCCTCGGCGCGGTACGCCCCGGCGTCGTCGCCTGCTCCATCGGCACCTCCGGGGCGATGCGGGTGGCCGTCGAACACCCCGCCGTCGACCCGCTCGGCGGGGTGTTCTGCTATGCGCTCACCGAGGACCGCTGGGTGGTCGGCGGCGCGATCAACAACGGCGGGATCGTGCTCCAGTGGGCCGGTGACGCGCTCGCCCCCGAGTTCGGCGAGCACGGCGAGGAGGAGCTGCTGGCGCTGGCCGCCACCGCACCGGTCGGCTCCGGCGGGTTGATCATGCTGCCGTACCTGCTCAGCGAGCGGGCCCCGCACTGGAGCGCGCTGCCGCGCGGGGCGTACGTCGGGCTGACCCACGGGCACCGCCGCGAGCATCTCGTCCGGGCCGCGTTGGAGGGGGTCTGCCAGCAGCTCGCCCTGGTCCTGGCGTCGGTCCGGGCGGCCGGCAACGAGGTCCGCGAGGTGCGGGCCAGCGGCGGCTTCGCCCGCAGTCCCCTGTGGCGGCAGATGCTCGCCGACGCGCTCGGCATGCCGGTGCGGTTCCCCGCCGGCCACGAGGGCTCCAGCTTCGGCGCGGCGCTGCTCGGGATGCAGGCGCTCGGCCTGATCGACTCCGTCGACGTCGCCGCCGACCTGGTGCGCATCGACGAGACGGTACGCCCCGAGCCGGCCTCCGCCGCCACCTACGCCGCCCTGCTCCCCCTGCACGCCGAGCTGTACGACGCGCTGGTGCCCACCTTCGCGTCGCTGCGCCGAATGGCCCCCAGCCTGCCGGCGGAGCCGCCACCCACACCCGCACCCATGTGATCGCCCGCCCCTCCGGGTCGGACGCCGTCCGAAGGTCGTGATTGCCGTGCCCACTCTCCTCGCCGCACCGGCCGAACCGGTCACCAACGCCGGTGACGCGCAGCTCGTCGTGGCCGCCCTGCTGGGCATCGCCGCGGTGGTGCTGCTCATCGCCTGGGGCAAGGTGCACCCCTTCCTGTCGCTGATCCTCGGTGCGGCGGTGCTCGGCGTGGTGGCCGCCATGTCCCCCGACGCGATGATCGAGTCGTTCAGCGCCGGGGTCGGCTCGACCGTCGGCGGGGTGGGCCTGCTGATCGCCCTCGGCGCGATGATCGGCGGTCTGCTCGCCGAGTCCGGCGGGGCGGACGGCATCGTCAACCGGGTCGTCGGGCGGGTCTCCGGCTCCGCCCTGCCCTGGGCGATGGCCGGGGTCGCGGCGCTGATCGGCCTGCCGCTCTTCTTCGAGGTCGGCGTGGTGCTGCTGGTGCCGATCGTGCTGCTGGTCTCCCTGCGTACCGACGTGCCGCTGATGAAGATCGGCATTCCGGCGCTGGCCGGCCTGTCGGTGCTGCACGGCCTCGTGCCGCCGCACCCGGGTCCGCTGGTGGCGATCTCCTCGCTCGACGCCGACCTGGGTCTCACCCTCGGGCTGGGTCTGATCATCGCGATCCCCACCGTGATCATCGCCGGTCCGGTGTTCGGCAACATCATCGCCCGCTACGTGCCGGCCACCGCCCCGGCCGCGCTGCTGCCCACCCGGCAGCCGGCCCCCGGTGGCGGCGGTCGACGCAGCCCCGGCAGCCCGGCCGCCCCCGCCGCCGGACGCGGCCGGGAATCCGCCGGCCCGGACACCGGGCGGGGACGGGGCGGCGACGACGTCGACGGCGACCTGCTCACCGACGACGACCTGGTCAACCCGGGCACCGGCCGGCCGGGCGCCCCGGTCGACGACAGCGGCACCGAGACCGCCCGGCGTACCCCCGGCTTCTGGCCGGCGGTGCTCACCGTGCTGCTTCCGGTGGTGCTGATGCTGCTGCGCGCGGTCGGCGAGCTGACCATGGCCGAGGGGACCTTCGCCCGGCAGGCCCTGGACGTCGTCGGCGCACCGATCGTGGCGCTGCTGGCCGGCGTGCTCGTCGCCATGTTCACCCTCGGCTACCAGGCCGGGTTCCACCGCGGTCAGGTCTCGTCGGTGCTCGGCGGCTCGCTGCCGCCGATCGCCGGCATCCTGCTGATCGTCGCCGCCGGTGGGGGCTTCAAGCAGGTGCTGGTGGACGCCGGGGTGGGCGACCTGGTCGCCGACGCGGCCAAGGACGCCGACCTCTCCCCGCTGCTGCTGGGCTGGCTGGTGGCCGTCGGCATCCGGGTCGCCACCGGCTCCGCGACCGTCGCCACGATCACCGCCGCCGGCATCGTCGCGCCGCTGGCGGCCACCCTGGACCGGCCGGAGGTGGCGCTGCTGGCGCTGGCCGTCGGCTGCGGCTCGCTGTTCTTCTCGCACGTCAATGACGCCGGCTTCTGGCTGGTCAAGGAGTACTTCGGGTTGACCGTCGGACAGACCATCAAGAGCTGGTCGGTGCTGGAGACGATCATCTCGGTGGTCGGCTTCGCCGGTGTGCTCCTGCTCGACCTGGTGGTGTAGCGGCCCGCCGCCGACCAGGCGGCGGGGCGGCAGGCGGCCGGGCGGCGGGCGGCCGGGCGGCAGGCGGCGGGGCGGCAGGCGGCGGGGCGGCCAGGCTCAGGCGCCGGGGATGTTGGCCGGCGGATCCTCACCGATCAGGCCCGCCGCCGGCTTCTCCGCCGACACAGGCAGGCCGAAGTCGGCGTACGTCAGGTCGAGCGCCGAGGCCCTGCCCGGCTCGTCGGACAGCTCGATCCGGTAGCGGACCAGCCGGCCCTGCGCGTCCACGGTCGCGGTGAACGGCACCGCCGCGGCCCGCTCGCCGAGCACCCCGCTCATCCCGCTGCCGAGCACCTCGGTGCTCCGACGCAGGTCCAGGGTGCCGGCGTAGGCGCGTTCGCCGGTGGCACGCACCTCGGTGGCCGCACCGAGCGTGCCGGCCAACCGGGTGTTGTCCACGCCGGTCCGCTTCCCGGCGGCGGCCTCGGCGGTGCCCAGGTGCCACCAGGTGCGGCCGTCCCACACCGGCACCCGCCGGTCCGGGGCGGTCACCTTGACGTAGACGTCGGTGCCGGTGGCGAGCCGTTCGACGACCACCTTGCCGTTCGCCACCACCAGCGTCGTCGTCTCCAGGCCGCGCCGGCCCTTCGGATCCCAGAGCAGCACGGTGCCGTCCCCGCCCGCACCGGCCCCGAGGGTCAACCGGTAGGACTCCTGGTCGACCCGTTGCGCGGCGGCGGCCAGCACGGCCGCCGGCCCGGCCGGGGCGGACGACCCGGCCGATGACGCCCCGCTGGAGGACGGCCCGGCGGCCGGGGTCGGCCCGGTGCCCCCGCCGTCCGAGGCGCAGCCGGCCAGGGTCGCCAGGGCGGTCAGCGCGGCGACGGTGACGGCGGCCAGTTTCGGGTGCTTCACGGCGGTCTCCCCCGGGGGTGCGCCCGCCGGCCGAGCCGATCGACGCTGGTGACAGAGCTGTCGCGCCAGCCTAGCCGGGCCACACACCCGTCCCCGGCCGCCCCACCCGGGCCACCACGGCCGCCCTGGCCGCCCCACCCAGCCACCACGGCCGCCCCGGCGACGATGAACGCGGGCCACCCCCGACGGGCGGGCGGGACGCCTCCCGTCCCGACCCACCGGAGGCCTCCGGTCAGGCTCGGCTGATCGCGTTGGCGTGGATCGCCTCGGCCAGGTACTCCGCCAGCCCCGGCGCGATCTTCTCGTAGTAGGCGGTGAACCGGGGATCGGCCAGGTACATGTCGGCCAGCCCGGTGTGCACCTCGTACGAGCAGTCGTAGAACCAGCGGACGATGAGCTGCCGGTGTTCCTCGGCCAGTTCCATCGCCTCCGCCGAGTCGGCGGGCGTCCCGGCGGTCAGCGCCGCCACGATCCGCCGGCCCCAGTCCTCCTGTTCCCCCTTGATACGCAGCCAGTCGTCCTTCGTGTAGCTCGCCGCCCGCCGGGTCGACACCCGGTACGCCTCGGTGTCGCCCCAGCGCTGCCGCGCCTCCTCGGCGTGCTCCTCCGGGTCGACGTCCCCGAAGACCTCGAACCGCTCCTCCGGGGTCAGGTTGATCTCCATCCGTCTCGCCTCCATCGCGATCTCGATCGCGGCGACCATCTCCTGGAGCTTCCCGATCCGCCCGGTCAGCAGGTCGTGCTGCCGGAGCAGGTGCGCCGCCGGGTCGGATGCCGGGTCGTCCAGGATCGCCGCGATCTCGTCCAGCGGAAACCCCAGCTCCCGGTAGAAACGGATGTGCTGCAACCGCTCCAGGTCCGCGTCGTCGTAGCGGCGGTAGCCGGCCGGCGTCCGGCCGCTCGGCGAGAGCAGCCCGATATCGTGGTAGTGGTGCAGCGTCCGGACCGTCACCCGGGCCGCCTTCGCCACCTGACCCACCGTGTACGCCATGGTCTCCTCCCTTCCGGCACCCAGGTTGCAGCCTGCCGTGACGTGAGGGTCAAGCCCGATCCTGCTCCGGGGCGGGATCAGCGGGTCGCCTCCAGGGCTGCCAGGCCGCCGGGCCGGCCGTACCGGTAACCCTGGCCGTGCAGGCAGCCGATCGCGGTCACCGCCTCGTGCTGCCCCTCGGTCTCCACCCCCTCGGCCACCACCGCCAGGTCGAACGCTCCGGCCAACCGGGTGACCATCTCCACCGTGGCGTACGCCCGCGCGTCGGTGTCGAGCCGGGCCACGAACGAGCGGTCGATCTTGAGATCGGTGGCCGGGATCCGGTGCAGGTAGCTCAACGACGAGTAGCCGGTGCCGAAATCGTCGATGGCGATCCGGATGCCCAGCTCACGGAGCTGGGCGAGCCGTTCCAGCACCGCCTCGCTGCCGTCGATCAGCGCCGACTCGGTCAGTTCCAGGGTGAGCGCGCGGGGCGCGAGGCCGGCGGTGGCGGTGGCCGCCGTGACGGTGGCGATCAGGTCGGGACGGCGCAGGTGCGCGGCGGCGATGTTGACCGCCACGGTCGCCTCGGGCACCCGGACACGCCAGGTCGCCGCAGCCCGGCACGCCTCGTGGATCACCCACCGGTCGATCGGCACGATCAGCCCGGTCTCCTCGGCCAACGGCAGGAACGCCGCCGGGGCGAGCAGGCCGAGCCGGGGATGCCGCCAGCGGACCAGGGCCTCCGCGCTGCGGACCGCGCCGGTGGCCAGGTCGACGATCGGTTGGTACTCCAGGTGGAGCTGCCGCTCGTCGACGGCCCGACGCAGGTCGGCGATCAGCTCGGCCCGGGTCACCGCCGACTCCCGCAGCGCCGGCGTGCAGGTGCGGTACGCGGACTTCCCGGCGGCCTTCGCCGCGTACATCGCGATGTCGGCGTCGCGCAGCAGGTCGGTGTGGGTGGCGTGCTGCGGGCCGAACTCGGCGATGCCGATGCTCGCCGACGGGTGGACCCCGACGTCCTCCTCCCCCGCGGACGGTTGCAGGGCGGCCAGCAGCCGGGCGGCCAGCCGTTCCGGGGCGACCGGGCGGTCCCCGTCGACCAGCACGGCGAACTCGTCGCCGCCGAGCCGGGCGATCGTGCCGTCGTCACCGACGGCCGTGCGCATCCGGCCCGCGATGCTGGTCAGCAGGGTGTCGCCGGTGGCGTGCCCGAACCGGTCGTTGACCTGTTTGAAGCCGTCCAGGTCGAGCAGCAGGACGGCGACCGGCGGCCCCTCGCGCAGCGCCTGGCGCAGCCGCCGGTTGAACATCAGCCGGTTCGGCAGGCCGGTGAGCTGGTCGGTGTAGGCGAGCCGACGCAGCCGGGCCACCAGCCGCAGGTTCTCGTTGGCGGCCAGCCCCTGCCGCAGGGCGAGCACCCCGAGCAGCGCCATCATGCCGACGAAGACCAGCGTCGGGGTCTGCCCGGTGGGTCGGCGGGCCAGCACCACCGCGATGATCGCCCCGCCCACCGGCAGGTACGGCAGCGCCACCCGCCACCAGGACGGGAGCGGGGACTCGCCGATCTCCTCGGCGCCGTCGCAGGTCGGTGGTGGCGGCCGGGTGGTGGCGATGCCGATCAGCAGGTAACTCAGCGGCCAGCAGACGTCGATCGGGTGGCCCGGGGCGTAGCTGCCGTGCGCGACCAGCGAGACGTAGACCGCGTCGGCGGCGGCCCGGGTCGCCAGGCTCGCCCCGAGCAGGGTCAGCGGTGGCCACACCGGCCGGGCCGGACCGGCCACCGCCACCAGGATGGTCAGCTGCATCAGGTCGATCATCGGGTAGAGCAGGCCGAAGGTGCGCAGCGGATCGTCGAGGTCGGCGGCGGCGATGTCGCGGAACACCACCACCCAGCCGATCGGGATCAGGGCCAGCCCG
Source organism: Micromonospora sp. WMMD987 (assembly GCF_029581435.1). Classification (NCBI taxonomy): domain Bacteria; kingdom Bacillati; phylum Actinomycetota; class Actinomycetes; order Micromonosporales; family Micromonosporaceae; genus Micromonospora; species Micromonospora sp. WMMD987. The sequence goes on along the minus strand of NZ_CP120861.1, from coordinate 1,482,442 downwards.
ACGATCACCCCGTCGAGCACGGTGCGGGCCCGGCCGACCATGCTGCGCGGGGCGGTCAGCGCGGCCAGCAGGGCGGCCGTGCCGGTGACGATGCCGGCGGTGAAGACCGCCCCGATCAGCGGGGTGTGCGGCAGCTCCCCGGCGCGCAGCCGGTCCACCGTCCAGAGCAGCCGGCCACCGGCGGCCAGCGCCATGGTGAGCGCGAGGAGCGCCCAGAACCGGCGCAGCGGGGCAGGGTGCCGCCGCATCGTCCGGGCGCAGGCGTAGCTCGCCCAACCCGCCACGGCGGTGGCGGTGACGTCACTGACCAGCGCCGCACCGGGTAACGCGGCGAGCAGCCAGACCAGTTCCAGGACGACGGCCACCGCGGCGACGACCGCCCCCACCCGGGGGAGGGTCAGTGGTCGGATCGGTACGCCGGAGACGGCGTCCTGGGGCAGCACGGTGATCGCTCCGGCTCTCTCTCCAACGCGCACCTCGACCGTGCGGACGGCCCACGGACGGCGAACCATCGAAGCCTAGCCAGCCGGACGGATCGCCGCCACACCCACCGGGTCGGCTATCCGACCACTGGGGACAGGTCGGATCCGCGGGCGTCGGCCACGTCGTAGCTCGGCGGCCCCCCGTGCGTCCACGGTGTCTCCTCGGCCGGGGGGAACGTCCCGGCCGGCAGGAACGCCTCCGACAGGGTGGTCAGGCAGAGCCGCTCCCCCACCTGCGGCACGCTGCCCGGCGGCGCGGTCAGTCCCCGGCCCATCCCGCCCGACAGTTCCAGCACCACCTCGGTCCGGCCGTCCGCCGCCGGGGTCACGAACACCACCCTGGCCTTCTGGCCCGGCCGCGTCGTCGACCACAGGGTCGCCCCGACCGGCATCCGGACCGGGTCGGTGGTCACCACCTGGATCCTCGGCCGCAGCACCGGCCGCTTCCCGCTGTCGTCCACCCGCCCCGGGTCGGCCAGCGTCACGTCGGCGACGAACGCCTCCCCGGTCAGCCGGTGCTCGGCCATCACCAGCGGGTCGTCATAGGCGCGCTGCACCAGATAGACGCTCGCCGCGCGTTCCAGCCGGTGCAGCCGGACCGCCGCCGCGACCGCCCCGTCGTGCCGGGGCTGCGGGCCGCCGTCGGCGTCGAGGTGCTCGGCGTAGCCGGTGAAGGCGTCCCGGTCGCCGGCCCAGCGACCGGCCACCCGCGCCCCGGGCGGCAGCCCGCCGAGCAGTCCCAGGCCACGCCACATCAGCTCCCAGGTGGGCGCGAGCTGCCCGCGCAGCAGCCGCACCAGCTCCGCGTACGCCTCGTCGCGCGCGACCGGGTCGTCGTCGGCCGCCGCCCAGGCGGCCATCGCCGGGGCGAGCAGCACGTTGTCGAACTCCGGGTCGGTGGCCGGGCCGGCGGGCGGGCACACCCCCGGGTCCTCGGCGAGCGCGGCGGCCCGGGCACCGGTCCAGCCGGCCGGCGGGTCGATCCAGCCGAGCAGCGCCGGCAGGTGCAGGTCCTCCACCGCGCTCTGCCCGGTCGCCCAGTGCAGGGTAAGCGCGTCGGTCATCGCCAGCAACGCCGACGAGCCGGGCTGCTCGGCCCGTTCGGCGAAGAAGGTCAGCCACCGGCCGAGCAGCGGCACGACCGGGTGCACCGGATGGTCGCCGTCCGGGCGGCGGAACCGGGTCGACCGGCCCAGCAGCCGCAGGAAGGTGATCCCGGCCGGATTCGGCACCCAGAGCTGCGGGGCGTCGGAGTACCGGTACCGGACGTCGCGGCCCCGGTCCACGGCCACCGCCTCCGCGACCCCTCGGAAGCCGTCCAGCCAGGGCAGCACGAGCGCGGCCAGCTCGGTGACGAAGCGGAACCGCTGGTCCCGGTTACGGGGCTGCGGCACGATCAGCAGCCGGGCGTCGTCGGGGGCGGTGCCCACCAGCGCGGCCAGCGGGGCGTGCGCCTCACCGGCCATCGCCAGCGGCACCAGCACCAGCGGACGTTCCGCCAGGTGCAGGTGCCGGACGGTGGCGACCGGCTGGGCCACCCCGGCGGCGACGGCCTGGGCCTTCGCCAGCGCCCGCAGCGTACTCATGCGGGGTCGCCGGCGAGGGCGGCGGCGCGCAGCCGGGCGGCGGCCCGCAACAGCGCGGCGGCCTCCTCCCGCTCCGCCCCGGCGGTCGCCTCGCCGGCCGCCAGGGCCAGCACCTCGGACACCTCGGCGATACCACCGAGCGCCTCGCGCACCGGCCGACCCAACGCGCCGGTCTGCCCGCGCGCCTCGTCCCGGCAGAAGTACGCCAGCTCGCAACCGGCCAGGCAGTCCGGCGCGTAGCGGGCCGGCACGGTCCGCAGCGCGGCGGTCAGCGTCGCCGGGTCGGCCGCCGGGTCGGCGGTGAAGTCGGCCGGCACGGCGGCGAGCAGGTCGTCCAGCCGGGCCATCCGGTCCAGTTGGCGGCGCAGCACCAGCAGTTGCTTGCGGACGTCGATCAGGCTGGCCACCGGCCGGTTGGCGAAGTCCTGCGGGCAGACCAGCACCACCTCGTGCGACACCGACTCCGGATCCCGTCCCCCGGCGGCCAGCAGGTCGCGTAGGGCCAGCACGTAGACGGCCGACTGGATGGCGGCGGCGGACACCTTCGCCGGGTCGGCCTGCCCGTCGATCACCGGGAACGACTTGATCTCCACGACGTGGAACCGGCCACCGAGCCGGGCGGCCACCAGGTCCGGTTCCAGGTGCACCCGCTGACCCGCGACGTCCAGCCCGAGCAGCGGGTGGTCGAACAGTGCGGCGTCCGGCCCGGTGGCGGTCAATGCGGCACGGGACCGTTCCCGCCGGTCCGGCAGGTCGTCCGCCCCGCCCAGGTCCGTCCAGCTCGCCCGCGGCGGCACCGGTACGCCCAACCGCTGCGCGACCAGCCGCAACAGCTCCGCTCCACCGTCCGCCTTCACCTGGGCCTCGAACGCGTTGCCCCGGGTGATGGCGAACCGGGACTGGCCGAACCGGGCCGGGAAGCCGACCCGCCCGGCGAGCGCCGTCTTGTCCACCCCGGCACCGTCCAGCACCGCCCGCCGGGCGCAGCCGGGGTTACCGGTGAGCGCGGCGAGGGTCCGGGCGTTGTGTCGTTTCGGGGGCGCGTCGCCCCGGATCGCGGCCAGGCGTTGCGCGGTGCTCGTCACGACAGGCCACGATAGCCGCCCCTGCCGACCCGGCCCGGCCCGACGACGCCCGCGTCGTGCCGGCAGACCGGGAGCGCACCGGGTTCAGCCGCCGGCGGACCGGGAGCGCACCGGGTTCAGCCGCCGGCAGACCGGGAGCGCACCGGGTTCAGCGGCCGGCGGACCGGTTCCAGGGCGAACGGGGCGAGTGGGCACCGGCGAGCCGACGGCGACGACGGCGCGACCGGCGACGGCCGGGGGTGCAGGGCGGGCGGGTGCCGGTCGGCGCCGGCCCGGGCGGCGGTCCGCCGATCAGCCAGCACAGGAAGCGGGCCACGGTCAGCCGACCGGGAGGCGGCGGGCCTCGTCGGCGCTGACGGCGTACTCGGTGCCGCAGAACGAGCACTGCTGCGCGTACCGGGTCCGGATGGGGATCAGCGGGACGAAGAAGAGGCTGAACTTCGTGACCCGGCGGCTGATCACCTGCGCGGCCTGGTTGCCGCAGTGCCGGCAGACGGCGGTCACCACCCCCGCCCGGGTGACCCGGGTACGGAGTCCGAAGATGAGGAGCATCGTCGGGCAGTACCCAGCCCGGTGCGCCGGGAACCACCGGGCGGGGATTTCCCCGCCGGGGTGGTGCCCGGACCGGCGGGCACCACCCCGGCGGGCGACGCCGCCGGCCCGGTCAGGGCGTCCAGTCCGGGCGCAGCGGGTAGTCGTTGCCGCCCGCCGGCCCGTTGCGGGTGGCCAGCACCTGGTGCAGCTGGATGCCGTTGCGCTCGAAGGCCAACCGCGACCCGGCCATGTAGAGGCCCCAGACCCGGGCCGTGCCCAGGCCCACCTCGTCGACGCAGAAGTCCCAGTTCGCCACGAGGTTGCGGCACCAGGCGGCCAGCGTCAGCGCGTAGTGCTGCCGCAGGTTCTCCTCGTGGTGCACCTCGAACCCGGCGTCGTGCACCTCGCCGATCAGGCGGCCCGGCCCGGCCAGCTCGCCGTCGGGGAAGACGTACCGGTCGATGAACGCGCCCGAGCGGTGCGGCGCGCGGTTGTCGGCCCGGGTGATGCAGTGGTTGAGCAGCCGGCCACCGGGCCGTAGCCGGTCCCGCAGCGCCCGGAAGTACGCCGGGTAGTTGCGAACCCCGATGTGCTCGGTCAACCCGATCGAGGAGACCGCGTCGAACTGCTCCCGCGGGGCGTCGCGGTAGTCGAGGTGGCGCACCTCGGCCAACCCGGCCAGGCCCTCGCGTTCGATGGCCGCCTGCGCCCACTGCGCCTGCGCCCGGGACAGGGTCACCCCGATCGCCCGTACGCCGTACTCGCGGGCCGCGTGCCGGACCATCCCGCCCCAGCCGCAGCCGACGTCGAGCAGGCGCATCCCCGGCCGGAGCGCCAGCTTGCCGGCGACCAGGTCGTACTTGGCCGCCTGGGCCTGCTCCAGGGTGTCGGTCGGGCTGCGGTACACCGCGCAGGTGTACGTCATCGAGTCGCCGAGAACCTTCTCGTAGAAGGCGTTCGACACGTCGTAGTGGTGCGAGATGGCCGTGCTGTCCCGGCCCCGGGAGTGCCGCAGCCCGCCCATCACCCGCCGCCAGCGGGGCAGCGCCTCCTGCGGCGGGGTGGGCGGGGGCCGCAGCCGCTCCCAGCCGAGCCCGCGCGCCAGGGCCAGCCCCTCGGCCACCGACGGAATCCGCAACCGCAGGTCGGACAGGACGCTCAGGGCCTCGTACGGGTCGCCGGGGTGCACCCCGCCCAGTCCCAGGTCACCGCTGACGTACGCGCGTACCATGCCCAGGTCACCCGGGGCGGTGAGCAGGTAGGACAGTCCCCGCTCGGAACGGACGTCGAGGGTGATCCCGGCGTCGGCCGGGCCGATCGCGCTGCCGTCGTAGCCGGTGACGCGGACCGGCAGGTCCCCCGTGGTGACCGCGCGGACGACGTCGGCGACGGTCGGACCGGGCCGACCTCCCGCCGGTGGGCTGGCCGGGGCGCCCGCCGCCCCCTGTTCTCGGTCGGTCAGGCTCATCTTCGTGCAACCGCCTTCTCGTAGAGTCCGGTGAGCCGGTGGTCCGGGTCGTAGCGGTCCTTGACGGCACGCCAGGTCTCCCCGCCGTAGAGCCGGTCGAAGGCCGCCCGGTCGTAGTACGCGTCGGAGTAGAGCGACTTGTGCCCGCCCAGCTCCGACACCGCCCGCTCGATCGAGCGGTTCACGTCGCCGTCGGCGGCACCCGCCGCGATCGGCACGCTGCCCCAGAACCCGACGTTGACGTACGTCCGGCCGGGGTGCAGCGGGTAGAGCGGCCAGGCGCGGGCCGAGCCGGGGCCGGCGGGCTCCCGCAGCCGCAACGGGCAGAGCCACACCGGGGTCATCCCCACCTCGCGGTCGAACCAGCGCAGGAACTCGGCCGTGGCATCCAGCGGGATCTCGACGTCCTGGACGACCCGTTCCCGGGCCGGTCGGCCCCGCCACCGGTCCACCCGGGCCGCCACCTGGTGCCGGTGCTCCAGCCGGACCAGCCGGTGGTAGACGTCGCTGCGCCGCCAGCGGGCCGGCCAGAGCCGACGCACCACCGGGTGCTGGACCCCGAACGCCGCCGAGCACCAGAACCAGTCGGTGTCCCACCGCCACAGGTAGTCGCGGCCGCTGAGGGTGTCCCGCACCCGGCGGCGCAACGAGCGGTAGTAGATGTCCTGGCCGGTGTAGTCGCTGGGCCGCTCCGGTTCGTCGGTGAAGGAGCCGAGGACCAGGTAGGACTCGCCGGGGCTGAACACCACGCCGTCCATCGCGTCGACCGGGCGTCCCTCCCACTCGCCCTTGGCGACCACGTCGGCGATCGCGTCGGTCAGCTCCGTCAGCCGGGTGAACCGGACGTTGCGCAGGGCCACCGCCCGGCCCACCGGCTGGAGTTCGATGCGCAGCCGGGTGGCGTACCCCAGGCTGCCCAGCGAGTTGGGGAACGCGGCGAACAGGTCGGCGTGCGGCCCGTCCGGGCGGGCGGTGACCACCTCCCCGGCACCGGTGAGGACGTCCATGTCGAGCACCGACTCGTGCGGGAGCCCGTTGCGGAACGACGTCGACTCGATGCCCAGCCCGGTGACCGCGCCACCCAGGGTGATCGTCCGCAACTGCGGTACCACCAGGGGCATCAGCCCGTGCGGGAGGGTCGCGTCGACCAGGTCCTCGTAGGTGCACATGCCCTGGACGTCGGCGGTCCGGGCGACCGGGTCGACCGACAGGACGCCGCCCAACCCGCTCACGTCGAGCCCGGGGGCGCCGGTGGCCGACCGGGGCCGGAACAGGTTGGAGGTGCGTTTGGCCAACCGTACGGGGTACCCGGGAGGAACGGCGGCGTACGACCGCCGCAACGCGTCCACCGCCAGCTCATGATCACGCTGTGCGCGCATGAGATCACCTTACGCGCGAAGCGGTGTTCCGGGGGGACACCCCGCACCGACCGTCTCCCGGGGTGTCCGGTCGTCGACCGGGTCACCGTACGGTGGGCCGACTGGCCGTCGACCCCGCCGGTGGGTCACCATTCCGCCATGGCCGTCCCCGATCCCCACCGCGACCCGTCCGGCACCGTGTACGGCGGCCGACCGGCTGCCCGGCCCGGCCCGCCCCGTGATCCGCTGATGCGGTTCGCGCTGGTCACCGGGCTGGCGGGCGTCCTGGTGGGGGTCTTCTTCGCCACCGGCGTGCTGGGCGGCGGCGAGGGTGGGCAACCGGTGGTACCCGCCGCCGCGCCCACCCCCGGCACGACGGCCGAGGCGGCACCGGCGACCAGCCCACCGTCGCCCACCCCGACCCCGTCGCCCACCCCGACCCCGTCGCCCACCACCCCGGCCCCGGTCTCCGGGCCGATCGTGCTGCGCGCGGTCACCTCCGGTCTCTGCCTCGGCACCGACGGCGGCGGCGAGACGGCCACCGCCGAGCTGGCCGCCTGCACCGGCGGGCCGGAACAGCGGTGGGTCGCCAACCCGGTCGCCCCGGACCTGGTGACGCTCACCAACGCCGCCCACGGGCAGTGCCTCGACGTCGAGGGCGGCAGCCGGGACGACGGCGCGCGGCTCCTGCAGTTCGGCTGCCACGGGCAGGTCAACCAGCAGTGGCGGCTGACCCCGGTCGGCACCGGGCCGGTCCTGCTGGTCGGCGTCGGGTCCGGCCGCTGCGCACAGGTCCGCGACGGCGGCACCGCGCCCGGCGACGACCTGGTGCAGGCCACCTGCACCGCCGCCGTCGGCCAGCAGTGGACCGTGGGCTGACCGGCCGGCGCGGCGGTGGACCCTCGGCTGACCGGCCGGCCAGCGGTGGACCCTCGGCTGACCGGCCGGCCAGCGGTGGACCCTCGGCTGGCGGGCCGGCGCGGGTGGGTCGGCATGCGGTTCCCCTTCCGCCGGTCAGCCCCGGTAGCTCCAGGCACCGGTGGTCCCGGCGGGCACCGGCACCGGCAGCGTCGGGGGTGGCACCGACCGGCGTCCGCGTCGCAGCAGCAGCGACAGCACCCCGGCCCCGATCGAGAGCGCCCCGGCCACGTACCAGGCCGGCGCGTAGTCGCCGAGCCGGTCGCGGACCAGACCGGCGCCGGTCGCCGCGACAGCCGCCCCGAACTGATGTGCGGCGAAGACCCAGCCGAAGACCACCGCCGCCGAGTCGCCGAAGTACTCCCGGCACAGCGCCACCGTCGGCGGCACGGTCGCCACCCAGTCCAGCCCGTAGAAGACGACGAAGACCAGCATGCTCGGCCCGGTGCCGCCGGTGAACAGGCCGGGTAGCACCAGCAGCGACAGCCCGCGCAGCGCGTAGTAGGCGGCGAGCAGCAGCCGGCTGTCCACCCGGTCGGTGAGCCAGCCCGAGGCGATGACCCCGACGATGTCGAAGAGCCCGACCAGGGCGAGCAGACCCGCCGCCGTGGTCTGCGGCACCCCGTGGTCGTGCGCGGCCGGCACGAAGTGGGTGCCGACCAGGCCGTTGGTGGTCGCCCCGCAGATCGCGAAGCCGCCCGCGAGCAGCCAGAACGGGCGGGTCCGGGCGGCGGCGGTGAACGCGGCCACCGCCCGCGCGGCGGCCCCGCCGGCCGACGGCGGCCGGGCCGTCACCTCGGTCGCGCCGTAGGCGGGCAGGCCGAGGTCCGCCGGGTGTTCCCGCAACCACCACACCACCAGGGGTACGACCGCCAGCGCGGCCCCGGCCACCACCAGTGCCGCCGTACGCCAGCCGTGGTCGCGGACCAGCACCGCGAGCAGCGGCAGGAAGACCAGTTGGCCGGCGGTCCCACCGGCGGTGAGCACCCCGGTGACCAGCCCCCGGCGGCGGACGAACCAGCGCCCGGTGACGGTGGCGACGAAGGCCAACGCCATCGAACCGGTGCCCAGCCCGACCAGCACGCCCCAGCAGAGGATCAGCTGCCAGCTCGCGGTCATGAAGACGGTCAGCCCGCTGCCCAGGGCCACCAGCGCCAACGCGCCGGCCACCACCCGCCGGATGCCGAACCGGTCCATCAACGCGGCGGCGAACGGCGCGGTCAGCCCGTAGAGCAGCAGGTTGACCGAGACGGCGGCGGAGATGGTGGCCAGCGGCCAGCGGAACTCGGCGTGCAGCGGGTGCAGCAGCACCGACGGGGTGGCGCGGAAGCCGGCCGCGCCGACCAGCGCGACGAAGGCGACGGCGGCCACGGTCCAGGCCGGATGGAGACGACGGGGTCGGGTCACGTACCGAGTCTCGGCGGCGGCCCGACCCGGTGGTGAGTGGCCGGAAAGCCATCGTGCGCAATAATCGGGCCATGACCCCCGTGCCGCACCGGATCGGCGTGCTCGCCCTCGACGGGGTGGTCGGCCTCGACCTGGGCACCCCGGCACAGGTCTTCGGGGCGGCCCGCGACGCCGACCGGCGACCGCTCTACACCGTCGACACCTGCACCCCCGGCGGCCACCCGGTGCGCAGCTCCGCCGGTTTCCGGGTCCTCCCCGACCACGGGCTCGACCTGCTGGCCACCGTCGACACGGTGGTGCTGCCCGGCCTGCACGGCAGCGCGCCGATGACCGACGGCACGATCGACCCGGCGGTGACCGTGGCGCTGCGGGCCGCCCACCGGCGGGGCGCGCGGATCATGTCGATCTGCACCGGCGCGTTCGCGCTGGCCGCCGCCGGACTGCTCGACGGGCTGCCGGCGACCACCCACTGGGCGTACGCGGACCACTTCCACCGGCTCCACCCGACCGTCGACCTCGACCCGGACGTGCTCTTCATCGACACCGGCCGGGTGCTCACCTCGGCCGGCGTGGCCGCCGGGATCGACCTCTGTCTGCACGTCGTCCGCCGCGACCACGGCAGCGCGGTGGCCAACCGGGCGGCCCGGCGCTGCGTGGTGCCGCCGTGGCGCGACGGCGGCCAGGCCCAGTACATCGAACGGCCGGTGCCCCGCACCCCCGCCAGCGGCACCTCGGCCACCCGGGAGTGGGCCCGGCAACGGCTGCACGAGCCGGTCACCCTGCGGGAACTGGCCGCCCACGCCCGGATGAGCGTCCGCACCTTCACCCGGCACTTCCGCTCGGAGACCGGGCTGAGCCCGGCGCAGTGGCTACTCCAGCAGCGCACCGACCACGCCCGGCTGCTCCTGGAGACCACCGACCTGAGCGTCGAACAGGTGGCCCGGCGGGCCGGCTTCGGCACCACCGCCGCGCTGCGCCAACGGCTGCACACCCGGATCGGGGTCTCCCCGTCGGCCTACCGCCGGACCTTCCGCCGCCCCGGCACCGGGCCCGACGGCTCACCGCCCGCCCCGGTCCCCGGGCCGACGCCGGGCTCAGGCGGGTTGCGGCTGGTCGCGGAGCATCCGTAGCTGCGCCAGGTGCCGGGGCAGGTGCACCCGGGCGTGCAGGTCGAGCGTGCGCGACCAGGGCAGCGGTTCGTCGACGACCAGTTCGAAACCCTCCCGCAGGTGCGTCTCGACCGGGGTGTCGGCGGCCGGGCCGAGCCGGTCCACCAGCGCGCAGAGCCGCCGGCTGGTGGCCCGCAGCACGGTGGTCAGGCCGGGCAGCCCGCCGCACTCGGCGACCAGGGCGTCCAGCTCCGGCCGGTGGACGCCGGCCAGGTCGTAGAAGGCGAACGGCGCACCGGCCAGCACCGCCTCGGACACCTCGCTCATCAGCCCGTCGTTGGCGACCAGGTGCGCCACGATCCGCGCCGCGTCCCACCCGCCCGGCCCCGCCGGGCCGAAGCCGCCCGCCTCCGCCTCGGCGAGCACGCTCCGGTACGCCGCTCGCAGCCCCGCGCTCTCCACCCACCCAGTCAACCCCGCGGCACCCCGTCGGGCGGGGGGTTGTGCGGGCCGGGTCACCCGGACGGGCGGCCCGGGCCCGGCGACCGGCGCGACCGGGGTCAGCGTCCGGCGGCGCCCCGGGACCGCAGGTAGTCGGAGACCACGTACTCACCCAGGTCACCGAGGTCGGGGGTGAACAGGCGGCCCCGGGAACGGCGGGCCACCGCGTCCATGAACCGGCGCAGGCCCGGGTCCTCACCGAGCAGGAAGAGGTTGAGGGTGACCCCGGCCCGGGCCAGCCGGTCCACCTCGTGGATGGTCGCCTCGACCGTCTCCGGCAGCGACGGCCAGTGGAAGTACGCCTCACCGTCGTCCGGATCGAGGTGCGCGGTCGGCTCGCCGTCGGTGACCACCAGCACCACCGGCTCCGCCCCCGGATGGCGGCGCAGGTGCCGACCGGCCAGCCGCAGCGCGTGCTGGAGGTTGGTGCCCTGCCGCATGTCCGGCTCGACCGCCACCAGCTGCTGCTGGGTCAACGGCGCCGCCTCCAGGCCGAAGCCGACGATCTGCAAAGCGTCCTGCGGGAACCGGGTCGCCATCAGGTGCGACAGGGCCAGCGCCGTCTGCTTCATCGGCCCCCACCGCCCCTGCGACACCATCGAGTACGACAGGTCCACGCAGAGCGCCACCGCCGCCGACGCCCGCCGTTCGGTCTCCACCACCTCGAAGTCCTCGACGGCGAGTTGCAACGGCACGGTGGGGCCGGCCCGGCGCACCGCCCGGGTGAGCGTGCGCACCACGTCCAACGGCTGCTCGTCGCCGTACTCCCACTGCCGGGAGGCTCCGCTGACCTCGCCGGCCGCCCCGGCCGTACGCAGGTCGTGCTGGCCGCGTGGGCCGGCGGTGAGGTCGGCGAAGACCCGGCGCAGCGCGGTGCCCGCCAGCCGGCGCAGCGCCTTCGGGCTGAGCGTCAGCCCCTCGGCGTCCCGGCCCACCCAGCCCTGCCGGCGCAGCTCCCGCTCCAGCTCCCGCAACCGGCGTACGTCGTCGGCGGCGTCGCGGCCCAGCGTCCGGGCGACCGCGTCGACGTCCACGTCGTCCAGGGTGGCCCCGGGATGTTCCTGGTCGAGGGAGTCGAGCAGGTCGTCCAGCTCGGCGATCTCGTCCAGCGCCCCGGCCGCCTCGCCGTAGCCGAGCGGCCGGTCGCCCCGGACCCGCTCGCCCCGCTGCCAGTCCAGGTCGGGGCGCAACGCGCGCAGTTGGGCGTCGAGCGCGGACAGCTCACCGGCGAGCCGGTCGCCGAGCGACTGCCGCATCAGCCCGGCCAGCTCCTCGCGCTGCCGGTCCGACAGCGACCGCATCAGCCGCTCCCCCGCCGCCGCCCGGCGGGCCAGCACGTCGACCAGTTCGTCGACGTCGCGCGGCTGCTCCGGGAAGAACTCGCCGTGCCGGCGCATGAACTCGGCGAACGCGTCGGTGGTGTCCTCCGCGCGGGCGTGCCGGGCCAGCAGGTCGTTGAGGTCGCGCATCATCTCGGCGAGCTGCGCCTGCACGGCCGGATCCCCGGCCGCCCGCGCGGCGTCGCGCAGCCCGGCGAACCGCTGCTCCAGCACCTCCCCGCGCAGCCCGTCCAGGATCCGCTGGTACGCCTGCCGGGCCTCGTCGCTGGCCCATTGGTACCCGGCCAGCTCCTGCACCGCGCGGGCGGTGGACCGGGGCAGGTTGTCCAGCACCGTCTCGGCGAACCGGGCGTCGTCGTCGGTGCGCCCGCGCAACGCGTCCCTCTCCGCCGCGAGGGCCTGGTCGAGCAGCGCCCGGGACCGGGTCACCGCACCGTCCAGGTCACCCCGGCGCAGCGCCTCCCGGCGCAGCCGACGGGCGCGGGCGGCCAGGTCGTCCAGGCCGCCCCGGCCCTGCGGGCCACGGCGCAGCAGGTCGCGCAGCGCCTCCCGGAGGCTGCCGCCGGCCAGCACCTCCGCGCCCACGGAGTCCACCGCGGCCCGCACGTCGTACGGCGGGGCGAGCGGGTCGGGGCCGCCCTGCCACTGGCCGTACCGGAACCGGTTGCCGGCCATCCTCAGCTCCGACCGCCGTAGACGGTACGACCCGACTCGGTGACGTCCTTGCCGAGCCGGCGGGTCAGGTGCAGCCCTTCCAGCACGAACTCGACACCGGCGGCGGCCTGCTCCGGGGTGGGCGCGTCGCCCAGCCCCAACCGGTCCAGCGCCTTGGCCAGCCCCGGCACCGTGCCGACCTGGCGCAGCAGGTCCGCCGAGGGGACCAGTTCCCCGGTCTCGATCACCGCCCCCTCGGCGACCAGGGCGGTGAAGCCGGAGAGGTCCAGCCCGGCCAGCCGGGACCGGAACGTCTCGGCGGTCGCGGTCCGCAGCAGGTGGCCCAGGATCTCGGTCTCCCGCCCCTCCTCGCCGCTCTCGAACTCGACCTTGCCCCGCAACGTCGAGGTCACCGACACCGCGTCGCCGACCCGGGCCACCGGGGACTCCGGGCGTACCGTGCCGTCGCCGACGGCCGGCGCGGAGCCGGCGGGCGACCCGGCCCGGGAGCCGGCGGGACCGGCGAGCAGGCCGGCCCGGCGCAGCGCGGCGGCGGCGACCGTCTCGGCGGCGGCGATGGCGAACCGGGCGGAGACGCCGGAGCGCGGGTCCACCGACGGCGACTCGCGCACCGCGCGGGCGAACCGGGCCAGCACCTCCAGCACGTGCTCCGGCACCTCGGCGACCAGGTCGGCCTCCTGCCGGATCAGGGCCAGTTCCAGGTCCAGGTCGACCGGATAGTGGGTCCGCACCTCCGCACCGAACCGGTCCTTGAGCGGGGTGATGATCCGACCCCGGTTGGTGTAGTCCTCCGGGTTGGCGCTGGCCACCAGGAACAGGTCCAGCGGCAGCCGGAGCTGGTAGCCACGGACCTGGATGTCCCGCTCCTCCAGCACGTTGAGCAGCGCCACCTGGATCCGTTCGGCCAGGTCGGGCAGCTCGTTGACGGCGAAGATCCCCCGGTTGGTCCGGGGCACCAACCCGAAGTGGATGGTCTCCGGGTCGCCGAGGGTGCGGCCCTGGGCGAGCCGGATCGGGTCGACGTCGCCGATCAGGTCACCCACGCTGGTGTCCGGGGTGGCGAGCTTCTCGCCGTACCGCATCGAGCGGTGCAACCAGCCGATCGGCAGGTCGTCGCCGGCCTCGGCGACCAGCGCGCGGGAGGCCGGGGTGAGCGGGTGCAACGGGTGCTCGTTGAGCACCGAGCCGGGGAGCACCGGGGTCCACTCGTCGAGCAGCGCCACCAGCGAACGGATCAGTCGGGTCTTCCCCTGGCCGCGCTCGCCGAGCAGCACCATGTCGTGGCCGGCGAGCAGCGCCCGCTCGACCTCGGGCAGCACGCTGTCGTCGTAGCCGACGATGCCGGGGAAACGGTCCTCGCCGGAGCGCATCCGGGCCAGGAGGTTGTGGCGGAGTTCCTGCTTGACGGTCTGGTACCGGTGTCCGGCGGCGCGCAGCGCGCCGACGGTGCCCGGCAGGTCGGCGGGCGGGACCGGGAGAGCCTGGTTGGGCGCAGTCACCGTCCCACGCTAGCGCGGTCCCGCGTCCGCCGCCGCCGTCCGGTCGGCGGACGGGGCTAGGGTCGACGGCGTGACCTACCTCGCCGCGGACGACCGCTACGACCAGATGACCTACCGCCGCAGCGGGCGCAGTGGCCTGCTCCTGCCGGTGATCTCCCTCGGGCTGTGGCACAACTTCGGGCCGGACCGCCCGTTCGAGCGGCAGCGGGACATCGTCCGACGTGCGTTCGACCTCGGTGTCACCCACTTCGACCTGGCCAACAACTACGGCCCGCCACCCGGCGCGGCGGAGGAGGCGTTCGGCCGTCTGCTCGCCACCGACCTGAAGCCGTACCGCGACGAGCTGGTGGTGTCCAGCAAGGCGGGCTACCTGATGTGGCCCGGCCCGTACGGTGAGTGGGGCTCCCGCAAGAACCTGATCTCGTCGCTGGACCAGTCGCTGCGACGGATGGGCCTGGACTACGTGGACGTCTTCTACTCGCACCGCTTCGACCCGGACACCCCGCTGGAGGAGACGATGGGCGCGCTGGACGCCATCGTCCGGTCCGGTCGGGCGCTCTACGTCGGCGTCTCCAACTACGACTCGGAGCAGACTCGACGGGCCGCCGCGATCCTGCGTGACCTGGGCACCCCGCTGCTGATCAACCAGCCGTCGTACTCGATGTTCAACCGGTGGACCGAGGACGACGGGCTGCTCGACACGCTGGCCGAGGTCGGCGCGGGCTGCATCGCGTACAGCCCGCTGGCCCAGGGGCTGCTCACCGACCGGTACCTCGGCGGCATCCCCGCCGACTCCCGGGCACGCACCAGCGTCTTCCTCGACGAGACCGACGTCACCGACGAGAAGCTGGCCACCATCCGGGGTCTCGCCGGGCTGGCCGAGCGGCGTGGGCAGACGCTCGCCCAGCTCGCCCTCGCCTGGGCGCTGCGGGATCCGAGGATGACCAGTCTGATCATCGGGGCGAGCAGCGTGGCCCAGTTGGAGGGCAACGTCGCCGCCGCACGTCAGCCCGCCCCCACCCCCGACGAGCTGGCCGAGATCGACCGTCTCCTCGGCTGACTGTCCGGTCGCTCCGGGGCGGACACGGCAGCGGCCCGGCCCGGACACACGGGCGGTCCCGCCCCGAGCCGGACACGGCAGCGGTCCGGGCCGGGCCGGAAACGGCGGCACCCCGCCCCGGGCCTGAGGCGCGGCGGTCCGGGCCGGTCGGGCCTCACCAGATGCGGCGGCGGCCCGCGCGGTGGTTGCGGACGCCGCAGGGGCGGCCGGGCGGGACGGGGGCCGGGCGGCGCAGCCGGGTCGCCACCAGCGCCCCCAGCAGCACGGTCACCACCACCGCCGCGCCCACCACCAGTCGCAGGTTGCCGCCGCCGACCCGGGTCACCGACGCCACCGGCACGCCGGCCTCCCCGGTGCCGGCGTCCCCGTCGACGATCGGAGCGACCCCGGTGGAGGTGGCCGGGGCCGGGTCCACGCCGGTCGACGTGGCGTCGGTAGGCGTGGTGTCGGTCGGGCTGGCCGCCAGCACCCCGGCCGCTGGCCGGAACAGCACGTCCGAGCAGGAGTAGTAGGTGTCCGGGGTGTCGGAGTTCTGCCACACCGTGTAGATCAGGTGCCGGCCGGTCAGCCCCGCGGGCAGCCGCCCCGGGATCTGGTACGACCCGTCCCGCAGTGGCGGGTCGGTCACCGACAGGAACGGGATGGTGTCGAGGTCGGCCCAGCGGAGCCGGGTCTGCGGGTCGTACCCCGGACGGGTGGTGTAGAGCCGGAAGGTGCCCTTGTGTGGGATGGTGCCCCGGTAGCGGAAGACGTACTTCGCGCCGGCGGTCAGCTCGGTCGCCGGCCAGTCCGCCCGGGCCAGGTCCAACCCCCGGTAGGCGGAGAGCCCACCGCTGCACAGCTCGCCGTCCGGGATGCGCTCCCGGTCCCGGCCCGCGACACCGTACACCCGGATGTTGTCCCACTCCCGCAGCGCCGCACCCGCCGACACCGCCGCCCGGCAGGCCGGCGTCGAGACGTGCGGCCCCTGCGGGCCGCAGGCCGCCGAACGGCTCAGGGGGCTGGTGGGTGCGCCGTGCGCGGCGGCGGGAGCCGCGTCGAGCAGCACGGTCACCGCCACGACCGCGAGGGCGGCGAGCGTTCGGCGTACGGTCATCTGGTCGACCTCCCGCCACTGGTACGGATGCGGGCGGGCAAAGGTTCGACGGTCCGGCCCGGCGTGCCGGGAGCGGGGGGCGGCAGCCCGGACCCGGTTGGCTTTACAGTGACCGCACTTCCCGCATCAAGGAGCAGGTGTGTCCGAGCCGGAACCGACGTCAGACTCCCCCGGCGGCAGCCCGACGCCGCCCGGATCGCCGTATCTGTTGGCGCTGCCCGCGCTGGAGGGGATGCCACCGGCGATCAGGTGGCCCGGTCAGGAGGGTGCGCCCGGGTGGGCCATCCCGGTCCAGGTACCGGACGGCACCCTCGGCTACGCCCTCTTCCTGCCCCTGGTGCCGGCGACCACCGGCACCCCGGCGGGCGACGGTGACGGCCCGGAACCCACCGCCGTGCCCGCGCAGCCCGCCGCCACCACGCAGCCCGGCCTCGGCCCCGCCACTGCTGGCGCGGCTTCGGCCCCGGCCGTGCCGACCGCCCGCAGCGCCACAGGCACGGGTGCCGTGTCCGGTGACCAGCAGCCCGGCGGAGTCGCCACGCCGGGCGGGCCGGTGCCCGCCGACCCACCGGCGACGACGGCCGGTCCGACGGTGGCCGCCTCCGGCCCCGGCCGGGCGGCGACCGTTCCGGCACCGCGTACCGAGGCCGCCGCAGCGGCCGGTGGACAGCCGGTCCCGCACCGGGGTGGGTCACCGACGCCCTGGATCCCGCAGCCGCCACCGCCGTCGTTCCTCAGCATCCGGTGGCCCGGTCCCCGGCCGGGCAGTGGATGGGCGGTGCCGGCGGCGGTGCTCGCCGGCGCGCTGGGGGTGGCGTTCTTCGTCCCGTTGACCCGCACCGGCATCGGCTGGTTCCTCGGCTGGCTGATCCTCACCGCCGGGGTGGTCGCCGCCGTCCGGAAGAGCACCGGGGCGCTGACCCGCACCGACCGCCTGATCCGGGGCGGCTGGGCGGTGGCCGCGCTGGCGCTGCTGGCCGTGCTGGCCTTCCGCAACGCCTGGTGGCTGGTGACCTTCTGCGTGTTCGGGGCGCTGGGCTGCGCGACACTGGCCATCGTGGGCGGCCGGCAGGTCCGTTCGATCCTGTTCAGCCTGGTCGCGGCCCCGTTCGCGGCGCTACGCGGGCTGCCCTGGGTACGCCGGCACGTCACCGCGACCGGCACCGGCCAGGTGCTGCGTCGGGTCGTCGGCTCGGTGGTCGCCACGGTGCTGGTGCTGCTCGTCTTCGGGCTGCTCCTCTCCTCTGCCGATGCCGCCTTCGACCAGGTCCTCGGTGCGGTCCTGCCCGAGATCAACGCCGGTACGGTGGTCCGCTGGATCTTCCTGGCGGTCGTGGGCGGGCTGATCGCGGTCGCCGCCACCTACACCCTGGCCGCCCCGCCGGACCTGTCGACCGTCGACCGGGAGGGCCGTCGCCGGTGGGGGACGCTGGAGTGGTTCCCGGCCATCGCGGCCCTGACCCTGCTCTTCGTCGGCTTCGTCGCGGTGCAGTTCACCGTGCTCTTCGGCGGTCAGCGGCACGTCCTGCGCACCGCCGGCCTGAGCTACGCCGAGTACGCCCGCAGCGGGTTCTGGCAACTGACCGTGGTGACCCTGCTGACCGTGGCGGTGCTGGGTGGGGTGAGCCGGTGGGCCCGGCGGGAGACCCGGGTCGAACGGATCCTGCTGCGGGTCCTGCTCGGGCTGCTCAGCGTGCTCAGCGTGGTGATCGTGGTGTCGGCGCTGTCCCGGATGTACACGTACCAGAAGGTCTACAGCTTCACCGGGGAGCGGATCTTCGTGATGGCCTTCGAGCTGCTGCTCGGCGCGGTCTTCCTGATGATCCTGGCGGCGGGCGTGCGGTGGCGGGGGCGCTGGATCCCCGGCGCGACCGTCGGACTGGCCGTGGTGATGCTGCTCAGCCTGGCCGTGCTCAACCCGGAGGACTACGCGGCCCGCCGCAACGTCGCCCGGTACGAGCAGACCGGCAAGATCGACGCCTGGTACCTGCGGGCGCTCTCCGCCGACGCCACCCCGGCGCTGGCCAACCTGCCGGACCGGGTCCGCCGCTGCACGTTGAGCTGGATCGACGACGACCTCGCCGAGCCGGATCCGTGGTACGCCTGGAACCTGGGCCGTACCCGGGCCCGCGCCGAGCTGGACCGGCTGGGTCCACGCGCCATCGGCGGGCAGAAGGACTGCAAGGCCGCCGACCAGTTCGACCTGCCGAAGACCAACCGCACCCCGCGCTGACCACCCCCGCCCGCTACCCGGCCCGGTGACGACACCGGCCGGGCAGCTGCGTCGGGTGGACCGGGCAGCGGCACGGCGGGCCGCCACCGAGCCCGCCCGACGTGCGGCCCGGACATCCGATACCGCGACCTAATCGACCAGCCCGGGGATGGCGCTCGCGAGGTTGGCGAGCCTTTCGTCGGCACGGTCGCGTCGGTGTCTGACCCATTCCTTGCCTTCGGCGGCGACGCCTTCGAGGACGTGCAGGGTGTGACTGAGCCCGGCAGCGTCCAGCGACAACTCGGCAATCTTGGTCGGGCTCTCGTCCTGCTGGAGCGTCCCGTTGTCGGGATCGCTCACGCGGATTGAGATGGGTTCTCCGTTGAACAGAGTCAGCTCAAAGGTCTGCTGTCGGGTGGCGATGCCGTCGATCCGTACGGCGGCGACGGCATCGAAACGGTAGTTGAGCCGTTGGGTGGTCCGGCTCGCGGAGGCTTCGAAGTCGAGATCGATGTTGACCTGCCGAACGCCGTCGTCGGTGAGGAGAAACAGCAGCAGGCGGTACCGCGAGTACCGCCACGGTCCTTGCGGGTAGCGCGCCTTCTTGCATGAGGGTGCCGGCGCCTCGATGAAGGCGTGGGCGATCACCTGGCTGGGACGGAGTCGGTACTGCCGCATGGCCTGGTCGACCAGGACTTTGCGGTCGCTTTCCAACCAGGTGGCCATCTCCGTGTCTGACGGCTTGTCGGCCAGCTTGCGGCACCACCGGTGGTACGCCGCCCAGCGGTCCGTCTCCTTGTCGTTGCGTTCCGCCTGGTCGTCGGCGACCCTGCGTCGTTCGCCGGCAATCCGGAACGACGAGCGCACCGCCGGCACCGCGGACGCCACCGCGAGCAGGAACCAGCATGTGCCGGACAGGGGGGCGCTGGTCACGACGGCAGGAACGGCCCAGAGACTCCCTGCGGCAAGGAGGGCCAGTCCCCCAAACTGGAGGGCTGTGGTCCTGGCAGGATCACGGAGCTGCTGGCGGTATGCCGTCAGCGTGTCTCGTTTCCATTGCCCCTGGACATCTGCCACCAGGTGCCGGACGAGCCAGGCGACCCGTTCGGCCTCGATGCGCTGTTCCCGGTAGAGCTCGACCACCTCGTCGCGGAGGTGCCGCCGGATCCCCGCCGTCTGGTCGCGCCAGTAGTTCCGGTCGGTTCCTTCGGGCACGTACAGGCGGAAGTAGCGGTCGAAGAGTCGGTCCACCTTGCGGGCGAATCCTCCCGGCGGCGCATCTCGTCGGCGCTGCCGGGGTGGACGGATCTGGGCCTCCTTGATGCGCAGCCGTTTCCTCCGGTAGTGCCGGTCCGCTCCGCCGACGCAGAACGCGACCAGTCCGACCAGGGCCGTGAGCAGACCAAGAAACGAATCGAGCGGGCCGCGGGCCGTCACCAGCACGATCATCTGCGCCATGGCGAGCGTGAACACGGCCGCGCCAGCTCCGGCGCGCAGCCAGTCGCGCAACGTAACAGCAGCAGGCTGCACCGGCAGGGTTCGGGGTTGCGCGGGTTTGGGGTGGAAGAACTTCCAGATTCGGTTGAATCGGTCGTCCGCTGTGCGCTGCGAGTCCGCCAGGGCGACGGACTTCCGCCATATCTCCTCCTGCATCGCGCCTTCGAGTAGCGCCTCGAGGTGGCCGTAGATCCCGTCGCGTTGACGCCGGTTCAGCGCGTCGATCTCCTTGACCACGAGATCCGTCTCGGCGGTGCCCACGGGAGCCAGCAGGCGGGTGATCACCCTCAATCCCGAAGTCCACTCGTCACGGTCGTCGAGACGGGGCAGGCCGGCGCAGATGGCGTTGAGGCGATCCAGTTCCTCGGGGGCGAGTTGACGCAGGGTGCGTCCGCTCAACAGGGCGATCAACCGGTAGAACTGGACCTCCGTGGTCACGTACCCGGCGGCGACGGCCTTCTCGATGAGCTCGCGCGCCTGATCGCGAACTCGTGCGTCGAGATACTTCAGCGCGAAGGCGAACTGCTCCTCCGGGCTCGGGTTCGGCGGCAGTCGGTAGAAGTTGATGTCACCGTGGACCACGCCCGCCTGAACGTCGACGTGGGCGTCTCCCTGGGCGACGTTGGTCGCGGTTGGGGTTGTCATCACAGGTCCCGCACCACGGCAATGATCACCGCGAGCCGCGCGGCCAGCTCGGACACGTCGGCCACCAGGCCCCGCAACCGCTTGAGCGCGACCATCAGGCCGCTCTTCTTCTCGGCCGCGCCCGCCGAGACGCATGCCGTTGCCGCTTCCAGTTCCGCCTCCGCGGCGGCATAGGTTTCTTCGTCCAGTTGTCCGTCGAGGCGGGCCTGCTTGAGGTGGTTTCGCAGGTCCGCGATGTTCGCTGCCAGGTCGATCGGCTGACCGCCGCCAGCGCCGACGGTGACGTTGCCGTAGATCTGCCCGGCCTGCACCCCGACGTGGGCGGACCCGGTGGCGCTGTTGCGGTTGGTCATTCGCATCGTGGGGCTCCCGTTCCGGTCCGCGCCGCCTCGGCCGGGCGGCCCATCGATGATCAGTTCTCGCGCCAGCGCGGTGGCGAACGCGGCAGCGTGACGTGCGGCCTTCGGTTGCCAGTCCTGTCCGTCCGTGGCCGCCTTGCTGCCGTCGGCGTGGTCGCTGATGCCGCGCACGACCACCACGGGCAGGGCACGGTTGAGATGGCCCGCCTGGGCTACACCGGCCGCTTCCATCTCGATCGCTACCGCGTCGTTGTAGTGCTGGCGGATCCAGCGGGCCTGTTCCGAGATTCCCGAGTCCTGCACCACCTCCCCCGCGGCAATCGGGCCGAAGTGGACTCTGGGCGCCGCGTCTCCGGGAAGACCACCACGCCACGTGGCGGACCGGTCGACGTGGTGGGCGATCTGGTCGGCCTCGTGAGGGATCTCCCAAGCCTTCGGTCGGGCCTTCAAACCGTCGTCCTCGCTGGTGCCGCCGTGGTAGGCGTAGATCTTGCTGGCGACCACGACGTCGCCGAGTCGGATGTTGGGCCAAAGACCACCGGCGACTCCCACGAACAGCACAGCGGCCGGTGCGAACTCGGCCATCGCCCGCTCGGCGAGCACCGCGGCCGGATGATTGCCCTTACCGACCAGCCCCAGGGCGACCCGGCAGTCGCTGTGGCCGATCCGGCCGACCTCGAAGCGGGTGCCGGCGGGGTGCCGCCGTACCCGCAGGTCGGTCAGGTGGCCGCGGACCGCTGCGTATTCGAGGTCCAGAGCCGTGAGGATCACGACGAGACCGCTGTTCGTGCTCACGCTGTCTCCCTGTCTGCCTGGCTGAGGGGTCGGATCATCGGAGGGTGAAGAGTCGTGCGGTGCCCGGGACGAAACAGCCGAGCGGGACGCCCACCATCGGTCTTGCGACTCGACCCGGCGGGGACGATGAAGCCGGCCACGCTCTGCACTTTCCGGTAGAAGTTCCGTGCATCGAGGGGCACGCCCCAGACCGCCTCGTAGACGTCCTGAAGTTCCGAGATCGTGAAGGTCGGACCGCAAAAGGCGGTGGCGAGCGCCGAGCGCTCCAATTTCTCCCGCGCCCGGTCGACCCCGTCGGTCAGGATCTGCTCATGATCGAAGGCGAGCTGCGCGTCACCGGACAACGCCTGCTCCACCGACGTCCAGCATGCCCGCGATGCGTCGGTACCGGCGACCGGCTCGGGTAGTCGAGGGGCGATGGCCAGGTAAGCCGCGGAGACCACCCGTCCTCGGGGGTCACGATCCGGCGCACCGTAGATGCCGAGTTGTTCGAGGTGCAACTGATCCGGTCCCAAGCCCGCCTCCTCGGCCAGCTCTCGATGGGCAGCCGTCACGAGGTCTTCCTTCTCGTGGCCGAGGAAGCCGCCAGGCAGGGCCAAGGCACCCTGGTAGGGCTCAACCCCGCGCTCGATCAAGAGCACCTGAAGGCAGGAGTCCCGCAGGGTGAGGATGACGAGGTCAACCGCAAGGAGCACGGTCGGCGGAACCCAGTAATCGTCAGGCATGGATCGACCATAGACTTATTGTCATCCTGACAGGAAGTCCACCGAGTGTCGGATTTCAGCGCCCGGACGCAGCGTTGGCTTCCACCGACACGTGACTTCGAAGAGCCAGTCGTTGCGCGGTCTGGACACCCTGCGCGGGCTCCGGCGGGTTCACCCGGCCACGCTGGGCGTCGCCCCGTTCCGCCGCCGTCGGCGCACGACACGAAGCCGGCGTGGCCGACCGGGCAGGACATCCGTCCCCAGGAGGACCGGACCTCGCGGACGGGCACCGTACGACCAAGCGGTCCGGATGCTCGATGTCCTCGTCACGGCGGTGCCGACGGGGTGGTGGTCTTCGTCGCGCGGTCCCGGCAGCTCGGGGTCGACCACCGTCGTCGGGTGTGGACGCGGCGCTGCGGACCGGCCGGCGGCCGTTCACGGTTCCAGCACCCGTCCGATTACCCGCCGGGTTACCGTCCAGGGCGCATTTCCCCTGGTAGGACAGTATTCGATCAGCCCGAAAACGGCTGTCAACGGAAACCTCGGAGAAACCGGGGCTGGTTAGCGTTCGCGACCGTTGAACGCTCAACTCGCTCCGAGGAGACTCCTTTGACGGTACGAACATCGAGGAGCACGCGTGTGCTCCTCCCGGTGATCGTCGCGGTGACGGCCATGGTGGCCCTGGCGGGGCCGGCCACCGCGGCCCCGCCCACCGCGGTCGCGCCGCCCCCGGCGACCGCGACCGACCTGCCCGACCCGACAGCCCGCGGACCCTTCGGCCACCGGGCCGTCCAGGAGGCCAAGTTCGGCCTCGCCGCCATCCAGGAGCCCAACTCCTCCGGCGCCGACCCGACGGCCGGGACCGCGCAGGCCCCGGAGCAGATCGAGATCCGGGGCCAGCTCCACACCCCGGACTTCACCCGGCGCAGCACGCCGTCGCCGGTGCTCGTGCTGGTGCACGGCAACCACGGCTCGTGCGACTCCGGTCAGGACACCGCACAGCTCACCTGCGCCCAGTTCAAGCACAACGAGAACGGCTACGCCTACCTCGCGGAGAACCTCGCCACCTGGGGTTACACCACCTTCTCGGTGTCCCAGGACCAGCTGATGATGCGGCAGGACGGCAACAAGGGCAAAGGCATGCACAGCCGGCGGATGCTGATCGCCGCCACCCTCGACGCGCTCAGCGCGGCGAACCGCCCCGGCGGGCTGCCGGTCGACCCGCACACCACCGTCGGCACCACCCTCGCCGGCCGTCTCGACCTCACCCGCATCGGCCTGATGGGCCACTCGCGCGGCGGTGACGCGGTGTCCAGCTTCATCGACTACAACCGCATCCGTACCGACGGCCCGCGGTACCCGTTGCGCGGGGTGATCTCGCTCGCCCCGGTGGACTACGAGCGCAAGGCCCCGTACGGGATGCCGTATCTGTCCATCCTGCCGATGTGCGACGGCGACGTCTCCAACCTCCAGGGCGCGCGGCTCTTCGAGCGCAGCCAGTACGTCAACCCGGGCGACCCGTTCCCCCGCATCCAGGTCGAGCACCTCGGCGCGATCCACAACTGGTACAACACCGTCTGGTACGCCGACGGCGGCGCGGACGGCCAGGGCAACAACGACGCGGCGTGCGGCAACTCCGCGCCGTTCGCGACCAACAACATCCACCCGCACAACCTGCGGCTCAGCGGCGCGGCCAGCTCCACCGACCCGGCCCGCAACTACGCCATCGACAACTCCGACCCGCTGAACCCGGCCGTGAACACCAAGTTCTCCGGCGACCCGGCCCGGATGGGCGACCAGGAGAAGCTGGGGCTGGCGACGATGGCCGCCTTCTTCCGCCGCTACGTCGGCGGCGAGGGCGCGTTCCAGCCCTACCTGACCGGCGAGCTGGCGAACACCCCCGGCGGGTTGCAGGTCCCCGCGTCGGCCTGCCCGACCAGCCCGTCCGGCACCGCGATCGGGTGCGACGAGCGGGTCAACACCAGCTACTTCGCCGCCCCGCAGGAGCGGGTGGACGTGATCCGGCCCGAGATGAACAACCCGCTCACCCGTAACGCCCTCGGCGGCACGCTGACCGGCAGCGGCTTCGCCGACCCGTACGCGCAGGCGGCCGGGGTCACCCCGAAACCGGCGAGCACCCCCGGCGGGTACGACTGGTGCAACCCCGAGCCGCAGGACTTCGCCCCGGCACAGCTCGGGAAGACCGGGCTGCCGACCGCCGCCAAGCCCTGCCCGCTGCCGGCGGCCGGCGCGCTCGGCGGGCAGAACGGCACCCGGGAGAACAGCCCGGTCAACCACTCCTACGGTCGCCAGCTCACCCTCGC
This sequence comes from Micromonospora sp. WMMD987, assembly GCF_029581435.1. Classification (NCBI taxonomy): domain Bacteria; kingdom Bacillati; phylum Actinomycetota; class Actinomycetes; order Micromonosporales; family Micromonosporaceae; genus Micromonospora; species Micromonospora sp. WMMD987. Next base: position 1,457,788 of record NZ_CP120861.1, on the reverse strand, counting down.
CTGGGAGCCGGGCTCGGCCGCGTCGCTGACCGCCGCGATCCCGGCCGCGTCCGGTGACGTACGGCACCTGAAGGCGTTGGCGCTCAGCGCCGCCGTGAACTTCTTCGACACCCGCAACCCGGGTGCCGACAACCGGGGCGACAACACCCGGGACACCACCGTCGAGGGCACCCCGACCAACCCGGTGTGGCCCAACGAGAAGCCCACGTCGTACGACCCGGCCTCGACGACCCAGCGGTTCGTCATCGCGCTGCGGGACGCCACCGGCCGTGAGGGGACCGTCGACGCCGGGGATCCCCGCTGGGGCAACGCCCTGCACATGTCGACCGGCACGAACACCCCGAACACCCACATCGTCCTCGACCAGATCCGGGTTCCGCTGGCCGAGTTCGCGGCGCAGGGCGTCGACATCGGCGCGCTGGCGAAGCTGGAACTCCGGTTCGGGGTGGGCGACCTGCCGAAGTCCGGTTCGATCGAGCTGGCCGACGTACGCTTCCAGGAATCCGACGCGGGGGCGTCCCTGTTGTCCGACGGCGACCGGGCCGACGGCGCGGGTCACGGCCCGTCCGCCCTCGGCGGCCCCGACCCGGCGACCTACCTCGCCTCGTACGACAACTCCCCGGGCAATGTCGCGCTGGTCGACCCGGTGGCGAACCCGCAGGGCAACACCACCTGGACGGTCGACGACGACCGGAAGCAGTGCCCGACGGCCGACTTCACCTCGATCCAGCGTGCCGTCGACTTCGCCTCGCCGTGGGACACCATCGTGGTGTGCGCGGGTGTCTACCAGGAGTCGTCGACGCCGGTGAACCATGCGTCCAACCCGGTGCAGACCGGGGCGCGCAACGGCCTGACCGTCACCAAGCCCCTGAAGATCAAGGGGGCCGGTGCGGACAAGGTGACCATCATGCCGGACCCGTCGCTGGGCGACCTGGCCGGCGACCAGCCGTACCTACGCGACGGCGGCGGCAACGTGATCACCGTGTCCCGGCAGTCGCTCGGCTCGACCGACACCAACGAGATGTTCCTCGACCTCTCCGGCGTGACGGTCACCTCCGGTGACGTCTGGGCCGAGGCGGGCATCGCGTTCTTCGGCGCGGCCGGCCGGGTGGCGGACAGCGTCGTCGGCCCGCTGCGGACGGCGACCACCGACGGGGAACTCGCCGCCCACCCGCACGGCTGGGGCATCGTCAAGACCGGCATCATCCGGGGGGCGGGCACCGGCACCGTCGAGAGCGAGGTGACCGTGACCGGCAGCGTGGTCCGGGGCTACCAGTCCGGCGGCATCCTCTTCGACGGCGCGCGGGGCCGCGACGGCACCCCGGACACCACCGTCCGCTCCGGCGTCCGCCAACGCGGGTACGTGACCGACACCGTGGTCACCGGCGAGCCGAACAGCCGGTTCCCGCAGACCGGCATCGCCTACACCAGCGGGACGACCGGTTTCGTGAACACCAGCCGGGTCACCGGGAACTACTACCGGCCCGCCCCGTCCCGGTCGTACGGCATCCTGCTGACCGACGCCGGCACCGAGACGGCCGGCGCGCTCACCGGCACCCGCAACGTGCTCACCGGCAACGGGTTCGCCGTCTACAACGCCAACGCCGACAACAGCGCGGTACGCGAGGGTGCACCGTTCGCGTTGACCGGCAGTTACCTGGGCACCGGGCAACCGGTGCCGGGCGGCCCGGCGGTCCCGGACACCGGCGTCGAGGCCATCTCCGGCGTCGACGGCGCCGGCAACGCCACGGTCAACGTCACCAAGCGCCGCCCGACCCCGCCACCGGCGGTGCCGACCACAGTGGGTCGGGTCGCCGACGCCGCCCCCTCGGCCGAGCTGGGCGACCCGGGACGTGGCGCGGTGTTCCGGGTCGGGTCGACGGTGCACCCGCTGGTCCGGGGCACCGACGACTTCGCCATCGCCTCGGCGAGCCTGTTCGTCAACGGCACCCTGGTCGGCACCAGCACCACCGCCCCCTACCTGTTCGACTGGACGCCGACGGCGAAGGACGCCGGTAGGCAGGTCAGGTTCCAGGCGATGGTGGTCGACTCGTCCGGGCAGTCGACGCTGTCCAAGCCGGTCGTCGGCACGGTCGACCCGGCGACCCCGGCTCCGACCGTACGGATCGACTCGGTCGAGACCAGCCCCACCTCGGGTACGGCCACGCTCACCGCGACGGTGAACACCGCCGGCACCCTCACCCTCACCGGGGAGAAGGTGGTGGGGGTCACCCGGCAGGTGGCGAAGGCGAACACCGTCACGGTGACCGTGACGGTCGCCCCCGCGTACCGGCAGACCCTGGTCAGGACGGGTCGACTGGACGTGACGTTCACCGTCGGGTTCGCCAACACGGCCGGGCAGAGCCCGGGCGAGACGGTGCAGGTGACCCTGATCAGGTCGTGACGGCCCGACGCTGAGGGGAGGGGTCCGCCGGGATCCCTCCCCTCAGTACGTGCACCACCGAACCGGGTCTGTCGGCTAGCCGATCGAACCGACGATCTGGCATCCCCTTTGTGGATCATACGTACGTCCCGCGAGCGACGCCCTGCGATGCCGGGCCGCTCGACGCGGTACGCAACCGGCGCTGGGTCGTCGCCGTCATGCGGCGCAGCGGGGCGACCAGCACCGCCCCGTCCGTCTGCACCGGTCCGGCCTCGCGCCTGGTCAGCGGTCGGCTGATCCGCACGGCCAGGAACGGAGTAACGATGGACGCGGACGAGCACAGCGACGCCCCTTCCAACGCGATAGCCCGCCACTTCCAGAACCTGACCGTGAAGGTCATCGAGGATGGCGTCGGCCCGATCACCGGGTCCATCCCCTACGCGGAGGCCCGCCTCAGCAAGGCCATGTCGGCCGCAGGGGCTCCGATCATCGACTCCGACGGCGTGCCCCTGCGTGACCACGCGAGCAAGGAAGCGATCGAGCGGGTGATCGATCGACTGGTCAAGGAGTCGGTGGCTGCGGCGTCCACCAACGGGTTCGTCACCGGTCTGGGCGGTTTCGTGGCCATGCCCGTCACCCTTCCCGCGAACATCGCCGGGTCACTGGTGATCAACGCACGACTCGTCGGGTCGATCGCGTACCTGCGGGGCTACGACATCTCGGACCCGCACTTCCAGACCTTCATCGTTCTCACCACGGCAGGCGGAACGCTGGCGGGCTCGCTCCAGGCCGCGGGAGTCAAGGTCGGGGCGAAGTTGACCGCCCACATGATCAAGGCGATCCCGATCGCCGTCATTCGGAAGATCAACGCGCAGGTCGGCTTCATGCTTCTCGCCAAGTACGGGACACAGCGTTCGGCCATCACCCTGGCCAAGGGCATCCCGATCGCGGGGGGCCTCGTCGGTGCCGGGATGGATGCCGCCCTCACCGCTCTGGTGGGCCGCGCGGCCAAGGCCAACTTCCCGGCATCCATCTGAGCCACCGGGGGTAGAGCGCGCCGACCCTTGACGCCCAGAACGTCGATCCGCCGGAGCCGTCGCGTCGCCCTGACGATGCTCGGAAACCGGCCGCCGGCCTCGACGACCTCACCCGACAACTGACCAACCCATACCCCGTGCCTGACGAGAGGCATAGGAACACCCCCAGTGCCCTCTCGTCAGCGGCTTTCCCCGGTCACGGGACGCCGAGGATGTGGCGGGCGGCGGGGGTGAGCCGGTCGCGGGTCGCCGGCCGCAGGTAGCCGGCCTGGTCCACCTGCTGTTTGAGCCCGCGCCGGCAGAAGAAGGAGTGCAGGGCGCGACGCGGCCGGTCGGTCCGGTTCGTGGTGCCGCCGTGCCACAGGTGGCTGTTGACGACGACCACGGTGCCGGCCGCCCCGAGCAGGGTGATCTCGTCGGGGTGCGGGTCCTCGGTGTTGTCCATGACGTGGGCCGGGCGCAGGCCGAGACGGTGGCTGCCGGGGACGACACGGGTGGCCCCGTTCTCCCCGGTGAAGTCGTCGATCATCCAGACGGAGTTGCAGACCTGGTAGTCGCCGGGCCGGAACGGCCTGCCCCAGTCGGCGTGCAGTCCCTGGTGGCCGCCGCCCGGCAGGGCGGCCCGGCTGTTCAGGGAGGAGAGCGTGAAGTCGGTCAGCACATGGGCGATTCCGGCGAGGACCCGGGGGTGGGTGAAGCAGACGTCGAAGACCGGGTCCTTGTTGACCAGATCGGCCAGCCGGTCGGTGCCGGCCTCCCGGTGCACCTCGGTACCGGCCCGGTCGCCCTCCTCGGCGGAGAGTTCGGCGAGACGACGGCGAATCGTCTCCAACTGCTGCGCGGCGAGGATGCCCGGCAGCACCAGGAACCCGTCGGTGTCGAGCCGTGCCCGCTCGTCCTCGGACAGGGTGTCGTCAGTTACCCCGAGGTCCCCCAGGGCGGTCCCGATGTCCATCTCGTCTCCTTCGTCACCGTGGCGGTGAGGTCTGTCAGCTCCCGCGCTCGTCCAGTGCCCGCAGGGCCTCCATGAACGGACGTTCCAGCCAGGCGAGGTGGTCGACCTCGCCGTGGTGGTGCGTGGTGGAGTGGTCGGGCCGGCGGGCCGCGGTGTGCCGGACGTAGTCGCGGGCGCCCTCGATGAGCGTCCGGATCCGCCGGATCCCCTCGGGATCGGCCATCGCCCAGTCGCCGCCGCAGGCGACGTAGACCGGGGACGTGTGCGCGAAGACCCGGCGGGCCCATTCGTCGAGGTGGTAGTCGGTGCCGAAGGCCCGGCAGGCGATCCACGAGTGCGCGCCGATCGGCAGGTCCGTGGTGATCTCGGCCTGTCGGCCGCCGTCGCTCTCGGCGCGGGCGACGACCTCGCCGTTGAGCACGACCTCGAGGGAACGTAGCGGGAAGATGCTGCGCACGGTGGCGTGTACCCGGACCGTCCCGGGTCCGGCGAGGCGGACGGTGTCGCCGGGTCCGTCACCGTCGACGGTGAGCGTCAGCAGCGGCCCTCCGGAGAGGAAGGTGCGCCCGGCCCGTACCGCCCGGCACCAGGCCGCATAGCTGAACTCGCCGTCCACCCGCGCGTACGTCCGGTAGAGGCCGACCGGCACGGCGCTGGACATCTTGTCGGTGCCGCCGACCAGCGGCAGCCGGTAACCGCTGTTGAGATAGTGGTAGTACTCCTCGGTCGCGCCGTCCGAGTAGGCCGCCATCTCGACGGCGTCCGCCCGCCCGGTCGCCACCAGCACGGCCGGTTCGCCGTTGGGGTTCGGGAAGTGCGCCGCGACGACCGTGCCGCCCTGGGCGTGGGTCCGGTCGGCCCAGTCGCTCAGTGTCGCGTCCAGCGCGCCGCCGAGTTCGGCCTCACCGGGGCCGTCGCTGCACCACGGCATGACCGGCCTGGTCAGGCCCCAGAGCACCACGTGCCCGAGCGTGTGCTGCCGGTTCTCCTGCCCGACGTACGTCAGGTAGCCACCACCGTCGATCACGGCGGGCCGGCCGGAGAAGTCCTCGATGTTGGTGAACAGCGAGCCCCACTGCGACTGCAGCAGGTTGACCACCCGCAGGTCCTCACCGAGCTGTTCGAGCTGGGCGCCGGCGGTCGACAGGAAGTGCACGTGCGAGTCGCCCGACCACCATCCCTCCGCGGCCAGGTCGGCGATCCGGCTGATCCGCAGCTCCAGGTTCTGCTGACCCGGCTCGATCCGCACGGTCTGCCGCAGCGGCTCGTACTCGAATCCGCGGGCGACGTCGATGATCACGTCGCCGCGCGGCAGCCACCCCTGGCAGGTGCCGTCGATGTACGCGTAGGTGCGCTCCCCCAGCCGGACGTCGCCGCCCACGTCGTAGTGCCAGCTCCGCAGGTTCTGCGCGACGTGCTGGTGGTGGCCGTGCGGCTGGTAGGGCACCCCGGCGGGCGAGCTGAAGTGGACCCGGCACGGCACCGGTGCGCCGGTCGCGTCGTCGACGACGGTGACGTGCACCCAGTTCCGGCCGCTCTCCACCACCTCCACGGACACCCGGCCGGTGTCCACCGGGCCCCGCTCGACGTCGGCCCAGCGCAGCCGCGCGAGTTCCTCGTCGCCCTGCCGGACCGTGACGGTGGCCGACGGCAGGGCGGCGACCAGGGCGTACCGGGACGTCCCCCCGGCGGTGCCCCAGCCGACCCGGTCGTCCTCGACACCGGGCAGCGGCTGCGGGCTGGTGGCCACCCCCCGGTCGACGTCGACCCCGAGGGGGCCGGCCCGCCCGTCCTTCGGCGTCAGCCGCACCGGGCGGGCCGGGGTACGGACGAAGGGGTACTCGTCGACGTCGCTGGTCGTGATGCCGGCGACAATGAGGCGGGCGGACGTCGGGACGAACTCGATCCGTTCGACCGGCACCTGCGGGTGGGGGTTCTCCCAGCACCACAGGTAGTACCCGATGGGCGCCTCCTGGCTGTGCTCGGTCAGCCGGAAGCCGGCCTCGCCCCAGTCGTCGCCCGCGAAGCGGGGCTGCTCGTAGTCGGCGGTGTCGGTGACGCCGAGGAACGGCTGTCGGCTCCACAGTGGCGGGTGCACGATCTCGATCTCGAACCGCTCCCGGACCGGCACCCGGACGACCCGGCCGCCGGCCAGGTGGAACGCGTACTCGGCGACGGTCTGCCCGACCGGGTGGGCCACCGGGGCGTCCCGTTCGAGCAACCGGTGCGCGATGATCACCCGGGGCGCCGGTCGGCCGATCGGGACCGACACCGGGGCGGTGGGCATCAGGTAGCAGCGGGCCGCGGACGGCGGTTCCGACCCGATCAGGAACGGCAGGCCGCGCAGGTCCACCCGCCCGATCGGCGCCCGGCCCGGCGGATCGCCGAGCACGTCCACACCGGCGTTGCACACCGCGGAGAGGTCCACTGGCTCGTAACTCGGCATTGATAGTCCGGGGACGCGGCGTCCGGACGGACCCGGCTCCCCATCCCCCCTTCGATCCGTACCCGGCACGGAAGTGCTTCCCCACCGCACGGCCGACCGACCAGCACGTCGATATAAGTCGATGCGAAACCCGAGATCATTATCGTCCGCCCAGGGCACTTCCACCACCTCCGGGTGGTCGTCCCGCCGGCGGGACGACCACCCGCGTCAGTCGAAGTCGGTGGGGATGGGGGGCGGGTGCCAGACCGGGTCGTCGGCCGGCGCGCGGTGGGCCGCGCTGAACCGGTGCCGGCCGGGTCCGACGTCGACGGGGTCGCCGCCGGGCAGCACCACCACGGCGGTGACCCCGACGGGCACGGTCACGTCGACGGTGAGCATGCCGTCCGCCCGCCGCCAGGACACCTCGGCCCGGCCGTACGGGGTCAGGTGCGCCGTCCTGGCCCAGGCCACGCCGCCACCGGGGCGGGGGGCGACGGTGAGGACCCGGTACCCCGGCGCACCGGGCGCCAGGCCGCCGAGCACCCGGTGCATCCAGTCCGCGACCGCGCCGAGGGCGTAGTGGTTGAACGACGTCATCCCGCCCGGGTTGATGCTCCCGTCGGGCAGCATGCTGTCCCACCGTTCCCAGACGGTGGTGGCGTCCATGGTGACCGGGTAGAGCCAGGAGGGGCACTCCCGCTGGGTGAGGAGCTGGTAGGCGTCGTCGAGCGCGCCGGCTGTGCACAGCGCGTCGCAGATCAGCGGGGTGCCGAGGAAGCCGGTCGCGATCCGGTGGCCCCGGCTGCGCACCACCTCGACCAGCCGTTGCGCCGCCCGCGCACGCTGCCGGTCGTCGTCGAGCAGCGCGAACTCCAGGGCCAGCGCGTAGCCGGTCGGCGAGTCGCCGACGACCCGACCGTTCGGGCTGACGTACTCGTCGCAGAACGCCCGACGGCAGCGCTCGGCCAGCTCGGCGAACCTGACCGCGTCGGCCTCCTCGCCGAGGATCCGGGCGGTCCGCGACAGCACCCGCGCGGTGTGCACGCGGTAGGCGGTGCCGACCAGGACCGGGTCGGTGACGGCCGCCGCCGGGTGGTCCGGCGGAGCGGTGGGATCCAGCCAGTCGCCGTACGTCAGCTCCGGCTCGTCGAACAGCGGCCGCCCGCCGAGCGCGGCGGTCACCCCGTCCACCCAGGCGCACATGCTCCGGTACTGGCGGCGCAGGATCCCGGTGTCGCCGAAGTGCCGGTACACGGCCCACGGCACCAGCACCGCCGCGTCGCCCCACCCGGCGTGCCCGACCGGCTCGGCGAACGGCCCGCCCAGGTCGACCCGGGGCACGAACAGCGGCACGATGCCGTCCGGCGTCTGGTCGGCGGCCAGGTCCTTCAGCCAGGAGGTCAGGAACCCGGCGCAGTCGTACAGGTAGCTGGCGGTCGGCGCGAAGACCTGGATGTCACCGGTCCAGCCCAGCCGCTCGTCGCGCTGCGGGCAGTCGGTCGGGACGTCCAGGAAGTTGCCGCGCATCGACCAGACGACGTTGCCGTGCAGCCGGTTCAGCAGCGGGTCGGAGCAGGCGAACCACCCGGTGCGCTCCAGATCGGAGTGGTGGACGAGGGCGGTCACGTCCTCGGCCCGCAGCTCGCCCGGCCAGCCGGTCACCTCCGCGTACCGGAAGCCGTGGAAGGTGAAGTGGGGTCGCCACCGTTCCCCCGCCGGGTCGCCGCGCAGCGTGTACCGGTCGGTGGCGGCGGCGGTCCGCAGCGGCCGGACGCCGAGTTCGCCGTGTTCGAGCACCTCGGCGTGGCGCAGGGTGACCGTCGTGCCGGCCGGCCCCGTCGGGCGGATCTCCAGGGTGCCCACCAGGTTCTGCCCGAAGTCCAGCAGCGTCCGGCCGGACGGCGAGGTCAGCACCGCGCGGACCGGCACCCGCTCGATCAGGCGGACCGGCGGGCCGTCGGGTGCCACCAGGACGCCCGGATCGACGTCCCGCACCGCGCAGGGCCGCCAGGCGCGGTCGTCGAAACCGGGGGCGGACCAGCCGGGCTGTTCGAGCCGGGCGTCGTGGTGCTCGCCGTTGTAGAGGTCGGCGGAGGTCACCGGCCCGTTGGCCGCCCGCCAGCGGGCGTCGGTGCCGACGGTCACCGTGCGGCCGTCGACCAGGACGACCTCCAACTGCGCCAGCAGGGCCAACCGGTCGCCGTAGACGTTCCGCCGACGGGTGGCGAAGGTCAGCCGGCCCCGGAACCAGCCGTCCGCCAGCTGCGCCCCCAGCACGTTGTCGCCCTGCCGCAGCAGGTCGGTCACCTCGTAGGTCTGGTAGCGCAGCCGGTGGTGGTAGCTCGTCCAGCCGGGCGCGAAGGCGTCCGCACCGACCGGCCGTCCGTTGATCTCGGCCCGGTACAGGCCGTGCGCGGTGACGTAGAGCCGGGCCGAGGCGACCGGCGCGTCGAGGGTGAAGCCCCGGCGCACGAGGGGGGCCGGACCGTCCGGCGGGACGACCAGCCGCGCCGTCCAGTCCGACGGCTCCAGCAGCCCCGCCTCCACCGTCGCCGGTGCGCTCCAGCGGGAGACCGCCCCGTCCATGCCGGTCACCCGGACCCGCACCGTACGGCGGTCCCGGGAGCGCAGCTCCGGCGCCGGCCACGGCACGCCCACCGAGTCCGGCGAGGCGACCCGGTGACCGACGGCGTCCACCTCGACCTCGTAGCCGGCCTGCCGCCAGCCGTCCGGCGCGGACTCGGTGCGCCAGGACAGTCGCGGCGCGCGGTCACCGACGCCCAGCGCGGTACGGAGGTGCCCGAACCGCACCCGGCCCACCCGGACGTCCGCCATCTGCCGGCTCCTCCGCCTCGCTCAGCGCGGGGCTCCGCCGGACCCCGGCACGGGGGTCAGCGGAACGCCCGGTACACGGCGGCGACGACCGGATGGCCGTGGGTGCGGCGGTAGGCGCTCCCGTCGCCGATCAGCTCCCGGGGCACGCCGTTCATCCGTAGCGCGATCACCAGACCGGCCCGGGGGTCGCACATGCCCCACGTCCCCGCGTTGCTGTGGTGCCCGAAGCTGGCCGGCGAGACCTCGCGGGAGAAGTTGCACCGGTCCAGCCGGAGGAACATGCCGTACCCCATGCCGTTCTCCACCCGGAACGACCGGTCGGTGTCCTCGTCCGCCTCGGACCCGGTGACGAACCGGTCGGCGGGTTCCTCGGTCAGTCCGGCCGGCTGCTGCGGGGTGGTCATCGGCGACGGGTCGAAGCCGAGGAGGTCCCGGCACCGATCCGGCTCGCTGAGCACCGTGTACAGCTCGGCCAGCGCCTCCATCGGCGCGTACCCACCGTAGGCCGGGTTGGGCCAGGCGAGCGCCTGCGGGGTGTTCAGCCGGGTCAGCTCGCAGACCGGTTCACCGAACCGGAGGGACCAGTAGGCCAGTTCGAGCCGGGACGGGTCGGGTCCGGGGACGGGGACCAGTTCCAGCGCGCCGGCGCCCGCCGGTCGCAGGACGTGCTCGGCGAGGAAGTCGGCCCAGGGCAGGGTCGTCACCCGCTCGATCATCTCGGTCAACGTCCACCAGCCCCCCCAGCTGTCGTACCGGATGACGGTGCCGGGCGTCCAGTCGCCGATCCGGCCGGCGAAGAGCCGCTGCTTGAGCACGGCCGGCGACGAGATGTAGGGGAACGCGTTCCTGGGCATGAAGTGTCCGGCCGTGTGGGTGAGCAGGTGGTGCGCCGTGATCGTCTCCTTGCCGCCGCAGCCGAACTCGGGGACGTACCTGCTCACCGGCTCGTCGACGGAGAGCAACCCGCGGGCCGCCAGCGCCAGGATCCCCATGGCCACCACCGGCTTCATCGCGCAGTCCAGCCTGACCTTGGTCCCGACGGACATCGGCACGCCCGGCCGGGCCTCACCGGTCGCGTGGCTGAGCACCTGCCGGCCGTCGACCCGGACGACCAGCTGCCCGCTCCTACAGTGGCCCTCGGCCACGAAGGCGTCGAGCATCGCGGCCGGTGACGCGCGGTGGGTCTCGATGTCGGGAAGGTCGGCGGCGGCTCCCGCCCGCGGGCTCATCCGGTCGTTCCCCGGTCCCGCCCGGCATCGACCAGCGCCGCGACGTGCCGCACCGACGGATTGTTGAAGAACCGCATCAGGTCGACGTCGACGCCGAACTCCTGCCTGATCCCGGCGACGACCCGCACCGCGCTCACCGAGTCCCCACCGAGGTCGAGGAAGTCGTCGGTCACCCCCGTCCGGTGCCGGTCCAGGATCCGGTTCCACAGCGCGACGACCCGTTCCTCGGTCCCGGTCGCGGCGGGTTCGTAGCGGTAGACGTAGACCGACTCCGCCAGCAGCGCCTCGGGGTCGGGGAAGCCGTCCGCCAGGTCCGGCAGCTCCGTGACCAGGACGACGGTGATCCGTGACGCCTCCGCTTCGAGCACCTCGGCGCAGGCGTCCCGCAGCTCGGGGCCGCTGCAGAAGCCGTCGGGACGCACCAGGACCAGCACCGGGCCGGGCGCGTCGTAGTCGATGACGGACGCGCCGTCGACGTCGGGCCGGTCGATCAGCGTCGCCTCGACGTCCTTGCGCACAGCGGGCATAGCGACCCCATCTCGACGTGCCGGCTCTCGGCGGGACGGTCGGGCGGTGTCCTTCCGCGGGGCGTGGACGGTTCCTCCGCGCCCCGGCCAGGTCACCGACCATACCGGAGCGCCACAGGGGAGGGAAGATTGTCGATGCCCGACCGGCCGGTGCGACGATCCGTCGGCGACGGTCAGCCGCTCATCGCCCCGGCGGTCATGCCGCGCACGACCCAGCGCTGCGCCACGACGTACAGGACGAGCGTCGGGAGCTGGGCGATGAGCAGGGCCGCCGCCGGCAGGTTCCAGGACACGAAGTACTGACTCAGCTGCACCGGCAGCACGCCCACCGTGACCGGCCAGGTGGCGGAGTTGTTGAGCAGCACGACGGCGAAGAGGAACTCGTTCCAGATGTTGATGAACTGGAGCACGAAGACGGTGGCCAGCGCCGGGCCGCTGAGCGGCGCGAGGATGCGCAGGAGCACGCCCGAGTCGCTGCACCCGTCCAACCGGGCGCTGTCGTCGAGGGACCGGGGGATGCCGGCGAAGAAGCCCCGGAAGATGAGCAGGCTGAACGGGATCCCGTACACCCCGTGAATCAGGACGAGGCCCGTCAGCGAGCCGGTGAGCCCGAGCGACTCGGCGATCCGGTACAGCGGCAGGACGACCATCTGCTGCGGGACCATCAGCCCGACCAGGAGGAAGACGAAGAGCACGTCGGCGAACGGGATCAGGCGGCGGGCGATGAAGAACGCGATCGGGAAGGTGACCACGACGTTGATGAGCGCGCCGCCCACCGCCAGCACCAGGCTGTTGCCCAGCAGGGTCGGCATGTCGAGGGTCGTCCACGCCCGGACGTACGCGTCGAGGGTGGGCGGCACGGCCGGCGAGAACGGGCTCTGGCGGATGTCCGCGTCCGACTTGAGCGACGTCTGCAACGACAGCCAGAAGGGGTAGAGCCACAGCACCACCGCGACGGCCGCGGCCACCGACGCGGTGACCGAGTAGCGTCGCCGGGGCCGCCGTCGCGCGGCCCGCGCACCGCCCGGCAGCTTGCCGAGGGGCCGCCTGCCGACCGGCAGCTTGGCGACCGGCACGGTCCCGGCGGGGCGGGTGCCGTCGACGACCTCGGACGGGTCACTCATCGAACGCCTCCCGCGTCGCCACCCGGCGCACGTACACGATCGCGAAGGTGAGACTGAGCAGCAGGATGACCACGGCGATCGCGGCACCGTAGCCCTGGTTGCGGTTCACGAACGTCTGGACGTACATGTAGTAGCCCAGCAGGGCGCTCGCGTTGTCCGGCCCGCCCTTGGTCATCACGTAGACGAGGTCGAACGACCGGAGTGACTGGATCACGGTCAACGCGACGACGACCACCATGACCGGCCGGACCCGGGGCAGCGTGACGTAGCGGAACCGCTGGAGCCCGTTCGCCCCGTCGACCCGCGCGGCTTCGTAGAGCTCCGCCGGGATCTGTCTGATGCTGGCGTTGAACAGCGCCATGCTGAGGCCCGAGAACTGCCAGGCGAAGACCGCCACGAGCGAGTACAGCACCAGGTCCGGATCGCCGAGCCAGTCCTGGGCCAGGAAGCCGAGGCCGACGGCGTCGAGCACCCCGTTCAGGGCACCGAACGACGAGTTGTAGACCAGGGAGAACATGATGCCCAGGGTCACCAGGCTCATCGTGCTCGGCAGGAAGACCAGCGCCCGCAGCAGACCCGTGCCGCGCAGCCGCCGCGAGTTCAGCACGGCGGCGTATACGAGGCCGACCGCCACCGGGACGGTCATCGTCACCGCGGTCCAGACGAGGGTGTTCACCAGCGCCGTCCGGAAGGCGGGGTCCTGCGCCATCCGGGTGTAGTTGTCCAGGCCCACCCACCGCGGCGGGGTGAAGCCGTTGGACTTGTAGAGGCTCAACCTGGCGGTCATGACGATCGGCAGGATGATGACGGCGACGTACGCGATCACGGGAACGACCAGGTAGAGCAGGCCTTCCCGGGACGTCCGCACCGGACGGGCCGGACGCCCGCGCGCCGGGGGTCGCCGCACCGGCGCGGGGCGCCACGGACCGTTCACACTGCCTCCAGGTTGACCGGTGTCCCGCCCCGACTACTGCCGGTCGGCCACGGCCTGCACGCGCTTGGCCGCCTCGGCGGGCGTCACGGTCTTGTTGACGACGCCCTGGGTGGCGTCCAGGAACTCGTTCGCGACCTCGGCGGTGAACGCGAGGTCCACGTGCAGGAAGGTGTCGCTCGTCTGCGACTTCATGGCGTCCGCGAGCTTGAGCATGACCTTGGACAGGTCGAGCGTCGTCAGGTCGACCTCGACGTTGGCCGGGAACAGCCGGCCGGCCTTGCCCAGCGTCGTCTGCGCCTCGGCGGCCACGTAGTAGTCGACGAAGGCCGCGGCCGCGTCCCGGCGACGCTGGTCCGACTTCGCGTTGATCATCAGGGTGTTCTCGGCGTAGATCTCCAGCGTGCTCTGCTTGCCCGCCGCGGCGGGGAAGACAAAGTAGTCCATCTTCTCGGCCGCCGCCTTGTCCGACCCGGCGATGGTGCTCGGGTACCAGTTGCCCTGCACGTTCATCGCCCCCTCACCCTTCACCCACGGGATGGTCGAGTCGGCGTAGCCGATCGAGTTCGGCGATCCGTAGTAGTAGCCGGCCGCGTTCCAGTCGGCGAGCTTCTGCCAGGCCGCGACGAACGGCGCGTCGGTCCACTTGCCCTTGCCGGCGACCAGGTCGTTGTAGACCGCCGGCCCGTTCTCCGCCACGACGAGCTGCGTCCAGTAGAACTGCGCCTCCCACTTCTCCTTGTTGGAGAGGAGGAAGGGGGCCACCCCGCCGGCCTTGAGCTTGGCCGCCGCGGCCTCCAGCTCGGGCATGGTCGTGGGGACGGTGACGCCCTTCTTGGAGAAGATGTCCGGCTGGTACCAGATGGCGCTGGAGGACATCATCGTCGGGGCGAAGTACTTCTTGCCGTTGAACGTCGCCTGGGCCTGGCCGAGCGTGTTCAGCCGCTTGGTCCATCCGTACTGCTCGTAGTAGCCGTCGAGCTCAGCGGCGAAGCCGGCGTCGATGACGTCCTTCGCCCGGCCGCCCGCCCACGCGTAGAAGACGTCCGGCGCGTCGCCCCCGGTCAGCTGGGTGATCTGCTTCGTCTTGTACGTCTCGTCGTCGATCGCCGTCCGGGTGACGCGGTACCGGCCCTCGAACTTCTTGTTGAAGGCCTCCACGATCGCCGCGTCGGCGTCGTCACCGACGCCCGTCAACCGGGCCGAGTAGCGGATCTCGGTGACACCGGAGGATTCGGCCCCGTCGCCGCAGCCGGCGAGTGAGACGCCGAGCGTCAGCGTGACCGCGAGCGCTGCAGTACGGAGTCTCTTGTTGGCAGTCACCGGTGTCTCTCCATCCTGGACGGCAGACGATGGTCTTGGACAGTGGGTCGGTAGTCTAGCCCTAAGTCGTCAGTCAGGATGCCATCGGATTGGCGGGTGTCGTCGGCGGTGCTGAACGGTCGCGACCGCGCAGTCGTTATCCCGACAATGGTCAGCCGGACCCGGCGTCCACCATCTGGTCGAGCGCGGAATAGTCGAGCTTTCCGGCGGCGGTGCGCGGCATCGTGGCCACCCGTCTGACCACCACCATGGCCGCCGGAACGGCGAGGGTACCGGCGATCTCCCGCCGGACCGGTTCGAGGGTGTCCGGCTCCCGGGTGGTGAAGACGACGATCGGTGTCCCGCCCGCCGTGGCGACCGCGGCGACCTGACCCACCGGCCCGCACCACTCCTCGACGTCGTCGAGGCTCACCCGGCGGTCGAGCACCTTGGCGAACCGCGACGACCGGCCCGTCACGTAGAGGAAACCCTCGTCGTCGAGCCGGCCGAGATCACCGGTGTCCAGCGTGTCGACCTCCCGCCCGCGCGCCAGGTCGGCGCGGCAGGTGGCGTAGCCCAGCATCACGTTGGGTCCGGTGTAGCGGATCGGCCCCTCGGCCTGTCCCGGGCGCGTCGGCCGCACCGTCACCCGACCGCCGGGCAGCGGGGTGCCGACCGAGCCCGTCTTGTCGGCGAGGCGGTGCGCGGCCAGGCAGGTGATCCGGGAGGTCGCCTCGGTCTGGCCGTACATGCAGTGGAACGCCCCACCGGTACGGTCGGCCCAGTCCACGGCGGCGCGGAGCAGCCGGTGCGGCAGTCGTCCGCCCGCCTGGGTGAGCACCCGCACCGACGGCGGCAGCCGGCCGCCCCGCCCACCCAGCAGCGCCTCGTGGACCAGCGGGGTGCCGCCGACGGTGGTCACGGCGGTGCGGTGCACGAGTTTCCAGAAGCCCACGCCCAGCGGGCTCAGGTCGGTCACCACGACCGCCGACCCGGCCGCGAGATGGCTGGTCAGGATCGAGAGCCCGTAGCTGTAGCACAGCGGCACGCTGGTCACGGCGCGCTGCGCGGCGGACAGGTCCAGTGCCCGGCCGATGCCGGCGGCGTTCGCCAGCACGGCGTCCGCGCCGATCCGCACCAGCTTCGGCGACCCGGTGGAGCCGGAGGTGGACAGCAGCAGCGCCAGCTCGGCCCCGACCCCACCGGCCGGTTCCGGGGCGACCCAGGCCGCGCCCGGCCCGCCCGTCGCCGTCGGCGGGGCGGCCCGGTATCCACATTCCCGCAGGTACGAATCGGTATCGCCGGGTCGCTGGAACACGAGCCCGGGTCGGTAGGTGGCGACGAGAAGTCGCTTCCGGTGCACCGGCGTGTCGGGCGGGAACAACGCCACCGCCTGCCCGGCGGAAATGGCACCCAGATAAACAAGAGACAACTCGATCGAGTTCTGTAGGAAACAGAAGATGACCTCCTTTTCCCCACTCCCGTTGAGAGTGCGCAACGCCTCGGCGGTCCTGTCCAGCTGTCCGCGCAGTTCCCCGAAGGTGATCGTCCGGTGCGCGGAGACGAGGGCCGGGTCGCCGTCGGTTCCACCGAGCAGCAGGTCGCGGATCTCGGTCAACGCCGCCTCCTCACCCGCCCCGACGGGGTCGCGTCCCGGCCCGGGGCGGCCCGTCCACGGGCGTCGGACGCCGGGAACCGCCTGACCCGCCGGCCCGCCCTGCCGCACCGACCTTCCCACGATCCGGTAATCCGCGGGGGTCGATGCCGTGTGATACGGTCGGATCGCAGCAAGCTGATCATGAAATTGCGGATGGTCCACCCGTCGGAGCGTCACCGGCGCGGACGCGCTGGGCGTCCTCCGCGACCGTCCGGACAGGACACCGACACGGAGGGGGCGGGGTTGCGCGTGCGCGCCTCAGTTGTCATCACCACGTACAACCGACGCTCGGTGGTACCGCAGGCCGTCGAGTCGGTCCTCGGTCAGAGCCTCCGGGACATCGAGGTGATCGTCGTCGACGACGGCTCGACCGACGGCACCGCCGACGAGCTGACCCGACGGTTCGGGCAGGACAGCCGGCTACGGGTCATCAGCCGGGTGAACGGCGGTCCACCCGTCGCCCGCAACACCGGCCTCGACGCCTCGTCCGGGCCGTACATCGCGCTGCTCGACAGTGACGACATCTGGCACCGCGATTATCTGGCCAGCCAGGTCGACGTGTTGGAGCGCCACCCCGAGGCCGACATGGTCCTCGACAACGGCATGTGCCACACCCCGGGTGGGGAGTCCGTCCCCCTGTTCGACCAGACGGACTGGGTCTTCCCGCACACCATCGACGCGATGTGCGAGCTGTCGTACATCCTGCCCAGCTTCAGCGTCTTCCGCGCCCGGGTGCTGCGCGAGCTGCGCTTCGACGAGACGTTCCGGGTCGGCGACGACACCGAGCTGATGTGGCGCTTCCTGGCCGCCGGGCACCGCAGCGTCGGCAACGCGCGGACGCTGGCCGAGTACCGGGCGGTGTGCCAGCCGGGTGGCGAGGCCGCGGCGCAGCTCACCGGCGAGCAGGATCCGATCCTGCTCGCCGCCTACGACGTCTGGAAGCGGTACGGCGACCGGTACCCGCGGGCGATCGACCGCGGCCCCGACTTCCACCGGGAGTTCGCCGAGGTGCTGATCCGCAACGACCGCGCGCACGAGGCGCGGTGGCACGCGGAACGCTTCGCGCAGGCCGCGCCCGACGACCCGGACGCCGAGCGGCTGCTGCGGCTGTCCGGCGCGGTCGGTCAGACCACCGGGTCCTAGCCGGGGCGACCGGCCCCGGGCACCCGCCACGGTCGGCGGACCCGGGGCCGGTTGTCCCGCTCACTCTTGCCGACGTCCTCACCCCGTCGCCAGCGGTCCGCTCATTCCGTGTACGCCCGCGACTGCAGGTGGAACAGCTCGGCGTACCGGCCACCGGCGGCCACGAGTTCGTCGTGCGTGCCCCGCTCGACCACCCGACCGCCGTCGAGGACGACGATGAGATCGGCGAGACGGACCGTCGACATGCGGTGCGTCACGAACAGGGTGACCCCGCCGACGCGGGCGGCGACCTCCCGCGCGGTGGCCTGGTAGGCGTCACACACCTGCTGCTCGGCGAGAGCGTCGAGGGAGTGCCCCGGCTCGTCCAGCGACAACAGCATCGGCTCGGTACGCATCACCGCCCGCGCGAACCCGACCCGCTGCCACTGCCCGCCGGACAGCTCGGTACCGTCGCCGTAGCCGCTGCCGATCAGCGCCCCGGTGTCGCCGATCCGCTCCAGCAGGGCCGTCGCCCGCGCCCGGTGCATCGCCGCCGTGACCGCCTCGCGGGAGTCCACGTCCGGCAGGTGCCCGATGCCCACGCTGTGTTGCAGGGTGAGGTCGATCCGGGCGAAGTCCTGGAACAGGGTGGCGGTCCGTCGCCGCCAGGACGTCACCTCGGTCCCCGCCAGGTCCACCCCGTCGACCAGCACCCGCCCCCGGGTCGGTGGATACAGGCCGGTCAGCACCTTGATGAGGGTGCTCTTGCCGGCGCCGTTCTCGCCCACCAGCGCGACACAGGTGCCCGCCGGCAGGTGCAGGTCGACGTCGCGCAGGGCGTTCCGGTCGCTGCCCGCGTAGGCGAAGCTGACGTTGTCGAACCTGATGCCGTCGGCCATCCGTTCGACGGCGAGCGGCGTCGCGCCGGAGCCGCCCGACCGCTGCCGCGACTCGTCCCGGAGCTGGAGCAGGCGACGCACCCCGCTGGCCGAGGCGTAGACGTCACCGAACAGGTCCAGCCCGGCCGCCATCTGGGTGGCGATCTGGGTGGCCAGCGTGACCACCAGGATGACGTCACCGACGGTGGCCTCACCCCGCCGGGCGAGCTGGTAGACGTACAGCACCGAGCCGACATACCCGAGGGCGAACGCGAGCTGCCCGGCCAGCCGCAACGCGGCGCTGCGCCACTGCGCCGCGTTCATCGTCCGCTGGTAGGTGGCGAGCAGCTCGGCCTGCTTGCCGAGCAGGTACCGCGCGTTGCCCATCAGCCGGATCTCCTGCTGGGAACGCGGATCGACCATGAGCCGCCGGTAGTGCCGGATGGTCCGGGTCACCGGTGCCGTCCGCTCCCGCGCCGACTCCAGCAGGTGCTCCGCGCGCCGGCCGAACACCACCGGCAGCACGGCCACGACGGGCAGCAGCAACAGCAGCGGCGACAGGACGCCGAGCACCACGGCCGTGACGGCCAGCTGGGCCGCCAGGGCCGCCATCGGCAGGCCACCGATGATGCCGGCCCGCATCCGTTGCACATCCTGACGCACCAGGTCGACCCGGTCGCCGAAGGACGGGTCGTCGCCCAGTTCCAGCCAGCTGGACCCGTTGGCGGCCCGCAGCAGCTCCCGGTGCAACCGCTGGTCGGTGATCTCGGCCAGCTCGAAGTAGTAGAGGTGGGCGAAGTGTCCCAGCATCAGCTCGCAGAGCAGCACCACGGCGGCCACCGCGCCCCAGGCCGCCGCCTCGCCGGGGGCGTCGACGACGACCGCGTCGACGAGCTTCTTGAGCGCGAGGGCGACGGCCGGGGTGGCCAGCGCGCCGGGCAGGAGCAGCCCCATCCCGATGACGAAACGCCGTCGGTCGAGCCGCCACGCCAGGCGCAGCAGCCACCGGAGCCCGAACCACGTGGTCATGCCGGTCCTCCCGACGGCGTCGACGTCGCGGGACCGTCGACGAAACGACTGGCCTGCACGGCGAACATCCCCGCGTACCGGCCACCGCTGGCGACCAGCTCGTCGTGGCTGCCGGCCTCCTCGATGCGCCCGTCGGCGAGCACCACGATCCGGTCGGCCTGCCGCACCGACGAGAAGCGGTGCGAGATGACCAGGCTGGTCACCCCCCGGGTGAGGTCGAGGAAGGTGTCGTAGAACTCCGCCTCGCCGCGCGCGTCGAGCTGGGCGGTCGGCTCGTCGAGGACGAGCACGCTCGCCCCGTGCCGCACGGCGAACAGCGCCCGGGCGAGCGCCACCCGCTGCCACTGCCCGCCGGACAGGTCCCGCCCGCCGGGCAGCGCCCGGGTCAGCGGCGTCTCCAGGCCGAGCGGCAGCTCGTCGAGGAGGTGGCCGAGCCCGACCCGGCGCAGCTCGGCGGTGACGCCCTCGTCGTCGTCACGGTGCTCCACCGCGCCCATCGCCACGTTCTCCCGGAGGGTGGCCTCGTAGCGCACGTAGTCCTGGAACACCACCGCGAACGTCCGTTGCCACGCCTCGGGGTCCACCCGGCGCAGGTCCACCCCGTCGACGGTGACCGAGCCGCCGCCCGGCTGGTACAGACCGGCCAGCAGCTTGACCAGCGTGGTCTTACCCGCGCCGTTCACCCCGACCAGCGCGGTCGAGGTGCCGACCGGCAGCCGGAGGTCCAGCCCGCGCAGCACCGGCCGGTCCGGTCGGTAGCCGAAGGTCACCCCTTCCAGGGCGATCAGCCGCTGGGGCGTGGTGACCACCCGGGTCCGCCCGGCGTCGTCGGCGGCGGTGTGCTCCCGGCAGAGCCGCTCGAAGGCGAGGATCGCCTCCCAGGCGGCGCGGCCGTGCACCATTTTCATGTCCGACTCGGGGAACATCTGACCGAAGCGGACGCAGATGGCGACCGCCTGCACGCCGATGGCCACCTCGGCCACCGGGGCGTCGCCGGCCGCGCCGACGGAACCGGCCAGCAGCAGGAACGCCGCCAGCGTCGCGATCAGCCCCAGGCCCGCGTACACCAGGAACGGCACCCCGTAGACCCGGCGACGCCAGGACCAGAGCGGATCCAGGTAGTCGCGCGACGCGTCCGCGTAGCGCTGGTCCAGCCAGTCGAGCAGCCCGAGGGTACGGATCTCCTTCGCCGCCCGCGTGGTGGTCGCGAGTTCGCGCAGGTACGTCAACCGTCGCCGGACCGGCTCGAAGCTGACGATCAGCCGCCCCCAGCGGTGGAAGGCCTTCGAGTGGCCACGGCGGACGACCAGGGCCACCGTCGCCGCGGCCACCGCCACCGGCCAACCGGCGGTGACGGCCGCGACGGTGACGGCGCTGACCAGCTGGGTGTACCGCGCGACGAGCGCCAGCGCGCCCTCGGTCGCTCCACCGGGCGTCAGTATCCAGGTGTCGAACTCCTCCTCCGCGTGGCTCAGCAGGTCGGCCACGTCGGCGCGTTCCAGGGTCGGCAGCGACGCGCGGATCGCGGCGTCCTCGGTGTACCGGGCGATGCAGTAGCTGTCGATCCGGCGCGAGACCACCTGCGACAGGGCACGTTGCAGCGGTGCCAGCAGTTGCTGGACGACGAAGGCGACCAGGGCGACGGCCAGCCAGCCGGTGGCGGCCGACCGGTCGGGGTCGCCGGCCAGACTGCTCAGGGCCAACCCGACGCCGACACCGAACGTCATCGGCATCAGTCCCGCGACAACGTGCACCGACAGCAGCGCGGCGACCAGCGGACGTCCGGCGTACCGGCTGAGGTACACCAGCTGCCGGCCGGCCTCGACGCGTCGCCGGGCCCGCCGACCCCATCCCCGCCACGGCGGGCGTGTCTTCTCCTCGCCGCGCGCCACCTGGTCGGCTGTCGGCACCCGTCCTCCAGAAGTGCGGTGTGGATCGTCGTGCGGTGATCGGATCGGCGGCGCCCGGCGGCGGTGTCCCGGCCGGCGCACTGTCCACGCGGGACACTACCGCAGCGGCGCGCTCCGCCGGGTCCGGGGAAGACGCGGCGGCGCGTCCCGCCAGCGAGACGGATGTCGATGGCCGGCGGGCGTCGTGTCTTGGCGGTCGACCGGCCGGTGCATAGGGTCGGGGGATCAGGTCGGCAGGCACGACCGTGGCGACAGGGTGGGGACGGCGACGCTCATGACCGGCTCCGTGGGTGGGGCGTCGGACCGGGGGTCCGTCGTCGACCGCGCGCTGCGGGCCGCCGCCCTGACCGTGCCGTCCGCCGAGGCGTTGGTGATCGACCCGGGTTCCACCGGCAACACCCTCGTCTGGCGGGATCTGGACCGGCGCACCGCCCGGCTCGCGCAGCGCCTCGACGAGGTCGTCACCACCCGGGCCGGCGGACCGTGTGCCGTGGAGGTGCCGGCCGGGCGGACGGTCGCCGCGTTGCTCTGGCTGGTCGCCGCCCTGCGGACGGCGCTCCCGGTCGTGCTGGTCGACCCCTCCGCACCCCGGCGGGAGCACGCGGCGGTGCGCCGGGGACTCCGCGCCGCGGGTGTCGGCCTCGTCGTGCCGGCGGCCGGCGACGGCACGGTCGACGAACGCCGTCCGCCCGGGTACCTGCCGGCGCCGGCCGGAGCGGCGCGGCGTGCCGCCCTGCCCCCGCACGCGCTGGTCCTCACCAGTGGCGGCAGCACCGGACGCCCCAAGCTGGTGGTGGACACCACGCTGCGCCGGCCGCCCGTCCACCGGCACCTCCAGGTCACCAGCAGGTTGGCGTGGCGGGCCGACCAGACCCAACTGGTCACCGGGCGGCTGCACCACGCCGCCCCACTGACGTTCTTCGTGCGGGGTCTCGTCGACGGCAACCGGCTCGTCGTGCCGTCCCGGTACGCGTCGTCGATCGCCGTCCGCCTGATCGAGGAGCAACGGGTGCGGTGGATGCAGGCCACCCCGTTCCAGCTCCAGCACATGGCGGCCTGGCTGCACGAGCATCCGGCCGACCTGGGCAGCCTCCGCGCGGTGCTGCACATGTCGGCGTCCTGCCCGCCGTCGGTCAAACGACGGTGGATCGACTGGGTCGGGGCGGAGCACGTCTTCGAGATCTACGGGGCGACCGAGGGGCTCGGCCTGACCGTCGCGTCCGGCACCGAGTGGCTGGCCCGGCCGGGCACGGTGGGCCGGGGCTTCTACACCCGGATCCGGATCCTGGACGAGGCCATGCGACCGGTGCCCCGGCGGACCGTCGGCACGGTGTTCCTGCGCAGTCTGGGTGCGCCGCCCGCGACCGTCTACCTCGGCGGCGACGCCCGGCTGGCGACGTCTCCCGACGGTTTCCGCAGCGTCGGCGACCGCGGTTCCCTGGACGAGGACGGCTACCTCTACCTCGAACCACGACGGATCGACATGATCAACGTGGCCGGCGAGAACGTCTATCCGGCCGAGGTCGAGGCGGTGCTCGTCGGTTGTCCCGGCATCGTGGACGCCGCGGTGACCGGGGTGGCCGACGACCGGCTGGGGCTGCGTCCGGTGGCCGTCGTCACCTGCTGGCCCGGCGTCACGCTGGACGAGCGCGCCGTGCTCGCGTTCTGCCGCGAGCGGCTCGCGGCCTTCAAGACCCCGAAGTGGGTCCGGGTGGTCGACCGGATTCCGGTCACCCCGACCGGCAAGGTCGACCGGAGGCGGGTGGCCGACCTGGTCGCCGGGTTCGACTGAGGCGGCGCTACCCGTCGTCGCCCGTCGTGGCCGCCGACGTCCGTGTCGCCGGACCGGCCGCTCCGGCGGCTTGGTCGGGGTGGTCGTCCGGCGGCGTGGCCGGCCAGTTCGTCACGCCGACCACGAGTTCCCCCTCGGCGGTGAACCGGAAGTCCGTCGGCGACAGCAGCGGATCAGGCATGGATCTCCTCCCGTGCGCGTACCCCGGTCATCGCGGGCAGGCGTCCGCCCGGCAGGGTCGCCCGGTCGACGACGTCGGGGCCGAGCACGAAGCGGCCGTCCTGCTCGTCGGCCAGGCCGCGCAGCACCTCCCGGAACCGCCGCATGGTCTGCTCGGTGGGCGTGTACGGCCCGAGCCGCAGGGGCAGCGCGAGGTACGCCTTGCCGTCGGTGACCACCAGCCGCCGGTCGATCAGGTGCGTCAGGACGTCCTCGACGTCCGACTCGCCGACCCCGGGGTGCTCCTCCACCACCGCCTTGTGCACCGAACTCAGGCTGCGGTACGAGTCACAGGCCAGGAACACCGCGGTGGCCAGCGGCCGGTCGAGGACGGTCAGCGGCCGCACCGCCTCCGGGCGCAGGTCCCAGACGACCGTCCGGTCGTCGACCAGACTGTAGAAGAGGTCGCTGCCGGCCTCGTAGGCGTCGGTCCAGCTCTGGCCCACCTCGATCACCTCGGCGGCGTAGTTGCTGCTGCCCGGCCGGTCGAGATAGTCGCAGTTGAAGAAGTAGGCGAGGTTGGACACGGCCCGGTCGTCGAGCGCGTAGATGTACCGGTACGCGGGCACCGGCCGGATGTTCGCCAGTTTGAAGCTCGCCGCCTGCTCGAACAACGGACTGAACCTGTTGAGCAGCACCGGTCGCACGGAGGTGGGCGGCGGCAGATGACTCAGTTTGCGCATCATCTCGGCCATCGTGGTGTAGTCGTCCGGCGACTCGTCGGGGATACCCCAGAGGATGTTCCAGAAGACCGTGATGCCCAGCTCCTTGCACCACTTGAGGAGCTGCACGTTCTGCAGACCCCGGACGCCCTTGCGCATCAGGGTGAGCACGTCGTCGGCGAGGCTCTCGATGCCGGGTTGCAGCGTCCGGATACCGGCCTCGTAGAGCGCCTCCAGCTGCGGTCGACGCAGGTTTGCCTTGACCTCGTAGAAGAGGTCGAGGCCCTTGGCCTTGCGGGCCAGCTCGGGAATCATGTCCTGGAAGTAGGCGTAGTCCAAAATGTTGTCGACCACCGTGACGGCGAGGCCGGGATGCCGGTCGGTGAGCGTGTCGAGTTCCCGCAGCGCGCGGCTGCTCGACTTGCTCCGGAACCGCATCGTCGCACCGTTGAGACCACAGAACGTGCAGTGGTGCTTCTGCCCCCACCAGCATCCCCGGGACGTCTCGAACAACAGGCTGGGCTTCACGGACCCGTCGAACCCGGCGGCCGCGAACTGCACGAAGTAGTCGTCGAAGTTCGGCTCCGGCAGGTCGTCCATCATCTTGACACCGGGCGCGACCGAGAACTGGGCGGCGAGCGCCAGCCCGTTGGAGGCCTTGCGCTGCCGCACCCCGGGCAGGTCCCCGAACGGCTCGCCGTCGACAATCCGACGGATGATCTGCGGAAAGACGACCTCACCCTCGCCCGACACGGCGGCGTCCACCCACGGGAACTCGGTGACGAGCTGGTGGCCCATCACCCCCTCGCAGTTCGCGCCGCCGAAGATGATCGGGGTGTGCGGACTGAGTTCCCGGACCACACGGGCCACGGCCAGGGCGGCGATGTTCTGGTCGAACACGGTGGTGAAGCACACGACGTCCGGCGTCATCGACACGATGCGGGCGGCGCTCTCGCGGACGAAGTCCGCCGCCAGATCCCGGGCGGCCACCAGCTCGCTGATCAGGTCCTCGTTCAGCACCCGGCCGCCGTTGTCCGAGGGCACCGTCCAGGTCTCGCCGAAGCTCAGGACGTTGTCGACGTAGTCCCGGGCGGTGGCGTGGCCGGGGAACAGCGCGTCGGCGAACACCCATTCACCGAGGAGATTGCAGGTCGAGTCGCCGTCGGTGATGCGGTTGTACAACTGCGGGGTGATCCGCTTGGCGAATTCGATCGTCAGGTACAGGATGTCGACGTTCACGTCGTCGTTGTCCCGGACGAGGGCGGATTTCAGCAGGCTGAGGCCGAGTGACGGCAGCAGGAGTGGACCGAACGGTGCCGAGACCAGCACGACATTGGCTTTTCCGGTCGATGACGGCTGTCCCATGTGGCCACGTCTCCTCAGTCTGGAACTGTGACTCGGTGCTCCGGGTGGTATGTGGGTGGAGCCGTACCGGGAAACGGCCGGTGTCACCGCACCGGGTGTGACGACCGAAGGCCGTGGAATACACCGGACCGGGCCGGACAGCGTGGGTGTTCCCGCTGGCAGATCGGCGCTGTCGGCCTTGTCAACCCACCGTGGCACAACAGCTGCTACCGGTCAAGGTCCGATCGACGCTGGTCGAATCCCTGGGCATCGCTCCCTCTTTCGACGACGCGCGGCACACCGTCGTCGGGGTTCCCCCGGGGCCGGGAGTGCCGCCGCGCTAAAATGGGCGGCGTTCGGCCACCTCAGGACCGGGTCGGCGCGCTGCTTGCCCGAGATCGTGTGATCTTCCGGAAGCCACCCGAGGGGAGATCGACGACGTGAGGGACGACCGGGTACCGCCGCGCCGGGACCGGGACCGCAGACGGCGCGAGCTGTCCCAGAACTTCCTGCGTACGACGGCGACCGCCGACTGGTTCGTCGACCTCGCGGACCTGCATCCACGCGGTCTGGTGCTGGAGGTCGGGGGCGGCGAGGGCGTCATCAGCCGCGCCGCCGCGCCGCGCTGCCGCGAGCTGGACGTCTTCGAGATCGACCCGGTCTTCCTGCCCCGGCTGGAGCGGTCGCTCGCCGCCTACGACAACGTCACCGTCGTCGGCCGCGACTTCCTCTCCGTCCGGCCGCCGGACGAGCCGTTCCAGGTCATCGGCAACGTGCCGTTCTCGATCACCGCCCCGGTGGTCGACTGGTGCCTGGACGCGCTGGCGCTCGACAACGCCACCTTCATCACCCAGCTCGAGTACGCACGGAAGCGGACCGGTGACTTCGGCCGCTGGAGCCTGCTGACGGTGCGCACCTGGCCGCTGTTCTCGTGGGAGCTGTGCGGCCGCATCCCCCGCACCGAGTTCCGCCCGGTGCCGAAGGTCGACGCGGGGGTCCTCCAGCTCACCCAGCGACGGGATCCGTTGGTGCCGCACGGCAGGTTGCGCGCCTACGACAGCATGGTCGAACTCGGTTTCACCGGCGTCGGCGGCAGCCTGTACGCCTCGCTGGCCCGCCGGTTCCCGGCCGCCCGGGTCGCCAGGGCGTTCGCCGCCGCCGGGGTGGAGCGGGACCGGGTGGTCGCCTTCGTGCACCCGTCCGAGTGGCTCGACATCTTCGCCTCGCTCGACGCCCGCAGGTGACCGACCCGCCGCCGACCGCGCGGGTGCCCGCCGACCCGCCGCCGGTGGTACGGCGGCCCGCCGCCGTCCCGGCACGGCCGCCGGGGTCCGGTCAGCCGAGGTCGAGCCGGGAGAAGCCGGGCGGCGCGTGGCGCAACGCCTCGACCAGGCGCATCGCCTGGACGGCGTCGTCGATGTTGCCGCCGACCGGACGGCCGGTGAGCACGGCGTCCGCCAGCTCGATCATCTCACCGGCGTAGCCCTGGAGGACCAGGCTGTTGTTGTGGTCGGTGGGGATGGTGAAGTCCGGTCGCCACGACCCCATCATGGCCGGGGTGGTGCCGTCGGCGTCCGCCCATTCCGGGGCCGCGCGCTCGACCGTGAGTTCGGTGAGGTCCCGGACCCGGAGCAGGGTCGAGTCGCCGGCCAGTTCGAGGGTTTCCTGCAGGCGCGGCTCCAGGGCGGAGAGCGCCAGCATGGAGGCCGCACCCGACGAGTGCTCCAGCGTCAACGCGATCACGTGCTGCCCGTCGCGCACCGACAGGTGGACCGCGCCCGCGACCACGTCGCCCATGAAGAAGCGGGCCAGGTCGAGCGCGTGGATGCTCATGAAGGCGAGGTGGTCGAGCAGGGGCGCCGTCCGGACGTGGGAGTAGTTGAGGCGGAGCATCGACGGCCGCCCGAAGTCCGCGCCCAGGGCGGCCTGCCGGGCGAGTGCGTACGCGCGGGCGTACCGCTTCTGGAAGCCGACCATGACCTGACGGTCACCGGCCGCCGCGGCGAGTTCGCACGCCGCCCGGTGGCTCATCGCCGGGGGTTTCTCGACGAACAGGTGACGCCCCGCGGCGAGCACGTCCAACCCCACCGAGTGGTGCAGGCCCGGCGGGCCGACGACCGCCACCACGTCGACCTCCTCGGCGGCGAGCAGGTCCTGGTGGCGGGTGTAGCGGGCGGACGCGCCGTAGGCCCGCGCCACCCGGTCGGCGCGGGCCGGGTCGGTGTCGCAGACGGCGACGAGGTCGATGGGGGCGAACCGGAGGGCCGGCAGGATCGCCATCCACGCGTGGCTGCCGCAGCCGACCAGGCCGAGCCTCACCCGTGTGTTCATCCGAGCGCCTCCCCGCTGGTGGTTGCTAGCCGACCGGCCGGTCGAGACCGAGCCGTTCGCTGATCACGTCGACCAGGGCCAGGGTCCGGGCCGCGCTGCGCAGGTCGGACTCGCAGCTCGCCGTGCCCCGGACGACGTCCTGGAAGTGCCGCAGCGCCGGGCCGAACCCCATCGTGTCGACCGTCGTGTTCACCTGGTCGGGGATGGAGTAGTTCGGCCGCCACCGCCGCTCGGGGCCCTCCGGGGGCCGCAGCACGCAGGTGTCCACGTTGTCGACCAGGACCGAGCTGCCCGACCCGAACACCTCCACCGACTCGTTGTGATGCTGCCAGCTCCCGGTGGTGCCGAGTTGCAGGCTGACCACCGCGCCGGACTCGGCACGGGCGGCGACGGACAGCGCGTGCCGACCGCCGTCGCTGCGTCCCCGGGTCACGTGCAGGTCGTGGAGTTCCCCGAGCAGGAACCGGGCCAGGTCGAGGTGGTGCACCGGGTTGTCGACCAGGTAGCCGTCGATACCGACCCCCATGTCACCCATCACGAACGTGAAGGTGGCCAGCGAGGGTGCCCCGAACGACGGATCCGCGATGGCCGTCCGGGCCTGCCGGTAGGCCGGCGCGAACCGCTTCATGTAGCCGACCATCACCGGGACACCGGCCTCGGCGCTGAGCGCCGCCAGCCGGCCCGCCTCGGCCGATCCGCCGGCCCCCGGCTTCTCGGCGAAGACGGGAACCCGCGCGTCGACACACGCCCGGACCACCTCGCCGTACACCTGCGGTGGGAGGCAGGCGACCACGGCCTCCACCCCTTCGCGCCGGAGCATCTCCGCCGGGTCGGCGTAGGCGGCACGCGCGCCGAACCTCGCCGCCGCTGCCTGCGCGGAGGACAACCGCCGGGCGCAGACGGCGGCCACGTCCAAGCCGAGCTGGACCAGGGCCGGGAGCAGCACCGAGGTCGCATGCCGGCCGCAGCCGACGACGCCGACACGCATCACGACGACCGCACCAGCCGGTGCAGGAACTCCCGGCCGCGACCGCTCTCGGCAGCGACCTCGTCGGCGGTGAGCCGACCGTCGAACTCCAGCTCGAGGCAGACCGGTCGGGGGTTCGCGGTGAGGAAGCGGGCCAGCGCCGGCCAGTCGTACTCGCCGTCGCCCGGCGTGTGGTGGACGTCGCCGCCCCGGTGGTCACGGGCCTGGACCCGGACGATCCGGTCACCGATCAACCGCAGTCCCTCCGCCGCCGGCACCCCACCGCAGGTGGCGTGGCTGGTGTCGTAGGTGATGCCGAGGGCGTCCTCGCCGGCGAGCTCCAGCAGCCGGAGGGCCTCCGGGACGGTCTGCGCGTTCATCCCGCGGTGCGGCGCCTCGACGCTGACGGTGACGCCGTACCGGTCGCGGCCCCGGCGGAACGCCTCGCCCGCGACAGCGGCGGCCCGGCGCAGTCCGGCGTCGGTCTCCTCCCGCTCGCCGACGTCCAGGATGAGGTCGCAGCGCAGACCGGCGGCCAGCTCCAGCAGGCGGGCGGCGACCCGGAGCAGTTGGTCCGGGTCGGCCGGGTCGTCGCAATAGATGCGGGGCGCCGAATTCAACGCCACCGGGCGCAGCCCGTAGCGGTCGAACAGCGCCGCGCTCCGGTCGACCGTTTCAACGATGGACGCCAATGGGTCCAGATGCGGGCAGAAATCGCCGAGAACGCCGACCTCGACCTCGGTGAACCCGATTGCGGCGATCCGGCCGAGAGCGTCCTCGACTGGGAGCGCGCCGAACCCGATGGTGGAACAGGAAACCTGCATGCCGCCCCTTAGCTCGTCCTCGCGGCACGGCGATGGACCGTCGGGTGCTACTGAGGCGACAGTAGGGTCACGTCCAGCACTGGTCAACATCGCGACGGCCGGACGTCGCACCCGGGCCGGACGGCCGCCACGGGCCGCCCCGCGGACGGCACGACGCGCGGGCCGTCCCGCCGGCGAGACACCCGGCGATTGCACCCGACATATTCACCCGCGACTTTCGGTGAACGCACCGGAAGCTTGACTCATCATTGGTAAGAATGTAGGCTCACCGCACCCGACGCGAAATAACCACAGGGGGCCGCCATGAGCAGTGAGTATCACTCTACTCTCATTGCAAAAGCAATTGCCGAATATCCGAAGCTCGGCTATTCGATTCTTCCGGGATTCTTCACCGAGGAGGAGTTGGCCCCCGTTCTGAGCACGCTGCACGACACGCTTCCGGAGCCGGACGCCTTCGTGAAGGGTTCGGCGGAGTTCCAGGAGTCGCACCGCCGGAACTACCGCGCCGGCCTGGTCGACTGGCCGTACCCCAGCACCGAGCTCAGCCTGTTCGCGGTGCACCCCAAGCTGATCGAGCTGTCCGAGATCCTGCTCGGCAGCCCTGACATCCGCATGTACAACGGCCACGCCTGGGTGAAGTACGCCGGGGCGTCCTACGACCAGGACCACCACCGCGACTACCGGGGGCACACCCCCGTCATCGCGTCGCAGGATCCGGAGTTCGCGCACGTCCAGTACTTCATCCTGCTGTCGGACGTGGACGAGGGGAACGGCCCGCCCATGTTCGTGGACAACCGGCTCGCCGAGGGCGTGCCGATGCACCCCCACCTGGCCCCCCGGGACGCCCACCCCGAGTTCTACGAGGCCGAGGTCCCCGGCGTGGGGCCCCGGGGCACCGTCATCGCCTTCGACATCGACACCTTCCACCGTGCCACCGACCTCAAGCGGGACGGCGCGTCGCGGTACATGCTCCTGTCGTTCTTCCGCCGGGCGGAGGCGGACTGGGTCGCCGGACCGGGTCGGGGCATCCTCACCGAGGACGCGGAATGGATCTCCTTCGTCGAGAACGCGAGCCGGCGGCAGTTGGACATGCTCGGCTTCCCGGCCCCCGACCACCGCTACTGGACCGACGAGATCAAGCAGGCCTACACCGGTCGCTACCCCAACGCCGACCGGTCCTGGCTGGGGTTGGCGTAGGACGCGCGGGCACCAGGTAGGGAGCGCCGGTGCGCCTGCCCCACACCCCCGGCCCGGCCAAGCGGTCGGTCCAGTACCTCCGGTACCGGACCGGGTCGATGAGGTCGGTGCACACCTTCCGCCGGGAGGCGGTGCAGAAGATCACGCTCGTCGTCCCGGACTCGCTCGGCGACATCGCCATCAACTCCGCGATCACCAGGGCCATCCGTCTGCGGGGCGGACCGTCGGAGATCACGCTGCTCACCGACCGCAAGTACGCCTCGGCGGTCGCCTTCAACCCGGACTACGACGCGGTGGCCCTGCTCGACGGCTACACCGACAAGCCACCCTGGGCCCTCACCTACCAGGACCAACTGGCCGCGGCGAAGGCGTTGACCCCGACCATGGACGCGGTCGTGCTGTGCCAGCCCGGTGCCTGGTGCGACGCCCTCTGGTCCCGCTACCACTCGCTCGACATCCAGTACCGGCTGAGCGGCACCCCGCCGGCACTGCGCCGGCTCCCCCGGCTCACCGTCCCGGCCGGGGCGGCGGAAGCCGTCCGGCCGATCCGGCAGCGGGCCGTGGGGCGGACCGCCTTCATCGCGCCCGGAGCCTTCACCCTGAAGTTCGGCGCTACCGGCGAGCGCTTCTTCACCGAACTCGCGGCGCGTCTCGCCGGAGCCGGTTGGCAGGTCTTCTGGAACGGCGGCGCGGCGCCGCCGACCGGCGGCGGATCGGGATCGGTCGTCGCCGTGGGTCACCTGCCGCTGGCCCAGGTCGTGGCCCTGGCGAGCAGCTGCGAGCGCGCGGTCTGCGCCCGGAGCGGACTCGCCGACGTCATCACCTTCTGCACCCCGGAGCTGCCCCAGTACGTCCTGTATCCGCGAACCCGGTATCCCTATTCGCGCCGGGCTGTCCGGGAGTGTTACTCGCTGCGGGCGATGGGCGGGGTGAACGTCTGCGAAAGCGAGAACTCACTGGACACCGACGCCGATCTGTCGGCCGAGCTCGCCGCTGTCGGACAATGGCTCGAATCCCCTCGTCAGCATACTGAGCCGACGGCGTGAGCAGCGCCGCTGACGTCACCCGCCAGGGCGGCCCCGCCGACTCTGGGCTTGTCGTCAAACATTGATTAAGCTCAGCACATGCCAGTCTTCGACAATTTGGTCGCCGCCTATGCAGCGGAGGGCTACGCAGTTTCGACCGGCCTCAACCCGACCGCGTTCCACAATCTGCACAGCGTCCCGTTCACCTGGCTGATCCGCGACGGCGTCGAGGTGGCGGACGGACTGGGGATCTCCCTGCCGGAGATCTACCTGCTCGAGTGCCTCGCCGCGGTCCGACCGGCCGAGTCGATCCTGGTGATCGGGAACTCGTTCGGCTGGAGCACACTCGCGCTCGCGCTGGCACAGCCGCAGGCCCGGGTGGTCGGGCTGGACTCGGCCGCCGACCGGTTCTCCCTGGAGGGGCTCGAGTTGACCGCCCGGATCGCCGGTCGGCTCGGCCTCGACCGGGTGTCCCCGGTCCGGGGGACGTCACCGGTCGACATTCCCGCCACCGTCGAGAAGCACCTCGGCGGGCAGGTGGACCTCGCCTTCGTGGACGGCCACCACACCAGCGAGCAGATCGTCGCCGAGTACCGCGCGCTGCGTCCGCTCCTGACACCGGACGCGATGGTCCTGTTCCACGACGTCCAGTACACCGGGCTGCAGGCGGGCTTCGACACCATCGTCGAGGAGTCCGGCTGGCAGGGCCGCATGCTCCACGCCACCCCGTCCGGCATCGGCTTCCTCACCGCCGATCCGTCACCCGCGCTGGCCAGGGTGATCGCGGCGTTCGCCACCGACCCCTCCGCGCTGGAGGTCGTGCGCAGGAAGGGGGAGCGCTTCGGTGCGGAGTTCGGCAGCTGAGCCGGACTCGT
This sequence comes from Micromonospora sp. WMMD987, assembly GCF_029581435.1. Taxonomy (NCBI): domain Bacteria; kingdom Bacillati; phylum Actinomycetota; class Actinomycetes; order Micromonosporales; family Micromonosporaceae; genus Micromonospora; species Micromonospora sp. WMMD987. The sequence goes on along the minus strand of NZ_CP120861.1, from coordinate 1,425,208 downwards.
CGGTGGGTCACCGCCCGGATCCGCGGTGACCGTCCCAGTCAAGCCGTCCGGTCCCCGACGCCGGGTCAGCACGAGTGCGAGGGAGTATCCCGTGTCCAGGACGATCGTTCTCGGTATCAACTCGGCGCACGACGCCGCCGCCTGCCTGCTCGTCGACGGTGAGATCGCGGTGGCCGTCCCCGAGGAGCGCCTGGCCCGCACCAAGCACTACGAGGGCTATCCGCACCGCGCCGTCGACTACTGCCTGCGCTCCGCCGGCCTGGCCGACCTGACCGCGGTCGACACGGTCGTCATCAACGAGTACGTCAAGGACGACACCGGCCTCCTCGTCCGGCAGGCCGGCTTCACCGGCGACCTGGTGGTCAACCCGTCGCACCACCTGCTGCACGCCTACTACGCCTGGATGGCCTCCCCCCTGCACCGGCCGGCGGTGCTGATCCTGGACGGCGCGGGCTACCACTACGGGGAGTACCAGCGCCGGCAGAGCCCGCTGCTGGGTCCACCGCCGCCGTTCTCGGAGATGGAGGAGTCCGAGTCGATGTACGTGGTCCGGGACGACGAGGAGCTGACGCTGGTACGCAAGCGCTGGGGACTGTGGGCCTCCAGCGACCCGTTCCTGCGCTTCCCGAGCCTCGGGCACATGTACTCGGTGGCCTCCGAGTACATCTTCGGGCACATGATGCACGCGGGGAAGACGATGGGCCTGGCGCCCTACGGCGACGCGTCCCGCTTCCCCGACCCGATCATCGGGTACACACCGGACGGGCTCGTCATCGACACGGAGTGGATCACCAAGGTGCCGCCCCGCTCGGCCGAACCGGCGCACCTCGACGACATCTGCCGGAACATGGCCGCCAAGGTGCAGGCCGAACTCGAACGCGCGGTGCTGTACCTGTGCCGCGAACTGCACGAGCTCACCGGGACCGACGAGCTGTGCGTGAGCGGCGGCGTCGGGCTGAACAGCGTGACCAACGGCATGATCCTGCGGGAGACCCCGTTCAACCACCTCTTCGTGACACCGGCGTCGGGTGACTCGGGGGTGGCGATCGGGGCCGCCCTCTACGGTCACCACCGCCGCACCGGACGCCGGGTGCGGTGGAAGGCGTACGACAACTACCACGGGCACTCCTACACGACCGCGCAGATGCAGAGCGCGATCACCAGCCGCGACGTCCTCGTCGACGCCCGGCCGGTGACCGACCTCACCGGGCAGGCCGCCCGGGACATCGCCGACGGCAGGTTCGTCGGCTGGTTCGAGGGTGGCAGCGAGTTCGGCCCGCGGGCGCTCGGGCACCGCAGCATCCTCTGCGACCCACGCCCGCCCGAGATGCGGGATCGACTGAACGCGCTGGTCAAGTTCCGGGAGCCCTTCCGCCCCTATGCCGCGTCGGTGCTGTCCGAGCACGTCGGCGAGTACTTCGAGGCCCCCGACGACGATCCCTTCATGATGACCGTCGTCCAGGTCCGGCCGTCGCAGGCCGACGTGATCGCCAGCGTCTGCCACGTGGACGGCACCTGCCGCATCCAGACCGTCGACCCGGACCACACCGGCAGCTACCGCCGGCTGATCGAACGGTTCCACGCGCTGACCGGCCTGCCGTTGGTGCTGAACACGTCGTTCAACATCCGGGGCGAGCCCGTGGTGGAGACGCCCGACGACGCCCTGGAGTGCTTCCTCGGCTGCAACCTCGACGTGCTCTACCTCGACGGCCACCGGATCACCAAGTACGTCGCCCGCACCGCGGAGCACCCGGAACGGCTGGTCCCCAGGCTGGCCACGTCGCTGACCATCCGGGCGACCATCGGCAACGACGGGGGCGCGGCGACCGGACCCCGCTACCAGTGCCAGAAGAAGACCGGCCACCTCACCGCGCTCTCCGCCGAGGAGTACGCGGTGCTGTCCCTGATGGACACCCGACGGAGCATCGCCGACATCGCCGCCGCACAGCCGGGGTGGACGACCGACGAGGCCGTACGCGTCGTCGCCGACCTCCAGGAGCGCGGTCTGGTGTACCTCGCCCGCCCGGCCGACGGCGGCTGAGCCGGCTACCGGCCGCGCCGCCGCACACCGGCCTCGGCCAGCGGCGCGAGCACCGGCCCGGTGACCGGCACGTCCCCCAGGGCCTCGTCGATCGCGGCGAGGACGTCCGCGCCGAGGACGACGGACGAGGCGGCGGCGTTGGCGTGCACCTGCTCGGGCCGGCTCGCGCCGGTGATCGCCGAGGCCACCTCGGCGCGGCGCAGGACCCAGGCCAGGGCCAGCTGGGACATGGTCAGCCCGGCCGCGTCGGCGACCGGCCGCAGCCGCTCGACGGCGGCGAGCGTGCGCTCGGACAGCAGCGGATCCATCGAACCGCTCCGCAGCCCGCCCGCCGCCCGGGAGCCCTGCGGCGGCGGCTGCCCGGGACGGTACTTGCCGGTCAGGACGCCCTCGGCGAGCGGCGACCACACCACGTGCGAGAAGCCGTGGCGGGCGCCCAGCGGGAAGAGTTCGGCCTCCGGTGCCCGCCACAGCATCGAGTACTGCGGTTGCGACGACACGAACAGGTCCGGCCCGCCGATCTCGACGGCCGCCTCGACCTGCTCCGTGGTCCACTCACTGAAGCCGAGGTACCGCGCCTTCCCCTGCCGGACCACGTCCTGCAACGCCGCCACGGTCTCCTCGAGCGGAACGGTGACGTCGAACCGGTGCGCCTGGTACAGGTCCACGTGGTCGACCCGCAGCCGGCGCAGGGAGGCGTCGATCTGCTTGGCGATCTGGGCCGCCGACAGGCCCCGGTCCGACTCGTCGTCGGACATCTGGCCCCAGACCTTCGTCGCCAGGACGTACGAGTCCCGCGGGTGCCGGGTGAGGATGTCCCCCCAGACCGCTTCGGCCGCGCCCCGACCGTACGCGTTGGCGGTGTTGAAGAAGGTGATGCCGACGTCGAACGCCGCCTCGGTGCAGCGACGGATGAGTTCGGTGTCCACACCGAGGGCGTACACCAGTCCCAGCGAGATCTCCGAGACCTCGACCCCGGAACCACCGAGTTGTCGGTAGCGCATCAGTCCACCTCGTCTGCGTGCGGTACGTCGGTCAGTGGGCAGCGTCCAGCGTCGCGCGCTGCCGGGGGCTCAGTTCCAGGTCGACCGCGGCGAGGCTCTCGTCGAGCTGGGCCACCGACGACGCTCCGACCAGCGGGATGACCGGCACCTCCCCGCCGATCAGCCAGGCGAGCGCCACCTGGTGCGCGGTCGCCCCGACCTCCTCGGCGACCCGGTGCAGGGCGGCCAGTCGTGTCGGCGTGCCCGCGTGGTCCAGGTCGGGATCGGTGGGCCGTCCTCCCCGGGCGTATGCGCCACCGAGCACCGCAGAGTAGGCGACCAGGGTCAGCTCCGGGTGCGCGCGGACGTAGCTCAGCAGGTCCCCACCGGCGTTGCCGGGCCGGCCGTCCACCGTCCGGAACCCCGGCGTGTCCGACCGCCTGCGCAGGTAGCTGTGCTGGTACTGGAGCACCTCGTAACCGGGGACACCGGCCGCGGCGGCGAGCGCGCGGGCCCGCTCCACCCGCCACGCCCACTGGTTGCTCACGCCGAGCAGGCCCACCAGCCCGTCCGCGACCAGACCCGCGAAGGCGTCCACCACGTCCCGCTGGGGGACGGCCATGTCCTCCTGGTGCGCGTACAGCAGATCGAGCCGGTCGGTGCCGAGACGCTCCATGCTGTCCAGCGCGGCCTGGCGGATCACCGCCGGCGCGAGACCCTCGACGTTGCTCGGCTTGGCGACCTCGTCCAGGCTCAGCCCGTCGGCCACCGGCCGGTCACCGACCTTGGTGGCGATCGTGATCTCGTCGCCGATGCCCCGGGACCGACGCCACCGGCCCAGCACGCTCTCGCTCTCGCCGCCACGGGTGCCGGTCAGCCAGAACGCGTAGTTGTTCGCCGTGTCGACGAAGGTTCCGCCGGCGGCCACGTACCGGTCCAGGATGGCGAACGAGGTCGGCTCGTCGACGGCGCTGCCGAACTTGATCGCGCCCAGGCCGAGCACGCTCACCGTCCGTCGGGTGGCCGGATCCCGGCCGATCGTGCGGTACCTCACCCGATCACCTCCTCGTCGCGGGTGGCGCAACAGCCGAGTTCGGCGGACCGCGACCGCAGCTCCGTGGCCGCGCGTTCCAGGTCGCCGAGGTCGACGTCGTCGACGAACTCGACCTTCGCGACGTCGAGCAGCACCGGCAGCCGCAGCCGCCCGCCGCGCAACGCCGTCGTCGACCGCAGGGCGGACCGCAGCAGCCCCGGATCGGCCAGCAGGTCGTGCCAGAGCGGGAGCCCCAGCGTGCGCCCCAGCACCGACAGGATCTCCCGGCACAGGTCGGGTGCGAGGCTGCCCCGCTGCGTGGAGAGGACCACCGAGAGCGCCATGTCGATCGCGACCCACTCCCCGTGCGACAGGGTGGCACCCGGGGCCATCTCGAAGGTCGGCGAGACGGAGTGCCCGAAGTTCATCGTCCGCCACAACCGGGCCTCGCGGAGGTTGTCGGCCAGTTCGGTGAGCATCGGCAGGATGGCCCGCCAGAGCACCTCCCGGCCGACCGGATGCTGCATGCGTCGTTCCCGCAGCTCCCGGCCGTGGGAGATGAGCATGTTCCACAGCGCGACGTCCTCGGTGAGCGCGACCTTGGCGATCTCGGCCAGGCCCGCCGCCGTGTGCCGCTCGCTCTCGGTGGCGCAGAGTTCGAGGCAGTGCAGCGCCAACGGGGCCGGGGCGAAGGTGCCCAGCGCGTTCTTGACCCCGGCGTGGTTGACCCCCACCTTGGCCGCGATGCCCGCGTCGCAGAGGCCGAGCAGGGTCGTCGGGATCCGGACCGCCGGCATGCCGCGGTAGAGCGTCGCCGCCAGCAAGCCGCCGATGTCGGTGATCGTGCCGCCGCCGATGAGGATCAACGGCTCACCACGCCGGTCCAGGTCCAGGGCGAGCAGCCGGGCGGCCAGTTCGTTGTACTGCGCGAGGTTCTTGGACCCCTCGCCGCCGTCGGCCTCGATCCAGACCGGGTCGATGCCGAACCGCTCGAACAGGCCGGCGAACCGGCTGCCGAAGAGGCTCCGGACGGTGCGGTCGATGATCACTGCGCGCCGGCCGGGCGCGTTCGCCGTGGCGTACACCGGGTCGCTGAGCCGGAACAGGTCGGGCAGGGCGTCCGGGGTGGCCCGGAGCAGGTCGTCGACGAACCGGACCCGCCAGGTCCGCCCCTCCGCCACGGACGTGGCGGTGATCCAGTCGCCATCGGTCGCAATCGGCACTTCGGCTGTCCTCCCTCTGGGCTACGGCCAGTCGCACACCGGTATCCGACTGGGATGGGCGCTACCGTCGTCAGTGCCGCTGCCCGGTGGTCAGCCCTCCGGCCGGGCGAAAGCCGTCGGCCGACCGGAGTCGGCGGCGGTCGACAGGGCCTCGACGAGCAGCGCGCAGCGGTACCCGTCGGCGAAGTCCGCGGCCGATTCCCGGACCGAGGTGCCGCCCGCCACCGCGCGCAGGAAGTGCGCGGCCTGATGGGTGAAGGTCTCGGTCCAGCTGACCGGATGGCCCGGCTCCGGCCACCACATCGCCATGAAGGGGTCGGTGGGCCGGGTCACCTCGATGACCGTCGCGCGGTGCCCCGGGGTGATGCTCCACAGCTCGTTCAGCCGCGGTGACTCCCAGCGCAGCGCGCCCTTGGTGCCGGTGACGGTGAAGCGGCACTCGCTCGTGACCCCACCGGCCACCCGGGAGCCCCGCACCGTGCCGTGCGCACCGGAGCGGAACTGCAACGTCCCGCTGAAGAAGTCGTCCAGCACCGCCGGGGACGGGTTGAGCTTGCCCCGCTGCGCCTGCACGGTCGTCGGTTCACCGGCGAACCACAGCGCCAGGTCCAGGATGTGCGGTCCGAGACCGAGCAGCGCGCCGTCCTGCGGCGGGGGCGGCCACACCGCGACGTCGTCGGCGTCGTGCTCCGGCAGGCCGATGGATTCCAGGAAGGAGCCGTCGAAGGCGACGACCTGGCCGATCTCACCGGCGGCGACGAGATCGTGCGCGAGCCGGACGGCCGGCGCGAAGCGGAAGTTGAAGCCGCACTGGTGCACCACCCCGGCCGCTTCCGCCGCCTGCCACATCTCGTAGGCGTCGGCCGCCGTCGCGGCCAGCGGCTTCTCGCACAGCACGGCGTGACCGGCCCCGATGGCGGCCATGGTCGCGGCGTGGTGCAGCTCCGTGGGCAGGACCACGTCCACGGCCGACAGCCCCGGACCGTCGAGCTGCGCCCGCCAGTCCGTGAACGCCTCCCGGTAGCGGTACTGCGCGGCGGACCGGCGGGTCCGGTCGGGGTCACGGCCCGAGATCGACCGCAGCTCCACCGGCGGCAGGTCCGGCACCAGCAGACCCGCGACCACCAGACCGAGCGTGTGCGCCCGGCCCATGAAGCCGTTGCCGACCATGGCCACGGCGACAGGATCGGCCGGTGCGCGCGCGATGTCGTCCCCCACGTCTCCGAACCTACCTACGGGATTTGGACCGATCAATGGAATGCTCCTCCCCTGGGACGACCCGCCGTCAGAGGGCCGGGTCGATGTCGACCCGCAGCCCGCCCAGACCCCGGTCACGCGGCAGGTTCACCGCGTGCGCGGTCGGCAGGCCCGAGGGCTTGGCGTCGTTGACGACCACCCGCTCCCCCAGCGGCAGCCCGAACATCGCCCGGTCCACCCGCAGGCCGAGACGGGCCAGCAGGTCCAGGGTCCTCACCCGTTCGCTCTCCGGACGACCGGTCATCACCACCACGACGTCGTCCGGGGCGATCTGCGCCCAGAAGCCGACCGCGCCGTCGAGGACCTCGTCCTCGCCGCCGAGGTAGGCGTTGTGCCGGAACACCACGCCGTCGAGGTCGACGATCCACACCTTGGGAAGCTCGCTGAGCGTCAGCCTGGGCACTGTCACGCGGCCTTCTCCAGCAGATAGACGCCCTGGTAGAAGGCGCCCATGGCGGAATCCACGTCGTCCAGCGCGTACCCGGTCAGGGACAGCCAGATGAGGGCGTGGATGACGTCGACGTCGGAGCCGAACCGGGCGGTACGTTCCCGGACCAGCGGACCCTGCCGTTCCCACCCGTTCGAGGCGATCCGCAGCGTGACGACCTCACCGGCGACGGTCAGCGCGAAGTTGCGGCGGTTGAACTGGTCGTAGTTCCCCTCGACCGAGTACAGCAGCTTCGACCAGTCGTACCGGGGGTCGCCGTAGCAGGTGGCCCGGCCGAACGTCCCCCGTGGATCGATCAGCCAGATGCCGCCGGCCCGGTCGACGAGGGTGTTGGAGAACGTCGGATCGCCGTGGATGAGCGCGTGGTCGACCGCGGGCAACCGGTCCATCGTGGCGGCGAACCAGTCCGCGTGGCGGGGGTGCAGCGGGTTGCGGCAGGTACGCCCGTTGATGACCAGCGAGGGCCGGTCGACGTTGGGCAGCAGGCGGCGGACCGAGGACAGCCGGCTGACCGTCTTCTCGTGGTAGACCATCCGGTCCGACTCCGGATCGGGTGACGCCGGGCTGAGGTCGTGCAACCGCGCGAAGCAGTCCATGATGTCGTCGACCACCCGCGCCTGGTCGTCCGGTGCCAGGTCCAGGTCGAACGGGTGGACGCCGTCGATGCGCTCGATGGTCAGCGGCGACCGGCCGCGCAGCCGCGGGACGTGCGGGAACCCCAGTCCGGTGACCGTCTCGTACCAGTGCGCCTCGGCCTCGACGAGATGGTCGTACTGCCGCAACCGGGCCGCCTTGACCACCACCTCGTCCCTGATCTCCACCTCGTTGAAGAAGCGGGCCGTCTGCCCGCCGTGCTCCTGCGCGTACGCGTGCACCGCCTCCAGGGTGCCGAACTCCCGCATCCCGGGCACCACCACGGTGTCGACGGGGGTCGACGACGTCCGTAGGTGCCGGACGAACTCGCCCCGCTCCGGCAGGTCGGGCAGGTGTCTCCCCGACGGGACCGCGAACAGGCCGGCCACCCCACGGCGGTCCGACGGCACCTCCACCAGCCGGCCCCGGTCGTCGACGCTCCAGCGGCAGCGGAACCGGTCGCTCAGGCCGACCAGCACCCGGTCGCCCAGTTCGGCGGTGGGGAACTCCGCGAAGAACAGGTCGCACCAGAGGATCAGGAAGGCCGAGTCCGCGTCCACGGTGGACACCGCTGTCGACAGCCCGCCCAGGGTGCCCTCGCCCGTCGCCCGGACGACGACGTGGTCGACCTTCGGGGGAACCGTCGCCAGGTACGCCGCCAGCACGTCGGCGTGGTGGTCCGCGACGATGACGAACCGGGCCCGGGGCAGCTGGCGGAAGAGCCGGTACAGCAGCGGCTCGCCGTCGACCGAAAGCAGGCACTTGGGCTTGTTGGCCGTGAGCCGGCCCAGCCGGGAGCCGCGTCCACCGGCCTGCACGATCACCGAGGGGATCTCGTCCAGCCTCATCTGACCCGCACCGGTCCGAGGCCGATGGTGCCGCCCGGGTGGGTCCTGCGGAAGGCCGATTCCGACAGGCCCGCCGCACTGGCGAGCTCGGCGGCGAGCGACTGGAGCAGGCCGAGGAAGCAGACCGAGGAGGCGGTCGGCGCCAGGTCGAGGTGGTCCGCCTCGCTCACCATCGGGACGTGGACCGCACCGCGGCAGCTGGACGCCAGCGTGGAGCCGGGCGCCGAGTGGATGGCGAGCGTGTTGGAGTGGCCGACCTGCCGGCACGCGTCCAGGAAACGCAGGAGTTCCGGCGTCTCACCGCTCTTGGAGATGAGGATCAGCAGATCCTCCGGCCGAAACAGGCCCATGCCACCGTGCAGTGCCGCGATCGGGTCGGCGCTGACCGCCCGCAGGGACAGCGAACTGAACGTCGAGGCCACCTTGTCGGCCAGCACCAGGTTTTGCCCGACGCCGCTGAAAATCAGCAGGCCGGTGCAGCGCCGCACCATTTCCACGGCCCGGTCGACCTCGGACTCGTCGAGATTGTCGGCCGTGTGCTGGAGGTTCTCAATCTGGCATCGCAGACTCTCTCGCCAGGATCCGTTTCGAGCTGACAATGTATTCCAGCCTCACCGGCGGCGCCCGCCGCCTTGCTCCTTACTACCCTTCGGCCACTGCCGGTGCAAGGGTCCGCACTTCCGCCGGCTAATGGTCCGCGAACCGGTTTATCATTTGTTCGACGTGCCGTTCGTAACTGTGGTTGTCGACGAGGTACTTCTCGAGTTCCGCCGGCTGAGCGAAGCGCCGCGGATCGGCCATCACCCGGTCCAGGGCGGCCTTCAACGCGGTGGCGTCGCCGGTCGGCACCACCAGGCTGGCGGCCAGCTCCGGCAGCTGCGTGCGCAGCTCCTCGGTCACGACGATCGGCTTGGCGAAGGTCAGCGCGTGGACCAGCGCGCCCGAGACGCCGCCGTGCGCCTCGAAGCCGGACAGGTAGGGGAACACCACGACGGCCGCCCCGGCGATGAGCTGGTCCAGCCGATGGTCGTCGACCCACCCGGGTTCCCACGACACCCGCGCCCGGGGGAACTCCTCGGCCAGCCAGTCCGCGTCCCCGGGCACCTCCAGCTTCCCGCCGATCCGCAGCCGGTGGTCGCCCGGGCCGACCGCTTCGAGCAGCACCCGGATGCCCTTGTACCGGTTCCCCCGTCCGATCAGCAGGACGTACGGCTCGTCGTCGGTGGTCGCCGCCCCCGCGGCGGCGAAGCGACGCCGGATCGCCTCCCCGGTCGCCGCCGGCCAGCCCAGGTGGACGATCCGGTCGGCCGGTATCCACCGGGACGCCTGGCGGAGACCGGCCGAGGTGTGCACGACGATCGGATCCGTGGGCGCGAGCCGCCGCAGGACGCCGACCGCGTCGCCCTGCTTGACCGCGTTGATGCCCCCCATGGTGCCCTCGATCGCGCCCGGACGGTGCAGCGTGTGGGCCATCCGGATGCCGTGCCGCGCGATCGGGAAGGCGTCCCAGTTCTCGTCGAGGAACAGGTTGACCAGGACGTCGGCTCCCCGCCGGACCGCGTCCGCGCAGGCCGTCTCGAGGTTGGTCCGGGCCGGCCCCGGGGTGCGGTCCACGTCGCCGGTCACCGGGTGGTGGATCAGCTCGGTCAGCTCCCGTCGACCCTCCAGGAAGCCGTCCGGGCAGTAGATGGGCGCCCGCGCCGCCCGGCCCAGGCCGACGATGTGGTCCGGGTGGTGACCCGGCACCTCTCCGTAGTCGTCGAAGAAGGCGAGCCTCATCGGCCGACCCCTGTGGATTCACGCATCTCGTCCGTCCTCACCATCGTTGTGTGTCCCGCTGGCGGGACCGGTCGGTCAGATCCGGCCGTCCCGGACCGCCGTGGCGATCCACGGGATCACCACGTCGAGCATCTCGTCGAGACTGGTGGTCGCGGTGAAACCGAGGAGCTTCGCCGCCTTGCCGACGTCCGGCACCCGCAGCTGGACGTCGTGCGCGAAGGGCGTGTCGTGGACCAGCCGGAGGGGCACCGACGGCCCCTTGACCTTGCGCCAGATGGCCTCGGCCAGCTCGGCGACCGTGGTGGACTCGGCGGTGGAGAGGTTGAAGTCCTCGTTCAGCGCGGCCGGGTGTTCCATCGCGACCACGATGCCGCGGGCGAGATCGGCACCGTAGGTGTAGTGCCTGACCTGCCGGCCGTCGCCGAGGACGTGCAACGGATCCTGGCCCTTGAGGACCTTCTGCACCAGGTCCGGCACCACGTGGGACATCGCGAGCTTGACGTTGCCCGAGTGGACGTCGTGGTGCCCGAGGGCACGGGTCTCCCCGATGCCCACGCAGTTGAACGGCCGCACGATGGTGTACGGCAGCCCGTACTGTTGGTGCGCCGCGCGGGCGTAGTACTCGACCGCCAGCTTCTGGAAGCCGTACGACGACACCGGCGGGGGGACGCGGCGTTCGTCACCCTCCTGCGACGGCCACCGGTCGGTGGACTCGAACACCATGGACGACGACAGGTAGGTCACCTTCCGCAACCGGCCCTCCCGGTGCGCCCGGATGGCGGCGTCGCAGGACGACGCCATGATCCGTTCGTTGGTGGCGAGCAGGTCGTAGGCGTACCGGTGGAAGTAGGAGATCCCCCCGATCATCGCCGCCCCGGCGATGAAGTGGTCACAGTCGGTGAGCAGCTCCGACAGCAGGTCCGTGTCGCGGGCGTCGCCCTCGACGAAACGGTACGACGGGTGGCGGTCGTACCCGCGGGAGACCCGGCCGTACTTCGAGTAGTTGTCGATGCCGACGACCTCGTGTCCCCGGCTCAGCAACTCCTCGACCAGGTAGCCACCGATGAATCCGGCCGATCCGCTGACCAGCACCTTCGGCATCCGCCGCGCCTCCGTCCATCGATGTTTACGAGCCGGTCCGGAAACCGGCGTCCCCTGCGCCGTCGTCGGCGGTCAGATCAGTACGCCCCGGCCGGTCAGGCCCCAGATGTCGATCACCGGGGTGGTGGCGGGAAGGTCGCGGTACTGCTCGTGCGGGGCGGCGATGACGAGCAGTTCCGCGTCGGCGAGCACCCGCTCGTGCGGCACCAGCCGTTGGTCGTCGACGAAGGGGTCGGCACACAGCACCGCCGCCGCCTTGAGGAGCAGGATCTTGCGGAGCCGGTAGGCCAGGGACTCCCGGGGGTCGTCGCTGCCGCCCTTGAAGGCCATGCCCAGGATGCCGACCCGCATGGTGGCCAGGTCGAACCGCTCCTCCAGCCGGGCCACCACGTAGTTGGGCAGCCCCTCGTTGACCAGCATCGCGGAGTGCCCGAGCGGGAAGTTGTTGCCGTTGAACGCCGCGAGCTGCATGGTGTCCTTGAACAGGCAGGGTCCGGCCGCGAACCCCGGGCCGGGCAGGTCGGCCGCCCGCGGGTAGTCGTACCGGATCGCCTGCCGGACCCGCTCGAAGTCGAGACCCGAGTCGTTCGCGATCATCCAGAACTGGTTCGCCGCCGCGAACTTGATGTAGCGCCAGCTGTTGGTGAACAGCTTGGCCAGCTCCGCCTCCTCCGGGGTGAGCGGCACGATCTCCGGGGTCAGCACGCGGAACAGCGCCGCGGCCCGCTCGAACGCCCGCGGTGTCCGTCCGCCGACGATCTGCGGGAGGTCGAAGAGTTCCACCAGCGCCCGACCCTCGGCGATGCGTTCCGGGCAGAAGGCCACGTCCACGTCCGACAGGCCCAGGCCCGCGATCAGCCGCTCGGCCATCGCGGTGACCCCCGGGTAGACGGTCGAGCGCAGGGCGACGAAGTGGCCGGGGCGCAGGAACGGGGCATAGCGTTCCAGGGCCGTCGACACGGCGGTCACGTCGGGGCTGAGGTGCTCGTCCACCGGCGTGCCGACCACCACGACGAGGTGCTCCGACCCGCTCACGCAGGACGGGTCGACGGTGGCCCGCAGCGCGCCGGAGGCGAGCACGGAGGCCAGCAGCTCGTCGGCGCCGGGCTCGGCGAAGGGCATCCGACCCGAGTTCACCAGGTCGACCGCGACGCCGTTGACATCGCACAGGACGACCGAGAGGCCGCGTGCCGCGAAGGCCAGCCCCAGCGGCAGACCGACGCGCCCGCACCCGCCGATGATCGCGACGTCGGTGACGAACCGGGACGTGTCCACTGCTCTCCCCTCGACGAGTTGACCAATATCGATCATCGAAGCGGTGGCGCATCCCTCTCGTATCACCGGTCCACGAGGGGGACTCTATCGATCACCGGCAGCTCAGGCAATCATGCTGATCCATGCCAAACCAAGATCGGAATCAATGGTGTCGCATCCGGCAAAGCAGCCAGAACACCGCCGGGCGTCCACCCCCATGGTGATCTTTTCCCGCAGGCCAGCGGCACATCGCCCGGCTTGTTGCTCTTGACTTTCCCCGGTGGTTTCCGGCGAGAATGGATCTCTCGCCTATGGACGATCTTGTTCGGGAGAGTGGGGTACGCCGACGTGCCCCGACCCCCTGCGCCCACCCGATGCCAGGCACGAGCGACGGTAACGGTAGAGGTCGGTGATACCGGATGGACTTCCGACGCTGCACCGGACACGGGCACCGGCCACCGGGCCGGACTCCCGCCGGAATCCCCACCCGACGTGCGGTCGACCAGACCCTCCGTCCGACCGACGACCTACCGGACGGCTGCGGATGACGCCGACGGTCCCGACGAGGGAAGGCGGTGACGTGGCGGTGCACACCTCCGCCCAGGCGCAGGACACCCGGAACGGGCCACCGAAGACCGCGTCGATCGACGTGCAGTTCGACATCCTCGCGACACCACGCACCGGGATCGAATTCCCCGAACACCTGCCGTACGAGAAGTGGCTCGGCATCGGCCGGCGGCTGGCGGCGGTCAGCACCTGGTCGGCCTGGTGCCTGGGCGACTGGCTGCTCTACGGAGAAACCGCGTACAGCGGGCGCTACAGCGACGCCATCGAGCAGACCTCACTCGACTACCAGACCCTGCGCAACTACGTCTGGGTGGCCCGGCGCTTCCCGCTGTCCCGGCGGCGCGACGCGCTCAGCTTCGCCCACCACGCGGAGGTCGCCCGGCTGAGCGAGCACGAACAGGATTTCTGGCTACGCAAGGCCGAGAAGCTCTCGTGGTCGAGGAACCGGTTGCGCAAGGAGGTCCGGGCCAGCATCGCGGAACGATCCGCCGAGGCGACCCCGCCGGGCCCCGACGAGGCGCACCTGGACGACCGGGACCGGGCCGGCGACAGCACCCACATCAAGGTGCGGTTGTCGCCGGAGCAGATCCGGTCGTACAGCGCGGTGGCCGAGAAGCTCGGCCACAGCCTGGAGGAGTGGGCGGTCGGCGCGCTCGACCGGGCCGCCCGCGAGGAACTGGCGGTCGGCGGCCCCGACCGGCCCGCCGGCGAGACACCGGGCCGCCCCGGTGACTCCCGCCGGGGCGGCCTCTTCGCCGGAATCGGCTAGCCCGACCCCTCCCGCCACCTCGGGACACGAACGGCCATACTCGTCGCCGAGGGCACGCCGGTACCGGTGTCGTAGCGCTCGAACTGGTGGAAGTCGACCACGACGTGGAGGTGACCGAAGGGCTCGACCAAGCCCTCGGCCAGGTGCCGTAGGTGCGGCCGGGCGATCGCCCACGAGCTGTCAGGCGGCGCGGATCATCAACCTCCCCGCAACGTGAGTCACGCGTTGCAATGGGTGACCGTCTTTGGAATGCTCCCTTCGGTCGGCATCTGACACGACCCCGGGATGTGATCGGCGGTGACGCGTGCTGCGTCGGGTGAGCCACCCATCCACTTCTACGCCCACCAGTCGCGTGGCGGCGAGACTGGCGCACGCGAGGATTTCGAGCAGATGATCGCCCTCCTGGTGACCGCCGTACGCGGTGACGCCAGGCTGGTGTACGCGAACCCCGGCGACTGGGGCATCGACGCGCTGGTCGGCGAGCTCCATGGGCGGGTCACTATCTGGCAAGCCAAATACTTCATCGGTGGCGTGAAAGGCAGACACCGGGAGCAGATCGAGAAGTCCTTCAACTCGGCCTGGAGGAACGCGGACGAGAAGGGCTACGAGGTCGAGGAGTGGGTGCTCTGTGTGCCGTCCAGCCTCGACCCGGCACTCACCCGATGGTGGGATGCCTGGCGAGGCGAGCAGGAACGGGCCACCGGGGTTCGGCTGACGCTGTGGGACGAGACCGCGCTGCGCAACGAGCTGTACAAGCCGGCAGCCGCACACATCCGACGAGCGTTTTACCACCCCTACCGCGAAGCACCCACCGACGAATCCGACTGGCTCTCGTCGGCGCGGCCCGAACTCGTCGTACCGGAGTCACCAGTCAGGACGGACGTACGGACGCCGTGGCGGGGCGGCGACCAGCGGCGGCTGGGCGGAGTCGACTACCTGCTGCACGAGCCGACCGTCAACCAGATCGCCCCGGACCAGTCGTGGGTCTGGCGGGAGGCGACCGCCGACCGGCTGACCGATCTGCATCGGATCCGGCTTCGGCAGGTACAGCTGCTTCGGAGGGCGGCAGCGGGCGAGCAGCTCCGCGACGAGCTGCGCGGGCAGGGGCGCCTGTGGCACCGGATCGGTGGCCGGGCGGGCCTGCCGAGGCTGCTGGAAACAGTCGACGAGACCGGCGGCACGACGCTGGTCAGCGTGCTGCCGGCCGGGCCGACCTGGCGGCAGCGACTCGGTCCGGCCGCTGCCGGCGCACCGATCGGTCGCTTCAACGCCGCCGTGACGCTCGGCGCAGCTGTCGAGATCGCCACCGCCCTTACCGCGTTGCACGACGCCGGGCAGAGTCATCGGGCGCTGAGCCCGGACGGGGTGGTGCTGGCGAACAAGCCCCGGCGCGCGGTACTGGTCGACGCGGGCCTGGCCGGGATGACGGCTCGGCCCGGGGAGGGGCCGCCCGGGCACCAGGCACCGGAGCAGCACCGATCAACCACGGTCGGCAGGCCGGCCGACCTCTACCAGCTGGCGGCGCTGCTCTACTGGACGCTGACCGGGCATCCACCGTCGACCTACGGCTCGCCGCCGATCCGACTGACGCTGCCCGAGCTACCCGAGGAACTGGACAACCTGCTAGCCGACTGCCTCGACCCGGATGCGGACAACCGGCCGTCCGACCTCCGCGCGTTGGTGACCGCCCTGCGATCCGGCCATCGGCAGCTCTCCACGGATGGTGCCCGGTGAGTGCTCTTCCGTTCGTCCTGCGCCACCCGGTGGCCGTCATACCCTCCGACAAAGCTGCCGAGCAGCTCGCCAGGGCTGGCATCTACGACCCGGCCGTCCTCGTCGACCAACTGGGCCGGCTCGCGACGGCCGGTGCCCTACCGGCACGGATGGAGGTCGAACGCGACCGGTTGGTGGTCTACAGCCAGCGCTGGAAGGTCGGGTTCTACCTGAGCGGCAGGGAACGCGCCGCGCTCAAGCTCGCGGACGTGTCCCCGCTGTCCTTCAAGGATCAGGAGCAGTTGCTCAAGGGAGCGTTGCTGCTCCGCTGCGCACCCGGGTGGCACACGTTTCCGCACGTCCGTGACGTCGGCTCCCCGTACCGGGTGCCCTGGGCGGAGCTCTGCCATACCTGGGAGCGGCTCGGCGTCACCGGGTCCGCGGTGCCGGCCCTGCCAGCTCACCATGGTGGATTCCTCGATCTGCTCACCGAGGTCATTGAGGCGGTCCGGGACATCGAGATCGCCAAGCAGCAGGAGGATCTGGCACTGCCGTACCGGCGGGTGGACAGCGCGCGCGAGGAGCGCCGCTCCGCCCGTGGCGTCTACGTCTTTCACCTTCTGCGCCCCTGCGCGCTTGCCCAGGGTGCGCTGGTCTACGTTACCGATCAGCCGGACCTGCGCGGCCGGGTGCTGCGGGTCCGGGACCGGGACCGGGAGGTGACGGTCCGCTTCGACGGTGTCGTCGACTTCGCCCGGCTGCCCCAACAGGGTGCCCTCGGGGTGCTGCCCGGCGACCGGGTGCACCGGGCGCGGTTGGCAGCGGTGCAGACCCTGCGGGATCGGGAGGCGACGAACCCGCACCTGCTCACCCATCTGGTCGACCGCCAGCTGGCCCCGTACCGGCCGGATGTCACCGCCCAGCCGCGGGCCACGCTCGACGGCGACCAGCTGCGGGCGTTCCAGAGTGCGCTGACCGTTCCGGATCTGCTACTGGTGCTCGGCCCGCCCGGTACCGGCAAGACCACCACCATCACCGAGATGGTCGCCGTCAGTGCGGCCCGGCACCAGCGGGTCCTGGTCACCTCGCACACCAACCGGGCGGTCGACAACGTGCTCGAACGCCTACCGGCGTATGTTCGGGCGGTCCGGGTCGGCAACGAGGACGCGATGACCGCGCACGCCCGGGGCCTGATGGTCGAGGTCCAGGTCGAGACGCTGCGCAGGGAGATCCTGGCGACCACCGAAGGGAGCATGTCCCGGCTGACTCCGTTCACTGCGGCCGACGACGCCGCCGGCCGGTGGATGAGCTTCCTCACCACACAGCTCGGTGAGGCTCAGCTGGCCGACACCGAGGTGCAGGCACTCTCGGCCGAGCTGACGGCCGCGATGGATCGGGCGGTCCGCCCGCTCGCCACTCAGCTGGCCACCGCCGAACAGGAGCATCGGACGACCCGGGCCGAGCTGGAGCAACTGGGCGAGCGGGAGCATGGTGCCCGGCAGCGGCTGGCCGAGGTTCGTCGACGGGCGGCCGGTGGGCCGCTGGCCTTCCTCTTCCGCTGGCAACAGGGGTGGCGTGAGCGGCGCCTGAGCACGGTACGGGAGCAGCTCGCCGTGGCTGTCCGGGAGGCCGGCCGGGCCGAGCAGGCGTACGCGGAGATCCGAGCCCAGGCCGACGCGATCGCCGCCGCCGACCCCGAGGTCGGCAGTCGGGCGGCGGCGCGGGACGCCGCAGCCGAGGCGCGGGACAAGTTCCTGACCGAGGTGACGCGGGCGGCCGAGATGGTACGGGCGACACTGCGCCCGGTTGTCCCGGTCTCCACCGGTACGCCGGTCGACCTGCCCGGGTGGATGGCACTGCATCAGAAGCTCACCGCAGCCCTGGCCCTGGCCCGGTCCCGGGCTCGGCTGCTCGACCAGTGGCGGGCCGAGGTCACCGAGGCAGAGCAGGACCTGCACCGAGAGCTGCTACGGTACGCCGACGTGGTGGCCGCCACCTGCATCGGCACCGCCACCACAGCCCTCCTCGCCGGGCTGGACTTCGACCTGGCGATCGTCGACGAGGCCGGCCAGATCTCCACTCCGGACCTGTTGGTTCCACTGGTCCGGGCCCGCCGGGCGGTCCTGGTCGGGGACCACCACCAATTGCCGCCGTTCCTTGATCACGAGGTGGCGAGCTGGGCCGACAGCCTGCCGAGCGGCACGGCGCCATCGAATGCCGGGCAGATCCGCGATCTCCTCCGGCGCAGCGCGTTCGAGCGGCTCTACCAGGGTGTCGGCGACGCCAACCGAGTGATGCTGACGGTGCAGCGGCGGATGCCGGAGGTGCTGGCGCGGTTCGTCTCGACCTCGTTCTACGGCGGGGTGCTGCGCACCGAGCATCGCGCTGGGAGGCGGGACCCGCTGTTCCACTCGCCGATGGCGATGATCGACACATCGGATCGGCCGGCGCGCGAACGGGCGGAGCGGACCCCGCCCGCCGTCGACGCCTTTGAACAGGGCGGATACCTCAACGAGCTGGAGGCCCGGCTGATCGTACGCCTGCTGACCCGGCACGCTGACCACTACGGCAGTTGGGCGGTCATCGTGCCGTTTCGGGCTCAGGTGAAGCTGCTCGCCGAGCTGCTGACCAAGGAGTTGGGTGCGAACGCGGTGGCGGAGAACGTCGGTACCGTCGACTCCTTCCAGGGTGGCGAACGCGACCTGATCGTCTACGGCTTCACCCGGAGCAACCAGCACGGGAACATCGGCTTCTTGAAGGAACTGCGGCGGCTGAACGTGGCCATCACCCGGGCTCGCCGACAGATCGTCCTGGTCGGCGACACGACGACCCTGACCAACGCCCGGGATCCCGGCTTCGCCGCCCTGGCGAACTCCCTGGTGGTTCACCTGGGCGCGTTCGGGGAACGCCGTCCGTCCCGCGAGATCGAGGAGAAGCTCAATGGTTGAGCGGGTTGGTCAGGCGTCCCGGCAACACCGGTCCGGCGAGGCCTCGATCATCTACCCGGCGGTCCGGGCCGTCGAGCACGCTACCGCCGTTCCCGGGGTACGGCCGTCCCGCATCTTCTCGGTGTTGTGGCCCCTGTGGCAGGTGGAGACGACCGCACAGATCCAGGAGGAGCAGGACTACGAGATGCTGGACCGGTTCCTGGTCCGCGGCCTCATGGAGGGCGGGTTCACCAGGATCACCGAGCTGTGCCGCTTCTACGGGTTACCCCGTTCGCTGGTGGACCGGTGCCTGGCGTTCCTGTTCCTGATCGGGCATGTGGTGGTCGCCGATGAGGTCGTCACGCTCACCCCCCTCGGCCTGGACTCCGTTCGCGCCGGGATCCGCTACGTCACCAAGGAGAGCCGACAGAAGCTGCTGGTGGAGCGGTTCACCAGCAGCCCACTGCCCCGGCGCCACTACGACGGTTCACTGACCGTGCTGACCACCCCCAGGGTGCCGCCCGAGCAGGGCGGTGACCGGCTGAGATTCAAGCCGCTCTTCGCGCCGATGGTGTTCCAACCGGATATCATCGCCCAGCTCGCCCAGCGACCGGACCGACACGAGTTCAACCTACCCAAGCGGATGCGGGACCTGCAGGTGCTCGGTGCGCAGGACGCCTACCTGCCGGCGTACCTGATCGCATGCGCCGACCAGCGCCTGCTGGCATACAGCGGGGTGGCCGGCGAGCGGGACACCTTCCTCGAGCAGGTCTGCAACCAGCTACCGATGATCGGTCACCTGGTGGCCGCCGAGCGTACCGAGGATCCACAGACCATCTGGACCCGGTGGCTCGCAGACAGCAAGTTGAAGGGAACCCTGCGACAGTTGCCGAACGGGACCTGGCGGGCCACCCTCGCCACGGACAGCTTCGGTGACCCGCCCAGGTTGTCGAGGGCACAGGTCGGCTCGTACAGGCTGAGCAAGGGCTGTTTCCTGCAACTGTGGAGCAACGACACCGGGCTGCGGCGTAGGGCCGCAATGGAGCGGGTGCTGTCGATGACGAAGTCCCACGGCATGATCGGGGACCGGGCCGACCTCGTCGCGCATACGGCCTCGTTGGCCGAACGACTCGAGGTACCGGCCCCGACTCTCAAGGAGTTGCGGCGACACGCTCATCAGCACGGGCTGACCGACGCACTCGCCCGCCTCGACGAACTCGACTGAGGTCCCCTCGAAGGGTAGGTGGTGACGAACCGGTGTGCCAGGAGACGGCGGACCTCACCGAGGCGGGGCTACGAGGTGTTCGTGACCGGCACCCGCCGTGACCGCGGCTGCGACCAAACGATCAAGAAAAGCGGCACCTCTCCATGAGAAATGCCGCTTGACCTGCAGTAACACAAGGTGGAGCCGAGGGGACTCGAACCCCTGACCCCCACACTGCCAGTGTGGTGCGCTACCAGCTGCGCCACGGCCCCTTGCGGTCGTCCCGGTGTCCCGGGCACGGGGAGAACTATACACACGCCGTGCCGCATGGTCATCTCGCGGGGGGTACCCCCGGACGCCCCCGGGGACACCCGGTGGATCAGTTCAGCGCCACGTCCGGAGGGAAGTGCGCGACCGCCGCCATCATGCCGCCCTGCCGGCGCAGCACCATCGGCCAGAGGTCGTCCGGACGGTCGACGAAGGCGTCCCCGGGCAGCGCGTCGAGCACGAACCAGGAGCCGTCCTCGATCTCCTGCTCCAACTGCCCGGAGCCCCAGCCGGAGTAGCCGGCGAAGACCCGGATGCCGCCGATGCTGTCCCGCATCCGTTCCGGATCGACCGACAGGTCGACGGTGCCGACCGCACCGGAGATCGGCTGGAAGCCCTTCAGCCGCCGCATCGGGTGCCGCATCCGGGCCAGGCAGATCGCCGACTCCGGCTGCACGGGACCACCCTCGAAGAGCACCGCCGGGTGCCGGGCCAGGTCGCTCCACTCACCGAGGACGTCCGCGACCGGGACCTCGGTGGCCCGGTTGAGCACCACCCCGAGCGCCCCACCGGCCTCGTGGGCGACCAGCAGCACCACCGTGCGGTCGAAGTTCGGATCCTTGAGAGCCGGTGTCGCGACCAGCAGCCGCCCGGTCATCGACTCCACGGCACGACCGCTGATCGCCGGCCCCTCCCCCTGCGTCTCGGACATCGTCAGCCGCGCACCGGGTCCGACAACCGGGCACCAGCGACCATCCGTGCTGTCACCGCCATGCCTGGCACCATAGCCTGCACCCGGTGCGGTGGCTAAGGTCTGACCGACAGGTGATCGAGGGTGGTCGAGGGAGGGTCGATGGTTCCGACGGCGGACATCGCGGTGATCGGCGGTTCGGGGCTGTACGCGCTGCTCGACGACGCTACCGAACACCAGGTGGAGACCCCGTACGGCGCCCCCTCGGACGTGCTCACCATCGCCACGGTGGGCGGTCGGCCGGTGGCCTTCCTGCCCCGGCACGGGCGTGACCACCGCCACCCACCGCACCGGATCCCCTACCGGGCGAACCTGTGGGCGCTGCGGGCACTGGGGGTACGCCAGGTGCTCGCCCCCTGCGCCGTCGGCGGGCTCCGCCCCGACCTCGGCCCCGGCACGTTCGTGGTGCCCGACCAGCTGGTCGACCGCACCAGCGGCCGGGTGCAGACCTACTACGACCAGGGCGCGGTGCACGTGGCGTTCGGTGACCCGTACTGCCCGGTGGGACGGCGTGCGCTGCTCGACGCGGCAGCCGGGCGGGACGTGCCGGCGGTGGACGGCGGCACGGTGGTGGTGGTCGAGGGGCCCCGCTTCTCCACCCGCGCGGAGTCCCGCTGGTACGCCTCGATGGGCGGCGCGGTGGTCAACATGACCGGCCACCCGGAGGCCGTGCTCGCCCGCGAGCTCGCCCTCTGCTACACCTCCATCGCCCTGGTCACCGACCTGGACGCCGGGGTGGAGGCGGGCGACTCGGTCACCCAGGAGGAGGTCTTCCGGGTCTTCGGGGAGAACACCGACCGGCTGCGCGGCATCCTGTTGGACGCGGTGGCCGCCCTGCCGACCGACCGCGACTGCCCGTGCGGGCACGCGCTGGACGGCATCAGCACCCCGTTCCCGCTGCCCTGAGTGGTCGCCCGGCGTTCCTGCCGTACCCGATCGCGCCGCCGGCCGCGCAGCTCACCGGGCCCGCTGTCGTGCCGGTGGTCGACGCCCCGGTGGTCGACGCCCCGGTGGTCCGCCGCGGCGGGTGGGTGACGTGCGGGACGGATGCCCCGGCCGACGGCGGACGCCGCGAGCCGACAGGGCCGCGCCCGTCATGACCGCCGGTGCCGCACGGGGGGACGAAAGCCTCAGCGGGGGCCGAGAACGAGTACCCGGCCGGTGGCGACGTCGAGCACGGGGCGCGCACCGAGCGGTGCCGCCAGCGTCACCGTGACCGGTTTGAGCACCGCGAGATCGATGCACTCCCCGGTGCCCGGGACCGTCGCGCCGCCGACCACCACCACGTCGTCGTCCTCCCGGACCACGGCGGCGGGTCCGCTGTCGCAGGCGCCCAGGGCGACGTCGTACGTCAGGCGGTCGCCGTCGACCCGTCGGAGCCGGTCGACGCCGGCCACGCCGCCCGGGAGGGGCCGGGGCGGGGCCACCGGCTCGGGCACGGCGGTGACCGCCCGGGGGGCCACCGCGAGCCGGGCCACCGCAGTGGTCAGCTCCGCGACGGTGAACAACCAGGCCGGCACCGCCGCGACCCCCCGGCTGGTACGCACCTCGGCGGTGCCCAGGGTCACCCCGGTGACCGTGAGCGGGATACAGGCGGTGGCGGCCCGGGTGGCGACCGGGTCATCCGGCCTGCCGGTAGCGACCGGATCATCCGGCCTGCCGGCGGCGGTCGGGGAGGGAGCCCGGGGCACCCGGGGCCGACCCTCGCACGGCGGCGGATCCCCCTGGTCCAGTTGCCGGTACGCCTCGGCCGCACTGATCAGCGGGACGCTCAGGGCACCGTCCGGAAAGCGGATCGTGGCATCCGCGGGGACGGCGGTCGGGAGTTCGACCTGATCGCGGTACCAACCGGAGCGGAAGGCCACCTCGGTGTCGGCGTCGAAGCCCGGATCCCCGGTGAGCACGGTGGCGTCCTGCAACGGCAGGTACCCGGTCGACCAGTCGGGGCCGGGCCGCCACGCCCCGGCGACCTCGGTGGCCCGCCGGTCGAACGCCTCCCGCTGCCGCCCCGGGTCACCACCGCTCGCTCCCCCGGCCGACGCAGACGCACCCGCCACGGCCCCGTCCACCCCCGATCCACCCGGCACGGAGCCCGCCGGCGCGCACCCCGCCACCCCCACCAGGAGCCCCAGCCCCACCAGCCCAAGTCGCCGCATACCCCTGAGACGACCACCCACCCCCACCGGTTCCCTCCCTCCTCTCGCCCGCCGTGGTCCCGCCTCGTCGATCAAGAGGTTCAGGTCGACCGCCGGGATCGATCTGACCGGATTCTCTTGGTCGGAGAGACGAGGGCGAGTGCCCGGAGGGGGACCGCCTCCGGGAGGAAGGGGTGGGGACACGGATGCGCCCCGGTCCGGGGGACCGGGGCGCATCGTCTGGTGGAGGTGCCGGGAATCGAACCCGGGTCCTTCGCCGGTTTGTCAGGGCTTCTCCGAGCGCAGCTCGCTATGCCTCTACTCGGCCCCACCGCTCACGCGAGCAAGTTGGTGTGACGGGCCCAGTCGCTGATTGATCTCGCCGCACGGACCCCGCGACCGGGTCCGGTTGGCCAGCCTCCTAGCTGATGCCGGCTGACTGGGACGAAGGCGTTCCCAGGCCGACAGACTCACTACTCGCCTCAGGCGGCGAGAGCGAAGTCAGCGCGATTTTGCTTGGCGCTTATTGGTTTCCGACGACCGATTCTCGAGACGACGTCGGCTTCCTCGGCTCGCTTCCCCTGTCGCTGCGTACGAAGTCGAAACCAGTCACCCCCTCGACGGGCCACCGATGTGGTGGCTCCGACTAGACTAACGCCTGCCGCAACGGGTTTCATCCCGAGGCCCGGCTCGACGCGCCAGACCGGACATAAGGGCACTTATCAGTCGTCCATCCCCTTGCCCCGTCGACCGGACACCCGGGCGATCTCCCGGTCGGCGTCCCGCTTGGCGAGGTCCTGCCGCTTGTCGTACGACTTCTTGCCCTTGGCCAGGGCGATCTCCACCTTGGCCCAGCCGTCGGAGAAGTAGACCTGCAACGGGACCATGGTGAGGCCGCCCTCGCGGGTCTTGCCGACCAGCTTGTCGATCTCCAACCGCTTCAGCAGCAGCTTGCGGGTACGCCGGGGCTCGTGGTTGGTCCACGTGCCCTGGGTGTACTCCGGGATGTGCATGCCGTGCAGGTACAGCTCACCGTCGCGCTCCTGGGCGAAGGCGTCGACCAGCGAGGCCCGCCCGGCGCGCAGCGACTTGACCTCGGTGCCGGTCAACGCCATGCCCGCCTCGTAGGTGTCGAGGATGGCGTAGTCGTGGCGGGCCTTCCGGTTGGAGGCGACCACCTTGCGGCCCTTTTCCCGTGGCATCCGGCGCACCTCCCTCCTGGTACGCGCACCGACCGTCCGGCCGGTGAGCGGGGATCATGCTACCCGAACGACAAGGACCCTCCCCCGCCGTTTCTTCCCGGCCGGGGAGGGTCCTCACGGAGAGCCCCGGGGTGACTAGACCCGCAGGTAGAAGCGGAGCGTGACCCAGGCGGTGGCGGCGCTGATCAGACCACCGACCCCGGCCATCAGCGGGAACATCAGGAAGATGTCCGACCACTGGATCGGCGAGAGCAGCCCCTCCAGCGCCTTCAACGAACCGCTGAACAGCAACTGCTTGGCGCCGATCAGCGCGATCAGGCCCAGCAACGAACCGATCAGGCCGGCGACCACCGCCTCCAGCACGAACGGCGCCTGGATGAACCAGTTCGACGCGCCGACCAGCTTCATGACCGCGACCTCACGCCGCTTGCTGTACGCGGCCACCTGGATGGTGTTCGCCACCAGCAGCAGCGCGGCGATCGCCATCACCACGGCGGCGGCCAGCGCGATGTTCTGGATCGCGGTGAGCACGTTGAAGATCTTGTCCAGCAGCCGGCTCTGGTCGACGATCACGTCGACCCCCTCGGTGCCCTGGTACTGGTCGTAGAT
Source organism: Micromonospora sp. WMMD987 (assembly GCF_029581435.1). Taxonomy (NCBI): domain Bacteria; kingdom Bacillati; phylum Actinomycetota; class Actinomycetes; order Micromonosporales; family Micromonosporaceae; genus Micromonospora; species Micromonospora sp. WMMD987. The sequence goes on along the minus strand of NZ_CP120861.1, from coordinate 1,400,464 downwards.
GTTCTTGTACTGCTCCGGGTTGACCAGCTTCAGCCGGAACGACTCGGGCAGCAGGTCCGGCTTCACGGCGTTCACCAGGTCGGGCGCGTCCTGGTACATCTCCTTGAAGGTCTTGTACGCCTCGTCCTTGTTGACGTAGAGGACCTCCTTGACCAGGGGGTCGCTCTTCAACTTGGCGTCGAGGTCGGTGCGCTGCTGCTCGGTGACGTCGGTCTTCAGGAAGATCGAGACTTCGACGTTCTTGTAGTAGAGGTCCTTCATGTCGCCGACCTGCTTGTACATCAGGCCACTGGCGCCGAGCATGGTCAGCGAGACCGCCATCGTGATGATCATCGCGATGGTCATGGTCACGTTGCGCCACAGTCCGACCAGCACTTCGGACAGGACGTACTTCATCCGCATCGGGTGTTCCTCCGGCTCTCCGGCGTGAGGTGTTCGTCGTCAGGTCGTACGGCAGGGGTGGAGCGTCGGCTCACCCGTAGACGCCGCGCGCCTGGTCGCGCACGATACGGCCGCTCTCGATCTCGACGACCCGGCGGCGCATCTGGTTCACGATGTTGGAGTCGTGCGTGACCATCACGACGGTCGTGCCGGTGCGGTTGATCCGGTCCAGCAGGCGCATGATCTCGATCGAGGTGTCCGGGTCCAGGTTTCCGGTCGGCTCGTCCGCCAGCAGGATCAGCGGGCGGTTCACGAACGCCCGCGCGACCGCGACCCGCTGCTGCTCACCACCGGAGAGCTCGTGCGGGTACCGGTGCTCCTTGCCACCGAGACCGACCAACTCCAGCACCTCGGGCACGACCCGGCGGGCCACCGCCTTGGTCTTGCCGATCACCTCCAGGGCGAACGCCACGTTCTCGTAGGCGGTGCGGTTCGGCAGCAGCCGGAAGTCCTGGAAGACACAGCCGATGGAACGCCGGAAGTGGGGTCGCTTCCAGGACCGCATCGAGGTGACGTCCTTGCCGTTGACGACGACGCGGCCCTTGTTGGGGGCGACCTCGTGCAGCAGCATCTTGATGATCGTGGACTTACCGGAGCCGGATGGCCCGATGAAGAAGACGAACTCGCCCTTCTCGATCGAGACGGACACGTTGTCGAGCGAAGGCCGGGACGCCTTCGGGTACGTCTTCGTCACTTGCTCAAGCTGAATCACGGGTGGTGAGTCTACGCGGTGTAACCGCAGAGCCAAGTGGCACGCCCCGCCGATGCGAGGCGCGTCATCGATTCACCCGGTCAGCCCGAGATCGATGACGCGCCCCGTCCACGACCGGTCACGCAGCGTCGTTGGCGAGCTGCTGCTGCTTGCGCCACCGGATACCGGCTTCGATGAAGCTGTCCAACTCGCCGTCGAAGACCGAGGACGGATTGCCGGTCTCCTGCTCGGTTCGCAGATCCTTCACCATCTGATAAGGGTGCAGCACGTACGAGCGCATCTGGTCGCCCCAGGAGCTGGTGCTGCCGGTCTTCAGCCCGGCCAGCTTCGCCTCCTCCTCCTGCCGCTTGCGCTCCAGCAACCGGGACTGGAGCACCCGCATCGCGGAGGCCTTGTTCTGGAGCTGGGACTTCTCGTTCTGGCAGGTCACCACGATGCCGGTGGGGATGTGGGTGAGCCGCACCGCCGAGTCGGTGGTGTTGACGCTCTGCCCACCCGGGCCGGAGGAGCGGTAGACGTCCACCCGCACCTCGTTCTCCGGGATGTCGATGTGGTCGGTCTGCTCGGTGACCGGCAGCACCTCGACCCCGGCGAAGCTGGTCTGCCGCCGCCCCTGGTTGTCGAACGGGCTGATCCGGACCAGCCGGTGGGTGCCCGACTCGACGCTGAGCGTGCCGTAGGCGTACGGCACCTTGACGGTGAAGGTGGCCGACTTGAGGCCGGCCTCCTCGGCGTACGACGTCTCGTAGACCTCCGTCGGGTAGCCGTGCCGCTCGGCCCAGCGCAGGTACATCCGTAGCAGCATCTCGGCGAAGTCGGCCGCGTCCACCCCACCGGCGCCCGCCCGGATGGCGACCAGCGCCTCCCGGGAGTCGTACTCGCCGGAGAGCAGGGTGCGGACCTCCATCTCCTGGATGGCCCGGGTCAGCCCGGAGATCTCCGCCTCGACCTCGTCCAGCACCCCGGAGTCGGCCTCGTCCTCGGCCAGTTCCAGCAGCACCCGGGCGTCGTCCAGCCGGGACCGCAGGCTGCCCAGCTTGCTGATCTCGCCGTTGACGTACGACAACTGCGAGGTCACCTGCTGCGCCCGGGCCTGGTCGTCCCAGAGGTCCGGCGCGGACGCCTGCTCCTCCAGCCGGGCCTTCTCCTCCCGCAGGCGGTCGAGGTTGAGCACCGACTCGATGTTGCGCAGGGTCGCGTCGAGTTCCTTGAGTTGTTCGGCGTAATCGGCAGCGGTCACGACAGACAAGCGTACTGTGCGCGCGGCGGTCCGCTCACCGCACACCACCTACCAGGGCGGATGATCAGCCGACCGGGGCCGTCTTGAGCCAGGACAGGGCGGCCTTGTGGTAGGCGACGGCGAACTCCAGCGCGCTGGCGTCGTACTCGTCGCCCTCCTTCTTGGCGGTCTTGACCTGCTCCCGGACGTACGCGAGGGCTTCGGTGTGGTATTCGTTGGCCGAGGTGTAGAGGTTCTTGAGCTGACTGGCCGAGTGCAGGTTGCCGAAGGCGATGCGCAGCGCGATCGGGTTTCGGATGGTGTCCCGACCGGGGTTCTCCGCCAGCCATCGGGAGAAGGTCCGCTTCCCCGCCGCGGTTATCGCGTAGGGTTGACTCATCCGCGGTCCGGGCTTGCCCAACCGCACGAAACCACGCTCCGCCAGCACCGGCAACTCACGGTAGACCTGACTGCGTGTCATCGACCAGTACGGCGCCAGTCGGCGCTCAGCGGCGGCCATCAGTTGGCCGCCTGTCATCGGGCCCTCATGCAACAACCCCAGCAGGGCCGCCGCAGTGGGGTTGACTCCGGAATCCGCCATGCCCTCTAAGCTGCCACTTTGCGGTCCCGGCGTCCAGGATTTCCGGATTTGCCACCCGGGAGGATTTCCAATGTGCACTGTCGGCCGACGACAGTGCTCCCAGGACCACCCGTCGACCGCCCCCGGACGGTCCCACCGAGGGTGACCTGGGCCGCACCGGCCGGGCAGCCGAGAATACCCCCGGGTAACCCCGGCCGTCCCGCCGGGAGGCGGCCCGGTCGGCGGTGACGGGCCGCCCGCCCCCGCCGACCGTCGCCGGTTCAGCCCATGTGCGGGTACGTGTGGTCGGTCGGCGGCACGAACGTCTCCTTGATCGTCCGGGGCGACATCCAGCGGACCAGGTTGTGCCACGAGCCGGCCTTGTCGTTGGTGCCGCTGGCCCGCGCGCCGCCGAACGGCTGCTGCCCGACCACCGCCCCGGTCGGCTTGTCGTTGACGTAGAAGTTGCCGGCCGCGTACCGCATCCGGTCGGCCACCGCGTCGATCACCCGGCGGTCGGTGGCGAAGACCGACCCGGTCAGCGCGTACGGGGCGATCGACTCGGCCTGGGCGACCACGTCGTCGAACCGGGCGTCGTCGAAGACGTGCACGCCGAGGATCGGACCGAAGTACTCGGTGGTGAACGTCTCGTGGGCCGGGTCGGCGCACTCGAACAGCGTCGGCCGGACGAACCAGCCGACCGTGTCGTCGGCGGTGCCCCCGGCCAGCACCCGGCAACTGTCGTCCCCGCCGATCAGCTCCAGCGCGGCGGTGTGCCGGGCGTACGCCCTGGCGTCGATCACCGCTCCGCCGAAGTTGCCGAAGTCGGTCACGTCGCCGTAGGTCAGCGCGTCGGCGGTGGCGGCCAGCCGGTCCCGCAGCCCGCCCGCCCACAGCGACCGGGGGACGTACGCCCGCGAGGCGGCCGAGCACTTCTGGCCCTGGTACTCGTACGCGCCCCGGATCAACGCGGTGTGCAGGGCGTCCACGTCGGCGCTGGGGTGCGCGACGACGAAGTCCTTGCCGCCGGTCTCGCCGACCAGCCGGGGGTAACCCCGGTAGGAGGCGATGTTCTCCCCGACCGTGCGCCACAGCTGCTGGAAGACCCTGGTCGAGCCGGTGAAGTGGATGCCGGCCAGGTCCGCGTCGGCGAGCACCACGTCGGAGACCTCCTCGCCCCGCCCGGTGACCATGTTGATCACGCCGGGGGGCAGCCCGGCCGCCTCGAACAGCCGCATGGTGAAGTGCGCCGCGAACTGCTGGGTCGGACCCGGCTTCCAGACCACGGTGTTGCCCAGCAGGGCCGGCGCGGAGGGCAGGTTGCCGGCGATGGCGGTGAAGTTGAACGGGGTCACCGCGTAGACGAAGCCCTCCAGCGGGCGGTGGTCGAACCGGTTCCACACCCCCGGCGACGAGTTGGGCTGGGCCGCCAGCAGTCCCCGGGCGAAGTGCACGTTGAACCGGAGGAAGTCGATGAACTCGCAGGCCGCATCGATCTCCGCCTGCACGGCGGTCTTGGACTGGCCGAGCATGGTGGCCGCGTTGAGGGTGTCCCGCCAGGGGCCGGCGAGCAGCTCGGCGGCGCGCAGGAAGACCGCGGCCCGCTCCTCGAACGGCAGCGCCCGCCACCCCGGTGCCGCGTCCTTGGCGGCCCGCACCGCGGCACGGGCGTCGTCGTGCGTGGCGTGCCCGGTGACCCCGAGCACGTGCGCGTGCCGGTGCGGCTGCACCACGTCGACCGGTGCGCCACCGGCCATCCGCTGACTGCCGGCGATGGTCATCGGCAGGTCGATCCGCTCGGCGGCCAGCTCGGTCAGCCGCCGCTGGAGCCGCTCCCGGTCGGCACTGCCCGGCTCGTAGGTGCGTACCGGCTCGTTGTGCGGCTCGGGTACGGAGAACACGGCGTCCATGTCACAGGCTCCTGGGCGATCTCGACAGCGGCGGCGAAATCGGCCCCGCGGGCGTCGACCGGGCGGCCGGACGCCGGACACCGCGCGAGGCACCTGGACGCGGCGACGGGACCTCCGACGATTCTTCCACGCCGGCCTGCGCGGGCTCACGCCACGCCCGCGTCGCGCCGTGGATCACGAGGTTCAATCGCCCATCCGGCGACGATTCCCGCCAGACTCCCCCCGATACGCCGAAGAAAAGCAGGCCGCTCCGGGCGACCGGGAGCCCCCGCGCCCAGCCCGGCCGGGTCCGTCCGCCCCGCGTACGCTGGTCCGAGCGAGCGGTCCGTCCCGGCGCCGGGACGGCGCGGCGGCGAGAGGGAGACGATGAGCAACCAGCCCGGCAGTGCGACGGCCGCCTCCGTCGAGCCGCCCTCCGACCCGACGACCGGGCGGACGGGCTACGCCCCGGGCACGCCGGTCCTGGCGGTCCTGGCGGTCGGCTGGCTGGCGGCGATGCTGTGGTCCACCCGGGAGGTGATCCACTCGGCAGCGGTCGGCCTCACCGCGATCACCCTCTCCGCCTTCGCCCTGCCCGGGGTGATCTCCGCGGCGCTGGTTGCCGGGGCGGCCGTCGCGCTGGCCGCGAGCGAGCTGACCGCCCGCCGGCTCGGCGACCGCGCCGCCCTGCGCTTCGCGGCGGCGCTCGGTGCCGGGATGCTGCTCGGGCTGGGCACCGCCCTGGCCATCAACCTGACGTACGCCGACAACGCCACCACCAACACCATCGCCGGCACCAGCGCGGCGGCGGCCATCCTCGGCGGGGCGCTCGCCGGAGCGCGTACCCCCGGACCGGTCGGCGCGGTGGTGACCGCCGCGCTCGGCACCCTGCTCTTCGTGGTGGCCTTCAGCCAGGCCCGCGACCCGCTGTTCGACCTGTTCGGGGCGGACGACTCCCAGGCGTCGCTGGTGAACGCCGCGAAGTGGGTCTCCCGTACCGAGTCACTGCTCGCCGGGCTGCTCGCCGGGCTGCTCGCCTTCGGCTACCTCACCTGGACCCGCCGCCGGGCTCCCGACGCACCGGCCCCGAGGTGGCCCGCCTACCTGGTCGCCGGAGCCGGCCCCGGCCTGCTCCTGCTGCTCACCGAGGTGATCATCCGGATCGGCGGCCGGACCCTGCTGGACCTGGCCGGGGCGCTGAGCGAGGCGGACGCGGTGGCCCAGACCAGCATGGGCACCTCCCGGGTCGACAACGGCATCTGGGTGCTCTTCGTCGGCGCGCTGACGGCGGTCATCCTCTTCGGCCGCACCCTCGGCCCGGCCCGCCATGACGACGAGCCCGACGCCGACCCGGACTGACGGACTGACGCCGCCGGAGACCATCCGGCACGACCCGACGCCGCCCGGTCAGGAGGCGGTACGCAGCAGCAGCTCCCACTCGGACGGGTCGTACCACTCCAGCTCGTGGTCCTCGGTGCCGTCGACGGTGAACTGGGCGTCCGGATCACCGGCGAGCGCCTCGGCCACCACGTCGACGGCGGCGGCCACGTCCTCGACCGCCTCGGCCCCGTCCACGTGCAACGCGGCCACCGCCGACGCCGGCACCGGCCCGTCGAGTTCCACCACGCTCGAACCCAGCTCGCCGTCACCCCGACCGACGAGGCGAGCGGGCAGGTCCACCGAGACCACCACCCGGCGGCGGGGCGCGTCGGCGTCCTCCCGCAACAGTTGCAGGGCGTCCTGGGCGGCCCGGGTGAAGGCGACGTACTCCAGTTCCTCCTCGTCGCCCTCGGCGTACCACTCCCGCAGCATGGGGGTGACCGCGTGCCCACCGCTCGCCGGCAGACCCTGCTCCCGCAGCAGGACCAGCATCGGCACGGTCGCCGGCACGTACACCCGGACCAGCTCGTCGCCCACCGTCGTCTCCCCTGCCCGTCCGCGGTCCCGCCGCCGACGCCCGTCCATGGCTGCGGCCACCGCACGCCCGCGGTCCCGCCGCCACCGGAACGGCCGGTGGCCGCCCGATCCGATCATGCCGTACGCCGTGACCGTCGTGCACCGCACACCGCTCCGCCGGACGGCCCGGCTCTCCAGCGGGACGGACAGCCCGGGTCCGGAACGGGACAGGCAGCCCAGGCTCCGGAACGGAGCGGACAGCTCGAGTCCGGGCGGGGCGGACAGCTCGGGTTCCGGAACGGGACAGCCCGGCTCCGGGGCGGGACGGTCGACGCAGGTCCGGGGCGGGAGGGGCGGCGCGGCCGGTCGGGACGGACGGGTGCTGGGCCGGGAAGGCTGTCGGTGGCAAACTGAGCCGAACGACGCCAAGCCGAGGGGTTTCCGTGGAGCCGAGGTTCCTCCTGCTCTCCGACGTTGCCGCCGAGCTGAACGTGTCGGACTCGCAGGTCTACCACATGGTCCGCAGTGGTGAGCTGCCCGCCATCAAGATCGGTGGACGGGGTCAGTGGCGGGTGGAGCGTGCCCGGCTGGAGGAGTACATCCAGCTCAAGTACGCCGAAACCGCCGAGTGGGTACGCGGCAACCCGCTCACCGACCGCGACCAGGAGTGACCGGTCCATACCGCTGAGCCATTGACCCTGGGCGTTGCCGTGCCCGAGAATCAACGGTGTCGGAAGCAAACGAAGGCAAACGTAGGGATTGAGGGGGCAACGATGGCCGACTCCCGCCGTCCGGGGCCGACCCGACCGCCGATCCGGCTGCGCCCGGCCCCGGTCGCCGATCCGCCCTACGTCGACGAGGTGCCGGATCTCTGGCCCCGGCCAGCCGGCCAGCTCGCCCTCGACCTGTTCGGCACGGGACAGTCACCTCCCGGCCGCCCGACCGGTCGGCGGCCCGATCCCCGGCCCCGCCCCGGGCACCCGGTCGCCCCGCCCCCGCCCCCACTCGCCACCGCCACTCCCGAGGCGGCCCGCGCGGCGCACCGGTTCGTCGGCACCTGCCTGGAGATCCTCAACGGCTACCGGCCGCCCGGCCAGATCCGGGCACTGGTCGAGCCGGGGCGCACGGTCGAGGTGACCGAACAGCTCGCCCGCGCCGCGTCACGTACCCCGCCGACGCGTCGGCGTTCCACCCGGCCCGCCGTCCACCTGCGTCGACTGCGGGTGTGCGAGCCACGCGCGGCTGCGGTCGAGGTGGCGGCGGTGGTCACCGCCGGTGGTCGCACCTGGGCCATGGCGCTGCGCCTGGAACACCGGCGCGGCAGCTGGCTCTGCACCACCCTCCAGGTCATCTGACCCCACTCCACCCGCGCCGGGGCCGGGCAGGACAGCAGGACGCCCGCCCACTCGGTGAGCGGGCGGGCGTCCTGCTGGTCGGATCAGGCGCCGCCGTTGGGCGCCCCGTGGCAGCGCTTGTACTTGCGCCCGGAGCCGCACGGACAGGGCGCGTTACGGGACGGGCCACCCTCGACCCGGTCGACCGGGCCGGTGTTACGGCGGGCGGTGCCGGCTGCGGCGGCCTGGCCGCTCGCCCCCGCGGCAGCCGGGCGACGCGGCGGACCGGCGGCGGGCCGGGCCTGGGACGGGGGCTGCTGCTGCCCGCCCCCGATACCGAGTGCCGGTGCGGACGGTTCCGGTTCGGGCCGCTCGACCGCCACGCCGCCCGCGCCCGCCTCACCGTCGATGGTGGGGGCGGAGTATTGCAGGCCCTGCTGCTGCGGTGCGCGGTTGAGGCCCTTGGCCCGGATCTCGACCGGCTTCTCCAGCAGCTGGACCTCCTCGGCCTCCGGCTCCGGCTCCTGAACCTGCACCTCCAGGTTGTAGAGGAAGCCGACCGTCTCCTCCTTGATGCCCTCCATCATGGAGGCGAACATGTCGAAGCCCTCGCGCTGGTACTCGATGACCGGGTCGCGCTGGGCGTACGCCCGCAGGCTGATGCCCTCCTGGAGGTAGTCCATCTCGTAGAGGTGCTCGCGCCACTTGCGGTCGATGACCTGGAGCAGCACCATCCGCTCGAGCTGGCGGGTGGCCTCCTCGCCGAGGCTCTCCTCGCGCCGGTCGTACGCGGCGTTCGCGTCCTCCTTGAGCCGGGCGAGCAGGAAGTCCTGGTCCAGACCGGACCGGGAACCGACCTCCTCCTCCAGCTCGTCGATGGTGACGCCGACCGGGTAGAGCTGCTTGAGGTTCGTCCAGAGCTGGTCGAGGTCCCAGTCCTCGGCGTAGCCGTCGGTGGTGGCCCCCACCACGTACGCGGCCACGGTGTCGTCGATCATGTTGCGGACCTGGTCGGAGAGGTCCTCACCGTTGAGCACGCGCAGCCGCTCGGCGTAGATCACCTGGCGCTGCTTGTTGAGCACCTCGTCGTACTTCAGGACGTTCTTGCGGATCTCGGCGTTCTGGCCCTCGATCTGGGCCTGGGCGTTCTTGATCTGCCGGGTGACCATCTTCGACTCGATGGGCACGTCCTCCGGGATGTTGAACCGCTCCATCACCGCCTCGACCGCGCCGGCCCGGAACCGCTTCATCAGCTCGTCCTGGAGCGACAGGTAGAAGCGGGACTCGCCCGGGTCACCCTGCCGGCCGGCCCGGCCGCGCAGCTGGTTGTCGATCCGGCGGGACTCGTGCCGCTCGGTGCCGAGCACGTAGAGCCCGCCGGCCGCGGCGACCTCCTCGGCCTCGGTCTCGCACGCCTGCTTCCAGGTGGGCAGGACCTCCTCCATCGCCTTGGCGTACTCGTCCGCCTGCTCGACCGGGTCGAGTCCGCGCTGGCGCAGCTCGCTGGCGGCGAGGAACTCGGCGTTGCCGCCGAGCAGGATGTCGGTGCCCCGGCCGGCCATGTTGGTGGCGACGGTGACCGCACCCTTCCGCCCGGCCTGGGCGACGATCTCGGCCTCGCGGGCGTGGAACTTCGCGTTCAGCACCGAGTGCGGGATGCCCCGACGCCGCAGCAGCGTGGAGAGGATCTCGGAGTTCTCCACCGAGACCGTGCCGACCAGCACCGGCTGACCGGCCTGGTGCCGTTCGGCGATGTCCTCGATGACGGCGTTGAACTTGGCCTTCTCGGTCTTGTAGATGACGTCGGCCTTGTCCATCCGGACCATCGGCCGGTGCGTGGGGATGGTCACCACGCCGACCTTGTAGACCTTGTTGAACTCGCCCGCCTCGGTCTGGGCGGTACCGGTCATGCCGGAGAGCTTCTCGTAGAGGCGGAAGTAGTTCTGGAGGGTGATGGTGGCCAGGGTCTGGTTCTCCTGCTTGATCTCCACCCCCTCCTTGGCCTCGATCGCCTGGTGCATGCCCTCGTTGTAGCGGCGGCCGTGCAGGATGCGCCCGGTGAACTCGTCGACGATCAGCACCTCGCCGTCGCTGACGATGTAGTCCTTGTCGCGCTTGTAGAGTTCCTTGGCCTTGATCGCGTTGTTGAGGTAGCCGACCAGCGGGGTGTTCACCGACTCGTAGAGGTTGTCGATGCCGAGCCGGTCCTCCACCTTGGCCACGCCACGTTCGGTGACCGCGATGGTGCGCTTGGCGTAGTCGACCTCGTAGTCGCCCTCGCCGTCCTTGCCGGCCTGGAGCCGGGCCACCACGCCCGCGAACTCGCCGTACCAGCGGGCGGAGTGCTCGGCCGGGCCGGAGATGATCAGCGGGGTCCGGGCCTCGTCGATCAGGATCGAGTCGACCTCGTCGACCACGGCGAAGTTGTGCCCGCGCTGGACCAGCTCCTCGTGCGACCAGGCCATGTTGTCGCGCAGGTAGTCGAAGCCGAACTCGTTGTTGGTGCCGTAGGTGATGTCGCACTCGTACGCGGCCTTGTGCTCGGCGGCCGGCCGGTTGGGCAGCACCACGCCGACGGTCAGGCCGAGGAACTCGTGCACCTGCCCCATCCAGGCGGCGTCGCGCTGGGCCAGGTAGTCGTTGACCGTGACCACGTGCACGCCCTTGCCGGAGAGCGCGTTGAGGTAGACCGCCATGACCGAGGTCAGCGTCTTGCCCTCACCGGTCTTCATCTCGGCGATGTTGCCGAAGTGCAGTGCCGCGCCACCCATCACCTGGACGTCGTACGGCCGCTGGCCGAGCACCCGGGCAGCCGCCTCGCGCACCGTGGCGAACGCCTCGGGCAGCAGGTCGTCGAGGGTCTCACCGTCGGCGAGCCGCTCCCGGTACTGGTCGGTCAGTGACCGCAGCTCGTCGTCGGTGAGGTTGACGTAGTCGTCCTCGATCGAGTTGACGGCGGCGGCGATGGCCTTCAGCCGGCGCACCATACGGCCCTCGCCCGCGCGGAGGACCCTTTCCAGAATCGACACGGATCAACGCTCCCCTAGACAGTCTCGAACCATCGTAGGCGCTCCGTCGGCGCGATGGTCACTGGTGGCGGCGGTCCGGACCGACTAAACCGACATATTGCTCGGCTCGGCCCGCCACCCGGCGGTTATCCGGTTACGCCCACCGCGAACGATCCGGCACGATGACTCGGATGGAGCCTGTGGAGATCACCGAGGACGGCCTGTTGCTGCGCCCGTGGCTCGCCTCGGACGCGGACGACGTACACCGGGCTTGCCAGGACCCGGACATCCAGCGCTGGACCACCGTACCGCGTCCGTACCGGCCTGAACACGCCCACGGTTTCGTCACCGGGATCGCGCCCCGCGCCTGGGCCGACGGCACCGGCGCACCGTTCGCGGTCTGCGACGCGGCCACCGGCGAACTCCTCGGTTCCTGCGGCCTGGTGTCGATCGACCGGATCCTCGAATCCGGCGAGATCGGCTACTGGACCGCCCCCTGGGCCAGGGGACGCGGGGTCACCGTCCGCGCCGTCCGGGCGGTCGCCCGCTGGGCCTTCGCCACCCTGGCGCTGCGCCGGCTGGTCTGGCAGGCCGAGGTCGGCAACCACGCCTCCCGGCTGGTCGCGTTGCGGGCCGGCGTCCAGGTCTCCGGCGAGCTGCGGCTGGCCCGGCCCGGCGAGGGCGGCCGGGCCGAGGGCTGGATCGGGTCGCTGCTGCCCGGGGAGGTGCCCGCCGTCGGCGCGACCGGACCAGCCGGGCCGGGCACCCTGGACGCCCGGCGGGCCGCCGTGTTCGGCCGACCGCAGCCCGTGCTGTTCGCCACCGCCAGGGACACCGAGCTGCGGCTGCGCCCGATGGAGGCCCGGGACCTGGACGGGGTCGTCGCCACCTGCCGGGACGCCGACACCGTCCGGTGGACCAGCGTGCCGCACCCGTACCAGCACACCGACGCGGAGAGCTACCTGACCTACGGCGGGCTGACCTGGGCGCGGGGCAGCAGCGCGTGCTTCGTGCTGGCCGACCCGGACGACACCTTCGCCGGCACCGTCGACCTGCGGTTGAACCCCGTCGACCCGCTGCTGGCCGAGGTCGGTTTCATGACCGCGCCGCACGCCCGGGGGCGGGGCTGGATGCCGGCCGCCCTCGGCGCGCTCGCCGCCTGGGGCGTCACCGGGCTGGGCCTGGCCCGGATCGAGTGGAAGGCCCATGTCGGCAACACCGCCTCCCGCCGGGTCGCCGAGAAGGCCGGCTTCACCGTCGAGGGCACCGTCCGGGACGGGGTGGCCCAGCGGGGGCAACGGGTGGACGCCTGGCTCGGCGCGCTGCTCGCCGAGGACCTGACGTGACGCCGCAGACCATCGAGGCCGGGCGGTTCCGGCTGCGGCCGTACCGCCCCGAGGACGCCGACGACCTCGCCGCCGGCTGCGACGACCCGGTGAACCTCCGGTTCAACCCGACGATGCCACGGCCCTACACGCTGACCGACGCACGGCGGTGGATCACCGAGGGCGCCCCGGCGGTGTGGCGGGCCGGCGGGGCCGCGTACGCGATCGTCGACGCCGCCACCGACCGGCTGGTCGGCGGGGGCGGGCTCAGCCAGGTGGTGCCGGCCCGGGGGCAGGCCGAGCTGGGCTACTGGGTGTCGCCCGGCTCCCGGCGGCGCGGCATCGCCACCGCCGCCACCCGGGCGCTGGCGCGCACCGCGTTCCGGGCCGGCCTCAACCGGCTGGAGCTGCTCATCCACGCCGAGAACCCGGCCAGCCAGCGGGTCGCGCTGGCCGCCGGTTTCCAACCGGAGGGGGTACGCCGGGCCGCCGGCCGGGACCGTGACGGCAGCCGGCACGACCTCCTCGCCTGGGTACGCCTCGCCGGTGACCCACCCGGCCCGACCCCGCGCCCGTTACCGGACCTGCCCGCCGACCGGCTCACCGACGACGTGGTGACACTGCGCCGGCTCGCCCCGCCGGACGCCGAGGCGCTGTACCGGCTGCACAGCCGCCCGGAGGTGGTGGCGACCCGGGTCCGGCCGGTCGCGCCGACCCGGGCCGACGTCGCCCGGCGCTGCGCGGTCGCCGAGAGCGAGTGGTTGACCGGCCGGGCCGCGGACTTCGCGTTGCTCGATGCGGCGACCGGCACCCTGGCCGGCGGCTGCGCCCTGATCTACGACGAGCCGGCCACCGGCCAGGCCATGATCGGCTACAGCCTGCTGCCCGAGGCGCGCGGCCGGGGGCTGGCCACCCGTGCGGTCCGGCTGCTGACCGGCTGGGCGTTCGGCCCGGTCGGGCTGGCCCGGCTCTGGGCCGGCACGGCGACCTGGAACGTCGGCTCGCAGCGGGTCATGGAGCGGGCCGGTTTCCACCGGGAGGGCCTGATGCGCGCCCGGTTGCCCGCCCACGACGCCACCGGCCGCCCCGACACCGTCCTGTGGTCCCGCCTCCCCACCGACCCCCGTCCCCTCCCTTTTCCCGGCTGACCAGGAGGTCCACGTCAGCTCGATCTGCGTACCCGACGTGGGCCTCCTGATCGCCGTCATGGGGCCGGGGAGGGGGAAGGGGGGTCGGGTGGGTCAGGTGTCGAGGGAGATGATGCCGTAGTCGTAGGCGTGGCGGCGGTAGACGACGCTGGGGCGGCCGGACTCCTTGTCGTGGAACAGGTAGAAGTCGTGGCCGACGAGTTCCATCTGGAACAGGGCGTCGTCGACGGTCATCGGATCGGCCGGGTGCACCTTGGCCCGGGCGATGTGCCAGGGCTGGTCGTCGTGCTCCTCCGGGCGCTCCTCGACGGCGGTCGCGGTGGCCGTGCCACCGGCGGGAACCGCCACGTCGTCCAGGCCGGCGACCGGCAGGCCGGCGGTGGCGGCGGCGACGGAGATCGGCGCGTGCCGGCCCCGGTGTACGCGGCGGCGGTCGGCCGCCCGGCGCAGTCGGGTGTCCAGCTTGGCGATGGCCGCGTCCAGCGCGCTGTAGAAGTCGTTCGTGCAGGCCTCAGCCCTGATCACCGGCCCGCGGGAGACACAGGTGATCTCCACTCGCTGGCAGGTGTCGGACTGCCGGGGATTCCGTTCGTGGAACAACTCCACATCGACCCGGATGAGCTTGTGATCGTAGCGCTCGATTTTCGCGAGTTTCTCCGCTACGTGTACCCGGTAATGGTCCGGCACTTCGACGTTTCGACCCTTGACCACGATGTCCACGTGACCTCCCTTTTCCGGATGGTCGGCTGATCTTCGAATCCGGTCGAGCGACCTCGGGAGGACCCCTGGGAGCGTCGACCGGTCAGGTACGGCTACGCCTCCTTCCACCGTCGGGAGCGGCTGGGGAACGCTTCCTACCCCCGACACGAAAACGCTAACTCCTGTTCGGCCGGCAGTCACCCCCGGTTGCGGGAAACCCTCAGAGAATTAACAGCAACCAACACCATGGGGTGAAACGGAAACACGAAGCGTCACCGGTGCCGCCACTTTTGCGTTGCACCCAACACCGCCGCGCCGTATGGCGTCATTCCCGCCGCTCGCAAAGTCCGACTCAGCGCGGCCAGGGTGGACCCGGTGGTCAGGATGTCGTCCAGCACCACCACCGTCCGGCCGTCCGCGCCCCGACCGGCCCACCCGGCCCGCAGCCGGAACGCCGACGCCGCCGCCTCGGCCCGGCCGGCCCGGTCCAGCGCCACCGAATCCGGCCGCGGCGACGCCCGCACCGGGACCGCCGTCCGTACGTCCCAGCCGGCCCGCCGCAACCGGGCCGCCGCGTGCCGGGCCAGCCGGCACAGGTGGTCGCCGTAGCGTGCCCGGGCCGCCGCCGCGCGGTCCGGCACCGGCACCAGCAGCACCGGCCGGGCCGTTCCCACCGACGCCGCCACCACCTCCGCCAGCAACCCGCCCAACGGCCGGGCCAGCCCGTGCCGACCCCGCTCCTTGTACGCCAGCAGCGCCTCCCGCAACGGACCCGCGTACGGGCCGAGGGCGTGACAGGGCGGCAGGTCGGGCGGCGCGGGGACGGGACGGGCCGGCACCGGACGCAGGGCGGCGAGCTGGCGTACGCAGTCCGGGCAGCAGCCCTGCCGCAGGGTCGCGTCCCGCTGCCCGCAGCCCGCGCACCCGGTCGGGAAGACCAGATCGGTCAGGTCCGCCCAGAGTCCGCCGACGTCCCGCACGGCCGGCTCAGAACAGGAAGAACGGCGCGGTCGGGCTGCTCGCCCGGGCACCGGTGGGCGGGGGCGGCACGTCCAGCACCTGTTCCGCCCGGATCGTCTCGACCGACGACGACCGGTAGCGGTAGGCGACCCCGTTGGCCTCGTACATCATCATGACCGAGGGCAGCACGTACGTCGGGTTGACCGGGTACACCGCCAGGTGGGTCACCCCGGCACCGACGTCGGTGACCAGGGCGGACTGCTGCGCACCGTCGACCCACAGCTCGTACACCCCGGAGCGGTCCGTCGAGCCGGCCAGGGCCAGCTTGTTCTCCTGCTCCCAGTCCACCGCCGACAGGTCGGTCAGGGTGGTGGCGACCGGCCGCACCGGGCCGAGCGAGACCACCCCGCCGTCCAGGCTCGCCGCGCTGAGATAGGGCCGGCCCCCGACGATCAGGGCGATCCGGTGGCCGTCCAGCGCGGCGGCCACCGCGCTCACCCGTCCCGCCGCGCCCACCGGCACCGGCACCATCCGGGCCCGGTCGTCGAACCGGTAGAGCTTCCCGTCGGCCACCACCAGCCCGTACGGCTGGGCCGCCGCGAGCGGGCGCAGCCAGACCGGCCGCCCGATCGCCGCGAACGTCTGCGTCCCCGTGGTCATCGTCTGCACCGGGGCGGCACCCGAGCCGGCCACCAGCCGCTGCCGACCGCCGGGGGCGGTGGTCACCAGGGCGGCGAGGATCTTGTCGTTGGCCCGCCGCAGGGCGGCCGAGACGATGTCGTGGTTGTCCTCCGCGCGGAGCGGGACGGTGCCGACGCCCTCGCCCTCGGAGGCGAGCGGACGGATCGCCCCGTCGTAGACGGTGAACCGCTGCGGCGCCTGGGTGAGCGGATAGACCGGGTTGGCGAGGCGGTGGGCGGCCAGGTCGTCGATGGTCACCCGGGACTGGTTGCGGGTGGTGAGCTGGAGTGGCCCGTTCAGGGCGGACAGCGACCAGGCGAGCTGGATGCCGAGCCTCTCCAGCTTGCGGCGGTCGTCCCCGGGCAGGTCGAGGTTGACCTCCCAGCGGCCGTCGGTCTTGACCGCGTTGTTGATCAGGGCGGTCCGGTCCGGCAGGCCGCTGACCCCCTGCCGGAGCCAGTCCGACGGGCCGGCGACCAGCCACTTGACCACCTCGCTGACCAGCCGCTCGGCCGGCACGGCGACCGGCAGGTAACGCTGGTCGGCGACCAGCCGGGTGGCGTCGGAGTTCCAGAAGTAGACCGTGCGGGTCTGGTAGTACTGCTGCAACGCCACCGTGTTCAGCAGCAGCACGGGGGGTGGATCGGTGACGTAGTACCCGGCGTCCTCCGCGTCCTCCCGGCCCGGCTCGGCGGAGCCGCGCAACGAGAACCGGTACTCGGTGTCGGTCGCCACCGGCGGACCGAGCACCCCGTTGGCCCGCAGCACCCCCACCTGCTGCACCGGCACCCGGACGGTCAGCAGCCCGCTGGCGTTCTGGGTGATCACCGGCTTCTCGGTCAGCCGGACCACGTTGATCGCGACCTCGCTGCCCTGCTTCTCGGCCAGCCGGTCGCGGTCCTCGCGGGCGATGAACTGCTTGACCCGCGCGTACGCCCGCTCCGGTTCGCCGGCCGCGGCGGAGAGGAAGTTCTCGACGAAGCTCTCCCGGTCGTTGCCACTGGCGGCGCGGGTCGGCGGTTCGCCGCTACCCGAGCTGGACGCGCCGGCCGACACCGCCGGCCCCGAGCCGTCGACCTGGAGGTCGGTCTGGTCGGGGATGCCGCAGCCGGCGGCGACGAACGCCAGCAGCGCGGCGCAGAGCAGCCCCAGCAGCGCCCGACGCCGGTTCACGACCGGACCTCCGCCCGGTCGGCGGCCGGCCCCGGGCCGATGGCCAGGACGCCTCCGTCGCCGGGGCCGATGGCCAGCAGCTCGCCGTCGCGGGGGCCGCCGAAGGGCAGGGTGGCGTCGGCCGGGACCAGCCGCAGCGGTGAGCTGGTGAGCCGGTCACCGGAACGGACCGGCAGGGTGAGGCGGAACTGGGCACCCTGCCCCGGGGCACCCCAGGCCTCCAGCCAGCCACCGTGCAACCGGGCGTCCTCCAGGCTGATCGACAGGCCCAGGCCCGTCCCGCCGGTCTGCCGTGCCCGGGACGGGTCGGCCCGCCAGAACCGGTTGAAGACCAGCTTCTCCTCGCCCGGCTTGAGCCCGACACCGTGGTCGCGCACGGTGACCGCCACGGCGGTCTCGTCGACCCCCAGGGTGATCACCACCGGTTTCGCCTCACCGTGCTCCACGGCGTTGCCGACCAGGTTGCGCAGCACCCGCTCGACCCGACGCGGGTCCACCTCGGCGATCACCGGGGTGGTCGGCACGGCCAGCTCGATGGTGACCCCGACCCGCTCGGCCAGCCCGGCGAGGCGGTCGGCGACCCGGTGCACCACCGGCACCAGGTCGGTCGGCTCGGAGTCGAGCATGGCGAAGCCGGCGTCGAAACGGCTGATCTCCAGCAGGTCGGTGAGCAGTTCCTCGAACCGGTCCAGCTCCGCGTGCAGCAGTTCGGCGCTGCGGGCCACCGCCGGGTCGAACTCGTCGCGCTCGGCGAAGATCAGGTCGGCGGCCATCCGGACGGTGGTCAGCGGGGTACGCAGCTCGTGCGAGACGTCGGAGGTGAACCGGCGCTGGAGGCGGGACATCTCCTCCAACCGCAGGATCTGCCGTTGCAGGTTGGTCGCCATCTGGTTGAACGAGGTGGCGAGCAGGGCGAGGTCGTCCTCGCCGTTGACGGCCATCCGTTGGTCGAGCAGGCCGGCGGACAGCCGCTGGGCGGTCCGCGCGGCCACCCGGACCGGGGTCACCACCAGCCGGGTGACCAGGGCGGCGAGCAGGCCGAGCAGCAGCACCAGGGCCACCCCGGTGGCGATCACGGTGGACCGCGCGTCGGCGGCGGTGGCGTCCTGCCGGTTGAGCGGGACGAGGTAGTACAGCTCCAGCTGGCCGAAGCGGGTCGGCACCGGGGAGCCGTAGACCAGGTACTTGGTCCGCTCGCCGGTGAGCCGGCCGGTGCGGATCTGGTGGGCCACCTTGCCGTCGGCGACGGCGGCCCGCAGCTCCCGGCTCACCAGCGGCCGGACATCCGTCGCCGGGGAGGTGCGGGTCTCGATGACGCCGGCGTAGTTGTCGGCGGTGATCGCCACCACCACCCCGCTGGTCTGCTGCGGGTCACCCCCGGCCAGGTAGTTGACCGTACCCTCGATGGTGTCCTGGAGCTGCGTCTCCTGCGGCTGGCTGTAGAGGTTGAACTGCTTTGCCGAGTAGTCGCTGCCGTTGCGCAGCCGCAGCAGCACGTCGGTCTCGGCGTTCTCCAGCAGGATGCTGGTGATCTTGTCGGCGATCAGGTAGGCGAAACCGCCGACCAGCAGGCTGGACACCACCAGCGTGATGGTCACCACCCGGACCTGCAACGACCGCCGCCAGGTCTGGCGCAGGCCGGCGGTCACCCGCGAGGCGTGCCCCACCAGCGCGCCACGCAGCGCCCGCGCGGCGGGACGCCAGCCGGCGGGGTGCTCGGGGGTGGGGCTCGGTGCGCTGGTCACGGTGTAGACCAGGCTATCCGGTACCCGCCTTGTAGCCCACGCCCCGGACGGTCAGGATGATTTCCGGCCGCTCCGGATCCGGCTCGATCTTGGCCCGCAGCCGTTGCACGTGCACGTTGACCAGCCGGGTGTCCGCCGCGTGCCGGTAACCCCAGACCTGTTCCAGCAGGACCTCCCGGGTGAAGACCTGACGCGGCTTGCGGGCGAGCGCGACCAGCAGGTCGAACTCCAGCGGCGTCAGCTTCACCTCCTCGCCGTCCCGGCTGACGGTGTGCGCCGGAACGTCGATGGTGATCTGGTTGCCGGGCGGGCCGATGGTCAGCATCTCCGGTGCGACGTCCTCGCCCCGGCGCAGCCGGGCCCGCATCCGGGCCACCAGCTCCTTGGGCTTGAACGGCTTGACCACGTAGTCGTCGGCGCCGGACTCCAGGCCGAGCACCACGTCGACGGTGTCGCTCTTGGCGGTCAGCATGACGATCGGCACACCCGACTCGCCACGGATCGCCCGCGCGACGTCTATACCGCTCATTCCGGGCAACATCAGGTCAAGTAGCACGATGTCGGGGCGACTGTCCCGGAACGCGGCCAACGCCCGCTCCCCGTCGGCGACGAAGGAGGGCAGGAACCCCTCACTGCGCAGGACGATGCCGAGCATCTCGGCGAGCGCGGGGTCGTCGTCGACCACCAGTACCCGGGCTCTCATGGGGTTTATGTTTCCATCCCCGTTCAGTTGGTGGGATCGGCGTCTGGATGGCACGGTACTGCCGGAACAGGTGTCCCCGCACGTCCCCCGCGCGATATCTCCCCCGATGGCCGCATCGCGGCGGCCACACGGCGGGTCCACCCGGCCGGTCGGGCCGTGTCACCATGATCCCCGGGCAGGTCGCCGCCCGCCAGCCACCATTCGCAGGAGTACGCGTGCCCGACCCCGGTCCGACCGCCGTGCTCCCCCGGCGTCCGCTCACCGTCGGCGAGCTGCTCGACTCCGCCGTGCTGCTGCTGCGCACCCGGGGCCGGGTGCTGATCCCGCTGGGTGTCCTGCTCGCCGCCGGTGAGCAGGTGCTGTTGTACCCGCTACGCCGGCTCGCCGACGCCGTACCCCCGGTGTGGTGGACCGGGAGCGGGCCGTTCCCGTACTGGTGGCTGCTGCTCGCGGTGGGCGCCGCCGGCGAAGCGGTGATCATCCTGCTGCTCGGCAACCCGGCCGCGCGGGCGGCCGGCGCAGCGCTGCTCGGCCGCCGGGCCGGCACCGGGGAGCTGCTCCGCCCGGCCGGTGCGCGCTGGGGGGTCACCCTGTTGCTCGCCCCGGTGGTCGGCCTGCTGACCCTGGTCGCGGCCCTGCTCGGCCCGGCCTGGCTGATCGGCTACGGGCTACTCGGCCCGGTCGCCGCGGCGGTGGTGCTGGACCGGGTGCCCGGGACGTCCGTGATCGCGCGGGCCGCCCGGGTCGCCCTGCGCGGCCGGGCCGCCGCCGTTCGGGTGCTCGGCTACCTCGGCTGGTGGGTGCTGCGGGTCGGCCTGGCCCTCGGCCTCTTCTTCGGCGTCGAGTCGCTGCACCTGCTCGACCTGACCGACCCGGCCGTCCGCGTGGTCGCCGCGATGGCCGCCTGGGCGGCGGTGAACAGCGTGGCCTACCCCGCCCTGGCCTGCCTGGACGCCGTGATCCACCTGGACGTCCGGATGCGCACCGAGGGACTGGACATCCAGCTCGCCCGTACCCCCGCCGGGGTCGTCGCGGCCGTCCCGCCGGCGGCCGACCGGTGAGCCGGTGGTGGACGGAGACCGTCGCCGCGCTCGGCGACGTCCTGCCGCTGCCGCTGGCCGCGCTGCTGCTGGTGCTGCTCGCCGGGCTGACCGCGCTCGCCTGGTACCACCACCCGGCCTGGGTGCCCCGCCGGCTGCCCCGGCTCCGGCTCCGGCTGCCCCGGTTCCGACTGCCCCGGTGGCGGCTGCCCCGCTGGCGGCGACGCCGCCGGACGGACCGGTCTGCCGGCGGCACCACCGGCACCGTGCTGCCCCGCCCCCGGGCGGGCGACGACGCCGTCGCCGGCGGCCCCGGACCCTCCCTGGCCGACCGGCTGGCCGCCGAGGGCCGGTACGCCGAAGCCGTCCGGGAGCGGCTGCGCGACATGGTCCGCCGGCTGGTCGCCGCCGGCGCGGTCGCACCCCGACCCGGGATGACCGTCACCGAACTCACCGAGGCGGCGGTCCAGGCCCGTCCCCCGGTCGCCCCGCCGTTGCGCGCCGCCGGGACGATCTTCACCGAGCTGTGGTACGCCCAGCGTCCGGCCGCCGCCGACCACGACCGCCGGATGCGGGAACTCACCGACGACCTGGACCGGGCGCTCGCCACCCCACCACCGGACGGGAGGACCCCGTGACCCGGCCGACGACCGGTCCGCCGGCACCGGTCGCACCGCGGCGGCGGCGACGCCGGCACCGGGTGATCGTGCCGCTGGCGCTCGCCGCCGCGCTCCTCGCCGGCACGATCGGCGTCCACGCGCTGGACCAGCCCGACCCCACCGACCCCGGTTTCCTCTCCCCGGTCGCCACCGACGACGACGGTGGCAGCCGCCTCGCCGACGCGCTGCGCGCCCGGGGCGTCACCGTCCGCCGGGAGACCGCCCTGCTGCCCGCGCTGCTCGCCCTCGACGCCGCCCCGGCCACCCTCTTCGTCCCGGCACCGGAACTGCTGCACCCGGACACCCTCGTCGCGCTGGGTGAGCTGCCCGCCGGACGTCGACTGGTCCTCGTCGACCCGGCCCGCCGGATGCTCGAATCGGCCGGCCTGCCGGTGGTACCGACCGACCGCCGGTGGGCCACCCGGGCGGTCGGCCCGGAAACCGACGGCCGGCCCTGCCCGCTGCCCGAGGCGACCCGGGCCGGCGTCGCCGCCGCCCAGCTCCAGCGGTACGCCGCCGCACCCGACGTACCGGTCGCCCTCGACCGCTGCTACGCGGGCGGCCTGGTCCGGCTGCCCGGCCGGGCCGAGACGGTGGTGATCGGCGCCAGTGACCCGTTCCGCAACGACCGGATCGCCGAACGGGGCAACGAGGCGCTCGGCACCGGCCTGCTCGGCGTGCACGACCGGGTGATCTGGCTGGACCTCGACGGCCCGGCACCGGCCCCCACCTTCGGCCGCCCCGGCGGCGACGGCGAACCCGCCTGGTCACCCACCCCCGGCGGCGGCACCGGGTACGACGGCGGCGGCACCGGCGAGGGCCAGGGGCAGCCCGGCGGCCCCGGCACCTCCGCCGACGAGCACGACGGACCGGGCGACGCCCCCGACCAGGGCGGCCCACCCCCACCGGACGACCACCCGCTCCGGGACGCCTTCCCGCCCTGGTTCTGGGCGCTGCTGCTCCAGCTCGCCCTGGTCGCCCTGCTGGTCGTGCTCTGGCGGGCCCGCCGGCTCGGGCCACCGGTCGGCGAGCCGCTGCCGGTCGAGGTCCGCTCCGCCGAGACCGTCCTCGGCCGGGCCCGGCTCTACCAGCGGGCCCGCGCCCGGGGTCCGACCGCCGCCACCCTGCGTGCCGCCACGCTGGACCGGGTGCGCGGCCGGCTCGACCTGCCCGCCACCACCGGGCACGCGGAGCTGGCCGCCCGGGTCGCCGAGCGGGTCGGCGGCGACCCGGGGCAGATCCACGAACTGCTCTACGGCGCAGCCCCGCACACCGACGCCGAACTGGTGGCGCTGGCCCGGTCGCTGGACGGGCTGACCCGTACCGTGGCGGCAGCGTCCGGCCGTCCGACCGAAGGAGACCCCAGGTGACCCGACCCGCCAGCACCGTCGAGCCCACGGCCGGCCCGGACGACGCCCGGGCGGCCCTGCACCGGCTGCGCGCCGAGGTGGCCAAGGCGGTCGTCGGCCAGGACGCCGTGGTCACCGGCCTGGTGATCGCGCTGCTCTGCCGGGGCCACGTGCTGCTGGAAGGGGTGCCCGGGGTGGCCAAGACGCTGCTGATCCGCACCGTCGCCGCCGCCCTCGACCTGGACTCCAAGCGGGTCCAGTTCACCCCCGACCTGATGCCCGGCGACGTCACCGGGTCGCTGATCTTCGACCCGCGTACCGCCGCGTTCACCTTCCGGGAGGGGCCGGTCTTCACCAACCTGCTGCTCGCCGACGAGATCAACCGGACGCCGCCGAAGACCCAGTCGGCGCTGCTGGAGGTGATGGAGGAACGTCAGGTGTCGGTGGAGGGTGCCCGCCGGCCGCTGCCGGACCCGTTCATCGTGGCCGCCACCCAGAACCCCGTCGAGTACGAGGGCACCTACCCGCTGCCCGAGGCCCAGCTCGACCGGTTCCTGCTCAAGCTGACCGTGCCGCTGCCCAACCGGGACGAGGAGCTGGGTGTGCTGCGTGCCCACCACGCCGGGTTCGACCCGCGTGACCTCGGCGCGGCCGGCGTACGCCCGGTGGCCACCGCCGCCGACCTGGCCGCCGCCCGGGAGGCGGTCGGCCGGGTGCACGTGGCCGAGCCGGTGCTCGGCTACATCGTGGACCTGTGCCGGGCCACCCGGGTCACCCCGGCGCTGGAACTCGGCGCCTCGCCCCGGGGCGCGACCGGGCTGCTGGGCACCGCCAAGGCGTGGGCCTGGCTGGCCGGTCGGGACCACGTCACCCCCGACGACGTGAAGGCCACCGCCCGCCCGACGCTGCGGCACCGGCTGCGGCTGCGCCCCGAGGTGGAGCTGGAGGGGGTCGGGGTCGACGCGGTGCTGGACACGGTGCTGGCCACCGTGCCGACCCCGCGATGACCTGGCGGGCGGCCGTTCTGCTGCTGGCCGGGGTGCCGACCCTGCCGTTCTGGCCGGATCCGCTGCTCGGGGTGGCCGTGATGACCGCCGCGGTGCTGCTGCTGGCCGCCGGGGACTGGGCGCTCGCCGCCCCGCTGCACGGGATCACCGTCGACCGCGAGGGCGACCGCGCCGTCCGGCTCGGCCACCGCGCGACCGTCACCCTGCGCCTGGCCAACACCTCCGGGCGTACGCTGCGCGTCCGGGTACGCGACGGGTGGGTGCCGTCCGCCGGGGCACGTCCGGACGTACCGCCGGGCCGGGTGTGCCTGGTCGAGCCCGGCGGGGTGCTGGTGCTGCCCAACCGGCTCACCCCCACCCGGCGCGGCGACCGGCCGGCGGTGACCGTGGCGGTGCGCTCGCTCGGGCCGCTCGGGTTGGCGTTCCGGCAGCGGGCCGGGCGTCCCGCCGCCCCCGGTTGGACGCTGCGGGTGCTGCCCCGGTTCGACTCCCGGCGGCACCTGCCGGAGAAGCTGTCCCGGCTGCGGGTCATCGACGGCACCCAGGTCACCCGGGGACGCGGCCAGGGCACCGAGTTCGACACCCTGCGCGAGTACGTGGTCGGCGACGACGTCCGGTCGATCGACTGGCGGGCCAGTGCCCGCCGGTCGGACGTGCTGGTGCGCACCTGGCGGCCGGAGCGCGACCGGCGACTGGTCTGCGTGCTGGACACCGGCCGCACCTCGGCGGTCCGGGTCGGCGACGAACCCCGGCTGGACACCGCCATCGACGCGGCGTTGCTGCTGGCCGCGCTCGCCTCCCGGGCCGGGGACCGGGTCGACCTGCTCGCCGCCGACACCGAGATCCGGGCCACGGTCACCGGCAGCGGCCAGACCGCCCTGCTCCACCGGCTGGTGCACGCGCTCGCGCCGCTGCACCCGGCGCTGGTCGAGACCGACTTCGACCTGATCGTCGCGGAGATCCTGCGCCGGCACCGGCGGCGCAGCCTGGTGGTGCTCTGCACCGCCCTGGAGGCGGGCGCGCTCGCCGAGGGTCTGCTGCCGGTGCTGCCCCGGCTGGCGGCCCGGCACCGGGTGGTGGTGGCGGCCGTGCACGACCCGGTGCTCACCGCGCTGACCACCACACCGCCGGTACGCCGCGAGGACGTCTACGCGGCCGCGGCCGGCTGGCGGGCGCTCGCCGAGCGGGACCGGGTCCGCACCGCCCTCGCCCGGTACGGGGTGACCGTGGTGGACGCCCCGGCGGCCCGGCTCGCCCCCGCCCTGGCCGACACCTACCTCCGGCTCAAGGCCCTCGGCCAGCTCTGACGGTGGGCGGGTCAGCGCGGGCGGTGGGTGGGGTGCCAGGCGCGGGCGGGATCGGTCGAGGGCCAGAGTTCGGCCAGCCACGGGTCGGTCCGCTCGGCCGGTGGACGGTCGGCGGCGAGGGCCCGGCGACCGAGCAGCACCACGTACGCCAGGAAGCCCAGCCACACCGACGCGCCGACGCCGACCCGCAGCGCCACCGGCACCGGCGACGGGGTGACGAACGCCTCCAGCAGCGCGGAGACCGCGAAGAGCCCGACCAGGCCCACGGCGACCAGGATCGCCGACCGGCCCGCCTCGGCCACCGCCCGCCCCCGGCCCAGGTGCTCCGGCGGCGAGATCCAGGCCCAGGCGGTCCGCAGCCCCACCCCGGCCGCGACGAAGACCCCGGTCAGCTCCAACAGCCCGTGCGGGGTGATCAGCCCGAAGAAGACGTCGGCCCGGCCGTAGGAGACCATCACCCCGCCGACCACGCCGACGTTCAACGCGTTCTGCCACAGCAGGTAGCACACCGGCACCACGAGCACCCCCGAGGCCAGGCACTGGGCGGCGATCCAGGCGTTGTGCGTCCACAGGTGGAAGGCGAACGTCGGCGCGGAGAACTCGGTGTAGTAGCCGGCGAAGCCGGAGTCGACCAGGTCGGCGGCGGCGTCCGGGCCGATGAACGCGGCAGCGGTGCCCGGATTGGCCGCGACGTACCAGATGAGGAAGCCGCTGAGCAGGCTGAACCCGGTGGACACCGCGCACCACCACGGCCAGGCCCGGTAGACCGCGCCGGGGAACCCGACGGTGACGAACCGCCCGACGGCCGCCCAGGACAGCCGGCGACGGCCGGTGATCCGGGCACGGGCCCGCAGGACCAGCCGGGACAGCCGGCTGACCAGGGCCGGATCCGGTGCCCGGCTGCGCAGCGTGGACAGGTGGGTGGCGGTGCGCTGGTAGAGCACCAGCATGTCGTCGATCTCGTCGACGTCGAGCCGGCGACGTTCGCAGTACAACTCCAGCCGCCGCCACTCGTGGCCGTGCTCGGCGACGTACGCGTCGAGATCCACTGGTCCTCCCCCGTCCCGCGCCCATAGTGTTCACTGTCCGGGTGAGCGCGCAACCAGCGGTGCCGGCCGGCGTCGGCGCGACCCGTCACGGGGCGGACGCCGCAGCAGCCGGCCCCGGCCCGGTCGACCGGTGGGCGGGCCGCGCGGCGGCCGGCGGCCCGGCGGGCCGTACGGCGGACGCCGGGCTGGTCAGCGGCGAGGCCGTCGAGCTGGACGTCCGGGCCGCGCGGCTCGGATCCCGGGTGCTGGCGCTGCTGATCGACATCGTCGGGCAACTGCTCTGCGCGGCGTTGCTGGCCCTGACGCTGATCCCGCTGGTGCTGATCCTGCTTCCCGACCCGGTGGTGGACCGGGCGTTCACCGGCGCGCTGGAGACGCTCGGCCTGGTGCTGGTGCTGGTGGGCTACCCGGTGCTCTGGGAACGCCTCAACCACGGCCGGACGCCGGGCAAGCTCGCGGTCGGCCTGCGGGTGGTCGACGCCGACGGCGGGCCGGTGGGGGTGGGCCAGTCGCTGACCCGGGCGCTGGTCGGGGTGGCCGTGGAGTGGCCGGGGTTGGTACTGCCCCTGCTGAGCTGGGCAGCCGGGGCGGCGGTGATGCTGACCGATCCGCGTGGCCGACGGCTGGGCGACCTGGTGGCCGGGACCATGGTGGTGCACACCCGGTCCGCACAGAGCTGGCGACCCGCTCCGCAGATCATCCCGCCGCTGGCCGGCTGGGCGGTCACCCTGGACCTGACCCGGCTCGACGACGCGCTGGCACTGGCGGTCCGGCAGTACCTGACCCGGGGTGCGCAGCTCGTCGAGCCGTACCGGAGCCGGCTGGCCCGGCAGTTGTGGCGCGAGGTGGGGGCGGTGACCTCCCCGGCGCCGCCGCCCGGCGTACCGGAGCCGTTGCTGCTGGCCGCGGTGCTGGCGGAACGGAACCGGCGGGGCGCGTTGCGGCTGCGCCGCCACCGGGCGGTCACCGCCATGCTCTGGCCCGACCCGACCACCGTCGGCCCGCCACCGACCACTGCCAGTCCGCCATCGGCTTCCGTCGGCCCGCCACCGGCCACCGTCGGCCCGCCACCGATCGCGACCGGCCTGCCGGCCCCGGCCGGGCCGGTGCTCCGGCCGGCGTCGTCGGATGGTTCCGCACCGGCCCCACGGGAGCCGGACCGCCGGGCCACCGGGGCAGGGCCGGGCGCTACCGGGTCGCCGTTCAGCTGAACAGGGTGCGGCCCCACCAGTCGGCGGCGTCGCGGACCCCGGCCGGGCAGGCGAACAGGCCACTGGAGACGTGCCGCAGGTACTCGTTCATCGCGTCGTTGCGGGCGAGCCGGGTCTGGATCGGCACGAACTGCCGGCGCGGATCCCGCTGGTAGGCCATGAAGAACAGCCCGGCGTCCAGCCGGCCCAGCCCGTCCGAGCCGTCGACGTAGTTGTAGCCCCGGCGCAGCAGCCGGGCGCCGTCGTTCTGGCTGGGGTGGGCGAGCCGCACGTGCGAGTCCTCGGCGATCACCGGCTGTCCGTCGTCGCCCTTCGCGGCGAAGTCCGGCTCGTCGAACTCGTCCCGGCGGCCCAGTGGAGCGCCGCCGCCCTTGGTCCGCCCGACGATCTGTTCCTGCTCGACCAGCGAACTGCGGTCCCAGGTCTCGATCTGCATCCGAATCTTGCGGGTGACCAGGTAGGAACCCCCGGTCATCCAGTCCGTGCCGTCGTCGGGCTGGACCCAGAGCTGCTCGCGCAGCAGCCCGGCGTCCTCGGCCTTGAGGTTGGCGGTGCCGTCCTTGAAGCCGAAGAGGTTACGCGGGGTGGCCTGGTCCCGTGACGTCGACGAGGTACGCCCGAAGCCGAGCTGGGACCAGCGGACGCTGACCACGCCCATGCCGATCCGGGCCAGGTTCCGGATGGCGTGCACCGCCACCTGCGGATCGTTGGCGCAGGCCTGCACGCACAGGTCACCGCCGGAGATGTCCGGGCGCAACGCGTCCCCGGCGAAGTGCGGCAGGTCGGCCAGGGCGGCGGGCCGGCGGCCGGCGAGCCCGAACCGGTCACGGCCCTGCGCGTCGCGGAACAGCGTGGCACCGAAGCCGACGGTCAGGGTGAGCTGCGACGGGGGCAGGCCGAGCGCCTCGCCGGTGTCGTCCGGCGGGGCCTCCGGCATGCCGCCGACCGCACCGATCACCCCGGCGTCCTTCCCGCTCGTCATCCGGGCGGCGGCGGCGGTCCACTCCTGGAGCATCGCGACCAGCCGGTCCCGGTCCTTGGTGATCACGTCGAAGGCGACGAAGTGCAGCCGGTCCTGGGCGGGGGTGGTGATCCCGGCCTGGTGCTCGCCGTAGAACGGCACCGCCCCGGCGGCCCCGTCGTTCGCGGCGGCCCGGTCGCCGTCGCGGGTCAGCGCGCCCGCTCCGGCGGCCACCCCGGCCACCCCGGCGGCGCCGACCCCGACGAGGGTGATCGCCCGCCGCCGGGACAGCCGGCGGCGGCCTCTTCCGGTGGTGCTGCTCTGCTCGCTCATCGACTCTCCTGGGAGGGACCGGCCGCCGTACGGTGACGGCCGTGCTGACCCGTCGTCACCGGGCGACGGCGGCGGCGACCTTGCTGACCGGCTCGGCGAGAGCGTTGATGCTGTCCGACAGCTCCTTGAGGTCGGCCTTGCTGAGCTGGGTGTGCAGCTTCCAGCCGTCGCCGTCGCGGTGCTTGCCGAGCGCCGCCTCCACTGCGGCGAACTCCTTGTCGAGCTGGGCGACCAGGTCCGGGGCGCGCTGCTCCAGCGCGGGCCGCAGCGCGGCGACGGCCGCCTTCGAGCCCTCCAGGTTGGCGTTGAAGTCCCAGAGGTCCGTGTGCGAGTACCGTTCCTCCTCGCCGGTGATCTTGCCGCTGGCCACCTCGTCGAGCAGGGCCTTGGCCCCGTTGGCGAGCTGGAGCGGGGTGAGCTTCTCGGCGTTGGCCCGGCTCACGATCTCCTTGACGTCGACCAGCAGCCGGTCGGCGATCGGGCCGTCCTTACTGATGTCCCCGGTGGTCCAGAGGTCCTTCTCGATCCGGTGGAAGCCGGTGAACTCCATGCCCTCCTCGATGACCTCCTCCCGACCGTCGATCTTGGGGTCGAGGTCACCGAAGCTCTCCGCGACCGGCTCGATCCGCTCCCAGTAGGTGCGCGCCACCGGGTACAGGGCCTTGGCCTTCGGCACGTCGCCGGCCTTGACGGCGGTGACGAACTCCTCGGTCTTCGTCAGCAGGGCGGCGGTCTGGCTGGTCACGTACCGCTGGTAGCTGGCGGTGGCCTCGGTCAGCGCGGCGTCCGGGGCGACGGTCGCGGCGGTGCCGCTGACCTTCAGCGCGCCCCGGATGCCCCGGCCGCTCATCCCGGGCTTGCAGGCCGTCTCGTACGTCCCCGCCGGCAGTTCCACCCGCAGCTCCCGGCTGAGCCCCGGGGCGATGTTCTCCACCTCGCCCATCACCCGGTCACCGGCGGCGTAGACGTAGAACTCGTTGACCTTGCTGCCGGTGTTGGTCACCGTGAAGGTCGCCTGACCGGCGTCCAGCTCGGTGACGTCGACCTCGCACACGCTGTCGGTGGCCTTGACCTTGACCGTGTGGGCGGCCCCGGCGTCCTGCCGCTCGTCCTTGCCGCCGCAGGCGGTGACACCGGTGACGGCGAGCGCGCCGACGGCGGCGAGCGCCAGGAAACGGGTGGTACGCATCGTTGCTTGTCTCCTTGGAAAGGGCGGGTTCAGGAACGCCGCGACACGGCCGGCCGGGTGGTGGGGCGACCGTCGGCGGTGGAGGCCGGATCGGAACCGTCGCCGGTCGGGCCGGTCGACCCGGCATCGTCGGTGGCCGCGGCGGCGACCCGTCCGGGGACGGCCGGTTCGCCGGTCGGCACGGGCTTCGCGGCGGGGGCGGACTTCGCGGCGGGGGCGGCCGGTTCGCCGGTCGGCGCGACCTTCACGGCGGGGACGGGCTTCGCGGCGGGGGCCGCCCCACGACGCAGGAACAGCACCAGCACCGGTAGGGCGTAGGCGACCCAGGCGACCGTCTCCAGCACGCTCGGGGCGGCGGTGATGTTGAACATGCCGGCGAGCAGCGTGGCGTACCAGGTGTTGGGATCGAGCACACCGGTGATGTCGAAGGCCAGGTCGTTCAGGCCGGGCAGCACCCCGGCCTCCTGGAAGTCGTGCACGCCGTACTTGAGGATGCCGGCGGCGACCAGGATCAACAGCGCGCCCGTCCAGGTGAAGAACGTCGACAGGTTGATCCGCAGTGCGCTGCGGTAGAGCAGGAAGCCGATCCCGACGGCGGTGGCGATGCCGCCGACCAGGGCCAGCAGCGGCCCGGATCCGGTGCCGCCGGTCGCGCTCCGCGCCGCCGAGTAGAAGATCAGTGCGGTCTCCAGACCCTCGCGGACCACCGCGAGGAAGGCCATCCCGGCCACCGCGAGGGAGCCGACGGCGAGCGCCTCGCTCAGTCTGCCGCGCAGCTCACCGGCGATCGTCCGGGCCGCCCGACGCATCCAGAAGATCATCCAGGTCACGAAGACCACGGCGGCGACCGAGGTGACGGCCTCGAACAACTCGCGGTCCTCGGAGCGGGCGAGCAGCTCGGTCGAGGTGTACTCGATGAGCCAGCCGAAGAGGACCGAGAGCGCCACCGCCAGCCCGACCCCGGCCCACACCTGGGGCAACCGGTCCCGACGCTGCGACTTGACCAGGAAGGCGACCAGGATGCTGACGACGAGCGTGGCCTCCAGCCCCTCCCGCAGGCCGATCAGGTACGTGGCGAACATCGGTGCTCCGTGTAGTGGTCAGGCAAGCCTCAGGTAACTTAGGGCAGCCATACCTTCCTCCTGATCCATGGTCCCGTCAAGTCGTTCATGACCGGGTTCACCCTGGTCGGAAGGGTCGGGCGGACCTGCTGGTCAGGGGGTGCCCGCCGGCCGTCCGGCATGGCAGGATCCGAGGTACCCCCAGGACAGGACGGCCCGTGCCCGACACGCCCCGCACCCCCACCCTGCATCCCGCGCATACCCCACCACCAGGGGCTTCCGACCCCCACGCGCCCCACCCCCGCCGGCCGGGACGGCACCGGTGAGGGGCTTCGGCCCGTGGCTGGGCGTACTCGCGCTGGTGATCGTGCTCAACGCGCTCCGGCTGCGTCCGCTGGCCGTGGTCGTCTCGCTGGCCTGGCTCGCCTGGTGCGTGTGGACCTGGGTCCGCCCGGCCCGCCGCCGACCCGACGCACCCTGACCCCGACACGGGGGAGGGAGCCGGCCATGTCGCGGCCGACCCCCTCCATCGTCAGGTGCGGTGCTCAGTAGCGGTAGTGCTCCGGCTTGAACGGACCGGCCGGAGAGACGCCGAGGTACGCGGCCTGCTCCTTGGTCAGCTCGGTCAGCCGGGCACCGAGCGCGCCCAGGTGCAGCCGGGCGACCTTCTCGTCCAGGTGCTTGGGAAGCACGTAGACGCCGGTCGGGTACTCGTCGGTCTTGGTGAACAGCTCGATCTGGGCGATCGTCTGGTTGGCGAACGAGTTCGACATCACGAAGCTCGGGTGCCCGGTGGCGTTGCCCAGGTTCAGCAGACGGCCCTCGGACAGCACGATGATGGCGTGGCCGTCGTCGAAGCGCCACACGTCGACCTGCGGCTTGATGTTCTCCCGGGTGACGTCCGAGCGCTTCATCAGGCCGGCCATGTCGATCTCGTTGTCGAAGTGGCCGATGTTGCCGACGATGGCCTGGTGCTTCATCCGGGCCATGTGCTCGTTGGTGATGACGTCGAAGCAGCCGGTCGCGGTGATGAAGATGTCGGCCTGCTCGACCACGTCCTCCAGGGTGGCGACCTGGTAGCCGTCCATCGCCGCCTGGAGCGCGCAGATCGGGTCGACCTCGGTCACCACGACCCGGGCGCCCTGGCCGCGCAGCGACTCGGCGCAGCCCTTGCCCACGTCGCCGTAGCCGAGCACGACGGCCATCTTGCCGCCGATCAGCACGTCGGTGGCCCGGTTGATGCCGTCGATCAGCGAGTGCCGGCAGCCGTACTTGTTGTCGAACTTGCTCTTGGTCACCGAGTCGTTGACGTTGATGGCCGGGAAGAGCAGGGTGCCGGCCCGGTGCATCTCGTAGAGCCGGTGCACACCGGTGGTGGTCTCCTCGGTGACCCCCTTGATGCCGGACGCGATCCGGGTCCAGCGCTGGCCGTCCTCGGCGAGGCTGCGGTGCAGCACCTGGAGGATGACCGCGTACTCCTCGGAGTCGGCGGACTCGACGGGCGGGACGACCCCGGCCTTCTCGAACTCGACGCCCTTGTGGACCAGCAGGGTGGCGTCACCGCCGTCGTCGAGGATCATGTTCGGCCCCTGACCGTCCGGCCAGGCGAGCACCTGCTCGGTGCACCACCAGTACTCTTCCAGGCTCTCGCCCTTCCAGGCGTAGACCGGGACGCCGCTCGGCGCCTCGGGGGTGCCCTCGGGGCCGACCACGATCGCCGCCGCGGCGTGGTCCTGGGTGGAGAAGATGTTGCAGGACGCCCACCGGACCTGCGCGCCGAGGGCGACCAGCGTCTCGATCAGGACGGCCGTCTGGATGGTCATGTGCAGCGAACCGGTGATCCGGGCGCCGGCGAGCGGCTGGGTGTCGGCGAATTCACGGCGGATCGCCATCAGGCCGGGCATCTCGTGCTCGGCGAGGCGGATCTCCTTGCGCCCGAACTCGGCGAGCGACAGATCCGCCACCTTGTAGTCGCCCTCGGCGAGGGTGCTCGGCCGGGCGTCGTCGTGTGACGCCGGGAGGGTGCTGGTCATGAAGGCTCCTGTCGAACGATGGCTGCGCGACGGTCAACCTTACGCCCGCATCCCCCCGGCGCGCAGCCGGCCGTCCCTGAGCAGCGCACGGGGCGGTCGGCGCTGGACGGTCTCCCGCCCAGCCGCCGGCCGCCCCGTGCATCCCCCCGGTTTGGTTCCCCCGCGCGTTGCCGGACCTTCGTCGTGACAACGCTGCGCACACATGAAGTTACACTGTGCAACCTCATCGTCAAGCCAATTCCGGAAAGTCGGACCTGCCGCGTGTCGCCTAGCCGCCGCAGGTGGCGACGAACGCGACACCCGTGCCGGTGACGACCAGGGTCTCCGCGCCGGCCGGACCCACGGCGGCCTGCCCCGGACCGAGCGTCACCGCGCCGGTCCCGTCGTCCACCGCGACCTTGCCGTGGTGGCAGAGCACCACCCGGGGCCCGGGCAGCGGCAACCGCACCTCCGGCCCGGCCGCCTCCACGGTCACCCGGTGCAGCGCGAAATCGTCCACCGGCACCGGCCAGCACACCACCCCGGGCGACACCGGACGGGCGGCCACCACCGGATCGTCCAGCACCTCGAAGCGCAGCACCCGCACCAACTCGTTGACGTCCACGTGCTTCGGGGTCAGTCCGCCGCGCAGCACGTTGTCGCTGGCCGCCATGATCTCCACGCCCATGCCACAGAGGTAGGCGTGCAGGTTGCCGGCCGGCATCCAGATCGCCTCCCCCGGCGTCAACCGGACGTGGTTCAGCAGCAATGCCACCAACACCCCCGGATCGGCCGGATAGCGGGCGGCCAGGTCGCGGGCCAGGTCCGCGTCCGGCCCGGCCACGTCCGCCCCGCGCACCGACTCGACCAGTCCGGCGCGGTCCGCCTCCGGCCAGTTCAGCAGCGCCCGTACGGCCTCACGCAGCCCCGCCGGCCCGCACCGCAGCGCCGCCACCACCGGCGACAGCGCCGGCACGCCGAACCCGGCCAGCGCCGTCGCCGACTCCCGCGGATCCCGGAACCCGCAGAGCGCGTCGAACGGCGTCAACGCGACCAGCAGTTCCGGCTTGTGGTACGGGTCGACATAGTTGCACCGCCCCTCCGCCGGAGCCGGCCCGGCCCGGTCCGGCCCGGCGGCACACCCCGCCCGGGCCTGCTCGGCGGCGTACCCGGCGCGGGCCTGCTCGGCGGCGTACCCGGCGCGGGCCTGCTCGGCGTCCGGGTGGGCCTGGAGGCTCAGCGGGGCCTCCGCGGCGAGCACCTTCACCAGGAACGGCAGTCGGGTTCCGAACCGGGCGGCCCGCCGGTCGCCGAGCCAGTGCCCCGGCTCGGCGACCAGCAGGTCGGTCAGGCTCACCCGCTCGCCGCCCCGGTCGACCGTGGCCGGGCTGTCCGGGTGGGCGCCCAACCACAGCTCCGCCTCCGGGCCGGAACTGGGCACCGGGCGTCCCTGCAACTCGGCGATCGCCGAACGGGATCCCCAGGCGTAGTCGCGGATCGACCCGTACAGCAGCTCCACGCTCAGCCTCCGGCCCGCCCGGCCACCTCACCCGACTCGCTCGGCGACGGTACGACAGCGGTCGGCGCGGCGGCCGTCGGCGCGGCGGTGCCGGTGCCGGCCCGCTCGGCGGCGACGCTGTAGATGTCCGGCTCCAGGTAGATCACCCGGGCGATCGGCACGGCGGCCCGGATCCGCGCCTCGACGGTGTTGATCCCCCGGGCCAGGTCCTCGGCGCTCTCCCACCCCGGAACGCCGATCTTCGCGGCCACCATCAGCTCCTCCGGGCCGAGGTAGAGCGTCTTCATGTGGATGATCCGCTCGACCTCCGGGCCATCGGTGATCGCCCGCTCGATGGTCGCCAGGTCACCGGGGTCGGCGCCCTCACCGAGCAGGAGACTCTTCGTCTCGATCGCCAGCACGATCGCGATGATCACCAGCAGTACGCCGATCATGGCGGTGCCGGCGGCGTCCCACATGCCGTTGCCGGTGATCAGCGTCAACCCCACGCCGA
This sequence comes from Micromonospora sp. WMMD987, assembly GCF_029581435.1. Taxonomy (NCBI): domain Bacteria; kingdom Bacillati; phylum Actinomycetota; class Actinomycetes; order Micromonosporales; family Micromonosporaceae; genus Micromonospora; species Micromonospora sp. WMMD987. The sequence goes on along the minus strand of NZ_CP120861.1, from coordinate 1,365,761 downwards.
ACAACGCGAGCACCAGACCGACCAGCGCGCCGAAGTCCTCCAGCAGCACCACCGGCAGCTCCGGCGCCTTGGCCCGACGGATGAAGTTCACCCATGACTGGCTGCCCCGGGTGTGGTTCGACTCCTTGATGGCGGTCCGGAAGGAGAAGCCCTCCATCACGATGGCGGCCACCAGCACCGTCACCGGCACCCACTGCCACGCGGTGATCGGGTGCGGGTCGGCCGCCTTGTGCCACGCCTCGTAGAGCGCGAAGAGGCCACCGAGGCTGAACAGCACGATCGACACGATGAACGCGTAGATGTAGCGCTCCCGGCCGTACCCGAAGGGGTGTTGCGGGGTGGCCGCCCGCTTGGCCCGCTTGCCGCCGAGCAGCAGCAGCGCCTGGTTGCCCGAGTCGGCCACCGAGTGGATCGACTCCGCCAGCATGGACGACGAACTGGTCAGCAGGAACGCGATGAACTTCGTGATCGCGATGCCGATGTTCGCCAGCAGGGCGGCGATGATCGCCTTGGTCCCACCGTTCGCGCTCACGCCGTCGCCCCGCTCCTGGGCCCGACGGCACCGTTCCTGCGTCCGTTCACTGGTTCGACAGCTCCTTCATCTCGGTGACGGCCGGCACGGCCATCGGGTCCAGCCCATGGGCCAGGGCCAGGTAGATCGACGCGAAGTCGGGCACCGCGACCAGGGAGGCGAGCCGTTCCAACGCGGACCCGCCCTCGGCAGTGACCACGTCACAGCGCACGCCGCGCCGCTCGGCGAGGGTCTGCACCGCGTCGGCACGACGTTCCTCGACGGCGAGCGGCTCGTCGGTGTCGTCCTCGGCGTTGAGGCCGCCGTCCCGCAGCAGCACCAGCCGCAACCGGGTCGGGTCGGGCTCGACCTCGTCCGGGTCGGCGAAGATGTCCCGGGTCGACTCCACCAGGCCGCCGAAGACACCGTCGAGCAGGCCGACCCGACCCCGACCGGCCTCCCCCAGCGCCCCGGTGACCACCGGATAGCGGGCGTTGGCCGACAGCGTGTCGCCGAACCGGCGGGCCGCCACGGTCGCCAGCGGGGAGGAACCCCAGACGATCGGGATCGACCCGGCCAGGCCGAGCGCCAGCGACTTCGCCGGGTTGACGAAGGACTCGGCCGTCGACCGGCACCGGTCGGCGTCGGCGTCCAGCCGGGCCGCCGTCTCGGCCAGGTCCGCCTCGTTCACCTTCACCAGGCCGAGCGTACGGGCGGCGAGCAGCACCGGCACGGTGAGCGCCCAGAGACTGGCACGGGCCGGGGCACGGCGGGGCACCGGGATGAACGGCGCCCGCGCCCGCTCGGCCACCGACTGCAACTGCGAGTCGGGTGCGCCGACCGCGACCAGCCGGGCCCCCCGGCGGTGCGCGGCCTCGGCGGCGCCCAGCGCCTCCGGGCTGCGGCCGGACGCGCTGACCGCGATCACCACGTCGGCCGCGCCGACCCAGCCGGGCACCCCGGCGCTGCGGTGCGGGATCACCGGCACCGGGCAGCGCGGCCCGGCGACCGTGGCGAGCACGTCCCCGGTACGCCCGGCGGTGCCGATGCCGGCGATGACGACCGCCCGGGGGCGGCCCTCGTCCTCCAGCAGCGCCAGGTTGGCCTCGGCGGCCAGCGCGGCGGACTCCCGCACCTGCGCCCCGGCCGAGGCGGTGAAGCGCAGCATGCCCCCCGGGTCCTGGGTGGCGACCGCGTCCGGGTCGTCCAGGATCGATTCGTCGGCCACCCGCCGGCCGCTGACGCCGGCCGTTCCGTCCATCACCGCTGCGCCTCCGGCCCACCGCGTGCCTCGTCCAGCAGCAGCACCGGCACGTCGTCGCGCACCTCGAAGAGGCGACCGCACTGCGTGCAGGTGAGGGTCTGGGCCTGAGCGTCGTAGTCCAGCGGTGCGTGGTGTGTGTCCGGGCAGGCGAGGATCTCGAGCAACTGCGGGTCCAGGGCCACGGCGCGGCTCCTTCCACGTGTGTGGTCTGTGCCGGTCGGCGGTGCCGACCGGCGGAGGGGATCTTATCGGCGAACCCGCTCCAGCACCTCGTCGCGCAGCGAGGTCATCCGCTCCTCGGTCGGTCCCTCCACGTTGAGTCGCAGCAGCGGTTCGGTGTTGGATGCGCGCAGGTTGAACCAGGCACCGTCGGGGAAGCGCAGGGTGAGGCCGTCCAGCTCGTCCGCCTCCGCCTGCGGGTACGCGGCGCGCACCTCGGCGACCCGGGCGGCCTGGTCGGTCACCGTGGAGTTGATCTCGCCAGAGGCGACGTACCGCTCGTAGACGCTGGCGAGCAGGGACAGCGGCTGGGACTGCTCGCCCAGCGCGGCCAGGGTGTGCATGGCGGCGAGCATGCCGGTGTCGGCGAACCAGAAGTCCCGGAAGTAGTAGTGCGCGGAGTGCTCACCACCGAAGATCGCGTTGGTCCGGGCCATCTCGGCCTTGATGAAGGAGTGGCCGACCCGGGCCACCACCGGCTCACCGCCGTGCTCCCGGATGATCTCCGGCACCGCCCGGGAGGTGATCAAATTGTGGATCACCGTGGAACCCGGGTGCTTGGCCAGCTCGCGGGCCGCGACCAGGGCGGTGATCGCCGACGGGGAGACCGGCTCGCCCCGCTCGTCGATCACGAAACAGCGGTCGGCGTCCCCGTCGAAGGCCAGGCCGAGGTCCGCGGAGTGCGCCACCACCGCCCGCTGGAGGTCGACCAGGTTCTTCGGGTCGAGCGGGTTGGCCTCGTGGTTGGGGAAGGTACCGTCCAACTCGAAGTAGAGCGGGACGATCTCCAGCGGCAGCGCCGGCAGCACCGCGTCGCCGAGCACACTCGGCACCGTGTAGCCGCCCATCCCGTTGCCCGCGTCGACCACCACCTTGAGCGGACGGATGGCCGACAGGTCGACCAGCTTGCGCAGGTGGGCCGCGTAGTCGGGCAGCAGGTTGCGCCGGTCGACCGGGGCCGGCGACCCGGCCGACGGCCGGGCGTCGCCGTCCAGCAGCGCCTGCGCCCGGACCCGGATGTCGGCCAGCCCGCTGTCCTGGCCGATCGGGCGGGCACCGGAGCGGCACATCTTGATGCCGTTGTACTGCGCCGGGTTGTGACTGGCGGTGAACATCGCCCCGGGCAGGCCCAGCGCCCCCGAGGCGTAGTAGAGCATGTCGGTGGAGGCCAGCCCCAGCTCGATCACGGCCCGCCCCTCGGCCCGGACACCGGCGGCGAAGGCGGCCGCCAGCCCCGGACCGGTGGCCCGCATGTCGTGCGCGATCAGCACGGCGTCGCCGGGTTCACCGGACTCGTTGAGCACCCGGGTGAGGGCGGCGCCCAGCGCCTCCGCGACCCGTTCGTCCCACTGGTCGGGCACCGTCCCACGGACGTCGTACGCCTTCACGATCTGGGACAGGTCAGACACCGGTTTCAGCTCCTCGACAGGGGTCGTCAACGACCCTGAGCGTATCGGAGCGCTGGCCTCCGCCCCGTGCTAGCCAGGGAGCTGGGGCATGATCGTTGTCGGGGCGGGCCGGTCCGGAGCGGGCGGGACGGACACGGGCCGCTCCGGAGCCGGCGCTTCGGCGGCCGGTGGAACGGAGGCCGACCGCTCCGGGGCCGGCGCAACGGCGGCAGGCGGAGCGGACGCCGGCCGGTCCGCGACCGGCGGGGCGGCGGCCGGCCGGTCCGCGACCGGCGGGGCGGCGGCCGGCCGGTCCGCGACCGGCGGGACGGCGGCCGGCCGGTCCGCGACCGGCGGGACGGCGGCCGGCCGGTCCGCGACCGGCGGGACGGCGGCCGGCCGGTCCGCGACCGGCGGGGCAACCGCGGGCGGGACAGCGGCCGGTCGCTCCTGGACCGGCGCAACGGCGGCCGGCGGGGCAACCGCGGGCGGAACGGAGGCCGACCGGCCCTGCACGGGCGGGACGGCGGCCGGGCGGTCCGGGGCGGCGGCCGGGCGGGCACCGTACACGCCGCCGGCCGGGCGCGGGGTGGGCGTCACCGCCGGGTAGGTGCCGGGCGCACCGTACAGGCCGCCGGTACGGGTGGGCACGGACGGCGACGACTGCCCGCCGTACACCTGACCGGCGGGAGACGGGGACTGCTGCCCGCCGTACACCTGGCCGGCGGGCTGCTGTCCCCCGTACACCTGGCCGCTGGGCGGCGGGGGCGGACCCGGCACCGCGCCCCCGGAGCGGTAGGTGGTCGGCACCGGGTTGCGGGGCTGCGGCACGGCCGGGAAGTCGCCCGGGTCGGCGGCCCGGCCCGGCTCGGCACCGGCCCGGTCGGCGCGGGACCGGAAGATCAGCAGGGCGATGAGCGCGGCACCCAGGACCACCAGGGCGATGCCGGCGAGCATGATCATGGATCCTCCGGAGGTCTCTGCGGCGGCCCGGCCGGCGGACGGCGGGGCGGCGAGCACGGCCTGGGTGGCCACCGGCTCCGTCGTGGAGGCGGGGGTGGTCGCGTCGGGGGTGGGCGTGGGTGTCCTGGTCGGGGTCGGACTCGGGGTGGGGGTGCCGGCGGCCCGCCCGCCGACCCGGGACGTGTCGGCGCCCCGGCCGATCAGCCGGCCGACCGCGGTCGTCGCCTCACCGACGACGCCCAGCCGACCCGCCGGCGCTCCGGCGAGGAACGCCACCCGGTAGCGGACGATGCTGCTCTTCCCCTTGCACAACGTCGGATCCGCCGACGGGGTACGGGAAGCCCGCACCACGCCACCGCCACCGGAAACCGGCACGGCGGACCAGCGCCCCCCGACGCTCACCTCTACCCGCACCTGCTCTGCGGTAATCCCGTCGAGGCTCAATCCCAGCGAGGTGCGCAGCAGCACGCACCCCTCGGTACGCTTACGTACCTCGATCGAGACCCCGCCCGGTGGACCACCGGCGGAGAAGCCGCCCGAGGCCCGCACCCGCACCCGGTCCGAGTCCGCGTACGCGGGTAGCGCGCCGACCGCCACCAGCCCGCCGAGCAGCGCACCGACGGTCATCACCCGCGCCGCCTGCCGACGCCCGGACATCTCCCACCTCACCCTCCCGCCCCGGCGGGGGCCGCGGGTCAGGTTACTACCGGCTCAGTCGGACACCCGGCGACAGAGCACCCCGCATGTGGGCCGCGTTACCCGGTGCCGGCGGCGGCCGCGAGCGTGGCACGGCAGAGCCCGTCGGCGGTACGGGTGGTCTCCGGCAGCCGGAAGCGCGGAGTCAGCGTCAGCACCTGGTCGACCGCGTTGTCCAGTCCCATCCGATGCCCGACACTGACGAACACCGGTTTCACCCCGTCCCGGGTACGCAGCACCCGCCCCACCACCTCACCGGCGTCCACCAGCGGGGCGCTGTCGCCCCGGCGCGGGCCGGGGCCGCTCCACGTGCCGACCAGCGGGGTCTTGCCCACCCCGATCGCCGGGAGCCCGGTCACCACGCCCAGGTGGCAGGCCAGCCCGAACCGGCGCGGATGGGCCAGTCCGTGCCCGTCACAGACCAGCAGCTCGGGACGGATGGTCAGCCGGTCCAGGGCGGCCAGCAGCGCCGGCAGTTCCCGGAAGGCGAACAGCCCCGGCACGTACCCGAAGGCGGGCCGACCGACGCTGACCGCCCGGTCCACCACTTCCAGGGTCGCGGCGTCCAGGACGGTCACGGCCGCGGCCAGCCGGTCACCGTCCTCGGCGTACGCCACATCGAGGCCGGCCACCGTGGCGGGCCGACGTGGACCCGGCCCGACCAGGTCCACGCACGGCCGCAACCGGTCCTGTACGGCCATCGCCTCGGCGACCGTCGACACCTGCGGCCCGGTGCCGCGGTGCTGCTCCGGCTGCCCGGCCGGCTCAGCCCGATCCACCGTCACGCCCGTCGCCCTCCTTGCCGGCGGCCTTCCCGTCCTCCTCCTTGCCGGCGGCCTCCTTGTCCTCCTCCTCGTCGGCGGCCTTCTGGTCGGCCTTCGTGTCGAAGGCGCCGAAGGCGATCGCGAAGGCGACGCCGATGGAGATCCCGAACGCCACGCCGACGGCGTCCTCGAACAGGATCCACCCGATGACGATCCCCACGAGCAGGCCCGACACCCAGGCGGTGGTACGACGTCTACCGGCAGCAGGGTCAGCCATGGCTTCACCCTATGTGAGCACCGCAAAGCACCCGTTTCGCCACTAGAGCAGCAGTGCCGCCCGACTCACGTACCCACGTCCGGATCGGCTGCCGGGTCCCCGGTGGAGCGGAGAGACTCTTCGAACATGACGAACGTCTTCCGTCTGAGACCCCGCACGATCGCCTGCTCCCGGGCGGTGGGCTCACGCCGCTCACCCCGTGCGGTATCGAGAATCGCCGCTGCGGTCTCGTACAGGGCGAACACCGGCCCCTCGCCGGCAAGGTAGTCAGACCGGTATCTCTCCACATCCTGCACGAACTCCTCCGCAGACCGCTTCGAGACCTCACCGGCGGCGGCGAAGACGAGTTCGTCGAGGATGCTGTCGTCCCGCTGCCAACCGCCCGTCTCCATGTCGACGCGCCATACCTGTGGAGTCCCGTCCTCCGCTGAAACGACCTTCACCGGAGAGTCGTAGTAGGAGTAATAGCTGGGCAGAGTCGCGCCCGTACCCGGTGCCACCATCACCTCTCCCCGAACGTCGACATCAACGCGCGCCAGAACAACCGCTGCTGCTGACGCAGGATGCTGGTCATGAGTGCCCATTCCGCCCTGGTAGGGGCTCGACCTTCCTGCCGGGCAAGGCTGTCCAGGTCACGACGAACCTCGTAGAGGGCATGCTCCCAGACAGCCAGCTCGTCCAGTGCCGCCAGGTGCAGCCGAAACTCAGCGAGGTGGCCGTTCGACATCTCAAGAACGAGCTGCACGTCCCGGTACCCGCTCTCCTGCGGGGTGACGAACCTGTCATCGCAGCGCACAATCCGGATTCCGGGATAGCGGCGTAGGCGGTCGAGCCCCCGATAGAGATCGTCCAGCGACTCGAACTCCACCTTGGCACCGGCAAGGTCCCGCAGCCGCGACACGTCACCCCGGTACTTGCGTACCTTGTCCTCGGCCCGCTGGCGGTCCTTCGGGCTCCGCCGCCAGCCCGCTGAGCCGACGGCTCTGCCCGCATCGTGTGCCAGGTCGACGGCGATTCTGTTCAACTCCCGTTGCGCTACGGCAGCAGCGGCGTACAACGCATCGAGATAGGCCGCACGGTAGCCGGGGTCTGCCGCGCGGCGACGGTCGAACCCGGGCTGTCTCACATCCTCGCCGGTGGTCACGACCCTCGCGCTGACCAGCAACTGTTCCGGAGAAAGCGGTGTCGGCAGGGGAACCGGTGGTTGCGGAGTCGGCACCGTGTCCTCGCCCTGTGCGGACACCTCGTCGAGCAGCGATCCGAGTGCGTCGAGGGCTGCTGGGTGGGCCGCGAGATGGTGCAGAGTCAGGGGTCGCGCCGTCAGGGAGTTGGCCAGTTCGGGCGTTGCCAGGATCATGCGGGCCAGATCCGGACGCTGCACCAACTGTCTTACCAACGCGTCGGCGAGGGTCGGTTGCCCGTCGGGCGGATCACGCCAGGTTTCGTCGAGCATCCGCACGACCCTCGGGTCGCCGAGCAGGCTCGCCACGTCCGCCGCGTCGGACGCGTCCAACCGCGGGACGAGCCGGCGGATCGTCGAGGCATCGGCGTACGCGGCGATCTCCGCAGGCGTCAGTCCGGCACGGAGAACGCCGTCGAGGTCCACGCCGCTCGCCAGCGACTCCCGCACCCGGCCGGCGGGGCGCTCCGGCGGCAACTGATCCGATGCCCCCCGCGGTTCCTCGTCGGGTGGTCTGCCGGCCGGTGTAAGCCGCCGGTCGGGATTCCCGCCCGCCGGTCCCGTCCACTCGCCGGATCCGGGTCCGTCGAGCAGGTGGAGACGGTTGAGGTACGGGTCGCCGTACCCCTGCTCGTCGTCGGGTGCCGGCGGATGCTCGGGCAGGTCGGGACGGACACTGAACCGCCCCCGCGCCAGCCCGCCCAACGGCATCGGCCGGGCGTCCCCGCCGAGGATCAGCGCGTCGATGCCGACGACGTTGTCGGGGTGTCGCCGCCCGGCGTGGGTGTAGAGGGGGCGCTCGTGAACCGTTCCCGCCTGCGGGTCCAGGTAGAGCACCGCACCGTTCTGGTTGAGTGCCACCCAGGCGTGCGAACCGCCGTACTCCCACTCGGTGATCAGGAAGGCGTAGCTGCCGTGGCCTCCCAGGACGAGCTGGTCATGCAGGTTGCGGTAGCCCCGCTCGACGGACCGGCGCAGCGCCGCCGGCCCCGGCGGGACGCCCTCGTCGACGGCGAAGAGCTTCTGGAACCGTCCACCGGTGACCTCCTCGACCCGGCCGGGACCGTCGACCTCACCGTTGACCGGCCGCCGGACGTCACCCTGTAGGTAGCCGTCGAAGGTCCGGGGCGCGGCGACCCTCGGCCGACCGTGCACCCACGTCTCGAACAGGGACAGGGTGCAGTCCAGGCAGTTGATGCCCCGGGTCGGGTCGGCCTGCGGACCGCCGTCGTTGGCCAGCGCGAACCACCCGCCCCGCCGGGGGTCGGCGGTCCGCACCACGCTGCCGTCGGGCTGCCGAGGCACCTGCCGTTCGAGGTCGGTCTGGTGCAGGGCCAGCGGTGGCCGCAACCCGCCGACCTGCCCGTACCGGCGGGAACGGTCGATGGGCGGCGGACCGTCGTCGCCGGTCAGCGCCGACCGGTCGCCCGTCTCGACGCCACCGACCGCCAACTCGGCCACGTCGTCGTTGATGCGGGAGAAGTCGGCCGGGTCCGCCACGAACACCGTGTCCGGGGCCACCCGGCCCGCAAGAATCGCTTCCGCGAGATCCTGGTGGCCGTTCGCGTCACGCTGTGCCTGACGGGCAATTCCCTGGAACCAGGTGGCCAGGGCCGACCGGCCCTCACGCTGAAGTTCGAACGCCTCGCGGGCAGCACGTCTGGCGACCGTCTCGCGCCTGCGGGCTACCTTCTTCGAGCGGCCGGCCTCGTCCCTTCGTCGCCGGTCCTCGAACCAGTGTCGCTGTGCCTCGAAGTAGCCCTGGTAGCGGCGCCGGTCCAGTGCCTCCCGTTCGGCCGCCCACCTGGCGGCGTACCACTGCGGTGTCCTCGGGCGGGGTGGCTCGTCGTCCGCCCGGGGCGTCGGCGAGACCGGCTCGGTGGCGGGTGGGCGCACAGGCCCCGATGCCAGCGCCTCCAGCAGCGGAAAGCGCCAGTCACCCCGCCTCCCGCCGTGGCCTTCGGTGCCCGGTGGCCCGGCCCCGGCGGCCGGAAGCCTGCTCCCGGCGACGAGCGGGACGTGCGGTGCTCCATGTGGTGCGCCGCCCTGTGCCGGCGGACCCGCCGTCGGTGCCGACCCCACCGCGACACCGGGTGGTGACCCGAACGGGACTCCGGCCGTGGGAACGGCCGAGGCGGTGCGTCCCGACGAGGCGTCCGCTGTGGGCGACGACGCGGTTCCCACCGATGGTCCGCCCACTGTCGTCGCACTGGCGGCCGGGTTGACCTGTGCGGCGTCGGCACCGGGTGGAGTGGCGACCGCCGAGTTCGCCGTCTCGACGGATCGGCCTGCCGTCGGCGGGGACGTCGCCGTGTCGGTCACGACCGACGACAGGGTGGGGCTCGGTGTCGAAGCGGCGGCGACCGACGCCGGAGCAGCGTCGGCGGGCTGGTCGATGGCCGGCGGAGCCGCCGGTGTCTCCGGCTTCACCCCCGTCGGCCGGGCCTCCTGGCCGACGACACCGTGCTCGGCCGGCACCTGCGGACGGGGCGACGGTGCGTCCACAGCGGTGCCCGAGACGTCGGCCACCGGGGTCGGATCGATGGTCCTGGCCAACGTCGGTGCGGCGGCCTCGACGGACGACCGCACCGGAGCATCAGCGGACGGGTCTGCCCGGTCACCGCCGGCCGGCACCGACGGCGGTGGGCCGGGAAGGGCCGTGGACACCGGGGTCGCGTCGGCCAACGCGTGCAGCCGACCGTCGAGCCGGGCACGCAACGCGGCGTCCGCCTGGCCGGTCGCCGCGCCGCCGACCCCGGAGACGGCAGCCCGGCTCGCCTCCTCCAGCGACAGCACACCCTGGCCGGTGGCCAGTCCCGCCGCACCCTCCGCGAGCACCTCGCCGGTCATCTCGCGGCCGAAGTGCTCACCGACCCGGGCGCCCCGGCCGGTGGCGTGCCGTCCCAGGCCGGCCAGCGGTGCGACCGCACCACCGGCCAACCCACCGACCGCCGACGCACCCAGGTCGGCCAGGTCGAGGCCGTGCCGGCGACCGGTCGAGTTCTGGTACGCCTGCGTCGCCAGGCTGACGCCGGCCTCCTCCCCCGCCTCGTACAGACCCCCCTGGACCGCCCGCTTGCCGAGCCCGCGCATCCCACCCTTGACCACCTCCCTGGCGGCCCGCTCACCCGCTTCCCTGAGGCCCTGCCGGAGCGCCTTCTTGGCCAGTTGCGCCGTCAACCGACGGAAGATCTGCTGGATCACCAGCCGACTGGCGGTGACCGCCGCGCCGGCAGCCGGCGACGCGACCCCGGCGGTGAGCGCGGCGGCGACGGCCAGCGCGAGCAACTCCACGACCAGGATGCCGAGTTCGATCCACACCTCGATCTTGGCGGCCTCGATGTCGCAGCCGCACTCCTCGACCAGGCGGCCCAGGTCGGTACTGACCGCGAGCAGCACCGACAGTGGAGCGTCGTCGCCCTCGGCCAGCCGTCGCCAGGCCACCTCGAACGCGTCCGGGACCGCCCCCGTTCCGCCGTATCCGCTGCGTACCTCGGTGGCGGCGGCGATCGCGTCGGCACGCGGGCCGGTCAGCGCGCCCGCCACGGCGTACCACTGGTCGGCGAGGTCCCAGACGGCGCGTTCGTTCCCCTCCGGCCACTCCACACCGACCACCCAGTCGAGCGCCTCGTAGATCCAGCCCGGCAGCTCCCAGGGGCTGAAATCGAGGGGGTGCGGGATCGGACTCGGCAGCACGGTCACGGCATGTCCCGCAGGTCAGCGCCGACGGCCCGGGTCGGCCACCCCGTCGATGCGCCGGCCGGTCGCCGCGTCGGTGCGCACGTTGGCGTCGACCGAGGTCACCACGTCGGTGCCGAGCCCCTCCAGCGACCGGCCGAGCCCGGCCCAGGCGCGCAGCAGGGTCTCCTCGTGGGACCGGTAGCTCTTCTCGAAGGCGGCGCCGATGTCGTCCCGGCCCCACGGTCGGGGTGCGCTGGCCGCCGCGATCTCCCCGCCGAGGCCGGCCCGCCGGGCCGACACCGACTCGCCGGCCAGGCGCAGGTCGGTGCCGCCCCGCCGGGCCCGGCCCGGGTCGAGCCAGAGTCGCCCCTCACCCATGCCGTTCGTCCTCCCGCCGGAGCACCGTGTCGGCTCGCCCGAACAGGGTGTCGACGTCGCCCGTACGCAGGAACTCCACCGATGGCGAGCCGGCCGGCAGGTGGGCGGAGACCAGTTCCTGGGTGGCCGTGGCCGCTCGGGCGCAGGCCCGGCGTATCGTCGTGGTGATCTTCCGGCCCAGCGCGTGGTGATCACGGTCGTGATAGACCTCGCCGGCCAGCTCCACCGAGATCAGCTCACCTCGCGCCCCCACCGTCGCGGTGACCTGGCCGTCGTCCGAACGCTCGGTGACCCGCAACTCGGTCAGGGCGGACCGAAGATCGTCCATGCCGGACCGCAACCGTCGGTACTGGCCGTAAACCTCGTCGAACCGCGCCCGGAGCGCATGGTTCGCGTCCCGGTCCACCCTCTCGGCCAAGGCCACCCTCCCCGGTCACCGTCAGTCAGCCGAACCATACCGGCTGCCACGATCCTGTGGGGTCCGGTAGTTTCGGACCGTGATCGATCGCCGACAGGCCGAGCAGCTCGCCGAGGTGTGGGCACGCCGTGACTCGCGGCGACTCGGCCACGAGTGCCGGGCCACGCTCGACGAGTTTGACCTGGGATACGTGATCCGGTCGACCATCGACCGTGCGGTGGACACGAATCCCGGCGACCTGCCGACCACCGTCGTCGACAAGGAGACCGGCGAGGTCACCACCTGGCCACGGGTGCCGGCCGCCGTGGTACAGCAGATGTACCGCCGCAGCCGTCCCGCCGGACCGCCCGCCCCACGGACCGTCGACCCGGCCAGCCTGCTGCGGCGCGAGATCCGTCGGCTGCCGACGCCCGCCACCGTGGCGCACCTGACCGTCGAGGGCCGCACCTACCTCGGTCACGGCGTCAAGGGCGAGGTGGCGCTGCGGCATCACCCACTGGTCCAGGCCTACCTGGACCAGCTACCCCCGGGGCACCTGGTACGCGGAGGCGACCGGCACGCCGAGATGGTCGTCGTCTCCGACGTCCTGCACGAGTACGACCACCGCCGTGCCACCGCCGGCCAGCCCCCGCTGACCATGCGTGAGGCGCAGTCGCTGCTCCTGGCGACCGGAGTGGACGTCTTCCTGGTCCGCGAGCCCGGCGACCCGCAGGGCGGCCCGGCGGAACGCCCGTGCGACTCCTGCCTCGAGTTCCTGGTGCACTTCGCGGTCCTCGGCTGGTCGGAACTGGCGTTCACCCGGCAGTGGCGACCGGAGCCGGCAGCGGCCCCCGTGCCTGACCGGTTCGTCGCGGAGGTTGCTCATGCGCTGGTGGAAGGGGGCTGGGAACCCGATGTCGGCGACGAGGCTCTGGCGAGAACAGCGATCCTCGAAGCCCGGGAGATGCGGCACGGGCACTCTGATTTCCCAGCGGCGCTGGATGCCCTGAGCCGCTTTCCCTCGCTGGAGAGCAGTCGGCGTGGTCCGGGGCGGCAGGTGTGGATCTCGCGGTTCTCCGTCGATCCGGTACACGCCGCGTACACCGTCGACACCCTGGCGGACTTCGGTGCCGTGCTCGGCGTACCCCTGTTCCCGATCGGCGCGGAGCATCCGGACGGCATCCTGGCCGTCGACGAGCGCGGCCGGGTGTTCGCGCTGGACCAGGCCGGGGAATGGTTCCTCGGGGACGACATCGACGCCGCGCTGACCACCCTGCTCCTCGGCCTTGCGCCGCCCCGGGTCCGCGACGACGGCACCTGGTGAGACGTCGGGACGCTCCCGGCCGCGCACCGACGGCACGGGAGGCCCCGCAGCCGCACGGAAACAGTGGCTCAAGCCCTTGTCTGCCGCGAATTCAGTAGCCAAGATGGCAGTCAGACTGCGATTACCTCCGCTGATCCGACTCCCCGCCATCCCTGGAGCGACCTCATCATGAGCGACCAGCAGCTGCGCAACTTCGTCGACGGGACCTCCGTCGACCCGGTGGACGGCGGTCACGCCGATCTGATCGACCCCTGTACCGGCGAGGTGTTCGCCCGGACGCCCGTCTCCGGCGCGGCGGACGTGGACGCGGCGATGCGGGCCGCCGCCACCGCCTTCGAGACCTGGCGGGACACCACCCCGGCGGAGCGGCAGCGGGCGATGTTGAAGCTCGCCGACGCGGTGGAGGCCCGGGCCGACGAGCTGGTCGACGCGGAGGTACGCAACACCGGCAAGCCGCGCCAGCTCACCGCCGAGGAGGAGCTGCCGCCGGCGGTGGACCAGTTGCGGTTCTTCGCCGGGGCGGCCCGGATGCTGGAGGGCCGCTCTGCCGGGGAGTACCTGGCGGGGCACACCTCGTACGTGCGGCGGGAGCCGATCGGCGTGTGCGCGCAGGTCACCCCGTGGAACTATCCGCTGATGATGGCGGTCTGGAAGATCGCCCCGGCGTTGGCGGCCGGCAACACGGTGGTGTTGAAGCCGTCGGACACCACGCCGGTGTCGACGCTGCTGCTGGCCGAGATCGCCGCCGAGTTCTTCCCGCCGGGGGTGTTCAACGTGGTCTGTGGCGACCGGGACACCGGTCGCGCCCTGGTGGCGCATCCGACCCCGCAGCTGGTGTCGATCACCGGCTCGACCCGGGCCGGCATGGAGGTCGCCGCCGCCGCCGCGCCGGACCTCAAGCGCACCCACCTGGAGCTTGGTGGCAAGGCCCCGGTGGTGGTCTTCGACGACGCGGACGTCTCGGCGGCCGCCGAGGCGATCGCGACGGGCGGCTACTTCAACGCCGGCCAGGACTGCACGGCCGCGACCCGGGTGCTGGTCGGCCCCGGCCTGCACGACGATTTCGTGGCGGCCCTCACCGAGCAGGCCCGCACCACCCGCACCGGCGGCCCCGACGACCCCGACGTGCTCTACGGCCCGCTGAACAACGCCGACCAGCTCGACCGGGTGGGCGGCTTCGTCGACCGGCTACCCGACCATGCCGAACTGCACACCGGTGGCGCGCGGGTGGGTGAGCGCGGCTACTTCTACTCCCCCACCGTGGTCTCCGGGGTACGCCAGGCCGACGAGATCGTCCAGCAGGAGGTGTTCGGCCCGGTCATCTCGGTGCAGCGGTTCACCGACGAGGACGAGGCGGTGCGCTGGGCCAACGGCGTCGACTACGGCCTGTCCGCCTCGGTCTGGACACGCGACCACGACCGGGCGATGCGGATGACCCGCCGGCTCGACTTCGGCTGTGTCTGGGTGAACACCCACATCCCGTTCGTGTCGGAGATGCCGCACGGCGGTTTCAAGCACTCCGGGCACGGCAAGGACCTGTCGGTCTACAGCCTGGAGGACTACACCCGGGTCAAGCACGTCATGCACCACTTCGGGGGTTGACCCGTGAGCGCGAGGAGCGAGCCGAACCTGCGAGCCCCGCAGCCGCGAACAGCGGACGACCCAGCGAGCGCGAGGAACGAGCCGAACCTGCGAGCCCCGCAGCCGCGAACAGCGGACGACCCAGCGAGCGCGAGGAACGAGCCGAACCTGCGAGCCCCGCAGCCGCGAACAGCGGACGGCCCGACGGCCTCCAGCGCGGAGCTGCACCGGCGGCGGGGTGCTGCGGTGGCCCGTGGCGTCGGCAGCGTCATCGACTCGTACGTGGACACCGCCAGCGGCGGCACCATCGTCGACGTCGAGGGGCGGGAGTGGATCGACTTCGCGGCCGGCATCGCGGTCACCAGCGTCGGCAACGCCGCCCCGCGCGTCGTCGAGGCGGTGCGGGCGCAGGTCGAACGGTTCACCCACACCTGTTTCATGGTTGCGCCCTACGAGTCGTACGTGGCGGTCTGCGAGCAGCTCAACGCACTGACCCCGGGCACCTTCGCGAAGCGGTCGGCGCTGTTCAACTCGGGTGCCGAGGCGGTGGAGAACGCGGTGAAGATCGCCCGGCACGCCACCGGCCGGCAGGCGCTGGTGGTCTTCGAGCACGCGTACCACGGCCGGACCAACCTGACCATGGCGTTGACCGCGAAGAACATGCCGTACAAGCACCGGTTCGGGCCGTTCGCCGGGGAGATCCACCGGGTGCCGGTGTCGTACCCGCTGCGCGACGGCGGGCTGACCGGGGCGCAGGCGGCGGCGCGGGCGATCGACCTGGTGGAGAAGCAGGTCGGGGCGGAGAACGTGGCCGCGCTGCTGATCGAGCCGATCCAGGGCGAGGGCGGTTTCGTCGTACCGGCGACGGGTTTCCTGCCGGCGCTGCGGGAGTGGGCGACGGCGGCCGGGGTGGTGTTCGTCGCCGACGAGATCCAGACCGGCTTCTGCCGTACCGGTGACTGGTTCGCCTGCGACCACGAGGGTGTGGTCCCGGATCTGGTCACCCTGGCCAAGGGGATCGCCGGGGGGTTGCCGCTGGCGGCGGTGACCGGCCGGGCGGAGCTGATGGACGCGGTGCACGTCGGCGGCCTCGGCGGCACCTACGGGGGTAACCCGATCGCCTGCGCGGCGGCCCTGGCCAGCATCGCCACGATGCGGGAGCTGGACCTGGCCGCCGCCGCCCGCCGGATCGGCGCGGTCCTCGCCGACCGGTTGCGGGCCGTCGCCGCCCGCGATCCCCGGATCGCCGAGGTACGCGGCCGGGGCGCGATGCTGGCCGTAGAGCTGGTCCGGCCGGGCAGCCTGGTCCCGGACCCGGCCGCCGCCAGCGCCGTCTCGGCGGCCTGTCACGCCGCCGGCCTGCTCACCCTCACCTGCGGCACCTACGGCAACGTGTTGCGGTTCCTGCCGCCGCTGGTCATCTCCGACGACGAGTTGGCCCGGGGCATGGACATCCTGGAGGCCGCCTTCGGTTGACGTCCACACCCCGGGGTGACCGGGACGCGCTCAGCGCACCAGCTCGACCAGGTTGCGCCGGATCACGTTCTTGCCGGGCTCGCGCAGCAGTTCCATCGCGGCGGCGTTGAGCAACACGCAACTGCCCGACGGCCCGCTCACCGACACCGTGGTCACCTTCCCGTTGTCCAGGTTCGTCACCCGCAACCGTGTCCCCACCGGGAACCGGTCACTCGTCGCGGCGGGCTTCCCACCCTCGGCGGAGAAGGTGACCGAGCCGCTGCACACGCCGCCGGGCTGGACGACCGCGCCGGTCGACGACGGTACCGGCCGCAGGGTGACCGGCGGCTGGGCCGCGCCGGGGCGGGTCTCGCCGGGGGCGGGGGCCGCCGGCGCGTCGACGCCGACCCGCTCGACCACGTTGCGGCGGATCACGTTCTTGCCGGGCTCCCGGACCAGCTCCATCGCGGCGGCGTTGAGCAGCACACAACTGCCCGACGGCCCGCTCACCGACACCGTGGTCACCTTCCCGTTGTCCAGGTTCGTCACCCGCAACCGTGTCCCCACCGGGAACCGGTCACTCGTCGCGGCGGGCTTCCCACCCTCGGCGGAGAAGGTGACCGGCCCGGAGCAGAGGCTCGGCCGGGCGGACGTGGTGTCGGCGAACCCGAAGCCGGTCCCCACCGCCACGACCGCCGTGGCGACCGCCGCCACCCCCGCCGCCAGTACGTGCTTGCGCTGCACCTTCACCACGTCTCCCGTCGTCGCCGTTGACTGCCCCGCCTGATGTTGCCTGCACCGCCTGATACGGCCCCGACCCGCCCCCCGTTCAACCCAACCCCCACTCCACCCCGTCGATCAAGGAGTTATGGTGGCCTTTCTGCCCCTTTGATGCTGATTCCCGCCCGCCACAACTCCATGATCGATCAGCCAGGGGCGGTGTCAGGTGCGGAGAAGGTCGGATATTTGGGTGGTGATGAGGGAGGGGCGGCGGTAGAGGTCCCGGGCGGTGAAGTGGCGCATGCGCCAGCCGCGAGCCGCCAGCCAGTTCATCCGGGCACGGTCGTGGTTCATACGGGCGCGGTCAAAGTGGGACAATCCATCGTATTCGATACCGACCCGTGATCGTCGGTATCCGAGGTCCAGCCGGTAGCGCCGGAAGCCCTCGTCATCCGACACCCAGATCTGTGGTTCCGGTGTCGGCAACCCACCGTCGATCAGGACGAGCCGGAGCTGGCTCTCCTGCCGGCACTCCGACCTGGGGTCGGCGAGCCGCACCAGTTGCCGCGCCTGGTCGACACCCCGCAACCGCGCGTGTCGGGAAAGCTCGGCGGTCAACTCCCCGGGACGACAGGCACCCACCCGCAGGCACAGGTCGAGAAGTGGCAGCGCGTCCAACCGGGCGACCGTCCGGGCCAGGTCCACCGCGCACCGGTCCGCCGGTGCGCACGGCAGGCCGGCCAGCAGGACCGGATCAGGTACGGCAAGCACCGCCTGATGCACCACGACACCCCGGATCTGCGGCACGCGGCCACCGCCGGGCACGATCACATGGAGATCCTCGCTGGGTACGGTGCCGAACCCGTGCAGACGAGCACCCGAATGGAAGCCGACGACCGTCCCCTCCGGAAGCCGGTGCAGGAGCGCCTGCCATCGGGCACCCTCCTCACCCGCCACCCCACCCGCACCCCTCGGACGCCGACTGTCCCCCGCCGACCAGGAACTCCCCGCCGACCAGCCACTCCCCGGCCCACCGGCGCCCCCAGGCCCACCGGCACTCCCAGGCCCGCCGGCACTCCCAGGCCCGCCGGCATACCCCGGCCCACCGGCAGTCCCAGGTCGACCGGCATACCCGGGCCCACCGGCAGTCCCAGGCCCACCGGCACCCCCCGGCCCACCAAAACCCCCAGACCAACCGACACTCCCCGCTGACCGGACACTCTCTGGCCCACCGAAACCCCCCGGCCCACCTAGCTCCCCCGGTCCACCCAAACCCCTCAGCCCACCCACCTTCCCCGGCCCGTAGACACCCCGCGACCACCGGCGCAGTCCCCCCTCCCCGACCGCCCGCCGAATCCCCTCCCGACTCCATCCAGCCGACAACAACTCCGAGTATCGAAACAGCCGCTCCGCCACAGTCACCCACCCTGCCCACCGCCCCACCTCCCCGCCACCCCCTGTGGACAACCCCCACCCTCATCCACACCCCCACCCCACTCCCCTTCTCGATCATGGAGTTGTGGTGGCCCGCAAAAGTCATGAAATCCCGCCAATCACCCACCACAACTCCATGATCGACGAGCAGGGCGGGCGGGGGCAGGGCGGGCGGGGGCGGGGCGGGCGGGGGCGGGCGGGGCGGGGCGGGTGGGGGGTGGGGTGGGGGGTTAGCGTTCTTCTAGTCGCCAGGGGGAGCCGTAGTCGGTGAGCAGGTCGAGGAAGGGGCGCGGGGGCAGCGCCTCCGGGCCGAGTACGCCGACGCCGGACCAGCCGCCGGTGGCGAGGAGTTCCAGCGCCACCACCGGGTTGACCGCGGTCTGCCAGACCACCGCCTGGTGGCCGTACTCCCGCATCGACCACTCGTTGTCGACCACGTGGTAGAGGTAGACCCGGCGGGGCCGCCCGTCGGGTCCGGTACCGGTGACGTACGTGCCGGCGCAGGTCTTGCCGCGCATCCGGTCGCCGAGGGTGGCCGGGTCGGGCAGGCTGGCCGCCACCACGTCGCGGGGTGAGACCTGCACGCCGCGCACCGACACCGGGGTGGTCGAGTCGAGACCGACCTTGTGCAGCGCCCTCAGCACCTCGATGAACTCGTCGCCGAGGCCGTACTTGAAGGTGACCCGCCTGGCCTTGACCCAGCGCGGGATCAGCAGGACCTCCTCGTGTTCGACGTTGACGCACTCCACCGGGCCGATACCCGCCGGGAAGTCGAACACCTCCGGTTCGCTGAACGGTTCGGTGGTGTACCAGCCCCGGTCCCGCTCCCAGATGACCGGCGGGTTCAGGCACTCCTCGATGGTGGTCCAGATGGAGAACGACGGGGCGAAGTCGTACCCGTCGACGGTGAGGTTCGCGCCGTCCCGGATGCCGATCTCGTCGATCTCGCTGAACAGCTCGTCGGCGGCGTACCGGGCGAACACGTCGGACAGGCCCGGCTCGATACCGATGCCGCACAGCGCCAACCGGCCGGCGTCCGCCCAGGCGGAGGCGGCGGCGAACTGCTCGTCGCCGAGCTTCACCCCGGTCTGGGTGTAGGGCCGAGCCGGGTGCGGGTGGGACAGCGACATGGCCATGTCGAGGTAGTCGACCCCGGCGGCCAACGCCCCGTCGAAGATCGGCATGACGAAGCGCGGGTCGACCGCGTTGAGCACGTGGGTGATCCGGTGCTCCCGGCAGAGCGCGGCGACCGCGTCCGCCGAGGAGGCGTCGAGTCGGGCCGCGACGAACCGGTCGCCGTGTCCGGCGACGGCCCGCTCGGCCCGGGTCAGGTCGTAGTCGGCGACGACGACGGTGGCGAAGAAGGACCGACGGGCGGCGATGGCGACGGCGGCGGAGCCGACCCCACCGGCACCGACGAGCAGGATACGCATCAGGAATCGAACCCCAAACCAAGACGATCGAGCGTACGGAACCAGTGCTGACGCCGGTCGTCGTGCGCGTACGCGTCGGCGCGGGCCGGCGACCAGCGGGTGAGGTGGATGTCGGCGGCCGGACGGGGAGGATCGGGGTGGTGGTGCGCAAACCGGCCGGGCGTCGCCTCGACGAGCGCCCGGCCGGTATGCGGGAGGATCACGACGGGCCTGTCGCCCGTCGACCGGTCACGTCGGCGACCGGGAGCGCGGCCCGTCGTGCCCGTCGACCGCGCAGCATGCTCAGCCCGACGAGCAGCAGGGCGATCCCGAACATCGCCGTGCCGATCACGTTGACCTGTGGGGGGATGCCCCGCTGGGCGGCACCCCAGACGTACATCGGGAAGGTGACGGTGGTGCCGGCGTTGAAGTTCGTCACGATGAAGTCGTCGAAGCTCAGCGAGAAGGCCAGCAGCGCGGCGGCCACGATGCCGGGCAGCACCAGCGGCAGGGTGATCCGGCGGAACGTCTGCCACTCGCTGGCGTAGAGGTCCATCGCGGCCTCCTCCAGCCGCCGGTCCATCCCGGCGAGCCGGGCCTTGACCGTCACCACCACGAACGACACGCAGAACATCACGTGCGCGATGACGATGGTCCAGAAGCCCTGCGGCACCCCGGCCGAGACGAACAGGGCGAGCAGCGAGGTGCCCATCACCAGTTCCGGCGTCGCCATCGGCAGGAAGATCAGCAGGTTGACCCCGCTGCGCCCCCGGAACCGGTGCCGGACCAGGGCGAACGCCATCAGAGTGCCGATCAGGGTGGCCCCGACGGTGGCGATGAACCCGATCTGCACGCTGCGGACCACCGCGTCGCACATCTCGGGGGTGGCGCAGGGCTGTCGCCAGTTGTCCAGGGTGAACTCGTGGAAGTCGTAGGACAGCCGGCTGGACGGGCGGTTGAGGGACAGCCCGGCCACCACGGCGATCGGCAGGAACAGGTAGCCGAGCACCAGCAGGGCGACGATCATCACCCACCGGTCGGCCAACCACCGCGACACCCTCATCGGAGCCTGCCTCCGCTCGCGACTGCGGGGCTCCGCTGCGCTGCACTCCTCGCGCTCACCGGACCGCCCTCCCGCTCGCGACTGCGGGGCTCCGCTGCGCTGCACTCCTCGCGCTCACCGGACCGCCCTCCCGCTCGCGACTGCGGGGCTCCGCTGCGCTGCACTCCTCGCGCTCACCGGACCGCCCTCCCGCTCGCGACTGCGGGGCTCCGCTGCGCTGCGCTCCTCGCGCTCACAGCACCTCCTCCGTGCCGGATCTGCGTAGGTAGACGAAGACGACCGCGAGGATCGCGGCCATCAGCAGGAACGACAGGGCGGCACCCTGCGGGTAGTCCAACCGGACCAGGAACGCCGAGTCGATGACGTTGCCGATCATGTACTCGTTGGGGGTGCCGAGCAGTTCGGCGTTGATGTAGTCGCCGGTCGCCGGGATGAAGAAGAGCAGGGTGCCGGCGGTCAGGCCGGGCATGGACAGCGGCAGGGTGACCTTCCGGAAGGTGTGCAGCGGGCTGGCGTACAGGTCGCCGGCCGCCTCCAGCAGCCGGTAGTCGAGCCGCTCCAGGCTCGCGTACAACGGCAGGACCAGGAACGGCAGGAAGTTGTACGTCAACCCGAGCACCACCGCGACCGGGGTGGCGAGCAGCCGCCCGTCCGGGCCGAGCAGGTGCACGTCCCGCAGCAGCCCGACCAGCGCGCCGTTGTCCGACAGGATGGTCTTCCAGGCCAGGGTGCGCACCAGGAAGCTGGTGAACATCGGGGCGACCACGCAGACCAGCAGCAGGTTCTTCCACCGGCCGGCCTTCTGCGCGATCGCGTACGCCAGCGGGTAGCCCAGCAGCAGCGCCAGCAGCAACGCCGCCCCGGCGTAGCCGAACGACCGGGCGAACTGCGGCCAGTACGCCCGCACCGCCTCCGGATAGTTGTCGAACGCCCAGGTCAACGTGTAGCCGGTGGAGAGCGAGCCGGCCGGGTCGTAGAGGCTGGCGGCGGCGAGCTGCACCAGGGGCACGGCGAAGAACACCAGCAGCCAGACCGCCCCCGGCACCAGCAGCAGGTACGGCAGCAGCCGGTGCCGACCGGCCCGGACCGGTGGCGGGGTCGACGGGGATCCTCCGGTCACCGGGGTTCCACCGCCCAACTGCGCCAGTGCGGTCACGACGGTGCCCCGACCGGCGCGTCGAGCAGCGGGGTGGTCCGGTCGTCCTGGCCCGGCTCGCGGGGCAGCAGGAAGGCGTGCCGGGGATCCCAGTGCGCCACCACGGACGCGCCGACCGGCCGCTGCCCGACCAGCCCGCTGTTCGCCGTGAACGCGGACAGTTCACTGCCCCATCCGGTACGCACCAGGTACTGGGTGCTCACCCCCACGTACGCCGCGTCGGTGACCACCCCCTCGACGTGCTGGTGGCCGGTGGGCACCTGGTCGGCGGTGTCGACCAGGTGCAGCTTCTCGGGACGTACCCCCAGGTAGACCGGACCCCGGTCGGTGCGGGCACGGTCGACGGGCACCGAGAAGCGCACGCCGTGCGCGGTGACCGGCACCTCGGACCCGGCCGGTCCGGCGGCGTCGGCGGCGAGCAGGTTGGACTGGCCGAGGAAGTTCGCCACGAACGCGGTGGCCGGGTACTCGTAGAGTTCGGCCGGTGCGCCGAGCTGCTCGATCCGGCCGGCGTTCATCACCGCGACCGTGTCGGCCATCGTCATGGCCTCCTCCTGGTCGTGGGTGACGTGCACGAAGGTGATGCCGACCTCGGTCTGGATGCGTTTCAGCTCGATCTGCATCTGCCGGCGCAGCTTCAGGTCGAGCGCGCCGAGCGGCTCGTCGAGCAGCAGCACCTGCGGGTGGTTGATCAGGGCGCGGGCCAGCGCGACCCGCTGCTGCTGGCCGCCGGAGAGCTGGGCCGGGCGACGCCGTTCGTAGCCGTCGAGCTGGACCAGCGACAGCATCCGGCGGACCTGGTCGCCGACCCTGCGGATCCCGCGCCGCCGCAGCCCGAAGGCCACGTTCTCGGCGATGTCCAGGTGCGGAAAGAGCGCGTAGCTCTGGAAGACCGTGTTGACCGGTCGCTGGTACGGCCGCAGCCGGGCGATGTCCCGGTCGCCCAGGAGCACCTGGCCGGCGGTGGGCTCCTCCAGCCCGGCGATCATCCGAAGGGTGGTGGTCTTGCCGCAGCCGGACGCCCCGAGCAGGGCGAAGAAGGAGCCCTGCGGGACGGTCAGGCTGAGATCGTCGACGGCGGTGAAGACGCCGAACCGCTTGGTCAGGTGGGCCAGCCGCAGGTCACCGCCCGGTGCCTCGTTCGCCATCCCGGTCACGCCCCGATGACCTGCTGGAACTTCGACTCGTATTCCTTCTCCTGTTTCTCGTCCAGGGCCATGAAGACCTTCGACTTCGCCAGCAGGGCGTCGTCCGGGAAGATCAACGGGTTGGCGGCCAGCTCCGGGTCGATCTTCTCCATCTCGGCCTGGGCGCCCTTGACCGGGCAGATGTAGTTGACGTAGGCGGCCAGCTTGGCGGCCACCGCCGGCTGGTAGTAGTAGTCGATCAGCGCTTCGGCGTTGGCCCGGTGGCTGGCCTTGTTCGGCACCAGCATGTTGTCGCTGAACAGCATCACCCCGGAGTCCGGGGCGACGAACCTGACCTTGGGGTTGTCGCCGGCCAGCTGGATCACATCGCCGGACCAGCCGATGCACGCGGCGATGTCCCCCTTGGCCAGGTCGGGGGCGTAGTCGTTGCCGGTGAACCGGCGGATCTGCTTGGACTCGACGGCCTTGCGCAGCTTGGTGAGCGCGTCGTCGAACTGGGCGGGGGTGAACTTCGCCGGGTCGTGCCCGTTCGAGGAGAGCAGCAGCCCCATGGTGTCCCGCATCTCCGACAGGGCGGTCACCTTGCCCTTGAGGTCGGCACGGGTGAGCAGCTCGTCGACGGTCCGGATCTCCCCGGTCACGCTGCCGTTGTAGGCCAGCCCGGCGAGGCCGGACTGCCACGGCACGGCGGTCCGGTCCTCCGGGTCGAAGGAACGCCCGCGCAGTGACGGCAGCAGGTTGGCCGCCACGTTCGGCAGCTTGGCCGGGTCGAGCTTCTGGATCCAGCCGAGCCGGATCATCCGGGCGGCCATCCAGTCGGTCAGGACGATGATGTCCCGTCCGGTGCTCTGACAGCCGGCCAGTTGGTTCTGTACCTTGCCGAAGAACTCGTTGTTGTCGTTGATGTCCTCGGTATAGGTGACCTTGATGCCGCTGGCGGCGACGAACGCGTCGAGGCTGGGGCGCTTCGCGGCGTCCTTGTCGTCCACGTCCATGTACTGCGGCCAGTTGGAGAAGGCGAGGGTCTTCTCCGTGGCCGACAGGTCGTCGCTCTTGCAGCCGTCCTCGGTCTGGGTCGCGGCCTTGGTGCCGCAGCCGGCGAGGCTGCCGCCCGCGGCGAGCAGGGCGGCCGATCCGAGGGTGCCGGTGAGCAGTCCACGCCGGGTGAGGGGCCGGAGGGGAGTACGCATGTGACGACTCCTAGGGGGTCGTCCGTCGGCGGCGGGGACGGGGGTGCGGCGCCGGCGGGAGGGGTCGGGTGCCTGAGACGACCGATCCTGGCATGAGGTGACCAGCCCCACAAGGGATTCCGTTGCCGCAATAACCTTTGACGACGAATTACGCCAGACTGCGCCATAGCACTAGGCTCGGCTGGGGGAACCGACATGGGGAGCGGTCGATGACGATCCGACAGCAGGAGAACGGTGCCGGCGGCCGGCGCGTCGCGGTGCGCGACGGTGCCAGTCACGCGCTGTTGGACGACGTGGCGAAACAGATCATCGAGCAGCTACAGGAGGACGGCCGCCGGCCGTACGCGACCATCGGCAAGGCGGTCGGGCTCTCCGAGGCGGCCGTCCGCCAGCGGGTGCAGCGACTGCTCGACGCCGGGGTGATGCAGATCGTCGCGGTGACCGACCCGCTCCAGCTCGGCTTCCCCCGCCAGGCCATGATCGGCCTGCGCACCGACGGCGACCTGGAGGCCGTCGCCGACCGGCTGGCAGGATTCGAGGAGATCGACTACGTGGTGATCACCGCCGGCTCGTTCGACCTGCTCGCCGAGGTGGTCTGCCGCAACGACGCCCACCTGCTGGAGATCCTGCAACGGCTACGGTCGGTGCCCGGGGTGCTCGCCACCGAGGCGTTCGTCTATCTCAAGCTCCGCAAGCAGACCTACA
The DNA here is from genome assembly GCF_029581435.1 of Micromonospora sp. WMMD987. NCBI lineage: Bacteria > Bacillati > Actinomycetota > Actinomycetes > Micromonosporales > Micromonosporaceae > Micromonospora > Micromonospora sp. WMMD987. The sequence continues at coordinate 1,340,855 of NZ_CP120861.1, read as the reverse complement.
CCTGGGGTACGGCCTGAGCCCACCCGCCGTGGTCCACCACGCGGGGCTCAGGCCCGATCCACACCCCGGGACTCAGCGGGAGGTGGCGACGATGAAGGTGCGCCACACGTCGGGAGTGAAGCTCAGCGTGCCGCCGGCCCGGTCCTTGCTGTCCCGCACCAGCACCCGGCCGGGCAGGTTGTCCGCCACCTCGACACAGTCACCACCGTTGTTGCTGCTGCGGCTGGCGGTACGCCAGCGGGGCTCGATCACGTCCATCTCTCCACCGCTTCCCGGATCAGCTCGTGCGATCGACGAGCAGGCAGCGCCTCGCCGGCCACGCTCTCCCATCTCCTGCCCAGGCTAGCAACGTCTGTGCTCTCGGTCACCAGCTCACCACGGAGTTGATTGTCCAGATAGGCCAACTCGCTGCCGTCGGGCAGCCGTGCCAGCATGAACGGCCCGGCCAGACCGGTGTGCCAGGGTCCACCGAGCGGAATTACCCGCACCTGCACATGTTCCCGGTCGGCGACGGCCGCCAAGTGGGCCACCTGTCCGGCCATGGTCATGCGATCACCAACCAGTCGATGGAGCACCGCCTCGTCGATCACGAAAACCAACTGGGCTGGAGGGTCGCGGTCGAGCAGGACCTGTCGTTCCAACCGTCCGCCCACCAGTTGCGCAACCTCGTCAGACGGGAGCAGGCCACCGGTCCCCAACACCGCTCGGGCGTACCCCTCGGTCTGGAGCAGGCCCGGCACGAGCAGTGACTGATACGAGCGGATCGAGGTGGCCTCCTGTTCCAGTTCCGCCCACGGGCGGAACCAGGGCAGGTCGCGGCGGCGGTAGGGCTCGGGCCAGAGTTCGGCCGGCTCCCGGCCAAGAATTCCGGCGACCGCCACCCGGGTACGCGGATGCGGCACCCTCCCCGAGCTGAGCCACCGCCCGGCCGTCTTCGGATCCACCCCCACCCGATGCGCCAGCGATTCCGCAGTTTCCCCACGCTCCGCCATCGCCACCCGAAGCACCTCGTTCACCGGCAGCCCCTTCCACCCGACCGACACGCTCCGGCGCACCATAACGACAGTGCGTGTCGGCGTCCGCCCGTCCTCGGCGTGTCGGGGCGGGACCTGCGCCAAGGGTCCGCAAGGTGCCCCGGAAGGTCCGCGAAGTGCCCCGGAAGTGCCCCGGACGCCCCGCCCGGCACCCTCCGGCCGTTCGACGTCAGGCCGCCGCCCACACGCCCTCCCGCAATCGGGCCGGGGAGGCGAGCCGGGCAGCTCGCCAGGCATACGGATTCCGTTGCGTTCTGCCGGACGTCACGCTGATTCCGTCGCGCCTAACCGGAATGAGGCTTGCATTTCGCGGTCGAACTGTGGGATAACCGTGGGCAGAGCGGCCGGTGTGTCACCCCTGACCGGCCCGAGACCGATGGGGCTGACATGGCCGACGCCACCGACCACCTCTGGATGCACTTCACCCGGATGGCCAGCTACGCCACCAGCGAGGTGCCCACCATCGTGCGCGGTGAGGGCACCTACGTCTGGGACGCGCAGGGGCGCCGCTACCTGGACGGGCTCGCCGGGTTGTTCGTCGTCAACGCCGGGCACGGGCGCACCGAGCTGGCCGAGGCCGCCGCGAAGCAGGCCGGCGAGCTGGCGTACTTCCCGCTCTGGTCGTACGCCCACCCCAAGGCCGTCGAGCTGGCCGAGCGGATCGCCTCGCTGACGCCCGGCGACCTGAACCGGGTCTTCTTCACCACCGGCGGCTCAGAGGCCGTCGAGACGGCGTGGAAGCTGGCCCGTGCCTACTTCAAGCGCACCGGCAGGCCCAACAAGCACAAGGTGATCAGCCGGTACCTCGCCTATCACGGCACCTCGATGGGTGCCCTGTCGATCACCGGCCTGCCCGGCATCAAGAGCGACTTCGAGCCGTTGGTGCCCGGCGGGATCAAGGTGCCGAACACCAACTTCTACCGGGCTCCCGAGCACGGCGACGACCCCGAGGCGTTCGGCCGCTGGGCCGCCGACGAGATCCGCCGGGCCATCGAGCGGGAGGGACCGGACACGGTCGCCGCGGTGTTCCTGGAGCCGTTGCAGAACTCCGGCGGCTGCTTCCCGCCCCCGCCCGGCTACTTCCAGCGGGTACGCGAGATCTGCGACGCGTACGACGTGCTGCTCGTCTCCGACGAGGTGATCTGCTCGTGGGGCCGGCTCGGCGAGTACTTCGGCGCCGTCCGGTACGGCTACCAGCCCGACATCATCACCACCGCCAAGGGCATCACCTCCGGCTACGCCCCGCTCGGCGCGATGATCGCCAGTGACCGGCTGATGGAGCCGTTCCTCACCGAGACCGGCATGTTCGCCCACGGGGTGACCTTCGGCGGTCACCCGGTCTCCTGCGCGGTGGCCCTGGCCAACCTGGAGGTGTTCGCCCGGGAGGATCTGATCGGCCACGTCCGGGCCCATCAGGACGCCTTCCGGTCCACCCTGGAGAAGCTCACCGACCTGCCGATCGTCGGCGACGTCCGGGGCGACGGCTACTTCTACGGCATCGAGCTGGTCAAGGACAAGACCACCCGGGCGACCTTCGACGAGGCCGAGTCGGAACGGCTGCTGCGCGGTTTCCTGTCGTCGGCGCTCTTCGCCGCCGGGCTCTACTGCCGGGCCGACGACCGGGGCGACCCGGTGGTGCAGCTCGCCCCGCCGCTGATCGCCGGGCAGGAACAGTTCGACGAGATGGAGCAGATCCTGCGCGCCGTACTCACCGAGGCGTGGTCCCGCCTGTAGACCCGCACCGCCCGGAGCCCCCATGCGTTACCAGGAGCTGTCCCACTGGCTGTCCACGATGGACGAGCCGTTGACCCCGCTCCCGGCCCTGCCCGGTGACACCGACGCCGACGTGGTGATCGTCGGTGCCGGCTACACCGGACTGTGGACGGCGTACTACCTCGCGGTGGCCGATCCGACGCTGCGGATCGTCGTGCTGGAGGCGGAGATCGCCGGGTACGGCGCGTCCGGGCGCAACGGTGGCTGGTGCTCGGCGCTACTGCCCACCTCGCTGCCGGCGTTGGCCCGCCGGCACGGCCGACCGCAGGCGCTGGCGATGCAGCGGGCCATGCAGCACACGGTGACCGAGGTGGGGCGGGTGGCCGCCGCCGAGGGGATCGACTGCGACTGGCGGCACGGCGGGACGGTGCTGCTGGCCCGTACCGACGTCCAGCTCGGGCGGGCCCGCGCCGCCGTCGACGAGGCCCGCGACCACGGCCTCGGCCCCGACGACCTGGTCCTGCTCGACGCCGCCGGGGCCGCCGCCCGGTGCGCCGCCGAGGGGGTACGCGGTGGCACGTACACCCCGCACTGCGCCGCCGTGCACCCGGCGAAGCTGGTCCGTGGCCTGGCCCGCGCGGTGCGACGGCACGGGGCGACGCTGTACGAGCGCTCCCCGGTCACCGCGATCCGGCCCGGCGCGGCGGTCACCCCGCACGGGACGGTACGGGCGGCGGTGGTGGTCCGGGCCACCGAGGCGTACACGCCGATGCTGCCCGGCCACCGCCGGACCGTCGTCCCGGTCTACTCGCTGATGGTCGCCACCGAGCCGCTGTCCGAGGCGACCTGGCAGCGGATCGGGCTGGCCGACCGGGAGACCTTCTCCGACTACCGGCACCTCATCGTGTACGGCCAGCGCACGGCGGACGGCAGACTGGCCTTCGGCGGGCGCGGTGCCCCGTACCACTTCGGATCCCGGGTCTCCCCCGACCACGACCGGGAGCCACGGGTCTTCGCCGCCCTCCGCCGCACGCTGGGGGAACTCTTCCCGGTGCTCGGGCCGGACGTGCCGGTGGCGCGGGCCTGGGGCGGCCCGCTCGGGGTGGCCCGGGACTGGTCCGCCTCGGTCGGACTGGACCGGTCGTCCGGGCTGGGCTGGGCCGGCGGCTACGTCGGCGACGGGGTGGGGACGAGCAACCTCGCCGGCCGTACGCTGGCCGACCTGATCCGGGGTGTGGAGTCGGAGCTGACCGCCCTCCCCTGGGTCGGCCACCGCTCTCCCCGCTGGGAGCCGGAACCTTTGCGCTGGTTGGCGATCAACGCCGGCCTACGGGTGATGTCCTCGGCGGACGGAGCCGAACACCGCACCGGCCGCCCCGCCCGCCGCGCCACCGCGTTCTCCCACCTCCTGGGCCACTGACCGACCGACGGGGCGGGTGCGGAGGCGCGGGCACCGGGGGTGGACCGGGCAGGGCCGGGCGGAGGGGTCGGCCCGCAGGGTCCGGCGGGGTCAGTGGTTGGGGGGGATCACCCGGAGGTGGCCCCGGCGGCCGGTGGGGGGATTCTGGTTCTGGTTCTGGTTCTGGGGGGTGTGGTCGTCCTGGGGTGGGCGGGGGGCGACCGGGCGGGCCGCCTCGCGGACGGCCTCGGCCAGGGCCACCAGGTCGTCGGTGGTGGGCGGCGGGGGCTCGAACTCGCCCTCGTGCCGGACGACGTCCCAGCCCCGGGGCGCGGTCAGGCTCCGGGCGTGCTGCTCACACAGGTCGTACGTGTGCGGCTCGGCGAAGGCCGCCAACGGCCCCACGACAGCGGTCGACTCGTTGTAGACATAGGTCAATGTGGCGACCGCTTGCCGGGGGCAGCCGTTACGGGAGCAGCGCCGTGGTGACCTCACGTGCGGCAGGGTATCCCCATTACCGGGTCCGGCGCACCGGTTCGCTTTGCGACACGCCCATCACGGTGATCACAATTCGCACCTGGTGCCCCGGCCGGGCCGGTCGACGCGCGCCGCGGTGGGCCGGGCGGGGCCGAGGGCTACCCTTTGCCTCATGACGAGTCCGGAACACCGCCGGCCCGGCCCCGGCCGGCGCAACCACCGTGACCGGCACGGGCGTGGCCTGCGCGGACGGCTGGTGCCGGCGACGGTGCCACTGGCCCGGACCAAGGCGGAGGTCTTCGACGACCTCGTGCTGGACACGGTGGAGACGTTGGAGCGCCGGTTCGCCACGGAACTGGCCGGGGTCGAGTTCGCCGTCGAGGACGTCCCGCCGGACCTGAACGTCTACGACTCCGACGTACTGGAGGACGGCGAGGTGCCGCTGGCCCGGCTGCTGCCCGGCCGGCCGGGTCGACAGGAGGTGCCACCCCGGATCGTGCTCTACCGTCGGCCGTTGGAGTTCCGCGCGATGGACCGGGAGGATCTGGCCGACCTGGTCCATGACGTGATCATCGAGCAGGTGGCGAACCTGCTCGGGGTCGACCCGGACGAACTGGCCTGACCCTCGCCCGACCGCTGGCCGTCGGCTCCGCCCCGCCCGACCCGGCACCGCCCGCTGCGGCCGACCGCCCCCGCGACCGGACCACCGCACCGCCCTGACGTCGGTCGCCTCCGCGACCCGTCGGGCGTGAGCCGGGCGGCCCCCACCGCCCCGGCTCGGCCCCTCAGCTCAGGCGGCCCGCCGCTTGAGCTTGCGCCGCTCCCGCTCGGAGAGCCCGCCCCAGATCCCGAACCGCTCGTCGTGCCCGAGAGCGTATTCGAGGCATTCCGTCTTGACCTCGCACCGCGAACAGATCCGTTTCGCCTCGCGGGTCGAGCCGCCCTTCTCGGGGAAGAACGCTTCCGGGTCGGTCTGCGAGCACAGTGCCCGCTCCTGCCACTCCGGCGCGTTTCCGAGCAGGTCGGCCACCTCAAGCTGGCCGTCCATCAGATGCCTCCTTGTCGCGCACCGACGTCACCGCCGCTGCAACCCCCCACGCGAAAGGCGTGCTTGTCCGTCCGGTCCCTATTTGTTGCGTTCCGCGCGAACAACCCCATCGAAATTACACGCGTGTAATGCGTGCGCCGTCAAGCCGGACTTGATAATGGAGTCGCCCTCCCGACACGCCACCGGACGGTCACCCGGACCATCCGGCCCTCGCAACCTGCCCTATCGATTCAGCCCCCGGGCGAGTAACGCCCCCTCCGGCGAGTTGCCCCAGATTTCTGCTGTGGCGTCGCCGCCCCGACGCCCGCCGGAGCGCGTCGACGGGCATCCCGGGCAGCCGACCCGCCAAGATCATGAGCATGGTGGGGGACAGGGTAACGCGGTTGGCTGCGGACCGCCCGTCGAGCCGGAAATGCCGACAGCGCCCCGTCCACAATGTGGACGGGGCGCTCGGGTCGGGGAACTGTCGAGAGGCTCAGCTCGACCGTGGTGGGCTGCTCGGCCAGACGAATTCGGCAATCGCCCCACCGGTGACGGAGATCGTCCCGGCGGACGTCTCCTCGTCCCACCAGACGGTATACAGGCCCGCCGGCAGATCCGGGTAGACGGCACTGTGGAACACCCCGTCGCGGACGATCCGCTCCCGCACCGCCGAGTGCGTGCGCACCACGCCGTCCTGGTCGACCCGGCTGATCTCGATCTCCCGGCCGTGCAGGTCACGTCCGGTGTAGATGATCAGGGCACCGGTCTCGCCGCCGATGTCGAGCATCACCGTACCGCTCTCCGTCGGCCCGTACTGATGGTGATGGTGGTGGTGTCCGTTCACGCCGCTCTCCGTCCGGTCAGGAGTCCGCCGCGACCGGGTTGTTGAACCCGTCGTACGGCGTGCCGAGGAAGGGGAAGTCCCGCAGGAACGGCGCGGTCACGTCGGCCGCGCTCAACCCGGGGGTCACCGCGCCGGCCGCCGCGTCCGGCTTGAACTTCTTGTCGACCAGCGGCACGGTCACCCCGGCCACCGCCCGCAGCGCGATGCTCACCACGTCGTCGACCACCCGGCGACCGTTGGGGAAGCCGGCCAGGTCGCCCCCGAGCAGACCGAACTGGTTGGGCCGGCTGCTCGGCTTGATCGCGGTGTTCAGCCGCAGCATGTCGGCCTGCACCTCGCCGGTGAGGTTGGTGAAGCCGTCGATCAGCCCGGACGGAATCCCGGTGAGCAGGATGGCGAGCAGGTCGGCCCGGGGCTTCTTGGACTTGTTCAGCGCGTCCAGGTTGGGGAAGACACCCGGGTAGAGCACCGGGAGCAGCGCCGCCAACTCCGGCTGCTCGACGAACCGGGCGAACCGCTTGTCCTCAGTCGGCGGCAGGGTGTTCCACAGGTCCTTCTTGGACATCGGCACGATGACCTCGTTGAACAGCGGGTTGCCCAACCGGGACACCTGGGTCCACGGGCCGACGGCGGAGTCCGCGGCGACCTTGTCGCCGAGCACCCGCACCTGCTGGCGGGAGGCGGTCGTCCACACCCCGATGGTCGAGGCCCGGTCGCCCGCGCCGTACCGGTTGGCCTTGCGGCGCACCTTGCTCAGCGGCACCTGCACCGCGATGGTGTGCACGTTCATCCGGTCCACCGAGTTGACCGGCTCGCCCTCGGTCTTGAACAGCTTCTTGCCGGCCACGTGCAACTGCTGGAACGGCCGCAGCGTACCCAGGTCGAAGATCGCGCCCAGGTCGACGAAGAAGCCGTCCGCGCGCTGCCCGGCGAACACCTTCTCCCCCGTCGACAGCTTGAACGTCGCCTGCCGGACCAGGTCGTTGTACTTGGGGATCGACAGCGGCCCGACGTTGCACGGCGGGCAGGGCAGCTTGTGCGCGAGCACGTGCTCCTTGCCGTCGGTGATCCGGGTCAGCCGGTAGAACTGCCGCCGGTTCCAGTTCTTGCTGTCCAGCGACTCGATCGGCCCGGTGTTGTAGAGAAAACTGTTCTGGTTCGTGATCTCGGTACGGAATTCGAACCGGTAGGTCACGTCGGGGTGGCCGTCACCGTCGTTGTCGATATGGATCTCGTACCGCACGTCGTCGCCGAACTCGAAGAAGTTCGGGCCGCTCGCCGGGAGCTGCAACGGCACGTAGTTGGCGATCAGCGTCACCGAGTCGGGCCGGTCGGGGCTGACGAAGGCGTAGAGGTCGGAGCTGTCGGCGACCGGGTCCTTGCTTATTTCCGGCGCTTCGCGGTGGGACGACATGGCGGACCAGCCTTTGCGGAATCATGAGGAATCAGGGCATGACGAACCGGGCGCGGGAGCCTGCGCCTGGCGGTGTAGGGGAAGCGACGCGGACGGCTCAGCACCGCCCGGTGGTGACGGGTGGCTCAGCGCCGCCCAGCGGTGACGGGTGGCTCAGCGCCGCCCAGCGGTGACGGGTGGCTCAGCACCACCCGGTAGCAGCGGGCAGGTCAGCTCCGACCGGCGGCACGGCGCAGCCGGTCCGCCAGCCCTCGGTCACGCACCTCGATCCGGGACGTGCCGACGAAGACGTCCAACGTCCCGGAGTTGGCGTCGCGCAGGTGGACCACGATCGGACCCTCCGCGCTCGTGGTCGACGGGGAGTTCTGCGCCACCGACACACCGGTCACCGTCAGGGCAGCCGCGCCCAGCGTGGCGCTCGCCGCCGCGGTCAGTGTCTGGCGGCGGGTCAGTCGCGGCCAGGAACGCTTCCGCACTTCGCTCGTCATGGGGAACCTTTCCTCCGGCGGCGCGTGAGCGCCCGCGGTGTGGAGCGCGAGGTCGCCGGCGGCGGCCCTCGCCTCAACCGCCACCGGCGAACACTGGTACGGCCCGCACGCGCGAAAGGTTCGATCTCACCGTGACGGATGACCGTACGCGGTCGTCCGCTTGCGCGCCGGCCGTCCGGCGGCGGCGGCGATCGCCCGCAACTGCTCCTCGGTACGCGCCGATCCGTTGCCCGACCCCGCCATCCGGGAGATGGTCTCCTCCATCAGGGTGCCGCCCAGGTCGTTGCAGCCGCCCCGGAGCATCGCCACGGTGCCCTCGTCGCCGAGCTTCACCCAGGAGCACTGGATGTTGTCGATCCGTCCGTGCAGCAGCAGCCGGGCCATCGCGTGCACCACCCGGTTCTCCCGCCAGGTCGGGCCGGGCCGGGCGATGCCGGCCAGGTAGATCGGCGCGTTGGTGTGCACGAACGGCAGCGCCACGAACTCGGTGAACCCACCCGTGCGGTCCTGCACCCCGGCCAGCACCCGGAAGTGCGCCAGCCACTGCCCGGGGTGGTCGACGTGGCCGTACATCATCGTGGAGCTGGACCGGATGCCCAGCTCGTGGGCCGTGGAGACCACCTCGACCCAGGCGGCGGCCGGTAGTTTGCCCTTGGTGAGCACCCAGCGCACGTCGTCGTCGAGGATCTCGGCGGCGGTGCCGGGAATGGTGTCCAGGCCGGCTTCGCGCAGCATCGACAGCCAGTCCCGCACCGGCACGCCGGCCTTGGCGGCGGCGGTGACGATCTCCATCGGGGAGAACGCGTGCACGTGCATCCCGGGCACCCGCGCCTTGATCGCCCGGACGATGTCGGCGTAGCCGGTCACCGGCAGCTTCGGGTCGATGCCACCCTGGAGGCAGACCTCGCCGGCCCCGGCCGCCCACGCCTCCGCCGCCCGGTCGGCCACCTGCTCCACCGACAGCCGGAACGCGTCGGCGTCCCGCTCCCGCTGGGCGAACGCACAGAACCGGCAGCCCACGTAGCAGACGTTGCTGAAGTTGATGTTGCGGTTGACCACGTAGGTCACGTCGTCGCCGACGATGTCCCGCCGCACGTCGTCGGCGAGCCGGCACAGCTCGTCCAGGGCGGGGCCGTCCGCGCCGAACAGCGCCAACGCCGCATCGGCGTGCCGGGGCTCCAGCAGCGCCGCCGGATCGTCGGCCGCCAGCCGCAGTCCCGCCCGCAGGTCGCCGTCGCCGGCCGGCACCGGCCCGCCCGACGCGGCGGGGCTCACCTTGCCGGCGACCTCCGCCCAGTCGCCGTAGACGCTGTCGAAGTCGCCCCGCCGGTCGTCGGTGCGGCCGGTGGAGTCGATGGTGGCGTGCAGGTCGACCCGACCGCCGCCGAACACCTCCTCCGGCTCCTGCCAGGGGCGGCCCACCGGCCGGGCCGCCTCGACGGCCAGTCCGGTCGTCGGGTCGGCGAGCGCCGTGACGTGCGGCAGCAACCGGGGATCGAGCCACGGATCGCCCGCCCGGACGTACTCCGGATAGACCGTCAGCCGTTCGCGCAGGATGAAGCCGGACTTCTCGGTCTGCCGGGCCAGCTCGTCGAGCTGCGGCCACGGCCGCTCCGGGTTGACGTGGTCCGGGGTGAGCGGGGACACCCCGCCCCAGTCGTCGATGCCGGCCCGCAGCAGCAGGTCGTACTCGTCCTCGATCAGGTTGGGCGGGGCCTGGATCCGGGCCTTCGGGCCGAGCAGCAGCCGGGCCACCGCCACGGTGGCCGCCAGGTCGTGCAGCTCCGCGTCGGGCAGGCCGCCCATCGCGGTGTCCGGCTTGGCGCGGAAGTTCTGCACGATCACCTCCTGGAGGTGGCCGTACTCCCGGTGCGACCGGCGGATCGCGAAAATCGCGTCGACCCGTTCGGCCGGCGTCTCACCGATGCCGATCAGGATGCCGGTGGTGAACGGCACCCCGACCCGGCCGGCGTCGTCGAGGACCCGCAGCCGGACCGCCGGCTCCTTGTCCGGGGAGCCGAAGTGCGGACCGCCCGGCTCCGACCAGAGCCGGGTGGCGGTGGTCTCCAGCATCATCCCCATGCTCGGCGCGACCGGCTTGAGTCGTTGCAGCTCCGACCAGGAGAGCACCCCCGGGTTGAGGTGCGGCAGCAGGCCGGTCTCCTCCAGCACCGCCACCGCGCAGGCCCGCAGGTAGTCCACTGTGGAGTCGTAGCCCCGCTCGTCGAGCCAGGACCGGGCCGCCGGCCAGCGTTCCTCCGGCCGGTCACCGAGGGTGAACAGGGCTTCCTTGCAGCCCAGCGCCGCGCCCTGCCGGGCGATCGCCAGTACCTCGTCGGTCTCCAGGAAGGCCGCCGGCAGCCGGTGCGGCACGGTGGCGAAGGTGCAGTAGTGGCACCGGTCCCGGCAGAGCCGGGTCAACGGGATGAAGACCTTCTTCGAGTACGTCACCACGCCCGGTCGGCCGGCGTCGCGCAACCCGGCGTCCCGGACCTCCCCGGCGATGCGGAGCAGCTCGTCCAGCTCGCCGCCCCGGGCGGCCAGCAGCGCGGCGGCCTCGTCGACGTCGAGGGCACGCCCGGTGGCGGCCCGGTGCAGCGCCCGGCGCACGGTCGCCGGGGTCGGGCCGGGGTCGGTGCGGTCAACCATCTGCCCAGCCTAGGCGCTGATCTGAACGGTCCGGCAGGTACGCGACCCGGGTGTGACATCATCCCCGGTCCGGCAGCACCCCCGGCCGGGCCGGGGTCCGGCACCAACGCCCCGGCCGGGCCGGTCGACGTCGCGGCGTCGACCGGCCCGGCCGGGGGTGGGCTCAGTGCGGGGTGTTCGGGTCGTCGCGCCGGAAGGGCTGGGTGCGGTCGGCGTCCGCGTCACCCGTACCGGTGGTCGGCTCCCCCGACTGGCGCGGGATCGCCTGGGTCGGGTCGGCCGACGGGGGCTGCCCGAACGGCGGGGCGACGGGCGGCCCACCTGCCGGCGGCGCGGACTGCGGAGCACCGAACGGCGGGGCCGGCTGCGACGGGACACCGCCCGTCGACCCGGACTGCGGAGCACCGAACGGCGGCGCGGACTGCGGAGCACCGAACGGCGGCGCGGACTGCGGAGCACCGAACGGGGGCGCGGACTGCGGGGGCGGAGCGAAGCCGGACTGGCCGTACTGCCCGGTGCCGGGCTGGCCCGGGGCGGGGTAGGCACCCGGGTAACCGCCCTGCTGCGGCCAGCCGGGCTGCGGCTGACCGTAGACGCCGGGCTGGAGCTGCGGCTTCGGCACGTGGTAGAGGGTGCGCCAGATCCGGAACACCACGTACGCGGCCAGCCCGAAGATCGCCAGCCAGGCCGCCCGGGTCAGCATGCCGAGCAGGGCGTCCAGCACCTCCGCCTCGGCCAGCCGGCCGACCAGCCAGATCAGGAAGGTCAACACGCCGAACAGCGCGGCGAAGGCGTACTCGCCGAGGGCGAGCTGGGTGAACTGCTTCGCCCGGCCGGACACCGGCGCGAGGTGGGTGACCAGCAGCACGGCCAGCAGCGGCAGCACCGTCGACTCGGTGCCGACGAAGGCGAAGAACTCGCTCCCCGCCCGCCCCGAGAAGGTGCTGTAGTCCGACGTCGGCACGAGCAGTCGGACGAAGGCGACGAAGAGCAGCACGGCGTTCGCGCCGAGCAGGACGAGCGCGGCGAGTTCGCGCAGGGGTGCGGTGATCTGGCGGGCCTGCGACGCGTCGTGCGACGCGGGCTCGGCGGGGCTGGTCACGAACTCTCCCTCGGGGCGAAACGGACAGATGCCGACGTGAGCCTAGTCTCTCGGGCCACCCACCGGCGGTACGCCTCCCGTACGGGAGGATGGGGGACATGCGCATCGTGGTTCTGACCGGCGGGATCGGGGGTGCCCGATTCCTGCTCGGTGTCCGGGCGTACGCCCGCGAGGTGGGTGCCGAGGTGACCGCCGTGGTCAACGTCGGCGACGACCTCTACCTGCACGGCCTGAAGGTCTGCCCCGATCTGGACAGCGTCCTGTACACCCTGGGCGGGGGCGCCGACCCGGAACGCGGGTGGGGACGGGTCGGCGAGAGCTGGACGATCCGGCAGGAGCTGGCCGCGTACGGGGCCGAGCCGAGCTGGTTCAACCTCGGGGACAAGGACGTCGCCACCCACCTGGTGCGCACCACCATGATCACTGCCGGCTATCCGCTGTCGCAGGTCACCGAGGCGCTGGCCGCCCGCTGGCAGCCCGGCGTACGACTGCTGCCGGCAACCGACGACCGGCTGGAGACGCACGCGGTGGTCGACCTGGACGGCGACCGGCGGGCCATCCACTTCCAGGAGTGGTGGGTCCGGTACCGGGCGGGTGTGCCCACCGACCGGTTCGTCTTCGTCGGCGCGGACACCGCCAAACCGGCCCCCGGGGTGACCGAGGCGCTGGCCGCCGCCGACGTGGTGCTGGTCGCGCCGAGCAACCCGGTGGTGAGCATCGCCCCGGTGCTGGCGGTGCCCGGCCTGCGCGACGCGGTGGCCACCGGCCCCGCCCGGGTCGTCGGGGTGTCGCCGATCATCGGCGGCGCACCGGTACGCGGGATGGCCGACCGGTGCCTGGAGGTCCTCGGTGTCGAGTGCAGCGCGGCCGGGGTGGGCCGGCTCTACGGCGGGCGCAGCGAGGGTGGCCTGCTCGACGGTTGGCTGGTCGCGCCGGAGGACGACGGCGTGGCGGTGCCCGGGGTGACGGTCCGGGCGGTCCCGCTACGGATGACCGACGAGGCGGCGACGACGGCGATGGTGCGGGCCGCGATGGAGCTGGTGTGAGACTGGAGATCCTGCCGGTGCGGGGCATCGGCGACGTGACCGAGGGTGACGACCTGGCGGTGCTGATCGGGACGGCCGCGCCGTGGCTGCGTGACGGCGACGTGCTGGTGGTGACCAGCAAGATCGTGTCGAAGGCGGAGGGACGGCTGGTGGACGTGCCGGCCGACGGGCCGGAACGGCTCGCCGCCCGGGACGAGGTGCTGGCCGCCGAGACCGCCCGGGTGGTGGCGACCCGGGGGCAGACCCGGATCGTGCAGACCCACCACGGCTTCGTGATGGCCTCCGCCGGGATCGACGCGTCCAACGTCGACAAGACCCGACTGGTGCTGCTCCCGGTGGACCCGGACGCGTCGGCCCGGACCCTGCGCGCCGCGCTGCGGGACCGCTACCGGATCGACGTCGCGGTGATCATCAGCGACACGATGGGTCGGCCGTGGCGCAACGGGCTGACCGACGTGGCGCTCGGGGTCGCCGGGATGGCCGCGATCCGGGACCACCGGGGCGAGGTCGACCCGTACGGCAACGAGCTGCACCTGACCCAGATGGCGGTGGTCGACGAGTTGGCCGGCGCGGGTGAGCTGATCAAGGGCAAGTGCGACCAGGTGCCGGTGGCGGTGGTCCGTGGCTACCTGCCGGCGTCCGCGCCGGCCGGTGGGGAGGACGACCGGTCGCCCTCCGGCGACGGCCCGCGGCTCCGCCCGGCCGCCGACGGCGACGGGGCGGCGGCCCTGGTCCGGGAGAGCGCGTTGGACCTGTTCTCCCTCGGCACCGCCGAGGCGACCGCGGCCGGGCTGCGCGCCGCCGCGATCCTGGCCGACGCACCCGGCGGGGCGACGGCCGACCCGGCGGCGGTCGACCGGGCCATCGCCGCGGTGGCCGGCGTGGTCGCCCCCGGCACCAGCTTCATCCAGATCACCGACGACGAGGTACGTGCCGGTCTGGCGGCGACCGTCGTCGGCTGGCCGGCCGGGGCGACCGGCCTGGTGCTCGGCGCGGCACCCACCCCCGTCGACCAGCCCGACCTGGTGCGCTTCGGCGCCGACCTGCACCGGCTGCGGATCGCGCTGGCCGCCGAGGGGATCGGATCCGCGCTGCTGCCGCCGCCGACGGGCAGCATCGCCAGCGCCTGCCTGGCCCTCTGACCGGCCGCTCCCCACACCGTCGGGGCGGCCGGCGACATCGCCGACCGGCGGAACGACCGGCAGGCGGAACGACCGGTAGGCGCGCGTCAGGCCGGCGAGCGCGCGTCAGGCCCCGCGGCGCGTCAGGCGTCGAGCATGGCCCGGCCGAGCGGGGTCAGGGTGTGCAGCACCGTGTTCCGGTCCCGCCGGCTGACCAGCAGCCCGGCGTTACGCAGCACGGCGGTGTGCTGGCTGGCCGCGGCGGGCGAGATGTGCAGGCGACGCGCCACCTCCCCGGTGGTCGCCCCGTCGTCGCTGACCTCGAGAACCGCCGCCCGGGTCCGGCCGAGCAACGCGGCCAGCGCCTCCCGGCCGCCGTCGCCCGCCGGCCGACCACCCGCACCGGGGGGCGGGTCCAGCCCGCCGAGCCGGTCCGCCGGGTAGACCAGCACCGGCGGCAGCGCCGGGTCGAGCAGGGCGACCGGGGTACGCGCACAGAAGAACGACGGCACCAGCAGGAGCCCCCGACCGTCCAGGTGCAACTCCCGGCGGTTGGGATAGTCCACCACCCGGAGTACGCCGGAGTCCCAGCGCATTCCCGGCCGTAGGCTCGCCAGCAGCCCCTCGGTGCCGCCGTCGAGCAGGGCGCGGGCCCGTACCGCGCGGTCGGCCTCCACCGCGGCCCGGATCCGCCCCCAGTACGGGTCGATCGCCACCGACCGGTACTGCGCCATCGCCTCCGTCAGGTGCCGGAGCACCTCCGGTTCGCCCCGGGCCAACGCGGCGGCCGACGACGGCAGCGGGTTCGTGCCGGACAGCAGGGCCAGGTCCCGACGTAGCAGCTCGGTCGGGGTGGACCGGACGGCGTCCAGCCCGGCCTCGAAGCCGTCCAGGCTCTCGTAGGGGGTGAGGAAGTCGGGGAAGTAGCCGCGTGGCGGGTTCAGCGCGAACAGCAGCCGGAACTGGTCGGCGGCGGTGTCCCGGCGCAGCCCGGCGGCGACACCCCGTCGCCAGCCGGCCATCAGCGGATCGCGGGTCCGGCCCTGGAGCAGGTGCAGGCTCAGGACCAGCTCCCAGACCGGGTCGGCGGCGGGCGCGACCCGGGTCCGGAGGAGGTCCTGCTGCGAGAAGTGGATGGTCAGCATGGGGCGCTCCCGGGACGGGACTGGGGGACTCCCGTCGACCTGATGAACTGTACCGGGCGGCACTTATCTCCACTTTTAAGTCTGAGCTGAAAGACCTCGACGCAAGTTCCACCGATTGACATGCTCGTAGTGCCCGGACGACACCTGGGGTCGCCCCCGCCGCCGCCCGGGTGACCTGGGGTCCGCGGGACGTGGCACCCGGGAGGCACCACGAGGGTCTGCGGCCCTGGTTCCGCAGAGGTGTCACCCGGGTCCACCACCCGTCCACGCGAGAGCGGCTCGGCTCAGCCGATCCAGAGCGCCACCCGATGGTCCTCGTCGGTGACGTAGAAACGGCGTCCGTCCACCTCGGCCACCCCCTCGACGTGCCGGAACGGCGTCAGGTCGGCCACCAACTCGCCCGCGATCCGCCCGTCGTCGGTCGGCTCCCACCGGAACCGGACATGCCGCGAGGTCACCTCCCCGCCGGCCGGATGGTCGTCCAGCAGCACCGATCCCTTGCCGAGCGCGTCGATCGACCCGACCACCGCCGCGTACCCGCCGTCGGCGGTCGGGGTGACCGCGCGGAACCCCACCAGCGCGCCGGGCGGCGTCACCCCGGTCAACGCGTACGCCCGGTCGGCCCGGGGCCACCCCGCGCCCCGGGTGAACATCTCCGGCACCCCGGCCAGCTCCACCAGGACCGGTTCCCCGTCCACGGTCACCGGGAAGCGGAGCCCGAGCAGCACCGTCCCCCGCGGGGTGAACGCCGCCGCCTCCACGTTCAACGGCAGGTCGTCCTCGGCCAGCCGGCGTACCCAGGACTTGGCCCGCGCCGTACCCCGGGACACCGTCTCGCCGATGAACCGCTGGCGCACCCGCTCGCCCGGCGGCAACGGGGTGAACGCCGCCTTCGCCAGCGCGTCGTTGATCGCCCGGTGCACCCGGAACCGGTTGCGGACCACCTGCACCGGCAGTGTCCCGGTGGCCGCGTCGTCCTCACGGAACCGGGCCACGAACGCGCGGCGGGGGCGCAGCGGACCGGCCTTGGACCCGAAGTGCGATCCGAAGACGTACACCCAGCCGTCGTGTCCGGCCAGCGCCTCGCCGTCCTCGGTCCGGCCGTTCTCGACCCCGGCGTCCGCCGCCACGTGGTGGGCCACCCACTCGCCGTCGGCACGCTCCAGCAGCAGCGCCAGGCACTGCTCCACCGGCCCCTCGTCGAGCACGGTCCAGAAACCACGGACGGCGTCGTGCGCCCGCAGCAGCGACCGGGACCGGACCGGCAACAGGTCACTGGCCTCGTTGCCGGCCACCACGAACTCCAGAAGTCTCAGGCTCACCGCGCCAGGGTACGGAGCGCACGCTCGTAGAGTGGCGGGATGTCCGACGCCTCGTCCGCCACCCGCCCCAGTAGCCGGTTCCTCAACGCCGAGCCCGCCGGCACTCCCGAGCCGACCGCCCCGGCCGTCCCGACCAGCACCGCCGGGCCGGTGGATGAGGCCGGGCCGGTGGGCGGGGCCGAACCGGTCGATAGAGTCGGGCCGGTCAACGGGATCGGGCCGGGGCCGGGCGACGGGAACCTGGCGCTGTACGCCGACGCGGTGGCGGTGCTGACCGGCTGGACCCCCACCGGACCGGCCGCCGCCGAGGCCCGGGACCGCACCCTCGCCCTGCTCGCCGACGGCCCGGTCGCGTTGACCCGCCAGCACCTGCCGGGCCACCTCACCGCGAGCGCCCTGATCCTCGACGCCGCCGGTACGCGGGTACTGCTCTGCCTGCACGGCAAGCTGCACCGCTGGGTGCAGCTCGGCGGGCACTGCGAACCGGGTGACGACACGCTGGCCGGGGCGGCGCTACGCGAGGCCACCGAGGAGTCCGGCATCGAGGGGCTGGTCATCGACCCCGTTCCGATCGACGTGGACATCCATCCGGTGGCCTGCCAGGGCGGCTCGCTGCACCATGACGTCCGGTTCGCGGTCTTCGCCCCGCCGGGCGCGGTCACCCAGGTCAGCGACGAGTCCGAGGCGCTGGGCTGGTTCCCCGCCGACCGGCTGCCGGAACCGCTGGCCGGCGGGACCGTCCAACTCGTCGTCCCGGCCCTGGCGGCCCATGCCCGCCACACCGCCGGCCACCCACCCCGCTGAGCCGGGCGTCCGCCACGGCGGCACCGGCCGGGGCGGCCGGCTGTCAGACCAGCCCGTCCTCACCCCGGGACTTCAGTTCGTCGACCAGCGTCTTGACGTCCTGTGCCCGGTCGCGGGGGCAGACCAGCACCGCGTCCGGGGTGTCCACCACGATCAGGTCGCGGACCCCGAGGACGGCCACCAGCCGACCCGACTGCGGCACCACCACCAGGTCGTGGGCGTCGTGCAGCAGGACCCCGGGCTTGGCGTCGACGGTCAGCACCACGTTGCCGGCCGGGTCGGCGGGCAACACCTCGCCGAGGGTGTGGAAGTCGCCCACGTCGTTCCACCCGAAGTCACCCGGCACGGTGGCGACGCGGCCGGCGGTGGCCGCACCCTCCATCACCGCGTAGTCGACGGAGATCTTCGGCAGGGTCGGCCAGACGGCACCGAGGACCTCGTCCTGCTCCGGGGTGCCCCAGGCCGCCGCGATCGCGGTGACCCCGGTGTGCAGGGCCGGCTGCTGGCGGGCGAGTTCGGCGAGGAAGACGTCCACCCGCCAGACGAACATGCTGGCGTTCCAGAGGTGCCGGCCGGAACGCAGGTACGCCTCGGCGACCGGCGCGGCCGGCTTCTCCTTGAACTCGAGCACCGGACGCAGCAGGCCGTCACCGCCCGGCTCACCGGTCTCCAGGTAGCCGTAGCCGGTCTCGGCCCGGGTCGGGGTGATCCCCACCGTCATCAGCAGGCCCTGTTCGGCACCCTGGACGGCCGCCTGGACGGTCCGCACCCAGGAGGCCGGATCGCGGATCAGGTGGTCGGCGGCGAAGGAGCCCATCACCGCCGTCCGGTCCCGCTGTGCGATCACCGCCGCCGCCAGGGCGATGGCCGCGCAGGAGTCCCGGGGCGACGGTTCCACCAGGATGTTCTCCTCGGGCACCCTGCGTAGCTGCCGGGCCACCGCCGCCGCGTGGGCGGCCCCGGTGACCACCAGGGTGCGCTCCGGTGTGGTCAGCGGCGCCAGCCGGTCGACGGTCGCCTGGAGCAGCGACGCGTCGGTGCCGGTGAGCGGGTGGAGGAACTTGGGGTGCCCCGCGCGGGACAGCGGCCACAACCTCGTGCCGCTGCCACCCGCCGGGATGACGGCGTAGAGCATCAGCACATCATGCCCGAACCGTCCCAGAACAGATGCCGGCTCGGCCGGACGGTCAGCGACCACTCAGGAACGGGCGCGGCTCCACGCGGCGATGTGCACCTCGGCGCTCGACGCCCAGGTGAACTCCTTCGCCCGGTCGACGCCCGCCTTGGCCAGCGACAACCGGCGCTGCTCGTCGTCGAGCAGGGCGGCCAGGTCGGTGGCGATCTGGTCCGGGTCCTCGCTGGTGTAGGCCACCGCGTCACCGCCCACCTCGGGCAGCGAGAGCCGGGGCGTGGTGAGCACCGGCGCGGCGCAGGCCATCGCCTCCAGGATCGGCAGGCCGAACCCCTCGCCGTACGACGGGTAGGCGGCGACCAGCGCCCCGCCGAGGAAACCGGGCAGGTCGGCGTAGCGCAGGTAGCCGGGGCGCAGCAGCCGCAGGTGGGAGGGGACCTCGGCCACCGCGCGGTCGATGTCGTCGTCATGGCCCTGACCACCGGCGACCACCAGGGCCGGCGGGTTCTCCCGGTCGGCCACCGCCCGTGCCCAGCCCCGGATCAGATTGGGTACGTTCTTGCGCGGCTCCTTGGCCCCGAGGAACGCGATGTAGCTGCTGCCACCGAGCCCGAGCCGGGCGCGCACCCGGGCCTTCTCCTCGTCACCCGGGGCGTGGAACGCCTGCTGGTCGACCCCGTGGTACGCCACGTCGATCCGGGTCGGGTCGGCGTCGAGCAACCGGATCAGCTCGTCGCGGGTGGCCTTGCTGGGCACGATCACCCGGCTGGCCCGACGCAGCGACGTCTTGATCGCGCTGCGGAAGAACGTCCGGCGGGACTTGTCGTAGTGCTCCGGCTCGGTGAAGAAGGTCGCGTCGTGGACGGTCACCGTGACCGGACAGCCGGCCCGCAGCGGGCAGGTGTAGAACGGCGAGTGCAGCACCTCGGCACCCACCTGCTGGGCGAGCAGCGGCAGGCCGGTCTGCTCCCAGGCGAGCCGCGCCGGGCGGTGGGCGACGGCGGCCGGGGCGGGGATCACCTCGGCGCCCGGCAGCATCCGGGTGTACCGCTCCAGGTCGGTGCGGAGGCTGACCACGACCAGGTCGACCGTCTCCCCGCAGACCATCCCGAGGGCTCCGAGCAGGCCATCGACGTATCTACCGACGCCGCCACGGTCGGCGGGGACACTCGTGGCGTCGATGAGCACGCGGGGCGGGCGACCGGCGGTCACGGGGCGACTCCTTGCAGTGGCGGGTCTGTGGGGAACAACACTCCGGGCAAGCCTACGCCGGAGCCCGGTGCGGACGCTGACTGCGACCCGACCGTACGCCGACTTGTCATCGCCATCGGATACGGACGGCGGGGGCGTATCGTTCGCGCCGATGGCCGACAACATTGCCCGGGTGTTCGCCGCCGCGATCGCGGCCGACCCCGCCCGCCCCCTGCTGACCTGGTACGACGACGCCACCGGTGAGCGCACCGAACTCTCCGGCGCGACCCTGGCCAACTGGGTGGCCAAGACCGCCAACCTGCTCGTCGACGAACTGGCGCTGAGCCCCGGGGACCGGGCCGGGGTGCTGCTGCCACCCCACTGGCAGACCGCCGCGGTGCTGCTCGGCTGCTGGTCGGTCGGTGTGACGGTGCGTGACGAACCGGGCGACGTGGAGGTTCTCTTCGCCGCCGCCGACCGGGTGGCCGAGGCCGACGCCTGGCCGGCGGACGACCGGTACGCGTTGGCGCTCGCCCCGTTCGCCGCCCCGCTGCGCGAGGTGCCCGCCGGGTTCGCCGACTACGTCGTCGAGGTACGCACCCAGGGTGACCACTTCACCCCGTCCACCCGGGGCGGTCCGGCCGACGCGACCCTGCTGGCCGAGGCGGACGCCCGCGCGACGGACCTCGGCATCTCCCCCGGCGACCGCCTGCTCGTCGACGCGGCGGTCCACCCCGACCCGCGCGACTGGCTGCTCGCCCCCCTGCTCCGCCACGCGACGATCGTGCTGACCGGCAACGCCGACCGCTCCCGCCTCCCCGCCCGAGCCCACACCGAACGCACCACCCACCCCCTCCTCTAACCCCCCGCACTAACCCCACCCCCCTCGCTCCCCCACCCCACCCACCCCACGGCGTCGATCATGGAGTAATGGTGGGAGAAAAATAGCCTTTCGCCCCTTTCGCGGGGCACCACAACTCCATGATCGACGGGCGGGGCGGGGCGGGGCGGGGCGGGGCGGGGCGGGGCGGGGCGGGGCGGGGCGGGGCCGGGCGGGGCGGGTGGGTTAGGGGGTGGTGGGGCGGGATTGGGCGAAGGTGGCGAAGGCGGTGAGGGACTCGGGGTTGGCCAGGGCACCCTGGGCAGCGGCCGACTCGACCGGGGTGCCGGTGAGGATCTTCTTGACCGGGACCTCCAGTTTCTTGGACGACAGGGTGCGGGGCACCGCCCTGACCTGGTGGATCTCGTCGGGGATGTGCCGGGGGGACAACGCGGTACGCAGCTCGCGGGCGATCTTCTTCCGCAGCGTGTCGTCGAGTTCCAGGCCCTCGGCGAGCACCACGAACAGCAGCAGTTCCCCGGCCCCGCCCTCGTCGTCCTCCAGGTGCACCACCACCGAGTCGACCACCTCGTCGAGGCCCTCCACCACCGAGTAGAACTCGGCCGTGCCGAGCCGTACGCCGCCCCGGTTGAGGGTGGCGTCGGAACGACCGGTGATCACGCAGCCGCCCCGCTCGTTGATGGTGATCCAGTCGCCGTGCCGCCACACCCCGGGATAGACGTCGAAGTACGCCTCGGCGTAGCGGCGGCCGTCCGGGTCGTTCCAGAAGCCCACCGGCATGCTCGGCATCGGCGCGGTGATCACCAGTTCGCCCAGCTCCCCGAGGACCGGGGTGCCGTCGGACGAGCGGGCCTCCACCTTCGCCCCGAGCGCCCGGCAGGTGATCTCACCGGCGTACACCGGCAGCAGCGGCACCCCGCCGACGAAACCGGTGCAGACGTCCGTACCGCCGGACAGCGACTGGAGCTGGAGGTCGGTGCCGACCGTCTCGTACACCCAGGTGAAGCCCTCGGCGGGCAGCGGCGCACCGGTGGAGCCGACCCCGCGCAGCGCGGACAGGTCGGCGACGTCCTTCGGGACCAGACCGGCCTTGCGGCAGGCCAGCAGGAACGGCGCGGACGTGCCGAAGTACGTGGTGCCGGTCTCCTCGGCCAGCCGCCACAGCGCACCCAGGTCGGGGTGGCCGGGGTTGCCGTCGAACAGCACGATCGTCGCCCCGACGGCCGGCCCGGAGACCAGGAAGTTCCACATCATCCAGCCGGTGGTGGTGAACCAGAAGAAGCGGTCGGCCGGGCCGAGATCGTGGTGCAGGGCCAGCATCTTGAGGTGTTCCAGCAGGATGCCGCCGTGCCCGTGCACGATCGGCTTCGGCAGGCCGGTGGTGCCGGAGGAGTAGAGCACGTAGAGCGGGTGGTCGAACGGCACCGGCGTGAAGGTCAGCCGCTCGGTCGTCTCCGCCGCCAGCTCGGCCCAGCTCAGGCTGCCCTCCGGTACGCCGTCGGGGGCGGTCGGGTGCAGGTAGGCGATGGTGACGGTGTGGGTCAGCGACGGCAGGGCGGCCCGGATCGCGGCCACCTCGGCCCGCCGGTCCACCGGCTTGTCGCCGTACCGGTAGCCGTCCACGGCCACCAGCACCTTCGGCGCGATCTGCTGCCACCGGTCGACGACGCTACGGGTGCCGAACTCCGGCGCGCAGGACGAGAAGATCGCCCCGAGACTGCTGGTCGCCAGCAGCAGCACGTACGTCTCGGGGATGTTCGGCGCGTACGCGGCCACCCGGTCCCCGGCGACCACGCCGAGCCGACGCAGCCCGGCCGCCACCCGGCGGACCTGCTCGCGCAGCTCGGCGGCGGTCAGGGTGACCGGCGGACGGGTCTGGGAGTGGGCGACCACCACCGGGTCGTCGTCGGCCCGACCGGGCATCCGGAGCACGTTCTCGGCGTAGTTGAGCGTCGCGCCGGGGAACCACCGGGCACCGGGCATCGCCGCGTCGCCCAGGGTCGCCGTCGGCGGGGTGTGCGCCACCACCTCGAAGTGGTCCCAGATCGAGCGCCAGAAGGCGTCCAGGTCGGTGACCGACCACTGCCACAGCGCGTCGTAGTCAGCGAAGTCCAGCCCCCGGTGCTCCCGCAGCCACCGCAGGTAAGCCCCGATCCGGGACCGCTCGCGTACGTCCGCCGGCGGCGTCCACAGCACGTCACCCACCGCTCCACCCTCCCTGAGGCCCACACGGCACTGTGCCCGGCCATACCGCCATCTTGCCTACCTGGCAGCGCCATCATCCACACCGGGGGCCCGGGGCGAAACGTGCCGGGCGCACACAATCCGGGTCACCGGCACGGCTCATCCCGCCCGGTGGGCCTGGATGGCGCGGCGCCTGGCCAGGCGGTGGGCGCGGCGGATCTCCGCCTCCTTGTAGCGGCGGTGGTCGTCGACGGTCTCCGGGAGGACGGGGCGGACCGGCCGGGGCGCACCGCCCACGTCCACCCCGACGAAGACGAGGTAGGCGGTGGCCACCCGGACCGGTTCGTCCTCGGCCGAGTCCCACCGCTCGGCGACCACCTTCACCCCCACCTCCATGGAGGTGTTGCCGGTCCAGTTGACCTGGGCGTGGGCGTGCACCAGGTCACCCACCCGGACCGGTTCGGAGAAGACGATCTCGTCGATGGAGGCGGTCACCGCCGTACCGCCGCTGTGCCGGGCCGCCGCCGCGCCGGCCACGTCGTCGACGAACTTCATCAACACCCCGCCGTGCACGGTTCCGTACAGATTGACATCGACAGCGGTCATGATGCGACTCAGCGTGACCCGGGAGTACGACGTCGGCTTGCCGGGAGGGGTGGCGGGGTGCTCGGTCATGCCGGAAACGGTACGGTGCGCCAATGCGACATCTCTGGAGCTTCCTCGCCGGGTTGGTGGTGGCGCCCATCACCTGGGTACTGCTCACCCTCGGGCAGGACGGGTCGGGCCGCACCGTGGACCGCTGGGTGGAGATCGGCACGTACAACACGGCGAACCTGATCGAGCCGGCTGTCTACCTCGGCGTCGCCGGCATCCTGCTGGGCCTGGTCGGCACGCTGCGCACCTCGCCGCTCGGCCCGCTCGTCGCCGGACTGCTGCTGGTCACCCCGTACGTCGGGATGTTCATCGCCCCGTTCACCGTGCTCGACCGGATCCCGAGCGACTGGAAGGTGCTCGGCGACCCGCTGCCGCTGCGCGAGCCGGTGCAGAACGGCACCCTGTTCCTGATCGGCGTGATGCTGCTGATGGCCGTGTTCAGCGTGCGGCGGTGGCGGCGCTGGCCGCAGCCGGTGACCGGGGTGGAACCGCCCCCGGCCGACGACGACGCCCCGCCGCCACCCAGCTACGCCACGAGCGACTGGCCGCCGCCCGGTCCGCCCGCCCGCAGCGAGCCGGACACCGCGCCGCTCACCCTCGGCTACCCCGACCTGGACACCCCCACCGAGCCGCTGCCCCGGCGGACCGGCACCGAGTCGCCGTGGTCGGCTCCGCCGCGCTACGGGGCCAAGCCGGAGAACAGCACCGACAACCGCTGACCACCGTCGGGTGGGCCGGCACCACCGGCCCACCCGTACCTGATCAGCAGGAACTCAGATCATCCGACGCCTCGACGATCCCGCCACCGCCATCACCCGGTCAGGAGGCGACAAGATCCCGGGCGTCCTGGCAGAACCGTCGGACGGCAGGCGTACGCCGGTACGGGGTCAACGCGCCGACCAGGTTGCGGACGTGCTTGATGCACCGGGCGGAGGTGACCTGCCCGGTCAGGGTCTGCACAGCCTGGCCCCCGAGGGCCAGCGCCTTGTCCAACTCGGGCTGTTCCTGCTGCACGTAGGTGGTCGCGAGCAGCGCATGACGAAGCGCGCCCTCCCGGGTGTAGTCGTTGTTCTGCAACCGCAGCGCCGCCCGCAGATGATCGCGGGCGCGTGGCCAGTCTTCGAGTTTGACGAAGCAGTAGCCGGCCTGGGCATGGGCCTGCGCCTCGTTGATCCAGTAGGACCAGTCCGGGTCGCCGTGTTCCGCCGGACTGTCGGTGAACCTGTCGAACGCCCTGTCGAGCGCACGCCGGGTATCGCTCACCGACCCGTTGTTCGCATACGCCTCCGCAGCCCGCAGGTCGAGGATCGTCCCGACCTTGGGGCTGGTGGCCGGGTAGCTGGCACGCGCAGTCTCCGCGAGAGTCACGGCCTGGCGGAGCTGCCCGAGGTCCTTGGCCTGGCAGGACATGAAGCCGAGGATGTTCGCGCCGAGCCCACGATCGCCGGCCGCGTTGGCCTGGTAGAGGCCGGCGATGAAGAACCGCTGCGCCTGCGTGTGGTGGCCGTCGTCGAAGGAGAGCCAACCAGCGAGGCGCAGCAGCTCGCCGGCCGTGCCGTGGAGGCGTCGCCCGACCGCATCGGGGTAGCTGCGTTCTCGCAGCGCACCCACCACGGTCCTCAGGTGCTGGCGGACCAGTCCCAGGGTCTGGCCGCTGCCGAGATGGTCGTCCATCCGGCGCAGACTCGCCGTCACCGCGTCCAGGTGGTCCACGACGTCGCCGGACAGGGGACGGCCGGTGGTTGATGCGATGTCCTGTGGCGGCTGAGCGATCATCCACTCGTGTGCCGGTGACGTCAGGGCGGAACCGAGCAGAGTGAGGAACATCCGTCGGTGCATCATTCCCTCAGGGTCGTTCACCACATCTGCCGCCCGCAAGGCCCCGCTTGAGGACCAGGGCAGGTCAAGGCCGGCAGAGGCGGGAGCAGTCTCGAACCCGTCCTCAGGCCAACCCAGATCATCGAGGCTGATCGTCCGCTGCAACTGCTCGGACAGCAACGCCGTGGTCAGCGACGGCCACGGACTGCGGGGAACGTCGCCTCTCTTCCACTTGTACGGCGTCTTGAGGTGCAGGCGTTCTGCGCGCCCGTGTCGTTCGGCGCACTCGTTGAGGCGTCGGGCGAGCTGCTCCGGCTGCCAGCCCACCTCGGCCAACAGCCGGGTCAGCGCCGCTCCGCTAGATGCCACCCTTCAACTCCTCCCCGAGGGTAGTGACTGCCGTACGCAAAGTAGCGAACCTGTCTGACATTGGTTGGCCCCGGCACGCGCCCGCACCGATACGCACCGAGCGCACCGGCTCTCTCCGCGTCGCGAACGGAGTCCACTGAACACCTCGACAGGGGCATATCCGCCGGGTTCAGACCCGGCGGCAACGTCCGGTCCGCATGTCGCAACGGAAGTGAGGGTGCTCGTGGTTCCCGGAGTCGTGACGATGGTGTTCGGTGGCCTGGTGCCGGGCTTCCTGGTGGGGCTGCTGGCGTTCCGGGTCAAGTCGAGGTGGTGTCCGCGTTGCGGGGAGTCCACCACCACGGCCGTCCACCCGCCGCAGGGACGCCACCGGTGACCCGGCCGGTCCCGCCCGATGCCGACGAGCTGCCGATCGGCCGGCGGGTGGCCCGGTGGCGGGTGCGCCGCCGGATGACCCAGCAGGTGCTCGCCGACCGGCTCGGCAAGTCGAAGAGCTGGGTGGACAAGGTGGAACGCGGCGTACGCAGCCTGGACCGCTACTCGACCGTCCAGGAGATCGCCGAGGTGCTGCGCCTCGACCCGGCCGTCCTGCTCGACCCCCGCAGGCCGCTCCCGACGGCGAACGCCGGTCTCGACGGGGTGGACGCGGTCCGCGCCACACTGGCCCGCTACCACCAGCGGCCCGCCCGCACGGTGCCGCCCGACGAGGTGCACCGGCACGTCGGGCACGCCTGGCTCAGCTACCAGCACGCCCACTACAGCCAGCTTCTCCGGGCGCTGCCCACCCTGCTGGATGCCGCCCACGCCCGGCCGGGGCCACTGGTGGCCGCCTACCGGATCACCGCGTCGGCGCTGGTCAAGCTCGGTGAAGCCGACCTCGGTTGGCTCGCCGCCGACCGGGCCGTCGCCGCCGCCGTGGACGATCCCGTCCGCGCCGGCACCGCCACCATCGTCGTCGCCCAGGCGCTGCGCGCCCTCGGCCGCGACCGGCTCGCCCTCACCGCCGCCGTCGCCGCCATCGGCACCGCCGCCGACGACAGGGTACGGGGGACGCTGCTCGTCCAGGCCGCGCTGGCCGCCGCCGGCTGCGGTGACGGCCGCCGCGCCGACGACCTGATCGACCACGCCGCCGCCCTGGCCGACCGCCTCACCGGCGACGACGACCCGCACCACACGGCGTTCGGTCCCGTCGCCGTGCTGCTGGCCCGCTCCCTCACCGCCCAACGCCTCGGCGATCCGGCCGAGGCCGTGTACCACCACGAGAAGGCCGTCGGGCGCGACGACTGGCGTCGGCTGCCCGTCGAACACCGGGCCGCGCATCTCGTCGACGCGACCCGCAGCTACCTCGACGCCGGTGACCTCGCCGCCGCCGGCCGTACGCTGGTGGACGCCGACACCATCGCGCCCGCCGAGGTCCGTTGCCGCCCTGTCGCGCGTACCCTGGTCGCCGAGATCGCCCGCAGCGGCCCGCCGGCCGCCGGGGTGGCCCGCCTCGCCGCCACCATCGGCCTCACCCGCTGACCGGCCGGTGGCTTCCTACCGCCGCGCGGGATGACCGACACGAACCAAGGTCTGGTTGTACAATTTCTTGTACGCCATGCTCGGGAGGGCTCATGCGTACCGTCACCTACTCGGAAGTCCGGCAGAACCTGGCCAAGATGCTCGACCACGTCGTGGACGACGCGGAGGAAGTGGTGGTCACCCGCTCCGGACGTGAGGCCGCCGTGATCATCTCGCTGCGTGAGTACGAGTCGCTGAAGGAAACCGCATACCTGATGGCCAGCCCCGCCAACGCGCGCCGGCTGAACGAGGCCGTCGAAGAGTTGCGCAACGGGGGTGGGGAGATCCACGACCTGATCGACCCCGAAGCCGGCCCGGACGAGGCATCGGCAGCGTGAAGGTCCAGTTCGCCGGCCGGGGGTGGGAGGACTACCTGGCCTGGCAGCAGGACCGCCCGATGCTCAACCGGGTGAATACCCTGATCGAGGACATTCGACGCAACGGCCACCAGGGAATCGGCAAGCCGGAGCAGCTCCGGGGCAACTGGTCGGGGTTCTGGTCGAGGCGCATCGACCAGGAACACCGCCTGGTGTATCGGATCGTGGAAGACACGGTGCAGATAGCGCAGTGCCGCTACCACTACGAGTGAATCAGACCCGCCGTGCCGACGGCTCTCCCGGACGTCCGCTCCCGGACGCGCGACGGCTGCCGCCGTCCCGCCGCCCGCCGGCAGCCGCAGACCGAGGTCGATGGCTACTCCCGAAGCTTGACACCTACTTCGCACGCTCCCTGTCGGGTCCGAAGTAGGTGTCAAGAACGGGCGGGCTACGGGTCAGTCCTTGAGGAGCTGCCTCGCCATCACGATCCGCTGGACCTGGTTGGTGCCCTCGTAGATCTGGGTGATCTTGGCGTCGCGCATCATCCGTTCGACCGGGTAGTCACGGGTGTAGCCGTAGCCGCCGAGGAGCTGCACGGCGTCGGTGGTGATTTCCATCGCCGCGTCGGAGGCGAAGCACTTCGCCGCCGCCCCGAAGTAGGTCAGGTCGGCATCGCCGCGCTCGGACTTCCCGGCGGCGGTGTAGGTCAACTGGCGGGCCGCCTCCAACTTCATGCCCATGTCGGCGAGCATGAACTGGATGCCCTGGAACTCCGCCACCGCCTTGCCGAACTGCTGACGCTCCCGCACGTACCCCTTGGCGTAGTCCAGGGCGCCCTGGGCGATCCCGACGGCCTGCGCGGCGATGGTGACCCGGGTGTGGTCCAGGGTCCGCATCGCGGTGCCGAAACCGGTCCCCGGCTCACCGATGATCCGGTCGGCGGGAATGCGTACGTTGTCGAGGTAGACCTCCCGGGTCGGGGAGCCCTTGATGCCGAGCTTCTTCTCCGGGGCACCGAAGCTGACCCCCGGATCGGACTTCTCCACCACGAACGCCGAGATCCCCCGCGACCGGGCGGTGGGGTCGGTGACGGCGAACACGGTGTAGAACTCCGACACCCCGGCGTTGGTGATCCACCGCTTGACGCCGTTGAGCACCCAGTGATCACCGTCACGCACCGCCCGGGTCGTCATCGACGCCGCGTCACTGCCGGCCTCCGGCTCCGACAGGCAGTACGAGAACATCGCCTCCCCGGCCGCCACCGGCGGCAGGTACCGCCGCTTCAGCTCCTCCGAGCCCGCCAGGATCAGCGGCATCGTGCCCAGTTTGTTCACCGCCGGGATCAGCGACGACGAGGCGCAGGCGCGGGCCACCTCCTCGATCACGATCGCCGTGGCCAGGGCGTCCGCACCCGCACCGCCGTACTCCTCGGGGATGTGCGGGGCGTGGAAGTCAGCGGCCCGCAGCGCGTCGTACGACCCCTGGGGGAACTCACCGGTCTCGTCGGCCTCGGCCGCGTACGGGGCCACCTTCGCGGCACAGACCTCACGAACCGCCTCGCGGACCGCGTCGTGCTCCTCGGGCAACCGGTAGACGTCGAACGTCTGTTCTGCGGCCATGTCGGCCCTCCCCTTTCACGGCTATCATGCGCAGTCTGTGACGTCCGGAGGCCGCCGACTGCCGCAGGATGAAGGATAGCCTCGTGACCCCTGTCCACGTTACCGACGGGTAGTATCACCGCCGGGCGGGCCTCGACAGCGCACAACTACGCTGACAGGACGACAGGTTTTCCATCGGTGCCCGGCCAGGCGCCGCAGCCGATTGCGACGCAGTGAAGCGCCGCCAGTGCGAGCGGAGAAGACAGGCGTGACGATCCCCTACCCCACCATCCAGCCGGCGCCGACAGTCTCCCCCGTGACGCCCCCGTCGGGTGCGCCGCGCCCCCGGGTCACCTTCCTCGGCACCGGCTACCTCGGCGCGACGTACGCCATCTGCTACGCCGAGCTGGGGTACGAGGTCCTCGGCTTCGACGTCGACGCCGACAAGATCGCCAAGCTGAACGCGGGCGAGGTGCCGATCCACGAGCCGGGCCTCGACGAGCTGCTCCGGCGCAACCTGGCCGCCGGCCGGCTGCGGTTCTCGACCGACATCGCCGAGACCGCCGCCTTCGGCGACGTGCACTTCATCTGCGTCGGCACCCCGCAGCGGGCCGACGGCATGGGCGCCGACCTGTCGTACGTCGAAGCCTCGGTGACCGCCCTGGCCCAGCAGCTCACCCGCAAGGCGCTGATCGTCGGCAAGTCCACCGTGCCGGTCGGCACCGCCGAGTGGGTGGAGCAGCTCGTCGGCAAGCACACCCCGGACGACCTGGGCGTCGAGGTGGCCTGGAGCCCCGAGTTCCTCCAGGAGGGCTTCGCCGTCGACGACGTGCTGCGCCCCAACCGGATCGTGGTCGGCGTCAAGAGCGAGTGGGCCAACGCCATGCTCTACGCCGCCCACAAGGGCGTCTTCGACCTGGCCGCCACCGAGGACCGGGAGGTCCCGCTGGTGGTCACCGACTTCGCCACCGCCGAGCTGGTCAAGGTCGCCGCGAACGCCTTCCTGGCCACCAAGATCTCGTTCATCAACGCGATGGCCGAGGTCTGCGAGGCCAGCGGCGGCGACGTCACCCAGCTCGCCCGTGCCATCGGCTACGACCCGCGGATCGGCAACCGGTTCCTCCAGGCCGGTCTCGGCTTCGGTGGCGCCTGCCTGCCCAAGGACATCCGTGCCTTCCAGGCCCGCGCCCAGGAACTGGGTGCCGGCGAGGCGCTGCGGTTCCTGCACGAGGTGGACCTGATCAACCTGCGCCGTCGGACCCGGGTCCTCCAGCTCGCCGCCGACCTGCTCGGCCGCCGCTCCGGCCCGGCCGGCCCGGACTTCTCCGGCACCCGGATCGCGGTGCTCGGCGCGACCTTCAAACCGAACACCGACGACGTCCGCGACGCCCCGGCGCTCGCGGTCGCCGCGCTGCTCGCCAAGGCCGGCGCGGACGTGCACGTGTACGACCCGCAGGGCACCGAGAACGCCCGCCGGATCGCCCCCGAGCTGTGCTACGAGCCCAGCATCAACGACGCGGTGTCCGGTGCCGACCTGGTCTGCGTGCTCACCGAGTGGGCCGACTTCCGCAACGCCGACCCGGTCGTCCTCGGTGAACTGGCCGCCGGCCGCAAGGTCGTCGACGGCCGCAACTGCCTCGACGCGACACTGTGGACCCAGGCCGGCTGGGAGTACCGGGGGATGGGCCGCCCCTGACGTCGGTCACGACGCGCCGGTACGGGGTGACGCTCCCCGCACCGGCGCGTTTTTGTGCCCCCAACGGAGTGGCAGGTGTCGAAATCCGCGCCCGCTCAGGGCATGCTGCGTGAGGGACGGCGTCCACAGTGCGGCCGGCCGGGTGGAGGGATGTCGTGGAGAACTTCCAGTGCTCCTCGTGCGGGCGGCAGATCAAGCCGGCGGCCCGCTGCCCCGAATGCGGGGCCGAGCAGCCGCAATGGCGTGAGCACCTGGCCGAGATCGAACGCTCCATCGCGGAGATGAAGGCCCGCGACGCGGAGATCGCCCGGGAGCAACGGCAGATCGCCGCCAAGATGCAGGCCGCCCTCTTCCAGCGGGACATCCTCGCCCACGCCGGTGAGGAACGCGTCAAGCAGGCCACCCGGCCGCGCCGGGTGCTCCGCCGCAAGCCGGGCCGCCGACCACCGACCGCCGCCACCGGAGCGCCGCCGAAGGTGCCCCGGCAGGGCACCCCCGTCGGCCCGGACGACCCGCCGCTGCCGCCGCCGTACCGGACGGCCACCTGGCTGGGCGCGGACAACCCGGAACACCCGGCGGAGGCGTCCTCCCGGGAGGTGCAGAACATCCCGCTGGGGTTGGGCGCGCTGGTGCTGGCGGTCGCCGCGGTGGTCTTCGCCGCCGTCGCGACCAGCTCGATGGACGCCCTGGCCCGGCTCGGCATCCTGCTGGTCGCCACCGTCCTGCTGCTGCTCGCCCCGCCGGTGCTGGCCAAGCGGGGGCTCACCTCCACCGCCGAGACGATCTCCACGGTCGGCCTGCTGCTGGTGCCGCTGGCCGGGTACGCGCTCTGGGCGGTGGACCGGATCGGCGCCTCCGGGGCGGTCTTCTCCGGGATGATCTTCGCGCTGACCTCCGGGGTCGCCCTCGCCTACGCCGTCGGCACCGGCCTGCGCGCCCCCCGGTTCGCGGCGGTGCTGGCCGCCCAGCCCGTGGTGCCGTTGCTCGCCTACGGGTGGGTCGACGGCCCGACCGGCTGGGCGGTGGTGTTCACCGTGGTGGCCGTGCTCGACCTCGGACTGGTCCGCTCCGGCATCATGCGGGAACGACCGGCCCCACCGGACCCCGTGCCCGCCGGCCCCACCGCGCCCCGGCAGCGGGTCGACCCCGACGGCCGACCGGAGGCCGCGCCCGAGGAGTCGGCCGAGGTGCTGGCCGGCACGGCGGGCGACCCGACCGGCGGCTCCCGGCCGGTGCCGTGGCTGCCCGAGACGACCTGGCTGCTGCACGGGGTGGCGGTCGCGCTCGCCCTGGCGTACGCGGTCACCGCCCTGCTGCGGGTGCAGACCGTGCCGGCCGCCACCGGGGCGGGCGCGGCGCTGCTGCTGGCCGCCCTGGTGGCCCTGGGCGGCACCCTGCTGCTGCGCCGCCCGCCGCTGCCGGACGTGGGGGCCGGCATCCTCACCCTGGCCGTGATCGGCGCGCTGGGCCGGATCGCGGCGGTGGCCTTCCCGGGCCGGGCGCTGCTGCTGATCGCCGCGGTCATCACCCTGACCGGGCTGGCCGTACGGGCCGTCCCGGAGGCCGCCCGGCGTGGGCCGCAGCTCGCCTCCGCCGCCGCGCTGACCGTCAGCGGCCTGGTGGTGGCCGGCGGCGCGCTGCGGGCCGGGCTGGCACCGGTACAGGCGGCGCTGCCGGCCTGGCGGGCCGACCTGTCCCGGTTCCCCGCCGAGGTCGCGGCGGCGGCCGGCCCGTCCGCCGGACAGCTCGCCGCCAGCGCCCTGCTGCTCACCATCGCGGCGGTGTTGGCCCTGCCACCGGAGATCCGCCGCGAGTTCGCGGTGGTCGGCGCGGGGCTGACCGCGCTGGCCGTACCCGCCTCGTTGGGTCTGGGCGCGGTGGCGGCCCCCTGGCCGATGGTGCTGGCGGCGGTCGCGATCGGCGTCGCCGGGCTCTCCGCCGGCACGACACGGGCGGCCGTGGTGCACGCCGCCACCGCCACCGCGGTCGGCTTCGTCGGGGCCGGTGCCGCGCTGAGCCGGCCGTCGCTGACCGCCGCCGCGCTGGCGGTGCTGATGCTGGCGGGGGTGCTGGTGGCGCTCGCGCCCCGGGTGCGGATCGCCCCGGCCGCCGCCGACGTCGTCTCCGGGTGGGCGGCCGGCGGGGCGGCGTTCGCGCTACCCGGCGCGGTCGCCGCGTTCGTCGCGGCCACCGAGCCGTCCGGGCCGGTGCTCACCCCCGGGGTGCTCCGGGAACTGACGGTGCCGATCCTGGCGGCGAGCTTCCTGGCCGTCTGCGTCACCCTCGGCTACGCGGCGATGATGCAGGTGTCCCAGCGGCACCTGAGCCTGCCGCACGCCGTCGGCACCGGGCTGGGCGCGTTGGCGGTGATCGGGGCCGCCTTCTTCGCCCCGGGCCGGACCGCCGCCGACGCCTGGCTCGGTGGGCTGGTGCTGATCGCCACCCTGCTGCTGCTCTTCGCCGGGCGGATCGACGCGCGTCGCCCCTCGGATCTGGCGTTCGACGGTGCCGACCTGGCCGCCGCCGCCGTCACCACGGCGCTGATCGCCACCCTGGTCCGGATCACGGCGGTCATCTCGCCCGGCGGGCAGCTCGCGGTCGCCGCCGTGCTGGTGCTGGTGGTCGCCGTCGCCGCCCGGGCCATGCCCGAGGAGTGGCGGCGGGGGCCGGTGCTCGGCATCGCCGTCGGCGCCGCCCTGATCGGGGTGCTGGCCGGCTGGTCGGCGCTGCGCGGCGGGGTGGGCGTGCTGGCCACCCCGGGACCGATCTGGGCCGGCGACCTCACCGGCTGGCCGGCCGCGCCGACCGGCGGCTCGGCCTGGCAGGCCCCGCTCGCGCTGGCACTGCTCGCCCTGGCCGCCGCGATCCTGCTCCCGGTCCCCTGGAAGTACGACGTGGCGGGGGTCGGCGCGGTGCTGGCCACCATCGGCGTGCCGGCCGCCTTCGACCTGCCCTGGTGGTCGCCCGTCCTGGTGGGGCTGACCGTCGCCACCGTCTTCGGGATGGCCGCGGTCGCCTCCGCCGACCCGCGTGCCGGGGTGTCCCGGGCCGCCGTCGCCGGGGTGGTCGCGCTGCACGCCGCCGGTGCCGGGCTGGTACGCCCGTGGACCACCGCGCTCGCCCTGGGGGGTATCGCGCTGATCGGCCTGGCCGTGGCGGCGGTGGCCCGGTCGCTCGCCCCCTCGCTGGTGGAGGACGTCGAGACCGAGGGGATGCCACCGCACCTGGTGCAGATCGGCGGCCTGGCGACCGCCGCCGCGCTGCTCACCCTCCCCGGCGCGGTGGCCGCCCTGGCCGCCGAGTTCGGCCACTCGGCCCAGGTGGTGCTGACCGCCGCGCTGGCCGCGTCCAGCTTCGGGCTCGCCGCCGTGGCCGCCGTCCGCCGGCAGGTCCCGCAGTATCTGCCGTACGCGAGCGCGGCGATCGCCGGCGGGGCCACCATCAGCGCCCTGGCCGCCATCTTCGTCGACCTCCCGTCCGGGGTGTTCGCCGCCGCCGCGGCCCTGCTCGGTGTCCTCGCCGAGCTGGTCCGGGCGGCGACCGTGCCGCCGGTCGGGTCAGCCCAGCCGACGCGCCGCTGGACGGTCCTGCTCGACGGCGCGCTGCGCCGGCTGCCGGACGACGGCACACAGCGCCGCTGGCGGGTCAGCCCCGCCGCCGGGGCGCTCGCCGCCGCGGCGGTGCCCACCGTGCTGGCGCTGTTCTCCCTCGCGCCACTGCTCTTCGTGGCGCTGGTCGAGCCGCACCGGATGCTCGCCCACGTCTGGCAGGGGCCGCCCCCACAGTTGCGTACCCCACCGGCGGAACTGGTCGACCCGACGCACGTGCTCACCGCGCTGCTGCTCACCGGCACCGCCGCGCTGGCCGCCACCGGTCTCAGCGGTGGCCGCCGCTCCCGGGCGGTGCCGGTGGTGCTGCCCGGCCTGGCGGTCACCCTGCTGATCACGCCGATCGCCCTGGGCATGGCCTGGCCGCAGAACGTGTTGGCCGCCCTCGCCGTGTTCACCATCTCGATGCTGGGGCTGGCGCTGACCCCGCCGCCCCCGCTGGCCGAGCGGGCGCGGTCGCTGCGGCTGGCCCGGGTGCTGGTCTTCGTGATCGGGCTGGCCGGCGGCGGCGCGGGGCTGGTCGGCAGCCTCGCCAGTGAGGGACTGACCCTGTTCACCCTGGGCGGCGCGGTCGGCGTCGGAGCGGTCGCCGCGCTCTTCGGCACCACCGGGCGGGCGCGCGTCCTCGGTTGGCTGTTCGCCTCGCTGATGGCGCAGCTCTTCGTGCTCACCGTCGGCCTGGTGGCCGGGTTCCCGGCGGTCTGGTCGGCATTCGGGGTGCTCGCCGTGGGCGCGGTGTTGCAGGTCCTCGCCGCGCGGCTGCCCCGGCTGCGCCGGCCCGAGGCGTACCGGGAGGCCACCACGGTCGAGTGGAGCGGTTACGCCGCCGCGCTCGTCGCCCTGGCCCTGGCCTTCGACTCGCCCCGGCACATCGCCGCCCTGCTCGCCGCCTGGGGTGCCGTGCTCGGGGTGGCCGCCACCCGGCCGGGACGCCGACCGGTGGAGCGGCGGATCCTCTTCTGGGCCGTGGTGGCCTGCGAGATCGTCGCCTGGTGGATCCTGATGCGGGTCGCCGACGTGGCACTGCCGGAGGCGTACACCCTGCCGTTCGCGGCGCTCGCCCTGCTGGTCGGCCTGTTGGAGCTGCGCGACCGCCCGGACCTGTCGAGCTGGGTGGCGTACGGCCCGGCGCTGGTCGCGGCGTTCGTGCCGACCCTGGCGATCGTGCTGGCCACCGACTCCAGCATGCTGCGCCAGGTGCTGCTGCTGCTCGGCGCGGTGGCGGTGCTGGTGTTCGGGTCGACCAGCCGGCAGCAGGCCCCGGTGATCGTCGGCGCGGCGGTGACCGCGATCGCGGCGGTGCACGCCCTGTTCAGCCTGGGGCCGTGGCTGGTGCTCATCCCGGTCGGCCTGGTGCTGCTGGTGCTCGGGGCGAGCAACGAACGCCGCCGTCGCACCCAGGACAGGTTGCAGATGGCGCTGCGCGCCATGAGATGAGTCGGAGGGTCACGGCGGGGTCGGACCCGGTCGGCCTCAGTGGGCCGGGTGGTCGTGGACGGGGGCGGCCCGGCCGGGGTCGGGGCACGTTATCGTGGGCGGCCCGGCCCGGCCCGGCCGGGGTCGGGTCGGGCACGGGGCTGGGGTCAGGCGAGGGAGGCGCGGAGGGCGGCGTCCTTCTCGGCGACCAGGTCCTCCAGGTCGGCCTGGAAGGCGACCATCCGGGTACGCAGCTCCGGGTCGGTGGCGGCCAGGATACGGACCGCGAGCAGGCCGGCGTTGCGGGCGTTGCCGATCGACACGGTGGCCACCGGGATCCCGGCCGGCATCTGCACGATGGACAGCAGCGAGTCCATCCCGTCCAGGTGCTTCAACGGCACCGGTACGCCGATCACCGGCAACGGGGTGACCGAGGCGACCATGCCGGGCAGCGCGGCGGCACCACCGGCCCCCGCGATGATCACCTTGAGCCCCCGGTCGACGGCGTCCCGGCCGTAGTCGATCATCTTGACCGGGGTGCGGTGCGCGGAGACCACCGCCACCTCGTAGGGCACCCCGAACTCGTCCAGCGTCTCGGCGGCGGCCCGCATCACCGGCCAGTCCGAGTCGCTGCCCATGATCAGCCCGACGGTGCTCACGCGTGTCCCTCCCGCAGCCAACGGGCGGCCCGCGCCGCCCGCTCCCGTACGTCGTCCAGATCGTTCCCGAGCACCGTGACGTGCCCGATCTTGCGGCCCGGTCGGACCTGCTTGCCGTACAGGTGGACCCGGGCGGCCGGTTCGGCGGCGAAGAGGTGGTGCAGCCGCTCGTCGAGGGAGATCCCGCCCGGCTCGCCGCCGAGCACGTTCGCCATCACCACCACCGGGGCGGTCAGCGCGGTGTCCCCCATCGGGTAGTCGAGCACCGCCCGCAGGTGCTGCTCGAACTGGGAGGTGCGGGCACCCTCGATGGTCCAGTGCCCGGAGTTGTGCGGACGCATCGCCAGTTCGTTGACGACCAACCCGTCGTCGGTCTGGAACAGCTCCACCGCCAGCAGGCCGACCACCCCGAGCGCGGTGGCCAGGTCGATGGCGAGCTGCTGGGCGGCGACGGCCAACTCCTCCGGCAGACCCGGCGCGGGGGCGAGCACCTCGACGCAGATCCCGTCCCGCTGCACCGTCTCCACCACCGGGTAGACGGCGACCTGCCCGAACGGCGAGCGGGCCACCTGCACGGCCAACTCCCGGCGCAGCGCCACCCGCTCCTCGACGATCAGCGAGGTGCCCCCGGCGAGCAGGGTGGCGGCCAGCTCGGCGGCCTGTCCGGCATCGTCGACCAGCCAGACGCCGCGCCCGTCGTAGCCGCCCCGGGCCGCCTTGAGCACCACCGGCCAGCCCTGCTGCGCACCGAAGGCGAGTAGGTCCGCCGGGTCGGCCACCGGCCGCCACGCTGGGTTGGGGGCGCCCAGCGCGCCGAGCCGTTCCCGCATGGCCCGCTTGTCCTGGGCGTGCAGCAGCGCGTCGGCGGGCGGGAACAGCTTCACCCCCTCGGCGGCCAGGGCACGGATGTGCTCCGTCGGGACGTGCTCGTGGTCGAAGGTGACCACGTCGCAGCCCTTGGCGAAGGTGCGCAGTGCGGCGAGATCGGTGTGGTCGCCGTACTGCACGTCGGCGGCGACGAGCGCGGCGCCGTCGTCGGGGGCGAGCGCCAGCACGCGCAGTGACTGGCCGAGGGCGATGGCGGCCTGGTGGGTCATCCGGGCCAGTTGGCCGCCACCCACCATGCCGACGACGGGCAGACCGGTACGGGAGTCCATAGCGCGGCCAGCCTATCCGGGCCGCCCCGCCGACCGACCCGAGGGCCACCCCCGTCCCCGTCGCCCGGGCCGTCCCTGTCGGCCGGGCCGTCCCTGTCCGCCCGGCTGATCCTGTCCGCCCGGCTGATCCTGTCCGCCCGGCTGGTCCTGTCCGCCCGGCCGTCTCCGTCCGCCTGGCCGATCCGGAGGCCGGCGACCGGCGGCGGACCGGCTCAGCGGCCGGCGACCGGCGGCGGACCGGCTCAGCGGCCGGCGGCCGGCGGCGGACCGGCGGCGGCAGGCCGGCTCAGCCGAGCTGGGTCATCAGGTCGTCGACCGAGGTCACCGGCCGCTGGCAGACGAACCCCCGGCAGACGTACGCGGTGGGCAGCCCGTCGACCCGGGGCCGACCGGCGAGCAGCGGCACGCCGGGCTGGTCCGGGCGGCCGGCGACCACCACCGCGCCGGGCGGGGCGTGCCGGTGCGCGGCGGCGACCAGCGGGTCTCCGGCCGGGTCGTCGGTGACCACCGCGATCTCGTACGGCCCGGAGAGCAGTGCCTCACCGGCCGCCGCCGCGTACCCGGTGAAACGGGCGTGCCGGCCGACGATCGGCGCGACGGTCGACAGGGCCGCCTCGGCCGCCTCCCGGTAACGGGTCTCCCCGGTCAGCGCCGCGTACGCGGTCAGCGCCGCCACGATCGCCGACCGGCCCGAGGGGGTGGCGTTGTCGGTCGGGTCGGCCGGTCGGGCGACCAGCCGTTCGGCGTCGTCGGCGGTGTCGTAGAAGCCGCCGTCCGGGGCGGCGAACCGGGCCAGCGCGACGTCCAGCAGCCCGCCGGCCAGTTCCAGCCAGCGTCCCTCGCCGGTGAACTGGTGCAGCGCGCAGAACGCCTCGGCCACGCAGCCGTGGTCCTCCAGCACCCCGGCCGGTTCGCCGACCGTCCGGTCCCGGGAGGCGCGGCGCAGCCGGCCGTCGACCAGGTGCACGGCGGCCAGGTGTTCGGCGGCGTCCCGCAGCGCGCCGTCGGCGACGATGGTGACGCCGTCCATCAGGTTGGCGTCCTCGTCGTCGGGGGCCACCCGGAGCGCGGCGACCTGGACGAACTCGACGAGCGCGGTGATCGCCAGCCCGTTCCAGGCGGCCACCACCTTGTCGTCGCGGGCCGGTTGGGGGCGGGTGTCCCGGGCGGCGAGCAGCCGGCCCACCACGTCGCGCCAGCGGTCCCGGACCGCCGGGTCGGCGTCGTCGACGTCCCGGGCCAGCCGCAGCACGCTCGTGCCGTGCTCGAAGGTGCCCGCCTCGGTGACGTCGAACAGGTCGGCCGCCCACCGGCCGTCGTCCTCGCCGAGCACCTCGACGAGCTGGGCCGGGGTCCAGGCGTAGGTGAGGCCCTCCACCCCCTCGGTGTCGGCGTCCAGGGCGGAGGCGAAGCCGTCCCCGGGGCGGTGCAGCTCGTCGGCGAGGAACCGGGCGGTGTCCCGGGCCACCCGGCGGGCCAGCGGGTCGCCGGTTAGCCGCCAGAGCTGGGTGTAGACCCGCAGCAGCAGGGCGTTGTCGTAGAGCATCTTCTCGAAGTGCGGCACCGTCCAGTGGGCGTCCACCGAGTAGCGGGCGAACCCCCCGGCGAGCTGGTCGTGCAGGCCACCCCGGGCCATCGCCTCGGCGGTGTGCCGGACGATCTCCAGGCTGCGCGCCGAGCCGGTACGCCGGTGGTGCCGCAGCAGGAACAGCAGGTTCATGTGCGGCGGGAACTTCGGTGCGCCGCCGAAGCCGCCGTTGGTCTCGTCGTACTCGCTGGCGAGCTGGCTGGCGGCGGCGTCGAGCAGGTCGGCGGTGAGCGGGGCGGTGGGGCCGCCGACGGCCTGGGCGCCGCCGATCGCCTCGACCACCGCGGCGCCCTGGCGCAGCACGGCCTCCCGCTGCTCCCGCCAGGCGGTGCCGACCGACTCCAGCAGCCGGACGAAGTTGGGCTTCGGGAAGTACGTGCCGCAGAAGAACGGGGTGCCGTCGGGGGTGGCGAAGACCGTCATCGGCCACCCGCCCTGGCCGGTCATCGCCTGGGTGGCGGTCATGTACACGGCGTCGACGTCGGGGCGTTCCTCACGGTCCACCTTGATCGCCACGAAGCCGGCGTTGACCAGCGCGCCGACCGTCTCGTCCTCGAACGACTCGTGGGCCATCACATGGCACCAGTGACAGGCGGCGTAGCCGACCGAGACGAGCACCGGGACGTCCCGCCGTTTCGCCTCGGCGAACGCCTCGTCGCACCACGGCCACCAGTCGACCGGGTTGTCGGCGTGCTGGAGCAGGTACGGCGAGGTGGCCTGGGCGAGTCGGTTCACCCGACGACCCTATCCACCCCCGGGCGCACCCGCCGGGGCAACCGTTGCGCCGACACCGGGCCTTCCCCCGTTCACATTCATCGACTTTGATCTGTTCGGGTGCGGTGAACGGCACCGGCCCTGCGAGGAGGTACCCATGCGCGGTTCCCGTCTCCTGTCGGCGCTCACCTCGGTCGCCGTGGTCGCGGCGGTGTTCGGCACCACCGGACCCGCCCCGGCCGCGGTGGACCCCGGCACCCGGGTCTCGGCGACCACCGTGGTCGGTACGCACAACGCGTACGAACGCGGCACGTACACCTATCTGGCGCAGGCGCTCGACGCCCGCCCCGGCCTGATCGAGCTGGACGTCTGGCCGGACATCATCACCAAGCAGTGGCGGGTCAGCCACTCCAACCCGTTGGGCAACGACAACAACTGCGTCGCCGCCACCACCCCCGCGCAGCTCTACACCGGCACCCGCAACAAGAACCTGGAGCACTGCCTGGACGACATCCGGCTCTGGTTCGACGCCCATCCCGACGCCGGCCCGCTGCAACTCAAGCTGGAGCTGAAGACCGGCTTCAGCAGCCGTACCGGGCAGGGGCCGGTCCAGCTCGACGCCGTGCTCGCCGCCCGGCTCGGCAGCCGGGTGTTCCGCCCCGCCGACCTGCGCGGCGGGTACGCCACCCTGGACGCCGCCGCCCGCGCGAACGCCTGGCCCACCCGGGCGCAGCTCGCCGGAAAGGTGATCGTGGAGCTGATCCCCGGCACCGTCGAGGAGGGCAACCCCACCGACACCCTGTGGACCGACATCGAGTACGCCCAGCACCTCGTCGGCCTGGCGGCGGCCGGCACCCTCGGCCAGGCACAGGCGTTCCCGGCGGTGCACCGCGCCCAGGCCGGCGACCCGCGCAGCCGGTACGCCGACACCGGCCTGCGCCCGTGGTTCGTGCTCTTCGACGGCGACGCCAGCGCGTACGTCACCGGCGGCATCGACACGTCCTGGTACGACACCAACCACTACCTGCTGGTGATGACCGACGCGCAGAACGTCCCCCCGGCGGTCGGCAACACCGACCCGGCGGCCGCCCGGGCCCGGCTCGTCCAGCTCGCCGCCGCCCACGCCAGCGTGGCGTCCGCCGACTGGGCGGCACTGCCGACGGTGGTCGGCGAGGTAGTCTCCCGGGGCTGACGCCCCCTGCTCGGTGGCCCGCGTTCCGACGGTGGAACGCGGGCCACCACTCCACTTCCCCGCACCCCCGCACCCCCGCACCCCCGCACCCCCGCACCCCCGCACCCCCGCACCCCCGCACCCCCGCACCCCCGCACCCCCGCACCCCCGCACCCCCGCACCCCCGCACCAAGATCGTGCTCGATCCCTGTTGTAGTGGCCTCAAATCCCTCCGAGACCACTACATCGTGGATCGAGCACGATCATGGATCGTTACGGGCGTCGCCACGCCCCCGGGGACGGGCGGGAGGGCGGGACGGGGATAAGACGCACGGACGGGCGCACGGGCGGGCGCACGCACGCACGGGCGGACGCACGCACGGGCGGACGCACGCACGGGC
The DNA here is from genome assembly GCF_029581435.1 of Micromonospora sp. WMMD987. Lineage (NCBI taxonomy): Bacteria > Bacillati > Actinomycetota > Actinomycetes > Micromonosporales > Micromonosporaceae > Micromonospora > Micromonospora sp. WMMD987. The sequence goes on along the minus strand of NZ_CP120861.1, from coordinate 1,299,193 downwards.
GGACGCACGCACGGGCGGACGCACGGGCGGACGCACGGGCGGACGCACGGGCGGACGCACGGGCGGACGCACGCACACACGCACGGGCGGACGCACGCACGCACGGACGCACGCACGGACGCACGCACGGACGCACGGGCGGACGGACGCACGGGCGGACGGACGCACGGGCGGACGGACGGGGATGAGACGGGACGGACAGGGGCGGCGGGGTCAGGAGGCGCCGTCGGCGCGCAGGGGGAAGACGTTCGACTCGGCGGAGTCGCGCAGCGAGCCGAGCACCGCGCCGATCTTGTCGGCCGGCATCGGCTTGAAGAAGTGGTAACCCTGGGCGGCGGTGCAGCCCAGCGCCACCAGGGCGGCCCGCTGCTCGGCCGTCTCCACTCCCTCGGCGACCACCCGTAACCCCAACTCGTGGGCCAGCCCGACCGTGGCCCGGACGATCGCCGCCGCCTCCGGCGAGTCGGCCATCCGGATCACGAAGGAGCGGTCCACCTTCAACTCGTCCACCGCGATCCTGGTCACGAAGGACAGCGACGAGAACCCGGTGCCGAAGTCGTCGACGGCCAACTGGACGCCCATCGTGCGCAGGGTGGCCAGCACCTCGTCGATCACCTCCAGCTCGCTCATCACCACCGTCTCGGTGATCTCCAGGACCAGCCGGTGCGGCGGCACCTGGTGCCGGCGCAGCGCGTCGGCGATCTCCGCCGGCAGCCGGGGATCGAGCAGGCTGCGCGCCGAGAGGTTCACCGAGATCGGCACGTCCAGCCCGTCCCGTGCCCACCCGGCGGCCACCGAGAGCGCCTTGTCCAGCACGTACCGGGTGAAGGTGCCGAGCTGTTCGCTGTGTTCCACCGGACGGATGAAGTCGGCCGGGCTGAGCCAGCCCCGGCGGGGGTGCTGCCAGCGGATCAGCGCCTCCACCCCGGTCGGGGCGCCGGTGGCCAGGTCGACCGCCGGTTGCAGGGCCAGCACCAGCTGGTCATCGGCCTGCAACGCCTCCCGTAGCTCGGCCAGCAGGGCGAGCTGGTCGGTGCTGGCGGCGTCCCGGGTGCTGTCGTACGCGGCGACGCTGCCGCCGCCCTCCTTCGCCTGGTACATCGCGATGTCGGCCCGGCGCAGCAGCTCGGTCAGGTCGGCGGTGCCCGCCCCGGCGACCACCACCCCCACCGACACCTCGACCGACATCCGCACCCCGGCCACCTCGGTCGGCGCGGCCAGCCGCTCGGCGATCTCCCGGGCCTGCCGCAGCGCGTACGCCATCGGGGCGGCCCGGTCGCCGAGCACCGGGACCGACGTCAGCAGCAGGGCGAACTCGTCGCCACCGAGCCGGGCGAGCAGGTCACCGGAACGGGCCAGGTCGCCCAACCGGTTGCCGGTGAGCTGGAGCAGCCGGTCACCGGCGGCGTGCCCGAGCGTGTCGTTGACCTCTTTGAACTGGTCGATGTCGAGCAGCAGCAGGGCCACCGGGTGGTCGTGGGCGAGCTGCCGCAGCGCCTGGTCACCCTTGCTCAGCAGGGCCGTCCGGTTGACCAGTCCGGTCAGCGCGTCGTGCACCGCGTCGTACGACGAGCGGGCGCTGACCAGCCGCAGCTCCCGGTGGGTCGCCGCGTCGTGCAGGGCGGCGGCCAACGCGTCGGAGTAGGCGGCCAGCGCGTCCCGTTCCCGGTCGCCGGGCGGCCCGGAGGCGGGGAACCGGACCCGCAACTGTCCGACCTGGACGTCGCCGACGACCAGCGCGCGGACCAGTTCGCAGGCGTCCGGGGCGGCCCCGCCGGGTGGCCCCGTCTCCCGGTCCCGCACCTGACCGGAGGCGTCGCCCCGGTAGCGCCGCCACCGGCCGTCGCCCCGGGCCACGTCCACGTCCACCAGCTCGGCGCCGAACAGGGCCAGTGCGCCGGTCACCGCGGCGGTGGCCACTCCCCGCTCGTCGAGCTGGTTGAGGGCGGCGGTCGCCTCGGCGAACGCGCGCCAGGTGCGTTGTTCCTGGTCGGCGCGGAGCCGGTGCCGGTAGGTCTGCTGGAGCAGCCACAGCAGCGGGGGCAGCACCAGCAGCCAGCGGGGGTCGATCTCCAGCAGCGCCACCACGACCAGGCCGACCGCCACGTTGCCGACGAACATCAGCAACTTGCCGCGCACCGCGGCGAGCAGCGGCGGGCCGACCGCCGTACCGTGCCGCAGAGCCAGGGCGGCCCCGCCCAGCCCGGCGGTGGTGAGCAGGTAGCCGACCGCGCCGACGACCAGGGCGGGGACGAGCGCCGGGGTGGGCCCGGCCAGCAGTGGCGCACCGAGGGCGGTGGCGACGGCCACGGCGAGCGCGGTCGCCGCCGTCAGCGAGGCGGCGATCCGCACGAGCTCCAGCGGGGAGCGCCGGTCGGCGGCCAGCGACATCGCCGTCCAGGCCGCCCCGGTGCCGAGCAGCGCGGCGGCCGGCAACCAGCCGGCCGGGGTGAGGTGGAGACAGACGATCAGCGCCGCCTCGCCCCAGGTGAGGCTCACCATGCCGGTGGCGGTGCGGAACCTCAGCCGGGCGAGCTGGGCCACCGCGAACACGACGACGGCGATGCCGAAGCGGGCCGCCCCCGGGAGCGGGTCGTCGGGTGGCAGCTCGACCGGCAGGCGCAGGCCGAGCACGACCGCCACCAGCGCGGTCACCGCGACGGCGACGGTCAGCAGGCGCACCCGCCAGGGGGTGTCCGCAGGCTCCGGACCGTCGCCGGACGCGCCAGCCCTGCCGGAGGTCACCGCCCGGCTCCGTCCGCGGGGCCGTCGGCGGTGCGACGGAGGAACGCGGCTGCGACGGTCATGGCACCCCCTCCCGCGCACGGCTTCAGGGACTTACGTCCCCCGGCGGAAGGCTAAGCCAATCCGGTTGACCGCAACAGGGGGCGACGACCCGGATCGGCGTGATTCACGCGCCAGCCACCTCGGTCAGGGCTGCTGGTGACCACTGGACGGGTTCGGACGTGATTCCTGCCCGGGTGTCCCGTCCGGCGGACCGGGGACCGACGAATCGGTCCGATCGGTCCCGACTGGACCGCCCGGCTCGGGGAAGCGGTCGGGCAGCCGGCGCAGCCGGGAGTTCATGTTGCGGATCAACAGGACGGTGGCGGTGCCGAGCAGCACGATGAGGAAGAGGCCCATCGGCCCGGCCAGGCCGCCCGTGCGGGTGTCGCCGAAGTTGTTCTCGGCGAGCACCTGGACAGCGTTCAGCATGGTATGTCTCCGATGTGCGGTGGAGTCTCAGCCTAGCCCCGGGCGCCGGTCACCCGGCATGGGCGGCCTCCCGCACCCCGGCGAACAGGTCGGATTCCGGCAGCGGGGACTCGACCATCGAGCGGGCCAGTTGGAAGTCCTCGGTCGGCCAGGCGTGCTGCTGGAGCTCCATCGGCATCTGGAACCAGAAGCCGTCCGGGTCGACCTGGGTGGCGTGCGCACGCAGCGCGTCGTCGCGGACCGGGAAGTATTCCGCGCACTCCACCCGGGTGGTGATCCGCGCGCCCTTGTCCGGCCGCTCGTCCCAGCGCTTGAGCATGTCCTCGTACGGCGAGGGCAGCCCCGCCGCGAGCACGCCCTCGTGCAGGGCCAGGAACTTGCCCCGGGAGAAGCCGATGTCGTAGTAGAGCTTCAGCGGCTGCCAGGGGGTGCCCAGCTCCGGGTAGCGGGCCGGGTCGCCGGCCGCCTCGAACGCGGCCACGCTGATCTTGTGGCACATGATGTGGTCGGGGTGCGGGTAGCCACCCTCCTCGTCGTAGGTGGTGACCACGTGCGGGCGGAACTCCCGCATCAGCTTGACCAGCGGCCCGGCCGCCACGTCGACGTCCTGGAGGGCGAAGCATCCCTCGGGCAGCGGTGGCAGCGGGTCGCCCTCGGGCAGGCCCGAGTCGACGAAGCCCAGCCAGGCCTGCTCGACACCGAGGATCGCCCGTGCGGCGTCCATCTCGGCCCGGCGGATCTCGCCGATGTTCGCCCACACGTCGGGGCGGTCCAGCTTGGGGTTGAGCACGCTGCCCCGTTCGCCCCCGGTGCACGTCACGACCAGCACGTCCACCCCCTCGGCGACGTACTTCGCCATGGTGGCGGCACCCTTGCTGGACTCGTCGTCCGGGTGTGCGTGCACGGCCATGAGACGCAGCTTCTCTGCCAACGTGGGCGCTCCTCGTCTGTGCCCGTCGGCGGCCCGGTCCGGGTCGCTCGCCTGACCTGCCGCGGTGACCTGCCGGCACGGCTGCCGACCTGCCACACCGGGCTCGGTCACGGACTGGGAAGATGGACCCTGACATTCTTGCCGATGCCGCCGACAACAACGCCAGGAGATACCCGCCGGTGACCGAGACGCACGCCACAATTCCCACGGCCGCGCCGGTCTTCCCGCCCGGCCGGTACGGACGTCGGCGGGAGCCCGAGCGCCGTCGGCCGCTGCTGCGCTGGCTGCTGGTGGCCGTGCTGATCACCGGGCTGGTGCTGGCCGCGACGCAGCTCTACCAGCGGTACGGCGACCCGGAGTACAAGCCCGAGGTGATCACCTACACCGGGATCAGCGACACCGGGGTGCAGGTCGACTTCCGGGTGACCGTGCCGCCCGGCGGCTCGGCGGTGTGCCTGGTGCGGGCCCGCTCCCACGACGGGGCCGAGGTGGGCCACGAGGAGGTCACGGTGACCGCGGCCCCCGGCCAGCGGCACGTCACCACCCGGCACCGGCTCACCACCACCGGACGCCCGTTCATCGGCGAGGTGGTCCGCTGCCGGCCGGCGGGCTGAGCCACCGGCCGGGCACTCCGGTCCCCCGGCCGGATGATCGACCACGCCCGGTGGGTGCGCTCCACTGGTAGGTTGGTAAGTCACCTGTCAGCCAGTCCGCACATCCGAGGAGTACGCCTGTGTCCATCAATGACAACAAGGCGCCCGCCACCTGGCTGTCCCAGGACGCGCACGACCGCCTCCAGGCCGAGCTCGACGAGCTGATCGCCAACCGCGCGGTCATCGCCGCCGAGATCAACGCCCGGCGGGAAGAGGGCGACCTGCGGGAGAACGGCGGCTACCACGCGGCCCGCGAGGAGCAGGGCAAGGCCGAGGGCCGGATCCTCTACCTCAAGGAGTTGCTGCGTACCGCCCAGGTCGGCGAGGCGCCGACCGCCGACGTGGTGGCACCGGGCATGGTCGTGACGATCTACTTCGACGACGACGAGAACGACACCGAGACGTTCCTGCTCGGCTCGCGGGAGATCGCGGCCACCACCGAGCTGACGGTCTACAGCCCGGAGGCGGCGCTCGGCCAGGCCATCCTCGGCGGCCGTCCCGGTCAGGCCTGCACCTACACCGCCCCCAGCGGCGCGGACATCAAGGTGACCATCGTCAGCTTCGAGCCCTTCACCGGCTGAGCCGGCACGCCGCCGGGTCCGTGCGCGACCCGGCGGCACCTGCCCGCGTACGCCCGCAGCGGGGCAGCCACGGGTGTCACGTCCCGGGCGTGAGGACCACCTGGTAACCACTGGCCCGCAGGGCGCTGATCAGCGTGTCGGAGTGTTCGACACCCCGGGTCTCCACCGACAGCGCCACCTCCACCTCACCGAGACGCAGGTGCGGGGTGGCCCGCTGGTGCTCCACGTCGACCACGTTCGCCCGGTGCCCGGCGATCTCGGTGAGCAGCGAGGCGAGCTGGCCGGGCCGGTCCGAGCAGCGCACGGTGACCCGCAGGTAACGACCGGCGGCGGCGAGGCCGTGCTCGATCACCCGCATCATCAGCAGCGGGTCGATGTTGCCTCCGGAGAGCACCGCCACCGTCGGGGTCCGCACCCGCACGGCACCGGCGAGCAGCGCGGCCACCCCGACCGCGCCGGCCGGCTCGACCACCTGCTTACCCCGTTCCAGCAGCATCAGCAACGCCCGGGAGATGTCCTCCTCGGTGACGGTGACCATCTCGTCGACCAGCTTGCGGACGTGGCTGAAGGTGATCTCGCCCGGTCGGCCGACCGCGATGCCGTCGGCGATCGTGGCGAACGCCGGCAACCGGACCGGTTCCCCGGCGGCCAGCGAGGGCGGGAACGCGGCGGCGCTGGCCGCCTGCACGCCGACGATCCGGACATCGGGCCGCAGCGCCTTCGCGGCCACCGCCATCCCGGAGACTAGGCCGCCGCCGCCGACCCCCGTGATGATCGTCTGGACGTCGGGGCACTGTTCGAGGATCTCCAGGGCGACGGTGCCCTGGCCGGCGATGACGTCCGGGTGGTCGAACGGGTGGATGAACACCGCGCCGGTCCGCTCGGCGAAGGTCTGCGCGGCCACCAGCGACTCGTCGACGGTGTTGCCGACGAGTTCGATCCGCGCGCCGTACCCCTTGGTGGCGGCCACCTTCGGCAGCGGGGCGTTGACCGGCATGAAGACGGTGGCGTGGGTGCCGACCAGGCCGGCGGCGAGCGCCACCCCCTGGGCGTGGTTGCCGGCGCTGGCCGCGACCACCCCCCGGTCCCGGTCGGCCGCCGGCAGCCGGGCTATCCGCACGTACGCGCCGCGCACCTTGTACGACCCGGCACGTTGCAGGTTCTCGCACTTGAGCCACACCGGCCCGGCCAGCGCCGCGCTCAACGGCCGGGAGGGCTCCAGCGGGGTGGTCCGGGTGACCCCGGCGAGCAACTCCCGGGCGGCCCGGACGTCGGCGAGGTCGACCAGTTCCGTCATGCCCCGATCGTGCCACCCGCCCCCGGCCGCACCGGCGGCGACACCACCCGCCACCAGCGGCGACGATCCGCTCACGGTGTGGTCCGCCGCCGCCCGGGACCGGGCACGCGACGTTCGCGCGTCAGACGACGGCCAGGGAGCCCGTGCAATCGTCAGGCGACGGCGGGGGAGCCCGTGCGACCGTCAGGCGACGGCGGGGGAGCCCGTGCGACCGTCAGGCGACGGCGGGGGAGCCCGTGCGACCGTCAGGCGACGGCGGGGGAGCCCGTGCGACCGTCAGGCGACGGCGGGGGAGCCCGTGCGACCGTCAGGCGACGGCGGGGGAGCCCGTGCGACCGTCAGGCGACGGCGGGGGAGCCCGTGCGACCGTCAGGCGACGGCGGGGGAGCCCGTGCGACCGTCAGGCGACGGCGGGGGAGCCCGTGTCGACCCGGGGGTAGCCGGGGGCGTGCCGGGTCCACGGGGCCAGCATCTCGAACTGCCCGGCGACCCCGAGCAGCAGCAGCTCCGAGCCGGGCGGGCCGATCAGCTGCGCGGCGACCGGCAGGCCGTCCGGCCGGCGGCCCACCGGCACCACGATCGACGGCAGGCCGGCGACGTTCCACGGGGCGGCGAACGGGGCGTACCTGATGTTGGTCCTCATGTTCGCCAACCAGGACCGGCCGGACCAGCCGGTGGCCTCGGGCGGCGGCCCGGCCAGCGCCGGGGTGAGCAGCAGGTCGACCGCGTGGTCGGCGAAGAAGCCGATGGACCGCTCCCGCCAGGCGGCCCGGTCGGCCTCGCGCACGTACCCGCGGCGCTGCGCCCACTCCCCCAGCGCGACGTGCCGGCGGCTACGCCGTTGCAGGCCCCGTCGGTCGATGCCGGCGGCCCGCACGTCGGCCGCGGCGGCGGCGAGCCAGGTGGCGATCCCCTGGAGGCCGAGCGCGGTCGGGTAGACCGGATCCGCGGGCACCGTGTCGTGGCCGGCGGCGGCCAGCAGCCGGCCGGCGGCGGCCACCGCGTCCCGGTTGGGCGCGTCCGGTGACACGCCGCGTACCGGCGAGCGCAGCGACACGCCGACCCGGAGTCGGGGCGGTGGCACCAGCTTGTCCGGACGCCGCCCGGCGAGCACCTGGAAACCGACGGCGGCATCGGCCACGGTGGTGGTCAGCACGCCGTGCTCGGTCAGCCCGAACCAGTCCTCCGCGCCGAGCTGGCACGGCACCACCCCCCGGCCGGGCTTGAGGCCGACCAGGCCGCAGCAGGCCGCCGGGATGCGGATCGAACCGAGTCCGTCGTTGCCGTGCGCGATCGGCACCAGCCCGGCCGCGACGGCGGCGGCGGCCCCGCCCGAGGAGCCCCCCGGGGTGAACCGGACGTCCCACGGGTTGCGGGTGACGGCGGTCGCGTCGTCGGTGATCGCCCACAGGCCCAGCTCCGGCATCCGGGTCACCCCGAGGATCACCGCGCCCGCCCCGCGCAACCGGCGCACCACCTCGTGGTCGGCCTCCGCCACCGGGGTACGGGCGGCCAGCGAGCCGTTCCAGGTGGGCAGCCCGGCGACCGGGGTGTTCTCCTTGACCGCGACCGGCACCCCGGCCAGCGGAAGGTTCGCCAGCTCCTCCTGCTCGTCGACCTTCTCCGCCTCGGTGATCGCCTCACCGGCGCGGACCGCGCGGAACGCGGCGAGGCCGTGGTCGACCCGGTCGATGTGGTCGAGGTGGTCGGCGACGACCTGGGTGGCGGAGACGTCGCCCCGACGTACGCCCCGGGCGATCTGCCTGGCGGTCGCCCCCACCCAGGTCGGCATGATGTCCTGCACGGCCACCTCTTCCCAGCCCACGGTCAGCCCAGTGCCTGCTCCAGATCGGCGAGCAGGTCGTCGACCGTCTCGATGCCGACAGACAGTCGCACGAGATCGCCGGGAACTTCAAGCGGCGAGCCGGCAGCACTTGCGTGTGTCATCCGGCCCGGATGCTCGATCAGCGACTCCACTCCGCCGAGCGACTCGGCGAGGACGAACAGCCGTGCCCGGTTGCAGACCCGCACGGCGTGCTCCTCGCCCCCGGCGGCCCGGAAGGAGATCATCCCGCCGAACCGGCGCATCTGCTTGGCGGCCACCTCGTGCCCGGGGTGCGCCGGCAGGCCCGGGTAGATGACCTGGGCGACCTTCGCGTGGTTGTCCAGGAAAGCGGCGATCCGCTCGGCGTTGTCGCAGTGCCGGTCCATCCGTACCCCGAGGGTCTTGATGCCGCGCAGGGTGAGCCAGGCGTCGAACGGGCCGTTGACCGCACCCATCGCGTTCTGGTGGTAGCGCAGCTCGTCGCCGAGCGCCGGGTCGGTGACGACCAGCGCGCCACCGACCACGTCGGAGTGCCCGCCGACGTACTTGGTGGTGGAGTGCACCACGACGTCCGCGCCGTGCGCGAGCGGCTGCTGGAGGTACGGCGAGGCGAAGGTGTTGTCGACCGCCAGCAGCGCACCTGCGTCGTGCGCGACCCCGGCCAGGGCGGCGATGTCGGCGATGCCGAGCAGCGGGTTCGTCGGCGTCTCGACCCAGACGATCTTCGTGGTGGGGCGGATCGCGGCCCGCACCGCGTCGACGTCGGAGACCTTCGCCGGGGTGTACGTCAGCCCCCAGCGCTCGGCCACCCGGGCGAAGAGCCGGTAGGTGCCGCCGTACGCGTCGTCCGGGATCACCACGTGGTCGCCGGGGCGGCAGACGGTCCGCAACAGGGTGTCCTCGGCGGCCAGGCCGCTGGCGAAGGCGAGCCCGACCCGGCCGCCCTCCAGCGCGGCCAGGCACTCCTGGAGCGCGTCGCGGGTCGGGTTGCCGGAGCGGCTGTACTCGTAGCCCTGCCGGGGCGCACCGACGGCGTCCTGGGCGTACGTGCTGGTCTGGTAGATCGGTGGGATCACCGCGCCGGTCCGGGCCTCCGGATCCTGCCCGGCGTGGATGGCGAGTGTCTCGAAACCGTGACTCATCCCGCAGACGTTAGTCCGCCGTGCCCACCCGCCGGACGGAACCCGCGCCCGCTCACCCCACGCCCGGGCACGCACCCCGGCCCGCCCGCCTTCCGACACCTGTCGACGTCGGGGGTCAGGGCTAGGCTGCGCGGGTGGCCGGGTGTGTGTTCTGTCAGATCGTGGCCGGCGAGGTGCCGGCGTTCCGGGTGGCCGACGAGCCGGACGGGGTGGCCTTCCTGGACACCCGGCCGGTCTTCAAGGGGCACGTCCTGGTGGTGCCCCGCACCCACCTGGTCACCCTGACCGACCTGCCGGCGGCCGAGCTGTCCGGCTACTTCGGACTGGTGCAGCGCCTGGCGGTGGCGGTGGAGTCCGGTCTGGGGGCCGGCGGGACGTTCGTGGCGATGAACAACCGGGTGTCCCAGTCGGTGGCCCACCTGCACACCCACGTGGTGCCGAGGACGAAGGGCGACGGCCTGCGCGGCTTCTTCTGGCCGCGGACCCGCTACGCCGACGACACCGAGGCCGCCTCGTACGCCGGCCGGGTCACCGCAGCCCTGCCCTGAGCCGACATTCCGCGGTCGGGTCGGGCGAGAGGCGCCGTCCAGCGGGTAAGGAAGCGGTGCCCGCCGGCGTTGCACGCGGGGAGAGGTACGAGAGGAGTTCCACCGTGTTCCTTCGCCGCATGAAGGCCGAGATGATCAGTCCCGACCAGGCCCTGCCCGGCCGCCCGATCGCGATGCCGGTCGGGGACCGGCACGAGGTGCTGCCGTCGTCGCTGAAGGGTCCGTTCCCGGAGGGCTCGCAGGTCGCCGTGTTCGGGATGGGCTGTTTCTGGGGTGCCGAGCGACTGTTCTGGACGCTTCCGGGGGTGCTCACCACGTCGGCCGGCTACGCGGGCGGCTACACCACCAACCCGACGTACGAGGAGGTGTGTTCGGGGATGACGGGGCACGCCGAGGTGGTCCAGGTGGTCTACGACCCGACCGTGATCAGCTATGAGGACCTGCTCAAGGTGTTCTGGGAGAACCACGACCCGACCCAGGGCATGCGGCAGGGCAACGACGTCGGCAGCCAGTACCGCTCGACGATCTACACCACCTCGGACGCGCAGCTGGCCACCGCACAGGCGTCCCGGGACGCGTTCGCGCCGATCGTGGCGCGGGCCGGCAAGGGTGAGATCACCACCGAGATCGCCCCGCTGGGCGACTACTTCTTCGCGGAGGACTACCACCAGCAGTACCTGGCCCCGACGAAGAACCCGAACGGCTACTGCAACCATGGCCCGAACGGGCTGAGCTGCCCGGTCGGGGTGGCCAGGACGGCCTAGAACCGCAGGCCACCGGGCTTACGGCCCGGTGGCCCTCGGCTGGAATTGGTGCAGACTTCACGCCAGAATCTGCCTATACTTCGAGCATGACCGTGGTGCCGTTCACTGATGCCCGCAACCGCCTCTCGGAACTCATCGACGAGGTGGCCTCGACCCATGAGCGGATAGAGATCACCAGGCACGGCCACGCCGCCGCGGTGCTCATCTCCGCCGACGACCTCGCCATCCTGGAAGAGACCCTGGAGGTTCTCTCCAGCGCCGAGGCCATGCGGCAACTCGGCGAATCCAAGGCCGCCGTCGAAGCCGGTGACGTCCTCGACGCCGACGAACTCGCAGCACTGATGGCGAAGCGATCGAAGCGGGCGAGGTGACCGGTCCGGACCCCGGCCGCTACCGGCTCCAGGTCACCGGCCCGGCCGCACGTGCCCTGGCCGGACGGCTGCCAGAGAAGATATCCGCGGCCGTCTACGAGTTCATCACCACCGCCCTCCTCGACAATCCGCATCGTGTCGGCAAACGACTCCTTCTGCCGCCGTTCGAAGGCACCTGGTCGGCCAGGCGCGGCATGTACCGCGTCCTCTACGAGATCGACGAGGACGACCGCGTCGTGACCGTGACGGCAGTCGAACACCGGGCCGACGCTTACCGGTCGCGGTGACAGGAGGCGGGAACCAGATGGGCATCGTCCGCCAGGGGATCAAGAACCCGAACGGACTGAGCTGCCCGGTCGGGGTGGCCCGTACCGCCGGCTGACCGGGCCGGACACCCACCGGCCGCCGGGCGATCCGCCCGACGGCCGTTTTGCGGGTCTGCGGTGTTTGTCACATCAGGTGCCCGGGGCGAATCGGGCACCCGCCGGCCCCGGGGAGGAACGTCGGCCCACGCGGGGCCGTCACGCTGAGTGGCGCACATCCTAGCAATTCCGTAACAGGGCCGACATCAGCTCAACAGGCGAACGGCAACAAGCTCTGGCAGCATTGGCTGGCATGTGCGGACTTGCGGGAGAGTTCCGCCGTGACGGCTCACGCGCCGACGTGTCGGCGGTGGAGCGCATGGCGGCCACGATGAGTGACCGGGGGCCCGACGACAGTGGGGTCTGGTCCCAGGGCGCGACCGCCCTCGGGCACCGCCGACTGAAGATCATCGACCTTTCCGCCGCCAGCGGGCAACCGATCGTCGACCCGGCCGCCGGGCTCACCGGCGTGTTCAACGGCTGCGTCTACAACTACCGCGAGCTGCGCCAGGAGTTGCAGGACAGGGGGCACCGTTTCTTCTCCTCCGGCGACAGCGAGGTGGTGGTCAAGGCGTACGCCGAGTGGGGGCTCGACTTCGTCGACCACCTGATCGGGATGTTCGCCGTCGCGATCACCGAGCGGGACACCGGCCGCCTGGTGCTGGCCCGCGACCGGCTCGGCATCAAGCCGCTCTACCTGGCCGAGACGCCGGGGGTGGTGCGCTTCGCCAGCACCCTGCCCGCCCTGCTGGCCGGCGGTGGGGTCGACACCACCATCGACCCGGTGGCGCTGGCCCACTATCTGAGCTTCCACAGCATCGTGCCGCCGCCGCGCACCATCCTGCGCGGGGTCGCCAAGCTCCCCCCGGCCACCGTGCGGGTCTACGAGCCCGACGGCCGCACCCATGAGCGGGTCTACTGGGATCCGTCGTTCACCCGGGACGCGTCGCACGCCGACTGGTCGGCGCGGGACTGGGAGGACGCCCTGCTGGCGTCGCTGACCACCGCGGTCCGCCGACGGATGGTCGCCGACGTGCCGGTGGGCGTGCTGCTCTCCGGCGGCCTGGACTCCAGCCTGGTGGTGGCGCTGCTGGCCGGCGAGGGGCAGACCCGCTCCGGGCTGTCCACCTTCTCGATCGGCTTCGACGCCGTCGGCGGACGGGAGGGCGACGAGTTCGTCTACTCCGACCTGGTGGCGAAGACCTTCGGCACCGACCACCACCAGCTCAAGGTGGCCGCCGGTGACCTGGTGCCACCGCTGGAGGCGGCGGTGGCCGCGATGAGCGAGCCGATGGTCAGCCACGACTGCGTCGCCTTCTACCTGCTCAGCCAGGAGGTGTCCCGGCACGTCAAGGTGGTCCAGTCCGGCCAGGGCGCGGACGAGATCCTCGGCGGCTACCACTGGTACCCGCCGCTGGCCGGCGTCGACCGGGAGCAGGCCCTCGACACGTACGCGCAGGCGTTCTTCGACCGGGACGCGGCCGGGCTGGCCCGGGTGCTCAACCCGGCGTGGCTGGCCGACGGCGACCCGGCACGCGAGTTCGTGGCCGCCCACCTGGGCCGGGCCGGGGCGCAGACCGCCGTCGACGCCGGCCTACGGATCGACACCCAGATCATGCTCACCGACGACCCGGTGAAGCGGGTGGACAACATGACCATGGCGCACGGGCTGGAGGCCCGGGTGCCGTTCCTCGACCACGAGTTCGTGGAGCTGGCGGCGAGCTGCCCGCCCGAGCTGAAGCTGGCCCAGGGCGGCAAGGGCGTGCTCAAGGAGATCGGCCGCCGGGTCCTGCCGCACGAGGTGATCGACCGCCCCAAGGGCTACTTCCCGGTGCCGGGCCTGACCCACCTGGAGGGCAAGCTCCTCGACCGGGTCCGCGACGCGCTCACCGCGCCGCAGGCCCGTCGCCGCGACCTGTTCCGTGCCGACTACGTCACTGCGCTGCTCGCCGAACCGAACGCCGAACTGACCCCGTTGAACGGAAACAAACTGTGGCAACTGGGACTTCTGGAAATGTGGCTCCAGAGCCACGGAATCGACTGACCGTGAACGAGACCCTCGCCACCGGCACGGCCCGGACCGACCGGGAGCGGGTGCTCGGCCGCCGCCGGGAACGGACCGGCCCCGGCGGCGATCCGGTCGCGCCGGGCACCGTCGGGGAGCAGCCGCGCCGGGAGCCGGCCGGGCCGTCCGACGTGGTCCTCGACTGCGGCTGGGGACGGCTGGTCTTCGGCCAGACCTTCCACGAGCAGGTCGCGGTGGCCCATGTGCTGCGGTCCGAGGCGGCCGGCTCCCGGGACATCTGCATCTACCTGCGGGATCCGCACGTGCTGGTGTCCCGGCTGCCCGACGAGTTGTTCATCGACCCGTCGCTGACCTACCGGCTGCCGCTGGGCGAGCGCCGCCCGGAGGCCACCGGACGGATGGAGATCCCGGGGCTGGTCGTCCGGCCGCTGCGGGACGCCGACGACGCCGACGCGGTGAACCGGATCTACGCCCGCAACGGCATGGTCACCGCGCCGGTGGAGGTGCTGGTCGACAACGCCGGCACCGACCGGTTCCTGCATCTGGTGGCCGAGGCGAGCACCGGGGAGGTCGTCGGCACCATCACCGGCGTGGACCACGTGGCGGTCTTCGGCGACCGGGAGAACGGCGCGAGCCTGTGGTGCCTGACCGTGGACTTCAACACCGCCCCGCCCGGCACCGGCCAGGCCCTGCTCACCGAGCTGGCCGACCGGCTGGACGACCGCGGACGCGCCTTCGTCGACCTGTCGGTGCTGGCCGAGAACTCCGGCGCGATCCGGCTGTACGAGCGGTTGGGCTTCCACCGCACCGGCACACTCTGCGTGAAACGGAAGAACCCGATCAACGAACGGCTCTTCCTGCCGTCCGCCCCGGCGGGCTACGACGAGCTGAACCCGTACGCGAAGATCGTCGCCGACGAGGCGATGCGGCGCGGCATCCGGGTGGAGGTCACCGACGCGCACTGGGGTGAGCTGCGGCTGACCAACGGCGGCCGGACGATCGTCACCCGCGAGTCGCTGTCCGAGCTGACCTCGGCGGTGGCGATGAGCCGCTGCGACGACAAGCGGGTCACCCGGCGCATCCTCACCGAAGCGGGCCTGTCGGTGCCGCGCGGCCGGACCGCCACCGGCGACCCCGACGACGTGGCCTTCCTCGCCGACTTCGGGCCGGTGGTGGTCAAGCCGGCCCGTGGCGAACAGGGCAACGGCATCACCGTCGGGGTGCGCACCGCCGAGGCGCTGACCGCCGCCGTCGAGCTGGCCCGCCGGTTCTGCCCCGACGTGCTGATCGAGGAGCTGCGCGCGGGCGAGGACCTGCGGGTGATCGTCATCGACCACGAGGTGGTGGCCGCCGCGGTACGCCGACCGGCGCAGATCACCGGGGACGGCGTGCACGACATCACCGAGCTGATCGCACGGCAGAGCCGACGGCGGGCCGCCGCCACCGGCGGCGAGTCCCGCATCCCGGTCGACGAGATGACCCGCGAGGTGGTGGCCGAGGCCGGGCACCGGATGCACGACGTGCTGCCCGAGGGGCAGGTGCTGGCGGTGCGTCGGACGGCGAACCTCCACACCGGTGGCACAATCCACGACGTGACGGCCGAACTGCACCCGACGATCGCCACCGCCTGTGTGGCGGCGAGCCGGGCCCTGGACATCCCGGTGACCGGGCTGGACCTGCTGGTCCCCGCCCCCGACCAGCCCGAGCACGTGTTCATCGAGGCGAACGAGCGGCCAGGGCTGGCCAACCACGAGCCCCAGCCGACCGCCGAGCGCTTCGTGGACCTGCTCTTCCCGGGCACCCGGGCACCGCAGCGCCTCTGGAGCCCGGCCGGGCCCGGAGGGGTCGCGTGAGCCTCAAGCCCCTGGAGATCGATCTGGACTACCTGCGCCAGGTGTTGCTGGAACTGCTCGACATCCCGAGCCCGTCGGGGCGTACCGACCACGTGCAGCAGTACGTCGGCGAACGGCTCTCCGCGCTGGGCATCCCGTCCACGCTGACCCGGCGGGGGGCGCTCAGCGCCTGCCTGCCCGGCCCCCGGCAGACCGGCGCCGACCGGGCGATCGTGGTGCACACCGACACCATCGGCGGGATGGTCAAGCGGCTCAAGGAGAACGGCCGGCTGGAGCTGAAGACCATCGGCACCCACTCGGCCCGGTTCGCCGAGGGCGCGCACGTGCGGATCTTCACCGACGACCTGGACCGGGTGATCACCGGCCAGGTGCTGCCGCTGAAGGCCAGCGGGCACCGCTACAACGACGACGTCGACCTGCAGGGCGTCGGCTGGGAGCACGTCGAGGTCCGGGTCGACGAGCCGGTCGAGGACATCGCCGGCCTCCGGGCGCTCGGTGTCGACGCGGGCGACTTCGTGGCGTTCCTGCCGAACCCGATGATCACCCCCTCGGGTTTCGTCAAGTCCCGGCACCTGGACGACAAGGCCGGGGTGGCGGCGGTGCTGACCGCGTTCAAGGCGGTGGTGGACGCCGGTATCACCCCCACGGTCACCGCCCACCTGCTGGTCACCGTCACCGAGGAGATCGGCCACGGGGCCAGCCACGGCCTGGATCCGGACGTCGCCGAGATCGTCTCGGTGGACGCGGCGGTGGTCGCGCCGGGCCAGCAGTCCCGGGAGGACGCGGCGACCCTGGCGATGGGCGACGGGGTCGGCCCGTTCGACTACCACCTGACCCGCAACCTCGCCACGATCGCCCGGGAACACGGCGTCGACCTGGTCCGCGACGTCTTCGACTACTACCGCTCGGACGTGGCGGCGGCGGTCGAGGCGGGCGCGCACGCCCGGGTCGCGCTGCTCGGCTTCGGGGTGGACGCCACCCACGGCCACGAGCGCACCCACCTGGAGGGGCTGCGTCACCTGGCCCAGTTGCTGTGCCTCTATCTCCAGAGCGACCTGGTCTTCCCCGAGTGGGACGCCGAACCGGCGGGCGACCTGGCGGACTTCCCGTCCCTGGCGGTTCAGCCGGCCGGCGGGGACGGCCCACGCGAGGGTCCGATCGGCATCGACTGACCGGCACCGCACGGCCCCGTGCCCAGCGGCCCGGGGCAGCGGTCACGTCGCCGGTGGGCGGCGGGTCCGACGCCGGGCGTCGGACCCGCCGCCCACCGGCCGGGTCGGTTGCTCCCCTCCGGGGAGCCGGCACCGTCGTGCCGGCCCCCGGTGCGGGTCACCGGTCGCGGTCGGCCGCCGCGTCGAGGAGCGCGATCAACGCCTCGGTCATCCGGAGCACCGCGTCCCGGGCCGCCGGGTCGCGGGTGATCCGCTGCTCCGCCCGGTCGGCCAACTGCGTCAGCAGCTCGCTGGCCCGGGCCGCGTTGCCGGCGGTGCCGGCCTGCTCGGCCCGCTGGAGCCGGTCGGTCAGCCGGGCCGCCACGTACTCGGTGATCCGGCCGGCGGCGACGTACTCGGTGATGAGGTCACGCAGGTCGGAGTACCAGGCGGGGTCGCGGGTGAACGACGCGGGCAGGTAGCCGGCCCCGGCGGCGGCGAGGGTGGCCGCGACGCTGGCGTCCACGTACGACCCGACGGTCGGGTAGCGGGTGGCGAGTTGCGCGTCGGTCAGCGGCACCGAACTGCCGTCGAGGAAGCAGAAGCCGGGTCCGGCGTTGCTGCCGCTGTTGACCCGCAGCGGCACCTGGTGCTGGGCGAGCCGGATGCCGCCGAGGGCGAGTCCCAGCTCGTCGCGGGCGATGGCCGGTGGTGTCGTGGTGGTCGTCTGGATCAGCGGTGCGGTCGGCGGGGCCACCCCCTGGGCGACCCAGGCGACGGTGTGGTCGTACACCGCGTTCTGCACCATGTGCTGCGGGATCCGCGACAGCGAGGGCAGCGTGCAGGTCTGCGGCTCACCCGGGTAGCCGCCCGGGTAGCTGCCAATGTCGCGCTTGCGCAGCGGACCGTAGTCGGTGATCAGCTTCCAGTCGCCGTGCGAGGCGCCGGCGACCTCCCAGGAGCGCAGGACGGGCGAGTCGGCCTGGGCGCGGGCCGCCGCGGGCAGGATGCCGCTGGCCACGTCCCCCTCGGAGTTGATCCGGAACACCGGCGTCGCCAGGTCGGTGCGGAGCACGCCGCCGCCACCGTGCAGGACGACCGCGTCGAGCACGTTCGCCGACTGCTGGACGCCGTTGTAGTAGTTGGCGAGCCGGCCGGCCGACTGCGAGTGGCCGGTGGCGATCACGTACTGCGGGGCGGGCAGCTTGCCCAGCGGGTCGACCCCGGTCGGGTTGCGGACCGCCTTCACCGCCTGGCTGAAGATGTCGTACGAGAGGCTGTCGTCGGTGACCGCGCCGCCGACGGTGACGTCCAGCGCGCCGTACCGGCCCGGGCTCCACGTCTTGAGGCCGGTGGCCGAGTGCAGCCCGGCCCGCTGGGCGGACACCCCGACCCAGGCATACCCGGAGCGGATCAGGTGCTCGTGTGACTGGAACCAGTCGACCTCCTGGTCCCACTGGTTGCTGACGTTGTTCCACTCGGCGATCACGACGCCGTTGAACTTCTTGGTGTTGGCCGGCCGCCGGACCACCAGCCGGGTGCCGTACGGCTGGTCGGTGGCGATGGTCGTGGCATTCTGGGTGCCCTGCACCGCGTACCGGGTGGCGGTGCCGAAGAGGAAGAACTCCTCCTCGACGTAGCCGGCGGCGGCGAGGTCGACGTCGGTGGCGAGGAACGGGTAGCCGTGGCGGGGGTCGCCGACCGGGGTGGTCCGGGCGATCGGCCCGGCGACCACCGGGTTCGCCACCCGCTCACCGGTGGCGGTGGACGGCCGGGGAGCGGCCGCCTCGGCCGCGGCCGCCGGGGCGGCCGGACCGGCGGCGACGGCGAGGACGCCGGCCAGGCCGAACGCCATCAGCGACCGGCGGGTGGGGGTGGGGGACGGAACGGGCACGGTTCACCTCACGAAGGGGTCGACCGAGGGGACGGCTCGGACGGGTGGTGGCGAGATGCGCTGCTCGGGATCGACTGCGGTGGCTGTCGTGGGGCAGAGAGTAATGCTCACTTCGGGCGAAAGATAGGCCAGATGAGCACGAACTTTCGATCGGTTGGACAAAAGTCGGCCCGGGTGGCGCGGACGGCAGCGGTCCCGGCCCGTCCCGGCCCCCCGCGAAAGTTCGCCGAAAATCACTACCGGCACCGGGCGTCGGGTGGGTAGCGTGGCGGTACACGGGAAAGGAGGTGGTCCAGACTTGTATAGCAATCGGACTCGTGAGGTGGCTGTCCGCTAGCCGCTGTCCTCGACAGTGAAACACCAGCTCGATCGTCGAGACCGTGTGGCAGCGGTGCGGCGAAACCACGACAGCCACCCGACCCCCGGGGTGCCGACCCAGTCCAGTCGGCCCGCGCGCAGCGCGGAAGCCCCGGGGGTCGCTCCGTTCCCGGCCCGGCGGGCGGCACGACCGGGCCGACAGTCCAGGTCGGGGAGGCCGCCGTGTCCATGCGCGAGTTGGTGGTCCTCGGCACGGCCAGCCAGACCCCCACCCGGCTGCGCAACCACAACGGCTACGTGCTGCGCTGGGACGACGAGGTGATCCTCTTCGACCCCGGCGAGGGCAGCCAGCGGCAACTCCTGCACACCGGGGTCACCGCCACCGACCTGACCCGGATCTGCGTCACCCACTTCCACGGCGACCACTGCCTCGGCCTGCCCGGCACCATCCAGCGGCTCTCCCTGGACCGGGTGCCGCGCCCGGTGGCGGTGCACTTCCCGGCCGGTGGCGCGGAGTACTTCGCCCGGCTGCGGCACGCCAGCAGCTTCCACGAGACCGCCGAGCTGGCCGTCGAGCCGATCACCGCCGACGGGCAGCGGATCACCCTGGGCGTCGGCACGCTCGAGGCCCGCCGGCTCCGGCACCCGATCGAGACGTACGGGTACCGGCTGGTCGAGCCGGACGGCTGCCGGATGCTCCCGGAACGGCTGTCCGCGTACGGCATCGGGGGGCCGGCCGTCGGTGAGCTGCTCCGCGTCGGCCACCTGGACGTCGGCGGACGCCGCGTCACCCGGGACGAGGTGAGCGTGGCCCGGCCGGGGCAGCGGTTCGCCTTCGTGATGGACACCGGCCTCTGCGACGGGGTGTACGCCCTCGCCGAACACGCCGACCTGCTGGTCATCGAGTCGACGTTCCTGGCGTCGGAGGCCGCGCTCGCCGCCGAGGTCGGCCACCTGACCGCCGGCCAGGCCGCCCGGGTCGCCACCGAGTCGGGGGTACGCACGCTGGTGCTCACCCACTTCTCCCAGCGGTACGCCGACCCGCGCCGCTTCCACGACGAGGCCCGCGAACACTTCGCCGGGGAGCTGGTCGTCGCCGAGGACCTGACCGTCGTGCCGGTGCCGCCCCGGCGGGTAGCCTCGCCGGGGTGACCGTCACGCTCCGCCCCGCCGTCGCCGACGATCTGATGCCGGTGGGCGCCCTGCACCAGCGGTCCCGGGTCGCCACCTACTCGTCGTTCCTGCCGCCTGCGGCGTTGGCCGACCCGACGCCCGAGGCGATGGGCACCTACTGGGTCGAGCGGTGGACGTGGGAGCGCGACGAGCACCTGATGACCGTGGCCGAGCGGGACTGCCGGCTGGTCGGGTTCAGCTACCTCGGCCCGGACGACGCGGGTGACCCGGCCACCGGCCTGCTCAACGCCATCCACCTCGATCCGGCCGAGCGGGGCCGGGGCACCGGGCGGGCGCTGATGGCCGACGCGCTGGACACCATGCGCGGCCGGGGCTGGCGTCGGGCGGCGCTCTGGGTGCTGGAGCGCAACACCGGTGCCCGGGGCTTCTACGAGCACGGCGGCTGGACCTGGACCGGCCAGACCCGGGACGAGCGGATCGGGCGCATCCCCACCCCGCAGCTCCGCTACGCCCGGCAGCTACCGGGCCGCTGACGTCAGGTGCCGTCCCGGTCCGCGTCGACCGAGAAGTTGATCACTGAGAGGTAGCCGTCGCCGTCCTCGACGACCTTCATCAACATCGTCTCGGCGTAGATGGTGTCGTTGTCGTTGAACGTGTCCCGCCCGGTGTGCGCGGCGTACGGCGCTGCGGCGTACACCCTGCTGTTGAGGGCCTCGTCGAACATCATCTGGGTGGTGAGCACCCGGTTGTCGCCCACGTGCACCATCGCGTGGATGTGCGTGGTGCGGCCCCGGTACCAGCCCGGCCAGACGGTGGTGAACTCGACGATCCCGTCGGCGTTGGTGACCTGCGCCCCGCGCAGGTACCGCTTGTCGTCGGTCGGCGTCAGGTCCGCCGAAGCCCCCTCGGCACCGCCGGCCGGGCCGCCGCCGGTCGCGCCGCCCGGCGGGTTACCGGAGGGTGCGCCGCCCGGCGGGTTGCCGGAGGGTGCGCCACCGGGCGGGGCGCCGCCACCGGACGCGCCGGAGGACTGGGCCTCGGCCCCCGAGTAGAGGCCCGCCGCGTCACAGTGCCAGATCTCCACGACGGCGTCGGCCAGCGGCCCGCACTGCTCGCTGTCCTGGACCCGGATCGCCACCCGCAGCCGGGTGCCCTCCCGGTCCTCCCGGATGTCGCTGCGGATCTTGTCGGCGTCGAAGTAGTACGGGCCCTGGGTGGTGCTCGCGGTCAGCGTGCAGGTGTTCGCCGCGCCGAAGAGCGCGGTCAGGTCGGCGGACGTGCCGGTGGTGGCCTGTGGGGACACCGTCTCCCCGGTCGACGTGGTGACCGTGCCGCCGTCCCGGCCGCAGGCGGCGAGCAGACCGGCCAGCCCGATCGAGCCGACTCCCGCGATCAGCCGGCGACGGCTGACCCGCTGCCCCTCGTGGTGGTCAAGGTCGTGACGCATGTCGTTCCTCCCGTGGGTCGGTGCCTCTCGGCTGGTCCCGACGGTAGGGAGGCGGCACGGGCGTCCTCTGTGCCGCTGCTGTCCGCCTGCTGTGAATGTCGACCCGCCCGGACGTGCCGGCGGGGCGCCTCCGTCCGGAGACGCCCCGCAGGTGCGTCGGGTCAGTGCGCGCCGAGGTGGGCGAGCAGGTCCTGACGGGTCAGTACGCCCTTGGGCTTGCCGTCGACCAGCACCAGCGCCGCGTCGGACTTCTCCAGCATGCCCACCGCCTCGCTGACCGGCTGACCGCCGCCGATCATCGGCAGCGGGTCACCCATGTGCCGCTCGATGGTGTCGTGCAGGTGCGCCTGACCGGTGAACAGGGCGTCCAGCAGGTCCCGTTCGGCGATCGAGCCGGCCACCTCACCGGTCACCACCGGCGGCTCGGCCTTGAGCACCGGGAGCTGGGAGACGCCGTACTCGCGCATGTAGTCGATGGCGTCGCGGACCGTCTCGGTCGGGTGGACGTGCACCAGCTCGGGCAGCCCGCCCGGCTTGCCCGCCAGCGCGTCGGCGACGGTCGGCTCGGTGCCCGAGTGGTCCAGGAAGCCGTACCGGGCCATCCAACGGTCATTGAAGATCTTGGACAGGTAGCCCTTGCCGCTGTCCGGCAGCAGCACCACGATCACGTCGTCCGGGCCGGCGGCCCGGGCCACCTCCAGCGCCGCCACCACGGCCATCCCGCAGGAGCCGCCGACCAGCAGACCCTCCTCCCGGGCCAGCCGCCGGGTCATCTCGAAGGACGCCTTGTCGGAGACCTCGACGATCTGGTCGGCGATGTCCCGGTCGTACGTCTCGGGCCAGAAGTCCTCGCCGACCCCCTCGACCAGGTACGGCCGACCGGTGCCGCCGGAGTAGACCGAGCCCTCCGGGTCCGCCCCGATCACCTGCACCCGCCCCTCGGAGGCCTCCTTGAGGTAGCGCCCGATGCCGGAGATGGTGCCGCCGGTGCCGACCCCGGTGACGAAGTGGGTGAGCCCACCCTCGGTCTGCTTCCACAGCTCCGGACCGGTGGTCTCGTAGTGCGAACGCGGGTTGGCCGGGTTGCTGTACTGGTCGGGCTTCCACGCGCCGGGGATCTCCCGGGCCAGCCGGTCGGAGACGTTGTAGTAGGAACGCGGGTCCTCCGGGGCGACGGCGGTCGGGCAGACCACCACCTCGGCGCCGTACGCACGCAGCACGTCCTGCTTGTCCTGGCTGACCTTGTCGGGGCAGACGAAGACGCAGTGGTAGCCCTTGAGCTGCGCCACCAGGGCCAGCCCGACACCGG
Source organism: Micromonospora sp. WMMD987 (assembly GCF_029581435.1). Taxonomy (NCBI): domain Bacteria; kingdom Bacillati; phylum Actinomycetota; class Actinomycetes; order Micromonosporales; family Micromonosporaceae; genus Micromonospora; species Micromonospora sp. WMMD987. Next base: position 1,276,371 of record NZ_CP120861.1, on the reverse strand, counting down.
TGTTGCCGCTGGTCGGCTCGACGATCGTCCCCCCGGGCCGGAGGATTCCGGCGGCCTCGGCGTCCTCCACCATCCGCAGCGCGATCCGGTCCTTCACCGAACCGCCCGGGTTGAGGTACTCCACCTTCGCCAGCACGGTCGCCCGGATACCCTCGGTGACGTTGCGCAGCCGCACCAGCGGGGTGTTACCGATCATGTCGACGACGTTGTCGTAGTACTGCACCTCGTTGTGCCCTTCGTTGCGGCGCCGGGAACGGCGGCCTGGCAGACGGTCCTTCGTCGGTCAGGGTACGGGTTGTCAGAGGGTCACGTGACCGGGGATGACCACGCCCTGACGCGCCTCCCACTCCAGGAAGCGCTCGGTCTCCGACAGCACGCTGCCGGCCAGCCAGGTGACCATCACGGCGTCGTCGACCAGGCCGAGGACGGTCAGGAACAGCTCCGGCACCACGTCGACCGGCGACACCACGTAGACCGCCGCCGCCGTCATCAGGGCCAGCCGGAGCCCTCCGTCGTAGTCGCCCCGGGTGGTGGCCCGGATCATCCGGGGCAGCGCCGCCAGCCGGGTGCCCAGCGACGGGCCGCCCCGTGCCCCGGCCGCCAGTGACCGGGCCAGTGCGGTGAAGGCCGCGGTCCGCTTCAATGTCCTACCCATCTCATCCAGCCCCTCTCCACCGACCAGCGTGACTGCCCGGCGCAACCCGGCGTCACCTGCGGCGGGACGGCCGTCCGCCGGTGCCCGCCACCGGATCAGGTACCCAGAACCGGCGTCGCTCAGCCCTGAACCACCCGTCCTGACGGGGGCGGGGTGCCGTTGCGGCGCGATAATGTCGCTGTATGGGGGTGGCTGGTTCCGTCGTGACGGTGGATCCGCGCTGGCACCGCGCCTGGCAGGTGGTCCGGCTGGCCGCGATCGGCACGGGTGCCGCGGTGGCTGCCGTCGCCGCGACCGGCGGGGTGCTGCTCGGTCAGGCCCGGCAGGCCCGGCGCACCATCCCGATGGCGGAGGCCCCGCCGCCGCGCTGCGACGGTGTCTACGGCGTCAAGCTCCCCGGACCGCCGCTGACCATGGTGATCCTCGGCGACTCCTCCGCCGCCAGCTACGGCGTGCTGCGGCGGCGGGAGACCCTGGGTTCGCTGCTGGCCACCGGGCTGTCCCGGCGGCTGCACCGGGCGGTGCGGGTGCACCGCTTCGCCGTGGTCGGCGCCCTCTCCTCCGGGCTGCGACCGCAGGTCGAGGCGGCCATGGACTGCACGCCGGACGTCGCGGTGATCCTGGTCGGCGGTAACGACGTCACCAACCGCACGCCGTACTCCGTGGCGGTCCGCCACCTGGTCGACGCGGTCCGGGCGCTGCGCTCCGCCGGCTGCGAGGTGGTCGTCGGCACCTGCCCCGACCTGGGGGCGATCCAGCCGATCCAGCCCCCGCTGCGCTGGCTCGCCCGGCGGTGGAGCCGGCAGCTCGCCACCGCCCAGACGGTGGCGGTGGTCGAGGCGGGCGGCTGGACGGTCTCCCTCGGCGACCTGCTCGGTCCCCGGTTCGCCGCCGAGCCCACCCGGATGTTCGCCTGGGACCGGTTCCATCCCTCCGCCGAGGGGTACGCGATGGCCGCCGCCGCGCTCCTGCCGACCGTGCTGTCGGCCCTCGGGGGCGGGGAGCGTCAGCCGGTGCTGGCCATGGGCGAGGGCGTGCGGTCGCTGCCCCGGGCCGCCCACGAGGCGGCCCGGCACGCCGGCACGGAGGTCAGCGGCGCCCAGGTCCGGGGCCGGGACCACGGCCCGGCCGGGCGCTGGGCGCAGCTACGGCGGCGGGCCTTCTTCGGTGTCGCACCGACGCCACAGTCCGGCGTCACCGCCGACTCACCCCAACTGGAGGGACTGGCATGAGCGAGCACAGCGAGCGGACCACCGCAGGTCACACCGGGCCGGTCACCGCCGGGGCCACCCTCCGGGCGGTGACACGGTGACCGGCCGGTCCCTCGGCGGCGAGTTGGCCGTACGGCTCGGCAAGGCCGCGGCGGTCTCCCTGATCGCCGGGACGATCGGCGGGGCGGCGGTGCTCGCCGGTCAGGCGGTGGCGGCCCGTAACCGCGACTACGCCCAGCCCGAGCTGGGCCTGGCGCTGCGGGCGACCGTCGGCCGGGCCGGTGCCCCGCCGCTGCGGTTGGTGCTGCTCGGCGACTCCTCGGCGCTCGGCGTCGGGGTGGCCCGGTTCGACGACACGGTCGGCGGTCAGCTCGCCCATCTGCTCGCCGAGGGACCGACCGGTCGCCGGGTGCACCTGTCCAGCGTGGGGGTCTCCGGATCCCGCTCCACCGACCTGGCGACCCAGGTGGCACGGGCGCTGCTCGGCGACCGGCCGGACGTCGCGGTGGTGTTGATCGGGGCGAATGACGCCACGGCCATGCGCAGCCCGGTCGAGGCCGGGGCGCATCTCGCCTCGACCGTGCGCCGGCTGCGGGAGGCCGGGGTCGAGGTCGTCGTCGGGACCTGCCCGGACCTGGGCGCGGTGCGGGCGGTGTCCCCGCCGCTGCGGCAGGTGATCGGCTGGTCGGGCCGGCGGGTGGCCCGCGCCCAGACCACCGCCGTGCTCGACGCCGGGGGCACGGTCGTCGACCTCGGCACGGAGACCGGGCCGGTGTTCCGGGCCGACGCGGGGACGCTGTGCCACGACGGTTTCCACCCGTCCGCCGACGGATACCGGGTGTGGGCGCACGCCCTGTTGCCGGCGGTGGTGGCGGCCGCCAACGTCGCGTCCCGGCACTGACCGGGCCTGACTCCGGTCACCGTCCCGGTGGGGTCTACCGCGCCGGGACAATTCCCGGGGTGACATTTCCCGCCGGTGGAGCTGCTTCCGCGTCAGATTACCGTCACGTTAACGTTGGTTCATGCCGACTGAGTCGTCCCGCGACGCCGTCATCGTCGCCACCGCCCGGTCCCCCATCGGCCGCGCCTTCAAGGGTTCGCTGCGCGACGTCCGCCCGGACGACCTCGCCGCCACCATCGTCCAGGCCGCGCTGGACAAGGTCCCCGGCCTCGACCCCACCACCATCGACGACCTCTACGTCGGCTGCGGGCTGCCCGGCGGCGAGCAGGGCTTCAACCTGGCCCGGGTGGTCGCCACCCTGATGGGTCTGGACGGCCTGCCCGGGGCCACGGTGACCCGCTACTGCGCGTCGTCGTTGCAGACCACCCGGATGGCGATGCACGCGATCCGGGCCGGTGAGGGCGACGTCTTCGTCTCCGCGGGGGTCGAGATGGTCTCCCGGTACGCCCGGGGCAACTCCGACACCCTGCCCCCCGAGGCCAAGGCGCTGGTCGGCGGCGGCTGGGAGAACCCACGCTTCGCCGCGGCCCGGCAGCGGTCGGTGGCCCGCGCCCAGGGCGGCGCCGAGGTGTGGACCGACCCCCGCGACGCCGGCCAACTGCCCGACGTCTACCTCGCCATGGGGCAGACGGCCGAGAACCTGGCCCAGGTGCACGACATCACCCGGGAGGACATGGACGCGTTCGGCGTCCGCAGCCAGAACCTCGCCGAGAAGGCCATCGCCGATGGCTTCTGGGCCCGCGAGATCACCCCGGTGACCACCCCGGACGGCAGCGTGGTCGACACCGACGACGGCCCGCGCGCCGGGGTCACCCCGGAGGCGGTGGCCGGACTGAAGCCGGTCTTCCGCCCGGACGGCCGGATCACCGCCGGCAACTGCTGCCCGCTCAACGACGGCGCCGCCGCCGTCGTGGTGATGAGCGCCCAGCGGGCCGCCGACCTGGGGCTCACCCCGCTGGCCCGGATCGTCTCCACGGGCGTCACCGCCCTGTCGCCGGAGATCATGGGCCTCGGCCCGGTCGAGGCGTCCCGGCAGGCGCTGCGCCGGGCCGGGATGACCGTCGACGACGTGGACCTGGTCGAGATCAACGAGGCGTTCGCCGCCCAGGTGATCCCGTCCTACCGGCAGCTCGGCATCCCGGAGGAGAAGGTCAACGTGATGGGCGGGGCGATCGCCGTCGGCCACCCGTTCGGGATGACCGGCGCCCGGATCACCGGTACCCTGCTCAACGCCCTCCAGTGGCACGACCGGACCATCGGCCTGGAGACCATGTGCGTCGGCGGCGGTCAGGGCATGGCGATGGTGCTCGAACGGCTGAGCTGAGCCCTACAGCGCGTCGCGGGTCGCCGTCACCGTGGCGGCGGCCCCGGCCAGCACCTCCTCCGGCGGGCCGGCGGCGACCAGGTCCGCCGCGACCACCCGGAGCTGGTCGGGCAGGGCCATCGGCTGCGCCAACCGGGGTACCTCCCGACGCGGCCCGCCCTCCGCGTCGGCGGCCAGGTCGGCGACGTCCTGCACCAGCCTGTGCACCAGATCGGCCCGGGTGACGTCGCCGCCCCCGGCGACCGCCGCCCAGCGCGGCTGCTCCCAGTGCCCCACCTGACGGACCAGCAGCGCCACCGCCCGGTCCAACTCCACTGCGCTCATCGTCGGCGAGTCTACGCAACGCCGACGGACACCGGACCGGTCGCGCCGACGACGACGCCCGCCACCGCAGGGATCGCGGTGGCGGGCGTCGGGTGCGGAACCGTCAGTCGTCGCCCTGGAAATAGCTGATCAGGCGCAGCATCTCCAGGTAGAGCCAGACCAGGCTGACCACGATGCCGAACGCGGCCGTCCAGGAGTAGCGGGCCGGCAGCCCCATCCGGACGCCGTCCTCGACCTCCTTGAAGCTGAGCACGAAGCTCAGCGAGGCGACCACGATGCAGACCAGGCTGAACCCGATGGCCAGCGGGCTGCCGTCGCGCAGGCCGGTGTTGACACCGAACAGGGCCAGCACGAAGTTGATCAGCATGACGGCGAAGAGGCCCGCCATCACGGCGATCATGCCCTTGACGAACTTCGGGGTGGCCCGGATGACGCGCGCCTTGTAGAGCATGGTCATCACGAAGAAGACGCCGAAGGTGGCGACCACGGCCTGGAGCACGATGCCCTCGTAGGCCGTCTCGTAGAACTTGCTGACCAGGCCGACGAACGCGCCCTCGACGACGGCGTACGCGACGACCAGCGCCGGGTTGGCCACCCGGGAGAACGAGATGATCAGGCCGAGCACCAGGCCGACCATCGCCGCCCCGATCCAGGCGACACCGAGCAACGAATCCGGCACCATGATCCAGGCCGCCGCGGCGGCGACGCCGAGGATGGCCAGGAGGGTGACGGTCTTGACGACGACGTCGTCAAGGGTCATCGTGCCGGACACCTTCGGGGCGACCGGGGAGCCCGGTTGACCCGGGTACTGCTGGGGAATGCCGGGCTGTCCGTAACCGTACGGCCCGGGTTGGGCGTACCCGGCGGACCGCTCCCGCTCGGCCGCCTGGCCGAGCCGGGCGAGCACCGGGTTCGAGGTCTTCACTGTCTCAGGCCTCCCTCAGGGGGTCAGTCGCACGCAAACGTGCACTCCCAGGGTAAACGGCCGGTACCCCGGCACGCCCGCCGGGACGCTGTGGGAAAGCTGAGAGTGTGGTGCCCGGGGCGGGTCTCGAACCCGCACGCCTTGCGGCAGCCGCTTTTAAGGCGGCCGTGTCTGCCGTTCCACCACCCGGGCGGGGCCACGCCGACGCGCGACGGTGCAGTGTCACGGTAACGGTTCCGCGCCGGCCCGGCGTACCCCCGGGGGCACCGCGACGACGCCCGCACGCCCCTGCCCGCGACCGGGAGGGGCGTGGGGGCGTACCCGACGGTCAGGCGGCCCGGCTGGTCACCGGGATCGGCTGCGACGCCTCCGCGAACTCCTCACGCGGGTCGTGCAGCTGCCCGAGGGCGACCACCTCACGCTTGAGGAAGAAGGCCAACGACCAGTCGACCACGACCCGGACCTTGCGGTTGAACGACGGGATCCGGCTCATGTGGTACGTCCGGTGCATGAACCAGGCCGGCCAGCCCTTCATCTTGATGCCGTACACCTGGGCCACGCCCTTGTGCAGGCCGAGGCTGGCCACGCTGCCGGCGTGCTTGTGCTTGTAGTCGACCGGCTCCCGGCCCCGCACCACCAGCGCGATGTTGTCGGCCATCCGGGCGGCCTGGCGCACCGCGTGCTGGGCGCTGGGCGAGCAGTAGTTGCCCGGCTCCTTGGTCAGGTCCGGCACCGCGGCGCAGTCACCGGCGCTCCACGCGCCCTCGACCGCCCGGTCACCGTCGACGACCTGGAGGGTGGGCAGGCAGGTGATCCGCCGCCGCTCGTCGCGCGGGAAGTCCGTCCGGTCCAGCATCGGCGACGGCTTGACCCCGGCCGTCCAGACGATGGTGTCGGAGCGGAAGCTGTCGCCGTCGGAGAGCTTCACCACCCCGTCGACGCAGGACTCCAGCCGGGTGTCCAGCCGGATGTCCATGTTCCGCTTGAGCAGCTGCTGCACCGTGTAGGCGCCCATGTCCCGGTCGACCTCGGGCAGCACCCGCTGGGTCGCCTCGACCAGCACCCAGCGCATGTCGCCCGGCTCCAGCTCCGGGTAGTAGCGCAGCGCGTCCCGGGCCATGTCCTCCATCTCGGCCAGCGCCTCGATGCCGGCGTAGCCGCCGCCGACGAAGGTGAAGGTCAGCGCGGAGCGGCGGACGTCGGGGTCCGGCGTGGCGGCGGCCACGTCGAGCCGGTCCAGCACGTGGTTGCGCAGGTAGATGGCCTCACCGATGGTCTTGAAACCGATCCCGTGCTCGTGCAGGCCCGGGATCGGCAGGGTGCGGGACACCGAGCCGGGGGCGACCACCACGTGGTCGTACGGGATCTCCCGGGTCGGGCCGACGATCGGCTGCACCACCGCGGTCTTGCGGCTGTGGTCGATCCGGGTCACCGCGCCGGCGACGATCTTGCACTTGCGCAACTCCCGTCGCAGCGGCACCACGGAGTGCCGGGGCGAGATGTTGCCGGCCGCCGCCTCCGGGAGGAACGGCTGGTACGTCATGTGCGGCTGCGGGTCGACCACGACGACCTCGGCCTCACGGGAGCTCAGCTTCTTGGACAGGCGCAGAGCGGCGTACAGGCCCACGTGCCCGGCACCCACGACAAGGATCCGCTTCGGATTCACGTCATCCATCTTTCCCCGGGCGGCGGCGGAAATACCGTTCGAGACCCCCTTCTGTGACGGAGCACAACACCTGTGAGCTGCGTGACGTCCCGCTACCGACGGCGCAGCAACCAGCCCAGCAGCCCGCTCGTACCCACCGCCACCAGCAACCCGACCACCGTGACGGCCTGGAAACCGTCGTCCGGGCCGAGCTGACCCGACCCGGCCAGCAGCACCCCGACCACCGCGGAGGCCAGCACCACCGCGCCGGCCCGGCCGAGCCAGCGCAGCACGACGTTCGGGTCGATCGACCCGTCGTACGGCAGCACGGCCACCAGGGCGCAGAGGGTGTGCCCGAGGTAGAGCAGGGCCGTCACCGCCAACAACCGCCACAGCGCGATCGGCCGGTCGTAGCCGGCCGAGGCGAACACCCAGCCGGCCACCGTGACCAGCGCGGCGAAGGTCGGCCACACCCGACGCGGCGCTACCGCCGGCAGCACCGCCACCACCGTCAGCGCCAGCACCGACCGGGCGTTGAACAACTCCACCGGGTACGCCAGGAGCAGGCCGGCGAGCCCGACCAGGAAGACGGCACCGCGGACCAGCAACGGCAGCAACGCCACCCGGCGGGCCACCGTGCGCGCCGCCCGGACCCGCTCCCGCGCCGCCGCCACCGGGTTCACCGGCCACCGACCCGGGGGGCGGTCGCCAACCGGGCGACGTCCCGCAGCACCTGGTCCAGGCTGCCGGCCCCGGCCCACCCCACCACCGGCACGCCGTGCTCCCGGAGCTGGGCGATCATCGTGTCCCGGTCCAGCCGCCACAACCGGTACGCCACCGGCGCCCAACCCCGGTCCCCGGGCGGGGCCAGGTCGGTCGGCAGGGTGTCCACCGCCACCACGAAGCGACCACCCCGGGCCAACCGGGCCAACATCTGCGCGGACCGCTCGTCGAGCAGCGGGGTGAGCACCACCACCAGCGCGTCGGCGGAGAGCACCTGCGGGCCGAAGACCTGGTCGTACGAATCGTGCGGGGACGACTCGGCGTGCACGTCGAGCAGCCACTCCAGGACGGTCAGGTACTGCCGGCGGCCGGTGGCCGGACGCAGCCGGCGGGCCGCCGGACCGTACTCCAGCAGGGCCACCCGGTCGCCCCGGTGCAGGTAGTGCTCGGCGATCGCGGCGGCCGCCCGGACCGTGGTGTCCAGCACCGACGCCGCGCCGTCCACCCCGCCGGAGCGGCCCGCCTCGGCCAGCACGTCGAGCAGGACGACCACCTCGGCGTCCCGGTCGGACAGGGTCGACGCCACGTGCAGCTGCCGGGTGCGCAGCGACACCCGCCAGTCGATCCGGCGCAGCCGGTCCCCCGGCCCGAAGACCCGCACCCCGGCCAGCTCACCGCCCTCCCCCGGCCGCCGCGAACGGTGCGCGCCGACCAGCCCGGCGGCCCGGGGCATCGCCTCCACCGCCTCGAACGGCTCGGTCTTCGGGTACACCCGCATCCGTAGCGGGTCGGTGAGCACCGCCCGGGACACCAGCAGCCCGTCGGCGGCGGCGGCCCGGGCGCCCGCCGGACCGATCGGATGCCGGCCCCAGCGCAGCGCGGTGCCGGACAGCTCCAGGTCGACGGCGGTGCCGGTGGCCAGCGTGGTGACGAAGGGCCGGTCCGCGCCGCCGGACCGGCTGACGTCCAGCCCGAGGCCGCCGAAGCCGGCCCGCCGCACCCGCAACCACGGCGAGATCCGGGTCCGGACCACCACCACGTCGTACGACACCACGTCCGGGTTGCCCACCGCCACCGCGCCGGCCAGCTCGCCCCCCTCGACCAGTTGGCCGTCCGCAGCGGTGATCTCCAGCTCCGGGGCGGCGACCGGCCGGCGGCGCAACGCGTACGCGGTGCCGAGCGCGAACGGGGTCGCCAGCACCACGAGGTCGACCCGGCCGAGCAGCACGGCGGCGATCAGCAGCAGCCCGGTGAGCAGCACCGCCCGGCCGAGCGCCCAGGTGGGCGACCAGCCCACCGTCGCCTCCTGACGGTCAGGCACGACGATCAGCGCCCGGCCCGGCCGGCCGCGTAGCTGGGCAGCGCGCCACTGGCCGGGGCCGGGGTCTGCTCCAACACCTCGCCGACCACGAACGACGGGTCCACCCGGCGCAGCCACATCTCCGGGCGTAGGGTGACCCGGTGGGCCAGCGCGGGGGCGGCCACCTCCTTGACGTCCTCCGGCACCACGTAGTCGCGGCCGGCGAAGACGGCCCGGACCCGGGCCAGCAGCAGCAGCGCCAGTGATCCGCGGGGAGACGCCCCGACCAGCACCGACGGGTGCTCCCGGGTGGCCGCGGTGAGGTCCACGATGTACTTGCCGACGGAGTCCTCCACCACCACGTCCTCCAACGCGGCCTGCATGGCCAGCAGGGTGGCGGCGTCGACCACCGGCTCGATCTGCGCCTCCTCGCGGCGACGGTCCATCCGTCGGCGCAGCACCTCCCACTCCTCGTCACGCTGCGGGTAGCCGAACGACACCCGCAGCAGGAACCGGTCGAGCTGCGCCTCGGGCAGCGGGTACGTCCCCTCGTACTCGATCGGGTTGGCGGTGGCCAGCACGTGGAACGGCGCGTCCAGCCGGTAGGTGACGCCCTCGACGGAGACCTGCTTCTCCTGCATCGCCTCCAGCAGCGCCGACTGGGTCTTCGGCGGCGTCCGGTTGATCTCGTCGGCCAGCAGCAGGTTGGTGAAGAGCGGGCCGGCCCGGAAGGAGAAGTCGCCGCTGCGCTGGTCGTAGAGGAACGAACCGGTGACGTCGGCGGGGAGCAGGTCGGGGGTGAACTGGAGCCGGCGGAAGTCCAGCCCGAGAGCCTGGGCGAAGGACCGCGCGGTCAGCGTCTTGCCCAACCCCGGCAGGTCCTCCAGCAGCACGTGCCCGCCGGCCAGGATGCCGGCGAGCACCAGTTCCAGGGCCTCCCGCTTGCCGACCACGACCGTGCCGACCGCGTCCAGCACCGCCCGGGCCAGGTGGCCGACCTCCGTGGCGGGAATGCTGCGGTCCACGTCGTTCATCAGATCTTCTCCAGTTCGGCGACGATCACCGCGAGGTCGCGCGGCGACGGGGTACGGCGGGACGGGGCGTCGAGGAAACTCCACAGCGGCTCCCCGAGCAGGGCGCGGGCCCGGGCCGGATCGGCTTCCCGGGTCAGGCCGTGGCGTTGGCGCAACCGCTCGTCGGCCAGTTCGCCGAGCCGGGGCAGGATCCGGTTGGCGAAGCGGTCCGGGTCGCCCGCGGCCCAGTCCAGCGGACGCTCCCAGCCGTTGATGGCGGCCCGCAGCGCGTCCCGGGCGGCCCAGTTGTAGGCCCCCGGTTCCTCACCGGAGGGGGTCCGGGCGCCGCTGCGCGGCGGGGGCGGCGGGGCCAGCGCGGCGGTCACCCGACGGACGGCGAGCACCGCCAGCACCCCGGCCACCACGATCCCGAGGGACAGTTGCAGGCCGACCGCCCGCAGGCCGACCAGGATCACGGCGGTCACCCCGGCGGCCGTCAGCAGCAGCCGGAACAGCCAGCGGACGCGTCCGCCCCGGGCGGCCCCGGGACGGGCCGGGGCGTCCTCCTCGAAGCGGAACAGGTCGTCCAGACCCGTCGACTCGCTCACCCCGGCACCCCACCGGTCGCGGCGTGCCGGGAGATCACGCCGGCACCTGCGCGTCGGCCAGCGCGGTGAGCTCACCGCGCAGCCGCCGGAGCGCCCCCCGGGCCTGGTCGCGCATCCGGGCGTCGACGGTGCGGGTGGCGTAGCGGGCCTCGCGGTAGACGTGTGCGAAGCCGTCCAGCACGTCGGTGCTGGCGATGGCGGGCACGCCGGCCGCCGGGTCGCCGCGCAGCAACCGGGCCACCAGGTCCGTCGGGGTGTCCCCGGTGTGCCTCGGCACGCCGGCCTCGGTGGCGGCCTCCTCCAGCCGCACCCAGCAGGCGATGACGGCGGTACGCGGATCGGCGTCGGCGTCGTCCAGCTCCTCCAGCCCGGCATCGAGGGCGGCCATCACCTCCCGCGCGGTGCCCTCGGCGGTACGCCGGGCCCGCGCGGCGGGCACCGCCCGGGTGGTCCGGCGCAACGCACCGCGCAACAACGTCCAGGCCAGATACCCGAGGGCGGTCAGGACGGCCAGTCCGAGCAGGGCGATCGCCACCGTGGCGATCCACTGCGGGACGCTCGCCCGGGTCTGCTCGGCGTCGACACGCGGCTCGATCGGGATCGACGCGGCCGGCTCGGCCGTCGGGTACTCCGGCACGTACGGCAGGTCGTCGGCGACCGGCGGAATCCGGCTCGCGCCGATCGACGAGTGCCCGGCGGCGAGTGCGGTGGCGAGCAGCAGCAGCGCCACCATGGCGACGGGCCACCATCTGCGCAGTACGCCGAGGTCCATCGCCACCACCCCACGCTGCTCAGTCCACCCCCGCGAGCTGTCTGGCCCGGGTGAACACGTCGTCCAGCATCTGTGTGGTCAACCGCCCGGTGAAGGTGTTCTGCTGGCTGACGTGGTAACAGCCGAGCAGATCGGGAGCGGCCGACCCGGACCAGTGTGCCCCATGCCCGAAGACCGGTCGCGGGCTGGGCGGCCGGACGCCGTACACCTGGCGCAGCACCGGCCACCACGCGGCCCAGGCGAAGGCGCCCAGCGCGACCACCACCCGCAGGGTCGGCCGGATCAACTCCACCTCCCGGTGCAGCCAGGGGGCACAGGTGTCCCGCTCGGCCGGGGTCGGCTTGTTGTCCGGTGGCGCGCAGCGTACGGCGGCGAAGATCCGGACGCCGGTGAGCGCGAGACCGTCGTCGGCGGCCACACTGGTCGGCTGGTTGGCCAACCCGGCGCGGTGCAGGGCGGCGAAGAGCACGTCGCCGGAACGGTCCCCGGTGAAGACCCGGCCGGTCCGGTTGCCGCCGTGGGCGGCCGGGGCGAGCCCGAGGATGCCGATCCGGGGCTCGGACACCGGGCCGGGCGGGGTGGCCGGCGGTCCCGCGCCGCCGCGCCCGGTGCGGTTGTCCGGGGCGCCGAAACCGGGCACCGGGCGGCCCCAGTAGTCCTGGTCACGGAACGCGGCCCGTTTCGTCCGGGCCACCTCCTCGCGCCAGTCGACCAGGCGGGGACAGGCGAAACAGTCGCTGACCGCGGCGTCGAGACCGGCCAGGTCGGCCACCCGGCCGGCCCGGTCGACCACCTGCCCGGGGGTACGCGACTCAACCAAGTTTGGCCCGGAAGAGTTCCAGGGTGCGGGCCCAGGCGGTGGCGGCGGCCCGCTGGTCGAAGTTCTCCGGCCGGTCCTCGTTGAAGAACGCGTGCGCGGTGCCCGGGTAGTCGTACGTCTGGAAGGTGCCGCCGGCGTTCTCGACCGCCCGGCGGACGGTCTGCACCCCGTCGGCGGCGGCCAGGCCGTCCGCCTCGGAGCAGTGCACGACCGCCGCCTTGCCCGCGTAGTCGGCCCACTCGGTGGGCATCCCGTCCCACGGCAGCCGGGGGTAGAAGGCGGCGGTGGCCACGATCCGCTCGGCCCGGGTCGCCGCCCAGAGGGCCAGGCTGGCACCGGCGCAGAACCCGGCACACCCCACCTTGCCGGTCACCTCGGCCCGGCCGGCCAGGTACTCCGCCGCCACGGCGATGTCGGCCGCCGCCTCGTCCATCTGGGTGCTGTTGAGCATCTGCCGGGGCTCGCTGGGCTTGCTGGCCGGCTGGCCGTGCCGGAAGTCGGGGGCCAGCGCCACGAAACCGGCCTCGGCGAACCGGTCCACCACCGACCGGATGTGCGGTACGAGGCCCCACCAGTCCTGGATCACGATGACCGCCGGGCTGGCCACGCCGCTGGACGGTATCGCGAGATACCCCTCGCCGGCACCTGCGTCGCGGCGGTAGCTCACCATCTCACCCATCGGCCCGTCCTCCTGTCGGTCAGTCATCGTTGGCTGGTCGCAGGGCGTTCCTACGTGTCGGTAGCCTGCCACGGCGGTACGCGTGTCGGGAAGATGCCGGAACAGTGGTATACACCTCGTATTAACCCGTCGGTGGCCCGGGACACACCGACGGCGGCGCGGGATTCCGCGCCGCCGTCGACGGTGCACCGTGCCGACCGCATCGGCCCTGGTGGCGGGCCTGGCGACCCGCCGTGTTCCGGCCGGGTGGGCCTCGGTGGCGGGCCTGGCGACCCGCCGGGGTCGGCCTGGGTGCCGGGCCTGGCGACCCGCCACGATCCGGCCGGCTCAGGCCTTCTTGGTCAGGCAGAGCAGGTAGCCCTTGCCGCCCGGGGCGATGTTGTAGAAGAGGTAGGCGTCGTCACCCTCCTTGATGTACTGCTCGCACGCCTTGCCCGCCTTGGCCTGCGCCTCGGTCTGGTCCTCCACCCGGCCGACCACGTTGTACACGGCCTCGGTCGAGGTGCACCCGACCACCTTGGCGTCGTCGACCGACTGCTCCTCGGTGCCGGTCACCTCGGGCAGTTCGGCGATGCAGTCGCCGGCCTTCGCCTCGGCCGTCTCGTCGGGGTTGAGGAAGTTGCCGATGGCGCTGGCCGCGCCGAACTTCAGGACGGCGATCACCAGGAAGGCGACGATCGCGCCGATGATGCCGAGCGCCTTCTTCGCGCCGCCACCCTTCGACCCCTTCGACCCCTCCGGCTCCTCCGGTGCGGCAGCGGGGGCCGGGGTGACCGGCTCGGGCTGGCCGGCCGGCTCTGCCTGCGGCGCGGGGGACGATGCGACCTGCTCTGACACGGGATGTCCTTCCGAGGGGTGAATGAGCAGACGACAACGTAGCCACGAAGATCAGCGTGCGCTGCCCCGTTCCCCTCGTCCGTTCAGCTATTTCCCAGCAACGGCACGGTCATCCGGTGACCGTGGGTAGGGGCGCGCTCGCCGGGCCGGCCACCGACGGCGGGACCGGCGGAACGGAACCGGCCGGGGCCGGCGGGGTCTGCGTGGCCGGAGCACCCGACGCGGTGGCGGGAGGCGGGGCGGGAACAGCCGAGGCGGTGCCGGAGGGTGGGGCCGGCGACGTCGGCGCACCGGGGGTGGCGGCGGAACCGGGCGGAAGCGGCGCGACCGCCGGTGGACGCGGCCGGAACGGCGCCTGCTCGGGACAGTACGGGTAGCCGCGCTGCACCGGGTCGGCGTCGGGCAGGGCCGGATCGTCGCAGGCCGGCCAGCCCAGCCGGATCGGGGTGCCGTTCTGGTCGAAGAGCCGGGCGTTCTGCACCAGCCGTCCTTCGCTGTCGTAGACGTAAACGTCCTGCACCAGGTCGTACGGGTTCTGCACGGAGGTCGATTCGTAGTCGTAGCCGTAGCCGGAGCGGGCGTGACCGTCCACGTCGGCCACCGCGACGATCGCGAACAGCACCAGCACCACGGCGGTGGCGTGCACCGACCACCGCCGCCAGGACCGTAGCCCGGGGGTACGCCGACCCACCCAGATGGAGCCGAGCACCAGGCCGGCGAGCATCAGCAGGCCGACGAACGCATGACCGTCGAGCCGGGGCAGCAACCCGAGCGGGCCGTCGGTGGTCATCGCGGTGACCAGCATGGCCGCCAGGTAACCGCGGGCCACCCACCAGGCCGGACGGAGCAGCCGCAGGAACTCCCCGGCCGTGGCGTGGCCGAGCAGCGGGCCGAGCCGGGCGTCGACCCGGCCGACCCGGGCCCGGGTGCGCCCCACGAGGGCGGCGATCCGCCGGTCGAGGACCCGTCGACCGGCGGCCGGATCCCCCGCCCCCGCGGCGGCACGCAGCTCCGCCGCGTACGCCTCCGGGGTGCCCAGCCGGTCCACCAGGGAGCCGTCGGACTCGACGGCCACCTCGGCCAGGTGTTCCGGCAGATCCTCGGTCAGCTCGTCGCGTTCCTGCGCCGGCAGGTCGGCCAGTGCCACCCGCACCCGCTCGACGTAGTCCGTGATCTCCTGCCCAGTGACGGTCATGCCGCCATCCCCCGATCGTCGAGCAGCTGGTCCATCGTCGTGGCGAACGCGCGCCAGGTCTTGCCGGAGCGGGTGAGCTGGTCACGGCCGGCGGCGTTGAGCGCGTAGTACTTGCGGTGCGGGCCGGACTCGCTCGGCACCACGTACGTGGTGAGCAGGCCGGCGGCGAAGAGGCGGCGTAGCGTGCCGTAGACCGAGGCGTCGCCGACCTCCTCCAGCCCGGCCTCGCGGAGCCGGCGGAGGATGTCGTAGCCGTAGCCGTCGGAGTCCCGCAGCACGGCCAGGACGGCCAGGTCGAGCACACCCTTGAGCAACTGTGTGGTGTCCACGCATCACACACTACTGTGCACTACGAAGTACCGTCAACAACGCCATACCTGCACCTTCGCCCTCCGCCCCTCGCCCCGCACTGTCTCGCTCCGGCTGATCAAGAGGTTTGCGTCAGAGCTTTCGCGCAGGATGACCTGAGCCTCTTGATCACCGCGATGCGGCGCGGCGGGAGGGCGCGACGGGACGGGCGCGGCGAGGCAGTCGGGGCGCAACGGGACGGGACGGGACGGGCGGGGCACGACAGGCGGGGCGAGGCGGGCTGGGTGGGGCTGAGGACCGGGGGTGGGGTCAGGGTTGGAGGCTCCAGGCGATGCCGTCGAGGATGTCGTGTTCGGAGGCGACCACCGAGGACATTCCGGCCCGCTCCATGATCACCCGCAGCACCAGGGCACCCGCCCCGATCACGTCCGCCCGCCCCGGGTGCATGACCGGGATCGCCAACCGCTGGGCGGCGCTCTTCGCCAGCAGGTCGCCGGTCACCTCGGCCACCTGCTCGTACGGCACCCGGGCGTGGTGGATGCGTTGCGGGTCGTACTCCCGGAGATCCTGGGCGATGGCGACGACGGTGGTGACCGAACCGGCGAGGCCGACCAGGGTCGCGGCCTCGCGGCCGGGTACGGCGGCGAGCGCCCGGTCGACGGCGGCGGCGACGTCGGCCTGCGCGGCGGCGACCTCGTCGGCGGTCGGCGGATCGCCGTGCAGGTGCCGTTCGGTCATCCGGACGCAGCCGATGTCCACCGAGATGGCCGCCTGGACGCCGCCGTCGCGGGTGCCCACCACGAACTCGGTCGAGCCCCCGCCGATGTCCACCACCAGGTACGGCGGCTCCGCGTCGGCGGGCAGCCCCCGGACCGCCCCGGTGAACGACAGCCGGGCCTCCTCGTCGCCGCTGACCACCTCGGGCGCGACCCCGAGGGTCTGCTCCACCATGGCCCGGAAGTCGGCCGCGTTGCTGGCGTCGCGGGACGCCGAGGTGGCGCACATCCGGACCCGCCCGACGTCCAGCCGCTCGATCTCGGCGGCGTAGCCGGCCAGCGCCACCCGGGTCCGCTCGATCGCCTCGGGGGCCAGCCGGCCGGTCCGGTCGACGCCCTGACCGAGCCGGACGATCTCCATCCGGCGGGCCAGGTCGACCAGCGGGGCCTGCGGCCCGGCCGACGGGTCGGGCAGGTCGGCGACCAGCAGACGGATGGAGTTGGTCCCACAGTCGATGGCGGCCACACGCGTCGTCACGGCAGCAACCCTACGGCAGCCGCCCGCCGCCCACGGCGGGACCGACCGGCGACGGTCACCGACGCCGGGACAGCCGTCGCAGCAGCAGCCACGGCACCCAGGCCAGCACGGCGAGCAGCACCAGCAGGGCCACCAGTGGTGTCCGCCACCACGGGTCCACCGTCGCCGGTGGCGGGTCGGCGGGCGCGGAGACCCACGGACGGGCGGTCTTCGACCAGGCCAGGAAGGCGTCGCCGATCGGCAGCAAGCCGAAGGCGTACCGGCGGGTGTGCGGGGTGTCCAGCGGAAAGCCGACCAGTTCGCCGTAGTTGGCCAGCGCCCCGGCCAACGCGTCGTCGCCCTGCACCTGGGCCGCGCCGAGGGTCACCACGGTGGCGGAGAAGCTCACCCCGAGCGGCAGCGGCCCCGAGTCGACGTCCCCCGGGCCGTCCAGACCGCGCGGGTACTCCCGCACGGCCGGGCCGAGCCCCAGCGGCGACACCACGAACCCGGCGCGGAAGCGCAGGTACTGCTCCCGGGCGAAGGTCGGGTCGATCTCCGGCAGGAAGCGCTGGATGACGCTCTGCGAGGTGCCCCGGGCCACCTCGGCCGACGCGCCGGTGCCCGGGTCGACCCGGTGCGGCAGCAGGCCGGTACGCGGGTCGAGCCGCTGGCGTGCGCCGTCCAACCAGCGTGCCGTGGTCCGGTCGAACCGGGGTGGCAGCAGGTGGTCGTGCAGCCGCAGGGAGGCCACCGCCACCGTCGAGTCGACCGGCCACGCCTGCCCCGGATAGGCGGCGAGGTACGGCGTGGCCGAGGCGTCGAACGCGGCGGCCAGTGCGGTCGACGCCCCGGTGAACCGGCGCACCTCGGCCGGATCCCGCCCCGACGCCGGTTGCAGGGCGAGCACCCCGCCGCGCAGCCAGTTCGTCCAGCCGGCGTGGAAGACGCCGTACGTCGGGGTCAGGTCGGCGCTGAACGGGGCCGTGCCGGCCGGGGACTCCAGCCGGGCCAGCGCCCACCGGGCCTCCCGCAGCGCCCCGTCGCGCCCCTGCGGTGGTTGCCGCAGGCCGGTCTCCACCCGGGCCAGCCCGTACAGGGCGTGGGCGAAGAACCAGCCCTCCGGGAACATCGCCTGGGCGTCCTCGCCGGCACCGTCGTCCAGCTCCGCCCGCAGGTGGTCGAGTTGCCGGTCCACCCCGGGGGGCTGACGGTCGACACCACCGGTGGCCGGGGCGATCAGCCGGGCCACGCCGACCAGCGCGAACAGGGTCACCAGGGCGGCGGGCACCGCGACCAACCGACGCAGGATCGTCACCGGCCCAGGGTGCCGGGCCGGGTCAAGACCGCCGGCCTAGAGCCGCAGCAGCATCCGGGTGTTGCCCAGGGTGTTCGGCTTGACCCGTTCCAGGTTGAGGAACTCGGCGACACCCTCGTCGTAGGAGCGCAGGAGCTGCTCGTACACCGGCTGCGGCACCGGGGCGCCGTCGATCTCGGTGAACCCGAACGCGCCGAAGAACGCCGTCTCGAAGGTGAGCACGAAGATCCGGGCGATGCCCAGTTCCCGGGCGGCGTCGATCAGCTCGGTGACGATCCGGTGGCCGATCCGCCGCCCCCGGCAGACCGGATCGACGGCCACGGTGCGGATCTCGGCGAGGTCCTCCCACATCACGTGCAGCGCGCCGCAGCCCACCACCGTACCGTCGCCGGCCACCGCGACCCGGAACTCCTGCACGTCCTCGTAGAGGGTGACGGTGGCCTTGCTGAGCAGCCGCCGGTCGTCGGTGTAGGTGTCGACCAGCCGGCGGATCCCGCGTACGTCGCCGGTGCGGGCCCGGCGTACCACGATCCCGTCGGTCATCTCACCGCGCCGCCGGCAGGTCCACGCACGGTCCGGCGGTCCACCACTTCTCCACCAGGGCGAGCGTCTCGTCGCCGAACGGGTTGACGCCCGGCCCGGCCCCGAGCGCGTGGCCCAGGTGCACGTGCAGGCACTTCACCCGGCCGGGCATCCCACCGGCGGAGATGCCGGCGATCTCCGGCACCTCGCCGATCGCCGCCCGGCGGGCCAGGTAGTCCTCGTGCGCCGCCCGGTACCGGTCGGCCAGTTCCGGGTCCTCGGCCAGCCGGTCGGCCATCTCCCTCATCAGCCCGGCCGACTCCAGCCGGCTGCACGCCGCCGTCGCCCGCGGGCAGGTCAGGTAGAACAGCGTCGGGAAGGGGGTGCCGTCGGCGAGCCGGGGGGTGGTCTCGACCACGTCGGGCAGGCCGCACGGGCAGCGGTGGGCCACCGCCCGGGTGCCCCGGGGCGGGCGTCCGAGCTGCGCGGCCACCGCGGCCAGGTCGGCCTCGGTGGCCGGCTGGTGCTCCGGCGGGGGTACGGAGTCCGCCGCCGGCTCCTGCGGTGGTACGACAGTCACGGTGCCCATCTCTCGTTCGGTACGCGGGTGCTGCTCACTGGTCCGAGGTGTCGCCGTTCGCCGCCCGGACGCTCGACCACAGGGTGTCGTACCAGGGGTCGGGGGTCTTCGGTGGGGCCTGCGGTCGGCCCCCGTTGGCGTCCAGGGCCGCCCCGTCCGCGTCGTTGAGCACGATCACCGGGGTCTCGCCCGGCGCCACCATGTAGAACCGTTCCCGCGCCTTGATCTTGATGTATTCGGGATCCTGCCACTTCGCCGCCTGGGCCGACAGCTCGGCGATCTGCTCGCGCTGGGCGGCCTGGCTGGCCTCCATCCGCTCGATGTCGACCTGCTGGTCGAGATAGACCC
The DNA here is from genome assembly GCF_029581435.1 of Micromonospora sp. WMMD987. Taxonomy (NCBI): domain Bacteria; kingdom Bacillati; phylum Actinomycetota; class Actinomycetes; order Micromonosporales; family Micromonosporaceae; genus Micromonospora; species Micromonospora sp. WMMD987. The sequence continues at coordinate 1,257,069 of NZ_CP120861.1, read as the reverse complement.
GGACCGGATAGGTGTACGCCAGGGCGAGCGCCAGCAGCACCGCGAACAGGACGGTGGCCCGCCCGGTGAACCGCCGGGGGTGGGGTGCGGTGAGCCGCCGGATGGTGCCGCCGGCCGCCGTCCGGCGGGCCGCCGCCGGACGGTTCGCCGAACGCACCCCGTCGGTGCCGCGCGACCGGGCCGTGGTGGCCCGCGCCTCGGCGCGGACCCCGCCGTCGCGCAGCGACGTCCGGCCTGCGCCCGGCCGACCGGTCGGCCGGCGGGCCGGGCGTTGGCCACCCGGTGTGCGGCGCTGCTGCATCGTCACACCCCTCCCCCGAGGTTCGCCCGGCTCAGGCCGAACGGTAGCGCGGGAACGCGCCGGCTCCGGCGTACCGCGCCGCGTCGGCCAGCTCCTCCTCGATCCGCAGCAGCTGGTTGTACTTGGCGACCCGGTCGGAACGGGCCGGGGCACCGGTCTTGATCTGGCCGCAGCCGGTGGCGACGGCCAGGTCGGCGATGGTGGTGTCCTCGGTCTCGCCGGAACGGTGGCTCATCATGCACCGGAAGCCGGCGCGGTGGGCCAGGTCCACGGCGTCCAGCGTCTCGGTCAGCGAGCCGATCTGGTTGACCTTGACGAGCACCGCGTTGGCGGACTTCTCGGCGATGCCCCGGGCGATGCGCTGCGGGTTGGTGACGAACAGGTCGTCGCCGACGATCTGGATCCGGTCGCCGACGGCGGCGGTCAGGGTGGCCCAGCCGCTCCAGTCGTCCTCGGCCAGCGGGTCCTCGATGGAGACGATCGGGTAGTCGCCGATGAGCTTGGTGTAGTAGTTGCTCATCTCCTCGGCGCTCTTGGCGGCGCTCTCGAAGGTGTAGGTGCCGTTGTCGAAGAACTCGGTGGCGGCCACGTCGAGGGCGAAGACGATGTCGGTACCCAGCCGGTAGCCGGCCTTCTCGACGGCCTCGGCGATCAGGTCCAGCGCGGCGGCGTTGCTGGGCAGGTTGGGGGCGAAGCCACCCTCGTCACCCAGGCCGGTGGAGAGGTCCTTCTTCTTAAGCACCGACTTCAGCGCGTGGTAGACCTCGGCACCGGAGCGCAGCGCCTCCCGGAAGCTGGGCGCTCCGATCGGGGCGATCATGAACTCCTGGACGTCGACGTTCGAGTCGGCGTGCGCCCCACCGTTGAGGATGTTCATCATCGGCACCGGCAGCAGGTGGGCGTTCGGGCCGCCCAGGTAGCGGAACAGGCTCAGCTCGGCGCTGCCGGCCGCCGCCTTGGCCACCGCCAGCGAGACCCCGAGGATGGCGTTCGCGCCCAGCGCGCCCTTGTTGTCGGAGCCGTCGAGGTCGAGCATCTTCTGGTCGATCAGCCGCTGCTCGCTGGCCTCGTGGCCGATCAGCTGGTCGACGATCTTGTCCTCGATGTTGGCGACCGCGTTCTCGACACCCTTGCCCAGGTAGCGGCCCTTGTCACCGTCGCGCAGTTCGACCGCCTCGAAGGCGCCGGTGGAGGCGCCGGAGGGTACGGCGGCGCGGGCGATCGTCCCGTCGTCCAGCCCTACCTCGACCTCGACCGTCGGGTTGCCCCGCGAGTCGAGAATCTCCCGGGCGACGATTCCCTCGATGGTTGCCACTGAGTCGCTCCTCGTTCGTTGTGCGAATCCGGTATGGGCCGCGACGGTGCGGCTGGGGCAGATGTTGAACGCAGCGTATCGGGCCGCATCCCGGCGCACGGCGGCCGGGGACACGTGGCCGACCCCTGATCGGCCCGCCGAGACGGACATTCCCGGATTCTCGCCGCTCAACCGGCAACCGGTTTGCGCCCGGTGGACCCGATCGACCACGCTGGTCGCCATGCCCGCCGTCTCGACCACCCTCCGCGTGCTCGCCGTGCCGGTCATCGCGTTGCTCACCGTCACCGGCTGTCAGGCCCTGGACGACGCCGGGCGCACCCTCGGCCGGTCCGATCTGGTCAACGACCTCGCCACCCGGCTCGACGAGTCACTGGCCCGGACCTGGACCGCCGAGTACCGGCTCCCCGGCGACCGGACCATCACCATCGCCCAGGAGAAGGAGCCGGCCCGTTCCGCGTACACCTGGACGGCCGGCAAGATCACCGTTTCCGAACAGGCCATCACCCGCTGCGAGACCGCCGCCGGGCGGACCACCTGCACGGTCGTGCCGCCCGTGCTGATGTCCGGCAAGGCCGCCGTCCCGCTCTTCACCGAGGCCCGCAAGGTAGGACTGGTCACCCCGCCCGCCGTCATCGGGCTGCTCACCGAGGCCGCCCTGGACCCGCGCGCCCAGGTCAAGCAGACCGACACCACGATCACCGGGCACCACGCCAGCTGTGTCGAGGTCCGCCGGGAGGCCGGGGACTTCGACGCCTGCGTCACCAGCGAAGGCGTGCTCGGCAGCTTCACCGGGACGCTCGACGGCCGACCGGTCGAGCTGACCCTGGACCGCTACACCGACTCGGTGACGCCGACGGCGTTCGACCTGCCGCCCGGTGCCGGGGTGACGGACCGCCGGCCGACGAAGCCGTGACCGTTCCGCTTCCCGGCCGTCCCACTCCCCCGACCGACGACGCCGGTGGGCAGGGCAATCCGCCGGCGGACGTCCAGCCGGCGGTACGCCACACCGACCCCGCACCCGCGCCGGACGACCTGGGCCTGGTGGTGGCCGGTACCCGGCTGCTCACCACCCCCGACGGCGGCCTGCCCCGGGTCGGCGAGTTGCCGGCCGGCACCGGGTGGGTGCCGCTGGGCACGCTCGACGGTCTGCCCGCCTGGCTGACGGAGACGACCGGGAACGGGGATCCGACCGGTGGCCGACGACCGGGGGGCCGGTGGCGGAGTTGGCGGGCGCTCGCCGCCGAGCTGCCCGAGCCGGTCGCCACGCTCGCCGGGCGGGCGGTGGCCGTGGCCACCTGGCGGCGTACCCACCGCTGGTGCGGGGCCTGCCGGGCCGCGCTGGCCGACGTGCCGGGCGAGACGGCCCGCCGCTGCCCCGACTGCGGCCTGTACGTGCCGCTGCGGCTCTCCCCGGCGGTGCTCACCGCGATCACCCGCCCCGGCCCGGACGGCGGCCCCACCGAGCTGCTGCTGGTCCGGCACGCGTCCGGGCCGACCGAGCTGTGGGCGCTGGTCGCCGGCTTCGTGGAGGCCGGCGAGTCGCTGGAGACGGCGGTCCGTCGGGAGGTCCGCGAGGAGGTCTCGCTGGGCCTCGACACGATCGACTACTTCGGCAGCCAACCCTGGGCGATCTCCGGGCCGGGGGTGCTGCTCGCCGGCTTCACCGCCACCGTCGCCGATCCCGGTGCCGCGCCGGTGGTGGACGGACGGGAGCTGGTCCGGGCGCGCTGGTTCCCGGTGGACGCGCTGCCGGCGGAGCTGCCACCGGCGTACTCGATCTCCCGCTGGCTGATCGACGCCGTCGCCGCCCGCGGCTGAGCCGGGCAGGCGGTCAGATGCCGAGCAGGGTGCGCAGGTGGCGCGGGGGCGGGCAGTCGTGGGCGAGCATCGCGTCGTGCCAGTCCCGCACCGGCACCCCGGCCGGACGGGACGCGGCGACGTCGGCCATCTCGCTGTAGCCGACGAAGTACGTGGAGAGCTGCGTCGAGGTGAGCAGCGCCCGCCGCCACTTGCCGGCCGCCTCGCCCTCCTCCTGGAAGCCGCGCCCGGTCATCAGCGCCAACGCGTCCGCCTCGGTCATCTGGTCGCAGTGCACCAGCTGGTCGAGCAGCGCGTTGATGGTCATCCGGAGCTGCATCTTGAGCTGCTGGAGGCGGACCGGCAGGCCACCGAAGCCGAGGCCGGCCATCAGTTCCTCGGTGTAGACCGCCCACCCCTCGATGAACACCCCCGACTCGGTCAGCGCCCGGACCCGGGTCGGACCGGCGTACCGGCGGGCGTGGGCGAGCTGGAGGAAGTGCCCCGGCATCGCCTCGTGCACGGTCAGGTTGCGGATCATGTGGTCGTTGTACTCCCGGTAGAACGACTCGACCCGGTGCGCCGGCCAGTCCGCCGGGGTCGGCGCGATGCAGTAGAAGGTGGGCAGGTCGGCCGGCTCCAACGGGCCGGGCGAGTCGCAGTACGCCACCGCGACGCCCCGGGCGAACTCCGGCATCTCCTGGATCACGCACGGGTCGTCGACCAGGCTGACCAGGTCGTGCACCCGGACGAACTCGGCGGCCTCGTCGAGGCTGACCGAGGCGAGGTCCACGATGGAGTGGTCGTCGGGGTGCTCGGCGGCCAGCAGGTCGAGCGCCCGGCGTACCGTCTCGTCGTCGGCCGGACCACCGACCAGCTCGACGGCCGCCGCGCGGATCTCGGCGGTGACCCGGTCCAGGTTGTCCCAGGCGCGGCGCTGCACCTCGGCCGCGCCCAGCTCGGTGTCGAGGGTGTGCCAGAGCCGGGCCTCCCAGCGGCGGCGGCCCAGCCGGGGGTCGCGCCCGGGACCGGCGTCGGCGGCCAGCCCGGCGCGCAGCCAGCCGACGAACTCGTCCAGCGCGGCGGTCGCCACCCTCGCCGCCGGCCCGACCGTGCCGTCGAGCGCGGGTGCCTGGGCGAGCAGGAGCGGCACCTCGTCGCGGATCAGCGCGGCGGTGCCGGCGAACTGCCCGACCGCCGTCTCGGCGTGGATCCGGGGCATGTCGCGCAGCGTCGCCCGCGCGGTCGCCAGCGCATCGGGTACGGCCGTCAGGCGTCCGACCAGGTGGGCCAGTCGCTGTTCCACCGGGGCGTACGGGCGGGCGAGCAGGGCGTGCAGCAGCGGGCCGGGGTTGTGCGCCAGCGGATCCCACTCGTGCACCCGGATCTCGCCCAGCTCGAACAGTTCCCGGTCGACCAGGGCGCTGAGCAGCGCGTGGTCGACCTGCTCCTCGACGTCGAGCGCGTCCGCGTCGACCTCGGCGAGCGCGTCGGCGGCCTCCTTCAGCATCGCCTGGTCCGCCGCCACCGCCGGCCCGGAGAGATCCGGCAACCGGTCGTCGAACCGGTGGTCCCCGCTGGAGGTGGCCAGCCCCGGCCGACTCTCCAGCACCGCATCGACGATCCGCTCCGCGAGCGGCACGAAGAACCCCACCCACCGACCCTACCCGGCCCCGGTCCCACCCGGTCCCGCCCCGGTGATCACGAGGTTCACGTCAGCAGACCGCGCGGCCTGACCTGGACGTTCTGATCAACTCGACGGGGTGGGGGGAGTGCGGGTGGAAAGGGGAAGGGCCAGGGTGGTCTGGCGGAGGGCGGCCTCGGGGTCCAGGTGCGCCCGGCGGGCCTCGGCGACGAGGGCGAGGAGCGCGGCACCGAGGCGGGATTCCGGGTCGGGCTGGGCGTCGGGGGACGGCAGCGGGACGGTCAGCCCGGCCCGACCCGCCCGGTCCAGCACCTTGGCGGCCAGGGACAGGGCCGGCTGGCTCAGCGCGACACCGTCCAGCACCGACGTGCGGGCCTTCTCGGCCTGCTTGATCCGCTCCCAGTTGGCTTCGATGTCCGCCAGGGAGCCCACCTCGGCACCGGCGAAGACGTGCGGATTGCGCCGGACCATCTTGTCGACCAGGATGCCGGCCACGTCGTCGACGTTCCACCGCTCACCCTCGGGCAGCTCCTCCGCGAGACGGGCGTGCAGCAGCACCTGGAGCAGCACGTCCCCCAGCTCCTCGCGGAGCGCGTCGGTGTCGCCGTCGTTGATCGCGTCGTACGCCTCGTAGCACTCCTCGATCAGGAAACCGGCGAGGCTGCGGTGGGTCTGCGCCCGCTTCCACGGGTCACCGCCCGGGGAGGCGAGGCGGTCCATCACCTCCACCGCGTCGAGCAGCCGGGCTCCCGGCGGATCCCACGAGCCGTACATCAGCTCCAGCTCGGCCAGCCCTGGCTGCCGGGCCAGCCGCAGGCCCAGTTCCCGGGCCAGGGTCGCGTCACCGGCGGGACCGGCCAGCCACACCGCCGTACCGTGGGTGGCCGCCGCGGCCAGCAACGCGTCGGTCGCCCCGCCGGACACCACCGTGACCTCGACGCCGGCCGCGCGTACCGCGGTGACCTGGGCGCTCTCCGCGCCGGTCAGCACCGGCGCGGAGCGCAGCGTGTCCCAGGCCGCGGCGGTCAGCAGCCCCGCCGGCAACCGGGGCGAGGTGACCAGCAGGACGATCCGCTGGGACGTGCTCAGGAGGCCACCGGTCCCTGCGCCGGGGTCGGGCTGCCGACCGGCTCGGGGGTCGACACGTCGGTCACCGGGCCGCTGGCGTCGATGTAGGGCAACGCGTAGAAGACCAGCTCCTGCCCCTTGTTGACCCAGGCCGGGACGCCGAGCGGCCGGTACCGGGGGTTGACCTCGACATCCACCGTGTCGGCCTGCTCCCCGAGCGCGGCGCTCAACGCGGAGGCGCTGCGGACGAAGCCGCCGTCGCCGAAGAGCTGCCGCACCTGGGCCACCGGCAGCCCCTTGTCGATACCACCGGTCTTCTCGATCGCGTGGTAGACCGCCATCACTGACTCGTCGCTCAGGTCGGCCGGGGGGAGCTGCTGGCTGAGCACGGCGAACAGGTCGGCCCACTCGCCCCACAGCTGCACGTACTCCGCCTGCGGCGGGATCTGGAGCTGCCCGGCCAGCTGGTCCGGGGTGATCTGGTCGGGCACCTGGAGGTTCTTGCCGGCCGCGACCCGCTTACCCAGGTCGATGCTGACCAGCAGGTTCACCACGTCCTGCCGGGTCACCCTGGCCCGCAGCTGCTCGGGGCCGGGGGTCTGCCCGGCCTGGGCCGCACCCTGGCGTACCGCGTCGGCGTACTTCGCCTGCGCGTCGGCGTAGATCGCGTCCACCCGGGCCACCGAGTAACGACTGTCGCCGATGTATGCGGCCACATCCGGAGATGCCTTGCCGCAGGCGGAGAGGGAGAGGACACCCAGGGCCGCGACGCTGGCGGCGGCGATGAGACGGCGTGCACGCATGACGGTCACTCTCTCATGCCTACCCGGGTACGGTGACGCCGCCCACCGGGAGCTGCGACCCCACCAGCGCTCCACGCCGCCCGACCCGGGCGGGCCGGCCTGCCGTCAGGCGCCCGCCCCGCCCGTCCACGTCCGCCCGCTATGCCGCCGAACGCAGGGTACGGCGGCCCACCCGCCGGACCGGCGCGCGACCGCTCACGCCCACCCGCCGGACCGGCGCGACCGCCCACGCCCACCCGCCGGACCGGCGCGCGACCGCTCACGCCCACCCGCTGGCCGGCGCGCGACCGCTCACGCCCGCGCGCCGGCCAGCGGGGCGGGTTCGCCGAGGACGTCGGTGAGAAGCTGGCCGCACCACTGGAGCAGTGCCTGGTCCCGCAGGGGCTCGCCGCCGATCCGGCGGGTGCTCGGCCGGGGCACGCTGACCTGGTCGGTGGCCGCCTTGTAGACCGAGTCCGGGTGGTAGCGCTTGAGCCGCAACTGCTTCGAGTCGGGCAGCGGCAGCGGCCCGAACCGCAGGTGCCTGCCCTGCATGCTGACGTCGGTCAGGCCGTAGCGGCGGGCCAGCAGCCGGAACCGGGCCACCGCGACCAGGTTCTGCACCGGGGCGGGCGGCTCGCCGTACCGGTCGGTCATCTCGGCCACCACCTCGCGCAGCCGCTCCTCGTCGCGCGCCTCGGCGAGCTTGCGGTACATCTCCAGCCGCAGCCGCTCCACCCCGACGTAGTCGTGCGGCAGGTGCGCGTCGATCGGGAGATCGATCTTGACGTCGGTCTCCTCCTCGGTGTTCTCCCCCTTGAACGCCGACACCGCCTCGCCCACCATCCGGACGTACAGGTCGAAGCCGACGCCCTCGATGTGCCCGGACTGCTCGCCGCCGAGCAGGTTGCCGGCCCCCCGGATCTCCAGGTCCTTCATCGCCACGTACATGCCCGCCCCCAGCTCGGTGTGCTGGGCGATGGTGGCCAGCCGCTCGTGCGCGTGCTCGGTGAGCGGCTTCTCCGGCGGGTAGAGGAAGTACGCGTACGCCCGCTCCCGGCCCCGGCCCACCCGGCCCCGGATCTGGTGCAGCTGGGCCAGGCCCAGCAGGTCGGCCCGCTCCACGATCAGCGTGTTGGCGTTCGGGATGTCGATGCCGGACTCCACGATGGTGGTGCAGACCAGGACGTCGAACTCCTTCTCCCAGAAGCCGACCATCACCTTCTCCAGGGCCTCCTCGCCCATCTGCCCGTGGGCCACCGCCACCCGCGCCTCGGGCACCAGCTCGCGCAGCTTCCGCGCCGTCCGGTCGATCGACTCGACCCGGTTGTGCAGGTAGAAGACCTGCCCGTCGCGGAGCAGCTCCCGGTGGATGGACGCGGCCACCTGCCGGTCGTCGTACGCCCCGACGAAGGTCAGCACCGGGTGCCGCTCCTCCGGCGGGGTGGCGATGGTCGACATCTCCCGGATGCCGGTGATCGCCATCTCCAGCGTCCTCGGGATCGGGGTGGCCGACATGCTCAGCACGTCGACCGAGGCGCGCAGCGTCTTGAGGTGTTCCTTGTGCTCGACGCCGAACCGCTGCTCCTCGTCGATGACCACCATGCCGAGAGACTTGAACCGGGTGGCCGTCTGGAGCAGCCGGTGGGTGCCGATCACGATGTCGACGGTGCCGTCGGCGACCATCTCCAGCGTCCGCTCGCTCTCCTTGGCGGTCTGGAACCGGGAGAGCTGCCGGATGGTCACCGGGAACTGGTTCATCCGTTCGGCGAACGTGTTGTAGTGCTGCTGCACCAGCAGCGTCGTCGGCACCAGCACCGCCACCTGCTTGCCGTCCTGCACCGCCTTGAACGCCGCCCGGACCGCGATCTCGGTCTTGCCGTACCCGACGTCGCCGCAGATCAGCCGGTCCATCGGGACGGTCTGCTCCATGTCCCGTTTGACCTCCTCGATGGCGGCCAACTGGTCGGGCGTCTCCTGCCACGGGAAGGCGTCCTCCAGTTCCCGCTGCCAGGGACTGTCCGGGGCGAACGCGTGCCCCTTGGACGCCTTGCGGGCGGCGTAGAGCTGGATCAGCTGCGCGGCGATCTCCCGGACCGCCTTGCGGGCGCGGGCCTTGGACTTCTGCCAGTCCGAGCCGCCCATCTTGTGCAGGGTGGGCTGCTCGCCGCCGACGTAGCGGGAGAGCTGGTCGAGCTGGTCGGTGGGGACGAACAACCGGTCGCCGGGCTGGCCGCGCTTGCTCGCCGCGTACTCGATGACCAGGTATTCCCGGGATGCGCCGTTGACGGTGCGCTGCACCAGCTCGACGTACCGGCCGATGCCGTGCTGCTCGTGCACGACGAAGTCGCCGGCCTTCAGCTCCAGCGGGTCGATGGTGTTGCGCCGCCGGCTCGGCATCCTGCGCATGTCCCGGGTGGAGCTGCCCCGGCTGCCGCTGACGTCGTTGCCGGTGAGCAGCACGAACCTCGACGCCTCGTCGACGAATCCGGCGCTCAGGCAGCCGCAGGAGACCAGCACCTCGCCGGGGGCCGGTGCGGCCGGCACCTCCTCGGTGAGCCGGGCGCCGAGGCCCGCGTCGCGCAGCACCTCGACGGCCCGCTGGGCGGGGCCGTGCCCCTCGAAGACCAACGCGACCGACCAGCCCTCGCCGGTCCAGCGCTTGAGGTCGTCGACCACCCGGTCGGTCTCACCGTGGTAGAGCGGGGCGGGCTGGGCGGCCAGGGTGACCGCGATCGCGTCGTCGGGGGTCACGTCGACCTCGGCCGGCGCGTCCTCCCAGGGCTGCCGGGCCGGGCCGGCGGTGTCCGCCTCGACCAGCCCGAACGGGGCCAGGGTCCACCAGGGCTGGCGCAGGGCGCGGGCGGTGGCGCGTACCTCGGCCAGGGACTTGAAGGCGGCGGCGCCGAGGTCGACCGGGGCCTGGCCACCGACGGCGGCCGCGGCCCAGCTCGCCTGGAGGAACTCCTCCGAGGTACGCACCAGGTCGTGCGCCCGGGTGCGGATCCGCTCCGGGTCGCAGAGCAGCACGTGGGTGCCGGCCGGCATGGTGTCGACCAGCAGCTCCAGGCTCTCGCTGCCGAGCAGCGCCGGCACCAGCGACTCCATCCCCTCGACGGGGATGCCCTCGGCCAGCTTGTCGAGGATCTCGGCCAGCTCCGGGTGCTCCCGCCCGAGGACGGCGGCCCGCTCCCGCACCGCCGGGGTGAGCAGCAGCTCCCGGCAGGGCGGTGCCCAGAGCATCGGCACCCCCTCGATGGTCCGCTGGTCGGCGACGGCGAAGGTGCGGATCTCCTCCACCTCGTCGCCCCAGAACTCGACCCGCGACGGGTGCTCGTCGGTGGGCGGGAAGACGTCCAGGATGCCGCCCCGGACGGCGAACTCGCCGCGCTTGGTGACCAGGTCCACCCGGGCGTACGCCAGGTCGGTGAGCTGCCGGGCGACCTCTTCGAGATCCACCTCCTCGCCTGCGGCGAGTTGCACCGGCTCCAGGTCGCCGAGCCTCTTGAGCTGCGGCTGGAGCAGTGAGCGCACGGGTGCCACCACCACGCGCAGCGGGCCGGTACGCCCGTGCGCGTCGGCGGACCCCGGGTGCGCGAGCCGGCGCAGCACGGCCAGCCGCCGGCCGACCGTGTCGGAGCGGGGCGAGAGCCGTTCGTGCGGCAGCGTCTCCCAGGACGGGAAGACCGCCACCTGCTCCGGCGGGAGCAGGCTGCCCAACGCGGAGGCGAGGTCGTCGGCCTCCCGGCTGGTCGCGGTCACCGCGAGGACCGGGCGTCCCGCCCCACCGGCCGGCCCGTCGGCGGCGACGGCGGCGACCGCGAACGGGCGCAGCGCGGCCGGGGCGGTCAGGTCCAGGCCGTCCACCTGGGCGGCGCCGGAGCGGGCCAGGTCACGCGCCCTGGCCAGCCCGGGGTCGGCCAGGGCGGCGGCGAAGAGTCCGGTGAGCATGCGAGATCAACTCCGAGACGGGCACGACGATCACCCCGCGCCCGGTCTGGACGGGGGGTCTACGGATTCGACACTATCTCTTACCGGAGACGATCGGCCGCCGTGCTGGTCGGCGAGCACCTGGGGGAACCGAATGCCCGAGGGAACAGGCAGCGATCCGCGCCGCAAGACCACGCCCGCCCGCTGGCGGGTGCTCGGCCACCCGGACGGGATCCTCGTCTACCAGGGCCAGTGCATGGTCGAGAACCCCGACTGGACGGAGACCGTCGCCGACGACAAGTACAAGGTGGTGCTGGGCCGCTCCGGCGCGTCCCACTACCGGATCAACGGCCGCTCGGTGCTCGTCGACCCCACCTCGTTAGTGATCACCCGGCCCGGTGACGAACAGTCAGCGGCGCACCCCTACGGCTGCGGCGACTCGTTCACCTGTCTGGAGATCGACCCGGAGGTGCTGGCGGACCGACCGGACGGGGCCCGCTGGCTCGACCGGTCCGGCTGGGACGGCCACTCGGACGCCTCCCTGGACCTGGCGCACCGGTTGCTGGTGGCGGAGTCCCTGCGCGGGCTGGACCGGTTCGAGATGGCCGAGCGGCTGCACCGGTTCCTCGGCCGATTGCTCCAACACAGCGCCCTGGCCGGGGACGACGAAGGGGCCGAGATCGACCGCGCGGTACGTCGGCGGCCGGCGACCATGGCCGCTCACCGGCAACTCGCCGACCGGGCCCGCGAGGTGCTGGCCACCTCGGACTTCACCCTGGGTCTCGCCGAGGTCGCCCGGGCGGTGGGTGCCTCGCCGCACCACCTCAGCCGGGTCTTCCAGCGGGTCACCGGCAGCAGCCTCACCGCCTACCGGAACCGACTACGGGTCCGGGCGGTGCTGGACACCCTCGCCGAGCCGGATGGTCGGCCGCTGGGCCGGCTGGCCAGCGACTACGGCTTCACCGACCAGGCGCACCTGAGCCGGGTGGTCCGGGAGCAGGTCGGCCATCCACCGGCCCGGCTGCGCACGTTGCTCGTCCCGAAGCGACCGGCCGCTGACTGACCGCCCAACTGAGCACATTTTTACAAGAACGAAGGCCACCCCGAAGGCGAAGATTGATCGCGTCGGCCCGGAACGGTCGCCGGACAGGCGGCCGGACGGGGGCACGCGGGCCCGCTCGGGGGGGCCCGACACCCCCTGCCGGGCCCGGGTTGCCCACCTCGTGGCAACCCCGAAGGTGCCGTGCAGCCCCCCTGCACGGCACCTTCGCTCTTTTCCAGGGTGCCGGGGCCGTCGGACGGATGTTGACCGGGTACGCCGGGCATGGTGCGGTGAGGCCATGACGAGGCAGCACCGGGCGCGGTTCGACGCCGAGATCACCTTCGCCAACGGTGGCGGGTTGCGGACCGAGGGTTTCCGGCTGGACATCCCCGACCCGGACATCACGGACAACGCCCTTGCCACGCTCCTGGTCCGGCACCTCGGGCTGCTCATGGTGGCCGAGGTGCGGATCAGCGAGAAGACGATCATCGAGGAGCCGCACCAGGGTGGCCGGGGCGTGGCCACCGCCGCCCCCGGTCGGCGGCGGCTGGTCGAGTTGAGCCACGTGATCACCGACGGGATGACCACCCTGCCCGGTTGGCCCACCCCCCGGATCACCGACTGGCTGACCCTGGAGGCGTCCCGGGCGAACTACGCCCCCGGCGTCGAGTTCCAGGTGGGCCGGATCGACATGATCGCCAACACCGGCACCTACCTGGACACCCCCGCGCACCGCTGGGCCGACGGGGTCGACCTGGCCGGCGTTCCGGTGGACCGCCTCGCCGACCTGCCCGGGGCGCTGGTCAGGGTGCCGGCCGGCACCCGAGCGGTGGACCCGCTGCTGCTGGCCCCGTACGAGGTGGCCGGGCGGGCGGTGCTGCTGTGTACCGGCTGGGACGCGTACTTCGGCACCGACCGGTACGCCACCCCCGAGGCGCCCTACCTGACCGGCGAGGGCGCCGAGGCGCTGGTGGCGGCGGGTGCCGCCCTGGTCGGCATCGACTCGATCAACATCGACGACATGACCCCGGCCGCCGCCGGTGAGCGCCCCGCGCACAGCGCCCTGCTCGCCGCCGGCATCCCGATCGTGGAGCACCTGACCGGCCTGGACGCGCTGCCCCCGACCGGTTTCCGGTTCACCGCCGCCCCGCCCCGGGTGGCCGGCATGGGCACCTTCCCGGTCCGCGCCTTCGCCACGATCGACTGACCCGGATATCATCCGACGAAACCTACAGAACGGACATTAGGGTCATCGGTTAGGCCGATCGACAAGGAGCCGCGTACCCGGACTGACTGCCCCGCCCGGCGGCGCTGCCGGTCGGCACGCTGGCGCTGGCCACCGCACGGGTCTCCCCGCTTCCGAGCGGCACCGCCGGTTCGGTCGTGGGATTGTGGAGAGTTGTTGCGGCCCTGGCGACAACAACTCTCCACAATCTGACCACCGGGACCGGCCCGCCACAGTGCTGACGATCTGGGTCATCCGTTTCCCGTCCACCCCGTTGCCCTGATCTCCTCCGCCGGCATCCCGATCGTGGCGCATGGAGCACCTGGCCGGCTGGACGCGCCGCCCCCGACCGGCGCCGCCCCGCCTCGGGTACCGAGCTGTGCGCGGAGTTCGAGGTGTCGCGCCAGGTGGTGCGCTCGGCCATCGACCGGCTCAACACGCGGACTGGTGAATCGTCGGTGCCCAGTACCGGGTGTCCGACGCACGGCCCGCCATCGACTGGCTCAAGGCACGCGGGCTGGTGGAGGGCGCACCGGATGCCGGTGTTGTCGCGCGGGAAACCAGACGCCCGGTAGCGCCGATCGTTCAGGAGCGCACCATGATCCGACGTTCGACCGTGTCGACCACGATCTCCCCGCCGTACGGGAGGATGAGTTGGGTCGGTGTGGCAGAGGTCGACGCCGAAGACCACCACCCGATCCGGGTGGGCAGGGCAGCCGGCGCGCGGGTGATGGCAGGCAGCCAGCGCACGGGTGATGGCAGCCCCCTGGGCGGGTGATGGCAGGGCAGCCGGCGCGCGGGTGATGGCAGGCGGCCAGCGCACGGGTGATGGCAGCCCCCTGGGCGGGTTGATGGCAGCCCCCTGGGCGGCGGCCCAGGCCAACCGCTCGGCCAGCGGCAACGGGCGGGCGAGGTCCCACGCCTTCGGGCGGCCGACCACGATCGCCGGGAACCCGCCGAGCAGACCCGCTCCCCATGTTCCGCAGCGCCCGGAAGACGTCCCGGGCGTCGGGGAGGTTGTTGGAGGTCCCGACGACAAGCACCGAGCCGGCCGTTCGGCGGCGACGGAACCGGCCGGTGGCCATCAGCCAGTGCAGGATCTCCCGGCAGCCACGTCCCGCACCACTGTCGACGGCCGCTGCCAGCGCCAGCCGGTGCCGGCGAACATCACCGGCTCCCGGGTCACGAGCCGGTAAACACCACAAACCGGGCACTATGCCCATAGGCTGGGCGGTGTGGACGACGAGCCGCGTACCCGGGACTGGCTGCCCCGCACGGTGGCGCTGCTGGTCGGCACGCTGGTGCTGGCCACCGCGTTCATCGCGGCCTACGTCGGCGCGCTGCACCAGCCGCACCCCCGGGACGTACCGGTCGGCGTGGTGGCCGGCGACCAGCGCGCCGAGTCGTTGCTGGCCGCGGTGCGCGCCCGCACCGACACCATCGAACCCGTCGGGTACGACAGCCCCGGCGCGGCCGACGACGCGCTCACCGCCCGCCAGGTGTACGCCGTGCTGACCTCGGCCCCCGACGGCACGCTCACCCTGGCCACCGCCAGCGCCTCCGCCCCGGCCGCCACCGAACTGGTCACCGGGGTCCTCACCCCGGCCGCCCAGCAGGCCCGGCTACCGCTGACCGTCACCGACCAGGTGCCCGTATCCCCCGACGACCCGCGCGGCCTGGTGCCGTTCTACCTGGCCGTCGGGCTGGTGCTCGGCGGCTACCTGGCCTCGACCGCGCTCGGCGTCTCGCTCGGCACCGCCCCGCGCGGCCTGCGCCGGGCCGGGCTACGGATCGGCTCGTTGGCGGTGCACGCGCTGCTGCTCGGGATCATCGGCGCGGTGCTGGTCGGCCCGGTGCTCGGCGTCTGGGACCACGACCTGGTCGCGGTGGCGGCGGTCGGCGTACTCACCGTGTTCACCGCCGCGATGGTGGCCACCGCCGTGCAGGGCTGGCTGGGCCTGCTCGGCACCGGACTGGTGATCCTGCTGCTGGTGGTGCTCGGCAACCCCGGTTCCGGCGGCATCTACGCCCCGGAGTTCCTGCCCGCCGCGCTGCGCGGCATGCACCGCTGGAACGTCCCCGGCCTCGCCACCGACCTACTCAAGTCGGTGGTCTACTTCGACTGGCGGTCCACCCGTTGGCCGCTGGCCGGGCTGCTGCTCTGGGCCGTACTCGGGGTGTCCGGCCTGCTCACCGCCGCCCTGTTCCGCAACCGACGGGTCGACTCGACGGGGACGACCCGGTGAGGCCACGTCGATCGTGGGGAACGTGACACACCGCACCCCTTCCTCCCCGACCGGGCCGCGCGGATACCATCCAGGGAGTCGGACAGCGCTGTCCTTCGTACTCACGTAAGGAGCGCACGTGACCGACCAGCACGATCACGACGGGCCCGACGCCGCCCTGCGGGCCGACATCCGTCGGCTCGGCACCCTGCTCGGCCAGACCCTGGCCCGCCAGGAGGGCCGGCCGCTGCTCGACCTGGTCGAGGAGATCCGCGCCCAGGTCCGCTCCGACGCCCCGGCCGCCGCGCAGCGCCTCGGCGGGCTCGACGTGACCACCGGAACCAGACTGGCCCGCGCCTTCTCCACCTACTTCCACCTGGCCAACATCACCGAGCAGGTGCACCGCGCCCGGGACCTGCGCCGCCGCCGGGCGATCCAGGGCGGCTGGCTGGACCAGGCCGCCAAGATGATCGCCGAGCGCGGGGTGCCGGCCGAGGAGATCGCCGCCGCCGCCCGCCGGCTCGCGGTACGCCCCGTCTTCACCGCCCACCCCACCGAGGCGGCCCGCCGGTCGATCCTGTCCAAGCTGCGCGCCATCGCCGACGAGCTGGACGCCGAGACCGCCAACGCCATCCTCTACGGCGCCAGCGACGAGGCCCCGGCCAACCGCCGCCTCGCCGAACTCCTCGACCTGATGTGGCAGACCGACGAGCTGCGCCTCGACCGGCCCGACCCGACCGACGAGGCCCGCAACGCCATCTACTACCTGCGCGACCTGTACGCGGAGGCGGCCCCGCAGGTCCTCGACGACCTGGCCGACACGTTGCGGACCCTCGGCGTGGAGACCTCGCCGACGTCCCGCCCGCTGACCTTCGGCACCTGGATCGGCGGCGACCGGGACGGCAACCCGTTCGTCACCCCCGCCGTCACCCGCGAGGTGCTGCGCATCCAGCACGAGCACGGCATCGCGGCCACCGAGGCGGCGATGGAGCACCTGGTCAACGAGGTCTCCGTCTCCCGCCGGCTGCGCGCGGTGTCGCTGGACCTGTCGGCCAGCCTCGCCGCCGACCTGGACGCGCTGCCCGAGGTGGCCCCCCGCTTCCGCCGGGTCAACGCCGAGGAGCCCTACCGGCTCAAGGCCCGCTGCGTGAAGGCGAAACTGGCCAACACCCGAGAACGGCTGCGCGCCGGCACCCCGCACGTGCCCGGCCGGGACTACCAGGGCTCCGCCGAGCTGGTCGCCGACCTGGAACTGCTGCGTGCCTCGCTGGCCCGCAACTCCGGGCAGCTCACCGCCGTCGGCCGGCTGGCCTCGACCATCCGTACCGTCTCCGCGTTCGGCCTGCACCTGGCCACCATGGACGTCCGGGAGCACGCCGAGAAGCACCACGAGGTGCTCACCCAGCTCTACGCGGCGGTCGGCGAGGTGTCGGACTACCCGTCGCTGAGCCGGCTGGAGCGCACCAAGCTGCTCGCCGACGAGCTGACCGGCCGCCGGCCGCTGTCCGCCCTGGACACCCCGTTGACCGAGGCGGCCCGCAAGACGTTCGACGTGTTCGGGGCGATCCGCGAGGCGCAGGACCGGTTCGGTGGTGAGGTCATCGAGTCGTACATCATCTCGATGACGCTCGGCGTGGACGACGTCCTCGCCGCGGTGGTGCTGGCCCGCGAGGCCGGCCTGGTCGACGTGCACACCGGGCGGGCCCGGATCGGTTTCGTGCCGCTGCTGGAGACCCCGGCCGAGCTGAACGCCGGCGGTGAGCTCCTCGACGAGCTGCTCTCCCTGCCGGCCTACCGGGCGCTGGTGGCGGCCCGGGGCGACGTGCAGGAGGTGATGCTGGGCTACTCCGACTCCAACAAGGAGGCCGGCATCACCACCAGCCAGTGGTCCATCCACCGGGCCCAGCGGGCGCTGCGGGACGTGGCCGCCCGGCACGGCGTGCACCTGCGGTTGTTCCACGGCCGGGGCGGCACGGTCGGCCGGGGCGGCGGCCCCACCCACGAGGCCATCCTGGCCCAGCCGTACGGCACCCTGGACGGCGCGATCAAGGTGACCGAGCAGGGCGAGGTCATCTCCGACAAGTACACCCTGCCGGCGCTGGCCCGGGAGAACCTGGAGCTGACCGTGGCCGCGGTGCTCCAGGCGACGCTGCTGCACACCGCCCCCCGGCAGCCCGCCGAGCAGCTCGAACGCTGGGACGCGGCGATGGACGTGGTCTCCGAGTCGGCCTTCCGGTCCTACCGGGGCCTGGTCGAGGACCCGGACCTGCCGGCGTACTTCTGGGCCTCCACCCCGACCGAGCTGCTGGGCGCGCTGAACATCGGCTCCCGGCCGGCGAAGCGGCCCAACACCGGGGCCGGTCTGGGCGGCCTGCGGGCCATTCCGTGGGTGTTCGGCTGGACGCAGACCCGGCAGATCGTGCCGGGCTGGTTCGGGGTCGGTTCCGGGCTGGCCGCCGCCCGCGCGGCGGGCCTGGAGGACGTGCTGACCGAGATGAACCGCAACTGGCACTTCTTCCGCACGTTCCTGTCGAACGTGGAGATGATGCTGACCAAGACCGACCTCAGCATCGCCCGCCGGTACGTGGAGACGCTGGTCCCCGAGCAGTTGCACCCGATCTTCGACAAGATCGAGCAGGAGTACGAACTGACCAAGCAGGAGGTGCTGGCGGTCACCTCCTCGCCGGCCCTGCTGGAGAACTCGCCGGTGCTCCAGCGCACCCTCGCGGTGCGCGACACCTACCTGGAGCCGCTGCACCACCTCCAGGTGGCCCTGCTGCGGCAGTACCGCGACTCCGGGGCGGCAGGCCGGGCGGTCGCCACCGCGCCGGGCGGCCGACGCGCCCCCAGCGACGGTACGGCCCTGGAGCGCGCCCTGCTCACCACGGTCAACGGCATCGCCGCCGGGATGCGCAACACCGGCTGACCGACGCCGCCCCCGCCGCCGCCCCGGCGGTGGCGGGGGCGGCGGCCGGGCCGGACTCCGTATCCCTGCGGGGCTGCCGACCGGCGGCACCGGATCAGAAGTCGCCGCCCCCGAAATCACCGCCCCCGAAATCGCCCCCACCGAAGTCACCCGCGGTGCCGAAATCGCCGCCCGGATCCCCGGCGGTGCCGAAGTCGCCGCCGAAGTCCGCGCCGTCGCCGAAGCCCTCCTGGTAGCCGGCACCGTAACCGGGGTCGGCGAAGGCCGGCGAGAAGAGCGCGTCGGCGATCAGCATCCCGCCGACCACACCGACGCCGGCCCCCAGCGCGGTCTTCCACCAGGGCGTCGAGTACCAGCCGGCCGGCACCGGCCGCCCCTGGTAGCGCCCGCCCGGGTAGTAGTACGGGGTGTCCCGGCCGGGCTGCGGACCGGCCTTGAACGTCTGCCCCTGCACGTCCACCTGACGCTCCCGGGTGATCTCCCCGCTCCCCTGCGCGGCGGCCAGCGGGGGCAGCTCCGGCCCGGGGTCCAGGCCGAGCGCCACCCGGGCGGCCCGGGCGTAGGCGAGGCCCTCCAGGGCGGTCTCCCGGGCCAGTCGGAACTGGTGGACGGTCCGCGCCTGCTCCAGCTGGCTGCCCGCCGCGTTGTACCGCTCACCGGCGTCGACCAGGGCCTGGCGCACCGCCGGCTCGTCGCCGTGCAGGTTCATCACCTGGCCGCCGAGGCGTTCGTACCAGCGCTGGGCGTCGGCGCGGACGTCGGCGAGGCTGCGCGCCTCCCGGGCCGCCTTCTCCCGCCGCCACCAGACGAAACCGCCGGCCAGCATGGCGACCAGGATGAGCACGAGCACGATTTCCATCCTCCGAACGTACCCGGGGGCGTCGAGCCGTACCCGTTTGGCAAGCTCTGGTGATGGACTTCTCTACGCTGGCCGTGGTGGTGGTCTGCCTCGCCGCCGGTGGCGCGGTCGGCTGGTACGCCGCCCGTTCCCGGTCGGCCACCGAGATCGCCCGGCTGGAGGCCACCCTCGCCGCCACCCGGGAGGGCGAGAGCCGGCTGGAGCAGTCGATGCGGGCGCTGAGCTACGAGGCGACCGCCCAGTCCCAGGAGGCGGTGGCCCGCGCGGTCGCCCCGCTGCACGACACCCTGCGCCGCTACGAGCAACGGGTGGGAGAGCTGGAACGGGACCGGGTGGACGCCTACGCCGAGCTGCGCGAACAGGTCCGCTCGATGGGGGTCGTCTCCGGCGAGCTGCGCACCGAGACGAAGCAGCTCGTCGCCGCGCTGCGCGCCCCGCAGGTACGCGGACGCTGGGGCGAGCACCAGCTCCGCCGGATCGTCGAGGCGGCCGGCATGCTGGAGCACTGCGACTTCAGCGAGCAGGTCACCGCCGCCACCGACCACCAGGGGGTCCGCCCCGACCTGGTGGTCCGGCTGCACGGCGGACGGACGGTGGTGGTGGACGCCAAGGCCCCCTTCGACGCCTACCTGACGGCGATGGAGGCGCGTGACGAACCCGGGCGGAACACCCATCTCGACCGGCACGCCAAGCACCTGCGCGGGCACGTCGACGCGCTGGCCGCGAAGACGTACTGGGCGGCGTTCGACGACACCCCGGAGTTCGTGGTGCTGTTCGTGCCGGCCGACCCGTTCCTGGACGTGGCGTTGCAGCGCGATCCGACGCTGCTCGAGCACGCGTTCGCCCGCAACGTGGTGCTGGCCACCCCGGCCACCCTGGTCGCGCTGCTGCGGACGGTGGCGTACTCGTGGCGACAGGAGGCGCTGGCCCGCAACGCGGTGGCGGTGCACTCGCTGGCCCGCGAGCTGTACGGCCGACTGTCCACCCTGGGCGACCACGTCGGCAGGCTCGGCACCTCGCTCGGCGGCGCGGTGACGGCGTACAACCGGGCGGTCGGTTCGTTGGAGGCGCGGGTGCTGGTCAGTGCGCGCAAGCTGGCCGAGCTGGGCGTCTCCGACCAGGAGCTGGGCACACCCGGCCAGGTCGAGGTGGCCCCCCGCCAGCCCCAGGCCCCGGAGCTGCTCCCCACCGACGAGCGGCCCTGACCCCGTAGCCGCTCAGGACCGGCGGGCCGATTCCACCAGGAACGGAATGCCCTGTTGGCAGGTGCTCATCAGGTCGGGCTGGGACCGGCCGGTGACGCTGACCCTGGCCCCGGCGACGAGCACGTCGGCCGGGCCACCGACCAGTTGGTGGCCGTCGAGCAGCAGGCAACCCGGCTCCACCCCCGACTCGACGGTGCCGGTCAGCTCGGTCGCGCCCGGACCGGGTGGCAGTCGCGGGCCGCCGGGCGGCGGCTTCACCCCACCCGGTGGGGGCTGTACCCCGCCGGGCGGCAGCGAGCCGGCGGGCGGGGCGGACGGGGCCGCCGAGGCCGGCGGCGTGCCGGGCGTCCCGGTGGCCGGCGGGGTGACCGAAGCCGTCGGGGAGCCGGTCGGCGTGGCCGGCGGGCCGGTGACGTCGGCACCGTCGCCGCTGCCGCAGCCGGCGAGCGCCAGGCCGACGGCCAGCACGACGGGCACCATCCGAGGAGTTCTCATACCACTGGGACGCGCCCCGCCGGTGATCCGTTCCGGGCGGCCGGATCCGGTTCCGGTGGCTCGCGGAGCACGGCGACGCATCGACCGGCCTGCCGGGTCAGCCGCGCGCGGCGGCCTTCATGTCCCGCTTGAGTTCCTGCGGCAGCGAGAAGGTCAGCCGCTCGTTGGCGGTGACCACCTCGTCGACGTCGGTGAAGCCGCGCGCGGCCAGGTACGCCAGCACCTCCTGGACCAGCTCGTCCGGCACGCTCGCGCCGGAGGTCAGCCCGACGGTGGTGGCACCTGCCAGCCAGGCGTCGTCGATCTCGTGGGCGAAGTCGACCAGGTGCCCGGCGCGGGCACCGGCGTCCAGGGCCACCTCGACCAGGCGTACCGAGTTGGACGAGTTGCGGGAACCGACCACGATCACCACGTCGCAGTCCGGGGCGATCTCCTTGACCACGTGCTGACGGTTGGAGGTGGCGTAGCAGATGTCGTCACTGGGCGGCGACTGGAGCAGCGGCAGCCGGGTCTTGAGCCGGGCCACCGTCTCCAGCGTCTCGTCCACCGACAGGGTGGTCTGGGAGAGCCAGACGACCTTGTTCGGGTCGCGCACGGTGATCCGGTCGGCGTCGTCGGGGCCGTCGACCAGCTGGATGTGGGCGGGGGCCTCCCCGGCGGTGCCGATGACCTCCTCGTGCCCCTCGTGGCCGATCAGCAGGATGTCGTAGTCCTCCGCGGCGAACCGCTTGGCCTCCTGGTGCACCTTGGTCACCAGCGGGCAGGTCGCGTCGATCGCCTTGAGCGACCGGGCCTTCGCCTGCTCGTAGACCTCGGGCGCGACGCCGTGCGCGGAGAAGACGACGGTGGCGCCCTCCGGCACCTCCTCGTTCTCCTCCACGAAGATCGCGCCCTGGGCCTCCAGGGTCCGCACCACGTGCTTGTTGTGCACGATCTGCTTACGGACGTAGATCGGAGCGCCGTAGAGCTTCAGCGCCTCCTCGACGGTCTGCACCGCCCGGTCGACCCCCGCGCAGTATCCGCGGGGCTTGGCCAGGAGCACGCGCTTGCCGGTCTTGGGGGTCGCCTCAGCCTCGGTCACCCGCCCATCGTACGTGCCGGCATCTCGCCCGGCAGCGGCTGCGACCCGGGCCACAGCGGGGGTACGGCGGGACACGTGGCGCGGTCGGTCGGGGCCGCCCCGGGTCGTCGGGGGCGGACCGTAGGGTGGGCGGGTGACCGACGCCCCGCGCAGCACCCCCGAGGAGCCCTGGCCGGTCCGGGTGGTCAGCCAGAAGGTCGGCGCCTGGATCGCCCGGCTCGGTTGGGTCTGGGTCGACGGGCAGGTGGCGCAGATCAGCCGCCGGCCGGGGGCGGGCACGGTCTTTCTCACCCTGCGCGACCCGTCGGCCGATCTCAGTCTCACCGTCACCACCAACCGGGACGTCCTAGACGCCGGTGCGCCGGAGCTGCGCGAGGGCGCCCGGGTGGTGCTGCACGCCAAGCCGGAGTTCTACGCGGCCCGGGGCACGCTCAGCCTACGCGCCGACGAGATCCGTCAGGTCGGGCTCGGTGAGCTGCTGGCCCGCCTGGAGAAACTCAAGAAGCTGCTCGCCGCCGAAGGGCTGTTCGACCGGTCCCGCAAGCGCCGGCCGCCGTTCCTGCCGCAGCGGATCGGCCTGGTCACCGGTCGGGCGTCGGCGGCCGAGCGGGACGTGTTGACCAATGCCCGGCGGCGCTGGCCGGCGGTGGAGTTCCGCACGGTCAACGTGGCGGTGCAGGGGCCGGGGGCGGTGTCGCAGATCGTCGACGCGCTGCGGGTCCTCGACGCCGACGAGAGCGTCGACGTGATCATCCTGGCCCGGGGCGGCGGTGGCATCGAGGATCTGCTGCCCTTCTCCGACGAGGCGCTGTGCCGGGCGGTCTTCGCCTGTCGTACCCCGGTGGTCAGCGCGATCGGCCACGAGACGGACGCCCCGCTGGTCGACTACGTCGCCGACGTCCGCGCGTCCACCCCCACGGACGCGGCCAAACGGGTCGTCCCCGACCTGGCCGACGAGGTACGGCTGATCGGCCAGGCCCGGTCCCGGCTGGAGCGGGCGGTCCGCAACCTGGTCGACCGGGAGTCGCACCGGTTGGCCCTGTTCCGGTCCCGTCCGGTGCTGGCCCGCCCGCAGGTGATGGTCGAGCAGCGGGCCGCCGAGGTGACCGCGCTGCGCGACCGGTCGATCCGCAGCCTGACCCACCGGCTCGGGGCGGCCACCGACGAGCTGGGGCACACCGTGGCCCGGCTGCGTGCGCTCTCCCCCGCGGCCACCCTCGAGCGGGGTTACGCCATCGTGCAGCGGGCCGACGGGCACGTGGTCCGGGCGGCCGACGAGGTGGCCGGGGGCGATCCGCTGCGGGTACGCCTCGCCGAGGGTGAGCTGACCGCGACCGTGCAGGAGACGAGGACGAGATGAGCGACCGGAAGCCCGACGAGCGGCTCAGCTACGAGCAGGCCCGCGCCGAGTTGGCCCAGGTGGTGGAGCGGCTGGAGGCGGGCGGCACCTCACTGGAGGAGTCGCTGGCACTGTGGGAGCGCGGCGAGCGGCTCGCCGCGGACTGCCAGCGTGCCCTCGACGGCGCACGTGCCCGGATCGACGCCGCCCGGTCGACCCCGGAGTCATGAGCGCACGCCGCCGCGGCGAACCGGGGCCGGCCGACCGGTCGCAGCGTGCCAGGGCCGGCCGATCGGTCGCAGCGCACCGGGGCCGGCCGACCGGTCGCAGCGCACCGGCGGAGCCGGTGCGGCCCACGCAGGCCGGCGGGAGGGTGGGTCAGCCGGCGAGGCGGACGCGTACCCGGCGGTTCTGCCGGCCCTTGCTCTCCACCTTGACGATCTGGAGCCGCCCCACCTGCCCGATGGACGCGACGTGGGTGCCGCCGTCGGCCTGCACGTCGAGGCCCTCGATGTCGACGATCCGGACCTCCTGCTCGTCCGGGGGAATCAGGTTGGTCTGGGTGCGCACGATGTCGGGGATGGCCAGCGCCTCGTCGCGCGGCAGCACCCGCACGGAGACCCGCCGGTCGGTGGCCAGTTCCTTGTTGACCGCCTCTTCGAGCAGCCCCTTGAAGCCCTCGGGGACCTGCGGCAGGTTGAAGTCCATCCGGGCCTCGCCGGGCTCCATGTTGCCGCCGGTCACCAACGCGCCGAAGTCACGGAACACCACCCCGCAGAGCACGTGCAGCCCGGAGTGGGTACGCATCAGCGTGAACCGGCGTTCGTCCTCGACCGCCCCCTGGACCTCGACGCCGACCGGCGGCACCGGGTCGCCCTCGGCGGGGATCAGGTACAGGTCGTCGCCCTTGTGGGTGCCGACGATCCGGGTCTGTACCCCCTGCCACAGCAGGACCCCGTGGTCCGGTGGCTGGCCGCCGCCGCCCGGGTAGAAGGCGGACCGGTCCAGCACGATGCCACGCTCGGGGTCGACGTGCACCACCCGGCAGGTCCACTCGCGCAGCGAGGGGTCGGCCAGGTCGAGGCGCTCGGTACGTCCGTGCCGGGAGATGCCCATGACGGCGCAGCGTACTACCGGTGGACCCGCACCGTCTGCCCTGCCGCGCCGGCCCGAAGGGGCCGGCGGCGGGATGGTCCGGGACCGTCCCGCCGCCGGCCGACCGGAGTCAGTTGAACAGGTTGTAGAGCTCCTGCGGCGCCTCGACCACCTGGTCGGCGGCGGGCTTCTGGGCGGCGGTGGCGTTGCCGTAGTCGGAGTAGGTGATCTTGATGTCCTGCGCGGCGCTCTGGCCGGCGGCCGGGATCTGGACCACCATCTCGCTGAGCCGGCCCTGCGGGTCCAGCTTCGCGGTGAACGGCACCGACTTGGCCTGCGCGCCCAGCGCGGTGATCACCGTGGCGTCGACGGAACCGGCCTCGGCGGCCTTCGACACGTCCAGGGTGCCGGCGTAGCTGCCCTCGCCGGTCTGCCGGACCTCGGTGATGCCCTGGGTCAGCACCGCGCTGCCCGCCGGGTCGATCTTGTCGAAGTCGAAGCCGAGCGACTTGTTGCCCTTGATCCGGGTCTGGTCGAGGTGCTGGTACTTGCCGAGGCTGAGCTTCTGCGCGCCGGGGATGCCGCTGGCCGACTTGCCGCCGAGGTCCAGCTTCACCCAGCTGTCCGGCTTGGCGTGGATCACGTCGAGGTTCATCATCAGGTCCGAGGACGCGTCGCCGATGCTCAGCTTGATCTGGGCGCTCTGGCTGGGCTGGTGCACCTGCCCCTCGGCGGTGGAGCCCACCCCGGTCATGGTGAACCGGAAGTTGCCGTTACGGATCTCATTGGTGGAGTTCAGCAGGGCCTGCTTGGCGTCGGAGGTGCCGGGCGAGGCGCTGCCCGGGGCGGCGCTGCCGGAGACCGACGGGGATGCGGAGGCCCCCGCCTCGCCGCTCCCGGAGTTGTTGCAGGCGGCCAGGCCGGGGGTGAGCAGCGCCGCGGCGAAGACCGCCGCGCTGAAACGTCGAATGGTCACGTCAGGCTCTCCAGTCGGGTCGTCCGGCCCCCGGCGGGTGCCGGAGGCGTGGCGCGCGGCCCCCGCCCGGTCGTACCGGCACCGGCGCGCGTCCCTTCTGTTCCCCGACGTCGCCTTCGGCAATCCCTCCGTCGCCACGGACCGTCGGCCCGGGGCCTGGCCCGGTCAGCGCAGCGCGCCGGCCAGCTCACGCAGCTCGTTGTCCCGGGCGTCCCCGACCACGATCACGGTGCGGTTCGGTGCGAGCAGCACCAGGGCCTGCTCGTTGCCCCGGCCGGTGTACCGCTGCCAGCTCGCCCCGCCCAGGTCCGCCGGCCCCTGCGGCTGCCCCGCGGCGGTCAGCTCGGCGGGGAGCAGCCGCTCCGGCGGCACGTTGCTCTGCACCAGCTGGGCGCCCCGCCCCTCCGGGGTGAGATAACCCACCCGCAGGTTCGCGCCGTCGTCGACGGTGCGGAAACTGGCGCTCACCGTCCGCCAGCCGGAGCCGAGCCCGGACGGTTCGGTGACCGGGAAGACGTTCGCGGCGCGGGCCTGTTCGTAGGCGGGGCCGGCGTCGACCACGGTGGGCTGCTCGCCGCCGAGGAAACCCCGGTAGAAGGCGAGCAGCAGGGCGATCGGGACCAGCAGCACCAGCAGGGACAGGGCCATGTCCTTCGGCGACCGCTCGGAACGGGCCTTCGCCACCCGGCCGCCGTCCGTCGCCGCCGTCGTCGGCCCGTCGGCCGGCGCGACCAGCGCCGGCTCGGCGCCACCGTCTGCCACCGGCTGCGCTGCGGCGGCCGGGCTGGATCCGTCCGCCGGCCCGGCGGCGGGTGCGCCACCACCGACCGGCCCGGCGGCCGGGGGCAGCGGCGGCCGGCCGTCCGGCGGGGTCGGATCGGCGGGTACGCGGTCGGCAGGCTGTGCGGGTTCCACCGGCCCATTCTCGCAGCCGCCCGGTAGGGCGATCCCGCCCACCGTCGCCCCGCCCCGCCGCCGGACCTGGCATCGTGTGAGGATCAGCGACAGAGCCGGCAGCGGCGACCGCCGTCCCTGCCGGTCCGCCCCGCACCGTCGCGAGGAGGAAGCCGCCATGACGAACACCAGGACGCGCGTCCCGCAGGACCTCGACCGTAACCTCGCCCTCGACCTGGTCCGGGTCACCGAGGCCGCGGCGATGGCCGCCGGCCGGTGGGTCGGCCGGGGCGACAAGGAGGGCGGCGACGGGGCCGCCGTCGACGCCATGCGCAAACTGATCAACTCGATCCAGATGCGCGGCGTGGTGGTGATCGGCGAGGGCGAGAAGGACAACGCGCCGATGCTGTTCAACGGCGAGCAGGTGGGCGACGGCACCGGCCCGGAGGTCGACGTGGCGGTGGACCCGGTCGACGGCACCACGCTGATGAGCAAGGGCATGCCGAACGCGCTCGCGGTGCTGGCCGTCTCCGAGCGGGGGGCGATGTTCGACCCGAGCGCCGTCTTCTACATGGAGAAGCTGGCCGTCGGCCCGGCGTACGCCGACGTGGTGGACATCGAGGCCGGGCCGGCGGAGAACCTCCGCCGGATCGCCAAGGTCAAGGGCACCGACGTCGCCGAGGTGACCGTCTGCGTGCTCGACCGCTCCCGGCACCAGGACCTGGTCGGCGAGATCAGGCGGACCGGGGCGGGCATCCGGTTCATCTCCGACGGTGACATCGCGGGATCGATCGCCGCCGCCCGGGGCGAGTCGGGCGTCGACGTGCTGATGGGCATCGGCGGCACCCCGGAGGGGATCATCTCCGCCTGCGCGCTCAAGTGCATGGGCGGCGCGATGCAGGCCAAGCTCTGGCCGCAGGACGCGCGGGAGCGGGAGAAGGCGCTCGCCGCCGGGCACGACCTGGACCGGGTGCTCGGCACCGACGACCTGGTCACCGGGGACAACTGCTTCTTCGTGGCGACCGGGGTCACCTCCGGCGACCTGCTGCGCGGGGTGCGGTACGCGGCCGGCGGGGCGTACACCCAGTCGATCGTGATGCGGTCCAAGAGCGGCACCATCCGAGTGATCGACTCGTACCACCGGTTGGAGAAGCTGGCCCTCTACTCGGCGGTGGACTTCGACGGCAGGCCACTGGCAGAGCAGGAGTGACCGCGACCGGAACGGCGACCCGCCCTGTCCTGTCCACCTCCCGTCGGATCGCCGGGATCGGCCTGGCGACCGCCGCCGGGGTCGGCGTGGCCGTCCAGTCCCGGATCAACGGCGAGCTGGGCGTACGCCTGGCCGACGGGATCGCCGCGGCGGTGGTCTCCTTCGGCCTCGGGCTGCTGGTGCTGCTGGTGCTGGTGCCGGCCCTGCCCGGGGGACGACGCGGCCTGGCCGCGCTGCGCGGGTCGCTGCGCTCCGGCGCGTTGCGCCCCTGGCAGACGCTGGGCGGGGTGTGCGGAGCGCTCCTGGTCGCCACCCAGGGGCTCACCATCGGCGTGCTGGGCGTGGCGGTCTTCACCGTCGCCGTGGTCGCCGGGCAGTCGGCCAGCAGTCTGGCCGTGGACCGGGCCGGCATCGGACCGGGCGGGCGGCAGCCGGTGACCGTGGCCCGGCTGGCCGGGGCGGTGCTGACCGTGCTGGCGGTGCTGCTGGCGGTCGGTGACCGGCTCGGCGACCCGGACACCCTGGTGCTGGCCCTGCTGCCGCTGCTGGCTGGATTGGGCCTGGCCTGGCAGCAGGCCGTCAACGGGCTGGTCCGGGCGGCCTCGGGCAGCGCGCTCACCGCCACCCTGGTCAACTTCGCCGTCGGGACGGCCGCCCTGCTGGTCGCCTTCGGCGTGGAGGTGGCCGTCCGGGGTGTCCCCGGTGGTGCGTTGCCGGCCGAGCCGTGGCTCTACCTGGGTGGCCCGATCGGCATCGTGTTCATCACGGTCGCGGCGGCGATCGTCCGCTTCACGGGGGTGCTGCTGCTGGGGCTGGCCACCATCGCCGGTCAGGTGGTCGGTGCCGTCGCGCTCGACGCGGTGCTGCCGACGGCGGCGTCGCACCCGGGACCGGCCACCCTGGCGGGCGCGCTGCTCACCCTGGTCGCGGTGCTGATCGCGACACTCGGCCCGGCACCCCGGCGCTGACCGGCGAACCGCTGTCGCCCGGCGGCCGGGCAGGCCGGCGAACCGCTGTCCGCCCGGCGGGCGGACGGGCCGGCGAACCGCTGTCCGCCCGGCGGCCGGGCAGGCCGGCGCTGACCGGCTGGCCGGCACCCCGGCCCGTGCGGGGGTCAGCCGGCGTCGGAGGAGTGGCCGGGGAAGAGGTGGGCGGCCGGGTCGATGGCGACGGCGGCGTTGTTGACCGCGGTGGCGGCCTCGCCGAAACCGGTGGCGATCAGCCGTACCTTGCCGGGGTACTCGGTGATGTCACCGGCGGCGTAGACCCGGGGCAGGCTGGTCGCCATCGCGCTGTCCACCACGATGTGCCGGCGGTCCAACCGCAACCCCCACTCGGCCAGCGGACCCAGGTCGGCGGTGAAGCCGAGCGCCGCGACGACCGTGTCGACCGGCAGGGTCTCCGTCGCGCCACCCCGCACGGTGATCTCGGCGGCGGTCACCGTGTCGTCGCCGTGCAGCCGGGTCACCTCGGCGTTGACCACGACCCGCACCGGCAGGGAGAGCACCCGCCCCACCGTCCCGGCGTGCGCCCGGAAGCGCTCGCGGCGGTGCACCAGGGTCACCGAGCGGGCCAGCGGTTGCAGGGTCGCCGCCCAGTCGAAGGCGGAGTCACCGCCGCCGACGATCAGCACGTCCCGATCGGCCAGCGCGGCCGGGTCCGGTACGAAGTAGACGATCCCGCCACCGAGGAAACTGTCCGCGACCGGCAGCGGGCGCGGGGTGAAGCTGCCCAGCCCACCGGTGACCAGTACCGCCCCGCAGCGCAGCTCCTCGCCGCCCGCGAGGCCGAGCACGGGCCTGCCGTCGGCGTGGGAGAGCTTCTCGGCCCGGATGCCGAGCAGGTATTCCGGGTGGTAGGGCGCGGCCTGGGCGACCAGGTTGGCCACCAGGTCCCGGCCCTTGACGGCGGGGAAGCCGGCGACGTCGAGGATCAGCTTCTCCGGGTACATGGCGGTGATCTGGCCACCCGGCTCGGGCAGCGCGTCCACCACCGCCACCGACAGTCCGCGGAAGCCCGCGTAGTACGCGGCGAACAGCCCCGTCGGGCCGGCTCCGATCACGGCGACATCGACCTCACGCATGGGCGTACCGTCGCTTTCCGCTGGCGATGAACGCGTGCTGATGCCGACGTTAGGCCCGCCGCCCCGATCGGGCAAGCACCCGTGCGGCCCGGCCGCGCGGCGGGCGGGTCGTCGGCGCTCAGGAGTTCAGCGTGGACTCCACCCGGTACGGACCGTAGGGGTCGTGGGGGCGACGACGCCGGAACAGGATCGCCGCGACCACCCCGCCGAGCAGCCCGAACAGGTGCCCCTGCCAGGAGATCCGTTCGTCGGTGGGGAGGATGCCGAGCAGTTGCCAGCCGTAGAGGAGGCCGACCAGCAGCACCACCGCGAAGTTCCACCAGCTGCGTTCGACGATGCCCCGGGTGAGCAGCAGGCCGAGGTAGCCGAAGATGACGCCGCTGGCCCCGACGACCACCGAGTTGGGCGAGCCGGTGAACCAGACGCCGAGCCCGCTGACCAGGATGATGACCAGGGTGGACCAGAGGAACCGGCGGGCGCCGGCGGCCAGCACGAAGGTGCCGAGCAGGATCAGCGGAATGCTGTTGCTGTAGAGGTGGTCGAAGCCGTGGTGCAGGAACGGCGAGAAGAACACCCCGTCGAGCCCCTGGATCCGCTGCGGGATGATCCCGGCGGCCACGTCGAGCCCGAAGCCGAGCCCCTGGTCGAGGGCCTCGATCAGGAAGAGGAACGGCACCACCGCGCACATGGCGACGAAGGCCCGGCCGAGGGACGCGTAGAACGCCTCGGTGCCGAACCGGTCGGGGTCGCCGCCCGTCGGGTGCAGGGTCACCCCACCATGGCTATCAGCATTCCGGGGGAACCGCCACCTCGGTCCCGCGCCGCCCGGGGCCACGAACACGGTGGGGCGGACGGTCGCCCGTCCGCCCCACCGGCACGGTCGTCGATCAGTACCAGCCGGAACTCTGGCTCTTGGCCCAGGCTCCGCACGGACTGTCGTACCGGCCCTCGATGTAGCCGAGGCCCCACTTGATCTGGGTGACCGGGTTGGTCCGCCAGTCACTGGCGACCGAACTCATCTTGTTACCCGGCACCGCCTGCGGGATGCCGTACGCCCCGGACGAGGAGTTGCTGGCCTTGGGGTTCCAGCCGCTCTCCCTGGTCCAGAGCTTGTCCAGGCAGGGCATCTGGTCGATCTTGAAGCCCGCGCTGAGCAGCATCGCGCAGCCGGTCTTGCGGTGGCCGCCGTAGGAGCTGCAGGAGGAGGGGATCGGGCCGGCGAACGACTTGATCTTCGTATCCTCCTCCTTCGCCTTGGCCTCTTCCTTCTCACGTTCCTTCTTGCGCGACGCCGCCGCGTCCTCGGCGGCCTTGGCCCGCTGGGCGGCCTCCTTGGCCGCCGCGGCGGCCCGCAGCCTCGCCTGGTACTCGGCGGCCCGCTGCTTGGCGGACTCCCGCCGGTGGTCGGCCTGCAGGTCACGCTGGTAGTCGTACTCGGCCTGGTCGACCTGGAGGCCGACCTGTGCGGTCAGGCCCTGTTGCTGGGTTTCCCGGTCTTCGCCCAGATAGAAACCGCCGGCGACGCCCACGGAGAGCAGCGCGACAGCGGCCGTACGGGCGCCGAACCGGCTCCACAGCCGACTCACGTAGTGTCCCTTCGTCGGGGGCAAGGACGTGACGCGGACCGGCCCGGACGGGCACGGCCGTGCCACGAGCGCCCCGACCTGAGCCGGTCGCCACCGACGTACCGGCAGCGGGGCGGCGGCCCGTCCGAGTAGGGGACGAACGGTCGCCGACCACCGCGCCGGGACGTGGGCGCTCGATGGACACCATTGCGCACAGTGAGGCTGATGGGAAACCCACTGGCAAATTTGTGATCCGCGCCACAAAGTGAATGCGGACGATGGGGGGCGGACTCCGCCGCCGGACGACTCAGCCCGGAATGTCCTCCAACAGATCCGTCACCATCGCGGCGATCGGGGAGCGCTCGGACCGGTTCAGCGTGACGTGCGCGAAGAGCGGATGACCCTTCAACGCCTCGATCACCGCGGTCACCCCGTCGTGCCGGCCCACCCGCAGGTTGTCCCGCTGGGCGACGTCATGGGTGAGCACCACCCGCGAGCCCTGCCCGATCCGGGACAGCACGGTGAGCAGCACGCCCCGCTCCAACGACTGCGCCTCGTCGACGATGACGAAGGCGTCGTGCAGGCTGCGGCCCCGGATGTGGGTCAGCGGAAGGACCTCCAGGATGCCCCGGGAGGTGACCTCCTCCAGCACGTTCTCGTGCACCACCGCGCCGAGGGTGTCGAAGACGGCCTGCGCCCACGGCGACATCTTCTCCGACTCCGAGCCGGGCAGGTAGCCCAACTCCTGGCCGCCGACGGCGTAGAGCGGCCGGAAGACCACCACCTTCTTGTGCCGGCGACGCTCCATCACCGCCTCCAGCCCCGCGCAGAGCGCCAGCGCCGACTTTCCGGTGCCGGCCCGGCCGCCCAGCGACACGATCCCGATCGACTCGTCCAGCAGCAGATCCAGCGCGATCCGCTGTTCGGCCGACCGGCCGTGCACACCGAACGCCTCCCGGTCGCCCCGGACCAGCCGGACCGTCTTGTCGGGCAGCACCCGACCCAGGGCCGACCCCCGGGCGGAGTGCAGCACCAGACCGGTGTGGCAGGACAGCCCGGCGGCGGCGTCCAGGTCGAGGCAGTCCCCGGCGTAGAGCCGGCCGATGTCGTCGTCGCCCAGCTCCAGCTCGGCCATCCCCGTCCAGGTCGGATCGCTGGCCTGGCCGTGCCGGTACTCGTCGGCCCGCAGGCCGACCGAGGCGGCCTTGACCCGCAACGGCATGTCCTTGCTGACCAGGGTCACCTCCCGCCCCTCGGCGGCCAGGTTCAGCGCCACCGACAGGATCCGGGCGTCGTTGGACTCGTTGCGGAAACCCGGGGGCAGGACGCCGTCGTCCGAGTGGTTGAGCTCGACCTTCAGGGTGCCGCCGGACTCGTTGGCGGGCACCGGATGGTCCAGTCGACCGTGCCGGACCCGCAGCTCGTCGAGCATGCGCAGGGACTGGCGGGCGAACCAGCCCAGCTCCGGGTGGTGCCGCTTGCCCTCCAGCTCCGAGATCACCACGAGGGGCAGGACCACCTCGTGCTCGGCGAAGCGGTGGAAGGCCGCCGGGTCGGAGAGGAGCACGGACGTGTCCAAAACGAACACCTGGCCGGCTGGGCCGGGCTCCTCGGGGCCGGGCGGAGCGGCGGCCGTGGCGCGGCGGCTCCGGGTGGATCGGCGGGTCGTGGCAGTCGCGGCCGGGATCTGGTCGACACCGGCGGGCGTACGGCGAGTCGTCACAGGCCTGCTCCGACGGACGGGCATCCGCCGTCCGCGTTCCGCCTCCTCCGGTGCCCGGGGACACGGGGTCGGATGCGGAACCCCGTGCGCGAGGTCGCAGATCCGGGCGGGCCGGCTGACCCGGGAGAACCCCGTGCCATGCCTAGACGCTAGCGGCGCCGGGCCGCCTCGGCTAGAGGGCGGACGAGGATCTCCCCGGCCGGGTAGTGGGCCGCGGCGGACCGGCCGGGATGCCTGCCCCCTGCGCGCATCCCGGCCGGTGGTACCGCGCGTCGTCGGTCCGACGCGGTTGCCCCGGTCCGCGTCCACCAGGGACGACGTACCGACGGTGGTCGGCTCCCCCGGTCAGCCCGGCCGGCGGACCAGGGTGCCGGCCGGGTGCTGCCCGCCGGTGGCCGGTCCCGGCACGGCGGCGAACGAGGAGCCCGTGTAGGTGGTGCCCTGGCGGACCGCCGGGCCGGCGGCGGGTCGCGGCGGCACCGGGGCGCAGAGCCCGGCGGGAGGTGGCGCCACCGGGACGGCCAGGGCCGAGGCGAGCACGGCCTGGGCTTCGCGCCGACGCCGGTTCCAGGCCCCCCGGTCACCGTCGAAGTAGCCCTGCCGGTAGCCGAAGCGGTACCCGACCCGGTAGCTGAGCTGGCCGTGCAGCCGACCGGCCGCGTAACTGGTCGCCCCCAGCAGGAGCACGAGGAACAGCGCGAGGAGCGGGCTCATCGGGCGGCTCCGGCACGCCGTGCCGCCCCGGTCACCGTTGCTCCGGCTCGGCCGGGCCCGGATCGACGACCAGCAGCCGTTCCAGGTCCTCGGTGCTGACCTCCTCGACCAGTTCGACGCTGATCCGGCAGCCGTCCAGCACCACCTCGGCCATCGAGGAGCGCCGGATCTCGCCGCCGACGTCGTAGACCCGGACGCTCATCTCCGGGCAGCCGAGGTGGGTCCGCCAGGCGTTCCACTCGTCCCGGTCGCCGACGCTCAGCGACAGGTAGCGGCAACCCCGGGCGAGGTAGAGCCGCCAGGGTGCGCTCAGTCCCGCGGCGACCCCCTCCGCGATCAGGCCGAAGGCCTGGGCACGGGTCGCTAGTTCGGTCACCACACCCCCCTCGCACCGGGGGCGTGACGCATGTGAGCACTGATCGTCTCAAGCACGTGACACACCGTAGATTGTCCCATGAGCGTGACAGTATCAGCTTTTCGTCCGGTTTCCTGGACGCGCAGATGTGGCTATTATGCCCAGGTAAAGCCCGGTGGAAGCGGGCGTCGAGCGCGAACGGGCCACGCCGTGAGCCCGTCTCATATGCGTGACAAAGATCCGCCCCGGGCGGGCTGGACGAGCACTGCGGTCGTACCGTCACAGGGTGACCGAGACCGCCCCCGCCCGGAAAATCGCCTTCGCCACCTTCGTTCGTCGAGCGCTCGACGATGCCCGGGCGATGCGGGCGTGGACCGGCACCGAGGTCTCCCGTCGGACCGGCGTCTCCCGGCAGACGATCAACCGGTGGGTCCGCGGCGACTGGGCCAGCGACCCGGAGGCGGAACGGGTGGTGGCCTTCTGCGAAGGGCTGGGCCTCAACCCCGCCGCCGCCTTCGCCGCCCTCGGCTGGGACCGGGCCGCCGCCCCCCGGGGCGCCGCCGGCACCCCGCCGATGGACCCGGACGTCGAGGCGCTGCTGCGTCGGCTGGTCGATCCGGCGGTCTCGGACGCGGAGAAGTTCCACATTCGAGAAACCATCCGTTATCTCGCATACCGCCCGACTCTCCCGCTGGAGGCCCGGACCGGCGGAGAGCGGGCCGGGTAGTTCCTCAGATGGCGAAAGAACGCCGGATCGGACCTGATCGTTTCGCTCCGGGGCCGCGAC
Source organism: Micromonospora sp. WMMD987 (assembly GCF_029581435.1). Taxonomy (NCBI): domain Bacteria; kingdom Bacillati; phylum Actinomycetota; class Actinomycetes; order Micromonosporales; family Micromonosporaceae; genus Micromonospora; species Micromonospora sp. WMMD987. Next base: position 1,222,432 of record NZ_CP120861.1, on the reverse strand, counting down.
GGACCCGCTAGCGTCCGTATTCGTACTGCTTGGGCTCGTCATCGCCCGGGGGGACAGGACAAGGCCGACATCAGCCCTGCGGGACAGAAGGAGGGGTCTGTCCGTGACCCTGAAATGGTGGGCAGTGCTGGTCGCCACCGTCTCCCTGACCGCGTGCGTGACCGCGAACCTGGTGGTCGGGATCGGGGCGGGCGGGCAGATTCCGCTGGTCGTGAACCTCTTCGCGCTCACCGTCGCCGGCACCGCCGTCGTCCTGGCGGTGGTCGCGGCCCTGCACGACCGGCTCGACGACCGGATCAGCGCGCTCACCGAGTTCCTGGTGGCACGGCTCGACGAGATCGACGACCGCACCGGCGACCGGAACACCGGTTTCGTCGAGGGTTACCTGCTCAACCAGGGTCGGTCGGCCACAGTGGTGCCATTGGGGCGGCCCGGACGGGGTGCCGCCGAGCGCTGAGAACCAGCGGTGGACGGTGCTCCCCCGTGGTGTCAAGAAGCCACGCCGAAGCCACGGATCCGTCACCCGCCCCGGGGTACGCTTTCGCGCGTGCCGCCGTTGAATCTGGGTTCCCAGCAGCCGCAGACCCCGCTGGATGCTGAGCACGCCTGGCGTACCACCGCCGAGCGGGCCGCCGACACCGTCTTCTTCTTCGACTTCGACGGCACCCTCGCGCCGGTCGACGACGACCCCACCGCGGTACGCCCCGCACCGAAGGTGCTCGCCGCACTGGAGGCCCTCGCCCCGGTGGTGCAGCGGGTGGCGATCGTCTCCGCGCGCCCCGTCGACTTCCTCCGCGACCACCTCGGTGGTCTCACCGGGATCGACCTCTACGGGCTCTACGGGCTGGAGCACAGCCACTCCGGCGGCGAGACGGTGACCGAACCCGCCGCGCTGCCCTGGGTGCCCACCATGGCCGAACTGGCCGACCTGGCCCGCGCCGAACTGCCCGCCGGGACGCTGGTGGAGTTCAAGCGGCTCAGCGTGGCGCTGCACTGGCGTACCGCGCAGCAACTCGGCCCGGCGGTCGAGCGGTGGGGCCGCGCGCAGGCCGAACGGCTCGGGCTCCGGGTGCAGGCCGGTCGGATGGTGCTGGAACTCAAGCCCCCCGTCGACCGGGACAAGGGCCTCGTCATCGGCGAGGTGGTCCGGGACGCCGGTGGCGCCTGGTACTTCGGCGACGACGTCTCCGACATCAAGGCGTTCGCGGCACTGCGGGCCCGGTCCGCCGCCGACCCGGCGTTCCTCGGGGTCTGCGTGGCGGTGGCCAACCCGGAGACCGGTCGTGAGGTCGCCGAGGCCGCCGACCTCACCATCGACTCCCCCGCCGCACTGGGCGACTTCCTGACCAGCGCCCTGCACCACCTGACCTGACCCGCATCCCTGACCTGACCAGGGCCGCCGACGTTGCGGCTCAGGCTCCGTAGCGGCGTTGCCGGGTGCCGTAGGAACGCAGGGCGCGGAGGAAGTCGACCCGGCGGAAGTCGGGCCAGTTGAGTTCGCAGAAGTAGAACTCCGAGTGCGCCGACTGCCAGAGCATGAAGCCGGACAGGCGCTGCTCACCGCTGGTCCGGATGATCAGATCCGGGTCGGGCAGCCCGCGGGTGTAGAGATGCTCGGAGATGTGGTCCACGTCCAGCGAGCCGGCCAGCTCCTCGATCGTGCCGCCCTTAGCCGCGTGCTCCACCAGCAGCGAACGGACCGCGTCGGCGATCTCGCGCCGGCCGCCGTACCCGACGGCGATGTTGACCTGCGCGCCACCGGTGCGCTCCCGGGTGCGCTCCTCGGCGGCCTTGAGCGCCTGGGCGTGCTGCGTCGGCAGCACGTCCAGCGCGCCGACCATCCGTAGCCGCCAGGGGTTGCCCTCCTCGGCCAGCTCGGTGGTCAGATCCTCGATGATCTGGAGCAGCGGATCCAGCTCTTCCGCCGGCCGGGACAGGTTGTCGGTGGAGAGCAGCCAGAGCGTGACGTGACCCACGCCGGCCGCGTCGCACCAGCGCAGCAACTCCTTGATCCGCTCGGCGCCCATCCGGTGCCCGTCGTTCGGATCGACCAGGCCCATCTCCCGCGCCCACCGGCGGTTGCCGTCGCACATCACGCCCACGTGCCGGGGCACCGGCCGACCGGCGAGCCGGGCCGTCAGCCGCCGCTCGTAGACGGAGTAGAGGAGTTTCCGCAGAGTCATCACCCTGCAGCGTAGCGACCCATCCCCACCACCAGTGCCGCGGTGGCGCACCTACCGCGTGATCAAGAGAAATACGTCATCCACAGACCGCTCGATGTCCGAAACCTCTTGATCACCGTGGCTCACCGGCGGGGGTGGGGGTGGCGCGGTGCAGGGAGTAGAGGGTGAGCAGGACGGCGGCGAGGAGGGGGGCGCCGTCGCGGATCAGGCCGTCCAGGCCCAGCAACCACCAGCAGAGGGGGAGGTTGACCGCGAGGACGCCGAGGGCGATCGTCACCAGCAGCCGGCGGGCCCACTGCCGACCGCGCATCAGGAACGCCGTACCGAACAGCACCAGGTAGCTGACCACGATGCCGGCGCCGAACCAGAGCAGCACCACCGGCATGGCGGCGAGCCGGCCGTCCAGCACCGCGCCGCCGGCCACCAGGGCGGGCACCAACGTCAACGGGCTGTACGTGAAGGCGGCCACCCGGGCGGTGAGCAGCCAGCCGGTGACCCGGGGGCGTTTCGGGGCGACCTCCCGCCAGGTGATCGTCCCGCCCTCGACCACCAGCCCCTTACGGTGCCGCACCAGATGCCCGGCGACCGCGTCGGAGCGGTAGAGCAGCACGACCACGGCGACGCAGAGCGCGGTGAGCGCCGCGAAGCCGAGCAGGCCGGGCAGCGGCGGTACCCCCTGCCGGGGCACCACCAGCCGCCCGACCGCGAACACGGTGGTCACCGCGAGGATCAGTCCGAACGGCTTCGCCCCGGCCCGCCCCCGGTCCACCTGCCCGATCAGCACCAGGAAGCCCAGCGAGCGCAGCATCGCCCAGCCGGTCCGCACCGCCAGGCCGAACTCCTGCTCCGGGGCGTACCACCAGTTGAGCAGCTCGACCGCGACGGTGGCGGCGGCGGTCGACGCGAGCAGGACGGTCAGCGCCCGGACGGCGGACGGCCGCCGGACCGGTGGGGTCGCGGCGGCCGTCCTCATGGTCTCCGGTCTTGCCCGGTACGGGCGACCGGCACACCTGCTACCGGGGCTGCTCCGCGTCGAGCCGGGCGCGCAGCGCGTCCAGCTCCGACCAGAGGACGGCCGGCAGCTTGTCACCGAACTTCTCGAACCACTCGGTGACCAGCGGCAACTCGTCGCGCCATTCCTGCGGGTCGACCTTCAGGGCGATCCGGACGTCCTCCGGGGTCATGTCGAGCCCGTCGACGTCCAGCGCGTCGGCGGTCGGGACCATGCCGATCGGCGTCTCGACCGCGTCGGCGTCGCCCTCGATCCGCTCGACGACCCACTTGAGCACCCGCGAGTTCTCGCCGAAGCCGGGCCACAGGAAGTTGCCCTCGGCGTCCTTGCGGAACCAGTTCACGTAGTAGATCTTGGGCAGCTTGGCGGCGTCGCCGTCGACGCCCTTGCCCATCTCGATCCAGTGGTTGAAGTAGTCGCCGGCGTGGTAGCCGATGAAGGGCAGCATCGCCATCGGGTCGCGGCGCACCACGCCGACCGCGCCGGACGCGGCGGCGGTGGTCTCCGAGGACAGCGTCGCCCCCAGGTAGACCCCGTGCACCCAGTCGCGGGCCTCGGTGACCAGCGGGATGGTGTCCCGGCGACGGCCACCGAACAGGATCGCGTCGATCGGCACCCCGTTCGGGTCGAAGTAGTCGTCGGACAGGATCGGGCACTGGGTGATCGGGGTGCAGAACCGGCTGTTCGCGTGGGAGGAGAGGTTCTCGCTCTCCGGCGTCCAGTCGTTGCCCTTCCAGTCGACCAGGTGGGCCGGCGGCTCGCCCATCCCCTCCCACCAGATGTCGCCGTCGTCGGTGAGGGCGACGTTGGTGAAGATCGAGTTGCCCCGGTCCAGCGTCCGCATCGCGTTGGCGTTGGTCTTCCAGTCGGTGCCCGGGGCGACGCCGAACAGGCCGTACTCCGGATTGACCGCGTAGAGACGGCCGTCGGGGCCGAACCGCATCCAGGCGATGTCGTCGCCGATGGTCTCGACCTTCCAGCCCGGGATGGTCGGCTCCAGCATGGCCAGGTTGGTCTTGCCGCAGGCGGACGGGAACGCGCCCGCCACGTGGTAGACCTTCCCCTGCGGCGAGGTGATCTTGAGGATCAGCATGTGCTCGGCGAGCCAGCCCTCGTCCCGCCCCATCACGCTGGCGATCCGCAGCGAGTAGCACTTCTTGCCGAGCAGCGAGTTGCCGCCGTAACCGGACCCGAAGGACCAGATCTCCCGGGTCTCCGGGAAGTGCGAGATGTACTTCGTGTCGTTGCACGGCCAGGCGACGTCGGACTGGCCGGGGGCGAGCGGGGCGCCGATGGAGTGCAGCGCGTGCACGAAGTCGGCGTCGTCGCCCATAGCGTCGAGCACGGCGGTACCCATCCGGGTCATGATCCGCATCGAGGCCACCACGTACGGGCTGTCGGTGATCTCGACACCGAACATCGGGTTCTCGGCCTCGACCGGCCCCATGCAGAACGGGATGACGTACATCGTCCGGCCGCGCATCGCGCCCCGGTAGAGGTCGGTCATCGTCCGCTTCATCTCGGCCGGCGCCATCCAGTTGTTGGTGGGGCCGGCGTCCGCCTCGTCCACCGAACAGATGAACGTGCGTTCCTCGACGCGGGCGACGTCCGTGGGGTCCGTGCGGGCGTAGAACGAGTTCGGCTTCTTCTCCGGATTCAGCCGGACCAGGGTGCCGTTGTCGACGAGTTCGTCGGTGAGACGCCGCCACTCCTCATCGGAACCGTCCACCCAGACCACCCGGTCCGGCGTGGTGAGTTCCGCGATCTCCCGGACCCAGGCGAGCAGCTTGGGGTGGGTGGTGGGGGCCTGATCGATCCCCCGCACAGTAGCCGGAGCAACCATGACTCATCTCCTTGTGGTCGACGCTGACCGATTTATGGGATGCACGAGTCTCGGCCGACGCGGGCCGCGTCGCCTTCGTGGAAACCTGGGATTGGCCCCAGCGTAAACCGGGTCGACCCGCGAGTCAGTGGGACTGGTTGTGAACAACTGCACAAGGTGCGGCCCGGCTGCGGCAACACGAGCTGATACCCGCTTTCACGCGCAGTTTCACGCAAATCCTCCGACGAACTGTCGGCGCCCCGGGAACGGCGGGCGGGAAACGGCGGAACCGGACGGGGCGGTCGGCCCGGGGCACGCCACGGCGGCGGGTCGCCGGTGCTGCCCCGTCCGAAGTGCCGGCAACCGGTACGCTCGCGAGGTGGCCGCGACGATGACCGGGGACCAACCGGGTGCCCCGCATACCCGCCCGGGTCTGGTCCGTTCGTTGCTGGACCGCTTCGGCCACCTCATCCGTGAGCTGAGCAAGTTCGCCACGGTGGGCGGGGTGGCCTTTCTGGTCGACTTCGCGCTGTTCAACTACCTGACGCTGGTCCGGCGGGTCGAGCCGGTGACCGCCCGGGTGGTCTCCACGGTGATCGCGGCGACCGTCGCGTTCGTCGGCAACCGGTTCTGGACCTGGCGGCACCGGGTCCGCTCGAACCCGGCCCGCGAGTACGCGCTGTTCTTCTTCTTCAACGCGGTCGGCCTGGGCATCGCGGTGGCCTGCCTGGCGGGCAGCCGCTACGGGCTGGGCAGCATCTGGCCCGGCGTCTTCCGCACCCCGTTGGCCGACAACATCGCCAGCTACGTGGTGGGCACCGCGCTCGGCACGCTGTTCCGGTTCTGGTCGTACCGACGGTTCGTCTTCGTGGATGCGGGAACTCCTGCGGCTCCGGAGGTGACCGGCGACCCGTCGCCCGGGTCGTGAGCGGTCGCTTACCGTCCAGCCGGAGACCCCGGCATCGTCCTCTGCCCTAAGGTGTTGCGCATGCGTCTTGTCCGTCTGCTGCCCGAGCGCTGGCAGAAGTTCATCCGCGAGGCGCTCAAATTCGGCATCGTCGGGGGCGTCAACACCGTTATCAATTACGCGGTGTTCAACGCCCTGGCACTCACCGTTTTTGTCGATGGCCAACTGAAGGCGACGGTCATCGCCACGATCGTGGCCACCATCACGTCGTATCTGATGAATCGTCACTGGACGTACCGGGACCGCCCGAAATCAGCGCTTCGACGGGAATACGCCCTGTTTTTCCTTTTCAACGGGGCCGGCCTGATCATCGAGTTGGGCGTGCTCGCCGCCGCCAAGTACGGACTGGGGTTCACCAGCCTGCTCGCGCTCAACGTGGCGAAGACCGGCGGCGTGCTGCTCGCCACCCTGTTCCGCTTCTGGTCCTACCGGACCTTCGTCTTCCAGCCGGTCCCCCGGCACGCCGAGGAGAGCTGGCACTCCATCAAACGGGACGAGTGGGACACCATGGCCGAGCTGGACCCGGTCGCCGAGCTGGCCGAGTCGGTCAGCGAGCTGGAGGAGGCCCAGGCCCAGCCGGACCGACGGCCCGGCCCGGCCACCGGCCTTCCGCTCAGGCCCGCCGTCGAACCACCGCTCACCCCCGCGCCGGCCACCGAAGGGATGTTCAGCCAACCCAAGGGCGGGAGCACCGGCGTCGGCCGGACGACGGCCCGCGGTGACCTGAACGCGGAGCTGGCCGCCGAGCTGCACGCCGGCACCAACCGGGCGCCCCGCGCCTGACCGGCGTCGCCCCACCACCCGACCGGTACGGCCCCGGGGGACACCCCGGGGCCGTCGCGTCCGCTCCCCCGGGCTCAGCCGCTGGTGTCGCGCAGCGGCTTTCCCTCCCGCATGTCGGCCAGGATCTCGCGCATCTCACCGTCGCCCAGCGTGTGCTTGTCGTGCTGCGCCTCCACCAGCTCGTAGAGGGTGGTCTGCACCCGGTCCACCCGGGGCACGTCGACGAGCACCGACTGGCCGCGTTCCCCGGCCGACTCGATGGTCAGGGTGCCGCAGCCGAGCAGCCGCTCGACGAAACGCTGGCTCATCGAGTGGTCGTTGATCCGGGCCAGCGGCAGGTCCCGCCGGTGCCGGGAGAAGACCCCCTCCTGGAGCAGCACCCGCTCGTTGGTGAACAGGTAGTGCGTGCTGCGCCAGACCAGGAACGGCCACAGTCCCAGCCAGAGCGCCGCGACCAGGAACAGCCCGGCGAGGACGGCGAGCACGACCGCGCCGTCGTCGGGCAACAGGAGCCAGCCCGCCACCACCACCGCGACGCCGACCACCAGCACCAGGACCGGCCGTAGCAGCGCCTTCCAGTGCGGGTGCAGGTGCAGGACGACGTGCTCGTCCTCGGTGAGCACGTCTTCGGGGAACGCCACGGGAACCTCCTAGCCGACAACCGGACGCGCTGACCGTAACCGGTCGGCGCGACCCGTCGGATCAGCCGGGCGGCCCGCCGTGCGCCCCGCGCACGAACCGACCGGAGCCCGCCCGGTTCAGCGCAGGTGCAGCACGTCCCCGGCGGCCAGCCGGCGCTCCCCGGCGGCGGTGTCGACCAGCAGGTGCCCGTCGGGATCCACCCCGGTGGCGAGCCCGGTCAACGCGGAGCCGTCGGGCAGCAGCACCCGCACCTGCCGGCCCACCGTGGCGCAGGAGGCCAGGTACGCCTCCCGCAGGCCGCACGCGTCGGCGTCACCGCCGGCCACCCGCCACCGGTCGTACCAGTCGGCGAGCGCCCGCAACAGGGCCCGCAGCAGCGGATCACGATCGGTCGCCGTGGCACCGGCGAGTTGCAGCGAGGTGGCCGGCAACCCACTCGGGTTCTCCGGCAGCTCGTCGGCACGCAGCGTCACGTTCAACCCGATGCCGAGCACGATCGCGGGGGCCTCCCCGACGGCGGTGGCCGGCACCGCCTCGGCCAGGATGCCGGCACACTTGGCCTCGCCGAGCAGCAGGTCGTTGGGCCACTTCAACCCGGCGTCCAGTTCGGCCAGCCGGGAGACCGCCTCGACCAGCGCGACGCCGGCCAGCAGCGGCAGCCAGCCGTACCCGGTCGGCGGGGCCGGTGGCCAGTCGCGTTCGGTGACCGCCTCGCCGGGCCGGAGCAGGACGCTGGTCGCCAGGCCCGCCCGGGGCGGCGACTGCCAGGCCCGGCCGCGCCGCCCCCGGCCGGCGGTCTGCCGCTCGGCGACCACCACCAGGCCCTCCGGCTCACCGGCCCGCGCGGCGTCGGCCGCGTCCGCGTTGGTCGAGCCGGTCTCCGACCGCAGGTCCAGCCGTCGCCAGGGCCCCAGCGGCGCGGTCAACGCCCGGGACAGCCGCGCCGCCGACAGCGGCGGTCGGTCCAGATCGGTGTACGGCGAGCCCGGCATCCCGCCAGCCTACGGGCCGGGCCGACGAGCCCGCCCGGCCAGCCGGCGACGGAGGCCGATGAGGTGCACTGCACAGCGGCGTCGGCCTGAACCATCGTTATATTCCCTGGGTGACTACCGAGACCGGGACCAACATCCACAGCACCGCGGGCAAGCTGGCGGACCTGGAGCGCCGGGTCGACGAGGCGGTGCACGCGGGGGCGCGCGGCGTCGAGAAGCAGCACGCGCGGGGCAAGAAGACCGCCCGGGAACGGATCGAGCTGCTCCTCGACGAGGGCTCCTTCGTCGAGTTGGACGAGTTCGCCCGGCACCGGTCCACCAACTTCGGGCTGGACCGCACCCGCCCGTACGGCGACGGGGTGGTCACCGGCTACGGCACCGTGGACGGCCGGCAGGTCTGTGTCTTCGCGCAGGACTTCACCGTCTTCGGCGGCTCCCTCGGCGAGGTCTTCGGCGAAAAGATCGTCAAGGTGATGGACCTGGCCATGAAGATCGGGTGTCCGGTGGTCGGGATCAACGACTCCGGTGGCGCACGCATCCAGGAGGGCGTCGTCTCGCTCGGCCTCTACGGCGAGATCTTCTTCCGCAACGTGCGGGCCAGCGGGGTCATCCCGCAGATCTCCCTGATCATGGGGCCGTGCGCGGGCGGCGCGGTCTACTCCCCGGCGGTCACCGACTTCACCGTGATGGTCGACCGGACCTCGCACATGTTCATCACCGGCCCGGACGTCATCAAGACGGTCACCGGCGAGGACGTGGCGATGGAGGAGCTGGGTGGCGCGCGTACCCACAACACGCGCAGCGGCAACGCGCACTACCTCGCCGCCGACGAGGACGACGCGATCGACTACGTCAGGGCGCTGCTGTCCTACCTGCCGTCGAACAACCTCGACGAGCCGGTCGTCGTCGACGCCCCGGCCGACCTCGACGTCACCGACGCCGACCGGGAGCTGGACACCCTGATCCCCGACTCGGCCAACCAGCCGTACGACATGCACCGCGTCGTCGCGCACGTCCTCGACGACGGGGAGTTCCTGGAGGTACAGCCGCTCTACGCGCAGAACATGCTGGTCGGCTACGGCCGGGTGGAGGGCCGCCCGGTGGGGGTCGTCGCCAACCAGCCGATGCACTTCGCCGGCACCCTGGACATCGCCGCCTCGGAGAAGGCGGCCCGCTTCGTGCGCACCTGCGACGCCTTCAACATCCCCGTGCTGACCTTCGTGGACGTCCCCGGTTTCCTGCCCGGCACCGGCCAGGAGTGGGACGGCATCATCCGTCGGGGGGCGAAGCTCATCTACGCGTACGCCGAGGCCACCGTGCCGAAGGTCACCGTGATCACCCGGAAGGCGTACGGCGGGGCGTACGACGTGATGGGTTCCAAGCACCTCGGGGCGGACCTCAACTTCGCCTGGCCGACGGCGCAGATCGCGGTGATGGGCGCGCAGGGCGCGGTGAACATCCTCTACCGGCAGGAGCTGGCCGCCGCCGAGGACCCGGCCGCCGTCCGGGCCGCGCGGATCGCCGAGTACGAGGACACCCTGGCCAACCCGTACGTCGCCGCCGAGCGCGGGTACGTCGACGCGGTGATCCCGCCGCACGAGACCCGGACCCAGATCGTCCGGGCGCTGCGGGTACTGCGGACCAAGCGGGAGACCCTGCCGCCGAAGAAGCACGGCAACATCCCGCTGTGACCGGCCCGGGCCGGTCGTGGCAGCCGGGGTGCCCGCCCCGGCACCGCCCGGTCGGCCGGGGCGACGGCCGGTCCACGCGGCACGGTCAGCAGGGCGGGCCGGCCGGGCGGTTCGCTGCCGGGCAGAGCCGACTCGCGGCGGCCCTACCCACGTCGATCAGGGGGCCGTAGTCGGTCCCGGGTTCGGTGCCGTCGACCCGGTCGACGACCGTCTCCCGGGCGGGCACGACCACGGTGACCAGGTCACCGACCCGGACCACCAGGGTGTTCTCGACGGTCGACGGCGTGCCGACCGGCTTCCCGTCGGGCTCCGCCCGGGGTTGCCGCGCCTCGTGCCGCAGCAGCACCGACTGGTCACCGGCGAAGTCGCGCACCGACGGCTCCCACCGGTGCTCCTGATCCGTGCGGACCGGCTGCTGACCGGCCGCCGGCGTGGACGTGGGGAGATTCCACGTCGAACACGCGGTGAGCAGGCGGTCGATCTCGTCGAAGAACCACCGGCCCCGGGTCGGCTCGATCCGGTAGACGTCCTGGGTCAGCACCGGCCGGGTCGAGGCGTCGGCGTCGTCCGGCGGCCGGAGCAGGGTCTGCGACCGGGAGGCACGGGACACCGGCAGCTGGGCGGTCACCTCGCGGTCCCGGCCACACGATTCGAGCAGCGGGTCGACCTGGACGGTCTCGCCCAGTCCCGTCCCGCCCAGCCGCACCCTGGCCTCCGTGACCAGGTCGGCGGGGGCGAGCAGCGCGTCGAGCGGGATCTCCGCCCGGGCCGGGGTCGAGGCGGACGCCGCGACCGGGGCGGCCGGGGTCGACGACTGCACGGTGGACCGTTGCCGCACCACCACGGCGGAGCCGGCCAGCACGGCGAGCACCGTCAGCGCCGACAGCGCCGCGGTACGACGACTGCGGCGGCGGGCGCGGGCGCGGATCTCCGCCGGCTCGGGCCAGTCGACCTCGCGGAGGTCCCGGTGCAGCCGGTCGACGAAGTGCGGGACCTCACTCATCAGACCTCCTCCAGGTCAGAGACGGCGAGCAGCCCGGCGAGCGCGGTGCGGCCCCGGGAGAGCCGGGCCTTCACCGTGCCCACCGGGGCCGCGGTCTGGCGGGCCACCTCGGCGACGGGCATGCCGACCAGGTAGTACAGGGCGAGCGCGGTGCGCTGCTCCTCGGGCAGTTGCCGCAGGGCACTGACCACCTCCAGGGTGTCGGTGCCGGGGCCGGGCACGCTCTCGGTCGCCCCGTGCCGCAGGTAGGCGCGGGCCCGGCTGCGCAGGCTGCGCCAGCGGCTGACCGCGATCCGGGAGGCGACCACCCGGACCCAGGCCTCCGGGTCGTCGTATCCCCGCACCGTCGACCAGCGCTGCCAGGCACGGATGTACGCCTCCTGCACGGCGTCCTGCGCCTCGGCCAGGTTGCCGGTGAGCGCGCAGACGAAGGCGAGCAGCCGGTGTCGGCTGCCCCGGTAGAACTCGTCGAACCCGTCGACGTCGGGCACCCTGGTACCTCCCCCGTGGCGGTCGCAGGTGACACGCGCGCCGGCCCCCGGTGGGTTGCGTGCTCAGCCGGTCAATCTGGCCGCTCGACCAGGCCGGTCAGCTCGGTCAGGGGGAACGTGCCGGCGGGGAGCCGGTCCCGGGCCAGCCGCCGCACCGCGACCTGCACGGCGGCGTTGGCCGGCGTGGGCACCCCGAGCCGCCGGCCGAGCTGCACGATCTCCCCGTTGAGGTGGTCGGCCTCGGTGGAGCCGGCCGCCCGGGCCAGGCTCTGCCAGGTCGAACTGCCGCTGCGCGGCTGCCCGTCGACCGGCCGGGTGCCGACCCGGTCACCCCGTTCGGCCCGTTCCTCGTCGTCGGAGGGGTGCGCGATGCCGGCGGCAGCGAGCACGGCGACGCCCTCGGCCCGGACCCGGTCCACCAGCCAGCGGGGATGGTCGGCCCCGAACAGGGCCTGCACCCCGTTGCCGAGGTTGTTCAGCAGCTTGCCGTACTTCCAGCGCATCACGTCGTCCCGGACGGGGGCGACGAAGCCGGCGGCGGTCAGGTCGGCCGACACCGCCGCGTCGACCTCGTCGGCACCCGCCGGGTAGCGGCCGAGGTGCAACATCCCCGGGTACGGGTGGCCGCTGGCGATCACCACGCCGGGGTCGAGGTGGGTCGCCGGCAGCCAGACGCAGACCGGGTGGACGTCGGCGAACAGGCGCAGCGCGGTGGGTTCGTTCGCCACCCCGTTCTGCGCGGTGAACAGCGGAAGGCGCTCACCGGCCGTGCCGCCCCCGGCGACCGGGGCGTCCGCCCAGGTGTCCAGGGCGGCCCAGGTGTGCTGCGACTTGACGGTCAGCACCAGCACGGTGTCGGCCGGCAGCGGTGCCGTCCCCGGCCCGTCCACCGCCGGCCCCCGCCAGGTCACCGCCCGGTCGGGGGTGCGCAGGGTGAGGCCGTCGCGGCGGATCGCCGCCAGGTGCGGCCCGCGGGCCACCAGCGTCACGTCGCGCCCGGCCTCCCCCAGCAGCACGCCGATGGTGCCGCCGACCGCGCCCGCCCCGATGATCAGGTATCGCATCCGGCGATTCTGCCCCGCGTCGGGCGATCCGGCGACCTGGGCCTCATCACCGGATCGTCCGGCGACCTGGGCTTGGTCACCGGACGATCCGGCTACCTGGGCCTGGTCAGCGCGGGAGGTCGGCACCGGTGAGCAGGGGAGCGGCGAGCAGGGTCGCGCCGACGGCGAGAGCGGCCAGGTTCACCAGCCCGAAGACGACCACCCAGGACAGCGCCGGGAAGGGCGTCAGCCGGGCCAACTGGTCGGCGTCGGACTCGGGCATCCGGCCCCGGCGGCGCAGCCGTTGCAGCTCGAACACCGGCCGGACGCCGCCGAACAGCAGGAACCACACCGAGGTCCAGGCGAACGCGGCCTGCACCTGCGGGGTGGCGTACCAGGAGACGACGAGCACCACCCCGCCGGTGACCAGCAGGGAGAGCACCCCGAAGACGTTGCGGACCAGCAGCAGCATGGCGAGCAGCAGGGCCACCGCGACCCAGAGCAGCAGGGTGATCCGGTTGCCGCCGAGCAGCCACGCGCCGGCCAGGCCGACCAGCGACGGGGCGACGTACCCGGCGAGCAGGGTGAGGATCATGCCGGGGCCGGTGGGGCGGCCGGCGCTGAGGGTGAGCCCGGAGGTGTCCGAGTGCAGCCGGATCCCGTGCAGCCGCCGCCCGGTGAGCAGTGCCGCCAGGGCGTGACCGCCCTCGTGGGCGATGGTCACCGCGTTGCGGGCGATCCGCCAGGACGACCGGACGGCGACGACCACCAGCGCGGCCAGCGCGGTGAGCAGCACCAGCAGGGGCGGCGGGTCGGGTTGGGCGCTGAACAGCCGGTCCCAGAGGTCGCCCAGCCCGTCGATCGACACCATGGCCGGGGAGCCTACCCGTCGGGCGCCCGGCGACGCCCATCCACTGCTGCCTCACCAGCCTGACCGGTTCGGATCAGCGCCTTACGGGTTCGACAGCCGTCGATGAAAGTTTTCTCAAGCACCCTTGCGATCAAGGGCAGGAATCTCCAAGGATTGGCGTCAATCGATTGGCGTCCCTGGAGGAATCCATGACCCGTACCAGATTCTCGCTGCGCCGGTTGTTCGCCGCCGGTCTCACCGTGGCCGCCACCGCGGCCGCGGCCCTCGTCGCCACGGCCGGACCCGCGGCCGCCGCCACCACCGCCGGCGTCGACGTATCCCACTACCAGGGCTCCATCAACTGGACCAGTGTCCGCAACGCCGGTGTCGAGTTCGCCTTCATCAAGGCCACCGAGGGTACGAGCTACAAGGACCCCAACTTCAACACCAACTACGTCAACGCCTACAACGCCGGGGTGATCCGGGGCGCCTACCACTTCGCCCGGCCGAACATCTCCTCCGGGGCCACCCAGGCCAACTACCTCGCCAGCAACGGCGGGGCCTGGTCGGCGGACAGCCGCACCCTGCCGGCCGCGCTCGACGTCGAGGCCAACCCGTACAGCGGCGGCACCTGCTACGGGCTGTCCACCACCGGGATGCGCAACTGGATCCAGGACTTCCTCAACACCTACCGCTCCCGCACCGGCCGGTACGCGGTCATCTACACCACCACGAGCTGGTGGAACCAGTGCACCGGGAGCTGGACCGGCCCGTGGGCCAACCACCCGCTCTGGCTGGCCCGCTGGGCGAGCGCGCCGGGCACCCTGCCCGCCGGCGCCTCGGTCTGGAGCTTCTGGCAGTACACCGCCACCGGCAGCGTCTCCGGGATCAGCGGCAACGTCGACCGCAACTACTGGAACGGCACCCGGGCCCGGCTGGTCGCGCTCGCGAACAACACCTGACGGCCCGGCCCAGCTCGGCGAGGAACTCCCGGACCGCCCGACCCGTCGCGGTCCACGACCAGGCGGCAGCGGCACCGGTCACCCACCCTGCGGTGACGACCGGTCCCGCTGCCGCCCGTCGCGGCGTCCGTGGCCGGTGCCCGTCCGGTCGATCCGTCGACTCAGGCGCTCTTACGACCGGTCAGCGGCATGGTCACCGGCTCCGTGCCGGTGGTCATCGCGGTCCGTCGGCTCAGCCGCCAGGCGGCGACCCCGGCGGCGGCGACGGTCACGACGGCGACCAGCGTGACCAGCGCGGCCACCCCGGCGCTCAGCAGCAGCAGGACGACATCGCCGAGGGCGACGAGCATCCACAGTGCCAACCTGGGTCGGGCGTCCCTGCGTCGGTAACTCATCTCGCTACCTCCTTCCGTCGTCGGGATACCGATACCCCGGACGACCGAAAGTCATGCGAAACGATGTCACCCCCCGGCGGGAATCCCCGGGATCAGTTCCTCCGGTCCGGCACGAACCGGCTGGTGATCAGGGCGAAGTTGTCGAGGTTGGCGTTCCAGTCCTTCGCCGCGACCTCCCAGCGGATCGCGAAGCCCCGGTTCGTGGCGGTGACGAAACCCCGGTTGCGGACGTGGATCCGGGTGTTGTCCCGACTCTCCAACCAGTCCCAGTCGGCGCAGGTGCGGTAGCCGCCGCACGCCTTGATGTCGAGGTACTGGTAGTTGCTGACGAAGTTGCGCCGGCTCGGCTCCTGCTCCCGCCAGTCGGCGACCGCGTCCTTCTTCGGGCTGGACGTCCACTGGATGAGCAGCTCCCGCACCCCACCGGGCTCGGTGACGGTCACCGAGTCGGACCGGACGCTGCGCCGCCAACCCTTCGGCAACGGCACGCTGAACGTCGGCCCCTTGAACATCTCCCAGCCCTCCGGCAGCGCGTTCGGATCCGCCGAAGGGCTGGCCGACGGGGTGGGCGTGGGGGTGGGGGCGGCACTGGTCGGCGGCGGGGCCGCCGGAGCCGACGTCGGGGCCACGGAGGACGCGGCGGCACTGGTCGGACCGGCCGGCGCCGGGCCGTCGTCCGGCTCGTCGGAGCGGGTCAGCAGCGGAACGGCCAGCGCCAGCCCCACCAGCAGCACCGCGACCAGCGCGCCGACCAGCAGGTTACGTCGCCGGTTGTCCGGCGGCGTCGAGTCGTACGCCGGGACGCTCGCGACCCCGGCCGGCGGGCCGACCGGCGCGTCCAGCACGGCGGTGGGGTTGCCCGGCGCGGGCGGATCGGCCCGGTCGGTGTGGGCCGGCGGGGCCACCGTGCTGCCGGTCGCGGCGTCGTCGTCCGCCGCTACGGCGACCGCGTCGGACGAAGGACCCTCGGTCGCCTCCACCGTGCCGGCCGGCGCGGCGTCGGCTCCGGTGGGCGGGGTGACCTTCGTGGTGGGTCCGGCGTCCACCCCGGCCGGGATCGTCGCCGTGGCGTCCCCGCCCACGGCCGGGGCGTCGGTGACCACCGTCGCCGTACCGTCCGTCGAGGCCGCACCGGCGGTGGTGGTCCGCGCGGCGGCGCTGTCGTCCGCGGCGGCATCGCCCGACGCCGCCTTCGCCGCCGCCCTGGCCGCTGCCGCCTTCGCGGCCGCGGTGCCGGTGGCGATCCCCGCCGCGGCGGCCAGCGACGACGAGATCTTCCCGCCGGTACCACCCTGCGCCGGCACCACCGGTGCCCGTGGCTCGCGCGGACCGTTCGGCCCGGGTCGGCGTACCCCGTCGAGCAGTGAGATGCCCTTGGCCCGCTTGCCGGCGGCCCGTCGCAGCATGCGTTCCGCGACCTCGGCGGTGATCCGCTCGGCCGGGTCCTTGCGGAGCAGGCCGGTCAGCACCGGCTTCAGCGGTCCGGCGTTCCTGGCCGGCGGCAGCGGCTCGGTGGCCAACGCGGCGAGCGTGCCGATCGCCGACGGCCGGGCGTACGGCGACTTGCCCTCCACCGCGGCGTAGAGCGTCGCCCCCAACGACCAGAGGTCCGCCTCCGGCCCGGCGGTGCCGTCCCTGGCCCGCTCCGGCGCGATGTACGCGGGCGAACCGAGCACCATGCCCGTCCGGGTGACGTTCGGGTCACCGGGAATCGTGGCCAGTCCGAAATCGGTCAGCACCACCCGGCCGTCCGTGCCGAGCAGCACATTGCCCGGCTTGACGTCCCGGTGCATCACGCCGGCCTTGTGGGCGGACTTCAGCGCGCCCAGCACGCCCAGGCCGATCTCCACCGCGCGGGCCGGGGACACCGGCCCGTCCTCGGCGAGGGTGTCCTGCAACGACTTCGACGCCACGTACTCCATGACGATCCACGGGTCGCCGTCGGTCCGCAGCACGTCGAAGATGCGGACCACGTTGACGTGGTTGAGGCGGGCGATGGCCCGCGCCTCCCGCAGCGACCGCTCCCGCATCTCGCGGCGCTCGTCGTCGGTCAGGCTGGGCGGTGGGACGAGCTCCTTGATCGCCACGTCCCGGTGCAGCACCTCGTCGCGCGCCTTCCAGACCCGACCCATGCCACCCTGACCGAGCGGCGAGAGCAGCCGGTACCGGTCAGCGACGAGTTGGGAAGGCACGTCAGACATCGGTGAGACGGTACCCGGCCCCACGAACGCGCACACCGCCGGCACGCCACTGTGCGACGTGGGTCAACTTTCGACGCGTACCCTGGCGGCATGTCTGCCGAAGAGCCGCTGTTCCGGGTCGTCCGGGGGAACCCGACCGCCGAGGAACTGGCCGCCCTGGTGGGTGCGGTCATGCTCCGTTCCCGGCCGACCGGCGCACCCGTGCAGGTGGCGCGCTCCGCATGGACCCGCAGCGCCCGCCCGGCCGGGGTGTCCCCGGTGGCCGGACCCGACGGCTGGCGCGCGTCCGGCCTGCCCCGCTGACGGTCGGGGTCGCCGACGGGGCTGCCGGTATCGCCGGACAGCCACTAGCCTCACTCTGGGAGATGGCGTCGCTACGTTCGGGAGGACCAGTGATCCCTGAGGAGGGCCGTCCGGCTTCCTGGCTCGGTGACTACGGCGGCATCGAGGCCGATATCCGACAGATGCGGGAGTTCGCCGACCAGCTCCAGACCGAGGTGGAACGCAACTACACCCCGCACCTGCGCTACATCGCCGACGACATGACCGCCGCGGTGCCCAACCCGTGCGACGCGTTCATCGAGCTGGTGCACTTCCTCCAGGCACACTGGGAGACCCAGCAGTCCACCTCCGACCTGGTGCACGGCCTGGCCGGGGCCACCGGCCGACTGGCCGCCGCCGCCAACCGGATCGCCGCCGACTACCAGGGGACCGACGCCTTCGCCGAGGCGCGGGTCACCGACGTCGAACGCGCCCTGCACGGCGCGCGGGCCACCGGGTCCACCCCCGCCGCCCGCTCCCCGTGGACCGCCCCCGAACCCAACAGTGCGGAGAATCCGGGTCCGGTGGTGCTCCCATGATCGAACGGGGCGGTGGCCGCACGTCCGGCCTCACCGACTGGCAGCTGATGGACGTGCTCAGCATGTGGGCCTGCCTCCAGGACCAGGAGACGCAGGGGCACTGGAAACACGTCGCCGGGTGGCGCAAGGTGTGCGACCTTGCCCAGACCCACCTGCGGCGGCTACAGCAGTACCGCAGCTCCCTCGCCGAGGCGTGGCCGCCCGCCACGAACGCCGCCGCCCGGACGTACCTCGGCGAACTCGACGAGCTGATCGGCAAGGTGCGACGCACCCACGACACTGCCGCCGCCAACCACGACGCCCTCGCCGCCGCCGCCCGCGCCATCGACAGCGCCAGGCCGGAGATCAAGCGGCTGCACGACGACTACGCCCGGAAACTCCACCAGAAGCGAGGGTACGAAGCGACGCTCGCCGACCCCAAGGCGGCGGCGGGCAGCCGGGTGGTGGACCCGCCGGTGACCGACGCGGACCTGGAGAAGCTGAACAAGCAGGCGCGCGGGATCATGTTCGGGCTCAGCGGCGAACTCCAACAAGCCCAGGCAATGCTTCGCCAGCCACCACCCCGACCAAAATCGGCCCCCGGCATAGACCAAAACAATCCCGATATTTATGGCTCACCGCACTCAAATCCCGTCATTCCGCCAATTCTGCCGATACCCATCAATCAGACAGAGAACGGCATAGCCAAGACCGAGGCGAGCGCCAAAGCGCGCCTCACGCCAGCACCCACAGCTTTCAACCCAGGTCCAATTCTGGGCAGCGCCGGCAGCGGAGCCGCACCACCGCTCGCCACTCAGGGGCCTCTTGGCCTAACACCACAAAATCCTCCTTTGAGCAACTCGACATTTCCCCCACCCGCACCAATAGGTAGAACCATCAGCAGGGACATCCAGAATGGACTGCTCCGGGATACCCTAGGCAATCCCACCCGCATGAATTTCGGCAACCCCCACAGGACATCACCGACCACCCCTCCTCACCCATTTCCGCCTGGCGGCTTAATTGGCGGGGCACCTGGAATTGGATTAGGGCAACCCGGAGGTTCAACTCCTGCGCGACGCATCAACCCAATTGGTGGAGTAATTAGTGGGGGTGGAGCCGGGACCGGACCTACCGGTGCAGCAGGATCTAGGCCTCGCGGCGGACGGATGAATCAGTTCGGCGGAATGTCTGGATTTTCTCCGATCAGTGGAAGCGCCAGCCCCCGGAACAAACAGATGGGAGAAAACCACAGCGATGCGCAGGGCGAAAATCCACCATCTCACTGGAACGCAGATCAACCGTGGCGCGTGGAAGAAGGCATCCCGCCAATAGTTAAACCACCTGACGAACAGGGACCAATCAATCCTGGTCCAGCCATTGGCTTTAATCGGTGATAACAACAGCCGCTCGATCAGCCGTAGCCATAATCGCCCTATCAATGACAATCATCTCGACAAATCAATTCGGAAACGATATTCGAACAAGTGATGTCACAAAGCAGGTCCGCAAAGATCAGTGGCATCTTCAGTATCTCAAAGTCGACAAAGCGCACGATATCAGCAAAGGTGCGGGTGTTTTAGTAGCAGTACCAGACACAGGCGTCGACAAGCATCCCGATTTGCTAAATAATCTCACACAGGGGGTCGATCTATCAACCGACGGTAGCAGCGACGATACAAAAGACCGCGACAGTCACGGCACCGGAATGGCCGGCCTCATTTGCGCGCATGGCCAAGCCAACAAAGGCGCCCTAGGCATCGCACCTCAATCCAAAGTACTACCAATTCGAATCAAACTCACCAACAACCAAGGCAATTCCGGCGACTTGACCGCCGGCATAAATTATGCTATCTCAAAAAAGGCGAGCGTCATCAGCGTGTCCATGACAGGAGATTCTGATGTGCAGCTACAGAGAGCGGTCAGGGACGCGGTTCGAGCCGACATCGTCGTTGTAGCTGGCGCAGGAAATCAGCCCAGCCAGCATACTGTTGGATATCCAGCAGCTTATCCGGGAGTCCTAGCAGTAGGAGGGATCGGACCCGACGGTAAGCATGCGTCTGTTTCCGTGACTGGTCCGGAGATTGATGTTGTCGCTCCTGCGGTAGACATCTACAGCACCAGCATCGACGGCAAGTACCGCAAGGGCACCGGCACGTCCGATGCCACTGCGATCGTGGCCGGGGCTGCGGCGCTGGTCCGTTCGAAGTATCCCTATCTGCCGGCTGCCGAGGTCGTCCACCGGCTCACCGCCACCGCTGTCGACAAAGGTCCGCCCGGTCGCGACGACGAGTACGGCTACGGCGTCATAGACCTGGTGGCCGCGCTGACCGCCGACGTACCACCGCTTGGTTTCGAGAGCGCGACGGCGGCCCCACCGAGCGGCGGCGCGACGAGCGCGTCCGCGCAGCCGGCCGGGGGTGACGGCGACCGTGGCGCGGCCGCCCGGGGGTGGGCGACGTTGGGGGTGATCGTGGCGGCCGGGTGTGGATTCCTGGTGTGGCGGCGACGCCGACGTGCCGACGATCCGCCGCCACGGATCAGCCGGTAGCGTCGGCCCGTGCCCAACTCCATGCCGCTCCGCCTCGTGCTCGCCTCGCAGAGTCCCGCCCGCCGTAAGCTGCTGCACGCCGCCGGGATCGAACCCGACGTGCTGGTCAGCGGGGTGGACGAATCCCAGGTCGTCGCGGACCGGGCCGAGGATCTGTGCCTGGAGCTGGCCCGGATGAAGGCACAGACGGTGGCCGACCGGCTGCGCCCCATGCCGGACGGGCGGACGCTGGTGCTGGGTTGCGACTCTGTCCTCGCGTTCGGCGGTGAGATCCTCGGCAAGCCGGCGGACGCGGCCGACGCGACCCGACGGTGGGAGCAGATGCGGGGGCGCACCGGGGTGTTGCACACCGGGCACTGCCTGGTCGACGTGGTGCACGAGTCCCGTGTCGAGGCGGTGGCCTCGACCGTCGTGCGTTTCGCCGACGTCACCGACGAGGAGATCGCGGCGTACGTGGCCACGGGTGAGCCGTTGGCGGTGGCCGGGGCCTTCACCATCGACGGGCTGGGCGGGGCGTTCCTGGACGGGATCGAGGGTGACCCGGGGACGGTGATCGGGTTGTCGTTGCCGCTGCTGCGTCGGCTACTGCGTGACCTGGGGCTGAGCATCACGGACCTGTGGACCAGGGTCGCGCCGGGAGGCCAGGAGGTCCGGCCGCTGGGCTAACGTCCGGGGCATGACCTCGAAGTCGCTGCCGCTGACGCCGGAACTGCACGCCTATCTCGTCGCCCACGGCTCTCCACCGGACGAGATCATCCGTGACCTTGCCGAGGAGACCCGTGCCGCCCTGCCGGCGCACGCCGAGATGCAGGTGGCACCGGAGCAGGCGGCGTTCCTCACCTTCCTGACCCGGTTGCTGGGGGCACGCCAGGCTGTCGAGGTGGGTACGTTCACCGGGCTGTCGTCGCTGGCCATCGCCCGTGGATTGCCCGACGACGGCCGGCTGACCTGCTTCGACATCTCGGAGGAGTTCACCGGCATCGCCCGGTCGTACTGGCGGCGGGCGGGGGTGGCCGACCGGATCGAGTTGCGGATCGGCCCGGCCGCCGAAACGCTGCGGGAGCTGACGCAGGAACGTCACCTGGACTTCGCCTTCATCGACGCCGACAAGACCGGCTACCCGGTGTACTGGGCGGAGCTGGTACCCCGGATGCGGCCCGGCGGGGTCGTCGCGGTCGACAACACCCTGCGTGGCGGCCGGGTGCTCGCCCCGCGTGACGCCGCCGACCGGGCCATCGCCGCCTTCAACGACGAGGTGCTGGCCGACGTCCGTGTCGACGCGGTGATGCTCCCCCTCGCCGACGGGGTCACCCTCGCCCGGGTGCGCTGACCGGCCGGTCCGGGGTCGCCGGAGGATGCGACCGGCTGCGCCGGTGCGGCGGTGTCCGGCCCGTGCCGGACACCGCCGCACCGGCGACGTCGATCAGCGGACGCTGCGGGCGAACTGCCGGGCCGCCCAGTAGACCCCGGCGGCGGCGAGCACCGCGATGATGGCCAGCCCCTGCCACACCTTGTCGTTGGCGAGGTCACCGGCGAACAACGCCCGGGTACCGTCGACCGCCCAGGAGAACGGGTTCCACTCGGCGACCCCCTGGAGCCAGCCGGGGGCGAAGGTCAGTGGCAGCAGGATGCCGGAGAGGAGCAGCACCGGCTGGGCCACCGTGTTCATCAGCGGGGCGAGCGCGTCCTCACTCTTGACCTTGAGCGCGACGCCGTACGAGACGGCCGAGGTCATCAGCGCGATCAGGGCCAGCATCAGGTACGCCAGGAGCAGGTCCACGATGAAGACCCGCAGGTCGAACAGGAGCGCCAGCAGGGTGATGATCACCGCCTGGACGATCAGCGAGACAACGTCGCGCAGGGAGCGACCGAGCAGCAGGGCGAGCCGGCTGATCGGGGTGACCCGGGACCGCTCGATCACCCCGGCGCGCAGCTCGGCGATCAGGCCGAAGCCCTGGAACAGCCCGCCGAAGATGGCCAGCAGCACCAACAGACCGGGCACGAAGATCTTGTACGCGGCGGCCTGGGTGGGCGCGTTCAGGGCCGGCTTGAGCAGCGGGGCGAAGAGCAGCAGGTACATCACCGGCTGGAAGACGCCGACGAAGACCCAGACCGGGTTGCGAAGCAGCAGTTGAAGTTGGCGTTGGAAGATCAGCCAGGTGTCGCGGGCGAATTTCATCCGTGGTCTCCGGGGTGTCTCAGGACTCGCGCAGCGAGCGGCCGGTCTTGGTGAGGAAGACGTCGTCGAGGCTGGGGCGGTGCAGCTCGATGGAGCTCATGACCAGCCCGGCGTGGTCGAGCCGGCGCAGGATCTGCGGGATGGCGGTGGCGCCCTCGTCGACGTAGAGGCGCAGTCCCCCCTCGTCGACGGTCTCCAACTTGTTGAGGTACTCCTCGCTGTCGAGGAGCTGGGCGGCCTGCGGGGTGCTCGCCACGTCCAGGCCGACCAGCACGACGTCGCCGGAGATCTCCCGCTTCAGCTCGGCCGGCGTACCCTCGGCGACCACCTCGCCGTGATCCATGATCGAGATCCGGTCGCAGAGCGCGTCGGCCTCGTCGAGGTAGTGGGTGGTGATGAAGACCGTCATCCCCTC
The DNA here is from genome assembly GCF_029581435.1 of Micromonospora sp. WMMD987. Classification (NCBI taxonomy): domain Bacteria; kingdom Bacillati; phylum Actinomycetota; class Actinomycetes; order Micromonosporales; family Micromonosporaceae; genus Micromonospora; species Micromonospora sp. WMMD987. The sequence continues at coordinate 1,199,411 of NZ_CP120861.1, read as the reverse complement.
GGTACGCAGCCGGCGGATCTCGTCCCACATGTGCGCGCGGCTCTGCGGGTCGAGGCCGGTGGTCGGCTCGTCGAGAAAGACGATCTTCGGTTCGTGGATGATGCCGAGGGCGATCTCCACCCGCCGCCGCTGGCCACCCGAGTAGGTCTTGCACTTGCGGTCGGCGTACTCGGTGAGCTGGAAGGCCTCCAGGGCGCGGACCGCGCGGCGGTGCGCCTCGGCCTTGCCGATGCCGTACATCCGGGCGTGCAGAACGAGTTCCTCGCGGGCGGTGCTCTCGTCCCAGGTGCTGCCGCCCTGGGCCACGTAGCCGATCCGGCGGCGCACCTCGGCCGGGTCCTTGCGCAGGTCGGCGCCGGCGATGACGGCCTCGCCACCGTCGGGTTCGATCAACGTGGCGAGCATCCGCAGGGTGGTGGTCTTGCCGGCGCCGTTGGGGCCGAGGAAGCCGAAGATCTCCCCCGCCGGGACCTGGAGGTCCACCCCCCGTACGGCGTCCACCGTTTTCGTCTCCCGACCCTGCCGGGAGCGGAACGACTTCCGCAGCCCCCTGGTCTCGATCATTTCTGCTCCTGGTCGTCCGGGCCGGGTCGTGCCGGCCACTGTCTGCCCCGAGGCACCATGCGGCGCGCTCCCCACCATCGGGTCGGGAGCAGGCTAACGCGATATAGCTTCTATGGTCAACTTTGATTATTGCTTTTCCGGTCGGGTGGTTCGCCGCCATCGGTCCAGCCGGGCCAGACCTCCGTCCCCGTCAGCCCAGCAGGCAGGTACGACACCCCCGAGTCGATCCGCTCGGCGATCCGCCCGCACCACGCCATCTCCGCCTCGGCCCGGGCCAACCACAGCTCGAACATCCAGGCCACGTGCACCGGCCTGCTGTTGCGCGCCCAGCCGGAGTCCAACGAGGCACGCATCCACTCGACACCGGCACGCAGCAGGTTCGCCCGGTTGCGCAGCGCCGCCGCCGCCTCCTCGCGGGGCATCGCCGGCAGGAACGAGAAGGCCGCCGCGAACGGGTCCGGCACCTCGTGCAGCCGCCACCACTGCGCCCGCAGCAACGTCTCGAACTCCTCGTCCCCCTTGGGCGTCACCTCGTACGTGGTGCGCGCCGGACGGGCACCGACCTGCTCGGTGGCGACCGTCCGCAACAGGCCCTCCTCGGTCAGCTTGCGCAACGCGTGGTAGATCGAGCCGGGCTGCACGTTCGCCCACTTGTCGGCACCCCAGCTCAACAGTTCGCGGCGCACGTCGTAGCCGTGTACGGGCTGCATCCACCGAACCAGCCCCAGGATCATCATCCGAGTCGCAGACACCGCACAAGCGTAATAGCCAAACTTGACTAGTCCCCGGCGTCGACAGTGCGGCATCCCACACTGAGTGATCGTTAGGGGTGCTTCCGACCGGCCGATACACTCCCCAGTCAACGACCCCCGGGAGGAGCACCAGGTGCGCAAGGTTCTCATCGCCAACCGCGGCGAGATCGCCGTCCGCGTCATCCGGGCCTGCCGCGACGCCGGGCTGGACAGCGTCGCCGTCTACGCGGACTCCGACCGGGACGCCCTGCACGCCACTCTCGCCGACGAGGCGTACGCCCTGGGCGGCGACACCGCCGCCGACAGCTACCTGCGGATCGACAAGCTGATCGAGGTGGCCGGGCGGTCCGGCGCGGACGCCGTACACCCGGGCTACGGCTTCCTCTCCGAGAACGCCGACTTCGCCCAGGCCGTCATCGACGCACGCCTGACCTGGATCGGCCCCACCCCGCAGGCGATCCGCGACCTCGGCGACAAGGTGACCGCCCGGCACCTCGCCCAGCGGGCCGGCGCACCCCTGGTCCCGGGCACCTCCGACCCGGTGGCCGACGCCGCCGAGGTGACCGCCTTCGCGGCCACGCACGGGCTGCCGGTCGCCATCAAGGCCGCCTTCGGCGGCGGCGGGCGCGGCCTCAAGGTGGCCCGCACCCTGGAGGAGATCCCGCACCTGTTCGAGTCGGCCACCCGGGAGGCGGTCGCCGCGTTCGGCCGGGGCGAGTGCTTCGTCGAGCGCTACCTCGACCGGCCCCGGCACGTGGAGGCGCAGGTCCTGGCCGACCAGCACGGCAACGTGATCGTGGTCGGCACCCGGGACTGCTCGCTCCAGCGCCGGCACCAGAAGCTGGTCGAGGAGGCCCCCGCGCCGTTCCTCACCGCCGCGCAACGGACCCAGATCCACGACAGCGCCAAGGCGATCTGCCGGGAGGCCGGCTACCACGGCGCCGGCACGGTCGAGTACCTGGTGGGCGGGGACGGCACCATCTCCTTCCTGGAGGTGAACACCCGGCTCCAGGTGGAACACCCGGTCACCGAGGAGACCGCCGGCATCGACCTGGTCCGTGAACAGTTCCGGATCGCCGACGGCGAGAAGCTGCGCCTCACCGACGACCCGCCCCCGCGCGGCCACGCCATCGAGTTCCGGATCAACGGCGAGGACCCGGGCCGCAACTTCCTCCCCGCCCCGGGCGTCATCACCGCGCTGCGCCTGCCCGGCGGGCCCGGCGTACGGGTCGACACCGGGGTCCGCACCGGGGACGTGATCGGCGGCAACTTCGACTCGCTGCTGGCCAAGGTGATCGTCACCGGCGAGACCCGCGCCGAGGCCATCGAGCGGGCCCGCCGGGTGCTCGACGAGATGATCGTCGAGGGGATGGCCACCGCGCTGCCGTTCCACCGCCTCGTCGTGCGGGATCCGGCGTTCACCACCGAGCCGTTCACCGTGCACACCCGCTGGATCGAGACCGAGTTCGACAACACCGTCCCGGCGTTCACCGCCACCGCCGGCCCCGCCGACGCGGCGGCCCCGCGCGAGACCGTCGTGGTCGAGGTGGGCGGCAAGCGGCTGGAGGTCACCCTCCCCGCCGGCCTCTCCGGGGGTACGACCACCGCCGCGCCGACCGCGCGGAAGCCGGCCCGCCGGGGCGGCGGCGCCAACGCCGGCGCGACGGTCAGCGGCGACGCGCTCACCTCCCCCATGCAGGGCACGATCGTCAAGATCGCCGTCGCGGACGGGGACACCGTCGCCGAGGGGGACCTGGTCGTCGTCCTGGAGGCGATGAAGATGGAGCAACCGCTGCACGCCCACCGGGCCGGCACGGTCGCCGGGCTCACCGCCGAGGTCGGTGCGGTGCTCACCGCCGGCGCGGCGATCTGCACCATCACCTGAACGGCCGTCGCGTGCCGGACGCCCGCCGGGGCAGGGTGGTGTGAGCCACCGACGGGCGGCGGGACGGACCGGGACCGGGAATGATGACCGGGTGAGGTTCCTTCATGGCGCGGTGCCCGCGCACGACCTGACCTACAACGACGTCTTCATGGCGCCGAACCGCTCCGAGGTGGGTTCGCGGCTCGACGTCGACCTGTCCACCGGCGACGGCACCGGCACCACCATCCCCCTGGTGGTGGCGAACATGACCGCGGTGTCCGGTCGACGGATGGCCGAGACAGTCGCCCGGCGCGGCGCGATCGCGGTGATCCCGCAGGACATCCCGATCGACGTGGTCGCCACCGTGGTCGACTGGGTCAAGCAGCGGCACCTGGTGCACGACACCCCGATCACGCTCGGCCCGACCGACACCGTCGGTGACGCCATCCACCTGCTGCCCAAGAAGTCCCACGGTGCGGTGGTGGTGGTCGACGAGGCGGGTCGGCCGGTGGGGGTGGTCACCGAAGGGGACACCCACGAGGTTGACCGGTTCGCCCAGCTCCAGCACGTGATGTCCACCGAGCTGCACACGGTGCCGGCCGACGCGGACCCGCGTACCGGATTCGAGCGGCTCAACGCGGGACGGCGGCGGCTGGCCCCGGTGGTGGACGCCGAGGGCCGCCTCGTCGGGGTGCTCACCCGGCAGGGTGCGCTGCGCGCCACCCTCTACCGGCCGGCGGTCGACGACCGGGGACGACTCCGGATAGCCGCGGCGGTGGGCATCAACGGTGACGTCACCGGCAAGGCCGAGGCGCTGCTCGCGGCGGGGGTGGACACCCTGGTGGTGGACACCGCCCACGGGCATCAGCAGCGGATGCTCGCCGCCCTGCGGGCGGTCCGCAAGCTCGACCCGACGGTGCCGGTGGCGGCCGGCAACGTGGTCACCGCCGAGGGGGTACGCGACCTGGTCGAGGCGGGCGCGGACATCGTCAAGGTCGGCGTCGGACCGGGCGCGATGTGCACCACCCGGATGATGACCGGGGTCGGCCGACCACAGTTCTCCGCCGTGCTGGACTGCGCGGCGGCGGCCCGCGCCCTCGGCCGGCACGTCTGGGCCGACGGTGGCGTCCGGCACCCCCGCGACGTGGCGCTGGCGCTGGCCGCCGGGGCGTCCAACGTGATGGTCGGCTCCTGGTTCGCCGGCACCTACGAGTCGCCGGGCGATCTCTACACCGAGCCCGACGGCCGCCGCTACAAGGAGAGCTTCGGGATGGCCTCCTCGCGGGCGGTCAGTGCGCGGACCGCCGAGGACAGCGCCTTCGACCGGGCCCGGAAGGCGATCTTCGAGGAGGGCATCTCCACCGCGCGGATGTACCTGGATCCGACCCGCCCCAGCGTCGAGAACCTGATCGACGAGATCGTCTCCGGGGTACGCAGCGCCTGCACCTACGCCGGCGCCCGCACCCTGGACGAGTTCCACGAGCGCGCCCTGGTCGGCGTCCAGAGCACCGCCGGCTACACCGAAGGCATGCCCCTCCCCACCAGCTGGTGATCCCACCCGTACCCCCAACCACACCCGCCCGCCTCCGTCCCTCCCGGGCCGGGACGGGGGCGGAGGAGGTGGGGGCGGGGTCAGGGGTGGGGTGGGGGTGGGGTGAAGAGGCGGCGGATGACGGTGCGGGCGGCGATGCGGGGGTCGGCCTCGACGTCGGGCGGCAGCGCACCGGAGAGCCAGAGCGTGGCGAAGCCGTGCACGATCGACCAGGCGGCCAGCGAGTCCGTCCGCGACCCGTCCGGGCCGGTGCGGTCCTGCGGTAGGGCCGCCACCCCGAGGTGCAGCGCCGCGCCGGCCCGTTCCCGGGCCGCCCGCACCTCGGGGGCGTCGGGGCGGTAGAGGTCGGGCCGGAACATCACCTCGAAGTGCGCCCGGTGGCGGACGGCGAAGTCGACGTACGCCACCCCCACGTCGAGCAGCTCGTCACCGGCCGCGGTCAGGGCGGTGGCCAGCAGGTCGAACCCCTCGACGGCGAGGGCGGTGAGCAGCCCGGCCTTGTCGCCGAAGTGATGGGTGGGGGCGGCGTGCGAGACGCCGGCGCGGCGGGCGAGGTCGCGCAGACTGAGCGCCGCCGGACCGGACTCCTCGATCGCCGCCACCGCCGCCACGAGCAGGGCGCGGCGTAGGTCGCCGTGGTGGTAGGCGCGGGTGTCGGTCATGACACCCAGCATATCTTTACGTTGACAAGACGGCCGCTCCGGGGGCTATCTTGTCAGCATAAAGATTTGCACCCGAGGAGGCCCGCATGGTTCCGTTGATCGCTCTGCTCGCCGGCACCGCCGTCGCGCGCCTGGCCGGGCTGGCCGGCGTGGCCGCACTCGACGGCTGGCATCCCGCGCTCCGCGTCGGGCTGGCACTGCTGTTCGCGCTGACCGGCTTCGCTCACTTCATCTCACCCCGCCGGGAGGACCTGATCGCCATGGTCCCACCCCGCCTGCCCCATCCGGGCGGCCTGGTCACCGCCACCGGGGTGCTGGAGCTGGCCGGAGCCGCGGCGCTCCTGGTCCCGGCCACCGCCCGACCGGCCGCCGCCGCCCTGGCGCTGTTGATGGTGGCGATGTTCCCCGCCAACGTCTCGGCGGCCCGGCGCGGTCTGACGCTCGCCGGTCGACCCGTCACCCCGCTCGGGCCGCGCACGGCGTTGCAGATCCTGTACGTCGCAGTGGCTCTGACCATTTCGTTTGGCCCCTGACGGTCCGGGGGCTAACATACTTACCGTGCAGATGGAACCACTGCCCGTCTATCCCGACGTGCTCAGCGGCGTGCCACTCGGCCGGCTGCTGTCGGTCGCCGGGCACCTCGTCGACCAGCACTGGGGTCGATACCTCGCCGAGCACCACGGTCTCACCCCGGCCGGGATGCGGGTGCTGTTCACCCTCACCCGTCTCGACGACGCCACCCACCGGGACGTGGCCGACCGCTGTTTCGTCCGGCCCGCCACCCTCACCGGGATCATCGACACCCTCGAACGGGACGGCTTCGTCGAGCGCCGCCGCGACGACGCCGACCGACGCAGCGTCCGACTGGCGCTGACCGACAAGGGGCGCGAGCGCACCCAGGCCCTGGTCGACCAGATGCACACCGCCACCCCGCTCACCTCCGTCGACGCCGATCCGGCCCGGCGCGCGGTGATCCGGGATTTCCTGATCGAGGTCATCACGACCATGTCCGACGGGGAGGACAAGAGGTTGACAACACAGCACCAGGGAACGACCGACCCGAGGCCCGGGAGCCATCCGTGCTGATCAGCCTGTTGCGCCGCTACCTGCGGCCCTACCACCGGCCGCTGGGCCTGGTGGTGCTGCTCCAGTTCGTCGGCACGATGGCCTCGCTCTACCTGCCGAGCCTCAACGCCGACATCATCGACCTGGGGGTGGCCCGGGGCGACACCGACTACATCATCCGTACCGGTGGCTGGATGCTGGTGGTCAGCCTGGTGCAGATCGCCTGCTCGGTGGCGGCGGTCTACTTCGGCGCCCGCACCGCGATGGCCTTCGGCCGGGACCTCCGCTCGGCGATCTTCGGGCAGGTCAACCGCTTCTCCGCGCGGGAGGTCGCCCACTTCGGCGCACCCTCGTTGATCACCCGCAACACCAACGACGTGCAGCAGGTGCAGATGCTCGTCCTGACCAGCTGCACCATGCTGGTCGCGGCCCCGATCATGAGCGTCGGCGGCGTGGTGATGGCGCTGCGGGAGGACGTCGGCCTGTCCTGGTTGATGCTGGTCAGCGTGCCGGTGCTCGCCGTCACGCTCGGGATGGTCATCCGTCGGATGGTGCCCGGCTTCCGGCTCATGCAGACCCGGATCGACACCGTCAACCGGGTGCTCCGCGAGCAGATCACCGGTATCCGGGTGGTCCGGGCGTTCGTCCGGGAACCGTACGAGACGCAGCGGTTCGGGGTGGCGAACGCCGACCTCACCGCCACCGCCCTGCGGGTCGGCCGGCTGATGGCGTTGATCTTCCCGGTGGTGATGCTGGTGCTCAACGTCTCCAGCGTCGCCGTGCTCTGGTTCGGCGCCCAGCGGGTCGACTCCGGGCAGATCCAGATCGGCGCGCTCACCGCCTTCCTGGCGTACCTGATGCAGATCCTGATGGCGGTCATGATGGCCACCTTCATGCTGATGCTGGTGCCCCGCGCGGCGGTCTGCGCCGAACGTGTCGCCGAGGTGCTGGACACCGAGTCCTCGGTGGTCCCCTCGGCCACCCCGGTCACCGACGTCGACGGGCGCGGCGAGCTGGAGCTGCGCGGCGTCTCCTTCCAGTACCCGGGGGCCAGCGCGCCGGTGCTGCACGACATCTCGTTCCGGGCCACCCCCGGCCGGACCACCGCCGTGATCGGATCCACCGGCGCCGGCAAGACGACCCTGTTGACCCTGATCCCCCGGCTGGTCGACCCGACCGCGGGCCAGGTGCTGGTCGACGGGGTCGACGTCCGGGACCTCGCCCCGGAGGAGTTGTGGCGGCGGATCGGCCTGGTGCCGCAGAAGCCGTACCTGTTCACCGGCACGGTGGCGAGCAACCTGCGGTACGGCAACCCGGACGCCACCGACGACGAGCTGTGGACGGCGTTGGAGATCGCCCAGGCCCGCGACTTCGTGGCCCAGATGTCCGGCGGGCTGGACGCCCCGATCGCCCAGGGCGGCACGAACGTCTCCGGTGGGCAACGGCAACGCCTGGCCATCGCCCGCGCGCTGGTCCGCAAACCGGAGATCTACCTGTTCGACGACTCGTTCTCGGCGCTCGACCTGGGCACCGACGCCCGGTTGCGGGCCGCGTTGCGCCCGGTCACCGCCGAGGCCGCAGTGGTGATCGTGGCCCAGCGGGTGTCCACGATCATCGACGCCGACCAGATCATCGTGCTGGAGGACGGGGGCGTGGTCGGAATGGGCCGACACGACGAACTGCTCGACGACTGCCCGACGTACGCCGAGATCGTGGCGTCCCAGCAGACGACGGGGGTGCCGGCATGACCGCCGTACCCGAGCAGAAGAAGGCCCCGGAGGGGGCCGCGCCGCAGCGGCTGCCCAGCGCCGCCGGCCGGCGTGGCGGTGGCCCACCGTGGATGAGCGCCGCCATGCCCGCGGAGAAGTCGATGAACTTCGGGCCGTCGGCCCGTCGGCTGCTCCGCCGGCTGCGACCGCACCGGGTGACGCTGACCGGCATCATCACCCTGGCCGTGGCCAGCGTCGGGTTCAGCGTGGTCGGCCCGAAGATCCTCGGCCACGCCACCGACATCATCTTCGCCGGGGTGCTCGGCCGGCAGCTTCCGTCCGGCACCACCGTCGACCAGGCGGTGGCCGGGATGCGGGCCGCCGGCAACGACAACGTCGCCGACATGCTCGCCCGGATGGACGTGGTCCCCGGGGCCGGCATCGACTTCGACGCCCTCGGCCGGACGCTGCTGTTCGCGCTCGGCCTGTACGTGGCGGCCAGCCTGCTGGCGTGGTGGCAGGGCTGGCTGCTCAACGGGGTGGTGCAGGCCACCGTGCTGCGGCTGCGCGCCGAGGTGGAGGACAAGCTCAACCGGCTGCCGCTGCCCTACTTCGACCGGCAGCCCCGGGGCGAGCTGCTCAGCCGGGTCACCAACGACATCGACAACATCTCGCAGACCCTGTCGCAGACGCTCAGCCAGCTGCTCACCTCGCTGCTGACCGTGGTCGGCGTCCTGGGGATGATGTTCTGGATCTCGCCGCTGCTGGCGCTCGTCGCGTTGGTCGCGGTGCCGCTGTCGGTGGTCGTGACCCAGCGGATCGCCAAGCGGTCGCAGCGGAAGTTCATCGCCCAGTGGGCGCACACCGGTGAGCTGAACGGCCAGATCGAGGAGGCGTTCACCGGCCACGAGCTGGTCAAGGTCTTCGGTCGCCAGCCCGAGGTCGAGGCCAGTTTCCACGCCAAGAACGAGGAGCTGTTCCGGGCCAGCTTCGGCGCGCAGTTCATCTCCGGGATCATCATGCCGGCGATGATGTTCATCGGGAACCTCAGCTACGTGGCGATCGCCGTGGTCGGTGGGCTCCGGGTGGCGTCCGGGTCGATGAGCCTCGGTGACGTGCAGGCGTTCATCCAGTACTCGCGACAGTTCACCCAGCCGCTCACCCAGGTCGCCTCGATGGCGAACCTGCTCCAGTCCGGGGTGGCCTCCGCCGAACGGGTCTTCGCCGTGCTCGACGCCGACGAGCAGAGCCCCGAGCCGACCGCCCCGGCCCGGGTCGACGAACCGCACGGCCGGGTCGAGTTCGAGAACATCTCCTTCCGGTACGACCCGGACAGGCCGCTGATCGACGACCTCTCCCTGGTCGCCGAGCCCGGCCACACCGTGGCCATCGTCGGCCCCACCGGCGCCGGGAAGACCACCCTGGTCAACCTGGTGATGCGCTTCTACGAACTCGACTCCGGGCGGATCACCCTGGACGGGGTGGACATCACCACGCTGCGCCGCGACGACCTGCGTGGCCGGATCGGCATGGTGCTCCAGGACACCTGGCTCTTCGGCGGGACCATCCGGGACAACATCGCCTACGGTCGCCCGGACGCCACCGAGGAGGAGATCCTCGCCGCCAGCCGGGCCACCTTCGTGGACCGGTTCGTCCGCAGCCTCCCCGACGGGTACGACACCGTCATCGACGAGGAGGGCAGCAACGTCAGCGCCGGTGAGAAGCAGCTCATCACCATCGCGCGGGCGTTCCTCGCCGAGCCGTCGCTGTTGATCCTGGACGAGGCGACCAGCTCGGTGGACACCCGTACCGAGGTGCTGTTGCAGCGGGCGATGGCGGCGCTGCGCTCCGACCGGACCAGCTTCGTCATCGCGCACCGGCTCTCCACCATCCGCGACGCCCACCTGATCCTGATGATGGAGCACGGCCGGATCGTCGAGCAGGGCACCCACCAGCAGCTGCTCGCCGCGCGGGGGGCGTACCACCGGCTCTACCAGGCACAGTTCACCGCCGCGGTGGTGGACGACGAGGATGCGCCGGAAGCGGTGGCCGCGGCACCGGCCCGGGGCTGAGGGTGTCGTACCGGCGGGGCGGGACCGGGGGCGTCGCTCCCGGTCCCGCCCCGCCGCGGTCAGCCGGCCGGGAGCAGTCCGCCCGAGCGGGCCGCGACCACCGCGCCGATCAGCCCCACCGCCTCGCCCACCGGCATCGGGTCGAGGCTGCGGCCGTCGCGCAGGCGCAGGGCCACCGCGTCGTCGGCCGCCTCCCGGGCCCCGACCACCCCGACGTACGGCACCCGGCGGCGGGCCGCGTCGCGGACCCGGGCACCCAGCGAACCGGTGGCGTCCACCTCGACCCGCAGCCCGGCGTCGACCGCCCGGCGGGCGACCCCGGCCACCGCCCCGGCCTGCCCGGCGGGGCCGGCGTCGACCGGCAGGAGCAGCAGCTGCACCGGGGCGTACCAGGGCGGGAACGCGCCCTGGTGCACCTCGATCAGGTAGGCGAACAGCCGTTCCATGCTCCCTACCAGACTGCGGTGCACCAGCACCGGCCGCCGCCGGTCGCCGGCCGGACCGGTGTACGACAGGTCGAACTTCTCCGGCTTGTCGAAGTCGAGCTGAACGGTGGACAGGGTCGACTCCCGACCGGCCGCGTCCACGATCTGAATGTCGATCTTCGGGCCGTAGTAGGCGGCCTCGCCTGGCGCCTCCTCGTGCCCCACCCCGTCGAGCGCGGCGCGCAGCAGCTCCTCGGCACGGGCCCAGGACGCGTCGTCCCCGACGTACCTCGCTCCCGGCCCCCGCAGCGACAGCCGGAACCCCGACGGGCGGACGCCGAGCGCGGCGTGCGCCTCCCGGATCAGCCGCAGGATCTCCCGTACCTCGTCGCCGACCTGCTCCAGGGTGCAGAAGTTGTGCGCGTCGTTCAGCGAGATGGCCCGCACCCGGGAGAGCCCGCCGAGCACTCCGGACCGCTCCGCCCGGTACATCCCGCCCAGCTCGCCGACGCGCAGCGGCAACTCCCGGTAGGAGCGGCCCCGGGCCCGGTAGACCAGTGCGTGGTGCGGGCAGAGCGCCGGCCGGAGCACGAACTCGTCGTCGGCGCTCAACCGCATCGGCGGGAACATGTCGTCGGCGAAGTAGCCGAGATGCCCGGACAGCGCGAACAGTTCCCGTTTGCCCAGCGGCGGGGAGTAGACGTGCTGGTAGCCGGCCCGACGTTCCAACTCGCGGACGTACTCCTCGACGGCGTGCCGGGCCGCCGCGCCGGCCGGCAGCCAGATCGGCAGTCCGGCCCCCGCCAGCGGATCGGAGACGAACAGGTCCAGCTCCCGGCCGAGCCTGCGGTGGTCGATCATGTCGCGCTCCTTGATCGGGTACGCCCCGGAGGTGATCCGCCCCGAACGCCACGAGGCCCCGGGCGGATCGCCCGGGGCCTCGTCGACGGTGAACGTCAGTGCGGCACGCCGGGATCTCCCGGCGTCGTGGTCACCACCGCACTGCGCATACCGGCGACGGTACGACCCCGGCGACGCCCGGGGCGAACGCTTTACCGCCGACGAGGGACCGGCCCGCGGCGTCCGGTCCGCCGGCCCGGTGCGGCCCGGCGTACCTGCCCGGCGGTGAGCCGGACGGCCGACGCCGACCGCACGGGCACGTTATTGGTCGGGCGTGCGGCGGCGACGACGATACGGTGGAGTGAGCTTCCCACCTCAGAATCGACGGTCAACATGATCAACAGGTGCGACCCGGGACCGACCGGTGCCGTGGCCCCGGACGGGATCCGGTGACCCCCGGTGCGACGCCCCGGCCCTGAACACGGCTCCCCGGTACCGCCGGGGCGGAGATTAGGCGGGTCGCCGGCACGGGACCTGCCGGCGACCCAGGGCGGCCCGCGCGTCAGGAACGGGGGACCTGACGCGGGCGAAGCCGCGTACCCAACGGTACGCCGACGACCCCCGATCCGCCGACCCCCTCCGGGCGACGAGCGACGAGCGGCAGCCGGCGAGCGGCAGGCGGCGGACGTCCCTCCGCGCTGCTACCGGTGGCACACGGCGCGCAGTCACGCGGTCCCGTTCGCGGACGCCGGAGGTGTCCGTGGTCACCACCTGCCGGTCCGCCCGCCGGTCCCGGCCCGGCCACCGGGAGGCTCGGAGTCTGGAATCGGCCCTGACCGGCGAGGTGGCAGTCGTGCCCGAGCTTCTCACTGACGTCGCATCGCCCCTGGTGGCGTACCTCTTGCTGATGGGCCTGCTGGTCGCGGACGCCTTCGTGCCGGTCATCCCGACCCAGGCGGTCATGATCACCGGAGGCGCCCTCACCGTGGTGGGCGGGCTCAGCCTGCCGTGGACCATCGGTGTCGGGGCGCTCGGCGTCTTCGTCGGCGACCTGGCCTGCTACCTGCTCGGCCGCAGCGCCCCCGACCGGCGACCGGCCCGGCACGTGGCACCCGGTCGGGCCCGTCGGGTCGCCGGGCGGGTCACCCGGGGGCTGCGCCGCCCCGGACCGCTGACCATCCTGCTCTGCCGGTTCGTACCCGGCGGCCGGATGGCGGCCTGCTTCTCCGCCGGCCGCAGCCGCTACCCCTACCGGCTGTTCCTCTGCTACGAGGCGCTGGCGGCCGTGGGCTGGGCGGGTTACGGGGCCACGGTCGGCCACCTCGGCGGCACCGCGCTCACCGGATCGGCCTGGCGGCTGGGGCTGGTCGCGGCAGCGGCGGCGGTCGGGTTCGGGGCGGCCGGCTGGACGATGACCCTGCTCAGCTCCCGCGCCGCCAGCAGGGGAACCGCCACCGACCTGACCGCGTCCACCCCGAACCCACCATGATCACCTGATCCCGCCGACGTCACGGAACCCGGCCCGCTCCGACACCACCGGACCGGCGGCGTGCGCCGAGCCACCGGCGGGGGTGTGCCGAGCCCCGTCACCGGGTCATTCGAGTTCGTGCAGCATGAGCTGGCGGGCCGCCTCGGTGATCGAACCGGACAGGCTCGGATAGATGGTGATGGTCTGGGCCAGCTCGTTGACGGTGAGGTTGTTCTCGATCGCCATCGTGATCGGCAGGATCAGCTCGCTGGCCTTCGGGGCCACCACCACCCCGCCGACCACCTGGCCGGTGGACGGGCGGCAGAACAGCTTGACGAAGCCGTCCGCCAGGTCGTCCATCTTCGCGCGGGCGTTACCGGTCAGCGGCAGCATCACCTGGCGGGCCAGGGTCCGGCCGGCGTCCGCCTCGTCCTGGGAGACGCCGACGGTGGCCAGCTCCGGGTCGGTGAAGACGTTCGCGGCCACGGTCCGCAGCCGCAGCGGCCGGACCGCCTCACCGAGGGCGTGCCACATCGCGATCCGGCCCTGCATGGCGGCGACGCTGGCCAGCGGCAGGACGCCGGTGCAGTCGCCGGCGGCGTAGATGCCGGGGACGTTGGTCCGCGACACCCGGTCGACCGTGACGTAGCCGCCCTTGGCCAGCTCGACGCCGTACTCGGCCAGGCCGAGGCCGGCGGTGTTCGGGATCGAGCCGACGGCGATCAGGGCGTGCGAACCGGCCACCACCCGCCCGTCGGAGAGGACCACCTCCACCCCGTCGGCGGTACGCCGGACCGCGTCCGCCCGGGAGTTGTTGAGGATGCTCATGCCCCGGCTGCGGAACACCTGCTCGATGGCCATCGCCGCGTCGGCGTCCTCGTGCGGCATCACCCGGTCCCGGCTGGACACCAGGGTCACCTCGACCCCCATCGCCTGGTAGGCGCTGGCGAACTCGGCACCGGTCACACCGGACCCCACCACGATCAGGTGGGCGGGCAGCTCGGGCAGGTCGTACACCTGCCGCCAGGTGAGGATGCGCTCCCCGTCGGGCAGCGCGGTGGGCAACTGGCGCGGGGTGGCACCGGTGGCGACCAGCACGGTGGACGCGGCGATCGAGTACTCCCCGCCACCGTCGGCCGGGGTGACCACGACCCGGTGGGTGTGACCGAGGGTGTCCTCGCCGAGCCGGGCGGTGCCCGCGACGAAGGTCACCCCGGCCTTGATCAGCTTGGCGTGGATGTCGGCGGACTGGGCCAGGGCGAGCCGCTTGACCCGCTCGTGCACGGCACGGGCGTCGACCGTGACCGCCTCCAGGCCGTCGGAGTGGATGCCGAACTCCTCGGTGTCCCGGTAACCGGTCACCACCTCCGAGCTGGCGATGAAGGTCTTCGACGGGACGCAGTCGGACAGCACGCAGGCACCCCCCGCGCCCTCCGCCTCCACCACGGTGACGTCGGCGTCCAGCTGGGCGGCGACCAGGGCCGCCTCGTAGCCGGCCGGCCCCCCGCCGATGATCACGATGCGGCTCACAGCCCTCGACCTCTCTCGGTGTTCACAGTGACTTTCTTCTCCCGAACCCGTGCGACACGCACCGTCGTATTCTCCCCCACCCGTCCGTCGGGCTATCGTCATCGCCGTGCGTCACTACGCGGCCTACGGCTCAAACCTGGACCCCGCCCGGATGCGTGCCTACTGTCCGCATTCGCCGATGGTGGGTGTCGGCTGGCTGGAGGGATGGCGGCTGACCTTCGCGGGCGAGGACGTGATCGGCTGGGAGGGTTCGGTCAGCACCGTGGTCGAGTCCCCGGGTGACCGGGTCTTCGTGGCGCTGTACGACATCGACCCGTACGACGCCGCGCAGCTCGACGAGTTGGAGGGCGTCACCGCCGGCACGTACCGCAAGCTCACCGTGCGGGTCTCGACGCTGGACGGGGACGTGACCGCCTGGGTGTACGTCTTCGACGGCTACGAGGGCGGCCTGCCGACCGCCTGGTACCTGTCGGAGATCGCGAACGCCGCCGAGAAGGCGGGCGCACCCGACGACTACGTCTCCGAGCTGCGGTCCCGCCCCACCGGCACCGCCTCGGCGTAACGCGTTTCGCACCCGCCCAGTGTGCTACCGCGGCCGGTGCCGTCCGACGGCGACCCCGCCGGGTGTGCCGTGTCACCCCCGGGCGCGGGCCGGCACGCTCCGCTCGTACACGTCGGTCCACCGGCTCTCGCGCAGGCCCACGGACCGGTAGAGGGTGACCGGGGCGGTCGGGTTGGCCAGGTCGACGCCGAGCCCGGCATGGGCCCGGCCCTTGTCCGCATAGACCGCGAACGCCCGCCGCAGCAGCGCCGCCCCCACTCCGCGCCGCCGGTGGTCGGGCAGCACCGACAGGGTGCGAACCCAGCCCATGTCCTGGTCCACCGCCTGGTCGGACGAGTTGAGCGCGCCGGCCGGCTCACCGTCGACCTCGGCGACGAACCACTCGTCCCAGACCCGGCCGGCGTCGGTGAGCCGGTCCCGCCAGCCGGCGAAGCCGACCGGCTCGTAGTCCGGGGTGTCCCGGAAGGCGGTGTCGTGGATCCGGTGGAACAGCCGCAGGTCGGCCTCGTCACCGGCCCGCAGCGGGCGGACCGTCACCCCGGGCGGGGGCGGCGGCTCGGCCGGCAGGTCGGCCAGCGACCGGCTCATCCGCAGGTACCGCTTGACCCGGGTGAAACCGGCAGCGGTCAGCTCACCGGCCCAGCGGGTCTCCGGGGCGCAGACGGTGGCGCGGACGGTCAGCGCGGGTCGGCCCCGCTCGGCGGCCCGGACGGCGATCCGGTGCAGCATCCGGTCGAGCAGCGTGGCGCGCAGCGCCGCCGCCCGGTGCGGGTCGACGAAGACGTCCAGGGCCTCGCGACCCACCCCGGTCGGGTTGTCCACCAGCGCCCAGCCGACCACCCGCTGATCGGGATCGGTCAGCAGCCAGGAGTCGTGCTGCGGGTCGAAGAACGGCGCGGTCAGCGCGGCCCGGACGTCGTCGGCGTCGAAGTCGGGATGACCGATGGCGAACGTGTCGGCGGCGTGCACCACGGCGAGCAACGCGGGCACGTCGTCCAGGGTGGGGCGGCGGGCGGTCCAGCCGGCGGGGAGCGTCACGTCGCCGATCCTGGCAGCCCACCGCGCCGGCCGCCGCCGGTTTTCCGGCCGGCACCCACCGCGACCCCGCCGCACGCGGCGCCACCGGGTCAGGGGCGGCCGGCCGGGACAGCGCCGGATCCGGAGCCGCCGGCCGCGACGGGAGACCGGCGGGCTACCCGGCCGGGTCGGGCCGCAGTCCCGCCCGCAGGTCGCTGAGCAGCTCGATCAGCTCCCGCCCCTCGGCCGGGCGGAGCGCCCGGAAGCCGGTCGAGGCCAGCCGGTCGGTCACCGCCTCGGCCCACAGCCGACGCCGCACCAACGGCCCGATCGCCGGGTACGGCGGGGACCACCCACACGCCGCCGCCCCGCCCTCCCCCGCCGGACCGGCCAGTACCGCCTCCAGCGGTGTCATCCCGGCGGCCCGCACCGCGAGCAGGTACGCCCCGGCGAAGTACTCCCGCAGCAGCAGCAGCGCCGCGGCCGCGCGGGCACCGTCGGTGTGTTCCGGCAGCGGCATGGCCCGCCAGGCGGCGAAGAGCGGCATACCGGTCGCGTCGGCGGCGACCACCACCCGTTCCAGCAGGGCGGTCAGCCGGGGTGTGCCGGGCAGGCCGTCGAGGGTGGCGGTGCCCCACCGACAGCACTCGGTCAGGTGGGCGTTGGCCACCGTCAGCGGCCGGACCACCCGGACGGCGGTGTCCCACCCGTCGGCGACGGCCTCCGGGGCGAGGAAGCCCAGCGCCGCCGCCACCGTCTCGGCGTGGATGTCGCCCAGGGCGCCGGCCCGCCCGGTGACGTAGAACGCCCAACCGGACAGCCCCAGTTCCCTCGCCCGTTGCAGGGTCTCCGGGCTCCTGCTGAACAGTTCCCCCAGCTCCAGCACGGCGGGCTTGCTGCCGGCGGCGACCTGTTCCGGTGTCATCCCGACCACCCGTTGCACGTATTCATCGTGCTCAGTCTGCCTGGCCGCCGCCAGCCGTGGCGTCCTCCCCTTCGGCGTCCAGCGCCTCGATGGCCGCCTCGACCTCTCCGGTGCGGCGACGGGCCGCGACGTGGTTCCGTTCGGCCGCCCGGCGGGCCAGTCGCGCCCGGCCCAGCTCCTGCTCGGCGGCGGCCCGACGACGCTCCAGGTCGGCCAGCTCACGCTCGATCCGGTCGAGCGCGTCGACGCCCGTCCGCTCGGCCGTCGCCGCGCCGTCGCGCTCCCGTTCCGCCTGCCGCTGGGCGGCCCGGGCCGCCGCCAGCTCCCGCACCAGGGCACGGCGTCGTCGACCCCGTTCGGCCCGCACGGCCCGCGCCGCCTCCCGCTCGTCACGGGCCCGCCGGGCACCGCCACGGTCCGCCCCCCGCCCGGGTACGCCGCCAGACTCCGCCCCGCCGCCGGCGTCGGCCCCCACGTCGCCACCGCCGGCCTTCCTCCCGCCGCCGGTGGCCTGCGCCCCACCACCGGTGGCCTTCCTCCCCCCGCCGGTGTCCGCCGCGCCACCGCCGGTGACCAGGCGTAGTTGTGGACGGGGGACCTCACCGAAGCCGGAGTGGTGCACCGCCCTGAGCAGCCGACCGGAGCGCACCTGCTCGGCGACCCCGGGATCGGCGAGCGCCGCGTGCAGGGTCGCCTCCACCTCGGCCAGCGGCAGCCGGGCGGCCGGTGGCGCGTCGGGACGATCGGCGGCCAGCCGGCGTACCTCGGCGACCAGGGCGGCGACCAGCGCCCGCCGCTGCCCGGACAGCTCCCGCAACCGGGCCCCCTTCAGATCGCGCTGGGCGCCGCGCAGCGCCTCGGCGAGCGGCCCCAACTCGGCCACCAGGTCCGGACGGTCCAGGGCGAGCAGGTTCACCAGCCAGGCCGCCACGGTGGGCCGCCTCGACCGGGCCAGCCGTCGGACGGCGGCGGTGTCCCCGGACCGGCGGGCCTCGGCGGCGGCGGCCTCCCGGGCGGCGACGAACCGGGCGGGCGGGGTGCGGTAGAGCTGCCGGGTCAGCTCGGACTCGTCGGCGGCCACGGTTCACACGTCGATCCGGCTACCCGGTTCCAGCCGCTGGTAGTCGGTACGGGACAACGCGGCGTACTGCCGGTCGAGCACGCCGTACCCGTTGTCGTTGAGCATCGCGTCGTGCAGGGCGTACGCCCGGCGGGGGGCGACCGCCCGGATGAAGTCGACCACCTCGGAGAACTTCGACCAGGGGGCGTGGATCGGGGCGAAGAGCGTCTCCACCGCCACGTCCTCGGGGACGTGCAACGCGTCGCCGGGGTGGTAGACGGTCCCGTCGAACAGGTAGCCGATGTTCTCCACCACCGGGATGTCCGGGTGGATGACGGCGTGCCGGCCGCCGACGGCGCGTACCGGGACACCGGCGGCGGTGAAGGTGTCACCCGGGGTGACCGGGACCAGTGCCGCCGCCGCGTCGCCGAGCACGGCGGCGAGCGCGGCGGGCCCGTACACCGGGACGGGTTCCCGGTCCAGCCGTCGGGTCAGCGCGGCCACGTCCAGGTGGTCGGGGTGTTCGTGGGTGACCAGCACCGCGTCCGCCCCGTCCAGCGCCGCCGGGTCGCTGAACCCGCCCGGGTCGACGACCAGCACCGCCCCGTCGCGTTCGAGCCGGAGGCAGGAGTGCGCGTACTTGGTGAGCCGCATCGTGATTCCTCGCTTATCGAATCGTGATGTCCTCAGCGCAGTCTGCCGGAACCGGGGCGGCCCCGTGCCGCGTCCGAACTATCGCCTGAGGAACCGGGGCGACGACGACGGGAGCGGGGATGACACTGAGGACAGCGACCGGCGGGGCACGCGCGCTCGCCGCGATCGGGTTGGCGGCGCTGCTGCTGGCCGGGTGCGGGGCTGCCGACCGGGGCAGGGACTCGGCCGACTCCGGCGGGGCGGCACCGGTCGAGAAGGCACCGGCGCTGGGAGCCCCGGGCGGCGCGGCGCCGGACCGCCCGGCGGGGTCGGGGCAGGCCGGTGCCGGTGCCCCGGACCTGCGGGTCGACCAGCGGGCGATCATCTACACCGGAACGATGCGGGTGCAGGTGGACGACGTGGAGGGCGCGGCCCGTCGGGCGGTGGACGCGGTCACCGCCGCCGGCGGGTTCGTCGGCGGGGACCAGCGCCGCAGTGCCGACGCGTCCGCCCAGGCGGAACTGGAACTGCGGGTGCCGGCGGCGAAGTTCGCTCCGCTCGTCGACGAGCTGGCCGGGTTCGGTCGGCAGCAGCGCCGCGAGATCCGTACCCAGGACGTCACCGAGGAGACCGTCGACCTGGACGCCCGGATCACCACCCAGCGCGCCCGGGTGGACAGCGCCCGCCGGCTGCTGGCCCGGGCCAACACGGTGGCGGAGCTGGTCTCGCTGGAGAACGAGGTGACCCGCCGGGAGGCGGACCTGGCCTCGCTGGAGGCGAAGAAGCGTCGGCTGGCCGACCTGACCGCGCTCTCCACGGTCACGGTGACCTTCGTGGGGCGGGACGCCTCGACGGCCGACGAGGAGGAGGCGGACCGGACCGGCTTCATGGTGGGTCTGCGCGGCGGCTGGACGGTCTTCCTCGCCTCGATGGGCGTGCTGCTGACCGTGCTCGGCGCGTTGCTGCCCTGGCTGCTGCTCATCGGGGTGCCGGTGACCGCGCTGGTGGTGGTGCTGCGGCGGCGACGCCGTCGGCGGCAGCCCCCGCCGCCGGTGGGACCGGTCGGTGGGGGCCGGCCGCCGGCTCCTACCGGACCGCCGCCAGTGCCCGCAACGCGGTCTGCACCATGAGCCGCACCCCGACCGGGACGGCCCGCTCGTCGACGTCGAAGGACGCCCGGTGCAGGTCGACGGTGGGGCCGCCGGCCCGGCCGACGCCGAGCCGGGCGAGCGCGCCGGGAACGTGTTCGAGATACCAGGAGAAGTCCTCGCCACCCATGCTCTGCGGCGTCTCCGCGATCCCCTCCGGCCCGAGGGCGGCGGCGGTGGCGGCGGTGAGGACGTCGATGGCGCGGGCGTCGTTGCTGACCGGTGGACGACCGCGCAGGTACTCCAGGTCGACGGTGGCACCGGTGGGCGCGATGACGTCCTGGACGACCTGAGCGACGATCTTGGGAGCCCGTTCCCACGTGTCGCGGTCCATCACCCGCAGGGTGCCGGCCGCGCTCGCCTCGGACGGGATGACGTTGTACCGGGTGCCGGCCGAGGCGTGGCCGAACACCAGCAGCAGGCCGCTGTTGGCCGGCACCCGGCGGGCGACCAGGGCCGGGACCTCGGTGACCAGCCGGCCGAGCGCGTCGACCAGGTCGACGGTCAGGTGCGGACGGGCGGTGTGCCCACCCGGCCCGGTGAGCCGCACGGTGACGTTGTCGGCCGCCGCGGTGATCGGGCCGACCCGCAGCCCCACCTTGCCCACCGGCTGGTTGGGGTCGCAGTGCAGGGCGAAGATCTGCACCACGTCCGCCAGGCCGCCGGCCTCGATGACCTCCAGCGACCCGCAGGGCAGGATCTCCTCCGCCGGCTGGAAGATGAGCCGGACCCGGCCGTCGAGCTGGCCGGCGTCGGCGAGCTGGGCCAGCAGCATCCCGACGCCGAGCAGCACGGTCGTGTGTACGTCGTGGCCGCAGGCGTGGCAGACCCCGTCCACCGTGGAGCGGTAGGGGACGTCCTTCACGTCGGTCAGCGGCAGCGCGTCGATGTCGGCGCGGAGCGCGACGACCGGGCCGTCGGGGCGGCCGTCGATGTCGCAGATCACCCCGTTGCCCTTGGGGAGCAGCCGGGGGTGCAGCCCGGCGAGGGTCAGCTCCCGGGCGATCAGCGCCGCGGTCTCGAACTCCTCCCCGGAGAGTTCCGGGTGGGAGTGGAGGTGGCGGCGGGTGGCGATCAGGCCGGGCACCCGCACCGCGAGCAGGTGGTCCAGGTCGTGGGGCAGGGGCTGCGACCCGGGCGGTGCCTCCGGCCAGGACGACGCCAGCAGGCTGCCCTCGGGCAGCGTCAACGCACTCGTCACGTCGAATTCTCGATCACTAGAAATGGATGGATCATCGGGGCGGACAGCAGACAGCCTAGACCTCCGACGGTGACGCTGCGCAACCTCGTTACCGTAGCGATCAGACCGCGCAGCGTCACGTAATCCCTGGTGGGAGGGGTCGAATATCTGCCGGACAGCAGGTAGATCGCGGTCGGACGCCGTCATCTGCCCCCCACCTCCTACAACGCGTAACCGATTGGGCGGTCGCGAAATCGGCGTCGACCCGGGCCGTCATACCCGAATTGTCGCATTAGCGGCCCCCACTGACCGCCGGTCGGACAACTAGCCGACGTCCCTGGGTGAGCGCGCGGTTCCCGACCGTGGCACGGCCCCCCTGAGCATGCCCGGACATGCTGTCCGTCCCGATCACCCGTTCAGGTCTACCCAGCGGCCCCGGACGTCACGCCCCCGCGGGCAGGGACACCGCCCGGCCGGGCGGCCCGACGTACGGCGTACCCGCCGGCCGTCACCGACCGTAGCTCCCCACCGACGGCCCCGCGACCCCGTGAGCCCCCGCCGTGCCCCGACGTCGACCCCTACCCACCGGCGGATCAGAAGCGGTCGCTCGGGCGGTACGTCCCCCAGACCTGGCGCAGCGTCCCGCATACCTCACCCACGGTGGCCCGGGCCCGCAGGGCCTCCCGCATCGGGTAGAGCACGTTCCCGTCGCCCTCGGCGGTGGTCCGCAGCTCGGCGAGGGCGCGCTCGACCGCCGCCCCGTCCCGCCCGGCCCGCAGCCGGGCCAGGCGCTCCGCCTGCGCCACCTCGATCGCCGGGTCCACCCGCAGCGGCTCGTACGGCTCCTCGGTGTCCACCTGGAACCGGTTCAGCCCGACCACCACCCGCTCCCCCGTGTCGACCTGCTGGGCGAACCGGTACGCGGACTGCTCGATCTCCCGCTTCTGGAACCCCGCCTCGATGGCGTCCACCGCCGAACCGTGGTCGAAGACCCGGTCCATCAGGCCGTTCACCGCCGCCTCGATCTCCGCGGTCATCGCCTCCACCACGTACGACCCGGCGAACGGATCGACGGTGGCGGTCAGGTCGGTCTCGTAGGCCAGCACCTGCTGGGTGCGCAGGGCCAGCCGGGCGGCCTTCTCGGTGGGCAGCGCGATCGCCTCGTCGAAGCTGTTGGTGTGCAGCGACTGGGTGCCGCCGAGCACCGCGCCGAGCCCCTGGATCGCCACCCGGACCAGGTTGACCTCGGGCTGCTGGGCGGTGAGCTGCACCCCCGCCGTCTGGGTGTGGAACCGCAGCATCATCGACTTCGGATCCTTCGCGCCGAAGTCGTCGCGCATCAGCCGGGCCCAGATCCGTCGGGCGGCACGGAACTTCGCCACCTCCTCCAGCAGCGTCGTCCGGGCGACGAAGAAGAACGACAGCCGGGGGGCGAAGTCGTCCACCGCCAGCCCGGCGGCCAGCGCGGCCCGGACGTACTCCACCCCGTTGGCCAGGGTGAAGGCGATCTCCTGCGCGGGCGTCGCACCGGCCTCCGCCATGTGGTAGCCGGAGATGGAGATGGTGTTCCACTTCGGCACCTCCCCGCGGCAGTACGCGAAGGTGTCGGCCACCAGCCGCAGCGAGGGCTTCGGCGGGAAGATGTACGTCCCCCGGGCGATGTACTCCTTGAGGATGTCGTTCTGGATGGTGCCGTTGAGCGCCGAGCCCGGCAGGCCGTTCTCCTCGGCGACGAGCTGGTAGAGCAGCAGCAGCACCGAGCCGGGCGCGTTGATGGTCATCGAGGTGGACACCCTGTCCAGCGGGATGCCGGCGAAGAGCAGCCGCATGTCCTCGATGGAGTCAATCGCCACCCCGACCTTGCCCACCTCACCGTGCGCGACGGCGTCGTCGGAGTCGTACCCCATCTGGGTGGGCAGGTCGAAGGCGACCGACAGGCCCATCGTGCCGGCCTCCAGCAGCTGGTGGTAGCGCGCGTTGGACTCGGTGGCGGTGCCGAAGCCGGCGTACTGCCGCATCGTCCACGGCCGGGAGGTGTACATCGTCGGGTAGACCCCCCGGGTGTACGGGTACCCGCCGGGCTCGCCGAGCCGGGAGTCCAGCTCCGGGGGGAGGTCGGCGGCCGTGTAGACGCCCTTGATGGGGAACCCCGACTCGCTAGCCCGCGCATCGCTCATCCACGGATGGTAGGACGCACGGCGGTCGTCGGCGTGGTGACCGATGCCGCACATCTCGGTTCGGCATCGGTCGACGGGAGGTGAACGGCCAGGTACACACGGTTCGACGGCACGGTCGGTACCGTCGGTCAGGACAAAGGTCCGCCGCGTCGGGTTTCGCATCGGGCGTCGGAACCAGCAAGATAGAGAGGTTGTGTCCCAGCCCCCTCGACTTTCCCGGTGGCTTTTCTGTGACTCAGATCCCGACGTGGAGCGGCGGACCAGTGAGTCCCTCCAACGGACGCGCGGCACCCGGCACCATCATCGGTGGCCGGTACTCACTGCGCTCCTCGGTGGGCAACGGCGGCATGGGCACGGTCTGGCGGGCGACAGACACCCTGCTGCGACGTGACGTGGCGGTCAAGGAGGTGGTCCTGCCTCCGGGGCTGGCCCCCAGCGACCGGGACGCGATGTACGAACGCACCCTGCGCGAGGCGCGCGCCGCCGCCGCGATCCAGCACCCGGCCGTGGTCCAGGTGTACGACGTGGTCACCGAGGGTGGCCGACCGTGGATCGTGATGGAGCTGCTGGACGCCCGCAGCCTCGCCGACATGGTGATCGAGGACGGCCCGGTGGCCGGCCGGGCGGTCGCCAAGATCGGCATCGCGCTGCTCGGCGCGCTGGAGGTCGCGCACGCCAACGGGGTGCTGCACCGCGACGTCAAGCCGGCGAACGTGCTGATCTGCACCGACGGCCGCTGCGTGCTGACCGACTTCGGGGTGGCCCGGATGCCCACCGACGTCCAGCTCACCACCCCCGGGATGGTGCTCGGCTCACCGCACTTCATCTCCCCCGAGCGCGCCATGGGGCAGGATTTCGGCCCGCCCAGTGACCTGTTCTCGCTGGGGGTGACGCTCTACACGGCCGTCGAGGGTCGACCGCCGTTCGACAAGGGCGACCCGATCGAGACCATGCACGCGGTGGTCGAGGATCCGCCGGCCACCCCGCAGCGCAGCGGCCCGCTGACCCGGGTGCTGATGGGCCTGCTGGAGAAGGACCCGGCCCGTCGGCTGGACGTGCACACCGCCCGCGCGATGCTGCGCGAGCTCCTCGCCGGCCCGTTGACCAGCACGGCGACCGCGGTCAACTCGGTCACCGACCCGTACGCGGTGGTGCCGGTGCAGCGTCCCTCGACGCTGCCGGCCGTGGCCGCTCCGCCGGCCGAGCCGAAGTCGGGCGGACAGATCGGCGGCCGGGCGATGCTGGCCGCCGGCGAGTCGTTGACCGACCGGCTGGCGAAGCTGCGCCGGGGTGAACGGCCCAAGCCGGTGGTCACCTCCGCCGCCGCCCTCGACGACACCAGCGCCGACGCGCTCGCCGGCCCGCTGCACACCCCGACCGGCGCGATGCCGGCACCGGGCGGGTCCACCGCCGACGCACTGCCCACCCGACCGACCGCCGGGACGTACGGCACCACCCAGGCCACCCAGCGGATCACCCCGGGCGGCGCACCGGAGGCCACCCAGCGGATCGGCGGCACCCCCGACGCCACCCAGCGCATCGGCGGGCACCCGGACGCCACCCAGCGCATCGGCACGGGCACCGGGCCGGCCCGGCCCGCCTACGGGGCGGCCGAGCCGACCCAGGCCATCTACGGCGGCGGGAGCGTCGAGCCGACCCAGCCCGTGTACGGCGGGCAGTGGTCCATCCCGGGCACCGGTCAGTCGTGGACGTCGCCACCCCCACCGCCGGGCGACGCCGACGGCGGCGCACTCGGCCGGGCGAAGGGCGCCGGCGGTCGACTCGTCGGCACGGTGCGGGGCTGGCCGCGCCGGCTCCAGCTCGCGGCGGCCGGTGGCCTGGCCGTGGTGCTGCTGATCGGCGCGGTCGCGCTGTTCGGTGGCGGCGACCCGGAGCCGACCCCGCCCCCGCAGGCCGGCCCGAGCACGCCGGCCGCCGGTGGCGGCGCGCTGCCACCGATGCAGGAGCACAGCGCCCGGGGCATCCGGGTGAACGTGCCGAAGGGCTGGCAGAAGGCGACCGGCGGGGTCTACATCGACTACGTCGACCCGCAGGACAAGGGGCGCAAGGTGCGCATCCTCACCGAGAAGTTCGGCGGCTCCTCGACCCGGTGGGCCGAGGTCGCCGAGAACGGCCTGCAGAACCGGACGAGTTCCTGCCCCAAGCCCTACGAGCAGGTGGCGATGGGTGAGAAGGACCTGGCCGGAAAGTCGGCCGCCGAGCTCGAGTACACCTGTGGCGAGGGCGACGACAAGCGGCACGGCGTGTGGCGCGGGGTGGTGCACGAGGGGAAGGTCTACTCGTTCTACCTCTCCGCCACCGATGCCAAGTTCACCGAGAGCCGGCCGATCTTCGACGAGATGGTCAAGTCGTTCCAGCTCACCGGGTCCAGCTGAGCCGACCGGGCGTGGCGGTCCCGGCCGACCGGGCGTGGTGGTCCGCCGCCGTGCTATCAAGAGGCAATGGCGGCGGAAAGCACTGACCTCGACCGGATCCGTGACCAGGCTCGGCGCTGGCTCGACGACGACCCCGACCCGGCCAGCCGGGACGAGCTGCGGGCCGTGCTCGACCGGCTGCCGGCCAGCGCGCCGGAGCTGGCCGACCGGTTCGCCGGCCCGCTGACCTTCGGCACGGCCGGGCTGCGCGGCCCGTTGCGGGCCGGCCCGAACGGCATGAACCTCGCGGTGGTCACCCGGGCGGCGGCCGGGCTGGTCGGCTGGCTCGCCGCCGAGGGCGGTGAGGGCCCGCTGGTGATCGGGTACGACGCCCGCCACGGTTCCCGGGCGTTCGCCGAGCGCACCGCCCAGGTCGCCACCGGCGCGGGCCGACCCGCGCTGCTGCTGCCCCGGCCACTGCCCACCCCGGTGCTGGCGTACGCGGTGCGCAGGCTCGACGGGGTGGCCGGGGTGATGGTGACGGCCAGCCACAATCCGCCACAGGACAACGGCTACAAGGTCTATCTGGGTGCCGGGCTCGGTGGGGCGCTCGGCGCGGGTGCGCAGATCGTGCCGCCGGCCGACGCCGGCATCGAGGCGGCCATCCGTGCGGTCGGTCCGCTGGCGCAGGTGCCGCTGGGGCCGCCCGGCCAGGTGCTCGGCGACGACCTGGTCGCCGCGTACGTGGAGCGGGCCGTCGCGGTGATCGACCCGGGCGGGCCGCGCGACCTGCGGGTGGCGTACACCCCGTTGCACGGAGTGGGCGCGGCGGTGCTGACCGCGACCTTCGCGCGGGCCGGTTTCCCGGTGCCCGGGGTGGTGCCCGACCAGGCCGAGCCGGATCCGGCGTTCCCGACGGTCAGCTTCCCCAATCCGGAGGAGCCCGGCGCGGTGGACCGGCTGGTGGCCCTCGCCGGGGCCACCGACGCCGACCTGGCGATCGCCAACGACCCGGACGCCGACCGCTGCGCGGTGGTGGTGCGGGAGCCGTCGGCCGCGACGGGCTGGCGGATGCTGCGCGGGGACGAGGTGGGGGTGCTGCTCGCCGACCACCTGATGCGGCGTGGCGTGGACGGCCTGTACGCCACCACGATCGTGTCGTCGTCGCTGCTCCGGGCGATGTGCACCGCCCGGGGCCGGGCGTACGACGAGACGTTGACCGGGTTCAAGTGGATCGTCCGGGCCGGGGGTGGGACACCCCCGCTGGCGTACGGCTACGAGGAGGCGCTCGGCTACTGCGTGGCCCCCGGGCACGTGCGGGACAAGGACGGCATCACCGCCGCGCTGACCGTCGCCGAGCTGGCCGCCGGGCTGAAGGCGCAGGGGCGCACCCTGACCGACCGGCTGGACGAGTTGGCCGCCGAGTTCGGCGTGCACCACACCGACCAGCTCTCGGTCCGGGTGGACGACCTGCGGATCATCGCCGCCGCGATGGCCCGGGTGCGCGCGACCACCCCGACCACGCTGCTCGGTGCGCCGGTCACCGGGGCGCAGGACCTGCTGCCCGACGCCGACGTGGTGATCCTGCGGACCGCCACCGCCCGGGTGGTGATCCGTCCCTCGGGGACCGAGCCGAAGCTCAAGGCGTACCTGGAGGTGGTGGAGCCGGTCGCGGACGGGGACGTGCCGGCGGCCCGGACGCGCGCGGCGGCGGCGCTCACCACGCTACGCGCCGAGGTCGCCGCCGCCCTCGGCATCTGACCTCCGCCCGCCCCGCGCCCCACCGCATGCAGCGCGAGCGCCCCACTACGTTCCTCGCCGCGCGTCACACTGCATGATCAACGCAATTTCATTGTTGTAGTGGCATCCATCCCGCTCGGAGGCCACTACAACAATGAAATTGCGCGCTTCCCCCGCAACCCGCACTCGGGCGGGCGGGCGAATTGGCGGTGAGGGCGGCGGCGGGTACCGATCCGCCACGACCGATGGGTGCCGGTCACCCGCAACCGGTGGGGATCGATCACGTCGAACCGCCACGCCCACCGAATGTCACCCGGTGTCACCTCTTGCTGGCAAAGCGTTCGCGCGATTAGCATCAGCGCATCACTCTCACCATTTATCCGACGCCATCGGGGTGCTTTCTCCGTGCTGTTGCATAGGCGGCGGACCGTTGTTTCATTCTGGACGGAAAGGTGTTGCACGTTGCGTGAAACAAACAGTTCGACAGTGCCGCGACGGCAGCTCGGCAGGCTGCTCACCCAATTGCGGGAGGACGCCCGGCTGAGCATCGAAGCAGCGGCCGGGGAGCTGGACTGCTCACGACAGAAGCTCTGGCGCATCGAGCGGGGCCTCACGCCGGCCAAGATGCCGGACGTCCGGGTGCTCTGCGACCTGTACCGGGCCACCCCCGACCAGACGAGCGTGCTGCTGGGGCTGGCCGAGGTGAGTCGGGCCGAGGGGTGGTGGCACGCCCACGGGAGCGCCGTGCCGGCCTGGTTCTCGCTCTACGTCGGCCTGGAGAACGTCGCCAGCAGCATTCGCTACTACAACGCCGAGCTGGTGCCGGGGTTGTTGCAGACTCCCGGCTACGCCACCGCGCTCTTCCAGCACAACCGGCCCGAACTGGGCGAGGATGAGCGGAGCAAGATCGTCAGCCTTCGCATCCAGCGGCAGGGGCTGCTGGCCCGGCGACTTCCACCGGCCCCCACGCTGACGGTGATCCTCAGCGAGGCGGTGCTGCGCCGCCCGGTGCCGGGCCGGTCGGTGATGGCCGACCAGCTCCGGCACCTGCTGGCCGTCGGCGAGCGGCACAACATCACCGTCCGGGTGCTGCCGCTGGCCGCCGGGCCACCGCTGGCCGCCGAGGCCGGCACCTTCGTGCTGCTCGACTTCCCACCCTCGGCACTCGGCAACCCGAGCGAGCCACCGACCGTCTACGTCGAAGGGCTCACCGGCGCGCTCTACCTCGACCAGCCGGCGGAGATCGCCGCCTACGAAAGGGTATGGAAGGGGCTGGATTCCCTCGCCCTCGACGCGGGACAATCGGCCGAGCTGATCGATGCGATCCGGGGAGAATGCCATGAGTGACCTGACCGGCGCCCGCTGGCGCACCAGCACCCGCAGCGGCACCAACGGCGGCGAGTGCGTCGAGGTGGCCGACAACCTCCCCGGCATCATCGGCATCCGGGACAGCAAGGACCCGACCGGCCCGGCCCTCACCGTCCCACCCGCCGCCTGGTCCGCCTTCGTCACCGACCTCAAGGCCCACCGGCTCACCTACTGACGGCGGTCCGGCCCACTGGCGGCGGTCCGGTCAGCCCACGGTGCGCCTGCTGATCCCGGCCCGCACGCCCTGCGCACCGGGACCGCCGCTGCCCTCGCCCTCTCACACCCCCGCACGCACTCCGCGCGGCATGATCAACTCAGTTTCCTGGTTGTAGTGGCATACGAGCGGGGTGGATGCCACTACAACCAGGAAACTGCGAGGCTCCCGGGTGACCCGTCGGGGCCGCGTGTGGCGGAGGCTCCCGGGTGATCCGTCGGGGCCGCGTGTGGCGGCGGCCAGGATCAGCCGACCGCGCGCTTGCCGAGGGCCTGGTCGACGGCCTGCCCGAGGGCGGTGACCACCAGGGCCACCGACGGGCGGACCACCGACTCCTCCAGGCTGATCGTGCCGGAGAAGCCGGCCCCACCGGCGATCTCCTCCAGCCGCCGCCGGGCGTCCTGCGCGGCGGTGCCGGTCAGGCCGAGCGCCGGTTCCATCCGCAGCACCGCCACCAGGGTGGCCAGCGCCGCCGTCCGCTCGTCGGGGAGCTGCTCGCCGGCCAGCGCCTCGGCCAGCCGCCGCCGGCTGTCCTGCTCCACCGAGGGGTCCGTGGTCGGGTAGCGGTGCACCACGATGAAGTCCAGCTCGGTCTCCTCGACGTCGCGCACCACCCCCCGGTCGACCAGGTCACCGAGGATCCGGTCGCGCAGGCCGTGCCGCAACCGCTGCACCCAGGACGACGGGCTGTGCGGGGTGTCGGCGGCCAGCCGGCCCAGCACCCCGTCCAGGATCGGCTCGCCGACCGGCGTCGGGTCGGTCACCGCCAGGTTCCCGTCGACGTACGCGATCCGGCCGGCGAGGGCCAACTCGACCAGGACGGCGGCGGCCATCCCCAGGTCGAGACCGATCCTGGGCATGGTCGCCTTGCCGGACTCATCGTCATACGCGAGAAGCAACAACTCCTCGGCCAGCGCAACACCAGTCATGGCCCGAGACGGTAGCGCCTGAACGCACACCGCGCTCCCCGACTCGCTCTCCGTGGGAAGGCGACCCCGCCGGCCGACCGCACCGCTCCTCCGCGAACCGCCGACCGGCCGGGTGTTCCCGCAGGTCAGGCCGGTGCGTGCCGGCCAGAGCGGTGCGTGCGGGCCAGGGCGGTGCGGGCCAGGGCGGTGCGTGCCGGCCGGAGCGGGGCTGCCGGCCAGAGCGGGGCTGCCGGCCAGAGCGGTGCGTGCGGGCCAGGGCGGTGCGTGCCGGCCGGAGCGGGGCTGCCGGTCAGAAGCGGGGCATGCCGCCGAACTGGCGGTCACCGGCGTCGCCGAGCCCCGGGACGATGAACATGTTGTCGTTCAGCCCCTCGTCGATCGACGCGGTGACCAGTCGCAGCGGCAACCCCGACCGCTCCAGGCGGGCGATGCCGACCGGGGCGGCGAGCACGCAGAGCACGGTGATGTCGGTGCAGCCCCGGTCGGCGAGCAGCCGGCAGCAGTGCTCCAGCGAACCGCCGGTGGCCAGCATCGGGTCCAGCACCAGCACCGGTAGCCCGGCCAGGTCCCGGGGCAGCGACTCCATGTAGGCGCGCGGCTCGTACGTCTTCTCGTCGCGGGCCAGGCCGACGAAGCCCATCGACGACTCCGGCAGCAGCCCGAGCGCCGCGTCGGCCATCCCGAGGCCGGCCCGCAGCACCGGCACCAGCAACGGCGGGTTCGCCAGCCGGGTGCCCTCGGCCCCGGTGACCGGCGTCCGCACCGGGTACTTCTCGACCGGGAAGGTGCGCGCGGCCTCGTACACCAGCATGGTGGTGAGTTCGTGCAGCGCGGCCCGGAACGACGACGAGTCGGTCCGGGCGTCCCGCATGGCGGTCAGCCGCGACTGGGCGAGCGGGTGGTCAATGACGTGTACGTCCACGATCGCCCAACCTACCGGTCCGGCCCCGCCGGCAGTACGGGTGCGCGGCGGGCGGCGGCGCGGCTCACCCGCGCCCGAAGGGCCGGACCGCCCCGCCCGTAGCCGACCGTGGCGTCCCCGCCCACCGGACCCTGCGGCGGTGTCCGGGCCGACGGCCACCCCGACCGGGGCTGCTGTGACCAGGATCACCCGACGCGCGGCTGCGTAGTATTCGGGTCATGACGGCGACAACGACGTCGGCCCGGTCGGACCTCTCCGAGCTGGGACGATCCGAGACCACGCTGCGGTCCTTCCTGCACGGCCTGCCCGGGGTGGACCAGGTCGGCGTGGAACAGCGGGCGGCGCAGCTCGGCACCCGCTCGATCAAGACCACCGCCAAGGCGCAGGCGATCGACCTGGCCATCCGGATGGTCGACCTGACCACCCTGGAGGGGGCCGACACCCCGGGCAAGGTCCGCGCCCTGGCCGCCAAGGCGCTCCGCCCGGATCCGGCCGACCCGACCTGCCCGCACGTCGGTGCGGTCTGCGTCTACCCGGCGATGGTGCCGCACGTCGCCGAGGTGCTGCGCGGCAGCGCCGTGCACCTGGCCAGCGTGGCGACCGCGTTCCCGTCCGGCCAGGCCCCGTTGGACGTCAAGCTCGCCGACACCCGGGCGGCCGTCGCCGCCGGGGCCGACGAGATCGACATGGTGATCAACCGGGGCGCGTTCCTGGCCGGCCGCTATGCCGAGGTCTACGACGAGATCAGGGCGGTCAAGGAGGCCTGCGGCTCTGCCGACGGCGGTCCGGCGGCCCACCTCAAGGTGATCCTGGAGACCGGCGAGCTGGCCACCTACGACAACGTCCGGCGGGCCTCCTGGCTGGCGATGCTGGCCGGCGGCGACTTCATCAAGACCTCCACCGGCAAGGTCCCGGTCGCCGCCACCCTGCCGGTGACCCTGGTGATGCTGGAGGCGGTCCGCGACTTCCGGGCCACCACCGGGCGGCAGGTCGGCGTCAAGCCGGCCGGCGGGATCAAGACCACCAAGGACGCGATCAAGTACCTGGTCATGGTCAACGAGACCGTCGGCGGCGACTGGCTGAGCCCGGACTGGTTCCGGTTCGGCGCGTCCAGCCTGCTCAACGACCTGCTGATGCAGCGCACCAAGCTGACGACCGGCGCCTACCCCGGTCCCGACTACTTCACCCTGGACTGAGCATGATGTTCGAGTACGCCCCTGCGCCCGAGTCGCGCGCGATCGTCGACATCAGGTCGTCCTACGGCCTGTTCATCGACGGCAGATTCGTCGACGGCGAGAGCCTCGACAAGACGGTCAACCCGGCCACCGAGGAGGTGCTCGCCGAGGTCACCTGGGCCGGGGCGCAGGACGTCGACCGGGCGGTCCGCGCCGCCCGCAAGGCGTACGACAAGGTCTGGGGTCCGATGCCGGGCCGGGACCGGGCCAAGTACCTGTACCGGATCGCCCGGATCATCCAGGAACGCTCCCGGGAACTGGCGGTGCTGGAGTCGCTGGACAACGGCAAGCCGATCCGCGAGTCCCGGGACGTCGACCTGCCGCTGGTCGCCGCGCACTTCTTCTACTACGCCGGCTGGGCCGACAAGCTGTCGTACGCCGGATTCGGCGGGAGGCCGACGAGCCGGCACGGCGGCGCGGACCCGCAGCCGCTCGGGGTGGCCGCGCAGGTCATCCCGTGGAACTTCCCGCTGCTCATGCTGGCCTGGAAGGTCGCCCCGGCGCTGGCCGCCGGCAACACGGTGGTGCTCAAGCCCGCCGAGACCACCCCGCTGACCGCGCTGCTGTTCGCCGAGATCTGCCAGCAGGCCGACCTGCCGCCCGGCGTGGTCAACATCGTCACCGGCGCGGGCGACACCGGCCGTGCCCTGGTGGAGCACCCGGGCGTGGACAAGGTCGCCTTCACCGGCTCCACCGAGGTCGGCAAGGCCATCGCCCGGTCGGTGGCCGGCACCCGCAAGAAGGTCACCCTGGAACTGGGCGGCAAGGCCGCCAACATCGTCTACGACGACGCGCCGGTCGACCAGGCCGTCGAGGGGATCGTCAACGGCATCTTCTTCAACCAGGGCCACGTCTGCTGCGCCGGCTCCCGGCTGCTGGTCCAGGAGAACGTCGCCGAGCAGGTGCTCGACGCGCTCAAGCGACGGATGGCGCTGCTACGGGTCGGCGACCCGCTGGACAAGAACACCGACGTCGGGGCGATCAACTCGGCCGCCCAGCTCGCCCGGATCCGGGAGCTGTCCGACGCCGGGGCGGCCGAGGGCGCGCAGCGCTGGTCGCCGCCGTGCGAGCTGCCCGACCGGGGGTTCTGGTTCGCGCCGACCATCTTCACCGGGGTCACCCAGGCGCACCGGGTCGCCCGCGAGGAGATCTTCGGCCCGGTGCTGGCCGTGCTGACCTTCCGCACCCCGGCCGAGGCGGTGGAGAAGGCCAACAACACGCCGTACGGGCTGTCGGCCGGGATCTGGACCGACAAGGGTTCCCGCATCCTGTGGACCGCCGACCGGCTGCGCGCCGGGGTGGTGTGGGCCAACACGTTCAACAAGTTCGACCCGACCTCGCCGTTCGGCGGCTACAAGGAGTCGGGCTACGGCCGCGAGGGCGGCCGGCACGGGCTGGAGGCGTACCTCAATGTCTGAGCGGGTCGCGGTACGCAAGACGTACAAGCTCTTCATCGGCGGGAAGTTCCCGCGCAGCGAGTCGGGACGGTCGTATCTCGTGCAGGACTCGAACGTGTCACTGGCCTCCCGCAAGGACGCGCGGGACGCCGTGGTCGCCGCCCGCGCCGCCGTCAAGGGCTGGGCCGGCGCGACCGCGTACAACCGGGGTCAGATCCTCTACCGCGTCGCCGAGATGCTGGAGGGCCGCCGCGAGCAGTTCGTGGCGCTCGGCGTCCCCGGCGACGAGGTGGACGCGGCCGTCGACCGTTGGGTCTGGTACGCCGGCTGGGCCGACAAGCTCCCCCAGGTGTACGGCGGCGCGAACCCGGTCGCCGGGCCGTACTTCAACCTGTCCGCGCCCGAGCCGACCGGGGTGGTGGCCGTGGTGGCCCCCGAGTCCCCGGCGCTGCTCGGCCTGGTCAGCGTGATCGCCCCGGCCATCGTCACCGGCAACACGGTGGTGGTGGCGGCCTCCCCGGCGGCCCCGCTGGCGGCGGTGACCCTGGCCGAGGTGCTGGCCACCTCGGACCTGCCCGGCGGGGTGGTCAACCTGCTCACCGGCCGGATCACCGAGACCGCGCCGACGCTGGCCGCGCACCTGGACGTCAACGCGATCGACCTGGCCGGGGTGACCGGTACCGAGCTGGCGACCGACCTGGAGGCCAGGGCGGCGGAGAACCTCAAGCGGGTGCTCCGACCGGTCCCGGCCGACCACGACTGGACGGGCGACCCGGGCCTTTCCCGGATGACCGCGCTGCTGGAGACCAAGACGGTCTGGCACCCCAAGGGCACGTGACCGGCCGGGTCGGGTGCCGGTCGGCAGCCCGCCGGGACGTCCGACAGCCGGTCGTACTACCAGGGGTAGGATTGCCGGGTGACTCGGTTGGGCGATCTTGAGCGGGCGGTGATGGACGTGCTCTGGGACGTGGTCCCGGGCACGTCGGACGGGGTGACCGTGCGCGAGGTCGCCGAGGCGCTGGACGGGCGCGAGCTGGCGTACACGACGGTGATGACCGTGCTGGACCGGCTCGCCGGCAAGGGCATGGTGCAGCGCAGACGCGAGGGGCGGGCCTGGCGCTACCGGGCCGCCGCCAGCCGCGAGGCGCACATCGCCCAGCTCATGCTCGACGCGCTGGACCTCGGCGGCAGCCGGGACGCCGCGCTGGTGCGCTTCGCCCGCTCGGTGACCGGCACCGAGGCCGAGGTGCTGCGGGCGGCGCTCGGCGCGGAGGCGGGGCTGACCGGGCCGGCGTCGGCCGGGTCGACCGACCAGTTCGTGGAACCCCGTACCGGCCGGGCCAGGGTCGCCGACGAGGCGACGGACCGGTAGGGCGGCCACCATGGCATACGCGGTGCACTTCGCCGGGGCGGTGCTGGCCTGCTGGCTGACCGCGCAGGTCCTGGCCGCCTCCACCTGGACGTGGCGGGCCCCCCGGGTGGCGATCGTCTGCTGGCAGGCGGTCGGGCTGGCCCTCGGGCTGTCCGCGATGGGCCTGCCGATGGCACTCGGGCTGACCGGGTACGACCGCCCGACCGGCGGGGCGCTGCTGACCCTCGCCGACGATCTCGGCCACGGCACCCTCCCGGCCGGGGTGACCGCCGTCCACCTGGCCCTGGTGGGGGTGGGCTTCGGCATCGGCGCGGTGCTGCTCGCCACCACCGTGCGCAGCGTGCACTCCACCGTCCGCGCCCAGCGTCGGCACCGGGACCTGCTCACCCTGGTGGCCCGCCGGGATCCCACGATTCCCGGCGCGCTGGTGCTCGACCATCCCCGCGCCGCCGCGTACTGCCTGCCCGGGGTGCGTCCCCGGGTGGTGGTCAGCGCCGGCACCCTCAGCCTGCTGGACCGGGCCGAGTTGGCGGCGGTGCTCGCCCACGAGCGGGCGCACGCCCAGGAGCGGCACGACCTGGTGCTGCTGCCGTTCACCGCGCTGCGGCGGGCGCTGCCCTGGTTCCGGTGGGTCCGCGCCGCGCACGAACGGGTGGCCCTGCTGGTCGAGATGCGGGCCGACGACAAGGCGCGTGAGCTGCATGCGGAGGCCCCGCTGGCGGGCGCGTTGCGGCGCTTCGCCGCCGCCGGTGACCGGGTCACCCCGGCCGGCGCGCTGGGCCTCGGTGACCGCGACCTCGACGTCCGGGTGCAGCGGCTGCTGGTCGCCGACCGGCCGCCCCGGCTGCTCGGGGCCGCCGCGCTGGCGGTGACGACCACCCTGGCCGCGCTCCCGATCTCCCTCTTCCTGAGCTGACGCCCCGCTCCCGGTAGCACCGACGCCCCCGCACCCGGTGCGGGGCGACACGGGTGCCAATAGGTAGCCAAGCTACGTGTAGGCTCCCTACGGAAAGCGAGCCAACCCCTGGAGAGCGGCCATGGACACCCTGCTCCTCGCACGCCTGCAGTTCGCCACCACCACCTCCCTGCACTTCCTCTTCGTCGTGGTCACCCTCGGGCTGGTCACCCTCCTGGTCGGGATGCAGACCGCCTGGTTCGTCACCGGCAATCCGCAGTGGGAACGGCTGACCCGGTTCTGGGGCCAGCTCTACGTGATCAACTACGTGCTCGGCATCGCCAGCGGCATCCTGATGGAGTTCCAGTTCGGGCTGAACTGGAGCGGTCTGTCGCGCTACGTCGGCAACGTCTTCGGCGCCCCACTGGCGATCGAGACGCTCGTCGCGTTCTTCCTGGAGTCGACGTTCCTCGGCATGTGGATCTTCGGCTGGCACCGGCTGCGACGCGGGGTGCACCTGGCGCTGCTCTGGGGGGTCGCGCTCACCGCGTACGCCTCCGCTTTCTGGATCATGGTGGCGAACGCCTGGCTCCAGCACCCGGTCGGCTACCGGGTACGCGACGGTGTAGCCCACCTCACCGACTTCGGGGCGCTGCTGCGCAACCCCACCCTCGGCATGGCGCTGGGCCACGTGCTCGCCGCCGGGCTGCTCACCGGCGGCATGCTGATGGCCGCGGTCAGCGCCGGGCACCTGCTGCGGCGTACCACCGACTTCGCCCTGCACCGCACCGCGCTGCGGATCGGGCTGGTCACCGCCGCCGTGGCGGTCAGCCTGGTGCAGGGTTTCGGCTTCGCCCAGTTCGGCCCGGTCGGCGAGTTCCAACCGACCAAGTTCGACGGCGGCCCGACCGCCGACGCCCGGATCGCCGAATGGACCACCCGGTTCGGTCCGGGTGACTACACCCCACCGGTGCTGTCCAACGTCGGGCTCGGCTTCATGATCCTGATCGGCTTCCTGCTGGGCAGCGTCTGGCTGCTGCTGCCGCTGCTCTGGCGGGACCGGGTGATCCGACTGCGCTTCCCGCTCTGGCTGATCCTGCTCGCCCTGCCGCTGCCCTTCGCCGCGGTGATCCTCGGCTGGCTCGCCCGCGAGGTGGGCCGGCAACCCTGGGCCGCGTACGGGCTGCTCCCCACCGACCGGGCCGTCTCCGGCGTCGACCCGGGTCTGATGCTCGCCTCGCTGATCGGCTTCAGCCTGCTCCTCGGCGGGCTCACCGTCGCCAACTGGACGCTGCTCGCCCGGCACGCCGCCCGGGGCGCGGCCGACCCGGCGCTCGGTCGACCGCCCGACGCCCTCGACACCGAGCCCCGGCCCACCCCCGCCTTCGCCTGAGAGGACCCCGATGGCACCCCTCTGGTACGCCCTGCTCGGTCTCTTCTTCGCCGGCTACCTGGTCCTCGGCGGTCTCGACTACGGGGTCGGGCTGCTGCTGGCCCGACGCGACACCCCGGCCGCGCACCGCGCCACGCTGACCGCGCTCGGCCCGTTCTTCCTCGGCAACGAGGTCTGGCTGGTGGCCGCCATCGGCCTGCTCTTCGGCGCCTTCCCCACCCTGGAGGGGGAACTCCTCTCCGGCCACTACCCCGCCGTCGCCGGTGCCCTGGCCGGGGTGATCCTGGTCACCGCCGGTGTGCCGCTGCGCAGCCGGGCCACCGGGGCGTCCGCCCGGCAGGGTTGGGACCGGGTGGTGGCGACCGGCAGCGCGCTGGCCGCGTTCGGCTGGGGCGCCCTGCTCGCCGGGCAGCTCCAGGGCGTACCGCTGGAGGTCGACGGCCACGTCGCCGGGGTGACCCACCTGGCGACCCCGTTCGTCGCCGCCACCGGGCTCGCGCTGACCGCCCTGGTCGCGGCGCACGGTGCGACCTTCCTCACCCTGCGGCTGCCGGCGGCCGACGCCCCGGTGACCGCCCGGCTGGCCCGCCGGCTGGTCACCGGGGCACTCGCCACGGTCGGCGCGGCCACCGCGCTGGGCCTGCTCTCCGACCGGGTACGCGCCACGACCCGCCAGCCGCTGCCCGCCGTACTCCTGGTGGTGGCGCTGGTCGGAGTGTTGCTGGCGGCCCGGTCGGCGCTCGGTCGCGGTCAGCCCGGGGTGGCCCTCGCCGCCACCGGTGCGGCGCTCGCGCTGCCGGTGGCCCTGACCGGTGCGGCGCTCTGGCCGGCCGCGCTGGTCTCCACCATCGATCCGGCGGCCACGCTGAGTGTCGCCGACGCGGCGGCCAGTGGGCCGACCCTGCGGTTACTGGGCTGGCTGGCGCTGCCCCTCCTGCCGGCCCTACTAGGCTTCCAGGCGATGTGCTGGTGGGTGTTCCGGGGACGGACCGACGGCAGGGCACCGGTGTACTGGTGAACCGCCGTCCCTTCGACCCGCGTCTGCTGCGCCGGGTTCCTGGGGCCCGGCGCGACCTCGCCGTGCTCGCCGCCCTCGGCGGGCTCACCGCGCTGCTGGTCGTCGCCCAGGCCACCGCCCTGGCCACGGTGCTCGCCACCGGCATCCACGGGCGGCTGGACACCGTCGCGCTGGCCGGCTTCGTCGTCGCCGTCGGCGCGCGGTCCCTGGTCACCTGGGGGCAGGGCACCGTCGCTGCGCGGGCCGCCGCCACCGTGAAGGCCACCCTCCGCGCCGACCTGCTCGCCGCCGTCGGCCGGCACGGTCCGGGCTGGGTCGCCGGCCAGCGGGCCGGACAGCTCGCCACCCTCACCGGCCGCGGTCTCGACGCGCTGGACGCCTACTTCACCGGCTACCTCCCCCAGCTCGTGCTCAGCGTCACCGTGCCGGCGGCCGTGCTCGCCCGGCTGGTCTTCGCCGACTGGAGTTCGGCCCTGATCGTCGTGCTGACCCTGCCGCTGATCCCGGTCTTCGGCGCGCTGCTCGGCTGGCAGGCGCAGGCCGCCACCGAACGGCAGTGGCGACGGCTGTCGATGCTCGGCGGACACTTCCTCGACATGATCGCCGGGCTGCCCACGCTGCGCGCGTTCGGTCGGGCCACCGCACAGACCGAGGTGGTCCGCCGGATGGCCGACGGGCACCGGGCCGCCACCATGAAGACCCTGCGGATCGCCTTCCTCTCCGCGCTGGTGCTGGAGCTGGTCGCCACCCTGTCGGTCGCGCTGGTCGCGGTGCCGGTCGGCATCCGGCTGCTCGACGGCGGGATCACCCTGGCCACCGCGCTGCTGGTACTGCTGCTCACCCCGGAGGCGTACCTGCCGTTGCGGACCGCCGGCAGCCGGTTCCACGCCAGCATGGAGGGGCTCACCGCGCTGGACGAGGCGCTGACCGTCTCCGCCGTACCGGCCGGCCCGGCCGCTCCCGGGACTACCGCGACCGGGGCCGCCGACGCCGGGGCCACCACCATCGGGGCCACCGCGACCGGGACCGCCGCGACCCGGGCCACCGACGCCGCAGCCGCCGGGGCCGCAGCCGCCGGTCCGGTCGCCACGGCGTCGGCCGGTTCCTCCCCGGCCGGCGGCACCGCCCGGACGGCGTCCGGGGCCGGCGAGATCCGGTTCCACGACGTCACCGTCGCCTACCCACGGACCACCGCGCTACGGGACGTCACGCTCACCGTCCGGCCCGGCGAACGGATCGCCATCGTCGGGCCGAGCGGCGCCGGCAAGAGCACCCTGCTCGGACTGCTGCTCGGCTTCGTCACCCCGACCGCCGGCCGGATCACCGTCGACGGGGTCGACCTGGCCGACGTCGACCCCGACGACTGGCGTCGGCAGATCGCCTGGGTGCCCCAGCGGGCCCACCTGTTCGCCGCCACGCTGGCCGACAACATCCGGCTCGGTGCCCCCGACACCCCGGACACCGCCCTCGCCCACGCGGTCGCCGACGCCGCGCTGGACGAGGTCGTGGGCACCCTCCCCGACGGGCTGGACACCCTGCTCGGCGAGCGTGGTCACGGGCTGTCCAGCGGCCAGCGGCAGCGGGTCGCCCTGGCCCGCGCCCTCCTCCGGGACGCCCCGCTGGTGCTGCTGGACGAGCCGACCGCCCGGCTGGACACCGCGAGCGAGACGGTCGTCCTGGACGCCACCCGGCGACTGGTCGCCGGCCGTACCGCCCTGTTGGTGGCGCACCGACCGGCTCTGCTGGCGGACGCCGACCGGGTGCTGCACGTCGCCGCCGGCCGGGTGACCGAACTGACCCCCACCCCGGCCGGGGAGGCCCGCCGATGAGCACCGGTCCCGCCCCCACCGGGCGGCCCGCACAGGCCGCCGCCGAGCGGGCCACCCGGGCCGAACGGCCCGAGCGGGTGGTGCTGCGGCTGGCCCGACCGTACCTGGGTCGGCTGCTCGGGGCCGGACTGCTCGCCGCGGCCACCGAGTTCGCCGGGCTGGCCCTGATGGCCACCGCCACCTGGCTGCTGATGAGCGCCGCCGGCCGACCGCCGCTGGACCGGCTCACCGTCGCCATCGTCGCCGTCCGGGCGCTGGCCGTCAGCCGGGGCGTGCTGCGGTACACCGAGCGGCTCGCCGGCCACGACGCCGTCCTCCGCCTGGTCACCGACGTCCGCACCCGGGTCTTCGCCACCCTCGCCGCCTGCCCCGGCCGGGCCGTCCACCGTACCGGCGACGCCCTGAGCCGGCTGGTCTCCGACGTGGAGGCGGTCCAGGACCTGCTGCTGCGGGTGCTCGTCCCGGGGGCGGCGGCGGCCCTGGTCGGGGTGGTGGCCGTCGGCGGGGCCGCCCTGATCTCGCTGCCCGCCGCCGGGGTGCTCACGGTCGGCCTGCTGGTCGCCGGGGTGGCGCTGCCGATGTTGGCCACCGCGCTGACCCGACGGGCCGCCGACGAGGTGGCGCCGCTGCGCGGGGCGCTCGCCACCGACGCCGTCGACCTCACCCAGGGTGCCGCCGACCTGGCCGCCTTCGGCGCCACCGGCCAGGCGCTACGGGCCGCGACCCGACGCGCCGACCGGCTGGCCCGGCTGGAGCGCCGGCTCGCCGCGACCGGGTTCGCGGTGGACGCGGCCGGGGTGCTGGTGGCCGGGCTGACCGCTGCCGGAGTCGTGCTCACCGCCCTCCGTGCGCAGGTGGGCGGGGTGCTGGTGGGCGTACTCGCGATCGGTGCCCTCGCCGCCGTGGAGATCGCGCTGGCGCTGGTCGGCGCGGCCCGGCAGCGTACCCAGCTGCGCGCCGGCCTGTCCCGGGTCGCCGCCCTGCTCGACGAGCCCGCGCCCCGGCGGCCGGAGCCGGCGGCCCCGGACGCCGGCACCGCGGCCGGGTACGACGTGCGCTTCGACGGGGTCGTCGTCCGCTACCGGGAGGGTGCCCCGCCCGCCCTGGCCGGAATCGACCTCGACCTGCCCGCCGGCCGGCGGATCGCCGTGGTGGGCCCCAGCGGCGCCGGCAAGAGCACGCTGGCGGCCGTGCTGACCGGTGCGGTGGTACCCGACGCCGGCCGGGCCACCCTGGCCGGGCGGGACGTGTCGGCGTACCCGCCCGAGGAACTGCCCCGGATGATCGGCGGGCTACTCGCCGAGGCGTACGTCTTCCACGCCTCGGTACGGGAGAACCTGCTGCTCGGCCGACCCGACGCGGGCGAGGCGGAGCTGGCCGACGCGAGCCGGGCCGCCGGCCTGCTGGACTGGGTGCGGGAGCAGCCGGACGGTTGGGACACCCTGGTCGGTGAGGAGGGCGGGCAGCTCTCCGGCGGGCAGCGGCAACGACTCGCGTTGGCCCGCGCACTGCTCGCCGCTCCCGGTGTGCTGGTGCTGGATGAGCCGACCGAGGGCCTCGACCCGGTCGCCGCCGACGCGGTGCTCGCCGGGGCGCTGGCGGCCACCCCCGCCGGGCACTCGGTGCTGCTGATCAGCCATCGGCTGAGCGGGCTGGCCGGCCTGGACGAGGTCGTGGTCCTGGACGCCGGGCGGGTCATCCAACGTGGACGGCACGCCGACCTGGTGGCCACCCCCGGCTGGTACCGGGACCAGTGGTTGCTCCAGGAGGCCGCCGAGCGCGGGTACCTGGCGCTGACGCCCTGACCCCGCCACCCTGACCCCGCCGACCGGGGCGGCTCCGGCCGGGGGCGGCTCCAGCCGGGGGCGGGGGCCGGGGCGCGGGTCCGAGGTCGGGATCCCGGTCGTGGGTCGTGGGTCCGGGAATCTCCCCGACGCGTCGGTGCGCCGGCCGTGGCAGGGTGGTGCCATGCGTGCCTGCGACGAGGTGGGGATCGACGAGCGGCTCCGTGACCTGACGTCCCGGCTGCACGGCCCGAGGCGGCTGAAGACCGAACTGCTCCGCGAGGTACGGGACGCGCTGCACGACGCCACCGAGGCGTACCGGGACGGGGGGCTGCCGGCGCGGGAGGCCGAACGGCGCGCGGTGGCCGACTTCGGGACGCCGGGCGAGCTGGTTCCGGCGTACCAGGCGGAACTGGCCGCCGGGGCGCTGCGAGGGCTGTCCCGGCGGGCGCTGGGCATCGCCGTGGTGCTGTCGGCCGGCGGGGACCTGACCTGGCAGGGGTCGAGTTGGAGCGACGGCGGGACGCCGCCGCCGGCCGGTTACCAGGTGCTCGCCGGGTCGCTGGACGCGGTCTGGCTGGCCGTGGCCGGGCTGGCGCTGGCCGTCCTGCTGTCCGGGCGTCGGGCGGCCCGGCGGGGGCGGGCCACCACACCGGCGGGTCGGCTGCTCGGGCTGGGGCTGGTCGGCACGCTGGCTGTCGGGGCGGTCGCCGGGACGGCGCTCTTCGGTTGGTCGGTCGGGCTGTGGGAGGCGGCCCTGACCTGGCCACCGATGATCGTCGGGGCGGTGCTGGCCGGAGCCGCGCACTTCTCGCTGTTCCGGGCCAGCCGTTCCTGGCTGACCGCGGCCCGCTGACCGGCGACGCGGCACGTCGCGGCGACCGGAGCCCCGGGTCCACCGTCGACGACCGGCGACCGGTGCGGGGTGGGGCCGGCGGCCGGTCAGGTCACCCGGCCGTGGCCGACCGGCGCGGGATCAGGCCGGCGCGGGATCAGGCCGGCGCGGGATCAGGCCGGCGCGGGATCAGGCCGGCGCGGGATCAGGCCGGCGCGGCGGCCGGACCGGCGGGGTCGAGGAAGCGGCCGACGGTGGCGCTGAACTCGCGCCAACCGGCCCGCTCGCCGGCCAGCGACGCCCGTCCGGAGTCGGTGAGCCGGTAGGTGCGCCGTTCCCGGCCGTTGACGGTGCTCCAGGAACTGGCCACGTGGCCGGCCCGCTCCAGGCGGCGCAACGCCGGGTAGATGGTGCCGGTCGGCAGGTCGAGCTGGCCGTCGCTGCGGGCGCGCAGCGCCTCGATGACGGCGTAACCGTGCAGTTCGCCCTGCTCCAGCACGGCCATCAGCAGGGCGTCGAGGTGGCCGTGCAGTGCCTGAGCCTTCATACGTAGCTACGCTACTTGTCCAGCGGCCGGACCGCCAGCGATCGCCGGGTTTCGACCGCCGTCGGGGTGCGGGGTCGGCCGATGGACGGACGCCCATTAGGGTATGTGCCCAGAGTCACTTGGCAGCCGCAGTGCCGCCGAGTGGGCAACCCGACGCACACGGAGGTCAGCGTGGCCCGCCAGTCGCCCCAACGGCCCGACGCCGACGAACCCGACCTCGGCGACACCGACGGGCCGGACCTGGAGCCCGGCACGGTCGACCGCTCGCTCTGGGACGAGTTCAGCATCGATCCGGTCGAGATCGCCCTGCCCGCCGGCACCGGTTTCACGCTCCGGGCGTACCGGTCCGCGCGTGAGCTGACCCCGACGGACGTCGCCGAGCGCGACGAGGACGACCCCTTCCTGGCCCGCCGCCAGGTCGTCGAGACCGAGGACGACGAGGAGGTGGTGATCCTCGACGAGGAGTTCGCCGCCCTCTCGGCCGAGGACGACGAGGACGACGCCGACCGGAAGGACGACGCCGACCGGAAGGACGACGCCGACGGCAAGCGCGCCGACGGCAAGCGCGACGCCGACGGCACGGACACCGACGCCACGGACACCGACGCCGACAGCGCCGACGAGGACGCGGACGGCGACGAGGAAGACGCGGACGGCGACGAGGAGGTGCCGG
The DNA here is from genome assembly GCF_029581435.1 of Micromonospora sp. WMMD987. Taxonomy (NCBI): domain Bacteria; kingdom Bacillati; phylum Actinomycetota; class Actinomycetes; order Micromonosporales; family Micromonosporaceae; genus Micromonospora; species Micromonospora sp. WMMD987. The sequence goes on along the minus strand of NZ_CP120861.1, from coordinate 1,155,680 downwards.
TCTTCCTGAGCCACAAGGGCCGGCTGCTGCTGTTCAAGACGCCCGAATCGCTCGTCACCTTCATCCGGTCCGGCGCACCCCACGACCTGTCTCAACTGGACGGTTGGAATGAACTGTCCGAACGGGTGGAGCCGGCCGACATCGCTCCGCGTGACGAGGACACCTACGAACTCGACCTGGTCGTGGAGAACCTGCGCGGCGGACACGACACGTGGGATCCGACCCTCCTGATCGAGGCCGGCGAGGTGGCCCGTGACCTGTCCTATGCGCTGCGGCTACCCGCCGTGCTGGACATGCTCTCGGCCGGTTCCAGCCTGGACGACCTCGACGAGGCGCTCCGCGCTTCTGTCAACGGCGGAGTCGGTGGATTTCTCGGCCGTAGGCGGCTGAAGAAAATCGGCGCACAGACCGCGAGTCTGGGATGGCGCACCATTGTCGGCAAGATCTCTGCCGTCGTGGACTGGCGCGACTGACGCTGAGCGGGGAGCATCATTGGCTGGCAGAGAATAGACCTGTGTCCCGGGAGGAGGACGACGCCGTGGCGCTCGTGCGCGTGTACTGCGGTCTGGCCTCGGCAGATCCGGCCGACCGACCGGCCTCGGCCGGATCGACGCTGACGTCCGCCGTGGTCGACGACGCAGGCCGTCTGCTGCATGTCTACGAGATCGGTGACGACGCGGCGGGCTACGCCCAGCTCGTCACGCTCCTCGTGGAGCGGTCGGGTGGGCCGAGCGGCGTGGCCATCGCGGCCGACAGCGACGACCACGCGGTCACCTCGCTGCTGAGCGCGGCGGGCCGTCCACTGGCGATCGCCGACGACGACTCGGTCGACGACTTCGCCGAGCGGTTCGCCGACGACGACTCCCTGGACGAGATGCAGTCCGCGCCGGCCGAGCGGCGGGCGGTGGGCCTGGCCCGCGCCCTCCAGGCCGGCGCGCTCTCCGCGGTGACCCTCCCGGCCTCCCGGGACCTGGCCGGCTTCAAGCAGGTCCTCGCGGCGCACGCCGCCCTGTCCAGCGGCCGGCACTCCGCCGCCGTGGCGCTGCGCGAGGTGCTCCGGGAGCTCTACCCGGCCGCCCTGCGGGCGTACCCGGACCCGGCCGAGCCGGTGGCGTTGGCCGTCCTCGACGCGCTGCCCGAGCCGAACATGCTCGGCGGGACCTCGGCCCGGGGCCGCGACCTGTCGGTGGCCGCCGAGGCGGTGACCGCGCAGCTCACCGCCGACGGGGTGGCCGAGGCCGGAGAGATCGAGGCGGCGGTCACCGCGCTGCGGGTGGCCATCTCCGAGACGCCGCGCCGGGCCACCGTCAACCGCGCGCTCACCTCAGCCGTAGCCGAGACGGTCCGGCAGTCGGTCGCCGCGGTACGCGCCTGCGACGCCGGCTGCGAGGCGCTGGTGAGCGCGCTCAGCACCCGGGTCAGCGTCCCGAGTCCACTGCCGGGCCGCCGGGCCGCCGCCCGCCGGGGTGAGCAGGTCGGCGAGTTGACCGGCATCAGCGGCACCGGCACCGGGCTGCGTCCGGTGCGGCCCGTCGAGCCGGCGCCGCCCGTCCCGACCGGTCGGCGCAGCCGCCCCGAGCCGGTCCCCGGCGGTGCGTCGCCGGCCGTCCCCCGGCCGCTCGGTCCGCCGCCGGTCGCCCCCGCCCCGGTAGCCCCGCCGCCGGTGGCCCCCCGGCCGGTGACCCCGGCAGCCGTGTCCACGCTGCCGACCTCGGCGCCGCCCGGACGCGTCGACCCGGCCGCGTCGGCCCGATCGGCGTCGGACGCCCCGACGACGATGATCCCGCCGATCCGGCGGGGCATGGACGCGCCGGCCAACCGGCCGGTCTCGGCCCCTCCGCCGCCTCCGCCGGGCATCACTCCGATCGCCCCGGCGCAGCGCGGCAACGTGCCGCCCGCCGAGGCCGGTGAGCCGTTCCGGCCGACCCTCACCACGGCCGCGATCAACAACGCCCGGGCCGAACGGCAGCGCACCGTGATCCCGCCCCGACCCAAGACCACCGGCGCGCTCTCGACGCCCACCGGAGGCTTCAGCGCGACCGACCTGAACGTCCCGGTGCCGCTCTCCCGCCCCGAGCCGGAGCCGACCGCCCCACCCGGCTCCCGGGCGAACTGGCCACTGGTCAACAACCCCGAGGATCCGGCCGACAGCTCCGCCGCCAACCCGGTGGTCCCGGCGTACGGTGAGCGCGCCGGTCGCTCGACGGACGCTCCTGCCGACCCCGGGGCCGGGCGTCGGGTCACCCCGCCGTGGCTCGCCGACGACCTGCCCCAGGAGCCGCCGATGCTGCGGCTGGTGGAGCCGCCGCCGCTGGCCGACCGGGCGCTGCGGGACGGCCCCGACACCGCCGAACCGCACCTGGACACCCCGCCTCTGCGCCTGGTGGACCGGGAGCAGGCCGGTCGTTCCGGGCGGCCCACCCGGTCCGAGCGTCCGGAACGTCTGGACCGGGCGGAACACCTCGACCGTCCCACCCGGGTCGACCGTCCCGGGCGACTCGACCGGCCGGACCGGGCCGCGCGCCTCGACCGTCCCGAGCGCCTCGACCGACCGGAACCCCTCGACCGTCCCGAGCGGCCGACCCGCAGCGATCGGGCCAGCCTGGACCGTCGGCCGGAGCCGGTCGAGCGCCGTCCCCCGCCGATGGAGCACCGGCCGCCGCCGGTTTCCGACGAAGGCGACGGTGACCTGCTGATCTTCGCCCAGGCCAAGTCGGCATGGTTCGTCGGGCACGGCGACGAGAGTGACCTGCAATGGTCGTCCACCGCGGACACCGGCTGGCAGGCCGCCGAAAAGGTGGCGAGCCCGGCGGTGGGTGCGGAAACCCCGGCCGGGCTACCCAAGCGGGTTCCCCAGGCCAATCTGGTGCCCGGCTCGCCGCTGCGCGAGGAGCGTCCGCTGCGGATCGTCCGGGACGCGGCGAGCCTCGCCGAGAACACCACCGGTTACTTCCGGGGCTGGCGGCGCGGACAGGAGATCGGCGGCTTCGCCGTCGGCGGTCGGCCGGGTCGTGAGGCCGCCGGCGGCTGGGACTTCAGCCGGGATCCGACCGAGCGGGAGGACGACCGGGAGTACGAGTTCCGGTCCGCCGGCTACCGGTCCTGACGAACCCCACGAAGAGGCCGGGCACACCCAGGTAGGTGTGCCCGGCCTGTCGGCGTGGCGACCATCAGCGCCGCCGACGGTCGGCAGGGCCGTCGTCCGCACACGCGGACGCGCCCGGTCACGGCCGGAGCCGCCACCGGGCGCGTCGAAACGGTCAGGCCGGTGCCGCCGCGCGCGAACGACGCATGGTCAGCACGTACTCGACCAGCGAGATCAACACGTGCTTGGTCGACTCGCGGTTACGCGCGTCGCAGGCCACTACCGGGACGTCGGTCGAGATCGCCAGCGCGTCCCGGACGTCCTGCGGGTCGTGGTACTGCATCCCGTCGAAGCAGTTGATGGCCACCAGGTACGGCAACCGTCGGTGCTCGAAGAAGTCGATCGCCGCGAAGCAGTCGGCCAACCGGCGGGTGTCGACCAGGACCACGGCACCGATAGCACCCCGGACCAGCTCGTCCCACATGAACCAGAACCGCGTCTGACCGGGCGTACCGAACAGGTACAGGATCAGATCCCGATCGATCGAGATACGGCCGAAGTCCATCGCCACCGTGGTCGTCGTCTTGCCCGGCACCTGCCGGGTGTCGTCGACGCCCACGCCGGCAGAGGTCATGATGGCCTCGGTGGTCAGCGGTGTGATCTCCGAGACCGAACCGACCAGCGTCGTCTTGCCGACGCCGAACCCACCGGCGATAACGATCTTCGCCGACGTCACACGCCCGTTCGGGGCAGGCGGTCGCTGCGACATGTCAGAGCCTGCGAAGTCCACTCAGCACCCTCTCCAGCAGTTCAGTGCCCACCGCGTCGTCCGAGTCGTCCAGAATGGTCGGCTCGTGGACCGCGACCAGGCCGTCCGTCGCCATGTCGGCGATGAGCACCCGGGCCACGCCGAGCGGAAGCTGCATCCGGGCCGCGATCTCGGCCAGCGACTGCACGCGTCCGTCACACAGCGCGGCGATGTACTGGTGCTCCCGGCCCTGACCGCCGTTGCCACCGGCAGCAGCGCGACCGCGCACCGTCGTCTCGACGAGCGCCTCCAGGGCGATGTCGAGCCGGGGACGGGTACGACCACGGGTCACGGCGTACGGTCGGACCAACGCGCCTGTCGGTTCGTCACGATCGATCATGTAGCCGCTCACCTCCTTCGTACCCGGCACCGGTTCTCACCCGGTGGAACCCGTCGTTGTTGTCGTCGTCCCGTGCCGACCGGATGGCCAGCCCGATCAGCCCATCATTCCGACGGCCGTACGGGCCTGCGGGGTGAGCGCGTCACCCACCCGGTCGACGAGCAACGCCATCTCGTAGCCGACCTGACCGACGTCGCAGCTGCGGGCGGCCAGCACGGCGAACGACGACCCGTCCGAGATGGACATCAGGAACAGGAAGCCGTTGTCCATCTCGACGACGGTCTGCAACACTGCGCCGCCCTCGAAGCAACGGGCCGCCCCCTGGGTCAGGCTGACCAGGCCGGACGCGATCGCGGCCAGCTGGTCGGCCCGGTCCCGGGGCAGGTCGCGCGACGAAGCGAGGAGCAGGCCGTCGGCGGATACCGCGACCGCGTGTGCGACACCCGGCACCCGGTCGGCGAAGTTGGCCAGCAACCAACCAAGATCCTGCGTAGTTGTCATCCCTCTTGCTCCTTCTGCCCGCTCCCGCCCGCCGGGCCGAAGCCAGACGGCGAGGATTGCTGCCCGCCCGGAGTGGCGTCCGGGTTGGTGGGGTTGTCCGAGGTGGTCCGGCCACGTTGCACACCTCGATGGTAGGCCGAGAGCAGACCCCTGACCGCTTCCGGTGTACGTCGCTGCACCGACGCGGCCGGCTTCTCGATCGCCCCCGGCACGAGCTGCGCCATCGGCGTCCGCTTCGGCAGGCCGGTCTGGGTGGTCCCGGCCACCGGTGCCTCGGTCGCGGCCACCGCCGCCCGCCAGCCGTCGTCGGCGGCGGTCTGCCAGGCGGTGGGCTGCGGGGCGGGGCGACGGGTCGCCGGGCCGTCACCGCGACCGGGGAGGCCGCCGTTCGTCGTCCCGTTGTCGCGCGGCATACCTCCGGCCGGCGCAGTCTCTGCCATCGGTGCGCTACCTGTCGTCCCTGGGGCGGGGTACTGAACGGCGGGGCCGGCCGTGGTGGACCGCGCGGTCATGGTGCCGCCGCCCGCCGGCTGGCGGGCACCGGGTGCCTCGTCCGGACCCGGCTTGCGGGTACGGAACCAGGCCGATTCGAGCTCCCGGAAGATCGGCAGCTCCATCGTCTCGTCCGCGTACCGCTGCTGGGGTGCCTGCTGCGGGGCCGACGGCCGTTGACCGACCGACGACGCCTGCCCGGCCCGCACCGGCGGTGCCACGGGCTGCCGTGGGGCCGGCGCCGCCGGCTCGGAGCGTGGCACCCGGGGCAGCTCGGTGGTCATGTCCAGGGCGGCGGCGAGCCGCTCGGGGACCGGTGGGGTGGCGGTGTCCCGCTCGGGGTTGGCCACCGGCGGCCAGGCCGGCGGCGCGGCGGCACCCGGCGCGGCACCGCCCGAGGTCGGCCGGGACGGCAGCGGGGCGCCGGGCGACGCGGAGACCGGCGCGACCGGACCCGGCTGGCTGGCGTACGGCGACGCGGACACCGGATATCCCGCGGCGGGCTGGCCCGACACCGGGTGACCGGAGACCGGCTGACCCGACACCGGGTAACCCGAGACGGGCTGGCCCGACACCGGCTGACCGGAGACCGGGTAGCCGGACGCCGGCTGACCCGACACCGGGTAGCCGGAGACGGGCTGCCCGGAGACCGGCGCGGACGGGTACGAGGGGGGCAGCGGCGGTGCCGACACCGGCGGGACCGGCGGGGAGCTGTACGGCCGGGCCTCCGGGCTGCTCGGCAGCTGACGCGGGATGACCGGCTGCTGCCCGGTGCTATCCGGGTCGTCGCCGCTGCGCCGCTGGGGCAGCGGGTCGATCTGCTGGCCGTTCGTGCTGCGCGGGGTGAAGGCGTCCCCGCCGTTGATCCCGCCGGCACCGGTGAGGTCCGACCAGGCGGGCATCCCCCGGCCACCGTTGGCGGGGGCGGGGGAACCGTTGCGCGGAGCCGGGTCGAAGGGGCGTCCGCCGAAGGTGACCTGGTTGCCGGACTCGCCGTGCCGGGCGGCCGACGGCTGGCCGTTGCCGAGCGCGGGCAGTGCCCCGAAGGCCGGGGCACCGCCGAGGGCGGGGGCCGGGGAGCCGGAGCCACCGAAGGCCGGGGCCGGGGAGCCGGAACCACCGAAGGCGGGGGTGGGGGCGCCGCCGAACTGCGGGCCGGCGGCCGGCAGACCCGGGGTGCCCGGTGCCCGGCCGGTGAGGGCGCGGGGCACCAGCACCGACGTGGGCAGGACCACCTCGGCCACCGTGCCCCGGTCGGTGCCGGGACGCAGCTCCACCTTGACGCCGTGCCGGGACGCCAACCGGGCGACCACGACCAGGCCCATCATCCGGGAGACGGCCACGTCGACCTGGGGCGGGGTGGCGAGCCGCTCGTTGAGGTCGGCCAACTGCTCGGCGCTGATGCCGATGCCCCGGTCCTCGACGTAGAGCGACGCCCGGTCGCCGACCCGGCGGGCCTCGACCATCACCTGGGAATCCGGCGGGGAGAACGCCGTCGCGTTGTCGAACAGCTCGGCGACCAGGTGGACCAGGTCGTTGACCGCGTGCGCGGAGACCTCGATGTCCCGGTCGATGATCCCGAACTCGATCCGGGTGTAGTGCTCGACCTCGGACTGCGCGGCACGCAGCACGTCGATCAGGGCGGCCGGCTCCCGCTGCACCCGGGTCGAGTCGGCACCGGCGAGGACCAGCAGGTTCTCGTCGTTGCGGCGCATCCGGGTGGCGAGGTGGTCGAGCTGGAACAGCTCGGCCAGGCGGTCCGGGTCCTCTTCGCCGCGCTCCAGCCGGTCGAGGTGGCCGATCAGCCGGTCGACCAGGATCTGTGAGCGGCGGGCGAGGTTGACGAACATCGTCGCGACCGAGGAACGGAGCGCGGCCTGCTCGGCGGCGGTCCGGACGGCTTCCAGGTGGACGGCGTTGAACGCCTCGGTCACCTGGCCGAACTCGTCCCGGCTGCGGACCGGCAGCGGCTCGGCGATCTGGTTGGCGAGCTGGGCCGGGGACTGCTGGCCGGTGAACTGCGGGTCGCGCAGCCGGGCCACCGCCTGCGGCAGGCCGAACTGGGCGATCGACAGGGCACCCTGACGCAGCTCGCGCAGGGATCGGGCCATCGACCGGGCGACCAGGTAGGCGAAGAGGATCGCCAGCAGCAGCATGCTGAGCAGCAGGCCGGTCTCCAGGAAGACCTGACGCTGGACGTCGGAGCGCAGCTCGTCGGCCTTGGCCACGACGTCGCTGTCGAGGCGTACCTCGACGGAGCGGTTGAGCTGGGCGTACGCGACCATGGCCGCGTCCCACTGGTCGGTGGTGAAGGTGAGGCCGTCCAGGCTGTCGCTGTTCAGCGCGCTGACCTGGCCGGCGTAGATGTCCGCCTGACGCCGGTCGGAGCCGGAGACGCTCTGGTCCTGGAACTCGCGCTCGGCGCGGGTCGCCACCGCCTGGAAACTCTGGAGCGCCTGCTGCTCACCGGTGTTGCTGGAGATGTACAGCTCCCGCAGGGCCGGGGTGTACGCCTTCTGCAGCAGCACCTGGTGCACCGCGATCCGGCGGACCGAGGCGTACTCCTTGGCCCGTGCCATCGCGGCGGCGGCCCGCATCTGGTCGCTCAGGTCGTTGTCGCCGGCGAGCTGGGTCGCCGAGTCGCGGATGGTGATCAGGTTGTTGATCAGACCGGTGTACCGGCTGACCGCCTCGCTGAGGCGGAGCTTGCCGTTGTAGACCTGGCTGCGGATGCCGGGCATCTCGGTGAGGTCGCCGTCGATCCGGTCGAGCTGTGTCTCCAGGGTCGCCGGCAGGCCCTCGATCTCGGCGCGTTGCTGCGAGTAGGGCACCTTGGACTGGTCGACCCGCTGGCTGACCCGGTTGTACGCCTCCTGGTACTGCGCCCGGGCCTGCCCCTTGGGGGAGCCGAGCAGCAGGACGGCGTTGGTGCGTTCGTCCTGGAGGGTGTTGACCAGGTCACCGGAGTAACCGACCAGATTGGCCAGGTCACCCGCCCGGTTGGCGTTGTTGAGCGTCTGCAGGTGGTCCACCAGGCCGCTGGTGCCCACGACGACCGTGGCGATGGTCGGCACGATCATGATCAGGCCGAGCTTGGACCAGATCGGCATGTCGCGGAGCCGGCCGGCCGGCCGACGCAGACGCGACAGGAAGGAGCCCGCCGTCGTTGGCCGTTTGCTCACGTCACCGCCCTCGCGATTACAGCGTCTCCGCGTTGCCACGGGCAACGCCCAGCAACCGACCCGGCGGGTCGGACCTCCGAGATTCCATCACGCCTCCCCTGAAAGAGAAAGCCCAGGTTGTCGGTCACCGGAGGTGTGATGAGATGTTGATGCAATTTGATCGCAATCTGTCTGGCCGGAGTTACTCAAAGTAATGGACTATCCCCACCGCGTTGTCCTGCTGGCCGGCCCCTCCGGGTCCGGAAAGTCGTACATAGCTCATCGAACCGGTCTCCCCGTACTCTGTCTGGACGACTTCTACAAGAACGGCGATGACCCTACGTTGCCGCGACAGAACGGACTGGTCGACTGGGACGCGCCCGAGTCGTGGGACGCGGAAACCGCCGTGGAGACAATTGCCCGACTGGCCCGGCACGGCCGGACCGATGTGCCGGTCTATGCGATCGGCGCCGATCGACAAGTGGCCACCCGGCCATTTGAGGTGACCGGATCGCCACTCTTCATCGCCGAAGGGATTTTCGCTGCCGAGATAGTCGAGGAGTGCCGTCGCCGGGGCATCCTCGCCGGGGCGTACGCGCTGCGCCGGCCACGCGGGGCGACCTTCGTCCGTCGGCTGGCCCGCGACCTGGCCGAGCAGCGCAAGGCACCCCGGGTGCTGATCCGGCGCGGGGTGGCGCTGCTGCGCGCCGAACCGGCGGTGCTGCGCCGACAGACCGGCCTCGGCGCCGAGGCGGCCCACGCCCGGGAGGTCCTGCGCCGGGTGGCCGACCTGGTCGCCGGCCACCCGCACCGGTGAGTCAGCCGATCAGCTTCGCGTACGCCGGCTTGATCACCTCGTCGATGATGGCCAGCCGCTCGTCGAACGGGATGAACGCGCTCTTCATCGCGTTGACGGTGAACCACTGGAGCTCCGCCCAGCCGTAGCCGAAGTTCTCCACCAGCAACGCCATCTCCCGGGACATCGAGGTGCCGCTCATCAACCGGTTGTCGGTGTTCACCGTCACCCGGAACCGCAACTCCCGCAGCAGCCCGATCGGGTGGTCGGCGATCGACGCCACCGCCCCGGTCTGCACGTTCGACGACGGGCACAGCTCCAGCGGGATCCGCTTGTCCCGCACGTAGGCGGCCAGCCGGCCGAGCGTCGGCGTCGGACCCGGGGTGACGTCGTCCACGATCCGCACCCCGTGACCGAGCCGGTCCGCCCCGCACCACTGGATGGCCTGCCAGATCGACGGCAATCCGAAGGCCTCGCCGGCGTGGATGGTGAAGTGGAAGTTCTCCCGCTGGAGGTACTCGAAGGCGTCCAGGTGCCGGGTGGGCGGGAAACCCGCCTCGGCACCGGCGATGTCGAAGCCCACCACCCCGGCGTCGCGGTGCCGGACGGCCAACTCGGCGATCTCCTGTGACCGGGCGGCGTGCCGCATCGCGGTGAGCAGGGTGCCGACCCGGATCGGGGTGCCCGCCGCGGCGGCCTCGGCGCTGCCCTCGACGAAGCCGGCGACGACCGCCTCGACCACCTCGTCCAGGGTGAGGTTCTGCTCCAGGTGCTGCTCGGGGGCGAACCGGACCTCCGCGTACACCACGCCGTCGGCGGCCAGGTCGAGCGCGCACTCGCGGGCCACCCGGCGCAGCGCCGGGGCGGTCTGCATGACGGCGACGGTGTGCGCGAAGGTCTCCAGGTAGCGCTCCAGCGAACCGGAGTTCGCCGCCTCCGCGAACCATCGGCCGAGCGCCGTCGGATCGGTGCTCGGCAGTTCGTGCCCCACCTCGGCGGCCAGCTCGACGACCGTCGCCGGCCGCAGGCCGCCGTCGAGGTGATCGTGCAGCAGCGCTTTCGGGACCTTGACGATGTCCTCGTATCGGATTGCGACCATCCCCCGACCCTAGTCACGCGCACCGACGACCCACGACCAGGCTCGCGGGGGCCGCCACCGCGCCGGACCCGGCCCGGGCACCGCAGGTCCGCGCCGTGGCGTCGACCGGGGCGGCCCGGACACCTCGACGGTCCCGTCGGGCCTGCGCCGTAGGCTGCTGCGGTGAGCGCGCCGCACCCGTCCGGGCAGCCCGTCGACCCGGCCCGACCCGACAACCCGGCCCGACCCGACGACGCGGCCCGACCCGACAACCTGGCCCGGCCCGACAACCCGGCACGCCCTCACGACCCGGCCCGACCCGACGACCCGGCCCGACCCGACGACCTCGCGCGGCCCGTCGACGCGGGGCATCCGTTGGTCGTCGCCCGGTTGCGCTGCCCGGTCTGCGCCGGGCCGTTGGCCGCCGCCACCGACGCCCGCGCGCTGCGCTGCCCCCGCCGGCACAGCTTCGACCTGGCCCGCCAGGGGTACGTCAACCTGCTCACCGGCCGCGCCCCGCACGCCGGGGACACCCCCGCGATGGTCGCCGCCCGGGCCGACTTCCTCGCCGCCGGGCACTACGACGTCATCTCGGCGGCGCTGGCCGAGGCGGCGGCCCACGCGGGTGCCGCCGGCCTCGGGGCGTACCCGCTGGTGGTGGACGCCGGAGCGGGGACCGGGCGGCACCTCGCGGCGGTGCTGGCGGCGCTGCCCGACGCCGTCGGCCTGGCCCTGGACGTCGCCAAGCCGGCGCTGCGCCGCGCCGCCCGCGCCCACCCGCGCGCCGCCGCCGCACTCGCCGACACCTGGCGGCCGCTGCCGCTGGCCGACCACTCGGTCGCCGTGCTGCTCAACGTCTTCGCGCCGCGCAACGGCGACGAGTTCCACCGGGTGCTCCACCCGGCCGGGGCGCTGCTGGTGGTCACCCCCACCGATGACCACCTGGCCGAACTGGTCGACGTGCTCGGGCTGCTGCGGGTCGACCCGGCCAAGGCCGACCGGGTCGCCGACAGCCTCTCCGGCCGGTTCACCCCGCACCACGCCACCGTGCACACCGCCCGGCTCCCGCTGGACCGGGCCGAGGTCACCACCCTGGTCGGGATGGGGCCGAGCGCCTGGCACACCGACCCGCACCGGCTCGCCGTGGCGATCGACGCCCTGCCCGCACCGGTCACCGTGACCGCCTCGGTACGACTCACCGTCTGGCGTCCCCGCTGACCTCCGGCACGACCCGACTCGGCAGCTGACCCGCCGACCTGCGACGGCCCGCACCCGGCCGGCGACCCGGCGACCCCGGCGGGGCACCGGGCACGGCACCCGGACCGGGTCAGGTGGAGAGGTCGACCTCTTCCCAGCCGGGCGGCTCGTCGTGGTACGGCCCGCGCAGCATCACCGCCCACTCCAACGCCCAGCGGCGTTGGCCGATCGCGTTCGCGTCCACCAGACCGGGCAGCCGGTGCCCCGACCGCTCCACCTCCAGGTACGCCCAGTCCAGGCAGTAGTGCAGGTCGAGCAGGGCGGCGGCGTCCGCCGGGTGCTGCGGAGCGGCCAGGATCCGGGCCCGCCACTGGTCGAAGGTCTCCCCACCGGCGAGGTACGGCATCCGTTCCACCAGCCGCTCGTCCACCGGCACGGTCGGGTCGAGCTGCTTGCTCAGGCCGAGCACCCAGGACAGCGAGAAGAGCGCGTCGTGGTGCAGGACGAACGAGCGGTGGTCGCCCCGGCCGCCCACCACGAACTGCCACTCCGGCGGGGTGACCATGTCGACCAGGTGGGAATCGAGCAGCCAGCTCATCGCGGTCTGCGCGGGCATCCCGAAGCACCGGGCCAGGATCAGGTGCAGCACCGCGATACGGGCCTCGATCTCCCCGGTGGGCCGCAGCTCGATCTCGTCGCCCGGCTCCCACACCAGGGGAAACTTGGTCGGCGGCAGCGGCAGGCCGAGCCGGGACAACTCGTCGAGGCTCGCCTCGCGGACCTCCCGTGGATCCGGGGCGGCTACCAGCACGGTCGGATTCCCTGTCTGCTCACGTCGGCGTCACCGCCGTTCGATCCCCCTGGCCAGGGAGAATAACGTTCCGTGGCGACCAGCGCCATGCCGGCCACCCCGATCGGCCGCACCGGTCGTGACCGGGCCGGCGGTTCAGTCGATCCGCTCGATGACCAGCGGCGACGGCGGCGGCGCGGCGGCGGTGACCCGGACCGCTCGGTCCGCCTCGGCCCGCGCCGCCGGCAGCCGCGCCGGGTCGTCGGTCCGCAGCTCGTACAGCGGGTCGCCGGCCCGTACCGGGTCGCCGGGACGCTTGTGCAGCACGACCCCGGCGGCGGCGCTGACCGGGTCCTCCTTGCGGGCCCGACCGGCACCGAGCCGCCACGCGGCCACCCCGATGGCGTACGCGTCGACCGACCCGACGAACCCGTCGGCCCCGGCGCGCACCGTCTCCACCTCGTTGGGGGTGGGCAGCGGGGCGTCCGGGTCACCGCCCTGGGCGCGGATCATCGCCCGCCAGGCGTCCATGGCCCGCCCGTCGCGCAGCGCGGCGGCCGGGTCCGCGTCGGGCAGGCCGGCGGCGTCGAGCATCTCCCGGGCCAGTGCCAGGGTCAGTTCCACCACGTCGGGCGGGCCGCCGCCGGCCAGCACCTGCACCGACTCGGTCACCTCGACCGCGTTGCCGACCGTCAGGCCGAGCGGGGTGGACATGTCGGTGAGCAGGGCGACCGTCTTGACCCCGTGCGCGTCGCCGAGGGCCACCATGGTCCCGGCCAGCTCACGGGCGTCGGCCACGTTCTTCATGAACGCGCCGGAGCCGACCTTGACGTCGAGGACCAGCGCCCCGGTGCCCTCGGCGATCTTCTTGCTCATGATCGAACTGGCGATCAGCGGAATCGCCTCGACGGTGCCGGTGACGTCGCGCAGCGCGTACAGCTTGCGGTCGGCCGGGGCGAGCGCGTCACCGGCCGCGCAGATCACCGCGCCGACCTCGCGGAGCTGGGCGATGAACTCGGCGTTGCCCAACGAGGCCCGCCAGCCGGGGATCGACTCCAGCTTGTCCAGCGTGCCGCCGGTGTGCCCGAGCCCCCGGCCGGAGAGCTGCGGCACCGCGCCGCCGCAGGCCGCCACCAGCGGGGTGAGCGGCAGGGTGATCTTGTCACCGACCCCACCGGTGGAGTGTTTGTCGACGGTCGGCCGGGCCACCGCCGACAGGTCCAGCCGCTCGCCGCTGGCGATCATCGCGGCGGTCCACCGGGCGATCTCCGGCACCGTCATCCCGCGCAGCAGGATCGCCATGGCCAGCGCCGACATCTGCTCGTCGGCCACCAGCCCCCGGGTGTAGGCGTCGACGACCCAGTCGATCTGGCCGTCGCTCAGCACGCCCCCGTCCCGTTTGGCCCGGATGACGTCGACCGCGGTAAAAGCACTCACCGTTGAGTTCCTTCTGAAGTCGTTGCAGGTAGCGGCCCGGACGCCGGCCGGTTCAGGAGGCGGCCCAGCGGGCCGGGATCTCCAGTGGCGGCTCGCCCTCGCCGGCCCAGAAGATGGTGCCCTCCGCGTCCACCACCACGACCCTGGGCGTACGGGCCAGCCCCCAGGTGATCGCCTCCGCCGGGTCGCCCCAGCTCGGCCCCTCCTCCAGCACCCCCGGTCCGGCCTCGTCGGTGTCCCCCGCCGACCGCTCCCAGTACGCCGTCCAGACCTGCCGCCCGGCGGAGAGGTCCGGGTGCACGAAGACGGTCCCCCGACCCCGCCAGGCGGCCAGCCGGTCCGGTACCACCGGCACCGGGGTTCCGCCGACGACGGCCTCGATGTCGGCCACGCCGAAGGCGTGCGGCAACAGCTCCGCCATCCGCAGCGGACCGGTCCTGGACTCGACCAGGCACTCCGGGCCGCCGTTCTCCCAGAGCAGTTGCCGGCACCGGCCGCACGGCATCAGCGGCTCACCGGTCGCGTCGACGCAGGACATCGCGACCAGCCGTCCGCCGCCGGTGGCGTGCAGCGCGGAGACCACCCCGCACTCGGCGCAGAGGGTCACCCCGTACCCGGCGTTCTCCACGTTGCAGCCGACCACCACCCGGCCGTCGTCCACCAGGGCCGCCGCGCCGACCGGGAAGTGGGAGTACGGCACGTAGGCGTGCCGCATCACCTCGGTGGCGGCGGCCCGCAGCCGCTTCCAGTCGATGTCGCTCATATCCCTCATTCTGCCCAGGTCAGCCGGCCGGGACACCCGTCGGGTGCCGGCCGGTCACCGCCGCACACCGCGCCCGTCGCCGACAACGACCCGACCCGGCGGGACGGATCGCGCCGGCCCGCGTCTCAGCCCTTGACGTACGGCTTGCCGTCGGCGGCGGGTGCCCGGACCCGACCGACCAGTCCGGCCACCGCCAGGATGGTCGCCAGGTACGGCAGCATCGCCAGGAACTGGCTGGGGATGCTGCTGCCGATCGCGCCGAGGTAGGTGGCGAGCTGGTCGGCGAAGCCGAAGAAGAGCGCGGCGAGCAGCGCACCGGTCGGACTCCACCGGCCGAAGATCAGTGCGGCCAGGGCGATGAAGCCCTTACCGCCGATCATGTTCTTGGTGAAGCTGTAGAGCGCCAGCGTGTACGACGCGCCCCCGATGCCGGCCACCAGACCGGCCAGCAGCACGTTGCGGTAGCGCAGTCGCAGCACCTTCACGCCGAGGGTGTCGGCGGCGGTCGGGTGCTCGCCCACCGACCGGGTCCGCAGCCCCCACCGGGTCCGGAACAGCGCGAAGTGGATGACCAACACCAGCAGCAGGCCGAGGTAGAGGAAGATGTTGCCCCGGAACAGCGCCGGACCGAGCAGCGGGATGTCCTTCAGCAGCGGGATCTCCCAGTTGCCGAACCGCGGCGCGCTGTTGTACTTCTCCGCGTTGGTCTGCATCAGCCGCTCGTACAGGAAGCCGGTGACGCCGACCGCCAGCAGGTTGAGCACCACCCCCATGACCACCTGGTCGACCAGGTAACGGATGGCGAAGACGGCCAGCAGCAGCGAGATGAGCGCGCCACCGATCGCCGCCGCCACCAGACCCACCCAGACGCTGCCGGTGAGGCTGCCGAAGAGTGCGCCGCTGAACGCGCCCATCAGCAGCTGCCCCTCGATGGCGACGTTGACCACCCCGGACCGCTCGCAGAGCACCCCGGCCAGCGCGCCGAAGATCAGCGGCAGGGCCAGGATGAAGGTCCCCCGCACGATGTTGACCATCGGCATGAAGTTGCGGCCCTCGGGAGCGGCCGAGACCTGCCAGCACAGGAAGCTCAGCACGAAGCCGACCAGACCGACGCCGAGCAGCACGGTGAACCAGCGCCTCGGCACCCCGACCAGCAGCGCGCCGCCGGCCGCCGCGGCGACGACCCCGAACAGGACCGCGCCCAGGGTGCCGTGGATCTCCAGCGCCGCGCCGCCCTCGGTCTCGCTGAGGGTGAACCGGGCCTGCTGGCCGGTCGCCAGCGCCCCGAACAGCCCGGCGGCGAGCACACCCAGCGCCAGCAGGACCAGGCCGACCTTGCGGGGGCGGGTCCAGAAACCCTCGTCGACCGCGGCCACGGCGACGTCGGGGACAGCGGTGGTGGACATGCCTCACCAGCCCTTCGCGAGGCTCGTCTGCAACCGGGCGGCACGGGCGGCCCGGAGCTGGAAGATCGCCTTCACCAGGGCCGGCGCGGCGATGAAGATGACGATCAGCGCCTGGAGCACGGTGACCAGTTCCAGCGAGATCCCGGAGTACGACTGCATCCGGTTGCCGCCGGCCTGGAGCGCGCCGAAGAGCAGCGCGGCCAGCAGCACCCCCCAGGGCTTCACCCGGCCGAGCAGCGCCACCAGGATGCCGTCGAAGCCGATCTGCGCGATCACCAGCGGGGTCAGCGCGTTCGCGGTGGAGCCGAGCACCATCTGGCTGCCACCGAGACCGGCGAGCATCCCGGCGATCACCATCACCAGCACGTACGTCTTGGTGACGCTGATGCCGGCGGTCCGGGCCGCGTCCGGGTTGGCCCCGACGGCCCGCAGCTCGAAGCCGAGGGTCGACCGGTTGAGCAGCCAGGCGACGGCCCAGGTGGCCAGCACCGCGAGCAGGATGCCGGCGTGCACCCGCAGGTCGTCGCCGAGCAGCCGGGGGAACGCCGCCGACGAGTCGACGGGCCGGCTGATCGCGTCCGACCGGTCCGGGTTCTGCACGCCGTTCTGCACGATGACCCAGGACAGGAAGTAGACCGCGACGTAGTTGAGCATGATCGTGTTGATCACCTCGTGCGCGCCGGTCCGGGCCTTGAGGATGCCGGGCACGAAACCCCAGACCGCGCCGCCGACCGCACCGGCGATCAACGCGACGACCAGGTGCACCACCGGGGGCAGCGGCAGCGCGAAGCCGGCCACGGCCGCCAGGATCACCCCCATCGTCGCCTGGCCCTGGGCGCCGATGTTGAACAGGCCGCCCCGGAAGGCGAGTGCCACCGACAGCCCGGTGAAGACCAGCGGCGCGGTGTAGGTGAGGGTCTCCGAGATCGGGCTCAGCGCGGCGGTGAAGCCGGACGCCTCCGGGTCGAAGACCGCCCCCTTGAACAGGTTGGCGTACGCCTCGCTGACCACCGTCCAGCTCGCGTTCAGGGCGTCGGTCGGGCGGGCCGTGACGTAGCCGTAGGTGGCCAGCACCTCCGGGTCCGACACGATGATCAGGACCGCGCCGACCAGCATCGCCAGGACCAGCGCGAGGATCGTGACGGTGACCGTGTTGGCGGCCCAGAGGTTGTCCAGGAAGAGCCGGCCCAGCGTCGGCCGGGGCCCCGGCGCGGGCTGCTTCGGGGAGGTCATCGTGGCACCCCGGTCGGCCCTGCCGGTCGCGGTCAGCTCCGCCTCGGTCGCCGGTTCCTTGTCCGGGGAGCCGGACACCGGGTTCGGGTTGCTCATGCCTCGTCCTCGTTACCAGGGCGCTCGGATGCCGGTGCCACCCCGCCGGTCGTACCGCCGGCCGCCTCGGTGGGGGTCGTTGTGCCCGAGGTGGCCGCGCCCGGGGTGGCCGCCGGGGTCGCCGCGCCCGGGGTGGCCGCCGGGGTCGCCGGGCCGGGGGTGGCGGCGCCGCCGGACGGGGCGGTGCCGGGGGTGTCCGGGGTGATGCCGGCCATCAGCAGGCCGATCTCCTCACGCGGGGTGTCCGGGCCGACGATGCCGATGATCCGGCCCCGGTACATCACCGCGATCCGGTCGGCGAGGCCGATCACCTCGTCCAGTTCGCTGGAGACCACCAGGACGGCGGTGCCGACGTCCCGCTCGCGGATGACCCGGCTGTGGATGAACTCGATCGAGCCGACGTCCACGCCCCGGGTCGGCTGGGCGGCGATGAAGAGCTTCAGCGGCCGGGACAGCTCCCGGGCCACGATCACCTTCTGCTGGTTACCGCCGGACAGCGTGCCCACCGCCGCGTCCGCCGACGGGGTACGCACGTCGAACTGTTCGATCCGCTCCCGCGCCGACGCGGCGATGGCGTCCGGCCGCAGCGCCAGGCCCTTGCCGAACGGCGGCCGGTCGTAGATGTCGAGGACCAGGTTCTCGGCGACGCTGAACTCCTTGACCAGGCCGTCGACGCTGCGGTCCTCGGGGACGTAGCCGACCCCGGCGCGGAGCACCTTCTTGGTGGACCAGCCGTGGATCGACTCGCCGTCGAGGGTCACCGTACCGGCGAGCGTCGGGCGCAGCCCCATGATCGCCTCGATCAGCTCGGTCTGCCCGTTGCCCTGCACGCCCGCCACGCCGAGCACCTCACCGGCGCGTACGGTCAGGTCGACGCCGTCCACCGCGCGGACCCGCCGGTCGTCGTCGACGACCAGGCCGGCGACCTCCAGGATCGGTCGCTGCGGGGTGGCGGACTCCTTGTCCACGGTGAGCCGGACGTTGCGGCCGACCATCAGCGCCGCCAACTCGTCCCGGCTCGCCTCGGGGGAGGCGGTGCCGACGGTCCGGCCGCGCCGGATCACGGTGATCCGGTCGGCGATGGCCTTGACCTCGCCGAGCTTGTGGGTGATGAACACGATCGACTTGCCGGCCGCCTTGAGCGACCGCATGACCGTGAGCAGCTCCTCGGTCTCCTGCGGGGTGAGCACGGCGGTCGGCTCGTCCAGGATCAGCAGGTCGACGTCGCGGGTGAGCGCCTTGACGATCTCGACCCGCTGCTGGATGCCGACCGGCAGGTCCTCGATCACCGCGTCCGGGTCGACCCGCAGGTTGTACCGCGCGGAGACCTCGGCCACCTCGCGGCGGGCCCGCCGCCGGTCCAGGAAGCCGACGATGCCGCCGCGGACCTGCTCCGCGCCGAGCATGATGTTCTCGGCCACGGTGAAGACCGGCACCAGCATGAAGTGCTGGTGCACCATGCCGATCCCGACGGCGATGGCGTCGGAGGGGCCCCTGAGCTTCAGCGGCCGGCCGTCGACCAGGATCTCGCCCTCGTCGGGCTGGTAGAGCCCGTAGAGCACGTTCATCAGGGTGGACTTGCCCGCGCCGTTCTCGCCGAGCAGGGCGTGGATCTCTCCAGGCTCCACCGTCAGGTCGATGTGATCGTTGGCGACCAGATCACCGAACCGCTTGGTGATGCCGCGCAGTTCGAGTCTCAGCGCAACCTCCTGGAGTGCGAGCGATGGTGCAGCCTAGCTGCCGGCCACCGGGGTCGCCGGTCGACCGGTGCGCGGACCGGCCGCCCCGACACCCGCGGGTTCCCCCACGGACGCCGGGACGGCCGGTCGTCATGCCCGGTGCCCGCCGGCCGCCGCTGCCGATGATCCCATCGCGACGGCCGACGCGGCGGTCACTTGGTCGGCTGGGCCTTCGAGGTGACCGTGATGGTGCCGGCGGCGATGTCCGCCTTCAGCTTCTCGACCTCGGCCTTGAGGTCCGCCGGGACCTTGCTGTCGAAGTCGTGGTACGGGGCGATCGAGACACCGTTGTTGGCCAGGTTGCCGACGAAGCCCGGGGTGGCGGCGAGCTTCTCGCCACCGGCGGCCTTGAGCACGGCGTCCTTGACGGCGTCCGGGATGTTCTTGACCACGGTGGTCAGCAGCGCCGCGCAGTCCGGGGTGCTCTCGCAGCCGTCGACGTCGACCCAGACGACCGAGTACTTGCCGCCCGAGGCCTTCGCCGCGGAGGTGGTGCCGAGGCCCGCGCCGCCGGCGACCGGCATGACGATGTCCGCGCCCTGGGCGACCAGCGCGTCGGAGACCTTCTTGCCCTCGTCCTGCTTGGCGAAGTCGTTGGTGAAGGAACCCTTCTGGGTCGCCTTGTCCCAGCCCAGCACCTGGACGTTCTTGCTCTTGGTCTTGTTGTAGTGCGCCACGCCGTCGGCGAAACCGTCCATGAAGATGGTCACCGGCGGGATCGGCAGGCCACCGTAGGTGCCGACCTTGCCGCTCTTGCTCATCCCGGCGGCCAGGTAGCCGGCCTGGAAGGCGGCCTGGGCGGTGTCGAACTGCATCGGGTAGACGTTGGCCGTGCCCGGGTTCGCGTCCACGATGCCGAACTGCTGGTTCGGGTTGGCGGCGGCGATCTTCTTGGTGGCGTCCGACATCAGGCCGCCGACGGCCAGGATGAAGTCGCACTTCTGGTTGACGTACCCGGTCAGGTTGACCTCGTAGTCCGCCTCGGCCTTCGACGCGACGTACTTGATGTCGATGTTGTCGTTGGCCTTCTTGGCCTCCTCCAGGCCCTTCCAGGCGGAGGTGTTGAACGACTTGTCGTCGATGCCGCCGACGTCGGTCACCATGCAGGCGCTGTACTTCTTGTCGCCGCTGCCACCGGCGTTGTTGTCGTCGTCGGGCGCCTCACCGCACGCGGCGGCACCCAGCACGAGCCCACCCGCCGCGATGGCAGAGGCGATCCGCATCCCACGCACAGAGCGCAAGACGTCTCCTTCCATTGCACACCGCCTCGTGCGGTGGCAGCCCTTGAACCGACCAGCGTGTGCTGCCGGCATCCCACGTTACGGACGGGAGCGTAGCCCCACGCCCACCCACCGGCCGCCAATCGTGCACGACTGTTGAACGCTCGTTATCCCGGCGTAACCCTGGGGTGGGGCACATCACTCACCATGCCTGGTGAGGACCGGCCGGGAGGTGTGAACGCCGGGTTTCCGGCCCACCCACCGCCCCCACCGGCTATCGCCAGAACACCGCCACGGCCGCCGTGACCAGGGTCAACCCGATGATCGCCAGGAAGTGACCCCGGGCGACCTGGGTCCGCTTACGGGAGAAGAAGACCATGACGAAGATGAGCAGGGCCAGCACCAACTTGGTAACAAGTTTGGCGGGGGCCGGCTCGTCGCCGTCCCGCAGCGGCGCGGACAGCCCCAGGCCGGTCAGCAACTGGATCACCGAGCCCCAGAGCATCGCCGCGTTGATCCGCAGCTTGCCGCTGACGTACTGGGCCACCGCGCCGCCGAGCAGCAGCGCGAACCCGATCAGATGGACATAGAGAAGGATCAGTCGAAGAGCTTCCACGTCGGCAATCCTCCCCCATCAACGACACTTTGTAGTAGGTGGCCCGCCGGCTGAGTTCAATCCGTGATCTCCCCCGGTCACCACTCCGCCCACCGCATGATCCGCGGCTCAAGATCGCGCTCGATCCTTGTTGTAGTGGCTTTCGCGCGCGGACAGGCCACTACAACAAGGATCGAGCACGATCTTCCAACAGACATCCCACGAGAGGTGCGGGTGCGGGGTGGGTGGTCAGAGGTGCCAGACCTGGAAGGTGGGACCGTCACCAGGGAGGGTCACCGCGCCGTCGGCGGCCCTCCGCAGGGGTGGAGCGCCACCGTAGGCGTTCTCACCGTGCCCGCCTCCCGCCCCGGAAGCACCGGAGGCACCGGAAGCACCGGAGGCACCGGAGGTCCTGAAGGCACCGGAAGTCCCGGGCGGCAGGCCGGTCAACCGCACCGGTACGCCGGCCGCCCGGCGGGCCAGCACCAGCACCGCGCCGGTGGTCGCCTCGCGCAGGAAGACGAGCGTGTCGGCGTCCACGTGCACCCAGCGCAGCCCGCCGTGCCGCAACGCCGGGGTGTCCCGGCGCAGCGCCAGCAATGCCCGGTACGCGGCGAACGTGCCGACGTCCCAGCTTGCCGGTCGGTGCCACGGCATCGGGGTACGCGAGCCCTCGCCGTTGACACCGGTCAGCCCCAGCTCGTCACCGGCGAAGACCACCGGGGTGCCGGGCATGGTGACGAGCAGCCCGGCAGCCACCTCCTGCCGGGCGGCGTCCCCCACCACGGTGCGGATCCGGGCCGAGTCGTGCGAGCCGAGCAGCTGCCACGAGTGGGTGTACGACCGCCAGGAGACCAGCGACCGGAAGCTGTCCATGGTGGCGAGCACCGCGGGGGCGTCCCGCCGTCGTACCCCGCCCGGGGTACCGAGGAAGTTCGGTACCGGCTCGTCGGCGGACCGGTGGGAGGGCTCGCCGGGGTGGGGTGACGTGCCGTCGCGGCGCAGCCAGGACCAGACCGGGTCGGTGAAGCCGACGTAGTTCATCGTGCCGTGCCAGCCGTCGCGGTCCAGGTCGCCGGTGTGGTCGTGGCCGTGCTCGGCGAGCAGCAGCCCGTCGGCCCGGGTCTGCGTGACCACCTCCCGCAGCAGCCGCGCCACCTCGTGGGTGTACGCGTCCGCGCCCCGCCGGCCGGTCATGTTGGCCACGTCCACCCGCCACCCGTCCAACCCGTACGGCGGGCGCAGCCAGTGGCGCAGCGGCGAGTCCTGGTCGGTGGCGAAGCGGCGGCGCAGTTCCGCGCTGCCCCAGTTGAGCTTGGGCAGCGACCGCACCCCGTTCCACGACTCGTACGTCGGCTCCCCGCCGCCGGTGGGCACGTCGAAGTAGTACAGCTCCCGTTCCGGGGCGTCGACGTCGGCCAGGGCGCGGGTGAACCACTCGTGCGCGTCGCCGGTGTGGTTGCTGGTGATGTCGCCGAGCAGCCGCCAGCCCCGGGCCCGGACGGCGTCGGCCAGCCGGACCAGCGCCGCGTCCCCGCCGAGCAGCGGATCCACGGTGTCGAAGCTGGCCGCGTCGTACCGGTGGTTGGAGCGGGCCGGGAAGACCGGCGTCAGGTAGACCGTGTTGACGCCGAGCCGGTCCAGATGGTCCAGCCGTTCGGTGATGCCGTCCAGGTCACCGCCGTAGAACTGGTACGGGGTCTGCGGGCCGCGCCCGACGACCGGGGTGTCCCAGTCGCAGGGGACCGCCCAGTCCGGCGGGGTGCGGCCGTCGGCGGCGGCGGACCGGGCGAACCGGTCGGGGAAGATCTGGTAGACCAGCGCGTCCCGCGCCCAGCGAGGCGGCGGGGCGTGGCTGACCAGCTTGAAGTCGCCGTGGTCGGGCACGTCGTGGTCGACCTGACCGGCGGCGTTGAGCCAGCGGTAGCCGGTCTCCCCGGTGAGCATGAAGCGGTAGTTGCTGACCGGGTTGCGCACCTCGACGTCGGCCCGCCACCACACCTCGTGGTCGTCGCGGCGGTCGACGGTCGCCTCGACGAAGCGGGGTTCGCCGTCGCCGGTGGTCCGGACGTGCACCTGCCGGACGTCGCCGTCCCGGGGCACCCGGACGAAGACCGGCACCCGCTGCCCGAGGGCGGGTTCCTGCTCGGGCACGTACAGCGCCGAGCCGTCGTGGTGCGGCGGCAGGGACATGGTGCGACCTCCCGGTCGGACGGCGGCGGGGCGGTCGTCCGCCGCGCGGAACCCGGACCACCGCCGGCCCCGCCCCGCACGGGCACCGGCCCGGCGACACGACGACACGACGGTGGTCCGGTGGGTCAGGTCAGCCCTTGACCGCGCCGGCGGTCAGGCCGGAGACGATGTAGCGCTGGAGCAGTTGGAAGACCAGCACGGTGGGGACCGCGGTGAGCAGGGTGCCAGCCGCGAAGATCCCGAAGTTGTTGTTCCGCTCCCCGGCGACCAGGCCGAACATGCCGACCGCCAGGGTCTTCGACCCGGTGTCGGTGAGGAACACGTTGGCGATCATGAACTCGTTGATCGTGCCGATGAACGACAGCAGCGCGGTCACCGCCAGGATCGGCGCCACCAGCGGCAGCATGATCCGGAAGAAGACCTGGGCGTGGCTCGCGCCGTCCATGGTGGCCGACTCGTCCAGCTCGCGGGGCAGGGTGTCGAAGAAGCCCTTCATCAGCCAGGTGTTCATGCCCAGCGCCCCGCCCAGGTAGAGCAGGAACAGGCCCCACGGGGTGTTGAAGCCGATCGACGGCCACAGGTCGGTGACCCGGCTGAAGATCAGGAAGATCGCCACGATGGCCAGGAACTGCGGGAACATCTGGATCAGCAGCAGGGTCAGCAGCCCGAACCGCCGTCCGGCGAAGCGCATCCGGGAGAACGCGTACGCCGCCAGCGAGGACAGGAAGATCGACGCGAGACTGGCCCCGCCCGCGATGAGCAGCGAGTTGAGGAACCAGCGGCCGAACTCCGTCCGCTCGAACAGGTTGCCGAAGTTCTCCAGCGAGGCTCCGGTCGGCAGCAGCTCGGTCGAGGAGAGCGTGCCGAGCGGGTTGAGCGCGGCGGAGAGCACGAACAGGATCGGGAAGAGGCTGAACGCCACCGCCAGCGCGCCGGCCACGTGCCGCCAGCCGACCTGGGCGAGCCACCGGCCCGCGCGCCGCCCGGGGCCGCCCCGGCCACGCCCGGTGCGGCCCGGCCGGACCGCAGCCGTTCCTCCGGCGCCCGGCCGGGCATCGGGCGGGCCGGCCGCGTCCCGCCGGGGCGCGGCCGCCCCGGCGACGTTCGGGTGGGTCGTCACGAGTAGACCTCCTCCTGCTGGCGGGTACGCCGGAAACTGACCGCCGAGACCGTGGCGACGATCGCGAAGATGAAGATCGACACCGCGGCGGCCAGGCCGAACTCGGCACCCTGCGCGCCGAAGGCCAACCGGTAGGTGTACGTGATCAGCAGGTCGGTGGCCCCGTTGGTCGGGTTGTCCGGCGCGAACGGGCCGCCCTCGGTGGTCAACCAGATCGCGTTGATGTTGTTGAAGTTGAACGCGAACGACGCGATCAGCAGCGGCGAGAGCGCGACCAGCAGCAGGGGCAGGGTGACCGCCCGGAACGACTGGAACGGCGACGCCCCGTCGACCGAGGTGGCCTCGGTCAGCTCCTTCGGAATGGCCTGGAGCGCACCGGTGGCCACCAGGAACATGTACGGGTACCCCAGCCAGAGCTGCACCAGCAGCACCGCGAGCCGGGCCGACCAGGCTTCGCCGAACCAGTCGACACCGAGCCCGAACAGGTTGTTGACCAGGCCGAAGTCGGTGTTGAACATGTCCCGCCAGACCAGCAGCATCGCGAACGACGGCATGGCGTACGGCAGGATCAGCAGGACCCGGTAGAGGTTGGTGCCCCGCATCCGGGGCGAGTGCAGGGCCAGCGCGACGGCCATGCCGAGCATGAAGGTGAACCCGGTGGAGCCGATCGCGAAGGCGAAGTTCCACAGCAGGGTGCCGAAGAACGGGCCGGAGATGTCCGGGTCGGTGAGCACCCGGGCGAAGTTCTTCAGCCCCACGCCGACCTGCCAGCCCTGGGCGAGCCGCTCGCCGTCGGCGGCGACGAAGGCACCGGTCTTCGGGTCGGCGGTCCAGGTGCGGCCGGTCTCGCTGTCGGTGACGCAGTCGCACTTGCGGTCGTACGCCCGGATCGCCCTGCCCTCGTAGGCCCGGGACAGGCCGGTGGCGCGCAGCGCGCCGCCCGGGGTCGGCACCACCAGGCCGGTGATCTCCTCGCTGCGGACGCTGGCCTGGCCGAAGGTCAGCACCGTGTAGCCCCGGGCGGCGGTGACCCGGCCGCCGGGCGTGACGGTCACGTCGGCGGCGGCGAGCGGGCGCAGCCCGTCGGCGTCCCCGGCGGAGACCGTGCCGGCCGCCGGGTCGGTCACCAGGAAGACCAGCGGGCCGGTGGCCGGGTCGCCCCTGGTGGCGACGGCGAGGGCGTACTCGGTGGAGCCGGGGACCTGCTTGACCGAGGAGCTCTCGATGGCGACGATCGCCTCGTCCTTGGAACCCCGGTGGCCGTCGCCGTAGTTCGTGAACGCGGTGCTCGCGGTGTAGAGCACCGGGAAGACCTGGAAGGCGAGCAGGAAGATCGTTCCTGGCACCAGGTACTTGGCCGGGATGTGCCGGCGGGTGAGGTAGAGGTAGCCCAGGCCGACGGTGGTGACCGCCAGGACGGCCAGTCCGCCCCAGAGCCGGGCGGCGACGAGCGGGAAGGCCGCCCAGATCGCGATCCCGGCCACCAGGCCGAGCAGGACCACCTTGACGACCAGACCGGTCGCGGTGATCGGCGCGTGGTGGCGCACGGTGCGCGGCGTGCCCGGAAGCCCGCCGCCCGGGGCCTGCTGGGCAGGCCCCGGGCCGGACAGCGTGCTCATTACTTGATCTGACCCGAGATCGTCTTACCCGCGGCGGTGACGGTCTTCGCCGGGTCGGCGCCACCGATCACGGCGGCCTCCGCCTTGCCGAACGGGTCCCAGATCGCGGCCATCGCCGGGATCGCCGGGAGCACCTGGCCGCCCTTGCCCGCCTCGGAGAACTTGGCCAGGTCCGGGTCGGTGCCCTTGACCTGGTCGAACGCGGCGGTCAGCGCCGGCGGACGCGGTTCGGCCTGGTAGAGCGCCACCGCCAGTTCCGGCGTGGTGACGTAGTTGGTGACGAACTCCTGGGCCAGCGCCTTGTTCTTGCCCTTGGCGGCCACGTAGAACGCCTGGACGCCGACGAACGGCTGGGCCTGCTTGCCACCGGCGAAGCCGGGCACCGGGGAGATGTCGTAGGAGATGCCGGCCTTCTTGGCGTCGGCGATCGCCCACGGGCCGGAGACCAGGAACGCGCACTTCTTGCCGGTGAAGGTGGCGATCGAGTTCTCGCCGGTGATGGAGCGCTTCAGCGCGCCGTCGCCCTTCTCGCCGAGCTTGCCGATCTTCTTGAACGCCTCGATCGACTCCGGCTTGCCCACGCCCAGGTCCTTCGGGTCGTAGTCGCCGTTGGCGGCGGTGCCGAACAGGTAGCCGCCGGCCGAGGTGTACAGCGGGTAGATGTGGTAGGCGTCGCCGTTCTGTCCGGACTGGAGGCAGAGGATCTCGCTGGCCTTCTTCTCGGCCTTGAGCTTCCTGCCGGTGGCGACCAGGTCCTCGATCGTCTTCGGCGCGTCGGGGGCCAGTGCGGTGTTGCGGATCAGCGCGATGTTCTCGGTGGCGTACGGGACGCCGTAGAGCTGGCCGTTGAACGTCACCGCCTTGATCGCGGTCTCGTTGAAGCCGGACTTCTGCTCGGCGGCGAGCTGCACCGGGTCGATGGCCCCGTTCTGCACGAGGTTGCCGATCCAGTCGTGCGCGCCGACCACCACGTCCGGGCCGCTGCCCTGCTGCGAGGCGGTGACGAAGTTGGTCTGGAGGTCCTTGGAGACGGCCTGCACCTCGACGGTGACGCCGTTGTCCCGGCCGAACTTCTCGGCGAACGGCTTGAGCGCCGCGGTCCGCTTGTCGTCCGCCCAGATGACGAGCTTGCCGCTCGCGGCCGGGGTGGTCGCCTTGGCGGCCGGTTCGTCGTTGCTGGTGTCGCCGCCGCAGCCCGACGCGGCGAGCGCCAGGCCGAGGACGGTGACCACACCCGCGGTACGGATGCGCATCGGTACTCCTGTCGTCATGGCGAACCGCCGGGGGAGGGCGGCCCGCCCTGGGAAAAGCTGAAAGTTCTTGCCAACCGACGCCGGACCGGCCGGGTCGCTGCTCTCGTGTGTTGCCGGGACGTTAGCAAGAGGTTGCAGCCAATGGAAGGGCTTGCAGAAGCGCCCGCAAGAACTTGCCCGTGGGCTAAAGTTCGGCCATGCGCGCTCGACTGTCCGACATCGCCCAACAGGCCGAAGTCAGCGAGGCCACGGTGTCGCGGGTGCTCAACGACCGCCCCGGCGTGGCCCCGGAGACCCGGCAGGCCGTCCTGACCGCTCTCGACGTGCTCGGGTACGAGCGTCCGGCCCGGCTGCGCAAGCGCAGCGCCGGACTGGTCGGGCTGGTGGTGCCCGAGCTGGAGAACCCGATCTTCCCGGCGTTCGCCCAGGTGATCGAGTCCACCCTGGCGCAGAGCGGGTTCACCCCGGTGCTGTGCACCCAGACCCCGGGCGGGGTCACCGAGGACGAGTACGTGGAGATGCTGCTGGACCGCCAGGTCTCCGGCATCGTCTTCGTCTCCGGCCTGCACGCCGACACGGCGGCCAACCACGACCGGTACCGCGCGCTGATCGCCCGCCCGCTGCCGGTCGTCATGATCAACGGGTACGCCCCCGGCATCGCCGCGCCCTTCGTCTCGTGCGACGACCGGGAGGCCACCGAGCTGGCCGTGGCCCACCTGGTCGCCCTCGGGCACCGGCAGATCGGCCTGGTCACCGGGCCGGACCGGTTCGTGCCGGTGCAGCGCCGGGTGGCCGGCTTCCGGGCCGCGATGACCCGCCTCGGCGCGACCGGGACCGAGCTGGACGCGCTCGCCGAGCTGTCCCTGTTCGGGGTCGAGGGCGGCGAGGCCGCCGCCGGCCGGTTGATCGAGCGTGGGGTGACCGGGATCGTCTGCGGCTCCGACCTGATGGCGTTGGGCGCGGTCCGGGCCGCCCGGCAACGCGGCCGGTCCGTCCCCGGTGACCTGTCGGTGGTCGGCTACGACGACTCGCCGCTGATGGCCTTCACCGATCCGCCGCTGACCACGATGCGGCAGCCGGTGGCCGCGATGGCGGTGGCCGCGGTCCGGGCGCTGGTGGACGAGATCAACGGGCACGCCGCCCCGCACTCGGAATACCTGTTCCGCCCGGAGCTGGTGGTGCGCGGGTCCACCGCGGTGGTACGCCAGGCCGACGCCGGCCGGCAGCGTCCGGCGTCGCCCGCCCTCGCCGTCCCGGCCTGACCGCCGCCACGACCTGACCGCCGTCCCGACCTGACCGCTGTCCCGGCGGGGCGCGGCCGGCTTCCCGGTTGATGGGACGGCCCGGAAGCACGCCCGACCCTGGCCGCAGGTGACGGACGTCATTTCTTGCGCAAGAGATGCTTGACGCTTGCAGGATCCGGCCGGCATTCTCTCAGCACCCGCGCCCGGCACCCGGCACCCGGCACCGTGCGGGTACCACCGTGCCGCCGCAGAACGGGGATCCCCACCGATGACCGCCGCCCACTCCACGCCCCGCACCTCCGACCACGACTGGTGGCGTGCCGCGGTCGTCTACCAGGTGTACGTCCGCAGCTTCGCCGACTCCGACGGCGACGGCGTCGGCGACCTCGGTGGCATCCGGCAGCGCCTGCCCTACCTGCGTGACCTCGGCGTGGACGCGCTCTGGCTGACCCCGTTCTACACCTCGCCGCAGATCGACGGTGGCTACGACGTGGCCGACTACCGCGACGTCGACCCGCTCTTCGGCAGTCTCACCGACTTCGACGCGATGATCACCGATGCGCACGCGCTCGGCCTGCGCATCATCGTGGACCTGGTGCCCAACCACACCTCCAGCGCGCACTCCTGGTTCACCGCCGCCCTCGCCGCCGGCCCCGGCTCCCCGGAACGGCAGCGTTACCTCTTCGCCGACGGCCGGGGCGTCAACGGTGAGCTGCCCCCCAACGACTGGGAGAGCATCTTCGGCGGACCAGCCTGGACCCGGTTGCCGGACGGCCAGTGGTACCTGCACCTGTTCGACCCGGCCCAGCCGGACCTGAACTGGCGGCACCCGCAGGTGCGCGCCGAGTTCGAAGACGTGCTCCGGTTCTGGCTCGACCGGGGCGTCGACGGGTTCCGGATCGACGTGGCCCACGGGATGATCAAGGCCGAGGGGCTGCCGGACGTCGGCTTCAGCTCGATGACCACCGGGCGGCGGCAGTCGGAGCTGCTCGGCAAGGGCCGGCTGCCCTACTTCGACCAGGACGAGGTGCACGACATCTACCGCGCCTGGCGGCCGATCCTGGACAGCTACCCCGGCGGTCGGATGGCGGTCGCCGAGGCGTGGGCCGAGACCCCGCAACGGCTGGCCCGCTACATCGGCCCCGACGAACTGCACCAGGCGTTCAGCTTCGACTTCCTCGACGCCACCTGGTCGGCCGACTCGTTCCGCAAGGTGATCGACACCGCGCTGGCCGAGTCGACCATCGTCGGCGCACCGACCACCTGGGTGCTGTCCAACCACGACCGGCAGCGGCACGTCACCCGGTACGGCGACGGCGAGGTGGGCCTGCGCCGGGCCCGGGCCGCCGCCCTGCTGATGCTGGCCCTGCCCGGCTCCACCTACCTCTACCAGGGCGAGGAGCTGGGTCTGCCGGAGGTGCTGGACCTGCCCGACGCGCTCCGGCAGGACCCGGCGTTCCTGCGGACCGGGGAGAGCCGCGACGGCTGCCGGGTGCCGATCCCGTGGAGTGGCGAGCTGGCCCCGTACGGCTTCGGTCCGGCGGGCAGCGCGCTGAGCTGGCTGCCGGCCCCGGCGACCTGGCGTGCCCTCTCGGTGGCCGCCCAGACCGGGACGCCCGGTTCGACGCTGGAGCTGTACCGGGCCGCGCTGCGGATCCGGCACGAGCACCCCGCGCTGGCGACCGCCGCCGGTCCGGTGACCTGGCAGGAGGCCGGTCCCGGCCTGCTCGCGTTCAGCCGCTGCGCCGACGACGCGGTGCTGACCTGCGTGGTCAACCTCAGCGGCGCTCCGGCCCGGATCGACGGGTACGGCCACCCCGTGGTGGCCAGCGCAGACCTCACCGCGCAGGACGCCGGACACGTCCTGCCGGTGGACGCCGCCGCGTGGTTCGAACGGCGCTGAGCCGGGTAACCCGCCTGTGACCTGGTCGTCCGTTGTGCCCCGCGCCGACGGGCGACCGGCTGCCGACCCCTTGTGGTGGGGGGTGAGGGTGGCACCGGTGTCCCGGGAAGTGGCTTCCCCGGGCCACCGGTGCGCCACCGGATACCGGTCCCGCCACGGGCAGCCCACCGGATTCCCCCTCGCGCCACCGGATGCCGGTCGCGCCACGGGTGCTCCGCCGGGCCGGCGAGCCGGTGGCGCCATCACCGTGCGCGCAGCAGCCCGGCGATCCGCCCGAAGCCCGCCCGGACCTGCTCCTCAGTCGGGACCGGCAGCGGCTCCGGCGACGTCGCCCCGGCCGTGGCCGTCGCCCACGCCTCCCCCGGCCCGTCGTCCTGCTCGTCCAGCACCTGGTCGAAGTCACCGTAGAGGTCGGCCGCCTCGATCCCGGCCGCCTCGTCGTCGGCGGCGCGCTGCGCGGCGGCGACCTCGCCCCGGATCTCCTCGGCGGACAGCGCGGGCACCAGCGGTTCCACCACCGCCATCAACTGTTCGTCGGCCACCACCGCCTCGGCCAGCGCCAACGCGTGCGGACGCTCGTACGGCCCGCAGACCACCGGTTCCCACTCCACCGGGTCGGCGAGCGGGCCGACCGTGATGATCCAGGGCAGCCCGAGCAACGGGGAGTCGTCCGGCAGGTCCAGCGTCACGAGTGCGCCCACCGGTTCATCATGGGCGGCGCGACCGGAGCCCACGGCGGCATCCGTCCCCGTTCATCTTTTCCAGCGACCGCCGGACCCGGGTGACCCGCGCCGGTCACGACCCTCAGCCCCCTCCCCGGCGTCCGCCCGGCGGGCACACCACCCGGCGTCAGCCCGCGCCTCCCGGAGTGCCCGGGTCGGTCTCGGTGTCGACGTCGGCCTCGACGTTGACCTGCCGCATCACCGCCCCCTCGGAGAGGTCCACCACCCGGCCGTGCCGGCTGGTGGCGGCGAGCGCGGCACCGAAGAGCACCAACTGGTTGAGCAGGTACAGGTAGAGCAGCACCGCCACCGCGCCGGCCACCACCGCGTACGCCGGGTTCCGCTCGGTCCGCACGATGTAGAACCGCCCCACCGTGTTGAGCAGGGTGATCCCGACCGCCACCAGCAGCACCACCGGCCGCAGCCGTCGCCGGCTCATCCGGAGCCGGGGCACCGCCACCAGCAGCGCCGTTGCCAGCACCGCGTTGACCAGCACGCTGAGGACGGCACTGACGGTGGTCAGCCCCACCGAGCCGGTGGCCCGCAGCAGGAACCGCAGCACCGACTCCAACGCGTCCACGGCCGCCACCGAGACACCGAGCATCACGAAGACCAGCAGCAGCACGCCCAGGTCCACCAGCCGGCGGACCACCAGGTTGCCCGGCTGCTGGTTGAAGCCGTACATCAACCGCTGCGACGACCGGATCGCCTCGACCCAGCCGATCCCGGTGAAGACCAGGATGACCAGACCCACCACCCCGACGGCGTTGCTGCTCTCGGCGATCTGCTGCGGGTCGAGGAAGGGCAGGTTGTCCCGCAGGAACTCGGCCACCGCGTCGGAGACCTCGTCGTTGTCCTCCAGGATCGCCCCGAAGACCGAGTAGGCGACCAGGGCCAGGGCGAAGACCGCGAAGAATCCGTAGTACGCGATGGCGGCGGCCAACCGACCGCCCAGCACCTCGCCGTAGAGATCCACCGCCCGCCAGACGTGGTCGAGCCGCGGCCACCGGTGCCGGGCCACGGTGAACCGGCGGTCCATGCCGGCGGTCCACCGGTCCCACGCGTCCACCACGTCATCCTCGCCGATCTGTCGTCACCGGTGCCGACCAACCGACCTCCGACGGACCACGGACCGCCCGACCGGCCTCCGACGGACCGGGAGCCGTCGGAACGGTCACCGGTGGACCGGTCAGCCGCCGAGCCGGAAGTCCCGGCGCGGCTGCCACCGGGTCTGCCCGCTGTGCGAGAAGAGGGTGAACCCCTCGACCTCGAACATCGCCGAGAAGTCGGCGAGATCCTCGTACGCCCGGTCCAGCGCCTCGGGGGCGACGTCCTGCGCCACGGTGACGTGCGGGTGGTAGGGGAAGCGCAGCTCCCGGCGCAGGTCGGGCGCGGCGTTGATGGCCGCGGCGAGCAGCTCGCACTCGCTGATCCCGGCCGCCACCGCCACGAAGACCACCTGGGTAACCGGCCGGAACGTGCCGGTGCCCCGCAGGTGCAGGGTGAACGGCAGGTGGCTGGCGGCGACCTCGGCCAGGTGCGCCTCGACCGCGCCCAGCGCCTCCACCGGGATCTCGGTCGGGCCGAGCAGGGTCACGTGCGCCGGGACGACCTGCGGATCACCTGTCTGCACCCGGCGTCGGGTGAGCTGCTCACCCCAGGGCTGCGGGATGTCCACCGCGATCCCGATCTGGATGGTCTCGCCGGTCACCGGAACCCCGTCCCTGCGGTCCACGCTCCGCGCCACCCCTCCGCCCGTCGTACCGACCCGTACCGCCGCCCCGCCCACCGCTACTCGAAGCGGACCGGCGCGAGGAACCCGACCCGCTCGTACGCTGTCCGCAGGGTCGGCACGGTGACCGCACGGGCCTTCTCCGCCCCGGCGGCGAGCAGCTTGTCCAGCTGGGCCGGGTCGTCGAGGTAGGTGCGGGTGCGTTCCTGGATCGGGGTGACGAACTCGCGGACCACCTCACCGAGGTCCTTCTTGAGGTCTCCGTAGCCCCGCCCCGCGTACGCGGCCACCAGGTCGTCGATGCTCCGACCGGAGAGCGCGGAGTGGATGGTGAGCAGGTTGGACACCCCGGGCTTGGTCTCCGTGTCGAAGACGATCTCCCGACCGGTGTCGGTGACGGCCGAGCGGATCTTCTTGGCCGAGCGGGCCGGATCCTCCAGCAAGTCGATGATGCCGGCCGGCGAGGACGACGACTTCGACATCTTCGCCGTCGGCTCCTGCAGGTCGGTGATCTTCGCGGTGTCCTTGACGATGTGCGGGGCGGGCACCGTGAAGGTCGGCCCGAACAGCGAGTTGAACCGCTGGGCCAGATCGCGGGACAACTCCAGGTGCTGCCGCTGGTCCTCGCCGACCGGCACCGCGTCGGCCTGGTAGAGCAGGATGTCGGCGGCCTGGAGGATCGGGTAGGTGAACAGCCCGACGCTGGACCGGTCGCTGCCCTGCTTCTGCGACTTGTCCTTGAACTGGGTCATCCGGCTCGCCTCGCCGAAACCGGTGATGCACCCCAGCACCCAGGCCAGTTGCGCGTGCTCGGGTACCTGCGACTGGACGAACAGGGCGCTGCGGTCCGGGTCGATGCCGACCGCGAAGAGCTGCGCGGCGGCCACCCGGGTGCGCTGCCGGAGCACCGCCGGGTCGTGCCCGGCGGTGATCGCGTGCAGGTCGACCACGCAGTAGAACGCCTCGTGGGTGTCCTGCAACGCCACCCAGTGCCGTACCGCGCCCAGGTAGTTGCCGAGATGGAACGAGTCGGCCGTCGGCTGGATGCCGGAGAAGACGCGGGGACGGGAGGGAACGTCGGACATGACGGCAATTCTGTCAGCAACGCCCCGGGTACGTCATGACGGGCCGGCGGGTCGACTCGCCGCCTGTCCCGCCGGGGCGGTGACCTCGCCTCCCGACGGCTCCACGGGCACGGTGCCCCCGCGTCCCGGCGGTTCCGGCGGAACGGTGCCCCCGCGTCCCGGCGGTTCCGGCGGCACGGTGCCCCCGCGTCCCGACGGTTCCGTGGGCACGGTGGCGCCCCGGCGCGGCTCCGGCAGGCGGGCGGCGGACACGGCGACCCGGGAGACCCGACGGCCGTCGAGGGCGAGCACCCGCAGCAACCACCCGTCGGCCGGTTCCGTCGGCGGTGGATCGTCCGACGAGCCGACCGGAACCTCGTCCCCGGCGACCGGCAGCCGGCCAAGGGCCGCCATCAGGTATCCGCCGACCGTCTCGTACGGTCCGGCGGGCAGCGGCACCCCGGTCCGCTCGGCGAAGTCGGCCAGGTTGAGCCGGCCGTCCACCACGGCCGGCAGGCCGGCGGACGCCGGTTCGGGCGGGCCGGTGTGCTCGTCGTAGATCTCCCCGACCAGTTCCTCGATCAGGTCCTCGCAGGTGACGATGCCGGCCGTGCCGCCGTACTCGTCGACCACCACGGCGAGGTGGTGGCCCTCGCGGCGCATCTCGGTGAGCGCGGCGAGCACCCGCTTGCTGCCGGGCAGCCGCTTGACCTCCCGGCTCAGCCCGCCCACCGTGGTGGTCGGGTCCAGGTCGGGGCGGAGCAGCACGTCCCGCAGGTGGATGAAGCCGACCACGTCGTCGTGGGTGCCGTCGACCACCGGATAGCGGGTGTGCGGCTCCATCCGGACCAGCCGTTCCGCCTCGGCGAGGGTCAGCCCGGCGGCGAGGAAGACCACCTCGGTGCGGGGCATCATCACCTCGCGGACCAGACTGGCCCCGGCGACCAGCACCTCGTCGATGATCCGCCGCTCGTCCGGATCGATGACGGTGTTGGCGGCGACCAGGTCGCGCAGCTCGTGTTCGCTGATCCGTTCCCGCCCGGCGGCGGGGCTCGCGCCGAGCAGACCGGTGACCAGCCGGGTGGCCCCGTCGGCGGCCCGGACGACCAACCGGGCGACACCGCGGGCCACCGGCCCGGGTGCGCGCCGGCTCCGTGCCGGCGTACGTCTCCTGGGGCCGGCCCCGGGACCACCCGCCTCCCGCATGGAAGTGATGGTAGGACCGCCGGTCACCGGACGCGGGCAATGTGCGGATCTGTTCAGTCATGAAGGTTCATGATGGAATAGTGGCCACCGACGACGCACAGCGCGGCGACAGCACCCCGCCGTAGGGTGACCACGAACGGCCGCAGCGGGCGCGGCCAGGCAGGAGGACCGACGTGAAACTGCTCGTCACCGGCGGTGCCGGGTTCATCGGCAGCGTGGTGACCCGGATGCTGCTCGACGCCGGCCACCGGGTGACCGTCCTGGACGACCTGCGCACCGGCCACCGGGCCGCGTTGGCCCCCGACGCCACCCACGTCGACCTGCCGGTGCACGAAGCCGCCCAGGTGCTCACCCCGGACGCCGGCTACGACGGGGTCCTGCACTTCGCCGCGCTGATCGCCGCCGGTGAGTCGATGGTCCGCCCCGAGGCGTACTGGCACGCCAACACGGTCAGCTCGATCGCGCTGGTCGACGCCGTCCGGAACGCCCGGGTGCCGCGCCTGGTCTTCTCCTCCACCGCCGCCGTCTACGGCAATCCGGTCGAGCTGCCCATCCCGGAAACCGCCGTCAAGGCCCCCACCAACACGTACGGGGCCACCAAACTCGCCGTCGACCTGGTCCTCACCTCCGAGGCGGTCGCGCACGACCTGGCCGCCGTCTCGCTGCGCTACTTCAACGTCGCCGGGGCGTACCTGCGCGACGGGCTCGCCATCGGCGAACGGCACGACCCGGAGACCCACCTCATCCCCATCGCCCTCGACGTCGCCGCCGGACGCCGGGAGAAGCTCCAGCTCTTCGGCGACGACTACCCCACCCCCGACGGCACCTGCGTCCGCGACTACATCCACGTCGAGGACCTCGCCCGTGCCCACCTGCTGGCCCTCACCGCCGCCGTGCCGGGCCGGCACCGCATCTACAACCTCGGCAACGGCAGCGGCTTCACCAACCGCCAGGTCGTCGACGTGGTCCGCGAGGTCACCGGCCACCCGCTGCCGGTCGAGATCGCGCCCCGCCGCGACGGTGACCCGGCCGCCCTCGTCGCCTCCGCCGACCTGGCCCGCCAGGAACTCGGCTGGGTGCCCGAGAAACCCACCCTGACCGACATGGTGGGCGACGCCTGGGCCTTCTACCGCGCGCACGTCCTGGAGCAGTCGTGACGCCGGCAGCGGACGGGCAGGCCACCGCCGCCCCGGCCACGACCGACGTCGCCGACCGCGCCACCGCCGCCTTCCGCTCCGGGTACGCCGAGCAGCCGGCGGGCCGCTGGGCCGCACCCGGACGGGTCAACCTGATCGGCGAGCACACCGACTACAACGACGGATTCGTGCTCCCCTTCGCCCTTCCGCTGCGTACCGTGGTCGCCGCCAGCCCCCGGCCCGACGAACACTGGACGGTCCGGTCGGAGATCGCCGACCGACCGGTCGACTTCGGGGCCGCCGAGGTCGACGCCCCCGGGCGGGTCACCGGCTGGGGCGGCTACGTCGCCGGAGTGGTCTGGGCGCTGCGCGAGGCCGGGTACGCCGTACCCGGTGCCCGGTTGGCGATCGCCTCGGACGTGCCGCTCGGTTCCGGGCTCTCCTCGTCGGCGGCGCTGGAGGCCGCGGTGCTCACCGCCCTGGCCGACCTGGCCGGGCTCGACCTGCCCACCGAGCGCCGGCCCCGGCTGGCCCAGCGCGCCGAGAACGCCTACGTCGGCGCACCCACCGGGATCATGGACCAGTCCGCGGTGATCCGCTGCCGCGCCGGCCACGCCCTCTTCCTCGACTGCCGCGACGAGTCCGTCGACCACATCCCGTTCGACCTGGACGCCGCCGGCCTGGCCATCCTGGTGATCGACAGCCGCGCCCCGCACCGGCACGCCGACGGCGAGTACGCCTCCCGCCGCGCCGCCTGCGAACGCGCCGCCGACCTGCTCGGGGTGCCCGCGCTGCGCGACGTACCGGCCGCCGGCCTCGACGACGCCCTGGGCCGGCTGCCCGACGACGAGACCCGACGCCGGGTCCGGCACGTGGTCACCGAGAACCAGCGGGTACTCGACACCGTCGCGTTGCTGCGCGCCGGCCGGGTGCGCGAGATCGGGCCGCTGCTGACCGCCTCGCACACCTCCATGCGGGACGACTTCGCGATCACCGTCCCCGAGGTCGACACCGCCGTCGAGGCGGCGCTCGCGGCCGGCGCGCTCGGTGCCCGGATGACCGGCGGCGGCTTCGGCGGCTGCGTCCTGGCCCTGGTCGAGGCGGACCGCTCCGACACGGTGGCGACCGCCGTCACGGCCGCGTACGCCGAGCGCGGCTTCCCCGCCCCCGGCACCCTGACCGCCCTCCCCGCCCCCGGCACCACCCGCCTGCCCTGACCACGGCGGGGTGGGTGCGGGTCGGCCTCAGGCGGTGTCGACGATCATGCCGGCGGCCACCGTGCGGTTGGTGGCCTCGTCGATGATGATGAAGCCGCCGGTGGTGCGGTTACGGCGGTACTCGTCGGCGAGCAGCGGCACGGTGGTGCGCAGCCTCACCCGGCCGATCTCGTTGAGCCGCAGCTCGCTGGCGGTCTCGTCGCGGTGCAGGGTGTTGATGTCGAGGCGGTAGTACAGGCCCCGCACGATCGTCCGCGCCGTCCGGGTGGTGTGCTTGATGGTGTACCTGCCGCCGACCTGGAGCGGTCGGGTCTCGTCCATCCAGCAGACCATCGCCTCGATGTCCTGGGTCGGGGTGGGGGCGTTGTGGGGTCGGCAGATCATGTCGCCGCGGGAGATGTCGATCTCGTCGGTGAGGCGGACGGTGACCGACATCGGGGGGAACGCCTCGTCGACCGGTCCGTCGGCGGTCTCCACGGCGCTGATCCGGCTGGTGAACCCGGACGGCAGGACCATCACCTCGTCGCCGGGCTTGAGGACGCCGGAGGCGACCTGACCGGCGTAGCCGCGGTAGTCGGTGACCGTGGTCGACTGCGGGCGGATCACGTACTGCACGGGGAACCGGACGTCGACCAGGTTACGGTCCGAGGCGATGTGCACCCGTTCCAGGTGGTGCAGCAGCGACGGGCCTTCGTACCAGGGCATGTTCTCCGAGCGGGTGGCGATGTTGTCGCCCTGCAACGCCGACACCGGCACCACGGTCAGGTCCGGCACGTCGAGTTTCGCCGCGAACGCGGTGAACTCGTCGGCGATCTGCTCGAAGACCTCCTGCGAGAAGTCGACCAGGTCCATCTTGTTGACACACAGCACCAGGTGCGGAACCCGCAGCAGCGAGCACAGGAACGCGTGCCGCCGCGACTGCTCCACCAGCCCCTTCCGCGCGTCCACCAGCACCAGGGTGAGGTCGGCGGTGGAGGCACCGGTGACCATGTTGCGGGTGTACTGGGTGTGCCCCGGGGTGTCGGCGATGATGAACTTGCGGCGGGGCGTGGCGAAGTAGCGGTACGCCACGTCGATCGTGATGCCCTGCTCCCGCTCGGCCCGCAGACCGTCGGTCAGCAACGCCAGGTTGGTGTACTCGTCACCCCGGGCCGCGCTGACCGCCTCCACCGCCGCCAACTGATCGGTGAACAACGACTTCGTGTCGTAGAGCAGCCGCCCGATCAGGGTCGACTTGCCGTCGTCGACACTGCCCGCGGTGGCGAACCGCAGCAGGTCCATCGGCCGGGCCTCGGTCGGGGAGCCGGCCGGTGCCAGCATGTCGGTGCTCATCAGAAGTAGCCCTCCCGCTTGCGGTCCTCCATGGCGGCCTCGCTGACCCGGTCGTCGCCCCGGGTCGCGCCCCGCTCGGTGATCCGGGTCGACGCGACCTCCTCGATCACCTTCTCCACCGTGTCCGCGTCCGAGCGGACGGCGGCGGTGCAGGAGGCGTCCCCGACGGTGCGGTACCGGACCCGGGCCGTGAACGGCTCCTCACCGGCCCGGGGGGTGAAGAACTCGTTGACGGCGTAGAACATGCCGTCGCGCTCGACGACCTCCCGGTCGTGCGCGTAGTAGATCGACGGCAACGGCACCCGCTCCCGCGCGATGTAGTGCCAGATGTCCAACTCGGTCCAGTTCGACAACGGGAACACCCGGATCGACTCACCCGGATGGTGCCGACCGTTGTACAACGACCACAACTCGGGCCGCTGGTTCTTCGGATCCCACTGCCCGAACTCGTCCCGGAACGAGAAGACCCGCTCCTTCGCCCGCGCCTTCTCCTCGTCCCGCCGCGCCCCACCGAACAGCGCGTCGAACCGGTGCTTCTCCACCGCGTCCAACAACACCGGCGTCTGGATCCGGTTCCGCATCCCGTCGGCCGACTCGCGGACCGTCCCGGCCGCGAGGGCGTCGGGCACGCTCGCCACGATCAGGTGCAGACCCAGCTCGGTGACCCGCTGGTCGCGGTAGTCGAGCACCTCGGGGAAGTTATGCCCGGTGTCGACGTGCATCACCGGGAACGGGATGTTCGCCGGCGCGAACGCCTTCTGCGCCAACCGGAGCATCACGATCGAGTCCTTGCCACCCGAGAAGAGCAGCACCGGCCGCTCCATCTCGGCGACCACCTCACGCATCACGAAGATGCTCTCCGCCTCCAGGGCGTCGAGGTGGGAGACCTGGTAGGAGTGGGTGGGGGCGCTCATGCCAGGGGCTCGATCGGCGCGGATCCGCTCATGGATTCCAGACCTTTCCGGTCGGATAAATCAAAAACAGCGCTCAGGCTACCCGGAATGTCTCTGCAACGCTGCAAGCAACCGGCTGGCGAGATCCTTACGGCAGACCAGCAGGTCCGGCAGGCGCGGATCCGCCTCGTTGTATCTCAGCGCAGAACCGTCGATTCGGGAAGCGTGCAGGCCGGTGGCCGTCGCCACAGCGATCGGCGCCGCCGAGTCCCACTCGTACTGGCCGCCCGCGTGGATGTAGGCGTCCACGTCCCCGGTCACCACCGCCGCGATCTTCGCCCCCGCCGAACCCATCGGCACCAACTGCGCGCCCACGTCCTCGGCCAGCGCGGTGAGGAAGGCCGGCGGCCGGCTCCGACTCGCCGCCAACCGCAGCGTGCGCGCCCCCGAGGTGGCCGCCTCCACCGTCATCGGCGGGTACGCCGGCGGATAGTCCGTGGCCAGCACCCGGTGCTGCGCCGGCAGACCCACCGCGCCCGCCACCAGCCCGTGCGGCGACGGCGCGTTGCGCGCCCAGAGCGCCACGTGCACCGCCCAGTCCGACCGCCCCGGCTCGGAGAACTCCCGGGTGCCGTCCAACGGGTCGATGATCCACACCCGGTCGGCGGTCAACCGGGACACCCCGCCGGCGCCCACCAGCCGTGACCCCTCGTCCTCCTCGGAGAGGACGGCGTCACCGGGTCGCCACTTCGCCAGCTCGCTGCGGATCAGATCATGCGAGACCTTGTCCCCGGCCGACTTCAACGCCCCGGCGTCCGCGAACCCCAGCTCGGCCCGAAGCTCCACCAGGGCCTGCCCGGCCCGGTCCGCCAGCCATCGGGCGAACGCGCCGTCGATCATCGGAGGACTGCCCACGAACTCGCTCCCGTCGCCGCACCACGGCCCGCGCGGGGGTCGGGCCACGTCAGAAGGCGCAGACTACCGGCACCTCCACCGCGCTTCGAGTACGCCCCCGCGCCTCAGGCCCCGTGATACGCGTTCTGGGTCGGCTCGACACCCTTGGTGACCACCGACTCCACCACGTCGGCGGCCCGGTCCACCAGGAACGCCAACTCCTTGCGCTCCGCCGCGCCGAAGTCCGACAGCACGAAGTCCGCCGGATCCTGCCGCCCCGGCGGCCGGCCGATGCCGAACCGCACCCGGGCGTACTCCTTCGTCCCCAACGACTTCGACATCGAGCGCAGACCGTTGTGCCCCCCCTCGCCACCGCCCAGCTTCACCCGCACCTGCCCGTACGGGATGTCCAGCTCGTCGTGGATGGCGATCACCCGGTCGGCCGGGATCTTGTGGAACTGCGCCAGCGCGGCCACCGGCCCCCCCGACAGGTTCATGTACGTCTGCGGCTTGAGCAGCACCACCTTCGGGCCGCCGAAACCGATCCGCCCCTCGGCGACATCCGCCACCACCCGCTTGTACCGGCCGAACCGCGCGCCCAGCCGTACGGCGAGCAACTCGGCGACCATGAAGCCGACGTTGTGCCGGTTCCCGGTGTACTCCCGACCCGGATTACCCAGGCCGACCACCAGCCACGGCCCCGTCTCGTCCGTCACGTCCCGTACCTCCCCTCACCGTCGGTGCCCCGATACGCCGACAGGCGCCCCCGCGACGGGAGCGCCTGCCGTGAAACGATGCGGCCGATCAGGCCTCGGTCTTCGCCTCGGCGTTCTCGGCACCCTCGGCGGCCGGGGTCTCGGCGGCCTCCGTACCCTCGGCGGCCTCGGCGGCCTCCGGCTCCTCGGGGGTCTCGACCTCCGGCAGGGTGGCCTCGAGCTGCTCGGCGGTCGGGGCGGCGGTCACCGAGGCGACCGTCTGCTCCGCGTCGGCCGCCAACTCGACACCCGCGGGCAGCTCGACGTCGGCGGCGGTGACCTGGCTGCCGGCCTCCAGCCCCTCGATCGACGCCTCCAGGTGGTCCGGCACCTTGGTGGCGTCGGCGGTCACCGACAGGGTGTCGTGGTCGTGCACGATCAGGGTGTCCCGCGCGGCCTCACCGGTCAGCTGGACCGGGACCTCGACGGTGACCTTCTCGCCCCGACGGACCAGCAGCAGGTCCACGTGCTCGAAGCTGTCCCGGATCGGGTCACGCTGGATCGCCTTCGGCAGCGCCAGCACCTGGGTGCCGTCACTGACCTCGATCGCGAAGAGCTGGTTGGCCCCGCCCTTACGGATGGCGGCGGCGAACTCCCGCGCCGGCAGCGCGATGTGCTTGGGCTTCTCGCCGTGGCCGTACAGCACAGCGGGCACCTTGCCGGCTCGGCGGGTACGACGGGCACCACCCTTGCCGAACTCCGTACGGGGCTCGGCGCTGATCTTTACCTCGGACACGGGAAAACTCCTGATGCTAACGCTACGGCGGCTTGTCGTCTGGCGGTGCTGGGGCGAGGGGCTCGCTTGGGGCTCATGCGTCATGAACGACTGCCCGGAGCACCGCGTCGATGACGGTGCCTCCGTGCGGCGCTCTGTCAGCGACCCGCCGGGCACCCTCGCCGTGGCAACCGCACCAGTCTACCCGAGGTCTTTCCGGGCTCTCCGGCAGTCCCCGTCTTGCCCCGCCACCCCGCGTGTCGGTGCCGGCCCGGCCGCCGCCGACGGGGCGACGCAGCCCCCGGTCCGGTCACCGCCGACCG
Source organism: Micromonospora sp. WMMD987 (assembly GCF_029581435.1). Lineage (NCBI taxonomy): Bacteria > Bacillati > Actinomycetota > Actinomycetes > Micromonosporales > Micromonosporaceae > Micromonospora > Micromonospora sp. WMMD987. The sequence continues at coordinate 1,113,622 of NZ_CP120861.1, read as the reverse complement.
GGCGACGCAGCCCCCGGTCCGGTCACCGCCGACCGGCCGGCGCGGCCCCCGGTCCGGGCGTCAGCTGAGCCCGCCGAAGAGGGTGGTCACCGACCCGTCGTCGAAGACCTCCCGGATCGCCCGCGCCAGCAGCGGCGCGATCGACAGCACGGTGAGCTTGTCCAACTGCTTCTCCGGCGGCAGCGGCAGCGTGTTGGTCACCACCACCTCGGTGACCGGGCTGTTCTTCAACCGCTCGGTCGCCGGGTCGGAGAGCAGGGCGTGGGTGGAGGCCACCACGATCTCCGCCGCGCCGGACTCCTTGAGGATGTCCGCCGCCTTGGTGATCGTCCCACCAGTGTCGATCATGTCGTCGACGATCAGGCAGACCCGCCCCTCGACCTCGCCGACCACCCGGTTCGCCACCACCTGGTTCGGCTTCAACGGATCCCGGGTCTTGTGGATGAACGCCAGCGGGCAGCCGCCGAGCCGGTCCGTCCAGCGCTCCGCCACCCGCACCCGGCCCGAGTCCGGCGCCACCACGGTCATCGGCCGACCGGCGAACTTGCGCTCCACGTACTCGGCGAGGATGTCCATCGCGAACAGGTGGTCCACCGGGCCGTCGAAGAAACCCTGGATCTGCGCGGTGTGCAGGTCCACGGTGAGGATCCGGTTGGCCCCGGCCGTCTTGAGCAGGTCCGCCACCAACCGGGCCGAGATCGGCTCCCGGCCGCGGTGCTTCTTGTCCTGCCGGGAGTACGGGTAGAACGGCAGCACGACGGTGATCCGCTTCGCCGAGCCCCGCTTCAACGCGTCGATCATGATCAGGGTCTCCATGACCCAGGTGTTGACCCCGTGTGTGACGGACTGGACCACGAAGGCGTCCGAACCGCGTACCGAGTCACGGAACCGGACGAAGATCTCCCCGTTGGCGAACTCGTACGCGTCGGAAGGGGTCGGCGCTACACCGAGCACCTCACCGATCTCCTTGGCCAACTCCGGAAAGCCACGTCCGGAGAAGAGCATCAGGCTCTTGCGGTTTTCGGCCACGATGCTACCCATGGGCTCGTCTGCTCCCGTTGGTCGGTGGTGCCCGGCGGCGGTGGGCCGGGGCTATTCGGTTGCAGTATGCCCCGACACCGACGACCCTCACACCGCCTCGGCACCCCCGTGGATTGCCTCACCTTCGCTTGTCGACGGCGAACCGTCCGACGCACCCTCGGCAGCGGCTCGCGCTTGCTCGGCGGCCCGCGCGGAGACCGTCCCCGCCCGGTTGCGCAGCACCCAGCCCTCGATGTTGCGCTGCGGTGCGCGGGTCACCCCCAAGGCACCCGGCGGCACGTCCTGGCTGAGCGCGCTGCCCGCCGCCACGTACGCCCCGGCGCCCACCTCGACCGGTGCGATCAGGTTGGTGTCACAGCCGACGAACGCGCCGTCACCGACCACCGTGCGGTGCTTGTTCACCCCGTCGTAGTTCACGAAGATCGTCGCCGCGCCGATGTTCGCCTTCGCCCCGATCGTCGCGTCCCCCACGTACGACAGGTGCGGCACCTTCGCGCCCGGCCCCACGTCGGAGTTCTTCACCTCGACGAAGGTGCCCACCTTCGCCTTCTCGGCCAGCCGCGCCGCCGGCCGCAGGTACGCGTACGGGCCGACGCTGGCACCCGGTCCCACCTCGGCGCCCACCGCGTGGCTGCGCAGCACGGTCGCCGCCGGACCCACCACCGTGTCGACCAACGTCACGTCCGGCCCGACCACCGCCTCGGCACCCACCACCGTGGCCCCCCGCAGCTGGGTGTTCTGGTCGAGCACCGCGTCCCGCCCGACACTGACCGTCACGTCGATCCAGGTGGTCGCCGGGTCCAGGATCGTCACCCCGGTCCGCATCCAGGCCTCGTTCACCCGGTCCCGCAGCAGCCCACGCAACCCGGCCAGCTCCACCCGGTCGTTGCAGCCCAACGTCTCGACGTGGTCGGCGGCCACGTGCACGCCGACCGGCTCACCGGCCGAGAAGAGCAGCCCGAAGACGTCGGTGAGGTACTCCTCACCCTGGTCGTTGTCGGTGGAGAGCTTGCCCAGCGCGGCCCGGAGCCGGGCCAGGTCGAAGGCGTAGATGCCGGCGTTGATCTCCCGGAGCGCCCGCTGGGCCGGGGTCGCGTCGCGCTCCTCCACGATCTGCTCCAGCCGGCCGGCGGCGTCCCGGACGATCCGCCCCAGCCCGGTCGGGTCGGGCACCTCGGCGGCGAGCACCGTGGCCGCCGCCCCCTCACCCTCGTGCGCCGCGACCAGCGCCTCCACCGTCCCGGTCCGCAGCAGCGGGACGTCACCGTTGATCACCACGACGGTGCCGGTGGCGTCCGGTACGGCGTCCAGCGCGATCCGCACCGCGTGCCCGGTGCCGAGCTGCTCGGCCTGGAGGACTCCGGTGGCGTCCGGGGCGACCTCGGCCAGGTGGGCGCGGACCTGGTCCGCCCCGTGCCCGACCACTACCACGGTGCGGTCCGCGCGCAGCGGCCCGGCCGCCGCCAGCACGTGGCCCAGCAGGGTACGGCCGAGCAGTGGGTGCAGCACCTTGGGCAGCGCCGACTTCATCCGCTTGCCCTCCCCCGCGGCGAGCACGACGACGGTACGGCGGTGGGGCTGGGACACGGGTGGGCTCCCGTCGGGGAAGGCGACAGTCTCGCCGCCATGCTAACCAGACTGCGGGGACACCTGGCCCCTTACCCCGATCGACGGAAAACACGACAGACGGCTCGGCCGCCAGGGTTCGAACCTGAAATACGGGTACCAAAGACCCGGGTGTTGCCAATTACACCACGGCCGAATGTGACGCAAGACAGCTTAGCGCCTCCACCGAGGCCGCCCCCACCCCTATGTGATCTCCCCGGTGAGTGCCGCCACGATGCCCTCGATCTTCCAGTACAGCTCCCGGCTCTTCGGCACGTCGATGACCAGGCAACCGTGGTAGTCCTCGCCGGTGTTGCGGCGGGTCGTCGGCCGATGACGCTTGAGGGTGGCCCGCCGGAACCGGTCAGCCGGCAGCTCAAGGGTCGTGACCCACCAGCGTTCCGCCGCCGCGACGTCGGCCGACTCGTGGATGCTCACCCGGTAGGTGGGAACATTCCGGTCGACCCCGCAGGCAGCGAGGAAGCGGAGGAACAACCGCAGTAGCCGGGCATCGGTGTTGACGAACTGTACGTGGTCGTGGCGGCGCCAGGGTTTGGACTTGGTGCCCTCGCACCAGTAGAGGGCCGCACCGAGCAGCAGCACCTCGCGGTCGCCGAGCTGACCCACCAGCTCCCGCATCTGGGTTCGTACCTGCTCCTGGGCGGCGTCGCGCGCGGCCCGGTGCGCTGCCCACCGGCTGTCCGCCATCGTCCTGGCCCGCGCCCGCCGACGTTCCCGGGCGGCATCGTCGTCCGGGTCGAGGGGGAGATGCCTGACCCAGAGGTAGGCGGTCGACTTCGCCACCCCCAACCGGGCCGCGATGTCGTCGACCGAGCGGCCCTCGCCGCGCAGCGCCACCGCCGCCGTGCGCAGCTCGTCCTTGGCGGTCGGCCTCCGGGTCCACGCCGGTGGCGGGACGCCGCGCAGCAGCGCGTACACCCGGTTGCGGCCGAGACCGGTGCGGGCCTGGATCTGGCGGACGGAGAGCCCCTCCCCGGCGCGCAGCCGGCGCACCTCAGCGGCCGTCGGATCGGTCATGGCCGGAAGACTAGAACACCCGTACGACATCACCCCGGGGAAGCCGGTGCGCAGCGAACCCGGCGGTGCCGCGGGGCTCCACCTGGCAGGATGGCCGGGTGACCGAGACAGACGGGCACGACCGGAGCATTCCACGACAGGGCGTCACCGAGCGCCGGCGAGGTGACGAGATGGCCCAGACCCCGACCGGGGACGGTCCCGGCGCGCGACGACGGTCGGTGCCGGCGGCGGGCGCGAAACCGGCGTCCCGGGTACGGATGTCGGCCGCGCAGCGACGCGAGCAGCTGATCGCGATCGGTCGGCAGGTCTTCGCCGAGAAGGGCTTCGACGCGACCTCGATCGAGGAGGTGGCGGCGCGGGCGCGGGTCTCCAAGCCGGTCGTCTACGAACACTTCGGCGGCAAGGAGGGCCTGTACGCGGTGGTCGTCGACCGCGAGGTGCGGGCCCTGCTGGACCGGATCACCACCGCGTTGACCGCGGGTGACCCCCGCGAGCTGCTGGAGCAGGCCGCCCTGGCCCTGCTGGGCTACATCGAGGAGGAGACCAGCGGGTTCCGGGTGCTGGTGCGGGAGTCGCCGTTGATGTCGGCGACCGGCAACTTCAGCAGCGTGATGAACGACGTGGGGCACCAGGTGGAGCACATCCTGGGGGCCGAGTTCTCCAGCCGGGGCTACGACCCGAAGCTGGCCGAACTGTACTCGCAGGCGCTGGTGGGGATGGTGGCACTGACCGGCCGCTGGTGGCTGGAGGTCCGCAAGCCGGGCAAGGAGACGGTGGCGGCGCACCTGGTGAACCTGGCCTGGAACGGGCTGTCCCATCTGGAGGCCGGGCCGGGACTGACCACGGTACGCAAGCCCGGCTGACCGGCGGTCGGCCCCGGCGGGCCGGGCCCCGGGAGAGCGGGGCAAGTGGCAGCCGGGCACCGGGACAGCAGGACGAGCGGCGGGCCGGTCAGCGGGCCGGGTGGAGGCGGTCGGCCCGCTCCCGCTCGGCGTGCTCGTCGGTGCCGATCTTGTCGTACAGGCCGGTGGCGAGGAGCAGCAGCCCGAACAGCAGCGAGACGATCACCGTCGACATCGAGAAGTTGAGGATGTTGGCGCGGGTCTGGAGAACGCTCATCATCGCGATGCCGGTGACCATGAAGACCACCCCGGCGGTGAGGTTCATGACGTGGCCGAGGTTGCCGCGCCGGGACGCCCCGACGATCAACACGAGCCCGAAGACCACCGAGACCAGCGAGAACGCCAGGTTGGTGCGCAGGCCCAGCGCCCAGTGGCTGCCCCGGGCGAACAGCGGCTCGCCCCAGGTCTGCACCACGCCCCAGACGCCGAAGACCAGGATGTAGACGCCGACGAGACCGGCGAAGACCCGGTACAGCGGGCGGGCCGGGTGGTTGACCGGGAAGTGCGCCATGGCCCCTCCTGCACGTGGACGCGATATCGGGAGAATTGTCCCCCGTCCCGCCGTCCGGCGTGGGCGAAACGCCAGGCACCCGGCCTGCCCGCGGGTACGGGTCAGAGCACCAGGCGGGCCTTCTGCCAGGCTTCCTTCTCGTCGTCGGTGCCGACCTTGCCGTACATGCCGACCATCAGCAGGACGAGGCTGAGGGTCATCAGCACGATCACCGTGAGGATGCTGAAGTTGGCCACGTTGGCGTCGGTCTGGAGGAAGGCCAGCCCGGCCAGGCTGATCACCATCAGGGTGTAGGACAGCCACTGGTTGATCGCCACGTCGAGGTTGCGGCCGATCACCGTGCCGACCAGGATGACCACCCCGAACAGCACGGACAGCAGCGAGAAGCCGAGGTTGGTGCCCTGACCGAGGACCTTGGTGTCGTCCTGGGCGAAGATGTCGTTGCCGGCGCTGGCGATGACGCCGAGCACGCCGAAGACCACGAGGTAGAGACCGAGGAGCCCGCCGATCGCCCGGTAGACCGGCCGCGCGGGGTGGTTGACGGGGGTGTGGGCCATGACTGTGTCTCCAACGCCGTTCGGGTGAGGGTCGCCGACGATTGTCCCGTACGCGAGGGTGTGACGCCGCACACGGGGGGCGGTACGGGGTTACAGCGGCGGGATCTCGTCGGCCAGGGTCAGCCAGGTCTCCTCGGTCCGCTCCCGTTCGGCGCGTACTTCCTTGAGCTGCGCGTCGAGTTCGGCGACCCGGGCGTAGTCGGTGGCGTTCGCGGCGAGCTGGTCGAGGAGGGTGGCCTCCTTCTGGTCGAGCTTGCCGATCTGCCGTTCCAGCCGGGTCAGCTCCTTGCGGGCCTGCCGGGCGTCGGCGGCGGACATCCCGCCCCCGGCCGGGGCGGCCGGGGCGGCGTCCGGGCCGGGCGCGGTCCGGGCGGGTCCGGGTCCGGCGGCGCGGGTCAGGTACTCGTCGACGCCGCCGGGCAGGTGCACCAGCCGCCCGTCGCCGAACATCCCGTACGCGGCGTCGGTGACCCGTTCGATCAGGTACCGGTCGTGGCTGGCCACGATGATCGTGCCGGGCCAGGAGTCGAGCAGGTCCTCCAGCGCGGCGAGGGTGTCGGTGTCCAGGTCGTTGGTGGGCTCGTCGAACAGCAGCACGTTGGGTTCCCCGGCGAGCAGCCGGAGCATCTGGAGCCGGCGGCGCTCCCCGCCGGAGAGGTCGCCGACCGGGGTCCAGAGCCGGCGGTCGTCGAAGCCGAACACCTCGGCGAGCTGGGCGGCCGAGATCTCCCGGTCGCCGAGCTGCACCCGCCGGGCCACCTCCTCGACGGCCTCCAGGACGCGCAGGTGGCTGGGGAGTTCGGCGAGTTCCTGGGAGAGGAACGCCGGCTTGACGGTGGAGCCGGTGTGGAACCGGCCGCCGTCGGCGCGGGTGATGCCGGCCAGCAGCCGCAGCAGGGTGGTCTTGCCGGCGCCGTTGCGGCCGAGGATGGCGATCCGGTCACCGGGGCCGACCTGCCAGGTGGTGTCGTGCAGGATCTCCTTCGGCCCGGCGTGCAGCCGGACGTGCTCCAGGTCGTACACCTGCTTGCCGAGCCGGGCGGTCGCCATCCGCTGCAACGACATGGTGTCGCGCGGCGGCGGCACGTCGTCGATGAGCGCGTTGGCCGCGTCGATGCGGAACTTCGGCTTGGAGGTGCGGGCCGGCGGGCCGCGCCGCAGCCAGGCGATCTCCTTACGGAGCAGGTTCTGCCGGCGGGCCTCGGTGGCGGCGGCGACCCGTTCCCGTTCGGCGCGGGCCAGCGTCCAGGCGGCGAAGCCGCCCTCGTAGGCCCGGACGGTCTGGTCGGCGACCTCCCAGGTGGTGGTGCAGACCGCGTCGAGGAACCACCGGTCGTGGGTGACCACGACGAGCGCGCCCCGGCGGCCGACCAGGTGCCTGGCCAGCCAGTCGACGCCGCCGACGTCGAGGTGGTTGGTGGGCTCGTCGAGGATGAGCAGGTCCGACTCGCGGACCAGCAGGGCGGCCAGCGCCACCCGGCGACGCTCGCCACCGGACATCGGGCCGACCGGCTGGTCGAGGCCGAGGTGGGGCATGCCGAGGCCGTCGAGGATGGCGCGGACCCCGGCGTCGCCGGCCCACTCGTGTTCGGCGCCCATTCCCTCGGCGAGCCAGGCGGTGCCGAGCACCACGTCCCGGACGGTGGCCTCGGGGGTCAGGGTGAGCGCCTGCGGCAGCCAGAGCACCCGCAGGTCACGGCGGTGGGTGACCCGGCCGTCGTCGGGATCCTCCTGCTTGGTGAGCATCCGCAGCAGGGTGGACTTCCCGGCGCCGTTGAGGCCGACCACACCGATCCGGTCGGCGTCGTCGAGGCCGAGTGAGACGTCGGTGAGCAGCGGCCCGGCGGCGCCGTACCCCTTGGACACCCGGTCCAGGTTGACGATGTTGGCCACGTCCTCATCTCCCATGATCAAGGCGTCCCGGTGCCGGCGGGCACCTGGGGACGCCTGGGGCAAGGGTACGCGGCGGCCCGACGGTGCCGGTGGGCGGCGCGGGTCAGCCGGCGCGGGCAGCGCGGTCAGCCGACGCGGGCGCCGGTGACCGGACCGTGGGCCACCCTGGTCTCCCGACACACCCCGGCGGCGGCCACCTCGGCGGCGACCCGTTCCGCGTCGGCGGCGTCCCGGACCAGGAACACGCAGGTCGGTCCGGAGCCGGAGACGATGCCGGCGAGCGCCCCGGCGGCCTCCCCCGCCTTCAGCGTGTCGGCCAGGGCCGGGCGCATCGACAGCGCGGCGTCCTGGAGGTCGTTGCCGAGGCAGCGGGCCAGCACCCGGGGATCCCGTTGGCGCAGCGCGCCGAGCAGCCCGTCGGTGCTGCCCAACGGCGCACCGGCGGTGCCGGCGGCGCGGAGCCGGTCCAGCTCCCGGTAGGCCGCGGGGGTGGACAGGCCGCCGTCGGCGACGGCCACCACCCAGTGCCAGGAGGTGGGGCGGGCCAGCACCGGGCTGACCGCCTCGCCCCGGCCGGTGCCCAGCGCGGTCCCGCCGTGGATCAGGAACGGCACGTCGGAGCCGAGGTCGGCGGCGATCCCGGCCAGCTCGTCGCGGGACAGCCCGGTGCCCCACAGGGCGTCGCAGGCGACCAGCGCGGCGGCGGCGTCGGCGCTGCCGCCGGCCAGCCCACCGGCGAGCGGGATCTGCTTGCGCAGGTGCAGTCGGGCGTGCGGCGGCACCCCGGCGTACCCGGCGAGGGCGTGGGCCGCCCGGATGGCCAGGTTGGAGTCGTCCAGGGCCAGCTCGCCGGTGCCCTCGCCCTCCATGGTCAGGGTGAGGGTGTCGCCCCGGCGGGCGGTCAGCTCGTCGTAGATCGAGATCGCGTGGTAGACGGTGTTCAGCTCGTGGTAGCCGTCCCGCCGCAGTGGTCCGACCCCGAGGTGCAGGTTGACCTTCGCGGGTACCCGGACCCGGACCGGCCCGCTGCTGCCCCGGCGCTGATGGTCGTCGTCGTCCGGTCGCCAGGCCTCGGTCACCGGGTGACGTCCCACCGGTACGGGCGGATGTCGAACGGGATCTCCACGATCAGCTCCTCGGCGGAGTCGGCGGCCGGCGGCGTACCGGCCGGCAACCAGGTCGGACGCGCAGCAGCGGCGCACCCCTCGGCGGCCACGGCGTCAGCCTACTGTGCGGCGGGCGCGGGCGTCGGAGCCGACGCGGCGATCGCGGCGAACTGCTCCACGGTGAGCGACTCCCCCCGGGCACCGGGGTCGACCCCGGCGGCGGTGAGCGCCGCCGCGGCCCGGTCCGGGCCACCCGCCCAGCCCGCCAGCGCGGCCCGCAACGTCTTGCGCCGCTGGGCGAACGCCGCGTCGACCACGGCGAAGACGGCCCGCCGGGGCACGTCGTCGCGGGGTGGCTCGCGGCGGGTGAAGGCGACCAGTCCGGAGTCGACGTTCGGCACCGGCCAGAACACGTTCGGTGGCACCCGGCCGGCGGCCCGGGAGCGGGCGTACCAGGCGAGCTTGACCGACGGGATGCCGTACACCTTGGAGCCGGGGCCGGCGACCAGCCGGTCGGCGACCTCCTTCTGCACCATCACCAGGCCGTGCCGCAGGCTGGGCAGCTCGGCGAGCAGGTGCAGCACCACCGGCACGGCGACGTTGTAGGGCAGGTTCGCCACCAGGGCGGTGGGCGGCGGGTCGGCCAGCCCGGCGGCGGTGATCCGCAGCGCGTCGGCCCGGTGCACGGTGAGTCGGGCGGCGTCCGGGCCGGCGTGGACGGCGGCGGTCTGCGGCAGCGCGCCGGCCAGCACCGGGTCGATCTCCACCGCGTGCAGGTGGGCGGCGGCGGGCAGCAGGGCCAGGGTGAGCGAGCCGAGGCCCGGGCCGACCTCCAGCACCACGTCGTCTCCGGTGAGGCCGGCGGCGGTGACGATCCGGCGGACGGTGTTCGGGTCGTGCACGAAGTTCTGGCCGAGCTTCTTGGTCGGGTTGACGTCGAGGCGCGCGGCGAGTTCCCGGATCTCCGCCGGGCCGAGCAGGCCGGTCACGCCCCGAAGCGTAGTCGCGGCCACCGGGCCGTTCACCACGGCCCGAAGACCCGGTCGCCGGTGGCGGAGATGGCGGCGCACAGCTCGTCGAGGTCGGTCCGGGTGGTTTCGGCCAGCGACCGCACGGTCAGCGGGATCAGGTACGACGCGTTGGGTCGGCCCCGGTGCGGCATCGGGGTCAGGTACGGCGCGTCGGTCTCCACGAGGAGCTGGTCGACCGGGGTGAGCGCGGCGGCCTCGCGCAGCGCGGCGGCGCTGCCGAAGGTGACCGTGCCGGCGAAGCTGAGCAGGTGACCCCGACGGACGCACTCGCGGGCGAAGTCGGCGTCGCCGGAGAAGCAGTGCAGCACCACCGTGTCCGGGGCGCCCTCGTCGTCGAGGATCCGCAGCACGTCGGCGTGGGCGTCCCGGTCGTGGATGACCAGGGCCTTGCCGTACCGCTTGGCGATGGCGATGTGCGCCCGGAAGCTCTCCTCCTGGGCGGCCCGACCGTCGTCGCCGGTGCGGAAGAAGTCCATGCCGGTCTCGCCGACGCCCCGGACCCGGTCCCGGGCGGCCAGCGTCTCGATCTCGCGCAGCGCGGCGTCCAGGTCGGCCAGCCGGGGGGCCTCGTTGGGGTGCAGCGCCACGGTGGCGAGCACCGCCGGGTACCGGTCGGCGACGTCGGCGCCCCAGCGGGACGAGTCGACGTCCACGCCGACCTGCACCAGCCGGTCCACGCCGACGGCGGCGGCCACCTCGATCGCGGCGGCCACCGGGTCGGCGGCGTCGCCCCCGCCGGGCACCCCGGCCTCGCTGACGGTGATGTCGAGGTGGGTGTGGCTGTCCAGCACGGGACGGGGCAGCGGCGGCGGGGCGGGCGGGAACTCCCCGGCCCGGCGGGCGGCGCGCTGCTTGCGGGATTCGGTCGGTCCGGTCATCGAGGTCAGCATCACACACCCCCGGCGTTCCGGGCCGCACCGGCCCGGACCGGTCGGTACGGTCGACGACGGCGGGGGCCGGGGGTGACCGGCCCCGGGGCGCGTTCCCGGGACGCCACCGGTTGTTCACCGGGCCGGCATCTGACCGGCTTAGCGTCGCCGGGATGAGCGTCACCGACCGGGCCAGCGACGCGGCCTCCGAGCGGACCGGGTTGCGCGTGACGTACGGCGGGGTGGTCCATCCGGCCGGGGAACTGGCCCGGGGCGCGGCCTACGAGCTGTACAGCGCCGAGGCGGCACCGGGCTTCGAGTGGGCACCCCGACCGGGCTCGGCCTGGCCGTGGCGGCGGTTCGTGCACGCCACCGAGGTCACCGAGGTCACCGGCACCGGTGAGCCGGTCGAGGAGCCGGAGGCGGCGCTGCTGATGCCGGTGCACCGCGAGCGGGGCTGGTCGTACGTGCACCAGCTCAGCCAGCAGCCGGCGGCGGCCGGCGACCCGACGCTGGCCGCGGTGCGCGCCTCGGCGGTGCTCCGGCGGGGCACCCGGATGGTCAAGGTGCTCTCCGCGCGGCAGCTCGCCGGCTACGTGCGGGGTTGGCTGCCGCACGGGTTCTGCTACCGCGAGCACGACGTGGCGCACCTGCGGACGCCGGCCGCGTTGGCGGTGCTGCGCGGCGACGGCACCAGTGGCGACGGCACCGACGTCGGGTACGCGCTGCGCTGGCGGGCCGCCGATCCCGGCGACTACGACGTGCCGGTGGGCGACGCGCACCGCGGCCTGCTGGGGTTGCCGCCCCGGGAGCGGCTCGGCCCGCCGGTGCTGGGCACCGGGTTCGTGCCGAGTTCGGCGCAGCTGGTTCCCGAGTTCGTCACCCGGGACTTCGCCGACCTGCCGATGCCCGCCAACGCCAGCCTGCTGGCGTACACCGCCGAGGGCACCGAGGTGGTCCTCTACAGCTACCAGGCGGAGCAGCGGGGCTGGCTACGGATGGTGGGGCCACAGTGGCGGCACCTGCTGGCGGCGGTGCCGGGGCTCTCCCCCGACCAGGAGTACGTGCCGACCGGCGAGGCGCCCCGCTCCACCCAGCTCGTCGGCGGGTACGCGGGCGGCGAGTACGAGGCGGTGGCGGATCTGCCCGGCGGGTTCCGGGTACTGGCGATGACCCGGGCGGCCCGGTACCCGGTGGACTCGGTGGCCCGGCGGCTGCGGTACGTCCGGTGGCGGGGTGTGCCGTGTCTGGTGCTCCGGGAGGAGGGAGGCTGGCTGCGGCTGCGGCTGCGCCGGCCCGATCCGGACGCGGTGCTCGACACCGGGGCACAGTGCCATGAACGGGGCGTGTACGAGACGTGGGCACCGGCCGCCGAGGTGACCGACGACCAGGTGGTGGACCTGCCGTACGCGCTGTGAGGGCATACCGGGGGGCGGTCGGGGAAAGCGCGGGGCGTCCGACACCGACGGATCAGGAGAAGACATGCCCTTCATCACCGTGGGTACGGAGAACTCCGCCCCGATCGACCTGTACTACGAGGATCACGGCCAGGGTCAGCCGATCGTGTTGATCCACGGCTTCCCGTTCAACGGGGCGACCTGGGAGAAGATGTCCGGTCCGCTGCTCGCGGCCGGGTACCGGGTGATCACCTACGACCGGCGGGGCTTCGGCAGTTCGGCCCAGCCGGCCACGGGTTACGACTACGACACCTTCGCCGCCGACCTCGACGTGCTGATGACCGAGTTGGACCTGCGTGACGCGATCCTGGTGGGCCACTCGATGGGCACCGGTGAGGTGACCCGCTACCTGGGCACGTACGGGTCGAACCGGGTGGACCGGGCGGTGCTGATGGCGCCGTTGGCGCCGTACCTGTTGCAGACGGGGGACAATCCGGAAGGGGTGGAGAAGAGCCTCTTCGACGGGTTCCAGGAGGCGATCCTCGCGGACCGGTTCGCCTACCTGACCCAGTTCTGCGACGCGTTCTTCAACTACAGCGAGAACAGGGGCAGGTGGGTCAGCGAGGAGGCCTACCGGGCGCACTGGCAGATCGGCGCGCAGGCGTCGGCCAAGGGCACCCACGACTCGGTGGACGCCTGGCAGACCGACTTCCGGGGCGACCTGCCGAACATCGACGTCCCAGTGTTGATCATCCAGGGCGACAGGGACAACGTGCTGCCGTACCCGAAGACGGGCCAGCGGTTGGCGCCGATGCTGCCCGACGGCAGGCTGGTCACGCTGCGGGGTGCCCCGCACGGCATTCCGTGGACCCACCCCGCCGAGGTGAACCAGGCGCTCATGGAGTTCATCGGCGCACCATCGATGGTCCGCGCCTGACGTCACGCCGACGCGGCCCCGGGGGTTCCCCGGGGCCGGTTCGTCGTCCGGCCACGCGGTGACGGGTTCGAGGCCCGTCATCCGGCCGTCCGTCGTCCGCCCGCGCGCTCAGCCCTCCAGCCGGGCCAGCTCCTCGTCGACGATGGACGGGTCGAGCTTGCGGAAGACCGGTTTCGGCGCGGCGAGCGGCCGACCGGCCGGCAGTGGCACGGACTCCCAGCGGGCGCCGACCGTGTAGTCCCCGGTGAGCACCGGGTAGCCCGGGCCGCCGTCGAGGTCGTCGACCTCTTCGAGCACCGGCATCGGGGCGTGCACGCCGGTGCCGCCGAGCAGCTCGTGGATCTGCTGCGCGGAGTGCGGCAGGAACGGGGTGAGCAGGGTGTTGGCGTCGCTGACCACCTGGAGGGCGACGTGCAGGATGGTGCCCATCCGGGGCTTGTCGGCCTCGGCCTTGAGTTTCCAGGGGGCCTGTTCGGACAGGTAGCGGTTGGCCTCGGCGACGACCTTCATCGCCTCGCCGATGGCCTGCTTCTGCCGGTGCCGGCCGATCAGGTCGCCGACCGTGGCGAAGCCGGCGCGGGCCACCGCGAGCAGCGCCTCGTCGGCCTCGGTGAGCCCGGCCGGGTCGACCGGTGGGATCGCGCCGAAGTTCTTGGCCGCCATGGAGACCGAGCGGTTGACCAGGTTGCCCCAGCCGGCGACGAGTTCGTCGTTGTTGCGGCGGAGGAACTCGGCCCAGGTGAAGTCGGTGTCGTTGCTCTCCGGGCCGGCGACGGCGATGAAGTAGCGCAGCGCGTCGGCGTCGTAGCGTTCCAGGAAGTCGCGGACGTAGATGACCACCTTGCGGGAGGAGGAGAACTTGCGTCCCTCCATGGTCAGGTACTCGCTGGAGACGACCTCGGTGGGCAGGTTGAGCCGGCCCAGCTCGCCGGGCTGGCCGTCGTGGGATCCGGCTCCGGAGTAGCCGCCGAGCAGGGCGGGCCAGATCACCGAGTGGAAGACGATGTTGTCCTTGCCCATGAAGTAGTGGCCCGGGGCGTCCTTGCCCTGCCCGTCGGCCGACCACCACTTCCGCCACGCCTCGGGGTCGCCGGTGCGGCGGGCCCACTCGATGGACGCGGAGAGGTAGCCGATCACCGCGTCGAACCAGACGTAGATCCGCTTGTCGCCGCGGTCCTGCCAGCCCTCCAGCGGGATCGGCACGCCCCATTCCAGGTCCCGGGTGATGGCCCGGGGCTGGAGGTCGTCGAGCAGGTTGCGGGAGAAGCGCAGCACGTTGGGCCGCCAGCCCTCCCGGGTGTCCAGCCACTGGCGCAGCGCGTCGGCGAGGGCGGGCAGGTCGAGGAAGAAGTGCTCGGTCTCCACGAACTCCGGCGTCTCGCCGTTGATCTTGGACTTGGGGTTGATCAGGTCGATCGGGTCGAGCTGGTTGCCGCAGTTGTCGCACTGGTCGCCACGGGCGCTGTCGTAGCCGCAGATCGGGCAGGTGCCCTCGATGTAGCGGTCGGGCAGGGTCCGCCCGGTCGACGGGGAGATCGCCCCGGTGGTGACCTTCGGGACGATGTAGCCGTTGCGGTGCAGCCCGGTGAACAGCTCCTGCACCACCGCGTAGTGGTTGCGGGTGGTGGTCCGGGTGAACAGGTCGTACGACAGCCCCAGCGCCAGCAGGTCCTCGGCGATCACCCGGTTGTACCGGTCGGCCAGCTCGCGCGGGGTGACCCCCTCGGCGTCGGCCTGCACCTGGATCGGGGTGCCGTGCTCGTCGGTGCCGGAGACCATGAGCACGTCGTGACCGGCCATCCGCATGTACCGGGCGAAGACGTCGGAGGGAACGCCGAAGCCGGACACGTGGCCGATGTGGCGCGGACCGTTGGCGTAGGGCCAGGCGACCGCGGCGAGAACGTGACTCATGACCAGCAAGCCTAGTGACCCGCGCGGGGCGTCCGCGAACCAATAGGTGGCAGCACGCCCCGACGACGGAAATCGACCTTACGCCGGAATTGCCGCCCGACACGCGGAGTCAACTGACGGACACCGAGCGACACCCAGTGTCCAATGGCTGTCGTGACGGGCAGACGATCGGGGCACGACGAGTCGACGGCGGGTCACCGGCGACCACCCGCCCCGGGCACCGGGGACGGCTCGGGGCCACGCGGGGCCGCCGTCGCCCCGCAGCCCCGGCCCGGTCCCGGCCCCGGCGAGGCGACCGTCGAGGTCGAGCCGACCACCGGGGCACCGGTCGACGCGGTGCCCCGGCGGGTGCCGGTACGGCAGCCGCGCTCCGCCCGCCGCGCCGCCGCAGGGACGCCACCGGACGACGACGGGTTCTTCTGGGCGCCGATCGAGCAGGTGCACTGGGACGGCACCCCGCTGCGCAAGGAGCCCAAGCAGCGACGGCGAACGCCACGCCGACCCCGCCCGACCCGCCTCGTCCATCCACCGGACCCGCTGCAAGGGCTCGCCGTTCTGCTGACGTTGAGCCTGGTGGCGGCGTTCTTCGCCTGGGTGAGCGCGGGGCCGCTCTGGCTGGCCGTCGGGCACTCCACGGCGGGGACGGTGGTGATCACCGACTGTTCGGGCGGTGGGCTGACCCAGCGCTGCCGGGGCATCTTCGCCGCCGGGGACGACCGGTTCGTGACCCACGGGATACGGGTCAGCGGGGTGCCGGCCGAGCGCACCGACACCGGCACGGCGCTGCCGGCGCGGGTGACCGGACCGGGCGGGGACACCGCGTACGTGGACACCGGGGTGGGCAGGCACCTGCGGTGGCTGCTCGGCCTGCTGGTGGTGGCCGGCTGCGGGGCGGGAATCGTCCGGTGGACCGGCGCGACCCTGCTGGCCGACCCCCGGCACCGCCGCTGGGCGACCGGCGTCGGGTACGCCGGGCCGGCCCTGATCGCCCTGGGCTTCCTCGCCGCCGCCTGGTGAGGATCGCCCCGGGCACCCTCGCCGCCAGGTGAGGATCGCCCCTTGTTCGCCGCCCGGTGACGGTCACCGCAGGCCCCCTCGCCGCCGGGTGAGTGTCGTCCCGGGCTTGCTGGTGCGGGTGCGGCGCGCGGGGTGGTCCGTCAGCGGTGCACGACGGTGTAGACGTCCCGGCGGCGCAGCCCGTACCCGGTGGCCACCTCGGTGATCGCGTCCCGGCGGGACGTTCCGGCGTCCTCCCGCTCGGCCACCGCGGCGCGCAGCGTGTCGTCGTCGGGACGCTCGGCGGGGGTCTCCGGCGCTCCCGCGACGACCAGGGTGATCTCGCCGCGTGGCTCGCCCCGGGCGGCCCACTCGGCGAGTTCGCCGAGCGGCCGGCGGACGACCTCCTCGTAGGTCTTGGTCAGCTCCCGGCAGAGCGCGGCGGGCCGGTCGACGCCGAACGCGGCGGCCAGGTCGGCCAGGGCGGCGGCGATCCGGTGCGGGGCCTCGAAGAGGACCAGGGTGCGCGGTTCGGTGGCGAGGGCCGCCAACCGGGCACGTCGGCCGCCGGGCGTACGGGGCAGGAAGCCCTCGAAGCAGAACCGGTCGCAGGGCAGCCCGGACAGGGCCAGCGCGGTGGTCACGGCGCTCGGGCCGGGCGCGGCGGTGACCGGCACCCCGGCGTCGAGCGCGGCGGTGACCAGCCGGTATCCGGGGTCGGAGACGCTGGGCATGCCGCCGTCGGTGACCAGGGCGACCAGGTAGCCCTCGCGGAGCACGTCGACCAGTTCGGGGGTACGCCGTTCCTCGTTGCCCTCGAAGTAGGAGACGATCCGGCCGCCGACGGTGACGTCGAGATCGCGGGCGAGCCGGATGAGCCGGCGGGTGTCCTCGGCGGCGACCACGTCGGCGGTGGCGAGGGCGTCACGGAGCCGGGCGGACGCGTCGGCCGGATTGCCCAACGGCGCACCGAGCAGGATCAGGCGTCCAGTCTCGGACATTTCGCCCACGAAACGTGCTCCTTCATCGATAGTCGTACCAATCTCGGGGACGATGGACGCCACCGGGCACCTTCTCAGCCTACGATCGCCGGGTGACGAGTGCGTCGACAGCACAGGGTGCGAACGCGGACCGATCCGACCCGGAGGCACCCCCTCCCGAGGGCGGCGGAGGTGGCGTGCCGGCGATCGTCCGCCGCCGGCTCGCCACCGTCGAGACCCGGCTGGACGTGAACTCGTGGATCGCCACCACCGTGGTGGTGGCGATCGCCGCCGTCCTGCGCCTGCTCGGGCTGAGCAGCCCGAAGGGCAAGATCTTCGACGAGATCTACTACGCCCGGGACGCCTACGGCCTGATCGACCGGGGCGTCGAGTGGAACTACAAGGACAACGGCCCGTCCTACGTGGTCCACCCGCCGCTGGGCAAGTGGCTGATCGGGCTCGGCGAGTGGGCCTTCGGCTACCAGGACGCGGAGACCAACATCTCCGTACCGGGCCACCTGATGACCACCGCCCCGGAGTTCGGCTGGCGGATCGGCGCGGCGCTGGCCGGCATCCTCTCGGTGCTGATGCTGACCCGCATCGCCCGCCGGATGTTCCGTTCCACCACGCTCGGTTGCGCCGCCGGCCTGCTGCTCGCCCTGGACGGCTTCCACCTGGTGCTCTCCCGTACCGCGCTGCTCGACATCTTCCTGTTGCTGTTCGTGCTCGCCGCCTTCGGCGCGCTGGTGCTCGACCGGGACGCCCGCCGACGGCGCTGGTCCCGCGCGCTCGACGCGGGGCTCGACCCGACCGCCCCCGGCCGGGCCGGTCGCCCCGCCGGCGGCTGGCGGAACTGGCCCTGGTGGCGGCTGCTCGCCGGGGTGCTGCTCGGCTGCGCCTGCGCGGTGAAGTGGAGCGGCATCTACTTCGTGCCGGCCTTCGGGCTGCTGGCCCTGCTCTGGGAGGTCGGCGTCCGCCGGTCGGCCGGGGTGCGCCGGCCGTGGCGCGACGCGCTCCTCGACGAGCTGCCCTGGCTGGTGCTCGCCGGGCTGCTGGTGGTCGGGACGTACGTGGCGACCTGGTCGGGTTGGCTGCTCTCCGACGAGGGCTACTACCGGTCCGCGGCCCGGTACCCCAACCTCCCGGGGCTGAGCGACACCCCGATCATCGGCTCGCTGACCAACCTGTTCCAGTACCACAAGGCGGCGTTCGAGTTCCACACCGGCCTAGAGACCGCGCACAAGTACCAGTCGTGGCCCTGGCAGTGGTTGCTGCTGGGTCGACCGGTGGCGTTCCACTGGTCGGGCGACGGCGCGTGCGGCGCTCCGACCTGCGCCTCGGAGATCCTGCTGCTGGGCACGCCGCTGCTCTGGTGGTCGTTCCTGCCGGCCCTGGGGGCGACCCTCTGGCTCGGGGTGGCGCGGCGGGACTGGCGGGCCGGGGCGATCCTGGTGACCGTGGCGGCCGGTCTGCTGCCCTGGTTCTGGTACGCCCTCGACGGCCGGACGATGTTCTCCTTCTACGCCGCCCCGGCGCTGCCGTTCCTGGTGCTGGCGGTGGTCTACGTGCTCGGCGCGATCGCCACCCCCACCACCACCGGCCCCACCACCCCGGCCCGGGCCGCCCCGGCACCGGACGACCTCCGCCCCGACAGCTCCCCACCGGACGGCCCCGCACCGGACAGCCGGCAACCGGTCGCCGTGGTGCTCGCTGAGGGGGCGGAGGTCGATGCGGTCACCGCCGAGCAGATCGCCGACCGGCGACTGATCGGTGGGGTCATCGTCGGGGCCTACGTGCTGCTGGTGGCGCTCTGCTTCGCGTACTTCTACCCGATCTTCGTCGGCACCCTCCTGCCGTACGACGACTGGTCCGCTCGGATGTGGCTGGACGGCCGCTGGATCTGATCCGACCCCGGTCCCGACGCCCGGCATTCCGGCCGGCGTCGGGCCTGCCGTCGGTCGGCCGGGTGGTCCCCACCCGCCACCGGTCGCGGCAAGGCGGGAAGGGCGTCGGAGCCGCAGCACGGACGGCGGAAGACCGCAGAGCCGCAGGATGGGCGGCGGAGACCGCGAAGCCGCAGCACGGACGGCGGGAGGTCACGGAGCCGCAGGATGGGCGGCGGGAGGTCACGGAGCCGTAGCGCGGGCGGCGGGAGACCGCGACGGCGCAGAACGGGCGGGAAGACGGCGCAAAAGGACGCGCCCCGATCGCCTGCCACGGGGGAAGCGGGCGATTGGGGCGCGCAAAAAGAGCTTAGCCACCTTGTGCCACCGGCACAACGGGTCGACTTCAGTCAGATTTCCGACTGATGCTTCGCACGGCAAATAGTTTACATCTAGCATCTAACGGACGGTTACCGACCGTCGAACGGACGTCCGCCATCCACCATCCGGATGGCCCGACCACCGGGGTCGCGACGTCGCGCGTCCGGGGCGGTCCCCGACGGGACTCCACAGTGGATCTCACTACACTTCGCCCCGTGATCAACACGAGACGACGATCGAC
Source organism: Micromonospora sp. WMMD987 (assembly GCF_029581435.1). NCBI lineage: Bacteria > Bacillati > Actinomycetota > Actinomycetes > Micromonosporales > Micromonosporaceae > Micromonospora > Micromonospora sp. WMMD987. Next base: position 1,094,343 of record NZ_CP120861.1, on the reverse strand, counting down.
GGCCGTCCTGATCGGACTGCTGGCGGCGACCTCGCTGACCGGCCCCGCCCCGGCCCGCGCCGACGACGAGGAACCCGTCGAGCCGCCCAAGGTGGAGCTGGTCCTCGACGTGAGCGGGTCGATGCGGGCCGACGACATCGACGGACGCAGCCGGATCTCGGTCGCCCAGCAGGCCTTCAACGAGGTGGTCGACGCACTGCCCGGGGAGACCCAGCTCGGCATCCGGGTGCTCGGCGCGACCTACCGGGGCAAGGACAAGAAGCAGGGCTGCCTGGACACCCAGCAGATCGTGCCGGTCGGGCCGGTGGACCGCACCGCGGCCAAGGCGGCGGTGGCCACCCTGCGGCCGACCGGCTTCACCCCGGTCGGACTGGCCCTGCGCTCCGCCGCCCGGGATCTCGGCACCGGCACGACCGCCCGCCGGATCGTGCTGATCACCGACGGCGAGGACACCTGCGCCCCGCCCGACCCGTGCGAGGTGGCCCGGGAACTGGCCGCCCAGGGCACCCGGCTGGTGGTCGACACGCTCGGCCTGGCCCCCGACGAGAAGGTCCGCAGGCAGCTGCTCTGCATCGCCACCGCGACCGGCGGCACCTACACCGCGGCACAGAGCGCCGACGAGCTGACCGGCCGGATCAAGCAGCTCGTCGACCGGGCGAAGGAGACGTACACCGCCGCCCCGGCCGTGGTGACCGGGCGGGCGGAGTGCGCGGACGCGCCGCTGCTCACCCCCGGCGTCTACGCCGACCGGGAGGAGTTCTCCGAACACCGCTGGTACCGGGTTCCCGTCCGGCCGGGGCAGGAGCTACGCGCGTCGGTCAGCGTGGCGTTGGACCGGCCGGTCAACCCGGACCACGCGGTGCTGCTGCGGGCCACCGCCACCGACGGCCGGGAACTGGTCCGGGGCGTCGACGCCGGCAGCGGTCGTACCGACGTGGTGTCGGCGGGGTTGCGCTGGTCGGGGACGGCGGACGGGGCGACACCCAGCCCCTCGGCCAGCGACGCGCCGGTGCCGGCCACCACGGTCTGCCTGGTGGTGAGCAACGCCTTCGCTCCCCGTCCGGGAACCCGGGCCACACCGGGCATGCCGGTCGAGCTGACCATCGACGTGGTCGCCTCGTCCCCCGCCCCGACCGCGCCGGACCTCGGGCGCGGCTGGGTGCTGCTGCTCCTGCTCACCCTGGCCGGGCTGCTCACCGGCCTGGTCGTCGGGCTGCTCACCCGCTGGTGGGTGGCGACGTGGAGGACGAACTGACCATGCGTACCCCGATCATCCGGACCGGCGCGACGCTGGCCGCCGCCGGACTGACCCTGCTCGTCACCCCGTCCCCGGCCACCGCCGCGCCCACCCCCTCCCCCGGCGCCACCCCGGTCACCCGGGCCGGGACGTCCTTCCTCACCGCCACCGGCATCGCGGCCGGTCAACCGGTCACGGTCAGCGCCTCCACCGGCGACTTCCTGTACTGGTCGTTCCCGGCGACGGCGGGGCAACGGCACGAGATCAGCGCGACGGTGTCCCTGCCGAAGGCCCGCACCGGTGCGTCCACCTGGACGGTGGAGGTCTTCGACGGGCTGCGTCGCCGGCAGGCCTGCACGGCCGGGGCGCAGACCCCGACGGTTCCCGCGTCGGCGGGCAGCGTGGCGCTGGGCTGCACGCTGCGTCAGGTGCGCTCCTGGGCGGAACCGTGGTCGGCCGACCCGCTGCCCGGCACCTACTTCGTCCGGTTGTCCGTGACCGAGCTGCCCGAGCCCGACCTGGGGCAGCCGGTCGACGTGGAGCTGCTGGTCTCCGCCGAGGGCGAGGGCTCGCGCGACGACGGCGAGTTGCGGGCGCCGCTGGTGCCCAACACCCGGGCCGGCACGGTGCTGACCGGGGAGCCGGCGGCCACCCCCGCCGAGTCCGACGACGACTGGTTCGACGGCGACTGGCTGCCCGCGCTCGGCTCACGGTGGGCGTGGAGCACGGTCGGCGGCGCGCTCGCCGCCGTCGCCGGGGTGTTCGGCTTCGCGCTGACCCGCCGGCCCCGCCGCTGACCGACGCCGGAGCCGGAGCCGGGGTCGGAGCCGGAGCCGGAACCGGCTGGCCCTGGTGGCCGGTCCCGACCCCGGGGCCGGCCGACCCCGGCGGCTGGTCCCGACCCGGGGACCGCCCGATCCCGGGGTCGGGGCCGGTCCCGAGATCAGGGCCGGTCACCGCGACGGGGCCGTCCGGTGTCATCCGGTTGCGGTACGTTCACCTGCCATGGCCGATGGTCCGCTCACCGGGCGGACCGGCGGCGGTCGTACCGGAAGGGGTGGGTTGATGCGTGACCTGCTGCCGGCGACGGTCTCGGTGGCGGTGGCCGAGACGGCCGACTGGGTGGGTGAGCTGCTCCCGGCGGAACGGGCCGGGCTGGGCGAGCGGGCGGTGGAGAGCCGACGGCGGGACTTCACCGCCGGGCGGATCTGCGCCCGCCGGGCGATGACCGCCCTCGGCCTGCCGGCCGCCCCGGTCCCGGCCGCGCCCAACCGTGCGCCGGTCTGGCCGGCGGAACTGGTCGGCACCATCACCCACACCCGGGGCTACTGCGCCGCCGCCGTCGCCCGCCGCGCCGACCTGCGCGCGGTCGGCATGGACGCCGAGCGGGACAAGGAACTCAACGCCGGGGTACGCCGGCTGATCATGTGCCCCGAGGAGGAGGACCGGCTGGCCCGGCTGCCCGGCGGGGTGAACTGGCCGGTGGTGGTGTTCAGCGCCAAGGAGACCGTCTACAAGGTCTGGCACCCCGTGGTCGGGTCCTGGTTGGATTTCCTCGACGCCACCGTCGAGCTGGAACCGGACACCGGCGTCTTCACCGCCCGGATCAGCCCGGCACGGGTGTCGGCGGCCACCGTGCCGGACCCGCCCGCGCTGGTCACCGGCCGGTTCGCGGTCGAGGGCGACCTGGTCCGCACGGCGGCCGTGCTGCCCCTGCGCTGAGCGTCTGCCGCCACCCACTAGCGTCCAACAGTGACGACCGTCGACCGCGTGCGAGGAGTACGGTGAGCCAGCCCCAACCCCCGTCCGGGCCGCAGGACCCTGACCAGCCGCCCTCCGGGGCGGCGCAGCCGTTCCCGACGGCATCCGACCGACCGCACCCGGTGGACCCGACCGCCGCGCTGCCCCCGGTCCCGGAGCCGGCCCCCTCCTACTCCACCGACCCGTACGCGCCACCGTCGCCGTACGCGCCACCACCGGTCTCCGGCGTTCCGCAGCCGACCTCCGGGCAGCCCTACCCCTCGTACCAGCCGGGCACGGCGTCGCCGCCGGTATCGGGCGCGGGCTACCCACCGGTCTCGGGCGCGGGCTACCCACCCGTCTCAGGCGCGGGCTACCCGCCGGTATCGGGCGCGGGCTACCCGCCGCCCGCCACGCCGGGTTATCCGGCGGCCCCCGGTGCCGGGTACCCGCCGCCGCCCGGCGGCCCGGGTGGACCCGGCCAGCAGTGGGGACCGCCGCCGGCCGCCTCGTCGGCCAAGCCGGTCTGGATCGTCATCGGCGTGGTGGTCGCCGTGGTGCTGCTGCTCTGCTGCGCCGGCCTCGTCGTCGCCGTGGTGGCCGGGAGCCGGCAGACCGACGAGGCTGCCGGGGAGGTCGACCGCCCGGTGGCGGCCCCCGATGTCACCAGGACACCGGGGCCGCCCGGCGACCGGCCGTCGGCGGGGCCGTCGTCCACCGACGACGAGACGTTCAACCTCAGGGCCGGCGAGACGTTGGTGATCAACGACGAGGACGGGACCATCGAGATCACCGTCCGGAGTTTCACCACCTCGTCCAAGGGGTGCCGCTCGTTCGCCCCGCCGCCGAACAAGGGCATGTACCTGATCGCCGACGTCACCGCCACGGTGACCAAGGGCACGGCGTCGATCAACCCGTTCTACTTCCAGTGGGTGGCCGACGACGGCACCACGGTCAACGGGCTGGCCGGCGCGCTGTCCGGCTGCGGCGGCGACATGCTCGACTCGGGCAGCAACATGCGGGTCGGCAGCAAGCGCTCCGGCGCGGTGGTCTTCGACGTGGCCGACAAGTCGGGCGCGGTCGAATACCAGCACAGGTTCGAGGCCGCCGGCTCCTGGAAGCCCTGACCTCGCAGGTCCCGCACCGGGCCGGCTCCCCGGTGGGGACCGGCCCGGTCGCGTGACCGCCCCCGACCGTGTGACCGCCCCGCCCGGTCCGGTCGCGGCACCGGCCACCGGCCCGGTCCCGGCCCCGGCCTCGGCACCGGTCCCGGTCCCCTCACCGCCCGGCCCGGCGACGGTGCCGGGATCGCTGCCGCGCCTTGAAACGGCTCCGGCACCGGTAGATGCTAATGACATCGACCTTCACCGATCGACTTGGAGGTGGGAGATGCGCCGTCTCTCGCTCGCTGCCCTGACCCTGGCCGTCGCCCTGCTGCCGGCGACCCCGGCCGTCGCGTACGCCGGTGCCGCCGACAAGCTCGCCGTGCCCCCCGGGGCCACCGGACCCGCCGCCGCAGCCGTACTGACGGACGTGCGGACCGTCGGCACCGCCTGGGGCCCGGATCCGGTGACCGGCCGGCTGACGCTCACCGTCGACGACACCGTCCCCCCGGAGCAGGTACGCGCGCTGCGCGCCACCGCCGCACGGGCCGGGGCGGACCTGCGCCGCGAGCCCGGCCGGCTGCGCCTCCTCATCGCCGGCGGGCAGGCCGTCCACGGCGGGGGTGCCCGCTGCTCGCTGGGCGCGAACGTGCGCAGCGGCACCACCTCCTACTTCCTCACCGCCGGGCACTGCACCGCCACCGCGACGACCTGGTACGCCGACGCCGGTCAGACCACCGTGCTGGGCAGCCGCGTCGCCAGCAGTTTCCCCACCAACGACTACGGCCTGGTCCGCTACACCGGGCGGGTCGACCGGCCGAGCGCCGTCTACACCTACCCCGGCCTGCTCACCGTCAACGGCGTCGGCACCCCGTACGTCGGTCAGGCGGTCTGCCGCAGCGGTTCCACCACCGGTGTCCGGTGTGGCACCGTGACCGCTCTCAACCAGACGGTCAACTGGGCCGAGGGCAGCGTGTCCGGGCTGATCCGCACCAACATCTGCGCCGAGCCCGGCGACAGCGGCGGTCCGCTCTACGTCGCCGCGACCGGGGTGATCATCGGCATCCTCTCCGGGGGCAGCGGCAACTGCACCAGCGGCGGCACCACCTTCTACCAGCCGATCGCCGAGGCGCTCGCCGCGTACGGCGTCACCATCCCCTAAGCCGGCCGGCGGAGCGGGAGGCCGGCGGAGCCGGAGGTCGGCGGCTCAGCGTCGCCGGAGGTGGACGTGGTAGCACGTCCGGTCGGCAGCCTCCCGCCGGTAGTGCACCTCCTGGATCTGCCGGTCGTTGCCGTACACGGCGACCGAGGCGAGATCACCCAGGTGTACCAGGGGCCCCCGGTGCTGCTTCGACTCCAGCACGTCGGCGATGCCGCCCAGGTAGTTGGTGGCGTCCGACGGCGGCTCGGCCGGGCTCTCCAGTACGACCTCCAGGGTGAGCGGCCCGTCCGGGAAGAGCGGGCACGGCTCCTCGCCGAGAGCCTCCCGCGCGGCGCGGAGCAGGGCCGACACCCGGTCGGCGTAGCCGTGACCGGCGGCGAGCAGCGACTTGGCCTCGTTCTTGGCCGGCGGCAGTCCCGGCACCACGAAACTGATCTCCGTCATCGCCCCACTCTTCACGCTCATCGGCGGCGACGCACGTGCGGCGGTCCGCCGGACACGGCGCGACCGCGCCACCGTACCGGATCGAAAAGGCCGCCCCCGCGTTACGGAGACGGCCTTTGCACTGGGTGGAGCTGAGGGGACTCGAACCCCTGACCCCCTCGATGCGAACGAGGTGCGCTACCAGACTGCGCCACAGCCCCTCTGCCGGCAGGCCGGCTCCGGTCCCACCCGGCTTTCACCGGGCGGGCCGGCGCCAAGACTAACAGCCCACCCACCCCCCGGGCGAATCACCCCTCCCGCGCCGACCCGACCGGGGCACGGGCCGATCCGCGGGGCGGGCGGGGGTCAGCGGGGGTCACGGCCGGACTGGTACGGGCGTCCGCGCAGGCCACCGGAGCGGCGGTACGACACCGAGGCGCCCCCGCTGGCCGCCGCCGGCAGGTCGGTGGGTCGGTCGAGGCCCATCGCGGTACGGCGTACCGCCTCGCGTTGTGCGGCCAGCCGGCGCTGCGCCTCCCGACGGGCCGCCGCCCGGCGGGCCTGCTCGCGGCGCACCTCGGCCTGCCGGGCGGCCAGCCAGGCTGCCTCCCGGGCCCGGATCCGCCGCCGCCGACGCTCGGCCAGCGCCCGCCGCCGCAGGTGTACGACGTACACGACGAGCAGGGCGGCGGTGACCGAGAAACTGATCCAGAACCCGGGGCTGACCAGGATCACGCCGACCAACTCGACGAAGTTGAGCAGCAACAGCGCGGCGAGCACCCGACGCCGACGGTAGACGACCGGGGTGTGGTGCCGGTCGCGGGGCGGCCGGCGGCGGGCCTGCCGGGGCGCGGGGGGCACGGCACGCAGGCGACCCGAGCGGCGGCCGGCGGGCGGCGTGGTGCGGCGCGGGGCCGGCGGCGCGGAGACCGGTGCGCCGAGGTTGCCGGTGGCGGCGTCCTCGGCCAGGGTGACCACGAGCGCCCGGGGCTGGTTGACCGGTCGCCGACCGGGGACAGTACGACGCCGCCGGCGGCGCTGGAGCACCCGCGCCGTCGACTGCGCCCGCTCCGCCACCAGCCGCTCGGTGGCGTCGTACCGACGGACCAGCGCCGGCGCGAGGGCGAGCAGACCGGCGGCGGCGAGGACGGCGAGGAGCACCGAGGTCGGCACCCTCACCCCTCCCGTCACCGAATTTCGGGACAACCACCGAACATCAGCAAGATCTTTCCCGAAAGATCACTCTCGACGCAGATCCTGCGGTCGGACGGTGCTTGCCGCAGCTTGCAGTTACTTGAGGTTACGGGCCGCCGACCGGGTTGCCGGCACGCCGCGCCGATCCCGCCCGTGGGACGACTCACCCGACGTCGTGGCGCAGCCGGTGCCAGCGGGCCAGCAGACCACCGTCGGCCGCCGCCTCCTCGCTGGTCATCGCGTATCCGATGTGGTCCCGCCAGGCCCCGTCGATGTGCATGTAGCGCACGTGGTACGCCTCCTCGCGGAAGCCCAGCTTCTCCACCACCCGCCGGGACGGCTTGTTCTCCGGCCGGATGTTCACCTCCACCCGGTGCAGGCCACCCGGGCCGAACGCGTGGTCGACGGCGAGCGCCATCGCGGTGGGGATCACCCCGCGACCGGCCGCCCGGGAGTCCACCCAGTAGCCGACGTAACCGGAGCAGAACGCCCGCCGGACGATACTGCCCACGTTGAGATGCCCGACCAGCCGTTCCTGCCCGCCCTCGCGCAGGCAGACCGCGAACGGCATCCCCTCGCCGGTCCGCGCGGAACGCCGCTGGTCGGCGTGCACATACCGGAACGCCGCCGGCGAGTTGGCCGCGTCCCAGCCACCGGGCAGGTGCGACTCCCACGGCGACAGCCACGCCTGGTTCGCCCGCCGCACCTCCGACCAGGCGACGGCGTCGGAACGTCGGTACGGCCGCAGCACCACCGGACCGTCCATCAGCACCACCGGCCATCCCGGCGCCCGCCCGAACCAGCTCACCGCGCCGACCTCCCGTCCCCGGCCGGGAGGTCGGCCGCCCCGGACCGGCTCACCGCCGCCGGTCCAGCAGCAGCACGTCCACGGTGGAGCCGGCGGCGGCGGTGGTGACCCGTTCACCGAGCACCATCAGACCGTTCGCCTCGGCCAGACCGGAGAGGGTGTACGGCCCCCCGCTGAGCGGCTGCACCGTGTAGCCCCCGCCGCGCCGCTCGGCCACGTGCGCGGGCCGGAACTCGCGCAGCCCGCCGGGCGACGAGATGGTCTCCAACAGGTGCGCCCGCACGCTCGGCCGGAACACCGGCTCCGCGCCGGCCAGCAGCTGGATCGCCGGCCGGGCCAGCACCTCAAAACCGATCAACGCCGCACCGGGCTCACCGGGAAGACACACCACCGGCACCTCCTCGGCGCCGACGGTACCGAACCCGAGGGCCGTGCCGGGGTACAGCGCCACGTCGGTGAAGGTCACCGGCCCGGCCCGGCCGCCCTCCCGGCGGGACAGGATCCGCCGGACCATGTCGCCGGGGCCGGTGCCGGTGCCACCGGTGGTGATGATCAGATCGGCCCGCAGGGTCTGGTCCTCCAGCAGACCGCGCAGCCCCTCCGGGTCGTCGTCGCAGATCCCCACCCGGTACGCCAGCGCGCCCACCTCGGCGGCGGCGGCGGTCAACGCGTGCGAGTTGGCGTCCACCACCTGGCCGGGCTGGCTGCCCCGGCCCACGTCGACCAGTTCGTCCCCGGTGGCCACGATGACCACCCGGGGGCTCGGCCGGACCACCACGTGTCCGATGCCGGTGGCGGCGAAGACGGCCACCAGCGCCGGTGCGACGTACGTGCCGGCACGGGCGAGCACGGTGCCGGCGGGCAGTTCCTCACCGGCGCGGCGGACGCCGTACCCGCGCTTGGGGGTGCGGAAGATCTCCACCGCCGCCATGCCCTGGTCGGTCCACTCCACCGGCACCACCACGTCGGCGGCGATCGGCATCGGCGCACCGGCCGCCACCGAGAAGCACGAACCGGGGGTGAGCCGCACCGGCCGCCAGCTCGCCGCCCCGAGGTCACCGACCACGTTGAGGCGTACCGGACGGCCCGGCCCCTGCGAGGGGACCGGGCCGTACCCGACGAGGTCCTCCCAGCGCGCGGCGTACCCGTCCACCGCCGCCTGGTCGAAGGCGGGGAACGAGTGCGGGGCGACGACGTCCGAGGCGAGGACGTTGCCGTAGGCCTGGGTGAGGTCGAGGTCGAGCGGGGGCAGCGCGCGTAACCTGCGCAGCACGCTGCCCAGGTAGTCGGCGAGCGGCGTCAACTCGTTCGCGGCCGCCTCGGCGTCGGCCGTCGAGGTCATGTACCGGAGCCGCCCGCCGCGTCACGTACCCCGTTGAGGATCGCCGCCGTGACGGTCTCGTCGCCGTTGTTGACGAACTCGGTCAGCCAGCTGCGGAACTCGGCCCCGAGGTCCTCCCGCTCGACGGCGATCTGCACGACTGTCTGGAGGTAGCCCAGCGGCATGCCGGTGTCGTAGCGGGTGCCCCGGTAGACGATCGCGTGCACCGGCACCCCCTCGGCGCGCAGCAGCTCCATCGCGTCGGTGAGCTGGATCTCCCCGCCGCTGCCCGGTTCGGTACGCCGGATCGCGTCGAAGATCCGTCCCGGCAGGACGTACCGGCCGAGGACCGCCAGGTTGCTCGGGGCGTCCTGCGGCTGTGGCTTCTCCACCATGCCGGTGACCTTGACGACCTCGCCGAGGTCGGTCAGCTCGGCCTCGGCCGGCTCGACCGAGGCGATCCCGTACCGCTTGGTCTCCTCCGGATCGACCTCGAAGAACGCCAGTACCACACCACCGGTGCGGGCCTGGAGCTCCAACATGGCCGGCAACAGCGGCTCGGACGGCTTGACGAACTCGTCACCGAGGAGCACCGCGAAGGGCTGGTCGCCCACGTGCGACTCGGCGTAGCCGACGGCGTGGCCGAGGCCGAGCTGCTCCGGCTGCCGGCAGGTGTAGATCTCGGCCAGCTCGCTGGGGCGCTTCACCGCGGCCAGCCGCTCGTCGTCGCCCTTGGCCTCCAGCCGGGCCTCCAGGTCGGGACGCCGGTCGAAGTGGTCCACCATCGACGTCTTGCCCCGACCGGTGATCAGCAGCACGTCACCGATGCCGGCCTGGGCGGCCTCCTCGACGATGTACTGGAGCACCGGTCGATCGATCACCGGCAGCAGCTCCTTGGGCACCGCCTTCGTGGCCGGCAGGAACCGGGTGGCCAGGCCGGCGGCCGGGATCACGGCCTTGACCGCGCGGGCACGACCGGTCGCGGCGGTCGCTGAGGGGTTCGCTGAGTGCTCCGACATGCCGCGAGACTATCGGCCACGGCTCTGCCGCGGCGGGTGAGGACCGGAAGACGCGCCGCCCGGCTGCGTCACACCGGGGGCGCCGACGGCGTGCCGACCGGTCGGTTGCTCGGTCCGTACGCCGTCCGCGGGAGCCCGGTCGGGGGCCGACCGGTCGGCGGGAGGGTCGCTGGTCGGCGACGGATCGGCGGACACGTCCCCGGCCGGCACCGGTCGCGGTCGCGCGGTCGCCACCCGGTAGCCGTCCCGGCCGGCGCCCTTGGCCGCGTACAACGCCTCGTCGGCGGCGTCCAGCACCTCCGTGCCGGTGCCGGCGTGGTCCGGGTAGACGGCGATGCCGATGGAGACCGACATCGTGATCGTCGTCGGGGTGCCGGTGTGACCGGCCACCACGACCGGGGTGTCCCGGACCGCCGCGCCCAGCCGCTCGGCGACGGTCGCCGCGCCCCGGGCGTCGGTCTCCGGCAGCAGCACCACGAACTCCTCGCCACCCTGCCGGAAGGCCAGGTCCACCTCGCGGATCTCGCCGCGGACCCGACGGGCGAACTCGGCGAGCACCGCGTCCCCGGCGGCGTGCCCGTAACTGTCGTTGACGATCTTGAAGCGGTCCAGGTCGAGGACCAGGATGCTGAGCATCCGACCGAACCGGTTGGCCCGCTCCACCTCCCGACGCAACGACTCCCGCAGGTAGCGGTAGTTCCACAGCCCGGTCAACGGGTCGGTCAGCGACAACCGCTGCGCCTCCTCGTGCACCCGGACGTTCTCCACCGCCACCGCCGCGTGCCCGGCGAAGGTCCGCAGGGTGGCCAGGTCGTCGTCGTCGAACTCGTCGACCCCGAGCCGGTCGTAGAGGACCAGCACGCCGACGGCGGGTTCCCGGCCGGCGGCGTCCCCGGCGGGCGCGGTGAACGGCACCGCCACGTACGTCTCGCACCAGGGTTCGCCGGGGGACGTCGGGCCGGGCCGGGCCCGCCCACGTTGCGGTTCACCGGTGGCGACGACCGTGCCGACCACCCCCGCGCCGACCGGGATCCGCAGCTCCTCCGGATCGGCGCCCGCCGGGCAGCGCCCGGCCAGCCCCTCGGCGCACTGCCCGACGAGCATCCCGGCGTCGTCGCGCAGCAGCACCGCCCCGGCCCGCGCCCCGGTCGCCGCGATGGCGCTGTGCAGGATCACCCGCAGGATGCGTTGCAGGTCGTGGGTGCTGGCCAGGGTGTCGCCGAGCACCCCGAGATGGCCACGCAACTGGTCCCGGCTGCTGGTCAACGCCGCGACGTAGCCGGCGGTCTCCCGGATCATCCGGTTGAACGCGGCGGCGAGCCGGCCGATCTCGTCCCGGCTGCGCACCGGCACCCGGGCGGTCAGGTCGCCCCCGGCCACCCGGTCCACCGCGCCGGCCAGCTCCACCAGCGGCCGGGTGGTCACCCGGGCCAGCCGCCAGGCGGTCAGCACGGCCAGCGCGGCGGCCAGCAGCACCGCCCCGAGCAGCACGACCGGCAGACCCGACGGTTGTCCACCGGCCACCGAGAGGACCAGCGGCAGCGGTTGCCCCGGGGTCGGTCCGAGCCGCCGGACGTAGCGGCCGTCTCCGGTGGCGGTGACCCGCCCGTCGTCGACCGTGCCGGCGGCGGCGAGCACCGCCGCGCGTACCCCGTCGGTTTCGGTGGTGTGGGCGATCCGGCCGGGACCGGCGGTGTCGTCGAGGAGGGTGACCGCGACGCCGGTCACGGCGGCCAACCGGGCCACGAACGCCGGGTCGACCAGTTCGGCGGCGGCCACCGCGCCCAGCGGCGTGCCGGCCGGGTCACGCAGGTCCACCCGGGCGCTGATGGCCCGCACCGGCCCGCCGGTCCGGACGCCCGCGCAGTCCTGCCAACCGGTGGCGGGTCCACCCGGGGTGGCGTACGTGACGCCGCCGGCCGGGTCGGTGACCAGCACCGCGGCGGCCAGTCCCCGGCTGACCACCTGGCCGGCCGCGCCCGCCCGGCCGGCCGGGTCGGGGCGCAGGGCCACCGCGTCGGCGGCGGCCCGCAACTGCTGGCAGAGCGCGGCGATCGAGGTACGCACGGCGGACGCGGCCAGGCTGAGACGTTCGGTGGACCGGCTCCGGTCCACCGTCGACAGCGTGGTCCCGACGAACACCGCGCCGAGCACCACCGGGCCGAGCACCACCGTGAGAAAGGCCGCCGTCAACCGCCCGCGTAGCGTCAACGTTCTTCCCCCCGGAAGTTCCAGGCCCGTTCCTGCGATGCTGACACAGAGCGACCGGCCGCACGGCGTTGCGTCAGGAGTGTTGCGTGCCCAATTTCTCCGATCACGCGGAAGCCGCCCCGGCGGCCAAACGCGAGACGCGCGTCGCGCTGCTCGCCCGCCGCCGGGCGCTCAGCGCGCCGCAGCGGGCCGCCGCCGCGCGGCGCGTCCAGGCCGAGCTGACCGCCCTGGTACGCCGCCTGCGGCCGACCAGGATGACCGGGTACGTGCCGGTCGGCTCCGAACCGGGCGGCCCCGACCTGCCCGACGTGCTCCGGGCCGCGCTGCCGGCCGGGGCGGACCTGCTGCTGCCGGTGCTCCGCGACGATCTCGACCTGGACTGGGCCCCGTACGCCGGGCCGGGCACCCTGGTCGCCGCCGGCCGGGGCATGCGCGAGCCGGACGGCCCGCGCCTGGGTCGGGCCGCGGTCGCCGGGGCCACGCTGGTCGTGGTGCCCGCCCTGGCGGTCGACCGGCGTGGGCTGCGGCTGGGCCGGGGTGGCGGTTCCTACGACCGGGCGCTGGCCCGGGTGCCGGCGACGATCCTGACGGTGGCGCTGCTGCACGACGGCGAACTCCTCGCGGCGCTGCCCGCCCAGCCCCACGACCGCCCGGTACGCGCGGCGCTCACCCCGTCGGACGGCCTGCGGCCGCTCCCCTCGGCTGGCCCCTGAGCGCCGGGCGGACCGCCGCCCACGGACGACCACGTCCGCGCGCCCGGACGGCCCCGCCCGGGGGCGTCCCGGCCCGGCCCGCTCCCCGACGGCACGTCACCGTGCCGACGCCCGCCCCGGCCGGCGATGTGCCGGATCACGATCCTCCCCCGTCCGCTGGACGAACCCGGGTCCGATGACGCACCATTGGCACTCGAATACGCCGAGTGCCAACCGGCCGTCCCAGATCCGGAGGAGAACGTGCCCACGTACCAGTACGCCTGCACCGCGTGCGGCCACCAACTCGAGGCGGTGCAGTCGTTCTCCGACGCGCCGCTGACCGAGTGCCCCGCCTGCGAGGGGCGGCTGCGCAAGGTCTTCAACTCGGTCGGTGTCGTGTTCAAGGGCTCCGGCTTCTACCGCACCGACTCCCGGGCCTCGGGCACCGAGGGCAAGAGCGGCGCGGTGAAGTCGGACAGCACCTCCTCCTCCGGTTCCGGCAAGGACTCGTCGGGTTCGTCCTCCGCGACCGGTTCGGGCTCGTCCGCGGGTTCGGGCTCGGGTTCGGGCTCGTCCGCCGGCTCGGGCTCGGCGGGGTCGTCGGCCGGCTCCGGCTCGACCGGCGGTGGTTCCTCCGGATCGAGCAAGTCGCCGGCGGCCAGCGCCTCGTCCTGACCTGTCGGCCACCGGAGACCCCTGTCGCCCCCGGGCCGCAGGGGTCTTCGTCGTCCCGGCCGGCCTTAGCAGATCCGGCGGGAGGACGGTGGGTCGTCCACAGGCCCGCCCGCCGTCCACCGGCTGTGGACGACCGCTCGTGAGTCGCCCGACATCCACCTAGCCTGCTGAGCCGGGGGTGCCACCACGGCATCCGGTGAGCGGCGGAGGTGTGGCCATGGCGGCCGGCGGCACGGATGGCGAAGGCTCACTGCGGCCGTTCCGATGGCCGCGTCGCCCCGGCGGGGCGACCCTGCTCCGGGCGGTGCTGGTGGCCGCCCTGCTCGGGTTGGCGGTGCTCGTCCTGGACACACCGGCACGATGCCCCGCCGGCCCGCCACCGCCCACCGTCGGGCCGGCGCTGCCGGCAGGCCCCGCCGGCGCGACCGCCCAGGACGGATGCGTCCCGCCCGGGCCGGACGACACCGCCCGCGCGGGTCGACCCGACCACCTGCCGACCGGTCGGGCCGGGGCCGGCGACGCCGCCGCCCCCGCCGGGAAGGACGGCGACCGGGACACCCCGGTCGCGCTGCCGCTGCCGAGTGGCTTCGTCGGGGTGCCGGTTCGGCTGGCCGAACCGGCCGCCCTCGCGGTCCTCCGCCCCGGTGCGCGGGTCGACCTGCTCGTGGTGCCGGCCGGGCGGGCGGCCGGTGAGACCATCCTGCTGGCGGCCGACGCGCTGGTGCTCGACGTGGTGGGCGACGGGGCCACCGACGGCTCGTCCGCGCTCTATCTGGCGGTCCGACCCGACCAGGCGCAACGCTCCGTCGGGCAGCCGGAGGGCAGCCGTTTCGGCGTGGTGGTCCGGCGGTGAGCCGTCGGCGCGGTCAGCCCCAGTGCGGAGGACGCTCGGCGAGCAGCCAGTCGTCGTTGCCGCCACGCCGCTCACCCCAGCCGGAGTCGGTGTCGTCGGCGGTCTGCTCGGGCAGCACCACGAAGTCCTCGCTGAGGTCGACCGTGCGGTCGTCGTCGCCGGGCACGCCCTGCCCGGCCGGGTCCTCGATGATCACAGTCGGTAAGACTACCCGGGCAACCGGACCGGTCGCCGGCACGGTGACCTGACGTGCCGACCCGGTGACCGCCGGGCCGGAGATCCGGAAACCACGATCCGTAGCGGCGCGTGGCCGGTCCCGGGAGAGGGCCATCCGGGGCCGCCGGTCCCACCGCTCCGGAGATCGCCACGTCGACCGGCTGACGGCCCGCACCGTTGGTAGCGTCGGACGGCGTGACGACGCCCAGCGGTGCCAGCCCCGAGGACGAGTACTGGCGACGCCCGCCCACGGAGCAGCCCGCCCCCACCGAGCCGACGACCACGGCCGGCCGGACGGAGGCCGGCGACCCGCCGGTCCCGACCACCGCCACCGGCGGTTCCGGAAGCGCTGACGATCCGACTGGGGCACCGGTGCACCCTCGGGCCGGGGCCGGGGCCGGAGCCGGAGCCGGAGCCGAGGCCGGGGCCGGGGCCGGCAGCCGAGCCGACGCCTGGACCGGCGCTCAGGCCGGTGCCCGGCCCGGCACCGGCACCGGAGCCGAGACCGAGGCATGGACCGTGGCCGGAGCCGGAATCGGAATCGGAGTCCGCGGCGAGGGGGGTGCCGGTACCGGCAGCCGGGAGAACCGTGCCGACAACGCGGCCGGGACCGGCAACGGAGAGAGCGCAGCCGAGAGCTGGGCCGGGACCGGCGGTGGGACCGGGACGGGACAGGCGGTCGGGGGCGCGGACACCGCCGGGGCGAGAGGGGGAGCCGGTCCGGGGTGGCCGACGGCGGGGGGCTACACCGGGCCACCGCCGACCATGCCGCCGCCACCGGGCTGGCGTCCCCCGGTGCACCTGGAGGCGACCCCGGCGCGCAGTCTGGCCTGGCAGGACATGGAGGCGATGGACGTCGCGGAGCAGCAGGCGCAGCGGGTCACCTGGAGCGTCGGCGTGGTGGTCGGCGTCGTGCTGCTGGTGCTGCTCTGCCTACTCTGCTCCCGGGCCTTGTTCTGACCGCGGCCGGCCGGGCACCCTCGCCCGGCGGGCGGTGGTGCCCGGCCGGCCGTGGTGGCCCCGCCGGTCGCGCTGACCGGTCAGAACGTGTTGGTCCACACCGAGGCGGCACCGCTGTCCCCGGTGAGGTAGACGGAGATGCTGGAGAGCACCGACAGCACCACGACGACCCCGGTCAACACCCAGGTCGCCCAGGTGGGCAGCTTCGGGGTACGCACCCGGTCGCTGGTCACCGCCAGCAGCAGCAGCGCCGCCACACCCAGCCCGAGGGTCCACCAGAGCAGGATGTCACCGAGCTCGGAGTGCTCCTGGATCTTGGCGAGCAGCTCCGGCGAGTAGCCCTTCGCCTTCAGCGCCGTCTGGAACGCCTCGCCCGTCTCGGTCGCCACCCAGGCCAGTACCGGGGTGGCGACGGCCAGGATGGCCACCGCCCAGTCGAGGCGGGGACGCCAGCGTGGCACCAGGCCGTAGACACTGGCCAGCAGGGCGAGCAACGGCACGAAGACCACCACGGCATGGACCACCAGCACGTGCGATGGCAGACCATTGAACTCTTTGAACACCGACACCTCCGGCACTGGACGCGGTTGCGGCAGACAGCGTACGACGAGTGAATGGTCGTCGCGTCCCCCATACGCGTACACACACGCCGTGGCGGACGCCCCGGTTCACCGGTCACCCGGTGGTGAACCGCCATGGTGCGTGGCGATCGGCCACGCGAGCACCCGATGCCGGGCGGCACCGCATCGGGCGTGGCACTGTTGACGGGTGGACAACGACGATCTCGGCCTCTTCGGTCCCGGTTCGGTCACCTGGAAGGTGCACGACGAACCGATCCTGATCGTCGCCGGCCTGCGTTCCCTGTACCTCCAGGCGTTGCACCCCCGGGCGATGGCCGGGGTGGCCCAGAACAGCAACTACCGGTCGGACGCCTGGGGGCGGCTGGTCCGCACCGGCACGTACGTCGACACCGTGAACTACGGCACCACCGCCGAGGCCGAAACGGCCGGTCGGCGGTTGCGGGCCCTGCACGCCCGGCTGCGCGCCACCGACCCGTTCACCGGGGAGCCGTTCCGGGTCGACGACCCGGATCTGCTGCGCTGGGTGCACGTTACCGAGGTCGAGTCGTTCGTCGGCACCGCACGCCGGGCCGGTCTGGCGCTGACCGACGCCGAGGTGGACGGCTACTACGCCGAGCAGCGGCGGGCCGCCGCGCTGGTGGGCCTGGATCCGGCCGAGGTGCCGGGCAGCGCCGCCGAGGTGGCCGACTACTACCGCACGGTCCGGCCCGGGCTGCGGATGACGACGGCGGCGGCGGAGACCGCCCTGTTCCTGACCGCCCCGCCGATCCCGTGGAAGCTCAGCCGGCCCGCCCGGCTGGGGCTGAGCCTGGGGCCACCGCGCTGGGCGTACTTCGGGGTGGCCGGTACGGCGCTCGGGCTGCTGCCGCCGTGGGCGCTGCGGCTGTACGGCGGGTTGGGGCTGCCCACCACCGCGCTCACCGCCGACCTGAGCGTGCGGACGCTGCGGCTGGTCCTGGCGGCGCTGCCCCGCAACTGGCGGGAGAGCCCGATCCAGCAGGCGGCGAAGGACCGTGCCGTCCGCCACGCCGCCGCCTGACCACCCCACGGGAGGGCGTCGACACCGGACCCCACGCGCGCCCGAGCCCGACCGGGCCGGCCGCTCGGCCGGTAAGGCGGTCGGCCGGTAAGGCGGTCGGTCAGTCGGCCAGCGGGGCGGCGGAACGTTCGATCGCCGACCACGGCTCCCGGCCCGGCATCTGCGCGCCGACCGGGCAGGTACGTCGGTAGTCGCACCAGCCGCAACGGGGACCGGCCACGGCGGGGAACGACTCGTCCGGGTCGGACCCGTCGGTCACCGCCCGTTCGGCGGCCATGATGTCCCGGGCGGTGTCCTCGGCCCTGCTGAGCTGGCGGGCCAGCGACTCGGCGGTGTGGTCGTGCCCGGCGACGGTGCCGGTCGGCAGGTGGTGCAGCTCCACACGGCGGCACGGCCGACGGAAGGTCCGCTCGGCGGCGTACGCGTAGAGGGCGAGCGCCTGCGACCCGCGCGCGTCGTCGGCGTCGGAGCCGGTACGACCGGTCTTGTAGTCGACGATGACCAGTTCGGGACCGTCCGGGCCGGGGCGGGAGTCGATCCGGTCGGCCCGGCCGTTGAAGGCCAGCACGGCGGTCTTGACGGCGACCACCCGCTCCACGCCCAGTGGGTCGTCGCCGGGGTCGAGGGTCGCGACGTACCCCTCCAGCCAGCCCAGCGCCCGCTGGTACGCCGCCCGCTCCTGCTCGTCGTCGCGGTAGCCGTCGCGGACCCAGGTGCCCTTGAGCAGGGCGGGCAGCGCCTCGGGACGACGACGGTCGACGGGCAGCGCATACCAGTTCTTCAGGGCGGTGTGCACGCTGGCACCGAGGGAGTTGTGCGCCCACGGTGGCCCCTTCGGCGGGGCGGGCCGGTCGAGGTAGGCGTACCGGTAGCGCCGGGGGCAGTCGGCGTACGCGCCGAGTTTGCTGGGTGTGCAGGTGAAGAGCCGTTCGGGCATGCCGGCGAAGCCGAGTTGCTCGGGTTGACCGGAGCGGGGCCGGGGGGTACCGGCGGAGGAGGCTCGTCGCACCCTGCGATCCTGCCAGCCCGGTACGACAGCCCCGCAGCGGCCCGACGGCAGCCCCACCGGCACCGGCATGACGGAAGCAACGGCGGCAGGGCACCGGCCCGACTCAGCCCTGCACCGGCCCGACGGCGGGTCAGGCCGTGTTCACGTACTGGGTGACGAAGGCGGCCACCGCGTCGGCGATGAGCTGCACCGCGATGGCGGCCAGGAGCAGGCCGGCGATCCGGGTCAGCACCTCGATGCCGCCCGGCCGGAGGATCTTCACGATCCCGCCGGAGAACCGCAGCACGACCCAGACCGCCAGCATCACCGCGATGATCGCGGCGGCGATCGCCGAGATCTGCCCCACCCCGTCGGCCTGCTGCACGAACAGCATGGTCGCCACGATCGCGCCGGGGCCGGCCAGCAGCGGGGTGCCCAGCGGCACCAGGGCGATGTTGGAGGTGGCCTGCTGGCTGGGGTCGTCGGCCTTGCCGGTGAGCAGTTCCAGCGCGACCAGGATCAGCAGCAGGCCGCCGGCGGCCTGCAACGCCGGCAGGTCGACGTGCAGGTAGGCGAGGAGGGTCTGGCCGGCGACGGCGAAGACCACGATGACGCCGAGCGCCAACGCGACCGCCTGCCAGGCGGCCCGGTTGCGGTCACGGGCGGCCAGCGGGCCGGTCAGGGCGAGGAAGATCGGCATCATGCCCGGCGGGTCGACGATGACCAGCAGGGTCACGAAGACCTCACCGAAGAGCTTGAGATCCACCGGACGAGGGTAGCGGTGCCGCTGGCAGGCGGAACGCGGATCACCCGGAAGCGACGCCGGTCACCCCGGAGGCCGCCGCGACGATCCGCTCGTACGCCTCCGGCGCGGTGGTGTGCGCGCCCAGCCGGACCGTCTTGTGGCTGCCGTGGAAGTCCGACGAGCCGGTGACCAGCAGACCCAGTTCGGCGGCGAGCCCCCGGACGTGCGCCGCCTCGGCGGGGGTGTGGTCCTCGTGGTCGGCCTCCAGGCCGGCGAGCCCCGCCCCGGCCAGCTCGGAGATCAGCGAGTCGGGGACGATCCGCCCGCGTCGGCTGGCCCGGGGGTGGGCGAACACCGGCACCCCGCCGGCCGCCCGGACCAGGGCGACGGCCCGGAACACGTCGATGTCCTCCTTGGGTAGCCGGTACCGTTCGCCCAGCCACTCCGGGCCGAAAGCCTCGGTGGTGGTGGCGACCAGGCCCGCCCGGATCAGCGCGGCGGCGATGTGCGGGCGGCCGACCGTGCCCCCGTCGGCGGCGGCCATGATCTCCGGCCAGCTCACGTCGATCCCGTCGGCCCGCAACAGCGCCACGATCCGCTCGCCACGCACCTCCCGGGCCTGCCGTACCCGGGCCAGCTCGGCGACCAGCCCGGGGTGCTCCGGGTCGAACAGGTACGCCAGCAGGTGCAGCGGCAGCGCCGGTTCGGCACCGTGCCAGCGGCAGGACAGCTCCGCGCCCCGCACGAGGCTGAGCCCGGCCGGCAGCGCGTCGACCGCCGCCGCCCACCCGGCGGTGGTGTCGTGGTCGGTGATCGCCACGACGGTCAACCCGGCGTCGGCGGCGGCCCTGACCAGCTCGGCCGGGCCGAGCGTGCCGTCGCTGGCGGTGGAGTGGGCGTGCAGGTCGATCAGCGGGCGGGCGGGCATGACCCCGACGCTACCCGGCCGGGCCGCCACCACCGTGCCAGGTGCGGTCCGCCCGGCCGCCGCCGCGCCAGGGGCGATCCGGCCGGGCACCGCCGCCGGAGGTCGGTCCGGCCCGGCCGCCGCCGCGCCAGGGGCGATCCGGCCGGGCACCGCCGCCCGGGGTCAGTCCGATCCGGCCACCACGACCGGCCGGACGTCGGCGTTGGCCCCGGCCACCGGGGTCGAGGTGGCCTGTTCCCCGGCCAGGATCCGGTCGGGACGCAACCGTGCCAGGGCACCGCCCCGGTCGACGTACGCCGCGTTGCGGGGGTCCGTCCAGGCCACCACGTCGCCGATCACCGGCCCGGCGGTCCGTTGCGGCGCGGCACCGCCGGCCAGGTCGATCAGGATCGCGCCGGTCGCGCCGGCGAGTCGACCGTTGACCAGCAGCCAGCGCCCGTCGGGGGAGACCGCGCCCCGGCCGTCGGCGGCAGGCGTCGACTCGCACCGGGTGGTGCCCGGGCGCAGGTCGGGGCCGAGCAGGGCCAGGCAGTTCCGGGCTCCGGCGCGTACCCGGGCGACCAGCAGACCGTCCGACCTGGCCCCGTAGACGTCGAGGACGTTCGGCACGACGGTGCCGGGCGGCGTGCCCGGGGACGGACGCCACAGCAGGTGACCCCCCTGGGGGCCGGCCCGGAGCAGCACCTGGTTGCCGATGAACCGGACCGGGACCATTCCGGCGGGGGCCGGCTCGCCGACGATCGCGAGGAGCTGACCGGCGACGATCCCGGCCGAGAAGAGCCGCCCGTCGTCGCGCCAGGCCACCTGCCGGCCGTCCGGCGACACGGCGATCTCCTCCGCCCCGGCGAGCAACGCCTGCGGTTCACCGCCTGCGGGCACCAGCCAGAGGGTACGGCCGGCGACGGTGGTCGCCCCGGTCAGCAGCCAGCCACCGCGGTCGGGCAGCCGTTGCGCGCGTTCGACCGGTCCGACGCCCAGGTCGTACCGCTGGCCGGTGGCGGTGACCAGGACGCCGGCCACGATCAGGTCGACCCCGCCGTCGACCGCCTGTTCCGCCGGGACGGGCGCGACCGGTTCGGCGGACCGGGTGGCCAGCCCGCGCGGGTCGCCGAGCACCACGGTCGGGGCGGTGGTGCGGTCCGCCTGCCCGCCGAGCTGGGTCATCCCGCCGGTGGCCAGGACGGTGGCGACCCCGGCCAGCGCGAGCCCGGCGACCGTGCGCCGTCGACGCATCCGTCGGGCCCGGCCGAGCGCCAGCCCGGCCGGGTCGAAGGGCAGCCGGTGCGGTACGGCGACCCGCTGGGCGAGCGTCTCCCGCAGCGCCTGCTCCAGCCGCTCGTCGTCGGTCACGGCGAATGGACGCTCGGGACGCCCGGTCTGGTTGCCCGGTCGGGATGACGAGGAGTTCATCGGGTCTCCGCGGTGACCGGGGTGGCCCGGGTGGGTGTCCGGGACCGGTCGGCGGCCCGGTCGGGCATGGTCGTCCGGTCGGGCATGGTCGGGCGCGGGATCCGGGCCGGCCGGGCAGCCGGCACCGGGCGGGCAGCCGGGGCCGGGCGGGCAGCCGGGGCCGGGCGGGCAGCCGGGGCCGGGCGGGGGGCCGGATCGGCCGGGAGGTCGAGCTGCGCCTCCGCCCCGATCCGACGGCGCAGGGTGGCCAGTGCCCGGGAGGTCTGGCTCTTCACCGTGCCGGGGGAGATCTCCAGCAGGGCCGCCGTCTGGGCCTCCGACAGGTCCTCGTAGTACCGCAGCACCAGCACCGCGCGCTGCCGGGCGGGCAGCTCCCGCAGGTGCCCCCAGAGGGCGTCCCGCTCGAGGTGCCGGGCGATCTCGTCCACGCCGGCCCGTTCGGGCAGCACCTCGGTGGGACGCTCACCGTGCCACCGTCGTCGCCACCAACTGGTGGACGTGTTGACCAGCACCCGTCGGGCGTACGGCTCGACCGCCTCGATCCCGCCCAGTCGCCGCCAGGCCAGGTACGTCTTGGTCAGCGCGGTCTGGAGCAGGTCCTCGGCGGTGGCCCAGTCCCCGGTGAGCAGGTAGGCGGTGCGCAGCAGGGCACCGGAGCGCGCCGCGACGAAGTCGCGGAACTCGTCCTCCAGCGGATCCCGGTCGGCCACCGCTCACCTCCGCTGCCCCGTCCTGCCTGGCAGGTTGTCATGCCGGGCGACCCCGGGTCGACGGCGGAAGGGGTGCAGTTCGCCCGCCGGACGGACGAGAACCGTCAGGCGCCGTCGTCGGCCTTGGCCTCGTCGGCCTCCTTGCCCAACCGCGCCTCGACCGCCTGCGGCTCGTACATCTCCTCGACCACCCGCAGATAGAGTTCGTTCGGGTTGGGCAGATTCTTGACCTCGCGGAGCGCCTGCTCCTGGCCGGCGGACTCCAGCACGAAGGTGCCGTAGTTGAGCGCCCGCCCGGTCGGGGTCTGCTCGTACTTCATGTCGGTGACCCGGACGAGCGGCATCATCGCCACCCGACGGGTGATGATGCCGTTGACCACCATGACCCGTTTGTTGGTCAGGATGAACCGGTCGTACCACCAGTCGGCGACCTTCCAGGCGACCCAGCCCATCACCGCGAACCAGAGCAGCACCGCGATGGTGGTCAGTGCGCCGACGTCCTGGCCGGCGAGGAAGCCGGAGAGGTAGCCGAGCACGAAGGTGGCCGCCACGCCGACGATGATCGGGGTGGTGAGGTGGATCCAGTGCCGCTTCCACTCGCCCCGGTACCGCTCGGTGGGGAAGAGGTAGCGGGCGACCAGCGAACTGGGCTCGTCCTCCAGCGGGAGCACCCGGCGGGGGGCCATCCCCTGGGAGTCGGACCGCAGCCCGGCCAGCTCCTCTTCGGAGATCACCGGCTGCTGGTAACCCGCCTCCGGATCACGGATCCAGGTACGTCCCTCGCCGGCGTACGCCGGGCCGTCGCCGTAGCCGGCGTCGTCCGAGAAGGACGGTCCGTTGGAGAGTCCCGCGCCGGACCCGTAGCCCGGCCCCTCGTCGGGCCGGTACCTCGGGATCGGTTCGGTGTCCCGCTCCCGGCGGTCCCGGCCGGGATCGTCCGGGTCGAACGGGGGTCCGGAGGGGCTGCCCATCGGTGGCTAGGCGACGAGGCTCGTGAAGAAGTCACCAAAGCCCTGGGCGATGTCCACGATGCCACCGCCGAGCGACTTGAAGACGTCCGCTGCCGAATTTGGCCGGTAGGCAACGAAGAAGATCAAGAATGCGATACCGGCCCAGGTGAGGACCTTCTTGACCATAGCGGGCCATCCTCTCGCGCGGCGCCGGGTCCATTTACCGCAGCGGCACCCACAGTATCAGCATGGTGCCGCAGCGTGAATATCTGCGTCCCATCTCCGACTCGCCGACAGGGCCGTCAGGCCCCGCCGTGCAGGTACGGAGACGGTGCGCCGTACACGAGCTCGGGCGGAGTCCACTCGGTGAGGTCGTGCAGGACGACATCTTCCGCGAGGAGGTAACCCGCGCTCGCCGGCCAGGCTATCGCATGGAGCCACATTCCCCGAGCCTCACCGGCGTACGCGCTTCGATCCGTTGCCGAATTGATCAGCCACAGTGGAGTCGGGTGACCACCGGCCCGGATCCGCGCCGGCTCGACATGTTCGGGATGACCAGGGCCGGGGCCCGGTCCGGCGAGCACCTCCGTCAACTCTGGACCGGGATCCGGGCCGGCCACTCCGGCGAACCGGGTACCCAGTCCGACCCCGGGCTCCTCGGCCACCAGCACCAGCTCGGCCGGTCCGCCGCCGAGCGGCGCCGGACCGGCGCAGGCGACGGCCGTGGCCCGGACGCCCTCGGCCTCGTCACCGGCCCAGGCCACCCCGGTCACGGTCCAGCCGGGCGGCAGCGGCCACGGGCACCACAACGGCAACGCGGGCCGCTCCGGGCCGCTCTCGGCGGCCACCCGGTCCACCACGCTCGCCACGATCTCGGCGTCGATGCGCTCGGGCACGTGCAGCGGGGCCACCGGTCCGCACCGGACGCAGCGCGAGGAACCGTTCATCAGGTCCGGCGGGCGTACCTGACCCGCACACCTCGGACAACTCACCACGACACTCACATCCCCACCGTGGCCCCACGACCCGGGTCCGTCAAGCCGACCCCGCCGACACGCCGTCTCCCGTCCGGCACGCCTCCCCGAGCCCACCTGGGGGTCCACAGCTAATCCACCCGACCGGGCGACCGCGACCTCCGGCACCGCCGAGCCCGCGGGTGGGTGGGCAGGCGGGTGGGTAGGTGGGCGGGCGAGCAGGCAGGTGGGCGGGCACGGGTGGGTGGGCAGGCGGGTGGGTCAGGGCGGCGGGGCGGCGGCGTACGCACGGATCCAGGCGTGCATGGCGATGCCG
The DNA here is from genome assembly GCF_029581435.1 of Micromonospora sp. WMMD987. Classification (NCBI taxonomy): domain Bacteria; kingdom Bacillati; phylum Actinomycetota; class Actinomycetes; order Micromonosporales; family Micromonosporaceae; genus Micromonospora; species Micromonospora sp. WMMD987. The sequence goes on along the minus strand of NZ_CP120861.1, from coordinate 1,070,088 downwards.
CTGGCCACCCCCGCGTTGATCGACCGGGTCGACCCGTACTGGGCGATCGAGAAGAGCTGGTCGCAGGCGGCCCGGGCGGCGTCGGAGAGACCCGGACCCTCCTGGCCGAAGAGGAGCACGCAGCGCCGGGGCAGAGTGGTGGTCTCCAGCGGCCGGGAACCGGGCAGGTTGTCGATGCCGACCACCGGCAGGTCGTGGTCGGCGGCCCACCCGACGAACCCGTCGATCGTCGGATGGTGCCGGACGTGCTGGTACCGGTCGGTGACCATCGCGCCCCGCCGGTTCCACCGGCGCAACCCGACGATGTGCACCTCGGCGGCGAGGAAGGCGTTGGCGTTGCGGACCACCGTGCCGATGTTGAAGTCGTGCTGCCAGTTCTCGATGGCCACGTGGAAGTCGTGCCGCCGGGCGTCCAGGTCGGCCACGACGGCCTCCCGCCGCCAGTAGCGGTACCGGTCCACCACGTTGCGCCGGTCGCCCGCGGCGAGCAGCTCCGGGTCGTAGCGGGGGTCGTCCGGCGGGTCGCCGGGCCACGGTCCGACACCCACGTCGAGCTGGTCCTCGGTCACGATCCCAAGAGGGTACGGACCCGGTCCGCCGCGGTCGTACACCACCCCGCGTCCGGACCCGGCCGGCGCGGGCACCCGTGACTCGCCCCGCCCACCGGGCAGGGTCCGGTCACCGCAGGCCCAGGGCGTCGCCGAGGCGGTCCAGGAACCGCTGGTCGGTCGGGTCCGGGTCGCCGGCCCGGCACACCCGGACCGCCACCGACTCGACCCACTGCCGGTACGCGGCGGAGTCGGCCGGGTCGGCCCGTCGGCGCAGCACCCGCACGGCGGCCCGGCAGACCGGCGGCAGGTCCGCCACCCCGGCCAGCCCACCGGTCGGGGTGGTCGAACTGTCGTCCCGGGCGTAGATCGTGGCCACCACGGCGCGGACCAGGTCGCTGTCGGAGGCGCGGCCGGCGGCGAGCGCGTCCAACCCGACGAGACCGGCGGCGACGGTCCGCACCGGGCGGCCCGGGCGGGGTGAGGCGGCGGCCACCAGCACCCGACCGGGCAGGGTGGTGAGCAGGCCCCACTCGCGGGTGGAGTAACCGGCGGTGGTCAGCGGTGCGGCACGCCGTCCGGCAGAGGGCGGCTCTCCGGCGAGGGAGTGGCTCATCAGGACCTCCGCCGCCAGCATATGCCGGCGGGGCGGGGGCCGGGCCGGTCCACCCCGATCCGCACCGGTCCATCCCGATCCGCACCGGCCAGGGGCGGATCCGTCCCGATCGGCGCCGGCCACCGGCGGACCCGTCCCGATCCGCACCGGCCGGGTGCCGGCTCACCCCGGCCCGTCCGGACGTGGGCCGGACCGGCGCGGCGGCCGGCGGCGACGGTCACCCCGACGTGGGCCGGACCGGCGCGGCGGTCAGCGGCGACGGTCACCCCGGCGTGGGCCGGACCGACGCGGCGGCCGGCGGCGACGGTCGTCCCGGCCGGCCGGGCGGCGTCGGCGGTGCGCGCCGGCCCCGGGGCAGCGGCCCGGCCGGGTGTCCGTCCGGCTCCGTGCGGTGACGACGGGTCAGTCGGGGCGCCATACCGCCGGTTTGCGCCTTACCGCTGGTTAAGGAGACGCCGGGGGCGGGCGCGACAGGCAAATGTCACGGCGGGGCCGACCCGGGGGGAGACGCAATGAGCGGCGGGGCCCTCCCCGGCACCCGCCGCCCACGCTCTGATGCCCAAGATTCTGCCCCACGTACGCGAGGGATCGACAGAGACGGAGGTCACATTTATCTTTTCGTAACAATACAGAGAGTCACTAATGATCAACGAGAGAGCGATCTCCGCAGCCGAAAGAGCAGCTCGTCAGGCCGTCATTGGGGCCATGCGCGCTGCTCCGGGGGGCGATCTCCCTGGAAACGCTCCCATCACGGCCGGTTACGCAAATGCGTCGTGCAAGTGCAGTCCGCATGCGCGCATCGACAGACACGGTTCGATGGGCACGAACGGGCCGTCCCACCCGTACCGGTTTCGGCGTCCGCCACCCGGGAATTTGCCGGGGTACCGGCTGGTTCTACCGGACGAAAAAGCAATCCGCGCTGATCGGAGAGTCCAATGGCAACCGTCGAGCTGACCACGGCCAACTTCGACGAGGTGACCGCGAGCGACGGCATCGTGCTGGTCGACTTCTGGGCCGAGTGGTGCGGGCCGTGCAAGCGGTTCGCCCCGGTCTACGAGCGTTCGTCGGAAAAGCACCCGGAGATCACCTTCGGCAAGGTCGACACCGAGGCCCAGCAGGAGCTGGGGGCCAAGTTCGACATCCGGTCGATCCCCACGATCATGGCGATCCGGGACGGCGTGATCGTCTTCGCCCAGCCCGGCGCGCTGCCGGAGTCGGCCCTGGAGAACCTGATCGAGCAGGTCCAGGGCCTCGACATGGACGACGTACGCAAGCAGCTGGCCAACCACCAGCACTGAGCACCGCCGACGGCGGCCGGGCCCACGGTGCCCGGCCGCCGTCGGCTTGCGCCCCGATCGCACACGTGTTCGAATAGACGTCATGCGCTGGGAGCACCTCTCCGCTCCCCCGGACGAGGAGCATCCCGACCGGGCAGCGCCAGCGACGCCACCCCTGCCGCTGGCGCTGCCCGGAGCGGTCCTCCGCACCTTCGACACCCCGGACTTCGCGGGCATGACCTTCTACGAGGTGCGGGCCAAATCGATCATTAACCGGGTGCCGGGTGGATCCCGGGTGCCGTTCGGCTGGACGATCAACCCGTACCGGGGCTGCACCCACGCCTGCGTCTACTGCTTCGCCCGCAACTCGCACACCTATCTCGACCTCGATGCCGGGGCGGACTTCGACCGCAAGGTGATCGTCAAGGTCAACGCCGGGGAGCTGGTCCGGCGCGAGCTGGCCGCCCCGCGCTGGCGTGGCGCGGCCGTCGCGATGGGCACCAACGTCGACTGCTACCAGCGGGCCGAGGGGCGCTACCGGCTGCTGCCGCCGATCATCGAGGCGCTGCGCGACTTCGGCAATCCATTCTCGATCCTCACCAAGGGCACCCTGATCCTGCGGGATCTGCCGTTGCTGCGCCAGGCCGCCGAGGTGACCCGGGTGGGCCTGTCCTTCTCGGTGGGTTTCGTCGACGAGGCGCTGTGGCGGGCGGTCGAGCCGGGCACCCCGAGCCCGCGACGCCGGCTCGACGCGGTACGCCGCCTCACCGACGCCGGTTTCGAGGTGGGCGTGCTGATGGCCCCGATCCTGCCCGGCCTCAGCGACGGCGACGAGTCGATCGACGCCACCGTCTCGGCGATCGCCGCCGCCGGAGCCACCAGTGTCACCCCGTTGGCGCTGCACCTGCGGCCGGGCGCCCGCGAGTGGTACGCGCACTGGCTCGGCCGGCGGTTCCCGCACCTGGTGCCCCGGTACCGCGAGCTGTACCGGTCCGGGGCCTACCCGCCGCAGGCGTACCAGCGGGAGCTGACCGCACGGGTGCGGATCGCGGCCCGCCGCCACGGCCTGCACCGCGGCGAGCCCGGCGACAGCCGACGCTCGCCGGTCCCGCCACCCGCGCCCGTCCCCGAGCAGCTCGCCCTGTTGTGACGGCCGGGGCGGCCCGTCCGTGGTGGTCGCACCCACCCTCTCCCGCACCCGGGCCGGGCTAGGCTCGACGGATGCGGACCGCACAGCAGCTTCTCGCCGACGCCGCCGTGATCGCCGTGGTGGGCGCGTCCCGCGACCCGGGCAAGGCCGCGCACCGGGTGCCGGCGCAGATGCAGCGGTACGGCTGGCGGATCATCCCGGTCAACCCGGCGGTGGACGAGTTGTTCGGGGAGCGGGCGTACGCCTCGCTGGCCGACATCCCGCATCCGGTGGACCTGGTGGACGTCTTCCGACCGGCCGGGGACGCGGTGGAGGTGGTACGTCAGGCGGCGGCGATCGGTGCTCCGGCGGTCTGGCTCCAGCTCGGCATCGTCTCGGCCGAGGCTCGGCGGATCGCCGAGGAGGCCGGCATGGACTACGTCGAGGACCGCTGCCTGATCGTCGAACGGGCCGCCGCCGACCTCACCCCGCCCCGGTGACCGGTCCCCCGACGGGGGGCGGCAAGCCCGTCGCTGCCGGTAGCGTCCGGCACCGGCTACCGATCAGCGGAACTGGGCCTCCCGGACACTGTTGCCGCCGTCCACCACCAGCATCTGCCCGGTGATGTACGACGCCGCCGGTGAGCAGAGGAAGCTGATCGCGGCGGCCACCTCGTCGGGGGTGCCGGGACGGCCGACCGGCGTGCCCAGCCCCTGCTTGATCTCCGCCATGGTGGAGGCCGCCGTGTAGATCGTCCCCGGGGCCACCGCGTTCACCGTCACCCCGTCGGCGATCATCTCCATGGCCAGCGCCCGGGTCAGCCCGACCACCCCCGCCTTGGCCGCCGCGTACGCCGCCTCGGTCGGCAGGGCGTTCACCGGCCCGGCGGTCGCCGAGAGGTTGACGATCCGCCCCCAGCCCCGTTCGGCCATCCCGCTGATGAAGGCCCGGCTGCACAGGAACGCGGTGGTCAGGTTCCGGTCGATCTCGCCGCGCCACTCGTCGTAGCTGAGCTGGGCCACCGGCCGCAGCACCTCGGGGCTGGCCCGGCTGGCCAGGCCGGCATTGTTGACCAGCACCTCCACGTCACCGAGCTGCTCGGCCACCGCGTCGGCGAGCGCGCCGACCTCGGACTCGTCGGTCAGGTCGGCGACGAAGCCGGTCACGCCCAGCTCGCCGGCCCGCTCGTGGATCCGCCGGGTGGTGGAGACGATCGCCACCCGGGCACCCAGGTCGGCCAGGCGGCGGGCGGTCGCGTACCCGATGCCGTCCGCGCTGCCCGCGCCGGTGACCAGGGCGACCCGGCCGTCCAGCCGCATGGTCACCGGATCGGCCACCGGCACCGGCTCGTCCTGGCCGGGCTGGCTGCCGGCGGCCGTGGCGCGGGCACGCCGGGCCAGGCCGGGTCGGCTCACGTCCCGCCTCGGTCGACTGCCGGATCGGTCGGCCCCACGCGCGTCGATAGCCATGCCGGGCATCCTGCCCGTTCGGCAGGGCGCGGGCAACGAGCCACCACGGGCGGACCTCGGCACTGTCGGGGGCTGGCTACCCTGACGGCGCACCTACATGCGACGGAGAAGATCAGATGACCTACCCCCCGCCCTCCGACGGTTGGCAGGACCCGGCATGGTCGGGTCACCAGCCCGATCCGACCCTGCCGGCCAGCGGCCCACCGGTTTCCGTCCCACCGATCGGCAAGGACCCGTACGCCCCGGCCGACCCGTACGCGGGCGCTCCGGGCATTCCGGCCCAGGCCGGCCCGGTCGACCCGTACGCCGCCGCAGCCGGATACCCGGTCGGCTACCCGCCGTCGGCCGGGTATCCCGGTTACGGCGGCTACCAACCCCCACCGACGCAGAACGGCCTGGCCATCGCCTCGATGATCGTCTCGATCATCGGCGCGATCGGTCTGTGCGGTTACGGGCTCGGCGGCTACGTCGGCGTCATCGGCGCGATCCTCGGCCACGTGGCCCGCAAGCAGATCAGGGAGCGTGGCGAGGGTGGCTCGGGCTTCGCCACCGCCGGCATCGTCGTCGGTTGGATCTCCACCGTCATCGCGGTGCTGGCCACCATCGCCATCGTGGTCTTCTTCGTCTGGCTGGCCAACCAGGAGTCGTCGACCGGCTACGGGACCACGTACTGAACCGGCCCGGCCGCCCCGGAAGACCCGGGGCGGCCCGACCGGTCACCGCTGGCGGCGGGACGAACAGATCGTCGCGGCCACCGGGGACCGGTGACGCCGCGGTAACCTCGTGCGGTGACCGGGGTGAACGGACCTGTGGAAGATCCCACCGGGCGGCGGACCGTGGTGGTGACCGGAGCCAGCTCCGGCATCGGGCTGGCCGCCGCCGTGGCACTGGCCCGGCGGGGCGACCGGGTGGTGCTGGTCGGCCGGGATCCGGCCCGGCTCCAGGCCGCCGGTGACCGGGTACGCGAGGCGTCCGGCGAGCGCCCCGAACTCTTCCGCGCCGACTTCGCCGTGCTGGACGACGTACGCGGTCTCGCCGAGCGGCTGCGGGCGGCGTACGACCGGATCGACGTGCTGGCGAACAACGCCGGGGCGATCGTGTTGCAGCCGCTCACCACGGTCGACGGGTTCGAGCTGTCCATCCAGGCCAACCACCTGGCCCCGTTCCTGCTGAGCAACCTGCTCGTCGATCGGGTCGGCCGGCTGGTGGTGACCGCCTCCGGCGCGCACCGCAGCGGCACCCTGGACCCGGACGACCTCAACGCCCCGCTGCGTCGTTACCGGCCGATGCGCGCGTACGGCACCAGCAAGCAGGCCAACATCCTGTTCACCGCCGAGGCGGCCCGACGCTGGCCGGACGTGCCGGCGTACTCGTTCCACCCCGGGGTGGTGCGGACCCGGTTCGGCGCGGACAGCAAGCTGGTCGCCCTCGGCATGCGGGTGATGCCGTTCCGTAGCCCGGAGAAGGGCGCGGAAACCCTGGTCTGGCTCGCCAACCAGGCCGCGTCCCGGCTGGTCGACGGCGGCTACTACGCCGACCGGCGACTGCGCCGACCGTGGCCGCGCGCCGCCGACCCGGCCCTGGCCGCCCGCCTCTGGACCGCCAGCGCCAAGGCCGTCGGCATCGGAGCCTGAAACGGGCTGCGACGGAACGACCATCCGTGCATGCCACCGTGACGCAGGAGGACGGGGTCACAGCAGCTCGTCGTATTCCAGAAGCCCGTTCTCCAGAACATGACGGCGGAAGGCGCCGACGCCGAAGGGCAGGAAGTACTCACCTTCCAGAAGATGGTCGACCAACTCTTCGACCATCAGCATGGTGAGCTTTTTCGTGCGGACCGCCTCGCACAGCAGCGGGACGGTTGCCGTGACCCGGATACCTCTTTCTTCGGCAATCTTGCGCGGGGTGGCATCGTCCAGCACCACTTCACACTTGTAGACCTGCCCCATGGCGAGCACCCCGCACTCACCAAGGTTCTTACCGTCAGCCACCAACCGGTCGTCATAGTGGGCGAACGCTTCGATGAAATCGAAGTCGGTTGACCTGTGAACATGGATCCAGTCTGCGTCGAGCACCGCACGAGCGGCCGCCACGTGCTCGACAGCACGATTGAGCTCACGCTCCACGCTGTCGGGGATGTAGACGGGTCGGCCCTCGGCGAGAAAACGCAGGACCCCCAGCCATCCCTGCTTCGCAAAATGGCGCAACGGCCCGGTGTCGAAGACCAAGGCGTTCTCGGGAACCGTCACGACACAAAGCGCCAGATCTCGTCGGTCCGCCGCTCTCTGCTCTGCGGCAGGTCCACCTCGTCGAATGTGCCTTGAAGTAGGTCCAGGGCTCGTTCGCGGCTGATGCGCTCATCCCGCACGAGCCGCAGCACCGCACGGGCGAACGGTCGAGGAACCGTCGTCCCCGCCAACTCCTCCGGGGGGACGTTGAGACCCATCTCTACGATGTCAGTCTGATTCGTGCGGTACTTGCGTACCGAGGCGACCGTCTCACTGTCGGCTAGGCTCAATTCTTTCAGGCGCGTCGCGAGGGTGGCCATGTCAACCCGAAAGACACTCGCCAGGTGGATCGCCGCAGCACGCTCTCCCGACCGGAAAGCCTTTTCATCCCACTGCAGGGTGACCGCAGCCTCGGGGAGCAGCAATGCGCGCGCAAAGCGATCGAGGCGTGACTCCAGGGGGACGGCGTGATCGGAGTGGTCGGCCACTCGCCAGTCGATGGTGTAGGTGTCCGCGATGAGGTAGTGACCGAGTTCGTGCGCCAGGGCGAGTCTCCTACGGCCGACCTTCATGTGGCTGTTGACGAGACACACACCGCCACGGGGCAACAGGATCGACCCAGCGTCCGCCGTATCTTTGCCGATATCGCGAGAGAACGCCAAGAGCCCGACGTCGGCGACCCGTTCGGCGAAATGGTGGATCGGCTCCGCCGCCGGCAGGGCCAGCAAGTCGCGCGCCTGCATCGCAAGTGACTCGGCCTCGGCGTTGGTTGCAGGCGGTGTGATGTGGGCCCGGACGACCGCCTCGGCACCATCGAGCCCTAGTTCGCCGACGCCCAACGAGGCGACGAATTCGACCTCGCTGGCGAGCTTCGTAAGCAGGGCGTCGACCTGTGAGTCCGCGGTGTCCAGCCCCTGGCTCGACCGATGCGCGACGAGCGCGGGAATAGGCTCCTCGAAGAACGTCGACATGCGCACACCGACCGCGGCGGCGATGTCCGCCAACTCGAGTGCCGTGACCTTGCGTACGCCACTCTCGATCTTGTTCATGACTGTGCGTTCGATGCCCACCGCCTGACCGAGGTCCTCTTGGCTAAGGTCTGCACGCTTACGCGCCTCTCGGATGCGCTCCCCCAGCGTCCGCGCGTCGATATCAGCCACAGTGCGATTCTCGCACACTACGACTGCGACACGGGACACAAGCGGTAGAACCCACCAGGCGGACAGCCGCGCTACTCGACCACGTGGACCGGGATGCTGGTCACCACCACACCGGGCAGCGCCCGCAACGCCCTGCGCAGCCGGTGCCCGGTACGGCTGTGCAGCAGGCGGTGCCAGGGCCGGCGCAGCACCACCTCCGACACCACCACGGTCAGCACCAGCTCGGGCGCGACAGCGTGCAACGCCGCCAGGTAGTGCGCCAGCGGCCCGATCACCGCCCGGTACGGCGAGACGATCGTCTCCAGCCGGACGTGGTCCCCCCAGGCCCGCCACTGCTCCCGGAACCGGTCCGCCTCGGCGTCCTCGGGGGCGAGGTGCACCGCCAGCGTCGGCCTTCCCAGCGACACCGCGTACGCCAGGGCACGCATCGACGCCCGGTTGAGCCGTGCCACCGGGACCACCACCAGGTGCCGCAGCTCCTGCGGCACCTCCTCCCACTCGACGGACCCGGCAGCCCGCACCGGCCCGGCCGACGGAGGGACGGCGAGCAGGGAGGCGGCCGACGGAGGGACAGCAGACGGAGGGACGGCGAGCGAGGGGACAGCAGACGGAGGGACAGCGGGCGGCCCGGCCGCCACCGGCGACGGCCGGGCCCCGGGCTGCCGGCCGCCCGGCGGGGGCCGCAGGGCCAGGGCGGCGTGCAGGGCGCGGTAGTGCCGGTGCACCCGGTGGAAGAGCAGCACCAGCAGCGGCACGGCGACCACCACCACCCATGCCCCTTCGGCGAACTTCGCCACCGCCGCGGTCAGCAGCACCAGGCCGCACAGCACCGCGCCCACCCCGTTGACCAGCGCCCGACGCCGCCAGCCGCCGCCCCGGTGCCGCCGCCAGTGCACCACCATGCCGCTCTGCGAGAGGGTGAAGGCGAGGAACACCCCCACCGCGTACAGCGGGATCAGCTTCTCGGTGTACCCGTCGAACGCGACGAACACCACGGTCGCCGTCCCGGCCAGCGCCACCAGCCCGTTGCCGAACGCCAGCCGGTCGCCCAGGTGCAGGAAACGGCGCGGTGCGTGGCCGGCGCGGGCCATGAAGAACAGCAGCCGGGGGAAGTCGTTGAACGCGGTGTTCGCGGCGAGCAGCAGGATCAGCGCGGTGGCCGCTTGGACGACGGCGTACCACGGGCCGGTCGGGAAGGTCACCCGGGCGAGTTGGGACAGCAGCGTCTCGCCGGGGCGGGGCACCAGGCCGGCCAGGTGGATCAGCAGGGTCAGCCCGGCGAACAGGACCACCAGCATCGCCACCATCCAGGCCAGTGTGGTCCGGGCGTTGCGCCACTCGGTCGGGCGGAACGCCGGGACCGCGTTGGAGACCGCCTCGATGCCGGTCATCGACACCGCTCCGGAGGCGAACGCCCGCAGCACCAGCAGCAGGCCCAGCCCTTCCGACGCCGGCACGACCGGCGGGGCGACCGGCGCGAACCCCCGGCCCGCCGCCCGCAGGTAGCCCACCACCAGCAGCCCCAGCACGGCGGCGACGAAGGCGTACGTCGGCAGGACGAAGATGTTGCCGGCGGCCCGCACCCCGCGCAGGTTGCCGGCCAGCAGCAGCAGGATCACCAGCACCCCGAGCGGCACGGTGAAGGGCGTCAGCCCCGGCAACGCCGAGGTGACCGCGTGCATCCCGGCGGCGGTCGACACCGACACGGTCAGCACGTAGTCCAGCATCAGCCCGGCGGCGGCGGTCAGCCCCGCGCCGGCCCCCAGGTTGTCCCCCGCCACCAGGTACGAGCCGGCCCCGTGCGGGTACGCCGGAATGGTCTGCCGGTACGAGATCCCGACGGCGACCATCAGCAGCACCAGCCCGGCCGACAGCGGCAGGGCCAGGCCCAGCGCCCCGCTGCCGGCGAGCACCAGCACGGTCAGCAGCGCCTCCGGCCCGTACGCCACCGAGCTGAGCAGGTCGGAGGAGAGCACCGGCAGGGCCACCAGTTTGCGCATCCGTTCGTGCAGCACCGCCGCGCTGGTCAGCGGTGGACCGAGCACCGCCCGACGGATCCGGTCCAGTCGCCGCCCGAGGCGGGAGTCGGGACGGTTCGCGGGTTCGGCGGCGACCAACCCGTCCCGTCCGCCCCGGTCATCCCGTCCGCCCCGGTCATCCCGCTCGGGCCGGAACAGGGCGATCGGGGTCAGCCGGCTGAACCGGCCCGGGGTGGGCCGGTTCTGGTACCGGTCCAGGGTCGGGTCGACCGGCAGGGCGGGCGGCACCCCGGTCCGCCACTGCGCGCCGACCCGGCGCAGGGTGTCCACCTCGGCGGGGTCGAGCGGCGGGAACTCGGCCGACGGGGTGACCACGGTGTCGCTGCGGTCGTCGTCCACGCTCCGCCCCGGCATCGCCCCACCTCCCCCAGCACTCTCACGCGCGGACACCAACCACGCCCGCCGTTCGGGCGGAATCGCGACGAACGTGCTCCCCGTGGGCGGTCGGGCGGAGCGGGTCGGCCGACCGTGCGGGACGGGCGGGCAGCGGGGACGGTCAGCCGACCCTGGAGGGTCAGTCGGCCCGGAAGGGCAAACCAGCCCGGGAAGGGCAACCGGCCCGGGAAGGGCAACCGGCCCGGGAGGTCAGCCGGCCGGCGGACGGAACGGCGGCGTCGCGGCGTCGGCGGGGACCACCGGCGGGACGGGGCGACGGCCGGCGCGGGATCCGCCGAGCACCACCACTGTCACCCCGACGAGCAGCAGCGCCAACCCGGGCAGGGCGAGCGGGCGCGGCAGCTGGCCCAGCCAGGCCCAGGCGATCAGCGCCGCGCCGGGTGCCTCCAGCAGGATCAGCACGCTGATCGTGGTCGCCGACACCCGGCGCAACGCATGGTTGAACATCGAGTGGCCGAGCAGTTGCGCCCCCACCACCAGCCCGAGGATCGCCAGCCAGGTGCCGGACCCGAAGCCGTGCAGCCGTACCCCGCCGACCAGGCAGACGACCAGCAGGACCAGCGCGCACACCCCGTAGCAGAGGGTGGTGTAGGTGGCGGTGCTGATGGTGGCGCGGGCGCGCTCGCCGAACGCGGTGTAGACGGCGGCGAACATCCCACCGACCACCGCGAGCAGGTCACCGGCGAAGGCCCGGCCGGAGACCCCGACGTCCGCGCCGGTGGCCAGCACCGCGCCGGTCACGGCCAGCCCGATACCGACCCAGACGACGTACGGCAGCCGCCGGCCCTGCCAGCGGGCGATCAGCCCCTGCCACACCGGTTGGGTGGCCCCCAGCGCGGTGGCCGCGGCCACCGAGGTGAGCTGGGCGCTCGGCATCCAGGTGGCGAAGTGCGCGGCCAACGCCACCCCCGACAGCACGCAGTACCAGCCCTCCCGGCGTGCCGTGCCCACGGTCAGGGTGCGCAGTTCGACCCGGCGGCGGGTCAGCGTGAAGGGCGCGAGCACGGCGGTCGAGAGCAGGGTCCGCCAGAACGCGACGGCCAGCGCCGGTGCCGCCGCGAAGGCGATCAGCGGGGCCGACGACGAGACCGAGGCGACGGCGAGCGTGAGGACGCCGATGGTCAGCGGATCGACGGGCGGGCGCGGGTGGGACCGGACGGAGGACACGGGGAGCAATCCTCACACGGCCGGCACCGGCTGCGGCGATGCCGGGCGGCGGGTCAGCGGCGGCGGACCCGGTGCAGGCGGAAGGGTTTGCGGGTGGTCCGGACCACGGCCGCGCCGCGTGGCTCGGCGGCCAGGGAGGTGTCCGGCAGGGCCTCCCCGGCGTCCGGCGGGCCGTCCGGGGCGAGACGGGTCAGCGCGCAGCCGTCGGCCGCCCAGCGGGCCACCAGGTCGGCGGTCGGGCCGGAGGCGTTCAGCCGCTTCGCCGCCACCAGCGGGGCCGCCGTCTCCCATTCCGGGGTGTCCGGGGCCAGCCGGGTCACCCGGGCGGGCCAGGTCACGATGCGTCCGCCGTGGTCGCCGCGCAGGGTCACCCGGACGGCGTCGGCGTCGGCCAGGCCCGGCGCGCTCTGCTCCCCCGGCCCGCTGACCACGAACAACGACCCCTCCAGGGGTACGCACCACAGCGCGGTCGCCGCACCGGCACCCACCGCCACCCAGGCCACGGCGGCCTTCTTCATCGCCTCGTCGACCAGGGGCGTCGACCGGAAAGCGTCCACCTCGTCCGTCACCCCCGCATCCTCTCGCAGCTCCCGCCCGGACGACACCCGACCGCCGACCCCCGCGTACCACCGGCAGGTGGCCGACGTCCGCGACCGGCGGCCCGCCACGCGACCGGCGGCACCGCACGACGCCGGTCGGTGCCCGACGGGTGGCCGGCGGACGTCGTCCGTGGTCAGCCGACGAACGGGGGGACCAGGATCTCGCCCCGGGCCACCGGCATCACCTGACCGGCCACGGTCGCGCCGACCGCCAGCCCGTCCACGGCGGTCACCGTGCAGACCAGCTCGGACGGGCGGCGGATCTCCACACCCTGCCGGACGGCGTACCCGGAGCGGCCCTCGCCGGGGAGCAGACCGCTGGCGACCAGCCACACCCCCAGCCCCAGGGCGGCCGAACCGGTGGCCGGGTCCTCCGGTACCCCGAGGCCCGGCACGAAGACCCGGGCGTGCGCGGTGTGCGCGTCGGCGTCCCAGGAGAAGACGCTGACGTGCTCCACCCCGTACCGCTCGGCCGCCGCGGCGTTGACCCGGGCGCGGGGCACCGCGTCCGGGTGCACCGGCAGGTAGGGGAACTCCAGCCCGCAGCCGGCCACCCGGGGCGACGGGCCGGCGTGGTCGGCGGCGGTGAGCCCGGCCATCTCCAGCAGCGGCTCCGGGTCGAGTTCCGGCCCGAGGGTGCAGGTGCCGCCGGTCAGGGTGGCACCGGTCGCGGTCACCTCGATCGGGAGGACGCCGGCCAGGCACTCCTGGCTGACCGGGCCGGCACCGAACATGCCCCGGCGGCTGGCGGTGACCGCCGCGCCCACGCTGGGGTGACCGGCGAAGGGCAGCTCCCCGGTCGGCGTGAAGATCCGCGCCCGGTACGTGGCGCCCACCTGGGTCGGCGGCAGCACGAACACCGTCTCCGACAGGTTGAACTCCATCGCCAGCGCCTGCATCTGCTCCGTGGCCAGCGCTTCGGCGCCGAAGACCACGGCCAGGGGGTTGCCGGCGAACGGGCGGTCGGTGAAGACGTCCACGATCTCGTAGGCCAGGGTCGACATGGTGGTAAACACTAGGCGCTTAGGCTGGGGGCCGTGAGTACGCCGAACCGGGTCTACATCGCTCGACTCGCCGGAGTCGCCGTCTTCGACCCGAACGGCGACCAGGTGGGGCGGGTCCGCGACGCGGTGGCCCGGATCCGGCCGACCCAGCGCCCGCCCGAGGTGGTGGGTCTGGTGGCCGAGATGCCGATGCGCCGCCGGATCTTCCTGTCCATCAACCGGATCACCTCCATCGACGCCGACGCGGTCGTCCTCGGCAGTGGCACCCTCAACCTGCGGCGTTTCTCCAAGCGCCCGAACGAGCTGCTCGTCCTCCAGGAGTTACTGGACCGGCGGGTGCAGCTCGACCCGGGTGGCCAACCCGGCGCGGTGGTGGACGTGGCCATGGAGTGCAGCCGGGGCGGCGAGTGGTCGCTGTCCCGGGTCGCCGTCCGCGAGCAGACCAGCCGGTTGACCCGCCGCGGCCACCTGCACCAGGTGGACTGGGACCGGGTCCGCGGGCTGAGCGGCCTGGCCGACAACCGGGGTACGGCCAACCTGCTGGCCGTCCTGGAGGACATGCGCCCCGCCGACCTGGCCAACGCCCTCCAGGACCTGCCCGACGCCCGGCGCAACGAGGTCGCGGCGGCGCTCGACGACGAACGCCTCGCCGACGTGCTCGGCGAGCTGCCCGAACGCGACCAGGTGGAGATCCTCGCCGCGCTGGACCGGGAACGGGCCGCCGACGTGCTGGAGGAGATGGACCCCGACGACGCCGCCGACCTGCTCAACGAGCTGCCCCCGCCGGAGCAGGACGTGCTGCTCGACCTGATGGAGCCGGACGAGGCCGACCCGGTTCGCCAACTGCTGAAGTACACCTCCGGTACGGCCGGCAGCGTGATGACCTCCGAACCGGTGATCCTGCCGCCGGACGCCACCGTGGCCGAGGCGCTGGCCCGGATCCGGGAGGAGCAGCTCTCCCCCGCGATCGCCGCGCAGGTCTTCGTGACCCGGGCACCGATGACCACCCCCACCGGCCGCTACCTGGGCATCGCGCACTTCCAGCGGCTGCTCCGCGAGCCTCCGGCCGACCTGCTCGGCGGGGTGGTGGTCAACGACATCGACCCGTTGCGGCCGACCACCCCGCTGCCGGAGATCACCCGCCGGATGGCCACCTACGACCTGGTGGCGATGCCGGTGGTCGACCGCAACAACCGGCTGGTCGGCGCGGTCACCGTGGACGACGTGCTGGACCATTCCCTGCCCCGGGACTGGCGGGACCGGGACGCCGTACCGGCCCCGGGCACCGACGGGACGGATCCGAGCGCCGACGGGACAGATCCGGCGATCGGCGGTGGCACCGATGGCTGACCAGCGACGGCCCGAGCGGCTGGACCAGCCACGGGAGCCCCGGGGCGTCAAGCTGCCCCGGTTCGACCCGGAGGCCTTCGGCCGCTGGTCGGAGGGGATCGCCCGGGGCATGGGCACGGCGAACTTCATCGTCTACATGACGGTGGTGATCGCCCTGTGGTTCGGCTGGAACACCCTGGCCCCGGCGGAGCTGCGCTTCGACCCGTACACCTTCACGTTCCTGACCCTGGTGCTGTCGTTGCAGGCGTCGTACGCGGCCCCGCTGATCCTGCTCGCGCAGAACCGGCAGACCGACCGGGACCGGGTGGCCCTGGAGGAGGACCGTCGCCGGGCGACGATGCAGAAGGCGGACACCGAGTACCTCGCCCGGGAGGTCGCCGCGCTGCGGATCGCGCTGGGCGAGGTGGCCACCCGCGACTTTCTCCGCTCCGAGCTGGCCCGGCTGGCCGAGGAGCTGGACGCGGCGGCCCAGCGCCGGCAGAAGCGGGAACTCCGGCAGCCGGACCGGGCGGTCGGCTGGTCCGGGGTCGGCGAGGGTCGGCCCGGGGGTGGCGAAGGTCGGCCCGGGATCGGTGGGCGACGTCCCGGAGGAGGCGAGCCGCCGCTGGACGAGCCCCGCGACGAGTGGGACGGCGACTACGCCAGGGACGGTCACCCGGAGAGCTGACCGGCCGGCGCGAGGAGCACGGGCGGGGAGCCGGCCGGCGCGAGGAGCACGGGCGGTCCGCGGCCGGCCAGGAGCCCGCGGAGCGCCTGCCGCCCTGATCATCCGGTTTCGTCCCGTGGGGCGGAACGGTCCCGACCGGGCGATCGATTCGCTCACACCCGGCCCCGCTGCCGATGGTCGCCCCGTGCGGCCGACGTAGCATTGCCCGCATGTCAGCTCCCGTCAGCACCCTCTCCGACGCGATCCAGGCCGCCCTGGCCACCGTCAACGACCCGGAGATCCGCCGGCCCATCACCGATCTCGGCATGGTCCGCTCCGCCGAGATCGGCGAGGACGGGGTGGTCCGGGTCGGGCTGCTGCTCACCGTCGCCGGGTGCCCGCTGAAGGACAAGCTGCGCGGCGACATCACCGCCGCCGTCGGCGCGGTGCCCGGGGTGGCCGGCGTCGAGATCGAGTTCGGGGTGATGAGCCCGGAGCAGCGGCAGGAGTTGCAGGGCAAGCTGCGCGGCGGCTCCGTCGGCGACGAGACGGTGATCCCGTTCGCCCAGCCGGGCACCCGGACCCGGGTGTACGCGGTGGCCAGCGGCAAGGGCGGCGTCGGCAAGTCCAGCGTCACGGTCAACCTGGCCGCGGCGCTGGCCGCCCGGGGCCTGGCCGTCGGCGTGGTGGACGCCGACATCTACGGCCACTCGGTGCCCCGGATGCTCGGCGCGGACGGCAAGCCCACCCGGGTCGAAGACATGATCATGCCGCCGCAGGCGAACGGCGTGAAGGTCATCTCGATCGGCATGTTCACCCCGGGCAACGCGGCCGTGGTGTGGCGCGGCCCGATGCTGCACCGGGCGTTGCAGCAGTTCCTCGGCGACGTCTACTGGGGTGAGCTGGACGTCCTCCTGCTCGACCTGCCCCCGGGCACCGGCGACATCGCCATCTCGGTCGCCCAACTGCTGCCCAACGCCGAGATCCTGGTGGTGACCACCCCGCAGGCCGCGGCGGCCGAGGTCGCCGAGCGGGCCGGCGCGATCTCGTTGCAGACCCACCAGCGCATCGTCGGCGTGATCGAGAACATGTCCTGGCTGGAGCTGCCGGACGGCTCCCGGATGGAGGTCTTCGGCACCGGCGGTGGCGCGGCGGTGGCCGAGTCGCTGAGCCGGACGATCGGCGCGCAGGTGCCGCTGCTGGGCCAGATCCCGATGGACAGCCGGGTCCGCGAGGGCGGCGACGCGGGCACCCCGATCGTGCTGGCCGCGCCGGACGCGCCCGCCGCGAAGGCGCTGCACCAGGTGGCCGACCGGCTGGCGGTACGCCGCGAGTCGCTGCTCGGCAAGCCGCTCGGCCTCAAGCCCGCCGGCCGCTGACCGCTGCCGCTCCACCCCGCCGACCGCTCCCACCCCGCTGCCGTACCCGGCCGGCGACGGTGCGGCCGGGACCGGGGAGGGGCGGGCGCGCGGATCAGGTGGCGTCGTCGTAGCTCGGCCGGGGGGCCGGAGCGGGGGCCGGAGCGGGAGCGGTGTCCGTCGCGGTGGCCTTCCGGGCGGCGGCGCGCGGGTCGATCCGGTCGGCGACCTCCTTGAGGTCCTCGTGCACGCCGGTCACGTCCGACCGCAGGCTGTCGTAGACCCCCTGGAGGGGCTTGCGGATCGCCTGCTCGTCCTCCTCGCTGAGGAGGTGCTTGCGGATGAACGCCTTCGGGTGCAGATCCTCCAGCTGGATGTCGGTGCCCAGCTCGCGGCTCAGGTCACCGGTCGCGTTGCGGGCCATCGCGCGCAGGTTGCGCACCATCCGCAGGCCGTCGCTGATGACGTTGGGCAGCCGGTCCCCGAAGATCAGCAGCGCCAGGAGCAGCAGTACACCGATCTCCCACCAGTTCAGGTTGTCGAGCACCGCGGGGCCTCCTCGTCACGTCGGGCCAAGACTACGCACGTCAGACCCCGCTCCGGCAGGGGGTGAACGGTCCTCACTTGGCGTCCGCGGCGAGCGTCACCGAGGCGTTCTGCCGGGTGGTGCCGCGCCGGTACTCCACCGTCACCACCGCCCCCGGGGCGAACTTGCGGACCAGGGCGATCAGGTCGGTGGGTTCGTTCATCGGCCGCCCGTTGAGCCTGAGCACCACGTCCCCCGCCTGGAGGCCCGCCCCAGCCGCCGGACCCGTCGGCTCCACAGCCGCCAGCCGGACGCCGGTCCCGGCCCGGGTGGCGGTCCCGGTGCCGGCGACCTGGGCCCCGATCACGGTACGCCGGGCCTTGCCGGTGCCGATGATGTCCTGGGTGATCCGTTTCGCCTGGTTGATCGGGATGGCGAAGGCGAGCCCGATGTTCCCCGCCTCCTGTCCCTCGGCGACCAGCGACTTGATGGTCGAGTTCACCCCGATCACCCGGCCCGCCGCGTCGACCAGCGGACCGCCGGAGTTGCCGTGGTTGACCGCCGCGTCGGTCTGGATCGCGGCGTAGTACCGGACCGGCCCACCCGGCTCCCCCGCCTGCATGGTGCGGTCCACCGCGCTGATGATGCCGGCGGTGACCGTGTTCGCCAGGGACAGCGGTGAGCCGATGGCCAGCACCGGATCGCCCACCGCGAGCGACTCGGAGTCGCCGAACTCGATCGGCCGCAGCCCCTTGCGGTTCACCTTGACCACCGCGATGTCCGACTCCGGGTCCTGGCCGACCACCGTCGCCGGGGAGCTGTTGCCGTCGTTGAAGGTCACCGACACCCGCCCGGTGCCGTCGGCGACCACGTGGTCGTTGGTGACCACGTAACCGTCGGTGCTGACGATGAACCCGGACCCCTCGCTGGTGCCGGCCGGCCCGGCCACCCGGATGGTCACCACGCTGGGCAGGACCCGGCCGGCGACCCCGGCCAGCGAGTCCGGGCGACGCTGGGCCAGCGCCGGCCCCTCGGCGGGACCGGCCCCCAGGGTGACCCCGCCGCCGACCCCGCCACGGACCGCGAAGGCGTACCCGAGGGCACCGCCCAGGGTGCCGGCGAGCAGCGCGACGACGAGCGGGACCAGGAGCAGTTGCCGCAGCTTCGGCCGCCCCGGCGCATCGGGGTCGACGACCGGCTCGGGTGCCGCCCCGGCCGCCGGCCCGCCCGGCAGGATCACCGCCGCCGGGGCGTACGGGTCGCGCCAGGGGTCGGCGAGGGCGTCGGACCACCAGGGCGACGTCGGCCCGCCGTGGCCGCCGTACGAGGTCGTCGACCCCGTCGGTGGCGGACCGGCCGGCGGCGACGCCGATCCCGGAGTCCCGCCGGACGCTCGCCACTCCCAGCCGTCGGTCACGTCGGTGCCTCCCAGTCCGTCCCCCGGTGCCCCGGGCCACGACCGGGGGTGACGGTCACGCGCGGGGGGCACCCCATCCAGGATTGCACGGATGCGCCGGGCGGGGTCAGCTCTTGTCCTCCCGGAGCCGACCGCCGCCCTATCATGATCAGCCACGACCCGGCTCCGGCCGGCCGGGAACGGCCCCGGGTGGACGCGCGGCTGCGTCGAGGAACGCTCGCCTCTAGGCTCATACCCGCTACCCGTCGTCGCACCACCCCACCCGCCCGGAGGTGTCCCATCGCCACGGCCGCCAGTTCCGGCAACCCGACGGCGCAGGCGTTGCAGTTCGCCGAGTCGTACGTCGGCGAGGACATCGTGCTCCGGACGGCCCGCAGCCTCGCCCGGGAGGTCGGTCTCGACGCGGTCACCCCGGGCGCCGGGGCGGCGCTGCGGCTGCTCGCCGCGGCCGGCAACGCCCGTGCGGTGGTGGAGATCGGCACCGGCACCGGGGTCAGCGGGGTGTGGTTGCTGCGCGGGATGCGCGCCGACGGGGTGCTCACCACGATCGACGTGGAGGTCGAGCACCAGCGGATCGCCCGGCGGATCTTCACCGAGGCCGGTTTCCCGTCCGGCCGGACCAGGATCATCACCGGCCGGGCGCTGGACGTGCTGCCCCGGCTCGCCGACGGCGCGTACGACCTGATCTTCGTGGACGGCGAGGCGACCGGCTCGGCCGCGTACGTCGACGCCGCCCTGCGCCTGCTGCGGCCCGGCGGGGTGCTCGCCCTCAACGGCGGCTTCGCCGGCGGCCGGATCGGTGACCCGGCCGCCCGGGACGCCGAGACGGTGACCATGCGGGAGACGGTCAAGGCGATCCGGGAGGCCGAGCAGTGGATCCCGGCCCTGCTCCCGGTCGGCCACGGCCTGCTGGCCGCCGTGAAGTGCTGACCGGGGCTCAGCCCAGGGTCGCCAGCCAGCGCAGCAGGCCCCGCACGCCCCAGCCGGTCGCGCCCCGGGTCAGCTCCGCGTCGTCGCCGTCGGCCCAGGACGGCGCGGACATGTCGATGTGCAGCCACCGGTCCCGCAGCTCCCCGGTGAACTCGCGCAGGTAGAGCGCCGCGATCACCGAGCCGGCGCCCCGGGCCGGCGAGCTGTGCCGGTCGGCCAGGTCACTGCCGAGGTACTCGAGGTAGTCGGCGGGCAACGGCATCCGCCAGGCCGCCTCGCCCGCCTCGTCCACGGCGGCCAGCACGGCGGCGGCCAGCTCGTCGTTGTCGCTGTAGAGCGCGCCGGTCCGCTTGCCCAGCGCCACCGCGTTCGCGCCGGTCAGGGTGGCCAGGTCGACCAGCAGGTCGGGGCGGAGTTCCCGGGCCGCGTAGCCGAGCGCGTCGGCGAGCACCAGCCGGCCCTCGGCGTCGGAGTTGGTGCTCTCGCTGGTCGTGCCGTCGTAGTGCCGGATGACGTCCCCGGGGCGGAAGGCCGCACCGCTGACCATGTTCTCGGCCAGCGGGGTCAGCGCGGTCACCCGGACGGGCAGCCGCAGCGCCGCCGCACCGAGGGTGGCCGCGACGACCGCCGCCGCACCGGCCATGTCCTTGCGCATCAGCTTCATCGCCGACACCGGCTTGATCGAGATGCCCCCGGTGTCGAAGGTGATCCCCTTGCCCACCAGGACGACGTGCAGCCGGGCGTCGGCGGGCCGCCAGCCCAGCTCGACCAGGCGGGGGGCGCTGGCCGAGCCGCCGCCGACGGCGAGGATGCCGCCGAAGCCCTCGGCGGCCAGCTCCTGCGGCCCGCGTACCCGCAGGTGCAGGTCGGGGTCCTCGGCGGCGGCGGAGGCGACCTGACCGGCGAACCACTGCGGGGTCTTCACCGAGGAGGGGGTGTTGGTCAGGTCCCGGGCGAACCGGGTCATCCGGGCGGTGGTCCGGGCCGTCTCGACCGCCCCGGTGAGGGCCTGTGGCGCGGCGGCCAGCAGGGTCACCCCGGTCAGCGCGGGCGGCTCCCCCTCGCCCAGCCGGTACCGGTACGAGGCGAGCAGCAGGCCCTCGACGAACGCCCGCACCACCCCGTCCGTCACGTCGGCCGGCAGGCTGAACGTGACATGTGTCTCAGCTACGGCGGCCCGGGCGAGCGCGGCACCGGCCGCCCGCCAGGAGCGTTCCCCACCGTCGCCCACCCCCAGCAGGATCAGCCGGCCCGGGGTACGGCCCGGACGCAGCTGGCTCAGGGTCTCACCGGGCCGGCCGGTCAGCCGGGCCACCGGCAGCAGCGCCTCGACCTCGGCCCGTACCTCGTCGGTGGGCGGCGGGGTGGTGGCGACCAGCGTCGGCGCGGGGTGGTCCGGGTCGGTGGCGGCGCGGACGGGCAGGACGAGGACGTCCGAGCGGTCGACGGCGACGGCGAGACTGATGGCGAGCACGCTGGACCGTACCTCCGGGAAGTTCGTGGTGCGGGACCTCGACGACCCGCGGGGGACAGACGAAGTCCCTGAGTCACCGGCGTCGCCGGTGACTCAGGGACACGGGACCGTCCGCGCGGCACCGCGCGGAGTGCCGGCGATCAGCCGGCGGCCGCCTTCAGCGCGTCACCGAGCGCGTTGGCCTCGTCGGGAGTCATCTCGACGACGAGCCGGCCACCGCCCTCCAGCGGGACCCGCATGACGATGCCCCGACCCTCCTTGGTGACTTCCAGCGGACCGTCGCCCGTCCGCGGCTTCATCGCCGCCATGTTGTCTCCCCTCAGACCTATACATCAGGGTAGGTGTACTGCCCCACAGCCACTTCGTGCCGACCACCCGCAAGGTACGCGGGGGCGTCGACCACGATTTTCCCTGATGAACACCGCCGGACCCAAACCGGAGCAGCATTGATGTAACAGCACCTAGCTTATCTTGAGAAGGCCTGTCACAATGTGCGGTCATGCAGGCACGGTCGGCACTCTTCGACCTCTACGGTGACCATCTCCGCACGAGAGGTGGGCGCGCACCGGTCGCCGCCCTGGTGAAGTTGCTGGCTCCGCTCGGGGTGGCCCCGCCGGCCGTCCGGACCGCCGTGTCCCGGATGGTCCGCCAGGGCTGGCTCGAACCGCTGCGACTCGCCTCCGGCCCCGGCTACTCGATCACGCCGAAGGCGGTCCGCCGGCTCGACGAGGCCGCCGCCCGGATCTACCGCACCGGTCGGGTCAGCTGGGACGGGCGCTTCGACCTGCTCGTCCTGGCGACGCCGACGGCCCGCCGGGACCGGCAGCGGCTCGCCGCCAACCTCAGCTTCCTCGGCTACGGCACCCTCGACGAACACACCTGGGTGGCGACCCGCGCCAGCGAGGACGTCGACGTGCTGCTGGAGGAGGCTGGGGTGCGCTACGAGCGGTTCACCGCGGCGCACGCCGCCGGCACCCCCGGCGCGATGGGCGTGGTCCGCCGGGCCTGGGACCTGGGTGAGATCGGGCACGCCTACGAGCGGTTCGTCGCCGAACAGCGCACCCAGCTGGCCGGGGTGACCGTGCGCAGCGGCGACGAGGAGGCGTACGCGGCCCGGTTCCGGCTGGTGCACGCGTGGCGTACCTTCCTCTTCCAGGACCCGCAACTCCCCCCGGCACTGCTCCCCGAACGCTGGCCCGGCACCGCCGCCGCCAGCTTCTTCGACCGGCACGCCGCCCGGCTCCGGCCGGCCGCCGACCGGTACGTCGAGCAGTGTCTCGACGCCGGCAACCGGGTTCCCCGACAGAAGGGCCGTTAGAGACGTGACCGAGCCGCTGCTCGTCGACCGCACCGATGGCGTGGTCACCCTGACCATGAACCGCCCCACCGCGATGAACTCGCTCGACGTGGCACTCAAGGAGGCCCTGCGGGACGCCCTGGCCGCGCTGGAGACCGACCGGTCCTGCCGGGCCGTGGTGCTGGCCGGCGCGGGTGGCTCGTTCAGCGCCGGCCAGGACCTGCGCGAACACGTGCAGGTCCTGGAGTCGCCGGGCCGGGATCCGCTGGACACCGTCCGGGCGCACTACAACCCGATCGCCGCCCGGCTGGCCAACCTGCCCAGGCCGGTGGTCGCCGCGGTCCGGGGCATGGCCGCCGGAGCGGGCGCCTCGCTGGCCTTCCTGGCCGACTTCCGCATCGGCGGGCCGAAGACGAAGTTCCTGATGGCGTTCGCCGGGGTGGGTCTCGCCGCCGACACCGGGGCGTCCTGGACGCTGCCCCGGCTGGTCGGCCACGCCAAGGCCGTCGAGCTGCTGATGCTCGCCGAGCCGGTGGACGCCACCGAGGCGTACCGGCTGGGCCTGCTCACCCGGCTGGTCGACGACGACGAGCAGGTGCTGCCCACCGCGCACGAGCTGGCCGCCCGGCTCGCCGCCGGCCCGACCGTCGCGTACGGGGCGATCAAGCGGCAGCTCTCCATCGCCGACGCGGGCACCCTCGCCGACGCCCTCTCCGCCGAGGCGCAGGCGCAGTCGATCTGCGGGGGCACCGCCGACCACCGGGCCGCCACCACCGCCTTCGTCAACAAGCAGAAGCCGGTCTTCCAGGGGAACTGAGCCTCCCCGACGGCCACCCGGCCGTCGGACCGAGGGCGGGCGGTCAGCGGGCGACGTAGCCGCCGTCGACGGGGATCGTGTGGCCGGTGATCCAGGCGGCGTCGTCGGAGCAGAGGAAGAGCACCACCCCGGCCACGTCGTCCGGGGTGGGCATGCCGGGTTTCGGGTTGAACGACTCCATCCGGGTGCGCATCTCCGCCGGGTCGGGCGCGCTGTTGATGAAGTTCTCCACCAGCGGGGTCATCACCACCGTCGGGGCGACCGCGTTGACCCGGATGTTGCGGGTCGCGTACTCCACCGCCGCCGACCGGGTCAGCCCGACGATGCCGGCCTTGGTGAAGGTGTACGGGGAGATGTTCTCCTGCGCCGCCAGGCCGGTGGTCGACGAGGTGTTGACGATCGCGCCCCCGGCACCGCGCAGCATCGCCTCGATGCCGTACCTGAGCACGTGGAACACGCCGTCGCCGTTGATCCGCCGGACCTTCTGCCAGTTCTCCACGTCCATCTCGTGCAGCGGCTGCTGCCGGCCGTCGATGCCGGCGTTGTTGAAGATGACGTCGATCCGGCCGTAGCGTCCCACCGCCTCCGCGACGCTGCGCTGCACCGCGCCCGCGTCGCCGGTGTCGACGGTGACCGCGAGGGCGTCGGGCAGGTCGGCGGCCACCCGCCGGGCACCCTCGGCGTCGATGTCGGCGATCACCAGCCGGGCACCCTCGGCGGCGAAGCGGCGGGCGGTGGCCTCGCCGAGCCCCGAGGCGCCGCCGGTGACGTACGCGACCTTGTCCTGGAACCGCATCGGCCCTCCCTCACCCCGCCGGCCGGCCGCCGGCACCGGTGCGCCATACCCGGTGGGCGGGCGGCTAGTCGTCCTCCTCCGGGTCCTGGTTGGCCTCGGCGCCCAGCACGAACGCCTGCATGGCCAGCTCGTCGCCGCTGGGCGAGACGAACGCGGGCAGCTCGGCCGGACCCAGCTCCCGCACGTACGACCAGAAGAGCCGGACCGCCTCGGCCCGCGACTCGGCCTCGATCGGCAGGTCGAGGCTGACCAGCCAGGTACGCAGCGGCGGCGGCGGGCCGAGCCGGTCGACCAGCTCGCGGTAGGTGCCGGGGTCGAGCGCGGTGACCGAACCGGCGACCGCGACCCGGTCCACCGGCACCGGAGCGTCGAACGACCGCCGGGTGTACGTCACCAGCACCGTCGGGCCGTCGTGCCGGGCGACCCGGCCGAGCGCCACCAGCCGGGGCGGCTCGTCGGCCAGCACCGCGACCGGGTCACCCGGGCGGGGGGCGGGCGCACCGGCCGGGGCGGGCAGCTCCAGGGTGTCGTGGTGGACCAGACGTTCGGCGTCGTACCGCCCGGCCGGAAGCAGCACCGCCCAGGCGTCGTCGCCCCGCCCGCCGTCGACGTCGATCGGGTCGGTGCTGCGGTGGTCGGTCACGGTCATGCCCCCATCCCATCACGGGCCACGGGGGCGCCGGCGTGGCAGCCCGCGAGATGGTCGTCGACCATGCCGGTGGCCTGCATCAGCGCGTACGCCGTGGTGGGGCCGACGAAGCGGAAGCCCTGCTTCTTGAGCGCCTTGGCCAGGGCGACCGATTCGGGGGTCGACGCCGGCACCTCGGCGAACGACCCGGGCCGGGCCGCCCGGGGCGGCGGCGCGTACGACCAGAGCAGCGCGGAGAGGCCGTCGGGCAGGGCCAGCGCGGCGCGGGCGTTGGCGATGGCCGCCTCGATCTTGGCCCGGTTGCGGACGATTCCCGCGTCGGCGAGCAGCCGGGTCACGTCCGTGTCGTCGAAGGCGGCGACCCGCTCGATCCGGAAGCCGGCGAAGGCGAGCCGGAACGCCTCGCGTTTGCGCAGGATGGTCAGCCAGGACAGCCCGGACTGGAACGCCTCCAGGGTGAGCCGTTCGTAGAGGGCGTCGTCGCCGCGCAGCGGGCGGCCCCACTCGGTGTCGTGGTAGATCGCGTAGTCCGGGGTGCTCGCCCCCCAGGCGCAGCGGGGCAGGCCGTCGGGGCCGGTCACCAGGTCAGTCACCCGGTACACGCTAGGCCAGGGGACTGACACCCCGCGCCGGGCACCGGTCGAGAGGTGCGCACCGCAGCGGCGCGGCCGGTCGGGTCGACGCCGGCGGCCAGGCGGGCGGCGGCCAGGCGGGCGGCGGCCAGGCGGGCGGGGCAGTGGTGGAGGTCGGGCGCGTCGGCGGCCGGTCGGGTCAGTGGTGGGGGGTCGGGCGGGGCAGCCGGCCGGACTCGACCAGCCGGGCGAAGCGCCTGAGGGCCAGCGTCAGGCTGGCCTTGGAACCCGGCCAGAGCAGCGGCCAGGCGACCCGCCCGGCCGACCCGCCGGGAAGGTGGAACCACTCGTGCCAGACCACCTGGGTGCGGTCGTCCGCCAACGGGGTGCAGCGCAGCACGCCGGGGCCGCGCAGCAGCTTGCCGAAGTGGACCACCCCCACCTCGTACGGCGCGTCGACCCGGACCACCCGCATCTCGTCGCGCAGCACCGCCGGACCGAGCGCGGTGACCGCCTCGATGACGCTGCCCTCCCCGCCGTCGCCCTCGACCACCCGGACCCGGGTCAGCGGAATCCAGTCGGACTGCCCCTCCCAGTCGGTCAGCGCGGCGAAGACCCGCGCGGCGGGGGCATCGACGATCACGGTGGCGGTGAACTCACCGGCGCCGGGCTGGGCGGCCTCGTCGGCCAGCCCTCCGCCGGCCGGGTCGGTACCGGTCACACCGGCTCCGACCGGACGGCCGTACCGCCGGGGCGGTCCTCGGCGGCGTCGGCCGCCGCCCGCTCCGCGTCGGCCCGGCCGGCGGCGGGGTGGTCGTCGCCCGGCGCGGTGGCCGGGGCGGGCAGTTCCGCGGTCGACCCGGTCGCCGCCGCGCGGACGGTCCGGGCCACCGGGTCCGGCGTACCGGCGGGCTCCACCGGACCGACCTCGACGGTCGGGGCCTCCGGCGCGGCGGCGTCGGCGGCGGGCGTGGCCGGGGCGTCGTCGGCCGGAGCGCCGGTGGACTCCTCCCGGGTACGACGCAGCGCGTCGGCCTCGGCGGTACGCCCGTCGCGGAGCGCGGCGATCTCGGCCTCCAGCACCCCGATCAGCTCGGTCTTGTAGCCGATGTCGTAGGCGGCCCGTCGGAAGGCCTGGTCGACCTGCGCCATCCGGTAGCCGCGCAGGGCGGTATCGAAGCGGAGCGCGGAGACGTCCGACTCACGCAACGGCCGGCCACCGGGCAACGGGACGGCCCGGCCGTCGGGCTCGACGGGCGTCAGCCCGTCCCGGCCCGAGATCAGCACCGTCACGCCGAACACGACCGCCGCCACGGTCAACGCGACGACCACAATGAGCAGAGTCTGACCCATGAGGAGATCGTGGCACGGGGAGACCCTCCGGAGCGACCCCAACCACCATCATCGTCGCCGATCTTTGCGCCGTACCCGTCCGGGGCCGGGGCGGGGCCACCGAACCGCACCGGCCCCGGGGCGGGGCCGCCGAACCGCACCGGCCCCGGGGCGGGGGCGGCGACCGGATAGCGTCGGCACCGGTCGGGTCGTCCGGCCGGTGACCTGCGGGAGGCGGAATTGGGCGGGGCGCTGCGGCTCGGGGGGCGGACGTTCGCCCCGGGCGAGCCGGTGGTAATGGCGATCGTCAACCGGACGCCGGACTCGTTCTTCGACCGGGGTGCCACCTTCGCGCAGGACAGCGCGTTGCGGGCGGTGGAGCGGGCGGTCGCCGAGGGCGCGGAGATCATCGACATCGGCGGGGTGAAGGCCGGGCCGGGCGACGAGGTCGACGTGGCCGAGGAGATCCGCCGGACGGTGGACACCATCGCCGCCGTCCGGGCCGCCTTCCCCGAGGTGGTCATCTCGATCGACACCTGGCGGGCCGAGGTGGCGGTCGAGGCGGTGGCGGCCGGTGCGGACCTGCTCAACGACACCTGGTCGGGGGCCGATCCGGCGCTCGCCCGGGTGGCCGCCGAGACCGGCGCGGGGCTGGTCTGCTCGCACGCCGGCGGGCTCGCCCCCCGGACCCGGCCGCACCGGGCGGCCTTCACCGACGTGGTCGCCGACGTGGTCGCCACGGTCACCGGGCTCGCCGAGCGCGCGGTGGCCCTGGGGGTACGACCCGACGGCATCCTGATCGACCCCGCGCACGACTTCGGCAAGAACACCCGGCACTCGTTGGAGATCACCCGCCGGTTGGACGAGTTGTCCGGCACCGGCTGGCCGCTGCTGGTGGCGTTGTCGAACAAGGACTTCGTCGGCGAGACGCTGGACCTGCCGGTGCCGGAACGGCTGGAGGGCACCCTGGCGGCGACGGCGGTGTCGGCCTGGCTCGGTGCCCGGGTGTTCCGCGCCCACCAGGTGCTCCCGACCCGCCGGGTGCTCGACATGGTGGCCTCGATCCGGGGCGACCGGCCCCCGGCCGCCACCCGCCGCGGCCTGGCCTGAGCAACCGCACGGGTGCGGCGGTCAGGTCCAGTGCAGGACGCGCTTGCGCCAGGCGTAGAGGATGCCGAGCGCGACCACCGCCACGAAGACACCCATCTCGGCGACCGTCACCGCGCCGAACCCGGGCCGGTCGAAGACCAGCGCCCAGGGAAAGAGGAAGACCGCCTCGACGGCGAACAGGACGTACAGGTACGCGTACACGTAGTAACGGATCTGCATCTGCGCCCAGTCGCCGCCGACCGGGTCGAGGCCGCATTCGTAACCGGTCCGCTTGCCGGCCGGATCGGCGGGCCGACGGGGACGTAACACCCGGTTGGCGGAGAACGCCGTAACGAAGAAGAGGGCGGCGGCGAGCAGCAACAGCCCGAGCGTCGCGTACGAGCCCAGGTAACCGGTCACGGTGGGCCAGCCTACCGGGCGTCGGGCCGGTCCGGACGCCGTGCCGGGGCGCGCGGACACGTCACCGTTTCTTTTCCGCAGGTACTGGTGCCACAGGGCAACTGTTACCGAATAATGAACGGCACCCCGAGTCACGGAGGTCAGATGCCCGGCAGGGACGCGCGTGCCGTACGGCGGTTCCCCGCCCGGCGTACCCCGGCTCTGGTCCTCGGGGCGGTGCTGACGGTCGGCCTGGCGGTCACGCTCGGGATGTCACCGGGCCCGGCCACGGCCGCGACCGGCGCGGACCGCACGGTCGCCGGCCGGCCCACCCCCGGCGGCGAACCCCCGGAGGGGACCGCGCCCCCGGGCGAGCCGACGACGGCCGCGCCGACCCCGACCGCCGTGCCGCCGACGCTGCCGCCCGGCCCGGAACCGACCGGCACCGCGCCGGAGCCGACCGGCCCGGCGCCGGGGACCACCGCACCGGCCCCCACGGTCACCGCCACACCGGCTACGAAGCCGCCGCCCAGCAGGTCCGCGCCGCCCCGCGCGCCGAACCCCCACCAGCCGGGGGCCGGCCGGGTCGGGGTCCGGGTCACCACCGGGGACGTCATCCTCGACAGCCGGTACTGGGACGCCCCGAGCACGGTCACCACCCTGCGGGTCACCGTCACCAACACCGGTGCCGTGCCGGAGCGGGTGCGGCTGGCGTACACGCTGCCGGTCGGGCTCACCGACGCCGGCACGCCGGGTTGCGCGGCGACCGGCGGGACCGGTTGGCACTGCGGCGAGTGGAGCACCGCGCCGGGCGACCGGTTCGACAGCCTGATCCGGGTACGGGTCAGCGGCACCGCCTGGCGACAGCTCCCGCTGAGCGGCACGGTACGGGTCACCGCGACCGGGCCGGGCGACGGCGACACCGCACGGGACGACGAGGGCTTCGCGGTCCTCCTCCCGCCCGGCCCGCCGGTGCCCGGCATCGCGCTGGACGCCGACGAGGTGGTCTTCGACATCGGCGGCGGACCCACCGCGCTGGCGGCCCGCCTGGGCAACACCGGCACGGTGGCCGCCGGCGGGCGGGTCGAGGTGGCGCTGCCGGCGGGCGTCAGCGTGCTCAGCGGACCGCCCGGCTGCGCGCCGGTGTCGCCCACCCGGACCCGGTGCGACCTGGGCGTACTGGCGGCGGGGCGGACGGCGACGCTCCGGTTCACCGTCGCCGCCACCCCGGACGCCCAGCGCGCGGCCCCGCTGGCCGGTGCGTTGACCGGGCGGCTGGAACCGGCGGGCGGACCGGCCCGTCAGCTCCAGATGAGCTTCCGGATCACCGCCGCCGCCGCGCTGGCCGCCCCGGTGGCGGGCGTCCCCGCGCCGACCGGCTCGCAGGGGCTGATCGCGGCGCAGGGCGTGGCCGCCGACCTCGGCGGGACGTCCCCCGCCCGGCGTACCGCGCTGGCGCTGATCGTGACCTCCGTCCTGCTGGTGGCGCTGGCCCTCGTGCTGGCCACCGGCTCGCTGCGGCGGCGGGTGGCCGAACGGGCGGCGGACGAGGGGGCCGGCGGCTACCGGGACGGGCGGTGATCTCAGTTACGGCCGGCATCCCAAAACGCCGTATAATCCCACAAATGCCACCGGCCAGCTTCCCAGGTGTCGGACCTCCACCAAGGTTGCCCTAACACCGGGACGTAGGCTCGGAGCGAGAGACGACAGCGGGCCGGGACAGCCCACGGGCGGACCGGGCGCAGCGGCGCACCAGGGAGGTCGCGTGGCCGAGCAAACCGGGGTCACCATCATGTGCAGCCACGCGCGCGGCGGGGCCGAGCGAAGCGAGGTGCAGACGTGACCAAGCAGATCCGTCAGTTGGACCGGGTGGTGATCCGTTTTGCGGGTGACTCGGGTGATGGGATGCAGTTGACGGGGGACAGGTTCACCTCGGAGACGGCGCAGTTGGGTAATGATATTTCGACGTTGCCGAATTTCCCGGCGGAGATCCGGGCGCCGGCGGGGACGTTGCCGGGGGTGTCGAGTTTCCAGGTTCATTTCGCGGATTACGATATTTTGACCCCGGGTGACGCGCCGAACGTGTTGGTCGCGATGAACCCGGCGGCGTTGAAGGCGAACCTGGCTGATCTGCGTCGGGGTGCGGACATCATCGTGAACACCGATGAGTTCACGAAGCGGAACCTGGTCAAGGTCGGGTACACGGTCAGCCCGCTGGAGGATGACTCGCTGGCCGGGTTCGTGGTGCATCCGGTGGCGTTGACGTCGATGACGGTGGGTGCCCTGGCGGCGTTGAACGTGGCGAAGAAGGACGCCGAGCGGGCGAAGAACATGTTCGCGTTGGGGTTGTTGTCGTGGATGTACTCCCGCCCGTACGACTCGACGTTACGGTTCCTGGAGAAGAAGTTCGCCCGGCGTCCGGACCTCGTCGCGGCGAACGTCGCGGCGTTTCGGGCGGGCTGGAACTACGGGGAGACCACCGACTCGTTCGCGGTGCGCTACGAGGTGAAACCCGCGCCGATGCCACCGGGCACCTACCGCAACATCACCGGTAACGCCGCCCTGTCGTTGGGTCTGGTCGCCGCCGGCGTGCGGTCGGGCCTGCCGGTGTTCCTCGGCGCGTACCCGATCACCCCGGCGTCGGACATCCTGCACGAGTTGTCGAAACACAAGAGCCTCGGTGTGGTCACCATGCAGGCCGAAGACGAGATCGCCGCGGCCGGCGCCGCCCTGGGCGCCTCCTACGGCGGCGCGCTCGGGGTCACCACGACCAGCGGCCCGGGTGTGGCGTTGAAATCCGAGACGATCTCCCTGGCCGTCGCTCTGGAGTTGCCCCTGGTCATCGTGGACGTGCAACGCGCCGGCCCGTCGACAGGGCTGCCCACGAAAACCGAACAGGCGGACCTGAACATCGCCCTGCACGGCCGTCACGGGGAGGCCCCGCTCGCGGTCATCGCCGCGAAGTCCCCGTCGGACTGTTTCCACGCCGCCCTCGAAGCCGCCCGTATCGCGGTGACCTACCGCACCCCGGTGATCCTGCTGTCGGACAACTACGTCGCCAACGGCTCCGAACCGTGGCTGCTCCCCGACGTCGCCGACCTGCCCGACCTCCGGGTCGACTTCGCCGCCGCCCCCAACCACGACGACGGCGTCACGTTCCTGCCCTACCTGCGTGACCCCGACACCCTGGCCCGCCCCTGGGCCGTGCCCGGCACCCCCGGCCTGCAACACCGCATCGGCGGCCTGGAGAAAGCCGACAAGACCGGCGACATCTCCTACGACCCCGCCAACCACGACTTCATGGTCCGCACCCGCGCCGCCCGCATCGACGCCATCGACGTCCCCGACATCACCGTCGACGACCCCGACGGCACCGCCCGCGTCCTCGTCCTCGGCTGGGGCTCCACCTACGGCCCCATCGGCGCCGCCTGCCGCGGACTACGCCACCGCGGCCTGCCCATCGCCCAAGCCCACCTGCGCCACCTCAACCCCCTACCCGCCAACCTCGGTGACGTCCTACACGCCTACGACCGGGTCGTCATCCCGGAGATGAACCTCGGCCAACTCGCCCAGGTCATCCGCGCCCGCTACCTGATCGACGCGATCGCCTACAACCAGGTCCGCGGCCTACCCTTCACCGCCGCCGAACTGGAGACGATCCTGGAAGAGGTCTGCAAAAATGCCTGAACCCACCCCGATCAAACTCACCGGCAAAGACTTCAAATCCGACCAGGAAGTCCGCTGGTGCCCCGGCTGCGGCGACTACGCCATCCTCGCCGCCATCCAACAATTCATGCCCGAACTCAACATCCCCCGCGAAAACACCGTCTTCATCTCCGGCATCGGCTGCTCATCCCGCTTCCCCTACTACATGAACACCTACGGGATGCACTCCATCCACGGCCGCGCCCCCGCCATCGCCACCGGCCTCGCCGTCACCCGCCCCGACCTGTCCATCTGGGTCGTCACCGGCGACGGCGACGCCCTGTCCATCGGCGGCAACCACCTCATCCACGCCCTCCGCCGCAACATCAACCTCAAAATCCTGCTCTTCAACAACCGCATCTACGGCCTCACCAAAGGCCAATACTCCCCCACCAGCGAAACCGGCAAAATCACCAAATCCACCCCCACCGGCAGCGCCGACGCCCCCTTCAACCCCCTCTCCCTCGCCCTCGGCGCCGAAGCCACCTTCGTCGCCCGCACCATCGACTCCGACCGCAAACACCTCCAAACCGTCCTCCGCGCCGCCGCCCAACACCACGGCTCCGCCTTCGTCGAGATCTACCAAAACTGCAACATCTTCAACGACGGCGCCTTCGACCCCCTCAAAAACCCCGACACCCGCGACCACCACCTCATCCCCCTCGAACACGGCCAACCCATCACCTTCGGCCCCAACCACCAACACTGCGTCACCCACCCACCCCACACCTTCAGCCTCGAAATCCACGACACCGCCACCACCCCACCCCACAACATCGTCACCCACGACACCACCATCACCGACCCCTCCTACGCCTTCGCCCTCTCCCGACTCCCCACCCCCAACCACCACAACACCCCCATCGGCATCTTCCGCCACATCACCCGCCCCACCTACGACAACCTCGTCCAACAACAAACCACCACCGCCAAAAACACCACCACCCACACCCCCGAACAACAACTCACCAACCTCCTCCACACCGGCGACACCTGGACCATCAGCTAGTCGCCCGTCGACACGTCGAAGTGGCCGTTCCCCCACCCAGGGGGCCGGCCACTCGCCGCTGCGGCGGCTACCCGGTGTCAGGAGTCAGGAGGGGGTGGTGTTGGCGGTGGGCCGGTCGTCGCGGACGTGCACGAGCATGTCGCCGGTCTCGATCACCGCACCGGCCCGGTCCGCCAGGGTGACCACCTTGCCGCGGCGTACCAGGGCGATGACCAGGGACTCCAGCTCGCGGGGGGACTTGCCGACCTCGTGCCGCTCGGCGGAACGCATCGCCAGCGCCATGCCCTGCCCGGGGGTGAGCAGGTCCTCCACCACGTCGATCAGCGGCGGAGCCGAGGTGGACAGGCCGAGCAGCCGGCCGGCGGTCGCCGAGGACACGATCACGTGGTGCGCGCCGCTCTGCCGCAGCAGCGGGGCGTTCTCGGCCTCCCGGACCGCTGCGATGATCCGTACCTGACCGGCGGTGAGCTGCCGGGTGGTCAGCGCCACCAGCACCGAGGCGTCATCGCTGTCGGTGGCGATGATGACGGCCTTGGCGTTGCGGACGTGCGCCTCCTCCAGCACCGAGGAGCGGGTCGCGGAACCCTCGATGGCGACCAGTCCGGCCGAGGTGGCCTGCCGCAGCGCGGTGCCGCTGCGCTCCACCACCACGATCCTGGACTTGTCCAGCCCGTTCTCCAGCAGGGCGGAGACCGCGCTGCGGCCCTTGGTGCCGTAGCCGCAGATGATGACGTGGTCCTTCACGGTTCTCCTCCACCGCCCCAGCCGACGGCCGGTCCGGTACTGCTCGGTCAGGACTTCCAGGGTGGTGCCGACCAGGATGATCAGGAAGATCACCCGGGCCGGGGTGATGAACAGGACGTTCACCAGCCGGGCCGACTGCTCGAACGGGGTGATGTCGCCGTACCCGGTGGTGGAGAGGGTGACCACCGCGTAGTAGAAGCAGTCGAGCAGGGTCAGCCCGTTCTCGTCCACGTCGCGGTAGCCGTCGCGGTCCAGATAGACCACCGCGACGGTGAGCAGGACCAGACCGAGGGCGGCGGCCAGGCGGAGACTCAACGCGCTGAGCGGACCCCGCCGCTGCGCCGGGAAATGGATCACCGTCGGTCCTGCTCCCCCCGGGTCGCCTGCACGAGCACAACATAGCGGTTACCAGGCAGGTCGACCCGCCGGGTCGTCGACCGCACCACCGGTGAGCGTCCCGTCACCCGGGCACCGCGCACGAAGTGACGGTGTGGCCCCGCCGGGTCGGCTACCGGGGCCGCCGACAGGGCATGATGGGGAGGGTTCCGGACACCGGCCACGAGGAGGCCCGCATGTCGCTGCTGCGTCGGGTGATCGGCGGGGTGCTGCGTCGGGTACGGCTGCGTCAGCGCCGCACGCTGCGCGAGGTGGCCGCCGCCGCCGGGGTGTCCCTGCCCTACCTCTCCGAGGTCGAGCGCGGGCGCAAGGAGGCCTCCTCCGAGGTGCTGGCGGCGATCTGCCGGGCGCTCGGCATCAACCTGTCCGACCTGCTCGAAGAGGCCCGCGACGAGTTGCGCCGGGTCGAGCGCCGGGTTCCCGTGCCCCCGGGCGGGGGCCTCGCCCGGCTGGACCGGGTACCGGCCGCCCGCCAGGGCCGGACCGGCTCCGCGATGACGACCCTCGCCGGGTCCGGCGTGGTCACCGTCGCCGGGTCCGGCATGGTCACCGTCGCCGGGTCCGGGCTGACCACCGTCGGCGGAGCCGGGACGGTCACCGTCGGCGGAGCCGGGTTGACCACCACCGCCGGGGCCGCGATGGCGACCGTCGGCAGGTCGGGGGCCGGGTTCCGGGTGACGACCGTCGCCGTGCCCGTCCGGGTGGTCGCCGTCGTGTCCGCCGGCCGCCGCTGCGCGCGTACCGCCGGGGTGCCGGCGCGACGACGGGCCGGCGCGGGCCGGCGGCGGACACTCGTCGGCTAGCCCGGCCGGTTCTGCCGAGGGCGGATCTGCCGGGGGCAGAAAGGCTGGGGTGCCGGCCGCCCGACGGCGCAGGCTGGACCCGCCGGTCCCCGGGCGGAGCGAGGTCGCCCACCGGCAACGCGGAGGGTGGTCATCATGATCGGGTACGACGTGCGGATGCTGGACGGCGGTCAGCCGGCCTTCGGCGACCAGGTCTTCGAGCGGCTGCTACGGGAACGGATCATCTTCCTGGGTACCGAGGTCACCGACGCCTCGGCCAACCAGATCTGCGCGCAGATCCTGCTGCTGGCCGCCGAGGACAGCCAGCGGGACATCTACCTCTACATCAACTCGCCGGGTGGCTCGGTCAGCGCCGGCATGGCCGTCTACGACACCATGCGGTACGTCCGCAACGACGTGGCCACCCTGGCCCTGGGGTTCGCCGGATCGATGGGGCAGTTCCTGCTCTGCGCGGGAGCCGCGGGCAAGCGGTTCGCCCTGCCGCACGCGCGGATCATGATGCACCAGCCGTCCGGGGGGATGGGCGGCACCGCCGCCGACATCACCATCCAGGCGGAGAACATGCTGCACGTGAAGCGGACCATGCAGGAGCTGATCGCCGAACACAGCGGGCGCGGCCTCGACGAGATCCAGACCGACTGGGACCGGGACCGGTGGTTCACCGCCGAGCAGGCCCGGGAGTACGGCCTGATCGACCAGGTGCTCACCCGGGTCGACCAGCTTCCCGGCTGACCGCCGGCTGCCGGCGACGGCGGACCTGGCGCGGCTGCCGGCGGCGGCGGACCTGGCGGCTGCCGGCGGCGGTACGCCCACCGGTCAGCGGGAGGTCGGCGCGGTCGTCACCAGGCTGCCGGTGCGCTGGTAGCGCCCGGCTCCGCACCGACCTCGGGCCGGTTCCGCGGGGACGGCCGGTGGTGTCCCCCCGCCGCCGCGCCGGGCAGGTGGTCGGCGAGGGCGGTGAACTGCGCCCGGGTCAGGTACGACGGGTTGGCCGCCTGTGGCTGGCGGAACACCTCCAGCCCGGCCAGCCGGGGATCGGCCCGCAGCAGGTCCCGGGGCAGCCGGTCCGCCTCGGGCAGGACCGTCAGGTCCAGCGGCACCGTCCAGGGTGCCCGGACGTCCGCGCCGGGCGTCGGCTCACCGGTGAGCAGCCCGACCCCCCACACGCCGTACGGCAACCGCCCCCGGCTGCCGCTGGCCCAGAAGACCACGGGCTGCCCGGCGGCCATCAGCCGGGCACGGTAGCCGGGGCGGACGCACCAGCTCGTCACCCGGGGGTCACGGGCGAAGCGCCCGGCGAGGTCGACCAGGTCCGCGTTGCCCTTGATCAGCCAGGCGCCCAGGTCGTCCCGGGTCACCCGTGGCCCGTCGGCGCGCGTGTGCGGCACGTCGGTCCTCCTCGTCGCCTCAGATCAGCCCCTCGCGGACCGCGTAGGCTACCGCGTGCGTACGGTTGCGGAGCTGGAACCGGCTGGTGATGTCGTGCAGCACGTTCTTGACGGTCCGCTCCGAGTAGCTCAGCCGGGTCGCCACCTCCCGGGTGTCCATCCCGTCGGCCACCAGCCGGAGGATCTCGCTCTCCCGGACCGAGAGCCCGTTGACGTCGATGCCGCGCGGGGCGAGCACCGTCTGCTGGAGCCGGGTCACCTGCTTGACCAGCAGCCCGAGCACCTCCGGGGGCATCGCCGCGCCACCGGAGGCGGTGCTGACCACGAGCTGGGCGAGCCGGTGACCGGTGGCCTCGGCGCGGGAGGCGAGGGCGCGTACCCCGAGTTCCACCGCGGGGATCAGCGCCGAGTCCGACTCGACGGCGGCGACCAGCACGAAACGCCGGCAGCCCAACCGACGGACGGCCCTGAGCACGTCGAGCGTCTCGTGGTCGAGGGTGTCGGCGGCGACCACACCGACGGTCTCGGCGGTGATCATCTGGGCGGGGACGACCTCGATCTCGGCCCGGCCGCGCAGCGCCGCGGTGATCCCGGCGGTGGAGATCGGGTCGGGGGTACGGATGTAGGTCCGGGCACGTCCGTTCATGGCGGTTCCTTAGCTTCCGGGCTGATGAGAGCGGCAACTGCCAGGCTGCCGTTCAGCAGGGGGACAGATCGGTGGTCCGGAGGCCGGTGCCGAACGGTTCCGTGACCGGGTGGGAGTCGCTTCGCCGAGTGGACACCGGCCAACGGGTGGTGGCGGTGTCCGTGGTCCACGGTAGAGAGGGCGGCCGGCCGCGCACTGGAGGCCGACTGGACGCCGCCACATCGACGCCCTTGCCACGCGACAACGTTTTGAGCTGCCCAAATATACGAATGTCCGAAAGTGAGCTGGCGGAGCACCGGCAGAACCGGCAGAACCGTTGCCCCACAGGGCGGCCAGCACTGCCCGATCGGCAGGTTTGGCCTGGCTGGAACCCGGTGATTCAGTGTCGAAGATCATGGTCATCCGACCGGCCAACCGGCAGAATCGTGTGCTGGCGGCGCTGGTGGGACGGACGCGCAGCCATGACAGGGAGGCCCGTTGATGGCCGACGGCGGTGGTGAGATCCGACGACGACGACTGGATGCCGGACTGACCCAGCAACAGCTGGCCGAACGGGCGGGAATCAGTGTCCGGGCGGTGCGCGACATCGAACAGGGTCGGGTGCGCAACCCCCGGGCCGAGTCCCTCCGACGCATCGCCGACGCCGTCGGCCTGCCCCAGCGGAAGCCACCGGGGCCGGCCCCACCGGCTCCGGCGCAGACCCTCCGGATCGACGTGCTCGGCCCGCTGCGGATCCAGATCGGAGCCGAACCGGTCGCGCTCGGTTCCAACCGCCAGCGGATGCTGCTCGGCCTGCTCGCCCTGCACCCGGACGCGATCGTGTCCCGCCACGAGATCGTCGACGTGCTCTGGGGTCACGATCCGCCGGACAGCTGCCTCAACCTCGTCCACACCTACGTCGCCCGGCTACGCCGGGTGCTGGACCGTCCCGGGGGCAGCACCACCATCACCCACGTCGGCGGCGGGTACCGGCTCCGGGTGGACCCCTCCCAGCTCGACCTGAGCCAGTTCGCCACCGCCATCGAACGCGCCGAGGGCAGCGTCGCGGGCGACCTGCCGAGCCTGGACCGGTTGGCCGGAGCGCTGGCGTTGTGGCGGGGGCCGGTGCTGGCCGACGCCGCACCGAGCCTGACCCAGCACCCGGCCGCCGCCGCCCTGAACCGGCGGCGCATCGCCACCGCCGTCACCTACGCGACGCTCGCCGTCGACCTGGGCCTGCCCGAGCGGGCGGTCCGGGAGCTGCACGCGGTGGCCCGCCACGAACCGCTGCACGAACAGGTGCACGCCCGGCTGATGCTCGCCCTGGCCGCCTGCGGCCAGCAGGCCCGCGCGTTGACGCTGCACCGCAGGCTGCGGGACCGGCTCGCCGAGCAACTCGGCGTGGAACCCGGCCCGGAGCTGCGCGAGGCGCAGCTGCGCATCCTGCGCCAGGACCTGCCCCGGGCGGTCGCCCGCGCGGGCAGCCCGACGACCGGCACCGGCCCGTCGCCGGGGGCCGCCGAGACGGCACCACCCCGGGCCGAGGCACCGCCGCCCCGCCCACCCCGGCACCGGCTCCCGGCGCAGTTGCCGGCCGACGTCGCCTACTTCACCGGGCGGAGCTCCCAGCTGGCCACCCTCGACACGCTGCTGGCCAGGGCGACGGCGGCCGGCGGGCCGGTGGTCGTCTCCGCCGTCACCGGGATGGCCGGGGTCGGCAAGACCGCCCTGGCGGTGCACTGGGCGCACCGGGTCCGCCGGCACTTCCCGGACGGGCAGCTCTACGTCAACCTGCGCGGTTACTCGGCGGCCAGCCCGGTCCGGGCGGCGGAGGCCCTCGCCGGGTTCCTGCACGCGCTCGGCGTGCCGGCCGAGCAGGTGCCGGTCGACTCCGGGCAGGCCGCCGCGTTGCTACGCACCATGCTGGACGGTCGCCGGATGCTGGTGCTGCTGGACAACGCCGCCAGCGCCGACCAGGTACGCCCGCTGCTGCCGGGCAGCGCCGGCTGCCTGGCGCTGATCACCAGCCGGGACCGGCTCAGCGGGCTCGTCGCGGTCGACGGCGCGCAGCGCATCGACCTCGACGTCCTCACCGCGTCCGAGGCCGGCACCCTGCTCACCCGGATCCTCCCGACCGGACGGGTCGCCCGCGCCACCGAGATCACCGAGCTGGCGACGGTCTGTGCCCGGCTGCCCCTGGCCCTGCGGATCGCCGCCGCCAACCTGATCGACCAGCCCGACCAGTCGATCAGCGCACACACCGCCCGGTTGACCGCCGGCAACCGGCTCGCCGGCCTGCGCATCGAGGGCGACGACCAGGCGGCCGTACGGGCCGCCTTCGACCTGTCGTACGCCGCCCTGCCCACCCCGGCCCGCCGGCTCTTCCGGCTGCTGGGGACGGCACCGGGCACGGACGTCACGGTGGCCGCCGCCGCCGCGCTGGCCGGGATCGGCGAGTCGGCCGCCGCACACGAGCTGGACCGGCTGGCCGCCGCGCACCTGGTCCAACAGGTCACCCCCGGCAGGTACGCCTTCCACGACCTGCTGCGGATCTACGCCCTGGAGCGGGCCAACGCGGAGGATCCCGCAGCGGACCTGCGCTCGGCCACCGGACGCCTCTACGGCTGGTACCGGCAGCGGGCCGACGCCGCCGCCACCACGGTCTATCCCCACCTGGTGCGGCTGCCCCCCGACGGGACCGGACCGGTCGCCGGCACGCCGCCGTTCCGGGACGCCGCCGCGGCGATGGCCTGGCTGGAGGACGAACACCCCAACCTGATGCGGGTGATCGCGCACGCCGCCGAGAACGACGCCGATCCGGCCGCCTGGCGGATCCCGGACGCGCTGCGCGGCTACTACCAGTTCCGCCCGCACAGTGACGGCCTGGTCGCCGCGGCCAGCGCGCTGCGCGCCGCCCAGCAGGCCGGCGACCAGGCCGGCGAGGCCGCCAGCCGGCTCGGGCTCGCCAGTCTGCACCTGCGCCGCGGCGAGTACGAGGTGGGCCTGTCCCACGCCACCGCGATGATCGACGCGGCGCACCGGGCGGCCTGGCCGGAGGGCCTGGCGGCGGCGTACGGCACCTGCGGACTGGTGCACCTGCGGGCCGGCCGGCTGGCCGAGGGGGCGGAGCTGACCCGGCTGGCGGTGAGCATCCACGAGCGCCTGGGCGGCCCCGAACGACTCAGCACCAGCCTCGGCAACCTCGGGGTCATCTACCGCGACATGGGACGGCTCCGCGAGGCCGCCGAGGTCTTCCGGCAGGCCCTGGCGCTGACCCGCAGCACCGGGATGTGGATGAGCGCCGGGATCAGCCTGAGCAACCTGGGCGAGGTCCAGCACGCCCTCGGCCGGCACGGCGAGGCGCTCGACCACCTGCGGGAGGCGTTGGATCTGAGTCGGCGGACCGGCTACCGGCCGACCGAGACCGAGAGCCTGCGCCGGCTGGCGGCACTGCGCGTGCAGACCGGTGAGCTGGGGCCGGCGACCGAGCTGGCCACCGAGGCGCTGGCCCTCGCCGACCTGATCGGCGACACCGCCCAGCAGGCCGCCGCCCGCAACGTGCTGGGCACGATCCACCTGCGCAACGGCGATCCGGCCGCGACCACCGAACACCGGCGGGCGCTCGAACTCGCCCGTGCCGGCGGTGCCCGGGGCGAGGAGGTCGAGGCGCTGATCGGGCTGGCCGAGGTGTACCGCGACACCGATCCGGTGGAGGCGCTGGCGCTGGCCCGGCAGGCCCGGCGGGTGGCCCGGACCGCCGGCTACCGGGTCTGGGAGGGGCACGCCCTGCTGGTCGCGGCCGAGGCCATGCGGACCACCGGCCCGATGACCTCGGCCCGGACCGCCGAGGAGGCGCTGGCGACCCACCGGGAGACCGGTCACCTGCTCGGCCAGGTCCGCGCGCTGCGCCTGCTCGTCGCGCTCGGCCCGGCCGGTGGCGTCGACGCCGCCCAGCAGGCGGCGTACCGGCGGGAGACGGCCGAGCTGTCCCGGCGGGTCCAGCCGGTGGTCGACGAGGACCTACCGGTCAACCCGTGACGGTGAAGTGGCGGCGACTCTCCTCGTCGAGCGGGGTGAGGGTGTGCCGACCCGCCTCGT
Organism: Micromonospora sp. WMMD987; assembly: GCF_029581435.1. Classification (NCBI taxonomy): domain Bacteria; kingdom Bacillati; phylum Actinomycetota; class Actinomycetes; order Micromonosporales; family Micromonosporaceae; genus Micromonospora; species Micromonospora sp. WMMD987. Next base: position 1,029,036 of record NZ_CP120861.1, on the reverse strand, counting down.
CCACCCGGAGCGCCAACCGGCCCTCGACGGGGGACGGGTCGTCACAGTGTGACGCGCGCCAACGGATCCGCAGCTCCGGCGGCTGGCCGTCGTCGCCCGGTGCCCAGTCGGGGGTGAGGGTCAGTCGGATCCGGGAGCCGGTGCTGTTGCGCACCGGGTCGGGACCGCCCCGGCCCGGTCCGCCGTCGGCTCCGGCCACCAGGAGCGCGACCTGCCGCAGGCCGGGGTGCCGACGGCCCTGGTGCCACAGCTCCGGCCACGACTCCCGGTTGGTCGTCGGGTCGTCACCGTAGTAGGCGTCGATGTCGCTGCCCTCGGGTGGGCGGTCGACACCGCCACGGTCGACGCCGGCCGGGGCGACCAGGTACCGGTGCACGGTGAACCGGAGGCCCAGCAGCAGCCGGACCGAGCCGGCCCGACCCGCCCCCCGGTCGGCGGCCCCCGCCTGGTAGGTCAGCAGCAACGCACCGGGCTCCGGGGCCACCGCGTCCAGCATCGCCGTCCGCGGCCGACCGTCGGCATCGCGTACCACCAGGGTCTCCGGACCGTCCAGTCCCTGGAAACCGGTCACCACGGCGGTGTCGTCGGCGTACGGCGTCGGTCGCACGCCGGCCGGGACGGTCGGGGTGGCGGTGAGCCCGGTCGCGTGCCATGCCGGGCGGGTGCCGCCGGGCCGGCGGGCGGCGTGCGGCGGCACCGGCGGCCGGTCGTGCACCCCGGCGTTGACCGGGGTCACGAGAAAGTGGGTACGGGTCGCCAGCGACTGGTCGGCCACCTCGAAGAGCCCGTCGCTGTGCACCAGGAACGACCCCACCTCGTCGTGGGCCGGGGTCAGCACGACACCGTCGACCGTGGTCTGCTCGTGGTGCACCCGGTAGCCGATCCGGATCGCCGGCACCGTCCCGTGGCCGGTCTCCAGCCGGGCGTCGAAGACCAGCGAGCCCACCTCGTTGAACTTGTTGAACGGGTTGCGGCCGGTGCCGACGGCGTGCGGTGACACGCTCAGGTCGGCGACCCCCCAGCAGGGGAAGTCCGCCAGCGCGTGCTGCCGGGTCGGCATCAGCCCCGGCCCGGTGTCGGTCACCACGTAGTCGAAGGTGGTGAACCGGACCAGCAGGTCCACGCAGACCCGTTTCGGACCGGTCGGGCCGCCCCGCCGGCGCAGGTAGCGCAGCCAGTAGGAGTGCTGCCGCTGCTGGTCGCCGCGGACCATGCCGGCACCGGCCAGGTAGGGCTGCGCCGGGGTGACCAGCTCCCGCAGCGTCGCCTGCTCCGGGAAGCCGGCACCGCCGAATCCGGTCACCGTGAAGGGGTCGCCCACCGGTTGGTCGGGTCGGTAGCCGACCAGCCGCATCCGACTCGGCACGGTGCGCCCCCTCAGCTCGTCACGGTCAGGTGCCGGTAGGTCTGCTCGTCGCCGAAACGCACCACCGGCCCGCCGGAGGCGTCCACGGTGATCAGGAACGAGCCGCCGACCGGTGCGGCGGGACCGGCGGCCGGGTCCACCGCCTCCTCGGACCAGCGGACCAGCAGCCCCGGCACGTCACCGGCGGCCCCGTCGTACCACTCGGGGACGAACCGCAGGCGTGAACCGACCGGTGCGGTCGGCGCGGCGGCACCGGCCGGGTCGGGGTCGGCGTCGTCGGGCAGGGGACGCAGCGACACGTCGAGGAAGCCGGGGTGCCGACGACCGTGGTGGAAGACCACCGCATCGGCGAACTCGTTCAGGCCGACCAGGTACGAGCAGGTGAGCAGGCGCAACGCCAGGCGGGCCCGGACCCGGCCGGCGCGGGCGTCGCCGCGGTCACCGGGCCGGGCGTACTCCACGATCATGCCGTCGTCGCGGATGTCACCGCCCATCGACGCCCGGTACCAGCGGGGATGGCCGGTGTGCCAGACCTCGATCTGCTCGGGGCTGGCCACCCGCTCGAAGCCCTGCACCTCGACCGCCCCCCGACGGGCCCGACCGGTGGACACCCGCAGGGCGGTGACCGGTGGCGGAACCGAGAGGTCGGTCGCCCGGTATACGGTGAGGCCGCGCTCGGGCGGCGGGTCGGCCCCGACGATCGGCCGTCCGTGCACCGTGCCGCTGACCGGGACGAGCCGCCACGACGAGTATCCGGTCGCCCCGGACCCCGGCTCCAGGGTGATCCCGCCGTCACTGTGCACGGTCAGCGCCCCGGTCGCCTCGTACCCCGGTGCCATCGCGGCCCCGAGCACCGGGTTCTCCACGTGCCGCACCCGGTGCTCGACCCGGATCGCCGGCACCGCGGCACCCGTGCCGGCGGGGGTGAACACGATCTTCGGCTCGAAGACCAGGTGACCGGCGTCGTTGAACTTGTTGAACGGGTTGCGGCCGCCGGCCCCGGTGTCCCGCAGCGAGATGCTGAGATCCTCGATCCCCCAGAGGCCCAGCACCGGTGGCGCCGAGCGGGGCGAGTACCGGTCGGCACGGGAACGGGCCTGGTACGGGAAGGTGCTGAACCGGATCACCAGCTCCACCGCGACCAGCTTCCGCTGGCCCGGTCCCCGGTAGTGGTACCGCAGCCAGTAGCAGTGCCGGTGGGTCCGGGTGCCCCGGTCGAGCCACACCGCGCCGTCCTGCTCGTCCGGCCACAGCTCCTCGGCGAGGAGTTCCCCGACCGGCAGCCCGGCGTCCCGGAAGCCGGTCACGGTGAACCGGTTGCCGGACAGCTCCTCCGGCTCGTACTCGATGCTGGGCACGATGGGGGTTCCCTTGTTCGGCCGGTCGACGGGCGGCGGGCGTGCCGGTGACCGGTGTCCGGTGGGTGTCGGGCCGGGAGCCGGGGAACCGGCTCCCGGCCCGACGGCGGCGGATCACACCAGGTCGTACTCGCGGGCCAGGTACTGGAACTTCTCCACCGTCAGGACCGTGGCCAGGATGCGCTGGTCGGCCTCGGAGAGATCGTCCACCTCGTCGTCCAGCACCCGGTCGAGCACCTCCCGGGCGACGTCCGGGTCGAGGTCGGCCAGCGGCTCCGGTGCCGGCTCGACCGGCCCGTCAGGGTCCTGCCCGTGCCCCTCACCGGGGTACGCCGACTCGACCGGCCCGCCCTGCCCCTGCTCGTCGTAACCCTGCTGGTCGTATACCTGACCGTCGTAGGCCTGTTGGTCGTAGGCCTGCCCGTCGTAGGACTGCTGCCCGTCGTAGGCCTGACCGTCGTAGGACTGCTGCTCGTAGGACTGCCTGTCATAGGCCAGCCCGTCGTAGCCCTGCTGGTCGTAGCCCTGCTGGTCGTGTTCGGCCGCCTGGTAGGCGGCGGCAGCCCACGCCTGTGTCACCGCGTCGATCAACCGGGCCATCTCGGCCGCCGGCTCACCCATCTCGTCGACGGCGAAGATCTCCACCGGTTCGAGGGAGCCGGCCCGCTGGTAGACGGTGGCGTAGAAGTCGGCCAGCCACTCGTTGCGCTGGTACCAGTCCGGGTCGCCCCAGCCCTGCCCGAGCAGGTCGGGCAACAGCTCCCACCCGGTCTGCGGCTGCTCGGCGATGATGTGGTGCGCGCTGACCGCCGCCCAGCTCAGATAGGCGTACGAGTCGTCGAGGCTGGCCGGGCCGGTGGTGTCGAAAACCTCTGGGTAGTTCATCGTGGATCCCCCGCTCAGCCCGTGACGGTGAAGTACTTGTTGCTGTCGGCGTCCAGCAGGCGCAGCACCGGGCTGCCGGACTGGTTGACCCCGAGCCGGAACTGCCCCTTGTTGTGGTGGCTGCGGGACCGCACGTCGGCACCGGCGTGTTCGGCGGCCCAGTCGATCCGGAGTTGCACGCCCACCTGCCCCTGGACCTCCTCCACGTACGGCCCGAAGAAGAGCGTCGACTCCTCGTGGTGCCGGTTCTTCACCGCGTCGACGTCGTACCTCTCGCCCTTCTCCCCGACCACCGCCGCGTCGCCGCGCCCCACCTCCAGCACCCGCAGGGAGACGTTGCGGAAGGCGGTGTACCGCACCCCGTTCTGGTAGACGATCTGCCGGTTGCCCTGGTCGTCAGGCGCGGTGAGGTACGGCACCAGGGTGAACCGCAGCAGCAGCAACGCCCTGATCTTGGTGCGGACCTTCCGGCCCAGCACGGCGCCGTCGCGGACGTACTCCAGCCGTAGCGCCGCCTCGTACCCGTCGGCCTCTGCGGCCGAGGCAACCACCGGCTGTCGACCGTCGTTGCGGACGGTGATGGTGTTCGGGCCGTCCATCCGGTCGAAGCCGATCACCTTCATGCCCTTGTGCTCGTGCGGGTCGAGCATCCGGCCACCGTGGTCGATCCCACCCAGCTCGATCCGCTGCGCGTTGAGCACGGTGGTCGTGGCTGCCCGGCCGTCCTGGTCCACCGGCACGACCCGGGTCGGACGCTGGTGCACGCTGCCGCTGAGCGGGGTGATCCGGAAGTGCTTGTCGGTACGCCCCTCACCGGGGTCGATCTCGAAGCTGCCGTTGCTGTGCACCAGGAACGCGCCGACGTCGTTGTGGCTCAGCCCGAGCGGCGCACCGAACACATTCTTGGCCTGGTGCTGCACCCGGTAGTTGATCCGCAGGTGCGGCATGCCGTCGTTGGCGGCGGCCACGTCGAAGGTCAGGCTGCCGGACTCGTTGAACTTGTTGAACGGGTTGCGCCCCCGACCGGTCGCCATCAACGACACGCTCAGGTCGGTGATCCCCCAACACGGATAGTCGCGCAGCACCGTCGCCTCCTGCTCGCTCGGGCCGTCCTCACCCTCCCTCGGCACGTAGTCGAAGGTCGTGAACCGCACCAGCAGCTCCACGCAGACCCGCTTCTTGTCCGTGACCCCGATGCCCCGGCGCAGGTAACGCAGCCAGTAGACGTGCTGCCGGGACTGGCTGCCCCGGACCATGACGAGCTGGCCCCGGGCGATCGGCACCGGTGCGATCAACTGGTTCAGCGGCACCTCCGGCAGGAAACCGGCGTTGCTGAACCCGCTGACCTGGAATACCCCGTCTGTCAACCCCTTGACCTGACCCTGCGCGAACCCGATCAGGTTCGCGGTGGTGTTCAGGGCGACGGCGACTTCTGACACGGATGCACCTCCGACGTGGCTGACCGCCGACCCGTTGACCGACGGTGGTGGTTGTTGCGGTGTTGCGCCGGGATGCCGCGCCCCGGCGTGACGTGCCGCCCGACGCCGCTCACTCCCGGGCGAAGAACTCGAACTCGCTGACCGCCACGTCGGTGCCCTTCTCGGCCCGGTGCACGTCGGTGACCTGGATCTGCACGCTCGTCACCCCGTCGGCCCCGTCGAGGGTGAGCGTCTGGGGTTCCCCCGTGTCCTCGACGGTCAGGGTGTCCGACCGGTTGGTGGAGTAGACCAGGTGCAGGGTCTTCGGCCGGTGGGACGCGGTGTAGTCCTCGGCCGTGCCGGCGGTCACGATCAGCCGCTCGAGGTCGACCTCGGCCGCGAAGCGCAGGGTGACCGTCGGCGGCTTCTCCCTGTCCCAGCGCACCTGCCAGTGCGTGTTGCGGTACTGGTCGACACTCAGCTCCGGCCCGTGGTCGCGGACCGAGGCCCCGCCGGTCACCTGCACCGGGCGGACGGCCACGAACCGCGGGTTGATCTTCCGGTCCGCCCAGTCCCGTGCCCCGGTCACCGGTCCGGAGACCGCCCCGTTGATCCGCTCCCGCAGCGGCGGGTAGATCAGGTACGCCACCCCGATCGCGAAGAGCAGCACCGCGGCCACCGCGTTCGACCGCTGGTAGATGGAGTGCAACACGCCACCGACGCCGCCAGGTCTACCGCCGCCGGGTGTCCCGGGGCGGGCACCGGCGGCGGTGACCCGGGGGCCACGTCGCGGCAGCAGGCGCTGCCACCAGCGTCGACGGACCACCTCGGCGCTCCGCAGCGAGTCCCCGCAACGACTACAGAACCGGCGGGTCGGCGCGTTGCCCTCGCCGCACTCGCCGCAGATCAGGTCACCGGGTTGCCGCCGCCGGGTGGCTGCCCGGTTGCCGACGGTGGCCACCCGGGGCCGTACCGCCTGCGGACTGACCTCCTCGGGCGTGGCGGTCGCGGTGGTGGTGGCCCCGGGCCGGGCACCGGCCCGCCCGCCGGTGGTCGGTGCCCCGGGCCGCACCGGGTCGGCCGAGCCGTCGGGGGCGACCAGGGCACTGGTGTGCGGCGCGGCGCGCGTGTCGCGGCGGACCGGCACGGACGGGGCCACCGGCTTCCTCGGCACGGTCGGCAGGGTGGCACCGGCCACCCCGGGTGGCGGTGGCGGCAACCGGCGCGACGGCACCACGGCACCCGTCGAGGCGGTCTGCGGCGGACCGACCGGGGTGCCGTCCGCTGGCGACGACGCTCCGGCAGCCGGGAGGTCGTGGGTCGACGACGCCTCGTCGGCCGGGGTGTCGCTGTCGCCCGGCCCGTCGGCCGTCGGCCGGGCGGGCGGAACGACCCGCTCCCCCGGCGGACCGGACGCGGGCTGACCGGTGCGGGCCGCCCGGTCCGGCAGCCGGGCCGCCGGCACTCCCGGCGGAGGCGGTGGCAGCCGGCGCGGCGGCGCCGCGACCGCCGGAGCGCCGGCCGCCGCGACCGGACCCCCGGCACCGGCGGACCCACCCGCCGGCAGGTCACCGGGCAGCCCGGGCCGGCCGGGACGCGCCCCCGGCGGGCGCGGTGCCGCGGACGCGGGCCGTCCCCCTGCGGAGCCGACCCCCGGCGGACCCGACCGTCCCCCCACGGGAGCCGTCCCGGGCGGGCCGGGACGCGCACCGGGCGGCACGGGACCGGACGGACCCAGGCCGGGCGGCCCCGGACGCCCGGCCGGCGGGCTCAGCCCCGGCGGACCGGGGCGTACCCCGGGCGGGCCGGGCCGGGCACCGGGTGGCACGGGACCGGACGGACCCAGCCCCGACGGACCCGGCCGTACCCCGGGCGGACCCAGCCCCGGCGGACCGGGGCGCACCCCCGGCGGACCCAGCCCCGGCGGTCCGGGGCGCACCCCCGGTGGGCCGCCGAGCGGGCCGGATCCACGGCCCGTCGGGTCACCGACCCGCACCACCCCCTCGTTCACCGGGGAGCCGCCCGGAGCCGGCGCGATCACCCCGGCGATGCGTTGCAGGAGGGTCGGCTTCTGCCGGAACTCCCGCTCCGCCTCCTGCACCGTCTCGACCGGGATCTTCGGCGTGGTCTTCTCGCCGGTCCACTCCAGGAAACTGCCGCAGGACCCGCAGAAGGTGTCCGCGTCACCGTTGTGGTTCCCACACTCACGACAGATGATCACGGTGGAGCACCTCCAGGGTCGTCGTCACGTGCGCCGGTACGACCGCGCGGCACAGCTCGTCGAGGGCGTGCACGGCGACCGACCCGGGCTCGTCCACCCGCACGCGCACGTGCACCCGGGCCGGCGGCAGCGAGGCCGGCAGCGGCTCCGGCCGGGTGGACCAGGAGACCCCGGTCGAGTCGAGGACCTCCACCTCGCCGCCGGTGGCCAGTTCCAGGGCCGTCCGCAGCCCGGCGACCGTCCCGCGCAGCCGGTGCGCGTCGACCGCGCCGGCCACCATCGCGCGCTGCCGCTCCACCGGCCAGTTCTCGTCCAGCTGGGCACCCACCCACTCACCGAGCCAGAGCAGGAAGTCCGGCGGGGCCAACCACGGGTCCAGGTACGCGTCGAGGCAGTCCAACGTGGACACCACCGGCGCGAGCACCTGGTCCAGCCCCTCGGTCCAGCGCACCAGCAGGTCGTCCTCCTGCAACAGGGCGGGCAGGAAACCGGCGATCGGGTACGGCATCGCCACGTCGACCGGGCCGCGCATCAGTTCTCCTCGACCCGGAGCTGGTGGTCGAAGGAGAAGACCAGGCTGTCCGGTTCCAGGTCGATCCGGCCGGCCTCGGCACCCCGCTCGCCGGTGACCGGGTTGGCGGTGAACAGCCGCAGGTCCTCCACCAGCTCCACCCCCCGCACCCGCTGCAACACGGCGAAGAGTTCACCGGCCTGCACCGGACGCCCGAACGGCCAGCCCCGGCCGTCCGGACCACCGCCGACCAGTGGGCTGAGGAAGCCGTACAGGGCGGCCAGGCCCTCGGCCCGGACCCGCTCGACGACCACCCGCGGCCGGGCGACCACCCGGGCCACCACGGTCACCCCCCGGTAGCGGGGCGGCTCGACGACCACCCGGGTGCCGACCAGCCGCGTGGCGTCCAGCCGCTCGGCCACCCGGGCGAGGCTCGACTCCGCCGGGATCAGGTCCTCCAGCCGCAACCGTCCCTCCTCGGCGGGTGCCGCCGGCACCACCAGGATCCGGGCCACCGGCGGCCCGTCACCGTTGCTCGGCACGCAGCGGACCCGGGCCAGTTCCGGGGCGGCCTCCCGGGCGAGCACCTCGTGGTCCTCGGCGGTCACCGCGCGACTGCGGCTACGCAGGGTCAGCGGGCCACGGCGGCGGGCCTCGTCCAGGGTCTCGCCGTCCACCCCGCCACTGGCCGGGCGGCGGTTCTCCACCCCGGCCACGTACGGGATCGAGGTCCGCAGGGCGGTCACCGCTCCGATGCCCACGTTGCCCCGGCTACCGCCGCCGACCGCGTACCGCCGCAGCCGCAGCCGGCCGCCCCGGGGCGGCACCGCGCCGTAGCGGCGCAGGGTGCCGTCGGGTTGCCGGACGGCCGGACCGAAGACCACCTCACCGGCCACCCCGTCGAGCAGGAAGTGCCGGTCGTCGGGGCCGCTGCCGGCGAAGTGCTCGACCGGCGACCACCGCTGCCAGCCGTCGTCGGAACTGACCTCCAGCACCGGGTCGCCGAAGCCGACCAGCACCGGCCGGCGGGTCAGCGTGAACCGCTGACCCGGCACCCCCTCGGAGTCGCCGATCTCCTCGTCGTCCACCAGGTCGGCGTGCACCGCCTCGGTGGTGCCGCCGACGGTGTTGGCGGCCAGTCCGAGCAGCACCGGTGAGGCGCTGTAGCCGGGCTGCCACTCCTCCGGGGCCACCACCCGGGCCCGCAGCCAGCCGGCCAGCACCCCGTCGACCAGGGTGGCCTGGTGGCCGTCGGGCACGTGCAGCAGGATCGCCCCGGGCCGGTTCAGCGCGCCGGTCTCGTCCAGGCCGACCTCGCACTCCAGCCAGCCGTCGACGCCGCGCGCCTCCCAGCGCAGCGGCGGGTGCAGCGGGTTGACCCCGACACCGTCGACCCGTCCCTCGAACTCCAGCCGCACCGCACAGCCGCCGACCGGACGGTCCAGCCCGATCAGCAGCTCGTCGCCGGGCTGCGGCACCGGGGAGAACGCCGCCACCGGGCCGCCGAGTTCCAGCGCGCCGGTCTGGTCGGTGCTCCCGTCGGCGGTCCGGACCCGGAGCTGGGTCAGCGCGCACGGCGGCACGGCGAGGTCGGCGAGGGTGGCGAAGACCAGGGGATCCCCGCCGTCGGCGACGGTCACCGCCCGGGTTCCCGCCGGGACGACCTGGGTGGCGCGGGCCGGCGTGGACAGCCAGAAGGTCAGGGTGGTCCGGGCGGCCGTGGGCGGCACCAGGCGTACCCCGATCAGCTCCAGGAACTTCACGTAGAGCCGGTCGGGCACCCGGTTGAGCCGGTAGATGAGCTGGTCGGTCAGGGACGCGAAGGTCTCGATCAGGGTGATCCCCGGATCGGCCGGGTGCAGGTCCGTCCACTCCGGGCAGCGGTCGGCGATCAACCGGCGGGCGTCACCGACCAGCTCGTCGAAGCCCCGGTCGTCGAGGTCGGGGGCGGGCAGCGCCATCAGCCGAGCACCCCCGTCCCGGTCAGTTCCCGGTCACCGGGGAGGGTCTGCAGGTTGAGCCCGAGAACGCCGGGCTCGTCGGTGTCGCGTACCCGGTAACGGACCTCGATGTGCAGCAGGCCGTCGCCGCCCGCCGGGTCCTCGGTGACGGTGACGTCGTCGATCTCGGCGCGGGTCTCCCAGCGCTCCAGCGCGGCGCGCACCTCCACCGCCACCGCCCGCCGGGTCTGCCCGGTGACCGGCTCGAAGACGAAGTCCCGCAGCCGGGAGCCGAACTCCGGCCGCATCGGACGCTCACCCGGGTAGGTCGCCAGGATCACGCACATCGCCTGCTCCAGGAGAGCGGTACCACTGATCATGGCGAGTCGGCCGTTGGGCTGGACCCGCAGCGGAAAGGCACACCCGGTGCCGATGACGTCGGCCTGCATGGCACTCCTCAGTTGAGCTGGATGGGTTTGCCCTTGATGGCGGTCGACGCGGTGCCGCTGATGTTGACCTGCGTACCGCTGATGTCGACCGTCTTGCCCTTGAGCTTCAGGCTGGTGCCGCCGTCGAGGGTGAGGCTGCCGCTCGGCCCCGCCTTGATCTCGACGGCGGTCTGCCCGGTGCACTCGATGATCAGTTTGCCGGGCTTGTCGGGGGCGCACCGCAGGGTCACCGTGCCGGCCACCTGGTCCATCGCCAGCGACAACTTGTCGCCCTTCGTGCCGAGCACCACGTCGGCGGCGGTGGGCTGGCCCTTGCCGCCGGGCGGCACCTCGTCGTGGAAGACCAACCGGCTGCCGGCCGGGGACAGCAGCCCGCGTCGGATCACCGAACCGGTCTGCCCCACCGACTTCACCCCGCTCGTCCCGGGCTTCGTCGACGACGTCTGACCGCCGTCCAGGCCGTACCCGGTGTGCCGGCTGGGCAGGCAGCCGAGCACGTACGGCCGGCGTACGTCACCGAACTCGAACGCGACGAGCACCTGGTCACCCGGCTCGGGCACGAAGAAGGCGCCCCCGGTCGGGCCGGCGAAGAGCTGCCCCACCGGCGCCCAGTCGGTCTCGTGCTCCGGTGAGAGCCAGGGCAGCGCGAGGGTGACCCGGCCCAGGTTCTGCGGATCCCGGACGTTGCTGACCACCCCGCAGACCACCCCGTCGATCCGGGCCGGACCACCCGGGTCACCGCCGACGCCGGTCCCGCCGACGTTCGTCAGCCCGAGCAGCGAACGGTCCTCCGCGCCGCCGACGGTGAACTCGGTGCGGTAGCCCTCCTCGGCCTCGTCGAAGACGTGCCGGGCGGCGCTCAGTGTCCAGGTGCCGGCGAACGGTGCCGGCACCCCGTCGACCTTGACCGCCTTCCCGGCGACCAGCCGGGCGTCGCCCAGGGCCTCCCCCTCCGCCTCGGCGAACCCGCCACCGAGGCTGGCGGCCAGTCCCTTCGCGACCTGGGTGACCGCGCCGTCGGCCCGACCGGGCACGGGCAGGCCCCGGCCGACCAGGACGTGCGCGCGGGGTCCGGGTGCCGGCCCCACGTCACCGACCGCGCTGTTGCCGGCCCGCGCGGGTGCCGCAGCGCCCCGGGGCACGAAGGTGTCGGCGGCACCGGTCGGCGTCCAGCCGGCCAGGTTCACCTGCTCGGCGGTGGTCGCGGTACGGCTCGCCACCGCCGTCGCCGCGACCGGATCCCAGGCCCGCACCTCCACCTCGGGGGCGAGGTTGCCGGCACTCACCCGGGGCAGGAAACGACGCAGGTTGCCCCGGAAGGTCAACGGCAGCGGACTGCCGGCCCGGCGGGCGGTGGCCGCCCGCCGGAAGTGGAACCGGTCCCCGTCGGCGCCGATCTCGTAGCCGATCTCCCGGGCCCGGGCGCTCAGGAACTCCCAGTCGGTCTGCGCGACCTGGGACAGGTGGGCCAGCCTGCCGGTGGTGGCGTCGATCGTGCCGACCGACAGCTTCGCGGCGGACGCCACCTGCCGGGCGATGTCGGAATCCGACTGGTTGAGGAAGGTCCGCGTCCGCCGGACCCGGTGCAGCCGGTGGTCGTGGGTGTAGCCGCGCACCACGACGTGGGCGCTGAGGTCCACGAAGTGGCCCTCCACCGCGGTCACCTCGCCACTGATCAGCCGGTGCTCGGCCGAGCCGTCCCCGGTCGGGCCGAAGACCTGCACAGCGGTGCCCAGCTCCAGTCCGGCCGTGCGCAGCAGGCTGCCGTCCAGGTCGGCGAAGGTCAGCTCGAACATGTCCGGCAGCGCGGCCTGGGTGTCCACCACCACCCGTACCAGCTGGTCGGCGGCGGCCCTGGGCAGTGCCCGGCCGCCGGTACCCACGGTGACCCGGGGGCGCAGGGTCGCCGTGCCCCAGAGCAGACCGTGCCGGTCGATCGCGGTCATCGTCCGGCCCCCACTACCGCCGCGCCCCGGTGGAGGCCCCCCGGGCCTGTGCCCGCATCGGGTCGTCCAACCCGCTGGCCACCGCCCGCTGACGCCACTGCGCCGGATCGGTCCGCACCGCCCGGGTCGGCACCGGGCCGCCGCGCTTCGGGAAGATCTCCCCCTCGATCACGATCAGGTCCAGGGCGGCCTGGGCCCGTACCGGCTGGCCCTCGCCGTCGAACCGGGTCAGGTTGACGTTGAGCGTGCTCAGGTTGACCGCCATCGACAGCTTCCCCCAGGTGAAGGTCAGCCGGGGCAGCTCGATGCCGGACGCGCTGCGGCTCTGCTCGTCGACGCTCGGCGGGCCGGAGAAGGCGATCAGCTTCTGCACGTCCTGGGCCACCCCGGCACCGACCAGCAGCACCTCGCCGGCCATCACCCGCAACGCGGTGTCGGAGGTCAGCTCCACGCCCCGGCCCCGGCCGACGAGCTGGCTGGCCCGGGAGGAGCGGGTGATGCCCATCTTGGCCGGGTTGTAGGAGAACGTGACCCGGCCGAGCGACGGGGACGACAGGCTGGCCGTCTCCGCCTTGGCCTGCAGGTCGGGAAAGAAGCCCTCGTGCACCAGCTCCAGCCGCTCCACCGCGACCTGGTTGCTGTCCGAGGAGAGGTCCGGGCCGGTCCACGACGACGGTCGTACGCCATAGAGCAGCCAGCTGTTGACCGGCTCGCCGTCGGCGTCGAGCAGGGTGATCCGGGCGGTGGTCCGGGTGTCGTCGCCGGTGCCGTCCTGCCACGACCGCAGCACCCCGACCAGCCACTGTTGCAGCTGCGCCGAGCTCTCCCGGTGCACCGCCCGTTCCAGCACGACCGGGGTGTAGCTGACCTCGCCGGGCAGGTGGTACTGGCCGACGTAGTCGCCGGTCACCCGGACCACCTCGGGCCGGAAGTCGGCCCGCAGCCCCCGGCAGGAGCGCCACAGGCCGATCGGGACGTCCCCGATGGTCACCTGGAAGCGCATCGCCAGGCCGAGCTTGAGGGTCCGCTTGACCCCGGGGCCGTCCCGGAACATCTGGAGCAGGCCGCCGGAGGCGAGACCCTGCGCGGTCTGGCTCGGGTCGCCCAGCATCCCGCCGAGCTGCCCCGCGGAGATCGCCGCCATCAGAGCGAGAACTTCACGTCGTCGTGCAGGAAACCGGTGTGCGCCAGCTCCAGCGTCTCCACCGCGACACCACTGTGGCTCGGGTCGAGTTCCGACACCGACCAGCCGACCGGGAAGAAGTGCTTCAGGTCCCAGCCGACGATCTTCAGGCCGAGGCTGTCGACGAGCTGGATCGTGCCGCTGAGCGGGCGGTACCGGTTGGCCTGCTGGCAGAGCCACTCCTGGACGACCTGGGAGTCGAAGCAGACCGCCCGGCTGAGCCGGATCCGGCTGTAGGTCGGCTCACCCACGTAGGTGAAGACGTCGTTGCTGTCGCCGGCCCGGTACTCGCAGACCTGCCAGGTCACCCCCAGCCCGGAGACCCGGGACCAGGAGCCGAGGTTGTACCGCTCGTCGTCGATGACCACGAGGTACCGGTGATTGACGCCGGTGACCTCGAAGAAGCCGCCCATGACGCGGGCCGCGGTGGAAAGACCGCCTGCCATCGTTTCGTCCTCCTCGTCGCCTCGTCCCGGCCCTGCATCCGGGTGGTGGTGCCATCCGTCGTGCTCAGCGGAACCGGGTCAGCCGTCCGCTGCGCTCCCGGTCGACCAGCAGCTCCTGCCGCAGCCGGCCGCGTAACCGCCCGTAGAGGCGGCCGGCCAGTTCCTCCAGGTCGTCGGGGTTCTCCAGGTCGACCGGCCGGCCCGGGGACCGGTCACCGGCCCGGGAGCGCAGCCGGTCGGCGTCCCGGTCCAGCCGGGCCGCCGTGGCCTGTCCCCGGTCGGCCACCGTGCGCAGCTCGGCCCGGAGCCGCTCCACCGCGTCGCGTACCTCGGCGAGCCGGCCCGTGCCCCGGTCGATCGCGGGCGGTGCCGTCGCGGCGGCCACCTCGGCGCGCAGGGCGTCCAGCGGCGGCCCGGCCGGCGGGTCGGCGGCCTGGTCCTGCTGCTGGTCGAGTTCGCCCCGCACCAGCGCCCGTAGGTCGTCGAGGGTGGCCGCCGGGGTGTCCATGGACGCCCGCTGGAGCGGGTGGGCGGCCGGCGGGCCGGGCGGCGCGGCCGGGGGTACTCCGCCCGCACCAGGGTTCGCCTGCCAGGTCAGGCCGCCACCGGGGGTGGTCCCCCAGGTGCCGACGGTGCCCGGGGGTGTCGGCGCGGCACCCCCGGTCAGCGGCGCCACGGGTGGCAGCGGACCTCCGACGCCCGGCCCGCCGCCGCCGAAGGCGTGCTCGGCGGCGAGCGCCCGCGCCTCCAGGTCCCGGCCCGCGCCGGTCGACTCGGCCGGCGGTGCCGCCCCGAACGCCCGCTGCTGGACCACGTGGGCCAACTCGTGGGCGAGCAGCGCGCGGGCGGGCGGCGCGTCCAGTGGCCCGGCTGACGCCGGCAGCAGCACCTCACCGCCCCGGGTCGCCGCCCGCGCCCCGGCCTGCTGCACCACCGCGGTGGCCTCCGTACCCCGCCACACCGGCACGGCCGCGACGTCCACGCCGTACTGCTGCCGGAAGCCGTCCACCAGAGCGGCCGGCACCTGCTCCGGCAGCTCGTCGACGCCCACCGGAGCGGGCGGTGCGGGCGGCGGGGCCGCGCGGTGCGCCAACGGCGCGGCCCTCTCCACCGTGGTCGGTGCCGGGCCCGGCCGTCCGTCCGCCACCGCCGGCGCGACCGTGACGACCCCCATGGGGTACGCCGTGACCTGCGCGTCGGTGGGGACCGCCGTCGTCCACGGCTCCGGCCGGTCGACCAACCCGGCCTGCTCCACCGACGGTACGGGCGGGTGCCGGACCGCTTCCGCCTGTCCCCGGCCCGGCCGCCCCTGACCGGCCCGGCCGTGATCCCGGTCCACTCCCGACGGCGACCCGGTCGGCGGCGACTGCTCCGGACGCCGGGTGAGGAAGAAGGTCGACGGCGGGGACACCGGCTCGGGACGGTACGTGCCGCGGCCCGCCGCCGGCAGGATGTCCGTGGTGTCGCGCCCCGCCGAATCCGGCGGGTCGTCCGTGGTGTCGCGGCCCACCGCCGAATCCGGCGGGTCGTCCGTGGCGTCGCGGCCCACCGCCGAACCCGGCGGGTCGTCCGTGGTGTCGCGGCCCGCCGGGTCTGGCCGGCTCTCCGGGGTCGCCCGGTCCGCGACGGGCCGGCTCTGCGACGGCGGCGGCCCGGCCGGGTCCGCGCCCCGGGTCGGTGTCGTGGCACCCGTGGCCGGCGGGGTCACGCCGGCCGGAGCCGACCCGGCCGGCTGCGTCCGCTGTGCGGGTGCCGGTCCGGCCCCGGCCTCGTCCAGCATCCCGCCCCGGTGGTCGACCGGCCCGGTCGCCCGCGCCGGATCCTCCGGGCGGTTACCCACCGGCCGGTCCTGCCCGACGCCCACCGGTCCGTCCCGCCGACGGTCGGCGGGGACGCTCCGGTCGCTGCCGGTGGCACCACCCAGGTCGGCCGGGCTACCCGGGTCGGGCCGATCCTGGGCCGCGGACCCGGCGAGCCGTCCCGGAGCAGCGGTGGGCGGGGCGGTCGTGCCAGCCGGCTCATGGGCCGCCGGGGACGTCGCCTCCAGGCCCGTTCGGGCGGTCACCGGCCGGGTGGTACGACCCCGACGTCTGGCGAAGGCCACCTCGACCGGACGCACCTCACCGGCCGACGGCGGGGTTTCCTCCGGGTCGCTCCGACCGTCGTGACCCGGGGCGGCGGTCGACCCGCCCCGGCCGGTGCCGGTGTCCGGCTGCGCCGACCGGGTACGTCCCCCGTCCGACGCCCGGGCCTCCTCGGCAGCCCGGGTGGCCTCCGCCGCCAGGTAGGCGACCTCGAACCCCGGCGGGGGCCAGACCTGCGCGGTGGGCAGGCCGGCGGCGGCGAACTGCGCAGCGGTCCGGGCCGCTGCGGCATCCGCCCCGTCGGGTCGCCCGGCGGCCGTTCGTCCGGGCGGCTCCTGCGGCCCACCCGTCGCCCCCGCGCCCTCTCCCCCGGGCCCGTCCGCGGCCCCGATCGGGCCACGTTCCACGGCCGGGCTCCGGTGCGGACCACCGGCCACGTGCGGGGCCACGCCCGGCGTCGGACCGCTGCCCCCGACCGGACTCGGCGTCGTTCCCCGTACCAGCGCCGGCTCATTGTCCAGGGTCGGACCGTAGCCCGGAGCCAGGCCGTAGCCGAGGGCCGGGCCGTGGCCGAGGGCCGGGCCGTGGCCGAGGGCCGGGCCGTGGCCGAGGGCCGGGCCGTGGCCGAGGGCCGGGCCGTGGCCGGAAGCCAGGCCATGGTCCAGGATCGGACCCGGGCCGGAAGCAAGGCCGTGGCCTGGAGTCACGCCATGATCGAGGGTCGGACCCGGGCCGGAAGCAAGGCCGTAAGCGGGAGTCAGGCCGAAGTTCGGTGCCGGACCCCGCATCGCGGTCGGGCCGTACGTGTCGGCCGGAGCCTGCACCGTGGTCGGGTCCGCTGCCCGGGACACGGCCGGCAACGGCCGGTCGGGCTCGCGGACGGCCCCCGGCGGCGGACCGCCCCACCGACCGGATGGCGACGGCGTCCCGGCAGCCGGTTGCGTGCCCGGAAGGTGGCCGCCCGCCCGGGGAAACTGCGAGGTGTCGTCCCCGCTCAGCGGTGCCCGGTACACCACCGGACCGACCGACCACGGGTCACCCGACCCGGTCACCGCCTGCCGGACCGAACCGGGCTGCGTCCACCCGGCAGGCGCGGGCGGCGTCCACCCGGACGGAACGGACGGCGTCCACCCGGACGGAGCGGTCGGCGGGCGGTCGGGCGCAGCGGTGTCGTACCGGATCGGGGTCGGGTCGGTGGCCGCAACCGGCCCGACGGACGGCGCGGCGGCTCCCGGGGCCGGCCCGGCGAACGTCGGCGCAACGGCGGTCGGGGGCAGCGACGGGCCGTCCGTGGCCGTCCCCGGCGGCGGGATGGTCACCATCGCCGAGGCGGGCGTCACGGTCAGCAACGGCAGGCCCGGGGGGGCCGGGTACCCGTCGGTGGGCACCGGCGGGGCGACCGGAACGGGTGGCGCGACCGGGGCCGGTGGTGGTGCCCCGACCGTCCGGCGGCGACGCGGCCAGAACGGCTGTCCGGGCCGTGACGACCAGGCCATGCCCACCTCCTTCGGGTTCCGGTACGGGTGTGCGGCGTCGGGCTGCCGGGTGGGTCAGGAGCCGCCCGGTCGGCCGCCGGCCAGGTCCACCGCGAAGCGCCCCCCGCAGCCGGGGCAGGCCACCTCGACCCCGGTGTGCCCCTGCTGGTTGATCCGCCGGTAGAGGTCCTGGAGGAAGGCCAGGTCCGAGGCGAAGAGGTGCTCGATCACGTCGACGTCGACGGCATTCACCCCGCCGATCCGGGTGACCGTCCGGGCGAGCAGCAGCACGGCGAGGAAGGCCGGGTTCTGGCGTACCCGCGGATCGCCCTGGGGGTCGATCTCGTCGCGGGCGGTGGCCAGCCGCATGGCGCCCTCCCGGTGCACCCCGCCCCGGTCGTCGACCAGCCCGCGCGGCAGCACGAACGGATACTCGGTCCGCAGGCCCGCCACCGGTCCGGCGGCGGGCTCGGCGACGCTAGATCCGCGCATTGAAGTCGAACAGGTCGTCGCACATCAACGTGACCGTCTGGTAGACGATGTCGGTGGCCCCGGCCTTGACCCCGCTGACCTCCACCCGCGACGGCCAGGCGTTGGTCATCATGTACGTCAGCCGGGCGTCGCCGTTGAGGTCGTCACCGGGGCCGTAGAGCTTCAGCGCGCAGTCCCGGTACGCGTCGTACATGAGGTTGCGGACCTTCTGGTGCCAGAGCCACAGGTCGCCGTTGAGGTCGAGGCCCCGCTTGAGGGTGACCGTCGGCGGCTTGGTCCGACCGAAGTGCCGGGAGAAGATCGGCCCGGTCGTGCCGGCGGCCATGTACTCCGCGTTCTCCACCTCGCTGCTGATCCCGACCAGCTCGGCGAAGTTGATCGCCGACATGCCCGGCACCTCCAGCCGGAAGACGGCGGCGCTGATGATCTGGGTGTTCTGCTTCGGGTCCTGGGTGCCCTGACCGGCCATGCTCGGTTCTCCTGGTCTCGTCGTCGCTCAGGTCGGGTGCTCGCCGCCGGGGCCGGTCAGTCGCCGGTGCCCTGGGAGAGCTGGGAGAGTCGGAACACCACGAACTCGGCCGGCTTGACCGGGGCGATGCCGATGTCGACGGTGAGGATGCCGGCGTCGAGGTTCTCCGGCGGGTTGTTCTCGGCGTCGCACTTGACGAAGAACGCCTCGGACCAGGTGTCGCCCATCAGCGCGCCGCTGCGCCAGACCCGGCGCAGGAACATCGTGATGACCCGGCGCACCGCGTCCCAGAGCCGGGGGTCGTTGGGCTCGAAGACCACCCAGTTGGTGCCGAGCAGGATCGACTTCTCGATCCAGTTGAACAGCCGCCGGACGTTGAGGTAGCGCCACTCGGCGTCGCTGGACAGGGTGCGCGCCCCCCAGATCCGGATGCCCTGCCCGGGGAAGGCCCGGATGCAGTTGACCCCGATCGGGTTGAGCTGGTCGTGTTCGCCCTTGGTGAGCCCGCTCTCCAGGGCCAGCGCGCCCCGGATGATCTCGTTGGCCGGGGCCTTGTGCACGCCCCGGGTGTCGTCGTTACGCGCCCACACCCCGGCGACGTGCCCGCTGGGCGGCATGAAGACCGCCCGGCCCTGGGCCGGGTCCATCACCTTGACCCAGGGCCAGTAGAGCGTCGCGTACTTGGAGTCGTAGCCGGCGACGTCCATCCGCCACTCCTTGAGGCGCTGCGGGTGCAGGCCGGGCGGCGGGTCGAGGATGGCCACCCGGTCACCCATCAGTTCGCAGTGCGCGATCATAGCCAACTGGACGGCCTTGAACGCCTCGTCGTCGATGGCCCCCCGCTGGTGGGCGGCGGCCAGGTCGGGCACGCAGAGCATGGTGATGTCCTCGATCGCCTCCAGCCCGGCAAAGCCGGTCCGGTCGCTGACGTCACCGACGTAGTCCTCGGCGCGTACCCGCAGGTCGCCGGTGCCGGTCGTGGTGGCCGGCAGCGCGGGCGCGGCGAGGGTGACCTCGGCGCCGCGGCGGGGCGGGGCGAGGGTCGCGCCCTTCGCCTCCTCGATCTGGATCAGCTTGGACTGCTGGCGGACGGCGGTGACCACGTTGCCCGCGCCGCGCTTGGTGGTCAGGTTGTCCAGCGTCTCGACCGGCTTGCCGGCCTGCTTGACGACGAGCTTGAACGCGTCGTCGCCGCCCTCGGAGGCGTCGACCACCTCGACCGAGAGGTCCTGGCCGGAAGCACCGGGCAGGGCGGCCCGGACGGTGAACGAGAGCCGGCCGTTGTCACCGGCGGCCGGCACGGCCGCGGCCGCGTACGACTCACCGGCGCTGGCGTCGTCGGCGGGGTCCGCGCCGGCACCGCCCACCCGGACCACGTACGCGGAGCCGCCGCCGTTGAGGAAGTAGCCGTAGACCGACAGCGGCAGGAAGCTGCCCGCCACGAATCCCCCGAAGGTGCGGGTGTACTGCGTCCAGTTCGTGATCAGCGTGGGCTCGTCGACCGGCCCCTTCTCGGCGAAGCCGACGAACGCGGCGACGGCCGTCCCGACCGCCTCGATCGGCCTCGACCCGGAGGAAACCTCCTCCACGTAGACGCCCGGCGACAGATACGTCGGCATCGAACCTCCTGTACGACGGTGTGATGGGACCGAGCCTGCCAACGTCGACCGGCCGGAAGGGCTGCCCGCCGGACCGCCGCCGGGGTAGGCAGTTCTGCCCCCAAGGGCAACCGATCCGCCCCGACGGCCTGCCCGGCCGCCGGGCGCGGGGCTGTCCGGGCAGCGGCAGGGTGGGCTGATGATCTGGGATGTCGACCTGTCCGTCCGGGCCTGGCTGGGCCACTACCTGCCGCCGGAGGTGCCGGTCGTCTTCGACCCGCCGGACCGGTGCGCGCAGCGTGCCGACGGTGAGCTGGTCTCGGCCTTCCTGCTCGACGTCGAGGAGGATTCGGCGGGTGTCTCGGCAACCTGGGACGAGCTGCGCGACGCCGACGGTCAGCTGGTCGGACGTCGCCCACCGGGCCGCCGGTACCGCTTCAGCTACCTGTTGACCGCCTGGGCCGCCGACACCGAGCGGGAGCACCGGCTGCTGGGTGAGCTGCTGGTCGGCTGCGCGAGCTGCACCGCCCTGCCGGCCCGGTTCCTGACCGGCGCGGTGGCCCGCGCCAACCAGCCGGTGGTGGTGCGCAGCGCGCCGCGGCGCGAGGGGGACACCGGCTCCGCGTGGGTGGCCCACGGCGGGAGCGCCCGGACCGGGCTGCACCTGCAACTGCTCGTGCCGTTCGTGCCCGAGGCGGAGACCGACCTGGCGCCGCCTCCGCGCGAGGTCAGCGTCAACAGCGGTGGTGGCCGTCCCGGCGGTCCGGGCGGCGGGCAGCCGGGCCGCCGGCCACGGGGTGGGATCAGCGAGCCGCGTTGACGTCCCGCTGCCCGATCAGGCGTCCGGTTGCCCGTTCAGGTAGCCACGGCTGCCCCTTGGTGTTCCTCGATCGTGGTTCTGCCGGCTCCACCCGCGCGGCGAGACTGCCCGCATGAGTGTCGCTGTGGGACTTGTCGAGACCGACCTCACCGTCGCCGCCGGCGGCACGGTCGGCTGCACCGTCCGGGTGCGCAACACCGCCGCCGTCGTGGACCAGTTCACCCTGGACGTGGTCGGCGACGCCGCGTCGTGGGCCGAGGTCGAGCCGGCGACGATGAACCTCCTGCCCGGCACCGAGCAGGAGGCGCGGGTGACGTTCACGCCGCCGCGTGCGTCGACCGTGCCGGCCGGCAGCGTCGACTTCGGGGTACGGGTCCGGGGGCGGGAGGACCCGGAGGGCTCGGTGGTCGAGGAGGGCACCGTCACCGTGCTGCCCTTCGTGGAGCTGGCGACGGAGCTGGTGCCCCGTACCTCGCAGGCGCGACGCGCCGCCCGGCACCAGCTGGTGATCGACAACACCGGCAACGTCGAGACCACGGTCGAGGTGCTGCCCGCCGATCCGGACCGGCTGCTGAGCTTCCGGGTGCTGCCGGCCGCGCCGGTGCTGCGTCCGGGCACCGCCACGTTCGTGAAGCTGCGGGTACGCCCCCGCAAGCGGTTCCTGCTCGGCCCGGACCGCAACCTGCCGTTCCAGGTGGCGGTCACCCGTCCCGACGCCGACCCGATCACCAGCGACGGGTTGCTGGTGCAGCGGTCCGTCCTGCCGGCCTGGTCGCCCCGGGTGGTGCTGGTCGCCGCCGCGGCGGCGGTCGCCCTGGTGGGGCTCTGGTTCGCGGTGCTCAAGCCCACCGTGCAGTCCACCGCCAAGGAGGCCGCCAAGGTGGAGACGAAGGAGTTGTCCCAGGAGGTGGCCGAGGTGAAGACCCAGGCCAGTGAGGCGGCGCAGACCGCCGAGAAGGCGGAGAAGGTCGCCAGCGTCGCGGCCGGTGCCTCGCCCAAGCCGAGCGCGTCCCCGAGCCCGACAGCCGGCTCCGGCAACGGCAAGGGACCGGGCAGCCAGGGCGGGACGCTGGACAACGCCGACCCGGAGACCGCCGCCGACTTCCGGGTGGCGACCAGCGCGTCGCCGACCACCTCCAACGAGTTCACCCTCTCCACCTACAAGCCGGCCGACAAGAAGGTGCTCTGGGTGACCGACATCGTTTTGCAGAACCCGCACGGCGACGCCGGCCTGCTCCAGGTACGGCGGGGCGACACCGTGCTGCTGGAGACCGGCCTGAACAACTTCCGGGACCTGGACTACCACTTCGTCCAGCCGCTGCGGTTCTCCGCCGGCCAGCCGGTCACCGTGGCGGTGAAGTGCGCGAACCCGGGCACCACGGCGTGCACCCCGGCCGCCTACTTCGCCGGTCAGCTCGTACCGGTCGTGTCCACCCCGAGCCCCTCCCCCAGCCGATGAGCGACCCGCACCCCGCCGCTGGTTCCCCCGGCCCGCACCCCGCCGCAGCGGGCACCGCCGCTGCGGTGGGCACCGCCGCACCGGGCACCGCCGCTGCGGCACGCACCGCCGCGCCAACCGTCACCACGGCGGCGGACCCCGGAGGACCAGGCGCCACCGACGCACCGGGCGTCGGGCCGATCCGCACGGCGGTCCGGTCCCGCGACCCGATCTCCCAGGCCGGGGTCACGGCCCAGCTCGGCACGACGGGGGTCGACGATCCTGTCGGCGCGCGGCCGGTGGTGCTGGCCGAGCCCGACGACAGCCCGGACGTCCTGGTGATCGTCGCCGACACGGTGGACGACTGGCTGCTGGCGCAGCTCGACGCGGTGACCGGTCGCCCGGCTCCCCGACCGGTGCTGGTGGTGGGGCAGCTCGACGACAGCGCCGGGTTGCAGGCGATCGAGGCGGGCGGCCTGAGCCTGGTACGCCGTGCCGAGAGCACCGCGCCGCTGCTGCGCGAGGTGATCCGGGCTGCCGCACGGGGTGAGGCGAGACTCCCCACCGACCTGCTCAGCTCGCTGCTGACCCGGGTGGGTCGGGCCCAACGGCACGTGCTGGCGCCCCGGGGGCTGACCATCCTGCCCCTGTCACCGCGCCAGCTCGCCGTGCTCCGGATGATCGCCGCGGGGGCGGACATCGCCACGATCGCGCGGGAGCTGTCCTACTCGGAACGCAGCATCAAGAACATCGTGCACGAGATCACCACCCAGCTCGGCGTCCGCAACCGCACCCAGGCGGTCGCGCACGCCATCCGCGAGGGGCTGATCTGACCGATCCGCCGGTCGAGGGAGGGATCCATCGTGGGCGTACCCGCGGCGAAGCTCGGTGACAAGGTGGTCGGCACCGACACGCACATCATCATGGTGCCGTCACCGACCGGGCCGGTGCCGACACCCACTCCGATGCCCTTCGCCGGGACCATCGCCAACGGGTGCAGCACCGACGTGCTGATCGAGGGTAAGCCGGCCGCGGTGGTCGGCAGCGTCGCGGTGAACGCCCCGCCGCACCTGCCGACCGGTGGGCCGTTCCAGACGCCGCCGAACAACCAGGGCACGGTCCTCGCCGGCAGCCCGCTGGTGCTGATCAACGGCAAGCCGGCGGCCCGGCACGGCGACAAGGTCAACACCTGCAACGACCCCGCTCCGCTGCCGGCCGGCAGCATCATCGCCACCGGCCAGGTGCTGGTCGGCTGACCGGCACCGCCCTGCCGGCCACGTCCCGGCGACCGTGATCCCGGGCCGATTCCTGCCCCCGGAACGCTGGCGGGTGCCGGTCTGCGTCGCCGCATGGGCGGGCCGGCCGGTCAGTGCGCGGGTGGGCCGGCCGGTCTGCGTCGCCGGGTGGGCGGGCCGGTCAGTGCGCCGGCGGGTCGGCCGGTCAGCGTCGCCGGGTGAACGGCCCCGGCTGGCCGGTCGCGGACTGCACCAGGAACGTGCCGCTGGTCACCTGGCCCACCGACGGCACCGAGGCGAGCGCGGCCCGGGGGCCGGCGAGTCCCTCCTCGAAGACCACCATCGGCACGGCGAACCGGCCGGACGCGTCGGCGACCGCCGTCACCGTGCCCGCGCCGTCGACCCAGCCGACCAGCACCTCGGCACCGGCCGGGAAGCCCTGGCCGAGCGCGGTGACCACCTGGCCGGGGCGACCGACGCCCGGGTTGAACTGCAACGTCGGGCTGCGTCCCGAGACGGTCAACGCCAGCGACTGGGCGGCGACCCCGCCGGTGTCGGTGGCGCTGGCGAGGCTGAGCACCGAGGTCGCGGCCCCGATCGCCCGGGGGGTGGCGGTGAGGGACAGCGCGCAGGACCGGGCGACGGCCAGCACCCCGGCGCAGGTGGAGCCGGTGACCGCGAAGACCGCCGGGAGCGGCTGTTCGGCGAGGGCGGCGGCCACGGTCAGCGGGTAGTCGCCGGTGTTGGTGAGGGTCACCGTCCGGGCCGACGAGGGTACGCCGAGCGGCCCCTCCCCGAGGTCGAGCGCGGCGGCGTCGGAGTAGAGCACCGGTACGTCCGGCGCCGCGCCGCTGACGGTCACGGTCAGCCGCTCCGGCTCGCCCTGGACGATGCCGTCCACGGACACCTCGAGCCGGCAGGCGTACTCCCCGTTGCGGGCGGCGGGATCGACCGCGACGGTGACGGTGAGGTCGACGGCGCCGCCGCTGTCGACGGTCCGCTCGGCCGGGGTGACCGAGGCCGAGAGCTGCGGGTCGCAGTCGGTGACGCGCGCGCCGACGGTGCTCTGGATGGCTCGGATGCCGGCCAGGATGGCGTTCGAGACCTCGGACGGGCCGGCGGCGTTGAACAGGACGCCCCCGGTCTGCCGGGTGATCTCGGTGTACTGCCCGGACTGGTCGAGGGAGTAGCTGCCCGGGTTGCCGACGTCCACGGCCACGACCCGCACGCCCCGGGTGGTCAACGCCTGGATCGTGCCGGCGAGGTCGTGGCCGACGCTCGGGTCGTGCGACGGCGCGTCCCCGAAGATCACCACGATCGGGCTGCTCTCGGTCCGCAGGGTGACCGCTCCGGTGGCGACGGCGTGCAGGGCGTTCAGGCCGGCCTCGGGGTCGTCGCCACCGCCGTCGGCGGTCCAGACGTTCACCGCCTCCTGCACCTCGGACGGCACGGCGGTCAGGTCCCGGTTGAGCCGGAAGACGAACTCGTCACCCTCGTCCCGGAACTCGGCGACCGCGAAGCGGGCGTCGGGCTGGACGCCGCTGATGTCCTCGACGATCCGCTTCGCGTTGACCCGGACGTCGTTCAGCGCCGCCTGCATGCTGCCGGTCGTGTCGGCGAGCAGCACCACGTCGGGGCGGGGCGGGACGGTCGCGGTGGTCACCGTGCGGGTGACCACCGCCGACCCGCCGGGGGTGAGCCCGAGGACCGTCCCCGCCGGCTCGCCGACCAGGGGGGCGGCACCGTCGGTCACGCTGATCCGCAGCCCCGGACCGCCGGCCGGTCGCGGGGCCGCGAAGAACTCGGCGTACGCGGCCGGCGGTGCACTGGCCACCAGGAGTGCCACCACAGCGAGCGCCGAGGCGGCGCGCAGGGAACGGGACGCTGATGCAGCCATGGGCACAGTGAACGCGGCCCGACCGGGTCACCCGCAGCCGCACGGGAAGCTCTCCGTGCAGTCCTGTCTGCCTGTTAGGGCAACGGCCGGCCGCCCCGGTCCACCCTACTGCGGCCGGGCCGACAGCACCCGGACGTCCAGCCCGCCGGAACACCGCCGGACCACGGCCGCCACGCTCTGCTCGTGGCTCGTCTTCACCGGGTCGACCGTGAAGTACGCCTTGCGGCCCCGGCCGTGACGCACCACGTAGCTCTCGGCCGTACCGCCGGCCCACGGATCCCCGAACGTCTTGAGCACGTTGTAGATCGGGGTGTCCATGTCACTCTCGTCGGTGTAGAACATCACCAGGTCCTTGAACTGCACGTAGTGCGTGTACGCCCCCTCCTCGGTCAGGGTGGCGATGATCCCGGTGTTGTGCGCGTTGAGGGCCGAGTCGATCGTGACGGTGATGGCGACGTACTGCGGGAAGGCGTGGATGGTCACCCGGTCGTCCCGGTACATCTTGGGCATCCCGTTCATCGCCGTATTGATCATGGTGGCGAGTTCGTCCACGTCGACCCCCCACGGGCTGACGAGGGCCTGGGTCTGCGCCCAGGAGTGCAGGCCGGCCAGGTTGGAGTTGGCCTCCGGGTTCAGGGTGAAGGCCACCCCCACCTTGAACTGCCCGCCCTGCCACCCGGGCGCGTCCTCGCCCTCCACCAGGGGTTCCGCGAACCGGACCGACTTCTGTGTCCCGGTGGCCGCCACCGGCTCGTCGTCGTCGGATTCGGCATACCCGACCTGCCAGTCGAGATTGGATTCGTCGAAGCTGATCAGGTCGTCCTCCCGGTCGCTCACCTCCTCCTTGCCGTTGTCGTACCCGTGGGCCTCCTCGGCGAGCTCCTGGCAGGAGGCCACGAAGGCGGGGATCACCTCGGGGGCGGACAGCGCCATGACGGCGGCCTGCTGCACCTCCTCCCGCCAGAGCGCGAAGAGCTGCTCGTCGTCGCCAAACAATGCGGCCAGCACGGCGAAGTCGTCGTCGTCGCGGAGTTCGAGCGGCACGTCCGGGTAGCGTCGGGCGGTCTCCGCCAGGGCGGTGGCCATCGCCCAGTCGTCCCACGGCCGGGGCAGCTGGCGCTCGAACGTGTCCAGCGTCGCCCGCACGTCGTCGCCGTACCGGTAGGTGACCAGCAGGTACTCCAGGCTGCGGATCAGGTCATGGCGGTTCGGATGCAGCTGCTCGATCCATTGGCCGAACATCCGGGTGCCGTAATCGCCGTCCAGGACGGTGGCGAACTCGACGGACCGGAAGTAGTCCGGACTCTGCGTGGCATCGTCCCAGTAGGTGTCTCGCCAGGTCATGACCGCTCTTTTCGCATCGGCGACAGTCGACCTGGCCACCCTGCCCCGATACCTACCGGTACGGCATGCGACCGCCGGCCGTCTTAGGGGCAGTCCCCCCTGCCCCCACGGGCAAGCACGCCCTCACCGGGTGGCGCCCGCTGGCGCGGCCGGCAACCGTGGTGGGTCAACGGCCGTTACCGCTGCGACACACCTCAGCCCCGCCCCCACCCCCGGGAAACGGGAATCCCGGCGTGGGCCAACATTCGTCCATGCGATTCGGTGTCCGGCAACACCCCGTCCGCTCGACCTGGCCGGAGCGCGCCATCGCGGCGCTCGGCCTGCTGCTGCTCGTCGACAGTTTCCTCCCCTGGTACCGGTTGAGCTGGATGGTCAGCCGGTACGGCGGCGGACAGCCAACCCGACACGTCAACGCGGCTACGGCGTGGCACAGCTCGACCGGTTGGTCGCTGGCCGTGCTGCTCGTCGTCGCCGCGGTAGTCGGCTATCTGGCCTGCGGTGCCTTCACCGACAGGTGGCCGAGACTGCTGGCGCGGCTGCGCTGGCTGTTTCTGCTCACCGCGACGGCAGGTCTGGTGGTGGCGATCGTCACCTGGTGGGCGATCCCGTCCGTGGAGGTATCAGGCGGCTACGGCGTCGTCGCCGCTGACAGGATCGCGGGTGGGGTCACGTTCGGCGACATCGTGCGCGACCGGCTCTACGACAGGGAGACGAACGTGACCTGGGGCTTCTACATCGCCGTGGTCGTCACGACCGCTCTGGTAGCGCTCATGCTCCTGGACGTCGTTCGGCGGACTGGCCGCCGTACCGCCCCGACCTCCGGATAAGGCTGGAGGCTACGACGTGCGGCCGGAGGACATCGACGTACGGACGTTGCCGCCGGTCCGGTGGCATGGGGGACCGGGTAGCCGGGGACTGTCGCGGGGCCGTCGACGCCTCCAGCGGGTGGGCTCAGGGTGGCATGCCGCCGCATAGGTCGACCGATCAATGGAAGAGCATATTCGCAGGCCGGAGGGCACAACATCTGATCTAGGAGGTGCCCCCGGCAGGATTCGAACCTGCGACACACGGTTACCATATGTAGCCACCCTGCGCTTGTCGCTGATTGTCGATAACAGGCATTGAGCTGCACAAACCAGGCTAAACACTGAGTGCCTCTTGTTACTGTTCGCCAACGTCTGGCCATGGTTTTCGGGGGGTAAACGGGGGCAGCGGTCAGGCTGCTTCCGCGCGTTACCGCATCCCACCCGCCACCAGGTTGTCATTCCAACACTGCACGCCCGCACGCCCGCCTACCCACACTCGCCAGCGTTCACTCGCTTCAATATGCGACGCCGCAGCCGAGCCAATCGGTAGACTTCGATTAGCACCTATCCCGATGTCGACTACTCATAAGCTGATACATCCGGAGGCAGCACAGATCCGATGCTCGTCGTGGCTTACGCGGCCGGAGGCTCAGCGCTGCGACCTTCCACACCCGATGTCGGCCGCCACCGCGTGACCGTCACGCCAACCGCTCTCGTTCGAGCTACGCGCACCCCGCCGGGCCAGGAGTCAGAATCCGGCCGTGAGGACCTCGACGGCCAGCGCCCACGCGACGGTCATCTCGTCGGCGAGAGCGCGCAGGGCTACGGCTACGGCTGCTGTTGGTGCCAGGGGGTCTCACCAGACCGGCCGCACGGTTGTCGGCTCTCGTCCCCGGCCAGCCCCGCCCTTGTCCGCTCCGGGCGGCTCTGGTTGTTGACGGTGCCCGGCCGGCGGGTCCCGGTCGGCAGGACCGAGTCGGTCAAGACCGGGCAAACTTCCGCTAATCTGCCGCTGCATATGCCGCGCATGTGCCGAACGATCATTATTCGGCTACCTAGACTGCCACCGGGATCGGAAAATGTCTGCCGATTCGACGAGCGCCGCAGACCGGCGACTGGCGTCCGCCAGGCAGGAATCGTCGCGGCTTCTCCACAGCATTCCACCATCCGTCCCGGAAGTAGGTGCAGCAGTTGAGCGCTTCGTCGTACACGTCGCCCCTGCCCTTTGTCACCGGTGTTGCGGTCCAGCGGTACCTGGCCGCCGAAGAAGGTCTCACCGCCGCCCACGAGGAGGGATGCAGTCACTGGTACATCGATGCAAGCCTATTATCGGACATGCCGAGCGAGTGGTCTGACACCCGAATAAAGAACCTGGTCACGGCTGCGGACGACCACGGGATGTCCCCGATTCTGCACGGCAACTTCCGCGCCCCCCTGGCCTCCGAGATCCCCGAGATCCGGGACGCGTCGCTGGAGTACTTGCGACGCGAAGTCGAACTCGCCGCCGCCCTGCGCGCCACCTCGTTGGTCGTACACGGCGGCGCATTCGTCGAACCCCGGCCGACCAAGGCACACCGTGCCGCCGCGCTCGACAGGTTCCTCTCCCTGCTGTCCGTGGTCGTACGGGAAGCGACGGAGCAGGGTGTCGAGATCTGGCTGGAGAATCTCTCCTACTACCCGAGGTACCGGCCGTTCTCGTACGTCTTCACCAGGGAACCGGACTACGCGACCGCCCAGGCCGCGATCCCGGAGATCAAGTTCATTCTCGACGTCGGTCACGCGAACGTGAACCAGGAACTCGCCCTGCCCGCCTTCGCGGGTTACTCCTCGTCGATCGTCGCGCTGTCATTGAGCAACAACGACGGTGACCAGGACGCCCATCTGGGTCTCACCGACGGAACCCTGTCGATCCGGCAGGTGCTGGACGTGATCCGGGAGGCGGACTGGTCGGGTCTCATCGCCTTCGAGACCCGCAACGAGAGCGTCACCACGGGCATCACGCATCTCAGTCGGCTTTGGGCGGCGGGCCGGCAGCCCGAGTAGCGCGCCGCCACTGCTCTCCCGCGTCTCCCGGGCCCGGCCGGGGTGTGCCACCAGCAGCCCGGCCGGGCCGCAAGATCACGGCGGAACTACCCGGTGACCAGGCCGGGCTGGAGGAACGCCCTGACGATGTTCAGCACGTTGAACGTCACGAGCTGGTCGGCACCGCCAGCGGCCCTGTTAATCAATCCACACTGGAGAAAGGCCCGCACGGCGTGCGCGGCCTGGGCACGGGGGATCCCGATCCGGCAGACGATGTTCTCGACGGTCCACGAGCCCGACCAGGCCGCGAGTCTGACCAGCAGGTCGCGGAACGGTTGCGGCTGGGCCAGTACCGCGTCGTGCACTGTCGCCTCGAGGTCGAAGTTTCCACCGGGCCTGGTCGCGAGCAGATGCGGCTCGCTGCGGGCCATGTGCAGAAGCTCGTGGACGGAGATGATGGTGAACCACGACGCGGCGGCCTCGAGGGCCCGGGGCACCCCGTCCAGCCGCTGGCAGATCTCGGTGACGATCGACAGCGTGACATCGTCGATGGTCAATCCCGGTTCCAGGTCGCCCACCAGTTCCAGGAAGAGTGCCACGGCCGGCGCGGTGCGGACGGTGACCTCGTCGCCGGTCGCCGCGACCGGGAGGGGCCGCAACGCGAGCTGGTACTCCTCGGGCACGCCCTGAGGTGTCCGGGCGGTCTCCAGGACCCGCAGGTGGGGACATTCCCGAATCAGGGCCCAGACGGTGTCCCGCCGGACCCTGCCCGCGTCGTTCGCGTCCAGCACCAGCAGCACCGTCCGGTCCCCGATGAGCCGGACCAGCTGGCCGATGCCGTCGCCCTGCTCGGTCAACAGCCGCTCCACCTCCGGCCTGGTCGTCATTGACGTCCAGTCGTCGTGGCGGCGCTGGGTCGCGCCGGTGGTGATGAGGGCGTCGGGCCGCATGGGCATCCACAGCACCGGCGTGGCGTTCAGCGAGTGGAGTGCGCTGGCGACCGCGATGGCCAGGCGGGTCTTCCCGACACCGCCCAGCCCGGTGATCGCGTTGAGCCGGTGGTGGTCGTTCAGCACCCGCCGGAGCACGGTGTCGATCTCCCACTCACGGCCGTACAGGGGACGGACCACGGTCGGCGGTACGACAAGGGTTTCGAGCAGTGAGTCGTCCGCGCCGCACCCTGCGGCGAGTTCGAAGAAGGCGCGTTCCTGGGTGGTCAGCCGGAGGGCATCGGCCAGGAGTCGCACGGTCTCCCGGCGGGGGAGGGTGACCTGGCCCTGTTCCAGGTTCCGGACGGCTCGTACGCTCACCGTGGACAGGCCGGCGAGCGCGGTCTGGGTCAGCCGGTTACGCCGCCGGTACCGGAGAAGTTGGTGTCCAAAGTTCTCGACCCTTGCTTCGCTGATCATTCGATAACTCCGCAACAATCGTCCTACGAGATCGACGCCGTCGACCCGATCGGGGTGACGGCCGAATGGCTCTCCCTCGCCGAAGTTCCGTCAGGAGCGGGTGACGCCCGCAGCCGTGACCGGCAGCCCGACCCGATCGTGTCGAGTCGGCACAGGCACACACTGTGGCCGGGGCCAAGGAACGAGGACGCCAGGAACGATGCCGCCTATGGCGACGTCACGCGTCCTCGGCAGATAGCAGCCGGCCCGGTGGGCACGGGCGGACCACGGCAGGCGGTTCTTCGCCATCGCCGTTGGTCGCCGTGCCCCGCGCCGACGCGGGCGGTTGGATCAGGAGACAACCGGCCGGTGCCGGGTCCGGCCTGTCCGCCGCGCTTTCGACGGACACAGCTCGGCCAGGCAAGGGACACCGCAGACAATTTCCGGGCAACCACGCACGACAATCTCCCCCGTTACTACAGCATTGATCAGCGAAGCAACGAACCGCGTCCGGATTCACCTGCCCCGACGGGGAGCTCAACCGGATCGTGGGCGCGACTCCGTTTACGTCGCCACGGTGGATGCTACCGCCGGAATGTGCGCGATCGGAACCAGAAAGCAAGGCCCATTATTTTCGGACAGGGCACGCCCTCGACCTGATTTCGTGATCAACGAGCGGCGCCACCACGACCGGTCGCGGAGCCGACCAGCCAACCGGCGAGACCCGCCGGGGTGGGATGGCGGTACAGGTCCCCCAGGCTCACCGAACCGAACCCGGCTCCCCGCAGCGCGGTCACCATCCGCACCGCCAGCAGCGAGTTGCCACCGACCTCGAAGAAGTGGTCCTGCGGGCCCACCTCGGCGGCGATCACGTCCCGCCAGACCGCGAGCATCGCGTCGACCGGGTCGTCGCCGCCTGGGGCCACGGCTCCGCCACCGGTGCCGGTCGCAGCGGGACGGCGGGCGGGCAGGGCCGCCCGGTCCAGCTTCCCGTTCAGGGTCAACGGCAGCACGGGCAGGTCGACCAGTTCGGCGGGGATCATGTAGTCCGGCAGCACGGTGGCGATCCGCCGGCGCACCTCGGTCAGCCCGGCACCCGGGGCGAGCACCAAGTAGGCCACCATCCGCCGGTGGGCCGGCCCGTCCTCCTCGCCCTCGACGGCGACCACCGCCTCGGTCACGCCCACGTCCGCGAGCAGCACCGACCGGACCTCACCCAACTCGATCCGGAACCCACGGATCTTGACCTGCTCGTCGAGCCGGCCGGCGTGGTCGAGGGCACCGTCGAGGCGGAGCCGCCCCAGGTCGCCGCTGCGGTACAGCCGTTCCCCGCTGACCGGGTCGACGACGAACCGCTCGGCGGTGAGCGTCGGCTGGTTGAGGTACTCCACCGCGAGCCCGTCGCCGCCCACGTAGATCTCGCCGACCGCGCCCGGGGGCAGGGGCCGCCCCCTGCTGTCGCGCACCGACACCGACCAGCCCGGGATGGCCCGGCCTACACAGTGCGGCCGGGTGCCGGCATCCCAGGGCCGTACCTCGTGGCTGGTCACGTGGACCGTCGTCTCGGTGATGCCGTACATGTTGACCAGCCGGCCGTCACCGCCCGGGTGACGGCGGAACCAGCCGCCCAGCGTCCTCGGGTCGAACGCCTCCCCACCGAGCACGATCAGCCGGGGCACCGGTCCGCCCACCCGGGCGTCGACGTCGAGCAGCCCCAGGAAGGCCGAGGGCGTCTGGCTGAGCACGCTCACCCGCTCCTGGACCAGCAGGGCGTGGAACTCCTCGGGAGACCTGGCGACCAGGTAGGGCACCACGACCAGCCGCGCTCCGGTGAGCAGGCAACCCCAGATCTCCCAGACCGAGAAGTCGAAGGCCACGGAGTGGAAGAACGTCCAGGTGTCGTCCGGTCGCAGGGAGAGCCCCGGGGCGGTCGCCGCCATCAGGGCCAAGACGTTGCGATGCGGGACGAGGACCCCCTTCGGCCGGCCGGTCGTGCCGGAGGTGTAGATGACGTACGCGGGGTCGTCCGGGCCGGCCGCCGGCAGTGGGGTGTCCACGGCCCCGTCGATCCGTCCGGTGAGCGCCGCCGGCCGGACCACCACCGTGCCGGGCGCGGCCGGGAAGTCCGTCAGGGTAGTGATCACCAGGACGAGCCCGGCGTCGGACGCGATGTGCCGTAGCCGTTCGTCCGGGGACTGCGGATCCATCGGCACGTAGGCCGCTCCGGACCTGAGGACCGCGAGCAACGCGACCACCAGGTCCCCGGTCCGCTTCAGGCACACCCCGACGAACCGGCCTGGTCCGGCGCCCTCGGCGACCAGCACCCGGGCCCAGGCCGTGGCGCGTTCGTCCAGCTCCCGGTAGGTGAGGTCGCGACCCTGGTGGCGGACCGCCACCGCGTCCGGCCGGGCCCGCGCGACGGCCGACACGGCATCGTGGACGGTGGTGGTCGGGCGCTCGGCCCGACGGGGGACACGACCACGGGCCACCAGCTCGGCGGCCTCGGCCCCGTCGAGCAGGGCGAGGTCGCCGACGGTCCGGATCCCGGTATCGTCGGCCAGTTCCGCGGCGAGTCGGGCGACGGCCCGCTGGACGTCCGCCGCGACCGCCGGGTGCACCCCGGTGTCGTGCGTGAGCAGGGCCGGGGCGAACCGACCCCGCTGGCCGTGCCAGACCAGCGTGAGGGGAACGGCGTCCGGTGGCAGCGGGACGTACCACTCGTCCGGTTGCGGCTCGATCAGCGCCAGACACACCGACGGGCACTCCTCCGGGCCTGGGTCATCGGCGGTGTCGCCGGTGCCGTCGAGTTCCGCCCGTACCTGTGCCAGCACGTCGGCCGCCGGCCGGGTGTCCCCGACGTCCACCCGGACCATCCGGGCGCCGGTCACCGCCCCCTGCGGACCGGGGGCCAGCACGGCGACCCGGACCGTGTCCCGGCCCTCGTAGCGGGCCAGCACCACGGCGACGGCGGCCAGCACGAAATCGGGCGCGACCCCGGGCCACGGCGGCCCGTCGGCCGGTACCCAGGCAGCGCCACCCCGCTGCCCGGCCGGGAACACGACCCCGCACCGGGCGTCCGCCCCCGTCCCCGGCGGGGGTACGGGTCCGTCGGCGGCCAGGCCCCACGGACGGACCGGCGCAGGAGTCCATCCGATGGTGCCCCGGACCGATGCCTCGCCGGCCCGGTCGGCCGTCGCCCGGACCTGGCAACCCGGCCGGGTCAGCGCCCGGGCGACGTCGCGCAGACCGGCGTGGTCGAGCAGCCCGCGACGGGCCACCACGGTGAGGTCGGCGACGCCGTCACGGTGGCAGGTAAGCACAATCCGTGGGCCCGGGTCGGCGGGGGCGAGCGGGCGCAGCACCTCACGGCGGCGCAGCCGGACGGTGTCGGGTGAGGCGGAGTCCCCGGCCGAGGCCTCGACCCAGAAACCACCCGGTCCGGTGTCGGCCGCCGCCCGCTCCAAGTTCTCCCGCGCCGCGCGGATCGACTCTGCGGTGGTGAGCCGCAGGACCAGGCCGTGCTCGGCGTGGTCGTCGAGTACCCGGGCAGGGCGGCGGGTGCTGAGCTGATCAGTCATGTCT
The DNA here is from genome assembly GCF_029581435.1 of Micromonospora sp. WMMD987. Classification (NCBI taxonomy): domain Bacteria; kingdom Bacillati; phylum Actinomycetota; class Actinomycetes; order Micromonosporales; family Micromonosporaceae; genus Micromonospora; species Micromonospora sp. WMMD987. The sequence continues at coordinate 994,663 of NZ_CP120861.1, read as the reverse complement.
CCATCCGAATCGGCCGTCGTTCGTCCGCCATCGCCGGTCCGTGCCGACCCGCCGCCCGGTCACCGGGCGGTGAACCCGCCGTCCACCGTGACCGTGGTGCCGGTCACCTGCTGCGAACCGTCGCTGGCCAGCCACAGTGCCGCGTCCGCCACGTCCTCCGGTTCCACCAGCCGGTTGGTGGGTTGCGCGGTGACGAACGTCTGCTCGTACTCGTCGTCGGGCACGTCCAGGCTGCGGGCGATCTCGGCCAGCATCCGGCCCTCGACGTGCGGCGCGTCGCGTACCGACCCGGGGCAGACCGCGTTGGCCCGGACGCGCATCGGGGCGAGGTCCAACGCGACCGCCTTGGTCAGTCCGACCAGCCCGTGCTTGGCCGCCACGTAGCCGGCGAAGTGCCGGTAACCGACCAGCCCGGCGGTGGACGCGATGTTCACGATGCTGCCCTGCCGGTGGTGCACCATCCCCGGTGCCACCGCCCGGATCATTCGCCACGCCCCGGAGAGGTTGACGTCCAGCATCAGCCGCCACTCGTCCTCCGTGACGTCCTGCACGGACCTGCCGGACGGCCCGGCGATCCCCGCGTTGTTGACCAGGACGTCGATCCGCCCGAACCGTCGCAGGGCGGTCGCCACCGCCCCGGTGACCGCGTCGCCGTCCCGGACGTCGGCGGACAGGGCGAGCACGCTCGCCCCCGCCTGCCGGCAGACCTCGGCCGTGTACGCCACCTGCTCCCGGCTGGCCAGCGGGTACGGGACTTCGGCCAGGTCCTCGCCACAGTCGAGCAGCGCCAGGTCGGCCCCCTCCCTAGCGAACCGCACCGCGCAGGCGCGACCGAGTCCCCGACCGGCCCCGGTCACCAGCACGGTCCTACCGGCTAGCCGCATCGGGCACCCGCCTCCCGGTCGCCACCCGGCACGCTCACCCGGAGCGCCGTCGCCATCAGCTCGACGACCACCTCCGGCCGCTCGGTGAGGTACATGTGGCCGCCCGGAACCGAGCGGTAGGTGAACCCGCCGCTGGTGGCCCCGCCCCACTGTCGGGCCGCCGCCTCGGCCACCAGCTCGTCGGTCTCGCCACGTAGGCAGGTGAGCGGGGCCTGGATCGGTTCGTCCGACAGTGGTCGGTACGCCTCGTGCATCGCCACGTCGGCCCGGAGCGTGGGCAGCAGCAGGTCCCGGAACTCCGGGGAGTCGAAGGCGGCGTGCCGGTACCCGGCCAGTTTCTCCACCCGCTCGACGAACTCGTCGTCGTCGAGCGTGACGACCTGTGGGACGCGTCCCCGCCACGGGGCCGGGGAACCGCTCACGAAGACGTGCACCAACGGCAGCTCGGTCCGTTCCTCGATGGCCCGGGCCAGCTCGTACGCGAGGACAGCGCCGAGACTGTGCCCGAACACCGCGACCGGGGCCCGCCCGGACAGGGTGGCGACCACCTCGGGCAGCAGGCCACGGACGGCCTCACCCACGTCCCGGTACGGCTCGGCGTCGGTACGTTCCTCACGTCCAGGCAGTTGGAGGGGGCGCAGTCGCAGGCCGGCCGGGGCCAACGCCTGCCAGGGCCGGAAGACGTTCGCGCCGGCACCGGCGTACGGCAGGCACAGCACGATCGGGGCATCGGAGGTCATCGGCCGTCACCTCCGTCAGGGGCGGACGACGGCGTCGGGCCACCGGGCGGGCTCATTGACCCGGGACACCAGCGGGAGGTCACGTATGTCGTCGTGGTGCAGCACCCACATGAGGAAGCGCTCGACGCCCATGCCGAAGCCGGAAGTCAGCAGGGGTGCCTCGGCCCGCAGCCGGACGTACCAGTCGTAGTCCTCCTCGCGGACGTCGTGCAGGGCCATCGACTTGCGGAGCTGGTCGACGTCAGCGTGCCGCTCACCGGAACCGACCACCTCGCCGAGCCCGAAGAAGAGGTCGGCGCACCGGGCCGTACGCCCGTCCTCGTCGCCGAACGCCTGGTAGAACGGTACGGCGAGGGTGTCCAGGTGGTGCACCCAGACGAACTCGTCCACCCGGGACATCAGCAGCCGCTCACCACGGCGGGTCAGGGTGCGCCATTGGCCCTCGTCCCGGACACAACCGTCCACGTCGCCGACGATCCGGACCGCCTCGTCAAAGGTGACCCGCTCGAACCCCGCCGAGCGGCGCACCATGCGCTCCAGGTGGGAGACGTCCCCCCGGGCCACGGCGAGCCGCTCGCCGTGCTCGTCGAGGATGGCCGCCGCGAGCGCCCGGACGTAACCCTCGACGTACCGGATGAGGTCCTCCAGGTCGCCGGGGATCTCCGCCTCGCTGTGGGTGAACTGGTTGAGGTGGGTGGCGTCCGGCTGCTCGCCCCGGAACGAGGGCATGATGTTGTAGCAACCGCCGGGGGCCAGCCGGCAGCCGTACTCGAGCAGGAACTGCATCGAGTCCTGTAGGTAGGTGTCGACCCCGGTGACGTTCACCTTGACCGCCTCGGAGTCGCTCCCGAGCGCGGTCGGGCAGGTCACCGTCCGGGTGGTCAGTGGTAGCCAGAGACTCTTGAGCCCCTGGGACCGGGCGTGGTCCATGGTGGCCCGGAGCACCGTGTCGTGCAGGTCGGCGACGAGGGCGTACCACGGGGAACGGAGCGCGGCCACGAAGGCCCCGGGTTCGTTGCTGTCGAAGGTGCCCGGAGCAACGACGGTCGGCTGGGCGGACACGAGCTGCGACATGGAGACTCCCGTTCTGTATGTCTTCACTCGGCGGGCGGGATGTTCTGGTTGCCGGCGAGGATGTTGTTCGGGTCGTAGCGGCGCTTGACCTCGGCCAGGCGTGCGTACCGGGTCGTCCCGTACACCTCGGCGACCCGACCGGGCCGCTCGTCCTGGAGGTAGTTGACGTAGGTGCCGCCGTACTGCCAGTCGCCGAGGGACGCGATGCCGTGCCGGGCCCAGGACGCGCCCGTCGCGTCCCGGGCCGGATCGGTCCACTGCGCCGACAGGGTGCAGATGTACGGCGCGTCCCGCCGGGGGAACGCGGACGTCTCGTCCGGCACGTCGTCGATCGCGCCGCGCAGGTACTCGAAATCGATCGAGGACAGCGCCGAGGGCATCGACCCGGCGCTGGCCAGCAGCGCATCGACCAGCCCGCCGGACAGGTCGGTCAGGTAGCAGGACTTGGTGAAGTAGCGGTTGCCGTGCGGCTCGCTGTGGTCGCCGAGCGCCTGTAGCTCCGCGTACGACATGGTGCGCGACAGGGTGGCTGCCGGTGCCGGATCGGCGAACAGCGGCGCCGTCCGGGCCGGCCCCTCGGCGGGATCGTCCAGCCAGACCGCAGTGAGGAAGAGCGCGGGTACCCCGTGCAGCCGGTCGGGGATCCAGTCCCGCCGGCCGGCGTGACCGAACGCGCCGACCGCGTGCATGCCCGGCTCCTGTGCCCCCGCGAACGCCCGGTACGCGGCGAGTGCGGCCGGCGCCATGTCGAGGGGGAAGACCCCGGTCTGGTGGTGGATCGGGCCGACCGGCCGCAGCCGGAGGGTGAACCGGGTGACCACGCCGAAGTTGCCGCCCCCACCGCGCAGCGCCCACAGCAGGTCGGGATACTCGTCCGCACTGGCCTCGACGACGGTGCCGTCGGCCAGCACCACCTCGGCCGCGATCAGGTGGTCGCAGGTGAGCCCCCACTTGCGGGCGAGCCACCCGTACCCGCCGCCGAGGGTGAGCCCGCCCAGCCCGGTGTGCGAGACCACCCCGGCCGGGCAGGCCAGGCCGTGCGGGAGCGTCGCCGCGTCGAGGTCACGCAGCAGACAGCCGCCCTGGGCGACGGCGACCCGGGCCGCCAGATCGACGACGACCTCCCGCAGCCCGGACAGGTCGATCAGCACGGCACCGTCCGCGACGGCGGTGCCGGCGACGTTGTGGCCACCACCGCGTACGGTCACCGGTTGTCCCGTCGCCACCGCGTACCGCAGCGCGGCGCTCACGTCGGCCGTGCTGGCACAGCCGGCGATCAGGCTCGGCCGGCGGTCGTGCATCCCGTTCCACACCGCACGCAGTTCGTCGTAGCCCTCGTCGCCCGGCTCCACCAACCGTCCGTCGAAGTGTCGCCGCAGCCACCCCGGCGTGGCCGGTGCGGACACCGGGCCCAGTACCTCGGTCATGCGCGTCCACCGCCTTCCTGTCCGTTGCTGCCGATACCTGCGTGACCGTTCCGGCGGGGGCCGCCCCGCAGTTCGGCGGTGATCACCTCCGCCACCTGTCGACGGGGACCGGGATCCATCGCCTCCTCGTGCCGGCACTCCAGATCACGGCGGTCGATTAGGTCGACGTACGGTTCCCACGCCGCCGGGCCGGGCCGGGTCGGACCGCGGCTGAGCGTGGCGGTGACGTGCACCATTCGACCGGTCACCCGGCGGGGGCGGTGGGTTGCGACCAGCTGGCTGGCGTTCACCCCGACGGTGACCAGGCGCTCGAGCAGGTCCGGTGCCACGCCGAGCTGTTCCCGGGCGGCCACCCGCAACCCGGCCAGCACCGCCGCGAACGCGTCGCCGGTCGCGTCGACCGCGCCGGGCGGTGCCGGCGCCAGCGTGCTGAGCAGGCTGAACTCGTCCCACTGCCGGGCGGTGACGCCCGGCGGGTACGGCCACGTCTCACCCGGGTAGGCGTCGATCAACGCGAGCAGGTCGACCTCCTCCCCGGCCGCCTGCAACCGCCCGGCCAGCGCGTGCGCCAGGTTGCCGCCGAGCGACCAGCCGAGCAGCCGGTACGGCCCCCGGGGCTGGACCCGACACAGCTCGGTCAGCATCCGGTCGAGCATGTCGTCGAGGTCGGCGGGGATGTCGCTGCCCGGCAGCAGGCCCGGCGCCTGGAGTCCGTAGACAGGCGTCCCGGCCGGCAGGTGGGCGGCCATTCCGGCATAGCTCCAGGCCAGCCCGGTGGCCGGGTGCACGCAGAACAGCGCCTGCGGGTCACTGCCGGCCCGCAACGGCAGCAGCGGGTCGCGGTCGTCGGATCCGGTGCCCGGACCGGCGGCCCGCAGCAGCCCGGCGGGGGTGGGCGCCTCGTACAGGTGCCGGATGGTGACCGGCACCCCGGTCAGCGACCGGATCCGGGCGAGCAGTCGCATCGCGAGCATCGAGTGCCCGCCGAGGTCGAAGAAGCTGTCCTCGGCCCCGACCGTCGACAGGCCCAGTGCCTCGGCGAAGACCTCGCAGAGGAGCTGTTCCTGCGGGGTGCGCGCCGGTCGGGACGACACCGGCGCGGCCACGTCCAGTGCGGGGAGGGCCCGCCGGTCCACCTTGCCGTTGACGGTCACCGGCAACTCGTCGACCGGTACGACGAAGGTCGGCACCATGTGCTCCGGCAGGTGACGTCCGGCGGCGCGTCGGACCGCCGCACCGTCCACGACCTGACCCGCCGCCGGGACCACGTACGCGACCAGCACCCGGTCACCGCCGCGACCCGGTACGGCCATCACGAACGCCTGCCGGACCGCCGGGTCGCGCTCGACGACCGCCAGCACCTCGCCCGGCTCGATCCGGAAACCACGGACCTTCACCTGGTGGTCGACCCGGCCGGCGAACTCCAACTCACCGTCGGCGTTCCACCGGGCCAGGTCCCCGGTCCGGTACATCCGGTCCCCGGGCCGGCCGTACGGGTCCGGCAGGAACCGCTGGGCGGTCAGGTCCGGGCGGCCGGCGTACCCACGGGCCAGCCCCGCACCCGTCACGTACAGCTCACCGACGACGCCTACCGGCAGGAGTTGCAGGTGGTCGTCGAGCACGTACGCCCGGGTGTTGCGCAGCAGCCGACCGATCGGGGCGAGGCTGCGGCGGTACGGGTCGTCGGCCCGGATCACCGAGATCGACACGTCGTCGGAGCACTCGGCCGGGCCGTACACGTTGGCCAGCGGGATGTCCGGGTGCCGGGCGAACCAGCGGTCGACGAGTTCCGGCGGCAACTCCTCGCCGTGCACCAGCATCCACCGCAGGCCCCGGAGGGTGTCGACGGTCGACGGGTCGAGGTCCCACATCTCGAGGATGGCCCGGAGCACCTGCGGCACGATCTGCAGGACGGTGACGCCCTCGTCGGCGACGCACCGGACCAGCGCCAACGGATCCCGGGTGGTGTCGTCGTCGAGCACGTGCACCCGACCACCGGCGAGCGGCATGGTCAGGGCCTGCCATACCGCCACGTCGAACGTCAGCGGGGCGTTGAAGGCCATCACGTCCCGCTGGTCCAGCCCGTACAGGTCGATCACCGCCAGCAGGTGGTTCCACAGTCCGCGGTGCGGGATCAACGCCCCCTTGGGTCGGCCGGTCGAGCCGGAGGTGAAGACCACGTACGCGAGCGCGCCAGGGTGCGGCGGCGACGCGGCCGGGTGCCAGGCCTCCGGGGCGGGGGCGGCCGGACCGGACAGGTCGGTCGGGACCAGTGTCACCTGGGCGGCCGTCCGGGACAGGACCGCCCGTGCGCGGTCGGTGCCGCCGGGGGCCGCCAGCAGGAACTGGGTACCGCTGTCGGCGAGCATGTCGGCGGCCCGGTCCACCGGCAGCGTCCCGTCGAGGGCCAGGTATCCGCTGCCGGCACCGAGCGCCCCGAGCGCGGCGACCACGAACCAGGTGCTCCGGTCGGCGAGGATCGCGGTGAGGTCGTCGGGTCCGGCCCCGGCCGCCGACAACGCCCGGGAGATCCGGTCGACCCGGTCGGCCAGGTCCCGGTACGTGTACCGGACCTCGCCGTCGGAGAGGGCCACCAGGTCCGGCTGAGCGGTCGCGTACCGGCGCACCCGGTCGGCGAGGTCCACCATCGTCTCGGGGGTGCGCGGTCCGCCCCACCGCACCACCTGTCGGCGACGGTCGGCGGCCGTCAGCAGGGGTACCGCGCGGACGCGCACCGTGGGGTCCCCGGTCACCACGTCGAGCAGGCGGATCAACTGGTCGGCCAGCGACCGGACGACGCTCTCGTCGAACAGGCCCGTGGCGTACTCCAGGAGCACCCGCAGGCCGGCCGGCCGGTCGTCGGGGTCCCGCCGGTCCTCGAAGTCGACGGAGAGGCTGAACTTGGCAGTGCCGGTGGTCTGTCGCAGCAGGGTGCTCCGCAGACCGTCCAGCCGCAGCCGTCCGCCCGGCCACCCCTCATTCAGCGCGAGCATCACCTGGAAGAGCGGGTGCCGGGACAGCGACCGGTCCGGGTTGAGCGCCCCGACCAGTCGTTCGAAAGGGATGTCCTGGTGCGGGTAGGCGTCCAGGTTCGCCCGGCGTACCCGACCCAGCACCTCGGCGAAGGTCGGGTCGCCGGAGGTGTCGGTACGCAGCACGAGGGTGTTGACGAAGAACCCGACCAGATCGTCGAGGGCCTCGTCGGTGCGGCCCGACACCGGGGTGCCGAACACGATGTCGGTGCCGGCGCCGTGGCGGGTCAGCACGACCGCGACGGCGGCTTGGAGCAGCATGAACACCGTGCAGCCGTGCCGGCGGCCGGTCGTGACGAGACGGGCGTGCAGGCCCGGGCCGACGGTGTACTCGATCGTCCCGCCGCTGGTCGGCTGTCCGTCGGGCCGGGCCCCGTCGGCGGTCGGGCGCGGCCGGGTGACCGGCAACGGCATCTCCTCGGGCAGCCCGGCCAGCGCCTCCCGCCAGTACCGCAGTTGCCGGTTGCCGAGGCTGTCCGGGTCGTCGTCGCGGCCCAGCAGCTCCCGGTGCCACAGCGTGTAGTCGGAGTACCGCACCGGCAACGGCGCCCAGTCGGGCGCGGTCCCCTGCCGCCTGGCGTTGTAGGCCCGACTGAGATCGTTCAACAGTGGGGCCAGTGACCAGCCGTCGCAGGCGACATGGTGTACGACCAGGGCCAGCACGTGCTCGTCGGCCGCCAGCCGCAGCAGGGTCGTCCGCAGCGGCAGGTCCTCGGCCAGGTCGAACGGCTGCCCGACCACGGTCTCCAGGGTGGCGTCGAACGCGGCCCGGTCCACCTCGATCGTCGTTTCGGCCCGCCCCGTGCCGTCCGGGGGCAGCACGCACTGCCGTGGCTCGCCGTCGATCTCCCGGAAGACCGTACGCAGGATCTCGTGCCGTTCCACCAGGTCGTGCACGGCCGCCCAGAGGGCGGGCACGTCGACCGCGCCCACCATCCGCACCACCACCGGCACGTTGTAGGTCGCGCTCGGTCCTTCGAGCCGGTTGAGGAACCAGAGTCGCTGTTGCGCGAACGAGAGCGGGAAGACGTCCACGGCGTCCTCGCCGGCCCTGGTCTCGCTGGCGACGGCCATCATGAGCGCCGCACCAGTCGCGGCCGGGGCACGGTGGGAGCCGGTGCCGCGCGGAGGTTGGCGACGATGCCGGCGACCGTGGGCGCGTCGAGTAGCTGACGCAGCTCGATCTCCACGCCGAGGGTGGATCGCAGCCGGCTCCACAGTCGCATCGCCCGCAGCGAGTGCCCGCCGAGGTCGAAGAAGTCGTCGTCGACCGAGACCTCGGCCCGTCCCAGCACCTCGGCGAAGACGCGGGCCACCGCCTTCTCCTGCGGCGTGCGTGGGGGCCGCCCGGTGCGGTCGGAGTCGTCGTCGACCGGTTCGAGGGCAGCCAGCGCCGCCCGGTCGATCTTGAGACTGCGGTTCCGTGGCATCTCGTCGAGCTGCTGGAACGTCGACGGCACCATGTACTCGGGCAGCTCCTCGTGGAGGGTCGCGCGGAGCCGTGCCGGTTCGACGGGTGGGACGGCGGTGTAGTACGCGCGCAATACGGACATGCCGTCGCCGAGCCGGGCCAGCAGCACCGCCGCCTCGCGCACCCCGGGTACGTCCCGGATCCGGCTCTCCACCTCCGCCAGCTCGACGCGGAAACCCCGGATCTTCACCTGGTGGTCGATCCGGCCGATGATCTCCAGAAGCCCGTCCGCCCGCCAGCGGGCCACGTCTCCGGTGCGGTAGAGACGTCCCTCGGTCGGGTGCGTCACGAAGGCGCGGTCGGTCAGATCGGGACGGTCGAGGTAGCCGTCACTGAGCCCGTCGCCACCCAGGTATAGCTCTCCGGGAACGTCGAACGGCCGGGGATGGCCGTCGGGGTCGAGCACCCACGCCGTCGAGTTGGCGATCGGCCGGCCGACGGGAACCCGGCCCCGGTACTCCCGGTCGACCCGGTGGCCGGTCGAGAAGGTGGTGTTCTCGGTCGGGCCGTACACGTGGACGAAGCGCCCCTGCGGGCACCGGGCCACCGCCCGGGCGAAGTGCCGGGGTGACGCCATCTCCCCGCCGACCAGCACCTGACACCCGGCGAAGACCGTCGGGTCCTCCTCGACCAACTGGTGGAACAGGGTGGTGGTGAGGAACATGGTGGTGACCCCGTGCCGGTCGATCGCGGCCCGCAACGAGGCCGGCTCGAGCACCGTGGACATCGGTTCCAGCGCCAGGGCGCCCCCGTTGAGCAGCGCGCCCCAGAACTCGAAGGTGGTGGCGTCGAAGGCGATCGCGCCGGTCTGCAGGACGGTCGTGGCCGGGGACAGCTCCACGTAGTCGGTGTCCCGGACCAGCCGGACCACGGCCCGCTGGTTGACCAAGACGCCCTTCGGTCGGCCGGTGCTGCCGGAGGTGTACATGACGTACGCGGTGTCGAGGGGGGAGACGATGACCGCCGGCAACGGCTCCAGGGCGGTCAGGTCGTGCTCCCCGGTGAGGTCGAGTACCGGCACCACAGTGTCCGGCCCGGCCGAGTCGACCAGGAGGAGCTGCGCACCGCTGTCGGTGAGCAGGAAGTCCCGGCGGTTCACCGGTATGCCCGGGTCGATGGGCACGTACGCGGCCCCGAGCCGGAGGATGGCGAGGACGGCGGTCAGCAGCAGGGGCGACTTCGCCAACTGGAACGCCACCCGGTCGTGCCGGCGTACCCCGTGCGTGTACAGCACGCGGGCCAGTCGGAGCGCGCGTTCCTCGAGTTCCCGGTAGGTGACCGGACCGTCGGCGGTGCGGACCGCGACCCGGGACGGCCCGGCCTGTGCCTGCGCCACGAAGAGGTCGTAGATCGCGGCGTCGCGCGGGTAACGCCGGGAGGTGTCGTTGAGCGTCCGCAGCCGGGCCTCCTCCTCGGTGGTCAGCATCCGTACCGCGCCGATCGGCGTATCCGGCCGTTCGACGAGTTCCCGGACGAGGTTGACCAGATGGTCCAGTAGCCGGTCGACGAAGGCCGCGCCGTACACGTGCTCGTGGTGGTCGACGTGCACCGTGACGTCGTCTGCGGTGACCGCACCGGAGACCACCAGGTCGGCGGCGGACCAGCCGTCGGCCGGGCCGTCCAGGACGCAGACCAGCCGGTCCGGTTCGCCGTCACCGGCCCGGTCGACCACGTCCCGGGCCAGCAGGTCGCTGACGGTACACAGGTGCGTGGCGAGCGTCGTCGCGGCCGGCATGACGCCGACCAGCGGCACCGTGTCGTCCCGCTTCGACCAGGCGGCCCGGCGTACCCCGATCCGGCACGCCACCCCGTCGCCGTACCTGCGGACGAGCAGCAGCGTCGCGGCGAGCAGGACCGTGTTCTCCCGCCCGCGCAGGCCGGCGGCCAGCGGCCGGCTGAGCCGCCGCGACCGCCGGGACGTGTCGCAGCCACCCACGAGCGGGCACGGGTCTCCAGACGGGAACCCGGATGGAGGGTCCGCTGCCATGGGGCTCGCGTCACCGATGACCATGTCACCACCTTCGATCGCGTGTGTGTTCGGCCGGCGGGGTGCCACCCGGCACTCGATGCGTGGCTGGGCCTCACGCTCCTGACTGCGGCGGCGGTGGAGGCGGGCAGGGAAGGCGGGTTCGTGGGCACCTCGACGACGGTGCCGCAGCCCCGCCGAACCCGGGCGTTACGAGTGGCCGGCCGCCGGGTTCGACGGACGGTCACGAGCCGAGTTCGATGCTAGGAGGCGGTGCCGGCCGGGGACGGCACATCGCTCGGCACAACACCGGCAACTGGCTCGGCACCGCGCCGCCGGCCGGGTCCGGTGTGGATGGCTGCCGCGCTGGTCGGCGGGGTGGTGACCGGCCTGCGGACGGTCACCGACGGGGTGCCGGACCGGGCGGTGACGGTGCTCCGGGGTCCGGTCGTGGCGGCAGTTCGCGGCAGTTGGGTCGGCACCTCGTCGGCACTTGGCCCGGGATCAACGGGACCGGCGGTAACGTAGCGGCACGGTAGAGTCACGCACGACGGAGACCCACCCAGGGCAGGATGAACAGCAGTGACCCAGACCGCAGCATCACTCGACATCGTGGCCCAGCCAGGGGAGTCGCTCTGGCGCAACCGGAACTTCGTCCTGCTGTTCGTCGGGCAGGGCGCCGGTACGTTGGGTCCACAGGTCGCGCTGGTGGTACTGCCGATCCTGGCCCTCGACGTCCTGAAGGCCAGCACCTTCCAGGTGTCGCTGCTGACCTCCCTCGGCTGGCTTCCCTACCTGCTGTTCTCGCTGCCCGCCGGGGTGCTCGCGGACCGCCTCGACCAGCGCAGAATCATGATCTTCTGTGACGTCGGGCGGCTGCTCCTGATGCTGTCGGTACCCCTGGTCAGCATCGCGGGGCGGCTGAGTCTCGCCTACCTGTACGTCATCGTGTGCCTGTCGGGGGTGCTCACCGTGCTGTTCACGGTGGCGTACCGCAGCCAGCTGCCCAGGCTGGTCAACCGGGACCAGCTCATCGACGGCAACGGCAAGCTCGGCATGTGCGAGAAGCTCGCGGAGCTGCTCGGGCCGGCACTCGGGGGCATGCTGGTCGGCTGGGTCGGCGCGGCCCGCAGCCTGTACGTCAACGTGCTGGCGCTGGCGCTGAGCGCGGTGACCCTGGGCCTGATGCGGGTGCCCCGGGCCACGGCCGCCGGTGCGCGCGGGTCGACCCGGGTGCCGTTCCGCGCTGCCATGGGCGAGGGTCTCACCTTCGTCCGCCGGGACGTCATCCTGCGCCGGCTGCTGATCTGCACCAGCGTGTGCAACTTCTTCGTGATCGCGGCCTCCTCCATCCAGGTCACCTTCATGCTCCGTGAGCTGCACGCCTCGTCGACCGCGATTGGTCTGGTGTTCACCATGTCGGCGGTGGGTGGTCTGGGCGCGGGGGCGTTCGCGCACCGCATCGCCGCCCGGGTCGGCAGCGCGCGGATCATCTGGCTCTCCATGCTGCTGCCCGGACCGCTCTACTTCCTCATGCCGCTCGCCACGCCGGGCTGGGGCGTGGCGATGTTCGCTGTCGGATTGGCCGCGATGTCCGCCAACTCGACACTCTTCAACGCGGCCTCCCTCTCGTACCGCCAGATGATCTGCCCGCCCGAGCTGCTGAGCCGGGTCAGCGCGGTCTACCTGTGGATCTGCTACGGCGTCATCCCGTTCGGGGCACTGTTCGGCGGCACCCTCGGCGCGCAGCTCGGGCTGCGGCCGGCACTGTGGATCTGCGTACTCGGCATGTGGAGCGCCGCGCTCTTCGTGTTCTTCTCACCGCTCCGCACGATGCGGGAGGTGCCGACGGTCGCGGCGGCGTCCCCGTAGCCGCACCCCGACCGCCACTCCTCCCCCGACACCTTCACCGGGCAGACCGAACGTCTGCACCGGAGCACCCGAGCGCGCCCATCGGCCCGCGACTCGATCCGGAACGGACTGCGAAGGGAAGGAACGGACATGGGTGAGGTGACGGTTCCGGTCGACCGGCTGGACCAGCCGTCGACGACCACGACCGGATCCACCGACCTCGGCGACGACACGGTGACGGAGATCCTGTTGGCTGTCTTCCGCGAGGTGCTGTCGGTCGAGCGGGTCGAGCCGGACAGCCGGTTCTACGCCCTCGGCGGGGACTCGTTGACCGCCCTGCGCGTGGTGGCCGAGGCCAGGGCCAGGGGGGTGCCGATCGCCCTGCGGGACCTGCTGGTCCACCAGACGGTGGCGGGCCTGGTCGGGGCACGTCCCGCCCGGCACCCGGAGCGGGCCACCGAACCTCAGCGACGGCAGCCGTTCGGGCTGCTGGACGCCGCCGACCGGGCCCTGCTCCCGGAGGGTGTCGTCGACGCCCTGCCCGCCTCGGCGCTCCAGGTCGGCATGCTCTACCTCTGCGAGGTCAGCCAGGACCCGATGCTCTACCACGTAGCGGGTGGCTGGGAGGTCTGCGCGCCGTTCGCCGAGGACACGTTCCGTACCGCCCTGACGCGGCTCACGGACCGGCACCCGGCGCTGCGGACGTCGTTCGACCTCGGCGGGCTGTCCCTGCCGACGCAACTGGTGTGGCCCCGGGGAGCGGCCACGCTCACCGTCGAGCACGCCACCGACGACGCGCACGCCGACACGCTGGTCCGCCGGTGGCTCGACCGCCAACTCGGCACGCCGGTCGACTGGGCGGTTCCGGCGCTGGTCCGCTGGCATGTGGTGGTGCTGCCGACCTCCTTCCGCGTGGTCGTCACCGCCCACCACACCGTCCTCGACGGCTGGAGCTTCAGCCGGCTCGGGGTCGACCTGATGATGCTCTACGACGCGGCCCTGTCCGGGCGGGAGCCCGACCTGCCCGCGACCGCCCCGGACGTGCACCAGGACTTCCTCGTCCTCGAGCGGCAGGCCGCAGCCTCGGCGACCGCCGAGGCCCACTGGCTGGCCCAGGCCAACGGGCCGGAGCCGCTGCTCGGCTGGGGGACGCCCGGCCGGATCGCCGATCCCCGCGAGCGGTACGCGTTCCGCCTCGACCGGGAGACCGTCCGGTCGCTCACCGGCGTGGCCCGGATGCTCGGCGTGTCGGTGAAGTCGGTGACCCTGGCTGCGCACGCCCGCGCACTCGGTACCTGGGCCGGACGGGACCACGACGTGGTCACCGGCCTGGTCTTCAACACCCGCCCGGCCCGGGTCGGCACCGACCTGGTCACCGGGCTGTTCCTCAACACCCTGCCAGTGCGCTTCGCCACCGTGGACACCACCTGGGCGAACCTGGTCCGGGCGGCCTCCGACGCCGAACGGGACAGTGCCCCGTATCAGGCGTTCCCGCAGGCCAGGCTGGTCGAGATCCTCGGACGACCGGCCTTCGACGTGACCTTCAACTTCATGAACTTCCACGCCCAGCAGGACATCGACCGGCTCGAGCGACTGCCCACCCGCAGCTGGTGGCGACAGGGCAAACCGAGTTTCCCGTTCCACGTGAACGTCGAGATCGTCGGGGCGGAGGGCCAGGTGCGGATCGGCTTCGACAGCGCGTTCGTCGCCCGCGACGCGGTCGAGGCGTACGCCGGCATGCTGCGCGACGCCCTGGCAGCACTGCTGGCGAACCCGGTCAGCCCGGCCGCGCCGACCCGGATCGGAGGCTGACGTGCCGACCCGCTCGCGACCCCTGTTCGCCGTCCTCTACGACGCCGGTGCCATTCCGGCCGGGGAGATCGGTGCCGGCCTGGCCGACCTGGGCGACATCGTGTTCCTGGTGCCCGACGACTCCGCGCACGTACAGCAGCTCCGGCCGGTGATGGAGACCCTCGGGGAGCTCCGCACGCTGACCGAGGAGCCGACGGCGGACGCGGAGCTGATCCGGTCGATCGCACCGGACGCCGTACTCACCTTCTGTGAGCGGATGATCCGGCCCACTGCCGAACTCGCCGCCGTATGCGGGCTGCCGGGGCAGTCACCGGAGACCGCCCGGGTGTTCACCGACAAGGGGCGGCAACGCCGGATCCTGGCCGAGGCGGGCATCGAGAACGTCCGTACCCGGGTGGTGACGACGCTGGACGACTGGCAACCGGCGCTGCGTGCCGTCGGTCTCCCGGCCATCGTCAAGCCGGTCACCGGTTCGGCGAGCAGGGACACCTGGGCGGTGCGGTCGGCGGCGGACGTGCGGGACGTGCACCGCCGTCTGGTGCGGTTGGTCGCCGACGGGGCGTGGTCGCCCTTCATCGTGGAGGAGTTCCTGGAGGGCCGACCGAGTGAACCGTTCGGCGACTACGTCTCGATCGAGAGCATCTGCACCCCCGGTGCGATCACCCACTTCGTGCTCACCGGCAAGACACCGGTCTGGCCGCCGTTCCGGGGGACCGGCCGGGTCTGGCCGAGTCACCTCCCGCCGGGCGAGGAGAAGGAGATCTGCGACCTGGTGGGGCGGGCGCTGGAGGCGGTCGGGTCCGACTGCGGCTATGCGCACACCGAGGTGAAGCTGACCCCCCGGGGGCCGCGCATCATCGAACTCAACGGGCGGATCTCCGCCCACGTGAACATGATGTCCCGGGAGACGACCGGACTCGACCTCGCGCGGATCGGCGGCCTGCTCGCCCTCGGGGAACGGCCACTGCTGCCGCTGTTCGACTTCGGCGGCCGGGTGTACTACCAGTACAACAACCTCGCCCCGCTGCGGCCGGGCCGGCTGCTGGCGGTGCACGGGGCGGACACGGTCCGGGGGCTGGCCGGGGTGACCGCCTACCGGACCTTCTTCCGCCCGGGGGACGACCTTCCCGGCGGTTCCACCACCCGGACCCTCGACGTGATCTCGGGGGTGTGCGACAGCCACGACGCGGTGGCGAGGACGATCGAGCAGGCCCGTCGAGCCCTCACCTTCGAGATCCGCTTCGCCGACGGCACCCGCCGGCTGAACGGGCTGGAACTGGCGGAGACCTGATGATACGGGCCGTAACGACGCCGACGCCGGGCGACGGCCGTCGCGCAGTCGGAGCCTGAGGCGGTCGCCATGGCACCCATGGGCCAGACGGTCGCCGTGGCGGGCCCCGGTCAGGCTGCCGAGGTCCGCTGCGGAGGGTCGCCTACGATGTCACGATGAGTGCCGCCAGGATCACTGTCGATCGTGTGGTCACCGACCGAGGCGAACTCGTCCTGCGGGCCTGCGACGAGCACTACGAGATGATCAGCAATGGCGTCTTCCTGATGGACACGCGTGCGGGCGAGTCGGAGCGGCTCCTGGTACGGCTCGCGCTCGACGCGGCCCCGGCCGGGGCGAAGCTGTTGATCGGCGGGCTCGGCGTCGGCTTCTCCCTGGCCGAGGCGGTCCGCTCGGCCGTACCCGCCGAGGTCACCTTGGTGGAGATCGAGCCGGCGGTGGTGGCCTGGCACCACGGCCCGCTACGGCGGTTCAGCGAGGGCGCGCTGGATCTCCCCCAGGTACGGATCGTCACCGCTGATCTCGTGGGGTGGTTGCACGCGAGCGACGAGTGTTTCGACGTCATCTGTCTCGACATCGACAACGGTCCCGACTGGACGGTGTTCGACAGCAACCTCGCGCTCTACACCGACGACGGGCTGGCCGTGCTCGCCCGTCGACTGACGCCCGGGGGCGTCCTCGCGGTGTGGAGCGCAGCGGCCTCCCCGGCGTACGCCCGCCGACTGGCGGCGGTGATCGGACCGGTGCGTACCCACGAGGTCGACGTCACCCGGGGCGAACGGGACGTCGTCTACCTGGCCCGCCGGACGGACGCGGACCACCGGTAGCCTACGCCAACCGGTACGCCGGATCGCCGGCCGCGGGCCCCACCGCCGCGCCCGGCGTCGCCCTCGGCGCAGGAACGGCCGGCCGCCGCAGCGCGCGCCGTCGGACATCGCGCGTCAGCGTCTCCCCGGGCGTCGCCGCCCGGTTCGAGGCGAAACGTACGGATCAAGGCCACCGGGAACAGCCCGCACCGGACCAGCGGTGACTGCCCTGCCGCGCGTTGCGCCGTCGGGGCGAAAGCCTGCACAGCAACTGGGCCGGCTCGGCTGACCCGGATCGCCTGGTCCGCCGATCTACCAGTTTCGACAGTGCCTCCGACCCCCGAGGCGGCAGAACTGATGTACATCAGCGTCGAGTTTCATCAATGTGAAGTTCCGGGTCAGCGCCGCATCCACCGAACGGATCCGACGATGCCTGGGAGAACAGACATGAACGAACATCGGAAGGGCCGGCGGCGGACGCTGGTGGCGGGTGGCCCGAACCGCCGCGCGGCGGCGGCCTCGGGCCGGCGGGTGAACACTCGTCCCGGTTCCTCAAGCCGTCGACCACCTGGCGGTGAACGCTCGGGCAGCTCCCACCCCGCTGGTTGAGTCGGCCTGGGGCGCGGTGTCGGGATTGCTCCCGGCCCGTTTCCCCAGGCCGCTCGCCGAACCCGGTCAGACAGGCGTGGAACTCACGCCGGAACACCGCCAGCCGCCCGACCGCGCCGAACGCTCCGGCATCGTGCACACTGATCACCGGACAGCCCTTGGTTCGCGATCTTCTTCTCCAGACAAGAGGAATGATCGAGCCTTTTCCAAGCTGATCTTGCAGATCAGGGTGGGTGCGGTGAGCCCGGAGGTCGATGAGAGCGAGGCTCCAGGTAAGACAGCAGTCGACCAAGATCCGATGCTCCGACCGGGAGCCTCGCCCGTGCTGTCTTACCCTTCCACGGTCTCGCTGTCCAGCCGCACCCTGAAACACCTTGCTGACCTCATCCGCCGGCACCGTCACCAGCATCGATCCCGGTGGCGGCGCCTCGACCCGGGCCGGCAGGCACTGCTCGCCCTGGCCCATCTGCGCAGCGGCGACACTTACACCCGGCTCGCCGCCGGGTTCGCCGTTGGTGTCGCCACCGCCTGGCGCTACGTGCAGGAAGCGATCGTGCTGCTCGCCGCAGTCGCCGAGGACCTGGCCACGGCGATGCGGCGCATCCGTTGCCTGGCGTACGCGATCCTGGACGGCACGCTGATTCCGATCGACCGGGTCGCTGACCAGAGGCCGTACTACTCCGGCAAGCACAAGCGCCATGGCGTGAACGTGCAGGTCATCGTCGACGCTGTGGGCCGGCTCGTGTGGGCGTCACCGGCACTGCCGGGCTCGGCGCACGACCTCACCGCCGCCCGCGTCCACGGAATCATCGACGCGCTGGCCAGCGCCGACGTGATGACCTTCGCCGACAAGACATCCGATGGGCGTAACTGTCAAGTTGCGGCGAGGGCTTTGGCCGGAGTCGGGAAGGCCGTCGTTTCTCGGTAGTGCTCCCGTGTCTTGAGGCAGTGGTGGAGGCAGCCGAGGAAGCGATTGAACAGGTGGCGGAAGGCGGCGGCGTGGCCGTCGCCGGTGATTCGGCGCCGGTCGTAGTGGGCTCGCGCGCCGGGCGACAGGTGGAGCGCTGACAACCCCCAGGTGAAGCCGACAGCGGCGAGTCGGTCGTTCTTGATCCGGCGCTGGGAGACGACCAGGCTGCGGCCGGAGGCACGCGTCACGGGTGGCGTCCCGGCGAAAGCCTTCAACGATCGGGCATCGGCGAAGCGGTCGCGGTCGTCGCCGATCTCGCCCAGCAGTCGGGCGCCGGCCTGGGCTGCGATGCCGGGGAAGCTGGTGATGATCTCGTAGTCCGGATGCTGCTGGAACGCTGTCTCGACGGCCGCCGCCAGGTGCTCGATGCTCGCGCACTCCGTGGTGAGCGTGGCCAGCAACCGCAGTGCCTGGACGCCCATCGCCTGCTCGACGAGCGGATCCTGACGCAGTTGGGGTCGGCGCAGGATGGCGTGGAGCTCGGCGGCGACCTCGTCGATGTTGCGGGAACGGCCGGCTCGGCGCAGCCCGGCGGCGATACGGGCTTTGGACAGCGTGGCTGCTGCGGCGGGTGTCGGGGCGAGCTCCAGCAAGGCCCGGGTCAGTGGTGTGGCCAGGTTCCCGCTGCGGTTGGCGGCGGCTTCGAGCATCGCCGGGTAGTACTCGCGCAGCAGCGACCGCAACTCGTTGCCGGCCCGGGTGCGCCGCCACGTCGCGTCCTGGCAGGCACGAGCGAGGACGGCGATCGAGCGGGCGAGTTCGGTGTCGGCGGGCAGCGGCCGGTGCACATGCATGTCCGTCCGCAGGATGTTCGCCAACACGACCGCGTCGGCGTGGTCGGACTTCTTGCCCGATGCCGAGTAGCGTTCCCGATAGCGGGCGACGGCCATCGGGTTGATCGGGTAGACCGGGCGGCCGGTGGCGCGCAGCGCTGCGACCAGCAGCCCACGCGGGGTCTCGATCGCTACCGGGATGAGGCAGCCGCTGCTGTCGCCGGCATTGGCCAACATCGCCAGGAGCGTCTGGAGGCCTTCGACGGACTCGGTGATGCGGGCCTTCGCTACGGGGGTGCCGTTCTCGTCGACGAGCGCGATGTCGTGGTGCTTCTCGGCCCAGTCGATGCCGCACGTGACCTTCAACATGTTCTCCATGATGGGATTTGGGCTGGTCCTTGCCCTGGTCGGGATCACGCGGCGCCCTAATGGAAAGGCTCGATGGCCTGACATCCGATGAGCCGTCCTGGATCCCAGCAACCGGCACGGCTCCCCGTCTTACCTCGAGGGCTCCTGGCCCCGGATGACCGAGGGATCTTCCGTGCTGGCGGGCTCGAACCACGAACAGATCCAAGCCGACCCGACCCGGCAGAGCGGGCCGGACCCGCCGCAGCTCCCGCCTTGTCATGAGGCGTCACGCGCCGGGGATACCAAAGGAATCGCGACAAGCCCGACCCACTCTGAACCCATTAGGGCTACCAGGGCGCCCGGGGCAGCGTGCGCACGCCGTTCAAGCGGCGCCGCTTCCGGCCGAAACTGTCGCGCCGCCAGAAGGCGGTCAACCGGGCACACGCGAGGATCCGAGCCCGCGGCGAACAGGCCATCGCCACGCTCAAGACCTGGAAGATCCTGGCCAAGCTGCGCTGCTGCCCGCACCGCGCCACCGCGATCGTGCAGGCCATCCTCGTCTTACACCACGTCGAAGCGAACCGCTACGCAGGATGAAAACGGCTCATCGATCAAGGGCTGTCGTCATGATCATCCGGGGTCGACACCGCCACCCAGCAGGTTAAAGATCAAGCTAGTGGGGTTTTCGGGGGACGATTCAAAACAATCCAAATGAACATCGATATCCCGACCGGTCTAACGCTGGTCAGGACCTCACACTGGTGCCCCCGGCAGGATTCGAACCTGCGACACACGGTTTAGGAAACCGATGCTCTATCCCCTGAGCTACGAGGGCGCGAGCGCCTAGTCTAGCGACCTGCGGGTTCACCTCAGGTGGCAGGGAGTGGCCCACGTCCACCCGCAGCACCTGGACCCCCGTTCGCCCAGTCCAGGACCACAGCCCGAGTCTCCATGTGACTCCGGGTGATCTTGGTAGGCGGTGTGCGGCGACCGGCGCGAGGGGCTCGTGTCGGCGGAGAGCGAGCCGCTTCAGGCTGCGGCGGGGGCGGTTACTGCCGGTCGACTGAAGGTCTTGCGGTCGCGGATAAGTGCCCAGAGGACATCGACGCGTCGGCGGGCGAGGGCGAGTATGGCTTGGCGGTGGTTCTTTCCTTCGGCGCGTTTCTTCTCGTAGTAGGCGCGGGAGGTGGGGCATTCTCGGGCGGCGGTGAGCGCGGCCATCCATAGAATGTGTCGCAGTCTCCGGTGGTATCGGCGGGCAGGCCGATGGTTCCCGGAAATCGTTCCGGAGTCGCGGGAAACCGGCGCCAGGCCGGCATGAGCGGCGAGTTTGGTGGGGCTGTCGTACTCGGTCATGCCGGCGGTGTGGACGAGTAGTTCGGCGGTGAGCAGGGGGCCCATGCCGGGCATACTCCCGATGATCAGCGCGAGGGGGTGCTGGTCGAGTTGCTCGGCTATGAGGTCGTCAACGGCGGCGATACGTTGTTCGATGGCGAGGATCTCGGTGGCCATTTGCCCGACGACTACGGCGGCGGATCGTTGGCCGGGGAGGGTGACGGTCTGCTGTCGCGCAGCGGCGACCATCGCCTCGGCGACCTGGGCGGCGTTCTTGACGTGGCCGCGTCGGAGCAGAGCGGTGATCCGGTCGACGCCGGCGTGCCGGATCGCGGCCGGTGTCTGCCAACAGGCCAGGACCATCATCGGTGCCTTCCGGTTCAGGTCCACGGCCCGTTCGAGGGCGGGGCTGATCCCGGTGAGCAGTTCCTGCAACCGAAACAGGGTGGCGACGCGCTGCCCGACAAGGTCGGCGCGGTAGCTGGTCAGGACAGTGAGTTCGGCGAGGAGCCGGTCGGAGGGTTCCAGGATCGGAATGTCGGGGCGCATGCGGATGGTCTGGGCGATGACCACCGCGTCGCGGGCGTCGGTCTTGTTCTCCCCGGCGAACGCGGCAGCCATGTGGAAGGAGACCGTGCCGGAGACGTAGCGGATCTGGACCTGACGCCGCCACAGCAGGGTCAGCAGCAGCGCGGACAGGCCGGTGGTGACATCCACGGCCCAGCACACCGGCCGGCCATACGTCGACACCTCGGCCATGACCGTGAGCAGTGCGGTCTCGTCGTTGGCGACCCGGCGGGAGTAGACCAGCCGGCCGTCGCCGTCGACGGCGGCCACATGGTGGTGGGTCTTGCCGATGTCCACGCCGATCCACAGCTTCGCCACCTCGTGCTCCTTCACTTGGTCGGGTCTTCTCGGTCGGCCCGTCGTCTGTGGGTTCGGGTTTGCCGGCACCTTCTCACGAGGCGAACGCGGGTCGCGGATCTCCATCAGCGGTCTACCGAATCTCGCAGACGACGAAGCGGCGGGTGGCATCTCCTACCGTGAGCCAAGCGATCTCGATGAAACACACGCAGCCTCACCCACCGCTCCTGGGCATCAAGGTCTACGGCCGCCAGGACCGCGCCCGTTCAACCCGGCCCGCCCGCGAGGCGGGAAAGTGGGTGGGCACCTCGAGGCTCAGCCACGATCACGGCGCGGCACACACAGCCATCCCACCCCGGCCCTGCGGGCGCGGCAACACCGAGTCTGCCTCCGTCGCCGGCCGGCACCCCGGACACGATGTGCGGGACCTGCGGAGCATCAGCGCTCCACCGCGCGCAGGGCAGGCATACGGCATGGTGGCCCATGAAGGCTGGTCGCCGGCCGCCGTTCCGCAACCAGCCTGATTCCACGCCAACCGTCGCCGCAGAGACTTGAATAGCGGTGTGCAGGTAAGCAAGGACGGGCGGGACTGGCGCGTCGGTGCCGCCGCCGACGTGAGCTGGATCGCCGGGCACACCACTGCCGGCGTCTCGATCACCACCACCGTACCGCCGGTCTTCGACGCCTACGCCACCACGTACCAAGCCGACGACGTCACCGCTGCCGCCGCCTACGAGCACGCCCCCATCGAGGACCTCACCACGCACACCGCCGACCAGCCGTGGCGCCTGGCCTACCTCGACACACCGGCGCCCACGACGTCGTCTTCCCCACGCCCCGAGGGTGTTCCTCTACTGGAACTGGCCCTACGTACTGGTCCAGGCTGGCCCCGAGCAAGCCCTCACCTGGCGCACCGGTGGGCACATCCGCGACCCGTACGGCGCGCTACCGGACCTGTTCTTCCCCGCCGACCGGTCATGGCTGGTCTCCGCGCTGTGGGACGACACCTGGACCTGCCTCGGCGGCCCGGCACCACTGATCCACACCCTGGAGCGCGACCCCGTGGCCAACGCCCGCCAGGTCCAACCCGACGAGGACGCGCTGCCACCGGGGCTGACCCGCGAGTGACGACCCCCGCCCCCGGGGCAGCAGTCACCCTACGATCATGGTTAACGCCCCCACTTCTCGGCAGGACGGCAGCCGCTGGTCGGTTTGCCGTAGATCCGCTTCCCGTCCGGGCCCGTATAGCAGTGCTCGTGTTGGTCTTCGGCCTGGAACAGCGGACGTCTGTCGATATCCGTCCCGTGGGCGTCGTAGCTGACCAGTTCAGGGTCGTTGTCGACCTCGAGTCGGGAGTCGCTGGTCATCAGGCCGAACGCGCCTTCGGAAAGTCGCGCTGTGGTGGTGTGGCCGTCACCATGATCGAGCACAAGCCGATGGACGCGGCTGCTGACCCGGCCGCTGACGCTGACGTCCCCACCGTCGAACTCGGTGGAGGTCAGCAGCAGCCGCTGCACCGGCCCGGGCAGCCAGGCACCGTGCGGCCACGGCTCAGTGGCGCCCCCGCCGGACTCCCGGGGTGTTCCCACCCACTCCACGTCACAGGTGGCGTAGCCGACGTCATTCATGAACAACACCAGCGCGCGGTCACCTCGCTCCGTGGCCACCGCCAGGTCGGCCAGGGACACCGGAACGGGTCGCTCCCCTGGAGCCTGGCGGGTCTGTCGTTGTGGGGAGTTCCACTGCAGGCACCGCTCGGCCGCATCCTGCAGCGTCGGCGACAGCTCCCCGACCCCCATGGCCAACACCTGCACGGTCGAGCGCTCCGGCCGGTCCCACACCACCGATACGGCACCGGACGCCACGGCCAGCAGCACCGCCGCAGCCATGGCGATCCGCAGTCGTGGGGTACGCGGCGGAGGCGGGCTCGCGAAGCCGAGGATCCGGGCCCGCATCGCGCGCGCTGCCTCCGGTGGCAGGTCCCGCTCAACGGGCAGGTCGAGAATGTCGTTCACCGATTCCCCTCCTGAATCTCCTCCGGCATCAAACGGGCCAGGCGGCTGCGCGCACGACTGACCCTCGACCGCACCGCCACCTCGCTGATGCCCAACACGGCTGCCGGGTCCGGGTACGAAACGCCGGACCACAGGCACAACGCCACCGCCTCCCGCTCGGCCGATGGCAACCGGCGCACCACCGCGAGGACTTCGGCCATCCGCCGCTCGTCATCGAGCCGCGCAGAGACGTCCTCGGCGAGGTCACCATCGGCGTACCGCTCTCCCGGTAGACGCCGTAGCAGCGCCAGCCACCGGCGCGCCGACCGCCACTCCGAGCGGACCGCGTTGGTGGCGACGACCAGCAACCACGGCAGTTCCGATCCGTCCACGAGTCGCGCGTCGTGCCGGCGGCGCCACGCGACGAGGAACGTCGCCTGGGTGACGTCCTCGGCCGTCGACCACGACCCGGTCAGCCGGAACGCGTGGTTGTAGACCGGACGGGAGTACCGGTCGAAGAGCCGACCGAAAGCCGCCTCGTCACCGGCGGCGATCGAAGACCACAGTTCCTCGTCCGACGGCCGTACCTGATGCCTCACACCACACTATGGCCGCCAACGCGGGATCTGTTGCAGATCGGCCATCCATAGCTGAAGGCTGATCTCAGGGCTGGCCACGCCGCGCGTCGGCGACGGTGGCCAACTCACCGGGCCGCGATCCAAGCGTCAGGTGCCGAGGCCTGCGAGGTTGAGGCGTTCGAGCAGGCTGGGCTTGCGGGCGTGCACCGCCCGCAGTTCGGCCAGCCGCTGTTGGAACAGCCCGCTGTCTCCGTCGCGTTCGGCGAGATCGCGCAGGTCGACGAGGAGTTGCACAGCGCTGTCGTACTCGCGGGGTTTCTTTGTGGCGATGAGTTCGTCGACGCGCTGCCATGCGGCGGGTTGGTCGCTCGCGAGGGTGTCGAGGTGCCGTTGCCGGGCTGCTGCCGCGGACCGTTCCCGGCGGACCCGGTCGCGTTCACGCCGCTCGGCGTCGAGGCGTTCCCGTTCGGCGCGCAGGTCGGCGGCGGTGGCGAGTAGCTCTCCGGCGGTGCGGGCGGCCGTCGGGGTGGACGCGTCGGCGGGATGCGCGTCGCGGTAGCGGCGCAGCAGTCGGCTGCTTAGGTGGCTGTCACCGCCGGTGATCAGGTCGGTCAGGATGGCGTCCTTGTCCGGGGCGGGCAACCCGACGACCCAGGTGCGTAGTTGCGCGGCGGGCGGTTCACCGGAGGCGACCGGCACCGACCCGGCCGCCGCAGCCGTGATCAGATCGGGGTCGATGCGCAGGAACTCGGCTACGGCGGTGAGGGACGCGTCGAGGCTGCCCAGTCCGGCCGGGGCGGGCGGTTCGGGCTCGTCGTCGGCGATGTCCTCGGACTGTACGCAGCGCAGCCAGGCCAGGTAGAGCAGGCGCAGGTCGCCGGCGGCGAGGCCGGCCCGGACCGGGATAATGGAGGTGAGCAGGCCGTGGCCGTCGAGGTCCCACTCGTCGGTGCCGTCCTCGTCCTCGTCGTGGAGGTCGATGATGACGTGCTTGCCTGCGGTCCACGCGGATGCGCTGTCACCTTGGCAGTACTGGGAGACGGTGACGGGGTCGAGCACGTGTTTCGGTAGCCGCAGCATGAGCTGGCGGGTGCCCCAGTTCGTCAGGTAGAGGTGCGCGTCGAAGTACCGTTCCATCAGCTTCCGCGGGTTGCCCTTGAAGTCGCCCCACTCGTAGGTGTTGACGAAGCTGGTGGCGGTGATGTCGGCCCGGGTGGAAAGCGACCGCAGCTCGGCCCGCTCCCGCCCGGTGAGGGGCCGGTCGACGGCGGTGAACTCGTAGTACTGGTACTCGCTCACCGTGGCCTACCGTCCGGCCCAGTGCCGGTAGGCGTCGATCCACCCAGCACCGTCCGGCGCGGGGGTGGGTAGCGGAAGGTCGAGAAGGCCGACCTGCTGCCGGTGGCGGCCGCGGACGCAGATCGCGACGATGCTGTCCGCCGCCAGCTCGACCTTCCGCACGGCGACCTCGACGCCGAGGACGGTGGTGGTGAACGGCACCGCCAGATGCTCCTCGATCATGGTGAACAGACCGGCGAGCTCGTCCTCGCAACCGTCCGTGTCGACCGTGGCTTCCTCGATCATCGCCTCCAGCGCGGCGTTGCCTTTCGATGCCATCGGCGGAGGATAGCGGACCGGTGTCGGGGTGTTGGGAGCCCGATACGCGAGGATGGTCGGCATGAATTCGGTGGCCGAGTTCGCTGATCTGCGCCGGGAGGTGGAGCGGTTACGGGCGGAGAACGCCCGGCTGGCGCGTCTGCTGGAATTGCGCGGCCAGGACACGCTTGCGGCGCCGGAGCAGTTGTCCGCTCCGGTGGAGCCGCCGGGGCTGGTCACGATGGCTTCGCCGACTCGGGACAAGCTGGCGTTGTTCGCCGACCGGTTCCGGGCCCGGGTCGACGTGTACGCCGTGCGGTGGGACAACGCCCGTACCGGTGCTGCCGGGTGGATGCCTGCGGTCGCCGGTGGTTGGCGTAGGGGTATGGACCGGCGGGGTGCCTCCTACCTGCCCCGCACGGCGGAGGTCGTCGCGGCGCATCTGGTCGGGGACGTGTTCATGGGCCTGTATCCGCTGATGCCCGGCAACACCTGCCACTTCGTCGTGGCCGACTTTGACGGGCCGACGGCGATGCTCGACGCCCTCGCGTACGTGAAGGCGGCACAGGCCAGCGCGGTGCCCGCCGCGTTGGAGATCTCCCAGTCAGGCCGCGGTGCCCACGTGTGGGTCTTCTTCACCGGTGCTGTTGCCGCGGCCACCGCGCGGGCCGTCGGCACGGTCCTGCTGCGGGAGGCGATGGTGCTGCGCGGGTCGATGGATCTGCGCTCGTACGACCGGCTGTTCCCCAACCAGGACGTCCTGCCCGAGGGGGGCTTCGGCAACCTCATCGCCGCACCCCTACAGGGACGCCGCCGCAAGGACGGGCTGACCACCTTCCTCGACCTCGGCATCCTCGAGCCGCACGCGGACCAGTGGGCGTTCCTGTCGACGCTGGACCGGCTCAGCCCCGGCGACGCCGAACGGATCGCCCGGCAGGCGAAGCAAGCCGTCACCGGTGCCGACGTCGCCACGATGAGCCGGTCCGCCGCGACCCAGGTCCATCCACCGCTACCTCCCGTGGTCCACGCGGAGGCCGGTGCCGGGCTGAGCATCGACGCCGGACAGCTCACCCCCGCCGCCCTGGCGACGTTCAAGCACGCCGCCGCCATGGCCAACCCGAAGTTCTACGAACTGCAGCGACTCCGCAAGTCCACCTGGGACACCCCACGCTTCATCCAGGGCTACAACCTCACCCTCGATGACCACCTGGTCCTCCCACGGGGCCTGCGGCACACCATCGCCACCATCGTCGAACGCGCCGGATCCCGGCTGGCCGTCACGGACGCACGGAACTCCGGGAGCGAGATCGACACCGCGTTCACCGCCGAACTCACCAGCAGGCAGGCCAACGCGGTCGGCGCGCTTCTCGCCCACGACGACGGGATCCTGGTTGCCCCACCCGGCTCCGGCAAGACCGTCATGGCCTGCGCCGTGATCGCCGAGCGCAACGCCTCCACTCTCGTCCTCGTCGACCGCAAAGCCCTCGCCGACCAGTGGCGCATCCGCATCCAACAGTTCCTCGACGTCAAGCCCGGTCAACTCGGCGGCGGCCGACGCAAGCTCACCGGCACGGTGGACATCGCGCTGCTGCCCTCCCTCGCCCGGCGCGACGACGTCGCCACCCTGACCCAGGGGTACGGGCACGTCATCGTCGACGAATGCCACCACCTCGGCGCCGCAGCCTACGAGCACTCGGTCAAACGGATCGCCGCGCAGTTCTGGCTCGGCCTCACCGCCACCCCCACCCGACGCGACGGCCTCGGCCAACTCGTCACCTGGCAACTCGGCCCCGTCCGCCACACCCTGACCGACGAGGAACCAGGCACCCTCGCAGCCGCGATGCACACCGACGCCGGACCCCGGCGAGCGCTGTTCATCCACGAGACCACATTCCAACCCGGCGACATCGACCTGGACACGCCCGGCGCGCTCGCCGAGGTCCACCGAAGACTCGCCCTCGACGAGCCCCGTAACACCCAGATCGCCGATGACGTCGCCGCAGCCCTGACCCGCGGCCGTAACTGTCTCGTGCTGACCCGACGCGTCGCCCAGGTCGAGGCACTCACCGCTCTGCTCGCCGCACGCGGACATCAGGCGCTCGTGCTCCAAGGCGGGATGAGCACCCGCGAACGGCGGGCCGTCGTTGACCGGCTCGACGGCGCCAAGGCCGGCGACGGCCTGCTTGTCATCGGCACCACACCGTTCATCGGTGAAGGCTTCGACGCCCCCGCCCTCGACACCCTGTTCCTCGCCGGCCCGATCTCCTACGACGGCCTACTCGTCCAATGCGCCGGCCGAGTCATCCGCGCCGCACCCGGCAAGGACCTCGCCGAAGCCCACGACTACCACGACCCGGCCACACCCATCCTTGCCGCCTCACTCCTACGCCGCATGCCCGGATACCGGGCCCTCGGCTTCACCAGAACGTGAGTGCATCCCGACGCGATCACCACGCCTGGGCCCGCCGGTTACAGGGTGCGAATGAAAGGCCAAGCTTGCTGGGCCTAGCGTAGTAGGCTGATGGCCATGGGCCGGTTCTCCGAGGATGAGCTGCAGGCGGTTGTCTCCCGGTACGAGGCGACGCGGGCGCAGGCGTTGACCGAGCGGGACGAGCAGTTGCGGGCGTTTCACGCGGCCGGGTGGCGGCCGGTGGATCTGCAGCGGGTCACCGGATACAGCCGAGAGACCATCCGTCAGGCGCTCCGACCAGAAGTCCGACGGGCGACCAACATCAGCCGACGCAGGACGGCACCCCAGCCGCCGGCGGACTACCGGCCCTACGGTGACCGGAAGCCCTACGTGGTGGCTGAAACCCTGGCCGCGCTGCATGGCCCGATTGGCGGCATGGTGACGCTTCCGCGTCATCTCGACTGGTCCGGGCACGCCGAGTACGACCTTGACCGGCCCGCACGCCTGGCCAGCATGTACAAGGTGGTACTCACCGAAGCCAGCACCGTCGAGGACCTGAACACCTGGCTCGACGCCGACCTCCTCCGGCGGCTCTGGCCCACCCTCTGGCTACCGCCCCAGCTCCGCCAGCGCTGGGAGGAAGCCTTCCCCGAACTCGCCGCGACCCGCAGCAACGCGGCGTAGCGGTGGACCCCTTCCACGAACGCCTCGCCCGCACCGGGCTCGCGGCGGCCGATCGATACGGCTTCGCGCTGGCCGGCGGCTACGCGGTCCAGGCCGCCGGGCTTGTCGAGCGGCCCAGCGAGGACGTCGACCTGTTCACCGCCTGGGACCGCCGCAACGAGTTCACCTCCGCGGTCACCGCCGTCGTGCACGCCTACCGGGACGACAGCCTGACCGTCGAGACCGAGCGCCAGTACGACACCTTCGCCCGGCTGGCCGTCACCGACGGCATTCGGGTTTCCAAGGTCGAACTCGGCGTGGACTGGCGCGCCAACGAACCGATCCTCATGGCGATCGGACCCGTCCTCCACCCCGACGACGCAGTAGCGAACAAGATGAGCGCCCTCTACGGGCGAGCGTTCGCCCGGGACTTCATCGACATCGACGCCACCCTCCGCTCCGGCCGCTACACCCGCGAAGCCCTTCTCACCCTGGCCCAGCGCGCCGACCGTGGCTTCGACCCGCGCATCTTCGCCGACACCCTCGGACAAGCCACCCACCTCGACCCCGACGACTTCGCCCAGTACGGCGTCACCGGCCCAGCGCTGGACGAACTCCGAAGCCGATTCGCGGAGTGGCGCCGCGAACTACTCGACGACGAGGAACGATGACTCGGCCCCGACTCACGGCTACGTCATGCCGGCACCCACAGGGCCCACAACGTTCCAGCTGATCTTCGGCAAGCGATCGCAGCGAGCCCGCGAAGCGACCGGCACGTAACGGGGACGATAGGAAATCCGCAGGTCACCGGCCTGTGGACACCGGCGGAGGCCAGTCTTAGGAAATCGATGCTCTATCCCCTGAGCTACGAGGGCGCGAGCGCCTAGTCTAGCGACCTGCGGGTTCACCTCAGGTGGCAGGGAGTGGCCCACGTCCACCCGCAGCACCTGGACCCCCGTTCGCCCAGTCCAGGGCCACAGCTCGAGCACACGAACCCCGTTTGCGACCACGAGCGGCTGCGGTGACCCACGTCGGCGCGGGTTGACCCGGGGTGACCTCCGCTGGCGAGCACACGTCGCGCACATCATCGAAGATCAACGATACCCTGCCTGCGTGCCCACCTTCGGCAGTCGCCACCAGGGGAGCGCGGTGCGCGAGCCCGGCGTGCGCGGCGAGCGCCGCGGCGCTGGGGTAGGTGGTGAGGGGGCCGGCGTGGGCGAGGAACTCGGCGGCGAGGGTGGTGCCGATGCCGGGCAGGCTGGTGACGATCCGCCAGCGCTGGGAGGAAGCCTTTCCCGAACTCGCCGCGACCCACAACAACGCGACGTAGCCGTGGACTCCTTCCACGAACCGGCCCGCCCGCGTGGCCCGCAGATCGAACATCAATTAGCCGCGTACCGAACGCACCTTGCCTCGCAGATCGAAAGCCGGTGTCCTCGCAGATCGAAAACGCGGTCGTTATGATGATGCAGTGCCCACACCGCATCTGATCCCCCGCCGCGCCGCCGCACAGGTCAACGCTGCCCTGGAGGACACCCGCGTCGTCTTGATCAGCGGAGCACGCCAAGCGGGCAAGAGCACCCTGGTTCGCCTCGTCGCCGGGGATCGCCTGGCCGAGCGCCGCGATCTTGATCGGGCTCAGGACCGGGCGGCGGCGATCGCCGACCCGGTCGGGTTCGTGGACTCCTCCGAACTCCTGGTCATCGACGAGATCCAGCGTGCTCCGGAACTACTGCTGGCCATCAAGGCAGCAGTCGACGAGGACCCTCGTCCGGGCCGGTATCTGCTCACCGGCTCGTCTCGGTTGTTCGGCATGGTTGCCGCCCCGGACGCATTGCCCGGCCGGATGGAGACCGTGGAACTCTGGCCGTTCTCCCAGGGAGAACTCGATGCCGAGCCGGACGGATTCATCGACGCCGTCTTCACGCTCGGCCCGGACCTGCGACACGAGTCGGAGGTGACCCGCGCCGACTATGCGGCCAGGATCGTGCGCGGCGGCCTACCCGAGGCCACCACCCGCACCGACCCACGCCGCCGCCAACGATTCCTCGACGCCTACGTCCAAGCGCTCATCGACCGCGACGTCCGCCAGCTGTCCGACATCCAGCACAAGGGCGAGCTACGCAAACTGGTACGCCTGCTTGCGGCCAGATCCGCGACCATCATCGCCGCCAACTCCCTGGAATCCGCCCTCGGGCTCAGTCGACCGACGATCGCCCGCTACCTCCAGGCCCTGGAAGAGATCTTCCTGATCAAGCGGATCCCGGGCTGGTCCCGCAACCTGGGCACCCGGGCCACCGCCGCGCCCAAACTCATCTTCGTCGACTCGGGCATCGCGGCCAACGAGATCGCGACCGACGCCCGGGCACTGCTCCGGCCGGGCGCACCGTTCGGCCCGCTGCTCGAATCATTCGTCCTGTCCGAGCTGTCCCGGCAGCTCACCTGGTCCGATCAGTTCGTCGACCTGTCCCACTACCGCGACCAGAGCAGGTACGAAGTCGACGCGGTGCTCGAAAACAGATCCGGCCAGGTAGTCGGGATCGAAGTCAAAGCAGCCACCACCATCGGGCCCGAGGACTTCCGCGGGCTACGCCGACTCGCGGACCGCCTCGGCGACGACTTCATCGCCGGCATCGTCCTCTACACCGGAACCTCCACGCTGCCGTTCGGCGACAGACTCCGCGCAATGCCGGTCAGCGCCCTGTGGCAGGTTCGCGCCCCGACAGCAGATTGACCTCGCGCCCAGGCCGCTCCTCAGCGTTCATGACACCGACCGAAGCGCTGGTCAGCTGATCTTCGGCAAGCGATCGCAGCGAGCCCGCGAAGCGACCGGCACGTAACGGGACGATAGGAAATCCGCAGGTCATCGTCCTGTGGACACCGGCGGAGGCCAGTCTTGGGAAACCGATGCGCTATCCCCTGAGCTACGAGGGCGCGAGCGCCTAGTCTAGCGACCTGCGGGTTCACCTGGGGTGGCAGGGAGTGGCCCACGTCCACCCACGGCACCCGGACCCCGTTCGCCCAGCCCAGGACCACAGCTCGCCCACCCGAACCCCCGCCTGCGGCGACGAGCGGCTGCGGTGACCCGCGTCGGCACCGGGTGACCCGGGTTGGCAGCCGCTGGCGGGCACACGTCGAGCACATCATCGAAGATCAACGACGTGCCGTCCATGCACCCGCCCTCAGCGTCTGCCGCGGAGGAGCGCGGAGCGCTCGCCCCGAGATCGCCCGCACCCCGCCGCCATACCGACCGCGTCGACCGCGAACGCGCTCCTCCCCGTCACCGCGTCCGACCGGCCCGGTTCCTCAAGCCGTGGCACGAACCGTCTACGACGACTCGGGCTTCACCGGCCGTGCCGGCTACCTCGATCCTCGGCGAGGCTGGGGGACGATTTTCTCCGCGTCGACCACGGTGAACGAGGCGTACGGGTCGACGCGACCGCTGATGATCTTCTCGGCCTGCCGGTCGCCCAGCAGCGCGGAACGGAAGAACGCGGTGACGTACCCGATGCTGACCTGACGCTGTTGGGTCTCGGTCAGTTTGCGGGTCACGTGCGACCACTCGATCGGCGGCTCCGGGGTGCCGCTGTCCGGATCCCAGTCCGGGATGGTCGGGCTGCCACACCAGCCCGGTGCCGGGGCGAAGCCCTGGTCGTCGACCGCCCCGACCTGCCCGCTCTCGGGGGACCACTGGGTGTTGAGGAAGTTGTGGTTGGCACCGCGGACGTGCCAGGTGTAGATCGGCTTACGGGTGTGCCCGGTTGCCAGCTTCGCGTAGTCGAGGCCCTGCTCGCTGTCGCAGCCGCCGACCCAGACCGCGAGGGGCGCCGAGGTCACCCGGTAGAGCTTGGCATCCGGGGAACCCGGGTTGGTGGCCGCGCCGGGATTGGCGGCGGCGAGGGCGAGGACGCCGGCCACCCGCACGCCTGCCGGAATGTCGGCGCGGTGGATGTCGGCGGCGTGCCAGGCCACGGCGCGGCCGCCACGTGAGTGGCCGAGCGTCCCGGTACGGGAAAAGTCGATTCTGCCGGTGAGCTTCGGGGTCGGGCCGCTGAAGTGGCCGGCCAGGGCGCCCCGGCCCGTACGGGCCAGTTCGGTCCAGAGCGCGAGGTGCTTGTTGATGAGCTTCGCGCGGGCGATGTCGGATTCGGTGCCGATCTGGCCGGCGTTGATGCCGTTCGCGCTGATCGAAATGGCGACCATGCCCTGGGCGGCGAGCTCCCGGGCGAGGTAGTCGTAACCCCGGTAGCTGGGCAGCGCCGCGATGCCGGGCGGGCAGGGCCACTGCGAGAGCCGGCCGGTGGCAGCCAACCAGCGCGGATCCTCGTAGTAGTCGGTCGGCGACTCCGCCTCGATGCGCTTCGCCTCGTCCTCGGCGGCCTGGTCCGCGCACGTGGACCAGTAGCCGTGGGAGAGCACGACCAGCGGAAACGGGCCCCTGCCGGTGGCCGGGTAGTGCACCTTGCCGGTCAACTCGATCGGCGCCAGGGGCGAGTCCGGGCCGTCGGTGTGGAAGCCGGCGACCGTGAAGGCGGTGTCGCCGAGGGTGTAGTCGAGCGACTTGACCGGATAGCGGCGGTCCTTCGCCTGGACGGGCGACGTGGGCGCGAGGCCGGCGGCGACGAAGGCCACCGCGACCAGGGCCACCGCGACCAGCCCCTTCGACAGTGCCGACTTCTTCTCCCTGGCGGGGGCCGGGATTCCACCGCCCCGGTCCGGCGGTGGGCCGACGGGTGCGGGGTTCGGTAGTGAGACGAGTGTTCGTGCCATGGCCGCAGAGCCTGACGGTCACTTGTCAGAGACCTGTCGTGATCCGGTGATGGTCCCGTTCTCGACCTGTTTCCGCTGCCTAAAGGCCTCGTAGACTCCCCACCGTGAGTGCGAACGTGCTGGTCGCCGAGGACGACCCCAAACAGGCCGAACTGCTCCGGCGATACCTGGAGCACGAGGGCCACCGGGTGTCGGTGGTCCACGACGGCCGGGCCGCGCTGGACGAGATCCGCCACTGCCCGCCGGACCTGCTGGTGCTGGACGTCATGATGCCGCGCGTCGACGGGCTGGACGTGTGCCGCATCCTGCGTCGCGACTCGGAGGTGCCGGTGCTGATGGTCACCGCCCGGGGCACCGAGGACGACCTGCTGCTCGGCCTGGACCTGGGTGCCGACGACTACCTGACGAAGCCGTACAGCCCGCGGGAACTGGCGGCGCGGGTGCGCACCCTGCTCCGCCGGACCCGGTCCGTGGTGGCGCCCGTGGCCGTGCGGCCCGTCGCACCGGTGCTGCGGGTGGGCGACCTCCTCCTCGATCCGGTACGCCACGAGGTCACCGTCGCAGGCGTCCCGGTGTCGTGCACGCCGGGCGAATTCGCCCTGTTGAGCGCGTTCACGGCGGAGCCGGGGAGGGTGTTCAGCCGCGACCAGTTGCTCCGCCGGCTGCACGGGCTCGACTCGTACATCACGGCCCGCACGGTCGACGTGCACGTGATGAACCTGCGCCGGAAGATCGAGGCGAATCCCCGCCGCCCGCGACGGCTGCTCACCGTGTACGGCATCGGATACAAGCTCGCCGATGGCTGAGCGGCCCGGACGCGGCAGCCTCCTGGTCCGGTTGCTCGCCCTCAGCGTGGTGATCTCCGTACTCTCGATCTCGGCGACCGCCTGGCTCGCCGTACGCGACACGACCCGGGCGCTCCAACAGGAACGCGGCCGGGCGCTCGCCGACGACGCGAGGATCTACGACGCCCTGCTCGGGCACGCCGCGACGCACCGGGACTGGACGGCCGTACTGCCCCTGGTTCGGTCCCTCGCGGCGGCCACCGAGCGGCGGATCGTCCTGACCGACCGCGACCGCACCCCGCTCGCCGCGTCCGGTGCGGGAGCCCTGCCGCAACGGGCCTCCGCCACCGTCGACCCGCTCGACGTCAACACCGATCTGGCGAGAACGGCGGGACAGGACGGCATCGACGCGCGGGCCACCGGCCCGTACCAACTGCCGGTCGCCGAACGGACCGCGCTACGCAGGCTCGCCGAGAGAGCACGGGACTGTCTGCGCGGTCCGGTCGACACCGCCCCGGTCCCGGTGATCGCGGCGGAAGGGCCGCTCCCGGTCCACACCGACGCGGAGATCGTCGTCGCCCCGAGCGGTCGGCCCCGTATCGAGTCCCGAGGCAGCACCGTCACCGGCGGCACCCGGTGCGCCGGGGAACTCGACGCGCTGGCCGAGCCCACCGCCACCGAGCGGAGAGCGCTGGGCCAGCTCGACGACCTGGTCAACACCTGCCTGGATCGCCAGCGGATACCGGCGGTGCGAACCGCGCTCGACGGAGGGTGGACCCCGGCCGGGTCCGGCCCGGTCACCGCCGGGCGACGCGACGCTGTCGACGGCTGCGTCTCCGCGGCACGGCGCACCCAGATCGCCGACCACGTCGCGCCGCCCGCGCTGCTGTTCGTCACCGACCCGGGTACCCCGATGCGGGTCGACACCTTCGACCTCACCCCGGCCAACCGGTTGCGGATCTCCGGGCTGGCCGCGGTGGTGCTGCTCGTCGCGGTCGGCGTCACGGTGCTGGTGGGGGTACGCCTGGTCCGACCGTTGCACGCGTTGACCGCTGCGGCCGGCCGGATGCGCAACGGCGACACCACGGCACGGGTCCGGGTCGCCGGACGCGACGAGATCGCCCGGCTCGGCACCGCGTTCAACGAGATGGCCGAACAGCGGTGCCGGGTCGAGCAACTGCGCCGCGACATGGTCGGCGACATCGCCCACGAGATGCGTACGCCCGTGACGAACATCCGCGGCTGGTTGGAAGCGGCCGAGGACGGGGTGGTCGAACTCGACGCGGACCTGGTCAGCTCGCTGCTGGACGAGGCGCTGCTGCTCCAGCACGTCATCGACGACCTTCAGGACCTCGCGACGGCCGACGCGGGCGAACTGCACCTGCACCGACAACAGGTCGAGGTGCCCAGACTGCTGCGCGAGGTCGCGGACACCTTCGCCCCTGCCGCCGAGGCCGCCGGGGTCGCGCTGGTCGTCGATGCCGCACCCGGGTCGCTCGATGCCGACCCGATCCGGCTCCGGCAGGCCATCGGCAACCTGGTCACCAACGCGATCCGGCACACCCCCGCCGACGGCAGGGTCACCCTCTCCGCCCGTCACGAAGGGGCGTACGTCGAGATCGCCGTGGCCGATACCGGGCCGGGAATTCCAGAGGAACAGCGTGACCTCGTCTTCGAACGGTTCTGGCGGGCCGAGAAGTCCCGCAGCCGGTGGACGGGCGGCAGCGGCCTCGGGCTGGCCATCGTCCGCAAGATCGCCGAGCTGCACGGCGGCACCGCGGCGGTCTCCGGCACCGCCGGGACGGGGGCGGTGTTCACCCTCCGCCTTCCAGCCCCGCCCGGTCGGGTCGATCCGCCTCGCGGACCTGTCCCACCCGGCCGCGAACACGCGGTTTGACGGCGGGCGGTCCCTACCGCTTTACTACTGCCCTAGTAAAGCAGGGAGGCTCGATGTTCCACTTCCGGCTCGACACCGGCTCCGGCGTACCGCCGTACCTGCAGCTGGTCCAGCAGGTCCAGCAGGCGGTCCTGCTGGGTTTCCTCCGGCCCGGTGACCGCCTGCCCCTGATCCGGGAGGTGGTCGAGTCGCTGGCCATCAATCCGAACACGGTGGCGAAGGCGTACCGCCAACTGGAGCTGGAGAACCTGGTCACCGGCCGGCCAGGCCACGGCACGTTCGTCAACGACACGTTGCCGGCCGCGGTGCCCCCGGCCGTCTACACCTCCCTGCGGGGCGGCCTACAGACCTGGCTGCGGAGGGCGTACGCCGCGGGGCTGGACGATCAGGCGATCGCCGCCCTGTTCGCCAGCGTCCACCAGCAGACCAAGACGAATGCGGAGTCAGCATGACGGACCACCCCGCGCTGCGTACCCGGAACCTCGGCAAGCGCTACCGCGGAGCCTGGGCGCTGCGCGACTGCACCCTGGAGCTGCCCCCCGGCCGTGTCAGCGCCCTGGTCGGCCCGAACGGCGCCGGCAAGACCACGTTGCTGCGCCTGGCGGTCGGGCTGCTCACGCCCACGACAGGATCGGTCGAGGTGTTCGGCGAATCGCCCGCCACCAACAGCGTGCGAGCCCTGGCCCGTATCGGTTTCCTCGCCCAGGACCACCCGCTCTACCGCCAGTTCAGCGTGGCGGACCTGCTGCGCTTCGGCCGCTCCTGCAACGTGCGCTTCGACCACGAGCTGGCCGCACGACGCCTGACCCGGCTGGGCATCCCGCTGACGGCCCGCGCCGGCTCGCTCTCCGGCGGGCAGCAGTCCCAGGTGGCGCTCACGCTGGCGCTGGCCAAGCGACCCGACCTGCTGGTCCTGGACGAGCCGCTGTCCAGCCTGGATCCACTGGCCCGGCAGGAGTTCCAGCGGACCCTGATGGGCGCGGTCGCCGACAGCCAGTTGACCGTGTTGTTCTCCTCCCACGCCATCCACGAACTGGAACGGGTCTGCGACCACCTCGTGGTGATCAACCATGGCCGGGTCGTGCTCGACGGCGACATCGACTCGCTGCTGGCCGAACACCGGCTGCTCGTCGGTCCACGGGTCGTGGCGGACGCCCGCAGCTCGTCGGTCATCGAGGTCAGGCACAGCGACCGGCACACCACCATGCTGGTACGCCAGGCGGCAACACCGGTCATGCCCGGCTGGCAGGCGAACCCCGTCGGGCTGGAAGAACTCGTGCTGGCCTACCTGCGCCGGCCCGCCGACCTCGACACCGCACACCGGGAGCGGACCGCATGACGTGGACGATGTGGCGTCAGCACCGCACCGAGGTCCTGGCGCTGACGGTCTTCGTCGGCCTCATCGCGGTGGCGCTGGTCGCCCTCGGCAGGCCGATGCACGCCCTGTTCCCGATGGGTCCGACGCACTGTCTGGTGCCACCGCTGGACCAGGGCTGCCGATCCGCTCTGGCCCGGCTACAGCAGGACCACGGCTACAGCACCACCGTGCTGATCCTGCTCAACTTCGCCCCGTACGCGATCGGCGGTTTCCTCGGTGCGCCGCTGCTCGCCCGGGAACTGGAGGCGGGCACCTGGCAGCTCGCCTGGACCCAGGCGGTGCCCCGTAGGCGCTGGCTGGCCGTCAAGATCCTGGTGCTCGGCACCGTCTGCGTGCTGCTCGCCGCCGGACTGTCCGCGGTGGTCGGCTGGTACCGGCAGCCACTCGACCTGCTGGGCGGGTTCGACATCACCGGCTTCGACCTGACCGGCGTCGTGCCGATGGCGTACGCCCTGTTCGCGTTCGCGCTGGGCGTCGCCGCCGGACCGGTGCTGCGCCGCAGCCTGCCGGCCGCCGCCGTGGCGTTCGTGGTGTTCCTGGCCGTACGCTTCACCGTCGCCGGCTGGATCCGCCCGCACTTCCTCACACCGGTCACCCGCGTCGAGGCCTTCGTACCGGGAACGGGCGATATCACCGACGGCACGACCAGCGCCCGGGACATGATCCTCGACCAGGGGTTCGTCGACGCCGACGGCCGCCACGTCACCGGCCTCGGCGCCGTGATCATGGAGGCGAAGGCCCGGGAGGGGGGCGGCGACCCCACCATCTATCTCCACGACCACGGTGTCCAACGCTGGACCGTCTACCAACCCGTCGAACGGTACTGGACCTTCCAGACCATCGAGACCGTCACGTTCGTCGCGCTGGCCATGCTGTTGCTGGCACTGGTCTTCTGGCGGATCCGCCGCCCCGCATTCTGACCGGACGGACCCACGGCGAACGCCGGCCGCCACGGCGCCGCCCGACCGGCCCCGCGTTGATCATTCGTACGCTCAGGGCCGACCCGATGCGCGCCGCCGGTGCCCGATCCGAGCTGACCGGTGAGTGCGTGGGCTGGGCAGCCCGGGCGGGCACGTGGGATCGCTGGCGGGGCTGCTGAACATCAGCCGGTAGAGATGGGCTGCTGCGCGTGCCCGACCCGACCGTCGACGCCCCCGCCCTGACCAGGGACCACCGGAGGACGTGATCGCCGAGGACCGGCTAACCCGCCCGGAGGGTGAGCAGGGTGATCTCGCTCGGCGCGAAGATCCGGAACGGCGGGCCCCAGAAACCGGTCCCCCGGCTCGTGTACAGCTGGGTCCGGCCGTGCCGGCTGAGGCCCTGCACGACCGGCTGGTCGAGCCGGACCAGGTAGTGGAACGGCCACATCTGACCGCCGTGGGTGTGCCCGGACAGTTGCAGGTCCACGCCGGCCGCCACCGCGTCGCCGATCTGCTTCGGCTGGTGCGCCAGCAGCAGCACCGGCAACTGCGGGTCGGTGCCGGCGAGCGCCGCCGCGTGGTCGGCCCGGTGACCGGCGACACCGGACGAGGCGGCGGTCACGTCGTCCACCCCGGCGACGACGAGCCGTGCGCCGCCCCGCTCCACCACGAGGTGCCGGTTGTGCAGCGGCTCCCAGCCCAGGGTCCGCATCTGGTCGACCCAGCCCTGTGCCTGGCCGTGGTACTCGTGGTTGCCCGTCACGTACACCCGGGCCAGCCGCGCCCGCACGGCACCCAGCGGCGCCGCCTGTGCCCGGCGCTGCTCGACCGTGCCGTCGGCGATGTCGCCGGTGTGGCAGACGATGTCGGGGGCCAGGCCGTTGACCACCTCGATGGTGCGGGCCGACCAGCGGGCCCGGTCGATCGGGCCGTAGTGGGTGTCGGTCAGCAGCGCCACCCGGACCCCGTCGAGACCGGCACCCAGCCGGTCCAGGGTGACGTCCACCCGCCGGACCCGGGGCACCCGCATCGCCTCGACGTACCCCCAGACGGCCAGGACGGTCGAGACGGCCGCCACGCCGACCGCCACCACCCGGGACCGCACCGGATCGGCGACCCCGGCGGCGGCCAGCGGGAGCCGGGCCACGTTGCCGAGCAGCGCCCAGACGAAGAGGATCCAGACCAGGCCGAGGAGGGTGTCGCCCGCACGGGCCGCCGCATCCAGCCGACGGCGGCCGTGCCCGAGATACATCAGGACGGGGAACGCGACCACCGCGACGACGGACACCGCCGTGCCGGCGGCCACCACCGGCGTCGGCCAGCGCGCCGCCACCGTCAGCGTCCACCAGGGCAGCCCGAACAGCAACGCCAGGACCGCGATCAGCGTCGCCCCGGACATCAGCGGTCGCAGCAGCCCCCGCGCCGGCCGGACCTCTACGGCATCGCCAGCAGCCATCGCCGTCCTCCCGTCGGGTCCGTGCAGCATGACACGGTCCGGGCCGGATCGACCACGCCCGGAAGCCGGGACGCTTCCGCCCGTGGGTGGTCGACCCGCGACCCGGGGGCCCCGGCTCGGGTACGGTCGACGGATGGCGTACGACGCCCTGGCCGAGAGCCTGCGCCTGATCACGTCCGGGATGCCGGACGGCCCCGTGCGGCTGAGTCGACGCCGTCGCTTCGCGCCGGTCGCGGTCGACGTGGACGGCGACGTCGCCGCCACCCGGTTCCTGCGTCGGGGCGTCGGGTGCCACTGGGACGAGACACACCTGCTGGCCGTCGACGACCACGGCGTCTGGCGGATGCTCGGCGGCGGTGGATCGTCGGACGCGGGCCCCACCGCGGGAGCGTTCGAGCGGGCCCGCGACGATCTCGGGCCGTACCAGGTGATGTCGGGTGCGGGTGCCGCCGTCGTGCGCGACGGTGGCTCCCCGCCGTCCCGGGCGACGCGATGGGTACGGGGGTCGGCGGTGCTCGTCGGCCACGGGGTCGCCGAACTCCGTGCCGACGGCCGCCACCTGCCCGTTCCCCGGCACGGTCACCTGATCGTGGTCTGGTCCTCCCGCCGGCCGCCGACGGTCACCGCCCACGACCACACCGGGCGTACGGTCGGCACCGCCACGGTCTCCTCCACGTGGTGAACCGACCCGGGCGGCTAATCCCGCACGTGCAGGGCGAAACCGCTGCGACCGGGCGTCTCCAGGCCCTCCTTCAGCCGTAGTGACGGGATCTCGTAGTCACCGGAGTTCTGTCGCCGGAACGCGATCGGCGCGGTCGTCTCCAGTGTCAACAGTCGCTCCTGCCACCTCTTCGCGGCGTCGGCGAATTCGTCACCGGAGATCCGGTCGGCGCGGTACAGCACGAACGGCGGCAGCACCTCCAGCCCCGGGTAGTAGAGGATGCCGTGGTGGATCGGGAACAGCAGGTCCTCGATCGGGCCGTTGATCCCGCGATCCGTGTACTGCGACTCCGGGCCGCCGATGGTCACCGAGAGGACCGCCCGCCGCCCGAGCAGTGTCCCCTCCCCGAAACGCTCGCCGTAGCGGGTCTCGTCGTGCACGCCCACGCCGTAGGCGAAGTGGAAGGAGAACACCCGGTCCACCCAGCCCTTGAGGATGGCCGGCATGGTGTACCACCACAGGGGGAACTGGAAGATCACCGTGTCGGCCCAGAGCAGCTTCTCCTGTTCGGCCCGCACCTCGGGGGTGAGTGCACCGGCGTCGTACGCCCGGCCCGAACTCGGGGTCACCCGCAGCGGGCTCGTGGCGTACCCGCCGAAGTCGGCCGCGTCCACCACGGCCTTCCAGTTCATCGCGTACAGGTCGCTCACCCGCACCTCGTGACCGGCGGCTTCGAGTGTGGACACCGCGAGATCCTTCAGCGAGCCGTTCAGCGAACGCGGCTCCGGATGGGCGTAGACGATGAGCGTCTTCATGGCTGTCCCTTCGACGACGTGTGTCGCCACCCATGCTCGACGGCCGGGACCGCGCCGTTCAGGGACGCCGGTTCCGTCGGACGGGACTTCCTGGTAACGGCAGGACCACCCGCACCCGTGTCGCCGGAGCGATACTGGAGGCCATGGACGATCTCGCGGGCTTCCTGCGTACCCGGCGCTCCCGGGTCGACCCGTCCGTCGCCGGCATCCCGACCGACAACCGGCGCCGCGTCGAGGGGCTGCGTCGCGAAGAGGTCGCCCACCTGTCCGGGGTCAGCGTCGACTACTACGTACGCCTGGAGCAGGGCCGCGCCACCCAACCCTCGGAACAGGTCCTCGACGCGCTCGCCCGTGTCCTCGGACTCGACGAGACCGAACGCGGTCACCTGTACCGGCTGGCCCGGCAGCGCCGCCGTCGCACCAGGGCACCGACCGGTCGCCTGCGGGCGGAGCTGCTCCGGGTACTCGACCTGATCGTCGACGCCCCCGCCCTGATCATGGACCACCGGATGGACGTGGTCGCCGGCAACCGCCTCGCCGGGCTCCTCTACGGCCGCGACACGACCGGCCTGAACACCGCCCGGCACATCTTCCTCGAAGAGGATGTGCGGGGCCTCTACGCGCAGTGGGAGACGTGCACCCTCGACGTGGTCGGGCACCTTCGCCTGGCCGCCGGAAAGCACCCCGACGATCCCCGCCTGGCCTCGCTCATCGGCGAACTGTCGATGGGCAGCGAGCGCTTCCGCCGCCTCTGGGCCCGGGCGGACGTGCGCGCCCGCGCACACGGACCCAAGGCCTTCCGGCACCCGCTGGTCGGGCTGCTGGAACTGCACCAGGAGAACTTCGCCCTGCCCGACGGGTCGGGCAGGGAACTGATCGTCCTGTCGGCGCCGGCCGAAAGCCCCGCCGAAGACGGGCTGCGCCTGCTGGCCTCCCTCGAGTGTCCACGACCAACGCCCGGCGCGCGGGATCTCTGAGCGCGCGGAGCCGAGCCGCGGTCAGATAGCTGTAGGGGTGTTCCGGCCCGGGGAGCCGACGCTGCTCGGCGTCCAAGGCGGATGCCGCCCTGTCGGATTCACCTTCGCCAGTGCCTTGGCCAACCGGCTCACCGGCGCGGTCGCGGTACCTGCACGCACCGTGACCAGTAATGGTAAGTGATGGATAAGTGACGGTGAGTCGCCGGGAAGTTCGCGGTGAAGGACAACCACCAGTATTTACCGGGCCGCACCGACCTACGGGCGGCTGTCCAGGTGGACCCGCGAGGAGCACCCAGTGAACCCCTTCGATGACGAGAACGCCCGCTTCATGGTCCTGGTGAACGACGAGGGACAGCACTGCCTGTGGCCCGTCTTCGCCGAGGTGCCCGCGGGCTGGACGGTCGCCCTGGCCGACGCGGGCCGCGCCGAGGCGCTCGCCTGGGTGGAGACGAACTGGGTGGACATGCGACCGCGCAGTCTCGTCGAGGCGATGCGCTCCGGCGAGCTACCGGACGTGGCCCCGCGGACCTGACCCGGCGACGAACTCTTCGACTCCCGGGGCGGCAACAGGCGCAGAGCACGAACCGCCCCGCACCCGCCTGCCCGGCGGCCCCCTCGTTCGCCGCCGGGCGGCCCGACAGGGGCTTCTCCGGTGCGGACGTGATTCGCCCCGTACCGGCCCCGCCCGCCGTAGGAGCGTGACGGCGACGAGGTCGCAGGCTGCCGTCGGAGCGCTCCGCCCACGACCACGGGTGCGCCGGACTCCGATCCACCACCGCCCCGACGACGGTCGCGCCGTCGGCGGATCCGCCCGTCCTTGAGCCACCTGTGCCCGACCGGGATCAGCGAGGGGCCCGCGCCGGCCGGCCCCGTCCGGGCCTGAACCCCGCGCGGTCCGTACGCGTCCTCCCCCACTCGGAAAGTGAGCAACAGTGATGGTCCCGTTGTCCTTCGCGCAGCGCCGACTGTGGTTCCTCGACCGCCTCGAAGGCCCCTCGGCGACGTACAACATCCCCGTGGTCACCCGGATCCGGGACGCGGTGGATGTGGCGGCTCTCGATGCGGCCGTCGGGGACGTGGTCAGCCGGCACGAGGTGCTCCGCACCGTGTACGTGGAGGTCGACGGGGAACCGTCGCAACGGGTGCTGCCGGCCGACCGGGTGCGGGTCGACTTCGCCCACCGGGCGGTCACCGCCGACGAGGCCGACGAGGCCCTGGTCGAGGTCTGCGCGCAGCCGTTCGACCTGACCCGCGAGCTGCCCGTCCGGGTCCGGCTGTTCAGCCTGGACGCGCGGGAGCACCTGCTGGCGATCTCGCTGCACCACATCGCCGCCGACGGGACCTCGATGGGGCCGCTGAGCCGCGACCTGG
Organism: Micromonospora sp. WMMD987; assembly: GCF_029581435.1. NCBI lineage: Bacteria > Bacillati > Actinomycetota > Actinomycetes > Micromonosporales > Micromonosporaceae > Micromonospora > Micromonospora sp. WMMD987. The sequence continues at coordinate 951,142 of NZ_CP120861.1, read as the reverse complement.
CGACGGCGTACGCCGCCCGCCTCGCCGGGACGGCCCCGGCGTGGGAGCCGTTGCCGATCCAGTACGCCGACTACGCCCTGTGGCAGCGCGACCTGCTCGGTGCCGACGACGACCCGGACAGCCGGGCGAACCGCCAGCTGACCTACTGGCGGTCGGTCCTGGCGGGGTTGCCCGACGAGCTGCCCCTACCCACCGACCACCCCCGCCCCGCACACCCCACCCACCACGCCGGCCGCATCGACCTCACCATCCCCACCCACACCCACACCACACTCCGCACCATCGCCCGCACCCACGACGCCACCCTCTTCATGCTCATCCAAACCGCCATCGCCACCCTCCTCACCCGCCTCGGCTGCGGCACCGACATCCCCCTCGGCACCGTCGTCGCCGGACGCACCGACGACACCCTCGACAACCTCATCGGCTTCTTCGTCAACACCCTCGTCCTACGCACCGACACCAGCGGCAACCCCACCTTCACCGACCTCCTCCACCGCGTCCGCGACACCACCCTCACCGCCCTCGACCACCAAGACCTCCCCTTCGACCGCCTCGTCGCCCACCTCCAACCCACCCGCACCCTCGCCCGACACCCCCTCTTCCAGGTCGCGTTCGCCGTCGACCGGGGGCTCGTGCTGACCCTGGACCCGCTGTCCGTGCGGTCGGAGAAGCCGCCGTTCGACACGGCCAAGTTCGACCTGTTCTTCGGCTTCGTCGCGCACGACGACGGCGAACTGGAGCTGAGCCTCACCTACGCGGAGGACCTGTTCACCCGGGCCGGCGCGGCGGCGGTCGGGCAGCGGCTGGTGAACCTGCTGACGCAGCTCGCCACCGACCCGGCCCGCAGGGTGACGGCGACCGACGTACTCACCGAGGGCGAGCGCGAGAAACTGCTGAACGGTTTCAACGCCTCGGCTGCCCGGGTCGTCCCGGAGACCGTGCCGGCGCTCTTCGCCCACCAGGTCCGCCGGAACCCGGACGCTGTCGCGGTGGCGCACGCCGCCGGCCAGCTCAGCTACCGCGAGCTGGACCTGCGGGCGAACCGGTTGGCGCACTACCTGACGGCGCACGGCGTCGGCCCGGACGTGCACGTCGCGGTGTCGATGCGCCGGTCGGTGGAGCTGGTCACCTGCCTGCTGGCGGTGGCCAAGGCGGGTGGCTGCTACGTGCCGGTCGACCCGGCGTACCCCACCGTCCGGAAGCAGTTCGTCCTGGGGCAGACCGCGCCGGCGGTCATCCTCGTCGACGACCCCGCCCACCTGCCGGGCTCCCCGGCGGCCAAGACCGTCCTGGTCGGCGGTGACCTGTGGCGGGAGGTGTCGACCCTGCCCACCGACGAGCCACGGCCGCCACTCGCCCTGGACCACGGCGCCTATGTGATCTACACGTCCGGTTCGACCGGGCAGCCGAAGGGCGTGACCGTCACCCACCGGGGGATCAGTCGCCTGGCCCACCGCTACCGGCGGGACTTCGGTGTCCGGCCGGGCAGCCGGATCCTCCAGCTCGCCTCGATCGGCTTCGACGGGTCGGTGTGGGAGATGTACATGGCGCTGCTCGCTGGTGGTGCGGTCGTACCGTTCGACCCGGAACGGCTGCTCCTGCCGGCGGAGGCCGACCGCGACCAGCTCGGCCTGACCACCCACGTCACGGTCACCCCGAGCCTGCTCGCCACGTTGCCGACGAGCATCCTGCCGGCCGGGGCGACGGTCATCACCGCCAGCGAGGCGTGCCCGCAGTGGCTGGTGGACACCTGGGCGGCCGACCACCGGCTGATCAACTCGTACGGTCCGACCGAGGTGACCGTCTGCGCCAGCGGCGGCCCCCTGCCCCATGGCCAGCCGGTGACCATCGGGACGCCGGTGGCGAACACCGCCTGTTACGCGCTGGACGCGACGCTGCGGCCGGTGCCGGTGGGGGTGGCCGGGGAGCTGTACGTGGCCGGGGAGGGCCTCGCCCGAGGTTACGTGAACCGGCCGGAGCTCACCGCCAGCCGGTTCGTGGCCAACCCGTACGGGCCGGCCGGGAGCCGGCTGTACCGGACCGGTGACCTGGTCAGGTGGGACCGCGACGGGCGGCTGCACTTCCTCGGTCGTACCGACGACCAGGTCAAGATCCGGGGCTTCCGGATCGAGCTGGGCGAGGTCGAGACCACCCTCACCGGCCACCCCGGGGTCCGCCAGGCAGCCGTGGTGGTCCGCGAGGACCAACCCGGTGACCGGCGGATCGTCGCGTACCTGGTGCCCGAGGACGACGACCTCGACCTGTCGGCGCTCCGCGGGGCGGTCGGCGACCGGCTGCCCGACTACATGGTCCCGGCCGCCTTCGTCACCATGGCCGCGCTGCCGATGACCCCGAACGGCAAGCTCGACCGCAACGCCCTGCCCGCGCCCGGGTACCCGACCGCCGGCCGGGCCGTTGCGCGCACCGCCCGGCAGGAGGTGCTCTGCCAGCTCTTCGCCGCCGTCCTCGGGGTGCCCGAGGTGGGCGTCGACGACGACTTCTTCGACCTGGGTGGTCACTCGCTGCTGGCCACCCGCCTGGTCAACCGGGTGCGCGGCGTCCTGGGCGTCGACGTCGGGGTACGGGACCTGTTCGCCAACCCCACCGTCGCCGCCCTCGAACCCCGGCTCACCACCGGCACCCGCCGTCCCCCGGTGACGGTGGCCGTCCGGCGGCCCGACCCGCTGCCGCTGTCCTTCGCCCAGCGTCGACTGTGGTTCCTGCACTCGGTGCAGGGACCGTCGGCGACGTACAACGTGCCGGTCACCACCAGGATCACGGGCAGGGTGGACGTACCGGCCCTCCGCGCCGCCGTCGACGACCTGGTCGCCCGGCACGAGGTGCTGCGCACCGTCTACGTCGAGGTGGACGGTGAGCCCACCCAGCACGTGCTGCCTGTCGCACCGGGGCTGGTCGAGTTCATCCACCAGCGGGTGCCCGACGCCGAGCGGCAGGAGGAGGCGGTGCGCGCCGCCTCCGCCCGCGCCTTCGACCTGGCCCGGGAAACCCCCCTCACGGTCCGGCTGGTCAGCCGCGACGACCTGGCGGACGAGCACCTGCTCGTGGTCAACCTGCACCACATCGCCGGTGACGGCGCGTCGATGGGACCGCTCGGCCGGGACCTCGCCGACGCGTACGCGGCCCGGGTCGACGGGCACGAACCCGACCGGGAGCCGTTGCCCGTCCAGTACGCCGACTACACGCTGTGGCAGCGCGACCTGCTCGGCGACGCCGACGACCCGGGCAGTGAGCTGCGCCGGCAACTGGACCACTGGGGAACGGTCCTGGCGGGGTTGCCCGACGAGCTGCCCCTACCCACCGACCACCCCCGCCCCGCACACCCCACCCACCACGCCGGCCGCATCGACCTCACCATCCCCACCCACACCCACACCACACTCCGCACCATCGCCCGCACCCACGACGCCACCCTCTTCATGCTCATCCAAACCGCCATCGCCACCCTCCTCACCCGCCTCGGCTGCGGCACCGACATCCCCCTCGGCACCGTCGTCGCCGGACGCACCGACGACACCCTCGACAACCTCATCGGCTTCTTCGTCAACACCCTCGTCCTACGCACCGACACCAGCGGCAACCCCACCTTCACCGACCTCCTCCACCGCGTCCGCGACACCACCCTCACCGCCCTCGACCACCAAGACCTCCCCTTCGACCGCCTCGTCGCCCACCTCCAACCCACCCGCACCCTCGCCCGACACCCCCTCTTCCAGGTCGCCCTGTCCCGGGCCGACCGCACGCCCACCTCGACCCCGCTGCCCGGGCTGGAGACCGCACCGGAGCCGACCAGACTGGCGGTCGCGAAGTTCGACCTCGACTTCACGGTCGCCGACGAACCGGTCGACGCCGACCTCCAGATCACCCTCACGTTCGCCACCGACCTGTTCACCACCGCGACGGCCGCGGCGCTCGGGGAACGGCTGGTGGCGATCCTGCAGCAGGTCGCGCTCCGACCGGCCATCCCGGTCGGCAGCCTGGACGTCCTCACCACCCGGGAACGGCGGCAGCTGCACGCCGAGGCCGACGACCCGCCCGTGGTGCCGTGCAGCGTGGTCGCCGCCTTCGACGAACAGGCCGCACGGACGCCCGACGCGCCCGCCCTCACCGAGGGTGGGGTCACCCTCAGCTACGCCGAGCTGCGGGACCGGGCCGAGCGGCTGGCCCGGACGCTACGCGCCAACGGCGTCGGCGACGAAACGCCCGTACCGGTGCTCATGCAGCGGTCGGTGGACCTCGTGGTCGCGTTCCTCGCGGTGCTCAAGGCCGGTGGCGCGTACCTGCCGATCCACACCGCCTACCCGGTGCAGCGGATGCGCGCGGTGGCCGCGGACACCGCCTCACCGGTCCTGCTGGTGGACGACTCGTTCCAGGCCCACGAGCTGGCGAACGACGAGCGGGCCGCCGGCCGGGTCGTGCTGACCGGGACGCCCCGGGACGCCGACGCGGCGGTGCCGCTCCCGCCGGTCCACCCGCAGCAGCTCTGCTACGTCATGTACACGTCCGGCTCCACCGGCGAGCCGAAGGGCATCCAGATCACCCACCAGGGCGTCGTCGACCTGGTCCGCGACCCCAGCTGGGCGCTGCACGCCGGGGACCGCATCCTGCTGCACTCCCCGCACGCCTTCGACGCCTCCACCTGGGAACTCTGGGGTCCTCTGCTGCACGGCGGAACAGTCGTCGTGGCACCGCCCGACGCCGTGGCGGCGGCCGTGCTCCAGCGGCTGGTCCGCACCCACGGCATCACCCGGTTGAGCCTCACCGCCGGGCTGTTCCGGGTCGTCGCCGACGAACTGGTCGACGTCTTCCGGGAGTTGGACGAGGTGACCACGGGTGGGGACGTCATCTCCGCCCGGGCCGTCGCGCGCACCGTCGAGCACTGCCCCGACACGGTGGTCCGCACCACCTACGGCCCCACCGAGATGACGCTGTGTGTCACCCAGTACCCCTGGCGGCACGGGGAGGACGTGCCGGCGACGGTCCCCCTCGGACGTCCGATGGCGTACACCGGCGTGCACCTGCTGGACCGCCGTCTCCAGCCCGTCCCGGCCGGGGTGCCCGGCGAGATCTACCTCGCCGGGTCCGGTACCGCCCGTGGTTACCTGCGCCAGCCGGGGACCACCGCCGCCCGCTTCGTCGCCGACCCGTTCGGGCCTCCCGGCGGCCGGCTGTACCGCACCGGTGACCTGGCCCGCTGGAACACCGACGGGAGTCTGCTCTTCCTCGGCCGCACCGACGACCAGGTGAAGGTGCGCGGCTACCGGATCGAGCTGGGCGAGATCGAGAACGCGCTCACCGGCCGGGACGACGTCCGGCAGGCCGCCGTGGTGGTCCGCGAGGACCAGCCCGGCGACAAGCGGATCGTCGCCTACCTGGTGCCCACCGCAGACCCCGTCGACCCGGTCGTCCTGCGCCGTGACCTCGGTGCCCGGCTGCCGGACTACATGGTGCCCGGCGCCTTCGTCACCATGACCGCACTGCCGGTCACCGCCAACGGCAAGCTCGACCGGAAGGCGCTGCCGGCACCCACCCACACCCCCGGCGCCGGGGCCGGTCCGCGGACCGCCCGGCAGGAGGTGCTCTGCCGGCTCTTCGCCGACGTCCTCGGCCTGCCGGAGGTCGGCGTGGACGACGACTTCTTCGACCTCGGCGGCCACTCGCTGCTCGCCACCCGCCTGGTCAACCGGGTCCGTACCGCGCTGGGCGTCGAGGTGGGCGTCCGGCAGCTCTTCGAGAACCCCACCGTCGGCGCGCTGGAGCCGTGGCTGGTCTCGGCCAGGCCGGCCCGACCGACGCTGCGGGCCCGGTCGGCGGCCCGTGACACCGATCGAAAGGACGTACCGTGATGTTCCCCCCTGCCCTGCTCAAGGGTGACGAGCTGTACGAACACGAGGCCAGCGCCCCCTACGACGCCTCACGTGACCTGTCCAAGTACCTGCTCATGCACTACGGCAGTCTCGAGGACGTCTTCCACCAGAGCGGGCATCCCCTGGCCATGGCCCACGGATACTGCCAGCGCCTGTCGGACCTGCTGCGTTCGTGCGCCCAGCGCACCGGCACCAGCGTCGCCCGCGCGCTCGACGTCGGGTGCAGCGTCGGCGGGGTCACCCACGCCCTCGGCGCGTGGGTGACCGACCAGGTGGTCGGCGTGGACATCAGCCGCCGGTCGGTGGAGATCGCCCAGGCGCTGACCCACCACGGCGGCGGCACGTTCTCCGTCATCGAGCAGGGGCCGTTCCACCGGGAGGTGTCCATCCTCGTCGAGCCGGGTGACCGGGCACGGGTGGCCTTCGAGGTCGGCGACGCCAACGCGCTGCGGGTCGGGGAGCAGCCGTTCGACGCCGTCGTCCTGTCCAACGTGCTGGACCGGGTCGCCCGGCCGGCGGCGTGCCTGGAACAGTTCACCGGGTCCACGGCGATCCTGCGCACCGGCGGGCTGCTGATGGTCGCCTGCCCCTGGTCGTGGTATCCGGAGTACAGCCACCCCGACGAGTGGCTCGGGTCCGCGGCCACCGGCACACCGAGCGAGACCGCCCTCAAGGCGTTGCTCGCCGGCCACTTCGACCTGGTCGCCGAGGTCGACGAACCCGGCGTCCTGCGGCAGAACCCCCGGGAGTACGACTACTTCGAGTCACACGTCACCGTCTGGAGGAAACGGTGACGGCCGGGCCGACGACCGGCACCGCGATACCCCTGTCGTACGCCCAGCGTCGGCTGTGGTTCCTGGGCCGGATGGAGGGACCGTCGGCGACCTACAACGTGCCGGTGGTGAACCGGATCACCGGCCCGGTCGACCCGGCCGCCCTACGGGCGGCGGTCGCCGACGTCGTGGCCCGGCACGAGGTGCTGCGCACCGTCTACCGCGAGGTGGACGGCGAGCCCGTCCAGCAGGTCCTGCCGGCCGCCCGGGCACGGGTCGAGGTCTCTCACGAGAGGGTCGCCGCCGACCGGGTGGACGCGCGGGTCGCCGAGCTGTGTGGCCTGACGTTCGACCTGGTCACCGGGCCGCCGTTGGCGGTGTGGCTGCTCACCACGGACGACCGCGATCACCTGCTGGTCCTCCTCGTGCACCACATCGCCGCCGACGGCACGTCGATGGGTCCGCTGAGCCGGGACCTGACCATGGCGTACGAGGCCCGCCTCGGCGGCGGCCCGCCGGCATGGGAGCCGTTGCCCGTGCAGTACGCCGACTACACCCTGTGGCAGCGGGAACTGCTCGGTGCCGACGACGACCCGGCGAGCGAGGTGCGTCGGCAACTCGACTTCTGGCGGCGGACCCTCCGCGGGTCGCCCGAGGAGCTGCCCCTGCCCGTCGACCGGCCACGCCCGGCCGCCGCCTCGTACCGGGGCGGCACGGTGCCGTTCGCGGTCGGCGCGGCCACCCACGCCCGGCTGCGGGACCTCGGGCAGGGCGAGCACGCGACGGTCTTCATGGTGGTCCAGGCGTGCATCGCGACGCTGCTCACCCGGCTCGGCTGCGGCCCGGACATCCCGCTCGGCACGGCGGTGTCCGGTCGGCTCGACGAGGCCCTGGACGACCTGGTGGGTCTGTTCGTCAACTCGCTGGTGCTGCGCACCGACACCTCCGGCGATCCCTCCTTCACCGAGCTGCTGCGCCGGGTCCGGGACGCCGACCTGGCCGCCTTCGACCACCAGGACCTGCCGTTCGAGCGGCTGATCGAGGACCTCCAACCGGCCCGGTCGCTGGGCCGGCACCCGCTTTTCCAGGTGTTCTTCCTGCTCGCCAGCGGCGGCAGCGGGGACGTGCGCCTGCTCGGGCTGCCCGGTGCGCCGTACCGTCCGAGACACGACGTGGCCAAGTTCGACCTGTCGTTCTACCTGGCGGAGGAGTTCGACCAGGCGGGTCGACCGGCCGGGATCAGGGGCATCGTCGAGTACGCCGACGACCTGTTCGACCGGGCGTCGGCGGAGCTGCTGGCCGGACAGCTCGCCCGGGTGCTGGAGACCGCGGCGGCCGACCCCGCGCGACGGATCGGTGCGGTCGACCTGCTCGACGACGACGATCGGCACCGGCTGCTGGAGAGCCGCAACGACACGGCCCGTCCGGTGCCCGACGTCCGGGTCACCGACCTGTTCACCGGGCAGGTGGCCGTCACCCCGGACGCCGTCGCGGTGATGGCCGGTGACCGGCGGCTGACCTACCGCGAGTTGGACGAACAGGCCGAGCTGCTCGCCGGGTCGCTGCGCCGCTGCGGGGTCGGACCGGAACGCTTCGTCGCCCTGGCCCTGGCCCGTACGGAACAGGTCCTGGTGGCGATCCTGGCGATCTGGAAGGCCGGTGGGGCCTATCTGCCGATCGACACCGGGTATCCGGCGGGGCGGATCTCGTTCGTCCTGGACGACACCCGGCCGGTACTGCTCCTGACCGACCGGGCGAGCAGCGACGGACTGCCCGACGTGGACGGTTGCCCGCGCTTCCTGCTGGACGGACGGCGCAGCGGCCCGCTGTCCCCGTGCGCCGGCCCCGCCGACGGGGCCGCCGGACCGGGGCAGGCCGCCTACGTGCTGTACACGTCCGGTTCGACCGGGCGGCCCAAGGGGGTCGTGGTCACCCACGCCAACCTGGTCAACCTGCTCCTGGCGATGCGGGACCGGCTGCGGTTCGGCCCGGCCGACCGGATCGCGGCGACCGTCACCGTCGCGTTCGACGCGTCGGTGGTCGAGCTGCTCAGCCCACTGGTGTCCGGCGCCACGGTGGTGCTGGTGCCCCGCGACACGGCACGGGATCCCGCCGGGCTGGCGACGCTGCTGCGGCGTCGGGGGATCACGGCCATGCAGGGCACGCCGAGCCTGTGGCAGGTGCTGATCGGCCTCGCCCCGGAGGCGGTGCGCGGGCTGCGCATGCTCAGCGTCGGGGAGGCGCTGCCCCGGCGGCTCGCCGAACGGATGCGCGACCACGGTCGTGAGGTGGTCAACCTGTACGGACCGACCGAGACGACGGTCTACTCCACCACCGCGGTCGTCGACGGACGCCCCGGCGCACCCCCGATCGGGCGGCCGATCGCCAACACCCGGGCATACGTGCTCGACGATGCGTTGCGGCCCGTGCCGGAGGCGACCGTCGGCGAACTCTACCTGGCCGGCGCGGGGGTGGCCCGGGGTTACCTGAGGCGGCCGGCGCTGACCGCCGGGCGGTTCGTGGCCGACCCGTACGGCCGACCGGGATCCCGGATGTACCGCACCGGCGACCTGGTCCGCTGGGCCCGCGACGGGCACCTGGAATACGTGGGCCGCTCCGACGACCAGATCAAGATCCGTGGTCACCGGATCGAGCCGGGCGAGATCAGCGCCGTGTTGGACACCCATCCGGACGTCTCCGCGTCGGTGGTGGTGGCCCCGGTGGCCGGGACCGGCGACCGGACCCTGGTCGGGTACGTGGCCCGGCGGCCCGGTGCCGATCCCGACCCGGAGGCTCTCCGCACCCACCTGGCCGCCCGGCTTCCCGAATACATGGTCCCTTCGGCACTGGTCGTGCTGGACGTGCTGCCCACCAACGCCAACGGCAAGGTGGACCGGTCGGCGCTGCCCCGGCCGCCCCGCCCCACCGGCGGCAGGGCACCGGCCAGCCCCCGGCAGCAGGTCCTCGCCGACCTGTTCGCCGAGGTGCTGGGGGTGCCCACCCCGGGGATCGACACCAGCTTCTTCGACCTCGGCGGCCACTCCCTGCTCACTCCGCGCCTGGTCAGCCGGATCGCCGCCGTCCTCGGCGTAGACGTGGGGGTACGGGCGGTCTTCGCCGCTCCGACCGTCGCCCAGCTCGACCGGGTCGTCGACCGGGTCCTGGAGCACACCGGACCGACCGGGTTGGAGGCGGTGCTCTCCTACCGCGCCGACGGCGACCGGCCGCCGCTGTTCGTGTTCCCTCCGGCCAACGGCCTGGGCTGGGGCTACTCGGCGCTGCCCCGGTTCGTCCCGGCCGGCCGTCCCGTGTACGCCCTGCAGGATCCCCGGCTCGCCGACGGGCCGGTCGACGACCGGACCGTGGCCGACCTGGCGGCGGGGTACCGGGAGACCGTCACCAGGCTCCGGGGCACCGGCCCGTACCTGTTGCTGGGTTGGTCGTTCGGGGGGACGGTGGCCCACCAGGTGGCGGTGGAGCTGCGCGCCCGGGGCGAGGAGGTCGCCCTGCTCGTCCTGCTCGACGCGCATCCCGGCGGGGACGGCCCCGTCGCGGTCAGCGACGCCGACGCCCGCCGCGTCGGGCTGGACGGGGTGGCCGTCGGCGACGGGAACCCCCGGGCGGCACTGGTCGCGGCGGGAAGTCCGCTGGCGTCCCTCGACGACCCGACGGTGGACCGCCTGCTCGCAGTGACGAAGGCGAACCTGCGGGCGATGGCCGCGCACACCCCGGGCCGGTTCGACGGGCCGGCGCTCGGCTTCGTGGCCACCCGGCACCACAGGGGCTCCGACCTGGCCTGGCGGCCGTACCTGACCGGGCCGGCGGAGTTCCACGACCTGGACTGCGGACATCTCGACATCGTCAAGGCCGAGGCCATGTCGGTGCTCGGCCCCGTCATCACCGAAAGGATGAGCGACTCGTGACCATCCGGAACGCGAAACGCCTGATCAGGAGCCGGAAACGGATGTGGGGGTGGACGTACCGGTGAGCACCGCGACCGCGCCACTGCCCCATCCGGGACTGCTCCGCGCCGCGCCGCCGCCGGCGCTCGGAACCCACGACATGGCCCGCGTCCTCGCGGTCGGCACGGCCGTCCCGCCGACCGGATACACCCAGCGGGAACTGCTGGACATCCTCGACGTCCGCGATCCCCGCATCCGGTCGGTGTACCTCAACAGCGCCATCGAGCGCCGGTTCCTCACCCTCCCCGAGGCGGGGCCGGACGGCACCCGCGTCATGGAGACCACCGGACAGCTCCTCGCCAAGCACAAGCAGCAGGGCGTGGCGATGGGCGTCCGGGCGGTGCACGAGTGCCTCAAGCAGACCGGGGCGGACCTCTCCGACGTGCGCTACCTGTGCTGTGTCACCTCCACCGGCTTCCTGACCCCGGGTTTCAGCGCGCTGCTCATCCGGGAGTTGGGGCTCGACCGGCACGTCAGTCGCGCCGACGTGGTCGGCATGGGATGCAACGCCGGCCTGAACAGTCTGAACGTGGTCGCTGGCTGGGCCCGTAGCAACCCGGGCGAGCTGGCGGTGATGGTCTGCATCGAGGCCTGCTCGGCGGCGTACGTCTTCGACAGCACGATGCGTACCTCGGTGGTGAACAGCCTCTTCGGGGACGGTTCGGCGGCGGTCGCGCTGGTCGCCGGCGGTCGGGACGACGACACCGTCCCCCACCGGACCACGCCCCGGATCGTCGACTTCACCAGCTGCATCATCCCCGAGGCGGTGGACGCGATGCGGTACGACTGGGACACCGCCCAGAACGGCTTCAGCTTCTACCTCGACCCCGACATCCCGTACGTGGTCGGCGCGCACGCCAGGGCGACGGTGGACCGGCTGCTCGGCCGTTCCGGGTTGCGGCAGGACGACGTCGCCCACTGGCTGGTCCACTCGGGGGGCAAGAAGGTCATCGACGCCGTCGGGGTGAACCTCGGCCTGACCCGCTACGACCTGCGGCACACCATCAGCGTGCTGCGCGACTACGGCAACCTGTCCAGCGGATCGTTCCTGTTCTCCTACGAACGGCTGTTGCGCGAAGCCACCGTCCGCCCCGGCGAGTACGGCGTGTTCATGACCATGGGTCCGGGCTCCACCATCGAGACCGCCCTGGTCCGTTGGTGACCCGACCGTCCCCACCCGACCTGGGTGAAGAGCCCCCACCCGACCTGGGAGAAGACATGCCCCTCCAGCACGTCGTCGACGGCACCCTGCCCCTCACGGCGGCGGTCGTCGCCGCACTCGACGCCTTCATCGACACCGTTCAGGACGCCCCCGCCGGGCGGGTCGCCGTCCTCGAACTCACCGGGACACCCCCGGACCGGAAGCACCCGGCGCTGAGCCTGGTCAACAAGTGGGAGCGCGTCCTGCGCCGGTGGGAACGGGTGGCCGCGCCGACGGTGGCGGTGGCCCGGCAGGACTGCGGCGGCACCGCCGTGGAGATCCTGCTCGCCACCGACCTCCGGATCGCGGCGACCGACGCCCGCCTGCACCTGCCGGCCGCCGGGTCAGGGGTCTGGCCCGGTATGGGGCTGTACCGGCTGGTGAACCAGGCCGGTTACGCCCGGGTGCGCCGGGACGTCCTCTTCGGCAACGTGATCCCGGCCGACCGGGCCTTCGCCCTCGACCTGGTCGACGAGGTGACCGACGACCCCGCGGGCGCCGTCGCCGTGGCGGTGGCCGCGCTCGCCGCCGCGGGGCCCGACGTCGCGGTCCGGCGGCAGTTGATGCTCGACGCGACCACCACCCCGTTCGAGGAGGCTCTCGGTCGGCACCTGGCCGCCTGTGACCGGGTCCTGCGCGACGGGGACGACGAGGAGGCGCGTGATGTCGTCTTCGCCGGTTGAGCGGGTCGGACAGCTGGCCGGGGCGCGGGACGTCACCGCCGCCGAGGCAGCACTGGACAGGCTCCTCGCCGGCTGTCCCACCCCGAGCCGTCGTTCACCGCGGCAGCGGGAGGCGGTCGCGGCGGCCCGCGGCCGGGCGCGTGACCTGAAGGACGCGTTCCTGCGGACGTCCGTCGACCAGCTCTACGACGAGCTGACCGACGGCCACCGACGGTTCCTCCGGCTGGACGACCTGTGCGCCGCAGCCGCCACGGCGGTGCCCGGTCTGGTGCCGACCCCGGCCCGGTCCGACGCGGAACTGCTCCGGCCGCCGGCTGAGAAGGAGGGCCTCGACGTCGACCAGAGCATCCTGGTCAGCCACGTGCTGCGTTCCGACCGGGCCGGCCCGCATCTGCTGGCGGCGATGCGGCGGCCCACCCGCCGGGCCGGTGACCTGCTGCCGGAGCTGCTGCGGACCGGCGCGGTGGAGCTGCGTTCGGTCCGGGTGGAGGTCCGCGACGGGGCGGCGCACCTGACGATGCGGCGTGCCGACTGCCTGAACGCGGAGGACAACGAACAGGTCGAGGACATGGAGACCGCCGTCGATCTGGCGCTGCTCGCCCCCTCGGTGCGGGTCGGGGTGCTCCGGGGCGGCGTGATGACCCATCCCCGGTACGCCGGTCGACGGGTGTTCAGCGCCGGGATCAACCTGAAGTCCCTGCACGCCGGACGGATCTCGTACCTGGGCTTCCTGCTGCGCCGGGAGTTGGGCTACCTCGCCAAGATCGTCCACGGGTTGACCGGCGGAGGCGACGACGCCTGGGACGACGGGGCGGTGCAGAAGCCGTGGATCGCCGCAGTGGACACCTTCGCGATCGGCGGCGGGGCGCAGATCCTGCTCGCCTGCGACCGGGTGATCGCCGAGCGGGGGGCCTTCTTCAGCCTCCCGGCCGCGCAGGAGGGGATCATCCCCGGTGCGGGGAACCTGCGGCTCGGCCGGGTCGCCGGGGGCCGGCTCTCCCGGCAGATCGTCCTCGTCGGGCGGCGGGTCACCACCGACGAGCCGGCGGCCGGGTTGCTGTTCGACGAGGTCGTACCGGCGGACGGGATGGACGCGGCGATCGTCCGGGAGGTGACCCGGATGGACAGTCCGGCGGTGGTGGCGAACCGCAGGATGCTGAACCTCGCCGAGGAGCCGCAGGCGCTGTTCCGGCTCTATCTGGCCGAGTTCGCCGTCCAGCAGGCGCGGCGGCTCTACAGCGGGGACGTGCTGGACAAGGTCACCCGGTTCAGCACCGGCCCGCTCGCCGGGGCACCGGCGCGTTGACCGGCACGGCGCGGGGCGCGAGCGGACCTGGTGGCCTCCGACGTCGGCGGGTCACGGGTGCCGACCTCCTTCCCCGACGATACATAGCGATATATCGTTGGGGGGTTCGTCCTGCGTACCGTGGAGGTTGTCGATGACGGACCGGCACGTGCACCTGGGGCCCGACGCGGACCCGTCGGACATGCCACCACCACCGCTGCCACCGTTGCCGCCACCACCACCACCGCCACCGCCGCCGGGCCGGGTCCGACGGCCGGTCCGGATGCGCCGGGGAGACGTGCGGGCGGCGCTGCTCTCGCTGCTGCACGAGCAGCCGGGCAACGGCTACCAGCTCATCCGGGCCATCACCGACCGCAGCGGGGGCCGGTGGCGGCCCAGCCCCGGATCGGTCTACCCGGCGCTGTCGCAACTGGAGGACGAGGGCCTGGTCGTCACCACCGGCACCGGCGCCGAACGCCGCTGCCACCTCACCGACGCCGGCCACGCGTTAGTGACCGGCGACCCCGCCCGGACACACGAGCCGTGGGCCGCGGCGGCCCGGCTGGTGCCCGACGCGGTCGTCGAGGTCCGGGCCGCGCTCGACGGCCTGACCGCCGCCGTCAACCAGGTCACCACCGCCGGCACCGACGCACAACTCGACCGGACCGCTCGGGTGCTGGCGTCGGTCCGCCGCGACGTCTACCGCATCCTCGCCGGCGACGATGCCACCCGATGAGCACCCCTTCGAGGCCAGGAGCAACGTGATGGAGGCACCACCCGGCGTCCCGACCGTTCTCGACGCGGCACCTTCCGACGAAACCCCGCTGCGGCGCAACCGCAACTTCCAGCTCCTGTGGAGCGGGTCCGCGCTCGCGTTCCTCGGGCGGGAGATCACCGACCTCGCCTACCCGCTGGTGGTCCTGGCCGCCACCGGCTCGGCGGCCTGGGCCGGCACGTTCGGTGCCGTGCAGATGCTGGTGGCCCTGCTGGTCGGTCTGCCGGCCGGGGCACTCGTCGACGCGTACGACCGGCGGGTCCTGCTGATCACCATGGAATCGGTCCGGGCCACGGCCTCGGCGAGCGTCCTGGTGGCGGTCGCGCTCGACGCGGTCACCCTGCCGCACCTGCTGGCCGCCGGGGTGGCGGTCGGCGCGGTCCAGCCGCTCGGCGGCTCGGCCCGGATGCTCCTCGTCCGGTCGGTGGTGCCGCCGAGGCAGCTCACCGCCGCGCTGACCCAGGAGGAGATCCGTACCCACGCGGCGGCACTGTCCGGCCCTCCGCTGGCCGGCCTCCTCTACGCCACCGCGACGGCGTTGCCCTTCCTGGGCAGCACCGTCTCGTTCCTGGTGTCCGCCTTCTGCGCGGTGTTCGTCCGGCCCCCGGCCCGGGACAGGGAGGCCGGCACCGGGGCCGGGAAGGGCCGGCTTCTCCGCCACGCGCTCGCCGGGCCCGCCCAGCTCTGGCGGGTGCCGGCGCTACGGGCGGCCACCGTCTTCGCCGCGGCGCTGAACCTGGTCACCGCACCGCTGATCCTCGTCGTCATCGTGGTGCTGACCCGCCAGGGGGCGTCCCCGACCGTGATCGGTCTGACCTCGGCCGGCCTCGCGTTGGGTGGGCTCGCCGGCACGCTGCTGGTCCGCCCGCTGCACTGGGCGCTCGGGCCCGGCACGCTCATGCTCTGGCTCGGCGGCACGGCGGTCGCCACCATCGCGGCGCTGGCCCTGCCCTGGGGTTCGTGGTGGCTGGCGGCCGCGCTGTTCCTGCTCGGTCTCGGTGGGCCGTCGATGCGGGTGCTGGTCGACATTCTCATCTTCCGGCAGATACCCGATGAGCAACGGGGCCGGGCCATCTCGGCGTTCATGACGATCCTCACCGCCGGCGCGGCGGTCGGCCTGTTCCTCTCCGGGCAACTCCTGCGGTGGATACCGTCGTCGATCGCGATCCTGAGCCTGGCGGGCCTCCTGGCGATCACCGTCGTGGTCGCGGCGACCGACCGGCGGATCCGTACCGCCCGCTGGCCGGACGAGTCGCCCTGACACCCACCCGACAGACCGGTCCGGCCGTACCCGGATACACGGGATGCCGGCCACGCAATCGATCAGTATCGTGGTCCTGAGCGGACGTTAAGGAAAGGCGACCAGGACGGATCACAGCACTGGCGGACTCAACGGGGGCTATAGTGGAAATTCGGGTACTCGGACCGGTCGAGTTGTGGCATCGGGGAAGGCCGATACGACTCGCCCGCCGGCAACAACGGCTCATTCTCGGCATCCTGGCGCTCCGGGCGAACGAATCGGTGTCGACGAGTCAGCTGATCGACCTGCTCTGGGGGGACGCGCCGCCCAGGCAGGCCAGGGCGGTGGTGCAGACCCGGATCAGTGAGCTGCGCGCCGTGCTCAACACCGCTGACGGCGGCCTGGTCCACCTGCACACCCGGGGCGGGGAGTACCGGCTCGAGTCGCCCCCGTCCGCCGTCGACGCCCAGCACTTCCTTGCCCTCTCCCAGGCCGCCCGGGAGGAGCCGGACGCGGCGAGCGCGGTCCGTACCCTCGGTCGGGCACTCGACCTGTGGCGGGGTCCGGTTCTCGGCGGGGACGTCCCCGATGAGAGCTACGCGACCGTCTGCCAGCGGCTGGAGTCCGCCCGCCTCACCGCCGTCGAGGAACTCTTCGACCTCGAACTCGACCAGGGCAACCAGCGGGGGATCGTCGACGAACTGCTGGCGACCGCCCAGGCCAACCCGTCCCGCGAACGCCTCGTCCGGCAGCTCATGCTGGCCCTGAGCAGGGTGGGCCGCAGCGCGGAGGCACTCAGCCACTACGAGAGATGGCGGCGGTGGCTGGCCGACGAGTTCGGGGCCGATCCACAGCCGGAGACCCAACGCGTACACCTGTCGATACTGCGCGAGGGCCACGAGGACCCGGTCGAGGAGGTGGCCGCGTCCGCGGACGGCCCGGTCGGCAGGCAGCCGCACGCCGACGTGTCCCGACTCCTGCCACCGGACATCAGCGACTTCACCGGCCGTACCGTCGAGGTCGAACGGATGCGTCGGCTGCTCACCGCGCCGACACGGACCGGGGTGGCGGTGGTGACGGTGGTCGGGTCGGGCGGCGTCGGCAAGTCCGCCCTCTCGGTGCACGTCGCGCACACCGTCCAAGAGAGCTTCCCGGACGGACAGATGTACGCCGACCTCCACGGCTGCGACCACCGTGACCCGGTCGATCCGGCCGAGGTGCTCGGTCGGTTCCTCCGGGCACTCGGGGTGGCCGGTACGGCGGTGCCCGACACCGTCGAGGAACGGGCGGACCTCTACCGGAATCTCCTCGCCGAGCGACGGGTCCTGGTGGTGCTCGACAACGCGGCCACCGACGAACAGATCATCCCGCTCGTGCCGGCGGGCCGGCAGTGCGCGGTGATCGTCAACGGTCGCGCCCACCTCGGGTCGACCTTCGGTGCGTCGACGCTACGGCTGGCGGCCCTCGACCCCGCCTCGGCCGGTGAACTGCTCGCCCGGGTGACCGGTGACCAGCGGGTGCACGCCGAGCCGGCGGCCGCCGCCGAACTGTCCCGTCAGTGCGGGTTCCTCCCGCTCGCCCTACGCGTCCTCGGAGCCCGGCTCGCCGCGAAGCCGCACTGGAGCGTGGAGAAGCTCCGCGGGATGCTCCGGGACGAGAGCCGCCGATTGGACCAGCTCAGCTACCGCGAGTGGGACGTACGGGCGAGCCTGGCGGCCAGCTACGTCGGACTGTCCGAGGACGCGCGGCGACTGCTACGCCTGACCGGTCACCTCGACCTCGCCCACACCGACCCGGGGATCGCCGCCGCATCGCTGGACGTCTCCCCCGGTGAGGGTGAAGCACTGCTGGAGCAACTCTTCGACGCGCACCTGGTGGAGGCGGTCCGGGCCGAACCCATGGTCGGCGCCCGCTTCCGGCTGCACCACCTGGTGCGCCTCTACGCCCGGGAACGCGCCACCGCCGAGGACGATCCGGCGGAGCTGACCGCCGCCCGGAGCCGGGGCTTCGGCGCCTGGCTCACCCTGGCCGAACTGGCCCGCAGGGCGGTCGGCGACGACACAAGCATGCGGCACCGTGCCGTCGCGGAGCGTTACCCGGTCGGCGGGGAGCCGGCCCGGCTGGCCCGCACGGCACCCCTGACCTGGTTCGACAGTGAACGCGCGGCGCTCGCCGTGGTCGCCCGCAGAGCTGCGGGGAAGGGGCATCCGGCGGCCTGCTGGGAGCTGGTCGACGCCGTCTCCCCGCTGTTCCGGCTGCGCCGCTCGCTCACCGAGTGGCACGAGCTGCTACTCGTCGCGCTGGCCAGCGCCCGCTCGGCCGGAGACCGGCTGGGCGAGGCGACCATCCTGCACCGGCTCGCCGCGTGCAGCCGTGACCGGCAGGACTTCACCCGGGCCGAGCGGTACGTCGAGGAGTCGCAGGCGCTCTTCGCGACGGTCGAAGACCACGGACTCCCGTACCTGGCCCGCACCGGCCCCGTCCCGGGCGAAACGCCACGCGCGGCGACGCCCACACCCGCCCACCGGTTCCGACTCGACGACCTCGGACGCATCGCCGCCGGACCGCGTGCCGGCCTGCTCCTGGTCGAGGACGATCCCGACACCGGGCCGGCGAGGCGCTGAACCCGCGCACCGGCTGGGAGCGGGCCTACCGGGGCTGCTCAGAGGTGGGGTCGCGTTCGATCCGGAAGCCGAGCTTGATCAGCAGCCGGATCGTCCCGTCGATGAGCTCCCGGTCGTAGGACTTGTCGCCGTCGTCCAGATCCTCGTAGGCGACCAGGTTCGGGTGGGTCTTCTCCACGTCGTCGCGGGCCTCGCCGTACCGCCAGCCGTCCGCGAGCCGTTTCGCGGCCCAGATGTCGTGCGCCTGGCGGGACAGCGTCTCCCGTTCCCTGCGCACCTCCGGCGGCACCTCGACCCCACTGGTGTCAATCGGCTGCGGATGCCACACCGGATGCCCCCTCGTCTGCCGCGTCGGTGCGCGGCGGTCGCGGCCAGTGCGCAGAGACTAACCGGCTGACGGTGGTGAACGCGCGCTCCGCCGCCACCGCACGGGCGGCGTCGTCCGCGTCGGGTGGCGCGACCCCGACGACCGCGCTGAAGTGGCTGATCCGCCCGTAGGACCGGAAGTCCTCCAACTGCTCGACGGTGTCCACCGACAGCACGCCCACCGCCACCGTGTCGGGCCAGGTGTCCAGCACCGGGGCGAAGCTGGAGGCGTCCGGGGCGGGCACCACCTCGTCCCCGACGGCCAGCGTTCCCCGTACCACCGACGGCAGTCC
This sequence comes from Micromonospora sp. WMMD987, assembly GCF_029581435.1. Lineage (NCBI taxonomy): Bacteria > Bacillati > Actinomycetota > Actinomycetes > Micromonosporales > Micromonosporaceae > Micromonospora > Micromonospora sp. WMMD987. Next base: position 932,052 of record NZ_CP120861.1, on the reverse strand, counting down.
CTCCGCCGACGCCGCGACACCCGGATCGGTCGGGTAGTCCCGGTGCAGACTGGGCACGAACGAGCTGTCGATGCTCAACCGGTGGAAGCCGCAGATCCGGTCGGCGACCACCACGTCGGCCGGCACCACGGCCGACGCGGTGCCGAGCAGCACGACGTGCTCCGGTCCGAACGCCTCGACGGCCGCGCGCAGCGCTTCCCGGCCGCCGTCCGTGCCGGCCCGGCAGAGCACCAGTTGGTAGCCGCTGCCCTGCGGACGGGCCACCGTGCCGCCGAGCCAGTCGAAGTGGTTGGGGTGCTCGGCCGTGCCGACCACCGGGGCCGGGTGGCGCAGGGTGCGGGCCGCCGCCGCGTACTCCGTCGGGCCGGTGGCGAGCACGACGACGTCCACGTCCAGCGCGGTCCGCCCGCCGGCCACGGCGATCCCGATACGGGGGCGGTGCCGGCGGTCGGTCAGGTCGGTCAGTGCCCGGTCCACGTCGTCGACGACGCGTCGCACCCGCGCGGCGGCGTCCAGGTGCACCACCGAGGCGCCCTGGACCGGCACGCTGGCACCGGCGTGATGGTCGAGGAAGTACGGCAGAATCCGCATCCGTCCCCGACCGCTCAACTCCAGGGCGATCTCCATCTCCTTCCGGCACCAGGCGCTGTCCAGGTAGTGCCGGCTCACCAGTGGCACGAAGATCCGGCACTCCCCCACCTTGGCGAGCAGGCGGTGCTCCCATGCCTTGCCCCGCGGCAGGTCGCTGTTGAACAGGTAGTGGAAGTGCTCGACGTTGCGCAGGTCCAGCTCCTGGGCGATCAGCTGGGCGAAGTCGTTGTCGCCCTGGGCGCTGCTGAGGAAGACCGGCCCCTGGTCCCGGCCGAGACTCCAGACGTACCGGCGGGCCTCGGGCAGGCCGGCGAACGGGAGGCGGGGCATCTGCAACCGGCCGATCTCCCGGCCCAGCTCCGGCAGCAGCACGTCCATCTCGGACCACCAGATCGCGTGCCGGTTGACCGCGCTGGACGCCTGTAGCGCGTGGCTCACGGCGAGCCGGGGCAGTTGCCGGATGGGGTCGTCGGCGCGGTGGCACACCAACCGGACCGTCGGCACGCCACGGGCCTGGAGGAACGGCAGCACCCAGGACGGTGTCCGAGGATCGAGGACGTCGAGGAGGACGAAGTCGTACCGGTCCAGCAGGGTCGCCGCGCCGGCCGCGTCGACCTCGTCGCGCAGCAGGGCCGCGGAGATTTCGTCCACCTGCCAACCGGCCTGGGAGATGAGCCGGCGCAGCTCCGGCTCGGCCGCCGCGTACTCGGGGGTCGGTGGGAGCACGAGCGCGGCCGCGCCCAACGGGCGGTCCACCTCGTCGGTGTGTTCCCGGGCGCGGGCCACCAGTTCGTCGAGGGCGTCCAGGGGCATCCGGTACGCGGCGAGCCGGTTGCGGTTGAACGGACGGGCCAGGTCGGCGCCGATGAAATGGCGTGCCGGAATGTTGATCTCCGGTATCACCAGTCTCGGCCGGTTCGCCAGGACCGCCATGCCGTACTCGTGCACCGCGAATGGCGAGCACCGGTACTGCGGTTGATTTTCCCGACGCGTGACCACAGCGACGAAACAGGCGGTTCGTCGCATCATCAACTCAAGGTGCATCGTGGACAGGGTTGCGGAGCGCGGGTCGACGGCGAGGGCGAACCGTTCCGACAGCACCTCGAGAAAGAAGTCGGTCACCCGCCGGTCCAGGACGTCGTAGCTGTGGCTGAAGTAGGCCGCTGGGCGCTCGTCGAGCATCTGTGGTCTCCTCTGACGCCATTTTCCGACAGCTCGTTCCAACATCAACGACGTGGGAACCGGAGTTATGCTTAGGTTAAGCGCCGCGCTTCGTGAGGAATGCGCGCTTTTTTTGATCAAGGAGCGGCACCGTGCGTGATCACCAGCCGAACGTCGAGATCCTTTCCGAGCAGGTGCTCCTCACCACCGCGATCTTCACCATCCGGGAAGCCAGACTCCGTTACCGCACCTACGACGCGGACCGCTCCCTGTCCGACGACTGGAGCAGGCCGGTCACGCTCGTCAACGCCGATCGCGGCGATTCCGTGGCAGCGGTCGTCGTGGACACCGCACGTGGGGAAATCGTCCTGGTCGAACAGTTCCGCTTCCCGACCCTGGGCCACGGATCAGGATGGTTGGTCGAACTGGTGGCCGGCATGGTCGACGCCGACGAAGCGCCGGAAACCGCCGTCCGCCGCGAGATCCGCGAGGAGATCGGGTACGACGTCCGCGTTCTGGAGCGGATTTCCACGTTCCATCTCTCCCCCGGGGGATCGTCGGAGCGCGTCACCCTCTTCTACGCCGAGATCGACGACAGCCTGCGGGTGGGTGCGGGCGGCGGTCGGGCCGACGAGGCGGAGAACATCGCCCGTAGAGTGGTGCCACTCGGTGACCTTTCGGCGCTGCTCGACGGCGGCACGATCCAGGATGCCAAGACCCTGGCCGGGCTCCTCTGGCTGCACCGGAAAAGGTCACGGTCATGAATCCGTCGCTGCTCGGCGTCACCGGCGCCCTGATGCTGATCGGCATTCTGCTACAGGTCTGGTTCTCCGCGCCGCAACGCGCCGGCCGGCAGGCCGCCATGCAGCTGCCGTCGGTGCTGCTCTACGCGGTCGCGGTTTCGCTGCTGATGTTCTCGATCTTTCCGGAATCGTACGCCGACGGCCGTGCCCTCGGCTTCAGCATCGGCGGCGCCGCGGCGTTCGTGCTGATCTCCATCACCCTCTCCTTCCAGTGGCTGACCCGGGCCGGCAAGCGCGACGCGCTCGAAGCCGAGGTACGCCAGGCCCGCCAGGAGGTCGACCGGCTGAGGCTGCGGCTGACCATCGTGGAGGCTGCCCAGCAGCCCCAACGGCTACACCGCACCACCCGGACGGTGGCACCCATCCGTCAGGACCGCCGGCACCGGCTCGGCATCGTCACCGGCAACATCGCCAACGTCACCGGCATCGACGTCTGGGTGAACGCCGAGAACACCCGGATGGAGATGGCCCGCCCGACGGAACCGACCATCTCCGGCACGATCCGCTACCGGGGTGGCCGGCGTGACGCGGCCGGCAACCTGGTCGACGACCTCATCTACGACGAGCTGCGCACGGTGGCGCTGAGCACCCCGGTCGCCCCCGCGACCGTGTTCACCACCTCCGCCGGCATGCTCGCCGGGGACAACGGCGTCAAGCGGATCCTGCACGTCGCCTCGGTGGACGGCTCACCGGGCACCGGCTACCGGCAGGTGTCCGACATCGGTGGTTGCATGCGCAACGTGCTGGCCGAACTGGACCGGCTCAACGCCCAGGGCGAGCAGCTCCGGACGGTCGTCATGCCGCTGCTCGGCACCGGCAACGGCGGTGGTGATCTGGAGCGGACCGCGCAGATCATGGTCGAGGCGGCACTGGACTACTTCCGGATCCACCCCACCAGCCGGGTCCGCACCGTCCACCTGCTCGCCTTCACCGACCTGGAGGAGCGGATCATCCGACTGGTGCTGACCGACCACCGGGACATCAGCGGTCTCGAGTCCGGATGACCGTGCTCGACGACGCGGTCGGGACGATCGCGGAACCAGGCCCGGCCGGTGTGCTCTTCTGGACCGGGGCCGGCGTCTCCCGGGGTGCGCCGAGTTGCCTGCCGACCGGTTGGCAGCTCACCGAGCGCGCCTTCGCCGCGCTGTTCCGCCCGTTCACCCTGGACGTCGTGCTCGCGTACCACGAACTGCTGGGCTGGCGGCGGGGGTCGGTGTGCCCGGCTGAGCCGGCCCGGACCCGGCTGCCCCGGCTGGAGACCGCGCTCGGCGCCGGTGCGCAGCAGAGCCCCGACCTGATCGGGGAGATCCTCGCCGACGTGCGGGACGCCCGGCCCAACCCGGTGCACGGGTTCCTCGCCGCCCACCTGCACGGCGGCGGACGCCAGCTCACCGCCAACTTCGACCTGTGCGTCGAACGCGCCCACGTCGGCCGGTACGGCCGGTCGCCGGACCCCGGGCAGCTCCACCACTTCCACAACGCGTTCTCCGACGGGTCGGATCCGGCCCGGCTGGGCGCCACCCTGGCGCGCATCGAACGTGGCTTCGACGCCGCCGACCGGGCGGCGCTCGTCGACCGGCTGCGCGGCCCGGCCCGCCGGGTCGTCATGGTCGGCTACAGCGGCAGCGACTTCTTCGACGTGGACGTGGCGGTCGCCGACCTCCCGCCGGGCTCGCTCGACGGTCTGACCGTCCACTGGGTCAACCACTCGTCGTGTGCCTGGCACCGGCCGACCCCACGGCCGTCGACCGCTGTCTTCGACGTCGAGTACGACGGTCCGGACGGGCTCCTGCCCTCCCTCGCCGGGCACCTGCGCAGGGCCGGGGCCACGGTCGAGTTCCTCTGCGGGCCGACCACCACGCTGCTCGACGGGCTCGCCGGCCGCTGGGGCTTCGACCCGGTGCCCCGGCCGGTCCTGCGGCCACCGCCCGCCGTCGACGTCGCCGTGGACGATCGCCGCCGGACGGCCGCCACCTTCCGGTACTTCCGCGCCGTCGGTCTCGTGCCCGAGGTCCGTCGGCTGCTCGCCGAGGAGCCGGACATCGCCGCCGACGAGCTGGTCCTCGCCCGGTCCGACCTGATGTGGGAGGAGGGCCGGTACGCCGACCTGCGCCGCTGGTGGCGACGGCAGCCACCGTCGCTGCGCCGTACCGAACGCATCGGGGCGACCCTCTGGGTCCAGGGCCGGTTGCTGCCCGCCTACGCGTGGCTGACCTGGCACCGGCGGCGGGCCTCGAACGACGCGGAGCTACGGCTGATCGCCGAGACCGAGGCCCGGGTGATCGAGCACATGCGGCTGGTGCCCGACCTGCGCTGGCTGGGCGGTCCGCTGGCACGCGACGCGGCCCGCTGGTTGCCGGCACCCCGTCAGCGGGACGGGCTGCACGACTTCCGGCGACTCACCGACGTCTCCGGAAGCCTGCGGAACTCCACGGCGGCCGCCTCCCGGCCGGAGTCCGAGGCGGCCGAGACCCAGGAGTGGTTCCTGGAGGCCGGCAACGTCCACGCCGCCCTCGCCTACCAGCACCGGCGGCTGCGGGACACCCATCGCGTCACGACCCCCGTCGCCGAGTTGGACCGGCTCTACCGCGCGCAGCAGCGTCGAGCCGGGATCCTCGGCTCGACGGCGGCGTCCTGGCGGGTGCTCCTGCTTCCCCGGGCCGGGCAGGTGTTCACCCTGCGGGAGGCGGTGGTCGGGTGTGTCGCCGTGCAGTTCGGCGGCTGGCACCGGGTACGCCTGCTCGGTCGGCTCCTGCTCGACCGGCTCCGGTCCCGGATCCGCCCCGCCCCACCGGACGACCAGGGCTCCCCGCCCTGAGCCACCCGCACCCGCACGGCGCGGGCACACCCGACGTACGGCCGCCGCCCTGTTCGATGGGGGAAAACCACCAGGAGGAGCCGGGTGGTTGCCGGCTTCTGACCACCGACGGTGGTGCCTAACGTCGATCTCGTGATCGAACTACGGGATGTGACCAAGAGGTACGGCGACCGGGTCGCCGTGAACGGGCTGACCGTCCGGGTCGAGCCGGGGGCGGTGACCGGCTTCCTCGGCCCGAACGGGTCCGGCAAGTCGACGACGATGCGGATGATCCTCGGTCTGGACGCCCCGGACCACGGTGCGGCGCTGATCGGCGGGGTGCCGTACGCCGACCTGGACTGGCCGTTGCGGTCGGTCGGCGCGCTCCTCGACCCCGGGGCGTTCCATCCCGGTCGCAGCGGCTACGCGCACCTGGCCGCGCTCGCGGCGAGCAACGACGTCCCCCGCTCGCGGGTCGACGAGGTGCTGCGGCTCGTGGGTCTCTCCGAGGCGGCGAAGCGGCGCACCGGCACCTACTCGCTCGGCATGCGCCAACGGCTCGGCGTCGCGGTGGCGCTGCTCGGCGACCCGGGGGTCCTCCTGCTCGACGAGCCGGTCAACGGGCTGGACCCGGAGGGTGTCCGCTGGATCCGGGGGCTGCTGCGCGCCCTGGCCGCCGAGGGCCGGACGGTGTTCGTGTCCAGCCACCTGATCGCCGAGATGGCGCTGACCGCGGACCGGCTGGTGGTCATCGGCCGGGGCGAACTGCTGGCGGAGACCACCGTCGCCGAACTCGCGGGCCGCCACGACTCGCTGGAGGACGCGTTCCTCCGACTCACCTCGCAGTCCACCGACTACCGCGGCACGGAGGTGTCATGAACGGCTACGGATTCCGGCAGGTGGCCCGGATGGAACGGATCAAGCTGGGCAGCGTCCGGTCCACGTGGTGGCTGTCGGCCGCCACGGTGCTGTCGATGGCGGCGACCGGGGTGGGGGTGGGCCTCGGCTACCGGTCCCACACGCCGGTCGCCACCACCGCCCAGATCCTGAACAACAGTCTCAGCGGCGCCATCCTGGCGCAACTGCTCCTGGGCGTGCTCGGCGTCCTGCTGGTGACCGGCGAGTACGGCACCCGGCAGATCCGTTCGACGTTCGCCGCCGTGCCGCGGCGTCGGACCGTCCTGGCCGCGAAGGCCGCCGTGGGCGGTGGCGCGGCTCTCGCCGTCGGCCTGGCCGGGTCGTTCGCCGGCTACCTGGGCGGGCAGCTCGCCATCCGGGGCACCGCCATCCCGACCGCCTCCCTCGGGGATCCGGCGGTCCTGCGGGCGGTCCTGCTGACCGGCGGCTACCTGGCCGCCACCGCGCTGATCGGGGTCGGCATCGGGGCGGTGGTACGGCACTCGGGGGCCGCGATCGGCACGCTGTTCGGGCTGATGCTCGTCCCCACGATCGTGGTCGGGCTGTTCGGCGAGGACGGCATCGTCGTCGGACGCTTCATGCCGCTGCTGATGCTGCTCAACTCGGTGGCGGTGCTCTCGCCCGGCTCGGGGCTGTTCAGCGGGTGGGTCAGCGTGCTGCTGATGGGCGGCTACGCGGCGGTGGCGATCCTGTGCGGTGGCGTCCTGCTCCGTTCGCGGGACGTGTGACCGAACCACCGTGTGACCGGACCACCGTGGGACGGACCACCCGTGGGACCGGCCGACCGGGGACCGGCCACCGCGCGGCCGACGACGGGGGCGGCGATGGTGGTGGTGACGGGGACAGCGGGGGCGGCGACAATGGGCCGATGACCGTGCTGCGCGCCCCGTTCACCGCAGCGGTCCTCCGTCAGGCCGTGTTCTGCGTGGTCGGGGTGCTCAGCGCGGTCGCGGTCCTGGCCGTGCCGGTGCTCGTACCCGCCCTGGGCGTCCTCGTCCTCTCGGCCACCGGTGCCCCGGCCCGCGAGCCCGCGCCCGTCGTCGCGCCGCTGTTCCTGGTGCTGCTCCCGCTCACCGTCGCGCTCCTGGTCGTCCTGGTCGCCCCGACCGGACGCGCGGCGGGAGCCGGGTTCCGCCGGCTCGCGGCCCGACTGCTCGACGTGCACGTGGCAGCCCCGCCACCCCGCCCCTCGCGGCGGCCCGGCGCGCTGGTAGCCGACGGGCCGGGCTGGCGGGCCGCCGGATACGCCCTGCTCAAGGTGCCCCTGGCCGTCCCGCAGGGCTACGGCGTGTTCTGTTACGTCTTCGGGCCGGTCAACCTCAGCTACCCGCTGTGGTGGCCGCTGTTCCGCAACCACCCGCCCGGCACCCGGCTCGGGCCGGTGTGGGCGCTCACCCCGTTCGGCGTCATCGGCGCGCGGACCCTCGCCGGCGCGTTCCTCGTCGCGGCGGCCGGTCTCGCCATGCTCCTGGTGGCCCCGTGGGTGATGCGGGCCGGCACGGTGGCGGACGTGGCGGCGATGCGCCGGCTGCTGGGTCCACCCCCGCTCGCCGAGCGGGTCCGCGAGCTGCGGGCCAGCCGCGCACAGGCGATCGACGACGCGGCCACCATGATGCGCCGGCTGGAACGGGACCTGCACGACGGCGCGCAGATCCGGCTGGCGACGCTCGCCATGCACCTCGGCATGGCCACCGAGAAGCTCGGCGTCGACGGCCCACCGCCCGACCTCGCGCAGGCCCGCGAGCTGGTCGCGCTCGCCCACCGGGGCGCGAAGGACGCCCTCGCTGACCTGCGCGACCTGGTCCGCGGCATCCACCCGCCGGTGCTCGACAACGGCCTCGGCGACGCGCTGGCGACCCTCGCCACCGACAGCGCGATCCCGGTCACGGTGACAGTCGAGCTGACCGACCGTCCGGCGCCCGCCATCGAGACCATCGCCTACTTCTGCGCCGCCGAGCTGCTCACGAACGCGGCCAAGCACAGCGGCGCGACCCGGGTCCGGCTCGACGTCGTCGGCTCGGGTCGCCGCCTGACCCTGAGCGTCACGGACGACGGCACCGGCGGGGCGGACCCGGCCGGCGCGGGCCTGACCGGCCTGGCCCGCCGGATCAGCGTCGTGGACGGTCGGCTGCGGGTGCACAGCCCGGTCGGCGGACCGACCCGGGTCGAGATCGAACTGCCCACACAGGTGTGAACGGAGGCGACGGCATGCGGGTGGTGATCGCGGAGGACTCCGCGATGATGCGCGAGGGTCTGGTCCGGTTGCTCACCGACCGGGGCTTCGACGTGTGCGCGGCGGTGGCCGACGCGGCCACGTTGCGGGCCACGGTCGCCGCCGTCGTCCCGGACGTGGCCGTGGTCGACATCCGGATGCCGCCGACGCACACCGACGAGGGGCTCCGCGCCGCGATCGACATCCGTCGCGACCACCCCGGTGTCGGGGTGCTGGTGTTCTCCCAGTACGTGGAGACCCGCTACGCGACCCGGCTGCTCACCGACCGGCCCAGCGGGGTCGGTTACCTGCTCAAGGACCGGGTCGCCGACATCGCCGACTTCGTGGAGGCGCTGACCCGGGTGGCGGCCGGCGGCACCGCGCTGGATCCGGAGGTGGTCGGCCACCTGATGCGGGCCGGGCGGGACACGCTCGGGCTGGCGTCGCTGACCCCCCGCGAGCGCGAGGTGCTCTCGTCGATGGCCGAGGGCCGGTCCAACGCCGGTATCGCGGCGGCACTCGCCATCACCCCCGGGGTGGTGGAGAAGCACGTGGCGAACATCTTCGCGAAGCTCGGGCTGCCCGCCTCCGACGGCGACAACCGCCGGGTGCTGGCCGTCCTGCGTCATCTCGGCGGCTGACCGTACGCGGCCGGACCCGCATGCGCCGCCGGCCGGCAGCCCCGGTGGGGCTGCCGGCCGGCGGCGCGGCGCTGGCGTCAGGGGACGAAGACGACGTCGCGCAGTCGGGGTGACGGGCCGTCCAGCACGTGACCGGCCCGGCCGCGCAGCCACCTGTCGAAGAAGGCGGTGACCAGGGTCTCCTGGCTGCGGACGGCCCGGGCCGGCGCGATGGCGCCCAGGGCGTCGGTGACGAAGCTGTCGGGGAGGTCGAGCTGCCGGGCGATCTGCGGGATCAGCGGCACGGCGTCCTTGTAGGCGTTCTCGCCCTTCGCGCCGTCGAGCCGCAGGTCGACGCGCCAACCGGTGCTGTTGTCCCACAGCATCCGCCAGGACGGCGTCCGGTGGTGGTCGGTCCCGACGTCGCCCATGAGCATGAACGGCCGGTCCAGGCCGGTACGCGTGACCGGCCACAGGGCGAGGGCATCCGGCATGATCGGCGACTCGATGCTGCCGCCCATGTCGATCGCGGCCCGGATGCGGGGGTCGTCGCTCATGGCCTGCAGCGCGGTCATGCCGCCGGCGGAGACGCCGAACATGCCCGTCCGGCTCAGGTCCAGGGCACCCGCCATGCCCCGGGGCAGCGGCCGGCCTGCCGCGTCCGGGTTCGCCCCCCGGTCGAGGGCCGCCAACTGGTCGAGCACGAAGCGGGTGTCCGCGAGCCGGGTGTCGAACACCCGCGCGCCGAGTCGCTGGAAGTCGTCGGGCTGCTGCGCCTGCTCGAACAGCTGCGGCAGCAGGGTGCTGACGACGCGGCCGTCGGGGAACTCCACCTCGGACACCTCGTGGGTGTGGTCGATGGTCACCACCACGTAGCCGCGGCTGGCCAGGTCCTGCACCAGGGTGGTGCCCCAGGTCCGCGGGTCGCCGGCCCCGGGGGAGTACAACACCACCGGGTACGGCCGCCCGCTTCGCGCCAGCGGTGCGCCCCGGTGGCCGCTGGTCCGGGTGGCGGCGAAGTCCACCGCGCCCGCCGGGATGCGGTACAGGCTGGCCCCGACACCGGCGGTGCCACCGAAGTGGGCCGCCGCGCCGGGCAGCATGTGGGGTGCCCGTGGGAAACGGTCCACCCCGGTGGCCGGGTACCAGACGCTGACCATCAGCTCGCGGGGGGCCGGGGTGGCCGTCCACGGGTCGGTGCGGGAGCGGTCGACCAGGTGCAGGTCGACGGTACCCACCGGGTGGGGGCCCGTCGGCGTCGGCAGCCGCAGCCGGGCCGGGCCGTCGGCTCGCTGCTCAGCCCGCGGTGCGACGGTGCCGGAGGCGGAGGACGGTGCCGGGTGGGCGACCGTCACACAGCCGACGATCACCGTGGCGAGCACTGCGGTCCGGAATCCCCATGCCATGAGCGGCTCCTCAGGAAACCAGGGCTGCCCCTGCGGCCGCCCTTCGTCGGTTTCACGCTAGGAGCGCGACGGGGCCGGTAGAAGGTGGCTTCCACCCGCCTCGTGGGGGGTGGTAACCCCCAGTCCCGCCGGCACCGGACGGGCAGCCGGGCCGCCATCGCTGGCACGGGGCGGCTGCCCGATGTGGTCGGCCCGGCCAATGTGGTCGGCCCCGGCCAATGTGGTCGGCCCGGTCGACCGTCGGTGGCGGGGGACGGTCACTCGGTGAAGTAGTCGCGGAGCACGGCGATCCGCCCGGCCCGGAGGCGGAAGATCTGCACGAGCGACATCGTCGTGCGCCGCCCGTCGGCCCCGTCGAACGCGACGTCGACCTCGGCGATGAACACGTCGGGATCCGGGGTGTCGTGCAGGACGTAGCCGGATCCCTCCGGGTGCACCGTGCCACGGTGGGCCGGCTGCCGGTGGTACCTCCGGAGCCCGGACCGGATCGCCTCGCGGCCGACCAGGCGGCCGTGCAGCGGGTGACCCTCGGGTGCCAGCGGTGCGTCGTACACACCGTCCTCGGTGAACATCGCGGCGATCGCATCCGGATCCCGGGCGACCGCGCCGGCGTACACGTACCGCTCGAAGATTTCCTGATGCATGAGGTCCACTCTCCAGTCTAGCTCGCGGACCGGCGGCGGGGACGGGTGCCGGGCGACGGTGGCCCGGCGCGGAGAGGGTCCTCCGCGCCGGGCCGCCGGTGCCGGAGGGTCAGCTGGCCGCGCAGGTGGCCGTGGCGCCCGGGCCGGTCCCGGTGCCCTGGAAGCCGAAGTTGGTCGACTGCCGGGCCCCGACCTGGCCGTTGTAGCTCACGTTGGTGAACCGGACGGTTCCGCTGGTGCCGCTGTTCTGGGCGCTCCAGGCGCTGGTGACGGCGGCACCGCCGGGCAGGTTGACGGTCACGGTCCAGCCGTTGATGCCGCTGTCGCCCGCGGTGACCTTCACGTCCGCGGTGAACCCGCCGGACCACTGGTTGACCGTCACCGACGCGGAACAGCCGTTGCCACCCGCCGGCGGCGGCGTGGTGGGGGGCGCCGTGGTCGGCGGCGCGGTCGTCGGCGGCGCGGTGGTCGGCGGGGTCGTGGTCGGCGGGTTGGGTGCGCCGTTGGCCAGGCTGAAGGCCAGGTCCGGCTGGAACGAGCCGGCCGTGTAGCGGCAGCCGTCCGCCTCACCCGGCGGCTTCACCCAGAGGTACGCGTCGATGTTGTTGTCGCCGGTGTTGGTCGTCGGGTACTGCCCGATGCGCCGGTCGGTGTTGTCGTCGCCGCACCAGTCCCCGCTGGCGCCGCCGTTGCGGCTGGTGTCGATGACCTGGCGCTTGCCCGAGATGCCCATGCCGTTGAGGGCGGAGATGACCGACCGGCCGAAGTTCGCCTCACTGGAGGTGGGGTTGTAGTTCGACACGTTGGTGAAGAAGCCGTCGGCGTACTGCACGCCGGCCGCCCGGAGCCGGTTGGCGGTCTCGTTGGCGCTGTTCCAGGTGGAGTGGCCGGCGTCGAGGTACACCTTGGCGTTGGGGTTGGCCGACTTCATGGTCCGGGTGGCCGTCGAGATCGCCTGGTTGCGGGCGTTGATCTCGTTGTTGTTCAGGCAGGTCAGCAGGGCGAGGGAGTCGGTCTCCAGGATGATGATGACCGTCCGGTTGCCCAGTCCCCGGGAGAAGTTGGACACCCAGGTCTGGTACTGGTTGAGGTCCGGCGCCCCGCCGGCGCTGGCTCCGCCGCAGTCCCGGTTGGTGATCTGGTACACCGCCATCACCGGGATCTGCTGCGCCGCGTTGGCGGCCCCGATGAACGCGGCGGCCTCGGACTGCGCGGTCGACGGGTTGAAGTTGGCGAACCAGCGGGCCTGCGGCTGACTCGCGATCTTGTCGCGGATGACCGCGGCACGCGAGTCGCCGGGGTTGGCGGCGACCCAGCGGACGACGGCCGAACTCGGGTCGCGGTAGAGCGGTCCGGACAGGGTGCCGGCGGACGCGCCGCCGGCCGTCATACAGACGGCGGCAACGGTGGCACCGGCCACGGCTGCCACGCTGACGGCCGCTGATCTGCGGCGGCGGAAGAGGATAGCCACGACGTGTTTCCTCCTGATCACATCGATGTATCTAAGTTCATGGGAGCGTTCCCATGGACGTTAGCGGAGGCGGCCCCCGCTGCCAAGACATGCAAGCTCGCCAATCGGTCGACACCCGTGCCCGACGGACCGGACCGACACCGGACCGGCGCGGGTCGCGACGCCCGGGGCAACTGACCGCTTTGCGAGCAGCCGCCCAAAACCAGAGCAGTGCTACAGTTAACAACTATGAAGGCATCGGGGTTCCGCGCCCGGGTCCGGGCCGAGATCGTCACCGAGCTCAAGGCGGTGGCCTGGCGTCACCTGGCCGCCGACGGCGCCAACCTGTCGTTGCGCGCCGTCGCCCGCGACATGGGGATGGCCTCGTCCGCGGTCTACCGCTACTTCCCCAGCCGGGAGGACCTGCTCACCGCGTTGATCATCGACGCGTACGACGCACTGGGGGAGAGCGCCGAGAAGGCCGCCGAGAGTGCCGACCCGGGGCTCGCCCGCTGGCTCGCCGTCGGGCACGCGGTCCGCGACCGCGCCCTGGCGGTGCCGCACGAGTGGGCGTTGATCTACGGAAGCCCGGTGCCCGGCTACCGCGCGCCGGAGGACACCATCGGTCCGGGCACCCGGGTCGTCCTGCTGATCGGGCGGATCCTCCAGGAGGCGCTACAGGTCGGCCGGCTGGAACTCGGCGAGCCCCTCACCGGGGAGTTCGCCACGGAACTGGCCACCGTGGCGGCCCGGTTCGGCGACGACATGCCACCACGGCTCCTCGCCGACAGCGCGACGATGTTCTTCATGCTCTGCGGTGCGGTCAACGCCGAGCTCTTCGGCCAGCTCGCCAACTCGGTCGACCGGGACCGGCGCGGCTTCTTCAGCTTCCAGCTCGGCCAGGCGGCCACCCTGGCCGGTCTCACGACCTGACCCCGCCGGCACCGGCCGGCCCCCGGCCCGACCTGCCCCGACACCGGTCGACCCCACGGCCTCCCCGACACCGGTCGCCCCACGGCCTCCCCGGCACCGGCCGGTCGCGCCGCCCGACCTGCCCCGACGCCGGTCGGTCCCATCGACCGACCCGCCCGCCGGTCGGTCGGCGACGACGCCGGGCTCACCGCCGGTCGTCCGGCGCGCTGACCGTCCCGCCCACCGATGACAAATCTCGGCACAGAGATCCATCGTGGACTTTGTGATTGAATGATCCCGTGCGCGTCTTCCATCGCGATTGGACGATTCGACGACGAGGTATGCAAGTCCGGTTCTTCAGCCTGTCCTGCCTGCTCTTCCTGGCCTATCCGGTCGGCGCGATCAGCCGCACATCGATCTGGCTCTTACCCGTTCTGCTGGCTTTCGCCGCCGGCTACTGCCGGGTGATAATTCGCAACACCCCGCAGATGCACGGCAACCGCGCGCCGCTGACCGTCCTGCTCACCCTGGCGCTGGGCGCGCTGATGGTCCCCACGCTGCACTACGACTGGTTCTCCGGTCTGGGTGTCTTCGCCGCGATCATGCTGCTGATCAACTTCCCGCTGCGCTGGTGGCCGGTGATCCTGACCGGCCTCATCGGCTCCTTCACCCTCATCGCCCAGTTCATGCTGCACGCCGAACGCGGCTCGATCGTCGTACTCCTGGTCCTGCTGGTGATCGTCGGGGCCACCCAGGTGGCCGTCTACAAGCAGATCGAGACGTCCATGCAGTTGCAGGAGGCACGCACCGAACTGACCCATCTCGCGATCGCCGAGGAGCGGCTGCGCATCGCCCGCGACCTGCACGACATCCTCGGGCAACGGCTCTCCGCGGTCACCCTGAAGGCCGAGATCGCCGCCCAGATGGTCGTCCGGGATCCACACCGGGCGGTCAACGAGATCCTCGAGGTGAGCGCCACCGCACGGGACGCCCTGGCGGAGGTGCGCGCGGCCGTCTCCGGCTACCGCACGGTGTGGCTGCGGGCCGAGGCGGAGAGTTCCGAGGCCCTGCTGACCGCCTGCGGCGTGACGGTGACCGTGGCCGGTCCGCTGTCCCTGCCGCGGCTGACCAACGAGACGGCCGGCTGGGTGGTCCGGGAGGCGACGACGAACGTGATCCGGCACGCCTCGGCGCAACGGTGCTGGATCACGGTCGTCGACGAGGGTGACACGTTCGTCGTGCAGGTCGCCGACGACGGGGCCGGCGGCGCACTCGACCAGCCCTTCTCGTACGGCACCGGGCTCACCGGGCTCGCCGAACGCATCGACATCGTGGGGGGCGAGTTGGAGGTCGGCCCCCGCGACGGTCGCTTCGTGGTGACCGCCCGGATCCCGGCCAACCCGCAGTTCGCGGATTCGACCGCTACTCGGCGATCCGCGTTCGGCCGACCCAGGTGAACACCGTCCGGCCGTCCGACCCCGCGGTCGTCCGGTGGAAGTGCTCGTACCCGTTGAGCCACGGGAGCTTGACCGTGTCCGCGTCGCCGGTGACGTGACAGGTACGCATCATGACCGGGATGTCGGCCGGTCCGCCATCGAGCACGGCGGCGACGGTGGCCTGCTGATCATCCATCGTGACCCCTTCGACGAGTAACTGTCTGTGCTGCTCACGCTATGCAGGGCGGCTGGAGTGCGGCTTGATCCGGTGACTCGATTCCGGCTCAAGCGCTCCGGAGGACCCTTCAGGCATGACGACCGAATCAGGGCAGGCCCGCCTGGCCGGCACGGCGGTGTCGCCGCGCACCGACCGCCCGGGTGGCATCCATATCGCGTACGAGAGTCTGGGCCGCCCCGACGGTGAGCCGCTGCTGCTCGTCATGGGTCTCGGCATGCAGATGATCATGTGGCACGACGACCTGTGCGCCGCCTTCGCCGGCCGGGGCTTCACGGTCGCCCGGTTCGACCACCGTGACGTGGGCGCCTCGACCCACCTGCACGAGGCGGGCCGCCCCACCATCCTGCGCATGATGCTGCGGCCCGGCAAGGCGGCGTACCGGCTGCCGGACATGGCCGGCGACGCGGTCGCCGTGCTCGACGCGCTGGGCTGGCCGCGGGCGCACGTCGTCGGCATCTCCCTCGGCGGGATGATCGCGCAGCAGATCGCGATCGAGCACCCCGGGCGGGTGTTGAGCCTGACGTCGATCTCGGCCACCGCGTCGCCCCGGATCGGCCGGCTCAGCATGCGCACCGCGATGCGCCTGCAGAGGCTCCAGGACCGGCCGGTCGAGAACGGGGAGCAGGCCGGACAACTGATGGTCGACCTGTTCGCCCTGATCGGCTCCCCCGGGTACGACATGGACGAACGCTGGTTGCGGGAACGCGGCCGGATCGCCTTCGACCGGGCCTACGACCAGGCCGGCCGGCTGCGGCACGAGGCCGCGCTGATGGCCTCCCGGGACCGCCGCGCCCAGCTCGCCGAACTCCGCCTCCCGGCGCTGGTGGTGCACGGTGAGGCGGACCGGATCTGGAACGTCGCCGGTGGTCGGGCCACCGCCGAGGCCATCCCGGGCGCCCGGTTGATGACCTTTCCCGGATACGGGCACGGCGTCCTCCCCCGGGCGCTCTGGGCCGACGTGGTCGACGGCGTGGCCGCCCTCGCCGGCCGCTGAACGCCCGGCACGCAGCAGCCCGGTCACCGCGAGGGTGACCGGGCTGCTCCGTGTCTCACCAGCCGGCGGCGAGGTCCTCGCGGGCCGCGGCGACCAGGTCGTCGAGGGACAGCTCGGACAGCACGGCGTCGTCCGGACCGACCGGGCCCGCCGGACGCGCCGGGGACTGCGGCACCGGTGTCCGGGCACCGAGCAGTTCCGTGGTCAGGTAGGCGCTCAGGGCCACCACCGTCGGATGGTCGAGCGCCACCGTCGCCGGTAGTTCCCGGCCCAGGCCGTACGCCAACCGGGTCCGCAGGTCGATCGCCATGATCGAGTCGAGGCCCAGCTCGGCGAAGCCGGAGTGCTCGTCCACCGGCACCGGACTGCCCAGGGTCTCCGCCACCATCGTCGCCACCGCGTCGCGCAGCACCCCCGGAGCGTCCGCCTCCGCCAGGTCGGCCACCCGCTCCCCGAGCCACCCCGACGGCGGCGGCGCGGCGTCCACGGCGGCGGCCGGCTCCGGTGCCGCCGCCGCCACCAGGGCCGCCCGGGGATGGCCGGCGACCAGCGCGGCGTAGCGGGGCAGGTCGACCGCGACCGCGACCAACCGGTGCAGGTCGCCGTCCAGCGCCGCCGCCAGCACCGGCGCGGCGTCCCCGTCGGTCAACGGTCGGACGTGGTACCGCTCGGCCGCCCGCCGTACCACGTCGGTCCCGGCCAGGCCCTGCTCGCCGTCCGGCACCCACGGTCCCCAGGCGACGCTCACCGCCCGGACACCCTCGGCCCGCAACGCCTCGGCCAGCCCGGTCAGGTAGCCGTTCGCGGCGGCGTAGCCGGTCTGACCGGCCGAGCCGAGCACCGAGGAGACCGAGGAGTACAGCACGAAGGCGCTCAGCTCCCGACCCCGCAGCGCCGAGGCGAGCGCCGCCGCACCGTCCACCTTGCCGGCGAAGACCCCGTCGTACGCCGACGCCGACGCCGTACCGAACGCGCCGTCGGCGGTCGTCCCCGCCAGGTGCAGGACGGCGTCGAGCGGACCGAGCCGGTCGGCGGCGGCCACCGCCTCGGCGCACACCCGGGGATCGGCGACGTCACCCCGCACCACCTCGATCCGGACGCCCTGCCCGGTGAGCGAGTCCAGGACCCGGCGCGCACCCGCACCCGGCGCGGACCGGCCCACCAGGGTGAGCGCCCTGGTCCCCCGCTCGACCAGCAGCCGGGCGGTGCTCAGGCCGAGCGCACCCAGACCGCCGGTGATCAGCACCCCGGACGGCCAGCCACGACCGGCGGGCCGAGGTCGCGCCGGCACCAGCCGGGCGCCGGTGACCGCTCCGGCCGCCACCCGCAACCGGGGCTCGGTGCACCCGTCGTCGAACGCCCCGGTCAGCGTCGCCGCCAACCGGTCCACCGTCGTCCGGTCGGTCTCGACCCGCAGCAGCCGACGGTCCGGCTCCTCCGTCTCCAGCGCGGTGAGCAGACCCCACAGCGTCTCCCGCAGCGGCGCCCCGTCCGGGCCGGCCGGGGCGAGCACCGCGTACGGCACCGTCGGGCGGCCCGCCCGCAGTGCCCCGGCCAGTTCCCGGACCGCCTCCAGCGGCTCCGCCCCGTCGGGTCCGGCCCAGCGGGCGTCCACCACCAGGTCGACCGGGCCGTCCGGGGCGACGGTGTGCCCGGCGCGGCGCAGGGCGGCGGCCAACTCGTCGACGAAGGCACCCGCGCCGGTCAGCCCGACGACGTGCCGCCGACCGACCGGACGCTCCGCGACCTCCACCGGGGTCCAGTCCACCGTGTACAGGTGGGACCGCTCCTCGCGCAGGCTCTGCCGCAGCAGCTCACGCGGCGCGTGCCGGACCCGGAAGTCGTCCACCACCATCAGGCTCTCGCCACCGGCGGTGAACAGGTGCAGGTCGGCGGCGTCCACCCGGCTGCGCCCGCCGGCCAGCGGCTCGGCCGACCGCACCCGGACGTGCCCCCACAGCTCACCGGTCGGCCGGGGGCCGGCCGGGAAGGCGATCCGGGCCGCCGAGAACGGGATGGCCAGCGACGCAGCCTCGGCGACCCGGTCGTCGACCAGGAACCCGGCGATGCTCTGGAAGCACGAGTCGATGAGACCCGGATACAGCTCGTAGCACGCCGGATCGTCGGGCAGCGCCGGTGGCGCGTAGCGGACCAGGGCCTCCCCACCCCGGATCCACACGTCGGCGATCCACCGGAAGGACGGGCCGAGGGTGTACCCGAGGGCCGCGAAGTAGGCGTAGAACGCCGTCCCGGAGAGGTGCCGGTCGGCACCGGTGACGAACTCCCCCCGGTCCGTCTCCGTCGGGGCCGCCCGCCCCGCCCCGTCGGCGGTCAACCGGCCGGAGAGGTGCTCCTGCCACTGCCGCCGCTCGTCGTCGAGCAGGCTGTGCACGGCGAGGTGACCGGTCGCGGTGTCCGCGACCAGCTGCACCCGGTACTCCTCACCCTCGGCGACGACCAACGCCCTCGGGCAGACCATGTCGGTGAGCGTCAGCGCCGCGCCGCCCCCGGCGAGCGCGGACAGCGCCGTCGCCAGGTGCGAGGCGGCCGGGGTGACCACCGTGTCGTACAGGCGGTGGTCGGTCAGGTAGGCCGGGAAGGCGGTGGTGCGCGGGAACTCGAAGACCCGGGCGGTCCGCAGCGCGGGCGACTGGACCTCGCCACCCCAGTGCGGTCCGGTACCGGTCGCCGCGGACGACGGCCGGGCCGGGGCCGACGGCACCCAGAACCGGGTGTCGGCGAACGGGTAGACCGGTGCCGCCCCGGTCGCCCGGCCCTGCACCGCGGCCCACTCGACCGGCTGCCCCAGCTCGTACAGCCGGGCCACCGCGTCGAGCAGGACGGCCCGGTCGGACGCCCCACGCCGCATCGACGGCAACGCGCCCCCGGACGGCAGCAGGCCGCCGGCCGTCACCAGGCCGGTGAGCGTACGACCCGGTCCGATCTCGACGAACACGTCGGCCCCGAGGTCGCGCAGCGCCTGCACCCCGGCGCCGAAGCGCACCGGCTGCCGGACGTGCCGGGTCCAGTAGTCGGCGTCGTAGCCCTCGGCGGGCCGACCGGTCACGTTGCTCACGATCGGCAGCACCGGCGGCCGGTGCGTCACCGTGGCGACCGCCGACCGCAACTCGTCCAGTACCGGCTCCATCAGCCAGGAGTGGAAGGCGTGCGAGACGACCAGGCGTTGCGTCCCGATCCGGTCGGCCCGGCAGGCGGCGGTGAACGCGTCCACGGCGTCGGCCGGTCCGGCCACCACGACGGCGCGCGGCCCGTTGACCGCGGCGATGTCCAGGGGCTGGCCGGCGATCCGGTCGGCGACCTCGGCCTCGGTGGCGGTCACCGCCACCATCGCGCCCGGGGCGGACCGCTGCATCAGCCGGGAGCGCCGGCTGATCAGGAACAGGCCGTCGGCCAGGTCGAGCACCCCGGCGTGGACGGCGGCGGAGATCTCGCCGACGCTGTGGCCGAGCACGGCGGTCGCGGTGACCCCCCAGGAGGCCCACAGGGCGACCAGTGACAGGTGCAGGGCGACCAGCGCGGGCTGGGTCACCTCCGTCTGGTGGATCCGCTCCCGGTCGGCACCGGTCCAGAGCAGTTCGGTGAGCGGGGCACCGAGCTGGGGGGTGAGCAGCGTGTCGCACTCGTCGAAGCGCTCCCGGAACACCGGCTCGGTCTCGTACAGCTCGCGGGCCATCCCGAAGTACTGGCTGCCCTGGCCGGAGAAGAGGAACGCCACCCGGGGCGGCCGGCCGGTGCCGACCTGCGGCGGCGGCCCCGCCAGCCCGGCGAGCAGGTCCGCGCCGGTGCGGCCGACGACCGCCCGGCGGGCGCGCAGGTGGGACCGCCCCGACCCGGCGAGCGCGGCGAGCGCGGCCACCCGCTCCTCGGCCGGATCACCGGCGAGCGCGTCGCGCCAGGCCGCGGTGACCCGCTCCAGGCCCGCCGGGTCCGACCCGGACAGCGGCAGGACGAACGGTGGGCGGCCGGCCGGCGGTGGCTCCGCGGCCGGTGCCGCGCCGACGATCACGTGCGCGTTCGTGCCGGAGAAGCCGAACGCCGAGATCCCGGCCAGCCGCCGGCCACCCGCCGCCGGCCACGCCACGGCGGTGTCCACCACCCGGACGTTCATGCCGGCCCAGTCGATCTGCGGATTCGGTTCGGCGTAGTGCAGGTCGGCCGGGATGCGCCCGTGCCGCAGGGCGAGCACCGTCTTGGCCAGCGACACCAGGCCGGACGCCGACTCGCAGTGACCGACGTTACTCTTCACCGATCCGAGGTACAGCGGATCGTCCGGTCGCCGGCCGGAGCCCAGCACCCGCCAGGCGGCGGAGACCTCGACCGGATCGCCCAGCGCCGTCCCGGTGCCGTGCGCCTCCAGGTAGGACACCTCGGCCCCGTCGACCCCGGCGTCGGCGAGCGCCGACCGGATCACCGCCTGCTGCGCCCGCCCGTTCGGTGCGGTCAGCCCGGTCGACGCGCCGTCGGAGTTGACCGCGCTGCCGTGCAGCACCGCGAGCACCCGGTCGCCTGCCCGTCGGGCCTCGTCGAGTGGCTTGAGCACCACCATCGCCACCGCCTCCGAGCGGACGAAGCCGTCCGCCTGGGCGCTGAACGTGCGGCAGCGACCGGTCGGCGAGAGCATGTGCGCCCGGCTGACCGCCACCGAGGCGGCCGGCGCGGCGATGACGTTCACCCCGCCCACCAGCGCGGTCCGCGACTCCCCCGACCGCAGGGACCGGATCGCGAGGTGCAGCGCGACCAGCGACGACGAGCACGCGGTGTCGATCGCCATCGCCGGACCCTCGAAGCCGTACAGGTAGCTGAGCCGGCCGGCCGCCGCGTTGAGCGCGGTGCCGGTGCCGAAGTAGGCGTCCAGCCCGTCCAGGCCGCCCCGCTCCAGCAGACGCGCGTAGTCGCTGTTGGAGATGCCGACGAACACGCCGGTACGGCTGCCCCGCAGGCTGCGCGGGTCGACACCGGCGTCCTCGAACGCGTGCCAGGCCGTCTCCAGCAGCAGCCGCTGCTGCGGGTCGAGGCTCTCCGCCTCCCGGCCCGGAATGTCGAAGAAGGCGGCGTCGAACCGGTCCACGTCCCGGAGGAAACCGCCCTGGTCGGTGGTGATGCTGCCGGCCCGCAGCTGGTCGGCGTCGTGCAGGGCGGCTCCGTCCCACCGGTCCGCGGGCACCGGACCGACGCCGTCACGGCCACCGGTCAGCAGGTCCCACAGCTCGTCGACCGAGTCGGCGCCGGGAAAGCGCCCGGCCATGCCGACGATGGCGATCGGACCGGCGGCCGGGGCCGGCTGTCCGGGCCGGTCCGACGTCGCCGGCCGCGCCGGTGCGGGCCGCAGCGGCTCCGCCCCGACCACCGGCGACGACGGCGCGGCCGGCTCCACCCCGACCACCAGCGGCGACGCGGCCGCCACCCCGACCACCAGCGGCGACGCGGCCGCCGCCCCGACCACCAGCGGCGACGCGGCCGCCGCGTCGGCCACCAGCGGCGACGGCGACGCGGCAGCCGTCCCGGCCGCCACCGGCGACGGCACGGCAGGGTGCGTCCCGGCCGCCACCGGCGACGGCGGGACGGGGGGCGACGGTCGCCGGTCGGAGGCCGTCGGGCCGGTCACCCGGTCCAGGACGAACGCACCCAGGTCGGCCACCGTCGGATGGTCGAAGATGTCCGCCGTCGCCAGCCGGACCCCGAACCGACCGCCGAGCGCGTCGAGCAGGTCGATCGCCATCATCGAGTCGAGCCCGAGGTCGAAGAAACCCTGGTCGTCGCGGATCTCGGCGGTCGTCGGGTAACCCAGCACCCGGGCCACCGCCTCCCGGACCGCGTCCCGGGCGGCAGCCGGCCGGGCCAGCTCGGGCAGGTCCCGCAGCGGCACCGGGGCGGTCGACGCGACAGCCGGTCGGGTGACCGGGGCCAGCTCACGGAGCAGGGCACGCGGGTGGCGACCGGCCAGCACCGCGTCCAGCCGGCCCCAGTCGGCCGGGCAGCACACGACGGACGACTCCGGCCCGGTGGCCGGGGCGGCCAGCGCCGCGGCCCCGTCCCCGGGCGGTACCGCGCCCACGCCGCCCCGGGCCAGGTCGGCGAGGGCGTCGGCGTCGACCATGCCGTCGCCGGCCCACGGCCCGTACGCGACAGTGCCGGCCGGCAGACCCAGCCCGGCGCGGTGCCGGACCACCAGTTCGGCCGCGCCGTTGGCGGCGGCGTACGCGGCGTAGCCGTCGGTGCCCCAGAGCGCCGACACCGACGAGACGACGGTGAAGAAGTCCAGCGGCCGGTCGGCCAGGAGCAGGTGCAGCCACCAGGCACCGGCCAGTTTGGCGCGCAGCGCCCCGGCGAACGCGGCGTCGTCCACCGCGGACAGCGGGGTGCGGGCGATCGTGCCCGCCGCGTGCAGCACGCCGGCCACCGGGCGGTCCTCGACGGCCAGCGCCCCGGCCAGCGCCACCGGGTCGGCACAGTCGACCGCCGCGTAACGCGCGTCGACACCGGCCGACCGGAGCCGGGCGAGCAGTTCGGTCGCGGCGGCCGGCAGGGCGTCCTCGGGCCGCCGGCCGAGCAGCGACAGGTGCCGGGCACCCCGGCGGACCAGGTCGTCGACGAGCACCCGGCCGACCCCGCCGAGCCCACCGGTGACCAGGTAGGTCGCCTCGGCCCGCAGCGGCTGCGGTTCGGCGGTCGCGGTGGGCACCGAGGGGCGCAACCGGCCGGTGAACACCCGCCCGTCGCGGACCGCGAGCAGATCCTCGGGTCCGCCGTCGGGCAGCGCCCGCAGCAGGGCGTCGACGTCGGCCGCGTCCGGGTCCGCCGGCAGGTCGACGATCCCGGCGTACCCGGTGGACTCCAGACCCAGCACGGGGGCCAGGCCGTGCAGCGCGCCGTGCCCGGTGGCCGGCACCTCGTCGTCGCCGCCCACCCGGCGGGCACCCCGGGTCAGCAGCACGCCCCGATGGTGCGCCGGCAGCTCGCGCAGCGTGGCGGTGACCGTGGCACACAGGGCCGCCGTCGCGTCGATCGACCGGGCGTCGCCGGTGGTCGCCGGCAGCGCCGGTGCCGCGTACGCCAGCAGCACGCAGGTCGGCTCGGCCGGCCCCGCCGCACCGGGCGGGATCACCCGGCGGCCCGCCGCGCGGGCGCGGGATGCGATCAGCGCGGTCAGTTCCGTGTCGTCACCCAGCACCACGACCGGACGACCCTCGACCCGCCCCGGCTCCGGTAGCGGCAGCCAGGCCAGCTCGTGCAGGGGGGTGCCCGACGCGGGCGGGGTCTGCGTCGCCGGGGCGTACCGCTGCCGCTGCCAGGGGTAACCCGGCAGGTCGACCACCCGGCGGTCCGGCGCGGGGGCCGGTGGTTCGGCGTCCGGGGCGAGGTCGTGCACCAGGGGCGACGGCTCACCGGCGGCCAGCGCCGTCAGCGCCTCCACCGCGGCGGCCGGTCCGGTGGCGGCCACCCAGGCGCGTACCCGGTGCCGGGGACGGCCGGGACCGGCGGTGTACGCGAAGGCCGGGTAGTCCGCCGCGTCGAGGGTCGCCAGCCGCTCCCGGTAGCGGGCGGCGAGCGTCCGCAGGGCCTCCGGCGTGTGCCCGCCGATCTCGAAGCCGGCCACCTGCTGCGGGGCCGGACGGGCCGGCGGGGTCACCCCGGCGGACTCGGCGGTGCCGAGGATGACGTGCGCGTTCGTGCCGCTCATCCCGAACGAGCTGACCCCGGCGTGCCGATTCGTAGCCGCCTCGTCCCAGGCCAGCACCTCGGTGGGCAGGGTGATCGCGGTGCCGGTCAGGTCGATACGCGGGTTGAGCGTGCCGAAGTGCACGAGCGGCGGCACCTGCCCGTGCCGTAACGAGAGGATCGCCTTGAGGATGCCGACCACGCCCGCCGCGGCCTCCAGGTGGCCGAGGTTCGTCTTGGCGGCCCCGATCAGCAGCGGCGCGTCCGTGCCACGTGGGCGTCCGAGCACCGTGGCCAGGGCCTCGACCTCGATCGGGTCGCCCAGCGCCGTGCCGGTGCCGTGCGTCTCCACCAGCCCGATCTCGGCGGCGGTGAGGCCGGCGTCGGCCAGCGCCGAGCGCAGCAACGCGGTCTGCGCCAGCACGTTCGGCGCGGTGAACCCGGAGGACCGGCCGTCCTGGTTGAGCGCGGACCCCTTGACCACGGCGAGCACGGTGTCGCCGTCCCGGACCGCGGCGTCGAGCCGCTTGAGCACCAGCACGACCGAGCCCTCACCCCGGGTGAAGCCGTTGGCGCGGGCGTCGAACGCCTTGCACCGCCCGTCCGGGGCGAGCGCGCCCATCTCCGGACCGAGCAGCCGGGTCGACCGCGGCGACAGGATCAGGTTGACGCCGCCGGCCAGGGCCAGGTCGCACTCGCCGGCCCGTAGCGCCGCCACCGCCTGGTGCAGGGCGACCAGCGACGACGAGCACGCGGTGTCCACCGCCACCGCCGGACCGGTGAGGCCCAGCGCGTACGCGACCCGGCCGACGGCGAAGCAGTGGCCGTTGCCGGTCGCCCAGTAGGCGTCCGCGGTCGACGGCTCCCACTCCCGGTAGTCCTGGTGGGTGATGCCGACGTAGCAGCCGACCCGCTGGTCGCCCAGGCGGTCCGGCGGGGTCGCCGCGTGGTCCAGCGCCTCCGCCGCCACCTCCAGCAGCAGCCGGTGCTGCGGATCCAGGGCCACCGCCTCGCGCGGGCTGATCCCGAAGTACCCGGCGTCGAAGCTGAGCACCTCGTCGAGGAACCCGCCCTGGCGGGGCAGCGTCGCCCACTGGTCGGCGAACGGCTCGGTACGGGCCGTCGGGATCGGCCTGATCAGGTCGCGGCCCTCGGTGAGCGCCTGCCAGTACCCGTCCATGGTGTGGATCCCGCCGGGCAGCCGCAGCCCGACGCCGATGACCGCGACCGGTTGGCGGCTCCCCTGCTCGTCGAGCTGCCGACGGAGTTTGCGGATGGTGTCCAGGGCACGGCTCAGCGGCGTCGGGCCGCCCGGTGTCGTCGTCACTGCACTCGTTCCGTTTCCGTAGCGGTGTCGAGGAGTTGCTCGCACAGCACGGTGGCCAGGGCGCCGGCCGTGCCGTAGGTCCAGAGCAGCGTGGGCGACAGCTTCAGCCCGAACGCCGACTCCAACCGGTTACGCAGTTCCAGGCTCATCAGCGAGTCGAGCCCGAGCGCCTTGAACGGGGTCTGCTGGTCGACCGCGCCGGGGTCGATGCGCAGGACCCGTCCGGTCAGCTCCCGTACCTTCTCCTCCACCAGCGGCACCCGGGCGTCCGCCGCCGCGCCGTGCAGCCGTTCCAGGAACACCGTGCCGTCCCCGCCGCCGGCGGTGCCCCCCTCCGCCCGCAGCTCCTGCCAGCTCGGCAGCGCCGCGGTGTCCGGGTAGGCGTCGAACCACTGCCGCACGTTCAGCGGGACGTAGCCGACGACCCGTTCACCGTCGTCGAGGAACCGGGCCAGCGCCGGCCACGCCCGGCTGACCGGGAAACTGCCCATGCCGCGTTCGGACAGCCGATCGCCCCGGTTGCCGTCCTGTGCCGCGAGGCCGACGTCGGCGAACGGTCCCCACTGGACCGACAGCGCCGGTCGGCCACGACGGCGGCGGGCCTCGGCGAGGCTGTCCAGGTAGGCGTTGCCCGCCGCGTAGCCGGCCTGGCCGGCGTTGCCGACCAGGGCGGCGGCCGAGGAGAAGAGCACGAACAGGTCCAGCGGGTCGTCGGTGGTCAACGCGTCCAGGTGCCGTGCGCCGTCCACCTTCGGGGCCACCGCGCGCTCGATCTGCTCGGGCCGCAGGGTGGCGACCGTCGCGTCGTCCAGCACACCGGCGGCGTGCACCACCCCCCGGATCGGCGGCTGCCCGGCGCGGACCCGGTCCAGGACCGCGGCCAACGCCGCCCGGTCGGTGACGTCCACCGGGTACGCCCGGACGTCGCAGCCGGCCGCCCGGAGCGCCGCGATCCGCTCCCCGGTGTCCGGGTCGGGAGCACGCCGCCCGAGCAGGGCGAGCGCGCCACCGCCGCGCCCGGCCACGTACTCGGCCAGCGACAGGCCGAGCGCGCCCAGGCCGCCGGTGATCACGTAGCTGCCGTCGGCCCGGAACCGGCCACCCGGCATCGGCTCCGGCACCACGGCGGTGACCGTGGTCGGATCCACCAGCACCAGCTTGCCGATGTGCCGACCGGTGGCCATGGTGCGCAGCGCCTCGGCGGCGTCGGCGAAGTCGTACCAGGTCACCGGCAGGCGCGGCAGCTTGCCGGCGGCCACCAGGTCCCACACCTCGGTGAACAGCGGGGCGAACCGTTCCGGTCGGCGGTCCATCAGACCGGCCAGGTCGATCGCCGCGACAGTGACCGACTTGCGGAACGCGGCCAGGCTGATCCGGCGGCCGGCGTACACGTCCTTCTTGCCGACCTCCAGGAACCGGCCGTCCTCGGCGAGCACGTCCAGCCCGGCGTCGATCGCCGCGCCGGTGAGCGAGTTGAGCACCACGTCGACACCCCGGCCACCGGTGGCCGCCAGCACCTCGTCGGCCCAGGACAGGTCCCGGGAGTCGAACACCTGCCGGACGCCGAGGCCGCGCAGGTACTCCCGCTTCTCCTCGGTGCCGGCGGTCGCCAGCACCTCCGCGCCGAGGTGGCGGGCGACACCGATCGCCGCCAGGCCCAGCCCGCCGGCGGCGGAGTGCACCAGGACCGTCTCGCCGGCCCGCACCCGGCCCAGGTCGGCCAGCGCGTACCAGGCGGTCAGCGTCACCAGTGGCAGCGCCGCGGCCTCGGCGTCGCCGAGGTCGGCCGGCAGGGCGCGGACCCGTCCGGCGGCGACCGTCAGGTGCGAGGCGATCGCACCGAACGCGCAGGCGACCACCCGGTCGCCGACGGCGAAGCCGGTGACGTCGGCGCCCACGGCGGTGACCCGTCCGGCGCACTCGCCGCCGAGCAGTTCCCCGCCGACCGGGTCCGGGTAGGTGCCCATCGCCTTCATCACGTCGATGAAGTTGAGCGCGGCGGCGGTCACCTCGACCTGCACCTCCCCGGCGGCCGGGACGCCCGGGGAGCGCGGCCGGAACTCCAGCCCGTCCCACCGGCCCGGTCGCGCCGGCACCAGGCGGAACGGCTGCACCGGGGTACGCCACGCGGGCGGCTCCTCGTCGGGCTCCGCCCGGCCGACCACGATCCGGCCCACCCAGCGGTCCACGCCACGCAGCACCACCTGGTCGTCGCCGTCGGTGGTGGCCAGCTCGGCGACCACGGCGAGCGCCGCCACGACCGGGTCGTCGGTGGCGTCGACGTCGACGAGCGTCGGGGCGAGTTCCGGGTGTTCACGGCGCAGCACCCGGGTGAAGCCCCAGAACATGGCGGCTCCCGGATCCGGCAGGTCGTCGGCGGTGACCGCCTGGGCGTCGGTGGTCACCACCGCGATCCGCGGCGGCATGGGCAGCGCCGCGGCGGCCCGGGTCAGCTCGGTGAGCCCGACCAGCGCGGCACGCTGCCGCGACCCGTCGGTCGGGACGACGAACACGACGCCCGCCGGCTCCGCCGTGGCCAGGTCGGCCGGGTCGGTCAACTCCTCCCCGGGCAGGGCGGCGGCCAGCGGGCCGGTCCCGGCGACGAGCCACCGGCCGGGCAGCGTCGCCGGCTCGGGGCGGGGCGCGGGCCGGAACGCCAGCCGGTGCAGCAGCGCCGCGTCCGGGTCGTCACCGGCGGTCAGCGTCAACTCCTGAAGCTGCAGGCCGATCATGCTGAGCACCGGCTCGCGCCCGGTGTCGAACACGTGCACGTCGTACCGGCCGTCGTCACGTCGCTCGGCGTACGACCAGCCGGCCGTCGGCACGGTGGCCCGGTGCCGTTCGACCCGCTGCACCCCGGTCGGCACCACCGTGCCGGTGCCCTCGTCGAGGGCGAGGCTGACCTGCAGGGCCGCGTCCCACAGCGCGGGGTGCAGGGCGGCCGACGCGCCGGCCCGGCACTTCGCCGGCAGTTCCAGTTCGCCGAGGGCGCGGGCACCGTCGACCGACACCCGGCGGACGCCCCGCAGCGCCGGACCGTAGCGCAGCCCGCGCCGTTCGCACGCCGCGTAGAAGTCGTCCGCCCCGACCGGGTCCGGCCCGACCAGTCCGGCCGGGAAGGGCACCGGTGTGGTGGCGGCGGACTGCTGGACGCGGGCCGTGGCGTGGGTGGTCCAGCCGGAGCCGTCGGAGGCCAGCGAGCAGAGCGTGAACGATCCGCCCTCGGTGACGTCGTCGCGCCACAGCGCGCCGACCTGGGCCGTCGCGTCGCCGGTCAGGGTGAGGTCGGCGCTGAACCGGACGTCGCGCAGCACGGTCGGCTCCTGACCGGTGCGGGACCGACCGGTGGCCAGGGCGATGGCGAGCATCGCCGCGCCGGGCACCACCACCGCGTCGTGCACCCGGTGGTCGGCGAGCCACGGGTGGCTCCCGGTGCCGATCTCCAGGTCACCCTGCCACAGGTCGGGCTCGCTGGCCGACGGGACGACGGCGACGTCGAGCCCGAGCCGGCCGCCACGCCGCCGGCCGCCCTCCGTCCAGTTCCGGGTGCGCTGCCAGGCGATGCCGGGCAGCCGGACGGTCCGGCCCGGTGGCAGGTAGGCGTGCGGGGCCAGCCCGGCCACGTACGCGGTGGCGAACGCGGCGGCCAGGTCCTCCACCGTTCCGGCGTCGCGGCGCAGGGTGACCAGCACCCGGGGCGGCACCGGGCGCGACGCGGCGATCTGCTCGATCGCGGTCAGCAGGACCGGGTGCGGGCTGATCTCGACCAGGTGGGTGACGCCCCCGTCGACCAGTTCGTCGACGGTGGTCAGGAAGCGCACCGGCCGACGCAGGTTCTCGGCCCAGTACGCCGCGTCCAGCTCGGGACCGGACAGGGTGCTCCCCCGGACCGTCGAGACCAGCTCGACCGTCCCGTCGACCGGGGTGATCGTGGCGAGCGCGGCGGTCAGGTCGGGGGTGAGCGCGTCCATCTGCGGGCTGTGCGAGGCGTAGTCGACGTCGACCAGCCGGCAGTGCACGCCGTCCGCCTCCAGGATCTCGCGCAGCGCGAGCACGGCGTCGCCGTCGCCGGAGAGCACGCAGGAGGCCGGCCCGTTCTCGACCGCCAGCGACACCAGGTCCTCGAACCCGGCCAGCGCGGCCCGCGCCGCCTCCGGGTCGAGCGCCACGGAGAGCATCCGACCCCGGCCGGAGGCCCGTACGGCGAGCGCGCTACGGGTGGCGACGACCAGTGCGGCGTCCTCGTAGGACAAAATCCCGGCCACGGTCGCGGCGGAGACCTCGCCCTGACTGTGCCCGATCACCACGTCCGGGGTGACACCGGCGTGCCGCCACAGCTCGGCGAGCCCGACCGACATCGCCCACAGCGCCGGCTGCACCATGTCCACCCGGGACGTCCAGCCGGTCCCGGCCGCCCCGGACAGCACCCCGGCCAGGTCCCAGTCGACGTGCGGCGCGATGGCCCGCGCGCAGCGGTCCACCACCGACTGGAACACCGGGCTGGCGGCGTACAGGTCGCGGCCCATCGCCGCCCACTGCGAGCCCTGTCCGGGAAAGACGAAGGCGACCCGGCCGACCGGCTCGGCACGGCCGGTGACCAGCCCGTCGACGTCGGCGTCGTGGTCGGTGGACCAGGTGTCGAGCCGGTCCAGCGTCGCGGCGGTATCGGTGGCGAGCGCGGCCACCCGCAGCGGGAAGTGGTCCGCGCGGTGCGCGAGCGCGCCGGCCAGCTGCACCGGGTCGGTGCCGTGGGCGATCAGGTCGCGCACCTGCCGGACCCGCTCGGCCAGGGCGGCGGAGGAGTGCGCGGAGACCGGCAGCACGGCCGGGACGCCGAGCGTCGGTGACGCCGGTTCGGCGCCGGCCGGCTCACGCGGCGGGTCGGCGACGACGACGTGCGCGTTGGTGCCGCCCCAGCCGAACGAGTTCACGCCGAGGAAGACCGGCTCGTCGGGGAGCGCCACCGGGCCGGTCGCCACCCGCAGGCGCAGACCGGCGAAGTCGATGCCCGGGTTCAGCTCGCCGTGGTGCCGGGTGGCCGGCACGGTGCGGTGCCGGATCGCGAGCAGCACCTTGAGCAGCCCGGCCAGGCCGGCGGTCGCCTCGGTGTGCCCGATGTTGGTCTTGACCGAGCCGATCGGCAGCGGGCCGGCGGAGGCGTCCCGCGCCTGACCGGCGACCCGGCCGAGGGCCTCGGCCTCGACCGGGTCGCCCCGGCCGGTGCCGGTGCCGTGCGCCTCCACGTAGGCGAGCCGGTCCAGCGGGATGCCGCCCTCGACGTACGCCCGGCGCAGCAGGTCCTCCTGGCCCGCCGGGTTCGGGGTGACCAGGCTGTCCCCGCCGCCGTCGTTGTTGACCACGGTCCGCACGACGACGCCCTGGATGCGGTCGCCGTCGGCGAGCGCCCGGTCCAGCCGCTTGAGGTACAGCCCGGCGATGCCCTCGGCCCGGACGAACCCGTCGGCGTCCGCCGCGAACGCCTTGCACCGGCCCTGCGGGGACAGCCCGCCGAAGTGGGTGAGCCCGATCGAGACGTCCGGCGCGAGGATCAGGTTGACCCCGCCGACCAGTGCCGCGTCGATCTCCCCGGTGCGCAGCGCCTGGCCGGCCAGGTGCAACGCCACCAGCGACGACGAGCAACCGGTCTCCACCACCAGCGACGGGCCGGTGAGCCCCAGGAAGTACGAGACCCGGGCGGCGATCACGTCCAGGGCGTTGCCGACCGTGCTGTGCTGGGTGGCGGTGGCACCCCGTTCCTTGCGGAGGATCTCGTAGTCGTGCCAGGACGCGCCGACGTACACGCCGGTGCGGGTGCCGCGCAGGGCGGCGGCCGGCTGGCCGGCGTCCTCCAGCGCCCGCCAGGCCACCTCCAGCATCAGCCGTTGCTGTGGGTCGATGTCCGCGGCCTCCCGGGGGGAGATGCCGAAGAACCCGGGGTCGAACTGGTCGACGTCGTCGAGGAAGCCGCCGACGTCCTGCACCGCCCGCTCCGGGTCGAGCTGGGCGGTGGCGTCCCAGCGCTCGGGCGGCACCGGCCGGATGGCGTCGCCGCCGTCGGCCAGCAGCTGCCAGAACGCGTCCAGGTCGGGGGCGTTCGGGAACCGCCCGGCCATGCCCACCACGGCCAGGAGCTGGGTCGGGTCGCCGGCAGGGTCGTTGTCATACATCACGGGACCGCCTCGGTGTCGACGAACGGGAAGGGGGCTTGTGGGGCCGGGTGGGTCAGACGCCGAGGCCGGACCGGCCCACGCCGGCCGGCACGGCCAGGTCGGCCGGGTCGATGCCGTGGGGCGCGTTGAGGACGCCGCCGAAGATGCGGTACTTCAGCGGCAGGGCGTCGAGCAGCCGGTACCGGGCGCGACGCAGCAGCACACCGGGGGTACTGCCGGTGGCCAGCGCCTTCTCCTGGAGCCGTTGGAAGCTGGTGACGTGCGCCTTGTGGCGACGCCGCTCGGTGACGAACCCGGCGAACGCGGCGGCGGGGACCGGGCCGGCGGTGGCCAGCGCGTCGGCGATGACCGGCGCGATCACCACGGCGTCCTGGATGGCCAGGTTGACGCCCTGGCCGAGGATCGGGGTGCAGGTGTGCGAGGCGTCGCCGATCAGCACCAGCCCGTCGCGGGTCCACTCCGGCACCTCGGCCGTGAAGATCTCCAGGAACGACGTGTCGTCCCACGAGTTGAGGTGCTCGGCGACGACCGGGGCCAGCCGCGGGTCGAGCGCCATGATGCCGGCCTTGAACGGTTCGAAGCCCGCGGCGCGCAGCGCACCGAGTCCCCGCTTGGGCAGGTTGTGGCCGACCCGGAGGAAGTCCGGGAAGGTGGGGAGCACCACCAGGTGCCGGTCGCGGTCGACGACCAGTTCCGCCTGGAGACCCCAGCCGGCCGGGCGGGGCAGCTTGAAGGAGAGGAAGTCGCGGGCCATGTGCTGCACGTCGGCGGTGATGCCGGCCGCGTGCCGCACCTTGGAGAACCGGCCGTCGGCGCCGACCACCAGCCGGGCGCGGACCTCGCTCGTCGAGCCGTCGCGGCGGCGCAGCCGGGCCCCGGTGACGGTCTCGCCGTCGCGCAGCAGCCCGGTGAACGAGGTGCCGAAGCGGTACTCGAACGTCGGGTACTCCGCCGCCGCGTCGCTGAACATGGCGATGAGCGCGGGTTGGGGGATGTCCACCGGCACCTCGCCGAGCGCGAACCGCCGGTAGTCGACGTGCATCACCCGGCGGCCCTCCATGCGCATGGTGACGCCCTCGGTCCGCAGGAAGCCGTGGGCGTCGAGCGCCGGGCCGAAGCCGAGCCTTCGCAGCGTCACCACCGACGGCGCGGCCACCGTCTCGCCCCGGAAGTCGCGCTCCAGGGACGTCTGCTTCTCGACCACGAGGACGCCGATGCCCCGGCGGGCCAGCAGGAAGCCGAGCAGGGCGCCCGCGGGGCCGCCACCGACGATCAGGACGTCGGTTTCCTCCACGGCGCTCACCGGCGGATCCCCGCGTCGGCGTCGACGAGTTCGGCGAGTTCGCCGACGGTGGCGACCGCGGCGAACCGCTCGTAGTCGAGGGGACGGCCCACCTCGCGCTCCAGGTACACCAGCACCCGTAGCGCGTTGACCGAGTCCCAGCCGTCCACCGCGGCCAGCGGGGTGTCCGCCGCGACGGTCCCGCCGGGCAGGTCGAGCAGGTCGGTGATGACCTCGACCACCAGGTCCTCAGCCAACACGGAACACCTCCGGTTCATGCGTGATCTCGATGAAGGGACTCAGGTCGGGCAGCCGCGCCAGGTCGTGCCGGAACCCGCCGGCGTCGCCGGTGGGGTGGAACCCGAGCGAGGGGTAGAGGTCGGCGAACCGGCCGTTGCGGTCGGTCGGCCGGAACGTGCCGGTGACGCCGGGTGCGCCGGCCGCAACGGCCGCGCGCAGCACCAGCCCGAGCAGGGTGCCCTCCACCCCACGGCTGAACACCCGGCAGCTGAGCACGAAGTTGCCGATGCGCCAGCTGCCGTCCGTGGCCCGGTCCAGCGCGATCGCGGCGATCAGCCCGTGGTCGCCGAACGTGTCGCCGAGGCGGGCCGTGAAGAAGGTGGGGGCACCGTCCGTGCCGGACCTGTCCACCTCGCCCGCGCCGTACCGCACGCCGGTGAGGTTGCACTGGTTGGTCTTGGCGAAGAGCTGGGTGATCCGCCCGGCGTTGACCGGCGTGCACGGCTCGACGGTGAGCCGGGTGCCGAGCCGGGCCAGGTGGTCGGCCAGGCTGGTCGCCTGCTGCTCGACCTCGCGCCGTCGGGCCTGCCGGCGGTACAGGGTGGTGCGGTCGCGGTCCTCGTCGGTGACCGAGAGCACCAGGAAGTCGCCCCGGGCGGCGAGCGCGGCGGCGTACCCCGCCGGGTCGTCGGGCAACTCGACGGTGGTGACCTCCGGTGCCATCCGGCGCATCAGTTCCCGCTCGACCGGGTTGTCGTCGACGAAGACGAACGCGTCGCTGCCGAGGTTCAGCTCGACGGCCATCGCCCGGACGTTGCCGGCCTTGGGCTCCCAGTCGATCCGCCGGGCCACCAGGTGGGCGCTGCGCAGCAGCATCTCGGGATGGTTGTCGAGCGCCTCCACGGCGACCGGCTCGTCGTTCTTGGAGCTGACCGCCAGCAGGACGCCCTGGGCGCAGAGGTCGAGGGCCAGCCGCTGGAGTTCGGTGTGCGCGGTTCCCGGATAGCTGCCGCCGATCCGCAGTCCGGCGGTGCCGACGTCGCCGACCACGCCGTCCCAGAGCGTGTTGTCCAGGTCGAGGACCAGGCACTTCGCGGCGCGGCCCAGGTCGGCGGCGGCGACCCGGGACAGCTCCTCGGCGTACGCGAGCAGGTAGCCCGGCGCGTAGGCGTGCCCGGCCACCTGGCGCATCCGGTGGTCGGCGAAGATGCCGCCGGCCGCCTCGGCCAGGTCGCCGTGGTCCAGCACCACGGTCGACGGCAGGTCGGCGGCCAGCGCGGCCAGCCCGGCGTTCATCGTCGACCAGGCGGCGGCGAGCCGGGCGCGGGCGGCGTAGCTGACCAGCCGGCGCGACCGCAACGGATGGAGCGGAACGGTGGTGAGCACGACGAGCCCGCCGAGCGTGTCGCGGGCGGCGGTGACCCAGGCGGCCAGCTCCGCCGGGAAGGCCGCGCAGCGGGCCTCCACCTCGTCGAGGTCGACCGGGTCGGCCACCCGGTCGAAGACCGCCGCGTCGTCGAGGAGGCAGCCGACCAGCCGGGGCCGCAGCGTGGACAGCTCGGGCGCCCCGGCGGCGATCTCCAGCTGCCACTGGTTGAAGCCGGCCATCCGGATCTCGGCGAGGATCCCCCGGCGGAACGCCGCCGCCGTGATCATCGGCGGCAGGGCGTCCATCGTGGAGCTGCCCAGCAGGGCCAGGCGCGTCCTCGGCAGGTCGGCGTCGGCCAGCGCGGCCCGGCCCCGGGCTCCGCGCAGGAGACGGCCGGCCGCCTCCAGGTCGAGCGGATCGGGTACCCGGTCGAGCAGCTCGCGGACCGTCGCCAGGTCCGGCGGGGTGTCGGCGAGGGTGGCCCGCAACCCGGCCAGCGCGACCCGGCCGGTGGTCGGCGCGGGCGGGGTGCCCTGGTCAACCGACATCGGGGCCACCCTCCGCCCGGTGGCGCAGGGCCATCCCGGCCAGCACCCACTTCGACGACTCGACGGTCGCCACCAGCATCCGGCCGCCCCCGCCCACCCCGCCGCGGATCCGCCGTAGCGCCCGGTTGAGCTGGATGAACGGCAGCGCGTTGCCGTTGTTGCCGGTGTCCGCCACGCAGGACACCGCCTGCTGCTCGCCGACCCCGAGGTAGTCCCGGATCCGTTCGGTCATCACGCCGTTGAGCTGCGGGGTGAGGACGTGCTCGACGTCCGGCAGCCGCCACCCGGTGACCGCCACCAGCTCGTCGAGGATGGCGCGGGCGGCCTCCGGCACGTGCCGTTCGATCGCCTTGTAGTCCTCCTCGCCCATCGCCTCGCGCACCGTCCGGCCGTGCGCGTCGGGCACCTGCGGCGCACCAGCAACGCCGTACCAGCGGACGGTCTGGGCGGGTGCCCGGCCCTTGCCGACGGTCCGCAGGAAGAGGTGCTCGACGAGCAGCCCCGGCCCGTCCGTGCCGGCCTCCACCACGGCCGCCCCGCCGCCGTCGCCGAACATCGCGAAGTTGACCATCTCGGCCGGTCGGAGCTGGGCCACCGCGTCGCCGGGCGGCAGCATGTTGCGGCAGGTGTCGGCACCGATGACCAGGCCGCGGCGCAGACCGGAGGCGAGCAGCGCACGGGCGGTGTAGAGGCCCTGCAACGCCCCCGCGCAGCCCGAGGTCAGCTGGAACGTGGGCAGGTCGTTGAGGCCGAGCCGGTCGGCGACCAGGTTGACGGTCGCCGGCATCAGGTGGTCCGGCGAGGCCGTGGAGAGGATGAGGAAGTCGATGGCCGCCGGGTCCACCCCGGCCCGGACCAGGGCCTGCTCCCCCGCCTCGGTGGCCAGGTCGCCGGTGGTCTTCGGTACGCCCGTGGGGCTGTCCGGCCGGCAGAAGTAGCGGGTACGGTTGCCCGTGACGGAGTCCAGCCACCGCTCGTGCAGGCCGAAACGCTCGGCCATGTCACGGTTGGTGACGGGCTCACCGGGCAGCACCTCGCTCAGTGCGATCAGTCTCATGGTCGTCTCGCCTTCGGGTTCGGGCGGTCGTGATCAGGCGCTCAGCCGTACCGCTGGACGTCGTGGAAGAAGTCCGGGACGCAGACCAGCGCGTCGTCGGCGCTCACCTGGTCGTAGACGTGCTTGGCCAGCACCAGGTCGAGGACGCCGAGCCCGAACGGGGAGAACACCACCGGCCGGTCCGCGGGCGGGGTGATGCCGCCGGTCAGCACGTCGCACAGCGTGCCGGCCACGAAGTCCCGGTGGCCGACCCGCTGCTCGGTGAGGTGGACCGAGGTGCCGGCCTTCATCACGTGTTCGACGTCGTCGACCACGTTCCAGGCGTCGAGGATGACGTCCGGGTCGAGGTCACGCAGGGACAGGTGCAGCACCAGCGGTGCGTGGCCGAACAGTGCCGGGTCGCTCACGTGCGGCTCGCCGGCGACGGTGGTGAACAGCACCAGGTCGCTGTCGGCCAGCAGCCCGTCGAGACGGTCGTGGGTGACCACCTGCTCGCCGCAGCGGCGCAGGTGGTCGCCGAAGCCGGCGGCGTGCTCCGCCGACAGGTCGTGCACGCCGACCGACTCGAACCGCAGGCCGTTGGCGTGCAGGTAGCGGTGGGTGTAGCGGGCGATGACGCCGGCGCCGACCACGCCGAGGCGGCGGGGGGTGACCCCGCGCGCCGCGGAGAGCCGGACCGCCGCCGACGCCGCCGACGCCGCCGTCCGGGCCGCGCTGATGATCGACGCTTCCAGACAGGCGATCGGGTAGCCGGTCTCGAAGTCGTTGAGGACCAGCACCGCCGAGGCGCGCGGGATGCCGGCCGCCACGTTCTCCGGGAAGCTGGAGATCCACTTGAGGCCGTGCACGCCGACCTTGCCCCGGACCGACGCGGGCAGGGCGATGATCCGGTCCCGCGGCCGGTCCGGGAAACGCAGGAAGTAGGAGTCCGGGTTGGTCGTCTCGCCCTCGCCGTGCAGCCGGTAGGCGCTTTCGACCAGCTCGGTGACCTCGCGCTCCCGCCCGTGCAGGACGTCGTGCACCTGCCGGCCGGAGATGATCGCGAACGGTGGTACCTGGAACATGGTGCTCATCAGCTCCTGAGTCGTCGTACGGCGGGATGGTCCGCTGCCGGGAGGGGATCCGGCCGACCGGTCCTAGCTGCCGGTCCGCCCGGCGGTGGCGCGTCGCAGCGACGCCGGCCGCAGGTCGGTCCAGACCCGGTCGACGTGGCTGACGCACTCCTCCTCGGTGCCCTCGAAGCCGGCCGGACGCCAGCCGCCGGGGTCGGGGCGACCGGCCGGCCACAGGCCGTACTGCTCCTCGTGGTTGACCAGCACCCGCCAGCCGCTCATGCCGACACCGCCGCGGTGTTCACCCGCTCGTTGACGGCGGCGGTGAAGGCGCCGAACGTACGGTGCTCGAACAGCATCCGGGTAGGCACCTTGACCCCGCCCAGGCTGGTCCGCAGCCGGGTGGCGACCTGCATGGCGTTGAGCGAGTGGCCGCCGATGAGGAAGAAGTCGTCGTCCTCGTCGACCTTCTCCAGTTCGAGGACGGTGCACCACACCTCACGGACGGTGTCCGTGGCGTCGACCTTCATCTGTGTCTCCTCGGGAGTGTCGGATCCGTCCGGGCCGTCCTCGGTGGACGTGAGCCGTCGGATGAGGGCACCGCGGTCGGCCTTGCCGCCGACGGTCAGGGGGATGGTGTCGACGACCACCCAGTCGCCGGGTTGCATCCAGCTCGGCAACTGGCCCGCCGCGTACGCCCGGACGGCCGCCAGGTCGCCGCCGGGACGCAGGTGGAGCACGGCGGAGAGCCGCCCGCCGTCCTCCCCGCCGTGGTAGAGCATCACCGCGCGGCTGACGTCCGGGTGGTCGGCGAGCACCGACTCGATCTCGCCGAGTTCGACCCGGTGCCCACGGATCTTGATCTGGTCGTCGGTGCGGCCGATGTACTCGATGACCCCGTCGGCCCGCCGGACCACCCGGTCCCCGGTCCGGTACATCCGGGCGCCGTCGGTCGACAGCGGATCGGGCACGAACCGCGCGGCGGTCAGGCCGGGCCGGCCCGAGTAGCCCCGGGCCAGGTAGGGTCCGGCCACGCACAGCTCGCCGGGGGTGCCGTCGGGTACCGGCACCAGGTCGGCGTCCACCACGCGGGCCTGGACCCCGGCCAGCGGGCGGCCGATGGTCGGGCTCTCGCCGGGCCGGATGAACGTGCCGGCCACGTTGACCGCGGCCTCGGTCGGCCCGTACAGGTTCATGGCGGTGACCGAGCCGTCGCCGACCAGCGTCTGCAACCGCGCCCACAGGGCGGGGGGCACCGCCTCGCCGGCGATGAAGAGCCGCAGGTGCCGCTCCGGGCCGGCGACGGCGGCCAGGTCCTCGATGAGCATCTGCGCGTGCGACGGGGTCATGTCCGCCTCGGTGAGCCCGCGCTCGACGATGAACTCGGCGAACTCCTCGGCGTCGCGGCGCATGTCGTCGGTGAGCACGCCGACCGTGTCGCCCCGGAAGACCCGCACCCACTCCTGCACCGACGCGTCGAACGCGATGGAGGCGTTCCAGGCCAGCCGGGCGCCGGGCGGCCCGAAGAAACCGCCCTGCTCCATGCCGTTGAGGAAGCTGACCAGCGCCCGGTGGGACACCTCGACGCCCTTCGGCCGCCCGGTCGAGCCGGAGGTGAAGATGACGTACGCCAGGTTGTCGGGGTGCAGGGCGACCGGCTCCGACCGCGGCACCCCGGACCAGTCGGTGCGGTCGAGCAGCACCGGATCGGGTCCGGACCCCTCGGGCAGCGAGCCGACCAGGCCGGCGTGGGTGATCGTGGTGACCGGCGCGGCGTCCCGGACGATCCGACCGAGGCGCTGGGCCGGCTGCTCCGGGTCGAACGGCACGTAGACCGCGCCGGCCTTGAGGATGCCGAGGATCGCGACGATCAGGTCGGCGGTCCGGGGCAGCAGCACGCCCACGGCGCACTCCGGTCCGGCGCCACGGGCGGTCAGCAGGGTGGCCAGCCGGTCGCTGCGGTCGTCCAGCTCGGCGTAGCTGAGCGTGGCGTCCACGCCGACGACCGCGGCCCGGTCGGGGTGGGCCGCGACCGCCTCCCGGAACGCCGCCACCGCCGAACCGTGGAACTCGGGTCGGCCGCGCCGGTCCGGCGCCGGCCCGGCGTCGACCGGGGCGGGGAGGATCTGCGTCATGACCCGACCGCCTCGGCCTGCTGCTCGGCCACCCGGTCCAGCAGCGCCTGGGTGTCCTGGAGCGGACCGGCCTCGGTCTGCAGCACCACCTTCCACGTGCCGTGGTCGCGCAGCCAGCAGGTGGCGTGCACGAAGGTGATGGTCATCTCGGCCGAGTCGAAGCGGACCACTTCGAGGATCTGGCCGCTGACGCACTGCTGGACCACGGTCTTGATCGGGGTGACCGTCAGCGTCCAGGTCGGCTCCTCGAAGTACTCCCGGAGGATCCGGCCCCAGGCGTCGCGGTTCATGCCGACGGTCCCGTCGGCGCCCAGGCCGGTGGCGTTGGGGCCGATGAAGTGACCGATGAACCGCTCGTAGTCACGCTTGGCGAACGCCCCGACGAAATCGTCGCCGGCCTCGGTCAGCTCGGCCACGCACCGCTCGCATCCGGCGTCGCCCGCGTGACCGGCGGTGAACGCCGATCCGGTCACGTCCGGGTCGACGAGCGCCAGCTTCTCCCTCATCCTCAGTCCTCACTCTCGGTTGCGGCGGCGCGGTCGTCGCGCGCCCGTGTCATCAGCAGCAGCACCCCGCCGGGGTGCTGCGGATCCGGGATCGTGCCGTCCGGGCGGAATCCCTCGGAGACGTAGAGCGCCTGGGCCCGGTGGTTGTACGGCTTGACGTCCAGCCAGACGGACCGGGCGTCGTGCCGCTCGAAGGCGTGGGCCACCGCGGCCCGGAACATCGCCCGGCCGTGGCCCCGGCCCCGGATCCCGTGGTCCAGCACGACCCGGCGCAGCTCCACCCGACCGCCGCCGTCGCGCAGCCCGGCCAGCAGGACGAACCCGCCGACCGTCGTCCCGACCACGGCGACCAGGTGTTCCTGGTCGGCGTCCGCGAACGCCGCCAGGTGGTAGTCCCGGCCGGTGACGCCGAGGTACGACGTGGTGTCCGGCCCGACCTCCATCCGGGTGATCCCGTCCAGGTCGTCCGGGACCGCCGGGCGCACCACGAGCGTCGGGCCGACGGAGGTGGTCACGGCGTCCCGACCGCCGCGTCCGACGCCTCGGCCATGGCGATGGCGATCTTCCGGGCCCCGGTGTACGGCTCGCGACCGTGTGCGGTCAGCATGTTGTCGATGACGACCAGGTCGTCACGCTGCCAGTCGAAGCGGGTGCTGGCGGCCCGGTACGCCTCCTGGAGGTGCTTGGTCACCTCGGCCGGGATCTCCCCACCGTCGCCGTAGTAGCTGTTCGTCGGCAGGTTCTCCGCCCCGAACATGTCCAGCATCTCCTCGCGGTAGACGGCCGGCAGCGTGTCCACGTGGAAGAAGGTGGCGTGGTTGAACCACACCTCGGCCCCGGTGACCGGGTGCCGGCGGACGGCGTCGCGCACCGCCCGGGTGCGCAGTCCGTCCGCGCCGATCCACTCGACCTGGATGTTCTGCGCCGCGCAGTACCGCTCGACCTCGGC
The DNA here is from genome assembly GCF_029581435.1 of Micromonospora sp. WMMD987. Taxonomy (NCBI): domain Bacteria; kingdom Bacillati; phylum Actinomycetota; class Actinomycetes; order Micromonosporales; family Micromonosporaceae; genus Micromonospora; species Micromonospora sp. WMMD987. The sequence continues at coordinate 891,555 of NZ_CP120861.1, read as the reverse complement.
CCGGTCGTCGGTGTCGTAGAAGTACTGCCAGGTGCCGCCCATCGCGCCGAAGTTGCGCACGTACGACCACTTGCGGCGGGTGAACTCCTCGACCACCGCCGGGTCGATGTGGTCGAGGACCCGGCGGACGTCGGCGAACGGGGTGGCACCCTGCGTCGCGGCCGGGGTGAGGCAGTAGAAGTAGACCTTCATCGGCCAGTTCTGCTGGTACGAGCACTCGTTGTGCAGGAAGATCTCCTCGTTCTCCGGGTAGTCCGTCGAGGTGAAGACGTTCCCGGAGAGGCTGCTGCGCGGCGAGGACCGCTCGGTGTAGTCCAGCGGCTCACCGGAGAGCGCCCGCACCACGCGGTGCAGCCCCTCGACACCGCCGACGTCGAAGCCGCGGAACAGCACCGCGCCCTGCTCGGTGATGAGCGACCGGATGGCGGCGCGGTTGTCGCGCACCGTGTCGAGGATCGCGCCGTTGCCGTCGTACTCGATGACGGTCGGAAGACCGTCGGGAAGCGCGGAGATCCGCATCATCGTCCCTCTCGTCGAATGCCTGCCGGTCGTCACAGCCGCCCGGCGGCTGCGATCCCGGATTCCTTCCACAGGTGCGACACCTCACCGAAGTTCTGCCGGACCCAGGTGTCGGAATAGATCGTGTTGAGGTAGCGCTCCCCGCGGTCGGGGAAGATGAGCACGCAGGTGGCCCCGGCCGGGATCTGGTCGCGGTAGCGCTCCAGCGCCGACACCACCGCGCCGGAGGAGCCGCCGGCCAGGATCGCCTCCCGCGCCATCAGCCGGCGGCAGCCGACCACCGCGTCCAGATCGGACACGTGCACCACGGGCCAGGTGCTGGCCGGGTCGAGCAGCGGCGGCGGGGCCGAGGCCCCGTGGCCCGGGATCAACCGGCGGCGGCTCTCGTCGCCGAAGATGGCGCTGCCCACCGCGTCCACCGCGACGACCGTGGTGCCCATCCGGTGCTCCCGGACGTACTCGGTGACCCCGGTCAACGTGCCGCAGGTGCTGGTGGCGCAGAAGATGAAGTCCGGGTCGCCGGGCAGCGCGTCGACGATCTCCCGCATGGTGCGGTGGTGCGCCTGCGGGTTGCGCGGGTTGGCGTACTGGTTCGGCCAGAAGCTGTGCGGCTCGCGCGCCACCAGCTCGCGGACCCGTTGCAGGCGGATCGGCAGGAACTCCCCGGTGACCGGGTCGGGCTCCTCGATCAGCTCGATCTCGGCCTGGAAGGCGCGCAGGATCGCCAGGTTCTGCGGGGTGGTCTTGGCGTCCACCACGCAGATGAACCGCAGCCCGAAGTACCGGCAGATCTGCGCGATGCCGACCGCCAGGTTGCCCGAACTGGACTCGATCACCACCGACCGGTGCGGGACCAGTTCGCCGCTACGGATGCCGTGCAACAGCATGTTCAGCGCCGTGCGGTCCTTGATGCTGCCGCCCGGGTTGGCCAGTTCGAGCTTGCCGAACACCCGGGCCGGTCGGTCACGCAGCAGGCCGTCGAGTTCGACCAGCGGTGTGCCGCCGATGCACCCGAGGATGCCCTGCACCGTGTTGCGGGTCATGACTGCGCCTCCTGCCGTCGATGGGGCCGAGTCTGTCCGGGCCCCCTTGAGCGGCTCTTGACGCTCCGCGCCCGGCGCGGACCTCAGGGGGTCTCAAGAACGCGTCGGTACGGTCCGCCGTAGTCGTGCACCGGTGCCGCGAGGCCGTCAGCGAGAAGCGAGGAGCGACGTGGATTCCACACAGTTGCGCGCCCTGGTCGAGGAGCAGTTACGGCAGTCCCGTGCCCTGCGGGCGCGGGTCCGCGAGTTGGAGCAGGAGCGGCACGCCCCCCTGGCGGTGGTCGGCATGGCGCTGCGCTTCCCGGGCGGGATCAGCACCCCCGAGGCGTACTGGGACCTGCTCGACGGCACCGGGGAGGTGGCGTGCGAGATCCCGGCCGACCGGCCGGGGCTGCGGGCCGCGTACCACCCGGAGGTCGGCCGGGCCGGACGGTCGTACGTCCGACGGGCCGGCTTCCTGCGGGACGTGGCCGGTTTCGACGCCGACTTCTTCGGCATCTCCAACCGGGAGGCCGAGTCGCTGGATCCGCAGCAGCGGTTGCTGCTGGAGACGTCCTGGGAGGCGTTGGAGCGGGCCGGCATCGCGGTCCGCCGTGGTGGACGGCTGGACGCGGGCGTCTACGTCGGCATCATGGCCTCCGAGTACGGGCAGCGGTTCACCGACGGCGACCCGGAACGCCTCGACCCGTACTACGGCACCGGTGGCGGGCACTGCTTCGCGGCCGGGCGGATCAGCTACGCGCTCGGGTTGCGCGGTCCGGCCGTCAGCATCGACACCGCGTGTTCGTCGTCGCTGGTGGCGCTGCACTCGGCGGCTCGCGCGCTACGCGGTCGGGAGTGCCGGTACGCCCTGGTCGGTGGCGCGAACCTGCTGTTCTCGCCACAGCTGATGGTGTCGCTGTGCCAGAGCCGCGCGGTCGCCCCGGACGGCCGGTCCAAGCCGTTCCTGGACGGTGCCGACGGCTACGGCCGGGGCGAGGGCGTCGCCACCGTGGTGGTGATGCGCCTCGACGACGCCCTCGCCGAGGACCGCCCGGTGCTGGCGGTGCTGCGCGGCACCGCGGTCAACCACGACGGCGCGTCGTCCGGGCTCACCGTGCCGAACGGCCCCGCCCAGCAGGAGGTGATCCTGGCCGCGCTCCGGGACGCCGACGTCGCGCCGGCGCAGGTCTCCTACCTGGAGGCGCACGGGACCGGCACCTCGCTCGGCGACCCCATCGAGGCGGCGGCGCTGCACGGCGTGTTCGGGCGCGACCGGGCGACCGGTGACCCGTTGCGGGTGGGCAGCGTCAAGGCCCGGCTCGGCCACCTGGAGGCGGCGGCCGGCATGGCCGCGTTGATCAAGGTGGTGCTCATGCTCCGGCACGGTCGGCTGGTCGCCGACGTGCCGCCGGGCGAGGGTCCGCTCAACCCGCTCATCCCCTGGTCGCGGCAGTGCCTGGAGGTGGTCCGCGAACCGCGTGACTGGACCGGCGAACGGTTCGCCGGGATCAGCGCGTTCGGGCTCAGCGGCACGAACGCGCACGTCGTGCTCCAGTCCGCACCGGCACCGGCACCGGCCGAGCCGACCGACCGTGCCGAGCCGGGCGGACGGGCCGAGCTGCTGGTGCTCTCCGCCCGGACCGAACCGGCGCTGCGCACGCTGGCCGCCACGGTCAGCACCCGGCTCTACCGGGCGGACGACCGGACGGCCGGATCGATCTGCCACACCCTGCGGACCGGACGTACGCCGATGGCGTACCGGATCGCGGTGACCGGCGGCACCGCGCGGGAGTTGGCCCGCGCGCTGAGCAACGCCGTCGACCTGCCGACCGGCGCGGTCACCGAGGTGCCCCGCGAGGTGCTGCTGCACACCGGCGACCCGGTTACGCTGGCCGCCGCCGTACGGCCGCTGGCGGACCGCTTCCCCGGCCTCGGCGTGCCCGGGGACGACCCGGCCGCCTGGCTGTCGGCCGCGCTGACCGCGCTGGGCGTGCCGGTGCGCCACGGTGCGGGCCCGACCGGCGCGGACGTCGCGGTGGTGGGTGTCGGCACCCGCCGTGTGGTGCTCGTCCCGGCCGACCCGCTCCGGGCGGAACAGGTGTTCCTGGACGCGCTGGCCGAGCTGTTCCGCGCCGGTGTCGACCTGCACGGGGAGCCGCTGCGCCCCCCGGGTGCCCGCTACCTGCCGGACCTGCCGACCTATCCGTTCCAGCGCCGCCGGCACTGGGTCGACGAGCCCCGCCCCGGCGGGTACGAGGCGTCGGCCCCGGTGGCGTCGCCCCTGTCGGCGGCCGTGTCCCCGGTGGCCGGCACCGACGCGATCGTCGCCTTCCTCCGCGACGAGCTGGCCGCCGCCCTCAAGGCCGACGAGCTGGACCTGGCGGCCACCTTCGCCGACCTGGGCGGGGACTCGTTCACCGCGATGCTCTTCGTCCGCAGCGTGGAGGACCGCTTCGCGACGCCGGACATGCAGGCGGAGTTCGCCGTCGACCGCCCGTTGACCGAGTTGCTCGGCGAGCTGGCGGCGGCGATCGCGGAGCGGTCCGGTGCGGAGCCGGTCAGCGCCACGGCGTGCGCGGCCGGCGTCCGGGCTCCGGTCAGCGCGGGGGCGGGGGCGGACCGGTGAGGCCGTTCATCCGACCGCGCCCGGTCGAGGACCCCGCCGTGCGGCTCGTCCTGCTGCACCACGCGGGCAGTTCCGCGATGGTCTACTACCCGCTGGTCCGGCTGTTGCCGGCCGACTGGGACGTGCTGCTGCTCGACCTGCCGGGCCGGGGTTCCCGGCACGGCGAGCAGCCGGACCGGGAGATGACCCGGGTCGTCGACCGGGTGCTGGCCGACGTCGCGCCGCTGGCGGACGGCCGTTACGCGCTCTTCGGCCACAGTATGGGGGCGATCGTGGCCAGCGAGGTGGCCCGCCTGCTGGCCGGGCAGGGTCGGCCGCCGGTGTGGGTGGGTGTCTCCGGCCGCTGCGCGCCGGCCAGCCCGGTCGACCATCCCGCCCGGCTGGTCACGCTGGACGACGACAGCCTGCTCAGCACGTTGGTCGGGCTGGGCGGCCTGCCGGCCGTCATCGGTGAGGTGCCGGAACTCCGCGAGCAGTTCCTGGGGATCGTCCGGCCCGACCTGGAGGCGGTGGCGTCCTACCGGCCCCGGGTCGACCGGTCTCCGCTGCCCTGCCCGGTCACCGTCTTCGGCGGTATCGACGATCCGTTCGCGCCGCTGGGCAGCCTGCCGGCCTGGCAGGAGGAGACCGTCGTACCGCTGCGGCAGTGTCTGTTCCCGGGCGGGCACTTCTATTTCGCCGACGACGCGATGCCCGAGTTCGCCCGGCAGCTCCGCGCCGAGCTGCACGCCGAACTCGGCACGCAGGCCGCCCGAGCAGCACGTTGATCGACCGGAGGAAGCACTCACGTGAGATTTTCACGTGAGGTGGTGATTCCGTCACTGGCCCGGGACTCCCGCCCTGGGCAGGCTCTTGCTCGACCGAAGGTGCGTTTGCGCAGATCGGGGGAGCCATGCGAATCGATTTGTTAGGTCCGTTGTCCGCATCTCACAACGGGCGGTCGATCATGCCGACCGCCGCCAAACCGTGCCAGATACTCACATTGCTGGCACTCAACCCGAATCGGTTGATGACGAAGGCAGACCTATTCGAGGAACTGTGGGAGAACAGCCCTCCACAGAGCGCGACGACAACTATTCATACGTACATCCATCAACTCCGTCGACTTATCGACAGGGCGGTCGGTGACCAGCCGACGGGATCCCGGGACATCCTGGTGACCCACCGCAGCGGCTACTCGCTGAGCCACGCGGTCACCGACGCCCAGGAGTTCCGCCGCCTCTGCGCGGCGGGCACCCGGGCGTCCGAGGCGGGCGACCACCGGCTGACCAGCCAACTGCTGGGCTCGGCCCTGGGCCTGTGGCGCGGGCCGATGCTGCCGGACATCCCCCTCGGTCCGCTGCTCGGCCTGGAGGTGATGGCGCTCCAGGACGCCCGGGAGGCCGCGCTCAGCCGGCGGATCGCCGCCGACCTGCGCCTGGGGCGGCACCACGAGATCATCGGCGAGCTGCGCACGCTCTCCAACCGGCACCCGATCAACGAGCAGTTCGCCGCGCACTACATGGTCTCGCTGTACGAATCCGGCCGAATCACCGGCGCGCTCCAGGAGTTCCAGCGCATCCGTAGGCTGCTCATCGACGAGCTGGGCGTCGAGCCGGCCCCCCGCCTGCGCCGCCTCCAGGAGGTCATGCTCAGCGGCGGCCAGCCGCTGCGGGATCCCGTCCTGACGGCCATGGCCTGACCTGTCGGGTCGATCTTCTGTCATCTGATCGACCCGACAGGGCCACCGACTGGCATCCGGGGCGTAGTGTACTGACACCAATAGATATCAGAACGTGTGCGAGCGGGCCAGGCCGGGAGCCAGGCCCGTCTTCGCATCGCCTTCGTTCCGCTCATCGACGAGGCTGTGCGGTCCCGCCATAGTCGATGACAGAAAGGGTGCGATGTTGTCATCGTCGCGGTTGAAGATATTGCTGGCCGAGGACGTCCACATGATTCGGGGGGCACTGGTCGCCCTCCTGGAGTTGCAGCCGGATTTCCAGGTCGTCGTCGAATTGTCGCGGGGCGACAAGATCCTGTCAGCGGCGCTCACCCACCTTCCCCAGGTGGCCATCATCGACGTGAATCTGCCCGGCCTCGACGGACTGAGCGCGGCCCGCCAGTTGCACCACCGGGTGCCGACCTGTCGCACCCTCATCCTGACCGGCATCGGGCGGCCCGGCATGCTGGAGCGCAGCATCGAGGCCGGGGTGACCGGCTTCATCCTCAAGGGATCACCGCCGACCAGCCTGGCGGCGGCCGTCCGCGAGGTGGCGGCGGGACGCCGGGTGGTCGACTCGCAGATCGCCCTCGCGGCGCTCAACGAACGCGACTTCAGCCCGTTGTCACCCCGCGAGGCGGAGATCCTCACCCAGACCGCGCACGGCCACTCGGCCGGCGAGATCGCCTCGATGCTGCACCTGTCGATCGGGACGATCCGGAACAACCTCACGTCGATCACGTCGAAGCTCAGTGCCCGCACCCGGGTCGACGCGGTGCGCATCGCCCGCGACGCCGGCTGGATCTGAGCCACGGCGACCCGGTAGGCGGACGACGGCGGCCCGACCATCGGTCGGGCCGCCGTCGTCCGGATGCGGTCGGTCAGCCGGCGACCTTGACCGGGCGGCTACCGGCGTCCGTGCCGGCCACGGCGTCCGCCGGGGCCCGCGGCGGCAGGCCACGGAAGCCGATGATGCCGGTCAGCAGGCTCAGCCCGACCCAGACGAAGAGGGTCGCGATGCCGGCCTGGAGCGCGTCGTTGAGCGCCTCCGGGCCGACCCGGCCGTCCGCGGCGTACTCGGTGATGCGGTTCTGGAGCACGGTGGCCGCGACCGCCAGACCGAGCGCGCCGCCGACCTGGGTGGAGACGTTGAGCACGGCCGAGGTGGTGCCGGCGTCCTCCTCCGTCGCCTCGGACGTGCCGACGGTCGGGGTCGGGATGAGGCAGAGCACCAGGCCGACCCCGAGCAGCGTGGTGATCGGGAACAGCACCGACCAGTACGACGCGTCGACCGGCGTGCGCAGCAGCAGGACCAGCATGCCGGCCAGCAGGACGGCGCCGATGACGTACGGCACCCGGGCACCGATCTTCGGGATCGCCTTGGACAGCGGCCCGGCGACGATCATCATGGCGAGCGTGGTCGGCAGGTAGGCCAGCCCGGTCTCCATCGGCGTGTAGCCGAGGACGCTCTGCATGTAGATCGGCAGCAGCATGAAGCACGGGATCATGATGCCGGCGGTGAACAGCTCGCCGAGGCTCCCGGCGACCACCCCGCGCAGGCGGAACAGCCGCAGCGGCAGCAGCGGCGCTTCGGCCCGCATCTCGATCATCACGAACGCCGGCAGCATCACCGCCGCGACCAGGAACGACACCACGGTACGCGGGCCGGTCCACCCGTGGTCGTTGACGCTCACGATGGCGAAGACCAGCGCGCCGAGGCCGAGCGTGCCGGTCAGGCCGCCGAGCACGTCGGCCCTGGGACGGGGACCGGTCGGCGCACCGCCCGGGATGAGCGCGAACGCGGCGAACAGCAGCACCACGGCGATCGGCAGGTTGATGTAGAACGCGAGCCGCCAGTTGACGTCGACGATGGCCCCGCCGAGCAGCGTGCCGAGACCCGCGCCGACCCCGATGACCGCGCCCCAGACACCGAACGCCTTGGTCCGCTCGGCGGGATCCCGGAAGGCGACGACCAGGATGGACAGGCAGGCCGGCGAGAGACCGGCCGCCGCGATGCCCTGGATCGCACGGGCGGCCATGATCTGGGTGTCGGTGTTGGCCATCGCGGCGAGCAGCGAACCGGCCGCGAAGAGCACCAGCCCGCCGACGAACATCCGGCGGCGTCCGATGACGTCGTTGAGTCGGCCGCCGAGCAGCAACAGGCCGCCGAACAGCACGATGTAGTTGTTGAAGACCCATTGCAGGCCGGTGGCGGAGAGCCCGAGATCCTTCTGCAGTTGCGGGCCCATCACGCTGGCGACCGTGGTGTCGAGCGCGATCATCAGCTGACCGACCGACACCACGGACATGATCAGCCAGCGGCGGCGGTGCAACGCCGACTCCCGCCCGGCCGCGACCTGGACTTGCTCGCTCATGGCGTTTCCTTTCGCCCTGCCCAGACGGATATGTCATGCGGCGGTATCGGAACCGATCATTCAGTGAGCACTGCTCTTTGTCAAGAGCATTGATTTTTTCCCGTGCCACTGATCTAATTCAGACACCCTGATCTTGTCTGGCACACGGAGGGCGCCGGGCGGGGCAGGGCAATAGATGTCGATCGAAGCCGCTGACGGCCGACCGACCCGACAGCCGCCTAGGAGACCACGTTGCGGATCATCGCCGCCGTCTGTTCCGCCATCCTCGTCATGGAGTTCGTCCTGCACGGGCTGGCCATGTTCATCGGCATGGAGGCCGGCATCGACCCGCTGACCCGGCACTTCGGTTTCCGGCCGGAGCGCTGGCTGGTCCTGCTCATCGGGGTGCTCGACGCCGCCGCGGCGGCGGCCCTGGTCGCCGGATGGTGGCACCCGTGGGCCGCCGCGGCCGGTGCCGCGTACGCCCTGGCCTTCTTCGGCATGATGCTGGTCCTGCGCTTCCACCGGCACCTCGGCGGCATCCTGCCCCCGGACTTCCCCCTGTTCTTCACGCTGGCGGCGGTCGTGCTGGTGCTGAGCCTGCTGCGCTGACCCGCCCGGTCCGGACGGCCACAGTCGGGTACGGCACGGACCCCACCGTGCCGTACCCGCCTCAAGCGCCGCTTGGGCGACGCGCTCCAGCGCCGGTGCAGCGCGCTGGGGCAGCCTCACCGCATGGAACGGCTGTGGTCGACCCTGGGCGGCATGATCCGGCGGTTCGTCGGCGGTATCGCCCGCGGACTGGTCAGCGTGGGCGAAGCGGCCTCCCCGGTACCCCTGACGGTGCGCGCGGCCCCCCGGGTGCGGGCGACCCGACCACAGCCCTGCCTGCTGCGGTACGGCTCACTGGCGTCGCCGCCGCGCCGGGCGGCACGCCGGCCGCCCGGTCGGGGCCGGCCCCGCTGACCCGGCCCGCCCGCCACACCGACCCGCCCCGCCACACCGACCCGGCCCGCCCCCACGCCGGCCGGCCCGTGCCCGCCGCCCCGGGCACACCCATCGCGACCACATTGGCCCCGCCGACAGGTGCGCCCCACCGCGACCACGGCCGGCGGCGGCCGACGCCCGCCGCTCAAGGGCCGGTCGAGTCCGGACGGCCATGCTCGGTGCACTAGGTGCGACCACAAGGAGGCGCTGTGCGTTGGGACAACATCTACCTGGCCGGACTCGGGGTGCACCTGCCGGAGGACGTGTACACCGCCGAGCAGGCCGTCGCCGACGGCGTCTACGACGCGACCGCCGCGGTGACCAACGGCATCCGCGCTGTCCGGGTGGCCGGACCCGACGAGTCCGGTCCGGTGATGGCGGCCTCGGCCGGCCGGCAGGCCCTGGCACGGTCGGAGCACCGGCCCGAGGACGTCGACGCCGTGCTGCACGCCTACGTCGGGCACCAGGGCCGGGAGTTCTGGAGTCCGGCGCACTACGTGCAGCAGGAGACCGTGGGCGCCAACGGCGCGTCGGTCACCATGGAGATCCGCCAGGGCAGCAACGGCCTCCTCGGCGGCATCGAACTCGCCGCCGCGCACCTGACCGCCCGCCCGTCGGCCACCGCCGCGTTGATCACCTCGGGTGACGCCTTCCACCTGCCGTTCATCGACCGGTGGACCAGCGACGACCAGACCGTCTTCGGTGACGGCGCGGCCGCCGCCGTGCTCTCCAAGCGCGGCGGATTCGCCAGGGTGATCAGCACGGTCAGCGCCACCGAGCCGAGCCTGGAACCGCTCTACCGCGGCCCCGAGCCGTGGTCGAGGACGCCGTTCGACGACGGGAAGCCGGTCAACCTGACCGCCCGCAAGGACGACTGGCTGATGAAGAACGAGGACGCCTACGACGACGCCGTGGGGCTGGTCGGCCAGAAGGTCGCCGGGGTGCTCGAACAGCTCCTCGACGAGGCCGGGATGACCCTCAAGGAAGCGCAGTGGTTCGTCCACGCGACGCTCATCCGTCCGATCGCCGAGTGGAGCTTCTACAAGACGCTCGACCTCGACCCGGCCACCACCACGTACGAGTGGGGCCTGGACTACGCCCACATGGGGAACTGCGACCAGTTCGCCGGCATCAACCACCTGTACGAGACCGGCCGCCTGAAGTCCGGCGACCGGCTGGTCACCATCGGCGCCGGCATCGGTTTCATGTGGACCGCCGCGGTGATCGAGATCGTCTGAACCGGGGTCCGGACCCGACGACAGCGGCCCGACGCGTACGCGTCGGGCCGCTGTCGTGGTGGTGGGCTCCTCCCGGCCGCTACCGCCGGACCGGCCGCCGTGGCAGCCGGGTGGTGGTCGTCACGGCCGCAGGGCCTGCGCGGCGGGGGTCCAGGTCGACTCGTCCCGGACGTCGGCGACGGTGATCCCCCGGGCGATCCGCTCCAGTTCGGCCAGCGGCAGCCGGTTGCCGAGGCCCATGCCGCTGACCTGGAGGACGACCGTGCCGTCGGCGTTCCAGATGTTGCAGAAGCCGCCACCCGCGGCGTCGTCGCCCGGGACCTGCCGGTCCGAGCCGGGGTGGCACTTCGTCACACCCGGCTCCGGGGACTGGTTCGAGCTGCGGGCCGGCGTGACGAAGATGTGGAACCCGTCTTTGATGCCGCCCTCGACCGCGTCGTACGGCGCGGTCAGCCCCGAGGTGGGCGCGGCCGGCCGAGTGTACGTCGCGCCGCCGTGGTCACCGGCGCGGGCCGCGGCGATGCCGCTCAGGCCCGGCATCGCGTGCGTGCCGGTCTGCAACGGCCGGTAGCCGTCCGGCAGGTAGCCCACCCGGAACGGCAGCAGGGCCGGCGTCGGCCGGCTCGGCTTCAGCCCGCCGACCAGGCCGCCCAGGTTCTGGAAGCTCGGCGTCGCCGGGTCGCTGGAGACCGACGTCACCGCGGCCCAGGCGTCGGGGGCGTACTCCCAGGCGAGCAGCTTGTTGCCCTCGCTGATCGGCTTGCCCGGGTCGAGGCCGACCGGCAGGTTCGCCTGCACGGCCCGGTGCCCGGCAACGGTCACCTTCCTGGCGTTGCGGATCCCGGCCGGGTCGAAGACGCCCGGCCGGTAGACGGTCAGATACGCCCACAGCGTGGGTTTCCCCCCGACAGCCCGCTTCTTCCACTCGACGGGATCGCCCTCCGCCCCGATCTCCTCCGCCGTGACCGGCCGGTCGTTCGAGATGTGGCCGTCGGAGTACACGGAGGCGATCTGGTAGCCGGTGGACGTGACGATCGGGTTCTGCACGTGCAGGGTGCCGGCGTCGTACCCCCGGAAGGTGAAGGTGAACGGCGCGGCGGCCGGCCACCCGGCCCTGGTGGATCCGGTCGTCGTCGTCGCGCCGGCCGGGGCCGGCGCGGCCGTGGTGCCGCGCTCGGCGGTCAGGGTCGGCAGGGTGAACGCGCCGGCGACCGCGACCACGACGAGACCGGCCACGCCGGCCGACGCGAATCCGGCCCGGCGACGCCGCTCGGCCCGCCGCCCGGCCGCGACGATGTCGTCGGCGGTACGGGTCATCGGCGGTTCCTCGGCTGTCACGACGTCCACCACTTCACGCAACTGCATTGACCCACTCCTCCATCGGTTTCCCGGTGAGATTGATGTGTTCGCCGGCGAGCGCCTCGCGCAGCTTCGCCAGCCCACGGGAGACCTGGCTCTTGGCCGTGCCCACCGTGCAGTCGAGGACACCCGCGGTGTCCTCCAGGCTCAGACCCAGGTAGTGCCGCAGCACGACGGCGGCCCGCTGCCGCGCCGGCACGGTGTCGAGCGCCGCCCGCAGGCGCATCCGTTCGTCGGTCGCGCCGGCCGGATCCCGCAACGCGACGTCCGGCATGGCGTCACCGGCCGACCGCTCGCGCCGCCAGGGCCGGCGGGTCTCGTCGATCGCGGCCCGGTAGACCATGGTCTTGACGTAGAGATCGGGCCGCTCCAGCCGCCGCCAGCGGGGATAGAGCTTGACCATCGCGTTGGCCACGGCGTCCTCCGCCGCGTGCCAGTCACCGCAGGTCACGTACGCTAGCTTGCGCAGCGACGGCATCTGTGCCGTCACGAACTCGCGGAATGCCTGCTCGTCTTCGGCTCTCACGTCGACCGCCTCCTCGTGCCGGAGGTAGAACGGAGCCGCCGGCCCGACGGGTTGCACCACCCGGAGAAGTAGTTGCCGAATCACTCTGCGTGATACCGGGGACGGCCACACTCCCGCCGACGGCGGGCCGGGACCGGGTCACCGACCGGTCGGCGGTCCCGGAAGATCCACCACCCGGGTCGCCCAGCGGGCCAACAGGGCCGGGTCGTGGGTGATCAGCAGCACGCCGGCTGCGTGCCGGCGTTGGTAGTCGGTGACGACGGCGGCGACGTGGGCCTGGGTGGAGGCGTCGAGCATGGCGGTGGCCTCGTCGCAGAGCAGGTGGTCGGGCCGGTGGGCGAGGGCCCGGGCCAGGCAGGCGCGTTGCAGTTGCCCGTCGCTGACCGCGTGCGGACGCCGGGTCAGCAGGTCCGGGGTCAGCCCGACGAGGTCGGCCAGTTCGGCGGTCCGGGCGGTCGTCCGCGCGGCCGGGGTGCCGACGGCGCGCAGCGGCTCGGCGATGAGGTCGGCCAGGCTCAACCGGGGGTCGCTGGCGGCCCGGGGGCTCTGGAACAGGATCGCGACGCGGGTCCGCACGGCGGCCGGCACCCGGTACCGGACGCCCCCGACGGGCCGCCCGTCGAGGGTGACCTGGCCGCCGTCCGGGGCGTGCAGGAGGGCGAGGACCCGGGCCAGGGTGGACTTCCCACTGCCGGACGGCCCGCGCAGCCCGACCGTCTCGCCGGGGGCGACGTGCAGGTCGACGCGGTCCAGTACCCGGTGCCGGCCGTAGCGGACGGTGACCTGGTGCGCGGCGAGGCCGGGGGACGCGACGCCCCCGGGGCCGGCGGTGCCCGTCGGGTCGTCGACCGTGCTCGTCATGTCGGTGCTCCCGGGGTCAGCGGGTGGTGACAGGCGAGTCGCCCCACGCCGTCGTCGGCGAGCCGGGGCGGGGTGTGGCAGGAGTCGCTGACCCGGGGGCAGCGCGGGGCGAAGGGGCAGCCGTCGGGCAGGTCGGTGAGCATCGGCGGATGACCGGGCACGGGGGTGAAGGCCCGCTCGGGCAGGGCGTCGAGCAGCCCGGCGCTGTACGGGTGGCCGGGCTGGTCGAACAGTGCCCGGGTGGGCCGGTGTTCCACGATGCGGCTGGCGTACATCACGGCCACGGTGTCGGCGACCCGGCGGGCGGCGGCGAGGTCGTGGGTGATCAGCAGGACGGCCGCCCCGGAGTCACAGCGGCGGCGCAGCAGGTCCAGGGTGTGGTCGACCAGGGGCCGGTCGAGGCCGGTGGTGGGTTCGTCGGCGAGCAGCAGCGGCGGGTCGGGGGCCAACGCGAGGGCGGTGGCCAGCCGCTGGGCCATCCCGCCGGACAGTTCGTGGGGGTAGCGGTCGAGGTCGGCCGGGTGCAGGCCGACGTCGGTGGCGGCCCGTTCGGCGGCGTCGGCGGCGGCCCGGCGGGAGTGGCCGTGGGCGCGCAGGGTCTCCTCCAGCAGCCGCCGGCCGGTGCGCACGGGGGTGAGCGCGGTGGCCGGGCTCTGCGGGACGAGACCGACGGCCCGACCCCGTACCTGTCGGGCGAGGTGCCGTTCCCCCGCCGTGATCAGGTCGACCGGTTCGCCCGCCGCCGGGTGCAGGCGGGCCTGCCCGGTGACGGTGGCGTTGCGGGGCAGCAGGCCGAGCAGGGCGTGTGCGAGGACGGACTTGCCGCAGCCCGACTCGCCGACCACGGCCAGCAGTTCGCCGGCGTGCAGGTCGAGGCTCAGGTCGGTGACGGCGTGCACGACGGCACCGGGGAGCCGGAAGCGGACGGTCAACCCGTCGACCGACAGCAGGGCGGGCCGCCGGCCGGTGCCGGCGGGGACGCTGGTGGGGGCGCTCGTGGTCACAGGTGCAGCTCCGCTCGTACCCGGGGGTCGAGGCGGTCCCGCCAGCGACCGGTGAGCACGGCGAGGGCGAGGGTCACGGCGACCAGGGCGAGACCGGGCACGATGCTGGCCCACCAGGCGCCGGTGAGCAGGGAACGCTGACCGTCGTTGATCATGTTGCCGATGGAGGCGAGGTGCGGTGGCAGGCCCAGGCCGAGGAAGGACAGCGCGGTCTCGTGCCAGACGGCGTGCGGCACCATCAGCGTGGTGGCCAGCGCGAGACGCGGGAGCACGTGCGGCAGCAGGTGCCGGGTGAGCACCCGGGCGCGGCCCGCGCCGCCGGAGATCGCGGCCTCGACGAACGGGCGGCTCCGCAGGCTGAGCAGTTCGGCGCGGACGATGCGGGCGGTCGACAGCCAGTGCGTCAGCGCGATGGAGGCGATCACCGCGCCGAGGCTGGGGCGCAGCATCGCCACGATGAAGATGCCCAGCAGCAGGTGCGGCAGCGCGGCGATGGTGTCGACGACCCGCATCAGCGCCCGGTCGACCCGACCGCCGACGCTGCCGGCGACCGCGCCGACGAGGCCGCCGATGACGGTGGCGACCAGGGCCGCGACCACCCCGACGAGCAGCGAGACGCGCAGTCCGTAGAGGCTGCGCAGCGCCACGTCACGGCCGAGGTCGTCGGTGCCGGCCGGGTGCTCGGCGGAGGGGGCGAGCCGGATCCGGCCCAGGTCGACAGCGCTCTGGTCGAGCGGCCAGAGGACCGGGGCGAGCAGGCCGGCGGCGACCGCTCCGACGAGCACCACCACGGCCAGCAGCACGCCGGGACGGCCTGCCCGCAGCAGCGCCGACGGCCGGCGCGGCGGCCGGGGCCGTGCCGGTGTGCTGGTCGGTGGCGGGGCGAGGTCAGTCATCGAGGCGTACCCGGGGATCGGCGGCGGCGTAGCCGAGATCGGTGGCCAGGTTCGCGGCCAGCACCACGACGGTGGTGGCCAGGGTGGTGGCGGCCAGCAGTGGGAAGTCGGCGCCCAGCGCGGCCTGCACGGTGACCGCGCCGAGACCGGGCAGCGAGAAGACGGTCTCCACCAGCACCGCGCCACCGACGAGTTCGGGCAGGTGCGTGCCGACCAGGGTGAGGAAGGGCAGCAGCGCGGTCCGCAACGCGTGGCCGAACAGGACGGTACGGCCGGGTAGCCCCCGGGCACGCGCGGCCAGCACGTGGTCGTCGCGCAGGCTCTCGGCGACGGCGTCCCGGACGAACAGCACGAACCACGGGGCCTGGGAGATCGCCAGCACGGTCACCGGCAGCACCAGGTGCCGGGCCACGTCCGCCGGGTTGGTGCCGGTCGCGGTGATGTCGGTGAGCCCGCCGGCGGGCAGCCAGCCCAGGGTGAGGGCGAACAGGGCGATCGCGGCCAGCCCGATCCAGAACACCGGCATCGACTGCACGGCGTACGCGACGGACCGCAGGGCACGGTCGAAGACGCCCCCGCGCCGGTACGCGGCGAGGGTGCCCAGCAGCACGCTGGCCACCAGGACCAGGGCGAGGGCCAGGCCGACGAGCAGCAGCGTCCAACCGGCGCGGGCGGCCAGCACCGAGGTGACCGGCTCGTGCCGGCTGGTGGACCAGCCGAGGTCGCCGCGCAACAGGTTGCCGACCCAGCGGGCGTACTGCACCGGCACCGGATCATCGACACCCCAGTTGGCGCGGAGCTGCGCGAGGTTCTCCTCGCTGGTGGTGAAGGCCGCCGCGCCCGCGTACTGCTGCGCCGGGTCGATCGGGGAGGCCGCGCCGAGGGCGAACATGCCCATGCTGGTCGCGGCGAGCACGGGCACGGCCACCAGCAGCCGACGGCGGATCATGACCCCGGCCCCGGCCAGCCGCCGACGGCGGACCGGCGGAGTTGTCGTCGTCACGATGTCTTCGTCCAGGTGTGCACGTTCCACCAGAGGCTGTTGGCGACGTCGTGCTCGTGCGGCTCGACCCGGGGCGTCACCCCCGCCACGGCGTCCCGCACCACGTAGGTGTGTTGCAGGTAGGTGAGAAACACCCACGGCACGTCCGTGGCGAGCTGCTTCTGGAAGGTGGCGTAGGCGGCCCGACGGGCGGCCGGGTCCGCGCTGTCCCGGCCGGCCTGCAACGCGGCGTCCACGGTGGCGGACCGGTAGGAGCCGGGGTTGAAGAAGCCCTGCCCGGCGAAGGCCGAGCCGAACAGCTTGTAGGAGACGAAATCCGGGTCGTACGGAGTGCCGTACCCCATGATCAGCGCGTCGGTCCTCATCCGGGGGGTGATCGCGTCCCAGGTGAGGCCCTGTGGGTTGACCGCGATACCGATCTTCTTGGCGTCGGCGGTGACCGCCAGGGCCAGTTCCTTGCGCAGGCTGTCGGTGGCCGGGTACATCAGGGTGAACGCGGCCTGCCGCCCGGCTTTGGCGCGGATGCCGTCCGGGCCGGGCGTCCAGCCGGCGGCGTCGAGGAGCGCGGTGGCGGCGGCCGGGTCGGCGGTGGGCCGCCCGGCGACCGACGGCTCGGCGAACTCGGAGGTGGGCGGCACCGGGCCGAACGCCGGCTCCCCCGCCCCGCCGAGGACCCCGGTCACCATGGCCTGCCGGTCCACCGCCGCGTGCAGTGCCCGACGGACCGCCAGGTCACCCAGGACCGGATTGCCCATGGGCAGCATCACGCCCCGGTAGTCGGCGGTAGGGACCTTGTGCACCTGCTGACCGGCCTGGCCGTCGAACCCGGTGGCCAGCTTCGGCGGCAGTTCGGCCGCGTCGAACTCCCCGGCCCGCATCCGTTGCGCGCGGACGTTGTCGTCGGCGACGAACGCCACCACCACGCCCGGGTTCGCCGGTCTGCCACCCCAGTACCGGTCGTTCGCCGCCAGCACCAGCCGGTCCCCCGGCGTCCACGACGTCATCCGGTACGGGCCGGTGCCGATCGGCTTACGGTTGAACTCCGCCTTGTTGACGTCCTGCCCGGCGAACGCCTTCGCCGGGACGACGCCCAGCGCCAGCCGTTGCAGGAACGGCGCGTACGGGTGCTTCAGCGTGAACACCACGGTGGCCGGGTCGGGGGCGGTGACGGAGGCGAGCATGTCGAGGTCCGAGCGGAGCGTCGAGTCGACCTTCGGGTCCAGCACCGCCTGGTAGGTGAAGACCACGTCCTGCGCGGTGAACGGGCTGCCGTCGTGGAACAGCACCCCCTCGCGCAGCTTCGCCGTCACGGTCCGGCCGTCCGCCGACACCTGCGGCAGCTCCCGTGCCAGGGCCGGCGTCAGCGCGTTGCGGGCGTCCCGGGCGACCAGCCCGTCGAAGATCAGCGACGCGCCGTCGGGGCCGTAGTTCAGCACCGGGTTGAGGGTGTCGGGCTCGCCCGCGGTGGCCACCACGATCGTCCCGCCGCCCGTGCCGGCCGGTGACGGCACCGCGGACGAGCAGCCGGCGGCCAGGAGCAACGCGACGCCGATCACCGCCGAAACACGTAGGGACCGGGGCTTGACCATGACGTACTCCTGGGGATGGCACGGGTGCGGGCCGCCCCGGCGTACGCCGCCGGGGCGGCGGTGTTCGCGGGGGCGCCTCGCGCGGCGTGGGGTGGATCAGGGGACGGGCGGTGGGGGTGTGTCGGCCACGAGCAGGGTGAGCTGCCGTACCAGGTCGTCCAGGGACTCGCCGGTGTGCGCGCGGACCAGCCCGAGGGCGAGGTCGGCGAGCAGGTAGAAGCCGAGGGTGCGGGCCGCTTCGGAGTCGAAGGAGGCCAGCAACGTCTCCGCGCCGGCGAGGTCACCGCGACGGCGTGCGGCGATGACCCCGGCGGCGCGCTGGACGAGATCGGCGGCGACCGGAACCGGGCCGGTCACGCGGTCAGAGCTTCGGCGTGGCGGCGCGGGCCGCATCGAAGCGGGCAGTGACGTCGGTCCAGTCGACCAGGTTCCACAGCCGGTCGACGTAGTCCGGCCGGACGTTGCGGTACTGCAGGTAGTAGGCGTGCTCCCAGGCGTCGAACACCAGCAGTGGCGTCGAGCCCTGCCCCACGTTGCCGTGGTGGTCGTAGACCTGCTCGACGATCAACCGCTGACCGAGCGGCTCCCACGCGAGGACGCCCCAGCCGGAGCCCTGCACGCCCTTGGTCGCCGCCGACAACTGCCCGGCGAAACCCTCGAACGAGCCGAAGTGCTCCTCGATCGCCGCCGCCAGCTCGCCGTCGGGACGGTCCCCGCCGTCCGGGGAGAGGTTGTTCCAGAAGATGGAGTGCAGCACGTGCCCGGACAGGTTGAACGCGAACGTCTTCTCCAACCCGACCAGGGCCGCGAAGTCACCCTTGTCGCGGGCCTCGGCGAGCTGCTCCAGGGCGTCGTTGCTGCCCTTGACGTACGCCGCGTGATGCTTGCTGTGGTGCAGCTCCAGGATCTCGCCGGACATCGCCGGCTCCAGGGCACCGTAGTCGTACGGCATGTCGGGCAACGAGTAGAGACCCACCAGCAGCTCCTCGGGATCGGGATCATGGCGGGGCGGGCACTCGGGCCAGGTCGGATCATCGCAGGCCCGGGCACCCGCCACTGATGCCACTATTCCGCAGTTGCCACTAGTTGGCAATAAGATCCGGCGCACCCCGTACGGATGGCTCGACGCCCACACCGGTGCGAACGGCGAGCCGCTCGACGACACGAGGACCCGGAGCCGGTCGGCTCCGGGTCCTCGTGGCTCCCAGGGTCAGGAGATGGCGCAGGTGATGTTGCCGGGCGGCGGGCTGCCGTTGCCGGTGGCGGTGAACCCGAACGTGGTCGAGCCGTTGGCCGCCAGCGCGCCGTTGTAGTCGGCGTTGCGGACGGTCACGTTACCGGTGCTGCCGGTGTTGACCCCGTTCCAGACGCTGCTGATCGCCTGGCCGCTGGCCAGGCTCAGGCCCACGGTCCAGCCCCGGATGGCGCTGCTGCTGGTGTTGGCCACGGTGACCTCACCCTGGAAGCCGCCGGGCCAGCTGTTGACCGCCTTGTAGGTGGCGGTGCAGCCGCCCGGTCCGCTGGTGGGCGGCGGGGTGGTCGGCGGCGGAGTGGTCGGCGGAGCCGTGGTGGGCGGGGGCGTGGTCGGCGGCGGAGTCGTCGGCGGGGCCGTGGTGGGCGGCGTGGTCGACTGGAACTGGCTGAAGAAGCGCCAGATCTCCCCCGAGGTCCAGGTACGGGAGTCGTTGGGGGTGCCCGACCCGTCGACCGGGCTGGGGGTGTGGTCCCCGTCGAACGCGGCCCACTGCACCGGGTAGCCGGAGCGGCAACCCGAGTAGGTGGTGGTGATGTGGGTGAAGGTGTTCCGGGCGGGTTCGCGCGGGCTCTGCGCGGTGCAGCCGTTGTTCCGGACGAAGGTGTCCCGCAGGGACCGGCCCGAGGAGATGTTCAGCACGCTGTCATGGGTGCCGTGGATGCCGAAGTAGGGGACCGGCTGGGTGCCGCCGTTGCAGCCGCTCAGCTGGGCGCCGGAGAGCACGGCGACCGCGCGGACGACGGTGGGCCGGGCACAGGCCACCGCGTAGCTCATCGCCCCGCCGTAGCTCCAGCCCAGCACGAACCGCTGGGTGGTGTCGACGCACAGGTCGTTCTCGACCTGCCGGGTGATGTCGTCGAAGAGCGTCAGGTCCCGACCGTTGGTGTTGGCCCAGCCGGCGTCGATCCCCTGGGGGGCGACGAAGATCGTGCTGTTGTTCGACAGCGGCAGCAGGCCGTAGTAGCCGGCCGAGGAGACGTTCTGGGCCGAGCCGTTCAACCAGTGGAAGCCGACGACCAGCCGGTACTGACGGTTACGGTCGTAGCCGTCCGGGATCCGCAGGATGTAGCTGCGGTTCTGGCCGCTGCTGGAGATGGTGCGCGTCCCGTTGGTCAGGGTGGGGGCCTTGCCGCAGCCCGCGGTCGCCGCGAGGGTGCCGTTCGTCGCGGCCTCCGCCGTCGCGGACAGGCCGCCGTTCAGTGCGCCGCCGACGGTCGCCGCGAGGAGGACGGCCGCGGCGGCGATGGTGGGAAGTAGCTGTCTGTGTTTCACCATTGCTTGGCTCCTTGCCATGGGTCTTCTGTCCCAGTGGTGGTGGTGGCGAGGTCGACCCGACGGGTGCCGGCTGCGCCCCGCGGGGGCAGCCGGGTTCGGATGACGGCTCGCACCTCGTCTCCTCGCGGTCGGCGAGTCGACTCGGATAGGCGGACGCGCCCGTTCGGCGCAGGCGGCACGGCGGCTCGGTGGGGCGGCCCGGACTGGTCGCCGACCGGCGGCACGGCGGGAGGGGGTGCCCTCGGATGCCGCTGCCGATTGACTGAGGCGACGGGAAGCGTGCCCTTCGCTCCCGCGGCGAAAGATAGCAGGTTATCGATAACATACTCAACCGGGCGAGCGGCGTCGGCGGCCCGCCAGGGCACCGGGTTCGCAACTCCCGGACCGTCCCCCACCCTCCCCCGACCGCCCCGACCAGCACGGCAGCCCGCCGGGGCCGACCGAGCACCGTCGAAACTATCGATTGCGGAACTCGCAACTTTGCGGAATCCGCACCCGGCGGGGACGCTGCGTGACGACACCGGCCGGGTCCGGCGGACCACCGGTACCGACCACTCCTCAGACGCTGGCGAGCGCTTCGGTCGGCGGCAGCGCGGCGGCCCGCATCGACGGGTACACGCCGGCCACCACGCCCACCACCACGGCACCGCCCAGCCCGGCCAGCGTCGAGGAGAACGGCACCACCACCGGCCAGTGGTGGTACCCGGCGTAGGCGACGGTGCCCGCCAGACCGAGCAGCGTCCCGGCGACGCCGCCCAGCGTCGCCAGCGCCACCGACTCGGTGAGGAACTGGCCCCGGATCTGGCCCCGGTTGGCCCCGAGCGCCCGCCGCAGCCCGATCTCGGACCGCCGCTCGAGCACCGAGATGACCATGGTGTTGGCCACCCCGATCCCGCCCACCAGCAGCGCCACCGCGGCGAGGGCGAGAAAGAGCGCGGAGAAGGCGTTCTCCGTGGCCCGTTTCGCCGCCAGGGCGTCCGAGGGGCGGCTGACCAGTACGTCGGCGGGGCGTTGCGGGCTCACCGTCTCCGGCAGCACCGCCCGGACCTGCTCCACGGCGGGCTCCAGCGAGCGGACGTACAGCACGGTCGGGTGACCGTCGAAGCCCAGTTCGGACTGCGCGGCCGGCCAGCCGACCAGCACGGACCGGTCGATCTCCGGGAGGAGGGGTACGGCGGCCAGGACGCCGACGACGGTGAACCACCGGTCACCGATCATCACCTGCTGGCCGGGGCCGTCCCCCGGGGACACGTCGAGCACTCCCAGCCGGGTCGCCGCCACCGCGCCGAGCACCACGGTGGGGAACCGGGCGGTGGCCGGCGTGAGCCAACTGCCGTGCTCGACCCGGGCGTTGATGACCGGGAGCAGGTCGAGCTGACTGGCCAGCACCGTCAGGCCGGAGCCGTCGCCGGGGTCGGTACGGTCGGAGCGGCGGATCAGGGCGTGCGTGTTGGCGACCGCGCTGACACTGGTCACCGGGCCGATCCGGCGGACCATGCCGGGCGACTCGGCCGGCAGCAGCGCCGGTGGTTCCTGGTCGGGCAGCGCGTTGACCTGGAGCAGGTTCGTGCCGAGCGCGGAGAGTTCCCGCATCAGCTGGGCCTGGCTGGAGGCGGGGATGCCGGTGACCACGATCATGGTGGCGATGCCGATGGCGATGCCGAGGGCGGACAGCGCGGCCCGGGTCCGCCGGGTACGGATGCCCAGCAGCCCCAGGCCGAGCAGATCGGTCACGGCCAGCCGGACCGGCCGGGCGGCGGCGAGCGCGGAACGGGGGTGCGACGGCGTACCCGCGTCGGTGGGTCCGGTCATCGGGGCGTCACCGCCGGGCCGGAGTCGGCGACCAGGCTGCCGTCGCGCATCTCGATCCGGCGGGGCAGCCGGGCGGCGATGTCCCGGTCGTGGGTGATGACGGCGAGGGTGGTGCCCTCCGCGTGCAGCCGGTACAGCAGCTCCAGGACGGTCCGGCCGGTACGGGTGTCCAGGGCGCCGGTGGGTTCGTCGGCGAGCAGCAGGGCGGGCTGGTGGACCAGCGCGCGGGCGATCGCCACCCGCTGCCGTTCCCCGCCGGAGAGCTGGTGCGGCAGGTGGGTGACCCGGTGTGCCAGGCCGACCCGGTCGAGCGCCGCCAGGGCCAGCGGCCGGCGGTGCCGGCGGGGCACCCCGGCATAGAGCAGGCCGGTGGCGACGTTCTCGGCGGCGGTGAGCCCGGCGGTGAGGTGGAACTGCTGGAAGACGAAGCCCAGCCAGCGCCCGCGCAGGGCGGAGAGCCGCCGGTCGGAGAGCCCGGCGACGTCGAGCCCGCCCAGGTGCACCGTGCCGGAGGTCGGCCGGTCCAGGGTGCCCATGACGTTGAGCAGCGTCGACTTGCCGGAGCCGGACGGCCCCACGATGGCCAGCATCTCCCCCTCGGCGATGTCGAGCGAGACGCCCGCCAGCGCGGTGACCCCGCCGGGATAGCGCATGGTGGCGTCGCGTACGGCCAACACGGTCACGAGGTGGTCACCACCCGCAGGTCCTCGCTGAGGCCGTCCCCACTGACCTCCACCATCCCCTTGGCGAACATGCCGGTCGTGACAGCGACGAGCCGACCGTCGGTCAGTTGCAGGGCGTAACCGCCCTCGCTGAGGGCCACCAGCGCGCCGACCGGGACGGCGAGCACGTCCGACCGCGTCTCGCCGGCCAGGTCGACCTGCACGTCGGCGGCGTCGATCCCGGCCAGGTCGTCGTCCACGGTCACCGTGACGGCCCGTTTCGGCGCGGCCCCGCCCGGACCGGCCGCCTCACCGTCCTGCTGGACCGTCGTGCTGACGGCGGTGACCGAGCCGTCGACCGTCTCGTCCCCCGGCAGTGTCACCGTCACCTGGTCGCCCCGGTGGATCGTGCCGGCCTCGGTGGCCCCGGCCAGCACGGTGATCACCTTCGTGGTGGGCGTGACGGTCAGCAACGGTGTGGCGGCGTCGTCCCCCCGCAGGGCGGTGACGCTGTCCACCCGGACCGCGCCGGGCAGCACGGCGACGTCGCCGACCGCGATCCGGCCGGTCACCGGCAGCTCGGCGTCCCGCTGCCAGCGTTTGACGGCCCGGATCAACGATCCGGTCAGGACGCCGTCCCCCTTGCGGACGACGACCGTGGGCCGGCCCGTCGCCGCCGTGCCGCCCACGGTCGGCGTGGCGTCCGCCACCGGACCGCCCGCCCCGGACGCCGGCCTCCCCGACCCCGCCGTCGACTTCCCCGACGGTGCCGTCGATTTCCCCGCCCCCGCCCCCGACGCCGGCTTCTCCGGCGGTGCCGTCGGCTTTCCCGCCGCGGCGGGACGGTGGACCTTCTCCCCCGGAGCGGGCTGGCTGCCGATCTCGTAGCCCAGCGCCTTGAGGTTCGTCGCGACGATCCGCACGTCGCGGCCCACCGTGCCGGGCTCGGCCAGGTCGCGGTAGAGCGGCATACCGCCGTAGAACAGCGGCACCGGCTGGTCGTCGACCCGGTAGAGCTGCCGGCCCCGACTGATCGTCGCCCCGGCCTCGGGCAGCCAGGTGACCGTCCCGCTCCGGCCGCCCTTCACCGGTGCCGCCCGGCCGTAGCCGAGGGTGCCGGTCAACGAGACGGTGGCGGAGAGGTCGGTCCGGACGACGGACACGGTCTCCACCGCGACCGGGGGACGCGTCGACGATTCCGGCGGGACACGGTGGACGGCCCAGGCGACCCCGGCCCCGACGGCGGACGCCGTCAGGACCAGCACCGCCGGGACGACGACCCGTCGGCCGACGCGGCGTCGGGGGCTCTGCGCTGGTGGCTGTTCTGCTGACACGCCGACAGCGTGGCCGGAGTTCTTCAGGAACCTGTCAGGATTCCGGATCCACACAGGTTCCTGACATCGCGCCACGAGTCTGACCCGCATGTCGAACTCGCTCGTCACCAGGACCCGTCGCCTCGCCGTCCCCCTGCTCGTGGTCGGCTGCCTGCTCGGGGGCTGCTCCACCGGGGACGGCGACGACCGGTCCGGCGGCCCACCGGCCGACGGTTCCCGGGTCGCCTCACTGGGCAGTCCGGCCGCCACCCCGGACGGACCGGCCGGTTCCGTCGAGGACCAGCGCCCGCTGATCCGCCTCGACGCGACCACCGCCGAGATCGAGGCCCTGCGGAAGGTGTGGAACGACTGTGTGGCGAAGGAGGGTGGTCCCGGCTACCCCGACGGCCGCAGCGTCATCTGGCGGGAGAGCCAGAACGACCCGGAGGCGAAGCGGGTACGGGCGGCGTGCCGCGGGCAGGAACCGGAGTTCTTCGAGGAACGCCAGAAGCGGACGGACAACGCCACCTTCCGGGACAACCAACGCCAGTGGTACCGGTGCGCCGAGAAGGCCGGTTACCGCCTCACCACGCCCGACGAGGACGGTGAGTTCGGCATCACCGAGGTCGGCCCGAACGGTGACTTCCAGTCGCCGAAGATGACGGCGTGCCGCCGGGAGGCGTTCAGCCGGTGAGCACCGCCCGACCGCGAGTAGCGCCGGCCGGCGCGGGTAACCCGCGCCCATGGCGCGGTACACGAAACCCGAGCTACGGGAACACCTGAAGGAAGAGATCAGGGCGGGCGACCGGGGCGGCCGGCCGGGCCAGTGGTCGGCGCGCAAGTCGCAGTTGCTGACCAGGGAGTACCAGCAGCGCGGCGGTGGTTACCAGGGGCCACGCGACGAGCGGCAGCAGTCCCTGCGGCGGTGGGGCGAGCAGAAGTGGCGGACCAGGCGGGGTACCACCCGGGCCCGCCACGACGGCGAGACCGACCGTTACCTGCCCGACCAGGCCTGGAACCGGCTCACCCCGGAGCAACGACGCGCGACCGACGCCAAGAAGCGCCGGGGGTCGAGAGCCGGCCGGCAGTACGTGGCCAACACCGGGCCGGCCAGCCGCGCCCGTCGGGCCGCCGGGCCGGCCGGGTCGCTCACCGAGCTGCCCGTCGCCGAGGCCGTCCGGCACGTCCGCGACCTGGACACCGCGCAGCTGCGGGCCGCGCTGCGCGCCGAGCGCGGCGGGAAGGGCCGCAAGACGCTGATCCGCCGGCTGGAGTCCGCCCTCGACCGCCGTTGACCGGCCCGTGAGGCGACCGGCACCCGGAGTGCCTATGCTCGACGGGTGGAGGACAGCGAGCAGGCCGTGCTGGCCGAGATGCTCCAGTCGGCCGAGGACGCCGCGCCCGTCGAGGCGGTGGAGGCGGTCACCGGGGCCATCGCCGCGACGTTGAACGCGCTCCGGGTCTCGCTGCTGGTCGCCGATCTCAGCGGTCGGGCGCTGGTCCGGCTGACCCACCAACCGTCCGCCGACGGCCCCGGTCGTCTCCAGGGCGACGAGTCCGCCGAGGCGTTGCCCTTCGACGGCGGCCCCTACGAGCAGGCGGTACGCCAGCAGACCCCCCGGGTGCTGCCCGGTGACGGCCGGTGGCGGCTGCTCGTGCCGGTCACTGAACGCGGTGAGTCCATCGGCCTGCTGGAGATCGACCTGCCGGACGAGCCGGACGCCGGGGTGATCGCCCGGGTCGCCCGGACCGCGCACGCCCTGGCGTTCGTGGTGATCGCCAACCGGCGGCACACCGACCTGTTCGAGTGGGGTCAGCGCAGCACCCCGTTCACCCTCTCCGCCGAGATCCAACGCCGCCTGCTGCCCGCCGCGTTCACCTGCGAGGCGGGCGCGTTCACCCTCTCCGGCTGGCTGGAACCGGCCGCGAGCGTCGGCGGCGACACCTTCGACTACAGCGTGGCCCGGGACGTGCTGCATGTCGGAGTCACCGACGCGATGGGCCACGGGGTGGCCAGCGCGCTGACCGCCACCCTGGGCGTCGGTAGCCTGCGCAACACCCGCCGCCGCGGCCTCAGCCTGGTGGCCCAGGCCGACGAGGCCAACCGGGCCATCGCCGAGCACGCCAACGTCCGTGGCGCGTACGTGACGGCCGTGCTGGGCCGGATCGACCTGACGACCGGGCGCTGCGAACTGCTCAACGCCGGCCACGTCCCGCCGATGCTGGTCCGCGACGGCCGGACCACGACGCTGGAGCTGCCGGGCAACTTCCCGCTGGGCATGTTCCCCGAGGCGGGTTTCCGCAGCGGCGAGGTCCTGCTGCGGCCCGGCGACCGGCTGGTCGTGGTCACCGACGGGATGCGCGAACGCAACGCGGCCGCCCTCGACCTGCCCGCCGCCCTGCTCGACATCGCGCGGCTGCATCCCCGCGAGGCGGTCCGGGCGCTGTCCGACGCGGTGCTGGCCACCGCCGGGCCGGTGCTGGCCGACGACGCCACCCTGCTGATCGTCGACTGGTACGGCGACCACGGCCCGCGCCGCAGCACCGCCGGGGCCGACACCAGCCGGGCCAGCGCCCCGCTCCGTTGAGGGCGGCTCACCGCACCGGGGCCGCCGCCTCGGCGTCGCGGACCGTGTCGAAGACCCCGATGACCTGGTCGACCGAGGTGATCGACAACACCGTGCGGACCGACCGGCGGACCCCGGCCAGCCCGAGCCAGCCGTCGCGCTGTCGCAGGTCCCGGTAGGCGACCACGAGCGCGCCGAGGCCGCTGGAGTCCATGAACCCGACCTCTGTCAGGTCGACCACCACGACCCGGTTGCCACCCTCGACCACCTCGCGTAACCGTTCCCGCAACTGTGGCGTGGTGCTCATGTCCAGGTCACCGGCGACCTCCACCACCGTACCGACGCCCTCCTGGCGGGTCGACATCGTGAATTCCACGTGAACCCCCTTCGATCTGGCGTACCGGACTTCCGGTGACGCGGTACGCCGTACCCACGGTGCCAGAATCCGGACACGGGCGCTCGGCGACGCGTGCCCGGGGGAGCCGGCCGCGACGGGCAGCGGGCGACGGCCCGACGAGCGCGGGTGCGGGGTGGACGGGTGGCGGGCGGTGGGTCGACGGGCAGCCGGTGGCCGCTGGACGAGTGGCGCAAGGAGTGGGCCGGGAGCTCCTACAACTGTCGTGACCTGCGCAGTCACCCGAGAGTATTTGTGCCGGGCCTTGTCCCGCAAACATGCATATAACTCACATGGGTGTCTTGACCACCGACTGATCATCGGTACGGTCCCTCTCACGCGGCGCGTTTCTCCCCCGACCTGGACGTCGCGGTTGGTCCTTCGATCGGAAGGCGATACATGACACATCCCTCGTCCCCCAGGGTCCGCCGGGTCCGGCGTTCCCTCGGCCTGATAGCCGCCGGACTGCTCCTGGTCGGCGCGGTCCCCGGCACGGCCTCGGCCGCGGAGCCCGACCCGCGCGTCGGTCTCGGCGCGGGCTGGCTCGACGCCCAGTCCGCGATCAGCAACCTGGAGCAGGTGGCGCACCGCGACAAGCCCGCCGGGTTCGTCGACCCGACGAACCCGGGCAACGGCGGGTACTACAACTCGGACCTCGCCTTCGGCGGCCGGTACGTCTTCCAGGGCAACTACAACGGGTTCACCGTCACCGACGTGGCCGACCCGGCCGAACCGACGCTGGTCACCAGCGTGGTGTGCCCGGGTGGGCAGGGTGACCTCTCCGTCCACGGCAACCTGCTCTTCATGTCGGTCGAGGAGACCCGCGGCCGGGTCGACTGCGGCACCAACCCCAACGTCGGCACCCGGTTCCAGGGCGTGCGGGTCTTCGACATCACCGACGTCCGCAACCCGACGCAGGTGGCGGCCGTCCAGCTCTGCCGTGGCTCGCATACGCACACGGTGGTGACCGACCCCCGCGACGCGGCCAACATCTACGTCTACGTCTCCGGCACCACCTCGGTGCGGCCGGCGACCACGATGGAGGGTTGCAACAACAACGCCGCCGACGGGGAGAACCCGTCGCGGTGGCGGATCGACGTCATCAAGGTGCCGCTGGCGGCTCCGCAGGACGCCGCCGTGGTGAACCAGCCGAGGCTGTTCCAGGACCCGGTCACCGGTCGGGTCGACGGGCTCCAGAACGGCCCGGTGACCCCCCGCCACCCGTCCGGGTCCACCTGGTCGCCGACGCCGAACACCAACGCCTGCCACGACATCACCGCGTACCCGGAGATCGGGCTGGCGGCCGGCGCGTGCCAGGGTAACGGCATCCTGATCGACATCTCGGATCCGGCCAACCCGAAGCGGATCGACGAGGTGGCCGACCCGAACTTCGCGTACTGGCACTCGGCGACGTTCAACAACGACGGCACCAAGGTGATCTTCACCGACGAGTGGGGCGGTGGCGGCGGCGCACGTTGCCGGGACACCGACCTGCCGCAGTGGGGAGCCAACGCCATCTTCGACGTCGTCGACCGGAAGCTGACCTTCGCCAGCTACTACAAGCTGCCGGTGCCGCAGTCGCTCCAGGAGAACTGCGTCGCGCACAACGGCTCGCTGATCCCGGTGCCCGGCCGTGACGTCATGGTGCAGGCCTGGTACCAGGGCGGCATCTCGGTGTTCGACTTCACCGACTCGAAGCAGCCGCGCGAGATCGCGTACTTCGACCGGGGGCCGGTCAGCCCGACCTCGCTCGTGCTGGGCGGCTTCTGGTCGGCGTACTGGTACAACGGCAACCTCTACGGCAACGAGATCGCCCGTGGCCTCGACGTGTTCGCGCTGACCCCCAGCGCGCACCTGTCAGCGGCCGAGATCGAGGCCGCCGCCCAGGTGAAACTGGCCGGGTTCAACGCCCAGGGACAGCCCAGGATCACCTGGACGCCGAGTTTCGCGCTCGCCCGCGCCTACCACGACCAGCTCGTCCGGGCCGGGGCGATCGACCCGGCCCTGAGCACCGAGGTCGACACGGTCCTGCGCCGGGCCGGCGAGCTCGCCGCCGACGGCCGGCGGTTCGCCGCCGAGGGGCAGCTGCGGACGCTGGCCGACAAGCTGGACGCCGCACCGCACCGCACGCTGCGACAGGCCCTCGTGGACCTGGCGGACACCTTCAACCCGAGGGTCGCCGCCACGGTCGGCCCGGCCGAGCCGACCGGCGCCAACGGCTGGTACACCGGTCCCGTCACGCTCACCCTGACCGGCCTGCCCGCCGGTCTCTGGACCGGTCAGTACTCCGTCGACGACGGAGCGACCTGGGTGGCCGTGCCGGCCAGCGGGGTCGCGACGATCGACGCCGAGGTCAAGGGCACGGTGCGGTTCCGGGCGGTCGACGGTGCCGGCAACACCTCGCGGGAGGGCAGCCGGTGGCTCAAGATCGACCGGACCGCGCCCGACGTGCAGGTGTCCGGGTTGACCGACGGGACGTCCTACGGTGACTCCGGCACGGTCACGGTGGACTGGACCGTCACCGACGGTGGCGCCGGGCCGGGCATCAACCCGGACAGCGCGCTGCTGGACGGCAAGCGGGTCGCCCGGGGGGCGACGGTCGCCCTGTCCAGCCTCCCGCTGGGCGGCCACACCCTCGTGGTGACCGCGAAGGACAAGGCCGGTAACACCACCACCCGGTCCGTCGCGTTCACCACCACGACGTCCTTCGCCGACCTCCGGGCGCTCGTGGACGGTTACCGGGCCGCCGGAACCGTCAGCGCGGGCAACGCCGACAAGCTGACCACCAGCCTCGGCAGGGCCGACGCGGCGGCCTCCGCCGGCCAGCCCGCGGCGGCGGTCGGGCACCTGACCGCCTTCGTCGACCAGGCCGGCGCGCTCAACGCCGTGGGTGCCCGCACCCTGCTGGTCCGCGACGCCCGGGCGCTGATCGACCAGCTCGACCGGTAACCCGTCCCGCCGCACCCGGCCGGGGTCTGCCCAGCGTCACCGGGCAGGCCCCGGCCGGTCGGGGCTCAGCCCAGCCCGGCCAGCATCTGCCGCATCCGTTGGATCTCTATGCCCTGGTCGGCGTTGACCTCGCGGGCGAACTGGTCGCTGGCCGGTTCGAGCCCGCCGCCGCTGGCGTAGAGCTGCTCCACCATGGACAGCGCGCCCTGGTGGTGACGGATCATCGCGGTCAGGAAGAGCCGGTCGAACTCCGCGCCGCGCGCCTGCCTGAGCTGCTCGAACTGCGCGGGGGTGAGCATCCCCGGCATCAGCGTGCCGTGCGCCGCACCGCCGTGCGGGCCGGCGGTCGGCACCTTCCGTTCCGCGAGCCACTGCCGCATCCGCGCGATCTCGTCGCCCTGCGACACCTCGATCCGCTTGGCGAGCAGCGTCAGGTCCGGGCTGGTGGTCCGCCCGGCCAGCAGCGCGGTCATCTCCAGGGCCTGCGCGTGGTGCGGGATCATCCCCTGGACGAACAGGCTGTCGGCCGCGGTGAACCCGGGCGGCGAGACCTGCGACAGGTCGGTGCCGGACAGTTCCCGGGCCGGCTGGCCGGGCGCTCCCGGCTGCACCACCCGCGATGTCGGCGGCTGGTACGCCGGGTCGTCCCGGCCCGCCCAGACGACCGCGCCCACCACCGAGCCGAGGACGACAGTGGCGACCACACCGGATCCGACCACGCGACGGGGCAGCGGCACGATTCACCTACCAGTCCGGGCTTGAGCTGCGCATAGTCCATGGGCATAGTGCCTGAAACGCGGGCCACCCACCAGCCCACGAGCCGGTGGAATCCCGCCCACCCCGGGCTACTTTTGTCAGCGCATCGAAAAGTTTCCCCGAATCGATCAAAAGTGCTAGGGTCTGCGATCAATCTTCGGTGTGACGGGTTCCACACCGGAGCACCACCGGGAAACAGTGGCGCGGTCCCTCCCGGGCCGGGCCGACCCACAGGAGGCACCTTGACCACCCCGAACCGTCGGCGCTGGCGTCGTCGACCCGTCCTCGTCGCCGCCGGCACCGCCCTGGCGACCGTCCTCGCCAGCGCCTCCGTCACCCCGG
The DNA here is from genome assembly GCF_029581435.1 of Micromonospora sp. WMMD987. Taxonomy (NCBI): domain Bacteria; kingdom Bacillati; phylum Actinomycetota; class Actinomycetes; order Micromonosporales; family Micromonosporaceae; genus Micromonospora; species Micromonospora sp. WMMD987. The sequence goes on along the minus strand of NZ_CP120861.1, from coordinate 860,544 downwards.
CCACCGCCGCACCCGTCGCCGCCGACCTCCCACCGCAGGAACCCGGCGTCACCCTGCGCGCGTACGACATGGGCACCCCGCTGTCGGCACTGTGCACCCTCAAGCCCGCACAGACCCCGAACGTCGACAAGCTCATGCCGCAGATCAACTGGACCAGCACGGACGACTTCGGGCTCGCCGACCGGTTCGTCACCCACGTCACCGGCAACCTCGCCGCACCCGCCGACGGCACCTACGCCTTCCGCCTCACCAGCGACGACGGCTCCCGGCTCACCATCGGCGACACGGTCGTCGTCGACCACGACGGGTTGCACGGCGAGACCGCCGAGGAGGGCTCGGCCACCCTCACCGCCGGCCCGCACCCGTTGCGCGTCGAGCACTTCGACGACGGGGGCGGCCAGGTACTACGGCTGGAATGGCGGCCACCGGGGGCCGCCGACTTCACCCTGGTGCCGAACTCCGCGTTGAGCACCGACGCCGGGGTCGTCCGGGTCACCGCGCCGGGCTGGAAGTACTGCGAGGGGGCCACCGACTCGGCCGGCGACGGCCTGCCGCTCGACCGGGTGCACCCCGGCTACACCCTGACCGACCTGCGCCCCGACGGGTTCCGGCCACAGGTCACCGGGATGGCGTTCCGCCCCGACGGCGGTCTGGTCCTGAGCACCTGGGGCGGCACCGACAACGCCACCGGCGAGATCTACCTGGTCGAGGGGGCGACCGGCGCGACCGGCCCCGACCGGGTGACCTACCACAGGTTCGCCGACGGGCTGCGCGAGCCGCAGGGCGTCGCCGTGGTCGACGGCACCGTCTACGTCAGCCAGAAACACGAGCTGACCGCCCTGCGCGACACCGACGGCGACGGCGTCGCCGACGACCGGCGGACGGTCGCCACCTGGCCGTGGGGCGGCAACTTCCACGAGTTCGCCTTCGGCCTGCTCTACCGGGACGGGTTCTTCCACCTCAACCTGTCGGTCGCGATCAACCAGGGCGGCGCCACCACCGTGCCGCAACCCGCGCCGAACCGGGGCACCTCGATCAAGGTCAACGCCCGGACCGGAAAGATCACGTACCTGGCCGGCGGGCTGCGTACCCCGAACGGGATCGGCTGGGGGCCGCGCGGCGAGGTCCTCGTCACCGACAACCAGGGCGGCTGGCTGCCCGCGTCCAAGCTGGTCCAGATCCAGCAGGGGGCCTTCTTCAACCACTACACCACCCCCGACGGGCCGTTCGACGACAAGCCGGTGACCCGACCGATCGTCTGGCTGCCGCAGAACGAGGTCGGCAACTCGCCGTCCACCCCCGTGCTGCTCACCCAGGGGCCGTACGCCGGGCAGCTCGTCGTCGGCGACGTCACCTACGGCGGCCTGCAACGGGTCTACCTCGACGAGGTGGAGGGGCAGTACCAGGGCGCGGTGTTCCGGCACACGCAGGGCCTGGAGGCCGGCGTCAACGAGGTCACCCTCGGCCCCGACGGCGCGGTCTACGTGGGCGGCGTGGGGGCCGGCGGCAACTGGGGCCAGGAGGGCAAACTCAGCTACGGCCTGCAGAAGCTCACCCCCAACGGCACCTCGACGTTCGAGGTCAAGCAGATGCGGGCCACCGCCAACGGGTTCGACCTGGAGTACACCGAGCCGGTCTCGGCCGAGACCGCCGCGCGGCTCGCCGAGGCGTACCAGGTGACGCAGTGGCGCTACGGGGCGACCAGCCAGTACGGCGGTCCCAAGCTCGACCTGGAGAAGCTCACCGTGACCAGGGCGGTGCTCGCGGCCAACGGGCGCACCGTCCGGTTGCGGATCCCGGGCCTCAAGGAGAACCGGGTGGTGCACGTCCGCTCCCCGCGCCCGTTCTCCGCCGCCGACGGCGAGCAACTGTGGAACACCGAGGCCTGGTACACCCTCAACGAGATCCCCGGCCGGGTGGCGCAGCCGCAGACCTTCTTCGAGGCCGAGGAGGGTCGAACCGTCGGCGTCGGGATGGCCACCGACCACGCCGCCTACTCCGGTGCCGGGTTCGCCGCCGGGTTCGCCGACGACGGCGCGTCGACCCGGATCTCCGTCGACGTCGCCGAGGCCGGCAACCACGACCTGGCGATGCGCTACAGCAACGGCCCCAACCCGTTCTCCGGCCCGAAACAGCTCAGCCTGTACGTCAACGGCAAACGGATCGGACAGACCGTCTTCCCCTCCACCGTCACCTGGGAGGAGTGGGGCACCGTCACCACCAGGGCACACCTGCGCCGGGGCCGCAACATCGTCGAGTACCGCAAGGAGAGCGCCGACTCCGGGCACGTCAACCTCGACGTGCTCGCCGTCCGGCCACGCGGGGAACGGATCACCCTGTTCGACGGCGGTGACCTCACCGAGTGGCAGCACACCGACGGACGCGAACCGGAGTGGACGCTCGACGGCAACACCATGACCGTCCGCGGCGGCGACCTGCGTACCGTCCAGGCATTCGGCGACTTCCGGCTGCACGTGGAGTTCAACCTGCCGCTCTACCCGCCGGAGGTGACCGGCCAGCAGCGTGCCAACAGCGGCGTCTACCTCCAGGACCGCTACGAGATCCAGGTGCTCGACTCGTTCGGCGTCGACCCGCCGCAGAACAACGACGCCGCCGCCATCTACACCCAGAAGGCGCCCGACGTGAACGCGGCCCGCCCGCCGCAGACCTGGCAGACGTACGACATCGAGTACCGCCAGGCGCGCTACGACGCGGCCGGCGTCAAGGTGGCCAACCCCCGGGTCACCGTGGTGTGGAACGGCGTCACCGTGCACGACGACGTGGAGATCCTCGGCCCGACCGGCGGCAGCCGGCCGGAGGGTCCGGCGGCCGGCGCGATCCGGCTCCAGGACCACGGCAACCCGGTCCGGTACCGCAACATCTGGATCAAGCCCCTCGACGGGTGACCCCGGGCAGGAGACGCGGCCGGGACCGTCACGGCGGTCCCGGCCGTTCCACGTCGTGGGTCGGCCGGCTGTCGCCGTTGCGCGGACCGTTCGCCGCTGACGGGAATCCCGCCTCACCGGTAGTGTCCTGATCGGACGGTGAGATGGTCGAGGGGGCGAGCCATGACGTCGGCGTGGTTACCCGCCCCTGTCGGCATCGACTCCGACCGCTGGGTGACCCGATCGGGCTGCCACACGGTGCTCGTCGTGACCCACACCCTCGCGAGCTGCCACCGGTTGCTCGACGTCGTCGGGTACGTCGAGAGCGACCCGCGGGTACAGGTGGTCTTCACCATCGCCCCGGATGTCTTCAACCACCAGGTGGAAAAACTCCTCGACGGGCTCGGCGCGCTCGTCCTGCCCTGGCAGCAGGCCATTCGGGAACGCTTCGACCTCGGCCTCGCCGCCGCCCACGGCGGACTGCACCAACTCCACGCGCCCCTGCTGCTGCTCGCCCACGGAGCCGGACGCAGCAAGCGGGTCCGCTCCGACCCGAGCGCTGGACCGGCACCCGCCGACCGCCCCGTCTACGGTCTCGACGCGCAGCGGCTCACCCATGACGGGCGGGTGCTCCCGGCGGTGCTCGCCCTCTCCCACGAATACGAGGTGGAGGTGCTGCGACGGCAGTGCCCGGAAGCGCTCGGAACGGCGGTGGTCGTCGGCGACCCCTGCGTCGACCGGCTCGTCGCCAGCCTGCCCCGCCGCCGGGACTACCGGCGGGCCATGGGGCTGGGCGAACACCAGGAACTCGTGGTGGTCGCCTCCACCTGGGGCCCGGACGGCAGCTTCGGACGTCGGCCCGACCTGCTACCGCAGGTGATGGCACAGCTCCCGGCCGAGCGCTACCGGGTCGCCGCGCTGCTGCACCCGGCGATCTGGGCCGCTCACGGGCACCGCCAGATCCGTGCCTGGCTCCGGAGCTGCCTCGACGCCGGGCTGCTGCTACCCGAGCCGACCGAGGACTGGCGGACCCCGGTGGTCGCCGCCGACCACGTCATCGGTGACCACGGCTCCGTCACCGCCTACGCCGCCGCGGTCGGACGTCCGACCCTGGTACTCACCGCCCCGGAGCCGGCACCCGCCCCCGGTACGCCGCAACACCTGCTCGCCCTCCACGCGCCCCGGCTGGACCTGCACCGGCCCCTGCTGCCCCAGCTCGCTCTCACCGGCGGGATCGAACCGGCAGCAGTGCTGGGCTCGGTGACCGCCCGCCCGGGCGAAGCCGCGGCGCTACTGCGGCGCACCATGTACCGCCTGCTCCAGCTCACCGAGCCCGACCGCCCCCAGCGGACCGACCCGGTGCCGGTGCCCCTCCCCAGCGACCGGGACATCGAACCCGCCGGGTGACCCCGTCGTCCGGTGCCGGGCCAGCCGGCGGTCACCCACCCATCTCGCGTCGGTCCGCGGGCAGGTGGGCCAGCGGGGTACGCGACGGACGCCACTCCAGCAGCAGCGCCGTCGCGTCGTCGTCGAGCTGTCCCTCCTGGTAGGCGACCACCGCGCGCACCAGCCGGCGCATCGTCTCCGGGGTGGCGAGCTGGTCGTTGAGGGCACGGTTGACGAAGTCGACCAGCCGCTTCAACCCGAACCGTTCCCCGTCGCCGCCCCGCGCGTCGGTGATGCCGTCGGTGTAGGCGAGGATGCGGTCCCCGGGGTGCAGCTCCTCCGCGTACACCTCGGGGCGGCGGGTCGCCAGGTGGCCCAGGCCGAGCGGGAGCGCGGTCGGGCCGGGCAGTTCCCGGATCGCCTTGCCGTCACGCAGCAGCAGGGCGCCCGGGTGTCCCGCGTTGATCACCCGGAGCCGGCCGGTGCTGCGCTCCAGCTCGATCAGGAGCGCCGTGGCGAACAGGTGTGGATGCTCGGAACGTATCCACTTGTCGATGCTGAGGGCGGTGTCGACCAGGTCGAGGCCGCACCGGCGGGCGTTGCGGTAGGCGCTGACCACGAGTGAGGCCAGGGTGCTCGCCCTGATGCCGTGCCCGCAGGTGTCGAACAGCCCGATGCTGAGCACGTCGCCGTTGAGCGCGTAGTCGAAGATGTCGCCGCCGACGTCGTAGCACGGTTCGAGGATGGTGGTGAGCACCATGTCGTCGGTGGCGAACGTCAGCGGGGGCAGCAGGCCCCAGACGATCTCGGCGGCGACCTGCATCGGCAGCCGACGCCGCAGCCGCTCGACCACGTCGCCGTACGGCCGGCGGTTCACCACCAGTTGACCGACGCAGGTCGCCAGCTCCCGGGCCGGCTCGTCGATGGCCCGCTCCCCGGCGGCCGGCGAGACGATCTCCAGCACACCCATCCGCTCGCACCCGACGAGCAGCGGCACCCAGACCCGGTCCGGGTTGTCGGGTGCCCGCTGCACGTCGAGCCCGGTGAACGCCCGACCGGCGAGGGTCGTCTCGATCGACAGTTCGCCGCGGTCGAGACCGGCACCGAGCATCGGCACCAGGCTGGCCTGCTGGTAGTCCGCCAGGTAGATCACGATCTCGGTGGCGGCCAGGGCCGGCGCAGCCCGGTTCACCAGCAGGGGCAGGTCGTCCGGCCCGCTGCGGGGTGCGGTGAGCTGGAGCCGACGCACCGCGTCACCCGCGTCGAGCAACCTGAACCTCCCCCACGTCTCCCCCACCGTAGGAGGCGCACGGGAAACCCGCCACCACCTGATTCGGGGGCACGGCGGACAGGAAGAATGACGGTGGCGGACATCTCCGTTCCGCGCGAACCGAGGAGGCAGGGTCGTGGTCGTCACAGGGCTCGTCCTGGCCGGCATCGCCGGCCTCATCCACGTCTACATCTTCTACCTGGAGTCCGTCGTCTGGACCAGCGCCCGCGCCCGCGCGGTCTTCGGCACCAGCCGCGAGGAGGCGGAGGTGACCCGGCAGCTCGCCTTCAACCAGGGCTTCTACAACCTGTTCCTGGCCGTCGCGGTCGTCGTCGGCATCGTCGCGTACGCCGTGGGCGCGCACACCGTCGGCGCGACGCTGGTCTTCGTCGGCGCCGGGTCGATGGTCGCCGCCGGTCTGGTGCTGCTGGTCTCGGCACCGTCGAAGGCCAGCGCCGCGCTCAAGCAGCTCGTCCCCCCGCTGCTCGCCGTCGTCGCCCTGGCGATCGGGCTCAGCCTCGGATAGGGGACAGCGGCGCTCGGTGATGTCTTCGTACGATGCTGCCTTCGCGACGACTGACAGGAGCGCTCCATGTCCCCAGCACGCCCACGGTGGGCCACCGCCGTCCTCGGCGGCGTCGCCCTCCTGATCACCGGCTGCGGTGGGAGCGATCCGGCGGCGTCGTCCCCGTCGAGCGCGACGCCGACGACCGTGACCGGCACGACTTCGGCGTCCCCGACTCCGACCGCCGTCGTGCCGGATCTGCCGGCGTTGCAGAAGCAGGCGACCGCCGCGCTGATCGCCCCGGGGGGTCTGGTCGCGGTCGGAGGTGCGCGTAAACCGTCGCGGGACGAGAAGGAGACTTTCTGGGTCACCGACGTGTGCGGCCGGAACATCGCGGCCGATGCCGGCCAGGTGCACGCCAGCCATTCCCGCACCTGGTCCGCTGACGGACTGTGGGTGAACAACACCACCCACGCGTACACCGTCCCCGGGACCACCGTGCTGGCCCAGGTGAAGGAGGCGGTCGGCAGTTGCAAGAAGTACAAGTCGGAGGACGAGTCGATCGACATCCTCGGGCCGGCGACCCTGCCGAGTTACCCGGGCACGGAGGCCCGCTACGGGTACTGCTACCGCACGGAGCGGGCCAGCGGAACGGACTTCGTCGCCTGCGAGGCCTTCCTCGCCCGGGGCAACCTGGTGTCGGCCATGATGGTGATCAGGGGGTCGAGCCGCAAGAGCAACACCGACGGCCTGGTGGTCGTCGGGGCGGTGGCTGCCGAGGCTCTCGGCCGGGGCGCGGCCTGAGGGCGGCGCGACCGGTCAGGGGCGGTAGCGGTAGCCCATGCCCGGCTCGGTGATCAGGTGCCGGGGCCGGGCCGGGTCGTCCTCCAGCTTCCGCCGCAACTGCGCCAGGTACTGCCGCAGGTAGTTGGTCTCCTGCTGGTACTCCGGCCCCCACACCTCGTGCAGGAGCTGGCGTTGGCTGATCAGCTTCCCGGGGTGGCGCAGCAGCCGTTCCAGCACCGCCCACTGGGTGGGGGTGAGCCGGATCTCGGAGCCGTCGTCCCGGGTGACGGTACGGGTGGCGAGGTCGACGGTGTGCCGCCCCACCCGGGCGGTCGCCGTCGCGTCGACCGGCGCGGCGGTGAGGCGGCGGGTGACGGCACGGATCCGGGCGAGGAGTTCGTCCACCCCGAACGGCTTGGTCACGTAGTCGTCGGCACCGGCGTCGAGGGCGGCGACCTTGTCCGCGCTGCCGGCCCGGCCGGAGAGCACGATGACCGGGATCGTGGTCCAGCCGCGCAGGCCCCGGATGACCTCCACACCGTCGAGGTCGGGCAGGCCCAGGTCGAGCACCACCAGGTCCGGCGGGTGGCTGGCGGCGGCCTTCAGCGCGGCCGTGCCGGTCCCGGCGACCTCGACGTCGTACCCCCGGGCGCGCAGGTTGATCCGCAGTGCGCGGAGGATCTGCGGTTCGTCGTCGACGACCAGGATGCGGGTCACCGGTCCGGCCTCTCGTCGGCGGCGGGCAGCCGCAGCACCATGGTCAGTCCCCCACCGGGGGTGGTCTCCGGGGTGATGCTGCCACCCATCGCCTCGGCCAGCCCCCGGGACAGCGCCAGCCCGAGCCCCACCCCGGTCCGGTTGTCCCGGTCGCCGAGCCGCTGGAACGGCAGGAAGACGTGTTCCCAGCGGTCTTCGGGGATGCCGGGGCCGGTGTCGACGACCCGGAGTTCCACCTGCCCGGCGTGGGTGCTGGCGGTGATCGTGGGCGGTCGTCCCGGCGGGCTGTGCCGCAGGGCGTTCGCGACGACGTTGACCAGCACCCGTTCCAGCAGCCCCGGGTCGGCGTCGACCGCCGGCAGGTCGGCGGGGATGTCGGTCCGCACGTCGGCGGCGGCCGGTCCCAACTCGTCCAGGGCCAGCGGTACGGCGTCCTCCAGGCCGACCGCGGCGCGGGTGACCCCCAGCGCGCCGGCCTGCAACCGGCTCATGTCGAGCAGGTTCGCCACCAGCCGGCCGAGCCGGTCCAGCGACTCGTCGGCGGTGGCGAGCAGCTCCGCCCGGTCCTCCGGGTCGAAGTCGACGTCCGGGCTGCGTAGGCTGCTCACCGCGGCCTTCGCCGAGGCCAGCGGGGTACGCAGGTCGTGGCTGACGGCGGCGAGCAGCGCGGTGCGCAGCCGGTCGGCCTCGGCGAGCGGCCGGGCGGTGGCCGCCTCCTCGGCGAGCCGTTCCTGACGCAGCGCGACGGCGGCCTGGGCGGCGAACGCCTCGACGATGCGCCGGTCGGCGGCCTCCAGCCGGCGGCCACTGAGCACCACGGTCAGCCGCTCGTCGACCGGCACAATGGTCTCCCCCGCGCCGGGGCTGCCCGCCGGGTCCACGCCGACGCTGGCGACCCGACGCCAGGCAGCCTCCTCGTGGGTCCGGCCGGGCCGCCCCCGTGCGTCGGGGTCGAGTTCCAGCACGCTGACCGCGCGCAGCGCGAAGGTCTCCCGCAGCCGGTCCAGCAGCGCCGGCAGCGGTCGTTCGCCACGCAGCACGCTGCCGGCGACGGTGGCCAGGGTCTGCGCGTCGGCGGCGGCGCGGGCCGCTTCCCGGGTACGCCGGGCCGCCACGTCCACCACCCCGCTCACCGCGACCGCCACCGCGACGAAGACGCCCAGCGCGAGCAGGTTGTCCGCCTCGGCGATGGTGAGCGTGCGGTACGGCGGGGTGAAGAACCAGTTCAGCAGCAACGATCCGCCGAGCGCGGCGACCAGCGCCGGCCACAGCCCACCGACCAGCGCCACCCCGACGACCGCGGCCAGGAAGATCAGGATGTCGTTGGTCAGGGTGAGGTCCGGCAGCACCGACAGCAGCAGGGTGAGCAGCGGCAGGCCCAGACCGGCGAGAGCGAACCCGAGCAGCCGACGCCGACGCGACAGCGCGGCGGGCATCCCGGCCCCGCGCCGGCCCCGCCCGGCCTGCGGGTGGGTGACCAGGTGCACGTCGATCGCCCCGGAGCGGGCCGTGGTGGTGACGCCGACACCCCGGGCGAACAGCTGGGCGAACCGGCCACGCCGGCTCGCTCCGAGCACCAGTTGGGTGGCGTTGACGCCCCGGGCGAAGTCGAGCAGGGCGGCCGGCACGTCCCCGCCGAGCACCTGGTGGTAGCTGCCGCCGAGGCTCTCCACCAGGACCCGCTGCCGGGCGAGCTGGGCCGGGTCCACGCCGGTCAACCCGTCGTTACGGGCCACGTGCACGGCGAGCAGGTCGGCCCCCTTGCTCCGGGCGGCGATCCGGGCGGCCCGGCGGATCAGCGTCTCCCCCTCCGGGCCGCCGGTGAGGGCGACCACGACCCGTTCCCGGGCCTCCCAGGTGGCCGAGATGCCCTGCTGCGCCCGGTACCGGTCGAGCTGGTCGTCGACCTTGTCGGCCAGCCAGAGCAGGGCCAGCTCGCGCAGTGCGGTGAGGTTGCCGACCCGGAAGTAGTTGCCCAGCGCCGCGTCGATCCGGTCCGGCCGGTAGATGTTGCCGTGCGCCATCCGGCGGCGTAGCGCCTCCGGGGTCATGTCGACGAGTTCGACCTGCCCGGCGGCGCGGACGACCGCGTCGGGGACGGTCTCCCGCTGGGTGGTGCCGGTGATCCGGGCCACCACGTCGTTGATCGACTCCAGGTGCTGGACGTTGACAGTCGACAGCACCGAGATGCCCGCGTCGAGCAGTTCCTCGACGTCCTGCCAGCGCTTGTCGTGCCGGGAGCCGGGCACGTTGGTGTGGGCCAGCTCGTCGACCACCACCAGCTCCGGGCGGCGGGCCAGCACAGCGTCGAGGTCCAGCTCGGTGAACTCGGTGCCCCGGTGCCGCAGCGTACGGCGAGGCAGCACCGGCAGGTCACCGATCATCGCGGCGGTGTGTGGTCGCCCGTGCGTCTCCACCAGGCCGACCACCACGTCGGTGCCGCGCCCGGCACGCCGCCGGGCCTCCTCCAGCATGGCGTACGTCTTGCCGACGCCCGGGGCGGCACCCAGGTAGATACGCAGTTCACCTCGGGGCACGGGACCATCCTCTCGCTAGGCGTACCGCCCCGGGGGCGCGACCGCCGGCTCCGCCGATCTGTCGACCGGCCCCGGTCCGCCACAGCGCCCCGCTCCGACCGTCCGACGCGGGCGGGGGTGACGTCCCACCCGCGTCGGGCGGCTCAGCGCACGGGAAGGGTCCGGTCGAGGGCCACGTTCAGCTCCAGCACGTTCACCGCGGGGGCGCCCATGAAGCCGAGCGTCCGACCGGTGGTGTGCTCCCGGACCAGCCGCCGGACCACCGCCGGGTCGGCGCCCCGCGCCCGCGCCACCCGGGCCACCTGGATTCCGGCGTACGCCGGACTGATGTGCGGGTCGAGGCCGCTGCCGCTGGCGGTGACCGCGTCGGCGGGGACGGCGGGGTGCTCCGGGGCGTCCCCCCGGACCGGGGTGACCAGTCCACCGGCCGCCCGGTAGTCCTCGCCGGGCTGCGCCAGCTCCACCGGCACCCCCAGCCAGGAGGAGACGAACGGGGTGGCCGGGGCGGTCTGGTTGACGCTGACCACCCGGGTGACCGGGCCGGTCAGCCCGTCGGCGCGGAACACCGCCAGCACCGCCCCCACCCCGTCCGGCGTGCAGTACGGCCGCCGGCCGTCCACGCCGTCGAGGGCACCGACCGCCAGGCTGCGGGCGCAGACCTGGCTGAGCAGGCTCCGGGTCGAGTCCTCCGGGTCGACGGCGAGGGTGTCCAGCACGCTCTCCGGGCCGAGGTTCGAGGCGGCGGAGGCGGTCGGGTCGTAGCCGTCGCCGGCCGCCGAGGGGCGGGACTGGAAGTAGCGCGGGACGGGGTCGCCGTCGGCGTCGGTGAAGGACTGCCCGACCAGGGCGCTGCCGACGCTGCGGCCGTCCACGGTCAGCAGCGAACCGTCCGCCTTCGCGTCGGGGCCGGGGAGCCTACCGACGGCGACCAGAGCGAGCGGGTAGGCCACCCCGAGCAGCACGGTGAACACGAGCAGGGCGCGCAGCGCGGCGAGGTGGGTGGCGAGCCAGGCAGGTGGGCGCATCACGAGACCCCCGGGACGAACTGGACGAGCAGGTCGATGAGCTTGATGCCGAGGAACGGCGCGACGAGGCCGCCGACGCCGTAGACCAGCAGGTTGCGGCCGAGCAGCGTCGACGCGGCGGCCGGCCGGTACCGCACGCCGCGCAGGGCCAGCGGGACGAGCGCGACGATAACCAGGGCGTTGAAGATGACGGCGGACAGGATCGCCGATTCCGGGCTGGCCAGCCGCATGACGTTCAGCGTGTCCAGGGCCGGGTAGATGCCGGCGAACATGGCCGGGATGATCGCGAAGTACTTCGCCACGTCGTTGGCGATGCTGAAGGTGGTCAGCGCGCCCCGGGTGATCAGCAACTGTTTGCCGATCTCGACGATCTCGATCAGCTTGGTCGGGTCGGAGTCCAGGTCGACCATGTTGCCGGCCTCCTTCGCCGCCGACGTGCCGGTGTTCATCGCGACGCCGACGTCGGCCTGGGCCAGGGCGGGGGCGTCGTTGGTGCCGTCCCCGGTCATCGCGACCAGCCGGCCACCCTCCTGTTCCCGGCGGATCAGGGCGAGCTTGTCCTCCGGGGTGGCCTCGGCGAGGAAGTCGTCCACCCCGGCCTCGTCGGCGATCGCCTGCGCGGTACGCGGGTTGTCACCGGTGACCATCACGGTCCGGATGCCCATCCGGCGCAGCTCGGTGAACCGCTCCCGCATCCCGGCCTTCACCACGTCCTTGAGGTGGATGACGCCGAGCACCCGGGCCGGCTCCCCGGCCACGTGTTCGGCCACCACCAGCGGGGTGCCGCCGTCTCCGCTGATCCCGTCGACGATCCGGTCGGTCCCGCCGCCCGGCTCGCCGCCGTGCTCCCGTATCCAGGTCAGCACCGCCGTCGCCGCGCCCTTGCGGACCTGGCGGGCCGGCGCGGCCTCCGGGGTCAGGTCGACGCCGCTCATCCGGGTCTGCGCGGTGAACGGCACGAAGTCGGCGTACGACGGCGGGTCCGGCTCCGGCGCACCCGGGTCGACCCGCGTGGCCAGCGACACCACCGACCGCCCCTCGGGCGTCTCGTCGGCGAGGCTGGAAAGCCGCGCGGCGGCGGCCACCTCGCCGGCGGTGACCCCCTCGACCGGCAGGAACGCGGTGGCCTGCCGGTTGCCCAGGGTGATCGTGCCGGTCTTGTCGAGCAGCAGGGTGCTGACGTCCCCCGCCGCCTCCACCGCCCGGCCGCTCATCGCGAGCACGTTGCGCTGCACGAGGCGGTCCATCCCGGCGATGCCGATCGCCGACAGCAGCGCGCCGATGGTGGTGGGGATCAGGCAGACCAGCAGGGACACCAGCACCACCCCGGTCACCCCGGTGCCGGTGACCGCCCCGGTGTCCGGGGCGGCGGCCTGCCAGCCCTTGGCGAAGATCGCCAGCGGTTGGAGGGTGACCACGGCCAGCAGGAAGATCAGGGTGAGCGCGGCGAGCAGGATGTTCAGTGCGATCTCGTTCGGTGTCTTCTGCCGGTCGGCCCCCTCGACCAGGGCGATCATCCGGTCGATGAAGCTCTCCCCCGGCCGCTGGGTGATCCGCACGACGATCCGGTCGGAGAGCACCCGGGTGCCGCCGGTGACGGCGCTGCGGTCGCCGCCGGACTCCCGGATCACCGGGGCGGACTCGCCGGTGATCGCGGACTCGTCGACGCTGGCGATGCCCTCGACGACGTCGCCGTCGCCGGGGATGATCCCGCCGGCGCTCACCAGGACGACGTCCCCCTGCCGCAGCTCCGGTGCGGGCACCGCCTCGTCGGTGTAGGTGTCGGCGCGGGCACCCGGTGCCCAGCCGATCAGGCGGGTGGCGATGGTGTCCCGCTTGGCCCGCCGCAGCGAGGCGGCCTGCGCCTTGCCCCGACCCTCGGCGACCGCCTCGGCCAGGTTGGCGAAGATCACGGTGAGCCAGAGCCAGCCGGTGATCGCCCAGCCGAACACCGACGGGTCGGCGACCGCCAGGACGGTGGTGAAGACCGCGCCGATCGCCACGATCAGCAGCACCGGGCTACGCCACAGGGTGCGCGGGTCGAGCTTGCGCAGCGCCCCGGGCAGCGACCTGACCAGTTGCCGAGGGTCGAGCAGGCCGCCACCGGCCCGGCGGGCGGGGTTGTCGACGGCGGGGTTGTCGACGGCGGGCCGGTCGTCGTCGGTGGTCACGGACGCAACGGACATGTCCTCGTTGTTCCTCATACGGGTCACAACCCTTCGGCCAACGGGCCGAGCGCGAGCGCGGGCAGGAAGGTGAGCGCCACCAGGACCACCGTGACGCCGACGACCATCCCGACGAAGAGCGGTCGGTGCGTCGGCAGGGTGCCCTCGGAGGCGGGGACGGGTGCCTGGCGGGCGAGCGAGCCGGCCAGGGCGAGCACGAAGATGATCGGCAGGAACCGGCCCAGCAGCATGCACAGGCCCAGCGCGGTATTCCACCACGCGGTGTTCACGGTGATCCCGGCGAACGCCGAGCCGTTGTTGTTGCTCGCCGAGGTGAACGCGTAGAGCACCTCGGTCAGGCCGTGCGGGCCGGTGTTCAGCGCGGTCGCGTCGTTGCCGGTGGCGAAGGCGGTGGCGGTTCCCGCCAGCACCAGGGCCGGGGTGACCAGGAAGTACAGCGAGGCGAAGGTGATCTCCCGGGTGCCGATCTTCTTGCCCAGGTACTCCGGCGTCCGGCCGACCATCAGGCCGGCGACGAACACCGTGATCACCGCGAGGACCAGCAGCCCGTACAGGCCCGCGCCGACCCCGCCGGGGGCGACCTCGCCGAGCATCATGTTGCCCAGCGTCATCATTCCGCCCAGCGCGGTGTACGAGTCGTGGAAGGAGTTGACCGCACCGGTCGAGGTCAGCGTGGTGACCGCCCCGAACGTCGCCGAGTCCGACACGCCGAAGCGGACCTCCTTACCCTCCAGCGCCGCGCCGACCGCCTGCGGCACGGTGCCCTGCCCGGCCAACTCGAAGCCGGTGGTGAGGGCGACGCTGCCGAGCGCCAGGACGGCCATCACCGCGACGACGGCGTAGCCCTGCCGCTGCTGCCCGACCATCCGGCCGAGGACCCGGGGCAGGCTGAACGGGATCAGCAGGATCAGGAACAGCTCGACCCAGTTCGTCCAGGCGGTGGGGTTCTCGAACGGGTGGGCGCTGTTGGCGTTGTAGAAGCCACCGCCGTTGGTGCCCAACTCCTTGATCACCTCCTGGCTGGCCACCGGCCCGCCGGGGACGGTCTGCCCGCCGCCGGTCAGGGTGGTCACGTCGGTGCCGGCGGAGAGGTTCTGGACCACGCCGCCGAGCATCAGCACCAGCGCGCCGAGCACCGCGACCGGCAGCAGGATCCGCAGCGTGATCCGCACCAGGTCGACCCAGAAGTTGCCCAGCTCGCCGGTACGGCTGCGGGCGAACCCCCGGACCAGGGCCACCGCCACCGCGATACCCACCGCGGCGGAGAGGAAGTTCTGCACCGCCAGCCCGGCCATCTGCACCAGGTGCCCCATGGTCGACTCGCCCGAATACCACTGCCAGTTCGTGTTGGTCACGAAGGACACCGCGGTGTTCCAGGCCCCGTGCGGGACCACCGGGTCGAAGCCCAGCGACAGCCACAGGTGGTTCTGCCACCGCTGGAGGGCGTAGAGGAACAGCACCGAGACGGCGGAGAAGGCCAGCACGCTCCGGGCGTAGACGCCCCACGACTGTTCGGCGGCCGGGTTCACCCCGACCAGCCGGAACACCCCACGCTCCACCCGGGACTGGCGGGTGCCGGCGACCGACCGGTACAGGTGGTCGCCGACCGGGCGGTACGCGACGGCGAGCGCGACCACCAGGGACAACACGAAAATGATGCCGGCTGTCCTCGTGGTCATCAGAAGCGCTCCGGGAACAGCAGCGCGACGACCATGAACACACCCAGACCGATCGCCAGCACCAGGCCGACGGCGTTGACGGCGTTCACCGCTTCTCCACGCCCCTCACCACGAGGGCGAGCGCCGCGAACAGCACCACCGTCACCAGCACGAACACCACGTCAGACACGCGGACTCCCTCAACGGACGCGTACGTCGTGACCGCCTTCCGGCCACGCCGGGCAATCACAACGCGCCGTCGTCGGTGGGGGCAGGGTCCATAACGCGACCGTGACGGGCCAGCACGGTTTCTTGACGCGTTCTTCACGCCGGCCGTCCGGGGCGGTGACGGTGCTCACGGCGGTGCCGGGGCGGTGAGGGTGGTCGCGGCGACGCCGGTCCCGGTGAGGGTGGTCACGACGACGCCGGTCCCGCCGCGGGCGGTCCGGGTCGGTGGCTGGCCCGCCGGACCGGTCGGCGACGGAAGGTCCGCCGGACCGGTCGGCGAGGGCCGGTCCGCCGGACCGGTCAGCGACGGATGGCCCGCCGGACCGGTCAGCGACGGATGGCCCGCCGGATCGACTCGGGCACCCGGCGGGCCACCGCCCGGCGCAGCCGGAAACGCAGGCTGCCCGGGTGCGGCACGACGACCGGAGGGGCGCCGTCGACCGCGCAGCGGAACGCCACCGGCAGCAGGGTGTCCTCGGTCCAGCCGCAACTGGTGACCCGGGCCTTCAGGTCCCAGGTGCCCCGGCTCCGGCCCCCGTTGAGCTCGCCGACGTCGAGCCGGGCGGTGCCGTGCTGGACCAGCCGCACGGTGTCGTCGTCCGACGGGACCAGCTCCACCGTGCCGGTCACCGGCACGAAGAACTCCTCCCGGGTGTCCCGCCGCCGGGCGACCACGTCGAGCCGGGACTGCTTGACCCCCGTGGTCGCGTCCCGCAGGTCGGCCGGGAGGTCGTCCACCGGGACCACCAGCAGCCGCTGTTCACCGTCGGCGGTGAGGGTGAGCGGCCGGTCACCGGAACACAGTTCGGCGGTGAGGGCGACGGTCAGGGTGGTGCCCGCCGGTTCGACCCGTTGCACGGTGGCAGTGGCCCGGACGGCCGCCTCCCACCGGGCCAGCCGGCGCAGGTCGGCCGTGCGGCCCTGCTCGATCAGCCGGGTGATGATCCGTTGCAACGGCGGCAGACCGGCGGCGACACCCGGGGCGAACCGGTCCCGGATCACCGCCCGTGCCTCGTCCACCAGCTGGTCCACCCAGTCGGCGGGCGCGTCGAGCAGCCGCCGGCCGCGCAGCCGCGACACCATCTCGTTGCGCAGCCACCGCCGGTGCAGCCGGTCCCGCAGCGGGCCGGGAGTGGTGTGGGCGTCGACGATGTCGAGCGCCTCCCGGAGGTTGACGAAGTAGCCGGCCGGCTCCAGCGCGGTGGCGGTGACGTTGCCCGCGTCGGTCCGCCGCTGGTGGTGGTAGCAGACGTAGTCGGCCAGCACACAGGTGCGCCGGGACAGGAAGTAGGCCCGGGTGACCAGTACGTGGTCCTCCAGCCGCCGCTTGCCCTCCGGGAAGCGCAGGTCGTGTTCGACGAGAAAGGACCGCCGGAACAGCTTGTGCGCGGTGAGGCTGTCGATGAGGGGCGCGTTCTCCAGGGTGGCGTCGAACCGGTTGCGCCGGAACAGCTCCCGCGGCACCGACCGGCGGTGCCCGGCCATCTTGCCGATGACCAGGTCGGCGTCGTGCGCGGTGGCGCAGGCGTAGAGGCGTTCCAGGGCCTCCTCGCCGAACCAGTCGTCGTCGTCGGCGAAGAAGACGTACTCGCCCCGGGCGTGCTGGACACCGAGGTTGCGGGGCCGCGACGGCCAGCCGGAGTTGTCGATGTGCAGCACCCGAAAGTGCGGGTGGGCGGCGGCCAGCTCGTCGAGCCGGGCGCCGGTCGAGTCGGTTGAGCCGTCGTCGACGAACACCGCCTCGAACTCGCCGGCCGGCAGCGACTGCCGCAGCAGCGAGGTGACGAGGTTCTCGATGTGCGGTCCCGAGTTGTACGCCGGGACCACGACGGTCACCTTCGGGGCATTCGTACTGGCGGTCATGGCTCTTCCTGAGGCGGTCCGCGAGCCGGCGCGGGAGTGCGCCCAACCGTGCGGACGGGCACCCGCAACCGGGGCGTTCCGTCGCCGAGATGGCCCGTTCAGTTTGCGGACTTTACGCGACCGTGAGCGCTGACGGCAGGGCGGCACCGGCTGATTCCTCCGGTAGTCGGCGGACCGGCGGAGCACCACCCGTTCCTGCCTGGCCCACCACCCTCGACAGTGGTCCGAACCACATTTCCCCGGCCCCGCGCCGACGACCGGCACAGCGGGCGTCGACCGGTCCGGACCGGGGTCGTACGACGCGTCCGCCGGCTGTGCGCGACGACGGATCCCCGACCCGCCGGAGCGGCATAGGAGACCGCTACGCAGGGTAAACCGGGGTCATGGCACAGCTGCTCACCTCGCCACCCCCGCCGCAGGCGGCCGAACTGCGCCGCTGGGAGCTGGCCGACCCCGCCGACCTGCGGGCGCTGCGGGCGTCCCTGCACGAGGCCCTCACCGGCGAGCAGCTCCTCGACGGGCAGCGCATGGACGAGGTGCCCGAACTGATCGTCCTGGTCGCCACCGAACTAGCCACCAACGCCCTCAAACACGGCATTCCGCCAACTATTGTCCGGTTACTCACCATCGACGAGTCGCTCATCCTCGACGTGGCCGACCACGACCTCAGCACCATCCCCGAGCTGGCCGACACCAGGCCGATGGGAGCGGGCGGCCGGGGGCTCCAGATCGCCATGGCGGTGTCCCTGGAGGTCGGCTGGTACGCCACCGACCGCACCAAGAACATCTGGGCGTCCTTCCCCCGCCGCTGACCGGCCCGGGCCGGCCCAGCCGCCGACCGGGCCGGCCCCGGGGTGGCCCAGCCGACGACCGGGACCGGGCGGCTCAGTCGCCGGCCGGGATGGGGTCGTCGTACTCCCCGGCGGGGCCGGTGAACAGGCTGCCGCCCACCATCGGCCAGGCGTTCGGCCGGCACCCGTGCAGGCCGAGGGTCTGCTGCTGCATCACCGGCGCCGGTCCACCCGCCGTCGGGCAGCGCTCGTGGCCCCGACCCAGCCGGTGGCCCACCTCGTGGTTCAGCACGTACGACCGGTAGCTGCCCAGATCGCCCCGGAAATCCGGCACACCGCGCGCCCACCGGGCCACGTTGATCACCACCCGGTCGCCGTTGCGGCAGGAGGTGTACCGGTCCGAGGTGTCCCCGCACAGCTCACCCCGGGTGACCGGGGTGGTCAGCAGCACGGTGAAGTCGGCCGGGGTGTCGACACCGACCCGTTGCAGCCGCCACCGGCCACCGGCGGTCCACCCGCGGCGGTCGGCGAGCACCACCGCCACCTCCCGGCCGAACCGCTCGGGATCCACGTCGTCGATGCCGCCCTCCACCGCCACCCGGTAGCGCAGCAACTGGCCGCTCCGCCCGGCGACCGCACCCTGGGCGGTCGCCGTCCGCCAGGTGCCGGTGCCGCGCTGCGGGTAGCGCACCGCCGGCGCGGGCTCGGGCGACCCGGCCGCGGCAGGGGCAGGGGCCTCCCCCCGGCCCGGTGCCGGCGGCACCCCGGCGGCGGCCGGACGCACCGGTTCCCGGCGTACGTCACCGACGAGTGCCCCCAGGTCGACGCCCTGCCGCTGGGCCACCACCGCGCCACCGGCGGCCAGCCCGGCCGCCACCAGCACCGCCGTCAGCACACCCGCCGGGGTGGCGCCCCGGCGGCGTCCCCGGTGCCTGCCCCGGTCGGCGGCCTCGCTCACCGTCAGGGTGCTCACCGTTCGCCTCCCCGTCCACCTCGGTCCACTCCGGGCAGGAGTACGGGCGGGAGGGCCGAACGGATGAGTCCCGGGGGTAGGCAATCCGGGTACGGGTACCGTTGCCGGGCAGACACTCCCGACGATCCGGACATCACCCGGTCGCCCGTTCCGAGGAAGGAACCCCGTGGACGCCGACGCCCTCGTCACCGCCGCGGTCGCGGCGGTGCGCGGTACCGACGTACGCGACGCGGAGCGCAAGCTGGACCTGCTGGTGGTCGGCGGCGGCCCGGCGCGGGTCCGCGACGACGGCCGCCCGGACACCGCCGACGGCCCGGCGGCGGTGGACGCCGCGCTGCGCGGCCGGCTGGTCACCGCCCTGAACCGGCTCTGGCCGCGTGGCTGGCAGCCGACCGACGTGGCCCGGATCGTGACCCGCCGGCTCGGCGTACGCCCCGGGCGGCTGCTGGCCGACGCGCTCGCCGTCGACCGCGCGGCCCAGCCCGGGCCGGTGCCGCAGTGGTGGGACGACCAGTTGGCCGACCTGGACGTCCGGCTCCGTGCCGACGACGACACCGGGTGGCTGGTCGGCTGGGCGGGCCGGGAGGGAGTGGACCGGATCACCGCTGTGCGTGACGCGGTCGAGGTGCTGGCGCTGCTGGCCGGACTGCCGCCGGTCGCGGTACTCCGCCCGCCGCCCGGCGGCTCCGGCGGTGCGACCGGCTCCGGGCCGAGCGGATCCCGCGTCCTCGACCGGGTACGGGCGCTGCTGGCCAAGGCGGAGTCCACCACCTTCCCCGCCGAGGCGGAGGCGTTCACCGGCAAGGCCCAGGAGTTGATCGCCCGGCACAGTCTGGAACGGGCGCTGGTCGAGGCCGATGCCGCCCACCCGGACCGGCCCGGCGGGATCCGGATCGGCACCGACGCGCCGTACGCGGGGGCGAAGGCGCTGCTGGTGCAGGAGGTGGCGACGGCGAACCGGTGCGAGTCGGTCTGGTCGGACGACCTCGGCTTCGCCACCGTGCTCGGCTTCCCCGCCGATCTGGCGGCCGTGGAACTGCTGCACACCTCGCTGCTGGTGCAGGCCACCGCCGCGATGCTGCGCGGACGCCGGGAACGCCGGGGCGGCGGCCGGCGTACCAGGGCCTACGACGAGGCGTTCCTGCACGCGTTCGCCCAGCGGATCGGCGAACGGCTGCGGGCCGCGGCCGAGGAGGCGAACCGGCAGGCGACGGCGGCCGCCGGGCCGGACCGGCTGCTACCGGTGCTCGCCGCCCGTTCCGACGCGGTACGCGAACGGATGGACACCCTCTTCCCCGGTGTCACCCGGGCCCGGCTGAACGTGCGGGACGCCGAGGGGTGGCAGTCCGGCACCTCCGCCGCCGACCGGGCCTCGCTGGCCGGCGACGCCCCGGCGAACCGGCCACTGCCCGGCCGACGCTGACCCACCGGCCGGCCGCCAGGTGTGCTCAGGCGTGGCAGTCGCGGGTGAGCCGGGGCGGGATGTCGACGAACTCCTTGCCCATCCAGCTCGCCGGGCTCTTGGTGGCCGCCCCGTCGTCGATCTTCGCGGCGGTGTCGTCGATCAGCTTCCTGATCCGCGCGTCCTGTGCCCGGCGGGCCTGCCCGCGCACGTCGTCGGCGAGCCGGCTCAACCGCCCCTTGAGTTTGCCGTTGAGCTGTTCCGGGGTGAGTTCCTCGCGGGTCGCCGCGGTCGAGTCGGCGACGATCTGCCGGCTGCCGTCGATGATCAACTGGTCCACGGCGCGACAGACCTGCGCGGTGTTCAGCGCGCTGCCCGTGGTCGGGCTGGCCGTGGCCGTGGGGGTGGGGGTCACCGAGTCGGGCGTGGCCTCCCCGCTGCCGGCGACGGTGGCACCCGCCGACGGGCCGGAGGCGGCGTCGGGCTCGTCGTCCGCACAACCCGCGGCGAGGACGACGAGGAGGGCGAGGGTGAACGCGGTGGCGGAGCTGCGGTGCATCGACTTCCCCGTTTCGATGTGGCGGCGGTACCCCGGACACGATGCCGTACGACCCGGCGGGCCGGCGGCGCACCCCCGACACGCCGCACGCCGGACCGACGTGTCGGTCCGGCGTGCGGAAGGGCGTGGATCAGCTCTTGAAGGCGTCCTTGACCTTCTCGGCGGCCTGCTTGAGGCTGGACTTGGCCTGGTCGTTACGACCCTCGGCCTCCAGCCTCTCGTTGTCGGTCGCCCGACCCACACCTTCCTTGATCTTGCCGGCGGTGTTCTCGGTCGTGTTTTCGATCTTGTCGTCGAACCCCATGAGAACCTCCCGTATGAGCATGTCTTCCAACACCACCTGAACTACCCCCGCCCCCCACCCCCAAAACTCCCAGCCCACCGTCGTACCGGGTCGATCAGGAGGTCTGCGTCACCCGGCGCGGCCCGTGGGCGGCCGTGGACCGCCCGATCCGGCGCCCACGGCCGCGTCAGCGCAGGACGGTCGCCGGGAACCGGCGGAGGCGGAGGCTGTTGGCGACCACGAAGACCGACGAGAAGGCCATCGCCGCCCCCGCGATCATCGGGTTGAGCAGTCCGGCGGCGGCCAGCGGCAGGGCGGCCACGTTGTAGGCGAACGCCCAGAACAGGTTCCCCTTGATCACGGCGAGCGTGCGCCGGGAGAGCCGGATCGCGTCCACCGCGGCGGTCAGGTCGCCCCGGACCAGGGTCAGGTCGGACGCCTCGATCGCCACGTCGGTGCCGGTGCCCATGGCCAGCCCCAGGTCGGCCCGGGCCAGCGCGGCGGCGTCGTTGATCCCGTCGCCGACCATGGCGACCGTACGACCCTGCTCCTGGAGCCGGCGCACCTCGTCGACCTTGTCGGCCGGCAGCACCCCGGCGGTCACCCGGTCGATGCCCACCTCGGTGGCCACCGCCCGCGCGACCGTGGCGTTGTCCCCGGTGAGCAGCACCGGAGTGAGGCCCAGGGCGCGCAGCGCGGCGATCGCCGCCCGGCTGGTGGGCCGGACCACGTCGGCGACCGCGAGGACGCCCCGGGCCCGCCCGGCCCAACCCGCCACCACCGCCGTCCGACCGGCGGCCTCCGCCTCGGCCACCGCCCGGACCACCTCGTCCGGTACGTCCAGACCCCGCTCGCGGAGCATCCCCGGCCGCCCGACGACCAGGTCGTGGCCGTCGACGGTGCCGGTGACGCCGAGCCCTTCGACGGCGGCGAACCCGGTGACCGGCGGCAGTCCACCGGCCTCGGCGGCACCGGCCGCCACCGCACGGGCGATCGGGTGCTCCGAGCCGGCCTCCACCGCCCCGGTGAGCCGGAGCAGTTCGGCCCGGTCCTGCCCCCCGGCGGGGCGGACGTCGACCAGGGTCATCCGGCCGGTGGTGACCGTGCCGGTCTTGTCCAGCACCACCGTGTCGACCTGCCGGGTCGACTCCAGCACCTCCGGCCCCTTGATCAGGATGCCGAGTTGGGCACCCCGTCCGGTGCCGACCAGCAGCGCGGTCGGGGTGGCCAGGCCGAGCGCGCACGGGCAGGCGATGATCAACACGGCCACGGCGGCGGTGAACGCGGCGGTCGGGCCGCCGCCGGCCCCCAGCCACCAGCCCAGCGTGCCGACGGCCAACGCGATGACCACCGGCACGAAAACCCCGGAGATCCGGTCGGCCAACCGCTGCACGGCCGCCTTGCCGGTCTGCGCCGCCTCCACCAGCCGGGCCATCTGGGCGAGCTGGGTGTCCGCGCCGACCCGGGTGGCGGTGACCACCAGCCGGCCGCCCGCGTTCACGGTGGCACCGGCCACCACGTCCCCGGGGCCGACCTCGACCGGGACCGACTCGCCGGTGAGCATGCTGGCGTCGACCGCCGAGGTGCCCTCCTCGACCCGCCCGTCGGTGGCGATCTTCTCGCCGGGCCGGACCACGAACCGGTCGCCCACCACGAGCTGGTCGACCGGGATCCGGGCCTCCACCCCACCGCGCAGCACGGCGACGTCCCGCGCGCCGAGTTCGAGCAGGGCGCGCAGGGCCGCCCCGGCGGTCCGCTTGGAACGGGCCTCGAAGTAGCGGCCGGCGAGGAGGAACACGGTCACCCCGGCGGCGGTCTCCAGGTAGATGTTGCCGGCGCCGTCGTCGCGGGTCACGTCCAGCCGGAACGGGTGGGTCATCCCGGGCGTCCCGGCGTCGCCGAGGAAGAGCGCCCAGAGCGACCAGCCGAACGCGGCGAGGGTGCCGAGCGACACCAGGGTGTCCATGGTCGCCGCGCCGTGCCGCAGGTTAGTCCAGGCCGCCCGGTGGAAGGGCAGTCCGCCGTACGCCACCACCGGGGCGGCCAGCGTCAGCGACAGCCACTGCCAGTAGGTGAACTGCCAGGCCGGCACCATCGCCAACACAATCACCGGCAGGGTCAGCACGGCCGAGACCCGCAGCCGGGTACGCAGGGCGGCCAGCGCGTCCACCGGCTCGCCGGCCGGTTCCGCCCCGGCAGGGGTGGGCGGCGGCGGCACGGCAGCGGTGTAGCCGGTCTTCTCGACGGTGGCGATCAGGTCGTCCGGGGTGATCCGGTCGGCGTACCGGACGGTGGCCTTCTCGGTGGCGTAGTTGACGCTCGCCTCGACCCCGTCCATCCGGTTGAGCTTCTTCTCGATCCGGGCGGCGCAGGACGCGCAGGTCATGCCGCCGATGGCGAGTTCGATCAGGTGCGGGGCGGTGGGCGGGTTCCCCGTGGCGGGGGTCATCGCGGCGCCTCCGGTCGACCGTGCGGGTGCCCGGGGCCGTCGGTGCCGGTCGGCGTCGGGCGGGGGACGTCGGTGGCGGCGGTGGACGCCGGGGTGTGCGCGGGGTCGTGGCGGGTGTCGGCGGGTGGCGCGACGGGGCCGGCCAGCTGACCGCCCCCGTACGCCGCGCCGAACACCGCCGCGAGCACGAGGGCGAAGCCGCCCAGTCTGGTCGCCGTGTTCATCGGTCCACCCCGGTCTCCCGCCGCGACCGCCCGGTCACGCCTCGACGAGGTCGTAGCCGGCCTCGTCGACGGCGGCCCGCACGTCCCCGGTGTCCAACGGACCGGCGCTGGTGACGGCCACCCGGCCGGAGGCCAGGTCCACCTGCACCTCGGTCACCCCGTCCAGCGCGGCCAGTTCGGCGCTCACCGCGCTGACGCAGTGCCCGCAGGTCATGCCCTTCACCTGGTAGCTCGTGATCATGACGCGCTCCCTCCCTCTCCTCCAACATACCCCCCAGGGGTACCTCGCCCGACGACCGTAGCATACCCCCCGGGGGTACGCTATCGTGGTCGCCATGACCACACCGAGCAACCCGGTCCGGGGCTACACCGCCAGCAAGGACCAACTGCTCGCGCGGCTGCGCCGCGTGGAGGGGCAGGTCCGGGGCGTCGAGAAGATGGTCGACGACGACCGGTACTGCATCGACGTGCTCACCCAGATCTCCGCCGTCCAGGCCGCCCTGGACAAGGTCGCCCTCGGCCTGCTCGACGGCCACGCCCGGCACTGCATGCACGAGGGGGCCGCCGAGGGCCGGGCCGACGAGATGGCCGCCGAGATGATGGCCGCCGTCGGCCGGCTGATGAAGCGCGGCTGACCCACCGGCCGCCGGGGCGAACGTGCCCCTCGGCACACCGTGGGCAGGGTGAACCCGGCGGACGGGCCGGGGTGGTGGCTACCATCGTCCGACGACGACCGCCGCCCGCGGGATGAACCGGTCGGCCGGCTGACCCGTATCCCGTCCCGGACCGTTGGGAGAACTCGCACGCATGGGCGCCGACCACACCCGTCCCGCTCCGTCCACCCCGCCCCGGGTGCGGCGGATACTCGTCATGACGGTGGTGCCGCTCATCGTCGTCACGGTGATCGCCACCCTGCTGCTCTGGCCGGGCGAGACCCGGCAGATCGACCAGGGCGAGCAGGTGCCCCGCCACCACGGCACGGTGACCCGGGTGGTGACCGAGCCCTGCCCGCCCGCCCCGCAGACCCCCGACGGGCCGTCCGGGGCGGACGCCGGCCCGTGCGGCACGGTGACGGTCGCCGTCGAGCAGGGGCCGGACACCGGCCGGCAGGTCGAGACGCCGGTCCCGTCCGGGCCGGGGGCACCGACCGTGGCCGTCGGCGACGAGGTGGTGCTGGTCGCGCTGACCGACCCGACCGACCCGACGGCGGTCAGCTACCACATCGCCGAGCACCAGCGGGGCACGCCGCTGCTCTGGCTGGTCGCCCTGTTCGCGGCGGCGATCGTGGCGTTCGGCCGGCTCCGCGGGCTGGCCGCCCTGGCCGGTCTCGGGGCCAGCTTCGCCATCCTGCTGACCTTCGTGGTGCCGGGCATCTCGGCCGGGGGTGCGCCGTTGCCCATCGCGATCACCGGCGCGGCGTTGATCATGTTCGTGGTGCTGTACCTGACCCACGGGATCACCGCGCAGACCTCGGTGGCGGTCCTCGGCACCCTGGGCAGCCTGGTGCTGACCGGGATCCTGGGCACGCTGGCCACCGCCGCCACCCACCTGACCGGGTACGGCAGCGAGGAGGCCACCACGCTGTCGATGTACCAGCGCGACGTGGATCTGCACGGCCTGCTGCTGGCCGGGATCATCATCGGCTCGCTCGGCGTGCTGGACGACGTGACCGTCACCCAGTCGGCCACCGTCACCGAATTGGCCCACGCCAATCCCGGGCTGTCCCGGTTGCAGCTCTACCGGGCCGCCACCCGGGTCGGCCGGGCGCACATCGCGTCCACGGTGAACACCATCGTGCTGGCGTACGCGGGAGCCTCACTGCCGTTGCTGCTCCTGCTCACCGCCGACAGCCGGCCGGTGGGCCAGATCCTCACCAGCGAGTTCCTGGCCCAGGAGATCGTCCGCAGCGCGGTGGCCACCCTCGGCCTGGTGGCGGCGGTGCCGCTGACGACCGGGCTGGCCGCGCTGGTCACCACCGCCGGTCGCGGCCCCGCCGACGCCACCCCCGCCGGACCGCCGCCCACCCCGCGCCCGGCTCCGGACCGCGCCGAGGCGTGGGAGGCGCTGGGCGCGTCCCGGCCCGGCGGACCGTCCACCCCGGCCCCCGGTCGATGGCCGGATCGCGACAGCGACACGGAAGCGGCATGGTGACACTGCGGTACGTGACCGGAGCGGGGACCACCACTGTCGACCCCGCCGCTGGTCACCGCCCACTATCGGGAAAATACGCATTTCGCCGTGTTGTGGCCGTAGATTCCTGCTACGACTCTCGGGTAACCTCGCTGCCGGTCACCGCCGAAGGCGCCCACCGGCGCCAGCGGGGCCACCGCCCAATCGCCGTACGGCGAGCCGGGGAACCGAGCACCTGGGGTGAATCCGCGCCAGCGGTAGGGGCCACTTCCGTCCCGAACCCGTCAGCTAACCCGGTCGGCGGTCGACGGAAGGGAAAACTGTGACGGCACCCCTACGCCGCTGGCTGACGCCGGCAGTGGCCGTGCTCGCCGCCCTGGCGATCGTCGCCGGGCCCACCGCCGCCCCCGCGACGGCGGCACCCAACGCGCCCTCCCCCTCGGGTCACGAGGAGGACGAGGAGCCGAAGCTGCTCACCGACGTCATCGAGGCCACCAACCGGGAGTACTCGGCGGCGAAGAACCGGCTGGAGAAGTCCAAGAAGCGCCAACTCGAGTACGCCATCGAGGTGGAGAAGGCCGAGCAGGAGCTGGCCGCGCTGGCCCCGCAGGTCAACGAGATCGCCGCCCAGTCGTACCGGACGGGTCGCGTCGGCGCGGTCGCCGCCCTGCTGGAGAGCGACGCCCCGGACGCCTTCGTCCGGCGGGCCGCCGCCCTGGACGAGCTGAACATGGTCAACGCCGGCAAGCTGGCCGAGGTCAACGAGGTGAGGACCCGGGCCGAGAAGGCCAAGCTCGCCGTCGACGCCGAGGTCCGTGAGCAGCAGAAGCAGACCAACCTGATGGCCAAGAAGAAGACCGAGGCGGACAAGGCGCTGGCCCTGGTCGGTGGCCGGGGCTTCACCGGCGGTCTGGTCGACGCCACCTCACCGGTGGCCCGCATCGCCCCGGGTCAGACGGCGGACGGCGACTGGCGTGCCGAGTCGTGCAGCGAGAACGACCCGACCACGTCCGGTTGTGTCACCCCCCGCACGTTGCACATGTACAAGGAGGTCAAGCGGGCCGGCTTCAACCGGTTCGTCGGCTGCTACCGCCCCGGCGGCCCCTGGGAGCACCCCAAGGGCAAGGCGTGCGACTGGTCGTTGCAGAAGAGCGGCTTCAGCCCGTGGCACAACAACGACACCCGGATGTACGGCAACAACCTCGCCGCGTTCCTGCTCCGCAACGCGGACCGGCTGGGCATCTACTACGTGATCTGGAACCGGCAGATCTGGTTCCCGGCCAACGGATGGAGTTCGTACTCCGGCCCGTCCGACCACACCGACCACGTACACGTGTCCCTGTTGTAGCGACGCGGCATCCGGTTCCCGCCCACCGCGTCCCCGACCCGGTGGGCGGAGCGGGCACTGACGGCGGAGGCCGCCCGGTCGAACCGGGCGGCCTCCGTCGTGAGCGGGTCTCAGCCGGCGACGGCCGCCGGCCCATCTGCCCCAGCCGGCGACGGCCGCCGGCCCATGTGCCTCAGCCGGCGACGGCCGCCGGTGCGGCGTCGGCGTCCGCCGGCACCACGGCGGGGCCGGGGACGGCGGCGGTGAGGGCGGACGCGTCGGCGGCGGGAGCGTGCGCCGGGGCCACCTGGCGGACCTCACCGGCGGCCAGCCGGTAGGACATGCCGACCACCGCGCACCGCCCGGCGGCCACCTCGGCGGCGATCACCGGAGAGTTGCCGAGCAGCACCTCGACGGTCTGCGCGATGTGGATGTCGACGATCCCGTCGATGTCGTGCACGCCCTGCTGGGCCGCCCGGCGCAGGCTCGGCCCGACGGCGGCGACCACCGAGTAGAGGTGCCCCGGGGGTTGGGTGCCGGTGCGGGCCGCCTCCCGGGCGGCCTGCACCGCTCCGCAGGAGTCGTGCCCGAGCACCACCACCAGCGGCGTGCCGAGGACGGTCACCGCGTACTCGACGCTGCCGAGCACCTCGGGGCCGGCGGTGTGCCCGGCGGTCCGGACCACGAAGAGGTCACCCAGCCCCCGGTCGAAGATGATCTCGGCGGCGAGCCGGGAGTCGGAGCAGCCGACGATGACCGCGAAGGGGTGCTGGCCGTCGGCGACGGCGGCCCGGTGGACCGCGCCCTGGTTGGGGTGGCGGGGCTCGCCGGCGACGAAACGCCGGTTGCCGGCCTGTAACTCGGCCAGCGCCTGGGTCGGAGTGATCGGGCCCATTGCCTCACCTCGGTCCGGGATAGTGCCTGGTCACGCCGGCCGGCGGCGACGACGGCCGTGTTCCCACGGTCACACGCAGCTAAAGGTACGTCAAGATTTCGTGATACACGTTTCAGGCTTTGGTCGGCGGGATGTCGACGGCGGGTCGAAAGCCGGCCGGGGTGGACGCGGGGACGCCGGCCGGCGGCGGGTTCCCCAGGTTCGGGCCATACGATGACCGGTATGGCGAATACCACAGGCAGCGCCGGGAGCGCCCGCAACTGGACGTTCCTCACCAACCACGGTCACGTGCTGCTCGCCATCGCCCGCAACCCCACGGCCCGGCTCCGCGACGTCGCCGAGGAGGTCGGGGTGACCGAACGGGCCGCCCAGGCGATCGTCACCGACCTGGAGTCCGGCGGCTACCTGCGGCGGACCAGGGTCGGCCGGCGCAACGAGTACACCATCGATCCGAGCGGGCACTTCCGGCACCCCGCCGAGGCCGATCGTCAGGTCGGCGCCCTGCTCGCCCTCTTCACCCCCGACCACGCCGACCGGGACGCCTGACCCGACGGCCCGCCCCGCCCCGGGCGTGGACGGGCCGTCGGGTCACGGGCCGCTCAGCAGAAGCTGCCGGCCTGTCCGCCGCCGTCCTGCCGGGTGGTGCGGAAGTCGCAGAGGTCGTACCCGTTGGCGGTGAGCGCCGCCTTCGCCGCCGCCGTCTGCGCCCCGGTCAGCGCCGGCTCCCGGGACAGGACGAAGCCGGTGGTCCGGGCCGGGTCACCGACCACCGCCCACCGGTAGTCGGGGTCGAGCCCGATCACCACGTAGTTCGGTCCGCCCAGGTAGATCCAGCGGCTGCCGAGCTTGAGGAACGACACGGTCAACGCCGAGTCGGCCGGCGGGTTCTCGCTGCGGGCCCGACCGGTGACCGCGCTGGTGGTGCCGACGATGGTCTGGCAGGTGTTGCGCACCCCGACGGTGCCGTCGGTCTGGACGTCGTAGCGGGCCTTGACGTTCTTGAAGCACTGGACCTCGAAGATCGCCGGAATGGCGGCGACCTGGTACCAGTCACCCGCGTACCGCTCGACGTCGACCTCGGCGACCGGGGTGAGCGGTCCGGTGTCGACGGCGGTCGGCGCGGCCTGCGCGGGTACGGCGGTGGCCAGCACCGTCGCGGTGGCGACGGCGGTGGTCAGTACCGTCGCGGTGGCGACGGCTGCGGCGACCTGACGACGTACTCCCATGGGTGGTCTCCTCCGGTCTGTCGGACCCGGCGCGGCGGGCGTCGCGCCGTCGGCGGAGTTCCCGGACCGGCCGGGCGGAAACTGTCGGCATTCTCATCCCCGTCGATGCATCCAGGGGCAGGTCAGCGCACGTATCCCGGGTGGGGACGGTCCGTCCACAGGGCACACCGTGGCCCGGGTCACCGATCCGACCGGGTCGCCGCCGCTGCGCGGACGCTCAGGTGGGGATAGGTTGGACGGGTGATCCGCCCAGCTTCCACCCGGCCCCTCTGGGTGTCGAGGCTGCGCGACCTGACCCGGCTGGCGGTTACCGCGCTGGTGCTCGCCGTCGGCCTCGGCGGCCTGTTCACCGCCGCCACCGACGGCCCGGCCACCGCTGCGCCCCGCCCGACCGTGGTGACGTCCCGGGTGGCTGCGCTGTCCACCGACACCCGGCCCACCGACACCCGGCCCGGTGACGACCGGCCCGCCGATGCCCGGCCCGGTTCCGGGCGGCCCGCCCACGGATCCACCCGGCCGCTACCGGCCGGGTCGGCCGCCGAGCCCACGGTCCGGCCCGCCGCGCGGGTGAACGTGGCGACGCCGGACCCGGCCCGGGACGCCACCGGCCGGCGCGGCCCGCCCCGGAGCTGAGCGGGGCGGCACCCCTCGGCACCTGCGTGCCCGACCGGCCGTCGCGCCCGGGCCGACCCGACCGCGCCCGAGCCCGACTCCGGTCCTGGTCCGGGCCACGCCTGGTCCTGATCCGAGCCGCGCCCGGCCGGATCCGGGCCACGCCAGGTCCGGTCCGGTCCGGTCCACCGAGGACACGCCGCCCGCGGCTCCCGCCCCACCGGGCCAGATCCCCTCCGTCCACATCGTTGTCCCACCGTGAGGTGCTGGTGATGCAGACCGTCTTCTCCGCCGTCCTACCCGACGTCCCGGCCGCCGCCGGAATCTGGCTGATCCTGCTCGCTGTCGCGGCCGTCGCCGTCGCGGCCCTGGTGGTCCGTCCCGACCGGCTCCGGCCGGCGGTGGGCGGTCGGTTCCGGGCCGCCGCCCTGCCGACCGACCCCGAGCACGCCGAGCAGGTCCGGGAACACATCCGGTACGCCGAGGAGGTCGCCGTGGCGGCCGAGCGGGCCGGCACCACCGCCGACCGGCTGCGCACCGAGTGGCTGGCCGCCCAGGACGAGGTCGAGTCGGCCTGGACGGCGCTGGAGGCGGCCGAGGCGCACCTGCGTCGGCTCGCCGCCGCCGCGGTCATGCCGCTGCCGCACACCGGCCAGACCCCGGCCGAGTACGCCGACCGGGAGCGCTGGCTGCACCGGGCCGCCGTGGACGCACACCGCCGGGGCGAGCTGTCGGACGCGCAGCTCGACGACGTCTTCGCGCACCGCGCCGGCTGGGATCCGCGCCGGCACCCGGTGGAGCAGGAACTGGTGCTGCGCCGCGCGACGCGGGACCACCTGGCGGCCCGGCACCGGGCGGCGGTCGCCCGGGAGCAGGCGGCCTGGCGGGCCGCCGACCTGGCCGGCGCGGCGGCCCGGAGCCTGCGGGACGAGGCGTTCGCCGCGCGCGACCGCCAGCCGGAGCGGGCCGAGTCGGTGCTGCCGATGTCGGAGAGCCCACGCCCGTCGGCGGAGACCACCCGGGAGAATCCCACCGTGGCCCGCGGCCGGGCCGCCGTGGCCGCCTACTGACCCGAACGCCGTGGGCCGCCCCGCCGTGTCGGCGGCGGACGGCGGCGCGGCGGGCGCCGCTCGGCTAGCGTTGCGGGCATGTCCCGTCAGATGTGGGCGCTCGTGGTGGTCGGCGGCCTTCTGGCGCTGGCGACGTTGGTCGGCGCGGTGCTGCTGGCGGTGCGGGTGGTGCGCACCCGGCGGCTGCTGGGCACGCTCGGCGTGGGCGGCAGGGTGGCCTTCTACGGCGCGTTGGTCTACACGGTCCTCCCCGTCGACCTGTTGCCCGACCCGATCTACCTGGACGACATGGGTGTGCTGGCCGGCGCGCTGATCTACCTGACCCGGCTGGCCCACCGACGCCGGGCGACCGACCGTCGGGTGCCCGGCCAGCCGGGCACCCCGGCCCGGTCCGGTGTCCCGCCGGGTCCGGGCCCGTCCCGCCGGATCGTGTCATGATCAGGGCCGAGCCGGGGCGACGTCGGCCACGAGACGGGGGACGGACATGGCCGGTAGGCACAGGCTGGACCGGTACGACGAGCAGGTCCTCGCGTTCTGCCGGGAACGGCACCTGGCCACGCTGACCACCCTGCGCGCCGACGGCACGCCGCACGTCGTGCCGGTCGGGGTGACCTACGATCCGGCGGCCGGGCTGGCCCGGGTGATCACGTCCGGCGGCTCGGCCAAGGCCCGGCTGGTCGCCGCCGCCGGCCCGGCGGGGGTGCCGGCGGCGGCCTGCCACGTCGACGGCCGCCGGTGGCTGACCATCGAGGGGCGGGCGGTGCTGCGCACGGACGCCGCCGCGGTGGCCGAGGCGGAGCGCCGGTACGCCGAGCGCTACCGGCAGCCGCGCCCCAACCCGGAGCGGGTGGTCATCGAGATCACGGTGACCCGCCTGCTCGGTTCCCTCCCGCCTCCGGCGTAGCTCCGGCGTCCGTCCCCACCGGACGGACCGGGCACCCGCACGAACCGGGCGCGACGGCGGCGGCGGTGGCCGTTCACTCATCGACGGTGACGGGTTCGGCCGACCCGGGATGGGTACAGGCCCCGGCAGGGAGCCGATCCGTCCGCAACCGGTAAGGGGCACCGAGATGAGCAACGCACAGGCCACCACGGGGCAGGACGTCGTCGATGTCCTGACCGCCGACCACCACGAGATAGAGACGATCCTCGTGGAGTTGGAGTCCCGGCAGGGCACTGCGGAACACCGCCGCGGACTGGCCGACGTGCTGATCGCCGAGCTGGTCCGGCACGCGGTCGCCGAGGAGATGTACGTCTATCCGGCCGCCCGCCGGGCGTTGCCGGACGGTGACCGGATCACCGAGCACGAGATCGCCGAACACGCCGCGGTCGAGCGGACGCTGAAGGAACTGGAGCCGCTGGACCCGTCCACGGCCCGCTTCGAACCGCTGATCAGCCATCTCACCAAGAGCATCCGGCACCACGTGCGCGAGGAGGAGGCGGAACTCTTCCCCCGGCTGCGGGCCGCCGTCGCCCACGAGGAACTCGTCGAGCTGGCCGAGCGGGTGCGGGCGGCGAAAGGGCACCTGCCGACCCGTCCGCATCCCGGCACCCCGGACCACCCGCCGACGAACCGGCTGCTCCATCCCGGCACCGGCCTGGTCGACCGGATCAGGGACGCGCTGAGCGGGCGACCCACCACCCTGGCCGAGCTGGCCGACCCGCAGGACTGAGGGGGGCGGTGGTCGCCGCCGGGTACCCCGCCGGAGGCGACCACCGCCCGGTCACGGTTCCGGAGCGATCCGGCCGTCGTCCGCCGCGTCGGACACCACGATCGCCTCCATCGGGCACGACTCGGCCGCGTTCAGCACCGGGTCCGCCGGGGCGATCCGCTCGGCCAGGGGCCGGGACAACCCGTCCACCAGGACGAAGTGGGCCGGGGCGTAGCTCGCGCAGATCCCCGCCCCGATGCACCGGGCCGGGTCCACCCGCACCCGCCAGCCCTGCTCCCCCATCTGCCCCACCTTCCTTCCGCTACCAGCCGACGGGCAACGCCGTCAGGCCCCGGACCAACAGACCGGTCTTCCAGGTCAACGCCGACTCGGGCACCGCCAGCCGCAGTCCGGGTGCCCGCTCCAGCAGCGTCTCCAGGACGACCTGGAGTTCCATCCGGGCCAGTTGGGCGCCGATGCAGTGGTGCGGCCCGTGCCCGAAGGCGAGGTGCGGGTTCGTCTCCCGGCCGAGGTCCAACCGGTCGGCGTCGGGGAACACGGTCTCGTCCCGGTTGGCCGAGGGGATGGAGACCAGCACCGGCTCACCGGCCCGGACCAGCACCCCACCGAGTTCGACGTCCACCAGGGCGTACCGGGCGAACGCGGCGGTGGCGCCCAGCGGGACGAAGCGCAGCAGTTCCTCCACTGCGGACGGCACCAGGGCCGGATCGGCGCACAGCCGCCGCCAGGCGTCCGGCTCGGTGAGCAGGACGTACACCAGGTTCGGGATCTGGGTCACGGTGGTCTCGTGCCCGGCGGCCAGCAGCCCCGCCGCCAGGCGCACCATCTCCTCCTCGGTGAGCCGGTCGGCGTTCTCGTCACGGGCCCGGACCATCGCCCCGATCAGGTCGTCGGTGGGCGTCACCCGCCGCTGGGCGATCAGCCCCGCCATGTACGACAGGAGCCGGTCGAGGTAGCTCTGCGCCACCTCCGGCCGCAGCGACGTGGTCGACACGATCGCCTCCGACCAGGTGTGGAACCGGTCCTGGTCGGCCACCGGCACCCCGAGCAGGTCGCAGATGACCCGGATGGGCAGCGGGGTGGCGAGGTGCGTGACCAGATCGGCGGGCGACCCGGCGGCGAGCATGCCGGCCACCAGTTCCCCGGCCAGCTCCCGGGTACGCGGACGCAGCTCCTCGACCCGGCGGGCGGTGAACGCCTTGGCCGCCAGGCGGCGCAGTCGACTGTGCTCGGGCGGGTCCATCCCGAGGATGCCGGCCTCCCGCTGGTACGGGACGCTGCGCGGTTCGTCGCGTCCGACGGCGGCGGCCCGGCTGAACCGCAGGTCGCCCAGGACGGTCCGCACGTCGGCGTGCCGGGTGGCCAGCCAGGCCGGCTCCCCGAACGGGAGCTGGACCCGGACCAGCGGCTCGTCGCGGCGCAGCTCGGCCAGGCGGGGGTCGACGTCGAGCCGGTGCGGATCGCTGAACGGGTAGGGTCGGGCGATCGCCGCGTGCGTTGTCTCGGTCACCGGGGTGCTCCCTCTTGTCGACGGCCCGCGGGTGCCGCGTGCCGGCCCTCTCCACACAACTCCACGGTGAGTCATGCCCCGACTGCGGATAGTAGCGATATCTGTCGATAGTTACCAGGGGCGCACTCCCCTGGACAGCGTCCCGCCGGCCCGGCCGACGTGCGCCATGCGGTCCACCGTCCGGGCGGGACCGTCCTGACCGGAACCGACCGACCGGCGCGACGTTGAGTCACCGGGTGTCGCGGCCGACCCGGTCGGGTATCGACCCCGCCGAGACCGAGGAGGATCAACGTGGTCGAGGACGATGCCGGGCGTACGCCCGAGGTGACGGCTGCGGGCGCCCGGCCGAGCCCACGGCAGACCTGGGCGTCGCTGCCCTGGCTGGTCCGCACGGCGGTGGTGTGGAGCGCCTGCCTGGTGGTCGTGGTGGTCGGGCTCTACCTGCTGGGGAGGGTCGCGGTGCTGCTGGCCCCGCTGGCGATCGCGGTGGCGGTCACCCTCTTCCTCACCGCGCTGCTGGACCCGGTGCTGCTGGGCCTGCGCCGGTTGCGGGTGCCCGCGGCGCCCGCCGCGCTGCTGACCGTCCTGCTGCTGCTCGGGGTGCTGGTCGGGGTGGGGGTGCTGGTGTGGAACCTGACCGCCGCCCAGTTCGGGGAGTTGAGCCAGCAGCTCGACGAGGGGCTGCAACGGTCCCGCGACTTCGTCACCGGGACTCTGCCGGTCAGTGACGCCCAGCTCGACAAGCTGGTCGGGCAGGTCCGTGACGGCCTGGGCGGCGGCACCCCCGATCCGGTCGGCGGGGCCCGGACGGCCGCCGAGGTGTTCGGCTCCGCGCTGCTCGCCCTGGTGCTGCTGTTCTTCCTGCTCAAGGACGGCCGGTCGATGTG
Organism: Micromonospora sp. WMMD987; assembly: GCF_029581435.1. Lineage (NCBI taxonomy): Bacteria > Bacillati > Actinomycetota > Actinomycetes > Micromonosporales > Micromonosporaceae > Micromonospora > Micromonospora sp. WMMD987. The sequence goes on along the minus strand of NZ_CP120861.1, from coordinate 825,487 downwards.
GCACTGGGTGTTGCGGCGGTTGACCGGCCCGAACCGTACGGTGACCGCCGAGGCGGGCCGGGCCGGCTGGCGCACGCTGGGCTCGTACAGCCGGGGCACGATGATCATCGCGGCCATCGACGCGATCGGCATCGGGCTGGCGCTGGTGCTGCTCGGGGTGCCGTTGGCGCTGCCACTGGCGCTGATCACCTTCCTGGGCGGCTTCGTCCCGATCATCGGGGCGACGGTGGCGGGCGCGGTCGCCGTCCTGGTGGCGTTGGCCGCCAACGGCCCGACCACGGCGCTGCTGGTGCTGGCGGCGGTGATCGCCGTGCAGCAGATCGAGGGCAACCTGCTGGAACCGTTGATCATGAAGCGGCAGGTGCAGCTCCATCCGGCGGTGATCCTGGTGGTGGTCACGGCCGGCACGCTGATCGCCGGGGTCGCCGGCGCGTTCGTCTCGGTGCCGATCGCGGCGGTCGCCTACCGGGTGGTCGACACCGTCCAGCGGCACCGCGAGCAGGCCGCGTCGACCCCGCCGCAGCACCGCCCGCACCACGGCCGGGACGACCCACCCGCCGTCCCAGCGTGACCGACGACCCACCCGCCGTCCCGGCGTGACCGACGACCCACCCGCCGTCCCGGCCTGACCGACGACCCACCCGCCGTCCCGGCCTGACCGGCCTGACCGCCGGAGGTCCCCAGCGGTCAGGCCGGGACGGGCAGGTGCCGGACGAACCAGTCGGCGGCGGCGTCGGCCACCTGTTCGAGGGTGCCCGGCTCCTCGAACAGGTGACCGGCACCGGGCACCACCCGCAGTTCGTGCGGGGCGGCCAGCCGCCCGGTGGCCTGCTCGTTGAGCGCGACCACCTGGTCGTCGAGGCCGCCCACCAGCAGCAGCGTCGGCGCGCGTACCCCGGCCAGGGCCGGACCGACCAGATCCGGTCGGCCGCCCCGAGACACCACCGCGGCGATCCGCTCCGGGCGTCCGGCGGCGGTCACCAGGGCGGCGGCGGCACCGGTGCTCGCCCCGAACAGGCCGACCGGCAGCCGACCCAGCGTGGGCTCGGCGGTGAGCCAGTCGACGGTACCGGCGAGCCGACCGGCCAGCAGGTCGATGTCGAAACGCCGCTCGGCGGTCCGGGCGTCGAGCGCGTCCTCCTCGGCGGTGAGCAGGTCCACCAGGACGGTCACCAGCCGCCGGCGCTGGAGCACCCGGGCCACCGCCACGTTGCGCGGGCTGTGCCGGGAACTGCCGCTGCCGTGGGCGAAGAGCACCACGCCCGTCGCGTCGTCCGGCCCGTCGACGTCGGCCGGCAGCCTGGCGTCCCGCAGCGACACCGTCGCCTCGGCGCGTACCCCCATGGTGCCGCCCCCTCCCGGTCGTGCGGTCGGCGGTGGTTACCCGCCCGGTGGGCGCTCTCACCCGTTGCCTTGACACCGGCGACAAGGTCTAGCGTGACGCCGGGGAAGGCCGAGGAGGTCGGATGCTGATCGGTGAGCTGGCGGAACGGGCCGGCACGAGCACCCGCACGCTGCGGTACTACGAGACGCACGGGCTGGTCCGGCCACGCCGGTCGGCCAACGGCTACCGGGTGTACGACGAGGCCGAGCTGCGGGTGGTGCACGAGATCCGGGCACTGCTGGCGATCGGCTTCGGCCTCGACGACATCCGGCCGTTCGTGGCCTGCCTGCGGGCCGGTCACGCCTCCGGGGACGCCTGCCCGGACTCGGTCGCCGTGCTGCGCCGCAAGCTGGCCGAGGTGGACGCCTACCTCGACCGGCTCGGCACGGTACGACGCCAGCTGCACGAACAGCTCGCCCAGGCCATCACGCAACGGGAGGAAACATGCCTCAGGACACGGCAGCGGGAGCACTGACCGCCGTCACCGACGCCACCTTCGCCGCCACGGTGCTGGCCGCCGACCGACCGGTGGTGGTCGACTTCTGGGCGGACTGGTGCCCGCCCTGCGTCGGCACCTCCCGGCAGCTGGCCGAACTGGCCGGGGAGTTCGGCGACCGGCTGCTGGTGGTCACGGTGGACACCGACGCGAATCCCGCCACCGCCCGCGCCTACGGGGTGCTGTCGCTGCCCACCCTGCTGGTCTTCGTCGGTGGGGTGGTGGTCGGCTCGATCGTCGGCGCCCGGCCGAAGAACCACCTGCGGCTCGCCTTCACCCGCCACCTCGACGGCTGAACCTCCGTTTGCGATGGCGACGGGTGGGAAGACGCGGGTGACGTCGACACCGGCGCGTCCGCGCCCCGCACGGATCACGAGGTTTCGCCATGGCCAAGCGGAAGGCACGTCAGCAGACCCGGACCATCACGCAGGACCGACCCGAACCGGACGCCGAGCGCGCTCCCGACTGGGCGGACGAGGCGGCGCAGGCCCGTACCCCGGAGGATCCGCGGGCGATCGCGCCCCGCGACGCCGGTGGCCGCCCGTCCAACGGCCCCCAGTTCTAGCCGGTGGGTGCACGGTGGGGAGGGTCGCCGTCGCGGAAGTGGCAGCGACCCTCCCCACCGGTGCCCGGCCGTGCCGGGCCGGGCACCGGGGTCGACGGTCAGGCGCGGGACGCCCGGGAGGCGCAGACCGTCAGGCGCGGGACTCCGGGAGGCGCAGCAGCGGGGACCGGCCGGCCGGCTGCTCCGGTTCGGGGCCGCCCGCCCTGGCCTGCGGCACGGGGACGGTGACCGGCGCGGCGGAGGTGACCCGGACGGGCTCGCCGTGGTGCCGCAGCTCCACGGCCGTGTCCGGACCGCCGTTGCGCAGCGAGTAGGTCGTCTGGTGCGGTCGGACGTCCACCCGCAGCCGCATCGACCGCCACTGCAACGAGAACTCCAACCGGCTCAACCCGCTGGACAGCCTCGGGGCGAACGACAGCGTGCCGTCGTGGTCGCGTAGCCCGCCGAAGCCGGCCACCAACGCGATCCACGCCCCGGCCAGCGACGCCATGTGCACGCCGTCGCGGGTGTTCTCGTTCAGGTCGTGCAGGTCCATCAACGCGGCTTCCCGCAGGTAGCTGTGGGCCAGCTCGGGGTGGCCCACCTCGGCCGCGAGCACCGCCTGGGTGCAGGCGGACAGGGACGAGTCCCGCACCGTACGCCGCTCGTAGTAGAGGAAGTTGCGCAGCTTCTGCGCGTCGGTGAAGGCGTCCCCCCGCCAGTGCATCGCCAGCACCAGGTCGGCCTGCTTGACCACCTGCTTGCGGTACAGGTCGAAGTACGGGTAGTGCAGCAGCAGCGGGTACTTCTCGGTCGGGGTGCGCGCGAAGTCCCACTCCTGGAGCCGGGTGAAACCCTCCACCTGCTCGTGCACGTCGAGGTCCTCGTCGTACGGGATGTGCATGGCCTGGGCGGCGTCGCGCCACTCGGCCGCCTCCTCGTCGGTCACCCCGAGGTCGAGCGCCGCGTCGCGCAGGCGCATCGCACAGTCGGCGGCGGCGAGCAGGTTCCGCTGGGCCATCAGGTTGGTGTAGATGTTGTCGTTCTTGACCGCGGTGTACTCGTCCGGGCCGGTCACCCCGTCGAGGTGGAACCGGCCGTTGCGGTCGTGGTGCCCCAGCGAGCGCCACAGCCGGGCGGTCTCCACCAGCAGTTCCAGGCCGATGTCGCGTTCGAGCTGCTCGTCGCCGGTGACCAGGACGTAGCGGCGCAGCGCGTCGGCGACGTCGGCGGCGATGTGGAAGGCGGCGGTGCCGGCCGGCCAGTACGCCGAGGACTCCGGCCCCTCGATGGTGCGCCACGGGAACGCCGCGCCGGCCAGGTTCAACGTGCGGGCCCGCTCCCGGGCCTGGTCCAGGGTGGCGTGCCGCCAGTACAGGGCGTCGCGTACCGCGCCCGGCTGGGTGTACGTCAGCACCGGCAGGACGAACATCTCGGTGTCCCAGAAGGCGTGCCCGTCGTAGCCGGGGCCGGTGAGCCCCTTGGCGGAGATCGGTCGCCGCTCGGCCCGCGCCCCGGCCTGGAGCACGTGGAACAGTCCGAACCGGACCGCCTGCTGCACCTCCGGGTCGCCCTCGACCCGGACGTCGGCGGCGTCCCAGAACCCGTCGAGGTAGGTGCGCTGTTCCCGGTGCAGCCCGTCCCAGCCGGTCAGCCGGGCGGCGGCAAGCGCCGCGCCGACCTGGTCGCGCAGCGCGGGCAGCGAGCGCCGGCTGGACCAGCCGTAGGCGAGGTACTTGACCACCCGCAGGGTCTCGCCGGGCTGGAGCACACAGCCGATGGTGGTCCGGACCCAGTCCTGGTAGCCCTCGGACTCGATGGTGGTCCGGCCGGGGGCGGTCACGTCGTGGCCCATCCCGGCGGCCACCCGCAGCCCGCTGACCTTGGTGCGGTGGATGAGCAGGCCGCCGTCGTCGGTGGTCAGCTCCTCCTCGGCCTGCAACGGTGACTCCAGCACGGCGGCGACCCGGGGATCCCTGCTCTGTGCGGGCAGGCTCTCGTTGGCGACCAGTTCGGACTGGAGGATCAGCCGCAGCGGGCCGCTGACCGCCTCCACCTCGTAGTCGACCGCGGCGACCGAGCGCTGGGTGAAGGAGACCAGCCGGGTGCTGCGGACCTTCACCTCCCGGCCGGCGGGCGACCGCCAGTGCATCTCCCGGTGCAGGGTGCCGGCCCGCAGGTCGAGGACACGTTCGTGGCTGATCAGCTCGCCGTACCGCAGGTCGAGGGGTTCGTCGTCGACGAGCAGCCGGATCAGCTTGCCGTTGGTGACGTTGACGATCGTCTGTCCCGACTCGGGGAAGCCGAAGCCGGCCTCCGCGTACGGCAGCGGACGCAGCTCGTAGAACGAGTTGAGGTAGGTGCCGGGCAGGCCGTGCGGCTCGCCCTCGTCGAGGTTGCCGCGCAGCCCGATGTGACCGTTGGAGAGCGCGAAGACCGACTCGGACTGGGCCAGCACGTCCATGTCGAGGCGGGTCTCCCGGACGTGCCAGGGTTCGACCGGGTAGGCCCGTTCCCGGATCACGTGGCCGACCCGGTGAGCAGGTCGCCGAGGTCGGTGACGACCACGTCCGCCCCGTGGGCGCGCAGCTCGTCGGCCTGGCCGACCCGGTCGATGCCGATCACGTGGCCGAAGCCGCCGGCCCGGCCGGCGGCCACCCCGGCCAGCGCGTCCTCGAAGACGGCGGCGTCGGCGGGGGCCACCCCGAGCAGCTCGGCGGCGGCGAGGAAGGTGTCCGGGTGCGGCTTGCCGCGCAGCCCCCGGGCGCGGGCGACCAGCCCGTCGACCCTGACCTCCAACAGCGGTTCCAGGCCGGCGGCGGCGACCACGTCGCGGCAGTTGGCGCTGGCCGAGACCACCGCGCGGCGCAGCCCGGCCCGCTCGGCCGCCTTCAGGTAGTCCACCGAGCCCGGGTACGCCTCCACGCCGTCGTGCCGGATCCGGTCCAGCAGGACGACGTTCTTGCGGTTGCCGACCCCGTTGACGGTCTCCGCGTCGGGCGGGTCGTCGGGGCTCCCCTCGGGCAGGGTGATGCCCCGGGAGGCGAGGAACGAGCGGACCCCGTCGGCGCGCGGTTTCCCGTCGACGTAGCGGTGGTAGTCCGGGCCGGGATCGAACGGCCGGAACGGTTCGCCGCCGGCCTCGGCGTGCCGGCGCAGCAGGTCGTCGAAGGTCTGTTTCCAGGCGGCGTTGTGCACCAGGGCGGTGGGCGTCAGCACGCCGTCGAGGTCGAAGAGGCAGGCGGTCACATGAGCAGGTAGGCCCAGCACGCTACGAATCTATCCACCGCCCCACCCGGGCAAACCCCCGCCACGCGGGTCAGCGGTTGGGGCGCAGCGTCCACAGGACGGTCATGGTGGCGGTGACGGTCCCGTCGGGCGTGCCGATCTCCACCGCGACCGGGAACTCGGGGCGCTGCCCGGCGTCCAGTTCGGCGAGCACCTCGGCCGGGGTGCGACCGAGCCGCGCGGTGGCCAGCACCTCGCCCATCGCCACCCGCCGGTACGCGATGTCGGCCCGCACGGCGAGCGGTGTGGCCCGGTCGAGCACCTGCCCGAACGCGGCCATCACCACCGCGCCGGAGGCGGTCTCGCCGAGGGTGAACATGGCCCCGGCGTGCGGGCCGCCGACGTGGTTGTGGGTGGCCGGCGTGTCGGGCAGCCGGACGACCGCCCGGACCCCGCCCTCAGCCTCGGGCGCGACCTCGACGATGTCGAGCGCGAGTGTGCGGGCGAACGGCACGGCCCCGAGGACCTCGGCCGCCACCTGGCGCGAGTCGATGAGCATGCCCTGACGTTACTATTCAGTAACTTTAGGGACAAGGCCACCGGGTCGCGCTCCGGCAGCCGGCGCGGGAAGCCACCCGGGGGCGGGGGCTGGCCGACCAGCCGACGCACCCCCGCCGCACTCGGTGTGGGGTGGCGTCAGCTGGCGTTGGAGCAGAGGAGCTGGACGTTGGCGGTGTAGGTGTAGTCGCTGATCTTCGTGCTGCTGCTGAAGATGGTGCGGCAGTCGATGATGGGGTTGAAGCCGCCCAACTGGGCCTTCCACTTGGCGTCGTTCTCCGCCGACCAGACGGCGAACGTGGACGAGGGGCCCGACCCGTAACCCGAGTAGTAGCCGACCCCGTTGGCGACGGCGGACGCGGGGGCCGCACCGGCCAGCAGGGTCACCGCGGTCGCGCCGGTGACGGCGGTGGCCGCGAGAATCTTGTGGACCAAGCGCATGACAGCTCCGTTCTGTGTGAGGGGCACCCCGAACCTCGCACAGACACCCAGAGTAGGCAATCGATTACCGAATAGTCGACCGCCGTTTGACGGCCCGGGTGGGAACCGTCCGGCAGGCCCCGGCCGGACGGAAACGGGGCCGGCCGGGTCAGCGCCAGCCGACGTCGATCCGGTCGCCGCGCTCGTCGAAGAAGTGCAGGGCGTCCATCCGGACCGCGACCGCCATCGGATGACCCGCCGAGATCGCCGGGTACGGCGCGAGCCGGACCGCCAGCTCGGCGGGGCGTCGGTGGTGCCGGCCGGGGTCGTTGAGCACACTGCCCCGGTTGCCGCCGGGCGTCGGCGGGGCGGGCTGCTCAGGCTCGCCGGCCCGCCCGGTAAGCCGGGACATGACCTGACCGAACCGGCGCAGTCCGCGCTGGCCCGAGGCGTCGTCCTCGGCGGGGGCGCTCATCTCGTCCACCATGATGGCGGTGGCCCCGATGTCGAGGAAGGCCAGCGACTCGTGCCCGTGGTGCTCCAGGTAGCGGACCCGGCCCTGGAGCACGTCGCCGGGGGTGTCCGGGGCGACCGGGGTGAGCGCCTCGGCCCGCATCCCGACGACGATCCGCTCACCGTGGTAGTGCGCCACCGCGCGGCTGCGGATGTCGTCCCACGGCAGGTAGAGCGCCTGGTCACCGAGGGTGAGCGTGACGTACCGGTCGAGGTGGACGTAGACCGACGCCTCCAGCAGGTTCATCCGGGGGCTGCCGAGGAAGGCGGCGACGTACAGGGTCGCCGGTCGGCCGTACACCTGGGTGGGGGTGCCGACGTCCTGGAGCACGCCCTTGCGCATGATGGCCACCCGGTCGGCCATGGTCAGCGCCTCGGCCTGGTCGTGGGTGACGTAGAGGGTGGTGACCCCCAGCTCGCGGGTCAGCGCGGAGATCTCGGCGCGCAGCTCGGCGCGCAGGCCGCTGTCCAGGTTGGACAGCGGCTCGTCCATCAGGAAGAGCCCCGGCCGGCGGACGATCGCCCGGCCCATCGCGACCCGCTGCCGTTGGCCGCCGGAGAGCTGGCTCGGCTTGCGGGCGAGCACGTCGCCGATGCCGAGCGCGCTGGCCACGTCCTGCACCCGCTCCCCCCGCGGCACCGGCTCGACCCCGGACAGCTTCAGCGGGAAGCCGATGTTGTCACCGACCGACATGTGCGGATAGAGCGCGAAGTCCTGGAAGACCATGGCGATCCTCCGGTCGCGCGGCGGCAGGTCGTTGGCGACCTCGCCGTCGAGCATCACCGCCCCGCTGGTCGGCTCGGCCAGCCCCGCGATCATCCGCAGAACGGTCGACTTTCCGCACCCGGACGGGCCGAGCAGCACCATGAACTCACCGTCGACGACGTCGAGACTGACGTTGTCGACGGCGACTGTCCCGTCCGGGAACACTTTTGTGACGTCCTTCAGCGCGACGGTGGTCACCGTCTCCTCCCCCAGCTTGGCCGAACCCCGGGTTGACTGTGACGAGCATCATCGGGTTAGCACATCGGGTAAACGTGCCATGTTCGACTGATGACAGCCCTATTACGGGCCAGTACGGCGATCCGCCCGGATCACCCATGTTCCCCGAGGAAGACCCGGCGGACCACCCGCTCGGCGGCGTGCCCGTCGTCCCAGGAGCAGAACCGCTCCCGGAACGCCCGCCGCGCCCGGTCGGCCGACGCCCCGGTCACCGCACCGGAGCGGAAGACCGCGCACAGCTCGTCGAAGGTCACCGCGACCGCGCCCGGCGCCTCGGCGGTGACGTCGAAGTAGACCCCCCGGGCCAGCCGGTAGGCGTCCCGGTCCGGCGCGTAGATCACGATCGGCCGGTCCAGCACCGCGTAGTCGAACATCGCCGACGAGTAGTCGGTGACCAGCACGTCGGCCGCCAGGTAGAGGTCCTCGACGGCGGCGACGTCGCTGACGTCCCGCACCCGCCCCCCGGTACGCTGCCGGTCCCGCCCCTCCCGGTCGTGGAAGTAGTGACTACGCACCAGCAGCCGCCCGACCGGCCCGAGCGCCGCCAGCAGCCGGTACGGATCGAACGGCGGCCGGTAACCCGGCAGGTGCTCCCGGTGGGTCGGCGCGTAGAGCACCACCCGGTCACCCGGGTCGACGCCGAGCCGGGCCCGCACCGCCCGCACCTCTTCTGCGGTGGCGGTGACCAGCCGGTCGTTGCGTGGGTAGCCCACCTCCAGCCGGACGTAGTCCGCCGGGTAGGCGCGGTCCCACATCTGGGTGGAGAAGGCGTTGGAGGTGATGCTGTAGTCCCAGCGGTCCACCCGGCGCAGCAGCCCCGCGAAGTCCGTCCCGACCGCGCCGAGCGGGTACCGCTGCTGGTCCAGCCCCATCACCTTGACCGGGGTGCCGTGGTGGGTCTGCACGTGCACCTGGCCGGGGCGCTTGCGGACGAAGTCCGGGAAGTTGACGTTGTTGACCAGCCAGCGGGCCCGGGCCAGCACCCGCTGGCAGTCACGGGTGCCGGCGACGACGTACTCGGTGCCGGGCGGGAGGGTGCCGATCCGGTCCCGCCGGACGATCCACACCCCCCGCACGTGCGGGGCCAACCGGCGGGCGGCGGCGGCGATCGCGGCCGGGTTGCAGGCGCACCCGCGGTACCAGTAGGCGGCGTAGACGGCCAGCGTCGGGTCGATCGGCCGGCGCAGCTCGGCCCGGTAGTACTCGTGCAGCAGCGCGTCCCGGGCCAGCCGCGCGGTCCGCCGGACCACCGGCCGGGCCTGCCGGTCGGCGCTCCGGGCGCGCTCGCGGGCCTGGTGGGCGGTCCGCAACGCGCGGAAGGTACGCCACCGGCCGGCGGCGACCAGCCGGTGCTTGAGCCCGTCCAGGCCGTCCGGCACCGGGTACCCCCCGGCCGGGCGGAAGCGCCGGTGGTCGGCGGTGATCCGCCGGAAGAACGCCGGCCGCAACGGCGCGGCGATCCGGTTGCCGTTGCCGAGCACGGTCAGGTAGTGCCAGATCATCCGCTCGAAGACGACCGGTCGCAGCCCGGCCAGTTCCGGCCGGTCGTCGAGGAAGGCGAACACCCGGTGCCACTGGTCGAAGACCTCGAAGTGCCGGTCGTCGAGGGTCCGGGTGATCGCTCCGGAGCGGCGCTGCCGGTAGTTGACGCAGACCCGGTCGAGCACCCCGATCCGCCCGGCGGCCAGCAGCACCGGGTAGCTGAACGCGACGTCCTCGTACCAGCCCGGGGCGAACCGCAGCCCGAGGCCGGTCAGGAACTCCCGGCGGACCAACCGGTTCCAGGCGGTGTGCAGCAGGCGCACCGTCTCCGGCCGCTCCGCCAGCCGGAAGGTCGCCACGCCCGGCGGTTCACCGAAGACGTCCGCCAGGGCGCTGCGGGTGGCGCGTTCGTCCCAGTGCACCCGCACGTGGTCGACCAGCAGCACGTCCGGGCGGGTGGCGGTGAGCCGGTCGGCGACCTCGGGCAGGCAGTCGGGGGTGAGCCAGTCGTCGCCGTCGAGGAACCAGACGTACTCGCCGGTGGCCCGGTCCAGCCCGGCGTTGCGGGCCGGACCGAGCCCCACGTTGGCCGGCAGCCGGACCGCCCGGACCCGGGGGTCGCGGGCGGCGTACTCGGCGAGGATGTCGCCGCAGGCGTCCGGGGAGCCGTCGTCGACCCCGATCACCTCGATCTCCCGGTACGGCTGGCCGAGCAGCGAGTCCAGGCACTCGCGCAGGTAGCCCTGCACCCGGAAGGCCGGTACGACGAAGCTGATCAGCGTCATCCGGCCGCCCCCGTCTCAGCCCGGCGAACCGCCCCGCACGGGTACGGCCGCCGCGCGGCCCGCGCGGGCCGGCAGGACGACCCAGGCCAGCACCACACTCGCCACGAAACCCACCAGAAGGTACGCACCGAGTGTAGCCATGACAGGGCTGGCAAATCCGGCGATCGCCGCCACCGCCAGCAGCACCGAACGCCCCTCCCAGCCCAGCGTCCACCGGTGCAGCGGCGGGGCCGCCTGCCGCTTCTCCAACCGGGCGGTCAGGTCGTAGTGGTGCACGGTCAGCACGAAGACGTACCCGAAGACCAGCCAGGCCGGCACCCCGCCGACCACCCCGACCACCGCGGCGAAGAGGTACTCCCCGGCCCGCAGCGCCGCCGGCACCAGCCAGTCCAGCGGTCCGTTGTGCGCCGCGCCCGCGCCCAGCCCGGCCACCAGCAGCACCAGCAGCGCCACCGGCAGCCACCAGCGCAGACCGCCCGGGTCGCCGTCGCCGGCCACCCGCAGCAGCCCCACCACCAGCAGCACCGCCGGGCCGAGCGCCCCGAACACCGCCAGGGTCAACGGACCCATCGGGCGGACCACCGGCAGCCGGGCCGCCACCGGCCCGTCGTCGCGGTGCAGCGTCGCGTCCACGGTGTCCAGCACCGGCACCCACATCCAACGCGCCCGCAGGGTCCGCAACGCGCCCGTGTACCCGAACGCCAGCACCCCCCACACCAGCACCGAGACCAGGCTGACCAGCGGCCCGAACAGCGCGGCGGTGACCGCGATCAGCGCCCACCGCTCGCCGATCGGGAAGACCACCGTCCGCTTCAACCAGTACGACACCGAGCCGGTGTCCGCCTGCACCCGGGTCGACGCGGCGTTCAGCTTGCCGCCGATCCCCCCGGCGGCCGGGGTGGCAGGGCGGGGACGCCGGGCCGCCTCGTCGTGCAGCACCCCGTACCAGGCGTCGGTCATGTGCCGGACGGTCTGCAACGTCATCGCGGCGATGGCCAGCGCCCAGCCGTACCGGAACCCGGCGTGCGTCGCGCCGTAGCCCAGCCCCGCGTAGACCAGGTACTCCTTCGCCCGGTCGGCCATCGTGTCCAGCCAGCCGCCCCAGGCGCTGAAGTGCCGGGTGTAGCGGGCCAGTTGCCCGTCCACGCAGTCCAGCACGAACCCCAGGTAGAGCAGGATCCCACCGGCCACCAGGGCGGCCCGGCCACCGACACCGAAGAGCACCGCCGCGACCACCGCGAAGAGCACCGAGACCATGGTCACCCCGGTCGGCGTCAGGCCCAGCCGGGCACACGCCCTGGTCACGTACGGCGACCAGGTGCTGACGAAGTAGGTGGTGAAGAAGTCGTCGCGTTCCTTCACCGACAGCCGCAGCTCCGCCCGGTCCTCGTCCACCCCGGCCAGGGCCGCCTCGGCGGCGGCCAGCCCGGCCGGGTCGGTGACCCGGTGCGCCACGAGCAGGCGTACCCGGTGGGCGAAGGTCAGGGTGCCGAGGTCGGTGAACGCGGCGAACAGCCGGTCCACGGCGGCACCTGACGCCGGGGCGACGGCCGCCGAGCGGGCCGCGGCGGCCAGCGCCGGCAGGTCGTCCGCGCCGACCCGCAGCGCGCCACCGAAGACGCCGGTCGCGTCGGGCAACTCCGGGCCGGCGGCGACCACCTGCCCGCGCTCCTCGCGGACCACCGTCCGGCCGGCGGCCGGCGGGTCGGTGAGCACCAGGGCCACCGTCGGGCCGACCGGGCTGGTCGCCAGGTGCCGCAGGACGGCCGTGTGCGCGACCAGGTCGGCCCCGGTGACCAGGACCGGGCCGGTGACCGTGTCCACCAGGGCGGCCAGCTCGGCCAGGCCGGTGACGGTGTGCACCCGCTCCGCCCCGGCCCCGCGCAACTGCCCGGCGAGCCGGTCGGCCAGGGGTACGCCCGTGCCGGTGGGCAGGCCCGCGGCCGGCGCACCGGCGGCGAGCACGATCGCCACGGTCACCTCGGCACCGCGGCGTGGTACGCGTCGAGTGCCTCGGCGACCGTCCCGTCCACGGTCAGCCGCCCGCCGTCGAGGTAGAGCCCCCGACGGCAGAACCGGGTCAGGTCCTTCTCGTTGTGTGACACCAGCACCAAGGTGCGCCCCTCCGCGAGCAGTCGGTCGATCGTCGAATAACACTTCCGGCGGAACTCCGCGTCGCCCACCGCGGTCACCTCGTCCATCAGCAGGATCGGGTGCGGCAGGTGCGAGATGATCGCGAACCCGAGCCGGACCTTCATCCCGGACGAGTAGTGCCGCACCGACGTGTCGATGGCCCGTTCCACCTGCTCACCGGCGAACGAGACGATGTCGTCGAAGTGCCGCCGCAGGTAGCCCGTGGAGAGTCCGTGCAGCCCGCCGACCAGGTAGAGGTTCTCCCGGCCGGTCAGGTCGTTGGAGAACCCGGCGGAGAGTTCCAGCAGCGGCGCGACGTCGCCGCGGACGGTGATCCGCCCCTCGTCGGGGATGAGCACCCCGGCGATCAGCCGCAGCAGGGTGCTCTTGCCGGTGCCGTTGCGCCCGATCACGCCGAGCGTGTCGCCCGGCGCGACGGTGAACGAGACGTCCCGCAGCGGCCAGAACTGGCCGGCGGTGGTGGCCCGGCCGCCCCGGTGGATGAACAGCTCCCGCAGCCGCAGCTGCCGACGGCGGTTGCGGACGAAACGGATGCCGAGACCCTGCGCCTCGATGATCGGCGGCACCTAGAGTTCCTTCAGCACGGCCGGTTCGAGCCGGCGGAACGCCCACCAGCCGGCCACCAGCACCAGCAGGCTACCGACGACCGTGGTGGTCAGCAGCCGGGCGTCCGGGAACTCGTCCGGGTACCAGATGGCGTGCTGGAGCTGGAAGATGCCGACCAGCGGGTTCAGCTCGTAGGCCACCTTCACCCAGCCCGGCATGCCGGACTCCCGGACCAGGCTCAACGGGTAGATAATCGGGGTGGCGTAGAACAGCACCCGGATGACCAGCCGCATGAACCGCTCCACGTCGCGCATCAGCACGTTGACCGCCGACAGCAGCAGGGCCAGCCCGATCAGCAGGATGCCCTGCACGGCGACGGCGAGCGGCAGGCTCAGCAGCGACCAGCCCAGGTCGATCCGGCCGTGCACGGCGTAGACGGCGGCGACGGCCAGCAGGATCGGCAGGCCGGCGACGTACTCGGCGAACCGGCCGGTGACCCGGCCGATCGGGAAGACCTGCCGGGGCAGGTTCATCGTGGTGATCAGGCGGGACTGCCCGGTCAGCGCGTTGGTCGCCTCGCTCAGCGCCGAACTGGTCCACATCCAGGCGAAGATGCCGGTGACCAGGAACAGCGGGTACGACCCGGCGGCCTCACCGAGGTGTCGGTTGGTCGGCCCGGAGTAGAGCACCCCGAAGACGAAGAAGTAGATCGCGCCCATCCCCAGCGGCTCGATCAGCGACCAGAGGTAACCGAGCACGGACTGCTGGTACTTCACCGCGAGATCGCGTCTGACCAGGATGCGTAGTGAGTTGCGGTGCGACCACAACGCCGTGACGCCTGCGGTCACCGTCGCCTCCCGCCTGACAACAACGGACGACAGGTTAGCAGTCGGTGAACGAACGCCCCTCAGCACTCGATCACGTTGACGGCCAGGCCGCCGCGTGCCGTCTCCTTGTACTTGACCTTCATGTCCGCCCCGGTCTCGCGCATGGTCTTGATGACCTTGTCAAGCGAGACGTGGTGCACCCCGTCGCCGCGCAGCGCGAGCCGGGCCGCCGTGATCGCCTTGATGCTAGCCACCGCGTTGCGCTCGATGCAGGGGATCTGCACCAGCCCCCCGACCGGGTCGCAGGTCAGCCCGAGGTTGTGCTCCATGCCGATCTCGGCGGCGTTCTCCACCTGCCCGGGAGTGCCGCCGAGCGCCTCGGCCAGCCCGGCGGCGGCCATCGAGCACGCCGACCCGACCTCGCCCTGGCAGCCCACCTCGGCCCCGGAGATCGAGGCGTTCTCCTTGAACAGCACCCCGATCGCCCCGGCGGCCAGCAGGAACCGGACCACCCCCTCGTCGGAGGCCCCCGGCACGAACCGGGTGTAGTAGTGCAGCACCGCCGGGATGATGCCGGCCGCGCCGTTCGTCGGCGCGGTGACCACCCGGCCACCGGCGGCGTTCTCCTCGTTGACCGCGAGCGCGAACAGGGTCACCCAGTCCATCGCGCGCAGCGGATCGGTCGAACCGGCGTCGGCCTCCAGGCTGCGGCGCAACTCGGCGGCACGGCGGCGGACCCGCAACCCGCCCGGCAGCACCCCGTCCCGCTCGCCGCCGCGCGCCACGCACTCGCGCATCACCCGCCAGATGTCCAGCAGCCCGGCCCGGACGTCTGCCTCACCGCGCCAGGACAGTTCGTTGGCGAGCATCACCGCGCTGATCGACAGCCCGGTGCCGGTGGTGACGTCGAGCAGCTCGGCCCCGGTCGAGAAGGGGTGCCGCACGGTCGTGCTGTCCGGCGTGATCCGGTCCGCACCGGCCGCCGCCTCGTCCACCACGAACCCGCCACCGACCGAGTAGTACGTCCGGCTGCGGACCTCGGCCCCGGCCGCGTCCCAGGCCACGAAGGTCATCCCGTTCGGGTGGTACGGCAGCGACCGGCGGCGGTGCAGCACCAGGTCCCGGTCCGGCACGAAGTCGATCTCCTGGGTGCCGAGCAGGGCGAGCCGACGGTGGGCGCGGATCCCGGCGACCCGGGGACCGACGCTGTCGGTGTCCACCGTCTCCGGGCTCTCACCGGCCAGCCCGAGCAGCACCGCCCGGTCGCTGCCGTGGCCGTGGCCGGTCGCGCCCAGCGAGCCGAACAACTCGGCCCGTACCCGGGTGACGGTGTGCAGCAGCCCGTCGGCCTTCAGCCCGGCGACGAAGGTGCGCCCGGCGCGCATCGGACCCACCGTGTGCGAACTGGACGGGCCGATGCCGACACTGAAGAGGTCGAAGACACTGATCATCGCTGCTCTTCCTCGCCGTCGCCCCGGTGGTCCCGGGTCCGGTCGGGTCGTATGGTCACCCGGGATCCCCGGCGACCTGCGGATTCCGCCCGGGGTAAGGGCGGCGTCGACCGGCGAGCCTACCCGGCCCGGCCCACCACACCCCCGTCACGCCCCACCCCCGCACACGCCCCTGCCCCACCCCCGCACGCACGCCTCACTCCGCGCCCCCACCCCCATCCCCCACCCCGCACGCTCCCCGCACCCCGCACGCACGCCTCACTCCGCGCCTCGCGCCCCGTACACGCCCCGCACGCACGCCTCACTCCGCGCCCCGCACGCACCCCGCACGCACGCCTCACTCCGCGCCCCGCACGCACCCCGCACGCACGCCTCACCTCGCGCCCTGCGCCCTGCGCCCTGCGCCCTGCGCCCTGCGCCCTGCGCCCCGCGCCCCGCGCCCCGCGCCCCGCGCCCCGCGCCCCGCGCCCCGCGCCCCGCGCCCCGCGCCCCGCGCCCCGCGCCCCGCGCCAAGATCATGCTCGATCCTGGTTGTAGTGGCATCCCTGGGCGGCGAGGCCACTACAACCAGGATCGAGCATGATCTTGTGGCGGCCGGGTCGGGCGGTGCGGGCTGTGGGCGCGGGTAGGCAGTGCGGGATGCGGCGGCTTGCGGCGGGGCTGCGGCGGGAGGCGTCAGCCGAGGCCGACTCGGGTAACCACCTACGGGTACGGGGTCACCGGATCAGCCTCGGGACGGAGGGCACGGTGGCCGCCACTTCCTACCGTGGAGTACAGCGCGGCGGATCGCCGCAGACTGGAGTCAGACGATGAGTCGCAAACTGGTCCGGCCCCGCGAGGGGCGCATGCTCGCCGGTGTCTGTGCCGGCCTGGCCCGCCGGTTCAACACCTCGGCCACCCTGGTCCGGCTGCTGTTCCTGCTCTCCCTGCTGCTGCCCGGCACGCAGGTGATCGTCTACCTGGTGCTGTGGATCCTGATGCCCAACGAGGACCGCTACGCCACCGCCACCCACTGACCGCGCCGGGCACCGCCCGACAGGGTTGTGCCCCGATGATCAAGGGAGTTCGCGTCAGTCCCGATCGGTTGACGTGAACCCCTTGATCACCAACGCCGCCAGACCGGGAGCCGACCAGACCAGAGCCGGAGCCGGGTTAGACCGGGGGCCGACCAGACCGGGAGCCAGACCAGACCAAGAGCCAGACCAGACCGGGAGCCAGGTCAGACCGGGAGCCAGACCAGACCGGGAGCCAGGTCAGACCAAGAGCCAGACCAGAGCCCGAGCCAGGTCAGACCCACGGCCGACCAGACCGGGAGCCAGGGCAGACCCGGGGCCAGGGCAGACCCGGGGCCAGGGCAGACCCGGGGCCAGGGCAGACCCGGGGCCAGGGGAGGGTGGCGGGTGCCCCGGTCAGGGGGCGGTGTAGGTGATGGTGACCTTCTCGTAGCCGAGCGAGCGGAGCAGGCCCTCCAGCATCTTGCGGGTGTTCTCCTCGGCACGCTGGGTCAGCCCGCTGTCCCGGGCCGCCGTGGTGATCCGCTCCTCGGCCATCCGGTACACCTGCTGCTGCCGGTTGGGGTCGCCCTTGACCAGATCGCCGATCCGGTTGAACAGGCCGCGCTCCTCGGCGAAGACGTAACTCTTGTCCAGGTCGAGGTTGGTCTGGCCGAGCTGCGGCGCGGGCAGCTTGACCTCGACGGACTTGCCGTCGGCGGACGGCACCACCGCCCCCTCGGCGATCTTGCCGAAGTCCACGTACGCCTCGACGCTGCCCGCCCCGACGAAGAGGGTCCGCTGGTTGAGCAGGAACTCCGGCACGTTGTTGCGGTCGTTCTGGAGGTCGACCACGACCTGGAAGTTGCCCTCCGCCGCGACGTAACGGCTGAGATCCTGGATCGACTTGAGCAGCGGCGGCTGACTGCGGTCGGTCTGCTCCTTGGCGAAGGGGTTACGGAAGTCCGGGAAGATCCCGGTCAGCTGGGTACCGAGCAGCACCACCACGACCAGCGCCGCCGCACCGAGCACCCAGAGCAGGCCCCGCGCCTGGCCGCCGCCGGCGCGGGGCGGGTCGGCCGGTGGGGTTTCCGGGTCGGCCGGCTCGTCCGACCGGGTACGCAGTGTGTCGGCGGTCGGGTAGCCGGGGAACTCACTCTGGGGGGTCTCACCGTCGCGGGCCATCGCCCTCACCGTCCTCGTCAGACACGTGCCTCTGTCGATGACGGTACGGCCACCGTGCGACGTCCGCGCGGCGAGTGCCCCGAACGGGTGACGGAGGGTCTCAGCCGAACGCGGACAACCCGGTGAGCCGCTGCCCGATGACCAGCTGGTGGATCTCGGAGGTGCCCTCGTAGGTGAGCACGCTCTCCAGGTTGTTGGCGTGCCGCATCACCGGGTACTCGCCGGAGATCCCGTTCGCGCCGAGGATCGTCCGGCACTGCCGGGCGATCGCCAGCGCCTCCCGGACGTTGTTCAGCTTGCCCACGCTGACCTGCTCCGGCCGCAGCGTCCCCGCCCCGGCCAGCCGGCCCAGGTGCAGGGCGAGCAGCAGCCCCTTGTTCCACTCCACGGCCATGTCGGCGAGTTTGGCCTGGGTGAGCTGGAACCCGGCGAGCGGACGGCCGAACTGGGTCCGGGCGGTGGCGTACGACAGGGCGGTCTCCAGGCAGTCGCGGGCCGCGCCGAGCGCGCCCCAGACGATGCCCTGCCGGGCCTCGGTCAGGCAGCTCAGCGGTGCCCGGAGCCCGACCGCCCCGGGCAGCCGGGCGTCCGCCGGCAGCCGGACCCCGTCGAGGACGATCTCGCCGGTCACCGAGGCCCGCAGCGACATCTTGCGGCGGATCTCGGGCGCCGTCACCCCGGGGGCGTCCATCGGCACGAGGAAACCCCGCACCCCCTCGTCGGTACGCGCCCAGACCACCCCGACGTCGGCGACCGGCGCGTTGGTGATCCACATCTTCGCGCCGTCGAGGATCCAGTCGTCGCCGTCGCGGCGGGCCCGGGTCACCATCGAGGCCGGGTCGGAGCCGTGGTCCGGTTCGGTCAGGCCGAAGCAGCCGATCGCCTCGCCGGCCGCCATCGCGGGCAGCCAGCGCTGCTTCTGCTCCTCGCTGCCGAAGCGCCAGACGGCGTACATGGCCAGCGAGCCCTGCACCGACACCAGGGAGCGGACGCCGGAGTCGCCGGCCTCCAGCTCCAGGCAGGCCAGCCCGTACGCCACGGCCGAGGCGCCGGCGCAGCCGTACCCGGTCAGGTGCATGCCGAGCAGCCCGAGCCGGCCGAACTCGCGGGCCAGCTCGCGCGCCGGAACCCGGCCGTCCTCGTACCAGCCGGCGACGTGCGGGCGGACCCGCTCGTCGACGAGCCGGCGGACGACGGCCCGGATCTGCCGCTCCTCCCCGCTCAGCGAGGCGTCGACGTCCAGCAGGTCCAGCGCAGCGCCCATGGTCGCCACCCTAACGACTGCTCAGGCGGACGTCTCGGGCTGACCGCTGAAGACCAGCACCCGGGCGTGGATCTGGTTGCGCTGCTGCAACGCGGCCCGCAGCGCCCGGTGCAGACCGTCCTCCAGGTAGAGACCGCCGCCCCACTCCACCACGTGCGGGAACAGGTCGCCGTAGAAGGTGGAGTCCTCGGCGAGGAGCTTGTCCAGCGCCAGCTCGCGCTTGGTGGTGATGAGCTGGTCCAACCGCAGCGGACGCGGTGGGATCTCCGCCCACTGCTTGAGAGTCAGGTGGTGTTCCGGGTAGGGACGCCCGTCCCGGACCGCTCTGAAGATCACGGCACGCTCCCCTCCCCGTGGTCAGGCCGACCCTCGGCGTGGTGCCGGGTCACGCCGGGATACCGCACCGTGCGGCACCGATGACCGTGCCAGCCTATCCGCCCCTGCCACACCACGTTCTGCTCCCCGTTGCCGGTTCCGGTAACCCCGACACCTACCCGCGCAGGGTACGAAGCAGGATCAACTCCACCGACCGCGCCGCACCACCTCGTCCACCGGTCGGCGACCCCGCCGCAGCGACGGTGACCGGTGGTCCAGCGCCCGGTAACCCACCGTCATCGCACCGATCGGATGGTATTCCGCCGGCACCCCGAACGCCTCCCGGTACGGCGGCACCCGGTCGGGCGGGATGCCGAAGAAGCACGCCCCCAGCCCCTCGTCCACGGCGGTCAGCAGCATCAGCAGCGCGGCGAAACCCGTGTCGACGTACCAGTAGGGCACCGGCCAGCGGTCCTCCGAGCGGTCCGTCCAGCCCTTGTCCGGCTCGGCGTAGCGCTCCAGGTAGGCGGTCCGGTTGGCGTGCGGCACCACGATCAGCGGGGCCCGGCGCATCCCCGCCAGCCACCGTCGGCGGCCACCGCCGTCCGGGGTGGCCGCCGTCCAGAACCGCTCCCGGTCCGCCGGCTCCTCCAGCACCAGGAAACCCCAGCCCTGGGCGAAGCCGGCCGACGGGGCCCGGACCGCGTGGTCGAGCAGCCGGTCCACCACCTCCGGCGGCACCGGCCGGTCCGGGTCGTAGTTGCGCACCATCCGGCGTCGCCGGACCACCTCGGCGAACTCCATGCTCAGGCCCCGGGCCGGATGCCCCAGCTGCCCCGCCAGGTCTGTCCCGCGCCCAGCTCGATCACGTCCCGGCCGGACCGGAACGCGTCCGGCGGGCAGGTCATCGGTTCCACCGCCACCGATCGGCGGTGCCGTTCCCCGGTGAGCGCGTCGCCGGTGAAGACCTGCCACCAGCCGAACTCCCGGTCCGCCCAGAGCCGTACCCCGTCCGTGCCGTCGGGGGCGGCCAGGGTCACCGACGAGCCGCCGTCGTCGTCCCGGATCACGTCACCGAAGCAGAGGTCGAGCTGCGCTTCACCGATCGGCCGGGGGGTGGTCCAGTCGTATTCGGTGCCGGCCACCGGGGTCGCCCCGATCGGCAGCAACCGGGCGTCGACCTGGAGCCGGCTGCGGGCCGGCAGCCGCATCGTGAGGTCGTCCACCGCGACCCCGGCCAGCCGCAGGTACGGGTGCACGGAGAACCCGAACGGCGCGGTCTCGACCCCGGTGTTGGTCACCTCGTGCTCGGCACGCAGCCCGTCCGCCCCCACGCTCCACCGGCTGCGCAGCCGCAACGGCCACGGGTAGCCGGGGGTCGGCGGCAGGTCGTAGCCGAGGGTCACCGCGTCGGCGGACTCCTCGACCAGCTCCCAGCGCACCCAGTTGACCAGGCCGTGCAGGGCGACCCCGCGGGCCGGCTCGGTCAGGTCGAGCTGCAACGACCGGCCGCCGAAGGTGTACTTCCCGTCCCGGATCCGGTTCGGCCAGGGGGCCAGCACGTGTCCGGCGCTGCCGGGACTGATCTCGTCCTCGGCGTAGCTATCGAGGTAGTCCACCCCGTTCCACCGGAACGTCCGTACCCCACCGCCGACCTCGACGATGACGGCCTCGTGGCCGTCGGCGGCGATGGTCCACTGTGTACCGGAGGCGGGGCGCTGTGCGGCGTTGTCCATGCCGTGACCTTAGTCGGTGCCCTGCTCCGCCCGCCGGACCCGGCGCACCGTCCCACCGGGCGGGGATCAGCCGCCCTGCCGTGCCGTCGCCGTGCCGGCCCGGTAGCGCAGCAGGGCCGGGAAGCTGACCACCAGCAGCACCGCCAACGCCGCCGAGAGCAACCCGCCACCGACCCAGGCGACGCCGGGGCCGAACCCGGCCGCCACCGCCCCCGCCCGCAGGTCGCCGAGGCGCGGACCACCGGCCACCACCACCGTGTTCACCCCCTGGAGCCGGCCGCGCATCCGGTCCGGCGCGTAGACCAGCAGCAGCGACTGCCGCAGCACCGCGCTGACCAGGTCCGCCGCGCCGGCCACCGCGAGCAGGAGCACCACCAGCCAGAGCTGGCGGGCCAGCCCGGCCGCCGCGACGGCCAGCCCCCAGCCGACCACCGCCACCACCAGGGCGAGCCCCTGCCGGCGCAGCCGGCCGATCCACCCGGAGGTCAGGCCGCCCAGCATCGCGCCGATCGCGATCGCGCTGTAGAGCCAGCCCACCACCGCGCCGCCGCCGAACCGCTCCTGCGCCACCTCGGGAAAGAGCGCCCGGGGCATGGCCAGGGTCATCGCGATCAGGTCGATGGCGAACGAGGAGAGCAGCACCGGGGTGGTGGCGAGGTAGCGGAAGCCGTCGAGGATGCCGGCCAGGCCGCCCCGCCGCGCCTCGCCCTCGGCGGGTGGGGCCGGCGGCATCGCCGGCAGCCGCAGCGTCGCCACCACCAGCGCGGTGAACAACACCGCGTCGGCGGCGTACGCGACCGGCAGCCCGGCACCGGTGCCGAAGGCGGCGAAGACCAGGCCGGCGGCCAGTGGACCGGCCACCGCCGCGGCGGTGAAGGTGGTGTAGTTCAGGGTGCTGCCCGCGGGGACCAGTTCGGGCGGCAGCAGCCGGGGCAGGATCGCCGACCGGGCCGGCGAGCTGATGGCGAACGCGATCGAGTGCACGGTCACCAGCGCCAGCAGCAGCACCGGGCTGCCGAGGCCGGACAGCGCGTGCCCGAGCAGGCCGAGCACCGACACCCAGAGCAGCCCCGAGCCGACCAGCAGCACCCGCCGTCGGTCCCGGGCGTCGGCGACCGCCCCGCCCCACAGTCCGAAGACCAGCAACGGCAGGAAGCCGGCCACCCCGAGCAGGCCCACCCAGAACGAGTTCCGGGTCAGCTCGTACATCTCCACCGGCACGGCGACCGCGGTGAACTGGAAGCCGAACATCGCCACCGTGTTGCCGAGCCACATCCGACGGTACGCGGGGATCCGCAGCGGGCGCAGGTCGATCGCCCAGCGGCGGACGCCACCCGACCGGGCCGCCCTGACGGCGGTCACGGTGCCAGCCGCTCGACCACCCAGTCGTCCCCCCCGACCCGCCGGAACCGCAGCCGGTCGTGCAGCCGGCCGGCCCGGCCCTGCCAGAACTCCACCGACTCCGGACGGACCCGGAACCCGCCCCAGTGCGGGGGCGCCGGGACCGGCGTGCCGGCCGGGAAGCGCTCCGCCGCCACCCGGTACGCCTCCTCCAGCGCGGCCCGGTCCGGCACCACCTCGGACTGGGTGCTCGCCCAGGCGCCGAGCTGGGAGCCGCGCGGCCGGGTGGCGAAGTACGCCTCGGTCTCGGCCCGGTCGACGCGCCCGACCCGACCGGTCACCACCACCTGCCGCTGCATCGGGAACCAGGGGAAGACCAGGCTGGCCCACGGGTTGACGGCCAGCTCGGCGCCCTTGCGCGAGTCGTGGTTGGTGTAGAAGACGAAACCCTCCCGGTCGTACTCCTTGAGCAGCACGGTCCGGCCGCTGGGCCGACCGGCGGCGTCGGCGGTGCCGAGGACCATCGCGTTCGGCTCGGGCAGCCCGGCCGCGACCGCGTCGGCGAGCCAGCGGCCGAACTGGGTGGGCCAGTCGGCGGCCAGTTCCCGCTCGGTGAGGCCCCGGTCGGCGGCGTACTCGTTGCGCATGCCCGCCAGGGCGGGTGTGTCGCCCGTCACGTCATTCTCCCCCTCGCCGGGCGTGCCGCGTCCTGACGACGCTGGTCAGCCCACTGATCAGTCTCACGGCAGGGGCTCCGACGTCCAGCGGCGGGGATGTCGCGTGCAGCACAGTCGCAGCGGGTCGCGCACCTGGTTACTCACCAGGCAAGATGGCACGAACACATCCCTGAGGGTCGCCTAAGGTACCGGGCCGGACCGAGCCCGTGGCGGGCGTACCGAGCCAGAAGCCAGGAGACGACATGGCCGACTTCAAACCGGGCCTCGAAGGCGTCGTGGCCTTCGAGACCGAGATCGCCGAACCGGACCGCGAGGGTGGCGCGCTGCGCTACCGGGGCGTGGATATCGAGGATCTGATCGGCCAGGTCTCCTTCGGCAACGTCTGGGCGCTGCTGGTCGACGGGCGCTTCGGCCCCGGCCTGCCGCCGGCCGAGCCGTTCCCGGTGCCGGTGCACTCCGGTGACATCCGCGTCGACGTGCAGTCCGCGGTCGCCATGCTCGCCCCGTACTGGGGGCTCAGTCAGCTCCTCGACATCTCCGACTCCCAGGCCCGCGCCGACCTGGCCCGGGTCTCGGTGACCGCGCTCTCCTTCGTCGCCCAGTCCGCCCGCGGCCTCGGCCTGCCGGCGGTGCCGCAGAAGGAGATCGACAAGGCCGAGACGATCGTCGAGCGCTTCATGAAGCGCTGGCGGGGCGAACCGGACCCCCGGCACGTCAAGGCCGTCGACGCGTACTTCATCTCGGCCGCCGAGCACGGCCTGAACGCCTCCACCTTCACCGCCCGGATCGTCGCCTCCACCGGCGCGGACGCCGCGGCCTGCATCTCGTCGGGCATCGGCGCGCTCTCCGGCCCGCTGCACGGCGGCGCCCCCTCCCGGGTGCTCACCATGCTGGAGGCCGTCGAGCGCAGCGGCGACGCCGAGGGGTACGTCAAGGGCGTCCTCGACCGGGGCGAGCGGCTGATGGGCTTCGGCCACCGGGTCTACCGGGCCGAGGACCCGCGCGCCCGGGTGCTCCGGCGCACCGCCCGCGAGCTGGGCGCACCCCGTTTCGAGGTGGCCGAGGCGCTGGAGAAGGCCGCGCTGGCCGAGCTCCAGGCCCGCCGCCCGGACCGGGTCCTCGCCACCAACGTCGAGTTCTGGTCGGCCGTGGTGCTGGACTTCGCCGAGGTGCCGGCGCACATGTTCACCTCGATGTTCACCTGCGCCCGGATGGGCGGCTGGTCCGCGCACATCCTGGAGCAGAAGAAGCTCCAGCGGCTGGTCCGGCCGTCCGCCCGTTACGTCGGGCCGGAGACCCGCAAGCCGCAGCAGGTGGAGGGCTGGGACGCCATCCCGCACGGCGTCTGAGCACGGGTACTCCGCGAGGGGCGTCGACCGGCGGTCGACGCCCCTTCCGCGTGGGCCGGCCACCCGTCCCCGGTGTGTCCGACGCCTCAGGCGCAGGCCTGGGACCAGCCGGCAGCCGGGCCGCCCCGGGTGCGAGGATGAAGGCCGGCAGAGTCGCCGGACCAGGCCCGGACCAGGCCGCATCGCGCCCCAGCGCGCGTCCGCCGCAGGTCCGCGCCGTCGAAGGGCCCCGCCCTCGCCCATGCGGAAGGATCGAGAGAACCGTGGCTGACGCACCGACCATCCGGATTCCCGACGACATCAAGCCCGCCGACGGGCGGTTCGGCTGCGGGCCGTCCAAGGTCCGTCCCGCGGCGGTCTCCGCGCTCGCCGACGTGGCGACCAGCTACCTGGGCACCTCGCACCGGCAGCAGACCGTCCGCGCCGAGGTCGCCCGGCTGCGCCGGGGCATCGCCGAGTTCTTCTCCCTCCCCGAGGGCTACGAGGTGGTCATCGGCAACGGCGGCGCCACCGCCTTCTGGGAGGTCGCCACGTTCGGCCTGGTCCGCGACCGGGCCCAGTTCGCCAGCTTCGGCGAGTTCGGCGCGAAGTTCGCCAAGTCGGTCAAGGATGCGCCGTTCCTCGGCGAGCCGACCGTCCGCAAGGCCGAGCCGGGCAGCGCCCCGGGCCTGCTGGCCGAGGCCGGGGTGGACGTCTACGCCACCCCGCACAACGAGACCTCCACCGGTGTCGCGGTGCCGATCAACCGGGTGGCCGACGCCGACCCGGGCTCGCTGTTGCTGGTCGACGCCACCTCCGGCGCGGGCGGCCTGGACGTCAACGTCGGCGAGACCGACGTCTACTACTTCGCCCCGCAGAAGTGCTTCGGCTCCGACGGTGGCCTCTGGCTGGCCCTGATGTCGCCGGCCGCGCTGGAGCGGGCCACCGAGATCAAGTCGTCCGGCCGGTACATCCCGGCCTTCCTCGACCTGGTCACCGCGATCGACAACTCGCGGCTGGAGCAGACCTACAACACCCCGGCGCTGGCGACCGTCTTCCTGGCCGCCGAGCAGACCGACTGGATGAACTCGCAGGGCGGCCTGAGCTGGGCGGCCAAGCGCACCGCCGAGAGCGCCGAGATCGTCTACGGCTGGGCCGAGCGGGCCGACTTCGCCACCCCGTTCGTCACCGACCCGACCCTGCGCTCCAACGTGGTCGCCACCATCGACTTCGCCGACGGGGTGGACGCCGCCGCGATCGCCAAGGTGCTGCGCGCCAACGGGATCGTCGACACCGAGCCGTACCGCAAGCTCGGCCGCAACCAGCTGCGGGTCGCGCTCTTCCCGGCGGTGGAGCCGGCCGACGTGGAGGCGCTCACCGCCGCCGTCGACTACGTGGTCGAGCGGCTCTAGTCACACCCGTCACGGTGGGTGGTCGCGACAGCCGCCGCGGCCACCCACCGTGATCATCGCCGCAGCTCAGTCACGACATGCGCAAGTCGCATCCCCCACCTGTGGGCAGATGAGCGTACGGTGGTGCGAGGACGCCCGGGTGGCCGGCTCGTGGCGTGACGGCCAGCGAAGCGGGACGGAGGCTACGCCATGCGCCCAGTACGCTTCGTCGCCCTCTCCGAGGACGGCCAGGCGCTGGTGCTCGCCGACGAGGTGGGGCGCCTGCTCGCCCTCCCCATCGACGAACGCATCGCGACCGTGCTGCACGCCGAGCCCGGTACGCCGCCGCTCGCCGTGGTGCCCGCCAGCGCCGACCCGACCCCGTCGCTGTCCCCCCGCGACATCCAGGCCCGGATCCGCTCCGGCGAGTCCGCCGAGGACGTCGCCCGGATCGCCGGTGTCCCCGTCGACCGGGTGCTGCGCTACGCCGGCCCGGTGCTTCAGGAACGGGCCATGCTCGCCCAGCACGCCCGGCGCACCCGGCTCAAGGGTGCCGAGAAGGCCACCCCGCTGGCCGAGGTGGTCAACGGTCGGCTGGCCCAGCACGGCATCGACACCGAGAAGATCTCCTGGGACGCCTTCCGGCGCGACGACGGCACCTGGCGGATCATCGCCACCTGGCCGTCCGGGAAGGCCACCGCCCAGGCCGTCTGGGATCTCGACAAGCTCCGGCAGAACGTGGCCCCGCACGACGACATGGCGCAGTACCTGTGCGCCGAGCGTCCCACGCCGATCCTCGGCCAGGAGCCGGCACCGGAGCGGAGCGGTCACGCCCTGCCCGGCCCGTCGCGCGGTGAGCCGAGCCGGGGCGGTCACGGCCTGCCGGCCGCCGGCGACCAGGCACGTCCGGGCCGGGATCCGATCCGGGCAGGGCGGGACGCCCTGCTCGCGTCGCTGGACCGGCCACTCGGCGGCACCTCGGGGCGGGGGCTCGACCCGCGTTCCCCGGCCGCCTCGGCCGGCTCCGACGCACCCCGTCAGCGGGTCGTCGGCGGGGGCGCCGCCGCGTTGCTCGGCGGTGGTCAGGGCTCCGCCTTCGACGACGACTCGGACGCGCCGAAGGAGGTCCCGGCCGTACCGTCGCTGGCGGTGCTCCGGCCGCGACGCACCGGTCCGGCGGCAGCGGCCGGCGGTGAGTCGGCGGACGCCTCGGGCAAGCCGCGCAAGCGCCTGCCGAGCTGGGACGACGTCCTGTTCGGCAGCGGCCCGGCCGCCCGCGAGTCATCCTGATCGATGGACCATCCTGACGTCGACCGGCACACCGGGCCGGCACGTGTCAGGGTGGTCCGATGGAGTACACCAATCTGGGACGCACCGGCCTGTCGGTGAGCCGGCTCTGCCTCGGCACGATGAACTTCGGGCAGCAGACCGACGAGCCGGCCAGCTTCGCGGTCATGGACCGGGCGCTCGACCACGGCGTCAACTTCTTCGACACCGCCAACGTGTACGGCTGGCAGACCGGTGAGGGGATCACCGAGCAGATCATCGGCCGCTGGTTCGCCCAGGGTGGCGGCCGGCGGGACCGGGTCGTGCTGGCCACCAAGGTCTACGGCACGATGGGCGAGTGGCCCAACGAGCGGGGCCTGAGCGCCCGGCACATCGTCCGGGCCTGCGAGGACTCACTGCGTCGGCTCCAGACCGACGTGATCGACCTGTACCAGATGCACCACGTCTCCCGCAGCACCCCGTGGGAGGAGATCTGGCAGGCGATGGAGACGCTGGTCGCCCAGGGCAAGGTGATCTACGTTGGATCGTCCAACTTCGCCGGTTGGCACATCGCGCAGGCACAGGCCGCCGCCGCGCAGCGCCACTTCCTCGGCCTGGTCGCCGAACAGTCCATCTACAACCTGCTCACCCGGCACGTCGAGTTGGAGGTGATCCCGGCCGCCCAGCACTACGGACTGGGGGTCATCCCGTGGTCGCCGCTGCACGGCGGGCTGCTGGCCGGGCTGCTGCGCAAGATGGCCGAGGGCAGCGCCGCGCGGGGCACCGGTGGGCGTGCCGCCGAAGGGCTCGCCGCACACCGGCCGACCATCGAGGCGTACGAGAAGTTCTGCGCGGACCTGGGGCACGACCCGGCGAACGTGGCGCTGGCCTGGTTGCTCTCCCGTCCCGGGGTGACCGCCCCGATCATCGGCCCGCGCACCGTGGAGCAGCTCGACAACGCCCTCGGCGCGCTCGCGGTGGAGATCGACGGGGCGACGGAGCAACGGCTCGACGAGCTGTTCCCGCCGGTCGGCAACGGTGGCCCCGGGCCGGAGGCCTGGGCCTGGTGACCGGCCCTGATCCCCTGGCCCGCTGGTCCCCTGGCCCGCTGGTCCCCGGCGGGCGGGGCGGCGGCCAGCGGGACGGTGGCCAGCGGGACGGTGGCCAGCGGGACGGTGGCCAGCGGGACGGTGGCCAGCGGGACGGTGGGTGGTGGAGCGCGCGTCTCACGCCCGCCGGTCGCGGGGCCGGCGGTCGGCGCGGACGGCCGGCAGCCCGAGCCCGGCGGCGGCCAGCGCCCCCTCGACCCGGACCCGTTCGATCTCCCGGTCGACCCCGGTCAGCTCGGCCAGGTGCTCGACCATCCCCAACGCCCGGCAGGCGGCGCGGAGCCGGTCGTCGTACGCGTCGATGACCGAGCGGTAGACCACCGAGCGACCACCGGCGGCGAGCCGGTGGTGACCCAGCCGCCGCAGGTCGGCGGCGAGGAGTTCGAGCGGCCGGCGGTCGGGCCGGTCCAGCTCGGTCAGGTCGACGTCGAGGCCGGACGCGTCGGCGGCGAAGGCCCGGTCGAGCCGGGCGATGGTCCGGCGGTCCCGGCGGCGACGCCGCCACTCGGACCAGCCGCACGCCACCCGGTCGGCGATCTCGTCGAAACAGATGAGCAGGGCGAACGCCACCGGCAGGCATGCCATGGCCAGGAGTGCCAACACCAGCATCAGCGCCCTCCCGCCTGCCACACCTCGACGCTACGACCCTCCGCGGCCGTCCGCCACCGCATTGTCACGGTCCGGAACCGGTCGCAGCCGTCCGGCGCGGGGGCGGTCGGGGTCACCGCCCGGTCCGGGTCACCGCCCGGTCGGGGTCAGCAGGCGCGGCCGGGAGACCACGTAGAAGCGGGGCATCGGCAGCACCCGGAAGCGCAGCCGGGCACCGGAGCGGCGGAGCTGCCAGGCGAGCGCGAGCAGGGCGGTGGCCAGCGAGACGAGCCCACCGATCCAGATGCTCGCCCCGGCGCCCCAGGTCTCGGCGACCCAACCGACGATCGGTGCACCGACCGGGTTGGTGCCGAGGAACACCAGCACCCACAGGGACATCACCCGTCCCCGGAACGCGGCGTCGGTGCCGAGCTGGACCCGCTGGTTGGCCGCCTGGGCGAAGAAGACCATGAAGAACCCGGTCGGCAGGAGCAACGTCACCACCAGCCAGTACGCCGGGGCGAAGCCGACCAGGGTGCCGAAGGCGGCGCAGCCGATCGCCGCGCCGAGCACCAGCCAGACCGACGGGCGGCTGCGCCGTCCGGTGCCGGCGAGCGCCCCGGCCAGCGCGCCGACCGCCAGCGCGGTGCTGAACAGGCCGAACGAGGCGGCTCCGGTGTGGAAGACCGTCTTGGCGAGGGCCGCGAGGGTGAGCTGGAAGTTGAACAGCGACATGCCGATGACCGACATGACCACCATCGGCAACAGCAGGTCGGGGCGACGCCGGACGTACCGCAGCCCGTCGACGACCTTCGCCGAGTCCCGTTCGCCGATCGGGGGGAGGTCCTTGCGGTACAGCTCGGCCGGACGCATCCGGACCACGTTGGCCAGCGGCGCGATGGAGCTGACCGCGGTGAACAGGAATACCGGGCCGACGTCGAAGGCGGCGATGGCCAGCCCGGCCACGGCCGGGCCGATGATCCGGGCCGAGTTGAACACCGCCGCGTTGAGGGAGAGCGCGTTGGGCAGCAGGGTGGTGCCGACCAGTTCGCTGACGAACGCCTGCCGGACCGGCGTCTCCACCGCGTTGGCGGTGCCGAGCAGCGCGGCGAACGCGAAGACGTGCCAGAGCTGGACCAGGTCGGTGAGCACCAACAGGCTCATCCCCAGCGCCAGCACCGTCCAGAAGGCGTTGGCGACGAAGAGCAGGAGCCGCTTGTCGTACCGGTCGGCGAGCCGGCCGGAGAGCAGGGTGAGCAGCAGTACCGGGGTGAACTGGAGCGCGGTCACCACGCCGAGCGCGGTGGCCGAGTTGTCGGAGAGCTCAAGGACGAGCCAGTCCTGGGCGATGAACATCATCCAGACGCCGATCAGTTTGACCAGCTGTCCGGTGGCGAAGAGTCGGTAGTTACGGACTCGCAGGGACTGGAACATCGTGCTCAGCTTCGCCTGCACTCTCGGTGCGCCTCCTCGGGTCGCGTACGCGTCATCGACGGCGGACGGCGCGGACCCGGTGGGGCGTCAGTCGCGGGCGAGCTGCTGGAGGATCTCGGCGGCCCGCCGTAGCGTGTCGCGGTCGTCCTCCGGGAGCGCGGCCAGCCGGCTGGCCAGCCACTCGTCGCGGACCCGCTCGAACTGGTCGAGCACGGCCCGGCCCCCCTCGGTGGCCGCCAGGATGACCTGCCGGCCGTCGGTCGGGTGGGGGGTCCGCCGCACCAGGCCACGTTCCTCCAGCTTCGCGACGATCTTGGTCATCGTCGGTGGCTGGACCCGTTCGACGTCGGCCAACTCCCGGGGCGTCAGCGCACCCGCCAGCCGGAGGCTGGTGAGCGCGGAGAGCTGGGTGACCGTCAGGTCGCCGACCGGTCGGGCCTGCCGGACCCGCCGGTTGAGCCGGGTGATCGCATCACGCAACTGGGGTGCCAGTTGCGCCGGTGGCACGCGGTTCGCCGTCACCGTCCGCTCCGTCACAGTCGTTAGCCTAACTAATGAGCCTGGCTAACGACACGCGATATGACCATGCTCACGAGGAGGAGTTCCGCCGCCCCGGGGCGGGCGTCCGACGGGCCGCCCGCCCCGGGGGCGACGGGTGGGCTACTGCACCGCGGCCTCGATCGGGCCCCGCAGGAAGTACAGCACGAACAGCACCGCCACCGCGTACAGCAGCGGGTGGATCTCCCGCGCCCGACCCTTGGCCAGCTTCAGCACCACGTAGCTGATGATGCCCGCGCCGATGCCGTTGGAGATCGAGTAGGTGAACGGCATCAGGGTGATGGTGAGGAACGCCGGAATGGCGATCTCGTAGTCGGTCCAGTCGATGGTCCGCACCGCGGTCATCATCAGGAAGCCGACCACCACCAGCGCCGTCGAGGCCGCCTCGAACGGGACCACGGTGGACAGCGGCGACAGGAACATCGCCAACAGGAACAGGGCACCGACGACCAGGTTGGCCACCCCGGTCCGGGCACCCTCGGCCACCCCCGAGGCACTCTCGATGTACGACGTGTTGCTGGACACGCTGGCCGCGCCACCCGCCGCCGCGGCGATCGAGTCGACCAGCAGGATCTCCTTCGCCCGGGGCGGGGTGCCCTGCTCGTCGAGCATGTCCCCCTCCTGGCCGATCGCGACCATCGTGCCCATGGTGTCGAAGAAGTCCGTGATCAACAGGGTGAAGACGAACATCAGCGGGATCAGCCAGCCGGCCCGCTCCCACGCGCCGAGCACGTTGAAGTTGCCCAGCAGGGAGAGGTCCGGTACGTCCACGATCCGCTCGGGCAGCTTCGGGACGTTCAACGACCAACCCTCGGGGTTGGGCTTGCCGTCGACGAACGACGGCCCCACCTTGGCGATCGCCTCCACGACGATCGCCAGCACGGTCGAGGCCAGGATCCCGATCAGGATCGCGCCCCGGACCCGGCGCACCACCAGCACCAGCGTCACCAGCAGGCCCACCACGAAGACCAGCATCGGCCAGCTGACGATCTTGCCGTTGATGCCGAGCCCCACCGGCACGGTGCTGTTCGCCGCGTCCGGCACCCGGCGGACGAAACCGGCGTCGACCAGCCCGATGATGGTCAGGAACAGCCCGATACCGACGCCGATGGCGGTCTTGAGCTGGGTGGGGACCGCACGGAACACGGCCGTCCGCAGGCCGGTGAGCACGAGGATGGCGATCAGCACACCCTCGATCACCACCAGCCCCATCGCGTCCGCCCAGGTCATCTCCGGGGCGATCTCGAACGCGACCAGCGCGTTCACGCCCAGACCGGCGGCGAGCGCCATCGGGAAGCGGCCGACGACCCCCATCAGGATCGTCATCAGGCCGGCCACCAGCGCGGTCGCGGCGGCCAACGCGGGAATCGAGAGCGACTTGTCGTCACCGTCGACGGCCCCGCCCAGGATCAGCGGGTTCAGCACCACGATGTACGCCATCGTGAAGAAGGTCGCCAGGCCGCCCCGCACCTCGCGGGTCATCGTCGAGCCACGGGCGGAGATCTCGAAGAACCGGTCGAAACCGTTCCGAGGGTGAGCGGGATCAGGTGGGATGCCGTTGTCCGGCGGCGCAATGGCCATCAGGTCCTCGCAGGTGATCTTCCGTTGTCGCGCGCATCGTCCCAGATCAGCGGCGGGCCGGGAAAGTGCTTCGCGGTACGCTTCTGCCCGTGCCGCAGGAGCAACCACCCCGACCCGAGCCGCTCGACCCGCCGATGGTCCCGTTCGCGGTGGCCGGGCTGGTCGCCTGGGCGGTCGCCGGCCTGTTCCTGCTGGTCTTCCTCCGTGACTGGCTCACCGAACACGGCCACCAGGACTGGCTCTGGACCTGCCTGGCCGGATTCCTGTGGGGCTTTCCCGGTCTGGCCGTGATGATGCGGCACGACGCCCACCGTCGTCGCCGTCGGCAGGCCGGCCGTCAGGGCTGACCGCCCGGCCGCCGCGCCGACGACCACCCGCCGCGCGGACCACCCCGCGACGGACCGCCCCCGCGCTCAGGAGGGGTCGACCGGCTCCACCGACCCGGCCTGCTCCGCCGACACGGACGCCTCCACCGGTGCGGACGTCTCCACCGGGCCGGGCGCGACGCCCACCGTCATCGACTCGACCGCGCTGTCGTCGTACACCGTGGGAAGCTCGTCGATCGCCGGCTCGGCGGTCTCCACCAGGGTCTCCGAGTGCGCGCCGCAGCCGTGGTCGGCGCTGACCACCCGACCGTCGTCGGGGGCATAGAAGTTGCCGCAGGCCCCGAAGGCCTGCCGGAGCGCGCCGGCCAGCGGCAGGTAGAAGCCGCAGGTGCCGCAGCGGGCCGAGACCGGGGCAGCGGTGGAGATCGGCGCGGACGGGCCGTGGTCACCGTCGTACCAGCGCTGGGCCGCCTCGGCCCGACCCTCACGGGACAGCACCCGGGGGCGCCCGAGGCCCAACTCCCAGCTCGTCTCCTCGACCGCCGGGTCGTCGGAGAGCAGGTAGCCGGGGGCCAGCCGGTCGTCGTCCGACGGGGTGAGGATCAGGTCACCGGGGCCGAGATCGCCCGGCTTGAGGCGTTCCTGCCAGGGCAGCCAGCCCGGCGCGAGCAGCGCGTCGGAGCCGGGGAGCAGCACCGTCTCACAGACGGTGACGTGCCGGCTGCGCGCCACCCGGGTGACGGTCACCGCCCAGCGCCAGCCCCGGTAACCCCCGAGCAGACACTCGAAATAGTGGGTGACCACCCGGTCACCCTCGGCGACGGCCCGCAGGTGGTCCCCGATGTCGGCGGGCTCCACCTCGGTGATGGCGTCGCGGGCCACCTCGACGGCGGCGGCGCAGACCTGGTCGAGGCGGGCGGCACGGGCGGGAGCGGGCCTGGTCACCCGACCATTGTTCCCCATGCGCGACACGCACCGACAGGCACTCCCCGAGTGAGTCTTCCCCCGTGGTGCGGCGTACCTGGACCAGATGGGCGAGGATGGTGCACATGCCGCTGTTCTCCCGCTCCGGTCGGTCCGTGCTGGGCCGGACCGTGGGCACCGGCATCCGGGCCACCCGCCTGCTGCTGCGGGGCTCCGCCAACGGCGGGCGCTGGGTGACCCGACGGGCCGGTTCGGCCCGTGCCCGGGGGGCCGGCGGCGAGGTCGGCATGGTCCGCCTGTTCGACCTGCACGCGCTCTCCTGCGCCGGGGACACCCTGATCGCCATCGGCCTGGCCGGGACCATCTTCTTCGACGTCCCGCTCGGCGAGGCACGCAGCAAGGTGGCCCTCTACCTGCTGGTCACGATGGTGCCGTTCGCGATGCTGGCCCCGGTGGTCGGCCCGCTGCTCGACCACTTCCGGCACGGCCGCCGGTACGCGTTGGCCACCACCATGCTCGGCCGGGCCTTCCTGGCCTGGCTGATCTCCGACTACCTCGGCAGCCTGGGGCTCTATCCCGCCGCGTTCGGCGTGCTCGCGCTCTCCCGGGCGTACGGGGTGGCCCGGTCCGCCGCGGTGCCCCGGCTGCTGCCGGAGGGCATCGGACTGTCCCAGGTGGGGGCGCGGGCCAGCGTCTACGGCACGGTGGCCGGAGCGTTGGTGGTCCCGCTGGGCCTGGCGGCGTTCTGGTTCGGGCCGCAGTGGCCGCTCCGCGTCGCCTCGGTCATCTTCCTGGCCGGCATGGTGATCGCGCTGCGGCTGCCGCCCCGAGCCGACTCCGAGCCGCCCGAGCGGGTACCCCGCCCCCTGCGGGCGCTGCGCCGCAAGGGCGACCGCCCGTTGGGCCGGGGACGCCCGGCGGGCCGGCTGGTGATCGCCACCCTGGTCGGCGCGGCGGGGCTCCGCGCGCTCTACGGTTTCCTGCTGCTCTTCCTGGCCTTCGCGCTGAAGAAGGGCGACCTGACCAACGACTTCTTCGGCTGGCGGCTCAACGACCAGACGTCGCTCGGCGTCATCGGCGGGGCATTGGCGGTCGGCGGCTTCCTGGCCACCGCGGTCGGCACCCGGCTGCGGATCCACCGCCCGGCGGCCATCCAGTCCAGCACGATGATCATCGTGGCCGGGGTGGGAATCCTGGCCGTGCTGAAGTTCTCGCTCCCGATGGTGGCGCTGTTCTGCCTGGTCGCCGCCCTGTCCAGCGGGATCGCCAAGCTCGCCGTGGACGCCTCGATCCAGGAACGGATCCCGGAGCGGCTGCGGGCCAGTTCCTTCGCCCACTCGGAAACCGTCCTGATGCTCGCCTTCGTCGCCGGTGGAGGGCTCGGCCTGGTCCCCTTCGAGGGCCGGGCCGGCATCGCCGTCGCCGCCGGGGTGGGCGTCCTCGCCGCCGCCCGGGGCGTCGTCGTCGCCGGCCGGCTGCGCACCCAGCGGCTGCTGGGCCGGCCGCTCACCGACGAGGAGTTGGCCGCCCAGGACCGGGCCGCCGCCGCGGCCGCCGACCCCACCGGCCGCCCGACCGGCGACGCCGCCGCCGACCCGGTCACCCCCCGGGCCGACCCGCCGGGCGACAGTGCCGACGACGCGGCGACCGAGGCGGCGGCGCGGGCCGCCCCGACCTCCCCCGCCCCGCGCGGGGCGGCCGGTCCCGAACGCCACGGCGACGGGCTGGCCCCGCCGGGCTACCACATCTACCGGCCGTCCTCGGCGGTCCCGGGCAGCGGCAGCGGTGCCGACGGACAGCGGCGGGAGTCGCCGGGGCCGGTGTCGTGACGGGTCTGTTGGTGCTGACCGCCGTACCGGCCGAGGCGGAGGCCGTCCGGGCCGGGCTGGCCGACCCGACGGTGACGGTCCGGGCGATCGGCGTGGGTCCGGCCGTGGCCGGTGCCGCCACGGCCCGCCTGCTCGCTCTCGCCGAGGCCGCCGGTCGGCCCTACCGTGCGGTGGTCAGCGCCGGGATCGCCGGTGGCTTCGCCGGTCGGGCACCGGTCGGTGCCACGGTGCTCGCCTCCCACAGCATCGCCGCGGACCTGGGAGCGGAGTCGCCCGACGGCTTCATCCCCGTCGACGAGCTGGGCATGCCGGCGGAGTTCCTCGGCGGCGGCCCCGTCATCGAGGCCGACCCGGCGCTGCTGGGCGGGCTGCGCGCCGCCCTGCCGGCGGCGGTGGTCGGGGCGGTGCTCACGGTCAGCACGGTCACCGGCACGGCCGCGAGCGCCACCGCCCTGACCGACCGGCACCCCGACGCGGTGGCCGAGGCGATGGAGGGGTACGCGGTGGCGGTCGCCGCCACGCAGGCCGGCGTCCCCTTCGCCGAGCTGCGGACGATCTCGAATCCGATCGGCCCCCGCGACCGCGACGGCTGGCGGATGCGCGAGGCGTTCACCGCCCTGACCAGGGCGGCCCGGACCCTGCCCTGACCAGGGCGGCCCGGACCCTGCCCTGACCAGGGCGGCCGGTCCAGGACGTCCCGGGGCAGGGGTCGGGTCTGCCTGACCCCTGCCCGGAACGTGTCGCCTGCCCGGCGTCAACCCAGGTCGTAGCTCATGGTGTTCCAGAATCTCGGCACCGCGCTGAACCAGGCCTTCTTCTTGGTCGAGGCGGTGTTGTTGCACCCCACGATGCTGCGGCTGTGCAGGCCGAATGCGTGCCGCTCGCCGGACGACGGCAGCCAGTAGACCCCGCCCCCGCTGTCACCGGGGCACGGGTCGTACCCCTCGTACCGGGTCAGGCCGCCCTGGGCCGCGTCACTGACACTGGCGATGACACCGCACGGGTTGCCGCTCGTGGCGGGTGCCTGGTAGCGGGACGAGATGCAGACGACATCGCCGGCCCAGATGAACGACATGTGGTGCGCCCGGCCCCTGACCGGCACCCAGGACGAGGCGGAGATGGCGATCCGCCCCACGGTGTCCGCCGCGTACGTGGAGTTGGTGACCTTGATGAGTCCCGCGTCGACCGCACCGGAGTTGATCGCGTTGGCCGAGGACATCGTGCCGATCAACGTACCGGCGGTGTACCAGGTGGTCGACGCGCCGATGTTGCAGTGGCCGGCGGTGAACGCGTAGCGCACACTGCCGCTGCGGGCGGTGAACCCCATCGAGCAGGCACCACCGGAGTGGCGGATCGAGAGCCCGGAGCGCAGGCTGTCGTTGCAGGCGGCCCGGGAGGAGCAGATGTCCAGCTCGACGAGGTCCGCGCTCGCCGGCACGATGGTGACCCAGCCCGGAATCGCGCTGCCCGGCAGGCTGGCCGCCTCCTGGGAGGTCAGGGCGACGGTCACCGTGTTGCTGGCCACCTCGATGCCCACCCGGCCCTTGGCCGCCACGGCGAGCTGGTCGGTGCCGGTGCGCACCGAGGCGGCGAGCCGCTCCAGTTCGTCGTAGCTGCGCGCCACCACCTTGGCGGACACGGTGATCCCGAGCGCCCGACCGGCCGCGACCGCCCGCTCGGCGCTCGCCTGGGTGGTCAGCGCCACGTGGGTGACGCCGGACGGCGGGTCGAAGTAGGCCCCACCGTACGTCTGGGGCTCCGCCGCCAGCTTCTCGTGCAACTGCTTACGGGTGTCCTGCTGGGCCGCCGCGAGCTGGGCGGCGCTGTCGCTGATCGTCGGGTACACGGTCCGGTACGCCAGGATCGCCGCCTGGGTGCTGTCACGTCCCGTGTCGGCGGCGACAGGATCCGCCGCGTACGCGGGCGCGGCCAGCGTCGCGGCGGCCATCACCGCGGCGGTGGCACCGGCCAACAGCCGAATTCTCCTCATAGCGTTCCCTCCCTGGAAGGTGACTACCACTAGTGAGGAGCCGGTGACGCGGGGAAAAATACCGGGTCGCCGGGAGCAATGTCGGACAGCCGCACCGCCGGCTGTGGACAACCCTGTGGAAAACCGGTGGAGCTGGGGACAAGTCGGTGGGGCCGCCCCCTACGGAGCTGACTGTCGCGCCCGCGCCCGCCGGTCCCGGCCCCGGAACGAGCGGCCGGGGAGGTACCCCGGGGCCGGCGTCACATCGGGGTGGGGACGGCGGAGCGGTCGCCGGGACGGGGTTACCGTGGGCGGGTGGCGCTCTCCCTGGCGATCTCGCCCTGCCCCAACGACACCTTCGTCTTCGACGCCCTGGTGCACGGCCGGGTGCCGGGGGCTCCGCCGGTCGAGGTGACCTTCGCCGACGTCGACGTCACCAACACCGCCGCCGAACGGGGTGCCTTCGATCTGGTGAAGGTCAGCTACGCCGCGCTCCCCTGGCTGCTCGACGACTACCACCTGCTGCCCTGCGGCGGCGCGCTCGGTCGTGGCTGCGGCCCCCTCGTGCTCACCCGCACCACCGGACACCACCACGCGGGGGCCGCCGGTGACCCGGCGGCCGGTGCCGGGCCGGCGGACCGGCCCGACCTGAGTGGGGCCACGGTGGCGGTGCCCGGCGACCGGACCACCGCGTACCTGCTGTTCCGGCTCTGGTCGGCGGGTCGGCCGCCGGCCCGGATCGAGGTGGTGCCGTTCCACGAGATCATGCCGGGCGTGGCGGCCGGTCGGTACGACGCCGGTCTGGTGATCCACGAGGCCCGGTTCACCTACCACCGGTACGGCCTGACCGCGCTGGTGGACCTGGGCGAGTGGTGGGAATCCGACACCGGCCTGCCCATCCCGCTCGGGGCGATCCTGGCCCGTCGGGGGGCGGTCGACCCGGTGGCCGCCGCCGGCTGGATCCGGGAGTCGGTGCGCCAGGCCTGGGCCGACCCGGCGGCCAGCCGGGGGTACGTGCTCGAGCACGCGCAGGAGATGGAGCCCGACGTGGTGGACCGGCACATCGGCCTCTACGTCAACGAGTTCACCGCCGACCTGGGGGACGCGGGGTTCGCCGCCGTGCAGGCGCTGCTGGGCCGGGCCGCCGACGCCGGGCTGGTGCCTCAGACCTCCAGCTCGCGGGCCACGGCGTGGACCAGTTGAGCGATCTTCTGCGCGGTCTTCCGGTCGGGGAAGCGACCCCGGCGCAGGTCCGGCTGGACCTTCGCCTCCAACACCTTGATCATGTCCTCGACCAGGCCGTGCAGCTCCTCGGCGGGCCGTCGACGCAGCTCCGCCATGGACGGCGGCGCATCCAGCAGCTTGACCCCCATCGCCTGGGTGCCCCGCCGGCTGTCCACCACACTGAAATCGACCCGCTGACCACCCTTGAGGTCGGTGACACCGGCCGGCAGCGCGCCCTTCGGCAGGAACACGTCGCCACCCTCCTCACTGGTGACGAACCCGTATCCCTTGGCCGCGTCAAACCACTTCACTCGCCCCGTCGGCACCTTGGAACCCCTGCTTCGCTCGATACGTCTACTGCTCCAAGGCTAGCCCGATGATCCGGCCGAGCGCCGCCGGGAATCCGGTGAGGTCGTCGAGCACCACGTGTGCCCCGGCACCCCGCAGCTCGTCCGCCCGGCAGGGGCCGGTGGCCACCCCCACCCCGGGGACACCGGCTGCCCCGGCCGCCACCATGTCCGCCACGTGGTCACCGACGTAGAGCGCGGCACCGTGCTCCCGCAGCGACGTCGCCTTCTCCTCGGCGAACAGGTCACCGGCCAACTCGTCGACCGCCAGCCCGAGGTGGTCCAGGTGCAGCCGGGCCAGCCGGCCGATCTTCGAGGTGACCACCATCACCCGACCGCCGTGCGCGTGCACCGCGTCGATCGCCTCCCGCGCGCCCGGCATCGGTACCGTCGGGGTGATCGCGTACGCCGGGTAGAGCTCCCGGTAGGCCGTCACCGCCTCCTCGATGCGTTCGGCCGGGAACCAGTGGGCGAGTTCGGTGCGCAACGGCGGGCCGAGCCGGGAGACCGCCAGCTCGGCGTCGACCGGCACGCCCGTCCGGGCGGTGAGCGCCCGGTAGGCGGCGGCGATGCCGGGACGGGAGTCGATCAGGGTCATGTCGAGGTCGAACCCGACCATCAGCGCGGACATCCTGCGAAGGTACCCGGACAGGTCGGTCCGAGCTGGACGTCCGGCGGGCGCGATCGCCCGGCAGCGGGCTAGCGTGGAACGACGATGACCACCTCACTCGCCGACCACCTGCGTGCGCTGCCCGACGAGGCCCTCGCCGCACTGCTCCAGTTGCGGCCCGACCTCGTCGTACCGGTGCCGGCCGACGTCGCCGCGCTCGCCCTGCGGGTCGAGTCGCGGGTGTCGGTCGCCCGCGCGCTCGACGGGCTGGACCAGTTCACCCTCCAGATCCTCGACGCCGCCCGGCTCACCCGGCACCCGTCCGACGGCACCACCTCCCCCGACGCGGTGCTCGCCCTGGCCACCGCCGGCCCGCACCCGCCCGAGCCGGCCACCGTCCGGGGCGCGGTCGACCGGCTGCGTGCCCGGTTCCTGTTGTACGGCCCGGAGCAGGCGCTGCGCATCACCGGCAGCGTGGACGAGCTGGCCCCGTACCCGGCGGGGCTGGGCCGGCCCGCGGAGGAGCTGGACCTGCGGGCGGCGGCGCTCTGCGCGGACGCCGCGAAACTGCGCCGGACGCTGCTCGCCGCGCCCCCGTCGGCGCGGGCGGTCCTGGACCGGCTCGCCGCCGGCCCGCCGGTCGGCAGCGTGCCGCCGGGCTCGTTGCGGGCGCCCGCGCTCGGCGCGGAGGACGACCTGCCCCCCGACCCGACCAACGGCGGGCCCGCGACCGGGTCGCCGGTGCGGTGGCTGGTCGAGGCCCGGTTGCTGGTGGCGGTCTCCGCCGGGACGGTCGAGCTGCCCCGGGAGGTGGGGTTGCTGCTGCGCCGGGACACCGGCCCGCTCGGCCCGCTGCGGGCCGACCCGCCGCCGGTCGACGCGCCGCCCCGGGAGGCCAAGGCGGTCGACTCGGCCGGGGTGGGCCAGACCATGGAGGTGGTACGGCACACCGAGGCGCTGCTGGAGGCGTTGACCGCCGAACCCGCGCCGGTGCTGCGTTCCGGCGGCATCGGGGTACGCGACCTGCGCCGCCTGGCCCGCTCGGTGACCCTGGACGAGCCGACGACCGCGTTGCTGGTCGAGGTGGCGTACGCGGCCGGGCTGCTCGGTGAGCTGGAGCTGCCCGCCGCCGCCAGCCGGTACGGCGGGGAACAGCAGGTGCTGCCCACCGGCGCGTACGAGGTGTGGCGGGCGGTGTCGCCGGCCCACCGGTGGGAGCAGCTGGCCCGGGCCTGGCTGACGATGAGCCGGCAGGCCGGCCTGGTCGGGCAGCGTGACGACCGGGACCGGCCGATCAGCGCGCTCTCCCCCGAGGCGGAACGGGCCGGTGCGCCGGCCGCCCGCCGGGCGGTGCTCGAGGTGCTGGCCGAGCTGGAACCGGCCACCGCCCCCACCGCCGAGGAGGTGCAGGCGCTGCTCGACTGGCGGGCGCCCCGGCGCAGTCGGGGGCGGGAGGCCGCACACCGGGAGGTGCTGACCGAGGCGGCCCGGCTCGGGGTGACCGGCCTCGGCGCGCTCACCTCGTACGGGCGGCTGCTGCTCGCCGACGTCACCGCCACCGACGAGCGGGGTGGGGACGACCCGCTGGGGCTGCGCGCCGACGCCGAGGGTGGCGACCCGTCGAGCACGGTGCGGGCGCTGGACGCCCTGCTCCCCGCCCCGGTCGACCACTTCCTGGTGCAGGCCGACCTGAGCGTGGTGGTGCCCGGTCCGCCGGATCCGACGCTGGCCGCCGAGCTGGAGGCGGTGGGCGAGCCGGAGTCGGCGGGTGCGGCCAGCGTGTACCGGGTCACCACGGCCAGCGTCCGCCGGGCGCTGGATTCCGGCTACACGGCCGACGACCTGCACGAGCTGTTCCGCCGTCGGTCCCGTACCCCGATCCCGCAGGGGTTGACCTATCTGGTGGACGACGTGGCCCGTCAGCACGGCGGGTTGCGGGTCGGCTCGGCCGGTGGGTACGTGCGCAGTGACGACGAGGCGCTGCTCGCCGAGGTGCTGGCCGACCGGCGGTTGACGCCGCTGGCGTTCCGCCGGCTGGCCCCGACGGTGCTCTGCACCTCGTACCAGGTGGGACGGATGCTGACCGCGTTGCGGGACGCCGGGTACGCCCCGGTGCCGGAGGACGCCAGCGGCACGATGGTGCTGGCCCGGCCCCGGGTCCGGCGGGCCCCGACCCGGACCCCGTCGACCGGCCGGACGCACGATCCGCTGGGTACGCCCCGGTTGGCGTTGCCCCGGCTGATGGGGGTGGTGGAGCAGATCCGGCGGGGTGAGGCGGCGGCGCGGGCGGCCCGGCGGGCTCCCGCGGTGGTACGCGGTGGCGCGGCCCGCGCGGCGGCCGGACCGCTGCCCGCGCACGGTCACACCGAGGCGCTGGCGGTGCTCCAGCAGGCGGTCCGGGACAAGGCGCTGGTCTGGGTGGGTTACGTCGACGCGCACGGGGCGACGCTGTCCCGGCTGCTGCGGCCGGTGTCGATCGGTGCCGGTTACCTGCGGGCCGAGGACGAGCGGACCGAGATGCTGCACACCTTCGCCCTGCACCGGATCACGGCGGCGGTCCGGCAGGAGTGACCGCCGGGCCGCCGGTCAGCGGCGGCTGCGGCGTACG
Source organism: Micromonospora sp. WMMD987 (assembly GCF_029581435.1). Lineage (NCBI taxonomy): Bacteria > Bacillati > Actinomycetota > Actinomycetes > Micromonosporales > Micromonosporaceae > Micromonospora > Micromonospora sp. WMMD987. Next base: position 783,494 of record NZ_CP120861.1, on the reverse strand, counting down.
GTGCCGATGACGGAGACGATGAGGAGCAGGGCGAATCCGGTGCCGGCGGCCTCACCGACCGAGTCGATGAAGCCCTGCCGCTGCACCAGCCAGCCGAAGAGGAACCAGCCGACGACGGCGATCCCGGCGACGGCGTACCCGACCATGGTGGCCGTGGAGACCTCGGTCGGTGGCACCCGGTCGCCGTTCGTCGCGTCCTCGGAGATCATCTCGTGATCGACGGTCATCCCAGCCCTCCCACCCCATCCGGCCCCCGACCTCCAGGGTGGCACCCGGTGGCCAGGACGGACAGGGGGAAATACCCCCGATCCGGCCCCTATGGACAACTACCGAGGGGCCGGAGGCGAGACGGGCGGGGTGAGCAGAGGATCAGGTGCCGGGGCGGCGGCCCACCAGGACCACCCGGGAGCCGACCTTGCCCAGCTCCCACCAGCGCACCGCGTCGGCGTGCAGCAGGTTGACGCAGCCGTGCGAGCCGATCGCCGCGTTGTGCAGGTAGGTGGTGGTCTCGTGGAAGCCGATCCCGCCGTTGAAGCGCTGCCAGTAGGGCAGCCACACCTCGTAGGGGTTGGACCACTCCTTGAGGTTGCGCAGGTTCACCTTGTACGTGCCGGCGGGGGTGGCGTAGCCGGCCATGCCGGTGCGGGTGACGGTGGGCTTGGCGACCACCTTGCCGTCGCGCATCACCCAGGTGGTCTGCCGGGTCAGGTCGACGCAGAAGGTGGTGCCGGAGCCGGCGGAGCAGCGCTTGACGTCGGTGGTGGCCAGCCGCTTCGCCACGTCGAGCGTCGTCGGGCCGGCGCGTCCCTCGGCGGGTCGGATGTCGTACCGCTGCTGGAACTTCTTGATCGCGGCGCAGTCGGCGTCGGTCTGCCGGCCGTCCACGGTGAGCGTGCCGAACCCGCCCAGCCGGGCCAGGTACGTCTCCACCTCGCGCTGGTGTTCGCCCTGCTCGCAGCGGGTCAGGTTGGCCTTCGTCGGGCTGGGCTGGCGGCGTCCGCTCGACGTCTTCGGGGCCTTGGTGGTGCGGGTCGGCTCGGCGGCGACCTTCGGCTGCAACTTCCGGGAGCGCGGCTTGCTGGTGGACCCGGTCAGCCGGTCGGGCAGGGTGGCGGCACCCGCCCCCGTTACCTGCTCCGCACTGCCGACCGGGGCGATCCCTGCACCGACGCCACCCGGGTCGGCCTGCCGATCGGGCGCGCAACCCCCTGCGCCGACCAGCGTGACCATGGCCAGGGCGACGACCCGGGCTCGGTAACGGACCTGCATGATGTGCCTCCCCAGATCGGTCGTCCCACTGGTAGACGTGTGTCGCCGGGGAATAGTTGCACCCGATGCGAGGATTTTCTGGCACCACCGCGCCCCCGTGCAACACTGGATGGTCGGCCTGCGGGGGATTCGCCACGGGTCGGGGATTCCGGCCGAGGAGAGGACCTGGCGTGAGCGGTGGACCACTGATCGTGCAGTCGGACAAGACCCTGCTGCTGGAGATCGACCACCCGGACGCCCAGTCCTGCCGGATGGCCATCGCCCCCTTCGCCGAACTGGAACGCTCCCCCGAGCACGTGCACACCTACCGGCTCACCCCGTTGGGGCTGTGGAACGCCCGCGCGGCCGGGCACGACGCCGAGGCGGTGGTCGACGCGCTGCTGAAGTACTCCCGCTATCCGGTGCCGCACGCGCTGCTGGTGGACGTGGCCGACACGATGGACCGGTACGGCCGGCTCCAGCTCGTCAACGACCCGGCGTCCGGGCTGGTGCTGCGGGGGCTGGACCGGATGGTGCTGATCGAGGTCGCCAAGAGCAAGAAGCTCGCCGGGATGCTCGGCGACAGGATCGACGACGACACGATCCGGGTGCACCCGTCGGAGCGGGGTCGGCTCAAGCAGGCCCTGCTGAAGCTGGGCTGGCCGGCGGAGGACCTGGCCGGCTACGTCGACGGCGAGGCGCACCCGATCGCGCTGGCCGAGGACGGCAAGGACGGCGGCCGGCCGTGGACGCTGCGGTCGTACCAGCGGGAGGCGGTGGAGGCGTTCTGGGCCGGCGGGTCCGGGGTGGTGGTGCTGCCCTGCGGCGCGGGCAAGACCATGGTCGGCGCGGCGGCGATGGCCGAGGCGAAGGCGACCACGCTGATCCTGGTCACCAACACGGTCGCCGGGCGGCAGTGGAAGCGGGAGCTGATCGCCCGCACCTCGCTCACCGAGGAGGAGATCGGGGAATACTCGGGTGAGCGCAAGGAGATCCGGCCGGTCACCATCGCCACGTACCAGGTGCTCACCTCGCGGCGCGGCGGCGCGTTCACCCACCTGGACCTGTTCGGCGCCCGCGACTGGGGCCTGGTCGTCTACGACGAGGTGCACCTGCTGCCCGCGCCGATCTTCCGGTTCACCGCCGACCTCCAGGCCCGCCGCCGGCTGGGCCTGACGGCGACCCTGGTCCGCGAGGACGGCCGGGAGGGCGACGTGTTCAGCCTGATCGGCCCCAAGCGGTACGACGCGCCGTGGAAGGACATCGAGTCGCAGGGCTGGATCGCCCCGGCCCAGTGCACCGAGGTACGGGTCACCCTGACCGACGCGGAACGGATGTCGTACGCGACGGCCGAGGCCGAGGAGCGCTACCGGATGGCGGCGACCGCCCGCACCAAGCTGCCGGTGGTCCGCGCCCTCGTGCAGCGGCACCCCGACGACCAGGTGCTGGTGATCGGGGCGTACATCGACCAGTTGCACGAGCTGGGCGAGTACCTGGACGCGCCGATCATCCAGGGTTCCACCACCAACAAGGAACGTGAACGGCTGTTCGACGCGTTCCGCTCCGGCCAGTTGCGCACGCTGGTCATCTCGAAGGTCGGCAACTTCTCGATCGACCTGCCCGAGGCGGCGGTGGCGATCCAGGTGTCCGGGACGTTCGGCTCCCGGCAGGAGGAGGCGCAGCGGCTGGGTCGGGTGCTCCGCCCGAAGGCCGACGGCCGGCAGGCGCACTTCTACACGGTGGTCTCCCGGGACACCATCGACACCGAGTACGCCGCGCACCGCCAGCGCTTCCTCGCCGAGCAGGGGTACGCGTACACCATCGTCGACGCCGACGACATCCTCGGCCCGAAGCTGCCCACGGTCGACTGACCCGCGCCGCCGCATCCCCGTCGGCCGGGCCGCCGTCGCTCCGCCGCGCTCTCGTGGGCGGGGCTGCTCTCGTTCCGCCGCGCTCTCGTGGGCGGGGCTGCTCTCGTTCCGCCGCGCTCTCGTGGGCGGGGCTGCTCTCGTTCCGCCGCCCTCTCGTCGGCGGGGCTGCTCTCGTTCCGCCGCGCTCTCGTGGGCGGGGCTGCTCTCGTTCCGCCGCGCTCTCGTGGGCGGGGCTGCTCTCGTTCCGCCGCCCTCTCGTCGGCGGGGCTGCTCTCGTTCCGCCGCGCTCTCGTGGGCGGGGCTGCTCTCGTTCCGCCGCCTTCTCGTCGGCGGGATGCTCTCGTTCCGTCCGACCGGCGGGTGTCCGCCGCGACGGTTAGTCTGTCCACAGTCGACGGTCGACCGTCGATGTCGGCACGTCGAAGGGAACCAGAGTGAAGCGCCGGATTCTGCACGTCCTGACGATCGCGGTCGTCGCCGTCCCGGGCACCGCCGTGGCCGCCGCGCCGGCCTCGGCCAGCGACGCCCCCGGCTTCGTCTGCAACCTCACCCAGAACACCTGGCTGCGCACGGCACCGCACGGCCAGGTGCTGCGCACCCTGACCGCCGGGCGCGGGTTCCGCTGGCACGGCCAGGGCTGGTCCGAGGACAACGACAGCTGGATCTACGGCCACGGTGCCGAGGACCCGTCCATCGACGGCTGGGTTCCCGCCGGCAACACCACCTGCTGACCCCACCCGCCGGGTCACACCCGCCATGAGCATCTCAGGTGGCGAGGTGGCGGTGTCAGTCAACATCGGGCACCGCCACCTCGCCCCCATCGAGTTGATCAAGGGACGGAGATCGGGCCGGCACCGTCCGGCCGTCATCAGGCAGCCGCCGGACCGCCGCCCTTCAGCGCTCAGGATCGTCGCCGCCACGCTGATCGAGCGCCCGCACCGCAGCCGTCAGCGCTGGGTGGGCTCCGCCACGAACACCCCGCGCCCCGGCCGCCCCACCAGCACACCCTGCTCCCGCAGCCTTGCCACCGCGCGACTGATCGTGGACTGCGAAACGTCGTAGGCGTCCGCCAGGTCCCGCCCCGGGGGGAGCTGAGATCCAGGAGGGTAACGCCCCTCTTGGATCTTTCTCAGCAGGTCGTCGAGCAGTTCGTCCATGGTGGGCGGGATAGGCACAGCGGGCCCCTTGCAGTCGGTTGGCCCGCTCAGTATCGATCAGTGGCTGCGGCAGAGGCAACGTACGTAGCAGTGGTGACATAGGTGGGTCACTGACTCAGAGACATGCTTGACATAGGTGACTCGGTGGTCGTACCGTCGCTCTCGGTGATGCGGTGCTGTTGCGGTCGGTTGGCACCTCTCGTACCGGTCTCGCATCGCCGCCGGAACCCTCTCCCCCGCGCTCCCCCGGCGCGGCACTGCCGCTTGCCCGGCGGGCGGCAGCAGGGTGGTCCCCGCCGATCGCAAGCGGCCGGGGCCACCCCTCCCCCACGACCTGCGGCCTCTCCGAAGGGCGGTCACCTCGTGCGCCACCTGCTCCGCCGGCTGACCCGCCGGCACCATGCCCCACGACCACGGAAGCGGATCGACGGACCATCGACCCACCCCATGATCAAATTGCCGAGAGACACACGACACGCCGAGGAGAGTGCTTCTCATGAACATTTGATCTTGACGCCCCTGACAGTTCCGCCCCCGGGCGGGTGGGCTGCGAAGCAGCCGGCGCGTCCGTCCCCGCTGCGTCCCTGGCAGATCCGCGAGCGCTGCTTCAACCATCGTCGGCGTGGCGTCGACCCCGCCGAGATCCGCGCCTTCCTGCACCGGGTCGCCGACGAACTCACCCTCGCGCAGACAGCCCTGGTCGCGGCGCAGGAGGAGAACGCCCGCATCAGAAGGGCACTGCGCGCGTGGCAGAGCGCCCAGTCCGCGAACCACCGGTACCGATGACCGAGCGTTGGGTGATCCACCTGCCGGTCACCGCGCCCGACCTGCTGCGCGCCCGGATCTTCGCCCGCACCGCCGCCCGGGTACTGGCCCGGCTCAGCGCCCGCGTCGAGCCCGGCGGCGTAACGGTGTCACCCGAGGACCACCAGGACGTACACCACTGGGTCTTCTGCGACCGTCCCCTACCCGGCGGAACCCGCTGCACCCTCCCACCCGACCACACCACCCCCTGCACCCGCCGCCCCCTCCTCCACTAACCCCGCCCGAACCGGGAGCGGAGAGCGCAACGCGAAGGGGAGGCGGGGCAGCCAGAGTCAGAGCACCTTGGTGATCTGCTCGCCGGCCATCCGGTCGGCCGACCCGGCGCGGTCCAGGTTGGCGCAGATCACCACGGACGCGCCGACGGCGAGCGGGGCGAGCAGCCACTTCACCGGCTGTTCGTGTTCGGCGGCGTCGACCAGCAGGCGGTCACCGGGGCGCAGGTCGAGTTGCGCGGCCACCTCCTTGGCCAGGCGTCCCCAGACGGCGTAGCTCGTGCCGTCCGGGGTGGCCGGGGCGGCGGGGTGCACGGCGGCGTAGTCGGGTGGGGTGTCGGTGTGCCGGAGCACCTCGGCGGACCAGTCGAGCCAGCCCACCGGCACGTCGGCCAGCGTCCCGGGGCCGGTGCCGACCAGATAGCGGTGCACCCCGTCGGGCACGTCCTCCAGCCAGTCGTCGAGACGTTCCGGGGTGACGAACACCGCGTCGTACGGTCGGTCGCCGCCCGGTTCGAGGACCGGCAACCCGGCGGTGGCGCGCGGTCGGAACGACACCGCCATCCCCACCGACCAGGCCCCGAGCAACACCGCAGCGGTACGCCAGTGTGGCGGCAACAGCACCGCGACCCGGCTGCCCGGCCCCAGCCCGCACCCGTCGCGCAGCAGCCCGGCGGTGCGCGCCGCCCAGCCACCGAGCTGGCTGGCGGTCAACGCGGTCCGCTCGCCGGTCGCGTCGTCGTAGTAGGTCAGCAGCGGCTGCCCGGCCTGCTCAGGCGCATCGGTCGACGTGCTGACGGTGAGCGGGGCAACCATCGGTCCTCCTGTCCGGACGAATCGCCCCACCCTACCGAGCCCGCCGATCGGAAACAGCGAGCGGACAGGCCCAGCGGAGCAGCGAGCGGAAAGGCCGAGCAGAGCAGCCCCGGAGCCGATTCGACGAGAGGTGAGTACGCGTGCGCATGACATCGGCACCCGCCGCGACAAGACTCGACCCATGCGAACGAAGATCACGGTCGTCCTTGCCGCAGTGAGCCTGGGCGGGCTGCTGCTGACCAGCGGCTGCGGCTACCGGGAGAACATCTGCGGCGACGGCGAGTACCCGGCGATCGCGGTGGGCGGGCAGGGCGGTAGCGCCTGCTTCCCGGACGGTCAGGAGCCCACCGCCCCCTACGTGCGCTACCCGGAGGGCAAGGTCCCGCAGCACGTCGACGACGAGTGGGACGTCTACTGGCGCGACCACGGCATCGACGCGAACGGCACCGTCATCGACAGGTGACCGGAGCGAACACAGCAACCGGAGCGGCCCCGACGGCCGGAACAGCTGGAGCAGCCCCGGCGGCCGGATCGCTGGGGCACGTGGCACGAAACGGCTCACGTTGCCGGCAAAGCCGGCCCCCCGTCGAGCAGCGCGGCGAGCAGGTCGCCCGACTTCTCCACCCGCCGTAACACCTCCCCCGCCGTGTACGGCTTCGCCGAAGGCCGCTTCCCGGCCGCCCCCGCCTCGACCTCGTCCCAGGTCAGCGGCGTCGACACCGCCGGCATCGACTGTGCCCGCAGCGAGTACGGCGCGACTGTCGTCTTCGCCGCGTTGTTCTGGCTCCAGTCGATGAAGACCTTGCCGGGCCGCAGGTTCTTCGCCATCTTCGACACGATCAGGTCGGGGTGTGCCTGCTCCAGTTCCTGCGCGATCCGCCGGGCGTAGCCGGAGACGACCTCGGCGTCCTGGGTGGCGCTGATCGGGCAGCAGAGCTGCATGCCCTTCTTGCCGGAGGTCTTCGGGTGGGCGGCCACCCCGTCGCGGGTGAGACGGTCGCGCAGCAGGAGCGCCACCCGGCAGCACTGCCGCAGCGTCGCCGGGGGGCCGGGATCGAGGTCGACGACCATCAGGTCCGGGTGCGCGCCGATCCGCCACTGCGGGGTGTGCAGTTCCAGGGCGGCGAGGTTGGCCAGCCAGACCAGGGTGGGCAGGTCGTCGGCGACCACGTAGTCGATGGTCTCCCGCCCCCTACTCGACCCGGGGACGGGCAGCGTCTCGGTGCGTACCCAGTCGGGGGTGGCGGCGGGGGCGTTCTTCTCGAAGAACGAGCCGCCGGTGACGCCGTTGGGGAACCGGATCCGGGTCAGCGCCCGGTCGGCCAGGTGCGGCAGCAGCACCGGGGCGATCCGGGTGTAGTAGTCGATCACCTCGCCCTTGGTGAACCCGACCTCCGGGTAGAGCACCTTGTCCAGGTTGGACAGCTCCAGTGCCCGGCCGTCGACCTCGACCCTCACCCGGTCAGGCATCCTCGACCTCCCCGGGCGGCTTGTCGGGGCGCAGCCGCAGTATCCGGGGGAACCGCAGCCGCCCGTCCGGGGTGCGCTGGCCGTACTTCACCTCCACCACGATCCGGGGGGTCACCCAGAGCGTGCCCCGGGCGTCCTCACGCGGCACGTCCCCGGCGAACGGCGGGCCGTCGACCCGCAGCGGTTCGAGTTCGCGCAGCAGTTCCCGTTCCAGGGCCGCGCCGATCCCGCCGCCGACCCGCCCCCGGTAGGTGAGCCGCCCGTCCGGACGCGGCACCCCGACCAGCAGCCCGCCGATCTTCCGCGCCCCGGGCCGCCAACCGCCGATGACGAAGTCACCGGTCACCTCCAGTTTGACCTTGATCCAGTCGGGTGAGCGCACCCCGGGCCGGTAGGCGGACCCGGCCCGCTTGGCCAGCACCCCCTCCAGCCCGTGCTCGCCGGCCGCCTGGTAGGTGGCGGCACCGTCGGTGAAGCAGGGGGGCACCGTCCACCGGGCCGCGCCCAGCCCCAGGCCGTCGAGCGCCGCCCGCCGTTCGTGGTACGGCCACCCGGTGAGGTCCTCACCCCGCAACCGCAACAGGTCGAAGATCATGTACGTGACGGGGATGGTCGCCGCCAGTCTTGCCGCCTTCGCCCGGTCCCGCACGTGCATCCGTTCGGCGAGGGCGGTGAACGAGGGCTGTCCGGCCGGGTCGAAGAGGACCACCTCGCCGTCGAGCAGCGCGTCGTCCACCTGCTCGGCCAGGGTCACCAGCTCCGGGTACGCGGTGGTGATCTCCGCGCCGGAGCGGGCGTACAGGTGCGGGTGTCCACCGGTCAGGTCGGCGAGCGCGCGTACCCCGTCCCACTTGAACTCGTACGCCCAGCCGGCACCCACCGGGAGCGGCCCGGTCGTCGCGAGCATCGGCTTCAACGGAGCGCCGGGCACTCTCCGAATGTAGTTGCACACGGAAGGTGATGCGGGGGCTTCGATCGTTTGCGATCCTGGTCAGGTCGGCGAGAGGAGCGGGGATGCGGGCGATCTGGAAGGGAGCGGTGTCGTTCGGGCTGGTCTCGATCGGGGTGAAGCTCTACTCGGCCACCGAGGAGAAGGACATCCGGTTCCACCAGGTGCACCGGGACGACGGCGGCCGGATCCGCTACAAACGCACCTGCTCGGTCTGCGGCGAGGAGGTCAGCTACGACGACATCGCCAAGGGGTACGACCTGGGCGGCGGCGAGCTGGTGATCCTGACCGACGCCGACTTCGCCGATCTGCCGCTGACCAGTTCCCGGGCGATCGACGTGCTGGAGTTCGTCCCGGCCGAGCAGGTCGACCCGATCCTCTACAACAAGGCGTACTTCCTGGAGCCGGAGGGGACCGCCACCAAGCCGTACGTGCTGCTGCGCGACGCGCTGGCCGACTCGGAGCGGGTGGCGATCGTCAAGGTGGCGCTGCGTCAGCGGGAGCAGTTGGCCACCCTGCGGGTCCGTGACGGGGTGCTGCTGCTCAACACGATGCTCTGGCCCGACGAGGTGCGTACCCCCGACTTCGGTTTCCTGGACGAGGACCTGAAGGTCCGCCCGCCGGAGCTGGCGATGGCCGCCTCGCTGATCGACTCGATGGCCGGGGAGTTCCAGCCGGACGCCTTCACCGACGACTACCGGGCGGCGTTGCAGGAGGTCATCGACGCCAAGGTGGAGGGGCGTGAGGTGGTCCAGCCGGCGGAGGAGGAGGCCGCGCCGGCCGCCGCGGTGGACCTGATGGCGGCGTTGAAGGCGTCCGTCGAGCGGGCCCGGGTGGCCCGGGGCGAGGCACCGGCCGACGAGCCGACGCCGATCTCGTCGGCCCGGTCGGCCCAGCGGGCGGCGAAGACCCCGGCGGCGAAGGCCGGGCCGACGAAGAAGACCCCCGCCCGCAGGACCCCGACGAAGAAGGCGGAACCGGCGAAGAAGACCGCCGCGAAGAAGACCACGGAGAAGAAGGCCACCAAGGCCCCGGCGAAGAAGAACGCCACGAAGAAGAACGCTCCGCGAAAGAGCGCCTGACCGGGCGGGTCGCGACGGTGCCCCCGGCGTGACAGGGAGAGCCGTCCCGCCGGGGTGCGTCCCGCCGGTCAGCCCATGCCGAGCTTCCGGGTGGGCGTGACCCGGACGATCACCCGCTCCTCGCCCGGCCGCCGGAACGGGTAGGTGTCCTGCCCGAGGTACTTCTTCGCCAGCCGGTCGATGTGCGCGTCGGCGCCCTCGGTGACGAATTCGGCGGTACCCCGGACCCAGAGGGTGCGGAAGTCGTCGGCCCGGTCGACCACCGACACCGCGACCACCGGGTTGCGGGCGATGTTGAGGTACTTCTGCCGTCCGAGGGCGGTGTTGAACAGGATGTGCTCGCCGTCGACGTCCACCCAGACCGGGGTGACGTGCGGCGTGCCGTCCGCCTCGATGGTCGCCACGTGGGCGAGCTGGGGTTCGGAGAGCAGGGCCTTGTCTTCGTCGGTGAGGATCGCCATGGTCGAGAACCTACCGCCGGACGGCCCCCGGCACCCGCTGGAAGACCCCGGTGGAACGGGACGCGGTGTCGAATCCGGGGACACGGTGCCGGCCGACGGCCCACCCACGGCATCGATCCGGGTACCGTGTGCGCTGGCCACGGCACCGGGTCGCCGGGCCGGCCACCCACATCAGCAGGGAGTCGAGGACGTGAGCGAGCGTACGGAGAACCGTCCGGCGGGCGAGGGCCAGGGCAAGGAGACGAAGGCACAGCGGCGGCTCGCCGACCAGCTGGCGGCGAAGAAGGCCGCCGAGGCGCGTAAGCGCCGGCAGGCGTGGCTGGGTGCCGTCGCCGGCGTCGCCGTCATCGCGGTGATCGTCGGGGTGTTCGTGGTGGTCCGCAACGGGGAGAAGGACGACCCGAAGCCGGCCGCGGCTCCCGCCGGCTGTGCGGGCGACTTCCCCAAGTTGCCCGAGGGGGCCGACCAGGCGCTGTGCACCAAGCCGCAGGCCACCAAGGGCGAGGGCGAGCTGACCGGGTTGAAGGCCACCCCGCTGATCCGGGGCACCGGCCCGGCCGCCCAGGCCGGTCAGCAGATCACCGTCAACTACGTCGGTGTGTCGTACAAGACCGGTGAGGAGTTCGACGCCTCCTGGAAGCGGTCCGAGCCGTTCTCGTTCGGCCTCGGCCAGGGCAACGTCATCCCGGGCTGGGACCAGGGCATGCAGGGTCAGACCGTGGGCAGCCGGGTCCAGCTCGACATCCCCGCCGACCTGGCGTACGGCGACAAGCCGCAGCGTCCGGGCGCACCGTCCGGTCCGCTGCGGTTCATCGTCGACGTGCTGGCGGTGCAGTAGACCACAGGGGTCTTCCGGCCCGACACCTACCGGCAGTAGGTTCGGGGTCACCGTGAGCGGCCGGTCCGCCCACGGTGACCCCCACCGAACCGGAGGTGCGCGTGCCGGCGCTGGACGTTCCCGGGCCGACAGCCCGGCTGATGTGGACGCACGTCGAACCCCTGCACGCGATCACCTACTTCCATCCCCGGGCCCGCGCCGCCCACGAGGCGATCGGGTTGCGCGGTTACTGGCGGGGCTACTTCGCGGGTCGCGCCGCTCCCCTCGGCCCGGTCGACGCGGCTCCGGTGATCGCGGCCTTCTTCAGCTTCGCTCCGCCGATGGTCAGCCGGGCGCTGCCGGCGGTGTGGCAGCTCGCCAGCCCCGAGGAGGCGTTGCGCTCCCGGCTCACCGGGGCGGTGCAGGCGCTCGCCGAACTCACCTACGAACTCCCCGAGGCGCACCTGGCCGAGGCCGCTGAGCTGCTGGAGGTGGCGGCCGTCGCGGCCGACACCGCCGGCCGGGTGCTCGGCGCGGCCAACGCCGCCCTGCCGCGCGGCGACTACCCGCTGGCCCGGCTCTGGCAGGCCGCCACCACGCTGCGTGAACATCGCGGCGACGGGCACGTGGCCGCCCTGGTCGCCGCCGGTCTGGACCCGGTGGAGACGTTGGCCTTCCGGGTCGCCGGGGGCCAGCCGCCGGAGCACCTGCTCGGCCGGGGCTGGACACCGGAGCAGTGGGACGCGGCCCGGGGCCGGCTGGTCGCCCGGGGCTGGCTGACCGCCGACGGGGCGCCGACCGAGGTGGGACGCAGCGGCTTCCGGGCCGTCGAGGCGGCCACCGACCTCGCCGCGGCCCGCCCCTGGCAGGCCCTCGGCCCGGACCGCGCGGACCGGCTCTGCGAGCTGCTCGACCCGGTCGCCCGGGCCTGTCACACGATCCTGCCCCCGGACAACCCCATCGGACTGCCCGCCCTGCACTCCTGACCGCGCGCCCCGCGACCTGCCCGGCGACCCGCAGGTGCGCGTGCCACGACCTGCCCGGCGACCCGATGCCGGGTGTCCGGCGACCGGCCCGGCGACGCGATATTGACACAACTATTAACGTCGAGCAGACTGCGGCGACGGGAGCGCTCCCACGTCGAGGTGGGAGGCCGTCTCCCCACCGTGGCACCGCTACGGTCCCGCACTCTCCAGGTCGGCTACCGGTCGCCGCACGCCCATCGAGCACCACGACGGTGGTCGTCGCGCGGGCCGGCTCCCGCGTACGCCGCGGCCTGCCCGGTCGCGAAAGGTAGTGAACGTGCGACGTACGAAGACCGACCAGTGGAGCCAGGAACTACGCACCGTACGCGACCCCGAGCAGCTGTTCGGCGACAGCGCGCAGACCGGCGTCCTGCGCCTGCTCACCATGGCCGGCAAGGTGCCCTTCCGGTCCGCCTTCGACGGGCTGACCCTGCGCGAGCAGGCGATCGTCCGGCACCTGCTCGGCCGGCAGCACCTGCGGCTGACCCCGCCCGGCGTCGACACACCGCCCGCCCCGTTCGTGCTGGCCCACTCGACACTCGGCAAGCTGACCATCCACGAACCCGCGCGGGGCGACCTGCCGACCGAGGAGGTCGTCGCCGAACTCAGCCTGCCGCAGTGGCTGGTCGAGATGCTCGACGAGGAGTGCCTGCCGGCCGAGGCCGAGGAGGAGCAGCACCGTTACGAGATCGACCACACCCTGTCCACCTGGCACGCCGACGGCACCCTGGCGGAGCGGCTCGAAGAGGTCATCGACTGGGTGGAGCGCGTCGAGACCGTCCTGGTCCACATTCAACGCCGGGTGTTCTCCCGGTCGGACTCCGGCTCCAGCACCCTGATCCGCGACGGCGTGCTGCCCGCGCTGCGTGACCGTCCACCTGCCGACTGGAGCCCCGAGGAACGGCTGTTCGTGGGCGCGATCCAGCTACTGTTCCGTACCGGCCGGGCGGTCCGGTTCGAGGAGTTCAACGGCCGCCAGCTCAGCGCCGTCAGCCTGCGCCGGGTGCTGACCACCCGCTGTGCGGCGTACCTGCGGGTGCTCGGCGAACCGGTCACCGGGCAGCTCAGCACCGCGACCCTGACCGAGTTGGCCGCGCTCGCCGGTGACCTGGTCGAACGGGTCGACGGTGGTGACCACATGCGGTACCGGCGGGTCAACGGGCTCACCTACGCCAAGGACGAGTACCTGGTGCCGTGGGCGCAACAGGAGCGTGGTCACGCGGAACTGCCCCGGACGCTGCACGCCCTGACCGGGCCGTTCGACGGGGACGACCCCGCCGCCCTGGTGCGGCACGCCACCGCCGCCGCCCTGCGGACCGCGCACCGCGACGGCGACGAGGGCGACCTGACCCGGATCCTGGAGGACATCGTGCTGGGCGCGGTCGTCGACGCCCGCGCCGACTACGGCATGTCCAGCGGCATCCGGGACCTGTCCCGGCTGAACGGCCCGGCCGGGCGGTACGGCGAGGACGTGGCGGGCCTGCGGAAGCCGGACTTCTTCTGCTGTGTGCTGCCCAGCCCGCAGATGGCCGCCGACCTGCCCGCCGATGCCGTCACCGACATCCTGTGGCAGGTCGCCCAACGGATGATGTACAACCGCTGGCACTTCGTGCCCGGCAACTTCGACCGGATCGAGGTGCCCCGCCAGCGGCACTACTTCTTCCCGCCGCTGGTCCCCGACATCGGCGAGTGGGGCGACCTGCGCCACGGTGGACACAGCACCGCCCGGGTCCGGTACACCCTGCGCGCCCCCGGCGCGGCGATGTGGAAGCAGCCGCTCACCGTCTCCGGGCGGCAGTACCGGGGGGCCTTCGACATCCGGCTGGTACGCATGGACGGGCCGCCGTTCACCCTGGCGGACCTGCGCATCGCCTGCCGGTACTCGGCGTTGGTGGACGTGCTGTGGCGGGAGATCGCCGGCTACGCCGAGGAGCACGACGGCTGGACCCCGACGATCGCCGCGTTCGGCGGCGACTGGTACACGGCGAACGCCTGGCGCACACCGGTCGAGCGGCTGGCCGGGGACGCGCAGATGGTCGGTGGGCCGGCGTGAGCGCCGACCCGCGCCACGTCGTCGTCAACGACGAGGGGCAGTACTCGCTGTGGCCGGCGGACCGGCCCGTGCCGGGCGGCTGGACGCCGGTGTTCACCGGTCCGGTCGAGCGGTGCCTGGAGCATGTCGCCGGGCACTGGACCGACCTGCGGCCCGCCTCGCTGCGGACCACCGCGGGCGGTGCGGAGCACGACGGACGGCCCGAACCCGCCACGGTAGGCGTCGCGGACCGCGACCTACGGCCCGAACCCGCCACGGTGGACGCGGCGCGGTCGGTCGCCACCGGACCGCGCCGTCCATTCGGCCGGACGCCGCTGCACGTGCTCGTCGACGAGGCGCTGGCCGCCGACCCCGGGCGGATCGCGGTGCGCTTCGCGGGGGTCGAGGTCACCGCCGGTGACCTGCTGGCCCGGGTCCGGCACACCGCGCGGGTGCTGCGGGCGCACGGCGCGGGGCCGGAGACGCCGGTCGCGGTGCTGCTGCCCCGGTCGGTGGACGCGGTGGTGGCGATCCTCGCGGTGCTGGCGGCCGGGTCGGCGTACCTGCCGTTGTCCGTGCACGATCCGGTGGACCGGCGGGCCCGGATCCTGGCGGACGCGGGCGATCCGGTGCTGCTGACCGGGCCGGGGCACCGGGGGCAGGTGCCCGCCGGCTATCCGGCGACCGTGCTCGACGTGACCGACCTGCCCGACACCCTCGGCGACGACGGCGACGGTGGCTGCCGGGTGGAGAACCTGGCGTTCATCATGTACACCTCGGGCACCAGCGGAGCCCCCAAGGGGGTGCTCGGCACCCACCGCCAACTGGTCAACTACGTCGACTGGTGCGCCCGGGAGTTCGCCTTCCAGCCGCGGGAACGCGCGGTCCTGCACGCCCCGCTGTACTTCGTCGGCTCGGTGATGACGCTGTTCACCGCCCTGGTCGCGGGCTGGGAGCTGGAGGTTGCGCCGGAGCCGGTCGCCTTCGACGACCTGATCACGCTGACCGCCGCCGCGCCGTGCGGTTTCCTGAAGCTCACCCCGTCGCACGTGCGGGCGATGACCGCGCTGGGCGGGGTGGACGACGTCGCCCGTCAGGTCATGATCGGCAGTGAACCGCTGTACCTGACCCCCGAGTTCGACAGGTGGATCGGCAACAGCCCGAAGTCCGGCTTCGGCAACCACTACGGCATGAGCGAGACCGTCGGCGCCACCTGGTACTGGATCGGCCCGGACCGTACGGTCGGCCGCCGGCTGCCGGTCGGGGCGCCCATCCCCAACGCCGAGGTGCACATCCTCGACGAGGACGGGCTGCCCGTGCCGGTGGGCCGGACCGGCGAGATCTGCCTGGGCGGGGCCGTCATCGGCCGTGGCTACCACGGCCAGCCGGTGCTGACCGCCCAGCGGTGGATCCCGCACCCGGCGGGCGGCGGGGCACGGCTGCTGCGCACCGGGGACCTCGGCCGGTTGGCCGCCGACGGGGTGCTCGACGTGCTCGGCCGCGCCGACCGGCAGGTGAAGATCCGTGGCCAGCGAGTCGAGCCGCCGGCGGTCGAGGACGCGTTGCGCCGCTGCCCCGGTGTCGCCGAGGCGGTGGTGATCGCCGAACCCGACGGCCACGACCTGCGCCTGGTCGCGTACCTGCGGTCCGAGCAGGAGCAGCGGCCCACCGAGGCGCAGCTCCGCGCGCACGCCGCCGGGTTGTTGCCGGAGGCGTCCGTTCCGAGCCGGTTCCGGTACGTGGCGCAGTACCCCCTCACCCCGAACGGCAAGGTGGACACCCGCCGGCTGCCCACCGTGCCGACGGTACGGCCCGAGCTGGACACCCCGTACGCCGCGCCCTCCGGCGACCTGGAGACGGCGGTGGCGGCCGTGGTCGCCGGGGTGCTGCGGGTGGACCGGCTCGGTGTCGACGACGACTTCTTCGCGCTGGGCGGCGATTCCATGCAGGTCGTCGAGGTCGTCACCCGGCTCGACGAGGAGCTGGGCCTGCCGGTGGGCATCGCCGACCTGTTCGACCGGCGCACGGTCCGGGCGCTGGCCGCCGGGGTGGACGGCCGGCACCCGGCGACCGTGGCGACCCCGGTCTCCCCCACCGTGGAGCCGGCGGGCCGGTCCGCCCGCACCGACGTGGTGCCCCCGGTGACCCCGGACCCGGCGGTCCAGGCGCGGTTCTCCGGGGCGTCCACCGGCTCCGCGCCGCTGACCTGGGGTCAGGCGGCCATGTACCGGCCCATGCAGTGGTTCGGCGAGGCCAGCCGGGACTTCAACATCCGGCGGGTGCTGCGGCTGGCCGCCCCGGTGCCGGTCGAACGGGTCACCGCCGCCTGGTCGGCGCTGGTGCTGCGGCACCAGGCGCTGCGGACCCTGATGACCGACGACGCGGACGGCCCCCGGCAGCACCTGCGCGCCGACGGGACGTACCCGCCGCTGGTGCGGGACACCACCGCGGAGGCGCTGCCGGAGGCGGCCGACGCCGCCGCCGCCGAGTTGGCCGGCAGCGCGTTCAACCTGGATCGGGAGTGGCCGGTCCGGTGGGCGCTGCTGCGCGTCGACGGCCTGGTCGAGGCGGTCGCCGTGGCCGCGTCGCACGTGTCGTTGGACGGCTGGTCGCTGGAGTTGCTGCTGGCCGAGCTGCGCACCCTGGTCGAGGGCGGGCGCACCCTACCCGCGCCGGGCTGGCAGCCGCTGGACCAGGCCGGCTACGAGGCCTCACCGGCCGGGCAGCGGCGGGCCCGGCAGTCGCTGGCCTACTGGCGGGACCGGCTGCCCGCGGTGCCGCAGCGGATCTTCGACGGGCCGGAGCAGGACGCGGCGGCGCTGCCCGTCGTCACCTGGCGGATGGAGTCCAGCGCGGTGGCCGTCGCCGCCGCCGTGCTGGCCCAGCGCACCGGGGCGTCGTCGTCCACGGTGGTGCTGACCGCCGCGCTGCTGATCCAGGCGGCGCTGACCGGCCGGGACCGGGCCGTGGTCAAGTTGATCGCGGGCAACCGGAACACCCCCCGCCAGCGGGAACTGGCCACCGGCATCGCCCAGAACGCGCTGCTGGTGTTCGACGTCGGGGACGGTGACGTCGAGGAGGCCGTCCGACGCTGCTACCGCGACTCAACCGAGTCCTACTTCCACGCCACCTACCCGCCGGACGCGTTGGACGACCTGATCCGGACCGAGGGCGCGCGGGCCGACCTGTCGGTGTACTTCAACGACTCCCGGATGGGCCGGGACTTCGACGTGCCGACGGACCCGCCCGACCGCGCGACGCTGGGCGACCTGGCCGCGCAGACCACGGTGCGGCAGATCGCCGCCGTCGCCCGGCACGACATGACGTTCTTCCTGGCCATGCCCCATCTCGCCGACGGTTGCGCGCTGCACCTGCTGGCCGACACCCGGCGGATACCCGAGGCCACCTGCCTGCGGGCGTTGCGGGGCGTCGAGACGCTGCTGTGCGAGGCGGTGCTGCGCCCGGTGCCGGTCCGGGACGTCGCCACGCTGCTGGACCTCGGTTGACCCGCCCCTCCCACCGCAAGGAGCCCCGATGACCGACCGCTACCCGCTGCTGCACCGGTTGGCCGCCGCCGACGACGCCGCGCTCACCGGCACCCCGCTGCCGCCCGACGGTCGCTACCAGGTCGTCACCACCACCGTCGACGAGGTGACCGCCCAGATCGTGCGCACCCTGCGGGAGGGGTTCGCCGGGCGCGGTCCGGCCGACTACCCGCTGCTGGTGCTCGGTTGGGGGCGTTGCCGGGTCGGCTCGACGGCGGTGACCAACCTGTTCGGCATGGCCCGGGCCGCCGCCTACTACCAGCCGGTCAAGACCATCGGCCGGTTCGCGCTGACCGGCGGCGAGGGCTCCCCGTGGAAGCTGCCCGACGGTGAGCCGGTGCTGTTCGCCAAGGAGATGGCCGGGCCGTACGTGCCGTTCGAGGCACTGTTCAACCCGGCCCGCTGCCTGATCGAGGCCGGCTGGCCGGTCGACCGGCTGCGCCTGCTGGTGCTGGACCGGCAGCCGCGGGCCTCGCTCGACTCGTGGATGGCCAAGTGGGAGGGCAGGATCGGGCGGGAACGGGTGGTGGAGAACTTCGTGCTCAGCACCCTGAACTACGCCCGGATGCGCCGTTACGCCGCGGCCGAGGGGCTGGCGGTGACGCACTTCCCGTACGAGTGCAGCCGGTTCCCGCAGGAGACGGTCTCCCGGTTGTTCGCCCGCCTCGGCATCGACCACCTGTACCGGCCGGAGATGCTCACCGGCTGGGGTGCGGCCGGCGACCTCAACTCCGACCAATCGAAGATCCACAACCCGGTCGAGCCGGAGCCGTACGTCGTGCCCGGCCTGCACGGCAACGCCGACGAGTACCGCTTCCGGGAGCGGCAGGTGACCGCCCTGACCGAGGAGGAGCTGGCGGTGGCGGACAGCGCCGAGGTGGTGGAGTCGTACCAGGTGTCGGTACGCAGTTGCGGGCAGGAGCTGGAGCTGCCCGCGCCGCTGCGGGAGAAGGTCTTCGGCTGACCCCGATGGCCGCCCCCTCCACCGGCACCGGGCAGGTACGCGAGGCCGCGCTCGCCCGGCTACGGATCGCCCGGCAGTGGCCCGCCGCCGGCCCCGGCTGGAGTGCCGTCGCGCTCGCGCTCAGCGTCGTCCGGGGGGTGCTGCCGGTGGTCTTCGCGATCGCCGTCAGCACCACCGTCGGCCGCATCGGGCCGGTGCTGCACGGCACCGCACCGCAGGCCCGGGTGTGGTGGCCGCTGGCCGTCGCCGGGGCGGCGCTGATCGTGCTGCACCTGGCCGAGGCGGCCCAGAAGGCGGTCGCCGAGCAGCTCGCCCGGCGCGTCGACGGGCACATGTACCGGCGGCTCATCGCCGCGTCGCTGTCGACCCGGGAGATCACCCCGCTGGAGGATCCGGCGGTCCTGGACGAGCTGGGCGAGGCCGGGCACGAGCTGCGGTTCGCGTTCCGCACCCCGGGCGCGGCGTACGCCGGGCTGATCGCGCTGGTCGGGCCGTACACCCAGGTCGTGGGGTTCACGGTGGTGGTCGCGGTGGTGCTGGGGCCGTGGGCGGCGCTGGCGATGCTGCTGGTGGTGTCGCTGTTCCGCCACGGGCAGCGGGGCGGGCTGCGCCGCTATGCCCGGGTCATCCGCGACGTCGCCGACCTGCGCCGGGAGAGCCGCTACCTGCGCGGGCTGGCGATGGGTCCGGCCGCCGCCAAGGAGCTGCGCGTCTTCGGCCTGACCGACTGGCTGACCGCCCGCTACCGGCAGGTCTACCGCCGCGCCCTGGCCCCGGTGTGGGCCGAACGCCGACGCATCTACCTGCGGCCCTACCTGGGGTACACGGCCGTCGGGCTGACCGGCGTCGCGGCCGTGCTGGCGCTGGCCGGGGCACGCGCCGCCGACGGGGTGATCGACCTGGCCGGGCTGGCGCTGGTGCTCCAGGCGGTGCTGGCGTTGATCCGGCTGGGCGAGTTCTATCCGGACTCCGACACCCAGACCCAGTACGGCATGAACGCCGAGACGGCCGTCACGGCGTTCGAGCGGTCCATGGCCCGCTACGCCGAACCCGCCGACACCGGCCGGGCCGGGCGCAACACCGACACCGACACCGACCAGGCTGGGCCACCCGCCGACACCGGCCGGGCCGGGCCACCGGCCGCTGCGGCTCCGGCGATCGACTTCTCCGGGGTCCGCTTCGGCTACCCCGGGGCGGCCCGACCGGTGCTGGACGGCCTGGACCTGCACATCCCCGCCGGACGGTGCACCGCCCTGGTCGGGGTGAACGGCGCGGGCAAGACCACCCTGGTGAAGCTGCTGGCCCGGCTCTACTCACCCGGTGCCGGCACGGTACGCGCCGACGGCGTCGACCTCGCCGACCTGCCCGCCCGGGACTGGCAGCGCCGGATCGCCGTGGTGTTCCAGGACTTCGTGCGCTACGAACTCTCCGCCGCCGCCAACATCGGCTTCGGCGCGGTCGAGCACCTCGACGACCGGGCCGGGATCCGCCGCGCGGCCCGGGAGGCGGGGCTGCTCGACACCCTCGACGCGTTGCCGGACGGCCTGGACACGCTGCTGTCGCGGGCCTACGAGGGTGGTCTGGACCTGTCCGGCGGGCAGTGGCAGCGGATCGCCATCGCGCGGGCGCTGTTCGCGCTCTACCACGGCAGCACCGTGCTCGTGCTGGACGAACCCACCGCGGCGTTGGACGTCCGCGCCGAGGCCGAGTTCTTCGCCCGGTTCGCCGAGCTGACCCGGGGCCGGACCACCATCCTCATCTCGCATCGGCTGTCCAGCGTCCGGCGGGCCGACCGGATCGTCCTGCTCGACCAGGGACAGGTCGTCGAGCAGGGCAGCCACGACGAGCTGATGGCCGCGGACGGCCGGTACGCCGCCATGTTCACGCTCCAGGCGGAGCGCTTCGCCGACGACGCCGACAGCGACCCACTGACACAGGTACCGGGGTGAGGCGATGTTGACGGCGATCACCGGTCTGATGCGGCTGTCGTGGCGGCAGGACCGGCGCAGGATGGCCGTGGCGTTGGCGCTGATGGCGGGCAACGCGGTCGCGCTGCCGCTGGCCGCGGTGGCGCTCCGGCAGCTCACCAACGCGGCGGCGGCCGGTGACGCCGTATCGGCCGCCTGGTCCGGGCTGGCCGTCGCGGTGGCCGCCATCGCGGCGCTGACCTGCGCGCACTTCGCCCACATCGGGTACTTCGAGGTGTCCGAACTCAACGTGCTGAGCACCGACGAGCAGCTCATCGAGATCAGCAACGGCACGCCGTACCTCGACCACCACGAGCGACCCGACAGCGCCGACCGGATGGCGCTGGCGCAGGACGAGTTGCAGCGTGTCGGCGAGGGGTTGCAGGCGCTGCTGACCGGCGGCTCGCTGGCGGTCAGCCTGCTGCTGACCACCGTGCTGCTCACCCTGGTCCACCCGGCGCTGGTGGTGCTGCCGCTGCTGGCCGCGCTGCCGGTGCTGGCGGGCCGGCGGGCGCAGGCCGCCGCCGACCGGGCGCGCGAGGAGAGCATCGTCGACACCCGGCAGGCCCGGCACCTGTTCGAGCTGACCACCGACGCGGCCTCGGCCAAGGAGCTGCGGCTGCTGGGCCTGGTCGGGCACCTGCAACAGCGGTACGCCGGGCACTGGCAGCGGGCCACCGCCCGGATCTGGCGGGGCGAGCTGGCCGCCGGGTGGTGGCGCGCGGCCGGGCAGGGCGTGTTCGGTCTCGGCTACGTCGCCGCGCTGGTCCTGGTGGTCCGCGACGCGATCCGTGGCCACGCGGACGTCGGTGACGTGGTGCTGGCGGTCCTGCTCGCCTCGCAGCTCAACCAGCAGGTGGCCGCCGCGGTGACGATCACCCAGCAGCTCGCGCGCAGCGGCCGGTCGCTGCGCCGGCTGGACGAGGTGCGCGACCTGGTGCCACAGCCGGCCCCGCCACCCGACGCGCCCACCATCCCGCTGCGCCCGCCGGCCCGCCTGCTGGAGGGTATCCGGCTGCGGGGTGTCACCTTCGGCTATCCCGGCGCGGCCGGGCCGGTGCTGCACGACGTCGACCTGCTGCTGCCCGCCGGTGCCACGGTGGCGGTGGTGGGTGAGAACGGTGCCGGCAAGACCACGCTGGTCAAGCTGCTCAACCGGTTCTACGAACCCGACCGGGGCACGATCGAGGTCGACGGGGTGGACCTGCGGCACCTCGACCTCGCCGCCTGGCGGGCGCGGACCACCGCCGTGTTCCAGGACTACGCCCGCCCGGAGCTGACCGCCCGGCTGGTGGTGGGCATCGGTGACCTGCCCCGGGCCACCGACGACGACGCGGTACGCACCGGTCTGGCCCGCGCGCACAGCAGCGTCCTCGACAAGCTGCCGTACGGGCTGGACACCCGGCTGGGGCGCAGCCACGCCGACGGCGGGGTGGACGCCTCCGGCGGGCAGTGGCAGCAGCTCGCGCTCGGCCGGGCGATGATGCGCGACGCTCCGCTGCTGATGGTGCTGGACGAGCCGGCGTCGGCGCTGGACGCCGAGGCCGAGCACCGGCTGTTCGCGCGGTACGTCGACGGCGCGGCCCGGGTCGCCGCCGACAGCGGCGGGGTGACGGTGTTCGTGTCGCACCGGCTCTCCACCGTCCGCAGCGCCGACCTGATCGTCGTGATCGGCGACGGCGGGGTACGCGAGCTGGGCACCCACGACGAGCTGATCCGCCTCGACGGGGTGTACGCCGCCCTCTACGCCACCCAGGCCGCCGCCTACCGCTGAGTTCCCGGCCGTACCTCCGAGCTGGACCGCAGGTCCCTTAGCTGCCCGGTCACGACGCACGGCCCGCCCAGGTAGCGGGCGAGGGACACCGGAGGGCGGTCGCAACACCGTTGCGTTAACCCCGTGGCCAGCTGGCCAACCAGGGCCAGGAAGCGCCCGATCGGGCAGCGGGCCGAGCCCGCTTGGCGATCATGGAGTTGTGGTGCCGATTTTGGGGGTTTTACGGGTCTTTTGTTACCCACCACAACTCCATGATCGGCGAGGCAGCGCTGGTTGTTCCACCTGACGCAACGGTGTTGAGCTCGGTCGTACTCCGCGATCGACTCGCGTCGGCGGGTGGGACACGGCCAGGGCGATTCACACCCGGCACACGTCCAGGCAGGCAGAACGGGTCCGTGGTTCGTCATCGGTCCACCACAGCAGAAGGAGTGCGCGCCACGATCATCATGGGCCGCAGGGGATTCCCCGATCCCCTCGTCCCCTTGAAAATGGGCCGGGTCTGGGATGGCGAGACCGTCCGGGCCTGGATCGCCACGAACCGCCCCAGCACCGCCGCCGAGGGCTGACCCCACCGGGGGCACCACGAGACCGGCGGGTGGGGTCGGGGAGGATGGCGGGGTGACGGTGGATGCGGTGGTGTTCGACCTGGACGGCGTGATCGTGGACTCGGAGCCGGTCTGGGAGGAGGTGCGCCGGGCCTACGTGGCGGCGCGGGGCGGCACCTGGCAGCCCGACACCCAGCGGCGGCTGATGGGGATGAGCACCGGCGAGTGGGCCGAGTACCTCAGCGGTGAGCTGGGCGTCGACCGGAGCGCCGGGCAGGTCGCCACCGAGGTGGTCGAGGAGATGGCCCGGCGGTACGCGGTGCGCGTACCGCTGATCGACGACGCCGACCTGGTGGTACGCCGGCTGGCCGCGCGGTGGCCGCTGGGGCTGGCCAGTTCCTCGCCGACCCGGCTGATCGCCGCGGCGCTGGCCGCCGCGGACCTCGCCGCCGAGTTCCGGGTCACCCTGTCGACCGAGCGGACCGCCCGGGGCAAGCCCGCGCCCGACGTGTACCTGGCCGTCGCCGAGCGGCTCGGGGTCGACCCGGCCCGGTGTGCCGCCGTGGAGGACTCCTCCAACGGGGTCCGCTCGGCCGCCGCCGCCGGGATGCGGGTGGTCGCGGTGCCGCACGGGTCGTACCCGCTGGACCCGGACGCGGCGGAGCTGGCCGCCCTGGTGCTCCCGTCGGTGCACGACCTCACCCCGGAGGTGGTGGACCGGCTCGGCTGAAACCGCCTCCGCGACCCGGCCGGGCCGCCTAGCGTCGGGACCATGAGAGCTGTGGTGTACCAGGGGCCGCACGAGGTGGCGGTCAACGACGTCGAGGACCCGCGCATCGAGCACCCGGACGACGTGGTCGTGCAGATCACCACGACCGCGATCTGCGGCTCGGACCTGCACATGTACGAGGGACGCACGCTCGCCGAGCCGGGCATCGTCTTCGGCCACGAGAACATGGGCACGGTGGTCGAGGCCGGCACCGGGGTACGCGGCATCAGGGTCGGCGACCGGGTGTCGATGCCGTTCAACGTGGGGTGCGGGTTCTGCCGCAACTGCCGGGAGCAGAAGACCGGCTTCTGTCTCACCGTCAACCCCGGCTTCGCCGGTGGCGCGTACGGCTACGTGGCGATGGGGCCGTACCGGGGTGGTCAGGCCGAGTACCTGCGGGTGCCGTTCGCCGACTTCAACTGCCTGAAGCTGCCGCCCGGCACCGAGCACGAGAACGACTACGCGATGCTCGCCGACATCTTCCCCACCGGCTACCACGGGGTGGCGATGACCGGGTTGCGGCCCGGTGAGCGGATCACCGTGATGGGTGGCGGGCCGGTCGGGCTGATGGCCGCGTACTCGGCGGTCCTGATGGGTGCCGCCGAGGTGTTCCTGGTGGACCGGGTGCCGGACCGGTTGCGGTTGGCCGAGTCGATCGGCGCGACCCCGATCGACTTCTCGGCCGGCGACCCGGTGGCGCAGATCCTCGACCGGACCGACGGGGTGGGCACCGACCACGGGGTGGACGCGGTCGGCTACCAGGCCACCGGGGAGGGCGACACGGAGCAGCCGGCGGCGGTGCTGAACAGCCTGGTCGAGGTGGTCCGGGCGACCGGCGCGATCGGCGTGGTCGGCCTCTACCTGGCCAACGACCCGGGTGCGCCCGACGAGCACTCCGGCAGGGGCGAGCTGCTGTTCAAGATGGGCAAGCTCTTCGAGAAGGGCCTTCGGATGGGGACCGGGCAGGCCAACGTGAAGACCTACAACGAGTACCTGCGGAACCTGATCATGGCGGGGCGGGCCACGCCGAGCTTCGTGGTGAGCAAGGAGTTGCCGTTGGACGCGGCGCCGGACGCGTACCGACGTTTCGACCGCCGCGAGGAGGGCTACTCGAAGGTGGTGCTCAAACCGGCGGCCTGAGGGGACGGCGATGCAGACGATCGTGTACGAGCGCACCGGTGATCCGTCGGTGCTCCAGGTGGTCGACCGGCCGGTGCCCGAGCCGGGGCCGGGAGAGGTGCTGGTCCGGCTGGCGGTGGCGGGGGTGAACCCGACCGACTGGAAAGCGCGGCGGCAGTGGCCGTTGCCGGCCGGCTGGCAGACCCCGGGGCAGGACGGAGCCGGGGTGGTGGAGGCGGTCGGCGCGGGGGTCGACCGGGCGCTGACCGGTGAGCGGGTGTGGATCTGGGAGGCGGCCTGGCAGCGCCCCTGGGGCACCGCCGCCGAGTACACGGTGGTGCCGGTCCGGCAGGTGGTGCCGCTCGGGGACGCCTCCTTCGAGCTGGGCGCGTGCCTGGGCATCCCGTTCCTCACCGCGCACCGCTGCCTGACCGTCGGCGAGTACGTGCCGGACGCGCTGCACGCCGGGGCGCTCGGCGACCACGTGGTGCTGGTGCAGGGCGGGGCGGGCGCGGTCGGCAACGCGGCGATCCAGTTGGCCCGGTGGGCCGACGCCTGTGTGATCGCGACGGTGAGCAGCCCGGAGAAGGCCCAGCTCGCGGCGGCGGCCGGTGCCTCCTTCGTGATCAACTACCGGGAGCAGGACGTGGTCGAGGAGGTCCGCAAGATCGCCCCCGACGGGGTGCACACGGTCGTCGAGGTCTCCGCCGCCCGCAACGCCGCCGTCGACGTGCAGGTGCTGCGGGCCGGCGGGGCGGTCTGCGTCTACGCCGACGACGGTGGCGACGAGCTGACCCTGCCGATCCGGCCGCTGATGGTGCCGAACGCCCGCTGGCAGTTCGTGCTGGTCTACACCGAGCCGAAGGCGGCCAAGGCGCAGGCGGTGACCGACGTGGCGGCGGCGGTCGCCCAGGGGGCGGTACGGGTCGGCGAGGAGGCCGGCCTGCCGCTGCACCGCTATCCGCTGGCCCAGGCCGCAGCCGCCCACCAGGCGGTGGAGGACGCGGTGGTGGGCAAGGTCCTGCTGGACACCACCGGACGGTAGATCCGGACGACGCCGGCCGGTGAATCCGAGGACATTTCGCAATCACCCGGACAGAGGCCAGCAGGTTTCGCAACAATGACATAGCGGGTCAACCGCAAGGAAGGGCGGCCCCGGCGCGGTGCGAACGCCGGGGCCGCCCCTGGGGAGGGATGTTTCAGGAGTGACGTCCCTACCCCATCGGCGACGAGTCGCCGAAAAGTGTTACGGCCCCGCCAGCTCCCGTACCTCCAGGTCGCCGTCGGCGTACCGCGAACGCACCATCTTCTTGTCGAACTTGCCGACGCTGGTCCTGGGCACCGCGTCGATGACCGCCCACCGCTCCGGCAGCTGCCAGTGTGCCACCGAGCCGGCGAGGAACGTACGGAGCTGCTCCACACTGGTCGACGCACCCTCACGGACCACCACGGTCGCCAACGGACGCTCACCCCAGCGCTGGTCCGGCACCCCCACCACGCAGGCCTCCTGCACGTCCGGGTGGGCCATCAACGCGTTCTCCAGCTCCACCGAGGAGATCCACTCCCCACCGGACTTGATCACGTCCTTGGCCCGGTCGGTGAGGGTGAGGAATCCGTCCGGCGAGAGCATGCCGACGTCGCCCGTCCGCAGCCAGCCGTCGTGGAACTTCTCCGGGTCGGGGGCGTCGTCGCCGACGTACCGGGCGGTCACCCACGGGCCACGCACCTCCAGCTCGCCCACGGACGTCCCGTCGGCGGGCAGCGGCTCGCCCAGCGGGCCGACGATCCGGGCCGCCACCCCGGCCGGAATCCGGCCCTGCGTGTAGCGGTACCGCCAGGCGTCGTCCCCGGTCGCGCCGGCCGGCGCCCGGGACACCGACCCCAACGGGGACATCTCGGTCATCCCCCAGGCGTGGATCACCTCGATACCGTGCCGCTCGGCGAACGCGTGCATCAGCGCCGGTGGGCAGGCCGAACCGCCGACGATCACCTCCTTGAGTGAGGAGGTGTCCACGTCGTGGGTGTCCAGGTAGGCCAACAGGTCGTTCCAGATGGTCGGCACCGCGCCGGCCAGGGTCGGCCGCTCGGCCGCGATCATCTCGGCGATCGGCGCGGCCTGGAGGAACCGGTCCGGCATGATCAGCGACGCGCCGGACAGGAACGCCGCGTACGGCAGCCCCCACGACATCGCGTGGAACATCGGCACGATGGCCAGCTCCCGGTCACCCGGCCCGAGCCCGAACCCCTCCGGCAGGCACACCTGCAACGAGTGCAGGTAGATCGACCGGTGCGAGTAGGCGACCCCCTTGGGGTGGCCGGTGGTGCCCGAGGTGTAGCAGAGCGCGGCGGCGTCCCGCTCGTCGACCTCGGGCCAGTCGAAGTGCTCGGGGCGACCCGCCAGCAGGTCGTCCCACCGGTGGAAGGTGACCCCGTCCCCGGCGACCTCCCGCAGCGGCCCGGGATCGCCCCCGCCGACCACCACCACGTGCCGCACCGTGGTCAGCTCACCGAGCACCCGGGCCAGCAGCGGGATCAGCGTCGAGTCGACCAGCAGCACCCGGTCCTGCGCGTGGTTGGCGATGTAGGCGACCTGGTCGGGAAAGAGCCGGATGTTCAGGGTGTGCAGCACCGCGCCCATGCTCGGCACGGCGAGGTACGCCACCAGGTGCTCGGTGTTGTTCCACATGAAGGTGGCGACCCGTTCGTCGCCGGTCACCCCGCACTCGTCGCGCAGCGCGTGGGCCAGCCGGGCCGCCGTGCGCCCCACCTCGGCGTACGACATCCGGCGCGGCTCGGCCCCGGTCCAGGTGACCACCTCGGCCGTGCCGTGCACGGTGACGCCGTGTTCGAGGATCCGGGCGACCTGGAGGGGGGCGTCCATCATCGTGCTCCGCATGGGTGACAAGCTAGTGTCGCCGGTCACACGTTGGGAACCCCCGGAACGTCCGAGCGTCCCCGGAATGCTGCGTAGATTGTCCGGGTGAGCATCTCCTGGGCCGACTCGTACGTGGGACAGCTACGCGCCCTGGCCGGCGACCGGACGCTGATGTTCGTCGGGGCGCGGGCCGTGGTGCGCGACGACACCGGCCGGGTGCTGCTGATCCGGCGCTCGGACAACGGCCAGTGGGCCCTGCCGGCGGGCGCGATGGAACTCGGCGAGTCGATCGCCGACTGCGCGGTCCGCGAGGTCCGCGAGGAGACCGGGCTGAGCGCTCTGCGGGTCAGCGCCTTCGCCCTCTACACCGGCCCCGACCGCACCCACACCAACATGTACGGCCACACCTACCAGATCTTCACCACCGCGTTCCGGGTCGACGACTGGGACGGCGAGCTGGCCCGGGTCACCGACGAGACCACCGACGCCGCCTTCCTGTACCCGCACGAGTTCCCCGCCCCGCTCTCCCTCTCGGTCCCGGAGACCCTCGCCGACCTGGCCGTCTTCGAACAGACCAACCGCCTGATCCTCAAGTAGCCCCCGCCCGCTGCGCCCTCCCCGCCGGCCGACCCGACCCGCCGGTCCCCGTTGATCAAGAGGGTCAGAGCATGGTTTGCGACTTGGCGTTGAGGTCGGCGGCGGCCTCCTCCCTGGACTCCCTGGTCAGGGGTTTGCCGCCGGGGGCGGGAGCCGTTCCGCCGAGCGGGTCGGTGCCGCCGGTGGCCCCCTGCGGGCCGGCACCCCGGAGCTGGTCGTTCGGCAGGGCCAGGGTGACCAGCACGGCGACCAGGGCGATCAGGCCGGTGGTCAGGAAGACCAGGTGCAGCGACTCGACGAAGGACGCCTGGATGGCCGCCCGGACCGGGCCGGGCAGGGCCAGGATCGTCGCCGGATCGTTGATCGAGATGTCCGTGCCGCCGCTGGCCGCCACCGCCGCCCGCTGCTCGGCCGGAAGCTGGGCGATCGCGCCCGGCAGCCGGTCGGCGAGCCCGCTGGCCAGCCGGGAGGAGAGCACCGCACCCAGGATGGCCACCCCGAACGAGCCGCCCAGCGAGCGGAAGAACGTCGCGGAGGAGGTGGCCGCGCCCAGGTTCCGCACGTCCACGGCGTTCTGCACGCCGAGGATCAGCGCCTGCATGCACAGGCCCAGCCCGACGCCGATCACCACCATGTAGCCGAACGCCGCCCAGAGCGAGCTGTCCACCTGGAGCCGGGTGAACAGCAGCATGCCGACGACCAGCACCCCCGAACCGGCCACCGGGAACCACTTGTACCGGCCGATCCGGCTCATCGCCCGGCCGGTCATGATCGAGGTGACGATGATGCCGGCCATCATCGGCAGCATCAGCAGGCCGCTGCGGGTGGGCGACGCGCCCTTGACGATCTGGAGGTAGAGCGGGATGAAGATGATCGACCCGAACATCACCAGACCGAGCACGAAGCCGGCCGAGTTGGCCAGCGCGAACGTCGCGGAACGGAACAGCCCCAACGGCAGGATCGGCTCGGCGACCCGGGCCTCCTGCCACACGAACGCCGCCCCGAGCACCGCGCCGGCCACGAACAGCCCGATGATCGTCGCGGAGCCCCAGGGGTAGGAGTTGCCGCCCCAGCTCAGCGCCAGCAGCAGCGCGCTCACCCCGGCGACCAGCAGCCCCGCCCCCAGCCAGTCGACGGTGTGCTCCCGCCGCTCGAACGGGATCAACCGGAGCACGTGGTAGCAGACCACGATCGCCAGGACCGCCAACGGCACGTTCAGGTAGAAGATCCACCGCCAGTTGGTCTCGGCGAAGTAGCCGCCGACCAGCGGCCCGGCCACCGAGGAGACCCCGAACACCGCCCCGAACAGCCCCTGGTAGCGGCCCCGCTCCCGGGGCGAGACCACGTCCGAGATGATGGTGAACGCCAGCGTCATCAGGCCACCCGCGCCGATGCCCTGCACCCCCCGGGTGACGATGAGCTGGGTCATGTCCTGCGACAACCCGGCCAGCAGCGAGCCGAGCAGGAACGTGCCGATCGAGAAGAGGAAGACCGGCCGCCGGCCGTACAGGTCGGCCATCTTGCCGTACAGCGGGGTCGAGGCGGTCGAGGCGAGCAGGTAGGCGGTGACCACCCACGAGTAGTGGTCGATCCCGCCCAACTCGCCGACGATGGTGGGCAGTGCCGTACCGACGATGGTCTGGTCCAGCGCGGCCAGCAGCATGCCGGTCATCAGGCCGAACATCAACAGGCGGAGCTGGCGGGCCCGGAGCACCGGGTGGCCGTGGGTCTGGGCGGTCATTCCGCCTTCTTTCCCGCTTCTGGGCGAACATGCCTGCCCGCACCGGGAAAACCGTCCCGATCGTGATGGCCGGGCCGGTCGGCCCCGCCGCCGACAACCCGGTCGTCGCCGGGGAAACGGCGACCCGTTCCCCCGGCGACGTCCACCGTCGTGGACCGTGCCGACACCCGCGGGTCAGCCGGCGGCGAACCGGTCGACGATCGCGGCGCAGAAGGCCGGGAGGTCGTCGGGGTTACGGCTGCTGACCAGGCCGCCGTCGGTCACCACCTGCTCGTCCACCCAGGTCGCGCCGGCGTTGGTGAGGTCGGTACGCAGACTCGGCCAGCTGGTGATCCGCCGGCCCGACACCACGCCCGCCTCGATCAGCGTCCACGGCCCGTGGCAGATCACCCCGACCGGCTTGCCGGCCGCGAAGAACGCCCGGACGAACCGGACCGCGTCCGGGTCGGTGCGCAGGAAGTCCGGGTTGGCCACCCCGCCGGGGAGCACCAGCGCGTCGTAGCCGTCGGCGTCCGCGTCGGCCGCCGTCACGTCCACGTCGTACGTCTTGGCCTGGTCCAGGTGGTTGAACGCCTGGATGGTGCCGGACTCGAGCGACACCAGTTCGGCGGTCGCCCCGGCGTTCTCGACCGCCTCGCGCGGCTGGACGTACTCGACCTCCTCCACCCCGTCGGTGGCGAGGAACGCGATCCGCTTGCCCTGCAGTGTGGTGGTAGCCATGTCGTTTTCTCCTCTCCGGGTACCTCTGGACCGTTCCCGGGGCCGGTGACCCGAAACGTGACGCTGCCCGCCCGGTGGCCGGACGACCACCCCCGCCACCGGCCCGACCCGCCGAAGGCCGGGTTTGACCAGGCCAGGCCGGGGGATCCCGGCGGGCATGGCAGGAGCAGCAGCGGAACAGCGCAGGCTCGCCACGGTCGTGGAGAGCTGGCGGGACCGGGCCGTCCTCGTCGTCGGCGACGCCATGCTCGACGAGTGGCGCTTCGCCGACTCGGAGCGGCTCTGCCGGGAGGCACCCGCGCCGATCCTCACCCTGCGTCGGCGGATCACCGCCGCCGGTGGGGCCGCGAACACCGCCGTCAACGTCGCCGCCCTCGGCGGGCGGGCACTGCTGGTCGCCCCGGTCGGCGCGGACGTGGCCGGCGACGAACTGCACGACTGCCTGGACCGGGCCGGCGTCTGGGACCGTACCGTCAGCGAGCCGCACCGGCCGACCCCGGTGAAGCGCCGCATGCTGGCCGGCAACCAGATCCTGCTCCGGGAGGACTCCGGCGACCCCGACGAACCGCTCGACGACGACGGGGTCACCCGGCTGGTCACCGCGCTGAGCTGCGCCACCGAGGAGCTGCGGGCGGTGACCGGTGGGGCCGCGCCCACCCTGGTCGTCTGCGACTACGGCCTGGGCGCGTTGCCCGCCCCGGTGCGCGCCTGGCTGGTCGCCCACCGGCACCGGTACGCCACCGTCGCCCTGGACGCCCACGACCTCGCCGACTGGCGAGGGCTGAACCCGACGGTGGTCACCCCCAGCTTCGCCGAGGCGACCCGGCTGCTGGCGCGGGCGGCGGCCGGCTTCGGTGTGCCGCCCGCCCCGACCCGTACCGGCGGTGGCACCGACCTGCACCTGGACCACCCGCCGAACGACCCGGCGGACGGTCCGTCGGAACTGGTCGTCGGCACCGCCCCGGGCGGGGTCGGCCGGGCGCCGACCGGCCCGACGGGCGAACCGACCCCCGGCGAGGGCCGGGTCGCGCTGACCGGCGACGGGCTGAGCGTGACCGGGGCCGGGGTGACCGTCAACGCCACCGTCGGCGCGGGCGTCGACCGGGCCGTACTGGCCCAGGCGCGGCTCGCCGAGCTGCGGGCGCACACCGGCGCGGACGTGGTGGCGGTGACCCTGGACACCGAGGGTGCCATCGTCGGCGGCGCGGACGGGGCACCCCGACGCAGCCACAGCACCCCGGTGCCGGCCAGCCATGCCGTCGGCGCGGGGGACGCCTACCTGGCGGCGATGACCCTGGCGCTGGCCGCCGAGGCGTCGCTACCCACCGCCGCCCAACTGGCCCAGCTCGCCGCCACCATCACCGTCTCCGACACCGGCACCTGCGTGTGCCGCCGGGAGGACCTGCTCGACGCGCTCGGCGGCGCACCCGACGGCACCGCGCACCCGCCGCTGGTCGGCACCGGCGAGCTGGACGCGATCGTCGCCGACCACCGCCGGGCCGGCCGGTCCGTGGTGTTCACCAACGGCTGTTTCGACGTGCTGCACCCCGGTCACGTGCGCTACCTGGAACAGGCCCGGGCCCTCGGCGACCTGCTGGTGGTCGCGGTCAACTCCGACGCCAGCGTCCGCCGGCTCAAGGGTGCCGACCGGCCGGTCAACCCGGTCGAGGACCGGGTCACCCTGCTCGCCGCGCTCTCCTGCGTGGACCACGTGGTGGTCTTCGAGGAGGACTCGCCGGCCGGGCTGATCGAGGCGGTCCGACCCGACGTGTACGTCAAGGGCGGCGACTACCCGCCGGAGATGGTCCCGGAGGCGCCGCTGGTCCGCCGGCTCGGCGGACAGGTGCGCACCCTCGGTTACGTGCCGGACCGGTCCACCTCGGCGATCATCGACCGGATCCGCGCCCAGGCCACCCACCCCGCCGTCGACCCCCCGGCCGCGGCCGGCCCGGCGGGCACGCCGACCGCACCCGGCCCGGCGGGCACGCCGACCGCACCCGGCCCGGCGGGCACGCCGACCGCACCCGGCCCGGCGGGCACGCCGGCCGCACCGGGCACCGCGACCACGCCGGCCGCGCCGACCACGACCGCGGAGCGGATCGGCGGGACCAGGTGAACCGACCGCTCGACCTCGGCACGACCGGGGAGTTCCGCCGACCCCGGCCGCTCGACGTACTGATCCCCACCCGCAACCGGCCCGCCGAACTGGCGGTCACCCTGGCCGGGCTGGCCGCCCAGCTCGGGGTGCCCGGTTTCGGGGTGGTGGTCAGCGACCAGTCCGACGACGACCCGGCGTACGCGCACCCGGCGGTGGCCACCATGGTCCGGGCGTTGCGCCACCGGGGGCACCCGGTGCTGCTCACCCGTCGGCTGCCCCGGCGCGGGCTCGCCGAGCACCGGGCGTACCTGCTGGGCCGGTCGGCGGCCCGGTACGTGCTCTGCCTCGACGACGACGTCTGGCTGGAACCGGGCACCGTGCACCAGCTGGTCACCGCGATCGGGGAGCTGGGCTGCGGGTTCGTCGGCAACGCGGTGCACGGCCTGTCGTACGCCGACGACGTCCGCCCGGACACCCACCGGCACTACGAGGAGTGGACCGGGCCGGTCGTCCCGGAAGTGGTCCGCCCCGGCACACCGCAGTGGCGCCGGTCGGAGATCCACCCGGCCGCGAACCTGCTGCACATCCAGCAGCAGCTGGACCTGCCGCCGGGGGCCTGGCGGGCGTACAAGGTCTCCTGGATCGGCGGCTGCGTGCTCTACGACCGGGCCGCGCT
This sequence comes from Micromonospora sp. WMMD987, assembly GCF_029581435.1. Taxonomy (NCBI): domain Bacteria; kingdom Bacillati; phylum Actinomycetota; class Actinomycetes; order Micromonosporales; family Micromonosporaceae; genus Micromonospora; species Micromonospora sp. WMMD987. The sequence goes on along the minus strand of NZ_CP120861.1, from coordinate 750,139 downwards.
GGTCGACTCGGGCGGCTTCGAGTTCTGGCGGCGGGTGCCGGAGAACCACCAGGGCGAGGACGTCGCCGCCCAGCTCGCGGTGCTGGCCCGGTACGGCGGCGCGGGCGTGCTGCCCAGCGGCGCGTACCACCTGGAGTCGCCGACCACGGTCACCGAGCGGGCGGTCGAGGCCTGGGAGGTCGTCGCCGCCGACACCACCCCGACCACCGCCCACCCGGTGCACGTCGACGCCACCCGGCCGACCGCCGCCGACCCGGCCCGGCGGACCGCCGCCGACGCCACCCGACCGACCCACGCCGACACCGCCCAACCGGCCTGAGCCGGCCCGACGCCGCACCATGACACAACCGGCCTGACCAGGCCCGGACGCCGCACCCCTACCCGTCCGCCGGTCGGGTGGGGGCACGGCACGGTCAGCGGGCGGTCGCCGCGCCCGGCCCGGGGCGGAGCAGGTCGGCGGCGGCCTCCAGCACCTCCGCCACCGGCACGTCGGCGACGAACGAGTCCCGGTGCGGGCAGGTGCCGTCGCCCGGCCGGTGCGGATAGATCCCCGGCGTGCAGTCGACCCCGCAGACCGGGCAGCGTGTCGTCCAGGCGGCGATCGGGCGGTGCCGGGCGCGCAGCGGCGTCGCCCCGTTGATCATGTTGCCGACCCAGTAGACGCCCACCGTCGGGGTGCCCACCGCACCGGCCAGGTGCAGCGGGCCGGTGTCGTTGGAGACCACCAGCCCACAGCCTTCGTACGCGGCGGCCAGCCCGCCGAGGCTGAGCGTGCCGACCTGCGGGCGGACCGGCACCCCGGCCGCCGCCACCACCTCGTCCACCACCGCCCGCTCGGTGGGGGTGCCGGTGACCAGCACCTCGTACCCGTCGTCGTGCAGCACCCGGGCCACCTCGGCGAAGCTTCGCGCCGGCCAGCGCCGCCGGGTGTCGGTCGCCCCGGGGTGCAGCGCCACCCGGGGCCGGTCCGGCTCGCCCAGCGCCGTCCGCGCCTCGGCCCGGTCCGCGTCGGTCACCGCCAGCGTCGGTACGACGGTCACCGGCTCCGCCCCGACCAGTGCCACCACCTCCAGGTAGCGGATCACCTCGGGCTGGTAGTAGACGTAACGCAGCCAGCGGTCCAGGGGTGGGGCGTCCTCGGCGCGCAGTCCGGCGGTGACCCTGGCCCCCAGCCGGCTCATCACCGGGTTCGAGTTCGCCCCGCCGCCGTGCACCTGCAACGCCAGGTCGTAGCCCTCCCGGGCCGCGTCGGCGAGGAAGTCGTCGAGCGAGCCCGGCGGCTCGTCGGGGCCGGGGTCGCGGATGCCGGGGGCCGGCGGGACGACGAGCACCCGGTCGACGGGGCCGGGGCGGTCGCGCCACAGCGCCGCGTGCCAGGGCGCTCCGAACAGCACGATCTCCGCCGTCGGGTACGCCGCCCGCAGCGAGTCCAGGGCGGGCAGCAGGAAGACCAGGTCACCGAGCGCGTTGGCCCGCAGCACCGCGATCCGGGCCACGTCGGGCACCCGCTCGCCCACCGGACCGCCCAGGGTCAGGGTGCCCACCGTGGCCTACGCCCGGTCGAGCGGGTCGACGGTGGTGCCCGGACGGTGCAGTTCCCGGTCGGCGGCCGGGTCCGCGCCCATGGGCGTACCGCTACGGGTCGGGTCGGGTGGATGGTCGGTGCGGCCGACGGTGATGGTGCGCGGCGCGGGCCGGGCCGCCCGGGGCAGGTGGATCCGGAGCAGGCCGTGGTCCATCACCGCGTCGATGGTGTCCGGGTCCACCCGGGACGGCAGGTCCACCCGGTACTCGAAGCCCCGGGTCTCGACACCGCCGGGAATGCCCTGGTCGGCGTTGACCTCGGCCTCCGACCGCGCCCGGACGCAGAGTTCGCGCCCGTCCAGCTCGACGGCGACCTCCTCCGGCGCCACCCCGGGCAGCCGGACCACCGCCTCCCAGCCGTCGGCCACCTCGGTCAGTTCCACCTCCGGCGCGGGTGCCCGGCCGCCGGCCAGGCGACTCAGCTCGGCGTGCAGCGACTGGAGTTCGCCCCCGGGATCCCGGTCCTGCGGCCGGCTGCGCCACCCCCGGTCCGGCTGCTCGGTCATCGCACCTCTCCCATCGGTCGGCTGGCCACGGCGGGCCGCAGTGAGCTGGGGGCGTCCAGGCCGGCGTCCCGGTCGACCCCGACGCCCAACCGGTCGACCAGTTCCCCGCCGAGCCAGGCGCTGACGCCGAGGATGGCCAGGCCGACCACCTCGATGGCGATCAGCGCGCCGCCGGCCGCCCGGGAGCCGGCGTTCATCCGGACCGCCCAGACGGCCGCGAAGAGCAGGATCACCGCGACGTTCGCCGCCGCGTGGGTGAGCGCCACCCGCTTGGCCCGGGTGCCGGACGGGATGGCCAGCAGGTCGAACGTGCCGGCCGCCGCGGCCAGCAGGCCGCCGACCAGGCCGACGGTGATGTTCCAGTACGCCACCTCGGCGAGGAAGTCGGGGCCGCCGACGGTGTCGACCACGTCGAAGAGGGTGCCGGTCACCAGCAGGGCGACCGGGAACATCACCAGCATCGGGTGCACCGGGTGCCCGAGCACCTTCAGTCGGCTCTCCATGGCGGCCCTCCACGGCTTCGTCGGGGGGCGGGGTGAGCCGGAACCGCCGCCGACGGGGGCCGGTCTCGCCACGCCCGCCTAGGCTGACGGACGGCGGCCGGTGCGCACCGCCCGCCACCGAGATCAACGGACGGGGGAGGCGGACGTGACGGCGGAGATCACCTCACACGAGGAGTTGCGGGCGCTGCTGGGGGCACCGATGCCCCGGGCGGCGGTCAAGGAGCGTGCCGTGCTGCACGAGCGGGACCGGCAGTGGTTGGCCGCCTCGCCGTTCTGCCTGGTCGCCACGGCCGGCGCGGACGGCAGCTGCGACGTCTCCCCCAAGGGCGACCCGGCCGGTTTCACGGTGGTGCTGGACGACCGGACGATCGCCGTTCCGGAGCGGCCGGGCAACCGGCGGGCCGACGGGTACCGCAACATCCTCGACAACCCGCACGTCGGGCTGATCTTCCTGATCCCGGGCCGGACGGACACCCTGCGGATCAACGGGCGGGCGAAGCTGGTCCGTGACGCGCCCTACTTCGACGAGATGGTGGTCCAGGGGCACCGGCCGGTGCTGGCCGTCGAGGTGGCCGTCGAGCAGGTCTTCTACCACTGCGCGAAGGCGTTCCTCCGCGCCGAGCTGTGGCGGCCGGAGACCTGGCGGCCGGACGTGCTGCCGTCCCGGGCCCGCCTGATCAAGGAGGTGGAGGCCCCGGCGGAGAGCCTGGCCGACCTGGAGCGCTACTACGGCCCCGGGTACGCGGAGAAGCTGTACCGGGGCTGACCACGCAGTCGACTTTCCGACGGTGATCACCGTGGTCGGGGTCGCCGCACCCCCCTACGGTGGAACCGTCGAGAGGGGACGGTCGTGGCACAGGTCGACATCCGGTGGGGCATTCCGGGGGTGGCGGAGCAGGCGCGGGTGCTGCCCGACTCCACCCCCGCGGTGATCGGGGCGTTGGAGGCCGCCGGGTTGACCGTCGAGGTCCCCCCGTACACGGAGGACGACCTGGGCCGCAGCAAGGACCCGACGACCGCGCTGGTGCTGCCGGTCCTGGTCAGCACCAGCGCGGTCGTCACCGGCATTCTCGTCGACGTCCTGGTGGACCTGGTCCGGAAGCGCTTCACCGAGCCGGCTGCCCCGTCGGCGCGGGCCCGGATCACCGTCATCCTGCCCACCGACGACGGCGGCAGCCGGGAACACCGGCTGGACGGCACGGTCGACGACGTACTCACCGATCTCGACAAGCTGCGTTGACCACCCCGGCAGCCCCGACGACGGCCGCGCTGCTGGTCGGGATCGCCGCATATCCGGACGAGCCACTGCTCAACCCGGTCGTCGACGTGTCGCTGATGACGGCCGCCGTCACCGCCATCGACCCGGCGGCCAGCATCACCCCGCTGGTCGACCACCAGGTCACGCTGGCCCGGTTGCAGCTCGCCATCCGGCAGCTCCGCGACCATCCGGCCCCGTTCAAGATCTTCTACTTCAGCGGGCACGGCCGCACCGCCGACGACCGGATCAACGTGCTCGCCACCGTCGACGGGGAACCCGGCAACGAGGGGCTGCCGATCCAGAACTTCCCCGACATCATCCGCCAGCCTCGCTACGACCGGGACGAGCGGTGGCTCATCCTGCTCGACTGCTGCCACCCCGTACCCCTCGACCGGCGGGCCACCGGGATGGACGCCCGGGCGGCGGTGCAGATGTTCGGCGACGTGGTGCAGCGTCGGGCCGTCATCGCCGCCTGCGACCCGCTCGCCGAGGCCGCCGACGTCGGCCGCTCCGGTAGCCCGTTCACCCGGGCCGTGGTGGCCGGGCTCGCCGCGCGGGACACCCGTGGCCAGACTACGGCGAACAGCCTCTTCGACGCCGTCTGCGCCGACCTGGCGGCCCGGCACCTGCCCACCCCGCTGATGTCCACCGACCATCTCGGGCCGTTCGTCATCGTCGACGGCGGGCAGCCGCCCACGGTCATCCCGCCGGTCGAGGGCGCCGCCCGGGAGGAGATCGTGGCGGAGGCGCAGCGCTGGGCCGACGAGGCGTGGGAGCTGATCAGCCCGTCGTCGGCCGAGTGGGACCGCACCGGCTGGCAACGGATGCAGGGCACCCTGGTCCAGACCACCGACTGGTTCCGCCGGCAGGAGGCCGGCCAGCCGGACCTGCTCCGCGACGAACGCTTCCAGCGCGCCCGGCTGATGGTCCGGTCCCGGTTCACCGACCTCGCGGCGGTACGCCCCGGCATCCGTACCGCCCGCGGGACCATCGGCCGGGAGCTGGGCCGGGGCGGGTTCGGCGTGGTGTGGGAGCTGATCAGTCCCGGGTCACGCGGGCCGGACCTGGCCTGGAAGGCGTACCACTCGGACCGGCTCGACGAGTCCGAGCGGCTGGCCCGGTTCGCCCGCGGGTTCCGGGCGATGGCCCGGTTGAAGCACCGCAACATCGTGACCGTCCAGCAGTACCTGGAGGTGCCCCCGGCGATCGTGATGGAGCTGGTCACCGGGGGTGACCTGACCAACTACTGGGTCGACGACGCGCGCGACCGGTTACGGCTGCTCGCCGACGTGGCGTCCGCGCTGGAACACGCGCACGAGCGGGAGACCACCCACCGGGACATCAAGCCCTCGAACGTGCTGCTCCGGCCGACGCCGCGCGGCCCCGAACCGGTGCTGACCGACTTCGACCTGGCGTACTTCCCCAAGGCGACCCGGTCGACAAGGCTGATCATCGACGAGAGCGGGTACACCGCGCCGGAGCTGGCCGACAACGACGACCCGCAGTTGCGCAAGGCCGCCTCGGCCGACGTCTACGGCCTCGGCCAACTGCTCTTCCACGTCTTCACCAGCGCCGACCCGCGCCGGGACGACGCCACCGGCAACCTCCGCCGGCTCCGCAAGGCCATCGCCGGCCAGGAACTCGACCCGGCCCTCGTCGCGGCGGTCACCAGCCTCTACGCCGAAGCCACCCAGCCGAAGGCCAGCCGGCGGCCCACCGTCACCGAGGTACGCCAGGCGCTGCTCGCGGCGCTCGCCGACACCCCCGGGTCCACCGAGGTCCGCCGCAACGACGGGGCGTTCATGCACCAGGTGCTGGAGCACGCCCGACTGAGGTACGTGACCAGCCGGGTCGTTCCCCGGCGGGCCTCCGGCGAGTGGCCGTACCAGTTCGAGGCGGAGAGCCGGACCGGGTTGACCCTGCTCCGGATGCGGGTGGACGCGCCGAACGGCCAGCAGCCGGAGGGCGCGCTCTCCGTCGCCCTGAAGCTGGTCGTGCCGGCCAGCCACCAGCACCGCCGGTTCCACGGGCGCTGGCTGCTGGCCTGGGATCGGGTCGGTCGGATGACCACGGTCGACCCGGAGCTGATCGTGCTGCACCCCCGCAGCCGGGTCGAGCAGAGCAAACGCATACCCACGCTGCGCCGGGTCTTCCCGCTCGCCGGTCCCACCGACGCCGAGGCCCGCCGGATCGGCGAGCTGCTGCGTCGGACCATCTCGGCCGGGGAGCGCTGACCGGCCGGCGGCCGGGTCGGTGTTGCCGGGCGGACTCAGCGCTGCCGGGTCAGCGCTGCCAGGCGGACTCAGCGCTGCCGGGTCAGCGCTGCCAGGCGGACTCAGCGCTGCCGGGTCAGCGCTGCCAGGCGGACTCAGCGCTACCGGGGCGGCGCTGCCAGGTGGGCTCAGCGCTGCCAGGGCGGCGGGACGCGGACCGAGGCCATGCCCGCCGCCGTCGCCGCCGCGACCCCCAGGTCGGTGTCCTCGAAGACCAGGCACTGCTCCGGCGGTACGTCGAGCAGCCGGGCCGCCAGTAGATAGCACTCCGGGTCCGGTTTGGCCCGCGCGTAGTCCTCCGCGCACACCAGCGTGTCGAACCGGTCGAGCAGGCCGAGCGCGGTGAGCGAGGCGGTCACCGACTCGCGGGTACTGCCGGAGACCACCGCGAACGGCACCCGCCGGTACGCCTGCTCGATGTGCGCCAGCACCCCCGGCACGGCGGTGAGCTGCGGCAGGAAGCTCTGGTAGGCGTCCTCCCGACGACGGGCCACCAGCTCGACCGGCATGCTCAGCCCGTGCCGCGCGTTGAGGTCGACGACGATGTCGGCCACCGGGCGGCCACCCCAGGCGTAGAAGAGATCCTCGGGCAGGTCGCAGCCCCACTCGTCGAGCGCCGCCCGCCAGGCCAGATGGTGCACCGGCATGGAGTCGACGATGGTGCCGTCGCAGTCGAAGAGGTAGGCCCGGAAGTCACCGGGCGGCAGGGGCAGCAGCACCGGCCCAGGATAGCCAGGCCGGTGGGCGTCCCGCCGTGGGCGAGGTGGGGCTGTCAGCGGCGCAGGAGGTCGTCGATCTCGTCGTCGAACAGCAGGCCGGGGTCGAAGCCCATCCCGGCGAAGTGGCCGGCGAGCTCCAGCGACAGCACGCCGTGCACCCGCGTCCAGAAGGCCAGGGCCTGACGGAGCGTCGCGGCGGTCACCGTCGGGTCGGCGGCCCAGCCGCGGTGCGCGTCGAGGTGGGTCTCGAACCGTCGCCCCGACGGCGGGACGTCACGCCGGCGGTATACGGCGAGCACCGTCGCCATGATCTCGCCCGAGATGGCGGTGGTGTCGTCGGGTGCGTGGTAGCCGGGGACGGGCGTGCCGTAGACCAGCAGGTAGCGCTGAGGCTCGTCGAGTGCCCAGGCACGTACGGCGTGGGCCAGCCCGGCGATGTCCGCTCCGGCGTCGGCGGCGGCCCGCAGCGCGTCGGCGAGGCTGCGGTAGGCGTCCCGGATCAGGGCGGTGATCAGCTCGTCCCGGCTGGCGAAGTACCGGTAGAGGGCCGGGCCGCTCATGCCGAGTTGCTCGGCGATCGCCTTGAGGGACAGCGCTGCCACCCCGGTCGTGGCGAGCTGCTCCCACGCCCGTTGCTTGATCTCCGCCCGCACCTGGGCGCGGTACCGCTCCCGCGGACCGGTCGTCTCGGTGCCCATTCACGCCTCCACCGTCACTGTTGTTACAGGCTATCACTTTTGCTATTGACGGCAGCGGGACGACAGTTATAGTCTCTAACCAGAGCGACACCAGATAGCCAAACCGAAGGGGAGACACCATGTCATCGACCACGCAACCGGTGATCAGCTGCGACGGGCAGGGGGTCGACCCGGCCGCCCGCATCCGTTACCGCTCGGAGACGCTGATCCACGCGCCACTGCACACCGTGTGGCACCTCCAGACCGACGTCGAGCGCTGGCCCACCTGGCAGGCGCCGGTCACCGGCATCGAGCGCCTCGACGCCGGTGAACTGCGCGCGGGGTCGGCGTTCCGCTGGACCACCCCGGTCCCGGAAACCCCCATCACCCCGGCGACCACGCTGGTCATCACCTCCACCGTCACGCACCTGACGCCGTACCGGTGCATCCGGTGGACCGGTCCGGCGATCGGCGACGGACTGCGCATCGACAACGGCGTGCACGTCTGGACCTTCACCGAGGTCGCCGACGGCGTGCTGGTGCGCACCGAGGAGACCTGGACCGGCGACCAGGTGGAGGCCGACGCCGCGACCTCCACCGCCTATCTCGGGTACGGGCTGGAGGCGTGGCTCACCGACCTCAGGACCACCGCCGAGAAGGCCGGCACCGGACCGGACGCCCCGATCCGCCCCTGAGGGTCCACCGACGGTCCGCCCCGCCGGAGGAGCACCGTAGCCGCCCGTGACCCGGGACACCCCGCCCGCGCCACCGCCCCGGCGGGAGCACGCCGCGACGACTAGCGGGGACTGAGCAGCTCGGGCTTCACGGCAGCCGTGGTGCCGTCGGTGAACTCCACCTCGTACGCGGGCTCGGGCTTCTCGTACACCTCGATGATCGTGCCCTCGGCTCCCGCCGGCAGCCCTTCCTCAGGAAGGTCACTGTTGAGCCGCACCACGTCGAGCATCTTCACGGCCTCTCCTCACCTACCAGTCGGCAGGAGCGAAACGATGGTCAGGCGTGGTTGGTCGCTGCCGGGCTCCACGATCCATCCGGTCCGCACCGTCATGGTGCCGGCCGGCCCGGTCATGGGCACGTCGACGCTCCAGCGCTGGCCGTACTGATCGCTCTTGCCGGCGAGCGGTGTGCCGTTCCTGACGCCGGCCCTGATCTGCGCCTCGATCTGGTCGGCGTCCCCGGCCGTCAATCCGGTGGCCGAGTTGATCACCCGGAACGTGTGCCGCCCGTCCGGGTGCTCGGCGTTCAGCACGTATTCAGAGATCTTGCGCTTGTCGATCTCCACGTTCTCGAACCGTGGCTTCTCGTCGGCGTCCGCCTCTTCACGCGGCGGTTCGTACCGCTTGCCGAGCGCGTCGGCGTACTGGCGGGCGACGAGTTGGCGCATGGCCGCGTGCTCGTCGACCTGCGGTCCCGGACCACCCGCCCCGGCCGTGGGGGCGGGCACCTCACGGGTCGGGCGGGGGCGCTCCGCCGCAGGGGAGCCGATCTCACGAACGTCCTCGACCACGGCGACCGACCCCCATCCACACCCGGCAGGAAACCCATCATCGCGCACGGACGCTCTCCAGGTGGGACGCCTCGGCGGCGGACCGGCCCCGCCGCCGAGGTTCCTGCGCGACCGTACGGCTGAGCCGTGTGTCGAAGTCGGTCGACGGAACTCCGACGGCAGATCGGCCTACTGCCGGTGAGGCTCAGAACGCTTCATGGTGCGCGAAAGCGAGCTGGTGTCGGCAGGGAGTGCGTCGGGCGTGTCGACAAGGGTCGCGTCGGCGCGGAACGCGATGCCTCCCGCAGTCTGGTCTCGGGCCGTCACCGTGTCCTAGAACTTGATCGACTGTCCTGCCAATTCATGGCCGGTGCGGCCGGACGGGCGACTGCCCCGTCGTGGGTCCGTACCGAAACGACCTTGGTCGTCTTCCCTTTTCGGCCATCAAGGGTCGTGACGGTCAGACTTACCCGGTAGTCACCGTCGGCCGCGTACCGATGAGTGGGAGAGAGCCCTTCGAACGTCGTTCCGTCACCGAATTTCCACAGCCGTGAGGCGAATTCCACCCGGCCGGGGTCGAACGAGTAGTCATGGAAGGAGACGGTGTCCAGGGTGCTCGGATCAGTGGGGCTGTAGGAGAAATCCGCATTCGGGTTCGGCGTGACGTGGACGTCGAGTTCGGCCGGCCCCGTGCTCGGTTCGGTCGGGCAGCACCGCAGGTCGACCTGGAACAGGTAGGTCGTGCCAGCTTCCGCCCGGAAGGTGAACGGGACGTTGTACCGGAATGAGCAGCCCAGCAGGGTTAAATTCGTCAACGACGTCCCGCTGTAGCCGGCGACCGAGCCCCAGTAGCCCGCTGAGGCGGTGATGGAGCGGGTGACCGTGGGGGTGTACGAGTACCAGCGCGTCTGCTTCGCAGCGAGGCAGGCGGTCGGTTCGCCGACCTCCATGCTCGCGGTGTCCAGATCCACCGCGCGTGAGAACGGCAACTTGTCGATCACCTTGGCGGCGGCGAAGCTGTCGTTCTTCGGCCGGTTGGCCCGCTTGAGGGAGAACGTCAGCTCACCGGCCTCCGCCTCGAAGTACGAGGTGACCATGAAGTGGTAGGTGGTGCCCGCGGTGGCCGTGAAGGTGATCCGGGAATCCGCGTCGCCGTAGCTTTCGTTGCAGGCTACGAGGTCCAGCGACCCGGAGGGGCCACTCCAGGCGGACAGGACCGTGCTGTAGTCGCTCCCGAGGGTGCTCGCCTGGATCAGGGTGTCCTTGGTGGGGGTGAAAGTAAACCAGACGGACTGATACTCTCCGCATTCCCCGGGATCCGCCGGATCGGTGGTGGCGCTGCTGGTGTCCTGCGTTGTCTGGAAGGGCAGGCTGCCGATCGTCGTGGCGCTGGCGAATTCGTCGTTCGCGGGCTGGGCGAAGGCCGCTGTCGGCCGGACACCGACCAGCGCGGTCAGGATAGCCAAAACCAGGGAGAGCCTCAGTACCACCGGTTTGATCATTGCCACTCCTTGCGGTAAGCGTCCGGTTTCGCTCCGTAGGCCGTGCCAGGTTAGCAGAGCGCATTGTCCGGAGTGATGATTCGTATGGCGCGGTACGGCTCATTCATGATTCATTCCGGTGCGCATCCGATTCTGGAGGTGATGCGGCATTATCTATGTATCAGTGATAGTTCGACACTCCGCCGAGATCGAGTAAGATCTCAACCCACCAATGTCTGCATTCGTTCGACGGTCGGCACTCGTGACAAGCTGATGGGCGTCCTGATGCGGACGAACGGTGGGTGGCGTTCGTCGTCAGCGTCGACGAAGGGACGGATCGCCACCCCGTCAGCACCTGCCGCCAGGTGCCATCGCGCTGCCAGCGGCGGAACAGGGCATACTCTTTCGATCTCCGACCCGCGAAGATCCTCAAACCAGCTCAAGCCCCGGCACCGACTTCGACGCAGGTCCTAGCTCTCGGGGTGGCGTGCCCGGTGCATCGCGACGACGGCCGCCATGATCGGCCGTGGATCGCCGTAGTCACCGGACATGAACGGGTCCGGCCGCACACTCACGCCGGGCACGCCGCTGGACATGTCCACCGTGCAGAGCACCGTCGACGGTTCCACGGTGCCGTCGAACACGACCTCGTAGGTGTCGTCCGCGACGGCGGTCAGTTGCCTCATCCGCGATGGGCTCACCGGAACACCCCTCCCGCTACGTATTTCTCGACCCAGGCACCGTCGACATCGTACGAGCTGCCATCGAAGGGATCGCGTACGGTGAACGATCCGTTCTCTCCCGGTTCCAACAGGACCATGTGCGCAGGACCACGCGGCGCCTGCACCTGCGCCGCCATCGGACCCTCAGACGCCCGGCGCACGGCATCGCTGCCGTCCACGAAATAGTGGCCGGTCCAGGTGCCGTCGCCGTCGCGGTCGTTCAGCTCGTTGCGCAGCGCGGTCAGGTTCGACCAGTCGCCGAGTTTCGTCAACAGCTCCGACTGGGTGATCCGCCCGTCGGTGAGCATCTCCCCGGACGCCGACACACACGATCCCCCGGTCTCCTGCTGGACCGCGCCACCCTCCCGGTGGTTGGTGCCGGCGTCGTACCACGGTCCCGAGCTGTCACCGACCCTGGTGAGGTCACGGGCCTCCCCGGCGGTCTCGACGGCCGTCGAGCCGTTCCCCGGCGAGGGGAAGACCCCTTCGGTGCCCGGTTCCCACGTGTCGGAGGGCAGATCGGGGGCCGGATCGGGCTGTGGGGCGGTGTCCCGGCCGCGCTCCCGGTCACCGGCGGAGTCGTCCGGAGGAGCGGTCGAAGCGTCGCCTGCCTCGTCGGCGGCTTCCGCCGAAGGTCGCGCCCTCCCCTGGTCGGCCTCCGGCCGGTCAGGCTCCGGCCGGTCAGGCTCCGGCCGGTCAGGCTCCGGCCGGTCAGGCTCCGGCCGGTCAGGCTCCGGCCGGTCAGGCTCCGGCTGGTCCGGTAACGGGTCGGACCGTGGTCCGGCGGCGTCGGGTCCATCCGTGTCCCCCACGGCCTCGGCCCGCTCGGCGGCGGCGGCCTCCCGGACGGCGGCATGTTCTCCGACCTGCTCCCCGACCGGGGTATCCGCATCCCGCTCCACGGGGGTGACCTCCGGTGACTCCCGCGCACCCTGCGGCTCGTCCGGCCCGCGCCCGTCCTGCGGCTCCACCGGACGCTGCACACCCTGCGCTTCATCCGGGCGCTGTCCACCCTGCGACTCGTCCGACCCGTGCCCACCCTGCGACTCGTCCGACCCGTGTCCACCCTGCGACTCGTCCGGACGCTGGGCGTCCTGCGGTCCGTCCGGGCGTTGCCCGGCATCGGTGTCGCGGGGCCGCTGTGCCGGATCCTCCGGTGTGGACCGTGGCCCGTCCGGCTCGCGCCCGTCCGTCGCCGCCGCGTGCTCGGACCGGGCGGCGTCGCGCGCGTCCTGCTGGGCCGACAGTTGCGACTCGCCCGGTCGACCCGGATCCCGGGCCTCCGCACGCTCCGACTGCGCGGTCGGCTTCGGCACCTCCTGCGGCTTCGCGGGCGGTTCCGGCGGCTTCGTCTCCTGGACGCTCTCCACCATCAGCGCACCGACTCCCCGCGCCCCGACCCGGGCACCCCGGGTCGCCTGTCAGGCACCGGACGCCACCAGGTAGCGCTCGGGCCAGTGGCACCTGACGAAGTTGCCGGCCAGCACGGACCCGATCCGGTCGGCCCAGTCCTCCGCCTCGAACACCCCGCCCACCGCCCGTTCCAACGTCCCGGGTGTCCGTGTCCCCAGCGCCACGGTCCGCCGTACCGCCGGGTCCGCGATGTCGTCGTCGAGCCACCGACGTACCGTCGCCGCCTGCACACCGACGGTCTCGCCGGGAATCTCCCGGCCGTACACCGAGGCCCACGAGGTGGACAGCGGGTGCCGTGGGGCCGAGGCGTCCACTGTCGACGCCGCGTGCAGGATGTCGGCGAGCCGGGACCACCGATAGGGCCGGGCCAGGAACTCCAACTCCTCGTCCGCGCAGACGAACACCCCGTCCAGGTAGCCGGCCATCGAGTCGAGCACGTGCCGGGCGACCGACGCCGGGTCCGACCGCGTCGACAGCACCGGCGAGCGGGCCGCCACCGCCTCGTCCACCGCGTGCGACAGCGCGCACTCCCGCAGCCGCGGCGGAAGGTCGAGGAGCTGCCGGAGCCGGTGTGCCCGCAGGGCCGGTGTGGGCCAGCCGGTCAGGTGGCCGAGCACCCCGAGTTCGGCCCACACCGCCAGCCAGGGCTCGTCCTCCAGGTGGTGTTGCGCCGTCCGCATGTCGCGCAGCGTGCACGCCGCGCCCAGGCAGGACGCCCCGCACGTCCCGCTCCGGCGGCCGATGACCGCGGTGACCGGGGCGGTCGGCGTCCGGCCACCCTGTTCCCGGGGCGTGCCGTCGGGCATGCGTACCAGGACGGGTTGGTCCATCCCGTCGGTGAACACGGCCGCGGTCCCCGGAGGGAGGGTGACCAGGTACTGGGACTGGCGCTCGGTGAGGTTGACGGTGGCACCGACCGCCGCGCGGTCGTCGGCGGCCGGCAGCCGGTGCATGATCTTGATGGCGGTGTTCTTCACGACGTCCGGCACCAGCTTGCCGGGGATCTGCTCGGCGATGACCAACCCCTCGCCGTACGCCCGGATCTCGGCCAGCAGCGCGGCGAACAACTCCACCGCGTGCGCCGCCGGCCCCGGCTGCTCGGTGCGGCGCAGCAACCGGTGCGCCTCCTCGAACACGCTGAGATGGCGCAGCCCCCGCGCGGCCAGCGACGGATCCCGCCGGTGCAGCACCCGCAGGTGTTCGGTGAGCTGGATCAGCAGGCCACCCATGAGGAACGCCTTGTCCCGGTCGTCGCCGACGTCCTCGATCTCGAAGACCACGTTGTGCCGCATCAGGCCGGCGAGGTCCAGTGGATGACCGCCCTCGAAGAACCGGCCGGTGGTGCCGAGGCGCAGGCTGGAGAGCCGGACCCTGATGAACCCCCGGACGTTGTCGGTGATCTCCCTGCCGTACCCGATCTGGTCGACCACCACCTCCGCCGTGCGTTGCAGGTCGCCCAGCGTCGGATAGCGCGGGTGGTGACCGGGCACCCGGGCCTCGCCGAGCGCCAGGTCCCAGCCCAGCTCCTCGTAGCAGCGGGTCAACGCCGCGCTGAGGACCTGCGGGAACGGCTCGTCGGCCGCGAAAGCGGCGAGGAACAGTGCCCGGGTCAGATCCAGGTGGGTCTGCAACGGGAAGCCGTCGGCCGGGCGCAACGGGTTGAAGCCGGCCGGGGGCGCCTCGGTGTCGCCGGGCCGGATGGCGATCACGTGCGGCCCGCCGATCCGGTCGGCCATCTGCCGGTACTCCGCCTTGGCCGGCTCCACCACCAGCCACGGCAACCCGTGGGCGGTAACGCCCTCCAGCAGGTGCCGCACGGTCTGCGACTTGCCCGCGCCGGTCGCCCCGCAGACGAAGGCATGCCGGTTCAGGCTGCCGCGCGGGAGTTCCAGGGCACCGACAGCGGTCCCGGAACGGTCCAGCACCGCCCCCAGGGACAGCGCGCCCGACCCCTGACCGGCCGTCTCCGGGGTGACGTCGAACTCGGAGCGCATCGCGAACCGCAGGCCGGGCACCTCCTCGACCGGCGCCACCGCCAGCGAGGCGACCAGCGGGGAGCCGGCCAGCACCGGGGAGTCGGGTACGTCGTCCAGGGCGAGGACCTTGTCCAGGTCGCCGGTGATCCCGGTGGGTGCCAGCGCGTACGGCTGACGGCCCAGGTCGGCGGAGGCGCAGAGCAGCCCGGCGACCGAGCCGGCGGCGGCCGGCGAGTCACCCCCGGCCAGCAGGTGGACCCGCCACATGCCGGTGGACCGGCCCTGTTGCAGCTCCCGGTGCCGGCGTTGCAACCGGGCCGCGGCGACCGCCTGCTCCGGCGACTGCGCCCTGGACTGCGCCTGCCGCTCTTCGAGGGCGACCTGCCGGGCGACGGTGCCGATCTCGGCCGGCGGCACCGGTTCGGCCAGCACGAACCAGGCGAACCCGGGGTGCCAGACGTGCAGCAGGCACTCGTCCAGCGTGGGTCGGACGTCCTCGTCGCGTAGCGTCGGGTCGTCGGTCAGGAGACCGTCGTTCAACCCGGCCACCCGGGTCCAGCACGGTACCGCGCGTAGCTTCCCGAGCAGGTCCGGGCCGGCGTACGGGCGTCCGAGCGCACCCGGTGGCAGGGACAGCGGGGTCAGCCCGCGCGGGTCCGGCCCACCGCTGATCCCGCCGGCCGCGAACACCTCGACCGGCTCGGCGGCGGCGGCCCGGTGCCAGCCGAGCAGCAGAGCCGTGCCGGCATGGTAGGCCGAGACGATGCCGGCCAACCGTTGCCGCCGGGAGACGTCCGCTCCCGCGTCGTCGCGGCCGGACGGTGGCCGGCGCGGCAGCTCGACGACCCGACTGACCGCGAGCCGTGCGAGCAGCGGACCGGCACCGGTCACCGTGGCCCACCCCATGGTCCCTGGTACGGCCGCTGCCGGTACTCCGGCTGCGGCTGGTGGCCGGGCGCGGCCCCCCAGCCCGGGAGCACCGACCCGGCGACCTGCTGCGGGGTGGTCTCCGCGGCCGCCAGCGGTTGCGGCTGCGACACGATGACCTGGCTGGGCTGCCGGCTGGCCGGGATGACCGCCTCGGCGGGGTCCGGCAACGGTGGCAGGTCGACCGGCGTCATCGACACCCGGGGGAGGGTGACGATCGCCGGGTCGACCTCGACGGCCTGTACGACCGAACCCCGGCCCTCGGCCTTGACCAGGAGCATCGCGTACTCGGGCAGGTCCTGGAGCACCCGTGGCTCGACGGCGTACTCGTACACCCGCTGGGCCGCCTGGGCGTCGCTCCAGTTCGTTCCCTTGGCGACCGACTCGGTCTGGCTCCAGTTCCGGGTCTTGTTCCAGTTGCTGCCGCGCTGGGTGCTGGCCGTCATGAAGCTGCGGCTGGTGCCGGAGCTGCCACCCTGGGACTCCGACTCGCCGTAGGTGTCGGCCAGCGTGTGCGTTTCGTTGCCGCCCAGGGTGCGGGTGAGCTGGCTGAGCACGAACCGGTGCCCCTTGCCGATGAAGTCCGCGGCCTGGGTGGCCTCCTGGTGGTTGCCGAGCCGCATCAGGGCGACCTCACCGCCGCCGATGGTGTGCAGCGACTCCTCCCGCAGGTGGCCGAAGAACAGCACCAGCCGGATGTTCCGCCGCTCGCAGAGGGTGCTGAGCTTCTCGATCGCCCGGTGGTTCACCTCGTCCGCCCCGATAACCACCAGGGAGCCCAGCGGGACACTCTTCCGCAGCACCCGCCGCGCCAGCCACTGCACGAGCAGGTCCTTGAGCAACTCGCTCTGGGCGTTACGGCCATCACTGTCGGCGATCAGGCAGGTCAGCTCGGCGCTGGAGAGGTCGCCCGCCTCGGTGCCCATCGCCTCCAGCGGGTGCAGGAAGGATTCGATCCGGCGCAGGTGAGGGTACATCTGCCGGCGGCTGTCGTCCGGTTGCAGGTCGAGCAGGCGCTCGCTCTCCTCCGGCGTGAGCGCGGCCTGCACCGGCCGGTCGGTGAGCACCCGCAGGGCGGCCAGCAGCCGGGCCATGCTGAGATTCGGCGTCAGCACGTCGCAGACCTCGCGCAGCAGCATCGCATCCTGCGACCGCTCGGCCCGGCTGGGGCCCTGCGCGTCGCCGTACATCGCCTCGACCAGGCAGTCGACGAGCTGGTTCGGCTCCAGACCGCCGACCAGGTCGAGCCGGGCGAGCTGGGACGGCAGCCGGCACTCCTGCACGGACCGGCCGGTATCCACGCCGAGCCGCCTGAGTTCCTCGTAGGGCACCTCGCCGGTGAAGTCGACCAGGGTCATCGGGCCGCGGGTGGCGAGCAACGATCCACCGAAGACGGTGAGGACCGCCTCCCAGCCGTACGTCGTGCCGCCGATGATGTCGACCCGTCGGGTGCTCGCCGCCGGGCTGGCGGCGGACCACTCGTACATGGTGTCGACCCGCGTCCGTTCCTGCTGGTCGTGCCATTGCCGCCGGGCGTCCCACGCGGCGTACGCCTGGTGGTACTCGTGCTCGGCCTGCTGCCGGGCGTTGTCGATCGCCTTGCGGGCGAACGAGGGCGCCAGACCGGCCAGCACCGCGCCCCCGACACCGGCGGCGAACGCGAGGAAGGCCAGGAGGGTGAACACCAGGCTGCCGCCGTCGTTGCTGCCACCGCCCATGCTCGTGAGACCGCCACAGCAGAAGAACAGGAAGGCCAGGCCGGTGCCCACGCCGAGCGACCAGAGCACCCCCTTGGTCGTCCACTGCTGGGCACGCGCCAGGCGCTCGTGCAGATGCGTCGACACCTGACGGGGCTGCGGTGGAGGTTCCGGATAGCGGCGCAGGTAGAGGTGACGATCGTTGAAGATCCAACCCAGACGTTCGCCGGGGGTGGCGAGTTTCGACAGCGGGTCGGAATATGAGACAACTTCGGTCATCGCTACGACTTCTGCTTTCCGAGGCGGGCGATACTGGCTAGGCGAGCAGTCAACCAACAACCGAACGAATTGAAAAGGGCACACATAGCAACGTCGGATATTTTCCGGCGACCAACGACGATCCCCGGCCGAACGTCGACCGGAGTCGACCGGACAGCCCCGACGCCCTCCACGGTGTTCGCCGGGTCGCCGTCCGATGTGCCGGGAACGGCTCCGGCCGTCCGGTGGGAGGATGGGACACATGGAGTTGCGTCAGCTCGCGATCGTGGTCGCGGCAGCGCTGGCCGTGCTGCTGGTACTCGCCGTGCTGGCGCTGGTGGTCAACATGGTGATCAGCATCTGGTCGGCGACCCGTTCCCTGACCCGGGAAGAGCGGGAACCCCAGCTGCACCTGCCCGCCCGACGCTGCCTACGGTGCCGGGGCACCGGCTGGTTGAACCGTGAGCCGGAGCGGACCCACACCTTCACCGGGGACGGCTTTGAGGACCGGCACACCCCGGCTCGTATCTGCCCGGACTGCGGAGGGACCGGCACGAATCCGCAGGGATCAGCCGGTGGACGACAGGGGAACGGATAGCCGCGACCCCGACGGTGACCGCACACCGGGGATGCCCGGTGAGAGGCCACTCTTCCGTGTTCCCCGGCGGGGAAAACCCGTACCGAATGGCCCGCCCACGGTCGGGACGGCGAATGCGGCGCGGTGACCTATCCCGACGGGCGGTCAGAAGGTGCAGAATGGCGCCGGTTCGGTGATGCCCAGGTTCCTGCAGTCGTATCCGCTGCCCCCGCCGTAGTACTTCCAGCCCGTACCGGTGGTGTGGTGGAACAGTTAGAGGCCATCACGGGTCCTCGGCCCCCGCCCAGCCCTTCACGCACTCCACGCTGCCGAAGGTCATGCCCTTCGGCAGCTCGACCGGCCAGGGCTGGACGCCGACGGGGAAACCGAGGTCGCCGCAGCCGTGGTCGGGCTGGAACCGGTTGCCCCCGCGCCGCCGCGGGCGGTGAGTGCACGCAGGACACTGGCGGCGGACGACAGCAGAAGACGACGTGCGGGCAGGGCCGGTCCCCTGTGGATCGGGTCACGACCACGAGGTGGAGCAGCGCGATCCGGCCGACCGTGCCGCACCAGGACAACGGCAGCGCGAGCCGACGTCGACCGCTAACACCGCCTGCGAGGGCGGGTGGGTGGTCGGGAAGAACGACCACGGGGAACTGGGCAGGACAGGGCCTCGTCTCGCCTCGGCACCGCCCAGGCGACGAGGACGACCGCGAACGTGTTTGACCTCGCCCCAGGGGAATGGCCCAGGCTGGGCGGGTGAACGACGTGGAGCTGATCCTGCCCGGCGAGTTCGGCGCCGCGACCCGCCTGTCGTCGAAGGCGCTGCGGCTCTATGCCGAGCAGGGTCTGCTGGTGCCCGTAGGTGTCGACCCGGCCACCGGCTACCGCCGCTACCACCGTGACCAGATTCCCCGTGGTCGGCTGATCGCCCGGCTGCGCGTCCTGGGCCTGCCACTGGCGCGCGTCGCCACCCTGCTGGAGCTCGGCCCGCAGTCCCGCCAGGCCGAACTTCGCGCCTGGCTGGCAGCCCAGGAGGCCCAGCTCCGCCGTCGACGCGAGCTGATCGAGGCCCTTGACGGCGCCGCCGCACCGGTCACCGCCACTCCGAGGCTGCGATCGAGGCCACCACGCAAGCTGCTGGGTCAGGAACGACGCGTGCACATCGGCGAACTGGACACCTTCGTCACCGACGCACAGCACCGCATCCGTGCCCGGCTGCAGGCGACCGGTGTGCCCTGCGACGGGCCGACCCTGGTGCACTTCCACGGGTTCGTGACCCACGACAGCGACGGACCTGTCGAGGTCGCGGTGCCGTTCACCGGCGCCGTCGAACCCGTCGACGACCTGCGGGTCCGGCTGTCGCCGGCCGGCACCGACGTCTACCTGCCGGTCGCCGAGGCCGACGCCGGATTCCCCGACATCCTGCGCGCCTACGAGACGGTGGAGGCATGGATCGACACGAACCGCCTGATCAGCGTCGCCAGCCCGGTCGAGATCCGGCCCGGCACCGACGGTGCGCTCCTCGACGTCACCTACCCCGTCTCGACCAACGGAGAAAGCTGAAGCATGCACCCCTACATCGGTTCCGGGCACTACTGCTACGCCAACTCGCTGGCGATGGCCCTCGGCCCGACGGCCCCCTCCCCGTCGATCATCGAAGTGCTGACCGGCTCGCCGTTCGGCATGCATCTGCTCGGCGGACGGCTGCCGCTGTTCGACCCGTACGGGTGGGACGACCGCGGCATCGACGACGCGATCGCGCTGCTCGGCTGGACCTGCCGACGACAAGGTGCCGGCGACAGCGAGCAGGCCCTGGCGATGCTCACCGCAGCGGTCACGACCGGCCCCGTCCTGGCCGGACCGCTGGAGATGGGCCTGCTGCGGCACGTGCCCGGAATGACCGGACCGATCGGGTCGGACCACTTCGTCGCCGTCCTGGAGGCCGACGACACGCTGGTCCGGTTCCACGATCCGTACGGCTGCCCCTACGCGACCCTGCCGACCCGGGACTTCCTGGCCGCATGGCGTGCCGACACGATCACCTCCTACTACGCCGAGCCGTACACCATGCGTGGCCACTTCCGGCGGGTCCGCGAGACCACCACCGAGGCAGCGCTGCGGGCGGCCCTGCCCGGCGCGGTCGCCTGGCTGCGCGGACGCGACGACCTCGCCGTGCCGCCCGGCACCATCGGCGGCGCTGCCGCGGTGCACCGCCTCGCCGACCTGGTGACCGACGGACTCGACCCCGAGACGCACGCTCACCTGACGCATTTCGCGATCCGGGTCGGCGCCCGGCGGCTCACCGACGCCGCCACCGCACTGGCCGGCCTCGGCCGCGACGAGGCCGCCGGCATCGCCACCCGGCAGGCCCGGCTGGTTGGCAGCCTCCAACACGACATCGTCAACGGACACACGGAATCCGCCGCCCGAACGTTGCGGCACCTCGCCCCGACCTACGACCAACTGGCTACCGCGCTCAGCTGACACCGCGCCTCAGGATCGCGGGAAGCGCAGGGCCAGGTAGACCCTGCACCCCGCCGACAGGTGCGCTGAACCTGATCGCGGGCAGGGGACTCAGAACCACATCGACAAAGACGAGGCCCTGACCAGCAAAACTGCTGGTCAGGGCCTCATTCTGAGCCGCCTGACGGAATCGAACCGTCGACCTACGCATTACGAGTGCGTCGCTCTAGCCGACTGAGCTAAGGCGGCAACGATCGCCAAGTGTACGGCACACCCCGGCCCGGGGCCTACGGGGTTCCCACCCCGCACCCGACCGAGCGGAGATCAACAAGCATCGGTGGCCGGCGCGGCAGTTAGGCTGCCCGGGTGAGCGACGACCACGCCGACCCGGACGCCGAGCACGCCCCCGGTGAGCGGGCCGTCCGACGACCGCGCGGCACCGATCCGGTGGAGTTGGGCTTCACCCCCCGCCGACCGGTCCCCTGGCTCGCGCCGTTCCTGCTGATCAGCACCGGTATCCGTACCCTGCTGGCAATGCTGTTCGGGGCGTACCTGGACAAGCGGGAGTTGCAGAACGCGCTCGACGCCAGGTTCGGCACACAGATCGGGCCGGACGGCGGGCTCTGGCTGGACTACGTGGCCGACCTGGGTGACGGGTTCGACGCCACGTACTCGGTGGCGTACCTGCTGGCCCAGCCGGAGCTGACCGTCGACGGGCACCGGCTGCCCCGGGCGCAGACCCTGGTGATGGGGGGCGACCAGGTCTACCCGTCGGCGGCCTACGAGGCGTACGAGGACCGGTGCAAGGGGCCGTACCAGGCGGCGCTCCCGGTCGCCCCGCCGCAGCGGCCGACGCTGTTCGCCGTGCCCGGAAACCACGACTGGTACGACGGGCTGACCGCCTTCCTTCGGCTCTTCGTCCGCTCCCGGGACCGGAACTTCGGCGGCTGGGGCACCGGCCAGTCCCGGTCGTACTTCGCGGTGGAACTGCCGGCGGGGTGGTGGCTGCTCGGCCTGGACGACCAGTCGGGGTCCTACCTGGACGACCCGCAGCTGTCGTACTTCGACGAGGTGGCCCGCCGGCTCGGCCCCGACTCCCGGGTGATCCTGGCGGTGCCCGCCCCGACCTGGGTGAAGTCCGTCGATCACCCCACCGCGTACGACTCGATCGACTACTTCGTCCGGACGATCATCGCGCCCACCGGCGCGCACGTCCGGCTGCTGCTCTCCGGCGACCTGCACCACTACGCCCGGTACGCCGGGCCGGAGCGACAGCTCATCACGTGCGGCGGGGGCGGCGCGTACCTCTACCCGACGCACACCCTGCCCGAGCGGATCGAGGTTCCCCCGAAGGACACCCTGTCCCGCCGGGCCAGCCGTACCCGGGCGTACGACCTGGTGGCCCGGTTCCCGGACGCGGCCCGCTCCCGCCGGTACGGCTGGGGGGTCTTCCACCGGCTGCCCCGGCGCAACCCGGGCTTCGGCACCCTGCTCGGCACCCTGCACACGCTGCTGATGCTCGCCATGGCGGGCGTCGCGGCCAATCGGAACGGCACCGAGCAGCGGCTGCTCAGCGTCCCTCTGGTGATCATGTTGGCGGCGACGCTGCTCGGCGCGGCCTTCTTCGCCCAGCCGCCCGGTGCCAGCGGGAAACGGCACGTCCGGCACTGGCTGCTCGGCATCGGTCACGGGCTGGCGCACGTGGCGCTCGCGGTCGCCGGCACCTGGGCCTGGCTGCACCTGCCGTTCTACCACTGGCCGTGGCCGCTGCCGGCGGTCGCCGCCGCCGTGCTCTACGGTCCGGTGATCGGGCTGGTCGCCACCCAGCTGGTGGCCGGCTACCTGCTGGTGGCGGGGGCGTTCGGGGTCAACGTCAACGAACTCTTCGCCGGTCAGGGCATCGAGGACGCCAAGTCGTTCCTGCGGATGCGCATCGACCCGGACGGCACGCTGACCGTCTATCCGATCGCCGTGGACCGGGTCTGCCACGACTGGCAGCTCAACCCCGACCAGTCCGCCACCGCCTCCTGGCTGGCCCCCGGCACCCCGCTGACCCCCCGCCTCGCCGAACCCCCGGTAACCCTCACCTGACCCACCCCCGCCCCGTCCGGCCACCCGGCTACTTCGGCCGTCGAAGTTGACCAAGAGGTTCGCGTCGGTCTGACCACGCCCGGTGACGCAAACCTTTTGATCAACTCCGGCCGAGAGGGTCGGGGCGCGGGGGTGGGTGGGGTATGCCGGTTAGCGCGTCGCGCCCTCGGGGCCGGTCAGGTCACGGCTCTCGTAGGCGCTCCGGGAGCCGCAGACGTCGGCGCGGGAACACATCGAGCGCGAGCCGTCGGCGTCCAGCCGGACGGTCACCGCGTCCCTCGGGACGCTGTGGCCGACCACCCGGCCCTCCCCCTCGGGCGTGGTGACGCGACTGCCGACCGCCGGGGCGGACTCGGCGAAGGTCGCGTACAACGGATGCTCGTACTTGAGGCAGCACATCAGCCGGCCGCACGCCCCGGAGATCCGCAGCGGATTGAGCGGGAGGTCCTGGTCCTTGGCCATCCGGATGGTCACCGGCTCGAAGTCGTTGAGGAAGGTGGCGCAGCACAGGTCCCGGCCGCAGGAGCCGATGCCGCCCTGCACCCGGGCCGAATCCCGGGCGGAGAGCTGCCGCAGCTCCACCCGGCAGTGCAGGGTCGCCCCGAGGTCCCGCACCAGGGAGCGGAAATCCACCCGGTGCGGGGCGGTGAAGTAGACCGTCGTCCGGTCACCGGTGCCCTCGGCGGCGGCCAGGACATGGTCCACCGCCACCACCTTCATCGGCAGGCCGTGCTCCCGGATCAGCCGCTTCGCGGCCACCTTCGCCTCGGCCTTGCGCCGCCGCAGCACCTCGTCGCGGCGCAGGTCGTCGTCACCGGCCAGGCCGGCCAGCTTCGGGAAGCCGGAGGTCTCCTCGGAGACCCACTGCGCCGACCAGACGCACTCCGCCACCTCGGGGCCGTCGTCGGTGGGCACGAGCACCCGGTCGCCGACCTGCGGACGGAACTCCCCCGGATCGAGGTAGTAGAGCCGCCCGTACCGGTTGAAGCTGACCGCGCAGAGCATGCCCATGACATCAGCCTACGACGGCCGGCCGGAACCGGGCAGGACGCGGCTTCCCGGAGCCGGATCGGGTCACGGTCACGGTCAGCCGATCCGCAACGGGCCGCCGTGGTACGACGGACCGCCGGTCGACCGCCAGGTCGACTCGGCCAGGCTGGGCGACCACTGGCGCAGCAGCGTCTCCGCCCCGTCGTAGGCCACCCCGAGCACCGACAGCACCCGGGTGGCGATCTCGGCCGCCGCACCGGCCCCGGCGGCCGATCCGGCACCGGGGCCGCTCGCCGCCCGGACCCGGACCGCCTCGGTGGAGCCGAGCACCTCGGCCAGCACCCGGGCCACCGCCAGCCGGCTGCCCTCCACCCAGTCGGCCAGCGCGTCGGCGTACCCGGCGGTCGACTCCAACCGGCCCACCAGGCTCTCCGGACCCTCGTCCAGGTGACGCAGCAGGGCGGTGCGGGCCTCGTCGTAGGACGAGCCGGCCGGACCGGACCAGATGCCCGGGTCGGTGAGGGCGGCGCAGGCGTCGTCGTACCCCCGGACGAGCCGGCGCACGGCGTGCCCGGCGGTCGCCAGCGGCGCGGGGTGCAGGTCGAGGAAGGCGCGCAGGGCCTCCCCCGGCAGCAGCTGCATCCGGCGCAGCAACGGCCAGACCGGATGCGCCTCGGGGGCACCGGCGGCGAGCAGCGTGTCCACCCGGGCGAGCAGGTCCAGGCCGGGCTCGGCGAGCCGGTCCAGCGGGTCCATCACGGCTCCCCGGCCAGCCGGCGGCGGGCGGCGTCGTCGGTGGTGGCGTAGCGGTCGGCGGCGGTGCGGACGGCCGACGCGGCGGCGGCCAGCCGGGCGGCGGCGGCACCCGCCTCGCGGGCCCGGCCGTCGGTGGCGGTGGTCCACTGCCGGTGCAGGGCCCGACCGACCTCACCGGGGCGGCCGGCGGAGTGCGCGCCGAAGGCCGGGTGCGGCGGATCGCTCGCGGTGACCGTCCGGGCCAGCGCGGCGAGGGTGGCGCTGGCCTCGTCGAGCCGGGCGGCGAGGGCACGGAGGGCGTCCATCTCAGGCCCCCGTCAGGGGGCGGTAGGCGGTGAAGGTCTCGTTGTGCAGCTTTTCCCGGGCCCACTGGGCGGCGTCGGCGGCGGCCGTGACGGCGGCCTGCACCGAACCGGCGACGTCGCGGGGATGCCGGGTGTGCAGCGGGCCGAGGAAACGCACGTCGGTGATCCGGCCCCCGGCGGTCACCACCACCTCGACCAGCCCGTCGGGCGAGCGGACGGTCACCTCGACGGTGTCGACCGCTCGGTCGAACTCGGCCTGGAGGGACTCGATCCGGCGGTACCGCCGCACCGCCTCCTCGATCCACGCCTCGTCGATCTCGCCGCGCGGCATCCGATCTCCCCCCAGGTAGACCTCACCCTGCGTGCCACCACGATCACCGCGGCTCACCGGGACCGTACCGCACGTCGTCAACACGTGTCGATGGGCGGGAAACGGGGGTCAGCCGCGCCAGAGGGAGAGCATCATCGCCTCCACGGCGATCCGGGGTTTGACGTTCGCCTCGATCGCCGCCCGGCACGCCAGCACCGCCTCCAGCCGGCGCAACGCGCCCTCGGGTGCCCACTTCTGCCCACCCGCCTCGGCCAGCGCGGCGGTGTCGGTGTGCACCGGGGCGACCGGTGCCCGCAGCGCCGAGGTGAGCGCGTCCCGGTAGAAGCCGGCCAGGTCCACCAGCGCCCGGTCCAGGGCGTCCCGCTGCGCCCGGGTGGCCCGGGACTTCTGCCGCTTCTCCAGGTCCTTGAGCTGTCCGGCGGAACCCCGGGTGGCCCCCGCCGCGCCCCGGCCGGTGCCGCCCGCGCCCAGCGCGGTCTGCAACGCGGCCCGCTCGGCCGCGTCGGTCTCCGCCACCGCGGCCTCCGCCTCCGCCTCGGCCGCCCCGATCAGCGCCGACGCCGCGTCCAGCGCGGTACCCACCCCGGTCAGCCGGCGCGGCACCGCCAGCACCGCGTCCCGGCGTCCGCGCGCCTGCGGGTCGGCGGCCAGCCGCCGGGCCCGCCCGACGTGCCCCTGCGCGGCGGCGGCCACCCACCGCGCCACGTCGGGCGTGATGCCGTCCCGCCGGACCAGTACCTCGGCGACCGCCGCCGCCGAGGGCTGCCGCAGGGGTACGACCCGACAGCGCGACCGGATCGTCACCGAGACGTCGTCCGGGTGGGTGGACGGGGCGCAGAGCAGGAAGACCGTCCGGGGCGGCGGTTCCTCGATGGCCTTGAGCAGCGCGTTGCCGGCGGCCTCGGTGAGCCGGTCGGCGTCCTCGATGATCACCACCTGCCAGCGTCCACCGGACGGGGTGCTCGCCGCCCGCAGCACCAGGGCGCGCATCTCGCCCACGCCGATGGAGAGCCCCTCGGGGGCCACCAGCCGGACGTCGGCGTGGGTGCCGGTGAGCGTGGTGTGGCAACCGGGGCAGGTGCCGCAGCCGGTGCCGTGCCCGCACTGGAGGGCCGCGGCGAAGGCCCGGGCGGCCACCGACCGACCGGAACCCGGAGGGCCGGTGAAGATCCAGGCGTGGGTCATCCCGGCTCCCGGGTCACCGGCCGGCCCGGCCGTGACGGGGGCGGGGTCGTCGTCGGCCAGGGCGGCCAGCTCGTCGTACTCCGGGTCGGCGGCGGCCACCGCGGGCGCGGGGAGGTGGGCGGTGCGCAGCACGGCGGCGGCCGACGCGGCGGCCCGGCGGAGCGTGTCGACCGCCTCGTCCTGCCCGACCAGATCGGCGAAGACGTCCGGCATCAGGTGCGGTGCTCCACGCCCACCAGCTCCGTTTCGGATAACTCGGGCTGGACCGAGGTGTCCGGGCCGTGCGCCGGCCGGGGGTGCACGATGCCCGCCGGGTCCACCAGGAGTTCGTCGACCCGGCGGGCGACCAGGCCGGCGATCTCCCCGATCGGGCGGGCGGCGTCGAGCACCAGGTAACGCTTCGGGTCGTTGGCGGCGAGGTCGAGGAAGGCGTAGCGGACCCGCTCGTGGAAGGCGACGGACTCGGCTTCCAGCCGGTCGGCCCCCCGGTTGCGGGCCGCCGCCCGGGACAGGCCGGTGCGCGGGTCGATGTCCAGGAGCACCACCAGGTCGGGCTTGAGGCCGCCGGTGGCCCAGGAGGAGAGCCAGGAGACCTCCTCGACCGGCAGCGTACGACCGGCGCCCTGGTAGGCCAGGGAGGAGTCGACATACCGGTCGCTGATCACCACCGCACCCCGGATCAGGGCGGGCCGGACCACGGTGGCGACGTGGTGGGCGCGGTCGGCGGCGTACAGCAGGGCCTCGGCGCGTGGCGACGGCGCGTCCGCGCCGGAGTCCTCCAGCACCATGGCCCGGATCCGCTCGCCCATCACCGTGGCCCCCGGTTCGCGGGTCACCACCACGTCCCGGCCCTGCTCGCGCAGGCGGGCGGCGAGCGTCTCCAACTGGGTGGACTTGCCGCCGCCCTCGCCGCCCTCGAAGACCACGAACAGCCCGTTGGAGACGAACGGCTCGGCCGGCAGCAGTGGGCGGCCCCGCATCGAGCCCCACAGGTCGGCCAGGACCGGCACGCCCTTCTTGTCGTCCATCTGACCGAACGCGCTGATCCCAGCGAAGATCCCGGCCAGGCCGGCGGCGAGCAGCAGCAGCCGGGTGGACGAGACCGAGATGCCGAGGTCGGCGATGGTGAGCTGGCGCGAGCCGCCGACCCCGACCAGCAGGCTGCTCAGGGCGATGGCCAGGATCAGCACCAGCCGGGTGCCGATCTGCACGACGGCGAAGACCCGGCCGCGTACCTCGTCGGCGACCTCACCGCCGAGCAGCGTGGTGCCGGCGAGGAAGGCCATCCCGGCGCCAGCGCCCACCATGATCGCGCCGAGGATCGCCATCGACAGGTGGATGGCGAAAGCCAGCACCAGCACGGAGGCGCTGGCCAGCACGATGCTCATGCCGAACCAGCGGCGGCGGGACATGTCCCGGACGATCATCGGGCCGAGCCCGATGCCGATCGCCAGGCCGATGAAGATCGCGCCGAACAGCATGTAGAACGCGGCGTCGCCGGCACCGAGCGAGGCGGCGAAGAACTTGGCCGTGCCGATCACGATGCCGCCACCGGCGAACGCGCCGAAGATGCCCAGCACCAGGCCCCGGACCAGCGGGGTCTGGCCGATGAACTTCCAGCCCTCGGTGAACTGGCTGAACATGCCCTGCTCGGCGCGCTCCCCCCGCTCCCGGGCCTGGGCCTGGCTGATCTCCTTGATGCCGAAGGCCACCACCAGCGCGGTGGCCAGCCGGGAGAGGGAGTTGAACCAGAGGGCGAGCTGGGCCGGCTCGGCCCAGCTCGGCATCTCGCCGCCGGTGACCCCGCGCACGCTGCGGTCCAGCACCGCCAGGGCGATCGCGGCGGCGACCGGGGTCAGGCCGTACGTGGTGATCAGGGTGAGCTGGTTGGCCGTCTCCAGCCGGGCGCGGGGGATGAGGTTGGGGACCGCGGCCTCCTTGGCCGGAATCCAGAGCAGGGTGATCGACTCGATCAGGAAGGTGGCGATCGCCGCCCAGCCGACCACCACGCCGCCCCGGACGCCGAGCAGCGCGATCAGCGGGATCGAGGCGAAGAGCAGGAACCGCAGCAGGTCGCAGATGACCATCGTCCAGCGCCGGTCGAACCGGTCGGCGAGCACACCGGCCACCGGCCCCAGCACCAGCGCCGGGAGCAGCCGGATCGCGATCACCCCACCGAACACGGCGCCCTGCGCGGTGCTGCCGGACACCTGCGCGGCGGCGAAGACCGAGGTGGCGAGCAGACCCAGCCAGTCACCGAAGGAGGCCGCGCCCAGCACGATCCAGAGCCGCCGGAACGGCCGGATGCGCAGTACCGACCGGATCGCCGCCGTTCCGGACCGGTCGGTCTGGGCGGCCCCGGTGGGCGGTGTGCCGGACGACGACGCGCCGGGCGACTCGCCGTGCTGCTGGCTTTCGATGGCCGTACCTCCACGTGCCGGCCCAACTCTGGGCAGTCCCGGTGGAACACTCTAGACCCGGTGGGAGCCTCCCCACCGGCGACATTCTCCTGCTCGCCGAGCCTAGGCGGCTGATGCCATCGACCGCAGCCCGGTAGTACGTGAGGGTATTTCGCATTGCCGTCCGGACAGTTAGCGTGCATTCGTGGCCATCGACAGCAACACCCTGCGTGAACGCCTCGACAAGGCGACCGCCCACCTCGACCCGCCCTACGCCGTGGTGGACCTCACCGCCTACGACGCCAACGCCGCCGCGCTGGCCGCCCGCAGCGCCGGCAAACCGGTCCGCGCCGCCAGCAAGTCGATCCGGGCCCGGGACCTGCTCGACCGGGCGCTCGGGCGGCCCGGCTGGGCCGGCGTGATGGCCTTCACCCTGGCCGAGGCGAACTGGCTGGTCCGCTGCGGCGCGACCGACGACGCGCTGGTCGCCTACCCGACCGCCGACCGGGGGGCACTCGCCGAACTGGCCGCCGAGCCGCAGCTCGCCGCAGCGGTCACCCTCATGATCGACAGCACCGAGCAACTGGACCTGATCGACACGGTGTGCCCCCCGGGCCACCGCCCCGAACTGCGGGTCTGCCTCGACCTGGACGCCTCCTGGCGACCCCTGCGCGGGCGGGTGCACGTCGGGGTGCGCCGCTCGCCGGTGCACAGCGCCCGCGCCGCCGGCACGCTCGCCGCCGCCGTCGGCCGCCGGGCCGGCTTCCGGCTGGTCGGCCTGATGTCGTACGAGGCACAGATCGCCGGCCTCGGGGACGCCCCGCCCGGACAGGCCGCGCTCAGCGCCGCCATCCGGATCGCCCAGCGCGGGTCGTACCGCGAACTGCTGGCCCGCCGGGGCGCGGCGGTCGCCGCCGTCCGCGAACACGCCGACCTGGAGTTCGTCAACGGCGGCGGCACCGGCAGCGTGGCCGCCACCAGCGCCGACCCCGCGGTCACCGAGGTCACCGCCGGCTCGGGGCTGTACGGCCCGACGCTGTTCGACGCCTACCGGGCCTGGCGGCCGACCCCGGCGGCGTTCTTCGCCTGCTCGGTGGTCCGCCGACCGACGCCGGAGATCGTGACCGTGCTCGGCGGCGGGTGGATCGCCTCCGGCCCGGCCGCGACGAGCCGGCTGCCCCGACCCTGGCTGCCGGCCGGGCTGGCCCTGGTCGGCAGCGAGGGCGCGGGCGAGGTGCAGACCCCGCTCACCGGCGCCGCCGCCGCCGACCTACGGATCGGCGACCGGGTGTGGTTCCGGCACGCCAAGGCGGGCGAACTCTGCGAACGGGTCAACGAGCTTCACCTGGTCGACGGCGACACGGTCGTCGCCACGGTGCCCACCTACCGCGGCGAGGGTCACGCCTTCCTCTGACGACGACCGGGAGGTGGATCCACCCGGCCGGACGGTCGAGCCGTTGACCGGCCCCGGTCGGGCGGCCGCCGACGCGGGTCGCTCCCCGTCGGGGCCGCCGGGCGTCGGTCAGGGCTTGGCGGCCGGCTGGGTGGGGGCCTCGACGTGCCGGTGCAGGTATTCCCGGATGAGCGCCTTGGCCTCGGCGAGGACCCGCTCGTCGCCCTCCTGCTTGCGACGGAACGCCAGCTTGATCAGGGCGTCCGCGGCCTCGACGGCGATCTCCAGGCAGAACCGCAGCCGGGGCTCGTCGGTCATGCCGAACCGCTCGGTGAGCACCCGGGCCAACTGGTCGGCGATCACCCCGTTGTTGTCCCGCTGCTCGTCGAGCAGGTGCAGGTCGACCACGTCGCCGAAGTGCAGGGTCCGGAAGCCGGGGACGGTACGGTGCATGCAGATGTACTCGTCGATCCCGGCGTCGACGCCGTCCCACCAGTGGGTCAGGTCATCCGACGCGAAGCGCTCGTCGAGCCGCTGGAGGTACGACTCCATGGTGCGCAGGGTCAACGCCTGCACGATCGCCCGCTTGTCCGGGAAGAACTGGTAGACCGAACCGATCGCCACCTCGGCCCGCTCGGCGAGCAACGTGGTGGTCAGCCCCTCGTACCCCACCTCGTCGACGAGCTCGGCACAGGCGTCCAACATCCGCTGGACGCGCGCGACACTTCGACCCTGCACCGGAACGCGGCGCAGCGGCCCGGTCGTGGCGGCTGGTGTGGACACTCGACGCCACCCCCCTTCGACGAAAGAACATATCCACATGTCACGAGGCCGTGACTACCGGTACAACGAGCGGGCCTCGATTGCGGTATTTACCAGGCACAACGTTCCTGATATGAAGGCAGTTCACATTCATGTCAAGGAGCGCCGATGGTCGGTACCGCCACCGCCTGGTCCAACTGGGCCGGCAACCAACAGAGCGTCGCCACCGCCATCCTGCGCCCTACCACCGTCGAGGACATAGCCGAGGCGGTCCTGGACGTGGCAGGCGCGGGTGAACGGATCCGGGTGGTCGGCAGTGGTCACTCGTTCACCCCCATCGCCCTGTCCGACGGACGCCGGATGGAGTTGTCCGGACTGCGGACCGACGTCCGGATCGACCGGAACGCCCGGCTGGTCACCGTACCTGCCGGGACGACCCTACGCGCGCTCAACGCGCTGCTCGCCGAGTACGGCCTGGCCATGCCCAACCTCGGCGACATCGACGCGCAGACCATCGCCGGAGCGATCTCCACCGGCACCCACGGCACCGGTGCCGCGTACGGCTGCCTGTCCACCTTCGTCGACGCGCTCACCATGGTCACCGGCACCGGCGAGGTGCTGCACTGCTCGACCGAGGAGCATCCGGAGATCTTCGCCGCCGCCCGGGTCGGCCTGGGCGCGCTCGGCGTCATCGTGGACGTCACCCTACGCTGCGTGGAAGCCTTCACCCTCCGCGCCCACGAACGGCCGGCCCCGCTGGACGAGGTGCTGGACGACCTGCCCGGACTCGTCGGCCGGCACGACCACGTCGAGTTCTACTGGTTCCCGTACACCGACCGGGTGCAGCTCAAGACCAACGACCGGGTGCCGGCCGACGACCGGCCACTGCCGCGCTGGCGGGGCTGGCTGGACGACGACCTCCTCGCCAACAGGGTCTTCGCCGGGGCCTGCCGGCTGGGCCGGGCCGTACCCACGCTGGCCCCCGCCATCAGCGCGGTCTCCGCGCGGGCCCTGACCGAGCGCACCTACACCGGCCGCTCCGACACCGTCTTCTGCACCCCGCGCCGGGTCCGCTTCGTCGAGATGGAGTACGGCGTCCCGCGCGCCGCCCTGCCACAGGCGCTGACGGAACTGCGCCGCATCGTCGACCGGCTGCCGTTCAAGGTGCTCTTCCCGGTGGAGGTGAGATTCACCGCCGCCGACGACATCTGGCTGTCCCACGGCTACGGGCGCGACTCGGCCTACCTCGCCGTCCACCAGTACGTCGGCATGCCCTACGAACCGTACTTCCGGGCCTTCGAGGAGGTCGCCGCCGGACTCGGTGGTCGACCCCACTGGGGCAAGCTGCACTACCGGGACGCGACCTCCCTGGCGACCGCCTATCCGAGATTCGCCGACTTCCAGGACCTCCGCGACCGCCTCGACCCCGGCCGCGTCCTCACCAACCCCCACCTGGACCACATCCTCGGCCCCTGACCCCGCCCCGTTCTGCCCCAGCCCCTTTTGACCCAGCCACGTTCTACCCCAGCCTCGTTTTGACCCCCGCTCCCACCCCTCCCACCCTGACCCAACCCTCTCTCATCCACCCTCTCCCCACCCCCATTCCCTTCTCCCTCTCCCCACCCCCAACTCTCCTCCCCACGCCCCACGCCCCGCTCCCGTCACAGCTCACAGCTCACAGCTCACAGCTCACAGCTCACAGCTCACAGCTCACAGCTCACAGCTCACAGCTCACAGCTCACAGCTCACAGGGATCTTGGAGGGAAGTGGCCCCTATAGGGGCCACTTCCCTCCAAGATCCTCTAAGTCAGGCGGTAGGCGATCGCTGTGGTGGCCAGTGATCAACCGTCGGCGGGCTGGTTCGCCCGCTGGTCAGCCAGCCGGCCCCGCCGGATTTGGCTATTGGTCAGCCGTCGGCAGGCCGAGTCGCCTGCCGGCCAGCCGCCCGGCCCGCCAGGTGGGATCGGTGATGACGGGACGGGTCAGCTGGGCCGAACAGAGTCGTGATCACCGGGCAGATCAGCCAGGCCACGCAGGACCGTGATAACCAGAGGGTCAGCCAGGCCAAGCGGTGTCGGTGATCACCGGACGGTTCAGCCGAGCCAAGCGGGACCATGATCACTAGGCGGATCGGCCAGGCCAAGCGGCTCGTGATCATCGGACGGGCCGGCTGGGCCAAACAGAAACTTGATCACCTAGGGTCAGCCGGGCCAACCGGAACCATGATCGCCGACGGGTCAGCCGGGCCAACCGGAATCTTGATCACCTAGGGTCAGCCGGGCCAACCGGCCATGCGGAGGGCGGCGCGGAGTTGGGCGACGACCTCGTCGGGGCGGGCACGCAGTGCCCAGGCGGGGAAGCGGAGCACCCGGTCACCCTCGATCCAGAGGGAGTTCTGCCGTCGCATGTCGGCCCAGGCGTGGGCCGGGTCCAGATGCTGTCCGCCGTCTATCTCGACGTGCACGCGCCACCTGGCGAAGTACGCGTCGAGGTACCGACGCCGGCCAGCCGGGTCGTAACGGATCTGTTGGCGGGTCGGGAGTGGCAGGCCGGCACGACGCGTCAGGTCGAGGAACTCCAATTCGCTCAGCGAGTGCGAGCCGCCGGCAGCGTCGGTGGCGGTGGCGGTCACGAGCGACCGGCGGCGCATCCGGGGCAACCGGTCCAGCACCTCGTGGATCTCCCCACCGACCACCAGGCGCTGCTGGAAGGCTGCGGCCACGACGGCACGCGCCTCGTCATCGCTGGCCGCCCACTGGGCCGCATCGACGACCGACCGGGCCAGCATGGTGCGCGGGGGTTGCCCGACGGCGAGTACGTCCTGCGCGGGCAGAACGGTGGTGCGGTGCACCCGTACCCCCTGGGGCAGCACGTCACGGCGTGCCGACGCCGGGAGCAGCAGTTCTACCGGCCGAGTACGGAACCCCCGCAACCCACCGGCCTGAGCTGCGCTGAGACCACCGAGCAGGGCGGACGGCCCGGCCGCCAGTACCGCGATCCAGCGGAACTGCTCGACGTTGACGGGACCGCTGTGTGTCACGAACACCGCCCGGTGAGCCTGCCTCCACCGTCCTGTCTCCACTCGGTGCCGGATCGCCTTACGGGACAGGTGTCGGGAAGCCTGGGCCAGACTGATCACGTCTTCCTGTCGGAAGCGTAGCCAGGTCAACTCGTCCGCGTCGTCCGCCGGAAGCGGTCGTCGTAACCCTGCCCCCGCCGATCCCCGGACCCTGGATCCCGGCCGCACACCCGGACCCGCGCGAACTTCCCTCCCCGCGCCCCGCACTGGACCGCGACCACGAACCTCCTGCCGAACTCTCACCCGCTAACCCTGCCCAGTCGCCACCTCTGCCCGCCATCCCCTGTGGACAAGGAGTAGATCTTGGAGGGAAATGGCCCCCAGGGGGGCCATTTCCCTCCAAGATCCGGAAGACACCCCCGCGAGCGACCACACGCCACGGCAGTCGGCCATCGACACGGCAGTCGGCTCGGCGCTCGACATCAGGCAGCCGACGCGGACAGCCGACGCAGGCGGCCGAGGCCCAGCAGCCGACGCGGACAGCCGAGGCTCAACAGCCGACGCCCGGCAGCCGGCAGCCAGCAGCCGGCAATCGGCTCGGCGGTCGGCGGCCAGCGCGGGCAGTCGGCAGTCGGCAGTCGGCAGTCGGCAGTCGGCAGTCGGCAGTCGGCAGTCCGGAGGGTTACTCGGTGGTGGTGGCGGCTTTGCGGGGGGCGGCCTTCTTGGCGGTGGTGGCCTTGGCGGTGGTGGTCTTCTTGGCGACCGTGGACTTCGCGGCGGCGGTCTTCTTCGTCGCCGTCGCCTTGGTCGCGGTCGCCTTCTTGGCCGGGGCCTTCTTGGCCGTCGTCTTCCTCGCCGCCGCCTTCTTCGGTGCCGGACCCTTGGCCCGCTTCTCGGCCAGCATCTCCGACGCCTGCTCGATGGTCAGCTCCTCCGGGGTCTGCCCGCGCCGCAGCGACGCGTTGAACTCCCCGTCGGTGACGTACGGCCCGAACCGGCCGTCCTTGATCACCAGTGGCTTCTCGGTCAGCGGGTCGACGCCCATCTCGCGCAGCGGAGGCGCGGCGGCCCGACGCTGGCGGGTCTTCGGGGCGGCCAGCAGGGCCAGCGCCTCGTCGAGGGTGACGGTGAACATCTTGTCTTCCGAGTCCAGCGAGCGGAACTCGTCACCGCGCTTGACGTACGGGCCGTAGCGGCCGTTGTTCGCGACCACCTCGGCGCCGTCCGGGGCGACCCCGATCACCCGGGGCAGGCTGAGCAGCTTCAACGCCTCGTCGAGGGTGAGCGAGTCCGGGGTCTGCGTCCGCAGCAGGGACGACTTGCGCTCGCCGCTGGCGACGTACGGGCCGAACCGGCCGGACTTGAGCACGATGGGTTCGCCGGTGGCCGGGTCGTCGCCGAGTTTGCGCTCGCCGCCACCGCCGAGGAACAGCTCGTGCACCTTCTCCGGGGTCAGCTCGTCGGGGGCCAGCCCCTCCGGGATCGGGGCGCGGTCGCCCTGGCCGCCGCCCTCCTCGCCGTCGGCCTTCGGCATCGGCTGCTCACCGGGCAGTGCCCGCTGCAGGTACGGCCCGAACCGGCCGACCCGGACGACGACCTCGCGCCCCTCGTCGTCGGTGTGCAGCGGGATCGAGTTGACGCTGCGCGCGTCGATCTCACTGAGGTTCTCGGTGACCAGCTTCTTCAGCCCGCCCGCGTGGGCGATGGCCTGGTCGCCGGTGCCGTTGCTGCTGCCGAAGTAGAACGCGGTGAGGAAGTCGACGGCGGCGTGGTCGCCCCCGGCGATCTCGTCCAGCTCGTTCTCCATGCTGGCGGTGAAGTCGTAGTCGATCAGACGCGGGTAGTGCCGCTCCATCAGCCCGATCACCGCGAACGCCAGGAACGTCGGGATCATCGCCTGGCCACGCTTGGTGACGTAGCCCCGGTCCTGGATCGTCTGCATGATCGACGCGTACGTCGACGGGCGGCCGATCCCCAGCTCCTCCAGCGCCTTGACCAGCGACGCCTCGGTGTAGCGCGACGGCGGCTGGGTGTGGTGGCCCTGCGCGGCCAGCTCGTCGGCGGTCAGCGGCTGGTCCTTGACCAGGGTGGGCAGCCGCCGCTCGGCGTCCTCCGCCTCGGCGTTCTCGTCGTCGCTGGACTCGACGTACGCGCGCAGGAAGCCCGGGTCGGTGATGGTCTTGCCGGTCGCGCCGAAGTCGGCCTCCTCCTGGGCGGCGGAGACCGCCCGGATGCGCACCGAGACGCTGGAGCCGACCGCGTCGGTCATCTGCGAGGCGATGGTGCGCCGCCAGATCAGCTCGTAGAGCTTGAACTCCTCGCCGGACAGCTCCTTGGCCACGTCGCCCGGGGTACGGAAGTTGTCCCCCGCCGGGCGGATCGCCTCGTGCGCCTCCTGGGCGTTCTTCACCTTGCCGGTGTAGCGGCGCGGCTCCGGCGGCACGCTGCGCTCGCCGTACAGCTCGACGATCTGCCGGCGGGCCGCCGCGATGGCCGTCTCGGAGAGGTTCACCGAGTCGGTACGCATGTAGGTGATGTAGCCGTTCTCGTAGAGCCGCTGCGCGGTGCGCATCGTCTGCTGCGACGAGAACCGCATCTTGCGGGCCGCCTCCTGCTGGAGGGTGGAGGTGATGAACGGCGCGTACGGGCGGCGGCGGTAGGGCTTCTCCTCGACCCGGGTGACGGTGAACGGCCGCCCGTCGAGGCGGGCGGCCAGGCCCCGCGCCCCGCTCTCGTCGAGGTGCACCACGCCGGCGCCGGGGCGTACCTTGCCGGTGGTGGGCTCGAAGTCCTTGCCGGTGGCGATCCGGTCACCGTTCAGCGCGACCAGGGTGGCGTTGAAGGTGCGCGGGCCGTCGCCCGGCTTCGCCACCGCCAGGGTGGCGAGGATGTCCCAGTACTCGGCGGTGCGGAAGGCCATCCGCTGGCGTTCCCGCTCGACCACGATCCGGGTCGCCACGGACTGCACCCGGCCCGCCGAGAGCCGCGGCATGACCTTCTTCCACAGCACCGGGGAGACCTCGTAGCCGTACAGCCGGTCGAGGATGCGGCGGGCCTCCTGGGCGTCGACCAGATCCCGGTCGATCTCCCGCGGGTTGGCCACCGCGGCCTGGATGGCCGGCTTGGTGATCTCGTGGAAGACCATCCGCTTGACCGGCACCTTGGGCTTGAGGGTCTCCACCAGGTGCCAGGCGATCGCCTCGCCCTCGCGGTCCTCGTCCGTGGCCAGGAAGATCTCGTCGACCTCCTTGGCCAGCTTCACCAGCTTGCTGATCTGCTGCCTACGGTCGGCGGAGACGACGTAGAGGGCGTGGAAGCCGTTGTCCACGTCCACCCCGAGCCGGGCCCACGGCTCGCCCTTGTACTTGGCCGGCACGTCGGCGGCGTTGCGGGGCAGGTCCCGGACGTGGCCGAAGCTGGCCTCCACGACGTACCCCGGGCCGAGGTAGCCCGAGATCGTCTTGGCCTTCGCCGGTGACTCGACGATGACCAGACGGGTGGTTCCAGCGCTGCTCGGCACGTCTCTCCCCGACCTCACTCCTGCTCCGGTCCCGATTCGGGCCGTGTTGCGCCCGCCGGACCACCCTCGGTCCGGATGTCCAACGTAACGCGCCGCCCGGGTTCCGGGTCCCGGGGGCGGCAAACAGCGTCCGCGCGGCGGCACCACCGACGCCGCGCCGGCCGCAGCGGCCGGACGGCGCCACCGTACACCGTGGGTAGGGCCGGAAGTGGGCCACGGTGACGATGACAGCCCTCCGACCTGGGCCAACCCCGTTGTTCACAGAGTGAGACGAGCAGTGTACCGTCCGCAACACTGTCCTTGATCGGACAGTCCACCGTCACGGCCGGGCGGTCACGGCCGGAGCGGTCACGGTCGGGCGGTCACGGTCGGAGCCGTCACGGTCGGAGCCGTCACGGCCGGAGCCGTCACGGCCAGAGGTCGGCGGGGGCGGCCGTCGGGCGGTCGCCGACCAGCTCGGCCAGTCGGGCCAACCGCCGGCCGCCGATCCGGTACGCCGGCCCGCCCGCGTCCGGCTCCAGCAGCGCCGCCGGCAGGCCCACCGCGGCGAGCGCGGCCCGCACCACCGGCCACCACGGCTCGTCCCGACGGTCCAGGCGCAGCAGCAGGCCCGCGTCGTCGGCCGCGCCGGCGGCGGCCAGCCAGAGACGCAGCCGCCGCCCGTGCAGGTGGAAGTGGGCGGGCGGACGCTTGACCCCACCGGCCAGCCAGGCCGTCGCCAGCGGGGCCAGGGTGGTCAGGTACGAGGTACGCACCCGGTAACGCTGCTCCCCGGTCGCCTCCCAGCCCGCCGCGAGCCCTCGCCGGGCGAGTTCGGCGACGAGCACGTGCACCCGCCAGGCCGCGTCGACCTCGACGGACAGCCGGGCGGTGCGCCCCATCCGGTGCACCTCTCCCGGCCCGGCGAGCAGCCCGGCCAGGTCGGCGACGGTGGGATCGGCCGCCTCCGTGCCGAACAGCGACAACTGACGCACCGGTTCCCCGGGCGGGTCGGTACGCCTCAGCGACACTCCGGAACCTCGTCGAAGGCCTGCTTGAGCTCTGTCGAGTTGAGCCGCCCGGTGTCCAGCGCGCTCGCGTCGTACTCCTGGTTGAGCTTGTCGACGGCGGCCTGGACCCCGTCGTAGAAGGCGGTGGCCTGCCCGGTGTCCAGGGCGTCGATGGTGTCCCCGGCGTGTCCGTAGGCGTCCCTGATCCGTTCCAGGGCCGCCCGGAACGCCTTCGACACCTCCTCGCCCCGGTCGGTCTCCGGGATGCCGGCGTCGGCGATCCGGCGGCGGGCCGTCTCGCTGGCCTGCTCGGCACCGGCGAAGAGCCGCACCAGGTTCTCCTTCGCCTGTGCCGGGGTGGTCTGCGCGGTCATCTGCTGGTGGGTGCTGCTGGTGAGCTTGCTGATCTCGGCCCGCCACGGGGTGAGCGCCTCGCAGACCGAGGCCGCCCACGCCCGGGGGGTGGGCCCGCCGCCGCAGCCGGCGACGACGAGTACGAGCGTGGCGAGGACCACCGTGAGCTTTCCGGCGGCACTCGCCCGACACGTACGCATGCGATGCAGCGTACGGCCTTCGCGCGATTGTGCCAGCGATCAGGTTTCGCGCTGGTCGGCCCGCGCAGCGGGTTCCCGGACGGCCGGGAACCCGCTGCGTCGTCACTCAGACGTTGGCCGGTTCGACCCGCTCGGGGTCGTTACCCGAACCGGTGCCCCCACCGTCCGGGGTGGAGTCCATCGCGACGCCCTTACGCTTGCTGAACACCACCGCGGCGACCACGATCAGGGTGGCGACCACCGCGATCGCCAGGCGCAGCGGGGTGTTCCGGTCGTCGCCGACGCTCCAGGCCACCACGGCCGGCGCGATCAGCAGCGAGACCAGGTTCATCACCTTGATCAGCGGGTTGATCGCCGGGCCGGCGGTGTCCTTGAACGGGTCACCGACGGTGTCGCCGATGACCGTCGCGGAGTGCGACTCGGAGCCCTTGCCGCCGTAGGAACCGTCCTCGACGAGCTTCTTGGCGTTGTCCCAGGCCCCACCGGAGTTGGACAGGAAGACCGCCATCAGGGTGCCCGCCCCGATCGCCCCGGCCAGGTACGACGCCAACGCGCCCGGCCCGAGGCCGAAGCCGACCGCGATCGGGGCGAGGATGGCCAGCAGACCGGGGGTCATCAGCTCGCGCTGCGCGTCCCGGGTGCAGATGTCGACGACCTTGCCGTACTCGGGGCGCTGGGTGCGGTCCATGATGCCGGGCAGCTCGCGGAACTGCCGGCGGACCTCCATCACCACCGCGCCGGCCGAGCGGGACACCGCGTTGATGGCCAGCCCGGAGAAGAGGAAGACGACCGCCGCGCCGATGATCAGACCGACCAGGTTGCGCGGGTTGGCCACGTTGAGCGCGTTGAGGATCTCGGTGCCGACGTCCCCCACCCCCGCGTCGGAGTACGCGGTCCGCAGCGTGTCGGTGTACGAGCCGAACAACGCGGTGGCCGCGAGCACGGCGGTGGCGATCGCGATGCCCTTGGTGATCGCCTTGGTGGTGTTGCCGACCGCGTCCAGCTCGGTGAGGATCCGGGCGCCGTTCTCGTCGATGTCGCCGGACATCTCGGCCACACCCTGCGCGTTGTCGGAGATCGGGCCGAAGGTGTCCATCGCGACGATCACGCCGACGGTGGTGAGCAGGCCGGTGCCGGCCAGCGCCACCGCGAACAGCGACAGGGTGATGGAGCTGCCGCCGAGCAGGAACGCGCCGAAGACACCGGCACCGATCAGCAGCGCCGAGTAGACCGCCGACTCCAGGCCGACGCTGATGCCGGCGAGGATGACGGTGGCCGGGCCGGTCTGCGAACTCTTGCCGATGTCCTGCACCGGGCGGCGGTTGGTCTCGGTGAAGTAACCGGTCAGCGCCTGGATGGCGGCGGCCAGCACGATGCCGATGACGACCGCGCCGATGGCGACCACGCGCGGGTTCTGGTCGACGTCGGTGAGCCCGCCCTCCAGCTCCCCGAAGGTGGCCGGGAGGTAGAGGAAGGCGGCGATCGCGACCAGGACCGCGGAGAGCAGCGCGGAGAGGTAGAAGGCCCGGTTGATGGCGGTCAGGCCGTTGCGGTCGGAGGCGCGCAGCCGGGTGATGAAGACCCCGACGATGGCGATCAGCACCCCGATGGTGGAGATGATCAGCGGGAAGACCAGGCCGTCCTCGCCGAACGCGGCCCGGCCGAGGATCAGCGCGGCGACCAGCGTGACCGCGTACGACTCGAAGAGGTCGGCGGCCATGCCGGCGCAGTCGCCCACGTTGTCGCCCACGTTGTCGGCGATGGTGGCGGCGTTGCGCGGGTCGTCCTCGGGGATGCCCTGCTCGACCTTGCCGACCAGGTCGGCGCCGACGTCGGCGGCCTTGGTGAAGATGCCGCCGCCGACCCGCATGAACATGGCGAGCAGCGCCGCGCCGAAGCCGAAGCCCTCCAGCACGGTCGGTGCGTCGCCCTTGAAGAGGCCGACCACCAGCGCCGCGCCGAACAGGCCGAGGCCGACGGTGAGGAAGCCGACCACGCCACCGGTGCGGAAGGCGATCTTCATGGCGGCCTCCCGGCCGCCGGCCGCCTCCCGGGCCGCGGCGGCGACCCGCAGGTTGGCCCGGGTGGCCAGCCACATCCCGGCACCGCCGATGAACGCGCTGAACAGGGCGCCGACCACGAAGAACGCCGACCGGCCGATCTTCACCGCCAGTTCGCTGCCGTCGGTGTCGTGCACCGGCAGCAGGAAGAGCAGCACGACGGCGATGACCACGAAGATCGCCAACGTCCTGAACTGCCGGAGCAGATAGGCGGAGGCGCCCTCCTGCACCGCGCCGGAGATCTCCTGCATGTTGGTGGTGCCCTTACCGGCTGCCAGCACGGCCTTGGTCAAGGCGGCGGCGAAGACGAGTGCCACCAACGCGATGACCGCGGCGATGACGACGTACGTCAGGTTTGCTCCGGTAAGGGACAGCGCGCCGCTGTCGGCGGCGAAAGTCCCGGACATCTGTGTCCTCCTGTGCCGAACACTGTCGCGTCGGCCAGTGGACGTATGACCGACGCCTGGATGCGGTGGCGCACGCGCCCCGACCTGCGCCGACAAAAGATGATCAACATCCATATCCGCTGGTTGCCGGAAGGGTCACGTGCTGACAACTCACAGACTGTAGCCCTGGCCAGTGTTGGAGGTCACATGAGGGGGACGCCGTGTTCGGATGATCTTCGTAACTGTGTTATGAGGAA
Organism: Micromonospora sp. WMMD987; assembly: GCF_029581435.1. NCBI lineage: Bacteria > Bacillati > Actinomycetota > Actinomycetes > Micromonosporales > Micromonosporaceae > Micromonospora > Micromonospora sp. WMMD987. The sequence goes on along the minus strand of NZ_CP120861.1, from coordinate 708,601 downwards.
AAATCTGATATAGGAGACCATCACGACCACGAGGCCGCGACCCCCGTGGGTCACGGCCTCGTGAACAGAACGTGAGGTCAGCCGCCGACCGGCCACACCATCCGGACCTCGGTCCCGATCCCCTCGGCCACCGGACGGACCTGAAGGTCCTCCACGAAACCCGCGAGCAGCGCGAATCCCACGCCGGTGGTCAACGCCTCGTCGGTCAGCGTCTCGTTGGCCAGCTCGTCGGCGTTCAACGCGGCCAGGCCCAGCCCCGCCTCGATCGGCGCCCGGTCCACCACCCGCACCGCGTACGCCCCGGAGTCCGACATCTCCACCAGCACGGGATCGGTCAGGCCGTACTGATGGTGCAGGGCCACCGCCCGGGTGCACGCCTCACCGATGGCCAACCGCACCTCGTCGAGCAGGTCCTCCCGGACCCCGGCCCGACGGGCCACCGCGACACCGACCAGACGGGCGGTGCGCACGTGCACCGGGGCCGGCGAGAAGGAGAGCCGGACCGTCGCCATCACGCGCCGGAGCCGGCGGGGTCGGCGGCGACCGCCGCGTCCACCGTCGGGTGCAGGGGGAAGACCTGGTCCAGCGCGGTGATCCGGAAGATCTTCAGCAGCGGCTCCTTGCCGCAGACCAGGGCGAAGGAACCCCCGGCCGAACGCAGCCGCTTCAGGGCGCCGACCAGCACGCCCAGGCCCGTGGAGTCGAGGAAGTCCACCCGACCCAGGTCCACGACCACCCGCCGGGCCCCGCCGTCGATCAACTCCAGGAGCCGTTCGCGCAGTCGAGGTGCGGTGTAGACGTCCACCTCACCGCCGACCTCGAGCACCGTGTGCTCCCCCACGGTGCGGGTCGCCAGCGACAGCTCCATCAGTCCTCCTCCGAGAGCCGTAAACTCTCCTGGGCATCTAACCATCCCCGCCACAGGCCCCGGCGAGGTCACCGGCGGAGCTCCTCCATACCCACCGGCCCGGTTGTTCAGCACCGAACACCAGTGCGAGAGTGCAGGACGTGGATCCCGCAGCCCCCGCCACCGCAGCCTCCGGCACCGGCCGACCGCCGGCCGAGCTGTCGGACCGGCTGCCCACCCGGCACCCGGCCGAGCTGTTGGACCGGCTGCGTACCCGGCACCCGGCCGACCCGGTCACCCACGTCGAGCGGGTGCCGGCCCGCGCCGGGCAGCAGACGCCCTGGCCACACTGGGCACCCGAGGAACTGCGGGCGGCGTTCGCCCGACGCGGCGTCACCGCCCCCTGGCGGCACCAGGCCGAGACCGCCGAGCTGGCGTACGCCGGGCAGCACGTCGTGGTCGCCACCGGCACCGCGTCCGGCAAGTCCCTGGCGTACCAGCTCCCGGCGCTGGCCACGCTGCTCGCCGACCCCCGGGCCACGGTGCTCTACCTGGCCCCCACCAAGGCCCTCGCCGCCGACCAGCTCCGCGCCGTCGCGGGCCTGGACCTCGACGGGGTACGCCCCGCCTGCTACGACGGGGACACCCCGCGCGCCGAACGGGAGTGGATCCGGCGGCACTCCCGGTTCGTGCTCACCAACCCGGACATGCTGCACCACGGCATCCTCCCCGGGCACGCGCACTGGTCGGGGTTCCTGCGCCGACTGACGTACGTCGTCGTCGACGAGTGCCACACCTACCGGGGCGTCTTCGGCTCGCACGTGGCGCACGTGCTGCGGCGGTTGCGTCGCCGGTGCGCCCAGTTCGGCCGTACCCCCGTCTTCCTGCTCGCCTCGGCGACGTCGGGCGAACCGGCGGTGACCGCCGGACGGCTCACCGGCCTGCCCGTCACCGCCGTCACCGAGGACGCCTCGCCACGCGGTGGCGTCACCTTCGCGCTCTGGGAACCACCACTGCTGCCACCGCCGGCCGACGCCGACGCCAGGACGGCGGACCTCGTCCAGGTCCGTAGGTCGGCGCTGCGGGAGACCGCCGACCTGCTCGCCGACACCGTCGCCGCGGGGGTACGCACGCTCGCGTTCGTCCGGTCCCGGCGCGGCGCGGAGGTGGTCGCGGCGAACGCCCGGCGGGCGCTGGACGAGGCGGTGCCCGGCCTCGGCGAGCGGGTGGCCGCCTACCGGGGCGGCTACCTCCGCGAGGAACGCCGGGAACTGGAACGGGCGGTGCTCCACGGCGACCTGCTCGGGCTGGCCTCCACCAACGCGCTGGAACTCGGCGTCGACCTGGTCGGGCTGGACGCGGTGCTGATCTGCGGCTGGCCCGGCACCCGGGCATCGCTCTGGCAACAGGCCGGGCGGGCCGGGCGTTCCGGCGACGAGGCGCTCGCCGTGCTGGTGGCCCGGGACGACCCGCTCGACACCTACCTGGTGCACCATCCGGAGGCGCTGTTCGGCCGCCCGGTCGAGGCGACGGTGCTCGATCCGGCCAACCCGTACGTGCTCACCCCGCAGCTCGCCTGCGCCGCCGCCGAGTCCCCGCTCACCCCGGCCGACCTGGAACTCTTCGGCGACGGAGCGAAGGAGGCCGTCGACCACCTGGTCCAGGCCGGCGACCTGCGGCAGCGCCCCACCGGCTGGTACTGGCGGCACCGGGAGCGGCCCGAGATCGACCTGCGGGGCGAGGGCGGCTCGCCGGTCTGCGTGGTGGAGGCGTCCACCGGGCGGCTGCTCGGCACCGTCGACGGCGGCTCGGCGCACTTCCTCGTCCACCCGGGGGCGGTCTACCTGCACCAGGGCGTGTCGTACCTGGTCGACGCGCTGGACCTCGACGACGGATGCGCGCTGGTGCACCCCGAGGAGCCGGACTGGTCCACCCACGCCCGGGACGTCACCTCGCTCTCCGTGGTGTCGGTCCGCTCCTACCTGGACGCCGGGCCGGTCGGACTCTTCCTCGGCGAGGTGGACGTGACCAGCCAGGTGGTCTCCTACCAGCGTCGCCGGATCGCCACCGGCGAGGTGATCGACACCCGGCCGCTGGACCTGCCGGCCCGGGAACTGCGGACCGTCGCGGTCTGGTTCACGCTCTCCCCGCAGTCGCTGGCGGCGGCCGGCGTCGAGACGGCGGACGTACCGGGCGCCCTGCACGCCGCCGAACACGCCGCGATCGGGCTGCTGCCACTGATGGCCACCTGTGACCGGTGGGACATCGGCGGGCTGTCCACCGCCCTGCACCCGGACACCGAGGCGCCCACCGTGTTCGTCTACGACGGCCACCCCGGCGGGGCCGGGTTCGCCGAGCGGGCCTACCGGACGGCGGCGGCCTGGCTGGGCGCCACCCGGGACGCCATCGTCGAGTGCGGCTGCGAGACGGGCTGCCCGTCCTGCGTCCAGTCCCCGAAGTGCGGTAACGGCAACAACCCGCTGTCCAAGCCGGATGCGGTGAGGGTCCTCGACGTGGTCCTGACCCACCTTCCCGGTGAGCCCTCCGCACCACCCAGACAGACAGTTCACCGCTCCCGCCTTCCGGATCACGCTTGAGTCGGGGAACATGTGGGCATTGATGCATGGGAGCGCTTCCATCGATACTGGGAAGTGCGCCTTACCGCCGACCCTGCCGTTCTTCCCGACCCGGAGGAGAAGCCGTGGCCGACACCATTGCCGAGACCGTCGACCTGCTCTACACCATCGACCAGGAAAACCTCACTCCCGACCAGTTGATCGCGCTGGGTGCCGCGCTGGCCAGCCTGGCCCAGGCGGAACGCCTGGACCAGATCAACGAACGCCTGCGCGGCATCCACCAGGTGCTCAACACCTGGGCACTGAAGGCGACCGCCGCCGACGGACGCTGACCGGTGACCGGTGGGCGTTGACCGGTGGCCGGTGGGCGTTGACCGGTGGCCGGTTCGCGGTGGGCGGTGGTGCTGCCGACGGGCGTGACCAGTAGGCCCCGGTCGGCGGATGCCGGCCGGTGGCGCTGGCCGGCGGATGCTGGTCGACGGGCGCTGACCAGCGGGCTGTGCGAGACTCCGGCGCACCCTTCGGAGGAGTTTTCATGCAACTGGACAGTTTGCAGGCACAGCACCAGTTCCACGTTCGGCAGCGGATTCGGATGATGGTCAACCAGTACGAGGTCCGGGCCGTGGCGGCGGACGGCACCGAGGGCGCGCTCCTGGCGTTCGCGCAGCAGAAGCGGCTCGCCTTCAAGGAGCAGGTCACCATCTACACCGACGACTCCAAGCAGCAGCCACTGCTCGGCTTCAAGGCCCGTCAGCGGCTCGACCTCGGTGCCACGTACGACGTGACCGACCATGCCGGCACGCCGATCGGGCTGTTCCGCAAGGACTTCACCCAGTCGCTGTTCCGCTCCACCTGGCATGTCGAGCAGGCCGGACTGCCGCAGATCACCGGTCAGGAACGCAGCATGCCGGTGGCGCTGCTGCGCCGGTTCGTCGACTCGCTGTCGTGGCTGCCGTACCACTTCGACTTCACCGCCGGCGGCCAGCCGGTCTTCTCGGTGATCAAGCAGTGGGGCCTGCGGGACCGCTACGTCGTCGAGGTGCCGCACCCGCAGATCGACCGTCGCCTGGTGATCGCCATGGCCATCGGTCTGGACGCGCTCCAGGGCCGCTGACCCGCCGGCTGTCCCGGGGTGCGCGACTGCGCGCCACGCCCCCCGGGACAGCGGTCGGCCCGCCCACCGGTGCCTGCGTCCCCCGTGCTCAGCCACGGACCGGTCCGGCGCGGGCGGTGGCGGTGGCGGACCGGCGGAGCCCCGGCAGCGGGGTGACCGCCACCTCGACCGTGACCACCACGTCGAGCCCGTCCACCTGGCAGGTCACCAACCGGGCGGCGTTGGCGCGGACGACCTCCCCGGCGGTCGTACAGGCCGGCTCGACACCCTGCCACGCCCGGCCCGCCCCGGCCAATGCCCCGAAGTCGGCACCCACTCGGGCCTGGTGCCGGGCCAGCCGGGCCGTGCCGATCGCCGCCCCGAACCCACCCACCAGCACGAACACCATGCCGATGGCGAGCAGCAGAACACTGGCCCCACCCCGGTCCGCGCCGACGTCCCGCCGACCCTCGCAGCGCTGCTGCCGCCCACCGGGTTGCGTGTCGACATCCCGCCGACCCTCGCGGCGCTGCCGCCACCCACCGGGCTGAATCGACGACCGACCGGACCACGGCCGCTCACCTGCGCTTGCGTCGCGGAGGGCGCGGGCGTCGGCCCCGGATGGACCGTTGGAGCGGTCGCCGGGCACGGAGAGAATTTCGGCGCGGTCGCCGGGCCGGGTGGCGACGGGGGTCACCGTCCGGGCTCCGCTGCACCCGGTTCGACGGCGGCGATCGTGCTGGCCTCGACCGTAAGCCGGGGCAACCGTGCTCCGAGCGCCCGGACGGGGGCGCGTACCGTCGCGGTCACCCGGTCCGCGTCCACTGCGACCGAGACGGTCGCCGACGCAGGGGCGATCCGGGTGCCCGCGCTGACGCCGTCGCCGCCCCGGGAGGCGGCGAGCGCCGCCTCCCGGGCCGCGTCCAGGCAGGCCGCCTTCGTGGTGACCGCGTCGGTGGCGGTGAGCCCGGCGAGCAGGAGCAGGAGCAGCGCCGGCAGACCGGCCGCCAGTTCGGCGGTGAACGAGCCCCGGTCCGCACCGGCCGGCCGGCGCGGCATCACTTCAACGCCCGGTCGATGACAGCGGTCAACGCCGACTGGACGTTCCCCGAGGTGAGCACCTTGAGCAGGATGCCGGCGAAGGCCACGGCGGCGAGGGTGCCCACCGCGTACTCGGCGGTGTTCATTCCCGCGTCCCCGCGCAGCCGGGTGAGGAGTTTACGCATCTGTCGTCCCTTCTCGATGATGGTTCACAGCACGTCGCCGAGGACGGCGACGATCACCGGCACCAGGCCGGCGAGAATGAAGGCCGGCAGGAAGCACAGGCCGAGCGGCAGCACGATCAGCACGCCGGCCCGGCGGGCGGACGCCTCCGCCGCCGTGGACCGGTCGGCCCGCAGGTCGTCGGCGACCCGGGTGAGGGCACCGGCGAGCGCCGCACCACTGCGGGAGGAACGCAGCGCGGCACCGACCACCCGGTCCGCCCCGGGCACCGGGGTGAGGTGCGCCCAGGCCTCCCGTGGCTCACCACCGAGCAGCAGTGTCCGCCCGATCCGGCCGAGCCGGGCCGCCAGCGGACCGTCCAACGCGTCGGCCACCGCGAGCACGGACCGGTCGACCGGGGCACCCGCGCGCATGGCCGCTGCGAGCAGATCGGCGGCGAGCGGCAGGTCGGCGGCCTCCCGCAGCCGGCACGTCCGGGCGGCGGGGGTCTCGACGCGTCGCAGCAGGCGGTCTGCCAGCGGGGCGGTCAACGCTCCTGCCAGGACCCCGGGCCAGCCGCCCACCAGCAGCAGGACCGCCAGCCCGGCCAGCCCGGCACCGAGCCTCGTCCGGTCCGGCCACCAGTCCGACCGGCCTCGGCCGGAGCGTCGGCCGGTGAGCAGGTGCCACCGCCGACCAGCCCGGTTACCGCGAACGGCGACCAGCAGCGCGGCCAGGACCAGGCAACCGGCCGACAACACCGACGGGGACATCAGCCCCTCCCGCCGGGTGTGGTGCCCAACCGTTCGGCCCAGAGCAGCCCGCCGACCTGTAGTCCCATGGCCGCCAAGGCGCACCCGGCACCCACCGGGGTGTGCAGCAGCACCACCAGCGGGTCGACCCCGATGCCGTAGCCGAGTGCGATGCCGCCCAACGGAAGCCCGGCCAGCAGCAGCGCGGTGGCGTTGGCACCCGCCGCCTGGGCGGCGGCACCGGCCAGTCCCCGATCGAACGCCCGGGCGTCGGCCTCGACCCGTTCGAGGAGTTCGGCCAGGGGGGCTCCGGTCCGGTCCGCGAGCCGGACGGCCGACCGGGCCAGCCGTTCGAGCCGGTCCGTCCCGGTCGGATCGTCGTCGGGACCACCCGGGGTCATCTCGCCCAGCCGGGGCGCGGAGGGAAACCCCACCGGCACGCCGCTGCTCCCGGCCCGGCCGCCGCCGGTCGGCGGACCGGCCTCCGGGCGGCGGCCGGCGGTCGAGCGGCTCCCGAAGGCCGGAGCCGGGCCGGGACCGGCCAGGAGGTCGACGGCGGACGGTGGATGGAGGGGATCGAGCGTCGGAGCGGGCAGGCCGGCCCGCAGGTCGGCGGCGAACGCGCCGAGGAGGTCCAACCGGCGGCGGCGTTCCCGGACGATCCGCCCGGCAGCCCGGCGTCGGTACGCGGCGCGGGCGGCGAGCATCCCGTAGCCGGCCAGCAGGGCGGCGGCGACAGGCCCGGCGGTGAGCCCGCCCGTGCCGGCGCCCACAAACCCGACCAGCAGTACGACCCGACGCGGGCGGCCGGCTGCCACCCACCACAGCGGTCGTCGACCGGTCGCCGGTCGACCGTCGGCGACGGCGGAGGCACCCCGGTCCGGGTCCTCACCGGTTGCCCCGGTGGACATCCCGGTCCCGATCGACCCGGTGGGGCCGGGCACTCCGACGAGACCCGTGCGCCTCCGGCGGACGGTCCAGTCGAAGAGACGCATCCGGCCGGCGGACTCCGGCGACCCGACGGAATCCGGTGGCGGACCGAGCACACGCCGACGACGGCGACGGCTGCTGCGTACCGGCCAGGCGACCACCACGGCAGCACCGGCCAGGAGCACCACCACCGGCCACGCCCCGGCTGTCATGCCGGCCCCGCCGCAGCGGGCGGAGGGTCGTGGACCGGGGGCGGGACGGGCGCTCCCCGATCCTGCAACAGGGCCGCCAATGCCGGCCACGCCGGCCCGACGCCCTGTCCCCGTACCCAGGCCGGCACCACCGTGACCAGCCGGTCGGCTCCCTGGGGCAGCAGCAGGCAGATCGACTCCACCAACCGGCCGTGCCGGCCCCGCCGGACCTGGACCAGCACCTGGAGTGCGGCGGTGACCTGGGCGTGCAGCGCCGCCCGGGGAAGGCCGCCCAGCATCCCGAGCGCCTCCAGCCGGGCCGGCACGTCGGCCGGGGTGTTGGCGTGCAGGGTACCCGCCCCGCCGTCGTGGCCGGTGTTGAGCGCTGCCAGCAGATCCACCACCTCCGCACCCCGGCACTCGCCGACGACCAGCCGGTCGGGGCGCATCCGTAACGCCTGCCGGACCAGCTCGCTCAGCCCGACCACGCCCGTGCCCTCCACATTGGCCGTCCGGACCTGGAGGCCGACCACGTGCGGGTGCACCGGACGCAGCTCGGCGGCGTCCTCCACCAGCACGATGCGTTCCGTCGCCGGCACCAGGCCCAGCATCGTGTTGAGCAGGGTGGTCTTGCCCGAGCCGGTGCCGCCGACCACCAGGTACGCCAGCCGGGCAGCGACCAGGGCGGCGAGCACCGGCGCGACCGGACGCGGCACCGTGCCCCGCTGGACCAGCTCGTCGAGGGTGAACGGGCGGTGCCGAAAGGTGCGCAGCGACAGGTATGGGCCGTCGGTCGCCACCGGGGGCAGCACGGCGTGCAGCCGGGTGCCGTCGGGCAGCCGCGCGTCCGCGTACGGGGAGCCGTCGTCGAGCCTACGCCCGGCGGCAGCGGTGAGCCGTTGGGCGAGTCGGCGTACGTCGTCGACCGTGCCGAGCGGCACCGCCACCTGGCGCAGCCCGGCACCCCGGTCGACCCAGACCCGGACGCCGTTCACCAGCACGTCGGTGACCTGCGGATCCTCCAGGAGCGGGGCGAGCGGCCCGGCACCGACCAGTTCGTCGTGCACCCGGTCGGCGATCCGCAGCACCGCGGTGTCGCCGAGGACGGCGGCGGACGGGTCGGCGCGGACGGCGGAGACGATCGCCGCCGGGGTGACCGGGGTGGCCGCGTCGGCCATCCGTTGCCGGACCCGGGCGGCGAGTTCCTCCGAGCGGCCGGTCATGCGGCACCCGGCACGGGCAGGCCGGTCAGCTCGGTGACCAACCGGCGGCAGAGGGCGGCGAGCGGGCCGTGGCCGGCGGCGGCCGGTGCCTCGCCACGTTCCAGCCCCCGGCACAGGGCCGGTTCGGGGCGCAGTGTTCCGGCGAGCGGGAGCCCCACCGCCCGGGCCACCTCGGTCGCTTTCAGCCGGCCGGGGGCGGGGCCCCGGACGATCACCCCCAGGGTGGCGCAGTGCGGGGCCGCCGCGGCGACCACCCGGGTCGCCGCGGCGGTGGCCCGCAGCTCGGCCGGTACCACCACGTACGCCTGGTCGGCGGCCTGCAACGCGATCACGGCGGCGTCGTCGAGCTGGCGCGGAAGGTCGATCACCACGAAGTCCCGGCCGCGCCGCGCGGCGTCCACGGTGGCGGCCATCGCCTGGGCGGGCAGGACCATCGGCTCGCCCCGGTCCCAGGAGAGGACGACCAGGTCACCCCGGTGCGGCAGGGCGCGGACCAGGGCGGGCGCGTCGACCCGCCCGTCGGCGTCGGTGAGCGACGGCCACCGCAGACCGTCCAGCCCCTCCCAGCCGAGCACCAGGTCCAGGCCGCCGCCGAGCGGATCCGCGTCGACCAGCAGGGTCCGCAGGTGGGCGCGGGCGGCGGTGACCGCCAGACCACCGGCGAGGACACTCGCGCCGGCGCCACCCCGACCGCCGAGCACCGCGACCGTCCGGGCGGGACCGGCCGCGTCACCGCCCGGCGCGCATCCGGTGAACCGGTCGACCAGCCACGGCTCGGCGGCGGGCAGGGTGGCGACGTGTTCGGCACCGATCAGCTCGGCGATCTCCCAGCCCGGGTCGAGCTGACCCGAGCGCCCGACCAGCACCATGCGGGGTCGTTTGGGCAGCCGGGCCCGCAGGCAGGCCTGCGCCTGATCGCTGCCGACCAGGACCAGCGGGCTGGGCAGCCAGCGGGCGCGGGCGGCAGCCGGATCGGCGGCCACCTCGACCTCGGTACCGCCCGCCGCGGCGAGTCGCAGCAGTTCGTCGAGGAGGTCACCGTCGGAGGTGACCAGCAGCGGTAGTCGTCGGTGCGGCGAGAGGGAGGTACGGGGTGGCATCACGGCCTCCAGCGGTCGGGGGTGCTGGACAGACCCTGCGCCGGGTGACCGGGTCCGTGCCGCTCGGACCGGCCGCCCTGTGGACAACGGGACGGCCTGTGGACAACCCCCGCCGCCGCTGTGGATCTGCTACGGCCGGCGGCCGACACCACGGCTGTGCCGGCGGTCCCCTGCTCCACCTTCCGTCGCCCGCACGAGCCCGGTAGGAGGCTCTGACCAGCACCGGAGACACCCCGGGCGGTCCATCCGGCGCGCGGTCACGGCCGATCGACGCCGCTACCCGGGTGACCTCCGGGGAACGAACACGAAAAAAAGTCCTGTTATCTCCAGCCGGCTCATTGACGACATACCGCGTCGTACGCCGATAATCGTCACCGCACGCCACCGCGACGGTGGCATCCGCCGCTCTCGGAACCGGGGCCATGGCCGACTCACCCGACGAAACACCCCCCACCCTGCGCATCGGTGGCTGGCTCCCCGAGCCCCAGCAGCACCAGGCGTTTCCGACCTACCTCGTCCCCCCGGCCGGCCGACACCCGATCGACATCCCCGCCGCCGGGTCACCGGCCGCCCCGCTGCCGTCTCCTGTCCACACCGTCGAATCCGACGGCATCGGACGGACCCTGCTGCTGGCCGGAGTGGCCTGCGGCCTGGTCATCAGCCTCGTCCTCGCATTGTCGCCCCTGTGGTCCGGAGCGGGGCGCGGCGGGGCGGCGCTCCCCGTGACGCCCTCGGGAGTCGTGGCCGGTCCGGACCTCGCCGCCGTGCAGAGCCCCACCCCGATCGACGACTACTCGCCCGCGCCGGTCTCGATGGCTACCCGCGCGGCGTCGCCGGCCGCGCCGCCACCGCCCGCGCCGACCCGCCAGCCCGCCGTCGGTACGGCCCCCCGCCCCGCCGCGACCACCCCGCCGCCGCGCCCGACCACCACCCCGCCCCAGCCCACCCCGAAACCGCCGACGAACCAGCCCGGACCGGGCGAACTGACCCCACTGCCGGCGTCCCAGGAACGGTCGCTGCGGTCCAGTGCCAACGGGCCGTCGACGTACGTCGAATTCGTCAACGCCCGACGCTCCCGGGTCGTCGTCTACTGGCTCGACTACCAGGGCCAGCGACGGCAGTACAAGGTCCTCGACGCCGGGCGGTCCTACCGGCAGCAGACCTATGTGGGCCACCCGTGGGTGGTCACCGACGAGCGCGGCCGGGGACTGGCCTGCTTCCTGCCCGCCCGGACGACGATGAAGGCGGTGGCGCGGTAGGAGCGGCGGATCCCTGCCCGACCCCGGGGCAGTCACCCACCTCACGCCGCCGGGACCGGGACCACCGAAACGGTACGATCCCGGCCATGCACCCGACCGGCCGACAGCCGATGCGGCTCCTTCCCGGCGAGGGGAAGTCCTTCCTGAAGTGGGCCGGCGGGAAGACGCGGTACGCCAGGACGCTGGTGGCCGCCGCGCCCAGCTTCACCGGCACCTACCGCGAGCCGTTCCTCGGCAGCGGCGCGGTGTTCTTCGAGCTGAATCCCGCCACGGCGGTGCTGAGCGACGCCAACGAGGAGCTGGTCACCTGTTTCCGGGCCGTCGCGCGGGACGCGGAGGCCGTGATGGGTCGGCTCGACGAGTACCCCAACACCCGCGAGCACTTCGCGGCGGTACGACGACAGGACCCCGCCACCCTCCCGGACGTCGAACGGGCCGCCCGGGTGATCTACCTGAACAAGACCTCGTTCCGGGGACTGTGGCGGGTCAACCGGAAGGGCCAGTTCAACACGCCCTACGGCGCCTACGACCGCCCCTACTACAACCGGCGCACGCTCCTCGAAGCCGCCAGGATGCTCGACGGCAAGGACATCCGGGTCGCCGACTTCGAGGAACAGCTCGACGAGGCCACCGCAGGCGACTGGGTGTACCTCGACCCGCCGTACGCGCCGCTCGGCGGCTGGGCGGACTTCCAGCGCTACACCCCCGGGCAGTTCGGCGAGGACGACCACCGCCGGCTCTGCGCGGCGATGAAACGGGCGAGCGGACGCGGCGTCCTGGTGACCCTGAGCAACAGCGACACCCCGTTCGTACAGCGGCTCTTCGCCGACGACTTCCAGGTGGCCAGGATGGCGACCCGTCGGGACATCAACCTCCAGTCGACCAAGCGGGGCAGCTGGGACCTGGTGGTCACGAACTACGACCTGCCCGACGCAGCGCGGCAACTCGCGGGCTGACGACCGGTGCCCGGCCCCAGGGGGACGGCAAACCCGATGTGGGTGCTTCTACAGCACCGATCGCCGACCTGGCCCGCAGAATAGGGACGCCGCGCCGGTGAAAGCGACCTGAGGCAGCAGTGAGTGTGATCGAGTGCCGTATCGCGTGGTCAGAGGCACGAGGCGTGCGGCCGAGCATGATCGAGTATGGATACGCAGGTCACGTCCGTCGAGGCAGTCAGTGTCGGGGATCGTGACGTCTCAGTAAACCCCACCACAGACAGCTTTCGGTCGGAAGCTTCTATCCGGCCCAGCACCAGGGGTATGGTCGCCCATCCACGATGGACCCCAGTGACGCAGGAGGCTAAATGGCTGCGCCTACAGCGCAGGTCACGCGAAGGCCGGCGAGCCTCGACATGAGGGAAGTCGGCCTTAAGCTATCCAAATGGTTCTTGTTTGAAGTCGTATTTGCGCTCGTCCCCCTTGGCTTCAACTGGCTAGGGTCAATCCTCCACGGAGGCGGATCAGGAATAAACGTCATCCTCGGTCGAGGGGAGTTGCTGCTGGTCTCGACCGCGATCGTCGCCGCCTCTCTCGGAGATTTGGTAAACAAAGGACTAAACCCGCAACTGCGGGGATTTAAGCAGCTACTCGTCGGAGTTGGCATATTCCTTATTGTTGCCGCAACCTGGCTCTACGCCGAAGCTGCCGCAACCCCCGGCGAAGCAGCAACCGTAGATCTAGGTCTGGTTGTTACACTCTCACTCACAGTCGCACTGGTAGCAATCATCCTGAGCATGGCATGCCTTGTCGTGGCGGAGGTAAAGTGATGTCGAGCTTGTCGCCCGCCCTGTTCTCCATCGTCGCCATTGCTGCCGCGCTGCCCGCAGCACTCATATCGGCAGCACGCGCGTTCCAACTCATCCGCGGAAACCGAAATAGCAACAAGGTCAACCTACGCATCACCAGAGATGGCGGCGAAGTCATCGAACTCACCGCCGACAGCCTCCACCGAGAGGATCTCGAACGCATACTCCAGTACCTCAACGATGAGGTCTCGAAGCAGCCACCAGAGCCAGACGCTCGCACACCTGGCACGGATGCCTGATAGAACCCGCTCTTCAGCAACCCAGATGAGTCGCCAATTCGCCGACCAGCCTCCAATTACGAAGCCGAATCTACCGCCTCAACGTCGAGACTAAACAGTGCCAGGAAACGTCAACTTTCAAGTTGACGATTGTCGACCACACTGTCGGCTATACACCAAATGGATCCGCTGGCACGACAAGAAGGCGTGCCTGCAATACCGCGCAGGTGGCGACGCAGGTTGCCGCACCACTACCTACCCGTACATCAACATCTAGGCACCACCGTCGGCGACAACCCGTGAAACTGGGAGGTCGAAAGTAGTTCTGCATACTGACACCCCGGATGGTCGCACAGCCAGTAAGGAGCAAAATGCAATCAGCGCTCCGATTCCTACTTATTACTACTCTACAATTCGCTGGAGCAATAATCGCTTTTGCCTTCCTTGTGACGCTTGCATTCGAGCCAGGAGAATGGCGAAAACCAGACTGGCTAATTGACCTACTGCCCTTACTGACGACGATTCTTGTGGCTAATGCGCTGGTGCAGGCCTTTCGGCTGTGGCGACACTCAACCCATAAGAACTAGCACGGCCACCATGTGGATGCGTGTTCGTCGTTCAGATTAGCGACGAACACCGCCCATCCCGTCCGCCATCGAGCAGGACGGCCTGGGCGTCGTCGAGGCGGTTCCAGGAGTGGGCTGTCGTGGTGTCGCCTGAGGTGGAGGAGGCTGGTTGGCGGGCGCTGGGCCAGTAGGTCGGCTCCTCTACACGAGTCGGCTCGTATACCCGGCGTCGACCAGGCGGCTGTAGGCGTCGCGGACGTCGTCGGGGACGTGCTGGGGGATCGCGAAGCCGAGTTCGGCATACTTGTCGATGCGTTGGGTGTCCCCGACCAGCATGTCCATGACCTTCTTGGCATCGCCGATGCTGGTCACGTAGTCGTCGAGTGAGAGCGGGTGAGACGCGCAGATCACGTCGACCTCGGACCAGAGTTTCTTGCAGGTGGCGTACGCGCGGCGCTGTTGGTACGGGCGGGACATCAGGATCACCGATCGGGCCTGAATTTGGTGGTCGGCGAGGAGCGCGCGGGTGTGTTCGATGTTCTGGCCGGTGTTCTTGGCCTGCGTGTCGATGAGGATCGCGTCGGCCGGCACGCCGTGGGCTATGGCGTACTCGCGGTAGTGGACGGCTTCGCCTCGGGGGAAGGTGCCGATGGTGGTCGGGGCGTTGGCACCGGTGAAGACCAGGTGTGGGTACATCCCTCGGTGGTAGAGGTCGGTGGCGATCCTGGCGACTCCGAGGTCGTGGCTGCCGAGTCCGACACCCACGTCGACCGGCCGGATCTCGTGGTGCATGTGGTGGTAGTTCCACAGGCGTTCGACGTCCGTACGGTGTTCGGCGGGGATGGTCGGTGCAGTCGTCGGCATCCGTCCGGTCTCTCAGTCGGGGATCTCGAAGGTGTACGACCAGGTGAAGCGGGATGCGGCGTGGACCCCTCGGGCGAACTCGACAGGTCGGCCGTCGTGGGTGAACGTCGTGCGGTGCAGGACCATGACGGGTTCGCCGGCCGGAAGTTGGAGGAGTTGGGTCTCCTCGGGAGTGGGCATCCGTGCGCGTACGGTTTCGGTGATGACGTCCGGCTCCAGTCCCCGGCCGGCGAGGATGGCGAAGCCTCCTCCTCGTCCGGCTGGCCCGGGTGTCGGGTCGACCAGCGAGGTTCCTTCCACGTCTTCCGGCCGGTAGTAACTGGTCAGGGTGTGGGTGGGCACGTCGGATTCCTTGACCAGGCGGGCGCGTTCATAGACGGATGCTCCGGGCTTGAGTCCGAGCGCTTCGGCGGTTTCGGCGTCGGCCTTCGCCAGGCGTACCTCGTTGGTCTGGTCGCCTGGTGTCCAGGTGCGGCCGGTGACCTCGCGGTCGGCGGCGAACGCGACGAGCCCTGACTTCCACTTGCTCTTGGCGTAGCGGTCGATGCCGAGCCGCTTCATCGCCACCCGTGGTCGCACGACGGTGCCGCGTCTGCGGACGGGCGTGACGAGTCCTTCGGCTTCGAGCAGTCGCACTGCCTGCCGGACGGTGTTGATGTTGACGCCGTGCTCGGCGGCGATCTCGTCCTGCTTCGGCAGGGTGCTGCCTTCGGTGTAGTCGCCGCGTTGGATGGCATCCCGCAGGAGCGTCGCCAGATCCCGGTACCCGATGCCCACTCACTCCTCCTGGCCGTGCGCTGGTCGAGTTGTCTCTGCCAGCACAGTGTGCCTCACCGACGAGCATTAGAGCTAGTTCTATTGACATCAGTTCGACGATCGGGTCACATAGAGCTAGTTCTAATATCGGCTCGGCGGGAAACATGATGCGCAATGCGATGAGGACTTCCAGCTTGTCCGGATCATCAGCAGCGCACCGAGGCTGGCCCGGGGTGGGTACTGGTGCGGGGCGGCGACCCGAACGCCGTCCCGTGAACGGCCCGCCCACCCCGGTGCCTCGCACCCCGTCACCGCATCGGCCGGGCGTGCCCACACCGGGTGACCTGGTCCTGATCGACCACCGGGCATCGGTGCAGTTCGCCGGCGAGCGGGCGTTGTGGCTGCGGGTGACGTCGGTGGACGACAGGCCGACGTACGACGGGTGGGTGTGGCTCACCGGCTACTCGATCAACCAGGCCACCGGTGAAGCAATGGCACGGCGTGAGGTCTTCGTGCAGATCGCCGGCCTGCGCGTGCAGCCACGGACGACCGGGAGCACGACGACAGCGGGCACGCCGCCGCGCAGGAACGCGGGGCCGACCAGGAGGGGACGCGGTGTTTGACATTCGGGTACGGCTCGGGGCGGTGCTGGAGATCAGCGCGGCCGAGCGGCTGATGCCGTCGGACGGACCGGTCACCTTGTGGGTGACCGGGGTACGGCTGGTGGCCCACCGCCCGCCCCACGACGAGTGGATCTGGATCGAGGGGATCCGGCTCGGCCGGACCGGCCGGCGCGGCCAGCAGGCGCGAATCCTGGTCCGCGCGAGCAAGTTCCGGCCGGAGAGCACGGAAGATCGGCCAGCACCCTGGCCAAAGGGACGACCCCCGTCGGGGGAGCCGGACGGACGCTGTCGGCTCGTGCCGGTCGGTGCCGATCAGTGCGGTTGCACAGCTGACGCCAAGCGTCCTCTGCTGCGTCTTACCGGCCTGGATCGAGTGGCTTGCTGCCTCGTCGCTGCCTCCAGCCAGCCTGGTCGACTAGGAGGAGATGAGGGTCGATGAGAGTCGTACACACACCGCCGACGACTCTTCTCGGTTCGGCCGTCCGTGAAGATCGCTGGGGTAGTCTCCCCGACGTGCATGTTGAAGCCTCCGGACCGACAGTCAGACTACCGCCACCGAACGCTATCACCTGCGTCTCCGTCTTCTCGGGGGGCATGGGTCTTGATCTGGGGCTGGAGCAGGCCGGGTTTTCCGTGCGCATGGCTGCAGATAACATGCCGGCGGCCGTGGAGACAGCGCGAAAGAATCGCGCGAGTCTTCCTGTATGGGATGGAGACGCGCGAGAACTCTCAGCGACTCTTATTCATAAGCTAACCGGTTTGCAGCCCGGTGAAGTAGGCTTGCTAGCCGGCGGCCCACCATGCCAAAGCTTCAGCACTGCCGGCAAGAGACTTGGGTTGGACGATCCAGGGAAGGGCGAGCTCGTTTTTGAGTTCATTCGACTTGTTGACGAACTTCGGCCGCAAGCCTTTTTAATGGAGAACGTGAAGGGCATACTATCCGCTTCCATCAAGTGGCGCCAGCTTCCTTACAATAACAACGGCAAAATTATCGATGAGCTCCACGGCTCCCTCTTTCGTGAGCTATGGAAGAGGCTAGAAGCCATTGGCTATAGCATCGGATATCGCGAGATCAATGCCGCAGACTATGGTGTACCCCAGACCAGGAAACGCGTTTTTCTCATTGGATACCGGGAGGGAACACCAGTCACCTTTCCGGAGCCGACGCACGCAAAGGAAGGGGGACTTTTCCTTCAACGTTGGGAGACCATCGGAAAATGCCTCGCAGACTTGAAGGACGACGCTTCACATTGCGCTAGTTTTAGCGAAAGAAAGCTCAAGTACCTGCGCATGATCCCAGAAGGAGGAAACTGGCGAAATCTTCCGGTGAATCTGCAACAAGAGTCTATGGGGCGGGCATTCTATGCTAAGGGTGGGCGCTCGGGATACTGGCGACGACTTGCGTTCGACACCCCGTCGCCGACTATCCTCACCGAGCCGCAGAACGCAAGCACGTCGCTTTGTCACCCCACAGAAGATCGCCCCCTCACCGTCAGGGAGTGCGCCAGGATCCAGACCTTCCCAGATGACTGGCAGTTCTGCGGACGAGGGGGCGATCAGTACAAGCTAGTTGGCAACGCGGTTCCGGTCCGGCTTGCAGCAGTGCTCGGCTCTCATATCCGACAGGTTCTTGAGGCCGCACCATCCTCAGCTTTGAGCGCCGCCTAATTATTTGTTGATACGACGGAATAGCTTCGCGTAGTCCAGATTGCCGTCGCGATCTCCAATTTCAGGCGTTGCCGCAGCAACCAGCCCCGTCAGCAGGGAGGGGACAAGAGTGTCAAGGATCTCCCTCCTGAATTCGGAGCAAAGCAAGGCGCAGACCTCTCCAACGCGGACATCATATTCCTTATCCCCTCCACCGACCTGTTCCCAGAACTCGCGACTAGCAAGGGAAACGTACTCCTGACCGGGAGCTTTCGACGTCTTCGCCCGACCGTAACACGGGGCGAAAAAACCGACAAAGATTTTCCCTTCCTTCTCATGCTCCTCTCGCACGCGGACGATGGTGTTCGACAGATTCTTCCGCGAGCTCATTGGCATGCAGTCCCAGCTCATCTTGACTTGATACCCATGCACTTCGTTCGACGACCCCGAAACCTCGAAGTCAAAGTCATCCGGGTGAGCTGGGATCCTGGCACCCGGGAAACAGACCTTCGCTACCGCCTCCAACAGGTGCCCTACAGCCTCTTCCTCTGACGCATAAAGGGCGGATTGAATCTGCAAGGCCGCCCACTCTTGGACTGTCTTCGCACCTCGAATACGAAGCAAGAAGGGGTTAGTTCTCTTTAGCCGTTCGGATACTCGAAGCTCCGAGAAACGCTTGCGCATGCGACCGATATAAAGGCGCTCCGCCTCAGCAACCAAAAAGCTAGCTTGGGATGCGCTGATACTCAAAAGGTTCGCAACCTGTTCCTCTAGATCTTCCGTGTTGGCCTGGTGGGACGTTGCCGCTTGCTGCGCGGCAAGAGGTTCCTCCGCGACCTCAAGGAGCTCTACAGCGATGGGCTGGGCAGGTTGTCCGGTCATTGCGGCCTTCCTGGGGACGAATGTGGTGGCGTCAAGTCTGCCTTGACGCCTCACTCCAGAGATAGGACCGTCTATCCATCCCGTCTGCCGTCGACCCGCACTCCTGTTGAGCGGGCCGCCGCCCGGCCCGCCACGTCAAGACGGCCTTGACACATGGTCAGACGCTGGCGGGTCGGGCGGCGGCCTGCTCGGCTCGCCCGGGTCGACGGCGGGCGGGATGGCTCCCACCGCCACCACCCACGGACCGCAAGCCGCCGACGCACCCACGGCCATCCCGGAGCCGGAGCGCCCCCGCCGGAGGCGCAGTAACCGCCACCCCGCCACCCACCCGGCAGCCGCCGACGAACCCGGCGTGCGCTCCCCTACGCCGCGCGGCCCGGCCGGCTGCCGACCCACCACCCCCCTGGGAAACGGCCTGTCGTCATCCGGTGGCCCACCGGGCTACCCGCCCTCCGCGCCAGCCGCCGGGCGTGTTGCGTGACCGGAGCGGAGCGCCAGCGCAGCGACGGACGCGCGCCCAGGCGGCGGCGCGTGCGGCCCGTCAAGGGCCGCCCTTGATAGATGTAAGGAAAGTCCTCCCACAGCTGGCGGCCGGCCGGATGTCCTCCGTCGGCTGATGCGCGACACGCGTCCGGAGATGTTCCACGGGCTTGCTGCTTCTCCGCTTCCTGCCGCCAGGGAAGCACCACCTCCGAGCCACCTCGATAAGGAGGATGACGACCTGTGATCTGGGGCGGAGCGCTCCCACCGGAAAGGGACGACCCCCGTCGGGGGGAGACGGGGGTCGTCGGGAGGTTCGGCTCCGGGGGGGTTGAGCCGAACCGGCCCGGCGGTCACGGGGGGTGCGACCGCCGAGAGTCTGTCAGCTTTCCGGGACGTGAATGGTCGTCGTGCGGACAAGTCTGCCCGAGCGGAGTGTTCACGTCGAGTGTTCTCGACCCCACTCCGTGCGAAATTGTGACCGCAGCGTGTGACCGCGCTCACGTTGAGCATTGGTGGTGGAGGTGCTCCCGCAGGTCGGGTGGGGTATTGACCCCGGGGCACCCGCCGACCCTAGACCATCGGGCTAGACTTGCGCGCCGTGGGCCGAAGTGCCGCTTTTTTCGATCTGGACAAGACCGTCATCGCCAAGTCGAGCGCCTTGGCGTTCGGTCGGCCGTTCTACCGGGACGGGCTGATCACCCGACGGGATGTCGTGAAGTCGGCGTACGCGCAGCTGATGTTCCGGCTGGGCGGCACCGACGAGCAGACCATGGCCAGGACCAGGGACTATCTCGCCGCCCTCTGCAAGGGCTGGCAGGTGGAACAGGTCCGCCAGATCGTCGCGGAGACGCTCCACGAGCTGATCAACCCCTACGTGTACGCCGAAGCCGCCGTGCTGATCGAGGAGCACCAGGCCGCCGGGCGGGACGTCGTGCTGGTCTCCGCCTCGGGTGAGGAGATGGTCCGCCCGATCGGCGTGCTGCTCGGGGTGACCGACGTGATCGCCACCCGGATGAGCGTCCAGGACGGCCGGTACAGCGGCGAGGTGGAGTTCTACGCGGCCGGCCCGAGCAAGGTCGAGGCGGTCAACGAGCTGGCCGCCGCCCGGGGCTACGACCTGGCCGACTCGTACGCCTACTCCGACTCGTACAGTGACCGGCCGTTGTTGGAGTGCGTGGGTCACCCGAGCGTGGTCAATCCGGACCGGGCGCTGCGCCGGCTGGCGGTGGAGAACTCCTGGCCGGTGCTGGAGTTCCGGCACCCGATCCCGCTGGGCCGGCGGCTGCGGGAGCGCCCGGCGGTCCCGGTGGCCGCCGCCGCGCTCGGGGTCGGGGTCGGGGTGGCGATCGGCATCGCCTGGTACGGCCGGCACCGCCGGACCCGCGCCACCCAGGTCGCCTGACCGACCCGCACCACCCCCAGGCCGACGAGCGGCTCGCCGCGCCCACCGCCGCCGCGCTCCAGCTCTGGGTGGACGAGATCGAGTCGGTCCTGCGCCGGCTGCTCGCCGGCTCACCGTTCGCCGAGATCGCGGACGTGCCCGGCCTGGCCCGTGCCGTCTGCGCCGCGTTCGTCGGGCTGGAACTCTACGACGGGGTGGACCGGTCGGCGGCGCGACAGGCGACGGCGGCGCTCGACCAGCTCGCCGTGCTCATCGAGATCGTCGACGACCTCGGACCGGTCGCCCGCCGGGCGCTGCGCTCCCGGGTGAACCGGGCCACCCGCCGGGACTGACCGCGCACCGCCGGGACGGACCTCGCACCGCCGGGACGGACCTCGCACCGCCGGGACGGACCTCGCACCGCCGGGGCCGCCCGCCGCCGGGGCGGACCCCGCGCCGCCGACGCCGCCCGTACGCCACCGGGACCGCACGGTCACCGGCAGGTCAGGCCGTCTGGACCGGCCCGTACCCGGCCGGTCAGCCGGCGGCGACGATCTCGTCGGCGACGACGACGAGCTGGTCCGCGCCGACCTCGACGGCGCTCAGGTAGTGCCGCAACCAGGAGCGCAGCCCGTCCGGGGTGCCGGTGGCGAAGGCCCCGGCCGCGCCGACGTACTCCGGCTCCCGCTCCCGGTGGCCGACGTCGACGGCGACCAGGCCGCGCGGGTCGAACCCCCGGGACATCAGCACCAGCCGCGCGGCGGCGCGGGCGACCACCCCGGACGGGCCGGCGAAGGGCCGCAGGTTGAGCAGTTCACCGTGCACCACGGCGGCGAGGACCAGCGGGGAGACCGTCGTCCCCCCGGCGACCAGCCCGGCCAACCCGTCGAGCCGGGCCGCCACCACCGGGTCGGCGACCGGACGGCCCAGCTCGGCCTCGGCGACCACGTCCCGGGCGGCGAGCACGTGCAGCCGGGCCAGCGCCTGCCGGGGGGCCTTCGGCCACAACTCGGTCAACCCGGGCAGCGCCCCGGCCACCCGCAGCGCCCCCTGGAGCACCGGCTCGGTGACGGTGCCGGCGCGGACCGCCTCGCGCTCGTGGTCGTACCCCTCGAGGGCGGCGCCGGCCACCGCGCAGCGCAGGCCGACCTCGGCCGCGACCCGGCCACCGTGGCGACGCAGCGCGCGGTGCCGCATCGCCTGGTCGACCCGCTCGCGGGCGCGCTCGACGGCAGGGGCGATGTCGGCGAGCGCGAGCAGCGGCGCGAGCGGATCGGTGGTCACCCCGCCACGCTAACGACCGGGTGACTCCGGGCCGACGCCACCCACCGACGGGGCGTCCCGTCCGATCCTGATCAGGCCGGGGCAGGTCGGGCCGTCGAGCGCGCCGGGACGGCCGCTGAGCGCGCCGGCCGACACCGGGGGTGTCGCGGTCCCCAACTGCCCGGACTAACCTCGGCCGGGTAGGAGACGCAGGTCACCCGACGAAGGAGTCACCGCATGAGCGAGGCCTTGGCCAACCTGCTGAACGAGACGCGCCAGTTTCCGCCGCCGGCCGCACTCGCCGCGGAGGCCAACGTCACCGCCGGCGCGTACGACGAGGCCGGCGCGGACCGGCTCGCCTTCTGGGAGCGGCAGGCCGGCCGGTTGGCCTGGGCCAGGCCGTGGGACGAGGTGCTCGACTGGTCGAACCCGCCGTTCGCGAAGTGGTTCGTCGGCGGCCAGCTCAACGTGGCGTACAACTGCCTGGACCGGCACGTGGAGGCCGGTCTGGGTGACCGGGTGGCGATCCACTGGGAGGGCGAGCCGGGCGACACCCGCACCCTCACCTACGCCGACCTGCACCGGCTGACCTGCCAGGCGGCGAACGCGCTGACCGACCTGGGGGTGGTCGCCGGTGACCGGGTGGCGATCTACCTGCCGATGGTCCCCGAGGCGGCGGTGGCGATGCTGGCCTGCGCCCGGATCGGCGCCACCCACAGCGTGGTCTTCGGCGGTTTCTCCGCCGACGCGCTGGGCAACCGGATCCAGGACGCCAGCGCCAAGGTGGTGATCACCGCCGACGGCGGCTACCGCCGGGGCAAGCCGTCGGCGTTGAAGCCGACGGTGGACGAGGCGGTGGCGAACTGCCCGTCGATCGAGCACGTGCTGGTGGTCCGGCGCACCGGCGAGGAGGTCGCCTGGTCGGCGAAGGACCACTGGTGGCACGAGACGGTGGAGACGGCCCCGGCGGAGCACACCGCGCAGCCGTTCGACGCCGAGCACCCGCTGTTCATCCTGTACACCAGCGGCACCACCGCCCGGCCGAAGGGCATCCTGCACACCACCGGCGGCTACCTGACCCAGGCGGCGTGGACGGCGCACGCGGTGTTCGACCTGAAGCCTGCGACCGACGTCTACTGGTGCACCGCCGACATCGGCTGGGTCACCGGGCACTCCTACATCGTGTACGGGCCGCTGGCCAACGGCGCGACCCAGGTGATGTACGAGGGCACCCCGGACACCCCGCACAAGGGCCGGTTCTGGGAGATCGTCGACAAGTACAAGGTCAGCATCCTCTACACCGCGCCGACGCTGATCCGCACCATGATGAAGTGGGGCGAGGACATCCCGGCGGGCTTCGACCTGTCGTCGCTGCGCCTGCTGGGCAGCGTCGGTGAGCCGATCAACCCGGAGGCGTGGATGTGGTACCGCCAGCACGTCGGCCGGGGGGAGCTGCCGATCGTGGACACCTGGTGGCAGACCGAGACCGGTTCGATCATGATCTCCCCGCTGCCCGGGGTCACCGCGACCAAGCCGGGTTCGGCGATGACCCCGCTGCCCGGCATCGCCGCCGACGTGGTGGACGACCAGGGCCGGTCGGTGCCGAACGGCGGCGGTGGTTACCTGGTGCTGCGCGAGCCGTGGCCGTCGATGCTGCGCACCATCTGGGGCGACGACAACCGGTTCATCGAGACGTACTGGTCCCGGTTCGAGGGGATGTACTTCGCCGGGGACGGGGCCAAGAAGGACGACGACGGGCACATCTGGCTGCTCGGCCGGGTCGACGACGTGATGCTGGTGTCCGGGCACAACATCTCCACCACCGAGGTGGAGTCGGCGCTGGTGTCCCACCCGGCGGTGGCCGAGGCGGCGGTGGTCGGCGCGACCGACCCGACCACCGGGCAGGCGATCGTCGCGTTCGCCATCCCGCGCGGCACCGCCGACACCTCGGGCGAGGCGGGCGAGCAGCTCATCACCGAGCTGCGCAACCACGTCGCCAAGACGCTCGGCCCGATCGCCAAGCCCCGGCAGATCATGCTGGTGCCGGAGCTGCCGAAGACCCGCTCCGGCAAGATCATGCGCCGGCTGCTGCGGGACGTGGCGGAGAACCGGTCGCTCGGTGACGTGACCACGCTCCAGGACTCCTCGGTGATGGAGCTGATCTCCTCCGGGCTCAGCGGCGGCAAGTCCGACGAGGACTGACGCCGGGCGTACCCCCGTCGGTGGGTGCCGGTCCGCGTGGACCGGCACCCACCGACCTTTTTCCGGGGGTACGGATGGGTCGGTAGGCCGAGGCCGCTCGGGCTGAACGGGCAGAGGCGACGCCCGCCCCTTCCGGTCGCGAACCCTTCTCATCTAGGTTCAGCGACATCGACCGGATTCGACGCACGTCCTCCGGCGATCCCTCTCCCATGCCCGAGAAACGGAGTGGCATGAACATTCTCCCGTCCACCGCAGCGCGCCGACGCCTCCTCGTCGCGCTGCCCACCCTCGCCCTCGTCGCCACCTCGCTGACCGTGCCCGGCAGCGCCGCGGCCCGGCCCGCCGGCCCGGCGGTGCCGACCCGGATCGGGGCCGACGAGCACTACCTCAACTACGCGGAGCCGGAGGTGCAGCCGGACACCCCGGGCAAGGAGGTGCGGGGCGCCGACGGGATCCTCGCCTCGCCCGCCGACGAGGCCCGCGCGTACGACCGGAAGTTCGCCGGTGGCAACCCGCTGGCCGCCCGGGAACTGGCCCGCAACGAGGCCCGGGCGATCCGGACCGGGCAGAGCCCCCGCGCGTTCAAGAAGGCCAAGAGCACCCAGACGGCCAAGCTGCTCACCCTGCTGGTGGAGTTCAACGACCAGGCCGACGACGACTTCACCGGGGTGATGGTCCCGAAGACGGTCTTCGAGGACCGCACCTGCGTGCCCGGCACCGTCCAGAACGGACCGAAGCACAACAACATCCCCGACCCGGCCTCCCTGCCGCACGAGGACAACAACTCGATGTGGGTGCCGGACTTCTCGCCCACCCACTACGACAAGATGCTCTACACCAAGCAGGGCATCACCGAGCGGGTCCGTAAGGACCTCAAGGGACCGGACGGCCGGAAGGGCATCGACCTGTCCGGTCGCACCATGCACAACATGTACCTGGAGATGTCCAAGGGCGCGTACACGGTGGACGGGCAGGCCAGCCCGTGGATCACCGTGCCGCACTCGGAGGGCTGGTACGCGGCCTCGCGCTGCTTCCAGGACGACAGCGGGGCCTGGGTCGCCGGCCGGGAGCAGGCGATGAACGGCCACCCGGACAACCCGCAGGGCGCGGGCCGGCTCGCCACCGACGCGATCGACGCGCTGGCCGCGGCCGACCCGGACTTCCCGTGGGCCGACTACGACATCGAGGACCAGGGCGACCGGGACGGTGACGGCAACGTCAACGAGCCGGACGGGGTGATCGACCACCTGGTGCTGGTGCACGCCGGGCAGGGCAAGTCCCGCGGCGGCGGCGACCAGGGCGTGTACGCCGTCTGGGCGCACTCCTCCACGGTCGCCGGCGGCTACACCATCCCCGGCACCAACTTGAAGGTGTCCAACTACATCGTGCAGCCGGAGGACGCCGGGGTCGGGGTCTTCGCCCACGAGTTCGGTCACGACCTGGGCCTGCCGGACCTCTACGACACCTCCGGCAACGCCGACTCGGACGTCGACTTCTGGGACCTGATGGCGTCCGGCTCGCACAGCGGTGAGATCTTCCAGGCGCTACCGGTGCACATGGGCATCTGGGACAAGTGGGTGCTCGGCTGGGCCGACCCGCTGACCCTCGCCCCCGGCACCCGGACCCGGACGGCACCGCTCGGGCAGACCTCGCGGACCCCGGTGGGCACCCAGGACGGCATCAAGATCGACCTGCCGGACAAGGTGGTCACCCTCGCCGAGCCGCACAGCGGCACCGGAATGTGGTACAGCGGCGCCGACCAGGCGTGGGCGGACGTCCGGCTCAGCCGGCAGGTCGCCGTCCCGAACGCCACCGACGCGAAGTTCTGGATGTGGAACAACTACGTCATCGAGGAGGACTGGGACTACGGCTTCGTCGAGGTCTCCACCGACGGCGGGGCCACCTGGGCCGAGCAGAAGGTGTACGACGCGGCGGGCGCGCTGGTCTCCACGAACGACGGTTACGCCGACCCGAACGGCCGTATGGTCGACTTCGGCAACAAGAAGTACGGCCTGACCGGCGCCACCGACGGCTGGCGGCACGACTGGGTCGACCTGTCGGCGTACGCCGGGACGACCGTCCAGGTGCGGCTGCGGTACGCCACCGACGAGGCGTTCCAGGAGCGGGGCTGGTTCGCCGACGACCTCTCGGTCACCGGCGGCGGGGCCACCACCTTCAGTGACGACGTGGAGGGCGGCACGAACGGCTGGACGCCGGCCGTCGGCACCTTCACCGACACCACCGGCGCGGGCTGGCACATCGACCCGGGCACCCAGGTCAAGGCGCAGTACTACCTGGCCGAGTGGCGCAACTTCGACGGCTTCGACAGGGGCCTGAAGTACGCCTACGACACCATCTACTCGCACGAGGCGTGGAAGGTCGACCGGATCTCGTACAACGCGCCGGGCATGCTGGTCTGGTACCGGGACACCATGCTGGGCGACGTCAACCACGTCACCGGGCAGATGACCGCGCTGCCCAGCTACGGGGCCAAGGGCGGGCTGCTCATCGTGGACTCGCACTACGACCCGCTGCGGCGGACCGGTGAGGCGGCGGCGAAGGACCCGTCGGTGCTGGACAACCTGCCGAGCCGGCCGCAGTCGTCCAACGCGGCGTTCTCGCTGAACAGGACGTACCCGTTCACCGAGTGCCTGGAGGCGGCGGACGAGCCCTACAGCGCGTACTGCACCAAGTTCGGCGGGCAGCGTCCGATGTCCACGTTCAGCGACGCCAAGGGCTGGTACCCGGGCATCGAGATGCGCGACGGCTCCCCGTACGCGCGGGACAACGACGCCTCGGTGGTCGTCCCGTCGCGGCGGAACAAGCCGTACACCACCCGGGTGGTGAACCCGGACGGCACGCCGGCCACCGAGTTCTACGGTGTGACGCTGGGCGGCGGGGCGATCGTGCTCGGCACCGGCAACCCGTCCGACGCCGGGGTCCGGCACGGGGTCTCGATCAAGATCCTGTCGGCCGCGCCGGACAACTCGTACGCGGTCGTCCAGATCGTCCCGGCGAAGAACTAAGTACCGTGTCGACCACTCCCGGCGATGCGGTGGTAAAGGTCATCGACTGACAGATCGGTGAACAGCGGGCCGGTGGCGGAGAAGCCACCGGCCCGCTGTTTCACACATCGCGGCAATCCAATCGAAATACATCACTACGATTCCCGGGCGGGGCGTCCGCGCTGCTCATGACCGTTGGTGAACACCCGGTGTGTGACGGTGAAAAGCGTTCCCATCAAAATCTTGCAACAAATCGACGCGGACATCTTCCCACCCGTCCCGGCAGTGTCTATGTTCACCATGGGTCCCACTAGTGGGACGTCCCATGCCGGCCCGTACCCCCGTTGGGCCGGTTCCCTCACACCGGAGGTACCACGTGCGCAAAGTCGCAGTGGGTCTGCTCGGGCTCTCGCTGACGGCGACAGGTCTGGTGACGGGTACGTCCGCCAGCGCCGCGCCGACGCCGAAGCTCCCGACGGCCGCCCCGTCGATCGCGGAGCCCGCTCACGCGGACCACGATCTGCCCAACCCGCTCGAAACCAAGCGGCGGGCACTGCGCCAGGAGGGCCTCAGCGAGGTCATCTCGGGCAAGACCAAGGCGCAGAAGATCAACGGCAGCACGGTCGTCAAGGTCGGCAAGACCCAGGCTGCGGGGCGGAACGCCCGGACGACGGCCTCGGGCGTCGCCCAGACGCAGGACCAGTACGTCGAACTGGGCCGGGAGAAGACGGACAAGATCTTCGTCATCCTCGCGGAGTTCGGCAACGAGCGGCACCCGAGCTACCCGGACCAGGACACGGCTCCGTCCGTTCCCGGCCCGACCCGGTTCGACGGACCGCTGCACAACGAGATCCCGGCGCCCAACCGGGCGGTGGACAACTCCACCGTCTGGCAGCCGGACTACAACGCCGACTACTACCGGAAGATCTACTTCGGCACCGGTCAGGGTGACGAGTCGCTGAAGCAGTACTACGAGGCCCAGTCCTCGGGTCGCTACAGCGTCGAGGGCGAGGTCACCGACTGGGTCAAGGTGAAGTACAACGAGGCCCGGTACGGCCGCTCCAACGGCTACCCCTGCGCCTCGAACGTCTGCAACAACACCTGGGCGCTCGTCCGGGACGCCGCCAACCAGTGGGTCGCCGACCAGAAGGCGGCCGGCCGCACCGACGCCCAGATCGCCGCCGACGTCAAGTCGATGGACGAGTGGGACCGGTACGACTACGACGGCGACGGCAACTTCAACGAGCCCGACGGCTACATCGACCACTTCCAGATCGTCCACTCCGGCGGCGACCAGGCCGACGGCGACCCGATCCAGGGTGAGGACGCCATCTGGAGCCACCGGTGGTACGCCTTCGCCTCGGACCAGGGCAGCACGGGCCCGTCGACCTTCCCCGGCGGCGGCACCCAGATCGGCAACACCGGCGTCTGGATCGGCGACTACACCATCCAGCCGGAGAACGGTGGCCGGAGCGTCTTCTACCACGAGTACGGTCACGACCTCGGTCTGCCGGACGACTACAACGTCATCAACAGCGGTGACAACAACAACGAGCACTGGACCCTGATGGCCCAGAGCCGGCTCGGTGCCAAGAACGACCAGGGCATCGGCGACCGGGGCGGCGACCTCGGCGCGTGGAACAAGCTCCAGCTCGGCTGGCTCGACTACGAGGTCGTGGTGGCCGGTCAGCAGAAGACCCTCAACCTGGGCCCGCAGGAGTACAACTCCGACAAGGCGCAGGGTGCCGTGGTGGTGCTGCCCCAGCGGGAGTACACCTTCCAGAACGGCAAGCCGTTCGAGGGGACGAAGCAGTTCTTCTCCGGCAACGACGACGACCTGAACACCACGATGACGCGGACGATCGACCTCACCGGGAAGACCAGCGCCGCGCTCACCATGAAGGGTCGTTACTCGATCGAGGCGGACTACGACTACCTCTTCTTCGAGGCCAGCACCGACGGCGGCCAGACCTGGTCCACCCTGCCGGGTACCGCCAACGGCAAGGCCCTCAAGGAGATCTCCCCCGGGCGCTTCGCCCTGGACGGCTCCAGCGGCGGCCAGTGGGTCGACATCAACATCCCGATGAACGCGGCGGCCGGCAAGGCGGTGCAGTTCCGGCTGCGCTACCAGACCGACGGTGGCGTCTCCGAGGGCGGCTTCTACGGTGACGCGATCACCATCACCGCCGACGGGCAGACCGTGCTCAGCGACGGTGCGGAGGCCGGTGCCACCGGTTGGACCCTGAACGGGTTCAGCGTGGTGGCCGAGACCTACATCCGGAAGTTCGACAACTACTACATCGCCGGCAACCGGTCCTACGTGTCGTACGACCAGTACCTCAAGACCGGCCCGTACTACTTCGGTTACGCGAACACCCGCCCGGACTACGTGGACCACTACGCGTACCAGGAGGGTCTGCTGATCTCCTACTGGAACCTCCGGTGGGCCGACAACGACACCTTCGACCACCCGGGCGAGGGTCGGAACATGATCATCGACGCGCACCCGGAGCCGCTGTACAACCTGACCGGTGCCCCCTGGCGGGCCCGCGTCCAGGTGTACGACGCGACCTTCAGCCTGAAGAAGGCGGACTCGTTCACGCTGCACATCAACAGCGTGCCGCAGTACGTCCGTGGCCAGGCCGCGCAGCCGCTGTTCGACGACACCAAGCAGTACTGGTACCCGGAGCTGCCGAACCACGGCGTCAAGCTGCCGGCGACCGGTACCAAGATCCGCGTGGTGGAGCAGAACGGCACCTCGGTGAAGGTTCGCTTCTCCTGATCCGCTGATCAGCGCACCACCCGCTACACCCGGTGCCCCGGGCAGGAGTCCTGCCCGGGGCACCGGCCCTTTCCCGGAGGCACCGTGAGCGACGACCGGACCCCGACCACCGCACCCGCCGGCTCCTCCCCCGGCACCCGACCTGCGGCCAGCGGTCCGCAAGGGACACCGGCGGTGACCGCCGGCAGGCCCGCCCCGCTCTCCGCCACCGTGCCACCCGTCCCACGCCGCCCGACCACGCCCCCACGGCACCCCACCGACCGGCGCAGACCAGACCGGATCGCCGGCCGGATCACCCGGGGCGGCGACGGCCCGTGCTACGGCCTGGTCACCGACGACGGCCGGGAGTACGCGCTGCACGGCCCCGGCATGGGCACCTTCACCACCGGCACCACCGTCCGGGTCACCGTCGGTCCGGCCGATCCGGAGGCGACCTGCGGCCCCGGCACACCGGTCGGCATCGTCGAGATCACCGCGGTCGGCTGACCCCGGTCAGCGGTGTCCCGGCGGCCCCTGCGGCACCCCGGGGACCGCGCCCGGCCGCCCCGGCTCCGCCGGTCCGCCGTCACCGGGACGGTCGGCCAGGCCATCGACCGGCGCGGAGGTCCTAGGCTGTGCCCCATGACCGAGCAGCGTGGCGGAACCGTCGACGAGTCCCGCGTCCTCACCGAGGGGCCGTGGACACACCGGTTCGTCGGCGCGAACGGCAGCCGGTTCCACGTCGTCGAGGCGGGCACCGGCCCGATGGTGCTCTTCCTGCACGGCTTCCCCGAACACTGGTGGGCCTGGCACGCGATGCTGCCGGCCGTCGCCGACGCCGGCTTCCGGGCCGTCGCGGTGGACCTGCGCGGCTACGGCGCCAGCGACAAACCACCCCGGGGATACGACGGCTACACCCTCGCCGCCGACGTCGCCGGCCTGATCCGCGGTCTCGGCGAACGCTCCGCCACCATCGTCGGCTCCGGCTCGGGCGGACTGATCGGCTGGACCGCCGCCTCGTTCCACCCCACCCTGGTCCGCCGGCTGGTGGTGCTCGGCGCACCCCACCCGCTACGGCTGCGGGCGGCGATCTTCGCCGACCCGCGTGGTCAGTTCGCCGCCTCCACCCCCGCGCTGAAGTTCCAGCTCCCCCGGTACGAACACGTGCTCACCCGCAACGGCGCCGCCGAGGTCGGGGAGATGCTGCGCCGCTGGGGCGGCCCGCAGTGGGTCACCGGCCCCGACTTCGCCGGCTACGCGCAGCGCTGCCAGGAGGCGATGCTGATCCCGCAGGCCGCCTTCTGCGCGCTGGAAGGCTACCGGTGGGCCTTCCGCTCGGTGCTGCGGTTGCACGGCTACCGGTTCGTCCGGTTGATGCAGAAGCCACTGGTCACGCCCACCCTGCAACTGCACGGAGCGGTCGACGTCGCCTCGCTGCCCCGCACCGCACAGGGCTCCGGCCGGTACGTCAGCGCCCCCTACGAGTGGCGGCTGCTCGACGGCGTGGGGCACTTCCCCCACGTGGAGGCCGGCGACACGGTGCTCGGCGAGATCCTGCGCTGGACCAAGTCCTGACCCGGCCGGCGGCCAGCGGTCAGACCCGCTGTTCGCGCAGGTCGGCGACCTCGGCGGCCGGTGCCCAACCCTGGTAGACACCGAAGTCGAAGACCTCGAGCCCCATCGCCCGCGCCACCGGCCAGCGACCACCGGTGTACTCGACCCGCAGCCAGCCGTCGTGCTCGCCGAGCACCACGAACGGCTGCCCCTGCCAGGTGCAGGTGGTCCGCACGTACGCCAGACCCTCGACCTCTCCGGCCGGCACCACCCGCACGTACCGGCCGGGGCGTACCTCCTCGAAGCCGTCGGCGGGCTCCGGCTGGTAGATCCGCACGTGGTCGCCGTCCGGGCTGACCTGGTATTCCTTGCCCTGCCACCGGGCCACGTAGCCGTCGCGCATCACTGCTGGTCCATCCGTCGCCAGACCAGCGCGTCGGTGTCCAGGACGGCGATCACCCGTTCGGTGCCCTCCGCGCCGATCCGCCAGAGCTGCGCGCCGTGCGGCAGCCGGGCACTGTCCACCTTGAACTCGGCCACCACGTCGCTGCTCTCCCCCGGCGCGAACCCGTTGCCCCGGAACGGCGCGCGTTCGATGACCCAGCCCTCCATCGCCCGCATCGCCGCCTCGTTCTGCCCGCCGTAGGGGATGCGGTAGAGGCTCGGTCGGTACGCCGGCCAGCGCAGCACGTAGGCCGCCTCGGCATCCCGGGTGAAGGGGGAGTCCGGGTAGCCCAGGCCCAGGGCGTCGTACAACTCGGCCGGGGTGGTCAGGTGGGCCAACTCGCCGGCCCGGTGCACGAAACCGGAGACCCGGTCGTAGCCACGTTCGAGGTAGTAGGCGAGCTGGCTCGGGGCGATCGCCTTCTGCATCACCACTGGCCGGGACGGATCGGTGGCCGGTGGGGCGTACCGGGTGCGCTCGGCCGGCGCCGCGGCGGCCACCGGTTCGAGGTCCGCCTCGTCGCCGAGCCCGACCTCCGCGGCCCAACTCGCCAGCGCGACGATCTGCTCGCCGGGAAGCTTGGCCCCGACCGGGGTACCGGGATTGACGGTGAACGCCCAGCTCGGGTCCGGCCAGCGCCGGATCAGCTGGACGAACCGGACCCCGATCGTCTCGACCGGCGACACGTCGTGCTCGGCCAGCCGCTCCGGTGAGGTGTAGACGACGACGCACGTCTCGCCGTCGGTCGTGACGGTGCGCCACGCGAAGCCGGGCTCGCCGGGCCGGCTGCCGGACGCCGAGTCGGGATTGACCGGGAGCAGCACCCGGGCCAGCAGCAGGGTGGACAGGAACCCGTCGGTGCTGCCGGTGCCCGCCGCGTCCAGCAGGTTCTCCTCGACCTCGTTGGCCGGCTGGAACAGCTCGTCGACGGAGGTGGCGGCGTCCGGGCCCGCGACAGGGGGCGGGACCGGCGGCGTGGACTCGGGGGCCGATCCCGGCGGCGTGGACTCGGGGGCCGATCCCGGCGGCGTGGACTCGGGGGCCGGCCCCGGTGCCGGGGAGACCGGCGCGGCCCGGTCGGCGGCGGTCGGTCCGATCCGTCCGGCGGCGCGTCCGGCCCGCTCGGCGGCGGGCGTCCACAGGTCGTCCGGGTCGGCGCGTGCCACCGGCGCGGCGGGTGACTCCGACGGCGCCGCGGGGGCCGGCGGCACGGCCTGGCCCGGGGCCGCCGAATCCGGCGCACCGGTCGCCGTCGGGGCCGGGCCGGTACCCGGTGCGTCGACGCCACCGGGGGACGCGACCACCGGCGGTACGGCGCTGTCGGGCTGCCCCCCGACGGACGGGGCGGCCGGCGCACCCGCCGAGGTATCCGGCGCACCCACCGGGGCGGCCGGCGCACCCACCGGGGCGGCCGGCGCACCCGTCGGAACGGATGTCCCGTCCGGTGTCGTCGACCAGGCGTCCGGAGCCGTGACCGGCGTACCGGCGACGGTGGATTCCGGTGCGGGCGCAGGGGCGGCGGGGGACGACGACCCGCTCACCGGGACACGCTCGGTGGCCGGGGTCCACAGGTCGCCGGGGTCGGACCGGGGTCGGGTGGACGGCTGCGGGGAGACCGGTCCGGGGGCGACCGGCCGGGCGGGTGGGACGAGCGGGCCGGCGGCCCCGGTCCGGGTGACCGTGCTCCCGGCGTCCGGACGACCCGTGGCCGGCCCCGGCGCGGTCGGGGACATGAAGCCGACCGGCGCGGCCGGCGGCGAGGGGACGACCGGCGGGACGGGCGGCGGCGGGGGAACCGGCGACGGTACCGGAACGACGGGTGGCGCGGGGGCCGGGGCGGGCACGACGGGCAGGTCGCGGGACTCCAGGATCACCCCCTCTATCACGATGGGCGTGAACCCCCGACGCGCCGCCGGCGGCGCGGAGACCGGCTCGGCGGCCGACGGCGACAGCTCCTCGGCCTCGTCCGGCACCGGGCCGGCCGGGGCCGCCGGGGCAGCGGACGGATCGGTCGACGGTCGGGGCGGTGCTGCGCCCGACGCCCCGTCCGGGATCCGCCGACGGGGTAGCGCCTCCGCCGCGGACGGCCCCACCCGGAACGCCCGGGTCGGCTCGTCGGCCAACGGGTCCGGCCGGCGGCCGACGGTCGTCGTGCCGTTGCCGGCGGCGGGTCGGACCGGCTGCTCGGCCGGGCTGCCGACCTGGAACGCCCGGGTGGCCTCGTCCTCGGCCGGCACGGCAGGTGCCGGACGTCGCCGCGGGAAGGGCTGGCCGCCCAGGCCGGTTCGGGCCGGTGGAACGGCCCGCTCGCCGGCACGCAGCGGATTCTCGCGCGGCGACCGGGACGCACCCCGCGTGTTGGACGGTTCGAAGAACGAGGCACGCCCGTTGGCCGACCCGGTGGGCTCCTCGGCCAGCACCCGGCGGCGCGGGACCGTCGTCGGCCGACCGGGCCGCGCGGCGGGGTCGGCGGGGCTAGCGGGGCCGGCGGGCCGACCGTCGACGTGGCCCCCGGTGGCGTCGAGGGGACCGGTGGCGGGCGGGGTGACCGGACGACCCCGCTCCCCGGTCGACGCCGTACCCCCCGCAGGGCGGGGAACGCCCCCGCCGGGCGGAACAGCGCTGGCCGGCGGAACGGTACCGGCCGGGGGTGCCGGCCGGGGCGGTATCCAGCCGGCGGGACCGGCCGACAGGTCGGCGGTCGGCTCCCCGTCGGAGGCCCCGTCCACCCGGTTCCGGCCGGGCGTCTGCTCGTGTTCCGGCCGGGACCGCACGCCGGTGGCACGGCCGGGCAGCCGGACGTCGCCCCGGGAGAGCTGGGAGACGAACCAGGCGGGCAGGTAGCCCTCGATCGGCAGACCCGGGTTCACCGCCAGCCACCACTCGTGGTTGGGCCACTCGACAGCCAGGTCGGCGTAGCGGCTGCGGCGGCACGGGCCGGCGGAGACGCCGAGACAGGCGTGCACCGCGGCGGTGGAGGTGAAGGCCAACACGTGCGTCCGGCCGCCGGTGGTCCAGGTGCCCCAGCCCATCGGTGCCGCACCGGCGAGCGCCTGCCCGGAGACCGGGAGGAAGAGGTCCGTACCGGCCAGAATCCGGAAGTAACGTTCCTGGTCACCGACGCGCAGCGCGTCACGCATGCCCGCCTCGGCCTCGGTAGCCGGCTCCCAGTCGGTCACGGCCACCTCTCCTCCCCGGTTCAGGCCACAGGCGTCGCCTACAACCTACAAGGTGCAAACAAGATCACAATGGGCCGCTGTCGGCGACCGACCCACCGGCCAGCCGAGGCGATAGCATGCGGTGGCCAGGTCGTCACGATACGGAGGCGGTCGATGTTCCCACCCGACGGTCGACGGGCGCTGACGATCCTGGCCGCAGCCCTGCTCAGCGCGCTACCGCTGGTCACCGTGTCGTCGGTCACCCCGGCCCGCGCCGCCCCGGCCCGCGCCGCCCCGGCCCGCGCCGCCCCGGCCTGTGCCAACCCGCCCGCGCCGGCCCGGCCGGTCGCCGCCGTGCCCTGGCCCCAGCAACGGTACGCCCCGCAACGGCTCACCGCGCTGACCACCGGAGCCGGCGTCACCGTCGCCGTGATCGACTCCGGCGTCGACCGGCGGCACCCCCAACTGCGGGACCGGGTGCTCGACGGCGCGGACTTCCTCGACCCGGGCGGCGACGGCACGCGTGACTGCGCCGGGCACGGCACCGGAGTGGCCAGCATCATCGCCGCCGGGGAAGGTGCCGGGGTGGCCTTCCGGGGGCTCGCGCCCGGGGTCCGCATCCTGCCGGTACGGGTGAGCGAACAGCAGGTCGTCGAGGGGCGGGAGTCGGGGCGCACGGTCAGCGCCGCCGGTTTCGCCCGGGCCGTCCGGTGGGCGGTGGACCACGACGCCGACGTGCTCAACCTCTCCGTCGTGCTGTACGCCGACGACCCGGACGTGCGGGACGCGATCGACTACGCGGTCCGGCGGGACGTGATCGTGGTGGCCGCCGCCGGCAACCTGCACGACGGCGGCGACCCGCTGCCCTACCCGGCCGGCTACGACGGGGTGCTCGGCGTGGGGGCGGTCACCCCCACCGGCACCCGGGCCACGTTCTCGCAGACCGGGCCGTACGTCGACCTGGTCGCCCCGGGCAGCGACGTGCTGATGGCCGCGCCGGGGCAGGGCCACCAGCGGGCCGAGGGAACCAGTTACGCCGTCCCGTTCGTGGCCGGCACCGCGGCGTTGCTACGCCAGTACCGGCCGGAACTGAGCGCCCTGGAGGTGACCCGCCGGATCGTGGGCACCGCCGATCCGGCACCCGGTGGGCCACAGGACGGCTACGGGGCCGGGGTGCTCAACCCGTACCGGGCGGTGGTGGAGACCGGCACCGGCCCGCTGTCGACCGCCCGGCCGGCGATGGCCCTGCCGGCGGAACGGGTCGACCCGGCGCTACCGGCCCGGCAGCACCGCCGGGCGGCGGCCCGGGACCGGGCACTGCTGGTCGCCACGGTCACCGGCGGGCTGGCGGGGGTGGCCGTCCTGCTGGCCGTGGTGCTCCCCCGGGGCACCCGCCGCCGCTGGCACCCGGCCGAGTCCACCTGACGGCGACGTCCGACGGTGGATCGTCGGGCGTCGCCGTCCGGCGGCACCGGCGCGGCCGACGTGTTCACTGGAACAGGCCGACGTTCCGCTTCTCGGTGTCGAGGTAGTCGGCGGCGGAGTCGTCCACCGCGAGCTTGATGTCGCGCAGCATCGCCTGGAGGTCCTGCGAGGCGGAGCGCCACCGGGCCTGCCGCTGCTCGTACGCCTGCCGGGCCTCGCCGTCCCA
This sequence comes from Micromonospora sp. WMMD987, assembly GCF_029581435.1. Lineage (NCBI taxonomy): Bacteria > Bacillati > Actinomycetota > Actinomycetes > Micromonosporales > Micromonosporaceae > Micromonospora > Micromonospora sp. WMMD987. Next base: position 672,164 of record NZ_CP120861.1, on the reverse strand, counting down.
GCCGGCGACCAGCGGCGCGGCGTCCCGTTCGAGCTGGCCGAGCTGCGAGTCGAGGGTGTTCAACGCCTTCTGGATGTCCGCGCCGGCCTGGTGCAGCGCGGCGAAGTTGACGACCAGCACACCGTGGTCCATCGGATGCTCCCTTCCCGGATCTGGTCAGAGCGGCAGTCGGATGCCGCGGTCGGTGCCGGCGACCCGGCCGGCGGCCTCGGTGTCCGAGGCGTCGTACTGCCGGCCGGCGGTACGGATGGCCGTGGCGGTCTCCCGCAGCGCCCGTTGCAGGGCGGCCTGGTCCCTCCCCCACTGTTGCTTGACCTGCTCGAACGAGCGCCCACCGGCACCCCGCCAGGCCTGCTGCAACACCGCCAACTCGGCCATCAGGCCGGTCAGCATGGCCTGCAGGGACTGGTCCACCTGCTCGAACTTCGCGGCGGTGTGCTGCATCACCGCGGCTTCTGCCTGGGTCTGGGACACCCGGACGTCACCTCGTCTCCCCGGTAGACGCCGACCGTCGCACCGTCCACCCCGGACGGTCGTCGCGCGTCGGCAGCGGGCCTGCCCGCACCTGGTCGGCGGAACTCGTCGCTGACGGTAGTCGCCCGATCGCGGTTGTGCTACCCCGCCGTCGACCCCTGTGGACAACCGCGTCCCGACCGGCCCACACGGTCCCCATCGGACCGCGACGCCCCTTACCATGGGTCACGCTGTCGTAGCTTTCGGTCCGGTCCGGGGTCGGACGACGACGCGACGGAGGAGATGTGGTGACGGCGAGCACGACCGATCGTCCGGCCCGGCGTCAGCCACCGCCACGGGTGCACCGGCGTCCGCCCCGTCCGACCGCTGCCGTCCGCGCCGGCCAGGTGGTCGCCGCGCAGGTCGCCGTGGCGTTGCCGGTGGCCGCGTACGGTCGCGGGGCCGCACCGGCCGTCCTCGCCGCCCTCGGGGCGGTGGTGCTGGCCGGTCTGGGCTGGGGACGCTGGCGCGGCCGCTGGCTCTTCGACTGGTGGGGCACCGCCGCCGGGTACGTCACCCGACGGCGCGGACTGCCCGCCGACGCCTCCCCCGCGACCCTGCTGGACCTGCTGCTCCCGGACGCCGTGCTGGGCTCGGTGGAACTGGCCGCAGGCCCGGCCGGGATGGTCGACGACCCCACCGGACTGACCGTCCTGCTCGACCTCGACGACCCGGGTGACCTGCTCGGCGACCGGTCGCAGCCGCTCCCCGCACCCGGCACGCTACTGCCGGCCGCCGGGGCGCAGCAGCCACCCGTACGGGTGCAGTTGCTGCTGTGCGCGGTACCCGCACCGGCCGCCGGGGCGGCCGGCGGCCCGGCCGGCGCGTCGTACCGGCAACTGACCGAGGGGCGGCTGCCGGGGCAGGAACGCGCCCTGCTCGCGGTCCGGGTGCTGCGCGTACCCGGCTGGTCCGACGCCGACCTGCGGCGGGCGCTCGCCGGCACGGTCCGGCGGATCGTCCGCCGGGTCGGGCCGCTGCCGGCCCGGCCCCTCGGCGAGCACGCCGTCCTGCGGGTGTTGGGCGAACTCGCCCACCACCACGCCGGGTTCGCCGTCCGGGAGACCTGGTCGGTGCTGCACGCCGGTGAGCTGTGCCAGGCGACCTTCCGGTTGGACCGCTGGCCGGAGGCCCGGGTCGATCCGGGCCGTCTCCTGGTGGCCCGGCTGCTGGCCCTGCCGGCGACCGCCACCAGCGTGTCACTCTGCGCCGGCCCGCACGCCGGCGACGACACCACGCCGGTGCCGGCCGAGCTGACGGTACGGCTGGCCGCCGCGACGCCGGCCGCGCTGGAACACGCCGCCGAGGGGCTCTGCCGGCTCGTCGCCGACGCCGGTGGTGAACTGCGCCGGCTCGACGGGGCACACCTGCCCGGCCTGGCCGCGACCCTGCCGTTGGCGGTACCCACGGTGGCGGAGGTGACCGCGCCGGGGGCCGAACCACCGGAGCTGACCCTGCACCGGGCCGGGCTGGTGGTGGGGGCCGACCGGCACGGCGGCGCGGTGACGGTCCGGCTGTTCCGCGCCGAGGGCACCCGGCTGGTGCTGGTCGGTGGGCTGGCCACGGCACAGCTGCTGGTGCTGCGGGCCATGGCGTTGGGGGCGGGGGTGGTCGTGCAGACCGGTCGACCACGGGCCTGGGAACCGTTCGTCCGGGGGGTCGACGGCCACCGGGGCGGGGTCGTGGTGGTGCCGACCGGCCGGGCGGTGGGCGCGGACGGGGCACCGCTGCGACCGCTGCTGGTGGTGGTCGACGCCGGCACCCCGGCGGCTGAGCCGGCTCCGGGGACGGGCTGGGTGTCCACCCTGGTCGTCCGGGACGAGCTGACCCCGGCGGACCTGGACACCCTGGGCCGGGCCGATCTGGCGGTGCTGCAACCGCTCCACCCGGCGGAGGCCGCCCTGGCGGGCACGGCGCTGGGGCTGGGTGGTTCGGCGGAGTGGCTGACCCGGATCCGGGACGACATGGTGGCGGTGGTCAACCGGCGGGCGCTGCGCTGGGCGCTGCTCTCGCCCACCCCGATCGAGTCGCGGCTGGTCGGCCGTCCCGGAAGGCGCTGACCGACCAGGTGAGGGCGGGCCAGAATCGGGAGGCCACCACGGGTTCCCCGGGTGGATCGCGCATGGCACGATCCCCGCCATGGATCTTCTGAAGGGTCTCCTGATCCGCCTGGGTTCCACGGCGGTGGCCTTCTGGCTGGCGACACTGCTCATCCCCGGCATCACGCTCGGCACCGACTCGGCCGGCGAGGCGATCGTCACCCTGGTGCTGGTGTCGGTGATCTTCGGCGTGGTCAACGCCGTGCTCCAGCCGATCATCAAGACCGTCGGCTGCGGTTTCTACCTGCTCACCCTCGGGCTGATCGCGCTGGTCGTCAACGGCCTGCTGTTCCTGCTCACCAGCTGGATCGCCGACCAGGCGAACCTGCCGTTCCACGTGGACGGGTTCTGGCCGGAGGCGGTGCTCGGCGCGCTCCTCGTCGGCATCGTGACCTGGATTCTCGGCGCCATCCTCGACCGCGACTGACCCGGAGCGGATCGACCGGGACCGGGTGCACCACCGGCTCTCCACCGACGCCTACTGGGCGCTCGGCCGCGCCCGGGAGACGACCGATCGGGCCTTCGCCGGCTCGATCCCGTACGGCGTCTACCGCCCGGGGGACGGCGCGCGGGTCGCGGTCGCCCTGGTGGTCACCGACCGGGTCACCTTCGGTCGGCTCTGCGACGTGTACGCGAAACGGGGTTTCACCCCGGTCCCGCCGGAGCGGTGGATGGAGTGGGCGAACGAACGGTGAGCCCGCTCACCGGAAAGGAGCCCGAGCCAGCCTCACCCCTTACGGTGGGGTCGTGACTCCGCTGCGACTCGGCTATCTCTACGGCTTCGGTGCGTACCTGATCTGGGGTTTCTTCCCGATCTACCTGAAGCTGCTCCGCCCGGCGGGGCCGGTGGAGATCCTGGCCCACCGGATCATCTGGTCGGTGCTCTTCGTCGCGCTGCTGCTCGCCGCGCTGCGCAACGTCGGTTTCCTGCGGTCGCTCGCCCGTCGTCCCCGGACCCTGGCGGGGATCGTGGTGGCGGCGGCGTTGATCGCGGTGAACTGGGGCAGCTACATCTACGGGGTGAACTCCGCCCGGGTGGTGGAGACGGCGCTCGGCTACTTCATCAACCCGCTGGTGTCGGTGCTGCTCGGGGTGGTGGTGCTGCGGGAGCGGCTGCGCCCGGCGCAGTGGACGGCGCTCGGGGTGGGCGCGGCGGCGGTCGCGGTGCTCACCGTCGACTACGGTCGGCCGCCCTACCTGGCGTTGATCCTGGCGGTCAGCTTCGCCGGCTACGGGCTGGCCAAGAAGCAGCTCGGGCTGCCGGCGGCGGAGGGGCTGTTCGTCGAGTCGGCGGTGCTCGCGCTGCCCGCCCTGGCCTACCTGGGCTGGCTGGCGAGCCGGGACGGGTTGACGTTCGGGCACGTCTCGGCCGGGCACACCGCGCTGCTGGTGGCGGCGGGCGCGGCGACCGCCATCCCGCTGCTGCTCTTCGCGGGCGCGGCCAACCGGCTGCCGCTGACCGTGCTGGGCATGCTCCAGTACGTGGCCCCGATCCTCCAGTTGGGCTGCGGCGTGCTGATCTTCCACGAGCCGATGCCGCCGGCCCGGCTGGCCGGCTTCGCCCTGGTCTGGGCCGCACTGTTGATCTTCACGCTGGACGCGCTGCGGCACGGCCGGCGGATCCGGGCCGTCGCCCGCGCCACCGCCCCGCTGACCGTCACCAACCACTGAGCCCGGTCCGCCCGCCGGTTCTCCGGGGGCCGGTCGGGCACCCGTCGTCGACGTCCGGCGGCACCCAGCCGCCGGGTCCGGGACGTCAGCGGACGTCGTAGCTGAGCACCATCGTGCCGTCGGAACGCAGCAGTTCGAAGCGGACCAGTTCGGCGTCGGTGAACCGGGTCGCGCCGTGCAGGTTCACGTCGTCGCCGGGCGCGGCCAGCCACGAGGCGATCTGCTCCGTCGCGTCGTCCGGGCCGCGCGCCAGCAGCCGGAACGTGTACGCCTTGCCGTAGTCGACCGTCGCGTCGTAGCCGCAGTGCATGGTGACCTCGGTGCCCCACTTGGTGCCCCGCAGGCCGATCTCCGCGTGCACCGCCGGGGTCTTCGCAGCGACCGGCGCCATGGCGACCATCCGTACCGCCTGGGTGGTCGGCGTGGGCGTGGCCGGCGGACGCAGGGCGGACGCCCCACCGAAGCCGAGCACCAGGGCGAAGGCGGCGGCGACCAGCGCGGTCACGGCGTACCGGCGGCGGTTGCGGGTCCGCTCGCGGCGACGCCGCTCCCGGGCGACGGCGATCAGGTCGGGCACCCGGCTGATCTCCGGCGGTGGTGGGAGGAACTCCTCCAGCGTGGTCGGGTCGAGCCGACCGAGCAGGCCCGGCAGCACGGCGATCTCGGCCACCGCCTCCCGGCAGGCCGCGCAGCCGCCGAGGTGCCGTTCGTAGGCCGCCCGGTCGGCGGGAGCGAGCGCCCCCAGCACGTACGCGCCGTCGTCGTGCGCGAACTCGCAGCGGGTCATCCGGTCACCCCCATCTCGGCCAGGGCCAACCGTAGTGAACGCAGCGCGTAGTGGGTGCGGGACTTGACCGTCCCCGGCGGCACCCCCAGCCGGGCTGCCGCCTCGGCCACCGAGCGGCCCTGGTAGAAGCACTCGACCAGGACCTCCCGGTGGGTGGGGCTGAGCCGGCTCAGCGCCTCCGCCACCGTCCAGGCCTCCACCGCGCGCTCCGCCTCGTCGACCGCCCCCGAGGGCTCGGGCAGGTCGTCGGTGAACACCTCGCCGACCCGGGTCGAGCGTCGCCGCCAGGCGTCGATGGCCAGGTTCCGGGCGGTGGTGAAGAGCCACGCCCGGACCGAGCCGCGGCGCGGGTCCAGTGACTCGGGATGCCGCCAGGCCCGCAGCAGGGTCTCCTGCACCAGGTCCTCGGCCCGGCTCCGGTCCCCGTTGACCAGCCGCAACGCGTGCGTGTAGAGCGCCTCGCCATGCTCGTCGTGCAGAGCGCGCAGCAGTTGGGCGTCGTGGTCGCTGATGGTGGTCCCTCCGCTTCCCGCGACGAGTCCGGCGTACGTGTCCGCCCGTTATTACGGTTCGTGACGCTGATCGGTTCACCGGCCACTGCTGTTCACGTCCGGTTCACACCGAGTCCGGTGCCCGCTCACCCCGTCCTGGCAGCGTCCGCCCGGTACGCACGTCGAGCAGGTGAAAACGGCGTGCCACCGACCTGCTTCCAGGAGGCTCCTTCCCATGAGCGACCGTCCCCGGCTGCTCCCGCTGCTCGGTGCCACCCGGCACGGCAGCCGCGACGCGATGACCTGTCTGTACCGCTGCGGCAACGCCTGCGACCACCCGGTGCCCAACACCTCCGGCAACACCTACTTCGGCGACCTGGTCGAGGGCGAGGTCTCCCGCCGGGGCGTGGTCCGGGCGGGCGCCGTGGGCGCCCTGGTGCTCGGCTTCGGCGGTGCGCTGGCCGGGGCCGCTCCCGCCGGGGCCGCGCCGGCCACCCCGGTGGTGCCGGAGGTCGGCGACCCGACCGCGCCGCAACGCGGCGTCGGCAGCGGGGCGCTGACCTTCAATCCGATCCCGCCGAACCAGCTCGACACCCTGGTCGTGCCCAACGGGTACGACCACAGCGTGGTCATCCGCTGGGGCGACCCGGTGCTGCCCGGTGCGCCCCGGTTCGACCTGCACGGGCAGACCGCCGCCGCCCAGGCCAAGCAGTTCGGCTACAACAACGACTTCGTCGGGGTGCTGCCGCTGGACCGGCGGGGCAAGCGGGCGCTGCTCGTGGTCAACCACGAGTACACCAACGAGGACCTGATGTTCCCCGGCTTCACCGGCCTGGACAACCTCACCGTCGAGCAGCTGCGCACCGCGATGGCCGCGCACGGCATGTCCGTGGTGGAGCTGGAGCGGGTGGACGGCAGCGGGCGGTGGCGGCCGGTGGGCCAGGGCCGGCGGCCGTACAACCGGCGGGTCACCGCGCTGGCCACGAAGTTCGAGCTGACCGGCCCGGCCGCCGGTTCGGCCTGGCTGCGGACCGCCGCCGACCCGAAGGGCCGCACGGTGGTCGGCACCCTGAACAACTGCGCGGGCGGGGTCACCCCGTGGGGGACGGTGCTCTCCGGCGAGGAGAACTTCAACCAGTACTTCGTCGGCGCGGACGCCGCGCCCGCCGAGCTGAAGCCGAGGTTCGACCGGTACGGCATCACCACCGCCGCCCGCTACCCGAGCGGCAGCCGTAAGTGGGAGCGGGCCGACGAGCGGTTCGACCTGGCGAAGCACCCCCACGAGGCGCACCGGTTCGGGTGGATCGTGGAGATCGACCCGTTCGACCCGGAGAGCCGCCCGCGCAAGCACACCGCGCTGGGCCGGTTCAAGCACGAGGGTGCCAACGTGATCGTGGCCCGCGACAAGCGGGTGGTCGCGTACATGGGCGACGACGAGCGCTTCGACTACCTCTACAAGTTCGTCTCGGACAAGAAGTTCATGCCGGGCGACTCCTGGGTGGCCCGCAGGAACAACCTGACCCTGCTGGAGTCGGGCACCCTCTACGTGGCGCAGTTCAGCCAGACCAGCGCCGCCGAGATCGACGGCTCGGGCAAGCTGCCCGCCGACGGCGCGTTCAACGGCACCGGCCGGTGGATCAAGTTGGTCAGTGGCAACCGCTCGTACGTCGACGGGATGACCGCCGCCGACGTGCTCACCTTCACCCGGCTCGCCGGGGACAAGGTCGGCGCGACCAAGATGGACCGGCCGGAGGACGTCGAGCCGAGCCTGCTCACCGGCAAGGTGTACGTGGCGCTGACCAACAACTCCGACCGGGGCAAGGCCGGCAAGCCGGCCGCCGACGAGATCAACCCGCGCAACCTCAACAAGCACGGGCAGGTCCTGGAGCTGGTCGAGGACCGGGGCGACAACACGGCGGAGTCCTTCGCCTGGTCGCTGCCGATCGTCGCCGGCGACCCGGCCGACCCGTCGACCTACTTCGCCGGGTACGACAAGACCAAGGTCTCCCCGATCTCGTGCCCGGACAACGTCGCCTTCGACGCCACCGGCAACCTCTGGATCTCCACCGACGGCAACGCGCTGGGCAGCAACGACGGCCTCTTCGCCACCGCCGTCGAGGGGCCGGAACGGGGGCACCTGAAGCAGTTCCTCACCGTGCCGCTGGGCGCGGAGACCTGCGGGCCGTTCATCACCGGCGACAACCGGTCGGTCTTCGTGGCGGTGCAGCACCCGGGCGAGATCACCGGTGCGTCGGTGGAGAAGCCGGCGTCGACCTGGCCGGACGGCGACTACGCCAAGCCGGGCGTGGCGGTCGCCTGGCGGCTCGACGGCGGCCCGATCGGCAGCTGACGCACCCGTCCGGGCCGGCCCTCCGCCGGGCCGGCCGCGAGGGCCCCCTCCCGCTTCGGTCCGGGAGGGGGCCTTTCGCCTTGGCGGGTCCGGAACGGTCCTGCGCTGCGCCGGACCAGGGAGGGATATCGCCGGTTCCGGCAGGAGAGTTCACCGGGGCGGCGGCCGGAGCAGGGCCTCGCGCGTGCCGGGTCAGGCGTCCGCGGCGATGCCGTCGGCCACGGCGCGGGCGGCGGTGAGCAGCTTGGCCCGGACCACCCGGGCGGAGGTCATCATCTCGCTGGCCGGCAACGCGCAGGCCAGCACCACCCGACGTTCCAGGTCCTTGTCCGGGGTGACCAGCACGGCGGCGCAGGCCACCCCCTGCCGGAACTGGCCCAGCTCCAGCTGCATCCCCCGCCGGTCACCGGCGGCCAGGTCCGCCTCGAACGCCTCGGGGCTGGTGAGGGTGGCGGTGGTGAACGGCCGCATGCCGTAGTCGCGCAGGTAGCGCAGGCGCTGCTCGGAGGTGAGGGTGGCCAGCAGCGCCTTGCCCAGGGCGGTGGCGTGCGCGCCCTCGTCGAAGCCGGGGACCATGTCCTCCAGGTACGGCGAGCGGACCCCTTCGGCGACGGCGGTGACCGCCACCTGGCCGCCGACGAACCGGCCCAGGTAGTGGCTCCACCCGGTGTCGACGGCGACCCGCCGCAACGACTCGCCGACGGAGGCCGGCCCACGGAACGCGGTGACCAGTTCGCGGTACCGGTCGGCGATCTCCAGGCCGACGATGTAGGTGCCGTCCTCCCGGCGGATCACGTAACCCTCGTAGGCCAGGGTGCGGACCAGGTGGTATGTGGTGGCGACGGTCAGCTCGCACCGTCGGGCGATCTGCTTGACGGTCAGCCCCTTCGGGGCACGACCGACCGACTCGAGCACGCGTAGCGCGCGGGAAACGCTCCGGATGAGGTCCGAAGGTTCCGCCAGGGGGTCACGCACAACCACCTCCGCAGCCGGGGATTACACCATATGAAAAACCAGCCCGAGACGGAACGCCCGTTCGGGTGGAGGATGCCAGATCAGGCGGTATACGGCGGGTCACCCGGCGACACGCCGACGGTTGTCAGGAACTCGACTCGCGTAGGTTGGGCCACGATGACCCCCACCGCGCTCAGCCCCATGCCGAGCCGGCCGGCCCTGCGCCCCCTGCGGGCCAGCGTCGGAGCGGTCGCCACCACCGTCGCCAGCGTCCTGCCGGTCTTCCTGGTCGGCGGGCTCGCCGTGCAGATGGGCGACGATCTCGGCTTCTCCCCCGCCGGACTGGGCCTGGCGGTCTCCGTGTACTTCGGGGTCAGCGCGCTGGCCTCGTTGCCGTCCGGCCGGCTGGTGGAACGGGTCGGCCCGGTCGTGGTGGCCCGGGTCGCCACCGGGCTCGCCGCCGGTTGCCTGCTCGCCATCGCCGGGCTGGCCCGGTCGTACCCGGTGCTGGTGGCGCTGCTCGCGCTGAGCGCCACCGCGAACGCGCTGGGCCAACTCGCCAGCAACGCCGCGCTGGCCCGGCACGTGCCCGCCCGGCGGCAGGGCCTGTCGTTCGGGGTGAAGCAGGCCGCCGTTCCGGCCTCCACGCTGCTGGCCGGGGCGGCGGTGCCGGCGGTCGCCCTCACCGCCGGGTGGCGGTGGGCGTTCGTGGCCGCCGCCGTCGCCGCGCTGGCCGCCCTGCCGGCCGTACCGCCGGGGACAGCCGCACCGGCGCGGGAGCGTGCGGCGGAACGCCGTGGCGGGGCCACGGTGGCGCTGGTGGTGGTCGGGGTGGCGGCCACCCTCGCGGCCGGGGCCGCCAACGCGCTGGGCACCTTCGTGGTCGACTCGTCGGTGCACCGGGGACTCGCCCCCGGCCCGGCCGGACTGGTGCTCACCCTGGGCGGCGCGGTCTGCGTGGCCGCCCGGGTCGGCGTCGGCTGGCTGGCCGACCGGCAGGCAGGCGGCCACGTCGCGCTGATCGCCGCGATGCTGGTGGTCGGGGCCGTCGGGTTGGGCCTGCTGGCGGTCTCCGGCCCGGGGCCGCTGACCGTCGGGGTGGTGCTCGGCTTCGGACTGGGCTGGGCCTGGCCGGGGTTGCTGAACTTCGCGGTGGTCCGGCTGCACCCGCAGGCTCCGGCCGCCGCCACCTCGATCACCCAGACCGGGGTGTACGCGGGCGGCTGCGTCGGCCCGCTCGGCCTCGGCGCGCTGGCCGGGGCGTACGGCTATCCGGCGATGTGGCTGACCGCCGCGGTCGCCATGGTCGTCGCGGCCGTCCTCATGCTCACCGGCAGCCGGCTGCTCACCCGGTCCGCCGTCGGCTGACGCGGGCCGGGCGGCCAGATCCGCTGGTAACGGCCGGGCGGCCGGATCCGCTGGCAAAGCCGCGCGGCCGGTGGGCCGGGGGCTGGTGTGGCCGGGTCAGCTGCTGCGGTCCGGGCAGCGGCTGCGCTCGGGTCAGCTGGTGCGGTCGGCGATGTAGTCGCAGAGGGATTCCAGCGCGCGGCGGGCCGGAATCCGCGGTAGCGGGGCCAACTGGGCGCGGGCGTCCTCGGCGTAGCTCCGGACGGTCTCCCGGGCGCGCTTGAGCGCGGCGGACTCCCGGAGCAGGCCGAGCGCCTCGGCGTGCAGCGCGTCGTCGACCAGTGGGCCGGTGGCCAGGATCTCCCGCAGCCGCACCGAGGCCGCGTCGGAGTCGTCGCCGGCCAGCGCGTAGAGCACCGGCAGGGTCGGCACCCCCTCGCGCAGGTCGGTGCCGGGCGTCTTACCCGACTGGGTCGACTCGGAGGCGATATCGAGCAGGTCGTCGGAGAGCTGGAAGGCCACCCCGATGGTCTCGCCGTAGCCGGCGAGAGCCTCGGTGTGCACCTCGGTCGCCCCGCCGAACATCCCGCCGAAACGGGCCGACGTGGCGATCAGCGAACCGGTCTTGTCGGCGATCACCCGCAGGTAGTGGTCGACCGGGTCCTCGGTGCGGGGGCCGACGGTCTCGGCGATCTGCCCGTGCACCAGCCGGGCGAAGGTGCGGGCCTGGAGGCGGACCGCCACCGGCCCCAGGTCGGCGGCGATGTCGGCGGCCCGCGCGAAGAGGTAGTCGCCGACCAGGATGGCCACCGAGTTGGTCCAGCGGGAGTTGGCGCTCGGGGCACCCCGCCGCACGGCCGCCTCGTCCATCACGTCGTCGTGGTAGAGGGTGGCCAGGTGGGTGAGCTCCATCACCACCGCGGCCGGCACCACCTGCGGGCCGGCCGGGTCGCCGAACTGCGCGCCCAGGGCCACCAGCAACGGGCGGAACCGCTTGCCGCCCGCCTCCACCAGGTGCCGGGCCGCCTCGGTGACGAGCGGATCGGCGCTGGACACGCTGGCCCGCAACTCCACCTCGACGTCGTCCAGCAGGCCCAGCACGGACGCCTCGACCTGCGGATCGGCCAGATGCACGCCGAGCGCGCCGACCTGACTCGTGCCCGCCCGGCCCCGACGCCCGCCGGAACCGACGACGCCTGAACGCTCCCCCGCCGGAATCACCACACCATCAACCATGCCACACCCGTTCGACCTGCTCCGGACGGGGGATACGGCCGTGGGGCCGGCGCGCTCCAGCGCACCGGCCCCACGATCCGGGCGGAAAGGTCACCTGACGAAGGCCGCGGCATCCGTCGCCAGGTCGAGCAGGGGTGCCGGCAGCACGCCGAAGATCAGCGTGGCGGCCACCCCGATCATCAGCGCGGTGGCGGTCAGCCCACCGGGCACCGCGACGGTCGGGGTCGACTCGCCCGGCTCGGAGAGCCACATCATCACCACCACCCGCAGGTACGGGAAGGCCAGCACCATGCTGGTCAGCACACCGGCCACCACCAGCCAGGCGTGCCCGCTCTCCAGGGCCGGGCCGAAGACCGCGAACTTGCTCATGAAGCCGCTGGTCAGCGGGATACCGGCGAAGGCCAGCAGGATGAAGGTGAAGACCCCGGCGTAGAACGGCGAACGGCGGCCCAGCCCGGCCCAGCGGGACAGGTGGGTGGCCTCGCCGTCGGCGTCCCGGACCAGGGTCACCACGGCGAACGCGGCGAGCACCGAGAAGCCGTACGCGGCCAGGTAGAACATCGTGCCGGAAACGCCCGCACCGGTCGGGGCGAGCACCCCGACCAGCAGGTACCCGGCGTTGGCGATCGACGAGTACGCCAGCAGCCGCTTGATGTCGGTCTGGGTGACCGCCAGCACCGCGCCGACCAGCATGGTGAGCACCGCCACCACCCCGAGTACCGGGGTGAAGTCCCAGGCGGCCTGGTCGAACGCCACGTGGAAGACCCGCAGCAGCGCACCGAACGCGGCCACCTTGGTGCAGGCCGCCATGAAGGCGGTGACCGGGGTGGGTGCACCCTGGTAGACGTCCGGGGTCCAGACGTGGAACGGGGCGGCGGCGGCCTTGAAGAGCAGGCCGATCGCGATCAGCGCCATCCCGGCGAAGAGCAGCACCTCGCTGGAGGGGGACTCGTTCACCGCGGCGTGCACGGTGGCGAAGTCGACCCCGGCCGAGCGGCCCGGGATGCCGGCGGTGAAGCCGTACACCAGGGCCACGCCGAACAGGAAGAACGCCGAGGCGTACGCGCCGAGCAGGAAGTACTTCATCGCCGCCTCCTGGCTCAGCAGCCGCCGGCGACGGGCCAGCGCGCAGAGCAGGTAGAGCGGCAGGGAGAAGACCTCCAGCGCGATGAACATGGTCAGCAGGTCGTTCGCCGCCACGAAGATCAGCATGCCGCCGATCGCGAAGCTGGTCAGCGGGTAGACCTCGGTGGCCCCGTTGCGCCCTTCGGCCTGCTTGCGGTCGTCGGCCGACTCGGCGGTCACCGCCGCCTGGGCGACGAACGCGCCGCCCCGCTCGACCGACCGCTCGCCGATCAGCAGCAGCGCCATCGCGGCGAGCACCAGGATGGTGCCCTGGAGGAACAGGGTGGGACCGTCCACGGCCAGCGCCCCGCCCGCCGTGACCAGCCGGGCGTCGGCGTTGAGCACCACCAGCACCAGCGCGGCGAGCACCGCCAGCAGGGAGAGCGTGAGCTGCACCAGGTGCCGGCGGCGGCGCGGTACGAACGCCTCCACCAGGACGCCGAGCAGGGCCACCCCCAGCATGATCAGGATCGGGGCGATCGCCGGGTAGTCGATCGACGGCAACTTCAGTTCGGTCATCGCAGATGCCGCCTTTCGCTCGCGACTGCGGGGCTCACTCGCTGCGCTCGTTCGCTCCCCGCGCTCACTTCGCAGCCTCCTGGACGCTGCCGACCTCAGGGGCGGGATCGGTCTTGCCGACATCCTGCATGGTCGCCTGGACGGCGGGGTTGATCACATCGGTGACCGGCTTGGGGTAGAAGCCGAGCAGCACGATCAGGGCGATCAGCGGGGCGACCACGGCCTTCTCGCGCAGGGTGAGGTCGCGGTGCATCGCCTTGACCTCGGTCAGCTCCGGGTTGAGCGTGCCCTGGGTGGTGCGTTGCACCATCCACAGCACGTACGCCGCCGCCAGGATGATGCCCAGGGTGGCGATCACCGCGACCGGCTTGTTCACCGTGAAGGTGCCGATCAGCACCAGGAACTCGGAGACGAACGGTGCGGTGCCGGGCAGCGCCAGCGAGGCGAGACCCGCGAAGAAGAGCACCCCGGCCAGCAGCGGGACCAGCTTGCCCGCCCCGCCGAAGTCGGAGATCAGCGACGAGCCCCGGCGGGCGATGAGCATCCCGACGACCAGGAAGAGCAGGCCGGTGGCGAGCCCGTGGTTGAGCATGTAGAGCACCGCGCCGGTGCCCGCCTGGGTGGTGAAGGCGAAGATGCCCACCCCGATGAACCCGAAGTGCGCGATCGAGGTGTACGACACCAGCCGCTTCAGGTCGGACTGGCCGACGGCGAGCAACGCGGCGTAGAGGATGCCGATCAACCCGAGCGCCAGCGCCCACGGGGCGAACCACTTCGACGCCTCCGGGAACAGCGGCAGGCAGTACCGCAGGATGCCGAAGGTGCCGACCTTGTCCAGCACCCCGACCAGCAGCGCGGCGGCACCCGCCGGGGCGGCCCGACCGGCGTCCGGCAGCCAGGTGTGGAACGGGAAGAACGGCGCCTTGATCGCGAAGGCGAGGAAGAAGCCGAGGAACAGCCAGCGCTCGGTGCCGGTGGAGATGTCCACCTGGGTGAGCGTCTGCCAGTCGAAGGTCTTCCCGCCGACCACCCACAGGCCGATCACCGCGGCCAGCATGAACAGCCCGCCGACCAGCGAGTACAGGAAGAACTTCACCGCCGCGTACTGCCGCTGGTGGCCGCCGTAGCTGCCGATCAGGAAGTACATCGGCACCAGCATGACCTCGAAGAACACGTAGAACAGGAAGACGTCGGCGGCGGCGAAGACGCCGATCATCGTGGATTCGAGGACGAGCAGCAGGGCGAAGTAGGCCGGTACCGAGCGCTTCGACGCGTCGGCGTCGTGCCAGGACGCCAGGATCACCAGCGGCACCAGCACCGCGATCAGCATCAGCATGACCAGGGCGATGCCGTCGACGGCGAAGGTGAAGTTGACGTCCCAGGTGGGGATCCACGGGTACGACTCGCGGAACTGGAGCCGGTCACCGTCGGCGGAGAAGGAGACCCACATCACCACCGACAGCGCCAGCACCAGCAGCGACCAGCCGAACGCCACCTGCTTGGCCAGGTCGGGCCGGCGACGTGGCAGGAAGGCCACGACCAGGGCGCCGACCAGCGGTGCCACGGTCAGCACCGAGAGGAACGGGAAGTTGGACATTATGCGGCCTTATCTCCGTCGTGGATGCGGGGTCCGCCGGCGGGGGCGGTCGCCTTGAGGTCGATCACGCCAGCCACCCCGCCTGCACCGCCAGGAACGCCGCCACCACGAGCAGCGCGCCGGTCAGGATCGAGGTCGCGTACGACCGGACGAAGCCGGTCTGCCAGCGCCGGAGCCGACCCGACCCGCCGCCGACCCCGGCGGCCAGGCCGTTGACCAGGCCGTCGACGCCCCGGTTGTCCAGGAAGACCAGCGCCCGGGTGAGGAAGATGCCCGGCTTCTCGAAGACCACCTCGTTGAAGGCGTCCGTGTAGAGGTTGCGCCGGGCGGCGGTGACCAGCACCCCGGCCGGCTGCGGCGCGACGGCGGTGCCGTTGCGGAACAGCGCCCAGGCCAACCCGGCACCGAGCACCGTCACCACCAGCGACAGCGCGGTGAGCAGCCAGTGCGGCAGGACCGCGGCGTGCTCGGCGTGCTCGCCGCCCAGCCCGGCGGTGGCGGTCAGCCAGTCCGGTACGGAGGTGGCGAGCAGGAAACCCGCGCCGACCGAGCCGATCGCCAGCAGGATCAGCGGGATGGTCATCAGCTTCGGCGACTCGTGCGGGTGCTCGATGTCCTCGGTCCACCGCTTCGGCCCGTGGAAGGTGAGCACGAACAGCCGGGTCATGTAGAACGCGGTCAGCCCCGCGCCGAGCAGCGCCGCCCCGCCGAACAGCCAGGCCGTCCAGCCCTCCCGCTCGAACGCGGCCACGATGATCGGCTCCTTCGAGAAGAAGCCGGAGAACGGGAACATGCCGATGATGGCGAGCCAGCCCATCATGAAGGTGATCCAGGTGGTCTTCATGTACTTCGACAGCCCGCCGAAGCGGCGGATGTCCACCTGGTCGTTCATGCCGTGCATGACCGAGCCGGCGCCGAGGAACATGTTGGCCTTGAAGAAACCGTGCGCCAGCAGGTGCACGATGGCCAGCGCGTACGCCGCGCCGCCGAGGCCGACACCGAGGAACATGTAACCGATCTGGCTGACAGTCGACCAGGCCAGCACCCGCTTGATGTCGTCCTTGGCCGCGCCGATGACGCAGCCCATCAGCAGGGTCAACGCACCGACGCTGACCACCACGAGCTGGAGCGTCTCGTTGGCCGAGAAGATCGGGTTGGACCGGGCGATCAGGTAGACGCCCGCGGTGACCATGGTGGCGGCGTGGATGAGCGCCGACACCGGGGTCGGACCCTCCATCGCGTCCGGCAGCCACGCCTGGAGCGGGAACTGACCGGACTTGCCGGCCGCCCCGAGCAGCAGCAGCAGGCCCAGCACCAGCACCGTGCCGCTGGCCAGCCCTCCGACGCCGCTGAAGACCTCGTCGTACTGGGTGGTGCCGAGGGTGGCGAACAGGATGAAGATGCCGATCGCCAGGCCGGCGTCGCCGACCCGGTTCATCAGGAATGCCTTCTTGCCGGCGGTGGCCGCGCTCGGCCGCCCGTACCAGAAGGAGATCAGCAGGTACGACGCCAGACCGACGCCCTCCCAGCCGAAGTAGAGCATCACGTAGTTGTTGCCGAGCACCAGCAGCAGCATCGCGGCGACGAAGAGGTTGAAGTACGCGAAGAACCGTCGCCGGCCCTCGTCGTGCGCCATGTACTCGACCGCGTAGAGGTGGATCAGGAAACCCACCCCGGTGATCAGTAGGACGAAGACCGCGGCCAGCGGGTCGAAGAGCAGACCGAAGTCCACCCGCAGGTCGCCGACCGTGATGAAGTCCCAGAGGCTCAGCTCGACGGACTTGTTCTCCAGCCCGCGCAGCTGAAAGAACGAGGTGAGCCCCAGCACGAACGCGGCACCGATCGCGGCCACACCCAGCCAGTGCCCCCAGCGGTCGGCCCGCCGGCCGAGCAGCAGCAGGATCGCCGCGCTGGCCAGCGGGATCGCCACCAGCAGCCAGACGCTGCTCAGCAGGCCGTCCGCCGCCGCGTAGGTGACGGCACCCGCCGGCTCTGCCTGGGCGTACGTCAGAATCTCATCCACCGCAGGGCCCCTTTAGTACTTCAGCAGGTTGGCGTCGTCGACGCTCGCGGAGCGTCGGGTCCGGAAGATCGACATGATGATCGCGAGCCCGACCACGACCTCGGCCGCCGCCACCACCATCACGAAGAACGCCATGATCTGTCCGTTGAGGTCACCGTTGATCCGGCTGAAGGTGACCAGCGTCAGGTTGGCCGCGTTGAGCATCAGCTCGACGCACATGAACAGCACGATCGCGTTGCGCCGCACCAGCACGCCGACCGCGCCGATGGTGAACAGCACCGCCGCCAGGATCAGGTAGTAGTCGGGGGTCACCGGACCGGCCTTTCGTTCGCGACTGCGGGGCTCCGCTTCGCTGCACTCCTCGCGCTCACCGGACCGGCCTTTCGTTCGCGACTGCGGGGCTCCGCTTCGCTGCACTCCTCGCGCTCACCGTTCCGTCCCCTTCAGGGTGGTTTCCTCGGCGGTCAGCTCGCGCTGCGGCAGGATCGCCGGGGTGCTGCGGTCGGTCAGCCGGCCGTCGGGCAGCCGGGCCGGGGTGGCCACCGAGGAGGAGGTGGCGAAGACACCCGGGCCGGGCTTCGGGCCGGGGTAGTTGCCGGGGCGGAACCGGGCCTTCATGGTGGCGACCTGGTCCATCTTGTCTTCCTTGCGCCGCTCGACGTGCGCCAGCACCATCGCGCCGATCGCCGCCGTGATCAGCAGCGCGGAGGTCAGCTCGAAGGCGAGGACGTACTTGGTGAAGAGCAGCCGGGCGATGCCCTGCACGTTGCCCTCCGCGTTGGGCTGCTCCAGGCCGACCGCCGCGACCCCGTCCAGCGCCCGGTACAGGCCGGTGCCGACCAGCCCGGCGAAGCCGAGCCCGAGCACCACCGCGGCGACCCGCTGGCCGCGCAGCGTCTCGATCAGCGAGTCGGAGGCGTCCCGGCCGACCAGCATCAGCACGAACAGGAACAGCATCATGATCGCGCCGGTGTAGACGATGATCTGCACCATGCCGATGAACGGCCCGGCCTGGAGCACGTAGAACACGCCCAGGCAGAGCATGGTGAGCACCAGGAAGAGCGCCGAGTGCACCGCGTTGCGCGCCCACACCATGCCGATCGCGCCGATCAGCGCCAACGGGGCGAGGATCCAGAAGGTGACCTCCTCACCCCCGGACACCTGGCCCGCCGCAGCGAGCACCGTGGACGTGTTCATGCTCCGGCTCCCTTGCCCGCCGCCCGCTGGGCCGCCTGCTCGGCACCCGGGAAGGTCACCCCGGGGTGCTCCTCGACCCGGTAGCGGCCGGGCCCCATCGGGGACTGCTCGGCACCGGCCGAGGTGCCCGGGTTGGTCAGCGCGCCGACGTAGTAGTCCTTCTCGCTGTCACCGAGCCGCATCGGGTGCGGCGGCTGCTCCATGCCTTCGAGCAGCGGAGCGAGCAACTGCTCCTTGGTGAAGATCAGGTCCTGCCGGTTGTCCCGGGCCAGCTCGTACTCGTTGCTCATGGTCAGCGAACGGGTCGGGCAGGCCTCGATGCAGAGCCCGCAGAAGATGCACCGGGCGTAGTTGATCTGGTAGACGCTGGCGTACCGCTCACCCGGCGAGAAGCGCTGCTCGTCGGTGTTGTCGCCACCCTCGACGTAGATCGCGTCCGCCGGGCAGGCCCAGGCGCACAGCTCGCAGCCGATGCACTTCTCCAGGCCGTCCGGGTGCCGGTTGAGGATGTGCCGCCCGTGGTAGCGCGGCGCCGAGACCGGCGGCTTGAACGGGTAGTCGGTGGTGACGACCTTCCTGAACATGTGCGAGAAGGTGACACCGAAGCCCTTGAACGTTCCGGTGATCGCGCCCACGTCACACCTCCTGAGAGTCGGAGCCGGTGGCGATGTTGGCCGGCTCCCGCTCGGCGACCACACGCTTGGTGCGCGGGCTCGGCGGTACCTGTAGATCCAGCGGGGGCAGCGGGAAGCTGCCGTACGGCCGGTTGTCGGCCTGTTCCTGCGGGGTCGGCTTCGGGGCCGGCTTGCGGCTCGGCCACAGCAGCGTCGCCAGCAGCAGTACGCCCGCGCCGATGGCGGTGGCGAGCAGCCGGTCCCGCGACTGCCAGTCCTCGATGGAGCGCAGCCCGGCCAGGACGAGGATCCAGACCAGGTTGATCGGGAGCAGCACCTTCCAGCCGAAGCGCATGAACTGGTCGTAGCGCAGCCGGGGCAGGGTGCCCCGGAGCCACACGAAGACGAAGACCAGCAGCAGCACCTTGCCGAAGAACCAGAGCATCGGCCACCAACCGGTGTTGGCGTCCGCCCACAGCGTGATCGGCCAGGGTGCCCGCCAGCCACCGAGGAAGAGCGTCGTGGTGACCGCGGACATGGTCACCATGGCGACGTACTCGGAGAGCATGAAGAGCGCGAACTTCAGCGAGCTGTACTCGGTCATGAAGCCGGCGACCAGCTCGGACTCCGCCTCGGGCAGGTCGAAGGGCGCCCGGTTGGTCTCCCCGACGGTGGCGATGAAGAAGATGATGAAGCTGGGCAGCAGCAGGATCGCGTACCAGCCGGGGGCCGGGATCTCGACGCCGGCGATGGTGAGCCGGGTGGCGTCCCCCTGGGCCGCGACGATCCCGCTGGTGGACATGGTGCCGGCGGTCATGAACACCGCGACGATGCTCAGCCCCATCGCGACCTCGTACGAGATCATCTGGGCGCTGGAGCGCAGACCACCGAGCAGCGGGTACGTCGAGCCGGAGGCCCAGCCGCCGAGCACGATGCCGTAGACCGCCAGCGAGGAGCACGCCAGCAGCACCAGCACCGCCACCGGCACGTCGGTGACCTGCAACGGGGTCCGGTGGCCGAAGATGCTGACCATCGGGCCGAACGGGATCACCGACAGCGCGGTGACCGCGCAGACCACCGAGATGACCGGGGCGAAGAAGTAGACCACCTTGTCGGCGGCCTTCGGGAGGATGTCCTCCTTGAAGGCCATCTTGAGGCCGTCGGCGAGGGTCTGGAGCAGGCCGAACGGGCCGACCTGGTTGGGGCCGGGCCGGACCTGCATGTAGCCGACGACCCGCCGCTCGAACCAGACGCCGAGCAGGGTGGCGAGCAGACCGAAGACGAACGCGAAGACGATCTTGATGAGGACCAGCCACCACGGATCCCGGCCGAAGTCGGCCAGCGTCGGGTCCTGCGCCAGGAGGGTGTTCACCGTGCACCTCCGGAGATCCGTACCACCGTGCCGGACGCGGTGCCGAGGCTGCGCCGGACGGTCGAACCGGGCGAGTTGGTCGGCAGCCAGACGACGCCGTCGGGCATCTCGGTGATGGCCGCCGGCAGGGTGACCGCACCGCGGTCGGTGCCCACCGTGACCGGGTCACCGTCGGCCACGCCGAGCGTCTCGGCGGTGCCCTTGCCCAGCCGGACCACCGGCGGGCGGGCCGTGCCGGCGAGGTGCTCGTCGCCGTCGGTGAGGCTGCCCAGGTCGACCAGCTGGTGCCAGGTCGCCAGCACCGCCTCGCCCGCACCCGGCTGGGGCACGGCCGCCGGGGCGACCGACGGGCTGACCGGCCGGTCCGCCCGGGTCGGCGGCAGCGCGCCCAACTCCCGACGGATGCCCGACACGTCGCCGGTGCCGAGCCGGACGTCGAGCTGCGCGGCGATCGCGTCCAGCACCCGGGCGTCGGTCATCGCGGCGGTGTGCAGCACCGCCTCGAAGGTGCGCAGCCGGCCCTCCCAGTCGAGGAAGCTGCCGGCCTTCTCGACCACCGGGGCCACCGGCAGCACCACGTCGGCCCGGCGGGCCACCGCCGAGTTGCGCAGCTCCAGGCTGACCAGGAAGGGCACCGCGTCCAGGGCCTGCTCGGCCAGCCTCGGGTCGGCCAGGTCGGCCGGGTCCACACCGGCCACCACCAGGGCACCGAGCTGGCCGTTCGCGGCGGCGGCCAGGATCTGGTCGGTGTCCCGACCGGCCTGGCTGGGGATCACCCCGGCCGGGATGTCCCACGCCTCGCCCAGCTCGGCGCGGGCCGACGGCTCGGTCACCGGACGCCCGCCGGGCAGCAGGTTGGGCAGGCAGCCCGCGTCGACCGCACCCCGGTCCCCCGCGCGCCGCGGCACCCAGGCCAGCTTCGCGCCGGTACGCCGGGCGACGTCCGCGGCGGCGGAGAGGCCACCGGGCACGCCGGCCAGCCGCTCGCCGACGAACAGGATCGCGCCCTCGGCGCTGAGCGCCTCGGCCACCGTGTCGTGCTCGGCGAGCACGCTCGCCTCCTCGCCCGGCACCACCCGGGCCAGCTTGGCCCCGAGCTTCTCCAGGCCCCGGGTGGCGAACGGGGCGATCGCGTAGACCGTCAGCTTCTTCTTCAGGTACGCCTTGCGCAGCCGCAGGAAGAGGATCGGGCACTCCTCCTCCGGCTCCAGCCCGACCAGCACCACCGTGGACGCCTTCTCCACGTCCGCGTACGTCACGTCGGTGACCCCGGCGACGGTGCTGGCCAGGAAGTCGGCCTCCTCGCGGGAGACCGGCCGGGCCCGGAAGTCGATGTCGTTGGTGTTCAGGGCGACCCGGGCGAACTTCGCGTACGCGTAGGCGTCCTCGACGGTCAACCGGCCGCCGGTCAGCACCGCCGTACCGCGGCCCTCGTCGCGGGCGGCCCGCAGCCCGTCGGCGGCCCGGGTCAGCGCCTCGCTCCAGGACGCCTCCCGCAGCTCACCGGACTTCTCGTCGCGGACCAGCGGGGTGGTGAGCCGGTCGAAGGCGCGGGTGTACTGGAAGCCCCACCGCCCCTTGTCGCAGTTCCACTCCTCGTTGACCTGCGGGTCGTCCCCGGCGAGCCGGCGCAGCACCTTGCCCCGCCGCCAGTCGGTGCGCTGGGCGCAGCCGGCCGAGCAGTGCTCGCAGACGCTCGGGCTGGAGACCAGGTCGAACGGGCGGGCCCGGAACCGGTACTGCGCCCCGGTGAGCGCGCCGACCGGGCAGATCTGCACCGTGTTGCCGGAGAAGTACGAGTTGAAGGGGACGTCGCCGGAGTCGCCCTCGGCGCCGTACGCGTCGTCCCGGTAGATGTTGATCTCCTCGGCGGACGACCGGCCCATCAGGTCGATGAACTTGTCGCCGGCGATCTCCTCGGAGAACCGGGTGCAGCGCTGGCAGAGCACGCAGCGCTCCCGGTCCAGCAGCACCTGGGTGCTGATCTCCATCGGCTTGACGTACTCCCGCTTGTGCTCGTGGAAGCGGGAGTCGGTACGGCCGGTGGACATCGCCTGGTTCTGCAGCGGGCACTCACCACCCTTGTCACACATCGGGCAGTCCAGCGGGTGGTTGACCAGCAGCAGCTCCATCACCCCCTCCTGCGCCTTCTTGGCGACCGGGGAGGTGAGCTGGGTGCGGACCACCATGCCCTCGGCAACGGTCTGGGTGCAGGAGGCGACCGGCTTACGCTGGCCCTCCACCTCGACCAGACACTGCCGGCAGGCGCCGGCCGGGGCCAGCAGCGGGTGGTCGCAGAACCGGGGGATCTCCGTGCCCAACTGCTCGGCGACCCGGATCAGCAGCGCCCCCTTGGGGGCGGTGACCTCGACACCGTCGATGGTGAGCGTCACGGTCTCGGTCTGCTTGGCTACGTCGGTCATCAGAGTCGCCTTCCATTCGCGACTGCGGGACTCGCAAGCTCGTTCCTCGCGCTCATCAGTGCGCCCCCACCAGCTGCTTGTCCGACAGCTTCGGCGCGGTACGCCCCTCGATGTAGTCGAGGTAGTCCTGCTTGAAGTACTGCAACGACGAGGTCACCGAGCTGGTCGCGCCGTCACCCAGACCGCAGAACGAGCGGCCGAGGATGTTGTCGCAGGTGTCGAGCAGGGTGTCCAGGTCCTCGTGGGTGCCCTGGCCGGCCAGGATGCGCCGGTAGACCCGGACCATCCAGTAGTTGCCCTCCCGGCACGGGGTGCACTTGCCGCACGACTCGTGGTGGTAGAACTCCAGCCACCGGTAGGTCGCGTAGACCGGGCAGTCCTGGTCGGAGAAGATCTGGGTGGCCGTGGTGCCCAGGATCGAGCCGGCCGCCGCCACCCCCTCGAAGTCCAGCGGCACGTCCAGGTGCTCGGCGGTGAGCAGCGGGGTCGACGATCCCCCCGGCGTCCAGAACCGGAGCTGGTGACCGGGCTGCATGCCGCCGGCCAGCTCGATCAGCTCGCGCAGGGTGACGCCCAGGCCGCACTCGAACTGGCCCGGGTTGGCGATCCGGCCGGAGAGCGAGTAGATCATCGGCCCGGAGGACTTCTCGGTGCCCATGGACTTCCACCAGTCCGCGCCGCCCAGCACGATGTACGGCACGCTGGCGATGGTGCCGACGTTGTTGACCACCGTCGGGCTGGCGTACAGGCCGTGGGTGGCCGGGAACGGCGGCCGGAGCCGGGGCTGGCCCCGGAACCCCTCCAGCGAGTCCAGCAGCGCCGTCTCCTCGCCGCAGATGTACGCCCCGGCGCCCGAGTGCACCACCAGCTCCAGGTCGAACCCGGTGCCCAGGATGTTGCGCCCGAGGTAGCCCTTGGCCTGCGCCTCGGCCACCGCGTTACGCAGCCGGCGGGCGGCGTGCACCGCCTCGCCCCGGATGTAGATGTAGGCCCGGCTGGCCCGGATCGCGTACGAGGCGATGATGACCCCCTCGACCAGCGAGTGCGGGTCGTGGGTCATCAGCGGCAGGTCCTTGCAGGTGCCCGGCTCGCCCTCGTCGGCGTTGACCACCAGGTAGTGCGGCTTGCCGTCGTTCTGGGGGATGAAGCCCCACTTCAGACCGGTGGGGAAGCCCGCGCCACCCCGGCCGCGCAGCCCGGAGTCCTTGATCAGCTGGATCAGGTCGTCCGGGTGGGCCTTCAGGGCCTTGCGCAGCGCGGCGTAGCCGTCGAGCTTCTCGTAGGTGCCGATCCGCCAGGCGTCCGGGGAGATCCAGCGCCGGGTCAGCACCGGGGTCAGCTTGGCCAGGGTCTCCGGCCGGGGAGCGGTCACTTCTGGACCCCCGTCTCGCTCGCGGCGGCGGAGCCCGCGCCGGCAGCGCCCGTTTCCGCCTCGGCTTCCTTGAGGTTGCGCTGCTGCGCTCCGGCCTCGTCGCCGGCGGGCTTGCCGTCACCCGCGGGTGCGTTCGCGGCCACCCCGGCCGCCTGCGCCGCCTGCGCGTCGCGCGACGCCGGCGGTGCGCCGTCCGTGGGGACCTTGGTGCCGGGGGCGTCCGGCACGGCGGTCGCCGCGTCGGGCTGCCGGGTCTCGGCGGTACGTACCTGCGGCGACTTGTCGTCGGGGGCCTTGACGTCCGGCGCGGTGCTGCCGGTGACCTGCTCCGGCTTCGCCGCCGGGGCGGCCGGCGCGGGGGCGGCCGGCGCGGGGGCGGCCGGCGCGGGGGCCTTGCCGGCCTCGGTCTTCGCCTTCGCCTCGGCGGCGGCCCGGTCGGCCTCGGCCTTGCTGCGGATCGGGGTCTTCGG
This sequence comes from Micromonospora sp. WMMD987, assembly GCF_029581435.1. Classification (NCBI taxonomy): domain Bacteria; kingdom Bacillati; phylum Actinomycetota; class Actinomycetes; order Micromonosporales; family Micromonosporaceae; genus Micromonospora; species Micromonospora sp. WMMD987. Next base: position 648,004 of record NZ_CP120861.1, on the reverse strand, counting down.
GTCGTAGCCCGGCGCGGTGATGCCGTGCTGCTCGGCCAGGCGCAGGCCGCGCAGGGTGGCCGCACCCGGCCCGCCGTCGGCGACCGCGCCCTCGCGCTCGTCGGCGAACCCGGCGAGCTGGACGGCCATCTCCTTGAGCGTGCAGAGCCGGGCACCCCGGGTCGGCATCGGCCGGCCCCCGGCGCGCAGCTCGTCGACCACGCCGACCGCGCCCTGCGGGTCCACGCCGTCGAAGAAGTCGTAGTTGACGGTCATCACCGGGCCGTAGTCGCACGCCGCCAGGCACTCGGCGTGCTCCAGGGTGATCTTCCCGTCGGCGGTGGTCTCGTCGTGCCCGACCCCCAGGTGCTCGACCAGGGTGTCGTAGACCTCCTGGCCGCCGAGCACGTTGCACATCGTGTTGGTGCAGACGCTGACCAGGTAGTCACCGGTGGGCCGGCGCTTGTACATGGTGTAGAAGGTCGCCACCGCGCCGACCTGGGCCTTGTTCAGCCCCAGCACCTCGGCGCAGAACGTCACCCCGGCCGGGGAGACGTAGCCTTCCTCGGCCTGCACCAGGTGCAGCAGCGGCAGCAGCGCCGAGCGGGACCGGTCGGCCGGGTACCGGGCGATGATCTCCCGCGCCCGCAGCCGGGTCTCTTCAGTAAACGTCGTCATCAGAGTCGCCTCCCGTTCGCGACTGCGGGGCTCCGCTTCGCTGCACTCCTCGCGCTCATCGGTCACAACCACCCATCACGGGGTCCAGCGAGGCGCCGCCGGCGATCACGTCGGCGATCAGGCCGCCCTCGGCCATCGCCGGAAGGGCCTGGAGGTTGACGAAGCTCGGCTCCCGGTAGTGCACCCGGTACGGCCGGGTGCCGCCGTCGGAGACCGCGTGCACGCCCAGCTCGCCCCGGGGTGCTTCGATGCCGACGTACACCTGGCCCGGCGGAACCCGGAAGCCCTCGGTGACCAGCTTGAAGTGGTGGATCAGCGACTCCATCGACTGACCCATGATCTTGGCGACGTGCTCCAGCGAGTTGCCCATGCCGTCCACGCCGATGGCGAGCTGCGCCGGCCAGGCGATCTTGCGGTCGGCCACCATCACCGGGCCCGGCCGCAACCGGTCCAACGCCTGCTCGACCAGCTTGAGCGACTCCCGGATCTCGGCCAGCCGGACCAGGTAGCGGCCCCAGACGTCGCCGTCCGGGTGGGTCGGCACGTCGAACTCGTAGGTCTCGTAGCCGCAGTAGGGCATGGTCTTGCGCAGGTCCCAGGCGAGGCCGGCGGAGCGCAGCACCGGGCCGGTGACGCCGAGCGCGACACAGGCGGTCACGTCGAGCACCGCGACGCCCTGGGTGCGCTCGGTCCAGATCGGCTGGCCGGAGAGGAGGTCCTCGTACTCCTTGAGCTTCTTCGGCATCATCGTGAGGAACTCGCGGATCTTGACGATCGCGGCGTCCGGGACGTCCTGGGCCACCCCGCCCGGGCGGACGTACGCGTGGTTCATCCGCAGGCCGGTGATGGTCTCGAAGATGTCGAGGATGTACTCCCGCTCGCGGAAGCCGTACAGCATGATCGAGATCGCGCCCAGCTCCATGCCGGTGGTGGCCAGCCAGACCAGGTGCGACGAGATCCGGTTCAGCTCCATCATCAGCACGCGGATCGTGGTGGCCCGCTCGGTGATGTCGTCGGTGATGCCGAGCAGCTTCTCCACCGCGAGGCTGTACGCCGTCTCGTTGAAGATCGGGGCGAGGTAGTCCATCCGGGTGACGAACGTCGAACCCTGCACCCAGTTGCGGTACTCGAGGTTCTTCTCGATGCCGGTGTGCAGGTAGCCGACGACCGACCGGGCCTCGCGGACCGTCTCGCCCTCCAGCTCCAGGATCAGCCGCAGCACGCCGTGCGTCGACGGGTGCTGCGGACCCATGTTCACGACGATCCGCTCGTCGTTGATCGGGTCGGTGCCGGAGACGACCTGGTCCCAGTCCCCACCGGTGACGGTGAAGACCCGGCCCTCGGTGGTCTCCCGCTCGGTCGCGTAGTTGGACGTGGTCACTGGTACGACCTCCGGCGGTCCGGCGGCGGGATCTCCGCGCCCTTGTACTCGACGGGGACGCCGCCGAGCGGGTAGTCCTTGCGCTGCGGGTGGCCCTCCCAGTCGTCCGGCATCAGGATCCGGGTCAGGTTGGGGTGGCCGTCGAAGACGACACCGAACATGTCGTACGCCTCGCGCTCCTGCCAGTCGGCCGTCGGGTAGACGGCGGTGACGCTGGGCAGGTGCGGGTCGTCGGCCGGGACCGCGGCCTCCAGCCGGACCCGACGCCGGTAGGTCATCGAGGTGAGCAGGTAGACGACGTGCAGCCGGCGCTCGTCGGCACCGAGGTAGTCCACCCCGGACACCGAGGAGCACAGCTCGAAGCGCAGCGCCAGGTCGTCCCGCATCACCTGGCAGACCTCGGCGATCCGCTCCGGGCGGACGTGCAGGGTCAGCTCGCCCCGGTCGACGACGACCTTCTCGATCGCGTCGCCGAAGTGCGGGTACGCCTCCTCCAGCGCGTCGCGCACCTCGTCGAAGTAGCCCCCGTAGGGCCGGGGGGCCTCCTCGATCGGGGTGCGGTGGCGGACCAGGCCGCCGTAGCCGGAGACGTCGCCGCTGCCCTGCATGCCGAACATGCCGCGCCCGGCGGGGCTGGACGGCGGCAGCTCGGCGGGAGCGCCGCTGGTCGCACCGGCCGGGGTGACCGGCACCGGCACCCCGCCGTCGTTCTTCCTGTCGTTGCTCATTTGGGGCCAGCCTGGGTCTGGAGGTGGTTCTGGGCGTTCATCCAGTTCTCGATCCGCAGCTGCTCCTCGCGCCCTTCGCGGACCGCCTTCGTCCACTCGGCACGACGGGCCTTGTCGTTGCGGTACGACGACGGCATCGAGCCGTACGGCACCACGGGGACGTCACCGCGCTCCAGGCGGGCCGCCTGCATCTTGCGGCCGTTGGGGCCGAGCGGCTCGTACATGATCTTCTCGCGGAGCTTGAGGATCGCGTCGATGAGCATCTCGGGGCGGGGCGGGCAGCCCGGCAGGTACATGTCGACCGGGACGACGTGGTCGACGCCCTGGACGATCGCGTAGTTGTTGAACATGCCGCCGCTGCTGGCGCAGACGCCCATGGAGAGCACCCAGCGGGGCTCGGCCATCTGGTCGTAGATCTGGCGCAGGACCGGGGCCATCTTCTGGCTCACCCGGCCGGCCACGATCATCAGGTCGGCCTGGCGCGGCGAGGCCCGGAAGACCTCCATGCCCCAGCGGCCCATGTCGTAGTGCGGGCCACCGGCCGCCATCATCTCGATGGCGCAGCAGGCCAGGCCGAAGGTGGCGCCCCAGACGGACGACTTCCGCGACCAGTTGACCAGCTTCTCCACGGAGGTGAGCAGGACGCCGGCGGGGAGTTTCTCCTCGATGCCCATCTGACGTTCCTCCCTCAGTCCCAGTCCAGGCCGCCGCGCCGCCACACATAGGCGTACGCGACGAAGACCGCGACGATGAACAGGACCATCTCCACGAAGCCGAAGATCGGCAGGGCGTCGAAGGAGACCGCCCAGGGGTAGAGGAAGATGATCTCGATGTCGAAGACGATGAAGAGCATCGCCGTCAGGTAGAACTTGATCGGGAACCGTCCGCCGCCCACCGGCTGGGGGCTGGGCTCGATCCCACACTCGTACGCCTCGAGCTTGGCCTTGTTGTAGCGCCGGGGACCGGCGAAGCGGGCGGCGGCCACGGAGAACAGCGAGAACGCCGCGGCGAGGGCGAACAGCCCGATGATCGGTGCGTAAGGCGAGAGCGACATCTTTTCTCCTGCTCGTCCTTCCCCTGCCCCAGGTGCTTGACAAAATTCACACTATTCACGTCCCTCGTGACTGCCGTCAGCGGGGGTCGATCCCTGCCCGTGCCGGGGCCGTCGTTGGCCCTGGCCCGGTCACGCCTCACACGGCCGGGGCCGCCTTCGCCATCGCGTTGATGACCCGGTCCATCGCGTCCCCGCCACGGGGGTCGGTCAGGTTGGCCAGCAGCTTGAGCACGAAGCGCATCAGCATCGGGTGCGGCATGCCGTGCCGGGTGGCCATCCTCATCACCTCGGGCCGGCCGATCAGCTTGACGAAGATCCCGCCGAGCCGGTAGTAGCCGCCGAACCGGGCCTTCAGCTCCTGCGGGTACGCGGTCAGCGCCCGCTCCCGCTCCGCTCCGGCCGGTCGGGCCAGCGCCTGCACGATGACCTCGGCGGCCAGCTCACCGGACTCCATCGCGTACGCGATGCCCTCGCCGTTGAACGGGTTGACCATGCCGCCGGAGTCGCCGACCAGCAGCACCCCGCGGGTGTAGTGCGGCACCCGGTTGAAGCCCATCGGCAGCGCCGCGCCGAGGATCGGGCCGTCGGCGTTCGCCTCGTCGGTCATCCCCCAGTCCGCCGGGGTGTTGGCCAGCCAGTCGGTGAGCAGCCGCCGGTAGTTCGTCTTGCCGAACGCGGAGGAGGAGTTGAGCACGCCCAGGCCGACGTTGACCCGACCGTCGCCGAGACCGAAGATCCAGCCGTAGCCGGGCAGCAGCGCGTCGCTGTCCTTGCTGCGCAGCTCCAGCCAGGACTCCAGGTAGTCGTCGTCGTGCTTGGCCGGCGAACGGTAGTAGCGGCGCACGGCCACCCCGATCGGCCGGTCCTCCCGCTTGGCCAGGCCGAGGGCGAGCGGGAACCGGCCGGAGACGCCGTCGGCGGCGACCACCAGCGGGGCGTGGAAGGTGGCGGGCTCCCGGCCGGGGCCGACCTCGGCGGTCACCCCGGTCACCCGGTCGTCCGCGTCGAGCACCGGGCCGATGACGTTGACGCCGGTACGCAGCTCCGCGCCGGCCGAGACCGCCCGCCTGGCGAGCAGGTCGTCGAAGTCCAGCCGGGTCCGGACCAGACCGTAGTTGGGGAAGCTGGCCAGGTCGGGCCAGTCCAGTTCGAGGCGTACCCCGCCGCCGATCACCCGCAGGCCCTTGTTGTGCAGCCAGCCGGCCTCGGGCGAGGTGTCCACGCCCATCCGGATGAGCTGCCGGGTCGCCCGGGGGGTGAGCCCGTCCCCGCACACCTTCTCGCGGGGGAACTCGGTCTTCTCCAACAGCAGCACGCGTACGCCGTGCCGCGCCAGGTGGTACGCCGTCGCCGATCCACCGGGACCGGCGCCCACGACGATCACGTCGGCGTCGTTCTCCACCGAAGTCATCTGCGCCTCCTCCCGCACGCTCGTGAAATGCTTCACAAGCCGATCGGGTTGGAGTCTATGACCGTGGTCGGTCCGCTGCCGGGTGAGGCATACCTAACTTCCCGGAAACATGCGGGTCGGAGTCGGTCCGGGGCTCAGCCGCGGGCGGTGTCGAGCCCCGCGTCGGCCCGGATCGCGGCCGGGAGCTGGTCACGCAACGCTCCACCGGCCGCCCGGTCGAGTGCGCCCAGCACCTCGGCCACCACCTGCCGGATCTCTGCCGGGTCGACGCCGGCCAGCTCTCTGAGCTGGGCAGCCAGCTCGGCGGCATCCCCGTCGGTGGGGGCCGGTTGGTCGGTCGGCACTGCTCCCGTCATGCAGCCGACTTTACCGACAGAAAGCCCCGAAAGCGTACATAAAGCGGAAATCGCTATGCACGCAGGGTCACCGCCGGACGGCCCGGTGCAGGGCCACCACCCCGCCGGTCAGGTTGCGCCACGCCACCCGTCCCCACCCGGCCGCGTCGACGCGGGCCGCCAGCGCCGCCTGGTCCGGCCAGACCCGGATCGACTCGGCGAGGTAGACGTACGCGTCGGGGTTGCTGGACACCGCCCGGGCCACGACCGGCAACGACCGCATCAGGTACGACAGGTAGACGGTACGGAAGGCCGGCTGCACCGGGGTGCTGAACTCGCAGACCACCAGCCGGCCGCCCGGCCGGGTCACCCGGGCCAGCTCCCGCAGCGCCGCGTCGGTGTCGTTGACGTTGCGCAGGGCGAAGGAGATCGTCACCGCGTCGAAGGAGGCGTCGGCGAAGGGCAGCCGCAGCGCGTCCCCGGCCAGCAGCGGCACCTCCGGCCGGACCCGCTTGCCGGCGTGCAGCATGCCCTGCGACAGATCCACCCCGACCGCGTACGCCCCGGAGCGGGCCAGCTCCTGCGTCGACACCCCGGTGCCGGCACCCACGTCCAGCACCCGCTCACCCGGGAGCAGCCCGAGCGCCGCCCGGGTGGACCGCCGCCAGGACCGGTCCTGCCCGAAGGAGAGCACGGTGTTCGTCAGGTCGTAACGGGCCGCCACCCCGTCGAACATCGCGGCGACCTCGGGTGGGGACTTGTCCAGGCCGGCGCGCTGGCCCTGCGGGGTACGGCTCACCCCTCCACTCTGCCAGCCACCGCCCACCCACCCGGCGCGGGGTCGTCCTCCGGCACGGCCCGTCCGCCGTGCCGCACACCCCGGCCCGCCCGTCACGTCGAGCGCCCCGGTCCGGCCGTCCCGGTCCGGGCGGGTGACCCGGACAGGCGGCGGGCGGGGTGGATGACCACCCCGCCCGCCCGGTGTCCTACCGCTCAGCCGTGCGCCGACCCGTCGTCGTTCAGCCCTGCGGCTTCTCGTCGCCCGGGGCCACCAGCACGAGCCGACGCCGACGGGCGAGCATCAGCAGCGCCCCGCCCGCGAGCAGCACGGCGGCACCGACGCCACCGATCAGGGTGGCCTGCGCGCCGGTCACCGGCAGACCGCCGTCGCCGCCACCCGTGCCGCCACCGGTCGTCGGGCTGACGCTGGTGCTCGGGCTCGGGCTCGGCTCACCGGTCGGGCTGGGGCTCGGGCTCGGGCCGGTGCTCAGGTCGATGAACACGTCGAACAGGGACGTGTTGTCGCCGTCGTCGGTCTCGGTGAAGACCTTGCGCTGCGCCTTGCTGGCGACCTGCGGCTCCTCCTCCGGCGTACCCTCGGCCTCGGTCAGCCCGGCGGCGAACAGGACGCCCGGGGTGAGCACCTTCTCGGTGACGCCCGCGCCGACCTTCACCCGTACGTCGGCGGTGTAGAACTCGCCCGGCCGCAGCACCGCGCCGGCGTCCTCGCAGTACGCCACCACACCACCCAGGTCCTGCGTGACGCAGCTCTCCGGCAGGTCGACGAAGCTGGCACCGTCCGGCAGGGCGATCCCGTAGAAGACGCCGGTCGCGCGGCGGCTGCCGCCGTTGTAGACCGCCCAGTCCAGCGGGGCGGTCCCGCCGGGCTTGACGCCGGTCAGGCCGCTCTCGCCGGCCTCGTCGCCGTCGACCACCACGTCGGCGTAGACGTCCTGCACCCAGGTGGTCAGGTCGTAGCCGGGCTTGACCACCATGATGTCGTGGTCGACCGAGTCCGAGGTGGTGTTGGACCCACTCACGGTCACCTTCAGGACGCCACCCTTGCCGCGGGTGTCGGTGCCGAACAGCGGGATGCCGAACTCCTCGGTGGTGCCGCCGGCGATGTTGTCGGTGGTGCCGCCCAGGTCGGACAGCGAGCAGGTGAACGCGGTGCCGGAGACGGCACAGCCGTCCGGCACGAGTACCCCGACCTTGTTCGGCTTGAGGCCCGCGGTCTCGACGGTGACCTTCACGTCCTTGGCGTCGACCGTGCCGCGGACGTTCTGCACGGAGAACTTGAACGGCTTGGCCTTGGCCTCCTTGACGCCCAGGGCCAGCTGGTAGCTGAGCGGGACGAGGTCGAGCTGCGCCTGGTCGGCGGCGTTGGCCGGGGCGGCGACGGTGGCCAGGCCACCGACGGCGAGCAGGGCCACGGCGCCGAGGCGGGCCAGGGCCGAGCGGTGGAACAGAGTCATCGATCCCCCGGGGGGCTAGGGACTGCTGGGAAAGGTGTGACCGGTGTGGCGAACCGAGCGGACGTTATCCGAGATCGACACCGGTGCGCCACCCGTGACGTGCGATTTCGTTCCAGAGGGGTCCGAACGGAGGAGGAGCGGGGGCGGGACGGTCACCCGTCCCGCCCCCGTTTTATATGAACGGCCCTCCCGGGCCGATGGAGGACGTACGACGCTCGTACGGGTCTCCCGACGGGGAAACGAAGGTACGTCGGGCGCACGTTAGCGGGCGGTGTCGCGCCGCGCCAACCCCCGCGCCGCAGCGGCACGGGGCGGGTCGGCGTCCAGCGCGCCGCAGCCCGCCCCAATTGCCGGGTCTTGTGGTGGCTGATCCCCCGGCACCTCGCCCGAACGGCGACCACGAATATCCCCCGGGCCGACGGTCGGACCCGTTCAGCCAGTCACCGCATCGACCCAGCCGGTTACCCTCCGTGACGAAAACGCGGGGTCAGCGGGCCTCGACGAGCGGCAGGGAGCGGCCGGCCCCGCCACCGGGCATGGCGATCGAGGAGAAGTGCGAGACCACCCGGTCGTCGGTCGGGTCGTCGGCCGGGGTGTGGTGCACCGCGAGCCGGCGGTAGAGGGTGTCCCGCTGGGCCGGGATCCGGTCGGCCGAGCGGATCATGCCGATCAGCTCGTGCAGGTTGGACCGGTGCCGCGCGCCGGCCGAGGAGATGACGTTCTCCTCCAGCATGATCGAGCCGAGGTCGTCCACCCCCATGTGCAGGGAGAGCTGGCCGACGTCCTTGCCGGTGGTCAGCCAGGACGCCTGTAGGTGCGGCACGGTCTCGAAGAACAGCCGGGCCACCGCCACCAGGCGCAGGTACTCCAGCGTGGTGGCCTGGGTGCGGCCCTTCAGGTGGTTGTTCTCCGGCTGGTACGTCCACGGGATGAACGCCCGGAACCCCCGGGTACGGTCCTGCACGTCGCGGATCATCCGCAGGTGCTCGATCCGCTCGGCGTTGGTCTCGCCGGTGCCCATCATCATCGTCGCGGTGGACTCCAGGCCCTGCCGGTGGGCCAGCTCCATGACCTCCAGCCAGCGGGCGCCGGACTCCTTGAGCGGGGCGATCGCCCGGCGCGGCCGGTCCGGCAGCATCTCGGCCCCGGCCCCGGCGATCGAGTCCAGCCCGGCCGCCTTGATCCGAGCGATGGCCTCGTCCAGGCTGACGCCGGACACCTTCGCCATGTGCAGGATCTCGCTCGGCCCGATGGAGTGGATGGCGAGCTGCGGGTACGCCTTCTTGACCGAGGAGAACAGCTCCTCGTAGTACTCCACCCCGTAGTCCGGGTGGTGGCCGCCCTGGAGCATGACCTGGGTGGCCCCCAGCTCGACCGCCTCGCCGCAGCGACGCAGGATCTCCTCGGTCGGGTGGGTCCACCCCTCGGCGTGCCTGGGTGCCCGGTAGAAGGCGCAGAACTTGCACGCCGTCACGCAGACGTTGGTGTAGTTGATGTTGCGGTCGATCAGGTAGGTGACGACGTTGTCCGGGTAGCGCCGCCGACGCACCGTGTCCGCCGCCTCGCCCAACGCGTGGAAGGGCGCCTCGGTGTAGAGCAGCAGCGCCTCCTCGGGCGTGATCCGCCCGCCGTCCGCGCCACGCTGCAGGATGTCGTCGATCTCCCGGTTCGCCGTCACATCCCGAGCGTACGCCGACCTTCCGCCCTGGCCTTCGGTGGTGCGTCGACCCGTGACGTGCCCCGCACCACCGACACGCATCACCGGTCCGGCCCGGATGTCGTCGGTCTCCCGGCTCTTCGTCAGTCCCCCCCCGGCACCGGGTCGGTCGTCCCGTTTCAGAACAGGGGATTCTCGTCCACTCCACCCGACCGGCTTCGCCCCGGTCGGCGTCGTCCGGCGGCCGGTAGCTCCGGACCGGGACCGTACGTGACCGAGGGCCCCCGGCGCGACTCGGAGACGCGGACCAGCAGCCCCCGATCGACCAGGTCACCGAGCAGCCGTGACGTCGCCTGGGCGTCGAGGTCGAGGGCGACCCGCACCATCCGGGCGTTGAGCTGGCCGGCAGCCCGTACCAGCTCGACGACCTTGCGCTCGGCGTCGTCACCCTGCCCTCGGCGGTAGCGGACCGCCGGGCCGAGTGCGCTCAGAACCGAGCTACGCAGCCGATAGTTCGGGGTTCGGCGTCGGGCAGTCTCCCGGGTGGGTTCCAGCATCGCCACCGGCTCGGTGCTCAGCCGCAGCAGGACCTCCTGGGTCTCGACCACATCCTTCTGCAACAGTGACGCCGCGTCGACGGCGGACACGACGCGATGGGTCAACAGGTGGTAGAGAACCAGCAGCGTGTCGGCGTCGTCCTGCTCGACCTCGGGCAACGCGGCGACGTAGCGGGTGAGGTGTCGATTGGGTGCGCCACCGAGCAGGGTGACGGTCACCTGGTCGGGTTCCTCGACATACCGTGGCGGCTGGTGGCCCACCCTGACCATCTCCCGATACATCCGATCCACACCGACCCCCGCCTCCTCGGCGAGCCCCAGGATCCGGACAGCCTTGGCCAACGCTGGGTTCCGGGGCCGGGAGGTGGTGGTCAGGATGTTCTCCACCGTCACTCCGAAAACCAGCGGGCCAGGTGACGCCACGAGCAGCCGAGTGGGAGCGTGCTCGATACGCACTGGCCCGTCGAGGCGGTAGTCGCGGTGGACGAGCGCATTGACCACTGCTTCCCGGACCGCCGCCTCCGGCAGGTCGGCCAACTGCACCTGCTGACCGCCGGGAAGGTTGACCGGCGTCTTGTCCACCCGGGCGTCGATGATCTCGAGTACCCGTACCAGCGTGCGCAGCAGCGGCCCGGTGATCCGCTGAACGACGGTCGGCTCACCCGCTGGAGTCTTGCGGAACTGGTAGACCGCGAGGTCCCGGGCATCCTCCTGGGGACCAGGATCCACCAGCAGCAGGGCGCCGGCGCGGTTGAGACGCCCCTCGGGACCGAGCAGGCCCAGAATCCGCAGCAGGTCACCGTCCGTTTCGGCCGCATAGCGCCGTCGGGCCGGGTCCGGGCTCTGCCGGAGCAGACTCCGCGCGATGTCGAGCGCCACCGGCGACACGTCCGACCTGTCGAGTTCCGCGTCACCGGCGGACCAGTCGACGCTGCGCCGGTCGGCCAGTGCGGAGGCGATCTGCGCGGCGGTCATCGGCACGCAGGAGGTGCCGACCCGATGGGTCGTGCGCTGATCGACCTGGTGGATGTCAGGGCTGCGGGGAACGGAGACCACGAGAAGCCGACGCCCCGCGTACTCGATCTCGTGGCTGGAGACGATGAGCGACGGCTCGGTCAGCTCGTAGATCCGCTGGACGACCCGGACCGGGTCGAGGTCGCTGCCTTCGAACGCGTCCGCGCCGGCAACCCTGTCGTGCACCCCGACCACCAGCGTCCCGCCGATGTCGTTGGCGAAACAGGCCGCCGCCGAGGCCAGCATCCGGAGCGCATCCTCGCGCGACCGGCCCTGCCGCTTGAAGTCCAGCGTCCTGGACTCCAGCGAGTCGGCGGTTTCCCCGGCGAGGATGCGGGCGAGTACCTGTGCTGGTTCGTGGCCGGCCATCAGGGTTTCCCATCAGTTTCATCAAGCCCTTCCCAGGAAGGCTAGCGCAAAACTTCAGGAAAACCCGGCAACGGCGCGGGACGGAGGAGCACCCATCACCGCCATGCCGAGACCGTGGTCCGCCCGGCCGTGTCGCGCCGCTGAACGCCCAGCGACCAGAGGGCCGGAGGCAGGGCTTCAGACCCCGGAGCGCGCCGGCAGGTCGGCGACGAAAGCGGACCAGGCAGACCGGTCGAAGGCCAGCACCGGACCGGACCGGTCCTTGGAATCCCGCACCCCCACCACCCGCGCCACCGCGGCCACCTCGACACAGTCGGTGTCGGAGCCGCTGCGGGTCGACTTGCGCCAGGTGGCCTCCGACAACTCTGCGATCACCATCAGGGCTCACTCCCGCTCGTGCTCCACCGCGACCCGGGAAATCAACTCCATCGATTCGGCCGGGCTCAACGCCGACCTCGCCAGCGTATCCGCCTCCCGACGGAAGAGGTCCACCTGATCGGGCTTCTCCAGGAAGATGCTGGAGATCTTGTGCTCCAGGTGCACCACCGGCGGGAGCCGTTCGAAGTCGAACAGGACGAACGCTCCGTCCAACCCGGAGTGTCCGGCACACGCCAGCGGCAGCACCCGGAGCGTCACGTTGGGCCGATCCATCATCTCGATCAGATGGTGGAGCTGCCGGGCCATCAGCCGACGACCGCCGAGTGGCCGACGGAGCACCATCTCGTCGATGACCAGACTCAGCTCCGGCGGCTCGTCCCGGGCCAGGATCGCCTGCCGGCCCAGCCGGGCCGCGACCCGCGCCTGGGCGTCCGCCGGGGCCACCCCGCACGCCTTCATCAGGGCGCTGGTGTATTCCGGCAACTGGAGCAGGCCCGGCACCAGCAACGGCTGCCAGCCCGCTATCCGGGTCGCCTCGGCCTCGAACCGGATGAAGGTACGCGACCACGGGGTCAGGCCGGCGGAGTGCGTCTCCCACCAGCCCGGCTCCCGGCCACGCCTGGCCATGTCGAGCAACCGCTTACGCTCCTCGCCCACGACACCGTAGATGGCCAGCAGCGCGGCGATCTCCTCCAGCCGGATGCCCTGCTGGCCGGTCTCGATCCGGGAGAGCTTCGACGGCTGCCAGCCGAGTTGGGCTGCCACCCCCGAGCCGGTCAGGCGTTTCGCCCGCCGCACCTGCCGCAGCTCGCCACCCAACCCACGGCCCACCACGGTCGGCGCGCTCTGCTTCGCCACCAGGACTCCCCACCGATCGCTATTGACAGCTCACCCTCAGCAACGCAACCATAGTCGCAAATTGCTAGAGAAGCCAAGCCTTGCGCCCGACGATGAAGGAGTATCGACATGACCACCTCGAACACCGTCCGCCCCTCACCTCCCTGGCTGCGGCCGTACGATCCGGCTGACTCACCCGGTCCGATCCCGTCGGTGGTCGAGCGGTTCCGGCGACGCAGGCGCGACGAGCCGGAGCCGCCGAGCGAGGCCGAGCGGGAGGCCGCCCGCTACACGGTGGTGCTGGTGTCGCCCGAGGGCGCGCAGGCCCTCGGCGACGACCGGGGCGAGGTCGGGCTGCACCTGTTCCGTGACGAGGAGTGGGACGGCAATCCGTCGCACCTGGACGAGGCGGTCAAGCTGATCGAGGAGGCCTGCGGCGAACGGGTCGATCTCGTCGAGCACCACTCCGACCTCACCTACTGGACCGCCCACCTCCGCACCGACTGACCGGTCGCCGGGATGGCGGTTCCAGCACAAACCGATCGATCCCGGGCGAGTCGCTATCGTCATCAGCTCGACAGGGCCGACAACAGACGTCAGACCGCCGGCAGGGGCGCATCGGTCAGGGGCGGACCCCGAACCGCCGATCACCGACCGGAACCCGGAGCCGGGGCCGGAGCCCGGCAGATGCCGGCCGGGCTACCCGTCGTAGTCGACCGTCAGGGTGTCGGTGGTCGGGCTGGACTGGCAGGTCAGCACGTATCCGGCGGCCACCTCGTCCGGCTCGAGCGCATAGTTGCGGGCCATCGTCACCGCGCCGGAGACCACCTTCGCCCGGCAGGTCGAGCAGACCCCGCCCTTGCAGGCGTACGGCAGCTCACCGCGCACCTTCAGCGCCGCGTCCAGCACCCGCTCGTCGCGGCCCATGGTGAACCGCGACGACCGGCCGTCCAGCATGATCGTCACCTCCGCGCCACCGGCCGCCGCGTCGGCCCGGCGGACCGGCTCCGGTGGGGCCTCGACGTGGAACAGCTCGGTGTGCACCGCCGACTCGGGCAGCCCCCGGCCGGTCAGCACCGCCTTCGCGTCCAGCACCAGCTGGTACGGGCCGCACAGGAACCACTCGGAGATAGCGTCGCCCGGCACGATGGTGTCCAGCAGCCGGCCCAGCCGGTCGGCGTCGATCCGGCCGGACAGCAACGGCGACTCGCCCGGCTCCCGGGACAGCACGTGCACCAGGTGCAGCCGGGTCGGGTAGCGGTCCTTCAGGTCGGCCAGCTCCTCGGCGAACATCACCGTGCGCGCCGTACGGTTGCCGTACACCAGGGTGAAGGTGCTGGCCGGCTCGACGGCCAGGGCGGTCGCGACCAGCGCGAGCACCGGCGTGATGCCGGAACCGGCGGCCACCGCGCCGTAGTGCCGCACCCGCTGCGGGGCGAACGCGGTGGTGAAGTGCCCCAGCGGGGGCAGCACGTCGACGGTGTCGCCGTGCCGCAGCGCGCCGCAGGCGTAACCGGAGAACGCGCCGCCGGGGATCTCCCGCACCCCGATCCGCAACCGGCCGTGCCGGGCCAGGTCGTCCGGCGTCGAGCAGATCGAGTACGACCGCCGCACGTCCGCACCGGCCGCGCCCGCCCCCTCGACCGCACCGGCCGACGCGCTGCCGGCGGACGGGACAGCGCCGGCCGGGACGGTGCCAGCCGGGACGGTGCCAGCCGGGACGGTGCCAGCCGGGACGGTGCCAGCGGACGGGACGGCGGCGGACGGGACAGCGCCGGCGGGCAGCCGGACGGTCAGGTGCTGGCCGGCGGTGAACGCGAACGTCGCCCGCAGCTCCTCCGGCACCGCGAAGGTGATCGCCACGGCGTCGTCGGTGAGCCGCTCGACGGCGGCGACCGCCAGCGGGTGGAACGACGGCCGGCGACGGACCGGGCGGGTGATGGTGACAGTCACAGCGCCTTCAGGTGGTCGAAGGGTTCGGAGCAGGAACGACAGCGCCAGAGCGCCTTGCATGCGGTGGAACCGAACCGGCTGACCTGCTCGGTCTCCGGCGAGCCGCACCGGGGGCAACGCACCGCCAGGGTCAGCGGCACCGCACCCGCCGAGCGGATCGGGGCCGGCGGGGCGATGCCTGCGGCAGCGAGCTTGGCCCGCCCGGTGTCGGAGATCCAGTCGGTGCTCCAGGCGGGGCTGAAGACCGTGCGGACCTCGGCGTCGGGGTGCCCGGCAGCCGCCAGCGCCCGCCGGATGTCGGCCCGGATCACGTCCATCGCCGGACAGCCGGTGTAGGTGGGGGTGATCGTGACGACCACCCGGCCGGTGGCCGGATCCTCGTCGACCGCCCGCAGGATGCCCAGCTCGTCGATGGTGATCACCCGGATCTCCGGGTCCACCACCGCCGCCACGGCCGCCCTGGGGTCGGTCACCGGCCCGCCCGGCTCACCACTGCGCCCCGGGGTGCGCCCGGTGCAGCACCTGCATCTCGGCCAGCAGGAAGGACAGGTGCTCGGTGTGCACGCCGGCCCGGCCGCCACCCGGCTTCCAGCCGTCCGCCGGCCGGGTCAGGGTGGCCTCGGCCAGCACCGGGGAGACCACGGCGTCGAAGTCGGCGCGCAGGGCGGCCGGGTCGACCGGGGCCGCCGGGTCCGCCGTGAACAGCTCGTGGTGGTACGGCCAGAGCTGGTCCACCGCCGCCTGGGCGCGACGGTGCGACTCGTCGGTGCCGTCGCCGAGCCGCTTCACCCACAGCGCGGCGTGGTCCAGGTGGTAGGCGGACTCCTTGCGGGCCTTGGCCCCGATCGCGGCGAGCCGCTCGTCGGCGCAGCCGGCCAACGCGGTGTAGAGCGGCACCTGGTACGCCGAGAGCAGCAGCAGCTTCACCATGGTCACCGCGAAGTCGCCGTTGGGCAGCTCGACCAGGAGACAGTTGCGGAACTCCCGGTCGTCGCGCAGGAACGCCAACGCGTCCTCGTCCCGGCCGGCGCCCTCCAGCTCACCCGCGTACGACAGCAGCAGGCGGGCCGCGCCGAGCTGGTCGAGGGCGATGTTGGCCAGCGCGATGTCCTCCTCCATCTCGGGTGCGCGGGTGGCCCACTCGCCGAGCCGCTGGGCGGCCACCAGCGCGTCGTCGCCGAGGGCGAGGGTGAAGTCGAAGGGGCCGTTCACAGGGCCGGTCTCCGTTCGCGACTGCGGGCTCGCAAACCCGGCTCACTCCTCGCGCTCACAGGTGGGCCACCCCGTCCGGCACCTCGTAGAAGGTGGGATGGCGGTAGACCTTGTCGGCGGCCGGGTCGAAGAAGGCGTCCTTCTCGTCGGGGCTGGACGCGGTGATCGCACCGGCCGGGACCACCCAGATCGAGACGCCCTCCTGCCGACGGGTGTAGAGGTCCCGGGCGTTGCGCAGGGCCAGTTCGGCGTCCGGGGCGTGCAGGCTGCCGACGTGGGTGTGCGACAACCCGCGTCGGGGGCGCACGAAGACCTCCCACAGCGGCGAGGTCACCGTCGCCGGGGGCGTTTCCCGCTGCTCGCTCACGCCGCCACCGGCTCCCGCTGTGCGCCGGCCCGCTGCTTCGCGGCGTACGCCGTGGCGGCCTCGCGGACCCACGCGCCGTCGGCGTGCGCCCGGCGGCGGTGTTCCATCCGTTGCCGGTTGCACGGCCCCTCCCCCTTGATCACCCGCATCAGCTCGTCGTAGTCGGGCTGGGTGAAGTCGTACGCCTGCCGTGTCTCGTTCCAGCGCAGGTCGGGATCGGGGATGGTGAGGCCGAGGATCTCGGCCTGCCGCACGCACATGTCGACGAAGCGCTGCCGCAGCTCGTCGTTGGAGAACCGCTTGATCTTCCAGGCCATCGACTGCGCGGAGTGGGTGGAGTCACCGTCCGGCGGGCCGAACATCGCCAGTGACGGGTACCACCAACGGTCGAGGGCGTCCTGGGCCATCGCCCGCTGGGCCGGGGTGCCGTGCGCCAGGGTGTGCAGGATCTCGTAGCCCTGCCGCTGGTGGAACGACTCCTCCTTGCAGACGCGGATCATCGCCCGCGCGTACGGCCCGTAGGAGCAGCGGCAGAGCGGGACCTGGTTGACGATGGCCGCGCCGTCCACCAGCCAGCCGATCGCGCCCACGTCGGCCCAGGTGAGGGTGGGGTAGTTGAAGATCGAGCTGTACTTCTGCCGACCGTCGAGCAGCAGCTCCACCAGCTCGTCCCGGCTGACGCCCAGGGTCTCGGCGGCGGCGTAGAGATAGAGGCCGTGGCCGGCTTCGTCCTGCACCTTGGCCAGCAGGATGGCCTTGCGCTTGAGCGAGGGTGCCCGGCTGATCCAGTTCCCCTCCGGCTGCATGCCGATGATCTCCGAGTGGGCGTGCTGGGCGATCTGCCGGACCAGCGTCCGGCGGTAGGCGTCGGGCATCCAGTCCCGCGGTTCGATCTTGTGGTCGGCGTCGATGACCTCGGCGAAGTACGCCGCCGGGTCGTCGCCGGGCAGCGCGCCGCCCCGAGAGCGGGCCGCCGCCTCGCGCAGCGCCGTCTCGGCGGCCTCGACCTGACCGAGCAGGCCACCGCCGGGCGCTTCCTCCTGCGGGGCGAAGTCGTTGCCATACATGCGATAAGTGTTACAGCTCGCCTCTTGCAACACCAGAGGGTGTAACAGGATTTGCCGACCGCTTTGTGTTACCAAACAACTACTGTCCGTTACATCTCCGGTCGGTTGTTGACTGTGACTCGAATCACTGATCCGCGATGAGCGCCCGTAATCGGCTTCCATACTGCCTTTATCCAGACTTTTCGGCGGGTCGCCGGGCGTCGAAACCTGGCGACTCGGCTGTCCGGACGTAGACTTCCCCGGTCACCCCGATCGGCTGACGACGATCGCCACCGGAGACAGAGGCCACCATCCCCCGGCCTCGGCGATCGAGCCGACACCCGTGCCAGCCGACACCGTCGGAAACAGCCGGCCCCCCGGCCCGGACATCTGGAGCTCGCCACTCATGCGATCTCGCGTGATCCTGGTGCTCGCCGTCATGGCGGTGCTGCTCGGCACCGGACTGCTGGTGCCGACCGCGTACGCCAAGCTCGCCGGCGACGACGCGAGCGGCGGCAGCGGCGCTGGCACGGCGGAGAAGGTGCCCGCCCCCGCGCCCACCGCGCCGCCGGCCCCCACCCTGGCCGCCGCTCCGGTCACGGTCAACTTCAACGGCCAGTTCTTCGGCTGGTCGCTGATGGACCGGGAGACCGGCCAGCTCTCCGGCTCCAAGAACATGACCTCGACCAGTTCCACCGAGTCGATGTTCAAGGTCTGGATCGTCTCCGACTACCTGCGCCAGCTCGACAAGCGGAAGCCGCCGGCCGACAAGCTGAAGTACGCGCGGCTGGCCATCCGGGACAGCGACGACGACGCGGCCAACCGGCTCTATGCGGCGGCCGGTGGGTCGTACCGGGCACCGGACGGGGGAAAGCCCGGCCCGGTGCTCAAGCGGGCGATCGACATCTGCGGCCTCACCGACACCAAGCCCGGCAACGTCCGCGGCTACGAGGGCTGGTGGAGTTTCACCCGGATGTCCCCCCGCGACGCCGCCCGGCTCGGTGACTGCGTCGCCAACGGCAAGGCCGCCGGCCCCATCTGGACCAAGTGGGTGCTCAACGAGATGGCCCAGGTGCGGGGCAGCGTGACCAAGCAGCAGGCCCGCGCCGGCGGCGGCCGGTGGGGCATCATCGACGGGCTGCCCGCCGAGATCAAGTCGCAGGGGCCGGTCGCCATGAAGAACGGCTGGACCCCCCTCAGCTACGACGTCAACTGGCACGTCAGCTGCCTCGCCGTGACCGACAAGTGGAGCCTCGCCGTGATGATGCGCTACTCGATCAAACAGCCGCTGTCGTACGGTGCGAAGGTCTGCGCCAGCGTCGCCACCCAACTGGTCACCCCCCAGCCCGGTGCCGCGCTCAAGGTGCCGCAGCCGGTCGAGAAGCTCTGATGGCCGGCAGCCGACGGCCTGGCCGCTCCACCGGCCGGGGGGAACACCAACCCTTGAAGATCGTCGCCGTGGCGGCGGTCCTGACCGGTCTGGTGCTGGTCTCGCTACGCCTCCTGCCCGGGTCACCGATGGAGTCCACCGCCGCCTCGAAGTGGGGTGACGCGTCCACCGCGACCCGCTCCACCGACTCGCCGGCCGACCGCCGCAGCCGGCCCATCCCGGCACCGTCGCCCACCCCGTCGCTGACCCCGCTGCCCTTCACGGACCGGGACCTCGACCTCGACATCAAGGGCTGGTACGCCTGGAGCGTGCTGGACCGCCGGACCGGCGCGATCATCGGCTCGGACAACATGGCCGAGACCAGCACCACCGCCTCGCTGATCAAGTCGTGGATCGTCGCCGACTACCTGCGCCGGGCGGCCGAGGCGGGGCAGACCCCGAGCGACGCCAAGCTCGCCGACGCCACCCGGATCATCCGGGACAGCGACAACACCCGGGCCGAGCAGTTCTACAACGGCGTCGGCCGGGCCTCCTCGATCAAGCGGCTGATCTCGATCTGCAAGCTCACCGACAGCAGTGTCGCCCCCGACGGCGGCTGGAGCCGGACCAACCTCTCCCCCCGCGACGCCGCCCGGCTCGGCAACTGCATCGCCGACGGCCGCGCCGCCGGCCCCAAGTGGACCAACTGGCTGCTCAACGAGATGAAGCTGGTGCGGGGTTCCGGGGACTTCGGCATCCGCAAGGCGTTCCCGGCCGCCGAGCGGAAGAAGATCGCCATCAAGAACGGCTGGATCGACCGGACCCGCGAGCAGGAGATGCACATCAACTGCCTGGCCATCGGCAGCACCTGGACGATGGGCGTGATGGTCCGCTACCCGATCGAGCTGGGCTACGACTACGGCATGAAGAACTGCCAGAAGATCACCGAAGCCCTGCTCGGCCCCAGCACCTGACCGGGCCGAACACCTGATCGACCCGGCCGGTCGGGGGCGGGAACCGGCGGGGCCGGAGCCGCACCGGTTGGGCCGACGGGTCCAGGGCAGCGCCGGAGCCGGCCGGTCAGGGCCGCACCGGAGCCGGCGGGTCAGCCGGCGAAGAACTCCGGGCCGCCGTCGGGCAGGGCGGGGGCCTCGCCGGTCGCCGCCACCCGGCGGGCGAACTCGCGCAGCCCGGCGACCTGCCGCTCGCCCAGCGAGAAGTCGAGCGCCCGGAAGTACGTGGCCAGCGTCGCCGCGTCGAAGGGCTCCCACCGGGCCGCCGCCTCGGCCACCTGGTCCAGCTCGGCCAGGCACAGGTCACGGGAGCGCAGGAAGGCCTGGTGTACCTCCTTGACCAGGCCCGGGTGGGCGGTGGCGAAGTCGCGGCGGACCGCCCAGACGGCGAAGACCATCGGCAGGCCGGTCCACTCCCGCCACGCCTGCCCGAGATCGGTCACCGCCAGCCCCCGACGGGGCGCCTCGTAGAGGGCGCGCAGCGCCACGTCCCCGATCAGCACCCCGGCGTCGGCCTCCAGCAGCATCTGGGTCAGGTCCGGCGGGCAGCGGAAGTACTCCGGGTGGACGCCGTACCGGTCGGCGAGCAGGAGCTGGGCCAGCAGCACCCCGGTACGCGAGGTCGAACCGAGCGCGACCCGGCCGCCGGCCAGCTCGGCCAGCGGCCGGGTGGAGACCACGTTGACCGAGAGCACCGGCCCGTCGCTGCCCACCGCCAGGTCCGGCAGGAGCAGCAGCTCGTCGGCGTGCCGCAGGTATTCCACCTGGGAGATCGGGCCGATGTCCAGGTCACCGGCGACCAGCGCGGCGCTGAGCCGGTCCGGCGAGTCCTTGTGCAGGTCGACGTCGAGCAGCGCGCCGGAGCGCATCAGCCCCCAGTAGATCGGCAGGCAGTTGAGGAACTGGATGTGCCCGACCCGGGGGCGTGCCACGCGCTCAGCCATGACCCGACGGTATCCCCGCCGGTCCCGGGTGGCTCACCGGGAACCCCGGGGAGTGGCCAACCCCGCACCTCACCCCGTCTCGGCGAGCCCGCCCCCGACCGGCGGATCCGCACACCGCCCGGGCTCACCGACCGGCCCGGACGACAGCCGCCCGGCGGATCCGCGCCACCACCGCCCGACCCACCGCCCGGCCCGGGGAAATCGGGTGGAGCGGGGGGTCGGACGGCGCGTAGGCTGGTTGACCGCTCGACGGCCGTGGTGAGGTAGCCACCGCAGCGGACGTCCCCACGCGCCAAGGACCCTTCCTGGATACGCGGGCGAGCCGATCGAGACGCCGAAGAGGACCACCGTGCCCGCAACCGACGAACGCGGCAGCGCACACTCAGCACCCGCACACCTCGACACCGAACTCGCCGCCGAGCAGGCCCACCTGGAGACCTCCCGGCTCGCCCTGCGACGGATGCGCGACCGCGCCCAGTCGCTCTTCGCCACCGGTGACAAGGTCGCCGGGGACGCGTACACGGCCGAACAGCTCGGCCGGCACCTGGCCCGGCGGGTCGCCGAACTGGCCGACGACCCGGCCACCGCGCTCTTCTTCGGCCGGCTGGACTTCGGCCCCGCCGACCCGGAGCACGCCGGGCGGGCTTACCACGTCGGCCGGCGGCACGTCACCGACGAGCGGGGCGAGCCGCTGGTGCTGGACTGGCGGGCCCCGGTGTCCCGCTCGTTCTACCGGGCCAGCGCCCGCGACCCGCAGGGGGTCGCCGTACGACGGCGGTTCGGGTTCGACGCCGGGGCGCTGACCGGTTTCGAGGACGAGCACCTGGACCGGGGCGAGGAACTGGGCACCGGCAGCCGGATCCTCACCGCCGAGATCGAGCGTCCCCGGGTCGGGCCGATGCGGGACATCGTCGCCACCATCCAACCCGAGCAGGACGAGCTGGTCCGGGCCGACCTGGCCGACTCGATCTGCGTGCAGGGCGCACCGGGCACCGGAAAGACGGCGGTCGGCCTGCACCGCGCCGCGTACCTGCTCTATCTGCACCGGGAGCGGCTGCGCCGGGCCGGGGTGCTGGTCGTCGGTCCGAACCGGGCGTTCCTGTCCTACATCGCGGCGGTGCTGCCCGCCCTCGGCGAGGTCGAGGTGGCCCAGGCCACCGTGGAGGAGCTGGTGGCCCGGGTGCCCGTCCGGGCGGTCGACGACCCGGCGGTGGCCGCCCTCAAGCACGACCCCCGGATGGCCGAGGTGCTCCGGCGCGCGGCGGACGCCCGGATCACCGCCCCCACCGAGCCGGTCATGGTGTCGGACGGGTCGTTCCGCTGGCGGATCGGCCTGGACCCGCTGCACCGGGTGATCGAGGAGACCCGTCGGGAGGGGCTGCCGTACGGGACCGGCCGGGAACGGGTCCGGGCCCGGGTGGTCGGGTTGCTGCAACGTCAGGCCGAGGCCCGCCGCGCCGAGTCGCCGGGCGACGCCTGGCTGCGTCGGATGGGGAGGTCCCGGCCGGTGACCGCCTTCCTCGACGCCGCCTGGCCGGCGCTCACCCCGGAGGGGCTGGTGCACGCGGTGCTCGGTGACCCGGATCTGCTGGCCACCGTCGCCGACGGCCTGCTCGCCCCGGACGAACAGGCTCTGCTGTGCGGGACGAAGCTGGGCCGGACGCCGAAGGCGACCCGGTGGACCGCCGCCGACGCGGTGCTGATCGACGAGGCGGCCGGGCTGATCGAACGGGCCACCGGGTTCGGGCACGTGGTGGTCGACGAGGCGCAGGACCTCTCCCCGATGCAGTGCCGGGCCATCGCCCGACGCAGTGAGCACGGTTCGATCACCCTGCTCGGCGACCTGGCCCAGGGCACCGCCCCGTGGGCCGCCACCGACTGGCGCGAGTCGTTGGCCCACCTGGGCAAGCCGGACGCGGCGGTGGTGCCGCTGAGCGTCGGCTTCCGGGTGCCCGCCGTGGTGGTCGCGTTCGCCAACAGGTTGCTGCCCGCGCTGGCTGTGGACGTACCCCCGGCGGTGTCGTTGCGCGGTGACGGGGCGCTCGACGTGCGTACCGTGGCCGATCTGGCGGCGGCGACGGTGGCCGAGGTGCGCGCGGCGCTCGGGCGGGACGGCTCGGTCGGGGTGATCGCCGCCGACGACGCGGTGGACGGGCTGCGCGCGGCCCTCGCCGCCGCCGGGGTACCGACCGCGACCGCCGACGACGCGGCGGCCCCGGCGCGGGTCACCGTGGTCCCCGCGACCCTGGTCAAGGGCCTGGAGTACGACCACGTGGTGGTCGTGGAGCCGGCCGCGATCGTGGCCGCCGAAGCGCGCGGCCTGCACCGTCTCTACGTGGCGCTGACCCGGGCCGTGTCCGGCCTGTCGGTGTTGCACACCGCGCCGCTGCCCGGTCCGCTGGCCGGACCGCCGACGGCCTGACCGCCGCCGACGTCACCACTGCGGGCGGACCACCGCCGACCTGACCGACGGCCGGGCCGGTCGGCGGCGCTGCCGTGCCGTCGGACGCACCCGGGGGCCGCGTGGCACTCCGTGGCCGACCCGGCCACCCGGCCGCTCGACTTTGTGTTTTAAAGTAGTTTGCATGACACCGGACGAGGACACCGCTCCGCTCGACGCCGCCGACGCCATGCGGCTGATCCGCGAACAGCAGGCCAGCACCGTCCGGCGGCTCGAACCCGACCCCCGGCTGCACTACTGGCCCTGGGGATTCGCCTGGCTGATCGGCTTCGGGGTCTACTTCCTGCGCTTCTCCCCCGGCGGCCGGACGCTGGTCGACATGCCCGCCTGGCTGCCGCTGACGGTGCTCTTCGCGCTGCTCGCCGCCGCCGCGGTGGTCTTCGGGGTGGGCAGCGCCCGTGCCTACCGGCACGTCGCGGGCGAGTCGGCCCGGCGCGGCAGGTGGTACGGCACAGCCTGGGGCCTGGGGTTCCTCAGCCTGTCGGTGGTGATCGGCCGGGTCACCGACAGCCTGCCGGCCGACCTCGCCGGGCTGCTCTGGTCGGCGCTGTCGGTGGGGCTGACCGCCGCCCTGCACATGGCCGGCGGCGCGATCTGGCTCGACCGCACCCTGTTCCGGCTCGGGGTCTGGCTCACCGCGGTCAACATCGTCGGGGTGATCGCCGGCCCCGGTTGGCACGCCCTGGTCGTCGCGGTGGCCGGCGGCGGCGGGCTGCTGGTGGCCGGCGTGCTCGCCCGGCGGCGGCACGGATGAGCGAACTCGACCCGGTCATCCACGCCCAGGCCCGGCTGCGGGTGGTGGTCACCCTGGCCACCCTCGCCGACGGCGACCGGATCACCTTCCCCCGCCTCCAGGAACTGCTCGCGATGACCGCCGGCAACCTCTCCGTCCACCTGCGCAAGCTGGAGGACGCCGGATACGTCGAGATCGACAAGACCCACCGCGGCCGCACCCCGACCACGCTGGTCCGGCTCAGCCGGCGCGGACGGCGGGCGTTCGAGGAGTACACCGAGAACATCCGCGCCCTGCTCGACCCCTCCGACCCCAGGGAGACCCGATGATCCTCGCCCACGCCGACCAGGCCACCCGCCGGTACGGCGACGTCCTCGCCCTCGACCGGGTCGACCTGACCGTCTCCGCCGGGGAACTCGTCGGCCTGCTCGGGCCGAACGGCGCCGGCAAGAGCACCCTGATCAACATGCTGGTCGGGCTGCGTCGCCCGAGCGCCGGCCGGGTCGAGCTCTTCGGCGGCGACCCGCGCCGACCGGCGTCCCGGCGGCAGCTCGGGGTCACCCCGCAGGAGACCGGGCTGCCCGGCACCCTGCGGGTCGGCGAGGTGGTCGACTTCGTCAGCGCGCACTTCCCCGACCCGGTGCCCCGGGCCGAACTGCTCGACCGGTTCGGCCTCACCGGCCAGGTGAAACGGCAGACTGGCGGGCTCTCCGGCGGGCAACGGCGTCGGCTCGCCGTCGCGCTGGCCTTCGTCGGCCGGCCCCGGCTGGTCGTCCTGGACGAGCCCACCACCGGGCTGGACGTCGAGGCCCGGCACACCCTGTGGGAGGCCATCCGGTCGTTCCACGCCGAGGGCGGGACGGTCCTGCTGAGCAGCCACTACCTCGAAGAGGTGGAGGCGCTGGCGCAGCGGGTGGTGGTGCTGGGGCAGGGCCGGGTGCTCGCCGACGACACGGTGGGGGCGATCCGGGGCATCGTCGGCGTCCGCCGGGTCAGCCTGACCGCCGACGACCTGCCCGCGCTGCCCGGCGTGGTCGCCACCGAGCACGCCGACGGGCGTACCCACCTGCTCACCACCGACGCCGACCAGCTGGTCCGCGACCTGGTCACCGCCGGGGTGGCGTTCCGCGAGCTGGAGGTCCGCCCCACCTCGCTGGAGGAGGCCTTCCTCGCCATCACCGCCACCGGCCCGGCCGCTACCGACCCGGCCGCCACCGACCCGGCCGCCACCGACCCGGCCCCGACCGCCACCAGTGCCGCCGTCGGCGGCCGACCCACCGCCTGAGGAGTCGACGCCGTGCCGCTCACCCTGGTCCACGCCCGCTACCAGCTCCTGGAGACCCTCCGCATCCCGGTCGCCGTGGTGGGCAGCGCCTTCTTCCCCGCCGCCGCGATGCTCTTCTTCGTCGTCCCGTTCGCCGGGGACGACCCGACCGGCGCCACCTACGCCACCGCCGCGATGGTCACCTTCGCCGTGATGAGCGCCAACATCTTCCAGTACGGCGTCGGCGTCGCCGAGGACCGCGACCAGCCGTGGAACCCGTACACCCGGACCCTGCCGGCCGGTCCGGGGCCCCGGCTGGCCGGACGGATCCTGGCCGGGCTGGTGCTGACGTACCTGTCGATGCTGCCCGTCGTGATCATCGCGGCGGTCGCCACGGCCGCCCGGGTCACGCCGGCCGGACTGCTGCTCGGCGCGGTCACCGTGGCCGTCGTGTCGGTGCCGTTCACCCTGCTCGGCCTCGCCATCGGCTACTCGCTGCCGAGCAGGGCGGCGATCGTGGTCGCGCAGGTCGTCTTCTTCCCGCTGGCCTTCGGCGGCGGCCTGCTCTCCGCCCCCGACGACGCACCCGGCTTCATCAAGGTGATCGCCCCGTTCCTGCCCACCCGGGGTGCGGTCGAGCTGATGTGGGCGGCGGTCGGCGACTGGCGGCCCGACCCGCTCGCCCTGGCCATGCTCGGCGTCTGGGTCGTGCTGCTCGCCGTGATCTCCGGTGGCGCCTACCGGCGGGACGAGGGTCGCCGGTTCAGTTGACCTTTCGCCGGTTCGGCCCGGCGGCCGTCGACCGGTGCCACGATGCCGGCAGGGCGGCCACCGGCCCGCCCCCGCAGCCGAGAGGGGTCGACGTGAGCACCGTCGCCGCGGGCACGCCCTGCTGGACCGACCTGGCGACCCCCGACCTGGACGCCGCCCGGCGCTTCTACCCGGAGCTGTTCGGCTGGACCGGACGGATCGCGCCGGAGCCCGGGGCGGCCGGCTACACCACCTTCCGCAAGGACGGCCGGGCGGTGGCGGGCGCCGGCCCACCCGCCGGGCCGGACCAGGCACCGGTCTGGTCGACGTACGTGGCGACCGACGACGCCGACCTGGTCACCATCCGGGTCGAGGCGGCCGGCGGACAGGTGCTGGTCGCCCCGTTCGACGTCCTCGACGCCGGTCGGATGGCGGTCTTCGCCGACCCGGCCGGCGCGGTGTTCAGCGTCTGGCAGCCCATGCGGATGCCCGGTGCGGAGTTGCTCGACGCCCCCGGGGCGATGTGCTGGAACGAACTGGTCAGCCCCGACCCGGAGGGCGCGAAGGTCTTCTACGAGCTGGTCTTCGGCTGGCACCCGGAGGAACGACCCGCCACCGGGTACGACCACACGGGCTGGCGGTGCGGGGCACGGATCGTGGCGGGGATGCTCCCGCCACCCGGCGACGGTCCGGCCGGTCGGTCGGCGTACTGGTCGGTGTTCTTCGGGGTGGCCGACGTGGACGCCGCCGCCGCGCGGGCCACCACCCTCGGCGGCACCATCGGCAGCCCGCCCCGGGACACCCCGCTGGGCCGTCTCACCACTCTCCACGACCCCCAGGGCGCCCGCTTCTCCCTGCTCCAGACCGGCACCGGACGCGGCAGCCGCTCCTCATGACCGGGGCGGAGCCGGGCGGGTGGGCACCACGAGGGGGCCGTGCTCCCCGGGAACGACCCGGATCCGGGCCCGGTAGTGGCGGGACAGCAGCTCCTCGGTGAGCACCTCGTCAGGTGGTCCCACCGCGACGACCCGGCCGTCGGCGAGCAGCACCATCCGGTCGGCGTACTCACCGGCGACGGAGAGGTCGTGCATGGTGGCCAGCACGGTCAGCCCGTGCTCCCGGCGGAGCTGGTCGACCAGCTCCAGCACCTCCTGCTGGTGGCCGATGTCCAGCGCGCTGGTCGGCTCGTCCAGCAGCAGCAGGGTGGCACCCTGGGCGAGCGCGCGGGCCAGGAAGACCCGCTGCCGCTCCCCACCGGAGAGGGTGGCCAGCTCCCGCCGGTGGAACACGGTCAGGTCCAACCGGTCGAGGACGTCGTACACGGCGGCCAGGTCGGCCGCCGACTCCCGGCCCAGCGGGGCGATGTACGGGGTCCGCCCCAGCAGCACGTAGTCGACCACCGACATGCCCGCCGGCACCACCGGGGACTGCGCCACCGTCGCCACCACCCGGGCCCGGTCCCGACGACGTAGCGCGCCGGACGGCGTACCGAAGAGCGAGACCGCGCCCGGGGCGGGCAGCAGGCCGCCGACGGCCCGCAGCAGGGTCGACTTGCCGGCGCCGTTCGGCCCGATCACGGTGACCCACTCGCCCGCGCCGACCGTGAGGTCGACGCCGGCCAGGATCACCGACCCACCGAGCCGGACGTGCAGCCCCCGCACCTGCACCGCCGGCACACTCACGGGAACACCCGGCGGGCGGTGCGCAGGACCAGGACGAAGAACGGGCCGCCGAGCAGGGCGGTCACCACGCCGATCGGGATCTCTGCGGGGGCGGCGGCGGTGCGGGCGACCACGTCGGTCAGCGCCAGGAACGCCCCGCCGAAGAGCATCGACAGCGGCAGGATCACCCGGTAGCTCGACCCGGCCAGCAGCCGTACGGTGTGCGGCACGATGATCCCGACGAAGCCGATCAGCCCGGACGCGGAGACGGCGGCGGCGGTGCCGAGCGAGGCGGCGGCGATCAGCAGGTAGCGGGAGCGCTGCGGGTGCAGGCCGAGGCTGGCGGCCTCGTCGTCGCCGACGGAGAGCACGTCGAGTTCCCGCCGGTGCAGCAGCACCACTACGGCGGTCAGCACGAAGTACGGCAGGATCAGCCGGACGTCACCCCAGCCGGCGGTGCCCAACCGCCCGAGCAGCCAGGAGTAGACCGGCTGGATCCCGTCGGAGTGCCGTTGCAGCAGGTACGTCTGCCCGGCGGCGAGGAACGCCGACACCGCCACCCCGGCCAGGATCAGGGTGGCCGGTGACCGGTCCCGCCCGCCGGCCGCCCCGAGCAGGTACGTCAGGGCGACCGCCCCGAGCGAGCCGACGAACGCGGCGAGCGGGATCGTGACCGGCATCCCGGTCAGCGCACCGCCCGTCCCGACGCCACCCAGCGTGATCACCGCGGTCACCGCGAGCCCCGCGCCGGCCGCCACCCCCAGCAGGTACGGGTCGGCCAGCGGGTTGCGGAACACCCCCTGGTAGCAGCCGCCGGCCAGGGCGAGCAGACCGCCGACCAGCAGACCGAGCACCACCCGGGGCAGCCGCAGCTCGGTGACGATGGCGATCTCGCGTTCGGTCAGTCCGCTGTCCAGGCGTACCCCGGGCAGCAGGTTGAGCAGTTCGGCGGCGACGCTGCCGGGTGGCAGGCCGACCGGGCCGAGGGACACCCCGGCGACCAGGGCCACCAGCACGGCGAGCACCCCGGCGGCGAGCCAGCGCCTGCGCAGCCCGGCCGGTCGGGGCGTACCGCCGGCCGGCCGGGGTGCGGCGGCCCCGGCCGGCACCGGGTCGGTGGACCGCACGGTCACCGGTGGTGGACCGTCACGCCGGCACCTTGGCGGTGGCGTCGACGATCGACCGGAGCAGGTCGACCACGCGCGGCCCCCAGCGCGAGGCGATGTCGTCGTCGAGGGCGACGACCTGGTTGTTCTTGACGGCGGTGACGCCGGCCCAACCGCTGCGCGCCTTGACCGTGTCGGCGCTCTGCTGGCAGCACTTCACGTCGGCCAGGAAAACGAAGTCGGGGTTCGCCTTGACGATGGTCTCCTGGGAGAGCTGCGGGTAGCCGCCGTTCTTGCCGTCGGCGTCCGAGGCGTCGGCGATGTTCTCCAGCCCGGCGAGGGTGTAGAGCGAGCCGATGAAGGTCTTGCTGGTCGCGCTGTACAGCTCCGGCCCCAGCTCGTGGTAGTAGGTCAGCTTCGTCGACCGCTGCGGCAGGTCCTTGGTGAGCTTGCCGATGTCGTCCTTCATCCGGCGGGTGACGTCGGCCGCCTCGGTCGGGTGCCCGGTGAGCGTGCCCAGGTCGGTGAGCTGCCGGTAGGTGTCGTCGAGGGTGGTCGCGGCCGGGGTGAGCAGCACCGGGACCTTCAGCGCGGTGAGCTGGGCGACGATCTTGTTGGTGTCGTTGGCGAGCACCACCAGGTCGGGGTTCTTGCCGGCGATCGCCTCGGCGTTGGGCTGGAAGCCGGACAGCTCGCTCCTGGGCGCGTCGGCCGGGTGGTTCGACTGGTCGTCGACGGCGGTGACCTGCTTGCCCGCGCCGATGGCGAAGAGCATCTCGGTCGCGGTGGGCGACAACGAGACGATCTTCTCGGGCCGCTTGTCCAGGGTGAGGTTGCCCACAGTGGCCGGGAAGGCCGCCGCGCCGGAGCTGCCACCGGTGGCGGGGGCGTCGTCGGACGCCTTCTCGGCGCACGCGCCGAGGGCGAGGGCCGCCACCGCGAGGGTCGCGGCGAACAGCCGGGGGGTACGTCGGGACATCGGTCCTCCTGTCGGTCGAGGAGCGTGGTGCTTCGCCGACAGGAACCGCGGTGCGTGCCCGTCCGCGAGGCGCCCTTCCTCGAGAGCGCGTGTCGCGACCGACCGCAGGCGACCTGGCTCGTCCCCACACACGACGACGCCGGCCACTCGGGCCGGGCGTCGGGGCGGCCCGGCGGGGCCGGGACACGGTGGAGCATCTCAGTTGCGGGACAGCGCCGGTTTCCCACCGG
Organism: Micromonospora sp. WMMD987; assembly: GCF_029581435.1. NCBI lineage: Bacteria > Bacillati > Actinomycetota > Actinomycetes > Micromonosporales > Micromonosporaceae > Micromonospora > Micromonospora sp. WMMD987. The sequence goes on along the minus strand of NZ_CP120861.1, from coordinate 618,283 downwards.
CTTCGCTGCGGGTCGATCGGGTGCCACGGTAGCGCACGACCAGCGGAGATCGTCTGCTCGGTGGGGGTGGGTGGGGTCCCGTCGGGGGCTTACGGGACCCCACCCGGAGTCACGTCCGGTGGGTCAGCAGTAGGTGCTCTGCTTGTTGATGACCCGGTACGGGCAGTCGGCGTACTCCGACAGGAGCAGCACCGCCTCCTTGTTGCGGGAGGTCTGGGCCGGGATGACCTCGTCGGGCGGGTAGAAGCCGCCGCCGGCCCCGGACGACCCGGGGTACATCTCGAAGGTGTACGCCCAGATCTTGTGGGTCGCCCACATCCAGTCGAGGCTGTCGCCGTCGGTGATGTAGAGGTCGCTGGACTGCTCGGGGGTGTAGCCGTTGGTGGCCGCCATCCGCTGCCCGAGGGTGGCGAAGGTGTTGTACTGGTCGGCGGTCATCCCGCTGGGGGTGTTCGCCGTGGTGTAGCCGAACGGCCAGAGCACCAGCTGCGAGTAGGTGTGCCAGTCGATGTTCGCCTTGATCTGCTGCACCCCGCCGACGACCCGGCTGTTGACGAAGTCCCGCAGCGCCTTGGTCTCCGGGGCGGAGAAGGCGGACGGCCCCCGGTAGGTGCTCGACGACGGCGAGCCGGACGAGCCGCCGCAGCAGCCCCAGTTGTAGCCCCAGTTGCGGTTCAGGTCGGTGCCGACCGCCGCCGCGCCGCTGTTGGGCTGCCGGTTCTTGCGCCAGGACCGGTAGGAGCCGGTGGCGATGTCGTACTCGCTGCCGTCCGGGTTGACGGTGGGGACGATCCAGATCTCCCGGGAGTTGACGATGCTGGTGATCCGGGAGTCGCTGTTGTAGCTGTCGGTGAAGAGGTTGAGCAGGTAGATCGCCATCTCGACGGTCAGGTGCTCGCGGGCGTGCTGCTGGGAGTTGAACAGGATCTCCGGCTCGGCCTCGTCGGTGCCGACGTTGTCGGAGATCTTCACCGCCATCAGGTCGCGGCCCTCGTACGACCGGCCGATGCTGATCTTGCGGGCGATGGCCGGGTGGTCGGCGACCACCTGGTTGACCACGGCGGTCAGCTCGGCGTAGTCGTGGTAGTTCGAGTCGGCCGGCGGGAAGGCGTAGGTGCCGGCACCCTCGGCGGGAGCGGGCGGGGCCTCCTTCTCCAGCCGGAAGCCGAGCCGGGTGATCGCGGCGGCCTCGGACCGGGTGGCCGAGACGTACAGCACACCGTGCTCGGCCGAGTCGATCGCCGCTCCGGTGCGGGCGACGGCGTTGCGGTCGGCCAGGGTACGGGGGCCGAGCACCCGGTACTCGGCGGCGGCGGGCTCGGGTTCCGGGGCCGGGCGCGCGGAGACCGGCCCGGTGGCGACGGCGGTGAGGCCGAAGCCGGCGATGACGGCGAGCGCCAGGCGACGCCGGAAGGTGGAGGCGCGGAAGGCCATGGACATCCTCCTCGGGGTACGGGGTATCCCGCTGTGCGCACACTTCACCAGGAGTCACATGGTCATATCAATATCCTTGACTATCTCAGGCCATCCCGACCGGATCGTCCTCTCGGCAACTATTTTCCTTACCGCAAACCCTGGCGAAACTTCCTGCCGAGCGGGACAGTGAAGGACAACGATTCCCCACCCCGCGGAGTTGCCATGTCCAGCAGAGCCCTGCGCACGGCCGCCCTCGTCGGCTTCGCCACCCTGACCCTGCTCGCCAGCACCGCTCCCGTCCGCGCCGTCGGCCGCCTCGCCGAGGCACACCCGCCCGCCGGAGGTCGCCCGCCCGCCGGCGACCACGACGAGCAGATCACCTTCCAGGAGTGGTCCCGGTACCCGGACTGGCGGGCCGGCACCCACCAGGGCACGTTCGCGGTGCCCGGCCACCGCGCCGGGCTCGCCATCGGCCGGCCCGCCGGCACCACCGCGTTCACCGACGAGCACACCGGCACCACCCGCACCTGGGAGTACGCCACCTGGACCTCACCGCGCACCGCCATCGGCTTCGACGCCACCGAACTGGTCGCCTCCTGGAACGCCGACACCCCCGACGGTACCTGGCTCCAGGTCGAACTCCAGGGCACCTACACCACCGGCACGCACACCCCGTGGTACGTCATGGCCCGCTGGGCCGCCGGTGACCGGGACGTCACCCGGGCCACCCTGGACGGTCAGGGCGACCCCTGGTCCAGCGTCTGGACCGACACCTTCGCCATCGACGCCGCCGCCGACGGAATCCGGCTGCGGTCGTACCAGCTACGGCTCACCCTCTACCGCGCGCCCGGACGGACCACCTCGCCCCGGGTCCGGATGCTCGGCGCGATGAGCTCGTACGTACCGGACCGGTTCACCGTCGTCCCGAGCCGGGGCGGCATCGCCTGGGGCACCGAGTTGCCGGTGCCGGCCCGCTCCCAGATGGTCCACCGGGGCAGCTATCCCGAGTGGGGCGGCGGGGGCCAGGTCTGGTGCAGCCCGACGTCCACCACGATGGTGCTGGAGTACTACGGCCGGCTGCCGTCGGCCGCGGACCTGTCCTGGATCGACCCCGGCCACCCCGACCCGCAGGTCGTCCACGCCGCCCGGATGACCTGGGACGACGAGTACGAGGGCACCGGCAACTGGCCGTTCAACACCGCGTACGCGGCCAGCTTCCCCGGCATCGAGGCCCGGGTGACCCGGCTGCACTCCCTCGACGAGGTGGAACGCTTCATCCGGGCCGGCATGCCCGTGATCACCTCGCAGTCCTTCCTCGACACCGAGCTGGACGGGTCGAACTACGGCACCTCCGGGCACCTGTTCGTGATCGTCGGCTTCACCGCCGACGGCGACGTGATCGTCAACGACCCGGCGTCGGCGTCCAACGCCGAGGTCCGCACCGTCTACCGGCGGGACCAGTTCGAGCAGATCTGGCTGCGCACCAAGCGGCACCGGACCGACGGCACGGTGGCCGGCGGTTCGGGCGGCATCGTCTACCTGATCAAGCCGACCGGCCGCCCGTGGCCGACGGTCCCGGGCTCGACCAACTGGTGACCCGCCGACCGGCCGGCAGCCGCTGCGGACGCCCGACGGAGGTGGTCAGGGGCGTCGGTCGTCCCCGTCGGGTCGCGCGTCCCCGGCGGGCCGGTCGACGCCGGTCGGTTGGTCGTCGCCGGCCAGGGCGGCACGCAGCCGCTCCTTCTCCGCCCGCCGCCGCCCGGCGGCGGCGGCCACCTCCTCGGCCATCTGGTCGCGCCAGCCCCGGAGCAGGAAGAACGACGCGGCGGCCGAGAAGATCACCGCCACCATCAGTTTCAGGAAGAGGTCCATCCCGACCGGCCACAGCGCCGCCACGACCACCAGGAACAACCCGATCCTGGCCAACGTGTACTTGACCGCCGCGCTCACGGGTTGACCTCGGTTCGCGACTGCGGGGCTCGCAAACCCCGCTCACTCCTCGCGCTCACGGATTCACCTCGGCTCGCGACTGCGGGGCTCGCACAACCCGCTCACTCCTCGCGCTCACGGGTTGACCTCGGCTCGCGACTGCGGGGCTCGCACAACCCGCTCACTCCTCGCGCTCAATGTCCTTCCCCCACTCCACTGCTTCCGCCCCGGGGTGTCCCGACGCCGGTGGTTCAGCCCGTGCGTCGGGCCAGCCAGTGCACGCCCTGGAACCAGAGCACCGCGTACCCGACGGTGAACGCGAGCGCCGCCAGCCCGCCGGTGAACAGCGGCGCGAGCCCGGCGGCCAGGCCCGCCACCAGCAGCCCGGCGAGCACCGCGACCGCCGCGGCGGACAGGGCGGCGACCACCCGGGCCGCGCCGAAGTCCCAGGCCCGGAAGTCGTCCCAGAACAGCCAGGCCGGCAGGATCACCGCGAGCCACCCGTTGGTACGGCCGAAGTCGCCCGCGCCGGCCACCGCGAACGCCCAGTCGAAGAGCACCAGCGCCAGCAGGCCGATCACCCAGCCGGCCAGGCTCACCCCGAGCAGGTCACCCAGGGTGAGGATGCGCCCCTCGGCGTCCCGGCGGGGAAACCCGCCCCGCTGTGCGGTCGGCTGTCGTCCGGTCATGGTGTGCCGAGCATACGGGCGGGTCAGGCCCAGACCTGCTGCGGCTCGGCCCGCCGGGACGCCAGCGCGGGTGCCCGGTCGTACTCGCGGACCACGTTGTAACGGGTGTCCCGCTCGACCGGCTGGAACCCGGCGTCCCAGATCAGGTGCAGCAGGTCGTCCCGGTGCATCGTGTTCGGGGTGCCGTACGAGTCCGCGTCGTGCGTGATCTTGTATTCGACCACCGAGCCGTCCAGGTCGTCCACGCCGAAGTTGAGCGAGAGCTGGGCGACCGACAGGCCGTGCATCACCCAGAAGTTCTTCAGGTGCGGGACGTTGTCGAAGAGCAGCCGGGAGACCGCGAACGTCTTCAACGACTCGGCCGGCGACGCCATCGTGGTACGCGCCTGGATCCGGTTACGGATCTTGCCGTCCGCCGAGTCGACGAAGTCGTGCTGGTAGCGCAGCGGGATGAAGACCGCGAACCCGCCGGTCTCGTCCTGCAACTCACGGAGCCGCAGCACGTGGTCGACCCGGTGCCGGGGCTCCTCGATGTGGCCGTACAGCATCGTCGCCGGGGTCTTCATGCCCTTGGCGTGGGCCAGCGCGTGGATCCGCGACCAGTCCTCCCAGTGGCAGGCGTGGTCGACGATGTGCTGGCGGACCTCCCAGTCGAAGATCTCCGCGCCGCCGCCGGTCAACGACTCCAGGCCGGCGTCCATCAGCTCGTCGAGGATCTCGTCGGCCGACAGGCCGCTGATCTTCTCGAACCACTGCACCTCGGTCGCGGTGAAGCACTTGAGCTTGACGTTCGGCAGCGCCGCCTTCAGCTCCCGCAGCACCTTCGGGTAGTAGCGCCAGGGCAGCGTGGGGTGCAGGCCGTTGACGATGTGCAGCTCGGTGAGCTGCTCGTCCTCCATCTCCTTGGCCTTGCGGACCGCCTCCTCGATCCGCATCGTGTACGCGTCCTTCTCGCCCGGCTTGCGCTGGAACGAGCAGTACGCACACGAGGCGGAACAGACGTTCGTCAGGTTGAGGTGCCGGTTGACGTTGAACATCACCCGTTCGCCGTTCAACTCCGTCCGCCGGTGGTGGGCCAGCCGGCCCAGCCAGGTCAGGTCGTCGCTCTCATAGAGGGCGATCCCGTCCGAGCGGGTCAGTCGCTCCCCCGCGTACACCTTCGCTTCCAGCTCACGCTTGAGTCCGGCGTCCATCGAAAAGCCACGTCCCTTCCACCTGCGGTCCGATCGAGCGTACGTCGGACCACCCACCGGTCGGCAGGACGGGCACCGCCAGCGACGTACCTCACCCGCACTCCCAGGCTTCTCCAAGCCGGCTGCGCATCGACATCGTTGTCCCGGTGCGGTAAGACAGGAAGGGACGCGGCGCACGCTGGGCGCGTCCCGGTCGCCGCGCCCACCCCGCGCGGTGCCATCACGCGGCAACAGGGAGCGGCATGGTCGACAGCGGGCACGGGCGACGGCAGCGACGACGCAGGAGCCCACTGGTCTCCCCGGTGCTGCGTCCGGCGCTCTGGTCGGCCCTGCTCGGCGCGGTCGCCGCGATGGTCCTGACCACCCCGGCCTACGCCGAGCCGCCGCTGCCCAACACCGTCCCGGACACCGGTTCCCGGCCGGTGGCGACGGGCGGGCTGCAGCTACCCGGCGCACCGACGTCCGGCTACCCGACCTCCGGCCAGCCCGGCTACCCGACCCTGCCGGTCGGCGGGCTCCCGACCAGCCCGCTGCTGTCCCAGATCGACACGCTGACCGCCCAGAACGGCCAGCTCGCCGACCAGCTCCTCCAGTTGCAGAAGCAGCGCGACGACGCGCGAATCCAGCTCACCGGCGTCCAGGCGGAGCTGACCCGTGCCCGGGGCGCGCTGACCGTAGCCGAGCAGCAGGCCAACGCCGTCGCCGCGAACGCCTTCAAGGCCGCCGCCGCCCTGCCGCCCGGCGAACTCGCCCGCGACCTGCACGGGCTGAGCGTCCTCCAGCGGGTGACCCGGGGCGAGCAGGCCGACGACGAGACCACCGCGGCGGCCGGCGAACTGTCCCGGGCCCGCACGGCCGAGCAGGTCGCCGCCCAGGCGGTCACCGCCGCCACGGACCGGGTCCGGCGGGCCGAGGAACAGTTCGCCGCGGTGCAGAAGGCGCTGCGGGACAACGACGCCAAGATCGCCAAGCTGCGGGCGGACAACCAGGCCCAGCTCATCGCGCTGGAGAAGCAGCAGGAGGCCGCCGAGCAGAAGCTGGGCGCGGCGTACGTCGAGGGGCAGAGCAGCACCGGGATGAACGCCAGCCCGCAGGCGCTCGCCGCCGTGCGGTACGCGCTGGCGCAACTCGGCGACCCCTACCTCTGGGCGGCCGAGGGGCCGGACCGGTTCGACTGCTCGGGGTTGATGTGGGCCGCGTACCGGTCGGCCGGCTACTACGACCTGCCCCGGGTCGCCCGCGACCAGTACTACGCCACCCGTGGCCGGACGGTCGCCCAGAGCGCCCTGCTCCCCGGCGACCTGCTCTTCTTCGCCTCGGGCAGCAGCTGGACGACCATCCACCACGTCGCGATGTACATCGGCAACGGAAGGATGGTCCAGGCGCCGCGCAGCGGGGACGTGGTCAAGATCTCCCAGGTCAGGTGGTCCGGCCTCTACGCCGCCACCCGGGTCGTCGGCGCGGTGAGCGTCCCCGGCGCCCCGATCACCCAGGTCCCGACGCCGACCCCGAAACCCACCACGCCGTCGCCCAAGCCCACCACGCCGACCCCGAAGCCCACCACGCCGTCGCCCAAGCCCACCACCCCCACCCCCACGCCCCGGCCGACCGGTGGGTCGACCAAGCCGCCGACGAAGCCGCCGGTCCCGCCGCCGACGCCCACGCCGACCAAGAGCGTGGCCCCGACGCCCAGCGTCTCCGGTTCCGGCACCGACACGCCGGACACCAGTGCCACCCCGACCACGGCCGTCAGCACCGGCACCGCGGAGAGCAGCCGGTCGGCGTCCGCCCCGGCGAGCACCGGAAGCTGACCGACCGGCGGCCACGCCCCGACCCCGTCGGCACTCCGGCTGTGCCGACGGGACGAGATGTGGCACGGTGACACGAGGCACAGCCGGTCACCGTTCACGGGACGGGTGCGAGGGCACGCGGAGGGCGATCATGGGCGAACAAGAGGTTCCGGGGGCACGTGTCGACCAGGGAGCCGTCCCCGATCCGGCCATCGACACCCCACGCCAGCCCACCGGCAGCGCTGACCGGCCGGCCCGCGCCACGGCCAGCGTGCGCACGGCGACCGCCCCGCCCGAGGGCGGCGGACCGCCCGCCGAACCGGCCGTCGCGACCACCTACCGGGCGGGCGCTCCGGCGACCTCCAGCGCCGACGGGTCCACCCCGGCCGCCGGTGCCGCCACCTGGGCCGTGGGCCAGGTCGCCGGTGCCGGGTCCGGGTCCACAACCACCGGTGCCGGGGTCACAACCACCGGTGCCGGGGTCACAACCACCGGTGCCGGGGTCACGAACACCACGACCGGGGCCACCGCGACCGGGGCCACAGCCACCGCGACCGGGGCCACAACCGCCGGGGCCGTCGACCAGGCCGCTACGACCGTCGACCCGGCGGGCCGGACGTCGACCCCGCCCTCCGGGACGGGTGGCGGGTCCGGCTCCACCTCGTCCCGGCCCGGCCGCCCCGCCGACGAACCGGCCGCCCCGACGGTGGTTCCCGGACAGCGCGGCGGATCGGACGGCGGCACGGCACGGGCCAGCGTCTCCGTTCCCGGGCTCAGCCGGATCTCCGCCGCCGAGGCCGAGGACGCGGCGACCGGCGCGGGAACGCGATCCGGCGATACGGCCGGTGGGGTCTACCGGACGGCACCGGCCAGCCCGGAACCTTCCGAGCCGGCGCAGCCCCCACAGCCGGTCCAGCCGCCCACCCCGGAACCGGACCCGACGCCGAGCCCCACCCCGAAGCCGGACCCGAGCCCGTCGCCGTTCACCCCGGAACCGGCCCCCAACCCGTCGCCGTTCACCCCGGAGCCCGCGCCGAGCCCGGCACCCGACCCGGTTCCCGTACCGGTGCCGGGTCCTGTTCCGGTTCCACCCGGCCCGGTTCCGCCCGTACCCGGACCGCCGGTGCCGCCCCCGGGTCCGGCGGTGCCACCGCCTCCTCCGCCGCCCGGCCCGATGCCCGCGCCCCCCTTCCCGCCGCCACCAGCCATGCCCGGCCGCCCGGCCGCCGCGCCCACCTTCCGGACCAGCGCCTCCGCCGTCGTCCCCACGACCGCCGGCACCGTCGCGCCAACGGCCCCGGCATCCCTCGGTGCCACACCACCGGCCGCCACACCACCGGCCACCGAGCGCCCGGCCCCTGCCGTCCCCGCCCTGTCGACCGCGCCCCGGACGTCCGGTCCGGTGGTCCCGGCGGGTTCGACCCCGCACCCGCCACCCCCGGTGGACCCGGCCGGAGCGGGAGGATCCCACCCCGGAACAGCCACCCCGAACACAGCCGGCGCAGGCCGTCCCGGCACGGGAACAGCCGGCACGGGAACAGCCGGCACGGGAACAGCCGGCACGGGAACAGCCGGCACGGGAACAGCCGGCACGGGAACAGCCGGCACGGGAACAGCCGGCACGGGAACGACCGGCACGGCCAGGCCGGCGTTCCGGTCACCGGTCGTCACCGACCTGTCGGTCGACAGCGTCACCTCCGTGCTGCCGGTGGTGTCGGCCCCCGCGGTGCCCGGCGGACCCCCGTCGGCGACCGGCCCACGCCAGCAGACCGCCGGTGCCGCCCGCTCCACCACCGGTACGCCGTACCGGGGTGGCCCCGACCTGGCCAGCGTCGGCTTCGGCGGCGGCCTCGACGGGCCGGGACACGCCACGGTCGCCTTCCCGGCCAATCCGGTAGAGAACTCCGGCTCGCTGACCGGGCACATCCTGGCCCAGGGCTGGTCCGACGCCACGCCCTCGCGGACCCGGACCACCCGGGTGGTGATCGTGCTCGCCGCCTCGCTGGGGCTGCTGGTGGCGATCAGCGTGCTGGTCGTCCTGCTCGCCAACGACGTGATGGACGGTCTGGTCGGCAACATGCTGTCCCAGTGAGGTCGCCCGATCGGGGCGGGAAGGATGCGCTGGTGGGCGACTTGCCGGGCCGTCAGGGCCGACCGGCCGGGGTGAGTCCGCCCACTCCGGGCTCGGGGTGCGCTGGCGACACCGCCGGATCGCCGTACACTTGTCGGGATCACTGACCCGGCGCGCGTGGCGTGCCCCTGGGCGATCTTGCGGGCGATCCGGCGGCGAACCTCATGCCGCAGCGGGCCATCGCGAAGATGCGCCCCGCTCGAAAGGCATTTCTTGACCACCTCTGTTGACCCCGGCACCATTCCGTCCGCCCACGACCTTCCGACCGGTGACGCCGCCGGCACCGCCCCGGCCACCCCCGTCGTCGGCTTCGCCGATCTGGGGCTGCCCCGGCAGTTGGTCGACGCCCTCGCCCGGCAGGGCATCACCACCCCGTTCGAGATCCAGCGGGCCACCCTGCCCGACGCCCTCGCCGGCCGGGACGTGCTCGGCCGGGGCCAGACCGGCTCCGGCAAGACCCTCGCCTTCGGCCTGCCGATCATCGCCCGGCTGGCCGAGCGCAACCGGGCCCGGCCGCTGCACCCGCGCGCCCTGGTCCTGGTGCCCACCCGCGAGCTGGCGATGCAGGTCAACGACGCGCTGCTGCCGCTCGGCAAGGCCGTCGGGATCTTCCTCAAGACCGCCGTCGGCGGCGTACCGTACGACCGGCAGATCGACGCGCTCCGGCGGGGTGTCGAGATCGTCGTGGCCACCCCGGGCCGACTCGGCGACCTGATCAACCGGGGCGTCTGCGTCCTGGACGACGTCGAGGTGACCGTCCTCGACGAGGCCGACCAGATGGCCGACATGGGCTTCCTGCCCGAGGTCACCGAGTTGCTCGCCAGGACCCCGGCGGACGCCCAGCGGCTGCTCTTCTCGGCCACCCTGGACGGTGACGTCGACACGCTGGTCAGGCGGTTCATGACCGACCCGGTGACCCACTCCACCGCACCGTCGACCGCCTCGGTGTCCACGATGGACCACCACCTGCTGCTGATCCCGCCGCACGACAAGTTCGCCGTGGCGGCGTCGATCGCGGCCCGTTCCGGGCGGACCATGCTTTTCGCCCGTACCCAGCTCGGGGTCGACCGGCTGGTGGAGCAGCTCGGCGCGGTGGGCGTACGGGCCGGCGGGCTGCACGGCGGCAAGACCCAACGGATGCGTACCAAGACCCTCGCCGAGTTCCGCGAGGGCAGGATGGACGTGCTGGTCGCCACGGACGTGGCAGCCCGGGGCATCCACGTCGACGGGGTCTCCCTGGTGCTGCACATCGACCCGCCGAAGGATCCGAAGGACTACCTGCACCGGGCGGGTCGTACCGCGCGGGCCGGCGAGTCGGGTGCGGTGGCCACGCTGGTGCTGCCCAAGCAGCGGCGGACGACGCTGGCGATGCTGGAGAAGGCCGGCGTGGAGCCGGCCGAGACCCGGGTGCGGGTCGGCGACGCGGTGCTGGCCGAGCTGACCGGTGCCCGTGAGCCGAGCGGCGTCCCGGTCCCGGTCCGCGAGGAGCCCGAGCCGCGTCGGCACGGTGACCGGCCACGCCGCTTCGGCGACCGGGACTCCCGGGGGTACGGCGGCGACCGGGACTCCCGGAGCGGCGGCGACCGGGGCTACGGCGGCAGCCGGAGCTACGCCGGCAGCCGGGACGGCCGGGGTCACGGCGGCGAGCGGAGCTACCCGCGCAGCGGCGAGCGGAGCTACCCGCGCAGCGGCGAGCCGGGGGGCCGGTTCGGGGAGCACCCCGGCACCGACCGGCCGACGGGAGAGCGGCGCTTCGGCGACCGCGCCGGACAGCGACCCGACGCCCGGGGCGACCGGCCCACCGGCGAGCGCGGTTACGGCGACCGGACCGGCAGCGCACGCGGTTACGGCGACCGGCCCACCGGCGAGCGCGGGTACCGCGACCGGCCCGCCGGGGAGCGTGCCTACGGCGACCGCACCCGGACCGACCGGGGGTACGGCGACCGCACCGACCGACGCTTCGGCGACCGGGGCGAGCAGCGCTTCGGCGACCGGGGTGCCCGAGGTGAGCAGTCTGCCGGGGAGCGCCGGTTCCACAGCGGTGAGCCGGGTGGCGCAGACCGTCGGGGCGGGTTCCGTACCGGGGGCTGGGTCCGTGACGACCGGCCGCGCGACGACCGGCAGGGCTTCGGCGGCCGGCCGGCGGCGCGTACCCACTGATCGCACCGATTGTCGACGCCGCCCCGGAGCCCCTGCTCCGGGGCGGCGTTCGCACATGCGCTGCCGTCGGAACCCGGCTGGCGTAACGTCCGGAGCATGCCGAGGTCACTCTTCTGGAGCCGGACGGACACCGCCGGGGCCGAGCACGCCGTCCTCGACGACGGGGCCGGACCCGGGTTCGCCGCGCACGGCACCCAACTGGCCGTCGACCCGATCCCCTACACCTGCCGCTACCGGCTGGCGACCGACGCCGACGGGGGCACCACCTCGCTCGCCGTGGAGGTCGAGGGGGCGGGCTGGTCACGAACGGTACGGCTGGAACGCGGCGCGGACGGGTGGCGGGTGAAGACCGGTGAGCAGGGTGACCTGGACGCGGCGCTGCGGGCTGCCGGCCGCCCGCCGACGGGGTTGCCCGGCATCGAGGACACCGATCGGCTGCACGACGCCCTCGACGTCGACCTGGACGGCTCGGCGCTGTTCAACACGCTGCCGATCCGCCGGCTGGGGCTGGCCGGGGCCGCCTCCAGCACCGCGCACCGGATCACCGTGGCCTGGGTGCTGGTGCCGAGCCTGGAGGTGGTGGCCGGTGAGCAGGTCTACACGGCGCTCGGGCCGGGGCGGGTGGGCTTCGCCAGCGACACCTTCCGCGCCGAGTTGACGGTCGACGACACCGGCCTGGTCCGGCACTACCCCGGCCTGGCCGACCTGAGCTGACCGGGCCGGAGCTGGCCGGGCCAGAGCTGACCGGCCAGAGCTGACCGGCCGGAGCTGACCGGCCGGAGCTGGCCGGGCCGGTCGGAGCCGGTGGGTACTGTCGCACCGGCCGCCCCGGGTCCGGCGGTCACCCCCGCAGGCCGGCTCAGGTCGGCCAGGTGCCGGTGGCCAGGAAACGGTCGATGGTGGCCCGGTAGGGGGCGAGATCGAGGCCCTGCCCCGCCACCCAGTCGTCGTCGTAGTAGGTGTCGGCGTACCGGTCCCCGGCGTCGCAGATCAGGGTGACCACCGAGCCCGTCCGGCCCTGCGCGAGCAGCTCCCCGATCAGCCCGAACGCCCCCCACAGGTTGGTTCCGGTGGAGCCGCCGACCTTCCGGCCGAGCACCGCCGAGCCGGCCCGCATGGCGGCCAGCGAGGCGGCGTCGGGCACCTGGGTCATCCGGTCCACCACCGAGGGGAGGAAGGACGCCTCGACGGTGGGGCGGCCGATCCCCTCGATCCGGGAGCCCCGTCCGGTGCGTACCGACCAGTCGGCGGCCTGCCAGGCCGGATAGAACGCCGAGTTCTCCGGGTCCACCACGCAGAGCTTGGTGGGCAGGCGCTGGAAGCGGGCGTACCGGCCGATGGTGGCGCTGGTGCCGCCGGTGCCCGCGCCGACCACGATCCACGCCGGCACCGGGTGCCGCTCCAGCGCGAGCTGCGCGTAGATCGACTCGGCGATGTTGTTGTTGCCGCGCCAGTCGGTGGCCCGCTCGGCGTAGGTGAACTGGTCCATGAAGTGCCCGCCGCTGTCCTCGGCGAGCCAGCGCGCCTCGACCACCACCTTGGCCGGGTCGTCGACCAGGTGGCAGCGCCCGCCGTGGAACTCGATCTGGGCGATCTTCTCGGGTGAGGTGGAGGCGGGCATCACCGCGACGAACGGCAGCCCGAGCATCCGGGCGAAGTACGCCTCGGAAACCGCCGTCGAGCCGGAGGACGCCTCGATCACCGTGGTCGACGGTCCGATCCAGCCGTTGCAGAGCCCGTAGAGGAAGAGCGACCGGGCCAGCCGGTGCTTGAGCGAGCCGGTGGGGTGCACCGACTCGTCCTTGAGATAGAGGTCGATCCCCCACTGGCGGGGCAGCGGGAACGGGAGCAGGTGGGTGTCGGCGGACCGGTTGGCGTCGGCCTCCACCGAGGCGATGGCCTCGGTCACCCACGCCCGGCTGGCCTCGTCGCACCGGTCCAAGTGAGTCACGCCGGCAACGGTACAAGCGAGGCCGGCTCGGGTTCCGGGCAACCCGGCGACACCGCCGGGGTACGCCGGGCGGCCACGCTGGGCGTACGGCCGCAGGAGGGTGGCCGGCGGGTGCCGTGCCATGCGGTCAGGAGGCCGGCGGGTGCCGTGCCGGGCGGTCAGGAGGCCGGCGGGTGCCGTGCCGGGCGGTCAGGAGGCCGGCGGCTCGATCGGCGGTGGCCGGTTCTCCCACTTCGTCGACAGCGCGATGCCGGTGCGGGTGGAGGCCACCCCGGGGGTACGGCTCAGCCGGACGATCAACTGCTCCAGCTCGGCGATGGTGCCGACCCGGGCCTTGAGCAGGAAGGACTCCACGCCGGCCATGAAGTAGCAGGACTCGATCTCGGGCATCTGCCGGAACGTCTCCAGCACGTCGTCGGTGTCCCCGCCGGAGTCCTCGACGATGCCGATCAACGCGGTCACCCCGAGCCCGATCGCCTCCGGCTCGACCTCGGCCCGGTACCCCCGGATGATCCCGCTGGACTCCAGCTTGCCGACCCGTTCGTGCACGGCGGGCGCGGAGAGACCGACCTGCCGGGCCAGCTCGGCGTACGACAGACGGGCGTTACCGCGCAGCAGTTCGACGAGGCTCCGGTCGATCGTGTCCACGGAGGGTGAGCCTATCCGTTGCGGCGTAACGTCCTACGACCGGCATCCGTTGGACATGACAGTAGGTGACAGTTCGCAGACCGACGGTCAAGGGAGTGTCGCGCCGGTACCATTTACTAACTTCTCACTCCGTGCGTTTTTCGCGTTTGGCGGACAGGCCAGTTCGCTGGTGCTGTAATTGCCATACGTCCCTCATGACGGCTCTGGGCTCGCACCGGCCGGGGGCAGTGTGTTCAGCCGAGGGCTTCGTCGACGCGAGGAGGGGGCTGTGGACACTGGAGATCGCCTGCTGACACCGGGTGAGGTCGCTGCGTTGTTTCGGGTGGACCCGAAGACCGTGACGCGGTGGGCGGCGGCCGGCCGGATAGGCAGCATCCGGACTCCAGGCGGGCATCGCCGGTTTCGGGAATCCGAGGTGCGGGCCCTGCTGGAAGGGGAGGGCATGTTGGACGAGGCGGACGACATGGGCAAACCACGCAATGTGGGGCCTGCCGCCTCGACCGGGCCGGGTCCGGCCAATGCCGGGATGTACTGAATGGTGCGAGACGGGCGCGCGGGCCGGCCGAAAGGTCCGGCCCGCCTCCGGTTGAGCAGCCGAGCGGCGGGTCAGCGGTCGGCGGCTATCTGGCCCGACCAGCGTCGGAACAGGGTGTGCGGCACGCCGAGGGCGTCCAGGACCTTGCCGGCGACGAAGTCGACCAGCTGCGCCGCGGTGGCGGACGCCCCCGCGCCGTAGAAGCCGGGGCTGGCCGGCAGCACCACCGCGCCGGCGTCGTGCAGCGCGATCAGGTGCTCCAGGTGGCTGCGGGTCACCGGGGTCTCCCGGGGCACCAGCACCACCGGACGCCGTTCCTTGAGGTTGACCTCGGCGGCGCGTTGCAGCAGGTCCTTCGACAGTCCGATGGCGATGCCCGCGCAGGCCGCCGTGCTGGCCGGCACCACCGCCATTCCCCGCACCCGGTAGGAGCCGCTGCTCGGACCGGCGGCGATGTCACCGGCGGGCCAGTGCCGTACGTTGTCGGCGGCGAGGTCCCGGCCCAGCCAGCCCGCGAGGTCCTCGGCCCAGTGGGCGTCCCGGAACGGCCGGCCGGTCTCGTCGAGGATGGTCAGCCGGGCGGCCCGGGAGACGATCAGGTCCACCGGCTGCCCCGCATCGAGCAGGCCCCGGACGACGGCCGCCGCGTACGGGGTACCGGACGCGCCGGACACCCCCACCACCCATGGTTCACGCATCCGTCCAGCCTGCCTGGTGTGCCCCGGCAGCCGACGCGCACCCCCGGAAACACCGCCCCCGACCCGACCCACCGGACTGCGGCCCCGCGGGGTGGACCCGGCTCCAGCGCCCAAAACCCACCTAAAGCCCCGAACCCCACCCCACCGGCCGGACCCGGGCGACACGTCGGGCAACGACCTGCGATGCTGCCGTCGGCTGATCCACACCGCACGGGGGAGGCACCGGTCATGGTCAGCGAGGTCCTCTGGTCGTTACGGTCGGCGTGCCCGATCCCGTCCCGGCTCTCCCCGTACGCCGACGGGGTGCAGCAGTGGCTCCTGGACCGGCTGCCCCGGTGGGGTTTCCCGCTCGACGCGGAGGCGATCAGCCGGCTCGACCGGGCCGGCTTCGCCCGGTACGCCGGCCGCCTCTACCCGGACGCCAGCGAGCCGGACCTGCGTACCGTGACCGCGCTGTTCACCTGGTTCTTCCTGGTGGACGACGCCTGCGACGGGCCGGACCGGCTGCCCGCGGAGCAGATCCGGGTGTTACGGGCGGGAGTGCTCACCCTGCTGCACGACGGTCCACGACGACGGCACCCCGGCTTCGGCGGGCCGCTGCGCCGGCTCCTGGTGGAGGCGTGGCGGGCACCCCGACGGCGGATGCCGGCCCGGTGGCGGCTGCGGTTCGCCGACGCGGTCGGCGACCACCTGGACGGCACCCGGCGGGAGGCCGTGGCGAAGGAGAGCGGGCGGGCACCCGGGGTGACCGAGTACGTCAGGCTGCGCCGGGCCACGTCGGCGGCCTACGTGTCGTACCCCCTGATCGAGTTCGTCGGTGACCGGACGTTGCCCGACGCGGTGTACCACCACCCGCTGCTCCACCAGATCCGTGTGCTCGGCAACGACCTGCTCTCCTGGTACAACGACCTCGCCTCGATGGAGCGCGACCGGGCCACCTCGGGCGGGCACAACCTGGTGCTGGCGCTGGCCGCCGAGCGGAGCGTGCCGATGGACACGGCGGTGGAACTCGTCGGCGAGCGGTGGCGGGACACCATGGCCCGTTTCCAGGCCCGGCGCGCGGCGGTCCCGTCGTTCGGCCCGGGGCTGGACGAGGCCGTCACCGCCCACCTCGACGGGGTCGCGAACGCGGTGCGCGGCACCATCGACTGGACCCTGGAAAGCGCCCGCTACCCCACCCGCCCCTGACCCCGCCCCGCTCGGCCCTCGCCTGCGCCCGATGGCCGTGGGGAAGGGCGGCGATCAGGGGCGGAGATCCAGGCGGAGCAGCAGGTCGAGCAGGGCGAAGGCGAACAGGGCGATGCCGACGAAACCGTTGGCGGTGAAGAAGGCCCGGTTGACCTTGCTGAGGTCGGTCGGGGTGACCACCACGTGCTGGTAGCCGAAGGCGACCGCGGTGAGCGCCAGCCCGATCCACCACGGCCAGCCGAAACCGACCAGCGCGCCGAACCAGATGAACATTGCGAACGTCACCACGTGCGCCACGGTGGAGGCGTGCAGGGCGAAGCGCCGGCCGTAGCGGGCGGGGACACTGCGTACCCCGATCCGCCGGTCGACCTCGTCGTCCTGGCAGGCGTAGATCAGGTCGAAGCCGCCGATCCACAGCCCGACGGCCGCGCCGAGCAGCCAGGCCGGCCCCGAGCCGGCGAAGGTGCCGGTGACGGCGAGCCAGGCGCCGACCGGGCCGACCGCCTGGGCGACCGCCAGGATGGCGTGCGGCCAGTCGGTGAACCGCTTGCCGTAGGGGTAGACCACCAGCGGGATCACCGCGAGCGGGGCGAGCACCAGGCAGAGCGGGTTGAGCAGGGCGGCGGCGGCGAGGAAGACCACCAGGGCGACGGCCGCGCCGGTCCAGGCCGTCCGCACGCTCACCGCCCCGGTGACCAGTTCCCGGCCGGCGGTACGCGGGTTCCGCGCGTCGATCCGCCGGTCGAGGATCCGGTTGGCCGCCATGGCGAACGTCCGTGCCCCGACCATCGCCACGGTGATCAGCAGCAGGTCGAGCCAACGTACCCGACCGCCGTTGACCTGCATCGCGGTCAGCGCCGACAGGTAGGCGAACGGCAGCGCGAAGACGGAGTGCTCGATCGCGACGAGCTTGAGGAAGGACGTGACCCTGCCGGGGCGGGGGGCCGGCGCGACGGCGGTGGCCATCAGATGCCGTACTCCTTCCAGCGCTTGTCGACCAGGGCGGCGACCTCCGGCGACATGGTCATCTCCTCCGGCCAGCCCCGGGTGTAGCCCTCGGTGGGCAGCTTGCGGGTCGCGTCGACGCCCACCTTGCCGCCCCAGAACTGCTGGTAGGACGAGTGGTCGAGGTGGTCCACCGGCCCCTCGGTGAGCAGCAGGTCGCGGGCGTAGTCGACGTTGCCGAAGGCGCGGAAGGCGACCTCGTGGTAGTCGTGCACGTCGCAGTCCTCGTCGACGATCACGATCAGCTTGGTCAGCGACATCAGGTGCGCGCCCCAGATCGCGTTCATCACCTTCTGCGCGTGCTTCGGGTAGCGCTTGCGGATCGACACGATGGCGCAGTTGTGGAACACCCCGGCGGCCGGCAGGTCGTAGTCGACGATGTCCGGGATCATCAGCTTGAGCAGTGGTTGGAAGATCCGCTCGGTGGCCTTGCCGAGGCCGTGGTCCTCCTGCGGCGGCTTGGACGTGACGATCGAGTGGTAGACCGGCTTGCGCTGCATGGTCATCGTCTCGACGTGCAGCACCGGGAACGGCTCGACCGGGGTGTAGAAGCCGGTGTGGTCGCCGAACGGCCCCTCGGGCAGCCGCTCGCCGGGTTCCAGGTAGCCCTCCAGGACGATCTGCGCGTGCGCCGGCACCTGCAACGGGACGGTCAGGCAGTCGACCATCTCGACCCGCTCGCCGCGCAGGAACCCCGCGAACAGGTACTCGTCGATGTCGCCGGGGAGCGGGGCGGAGGCGGCGTAGCTGACCACCGGGTCGCAGCCGATGGCGATGGCGACCGGGAGCCGCTGGCCGAGCCGTTCGGCGACCGCGTGGTGGGCGGTGGAGTCCTTGTGGATCTGCCAGTGCATGCCGAGCGTGTTGCGGGAGTGCTGCTGGAGGCGGTAGAGCCCGAGGTTGCGCTTGCCGGTCTCGGGGTGCTTGGTGTGGGTCAGCCCGTAGTTGTGGAAGATCCCGCCGTCGTCGGGCCAGACCTGGAGGCCGGGCAGCCGGCCCAGGTCGACGTCGTCGCCGGAGTAGACCACCTCCTGACAGGGGGCGGTCTTGACCTTGCGCGGCGGCACCGACTTGAGCTGCATGACCTTGCCGAGGCCCTCCCGGATGCCGGACCAGCCGACCGGCAGCTCCGGCTTGATCAGCGCGCCGATCCGGGCGCCGATCTCGTCCAGCGAGTCGACACCGAGCGCCATCGCCATCCGCTTCTCGGTGCCGAACAGGTTGATCGCCACCGGCATCTCGCCCCGGGTGGGCCGCTCGAACAGCAGTGCCGGCCCGCCGGCCCGGACCGTCCGGGTGACCACCTCGCTGATCTCCAGGGTGGGGTCCACCGGGACGGTCACCCGCCGCAGCTCGCCCGCGCGCTCCAGCGCCGCGAGAAAGTCCTTGAGATCGGTGTACGGGAAGCCACGTGCCGCCATACGGCCAGTCTCCCGCACCCCGGCCGGCAGCGCCCACGCCGGGTACGCCCCAGCGGTGTGCGCCTCCCCACCCGGACCGGCACGCCACCCCACCCGGGCTGACCGCCACCTGCACGGACGGACCGCCACCCCGCACGGACGGACCGCCACCCCGCTCAGAGATCTTGGAAGGAGACGGCCCCCATAGGGGCCACTTCCTGCCAAGATCTCGGAGACTTCGGCGGCGTTCGCCGAAGGGTTACGCCACGTCCGCCCGGCCTTCGGTGGTTCGGGTGGCGACGACACGGCGCAGCACGTCGAGGGCGTGCTCGGCTTCGTCGTGGCTCACCGGCTCGGTGCCTGGCCGGGATGTTGTACACCGCCGTCGAGGACCTGGACCGGCTCCACCCCACGACACCCCGAAACCCGGCGCGCTGTACGAGCGCTTCCTCGGCTGGACCACCCGCGCCTGTCGGTGAACTGTGGTTTCCGGTCAGCCGGTGGCGCGAAACTACGGCCTTCTTCTCGTTCTGCGCACCTCGCGCCAGATGCCCACTCTGCCACCCCCGACCCTGGACCGCTTCCCGGTCAGGCCGCCGGCTCCCAGGCGTACGCGGTCAGGGGCGGGTCGAGCGGGGCGCGGGTGAGCCGGTTGGCGAGGGTCGAGATGGTGTACGTCCCGACCCCGAGCACCACGTCGAGGGCGTGCCGGGGCCGGTAGCCGGCGTCGAGGAAGGCGGCCAACTCGTCGTCCGGGACGTCACCGGTGTGGTCGAGGACGGCGAGAGTGAACCGGCGCAGCGCCGCCAGCCGGGGTTCGGGCAGCTCGGTGCCGCCGCGCAGCGCGGCGATCAGTTCGGTGGCGACACCCAGCCGGTGCAGCGTCGCGGTGTGCATCGCCACGCAGAGGTGGCACCGGTTGCGGGTGGCGACCGTCAGCACCACCACCTCCCGCTCGACCGGCGCGAGGTCGGTGGCCTCGAAGGTGGCGGAGGCGGTCAGGAACCCCTTGAGCAGTTCCGGGGAGTCGGCCATCAGCCCGACCGCGGCGGGCAGGTGGCCGAGCCGGCGGTGCACGCCGGCCATGGTCGTGCGGGCCGGGTCGGGCACGGTGTCGAGGGTGTGGACGGTGAAGGTCGGTCGGGACATGACGGTACCCCTCACGTACGATAGTCAACGTGGTTGTCGAAACAGTAAACCAGGTTGTCGAAGATGTCGACGGGTGACCCTCAGCGCCCCGGTTTCGTGCTGCCGCTGCTGCTGCTCGCCGGTTTCCGCAGCCTCGTCGACGACCTGCACGCCGAGTTGGCCCGGCAGGGGCACCCCGAGCTGCGGCCGGCACACGGCTTCGTGCTCCAGGCCGTCGGCGCACAGGGCACCACCGCGTCCGACCTGGGCCACCGCCTCGGCGTCTCGAAGCAGGCCGCCGGCAAGACCGTCGACCGACTGGTGACCCTGGGCTACCTGGAACGCGCCGACGACCCGACCGACGCCCGACGCAAGCTGATCCGGATGACGGACAAGGGCGTCGACGGGCTGCGCCGCTCGGCGACGGTCTTCGACACGCTACGGGAGCACTGGGTGGCCCGGCTCGGCGCGGATCGGGTGGCCGCCCTGGAGGACGACCTCCGCGCGGTCACCCCGCCGGACACCTTCCGCCTCGACGTCCCCGGCTGGTTCGGCAGTTGAACGAGCCACCGCACCGATCGGGGCAACGGGCGCCCGGCCGGCACACGCATCCTCCGCATTTCTTATAACTACACTTCTTAGAGATGTAGTTATACGTTTTGCAGACGGTGCGGGGTCGACACACCGGGTTCCTCCGGCCGAGGATGGACGCATGGACGACGCGTACACGGTGGGCGATCCGGACGGTCTCTCCCCGCTCCAGCGGGAGATCCGGGACGCGGTGGCCCGGGAGCTGCACGCCCAGTTCGCCCTACGGGCCGATCACCTCGACCTGGCCGACCTGCCGGAGGTCGCCTACCAGGTGACCCTGGGCGTCGACCGGGTGCTCACCGGCCGGCTCACGCCACCCCGGCGTACGAGTGCAGGCCGGTGAAGAAGAAGTTCACCCCGAACAGGTTCATCAGCACGGTCAGGAAGCCGAGCACCGCGATCCAGGTCGCCACGTTGCGCTTGACGCTGGGCGTGGCGCGGGCGTGCAGGTAACCGGCGTAGACCACCCAGGAGATGAACGCCCAGGTCTCCTTCGGATCCCAACCCCAGGCCCGGCCCCAGGCCGCCTCGGCCCAGATCGCGCCCGCGATCACCGCGAAGGTGAAGATCGGGAACGCGAAGGCGTGCAGCGCGAAGGTCAGCCGCTCCAGGTCGGCCGCCCCGGGCAGCCGCCGGGCCAGCGTGTACGGGAAGCTACGCCGCCCCTGCTCGTAGCCGTTGCGCAGCAGGAACGACACGGCCGGCACCACGCCCAGCAGGAAGATGCCGGAGGAGAAGACGATCGTCGACACGTGGATGATGAACCAGTACGACTGGAGCGCCGGCATCAGCGGCACCACGGGGACGTAGAGCTTCAGCTCGGCGAAGGCCAGCAGCAGCACCATGACCAGGGTGAGGAACAGCCCGAGCCGGCGCAGCGACGGCCGCTTCCAGAGCACCACGAGCCAGGCGGCGGTCCCGATCCAGGTGACCGTCAGCACGAACTCGTACATGTTGCCCCAGGGCATCCGGTCGGCCGCGATCCCCCGGGTGACCAGTGCGCCGAGGTGCAGCGCGGCGGCGAGGACGGTCAACCAGGCGGCGATCCGCCCGGCCAGCCGGGCCCGCCCCGCCGACCGGCTCGGCCGGCTCGACGGCGGCACGCTGGTGGGGGGCCTGGTCGCGGGGGTCGCGGTCGCGGCGTCGACCTTGTCGACACCCGGGCCACCGACGCCCGCGCCGACCAGCTCCCGCGCCGGGGCGACCCGGGCCGCCACCGCACGGACGTTACCCAGGGCGTACTCGACGGCGTGGCTGATCATCGCGACCAGGTACACCAGGATCGCGAACGTCACCAACTGGTCGGAGACTGCGGACATCACTCGACTCCCTCTCGCGCCGGCCGGTCGGGCCGCCCGTCGTCGCGTACCGCCGCGACGAGAGACGCGAACTCGTCGGCGAACCCTGGATGCTCGGTGCGCGGCAACCCACCGGCCGCCACCAAACTACTACCGCCCGTCGGAGATCCACTGTCGGGGGGCGTCACCCGGAACCAGACCCGCCGCCGGCGGCCGAACAGCGAGCCCATCAGCCCGACCAGCAGCACCACGCAGGCACCCAGCATCAGCTCCTCGCCCGGGTCGTGCCGGACGGAGAGGGTGACGTACCGCTTGGTGCCGAGGAACTCCAGCCTGCTGCCGTCGTCCAGGGTCCACGTCTCGCCCGGCGCGAGCTTCCTGTCGCCGACCTGCTTGAGCTTGCCGCTGGTCACCTGCCGCTGGTCGAGCTGGTAGACCGAGCCCGGGATGCCGGCGTCCAGCCCCAGGTTGCCCCGGTAGGCGGCCAGCACCACGGCCGGGTTGCGCTCCTCGGGGAACCGCGACGACGCGAACGGCCCGGTGTCCGGGGCGGTCGGCAGGTAGAGCCCCTCGAAGGCGACCTGCTGGTCGGCGTCCCGCCGGCCGGTCGCCGGGTCGACGTTGGCGTCCGGGAAGGCGGCCACCCCCTCGCTGGTGAGGTTGGCGTCGCCGCTGGTCAGGAACGGCACCGTGCTGGTCTGGCTACGGCCGTACCGGTCGGTGTACCTGAGGATCGGGGCGTAGCCGTGACCCAGCAGGTAGACGTTGGCGGAGCCCAGCCGTAGCGGCGAGTTGACCGAGAAGTCGGCGGTCCGCCGATCCGAGCCGTCGGGGCGGTCCACGGTCACCGTGGCGCGGTAGCTCTCCGGCTGCCCGGACGGCAGGAACCGGGCGTCGAAGTCGTCCAGGGTCAGGCAGAACGGCGGCAGGTCGGCGCTGTCCACGCGCGGGCCGAGCTTCGCCTCGGCGTACTGCTGGCGGGTGTTGCAGAAGGCCTCGTCGGCGACGAGCAGGCGGTTGCCGTGCCAGCCGTACCACGAGCCGAGCGCGACCCCGATCAGCACGGCGACCAGCGAGGTGTGGAACAGCAGGTTGCCGGTCTCCTTGAGGTAGCCCTTCTCGGCGGAGACCTCGTCGCCGCGCACCTGCACCCGCCACCGGCGGCGACGCAGCACGGCGGCGATGGCCTGCGGGTCGGCGGCCCCCGGCGCCTCCAGCACGGTGTGCTGGGGCAGCCGGTCCAACCGCTTCGGCGCGGCCGGCGGCCGGGACCGCAGCGCCCGCAGGTGGTCGCGCATCCGGGGCAGGATGCACCCCACCAGCGAGGTGAACAGCAGCAGGTAGATGGCCGAGAACCAGACCGAGCCGAACACCTCGAACGCGCCGATCCGGTCGAGCTGCGGGGCCAGCTCGGG
Organism: Micromonospora sp. WMMD987; assembly: GCF_029581435.1. Lineage (NCBI taxonomy): Bacteria > Bacillati > Actinomycetota > Actinomycetes > Micromonosporales > Micromonosporaceae > Micromonospora > Micromonospora sp. WMMD987. The sequence goes on along the minus strand of NZ_CP120861.1, from coordinate 595,118 downwards.
ATGCTCGACGAAGTACCGGGCGACGTTCTCGGGGTTGACCCCGCGCTGCGGCAGCACCGACCCGGGAATGGCCGCGACCGCGAGCAGGAACAGCAGGATCAACGCGGTACGCATGCTGGTGAGCTGCCGCCACGAGTTGCGCAGCAGGGCCAGCAGCGGGTTCGGCCGGCGGCGCGGGGCCTCGGCCGCTGGGCTGGCCGGCCGGTCCTCGACGGTCGTCATCAGATGCTCACCTCGCCGGGGCCGACGGTCGTCTGCAACCAGATCACGAAGTCCTGCCAACCGCCGGTGACCAGCGCCAGGCCGATCAGGATCAGCAGCACCCCGCCGGTCCGGGTCACCCACCGGCTGTTGCGCCGGACCGCCCGGAACACCCCCAGCAGCCGGTGGAAGCCCAACCCGAAGACCACGAACGGCAACCCCAACCCCAGGCAGTACGCCACCGCCAGCACCACCGCCCGGTCGGTCTGCCCACCGGTGGCGGCCATCCCCAGCACCGCACCCAGCGTCGGTCCGGTGCACGGCATCCAGCTCAGCGCGAACACCGCCCCGAGCACCGGCGCACCGAGCAGCCCGGCGGCCGGTAGCCGACGGATGCGCAGCTCCCGCTGCATCCCGGGGAGCACCCCCAGGTAGCTCAGCCCGAGCAGGACGATCAGCGCGCCGATGACGACCTGGAAGGTCCGCTCATACTCGAAGAAGATCCGGCCGAACCCGGCGAAGAGGATCGCGGTGGCGGTGAAGACGACGGTGAAGCCGGCGATGAACAGCAGCGTCCCGGCCAGCACCCGGCCCTTGACCGCCGCCACCGGCCGGGCGGCCGTCCGGGTGGCCACCGCCACCCCGCCGGCCGGGCGGCCACCGGGGGCCGGGTCGCCGTCACCCGGGGCCGGGTCACCACCGGTCGGGACCGGGTCGCCGTCGCCCGGGTCACCGACGGTCGGGGAGGTCGGTCGGGCCCGGCCCTCCAGGTCGGTGCCGGCCAGGCCGGTGACGTACGACAGGTAGCCGGGCATCAGCGGCAGCACGCACGGGGACAGGAAGCTGACCAGCCCGGCGAGCGCCGCCGCGCCGATGGCCAGCAGCAGCGGGCCGGACTGGGCGAGTTCGCGGAACGTCTCGCCCATCAGCGGGAACCGGTCGACGCCGGCTCTTCGGCGGCGATCCGCTCGACGATCGGCCGCAGCCCGTCGGTGGTGACGGCGGCCCGGATCACGGTGGCGATCCGGCCCTGCCGGTCCAGCACGACGGTGGCCGGGATGGTGTTCGGCGGGATGTCCAGCGCCAGAGCCAGCCGGCTGGCCGGGTCGAACAGGCTCGGATAGGTCACCCGGCCCTCCTCGAAGGCGACCGCCTTGTCCCGGCTGTCCTGCACGTTGATGCCGAGGAAGGTCACCCCGGAACTCTTGGTGGCCTGGTAGGTGGCCTCCAGGTCGTCGGCCTCGGCCCGGCAGGGCGCGCACCAGGAACCCCAGAAGTTGAGCACCACCACCTGGCCCCGGGCCTGGGTGGTGTCGTACCGGCCGCCGGTGAGCAGGTCACCGGCGATCGTCGGGGCGGCGGAACGTTGGTCGGGGGCGCACTCGACGATGCCGCCGTCGTTGGCGCACCGGCTCTCGTCGGTGCCGGAGGAGCAGCCGACCAGCGCCGCCCCGGCGGTGACGGCGGCGAGCAGGACGGCCAGCGGCCTCCGGAAGCGCATCTCAGGCCCCCTTGGCCGTCCGGGCTGTCGACGACATGGCGATCAGGTGGGCGGCCGGCTCGGAGTAGCCGATCCCGACCACCTTGGCCCCGTCGAAGTGGAAGGAGGTGAGACTGGCCAGCCCGCACTCCCGGCGACGCGGATCGTGCCAGAGCCGCTTGCGCTCGACGTAGCGGCGCAGCGTCCAGATGGGGAGCTGGTGGGAGACGATGACCGCCTCGCGCCCCTCGGCCGCGACCCGGGCGGCGTGCAGCCCGGCGAACATCCGTTCGGCGATGGCCCGGTAGGCCTCGCCCCAGCTCGGGGTCACCGGGTCGCGCAGCACCCACCAGTTACGCGGGTCGCGGAACGAGCCGTCGCCCGGCGACACCTTCTTGCCCTCGAACCAGTTGGCGCTCTCGATCAGCCGCTCGTCCACCCCGACCGGGAGCCCGAACTGGGCGGCGATCGGCTCGGCGGTCTGCTGCGCGCGTTCCAGCGGACTGGCCACCACGTGCACGACCTCGCGCTCGGCGACCGCCTGGGCGGCGGCCTTGGCCATCTGCACGCCCAGCTCGGACAGCCGGAAGCCGGGCAACCGGCCGTAGAGGATCCGGTCCGGGTTGTACACCTCGCCGTGCCGCAGCACGTGGACGACGGTCTTGCTCATTGCATCCCCCTCGTTCGCGACTGCGGGGCTCGCATACCCGGCTCACTCCTCGCGCTCACCGGCTCTACCCCCCGTGGCCTGCCGCTGCCGCTGCCGTCGCCGCGTCCGGCAGGGCGGCGGCGATGTGCTCCAGGGCGGCGTCGTCGAGCGCCGCCGACACGAACCACGCCTCGAACGCGCTCGGCGGCAGGTAGACACCGGCGGCGAGCATCGCGTGGAAGAACGCCTTGAACGCGGGCACCTGCTGGGTGCGGGCGCTGTCGTAGTCGACCACGTCGGCGTCGGTGAAGAAGATCGAGAACATGCTGCCCGCGTACGACAGGCGGTGCGGAACACCGGCGGCGCTGAGCGCGTCGGCGGCGAGCCGGCCCACCACGGCGGCCGTGTCGTCGAGCCGGCGGTAGAGCGCGTCGTCGGCGAGCCGCAGGGTGGCCAGGCCGGCGGCGCAGGCCAGCGGGTTACCCGAGAGGGTGCCGGCCTGGTAGACCGGACCGGCCGGGGCGAGCCGGGACATGATCTCCGCCCGCCCGCCGAACGCCGCCGCCGGCAGCCCGCCCCCCATCACCTTGCCGTACGTCCACAGGTCGGCGTCGGACGGGTCGAGGCCGTGCCAGCCGGAGCGGGAGACCCGGAACCCGGTCATCACCTCGTCGACGATGAGCAGCGCGCCGTGCGCGTGGGCGAGCGCCGCGAGCCGGGAGTTGAAGCCGTCACGCGGGGCGACCACGCCCATGTTGCCGGCGGCGGCCTCGGTGATGACCGCCGCGATGTCCGGCCCCTGCGCGGCGAACGCCGCCTCGACGGCGGCCAGGTCGTTGTACGGCAGCACGATGGTGTCGCCGGCCGCCGCGCCGGTGACCCCGGGCGAGTCGGGCAGGCCGAGGGTGGCGACGCCGGAGCCGGCAGCGGCGAGCAGCCCGTCGGAGTGCCCGTGGTAGCAACCGGCGAACTTGATGATCCGGGAACGACCGGTGAAGCCCCGGGCCAGCCGGATCGCCGACATCGTCGCCTCGGTGCCCGAGTTGACCAGCCGGACCTGCTCCACCGGGGTCCGGTCGACGATCTCGGCGGCCAGCTCCACCTCGCCCGGGGTGGGGGTGCCGAAGCTGGTGCCGAGGGTGGCGGCCTCCCGGACCGCCTCGACCACCTCGGGGTGGGCGTGGCCCAGGATCAACGGCCCCCAGGAACAGACCAGGTCGACGTAGCGCCGCCCGTCGGCGTCGTACAGCCAGGGCCCCTCCCCCCGGACCATGAAGCGCGGGGTGCCGCCGACGGCACGGAACGCGCGCACGGGTGAGTTCACCCCGCCGGGCACGATGGCCAGGGCGCGGTCGAACAGGGCCTCGGAGGCCGGTGCGTCGGCCGGGTAGCGACCGGTGCCGGCGGAAAAGGTATTGGTCACGATGCGGCCATTGTGTCAGCGCCGGACGGGGAATCGGCAGGCACCCCGGGGCGGGGTTACCCGGCTCACCCGCCGGACGGGATCGGGACGCCGGTGGTCGGGTGCCCTCGCCGGCACGGCGGATCGCCTCACCGGGCCGGGACGCCGAGATCGCGATAGGCTGACCGGGTGGATCGTGCCGAACTGTCCATCACGGTACACCGGACGGGCGACGAAGTGGTGCTGCGCCTGGCCGGTGAGATCGACATGCTCACCGCAGCCCAGTTGTCGACCGTCGTGAACGAGGTGCTCACCGATCCTCCACCACGCATCGTGCTCGACCTGGCCGGGGTGACCTTCTGCGATTCGCAGGGCCTGGGCACGCTGGTGGTGCTCAGTCGCAAGGCCAGCCACTCCCAGTGCCTGCTGATCCTGAGCAACGTGGGCGACTTCCTGCTCCGCGTCCTCGACATCACCGGCCTCCGGTCCGCCCTGATGATCCGCAACGAGACCTCCACCTGAGCTGGTCCGCGCCTGACGGGGGCCGGCCACCGGCCACCGGTCGCCCGGCGGCCGGCCCCGTCCCGCCGGGGCACCGGCGGCCGGCACGTGCCGGGTGGGGTACGTCCCGTCAGATGGTGGGCACGTCCCGGCGGTGGAAGGCGGCGAGGCCGGTCACCGCGAACAGCCCGGCGAGCCCGGTCATCGTCAGCAGCGGGGTGGCGCTCCAACCGGCCCGCAGCACCTGCGGGGTGTGGGTGAACGGCGAGAGGTCCAGCAGCCACTGGCTCAGCTCCAGCACCGCACCGAGCTGGCCGAGCAGCACACAGACCGCGAGCACCGCCCAGGCCGTCGGGGAGAGGCGGGGCAGCAGCCCGTACAGCAGCACCGCCAGCCCGGCCAGCAGCCAGGCCGCCGGCACCTGCGCCAGGCCGGCACCGAGCAGCCGGGGCAGTTGGCCCGGCACGTCGTCGACGCTCAACCCATAGGCCAGCCCGGCCGCCAGCCCGGTCACCGCCAGCACCACCACCGGCCCCAGCAGGGCGAACGCCAGATGCGAGGCGAGCCAGGCCAACCGGCGCACCCCGGTGGCCAGCACCGGCTCGACCCGCCCGGCGGCCTCCTCCGACCGTGTGCGCAACGCCGCCTGGATGCCGTAGCCGGCGGCGGCCAGCCCGGCTATCCCCAACGACGCCCCCAGGTAGGCCTCGGCCATCCCCGACGCCCCGCCCAGCCGGGCCATCATCTGCTCCAGCGCGGCGTTGCCGGCGACCGACCGTCCGGCCGCCTCGGCCGCCCCGCCGATGGTCGCCCCGAGCAGGCCGAAGCCCACCGACCAGCCCAGCAGCAGGCCCCGGTGCAGCCGCCAGGCCAGGCCGAACGGTCCGGACAGCGCCCACCCCGCCCGGCCCGGACCACGCCGGGACGGCAGCACGCCGGCACCGATGTCCCGCCGCACCGCGACCGGGTACGTCACCACGGCGAGCAGCGCCGTCAAGGCGACCGGCAGGACCAGCACCCACCAGCGTTCCCCCTCGTAGGCACGGATGCGCGGCGCCCAGCCCAGCGGGGACAGCCAACTCGGCCACTCGTCGCGGGCGGTGTCACCGACCAGCCGGAGCGCGAACGTCACCCCGAGTACCCCGGCGGCGATCCCCCGGGCTCCACCGGCGGTCTCGGTGAGCTGGGCGGCCAACCCGCCCACCGTGGCGAAGACCACCCCCACCAGCGCCGCCGACAGCCCGTACGCCAGTGAGCCGGCCGCCGGCAGTCCGCTGGCGACCAGCCCGCCGGCGGTGAGCAGGCCGAGCAGCAGGCTGGCCGCGTACGTCGTCAGCAGCGCGGCGGTGAGGCCCGCGTACCGGCCGAGGACGGTCGCGCCGAGCAGTTCCCGCCGGCCGGCCTCCTCCTCGGTGCGGGTGTGCCGGATGACGGTGAGCAGGGCGGCCAGCCCGACGATCACCTGGAGGAAGCCCGCGCGCTGGGCGGTCAGCGCGCCGACGCTGTCGCCGTAGACCGGGCCGAGCAGGGCCACCACCGACGGGCTGCGGGCGGTGCCGGTGGCGTACGCGGCCCGCTCGGCGGCGGTCGGGAAGAGGGTGGCGAAGCTGCCCGCGTACGACACCGGCAGCACGGCCAGCAGCAGCACCCAGAGCGGGAGGACGATCCGGTCCCGGCGCAGGATCAGCCGGACCAGGTGTCCGGTGCCGGTGAGGGCGCTCACCGGCGTACCCCGGTCGGCCGGTCGCCGCCCGAGCCGGCACCGCCCGACGCGGCCCCGCCCGACGCGGCGCCGCCCGACGCGGCCCCGTCCGACGCGGCGCCGCCCGACGCGGCGCCGCCCGACGCGGCCGGGGCGGACGGCCCGGGACCGGCGGGCGGCGCGGCGGCGGGCGTCTCGTAGTGGCGCAGGAACAGCTCCTCCAGCGTCGGCGGCTGGCTGACCAGGCTGCGGACGCCGATCTCGGTGAGCCGGCGCAACGCGGCGTCCAGCGCGACGGTGTCGACGTCGAAGCGGACCCGCTCCCCGTCGACCCGCAGGTCGTGTACGCCGGGCAGGGCGGCCAGGCCGTCGATCGGACCGGCCAGCTCGGCGTCGATCGCGGTGCGGTGCAGGTGGCGCAGCTCGGTCAGGGTGCCGGTCTCGACGTGGCGGCCGTTACGGATGATCGTCACCCGGTCGCAGAGCGCCTCCACCTCGGCGAGGATGTGGCTGGACAGCAGCACCGTGCGGCCATCGCGTCGAGCCCGGTCGATCCAGTGCTGGAACACCTCCTCCATCAGCGGGTCCAGCCCGGAGGTGGGCTCGTCGAGGACGAGCAGTTCGACGTCGGAGGCGAGCGCGGCGACCAGCCCGACCTTCTGCCGGTTGCCCTTGGAGTAGGTGCGCCCCTTCTTGCGGGGGTCCAGCTCGAACGACTCCAGTAGCTCGGCGCGGCGTTTCGGGTCGAGCCCGCCGCGCATCCGACCGAGCAGGTCGATCACTTCGCCGCCGGAGAGCTGGGGCCAGAGGGTGACGTCCCCCGGCACGTACGCCAGGCGGCGGTGCAGCGTGACGGCGTCGCGCCACGGGTCGCCGTCGAGCAATCGGACGGCCCCCGCGTCCGCCCGCAGCAGCCCGAGCAGCACCCGGATGGCGGTCGACTTGCCGGCGCCGTTCGGGCCGAGGAAGCCGTGCACCTCACCGGCCCGGACGTTCAGGTCGAGCCCGTCGAGGGCCCGGGTGCGGCCGAAGGTCTTCACCAGGCCGGTCACCGCTATCGGGTTTTCCATAATTCAGAAGCTACGCTTGTTTCACAATGTTGTGAAGCATGTGTCCGGTACGGCACCATCGCCTGCACCACCCGACACCCGAGGAGCACCGAGCCGATGTCTGACGACCGCCACCCCGGCCGGCACGAAGAGGTCCACCTCTTCGTGGAACGGATGGCGATGGCCTGGGCCGACGTCGGCTTCCCCCGGATGGCCGGCCGGGTCCTGTTCACCGTGATGAGCGCCGACGGCCCGCTGACCGCCGCCCAGATCGGCGAGCGGCTGGGGGTCAGCGCGGCGGCCGTCTCCGGCGCGGTACGCCACCTGACCCAGTTCGGCATGCTGGTGCGCGAACCGGTCCCCCGCTCCCGGCGCGACCACTACCGGATGCCGGACGACCCCTGGTACGAGGGGACCATCACCAAGACCGGCCTCTACAAGAACTTCATCGACATCGCCGACGCGGGCGCGGACGCGCTGGGCGGCACGGCCACCCCGGGCGGTGAACGGGTGGGCGAGATGCGGGACTTCTTCGTCTTCGTCCAGGAGGAACTCGACTCGCTCGGCGAGCGCTGGCGTGCCCGCCGCGCCGCCAACGGCCATGCTGAGCCGCCCGCCGCCTGAGCGACCACCGGTCGGGCGATCCGGCCCGGTCGGGGTGTCACCCCGACGGTCCGGCCCCGGTCAGGCGGTGTGACCCCAGCGGGCGTGTTCCAGCACGTCCAGGGCGCGCTGCCGGGCCTGCGGATCGTCCTCGGCGCGCAGCAGGGTGCTCGCCTCGTCCACCGCGTCGGTGAGCACCCGCCACTGGGCGTCGCGCTCGCGCACCACGTCCGACTGCGCCGCCAACTGCCGGGTCTTCACCCACAGCTCCACGAACACCGACACCTTCGCCCGCAGCACCCACGGGTCGAACGGCTTGGTCAGGTAGTCCACCGCACCCACCGCGTAGCCGCGCAGCGCCAACTGGGCGTCCTTGTCGGCGGCGGTGAGGAAGATGATCGGTACGTGCCGGGTCCGCTCCCGGCGCTTGATGTGACTGGCCGTCTCGAACCCGTCCATGTCCGGCATCTGGGCGTCGAGCAGGATGACCGCGAAGTCGTCCACCAGCAGTTGCTTCAGCGCCGCCTCACCGCTCTCCACGGCCACCGACTGCACCGGGAGCCCCTGCAGGATCGCCTCCAGCGCCATCAGGTTCTCCCGACGGTCGTCGACCAGCAGCGCCTTGGCCGTCTGCGTCACGAATTCTCCCTGTCTCGGCGGCCGCTGATCCAGGACGCCATCCGTTCGATCAGCCCGTCCAGGTCCACCGGCTTGGTGATGTAGTCACTACCCCCGGCCGCCAGCGCCGACTCCCGGTCACCCGGCATCGCCTTGGCGGTGAGGAAGACGATCGGCAGGTCGGCGAAGCGGTGGTTCCGGCGGATCTGCCGGGTCGTCTCGTACCCGTCCTGGTCGGGCATCATGGCGTCCATCAGCACGATGTCCACCTCCGGATGCTCCGCCAGCACACGGACGCCGTCCGCGCCGTTGTCCGAGTACAGCACGGTCATCCCGTGCAGTTCCAACGCGCTGGTCAACGCGAACACGTTGCGTACGTCGTCGTCCACGATCAGCACGGTGGCACCGTCCAACCGCCGGGTGGCCGGGGCCTCCGGCGTGGCCAGCTCCATCGGCGGCATCAGCAGCGACGACGGCAGGCCCGCGCGCTCCGGCGACGGCGGCTGCGTGGCCACCACCGCGTCCGGCGCCAGCACGTCCGGTACGAAGAGGGTGAACGTCGAGCCCTGGCCCGGCGCGGAGGTCACGGTGATCGTGCCGCCGATCAGCCGCGCCAGGTCCCGGCTGATCGACAGGCCCAGCCCGGTGCCGCCGTACCGTCGGCTGGTGGTGCCGTCGGCCTGCTGGAACGCCTCGAAGATGATGCTGAGCTTGTCGTCCGAGATGCCGATGCCGGTGTCGATCACGGTGAAGGCGATCACCTGCCGGGCGTTGGTCAACGCCGGCACGTCGAAGACCGCGTTCTCCGCCGCCGGACCGATCCGCAGGGTGACCGCGCCGTTGTCGGTGAACTTCACCGCGTTGGAGAGCATGTTGCGCAGGATCTGCTGCAACCGCTGGGCGTCGGTCACCAGCGCCGGGGGCAGTTCCTTGGCCACCCGCACCTGGAAGTCCAGGTTCTTGTCCTCCGCCTGCGGGGCGAACGCCTGCTCCACGTAGTTGCGGATCTCGGCGAACCGGATCTCCGTCGGTTCGACGTCCATCCGACCGGCCTCGATCTTGGACAGGTCCAGGATGTCGTCGATCAGGCGCAGCAGGTCCGAGCCGGAACCGTGGATCGTCCGGGCGAACTCGATCTGCTTCGGGGTGAGGTTGCGCTCCGAGTTCTCCACCAGCAGCCGGGCCAGCAACAACAACGAGTTCAACGGGGTACGCAGCTCGTGGCTCATGTTGGCCAGGAACTCCGACTTGTACGCCGACGCCCGGGTGAGCTGCTGGGCCTTCTCCTCCAGGCCGAGCCGGGCCAGTTCGATCTCCCGGTTCTTGGTCTCGATGTTGCCCTTCTGCTCGCTCAGCAGCTGCGCCTTGTCCTCCAGCTCGGCGTTGGTGCGCTGCAACTCCGCCGACTGGTCCTGCAACTCCAGCGCCAGCCGCTGCGACTGGGCCAGCAGTTCCTCCGTACGCCGGTTGGCCTGGATGGTGTTGACCGCGACGCCGATGGTGAGCACCAGCCGCTCCAGGAACGCCAGGTGCAGCTCCGAGAAGCGGGCCACGCTGGCGAACTCGATCACCCCGAGCAGCTCCCCCTCGAACAGGATGGGCAGTACCACCAGGTCGGACGGGAGTGTCTCGGCCAGCCCCGACCGCAGGGTGATCCGCCCGTCGGGCAGCGCGTTGAGCCGGATCGTCCGGCGGGAGAGGGCGGCCTGGCCGACCAGCCCCTCACCCGGCCCGAAGGTGACCTCGTGCCCCCGGGCGACGTAGCCGTACGAGGCGGTCAGCCGCAGCCGCATCACCCCGTCGGAGGTGTCCGCCAGGAAGAACGCGCCGAGCTGCGCGTCGACCAGCGGGGTCACCTCCATCATGATCATCCGGCAGACCTCGCCCAGGTCCCGCTGGCCCTGGAGCAGGCCGCCGATCCGGGCCAGGTTGGAGTCCAGCCAGCCCTGCTCGGCGTTCTTCTTGGTCGTCTCCCGCAGGGTGACGATCATCTGGTTGATGTTGTCCTTCAGCTCGGCGACCTCGCCCTGCGCCTTGACCGCGATCCGCTGGGTCAGGTCGCCCCGGGTCACCGAGGTCGAGACCTGGGAGATCGCCCGGAGCTGGGTGGTCAGCGTCGAGGCGAGCTGGTTGACGTTCTCGGTGAGATCCCGCCAGGTGCCACTGACCCCCTTCACCTGCGCCTGACCACCGAGCTTGCCCTCGATGCCGACCTCGCGGGCCACCCGGGTCACCTCGTCGGCGAACGAGCTGAGCTGGTCCACCATCGTGTTCACGGTGTTCTTCAGCTCCAGGATCTCGCCCTGCGCGTCGACTGTGATCTTCTGCCCGAGGTCGCCCTTGGCCACCGCCGTGGTCACCGAGGCGATGTTGCGGACCTGACTGGTCAGGTTGGACGCCATCGAGTTCACGTTGTCGGTCAGGTCCCGCCAGGTGCCGGAGACCCCCTTCACCTGCGCCTGACCACCGAGCTTGCCCTCGGTACCCACCTCCCGGGCCACCCGGGTCACCTCGTCGGCGAACGACGAGAGCTGGTCCACCATCGTGTTGACCGTGTTCTTCAGCTCCAGGATCTCGCCCTGCGCGTCCACCGTGATCTTCTGCGACAGGTCGCCCTTCGCCACCGCCGTGGAGACCTGCGCGATGTTGCGGACCTGGGACGTCAGGTTGGACGCCATCGAGTTCACGTTGTCGGTCAGGTCCCGCCAGGTGCCGGCGACGCCACGGACCTGGGCCTGGCCGCCGAGCTTGCCCTCGGTGCCCACCTCGCGCGCCACCCGGGTCACCTCGTCGGCGAACGACGAGAGCTGGTCCACCATCGTGTTGACCGTGGACTTCAGCTCCAGGATCTCGCCCCGGGCGTCGACTGTGATCTTCTGCCCGAGGTCGCCCTTGGCCACCGCCGTGGTCACCGAGGCGATGTTGCGGACCTGACTGGTCAGGTTGGACGCCATCGAGTTCACGTTGTCGGTCAGGTCCCGCCAGGTGCCGGAGACCCCCTTCACCTGCGCCTGACCGCCGAGCTTGCCCTCGGTACCCACCTCCCGGGCCACCCGGGTCACCTCGTCGGCGAACGACGAGAGCTGGTCCACCATCGTGTTCACGGTGTTCTTCAGCTCCAGGATCTCGCCCTGCGCGTCCACCGTGATCTTCTGCGACAGGTCGCCCTTCGCCACCGCCGTGGAGACCTGGGAGATGTTGCGGACCTGGCTGGTCAGGTTGCCGGCGAGCTGGTTGACGTTCTCCGTCAGGTCCCGCCAGGTGCCGGAGACCCCGCGCACCTGCGCCTGACCGCCGAGCTTGCCCTCGATACCCACCTCCCGGGCCACCCGGGTCACCTCGTCGGCGAACGACGAGAGCTGGTCCACCATCGTGTTCACGGTGTCCTTCAGCTCCAGGATCTCGCCCTGGGCCGCCACGGTGATCTTCTGGCTCAGGTCGCCCCGGGCCACCGCCGTGGACACCTGGGCGATGTTGCGGACCTGGCTGGTCAGGTTGGACGCCATCGAGTTGACGCTGTCGGTGAGGTCCTTCCAGGTGCCGGCCACGTTCGGCACCTGGGCCTGCCCGCCGAGCTTGCCCTCGGTGCCCACCTCGCGGGCCACCCGGGTCACCTGCTCGGCGAAGAGCCGCAGCGTGTCGGTGAGCGAGTTCATCGTGTCGGTCAGCTCGGCGACCTCGCCACGCGCCCCCACCGTGATCTTCTGCGACAGGTCGCCGCGGGCCACCGCCGTCGCCACCTGGGAGATCGACCGCACCTGGCCGGTCAGGTTCGACGCCATGGTGTTCACCGAGTCGGTGAGGTCCTTCCAGGTGCCGGCGACACCCCGGACGTCCGCCTGACCACCCAGCTTGCCCTCGGTGCCCACCTCCCGGGCCACCCGGGTCACCTCGTTGGAGAACGACGAGAGCTGGTCCACCATCGTGTTGACCGTCCGGCCGATCCGCAGGTACTCGCCGCGCAACGGGCGGTCGTCGATCTCCAGCGCCATGTGCTGGGAGAGGTCACCGTCGGCCACCGCCATGATCACCCGGGCGATCTCGGTGGTCGGGCGGCCCAGGTCGTCGATGAGCGAGTTGACCGCCCGCTGCCCCTCCGCCCAGGAGCCGTCCAGGCCCTCCTCGTCGAGGCGCTCGGTCAGCCGACCGTCCCGACCCACCACCCGGCTGATCCGGCGCAGGTCCAGGTGCTGCCGCTCCTGGAGCGACACCACCTCGTTGAAGGCGTCCGCCACCTCACCGGCCGCGCCCGCGCGCCGGGGCAGCCGGACCTTGAAGTCGCCCCGGCCGACCCGTCGCAGCGCCTCCGACAGCTCACCGAGGAGCGCGTCATGCTCGGAAGCGGACACGTCCGCTGTCACCGACTGTTTCGCGGTCATCATTCCTCGCTCAGCTCGGAGGTCCCCCGGCGTGCCGACACGCCAGCTTCCCCTCATTGTGCCCGGGTCGCCACCGGGGTCGTGGCTGCGACGTGCCCGACGGGGAACCCCGCGGATCTCCCGCCCGCCGTCACCGCTGTCACCCCCGCGTCCGCGCGACCGGGTGTGCCGTCGGCGCACGCCGACCTGGTGCCGTCGGCGCACGCCCACCGGGTTGTGCCGTCCGCACCCGCCCACCGGGTTGTGCCGTCCGCACCCGCCCACCGGGTTGTGCCGTCCGCGCCTGCCGACCGGTGCGGCAGGTGTGACGGTGCGTGGTGCGGCTTGGCACCCGGCCGGCGGCGGTAGAGGATACGGGGGTGTCAGCGGAGCCGGGGGCCGGGACGGGCGGAGGGCAGGACGAGCACGTCCGGCGCGTCCGGCTGCCCGCCGACCGGCGCACCCCGGCCGCCGCCCGCGCGGTCGTCCGCTCGGTGCTCGCCGAGGCCGACCTCGACGAACTGCTCAACGAGGCGCTGCTGCTCACCACCGAGCTGTCCACCAACGCCGTCGAGCACGCCCGCACCGAACTGGACATCGAGGTCGTCGCCGACCGGATCGGCCTGACCGTCACGGTCTCCGACTTCGCCGCCGGGCCGGTGGACGAACTGGTGGTCGGTATCCGCAACGACACCGAAGAGATCGGCGAGGTCTCCGCACGGGGGCGGGGGTTGCTGCTGGTCGACCACTTCGCCAGCCGCTGGGGCACCACCTACCTACCCACCGGCAAGGGGGTGTGGTTCCGGCTGGACCGCCACGGTGACCACGGCGACGGGCCGTCCGCCCCGTACCCGCCGCCCGGTCGGACCGACGGCGACCCGGCGACCACCGCGCCGAGCGCCGCCGCGATGAGCGAGCTGACCCAGACCCGACCCGACCCGTACGCCGACGAACCGCTGCCCGAGTTCGCCACCGACCTGCTCACCCGGGTGGCCGAGATGGTGGGCGCGGCCGGCGGGGTGATCCGGCTGGACCGGGGCGAGGGGGAGGGTCCACAGACGCTGGCCCGGTACGGCCGGCAGCCCCGCCCCGGCAACGAGCTGCTCCGGGTGCCGCTGGCGGTGCACCGGCCGTACGCCGGGGAACTGGAGCTGGACGCGGCACCCTCGGCGTACGCCCGGCCGCTGGCCGTGCTCGCCGCCGAACGGCTCTCGCTGCACCTGGAGAACGACCGGCTGCGCCGGGCGGACGTCCGCCGCTCGGCCTGGCTGACCTTCCTCGCCGAGGCGAGCGAACTGCTCGCTCAGTCGCTCGACGTCGACCTGACGATGGCGCTGATCCCGCAACTGGTGGTGCCCCGGCTGGGCCAGTGGTGCGCGGTGCACACCACCGACGAGTGGGGTCGGCTCCGGCTGGCCGCGTCCAGTCACGCCGACGAGTCGGTCCTGCCCCAGCTGCACAAGGTCCTCCAGGAATCCGGGCCGGACTCGGTCCAGGCCCGGCTGCGGGAGGCGTCGCGCACCGGGTCGCAGGTGCCGCTCGGCGGGCCGATGGAGGGCTTCGCCGTGCCGCTGGTCGCCCGGAACCAACGACTCGGCACCCTGGCCGTGGGGCGGCACCAGCGGCACCGGCACGACCCGGACGAGGTGGCGGTGCTGGAGGACGTGGCCCGGCGGGCCGGTCTCGCCATCGAGAACGCCCGGATCCACGCCGAACGGCGGCGGGTGGCGCAGACCCTCCAGCAGTCGCTGCTGCCGCCCGTGCTCCCGGTCGTGGAGGGTGTCGGCTTCGCCGCCGAGTACGCACCGACCGGCGACGAGGCCGAGGTCGGCGGTGACTTCTACGACGTGGTGCCGTTGCCGGACGGGCGCTGGCTGGTGGTGATCGGCGACGTGTCCGGCAAGGGCGTGCAGGCCGCCGCGGTGACCGGGCTGGTCCGGGACGTGATCCGGGTGCTGGTCGGGGACGGCAAGCCGCTGCCCGAGGCGTTGTCCCGGCTCAACGACACGCTGGTCGAACGGGGTGGCGGGCGGTACTGCACGCTCGCCCTGGCGGCGGTCGGGCCGGGCGACGGCGGCCGGCTCGACGTCTCGCTGCACCTGGCCGGCCACGACCGGCCGGTCCTGCTGCACGGTGCCGGTGGGGCGAACTTCGTCGGCACCGGGGGCACCGCACTCGGTCTGCTCGACTCGATCACCTCGCCCTCGGCGGAGGTCCCCCTCGCCCCGGGCGACGCGTTGATCTTCTATACCGACGGGGTGACCGAGCGGCGACGCGGTCGGGAACTCTTCGGCACCGAACGGCTCCGCGAGGCCGCCGCGCCCCTGGCCGGCTATTCCGCCGACGTGATCGCGGCCCGGTTGCGGGCCACCGCGATCAACTTCTCGGTCGAGTCGCCCCGCGACGACATCGCCATCCTGGTGCTCCGCAACGACACCTTCTGAGTACGCCGCCGCCCCCGACGCGGTGGCGGTCGGTCAGAGGCCGCCGGGGAGCCGGCCGGGGGCGAGCCGGCGGTGTGGGTCGAGGTGGTCCTTCGCCTCCCGCAGCCGGGGGATCACCGCCGCCTCACCCCACACGTCGACGGCCCGGCGTACCGCCGGGGGCGCGGCGACCACCACGCACCGGCCCCGACGGGCCAGCAGCACCCCACGGACGGCGGCGAGGATGCCGGCCACCCGGTCGACCGGCAACGCCCCGGGCAGCGCGGCGTGCACCACGCCCAGACCGGCGGAGCCGCGCACCGGCAGGGGCGCACCGGCGGCGTCCCGCAGCGCGTAGACCGCGGCGTGCAGGTCGGTGGCGGGTGCCTCGACCCGCAGCGCGGTGTCGCCCGGCGCGAACGGATAACGCCGCCACCACGACGGCGGCTGGTCGGCGCTGCTCGCCGCAGCGCCGAGCAGCGCCAGCAGGCGGTCGGCCCGCTCGGCCACCTCGGACCGGCCACCCTCCAGCAGGATCGTCAGCTCACCGGCGCTGCCCCGGGCCGGCGGCGGATCC
This sequence comes from Micromonospora sp. WMMD987, assembly GCF_029581435.1. NCBI lineage: Bacteria > Bacillati > Actinomycetota > Actinomycetes > Micromonosporales > Micromonosporaceae > Micromonospora > Micromonospora sp. WMMD987. Next base: position 579,555 of record NZ_CP120861.1, on the reverse strand, counting down.
GCCCGCCGGCCGGCCATCGCGGGATGGTTGGCACGGGCCGCCGCCTCGGCGGCGGACATCGGCCGGCCCGCCGGCCCCGAGGTGGCCCCCGCCGCCGGGGCGACGGCCGGAGCCGGCGGGGAACCGGCAGCCGGCAGGTCCAGCTCGACGGCGGCCGGGTCGAGGTCGGCGGCGAGCACCGCCCGGATCAGGTCGTGCACCTCCAGCGGGGTCCACACCGGCCGGGACACCCAGAGCCGGGCCGCCGGCACCGCCGGGGCCCGCAGCGTGGCCGAGACGAGCACTCCCAGGCCACCCTGCGAGCCGCAGAACAGCCGACCCAGGTCGAGGCCGACCGGGGCCGCCGCACCGGCCAACTCGGCGGCGCTGCGCCCGGCACTGACCAGCTCGCCGGCGGCGTCCAGCCAGCGCAGGCCGACCACCTGGGCGCACGCGGTGCCGTGACGGTGCCGCAGCGGGCCGGACTCGTCGGCGGCGAGCACCCCGCCGAGGGTGGCTCCGGGGGACGGCGGGTCGAGGGTGAGCCGACGGCCGGTGCGGTCGAGGGTGGCCTGCACGGCCCGCAACGGGGTGCCCGCACCCACCTCGACCACCGGGGAGGCCGCCGGCTGGTGACCGATCCCGGCCAGCCGGCCGGTGTCGAGCATGATGTCGACCCGGGCGGGGGCGGCACCCCAGTCGATCTTGGTGCCCGCGCCCCGGGGCACCACTGACAGATCGTGCCGGGCGGCGAGCCGCAGCACCTCGGCCGCCGCAGCCGGCCCGCCGGGCACGGCCACCCACCGGGCGAGCCGCCCGGCCACCTCGTCGGCCGCTCCCGCGAACCGGGCGAAGGAGGGACCGCAGATCCCGGCCAACCGCCGGGTGATCTCCGCTGCACCGGCCGAACCCGCTCCCGTCGACATGCCAGTCATCGTACACATGTTCTAAAGCGGTGGGTGGTGGTTCGACCGCGCCGCGCAGCGCGACGGGCCGGTAACGTGGCGGGGTGACCACCGAGACCACCCCGCCCGTCGCCCGACAGGTGCCCGCGGAGCGCACCCACCACGGCGACACCGTCGTCGACGAGTACGCCTGGCTGGCCGCCAAGGACGACCCGGCGACCATCGCCCACCTCACCGCGGAGAACGCCTACACCGAGCAGCGCACCGCGCACCTGGAAGCGTTACGCGGCACGCTGTTCACCGAGACCCGGCAGCGCACCCAGGAGACCGACCTGTCGGTGCCCACCCGCAAGGGGGGTCACTGGTACTACACCCGCACGGTCGAGGGCCAGCAGTACGGCGTGCAGTGCCGCCGCCCGGTCCGCGACGGCGAGACCGCGCCCCCGGTCAGCGTGGACGGCGCCCCGCTCGACGGTGAGGAGGTGCTGCTCGACGGCAACCAGCTCGCCGAGGGGCACGAATTCTTCTCCCTCGGCGCGTTCGACGTCAGCCCCGACGGCCGCTGGCTGGCCTACTCGACGGACTTCTCCGGCGACGAACGCTTCACCCTGCGGATCAAGGACCTGAGCACCGGCGAGCTGCTCGACGACGAGGTGCCCGACACCTTCTACGGCACCGCCTGGTCGGCCGACGCGAGCGTGCTGTTCTACATCACCGTCGACGAGGCCTGGCGGCCCGACCGGGTGTGGCGGCACACCGTCGGCACCCCGTCGGGCGAGGACGTGGTGGTGTACGCCGAACAGGACGAGCGGTTCTGGGTGGGCGTCGAGCTGACCCGCTCCGAACGCTTCGTGCTGATCGACAGCAACAGCAAGGTCACCAGCGAGGTCCGGGTGATCCCGGCCGACAACCCGACCGGCGAGCCGGCGGTGATCGCGCCCCGCCGGCAGGGCGTGGAATACAGCGTCGAGCACCACGGCCACCGCTTCCTGATCCTGCACAACGACGACGCGGAGGACTTCGCGCTGGCGTACACCTCGGCGGACGCGCCCGGCGACTGGGTGCCGCTGATCCCGCACCGCCCGGGCACCCGGCTTGAGTCGGTCGACGCGTTCGCCGACCACCTGGTCGTCTCGCTGCGCAGCAACGGGCTGACCGGGCTGCGGGTGCTCCCGGTCGGCGGCGGCGACGGCCACGACATCGAGTTCCCCGAGCCGATCCACAGCGTCGGGCTGGACGGCAACCCGGAGTACCGCACCCGGCAGCTCCGGTTCCGCTACACCTCGCTGGTCACCCCCGACTCGGTGTACGACTACGACCTGGTCACCAGGGAGTTGACGTTGCTCCGCCGCAAGCCGGTGCTCCCCGGGCCGGACGGCCACGCGTACGACCCGGCCGACTACGAGCAGCACCGTGAGTGGGCGCTCGCCGACGACGGCACCCGGGTGCCGATCTCGCTGGTCTGCCGGCGGGACACCCCGCGCGACGGCTCCGCCCCCGCCGTGATCTACGGCTACGGCTCGTACGAGGCCAGCACGGATCCGTGGTTCTCCATCGCCCGACTCAGCCTGCTCGACCGGGGCGTCGTCTTCGCCGTGGCCCACATCCGGGGCGGCGGCGAACTGGGCCGCCGGTGGTACGACGAGGGCAAGCTGCTGGCCAAGAAGAACACCTTCACCGACTTCGTGGCCTGCGCCCGACACCTGGTCAAGGCCGGCTGGACGGCGAGCGACCGGCTGGTCGCCCGGGGCGCGTCGGCCGGTGGCCTGCTGATGGGCGCGGTGGCCAACCTGGCCCCCGACGCGTTCGCCGGGATCGTGGCGCAGGTGCCCTTCGTGGACGCGCTCACCTCGATCCTCGACCCGTCGCTGCCGTTGACGGTCACCGAGTGGGAGGAGTGGGGCAACCCGCTCGCCGACCCCGAGGTGTACGCGTACATGAAGTCCTACACCCCGTACGAGAACGTCGCCCCTCTGGACTACCCGGCAATCCTGGCGGTGACCAGCCTCAACGACACCCGGGTGCTCTACCACGAGCCGGCCAAGTGGATCGCCCGGCTGCGCGCGGTGGCCCCGCAGGGCGACTACCTGCTCAAGACCGAGATGGGCGCCGGCCACGGTGGCCCCAGCGGGCGGTACGACGCCTGGCGCGAGGAGGCGTTCGTCAACGCCTGGATCCTCGACCGGCTGGGCCGGGCCTGACCCGGGCCGGTGACCACGACCGACGGGGGCCGGGCGGACGACGACCCGCCCGGCCCCGACGTACCCCGATGACGGCCGGGCCGGCCGGTCAGCGGGTCCAGGCCGGGTCGCGGCCGGTGCTGCCGAGCAGCCGGTCCAGCTCGCTCCGGTCGGCGTCGATCGGCACCTCCGGGCCGAACGCGCCCATCTGCCGGCCCATCGGCCCCATCTCGGCCATGAAGTCGCGCACCGCGGCGACGCTCTCCGGTGCCGGCTCGTACGGCTGGCCGGTCGCCCGCGCCAGGTCCCAGCCGTGCACCACCAGGTCCACCACGCCCATCAGGCCGAGCGTCGACCGGGAGAGCCCCATCCCCGGCACGACCCCCTCCTCGCTGGCCGGGTCGTCCCAGGCGACGACGAGCTGCGCCACCTCGGCGGCGAACCGGTCCCGCCAGCCCGGCTCGGCCACGTGGTCGGTCTTGGCCGACCAGTCCGCCTCCTGCCGGGCGGCCAGCCGCTGGAAATTGACCGCCACGTCGTACACATGGTTGACCAGTCCCCGGACGGTGTAGTCCGCGCACGGCGTGGGCAGGTCGAGCTGGTCGTCGCCGGTCCCCTGAACCAACGCCACGGTCGGCGGGACGGCGGCGGCCAGCAGCTCACTAGTCTTCGTTGGCATACGGCCAGCGTATGAAGGTGGTCTTGAACGAATGCGACAGCCACGCGGGGATCACCGGGGCATCCTCGATCCGGCCCGGCTGCGCCGGGAGGTGCGGTTCCGCCGGCACCTGCCGGCCCCCGCGCTGCGCCCCTGGGTGGAGCACTACTGGCTGGTCGACTGGGCGCTGACCGCGCCGTTCGTGCAGCAGGTGGTGCCGCACCCGGCGGTCAACGTGGTCTTCCGGCAGGATGCCGGCGGCCCGGAGACCGCCGAGGTGGCCGGGGTCGGCCGACGGCTGTTCACGATCACCCTGACCGGCACCGGAGCGGTCAGCGGCATCCAGTTCCGTCCCGGCGGCTTCCGCCCGTTCTGGCGTCGGCCGGTCGCCGGACTCACCGACCGGCGCGTCCCGCTCGACACCGACCCGACCGCCGGGTCACCCGCCCCACCCGCCGCCGGGCCACCCGCAACCACCGCCGGGCCGTCCGTCCCACCCGCCGCCGGGTCCGCCGGGGCGTCACCGCGCTGCGGGGGTACGGACGACGAGCGCCGCCAGGCGCTGGACGCCTTCCTGCTCACCTGGGCACCGCAGCCCGACCCGGCGACGGCCCAGGCGATCGCCCTGACCGAGACGATCCGCGCCGACCGGACCCTGCTACGGGTGGACGACCTCGCCCGGCGGCACGACCTCCCCGTCCGGCGGTTGCAGCGGCTCTTCCTGGACCATGTCGGGGTCGGCCCGAAGTGGGTGATCCGCCGGTACCGCCTGCTGGAGGCGATCGAACAGGTCGTCTCCGGGTCGCCGGACTGGGCCGCCCTGGCCGCCGATCTCGGCTACAGCGACCAGGCCCACCTGTCCCGCGACTTCGCCGCCGTCACCGGCCGCACCCCCACCGGCTACGCCCGCTCACTGCGCTGATCCCCACCCACGTCCAAGGCCAGCGACCCGCACCCGACAGCTTCGGCCCGACGAGCGCGGAATGTAGGCGAACCAGCCCCGCCGCCAACCCGCCGCCGGCCCTGCCGGCCCGGCTGACCCGGCTGACCCGGCTGACCCCGCCGACCCTACCGGCCCTGCCGGCCCTACCGGCCCTACCGGCCCTGCCGCCGGGTCACTCAGTCCGCCCGACGGTCGACCGACGGCCCCACCGCCCGGTCCAGCCAGCAACCACGCCGGTGGCCGGCTGCACTGTGTGGAGAGTTCTTGTCGCCATAGCAGCAGGAACTCTCCACAATCCTGGTGCGCGGATCACCGCCACCGCATGTCACCGTGCCGCTGCACCAGCCGATCCTGACAGCCGGATCCGGCGGCTCCCCGCCACCTCAGCACCGGCGGGATGCTCCCGGCGGCCCTGACGCGCCGGATACCCAGGACACCCCGACCCTCAGACCCCTCCGACGCCCCGCCCCCTCGGACGCCCCGCCCGTTACCCTCCTCGGACGCCCGGCACCCCGAAAGCACCGATGCGTCCCCACCTCCCGGCGATCCCCACAGCGACCACCTCCACCGACGGCGACGGCAACGGCAACGGCAACGGCGATGACGACGGCGATGACGACGGCGATGACGACGGCGACGGCGACGGCGACGGCGATGACGACGGCGATGACGACGGCGATGACGACGGCGACGGCGACGGCGATGACGATGACGATGAGTAACGACAGTCGCCACCAACCAACGACCCGCCCACATGCTTTGCTCTGCTGCCATCGAGGCGACGGCTACTCCCCGTGTCGGGCCAGGAACACGACACGTCTCCGGTGATTCTAAAGTCGCAGCTCATCGCACTGTCGCGAATGGGGCAGCAGAGCAAAGGATGAAGGAGGAGTAATTGGGGGTTGGCCTGCGATTACGGTGAGCAACATCGAAAGTGGGTTCGGGCCTGAGTACCCTCAGCAATGAGGACAGTGGTGGGGTGTCACGCGCTCGGTGGCTCGGTCGAGCCGGCGAGCGGCCGCCCGGGGGCGCGCATCGGGGGCGGGTGGGGCGAGCACACGAGGACACTCCGCATGGTGGGGCAGTTCCGGAGAGCAGTCGGAACCGCTCAGCGGCGGCGGACCGCCACCACGGCGACGTCGTCGTTGATCTCCGGCGGGGCCAGCTCGACCAGCAGCCGCTGGCAGAAGCCGTCCAGGTCGTCGTCGACCACCGTCGCGCAGGCCGCCAGGGCGGCCAGGCCGTCGTCGATGGTGGCGTCCCGGCGCTCGATCAGCCCGTCGGTGTAGAGCACCAGGGTCGCGCCGGGCGGCAGGGTGAACTCCAGGTCCGCCGGCCGGTCCGCGCGCACCCCGAGCAGCGGGGCCGCCTGCTGCACGTACTCCACCCGACCGTCCACCGTCACCAGCGCCGGCAGGTGCCCGGCGCTGGCCAGCCGAATCCGACCGGTCGACGGGTGCAGCAGCAGGATGCACAGGGTCGCCAGCTCGTTGCGCAGCAACGTCCGCATCAGCACGTTGAGCCGTTCCACGATCATCCCGGGCTGGTGCCCCTCCACCGCGTACGCCCGCATCGCGTGCCGCAGCTCGGCCATCACCGTCGCCGCGTGCAGCGAGTGGCCGGCGACGTCGCCGATCGCCACCAGCAGGTTCCCGTCGAGCATCACCAGCTCGTAGAAGTCCCCGCCCACCTCGGTCTGCGCGCTGGCCGGCTCGTAGCGCACCGCCAGGTCGAGACCGGCCACGTCGGGCAGCCGGCGGGGTAGCAGGCTGCGCTGGAGGGTGACCGCGATCCGGTGTTCCTCGTCGTAGGAGCGCTGCGCCTCCACCGCCGAGGCGACCGCCTGGGCGAGCTGCACCAGCACCGGCGTCCGGGCGGTCTGGGTGGCGGTGGGCACCACCACATAGAGCGGGGCGCGGTCCTCGCGCAGCTTGGCGGCGGCCACGGTCACCGTGTCGTCGACCGGCCAGCGCACCAGCCCCCACCCCTCGGGGGCGTCCACCCGGACGGTCGCGCCGGTCGGCACGCCGGTGTCGTCGACCACCCACGGTACGACCTCCGGCGTCGCGCCCGGACCGGCGGCGATGCCGGCCAGGCAGTCCCCGTCGAAGGTCTCCGCGACCACCGCCGCCGGGCTGCGGAAGATCTGCGCCGCACCCGCCGCCGCCTCCTGCAACAGGCGGGCGAAGGTGGACGCGGCGTGCACCGCCACAGTGGTGTCGGCCAGCCCGGTGAGCCGCTCGGCCAGCAGCTCGGCCCGGGTCCGCGCCTGGTAGTACCGCAGCACCGCGTGCGCGGTGGCGACCAGTTCCTCCGGCTCGATCGGCTCGGCCAGGTACGCGTCCGCACCCCGGGTCAACCCCTGGGTGCGGTCCACCACGTCGACCGCGTGCGCGGACACGTGGATCACCGGGATCGCCGGATGGTCCGCCTTGATCCGCTCGCAGACCTCGAAGCCGCTGAGATCCGGCAGCCGGACGTCGAGCACCACCAGGTCGATCGGGTCCACCCCGACCCGGGCCAACGCCTCGGTGCCGTTCTCGGCCTCCCGGACAGTGAAACCCGCCCGGGTCAGCCAGCTCACCAGCAGGTAGCGCTTGGTCGGGCTGTCGTCGACCACCAGGATCGTCGCCGCAGCGCCGGCCACGTCACACCCCCGCCACGGGCAGGTCCACCGTGAAGCTGCTGCCCCGGCCCGGCTCGCTGGTCAGCGACAGGGTGCCGCCGAGCAGGGCCACCAACCGCCGGGCGTACGGCAGGCCGAGCCCGGTGCCGCTGCGCCGGCTGGTCCCCGGCACCTGGTAGAACTCCTCGAAGATCCGTTCGTGCAGCTCGGCGGGGATCCCCGGACCGGTGTCCGAGACCCGGATCCGGATCCGGTCGGCGGCCCGCTCGGCACGCATCCGTACCTCGCCCCGCTCGGTGAACTTCACCGCGTTGTGCAGCAGGTTGCGCAGCACCTGGGCCAGCAGCACCTCGTCCGAGCGGAGCACCGTGCCCGGGGCCGGCTCCTCCACCAGCAACTCCACCTCGGAGCGCAGGACGAGCGCCCGCAGCGTCCCGCGGAGCTGACCGAAGACCGCCCGCAGGTCGACCTCCGCCCACTCCGGTTCGATCCGGCCCGCCTCCGCCTTGGCCAGGTCGAGCAGGTCGTTGACCAGGGAGAGCAGGTCGGCGGCCGAGGAGCGGATCAGCTCGACCTGCTGGGCCTGCTCGGCGGTGAGCGGATCCGACGCCGGGTCGGTCAACAGCCGCCCCAGCCCGATGATCGCGGTCACCGGGGCCCGCAGCTCATGACTGACGTTGGCCAGGAACCGGCTCTTCGACTCGCTCGCCGCGCGCAACTGGGCCGACTTCTCGTCCAGCTCCGCGTAGAGGGCCACCACCCCCCGGTTGGTCTCCTCCAGCTCCTCGGAGAGCTGGGTGTAGAGCGCCATCACGCCCCGGTTGGTCTCCTCCAGCTCGGCGTTCAGCACGGCCAGCTCGTCGCGCTGGCTGCGTACCTCGTCGAGCGCGGCGATGAGCTGCCCGTTCTGGGTGGCCAACTCGTCGAGGGCGCTGGCCGGGGCACTGGTGCCCAGCTCAGCCAGGCGTGCCGGGGTCAGCGCCGGGGCGGCGGCCGGGACGCGTCGGGACATCCTCACCACGGTAGCGCCCTGCGCCTCCGCCAGTCCCAGGGTGTCCACCAGTCGCGCCACCGCGCCGGACTGCGGCTCGTAGCGGTTGCCCGGTAGGGCACGCAGCGGGGCGAGGTCCACGCTGAGGAACCGCCGGCCGTCCCGCTCCGTCACGGCGGCGAAGCTGACGTCCGCGCCGTCCGTCGTCCGCAGCAGGTCCCGGGCCACCTCGCTGAGCGCGGTGGCGAACCGGACCTGGTCCTGATGCTCCAGGCCGACCGCCGCGGCGACCTCCCGGCCGCGCTGACGGATCCCGAAGATGTCCTGTTCCACCCGCAACGCCATCCGCAGGAGTGGCTCGCGGGCGGTCACGACGGCGCTCTCGCGACCAGCACGCAGGCGTCGTCCCGACGGATCCCGGCGTCCCGCAGCAGGGTCGCCGCGACGACGATCGGCGCCCGCCCGGTCAGCCCCGGGTAGTCGTCGGACCGCCACCGGTCCACCACGCCGTCGCTCTGCATCACCAGGAGCGCGCCGGGCGGGAACGGGTAGTCGTACCCACGGACCGTCGGGCGTTGGTGGCCGGCGATGCCGGGCAGCGACACCATTCCCCGCCGGGTGCCGTCGGGGGCCAGCACCGTCCCGGTGATGTTGCCCAGGCCGGCGTAGCGCAGCAGGCCCGCCGCCGGGTCCAGCTCCGCCACCGCCACCGCGGCCCCCCGGGTGTGCGACATGGCGCGGTGCAGGTGCGTCACGACGGTGGCGGGCGGCCCGTCCGGGGCGGCCCGGAAGGCGGCGACGGCCGCCTCGGCGGCGGCGTTGGCCAACGGCCCGTGCCCCAGTCCGTCGCAGACCAGCACCTGGTGCCGGCCCTGCCCGCTGCGCACGGCGTGGCTGTCCCCACTGACCTGCTCGCCGGTGATCGGCCGGGTCAGCCCCGCCGCCCAGGCCGGGGTCACCCGCGCGTCCCTGGCCCACACCTGCACGGCGAACACGGTGCCGCGCCCCGGCCGGGACCAGGCGTCGTACCAGCTCGCCTGCCGGGTGATCGCGCCGAGGCCGATGCCCAGGGTGCCGGTGGTGGAGTGACCGTCCCGGGAGGAGACCGTCAGGTCGGCCATCCCGGGGCCGGAGTCGATCGCGACCAGTTCCACCCCGGCGACGTCGCCGACGCGCACGGGGCGCAGCAGCAGGACGCCCTCCTGGGCGTGCTTCACCAGGTTGCTGGTCAGCTCCGCGGCGATGATGGCCAGTTCCCCGACCCGGTTCTCACCGAGGCAGAGCTGGCCGCCGAGGCGTTCCGCCGCGCGGCGGACGGCACTGGCCGCGCTGCCGTTCTCCAGCCGGTACCAGTGGCCCGCGTCCGGCACCACGTCGTAGCTCATCGGGACCACTTGGTGACGGTGATCCGGGTGCCCTCGCCGGGGGCGGTCTGGATGTCGAAGTCGTCGACCAGTCGACGGGAACCGCTGAGGCCGAGGCCCATGCCACCACCGGTGGTGTACCCGTCGGTGAGGGCGAGGCCCAGGTCGGCGATGCCCGGCCCGGAGTCGGCGAAGAGGATCCGTACGCCCCGCCGCCGGCCGTCCTCGACCACGGTCACCTCGGCGGTGCCGCCACCGCCGTAGATGAGGGTGTTGCGGGCCAGCTCACTCGCGGCGGTGACCAGCTTCGTCTGGTCGACCAGGGAGAGCCGGACCGCCACCGCCACGGTACGCACCAGCTGACGGACCCGGACGACGTCCTCGTCACTGGTGATCGCCTGGGTCTGCGGACCCAGGTCGACGCCCGCGGTCATGGCGATGTCGCCGCCGTCCCGGACTCCACGTCCTCGGGGTCGTCGTCGTACCCGAGGTCATCGTCGCGGGACGCCGCGATCAGCTCCATGCCCCGCTCCACGTTCAGTGCGGTACGGATGCCGTTGAGCGACAGGCCCAGCTCGACCAGGGTGATGGCGACCGCGGGACGCATCCCGACGACCACCGTCTCGGCGTCGAGCACCCTGGAGATCGAGGCGATGGTGGAGAGCATCCGGCCGACGAAGGAGTCGACGATGTCCAGCGCGGTGATGTCGATGATGACGCCGTGGCAGCCGGTCGCCACGATCCGCTCGGCCAGGTCCTCCTGGAGGGTGACCGCCGTCTGGTCGGACATGTCGATCTGGATGGAGACCAGCAGGATGTCGCCGATCTTCAGGATCGGCACCCGCTCCATCACGCCTCCCGGCTGCGGTGGCGGCGGGACGCCTCCACCCCGGTCAGCCGCAGCACGTGCCGCAGGGCGTCGGCCAGGCTCGCCTTGGTGGCGATGTCGCCGAACTCGATGCCGAGCGCGACGATGGTCTGGGCGATCTGCGGACGGATGCCGGAGATGATGCAGTCGGCCCCCATCAGCCGGGCGGCCACCACCGTCTTGAGGATGTGCTGGGCCACCTGGGTGTCCACCGCCGGCACCCCGGTGATGTCGATGATGGCGTACGGCGAACCGGTGTCGACCAGGGTCTGGAGCAGCCGTTCCATCACCACCTGGGCGCGGGCCGAGTCGAGGGTGCCCACCAGCGGCACGGCGACCACGCCGTCCCAGATCTTCACCACCGGCGTGGAGAGTTCGAGGAGCTGCTCGGCCTGGTCGGCGATCAGGCCCTCGCGGGTCTGCACGTAGGTCTCGAAGGTGAGCAGCCCCATCCGGTCGACCAGGCCGGTGAAGTCGATGACGTCCCGCAGCGAGAGTTCCACGCCGTCGGTCTCGGCCAGCTCGACCAGGACGTCCTTGAGGGCGTAGATGCTGACCGCGGTCTCGGTGGCGGTGAAGCTCTGCCGGGCCCGGCTGCGGGACAGCTCGGCGAGCACGGCCCGCAGCTCACCCGCGCCGGGTGACTGGAGGTCCGCCAGGCCGACGCCGCCGGCATTGATCATGCTAGCGTGCAGCTCCTGCACCTGGAGGCGCAGCTCGGCCTGGCTGAGCCGGCCGCGCAGGGAGGCGGTGACGATCTCCGTCCACCGCTGAACCACCCGCTCACCGTGCCCGGTCAGCAGCTCGACGAGTCGGTCGCCTCCGTCTGCGGTCAACGCCATGGTTACCTCCTGTGAGCTGGACCGGCCGGACTCTATCACCGGAGGCAGAGCCGGTAGTTGCCCCGCGGCAAAGGAATGACCGGTCCCACCGGAAGCGCTCCCGTCCGGCGTGTCCCGCCGTTCGTGGGATACCGTTTCACCAATAACAGGAGGTCTGAATGTCCCTGACGGTGCACACGGAACAGCGCGGCGACGTCGTCGTCGTGTCGGTCGCGGGCGAACTCGACATGGCGACCGCACCGCAGCTCCAGGACCAGATCACCGACCTGCTCGACAAGGGTCGCAGCCGGCTGGTGTTCGACCTGGCCGAGGTGTCGTTCTGCGACTCGACCGGGTTGTCGGTCTTCGTCCGGGCCAAGAACAGCTGCGACGAGGCCGGCGGCGTGGTCCGGTTGGCCGCCCCGCAGCGCGGGGTGCTGCGCATCCTCGAGGTCAGCGGCCTGGTCGAGGTGCTGCACACCTACCCGACGGTCGACGAGGCCGTCGCGGGCGACCCCACCCCCGCCTCGTCCTGACCGGTTTCCTCAGCGCTCGTCCTCGATGAACCGGGGACGAGCGATCACCATGCCCGCGGTCGTCTGCACCGCGAGCGCGGCGAGCAGGAAGCCCATCGGCGCCGTCCACCCGCCGGTCGCCTCGTAGAGCACCCCGACGAGCAGCGGACCGAGCGCGGCGATCACGTAACCGGTGCTCTGCGCGAACGCGGACAGCGCCACCGTCCCGTCGGCGGTCCGGGCGCGCAGGCCGATGGTGGTCAGGATCAGCGGGAACGCGCCCTGGCCGAAGGCGAGCAGCAGGATCCACAGCACCGCCCCGTCGCGGGGGGCGAACGCCAGGCCCAGGTAGGCCGCCGCCGAGAACGCGGTCAGCCCGAACACCAGCGGGCGCAGGGTGCGCAGCCGACCGGCCAGCGTGGGCATCAGCAGGGCGACCGGCACGCCGAGCGCGGTGACCCCGGCGAGCAGCAGTCCGGCGGTCTCCGCGCGGAAGCCGGAATCCCGGAAGAGCTGGGCCAGCCAGCCCATGATGGCGTACCCGCTGAGCGACTGCGCGCCGAAGTAGACCGCCATCGCCCAGCCGAGCCGGGTGCGGGCCGGTCGGACCCGGGAGCGGACCGACGGGACCGCCGCCGGGGTGGTGGCCCGTCGGGCGGCCCGCGCCCGCAGTGCCAGCGGCACCCACGGGAGTACGGCCAGTGCCGCCAGCGCCGCCCACACCCCGAGCCCGGCCCGCCAGGAGCCGAAGGCGTGCGCCACCGGCACGGCGGCGGCCGCGGCCACCGTCGTGCCGGCCGTCAGGGCCATCGTGTACGCCCCGGTGACCAGCCCGGTCCGGTGCGGGAAGTGCTGCTTGACCAGCATCGGCAGCAGGATGTTCGCCACCGCGATGCCGGCCAGGGCGAGCGCGCTGGTGAGCACGAAGACCGCCGCCGAGTCGGTGACCACCCGGAGCACCTGACCGACGGTGAGGGCGAGCATCGCCACCACCAGCACCCGGGCCGCCGGCCAGCGGCGGATCAGCCACGGGGTGAGCGCGCCGAGTCCGGCAAACGCGATGGTGGGCAGCGTGGTGACGAGTCCGGCCATCGTGCCGGAGAGACCGAGCCCGGTGCGCACCTCGTCGAGCAGGGCACCCAGGCTGGTCACCGCCGCCCGCAGGTTGAGCGCGACCAGCAGCATCCCGACCAGCACCAGCGCGCCACCGGTGACCGGCGACGGGGCACGGTGGGTCGGCCGGTGGACGCCCGGTGCGGGTGGCTCGGCGGTGCCGCCCGCGCCGACGGTGGTGTCGTTCCGGCCGGTGGCGGTGGCCTCGACGCTGGCGGTTGGCGGGGTCATGACCTCGAACCTACAATCATGGGATGAATTTCGACAGCTGGTGTAACCGGTGACACCGTCAGTGGATTCCCCAGCGGTGGATTCCCCGGCCGTGCCCCCGCGCGGTCAACGGGTGCAGCAGACCATCGAGCAGCTCCGGAGCCGGATCCTCGGCGGCGAGTGGCCGGTCGGCGGGCGGATCCCCACCGAGCCGCAGCTGGTGACGGCGCTCGGGGTGGGGCGGAACACCGTCCGCGAGGCCGTCCGGGCGCTGGTGCACGCCGGGGTCCTGGAGTGCCGGCAGGGCTCCGGGACGTACGTGGTGTCGACCGACGAGCTGGCCCCGGTGGTGGCCCGCCGACTCACCGACGACCGGATGGCCGAGGTGGTCGAGGTCCGCCGGGCATTCGAGGTCGAGGCGGCCCGGTTGGCCGCGCTGCGGCGTACCCCGGAGGACCTGGTGGCGCTCGACGGCGCGCTCGCCGCCCGGGAGGCCGCCTGGCGGTCGGGCCGGGTCGGCGAGTTCGTGGAGGCGGACGTCGCGCTGCACACGGCGGTGGTCGCCGCCGCCCACAACGGCATGCTGGCCGAGCTGTACGCCTCGGTCGGCGCGGCCCTGCGCAGCACCGTCGCGCACGCCATCGGCGACACCCTGCTACCCCAGCGGTACGTCGACCACGGCCGACTGGTGGCGGCGATCCGGGACGGCGATCCGGGACGGGCGGCGATCGAGGCCGGTGCTTTTCTGGAGCCCCCGTCCGGGGCATAGGTTGTCCCCGACGGAGAACCGAACAGCACGGGAGTAGCGGGATGCTCAAGGGCTTCAAAGACTTCATCATGCGCGGCAACGTCGTCGACCTGGCGGTCGGTGTCGTCATCGGTGCCGCGTTCACGGGCGTGGTCACCCAGCTGACCAAGTCGTTCCTCGAACCACTGGTCCGGGTCATGATCGTGCTGATCACCGGCAACAAGAACGGCCTCAGCGGCTCCACGCCGACGTTCCGGGGCGTCCCGTTCGACTGGGTGGCCTTCGTCAACGCGGCGATCACCTTCGCGCTGACGGCGGCGGCGCTGTACTTCCTGGTCGTCTACCCGATGAACCGGCTCGCCGAGCGGCGCAAGCGGGGCGAGGAGCCGCCGCCGGCCGCGCCGAGCGAGGAGGTCAAGCTGCTCACCGAGATCCGCGACGCGCTGCTGGCCGGCGGCCACGCCACCCCGGGGCAGCGCGGCGCGCTCGACGACGTGCTGGGCCGCCACCCGGAGCCGCCCGCCACGCGCTGACCGACCGACGCACATCGGCCCCCGCGGAATTCTCGCGGGGGCCGACTCCTGTCGTACACATGTTCGATAGAGTCCGGCCATGGAGCAGCGTAGGCACTGGTGGAACGGCAAATGGGGACGACTGGCCCGACGGGACGTGTTCCTCCGGGTCGACGCCGACCGGTGGCACGTCGAGCAGCGGGCCGGCGGCGCGGAGGGCGTCTCCCAGTTCTACGAGTACGGCAGCGCCGACGAGGCCGAGGAGACCGTCCGCGCCCTGCTGGAGGGGGCGGACACCTGGCGGGAGCTGTCCCCGCGACCGCCCAGCGCCTGGGGCCCGCCGGTTTAGCGGTGGGTGGGGCAGGGAACCGCCCGGGGATGGAGCAGCAGGGCATGGCAGAGCAGGCGGTCCTCTCGCGGATCACCACCGGCATGCGGGTGGTCGACATGGTGGGGGTCGAGATCGGCACCGTCGACCTGGTCCAGCGGGGCGATCCCAACGCGGTGACCGTGCAGGCGGCGACCGCCGACCCCGGCGGCAGCCTGGACGAGCTGATCGAGTCGGTGGCCGTCGAGGAGCCCGACGTCCCGGCCGACCTGGCCGCCCGGCTGCTGCGGACCGGCTACCTGAAGGTCTCCACCGGCCTGGCCCGCACCGGCGCGGTGTACGTGCTGGCCGACCAGATCGCCACGGTCACCGACGACCAGGTACGCCTCAGCGTCCCCGTCGGCGATCTACCGCCGGAGGAGTGACCCGCCCCTGCGGTCAGGGGCGGGCCGGCGGGGGCGGAAGAGCAGCAGCATCAGCCAGCCGGCGAGCAGTCCCCAGAACGCTCCGCCCACGCCGAGCAGGCTCACCCCCGAGGCGGTGACCACGAAGGTGACCACCGCGGCCTCCCGGCTCCGGGCATCGGGATCGGCAGCCGGAGCGGCAGCGGCAGCAGGGCCGGGAGCGGCAGCGGGGGCGGCAGCAGGGCCGGGAGCGGCAGCGGCGTCGGGAGCGGCGTCGGGAGCGGCAGCGGCGTCGGGAGCGGCGTCGGGAGCGGCAGCGGCGTCGGGGGCGGCATTGGCATTGGCAGCGGCGTCGGGGGCGACCGAGGCGGCCGGGGCGGGCTGCGGGGCAGGGGTGAGGGCCGAGGAGAGGGCACCGGCCAACGCGCCGAGCAGTGCGAGCCCGGCGACCGCCTCGATGAGCACCGGCGGGGAGAGCAGCACCAGCGTGGTCGCCGCGCCCGCGCCGAGCCCGAGCAGCGCCAGGCCGATGCCGGCGGTCACCGAGGCGATCCAGCGCCGGTCCGGATCGGGGTGGGCGTCCGGGCCGGCGGCGAGGGCGGCGGTGATCGCGGCGAGGTTGACCGCGTGCCCGCCGGTGGCGGCACCGAGCGCGGTGGCCAGCCCGGTGGCGCGCAGTGCGGGGGCGAGCGGCGGCCGGTAGCCGTAGCCACGCAGCACCGCCGTGCCGGGCACGTTCTGGGCGGCCATGGTGACCAGGAACAGCGGCACCGCCAGGCCGATCAGCGCGGGCAGGGTGAACGTCGGCACGGTCGGCGACACCACCGGCCGCAGGTCGGCGACGCCCAGCCCCACCCCCGAGGTGGTCAGGGCGATCGCCACCGTTGCCGCCACCAGCGCGGCCGGCACCGCCCAGCGGCGGGCGAACCGGTGCAGCACCAACCAGGTGACGATCACCGGCGCGGCCAACGCCGGCACCTCGACCAGCGCGCGTACCGGGGCGGTGCACAGCGGCAGCAACACTCCGGCCAGCATCGCCGCCGCCACCGGTGCGGGGATGGCGGCCACCGCCCGGCCCAGGGCGGGGAAGAGGCCGGCGGCGACGATGAGCAGCCCGCACAGCAGGAAGGCCCCCACCGCTGCCGGCCAGCCGCCGGCGACCGGACCGGTGGCGACCAGCAGCGCCGCCCCCGGCGTGGACCAGGCGATGGAGATCGGCATCCGGTGCCGTAACCCGAGCCAGGTCGCGCAGATGCCGGCGGCGACGCTCACCGTGAGCAGCCCGGAGGCGGCCTGCGCCTCGCTGGCGCCGACCGCTCGCAGCCCGGCCAGCACCACGGTGAACGAGCTGGCGAAGCCGACCACGGCGGTCACCACCCCGGCCAGCACCGGTTGCAGCCGATCCCCCACCCGATCCTCCCCTCGCGTCCCGCGCCGGCCGACGACCCGCGGGGCCGGCCGGCGACCCGCGGACCGACCGGCCGGCGACAGACGGGCCGGCGTGGCCACCCCGGGCGCACCCGGCCGTGTCGACCCGCGTTCCGTTTACGGAACGGCGGCCGTGTAGCACCATAGCGGCATGACCCGGCCCCGCCCAGCCCGCCGTCCCGCGCTCGACGCCGACGCCGACGCCGGGGCGGTCGGCCGGCGGCTCCGCGCGCTGCGTACCGAGCGCGGGGTCTCGCTCTCCGCGCTGGCCCGTGCCGCCAAGGTCGGCAAGGCCACCGTCTCCGCCCTGGAGAACGGCACCCGCAACCCCACCCTGGAGACGCTCTACGCGATCACCGCCCAGCTCGGCGTGCCGTTGGCGGCCGTGCTCGCCGGGCCCGCCGACGCCCCGACCGTCCGGGGGGCGACGGTCGTCGCCACCCTGCTCGAGTCGTTCACCGACACCGAGGCCAGCTACGAGCTGTACCGGCTGCGGGTCCGCCCCGGCGGGGAGCAGATCTCCCCCGCCCACCACCCCGGCGTCACCGAACACGTCACCGTCTTCGCCGGGGTGCTACGCGCCGGCCCGGTCGACGCCCCGCAGACCGCCGCCGCCGGCGGCCACCTCCGCTGGACCTCCGACGTCCCGCACGGCTACGCCGCCCTCGGCGACGAGGAGGTGGCAGCCAGCCTGCTGGTGCGCTACCCCCGGAGCTGACCCGCGTCGGGCACCCGGTGCTGCACCGCCCAGAGCGCCGCCTCGGTCCGCGACGCCGAGCCGGTCTTGCGCAGCAGGTTCGACACGTGCACGGTCACCGTCCGGACCGAGATGCCCAGCGCCCGCGCGACCTGCTTGTTGGACATCCCGGCGACCAGGCACCCGAGCACGTCCACCTCCCGGCCGGTCAGCTCGACGTCGGGCAGCGCGCCCCGGGGCGTCGGCAGCCGCGGGTGCTCCGGCGACGGCTCCCCGACCAACGCCGCCAGGCCCTGTCCCGCGTGCTCGGCCAGCAACTCGGTGAGCGCGTACGGGTTGCCGCCGGTACGTTGCCGGACGGCGGCGCACACCCCGGCCGGGGGCCTGCTGCCGCCGTACACCTGGGTGAGGATCTCGGCCACCTCGGCGACGCCGAGCGGGCCGAGGTGCTGGCGCACCGCGCCGCGTACCCCGCACAGCCGGGCCAGGACGCGGCGGGTGAGTTCCGGCGCGACCGCGTCGGCCGGCGGGCGGCTCGCCACCACCAGCAGCGCCGGCAGGCGCGGCGCGGTGGCCAGCTCGACGACCAGGTTGAGGCTGGCCGGGTCGAGGTCGTGCAGATCCTCCACCACCAGCACGGCAGGACCGGTCCCCACCAGCAACCGGACGGTCCGCACGGCGAGCCGGAGCAGGGTGCCGGGGGCGTAGCGCTCGCGCGGCGCGGTCGGCTGCTGGGCCAGCCAGGCCAGCGCGTCGGACGGCAGGTCGAGCGCGCCGACGTCACGACCGCTGAGCACCGCCGCCAGCCAGTCGTAAGGGGCCGGATCGTGCACCCGCGCCGTGCCGGTGAGGACCACCGCCGGTCGGGGGTGGAGCCCTTCGACAGCCGCCGCCACCAGCAGACTCTTGCCCACCCCGGCGGCCCCGGTGATCACCGTGACGGCCGGCGACGGCCGGCCCTTTCCGGCCACGGTGGACCACGCCCGGTCGAGCTCCGCCAGCTCTCCGACGCGACCCACCATCGACACCGGGATCATTTCTCCCACCCTACGTACTAGTGCGTAGAGACGGAGGGAGGGTGTATCCGGCAAGCTGGTCGTATGACGCTGATCCTCCGCTCGGCCATCATCAACGACGTCGGCCTGGTCCGCACCAACAACGAGGACTCCGCCCTCGCCGGTGAACGCCTGGTCGCGGTGGCGGACGGCATGGGCGGGCTCCCCGCCGGTGAGGTGGCCAGCGAGATCGTCATCCGTATCCTGGACGAGCTGGTCCCGCCCACCGGCACCGACGAGGCCGCCGAGGCGTTGCGGGCCGTCGTCTCCACCGCCAACCGCCGCATCCGGGCCGCCATCTCCGCCGACCCGGCCCGCGAGGGCATGGGTACGACGCTGACCGCCGCCCTGCTCGCCGGGGACACCCTGGTCCTGGCCCAGGTCGGCGACTCCCGCTGCTATCTGCTGCGCGACGGTGAACTGACCCAGCTCACCCGGGACGACACCTTCGTCCAGGCGCTGGTCGACCAGGGCGCGCTCTCCCCCGACCAGGCCCGCCACCACCCGCAGCGGTCCCTGGTGACCCGGGCCGTGCAGGGCGCGGACGCGCCCCCCGCGATCGGCGTGCTGACCGTGTTCTCCGGGGACCGGGTGCTGCTGTGCAGCGACGGGCTCTCCGACTACGTGGCCGACACGGCGATCCACGGTGCGCTGATCGGCTACCAGGACCGTCAGCACTGCGGCGAGCAGCTGGTGAAACTGGCCCACCAGGCCGGCGCACCGGACAACGTCACCGTGGTCGTCTCCGACGTGACCGAGGGCTGAACCGGGCCGACCAGGTTGCGGCGGACCGCCGGTCAGGTTGGGATGGACAGATGCTCATCCGTCGCCTGGCAGCCGAGGAACGACTGACCACCAGCTTCCCGCTCCAGGCGTACGCCTTCGAGGCGACCCCGCTGAGCCGGGAGCGGGGCGACGCCTTCCACCGCTACCTGCCGTACAACAAGGGCAACCGGACGCTGGTGGTCGAGGAGGGCGGCGAGGCGCGGGCCACCGCCAGCGCGGTGCCGATGCGGCAGAACCTGCGCGGCGCGGTGCTGCCGATGGCCGGGGTGGCCGGCATCGCCACCCACCCGTTGGCCCGTCGGCAGGGATACGTCCGCGCCCTGCTGTGCCAGCTCCTCGACGAGATGCGCGACGGCGCGCACCCGGTGAGCGCGCTGTACCCGTTCCGGGCCAGTTTCTACGAGCGCTTCGGCTACGTGGGGCTGCCCCGGGCGCGTACCGTCCGGTTCTCCCCGGCCGACCTGGCCCCGCTGCTGCGCAGCGAGCTGCCCGGCACGGTGGACTGGGAGTCGATCGGCACCGGGTACGCCCGCTACCGGTCGTTCACCGAACGGTGTCTGCGGGAGCGGCACGGGTTCTCGATCTTCCCCGACTTCCGGGACGTCGGCCTGCGGGACCGCGACGACCGCTGGCTGATCACCGCGACGATCGACGGCAGCGTGGTCGGGGCGCTCACGTACCGGATCGACGACCACGGTGGCGAGCTGGTCGGGGACGACCTGCTCGCCGCCGACCCGTACGCCCGCGCCCTGCTGTTGCAGTTCCTCGCCCGGCACGTCGACCAGGTGGAGCGGATCAGCCTCCGGATCCCGGCCGACGAACTGCCCGAACTGTGGCTGACCGATCTGGCCGTGCACGTGGAGGCCCGGGTGGCCCGGCCCGGCTCGTCGGCGCCGATGGCCCGGCTGCTGAGCATGGACGCCCTCGTCGGGTTGCCGGTCGGCCCCGGCCGGGTCCGGGTGAACCTCGTCGACGACCGCTGGCTGGGCGGCACCCACCTGTTCGACGGCACCGCCGGCCGGCTGGAGTCGACCGCGGGCGGCCGGTCGGAGGGGGCCGGTGCGAGCCGGACGCCCACGGCCACGCTCACCGCCGCCGGGCTGTCCGCGCTGGTCTACGGGGTGCTCGACCCGGCCGAGGTGCACCTGCGAGGGCTGGGCGAGGTCGGCCCGGAGGCGGCGGCCGAGCTGCGGAGCCTCTTCCCCCGGGCGCTGCCCTACCTGTTCGCCGACTTCTGACCGGGCCAGCACCGGCCACCCGACGCGGCCGGAAACCGGCACGGTCGGCTGTCACCGGGCACCCGGCCCGGTCGGAAGCCGGCGCGGACAGCACGAACGGAAGCCGGCGCGGACAGCACGTGGTCAGCCGGCGCGGACAGAAGCCGGCACGAACAGAAGTCGGCGCGAACAGCGCGGACGGAAGCCGGCGCGGACAGAAGTCGACGCGAACAGCACCGACGGCCGGCCCAGACAGCGCGGACAGCGCGGACAGAAGCCGGCACGGACAGAAGTCGACGCGAACAGCACCGACGGCCGGCCCAGACAGCGCGGACAGCGCGGACAGAAGCCGGCGCGGACAGAAGTCGACGCGAACAGCACCGACGGCCGGCCCAGACAGCGCGGACAGCGCGGACGGAACTGGGCGCGGACAGCGCGGACGGAAGCCGGCGCGGACAGCGCGTGGCCAGCCGGCGCGGACAGTAGTCGGCCCGGCCGGACGTCGGCGGTGGGCCGGGGCCGGGGCCGGTTGGCGCGGCCCGGTGCTGGGTACCCTCCCCGGAATGCCGGAGTGGTTACAAGCCGGGGCGTGGGGCCTGTTGGCCGGTTCCGCCCTGCTGCTCGGGGCGGCCGTCGGGTTCTTCGCCCGGGTGCCCCGCAGGGTCGTCGCGTCGATCATGGCGTTCGGGGCGGGGGTGCTGCTCTCCGCGGTGTCGTTCGAGCTGATCGCCGAGGCGCACGAACAGGGCGGGCTGCTGCCGACCGCGCTCGGGGCGACGGGTGGGGCGTTGGCGTACACCGGGGCGAACCTGCTCCTCGCCCGACGGGGTGCCCGGCACCGGAAGCGGTCCGGCGGGGAACAACCCTCCGAACAGGAGCAACCGGGCTCCGGGTCGGCCATCGCGGTGGGCGCGCTGCTGGATGGCGTACCCGAGTCGGTGGTGATCGGCGCGAGCCTGCTGACCGGCGGCCCGGTGAGCCTGGTCACCGTGGTCGCGGTCTTCCTCAGCAACGTGCCGGAGGGGCTGTCGAGCGCCGCCGGGATGCGCCGGGCCGGCCGCTCCCGCCGCTACGTCTTCACACTGTGGACGGCGATCACCCTGGTCAGCGGGCTGGCCGCGCTGCTCGGTCACACCCTGCTGGGCGGTGCGCCGCCGGAGGTGCTGGCCACCATCACCGCGCTGGCCGCCGGGGCGATCCTCGCGATGATCACCGACACCATGGTCCCGGAGGCGTTCGAGGACGCCCACCTGCTGGTCGGCCTGATCACCGTGCTCGGGTTCCTCACCGCGTTCGCCCTCTCCCACGCCTGACCACCACCCTTCTCCGACCTACACCCCCACCTCACTCACATCCCCACCCGACCCACACCCCCACCTCACCCACAACCCCAACCGACCCACACCCCCACCTCACTCACATCCCGCCTCACACCCAGTCCACACCCGCGTACCGTGTCCCTCCCCTGCCCCGCGTCCCCGCAAGGAAAGATCGTGCTCGATCCTGGTTGTAGTGGTCTCCGTCCCCGCGGATGCCACTACAACCAGGATCCAGCGTGATCGAGCCGGACGCGCACGAGCCAGGCGCGCACGAGCCCGACGCGCACAAGCCCGGCACGCACAAGCCCGGCACGCACAAGCCGGGCGCGCACGAGCCAGGCGCGCACGAGCCCGGCGCGCACAAGCCGGACGCGCACGAGCCCGGCGCGCACAAGCCCGACGCGCACGAGCCGGGGGCGGGGTGTCGTCGGTCAGTAGGGGTCGCCCTGGCCGGGGACGCGGCCCCGGAGCAGCCCGGCGGGACGGCCGGGCAGGTCGGCGACACCGGACATCGGCGGTCCGGCGGTGTGGGCACCGTCGGCCATCCCGGCGAACAGGTCCCGCAGTGCGGTCACCGCGTCGACCTGCGGCTGCCAGCCGAGTTCGGTCTCGGCCCGCGCGCTGGACATCAACGGCGCGGCGAGCCCCAGCTCGACCCAACCCGCGTCCACCGGTTGCAGCCGGAGCCGCCAGGTCAGCGCCGCGGCGGCGCGCAGCACCGGGGCGGCCACCGGCACCGTCCAGCCCTTGAAGTGCCGGGCCACCAGCTCCGGGGTCAGCACCGGATCCGCGGCGACGTTGAACGCGCCGCGCGCGTCACCGAGGACCGCCCGCGCGTACGCGTCGGCCACGTCGTCGGCGTGCACCGCCTGCATCCGGAGCCGACGGTTGGCCGGTACGAGCGGAATCCGCCCGTACCGCAGCAGGCCCACCGGGGCCAGCGGCCCGAGGAAGTACCGGGTGATCTCGGTGCCCGCGTCCCGCTGGAAGATCAGTCCGGGGCGCAGCCGGACCACCCGGAGCCGTGGGTGGTCGGCCTCGACGGTGTCCAGCATCGCCTCGACCTCGGCCTTGTCCCGGCTGTACGAGGAACCGGGCACCCCGGTCGCCGGCCACCGCTCGCTGACCGGGTGGTCCTTCGGACCAGGTGCGTAGGTGCCGACCGACGAGGCGTACACCAGGGCGGGCACGCCGGCCCGGACGGTGGCCTCGGTCACCGCGCGGCTGCCGCCGACGTTGGTCCGGTGCAGCGTGCGCTGGTCGTGGCTGGGCTGGATCTGCCAGGCCAGGTGCACCACCGCGTCGGCCCCCGCGAAGATCGCGGTGAGGGTGTCGACCGCGCCGGGCGCTCCGACGTCGCAGGAGTGCCAGCGCACCCCGTCGTACGGGGTGCCGGCGTCCGGGCCGGGCAGCCGGCGGGCGACGCCGACCAGGTCCAGTCCCGGCTCCCGGCCCAGCCGCCGCAGCACCGCCGTGCCCACGTTGCCGCTGGCCCCCACGATCACGATCCGCATGCCGCCTGCGGTACCCGCTGCGCCCGACTCCAATCCCGTCCCGCAGGCCGACCCCCGTCCCGCAGGCCGACACCCATTCCGAACGGGCGGCCGATTCCCGGACCGGCCGCCGATTCCCGCCCCGGACCGTGCCGGACCACACCCGACCCGAACCGCCGGCCCACACCCGACCCGTCCAGGCCCGTCGACCCCCGACCCGGACCGGCCGCCGATTCCCGCCCCGGACCAGCGGCCGAGGCCCACCCTGCGCTGGGTGGGCGTCGGCGTGCGCTGCCCGGTCGGGTCAGCCACCCGCCGGGGTGCGGGCCGGACCGTTGTCGACCAGGCGGAACGTGCTGCGCAGCGGCGCGTCGCCCAACTCCTCCAGGATCAGGCCCCGACTGGGCGAGAACTGGAGGAACGCCGAGGCGTTGCTGATCGCGTACGCGCCCTTGCCCTTGCTGGTGATGGTGAACTGCTGGGTCGGCTTGCGGGCGTCGCAGACCGCCCCCTCGACGGTGAGCGGCCCGCCGTCACCGGGGTTGAGCACCTGCCAGCAGGCCGGGTCGTCGCTGGCGGGGTGGTTGTCGCGCCGGCCGTACGACTTGATCAGGTACTTGCCGCCCCCGGTCGGGGTCGGCACGAACAGCTGGCGTCCACTGTCGTCGTCGACCTCGACCAGGGTGCCGCCGTCCATCGACACGCCGGACTCGGTCGACTGCACCCGGACGATGGTGACCTCCCGCTTGCCGGACAGCACGGGGGTGGCCGCCCCGGCGGTGGCCGACGGCTTCCCGGTGGGCCTGGACGACGGTGCCGTCGTCGCCGGTGCCGTCGTCGGGGCGGCCGTCGTCGCCGGGCCGGAGGGGGTCGCGGTGGCCGACGGCGTGCCGGTCCCGGACGCGGCGTCGGTGGGTTTCCCGGCACCTTCCCCGCAGGCCACCAGCGTCCCGAGGCACGCCAGCATCGCCACCGGGGTAACAACCCACTTCACCTTCACCATGCTGTGCTCCATCCACCTTCCCGCGCGGGTGCGCGGACTCGTCCACTGTGCCCGCACAGCGGGATCGTCCACTGTGCTCTCAGGCCGGCGGTGATTGCCCCGGCACCGTCTGGACGCCCAGGACCCCCCGCCGGTTTCCCTCGTACCCGGGAAAGGTGCGGACCAGCCGTGCACGCCCTCGACGGTGGTGGACCGACGGCCCGCAGAGGTGACATATACATGACTGCGAGTAGTCATGTTGGGCGGTGGGTTGCCGCGAGGACCCGACCGAAGCCCGTCGCCCAGCGTGCCACATGCATGACTTTTCGCTGTATAGGCAGGCTAACCGCTTGATCATCGATCTCTAGAAAGATTGTGGACAGTGCGGTATCTACTTTTCCCCGCCGCCACGGATAGTAATTGTCAGAGCGAGGGCGACGAGGGAGAACGATGAACGAAGCGCTGGCGGAGACGCTCTCCGACCCCGAGGTGGTGGCCATGACCCTGGCCATGGCCGCCGCGGCGGCGGGGTCGACGAGGGCCTACCTCACGCACCGGACCCGGCTGTCAGCGGAACGCGAGGCCTCGACACGCACCGCGGCCCGGATGAACGGGCTGGTGGGGCTGGCCGCGACCGGACACGACACGGTGCGGATCGTGGAGCGTGACCGTGACGGGCACCGTGCGGTCGAGCTGGGCGGGTGCGGCGGGCCGCGGTGCCAGACCCCGGGGGAGGCCGCATGATCGAGGTCGAGGGCACCGCGGCCCTGATCCCCGAGCCGGCCGGCAGGGAGGCGTTGCGCCAGGCGGACGCCGCCCGCCTCAAGGCCGAGCACGACCGGGAGTTCGCCGCCTTCGCGGAGGACTCGTACCACACCGTGGAGCGGATCCTCCGGGCCGAGTGCCCGGACCGGGAGGTGGTCGAGGACGCACTCAACGAGGCGTACCTGCACGGGCGGGTCCAGTGGCACAAGCTGCGCGACTACGCCAAGCCGATCGGCTGGGTGATCGTCACCGCCCGGTACAAGATCCGCAAGGACCGCCACCGACGTCAGCGTGAGGCCGCGGTCGCGCCGGAGGACCTGCCGCCGACGCCGCAGCCCGACATCGCCGACGTGTGGGAGGCGCAGGAGGCGTTACGGAGCTGGTTGCACCAGCTTCCCGCCCGGCAGGCCGAGGTGTTCCAGATGGACCGGGAGGGCTTCTCCAACCCGGAGATCGCCCGGCTCCTCGGGCTGACCGAGAACAGCGTCCGGTCCTACAAGGTCGCGGCCCGCAGGAGGCTGCGCGAGCTGGCCGAGGAGGCCGGCTACCCGGGTCCGGACGGCGGCCGGCGACAGGGGGGAAGCCGTGGATCTCGATGACGTCCTGGCGCTGGCCGAGGCGAGCCGGCCCGGTCCGCTCGAACTGGCCCGCGCCCGCCGCGTCGCCCGGACCGCGCAGGGGCGCTACGACGCGGCGCTCGCCGACGGACACCGGATATTCGTCGACAGCGACCTCTACGACCCGCTGACCGGGGACGTCGACGAGGCGACCCGGGTCTCCCGCGCCGCGCAGTCAGCCAAGCAGGGCACCATCACCTGGACGGCCGGTGCGGGCCGGCGGCACGGGCCGGGCCGGCTGTGCTGGTCGGACGAGATGGCGATGATCTTCGGGCAGGCTCCCGGGACGCTCCGCCTCACCCCGGAGACGCTGCTGCGGCTCGTGCACCCGGCGGACGTGGACCGGGTCCGGCGGGCCGTCCGGGCGACGTGGGAACGGGGCCGGCCGGACGAGATCGTCTTCCGGGTGGTCCATCCGGGGGGCAGCGTCCGGCACGTCCGCTGCCACCTGGAGATCCTCACCGCCGCCGGCCGGGCGTCGGGGATCATCGCGACCGGAGAGGACGTCACCGCGCTGGAGCTGGCCCGGCAGGAGCGGCGGCGGATCGCCGTCCGCGACGGGATGCTCTGCGTCGACCTGGCCGTGCCGGACACCGTGACCGGGCTGCCCACCCGGAGCTACCTCATCGACGAGGTGGACCGGGCACGCCGGAGCACCGGCGGGGCACTCGTCGTCGTGGCCACCGAACCGGCCACCCGGCTGCCCGACGCCCTCACCGACGACGACCACGACGAGTTGGCGGCGGCGATCGCCCGGCTCCTGCGGACGACCGTCGGCGCCGGGGCGACCTGCGGCCTGGTCGGTTCCGGCCTGTGGGGGGTGCTGCTCGGCAGCGCCGACGGGTGCCCGGAGACCGCCGGGACGCTGGCCGACACGCTCGTCGACACGTTCCGGCGGCACCTGTTCGGGGTCCGCGGCAGGACCCTGCGCCTCAACACCTGGGCGGGCGTGGTGCACTTCGGCAGCGACGTCCCCGACACCGGGTTCGACCTCCTCGTCGACGGTGAGCACGCGGCCCGCGACGCCCGTCGCAGCGCCACCGGGGTAGGGGTCCTCGACCAGCCGGTCGCCGCCGTCGACCGGGCCACCCGCTGCCGCTCCCGGGTCCGCCGGGCGGTGTCGGCCGACAGGTTCACCCTCTATGCCCAGCCCATCGTCGACCTGCGTCTCAACCAGGTGACCCGGCACGAGATCCTGCTCCGGGTGCGCAACGACATCGGGGAGCCGACCGCACCCTGGGCGTTCCTCGACATGGCCGAACGGGTCGGCGAGATTCTCGCCGTGGACAAGTGGGTCATCGACCACGCCCTGGCACTGATCGGCCGCGGTGCCCAGACCTCCCATTACCAGATCAATGTTTCCGGTAAGTCACTCGCCGACCCGGGGCTGCTCGATTTCGTGAACGAGGCGATCCGTCGGCACCGGGTCAAGCCGGAGTGTCTGACCTTTGAGATCACCGAAACCGCCCTCGTCGAGAACCGTAACGAGGCCCTGGCCTTCGCCACCGGGATCCGGCAGGCCGGTTGCCACCTGGCACTCGACGACTTCGGTACGGGATACGGCGCTCTCGCCCATTTGAAATACCTCCCGGTCGACCTGGTGAAAATCGACGGAATGTTCGTCGTCAACCTCTGTCGTTCGCCGGCCGACCAGGCGGTCGTGTCGAAGCTGACCGAGCTGTGCCACACCCTCGGCATCCACGTCGCCGCCGAGTACGTGCAGGACGACGCGACACTCGAACTGCTGCGGAGCTGGGATGTCGACTTCGCCCAGGGCTACCGGACCGGGCGGCCCGAGCCGATCGCGGTGAGCCCGAAACACCAGGTCCAGACGGTCGAACTCGAACTACGGCTGCCGCCGCAGTACACCGCCATGGGCTGAGCGGGGGCCGGCGGCGGGCGTCCGGCGGCCCCACGCCCGACGTCGACCGGTGAGCCGGGCGGGTGGGGACGCCGGGCGGTCACCGCCGGGGCGCCCCCGCCACCGGGCGTGTCGGTCAACTCCCGAATCGATCTCTGACCTGCGCGGCGGGGACGGAACCGTGCACCGTCGGCGAATCACGGCCGGGCGCGGGACCGGACAGACGGTAAGGTTGGCACACATCGGCGTCGGCCAGTGGCGTCGACGTCTGGTGTCTTTGGCTTGACCAGGATTGGATACGACGACTTGGCGCACAAACAGGCCGACCGCGAAGACCCGCGCCGCGCCTCAGACGATCAGGCTCCACCGACGACTCCCGGTGGACGTGCCGGTCGACCGCAGTCAATCAAACGCCGCGTGATCAGGCTGGTGCTCATTCCCAGTGTCGTCGCCCTGGTCGTCTGGCTCGTCGCCTCCGGTTATCTCATCTTCCAGGGTTTCTACAACCGTCAGGTCGCCAACAGCGTCCGGCAGGTGTCGATCCCGGCGGTCTCGGCGCTCTCCTCGATCCAGCAGGAGCGGCGGCTGAGCGTGAGCTACCTGACCCAGCCCTCCCGGGACCTGGGCCGGTTGATCGAGCAACGGCAGCAGACGGACCAGCGGGTGGCCGCCCTCCGGCCGGTCGCCGACTCCGCGCTGGCCAACGCCCCGGACTCGATCGTGTCGCGGTGGAGGACACTGGCCGGCCTGCTGGACGAGCTGCCGAGCGTGCGGAGCACCATCGACTCCCGGTCGGCCAACGGCTCGGGGGTCTACGACTTCTACAACCGGCTGCTCGACGCCGCCACCGGCCTGTTCGACACCCAGGCGAGAATCGTCCCCGACGCCACCGCCGCCCAGGGGGGCATCGCGGCGACCGAGGCCTTCCGCGCCAGTGACCTGATGTCGCGCGCCGGCTCCACCATCGACGGCGCGTTCGGTGCCCGTACGCTCAGCTCCGAAGACCATCTCGAGTTCGTCAGCCTGGTGGGGGCGTACCACGCCGGCCTGGGCAACGTCGCGCCGCACCTGGAGCCGGAGGCCCGCGAGCGCTTCGCCGCGATCACCGCGAGCAGCGCCTGGCGGGAACTCGTCGCGGCGGAGAAGGCTGTGGTCAGCAACGGACCGTGGCGTTCCGGCGCACCCCGTGCGCTGTCGTTCAACCGGACCCAGTGGGAAACCCTCACCCGGCAGGTCTCCGACGACCTGATCAACCTGACCGTCGTCCAGGCCGACAAGGTCTCGGCCCGCACGCTGCGCACCGGCAACACCCAGCTGCTGACCGCCTCCCTGGGCAGTCTGGTCGCGCTGCTCGTCGTCATCGCCGCGATCATCTGGGCGATCCGCCAGTCGCAGATCCTGGTCGACCGGGCGCTGTCGGTCCGCCTCGCCCAACTGGGCCGCGACGCCGAGGCGGTGGTCGACCAGAAACTACCGGCCATGATGGACCGGCTCCGCCGCCGGGAGAAGGTCGACCTCGCCGCCGAACTACCCCTGCCGGAGTACGGCAGCGACGAGATCGGCCGGGTCGCGGAGGTCATCAACCGTTCGTTGCAGGCCGCGGCGGGCGCGGCCGTCGACGAGGCGAAGACCCGGGCGGCGGGTATCGCGATGCTGATGGGCGTCGCGCGCCGCCCGCAGCGGCCGTTGCAGCGTGGTCTGAAGGTCATCGAGGACCTGCAGAACCGGATCGGGGACGAGAAGCTGCTGGCGGAACTCTTCGACATCAACCACCAGCTCACCCAGACCCGCCGCTTCCTGGAGAACCTCGTCATCCTGGCCGGCGGTCAGATCGGCCGGCGCTTCCAGAACCCGGTGCCGGTACGCAGGGTGCTGCTGGCGGCCTTCGCGGAGGCCCAGCAGTACCAGCGCATCACGTTGCGCAGCGCGCCCGACGTGGCGGTCGTCGGCCCGGCGGTGGCCGGCACCGTCCACCTGGTGGCCGAGCTGCTGGACAACGCGCTGACGTTCTCCCCGCCGGAGACCACCGTCTGGGTCACCTGCATCGAGGTCAAGCGCGGCATCGCGGTGGAGATCGAGGACGCCGGCGTCGGCATGCGGGCGGACGCCCTGGAGCAGGCGAACGAGCTGCTCGCCACGGCGCCCACCCCGGACGTGACGGCGCTCAAGGACGGTGCCCAGGTCGGTCTGCACGTGGTGGCCGAGCTGGCCAAGCGCGACGGCATCCAGGTCAGCCTGCGCGCCTCGGCGTACGGCGGCCTGTTGGCGATCGTGCTGCTGCCCGACCGCGTGATCGCCAGTGACCCGTTCACCGGTGACCTGGACCGCACCGACCCCGGCGTCGTACCCCTCGGTGCCGTCGCCACGGCGATGTCGCGCCCCGGTCTCGGCGCGGTGCTGCCGGCCGGCAACGGCCGGCGGGAGCTGCACCCCGCCGCCGGTGCCCGGCCCACCGCGATGGCGACGACGGCAGCGGGCGGACCGGTCCGGGCAGCGGCCGACCCGTCCGGCGATCGACGGGCTGACCGCACCGGGGGCACCATGACCGACGTTCCGGCACAGCGCGGCGCGGTCCGTGGCGGCCCGGCCGCCCCCCAGGTCGCCGACCGGCCGCCGCTGCCGCACCGCCGGCCGCAGCAACACCTCGCCCCCGAGTTGCGGGAGGACGGCCTGACCGGCCAGAAGCCGGACGTGGCGACGACCACCCGGTCCCCCGAGGAGGCCCGGGACCGGTTCACCAAGTACCAACGGGCCTGGGCCGCTGGCCGGGCGGCGAAAAACGGGGACTCAGCCAGCAGAGACGACCAAGGCAGGAATGTATGACCCACTCGGCATCGCAGAACGATCTGACCTGGATCCTCGACGATCTGGTGGAGGTTCCTGACGTTGTCTACGCGGTTGTCCTGTCCACCGACGGGTTGATCGTGCAGAAATCCACGTCACTCCCGCAGGACGCCGGGGAGTTGCTGGCCGCCGGCGCGTCGTCCCTGCACAGCATCGCGGCGGGGATGGGCCGGCGCTTCGACAGCGGGCCGGTGCAACAGGTGATCATCGAGTACGAGGGACGGACGCTGTTCGTCGCCGCCGCCGGCCAGAACGCCCGACTGGCGGTGCTCTGCGAGCAGTCCGTCGACATGGGCACCGTCGCGTACGAGATGAGCCGCCTGGTGACCCGGATCGGCGACTACCTCGGCTCGGAGGCCCGGCTGGACAGCGGGGCACTCGTCGATCGACCAGGATCGAAGCTATGACCTACGACGTGTGGGACGGCGACGACGAGGCGGAGGCCGGCCGGCTCGTGCCGCTGTACATCCTCGTCAACGGCCGCACCAGCCCCCGGAACACCAGCCTGGACCTGGCCACCCAGGTGATCGCCCTGCCGGCCGATCCGAGCCGGTTGGAGCTGGAGTACCGGGACATCCTCCACCAGTGCAACGGCTGGATCTCCATCGCCGAGATCGGCGCCTACCTGCACCGCCCGCTGACCATCACCAAGGTGATGGTCGACGTGCTGCACGAGCAGGGGTTCCTGGACATCGGCTCGCCGGCACAGGAGAAGATCGCCGACCGCTGGCTGCTGGAGACGGTGCTCGCCGGACTTCAGCGGATCTAGACAAGAGGGACTGATACCACGTGGATCGAAAATCGGTGAAGGTCGTCGTGGCGGGCGGCTTCGGCACCGGCAAGACCACCCTGGTCGGCTCGGTCAGCGAGATTCCGCCACTGGTCACCGAGGAGGTCCTCACCCAGGCCAGCGTCGGCGTGGACGACATCACCGGGATCGAGGGCAAGACGAGCACGACGGTCGCGCTGGACTTCGGGCGGATCACCATCAGCAACGACGTCGTGCTCTACCTGTTCGGCACGCCGGGGCAGGACCGGTTCTGGTTCATCTGGGACGAGCTGGCCCAGGGCGCGGTGGGCGCGATCGTGCTGGTGGACACCCGCCGGCTCGGCACCAGCTTCCCTGCCGTCGACTACTTCGAGCGCCGGGGCATCCCCTTCGTCGCCGCGGTGAACCGGTTCTACGGCGAGTGCCCCTACACCGAGGAGGAGATCCGCGCCGCGCTGGAGCTGGACCCGACCGTGCCGCTGCTGTGGTGCGACGCGCGCGACCGGGCCTCCAGCAAGCAGGCGCTGATCGAGCTGGTCCGGCACGCGCTGTCCCGGCTGCCCGCGACCGCCTGAGCCCCGCCGCCGGGCCGACAGGCCACCGGGCCGCCGGGCCACCGGGCCGCCGGCCGACCGCCTGGGCCGCGCCGCCCCGACCGGCCGCCGGGCCGCCACCGCCCGGTCGCTCACCGCTTCCGGGGGAGCTGTGCCAGCCGCACCTTGAAGTGGCGCAGCAGGGGTGGCGACGAGACCACCCGGTAGCCGGGAACCCGCTCGGGTTCCTTGGCGATGTCGGCGAGGACGGCCGCCACGTAGTCGAGGTGGGTGTCGGTGTAGACCCGGCGCGGGACGGCCAGCCGCACCAGCTCGAACGGGGCCGGGGTGACCAGCCGGTGCTGGTCGTCCATCCCGCCGAGGTAGAGCGAACCCAGTTCCGCGCAGCGGATACCGCCGTCGAGGTAGAGCTGACAGCCGAGGGCGTGACCGGGGAACTCCTGCGGCGACAGGTGGGGCAGCAACCGGCCAGCGTTGAGGTAGAGGGCGTGGATGCCGGGCGGTGCGACGGTGTCCACCCCCGCCTCGTTGATGAGCCGGGCCAGCCGGGCGGTGGAGGCGGCCCGCGCCGCCAGGTACCGGGGGTCGACCACCTCCCGCAGCCCCTGGGCCAGCCGTTCGAGATCGTGGCCGGCCAGTCCGCCGTAGGTGGAGAACCCCTCGGTGGCGATCAGGTTCGCCTCGCACCGGGCGTGCACGTCGTCGTCGCGCAGCCCGATGAGCCCACCGATCGCCGACAGACCGTCCTTCTTGAGACTCACCACGCAGCCGTCGGCGAGCCCGAAGGTGTGGGTGGCGATCTGCCGTGGCGTCCAGTCCTCGTAGCCCGGCTCCCGTTGCCCGACGAGCCAGGCGTTCTCGGCGAACCGCGCCGCGTCCAGGAAGAACGGCACCCGGTGCCGACGGCACAGGTCACGGACGGCGGTGAGGTTGGCGACCGACACGGGTTGCGCGCCGAGCCCGTTGTTGGTGATGGTCATCAGGACCAGGCCGACCCGGTCCCGCTCCGGGCCGCCGAGGGTGGCCGCCAACGCGTCGAGGTCGATGTCGCCCTTGAACGGTTCCGGGCTGTCGAGGTCGGACGCGGCCGGGCAGGGCAGGTCCCGGGGCTCGGCGCCGGCCAGCTCGACGTTGGCGCGGGTGGTGTCGAAGTGGGTGTTGCTGAGGCAGAGCTGGCCGGGCTTCAGCAGGCTGCCGAAGAGCACGCGTTCGCCGGCCCGTCCCTGGTGGACCGGCAGGATGTGCGGGTACCCGGTGAGGTCGTGGACCTCGTCGCGGAACCGGAACCAGGAGCGTGCCCCGGCGTACGACTCGTCGCCGAGCGCGGCGGCGGCCTCCTGCGCGGCCGAGGTGGCACCGGTGCCGGAGTCCGACAGCAGGTCGACGGTGATCTGGTCGGCGCGCAGGTTGAACGGGTTGAATCCCGCCCCGGCCAGGGCCGCCCGCCGCTCCTGCTCGCTCAGGAAGGGGATCGGCTCGACCACCTTGATCCGGTACGGGGGCAGCATCTTGTGCGCGTCCACGACCACAGCTCGCTCCTCGGGGGATTCAGGGGTGTCCCGCTCCGGTCCGGCCGGTCGGGGTCGTCAGCGTCGCGCCGTCGAGCGAGAACCGGTGGCGGGCCGGCGGACGCACCTGGTAGGCCTCGGCGGACAGGTAGACGGTCACCCCGGGCCGGGGTGCGCCCAGCCGCAGCGACAGGTGCGGGATCAGCCCGACACCGTCGCGCAGCGGCCGACGGGCCACCGCGGCGAGCGCCCGGTCCAGCACGGCGCGGTCGAACCCGTAGCGGTCCAGCACGGCGACCACCCGGTCGTACGCCTCCTCGTCGTCGTCGACGTAGCCCCGGATCGGCACGTAGAGGCTGTAGCCGACGGGCCGGTCGACCCCCTCGACCAGGGTGTAGCTGCCGACCAGGGGGAGGCCGACGAACCGGGTCCGGTCGCCACCGGCGATCGCGCAGAACTCGGCGAGCCGGCTGGCGTCGGCGTCGTCGACCACGCCGGCCGCCCGGACGACGTCCCGCACCTGGACGTCGTGATGGGTCAGGTAGAGCTTGACCCGCGCCTGCGTGCTGTCGTGCAGGTCGAGGGCGAAGAAGGTCAACCGGTCCCGGTGGCCGAGTTCCCCCGGCCGGATGCCGTAGTCGAGCATCGCCTGGTAGGACCGGCCCAGCCCGAGTCGGTGCAGCGCCTCGGAGACCAGGCTCGGTGCGCGGTCCACCCCCCTGAGCTCCGGGTTGAGGTAGACCTTGAACTCCGGTCGCCGGCCGTTGCGGAACACCAGCGAGCACCAGAGGGCGAACACGCCCTGCGGGTCGCGGGTGGCGAACAGGTCCCGCACCGAGTCCAGCCGGGACGTCGACAGTCCGGCACGGTGTGCGTGGGTGTCCAGGAACCGCTGGGTGGCGAGCATGTTGGCCAACCGGCCGGGTGGCGCTCCCAGCGTCTCGCCGAGGATCCGCACCGTCGGCGGCTCGGTGGGGCTGAAGGCGACGGAGAACTCGACGGGGGTGTGGTCGTCGGCGACGTTGGACGGCCAGGGCGGCGGGGCCGACAACGGCTGCTGACCGGCCGGGCCGAGCAGGCTCTCCAGCAGTTCCAGCGGCTCCGCCGCGCCGGTCCCGACGGCCCCGCACAGGCGTCGCAACTGGTCGCGCAGGTGATCGGAAAGGGACGCCTCGTCCATCAGTCATCTCTCCCGATCAGCCGACCAATCGAAAGAGACTTTAGGAATCATTTCGCAATAAGGTCAAGATCAGTCACAACTTGCAACGACATAACAAGATCGAGGATGACAAATCACCCCCCTTGATCACCGAGAGTGGCGTAAACGACACGTTACCGCACGTCGCCGGCAGCTCTGCGCGCACGGTTTCCCCGAGTCACCACTCAGCAACCGACCGTCCACATCGACCACCCGACCACCACCCGACGGCAGCGACCGGCAACCGTGCGTGCTTGTCATATCCACCGAGGGTCAGGCAGGGTGTCGCAGGTACGGCAGGTGCGCGATCTCCTCGACCGCGCGGACACCACAGGCGGGCACCCACATGGACCACTCCACCGCACCCTCCCACGCCACCGCCCAGCGGCGGGCCGACCGGTTCGCCGACGCCGGCCGGCAGGGCACCCTCCTGGTGCTGGTCGCCGCCGTGCTCTGGGGCACCACCGGCGCCTCGCAGGCCCTCGCGCCGCAGTCCTCCGCGCTCGGCGTCGCCACCGTACGACTCTGCACGGGCGGTCTGGTCCTGCTGACCTGGGCGCTGGCCGGCGGGGTTGCCGGGATGGCCGCCTGCTGGACCCGCGCCACCTGGTGGCTCACCACCATCGGGGTCAGCTCGGTCGCCGCCTACCAGGGGCTGTTCTTCTCTGCCGTCCGCAGCACGGGCGTCGCCACCGGGACACTGATCGCGATCGGCAGCGCCCCCCTGATCACGGGCCTGCTCGGACTGCTGATCAAGGAGCGGCTCAGTAGGGCCTGGACGGCCGGGACGGCGCTGACCGTCGCGGGGCTGGCGCTGCTCTCCGTCCCCGGCGGCACGGTGGTGGTCCGCCTCTCCGGAGTGCTGTACGCGCTGGCCGCCGCAACCGCCTACTCGACCTACACGGTCGTCGGCCGGATGCTGCTGTCCCGTGGGGTCGACGGACGGGTGGTGGTCGGCACCTTCTTCGGTTTCGCCTGCCTGCCGATCGTCGCCGTCTCCGCGGGTGAGGACTTCGGGTGGCTGGCCTCCTGGAACGGCATCGGGGTCGCCCTGTGGCTCGGCATCGGCGCGACGGCCGTGCCGTACCTGGTGTGGATCCGTGGCCTGAAGACCACGGCGGTGTCGTCGGCCACCGCCATCGGGCTCGCCGAGCCGTTGACGGCCAGCGCGCTCGGCATCTTCGTCCTCGGCGAGCGGGCCACCGGGTGGACCCTCCTCGGCATGGCGACGATCGTCGCCGGGCTGGCGGTGGTCGGCCGCGACGGCGCGGATACCGCGCGACCAGCCCCACCCCGGCAGCCTGTCGCCCCCGCCCCGCGACGGGAACCGGGCTCCCCGCCGACCGGCGTCAGCGGCGGGGCGTGACGGCCGACAACAGCTCCGGCATCCGGCGGTCCAGCACGTCCCCGGCCAGGTACGCCCCGAGCAGCGCCACCCCGGCCCCGTACGCCGCGCCGACCGGCAGGGCCAGCCAGAGCCAGCCGTCGCCGAGCAGCCCGGCGGCCACCACCATCGGTACGGCCGCCGCCGCCGAGGCGACCATCGACAGCAGGGTGAGCATGCTCTTGGCGATCCCGGAACCGCTGTTCATCGCGAACGGGTTGCTCGTCTCCGGCAGCGAGTACGCCCCGAGCACCGAGATGAACCCGTTGATCGCCAGGCCCGCCCCGTACGCGGCGAGCAGCGCGCCCGCCGCCACCCCGAACCACTCCGGCCGACCGAGCACCGCGCTGATGACCAGGGCGACGACGCCGAGCATCGGCAGCACGTACACGGAGAAGGCGGCCATCCGGGCGCGCAGCTCCAGCCGGCCCGACACCCCGGCCACCACGTTCGCCGCGTAGGCGCTGCCGTCGAAGCCGAACTGGTTGGCCAGGGTCACCGAGGCGAGCACCCCGACGAAGAGCATCGAGATGCTGAGCAGCACCGGCGACGGATCCCCGGCGGACTCGAAGCCCTCCGCGCCGGCGGTGAAGCCCGCGCCGCCGAGGTTGACCATCACCGGCACGAAGATCCCGACCACCGCGACGGTGATCAGGTTGGCCCGCCGTCGGGCGTCCCGCCACCAGTAGCGGCACTCCCGGGCCACCAGCGCGCCGAACCGGTCCCGGCGGGTCCAGCCGACGGCCCGGGGGAAGAGCTGGGCGACCGCGCCGCCGGTCGGGGTGCGTCGGGCCTTCTGCGGGGCGGTGCCGGCCGCGCCGACCATCGCCGACTCCAGCGACCGGGACCACCAGAACAGCAGCACCACGATGGCCGCCGCGGTGATCAGCAGCTTGACCGGTACCGCCCAGGCCCGGCCCTCGGCCACGTCCAGGCCGATCGTCCAGGGTGCCCCGAACGGGGTCCAGCCGACGATCCGGGCCACCCCGACCAGCCGGTCCCAGTCGGCGGTGCGGACCGCGGCCAGCACCACGAGCTGCAACGGGCCGAGCGAGGCGGCGACCACCGCCAGCAGTACGGCGGCCAGGTCGCGTACCCGGCGGGACCGCAGCATGGTGGCGAACGCGCTGGTCACCGCGCGGCTGGCGGCGACGCAGAGCAGCACCCCGGCGAGCACGCCGAGGGCGGCGACGACACCGGCCGCCGCGCCACCGAGCAGCGCGGCGCTGACCACCAGCCCGGCCACGGCGATCAGCACCGCGAACACCGGGACGCTCACCAGCGCCGCCGCGAACAGGCCGGTGACCAGGGTGCGGCGGGTGAGCGGGAGCAGCGCGAAGCGGGCCGGGTCGAGGGTCTCGTCGACGCCGAAGAAGACCAGCGGCAGCAGCAGCCAGCCGAGGACCAGCACCCCGCCGCCGAACGCCGCCGCCATCACCGCGTACCGGGGTTCGTCGGCGAAGCCGGGGGCGGCGAACATCAGGAACCCGCCGGCCGCGAACCAGAGCCCGACCAGCACCCCGACCACGAAGAGCGCGACCCGCCAGTTCTGGCCCCGGAAGTTGTTGCCCATCACCCGCAGCTTGAGCCGGACGAAGTGACGCGGGGAGACCGCGCGGACCGGCTCGGCCGGGGTCACCGGGACAGCCACGCCAGCTCCTCACCGGTCGCCGTCCGGCCGCCGACCACCTCGACGAAGACGTCCTCCAGGGAACGGTCGCCGCGCACCTCGGCGAGGGTGCCGACCCGCTTGATGGTGCCCTCGGCGAGGATCGCCACGTGCGAGCAGAGCCGCTCGACGACCTCCATCACGTGGCTGGAGAAGACCACCGTCCCGCCGCCGACGACGTACCGGTGCAGGATGTCGCGGATCAGCGCCGCCGACACCGGGTCGACCGCCTCGAACGGCTCGTCGAGCACCAGCAGCCGGGGGCCGTGCAGCAGCGCGCAGGCCAGGCCGATCTTCTTCTTCATGCCGGCCGAGTAGTCGACCACCAGGGTCCGACCGGCGTCGGTGAGGGCCAGCACGTCGAGCAGTTCCGCGGCCCGCTGGTCGACCACCGCCGGGTCCATGCCGCGCAGCAGACCGTGGTACGCCAGCAGCTCCGCCCCGTTGAGCCGGTCGAACAGCCGGACCCCGTCGGGCATGACGCCGAGCAGCCGCTTGGCCTCGACCGGGTCGCCCCAGACGTCGTGCCCCAGCACCCAGGCCTGACCGTGGTCGGGGCGGAGCAGCCCGACGGCCATCGACAGGGTGGTGGTCTTGCCGGCGCCGTTCGGGCCGAGCAGGCCGTAGAACGAGCCGGCGGGGACGGCCAGGTCCACCCCGGCGACCGCCACCTTGCCGTCGAACTGCTTGGCCAGGCCACGGAGCGCCAGCGCAGGGTGTTCACCAGTCATACGACGACCGTATCCGGGCCGGACGGGTGACCGCACCCGCTGGAGGACGATCCCGGCTCATCCCCGGGACGGACGGCGGCCGGTGACGGACCGTCCGGCACCGGCCGGGCCGGGTGACGGGCGCGACCCGGCACCAGGGACGAACCATCAGGAACGGAGCGACTCGGGCGCATGCAGCCGGAGCATGGTGGCTCCGACGTCGACCGGGGTACGGCGTCGGGTCGCCACCGACACGGCGATCATCACGGTGAAGGCGAGCGGCACCGTCCACGCCGCCGGTTGCGTGGTGAGCGTGGCCGGCCAGCCGGACAGCGGCGGCCCGAGCACGGTGACCAGCACCGCGCCGATCGCCGCCCCACCGCCGACCAGCACCCCGGCCGCCGCGCCGATGTCGGTCAGCCCCCGCCACCAGATGCCGAGCACCAGCAGCGGGCAGAAGCTGGACGCGGCGACCGCGAACGCCAGCCCGACCACCTGGGAGACGTCCAGCCCGGAGACGTTCAGGGCGAGCGCCGCCGGCACCCCGCCCGCGATCACCGTGGCCAGCCGGAAGCCACGCACCGAGCCGCGCCCGAGCACGTCGGTGGAGATCACCCCGGCGACGCTGGTGAGCAGCCCGGACGAGGTGGACAGGAAGGCGGCGAACGCCCCGGCGGCGACCAGGGCGGCGAGCAGCCGGCCGGTGGCTCCGGTGCCGAGCGCCGCTTCCGGCAGCAGCACCACCACCGCGTCGGTCTGCCCGCTGACCAGCAGTTGCGGGGTGTAGATCCGACCGAGCACGCCGTAGAGGGTGGGCAGCAGGTAGAAGACGCCGACCAGGGCCAGCACCACCAGGGTGGTCCGGCGGGCCGCCGCCCCGTCGGGGTTGGTGTAGAAGCGCACCAGCACGTGCGGCAGCCCCATGGTGCCGAGGAAGGTGGCCAGGATCAGCGAGTAGGTGGCGAACAGGCCCCGGTCGTCGTCCCCGGCGGCGCTGGGCAGCAGCCAGTCGGCCGCCCCGGTGGCGACCCCGGACACCTCGGGCACCGGGTCACCGGCGGCGAAGCTCAGCGTGTCGCCGGGGCGTACCTCCCGGATGGTGCCGTCGGCGAAGGTGAGGGCCGCCCGGTGCTCGACCACGACGGTGGTCGCGGTGCGGAACGCCGGCCCGTCGGGCGGGGTCACCGCCGGGCGGGCGTCGGCCTGCCACTGGAGGGCCAGGAAGATCGCGGGTACGGCGAGCGCGGTCAGCTTCAGCCAGTATTGAAAGGCCTGCACGAAGGTGATCGCCCGCATCCCGCCCAGCGCCACGTTGGCGGTGACCACCGCCGCGACCAGCAGCGCCCCCACCGGGTACGGCGAGCCGGCCACCGTGGCCAGGGTCAGCCCGGCGCCCTGCAACTGCGGCACCAGGTAGAGCCAGCCGATGAAGATGACGAAGACGGTGGCCAGTGTGCGCAGCCGGCGGGAGCCGAGCCGCAGCTCGCAGAAGTCGGGCAGGGTGAACGCGCCGGAGCGGCGCAGCGGGGCGGCGACGAAGAGCAGCAGCGCCAGGTAGCCGGCGGCGAAACCGACCGGGTACCAGAGCACGTCGACGCCGTACTTGAGGACCAGTCCGGCGATGCCGAGGAAGCTCGCGGCGGACAGGTATTCTCCGCCGATGGCGGCGGCGTTCCAGGTCGGGCTGACCGTCCGGGAGGCGACCAGGAAGTCCGAGGTGGTCCGGGCCAGCCGCAGGCCGTAGAAGCCGATGCCGACGGTGACCAGGGTGACCGCGACGATCGCCGGGACGACGTACCCGTTGCCCATCAGCGTTCCGGCCGCTGGACGAGGTCGACGAAGTCCTGCTCGTTGCGTTCGGCGAGCCACACGTACGCCCAGCCGACGGCGATGAGGAAGGGGAAGGAGACCACCCCGAGCAGCAGCCAGGGCAGGTTGACGCCGAGCACGGTGACCCGGCCGACCGGAGGCGCGATGGCGAACAGCCAGGGCAGCCCGCCCAGCCCGATCAGCACCAGCAGGCTCATCCGTAGGGCGAGGGTGAGCTGCGCCCGGACCAGGCCCCGGACCAGCGCCTCGCCGACCCGGGTCTGCTGGGCCAGCTCGGTGCGGGTGTGGTCGGCCCGGGTGTCCCGCCGGGTGACGCCGGCCAGCACGATCCGCACCCGGCCGCCCGGCCGGGGGGCCGGTGGCCCGGCGGGCCGCGGCGTCGGTCCGGGATCGTCGTGGGCGGTCACCCGGGCAGTCTCGCCGGCCCGGCCCGATTGTCAAGTGTCGTCCACCGGGGGTTGTGGACAACCTGTGGACAACACGCCCGCCCTGTGGATGACGGCGCGATGCCGAGCGGGAAGACGGCGCGACGTCCGCTTTGTCCTAACCGAAACGTCACCCGGAGATCATCTGTATCGGCCTTGCCGGCATTGATCCAGGCCCCTACGCTGGGGCGGCCAATCCTTTCCTCTTCGAACACGGGGTCTCTATGCGCAAAATTCGCACTATCCTCGGCGTCACTCTCGCCGGAGCATGTGCACTGGCCGTGGTGCCGGGTACGGCTTCCGCGGCTCCGGTCTCCGCGCCGCTGCAGAAGACGGCGGCCCTCGACGACGTGACCGGTGCCTACTACCCGGTCGCCCCGGCCCGGCTGCTGGACACCCGCAGTGGTGTCGGCGCCCCGGCCGGCAAGATCGGCGCGGGTAAGAAGGTCGACCTCCAGGTCGCCGGCCGTGGTGGCGTACCGGCCAGCGGCGTCGGCGCGGTCGTGCTGAACGTGACCGTCACCGGTCCCACCGCCGCCAGCTTCCTCACCGCCTACCCGACCGGCGAGTCCCGGCCCACCGCCTCCTCGGTGAACTTCGCCAAGGACTGGCTGGGCTCCAACAACGTCACCGTGAAGCTCGGCGCGGGTGGCCAGGTCTCGGTCTTCAACAACAGCGGTTCGACCGACGTGATCGTGGACGTGGTTGGCTTCTACGCCGGCGACGACACCCTCACCAACCGCAACGGCGGCCAGTACGAGTGGTACCTGCCGGAGCGGCTCTGGGACACCCGGCAGGACCCGGAGGGCAAGCCCCCGGCCGGTCAGGTGCTGGAATACTCGCTCGACTTCGGCGACGACTACAACACCCACGTCAAGTCGCTGGTCTTCAACCTGACCGCCGTCTCGCCGGCCAAGTCCGGCTTCCTCACCGCGTGGTCCGGTGCGGGTGCCCGGCCGACCGCGTCGACGGTGAACTACCTCGCCGGCAAGAACGTGCCGAACCTGTCCTTCGTGCAGACCACCCCCTGCACCGGCACCGAGCAGTACAACTGGTGCACCCCCGGTGCGCCGAAGTTCAAGATCTACACCTCGCAGGCGTCGCACGTCCTGACCGACCTGGTCGGCGTGGTCGACGACGGCGAGTCCCCGTACGGCATGCGGTTCGCGCCGCTGAGCCCGACCCGGATCGTGGACAGCCGCTCCAACCTGGGCATCTCCGGTGCCATCCCGGCGGGCGGGGTCCGCAAGGTCACCGCGCCGGACGCGCTGGTCACCCCGGACACCGAGGTGCTGGCGATGAACGTCACCGCCGTCACCCCGACCAACAACACGGTCGTCACCACCTGGCCGGCGGACTTCGACGGCATCGGCAAGCCCGACACGAGCAACCTGAACCCGTACGCGGGCCAGGTCGTCTCCAACGGCGTGCTCGGCGTCATCGGCCCGAACAACGCGTTCAACGTGCACAACCTCTCCGGCAGCACCCACCTGGTCGCTGACGTGGTCGGCACGTTCTACTACCCGGCCCCGGCCGCGGCCAAGACGGCGCAGGCCAAGACGGCCAAGTCGGACGCGGTTCCCTCCGCCAACCGGCGCTGACCGTCATCCGGTAACACCGCAGAGCGCCCCGACCGTCAGGTCGGGGCGCTCTCGCCTCTCACCGAACCGCCGGCCGAGGGCCGCTGACCGGCGACGGTGCCGTGCGGTCCACCGGCTTTCCTTCTTCCTTCTTCCACGGGGTAATCATGCGAATCTTTCGCGCGCTACTCGGCATGAGCGTTGCCGGGGCCTGTGCGCTCGCCGTCCTGCCGGGGGTGGCGCTCGCCGCGCCCGCCGCGCCGTACACCGTCCTCACCGTCAATCTGGGACTGCACGAGCCCACCCCGGTCTCCGGGTCCGCCGTCTACGACAGCTCCAACGCCACCATGGACGCGGCGGCCAGCGCCGGGGACTGGCTCCGGCTCACCGCGATCCTGCCCGACCGGTACGTCCGGATCGACACCGCGGCACCCGCCGGCCAGACCTGGACCG
Source organism: Micromonospora sp. WMMD987 (assembly GCF_029581435.1). NCBI lineage: Bacteria > Bacillati > Actinomycetota > Actinomycetes > Micromonosporales > Micromonosporaceae > Micromonospora > Micromonospora sp. WMMD987. Next base: position 537,246 of record NZ_CP120861.1, on the reverse strand, counting down.
CCGGCCAGACGTATCCGACCGTCCGTGCCGGCCGGGCCGCCGGTGAGGCGCTGTTCGACATGAGTACGGCCGGCAACGGCTGCGCCTACGGCAGCGGGTCGATCACCGTCCGGGAGGTGGCCCGCGACGCGGACACCGGGCTGATGACGGCCTTCGCCGCCTCGTACGAGTTCCGCTGCGACCGGGACGTCGAGATGATGACCGGGGAGCTCCGCTGGAACTCCGCGGTGGACTACGTGGCCCCGGTGGCGGACCCGGGCCGGCTGAACTTCGGCTCGGTGGACGTCGCCGAGCAGCGCAGTCGCACCGTGCGGGTGCGGGCACTGGGCAGCACGCCCAGCACCTTCGGGGCGGCCGGGATCGCCGGGGAGCACGCCGCGAAGTTCGCGGTGACCGCCGACACCTGCGCGGGCCGGACGCTCACGGCGGGAGCCGAGTGCACGGTGACGGTGGTGTCGAAGGCGACGACACCGGGCAGCTTCGTCGCGGCGCTGCGCCTGCCGGACAACAGCTCGACCGGCCACTGGACCATTCCGGTCGAGGTGTCGGCGATCCGCAGCGTGGTCGGCACCTACTACCCGATGACCACGCCCACCCGGATCATGGACACCCGTACCGGCAACGGCACGGTGAAGGGCAAGATCGGTGCCGGGCGGACGGCCTTCCTCCAGGTCGCCGGCCGGGACACGCTGCCGAGGAACGGCATCGGCGCGGTGGTGCTGAACGTGACCGTCATCGGCCCCACGGCGAACGGCTTCGTCACCGTCCACCCGGCCGGGGAGGCCCTGCCGACCGCCTCCACGATCAACTTCGCCAAGGGGTGGCTGGGTTCCAACAACACCACCGTCAAGCTCGGCACCACCGGCGCCGTGTCGGTCTACAACCGCAACGGTGAGACCGACGTGGTGATCGACGTGATCGGCTTCTACGCCGGGGACGAGAGCATGAGTTTCGAGCGCGGCATGGGCGGTCAGGTGCAGTGGTACGAGCCGTACCGGGTGATGGACACCCGCACCCGCGGGCTGATCCCCGCCGGGGGCGAGTTCAACGCCTGGATCGACTTCCACGCCTACAACCCCAAGGTCAAGGGGCTGATCCTCAACATCACGGCGGTGAACCCGCAGCAGGCCGGCTTCCTCACCAGCTGGTCGGGCGAGGTGCCCCGGCCCAACGCGTCCACCGTCAACTACGGGGCGGGCAAGGTGGTGCCGAACCTGGCGTACGTGAAGACGATGCCCTGCCCGGAGGGGAGCTGCAACGGTGCTACCGGCGCGGCCCGCTACCGCTTCTACACCTCGGCGACCACGCACATCGTGGTGGACCTGGTCGGGGTGGTCGACGACGGCACCGAGGTCGACGGCATGCGGTTCACCCCGATGAGCCCGACCCGGATCGTGGACAGCCGGATCGGGCAGGGCCTGCCGACGGCGCTCGGGGCGCACGAGGCGGGGAAGGTCACCGCGCCGGCCGCGATGCTGACCGACGCGACCCAGGTGCTGGCGATGAACGTCACCGCGGTCGCGCCGACGACCAACACGGTCGTCACCGTCTGGCCCGCCGACACCGGCCGGGCGAAGCCGAACGCCAGCAACCTGAACCCCGCGCCGGGTCAGGTCGTCTCCAACGGGGTGCTCGGGGTGCTCGGCCCGCAGGATGCGTTCTACATCGACAACCTGTCGGGCCGCACCCACCTGGTGGCCGACGTGACCGGCACGTTCCAGGTGTACGCGGGCACGGCGGCCGGTAGCCGGCGGGCCGGCAAGCCGGCGGTGGCCGGCAGCGGCTGGTCGGCGCACTCCGTCGGCTAGCCCGGGGGACGAGCACGTGGGGGCGTCCCGACCTCGGTCGGGGCGCCCCCTGTCGTCTCCCGCCACGGCGGTGCCGTCCACACCGGCCCGTCGCCGCTGCCCGGCGGGTGCCGGGCCGCCGGCCCGGAGGTCAGCGGTTCCAGTCCTGTTTGGCGGCCCGGACCAGCTTGTCCTTCAGCTCCCGGGTGTGCCGGCGGCTCACCGGCAGCTCGGCGGCGTCGATCAGCACCACGTACCCCGAGTTGACCAGACGCAGCTCGGCGATCAGCCGCAACTGCACCAGGTACGACCGGTGGATGCGGACGAAACCGGCGTCCGCCCAGCGTTCGGCGAGGGTGGCCAGCGACACCCGGACCAGGTGCGAACCGTCGGCGGTGTGCAGCCGCGCGTAGTCGCCCTGCGCCTCCACCCAGCGCACCGCCGAGCGGGGCAGCATCCGGGTCGTCCCGGCCAGCTCCACCGGGATCGTCGGGTCGTCCTCGGCGCGGGCCAGCGCCGCCGGGTGCGACGGCACCACCCGGGAGCCCATCACCCGGCGCAGCGACTCGGCCAGCCGTTCGGCGCGTACCGGTTTGCGGACGTAGTCGGTGGCGCCCAGGTCGAACGCGTCCACCGCGCCGTCGTCGTACGCGGTGACGAAGACGATCGCGGGGGGCCGGGCGAACCGCCGCAGCACCCGGGCCAGTTCCATGCCGTCCAGGCCGGGCATCCGGATGTCCAGGAAGACCACGTCCACGTCGGTGTCCCGCAGCACCCGCAACGCCTCGGTGGCGTCCCCGGCGGTGTGCAGCCGGGCCACCCGGGGGTCGGCCCGTAGGTGGTAGGCCAGCTCGTCGAGCGCCGGTGGTTCGTCGTCGACCGCCAGCACCCGCAGGAACCCGGCCGCGTTCACCGTGCCGGCCCGCTCGCTCACGCGCCGGCCCGTACGCCCGGGTGGAACTTCGGAATGCGCAGGCTCACCTTCGTGCCCGAGCCGGGGCCGGTCTCCACGACCAGGCCGAACCCGTCGCCGAAGACCGAGCGGAGCCGCTCGTCGACGTTGGAGAGGCCGACGTGCTGGCCCGGGTCGTCGGTCGGGTCGCTGCCGGCCCGGGTCAGCTCGGCGATTCCCGCGGTCAGGGTGGCCGGGTCCATACCCACTCCGTCGTCCTCCACCGTGATGTGACACTCCGCGCCCGCGTCCCGGGCCTCGATGCTCACCATGCCGGTACCGGGCTTGCGCGACAACCCGTGTCGTACCGCGTTCTCCACCAACGGTTGGAGGCAGAGGAACGGCAGGGTCACCGGCAGCACCTCCGGGGCGATCTGCAACCGCACCTGCAACCGGTCCCCGAACCGGGCCCGTTCGATGGTCAGGTACCTGTCGATGGAACGCAACTCCTCGGCGAGGGTGGTGAACTCCCCGTGCGCGCGGAACGAGTAACGGGTGAACTCGGCGAACTCCAGGATCAGCTCCCGTGCCCGTTCCGGATCGGTGCGGACGAAGGACCCGATCGCGGTCAGCGCGTTGTAGATGAAGTGCGGGCTGATCTGCGCCCGCAACGCCCGGATCTCGGCGCGGGCCAGCCGCTCCCGCGACGAGTCGAGTTCGGCCAGCGAGAGCTGGTTGCCGGCCCAGTGCGCGGTCTCCAGGGTGGCCTGTACCAGGCCGGGCGCGGGCGGCCCGTCGGCCACCGCGACCAGCGCCCCGACCACCCGGCCGTCCGCCGACAGGGGGGCCACCACCGCTCCCCGGACCAGGCAGTCCACCCGGTCGCAGTGCAGCTCCGACTCGCCCAGCACGGTCGACCGGCCGGTCTCGGCCACCCGCCGGGCCGCCGTGAGCAGTTGGTCGCCGTGGTGCCCGCCGCGCCCGTCCAGGGCGAGCAGCGTGTCGGCGTCGGTCAGCGCCAGCCCGGCCGCCCCCACCAGCGCCCGCAGATGGCGTACGGCCTTCGCCGCGCCCGCCTGGTGCAACCCGGTGCGCAGCGGTTCGGCGGCCAGGCCGGCGGTGTGCAGCACCTCGTAGGTGGCCCGTTGGGTGGCGGTGGCGATGCCGCGTCGACCGCGCAGCCGCAGCGCCGCCCAGAGCGCGGCGGCGAGCGCGGTCACCAGTGAGACGACGCCGACCACGGCGGAGAGGTTGCCACCCACCCCGCGATCCTGGCCTGTCCGGGCCGCCACGCCAAGGGGTTCAGTACGCGCCCTTGCGGGCCAGCACCACGCCCACCGTCCGCCACAGGATGCTCAGGTCGTACGCCAGCGACCAGTTGTCGACGTAGTAGAGGTCGAGCCGGACCGCCTCGTCCCAGGACAGGTCGGAGCGGCCGGACACCTGCCACAGCCCGGTCATCCCGGGGCGGACCAGCAGCCGCCGCCGGACGTCGCCCAGGAAGTCACCGTCGTCGGCGGGCAGCGGACGCGGCCCGACCAGCGACATCTCCCCCCAGAGCACGTTGATCAACTGGGGCAGCTCGTCCAGCGAGGAGGCGCGCAGGAAGCGGCCCACCGGGAACACCCGGGGATCCTGCCGCATCTTGAACAGCATGCCGTCGGTCTCGTTCTGGTCGACCAGACCGGCCAGCCGCTCCTCGGCGTTGACGTACATGGTGCGGAACTTCCAGACCCGGAAGGTACGCCCCTCGTGGCCGACCCGGGGCTGCCGGAAGAAGACCGGCCCGGGGTCGGAGAGCCGGATGGCCAGCCCGATGGCCAGGAAGACCGGCACCAGCAGCAGCAGGCCCAGCCCGGCGGCGATCCGGTCCATCAGGTTCTTGGCCAGCAGCGCCGGCCCGGACAGGGTCGGCTCCTCCACGTGCAGCAGCGGCAGGCCCTCGATCGGACGGATGTGCACCCGGGGGCCGGCGATGTCGGTGAGCTGCGGGGCGACCACCAGGTCGACGCCGGAACCCTCCAACTGCCAGGCCAGCCGGCGCAGCTCGCCCGGCTCGGCGCTGGCCGACCCGCAGACCGCGATGGTGTCCCCGCCGACCTCCCGCACCAGGGCCAGCACGTCCCGGCCGGCGTACACCGGGACGGGGGTCTGGATGCCCCGGGCGGCGGCGTACCCGTCGGTGATGTGGATGGCCACCGGCACCAGGCCGGCGGCCGGGTTGCGGGTGACCGCGACGTAGACCTCCAGGCACTCCGGCAGGGTGCCGACCAGCACCATCCGGTGCCCGGCGTGCCCGGCCCGACCCCGGATGCGGTGCAGCACGAACCGCGCGGTGATCCGGAAGAGGAGCACCAGCACCAACGCCCCGGCCAGGGCGAAACCGACCGTGTAACGCGACAGGTCGGTCTTGGTGGCGAAGGCGACGAACGAGACGGTCGCGGTGACCGCGACCCCACCCCGGATGACCCGCTTGTACTCCTCCGGGCCGAGCCCGAGGTAACGCCGGTCGTAGGCCCGGTTGCCCCACAGGGCCGCCAGCCAGCCGAGCGGCACCAGCAGGAAGACCACCGTGTAGAACCAGGTCGGGTCGGCCTGTGCGTTGTAGAAGCCGGCCCGCGCCTGACCGAACGCCTCCTGGGCGATCCAGTCGGCCAGCACCACGGCGGCGAAGTCGAGCAGCAGCAGCGCCGCCGTGTACGGGCGGTGCCAGCGGGACACCCGACGACGGGCGCGAGCCCATGCCGACCGGGGCACCCCGTTGTGTGACGGCGGTGTCGGCGGCTGGATCTCGAAGCTGTCGACGTGCCGCACGAGTTTGCTCCGGCCTGTGTTGGTAACCGGGCGCTGGAGGCTTGTCGTCACCTCAACCCATGTCCTCCCGCATGACCCGGTCCGCTCACTCGCCGTGAGGAACCCGGGTCGCCCACCGTTCCCGTCTCCCCACGCTGGCAGCGGGTCAAACGCGGTCCCGAGGGACCGTGCGTCTGGCGTCGCCGACGAGGGAACCGGCCGACTTCACGTCAGTTTTCGAAGCCGGGGACCGAGCCACTATACCGATGGACGGCCGCCGGGGTAGCACGCGGACGGGGAGGTTCCGCGCGCCACGGTCGATACCTCTCCGTAACCGGGACAGTTCGTGACTCACCGTACGAGACGGGACAACCGACGGTCAGCGAGCGGTTTGCCGCCGGTCTGGCAGGTGGGGCAGTACTGGAGGCTGGAGTCGGCGAACGACACCTCCCGTACCGTGTCGCCACAGACCGGGCAGGGCAGCCCGGTGCGGGCGTGCACCTTCAGCCCGGAACGTTTCTCGCTCTTCAGCTCGGCGGCCCGGTGCCCGGCCGAGCGGCGTACCGCGTCGCCGAGCACCGTCCGGGTCGCCGCGTGCAGGGTGGCGAGCTGGTCGTCGGTGAGCCGGTCGGTGATCGCGAACGGGGACAGCTTCGCCGCGTGCAGGATCTCGTCGGAGTACGCGTTGCCGACCCCGGCGAGCACCGCCTGGTCGGTCAGCACCCCCTTGACCTGCCCGCGTCGGCTGCGCAGCCGTTCGGTGAAGGTGGCCAGGTCGGCGTCGAGGGCGTCCGGCCCGAGCTTGGCCACCCCGGGGACCTGCGCCGGGTCGGTGACCAGGTAGGCGGCGAGCTTCTTCTGGGTGCCCGCCTCGGTGAGGTCGAACCCGGAGCCGTCGTCGAGGCGTACCCGTAGGGCGATCGGACCCTTGCCGGGGCGCAGCGGGACGGTTGACGGAAACGCCTCCCGGTAGTGCAGCCAGCCGGCGCGGGCCAGGTGCACCACCAGGTGCAGGTCACCGTCGAAGATCACGTCGAGGAACTTGCCGTGCCGCCGGGCGTCGGCCACCGCCCGGCCCGACACCGCCGTGGGCGCCGGGTCGTACGTCTTCAGGGCGCTGATCGCGGCGACCTCCACCCGGTCGACACGTCGCCCCACGGCACGCTCACGCAGGTAACCGGCGAGCGCTTCCACCTCCGGTAGTTCGGGCACGAGCCAACGGTAGCCTTCTTTCCCGTGAGAATCGTGGTGGCGCACAACCGGTACCGGGAAGCCCAGCCGTCGGGTGAGAACACGATGGTCGACTCGGAGATCGGGCAGCTCACCGCCGCCGGGGTCGAGGTGCTGCCGTTCATCCGGAGCTCGGACGAGATCCCGTCGATGCCGAGGTCGGCCAAGGCGCTGCTGCCGATCTCGCCGATCTACGCCCCCCGCGCCCAGCAGGACCTGTCCCGGCTGCTCACCGAGCACCGGCCGGACGTGCTGCACCTGCACAACCCGTACCCGCTGCTCTCGCCCTGGGTGGTGCGGACCGCGCACAGGCACGGGGTGCCGGTGGTGCAGACGGTGCACAACTACCGGCAGGTCTGCTCGTCGGGGATCTACTTCCGCGACGGGGTGATCTGCCAGGACTGCAAGGGCCGGGCGCTGGCGGTGCCGTCGATCGTGCACCGCTGCTACCGGGACTCGCGGGCGCAGAGCGCGCTGATGGCGGCCACCCTGGCCGTGCACCGGGGCACCTGGCGCTCGGTGGACCGGTTCATCGCGCTCACCTCGGCCATCGCCGACCATCTGACCGACTACGGCATCCCGGCCGAACGGATCGTGGTCAAGCCCAACGCGGTGCCCGACCCGGGCGCCCCCACGCCGCTCGGTGACGGGTTCCTCTATCTGGCCCGGCTGACCCCGGAGAAGGGCGTGGACCTGCTGCTGGACGCCTGGCGGCGGCACCCGGTGGGCAGCCTGGGCACGCTGCGGGTGGCCGGTGACGGCGAGCTGCGTCCGCTGGTCGAGGCCGCCGCCGCCGAGCGCGCCGATGTGGTCTACCTGGGCCAGCTCGACCGGGACGGGGTACGCGCCGCGGTCGAGGCGAGCGCCGTGGTGATCGCCGCCTCGATGTGGCACGACGTACTGCCCACCGTGATCATCGAGGCGCTGGCCAGCGGGCGGCCGGTGCTCGGCACCGCGCTCGGCGGCATCCCGTACCTGGTCGGCGCGGACGTCCCGCACGAGCCCGCCGGCACCGGCCCGGCCGCCGAGGCCTCGGCCGTCGCCGGCCACCCCCCACCGCCGGCCGGTCCGGTCGCGGTGCCGGCCGGGCTGCTCGGCGGCACCGCCGGCTGGGTGGTTCCGCCGGATCCGGCCGCGCTGGCCGCCGCGCTCCCGGTCGCACGGGCCGGTGCCGCCGCGCTCTCCGCTCCGGCCCGGCTGCGGTACGAGCAGACCTTCCACCCGGACGTGGTGTTGAAGCGGCACCTGGCCATCTACGCCTCCCTCACCCGCCCCCACTGACCCGGCTGGCCCGCTGCCGCCAGTCGGCGCTTCCCCCGCGAGATCTTGGAAGCAAGTGGCCCCCATAGGGGCCGTTTCCTTCCAAGATCTTCACGCCCGCCTGCCCAGAGCTTCGCGTGCGGCGGGCGGGGAGAGCAGTCGGAGCGGCGGTCGGGCGTGTCGCGGCTGGCAGGCATGTCCACTTAAAGTGACATGACTGACCAGCATATTTATGCCGGACAGTCATATCGCCTGCGTTCACGTGCAGCCGCCGTGCCCCACAGCATGGTCCTCGTTGGTACGAGAAGGGCACAGTTCACATCAGGGGGAATACGGTGACCACCGGATCGGTGCGGGAGTTCTCCAGGTATGAATCCCTGGTGACCGGAGGGGCGATCCGTCTCACGGGCACGACCACGAACGATCTCGACCGGCTGCCCCGTTACGACGTCCCGCCCGAGGTGTCGCCCCTCGATCTGCTGCTCGCCGACAGGCGGATGCCGGAGTCGGCGGATTCGTCGGTCACGGCTTCCGGTGCTGGTTAGAGCCTCTCTGCCAGGGTGCCGGCATCCCGTACACCGGATTGAGGATCATGACCAGGCGGTACGGCTTGGTGACAGGCGATGTCCCGGTCAGCGTCGGGCGGTCTGCCCTCCCGGAGCCCACTCGTTGGCGAAGGTTTCCATCTGGCGGATGACCAGGTCGACGGCGGCGCGCTCGTGGTCCGGCGGATAGTCGTAGCGGGCGAGCAGCCGGCGGATGTGGCTGCGGAGCTTGGCGCGTACCGGCTCGCGGGAGAACCAGTCCACGGTGATCGACGACTGGATCGAGTTGACCAGCTCCCGGGCGATCTCGGCCAGGGTGCCGATGCCCATGAGCTCGGTGGCCGCGCCGTTCTGCGCCACCGCGTCATAGAAGGCCAGCTCGGCATGGTTGAGCGGCGGGTCGAACTGCTGGCCGCGCCGGGCGTCGGCGGACACCTGCTTGGCCAGCTCGACCAGCTCCACGATCAACTGCGCGCTGGTCAACTGCTGGCGCATGTAGCGGTTCATCAGGTCTTCGAGCTGGGCGGAGAATCGCTCCTGACGTACCACGTTGTGCTTGGTGACCTCACGCATCTTGCGCTCGATCAGCCGACGGAGCGCCGAGGCGGCCAGGTGCGGCGTCTCCGACTCCTTGAGGCGCTGGAGGGCCACCCCGTTGAGTTCGGTGATGTCGAGTTTGCCGAGGCCCGCCTCCTCGTAGATGTCGGTGATGTCGGCGGCGTCGACCACCTCGGCGGCGAGCTGGGACAGGTACCGCTCCACCTGGGCCGTGTTGGGCAGGCCCCGGGCGTCCCGGTCGGCGGCCTCCTCCTTCACGATCCAGACCCGGACGTCACGGAAGAAGTGGATGTCACGCCGCAGGCGTTGGATGTCACCGGCCCGGTTGACGAAGTCGCGGCTGGTGGCGCAGAGCGTGTAGAACCGTTCCAGCCGGCCTGCCGAGTCGCGGAAGCGCTGGTGCAGCGGCTTCGTGCCGGGTTCGACGACGTTGCCGGGGGTACGCGGGTCGCGCAGGAAGTTGACGGTCTTCCGTACCGCCCGAATCCAGCGGGTCGGGCTCTTCTCGTCGTCGACGATCGCCCGCCACTTCACCGGGGCCAACATCGCCTCGATGGCGGAGATTTCGTTGTGCACCTCGCTGATCGCCCGCTCGATCTGCCTGCCGAGGGTCTGGTCCTCCTGGTCGCTGGGGGTGTACTCGGTGAGTGCCTTCCGCAGGTTCTCGGTCAGCGGGGCGTAGCCGACCAGCAGCCCGTCCTGCTTCTCCCGGAAGCGACGGTTGACCCGGGCGAGCGCCTGCATGAGGGTGGCGCCCTTCATCGGCCGGTCCATGTAGATGGTGTGGATCGGTGGCGCGTCATAGCCGGTGAGCAGCATCGAATGCACGATGAGCAGTTCCAGCGGGTCGTCGGGGTCCTTGGCACGGCCCTGGATGGTCTTCTGTTGGGACGGCCGCAGGTGATGCGGGCGGAACATCTCCTCGTCGCTCGGCACACCGTGAAAAACGATCTTCATCTTGCCCTTGTCGACGGCCGGGTCGACCCAGTCGGGCCGCAGTTCCTTGATGGCGTCGAAGACCCGGACGCAGATCTGCCGGGTCGCGCAGACGAGCATCGCCTTGCCCGGCACGCCGAGCTGCGGACGCATCAGCTCGCGCCGCTTCTCCCAGTGTTCGACCAGGTCCCTCGCCAGGGTCTCGACCCGGTCGGGGGCACCGTAGATGGTGTTCATGGTGGCCGCGTACGCCTCGGCCCTACGCCGTTCCGCGTCGTCCAGGCTGGCGGTGAGCGTCTCCACCTGCTCGTCGATGCTGTCCGGGTCGATGTCCGGCGGCAGGGACACCGGGATGATCCGGGGTTCGTGGTAGACCCGCACGGTCGCCTCGTCGTCGACCGCGCGCTTGAGGTCGTACACGTCGATGTAGTCACCGAAGACGGCGCGGGTGTTCACCTCGGCGCTGGCGATCGGCGTGCCGGTGAAGGCGATGAACGTGGCGTGGGGCAGCGCGTCGCGCAGGTGCCGGGCGTAGCCGTCCAGGTTGTCGTAGTGGCTGCGGTGCGCCTCGTCGACGATCACCAGGATGTTGCGCCGGTCGGAGAGCAACGGGTGCGCCCGCCCGGCCTCCCGCTCCTCCTTCGTCCGGCCGAACTTCTGCAACGTGGTGAAGATGATGCCGCCGGCGTTCCGGTTCGACAGCTTGTCCCGCAGCTCGGCACGGGTTTCGGCCTGCTCCGGCTCCTGGCCGAGCAGCAACTGGCTGTCCTGGAACGTGTCGTAGAGCTGATCGTCGAGGTCGGTGCGGTCGGTGAGCACCACGATGGTCGGGTTCTTCAGCGCGGGTTCACGGCTGGTCAGCGCCGCCGTGCAGACCATCTCCTCGGACTTGCCGGAGCCCTGGGTGTGCCAGACGACGCCCGCCTTCCCGTCGCTCCGCGAGGCCCGCACGATGCACTCGACGGCCCGGACGACCGCGAAGTACTGGTGTGCCTTGGCGATCCGCTTGCCCTTCGCCGTGAAGTTGACGAAACCGCCGGCCAACGCCAGGAAACGCCGCTGGTGGAACAGGCCGTGCAGGGCGACCGCCAACGCCTCCGGGCCGTCGTAGTCGGGCGTGGTGGTGTCGACGGGCTTACCCTCCTCGTCGACGTTCCACGGCGCGAAGTGTTCGTACGGGGTGAACGGGGTGCCGTACCTCGCGGTGATCCCGTCGGAAACCAGGCACAACACGGTGTGCTGGAAGGCGAGCGGGAACTCCGCGAGGTACGTCTGGAGCTGGGCGTGCGCGCCGGTGAGGGTGGCGTTCTCGTCGGCGGCGTTCTTCAACTCGACGACGGCGACCGGCAGCCCGTTGAGGTAGAGCACGATGTCGAGCCGCCGCCGGAAGTCGCCGTCGATGATCGTGACCTGGTTGATCGCCCGGTAGACGTTAGGGCCGGGGTCGTTCAGGTCTACCAGGCGTACGGTGGGGTTGTGCTCGGCACCGTACGCGTCGGTGTAGACGATCGAGTGAATGCCGTGGACCAGCCGCTTGTGCGCCTCCCGGTTCTCGGCGAACGCCTCCCGGGAGCGGGCCTCGGTGGCGGCTTGCACCGCATCGGCAATCGCTGCCGGCGGCAGTTCGGGGTTGAGCCGCTCGACGGCAGCCCGAAGGTCCTCGATGAGCACCAGATCGGCCCAGTTCCGCCGCTGCCCCGAGCCTGGCGCGAAGTCCTTTCCAGCACCCGGTTCCCAACCAAGCTCGCCGAGCTGCTCCACCGCAAGCGCTTCCCAGCCAGCCTCGTCCATTCGCCCGTCGAATCCCATTCCAACCCCTCCCCGTAAACCCTCGTCTATCTAAACCGCTTCTTCGACAACCTTCTCGGCGTCCTTGACCCGCAACCGCCCCGACATCAACTCCGGCAGCAGGCTGTCCCGTAGCGCGGCCAGCGTCAGCGACTCCTGCTCGGCTAGCAACGCGCGCTGCCACAAGTTCCCTGCCTGCGGGTCGAGACGGTCGATGGCTTCGGGGGTCGGCACGACCACCTCCTCGTCTAGGTGGCGTCGCTGAATGTGACCCATGGTCGTGGCTTTGTCTGCGGCGACGGCACGATAATCAGCTAGCTTCGATTTCACCGCTTCGAAGGCGAGCCACTTTGGATTGCCGCCACGAGGAATCACCTTGAAAATATGCTGATTGACAATTGCCTCCGGCCTAAACCAGCGCGCAACCGTAAGTGAACCAGACCAGGAGAACAGTATGTCGCCGGGGCGGGCAAGATACTTCTCGCTCACCATTATGTCACTGTATACTGTTGACGGCCCTGGGCCAGAGTTGATTTCAGCGATACGAATTACCATGCGACCATGCCCGGTGGCTCCCTTTGTAAAGGCGCGACCATTAATGAACTCGGCCACCTGCGACAGAGGCTTTGTGACAAAATCGTCTAACCCCTGCCGCTGCGCTTCTTTCAATAGCGCTGAACGAAGGGCGTCGGCTGTAGCGACGATGCGATTACCAACCACAATCTTATCATCGAGTGCGCCCAGGACAGAAGAAATGCGACGCTGTGTCGAAATGTCAGGAACCCTGATGGGCCACTTCGGGATATCTACCAACGGAATGCGATCCACGGTTGCTCCATGAATCTTCCGCGCCCTGATCACCTGCTGGAACTCCGGTGACAAGTAGGCCAACAGCAGGAATCTCGGTTCGACCAGATCGCGTTTTGGTCGAAGTAGACCCATCCTTCGGCCTAGCGCTGCCCTGATCCCAGGCGGCATCAAGGCTGCCTCACCGAGCCTGGTTTCATAAGAAAAAAGTACATCTCCTGGACTGGGCGTTACTCTTCTAGTCCAGCGCTCGAAATCTTGTTCGGAAAGGTGAGCCGATTCGGACAATTCGAGACGTCCCGAATTGAGACTAGAAATGCTCAGGAACCAAGGGCCTTCGTCAGTCTTCGCGGGCGTTGCGTGAGGTCCGTCGAAAACTTCTGCCACATCCCCTAAGGCGTAGGTCCGCCAATCAGACATCAATACCCCTTAGCTGTTCGCGGACGATAGTCTCCAGCCGAGCAGACTCGTCGAAGTGGGCGTACAGCTCCTTGGTGAGGCGTTCGATCCGATCGGCTAATGGCTCGGCGTCCGGGTCTTCCTCCGCTTCGGCGGCACCCACATAGCGGCCGGGGGTCAGCACGTGGTCGTGGGCGGCCATCTCGTCGAGAGTCGCGGAGTAGCAGAAGCCCGGCTCGTCCTCGTACGTCTGGCCCTTGGTCTTGGCGGACTTGGTGCCGCGCCAGGCGTGGTAGGTGTCGGCGATCTTGGCGATGTCGTCGTCGGTGAGGACGCGCTCGGTGCGGTCGACCATGGTGCCGAGGGCGCGGGCGTCGATGAACAGGATCTCGCCGCGCCGGTCGGTCAGCGCCTTCGCGCCCTGCGGGGTCTTGTCCTTCGTCAGGAACCACAGGCAGGCAGGGATCGCGGTGGTGCGGAACAGGTTCGGCGGGAGGGCGATCATGCAGGCCACCATGTCCGCCTCGACCATGGCCTTGCGGATTTCCCCTTCACCGGACTGCTTGGAGGACATCGAGCCGTTGGCGAGCACTACGCCCGCACTGCCCCGGTCGCCCAGTTTGTAGAGCATGTGCTGGAGCCAGGCATAGTTGGCGTTGCTCTGCGGCGGCGTGCCGTAGCGCCAGCGCGGATCAGACTCGCGGCGGGCCCAGTCGCTCATGTTGAACGGCGGGTTGGCCATGATGAAGTCGGCCCGCATGTCGGGGTGCTTGTCGTCGGCGAACGTGTCGGCCCAGCGGTCACCGATGCCCACCGGGTCCATGCCGTGGATGGCGAGGTTCATCTTCGCCAGTCGCCAGGTGCGTTCGTTGGCCTCCTGGCCATAGATCGCGATGTCGTGGGTGTGCTCACGCCCGGCGTGCGTCTCCACGAACTTCTTCGACTGCACGAACATGCCACCGGAGCCGCAGCACGGGTCGTAGACCCGGCCCTCGTAAGGCTCCAGCACCTCGACGAGAATCCTCACCACGCTGGACGGGGTGTAGAACTCGCCTGCCCGCTTGCCTTCGGCGCGGGCGAACCGCTCCAGGAAATACTCGTACGTCTCACCGAGGACGTCCTGCGCCTTACGGTCGCCGTGGCCGGTGAAACGGGCGTCGCTGATCAGGTCGACGAGTTCCTTCAACCGCTTCTGGTCGACGTTGTCCCGGTTGAAGATCTTCGGGAGCACGCCCTTCAGCGCCCGGTTCTCCTGCATGATCGCGTCCATGGCCTCGTCGAGCAGTTCGCCGACGCCACCGGGCGCGTTCTCCACGAGGTAGTCCCACCGGGCGCTCTCCGGAACCCAGAAGACGTTGGCGCTGGTGTACTCGTCGCGATCATCGAGGAAGGCGGCGCGGCGGTTCTCCGGGATGTCGGCGAGGCTGACCTCGATCTGGTCGCGACGTTCGGCGAACGCGTCCGAGACGTACTTGAGGAAGACCAGGCCGAGGACGAACTCCTTGTACTGTGCGGCGTCCATGGAGCCACGCAGCTTGTCGGCGGCCTTCCAGAGAATGTCCTGGATCTGCTTGGTGCTGGACACGCCGAACAGTTCGGCCTGCCCGGTGGCGCGTTTACGTGGTGGCACTGTGTGTTCCGTTCTCTCGATCAGGAGTTCGTACCGTACAGAGTCGTGAGGGTGCCGTCGGCGAAGCCGGCCACGGTGAGCGCACGCAACTCGGCCAGCAGGCTGGACTGCCGGTGCAGCAGCCGTTCGCGCTCGTCCAGCCGGCGCAGCACTTCATCGAGGCGGCCCGCCTCTTCCCGGCTGAGGTCAGGGATCATGGTGTCTCGCAGTCGTGAACCGCGTACCGCGCCAGGGCTGCGGGCGGTGTTGCGGGCAGCGGTCAGGAGTGCCCGCAGCACCCGGGGGGTGAGCGGGTCGCCGGGAGAGATGCGCAGCCCGCAGGCCGGGAACTCGATCACCGAGAAGCCGTCGTCGTCGAGGAGGACACCGAACCGGGGGACGCTGGTGACCACGAGGTCGCCCGGTTCGGTGAAGGCGACGTGCGGATACTCGGCGGCGAGGACGAGCCGGTCCATCCATCGCCCGGACTCCTGGGCGAGAACCTCCGTCGCGCCGATCACCCGGTGGTGACCGCGCGGCCCGACGTGCTCGGCCTGAAGGCGGTGCCCGGTGAGTTGGCGGACCCGGCGAGCCGTTCGCAGCGCGCCGAGGGAGAGTTCCGGCGGTAGGGCTCCCTCGCGCTGTGCCGCCCCGGTGTTCAGCGGGCCGTGCTCCCCCGCGTACCGGATGGCTTCCTGCTCGGCTTGGGCGAGACGGTGCTCGATCTCGCCGACCAGCGCGGGGCGGTCGGCGGCCAGCCTGGACCGCAGGGTGACCGATGCCGGTCCCGGCGGCCGGAGTGCGGCACCCCGATGCAGGTCGAGGCTCTCCAGTGAGACGATCCGGCCGGTCCGCGGATCGTGACCGTCGCGGCGGTGTCCCTCGGCCCGCCAGAGCAGGATGTCCTCGGCTGCGGACTCGACAGTGGGTTGGTCGAGCGTGCTGCCGCCGAGGTCGGCGAGGAGCACCCGGCCCCTGGTGGTGGGGATCGGATCCCGGGTCAGCAGCCACAGCGCGGCGGGATAACCCGGCCGGGCCGGATAGACACCGCCGGGCAACCGCACGACCGCCTCCACGAGGCCGCTACGCAGCAGCGCCGATCGGCGTACCACCGCAGGCCCGTCCCGCAACCTCTCCACGAGGCTGCTGGCGGGACCGACGACGACGGCCGTGCGACCCGGACCGAGCAGATCGGCGATGGCCTCCATGTGGTTGAGGTCGGTGAGGGCGTCGCGGCTCTCCGCCGGCTGGTAGGGGAGCCGGGTGATGATGAGGTCCGGATCGGCGAAGTCGTCGCTGAGCGCTTCGGCACGCACGTCGAAGTGGAACTCGGGCAGCTCGGCGAGGAACATCTGCTGGCGTACCAGGCGGGCGAGTTCGTCGTCGGCGACGGACGCGTTGACGCGCAGGTTGTCGCGATCCTGGTCGCTCAACATCGCGGTCAGCAGGTCGCCGCTGCCTGCGTTCGCGTCGGCGATGGTGACCGTGCCGTGGGCGCGCAGCCTGGCCGGCAGGTCGGCGACCTGGCGGATCAGGGTGACCGCCTCCGGGGTGAGCGCGTCCGCCGTCAGTTCCGGCCAGCCGAGGCGGTTGGCCGAGCTGAGCAGGAAGCGGCAGCTTCGCCACGGGTCGAAGGCCCCTTCGATGAGTTGCTCGATCAGCTCGGTGAGCGTGGCTGGCTCAGGCGCACCGGTCAGCTCGTGTAGTAGGAGTTCGTCGTCGGGATCGAGGCGACGGGCCAGCGGCAGCGGATCGGCCGGCAGCGCCCGCCCGGCGAGGTGGCGGAGGCAGAGCGCCGCCCCGAGAACGACGATGGTGCGCCGGCCGCCGTGCCGCCGGGCGTACGCCGCGAGCGTGTGCATGGACCGCTCGGCACGCAGGGTGTCCGGCTCGGCGTGACCGAGCCCGGTCTGGAGCAGCCATGTCACGACCGCGTCTGCGGCGAAGAGGGGCTGGCCGTGGTCGCCCGGGACCGGGGCGGGGAAGTCGGGGTGCCGCCGCCGCCAGACGGTGACCGCCGGCTTGCTGACCCGGGCGAGCAGCGCGATCTCGCGCTGCGACATCAACTCCGACTTCATAGCTCACCTCCCGGCGCTGGTGGTCACGGTACGAGTTCGAGGGAGAAGGATCGAAAGGCATCTTGTTATCCCGGGATAACAGCAAGCAGGTAAGTGTAGACGTCCAATCTGCGGTTCCCTCGATGCGCCAACGACATCAGGGGGTCTGATGAACGACACGCTCACGCTCTACCAGGAACTCTCCGACCGTCTCCAGCGGTCCCACGTGCCCTGCGAGGTCAGCGACCTGATACGTGCCGCCTTCCAGGGCGAGCAGGTTCTCGACGCCGTGCTGCGGGGAGCGGACCTGCCGCCGTCACGCGACCCGGGCGAGGTGGAAGGTGCGACGCCACGGGCCTTCCTGGAGGAGATCCGGGTCGCCGGCTTCCGGGGGATCGGCCAGCCCGTCACGGTCGGGCGGTTGCCCAAGACCGGCCTGACCGTCTTCGTGGGCCGCAACGGCTCCGGGAAGTCCAGCCTCGCCGAGGCCATCGAGTACACGCTGACCGAGGACTCTCCGCGTTGGGCGCAGCGCCCGTCGGCCTTCCGCGAGGGCTGGCGGAACCTGCACCACGACGGCGCATCGGAGATCCGCCTCAGCCTCCGGCTCGAATCCGGCCAGCAGGCGACGACCCACCGCACCTGGCCGGTCGGGACCACCGACCTGACCTGCGCGACGGTCACCACGACCATCGACGGCGCCGCGATGCCGCCCGGTCAGGTGCCGCAGTGGATCGGCCAGGCAGCCCGGTACCGGCCGTTCCTGTCCGCCCGGGACCTCGAGCGGGTCATCACCTCCACGCCGGCCGAACTCTACGACGCGATCGCGCCGATCCTCGGCCTCGGCCCGCTGCGCGACACCGACAACCGGCTGCGGCAACGGCGCAAGGCCTATGACGACCGGGCCAAGGCACTCAAGGCGGCCTTCACCGTGCTGCGCGAACAGCTCGGCCAGGTCGACGACCAGCGCGCCCGCGACACCCTGAGCGCCCTCGGCAGGCAGGCCGGCCGGGCCGATCTGACCAGGCTGACCGATCTTGCCAACAGTGTGGCCACCGCGTCGGACGAGCCTGCGGTGATCGCCGCGCGACGGCTCGCCGAGCAGGAGTTGCCCGACCTCGGTCAGGCCCTCGTGTCCCTCGACGAGTCCGAGGTGGCGATGCGGCAGGCGACTGGCACCGACAGCGGCGTCGCCGACCGGAGCGCGCAGTTGCTGCGGGCCGCGCTCGCCGTGCACCACGACCGTGGCGACGGCCCGTGTCCCGTGTGCCGCGCCGGCACCCTCGACCAGGACTGGCGTAGGCAGGCGGAGGAGGAACTGGCCCGGCTGGTCGCAGCCGCCGAGGCGGCACAGAAGGCCGAGCAGGCGCACACGCACGCCCGCCGGAGAGTCGACGGGCTGGTCGGCGAAGTGGATCGGCTCCTGGGACCAGCCGCCACCGCGCTGGCAGCCCACCTTCCCGCGCAGAGCACGGCGATGCACGAGGCACTCGCCCTGCTCGCTGGCGACCCGGCCGCTTGGGAGGGTGTAGTCGCAGCGCACGCCGCCCTCGCGTCAGCGGCGGCCGACTGGCTCGCCCAGCGGCACGACGCCTGGCGTGAGCCCGGTGCCGCGATCCGCCGCTGGGTCGACGCCGCGGCCCTGGTTCGCGCCGAAGCGCCTACCCTCGCCCTGCTCACGAGTGCCCGGGCGGCGCTCGACAACGCCGACAAGGTGATGCGCGCCGATCGGCTGGCCGACTTCGCCGTGCAGTCGGACCGGATCTGGCAGAAGCTGCGGCAGGAGAGCAACGTCGAGCTGCGCCACCTGCGCATGGAAGGGGTGAACACCACCCGCCGGGTGCTGTTTCCGGTCGCCGCCGATGGTGTCGAAACCAGTGCCCTCGCGGTGATGAGCCAGGGCGAGTTGCACGCCCTCGGCCTGGCGGTCTTCTTGCCCCGCGCCTGCGCCGAGGCCAGCCCGCACCGGTTCGTGATCATCGACGACCCGGTACAGAGCATGGACCCCACCAAGATCGACGGTCTGGCCGAGGTGTTGCGGGAGATCGCCCTGACCCGGCAGGTCATCGTGTTCACCCACGACGACCGGCTGCCGGAAGCGATCCGCCGGCTCGATATCGAGGCCGACGTCCGGGAAGTGACTCGACGCGAAGGCTCGATCGTCGAGGTCCGGGCGGTCTGCGACCCGGCGGACCGCTACCTCGACGATGCCCGCGCCGTGGTCGCCGCCGAGATCTCGGATGAGGTGAAGTACCTGATGGTCGGCGGGTTCTGCCGGTCCGCGATCGAGTCGGTGAGCATGGATCGCTACCGGGCTGCCCAGCATCGGCGCGGCACCCCCTACCAGCAGATCCAGGAAGGACTCGGCGGGGCGCACACCGTCCAGGACCGGCTCAGCCTCGGGCTCTTCGGCCGCATCGTGCCCCGGCCGGACCTCTTCGCCCGTCTCGACCGTGACTTCGGCGCGCAGTCCTCCCGGACGGTCAAGGCGGTGGCGCAGGCGGTCCACGGTCATCAGACGATGCCCGTCCGGGCGATGGTCGACAACACCGCGACGCTCGTCCGGCGGTTGCGATGACGTCGGCATACCTCGCCACCGCCGACCGGATGCTCACCAGCGTCATCCGGGGCGCACGGGGAGCCTGGCCGCGGGCCTGCGCCTGGCTGCTGCGCCACGAACTGGAAACGGCGATGGACCGGTACTGGGCCCGGGTCTGCCCGGAGATCGGGGCGACCAGGGCGCAGCGGCCGAAGCTGCTGCTGCTCGCCCACTACGCCGGCCCCGAGCTCGGGCACCGGGCGAGCTACCTGTGGTGGGCGCTGTCCCGCGCCGGTCACCACCACTGCTACGAACTCGGCATCACCGCAGCCGAGCTGGCCCGGCTCCGGAGCGAACTTCTCGACGTCATCTCCCTCCTCGACCACTCGGAGGTCCCCACATGCTGAAGCGGGATCACGCCCTGCTGATCCTCGGCGTTGAGGCACTGGCCATCGTCGGTGTCGTCTACTACCTCGTCACGTTCGACCTCATGAGTCTTGCCTGGTCGGCGTCGCTCGCGATCGCCGTCCCGGCCTGGCTGCTCGCGGTGAAAGCACCGACGACGTGCGGCGTGACCACCCAGAAGGGCGGCCTGTGCGGACGGAAGGTCAACGGGGTGATCTTCGGCTGCGGCCGGTCGAACCACACCTGGGCCAAGTTCTTCGCCCGGTTCGGCTGGCGTCGTCAACCGGATCCGTCGACCGTTCGGGGGAAGCTCTCCGGCGAGGGCTCCGAGGCCCGCGAGATCGTCACGGTGAGGATCGCCGAGGACTGGAAGAGCACCGTAGCGTTCTGGCTCGCCCTCACCGCGACGACCTGCGCGCTGGTCAGCGCCACCGTCGATGCCACCAACTTCATACGTGCCCAGGATCAGCCGAAGCCGGCAGCCGCTGCGGCCGGTGGTCGCGCAGGACCGCTCGGGCGGTGAGGATCAGCCGGTTGCGGATCTGCGTCAGCGACAGGTGCGGCCCGGTCATGGTCAGGTCGCCCCGAGGGCGGCGGCCAACCGGATGATGTCGGCCGGGGCGTGCCGGGCGCGGGCCACCTGGGCGAGCACCTCCCGGGTGGCCGGTCGGTGGCGTACCTCGGCGGGGGCCATCCGGTCGGCGTCGGCCAGCACCCGGCCGGCGTTGGCCGGGTCGTCGGCCTGGAGGTAGGCGCGGGCCGCGTCGACCAGGTGCGCCGCCCGGTGTTCCAGCGGCAGCCACCGCCAGGCGTCCCGCCGGGTCGTCCTCTCGTGCCAGGCCACCGCCTCGCCGGCATGGCCCAGGTCGAGGGCGGCGGCGGTCCGGGCGAGGTCGACGGCCGTCGGCCCGAACGCGGTCCGGTGGTGGTCGTGGCCCTCGCCGACCTGGGCGGCCATGTCGGCGGCCTCGTCGAGGAGGTCGGCGACGGCCTGGTCGTCGCCCCGGCGGGACGCCGCCAGGGCGGCCTGCACCAGCAGCGTCCCGCACAACGACAACTCGCCGGGGCCACCGTCGTCGGGTTCCGGCGGGGCGATCCGGTACGCGGCGGCGAGCGCCGCCGACACCGCCGCCCGCGCCCGCCCCGAGGCGCGGAACACCTGGCCGAGCTGCACCGTGGCGGCGGCCACCAGCAGGGGGTCGCCGGCCCCGGTGGCCATGGCCCGATCGGCGGCCAGCCAGCCCAGGTCGACCTCACCGAGCTTCACCAGCAGCGACGCGGTGAGCCGGTACGCCTCCACCAGCAGCGGGCGGCTCCGCTCGTGGTCGTCGGCGGCGACCCGTTGCACGTCGGCCAGCAGACCCGGCAGGACGGCGACCACCTGCGGGTACCGGGCATGGTGGAACTGCACCCAGGCATGCCCGACGTCCCGGACCACCCGGTCAGCCGGCGGCACGGCACGGGCCGCCGGTCGACCCAGAGCGATCTCGTACGCCGACAGGGCGTCCCGTATCCGCTCCACCCCCGCGACCCGCTCGGCCGCCGTGGCGGGTCGCGCGTCCCGGCCGAGCAGCACGGCGGTGTCGATCCGCAGCACGGCGGCGATGTCCCGCAGCGTCGACACCTTGTCCAGCGACCGGACGCCCCGCTCCACCTTGTCGACCCAGGATTTCGACCGGCCGAGCCGATCGGCGAACACCTGCTGCGACAGCCTGCGCCGCCCCCGCCAGTAGGCCACCCGCCGGCCGACCGGCAGCAGCTCACTGCTGTCCACGACGCCACCGCCGATCCGGTACCGCCCGGGTGGTCTCCTCTGCGGGTATCCGTTCCGCCTCGGCCTGGGCGAGGATCCGTTGCCGGGCCGCCTCGCGTTCCGCCGCCTGGATCTGCTCGCCCCGGTCCTCCCCGTCGGGCCTGCGCCGTGCCGTCACGACCAGCACCCCGCCCGGTACTCCCCCGCCAGCGTCAACAGCGGCCGTTCCGGCAGCAACGGCCGTTGCGGCAGGTGGGGCACCGATGCCACACCCCTCACCCGGTACGCCGCCAGGCGCTCCGCGTGGTTCGGCATCGGCCGGAGGCGGTCGAGCGGGTCGACCCGCCGCCGCCGGAACGGCCGCCAGAGCCGCGCCAGCAGACCGGGGTACGTCGGTTCCTTCGCATGCCGAGCCATGAGCCCCTCCCGGATGTAGTTGCTTCTGCACCAAGAGTGACAACGCCGATCCGAGAAGTCTAGACTTCCATGGAAGATTTCTTTGGAGGACTGATCTTCTCCCACGTTCTTGATCCTGGCGATGGAAAGGAGAACACTGATGGTGTTCGCGACCTTGGAGGTAGACGTGGCGAGGGCGACTGGTCCGACGATCGCGCGGTGGCAACTCGGCCGAGAGCTGCATCGGCTCCGTGAAGCAGCCGGCGTCTCGCACAAGGAGATTGCCACCGAGCTGGGCTGCTCAGAGTCGAAGATTTACAAGATCGAGTCAGGGGTGGTCGGCGTCAGTCGGGCCGATGTGATCGTGATGCTCACCCGCTACGGTGTCGGCGACGATCGGGTACGGCAGACCGCTCTTGACCTCCAGCGCCAAGGCAAGGAGCGTGGCTGGTGGGCGAAGTTCGGCCAGCTCCCCAACCCTTACAGCATGTATATCGGCCTGGAGTCCGCAGCGACCGCCGTCCGAAACTTCGAGCTGGCCGTTGTGCCCGGGTTGCTCCAGACCGAGGCCTACGCCTATGCGATCACCAGCGCCGCTTGGCCGGGGCAGAGCGAGGAAGCGCGTCGCCGAGTCGCCGTGCGGATGACCAGGCAAGATTGCCTGACCGATGAGCCGGTGGTGAAGCTCTGGGCAATCGTGGACGAGGGTGTGCTACATCGCCAGACCGGCGGCCCCGAGGTCATGCGCGCCCAACTCCACCATCTCATCGAGATGAGCGACCGGCCGAACATCGAGCTTCAGGTGCTGCCGTTCGGGGAAGGCTGGCACCCCGGCACCGTAGGTTCCTTCTCGATCCTGGAGTTCCCGGAGGACATCCACAGCCCGGTCGTCTACGTGGTCAGCCAGGCAGGAGACGCCTATCTCGAACGTGAGGACGACCTGCGGCGGGTTACGCTTACCTATACCCACCTGCATGCGGCAGCGCTCAGCGCCAGCAAGTCACGGGACCTGATCGCTGCCATCGCGAAGGACATGACATAGGGGAGGCGCAATGGACCGTTCACGCGCGGAATGGCGCAAGAGCAGCCGAAGCGACGCCAACGGCCAGTGCGTCGAGGTGGCCGACCTCCGCGACGGGGTGGCCGTCCGGGACAGCAAGGACCAGACCGGCCCCACCCTCGCCTTCGACGCCCGGGGCTGGCGTACCTTCGTCGACTCCCTCAAGAACAACTGACGCCGCCCGTCGTACCGACTGCGGCAGCGACCTGCCCCGGCCCCCGTCTCGGAGGTCGGGGCACGCTGCTTTTCCCGGCCGCCGGAAAGCCCGGCGGCCCTCGGCCCGCCGGGTCCGCCTGAGTTCGAGCGATCCGGTCAGGCCAGAATCGTCCCCCTCTACGAGGGTAGCCTGCCAACTTCGGTGGTCGTGGCTTGCTTCATGACGGCCGAGCTGGTGGTGCCGAGGAATTCGTAAGAACTGGAGTCAAATACCAGTGCCTCGAAACCACCTGCGGAGATGCCGACGCCTTTCCGGCCCGAACCGTCCTGCACGTTAGCCATCGTGTCAACTTCTGGGATCCGCGCCAGAGCCTTGAAAATTGCGCCGCGTTGCTCCGGCAGCAGGTAGGTCCCGGTCACCAGAAGCGTTCTTGCCGTTTCGAGCGCCAGCGCATCCTGCCCCTCGATCGTGCCGCCGCTAGAGGTTGTCGGGCTGGGCGAGCCGTCTGGGCGGTCCCCCTTGAGCCAGGCCAGCACCGCTGCGGGCTCGGTAGGGAAGTCTTCTGGCAGAAGGCCTCTTACGCAGGTCGAGGGTGCACGTTCTGGCACAGTCGATTTCTGCGCTTCCAGGCACGGAGCGACCGGAAGCCACGGTCCCCATTCAGCGCTTCCCTCTCTCGGGCGCTGTCGTTGTTGACCACTCTTCGCAGGGTTGACCGGAAGCCAGATTTGTGTCACGACGGGGCTGTCCCTGACGATCTTGAAAGAGCCGTCAGGCTGCTCAACTTGACTCGGGTAACTACTGACCGTTTCGGTGAAAATGTACTCGCCACCCTGGAAGGTCAGAAGAGTTGATTGACTACTGACAGCGGCTGCGTTGTTGAGGATGACAGCGGCCGGGTCGATGGCCGTTGACTCGGGCGAAGTTTGCGGGCTCGGCCAAACGATCGCCACCGCCGCAGCAGCACCCATCAGCGCAAGGCCCACCATTCCGGCATGCCATATCTTGACTGGTCGCTTAGGAGGAGAATCGCGGAAGGTTGCCGCAGGGAGCCCAGCAAGTGGCTCGTCCTGACGCGGAGCGAGGTCCTCCCCTAGTTGCTTGATCAGGTCCAGATCCTTCACGTCAACTCCAGGACGATGTCGTCGGGCAGATACTTGCGGATCTTCTGGCGGGCGCGGTGCAATCGCGACCGAACCGTGCCGAGTGGTATCTGGAGCGCCCTGGCCACCTCCTCGTAGCTCAGGCCTGCCCATGCGATCATGAGCAACACGTCCCGATCGCGACGAGAGAGTTTCGCGAGCGCCTCGATCAGTGGCCCCCGCAACGTTCGCGCCGATACCGCATCAGCGACCTGATTGGCAAGACTCTCCCCGTTCTCGTGCTGTGCGGCGCGAAGGAGCGTGCGATACCTGGCCTGCTCGACGCGATGATGGCGAGCGATCTCCCTGATCGCGATGGCGAAGAACCAAGGTCGAGCATCACTGTGACCCGGGTCGTATGTCCTCCTGGCGCGAAACGCCTTCAGGAAGGTCTCCGCGACGACATCCTCGGCAGCTTCCCTCCCGAGCCTCCGGTACGCGTAGCCGTGCAAGACCCTGGCATGTCGCTCGTACAGCACTCCGAAGCGGCCGGGGTCGAGCAGCGACGCCTGGATGACCTCGGCGTCGGTGCGCCCCCCCGTGGCCGGGTCGCCCCGGACGTTGCCTTCCGTATTGATCACCTGCTTCAAATCCGCCCTCCTACCTGTCGTAGCCAATCCATCTATGCAACAGAGGCCCCACAGGTTCGCTCCACCCCGCCCACCAGCATCATCGTTATGCTTTCGTTACCGAAGCAGAGTGTCACTCAAGGCTCGACAGGCAGACCTCAACCCACGCACCCATTTAACAATAAACAACCCTAAGTAGTTGTTAAACAACAGCCTACGTCAATGTTAATTTATTCGTGGCACAGGAAGTAGACATCGCCGTTCCACTGCTAGCGTGAACATATCTGAAGGGCCGGAAGGCGTTTTCCGCCTAAGCAACGACACGAAACGCCACCGTGCCAAATTCGAGATTTCGAGGACCTAGGGGAAGGCATCAATGATCCTGCCAACAAGAATCATGCATGTCCTGCTGGCCGCATCTACCACCGTTGCCGTTGTCGCCAACAGT
Source organism: Micromonospora sp. WMMD987 (assembly GCF_029581435.1). NCBI lineage: Bacteria > Bacillati > Actinomycetota > Actinomycetes > Micromonosporales > Micromonosporaceae > Micromonospora > Micromonospora sp. WMMD987. The sequence goes on along the minus strand of NZ_CP120861.1, from coordinate 512,116 downwards.
GCTCCCGCCCACGCGGGCACTCCCACCACCCCTGCCTCCAACATGTCGGTAGCCCTCCAGTCGCTGATGGAGCTCTATCCGGACTCCACGGTGGTGAGTGAAGACACTCTTCTGATAGCCCCTGGCGTCGAGATCACCATGCCGGCGAGTCAGCCACGCAACAAGCGGGTACTCTCGAAGGCTGCCGTCAAGGCGGCTCTTGCAGCTCCCAACCCCCAGCGACCTGCACCCGCCGGGCCTCCGGAAGCCCGGACGCACGCGTCGACCGCGCAGCAGGGCACAGCCGCAGAACCGTCCCACTACGGGTGCGCCTATCAATATTTGTGCCTATGGGCCGATCAAGGCTTTGTTGGGTACAGCATCAGTTTCTACACCTGCGGATTCAGGGACCTGGGGACGATCAACTATCCGACAGGCGGAAAATGGAACGACAAGGTTACCGGCTACGTCAACAATCAGACGAACGGAACTGTCAGCACCTTCTCCAACTGGAATGGCAGCAGCTTTGTCACGCTCTTCTCGAGCGAAGCGATCGACTGGAACAGCAATATCGGCATTGGGGGCATGTCGTACAACGACATCATCGACGGCGTGCGGGTCTGTTAGCGCCTCATCTTCAAAGATTGGTCGCGTAATCCACAGGTTTCGAGGGCTTGTCGGGCCGGCTGTCTTCTGACGTGGACAAGTGACCGCATCGGCGAACTGAGCGGCCCCGGCCTATCGGTCCGCATGGGTTGTGAGCGAAGTAGCGGTGTCAACCGCGCTCGGATACCGCTACTAAACGGCAAGCTGGGCGGCTGGCCCCGGCCCTCGCCTCGGCGGCCCGGACCGGCTGCCTGCTTGGCAGTCCGCCCAGTGGCGATCAGCTGTCCGCGGAGTGGGCATTGGCGAGGGCCTCGCCGAAGAGCTGTCCGGCGAGTTCCACGCAGCGCATCCGGGCAGGAGAGAAGTCGTAGGGCATCTTGGTGATCGCTGTGGCGGCACTCATCCGGGTGCCCTCCTCACCTTTCAGGTCGGCGTCGTAGGTTTCGAAGATCTTCTCCTCGGCCGCGTCGAGCCCAGCTGCCTCGATGGCCTGATTCAGGGCCATTTGGTGGGCGCATCGCTGTACGGCGAGCTCTTCGACGCGCGGGTCGTCGGGTTCGACGCCGTCGTCGAGGGCGGCCTCGGCCGCCTCAAGACGGTCCTCCTCGGCCCGCAGGTCGGGGTGGGTGGCCAGCACGATGAACGTGCCGGCCTGGATGGCGGCGCCCAGCGGCCCGAAGATCCGTTCTGTGACCAGCAGGGCATCCAGATCGGAGGGGCGCAACGCTCCCGGGGGCAGGTGGCTGAGCCGGTCCGTGACCAGTTCGGAGAGCAGCCCCAGCGGGCTGCCCACCGCCTGTAGGCGCTGGACGGCCACGCGCCGACGTTTGATGGCCGCCTCCTGCGACGCCAAGGTTTCCTCCAGCCTGCTCAGGACCGACTCGATAGCCGGGGCTCGGTCCGGGGCTTCGGCTCCAGCTTCGTCCCGGGCTTCGCCGAAGGCGACCCGCATGTCGTCCAGGCTGATACCGGCATCAGCCATCTTGCGGATCCACAGCAGGCGGGTCATGTCGTCATAGCCGTAGCGGCGGCGGCCGTCCCCGCCGCGCTCGGGCTCCGGCAGCAGACCGATCTCGTGGTAGTGACGGATGGCGCGTGGGGTGATCCCGGCGAACGCAGCGGCATCACCGATCTTGACCTGCCGGGGAGGCGTGAGGGAGGGATACATCGCAGACCGAGCCTTTCGTGCTGTGGTACCCCGACCCCACCACATGCCGCTACGGCATGTGCAACAACCTCATCCAGGCACCACCGGAGCCAGGCCCCAGCTGCCGCCGGGAATCTCCACTGACCGCCGACAGGCCGGGCTTCGGGCGGCGTCGGGGCGTTACTCGTTCCACCGGACACCCCAGTAGGCGGTGACCTTGCGGAGGTCACCGCCGTACCTGCTCGCGCCCTCCCGCTGCCAGCCGCAGTCGACCAGGCGGATCGACACGACCCGCTGCTGGGGATAGCCGAAGACGATCCCGTGCTCGACAGTCCCACCGAGCAGACACACCTCGTCCCGGGGCGGATCGGTGGGCAGAGCATTCAGGTAGGAGGAGAGGTCATCGACGCGCTCGGTGCTCCTCCGGCTGGCATCCAGCCGTAGCGGTTCGGCGCTGTCGTGCCGGTACGTGCAGAGGAACATCTCGGTAGCCGCCGCCGGCACCAGATCGGCCGTGCCGCCGGACGGCGACGAGCGCTCGTCCCAGGCATCCGGGCAGCGGGCGGGACCTTCCTCGGTGTTGTCCAGGGACGCCGGCTGGGCCTCGGCGCGTGCCGGCCCCTCGGGACCACGCAGCAGAGCGAAGGCCCAACCGAGGCAAACCAGGGCCAGCACCGCCACGGCTACCGCGAGACGCCACCGCCTGAATAGGTGCCCTGCGTCGATCGTCCACGCCATCGACGACCACCCTCCACCGATTCTTCCCCACGGACATCATAGGTGCCTCTGGCCTGACCGGACGGAAAAAATCAACCGGGGTCACTCCTGCGAGTGACCCCGGCCCGCCAAGAAAAAGATCTGTCAGGAAGTCGACGAACTGGTGTTGGGATAGGCACCGTAAACCCGAATGATGTCTGCCCAGTCCTGGAAGTAGAGGGTGGTGCCCCCACCCCCGGACACGATGCCCTTCGCTCGCACGCCGGTGCCGTCGAGCGTGAAAACGGCACCGCCGCTGTCTCCGGCCCGCGCTGCGGTGGAACCGTTCACCTGCGTACTCTTGATCACGCCGTAGATCACGTAATCGCAGTCGCCGTCGGAGTCGGGGGTATTGCAACTGACGCGGAAGTCGGTCGAACTCTGCTGCCTGATGCCACAGACGGTGCCGCTGGCCATGCCTGACTGGCACACCAGCTCGTTCGCCGCCCAGTACCCCCAGCCTCGGACCGCCTTGGTCGTCGAGGTGGTGGCAGAACCATCGAAGATCAGGTACCAGCCGGGTGCATTGATCAATAGCAGATCGGAACGCCAGTCGTCGTCGTACACCGGACCCATGTCGTCGAAAGCTCCGCCGAACTTCCCCTGGTACGCATCGTCCGGTGGAGTGGCACAGTGCCCGGCACTGAGCACGTAGCTGCGTCCGCCGGCGTGCACGCCGAAGCCCGTCGTGCAGTTCATCCGGTGGTCGCTCCCGCGCCAGGACTCCCAGCGCCCGCCACCGTTCCACGGCGGGGAGTCGTCGAGCCGGCTGGTGAGCAGGTCGAACGGCTCGGTCGCATCGGTCACCCGGACCGGCACGGCCACCCGGGCCTCCGCGAGAACCCGCTCCACGGAGAGTCGGCCCGCGCCGCCGCGCCGAGCCCCGACAGTGGGTACGCCGCCACGGGACGCCTGCGGCCCGCGCGTGATCTGAAGGCCGGTGCCGTCAGGGGCGTAGCTGATCGACTGGATGTCGCCGCCGCCATGGCGGTCGATCACGGAATGGATCCTGCCCCCTGCGGCATGCAATTCCGCCTCCGAGTGGGCGGCAGCCTTGACCACGACGCGGCCGAAGGCCCGCCCGGCGTCGAGCGCGGCGGACATGTCGCGCGTCAGGGCGCCCTTCCAGTACACAGTGAGGCCGTCATTCTCGAACGCCACCCCCGCGAAACCGGAATGCGGATCCCGCATCCGAGCGTCCCAGATGACGGTGAGAGCGGGTTGGAGCTTCTCCTGCCGCCGCATCTCGGCCAGCAGCGCGGGGTCGAGATTGTCCGTGGCCTGGAGGTCGGCGCTGCCGGCGCTGGGGCCGGTGGGCGCGGCACCGGCTGTCACTGGTCCGACGAGCAGCACCGGCACCATCACCAGAGCGGCCAGCACGGCCGCCCCGATTCTGCGTCGCTTCACGGACGAATGACAAGAACTGGCAGTCAGCATTCTGAGTCCCCTGTGTGTCGATTAATCAACACAGAGTAGCGGCTCAGTCACTCAAATGCGGGACCTGAATTCTCATAGTTTCCTATAGTTCGCTATTTACTTCAAAAATGGTCAAAAGGTATACATCGGTCTATACGCGCGCCTTCATCAACTTCGTCGGCCACTATTGAAGCCCGCCGTGCCGACTGCGGCCAGTGGACCCTCCGACCGACTATCACCTCACGCCTGGGATGCAGGAACAGGCCGGTTTTCGACCCAATCCTGCGAAACATCGGCCTTGATTGCACCCTGACCTGCGGTAGCGTGCACCTGTGCTCATCAGGTTCGAGGTCAGCAACTACCGGTCGATCGCCGAGGGCGTCGAGCTGTCGATGGTGGCGGTGGACCGCGACCGCGAGGCGGCCCGGGACGCACCCCACCTCGGCGAGAGCCTGCTGACCCGGGCCGCGATCTACGGGCCGAACGCATCCGGCAAGTCGAACGTCGTCGCCGCCCTCGCCTGGCTACGTGACGCGGTGGAAAACTCACTCCGGCTGTGGGAGGACGAGATCCCGCTGGAGCCCTTCGCCTTCGGCCCGATGCCGACCGGCTCCAGCGAGTTCGTCATAGAAACCACAGTGGATGGTGTGCGCTTCGAATACGTCGTCGAACTCGACGCCCACCACATCTGCTACGAGGGGCTGTTTCACTATCCCGAGAGGAAGCGTCGCCGGATCTTCGAGCGGGAGGGCTCCGAGCTCAAGCTCCAGCGCGGCCTGGGCGCACTGTCCGGAACCCGCGAGTTGCTGACGGAACGGACGCTCGCCCTGTCCGCCGCGCGACGCTTCGACGAACCGCTCGTCACGAATTTCGCCAGGGAGATTCTCAACATTCAGGTACTGGGCCAACTGCCGCACCGGGCCAGTTCGGGGACGTTCCTTAACAGGTTGCGTTCACCTTATCCCGGCAGGACTGTTACGACCCGTTGGTTTGATGGACCAGACAACGACCAGCCATTGCTGCCGCCCCTGCCCAGCAAAGAAGAAAGCGTACCCGGCAGCGAGAACAAAGAATGGTCCGCTCTCAGCAACCGACAACAGGCATTGGCACTGCTACGTCTCGCCGATCTGGGCATCGAAGATGTCGTAGTTACTAGGGAGCAAGTCTTCTCCGACGCCGGCACGAGCGTAACCCGACGCCATTTACGTCTCCTACACAGGGCCGGCAACGACTCCACACCGCTTGATTTCTCCGCTGAATCGGAAGGAACAAAGACGTGGTTCGGCCTGATCGGCCCGGTGCTGACCGCGCTACGGGCAGGGTCGATCGTCATCTTCGACGAGCTGGACGCCAGCCTGCACCCGACGCTCTCCGCTGAACTGCTGCGGGTCTTCCAGAGCCCGGTCACCAACCCGCACGGTGCTCAGCTCATCTTCACCTCGCACGACACCAGCCTGCTCAACCACCTGAACCGGGATGAGGTCTGGCTCACCGAGAAGCAGGCTGACGGTTCCACCCGGCTCGGCGCGCTCGCCGAGTTCGCCGGTGAGCGGGTACGGAAATCGCAGAACCTCGAGAGTGCCTACCTGCACGGCCGGTTCGGTGCGCTCCCCCAGGTCGACCAGACGGAGTTCCTCCGGGCGCTCGGTCTGATCGGCTGACGACACGATGCGCCCACGCCGCCGCGAATCAAAGCCCCTCAAGCGCACCGTCGCTCGACGCCCGGAGTTACGCACGGTCGTCGTGTTCTGCGAGGGGAAGAACTCCGAGCCCGACTACGTCAACGGGTTGAAGAGGCTGCCCGAGATCGCGGGCAACACCGCCCTGAACCTCGAAATCCACCCCGACCAGGGCGTCCCGCTCACGCTCGTGCAGATGGCCGCCGACCGGCTGGCCGACCCGGAGGTGGACGAGTGCTGGTGCATCTTCGATGTGGAGTGGCCGAAGAACCACCCGAACCTGCTCCGCGCCAAGCAGCTCGCCCAGGCCAGGGGTATCGGCCTGGTGATCTCGAACCCGTGCTTCGAGCTGTGGCTGATGCTGCACCACTGCGGGCACACCAGATTCATCGACACGGCCGAAGCCGAGAAGACGAGCCGCAGCCTTGACGGCCGCCCCGGCAAGAGCATCGACGCCAGCATCTACATGTCTCGCCGAAAGCAGGCAGCCCGCCGAGCCGAGGCGCTGGAGAAGCGACACGCGAACAACGGCACCGCGTTTCCCGACGACAACCCGTCCTCCGGGATGCACCACCTGCTACGAGCACTCGGCGCGTACTAGCGACCTCCCGGCCCGGTCGACACCCCCGAGACCGGGCGGACCAGGCGGGTGGGGCGGTCGGAATGGCGACACTGTTCCGCGGAAGATCCACTGTGGACGTACGGTAGGCTCTCCGCCGACTGGCGGCACGGACGTACGTGCGTCCAGCTCGGCCAGCCACCGCCGGTGGCCGACACCGCACGCCACCCGGGGTGAGCTGCGCGGAATCCTGCCGGCAGCCTCTCCCCGGCGGGCGCTCCCGCCGCCACCGCCGACGAAGGACCGATACAGATGTACGACGCGATCGTGATCGGCGCCCGCTGCGCGGGCTCGTCCACCGCGCTGCTGCTCGCCCGGCAGGGCCACCGGGTGCTGGTGGTGGACCGGGCATCCTTCCCCAGCGACGTCATCTCGACGCACTTCCTCTGGCCGCACGGGATGTCCTACCTCAACCGCTGGGGCCTGCTCGACGAGGTGCTGGCGGTGACCCCCGCGCACACCACCGTCGAGGTGGTCAACGACGGCATCCGGCTCACCGGGTCGGTGCCGCTCGAGCTGCTCCGGGAGTACTTCCGGGACCTGCACGGCGACGACTCGGGGGTGGTGCAGAGCTACGCCTCGGTGCGGCGTCGGGTGCTCGACCAGATCCTGATCGACGCGGCGGGCCGGGCCGGTGCCGAGGTGCGCACCGGCTTCACCGTCCGTGAGCTGATCGTCGAGGACGGCCAGGTCGTCGGCATCCGGGGGCGCGGCGCCGACGGGGAACCGGTCGAGGAGCGCGCCCGGATCGTCGTCGGTGCGGACGGCCGGAACTCGTTCGTCGCCCGCGCGCTCGACCTGCCCAAGTACGACGAGCGGCCCCGCTGCACGTTCGCCTACTGGAGCTACTGGTCCGGCTTCGACCTCGGCCCGGCCCAGTTGCACCGGCGCGGCCGGCTGGCCTGCGCGGTGGTGCCCACCAACTTCGACCAGAACATGGTGCTGGTCTGGGGGCCGAGCGAATGGTCCCGGGAGTTCCGCGCCGACGTGCCGGGCAACTACCAGAAGGCGCTGGACTTTGTCAGCCCCGAGCTGGGCGACGTCGTCCGGCTCAAGGGGATCCGGCAGGAACGCATCTACGGCACCCTGGACCAGTCGGCGTTCCTGCGGCCGTTGCACGGCCCCGGCTGGGTGCTCGTCGGGGACGCCGAGTCGGCCAAGGACCAGTGCACCGCGATCGGCATGACCCACGCCTTCCGCGACGCCGAGCTGGCCAGCACCGCACTCGACGGATGGCTGCGCGGGGCCGCGTCCATCGACGAGGCGATGACCGGGTACGAGAGCCGCCGCCGCAGCCAGAACGCCGCCGCCTACCACGACTACGTGTGCACGCTGGCCGAGATGCGCCCGTACCGGCACGACGAGTTGCAGCTCTTCGTGGCGCTGCGCGGCAACCAGCAGGAGACCGACCGGTTCATCGCCACCCACGCCGACGTCGCCCCGGTGTCGGAGTTCTTCCAGGCGTCCAACCTCTTCCTGCTCAACGACGCCGCCAAGGAGTCGTCCGCCGACCACGCGGTCTTCGCCGACTTCGCCGGGACGTCCCGCACTTACCAGCAGAACCTGTTCGCCTGACGCACCCGGGAGACCACACCGTGACCATCGAGCTGGACCAGCGTGAAGACGGCGAACTGATCGGCATCATCCTCGAAGCGGCCCGACGGGGGGACGTCGAGACCATGGCGCGTACCGCGTCGGAGGTCTCCGAGATGACCCGCAACTGGGCCACCCACATCCCGTGGGACGACCTCGCCGCCCTCGACGGGGCCGACGACGAGCTGGCCCGGCTCGTCGAGGACCTGACCGAGATGTGGGAGCCGGCCCACCTGCGCAACCCCGTCGACCCCGACGAGGAGTACGCGCTGGACAAGAACGCCTACGACTTCTACCGACCGGCCGGGCGCAACCTGCTGACCCGTACCGAGGACTTCTACGACTGGGTGCAGGCCCGCCGGCGTACCGAGACCTGGCAGTACTCCCGGGTGCTGGAGGCCGCGCCGGACAGCGTCGCCCAGATCACCAACGACCTGGGCCGACGGGCCCGGGGCATCAACTTCAACTCGCAGGACTACCTGTCGTTCAACACCCACCCGGGAATCCGGGAGGCGGCGGCGAAGGCGATGCACGACTACGGGCCGCACAGCGCCGGCTCGCCGATGGTGCTGGGCAACACCCGCATCTCCGACGACCTGGAGGTCGCCCTCGGCGAGCTGGTCGGGCTGGAGCACGTGACGCTCTTCCCGACCGGCTGGGCGGCCGGCTTCGGCGCGGTCGTCGGCCTGGTCCGGCAGTCCGACCACATCCTGATCGACCGGCTGGCCCACTCCTGCCTCCAGCAGGGCGCGCGGGCGGCCACCCGCAACGTGGTCCGCTACGAACACCTCAACGTCGGGGCGGTACGCCGGCACCTGGCCGAGATCCGGGCCACCGACACCCGCAACGGCATCCTCGTGGTCACCGACGGGCTCTTCTCGGTGGACGCCGACTGGCCGGACCTGGTCACCCTGCAACGCGTCTGCCGGGAGCACGACGCCACGCTGCTGGTCGACGTGGCACACGATCTCGGCTCGATGGGGCCGGGCGGCACCGGGGTGCTGGGGATGCAGGGCCTGCTCGGCGAGGTCGACATCGTGATGGGGGCGTTCTCCAAGACGTTCTGCTCCAACGGCGGCTTCGTCGCGTCCCGCTCCCCGGCCCTCAAGCAGTACGTCAAGATGTTCGGCGGCTCGCACTTCTTCTCCAACGCGCTGTCCCCGGTGCAGACGGCCGTGGTGCGGGAGGCCGCCCGGATCATCCGGTCACCCGAGGGCGACGCGCTGCGGGCGAGGCTCTTCACCGCCATCCACGCCCTCCGCGACGAGCTGACCGGCCGGGGCCTGACCTGCATGGGCGAGCCGTCGCCGATCGTGCCGCTGCTGATCGGCAACGAGAAGCTGGCCCGGACGGCCAACCGGCTGCTCTTCGACCGGGGGGTGCTGGCGTTCATGGTGGAGTTCCCGGTGACCCCGACCGGCTCGTCCCGGTTCCGGCTCCAGGTGCAGGCCGGGCACCGGCCCGAGGAGGCCCGCGAGGCGGCCCGGATCATCGAGGGCGCGCTCGCCGACTCCCGCGCCTACCTGTCCAGCGCGTTCGGCAGCGCACCCCGCTGACGGCTGCCCTGCCGGGCCGAACCCCGCCCGCCATGACGTAGCGTGTCGGATCGACAGCCGTGCGGAGGTGAACGGCGTGCCACCACGCAAACCCCGACGGGCGAAGGGCCAGCGCAGGCCGGCCGAGCCCCCGCCCCAGCAGCCACAGCCGCAACCGCCGGCCGCGCCACCGCAGTCGGCGGCTCCACCGCAACCGCCGTCGGACGAACAGTCGGAGACCGGAGCCGACCGGTCCACCCGGCGGAAGCTGCTGCTGGCGGCGGGTGGCACGGCGGCCAGCGCGGTGATCGGCGCGGTGATCGGCGCGGTCGCCAACCGGATCACCTCGTCGGAGCAGGCGGTACGCGACGACCGCGCGGTCGAGCAGGCCAAGCGGACGGAGGCCCAACGGAAGCCACCGATCGCCGCCAACGCCTACTACTACAACCGCAGCAACGAGGCGGTGGCCTGGATCCTGCCCGTGCCACTGACCGGCGACCAGCGGCAACAGCTCCTCACCAGGCAGTGGTCGCCCCACGAGGGTATGGAGGGCTTCCCGGACGTCGTTTACGGGGTGGTGACTTTCTCCGGTGACCGTCTCACCCGACTGCTCACCCGGATCCGGATCTCCGCGATCGGCCAGTGGACCGGCCCGGTGTTCGTCAGGCAGATCCGTGCCCGGGTGCTCAAGCGTTCCGCGCCGGTCTCCGGCACCTTCCTCTTCCAGGCCAGCCAGGGCGACGGAGAACCCTTGAAGATCGGCTTCAACCTGGACGAGCCGGACAGCATCGCCCGTGTGATCAACCCGAAGAACAACACCCTCGGCCCGGCCTACGTAGACAGTCGCACGTTGACCCTGACCCCGGGTGAGCCGCTGACCATCGACGTCCAGGCGTACACCGACCGGTCGTACTGCGAATGGGTGGTCGAACTGGAACTCGATCTCCAGGGTGAGCGGCGCGTACAGGTGGTCGACGACCACGGTCGGCCGTTCCGCAGCAGTGGCCTGGCCTCCCGCTACCAGGACCGGTACTACGTGCACCTCACCCGAGGCTGGACGGCGGACGGTGCCGGCCCGCCGGTCTGGAAGACATGAACACCGGCCGGCGGCAGACCGCCCTGCTCGTCGTCGTCCTGGTCCTGCCCGCGCTGCTGGCCTTCGGGGTGGTCCGGGTGCTCGGCACGCGGGACGGCGGGAAGCGGCAGGCGGATCCGCCCCCGCCGACGAACCTGTCCAGCCCGTCGAACCCGGTCGGCCCGTCCGGCGGGGTGGACTCGTCCGGCGTGCCGGCCTCCGACTCCGGGCCGGCTGTCGACGTGGCGGCCCGGATCACCGGCACCGTGGACGGTACCGAGCTGACCTTCCAGGTCACCCGGGACCTGGCCGAGGCGGGTCCGCCGCCGCAGGTCGACGACTGCCGCCGGTTCGCCGAGTGGGCGCAGCGCAACGGGGGCATCCCGGTGGGCTTCGAGCCGGTCCACACCCTGTCGGTGCACGCCCGGCGCAACCTCGACGTGAACGGGGTGTCGGCGAGGGTGGTCCCGGTCGGCGAGGTACAGCTCAGCGAGCAGGACGGCCCCTTCGTGGAGTTGGCCTGCCGCGACGGCACCCCGGCCCCCACCACCACCCGAAGCAGCCGGGCCGGGGAGGAGGACGGGGAGTCCGTCGACCGGCCGCACGTCCTCACCGCCGGCCAGACGGTCGAGTTGCCCCTCCTGCTGGAAGCCTCGTACGACACCGACGAAGTGTTCCCGCACGGCGTGGTCGACTACCAGCTCAAGGTGCATATCGGCATCGACGGAGTGTCGGAGGAACACCTGCTGCGCAACGCAACCGCCCCCTTCCGGTGCTGTGGACGCCTCACCTACATGGGCTTCCAGGCGGCCCGGTACGAATGGCGGCTGTCACCCGCCCGCTCGCTGCGGTACTGCGCCGAACTGCGGTACACCACGGAGCCGCCCCCGGAGAGGTGCGAGATCAGGCAACGCTAGGTCTCGAACGCGGTCCGGGCCGGAGACCCACGATCGGGTCGATGCCACGGCCGGGCACTGCCTCCCGGCGTCCGGCCGGGAGGCAGTACGGCGTCGCCCGTCCGGGTCAGGAGAACTTGACCGAGCCCGCCCGGTTGTTCCAGCCGTCGCCGATGTTGGCGAGGTTCGACGACTGGTCGATCCACGTCGAGGCGGCCCCCCCGAAGTTCACCTTGTTGAAGAATTTGACGTCGCACTGGTTGTAGGTGTGCACCGAGCTGACCCGGTTACCCCAGCCGATGCTGTTCAGGTCGTCCCACTGCCATTCACTGTCGTAACCGGGGGTGCAGTCGCGGGACTGGGTCCAGGTGAACGTGCCGGCCCCGGTGTTGTATCCGGTGCTGTCGTAGAAAATGGCAATCGTCTGTGCTGCCGCCGAGATTCCACTGAGGCGGCGGGCCTGCTGCTGGTCACTGGCACAGGTGATCCGGCCGGTGTCCAGATTGGCGATGCAGTGCCGGTGCGAATCCTGGTCGGCGGCAGCGGCCACGGCGGGGGTCGCCGTGCCGACCACGGCCGTGCTCACCAGCAGGGCGAGAGCGCTGATCGACTTTTTCATCAATGCCTCCGGGGGAACAGTGACAGGACTGTCAGCGGACGAATCACTTTCGTCGATGAGCTTGCCACGGGAATCACCACCGGGCATCCCGGGCGGGCAATGAGTCGGATCAGGTCGAGGAAACCATCAAGGTGGGGGATCACGGTCCGGCACCGTGCGTAGCGCCCGCCACCGGCGACCGGAGTGCGGACCGCCGAAAAGGCCGGTGTACGGGCAAAAGGCCAGCGTGCGGGCGAAAATGCCGACGTGCGGGCGAAGGGTCGTTGTGCGGAACGCCGGAAAGGTCGACATTCAGATAGAAGAACGATATGCGGAACGCCGGAAAGGTCAACGTCCGGACGAAAGGCCATTATGCGGAAAGCCAGAAAAGCCGGCATTCGGGGGAAAGGCCGTTGTGCGGAACGAAAAGGTCGTCGTCGGCGTGTGCGCCGCCGGTCAGCGGGCGGTGCAGCCCGCGCAGATACCGAAGATCTCGAAGGTGTGCCCGACCTCGGTGAAGCCGTGTTCGGCGGCGACCTGGTCGGCCCACCGCTCGACCGCCGGCCCGGCCACCTCGACGGTGCTGCCGCACTGCCGGCAGACCAGGTGGTGGTGGTGCCGGCTCTCGCTGCACCGGCGGAACAACTGCTCGCCGCCGGGCAGCCGGGTGGAGTCGATCTCCTGGGTGTCGACGAGCAGTTGCAGGGTGCGGTAGACCGTGGTCAGCCCGACCCGGGCCTTGCGGGCCACCAGCATCTGGTGCAACTGCTGCGCGGTGTGAAAGCCGTCGACCTCCCGCAGCAACGCCAGCACCTCGCCACGCTGGCGGGTGTTCCGGGTCACGTTCGGCATCGCCTGGGTCACCGTACCGCCGTCTCCGCTCGTCGCCCCGGCACCCGGCCGGCGGCCGTCGCTGCTCAGCGCCTCCGCCCGTCCGCGCGGAGGTCGTCACCATTATGCGGTGTGCAGGCAGGGAGCCTCTGCCCCCCGAATCGGCACGGTATCGCGGGCACCCGACCGGAATCAGGACATGTAATATCCTGGTTATGCGGATGAGTGAACGGGTCGAGTGGGGGCTGCACTGCTGCCTCACCCTCGCCTGGATCGGCGACCACCCCATGCCCGCCGCCCGCCTCGCCGAATGGTTCGCGCTACCCCCGGCATACCTGACCAAGTGCCTCCAGGCCCTCACCCGGGCCGGCATCCTCCGGTCGGTGCCCGGCGCACGCGGCGGGTTCCGGCTCGCCCGGCCCCCGGCCGAGGTGACCGTGCTGGCCGTGACGGTGGCGATCGACGGTGCCGACAACCCGTTCCGCTGCACCGAGATCCGCCAACGCGGCGCGGGGGTGGACCCCGCCGCGCCGGAGTTCCGCGTCCCGTGCGCCATCAGCACCGTGATGCACCGCGCCGACCTGGCCTGGCGACGTGAGCTGGCCGGTCACACCCTGGCCGACCTGCTCGCCGCAGCCCCCGCGGAGGCGGCCGAACGCACCCGCCGCCGCTACGCCGCGCTACCACCCCGCTGACCTCATGTCGCACCTGCGCGCCCACGCCGGCCCGGGGTCGGCCACCACCACCCCGCCCCGCCGGGGCCTACGGTTCACGCTGATCCTCGCCACCGGCACCTTCGCCGTCGGCACCGACGCCTTCGTGGTCGCCGGGCTGCTGCCCGACCTGGCCGCCGAGCTGCGGGTGTCCACCGCCGCCGCCGGCCAGTCGGTGACCGTGTTCGCCATCTCGTACGCGATCCTCGCCCCGCTGCTGTCCACCGTCACCGCCCGGCTGCCCCGCCGGACCCTGCTCGTCGCCGCGCTGCTGGTGCTCGCCGCCGGGAACCTGCTCTCGGCGCTGGCCGACACGCTGGCGGTGCTGGTCGCCGGCCGGATCGTCGCCGCCGCCGGTGCCGCCGCGTACACCCCCAACGCGGGGGCCGCCGCCGCGTCCCTGGTGTCGCCGACGCTGCGGGGCCGGGCGCTGGCCGTGGTGATCGGCGGGCTCACCGTCGCCACCGCCCTCGGCGTCCCGCTCGGCGGGCTGACCGCCCACTGGCTCGGCTGGCGGGCCGCGCTCGTCGCGGTGGCCCTGCTGGCGTCCGCCGTCGCGGTGGCCGTCCGGCTGGCCATGCCCGCGCTGCCGGGTGGCCCGACGGTGCCGCTACGCGCCCGGGTGGCCGCGCTGCGCCACCCGGCCGTGCTCACCGTGCTGCCCCTCACCGTGATCGGCATGGCCGCCAGTTACACCGTGTACGCCTTCGCGGCGCCGGCCCTCGGCGCGCTCGGCGTCGACGCGTACCAGGTCAGCCTGATGCTGCTGCTCTACGGCCTGGGGGCGGTCGCCGGCAACGTGACCTCCGGCTACGCCACCGACCGGTGGGGCGCGGTGCCGGTGCTGGCCGTCGGGTACGCCACGCTGGCCGTCGCGCTGGCCGGGCTCGGCGCGCTCAGCGGCACCGGTTCCGCGCCGACGGCCCTGGTCGGCCTGCTGGTGGCCGGCTGGGGTGCGGCGAGCTGGTGCCAGACCCCAGCCCAGCAGCACCGGCTGATCAGCGCCGCACCGCAGCAGGCCCCGCTGGTGGTGTCGCTGAACTCGTCCGCCATCTACCTGGGCATCGGCCTGGGCACCACGGCCGGCGGGGCGACGCTGGCCACCGGCGTGCCGGCCATGTACGCCCTCGGCGTGGCCGGGGCGCTGGTCGCGCTGCTGGTCCTCCACCTCGGCCGGCACCCCGGCTCCCGGAGACCGCCGACGACACCGTGAACCGCGCCCCGGCGGGACGGAGCCGTCAGCGGCGCAGGCCCATCCCGGCGTAGCCGTGGGAGACCCGTTCCTGCGGTTCCCCGTCGGGCCGCCAGTCGGCCACCCGGACCAGACCCGGCTCGACCAGGTCGTACCCGTCGAAGAAGCGCAGCACCTCGGCGTGCGGGCGGGGCAGCAGCGGGGCGCTGCTGCGCCGGTAGACCGCCTGGCCCTGCTCGGTCGGCAGCGGCGGCGCACCGTCGGTGGTGAGGTGGGAGACGACCAGCGGGCTGCCGGGGACGGTCGCCTCCCGCAGCCGGGCCACCGCGTCCCACGGCTGCTCGGCGTCGGTGACGAAGTGCAGCACCGCCACCAGCAGCACGGCGACCGGACGGTCGAAGTCGAGCACCGCCCGGACCTCGGGACGGACCAGCAGCTCGTCCGGCCGGCGCAGGTCGCCCCGGACCGCGGTGATCCGCCGGTCGACCGGCAACAACCGCCGGGCGTGCGCGACGGCGACCTCGTCGTAGTCGACGTAGACCACCGCCGAGTCGGGGGCGACCTGGCGGACGATCTCGTGCACGCTGCCCTGGGTGGGCAGCCCGGCACCGATGTCGAGGAACTGGCGTACCCCCAGCTCGGCGGCGTGCCGGACGGCCCGGCGCAGGAAGTGCCGGTTGGCCTGGGCGGCGATCCCGGTGTCCGGGAAGATCCGCAGGATCTGTTCGGCGGCGGCCCGGTCGGCGGCGAAGTTGTGGCACCCGCCGAGGTAGTAGTCGTACATCCGGGCCACGTTCGGCCTCTGCTCGGCGTCGGTCGGCGCGGTCACCGGCCCTCCCCTTCCGCTCATGGTCCACCGCCGCACGGCGGCACACCCCGATGTCTAGCACCCGGGGCGACGACATGTTGACCCGCCGTGTCGGCGAGCCGGCTGCGCACAGCCGCCACCGGCCGGTATGACGGTGACATCGCCTGTCGCCGAGGAGGCCCCGATGGACACTGCCCGGGAGACCGTGGAGGTGGACCCGGCCCTGTTCCGGGCCGTGTACGACTCACCCGCCTCGCTGCCGGGGCGGCACCGCTGGACCACCCCGGAACACGACGTACGCCGGCTGGAGAAGCTCCTCGGGATGCCGGCGCAGAGCATCGGCGCACCCCTGTGGGTCAGCGGTGACCAGCCGGACTGCCCCAAGTGCGGACGCCGGGCCACCTGGCTGGACATCGTCGCCTCGGCCCTCAAGGGTGTGCACGACCCGACGCTGATCGCCACGGTGATCCTCGGCGACCGCCGGTACGTCAACACCGAGGTCCCGGACGCGATCGCCGGGGTGCACTGCCTCGACTGCCACACCCCGGTCACCGGGCTGCGCAGCTTCAAGTGCCACAACTGGGCGTACGCCTTCGAGGAGCTGGCCGCCGTGCGGGAACGGATGCGCGGCGGCTCAGGCCCGACGGGCGGGCACAGCGGCGGCTCAGGCCCGACGGGCGGGCACAGCGGCGGCTCAGGCCCGACGGGCGGGCCGCCGGCCGGACGGTGACGGCGGCTCCGGCCCCGGGTCGGGCACCGGCGGCATCGGCCGGGTCACCGCGGCCCGACCGGTGACGGTCACCGGCTCCCCGGCGTGCCGCAGCTCGACGGTCGTCGTCGGGTCGGCGTCGGGCAGCTCGTAGCGGGCCTCGCCCCGGGTCAGGGTGACCCGCAGCCGTTGCCCGTGCCACCGCAGGTGGAAGGCGAGCCGGTCGATCGGGGCCGGCAGCCGGGGGTCGAACGCCAGCACACCGGTGTCGTCGCGCAGCCCGCCGAAGCCCTCCACCACGGCGGTCCACGCCCCGGCCAGCGCGGCCAGGTGCAGCCCGTCGCTGGTCTTGTCGCCGAGGTCCGCGAGGTCGTGCAGCGCCGCCTCGGCGAACAGGTCGTACGCCAGGTCGAGGTGGCCCAGCTCGGCGGCGAGCACCGCCTGCGAGCCGGCCGACAGCGACGAGTCGCGGACGGTGCGGGCCTGGTAGTAGGCGAAGTTGCGGGCCTTGACCTCGGCGGTGAACTCCCCCGGGCAGCGTTGCATGGCCAGCACCAGGTCGGCCTGCTTGACCACCTGCCGCCGGTACAGCTCCAGATAGGGATAGTGCAGCAGCAGCGGATAGTCGTCGTCGGTCATCGCCGCGAAGTCCCACTCGGGCTGGTCGGTGAAGCCCGCCGCCTGCTGGTGCACCCCGCGCTTGCGGTCGTAGGGCAGGTGCACGGCGTCGGCGGCGGCCCGCCAGCCGGCGATCTCGGCCGGGTCGACGCCGAGCGCGGCGGCCCGCTCCGGGTGCCCTTCGGCGGCGTCGGCGGCCCCCCGCAGGTTGCGCCGGACCATCAGGTTGGTGAAGACGTTGTCGTCGACCAGGGCGGCGTACTCGTCGGGGCCGGTGATCCCGGTGACGTGGAACGCGCCGTCGTCGGACCAGTGGCCGTAGCCGGCCCAGAGCCGGGCCGTCTCCACCAGCAGTTCCAGCCCGGTGTCGGCGAGGAACGCCTGGTCGCCGGTGACCGTGACGTAGCGCAGCACCGCGTCGGCGATGTCGGCGTTGACGTGCAGCGCGGCGGTGCCGGCGGGCCAGTAGCCGGAGCACTCCCGGCCGCCGATGGTCCGCCAGGGGAAGGTCGCGCCGGTCAGCCGCAGCTCGGCGGCGCGTTCCCGGGCCTCGGGCAGGTGGGCGTGCCGCCAGCGCAGCGCGCCCCGGGTCACTTCGGGCAGCAGGTACGTCAGCACCGGCAGCACGTAGCTCTCGGTGTCCCACAGCACGTGCCCGTCGTAGCCGTTGCCGGTGAGCCCCTTCGCCGCGATGGTCCGGTCCCCGTCGGGTCGACCGGCCTGGAGCAGGTGGAACACCGAGAACCGGACGGCCTGCTGAAGCTCGGCGTCGCCGTCGATCTCCACGTCGGCGGTGCGCCACCGTTCGTCGAGGACGGCCCGCTGGTCGGCCAGCAGCGCGTCGAACCCGTGCCGGCGGGCGGCGTCGGCCTCGGCGGTGACCAGATCGGCCAGCTCGTCGGGGGTGCCGTCGTCGACCGGCGCGCACCCGTACGCGGCGAACTTGGTCAGCCGCACCCGCTCCCCCGGGGCGAGCCGGCCCTCGACGGTCATCCGGAGCCGGTCCGGGGTGTGGTCGTCGCCGTCGGTGAAGCCCGCCGGAATCTCCGTCTCGTGGGTGACCGCGACGGCGACCCGTTGGGCGCTGCGGTCGGTGCGGTGCACCAGCACGCCCCGGTGACCGTCCGGGCGGTGCAGTTCGGCGGTGAGCGGGTCGTGGACGATCGAGGCGGCCCGGGGGTCGTCGCCGCGTTCGGGCACCCGCTCGTTGGCCAGCACGTCCGAGCAGACCCGGATCTCGACCGGCCGGTCGTCGAGCGGTTCGACCTGGTAGTGGACGGCGGCGACCGCCTGCCGGGGCAGCGAGACCAGCCGGGTGCTGCGGATCCGCACGCCGTGCCCGGCCGGCGAGATCCACTCGGTGTGCCGGCGTACCACCCCGGCGCGCAGGTCGAGGGTCCGTTCGTGGGTGCGGACGGTGCCGGTGCGCAGGTCCAGCGGTTCACCGGCCACCCAGAGCCGGATCAGGGCGGCGTTGGGCGCACTGATCACGGTGTCGCTCTCCTGCGGGAAGGCGTACCCGTCCTCGGGGTAGCTCTGTTCCCGCCGCTCGTGCAGACCGTTGAGGTAGCTGCCGGGCATGCCGTACGGCTGGCCCTCGTCGAGGGTGCCCCGCCAGCCGACCCAGCCGTTGGCGAGCGCGAAGACCGACTCGGTCTCGCCGAGTCGGTCCAGGTCGGTGGTGGAGCGCCGGAGCTGCCAGGTGTCGTCCATCTGCACGGCGGAGGAGTACCCGGCGGTGGTGGACCGCCAATCGCCGGGCCGCTGTGAAAAGGCTGTGACGAAGGCCCGGAGCGACCCCTCACCGTTGCACGATGTGAGCTGTTCAGGGGTTTTCTCCGCGATGACGGATCTGGAACCGGTATTAATCTTTGGTGAGGTGAGTCATGTCCTGGACCGGCACAACCGATATTCCCGATATCAGCGCGGAATGGTACCGCGATGTGATCGAGCTGGCCGACTCCGCCCCGACCCCGGTGCAGTGGTTCGCGGTGCACTTCACCGAGGGGGTGATCCTGCTGCTCGGCCTGCTGCTGGTGGCCGTCGCCGCACCCCGGCTGCTCCGCGCCGACCCGTGGGGGCGGGCCGTCGCCCTGGTCGCGCCGGCCACCGTCGTCCTGGCGTACGGGTGCAGCGAGGTGCTCAAGTCGCTGGTCGACCAGGACCGGCCCTGCCGGGCGGCGGTCACCGTCCTGGCCGGACCCTGCCCGGCCATCGGTGACTGGTCCTTCCCGAGCAACCACGCCACCATCGCCGGGGCGCTGGCCACCGCGATCGGGCTGCTCTCCCCCCGGTGGGGGCTGCTCGCCGCCCCGCTGGCCCTGCTCGCCGCGTTCTCCCGGGTCTTCGTGGGCGTGCACTACCCGCACGACGTGCTCGCCGGCCTGCTCCTCGGCCTGGCCGTCACCCTGCTGACCACCCTGCTGACCGCCCGCCCGCTCGCCGAGATGCTGCGCCGGCACTCCGCCACGGCCCGCCGGGAACCGCTCGCCACCGGCCCGCGCCCCCGCCCGTGAGCGCGCCTCCGGTCCCGTGACCACCATCCCTGGCCCGGTGAGCACGACCCTGGCTCGGTGAGCACGATCCCCGGCCCGGTGAGCACGACCCTGGCCCCGTGGGCACGACTCCGGCCGGGGGTCGCCGGCCGGTGGGCACGACCCGGCCCCTGGGGCCGCCAGGCGGTCAGGCGGGCAGGAGCAGGGCGGCGCAGGTGCCGGCGACCAGGAACGGGCCGAACGGCAGGTGGCTGGACCAGTCGACCCGACGGGTCGCCAACAGGGCCACGCTGACCAGCGCCGACAGCAGGAAGGTCAGCACCAGGCCGGTCACCAGCACGCCCCAGCCCTGCCAGCCGAGCAACGCCCCCACCCCCAGCGCCAACTTGGCGTCACCGAGGCCGAACCCCCGCCGGCCGAGCAGCAGCGTGGTGGCGGCGAAGGCCAGCCCGAGCGCCGTACCGGCTGTCACCGCGCGCAGCCACGGCCCGGCTCCCGCCCCGGCCAGCGCGGCCACCCCGAGCAACGCCCAGGTGCCGGCGGCGGCGGGCCAGGTGAGCCGGTCCGGCAGCCGGTGCACCGCCAGGTCCACCAGGACCAGCGGGACCGCGCAACAGAGCCACCAGGCCAGCGCCACCCGCTCGGCCACCGCCCCGTCGACCAGCACCAGCACCGCCACGGCCACCAGCGACAGCGCCTCGACCGCGAACGGTGCCGCGCCGATCCGCCCCCGGCAGCGCGGGCAACGCGCCGCCGGCCCGAGCGCCGGCAGTGGCCGGTCCAGCCCGACCGGAGCGCCGCAGCCCGCGCACCCGGTCCGGTCCGCCACCCCCGGCGGTACGGCGTACCGGGCGACCGCCGCCCGGAGCACCGGGACGACCGCCAGCGTCGCCGCCAGCCGCCGGACGGGGAACACGGAGGGTGACTTCCCGCCCGGGTCCGGATAACGGTCCGATATCGGGGAGGTGTCCGGAGTGGATACCGGGTCGACCCTTACCTCCCCGGGCACCGCGGGGGCCGGGGCGGCGGCAGCCGGGGAACGTATCGGGCGACTCCGATCCACCCGTCCCATATCCCCGGGTGACGCGGGCGGTTCGCCGGTCGGGCCGATCTGATCGGAGGGCACCCGCCCACGATCGGCCGAGACCGCCGACGCCGGTCGACCACCATGGACATCGCCCACCTTCGGTCACTCCTGCCCATCACTGAGAGTGTGCGGTTGAATTGCCTCTGTTGTATCGGCGCACGTCAGCCTATGCTCGCCCCTTGGGTGGGACGCAACCCCGAGAATCGCGTCACCGGCCGCACCGGACGACACACTCCACATGTCACACATGATCCACACTGGTAAATGCGGCAGCACCCGGCGATGTCCGACCGACATCGTCCCGGCGTACCGCCGCACACCCGGAGGCCGACCACATCGCCGCCGCCGGGTGTACCGAGGAGGGGCACGGCAATGCGTACAGGGCGCTCCCGCCGCTGGACCACCTGCCTGGTCGTCGCCGCGCTGACCGGCTCCGTCGCCGGTTGCGGCGACCCACCCGGGACGACCGCCGCACCCACTCCCCGCCCCGCCAGCGACACCCGCCAGCCCACCGAGGCCGAACGGGCCGCCGAGCGCGCCGCACTGGCGGCGTACGCCGGCTATCTGGAAGCCTCCCGCGAGGCGAGCCGGACCAGCGACCCCCGCCACCCGAAGCTGACCCGGTTCCTGGCCGACCCGCTGCTCACCCGGGTCCGGGTGGCCATCGACGACACCCGCCGGCACGGCGCGGTCCGTACCGGGACGCTCAGGTCCGACCCCTCCGTCACCACCGTCAGCCTGGACGGCGACCCGCCGACCGTGGAGATCCAGGACTGCCTGGACGCCACCGGCTACAAGCTGGTCTACGCCAAGGACAAGCGGGTGGTGCCCGGCTCCGGCGGCACCCGCCACCTGGCGACCGCCACCGCGACCCGCTACCCGGACGGCCGTTGGCTGATCAGCTCCGGGGCCGCCCACGAGGACCAGCCATGCTGACCCGGGAAGGAACGCCCGTGCCGACCCCCGCTGCCCCCGCAGATCCCACCCGTCCCGCTCCCGCCGGCCCGGGCCGCACCGCTACCCCGACCCGCCCGGTGCCCACCAGGCACGGCCTGTCGCAGCCCGCTGGGCGCAGCCTGTCGCGGCGCATCCTGTCGCGGCCCGTCGGGCACGGCCTGTCGCGGCCCGTCGGCGGGCTGTCCGGCAAGACCGGCGGCCTGCCCCGCCGGGCGCTCGCCGGCCTGCTGCTCGCCGTGCTGGTCGCCGTGGTCGCGCCGCCGGCCCCGGGTCAGGCTGCCGGCCCGGGGGTGGAGTGCCCACCCGGCCAGAACGACTGCAGCGTCTGGGACGACGACCCGGGCACCCCCGGTGACCCGGGCGGTGGCGACGGTCCGGGCAGCCCGAACAGCCCCGGGGCCACCCCGAAGTGCCAGTGGAACGGCAAGCCGCTGCCCTGCTACAACCCGCTCCTCGGCTGGTTCGACAACGGCAGCGGCTGCTACTACAAGGTCGCCGAGCCGCAGCCCGAGGCCCCGGAGGGCCAGGTGTGGTACGTCCAGACCTGCAACGGCGGTGACCTGGGTGCCCAGTCGGTGGTGCCGCTGGACGGGCCGCCGCCCGGGTTCGGCACCCCGCCCGACCCGGAGGAGCTGGCCCGCCGGGCGCTCGCCTCGATCAGCCTGCTGCCGCCCCGGACGTCGGTGGCACCCCGGCGCAGCGTCGGGCCCGGCCTGGTCGGCCTGCCGGTCTGGATGTGGGCCAGCACCGGGCAGAACTACTTCGGCCCGCTGACCGCCTCCGCCAGCGACCGGGGACTGACCGTCACCATCACCGCCGAGGTCGAGCGGATCGTGTGGAACATGGGCAACGGCAGGAAGGTCACCTGCACCGGCCCCGGCACGCCGTACAAGGCGACCGGCCCCAAGGCGGGCAAGCCGTCGCCGACCTGCGGTTACGACGGCTACCCCAGGGCCGGCACCTACCGGGTCAGCGCCACCACCTTCTGGAACGTGCGCTGGGAGGGCGGTGGCCGCAGCGGCACCATCCCGCAGACCCGCACCAGCGGCGTCATCGACATCCAGATCAACGAACTCCAGGTAGTGACCCGATGAGCGTCCACCGCGCACCGTCCTGGCGGGTGGTGGTCGGCGGCCCGCCCGCCGGGCTGCTGGAGGCCGCCCCGCAGTCCCGAACGGAGATTTCCCAGTGAGCCTGGCCACCCGCAACGGCGTCCCGGTGGATGCCCCGGTCACCCCGCCCAAGGTGGTCCGGCAGCGCCGTACCCGGCCCGGCCTGCTCGGCCTCGCCGTGCTGCTGATCGCGCTGGGTGGCCTCGGCGCGGCCTTCGCGGTCACCTCGGTCCGGGCCACCGGCAGTTACCTGGCGATCGCCCGTCCGGTCGAGGTGGGCCGCATCCTGACCGCCGACGACCTGGTCAGCGTGCGGGTCTCCGGGGGCGCGGGGCTGTCCCCGGTGCCGGCGAAGAAGCGCGACGAGGTGGTCGGCAAGCGGGCCGCCGTGTCGCTGGTCCCCGGTTCGCTGCTCACCATGGCCCAGCTCACCGACGCCCCGCTGCTCGGCCAGGGGCAGCAGCAGATCGCGCTGGGCCTGGAGCCGAGCAAGGTGCCGGCCCGCAAGCTGCACCCCGGTGACAAGGTGCTGCTGGTCAGCACCCCGGACGAGGACGCCGACAACCAGTCCTCCACCACCCGGTTCACGGCCACCGTGATCGACGCGGTCACCCCGGAGAACGACGACGTGGTGGTCTACCTGGCGCTCGCCGTCCGGGACGTCCCGGCGGTGGTGGTGCTGGCCGCCCAGGACCGGATCGCCCTCGTGCTGACCGAGGCGGCCTGACCATGGCCATCATCGCGCTGGTCTCGGCGAAGGGGTCGCCCGGCGTCACCACCACGGCGCTGGCCTGCACCCTGAGCTGGCACCGGCGGCTGGTGCTCGCCGAGTGCGACCCGGCCGGCGGCTCGGTGCTCGCCGGCTACCTGGGCGGCGCGCTCGACGGACCACGCGGCATCGGTGAGCTGGCCGTCGGTGAGCTGCGCGACGGCAGCCTGGAGGCGACGTTCTGGTCCCAACTGGTCGACCTGGACGCGCCGAGGCGGGAGCGGCTGCTGCTGCCCGGCGTGGTGGACCCGGCGCAGGCCGGCAGCGTCGCCCCGCTGTGGCAGCGGTTCGCCGACTTCTTCCGCACCCTGGAGAAGGGCCGCCCCGGCTATGATGTGATCGTCGACTGTGGACGACTTCAGGTCTTCGGGCCGCCGTGGCCGCTGCTGCGCGCCGCCGACGTGGTGCTGCTGGTGACCCGCGCCCAGCTACCCGCCCTCTCCGGCACCCGGTCGATGATCCGGGCCATCGAACGGGACTTCACCGACCACCGGGTGCCCCCGGGCACGCTGCGACTGGTGGTGGTCGGCGACGGCCACGGCAACGGCGAGATCAGCAAGGCCCTGGGGATGCCGGTGATCGCCCGGATGCCGGAGGACCGGCGTACCGCGCAGGCGCTCAGCTTCGGCGGCACCGTCCGCGCCGGACGCCCGCTGCTGCGCGCGGCGTCGGCGCTGGAGACCCCGGTCCGGGAGCTGCTGGAGCAACGACGGGCCCGACTGGCCTGGCCCGCCCCGGCGCAGGGGGTGCCGGATGCGGTTTGAGCCGGTCTCCCACGACCCGCGCACCCCGGCACCGGGGGTCACCTCCACCGTGCCGCCGCTGCCACCGGTGAACGGCCGGCACCACACCCCCGTGCCGCCGCCGACCACCGGGGCCGTCGCCGCCCCACCCGCACCCGCGGCAGCCCCGCCCCGGCCGAAGGTCGACTTCGCGCTGGTCCGGGAACTGCGTCGGGAGCTGAGCGAACGGCTCACCCAGTGGCAGCGCGGCCGGGAGTTCGACGCCGACGCCGAAGAGGTCGAGCGGGCCCGGCTCGCCGTCGCCGTGGTCTCCGGCTACGCCGACGCGGTACGCCGGGCCGGCACCCCGCTCAGCGCCGACGAGGAACGGACCCTGCTCGACCAGGTGACCGCCGAGCTGGTCGGGCTGGGCCGGCTACAGACCCTGCTGGTCGACGACTCCATCGAGGAGGTGCACATCCTCGGCTGCGACCAGGTGCGCATCACCCGGCACGGCGGCGGCGTCGACTGGGGCGAGCCGATCGCCGACAGCGACGACGAGCTGGTGGAGATCCTCCAGGCGGCGGCCCGCCGGGCCGGGGCCACCGAGCGGTCGCTGTCCACCTCCAAGCCGACGCTGGACCTGCAACTGCCCGACGGCAGCCGGTTGGCGGCGGTGTTCCTGGTCAGCCACCGCCCGTACGCGGTGATCCGCAAGCACAACACGCTGGACGTCAGCCTCGACGACCTGGCCGGCAGCCGTCCCGACCTGGACGAGATGATCGACCCGCTGCTGCGCGACTTCCTCCGCGCGTCCATGCGGGCCGGGTTGAACATCATGGTCGCCGGGCTGGCCGGGGCCGGCAAGACCACGGTCATCCGGGCGCTGATGGACGAGATCCCGCCCGACGAACCGTACGTGCTGCTGGAGGAGAGCCGGGAGCTGCTGCCGGCCCGCCGCGGCGACAAGCACCGGGCGGTGATGAGCTTCGAGTCCCGGGAGGGGCACGGCGAACGTGGTCTGGACGGTCGCCCGGCCGGCGAGGTGAGCATCGCCGACCTGATCCCGGTCTCGCTACGGATGGGCGTGCTGCGGATCATCGTGGGCGAGGTCCGGTCCCGGGAGATCGTGCCGATGCTCCAGGCGATGACCACCAGCCGTGGGTCGATGTGCACCATCCACGCCCGTACCCCGGCCGGGGTCAGCGAGCGGATCATCGAGCTGGCGCTGGCCCACGGCCGGGAGATGACCGTCGACCAGGCCCGCCGGATGGCCGGCAACGCCCTCGACCTGATCGTCTACGTCACCGTCGAGGACGAGACCGCGATCGGCGGGCGCAAGCACCGGTTCGTCTCCCACGTGGAGGAGGTGATCGGCGTCGGGGACGCCAACCGGATCACCACCACCACCGTCTTCGGCCCCGGCCCGGACGGTCGGGCCATCCCCCGCCACCTGCCGGAACGTGTCCGGGGTCAACTGCTGCGGGTCGGCTACGACGCCCGGCTGCTGTCCCGCTTCATCGAGGCCGGGGCGGGCGCGTGGCGTCGCCCCCGGCACAGCCGCCTCGCCCCGGTGGTGCGCCGATGAGCACCATCGAACTGCTCGCGGTGGTCTCCGGGGCGGCCTGCGTCGGCGGGATGGTGCTCGCCGTGGTGGCGCTGTTCGGCACCACCGAGCCCACCCGACCGACCCGGACCTCGACCACCGGGCTGCGCCGGCTCTGGCTCGGTCCGGGGACCAACCGCCGGGACCAGCGCGCCCACCAGATGACGTTGGGCGCGGCGGCGGTGGCGGGGGCGCTGGCGTTCCTGCTGACCGGGCTGCCGGTGGTGGGGCTGATCGTGGCGGTGGCCGTGCCGGGGGTGCCGTGGCTGTTCGCGGTGGGCCGGGCCGAGGAGCGGGCGATCGCCCGGATCGAGGCGGTCGGCGAGTGGACCCGCCGGCTCAAGGACGTCTCCAACACCGGGCAGGGCCTCCAACAGGCGATCATCACCACCATCGCCACCGTCCCGCACGAGGTCGAGGACGAGGTACGGCTGCTCGCCGCCCGCCTCCAGGCCGGCTGGACGGCCCGGTCCGCCCTGCTGGCGTTCGCCGACGAGATCGGCGATCCGGTCTGCGACCAGGTGGTCGCCGCGCTGATCCTGCACCTGACCGACCGGGGCGAGCGCCTCGGCGACGTGCTCGGTTCGATCGCCGCCGCCGCGTCCGCCGAGGTGGCCACCCGGCGCGAGGTGGAGGCCAAGCGCACCCAGCCCCGGTTCGCGGTCCGCTTCCTCACCGGGATGACCCTGGCGGTGCTGGCGTACGGGCTGGTCAACACCGAGTACATCCGGCCGTACGGGACGTTCTTCGGCCAGGTGCTGATGGCGATGCTCGGGACGGCGTTCGTCGCCCTGCTGGTCTGGGTGCGCTCGATGAGCCAGCCCCCGCCGCCGCCCCGGTTCCTGCCCAGACCCGACCCGGCGGAGCTGGTCGCATGACGCTCAACTGGCAGCTCACCATCGCGGTGCTCGGCGGGGCCGCCATCGGGCTCGGCCTGTTCCTGCTGGTGCGGGAGGTGCTGCCCGCCTCCCCGGCGCTCGGCCCCGCGCTGCGCCGCCTGCACCAGCCAGCGGGCGTCACCGTCGCCGCCGGGCGGGGGCCGGACTGGCTGGGTGGCTTCTCCCGCTGGCTGCGCCCGCCACACCGCCAGCTCGCCCTGCTCGACCAGACCCCCGAGCAGTACACCATGTCGATCCTGCTCTCCGCGCTGGTCGGGCTGGCCACCCCCACGGTGGCGGGGGCGCTGCTCTTCCTGGCCGGGGTGAGCATGCCGGTGGTCGTACCGGTGCTGGGCAGTCTGGGGTTGGCGCTGGTGTGCGCGCTGCTCGCGCACCGCGCGGTGCTGACCAAGGCGGACGCCGCCCGGGACGAGTTCCGCGCGGCGGTCTGCACCTACCTGGACCTGGTGGCGTTGCAGTTGTCGGCGGCGCACGGCCCGGTGCAGTCGCTGGAACGGGCCGCGGCGGTCTGCGACGGCTGGGTGTTCGCCCGCATCCGGGAGTCGCTGCGGATCGCCCAGATGCAGATGCACTCGCCCTGGGACGAGTTGCAGGAGCTGGCCGAGAAGATCGGCATCGCGGAGCTGGGTGACGTCGGAGCGATCATGCGGTCCTCGGGCAGCGAGGGCGCGCAGGTGCACGAGACGCTGCGCAGCCGCGCCGAGTCGCTCCGCGACCAGATCCGCACCGACAACCTGGCCCGCGCCGAGGGCATCACCAGCCGGCTGGACATCCCCGGCTCGCTGCTGGTCTTCGTGCTGCTGGCGTTCGTCCTCTATCCGTTCGTCGCCCGCCTCTGAGCGAACCCACCTCCCCAAGGAGTACTGCCATGCACCTCGTCACCTTCCTCTACGTCGCCACAGTGGCCCGCCTGGCCGAGCTACGCCGTGAGGCGGAACGGGGGGACAGCCCGGTCCCCACCGCCGTGATCATCGCCGGTCTGGTCGCCGCCGGGATCGCCGTCACCGCCCTGGTCAAGACCAAGGCCGAGGGATGGATCAACGACATCCCGAGCAAGTGACCCGCGTCCCCCTGGCCGGTACGCACCGGGACCTGACAGACCGGTCCCGGTGCGCACCCCTGCGCGCATCCGACGCCGGCCACGCCGCCCCGACCGGGCTGCGCGCCGCCGGCCGGGCCGTCCGCCGCCGGCTCACCGTCGGGGGTACGGACCGGGGGGCCAACCCCGTGGAGCTGGCCGTGGTGATGCCGGCGGTGCTGGTGCTGCTCTTCGGCTCCGTCCAGATCGCCACCTGGTTCGTGGCCCGGTCCACGGCGATGCACGCCGCCCAGAGCGGGGTGAACGCGCAACGGGTCCTCCAGGCGCCGGCCGGGGCGGGTGAGGCCCGCGCCAAGCACTTCCTGGGTGCCGCCGGGGACTGGCTGGTCGGCGCGAGGACCACCTGTGCCACCACCGCCACCGAGGTGACCTGCACGGTCACCGGGAAGTCCCTGAGCGTCATCCCGGCCGTCCGGTTCGACGTGCGGCAGACCGCCCACGGCACCGTCGAACGGTGGACCGACCCGTGACCGCCGACCCGCCCCGGCGCACCTGGCGCGGCGTGCTGACCGGCCGGGCCGCACGCAGCGACCGGGCCGCCGTCCCCACCGGACGGTCCACCGCCGGCCCGTCGGCCCGGCTGGCCGCGGAGCGTACCCGGGGATCGGTGTCGGTGGAGGTGGCGGTGCTGGCCCCGGCGTTCCTCGCGCTGCTGATGGTGGCCGGGGTGGCCGGCCGGGTCGCGGTCGCCGACGAGGCGGTGGAGGCGGCGGCGCACGACGCCGCGCGGGCCGCCTCGATCGCCCGCGACGCCGGCACCGCGGAGAGCGCCGCCCGGGCCGCCGCCCGCCGGCAGCTCGACTGGCGTGGCCTCAACTGCGCCAGCGCACCCAAGGTCACGGTCTGGGGGTCCACCCTGCACTCCGACCACACGTCGGTCAACGCGGCGTTCCGCAGCCCCCTCGGCGAACCGGTGAGCATCTGGGTCCGGGTGAGCTGCACCGTCTCCTTCGCCGGCATGCGCTTCCCCGGGCTGCCGATGGGCGACAAGCGGGTCGAGGCGACCTTCGCCTCCCCCCTGGACCGTTACCGGACCCGGCGATGACCGCGCGCCCGACCGGCGACGAGGGCCGGATCAGCCTCTTCCTCGCCGTCACCATGCTCGGCATACTCGCGGTCATCGGTGCCGCGTACGACGGTGCGGGCCAACTGCGTAGCCTGCAACGCGCCGACGACCTGGCCGCCGAGGCGGCCCGCAGCGGCGGGCAGGTGATCGACCGGGCCGCCGCCATCGAGGGCCGGCCCAAGGTGATCGACGAGCCGGGTGCCCGCGCGGCCGTCGCGCAGTACCTGCGCGGCAACCCCGACGTGACCGGCCAGCAGGTCAGCTTCCCGGTGGTCGCCGGCGAGAAGCAGATCCGGGTACGCGTCACCGTCGTCTACCGCCGGCACCTGCTCGGCCTGATCGGCATGGACCGCACCGTCACCGTCTCCGCCGAGGCGACCGCCCGCACCCTCACCGACCGACCATGACCCACCTGCCGCACCCTCCCCGACCGTGACCTGACTCCCCCGCTCCCAGAACGTAGGCCCGCTCACCTGGTGACCCGCACCGGCGGACCGTAGGCCCGCTCATCCGGTGCCCCCGCACCGGCAGACCGTAGGAAGGAGGGCAGCATGACCACACCGCGTGGTTCCGCCGCCCGACGTACCGGGCAGTTGCTCACCGGCTTCGGGTCACTGGTGGTCCTGGTGGCGCTGCTGGCCGGGGCACCGGTCGCACTGCTCGCCTTCGCCGGCAACCCCCTGCCGGACCACCTGCCCACCCTCACCGAGGTCGGCACCCTGCTGACCAGCCGGGACGACGGCCAGCTCTTCATCCGGGCGCTGGCACTGGTCGGCTGGTTCGGCTGGGCGACGTTCGCCTTCTCGGTGCTGGTGGAGCTGGGTGCCCAGGTGACCCGCCGACAGACGCCCCGGCTGCCCGGGATGGGTCGGCAGCAGCGGGCGGCGGCGGCCCTGCTGGGCTCGGTCGCCCTGATCATCGCGGCCAGCCCGGCGGCGAGCGCGGCGGCCACCCTGACCCAACCCCTGCCGGCCGCCGCCGGAACCGGCGTGGCGACGACGCTCGACACCTCCCGTACCGGCCTGGGCGCCGCCCCCAGCGCCGGCCTCGGTGGTGCCGCCCTCGGTGCCGTACCGGGTTCCGGTCTCGGTCCCATCCCGGGTGCCGGTCCCGCCGACGGTGCCGAAAAGCCGGTGTACCGGGTGGCCCGTGGCGACTACCTGGGCGAGGTGGCCGAACGCTACCTGGACGACTTCGACCGCTATCCCGAGGTGGCCCGGCTCAACCACCTGCGCGACGCCGACCGGATCCGGCCGGGTCAGCTCATCAAGCTGCCCGCCGAGGCCGACGACACCGGTGCCCGCCGGCACGCCAGCGGTCACCTGGTTCCGGACAAGCCCCGCAAGCCGTCCCCGCGTCCACCGGCCACCACCCCCGGCCAGGCCGGCCCGCAGCAGCCGGACGCGCCGGGCAAGCCGGCCGGTACGGTCGCTCCCGCCACCCCGAAACCGACCGGTCCGGGCACGCCCGCCACCCCGAAACCGACCAGGAAGCTCGGACCCGCCACCCCGCAGACCGCCACCCCGCAGACCGCCCAGCCCCCGGCCGAGCGACCCGTCGGGGTGCCACCGGCGATGGCCGCCGGAGCCTCCCGGGCCACCCCGGAAGACACGATCAACCGACCGCTGGCCGTGTCGGCGGTACTGGCGGTGGCGAGCATCGTCGGCGCACAGATCGGCGCGGTACTCGGCCTGCGCCGCCGTCCCGTCCGGGTGGCCGCCGGCCGCACCTCGGCCGCCCGGATCGTCGCCGCCCGGACCTCCGCCGACCGCCCCCCGGGCCGCTCGATCGGCAGCCGCGCCTCCGCCGCCCGCGACCTGGTGACCGGCCGCCACCGCCGCGACTGACCACCCCGTCCCACTGGCCTCGCCCCACCCGCCCCCGGTGGCCTCGTCCGGATGAGCAGGAGGTTCGGGTCGATGTGGAGATCGACCGTGACCCGAACCTCCTGATCGACAGGACGGGGAGGCAGGGGCCGGTTGGGAGGGGCAGGGTCAGGGGAGGCGGGTCTGGAGGGTGCCGTCGACTATCCGGGTCGGGAGGACCTGCTGGTCGGTGGCGGACGGGCCGTGGACGACCTCGCCTCCGTTGAGCCGGAACGCCGAACCGTGCCAGGGGCAGACCACGCAGGCGTGCCCGGCGATCTCCTGGACCTCGCCCTCACCCAGGGGGCCGCTCTGGTGCGGGCAGCGCTCCAGCATCACGGTGACCTCGTCGCCGTGCCGGTAGAGGAGCACCGAAACGTCGTCCACCTCGCGGGTCACCAGCGTGCGCTGCGGCAGCCCGGCCAGCTCGGCCACCGGCTGCCAGCCGTCGCTCATCCGGTGCAGCTCGGAAACGCTCTGACTGACCTGCGCCCCCTGCTTGTACGCCAGGTACGCCCCGGCGCTGGCCGCGCCCAGTCCCAGGTAGGCCAGCGCCCGGCCGACACCGTGCCGACCGGTCAACCGGGCCGCGAGGGAACCGGCGTACAGGGTCAGGCCGACGGTGTTGGCGGCGGCATGGACCAGCCCCACCCGTCGCTGGTCCCGGGACAGTTCCGCCCAGTCGTTGAGCCCGGCCACGGCAGCGGGCACCGCGCTCACGGTGCCCAGGGCGACCAGGGTGGTGGCCGCCCGACGCTGGCCGGGGAGCAGGTCGACCACTGCCGCGCTGATCCAGGCACCCACCGGCACCTGCACCATCGCCGGGTGCAGCGGGTGGCCGAGGAACACGCCGTGCAGCAGGTCGCGGACCCGCTGCGGGCGCAGGGTCGCCTGGACGGCACGCTGCAACCGGTCGCCGGCCCGGTCCAGCGCGGTGGCCTGTTCGAGTTTCGTCATCAACGCTCGCACCTTCTCCGACTTCCCGGCTGAACCAGCGGCAAACCGGGCGGCCGGGACGAAATCCGCCCGCCCGGACCGACCGGGGACCGCCCGGCCGACCCACCCCGAACGGCCGTGGACCGCCGGCCAGCCGCCCCGGACCGGCCGGGACCGCCCGGCCTTCTCTCCTCGCCGGCACCCGGAGGCAGGGCCAGGGGAGGACGCCACCCGCACCACCTTGCACCGGGGCCTGCCTCTTTGTGGTCAGACAGATACATTGCGTAGGCGTATGGTGGGCAGAATTCGAGACGTCCGATGGAGAAGTCGTGAACGATGCCCTGCGCGCCGCCCTCACCGAAGCCGGCTACACCGCCGAATCCCTTGCCGAGCGCGTGGGTGTCGACCCCAAGACGGTGGGCCGCTGGCTGAGTGAGGGGCGGATCCCGCACGCCCGGCACCGGGTGGCCGCAGCGGAAGCGCTCCGGCGGGACATCGTGGACATTTGGCCGGACACCTCACGACGTCGTGAGCCGATGTGGTTCCGCCCCTGGCAGGAGATCGAGCGCGACGCCCTGTCGTTACGCTCGTTCGAGTCCGCCGTGGTCCCCGGTCTGCTCCAGACCGAGGCGTACGCCCGAGCCGTCCTGCTCGGTGCCGGCACCCTGCCCCGGGCGGACGTCGACCGGCACCTCGCCACCCGGCTCGCCCGCCAGTCCGTCCTGAAGCGCGACGATCCGCCCCAGCTCACCGTCGTCCTCGACGAGACGGTCCTGCACCGGCCGGTCGGCGGCCCGCAGACCATGCACGAGCAGTTGCTCGCCCTCGCCGGGGCCTGCGACCAGCCGCACGTCCGGGTGCACGTCGTGCCGGCCACCGTCGGCGCGTACGCCGGCCTGAACGGGCCCTTCGTGATCGCCACCAACCCGGACCACCGGATGGCCGGCTATCTCGACAACCAACTCCAGGGGCAGGTAGTTAGCGATCTCGATGACCTCGCGGCCATGATGGCAGCGTGGGAGAACGTGCGCGGCGAAGCGCTGTCCCACTGGCAGTCCGTCGATCTGATCGCGAAGGTGGCCCGGACATGGAACTGAACGACGCACGCTGGCACAGCAGCACCCGCAGCAGCGGCAACGGCGGAAACTGCGTCGAGGTGGCCGGCAACCTGCCGGGGGTGGTCGCCGTCCGCGACTCCAAGGACCCCGACGGCCCCACCCTGACCTTCACCCCCACCGCCTGGCACCTCTTCCTCGCCCGGATCACCGACCGCCACTGACCCACCCCGCCCGCCGCCTGGGGAGATCCACTCGACCTCGCCGGTCGGCGGCAGCGACTCCCTGGCACCCGCACCGTCGCCACCGTGGACCGGCGGGGGTGGCCGGGGCGGGGTACGCGGGGGGATGCTCGGGGGATGGCTGTGCATGTTGCCCGCAACGGGGCGGTGACCACGGTGATCCTCGACCGGGCGGCGGCCCGCAACGCCGTCGACGGTCCGACCGCGCGGGCGCTCGCCGACGCGTTCCGCGCCTTCGAGGCCGACCCGGACGCCCGGGTGGCGGTGCTCTGGGGCGCGGGCGGCACGTTCTGCGCGGGTGCCGACCTCAAGGCCATCGGCACCCCCAGCGGCAACCGGGTCGAGCCCGACGGCGACGGTCCGATGGGTCCGACCCGGATGTCACTGTCCAAGCCGGTCGTCGCGGCGATCTCCGGGTACGCGGTGGCCGGCGGCCTGGAGCTGGCGCTCTGGTGCGACCTGCGGATCGCCGAGTCGGACGCGGTACTGGGGGTGTTCTGCCGACGGTGGGGGGTACCGCTGATCGACGGCGGCACCGTCCGGCTGCCCCGGCTGATCGGGGAGGGTCGGGCGATGGACCTGATCCTCACCGGACGTCCGGTGCCCGCCGACGAGGCGTACGCGATGGGGCTGGTCAACCGGGTGGTCGCGCCGGGTGAGGCGCGGACGGCGGCCGAACGGCTGGCTGCGGAGATCGCCGACCATCCACAGACCTGCCTGCGTAACGACCGGGCGGCGGTGCTGGCCGGTGCCGGCCGGTCCGAGCCGGAGGCGCTCGCCACCGAGTTCGCCTACGGGATGGACTCGCTGGCGGTGGACGCACCGGCCGGCGCGGCCCGGTTCGCCGCCGGCGCCGGCCGGCACGGCGCGTGAGCCCACCCGCCCGGCGCGACGGAGACGTCGCGCCGGGCCGCCGTGGTGGGGTCAGCTCAGGTCGTTCAGGGCGCTCTGGATGGCCCGGTGGAACGTCGGGTACGCGTAGATCATGTGCCGGAGCTGGCTGACCGGGACGGCCGCGTGCACCGCCACGACCAGCGCCGAGAGCACCTCGCCCCCGGCAGGGCCGACCGAGGTCGCCCCGATCAGCACACCCTGGTCGGCGTCGGCGATCACCTTGATGAAGCCGCCGGGCTCGCCCCGGTGGATCCACCCCCGGGTGGACGACGACAGCTCGGTGAAGCCGACCTGCACGTTGATGCCCCGCTCACGGGCCTGCCGTTCGGTGAGGCCGACCGCGCCCACCTCCGGGTCGGTGAAGGTGACCCGGGGCAGTGCCCGGTAGTCGGCGCGGGGGACGGTGCCGGCCGCGCCGCTCGGGCCGGCCGCGCCCATCGAACCCCCGACGGCGCTGGCCGCACCCATCGCGCCGCCCACCACGCTGGCCGTACCGCTGGCGTCGGGTCCGCCCTCGGCCCGCCGGGCGTGGTCGAGCACGTCGGCGACCACGATCGACGCCTGGTACATGGCGATGTGGGTGAACGCGCCCTCGCCGGTCACGTCGCCGACCGCCCAGATCCCGTCGGTGACGTGCATCCGGTCGTCCACCGGCAGGTAGCGCCGGGTGGCGTCCACTCCGACGGTGTCCAGCCCCAGCTCGTCCAGGTGTGCCCGGCGGCCGGTCACCACCAGCAGCTTCTCGGCGCTGAACGACCGGCCGTCGGCGTACACGGTGAACGCGTCGCCGTCGTGGCCGACCCGTTCGATCTTCACCTCGGTGGCGATCTCCACCCCGTCGGCGCGTAACGCGGCGGCGGCCACCTCGGACGACTCGGGCTCTTCGAGGGCGAGCACCCGCCCGGACGCTTCCAGCACGGTCACCCCGACCCCGAACCGGGCGAAGACCTGTGCCAGCTCCAGCCCGATCGCCCCGCCGCCGATGATCAGCAGGGTCGCCGGCAGTTCCGCCGCCTCGATCGCCTGGTGGTTCGTCCAGTACGGGGTGCCCGCCAGCCCGTCGATCGGCGGGATCGACGGGCGGGTGCCGGTGCCGAGGACGATGCCCCGCCGGGCCTGGAACACCTGGTCACCGACCCGGACCCGACCGGGACCGTCGAGTCGGCCGGTGCCGCGCAGGAACCGCCCGCCCTTGCCGGTGAAGCGGTCCACCGCAGCCTGGTCGTTCCAGGTGTCGGTGGCCTCCTCCCGGATGCGCGCCGCCACCGGCGCCCAGTCGGCGCGCACCTGCGCCGACCCGGCCAATCCGTCGACCCGCCGCGCCTCGGCCAGGGCGTTCGCCGCCCGGATCATCATCTTGCTGGGGATGCAGCCCCAGTACGGGCACTCCCCGCCGACCAGGTCCCGTTCGACGCCGACGACGCTGAGGCCGGCCTCGGCGAGTCGCCCGGCCACCTCCTCGCCGCCCACGCCGAGCCCGACCACGACCACGTCCACCAGTTCCGGCTCTGCCATCCCGCCAGCATTCCGCACGACCCCGCCCCCGACCACCGGTCCGCCCCGCAATTCCCGCGCCGGTGATCAGCCGACCCGAACGGGGGTGGGATCCGGGCCGGGCCGCGCGGCGGAGTCAGCGCAGCCAGACCGGGTCGGCGCCGGGCACCTCCAGCGGTGGCGGGTAGTCGAGCGTACGACGGACCTCGGGGGTCAGCCGCCACGGCTGGTGCACGGCCTTGCCGGCCACCGTCGCCAACTCGGGCACCCAGCGCCGGACGTACCCGCCGTCGGGGTCGTAGCGTTCGGCCTGGCGGACCGGGTTGAGCCCCCGGTAGGGGCGGCTGTCGTTGCCGGTGCCGGCCACCCACTGCCAGTTGCCGGAGTTGTCGGGCACGTCCCCGTCGAGCAGCCAGCGGGAGAAGACCGCGAGGCCGGGCCGCCAGTCGAGGCCGAGCACCTTGGTCAGGTAGCCGGCGGTGATCAGCCGGGCCCGGTTGTGCATCCAGCCCTCGGCGTGCAGTTGCCGCATGCCGGCGTCCACGATCGGCATCCCGGTCCGGCCCTCGGTCCAGGCGGAAAGCGCCGCCGCGTCGGACCGCCAGTCCTCGGTGGCCCCGCGCCGGTACGCCTTCGCCGCGATCTCCGGGAAGGCCGCGGTGACCTGGTGGTAGAAGTCCCGCCAGCAGAGCTGCCGGACGAACGGGTGCGCCCGGTCGCCGGCCCGGTTCGCCACCGCCAGCGGGGACAGGCAGCCGAACCGCAGGTACGGGCTGAGCCGGGAGGTCTGGTCGGCGGCCAGGTCGTCGTGGATGTCGTCGTACCGGGAGAGGGTGGGCAACCACTGCGTGAGCCGGCGCTGCCCGACGGACTCGCCGCCCGGCGCGGCGGCCGGCGACTCGCCCTTCGGCAGCGCCGGCAGCCGACCGACCGGAACCCCGTCGGGCAGGGTGACCCGCCGGGGCGCGGCCAGCTCCTCCCGCCACCGCGCCCCCGACCAGACCCGGTGGTACGGGGTGAACACCCGGTAGTGGTCGCCGCCACCGGGCCGCAGCTCCCCCGGCTCGACGACGGTCACGCCGGGGAAGAGGCGCAGGAACAGCCGGTGCCGGTCGCACTCGGCGCGGAGCCGGCGTTCCCTGCGGTGGGCGTGCCGGCTGACGTCGGCGGACAGACCGATCCCCTCGGCGTCGACCTCGCGGGCGAGCCGGATCGTCTCGGCGACCGGGTCGCCCCGGCGGACCACCAGGTCGCCGCCGAGCCCACGCAGGGTGTCCCGCAGCTCGGCGAGGCACTGGTGCAGGAACCGGGTGCGGTTGGGCGAGCGGTCTGCCAGCGCCGGGTCGAGGACGTACAGCGGCACCACCCGGTCGAACGCGGCGCAGGCCGTCGCCAGTGCCGGGTGGTCGTGCACCCGCAGGTCGCGGGTGAACAGCACGACCGCCGTACGGCCGCTCACGACACCGCCGGGCCGGGCACCACGACCGGGGTGCCGGTACGGGTGAGCAGCGCTCTGGCCGCCACCGACAGCCGTCGCCGCTGGGGCACCACGGCCCGCCGGGCGAACACGTCGTAGTCCTGGGCGGCGACCTCGTCGAGGATGCCGCCGTAGAGCGCGTAGGCGGTGCGCATGCACGCCTGGGAGGCGGGGGCGAGCAGGGTGATACCCGGCGCGGCGGCGGCGTAGTGGGCCTGGGCGCGGGTCACCTCGTACTCGATCAGGTCGCGGATCCGGTCGGTGCCGTGGCCGGCGGCCCGCGCGGCCAGCAGGTCCTCGCGGGTGACGTTGAACTTGGCGAGGTCCTCGTCGGGCAGGTAGGTACGCCCCCGGTCGAGGTCCTCGGCGACGTCCCGGATGAAGTTGGTGAGCTGGAAGGCGAACCCGAGCTGGCGGGCCGGTTCCCGGGCGGCGACCGGGTCGGAGCTGCCCAGGATGGGCAGCATCATGGTGCCGATGACCGCAGCCGAGCCCTCCATGTAGTCGAGCAGGTCGTCGTAGGTGGGGTAGGACATGACCGTCAGGTCCATCGCCATGCTGCGCAGGAACGACGCGAAGTCGTCCCGGTCCAGGTCGAACACGGCGATGGTGTGCAACACGGCCGGCAGCAGCGGGTCGTCGACCGGTTCGCCGTGCAGGCCGGCGACGAAGCGGGAACCCCAGGCGTCCAGGCGGGCGGCGCGCTCCGCGGGGGGCAGGTCCTCGGTGCGGTCGACGATCTCGTCGGCGTAGCGGGTGAAGCCGTAGAGGGCGTGTACGTGCCGCCGTTTCCATGCGGGGAGCAGCCGGGTGGCGAGATAGTAGGTGCGCCCGTGGTGTCGGTGCAGCTCCTGGCAACGGGCATAGGCGGCGGTGAGATCGGTGTCCACCGGACCTCCTCCGGGATTCGACGCAGCAATCGACGCAACTCGTAACCCTAGGGTACGCTCCCCCACATGGCCAACGACGCAGTTGCGGGTAACGCGCTCCGCGTCGCGCCGGCACAGCCGGGAGCGACGGACGATCCGGTCCGCGGCGTACTGGCCGCTTTCGCCAGGGATCTGGTCCACAGCATCGACGACACGCTGGCGGCGTTCCTCGCCCCCGAGGTCGAGGCGCTGACCGAGATCGACGCAGCGATGGGCGGTTTCGCCGCCACGGCCCGCGACGCCGTGCTGGCCGGCGGCAAGCGGGTCCGCCCCACCTTCGCCTACTGGGGCTGGCGGGGGGTGGTGGGCGGCGCGGAACCGCTGCCCCCGGTGCTCCCCGCCCTGGCCGCCCTGGAACTGCTGCACACCTTCGCCCTGGTGCACGACGACGTGATGGACGCCTCCGACACCCGTCGTGGCCTGCCCACCGCGCACCGGGCCGCCGCCGCCCGGCACGTCACCGCCGGCCACCGCGGCGACCCGGGCCGGTTCGGCGAGTCGGTCGCGGTGCTCATCGGCGACCTCTGCCTGGTCTGGGCCGACCGGCTGCTCGCCCACGCCGGCGTGCCGCCGTCCCGGCTGCTCGAGGTGCGGCGCTGCTATGACCAGATGCGCGTCGAGACCATCGCCGGGCAGTACCTCGACGTGCTCGGCGAGAACGACGCGGCGAACTGGTCGGTGGACCGGGCGCTGCGGGTGGCCCGGTACAAGACCGCCAGCTACACCGTCCAGCGTCCGCTGCTCTTCGGTGCCTGCCTGGCCGGCACCGACGCCGACGCGCCGCTGATCGCCGCCTACACCCGCTACGGGCTGGCCGTCGGCGAGGCGTTCCAGCTCCGCGACGACCTGCTCGGCGTCTACGGCGACCCGGCGACCACCGGCAAGCCGGCCGGCGACGACCTGCGTACCGGCAAGCCGACCGCGCTGCTGATGCTCGCCCGGCAGCTCGCCACCGGCGGCCAGCGACGGGCGCTGGAGCGGGCCGGCAGCGCCACCGGCGGGCGGGAGCTGGCCCGGCTGGCCGAACTCGTCGCCGACACCGGGGCGGTCGCCCGGGTGGAGAGCATGATCTCCGACCGGGTCACCGACGCGCTGGCCGCGCTGGAGACCGCGTCGATCGACGAGACGGCGCGCACCGCGCTGACCGGTCTCGCCACCGCCGCCACCACACGGCGGGCATGATGGGCAACTTTGCGAAGGAGGTGGTCGCGTGCGGACCGTGACGGGACGTACGGACCGGGTGGTGGTCGTGGGCGCGGGCCTGGGTGGGCTGGCGTGCGCGCTGCACCTGGCCGGCAGCGGGCGGCAGGTCACCGTGCTGGAACGCGAACCGGTGCCGGGCGGCCGGGCCGGACGGCTCAGCGTCGACGGGTACGAGTTCGACACCGGCCCCACCGTGCTCACCATGCCCGACCTGATCGCCGAGGCGCTCGGCGCGGTCGGCGAGGAGCTGCACGACTGGCTCGACCTGACCCCGCTGGACCCCGCCTACCGGGCCTACTACCCGGACGGCTCCACCCTGGACGTGATCACCGACACCACCCGGATGGCGGCCGAGATCTCCCGGGTCTGCGGCCCCCGCGAGGCCGACGGCTACCTGCGGTTCGTCGACTACGCCCGCAACCTGTGGAACTGGGAGCGGGCCGACTTCATCGACCGCAACCTGGACGCCCCGACCGACCTGCTCACCGGCAACCTGCTGAAGTTGCTGGCCAACGGGGCTTTCCGCCGCCTCCAGACCAAAATCAACCAGTTCTTCGCCGACCCGCGCACCCAGCGGATCTTCTCCTTCCAGGCGATGTACGCCGGGCTCGCGCCGCACGACGCGCTGGCCATCTACAGCGTCATCGCGTACCTCGACTCGGTGGCCGGGGTCTACTTCCCGCGCGGCGGCATCCACGCCGTCTCCAGGGGGATGGCCGGCGCGGCCGAGAAGCACGGCGTGCAGATCCGCTACGACACCACTGTCGCCCGGGTGGAGACCGCCAACGGCCGGGCCACCGGCGTGGTCACCGCCGACGGCGAACTGGTCCCGGCCGACGTGGTGGTGCTCAACCCGGACCTGCCGGTCGCCTACCGCGACCTGCTGCCCGAGGGCCGGCGGCGGAAGCTGACCTACTCCCCGTCCTGCGTGGTCCTGCACGTCGGATCGACGCAGGGGTATGGGAAGATCGCTCATCACAACATCCATTTCGGACGGTCGTGGAAGGGCACCTTCGACGAGGTGATCGGGCGCGGCGAGCTGATGACCGACCCGTCGCTGCTGGTCACCAACCCGAGCCGGACCGACCCGTCGGTCGCCCCGGCCGGACGGCACACCTACTACGTGCTGGCCCCGGTGCCCAACCTCGACCGCGCCCCGTTCGACTGGCGGGGCGACCTGAGCCGACGCTACGCCGACCAGCTCGTCGCCACCCTTGAGGAGCGCGGGTACGTCGGCTTCGGCGCCGGCATCGAGGTGTTGCGTACGATCACCCCCGCCGAATGGGAGGAACAGGGAATGGCCGCCGGTACGCCGTTCGCCGCCGCACACAGCCTCTTCCAGACCGGGCCGTTCCGCCCGTCCAACCTGCACCGCAGCCTGCCCAACGTGGTCTTCACCGGCTCCGGCACCCAGCCCGG
This sequence comes from Micromonospora sp. WMMD987, assembly GCF_029581435.1. Classification (NCBI taxonomy): domain Bacteria; kingdom Bacillati; phylum Actinomycetota; class Actinomycetes; order Micromonosporales; family Micromonosporaceae; genus Micromonospora; species Micromonospora sp. WMMD987. The sequence continues at coordinate 472,020 of NZ_CP120861.1, read as the reverse complement.
TGTGGGCGTGCCGATGGTGCTGATCTCCGGCAAGCTCGCCGCCAACCGCATCACCGGCGCGGGTCGGTGACCGCGTGAAGTCCCGGGAGAGTCACCTCGTCGAACTCGTCGACGACAACGGTCGGGCCCTCGGCGAGGCCACCGTCTCCGCCGCCCACCAGGCACCCGGACGGCTGCACCGGGCCTTCTCGGTGCTGCTGGTCGACCCGGACGGCCGGGTGCTCCTGCAACGGCGGGCCGAGGTGAAGACCCGGTTCCCGCTGCGCTGGGCCAACTCCTGCTGCGGGCACCCGCTGCCGGCCGAGCCGCTGGCCGAGGCGGCCAACCGACGGCTCGCCGAGGAGCTGGGCACCGGTCCGGTGTCGCTGACCGAGGTCGGGGTCTACCTCTACTACGCCGAGGACCCGGCCACCGGTCGGGTCGAGTTCGAGTACGACCACGTGCTGCGCGCCGACGTGCCGGCCGACCTCACCCTGGGGCCGGATCCGGACGAGGTGGCCGAACTGCGCTGGGTCGACCCGACCCGGTTGATGACCGAGATCGACGCCGACCCGCGCACGTACGCGCCCTGGCTCGGTGGGGTGGTGAGCCGCCTGCTCCGACCGACCCCGCCCGCCGGCTCCGACGTGGCCACCGGCACCGCCCCGCCCGCCGGCTCCGACGTGGCCACCGGCACCGCCCCGCCCGCCGGCTCCGACGTGGCCGCCGGCTCCGACGTGGCCGCCGGCTCCGACGTGGCCACCGGTGGCACCGCCGGGTCCACCGCCCCGTCCGGCCGCCGGGTGGGCGACGCGTCGGAGCGGTCGGGTGGCCGATGAGCCGCTGAGCGCGGGGGCCGTGGCACGCCGGCTGGGTGTGGCGGTCACCACGCTGCGCACCTGGCACCAGCGCTACGGCCTCGGCCCCAGCCAGCACGTCCCCGGTCACCACCGCCGGTACACGCCAGCCGACCTGGCCCGGCTGGAGATCATGCGGAAACTCACCGCCGAGGGGATCACCCCGGCGGAGGCGGCCCGCTGGGCGAAACAGAGCCCCGCCCCCGGTGTCGCGTCGCGGCTGCGCGCCGGGAGCGGGCGCGATGGCGGTGGGCAGACCATCCCGGTCGGCCGGGCCGGACCGGTGGCCCGGGGGCTGGCCCGGGCCGCGATGCGCCTGGACGCGGCGGCGATCGGGGACACCATCTCGCACGCTCTGGCCACCGACGGGGTCGTCGCCACCTGGGACGGGCTACTCCGGCCGGTGCTGGCCGGCATCGGTGAGCGCCATGTCGCCACCGCCGGCCTGATCGACGTGGAACACCTGGTGTCCCGGTGCGTCTCCGAGGCGTTCGCGGCCGTCGCCCGCTCGGGCCGGGCCACCGGACCGGCCCGCATCCTGCTCTCCTGCGCCGACGAGGAGCAGCACACCCTGCCCCTGGAGGCGCTGGCCGCGGCGCTGGCCGAGGCCGGGGTGGCGTACCGGATGCTCGGTGCCCGGGTGCCGGTGGCGGCGCTGGTCGAAGCGGTCAACCGGACCGGGCCGGCGGCCGTGGTGGTCTGGTCGCACACCCGCCCGACCGCCGACCCGGGGCAGCTCTCCGCCCTGCTCGCGGTGCCCCGCCGCCCACTGCTGGTGCTCGCCGCCGGGCCGGGGTGGCGGGCCGACACACTGCCCGCCGGGGTGGTCCGCCCGGTCGACCTGGCCGAGGCCGTCTCGCTCGCGCTGGCCGTCCGGGATTCGTTGGACCAGTCGACCGGGGGTGACCGGCCCTGACACATTTCGCTTTCGTGAACTACCGTCGGGGCGGTCCGCGTACCCCCCATCTCCCGGAGTGACGATGCGTTCACGCCCCGTCCTGGCGGTTGCCCTGGGCCTGCTCCTGCTGATCGCCGGCTGCGGAGACCAGCCCCGGCACGTCCGGCCGGCTGCCGCGCCCGCGCCGAGCACCCCCGCGCCGGAGCCGACCCAGACCCCCGCCCCGACGCCGCCACCCACCAGCAAGCCGAAGCCCCGGCTGCGACCGAAGCCGAAGGTGCTCCCGGCCGGCCTGCGCAAGGCGACCGGGGTACGCGCGGTGGCGCTCACCTTCGACGACGGTCCCGACCCGACCTGGACCCCGAAGGTGCTCAACCAGCTCCGGGCGGCCAAGGTGAAGGCGACGTTCTGCGTGGTCGGCACCCAGGTCCGCAAGCACCCCGAGCTGGTGGCCCGGATCGTCCGGGAGGGGCACCAGCTCTGCAACCACAGCTGGCGGCACGACATCGACCTGGGCCGCCGGCCGGTCGCCGACATCCGGGCCGACCTGGTCCGCACCAACCAGGCCATCACCAAGGCCGTCCCGGGGGCGAAGGTGCCGTTCTACCGTCAGCCCGGCGGCCGGTGGACGCCGGAGGTGGTGCAGGTGGCCAAGGAACTCGGCATGCGGTCGCTGCACTGGACCGTCGACCCCCAGGACTGGGCCAAGCCCACGTCAGGGGTCATCACCGGGCGGGTGGAGCACGCCGCCCGACCCGGCGCGGTGGTGCTCATGCACGACGGGGGCGGTGACCGCAGCCGCACGCTCGGTGCCGTACCGCACGTCATCGGTGACCTGAAGCGCCGGTTCGGTATCGCGCCACCTCGCTGAGCTGCCACTTTGCCCGGCGGCTCCCGGACGGGCACACCGGTTTGGTCGTCTGGCGGGGGATGACATATGCTTCTCATGCCTCCGGCGGGGCCGGATGGGAGCAAGTCCGCTTGAAGTTGCGAGTGTGCAATGATGGCGGGGCCGCCCTCATCGTCTAGCGGCCCAGGACGCCGCCCTTTCAAGGCGGTAGCACGGGTTCGAATCCCGTTGGGGGCACGATCCGGCCCGGCCGGAGGCAAGATCAGCAAGGTCCTGTGGAGCAGTTGGAGTGCTCGCCGCCCTGTCAAGGCGGAGGTCGCGGGTTCAAGTCCCGTCAGGACCGCCAGCGCCGACGCCGCGTGCACCATTGCGCGGCGTTCTGCGTATCGGGACGAACGACCCCACCGGCGGAGACCCCGCCCTCCGGGTAACATGTCCCGAAGCACCAGGCCAGGTAGCTCAGTTGGTACGAGCGTCCGACTGAAAATCGGAAGGTCGGCGGTTCGACCCCGCCCCTGGCCACATAGCCTTTCGCCGGGCTACAGAGGTCCCCACCAGCGGAAACGCAGGTGGGGATCTTGCTGTGTACCGGCCCCCGGGCACCGTCGACCCGTCGCGCGGGCGTCGCCTCACCCCCGACAGCACCCCCACACCTCGATGACCAGCGATATCCCGCCCGGCCCTCGGCGCAGCTACGGGGTACTGCCCACCGTCCGGGAGGAGCAGGTACACGAGGCTGCACAGCGCTTCGTCAGCCGGTATGGTCCGGGCCTATGGGACAGGAGAACGTGAATCCGGAGGACGTCCACCAGGACGTCGACCGGTACTCGCTGCGCTCCGTCCTCCTCGTCCCCGCCACCGCGGAGCAGGCCTTCGCGGTGTTCACCGGCTCGCTGGCCGACTGGTGGGTACGCGAGTACACCTGGTCCGGGCCGGCGGCCCTGGCCGAGCTGGGGATGGAGCCCCGGGCCGGCGGCATGCTCTACGAGATCGGCCCGTACGGCTTCCGGGGCGACTGGGGCCGGGTGCTCACCTGGGATCCCCCGCGCCGGCTCGTCTTCACCTGGCAGCTCGGCCCCGACCGCCTCCCGGTGCCCGACCCGGCCCGCGCCAGCGAGGTGGAGGTGCTGTTCCTGCCGGACGATTCGGGGCAGACCCGCATCGAGCTGGAGCACCGGCACTTCGACCGGCACGGAGAGGCCGCCGAGGGCTACCGCGCCGCGTTGACCGCCGGCTGGCACGAGCTGCTCGGTCGCTATCTGGCCACGCTCACCCGTACCGCCCCCGACCCCCGCTGACCCTCCCGGGGGGTGGACGTCCGGCCGGCCGCCGCTCACCGGGCCGCGCCGAGCCGCCGCTCACCGGGCCGCGCCGGCGTCGGGGCCGCCGAGGTGCGGCCGGCGGGTGGGGCCGCCCACCGCGTCCGGGTCGCCGAGGTTCGCCCGGTGCCCGGCCATCGCGCCCGCGCCGAAGCCGGAGCCGGCGAGCCGGCGGATCGGCGCGCTGCGGAGCCGGGGATAGACCTCGGTGACCCGGCGGGCCACCCGGTCCGAGCGGTCGGCCAGCACCAGCGCCACCGACGGGGTGCCCCGGTCGGCCGCCGCGCCCGCCTCGGCGGCCCGTAGCCGCTCGGAGACCACCCGGGCGAAGCCGGCCAGCCAGGACCGGCGGAAAGCCGCCGGGTGCTCGCCGGGCGGGACCACGGTGCCGGCGAGGCCGTGCGCCGCCTGCACCAGCAGCGAGGTGAACAGCAGGTCCACCCGTTCCAGGTCACTGGCGAAGCCGAACAGGTGCAGCGTGAAGCCCTGACCGGCCGGTCGGCGCACACAGCGGCAGCGCAGCGGGTCGGCCACCGCCGCGAGCAGCCCGGCCTTGTCCCGGGCGTACGGGGCGACGACGTCGACCACCCGGTCGCCCACCGGGTCGGTGGTGGGGTCGCGGGCGGCCAGCAGGGCGCGGTCGACACCGTAGCGGGCGATCAGCTCGGTGGCCTTGGCGGTGAAGGCCGCCGACTCGGCGGGTGTGCAGGCCGCGTCCTCCGCCTGGGCCAACAGCTTGCGCACCTTGCTGAGCATCGCCTCGGACATGACCCACAGGTACCACAGCTCGCTCGCGGACCTGTCACAGCGGGATCAGAGATCGACAGCTATCATCACCACTCACCGCACCCTGTCCGCGACTCAGGGTCCACCCTCTTCCCTGGAGGCACGCATGGCATTCCGGCCCACCCGCCTGACCGCAATCGCCGCCACCCTGCCGCTGCTCTTCGTCGGCACCCCGGCGCAGGCCGCCCCGGAGACGAACCTCTCCGCCTCGGCCGCCACCTGTTACGGCGGGGCGGTCCGGTCGTACTTCCAGGTCGGCGGCTGGGGCGGCGACGCCGGCCCGTACCGGGCGAGCACCCGGTGCAGGGACGTCAACGTCAAGAACACCAGCGAGTTCGGCACCGAGGCGTGCGTGGTCTTCATCGACAAGACCAACAAGTGCAACTACCTCACGTACCTGCCGGCCAAGTCGGACTACATCACCGTCGCCACCAACGTGAAGGACGGGGCGAACTTCAAGGTCCGCTTCTCCAACCTGCGCTACGAGTACGAGCCGCTGGTGGCGTACCACGCGTTCTGAGCGGCCGGCGTGACGCCCACGACCGACGCACCGCCGGGTGGCGGGCGCACCGCCGGTGGCCAGCCACCGGCGCGACGCCCGTCACCGGCGGGTCGCCCGGTCAGCCGGCCCGGCTGCGCAGGGTCGCCCGGTCAGCCGGCCCGGCTGCGCAGGGTGGTCCGGTCAGCCGGCCCGGCTGCGCAGGGTGGCCACCGTCGAGCCGGCGAGGGTGAGCAGGCAGTCCGGCAGCTGCCCGTCGGCCACCGCCGCCCCGAACAGCGCCTCGCCGGTGTCGGCGTCGTCGTTGGCGCACGCGCTGACGAAGCGGGCCACCCACCGGGTGTCGTACCCCGCCTCGTCGATGCCCGGGAAGTCCAGCGCGCACGCGCCGGGCGGCGGCGGGTCGCCGACCATGGTGGCGGCCAGGGTCCACGCGACCGTGTACGCCCCGGCGAGGCCGGACCGGTCCACCACGGCATCGAAGGCACCGGCCACCGCGGCCCCGTCCCCGGATAGCGCCGAGTCGAGTACGGCGGTAGCGTCGGCCAGCGTCTGATCCGGTACATCGGTCACCTGGGGCACAGTAGGACGGCAGGTCAAGCGAGAGAGCGCCGAAAACGGTGACCACCTGCTGAGACGACGTTACGGAGCGTACCGGCGGCTGTCGGGCCGGCGACCAGGGCCGCCTCCCTGGTCCCACGGTCGTCGCTGGCACGCTATGGTGCGCACCGGACCTGCGCCGGAGGAAGGACGACCATGCTCGTTACACGCGGCCCGCGCGCGGCCATCCTGGCGACGTGCGCGTCGTTCCTGCTCGCCGTCAGTGCGTGCGGGACGACCGACAAGCCCGAGGAGGCGGCCACCCCGCAGGTGCGCCTGTACGGCACCGACGGCAACATGCAGAACTCCTTCGCCGCCGAGCTGAAGGACCGGGCCGACCTGGTCGACGGCATGAAGGGCACCACCCCGCTGACGCCCCTCAGCGACGACTTCAAGCAGCGGCTGCGCGCCGTCGATTCGAAGTTGACCGACTACCTCTACGCGGCGGAGTCGTACGACGCCGTCATGATCAGCGCGTTGGCCGCCCAGCTCGCCGGCAGCACCGAGCCGGCCGCCATCGCCAAGCAGATCGTCGGGGTGACCACCAACGGTCAGCGCTGCACGGACGCGGCGACCTGCCTCTCCCTGGCCCGGGACGGTCAGGACATCGAGTACCGCGGCCCGTCGCTGAACCGCGCCGGCTTCACCGACATCGGGGAACCGGCCACGGCCAGCTACGCCACCCTGCACTTCGACAACCAGAAGATCAACGACGCGAAGACCGAGTTCGTCGGTGCCGGCGACGAGTCCGGGGTGAGCACCAAGGCCGCCCCGAAGCCGAAGAAGCAGCGGGGTGGCCGCAACGACGACAGCGACGGCTCCCCGCTGATCCTCGGCGGCCTGCTGCCCAAGACCGGCGACCTGGCCCTGGCCTACCCGCCCCTGGCGGCCGGCGTGGCGCTGGCGATCAAGGAGATCAACGCCGCCGGTGGGGTGCTCGGCGACCCGGTCACCTGGTTCGACGGTGACGACGGCACCAACCCGGCCGTCGCCAAGGCCGCCGTGGCCGCACACGTCAGGAACAAGGTCGACGTCATCATCGGGGCCGCCGCCTCCGGGATCTCCGCCGCCGTGCTGCCCGACGTGGTGGCGGCCGGCAAGATCCTGTTCTCGCCGTCCAACACCGACGCGGGGTTGAGCCAGGCCGACGACAAGGGCCTGTACTTCCGCACCGCCCCGCCGGACAGCCTCCAGGGTCGGGCGCTGGCCGACGTGATCCTCCGCGACGGCCCGCACAAGATCGTGGTGGTGGCCCGCAAGGACTCCTACGGCGAGGGCCTCCAGGAGACCGTCCGGGCCGAGTTGGAACGGGCCGGCTTCGGCAACGACCGGGTGAAGCTGTTCACCTACGACCCGCCGGCCGACGCGAAGGCACCGCCGGTCGACTTCGGCAACCTCGCCGGTGAGATCAAGAACTACCGGCCGGAGGCCGTGCTGGTCATCGGCTTCGGTGAGTCCGCCGGGCTGATCAAGGCACTGGCCGACGCGGGCGTGCCGATCCGGCACTGACCCGACGTCGGCGGGGGTGGTACCGGCTCCGGTACCGCCCCCGCCGACGTTCAGCGCCGCCGACGACGCTCCAGGAACTCGGTCATTCGGCGGTGCTTCTCCTCGTCCTCGAAGAGCACCGCCTGGCTGACCAGGTCGAGCTGCGGGTGCGCGGCGGGCGGCGCGTCCACCGCCAGCTTGGTCAGGCGCAGCGCCAACGCGGAGCCCTCGGCCATCTCGTCGAGCAGTCCGTGGGCGGTGGGCAGCAGCTCCGCCGGCTCGTCCACCACCCGGTTCACCAGGCCGATCCGCAGCGCCTCGCCGGCGTCGACCCGACGGCCGGTGAAGAGCAGCTCCTTGGCCCGCCCCTCGCCGACCAGGGCCGGCAGCCGGTGGGTCGCCCCCGCGCCGGCCAGGATGCCCAGCCGCACCTCGGGCTGGCCGAAGACCGCGCGGGCCGTGCACACCCGCAGGTCGCAGGCGTACGCCAACTCCGCGCCACCACCCAACGCGGGACCGTCCACGGCGGCCACGCTCGGCATGGGCAGCGCCCGGATCCGGGCGAAGGCCGCCGAGTTGATCGCGGCCAGGGCGTCCAGCCGCCCCCGCTCGCGGAGCTGGCCGATGTCCGCGCCGCCCGCGAAGAGACCGTCCGCGCCGCCGGTGAGCAGCAGCAGCCGGGGCCGGGCCTCCAGGGCGGCACAGACGTCGTGCAGCTCGCCGATCAGGTCGGCGTCGATGGCGTTGCGCTTCTCCGGCCGGTCCAGTGTCACCACCACCCGGTCGGGCAGTTCCTCCACCCGCAGCCCGCTCATCGTCGCCGACCGTCCTGCCACGAGTAGAAGCCCTGCCCGGACTTCTTGCCGAGCTTCCCGGCGGCGACCATCTCGACCAGCAGCGGCGGCGGCGCGAACCGGTCGCCGTAGGCGGCCTGGAGGGTACGGGCGATGTCCAGCCGCACGTCCAGCCCCACCAGGTCGGTCAGCTCCAACGGGCCGACCGGGTGCCGGTAGCCGAGCACCATCGCCTTGTCCACGTCGGCCGGGGTGGCCACCCCGTCGGCCACCATCCGGATCGCCTCCAGGCCGAGGGTCACCCCGAGCCGGGAGGTGGCGAAGCCGGGCAGGTCGCGTACCACGACGGGGTCCTTGCCCAGCCTGCCGGCGAGCGCGACGGCCGCCGCGGTGGTCTCCGGTGCGGTGGCCGCGCCGACCACCACCTCCAGCAGGGCCATCGCCCAGACCGGGTTGAAGAAGTGCAGCCCGAGGAAGGACCCCGGGCGGCTCAGCCCCCGCGCCAGCTCGCCGATGGGGATGCTGGAGGTGTTGCTGCCCAGCAGCGCCGGCCCCAGCCGTTCCGCCTCGGCCAGCACCGACCGCTTCAGCTCCGGCCGCTCGGGCACCGCCTCGACGATCACCTCCGGTGCCGGGGCGACCTCGGTGAGCGCGCCCCGCAGGACGATCCGCGACCGCTGCGCGGCGGCCTCGTCGGCCGCGAGCTTCCCGCGCCGCACCGCCCGTTCACACAGCTCGTCGAGGCGGACGGCGGCGGCCTCCGCCTGCCTCCGGTCCACCTCCACCACCTCGACGGCGTAGCCCGCGCCGGCCGCCACGTAGGCGATGCCGAGCCCCATCGTGCCGGCCCCGACGACGACAAGACGATCCATCACGCTCCCTCCCCGCGCACGGCGACGTGCGGGGTCTCCGGCACGCCCTGCCGCTCGCTCCGCTGGCCCATGGGTGCGACCCTATGCAGCACCGTTCCCGGCGGCATGCGTGGGGCACCGCCACACCGGGTACAGACGGCCCCAACGTCAAGGGAAGGAACCAGTCGACATGAGCCAGGCACCGGAGACCGTGGACGGCAGCGGCACCACCGAGGGCACGGCGGTCGTGGAGACGCGCGGCAACGAGCGCGTCGACCTGCTCCGCGCCGACACCAACAACGACGGCAAGACCGACGTGTGGGTGGTGGACACCGACGGCGACGGCCGGGCGGACCTGTTCCAGTTCGACACCGACGGCGACGGCAAGGTCGACATCACCATGGTCGACATCGACGAGGACGGCACCCCGGACGAGGTGGTCGACGGCGACGGCGGCCTGCCCCCGGAGCAGCTCCCCCCGACCGTCCAGGTCTGACGCGGACGCGGGGGCCGGCCGAGGCCCCCGCCTCACCGCCCGGTGCGCTCCGCCAGCCGCAGGGTGGCCAGATAGTACGGGGCGTCGCGGTCGTCCACGTCGGTCAGCCGCCAGGGGGTGCCGTGGACCAGTCCGGCCAGCTCCTCGGCGGAACAGACCAGGTAGTCGAACCACTCGGTGCCCAGTTCGCGGTAGCGCAGCCGCAGCCGCAGTTGCCCGCCGAGCCGACCCCGCCGCCGGTTCCGCTCGTGGTAACCGGTGTGCACCGGATCCGTGGTGCCGTACGGGTCGGTGCCGTGCGCGATGACCTGCGCGCCGGGACGGGCCAGGGCGGCGAGGGCGGCGAGGAACGCCGGGGCCCGCTCCCGCCCCTCGATCAGCCCCAGGTTGTTGCCGAGCAGCAGGAACGTGTCGTAGCGCCGGCCGTCGGCGACGTGCTCGTCGACGGTGCCGAGGACGAGGTCGCGGACCCCCCGGTGCCGGCTGACCCGCAGCGCCCCCGGTGAGGTGTCCAGCCCGGTGACCGGTATGCCGCGCTCCTGGAGCACCAGCGCGATCCGGCCGCCGCCGACGCCGACGTCCAGGGTGGCGCCCCGGGTCCGCTCCACGGCCCGGTGGTCGTACGGCTGCCAGTGCTCCGGCCCGTCCAGGTAGTGCGCGGCGGGTGCCCCGTTGACCAGCCCGTCGTCCCGCTCGATGATCTCGATGACCGGTCGGGGCAGCCGCCCGCCGACCAGTGGTCGGGGACCGACCCCGGTGTGCACCGCGTACGCGTCGCGCAGCAGTTCTCCGAACACGTCGCCCAGCCGAGGTTCTCCGGTCACGACGTGCACGTTATCGGGGGGCGGTCGCCGTATCCTGGGCGGCGTGACCGACCTGGACCGCCTGACGGCGGAGAAGTACGTCCTGCTGACGACGTTCCGCAAGGACGGCCGCGCGGTGTCCACGCCGGTCTGGGCGGTGCGCGACGGCGACGCCCTGGCGGTCTGGACGGTCACCGACTCGGGGAAGGTCAAGCGGATCCGGCGGGACGGCACGGTGACGGTGGCCCCGTGCGACGTGCGGGGTCGCCCGCTGGGTGCGGCGGTGCCGGCTCACGCGGTGCTGTGCGGGCCGGCGGAGACCGACCGGGTGCGCCAGCTGCTCAGGCGCAAGTACCGCCTGCTGGGCCGGCTGACCCTGCTCGGCAGCCGGCTGCGCCGGGGGGAGGCGGGCACCGTCGGCATCCGGATCACCCTGGACGGGTGACCGACGGCCCGGCCGGTGGGCGAGGTCGGGTGGTGGTCCCTGCGGACCGGCGGGCGGCGGACCGGGGGTGGACACGACTCAGGGGCGGTGGATCGCCGCTTGCCGCGACACCCGCCCGCCCCTGAGGCCGAAACGTTCTGACCGGGTCAGTCCCCCTGGCGTTGCTGGGGGATCTGGCCCTGTAGCAACGCCCGCACCTCCGACTCACGGTACCGACGGTGTCCGCCCAGGGTTCGGATCGCGCTGAGCTTCCCCGCCTTGGCCCATCGGGTCACCGTCTTCGGGTCGACACGGAACATCGACGCCACCTCGGCCGGCGTGAGTAGCGGCTCTGGTTCGTGCGTTCGCGATGCCATCGGTCACTCCTCCACATGGATAGACATCGGCCGGGGTCCCGCCGGCCGACGCGTCTCCCATGGTCCGGCTAGTCCCCGATGTCCGACATGGGCCGAACGGCCGAAGGTCCCTAGACGGACGGATGAACCATGCCCGATTTATCTGACTTTTACACGTCAGAAAGTACCTTATTCGGACTCATGATCACGGTTCGTGATGCGTCAACTACGAGAGTGACTCATAATTGACACCCCGACTGGGCGTTTCATGGTCAATTGCACCGCTCCAGCAGCTGGATGGCCCGCCACCGGGCGACCAACCGGTCGTACGCGCCGGACGCCTCCTCGGTCTCGCCCCGGGAGAGCCCGGCCAGGCCGATCGCGGCCAGCTCCGGCGAGTCGTCGGCCGCCAGCGTCTCGTCGGAGAGCAACTGGACCAGGCCGCCGTAGTCCAGCTCGACCACCGAACGCGGGTGGAACTCCTCCAACCACCGGGCGGCCTCCTCCACCGCCTCGGTGATCGGCGCCTCCCCGATCGACTTCTTCAGCACCGACAGCGCCCGGGAGGCCCGCCGACGGGCCTTGGAGATCTCCGTCCGGTACCGCAACGTCCGCCGCCCCGGCTGGGTGACCAGGTCCCGCTCGCCCGCCTCGAACAGGACGAACCACCGCAGCGGCACGCCCCAGGTGGCGATCTGCTCGTGCAGCCGGGGCACCCCGTGCTCCAGCACCCGCGCGCCGCTGCGCCAGTCCTCCACCACGGTCTTGGCCTGCCCGGCGAGGACCGGCGGGACGAACGCGTCGGCGATCACCGACGGCACCCCCTCCCGGGCGCTCAGCGCCGCCTCGGCGACCCGGACCCGCAGGTTCCACGGGCAGACCAGCAGCACGTCGTCGGACTCCAGGACGTACGCCTCGTCGGGCAGCTCGGGCAGCCGGGTCCACCCGGCACCGAGCGCCGCCATGACCGAGGTCCGTTGCCGGCCCGGCCCCTCCGACGGGGCCACCGCCCGCCCCTCCCGCACGTAGCGCCGCCAGTACGACTGACGGTCCCGGTCGAAGGCGGTCAGCGGCTCGTACACGCGCAGGTAAGAAGCGAAGAGCGACGGCACCGCGCGATCCTCCCACGAAACCCCTCACCGGTGCCGCTGTCGTCGTACACTGCCGGACCCCGGCCGAGCGGGCCGGTGGGCGCGGGGCCGTCACGCGGACCACGCCACCCGCGTCGACCGCCGTTAGGCTCACCAGGGTCGGCAGCATCCCCGCCGGCACCCGACCAGGTCCGCGCCCCACGAGGACGCACACCGACACAGGAGCAAGCCATGGGCGTATTCGCGAGCACCGACGATCCGGGATCCGCCGGTCACGAGCAGGTCGTCTTCTGCCAGGACAAGCAGAGCGGCCTCAAGGCGATCATCGGCATCTACTCGACCGCGCTGGGTCCGGCGCTCGGCGGCACCCGGTGCTACCCGTACGCCAGCGAGGAGGCGGCCCTGGCGGACGTGCTGGACCTGTCCCGGGGGATGGCGTACAAGAACGCCCTGGCCGGGCTGGACCACGGCGGCGGCAAGGCGGTCATCTGGGGCGACCCGGACCAGGTCAAGAGCGAGGCGCTGCTGCGCGCGTACGGCCGGTTCGTGCAGTCCCTGGGCGGGCGGTACTACACCGCCTGCGACGTCGGCACCTACGTCGCCGACATGGACGTGGTCGCCCGGGAGACCCGCTACGTCACCGGCCGCAGCGTGGAGCACGGTGGCGCGGGGGACTCCTCGGTCCTCACCGCGTGGGGGGTCTTCCAGGGCATGCGGGCCGCCGCCGAACACGTCTGGGGTGCACCCACCCTGCGCGGACGCCGGGTCGGCGTGGCCGGGCTGGGCAAGGTCGGCAAGCACCTGACCGGCCACCTGACCGAGGACGGGGCCGAGGTGGTGGCCACCGACGTCGATCCGCGGGCACTGGAGTGGGCACGGGTCCACCACCCCGGGGTCACCCTGGTCGCCGACACCGCCGCGCTGGTCGCCGCCGACATCGACGTGTACGCCCCGTGCGCCCTGGGCGGCGCGCTGGACGACGACACGGTGCCGGTGCTGCGGGCGAAGGTGGTCGCCGGTGCGGCCAACAACCAGCTCGCCCACCCGGGCATCGAGAAGCTGCTCGCCGACCGGGGCATCCTGTACGCCCCCGACTACGTGGTGAACGCCGGGGGTGTGATCCAGGTCGCGGACGAGATCGACGGCTTCAACTTCGAGCGGGCCAAGCTGCGGGCCACCCGCATCTACGACACCACCCGGCAGATCCTGCGACTCGCCGACGACGAGGGCGTGCCGCCGGCGGTGGCGGCGGACCGGCTGGCCGAGCGCCGGATGGCCGACGTGGGCCGGCTGCGCACCATCCACCTGCGCTGACTGTGCGGCTGGGGTGCGGTGGCGGCCCCGCACCCACGCACCCGGGTGCGGTGGGCGGCCCGCACCCGGGGACCGCCGTCCGTGCCCTGAGCCGTCCATTCCCCCGAGCCGGGCGAGATGCGGTGATCATCCGGCTTCGGGGTGTCCACCCCACGAACTGCTCGTTACGGATTTTCTGGCGGTTTGTCGAGTGTCACGGGCGGCTCCAGCACCCACCCCTTACCGGTACGATCGGTGACGACCGGGTGACTGCGACGCGCAGGGCCGGCAGACGGTAACCCGAGGTGCCGAACGGTGGCATCCCCATGTACCGTAAGAGCCACGAGAGATGCCTGACGTCATCGGGGCCCGCCTTCGGGCTGCCCCGCATTCTGTGCGAGGGGGTCGAGCCATGGGGCGCGGCCGTGCTAAGGCCAAGCAGACGAAGGTGGCGCGGGAGTTGAAGTACCACTCCCCGAACACCGACCTCACCGCCTTGCAGCGCGAACTGGCGAGTGCCGGTGGTAAGTCTGAGCAGCACTTCGACGACGACTACAAAGAGTATGTCGACGACGACGAGGATCACGCGGACGACGAGCCGGACCCCTGGGCCCCTCCGACCCGCTGACCTCCGGGTCACATCGAGCACGCGGCAACTCTCCGCGTGCTCAGTCATGTGCCCGACCGGAACGGCGCGACCATCGACGATCAGGGACCTCGCCGTCCCGGAGCACCCTCCGGCCGGCCGGCGCGGTCCCTGATCCCGGCGGTCACGGCCCGCCCCACAGCCGGGTGTCGGCGATCCACCGGCCCCCGCGCACCCGGCCGGTCGTCGCCCCGCTCAGCGTGGTCGGTTGTTCCAGTTGTAGAACGTCGGGATGTTCTCGAAGTGGTTCCAGGCGCACACCGCGCCGGCACCCTCCCCGCCCGGTGCCTCCGCCCGGAAACGACGCGCCGCCTCCGCCTCGTGGAGCAGAGCGGAGATTTCCCCGGCGGCCGCCCGCACCCGGTCGGCGACCTGGTCCGTGCCGGTCCCGACGCGCTCAGGCGGCCGGTGACTCGTGGTCTCGGGCATGTTCCAACACTCCCTCCAGTAGGCGGATCTTGCTGTTACGGCAGTGCTCGGTCTCCGTACCGTCGAACCGTCCCTGCTCGAAGTAACGGTTGGCCGCATGACCGCCGCCGCAGAAGCCGAAGTACGCACAGGACGACCGGCACGCCTCGACCCCGGTGAGGAACTCGCCCACCCAGTCGGTGCCGGTCGCGCCGGCCAGGATCTCCCCCAGCGGGGTGGCCAGCACGTTACCGCTGCTGAAATCGCCGTACCGGGCGTCGGTGAAGCCGGCCAGCTCCGGGGAGAGCACGGTCACCGAGCCGTCGTACCCGATCGTCGGGATCGGGTCGAGCTGCCGGGGCAGCAGGTCGCCCTCCGCACCGGCCAGCACCGCCGCCGCGTACCGCAGCGACCATTCGACCTCGCGCAGGTGCACCCGGGGCGTCCGCCGCCAGGCCGCCACCAGCTCGGCCCAGAAGGCGGTCACCGCCGCCGCGTCGTGCGCGTTGCTCCGGGTGTTGACCCCCTCGGTCTCCTCGATGTTCAGGCCGAGGACGTCACAGCCCAGGTCGAGGAAGTACGCGTACAGCTCGGTGGCGAGCCCCGGGGTCGGCCGGCTTACCACCGCCAGCGCCGAGAACGGCAGGCCGTGCCGGTGCAACGCGGCGACACCCCGGACGATCCGGTCGTACGCCGGCCGACCGGCCCGGGTCACCCGCTCGTCGTTACGGGCGCGCGGGCCGTCCACGCTCACGCTCACCCGCATCCCGTGCTCGACGAAGAACGCGCACCAGGCATCGTCGATCAAGGTGGCGTTCGTCTGCACGTGGTGCTCCACCCCGGCGGGGAACGGGGCCATCAGCGCGGCCAGCCGGTCCCGGCCGGCGGCGAGCGGTTCGCCGCCGTGCCAGACCACCGAGAAGCGACCGCGCGCCGCCCACGGCGTCACCGCGGCGGCGACCGCCTCGGCCACCGCCACCGGCATCCGCCGGTCGGAGGCCCGGTGCGGCAGATAGCAGTACGCGCAGTCGAGGTTGCACAACGTCGTCGGCTGCATCACCACGTACGACGGAACCGCCGCGAGGCCCCGCATACCCGCCACGGGCCGAGCCCGAGCCCGAGCAGCCATCGACCCTCCTCCCGTGCCCGAAGTGTCCTTCAGGCTAGGCGGCGACGGCCGCTCGGGTGAACCCCCGACCAGGTGTCCGGCAGATCGAGCCGAGATGGTCAGCCCCGGGTGTGCTGACCGATCATCTGGACCTTGCCGGTGCCCTCGATGATCTCGCCGGCGTGCCAGGCGTCCACGCCCCGACCGGCGAGGGTGGCCAACGCGCGGTCGGCATCCTCGGCGGAGACGATGGCGAACATGCCGACGCCCATGTTGAACGTCGACTCCATGTCCTGGTCGTCGATCCGGCCCTTCGACTGGATCAGGTCGAAGATCGGCTGCGGCTTCCAGCTGGCCCGGTCGACCACCGCGTCGACGTGCTCGGGCAACACCCGGACCAGGTTGCCCGGGATGCCACCGCCGGTGACGTGGGCGATCGACCGCACCTCCGCCTCGGTGATCAGCTTCAGGCAGTCCTGCGCGTAGATCTTGGTCGGGGTGAGCAGCTCCTCGCCCAGCGTGCGCTGCCGGCCGAAGTCGTCGATCACCACGTCCAACCGCATCCGGCCGGCCCCCAGCAGCACGTGCCGGACCAGCGAGTAGCCGTTGGAGTGCAGCCCGGACGACCGCATCGCGATCACCACGTCGCCCACCTCGACCCGGTCCGGGCTGAGGATCTCGCTCTCCTCGACCACGCCGACGCCGGTGGCGGAGACGTCGTACTCGTCGGGGCGCAGCACGCCCGGGTGCTCGGCGGTCTCGCCCCCGAGCAGCGCGCAACCGGCGTACCGGCAGCCGTCGGCGATGCCGGCGCCGATCTCGGCGACCCGGTCCGGCACGACCTCGCCGGTGGCGATGTAGTCGAGCAGGAACAGCGGCTCGGCCCCGCAGGCCACCAGGTCGTCGACGACCATCGCGACCAGGTCGATGCCGATCGTGTCGTGGATGTCGAGCTGCTGGGCGATGACCAGCTTGGTGCCCACCCCGTCGGTGGAGGAGGCCAGGATCGGGTTCTTGTACTTCTTGGTGTCCAACCGGAACAGGCCGGCGAAACCGCCCAGGTCGCCCATGACCTCCGGACGACGGGTCTCCTTCACCTTCGACTTGAGCAGCTCGACCGCCCGGTCGCCCGCCTCGATCGACACCCCGGCGTCGGCGTACGAGACCGAGCGTTTGCGGAGGGTGCGGCCGGTGCCCGCCGTCCAGGGCTGACGGTCGCCACCGGCGCCGTTCGGGCTACTACCTGCGCCGCTGCGCTCGGACACGTAGGTCACGGTTCTCCCCTTTGTGGTTCTCGGTGCCGCGCCGACGGTGGCCGGACGGCCCCGGTGTACTACGGGCGGTGGGCGGTCGCGCCGCCCGGAGTGGCGACGAGTGGTGTGTGGTGCTCCGGGGCGTCGGCGACCCGCCGACCCACCCCTTCGAGCACGTGCTTGCCGATCAGGTTCCCGGCCGGCAGGTCGATCGGGTACTCCCCGTCGAAACAGGCCCGGCAGAGCCGGCTGCGGGGCTGTTCGGTCGCGGCGATGAGACCGGGGAGCGAGACGTAGCCGAGGGTGTCGGCACCGATCGAGCGCCGGATGCCCTCGTTGTCCAGCCCGTTGGCCAGGAGTTCGGCCCGGGTGGCGAAGTCGATGCCGTAGAAGCACGGCCAGTTCACCGGCGGGGAGGAGATCCGGACGTGGACCTCCAGCGCGCCCGCCTCGCGGAGCATCCGGACGATCGCCCGCTGGGTGTTGCCGCGCACGATCGAGTCGTCGACCACGACCAGCCGCTTGCCGCGTACGTTCTCCCGCAGCGGGTTCAGCTTGAGTCGGACGCCGAGCTGACGGAGGGTCTGCGACGGCTGGATGAAGGTACGCCCGACGTACGGGTTCTTCATCAGGCCGGCGCCGTACGTGATGCCGGACGCCTCCGCGTAGCCGATGGCGGCCGGCGTGCCCGACTCGGGCACCGGGATCACCAGGTCGGCCTCGACCGGGTGTTCCTTGGCGAGCTGCCGGCCGATCTGCACCCGGGCGGCGTGCACGTTGCGGCCGGCGATGGTGGCGTCCGGGCGGGCGATGTAGACGTACTCGAAGAGGCAGCCCTTGGGCTCCGGCGCGGCGAACCGGCTGGACCGCAGGCCCTCCTCGTCGATCGCGATCAGCTCGCCCGGCTCGACCTCGCGGACCACGCTCGCGCCGACGATGTCCAGCGCGGCCGTCTCGCTGGCCACCACCCAGCCGCGTTCCAGCCGGCCGAGCACCAGCGGGCGGACGCCGTGCGGATCCCGGGCGGCGTAGAGGGTCGACTCGTCCATGAAGACGAAGCTGAACGCGCCGCGCAGCTGGGGCAGCACCTCCAGCGCGGCGGCCTCCACCGACAGGTCGGGGCGGCTGGCCAGCAGCATGGTCACCAGGGAGGTGTCGTTGGTCGCCCCGTCGTCGAGCAGGCCGCGCTCGGCGACCTCCTTCTGCAACTCGGCGGTGTTGACCAGGTTGCCGTTGTGCGCCAGGGCGATCGTGGTGCCGGAGGTCGTCGACCGGATGGTCGGCTGCGCATTTTCCCAGGTCGAGCCGCCGGTGGTGGAGTAACGCGCGTGCCCGATCGCCAGGTGGCCGCGCAGGCTCTTGAGCGTCGGCTCGTCGAACACCTGGGCCACCAGGCCCAGGTCCTTGTAGACCACCACTCCGGATCCGTCGCTCACCGCGATGCCGGCGGCCTCCTGGCCCCGGTGCTGGAGTGCGTAGAGACCGAAATAGGTGAGATTGGCGACCTCTTCGCCCGGTGCCCAGACGCCGAAGACGCCGCACGCGTCCTGGGGGCCGGGTCGCTGGGGGTCAAGGTCGTGGCTCAGCCGGCCATCGCCTCGGGGCACTGCCGCTCCCTCATGCTGGTCTGGACTGGCCTGGCGGAGCCGGGGGGCTGCTCCGCGCCTTTCGGCCCTGGACCACTGTCGTCGCCTGACAGTGTACGCGAACACGAGTCAATACAGAAAGTCACGATCCGCCTCCGATCAGTCACCCCGTCCGGGAGAACGGCGCAGCTAGAGCGGCAGATGGTCGGAGAGGTCTGCCCGGTTTCCGCTCACCTGCACGCGACCGTCCGTGACCGCCTCCGCCCAGGACAACCGGCCGGTGGCGAGCGCCAGCCAGGTCTGCGGCGCCATCTCCACGACGTTCGGCGGGGTGCCCCGGGTGTGCCGCGGACCAGGTAGGCACTGAACTGCGCCGTAAGGGGGGACGCGCACCTCCACCGATCGGCCGGGGGAACGCTCCGCGAGGGCGGCCAGAAGGGCACGGACCGCTTCCCGGTACACCGCCCGTTCGGGCGTACGCCCCTCATCGAGTGCTGTCAGCGCCGCCGATACCACGGCGGACTTAATGTGCGGAGAGGACACGACGGGACGATACGACCTGAGGTAGTCCCGTGCCACGCTGGCCCCTGGGTCGCGCCGATCCGGTCAGACAAGGCATAGTTGCCGACGGCGTATTCGTACCGTGATGATCCCCGGCCCCCGCCGGGGAAGTCAGACCGGAAGGCGGTGGACGTGTCAACACACCGACGTGCCTGGACGCAGCGGGCCGGTGTGGTCGTAGCGCTGGTGGCCGGCGCCCTGCTCACCGTCCCCGCCACACCTGCCTTCGCCGCTCCGAACGTCACCAACGTGTCGGCGTCTCCGAGTTCCGTCGAGGCCGGAAAGACTACCCGCGTCAGCTACTCGCTCACCGTGGGTGACGGCTCCCCGGTCGACGTCTCCGTCACCTCCAGCAACGGCAAGCTGCGGTGCGTGGACGGTTGCAGTCGTAACAGGGTCGACCAGAGCGGCGGGTCCAGCGCCAGCTTCACCCTCGCCGACGACGCGTCGAACGGCTCCGCCACGATCACCGTGAAGGCCGTCGACGCCAACGGTGGCGAGAACTCCGCCAGCACCACCGTCACCCTGGTGGCCAAGGCAGCTCCGCAGACCACCCCGCCGCAGGACAAGCCGACGGTCAAGTCGATCTCCGGCAAGGTGGTCGTGACCGCCACCGGCGACCCGGTGCCCAACGCGGTGGTGGGACTGGAGGACTCGACCGGCAAGCAGTTCAACACCACCAGCGACGGTAGCGGCAACTTCCGGATCAACGGCTCCACCGCGAACCCGATCGCGCCCGGCTCAATGGTGCTCGGGGCCAGCAAGGACGGTGTGGTCGCCACCAAACCGATCAGCGCCAGCGCCGGGCAGAGTCTGAGCAACCAGCGGATCAGCCTGGCGCTCAAGGTCGAGGTCAGCCCGAGCGCCACCCCGTCGGCCTCCGCCGAGGCGACGCCGACGACGGAGACGACCGAGGAGACCACCGAGGAGACCACCGACCCGGCCGGCGGACAGCAGCAGGCCGCCTCCCAGGACGAGGACAGCGGTTTCGGCTCCTTCCTGATCATCCTGCTCGGCGGCCTGTTGGTCGCGGCCGGTGTCGGCACCATCGTGCTGCTCTGGATCCGGCGCAAGAACGCCGACGCGGACGACGGGGACGCCCCCGCGGCGGCAGCGGGCGGGGTGCCCGGCCCACGCGGCTCGGACGACCAGACCCGGGTGGTCAACCGGGTCGGCGCGGGGCCCGACCCGACGATGGTCGGCAGTTCCGCGCTGAGCGACGCGCCGACGATGATGCACCGGCCGATCATCGACGACGTCCCGCCGGACCCGTACGCCGCGCCCCCGCAGCCCTACGGCGCCCCGCAGGACAACTGGCCCGGTGCCGGTGGTTACGGCGAGGAGCCTCCCGGCCAGGGTGGATACGGCCAGCAGGCCGGTTACGGCGGCACGCCCTCCTCCGGTGGCGGTTACGGTGCCGCCGGCGGCTACGGCGCGGCGGCCTCCCCCGCGGGCGGCTACGGCAACGCACCCTCGTCCGGCAGCGGCTACGGCAACGCACCGGCCTCCGGCGGTGGTTACGGGAACGCACCGGCCTCCGGCGGTGGTTACGGGGGTCGGGACTACGGCGCGACCGCCGGGGCCGGCTACCCGGCCCAGGAGCCGGCCGGCGGCGGATACCCCGGCGAACGCTACGACGAGCCCACCGGCCGGTACACCGGCGACAGCACCTCGTACGCGCCGGCCGCCGACCCGTACCCGACCAGCACCTACCAGCCGGAGCCGGACGCGTACGGCCAGCCCGGCGCGGGCGGCTACGGTCAGCCCGAGCAGGGCGGCTACGGCCGGGGCGCGGAGCCGACCGGCGGCTACGGCCAGCAGGCGGGCTACGACGCCGGCCCGGCCCAGGGTTACGGCGGCCAGCACGGCGGCTACGACCAGCCGGGCGGTGCCCACCACGGCGGCTACGACCAGCCGGGCGGTGCCCACCAGGGCGGCTACGACCAGCATGGCTACGACCAGCGCGGTGGCGGCGCCCACCAGGGCCGTTACGACCAGCAGCCGGGTTACGACCAGCAGCCCGGCTACGGCTCCCCGCAGGGCGGATACGACCAGCCCGGTGGTTACTCCGCCGAGCAGCCGCAGGGCGGCCACGGTCAGGAACCGCCGCACCAACGCGGCGGCGGGTACGACCCGCAGGGCTACGGCCAGCACCAGGGCGGCTACTACGGCGACCAGACCCAGGGCGGTCGGGACCAGCCCCCGGGCGGTCAGGCCCCGTCGGGCCGGGCGGCCCGGCCGGACGGCCCGCCCCCGGAGCGCGGCGGACGCCGCCTCGACTGGCTGGACGACTGACCCTCAGGCAACGCCGGCAGCGGGCCGCCCGGATTCTCCCGGGCGGCCCGCTGTCGCTACCGGCTCAAGCCGCGCCGGATTCGACCGCGCCGGATCAACCGGGCCGGTTTCGACCGGGCCGGTTTCGACCGGGCCGGATCAACCGGCCGAGAAGACGCCCTGGCGGAGCACCGGCACCACGCTCGACACCTCACACTGGACGGCGACCTCGACGTCCCCGGCGAAGCCGCCCTCGATCAGCTCACGGCCGGAGACGCACCCGCGTACCGCCGCCGGCACGTCGGGGGTACTGGCCAGCGCGGCGAGCGCCATCGCGGCCTCCACCGAGAGTCCACCGGGCACGTCGGAGATCGCGTCCAGCACACTGGCCGCACCCAACTGGTCCTCCACCGAGGGCCGCAGGGTGCCGTCCGGCCACCGTTCACCGGCGGCCACCACCCCGACCGGGGCGTCCGCCGCACCGTACCCGTGGTGGCTCAGCCATCGCCCGACCGCCCGGGCGTTACGCAGACAGGCCGCGACCACCGGTCGGCCGGTGGCGCTGGCGGCGGCACTGATCGCCGAGCCGTTCGGCGACGGCAGCACCAGGTCGGCGGCGAACGGCGCGCTGAGCAGGTTCGCCGGGGAGAGCGACCACGGATGGTCGGTGTTGACCTGCCGGCGAGCCACCGCGGCCACCGCACCGACCCGCACCGCGTAGTCGGCCGCCTGCTCGCCCCAGGGGAACGGGTGGACCCGCATCCCCCGGGCGACCGCCACCTCCACGGCGGTGGTGAACGAGAGCACGTCCACCACCACCAGGACGGCGCAGACCCGGCCGAGTTCCGCCGCCCCGGTCAGCCCCCAGTCGAACCGGGCACCCGATCCGGGCTGGGAATGGACGGCCGGGGCCACCGCCTCAGCGCTGGTCGGGCGTCGGACGCTGCCCGTCACCGGAGCCGGCCGCCGCAGTGTCGTCCGCGTCGACCGCCGGGGTCGACCCGGCCGTGGCCGCACCGGCACCGTGCCCGGCCGGCGTACCCGCGCCGGGGGTGTCCTCCCCGGCCGGACCGCTCGACGCCGCTCCGGCGTCCGGTCCCGGCCCGGAGGCCGCCGGTGCCGACGCGACGCCGGCAGGGGCGTCCGGAGCCGACGCGACGCCGGCAGGGGCGTCCGGAGCCGACGCGGTCGTCGGCCCGGTGGCCGTCGGCGCACCCGGCACCGCCGGCCCGTCCGCGTCCGCCGGCTGCTCCCGGTCGGGCACGTCCACCGGCTGCCCGGCGGTGGCCGGCGCGATCGTGGTGGTGCCGGTCCGGGCCGCCTCGACCTGCACCTGGGCCGCCTCCGGGCCGCCGAAGAGCCGGGGCAGGGTCGCGGTGTGCGCCGCCCGCAGCTCGTCCAGCCCGATCCGGAACTGGCCGTGCACCTCCAGGGCACCGCCGGCCGGATCGGTCACCCCGATCAGCTCCCACGGCACGCCGTGCTCGGCGCAGAGCGCGGTGAACGCCTTCTCGTGTCCGCGCGGCACGGTCACCAGCGCCCGGCCGGACGACTCGCTGAACAGGAAGACGAACGGCAGCGAACCGTCGGCGAACCGCTCCGGCACCCCGATCCGGACCCCGACACCACGGCGCAGGCTGGACTCCACCAGGCTCTGCGCCAGACCACCGTCGGACAGGTCGTGGGCGGAGCTGAGGTGACCCACCCGGGCCGCCGCCGCCATCAGCTCGGCGAGCTGGCGTTCCCGGCCCAGGTCGACCTGGGGCGGCATGCCGCCGAGGTGCTCGTGCGTCACCCAGGCCCATTCGGAGCCGGACAGCTCGACGTGCGTGTCGCCGAGCAGGTAGACCTGGTCGTGGTCGCCGTTGGTGCGGGGGACGAAGCCCATCGGCACCCGGTCGGCCACGTTGTCGAGCACACCCAGCACGCCGACCACCGGGGTCGGGTGGATCGCGGCGGCACCGGTCTGGTTGTAGAAGCTGACGTTGCCGCCGGTCACCGGGATGCCCAGCTCCAGGCAGCCGTCCGCCAGGCCACGGACGGCCTCGGCGAACTGCCACATCACGCCCGGGTCCTCCGGCGAGCCGAAGTTGAGGCAGTTGGTCACGGCGATCGGCTTCGCGCCGGTCACCGCCACGTTCCGGTACGCCTCGGCGAGCGCCAGCTTCGTCCCCTGGTACGGGTCGAGGCGGGCGTACCGGCCGTTGCCGTCGACGGAGAGGGCCACGCCCAGGCCGCTCTGCTCGTCGATCCGGATCACGCCGGAGTCCTCCGGCTGGGCGAGCACCGTGTTGCCCAGCACGTAGCGGTCGTACTGCTCGGTGACCCAGGTCTTGTCGGCCAGGTTCGGCGAGGCGATCATGCGGAGCAGGGTCTCCCGGAGCGCGTCCGGGTCACCCGGCCGGGGCAGCGTCTCGGCCCGGTCGGCCTGGAGCAGGATCAGGTCGGCCGGCTCCCGCATCGGACGGGCGTAGACCGGACCGTCGTCGACCAGCGAACCCGGCGGCACGTCGACCACCAGGTGGTCGTTCCAGGTGATCAGCAGCCGACCCGGTCGCCCGTCGGGCGACGGCGCGGTGACCTCGCCGATCGCGGTGGCCAGCACCCCCCACTTCTCGGCGGTCTTGAGCACCGCCTCCAGCTTCTCCGGGGTGACCACCAGCAGCATCCGCTCCTGGGACTCGCTGGCCAGGATCTCGTGGGGCTCCATCGACGGCTCGCGCAGCGGAACCCGCTCCAGCCAGACCCGCATGCCGGTGCCGGCGGACGCGGCGGTCTCGGTGAGCGCGCAGGTCAGGCCCGCGCCGCCGAGGTCCTGGATGCCGACGACCAGCTCGGCGTCGTACAGCTCCAGGCAGGCCTCGATCAGCAGCTTCTCGATGAACGGGTCGCCGACCTGCACCGACGGGCGACGCTGCTCGCTGCCCTCGTCGAAGGTGGCGCTGGCCAGCACCGACACACCGCCGATGCCGTCCCGGCCGGTCTTCGCGCCGAGCAGCACCACGACGTTGCCGGGGCCGGCGGCGTCCTTCTTCTGCAACCGGTCGACCGGCAGCACGCCGAGGCAGAGCGCGTTGAGCAGCGGGTTGCCCTGGTAGCAGGGGTCGAAGACCAGCTCACCGCCGATGTTGGGCAGGCCCAGACAGTTGCCGTAGCCGCCGACGCCGGCCACCACGCCGGGCAGCACCCGGGCGGTGTCCGGGTGGTCGGCCGCGCCGAACCGCAGCGGGTCCATCACCGCGACCGGGCGGGCGCCCATCGCCAGGATGTCCCGGACGATGCCGCCGACGCCGGTCGCCGCGCCCTGGTAGGGCTCGACGAAGCTCGGGTGGTTGTGCGACTCGACCTTGAAGGTGACGGCCAGCGTGTCGGAGACCCGGACCACCCCGGCGTTCTCCCCGATGCCGGCGAGCAGCCGGTCGCTCGGCGGGGCCTTCTCGCCGAACTGGCGCAGGTGCACCTTGCTCGACTTGTAGGAGCAGTGCTCGCTCCACATGATCGAGTACATGGCCAGCTCGGCCTGGGTGGGACGGCGGCCGAGGATGTGCCGGATCCGGTCGTACTCGTCGTCGCGCAGGCCCAGCTCGGCGTACGGCTGGAGTTCGTCGCCGGTGCCGGTGGCCCGCTGCACGGTGTCCACGCCGTCGGCCCAGTCGGTGACCGGCGTCGGACCGGTGTGCCGTCCGGCGGCGGCCGGCGGCGCGACGGCCGCGTGCGGCCCCGCCGGGACGGAGCCCGCGGCGGCCCGGACGGCCGGGTCCTGGTGGGTGGTCATGACCTCTCCTCGCTGCGCTCGTACCCGCCCCGGGGGCGGTGGAGCCGACTGTTCCCGCCGTGCACCGTCACGCCGGCGTCCCCACCAGGTGCTTGAGCACGGAGGTGAAGAAGCCGAGGCCGTCCAGGGAGGGGCCGGTGAGCGCCTCGACCGCGTGCTCCGGGTGGGGCATGATGCCGACCACGTTGCCGGCGGCGTTGGTGATCGCGGCGATGTCCCGCTGCGAGCCGTTCGGGTTGCCGCCGACGTAGCGGGCGACGATCCGCCCCTCGGCCTCCAGTGCGTCCAGGGTGGCGGTGTCCGCGACGTAGCAGCCCTCGCCGTTCTTGACCGGGACGAGGATCTCCTGGCCGGGCTGGAAGGTGTTCGTCCAGGCGGTGCCGACCGACTCGATCCGCAGGACCTGGTCGCGGTTGCGGAAGTGCAGGTGCTGGTTACGGGTGAGCGCGCCGGGCAGCAGGTGGGCCTCGCAGAGGATCTGGAAGCCGTTGCAGATGCCGAGCACCGGCAGGCCACCCCGGGCGGCGTCGACCAGGGTCTCCATCACCGGGGCGAAGCGGGCGATGGCGCCGCAGCGCAGGTAGTCGCCGTAGGAGAAACCACCCGGGAGTACGACGGCGTCCACCCCGTGCAGCTCGGGATCACCGTGCCAGAGCCGGACCGGCTCCGCACCGGCGATCCGCACGGCACGGGCGGCGTCCCCGTCGTCCAGCGAGCCGGGGAAGGTCACCACTCCGACGCGGGCGGTCACGGGCGTGCGTCCGCGGTCTCGTCGGCCTCGACCCGGACCGTGAAGTCCTCGATGACGGGGTTGGCGAGCAGCTTGTCGGCGATCTCCCGGGCCCGGTCCAGGTCCGGTTCGCCGGTGAACTCGATCTCGATCCGCCTGCCGATGCGGACGGAGGCGACGTCACCGACGCCGAGCCGCGGCAGCGCGTTTGCGACGGCCTGGCCCTGAGGATCGAGGATCTCGGGCTTGAGCATGACGTCGACGACGACGCGAGGCACTGGGCACTCCTGACTGTGTACGCAGTTGGGTGCCGGCCCACTACGGGCGAGCGCAGCCAGCGTACCTGGCAGATTCCGGTCCGGACGCACCGGCCGGGCGCGGTTCAGGCAGTGATCGACATTACCGTCCACCGGGGCGGCCGACCGAGATCCGTTCGTTGCCGCCCTGATACGGATTTGTTGCCGATCGTCGCCGCGTCGACTCGACACAACCCATTTGAGCAGGCGATACATGGCTCAACGCCAGATTTGCGACCGGTATCCGACAAACGGGGACGAGCGCCCCGCGAGTCATGTCTGTCACAACGACCGATCCCGATCACGAGCTTGTGTGTGATTCGGACGACCTCTAACCTCAATCGTCATATGTCGATGTCTGGTCGGCGTTCACGATGGGCCACCCCCGCCCCGCGCCGGCCACCGCGGCCCGGTGACCCCGGGCTGCCCGACGTGAAGGGAACCCGACATGCGCCTCCGGTCCACCCTCGCCGTGCTGACCACCGCCCTCGCCGGCGTCCTGGCCACCGCCTCCGGGGCCACCGCCGCCCCGGCCGGTCCGCAACCGATCATCGGCGGCAGCACCGTCTCCTCCGCCCCCTGGGCCGCCGCCGTCTTCAGCAACGGGTCGTTCACCTGCTCCGGCAGCGTCATCGCGGCCCAGTGGGTGCTCACCGCCCGGCACTGCGTCAGCGGCACCATGTCCGTCCGGGTCGGCAGCGTCTACTACGCCTCCGGCGGCACCACCCGCAGCGTCAGCGCCTCCTACACCCGCAACGACCTCGCCCTGCTCCGGCTCGCCAGCACCGTCACCAACACCCCCGTCAGCCTGGCCAGCAGCAACCCGCCGGTCGGCTCCACCAACACGATCTACGGCTGGGGCATGACCTGCTACAGCGGCTGCGGGGCGTCCAGCCAGCTCAAGACCGCCTCGGTGCAGGTGACCAGCACCAACGCCACCGACGCGTACGGCGGCCAGGCGATCCGGAGCACCCGGGTCAACGGCAACGCCTGGCGGGGCGACTCGGGCGGCCCGCAGTTCTACAACGGCCGGCAGGTCGGCGTCGCCTCCACCGCCGACGGGTCGAGCATCCAGAACTACGGCAGCGTCGCGTACAACCGGGCCTGGATCACCTCGACCGCCGGCGTCTGACGCGCCCGTCGGCACCCTGCCGGACGGCACACGGGGGCATCGCCCGGGTCGGCGGGTGTCCCGGGTTGACCGGTACCGCCGGGTACAGCCGGATACCTACCGGAGGCGGCGTGGATGGTCGGTGCAGCGCCGGCCGTCCGCGCCGCCTCGTTTTGCAGCATCCGACCAGCCGCGCACAGGACGCTTCGACGCCGTACGGCTACTGACAGCATCGAACCGTGCTGGTCGTGACGACGGATCAACTGCCCGGCTACGAGATCCGCCAGATCCTCGGCGAAGTGGTGTCGTCGATGGCGCGGACCCGGAATCCGTACCGTGAGGGGGTCAAGAACCTGCGCGGTGGCGCGTACGACCCGATGGCCCCGGACAACCTCACCCGGTGGCGTACCGACTCGGTGGCCCGGCTCGGCGAGGAGGCCCTGCGCATCGGCGCGAACGCCGTGGTGGGGATGCGCTTCGACAGCCGGGACTGCGGCGAGATGTGGATGGAGATCTGCGCCTACGGCACGGCGGTGATCGTGGTGCCCAAGGTCCCCGACGTCATGCCGCACGACCAGCCCCTGGTCGCCGCCGAGACCGCGCACGATCCCGGCTTCGCCGAGGCCCCCGGCGGCATCGCCGAGCCGGCGAGCGCCCCCGACCTCTCCTCCGCCGCCGAAACCCCCACCCGCAACTCCTGAAAACCACCCCACCGCTCCACCCCACCCCACCCGGAGCGGAGGGGGAGGAAGTCAGAGGATGGGGGGTGGGGAGTAGGTAGCTGCTTCGGGGTGGGCGGTGACGACCGTGGTGATGCGGCGGGTGATCGCGTCCACCTGGGCCTGGGCGGCACCGGTGAAGGTGGCGGGGTCGGCGACCAGGGTGTCGATCTCGCTGCGGGTGA
Source organism: Micromonospora sp. WMMD987 (assembly GCF_029581435.1). Taxonomy (NCBI): domain Bacteria; kingdom Bacillati; phylum Actinomycetota; class Actinomycetes; order Micromonosporales; family Micromonosporaceae; genus Micromonospora; species Micromonospora sp. WMMD987. Next base: position 443,984 of record NZ_CP120861.1, on the reverse strand, counting down.
GGCCGAGGCGGGAATCGGCGGCCAGCCGGTCGAACAGGTCGTTGTCGGGGGCGCCCTTCTCCCGCATGGCGAGGGCCACGGCGACCGCGTGCTCCTTGATCACCTCGTGGGCGACCTCCCGGCCGACGCCCCGGCGCACCGCCGCGACCAGGATCCTGGTGGTGGCCAGGAAGGGCAGGAAGCGCTCCAGCTCCCGGCTGATCACCGCCGGGTACGCCCCGAACTCGTCGAGCACGGTGAGGAAGGTCTGGAACAACCCGTCGGCGGCGAAGAAGGCGTCCGGCAGGGCCACCCGGCGGACCACCGAGCAGGAGACGTCCCCCTCGTTCCACTGGTCGCCGGCCAGCTCGCCGACCATCGACAGGTAACCCCGGATGATCACCGCGAAGCCGTTCACCCGCTCCGACGAACGGGTGTTCATCTTGTGCGGCATCGCGCTGGAGCCGACCTGGCCGGGCTTGAAGCCCTCGGTGGCCAGCTCCTGACCGACCATCAGCCGGATCGTGGTGGCCAGCGACGACGGCGCGGCGGCCACCTGCGCGAGCGCGGAGAGCACGTCGAAGTCCAGCGAACGCGGGTAGACCTGCCCCACGCTGTCCAGCACCCGGGCGAACCCGAGGTGACCGGCCACCCGACGCTCCAGCTCGGCGACCTTCCCCGCGTCCCCGTCGAAGAGGTCGAGCTGGTCGGCGGCGGTGCCCACCGGACCCTTGATGCCGCGCAGCGGGTACCGGTCGATCAGGTCCGTCAGCCGCTCGTACGCGATGAGCAGTTCCTCGGCCGCCGAGGCGAAGCGCTTGCCCAGCGTGGTGGCCTGCGCGGCGACGTTGTGCGAACGGCCGGTCAGCACCAGGCCGCTGTGCTCGTGGGCGAGCCAGGCCAGCCGGGCCAGCGCGGCGACCACCCGGTCCCGGATCAGCTCCAACGAGGCGCGTACCTGGAGCTGCTCGACGTTCTCGGTGAGGTCCCGGGAGGTCATCCCCTTGTGCACGTGCTCGTGCCCGGCGAGCGCGCTGAACTCCTCGATCCGGGCCTTCACGTCGTGCCGGGTGACCCGCTCCCGCTCCGCGATCGACGCCAGGTCGACCTGGTCGACCACCCGCTCGTACGCCTCGACCACGCCGTCGGGGACCGCCACGCCGAGGTCCCGCTGGGCGCGGAGCACGGCGAGCCAGAGCCGCCGCTCCATCCGGACCTTCTCCTGCGGGGACCAGAGGGCGACCAGCTCGGGTGAGGCGTACCGGTGGGCGAGCACGTTCGGGATCGTCGTCACGTACCTCATTCTCTCCTACCCGGCGACCGTCGACCTGGGCGGGCCGACCAGGGGCGGAGCGGGACCGCCCGGCGGCGGTCGGCGCGGGCCGGCGGGGAGCCGGCCCGACCACGCGGGCCACGGGGTTCGGCGTCAGACCTTCGGAATGTCGTGCACCGGGGCGGTGACCACGAGGGTCCTCGTCTGCTTGCCGTGCGCGTTGCGCGCCGTCAACGTGTACGTGTGCCGCTGGGTGTCACCGTCGCCACCCGAGCACGGGAAGGTGAGCTCCTCGCTACCGGTCGACGGGTAGTCGTCGCGGTAGACGCCGGGGCCGTCGACCGACAGGGCCACCGAGGTCGCGTCGGCGACCCGCCACTCCATCCTTACCCCAGTGCCGGGGATCGGGTTGACGGTGGTGCCGGCCGGGCAACTCGGCTTGCGGGTGACCCGGAAGGAGCTGATGGTGGGGCCGCTCGCCGTCGTACCGGCTTTGTCCCCACCACCGCCGGCCGTGGGGCTGCCGGTGGGAACGGTCTCCTGGATCCCCACGCCCGGGGCCCCGCCGTCGGTGACCGTGCCGGTGTCGCCGGAGCCGGTCCTCGCGTGGCCCGACCCCGCCGGACCGCCAGCCGTCCCGACCGCCGGGGGCCCCTCGACACGCCTCGTGGTGGGGGCACAACCGCCGGCCGCGAGCACGACGGCAAAAGCAACGGCAGCGGTACGCAGCAGGGCACGACCAGGCATGACGCTCCTCCACGGGGCACCGCCACCAGGACGCCGGGCGGGCTGACACCACGGTAGGGAGCCCCGGCAACACCGCCCTGAGCTGCGCGAGCGCCGAGTGTCCGACCACAGTGGTCAGCAGACGCACGGGCCCTGCGCAGGTACCCCGGCGGGTATCGAGGACCGTCAGATACGGAACCCGTACCGAAGCTCGTGCAGATGACTGCCCTTGATCAGCACCGACACCTCGACAGCCTGTTTCGTCGCGGTGAGAACCACCCGCAGCTGGCGCAGCACAGGCACGTACGGTGGCAGCGCCAGCCTCTCCACCTCCTCGGAGGTCGGCATCCGGGCCGACACGTGATCGACCACCTCGTGTTCCGGATGGCCGAGGTCCGCCAGGACCCGGGCGGCTCCACCGCTGATCTTGCGGCGTTCGGCGAGTTCGGTGCCCCGCGCCATCGAGGCCGGATAGTACGACCAGCACAACTCCGTCGGCTCCCCGCCGTGCAGCATCAGCCGCTGTCGGAGCACCACCGTGTCGTCGCTGCCCAGCGCCAGTAGCCGCGCCACCTCCGGGGAGGGCTCCACCTCCTCGACGGCGAGCAGGCGATAGCTGACCCCGTTCGGCTGCGGCGCGAGATATGCCGAAGCCTCCATGACGAGAGACTGGCGGTCGCGCACGTAGACGCCTCTGCCCATCTCGCTGCGCACCGCTCCCTCCGCCTTCAAGGCGGCAAGTGCCCGTTGGACAGTTGCCGTGGCAGCGGCATACCTCGTCGTCAAGGTGGGGATCGACGGCAGCTGAGAGCCGGCAGGCAGATCGCCAGACATGATGCGGGCCCGAAGGTCGGCCGCGATCTGCTCATGCCGAGGACGGCCGTCGCCTTCGCTGGCCATGTGCCGCTCCCTCGATCCGCTATTCGACGATCAGTTCGTACCGTAGGCGCCGGCCCTGCGGCACCATCGTCATGACGCTCAACTCGACAGGCACACCCTCGGCGGTGCTGAGTAGCCGGGTCAGGCCGAGCACCCACTCTCCGGCCGTCAGCCCGAGCGCGCTCCGCTGGGATTCGGTGGGCTGCCGGGTGTAGACGTCCTCCGTGGCCCGCCCGGGACGATAGCCCAGCTCGGCGAGCAGACTGACCGCTGCGGACGAGGTGAGCCCGTACGGAAGCCGCCTCAGCGTTCCAGGATGGCGGTCACGCCCTGCCCGCCGGCCGCGCAGATCGAGATCAGCCCCCGGCCGCCGCCCTTCTCGGCGAGCAGCTTGGCCAGGGTCGCCACGATCCGGCCGCCGGTGGCGGCGAACGGGTGCCCGGCGGCCAGCGAGGAGCCGTTGACGTTGAGCCGGTCGGGGTCGATCGCGCCCAGCGGGGCGTCCCGCCCCAGCCGGTCCTTGCCGAACTCCGGCGACTCCCAGGCGGCCAGGGTGGCCAGCACCTGGGAGGCGAACGCCTCGTGGATCTCGTAGAAGTCGAAGTCCTGGAGGGTCAACCCGGCCCGGTCCAGCATCCGGGGCACCGCGTAGGCGGGGGCCATCAGCAGCCCCTCGTCGCCGTGCACGAAGTCCACCGCCGCCGTCTGAGACCAGGAGAACCAGGCCAGCACGGGCAACTGGTGCTCGCGCGCCCACTGCTCGGAGGCGAGCAGCACGGTGGACGCGCCGTCGGTCAGCGGGGACGAGTTGCCGGCGGTCATGGTGGCCTGCGCGGCGTCCGGGCCCCGGGTGCCGAAGACCGGCCGGAGCGCGCCGAGCTTGTCCAGGCTGGTGTCGGGCCGGAGGTTCTGGTCCCGGGTCAGCCCGAGGTAGGGGGTCATCAGGTCGTCGAAGAACCCCCTGTCGTACGCGGCGGCGAGGCGCTGGTGCGAGCGCAGCGCCAACTCGTCCTGCGCCTGCCGGTCGATCTGCCAGCGCAGCGCCGTCCGGGCGGCGTGCTCGCCCATGGACAGCCCGGTGCGGGGCTCGGCGTTGCGCGGCAGCTCGGGCCGGAACGGCTGGTGCGGACGGAGCTTGGCGGCGATCTTCAGCCGCTCGCCGAGGGTCCGGGCGCTGTTGAGCCTCAGCAGGGTGCGGCGCATGTCCTCGTTGATCGCCAGCGGCGCGTCGGAGGTGGTGTCGACGCCACCGGCGATGCCCACGTCGAGCTGCCCGAGGGCGATCTTGTTGGCGACCAGGATGGCCGCCTCCAGGCCGGTGCCGCAGGCCTGCTGGATGTCGTACGCCGGGGTGTGCGGGTCGAGTTTCGAGCCGAGCACCACCTCCCGGGTCAGGTTGAAGTCCTTCGAGTGCTTGAGGACCGCGCCGGCGACCACCTCGCCGACCCGCTGACCGGCCAGCCCGAACCGGGCGATCAGCCCGTCCAGCGCCGCGCCGAGCAGGTCGGCGTTGGACGCGCTGGCGTACCGGGAGTTGGACCGGGCGAAGGGGATGCGGTTGCCGCCGATGACCGCGACCCGCCGGATGCTCTGCACGATCCCGCCTCCGTTTCAGGACTTGCCCACAACCTACTGGCCAGTAGGCTACGCCTATGACCGACAGGTACGCGAGCTTCGTCCGATCGGGGGCCGGCCGCGCGCTGGTCAAGCGCCTCGGCCTGCCCGACCCGCCGCGACTGCGCCGGTACACCCCCGGCGACCCGCTGCTGCCCGGCCCGGCCCTGATCGGCGCGGCCGGCGGATCGAGGCTGGCGGTGCAGGTAGGCCGGATACTCCTGGACGCCGGGGTCGAGTTGCGCGACACCCCGGCGAGCAGTACCCCGGACCCGACCACCGGCCGGTTGTCGGGGAACGGGGCGCTGGTCTACGACGCCACCGGCATCACCGACTCCACCGGCCTGCGCCAGCTCTACGACTTCTTCCACCCGCAGGCGCGGTCTCTCCTGCCCAGCGGTCGGGTGGTCGTGCTGGGCACCCCGCCGGCCGGGTGCGGTTCACCCCGGGAGGCCACCGCCCAGCGGTCCCTGGAGGGGCTGGTCCGCAGCATCGGCAAGGAGTTCGGTCGGGGGGTCACCGCCCAACTGGTGTACGTCACCCCGGACGGGGACGCCGGCACTGCGACCAGCCTGGAGGCGACCCTGCGGTTCCTGCTCTCCGGCCGCTCCGCGTACGTCTCGGGGCAGGTGGTCCGGGTGGGCACCGGGACCGCAGCCGTCCCGGCGGACTGGAACCGGCCGCTGGCCGGGCAGGTGGTGCTGGTCACCGGCGCGGCCCGGGGCATCGGCGCGGCGGTGGCCCGGGTGCTGGCCCGCGACGGCGCGCAGGTCGTCGCGCTGGACGTCCCGGCGGCCGGGGACGCCCTCGCGGCGGTCGTCAACGAGATCGGCGGCACTGCCGTACAGCTCGACCTGACCGGCGCGGACGCGCCCGCCCGGCTCGCCGACCACCTGGCCGACCGGCACGGCCGGGTCGACGTGGTGGTGCACAATGCCGGCATCACCCGGGACCGGACGCTGGGCCGGATGGACGCCGACCGGTGGGACGCGGTGCTCGACGTCAACCTCTCCAGTCAGGAACGGATCAACGACGTGCTGTTGGAAAGGGAGTTGATCCCCGCGGGCGGGCGGCTGGTCGCCGTCTCGTCGATCGCCGGGATCGCCGGCAACCGGGGCCAGACCAACTACGCGACCAGCAAGGCCGGGGTGATCGGCCTGGTCGACGCGCTCGCCCCGGCGCTGGCCGGGCGGGGGATCAGCGTCAACGCGGTCGCCCCCGGGTTCATCGAGACCCGGCTGACCGCCCGGGTTCCGCTGGTGATCCGGGAGGCGGGTCGCCGGATGAACAGCATGGCGCAGGGCGGCCTGCCGGTGGACGTCGCCGAGACGATCGGCTGGCTGGCCTGGCCGGCCTCGGGCGCGGTCAGCGGCAACGTGGTCCGGGTCTGCGGCCAGAGTCTGCTGGGGGCGTGATGGCACGGCGCAGGAACCGACCCGGGGACTCCGACGACGGCGAACTGTCGGTCGGCGACCTGATCGATGGGCCGACCGAGGTCATCTCACCGGCCGCCCTTGCCGCCGCCCGCGCCGCCGGGCCGGACCACAGCGCCGACGAGACCCACGACCTGTCGGCGTACGCCACCCGGGACCTGACGCCCCCGGCCGGCACCGACCCGGCGGCCGGCACCGAGGACCTGACGGGCCGGTCGGGCGGCCACGACGGCGGGCCTGCGGCCCGGCCCCGGGTGGTGCTTCCGGGGCTGCCCCGACCGGGTGCGCTCCGCCGGCGGGCGCTGCGCGACGCGTTGCCAGGGATCGGCCGTTCCCGCCGGCCGGATGCCGCGCCCCCGGTCGAGCTGGCCGTCGCCGGGGTCACCGTGGACCGGGCACATCTCGCGGAGTACGACCGGGTGTGCGGTTTCCGGGTGGCCGACGCGCTGCCGGCGACCTACCCGCACGTACTGGGGTTCCCGTTGGCGCTGCGGTTGATGACCCTGCCGGAGTTCCCGTTCCCGCTGGCCGGGGTGGTGCACGTGGGCAACCGGATCACGGTCCACCGGCCGGTCCCGGCCGACGTGCCGTGGGACTTCGTCGCGTACGCCGGGAATCTGCGGCCGCACGCCCGGGGGCGGCAGGTCGACGTCGTCCTGGTCGGCTCGGTCGACGGTGAGCAGGTGTGGCGCGGGGTGTCGACGTACCTGGGTCGGGAGCGGGGAGCCGGCGGCGGCGGACGCGACCCCGGTGGGCGGCCCGCGCCGCCGGCCGCCACCGCGCACTGGCGACTCACCCCCCGGGTGGGTACGGACTACGCCCGGGTCTCCGGGGACCACAACCCGATCCACACCTCCCGGTTGGGGGCGCGGCTGTTCGGTTTCCCCCGGCCGATCGCGCACGGCATGTGGAGCAAGGCCCGCTGCCTGGCCGCGCTGGAGAGCCGGCTGCCGGAGGCGTACACGGTGGAGGTGGCGTTCAAGCTGCCGGTGCCGCTGCCCTCGACTGTCGCGTTCAGCGCCGCGCCGGGCTGGGACTTCGCCCTGCACGACGCCCGGAACGGCCGCCCGCACCTGGTGGGCACCGTCCGCTGAGGCCGGACGCCGTCCGGCCCGGCACGGTGCCGGGCGGCCAGGCGACGGGACGCACAGCGCCGTCGGCTGCTGCCCCGGTTGCGGAGCACTTTTTCGTCAGCTAAGTTGTTCTCAGAACGAGTAATTCTCAATCTGAGAGGGACGCGGTGAACGAGCAGGAATTCCTCGCCGGGTACGACCCGAGCGCCTACCCCTCGACCGCGGTCACCGTGGACGTGGTGGCGCTGACCATCCGTGAGGGCGCGCTGCACCTGCTGCTGATCCGGCGCGGTCAACCGCCGTACCAGGGGCACTGGGCGCTGCCCGGCGGCTTCGTCCAGCCCGACGAGGACCTGACCACCGGCGCCCGCCGCGAACTCGCCGAGGAGACCGGCCTCGGCGGTGACCGGCTGCGCCGCGTCCACCTGGAACAACTCGCCAGCTACGGCAGCCCGGACCGCGACCCGCGGATGCGGATCGTCTCCGTCGCCCACCTCGCCTTCGCCCCCGACCTGCCCGACCCGGTCGCCGACTCCGACGCCGACGAGGCCGGCTGGCTGCCGGTCACCGCCCTGCCCAGCCGGCAACTCGCCTTCGACCACGCCCGGATCGTCGACGACGGGCTGGAGCGGGCCCGCTCCAAGCTGGAGTACACCCCGCTGGCCACCCGCTTCCTCGGCCCCGAGTTCACCATCGCCGAGCTGCGCGGCGTCTACGAGACGGTCTGGGGGCACCCGCTGCACGCCGGCAACTTCCACCGCAAGGTGCTCTCCGTCCCCGGCTTCGTGGAGAGCACCGGCGTCAGCACCGAACGCGGTGGCACCCGGGGCGGCCCCCGCGCCCGCCTCTACCGGGCCGGCGACGCCCGGCTGCTGCACCCGGCGCTGCTGCGCCCCGCCCGGGAGGAGACCGTCCGGTGAGGACCGACGAGGCGATCCGGCTGGTCGCGACGGCCCGCACCGACACCGAGCTGTTCGGTGTCGACACCCCGGCGCGGCGCTACCGCGAGCTGGTCGCGGCCCTGCACCCCGACCGGCTGGGCGCGCTCGACCATCGGGTACGCGCCGCCGCCACCGACGCGTTCGTCCAGGTCACCACCCGCTGGCAGGCCACCCGGACCGCCGCCCCCGGCGACCCGACCGGCACCCCCGGCGACCCGACGGCCGCCTCCGGCCGACCGGCACCGGACGGCCGCACCGCCACCGACGGGACCACTGTCGTGCTCGGCGGGTACCGGCTCGGCGCCCTCGCCCACCGCGGCGACCTGGCCGACCTCTACGACGTCGGGGCGGACCGCCTGCTCAAGCTGCCCCGTGACCCGGCCGACAACGACCTGCTGGCCCGCGAGGCGCACGCCCTGCGGCAGATCGAGGAGCGCGGCGACCCGCGCCACCTGCCGTACGTGCCCCGGCTGGTCGACACCTTCCGGCACCGGGACGCGGCCAGTGGCGCGGAACGCCGGATCAGCGTGCTCGCCGCCGTGCCGGGGCTGCACGACCTCGACACGGTCCGCCGGGCGTACCCCGACGGGCTGGACGCCCGGGACGCGGCCTGGATGTGGCGGCGGCTGCTGGTCGCCCTCGGCCTGGCCCACCGGGCCGGCGTGGTGCACGGCGCGGTGCTCCCCCGGCACGTGCTGATCGAGCCGGACGCGCACGGCGTGGTGCTCGTCGACTGGTGCTGCTCCGCCATCGACGGCGGCACCGTCCCGGCGCTGGTCCCCGGGCACGAGGACTGGTACCCGCCGGAGGTCACCGCCCGCCGGCCCGCCGGCCCCGGCACCGACCTGGCGATGGCCGCGACGTGCATGAGCTGGCTGATGGGCGACCGCGCCCCCCGGGAACTGCGCGCCTTCGCCGATGGCTGCCGCCGCCCGGCGCTGGCCGCCCGACCCGACGACGCCTGGCGACTGCTCGGCGAACTCGACGAGGTGCTCGACCGGCTCTACGGGCCGCGCACCTTCCGACCGTTCACCCTCAACCCCTAGGGAGGCTGCCATGGGCAGCGGAATCTGGTCCACCGACGTGTACGACGCCGCCGACCGCTACCGGAAGAGGAAGGGCAAGAGCGCCTTCTCCTACAGCGACAGCGGGGCCCGCACCGTGCACCCGGCGCTCGACCCGCGCGGCGCGGTCCGGGAGAGCCGGGATTCGGCCGAGCACCCGCAGTCGACACCCATCGCGGTGCTGTTCGACGTGACCGGCTCGATGGGGCACGTGCCCCGCACCCTCCAGGCCAAGCTGCCGCAGCTGCTCGGGCTGCTGCTGCGCCAGGGCTACGCCCGCGACCCGCAGGTGCTCTTCGGCGCGATCGGCGACGCCACCTGCGACCGGGTGCCGTTGCAGGTGGGGCAGTTCGAGTCGGACAACCGGATGGACGACGACCTCGGCCGGATCGTGCTGGAGGGCGGCGGCGGCGGTCAGATGACCGAGTCGTACGAGCTGGCGATGTACTTCATGGCCCGGCACACGGTCACCGACAGCTGGGAGAAGCGGGGCCGGCGCGGTTACCTGTTCATCATCGGCGACGAGCTGGCGTACCCCCGGGTGAGCCGGCGGGAGGTGAGCCGGCTGATCGGCGACGACCTCGGCGAGGACGTGCCGCTGCGGCAGATCGTCGACGAGGTGACCCGCCGCTGGGACACCTACTACCTGCTCCCCGCCGGCAGCCACTACGCCGGCAACGCCACGGTGCTCGACTTCTGGCGGGACCTGCTCGGGCAGCGTGCCGTCGTCCTCGACGACCTGGACGCGGTCTGCGAGACCATCGCGCTCACCGTCGGCCTCGGTGAGCAGGCCATCGACCTCGACGAGGGGCTGCGCGACCTGGACCGGGCCGGCTCCACCGCCGGCCGCACCGTGTCCAAGGCGCTGGCCACGCTGGGCGGCGGCCGGCGTGCCGAGGTCTCCACGCTGCCGGCCCCGAGCGCACCGCGCCGGACCGGCGGGGTGACCCGGCTGTGACCGCCCTCCCCGCCCCCGGACGGCCCGGCCGGCACGTGATCGTGGTCGACCTCGGTTACGGCGACGCCGGCAAGGGCACCGTCGTGGACTGGCTCTGCGCGACCCGCCACGTGCACACCGTGGTGCGGTTCAACGGGGGTGCGCAGGCCGCCCACAACGTGGTGCGGCCCGACGGCAGGCACCACACGTTCGCCCAGTTCGGGGCCGGGACGTTCCACCCCGGGGTACGCACCCACCTGGCCCGGCAGCAGGTGGTGGACCCGTTGGCGCTGGCCGCCGAGGCCGACCACCTCGCCGCGGTCGGGGTGCCCGACGCTCTCGACCGGCTCACCGTGGACGGGGAGGCGCTGCTGGCCACGCCGTACCACCGGGCCGCGAACCGGCTCCGGGAGATCGCCCGGGGGGCCGCCCGGCACGGCTCCTGCGGGCTGGGGGTGGGCGAGTCCGTCCGGTACGGGCTCGCCCACCCACACGAGGCCCCCCGGGTGGCCGACTGCCGGGATCCGGAACTGCTGCGCCGTCGGCTCACCGTGCTCCGGGACCGGCTCACCGCCGAACTCGGCCCGCTGGACGCCCCGCCGGTGGCGGACTGCCTGCCGGCGTTCACCGGCTTCGCCGACCGGGTGGCGATCGTCGACCGGTCGTACCTGGCCGGGGTGCTGCGGGCGGGGACCTGCGTCTTCGAGGGGGCGCAGGGGGTGCTGCTGGACGAGTGGCACGGCTTCCACCCGTACACCACGTGGAGCACCACCACCTTCGCCAACGCCGAGACACTGCTCGCCGAGGCGGGGGCGGCCGGGTCGGCGTACCGGCTGGGGGTGGTGCGGACGGTGACCACCCGGCACGGGCCGGGTCCGCTGGTCACCGAGGACCGGTCCCTGCCGTTGACCGACCCGCGCAACCCGACCAACCCGTGGCAGGGCCGGTTCCGGTTCGGCCACTTCGACGCCGTGGCCCACCGGTACGCCCTGGACGTGGCCGGTGGGGCGGACGGGCTCGCCCTCACCCACCTCGACCTGGCCCGCCCCGGCCCGGACCGGCCCGCGCTGCGGCTCTGCCGCCGCTACGAGGGCGTCGACCGGTTGTGCCCCGGCCCGCCCGGTGACCTGGACCGGCAGGCGGCCCTCACCGCCCGGCTGCTGCGGGCCCGCCCGGTGTACGACGCCCCGCCCGCCGACTGGCCGGCGGCGGTGGCCGGGGCGCTGGCCGTCCCGGTGGTGCTCACCTCGCACGGTCCCACCGCGGCCGACAAGCGGGAGCACTCCCCGTCGGTCCCGGCCCGGGCGGTGGGCTGATCCGCCGACTCGGCCCCGGGCCGGTCGTCCAGCGTCGAGCATGGGGGCATGCAGTCCGTGCTCGACCTGCTCCACCACACCGTCACCTCACCCTGGGTGTACCTGGTGATCATCGTGGTGACCGCGGTCGACGCGTTCCTCCCGGTGGTACCCGGCGAGACCGTGGTGATCACCGCCGGGGTCTTCGCGGCCAGCGGCGAGCCGAACCTGGCCGCCGTGCTCGCGTCGGCGGCGTTCGGCGCGCTCGTCGGCGACCACGTCTCGTACGGGATCGGTCGGGGCGGCGGGGCACGCCGGCTGGCCTGCTCGCCCGACGGCAGCCGGCGGCGGGCCGGCTCGGACTGGGCCCGCCGGGCGGTGGACCGGCGGGGTGGCTCGATCCTCACCACGTCCCGTTTCGTCCCCGGTGGCCGGACCGCCGTCACGCTCGCCATGGGTGCCGTCCGGTACCCGCTCCCCCGCTTCCTGCTCTTCGACGCCGTCGCCGCCGTGATCTGGAGCGGGTACTGCGGCCTGCTCGGCTACTTCGGCGGGCTGACCTTCGAACGGGATCCGCTCCGGGGCCTGCTCGTCGGGGTGGGCCTCTCCCTGGCCGTCACCGGACTGTTGGAGCTGGCCCGCTGGCTGCGCTACCGCGCCGCCACCCACCGCTGAGCTGCCGGGCCGCGGGCACAGGTGCCCACCGCTGAGCCCTCCGGCTGCGGGCACAGGTGCCCACCGCCGAGCCGACCCGGCCGGGCGCACGACGGCCGCTGTCGCCGGCCCGCCGGGTCGGACGGTGGCTGCTGTCGGGCCGGCCCCGCCGGGTCGCGCGGTGGCGATCAGTCGTCGGCCGGGGGCCGCCAGGTGACGCCGTCGAGGAGCTGGGCGGCGCCGAGCCAGGCGACGTTCATCATCCGGGTGGCGGTCCGCTCCGGCTCGGCCTCCGGATGGTCGGCCAGCCAGTCCGCCAACGACTCACCCGCGCCGACCAGGGCGTACGCGACGACCTCCAACTCCGTCGGGGTGGTCTCCCGGCCCCGGGCGCGCAGCGCGTGGTCGAACATGCCGGCGAGCACCTCGACCAGCCGGGCACGCATCGCGGCCAGTTCGGTGGCGAACGGCGGGGAGCCCCGGGCCTGCCGGTAGAGCACGGCCCAGCCGTCGCGGTGTGCGCCGACGAAGCCGAAGAAGGCCCGCAGGCCGCGCCAGAGCCGCTGGTCGGCCGGGAGGTCGGGGGCGGCGGCCCCGGCGATGGTGAGCATCATCCGAGCCGCCTCCCGGTGCAGGCAGGCGATGAAGAGTTCCTCCTTGGTGCCGAGGTACGCGTAGACCATCGGCTTGGAGATGCCCGCGTCCTCGGCGATCTCGTCCATGCTGGCGGCGTGGAAACCGCGTCGGGAGAAGACCTTCACCGCCGCGTCGAGCATCTGCTGCTCGCGTACGGCCCGGGGGAGGCGCTTGAAGCTGGGGGTGCTGGACACCCTTGCGAGCATACCTACTCGTGCGTAAGGTTACGCCACAGTAACTAAATTGGTCCGCCCCGGAAGGTGCAATCTCCATGACTGACTTCGACCCGGCCAACTTCGCCAACTACGGACCCAAGGAGTTCGCCCAGCTGGTCAAGTCCACCCCGGACGCCAAGATCGCCGAGGTGATGTCCGGCGAGCTGCGCGGCAAGGTGCTCAACGAGGTCTTCAGCCGGATGCCGCAGATCTTCCGCGCCGACCGCGCCGGCGCCACCAACGCGGTCCTGCACTGGAACATCACCGGCCGTCCCGACGGTGGCACCGACACCTACGAGATCGTCATCGAGAACGGCACCTGCACCGTCTCGGAGACCCCCGCCCGTGACCCGAAGCTCAGCCTCACCATGGGTCCGGTCGAGTTCCTCAGGATCGTCTCCGGTGGGGCCAACCCGGTGATGATGTTCATGACCGGCAAGCTCAAGGCCAAGGGCGACCTGGGCCTGGCCGCCAACATCGCCAACCTGTTCGACATCCCCAAGGCCTGACGATGGCCGAGTTCTCGCTCGACCTGAACGAGGAACAGCGGGACCTGCGGGACTGGGTGCACGGCTTCGCCGCCGAGGTCGTGCGCCCGGCCGCCGCCGAGTGGGACGCCCGGGAGGAGACCCCCTGGCCGGTCATCCAGGAGGCGGCGAAGATCGGCCTCTACGGCTTCGAGTTCCTCGCCACCTGCTGGGCCGACCCCACCGGGCTGTCCCTGCCGATCGCCAGTGAGGAACTCTTCTGGGGCGACGCGGGCATCGGGCTGAGCATCTTCGGCACCTCCCTCGCGGTCGCCGCCATCTACGGCGCCGGCACCCCCGACCAGCTCGTCGAATGGGTGCCGCAGTGCTTCGGCACCGCCGACGAGCCCGCCGTCGCCGCGTTCTGCACCACCGAACCGGAGGCCGGCTCCGACGTCGGGGCGATGCGCAGCCGCGCCGTCTACGACGAGGCCACCGACGAGTGGGTGCTGAGCGGGCAGAAGGCGTACGCCACCAACGGCGGGATCGCACGCGTGCACGTGGTCACCGCCTCCGTCGCGCCCGAACTGGGCTCACGCGGGCAGGCCGCGTTCGTCGTACCGCCGGGCACGGCCGGGCTGCACGCGACCCGCAAGCTGAAGAAACTGGGTCTGCGCGCCTCGCACACCGCCGACGTCTTCCTCGACGACGTACGGGTGCCGGGGCGTTGCCTGCTCGGCGGCCGGGAGGCGCTGGACGAGCGCCTGGCCCGCGCCCGGTCCGGCCAGCGGGCCAGCGGCCAGGCCGCGATGCGCACCTTCGAGCTGTCCCGGCCGACCGTCGGCGCGCAGGCGCTCGGCGTCGCCCGCGCCGCCTACGAGTACGCCCTCGACTACGCGAAGGAACGGGTCCAGTTCGGCCGGCCGATCATCGCCAACCAGGCTGTCGCGTTCGCCCTGGCCGACATGAAGATGGAGATCGACGCCGCCCGGCTGCTGGTCTGGCGGGCCTCCTGGATGGGCCGCAACAACCGGCCGTTCACCGCCGGCGAGGGCTCGATGTCCAAGCTCAAGGCGGGCGAGGTGGCCGTCTCGGTGACCGACCGGGCCGTGCAGCTCCTCGGCGGGGCCGGTTTCCTGCGCGACCACCCGGTCGAGCGCTGGTACCGGGACGCCAAGATCTACACCATCTTCGAGGGCACCTCCGAGATCCAGCGGCTGGTCATCTCCCGCGCCATCTCCGGTCTCCAGATCCGCTGACCGTCGCCGCCGCGCGACGGACCGGTCACCCCCCGTCCACGCCGGGCGGCCCCCGCCCGTCGGCGGTTGGGCCGCCCGGCGGAACTGGCGCATGATCGAGGAGGAACCCCTGGTGAGGGCACCCGCCCGCCCTCACGACACACCCCGAAGGAGGTCGCCGGATGGACCTGCCGTTCATCGTGGCCACGTTGACCAGACGGGGACTGCTCAACCCCGGACACCCCGTCCGGGTCGCCTCGCAGCTCGCCGCGCTACGCCGGTGGGGCTGGGGAATGGCAGGCGAGCTGCGGCAGGCCGCCGCCCGCGACCCGGACCGGGTCGCCGTCGTCGACGAGCACGGCGACCAGCTCACCTACCGGCAACTGCTGGACCGGGCCGAACGGCTGTCCCGGGCGATGCGCAGCGGGCTCGGGGTGCAGGCCGGTGACCGGGTGGGGCTGCTCTGCCGCAACCACCACGGGCTGATCGAGGGCATCGTCGCCGCCACCCTGCTCGGCGCGGACGCGGTGCTGGTGAACACCGGGCTGTCCGCCGCGCAGCTCGTCACCGTCGCCGAGGAGCAGCGGCTCCGGGTACTGGTGCACGACACCGAGTTCGCCGAGCGGATCCTCGGCGTCCCCGCCGAGGTGCGCCGGGTCGACGAACACGGCCTCGACGACCTGATCGCCGCCGCGCTCCCCGGCGACCCGCCCGCACCGCCCGCCCAGGACGGCCGGACCATCGTGCTGACCTCCGGCACCACCGGGGCGCCCAAGGGCGCCCGCCGGCCCGTCCCCACCGGTTTCGGCCCGCTCGTGTCCATCATCGACCGCATCCCGCTGCACGCCCGGGACACCCTGCTGATCGCCGCCCCGATCTTCCACACCTGGGGGTACGCCGCACTCCAGGTCGCCTTCGCGCTGCGCGCCACCATCGTGCTGCACCGCCGGTTCGACCCGGCCGCCACGCTGGACGCGCTCGTGGCGCACCGGTGTCAGGCGCTCTTCGCCGTACCGGTGATGCTGCAACGCCTGCTCGACGTGCCGCCACCGGATCCCCGGCCGCCCCTGAAGGTGGTCGCGGTCAGCGGCTCGGCGCTGCCCGGGGGCCTCGCCACCCGGTTCATGGACAGCTACGGCGAGGTGATCTACAACCTGTACGGCTCGACGGAGGTCTCCTGGGCCGCCATCGCCGGCCCCACCGAGCTGCGCCAGGCCCCCACCACCGCCGGTCGCCCCCCGCACGGCACCCGGCTGGCGATCGTCGACGACGACGGGGATCCGGTGCCGGCCGGGCGGGTCGGCCGGATCCTGGTGGGCAACGAGATGCTCTTCGAGGGCTACACCTCGGGCGTCCGCTGGGAGACCCACGACGGTCTGCTCGACACCGGCGACCTCGGCCGGGTCAACCATGAGGGTCTGCTCTTCGTGGACGGCCGGGCCGACGACATGATCGTCTCCGGTGGGGAGAACGTCTTCCCGTCCGAGGTCGAGGACCTCCTCGCCCGACTGCCGCAGGTCCGCGAGGCCGCCGTGCTCGGCGTGCCGGATCCGCAGTACGGGCAACGGCTCGCCGCCTTCCTCGCCCTGCACCCGGGGGCCACGCTCGACCCCGAGGCGGTACGCGAGTATGTCCGGCACTACCTGGCCCGGTTCTCCGTACCCCGGGATGTGGTCTTCGTGAAGTACCTGCCGCGCAACGCCACCGGCAAGGTGCTCACCCGGGAACTCCGCCGCTACTACGGCTGACCCCCCGGGTGGAGTACTCGATCACCAGCACCGACGCCAAGGGCGAGGAGCTCAGCGCCACCGCCCAGCGGGTCATCGCCGCCGCCCTCGACCTGCTCTGAGGTGGTCAGTCGGGGACGGTGATCCGGCCGTCGATCGCGGTGGCGGCGATGTCGCCACGGTGGTGCGAACCGGCCAGCTCGATACCGCGTACCAGGGCGTAGGCGGCATCACGGGCGGCGGTCAGGTCGGGGCCGGTGGCCGTACCGCAGAGGACCCGGCCGCCGGCGGAGACCAACGCGCCGTCGGCGGCCCGGCGGGCGGTGCCGGCGTGGATGACGCCCGGGTGGTCGGCGCCGGTGATCACGTCTCCGGTACGGGGTGCGGCCGGATAGCCCTCGGCCGCGACCACGACGGTGACGGCCGCGCCGTCGCGCCAGCGCAGCGGCGGGTGCCCGGCCAGGGTGCCCGTCGCGGCGGCCCGCAGCAGCCCGGCCAGCGGGGTCTCCAGCAGCGCCAGCACCACCTGGGTCTCCGGATCACCGAAGCGGGCGTTGAACTCGATCACCCGGGGACCGGCGGCGGTGAGCGCCAGCCCGACGTAGAGCAGGCCGACGAACGGGGTGCCCCGGCGGCGCAGCTCGGCCAGCGTCGGATGGACCACGTCGGCCATCACCTCGTCCACCAGGCCGGGCGGCGCCCACGGCAGCGGCGCGTACGCCCCCATGCCGCCGGTGTTCGGGCCGGCGTCGCCGTCGCCGACCCGCTTGAAGTCCTGCGCGGGCAGCAGCGGCAGGGCGGCCACCCCGTCGGTCACCACGAACAGGGACACCTCGGGGCCGGACAGGTACTCCTCGACCACCACCCGGCCGCACTCCCGCGCGTGCCGCAGCGCGGCGTCCCGGTCGTCGGTGACCACCACCCCCTTGCCGGCGGCCAGCCCGTCGTCCTTCACCACGTACGGCGTGCCGAACTCGTCCAGCGCCCGCCCGACACTCTCCGCGTCGGTGCAGGTGTACGCGCGGGCGGTCGGCACCCCGGCCGCCGTCATGATCTCCTTGGCGAAGGTCTTGGAACCCTCCAGCCGGGCCGCCTCGGCCGACGGCCCGAACACCGCCACTCCCTTGGCGCGCACCGCGTCGGCCACCCCGGCGACCAGCGGTGCCTCCGGCCCGATCACCACCAGGTCGGCACCGACCTCCACAGCCAACGCGGCCACGGCGGCGGGATCCACCGGATCGACCTGCCGCAGCTCCGCCAAACCCGCGATCCCCGGGTTACCGGGCGCCGCGAACAGGGCCTCGACAGCCGGATCCCCGACCAACCCGAGGGCGAGCGCATGCTCCCGCCCGCCACCACCCAGTAGAAGTACGCGCACGGCGTCGAATCCTACCCACCCCACCCCCCACCCCCACCTCCCCCACCCACCCCCCACCCCTCCCCACCCACCCCCACCCCTGCGTCGATCATGGAGTTGTGGTGCCTAACAAAAGCCGCACTGTAGGACATAAATGGCACCACTAGTCCATGATCGACCGGGGTCAGTGTCGGGGTGCAGCTCGTGGATCACGAGGGGGGGTAGTGGGGGCACCCGGGACGGGGCTGGTCAGCGCCGCCGGGACGGGTGGCCGGGCGGGCAGTGGGGGGACGTCGAACCCTGTGGACAACCCTGTGGACAACCGACGCTCATCAATCGGTGACCACGAGGTTCACGTCAGGCACTCTCGTGACGTGGACCTCGTGGTCAACGGGCGGGAACGGGCGAGGCCGCGCGGGGCCAGCCGGGTGAGGGCGGGGTGGGCCGGGTCAGGGCAGGAGGGGGTGGCGGACCACGTTCTCTTCACGGCCGGGGCCCACACCCACCACGCTGACCCGGGTACCGGTGATCTCCTCGATGCGGGCGATGTAGCGGCGGGCGTTCTCCGGCAGCTCGTCCTCGGTGCGGGCCTTGCTGATGTCCTCCCACCAACCGTCGTGCTCTTCGTAGATCGGGGTGGCGTGGTGGAAGTCGGTCTGGGTCATCGGCATGTCGTCGAAACGCTCGCCGTTGATCTCGTACCCGATGCAGAGCGGGACCTTCGGCAGGCCGGTGAGCACGTCCAGCTTGGTGATGACCAGGTCGGTGACGCCGTTGAGACGGCAGGAGTACCGGGCCACCACGGCGTCGAACCAGCCACAGCGGCGCTCCCGGCCGGTGGTGGTGCCGTACTCGTGGCCGACCTTGCGCAGGTGCTGCCCGTTGTCGTCGAACAGCTCGGTCGGGAACGGGCCGGACCCCACCCGGGTGGTGTACGCCTTGCTCACCGCGATGACCCCGGTGATCGCGGTCGGCGGGATGCCCGCGCCCACGCAGGCCCCACCGGCCGTCGGGTTCGACGAAGTGACGAAGGGGTAGGTGCCGTGGTCCATGTCGAGCATGGTGGCCTGGGCACCCTCCAGCAGCACCGTCTCACCCCGGTCGAGGGCGTCCCAGAGCATCACCCGGGTCTCCGCGATGTACGGCCTGAGCCGCTCCGCGTACCGCAGGTACTCCTCGACGGTCTCCTCGACGTCGATCGCCTTACGGTTGTAGACCTTGAACAGCAGCTGGTTCTTCTCCCGCAGGGCGAGTTCCAGCTTCTTGCGCAGGATGCCCGGGTCGAGCAGGTCCTGGAGCCGGATCCCCATCCGGGCGACCTTGTCGCCGTACGCCGGGCCGATGCCGCGCCCGGTGGTGCCGATCCGGGACGACCCGAGGTAGCGCTCCACCACCCGGTCCAGTGCCCGGTGGTGCGGCATGATCAGGTGCGCGTCGCCGGAGATGCGCAGCCGGGACACGTCCACCCCGCGCTCGGCGAGCCCGTCGATCTCGGCGAGCAGCACCTTCGGGTCGACCACCACCCCGTTGCCGATGACGATCATCGCGCTCGGGGAGAGCGCGCCCGACGGCATCAGGTGCAGCGCGTACTTCTGCCCGTCGGGTGTGATCACGGTGTGGCCGGCGTTGTTGCCGCCGGAGTAGCGCACCACGTAGTCGACCCGCTCACCCAGCAGGTCGGTAACCTTGCCCTTGCCCTCGTCGCCCCACTGAGCACCGATGAGCACGATCGCTGGCATCTTTTCCGCCTCCAGAAGGCTCGGGTGCCAGGTGGCGACCGGTTGGCGAGCCCGGGGTGTCAGGCTAACAAGTAGGAACGGCGTGGCCAGCAGGGGTTCGCGTCGGAAGGCAGGAGGCCGGAGTGTACGACGTGGTGCTGCTCACTCTCGGCTCGGACCGGGACGCCCCCGGCGGGGGCTGTGGCAGTGGCGACGCCTGTTGTGGCGGCACCCCGACGCCGGGCGGGCAGCCGTCCGACGGGCCGACCGACCCACCGGGCACCCCGACCAGCACGGGCACCCCCGCCAGCACGGGCACCCCGACCGACACGGCCGGACAGAGCGACGGCCACGGACAGACCGGCACGGCCGGACAGCGCAGCGGGGACGTCCGGGGGCGGGGTGGGGAGCGGTGTGAGACACCACGGGTACCGGTGCTCGCCTGCGCGGACGCGCTGACCGCCCGGGGTGCCCGGGTGGAGACCGTCACCGCCCGTTCCGACGCCGAGGTCGACGAGGTGCTGGCCCGGCTGGACGCCCCGGCCCGCCCCGACGGCCTCACCTGGCCCGACCCGGACAGCAAGATCCGGCTGGTGGTCGCCTCCGCCAGCGACGCCCAGTTACGCGCCGTCGTGCGCCGGCTGGTCCGTCGGTACGCCCCACCGCCGAGCCGCCGCCCGGCCGAGCTGGCCGGTAACCGGACGGTGCCCGACCTGCCGCCGATCGGCGTACTCCCGCTCGACCCCGCCCGGGGTGGCCCGCACCGGGACCTGGCCGGGCAGCTCGGCCTGCCCCGGGATCCGGCGGCCGTGGCCGCGGCGGTGCTCGACGGCGGCGTACGCCGGCTCGACCTGCTGCGTAACGACGGCGGTTCGGTGACCCTGGACGGCGCGTTGCTCGGCGCTGCCGACGACGCCGGCCGGCCGCTGCTCTGGCGCGGCCGGGTCGAGGTGGACGACGCGGTGCTCTCCGACGGCACGGACCCGATCCTGGCCTGCGCGATCGGCAATGCCGGCGGATACGCCCACCTCGACTCACTACCGCTGCTCACCGCCCCCGACCCGACCGACGGTCTGGTGGAGGTCGCGGTGGCCGTTCCCGTGCCGACCCGCTCGGCGTTGGGCAGGAAGAAGAAGATCCGGTACGAGGTACGTCGCGCGCGGGGCCGGGCGGCGGCCGTGATCCCCCGCGACGACCGGGTGCCCTTCCTCGACGACGGGGTCGAGGGTGAGCTGAGCCGCAAGCGGTCCTGGTGGATCGAGCCCGCAGCCTGGGCGGTCTTCACGGGCTGACCACCGACCGCCCCCGTCACCAGGCGTAGTGGGAGCGGGACGGCCTATCCTCGACGGGAGGAATGGGGGATCCGTGGTGGACGACAACGCCGACCGGGCAGGACCGTCCGGCCAGCAGCCTGGGCCGGCGCGGGACATCGAACCGCTCTGGCCGCCCGACCCGACCGAACCGGTGCCCCAGTGGGCCGGTGAGCCCACACCGGTGTATCCGCCGACGGCGTACCCGTCGCTGGCCGCGGAGGTGGCGCCGATGCCGCCCGACGATGGCTGGAGCCCGCCCGGCGATGGTTGGACGCCCGCCCACCCGGACCCGGCACGGTTTCCCGCCCCGGGCTTCCCGCACGACTACGACGGCTTCCACGGGTACGGCACCCCGTCGGACGACGGTCCACATCGACACGACAACCGGTCCGGGTACGGCGATCTGACCGGGCACGAGGGGCACCCCCGGTACGACGGTCCACCGGGGTACGACGGCCGACGTCCCGCCTCCGGCGGCCCCCGGTCGGAGGTCGGAGGTGCCGCCACCCGGGAGCCGTCCGCAGCGGGGCCGGAGCAGGTCGGTCCGGTGGAGATCGATCTGCCCTTCAGCCTGGACCCGTCGCTCACCGGCCCACCGTCACAGCCGGCCGGTCCCATCCCGGGGCCTGCTCCGTCCACCGAGGCGGAGCCGCCGGACGGTGCACCTCGCCCTGTCCCGCCGGCCCGTCCGAGCAATGGGAACGCCATGACCAACGGAACCGACCCGGCTGAGTTAGATCTTGGAGGATTCCGGCCCCTGGAGGGGCCAAAATCCTCCAAGATCCACGATCCCGGTCCAGCAGCGGAGGGCATGGCGACAGTGCCGGCCCAGCACGCCGGCCGGGGTGAATCCCCGTGGGCGCTACCGCCTCAGCGAGTCTCGGTCGGAGCAGAGGAACCCGGCAGGGTCGAGGAGTCTGGTCCGGTCGGGCACCCGGTCCGCGCAGCAGAACGGGGTGGAGCCGAAGAGGTGGCGTCCGGTGCCGCCGTACCGGCTCACGCGGCCAGCCATGCGGCGGCGGTGCCCGGTCGGTCGCCAGCGGAACCGACGCCGTCGGTTGAGCACCCACCGGCGGCAGGCATGACAGTCGTCCCCCCGCACCCGGCACCCGGCGCATCCCTGCCGCACCAACCGACCTCACCACCGCCACTTCCCCACCGGCCCGGCCCGGCACACGCCGGCCCGACCGCGACCAGCCAGGCCGGACCCGGCCCGGCACATCCCGACCCGACCGGACCCGGCCCGGCACATCCCGACCCGAGCGGAACCAGCCCGCCCGCAACCGGACCGGTGGATCCCGGATCGAGCCGGCCGGGGTCGACGGGAACGGAGGGACCGGTGCCACCCGGACAGCGGTCGCCCGGTGGCTGGTACCGGCCCTCCTGGCCGGAACAGCCGGCTCCCGGCGGGACGCCCACAGCCGCGTACCCCGACCCGGCAGCCCTCACCGGGTACCCGGATCTGGACTGGTCACCGGAGAGTGGGATCGCGCCGACCGCCGAGGACTTCGCCCGCCGCCGGCAGATCAGGCCGGCCGACCCGGTCGCCACGATGGGCGTCCGCGCCATGGTCAACAAGATCGGCCTGGTACGGCTCCCGCCGGGGCAGCACGAGCAGGAGGTCAAGCGGGACATCGAGATGGTGCGCCGCAACTTCGGCGGGCTGCGCCAGGTGACCGTGGTCAACCCCAAGGGCGGCGCCGGCAAGACCGTGGCCATCCTGCTGCTCGCGATGACCTTCGGGCAGAAACGCGGCGGTTACGTGTTGGCCTGGGACAACAACGAGACCCAGGGCACCCTGGGCATGCGGGCGCAGCAGGACTTCCACTCCCGTACCGTCCGGGACATGCTGCGGGACCTCGGCCAGTTCCAGGGGCCGCACGGTCGGATCGGCGACCTGTCGCAGTACGTCCGTTCCCAGGGCGAGGGCATGTTCGACGTGCTCGCTTCGGACGAGTCGGCCACCGGTGGCGAGATGCTGACGGCGGCGGCGTTCGCCGAGATCCGCGAGGTGGTGAGCCGGTTCTACAAGCTCATCTTCGTGGACACCGGGAACAACGTCCGGGCGCAGAACTGGCAGGCCGCGATGGACGCCACCGACCAGTTGGTGGTCACCATGTCGGCCCGCAACGACTCGGCGGAGACGGCCGCCCGGATGCTCGACCACCTGGAGCAGAGCGGCCGGCAACGGCTCGTCCGGCAGGCGGTCACGGTGGTGTCCATGCCGCCGTCCCGCAAGGAGATCGACCTGCCGGCCATCCAGGAACACTTCGCCGCCCGGACCAGGGCGGTGCTGCTCGCGCCGTACGAGCGGCTGATCGACACCGGCGAGCCGATCCGGTACGGCGGGCTCTCCTCCGCCACCCGGGACGCCTGGCTGAAGATCGCCGCGGCGGTGGCCGAGGGGCTCTGAACCACCCCGGACCCACGGCCCGCCCCGACTGGAGTCGGGGCGGGCCGCACGACAGGGTGAGGCCCGTCGGGCGGGTCAGGCGCTGGCGAGGGCGTCCCCGGCTGCCGGGTCGCAGTCACGGAGGAACTGGGCGCACCGGGCAGCCTCGTCCGCCTCGCCGATCTCCCCGGCGGCCCGGGACAGGACGTAGAGGCAGCGCAGGAAGCCCTGGTTCGGGGCGTGCGACCACGGGACCGGACCGTGCCCCTTCCAGCCGTTGCGCCGCAGCTGGTCCAGACCGCGGTGGTAACCGGTGCGGGCGTACGCGTACGCCGCGATCACCGCACCGCTGTCCAGGGCCAGGGTGGCCAGCGCCGCCCAGGCCGCACTGTGGGTGGGGAAGCGGGCCGCGACCTCGGCGTACGCCTCGTCGGTGCCCTTTTCTGCGGCGGTGGCCAGAGCGGCGTCCGCCTCTTCGTGAGCGGGCAGGAGGGTGGCCGGAGGCTCCGGCAACAGGTTCTGCATCGTCCCATTCAACCCGCTTCGCACCGCGCCGCGCGAGGGGGTCGGGTGGGTACGCTGGCTGAACGGTGGAGGTCTACGTCACGCCCGGACCTGATCGGGTGAACCGTCGGCCCGATCGGGTGAACCCTCGGCCGAGGGTACCGACCCGGCGGCCCCGCCGGTGGGCCTCCCGGCTCGGATGATCCATCCCGGCGGTCGTCGGCGGTCGACCCTGCGGCCCATGCCGCCCGGTAATTTTTTCCACTACAACTATGGATCCGGAGCCTCCCCAGGACCCGGTTACGCAGGAGCCCGGTGGCCTCGGTCACCGGGCTCCTGTCGTCTGCCCCCCGTCGCCGCGCCGGGGTGGCGGGCCGGGGGCAGGATGGCGGGGTGCCGACCCCACCTCCCGCGGACGTCATCGCGCCGCACGACACCAGTCATGACGAGATCGAGACCCGGGCCGAGTTCGACCGGCACCTGGTCACCGGCAGCCTCGCCGGGTTGACCGTGCAGGGGCTGCGCCTCGACCTCGATCCGATACCCGATCTGACCGCCACCGAGGTGGCCGGCACCCTCTTCGTGGGCTGCCGGTTCGCCGGTCGGGAGGTCGGTGCCGACCTCGTCCGACGCGGGGCGAACGTGGTCCCGCCCTTCTCCGGCCTGCCCTACCCGACCCAACCGGCCCACCTCTACACCCCGACCGACCTGGCCGAGGGGTTCGCCGACGCCGGGTTCGCCGGGATGTACGACACCCGGGTCTACGACCATTTCCGCGCCCACGGTGGTGCCCTGCCGGACGTGAAGGAGGCGCTCGGTCAGCGGCTGCACGACCACGGGGTGGACAACGCCCTGGCCGACGCGACCCGGACCTGGCTGGCCACCCACGGGCCGCAGTCGGTGGTGGGGGTGATGGGCGGGCACGCGGTGCCACGCGGCAGCGCGCCGTACCGGATGGCGGCGGTGCTGGGCTGGGAGCTGGCGCGGGCCGACCGGCTGGTGGTGACCGGTGGCGGCCCGGGGGTGATGGAGGCGGCCAACCTGGGCGCTTTCCTGGCGGCCCGGCCGGCGCGGGAGCTGGACGCCGCGATCGACCTGCTGGCGGTGGCCCCCGACTTCACCGACCACGACCGGTACACGGCCGCCGCGCTGGCGGTGCGGGACCGCTACGCCGTCACCGTGCCGCAGCAGCGCGGCCCCGGTCTGGACTGGGCCCGGTCCGGCGGGCTGGCCATCCCCACCTGGCTGTACGGGCACGAGCCGGCGAACCTGTTCGCCGGCCGGATCGCCAAGTACTTCTCCAACGCCATCCGGGAGGACACCATCCTGCGATTGGCCCGGGGCGGGATCGTCTTCGCGCCCGGTCGGGCCGGCACCGTGCAGGAGGTCTTCCAGGCGGCGACGAAGACGTACTACGGCACGGACGGGGCGAGCGGCGCGTACGTCTTCCTGGACCGGGCGTACTGGACCGGGGAGCTGCCGATCGAGTCGCTGCTGCGGCCGCTGTTCGCCGGGTCGCCGTTCGGTGACCTGTCGGGCAGCATCCACCTCACCGACGACGTGCGGGAGGCGGTCCGGGTCCTCACCGTGACCGGCTGAGAGCCGTCCCGGTCACCGCCGTGACCGGCTGAGAGCCGTCCCGGTCACCGCCGGGGCAGCGTCCCGGTCACCACCGCGGACGTCGACGGCCGGCTCCCCGCGTGGGGAGCCGGCCGTCGACGGGACACGCGGAAGGGTCACTTCATCCGGGTGCCGGTGGAGCGCAGGTGCTCGCACGCCTCGACGACCCGGGCGGCGAGACCGGCCTCGGCCAGCTTGCCCCAGGTACGCGGGTCGTACTGCTTCTTGTTGCCGACCTCGCCGTCGATCTTGAGTACGCCGTCGTAGTTGCGGAACATGTGGTCCGCGACCGGCCGGGTGAAGGCGTACTGGGTGTCGGTGTCGATGTTCATCTTCACCACGCCGTAGTCGAGCGCCTCCCGGATCTCCTCCAGCAGCGAGCCGGAGCCGCCGTGGAAGACCAGGCTGAGCGGCTTGTCCTTGCCGTACTTGGCGCCGACCGCCTCCTGGATCTGGTTGAGGATCTCCGGACGGAGCTTGACGTTGCCCGGCTTGTAGACGCCGTGCACGTTGCCGAAGGTCAGCGCCGCCATGTAGCGGCCCTTCTCGCCCAGGCCCAGCGCCTCGACCATGGCCAGGCCGTCCTCGACGGTGGTGTAGAGCTTGTCGTTGATGGCGTTCTCGACGCCGTCCTCCTCGCCACCGACGACGCCGACCTCGATCTCCAGGACGATCTTGCCCTTGGCGGCCTCGTCGAGGAGCTGCGCGGCGATCTCCAGGTTCTCGGCCACCGGCACGGCCGAGCCGTCCCACATGTGCGACTGGAACAGCGGCTCCTGGCCGCCCTTCACCCGCTCCTGGGAGATGGCCATCAGCGGCCGGACGAACCCGTCCAGCTTGTCCTTCGGGCAGTGGTCGGTGTGCAGCGCCACGTTGACCGGGTACTTCTTGGCCACCTCGTGCGCGTACGCGGCGAACGCCACCGCGCCGGTCACCATGTCCTTGACCGACGGGCCGGACAGGTACTCCGCGCCACCGGTGGAGACCTGGATGATGCCGTCGCTCTCCGCGTCGGCGAAGCCCTTCAGCGCCGCGTTCAGGGTCTGCGACGAGGTCACGTTGATCGCGGGGTACGCGTACCGGCCGGCCTTGGCCCGGTCCAGCATCTCCGCGTAAGCCTCGGGGGAAGCGATGGGCATGTGAAAAGCTCCTTAACTTACCGCTCTCGGCCGCGCTGGCCGCTGTCTTCCATCGGTGCGCCGGACCGCGCTGTCCACCGTCGGCAGTATCCCGCAGGAGGCGGCGGCGGACACCACCGCCCCGGCGACCGTCCACCGGTCGGCCTCACCGGCTCTCCCGACGGTCCGGCACGACGACGCTGATCAGCCAGGTCACCACCGCCATCACGATGGCCCCCCAGAAGGCGGCCCAGAAACCGTCCACCCGGAACGACAGGTCGACCGCGCGGGCGATCCGGTCGGTCAGCAGGAACAGCAAGGCGTTCACGACCAGCGCGAACAAACCCAGGGTGAGCAGGTAGAACACACAACCGACCACCTTGATCACCGGCTTGAGCACCGCGTTGACCACGCCGAAGATCAGCGCCACCACCAGCAGGGTGAGGGCGGTGTTCGCACCGTTGCGCCCGGAGACGTCGACCCCGGGCACGATCAGCGTGGTGACCCACAGCGCGATCGCCGTGATCACCAGTCGGATCAGGAAGCCCACCGGCCCATCCTGACACCGCCCGGTCGTCCCGGTGGGGCGTTCCGGTGTTCCCGCGCCGCCGGGCGACCGCCCCCACCAGCCCGTACGGTGGACGGGTAGGCCACCGGAAGCAGGGAGGGACGATGGCTCAGCCCGACGAGGACTTCACCCCGACGGACCACCTCGACCCGGAGGAACGTGACCCGGAGGCCGAGCCGGCCGACGCGGTCGAACAGGCCGCGGTGATCGGCCCGGACGAGACCGACGCCGAGCCGCACCGGGGCCTGGAGGTCGACGACTGGGACGCGATGGAGCAGGCCCGGGTGGTCACCGCCGACGAGGACGACTACCGCTGACGGCGGGCGGACGTCGGCGCGGCGGGGGAGAGATACGGCCGGAAGGCGTCGTCGGCGGGCGTGGCGGGACAACGGAAGCACGAGCAGCGTGAGAGGCTGACCACTTTCCGTAGCCCACCGGAAGGCGGTCGTCATGCTCCGGCACCACCCGCGGCGCTGGTTCGCCGCGTTCGTCGTCGTCGGCGTGTTCGGCGGCGCCGCGGCCACACCCGCCATGGCCGCTGGCGCGGTCCCCTCCACCGCCGCCACACCCGGCCAGCTGCGGATCGAATCACGGGACCTGCTGGTCGCCCCCGGGCACAGCACCTCGGGCCAGGTCCGCATCGAGACCCTCGTTCCCCATGCCGAGCCTCTCCACCTCGACCTGGAGCTGTCCGAGCTGGAGAAGGTCGGCCGCCTCACCACCTCGGGCGACGGCTGGAGCTGCGCCCGACCCGACAAGCACCTCAGCTGCACCGCCCCAAAGGGCACGCGGGCCAACTCGAATGTGTACCCCACCTTGTTCTTCCAGATCGACGCCCGGTCCGATGCGCCACTGGACACCCGGGTCGAGCTTCACTTCGACGTGACGTTGTCGGGGACCCACGGCACCCGGACCACCACGTTGACCGTCGTCGAGGGGGTCGACCTCCAGACCGCAGCGAAGACGGAGCTGAGCGCCGAGCCCGGCGACCTGCTCGACGTCACCAGTACCGTCCGCAATGCCGGCCCCGGACCTGAACGCGGTGTCGTGCTCACCATGAGCCCGGACTGGCTGTTGACGTACCGCGACAACTTCCGGAACTGCCGGTGGCAGGAGGGCACCCCGCTCGTCTGCCACTTCGACACGGAACTCGAACCGGGCGTCACCTACCGCCTCTCGGATCCGCTGCCGTTCAGGATGAACAGCATTGCCCGCAGCGGCCTGGTGCTCACCAACCGGCTCCAGTGGTGGACCGCCGACGACTGGGCGCTGGTGGAGAAGGACCCGACCGCACCGAAACCGCCCGACACCCCCGGCACCGGCCTCGAGCTGCGCCTGGTCGCCCAATCGTCCGCGGCGCGGACCGATACCGCTGTCCGGAACAGCTGGACCGACCTCCGGGTGAGCATCACCGGCGACCGGACGGCGGACGGCACCGCCCTGGGCGACGAGGCCCGGGCGCGGGTCGGTGACCGGGTGAAGATGACCATCGGCTTCCGCAACCTGGGGCCGACGATCGTGGAGTCCTGGCGGGAATCTCCCCTGGTGCACGTCGAGATCCCGGACGGCCTGACGGTGGTCGACATCCACTGGGACTGCCACCCGTTCTCCGACGGGGAGTGGACCGGCGACGGAGGCGAGCCCGGTGCCCGGTCCTACGGCTGCATCGCCCACGGAGACCTCATCCGTCCCGGGGAGACCTACGCGTACGAGATGACGCTGCGCGTCGACCGGCTGACCCGGCGGACCACCGGGGCGGTCACCACCGCCCTCGACGGTGACACCGATCCCCGCAACGACCGGGCGGAGATCGTGTTCCTGCCGGCCACCGACGGTGGCGGCGCCGGGGAGCCGGACGGGGACGGCTCGCTGCCGATCACCGGCAACGCCACCGTGCCCCTCGTCGTCCTCGCCGGCCTCCTGCTCGCCGTCGGCGTCGGCGGCTACCTGCTGGCCCGCCGCCGGACCCGTTTCGTGGCCTGATCTCCGCTGCACCTCCCCTGATCTCCGCTACGCCTCCGACGCCCCGCCGACCCGCCCCGGTCGGCGGGGCGTTCCGTTGCACCGTCCACGGACCTGCGCCCGCCGGTTCCCCTGACGGTGGGCGGTCCCGGAGGAAATCAGGACGACGCCGGATCGGCCGCGCTGGGATCATGGGCGCGTGCTGCTCACCCTGACCACCACCCACCGGCCGGCGACCGATCTCGGATACCTGCTGGTCAAGCACCCTGACCGGGTGCAGGAGTTCGACCTGCCGGCGGGCACCGCACACGTCTTCTACCCGGAGGCGACCCAGCAGCGGTGCACCGCCGCCCTGCTGGTCGAGGTCGATCCACGGCGGCTCGGGGTGGGGCGGCGGCGGGCCACGTCCACCCCCGAGCACTTCACCCTCGGGCAGTACGTCAACGACCGCCCCTACGCCGCGTCCAGCCTGTTGTCCTCCGCACTGTCCACGGTGTTCCGCTCCGCGCTGCGCGGGGTGTCCCGGGAGCGGCCGGAGCTGGCCGGCACGGCGATCCCGCTGCGCATCCGGGTGCCGGTGCTGCGCTGCCGGGGCGGTGCGGAGCTGGCGGTACGGATGTTCGACCCGCTCGGCTGGGCGGTCACCGCGGCCCCGCTCCCGCTCGACGAGCAGCACCCCGAATGGGGCGACAGCCGGTACGTCGACCTCTGCCTGACCGGCACGGTCCGGCTCGCCGACGCCCTCAACCACCTGTACGTCCTGCTGCCGGTGCTGGACGACGCCAAGCACTACTGGGTCGCCCCGGACGAGATCGACAAGCTGCTGCGGGCCGGGGCCGGCTGGCTGGCCGACCACCCCGAGCGGGCGTTGATCACCCGCCGCTACCTGGCGCACCGGCGGGCGCTGGCCGGGCAGGCGCTGGCCCGACTGGCCGAGTCGCGGCTGGCCGACGTACCCGAGCCGGACGACAGTGTCGACGAGGCCGCCGGCCCGGCGGACGGCGACCCCCGGCGGGCGTCGCTGGCGGTGCGGCGGCGCGAGGCGGTGCTCGCCGCGCTGGCGGCCAGCGGCGCGACCCGGGTGGTGGACCTGGGTTGTGGCGGCGGCGCGCTGCTCACCGCGTTGCTCGCCGACCGGCGCTACACCGAGGTGGTGGGGGTGGACGTCGCCACCCAGGCGTTGACCACGGCCGCCCGCCGGCTGCGGCTGGACCGGTTGCCCCAGCGGCAGCAGGACCGCATCCGGTTGTGGCAGTCGGCGCTGACCTACCGGGACGACCGGTTGCGCGGCTACGACGCGGC
Organism: Micromonospora sp. WMMD987; assembly: GCF_029581435.1. Lineage (NCBI taxonomy): Bacteria > Bacillati > Actinomycetota > Actinomycetes > Micromonosporales > Micromonosporaceae > Micromonospora > Micromonospora sp. WMMD987. Next base: position 413,979 of record NZ_CP120861.1, on the reverse strand, counting down.
GGTGCTGATGGAGGTCGTCGAGCACCTCGACCCGGCGCGGCTGCCCGCGTTGGAGGACGCCGTGCTGGGTCACGCCCGGCCGGGCACGGTCGTGGTGACCACCCCCAACGCCGAGTACAACGTGCGGTACGAGGGACTGCCGGCGGGAGGCTTCCGGCACCCCGACCACCGGTTCGAGTGGACCCGTGCCGAGTTCGCCGGGTGGGTCGACCGGGTGGCCGCCGAGCACGGCTACACCGCCACGATCAGCGGGGTCGGCGACCACGACCCCGAGCTGGGCCACCCCACCCAGCTCGCCGTCCTCACCGCCGTGGGCAGCCGGGAGGCGACCCGATGACCATCCTCGACATTCCCGAACTCGCCCTGGTGGCGTTGGTGGGCGTCTCCGGCTCGGGCAAGTCCACCTTCGCCGCCCGGCACTTCGCGCCCAGCCAGGTGCTCGCCTCGGACGCGTTCCGGGCGATGGTCGCCGACGACGAGAACGACCAGTCCGCCTCGGCCGACGCGTTCGCGGCGCTGCACCACGTGGCCGGGGTGCGGCTGCGGCGGGGCCGGCTCACCGTGGTCGACGCGACGAACCTCCAGTCGCACGCCCGCGCCGGGCTGGTCAGGGTGGCCCGGGACCACGACGTGCTCCCGGTGGCGATCGTGCTGGACGTGCCGGAGACGCTGGCCTGGGAACGGACCCAGGCCCGCGCCGACCGGACGCACGGTCGGCAGGTGCTCGCCCGGATGCAGCGTGACCTGCGCCGGTCGGTCGGGCAGTTGGCCCGGGAGGGGTTCCGCAGGGTGCACGTGCTGCGTGGGGTCGAGGAGATCGACGCCGCGCAGGTCCGGCTGGAGAAGCTGTTCAACGACCGGCGGGAGCTGACCGGGCCGTTCGACATCGTCGGTGACGTGCACGGGTGCCGGGCGGAGCTGGAGGCGCTGCTGGAGCGGCTCGGCTTCGTGCTGCACCGCGACGACGCGGGTCGCCCGGTGGACGCGGCGCACCCGGCCGGTCGTACCGCCGTCTTCGTGGGTGACCTGGTGGACCGCGGCCCGGACTCGCCCGGCGTGCTGCGCCTGGTGATGGGCATGGTGGCGGCCGGGCACGCGATCTGCGTGCCGGGCAACCACGAGCACAAGCTGCTGCGCAAGCTGCGGGGCCAGGACGTCAAGCTCACCCACGGCCTGGCCGAGACGATGGCGCAGCTCGACGCCGAGGACCCGGCGTTCGTGACCGGGGTGGCGAGCTTCATCGACGGCCTGGTCAGCCACTTCGTGCTGGACGGCGGCCGGCTGGTGGTGGCGCACGCCGGCCTGAAGGAGGCCTACCACGGCCGCGCGTCGGGCCGGGTCCGTTCGTTCGCGCTCTGGGGCGAGACCACCGGCGAGACCGACGAGTACGGCCTGCCGGTGCGCTACCCGTGGGCGCGCGACTACCGGGGTGCGGCGACCGTCGTGTACGGGCACACCCCGACACCGGTGCCGGAGTGGGTCAACAACACGATCTGCGTCGACACCGGTTGCGTCTTCGGCGGGAAGCTCACCGCGCTGCGCTACCCGGAACGGGAGCTGGTCTCGGTCGACGCCCGACGGGAGTGGTACGCCCCGGCCCGGCCGCTGGTCAGCCCGCCGACCCGCCCGGACACCGTGCTCGACCTGGCCGACGTGACCGGACGACGGCACCTGGAGCACGCCTACGGGACGCTGACGGTGCCGGCGGAGAACGCCGCCGCCGCGCTGGAGGTGATGAGCCGGTTCGCGGTGGACCCGGGCCGGCTGGTCTGGCTGCCGCCGACCATGGCCCCGTGTTCGACGTCGACGGTCCAGGGGTTCCTGGAGCACCCGGCGCAGGCGTTCGCGGACTACCGGGCGGCCGGGGTGGAACGGGTGGTGTGCGAGGAGAAGCACATGGGTTCCCGGGCGGTGGTGCTGGTCGAGCGGGAGCCGGGTCCGTTCGGCGGTGGGGTGGTGCACACCCGGACCGGTCGGCCGTTCTTCGGCCCGCCGCTGGACGGGGAGCTGCTGGACCGGGTCCGGGCGGCGGTCGGCACGGCCGGGTTGTGGGACGAGTTGGGCACCGACCGGCTGCTGCTGGACTGTGAGCTGCTGCCCTGGTCGGCGAAGGCGGACGGGCTGATCCGCGAGCAGTACGCCGGGGTCGGCGCGGCCGGTCGGGCGGTGGTACCGGCGGCGCTGGACGCGCTGGACGCGGCGGCGGCCCGGGGGCTGCCGGTGGACGCGCTGCGGGACCGGATGACGGCCCGCCGGGCGGAGGTCGAGGCGTACTCGGCGGCCTACCGGGCGTACGTGGCCCCCGTCGAAGGGCTGCGCGGGGTGACGCTGGCGCCGTTCGCGGTGCTGGCCGGGGCGTCGGTGACCTTCACCGACCGGGACCACGGCTGGCACCTGGCGTTGGCCGACCGGCTCTGCGCGGCCGACCCGGGGTTCTTCACCCCGACCCGACGGCAGGTGGTGGAGCTGGCCGACGCCTCGGCGGTGGCGACGGCCACCGACTGGTGGTCGGCGCTGACCGCGGCCGGCGGCGAGGGGATGGTGGTCAAGCCGTACGCCGGTCCGGCCGCCCGGTCGGCGCGGGGTTCGCTGCTCCAGCCGGGGATCAAGTGCCGGGGCCGGGAGTACCTGCGGATCATCTACGGTCCCGGGTACACCGATCCGGCCCAGCTCGCCGCGCTGCGTCGTCGTTCGCTGGGGCGCAAGCGGGGGCTGGCACTGCGCGAGCACGCGCTCGGCCTGGCCGCCCTGGACGGGTACGTCGCCGACGTTCCGCTGTGGCGGCGGCACGCGCTGGTCTTCGCGATCCTCGCCTGCGAGTCGGAGCCGGTCGACCCCCGGCTCTGACCGCCCGTCCCGGGGCGGGAGGTGTCGCGGTGGGTCGACCGGGCGGGGTGCCCCGGGCCGTTGGGACGGAATCGTCGGTCGTTCGGCCCGTTCCGTCGCCACCCGTCGTCGCGGGACGCCCCGACGGAGACGGATTCCTTAGGCTGCGGCAACCGCCGTAGCCCCCTTCCTCAGGACAGGATCCGCTGATGCGCAAGCACGCGACGCGTCGTTGGCTGGCTGGACTCGGTGTGGTGGGCGCGTGTGTCGCCGCCGCTCCCGCTCCGGCCCCCGCCGCCCCGGCCAGCCCCGCAGGCCCGCCCGCCGGGGTCACGGCGGCCGGGTTCACCACCTCCGCCGGCGACGTCACCCTGGCTCCCGCCGGGCCCGACCGGACGGTGGTCCTGCGGACGTCGGGCGAGAGGGTCCGGGACGGTTACGTCGTCACCGTCGACTACGGCGCGATCGACGCCTTCGCCGAGGTGCGCGGTCCCGCCGCCCCGGCCTGCACCCGCGCCGGCACCGTGCTGACCTGCCCGGCCTACGAGGAGGACGCACCGGATCTGCTCACGTTGTCGGTGCGCCCCCGGGAGGGTGCCCGGGTGGGCCAGGAGGGCCGGATCCGGTTCACCGTGACGACCACCGCGTCGGGTACGAGCAGCACCGCCTCGACGGTCCGCGTCGGCGAGGGGGTCGATCTGGTGGCGGGTCCGGCGGTGGCGCTGACCGGTGGTCCCGGTGCCACGGTGCCGGTGGGGCTGTCGGTCGGCAACCGGGGTCAGGAGACCGCGCGGGGGGTGGTGCTCCTGGTGTCGGCCGCCTACGGGCTCACCCCGTCGAAGCGCTACCAGAACTGCCGGTACGGCAGCAGGGGCGGACTGGTGCACCACACGCCGAACCTGTTCGTCTGCACCTTCGACGACGAGATCGCGCCGGGCCGGACGTTCCGGGTCGACAGCGGTTTCGGGATCACCGTGCCCGGCGACGTCTCGGCACCGAACGTGCAGCCCGGCACCGCCACCTGGTTCACCCCGCAGGACTGGGCGGACGTGCAGTCCAGGTACACCCTCGACCAGCAGGGCACCGGCGGCGTGCTGCGGCTGGAACCGACCGGTGCGCGCCTGCCCGGCGGCACCTCCCGGGCGGCGCAGACCGACGTCGAGCCGGCCGACAACGAAACCGCCGTCGAGTTGACCGTCACCGGCAACCAGCGGGCCGACCTGGCCGCCGACGAGGTGCGCATCACCGCCAGGGTGGGCGAGACCGTGCCGGTCACGATCGGTTACACCAACCGGGGACCGGCCTCGTCGTCCAACGGCGGCCGCGACTTCTACACCATCGTCAAGATGACCGTGCCCAAGGGCGTCACCGCCGTCAAGGCACCCAAGAACTGCCTCGATGCCGACATCCAGGACGAGGAGGGCGGCCGGCCGGGTGCCCGCGCCTACCTCTGCTACCAGTACGACGTGATCCACAAGGGCGGGAAGGTCGCCCTGCCGTTCTCGTTCCGCATCGACCGGGCGGGCACCCTGACCGGCACGACCGAGCTGCTCTACGGCCCACAGAACACCGAGGACCTCGACCCGCGCAACGACACCGCCAGGATCCTGGTCAACCCCGCCTCGGGCGGCCAGGGCGGCGACGACGGCTCGTTGCCGATCACCGGTTCCCGGACCGGCCCGGTGGCCGCCGTCGGCGGCCTGCTGCTGGTGGCCGGGGTCGGCAGCTACCTGGCGGCCCGGCGTCGCCGGTCGCGCTTCGTAGCCTGACCGGCGCCGTGGCGGCCTGACCGGGCGCGCTCCGGCCCGGCCCGGTGTGTCCGGGCGGCCCGGCCCGGTGTCCGGGCGGCCCGGCCGGGCGCGTGGCGGCCCGACCCGGCACGCTCGGAGCCGGCCCGGTCCGGCACGTCGTGGCCCGACCGGGTGGGTCCGGTGGGGTGAGCCGCCGGCCGGAGGGGCGCGTGCCGCGACCGGCGCTCCCCGGGCTCGGTATGGTGTGTGGCCGTGGACACAGGTGAGAAGACGCGGGTGGTCGCCGAGACGGTCGCGCTGAATCCGCTCGACCCCAAGGACCTGCTCCAGACCTTCGGTCTGGTCGGCGTGTGGGTGATCCTCTTCGCCGAGACCGGCCTGCTGGTGGGGTTCTTCTTCCCCGGCGACTCGCTGCTGTTCCTGGCCGGGGTGGCCGCGTCGCCGGTGGCCGACGCGATCTTCGGCAGTGGCACCCGGCTCTCCCTGGCCGGGCTGCTGATCGGCGGGCCGCTCTGCGCCATCGTCGGTGCCCAGCTCGGGCACTGGCTCGGTGCCCGGTACGGCCGACGGATGTTCGAGCGCCCCAACTCCCGGCTCTTCAAAAAGGAGTACGTGGAGAAGGCGGAATTCTATTTCCAGAAATTCGGCCCGGCCAAGGCCGTGGTGCTGGCCCGGTTCATTCCGATCGTGCGGACGTTCCTGAACCCGGTGGCCGGTGCGCTCGGCATGCCGGCGAAGCAGTTCTTCCTCTGGAACGTCGTCGGCGCGATCCTCTGGGTGGACGGCATCCTGCTGATCGGTTACCTGCTCGCCGACCAGATCTACAGCGCCATCGGCGACAAGATCGACCGGTACATCCTGCCGGTGGTCGCGTTGATCATCCTGATCTCGGTGCTACCGATCTTCTTCGAGTTCCTCCGGGACCGTAAGGCACGCCGACGCGGTGAGGCCGTCGCCGTGGTCGCCGCGGCGAGCGCCGTGGGGGCGGTGGAGGCCGTCCGGGAGGCCGTCGAGCACCACCACCATCATCACGACCGGCCGCAGTCCGCGCAGCCCCACAGCGGGGGGCAGCAGCCGTACGGGCAGCCCGACCAGTCGCGTGGTCCCGACCAGCAGTTCCCGCCGCAGACCTACGGTCAGCCCCAGCCGCCACCGGGCGGTGACCGGTACCCGGAGCACGGCCAGGGCCGCTGACGCCTGGTGGGTGGTGACGACCAGGCTGACCAGCCCGACCCCGGCGTGCCGACGGGAGCCGGGGACGACGAACGGCCGGCCCCCGGGGAGAGGGCCGGCCGTCGCGTGCACGTACGCCACCGCGGGCACGGTGGTGGATCAGCGAACTGACCGGTGACGGACAGCCGTCACCACCCGATGACGCCACCCCTGGTACGCCATCGGACGCCGCCCCCGGCGGGGGCGACGGGTGCAGTCAGCGGGCCTTCTTGGTGGCCCGCTTGCGCGGCGGCGTGAGGAGGTCGGCGATCGTGGCGATCGCCGACGGCACCAGCCGGTAGTAGGCCCACACACCACGCTTCTCCCGCTCCAGCAAGCCGGCCTCGGTGAGGATGCGGAGGTGGTGGCTGACCGTCGGCTGCGAGAGGCCGAGCGGCGCGGTGAGGTCACACACGCACGCTTCGCCCTCGGGCGCCGACTGGATCAGGCTGAGCAGCCGCAGCCGGGCGGGGTCGGCGAGGGCCTTGAGGACCCCCGCCAGCCGCTCGGCGTCGGCACGTTCGATCGGCTCGCCGGCAAGCGGCGAGATCTGAGGCATGGTCATTTCAGCCAACGCAGTTCCCACGTATTCCATCCTTCCACCAGCAGCATCGATCCGCCTGCATATCAGCAGATCCGAATCGGCAAATTTTTACGCCACAAGGCCGAGGTCAGCCAACGTAAAGGCCGCCCGATACGGCAGTCCGGCGGCTCGTACCACGTCGCCGGCGCCCCGATCGACGACGACCGCCACACCCACGACCTCCGCCCCGGCCTCGCGTAGAGCTTCGACGGCCGTCAGCACGCTGCCGCCCGTCGTCGAGGTGTCCTCCACCGCCAGTACCCGCCGGCCGGCCACCTCAGGACCCTCGATCCGCCGTTGGAGACCGTGCGCCTTGCCGGCCTTGCGGACGACGAAGGCGTCCAGGGGGCGAGCGGTCTCCGCGGCGGCGTGCAACATCGAGATGCCGATCGGATCGGCACCCAGGGTCAACCCACCGACCGCGTCGTAATTCCAGTCGGCGGTCAGCTCCCGCATCACCCGACCGACCAGGGGAGCAGCCCGGTGATGGAGAGTCACGCGACGCAGATCGACGTACCACTCCGCCTCCCGCCCCGAGGAGAGCACGACCCGGCCATGGACCACAGCCAGGTCAGTGATGAATTTACGCAGGTCGTCGTGGTCCCCCATGCCGATAGAGGGTACTGCTCAAGTCTGTACGACGTGTGTGCGGCCCACCCGGATCCGTCGCATGAGCGACCGATGACTGGCGATGGACGGCTACGCTGCGCGACCGCACCGACAGAGTTGTGGTTCGATGTCAGGCCGACCGGACGCTGTCCGGCAGCGGCGGGGACTCACCGTCCGGGCGGGTCGACCCGCCCCCGCCGGTCCCGGAAGGCGCTGCGCAACAGCCGGCGCGGCACGTGCCGCAGGCTGGCCACGGCCAGTTTGTACTTCCAGTCGGGAACGCTGACGGTTTTGCCTTTCCGCAGGTCACGAAGGGCTTCGGCGACCACATCGTCGGCCCGCAGCCAGATCCACCCCGGCATGGCGGACATGTCGATGCCGGCGCGTTCGTGATAGCCGGTGCGGGTGTATCCGGGGCAGAGGGCCATCACGTGCACACCCGACGCACGTACCGATTGCCCGATCGACTCACTGAAGCTGGTCACCCAGGCCTTGCTGGCCGGATAGGTGGAGCCCGGCATCACCGGGCCGAATCCGGCGACCGAAGAGACATTAATCACTGCCCCATCGCCGCGCGTGGTCATCGGTCCGAGCGCCGCGAGAGTGAGCCGCAACACCGCATGCACATTCAGCCGCAGCAATTGGGTCTCGTCGGCGACGGTGGAGCGCAGAAACGGCCGGCTGAGGCTGGTCCCCGCATTGTTGACCAGTAGGTGCACCGGATCCCCGGCGGTGAGCCGCCGTTCCACCCGGGCGCATCCGTCGTCGGTGGACAGGTCGGCCGGGACGGTCTCCACCCGGATGCCGTACCGGTCGGCCGTCTCGGCGGCGGCGGTGTCGAGCCGGCCGGCGTCCCGGGCCACCAGGACGAGGTCCCAGCCCTCGGCGGCGAGCTGCCGGGCGAACGACTCGCCGATACCGGCGGTGGCACCGGTGATCAGGGCGCGGCGGCCCCGGGCCGATCGGTCGGCGGTCACGGTTGCTCCTCAGCGGTGCGGCGGCACCGGCGGGCCGGTGCCGTGGGGTGGCGCGGGGACCGGAGTGGTGCCGTGGGGTGGCACGGGGGCGGGGCTGGTGCCGTGCGGTGGCACGGGTCCTGGTGCCGGGGCCGGGGCCGGGGCCGGGAGCACCGAACGGTGCGCGGCGAACCACGGGTTCGCCGACGGCAGCCCCAGCAGCACGGCCACCACAAGGTAACCGAGGGCCTGACCCGCCGAAACCCCCGCGTTCGCCGGGAGCCACCAGGACGGGTAGGCCTCCCCGAGGGTGCCGAACAGGTCGGCCACCCCCTGGTCACCAGGGCCCAACCGCACCGGCCCGGCCCGCTGCCCGGCCAGCACGGCCAGCGCACACCCACCGGCGAGCAGACCCAGCCCGCAGACCACCCAGACGCCGATCCTGGCCGCCCGCCGCCGGGCGAGCAGCCCGCCGGCCAGGCCGACCAGCAACAATCCCACCAGCACCGTCAACACCGCCGCGCCGATCGTGCTGAGCCGGAGCAGTCGGACCATCCCGTCGACGTCCCCCGGCTCGGCGGCCGTGGCGGGGGCGGCGGCACGGAACCGGTCCACCGTGCCGCCCAGGGCGAGCAGGACGGTCACCGCGTAGGCCCCGGCGGCGAGCGCCATCAGCCCGAGCAGTGCCGTCGCCGCGCTGACGGCCGCCGGCCGGCGAACCGGCACCTGATCCGGGTACGACACGACGATTCCCTCCGGTAGGCCCCGGTGTGCAACCTACTCGGAGGGAATCGTCGCTGTCGTTGTTACGCGCCCGTCAGCTACCGGTGGGCCGCTGCGGATCGTCCGGTCCGCTGCCTCCGGCGGGCCGGTCCGGCTCCCCGCCCGACGGCGGCGGCGACCAGGACGAGCCGTCGGACGGCGGGGACTGGTCCGGCGCACCCGGGGCGGAACCCGGACCACCGGCGGCCGGCTGACCGGGCTGACCGAGGTCACCGGGCTGGCCGGGGGCACCCGGATGACCGGGCGCACCGGGCTGCGGGTAGCCGGGCGTGGCCGGGTAGCCCGGGGTCGCCGGGTAGCCCGGCGCGGCCGGGTAGGCGGCACCCGGAACCGGCGGCTCCCAGCCCGCCTTGGGCTTGCGGAAGAACTCGTTGGACTTCGGCAGGGCGAGCAGGATCAGCGCCGCCAGCAGGACGAGCAGGCTGAGCACCCCGAGCAGGGTGCTGACCGGGTTGTACCAGGACGGCAGCACGGCGTTCATGCTGCGCTCGAGTTCCTCGGCGCTCGGCGCGTCCCCGGAGGTGGAGCCGGTGGAACCGCTGAAGCCCGCGGCACCGTTGACCAGTCCACCGCCGACGCAGCAGACCATGATGCCGCCGACCACCCAGGTGGCGATCCGGCTGCCGTTCTTGCCCCGGTTGTTGAAGATCGCCAGGACGACGAGAGCCAACGCGATGAGCAGCAGCACGACGGACGCGCCGACGGCGAAGACCACGACGGCGGTGCCGAGCCCCTCGACCTCGCTCGCGGTCCCCTCGAACGCGTCCTCGAACGCCTGACGGAGTTTGCCGCTGATCGCGAGGGTCAGGATCAACCCGATCAGTTGGAGCGCCGCGAAGAGCATCAGCAGATAGCTGGAGAGTGTCACCAGACCCGGACGGGTCCGAGCGGGCGTGCTGTGGGAATCGACCATGATTCTCCTTCCTAGATCACCGCACCACGGTAACGTCCACAGGCCCGTCGTACCGGGTACGACGGTGCCGTACCCGATGATCGACCTGCCGAATCACCGGCGATCCGGGAGCGGATCCGCGACCGAACCCGATCAGGTCCGCCGCGCCGCCCGGTGCGGGAGGCCCCGGACCGGGAGTCGCGGGACGCCCGGATCAGGAGTCGCGGACCAGCCGGCGGTGTTCGGCGGTCACCACGGCGAGCAGCAGCAGGTCCACCCCCAGCCCGGTCACCGCGTCGAACTGGTTGACCGTGAAGTTGAAGATCTGCCCGAACAGCAGGTCGACCAGGAGGGCCAGCTTGAACAGCCGGAACGCGGCCCGCCGGTCGTTGCGGAGCAGGAACGCGGCACGGACGCTCAGCACCCCGGCGACCACCGCCGAGGCGGACACCCCCAGCACCGCGCCCCACTCGCCGAGCTGGTCCAGCTCGCCGGTCACCCCCTCGGTGGCCACCGCCACCACCGTCGCCACCGGCTCGACCACCAGGTAGGCCACCACCAGCAGGACCACCCAGCGCTGGGCGGTCAGCCGGACCAGCAGGTCGCGCAGCCGGGCCACCCAGGGCTGCCAGAACCGCCGCGGCGGTGGTTCCCGGCGCGGCACCACGTCCAGCAGCGCGGACACCGCCGACTCGACCTCCGGGCCGGCCCCCCGGACCAGCCGCAGGGTGGCCACCCGCCGCCGGTCGGTGAGCCCCCGGCCGACCCCGCCGACGATCACGTCCAGCGCGTTCGCCACCCGTTCCCCGGGGGTCAGCCGGATCCGTTCGCGCAGCGCCTGGGTGATCACCACCAGCAGGGCGAAGACCGCGTAGATGATCCCGGCCGCCGGGCGGTAGAAGTAGTCGGTACCGGCGGTGACGAACTTTCCCACCTCGTCGATGAACAGCCCGAAGCCGATCCCGGCGAGCACCGCGCCGGTCATCCGGGCGGTCCCGCCGAGAAAGACCAGCGCCACGCCCAGGCCGACGGTCATCAGCAGGCCGCCCCAGAGCACGTGCGCGATGTGCAGGCCGCCGCCGCCGAGCTGCGGGTAGCCGGTCGCCCGCAGGAACGCCCGGGTGACCAGCACCGTCGCCACCCCGGACAGCACGAACGCCTGGAGGTACGCCGCGGCGTCCACCGCACGCGGTGGCAGCCGGCGGCGCAACGACGGTGACATCATGTCCGAGGCTAGTAGCCGCGCCACTCGCTGCGGGCGTAGTCGAGCACCCTGGGGCGCAGCAGGGTGGAGGCGGGCACGTCCAACCGGCCCCGGTCGGCGGGGAAGGCCGCCGCCGCCCGCAGTACCGCCGGATCGAGGAACCGCAGCCGGGGCGCGTCGGCCGGCAGTTCCAGCGGCGGCGGGGTGCCGCCCGGGGCGGCGAGCACGAACCCCCAGTCACCGAAGGACGGCACGTCGACGTGGTACGGCACGGTGGCGAAGCCGGCCCCGCGTACCGACGCCTCGATCGACCAGTACGACCGGGGCGCGAAGTACGGCGACCCGGACTGCACCACCAGCCGGGCGCCCTCGGCGAGCACCGCCCGGATCAGCGTGTAGAACTCGACCGTGTAGAGCTTGGCGGTGGCCGTCTCGTCCGGGTCGGGCAGGTCGGCGACGACCACGTCGAAGCGTTCCGAGGCGGTACGCAGCCAGCCGAACGCGTCGGTGTTCAGCACCCGGACCCGGGGGTCGTCGAGGGAACCGCCGTTGAGCGCGCGGAGCTGCGGCTCGGAGCGGGCCAGCGCCACCACCGCCGGGTCGAGGTCGACCACGGTCACCCGGCGTACGTCCGGGTAGCGCAGGATCTCCCGCACGGCGAGGCCGTCGCCGGCACCGAGGACCAGCACCTCGCCGCGCGGGCCGCGCATCGCCGGATGCACCAGCGCCTCGTGGTAGCGGTACTCGTCGATCGAGCTGAACTGGAGGTCACCGTTGAGGAACAGCCGCAGGTCGGTGTCGGGGTGGCCGATCTCGCGCACCGAGCGGGTCAGCACGATCTCCTGGTAACGGGAACGTTCGGCGTGCACCACCGGATCCCGGTAGAGCTGCTGGCGGCTGGTCACCTCGAAGTCGGCGGCGGTGACCCAGGCGTACCCCAGACAGAGGGCGACCACGACGGAGCCGGCGCCCAGCACGAGCCGGGCCCGGCGGCTCAGCTCGGCGCGGAACACCGTGCAGACCAGCGCCAGCCCGGCCACCGCGTTCACCGCGCCGACCACCAGGGCGCCCTTGAGCTGGCCGAAGACCGGGATCAGCAGGAACGGGAAGGCCAGCCCACCGAGCAGCGCGCCGACGTAGTCGGCGGCGAACAGGTCGGCGACCGCGCTACCGGCGGCCTGCTCACGGATGCGTTGCAGCATCACCATCAGCAGCGGGATCTCCGCGCCGATCAGCAGACCCAGCACGAACGCGGTGCCGACCAGCCCCGGTCCGTACAGGTCGAGCCAGGCGAACGCGGCGTAGAGGCCGAGCACCGACAGGCCGCCGAGCAGGGCCAGGGTCAGCTCGATCACCGCGAACGCGGCGGCGGCCCGGGGCTGCAACGGCTTGGCGACCAGCGCGCCGACCCCCATCGCGAAGACCATCACACCGAGCACGATCGACGCCTGCCCGACCGTGTCACCGATCAGGTAGCTGCCGAGCGCGACCAGGGCCAACTCGTACACCAGGCCGCAGGCGGCGCAGACGAAGACGGCGAGCAGCACCGACGCGCGGGCCAGCCGCCAGCGCGGCCGGACCGCCGGGGTGTCGTCGACCGTGGTCACCGCGCCCCCCGGAAACGCCCGGCCGGCGTCGCCGCCCGCTGCCGGCCGCGCTGGACGAACCCGACGGTGATCAGCAGCGCGGCGACCAGCAGCAGGCCGGCGGTGGCGAGCAGCCAGCCCCAGCGGTCCCGCAGGAAGTCGTTCCCGGCGTCCGGCAGCGCGCCGGCCGGCGTGGCCGGACCGGCGGTCGGGGTGGCGGCGGGCGGGGCGACGCCGGCCTCGGCGACCAGCAGCGGCAGGGTCACCGCGGCCCGGCAGATCGCCCACCCCGGATCGTCGATGAACGTGTCGGTGTCCAGCCCGAACCGGTCCAGCCCGTTGTCGACCGCCCACAGGTCGGCCCGGTCGAGGTCGTCGGAGCCGGAGACGGTGACGGTCGCCCAGTCGTTGCTCTCGCTGCTGGACGAGGTGTACATGATCCGGGCCCGGACCTCCACCCAGCGCGGGCAGCGGGCGTCCCCGGTCACCGGCACCCCGTCGCCGAGGTTGGAACCGACGCTGACCTCCGCGCCGGACGACCGCTCCAGCCGCCAGCCGTAGCAGATGCCCTGGCTGTCGGCCGCCTGCACGAGCAGCGGGACGGTGTCGGCGCGCTCGTCGGCCGCCGGGCCGGGCACGGTGGTGCCCCCGGAGTCCCGGTTGAGGACGCTGCTGCCCACGCAGACCAGCACGATCACGCCGAGGACGAGCCAGACCACCCAGGCGCCCGAGTTCTGCTTCGCCTGCGTCGGTTGCTTCGCCGTGGTCCGCTGAGCCGGCTGCTTCGCCGTGGTCATCAGCTGATGGCGGCGGCGATGATCGCGCCGGTGGCGAGGTGCACCACCGCCGACACCCAGACCGCCGGGTGCGGCTGCTGGTCGACCAGCAGCGTGCCCAGCTTGCCCGGGGTCAACGCGTCGAGCAGCACGAACGCCAACGCCATGATGACCAGCCCGACGATCCCGTACGCGGCGGAACCGACCAGGCCGAGCAGGAAGTCGTCCTCGCTGGCGGCGATCGCGGCGACCACGATGATGCCGACGCCGGCCAGGTTCGAGGTGAGCAGCAGCGCCGCGTTGCGGTTGCGTTCGGTCCAGATCAGCTCGTGGAGCTTACCCGGGGTGGCCACGTCGACCAGCACGTAGCCGATGGCCATCAGGACGACACCGACCACCCCGTAGGCGAGGGTGACCAGCAGGTCGGTGACCAGGTTCTGCACAGCGTGCTCCAGGGGTTCGTTCGGTCGGGAATCGGTGGGCGCTACTTGCCGGAGCCGGGGCCGCCACCGCGTACCGTGCTGCCCCGCCCCCAGCCCCAGTGGTTGCCGACCGTCGAGTGGTAGCGCGGGTACGCGGTGCGCATCCGTTCCAGCAGGATCAGCGAGCCGGCGGCGATCGGCAGGATCACCAGCGAGTCGTCGTCGTAGCGCAGGTAGACGCCGCTGCCGTCGACATACTGGTCGGCCGGCTTCCAGGCGTCGGTGACGTCCTTCGCCACCTGGCTCGGGGTCCGGTTCGAGGTGTACGCCACGGCGTCGCGCCCGATGTCCCGGCTCGCCGCCCGGGTGTAACGGTCCTCGATGTAACCCCGGGGGGAGAAGTTGCCGTAGAAGATGGCGAAGGCGGCGACCAGCGCACCGATGACCGCGAAGGCCACCCCCACCACGAACCAGCGTCGGTACGTCACGGCGTTACCTCCGTTCGCGACTGCGGGGCTCGCCGATCGTGCGGGAGCGTCACCGCCGTCTCGGTCAGGACAAGTTCGTTGGTCTGGGGGTACGCGTGCCAGGTGCGCCAGGCCACCGTCCCGTCCGGCGCGTCGGGGCTCACCGCCAGCGCGGTGACCGCGTCCTCGTCGCCGGGAAAGACGCCGACCAGGGCGTACGGGTCGTCGGCCAGATCGGCGCGGAGCGCGGCGATCCGGGTGTGCAGCTCCCCCTCGGCGGGGCGCAGCACGGTGGCGGTGAACCGGTAGCCGCCCGCCTCGTCGTGCAGGTCGCCGGGCAGGTGCGGGGGTCGACCGGGCAGGCAAGCGACCGTCTCGACCAGCGCACCCGCCCCGACGGACCGGCCGGGGGCGGTCACGGCGGCACCTGCCGACGGGACAGTCAGGACGACCTGGTGGGAGGCGCCGAGCAGGCGCAGCCGGAGCCGGACGCCGCCGGGCAGCGTCAGCTCACGGACGTGCAGCGCGGGGCGTTCCGGGCCACCGAGCGCCAGGCTCAGGTCGGCGGCGCAGGTGTCGACGTAGGGGGTGTCCAGGCTGACCAGCACGATCAGGGCGCTTCCGGTGCGGACTGCGGGTACACCATCACGTCGGCGCGGTGCAGCCGCTCGCCACGGCCCACCTCCCAGCCGGCTTCGCCGTACGCCTCGAAGGAGAGCCGCTCGCCGCCCTGCCCCCGGTAGTCGTGGTAGCGGACGGTGCCGTACGGGTCGAGGCCGGTGCTGCCGGTGGCCGAGTAGCGGGCCTGACCGGACTCCTCCCAGGAGTAGCGGCGGCCGGCGAAGTCGAGGGTGGGTGCGCCCGGGGTGACCGTCGCGGCCGGTTCGGCCGTCCAGAGCACCAGTTCCAGGTCGGGGTCCTCCTCGACGGAGAGCCAGCGCTTGTCCCCCTCGACGGTGTCCAGCAGGTGCTCGGCCCAGCTCCAGCCGCCCTCGACCAGGTGCACCGAGCCACGGACCGCGTACGACACCCGGCGGATCTCGACGATGTCGCCGGGCTTGAGCTTGCGGGGGTCACCGCGTAGCGCGTCGGAGTCGGTGTCGCGGAACGGGTCCTTCGCCGCCGCCGGTGGGCGGGTCGGCTTGCGCCCCTTACGCAGGGCCACCACCGCCACCACGATCCCGGCGACCCCGATCAGACATCCCAGCGTCGCCACGACGTACGCCATCGGACCGTTCACCCCGACCACCTCCCCAAGTGCGTCGGCGGAGACGGTAACAACCCCGCGCACCCCGCGCACCTGGGGAAACTCAACCTATCCTGAGTAAGCGGTCAACTACTCGGCGTCCCCGTCGGGGTGGCGGGCGGCCAGCCGGTCGGCCGCGTACCCGCCCAGCGTGGTGGTGCCCATCAGGCAGCCGTCGAAGGTGGTGAACTCCCCGTCGTCGTCGCGCAGCGCCGCCCAGGCGTCCCGGCCCGCCGCCCGCCCGACCCCCTCCAGCAGCGTCGCCGCGTAGGCCCGGCCGGCGGGCGAGCCGTGCCGCAGCAGCCAGTCGACCTGTTCACGGGCCTGCCGGGGGCGCTGCGCGAACGCCTCCTCCACCCGCCGGTACGCCTCGGTCACCGGCAGCAGCGTGCCGGCGAACCCCACCCCGCCGAAGGCCACGGTGTCCGCCTCGGCGAGTTCCCGGACGGCGGCGTCCAGTTCCGGATCGCCGCTCTTCTTCCGCATCCCGAACATGCCCCCATCCTTTCCCCGCCCCGCCACCACCCACCCCCCACCGCGGTGATCAAGAAGGAAGCCGGCGGTCGACGTGAACCTCCTGATCACCAGGGCGGTCGGCGGGGAGGGCCAGCGTGGACGGGCCGACCCCACCGGGTGGCAGGGTCGGCCCGGTGGGATCGGGGGTCAGGCGGCGGTGACGGTCAGGCCGTCCTTGCCGTCGGACAGCTCGACCCGCACCGTGTCGCCGTCCCGGATCACCCCACCCAGCAGGGCCTTGGCGAGCTGGTCGCCGATGGCCGACTGGACCAGGCGACGGAGCGGCCGGGCACCGTAGATCGGGTCGTACCCGTGCTCGGCGAGCCAGGTCCGGGCGGTGTCGGTGACGTCCAGCGCCAGCCGGCGGTCGCCGAGCCGCCGACGCAGCCGGTCGAGCTGGATGTCGACGATGGCCCGCAGGTCGTCCCCGCGCAGCGCGGCGAAGACCACGATGTCGTCGAGCCGGTTGAGGAACTCGGGCTTGAAGTGCGAGCGGACCACCGCGAGCACCCCCTCCCGGCGCTGCTCGTCGGCGAGCGTCAGGTCACCGATCACCGACGAGCCCAGGTTGGAGGTCAGGATCAGGATCGCGTTGCGGAAGTCCACGGTGCGACCCTGGCCGTCGGTGAGCCGGCCGTCGTCGAGCACCTGGAGCAGGATGTCGAAGACGTCCGGATGGGCCTTCTCCACCTCGTCCAGCAGGATCACCGAGTACGGCCGGCGGCGCACCGCCTCGGTGAGCTGACCGCCCTCCTCGTACCCGACGTAGCCGGGCGGGGCACCCACGAGGCGGGCGACGGAGTGCTTCTCGCCGTACTCGCTCATGTCGATACGGACCATCGCCCGCTCGTCGTCGAAGAGGAACTCGGCGAGCGCCTTGGCCAGCTCGGTCTTGCCGACACCGGTGGGGCCGAGGAAGAGGAAGCTGCCGGTGGGGCGGTCCGGGTCGGCGACGCCGGCCCGGGCCCGGCGTACCGCGTCGGAGACGGCTCCGACGGCCTCGGCCTGGCCGACCACCCGGCCGCCCAGCGACTCCTCCATCCGGAGCAGCTTGGCGGTCTCGCCCTCCAGCAGCCGGCCGGCGGGGATGCCCGTCCAGGAGGCCACCACGGCGGCGATGTCGTCCGCGCCGACCTCCTCCTTGAGCATCGCGCCGTCGGCCTGGAGCCGGGCCAGTTCCTCCTCGGCCCTGGCCAGGTCGGACTTGAGCGCCGGGATACGGCCGTAGCGCAACTCGGCGGCGCGCTCCAACTCGCCGTCGCGTTCCGCCCGCTCGGCCTCGCCGCCCAGGCGTTCCAACTCCTCCTTGGCGGTGGAGAGCTTGGCGATGTGGCTCTTCTCGGTCTGCCAGCGCTCGGACAGCGCGGTGAGCTGCTCGCGCTTGTCGGCCAGCTCCTTGCGCAGCCGTTCCAGCCGCTCGGCGGAGGCGGCGTCGGGCTCCTTGGCCAGCGCCATCTCCTCGATCTCCAGCCGGCGGACCGCGCGCTCGATCTCGTCCACCTCGACCGGCCGGGAGTCGATCTCCATCCGGAGCCGGGACGCGGACTCGTCGACCAGGTCGATCGCCTTGTCCGGCAGGAACCGGTCGGTGATGTACCGGTCGGACAGCGACGCGGCCGCGACCAGGGCGGCGTCGGTGATCCGGACGCCGTGGTGCACCTCGTAGCGCTCCTTGAGGCCGCGCAGGATGCCGATGGTGTCCTCGATGGTCGGCTCGCCGACCAGCACCGGCTGGAAACGGCGCTCCAGGGCCGGGTCCTTCTCGATGTGCTCGCGGTACTCGTCGAGGGTGGTCGCCCCGACCATCCGTAGCTCGCCCCGGGCCAGCATCGGCTTGAGCATGTTGCCGGCGTCCATCGAGCCCTCGCCCTTGCCCGCGCCGACCACGGTGTGCAGCTCGTCGAGGAAGGTGATGACCTGCCCGTTCGAGTTCTTGATCTCCTCCAGGACGGACTTGAGCCGCTCCTCGAACTGGCCCCGGTACTGCGCGCCGGCGACCATCGCGCCGAGGTCGAGCGAGACCAGCTTCTTGTCCCGCAGCGACTCGGGCACGTCACCGGTGACGATCCGCTGGGCCAGGCCCTCGACGATCGCGGTCTTGCCGACGCCGGGCTCGCCGATCAGCACCGGGTTGTTCTTGGTACGCCGGGAGAGCACCTGGATCACCCGACGGATCTCCGAGTCCCGGCCGATCACCGGGTCGATCTTGCCGTCCCGGGCGCTGGCGGTGAGATCGACGCCGTACTTGGTCAATGCCTGGTAGGTCTGCTCCGGGTCGGCGGTGGTGACCCGCCGGTCCCCGCCGCGCACGGTCGGGAACGCGGCGACCAGGTTCTCCTCGGTGGCCCCGGCGGCCTTCAGCGCGTCGGACACCGCGCCGCCGACCCGGGCCAGGCCGGCGAGCAGGTGCTCGGTGGAGGTGTACTCGTCGCCGAGCGGCCGGGCGATCTGCTCGGCGGCCCCGATGGCGTTGACGAACTCCCGGGCCAGGGTGGGCTCGGCGATACTGGAACCGCGGGCTGCGGGCAGCGCGTCGACCGCACGTTGGGCGACCCGGCGCAGCTCGGCGGGCTCGGCACCCACGGCGCGCAGCAGGCCGGCGGCGGTCGAGCCGTCGGTGTCGAGCAGGGCCAGCAGTAGGTGCCAGGATTCCACGGTGGCGTGACCACGCTGGTTGGCCAGCGCGACGGCACCCGTGATGGTTTCGCGGCTCTTGGTGGTGAGTCGTTCCGTGTTCATGGGCTCCCCCGGGATCGGCGTGTCCACTAGTAAGAGACACCACCAGAGTTGAGCCTATTCCACTCAACTCTGCCAACGTGGCGTGGGTCACATCAAGCCGGACCGGACACGCCGGCCTGGCACAGCGAAGTACCCAAGGAAACTAATAAACTAAATAATCTACTTCTTCATTAGGCACTTTCTGGGAGTCTGCCGTGCTCAGCTTCGCCGACCTGGACCGCTGCATCGGTCATGTTCCCGGCCCGGTCGTAACGGCACTCGGCACGGTGGACGTCGGCCGAGGATCGGAGGATCTCTACCGCGACCAGCTACCCGGGCTCCTCAAGCAGTTGGCCGACCGCGCCCGGGTAGCGAGCATCACCGCCTCGTCGGCCATCGAGGGGATCGTCGTCAACGACAGCGCCCGGGCTGATCGCATCCTCGCCGGACGGGTAACCAACCTGAGAAGTCGCAGCGAGCAGGAGTTGGCCGGCTACCGGGACGCGCAGGACTACCTCTTCCAGGGTGCCTGGCGACCGCTGAATCCCGGCCTCCTGCTCCATCTGCACAAGTTGCTCTTCGCCCACACCGCCGCGCCAGGCGGTCAGTTCAAAACCGAGGACAACGTCGTCGTCGACCGCACCGCCACCGGCGAAGTGACTGTCCGCTTCCGCCCCGTACGAGCGTCGGACACGCCCTACTTCGTGGCCGAACTGATCGAGCGTTACACCGCCGAGAGGACAGCGCGACGTCACCATCCGGTGCTCCTCGTCGGCCTCTTCGTGCTCGATCTCCTCGTCGTACACCCCTTCGAGGACGGCAACGGCCGGGTGACCCGGGCACTCACCAACGCGCTGCTGATGGATGCCGGCTACTCGGTGTCGAGGTACGTCAGCCTGGAGCACCAGATCGCCGTGAGCGCGGACGGCTACTACCAGGCACTGCTGGACTCGACCCACGGCTGGCATGACGGCGAGGCCGATCCCTGGCCGTGGCTCACCTACTTCGTCAACATCATGGCGAACGCCTACCGCACGTTCGCCGAACGAGCCGCATCGGATCGGGCGGACGGTTCGAAGCAGGACCGGGTGCTCGACTACGTGCTCCACCACGCTCCGCGCATCTTCCGGGTCGCCGACATCCGCACGGCACTGCCCGGCATCAGTGATCCGACGATCCGGGTCGTGCTGGACCGCCTACGTCGTGAGGGCGCGATCGCCTCGGAAGGGCTGGGACGGGCTGCGGCCTGGCGGCGTCTGCCATCCTGATCCGGCGGAAGACACCCGCAACCGGTACCCCGCCAGCCAGTCACCGACCAACCAGCCCCGGATCAGCGGTGCAGGCGGGCGGTGCAGGCGGTCTCGTGGTCGGCCCGCAGCACACACCGGCGGCCGGTCTCCAGCCGGACGTCGCAGAACACCCGGTGACGTACCCCCTGATCGTCCTCGGCCGAGACGGTGGTCTCGCCGGGGTCGACGTGGGCGAGGAAGGCCAGCGAGCGGGCCGCCGTCCGGGCGAGCATCCTGGCCCGCTCCAGATCCGCGGCGACGACCGGCAGGTGTACGACGTACCGCCCGGTCATCCCCGCCACCCCCCGTCGGCGCGGCGGGCCGGAACGGCGCCCGGCAACTGTCGTCCCGGATGCGAGCGCCATCGGCCCGCTGGCGTTGTCGAGTGGGATCGGACCCCGCACCGTCGCCCCCGACGAGTGGATCTGTCATCACGGTTCCTCCTGAACGGTCGGTTGTTCCGAGGGATCGGCTTGGTGCGAGGGGTCGGTGCGGTGGCGATGGGGATCGGCGTGGTGGTGACAGGGGTCGGTGCGGTGGTGACAGGGCGGAAGGACGGCCCGGTCGGAATACCGGTCCGACCGGGCCGCCCGCCCTGCCGCCGCAGCCCTGCTCGGCAGTACGACGACAGAGCCGCTTCACCTGATCGACACGTTCAGGGCTGGCACGACCGGCGCCCTTGTCGGACCAGTCGTGCCAGCCCACGGATGCCAACCGGAGGCCGGTTTGCCTACCAGGCTTTCCGCTGAAGGCCCCGCCGAAGCAACATACAATGCAAACCATTGGAAGACAACCACTCACCATGCAAAGCACGCGAAGTCTTGGCGGGTCGCGTCCTGCCATGGGAGGATCTTGGGGCCTACCAGGAGTTGCCGCCATGCCCCGAGTTTCCGACCGTCAGCGCATCGCCCAAGACATCCGCGACAAGATCGCCTCCGGCGAGTACTCGCCGGGCGACAAGTTGCCGTCCCTGCGTGAGTTGATCGCGCACTACGAGGTGTCCGCCGAACCCGTGCGCTCCGCACTGCTGATCCTCCAGGCCGAGGGGCTCATCGAAGGTCACCAGGGCAAGGGAACCTACGTCACACCGCGCAAACCCACGCCCTGACCCGACCGGCCCGCCAACCGGGGCGAGTCGGAGTGAATCTTGGTGGCAAACGGCCCCCCTGGGGGCCGAAAACTTCCAAGATCTACCTGTGGACGCGGGCGCGGCGACCGGGTCGGGCGGGAGCGGGGCGGGGGTGACCGGGCGCGACGGAAGCAGCGCCGGGCGGGGCAGGGGTGACCGGGCGAGGCAAGGTGACCCGTCGAGGGGTGGGTGGACACGGGCGGTGGCGGTGGTGAGGGTGGGGCGGCGCGAGCAGGGCAGACGTCCAGCAGGCCCAGCTTGGGCGCAGGGTATAGCCTCTCGTCCGTGCGAGTACGTGTCGAACAGACCGCCCTACCGGGAATCGGCGTACGTCATGACCTGATGACGGAGTCCGGACGTCGGCTCGGAGTGGTCTCCCACCGCAATGGCCGCCGCGACCTGGTCCTCTACGACCCGGATGATCCCGATTCCTGCCAGCACGACATCCCGCTGACCGACGACGAGGCCGAGGCGCTGGCCGACATCCTCGGCGCGTCGCTGATGCTGGGTCAGCTCTCCGGTCTGCGCGACCAGGCGGCCGGGCTGCTCACCGAGCAGATCGCCATCCCGGCGGGGTCGAAGTACGTCAACAAGCGGCTCGGTGACACCAAGGCACGCACCCGCACCAGCGCCTCGATCGTGGCGGTGCTCCGGCAGGGCGAGGTCAACGTCTCGCCCGATCCCACCTTCCGCTTCGCGGCCGGTGACGTGGTGGTCGTGGTCGGTACCCGGCAGGGTCTCGACGGGGTGACCGCCATCCTCGCCGACAGTGACCCGGACGGCTGAGGCGGATGCACGAAACCACGACCCTGCTCATCGAGGTCGGCGCGCTCCTGCTGCTGCTCGGGCTGCTCGGCCGGATCAGCCGCCGGTTCGGCGTCTCCCCCATCCCCCTCTACCTGCTCGCCGGTCTCGCCTTCGGTCACGGTGGTCTGCTCCCGCTGGCCGCTAGCGAGGAGTTCTTCGCCGTCGGCGCCGAGATCGGCGTCATCCTGCTGCTGGTCATGCTCGGCCTGGAGTACAGCGCCAACGAGCTGGTCGGCAACCTGCGCTCGGCGGCCCCGGCCGGTCTGATCGACGCGGCGCTCAACGCCCTGCCCGGCTTCGGTTTCGCCCTGCTGCTCGGCTGGGGCTGGGTGGCCGCCGTGGTACTCGGCGGCATCACCTGGATCTCGTCCTCCGGCGTGATCGCCAAGGTGCTCGGCGACCTCGGTCGGGTCGGTAACCGGGAGACCCCGGTCATCCTCTCCGTACTGGTGATCGAGGACCTGGCGATGGCCCTCTACCTGCCGCTGGTCACCGCGCTGCTGGCCGGCGTGGGCCTGGTCAAGGGCGGGATGGCGCTGGGCATCGCGGTGTTCACCGTGGTGGTCGTGCTGGTGGTCGCCATCCGCTTCGGCCACCTGATCTCCGCCGCCCTGTCGGCGAAGGACCCGGAGGCCCTGCTGCTCGGGGTGCTCGGCCTGACCCTGCTGGTCGCCGGCATCGCCGCCCGGCTCCAGGTCTCCGCCGCCGTCGGGGCGTTCCTGGTCGGTATCGCCCTGTCCGGGCCGGTGGCGCACCATGCCACCGAGCTGCTCTCCCCGCTGCGGGACCTCTTCGCCGCGGTCTTCTTCGTCTTCTTCGGCCTGGTCACCGACCCCCGGGACATGCCGCCGGTGCTGCTGCCCGCGATCGTGCTGGCCGTGGTCACCATGGGGACGAAGCTGCTCACCGGCTACCTGGCGGCCCGGCGGGCCGGGATCGCCGAGCCCGGCCGCTGGCGGGCCGGCTTCGCGTTGATGCCACGCGGCGAGTTCTCCATCGTCATCGCGGGCCTCGCCGTCGCCGCCGGCACCGTCGAGCCCAAGCTGGCGGCGCTCGCCACGGCGTACGTGCTGATCACCGTGATCACTGGGCCGATGCTCGCCCGGCTGCCCGACATGCGCTGGTTCAAGCAGCGGCTGCGGCGGCGGATCGCCGCCCGGAACCCCAGACCGGTCGCCGCCACCGAATGAGAATCCCCTGGCCAGGTCGACTACTTCGTCGGCCTGGCCAGGGACTCCGTTGCATAATTGCGCCCGGCGGGGTCTTCCGCCGGCCGGGCGACGACGGCTAGCGTTGCGCCCCAGCAAGCCAGGGTCCGCGGGTGGCCGGAGGCTCCCCCGCGGCTGCGAGCGGAAGGTTGCCGGTGAACGCGCAGGGTCCGACGTTCCGCGGCTTCGCCAACCCCGTCGACCCGTCGCCGACGGAGCTACGGGCCTGGGCGTACCAGCCCGACTCGGTGCCGTTGACCTCCCTGCCCCAGGACTGGGACCTGCTGGTCGCCGGTGACCACCTGGTGTCCACCCTGTTCGAGCTGGCCATGGATCCGGCCTGCCCGGCCCGCCGGTTCGCCCTGCACTGCCTCTACATCTACGCGGCCGACGGCATCCGGACGAACTTCCGCGCCCACCCCCGGCGGCGCTTCCGCAAGCTCGTGGAGCAGGCCGAGCGCGACGGCGACGAGCTGGTGCGCAACTGGGCGCACAACAGCCGGGTGTTGCTGGCCCGGCAGGAACTCTTCACCTACCACGACTGGTGCGAGGGCGGCCTGGTCCGGGACAACCGCCGCCTCGGCTGACCGGGCACCCCGGCCCGGCCGCAGCGGCGGGTAGGCTGCCCGGCACCGACGGCGGCCCCTCCGGTCGTACCGGCGCCTTCGCATTTCACCCGGCGACCGGCCGGGGTGGCGAACCGCCGGAGCGATCACGTCGTCCCCCTCCCCGCGGCCACTGTGCGACCCGGCGAGGTACGACGACTCCGGCCCATCACGCAGTGCCATCGAGGCCCCACCCCCACCCTCCACCCCCGCACCCTTTGCTCTGCCGCCCTGACAGCGACAGTCACGATGGGTAGCCGCATCTTGATTCGAGCAGAGAGCGCTCTCAATGCTCAACTGCAGGCCAAATTGGGTGGTGCCGCGATGGCAGCAGAGCAAAGCGGAGCAGGGTGACAGGCAGGGGGAGCCGCCTCGGTCACGATGGGCAACCTTACAGAAGGTTACTCTCTGCAATCTACGGAGGCCCAGCGGGCGAGTCGTCCGGGTAGGCGGGTGATCGGGCGGCAGGACGGCGAACGGGCCGGGATCCCCCGTGGATCCCGGCCCGCACGTCGGTGGATCGTCAGCGTTCCGGTCCGCCCTGGTCCCGGTGTTGCTCCTCGGCCCGCCCCCGGTCCACGCCCCGGTCGGCCGGGTCGGCGAACCTGCCGTTCTTCACCGTGTCGGAGAACTTGCCCCCGGTGACCCGGTCGAACTGCTCCCGGACGTTCTCGGCCACCTTGTCGAGCCGCTTCTCGGCCTGCCGGGCCACCTTCTTCGCCGATTCCGCCACGGTTCCCCCCGCCATCGGAGCCCGGATTATCCGGTCGGTCCTGATTGAGAGGTTAGCGGAGCAGCCGCCGTGCCGCTGCGGAATCCGCGATCCCCGCCGGCACCACGCCCACCCGTCCAGCCCGCCGACCACGACACGGCGGCGTCCGGCACCGGGGCACCGCCGCGCCCACCCGGCACACCGGGCGGGCCGGCGGTCAGCGGTCGGGGGTGCGGCGGGGACGCCAGACCACCAGCGCCGTCGAGGTACGGCTGGTCGGCACCAGGTCACCGCGGGAGAAACCGCTGGCCAGCGTCTCCAGCTCGGCGATCCGCCGGTACGCGGCGTCCAGCTCCGCCTCCAGCCGGGCCACCCGCTGCTGGGCCTGCTCCACCAGGCGCTCCAGGCTGATGATCCGCTTGACCCCGGCCAGGTTGACGCCCTCGTCCTGACTGAGCCGCTGCACCTCGCGCAGCAGCACCACGTCGCGCACGCTGTAGCGTCGCCCGCCACCGGCCGCCCGACCGGCCTGCACCAGACCGAGCCGGTCGTACTGACGCAGCGTCTGCGGGTGCATGCCCGCCATCCGTGCCGCGACCGAGATCATCAGCACCTTGGCCTCGTAGGCAGGGTCACCCGAACCGACGAACCCGTCCGACATCCCACTCACCTCCGCACCCGTCCACCGGTCAACCGACCCGACGCACCCGCGCGTCGAGATGTTCCCGGGCCGCCGGCGGCGTCGCGGCGGCGAACGACTCCAGGGCCGCCCGCGCCTCGTCCGACACCGTCGCCGGCACCACCACGTCCAGCGTGACCAGCAGGTCGCCGGCCTGGCCGTCCCGCCGGACCACACCCTTACCCCGGGCCCGCAGCACCCGCCCGGACGGGGTGCCCGGCGGGACGCGCAGGGTCACCGCGCCGTCCAACGTGGGCACCCGCAGGTCGGTGCCGAGCACCGCCTCGGCGAAGGTGACCGGCACGGTCAGCGTCAGGTCGTCGCCGGTACGCCCGAACAGGTCGTCCGGGCGGACCTTCACCTGCACGAACAGGTCGCCCGCCGGCCCGCCGCGCTGGCCCGGCTCGCCCCGCCCGGTCAGCCGGATGCGCTGGCCGTCGGCCACCCCGGCGGGGAAGCGGACGTTCAGCGTGCGGGTCTTGGTGACCCCGCCGGTGCCCCGGCACTCGGGGCACTTCTCCTCGACGATCGTCCCGACGCCCTGGCAGTTGCGGCACGGCTCGGAGAAGCTGAACGACCCCTGGTCACGGGTGGTCACCCCGGCACCACGGCAGACCGGGCACGTGGTCGGCTGGGTGCCCGGCCTGGCGCCGTTGCCGTGGCAGGTGTCGCAGATCCCGGGTGCCCGCAGGCTCAACGGCAGGGTCACGCCCCGGACGGCGTCGCCGAAGTCGAGGGAGACTTCGGCCTCCACGTCCCGGCCCCGGGCCGGGCCACGCGCCCGGGACGCACCGGGACCACCGGCACCGCCGGAGAAGATCGAGCTGAACAGGTCGGTGAAGCCGCCGCCGCCGAACCTGCCGTCCCCGCCACCGCCACCGCCGAACAGGTCGGAGACGTCGAACGGGGCACCGCCGGGCTGACCCGCGCCCCGGCGGAACGCGCCCGAGCCGAACAGCGAGCGCATCTCGTCGTACTCGCGGCGCTTGGTGTCGTCGCCGAGCACCGCGTACGCCTCGGAGACGCCCTTGAACCGCTCCTCGGCCTGCGGGTCGCCGGGGTTGTGGTCCGGGTGCGATTCCCGGGCCAGCTTCCGGTACGACTTCTTGATCTCGTCAGAGGAGGCGGACTTCTCCACGCCCAACGTGGCGTAGAAGTCCTTCTCGATCCAGTCCTTGGAGCTCACCGGTCCACCCCCTTCAGTGAGATGTGGCCCGGTCGCCCCGCCCGCCGGGGACGGCGGGCGGGGCGACCGGATGGCCGTGCACTATTCCGGGTCGGCGACCGCGACCATGGCCGGCCGCAGCAGCCGCTCGCCGAGCAGGTATCCCCGGCGCATCACCTGCACGCAGGTGGGCTCGTCGACGTCCGGCGAGGTCTGGTGCGCGACCGCCTCGTGCCGGGTGGGGTCGAACGGGTCGCCCTGCTCACCGAAGGGCGTCAGGCCGAACTTGCCCAGCGCCGTGGTGAGCTGTTCGGCCACCGTGCCGAACGGCCCGACCAGGTCACCGTGCTCACGCGCCCGGTCCAGGTCGTCCAGGATCGGCAGTAGCGCGGCGAGTACCGAGCCGGTCGCCTGCTCCTGCACCACGCCCCGGTCCCGGTCCACCCGCTTGCGGTAGTTGGCGTACTCGGCCGACACCCGTTGCAGGTCCCGGGTCCGCTCGTCCAACTCGGTACGGACGGCCTCCAGCTCGGCGCCGAGCGGCGAACCCGTCGCACTGCCGTCGACCGGCTGGGCGGGGGCGTCCACCACCGGCGGGCCGGTCGGCGCCGGGTCGTCGAGCGTGGTCGCCTCGGCCTCGATCTCGTCGACCACCACCTCGGCGTCCTCGACCAGCCCCTCGGCGGGGACGTCCGCCCCGGCGTCGGCGGCGGCGGGGGTCTCCTCGGTCTTGCCGAGCTTGCGGTTGTCCCGGATGACGACCCGCGGCCCGTCGTCGGCGGGCCCGGAGCCACCCGGCGCCGACCCGGAGGCGCCCGGGTCGGCGGCTCGTGGCTTCTCCGTCATACGACTACCTCGATCCCTGTGCGGTGCCGGTGTGGACCGTCACTTCTTGTCCTCGTCCACGATCTCCGCGTCGACCACGTCGTCCGCGCCGCCGGCCTTCGGGCCGCCGGCCGCACCGGCCGCGCCAGGGCCGGCCGCGCCGGCACCCGGACCGGCCTCGCCCGGCTGCTCGCCCTGCTCGGCCTGCTGCGAGTAGAGCAGCGAACCGGCCTGCTGGGAGACCTGGGCCAGCCGCTCGTGGGCCGCCTTGATCTTCTCGATGTCCTGGCCGCCGAGCGCGCCGCGCAGCTCACCGAGGGCCTCGTTGAGCTGGTCCCGGTTCTCGGTGGGCAGCTTGTCGCCGCTCTCGGCGAGGAACTTCTCGGTCTGCCACTGGAGCGCCTCGGCCACGTTGCGGGCCTCGGCCTCCTCCCGGCGACGCTTGTCGTCGTCGGCGTGCTCCTCGGCGTCCCGGCGCATCCGCTCGATGTCGTCCTTCGGCAGCGAGGAGCCGCCGGTGATCGTCATCTTCTGTTCCTTGCCGGTGCCCAGGTCCTTGGCGTGCACGTTGACGATGCCGTTGGCGTCGATGTCGAAGGTGACCTCGACCTGCGGCACGCCGCGCGGCGCCGGCGGGAGGCCGGTCAGCTCGAAGGTGCCGAGCTTCTTGTTGTACGCCGCGATCTCGCGCTCGCCCTGG
The DNA here is from genome assembly GCF_029581435.1 of Micromonospora sp. WMMD987. Taxonomy (NCBI): domain Bacteria; kingdom Bacillati; phylum Actinomycetota; class Actinomycetes; order Micromonosporales; family Micromonosporaceae; genus Micromonospora; species Micromonospora sp. WMMD987. The sequence goes on along the minus strand of NZ_CP120861.1, from coordinate 386,313 downwards.
AACACCTGGATCAGCACCGACGGCTGGTTGTCGTCGGCCGTGGTGAAGACCTCGGAGCGCTTGGTCGGGATGGTGGTGTTGCGCTCGATGAGCTTGGTGAAGATGCCGCCCTTGGTCTCGATGCCCAGGCTCAGCGGGGTCACGTCGAGCAGCAGGACGTCCTTGACCTCGCCCTTGAGCACACCGGCCTGCAGCGCCGCGCCGACGGCGACGACCTCGTCCGGGTTGACGCCCTTGTTGGGGTCGCGGCCGGTGAGCTGCTTGACCAGGTCGGTGACGGCCGGCATCCGGGTGGAGCCGCCGACCAGGATCACGTGGTCGACGTCGGAGATCTTGACGCCGGCGTCCTTCACGGCCTGCTCGAACGGACCCTTGCAGCGGTCCAGCAGGTCCTGCGTCATCCGCTGGAACTCGGCGCGGCTGAGCGTCACGTCCAGGTGCAGCGGGCCGGCGGAGCCGGCGGTGATGTACGGCAGGTTGATGTTGGTGGTGGCCGCCGCGGACAGCTCGATCTTGGCCTTCTCGGCCGCCTCGCGGAGCCGCTGGAGGGCCATCTTGTCCTGACCCAGGTCGATGCCGTGCTCGCCCCGGAACGTCTTCACCAGGTGGTCGATGACCCGCTGGTCCCAGTCGTCGCCGCCGAGCTGGTTGTCACCGCTGGTCGACTTGACCTCGACGACGCCCTCGGCCAGCTCCAGCAGGGACACGTCGAAGGTGCCGCCGCCCAGGTCGAACACGAGGACGGTCTGCTCCTTGGAGCCCTTGTCCAGCCCGTAGGCCAGGGCCGCCGCGGTCGGCTCGTTGACGATCCGCAGCACGTTGAAGCCGGCGATCTCACCGGCCTCCTTGGTGGCCTGACGCTGGCCGTCGTTGAAGTAGGCGGGAACGGTGATCACCGCATCGGTGATCTGCTCGCCCAGGTACGCCTCGGCGTCCCGCTTGAGCTTCATCAGCGTGCGCGCCGAGATCTCCTGCGGGGTGTACTTCTTGCCGTCGATGTCGACGGTCCAGTTGGTGCCGATCTCCCGCTTGACCGACCGGATGGTCCGGTCCGGGTTGGTCACCGCCTGGCGCTTGGCGACCTCGCCGACGAGCACCTCGCCGTTACGGGCGAACGCGACGATCGACGGGGTCGTCCGCGAGCCCTCAGCGTTGGCGATGACGGTGGGCTCACCGCCCTCGAGAACGCTGACGCAGGAGTTCGTCGTGCCGAGGTCGATACCGACCGCACGTGCCATCTTCGCTTCCTCGCTTCGTTACGGGTGGGCAGGTCGGAGGGCCTGCCCGGGAGGGTCGCCCGCAGCGACCGCACCACAAGTTGAGTGAACGTGACTCAATAGTGCCACGGGATCGCCAAAGTGCAAGTCGAGTTGAGCCGACCCGACGCAACCTGTCCGTTACTACCCTCCGGTTGTCTCTGTTGCCTCGGTCGGGCACGCTTTAGCGGTGACGACGCACGGCGATCCCGCCACCCGGTCCGCTGCGCCCACCGTCGCCGCCCGCACCGGGCCGTCGGAGATCGACGAAACGCCACCCGGACCCGCCGGGGACGGCCTGCCCGCCGCCCTCACCGGCCTGCGGGCCGCGATCGACGCGACCCGGTTCCCGCTGGCGCTGCCCTCGGCCGAGCCGGCCCGGCACACCGCCCGTGCGCTGACCGACCAGCTCGACGACTACCTGCTGCCCCGACTCGCCCGGCTCGACGCCCCGCTGCTCGTGGTCGTCGGCGGTTCCACCGGTGCCGGCAAGTCGACCCTGGTCAACAGCCTGGTGCAGGCCCGGGTGAGCGCCGCCGGGGTGCTCCGCCCCACCACCCGCTCCCCGGTGCTGGTCTGCAACCCGGCCGACTCCGCCTGGTTCCGGCAGGGCGAGCTGCTGCCCGGCCTGACCCGCACCAACGAGCCCAGCGAGGATCCGGGCACGCTGCACCTGGTCACCGCCCCGGCGCTCCCCGCCGGGCTGGCCTTCCTCGACGCCCCCGACATCGACTCGGTGGTCGACGCCAACCGGGCCCTCGCCGGCCAGCTCCTCGCCGCCGCCGACCTCTGGCTCTTCGTCACCACCGCCGCCCGGTACGCCGACGCCGTCCCGTGGGAGCTGCTGCGCACCGCCCGCTCCCGGGGGGCCGCGATCGCCATGGTGCTCGACCGGGTGCCGCCCGAGGCCGCCGACGAGATCGCCGCCCACCTGTCCGAGATGCTCGCCGCCCAGGAGCTGGGCGCGGCGCCGCTGTTCGTGCTGCCGGAGACCTGGGTCGACGGCCAGGGCCTGCTGCCCGACCGGGTCACCGCACCCCTGGGCAGCTGGTTCGCCGGGCTCGCCGCCGACGCCGAGGCCCGCGCCGCCGTGGTCCGGCAGACCCTCGACGGCGCGCTCGCCTCGCTGCACCCGACCGTGGAGGCGCTCGCCGACGCGGCCGACGAGCAGGTGGCCGCCGCCGACGCGCTGGACGACCGGGTCCGGTCCGCCTATGCGGGTGCGCGCCGTACGGTGGCCGAGGGGTTGCAGGACGGCCGGTTGCTCCGCGGCGAGGTGCTCGCCCGCTGGCAGGAGTTCGTCGGCACCGGGGAGTTCTTCCGGACGCTGGAGGCCCGGATCGGCCGGCTGCGCGACCGGCTCGTGGCCGCCGTCACCGGCCGGCCCGCCACCCCCGCCACCGAGCTGCGCAACGCCATCGAATCGCAGCTGGTCACGCTGCTGCGCGGGGTGGCCGCCGAGGCGGCGGAAAACACGTACACCGTCTGGAAGGCCCATCCGGCCGGGGCCGCGCTGCTCGACCCGCCGCTGGCGCACGCCGGGGCCGACCTGCCCGAACGGGCCGAACGGCTGGTCCGGGACTGGCAGCGCGCGGTGTTGGAGCTGGTCCGCGAGGAGGGCGGCGACCGGCGGTTCGTGGCCCGGACGGCCGCGTACGCGGTCAACGCCACCGGGCTGGCCGTGATGATCGCCGTGTTCGCCTCCACCGCCTTCATCCCGACCGGGCTGGAGGTGGCCACCGGGGCGGGCACCACCGTCGCCGCGCAGGCCGTGCTCCAGGCGATCTTCGGCGACCAGGCGGTGCGTACCCTCGCCGCGAAGGCCCGGGGCGACCTGCTGGACCGGGTCCGCGCGCTGCTCGACGAGGAGGCGGCCCGCTACCTGAGCCGTACCGACGCGGCCCGGACCGGCACGCAGGACGCCGCCGGGCTGCGCCGGGCCGCCGGCCGGGTCGAGGTGGCCCGGCACCACAGCGGGCTCGCGGGCTCGCCCGGCCAGGCCCTGCCGATCCCGACACCGACCTCCGAGGACGGCACCCGTTGACCAACATCGTCGGCCGGATGCGCGGGGCGCTCCGGGGTGACCACCGCGTCGACGCCGACGCCCTGGTGAGCCGACTGGACGCGATCCGCCGGTTCCTCGACGTGGTCGACGGCGAGGTGCCCGACGGCCAGTTGGTGGGCGCGCACACCCTGGTCGAACGGGCCGGCACCCGGTTGTCGCTGTCCCGGGACCACACCGTGGTGGCGTTGGCCGGCGCGACCGGCAGCGGCAAGTCCAGCCTGTTCAACGCCCTGGCCCGGCTGGAACTCTCCCCGGTCGGGGTGCGCCGCCCCACCACCGGGGTCGCGCACGCCTGCGTGTGGGGGCCGCTGGACGGCGGCAACCGGCTGCTCGACTGGGTCGGCGTGCTGCCCCGGCACCGGTTCGTCCGGGAGAGCGCGCTGGACGGCGACGACGAGTCCGCCCTGCACGGCCTGATCCTGCTCGACCTGCCCGACTTCGACTCGGTGCAGCGGTCCCACCGGCTGGAGGTGGACCGGCTGCTCGGCCTGGTCGACCTGGTGGTCTGGGTGGTCGACCCACAGAAGTACGCCGACCGGGTGGTCCACACCAGTTACCTGCGCGAGTTCCACCGGCACCGGGAGGTGACCGTGGTGGTGCTCAACCAGGCCGACCGGTTGCCCCCGGCCGAGTTGCCCCGGGTGCTGGCCGACCTGCGCCGGCTGCTCGACGCCGACGGGCTCGACGGGGTGCCGCTGCTGGCCACCACGGCGGTCGAGCCCGCCGGGATGACCGGGCTGCGGGAGGCGCTGGAACGGGCCGTGTCGGACCGGCAGGCGGCGCTGCGCCGGCTCTCCGGTGACGCCGACACGGTGGTGGCCACGCTGGGCGAACTCGTCGCCGTCGAGGCCCCGGGGCACGTCCCGGACACCGGGACGGTCCGAGTCCTGGACCGCGCGCTGGCCGACGCGGCCGGGGTGCCGGCGGTGGTGGGCGCGGTCGAGGGGGCGTACCGGCACCGGGCCGGTGGGGCCACCGGCTGGCCACTGGTACGCGGCTGGCGCAGGCTGCGCCCCGATCCGTTGCGCCGGCTGCACCTGCCCGGCCCGGACACCGACCCGCAGCGGGCGGGGGAGCCCGTGCTCGCGGCGACCTCGGTGCCCGAGCCGACGGCCGCCCAGCAGTCCGCCCTCGGGTTGGCCATCCGGGCGGTCGCCGACCGGTCCGGCGGGGAGCTGCCGGCCCCGTGGCCGGTCGCGGTGACCGCCGCCGCCCGGTCGAGGCTGGCCGACCTGCCGGACGCGCTGGACGGGGCGGTCGCCGGCACCGACCTGGGCATGGACCGCCGGCCGCTCTGGTGGCGGGTGGTGGGTGCCCTCCAGTGGCTGGTCACCCTCGCCGCCGTGGCCGGACTGGGCTGGCTGGTGCTCGGCTATGCGCTGCGCGCCCTCGGGCTGCCGGCCCTGGAGTACCCCCGGGTGGGGGAGGCGCCGCTGCCCACCGTGCTGTTGCTCGGGGGTCTGCTCGCCGGCCTGCTGCTGGCCGCGGTGACCCGGCCGGTGATCCGCTGGGCGGCCCGGCGGGCCCGGAAGCGGGCCGAGCGGCGGCTCACCGACGAGGTGGCCCGGATCGGCGCGGAGTACGTCCTCGTCCCGGTACGGGCCATCCTCGACCGGTACGCCCTCGCCCGCCAGTCCTGGGAGGAAGCCGCCCGGTGACCGGCCCGCGGCCGGACGTGGGCCGCCGCACACCGCCCGTCGGCGGACGCCCGGCCAGCCGCCGCTGAACGCCGCCGTCGGCACGGGTGTCCGGGGCGGCCCGGCGGCGTAGGGTCGTGCCATGGCCACGCCACAGACCCCCTACGACGCGGTGCTCTCCGCGGCCCGCGACGTGACCAGGCTGGACTGCGCGCTCGACGCCGAGATGCTCGGCACGGCGCTGCTGGGCAGCGTCTACGCGATCGCCGAGACCGACCGGGAGACGGCGGTCCGGGACTTCGTCTCCGGTTTCCTCGCCGCCACCTCCCGCCGCCGTACGGCCGCCGCCACCACCATCCGTCAGGTCTTCGCCGCGCTGGTCCCGGATGCCGAGGGTGCGGCCAAGGTCCGCCCCGGCGCGCAGGCGCCGGCCTGGGCCGCTCAGCTCGGCCGGGTCCACCTCACCGGCACCTGGTCGTACGGCGACGTGTACGGCGACCAGACCTCCTACCTGGCCACCTTCGCCTACGACGACGCGTCGGGCGGCCCGGAGCACGCCCTGGTCGCCCTGGTCGACCACAACATCGGCATCACCAAGGACGTCTTCGTCGGCGGACCGGCCGAGCGGATTCTGGAGCAGGTCCGGCAGATGTGCGCCGACGACGACCTGACCTGGTTCCGCGAGGAGGACCCGGCCCGGATGCACGGCGAGGTGGGCCGCCACCTGGCGATCACCGACGACCTCGGCGACCTGCCCGCCGAGGGATCGCTCGCCACCGACCGGGCGCTGGTCGGGGCACGGTTGGCGGTGCTGCCGGAGCCGAGCGCGGACACCGCCGGCTGGCCCGCGGAACCGCTCGGCACCGACGAGCGCACCACACTGGTCCGCGCCTTCCTGGCCTCTCCCGCGGCGGCCCGGCACCGGCTGAACACCCTCGACGGCGACGCCGAACTGGCCTCGCTGCACTTCTGCCTGGGGTTGCTCTTCGACCACTCGGCGAGCTTCCCGGACGCCGACCCGCTGCGGTGGAGCCCGGCGGTGGCCGGACTGTTCCTGCTCGACTGGGTGCACCGGCGGGCCGTGCTGGACATGGACGACGCGGCGCTGTTGCCCCGGGTGCTGCGTGCCTGGGCGGCGTTCGCGGCCCAACGGCGGGGGCTGCCCGAGCGGGCCGGTACGCAGACCGACGAGGCGATCGAGGAGCTGGTGCCCGAGTTCGCCCGGCTCTACTCGACCGGCGAGCGGCGCAGCCCGGCGACGGCGGCGGTGGCCCAGTTGATGGCCGACGGCGTGGACCCGGACGACCCGGTGGCCCTGGACGCCTGGATCGAGGCCAACCGGCAGCGCCTCGGCGACGACACGCCCTGACCGGGCCGGCCGCCGGTCAGGGTTCGACCAGGGCCAGCCGGCCGGGGGCGACGTCGAGGCGGATCCGCTGGCCCCAGCGCAGCGTCAGCCGGTCGGCCTCCAGCCCGTCGGCGAAGGCCACCAGACCGTCGGACTCGGCGGTCAGCTCCAGCGCGCCGGTGCCGTCGAGACGGCCGGCGACCAGGTCGACGCCGGTGGCCGGGGAGGGCCACGCCTCCCGGACGAACCAGCACAGGGCCGCCTCCTGCGGGGCGGGGAGCGTGAGGGCGGTCGGTCGGTCCCGGGCGATCGAGGCGCACCAGCCGGTGGCCCCGGTACCGGTGCCGACGACCACCCCGGAGGAGGACTGCCGTTCCCGGCGGGGTCGGCCGTCTCCGGCCACGTCGAGCAGGTACCGGGCCGACTGGTGGGAGGGGTGCCCGACGTACACCTCGTTGAGGCCGACCAGCTCCTGCCCGTCGTCGAGGGTGGCCCGGACCATGACCCGGTGGCGCACCGGCGCGGTGCCGGCGACCACCGCCGGCAGCAGGGCGGCCACCTGGTCGCCGGTGCACCGGACGAGCACACCGGCGTTGCGGCCGGGCTCCGGGTCGACACCGACGACGGGTTGCCCACCGAGGTACTTCGCCACGTTGGCCACCAGGCCGTCCGGGCCGACGGCGACGACCACGTCCTCCGGGCCGAACAGGAACCGGGGCAGGTCGTCCCGGTCCACGGTGCCGCGTCGCCATCCGGCGGGGACGGCGGCCGCGACGGCGGTCAGCGCCACCTGGAGGGCCTCGTGCCGTTCGATCACCTCGGCCAGGTCCCGCCCCCGGGCGCGCAGGTACCACTGGGCCGCCGCCCGGGTGCCGTGCCGGGCGAGCAGTTCGTCGAGCTCGCTGGGGCGGCGGACCACCACCACCCGGGGGGCCAGGGTGCCGCTCACCGGTCGACCGTCGCGGTCGGCCCGGTGAGCCGGCCGAGCAGGTCGGCCAGCAGGTCCGGGGTGACGGTGAGCTGGCCGATCTGCGGGAGCTGACCGGCGAGTTCCCGGACGGTGAGGGCTTGCAGCACCGCCGGCGGCAGTTCGGCGTACGCGGCCAGTTTCGCCGCCTCGGCCTCGGCCTCGGCGGCGCCGACGGCGCGTACCGTCTCGGCCTTGGCCAGGGCCAGCACCCGCTCCCGGTCGGCGGCGCCCCCGGCGAGCAGGCGTTCCTTCTCCGCTTCGGCGGTGGCGAGCACCCGGGCCCGCTCGGCGGCGGCGGCGTTGGCGACCTGTTCCCGTTCCGCCTTGCCGTGGGCGGTGGCCAGCTCGGCGGCGGCGTCGAGTTCGGCCCGGCGACGGGTGTTCGCCCCGTGCTGCTCGACGAGCTGCTGCTCCCGCCGGGCCAGCTCGATCTTGTTCTGGAGTTCGTTCTCGGCGATGCCGCGTTCCTGCTCGACGGCCTGTGCCCGGCGGGCGTAGGTGGCCCGGTCGGCCTGCACCTGCACCGCCTCCCGGGTGGGGGTCTGCAGGGCGCGTTCCAGCTCGGGTTCGGGCCGGACGGCGACCACCCGGGCGCTGACCACGGCGACGCCGATGTCGGTGAGCCGGGGCTCGGCGTCGAGCGCGGCGGAGACCGCCTCGCGGACCGGCGCGACGGTGGTCAGCGCCTCGGCCAGCGGCACCCGGGCGAGCAGGTCGAGGGCGGGTTGCTGGGCCAGCTCGGCGAGCAGCGTGGCCACCTGGTCGAGTGGGCGGGCCCGGGGCCGACCGGTGCGCGGGTCGACCGAGAAGTCGAGCCGGGCGGCGGCCAGGGCCGGGTCGGCGATCCGGTAGGTCACGGTGGCCTGGACGGTGATGTCGGCGAAGTCGCCGGTCCGGGCGTGGAACAGCAGCGGTAGCTCGCGGTCGTCCACCGGCACCTCGCTGAGCACGGCGGTCAGCGGCCGGTACCAGAAGGACTGGCCGGTCCCCTCCCGCCGGACCCGCCCACCGGCTTGCAGGCGCACCCAGTTGGTCGGGGTTCCACGCAGGTGGCGCAGGAAGAGTCGTCTCGTCACGTCGGCCATGTCTCGCACCCTCCCCTTTTTCGTCTTCACGACGATAAACCTTCTGCTAGGTTATCGTCAAGGTGGTGATAAAGAGATGAGCGAGTACCCGCCCTTCGCCGTGACGGTGGACCTGGTGGTGCTCACCGTGCGCGCCGAGGAGCTGCACCTGCTGCTGGTCCGCCGGGGCATCCCACCGGACCTGGGCCGGTGGGCGCTGCCGGGCGGCTTCGTCGGCATCGACGAGGACCTGCCCGACGCGGCCGTCCGGGAGCTGACCGAGGAGACCGGGCTCCCCGAGCCGGCCGGCCACCTGGAGCAGCTCGGCACGTACGGCCGACCCGACCGCGACCCGCGCGGCCGGGTGGTCACCGTGGCCTGGCTGGCCCTGCTACCCGACCTGCCCACTCCGGTGGCGGGCTCGGACGCCGCCTCGGCCGAGTGGGTGCCGGTCACCCGGCTCACCCCCGGCCAACTCGCCTTCGACCACGACCGGATCGTCGCCGACGGCCTGGAACGGGCCCGCGCGAAGCTGGAGTACACCCCGCTGGCCAGCGCCTTCTGCCCGGCCGAGTTCACCGTGGCCCAGCTCCGGGCCGTCTACGAGACGGTCTGGGGTACCCGGCTGGACCCCCGTAACTTCCACCGCAAGGTCACCGGCACCCCCGGCTTCGTCAGCCCCGTCGGCCGGGCCACCGAGGGCGACCGGGGCCGTCCGGCCCAGTTGTTCCGCCGGGGTCCGGCCATCCGGCTGCACCCGCCCATGCTCCGCCCTGAGCCCTGAGCCCTGAGCCCTGAGCGCTGACCTGAGCCGTGGCCTTGAGCGCTGCCCTGAGCGCTGAGCCGTGGCCCGCTGAGCCCGTGGGGTGTCAGGAGAGCGTGCCGAAGACCACCCCGGCCACCAGGCCGCCCACCAGCGCTCCCACCACCACCTGCGCGACCGTGTGGTCGCGCAGCCGCACCCGGGACCAGCCGACCAGGCCGAGCAGCGGCACGGCGGGCAGCAGCCGGGGGCCGAAGGTGAGCACCAGCACCACCAGCGTGCCGGCGGCCACCGCCGCGTGGATCGACATCTTCCACCAGTGGCTGACCGACACCGCCACCACCAGGCCGACCACCCCGGCGGCGACCAGGGCCAGCAGCGCCCGCGGCGCACCGAGCAGCGCCAGCAGGGCCAACCCGGCGACGGCCGAGGCGAGGCCGAGGAGCAGCGGCACCCGGCGCTGCTCCCGCCGACCGATGTGCCGGTCGGTGAGCCGCCCCCGCCGCACCCCACCCAGGATGTACGCGCACGGGACACCGGCGGCGAAGACCGTGGCGAGCAGCCCCCAGCCCAGCCCCCGTACCCCGCCCCCGCCGTGCCAGCCGATCAGCACGGTCAGCCCGGTGACCAGCACGGCCGGCGCGGTCACCTCGGTCACCCACCGGGCCACCCGGGTCGCCGCGCCCGTCGGCCGGCGGGACGGGTCTCGGCGTCCGCGCCACACCGGCGACGCGCTCAGCCCGCGGTGCCGACGGTCGCCGCACCCTCCGGGGCCACGCGGTCGTCACCGGCCGACGCGGGTACGGCGGGTGCCTGCGGCGCGGGGGCGGGAGTGGCGGACGGCCCGGCGGCCGGGGCCGGGAGGCGGGCCGGGGACGAGCCGGTCCGGCGCACCGGACGTGCCCCGTCCCGTGCGCGGGGGGTGTCGGCCGGGACCGCCGTCACGGAGGGCCGGGGGCGTGCGGTGGGGACCAGGGTGACGGTGACGGTGGGGCGGGGACCGACCGTCGCGGTGGACCCCGGCGTGGGGGTGGGTCCGGGCGTCGGCGTCGGCTCGGGGGCCGCCGTGGGCTCGGGTTCGGGTTCGGGCGTCGGCGTGCCGGAGGGCGCGGCGGTCGGCGACGGGTCCGGCGGCGGCTCGGAGCAGGTGGTCGTCGGTGCGGCGCTCGGACTCGGGTCCACACTCGGCACGGCGGTGGGTGCCGCGGTGGGTGTCGGGTGGGACGGAACATCGGGCGCGGACGTCCGGCGGATCGGCGGTGGTGTGGCGGCGGGTGCCCGCGGCGGTGGAACGGGACGGTGGGTGGGACCGGTGGGCGGGGCGGCGGCCGGCGCGGACGGGGTCGGTGCGCCCGTCGGTGCCGTCGGCGGCAGGGCCGGCTGGCCGGTGGCGGGCACCGGGACGACCACCGGGCCGACCGACGGGGTGGGCAGGAACGGGGTGCCGCCACCGGGGAGCGCGGTGCTGCCCACGGTGGCTGATCCGCTGCTGATCGCGGCGAGCACGGGCATCGAGGCGGCCCCGGCGAGCAGAGCGACGGTGAACAGGTAGCCGCGGTGCGGCCCGGCGGGACCGGGGGCGCGGTGGACGCCGGTCAGCCGCCGGTAGCTGCCGCCGCCGGCCCGGTGCCGACCGAGGAGCGGTACCGGAGGACCGTCACCATGTTCGGACACCGCACCACCCCTCGTCGACCCGGACGCGATCGTCGGCGGACAGCGGAAGCTGAACGGACATTCTTCACTAAACGCCCACCGTTACCGGTCAGCTTGACCCAGTGACGCCCAGTTCACCAGGCACCGGGGCGTGTCGACACACAAAAAGTCCGTCGGGCCGGAGGCCCGCCACGACAAAAAGGTCCACGGGTCGTGAAGCGGACATGCCACCACCGGCCGGAGGACCATACTGTGGGGCCGCTCACCACCTCTGCAATCATTCAGACACGACGGCAACGCAGCCGCACCTCCGCGTACCCCGTGGCAGGCGTAGCTGGTCGCCGCAGCTCCCGAACCGGGTTCGACCTTGGATCCGGCTCAGGCCGTACGGCAACCCCCACCGGGGCTAGGCACGGCCGCCAGGAACCAGTCCGGCAACAGCCGGGCCGGCGCACGTTGTGCGCGGACGGGTGACCCCCCGGCTCGGGCACAGACACGACAGGGAGAGACGGATGGCAAAGGGCGACCCTGCGGTCTCCAGCCGCGGCCGGCGAGCCGCACCCCGGTCCCGGCGAGCCGCCGCGACCGGCGAGCCGGAACTCGTACAACTGCTCACCCCGACCGGCGAGCGGATCGAGAGCGCCGTCGGTCCAGACGGCACCGAGTACCGCGTCGACTTCACCGACGAGGAGTACCGCGGCCTCTACCGCGACCTGGTCCTGGTCCGCAAGCTCGACGCCGAGGCGACCGCGTTGCAGCGGCAGGGCGAGCTGGGCCTGTGGGCCTCGCTGCTCGGCCAGGAGGCGGCCCAGGTCGGTTCCGGGCGGGCGCTGCGCAGCCAGGACATGGCCTTCCCGACCTACCGGGAGCACGGCGTCCTCTACTGCCGGGGCATCGACCCGATCATGCCGCTCGGCCTGTTCCGTGGCGTCGACCAGGGCGGCTGGGATCCGAACGAGTTCAAGTTCAACATGTACACGATCGTCATCGGGGCACAGACCCTGCACGCGACCGGGTACGCCATGGGCGTCCACATGGACGGCCGCACCGGCACCGAGGACGGCGAGGCGGTGATCGCCTACTTCGGCGACGGCGCCACCAGCCAGGGCGACGTCAACGAGGCGTTCGTCTGGGCCAGCGTCTTCAACGCCCCCCTGGTCTTCTTCTGCCAGAACAACCAGTACGCCATCTCCGAGCCGCTGGAGCGCCAGACCCGGGTGCCGCTCTACCGGCGGGCCGGCGGCTTCGGCTTCCCCGGCGTCCGGGTGGACGGCAACGACGTGCTCGCGTCGTACGCGGTGACCCGGCACGCGCTGGACAACGCCCGGCTCGGCCAGGGGCCCAGCCTGATCGAGGCGTTCACCTACCGGATGGGCGCGCACACCACCTCCGACGACCCGACCCGTTACCGGATCGCCAGCGAGGTCGAGGCCTGGCAGGCCAAGGACCCGATCGCCCGGATGAAGGCGTTCCTCGACAAGCAGCAGATCGCCGACGCCGACTTCTTCGCCGAGGTCGACGAGCAGGCCCGCGCCGAGTCGGTGCACCTGCGCGAACGGGTGCTCGAACTCCCCGACCCGGCCCCGGTGTCGATGTTCGACCACGTCTACCCGCACGGCTCCCCCGAGGTGGACGCGCAGCGGGCGCAGTTCAGCAGGTACCTGGAGTCGTTCGAGGGGAGCGCACACTGATGGCCACGGAGACGCTCACCCTCGGCAAGGCCCTCAACACCGGCCTGCGCCGGGCGCTGGAGAACGACCCGAAGGTCGTCATCATGGGCGAGGACGTCGGCAAGCTCGGCGGCGTCTTCCGGATCACCGACGGTCTCCAGAAGGACTTCGGCGACCAGCGGGTGATCGACACCCCGCTGGCCGAGTCCGGCATCATCGGCACCGCGGTCGGCCTGGCCATCCGGGGCTTCCGGCCGATCTGCGAGATCCAGTTCGACGGCTTCGTCTACCCGGCGTACGACCAGATCGTGTCCCAGGTCGCCAAGATGCACTACCGCTCGCAGGGCAAGGTCACCATCCCGATGGTGATCCGGATTCCCTACGGTGGCGGCATCGGCGCAGTGGAACACCACTCCGAGTCGCCGGAGGCGTACTTCGCGCACACCGCCGGCCTGAAGGTGGTGACCTGCGCCAACCCGCAGGACGCGTACGTGATGATCCAGCAGGCCGTCGCCTCGGACGACCCGATCGTCTTCCTGGAGCCGAAGCGGCGCTACTGGGAGAAGGGTCCGGTCGAATTGGACGCCCCGCTGTCCGGGGCGTACCCGCTGCACGCCGCCCGGGTGGTGCGGCCCGGCACCGACGCGACCGTGCTGGCGTACGGCCCGATGGTGCGCACCGCGCTGGACGCGGCGACCGCCGCCGCCGAGGACGGCCGGGAGCTGGAGGTCGTCGACCTGCGCACCCTCTCCCCGCTGGACCTGACCGCCGTCTACGAGTCGGTACGGCGCACCGGCCGGTGCGTCGTCGTCCACGAGGCCCCGGGCAACCTGGGGCTGGGCTCGGAGATCGCGGCCCGGATCACCGAGGAGTGCTTCTACTCCCTGGAGTCCCCGGTGCTGCGGGTCACCGGCTTCGACACCCCCTACCCGGCCAGCCGGGTGGAGGAGGAGTACCTGCCCGACCTCGACCGGGTGCTCGACGCCGTCGACCGCACCTTCGGCTGGTGAGCGCGATGTCCCGGATCAAGGAGTTCAACCTGCCCGACCTGGGCGAGGGCCTGACCGAGGGTGAGATCCTCGCCTGGTTGGTCAAGGTGGGCGACGTCATCGAGCTGAACCAGCCGATCGTCGAGGTGGAGACGGCCAAGGCGGCCGTCGAGATCCCGGCGAAATGGGCCGGCGAGGTGCGGTCGATCTTCCACCCGGAGGGGAGCACCGTCGAGGTCGGCACCCCGATCATCGCGATCGACACCGACCCCGGTGCCGGCCCGATCGCCGAGTCCACCACCGCCACCGCCACGCCGGACCTGCCCACCCCGTCGGCCGCGTCACTGGCCGCGGTGCAGGTCGCCCCGGCCGAGGGCATGGTCGAGCCGGGCCTGATCGGCGGCGTCGCCCCGGGTGGCCGCACCGCCGTCCTGGTCGGCTACGGCCCCCGCAACGCCCCCGCCAAACGCCGCCCCCGCAAACCCCCCACCCCACCCTCCCCCACCCCCACCCCTTCCCCCTCCCTCTCACCCCCACCCCCAGCCCCAGCCCCAGCCCCAGCCCCAGCCCCAGCCCCAGCCGATCATGGAGTTGTGGTGGGGGACAAAACTGCCCCAGTTACCGCAAATTCGGCACCACGAGTCCATGATCGACGGAGCGCGGGGGGGCCGGTGTTGGCGAAGCCGCCGGTGCGGAAGCTCGCGAAGGACCTCGGGGTCGATCTGGGGGTGCTGGTCGGTTCTGGTCCGCTCGGTTCGATCACCCGGGAGGACGTCCAGCGGGCGGTGGCCGGGACAACGGCGGCCGGCACAACGGTGTCCGGTGGCGCGGTGGCCGGTGGCATGGTCGTGGCGGGGGGCACGGCCTCGGTGGGGAGCGCGGCGGGGACGCTGTCGGGCACCTCGGGGGCCAGCTTCGGCGCGGATCGCGAGCAGCGTATCCCGGTCAAGGGGGTACGCCGGCTCACCGCCGAGAACATGGCCCGCTCGGCGTTCACCGCTCCGCACGTCACGGAGTTCCTGACCGTGGACGTGACCCGGGCCATGAAGGCGCTGGACCGGCTGCGGGACCGTCGGGAGTGGCGTGACGTGCGGGTTTCGCCGTTGCTGCTGGTCGCGAAGGCGGTGCTGCTGGCCGTCCGTCGGCACCCGATGGTCAACTCGACCTGGGCCGGCGACGAGATCGTCGTCAAGGAGTACGTCAACCTGGGCATCGCGGCGGCCACCGAGCGCGGTCTGATCGTGCCGAACGTCAAGGACGCCGGCCGGCTCACGCTGCGCGAGCTGGCGGACGCGCTGACCGCGCTGGTTCAGACGGCGAAGGCGGGGAGGACCTCCCCGGCGGACATGTCCGGCGGCACCCTGACGATCACCAACGTCGGGGTCTTCGGGGTGGACACGGGCACTCCCATCCTGCCCCCGGGCGAGTCGGCGATCCTGGCGTTCGGAGCGGTCCGCGAACTGCCCTGGGTGCACAAGGGGAAGGTCAAGCCACGCCTGGTGACCACCCTGGGGCTCTCCTTCGACCACCGGATCATCGACGGCGAGTTGGGCTCGAAGTTCCTCCGGGACATCGGGGACTTCCTCGCCGACCCCGAGGCGGCGCTGCTCGCCTGGACCTGACGACGGTGACCGTCCGGTGACGGCCGGTGTGCCCGGGGTGAACCTCCGGCACACCGGCCGTTGCTATTGGGGGAAGAAACAGTGACCCACGCCTCTTGTGAACCTTCGATCCTTAGGCAGGTGTCTCAGCTCACCTAATAATCGATGGCGAACGACGGCCGATCGGTGTTCAATGGAGTCATCAAGGGGCTGACAACCGAATAGTCGGAGGAGAAACACCATGAGCATGATCGAGCGAATCCGCACCCGTCGTGACGCCACCCGTCGGGCCCGTGCCATCGAGCACGCGCTGCGCTCGGCCAACTCGCCCGCGGTCCGCGACGAGATCATCGCGATCGCCCAGCGTCACATGAGCTGACCCGGCACCGACCTTCCTCTCCCTCCTCCAGATCGATGACCCGCCCGGACCCCGGGCGGGTCATCCTCGTGTTTTGACCATCGTGGGGATTTGTGGTGGTCGAGGTCTAGCGGAACAGGGAGAACCCTGTCCATGATCTGAGTTCTCACACAAAGATCATCAATGGGCAGGGTTCTCGATGAGGAGCGTAGCGGCTACCGGTGCCGGTGACAGCGAGCTGGGCCGGATCTTGTTGGATGCGTGGCGGCGGGAGTTGTACGAGGGTGTCCTCGTGTCGCGGTCGAGGACGTTGTTCTCGCTGGTCGATGAGCTGGCCGCGGACCAGGGACGGTGTGGCTGCCCGGCGCATCTGTCGCTGGGCACGGTCACCGGGCACGCCGCGGCGTACCGGGCGTTACGCGACGGCGAGATCGATACCGGCCGGGCGTTGCGGGCGGCGTGCCGGATCGCCGCTCGGTCCGGTCTGCCCCGGGTGTATGCCGTCGATACCACCGCGTGGCCCCGGCCGAACGCAGCCACCAGCCCGGACCGGCAACCGCAGTACACCCCAGGCGGCCCGCGTGGTGCGGCGCTGATCAAGACCGGGTGGCGGTATCAGCACGTCGTCCGGTTGACGCTGACCCCGGACTCGTGGGTCGTGCCGGTCCTGGCCGACCGCATCACCTCCGACGACGACCTGGTCGAGGTCACCGTCGGCCACATCGCACAGATCTGCGCAGCCGACGGCGCCCGCCCGGGCGACCCGTCGCTGTTCCTCCTCGATTCCGGCTATCCCGCGGCCCGGATCACCCACCTGATCCGCGAACGCAGGATTCCCGCGGACGTCCTGGTCAGACTCGCGACCTCGCAGACCATGTGGACCAGACCCGAACACCGGGCCGCCCACCCACTCGGAGGCCGGCCCCGCCGACACGGATTCCGGCTGACCCTGCGCGAACCCGACCTGACCCCGGACGCCGGTGTCAGCGGACCACTCGACATCTACGGCACCGTCACCGTCCGGGCCTGGCACCAGGTCCACCCCAAACTCACCCGCGCCAGCCGCGGATTCACCGGCCAGACCACCCTCCCGATCGTGGAAGGCACCGTGCTCCTCGCCCGGGTCCAGCACCTACGCCCCAGCCGCCGCGCCGGCGACCTCGCACTCTGGTACTCCGGCACCCGCCGCGACCTACTCACCCTTGTCATGACCTACCTGACCCGCTACGACATCGAGCACTACTTCCGCCACCTGAAGACCACCGCCCACGCCCCGGACTTCCACCCCCGCCAACCCGACACCCTGACCACCTGGCTCCGCCTACACGCCTACGCCTACCTCCACCTGTTCTGCACCCGCACCCACCTCACCCACCACCGGCTGCCCTGGGAACCCACCACCACCACAACCCCCACCCCCGGCCAGACCCGCCGACAGGTTTCGCCCGCTCTCCGCAACGCCTGGCAACCACCAGGCCACCCGAAACCCGGACACCCCGGACCCGGACGCCCCGCCGGAAAACGCCGCAAACGCCGAACCCGCTACCCCGTCATCCGCCGCAACGCCATCCACAAGGGCAAATAACACCCCACCCCCACACCACCACGAACACCCACACCACACCACCACGAACACCCACACCACACCGCCAGACCACCCTGCCCACACAACGGTCAAAACACGAGGATGACCCGCCCGGACCCCGGGCGGGTCATCGGCGTTCCGGACCCGTTGAGACCGGGATTCCACCTCGCCACGACGCCCGGTACGGTGGTTCCGGTCGCCACCCGCCGACCTGGACACCGATCGCGCCGGATGGATGCCGATCGACACCGTCCGGCGACGCGGAGTGACGGCCGGTGCTCCCTGGGTGCCCCGCGCGCGAACCGGATACCGTGCGGGGAGCCCGCACGGCCGAACCGGCCGGGCACCGGTGACACAGCCGACCGGACGGACGGCATCGGCGGCCGACATGTGATGGAGGAGGCGCACCCATGACGTCCGAGGGCCAGCATCGCCCCGGCCAGGAGCCGGACGAGGTGCCGCCGGGCTCCGGGGGACCGGCGTCTTACGGCGACCGGCAGCCGCAGCAGGACCCCGGGTACGGCGTCCCCGCCACACCCGACCTGGGCTGGGCGCCGCCACCCCCCACCGCTCGGGCCGAGCCGAACGGCCCGTCCTGGTCCCCTCCCGCCCAGCCGGCGGCCTGGGGCAGCCCGCAGGCTCCCCGGCAGTCCGAGCCGACCGAGGCGTGGACCCCGCCGGCCGGTGCCACGTCCCCCGCCTGGGCCGGGCAGCCCGGACAACCGGCCTGGGCACCGCCCGAGCCCGGTGCCCGTGGTGCCGCCCGGGTGCCGCAGCCCGACAACCCGGCCGGCGGCGGTTGGTCCGCCCCGCCCGACCCCGCTCCGGCCGCGCCCGCCGGCTGGCCCGCCCAGGGTTCCGCGCCGCACGACGCGATCCCCGGCGCCAACGGCTGGGGCACCGCGCCCGCACCCGCGCAGGACGCGCCCCGCGCCGGTGGCTGGCCGACCGACGACCGGGTCGACGCCGCCCGGGGCAACGGCTGGTCCGCCGACGACCGGGCCGGGGCCGCCCCGACCCGGGACGGCTGGCCGGGCGGCCCCCAGGACGCGCCGGGCAACTCCGGCGGCTGGGCGACCGGCACCGCGTCCCAGCCCGACGGGGCACCCCGTCCCGCCGGTCGGGCCTCGGTGCCCGTACCGGCCCAGCCGGACGCGCCGAACCAGACCGCGCCCTGGCCGCAGCCGGACGCTCCGAACCAGACCGCGCCCTGGCCACAGCCGGAGACTCCGAACCAGACCGCGGCCTGGCCGCAGCCGGAGGCCGGCGGCCAGGGGGGTACCCAGGTGCCACCGGCCGACGCTCCGGCGGCCGAGGGCTGGTCCACCGGGGACGACCCGGCCCGGGCCGGCGGCTGGCCCGCCAACCGGCCCGGCCCGGACGACGCTGGCCGCTCCGGTGACTGGCCGAACGGCTCGTCGAACGACCGGGCACCACAGTGGGCACCGGACGAGCCCGCCACGGCCCGCTGGGAGGGCCGCCGCGAACAGCCGGCCCCCGACTCCTGGCCCGCCGCGGCAGGCCACGACGACCAGCCGCGCCAGGACGACCCGGCACCGGGCCAGCAGTGGCCGACGCCACAGGCCGGTTCCCGGGGTGCTGCCGCCGTACCCTCCCCGGACGAGCGTCCCGAGGCCGGGGCGGCCTGGCCGGCACCGGAGCTGCCCGCCCGGGCCTCCACGTCGGTCGCCGCACCGGACGGTCCGCCCGCCTGGGCCGGTGACCCGCAGCCGCCGCACCGGGCGGGTGTCGAACGTCCGGTGGTGCCGGACGCCGAACCGTGGGCACCCGGGCAGGCGTGGGGCCGCGTCGAGCCCGCCGCCCAGCCCGCCGAGAGCGGCTGGGAGCCACGTCGCGGCGACGACCAGCCGATCTACCAGCCGGGGCCGGCCCCCGGCATCTCACCGGCCAATGCGGTGCCGCTCCCGCCGCAGGAGCAGCGCGTCCCCGGGGCCAGCCTGGCCGCCGCGCCGCCGGCCGACTACGTGCCGCCGGCCCAGCAGAGCGGCCCCGAGCAGCAGCCGCACGGCCGCGAGGCGGGCGGCTGGGGCGCAGCAGAGCAGCCGCCGTCGGCCGCGCCGGTGTTGCCCGCCCAGCGGACCGCGCCCGAGTCCGACGGTCCCGGTCGCGCCCCGGTGCCGGCCGCCGACGGCGGGGATTCCGGCGCCGTCGGCCGGGCCTCCGCCAGCGCCTCGGTGCCGACGGCCAGCCGGGTCGCACCCCCGTCCGACCAGGGGGCACGTCCGGGTGGTCCGGTGGTCCCGCAGCCCCGGGTGTACGGGCGACCGGCCCGCCCGGAGCCGGCGGACGAGGCCGAGGAGCACGACGCCCCGCGTCCCGACCACGACTCCCACTTCGACGACCAGGACCGGCCCCGGTTCGACGGTCCCGGGCAGTCCCGGTTCGACGGCCCGGAGCACCCCGCGTTCGACGGCCCTGAGCGGTCCCGGTTCGACGACCAGGACCGGGCGCACGGCTTCGGCGGTGAGAAGCCCTCGTCCGCCCCGCCCGCGTTCGGCGGCGGCATCCCGGCCTTCGCCGACCCGGCCGGCAGCAACCGGCCGATGAACGGCACCCGGCCGCACGGGCCGACCGACCAGCCCGCCGAACCGTTCGGCAGCCGCCCGACCAGCGGCGGCCCGACCAGCGGTGCCCCGGCGGGTACCGCGCCCGTGCCGGGATACGGCCACCCGGCACACGACCCGGCTCACGGCGGGTACGCGTCGCCCTTCCCGCCCGCGGGTCAGCAGTTCCCGCCCGCTGGTCAGCAGTTCGGTCCGGCCGGGCAGCAGCCCGGCACCGCCAGTTGGCCGGTCGAGTCCGATGCGGAGCACGGGCGCTTCGACGCGTTCAAGCCGGAGACCGAGCCGGAGCAGAAGGCCGAGCAGCCCACGCCGAAGGTGCGTAACGGTCGGGTGCTCGCCCTGGTGCTGATCGTGGCGGTGCTGATCCTGGCCGTCCCGCTGGGGTTGCTGATGCTCCTCGGCAAGATCGGTGCGGACGACGAGCCGGCCCCGTTCAACCCGGCCGTCGGCTCCTGCGTCAAGCAGTCCGGCACCGGCGCGAGCGCGGCGGGCTGTAGCGAACCGGGTGCCTTCACGGTCGTCTCCAAGGTGGACGCCAAGGAGAAGTGCACCGACCCGACCCAGCCGCACGTGGTGCTCCAGGGCGGCGGGGTCGACCGGGTGCTCTGCCTGAAGCCGGCCGCCGCGCAGTAACGACGTACGACGGCGGGGCACGGTCGACCGTGCCCCGCCGTCGGTGTTTCGGGAGCCGCGCACGGGGCAGTCTTGAGGGCACGCAGACGTTGAGCCCGAGGAGGTCCCCCATGGCCGGCAACGAGCACGAGGTCAACCGCAGCGCCCGCAGCGGTCGGTTCGTCACCGAGAGCACCACCGAGCGGGAGCCCCGGCACACGACCACCGAGCAGGTCGGCGGCGGCGGGGACCGCGAGGTCAACCGCAGTGCGAGCACCGGCCGGTTCGTCACCGAAACCACCGCCGAGCTGCACCCCTCGACGACCGAGACCCAGCACGTCTGACCGCAGGCCGACCATCGCCCCCCGCGTGGACGCGGGGGGCGGTGTCATGTCCGGGCACCGAGTCGTACGCAGGGGGTCCGCGCGCTCGCCAGCAGGCGGCGATTGTCCGCCGCGGTGATATCCACGGTGACCGACACACAGCCTTCGGTGGTCCGCAGCACGTTGCCGAACACGCTGTAGACCTGGCGTTTCACCATGTACGGATAGTCGAACCGGCTGGCCGCCCCGTCGGACGGGCGGGTGGCGGCCAGCCGGACGGTCGCCCCGGTCGGCACCCGCTCGGTGGAGACGAAGAGCGGCCAGGCCGCCCGGCAGCGCGGTGAGTGGCGCAGCGTCAGACTCCCGTAGGCCGGCTGCTTCGGGTCGGGATCCGGGACGGGGACGGTCTCCACGCTGAGCGCGTCGACCTGACAGCGCGCCTCCTGCGGGTCCGCCCCGTCCGCGACGGCGACGGCGGCGGTCGTGGGTGCCGGGGTCGAGGTGTCCGTGGGCCGGTCCGCCCGTCGGTCCGGGCCGATATCCGTGCCGACCAGCAGCGGAACGACAGAGCCGGCGACGAGCACCGTCAGGCCCGCCGTCGCGGCCAGCGCCCAGCGGGCCAGCACCGGCCGCCGCGTCGACGTCGGTCGCTGCGCCGCCGGTCGTCCCGTGGCCGGTTCGGCCCCCTGGCCCGGTTCGGCTCCGTGGTCCGCTTCGGCTCGGTGGTCCGCTTCGGCTCGGTGGTCCGCTTCGGCTCCGTGGTCCCGTTCGGCTCGGTGGTCCCGTTCGGCTCGGTGGTCCGGTTCGGCCTCCCGGTGCCAGCGGGCCCGCCAGGCCTCCTCGTCCCCACCGCAGGCCCGGACGAACGCCATGGTCAGTTCCAGCGACGGCAGCCGGGTGCCGGACAGCACGCCGGCCAGGGCGGTGTGCGAGTAGTGCGCGGTCGTGGACATCTTCCGCAGGGAGGGCTGCCCGGCGTCGCGCCGCAGCCGGGCGAGGTCGGCGACGAACTCACGGTGCCGCGTGTCGCCGTCGTGGTCCCGGGTATCGCCGGGCACCTGGCCGTCGGGTCGTCCGCTTCGCCCCGTCATGAACCCTCCCCTGCGTGTAAACCCTGGTGTCAACGTCCGTCATGCCAGTGCTTTACAGGCGGGCGTCACGACAGGATCGACCCCGGAGCAGCCACCCGCCTGATAGGTGCCGGTGAATATGATCTCACGGGGAGTGTCGAGTGGGGCACGCATCCGAACGGTTCGGTATCGACGTTCGCCCCGGACACACGGATCACCCGGGTCACCGTCCGACGGGAACACCGCGCCGGTCCCGGGGCGGTGCCGATCTCTCGACAGGAGAACCGCGTGTACCACACGAACGGCACGAACGCCTCGGGGACGACGCCCCGTCGACGGCTGCCGAGGCTCGTCGGACGGGTCCTCGCCGCCTGCGGCGTCACGGCGATGGTCCTGGTGGGTACGGCCTCGCCGTCGTTCGCCGGCATCACCGGCTACAGCGTCGCCGGCACGGGCGGCGCGGGCCTGATGGTGCGCACCAGCCCGTACGACGCGAACGCCGGCACGGTGGCCGTCCTCGGTGACGGCACCGGATTCACCGCCGAGTGCGCGGTACGCGGACGCAACATCTCCGGCAACTCCGTCTGGCACCGGATCAGCGCCCCGGCCAGTGGCTGGATCAGCGACTACTACACCAACACCCCGGGGTTCAACCAGTACCTGCCCGGTGAGCCGGAGTGCACCACCACCCCGCCGCCCACCGGCACCCGGGAGGACCGGGCCATGGCCTGGGCCCGGTCGGTCATCGGCCAGGCGTACACCAACGGGGACCTGGGCGACTCCAACCACGCGTGGGACGGCTGGTGCGACAACTTCGTCGGGCACGCCTACGGTCGGGCCGCCAGCGGCTACGCGTCCGCCATCGTGCACTACAACGCGCTGCTCTCGCGCGGCATGATCCGCACCACGGGCACCCCGCCGTCCGGCGCGCTGGTCTTCTACGCCGCCGCGTCGATCAACGGGTACTACGGCCACGTGATGCTCTCCGAGGGCAACGGCAACTACATCACCTCGGCGGCCACCGTCCGCCGCGTGTCGCTGACCTGGCCCGGTGCGCCGTACCTCGGCTGGTCCTATGCCGATCCGGAGTGGACCGGGCGCTGACGCCCCCACCCGGCCCGACTCCCCTCCGGTCGTCCGCCGAAAGGATCATGATGCGTCTCCCCCTTCCCACCCCCGCCGCCCGGCGTGCGCTGCGGCTGGCCCTCGGCCTGGTGCTGGTCGCCGTGGCCGGTGCCGGCACCATGCCCGCCGCCGCCACCGCCGCGCCCACCACCACCGCCCCGGCCGCCCATACCGCGCCGGCTCCCCGGCCCGACGACCAGGCCGGACCGGCCAGTGTGGGCGGCCCCGCCACCGGCGCGAAGGCGAACCGGGTGGGCGTCAACGCGGTCGGCATCGACCTGTGCGCGCAGGTCGCCCAGGCCGCCGGATTCCGGAACAACCCGCTGGTCACGGCTGTGGCCGTCGCGATGGCCGAGTCCTCCTGCAACCCGTCGGCGGTGGGCAGCAACGGCCCCACCGCCGGCTGCTCGAACGGTTCGCTGGACCGGGGGCTGTGGCAGATCAACAACTGCTACCACCCCACCGTCACCGACAGCTGCGCCTACAACGCCCAGTGCAATGCCAACGCCGCCTACAGCATCTCCAGCGGCGGCAGCAACTGGCAGCCCTGGTCGACGTACAACAACGGGGCGTACGCCGGCTACCTGTCCGCCGCGCAGGCCGCCGTGGCCCGCCTCGGCGGCGGTAACCCGCCGACCGGCGTGACCGGCACGATCCTGGCCAACCCGTCCCTCAACATCCGGACCGGGCCGGGGACCACCTACGGCATCGCCGGTTCCGTCAACTACGGCGCGACGGTGAACATCTCCTGCTACACCTTCGGCGAGTACGTCAGTGGCGGCTACTGGCCGTCGTCCACCTGGGACCGGATCACCAACCCGGCGACGGGGGTGACCGGCTACGTGGCCGACACCTGGGTCAACACCACCTACGACGTGAAGACGATGGTCGGTCGCTGCTGACCCTCCCGTCCGGGCCGCGCGGGCAGGGTCGGACCCTCCCGCGCGGCTCGTCGTGACCGCCGCCGTCCCGACACCGCGGCGACCCCACGACCGCGCCCCTCCCCACGCAGCAACGACCCACATCCCACGGCTTCCGGGAGTGACGACGACCCACACATCCCACGGCGGCGACGACCCACGCCTCGCTCCTCCGGGCGCGGCGTCGGCGACCCACCGTTTCCGGAGAGAGCGGTATGCCTGACAGGCATAAACATGACTGACAGGCATACCGGTGTACGCCGACATCACTTCCCGGCCCGGCAGCGGACAGAGCTCGTGACTCTCCCTCAGGTTCCCGGGACCGGTCGGTGTTACGGTCGGAGCAGAGGCTTCACATCGACGACGGAGGCCCGAATGGGTCATCGAGGATCGTTCCCCTCGGGATTCGCCCGGTCGTTCAACGCCCGGATCATGGCACTGCGGTCCTCGCCACGCTGGGGGCGGTTCCTCCGGCGGCACCTGGCCGTGGTCACCTACACCGGTCGCCGTTCCGGACGGACGTTCAGCACGCCCGTCGCGTACCGGCAGACCGGTGATGAGGTGGTCATCCAGGTCGCGATGCCCGACGCCAAGCAGTGGTGGCGGAACTTCCTGGGCGCGGGCGGCCCGATCTCGCTGAACCTCGACGGGGTCGACCGGGCCGGGCACGGGGTGGCCCGCCGGGACGACCGGGGCCGGGTCACCGTCACCGTCGACCTGACCCCCTGACCAGGCCCCGGTCGGCTATACGACTATCCCTTGTGGTCGGTCTGCCTAGACTTGCCGGCCATGGACCCTGTCGCGCTGGCCACGGCGCTGGCGAAGTCGATCCTGTCGCAGGTCGGCAAGGAGATCGGCACCGCCGCCGCCAAGGGGGTCAAGGCCCGCGTCTGGGGAGACCCGGAGCACAAGGCGTTGGAGCGTGCGTTGCGCCGCGCCCTCACCGAGCTGAACCGGTCGTACGGCGACCGGCTGGCCGAGTTCGACATCAACGACGGCTTCTGGGCGCACGAGGGCGCTCCCGAGCTGGCGAAGGTACTCGTCCCCGGCGTGCCGCCCTCGCCGGTGCGGCTGGCGGAACGGGCCGTCGACGCGTTGGGGCCGGCCGCCTCCGACGACGAACGGTACGACCGGATCGGCCTGCTGCGGCCGGCGTTCAAGGCCCTGCTCGACGGGCTGGCCGCCGAGGTACGCCGCGAGACGGCCCTCCAGGGGATGCTCGGCCGCTCCGATGCCGCGTCGACCGCCCAGGCGACCAGCCGCATCGCCGAGCACCTGGGCGCGGTCGACGCCACCGACGACGACCGGATCGCCTACCTACGCTGGCTGATCGACCAGCACCGCTACCTGCGTACCGTGGGGGTGGTCCGGAACACCACCGTGCAGCTTCCGTTGGGCGAGGTGTTCGTCGGGTTGCAGGCGCAGCGGGACCGCAATCCCGGCGACCGGGCGCGGGCCTGGTTCGAGCGCGAGCGGGAGCGGCTGGCCGCCCGGGTGGCCGAGGGAACGCTGGACCACACCGGTTTCGAGGCAGCCCTCGACCGGTTGCAGACGGAGTACGGCCACCGGTTCGCCGCCGAAACCGACCAGCCGGCCCGGCAGCCGGTGCTCGACGCGGTCCGCGACGCCGCCCAGTTGCTGGTTCTGGGCGACCCGGGAACGGGCAAGACCACCCTGCTGCGTTACCTGGCCCTGACCCACGCCCGGGCGCTGATCGCCGGCGAGCAGGTCCAGGGCCGGGGTGCGCTGTTCCCGATCTACCTTCGCATCGGCGAGTACGCCCGTCAGGGGTATCCCGAGGTGGGCATCGGCGAGTTCCTGCCCGGCCAGCTCCGCCGCGCCGAGTGCACCCTGCCGGGGCTGGCCGACCTGCTACGCCGCCAGCTCGACGCCGGCCGCTGCCTGGTGCTGCTGGACGGCTTGGACGAGATTGCCTCGGCGGAGCTGCGCCGGGGCGTGGTCACGGCGGTGGCCAACTTCGTGACCGCCCATGCCCGGCAGGGCAACCGGTTCGTGGTGACCAGCCGGATCGCCGGCTACCAGGCCGCCCCGCTGCCGGACCCGTTCCGCGCGGTGCGGCTCCAGGACATGGACGACCCGACGATCACCCGGTTCCTCGACGTCTACTGCCGCGAGGTCGAGCGCGCCGAAACCCCGGGCCGGTCCGCCGAGGCCACCCGGCTGGCCGGCGCACGCGAGGCCACCGCGATCGAACAGGCCCTCACCACCAACGCCGGGGTACGCCGGCTGGCCGCCAACCCCCTGCTGCTGACCGCTTTGGTGCTGGTGCACCGGGCCAGCGGCCGGCTCCCGCACCGGCGGGTCGAGGCGTACGTGGAGGTGTGCAACGCGCTCGGGCGCACCTGGCGCAGCGCCCAGGGGGTCGCCGAGGCCGACCTGCCCGACGAGCGGATCCTGACCCGGTGGCTGACCGAGCTGGGCTGGTGGATGCACGAGCACCGCCCGGAGGGCGCCGCCACCCGGCTGGAACTACTCGACGTCCTCGGCCCATTGTGGGCAACTCACCAGGGCACCGGGTGGGATCGACGCATGCTGGAAGCCGCCGACCCGCTGCGCACCGACGCCGGGCTGGGGGTGCTCGACTTCGTCGACAAGGCCGACACGCACACCGGCCTGCTGGTCGAGCGTGCTCCCGGCCGCTACGGCTTCGCCCACCTGACCTTCGAGGAGTACTACGCCGGCCGGGCGCTGGCGTTCCGGGGCTCGGCCACCGACCGGATCAGCGAGATCCGCCGCCGGCTGCACGACCCGCGCTACGAGGAGCCGATCCTGCTCGCGCTCGGCCTGATCGGCACCGACTACGTCGAACAGATCGACGAGGTGGTGGCCAAGGCGGTCTATCCGGCCGAGGGCGATCCGAGCCCGTACGAGGAACTCCTCGGCCGGGACTTCCTGTTCATGCTCCGGGTGCTGGCCGACGACACGCCGCTGAAGACGTCGACCATCGACGCGGTGATCACCCAGGCGGTCGACGAGTGGTTCGACCAGGAGCACAGCCGATGCCGCTTCGCCGCCTACCGCGTCGCCCTGTCGGAACGGTTCGCGGCGCTGGGCGGCACCAGAGCCGCTGATCGATTCCGCGCTGCCCTGGACAGCCGTGCCGTCCCTTCGGGTGATGTCACTCTGCTGCGCTGGTGCCAGCTTGCGGCCATCGCTGCCCGACTCGGCGCACTGAACGAACCCACCACCACCACACTGACCACCCTCGCCACCACCCACGCCTACTGGCGCGTACAGGTTGAGGCGTTCCGGGCGCTGGCCGACGTCGGCGCGCTCAGCGAACCCGCCACCACCGCACTGACCGCCGTCGCCACCAGCACCCACACTCAACCACGCATACAGATCGAGGCGTTTCGGGTGCTGGCTGAAGCTGGCGCATTCACCGAACCAGCCACCACCGCACTGACCACCCTCGCCACCACCCACCCCGACCCGGACGTCCAGATCCAGGCGATCTGGGCGTTGGCGGACGTCGGCGCTCTCACCAGAACCGCCACCACCGTACTGACCACGCTCGCCATCACCCATACCAACCCGCGCGTACAGATCGAGACGATTCGGTCGCTGACCGAAGCCGGCGCATTCACCGAACCGGCCACCACCGCACTGACCACCCTCGCCACCACCCACACCCAGCCGTACGTACAGATCGAGGCATTTCGGGCGCTGACCGCAGCCGGCGCACTCACTGAACCGGCCACCACCGCACTGACCGCCCTCGCCACCACCCACACCCAGCCGTACATACAGATCGAGGCGATCCAGGTGCTGGCCGCAGCCGACGCACTCACGGACTCCACCACCACCGCACTGACCACCCTCGCCACCACCCACCCTGACCCGGACGTGCAGATTCAGGCGATCCGGGCGCTGACCGCAGCCGGCCCACTCGCGGACCCCACCACCACCGCACTGACCACCCTCACCACCACCCACCCCGACCCGTACGTACAGATCGCGGCGTTCCGGGCGCTGACCGCAGCCGACGCACTCACCGAACCGGCCACCACCGCACTGACCACCCTCGCCACCACCCATGCCAACCCGCACATACGGCTCCAAGCCATTCGGGCGCTGGCCGGAGCCGGTGTCCTCACCGAACCGGTCACCACGGCACTGGCCACTCTCGCCACCACCCACGCTCAACCACGCATACAGATCCAGGCGATCCGGACGCTGGCCGAAACCGGCACACTCACCGAACGGGCCACCACGGCACTGACCACCCTGGCCACCACGGCCGAACTGGGGGAGACGCGGTCGGTCGCAGTAAGGCTGTTTCGCTACGCGACGCCCTCCAGAGAAATTCAGAACCTGCTTCTGAAACTGTTGGTAGATAGCAGTTTTCAGATACGCTACGAAGCCAAGAGCGCGCTGATCAATGTGTCCCGCAGGCGTCCGGAACTAGCGCCGGGCATCCTGCCAGACCTCGCCAGGATATGCGACTATTCCGCCGACGGTGGGGCAGCCGTGTCAGACGAGGTATATGAAACCCTGCTGGCACACGTCGAGGCCACCCTTTCCGTCGATCGCCAAATAAACAGCTACTCGAATACCCGAACCATCTGATTGGTATCCACCTTGACCGCCGAGGCCGGTCACCGTCACCACAGATCACGTAGACGGCCGCCAGAAGAACCGGTACGGCTACGGTCCGCTCTGGAGCCCCGGACGGGCACCGACAGCAGAAACCTGGCGTACAGATCCACCACCGGCACCGTCGGAAGATCACCCACTGCCGTCACGAAGAGGCTCGCCAGGTAGCTCTGGGCTGTCCACAGATCCCCCGCCGCGAGAACCTTCCGCGCCTCGGGACACGGATACGGCTGCTGGCATGCCGCGCAGCACCACGCCGGACGCTGCGGCCGGTGGGCGGTCACCAGTGCCGCCCCACATTGGCATGGTGCGCCTGACCCCGCGTCGCCCATGATCCCCGGCCGGGCTGCGGGTAGGCGCGGGTCGGCTCGTTCGCCCATCCCGGGCGCAGAGGAGTCGGCTCGGCCGGCTCCGGACTCCGTGTGCGATCCGGGCAGTGCCGCCACCGAAGACCACAGACGCATGCGCGGGACCATCGGCGGCGTCGGTGGACGAGATCAGTAGGTATCGGCTCGGTCGCTCTGCGTAGAGGCATAGGCTCAACCTTGGCGGACCCGTAGGCAGGTCGTCAACCCCCTCGGTGACAGGTTGCCTACCCGTGTCACCGGATGGTCCGACCGTGCGTGTGATGGCCCTCTCGGAGGTCGCCGACTATCTCGGCGTCTCCCGCCAGCGCGCCGCGATCCTGGTCGACCGCCCGGACTTTCCGGCCCCGATCGACACCCTGACCGTCGGCCGGATCTGGGACGCCATCGAGGTCCGCGCCTACGCCGCGAAACGCCGAGAGCGCAACGAGGGCGGCGCGGGCTAGCAAGCGCCGATGCGTCGGCCGGGTCACGATGCCCGGCCCGCCCCGGGGTGACGTGGCAGGCTGACGGGCATGGGAACGACACCGCGCGTACGTGCCCCCGAACTGCGGGGCAGGCAGTGGCTCAACACGGGTGGGCGGGAGCTGAGGCTCGCCGACCTGCGGGGAAAGATCGCCTTGTTGGATTTCTGGACCTTCTGCTGCATCAACTGCCTGCATGTGCTCGACGAGTTGCGCCCGCTTGAGGAGAAGTACGCCGACGTGCTGGTCGTCGTCGGGGTGCACTCGCCGAAGTTCGAGCACGAGAAGGACCCGGCCGCGTTGGCCGCCGCCGTCGAGCGGTACGGCGTGCACCACCCGGTGCTCGACGACCCCGAGCTGGACATGTGGCAGCAGTACGCGGCGAAGGCGTGGCCCACCCTGGCGGTGGTCGACCCGGAGGGTTACGTGGTCGCCACGATGGCCGGCGAGGGTCACGCCGAGGGGCTGGTCCGGCTGCTCGACGACCTGATCGCCACCCACGAGGCCAAGGGCACCCTGCACCGGGGCGACGGGCCGTACGTGCCGCCGACGCCACCCGAGACGACGCTGCGCTTCCCCGGCAAGGCCGTGCTGCTCGACGGTGGGAACCTGCTGGTCTCGGACTCGGCCCGGCACAGCCTGGTCGAGCTGGCCCCGGACGGCGAGACGCTGGTCCGGCGGATCGGCTCGGGTGAGCGGGGTCGGGTCGACGGGCCGGCCGCCTCGGCGGGCTTCGCCGAACCGCAGGGGCTCTGCCTGCTGCCTCCACACGTGGCCGAGGTCGCCGGCTACGACCTGCTGGTCGCCGACACCGTCAATCACCTGCTGCGCGGCGTACGCCTGGACACCGGCGAGGTGACCACGGTCGCCGGCACCGGCCGGCAGTGGCGCTCCACGGTCGACGACCACGCCCACGACGCGCTCTCCGTCGACCTTTCCTCCCCCTGGGACCTGGCCTGGTACGACGACCGGATCATCGTGGCGATGGCCGGCATCCACCAGCTCTGGTGGTTCGATCCGGTCAAGCGGACCGCCGGCATGTGGGCGGGCACCACCGTCGAGGCGCTGCGCGACGGACCGCTGACCGAGGCGTGGCTGGCCCAGCCGTCCGGCCTGTCCGTCTCGGCCGACGGCGCGCGGCTGTGGGTGGCCGACAGCGAAACCAGCGCCATCCGGTACGTGCAGAACGGCGTGCTCGGCACCGCCGTCGGGCAGGGACTGTTCGACTTCGGGCACGTGGACGGGCCGGCCGACCGGGCGTTGCTCCAGCATCCGTTGGGGGTGTGCGCGCTGCCCGACGGCTCGGTGCTGATCGCCGACACCTACAACGGCGCGGTCCGCCGCTTCGACCCGGCGACCGGCCTGGTCGCCACGGTGGCCGACGGGCTGGCCGAGCCGAGCGACCTGGTGCTCACCGCCGACGGCGGGGTGCTGGTGGTGGAGTCGGCCGCGCACCGGTTGACCCGGCTCGCCCCGGGCGCGTTGACCGCCGCCGGGGCGGACACCGTGGACGGTCCCCGGCACCGGCTGGAACGTCAACCCACCGACGTCGCGGCCGGCGAGGTGACCCTGGAGGTGATCTTCACGCCGGCGCCGGGGCAGAAGCTGGACGAGACGTACGGGCCGTCGACCCGGCTGGTCGTCTCGGCCTCGCCGCCGGAGCTGCTGGTCGAGGGGGCGGGCACCGGCACCGAGCTGTCCCGCCGGCTGGTCATCGACCCGGCCGTGCCGCAGGGGGTGCTCCAGGTGACCGCCCAGGCCGCCACCTGCGACGCCGACGTCGAGCACGCCGCCTGCCACCTGACCCGGCAGGACTGGGGCGTCCCGGTCCGGGTGGCAGGCGACGGCGCGACCCGGGTTCCGCTGGTGCTGCGCGGCCTGGACGCCTGACCGCGAGCCGTCAGGCGAACGGGGTCGGGGTGACCCCGGCCTCGATCAGCGCGGCCCGCACCAGGGCGGCCGAGGCGACCGCGCCGGGGCTGTCCCCGTGCAGGCAGATCGAGGCGACCGGGCACGGCACGACGGTCCCGTCGACCGCCACCACCGTCCGCTCGGTGGCCATCCGGACCGCCCGCAGCGCCACCTCCTCCGGATCGGTGACCAGCGCGCCCAGCGCGGTACGCGGCACCAGCGTCCCGTTGGGCAGGTAACCCCGGTCGGCGAAGCCCTCGGCGACCACCCGCAGTCCCGCGCCGACGGCGAGCTGGGCGAGGGTGGAGCCGGGCGCGCACAGGATCGGCAGCTCGTGGTCGTACCCGCTGACCGCCGCGACCAGGGCGGCGGCCTGCACCTCGTCGGTGGCCGCCGCGTGGTAGAGCGCGCCGTGCGGCTTGAGGTAGCGGACCCGGGTGCGGTACGGCCGGCAGAACGCGTCGAGCGCCCCGAGCTGGTAGGTCACCTCGTCGCGCAGCTCGTCGAAGCCGTACGCGATGTGCCGGCGGCCGAAGCCGGCCAGGTCCCGGTAGCCGACCTGCGCGCCGACCGCGACGCCGCGTTCGGCGGCGGCGGCGCAGACCCGCCGCATGGTCGACGGGTCGCCGCCGTGGAAGCCGCACGCCACATTGGCGGAGGTGACCAGGTCGAGCAGCGCCTCGTCGTCGCCGAGCCGCCAGATGCCGAATCCCTCGCCGAGGTCAGCGTTGAGGTCCATGGAACCTCACCGTAGTCCCCGGTCGGGCCTGCGCGAGCCCGGTCACGTCGTCCACCACGCCGATCACCGGGTAGCCGCCGGTGGTCGGATGGTCGGCCAGAAAGATCAACGGCTGGCCGTCGGCGGGCACCTGCACCGCGCCGAGCACCACTCCCTCGCTGGGCAGCTCACCGGCCACCGCGCGGGGCAGCGCCGCGCCGACCAGTCGCGCACCGACCCGGTCACTCACCGGACTCACCGTGTACGCCGTGCCGAGCAGCAGTTCCATCGCCCCGGCGGTGAACCAGTCGGCGCGCGGGCCGGGGCGCAGGGCCAGCCACAGCTCCGTCGGCACCGGTCGGCCGACGGTGAAGTCCACCGGTGCGGGCGGTCCGGCCGGCGGGCCGAGCGGGAGCCGGTCGCCGTCGCGGACCGGGGGTGGGCCGAGGCCGGAGAGGGTGTCGGTGGCGCGGCTGCCGAGCACCGGGTCGACGGCGATCCCCCCGTCGACCGCCAGCCAGTTGCGCAGCCCGTGCCGGGGTGGGCCGATCCGCAGCACCGCCCCCGCCGGGACCGCGAGCGGTCGGCCCACGTCACCGGGCCGCCGGTCGACCCGGACGTCGACGTCGGCCCCGGTCACCGCCACCGTGCCGGCCCGGGTCAGCCGCAGCTCGCACCCGCCGAGGGTCAGCTCCAGACCGGCGGTGTCCGCCGGGTTGCCGACCAGCCGGTTCGCCAACGCCAGCGCCGCCGGATCGAGCGCCCCCGACCGGGGTACGCCGAGGTGCGCCCAGCCGGGCCGCCCCAGGTCCTGCACGGTGGTACGCGGCCCCGCCCGCCGTACCTCGATCACACCGTCACCAGCCGGACCCGGGTACCGGGGGTGAGGGTGGCCGGCGGGTCGGCGGACACGTCGAACAGGGTCAGCGTGGTCCGCCCCACCAGCAGCCAGCCGCCCGGCGAGGCGGTGGGATAGATCCCCGCGTACGGCCCGGCGAGGGCGACCGACCCGGCGGGCACCCGGGGGCGCGGGGTGGGCAGGCGGGGCACCGCGTACCGCGGGGGCAGCCCGGTCAGGTAACCGAAGCCGGGGGCGAAGCCGCAGAACGCCACCCGGAACTCGGTGTCCGCCAGGCGGCGCACCACCTGGGGCACGGTCAGCCTCCAGTGCCCGGCGACCAGGGGAAGGTCCTCCCCGTCGTACACGGTGGGGATTTCGAGGGTCGCGGTGCCGGCCGTGGTGGTGACCGGGGCGGGGGTCCAGCCGGCGATCCGGGCGGCCGCGGACTCCGGGTCGGGCACCCCGTCGAGCAGGACGGTGCCGGCCGCCGGGACGATCTCGGTGGCGCTCAGGTCACCGGCCGCGCGGCGGCGCCACAGCTCGGCCCGCCACTGTTCCACCTGGCCGGGGTGGTCGCAGTCGAGCAGCAGGGCGTGCCGGCCCACGGGTCGGATGCGCATTCCGCCATACTCCCCGATCGATGCTCCGTCCAGGGTCGGTGGACTCGACCGGCGTGGTGACGGTTCGCACTACCCAGAAGTAACCTACGGTGTCGTAACCTATTCGCGTGACGACCTCCGCACCGCTTCGACTCAAGCCGGTCGACATCGGTAAGCCCCGGATGCGCGGCTGGCTGCACACCTACGCGTTCTTCGTCGCGCTCGTCTGCGGCATCGTGCTCTGTGCCGTCGCGGCGACCCGTTCCGGCTGGTCCCCCCTGGTGAGCTGCCTGATCTACAGCGTGACCGTCTGCGGCCTGTTCGGCACCAGCGCCCTCTACCACCGTCGGGTGTGGTCGGAGCGCGGCTACCAGATCATGCGCCGGATGGACCACTCGATGATCTTCGTGTTCATCGCCGGCACGTACACCCCGCTCTGTGTCCTGCTGCTCGACCGGTCGACAGCCGTCCTGATGCTCGGCCTGGTCTGGGGCGGGGCGTCGGCGGGTGTCGCCGTCAAGCTGATCTGGCCGCACGCGCCGCGCTGGGTCTCCGCCCCGCTCTACCTGGCCCTCGGCTGGGTGTCGGTGGCGATCCTCCCGCAGATCCTGAGCCAGGGCGGGGTCACCGTGCTGGTGCTGCTCGCCGCCGGTGGCGCGGTCTACAGCATCGGTGCCGTCTGCTACGCGCTGCGCCGGCCGA
This sequence comes from Micromonospora sp. WMMD987, assembly GCF_029581435.1. Lineage (NCBI taxonomy): Bacteria > Bacillati > Actinomycetota > Actinomycetes > Micromonosporales > Micromonosporaceae > Micromonospora > Micromonospora sp. WMMD987. The sequence goes on along the minus strand of NZ_CP120861.1, from coordinate 352,502 downwards.
ACCCGTGGCCCACCGTCTTCGGCCACCACGAGTTCTTCCACGCCTGCACCCTGGTCGCCGCCGGATGCCACCACATCGCGATCTACTTCGCCCTCTTCGGCTGACCCCACCGGCCGGGCACCGTCGGCAGGAAAGCGGGCACCCCGGGCGGGGAAAAGTTCGAGGACCCCGCGCCGTTGCGGGGTCCTCGACATCCTGTGCGCGGTCAGACCGGGTAGCCCGGCCCCCGCGACTCGCGGTACTCCTCACGCACCACCCGGTCGCCCTGCACCGGCACGACCCGGTCGGCGACGACCTGGTCCTGACGAATCCCGGTGGTGACGACCGCCCGGCGGCGGCTGTTCCAGAAGTAGAGGGTGGTCAACAGCCCGACGAGACCGGCGAGCATCAGCACCCAGCCGACCACGTCGAGGTTGAGCCATCCCAATTCGGCGTCGACGGCGAACGCGAAGATCGCGCCCACCGCGATGAGGAAGATACTGGCACCGATGCCCATGACATGCCTCCCTGGCTGTCCGCTGGCGTTACCCACCCGCCACGGCCATCGAGGGCATCGATGAGCGAGTGGCCCCATCGACATACCCAGGCGACACGCGCGCCAATCAGGCAAGCTGTTCCCATGACGGACGGTGGGGCCGAGACCCGGACACTGGTGCTGCTGCGACACGCCAAGGCCGAACCATCCGGGGCCGGCCCCGACGTCGAGCGGCGGCTCACCGCACGTGGGCACGCGGACGCCGCCGCCGCCGGGGTATGGCTGGCCCGCCGGGTCCTGCCGCCGGACGTGGTGATCTGTTCGGCGGCCCGCCGCACCCGGCAGACCTGGCACGACGTGGCGCTGGGCCTCGCCGGGTGCCCACCGGAGGACGCCCCGGCGGGGGCGGCACCGGCGGTGCGGTACGCCGCCGCCGCGTACGAGGCACACCCGGACGACCTGCTCGACCTGGTGCGGACGGTGGAACCGGAGGCCCGCACGGTCCTGCTCGTCGCCCACAATCCGGGCATCTCGCTGCTGTCGGCGCTCCTCGACCCGGAACGGGCCGACCGGGAGGGGCTGCGCACCACCGATCTCGTGGTGCACCGGGTGGCGACGCCGTGGGCGGAACTGACCCCCGGCGACGCCCCGATCGTCGACCGGCACACCGCGCGGGGTTGACCCGCGCTCGTGCCGGGTCAGGACGGGGGCGCGGTGGGCGGCGGCGGGTCGGGCGGCGGCGGCATCATCGCGGTCGGATGGGAGAGCCGGTTCTCCTCCACGATGAGCGTGCGCGCCCGCTTGCGCCGGTCCTGCCAGAACCACAGCGTGGTGAGCAGCACGGCCAGCCCGGCCAGGATGAACACCCAGCCGACCGCGCGCAGGTCGATCCACCAGACGTTGGCCCGGATGGCGAACGTCATGATCGCGCCGAGCGCGATGAGAAAGATGCCGCTTCCTATCCCCATGTCCCTGCACTCCCCCGTGCGATGGCCGTTGGGCGTGCCCGTGGCCCGCGCGGCTTACCCGCCCAGCGGCCCGCCTACCGGAATCGGACCGGGCAGTTCCGGAGCCCTCCGGACTCCCGGGTGGGCACGGTTCCTGAGCCCCCGGCCCCCCCGCACGGGCACGGTTCTGAGCCCCGGACTCCCGCACGGGCACGTTCCGGCTCGTCCGGCCCCCCGGGTGCGGGTCGGGCGGGTGTGACGCCCAGCCGAACGGGCCGGCACCCCGGCATCCGATCGTCGGGATGCCGGGGTGCCGGCCCGCTGGTGGCGCGACCCCGGGGGAAGGGTCAGAACGCCTCCTCCGGAAGGTCCATGATGTCCAGGTCGGCGCCCTCGATGATCCGCCGGTCGGCACCGATGCGGGGCAGCACCTCGCGGGCGAAGAACCGGGCGGCGGCCACCTTGCCGGTGTAGAACGCCTCGTCGGCGGGGGAGACCTCACCGGCCAGCGCCTTCAGCGCCACGTCGGCCTGCTTCTGGAGCAGCCAGCCGACCGTCAGGTCGCCGAGGGCCAGCAGGAAACGGCGGCTGCTCAGGCCGACCTTGTAGAGGCTGCGGGCGTCGCCGCCCTGGGCCTCGCCGAGCCAGCCGGTCAGCACGCCGAGGATCTGCTGGATCTCGGCCAGCGCCCGGCCGAGCGCCTGCCGCTCCTCCTTGAGCTGACCGTTGCCGGCCTCGGTGCTGATGAACTCCTGGATCTCACCGGCGACCGTGGTCAGGGCCTTGCCGTTGTCCCGGACGATCTTCCGGAAGATCAGGTCGAGGCTCTGGATCGCGGTGGTGCCCTCGTACAGAGTGTCGATCTTGGCGTCCCGGACGTACTGCTCCAGCGGGTAGTCCTGGAGGAAGCCGGAGCCGCCGTACGTCTGGAGCGCCTCGTGGCCGAGCAGCTCGTACGCCCGCTCCGAGCCGACACCCTTGACCAGCGGCAGGAGCAGGTCGTTGATCCGCTTGGCCAGCATGGTCGCCTGCTCGTCGCCGGCCGCCTCGGCGATCGCGATCCTGTCCTGCCAGGTGGCGGTGTAGCAGACCAGCGCCCGCAGGCCCTCGGCGTACGACTTCTGCATCAGCAGCGAGCGGCGCACGTCCGGGTGGTGGGTGATGGTGACCCGGGGCGCGGCCTTGTCGGCCTGCTGGATCAGGTCGGCACCCTGGACCCGGTTCTTCGCGTACTCCAGGGCGTTGAGGTAGCCGGTGGACAGGGTGGCGATCGCCTTGGTGCCGACCATCATCCGGGCGTACTCGATGATCATGAACATCTGCCGGATGCCGTCGTGCTTCTCGCCCAGCAGCCAGCCCCGGGCCGGCGTGCCGTGCTCGCCGAAGGTCAGCTCGCAGGTGTTGGAGACCTTGATGCCCATCTTGTGCTCGACGTTGGTGGCGTAGACGCCGTTGCGCTCGCCCAGCTCGCCGGTCTCGCCGTCGAAGTGGTACTTCGGCACGACGAAGAGGGAGAGCCCCTTGGTGCCCGGACCGCCGACGCCCTCGACGCCGACCGGGCGGGCCAGCACGTAGTGGACGATGTTCTCGCTCAGGTCGTGCTCACCGGAGGTGATGAAGCGCTTCACGCCCTCGATGTGCCAGGAGCCGTCCGGCTGCGGGATCGCGCGGGCCCGACCGGCGCCGACGTCCGAGCCGGCGTCCGGCTCGGTGAGCACCATGGTGGAGGCCCACTGCCGGTCAATGAAGAGCTTGGCCCACTTCTGCTGCTCCTCGGTGCCCTCGACGTGCAGCACGTGCGCGAAGGACGGGCCGGAGGCGTACATCCAGACCGGGGCGTTGGCCCCGAGCACCAGCTCGGCGAGCGACCACCAGAGAGCGCGCGGGGCGCTGCTGCCGCCGAGGGACTCGGGGAGGTCCAGCCGCCAGAACTCGGAGTCCATGAACGCCTGGTACGACTTCTTGAACGACTCCGGCAGCGGCGCGGTGTGCGTCGCCGGGTCGAAGACCGGCGGGTTGCGGTCGCTGTCGGTGTAGCTGGCCGCGAGGTCCTCGCGGGCCAGGCGGTCGACCTCGGAGAGGAAGCTGCGGGCGGTGTCGACGTCCAGGTCCGTGTACGGCTCCTGGCCGAACGTACGGTCCGCGCCGAAGACCTCGAACAGGTTGAACTCAAGGTCCCGAAGGTTGCTCTTGTAGTGGGTCATGTTCGCTGGCCCCGCTTCCGGACAGGTGTTACCGATCAGTAACACCCACTGTATTACTCACGGGTAGGTAGCGACAACCCAATCATCACCGTGACGGGGATTACACCTGTGCGGTTCAGCTCTCCGCCGCGCCGACCTCCCACGAGGGCACCGCCACGGTCACCCCGCTGCGCGGGCCGGTGTACTCCATCAGGACCAGGGCGATGTCGTCGTCGAGCCGACCGTGCACCCACTCGACCAGGGCGGTCTCCAGCGAGGCCAGGCCGTCGCCGACCGTGCCGTGGCCGAGCAGCCGCCAGGCCCGGTCGGCGGTCGGGAAGAACTCGCCGTCCCGTCGCGCCTCGCCGAGGCCGTCGGTGAACAGCAGCAGCCGGTCCCCCGGCTCCAACCGCTCCACCCGGGGCCGGACCACCGGCATGAACCCCAGCGGCGGGGCGGGCGCGGGCGGCTCCAGCGGGATCACCGCGCCCCGGCGCAGCAGCAGCGGTGCCGGATGACCGCAGTTGACGATGGTCAGCGTCCCGCCGCGCTCCTCGACCACGGCCGCGGTGACGAAGTCCTCGTCACCCACGTTGCGGGCCACCGCCCGGTCCAGGTCGGCCACCACCGCCCGCAGGTCGGGCCGCTCGTACGCGACGTGTCGGTAGGAGCCGAGCACGATGCTGGCGAGCCGGACCGCGTCCAGCCCCTTGCCCCGCACGTCCCCGATGATCATGCGGACGCCGTACGGGGTGTCGATCGCCTCGTACAGGTCGCCACCGATCTCGGCGGTGGCCGTGGGAGAGATGTAGCGGGCGGCCACCGCCAGGGTGCCGACCTGCGGGCCGAGCGGACGCAGCACGGCCTGCTGGGCCACCGAGGCCAGCTTGGACAACTCGCCGATCCGCTCGGCCTGCCCCTGCCGCACCGCCGCCACCCCGGCCGACACCACCGTGGCGAAGGCGATCCCGACCAGGGCGACCGCCGTGGTCAGCTCCATCGCCGGATCGGTGAGCGCGAACCCGGACCCGACCACCAGGGCCAGGAAGCCCACCCCGGCCACCGCCCGCCAGGAGGCGAAACCCGCCGCCAGGATCGGCGCCACCGTCATCAGCGCGACGTAGTGGACCGCCCAGCCGTCGGCCGACTCGATCGCCGAGACGACCGCGAGCAGGCCGACGGCCGCGCCGACGCCGGCGCGGGATCCGGGACTCAGCGGGCCGCGACCCGACTGGAAGGCATGTTTACGTACGTGCACAGCATGCCTGATGGAACCGGACCGGAGAATGAACCTAGCCCCACGATTGAGGGTGTTCTGCCCGGCCGGGCCGGCCCGGTCGGCCGCACAGTCAGCCGAGCACCTCGTACCTGACGGTCAACGCACCCACATCGACCGAGGCGATCGAGGCGAAGGCCGCGCGGGACAGATCGATACAACGTCCGTCGATGAACGGACCACGGTCGTTGATCCGTACGGTGACGGACTTGCCGTTGGCCGGGTTGGTGACCCGGACCTTGGTGTCGAACGGCAGGGTCTTGTGTGCGGCGGTCAGCGCGTTCGGGTCGAAGTTCTCACCGTTGGCGGTCAACTGACCCTCGTCGTAGAAGGACGCGCCGCAGGAGCCACTGTCGACGACGGTCCTCTTCGGGGCGGCCGCCTTCTTCGTGGTGGCGGAGGGCTTGGGCGCGGCCGTGCGGGGCTTGCCCCGGGAGGCGGCCTGCGTCCGGGTCGCGCCCGGGCTGGCGGTGACGGTCGGCGACGGGCTGGCGCTCGGGGTCCGGGTGACGCTCGGGCTCGGGCTCGGCGGGGCGGTGGTGACGGTGGCTCCGGGCGTGACCGTGTCCACCACCGCCGGGGCCGGCGCGTCGTCGGCGGTCAACCGGACCGCCCCGACCGTGCCACCGACGGCGAGCGCGACACCGACCGCAGCGGTGGCGGCGATGCCGGCGGGCGAGGAGAAGATCCGGGTACGCGAGTGCCTGCCGACCACCGGCTCGGTCCTTTCGTATGCCTTCATGACGGCTCGGACCGTAACGAAAGAAGCACTTCCGACGTCAACGTGATCATGGGGTTATGATCCGAATTGCAGCGATACGTGCAGCCGATCATCCGATGCCCGCTGGGCCGCACGGGCCAGAATCCCACCGATGGCATTCCGGCTGGCGGCCGTCGGTGATCGACGCCGAGGATGGGGAACATGACCGCTGAGCTGCGTACCCGCCTGGTCGAGCTGTTCGCCTGGGTCGATCCGGGGCCGGGCAGCAGCCACCTGGTCAGCGACACCTCCCGCTGGTGGCGGGATCCCGAGACGCTCGCCGGGCTCGGACCGGCCCTGGTCGCACCGTTCCGTACCGCCCGACCGACGGTCGTCGTCGCCCCTGCGGTGACCGGCCTGATCCTCGGGCCACTCGCCGCGACCGCCCTCGGCGTCGGCTTCGTCCCGGCCCACAAACCCGGCGACGGAAGACTCCCCGCCGCCCCGCTGACCTGGGCACAGAGTCCCCCCGACTTCCGGGGCCGCCAGGTCGACCTGGCGGTACGCGACGACCGGCTCGGAGCGGGGGACCGGGTGCTCATGGTGGACGACTGGGTGGCCACCGGCGCCCAGGTACGGACCGTCCGGGACCTCTGCGCCGCCCGGGGTGCCCACTGGCTCGGCGGCGCCGCCGTGGTCGTCGACCTACCCGCCCCGGTCGCCGCCGACCTGGGCGTCCACGGCCTGCTCACCAGCGACGACCTGCCCACCTGACGACGGCGGCAGGTCCATCCGGCGTCGGCCGGACCACCCCCGCGTGCGCGGGGAGCAGGCCACCGCACCGACCCCCTCGCACCACGCCGGACCAGTGCGCCACAGCCCACGCCTTACGGCGTCCGCAGCTCCGGCAACAGCCGGGTGGCGACGTCGACCAGCACCGCCTCGTCCCCCGCGTACCAGCTGCTGGCCCGGGGCCAGTGGGTGATCACGTCGGTGAACCCGAGCGCCGCCGCCCGCGCCACCTGCTCGGCGAAGAAGTCCGCGCTCCGCAGCGAGAAGACCGGCGCCGAGTCCAGCGAGAGGTAACGGGGCAGGGTGGCCGGGTCACGCCCGGCCTCGTCGAGGGTACGGTCCATCCGGGCGCAGAGCGTCGCCACCCCGTCCCACCAGGCCGTCAGCTCCTCCTCACCGGTACCGGTGGTGACCCAGCCCTGACCGAACCGGGCGACCAGCCGCATCGACCGGGGTCCGTTGGCGGCCACCACGAACGGCACCCGGGGGCGCTGCACGCAGCCGGGGTTGTTGCGGGCGTCCACGGCGGCGAACCAGTCCCCCCGCCAGGTGGTGCCGTCCTCCCGCAGGATCAGGTCCAGCAGCTCGGTGAACTCGCCGAACCGGTCCACCCGCGACCGGGGCGGCAGGGTCTCCCCGCCCAGCACCGCCGAGTCGAAGCCGATCCCGCCCGCACCGAGACCCAGCAGCAGCCGCCCGCCGGAAACGTCGTCGAGGGTGGTGACCTGCCGGGCGAAGGCCGCCGGATGCCGGAAGTTGGGCGAGGCGACCAGGGTGCCGAGCCGGACCCGCTCGGTCACCATCGCCGCGGCGGTCAGCGTCGCCACCGAGTCGAACCACGGACCGTCGACCAGATCCCGCCAGCCCAGATGGTCGTACGTCCAGGCGTGGTCGAAGCCCCACTCGTCGACCTGTTGCCAGCGCCGACGCGACTCCGCCCAGCGCTGGTCGGGGAGGACCACGATGCCAATCCGCATGATCACCAGGGTACGTCGTCGGCAACGGCACCGCCCTCGCCGCAGCGGCCCGCCATTCATGCTCGGACGCCACCCGGAACGACGGAAGCCCTGGCGGGACCGCTGTCCTGACCAGGGCTTCCATGCGTGGAGCGGGTGACGGGAATCGAACCCGCACTGTCAGCTTGGGAATCGACGATGGGCAGCAGGTCGTGGGGCCGGCGGCCTGGTCGCGATGGTCCCTGGTGGCCTGGGTTGACCCCTGCTGTCCTGCCCTAATGGCACGCTAATGGCACGGGCTACCCGTCCTCGAACAGCTCGTCGTGCCACCGGAAGCCGGCCTCGTCGTCCTCGATGCTGAGCAGGAACTCGGCCACCGGACGGCCGTCCGGATGGGTCATCGTGAGGGCGGACCGGATCTCGTCGTCGATCCGGATCATGGCCTCGCCGTCGTCCGCATCGAGGGCGGCGCTCCGGGCGACGAAGAGCGGGCGTAGCGGCTCGAACCCCGGCAGCGGACGGAACCGGCCGTACCTCCACGGGAAGTCGTGACTCTGCTCATCGATCTCGCCCGACCAGCTCGACCCGGTGGTACAGCCGCCACGCCCTGCCCGCGTCTATGGCGACAGCGTAGGCAGACCCGGTGTGGTCGGCTCCAGCGCGGCGTGGTGACCAAGGAAGGCCGAGGGCAAGCCGGCGAAGCCGGTGCGGCAGCCGATCGCCAAAAGCTCGATGGGGGCCAACCACGCTGGCGATCGTCACGGCCTGGCCGTCGTCGTCATCTGGATTCGGAGTGCAGCGGGCGCGGCAGCCCGTCGGCTGTCGGCGGCTTCCCGTCCCGGCGTCGTAGACGACCGGGGCGGCTTGCCGCCGGACGGGGCCACCGCGCCCGCACCGCGCGCAGCGCGGTGCCTTGATCCAGAACAGAATTATTCAGCAACATAGGACCGCGAGCCTCACCTACAGATCTTGCAGGGGGCCAGCGCCTACCGTCCAGGATCAGCAAAATCTAACAATTGTCTTTAATGTATCCCTTTGCAGAAATCTTTGCATTCGTCTAGATCGATTTGATGTCATCGCGACTGCCGGAAGCGAGAGCGTACGAGCAACTCGACCCCGCCGGGGCATGCGGATAAGGGATACCGATGGTTGCCAAGCGGCAACTTTCCGCAGCACCGATTCCCACGGGTTCGCACAATGCCGGGAATAGCACAAATGTGACCCACATTAAGGCTAGCGATGCTCTGCGCGCTACACAGGCCAGCGACCCACGAGCAACCAACCGCAGGGTGGACGTAGCGCAAGCGATCCAGACTACGTTCTGTCACGCTGAGCGCTCCTAGGCAGCGACCCATCGGCGCGTCGGCACCACTGCCTGGCCGTGCGTCTGATGTCTTATGGGCCTCCCCTGCTGGTGGCACTGACATCAGGTGATCATCCGACTACACTTCGAGCTCCCGCTCTAAGCGCAAGACCAACGACGATCCTTCCCCACCCCCGGGCGGACCAGCCAGAAGGGAGTCGAGCCGGATGTACGACACCCCTCGCGTGCGACGCGTGCGGTTTTACAGGTCGGAGACCGGGAAGCCTGTCGCTCGCGAGGAGTTCTACGACCTGGAGGAGGAGGGGCGCGCAGCCCTGGGCGAGCTCTTCACCCGGTACGAGCACGGCATGGAGCAGCGCGGTGAGGTGCGCCCCGCAGGGAAGGGCCTACTTGAGTTCAGGGTGCAGGTCCGAAATAACCCCTACAGGGCGTACTTCTTCAAGGATGGGCCAAAGTACGTCGTGGTGGCACTCTGCGTGTACAAGAATCAGCGCAAAGCTCGCGGGACGGACTTGGATCTTGCCGAGACCCGCATGAAGGCGTGGCGCGCCCGGGGTGCCAAGTAGGAAGCCTGACGAAGATTCGTATAGCATGCGCGGCCTCTGGACTGTACTATCGGTCGTAACCGATAGCGGACAGTGTCGTTACGCACCGTAGACCCGTGACCAACCCAGTCGCCCGCTCCCGAAGCAGGGGGATCTCCATGTCGAACGCCGTCGCAAAGCCGGAACCGGACATCTTCGACGTCGAAGATGATGACTACGACGAGCTTGGAGAAGTTCTGGCCGAAGCGGCCTCTCGGAGTCCGAGCTTCACGGCTGCATATGAAGACGCCGCCTCTCGAAATTCTCTTCTGCGGCAGCTCATCAAGGTCCGGAAGGACTTGAGGATCAGCCAGAAGAGTGTCGCGGAAAGAATGCAGACGACCCAGTCGGCAGTTTCTGACCTTGAGAATGGCAACGTTGATCCGCATCTCTCGACTCTTCAGCGGTACGCCCGAGCCCTGACCGTCCGCCTGGTCGTGGGGATTGATATGCCTCATGATTCGCCGTGGTGCGACGCCCGCTTTTACTCCCGATCGCCGAGTTCGACCAGATTGAAGGAAGTCCGAACTTCCGCCTTGGCCAGTTCCAATGCTCGCAACTGGCGCAGCAGCACGCCTGCTGCGCCAGTTGCGCATCTTGATTCCTCTCGTACGCGCTTGGTTGGGGCACTGTGAGCGAAGTAGTTGACCTGGCGGTAGCTCAGCGAGAAGCTGCAAGAATTGCCGCCATGGCAGATATTGCAGACGTTCGGCTGTTCGACGCTACTTTACACTTCGACCGCTTCCCCGACGAATCTAATGCGATGACATGGCAACTGGAAATGGAGCCCTCCGTTAGCTATCACGACGGGGCGGACTTCTTTATCCTAGAGATCAAGTACGAAGTCGTCATTCAAGAAATAATTGACGGTTCGACTGCCAAGGAAGACGACACCGCCGATCTAGCGAAAATCAGCTTCAAGCTCGGATCACTCTATACTCTTGAATCGGCGAATCGCGCACGCCCTGAACCTCCTGAGCTTGACTCATTCGCTAAAACCATGGGCACTATGGCTCTATATCCATACGCCAGAGAGTTCGTGCAGAATATGACTTCCAGGATGGGGCTGCCGCCGCTTACGCTCGCCACTTTTCGCCTGCCGTTTCCAGATTTGACCGTTGCTCCAAAGGAGCCGGACGACGCGAAACGTAGATCGGCAGCGCCACGCAAGCGAACCACAAAAAAGGCCAGCGCTAGCAAGTAAGCTGTCCCGTCCACCGTTGACGCCCTATGGGAACCGGGCCGCCGTGCGGCCTGCCACGTCAAGCGGACCTTGACTCGCGTTCGGTCGATGGCGAGTCGGGCGGCGGTCTTGCTTGGCTTGCCAGGGTGGACAGCAGGCGGGAAGGGCTACTGTAATCGCCTGCGCGGACGGTGGCGCGACGACGGAGTCCTTGACCCATCCTGAAGCCGGATTTCCCACCGAAGGCGCAGTAGCCGCCCCTCGCCCCCTACACCGCACGGACTCAGGGTTTGCGGCGCGGCCAGCTTAAAGCGGTGGTCATTCAGCGACCCACCAGACTACTCGCCCTCCGTGCCAGCCGCAGAACGTGTTGCCTGTAGGCCAACGGAACGGCTGACGCACACGCAGGCTGCCGCGCACGACCCGCTGAGGGCCACCTCGAAGCCATACGAAGGTGTGATGTGCTCTAGGCCTCCGTCCTAAGCAGTCGATAGGTTCTGACGACTGTCCCGACGACCCCGCTTGTTCGAGTGAGGCTCTGCTGCTCCAAGAGTGATGTGCCCACCTCGACAGCGAAAAGGGCTGCCAGCTCTGCGTCTGCGGCGACTCGACGCTGTTGCGTTTCCGTCTCGGAACTCCCGTCCCGCTCTGACGCGTTTCGGCGGGGCCCCGCGTATGTCCCGCGCCCATGGTCGGTAATCACCAAGCCTGCCTCGCGCAATACGGCGATGGCCTGACGAACTGTGCCGCGTGCAGCCCTGAACTCAGCGGTAAGTGCGCTCTCGGCCGGCAGAAGGGCTCCGGGCGGGATGACCCCGCTCTCGATGCGCTCTCTGAGTTCGTCGGCGATGGTGCGGTAGCGGGGTTGTCCGTAGTGCGGGGTGGGCACCTGTTCACCGTACCTGGCACTTGTTGTACCAAGTGCCAAGCAAGCGACGCGTGTCGACGTCTAGACAACTCGTCCACTTGTAGATACGTTTCCTGGTGTGCGGCCGGGGTGACGGCTCGTGTCAGGGGTGGTCGCGGTGTCGGCCCTGGCCGCACCTATGCGCGGCGTCCTGTGGGACCGGTTGCGGTAGCCGCGTAGACAAGTTGGCTCGGCGATACCCGACCCGTCCGGCGTCGGACGGTGCGCCGTGCCTTCATCCGGGCCGGCGGTCGGCCACAACCAAGCTCGTGGTCGGCCGCCGGTTCCTCGTCTACCTGTGGAGGTGCGATGTCCGGCTCTCATCGTCGACGCGGTTGGCTGTCGTCCTGGCGGCCTCGCCGACGTACGCCGATCCCAGCCACCAGCGGCAACACGCCGTCGGCGTCGGCTGGCGGATCGGTCGGCCCTGCGCCGTGGTGCTCGGTCGATGCCACGCGGGAACTTCCCGTGTTGCGGTATGCGCCGTTGATGACGGTGGCGCAGGCGCACCGGGGGCATGGCGGGCGGTGGGCACGATGACCCGCCCGAGTAGGCCGGCCCCGGTGACGAGTCATCCGGACTGGTGCACGCCGGAGCGGTGCGGCTATCTGGTGCCGCCGGTGATGGCGCACATGGCCCGTCGTCATCGCGGCCACATGCTCCGGGTTGGTGAGAAGCGGGCGAGTGGGCTCGTCGTCACGTACCTGATCAGTGCGGAGACTCCCGGTGCGCCGCTGGTGTGCGTGCACGCGTCGTGTCGGGCGGGGAACGCCTGGGCGGAGTTGTCGCTGCCGGAAGCGGCCGAGCTGGTGGAGCAGTTGCGCGGGTTGCTGGCGCAGGCCGGCGGGCAGGGGGCCGACGATGAGTGACGGCTTTCCGATGATGAACCGGCGGGGGCCGGCGTCGCCTCGGCCGGTGGTGTGTCCGCCGTGGTGCCGGGGTTGTGGGCCGAACGATCCGATGCACCGGGGGTACCTGGCCACGATCGGGCGGGAGGGGACCGGGTGGGTGAGTCTGCAACTGCTCATCGACCGGTTCACCCGCCGCGACCCGGCGATCAAGCTCGACGCGACCCACTACGGCACCACGCAAACCGTGCTCCTGACGCTCACCCACGTCGACCGGCTCATCGAGGAACTGACCCACGCCCGACACGCCATGCAGGCACAGGCCAGGCGACACGGGCGGACGGGAGAGACGCGGTGAACACCAATAGCCGGCGGGGCGCTGGGGCGCGTGGTCCTGGTGGGCGTCGTGGGCAGCCCCCGCGAGCAGGGGCGGTGGTGGTGCCGGCGGTGCCGGAGCGGCCGGCTGGGGGGACCACCTGGCAGACGTTGGAACGTCTAGGGGGTACGGTGACCGGTGTGCATGGCCGGGACTGGCGCCCTCGCTACCTGCAACTCGCCGAAGAGTTGCGGGTGAAGATCATGAGCGGGGAGCTTGCCCCCGGCACGCTGATGCCGAGCGAAACCGAGCTGGCCGAGTCGTCCGGGCTGTCCCGCACGAGCGTCCGCAACGCCATCCGGCAGCTCCGCGAGTGGGGCCTGGTCCGCGCGGAGCAGGGGCGCGGCACCTACGTGCGGGCACCCCGCCAGCGGGTACGCCGTCGCAACACCGAGCGGTACCAGTGGGAGAAGGACCGGGTCCTGCTCGACGAGGACGAGCGGTTGAAGACCGGCGCGACCGAGCACGACACCGGCCTGACCGTCGATGATCTCAAGTTCCACGCCGAGTACACCCGCGTCAACGCCGATGACGAGATGGCGGCGGCTTTGCAGGTCGAGCCGGGCACGTCGCTGCTGCGCCGGGTGTACTGGACATCGTCGCGGCACGAGAATGCGCCGCTGACGGTGTCGTACTCCTATCTGCCTTATGACCTGGTGGCCGCGAACCCGGACCTGCTTGACGCGGGCAAGGAACCATGGCCGGGCGGTACGCAACATCAGCTCTACACCCTCGGCATCGAGCTGGACCGCATCGACGACGAGATCCGCGCCCGGCCCCCGTCGCCGGATGAGGCCGAACTGTTGGACATCGACCCGGGCGTCTCCGTGCTCACCGTGCGGAAGACATCCGTCGACACCACCGGCCGGGTGGTCGAGGTGGCTGACGTGGTGATGCCGGGGGACCGGACCGAGCTTGTCTACTCCCACAAACTCCAGCGGTGGAAAACGTGACGCAGCTCGTCTCGGTCATCACCCCGGTCCACGCGCCCAGCATCGAGTACCTGGCTGGCGCGTACGAGTCGCTGGCCAAGCAGGAGATGCCGCCGGGGTGGGAGTGGCAATGGCTCGTCCAGGAAGACGGACAGACCGGAGCCTTGGCCGACGTCCTGCCCGACGACCCACGGATTAGCCTCGGCACCGGGCGTCCGGGTGGGCCTGGTGTTGCCCGAACCCTTGCGCTGTCCCGGGTTGACGGTGACCTCATCAAGGTTCTCGATGCTGACGACCAGTTGACCCCGGGTGCGCTCGGGCGGGACATCGCCGCGTTCGACGCGTACCCGCAGATCGGGTGGACCACCTCGCGGGTACTCGATCTGCTGCCCGACGGGTCTACCGCCGGATGGGACAAGGACCCGGCCGGCGGGGTCATCGACCGGGGCGCGGTCCTGGCGTTCTGGCAGGCCAACGACTACCGGGCATCCGTCCACCCGGCGACTCTGTGCCTGCGGCGGGATCTTGTCTTCGCCCTCGGCGGCTGGATGGCCCTACCCGCCTCCGAAGACACCGGCCTGCTCCTGGCGGCCAACGCCGTCACCGCCGGCTACTTCACCCGGGAGTACGGCCTGCTGTACCGCAAATGGCCCGGCCAGGTCACTAGCCAAGCCGCACACCGCGAACCCGCCGAGTACCAAGCCCGCATGAGGATCATCGAGGCCAGAGCCGCCGCCCTGGCCTCGATGATCCCGCACGGCTTCGGCGGCAAAGCCACCACGTAGCCCGATGCCGCCGCCTTTGGTGGATCCACCCTCGAAGCGGCATAGGTCAAACTGAGGCCTGGAGCATCACCCGTTGGGCAATACTTCCCGACTGGCCCTTTATCGCTCCTCTTTCTGCCCTGGCGACTGTTCGAGTTGGAGTTCACGTTTGCGCTGCTCGTCGCGCAAGCGCTCGACATTCTGTGCGAATAGGCGCAGCCTCGACGCTTCCTTTCCGTCGCCGTGCTCTGCATATTCGTTTAAACGGAACTGTGTGGCGTTGTAGTGCTTCTCAATTTCATCGGCAGTCAGTTGCAAGTTGTAACCGCGCTCGCGGAATTTGAAGTAGGCAGCCAGCCCTGCGGTGATGCTGATGAAGGCGGTGAGACCTGTTGAAACCCAGCTCAACGGATGCTCCCCGGCCATGACTGCCGTGGTGGTGGAGGCGACTACGGAGCCGATGATGATAATGGCTTGAACGGTATTGTGTGCCCTGAGGTTGCGAGTAGCGCGGGTGCGGAACTGTGCAACAATGTCCTGCGACGCCTCCCGGTACAGGCGGAGCGACTCCAGGGACTCTGATGGTATTCGAGTGGCGGCACTCTGGCGGTCATGCCCGAGGTTGCGCACCATCACATCGAACTCAATTATCTTGCGGCGGTTTTTGAGGACGAGCCAACCCACGCCAATGCACAAAACCAACAGTGCAATCAGCCCTACATAGCGGGTTGTGACGGGCTTCTCGTGCCATAGTCCGACAACTACCGAGTAGGCAAGTAGTGCAATTAGCGCGAAGCTGGAAATCAGGATTATCCAGTATGCGAACTGGGCGGATCTGGCTGTGCGGAGCTGATCAATTGCCAGTTCGTAGTTCTTGCCGATTTCTCGGTATCTCTCCTGAGCTTCGAAAGCGCTGACAGGCCGCGCCTCCATCTCGTTGTGTCGGGCTTGGCTCTGCGGGTCATCAGGGGTGGTCACAAACACTCCGCACATGGTCGGACGCTGACAGTGAAGGCCGGCCAGTCTCCCGCGTGCATAGTTCGAAAAGCAAGGTTCTGTCACATTGATGTCAATTGGTTCGTGCGGGAGTCGGCACGTCGACTGATCCGCAGGGGGGCGCGAAGCTTGTTGACTTGTCTGCCAAGTGGCGTCTACCTTGGAGTCTCCACTTGGCAGACATGGCAACAACTTGGAGGTTGAGCGATGGCTCTGCGTGGCGGTACGAGGTTCGCCGTGCGTTGTGAGGACGTCTTCCCGGCGGGGTGCGCCCTGGTCCCCGAGTCCCTGGGTGAGGTCGAGGACTACGACGAGAAGACCGGGCGGCGTAGCCCGGCGAAGGACAAGTTGACCGGTCAGCGGGTGTGGCAGGTGCGGGTGATGGACCTGGACCCGGAGCTTGGCAAGCGTTCCCGGGAGACGACGGTCAAGATCTCCGCCGACTACCAGCCGGTGCCGCCGACGGGTGCCCCGTTCGAGGCGGTGGAGTTCGAGGGCATGACGGTCACGCCGTACGTGACGAACAACAACCGGATGGCGTACTCGCTGCGGGCGACCGGGATGCGTGCTCCGGCGGGTGTGGCGAAGAAGGCGGCGGCGTAGCCGCTGGTGGTTGGGGGCGGGGCTGTCTGGTCTTGGCGGACGGCAGCCCCGCCCCCTTGGTGTCTCTTTCCCCTGCTCTGTCGAGAGAGGTAGTGACGTGTCCAAGCGTAGGCGTTCGGCTGCCCCGGCTTCGCCTCGGTGCGAGGTGTGTCAGTCCCGGTTCGACCCGGCCACCGGTGCCGACGGTCGGTGTGCCGGGTGTGTCGGGCAGATCGTTCTTCCGTTTCCTCCGGTCCGGGATGCGTCGGGCCGGTTCGTGTCGCTGCGGGGTGGGCGATGATGCGCCGGCCTCGTGGCGGGGTGGTGATGGTGACCGCCGGGGATCTGATGGTGGTCCGGCCGAAGCGGTTCGTCCTGCCGATGTGGCTGGTCGTGCTCGGCCTGGTGCTGCGCTGGGCCGCCCGGTTCTGCTGGTGGTGCCTGCGTCACCCGGTCGCCGTGGTCCTGGTCGTGGCCGCCGTCGTCCTCTACGTCGAGCACGGCTGGCCGGGCCTGGTCGTGCCGCTGGTCCTGGCGTCGGCGGCGTCGGCGCTGTGGCGGTGGCGCGATGAGGCGTCCTGGTGGCGGTGGTGCGCGGGGCCGTTGCTTGGCCGGTTCCGTCAGGTCGTCGTCTACCGGCGGGCCTGGCAGGAAGCGATGACCCTGTGCGGCCTGGCCGCAATGTATGACCACCTGCCGGTCCTGCCGCAGTTGCTGCGGGTGCGCTCGGATCAGGCCCTGGACGTGCTGACCGTGCGCATGGTCCGGGGACAGACCCCGGCCGACTTCCAACAGGTCACCGCGAACCTCGCGTACGCCTTCGGCCGGCGGCACGCCCGGGTCTACTCCGAGCGGCCCGACACCCCGCCGACCCGTACCGGCTACTGGGCGCTGCCGCTCGGCTGGGTGGACCGGCTGCGGTTCCGGGACCGGCCCACGCTGGTGTACCTGGTGCTCGTCCGTACCGATGCGCTGCGGCCGGTGGTGCCGCCGTTCGACACCCCGGCCGTCCCCGACTTCACGGCGCTGCCGTTGGCGCGGCGGGAGGACCTGGGTACCTGGTCGCTGCACCTGCTCGCCACCCATGTGCTGATCGGTGGGGCCACCCGCTCCGGGAAGGACTCGGTGCTGTGGTCACTGGTGCGGTCGCTGGCCGGTGGCATCACGTCGGGCCTGGTGCGGCTGTGGGTGATCGACCCCAAGG
Source organism: Micromonospora sp. WMMD987 (assembly GCF_029581435.1). Taxonomy (NCBI): domain Bacteria; kingdom Bacillati; phylum Actinomycetota; class Actinomycetes; order Micromonosporales; family Micromonosporaceae; genus Micromonospora; species Micromonospora sp. WMMD987. The sequence continues at coordinate 335,473 of NZ_CP120861.1, read as the reverse complement.
GCGGGATGGAGTTCGCCATGGGCCGGCCGCTGTTCGCCCGGTTCGCCTGCAAGTCGTTCGAGGCCATGGCCGATCACCTCGACGAGGCCGTGACCGTGATGCGGGAGCGTCAGACCCGCTTGGCCGGCACCGTGCGGGTGCACACGCCGACCGAGGCTGACCCCCTGGTCGTGGTCGTCATCGACGAGATGGCCGCACTGACCGCGTACCTGCAAGACGTCGACCTGCGCAAACGCATCGCGTCATCGCTGGGGCTGCTGCTGTCGCAGGGTGCCGGGGTCGGCGTGCTGGTGGTGGCCGCGTTGCAGGACCCGCGCAAGGAGGTGTTGCCGTTCCGGGACCTGTTCCCGACCCGCATCGCCCTCGGGCTCACCGAAGCCGCTCAGGTTGATCTCGTGTTGGGTGACGGTGCCCGCAACCGGGGTGCCCTCGCCGACCAGATGCCCCGATGGGCCAAAGGCGTCGGGTACGTAATCCTCGACGGCACCCCGGAACCGATGCGGGTCCGCTTCTCCTACGTCAGCGACGACGACATCCGCGACCTGGCCCACCGGTACCCGGCCCCGGCCGACGCGGCGGACATCCTCGCCCAGGTCGGCCGCGAGTCCACCCCGGAACCCCTCCGGCCGGCGCTGCCCCGGCCCCGACACGGGCCACTGCTGCCCGACGCGCTGCGCACCATCCTCGACGCCGACCAGGGTGAACCCCGATGACCGGCCCGACCGACGGCCGGCGCTTCTACCGGCTGCGGACCCCCGAACCGGTCACCGCCGTGTCCGTCCGCGTCGACCCCGACCGACCCGACCCGTACCCCGTCTATCTCGCGGTCGGTGCTGGCCGGCGGCGGATGTCCCTGACCCCCGATGAGGCGTGGGCGCTGTGGCGCTGCCTGTCCGAAGCCGTCGCCACCCTCGGTACCCCTCCCGACTACATCCGCACCGACATCCGACCGGCCCGGAGGTAACCGTCATGACCACCCTTGCCCGCGTCATCAACCGGTTCCGGCGTCCGCTGCGCATCCGGCTCGTCGGCCCCGCCGACCAGACCGCCGCCGCCCTGCACGGCCTCGCGCACATGGTCAACCGCCGCCCCGACATGGCCGACCGGCGCATCCGCATCGACCTCACCATCCGCGACAAGCCAATGCAGGAGTGGCGATGACCGCACGCACCGAAACCGCCGTACGCCTGGTGATCCTGCTCGCCATCGGCACCATGGCCGGCGCAGCCGCCTTCACCCACGTCCACGACCTGTCCGTCACCCACGGCCAACCCGACTGGATCGGCTGGGCCAACGCCGTAGCCGTCGAGCTGATGGCGATCTACCTCGGCCTGGAACTGCGCGCCCGCCGCCGTGCCGGTCGGCCCGTCGGCCTGGTCGGCTCACTCCTGGTCGCGTTCGCCCTGCTGTCCCTCGCCGCACAGGTCGCCGAAGCCGAACCGTCGGTGTGGGGCTGGACCGTCGCGGCCGTGCCGTCCCTGGCATTCCTCGCCCTGGTCAAGGTCGTCCTGTCCAACGCCCCAGCCACCCCACCGGCTCCCGAACCGGACCAACCGTCGGTCGACCGGCACGAGGTCCCCGGGCAGGCCACCACCGAACCCGAGCGCCCGGCTGACCCCGTGCCGCCGGCTGTCCCGGCACCGGCCGCCATCTCTGCCCCGGCGGCCGTGCTACCCCCACGTGTCGTCCCCTCGAACCGGCCGCACGTCGTCGGGATCATCCGATGACCGCCCCCACCCTGCCCGGCCTCGAACCCGCCGCCCCAACCCCGGCTGCGCCTCCTCGGCCGGGGTCGCGGGCGGCCCGCATGGCGCTACCCCGCTCGGTCGACGTCCTCAAGGAGATCGCCGCCGAGTACGGCGTCTGCGTGCGCCCCCTCGCCATGCGCCGCACCGACCTCGACACCGGCCTGACCGAGGTCATCGACCTGCCCTGTGGAGCCACCCGGGAAGACAAGTGCGCCCCGTGCGCCAAGAAGAACCGCCGACTTCGGCAGGCCCAGATCCGCGAGGGCTGGCACCGCGACGACGAGCCGTTGCCGCCACCGGAACCGGCGACCGAGGAACAGAAGGCGCTCATCCTGTTCCGCGCGCACCTGGAGTTCTCCCGCGACGAGGCGATTCGCGCCGCCGAGTGGGGGCAGGTCGAAGAACTCGACGAGGGAATCCGCGAGGTCGAAGAGGCCATCACGGCGGAGGGCCTGCGCGGGCGGGTAGGGCCACCCCACGCGGGCGTCGACGAGGACGCCGACGACGACAGCGGCCGCCGGCGTAAGCGCTCCACCAAACGGCGGCAGGACGCACCCGAGCTGCCACGCCGCAAGGTCGAGCGGCGCACGGTCGGCAGGACGTACACCGCTGCGGACGGCACCACCTACCGGCCGTCGATGTGGCTGACCCTCACCCTCGACTCCTACGGCCCCGTCCGGCCCGACGGCACCCCGGTCAACCCCGACCGGTACGACTACCGCCGCGCCGCCTGGGACGCCGTCCACTTCCCCCGACTCCTCGACCGGTTCTGGCAGAACCTGCGCCGCTGTGAGGGCTGGAACGTCCAGTACGCCGGCTGCGTCGAGCCGCAACGTCGTCTCGCTCCTCACGCGCACTTCGCCATCCGGGGCACGATTCCCCGCGACACCCTGCGCACCGTGGCGGCGGCGACGTATCACCAGGTGTGGTGGCCGGCGGTCGACGTCCAGCAGTACACCGCCGACCGGCCCCCGGTATGGAACGAGGACGCTTCGGCGTGGGTCGACCCGGACACCCGGTGCCCGTTGACCACCTGGGGCGAAGCACTCGACGCCATCGACGAGAACCCGCAGGCCGAACCGGTGCACGTCGTGCGCTTCGGCACCCAGGTCGACGCACGCGGCGTCATGCCCGGCACCACCGACGCCGAACGGACCATCCGGTACGTCACGAAGTACATCACCAAGCACACCGGCGACGTGCACAAGGCAACCACCGACCGGCAACGCAAACACCTCGACCGGCTCTGGCGGGAACTGCGCGTCACCCCCTGCACCGACCGGTGCGCCAACTGGCTGCTCTACGGCATCCAACCGAAGAAGGCACACGCGAAGCTCAAGCCGGGACGCTGCAAGGGCAAGGTCCACCAGCGGGACACCCTCGGCATCGGCGGCCGACGCATCCTCATCTCCCGCGACTGGTCCGGCAAGACGCTCAGAGACCACAAGCACGACGTCCGGGCCTGGGTGCAGGCATTGCTCGGCGTCACCACCAACAGCGCCACCGCCGACGGCGGCCCGGCCGGCAGCCCCGGGCAGCTCGTCGACGACCAGGGCGACACCGTCGAACGGGTCCGGCACGCCTGGGAACTCGCCCGACCCGACGACCCGGACGTGGGGCCGCTGTCCCATCGGCTCATGCGCTCGATCAGCGAACGCGCCCGCTGGCGGTCCGAACTACTCGCCGCCAAGGACCGGGCCGCCCAAGGGTCGGCCGATCTTTCGGCAACTCAGCACAACGCACGGCACGACGGGGAGGAAGGCGACAGTGGACGAGGTTTTGACCATCGAGCAGGCCGCGGCCCGGATCAACATGAGTGAGCGCTACGTCCGCCGGCTGGTCGCCGAACGGCGTATCCCGTTCCACAAGCTCGGCCGTAGCGTTCGGATCAAGGCCGTCGACCTGGCCGCACACGTCGAGTCCGGGCGGGTGGAGCCGCTGACCGCCTCGGATGTGTGGCGCGACCTTCAGCGGGTGGCGTGATGGCGAACAAGGAAGGTCACCGCCGGTTCGGCAGCGTCCGCAAGCTGCCCTCGGGGCGCTATCAGGCCCGGTACCCCGGCCCGGACGGGCAGATGCGCAACGCGCCGGAGACGTTCGCCCGGAAGTCCGACGCGGATCGGTACCTCACGCTGGTCGAGGCGCAGATTGCCCGGCACGAGTGGACCGACCCGACTCGGGCCAAGATCAAGCTTGCCGACTACGCGCGACGCTGGATCGATCAGCGGCCGAACCTGCGGCCCCGGACCGTGCACCTGTATGGGTGGCTGCTCGACAAGCACATCGTGCCGTACCTCGGTGGGGTGGAGCTGGGCCGACTGGACACCCCGATGGTCCGCGACTGGCGGGCGGATCTGCTCGGCAACGGCAACTCGGTGAGCATGGCGGCCAAGGCGTACCGGCTGCTGCGGGCGGTGCTGATGACGGCGGTGAAGGAAGACATGATCCTGCCCCGGAACCCGTGCCGCATCCCGGGTGCCGACCAGGAAAAGCCGGCGGAAAGGCCGGTGCTCACCCTCGCCCAGGTCTTCAAGCTGGCCGACATCGTGCCGCCCCGGTACCGCGCCCTGGTCCTCGTCACCACCTTCGGTTGCCTGCGCTGGGGTGAGGTCGCCGCGCTGCAACGGCAGGACGTCGACACGGTGGCCGGCACCATCCGGGTACGGCAGGCGTACACCGAACAGCGCGGGGTCGGCCTGGTGCTCGGGCCACCGAAGTCCCGAGCTGGCCGGCGCACGATCACCCTGCCCCCGGCGGTCATTGCGGTCGTCCGTGACCACCTGGCCGCTGAGGTCGACGACAACCCGGAAGCGCTTGTGTTCACCACCGAGAGTGGGCGCCCGATCTGGCGGGGCAACCTGAACAAGCTCATCGGCTGGAAGGCGAACGTCTCCCGGATCGGTCAGCCGAACCTGCACTTCCACGACCTGCGGCACACCGGGAACACCCTCGCCGCCCAGACCGGGGCAAGCACCCGGGACCTGATGGCCCGGATGGGGCACGACTCGCCGCAGGCTGCGCTGATCTATCAACACGCGACGGCGGAAGCCGACCGGGCCATCGCCCAGGCGCTGCACGAGGCGGTGCGCACGGAACGGAAGAAGACCAAGAAGAAGTCGAAGACCAAGAAGAAGACGAAGGACTGATCCCGTGGCCCAGGCGGCGCGGCGGACCGCTCCGCTTGGGCCACCGGTGACCCGCTGGTGAAGGGTGATCGGGCATGGCATCATGTAGTGAGCGAGACGTGACTCGATATGGGGTTCTCTCGCCACGGGCCCGCTTCCGGGGCTCCGAGGCGAGGGCGCTCGATACCGGCGCACGTAGCGCTGATGAGAAAAGGGCCAGTTTCCCGAAGGGAGATGGAGCCGCGACCTCACGGTCGCATTGCGGCACGCCCGTGGTTGGGCCTATCAGTCGCATGCCTACTCATCAGCCCACGACTACGAAGGATCAGCGCCTTGACCTCGGAGATGATCTACGCGTTCTGCGTGATTCTGCTCCCCCTTGCCGGACTTGTCTTCCTCTCCTTCATCAGCTGGCTCGTCTTCTGTTACGCGATCGCCCGGCTCCCCAACGGGGAAGCTCAGCTTCGCCAGGCTCCACAGGTCATCGAGGCGTTCGACATCAAGAGCTGGGGGGACGTGCTCCTACCCTGGCGAATCATCGAACGCGTCATCCGTTGGATCATCCGCTTGGCGACCAGAAATCCGGGCGGCGTGGGTGGCGGTCAGGGTGGCCAGCAGCCGGCGACAGCTCTCGGGCCCGGCAGCCAGGAGGTGCCGCCGGAACCACCGGCCGGACCGTAATGGCACGCTAATGGCACGCCGCATGATCGTTGACCGTGGAACGCCGAAGGCCCCGGCTCGGGACTTGCGTCCTGACCAGGGCCTTCGTGCGTGGAGCGGGTGACGGGAATCGAACCCGCACTGTCAGCTTGGGAAGCTGATGTTCTGCCATTGAACTACACCCGCGAGCGGCACCACTGTACCTGACGTCACCGGACCCGCGCACCCTGGCACCCCCGCGCGCCCCCGACGACAGACTGTCACCGACCCGCCACCAGCAGCGCAAATGAAACGGTCAGATGTTTCACAGAAGCCGCTTGGTGACGTTCTCAAACGTGTCGATCAGTTGTAACGTCACCCCCACGTTCACGACCTCGGTGCGACATACCCCCTGTCGTACCGCCAGAAAGAGGTGGGCCCATGGGACTGCGTCCCAACCTGCTGACCCGGCGTGCCGCCGGCGTCGCATCGACGACCTTCGCGCTGCTGCTGAGCACCGCCGCGGTGGGCGTCGCGCCTGCGGCTTCCGCGTACTCCGCAGCCCCCGACAGCACCTCCTGCGCTGAGCCGGCCGACGCCCACGCGGACGTCCACTCCGACGCGCGTGTCCGCGGCGGTGCCAAGAAGGCCGCCCACAAGCGGCACGACCCGAACGAGCTGACCGCCGCACAGGTCAGGGAGCGGGAGGCGGATTTCGCCGCGGCCCTGCGCAACAGCACCCTGCGGTCGAAGTCCAGCCTCCGGACCGGCTCGACCGAGGGCCAGACGGTCGCGTTGGCCCCGATCTCCATTCCGGTCGTCGTGCACGTGATCCAGCGGGACAGCACCCGGGCCGGGGGCAACATCCCCGACTCGATGATCAACTCGCAGATCAGCGTGCTGAACCAGGCGTACAGCGGCGCGACCGGGGGTGCGGCCACCGGCTTCACCTTCCAGCTCCAGAAGATCAACCGGGTCACCAACGCGTCCTGGTACCCGATCGTGCAGGGGTCCTCGGGCGAGCGGGCGATGAAGACCCAGCTGCGTACCGGTGGCAAGAACACCCTCAACATGTACCTGGGCGAGCTGAGCGACGACCTGCTCGGCTGGGCGACCTTCCCCAAGCGCACCCTGGACGTGATGGACGGCGTCGTGGTGCTCGGCGAGTCGCTGCCGAACGGCACCGCCACCAACTACAACCTGGGTGACACCGGCACCCACGAGGTCGGCCACTGGCTGAACCTCTACCACACCTTCCAGGGTGGTTGCTCGGGCTCGGGCGACGGCGTCTCGGACACCCCGGCCGAGCGCGAGCCGGCCTACCAGTGCCCGACCGGCCGGGACACCTGCACCGCGGCCGGCAAGGACCCGATCACCAACTTCATGGACTACACCTACGACTCGTGCATGTACCAGTTCACCCCCGGCCAGGCCAGCCGGATGGTTAACGCCTGGACCGCCTACCGGGCAGCCGCCTGACCCGGTAGCCGGTAGCCGCGACGGTGCCGGCTCCGCCCTTCCCGGGCGGGGCCGGCACCGTCGTGTGCGGGCTCAGGCAGCGGTACGACGGGTGTCGAAGCCGTGCCGACCACGCCGGGACGGCCGCTGGTCGGGCAGGCCGGAGACGCCCGGCCGACCCGCCGTCGGGTCGAGCCAGACCTGCACGGCGGGTCGGCCGCCGTGCGGGCTCAGCGGGCCACCGTGGTCGCGGCGGGTGAGCATCGCGACGTCGACACTGAACTCGAAGAGCCGCCAGTCGACCTGCGGTGCGGCCCGGCCGATCGCGGCGACCAGCTCCACCCGGGCCGGATCGGTCACCGGCTCGGCCCGGCCGGCGACGTAGGCCTCGTCGTCGCTGTCCTCCGGCGGGAACGAGTGGAGCGCGTAGCGTCCGTCGCGTTCGAGGTCACGCCGCTTGGGCGAGTCGACGACGAAGCAGAAGAGCCCGCCGTCGGTGACCACCGGGCAGACCGGGTGCACCCGGGGCCCACCGTCGGCGCGGACCGTGGCCAGGTAGCCGAAGCCCGGCCCGTACTGCTGAAGGAGAAGGCGGATCCCGTCGGCGAGTCGGGGCTCGTCGGCGGCGAAAACGGACCAGGATGCCATGCTCACACTCTATCGAACAGGCGTTCGAAAATCAGTCCGACACGCAGGTGGAACGGCCTGTCTTTGGCCGGGTCGCCCGTCGTGGTGCCGGCCGGCACCGAGGTTCGTCGGTACCCCGTCCGGGTAGGCGTCGGCGGCCCGGCCGCCGGCCGACGCCGGGGCGCTCGCTATGGTGTCCCGATGCTGCTCTCCGACCGGGACCTGGTCTCCGAGATCAAGGCGGGCGCGCTGGCGCTGGAGCCGTTCGAGCCGAGTCTGGTGCAGCCGTCCAGCATCGACGTGCGCCTCGACAAGCTGTTCCGGGTCTTCAACAACCACCTCTACACGCACATCGACCCGTCCGTGCAGCAGGACGACCTGACCTCGATGGTCGAGGTGCCGGTGGGCGAGCCGTTCGTGCTGCACCCGGGCGAGTTCGTGCTCGCCTCCACGCTCGAGGTCATCTCCCTCGGCGACCAGCTCGCCGGCCGGCTGGAGGGCAAGTCGAGCCTGGGTCGGCTGGGCCTGCTCACCCACTCGACCGCCGGCTTCATCGACCCGGGCTTCTCCGGCCACGTCACGCTGGAGCTGTCGAACGTGGCGAACCTGCCGATCACCCTCTGGCCGGGCATGAAGATCGGGCAGCTCTGCATCTTCCGGCTCTCCTCGCCGGCCGAGCACCCCTACGGCTCCGCGGTCTACGGGTCGCGCTACCAGGGCCAGCGTGGGCCGACCCCGAGCCGGTCCTGGCAGAACTGGCGCACCTGGCCGACCCGCTGACCATCCCGCCGGGCCGACCCGTGCCCCCGGGCCGCGGACCCGGAGGCACGGCTCAGCCGGGACGGCGAACCGGACGCGCGACTCAGCCGGGACGGCCGTAGCTGTGGACCGGCCCGTCGTCGACCCGCTTCATGGTGATCGGCTTACCGGCCTGGGAGGCGTGCACGACCCAGCCGTCCCCGACGTACATCCCGACGTGGTGCAGGTCGGCGTAGTAGAAGACCAGGTCACCGGGGCGCAGGTCGGCCCGGCTCACCCGGTCGGTGACCTGGCGCTGCTGCCGGGCGTTGTGCGGCAGCGACACCCCGGCTTTCGCCCAGGCGGCCATGGTCAGCCCGGAGCAGTCGTAGTTGTTCGGACCTGCCGCGCCCCACACGTACAGCTTGCCGATCTGGGCGCAGGCGAACTTCACCGCGGTGCCGGACGGGCCGCCGGGGTAGCCGGCCGGGCACGGGGCCGGGCGCAGCTTGCCACCGCCGCCGTTGCCGTAGACCTTGAGCCGTAGCTTCTGCAACCGGTCGATCTCGGTGTTGATCTGCTTCTTGCGGGCCGCTAACTGGGCCTCGGTACGGGTCAGCTGGGCGACCATCTCGTCCAGCGGGGCCTTGGTCGCGGCGAGTTCGTCGCGCAGCTCGGCGACGGTCCGCACCTCGCGCTGCTGGCGGCTGGCGAACCGGTCCAGCAGGCCCAGCTGGGTGACCACCTGGCTCGGGCTGTGGCTGCCCAGCAGGGCGTTGACGGTGGACATGTTCTCGCCCTTGTACGCCTGGACGGCGAGGCCACTGACCTGGTTCATCGCCTGGTCCACCCGGCGCTGCAACGGCGCGATCCGCTTGCCGAGCGCGTCGGCCTGCCGGCGCTTGGCGGCGAGGTCGGTGCGGGTGGCGTTGTGCTGCTCGATGATCGGTTCGAGCTTGTTCCAGTCCTGGTCGATCTGCCGCTCGATCTCGGCGACCGAGGGGTCGGCGTGGGCTGCCGTGCCGCCACCGGTCAGGATGACCGCGACGGCGGCCAGGGTGGCGAGGGTGGTGGTGAAGCGGGACCAGCGTGGGCGCGGCACCGTCGTGTCCCGGGCGACCTGGGTCGACCGGCGCGACGGCGGGCGCGGGGCATGGTGTGCCACCGGGCTCCGGGCTCCTTCTTCCTCGACCGCCTACCGGGTTAGCTGACGGGTTCGGGCGGGAAGGGAGCGCCCTACCGCGGTGGTCGCGGATTCACCCCGGCGTACCTGGGTCCCCGGCTCGCCCGGAGGCGACTCGGCGGTGTCGGGCGACGCCACCCCGGATGGGGCGGACCTGGTGCCGACCGACGATTGACCAGAGTAGAGACGGTCGTTATCGATCCGCAACCCGCCGGGCCGGCACACTCCGTGCCCGGAAAACACGCAACCCCCGGCCCGATCGGCCGGGGGTTGGCGTATGTGCTGGTCAGGGGCGGCGGAAGCCGGCCACCGGCATGTTGTTGATGCTGGCCACCTGGACCGGCTTACCGGTCCGCGGCGCGTGCACCATCATGTCGTTGCCCAGGTATAGGCCGACGTGGTGCAGGTCGCTGAAGAAGAAGACCAGGTCACCGGGACGGGCCTCGGAACGCGGGATGGCCTTGCCCTCGTTCCACTGCGCACCGGTGAAGTGGGTCAGCGAGATGCCGGCCGCCTTGTAGGCGAACTGGGTGAGCCCGGAGCAGTCGAACGAGTTCGGCCCGGTGGCGCCCCACACGTACGGGTCACCGACCTGCGCGCAGGCCGTCGCGATCGCGGTGCGGGCGGCGGAGCTGACCACGCCGTTGATCGTGGGGCAGCCGTTCACCTTGACGGTGGTCTTCGGCATCGCCGCCTGGAGTCGCTTGATCTCGGCGTTGATCTGCTTCTTCTTGGCCGCGAGCTCCTTCTCCTGCTTCACCTCGGCGGCGATCAGGGTGTCGAGCTTCTGCTTCTCGGCGTCGTACTTGCGGCGCACCACGAGCACGGCCTCGACCTCACGGCGCTGCTCGGCGGCGAGCCGGTCCAGGATGGTCAGCTGCGTGGCGAGGGTGCCCGGCTTGGTGGTGGTGAGCAGGGCGCTCAGCTCCTGCGAGGGGCCGGACTTGTAGTAGCGGGAGGCAAGGTCACCGACGCGGCCGAGAGCCAGCTCGCTCTGCAGGGCCAGCGGCTCGATCTTCTTCTGGAGGTCGGCCGCCTTCTTGCGGTTGACCTTCAGCTGCGCCTGGACCTTGTGGTGACTCTCGATGGTCGGTTCGATCTGCTCCCACTGCTTGTCGAGGGCCGCCTCGATCTCCTCGGGTGTCGGCGCGGCGTACGCCGGCGCGGCGAGCATCCCGGCGCCGACGGCGACCGCCGCGACCACGGTGAGCAGGCGGCGGACGACCCGGCTGAGGACCGCCGGCCGAACGGGCGGCTGGCCCTGGACGTGACGTTGGGGGGGCATGGTTGCCACCGGCGTCGACTCCTTTGCAACCGACCGCCGGGCGTCTCGCTAAGGGGAAGAAGGAGACAGACATCCCACAGCGGCCGGTGCAACATTAGGGGGAGTCACGGTACGGAATCAAGGCGGGTGGACGATCCATCACATCAGCGCAATCGCTTGCACACAAAGGGTGCTCGCTCAATTCCCAACAATGGCCGTCAATACGTCGTCGAGGGTGACCACCCCGAGCGGACGGCGACCGTCGCTCACCAGCACCATGTGCCGCCGCTCGCGCCGCATCGCCAGCAGCAGATCGGCCAGCGTACGGTCCGGCGGCACCACCGCCAGCGGCCGGTAGACCTCGGCCGGCACCGGTGCCCGGCGGGACGCCCCCGCGTACCCGAGGACGTCCTTGACGTGCACGAAACCCAGCACCCGACGGGTGGAACGCTGCACCACCGGAAAGCGGGAGCGGCCGGTGCTGGTCGCCAGCACCTCCAACGAGGCCGGCGAGACGTCCTCGGCCACGGTGGTCACGGTGGACCACGGTTGCAACGCGTCCGCCGCCGTCCGGTCGTGCAACGCCAACGCGCCGGTGATCCGGGCGTGCTCCTCGGCGTCGAGCAGCCCCTCGGTGCGGGCCTGGGCCACCAGACCGGCCAGCTCCTCGGCCGTGAAGACCGTCTTCACCGCGTCGGTGGCCTCCACCGCCCACAGTCGCAGCACCTGCCGGGACGCCCACTTCATCGCCAGCAGCAGCGGCTTGGTGGCCAGGCAGAACGCCAGCATCGCCGGCCCCAGCCAGAGCGCCGACGGTTCCGGACCGGCCAGGGTGATGTTCTTCGGCACCATCTCGCCGACCACGGTGTGCAGGAACACGACCACGGCCAGGGCGATCAGGAAGGAGACCGGGTGCACCGCGCCCGCCGGCAACGGCACCGCGTGGAACACCGGTTCCAGCAGATGGGCCAGGGCCGGCTCGGCGATCGCGCCCAACCCGAGCGAACAGACGGTGATGCCGAGCTGCGCCCCGGCGATCATCAACGGGATCTGGTTCATCGCCGACAGCGCCCACCGGGCGCGCTGGGAGGTCGCGGCCAACGGCTCCACCACCGTACGGCGCGACGCGATCAACGCGAACTCGCTGCCCACGAAGAACGCGTTGCCGAGCAGCAGCACCACCGCGACCAGTAGCTCAGTCATCGACGTGCGGCTCCTCGGGGCGGACCACCCGGACCTGTTCGATCCGGTGCCGCTCCACCTCGACCACGATGAACGCGTAGCCGTCCGCCCGGATCGTCTCGCCGGGTAGCGGGATGTGCCCCAGCCGGGCCATCAGGAAGCCCGCCAGCGTCTCGTACGGGCCCTCGGGGAGCCGGAAACCGGTCTGCTCGAACAGCTCGTCCTCCCGCAGCACCCCGTCGACCAGAACGGTCCGTTCCCCGCCCGGCACGGTCAGGCCGGTGGCGTGGGCGTCGTCCACGGTGGCCGGATCGAACTCGTCGGCGATCTCCCCGACCAGCTCCTCGACCAGATCCTCGACGGTCACCACGCCGTCGGTGCCGCCGTACTCGTCGACCACGATGGCCAGGTCGGACCCGGCGGCCTTCAGCGCCGCCAGCACGCCGTCGAGATCGAGGCTCTCCGGGACGTACACCGGCTCGCGGGCCACCGAGGCGACGGTGGTGCCGGCCCGCGCGGTCAGCGGCACACCGAGCGCGTCGGGCACGGCCGCGACCCCGGTGACCAGGTCCAGGGTCTCCTCGTAGACCGGGAACCGGGTCCGGCCCGTCCGACGGGACAGGTCCAGCAGTTCGGCGACGGTGGCGGTGGCCCGCAGCGCGATCACGTCCACCCGGGGGGTCATCGCCTCGGCGGCCCGCTTGTCGCCGAAACGGATGGTGCGGCGCAGCAACATGGCGGTGTCCGGCGGCAGCGCACCGGCGCGGGCCGAGATGGCGGCGAGCAGACCCAGCTCCTCGGGGGACCGGGCACTGGCCAACTCCTCCTGCGGCTCCACCCCGAGCTGGCGGACCAGCCGGTTCGCCGAGCCGTTCAACCCCCTGATCAGCCAACCGAAGGCCCGGGAGAAGGCCCGCATCGGGCCGGCGGTGGCCAGCGCCGCCGGCATCGGTCGGGCCAGCGCCAGGTTCTTGGGCACCAGTTCGCCGAAGAGCATCGACAGCAGGGTGGCCAGCGCCAGGGCGAGCAGCGGGCCGAACCGGTCGGCGCCGCCCAGCGGGGCCAGCAGCGGATCGAACAGCCGGGACAGGGCGGGCTCGGCGAGGTAGCCGGTGAGCAGCGCGGTGAGGGTGATGCCGAGCTGCGCCCCGGAGAGCTGGAAGGAGAGTTCGCGCAGCGCCCGGCGGACCGTGGCGGCCGTGGCGTCACCGGCCTCGGCCCGCCGGTCGATCTCCGCCCGGTCGACGGTGACCAGGGCGAACTCGGCCGCGACGAAGAACGCGTTGCCGGCGGTCAGCAGCACGAAGCCGACCAGGGGCAACAGCGTGCCGAGCACCAGACCGTCGATGGGCATGATTGTTCCACGACCGCGCCCCGCGGTCACCGGGGCGTGGCTCACGGTCACCGGAGCCGTCGTCGGCTCCGCCCGTCTGCGGGGATCGCGCCACGGGGTTAGCGTGGACGGCATGGCACCGCTCACCCTCGCCGCCGAACTGGTCCTGCTCGCCTACGACGACGAGGGGGTGAACCGGCTCGGTCGGCCGCACCTCGACTACGGGCTGTCCGGGGCGGTGCTGCTGGAGCTGGCCCTCGCCGGTCGGGTCGAGGTGGTCGACGACCGGCTGGTGGTGACCGACCCCACGCCGACCGGCCACCAGGTGCTCGACGCCGCCCTCGCCGAGGTGGCCGCCGACGGCAGGCGTCGCCGGCCGAAGGACTGGATCAGCCGGCTGGCCAAGGGACTGCCCGACCGGGTGCTGGCGGGCCTGGTCGACGCGGGGGTGCTGCGCCGGGAGTCCGACCGGGTGCTGCTGGTCTTCCCGCGTACCCGCTATCCGTCACCGACCGGCGCGGAGCCGGTGGCGGAGACGGCGGCCCGGCAGCGGATGGTCGACGCGCTGCTCGCCGACGGCCCGGTGGAGGCCCGGACGGCCGCGTTGCTCGGCCTGACCCGCGCGGTCGGGCTGGACCGCAAGCTCTTCCGGGAGCTGCCGAAGGAGCGGCTCAAGGCCCGCACCACGGAGATCGCCGCCGGGGACTGGGCGTCCGCGGCGACGAAGAAGGCGATCGAGGAGACCCAGGCCGCGATCATGACGGCCACCACCGTGGCGACCTCCGCGGCGATCATCGGCGCCACGTCCTCCTGACCACCACGGGCGTCCTGACGACCACGGCGGCGGCACCGGTCCGGTGCCGCCGCCGTCGTGCGTCCGCCTGGTCCGCCGGTACGACCTCAGCCGGCGGTCGGCGTGGTCTCCTTCTCGCCGGGCGCGGTGTCCGGCCTGACCGAGCGGAGCAGCACGCTGGCCACGTCGACCACCTCGACCTGCTCGCCGGCCCCCTTGCCGTTCACCCCGTCGTTGAGCATCGTCGAGCAGAACGGGCAGCCGACGGCGACCGTCCGCGCCCCGGTGGACATGGCCTCCTCGACCCGGTCCACGTTGATCCGCTTGCCGATCTTCTCTTCCATCCACATCCGGGCACCGCCGGCACCGCAGCAGAAGGAGCGCTCGCTGTTGCGCGGCATCTCGACGATCCCGCTGTCGCCGCCGCCGCTGCCGCCGTTGACGGCGCTGCCGAGCACCTCCCGCGGTGGGGCGAAGACCCGGTTGTGCCGGCCCAGGTAGCAGGGGTCGTGATAGGTGACCCCGCCGTCGACCGGCTGCACCGGGGTGAGTCGACCGGTGCTGACCAGGTGGGCCAGGAGCTGGGTGTGGTGGACCACCTCGAAGTCGCCGCCGAGCTGGCCGTACTCGTTGCCCAGGGTGTTGAAGCAGTGTGGGCAGGTCGCCACGATCTTCCGGCTGGTCTTCTCCCGGCCCTCGAACGCCTCGTTGAGGGTCTCGACGTTCTGCTGGGCGAGCATCTGGAAGACGAATTCGTTGCCCATCCGGCGGGCCGGGTCGCCGGAGCAGGTCTCGCCCTCGCCGAGGATGGCGAAGGAGACGCCCGCCTCGTGCAGCAGGGTGGCGACCGCCCGGGTGGTCTTCTTGGCCCGGTCCTCGAACGCGCCCGCGCAGCCGACCCAGAACAGGTACTCGAAGTCGTCGACCGCGCCGACCCGGGGCACCTCGAAGTCCAGCCCCTTGGTCCAGTCCTCGCGGGTGTTCTGCGGGGCGCCCCACGGGTTGCCCTTGTTCTCCAGGTTGCGCAGCATCACCCCGGCCTCGGACGGGAAGCTCGACTCGATCAGCACCTGGTAGCGGCGCATGTCGACGATGTGGTCGACGTGCTCGATGTCGACCGGGCACTGCTCGACGCAGGCTCCGCAGGTGGTGCAGGACCACAGCACGTCCGGGTCGATGACGCCGCCGGCCTCGGCGTCGCCGATCAGCGGCTTCTCGGCCTCGGCGAGGGTGAGCACGTCGAGGTGGGCGAGCTGCGCCTGGGTCGCCTTCTCCTCGCCGGTGAGGTCCTTGCCGCCCCCGGCCAGCAGGTAGGGCGCCTTGGCGTACGCGTGGTCGCGGAGGCTGAGCACGAGCAGCTTCGGCGACAGCGGCTTGCCGGTGTTCCAGGCCGGGCACTGCGACTGGCAGCGACCGCACTCGGTGCAGGTGCTGAAGTCGAGCAGGCCCTTCCAGGAGAACTGCTCGACCTGCGCGACACCGAACTGGTCTTTCTCCGGGTCGGCCTCCTCGAAGTCGAGCGGCTTGCCCTGGCTCGTCATCGGCCGCAGCGCGCCGAGCCCGGAGCCGGCGGGCCGGGTCGGCTCACGCTTGAAGAAGATGTTGAAGAACGCGAGGAAGCGGTGCCAGGCGACGCCCATGGTCACGTTCAGCGCGATGACGATCAACCAGGTCATCGAGATGGCGATCTTGACGAGGGCGGCGACGCTCACGCCCGCCGGCCAGGCAGGCAGCAGCGCGCCGACGGCGTGGCTGACCGGGGTCGCCCAGAGCGGGTACTCGAAGTGGTCGGTGGCGACCTTGAAACCCCGGATCACGAAACCCATGACCAGCACCGCGAGGACGACCGCCTCGACGAAGTAGCCCTGCCACATGGTGGAGCCGGTGAACCGGGAGCGTCCGCCCGGACGGGTCGGCCGGTTGCGTACCCGGATCCCGATCAGCACCACGATGCCGACCACGCCGAGCACCGCGATCACCTCGGTGACCAGGCCGTACACGGCGAGACCGCCGATCAGCGGCAGGCCACCGGTCGGCGAGACGACCTCGAAGTACGCCTCCAGCACGAGCAGCGACAGCACGATGAAGCCGACCATCACGAACCAGTGCGCGGCACCCACCACGCCCCACCGGAGCATCCGGGTGTGGCCGGCCGTCTCGACCAGCATGGTCCTGGCCCGGGCGCCCTTGTCGGCGAACCGCTCCGGCGCGGGCTGGCCCAGCCGGATGACGGCCACCATGTTCCGCACCGCGCGTACCGCGAGCCACACCGCCACGGCGGTGATGGCGGCGGCAAGGATCGTGGTGACGATCTGGACGCTGCCCATCGAGTCGGCCTCCCGGTCTGCTGCCTGTCGAGCGGCTCGGCGACCGGGGGCCGGCTCAGGGGGTGGCCGGCGTGCCGCCGTCGCACCCCCGACCGGACCGGTCGATGACCTCGCTCCGCTCGGTCATGCAGTGCAGCCTACGCGAAAGTTACCCGACGGTAACGTGAATCTTCTCGCACCAGGCCACGCCGCCCTGCGGACACCATAGGGCTCCCGACGCCGCAGTGCCGGGCTGGGGGCGTCCAGGGTGACCTGGCACGTGTCGCGGAGCGCGCCGGAGCGCGGCGCTCAACGCCAGCGGGAGAGCAGGACCAGCGAGCTCACCATCGCGCCGAAACCGACCGCGAGGTTCCAGTAGCCCCACGAGGCGACCGGCCATTCCTGGGCGGAGAGGTAGTAGACCACCAGCCAGCCGATACCACCGACGATCAGCGCGACGGCGATCGCCGGCAGCCACACCGGGCTAGGCTTGCGCGTCGCCGCTGTCGTCGTCGGACGAACGTCCGTCGGCGGGGTGTACACCTTCTTCTTACGGACCTGAGACTTGGGCACGACGCTCTCCAGAGGGGTGACGACCTCGTCCGGCCTGACAACCGGGCGCGGGGGCGACGGTCCATGGCCAATAATGTTCGACAGCTAGCGTAGTCCGGAAGGCCGCTCCAGGCCATGAATGGGGTCGATCCGGTGCACGCGGTGACCGGATCGGGCGGGTCGACGCGACGCCGGCGACCGCGCCCGCCCGTGACGGGCGTCACCAGAAGACGGGAGAGGAACGCTCGGTGGAGTACACATCCGGTGCGGCGTCCTGGCAGAAGGCCATGCGTCGGGCGGTCGTCGCCTTCCTGCCGCGACGGCCGAGGCAGCGCCGACCGGGCTGGTCGGTCGGCGTGCCGCTGATCGCCGCCGCCGCCGGGCTGCTCTTCACCACCACGGCGACCACGGCGGGCGGCACCGCCCTGCGGGAGGACCGCCGGCCCCAGCTCACCCAGCTCATCGAGGACCGCCGGGAGCAGGTGGCCGCCAGCGAGCTGCGGGCCGCCCGGCTCCGCGCCGACGTGGAGGCCGACACCTCGGCCCTGGCCGACACCGACGCGCCGATCAAGGAGCAGCGCGACCGTGCCCGGGGGCTCCGACAGGCGGCCGGCTTCACCGCCCTCACCGGCTCCGGGGTGACCGTCGAGCTGAACGACGCGCCCCGACGTGGCGACGGCACCATGCCCAAGGGCGCCACCAACGACGACCTGGTCGTCCACCAGGGCGACGTGCAGGCGGTGGTCAACGCGCTCTGGGCCGGCGGCGCGGAGGCCATGTCCATCATGAACGTCCGCGTGCTGTCCACCAGCGCGGTACGCTGCGTCGGTAACACCCTGCTGCTGCACGGCCGGGTGCACTCGCCACCATTCAAGATCGTAGCAATCGGCGATCCCGCTGCCCTCCAGCAGGCCCTCGCCGGCTCTCAGGGAGTCGGGTTGTTCAAGCAGGCGGTCGACCACTACCAGCTCGGCTACTCCGAGCACGTCGGCACGGTCTCCGTGCCGGCGTTCGAGGACTCGACCGCGTTGCGATCGGCGACGGTGCCTCGATGACCTACCAGGGTGGGGGACCGCGCGACGGCGACCGGAACGACGGCCCGACCGCCTTCCTGCCCAGGGTCGACCGGTCCGCCGACCCGTCCCCCGCCCGCACCGACCCCGCGTCGGCCGGTCCCGCACCCGCCGGTCCCGACCGCACCGGCCCGGCACCCGCCGGTGCCGCGTCGGCCGGTCCCGGGCGTCCGTCGGGGCCGACCGGCCCCTGGCCCGCCCCGGCGCTGCCGACCCGCCAGCCGCCGCCCGCCTGGCCGGGTCGCCCCACCCCGGCGGAGGCCGGACGCCCACAGCCGGGGACGCCCCCGCCGCACCGTCCCGGCACACCACCACGCCACCACCCGGAGAACGCCGAGCGGCACCCGACGCCGGCCCGACCCGCACCGACGGCGACCGGACCCCAGCACGGTCCCGGCCTCCCCGGTGCCGCCCCGCGTCCGGTGCCGCCCGTCGAGACGGGTCGGCTCCGGGCCGCCGCGCCGGACGGAACGCCGCGCCCGTCCGGCGCCGCGGGCGGCCCGCACCCGGCCGCCGTGGACCCGGCGGCCACCGCGCTGCTGCCGGTGGTGCCGGCCCGGCCGACCGGCCCGGCACTGGACTCCACCGCCCTGATGGGCGCGGTGCCACCCGTCCCCGAGGACGTCCGCTCCGCTGGTCCCGCCGAGCCCCCACCGCCGCCCCGGCGCGGCGAGCGGGTGGTCCAGCTCCGCCCCGAGCAGACCGGCGAGGGCTACAAGAGCGTCTACTCGGAGCTGACCCGGCCCACCTTCGGCTCCCGGCTGCGCACCGGCGTCCGGGTCAGCGGCGAGGTGCTGATCACCTTCGGTCTGGTGGTGCTCCTCTTCGCCGGGTACGAGATCTGGGGCAAGTCCGCCCTGGTCGACGCCCACCAGAGCAAGCTCAACGAGCAACTGGCCCAGGCCTGGGGGCCGACCGGCGACCCGACGGTCAGCCCGAGCGCCAAGCCGGTCGCCCCGGCCGAGGGCAAGCCGATCGCCGGGCTCTACATCCCCAGCCTCGACAAGAACTGGGTCGTCGTCGAGGGCGTCACCCAGCAGGACATCCGGTACGCCCCCGGCCACTACCCGAAGAGCGCCCTCCCCGGCGAGGTGGGCAACTTCTCCGTCGCCGGGCACCGTAACCGGGCCACCTTCTGGCGGCTGGACGAGCTGGAGGTGGGCGACGCGATCGTCCTGGAGGGCAAGCAGGACTGGTACGTCTACAAGGTGTACCAGTCCCGGATCGTCCGGCCCGACCAGGTCGAGGTGGTCGCGCCGGTGCCCGGCGAGCCGAACGCGAAGGCGACCCGGAAACTGCTCACCCTGACCACCTGCAACCCGAAGTTCGACAACTACCAGCGCCTGATCGTCCACGCCGAGCTGGACCACGCGCAGCCCAAGTCCGAGGGTCCACCGGCGGAACTGCGGGGCTGACGACGATGTACTCCTGGATCTGGCGCAAGTTGCCTTTCGGGCTGCCCGGCAAGCTGGTCGGGTCGGTGCTGCTCGCCACCGCGACGGTGGCGCTGCTCTGGTACGTGGTCTTCCCCTGGGCCGAGCCGCTGCTGCCCTTCGACGACGTGCAGGTCACCCAGGATTCCGGCAACCCGGGCGGCGACTCCACCGTCGACCCCGACGCGCCGGCCGGCGACGGGCACGAGCTGCCGTACGACACCGACCGGAACAACACCCCGCCCGCCCCCTCTCCAAGCCGGTGAGCCCATGCGTGTCCTCGTGATCGACAACTACGACTCCTTCGTCTTCAACCTCGTGCAGTACCTGGGCCAGCTCGGGGTGGACTGCGAGGTCCGGCGCAACGACGAGATCGACGTCGCCGAGGTCGGCCGGGTCGGCGCGGCGGGCATCCTGCTCTCGCCGGGGCCGGGCAGCCCGGACCGTGCCGGCAACTGCCTCGACATCATCCACCGGTACGGCGGTGAGCTGCCGATCTTCGGCGTCTGCCTCGGCCACCAGGCGATCGGTGAGGCGTTCGGCGCGACCGTCACCCGGGCACCGGAGTTGCTGCACGGCAAGACGTCCGAGGTACGGCACCATTCGGTCGGGGTGCTGGCCGGCCTCCCCGACCCGTTCACCGCCACCCGCTACCACTCGCTGGCGGTGCTCCCCGAGACGCTCCCCGCGGAGCTGGAGGTCACCGGCTGGACGGAGTCGGGCGTGGTGATGGCGATGCGGCACCGGACCCTGCCGATCGAGGGGGTGCAGTTCCACCCGGAGTCGGTGCTCACCGAGGGCGGCCACCTGATGCTGGCGAACTGGGTGGCCGCCTGCGGTCACCCGGAGGCCCTGGAGCGCGCCCCCGGGCTGGCCGCCGAGGTCGACGCCCGCCGGCTGGCCGCCTTCGCCGCCGGCTGACCCGACCGCCCCGCCGGCACCGGCCCGGGCGCCGGGTCTACCCGCGGGTCACCCTGGGGACGGCCCGGCCCGGGCGGGTGCCGATCGGCCCCGGCCCGGGTGGGCCGGGCCGTCACCTCCGGGTACGGATCACCGGTCCTCGGTCCGGAACGGCGGCGTGGGCAGCGGGAACCCGCCACCCCCACCGTCACCGGGCGGCGTGGTCGTCGGCGCCGGCGTGGTCGGGGTCGGCGGGGGCGGCTCCTCGGTGGGCTCGGGAACGGAGACCTCGATGGTCACCGTCTGCCCCTTGGCCAGGTTGCTGCCAGCCTTGGGGTTCTGTGCGCTCACCCGGCCGGCCTGGTCCGCCGGCACCTCGTCGCCCTCACGCACCCTGACCTCGTAGCCGGCCGCCTGCAGCTCCTTGCGCGCCTCGTCCTCGGTGAGACCGGTGACCCGGGGGACCTCCCGGATGTTGCCCCGGGAGACCTCCACGGTCACCTTGGTGCCCTCGGCGACCTTGCTGCCGGAGTCGGGCGTCACCTTGGTGACCTGACCGGCCGGCTGGTCGCTGTTGATGTCCTTGCGTTCGACGACGAGCTTGAGCCGGTCCAGCTGCGGCTTGACGTTGTCGAACTGCGAGCCGACCAGCCCGGCCGGGATGGAGACCTCCTGCGGGCCACCGCAGATGTTCACCGTCACCTGACGGTTCTCCTGCAGCGGGGTGCCCGCCGGCGGGTCCTGCCTGGCGACGGTCCCCTTCTTGCAGGTGCTGTCGAAGACCGGGTCACCGGTCGCCGGCACCAGCCCGGCGTTCTGGATCTCGGTGAACGCCGCCGCCTGCGTCTTGCCCGCAAGGTTGGGCACCGGGCTCGTCCGGGGCTTGTCGCCGTTCATCAGCAGGGCCGCCACCAGGGCGATCACCGCCAGCACGCCGACCGCCGCGAACGCCGCGATCACCCAGGAGGAACTCTTCCGGCGCTGCGGGTCGCCGACCCTCGCCGGAATCTGCCGGGTCTGCTGACCCATCACCTGCGTCGGGTAGCCGGCCGCGGCCGCCGCCATCGGGGTGGTCTCGTCCTGGCTCATCACCGGGGTGGCCATCACCTGCCGACCGGCGGCGGCGCGGAGCAGGTCGGCCCGCATCTCGCCGGCGCTCTGATAGCGGTTGAGCGGGTTCTTGGACAGCGCCTTCAGCACGATCGCGTCGATCGCCGGGGTGACGTCCGGGTTGATGTCGCTGGGCGTCGGCGGGGCCTCCCGCACGTGCTGGTACGCCACGCTGACCGGGCTGTCGCCGACGAACGGCGGATGGCCGCAGACCAGCTCGAACAGCACGCAACCGGCGGCGTACACGTCGGAGCGGGCGTCGACGGCCTCGCCGCGCGCCTGCTCCGGGGACAGGTACTGGGCGGTACCGATCACCGCGCTGGTCTGGGTCATCGTGGTGGCACCACTGGCCAACGCGCGGGCGATGCCGAAGTCCATGACCTTGACCTGGCCGGTCTGGGTCAGCATGACGTTGCCGGGCTTGATGTCCCGGTGGATGATCCCGTGCCGGTGGCTGAACTCCAGGGCCGCGCACATGTCGGCGCAGATCTCCAGCGCCCGGCGCGGCTGGAGCCGCCCCTCGACGCCGAGGACCTCCTTGAGGGTCCGCCCGTTCACGAACTCCATCACGATGAACGGCAGGGTCTCGCCGGTCGGCGCGGTCTCCTCACCGGTGTCGTAGACGGCGACGATCGCCGGGTGGTTCAGCGAGGCCGCGTTCTGCGCCTCCCGGCGGAACCGCATCTGGAAGGTGGCGTCCCGGGCCAGATCGGTCCGGAGCATCTTGATCGCGACGTCCCGACCGAGCCGGAGATCCCGACCGCGGTGCACCTCGGCCATGCCGCCGTAACCGAGCAGCTCGCCGACCTGGTACCTGCCACCGAGCAGGCGGGCCTGGGCTGTCATCGCGTTCGTCGTCCTTCGCTCGTCGTCGTCTCGCCGGCACCCGGTCCGGGCCGTACCACCCGACGGTACGGTGTTCCGGCCGGAACGTCGCGTTCGTGGGCACTCAGCGCGCCGGACGTCGTACGCGGCGCGCTCGGATCACCGCTCAGCAGGTTGTTCCGCGTCGCGTAGGAGAGCACCCCGGAACAGACCAGCACCAGGATGGCCAGCAGGATGGCCAGGGTCACCATGCCCGTCCGGGAACCACGTTCCGGGGCGGGGGGCGGCAGTGGATGCCGGGCGTATCCCATCGGCCGGTCGGACCGGACCGGCATCGGGGGCACCGACGCGGCACCCCGGGGTTGCTGGTAGCTCGGGGTGGCCGGGACCGGTGGACGCTGGACCACCGGCGGCTGCGGGTGCCGGGCCTGGACCGGGGGCCGGGCCTGCCCACCCATCGGGGGCCGGGCCTGCCCGCTGACCGGCGGTCTGGCCTGTCCACCGACCGGCGGCCGGGCCTGCGGGGGGCGGTGCTGCTGGTGGGCCAGCGCGGCGGGCTGCTGCCGGGGCACGGACGGCACCTGCGCGCGGGCCATCGGACCGGCGGGCGAGGCCGGCGCTCCGGAGACCGGGCCACCGGACACCGGACCACCGGACACCGGGCCACCGGAGACCGGACCGGGGTGCCCACCGCCCGCGCGGGCCTGCTGGGAGAGCACCTGCTTGGCCTGCCGGGCGACGGCGGCCAGGGCGGCGGCGCTCGGCCAGCGGTGACCGGGCTCCTTGGCCATCGCCCGCTCCACGATCGCCTTGACCTGCGGCGGGATGTCGCCGGGCAGTGCCCGGGGGGTGTCCCGGACATGCTTCATCGCGATCTCGAGGGGATTGTCACCCTCGAAGGGCCGACGACCGGCCAGGCACTGGTACGCCACCACACCGAGCGCGTACACGTCGGAGGCGGGGGTGGCGACCGCGCCGGTGGCCTGCTCGGGGGAGATGTACGAGGCGGTGCCGAGCACCGAGCCGGCGGCGGTGAGCTGGCCGACCAGCTCGGACCGGGCGATGCCGAAATCGGTCAGCACCAGCGTGCCGTTCGGCCGGACGAGCAGGTTGCCGGGCTTGACGTCCCGGTGCACGATGCCCTTCTCGTGGGCGGCGTGCAACGCGTCGGCGGCCTGGGCGAGCAGGGCCATCGTCCGGGCCGGGGTGAGCCGGCCGACCCGGCTGAGCGTCGCGGACAGGGCGTCGCCCTCGACGTACTCCATCACCAGGAAGGCGATCTCCTGGTCGCTGCCGAAGTCGTAGACGTCCACCACGCCGGGGTGGTTGATGGTGGCCATCGTTCGGGCCTCGCCGCGGAACCGCTCGGCGAAGCCGGGCTCGTCGAGCAGCGCCGGGAGCAGGCTCTTCACCGCCACCGTACGGCCCAGCACCTGGTCGGTGCCGCGCCACACGTCGCCCATGCCGCCGCTGGCGATCCGCTCGTCGAGACGGTAGCGGTTACCGAGCTGCACGCCGGGGCTGAGCATGTCAGCGGCCCCCCGCATCGGCGATGGCCGCCTGCATGATCTTGCCGCCGATCCGGGCCGCCTCGGCACTGCCGCCGCTGTCCGCCTGCTCCAGCTCCACACAGACCGCGGAGACCGCGTTGCCGTTCTTGTCCAGCGCGAAGCCGATGAACCAGCCGTGGTCGGGCCGGCCCGGGGCGGACTGCGCGGTGCCGGTCTTGCCGCCGACGGTGTAGCCGTCGATGGCCGCCGAGCTGCCGGTGCCGTTCTTCACCACGCTGACCATCATGTCCCGCAGGTCGTCGGCGACCTGCCCGCTGACCGGCTGGCGCAACTCCCGCGGCTGGGCGTTGTAGTAGCTGGTGGTGCGGTCCGGCCCGAGGAGCTGCTTGACCAGGTAGGGACGCATCTGCCGGCCCTTGTTGGCCACCGACCCGGCGATCAGCGCGCCCTGGAGCGGGGTCATCCGGACGTTGTTCTGGCCGATCGAGGACTGCGCCAGCGCGGCGGGGTCGGTGCCGCCGTCGGGGTTCTGCATGTCGCCGGTCCGGCTGGCCGCCACCGGCAGGCCCCCCTCGCCGAGCTGCCCGACGGTCAGGTCGTCCTGCTCGAAGCCGAACTGCCGGGCCTTCTCCTTCACCGTGTCCGCTCCGAGCCGCACGCCGAGCTGGGCGAAGCCGGTGTTGCACGACTCGGTGACCGCGTCGATCAGGGTGACCTGTGCCTCCGGGCAGATCGACGGGTGGGCGTTCCTGATCGGCGTGCCCGAGGTCGGCGGGGTCCAGCTCGGCCCGGCCGGGATCTCGGTGTCCTTGCCGACCCCGTTCTCCAGGGCGGCGGCGGCGATCACGATCTTGAAGGTGGAGCCGGGTGGCAGGGTCTCCGACAACGCCCGGTTCTTCAGCGGGCCGTCCGGGTCCTGCTCGTACTTGTTGTAGGCCGCGGAGGCGGCGTTGGTGTCGTGGTCGACCAGCGGATTCGGGTCGAAGCTGGGCATCGAGACGAGCGCCTGCACCGCACCGGTACGCGGGTCGATGGCGATCGCCGCCCCCCTCTTCACCCCGTTGCGGTTGTTGCGCAGCTGCTCGTAGGCGGTGTCCTGGGCCCGCTTCGAGATGCTCAGCAGCACGTTGCCGCCGCCGCTCTCGTCGCCGGTGAACATGTCCTTGATCCGGTTGCCGAGCAGGGCGTCGCTGGTGCCGGCGAGGAAGTCGTTCTCCAGCCGCTCGATGCCGGTGTCGCCCAGGTTGACCGGCTTGTAGCCGAGCACGTGGGCGTACTTCGTCCCCGCCGGGTAGCTGCGCTGGAACTTCAGCTTGCCGCCGGTCTCCTTGCTGGTGGCCACGGCGGTACCGCCGGCCTCGATGTTGCCCCGCCGTCGCTCGTACTCGGCCACCTGCACCCGGCCGTTGTAGTCGCTGTTGCGGTATTCGTCTGCCTTGTAGGCCTGGATCCAGTTCAGGTTGGCGAAGAGCAGACCGAACAGGACCATGACGACGACGCCGACGCGGCGCAGGGGCGCGTTCACGGGCGGATCACCTCCGTGGGAGCACCGTGCAGCTGTTCCGGCGGGCCGCCACCCGGCCGGGCCGCCGGACCGCCGCCCTGGGCCACCGGTCGCCGGGCGGCATCGGAGATCCGCAGCAGCACCGCGATGAGCAGCCAGTTCGCCATCAGCGACGAGCCACCGGCGGACAGGAACGGGGTGGTCTGACCGGTCAGCGGGATGAGCTTGCTGATCCCGCCGACGATCACGAAGACCTGGAGCCCCAGGGTGAAGGCGAGACCACCGGCGACCAGCTTGCCGAACGAGTCCCGCACCGCCAGCCCGGCCCGCAGCCCCCGCTCGACGATGAGCAGGTAGACCACCAGCAGCGCGGTCAACCCGAACAGGCCGATCTCCTCGCCGATGCCGGCGAAGATGAAGTCGTTCTGCACCTCGGGGATCTCCAACGGCTCCCCGGCGCCCGGACCGGAGCCGAACAGGCCGCCGCTGCCCAGGCCGAGCAGCCCCTGCACCAGTTGGTAACCCCGGTCGTACGGCTCGGCGAACGGGTCGAGCCAGATCTCGGCACGGGTGTAGAAGTTGGCGAACGGGCCGCCCACCGTGCCGCCCAGCACGTAGGCGAGGTAGGCCCCGCCGAAGAAGAGGACCAGACCGATCAACAGCCAGCTGACCCGTTCGGTGGCGATGTAGAGCGTCACCACGAACATGCCGAAGTAGAGCAGCGAGGTGCCGAGGTCCTTCTCGAAGACCAGGACCAGCAGACTGATCAACCAGACCCCGAGCACCGGGCCGAGATCCCGGCCACGCGGGAAGTCGATGCCGAGGACCCGGCGGCTCGCCAGCGACAGCACCTCACGCTTGCGGACCAGGTAGTAGGCGAAGAAGACCAGCAGCGCCAGCTTGGCGAACTCACCGGGCTGGATGCTGAACCCGCCGACCCGGATCCACAGCTTCGCGCCGTTGATCTCGGAGAACCGGCCGGGCAGCACCGCCGGGATCATCACCAGCACGATGCCGGCCAACCCCAGGGTGTACGCGTACCGCGAGACCGCCCGGTGGTCGCGCATCACCACCAGCAGCCCGGCGGCCAGGATCACCGCGGCCAGCGTCCAGGCCAACTGGCGGCCACCGGTGCCGGCGAAGATGGCCAGCGTCTCCCGTTCGGCGGGGGCGGCCTTGGCCAGGTCGAGCCGGCGCAGGAAGCCCACCCCGACGCCGTTGAGCAGGGCCACCGCCGGCAGCAGCGCCGGGTCGGCGAACGGCGCGAGCCAGCGGATCACCAGGTGCATGCCCAGGAAGACCAGCCCGAGCGCGGCGGCCGGCATCCAGAAGTCACGGGTGACGGTGTCGAGCAGGTTCGCCTCGACGATCGCCCCGTACGCGGCCACCAGCACCATCGCCAGCAACAGCAGGGACAGTTCGGCGTTACGCCGGGACCGCGCCAGGCGTACGCCGGGCCGCTCGCCCGTCGTGGCGGGCGAGACTACCGGTTGGGCCGCTGCGGTCAAGGAGGTGTCCCTCGGATCTCAGCCGACCGTCACTCGGGCGACCGGCAGCCCGCCGGGTCTCCGGCCGGCGGAACCGCGTCGGAGACCGAGGCGTCGGGTGTGGTGGGCAGCGTGGGGGTACCGGTGGCACCCGGAACGCCGGTCGGGCCGGGGGTGGACACGCCGGGGGTGGGCGTCCCGGGAGTGGGCGTCCCGGGAGTGGGCGTCGGCGTGGGCGTCGGCGGCACCGGGGAGCCGCTGACGAGCGACGGTGCCGGTGGGCAGACCGGCTTGAGGTTCGGGTTGGTCGGGTCCTCGCTGGTCAGCTCGGCCAGCCGGCGTTGCGCATCCGTCTGGCTCTTGGCCTGGATGCCCTGCTTGACCTGCTCCTGGGCGGCCGGGGTGAGGTCGTCGAGCTTGGCCTGGCTGATCGAGTGCACGCTGGACAGGTCGAGGCCGACCACCTGGCCGGGCACCCCCCGGAAGACCGCGAGCTGCCCGTTGTCGGTCGCCCCGACGTAGTACTGCCGCTGGGTGTAGCTCCACCCGGCGAAGAGCCCCCCGCCGAGGATGACCAGCAACGCCGCCAGCATCGCCGCGGTGCGCAGCGGTCGGCGGGGGCGGTCCGGGTCGTCGTCCCGGTGGGCCGCCGGGTCCTCCGGAGCGGGCGGACGCGGTGCCGAGAGCGCCGACGCGCGGGCCGCCGGGGTGGAGTCGTCGGCCGCGGTGGCCATCCCCCGGTCCCGGGCCGCGGCCCCGCCGACGATCGGGCTCGCCTCGACGATGTCCTGGTCGGTGGCGTCCGCGATGATCACGGTGATGTTGTCCGGGCCACCGCCGCGCAGGGCGAGCTGCACCAGCCGCTCGACACACTGCTGCGGGTCGGTGTATTCCCGGAGGCTGTCGCCGATGGTCTCCGCGCTGACCACACCGGAGAGGCCGTCGCTGCAGATCAGGTAACGGTCCCCGGGCAGCACCTGCCGGACGCTGTACTCCGGGTCGATGTCCCGGCCGTCGAGGGCGCGGGTGAGCAGCGAGCGCTGGGGGTGGCTGCTCGCCTCCTCCGCGCTGATCCGCCCCTCGTCGACGAGCATCTGGACGTAGGTGTCGTCCTTGGTGATCTGGGCGAACTCGCCGTTGCGCAGCAGGTAGGCCCGGGAGTCACCGATATGGACCATGCCGAGCTTGCTGCCCGAGAAGAGGGTCGCGGTGAGTGTGGTGCCCATCCCCTCCAGCTGCGGGTTGGCGTCCACGGTGTCGCGGAGCTGCTGGTTGGCGGTGCCCACGGCCGATCGCAGCGCGTCGACGAGCGCGTCCCCCGGGACGTCCTCGTCGAGCGGCGCCATGGCACCGATGACGATGTTGCTGGCGACGTCACCGGCGGCCATGCCGCCCATGCCGTCGGCGACGGCGAGGAGCCGCGGCCCGGCGTAGACGGAGTCCTGGTTTCCGTCTCGGATCAGACCGCGGTCGCTGTGGGCCGCATAGCGCAGGGTCAGAGTCATGGCCGTAATTCGAGAGAGGTGCGGCCGATACGGATCGGCACGCCGAGGGGGACGGGGGTCGGTCCGGTGACCTTAGCGCGATCGAGGTACGTGCCGTTAGTCGAACCGAGGTCCTCGACGAACCACTGCCCGTCGCGGGGCACCAGCCGGGCGTGCCGCGCGGAGGCGTAGTCGTCGGTGATGACGAGGGTGGAATCCTCGGCCCGCCCGATGGTGATCTGCGCTTCGCCGAGGGTGATCCGGGTGCCGGCGAGCTGGCCGGCGGTGACCACCAACTGGTGGGCCGCCCGACCCCGCTTCACCTTCGCCGGCTTCGCCGTCGGCTGTTGGGTCGAGGCCCCGACCGCGCGGGGCGCGGCCACCAGCCGGCCCGACCGGGCACCCGCGAAGAGATCCCGTCGGATGACACCGACCACCGTGAACACGAAGATCCACAGCAGGATCAGGAACCCGAACCGGGCGACGGTGATGACGAGTTCCGGCAAGGCGGGTCAGCCGTCCACGCGGAAGGTCAACGTCGTGGTGCCGAGCTGGATCATGTCGCCCGGGTTGAGGGCGACGGCCGAGACCCGCTGGCCGTTGACCATGGTGCCGTTGGTGGACCCGAGATCGGTCAGCACGACCTGCCCGCCGTCGAAGTCCAGCCGGGCGTGTCGCCGGGAGATCCCGACGTCCGGCAGCCGCAGGTTGGCCTGGTCGCCCCGGCCGATGACCGTCGAACCCATCTGCAACGGGTAGGTGCGGCCGTCGCCGGAGACCAGCCGGACGTTGCGGGCGCCGCCACCGTGCCCCGGCGGCGGGCCGTAGCCACCACCCTGGTCGTACGACGGGTAGCCGGGCGGGCCGGGGTCGTAGCCGCCGGGCGAGGACACCGGGGCGACCTCGCCACCGGTGTAGACCTCTGCGGTGACCCGGAACATGCCGGTGTCCAGCCCCTCGCCCCGCTCGACCTCGACGATCACGTCGCCGTAGACCGTCCACGCCTGCTCGCCGATGAACTCCGCCTGCGACTGGGCCAGCTCCTGGGCCAGCGCGGCGGCGTACGGCGCCAACCGGCTGTGGTCGTACGGCGAGAGATCGATCACGTAACGGTTCGGCACCAGGGTGCGGCCACCAGCGAGGATGGCCTTGTGCGCCTCGGCCTCCCGCTGCATGGCGTTGAGGATCTCCACGGGGTGGACCACCCCTTTGAAGACCTTGGCGAAGGCCCCCTCGACCAGGCCTTCCAGACGCTTCTCGAAGCGTTGCAGCACGCTCACCGGCTCCTCCTCGGGTTCCGAGGACATGATGGTATCTGGACGGCGCGCGCGCAGCTCGCGCGCCGCTCGGCCACCGCGCGGCGGCCCGTTCGGAACAGCTCTTGCAACCGTGCTACTCTTTCGACCGCCACGAAGGGTGACCGCTCGGGAGAACGGTAGCCGGTCGGGGCGAGACCGCAGTACCCGGTAGCATGTTCGGGTCGCGCCGGCCACGGCGGGACGTCGCGCAGCACCGCGTTCGACGGTCGTGCCACGGGGATGTGGCGGAATGGCAGACGCGCACGGTTCAGGTCCGTGTGTCCGAAAGGACGTGGGGGTTCAACTCCCCCCATCCCCACCAGAGACAGCCGAGGGCTCCGCAGGATGCGGGGCCCTCGCTTCGTATCAGGGCGTACCGGACGTCAGGCTATGCTCCGATGGTTTTTGCCAGCCTCCTACCTTGACCAGGAGTGTCGTGTGAGCGTCGCGTTGGTGACCGGTTCGGGCGGTCTGATCGGTTCCGAGGCGGTTCGGCACTTCGCCGGGCTCGGCCTGGACGTGGTCGGCATCGACAACGACATGCGGCAGGAGTTCTTCGGGGCCGAGGCCTCGACCGCGTGGAACGTCCGGCGGCTGACCGACGAGCTGGGATCGGCGTACGCGCACCACAGCCTCGACATCCGCGACCGGGACACCCTCGCCAAGCTCTTCGCCCGGTACGGCCGGGACATCGCCGTGGTCATCCACACCGCGGCCCAGCCGTCGCACGACTGGGCGGTGCGGGATCCGTTCACCGACTTCGACGTCAACGCGGTCGGCACCCTCAACATCCTGCAGAACGTGCGGGAGCACTGCATCGAGGCGGCGCTGATCCACTGCTCGACCAACAAGGTCTACGGCGACCGGCCGAACAGCCTGCCGCTGGTGGAGCAGGCGACCCGGTGGGAGATCACCCCGGGGCACCCGTACGAGCAGGGCATCCGTGAGGACATGTCGATCGACGCCTGCCTGCACTCGGTGTTCGGGGCCTCCAAGGTCGCCGCCGACGTGATGGTGCAGGAGTACGGCCGTTACTTCGACATGCGGACGGCCTGTTTCCGGGGCGGCACGCTGACCGGCCCGGCGCACTCGGCGACCGAACTGCACGGCTTCCTCGGCTACGTGATGCGGGCCAACATGGAGCGCCGCACCTACAAGATCTTCGGTTACCAGGGCAAGCAGGTCCGGGACGCCATCCACAGCTCCGACGTGGTGTCGGCGTTCGAGGCGTTCTTCCGTGCCCCGCGTTCGGCGGCGGTCTACAACCTGGGCGGCGGCCGGCACTCCAACACCTCCAACCGGGAGGCGTTCGCGCTGGCCGAGCAGATCACCGGCCAGGAGATGATCACCGAGTACGTCGACGCGAACCGGATCGGCGACCACAAGTGGTGGATCGGCTCGAACGAGGCGTTCCAGGCCGACTACCCGGGCTGGAAGCAGGTCTACGACGTACCGATGATCATGCAGGAGATCTACCAGGCCAACGTCGACAAGTGGGTGCCGGGCGCATGACCGCACAGGGCAAGCGGAACGTCCTCGGCGTCCTGGTCGACGCCACCGACTACGCCTCGGCGACCGAGCAGGTCGTCGCGGCGGCCCGGGAACGCCGGCCGCTGGCGCTGACCGCGCTGGCCGTGCACGGGGTGATGACCGGGGTGCTCGACCCGGCGCACAACGCCCGGCTCAACTCCTTCGACGTGGTCACCCCGGACGGGCAGCCGGTGCGCTGGGCGCTCAACCTGCTGCACCACGCCGGCCTGGCGGACCGGGTCTACGGTCCGACGCTGACCCTGCACGTGCTGCGCCGCTTCGCCGACGAGGGGCTCCCGGTCTATCTGTACGGCTCGACCGAGGAGACCCTGGCGAAGCTGCTCCCGGCGCTGGAGCGGATGTTCCCCGCCCTGAAGATCGCCGGGGTGGAGCCGTCGAAGTTCCGGGCGGTGCGGCCCGGCGAGGACGCCGAGATCGCCGACCGGATCCGGTCCAGTGGTGCCCGGCTCGTCCTGGTCGGGCTGGGCTGCCCCCGTCAGGAGGTCTTCACGTACGCGATGCGGCCCCTGCTCGACATGCCGCTGATGGCCGTCGGGGCGGCCTTCGACTACCACGCCGGCCTGCTCAAGCAGCCGCCGCCGTGGATGCAGCGGGCCGGGCTGGAGTGGTTCTGGCGGCTCGGCCTGGAGCCGAAGCGGCTCTGGCGGCGGTACGTCATCCTCAACCCCGCCTACCTGACCCGCCTCGCCGGCCAGAAGACCGGCCTGTGGAAGGCGCGGCCCCCGGCCCCGGCCACCGAACGACCGGCCACCTTCGCGGTCTGAGGACGACGGGCCACCTTCGCGGCCTGAGGACGACGGGCCACCTTCGCGGCCTGGGGACGACCGGTCGGCGCGGCCCGACGCCGGCCCCGTGCCCCCGGTACGGCACTGCCCGGCTCATCGGCACGCCGGACCGACGGCCGTCCCCTACGGGACGCTTCGGGGTGGAACCCGGGGGCCGCCCCGGATTTGCCGGACACCGTTCTGGGCAAGGCTGTGTCCATGGATGGGCATCTCATCGTGCTGCTGTCGATCGCCGCCGTCTGGCTCGCCGCCGGAGTCGTGGCGGACGGACTCCCCCGGCTGGACCGGGCCCGCGCCCTGCGGCGGCGCAGCGGGTGGTTGCTCGCCCTCTCCGTCGCCGGGGTCGGCCTGACCATGACGGTGCTGGCCGCCGGCCTGACCAGCGCCGGGGACACCGTGGTCGACCGGGCCGCCGGTCAGCTCCCCCTGGTCGCCGTGCCCGCGCTCGCCGTGCTGGCCTGGACGGTGCGCCGGGTCCGTCGGTTGCGGGCCGGCGCGGGCGCGTTCGCCGCCGCGCCGGACACCCCCGCGCCGTACGGTCTGCGGGCCTCGGCCGCGCACCCGCTGGTCGGCCTGCCGGTGCAGGTCACCGCGCTGGCCACCGTTCCGGGCCTGCTCCGGGCCGCCGGTCTGGACCTCACCGCCGACAACGGGTTCACCGGGGTGGCGCTGACCCTGGGCGGGCTGGTCGTCCTCGCCATCGGGGTGCGCCACGGCCTGCGGCACAACCGGCTCGCCGAGCGGACGCTGCCCACCGGCGGTCCCACGCTGACCGCTTCACCGGCTGTAGTCGGCTCCCTGCACGTATAGCAGTTCCAGGATCGCCCGGGTCGCCTCGAACCACGCGTCCAGCCACCCGGGCGGCGGTATGCTCCCCTTCGGCGGCAGTTCCAGGAGCAGACCGCGCATCAGCGGGTGGTCGACCAGCGACTCGCATGGTTCCGACGGCCAGCCGTCCGACGGGAACGACGGCTCGGTGAGCGGGTTCGGATCGAGCGCGGACATCGACAGTGGCGACCCGGAGTGCTCGGCCGCACAGACACCGTCGTGCCCCATCTCGCTGTCGACGCCACCGACCTCGGTGAGCATGGTGTCGCGCCGTGCGCCGCGGTACTTGCCCCCGAAGCGTTCGGTCTTCCCCGGTCCGTTGATGAGGTTGTCTGAACCGATCGTCGTCATCTGCGTATCGCCTGCCTCGCTCGGTGGCCGCTGGATGCGGCGGGTCGTCGACCAGCGCCGTACCGAGGGTTCAACGATGCGGAACGCCAGTGGCGACGGGCCGGCCGGGGAGTGTCCCCGACCGGCCCGCGGTCAACGCCACGCTGCGTTGGTCAGTGTTGGCCGAACGCGCCGTTCCGAGCATCGGCGACGAAGGCGTTCCATTCCCCGGGGGCGAAAACGAGGGCGGGACCTGTCTTGTCCTTCGAGTCCCGTACCCCGACCGCCCCGATCACGTACGCTACCTCGACGCAGTTGTCGCAGTTCGGCCCACTTCTTGAGCTCTTGAACCACGTTGCCTGCGTCAGGTCCTCGGGGAACCTCTCGGTCGCCATTTCCACAACGGCTCCTCTGCCAGTTCTGCGATGTGTGCGATGGACTCCTCCGGTCGCTCGGCCGCTGCTTGAATCTGATCGAAGATGAACTTGTACTTCTGCAGTTCGTCGCTCTTCTCGAGGAAGAGCCCACCCGTGGCGTTCTCCGCGTACACGACATCCGGATCCACCGAGTCGGGGAAACCGAGAATCGTGAAGGGCCCGTCCATGCCGGCGTGCGCTCCCACCTCGAAGGGCAGGACCTGCAACGTCACGTTCGGCAGTTCGGCCACCTCCACCAGCCGCCTGAGCTGACCACGCATCACCGCGTCGCCGCCCACCGGCCTCCTCAACACCGCCTCGTCGAGCACCACCCGCAGATCGACCGGATCGTCCTGGGTCAACAACGACTGACGGCCCAGTCGGACACGCACTCGTTGTTGCACCTGGTCCGCGCTCAAATCCGGACGGGCCGCCTGGATCATCGTGGTGGCGTACTCCTCGGTGACCAGCAGACCGGGAATGACCTGCTGCTCGTACGTCCGGATGGAGCCGGCCGCCGCCTCCAGACCGACGTAGGCACCCACCAGTACCGAGCGGTGCGGGTGCCACCACCCTTTCTGCCTGGCCTCCCGGGCGATCTGTACCAGCTCGTCGCTCTCCGTGCCCACCACCCCGTAGATCCGGAGCATGTCCCGGACGTCGCGGGGGGTCGCCGAGGTGTGACCGGTTTCGATCCGGGAGACTTTCGAGGCGGAACACTCCAACTGCTCGGCGACCGCCTCGATGGTGATGTTGGCGCCGTCGCGCAACCGGCGCAGCTCCGCCCCGAGCCGGCGACGCCGGATGGTCGGGCTCCGCCGCTCGCTCATCGGGTTCCTCCGGGTGCCGCTGACGGGAAAAGCTGGCGCCTCGCGCTCACCCGTTACCTCCGGTCGGTCGCGCCGGCGTCCACACCCGCCGGGGGCGCGACGACGCGCGGCGGGCGATCGTTCGCGGCAGGGGTGGTGCCCGGTCACCGACCGGCCGCGGCGGCGGAACCGGCGTCCAGTGTGCCGCTCGGGGGATGGCGTGATCAAGCGCCCGGTTCACGTGTCGCGCTCACCTATCAGCAAAAGTCGACGTGCAACTTGCATAGAGCACCAGGCTCATGCAGTCTGTCCGTATGGTTCGAGTCACTCACCGTCCCCGGTCGATCTCACGGTGTGATCATCACCCCGGGATTAACCGGTCGGCGGGTGGCCGGGCCGAGTTGTGTCAACGAGACCTGCCCCCGGGTTGAAAACCCCGCCGCTGCACGCCTGGAGGCTGCGGCGGTGGGAGCGCTAGTCCCGTGAGCAGCGGGTGATGGTCGGGTGGCGGTCCACCACCAGCGGGTACGGCCCGACCACCACCACACCGAGCACCGGCCCGCGAGGCACAACCCCGTCGCCGGACCCGCACCTCGTCCTCCGTCCCGCCCCGGTCGGCCCGCGACGCCGGCCATACCCTCCCAGGAGCCCATGTGCTTCCCCGCTCCGGTGACGTTCTGCACGTCACTCGCGCCGCGAGTGTGCAGTTCCTCAGGCCGATCACCTTCCGCGTGATCCGGGTGCTCGACTGGCCGACGTACGACGGCTGGCTCTGGCTCGACGGCTACCAGCTGAACGCGTCGGGAGACGCGGTGAGCCGCCGGTCGATCTTCGTCCAGCAGGCCGGACTGACCCAGCTCCGGGCCGCCGCCGTACCACGTCAGCACACCGCACGGTCACGACGTCCGCTCAACCGCGCCCCGATCACGGTGGGCTGACTTCCGATTGCCCGGCCGGAGGGCGTACCACCGGCATAGGATCGGTACGCCCACCCCGGCGAAGTCTCCACCCGCGCGTTCCGGCCCCTGAACCTGGGATGGCCATGGTCGATCTGCCCGCCGCGCGGCGGCACCACAGGTCCCGTATCAGGTACGCCTTCGGGCTGCTCGCCCTGATCGGCACGGTCACCACCCTCGTGGTGGTGACGCGCTACCCGGCCGAGCCGGTCACCCGCCTCGCCGAGCCGGTGCCGGCTCCCGAGATCACCGTGGTCGAGCGGGGCGACCCCGCCGACACCGACAGCGGGCAGGCCGACCACCAGGCCGCCGTCCCCGACCAGGCCGCGGTCCCCGACCAGCCTGCCGTCCCCGACCAGGACGCCGTCCCGACCGGGGACGACCCGGCGGTCGCCCCGGACAGCGGGCAGTCGGGCGGGAACGTGCCCACCGACGCCCACGACCCGGCGGTCGCCCCGAACACCGGGCAGTCGGGCGTCGGTGGTGGCACCTCCACGGTCACCGGACCCCGGCAACCGGCGGACGACCCGGCTGCCGTGGCCCGCTCCCTGTTCTACTCCGGTCTGCTCGGACTGGTCATCTCGCTGGCCGGGTTGGGCCTGGTCGGCACCAGACGCCGGATGTGGTGAGCCACCCCGCGCGCCGGTGGAGGCCCGTCACCCGGTCGGGGTGGCCGTCGGGGTGGCGGTGCCGCCGGTCCCGGTCGGCGACGCCGACGGCCCGGCCGCCACCACCAGGGTCACCTCGTCGCCCGGTGACACCATTTCACCCCGCTCCGGGTCGGTGGCCAGGACGGTGCCGGGCGGCCGGTCCGACTCCCGGGTCAGCACCCGGTAGGACAACCCGAGCCGGCCCAGCAGGGTCTGTGCGGTCTCCCGGGGGAGCCCGACCAGCGGCGGCACCGGAATTCCGGCCGGACCGGTCGTCGACGCGGTGGTCGGTGGAGTCGTCGGCGGCCCGGTGGTCGGGGCGGCGGTGCTCGGGGTGGCACTGGTCGGGGCGACGCCCGTGGTGGACCCGGCGGTCGGCGGCGGGGTCGGTGTCCCGTCCGACGAGGACCCCGGCGTCCGCAGGACCAGCCAGCCCGTCACCCCGACGAGCCCGAGCAGCACCAGCCCGAGGACGCCCAGCAGGATCGGCGTCCACCACCGCCGGCCACGCGGATCCTCGCCGTACCACTCGGCGGCGTCCCGGGCGTCGGCGTCCCGGGGCGGTGGCACCCCGGCCCGCCCGGACCACACCGGCGGACCGGCCGCTCCGGCTCCGGTCGTCCCGCCGCCCGGTGGCAGCGGTCGGGTCGCGTCACCGGTCGGTGGCAGGGGCCGGGTCGCGTCGCCGCCCGGTGGCAGCGGTCGGGTCGCGTCGTCGGCGGGTGGCTCCCGGCGGTCGTCGCTCATCGCACGTCCTCTCGCCACCCGGCGGGCGTCCGGTGCCGACCCACCGCGTCGTGGTCCCCGGCCCACCACGTCGCGCCCGGCCGACCGGCCCGGTCGGGGTGGGGTGCGGCCCGGTGAACGTGGCCTCCGACTCAACGGTAACGGGCTATGCCCCCGTCCACCGGGAGCGGCGCGGCGACCCGTCCGTCACGGCGTCGGCGTAGGCGTCGCCCCGGGGGTCGACGTCGCCGGGCTGGCACCGCAGGTGAGGGAGACCTGGTCGTTCCAGTGGGCGGTCGTGTCGGCGGCGGGCACCTGGGTGGTGACCTCACCGCGGTCGCCGGTGGGGTAGCGGGGGAACAACCCCAGGTCGCCCAGTTCGTCGGCCGCGTCGTCGCAGTCCTCGCCGACCAGGTCCGGCACGTCGACCTCGGGGGCCGGACCGCTGACCTCGACCCGCACCGTGGTGCCCGGCCGGACCGGCGTGTCCTGGGCGGGCACCGTCCGGGTCACCGACCGGCCGGAGCCGGTGCCGAAGACCAGCCGCCAGCCGAGTTTCCGGTCGTGCAGTTCCTCCCGCGCCTTCTCGAAGTCCAGACCGACCAGTCGGGGCACCGTCAGACCGCCCCGGGTGGTGGGCGCGGGAGGCGTGGTGGCCCGTGAGGTGGTCGGTAGGACGGTGGTCGGCGTGTCGAGCGGGCTGGCCGAGCCGGGGGGTGCCGCCCCCGGGGCGGCGGCATCCTGCGGGTCACCGGGATCCGCCAGCACCCACCCGACCGTGCCGCCGACCGCGGCCAGCAGGACCGTCGCCAGGGCGCCGCCGAGCAGCAGCCGGCCCCGTCCGGGACGCTCGTCGTCCGCCCGGTCCTGTTCGGTGTACTCGTCGTCCATGCCGCTCCCGCCTCGTCCCCGAAACGGTACCGGCCGCTGCCCACCCGGTCACCGGGCGTGCTCCGGCGGTCGTAGGACTCGCCGCCCCGGCCGCGGAACGCTACAGTCCCCGGCATGGCGGGACGGGGCTGGGGAGGATCGGTGCTCACCGCGCTCGGCGTCGCCGCCGGCGTCGGTGCCGCACAGCTGGGTTTCGGCTACGGCCTGGGCATCATCAACTGGGCGCCGGTCGACACCGGGGCCAGCGAGCCCTCCTGGTTCGCCAGTCTCGCCTGGGCGACCTGGATCGCCGCCGTGTCCGCCGTCGCCGGGGCCGTCTGCGCCCAGCGGCTGCACGAACGCGGCGACGCCGACCCCGCCGGAGGCACCCTGCACCGGGTCACCCTCGCGGCGGCGGGCGCGGTCGGCGCGCTGATCACCGTGCTGCTGGTCGCGGTGCCGTCCCGGGCCGCGTCCGTACCGGACACCTTCTCGCCGCAGACCGTCGCGGCCGGTTACGCCGGAGTCGGCGTGCTGGTGGGGCTGGTGGCGGCGGTCTGGACGCTGCACTCCCGGGCCGCCGCGACGAACGTGATCGCCACCGTGGGCTGGCTCTGGCTGCTGGCCGTGGTCTCCGTCGTCGACGGGGTGCTCGCCGGCAGGGGGCTGACCAGCGCCCAGCTCGGCATCTGGCAGATCGCCCAGGACAGCCCGCGGTTCTGGCTGCGGGACCACCTCTACTGGCCGGGTGCGCTGCTCGCCCTGGGCTCGGCGCTGCTGATCGGCGCGCTGGCCGCCCGGCGGGCCGCCCGGACGGCGGAGCTACGGCTCGGTGCGGTGGTCTCCGGTGCGGCCGGGCCGCTGCTCGTCGCGGTCGCCTACTTCCTCGCCGTCCCCCGGCTGGCCACGATCTCCCCGGCCCAGGTCTCGGCCCACCTGGTCGCACCGTACGCGGTGATCGTCGGGGCGGCGGGGTCGGTCCTGGTGGCCTCGCTCGCCCAGCGGGCCGAGCGGCACGCCGCCCTGCGGTCGACGCCGGTGGTGCCCCACCCGCGCGGCGGCGGCCCGGACGACCTGCCGGCCGGCCCCGGTCCGCTCCCACCGTCCACCCCGGACGCCCCCGCCGACCTGCCGGCCACCCCGGCGTCTCACTCCCCGGCCGGGGACACGACCACCCCGGGCGGACGTTCGACCACCCCGGATGACGGTGCCGACCCGGGTGACGGTGGTGCCACCCGGGTGGGGGACGCCGCCCCGGGTGACGGTGCGCCGGTCGGGGACGCCGCGCCGGTGGCGGTCGGCCGGGTCCGGCCGGCCCGGCGGAGCCGGGCCACGGCGACGGATCCCACGGCCGCCGGTGGGGCACCGGCCGTTCCCGCTCCCGAGCAGGGCACCGGGTCGCCGGTCGACCCGCCGGTGACCGCCGCGCCCAGGCCGCGTCGCCGCACCCCCTGACCGACCCGGAAAGCACCGGCCCCGCCCGGGGACGCGTGGCCCGGCGGGCGGGTGCCGGCCCGGAGTGGATCAGTCGACCGGCCAGGTGTGCACCGGTTCATTGCTGCGCTGGAGTTCGGCGTACCGGTTGGCCATGTGGTGCAGCGCCGCGTCCCGGTCCAGGTGACGGTGCCGCTCGGCGGCCAGCACCGTCTCGGTCTGCCAGACCGCGCCGTTGCGACCGGTACTACAGCGCTGCTCGATGATGCCGAGCAGCCGGTCCCGTTCGGCGGGGGCGACACCGAACCGGTCCAGCCCGGTCGCCGCCGCCGGCAGCAGGGTGTCCAGGATCAGCTTGACGACCGGCACCTCGCCCAGCCGGGGCCAGTGCAGCACCGCGTCCAGGCCCCGTCGGGCGGCGGTGTGGAAGTTCTCCTCGGCGGAGCTGAAGTTGAGCTGGCTCCAGATCGGCCGGTCCGACTCGGCCAGCCCGCGCGCCAGCCCGAAGTAGAAGGCGGCGTTGGCCAGCATGTCGACCACGGTCGGGCCGGCCGGCAGCACCCGGTTCTCCACCCGCAGGTGCGGACGGCCGTTCATGATGTCGTACACCGGGCGGTTCCACCGGTAGACGGTGCCGTTGTGCAACCGCAGCTCGGACAGCTCCGGGACGCCACCGCCGTGCAGCACCTCGACCGGGTCCTCGTCGGCGCAGATCGGTAGCAGCGGCGGGAAGTACCGGACGTTCTCCTCGAACAGGTCGAAGATCGAGGTGATCCAGCGCTCGCCGAACCACACCCGGGGGCGTACCCCCTGGGCCTTCAGCTCGTCCGGGCGGGTGTCGGTGGCCTGCTGGAACAGGGCGATCCGGGTCTCGGCCCAGAGCTGCCGGCCGTACAGGAAGGGGGAGTTCGCGCCGACGGCGACCTGGACGCCGGCGATGGCCTGGGAGGCGTTCCAGTAGTCGGCGAAGCTGTCCGGCGCCACCTGGATGTGGAACTGGAGGCTGGTGCAGGCGGCCTCGGGCACGATCGAGTCGGTGTGCGTCCGCAGCCGCTCCACCCCCCGGATGTCCAGCTCGATGTCCTCACCCCGGGCACCGACGATCTGGTCGTTGAGCACCCGGTACCGCTCGTTGGTGGAGAGGTTGTCGGCCACCAGGTGCCGCTCGGTGAGGGTGGGCAGGATGCCGACCATGACGATCCGGGTGTCCGACTTGGCCGCCCGCTCGTCGGCCCGGGTCAGGCTGCCGCACAGGTCGTCCTCGTAGCGGGCGAAGCCGTCCCCCTCGATCAGGCGGGGCGCGGCGTTGAGCTCCAGGTTGAACTGACCCAGCTCGGTCTGGAACAGCGGGTCGGCGATCGCCGCGAGGATCTCCTCGTTGCGCATCGCCGGCTCGGCGTCCGGATCCATCAGGTTGAGTTCGATCTCCAGGCCGGTCATCGGCCGGTCGGCGTCGAAGCCGAAGTCGTCGAGCATCAGCGCGAAGACGTCCAGACAACGCCGTACCTTCTGCCGGTAGCGGACCCGGTCCTCCCGGGAGAACGCGCCCTGCTCGACGTCCCTACCCACTGTTTCCTCCAGGCGTGAGACGCGCGGGACGGTGAGCGTCCCGGCGCGCAGTGTGAACCACCATAGGAGCGCCCACGCGCCGGGGCCAGTGCCCACCGGGTATGCGCTTACCGCTTCTCTACCCAGCCGACGTCCACCAGCACCGGGTGGCGTCGTGGCCGGACAGTGACAATCCGCACCCGTACGCGTCGAGGCCCCCGCTCGCGGTGAACGGGGGCCTCGGACGACGGGTGGATCAGGCCTGCCGGACGGCCTCACCCTCGATCTCGATCTTGATCTTCTTGCCGACCAGCACGCCGCCGGTCTCCAGGGCGACGTTCCAGGTCAGGCCGAAGTCCTCGCGGTCGATCTCGGTGCTGGCGGTGAAGCCGAACACGTCGGTGCCGAACGGGGTGCGGCCGACGCCCTCGAACTCGACCTCCAGCTCGACCTGGCGGGTGACGCCCTTGATGGTCAGGTCACCGAGCAGGACGAACTCGTTGCCGTCACGGGACTTCACGGCGGTGCTGCGGTACTCCAGCGTCGGGAACTGCTCGACGTCGAGGAACTCGGGGCTGCGCAGGTGACCGTCCCGGTCCGCCTGGGCGGTGTTGATGCTGGCCGCCTGGATGGTGGCGGAGACCGCGGACTGCAACGGGTCCTCGGCGACGGTGATGGTGGCGGTCGCGTCGGCGAACTCACCGCGTACCTTGCTGACCATCATGTGTCGGGCGACGAAGCCCACCCGCTTGTGCGCGGCATCCAGCAGGTAGGTGCCGGCGGCGGGGATGGTGAGGCCGTCCCAGTCGCGGGTAACCGACTCGGTGCTGGTCATGTAACTGCCCTCCGGAGATTGTTTGCTAGCCCAACGACTGCTTGAGCAACTATAACCGCAGCAATATTCCCCGTGTCAACCACTGCTAGGATGTCCACGTGGACGAGAATGTGTTCGACGATCCCCGGATCACCGCCGTCGGCCTCCTGGTCGAGGCGCACGCCGGCCTGACCGCCCGGTTCGCCGCGCAGTACGAGGAACACGGCGTCTCCGCCGTCGAGTTCGAGGTGCTGATGCGCCTGACCCGGTCGCCCGGCAACCAACTGCGGATGACCGACCTGGCCGCGCAGACCTCGCTGTCCACCAGCGGGGTCACCCGGGTGGTGGACCGGATGGAGCGCGACGGCCTGCTCCGCCGCCGGGCGTGCCCCTCCGACCGACGCAGCTCGTACGCCGTGGTCACGCCCGCCGGCCTGAAGCGGCTGGACGAGAC
Organism: Micromonospora sp. WMMD987; assembly: GCF_029581435.1. Lineage (NCBI taxonomy): Bacteria > Bacillati > Actinomycetota > Actinomycetes > Micromonosporales > Micromonosporaceae > Micromonospora > Micromonospora sp. WMMD987. The sequence continues at coordinate 293,729 of NZ_CP120861.1, read as the reverse complement.
CCTGCCCGGCCACCTACGGATCATCGAGCAGTGGTTCACCGGCCAGCTCGCCCCCGAGACCCTCGCCGCCATGCTGGACGGCCTGCGTCAGGTACGCGACGCGGTCCACCCGGGGGCCACCGCCGGCAGCACCGACCGGGCACCCACCGACGAGCCGCCACCCGACTGCTGACCCACTGTCGGAAAGCCGCGACCGCACCGGCAGAAAAAGCGGCAGAACCCGCCGGAGCCACCGGACGCACGCGCGCTGATAACCACAAAACGGACGGCCCGGCTGACTAGCCTTCATCGCGCGGGGGGAGCACCGGGGGGTGCCGGCGCGAGCGATTGAGCGAGGGGTTTGACCAGGGGGCTTCTTCGCTCGCGCCACCCCCGCGTCCACCCGTGCGGCAGTTATCCCAGCAGCCGCTCCTCCGCCGGCAGCAACCGGATGCCGGCGTGCCGGCAGGCCAGCGCCAACCGCTCGCGCGCCTCGGCGGAGCCGGTGCTCGCGGCCAGCCCGACCAGTGCCTCGATCACGTCCCGCCGGTCCTGCCCGGCCGCCCCGGTGGCCACCGCCACGGCGAACCACTCGGCCGCCAGCTCCCGGTCCCCCCGGTGCTGCGCCATGGTGGCCTCGATCAACGCACACACCCCCTCCTCCGCCCGGACCGGCCCGTCGCCGACCGGACGGCCCCCGGGCAGCAGCGCCTCCCCGGCCGTCCCCACCTCCACGGTGGCCCTGGACACGGACGACACCGCCCGGCCGTCGCAACGCAGCTCGGCCAGGATCTCGGCGGCCTCCTCCAGCCGGCCCGACCGGGCCAACGCCAGCCCGACCGTGCCCAGCACCTGCCGCCGGTGCCCCGGATCACTGGCCCCGGCCAGCGCCGCGACCACCCGCCGCCCCTGCTCCACCGCGTCGCCGTAGCGGCCCGCCAGCCGGGCGACCTCGGCCAGGTCGGCGCGGGCCAGCAGGCGCAGCCGGGACTCCCCGGAATGGGCCGCCAGCCGGTCCACCGCGGCGAGCCGACGCCGGGCCGCCGGCAGGTCACCGAGACGGATCTCGTGCCAGGCCAGATGGTGCTGGGCGACCGCCATGTCCCGGGTCCGACCGTGCCGGGTGGCCAGGGTCAGCACCGACCGGGCCTGCTCGGCCGCCTCGTCGTACCCGCCGGTGGCGACCAGCAGGGTACCGAGGACGGTCCGCGCGGCCAGCTCACCGGACACGTCGGCCCGTCCGGCCAGCACCGCGAGCGCGGCCCGCACGGCAGGCAGCTCCTGCGCCGCCGCGTCGCGTCCCGTGGCGAGCCGGGCCACCCCGAGCGCCGCCCACGCCCGCAGCACCGGATCGGCGTGCGCGGTACGGGGGTCGGCGAGCAACCGGCGCAGCCACTGCCGGCCGCTGACGTCCCGCCCCCGTATCCGCCACCAGCGGGGCAACGCGGCGGCCAGCCGCAGGGCCGTGTCCGGATCGTCCCGGGCGGCGTGCGCCAGCGCCGCGCCGATGTCACCGGTCGCCTCGTCGAGCCGCCGTACGGCGGTGGAGTGTCGCGCCCCGACCAGATCCGGTGCGGTACGGGTCACCAGCCGGGTGATCACCACCGCGTGCCGGCGGCGGGCGGCGGTCAGCTCGCCCCGGCCCGCGGCCTGCTCGATGGCGTACTCGCGGACCGCGTCGAGCAGGCGGAACCGCAGCGGCCCGGCACCCCGGACACTGGCCAGGCCCAACTCGACCAACCGGTCCAGCAGGGGCACCGGATCGACCGGCGACGCCGGATCCCGGTCGGCCTCGTCGACGAGCAACTCCTCGGCCAGCTCCACCGACCAGCGGTTGGCGAAGACGGAGAGTCGGCGCAGGGCGGTCTGCTCCCCGGCGTCGAGGAGCCGGTAACTGGTGGCCACCGCCTCCCGCAGGGTCACCGCCACCGCCGTCCGGGCCGGTTCGGCGGTACGGCCCGGCGGCGCGGCCTCCCAGCCCCGCCCGCCCAGGTCCGGGCCGGCCAGGTCGAGCACCCGGTCGCCGTACCGGCCGAGCAGTTCGGGCAGGTCGAGGATGCGCCCCCGGGCCGCCATCAACTCGATCGCCAGTGGCAGCCCGTCGAGTCGACGGACCAGGGCGGTGAGGGCGGGCAGCTCGTCCGGGCCGGGTGGCTCCGGGCGGACGCGGGTCAGTCGGGCGGTGAACAGGGCCGCCGCCGGCCAGCGGGCCAGCTCGTCCGGGTCGACCACACCGGCCGGGGGCACCTCCAGCGGGGCGACCGGGCGGACGAGTTCCCCCGGGATGCCGACCGGATGCCGGCCGGTCACCACCACCCGCAGGGTGGGTACCGCCGTGACGAGCAGGTGCAGCACCTCGGCCACCGGATCGGGGGCCCGCTCGACGGCGTCCACCAGCAGCAGCGCCGGTCTGCCCCGGAGCCGGGTGGCCAACTCGGCGAGCCGGGCCGCGCCGAGCACCGCGCAGGCCGCGGCGAGCACGTCGTTGGCGTCGGATCCGACGCCGATCAGCACCCCGGCCACCCCGCCGGGATGGGCGTCGGCCACCGCGTGCGCCACCGCCAGGGCGAGGGCGGTCTTACCGACCCCGGCCAGGCCGACCAGGCTCAGCACCGGCGGCCAGCCGTCACCGGTCAGCAGCCCGGTCAGTTCGTCCAGTTCCCGTTCCCGGCCGATCAGCTCGACGGCCGGGGGGAGCGCGATCGGCGTACCCGGAAGGTCCAGGTCGCGGCGGGCGGTGCCGGCGGGGGCCGGGCGGTGCGGGAGCCCGGTGGTGGCCGGCACGGCCGGGTCGACGGCGGCGGTGCCGCGGGCGCTGGCGAGGAAACCGGCCCGGGCCGCGCCGGTCAGGCCGAGCGCCCCGGCGACCAGCTCGACGGTGGTCCGCTGCGGCCGGTGGGACCGGCCGCGTTCCAGGTCACGGATCGTCCGCACGCCGACCCCGGCCCGCTGCGCCAGGTCGGCCTGGGTGAGACCGGCGGCCAGCCGGTGGGACCGCAACAGCTCCCCGATCGGGGTGGGACCACCCGTGTCCGCCGAGTGATCATGATCCGGAGTCATGGGCAGGAAGGGTACGGACGGGATACGACGCCGAGCAGCCCTTCGTCGGCCTACTGACGAAGGGCTGCGGATACCCGACACACCACCGCCGTCGCGCTGCGCCCGGCCCGCTCGGTCGGTAGGGTCACAGGCCCAGGTCGCGGGCGATGATCATGCGCTGCACCTCGGAGGTACCCTCGCCGATCTCCAGGATCTTGGCGTCCCGCCAGAACCGGGCCACCGGGTACTCGTTCATGAAGCCGTAGCCGCCGTGGATCTGGGTCGCCTCCCGCGCGTTGTCCACCGCGACGGTGCTGGCGTGCAGCTTGGCGATGGCCGCCTGCCGCTTGAACGGCTCACCGGCGAGCATCCGAGCGGCGGCGTCGTAGTAGGCCAGCCGGGCGGTGTGCGCCTTGAGCTCCATGTCGGCGATCTTGAACTGGATGGCCTGGTAGCTGCCGATCGGCTGACCGAACGCCTGACGCTCCTTGGCGTACCTCAGCGACTCGTCGACGCAGCCCTGGGCGAGGCCGACGGCCAGCGCCGCGATGGCGATCCGCCCCTCGTCGAGGATCCGCAGGAACTGCGCGAAGCCCCGGCCCCGCGCGCCGAGCAGGTTCTCCGCCGGAACCCGGCAGTCGTCGAAGGTCAGCTCGTGGGTGTCCGAGGCGTTCCACCCCACCTTCGAGTACGCCGGCGCGACGGTGAACCCGGGCGTGCCGGACGGCACGATGATGGTGGACAACTCCTTGGAGCCGTCCGGATTGGTGCCGGTGACCGCGGTGACGGTGACCAGGGCGGTGATGTCGGTGCCCGAGTTGGTGATGAACGCCTTCGACCCGTTGATCACCCACTCGTCGCCGTCCAGGACGGCCCGCGTCCGGGTGCCGCCCGCGTCCGATCCGGTGCCCGGCTCGGTGAGCCCGAAGCCCGCGAGGGCCTCGCCGCTGAGCAGCTTCGGCAGCCAGCGGGCCTGCTGCTCGGCGGTGCCGAAGCGGAAGATCGGCATCGCGCCGAGGGAGACCGCCGCCTCCAGGGTGATCGCCACGCTGGAGTCGACCCGGGCCAGTTCCTCCAGGGCCAGGCAGAGCGCGAAGTAGTCGCCGCCCATGCCGCCGTGCTCCTCGGGGAAGGGCAGGCCGAACAGCCCCATCTTGCCCATCTGCCGGACGATCTCGTACGGGAAGGTGTGCCGTTCGTAGTGTTCGGCGATCACCGGGGCGACCGCCTCGCGGGCGAAGTCCCGCACGCTCTCCCGCAGCGCCGCCTGCTCCTCGCTGAGCCGGAAGTCCATCGGTTCCTCCTGTCCGGGTGCCTCCCCGGGCGGTCGTGACGCCGGGGCGGCGGGTGGGGTTGCGCGGCCGGTCAGACCGGGGTGACGCCGTGCCGGCGACGGGAGAAGTGCCGGTCCTTGCTCCGCGCGGCGGCGAACCGGCGGACCAGTTCGGCCCGCAGCTCGTGCGGTTCGACGATCGCGTCGATCACCAGCTCGCTGGCGAGCCGGACCACGTCGATGTCCCGCTCGTACTCGGCCCGCCTGGCGGCCACGAAGGCGGCCCGCTCGGCCTCGTCGGCGATCGCCGCGATCTTGTTGGCGTAGACGGCGTTGACGGCGGCCTCGGCCCCCATCACCGCGATCTTCGCGGTGGGCAGGGCGATCGTCGCGTCCGGCTCGAAGCCGGGACCGGCCATCGCGTACAGGCCCGCGCCGTACGCCTTGCGGACCACCACACAGATCTTGGGTACGGTCGCCTCGGAGATCGCGGTGATCATCTTGGCCCCGTGCCGGATGATGCCCTGCTTCTCCACCGCGCTGCCGACCATGAACCCGGGCACGTCGCTCAGGAACAGCAGCGGCACGTTGAACGCGTCGCAGAGCTGCACGAACCGGGTCGCCTTGTCGGCCGAGTCGACGAAGAGCACCCCGCCCTTGAACATCGAGTTGTTGCCGACCACACCGACGACCTGACCGTCCAGCCGGCCGAAACCGATGGTCAGCTCCCTGGCCCAGAGGGCCTGGATCTCGAAGAACGAATCCTCGTCGAGCAGACCCTTGACGTACCGGCGCATGTCGAACGCCTGCCGCTCGCTGGCCGGCACCAGCGCGGCGAGATCGGCCCTGGCCGGCGCGGCGACGGCCGGCGCGGCCGGTGGCTGCTGCCGCCAGTTCGACGGCAGGTAGGAGAGGTAGTCCCGCACCACGTTCAGCGCGTCGGCCTCGGTCCTGCACAGGAAGTGGCCCACGCCGGACTCGGCGCAGTGCACCCGGGCCCCGCCCATCGCCTCCAGGGTGGTCTTCTCGCCGGTGACCATCTCGACCATCCGGTCGGAGCCGAGGTACATGCTGGCGTTGCCCTCGACCATGGCCACCACGTCGCAGAACGCCGGGATGTACGCCCCACCGGCGGCGCTCGGCCCGAACAGCGCGCAGACCTGCGGGATCGCGCCCGAGGCGCGGACCTGGTTCCAGAAGATCCTGCCGGCGCCGCGGGGGCCGGGGAAGAGGTCGACCTGGTCGGTGATCCGCGCACCGGCCGAGTCGACCAGGTAGACCATCGGCACACCGGTCGAGTAGGCCCGCTCGATGATCCGGATGATCTTCTCGACGGTGCGTGCGCCCCAGCTGCCGGCCTTGACCGTGGAGTCGTTGGCCATCAGGCAGACCGGTCGGCCGTCGATGGTGGCGGTGCCGGTGACCACGCCGTCGGCGGGCAGCCCCTCGGCCAGCGCGTTGGCGTAGAGGCCGTCCTCGACGAAGGAGCCCTCGTCGACCAGGAGGGCGACCCGCTCGCGGGCGAAGAGCTTGCCCTTGCCGGCGTTGGCCGCGTGGTACTTGTCGGCGCCGCCGGAGCGGGCCCGCTCGCGTAGCTGCTCCAGTGCCGCACCGTCGAGCGTCACGCCGACCCCCTCGCCCCGCGCCCCGTGGACGCGCCCGACCGCCGTACGGCGTCGTCGTCGCCACGCCAACCGACCTGAACGATCGTTAGGCTAGCGCATCCGGAGCCCACCCCACCACCCGACCGACTTCCCGCCAAGATATTGATAGTGAACTATCGATGTGGCTACGCTCCTGACACCCCCTCCGGATTGGAGTGAGCCATGAACTCACGCGTCAAGCGCCTCGCCGTCGCCGCCCTGGCGACGGCCACCGCGACCCTCGGCCTCACGGTCGCCAACCCCGCGCCCGCCTCCGCCGCGATGACCATCTGCTACAACACCAGCCAGGCACCGAGCTACGCGGGCATCGCCAACCAGGCCGCCTCGATCTGGAACAACGCCACCACCAACCTGACGCTGACCGCGAACTGCGGCACCAACCTGCGGATCTACCAGATCACCGGCGGCGGCTCGTACGCCCAGCGCACCAGCCTCGGCAACGGCCGGGTCTACATCGACACCCAGCAGGCCGCCCAGTACAGCCCGCTGCGGATCATGACCCACGAGATCGGGCACATCCTCGGCCTGCCCGACAACTACAACGGCAACTGCGCGATCCTGATGTCCGGCGGCAGCGCCGGCACCAGCTGCACCAACCCGTACCCGAGCACCACCGAGGCGAACCGGGTCAGCAGCCTGTTCGCCGGCACCCTCAGCGCCAACGAGCGCCGCAGCAGCACCGGCAGCCAGGTCTTCAAGGACAGCTGGCCGGCCCTGCTCACCGTGGGCTGACCCACCGGCGATCCGACGGAGGGGCCGGCACCGCGCCGGCCCCTCCCGCGCCTGTCGCGCCTCCCGCGTCTCCCGCCGGTCACGCCGGTCGCGGGCCAGCCCGCCCCTGTGCGGCCACCGCACCACGACGACACACCGGAGCCGGTCAGGACCGGTCGACGGCGACCGTCGTTCAGTGGGCGGTCAGCCGGGTACGCGGCCCGGCCCGCAGCACCCCGGACGGCAACCGCTTGCCCAGCATCTCCTCGGCCGACTCGGCGACCGCGATCAGGGCGTCCAGGTCGATGCCGGTGTCGATGCCCATGTCGTGCAGCATGTGCACCGCCTCCTCGGTGGCCAGGTTCCCGCTCGCCCCCGGCGCGTACGGGCAGCCACCCAGGCCGCCGACGCTGGCGTCGAACTCGGTGATCCCCAGCTCCAGGGCGGTCAGCAGGTTCGCCAACGCGGTACCCCGGGTGTTGTGGAAGTGCAGCAGCACCGGCACGTCGGGCTCACGGTCACGGACGGCGGTGACCAGTTCCCGGACCCGTCGGGGCGTACCCATGCCGGTGGTGTCGCCGAACGCGACCCGGTCGGCGCCGTCGCGGACCACCCGCTCGACGATCCCGGCGACCCGCCCCGGGTCGACGTCCCCCTCGTAGGGGCAGCCGAAACTGGTCGCCACGATCACCTCGGCCCGCGCGCCCGCCACGTGCAGCAGGTCGATCAGCCCGGCGATGTCGTCCAGCGACTCGGCGGTGGACCGGTTGACGTTGCGCCGGTTGTGCGTGTCGCTGGCCGACACCACCACCTCGATCTCGGTGAAACCGGCGGCCAGTGCCCGCTGCGCACCCCGGGTGTTGGGCACCAGCGCCGAGTAGCGGACCCCCTCGACCCGGTCGGCCCGCCGCCACACCTCGTCGGCGTCGGCCATCTGCGGAATCGCCTTCGGATGCACGAACGACACCGCCTCGATCCGGCGCACCCCCGTGCCGGAGAGGGCGTCGAGCAGGCGCACCTTGGCCCCGGTGGGGACCGGCTCCTCGTTCTGGAGACCGTCGCGCGGTCCGACCTCCCGGATCGACACCGCCGCTGGCATCTGACTCATGGTCACCTCACTGTGACATCGGGTCGCCGGGGGGTCGTCCTCCGCCGTCGTCCCTCGTGGGTGACGACGACGCAGGACGCCGGACGACCGGTGGTCCCCCCAGGGAACCACTCCGCCGGCCACGACCGCCACGCCGACCCGGTGCCGGGCCGGGGCCGGCCCGGCACCGGGTGATCAACGCGGTGGCCCCTCCACCAGCTCGGCGGCGCTGCGCAGGGCCGCCGCGACGGCACCCGCCCAGCCGGCCGCGTCCTCGCGGCCCAGCACCAGCGCCATCGCCACCGCCCCCTCCGCGAAGAGCGCCGTCGACCGCAGGCACCGGCCCACCCGACGACGGTCCGGACGCGGGCGCGCGCCCCCGATCGGTCTTCCGCTTCCCATCTTCTCCACCTCTGCGACGCGGTACCCGCCGATGGAACCCACCGGCCGAGGTGTGCCGGCCGGCCGCCCCACCCGTCGACGGCAGCCCCGGCACGACAGGCACAACGACCGGTCGGACCGCCCAGCACGCCCTTCTGGCCGGGCAGCACCCGGCCCTACCCGGCCAAAGTGGAGTGTGGCCGGGCGCTTGAGGGGCAACGGATACCGCGACCACGACCGCGGCGTCCTACCCGGACAACCACCCGGCCAGAAACCGGCCACGGGTATTGAAGAAGGCGGTCATCATGGCGGGATGCGGATACGAACGAACCCCGGTCCGGCAGCTCCGCGAGAGGTCCGCGGATGACCTCCGACACCGGCACGCCGACCCCGTCGACGGGACGGCACCAGCGGCACTGTCTCGTCCCGCGCGAGCGGTTGGCCGCCGACTACGCGTCCCGGTACGGCTCGACGGCGGTGCCCGCGTACGCGCTGGCCGTCCGCGACCTCGTCGAGCTGTCCCCGGAGATCGGCGCGGTCGACACCTGGAGCCGGCTGGCCGCCCGGATCTGCGACAAGCGGTCCGGCCGCGCCTGGGCCACCTGGCGAAAGCGGCTGTCCCGGCACTTCACCACGGAGACGAAGGGGCCGCCGTGGCAGACCGTCATGCTGGTGGTCGAGCACACGGTCGCCGAGGCGGACCGGGCGGCGACCCTGCGTCGTCTCGAACGGCTCTACGAGGCGGCCCGGGGTGAACCGCCGACGAGACGCCTGCCGACCGTCGGCGGCCCGACCGGACCCGAGGGCGTCGACCCGTCGGCGACCGCCCCCGACGGGACGGACCCCACCGGGCAGGACGCTCACCAGATCATTTCCCGGCTCCGTGCGGAGAACGCCTCGCTCCGACGCGCGCTCGCCGTCCGGAAGGCACAGAACGACCTGCTGCGCGCCGCCATCGAGACCCGGGACCGGGAGACCCGCGGAGGGCGGCCCCACGACCGGCCGCTCGACGGCGGCGGGCGACCGGCGGGCACGTCGCCAGCACGGGAGGCCAGCCTGCTGGACGGGCCGGCCCGCAAGGACCGCAACCCCGGACACTTCCCGGCCGGCCCGATCCCGACCAACGACGCTCCGGCCGGCCGGCACCACCGCCCGCCCCGGATCGACACCGTGTCACTGCCAGCCCGGATCGACGTCGTGTCGCCGCCGCCCCGGGTCGACGGCGTCGGCCCGCCGGCGTACCGACCGACGCCCCTGCCGTACCCGCCGGGCGGGGTCCGGCGGGCCTGACCACGCGGCCCCGCGTGGTCAGGCCCGTACGGGTCAGCGCATCCGGCCGACGATGCCGGTGTCGTAGTCGCCGGAGACGAACTCCTCGTTGTCCAGCAGTTCGGCGAAGAAGGGCAGGTTGTTCTTCGGACCGGCCAGCGCGAAGCCGGCGACCGCCGTCCGCGCCCGGGACAGCGCCTCGGCCCGGTCCGCGCCGCTCACCACCAGCTTGGCGAGCAGGCTGTCGTAGAACGGGGTCACGGTGTTGCCGGCGACGTACCCGGAGTCGACCCGGACCCCCTCGCCGGTCGGCTCCACCCAGGTGCTGACCACACCGGGGCCGGGCAGGAAACGCTTCGGGTCCTCCGCGTTGATCCGCAGCTCGATCGCGTGCCCGCGCGGGGTCAGCGCGTCCGGGTCGAAGGTCGGCGGCAGGCCGGCGGCCACCCGCAACTGCTCCTCCACCAGGTCCACGCCGTAGACCAGCTCGGTCACCGGGTGCTCCACCTGGAGCCGGGTGTTCATCTCGAGGAAGAAGAACTCCTGCGTGGCCGGGTCGAGCAGACACTCGACGGTGCCCGCGTTGCGGTAGCCGACCGCCTCGCCGGCCCGCACCGCGGCGGCCAGCAACCGCGCCCGCAGCTCCGGCGAGACCGCCGGGGAGGGCGACTCCTCGACCAGCTTCTGGTTACGCCGCTGCACCGAACACTCCCGCTCGCCGAGCGCCACCACCCGGCCGTCGGCCAGGCCGAGGATCTGCACCTCGACGTGGCGTACCCGGGGGAAGTACCGCTCGATCAGTACGGAGCCGTCGCCGAACATCCGCTCGGCGAACGCGCGGACCCTGTCGTACTCGGTGCGCAGCGCGGCCTCGTCGCCGGCCACCGCCATGCCCATCCCGCCGCCACCGGCGGCGGCCTTGACCATCACCGGGTAGCCGATCCCGGCGGCGGCGTCGACCGCCACGGTCAGGTCGGCGGCCGGCTCGGTGGTGCCGGGCGCGACCGGCACTCCGGCCGCCGCCATCAGGTTCCGCGCGTTGATCTTGTCGCCCATCGCGGTGATCGCCTCCGCGCCGGGTCCGACCCAGACCAACCCACGGTCCTGCACGGTACGGGCGAAGTCGGCGTTCTCCGACAGGAAGCCGTAACCGGGGTGGATCGCCCGCGCGCCGGTGGCCTCGGCGGCGGCCAGGATCGCCGCCACGTTGCGGTAGCTCTGGGCCGGGTTCGCCGGTCCCACGCACACCGCCTCGTCGGCCTCGACCACGAACGGCAGGTCGGTGTCGGCCTCCGAGTGCACCGCGACCGCACGGACACCGAGCCGCTTCGCGGTACGGATGATCCGGCGGGCGATCTCGCCCCGGTTGGCGACCAACAGCGACTCGATCATGTTTCCTCCAGCGTCCAGGGGTGGGGACGGATGCCAGGGAACCACGATCGGGCCGGCGACCACGAGTCGGGCCGGAGTGTCGACGAACCACCCGGGCAGCCGGGCGGCACGGTCAGGGGCCGGGCGGCACGGTCAGGGGCCGGGCGGCACGGTCAGGGGCCGGGCGGCACGGTCAGGGGCCGGTCTCGGCCAGTAGGGCGGCCAGCGCGGCGGCCCGCAGCAGGGCCGCCCGTCGCCGCCGGTCGACCTCGCCGCCGAGGAAGGGGGTGGAGTTCATCAGGCCGAACGCGGCATGCGCCAGCACCCGCGCCTCCCCGTCGGGCAGCCCCGGGTGCAGGGCGGTCAACACGGTCACCCACTCCTCGACGTACAACCGCTGGAGCCTGCGGATACGCCGCCGCGGCTCGTCCGGGAGACGGTCGAGTTCGTGCAGGTGCAGAGCGATGACCGCCGGGTTGGCCAGCGCGAAGTCGACGTGGAAGTCGATCAGCGACTCCAGCGCGCCGCGCGGGTCGCCGGGACGGCTGGCGGCCCGGTCCCGCCCGCCGTCGAGCAACCCCTCGCTGACCGGGATCAGCGCGGCGGCCAGCATCGCCTCCTTGCCGGCGAAGTGGTGGTAGAGGGCGGGACCGGTCACCCCGGCCGCCGCGCCGATGTCGTCCATGGAGACCCCGTGGTAGCCGCGGGCGGCGAAGAGCCCGACCGCGATCTCCAGGATCTCGTCGCGCCTCGACCGGCGCCGGCCCGCACCGCCCACGCTGCCCCTCGCCTGCTGCCCCACCGTCACCCGGCAAGCGTAGACCTCGACCCGGACAGCGGGGGCCACGGTTACCCGCCGGTTCACCAGGCGGACGGTGCCGGGTCGACGTCCGACGGCATCGATCGCCGGACGGCACGGCCCGCCACCCCTAGCCTGGAGGGGAGCGGTCCACGCGACGAAGGGCGGGATGACGGTGCGGCAACGGGACCGGTCGTTACCGCTCGCCGGAGGTCTGCTGCTCGGCGCCGGGATGTTCGACCTGCTGGCCGGGATCGGCGACGTCGACAGCGGCGACGTGTACGCCTCGCTGCACGCCGACGGGTTGGTCTTCTACGACCTCACCAGTTGGGCCTGGCTGCACGTGGCGAGCGGGGTGCTGCTGGTGGCGACCGGTCTGGCCGTCGCGTCCGGCCGACACCGGTGGGTCACGGCCGCCCTGGTGGTCGGTGCGGTGGTCGTCGTCGTCCACCTGTTGTTCGCGCCCTACCACCCGGTCGAGGCGTTGATCGTGGTGGGCCTGACCCTGGCCGCCGCGCGGCTGGTCGTCCGGCACCGCCGCGCCGGGCGGCGGGATCCGCCGGTCAGGACGGCTGGCAGACCCTCCCGGTGAAGGACGGGTCCGGTTGCCGCCGGTCGTTCCACGCCGGGTTGACCCGGATGGCCAGCGGGGGTGCCTGCCAGCCCGCACCGAGCTGCTGGAGCAGCGGATACTCCCGGCGTTGCCGACTCTCCGGCAGCCCGGCGAGAAAGTGGACCAGCCGGTCCTGGACCAGCGACCGGCCCAGCAGCCCGCCGTGCACCCCGGGCATCTGGAAGACCGGGATACCGGTGTAGTCGCCGGGAGGGGCCTCGGTGGCCGTGGTGGTCGGCAGGAAGGCCAACATCCGGACACCCGGCACCGGGCACATCAACTGGTTGCGGTAGAAGGGCGCGTTGTCCAGCAGCGACCGGATGAACGGGTCGTCCGGGCCGGTGTCGTCGACCCCGACCAGCCTGATCGCTCCGAGCAGGGCGCGGAGCTGCCAGCCGGTGACCACGCCCCAGCCCCGGTCCGCGCCGGGCGGCGGGTAGTACGCCCGACCCGCGTTGATCAACGGGCTGAACATGACCAGGGTGTCGACCGTCGGGTGCGGACGCTGCGCGAGGTAGGTACGGGCCAGCATCGCCCCCTCGCTCTCCCCGATCAGGGCGACCGGCCGACCGGTACGCCGGTGCAGCCGGTCCACCTGGTTCTCCAGCAGGGCGGCGCTGCTCTCCAGCGACCGGGTGGTCTCCCTCGGCCGGTACGGCAGCGGCCGACCGTCCCCGGCCAGCCCCCGGTAGGAGAACCGTTCCACGTTCGGGTCGACCGGTGGCGTCCCGTCGTAGGCGGAACCGTGCCCGGCGAGGACGATCACCGCGTGCCCGACGTCCGGTGGCAGCCGCTGCCCGAGCACCACCTGTTCGACCGTCACCCCGCCCGGGACGACCTGCACCAGTGCCGGGATGGCCAGCGGCACGGCGAGGGCCAGCAGAACCGCGATCGGGGTGGCCGGCACCCGGCTCCACCGCACCCGGGACGTCCGCACGGCCACGTGCACGGTGCGTTCCCAGAGCAGCCCGTTGGCCACCCCGGCGAGCAGCGCGACCGGCACCGTCCACCAGCCGGGGACGCTCCAGCACAGCGCGCCGGCCACGGTGATCACCACGAGGTTCAGCAGGGACCAGCCGACCAGGGCGATCGACGGCAGCCCACGCCACCAGGACGCGGCCACCGCAGCCCGTTGCAGGAACGGCGCGAGCAGGAACATCGGCAGCAGCGAGGCGAGCAGCACCCAGGAGAGCGCGACCACCGACGCGGCCACCGAGATCAGCGCCCACGGCGCGACCAGCACGGTGACCACCGCGGACAGCCCGAGGTTGCGCCGGAGCAGCCGGCGCAGGCCGGGACGGGCCACCTCGGCGGGCCAGGCGAGCGCGACCAGTCCGGTGGTGAGCACCCCACGGAACCCGACCAACAGCAGCAGCCCGGCCAGGAATGCGGGCCACGAGTCGTGGTAGACGTACAGCCAGCGCAGGTCGTGATAGGTGTCGTACGGCCAGACGGCGGTGACCTGGGAGGAGAGTCCCTGGGCGGCGACGAACCCGAGGCGGACCAGCACCACCGCCTCGATAGCCGGTGGCACGGCGGCCAGGGCGCACAGCGCCGTCAGCCGGGGTCGCGGTCGGTGCACGCCGTCTCCTCACCGGGTGACCAGGGTTCCACCAGCAGGTTCCCCCGCCCGGCGACCGCGTGTCGGTGATACCGCCGATCTCCCGCCGGCCATCCACCCGACGGACCGTGCCACGCCCCCGACGCCCTGGTGCGGCGTCCCGGGGTCGGAACGCCGGACCGGCGACGGCGGGCGGTCAGCCGGCCAGGCCGCCGGGCTGGTCGCCCCGGACCACGGGAGCGCGGACCAGGTTGCCCCACTCGGTCCACGAGCCGTCGTAGTTGCGCACCTGGGGGAAGCCCAGCAGGTGGTGCAGGACGAACCAGGTGTGGCTGGACCGCTCACCGATCCGGCAGTACGCCACCACGTCGTCGGCCGGGCTCAGCCCGAGCTGGTCGGTGTAGATCGCCCGCAGCTCGTCGGCCGACTTGAAGGTGCCGTCGTCGTTCGCGGCGGACTTCCACGGCTTGCTCACCGCGCCCGGGATGTGCCCGCCGCGCAGCGCCCCCTCCTGCGGGTAGTCCGGCATGTGCAGCATCTCGCCGGTGTACTCGCCCGGCGACCGCACGTCGACCAGCGGCCGGCCCGCCGCCACGTGCGCCATCACCTGCTCCCGGTACGCCCGGACCGGCGCGTCGTTGCGCTGCGGCACCGGATAGTCGGCGCGCGGCCGGACCGTCTTCTCCCGGGTCAGCTCACGCCCCTCGGCGATCCACTTCTGCCGGCCGCCGTCGAGCAGCCGGACGTCGGCGTGACCGAACAGGGTGAACACCCACAGCGCGTACGCGGCCCACCAGTTGAAGTTGTCGCCGTAGAAGACGACCGTGTCGTCCCGGCCGATGCCCTTGGCCGCGCACAGCTCGGCGAAGCTCTCCGCGTCCAGGTAGTCCCGGGTGACCTGGTCGTTCAGCTCGGTGTGCCAGTCGACCTTGACGGCCCCCGGGAGGTGACCGGTGTCGTAGAGCAGCACGTCCTCGTCGGATTCGACCACGACGAGACCCTCGTCGCCGAGGTGCTCGGCCAGCCACTCGGTGGTGACCAGCCGCTGCGGGTCGGCGTAGGACTGGAGGCGGGGATGCGGATCACTCGGCACAGACATGATCCCCAAGTTACGCCGGTATCCGTGGCACCGACCGCCCAACGGGCCCGCCCCGGCCCCCGGTCGCGTCCCGATCGCCCCGGTCCCCGGCCCGCCTTGGCCCGCCTTGGCCCCGGCCCCGGCCCCGGTCCGCTCGGCGCGGCACCGGCACCGCGCCGCCGGGACGGTCAGGCCCGGCGGTGCACCAGGCGACCGGCGACGATGGTGGCGAGACAGCGGCCGTCGTCGGCGAAGACGGCCAGGTCGGCCCGGTCACCGGCGGCCAGCACGGGAGGCCGGGCCGCGTCGAGGACGGCGACGTCGGTACGGGCCACCGCCGCCCGTACCGCCGGGTCGGTGACATGCCCGGCGAGCACCGCGCCGACGCCGACCCGGAGCAGGGCGTGCACCCGTTCGCGCGGGCTGGGGGCCGGCGGCAGCGGCCCGTCGTGCACCAGTGCCGGCCCGAGCGTGCCGGGCCACCGCCGCACCCGCACCATCGGGTACGCCTGCGTCAGCTCCTCGACCGAGCCGAGCGCCTCGATCCGGTCGCCGTCGACCAGCACCGCCCAGCCCGGCAACGGTCCGCCGTCGTCGACGGTGCGGCGCAGCAGCGGGGCGGTGTGGAGGGTGCGCACGGTCAGTCGACCACCGGGCCGAGGATCGGGCGCTTGGCGGTGACCGTGTCGCCGGAGGACCGGCCGGTGAGCCGACGGGTGATCCACGGGGCCAGGTGCCGGCCGACCCAGCTCAGGTCGGCCGCGCGGGCGCTGAGCCAGGGGGTGGCGGCCGGGTGCTCCGGCACCATCAGCCACTCCTCGTCACAGCCCACGCCGAGCGTGGTCAGCACCTGGGCGGCGACCCGCCGGTGCCCGGCGGCGGACAGGTGCAGCCGGTCGGGGCTCCAGAGCACCGGGTTGAGCCGGTACGTGTCGTCGGTGAACAGGTCGATCAGGATCGCGCCGTGCCGCTCGGCGATCTCACCGATGATCCGGTTGATCAGCGCGATCCGGGGGGAGACGAGGCGCTGGCCGGGCAGCCGGGCCAACACGTCGGCGAACCGGAAGAGGATCACGTCGGCGCCGACGGACCGCAACCGGCCCACCACCTCGTCGAAGCGGGTGGCCAGCGCGTCCGGGTCGAAGGTGCGTCGCAGCACGTCGTTCCCGCCGGCCGCGAAGCTGATCAGGTCGGGCTTCATGGCGAGCGCGGCGGGCACCTGCTCGGCGACGACACTCGGGAAGAGCCGACCCCGGATCGCCAGGTTCGCGTAGCCGAAGTCCGGGCCGACCTCGGCGGCCAGCCGGGTCGCCACCAGGTCCGCCCAGCCCCGGTAGGTGCCGTCGGGGTACGCGTCGTCCATGCCCTCGGTGAAGCTGTCCCCGACCGCCACGAAGCTCCGCCAGCGCACGCCGCCCCCCTCATGCCTTCGTTTCCTGCGGCGACCAGTCTGTCACCGGCCGGTCCCGGGCCACCGCCGCCCACCACCCGAACGTGGCCCAGGTCATCGACGCCCGCCGCACCCTTGATCCACTCACCTGCCGCACCGTTGATCCACCCACGGGCGATGTCGATCCCGGCCCGGCCCGGCCACCCCGACCGGCCCGGCCAGCTCAGTCCGGCGGGGGTGGGGTGGCCGGTCGCCGACGGTAGGGCACCCAGGCGACGAAGCGCTCGAACAGGTCACGGGGCGTCGGCCCGTCCTGCGGGTTCAGCCGGAACAGGTCGTGGCTCGCCTCGTGATAGAGCCCCGACAGATAGACGGCCAGGTCGACGAGGTGTGTGTCGTACTCGATGCGGAGCAGGAGCCGGGCCTCGGCGCACGGCCACGGGCCGCCGCAGGCCCGGCACACCCACAGCGGTCGCAGCGGCAGGTGCGGTGGGCAGCCCGGCGGGTGGGAGCGGGGCCGGTCGGCATACGGGCCGAGGCGGGGCACCGGAAAGCGACGGGAGTTCACCGGTCTCGACCTCCTGATGGCGGTGGGGACGGGGCCGCCCCTGCACGGGGGGTCACGGGCGGCCCCGCAGCGGGCCGGACGGAAGGCGACCCGCTGGTGACATTCTGGTGATGGCACCACTACTGTCGGAAGGCATCGACGCCGGCCCGGGTGAGGTCGGGTCGACGGGGAGGGCCGCCCGGTCGGACCGGGGAGGCGGCCGGGACAACCGTGGAGGACGTGTGGAAAGTGAACCGACCGCCGAGCTGATCCGGGCACAACTGCGCAGACTGCGGCTGCACGCGGAGCTGAGCCAGGAGGAGTTCGGCAAGCTGGTCCACTTCTCCGGCTCCCAGATCTCGGCCATCGAGCTGGGCCAACGCCCGTTCGACAGGCTGTTCCTGAAGCGGGCGGACGAGGTCCTGACGACCGGCGGGCTGCTCACCTCGCTGCTCAGGCTGGCCGAGCGCTACTCGCAACCGAACTGGTTCCGGCCCTGGCTGGAGGCCGAACGCCAGGCACAGCAGCTCTGGTGCTACCACCCGACGCTCGTCCCGGGTCTGTTGCAGACGGAGAACTACGCCCGTGCGGTGATCCGGGCCGACGACATGCTCAGTGACGACGAGGTGGAGCGACGGCTCGCGGTCCGACTGGACCGGCAGAACGTGCTCACTCGTTCGCAGCCGCCGAAGCTGATCGCGGTGGTGGAGGAGGCGGTGCTCCGGCGCGCGGACGAGAGCTTCCGGGGCCTGATGGTGCAGCAGATCGCCCACCTGCTGGAGTGCATCGACCAGCCGAACGTCAGCATCCACGTGATACCTGCCGAGGTCAGCACCCACGTCGGTCTCGCCGGCCCGTTCACCCTGGCGCTCGGCAACGACAGCGGTTGGGTGGGTTATCTGGAGAATCAGCTCGATGGCACCACGATCGACAAGGACGGTGAGCTGACTATCCTGATCGCTCGGTGGGAGAGCGTCCGCAGCGAGGCCCTGCCGCACAACCAGTCGGCACTGCTGATGAAGGAAGTGATGACGTCATGGAGCTGACCGGTGCCACCTGGCGCAAGTCCACCCGCAGCGGCAACAGCGAGTGCGTCGAGGTCGCCGACGGTCTACCCGGCGTCGTCGGGGTGCGTGACAGCAAGGACCCGACCGGTCCCGTCCTCACCTTCGACCGCCGGGCCTGGCGGTCCTTCGTCGCCGCCACCGGCAACGGTGTCGGCACCCGCTGACCCACCCCGGCCCGCCGAGGGCGGCCCGCCACGTCGGGAGCGTGCGGCTAGGGCAGGCGGTAGACGGAGACGTGGGAGCGGGATTCGGCGGTGAACTCGCTCCCGGCCCAGTCCGCGTGCCGGCTCTCCAGCGTGAACCCGGCGAGCTGCGCCATCAGGTCCAGCTCGGCGGGCCAGACGTAGCGGTGCGGGGTACGGAACAGCTCCGCCTGCCGGCTGTCGGCGAACCGGAAGTGGTGCGACACCAGGTGCTGGTTCAGCACGTCGTAGGTGTCCACCCCGAGGTAGCCGGGTTCGGAGTGCCAGACCACCGCCTGCTGCCCGGGTGGAAGTTTGCGCAGCTCGGGCACCCACAGCTCGATGACGAACCGGCCACCCTCGCCGAGGTGCCGGGCGGCGTTGCGGAAGCACGCCACCTGCTCGGCCTGGGTGAGCAGGTTGGCGACCGTGTTGTAGACCAGATAGACCAGTGAGTATTCGCCCGGGGCTACAGCGGTGGCCATGTCACCGGCGACCACCGGGATGGTCTGTGCGTCCACCTTGGTGCGGAGCTGCGCGATCATCGGGGCGGACAGTTCGATCCCGGTCACCGGCACCCCCCGGGCGGCGAGCGGAACGGCCACCCGGCCGGTGCCGATGGCGAACTCCAGCGCCGGCCCGTCCCCCGCGAGGGCGGCGAGCCGGTCCACCGTCGGCCCCAGCACCTCGGCCGCGAACATCCCGGTGCCCGGCGTGTCGTAGTGCCGAGCAGCCTCGGCGTCCCAGATCTCGTCCTGCCGCATGCCATCGATGCTCAGCAATCCGGAACCCCCTGTCCACCGATTTCCCGCCCCACCCCGGCCCCGGGGATGGTCAGGGTGGTGGGTGCCGGTTCGGGTCGTGGGAACGGGGTGTAGCGCGCGCGCCACGGGGTACCGGAGTGGGATCGACCACGGGTGTTGTACGGAGGGCTGCCATGTACCGGGTCAGTGACGTGATGACGAAGCAGGTGGTCTACCTCGCGGTGGAGACCACCCTGGACGAGGCGGCCAGGGTGATGAAGGAGGCCGACATCGGGGACGTGGTGGTCACCGACGGCTCGACGCTGGCGGGCCTGCTGACCGACCGGGACATCGTGGTCCGGGCGGTCGCCGAGTGCAGTGATCCGACCACCACCACCATCGGTTCCATCATCACCCGGGAGGTGGTGATGATCGAGCAGCACGCCACGGCGGGTGAGGCGGTGGCGTTGATGCGCGAGCGCAACATCCGTCGGATCCTGGTCTGTGACAACGAGCGCAAGCTCGTCGGCATCGTCTCCCTGGGCGACCTGGCGATGCAGCTCGACCCCAGTTCGGCGCTCGCCGACATCAGCGAAGCCGCCCCCAACAGCTGAGCGGCGTGGCCGCCCCGACGCGGAGAGCGGCGGCATGGGCCGTAGGCCGCGCCGGGGCGGCGGTAGCCTGGCGGGATGTCCGAGATGCCGACCAGACTGGCCGAGATCGTCGAGGAGTTCGCCGACGCCCCCCGCGACGTGGTGCTGGAGATGCTGCTGGAGTACGCCGACGTGATCCCGCCGCTGCCCGCCGGGGTGGACCGCGACGATCTGGAACAGGTCCCCGAGTGCCAGACGGCGTTCTTCCTGCGGGCCGAGGTCAATCCGGACCGCACGGTGACCGCCGTGTTCGACTGCCCGCCGGAGGCACCCACCACCCGGGCCTTCGCCGGCATCCTCGCCGAAGGGCTGGCCGGAGCGAGCGCCGAGCAGGTGCTGGGCGTCCCGGACGATCTCTACCAACGGATGGGGCTGGCCCAGGCGATCAGCCCACTGCGGGTGCGCGGCGGCACGGCGATCCTGACCCGACTCAAGCGGCAGGTTCGGGAACAAGCCGGCTGAGCTGCGGGTTGTCTCCGATCATGGAGATCGACATCTACGCCGACGTGGTCTGCCCCTGGTGCTACATCGGCAAGCGCCGCTTCGAACAGGCCCTGGCGTCGTACGACGGTGAGGTGACCGTCCGGTACCGGCCGTTCCAGCTCGACCCGACGCCGGTGGCCGCGCCGCAGCCACTACTCGACGCGCTGGCCGCGAAGTTCGGCGGTCGGGAACGGGCGGAACAGATGGCCGACCAGGTGACCCGGGTCGCCGCCGGGGTGGGGCTGACCCTCAACTTCGACCGGGCGGTGAGCGCCAACACCTTCGACGCGCACCGGCTGGTCCGCTTCGCCGACGGTCACGGCCGGGCGGGCGAGCTGGTCGAGGCGCTCTACCGGGCGCACTTCACCGACGGGGTGGACGTCGGATCGCCGTCGGCGCTGGTCGCGCTGGCCACCTCGGTCGGGCTGGACGAGACCGAGGTACGCGACCACCTGGCGTCCGACGCGGGCCGGCGCGAGGTGGCCGCCGATCTGGCCGCCGCCCACCGGCTCGGGGTGAGCAGCGTGCCTACCTTCGTGCTCGCCGGCAGGTACGGCGTCACCGGGGCGCAGGAGCCGGAGACCCTGCTCGCCGCCCTGACCGAGGTGGCCCAGCGCGAGTCCACCCCCTGACGCCGGACGACCCCGATCGGCAGCCGGCGAGCAGGCAGGCATCGACAGATGCCATGTTTCACGTGCAACAACATCCATGAATGTCGCTGACTAGACCGGCCGGGCCAGACCCTCCATCACCCGTGCGCCCGGCAGCGCGCCGAGCGCCGGCC
This sequence comes from Micromonospora sp. WMMD987, assembly GCF_029581435.1. Classification (NCBI taxonomy): domain Bacteria; kingdom Bacillati; phylum Actinomycetota; class Actinomycetes; order Micromonosporales; family Micromonosporaceae; genus Micromonospora; species Micromonospora sp. WMMD987. Next base: position 273,055 of record NZ_CP120861.1, on the reverse strand, counting down.
CGGGAAGGGCGATCTTGCTGTGCCGTACGCCGGAGCCGATGATCACGTGCGGGGCGGCGATCACCCGGGCATCGACCAGGATCGGCCAGGACTCCGGCAGCCCGATCGGGGTGATCCCGCCGTACTCCATCCCGGTCGACTCGACCGCCTCAGCCATCGGGGCGAAGCTCGCCTTGCGGACGTCCAGCGCCCGGCGGGCCACCCCGTTGACGTCGACCCGGGTGGTGGCGAGCACCACACAGGCGGCGTACCGGATCCCGCCCTCCCGCTTGCCGGCGATCACCACGCAGTTCGCCGACACGTCCAGCCCCACCTCGTACGCCGCGCAGAAGGCCGCCGTGTCGGCGAGGGTGGCGTCGATCGGCGCGACCAGCACCTCGTCGACGTCGACCGGGGCCTCTGCCGGCCACTGCGCCAGCGCGGCGGTCACCGGCGGAGCCAGCAGGTCGACGCGGGTCCGGGCGGGCTCGGTCTGCAACGTTCCCATCACGGCAGCGATCCTCGCACCCCGGACCGCACGCCGCCCACCGGGCCGCGTCCACAGGCCGGGTCGTGAGTCATCACCTGCGGACCACCCGGTCCGGCGCGTCAGTTGCCACCGAGGAAGGAGTTCTCCCGCAGGAAGGCCCGGTCGTCGGCCGACGCGGACCGGGCCACCCGCAGCGACTGCGGGCGGCGGGCCTCCAGGTCCTCCATGCCGTGTCGCACGGCGAGACGGATCACGCCGTAGAGGAAGACCAGGCCGAAGACGTAGAGCAGCACGGTGGCGACGAAGAGCAGCATGGCGTCACGGTAGGCGGGGACCGAATCCGCGCCCGGCTCATCTTCGGTCCGGTCCCCCGTACGTGTCGGCCAGGTATTCGGCCCAGGTCCGCCGTCCGGTCGGGGTGGCGCCCGTGGTCAGGCCACCCGCCCGCAGTTCCCGGCCCAACCGCCCCGGCAGGCGCACCGGCAGCAGTGGACGGTGGGACCGTCGGGCCGCGCGCCAGGCCCGTACCGCCTCGTCGAAGCGGAGCACCTCCGGGCCGCCGTACTCCTCGATCCCGTTGCGCGGTCCGGTGGTCAGCCGCTCCGCGAGGCGGGTGGCCACCTCCCGCGGGTCGACCGGCTGGGCCAGCACCGCCGGGTCACCCGGCACCGGACCGAGCCGGCTGGTGGTCCGCAACAGCCGGTCCAGGAACGCCGGGAACTGGGTGGCCCGCAGCACCGTCCACGGCACCGGGCCGGCCGCCAGCACCTGCTCCGCCGCCACCTTGTGCCGGTAGTACGGGATCGGCACCCGGTCGACGCCGACGATCGAGACGTACAGCAGGTGGCCCACCCCGGCGCCCGCGGCGGCCAACGCCAGCCGGCGGGTGCCCAGCACGTCGACCCGGTGCGTCCGGGCACCGCCACCGGCATGGGACGCCAGGTGCAGCACCGCGTCCATCCCGGCGACCGCCCCGGCCAACCCGGCGCCGGTGGCCAGGTCGGCGACCACCCAGTCCGCCGCCGGATCGTGCCGGGGCCGCCGGCTCATCGCCCGCACGGTGAATCCGTCGGTACGCAGCCGGGGCAGCACCGCCCGCCCCAGTGTCCCGCCGGCACCCGTCACCAGCACCCGCATCCCGTCCCCCTCCCTCGCGCCCGAAGAGCCGACCACCAGACCGACGAGCCGACCACCCGGAACGTGACAGAGAAAGGCCACGGTCTCAGGTGAGCAGGTCGACCACGGTCAGCACGAGGAAGAAGGCGACCACCACCTCGCTGATGATCCACGAGTGCCGGTCCGCCCAGTCGCGCATCCGGGGCAGCACCCGGTCCGCCCGGTCACCGAGCAGCAGCAACGCCAGCAACGGCAGGGCCAGCAACAGCAGGGTCAGCAGCATGAACGGCAGCAGGTGCCACCACGACAGGTCGTGCCGGGCGGCCGTCGCCCCCACCGCCACCATGGTGAGGTCGTCGGAGGGCATCACCAGGAACAGCAGCAGGCCCAGCCGGAGCGCGTACCCGAAGCCGGCGTGCTGGAGGTGGCCCATCCACCTCGGCTCGCCGGACGAGTGCCGTCGGACGAACACCACCACCGCCAGCACCACGAGCAGCCCCAGCACCAGCCAGTCGATGACCCGCTCGACCCTGCCGTGGCCGCCCCCACCGGCCGTACCCTTGACCACCCGGAAAACCAGCCAGGCGAGGGTGGTCCCGGCGGACACCACGATCGCCGCGCCGGACAGGAAGCCCAACGACGCCTGGCGGGGCCGGTCGCCGGAGGCGAGGAAGACCGCCGCCACCAGCTGCGTACCGGCCACCATCACCACGGCCATCGGCAGGATCGTCAGGAAGCTCATCGCTCCCCATCCTCCCGGTCACCCCGGTCGGCCAGGCGGGATTCGCCCGGATCAGGCGGTCCGCCCCCGGGTCGGCACCACCCGGCCGGCGAGCAGCGCGCCGAGCAGCGCACAGGCCACCGCCACGGCGAGCGTCCCCGCGTAACCGGCCGGGCCGGGCGTCGTCCCGGCGGCGAGCACCGCCCCGGTCAACGCCAGCACGGTGGCAGTGAACAACGAGTCGGCCAGTTGCAGCGACGAGCTGTTGCGCCCCTGTTCCCCGGGGGCCGACAGGGCCAGGGTCAGCACCGACAGCGACGGGTAGGCCAGGCCCATCCCGAGGCCGGCGACCGCCCAGCCGGCCACCCCGACCGCCACCGGCACGGTCGGCCAGACGGCCAGGGCGACCGTGGCCGTGCCCGCCGCCACGCAGGCCAGGCCGGCTCGGGGCAGGGTCGCCGAGGAGCGCGGCGCCGGCAGTCGCCCCTGGGTCCAGGAGCCCACCGCCCAGGACAACGCCCCGACGGTGAGCACCAGGCCGGCGGCGGTCGGCGAGAAACCCCGCTGCCGGGACAGCATCAGCGGGATGACCACCTCCGCACCCGCGAACGCCGCCGCCGCCAACCCGCGCAGTCCCACCACCGTGGGCAGGCCCCGGGCCGCGCGCAGGAACCCCGCCGGCAACAGTCGGGGCGCGCACACCCCCAGGCCGGCCAGGCTCACCGCCACCAGGATCATGGCGGACGCGCCGCGCTGCTGCCCCCCGTGGTGCAGCAGTGCGGCGCTCACCCCCGCTCCGGCCGCCCAGCCGATCCGGGCGACCGCGCCCGCCGGTGGCCCGGACGGCTTCGGCCGGTCGAGCGTGCGCAGGCCCGACTCGACCAGCAGCACCGCCGGCAGCGCCACCACCGGCACGGCGAGGAAGACCCACCGCCAGCCCAGGTGCTCGACGATCAGCCCGGCCACCGCCGGCCCGACCAGCGACGGTACGACCCACGCCGCCGCGAACGCGGCGAAGACCCGCCGTCGCAGTTCCTCCGGGTACGCCTGCCCGACCACCACGTACAGCGCGACGGAGAGCAGCCCGGAACCGAACCCCTGCACCGCCCGGCCGACCACCAGCGTGCCCATCGCGTCGGCGCTCCCGGCGACGAACAGCCCGACGACGAACAACCCGACCCCGCCCCACATCGGGGCACGTGGCCCCCGGGCGTCGCACCAGATGCCGGAGAGCACCATGGCGAGCACCCCGGCGGCGAACGAACCGCCGAAGGCGAGCGCGTACAACCCCAGCCCGTCCAACGCACGGGCCACCGTGGGCATCGCGGTGCCCACCGCCAACGCCTCGAAGGCGAGCAACGACACCAGGGCGACGCTGCCCACCGTCATCGCCCGCAGCCGCGGGTCGTAGAGGCGGGCCGCCGGGGCGAGGGTGGCGGTCACCGGACGACCCCGGCCCGGGACGGTACGACAGGCATGGACCCAGCCTGCGACCTGCACCCTGGTTGAGGTCAAGGGCCGACCGATCTCGTCACGCCGATTCCAGCGCCTCCCCGATCCCCTTGACCAACCCCGACAGGTGCTGGTCGGCGAGCAGGTGACCGGCGGTGATCACCAGGGCGAGCGGCCACTCGATGACCTGGAGGGCGGCGAGCACCCCCAGCCCCGCGTAGTAGGCGATCTTGTCCGGTGGTGGCACCGCCACCTCGCCCAGCATCGGCACCTCCACCCGTCGGGTGTACGCGTGGACCGTCTCCCGGCTGCCACTGAGGTTCTTCGTGATCGTGCTCATCGCGGCCTCCCGCCGACTCGTCGGATCGTCAGCCGGATTCCACGGGCACCGCCGTCCATGCCCCGCCACCGGCGGAAACTTCCCCCACCCGGGGGGCATAACGGACGCCCTGCCGGGAAGCCATGCCGCCTGACGAACGCGGGAGGCGAGATGGCGTACGGCGGCAGGGGGCAGGACCGGCGAGTCGGCCGTACCGCTCGATGACCACGCTGGGTCGGGTCACCGGCCGGATCCTTCCGTCGGTGCCGGTGCCGCCGCTGGTCGGCGGGGTGTCCCGTGGCGTCGGCTCGGCCGCCGGCCGGCTGGCCCGGGTGGCCGGGTTGACCCGTCGCCGGGTCTGGTCCCGCGACGGCCGGCACCACATCGAGGTGCACGGCGTCTGCCAGGACGGCGGCGACCGGCTGGCCCGGCAGGTCGAGGTGGCGCTGCAACGGCTCCCCGGGGTGGCCTGGGCCCGGGTGAACGCCCCGTCCGGCCGGGTGGTGGTGGCCGTCGCGGAGCCGAAGCCGAGACTGCGCGACCTGATCGACACGGTGGCCCGGGTCGAACGGGTCTGCCCGCACGAGCCGGATCCGGAGATCCCACCGCCGCAGCCGCCGGAGGACGGGCCGCGTACCCCCCGGACCCTCGGCGCGCTCGCCTCCGACGCGCTGGGACTGACCATCTCCGCCGCCACCCGGATCCTGCCGTTCACCCCGGTGCCGGGGGAGGTTGCCGGCCTGCTCACCGCCGTCGACCTGCACCCGAAGCTGCACGACCTCGCCGGCCGGGGGTTGCGTGCCGACCCGCGCGCCGAGGTGCTGTTCCCGCTCGCCGAGGCGGTCGTGCAGGGCCTGACCGGCGGCTGGGCCGGCATCGTCCTGGACGGCGCGCAGCGGATCGTCCAGTGGGGCGAGGCCCGCGCCCAGCTCGCCACCTGGACCCGGGCCGAGCCGGGGCTGACCGGTGACCCGGACCGGGCCGTCGCCCGCTCGCCCGGGGTCCACCGGCCCTGCCCCCGCCCCGACGGCCCGGTCGAGCGGTACGTCTCGACGATGCTCGCCACCGGGGCCGCCGCCGGGGTCGCCGCGTGGCCCGTCGCCGGGCCGAAGCGGGCCGCCGCTCTCGGCCTCGCCGCCCTGCCCAAGGCCCCCGGCAGTGGCCGCGAAGGGTACGCCGCCCAGCTCGGCCGGATGCTCGCCCGGCGTGGCGTGATCGCCATGGACCGCAGCGTGCTGCGGGAACTCGACCGGATCGACACGGTGGTGCTGGACACGGCCGTGCTCGGCTCGGCCCGTGGCGTCCTCGCCGACCTGGCCCCGCTGGCCGGCGCGGACACCGGTGAGGTGGCCGGGCGGGCGTTCGCCCTCTTCGACCCCGACCACCCGGACGACGTCCACGAGGCGGCGGGCTGGCGGCTCGGTCCCCTGGCGGACCTCGACGTCGCCGACCCGGGGGACACCCCGGACAGCGCACGGCTGCGTGCGGCGGGCGGCCCGCTGCTCGGTCTCGTCCACGGTGGCCGCCTCGCCGCCGTCGTCCGGGTCGCCCCCGAACCGGCTCCCGGCGTCGACGCGCTGCCCACCGCCGCCCGGCACGCCGGCCTGCGCCTGGTGGTCGCCGGTGCCGACGCGCAGCGGTACGGCTTCGCCGACGCGGTGCTGCCCGGCGGGGACCGGCTCGCCGAGTCCGTCCGCACCCTGCAACGCGACGGCGCGGTGGTGATGCTGGTCTCCGGGGACCGGGTGGCGCTGGCCGGCTCCGACTGCGGGCTCGGCGTGGCCGCCCCCGAGGATCTGCCGCCCTGGGGTGCCCATCTGCTCGTCGGCACCGACCTGCGGATTCCCGCGCTGCTGATCGAGGCGGCCGGCGTGGCCCGCCGGATGACCGGGCAGAACATCCGTCTGGCCATGGCCGGCACCGGGCTCGGCGCGTTGGGCGCGTTCACCGCCCCGGCCCCGCAACTGCCCGGCCGCAGCCTCGCCGCCGTCAACGGCGCGGCGGCGCTGGCCTTCGCCAACGGTGTGTGGCGGGCCCGCCGGCTGCCCGATCCGACCGACGCGCCGGTACCGGCCGGCACCGCCTGGCACCTGATGCCGGTGGCGACGGTGCTGCGCCAGCTCGACACCGGCCCGGAGGGCCTGACCGACGCCGAGGCGCAGCGCCGGCACCGCGCCGACCCGGCGACGACGGCCGGCACCGTCGGACTGCTCCGGGCCTTCGTCGACGAGCTGGCCAACCCGCTCACACCGGTGCTGGCCGCCGGCGCGGTCCTCTCCGCGGCGTTCGGCTCGCTGGTCGACGCGGCCCTGGTCGGCGGCGTGGTCGGCGGCTCGGCGCTGGTCGGGGCGGTGCACCAGCGCAACACCGACCGGGCACTGGCCGATCTGCTGTCCCGGTCGGCGGTCACCGCCCGGGTGCTGCGGGACGGAGCCGAACGGGTGATCGCCGCCGAGGACCTGGTCTGCGGCGACGTGCTGACCGTACGGCCGGGGGACGCGGTGCCGGCCGACTGCCGGGTGCTCACCGCCGACGGGTTGGAGGCCGACGAGTCGTCGTTGACCGGCGAGTCGCTGCCGGTCGGCAAGGGGGCTGCCCCGGTGGTCGCCGCCGCCCTGGCCGACCGCACCTCGATGCTCTACGAGGGCACCACCATCGCCACCGGCCGGGGTACCGCGGTGGTGGTGGCGACCGGGGCACGGACCGAGTCCGGCCGGAGCCTCGCGCTGGCCCGGCAGGCCCCGCCGGAGAGCGGCGTGGAGGCCCGGCTCGGCCGGCTCACCCGGTCGGCGGTCCCGCTGGCCGTCGCGTCGGCCGTCGCGGTGGCCGGGGCGGGGCTGCTGCGGGGCGTACCGCTGGGGCAGACGGCGGCGACCGCCGCGAACCTGGCCGTGGCGTCGGTGCCGGAAGGGCTGCCGTTCCTGGTCAGCGCGGCACAGCTGGCCGCTGCCCGGCGGCTGGCCGAACACGGCGCGCTGGTCCGCAATCCGCGCACCATCGAGGCGCTGGGCCGGGTGGACGTGCTGTGTTTCGACAAGACCGGCACCCTCACCGAGGGCAGGCTGCTGCTCGCCGGGGTCGGCGACGGCGACCGGTTCGCCCCCGTCGACCGGCTCGACGACGAACTGCGCCGGGTCCTCGCCGCCGGGCTGCGCGCCACCCCGTACGCGGCCGATCCGCAGGAGCTGCCGCAGCACACCGACCGGGCGGTCCGGTACGGCGCACGGCAGGCCGGGGTGACCGAGCAGACCGGCGCGTCCGACTGGTCGGCGGCCGGTGGGCTGCCGTTCGAGCCGTCCCGGGGATACCACGCGACGGTCGGCCGGACGGCCGACGGACTGCTGCTCAGCGTGAAGGGCGCCCCGGAGACGGTGCTGCCCCGGTGTGGTTCGTGGCGGCTGCCGGGCGGTCGGGACGAGCCGCTGGACGCCGCGCGCCGGAACCGGCTGCACACCGCGCTCGCCGACCGGGCCGGTGCGGGTCACCGGATCCTGGCCGTGGCGGAGTGCCGGGCCGGCACCGGGGAGGTCACCGACGAGCAGGTGCGCGGGCTGGTCTTCGTCGGTTTCCTCGCCCTCGCCGACGGGGTGCGGGAGAGCGCCGCCCCGGCGGTCCGCCGGATCCGGCAGGCCGGCGTGCACACCATCATGATCACCGGGGACCATCCGGCCACCGCCGCGGCGATCGCGGCGACGATCAGTCCGGAGGCCGACGGTCAGCGGGTGGTCACCGCCACCGAGCTGGACGAGTTGGACGACGCCGCGCTCGGTGAGCGACTGGGCCGCACCGACGTGGTGGCCCGGTGCACCCCGGCGCACAAGGTGCGGATCATCCAGGCGTTGCAGCGCTGCGGTCGTACCGTGGCGATGACCGGTGACGGCGCCAACGACGCCCCGGCGATCCGGCTGGCCGACGTGGGCATCGCCCTCGGCCAGCGGGGCACCCCGGCCGCCCGCGCCGCCGCCGACCTGGTGGTCACCGACGACCGGCTGGAGACCATCATCGCCACCCTGGTCGAGGGACGGGCGATGTGGTCGTCGGTACGTCACGCGCTGAGCATCCTGGTCGGCGGCAACCTCGGCGAGATCGGGTTCAGCGTGCTCAGCGCCGCCGTCGCCGGCCGGTCGGCGCTCAACGGCCGGCAGCTGCTCCTGGTCAACCTGCTCACCGACCTGGCGCCGGCCCTGGCCATCGCGGTTCGGCCACCCGACGCCGACCATGCCGACGGGCTGCTCCGCGAGGGGCCGGACGCCTCCCTCGGCGACACCATGAACAGGGAGATCGGGTTGCGTGCCGCCGCCACCACCCTCGGCGCGACCGCCGGCTGGACGGTGGCCCGGTGGACCGGCCGGGAACGGCGGGCCGGCACGGTGGCCCTGGTCTCGCTGGTCGGCACCCAGCTGGGGCAGACCGTCCTGGCCGGCGGCACCAGCCCGACGGTGCTCGCGTCGACCGCCGCCTCGGTCGGGGTGCTCGCCGCCGTGGTGCAGACACCCGGGGTGAGCCAGTTCTTCGGCTGCACCCCGCTCGGCCCGGTGGGCTGGGGCATCGCCGCCGGTTCGGCGCTCGGCGCGACCTTCGCCAACGGCGCGCTGACCCGCCTGGTGGAGCACCTGCCGGGTCCGCCCACCCGCTGACCGCCACCCCCGCCGCCACCACCCCCGCCGCCGCCACCCCCGCCGCCGACACCGCAAGATCGTGCCCGAACCATGATGTAGTGGCGTCCTGCGGCCGAATGACCACTACTTCCTTGTTCTTGCGCGGCGGGTTGGCGCACGGCGGGTTGCTGCGCGGCGGGTTGCTGCGCGGCGGGTTGCTGCGCGGCGGGTTAGCGCACGGCGGGACGGCGCACGGCGGGACGGCGCACGGCGGGACGGCGCACGGCGGGACGGCGCGCGGCGGGGATCAGGGGGCGGCCGGGGACCAGGTGGCGGCGGCGCGGCCCAGCCGGTCGTTGATCGCCTGTCCGACCCCCTCGTCGGGGGCCGGTTCGGCGAGGATCTCGGTCACCCCGGCCGCGTCCAGCCGGTGCAGCGCGTCGAAGAGCCGGGCGGCGGCCTCGGTCACGTCACCGGCGGGCGAGAGCACCTCGACCGCCGCGTAGTCCGCCGGGGGATGTCGAAAGGCCAGGAATCCCCGGCGGATTCCGTCGGCCGGCGGCGGCCCGGCATCTCCCAGCAGACGCAGCGGGGTACGCGGCGCGTAGTGCGCGGCCAACGCACCCGGGGCCACCGGCTGCCCGGAGCTGCCCGGCCGGACCGTCACCGGGCCGATCGCCGCGACGAGGTCCTCCACGGCGAGCGCCCCCAGCCGCAGCACCACCGGGTGCGGGCCGCGGGCGTCCACGATGGTCGACTCGATCCCGCACCGGGTGGGGCCACCGTCGAGCACCAGGTCGACCGCCGCGCCCAGCCCCCGGACGACGTGCTCGGCCCGGGTGGGGCTGAGCTGCCCGAAGCGGTTGGCGCTCGGCGCGGCGACCGGCACCCCGGCGGCCCTGATCAGCGCGCGGGCGGACGCCTCGTCGGGCACCCGGACGGCCATCGTGTCGAGGCCGGAGGTGACGATCGGGGGGATCGCGGCGGGCCGGTCCACGAGCAGGGTGAGCGGGCCGGGCCAGAACCGCTCGGCCAGTGCGGCGACCGCCGGGGGCAGCGCACCGACGAGGGCCGGCAGGTCGGCGGCGTCGGCCAGGTGGGTGATCAGCGGATCGAAGGTCGGTCGGGCCTTCGCCGCAAAGATCCGCGCCGCGGCCCGGGAGTCCAGCGCGTTCGCGCCGAGCCCGTAGACCGTCTCGGTGGGGAAGGCGACCAGCCCGCCGGCCCGCAGCACGGCGGCGGCCTCGGCGAGGCCACGCTCGGCGGGCAGGACGCGGGGAGATCCGATGGTCACGCCCCGACGCTAGCCTGCCGCCTCCCAGGCCCGCGATCCGGCCGACGGGGACGCGACCCGCCGCCCGGTGGCGCGACCGGTGGCGGCGTCGTACGACTCCCGGGCGTCGAGCAGCGCGTCCCAGTGCCGTTCGGTCCAGGCACACGCCACCGCGATCGGTTCGAGCAGGCTGCGGCCCACCGGGGTCAGCTCGTACTCGACGTGCGGCGGCTGGACGGTGCGCCGGACCAGGCCGTCGCGTTCGAGGGACCGCAGCGACCGGGTGAGCACCGTGGCGGTGACCCGGTGCAGTGGCACGCGCAGCTCGGAGAAGCGGCGGGGTCCGTGTTCGAGGCAGCGGATGACGAGCGCCGCCCACTTGTCGCCGAACCGGATCGGGTTGAGCGAGGACGGGCACAACTCGTCGAACATGTCGGCGGGCAGGGGCGGCCTCATCGCCTCACGATAGCCGGTATCCGGGTGGTAACCATGTCCCTCGATAGCGTCGGGTCCTCGGCCGGACCACACCGGACCGGCCCTGAGGAAGGGTGCTCACCCATGCGGATCGTGGTCTTCGGCGCGGGCGGCCGGGCCGGATGGCAGGTCGTCGCCGAGGCGCGGCGACGCGGCCACCAGGTCACCGCCGTGGTACGCGACCCCGCACGTCACCGGGACCTGGGGGACGTACGGGTGGTGGCCGGGGACGTGACGGATCCGTTGGACGTGGAGCGGGCGGCCCTCGGGCAGGACGCCGCCGTCAGTGCCGCGGTGGACCTGTCCGTGCCACCGCACGACTTCTTCACCGCGTCGTCCCGGGCACTGGTCGACGGTCTCGCCCAGGCGGGCGTACGCCGTCTGGTGGTGGTCGGCCTCTCCGCGGTCATGCCCGGGGCGTCCGGTGCGGCCCTGATGGACGAGCCGGGTTTCCCGAACGAGTACCGCTCCTTCTACCTGGGCCACGCCGCCGGTCTCGCCGAGCTGCGGACCGCCGGGCTGGACTGGACCTACCTCGCGCCCGCCGGTGACTTCGACCGTGACGGCGTCCGCTCCGGCCGCTACCGGCTCGCCGGACACGGTGACCCGGGCAGCCGGATCAGCTACCCGGACTTCGCGGTCGCGCTGCTCGACGTGGTCGCCCAGCCCGATCACCACCGCGCGGCGGTGATCGTCCGGGAGGGGTGACGGTCCCCGGTGCGGGTCCGCTCCCGGCCGGCGACAGGCTCCTGGAGATCGACGCGACCCGGGGTGACACCCCCCCCGCCGGGGAGGTGTCCGCCGTTGGCCCCGGGCTTCCTCCGCAGCGGCGGCTGGGTCACCCCGCGCACCGGGGCGATGCTCTGACCAGGTCGGACCCGCTAACCTCTGCCGGCATGTCAGCATTCGGCAACTCGCCCAACATCCTGTTCGGGACGGTGGTGACGGCGACCCGTCGGCTGTCGCCCGGGTTCGTCAGGGTCACGCTCGGCGACGAGGGGCTGCGGGAAATGGCCCCGTACCACCTGGATCAACGGATCAAGATCCTGCTGCCGGTCGGTGGTGACCACCCGGCGGGGTTGCGGGCGGGGCTGCCCGAGCGGGAGTGGCGGCGGGTGTGGCGGGCCGTTCCCGCCGGTGAACGCCCGAGGCTGCGCAGTTATACCGCGTACCGGACCCGGCCGGCGATGGGTGAGCTGGACCTGGACTTCTATCTGCACCAGCCGCACGGCCCGGCGAGCGGCTGGGCGTCGACGGCCCGGCCGGGGGACCGGCTGCTGCTGTCCGGCCCGCACGTCCGCGCCGGTCAGCCCGGGTACGGCGTGCAGTGGGAGCCGGGGCCGGCGACGCGGGTGCTGATCGCGGCGGACGAGACGGCGTATCCGGCGGTACGCGGCATCCTGTCCGGCCTCGGGCCGCAGGTGCGGGCCACGGTCCTGCTGGAGGCGGGTCTCGCGGCGGACGCCGCCACGCTCGACGACGTGACCGCCGGCCACCCGGTCGAGGTCCGGTTGCGTGCCGGAGCCCGGGGTGGGGCGGTGCTGACCGCCATGGTGGGCGACTGGTTGGCCGAGCACGGTCCGGCCGCAGCGGCGTCCGGGGCGCACTTTTACGCCTGGATAGCTACGGAGAGTAGCAAGATTGCGCAGGTGCGAATGCTCTGTGCCGAGGCGCAGATCGACCCGAAGCAGGTCCACACTCAGGGATATTGGCACGATCGGCCGACCCGCGACGAGATCGATGATTAGGTAATGCTAACCTAAAAATGTTAGTCGGTAATTACGGTAAGTAGCCAGACGGGAACCTCGCACCATGCGTACGCCAGCCCCCCGAACACTCCGCCGACGCCTCCTCGCCCTCACCGCCGCCACGGCGGCGGCGCTCGTCGTGGCCGGCTGCGGCTCCGCCGACGCCGACCCGGCCGACGGCGGCGACGGCGGCGACACCAGAACCGTCGAGCACGCCCGCGGCAAGACCGCCGTACCGGCCACGCCGACCCGGGTCGTCGTGCTCGAACCGGTCCAGCTCGACACCGCCATCGCCCTGGAGATCACCCCGGTCGGCGCGGCCGTGCTCAACGAGGCCGCCGGCGTGCCCAAGTACCTCGGCGACAAGGCGGCCGGCATCACCACCGTCGGCACCGTCCAGGAACCCAACGTGCAGAAGATCGCGGCCCTCAAGCCCGACCTGATCATCGGCACCGAGTCCCGGCACTCCGCCCTCTACCAGCAACTCACCGACGTCGCCCCGACCGTGTTCATGGCCTCCCAGGCCGACCCGTGGCAGGACAACGTGAAGTTCACCGCCACCACGCTCGGTGGCGCGGACTCCGCCGACAAGCTCCTCGCCGGCTTCCGGCAGCGGTGCGCGGACATCGCCAAGAAGTTCGGCACCGCCGGGAAGACCGCGCAGCTCATCCGTCCCCGCGACGGCGTCCTCACCCTCTACGGCCCCACCTCGTTCGCGGGCAGCGCGCTGGAGTGCGTCGGCTTCAAGACCCCCGAGCGCGACTGGGAGAACTCCATCTCGGTCGACGTCTCCCCCGAGCGGGTGCTGGAGGCCAAGGCCGACCACGTCTTCGTCACCACCGTCGACGTCAACGACCGCAGCACCATCCCCGCCTCGGTCACCGCCAACGCCGCCGCCTTCCCCCGACTGCACCTGGTCGACCAGTCGTTCTGGATCACCGGGGTGGGCACCGTCGGCGGGCAGGCCGTCCTCGACGATCTCGAACGCATCCTCACCGCGTCGAGTTGACCGCCACCACACCCGACCGCGCGGTACGGCCGACCACCGGCCGTGCCGCGCGTCGCCGTACCACCCGACGCTGGCTGGCCGGTGCGGTCGTCGTCCTCGTGGTGTCGATGGTGTTGTCGGTCTTCGTGGGCGCGAACCCGGTGCCCCCGGCGGACGTCTGGGCGGCGCTGCGGGGCGCCGGCACCGACACCGCGCAGTACGTGGTCTGGGGGCAACGCCTGCCCCGCACCCTCGCCGGTCTGCTGGTCGGTGCCGGCCTCGGCGTAGCGGGAGCGCTGATGCAGGCGTTCACCCGCAACGCGCTCGCCGACCCGGGCATCCTCGGCGTCAACGCCGGGGCCGCCGCCTTCGTCGCGGCGGGCATCGCCTTCCTCGGGATCACCTCGCCGGTCGGCTACATGTGGCTCGCCCTGCTCGGCGCGCTCCTGGTCGCCACCGCCGTGTACGCCGTCGGCGGTGCCGCCGACCTGCGGGCCACCCCCACCCGGCTGCTGGTGACCGGGGTGGCGACCGGTGCCGTGCTCGCCGGCCTGACCACCGGCATCACCCTCACCCACCCCGACACCTTCGACCGGATGCGCGGCTGGAACGCCGGCAGCCTGCTCGAACGCGACACCGCCGTGGTGCTGCCGGTGCTGCCGCTGATCGCCGTCGGGCTGGTCACCGCGCTGGTCGCGGCCCGCAGCCTGAACGCGCTCGCGCTCGGCCCGGACCTGGCAGCGGCGCAGGGCGTCAGCCTCGTGCGGACCCGGCTGCTCGTGCTGGGCGCGGTGACCCTGCTCGCCGGCGGGGCGAGCGCCATCGCCGGCCCCATCTCGTTCGTCGGGCTCGTGGTGCCGCACCTGGTGCGCTGGGGCGTCGGCACCGACCAGCGCCGCATCCTCGCCGGGTCGCTGCTGGCCGGCGGGATGCTGGTGCTGCTGGCCGACGTGCTCGGCCGGATCGCCGTCCTGCCCAGCGAGATGCCGGTCGGTGTCGTCACCGCGTTCGTGGGTGCCCCGGTGCTGATCGCCCTGGCCCGACGCCGACGGGCGACCGCGTTGTGAGCCGCCCGGTCCGCCGCACCGCCGGGCGGCGGCTGCTGCTCGGCACCGACCGCCGGCACGTGACCGTCGGCGTACGCGAGGCCGTCGTCTGCGCCGCCGCCGCGCTCGTCGTCGTGGTGCTGGCGGTGGTCGGCCTCTGGCGGGGCGACTTCCCCCTCCGCTTCGACGAGGTGCTCGGCGTGCTCGGCGGCCGGATCGGCGGGCTGACCCGCACCGTCGTGCTGGAGTGGCGACTGCCCCGGGTCGCCGCCGCCGTCACCTTCGGCGCGGCCCTCGGCGTCGCCGGGGCGATCTTCCAGACCATCACCCGCAACCCGCTCGCCAGCCCGGACGTCATCGGCCTGGCGAACGGCTCGTTCTCCGGCATGCTGGTCGCCCTGCTGCTGCTCGGTGGCGGCTGGCACCTGCTGATGCTCGGCTCGCTCGCCGGTGGCCTGCTGGCCGCGCTGGCGATCTACCTGCTCGCCTACCGCGACGGGCTCTCCGGGTTCCGGTTCATCGTGGTGGGCGTCGGCGTCTCCTCGATGCTCGCCGCCGCCAACACCTGGATGCTGCTCCGCGCCGACCTGGAGACCGCCCTCTTCGCCGCCGCCTGGGGTGCCGGCACCCTGAACACCGCCACCGCCGACGTGGTCTGGCCCGCCGCCGGAGTCGTCCTGGTGCTGCTGGCGGTCACCCCGCTGGGGGCGGCGGCCCTGGCCCAACTCGAACTCGGCGACGACGTGGCAGCGGCCAGCGGAGTCGCGGTCGACCGGCACCGCGCCGCCCTCGTCCTGGTCGCGGTCGCCCTGGTCAGCGCGGTCACCACCGTCGCCGGCCCGATCGTCTTCGTCGCCCTGGCCGCCCCGCAGATCGCCCGCCGGCTCGTCCGGGCACCGGGACTGCCCCTCGCCGCCACCGCCGTGGTGGGGGCGGTCCTGCTGCTCGGCTCCGACCTGGTCGCCCAACACGTGATCCCGCTGACCGTGCCGGTGGGGGTGGTCACGGTGACTCTCGGCGGGGGGTACCTGCTCTGGCTGCTCGTCCACGAGATCAGGAGGACCGGATGGTCGACCAGCTGAACGGGCGGCTCCGGGCGGAGGGCGTCACCCTGCGCTACGACCAACGGATCGTCAGCGAGAACCTGTCGATCACGGTGCCGGACGGCTCGTTCACCGTGCTCATCGGACCGAACGCCTGCGGCAAGTCGACGCTGCTGCGGGCCCTCGCCGGACTGCTGCGTCCCGCCGCGGGCCGGGTGCTGCTCGACGGATCGGACCTCGGCGGCCTACCGGCCAAGGAACGCGCCCGCCGGCTCGCGCTGCTGCCGCAGGCGATGACCGCGCCCGAGGGGATCAGCGTGCGGGAGTTGGTCGGCCGGGGCCGCTACGCCCACCAGCGGGTGCTACGCCGTTTCTCCCACGCCGACGAGGCGGCCGTCGAGGCCGCCCTGGTCTCGACCGGTACCACCGACCTGGCCGACCGTCGGGTCGACGAACTCTCCGGCGGGCAGCGCCAACGGGCGTGGATCGCGATGGTGCTGGCCCAGGAGACGCCCCTCGTCCTGCTCGACGAGCCCACCACCTACCTGGACGTCGCCCACCAGATCGACGTGCTCAACGTGCTGCACCGCCTGGTCACCCGGGGGCGCACCGTCGTGGCCGTGCTGCACGACCTCAACCACGCGGCCCGGTACGCCACCCATCTGGTCGCGATGCGCGACGGCCGGATCGTGGCCGCCGGGGATCCCGCCTCGACGGTCAGCGCCGGGCTGGTCGCCGAGGTCTTCGGGATGCCCAACCAGGTGGTGCCCGACCCGGTCACCGGATCCCCGCTGGTCGTACCGGCCGACACCCGGGAACCGGCCACCGGCTGAGCCGACCCCGGGCTGAGCCGACCTCGGTTCCGCCCACCGGCCGAGTCGAACCCGGGCGCTTACCGGCTGAGCCGGTCCGGAGCTGCCCCGGGCTGAGCCGACCCGGGGCCGATCCGGGGCCGATCCGGGGCCGATCCGGGGCCGGCCCGGCGTCATCCGGTCAGCTCGGCTCCCCCGACAGGGAGGTCCGCCGCTGGGAGGACATGACCAGGGAGTAGACGTGCTCGCGGAGTTCACCGAAGAGGGCCGTCTGCTTGGTCGCGATCTGGTCGCGGGGCCGGTCGAGGGTGACCGGCAGGTCCGCCACGACGACGGACGGCCCCTGCGACAGCACGACCACCCGGTCGGACAGGTAGACCGCCTCGTCGATGTCGTGGGTCACGAACAGCACCGTCGTACCGGTCTCCGCCCAGACCTTGAGCAGCAGGTCCTCCAGGCTGGCCCGGGTCTGGGCGTCCACCGAGGCGAACGGCTCGTCCATGATCAGCATTTCCGGTCGTACGGCGAGGCCCCGGGCGATGGCGACCCGCTGCTGCATGCCGCCGGAGAGCTGCCACGGGTGCAGCCCGGCGGCGTGGGCCAGGCCCACCATCTCCAGCGCCTCCTGCACCCGCTGTCGGATCTCGGCGCGGGGCAGGCCCCGGTCGCGCAGCGGGAGGGCGACGTTCTTCTCGACGGTCAACCAGGGGAACAGCGAGCGGCTGTAGTCCTGGAAGACGACCGCCACGCCGTCGCGGGGACCGGACATGCGCTCCCCCCGGAACATGACCGCGCCGCCGGAGATGGGCAGCAGCCCGGCGATGCACATCATCAGGGTGGTCTTGCCGCAGCCGGAGGGCCCCACCACCGACACGAACTGGCCGGTGTGGACGGCGAACTCGATGCTGCGTACGGCGGGCACGTCGCCCTTGCGGGACCGGTAGGACTTGCTCAACTCGCGTACGTTGAGCACGGGGGTGTCGAGGGCGGCACCGGGCTGGTGCGGTCGGGTCGTCACGGGGTTCATCCGGGGCTCCTACGTGGTGTCGGTCAGTGGCTTTCCGCGCCGTCGGGGCGTACGTTGCGGTGCCACCTGAGCAGCACCCGCTCGACCAGGGCGAAGATGGCGTTGAAGAGGATGCCCAGCAGTGCCAGCAGGACGATCGCCGACCACAGTTCCGGGAAGTTGAACAGCCGCTGCTGGCTCACGATGTAGAACCCGAGGCCGGCCGTGGCGGCGTACAGCTCGGAGATCACCATGAGGACCAGGGCGATCCCGATGCTGATCCGCATGCCCGCGAAGATCGCGGGACTGGCACCGGGCAGCAGGACCCGCAGGAAGTAGCGCCGCCGGGTCAGCCGCAGGCTCCGGGCAGCGGTGACCACCGTCCGGTCGAGGCCCCGGACGCCGTCGTAGGTGTTGATCAGGATCGGCCACAGGCAGCCGAGCGCGATGAGGAAGACGTTCATCCCGCTGGTGATGCCGAACAGCACGATGGCGATGGGCAGCAGTGCGGTCACCGGCACCGACATGCCCAGCCGGATCAGCGGGTTGAAGAACGCGCCGGCCGGCCGCCACACCCCGATCAGGATGCCGGCGCCGACGCCGAGCACCGTCGCCGCGCCGTAGCCCAGGCCGAGCCGCGCGAGACTCGGCAGGACGTCGGCCCGGAACTGGGAGCTGAGGAACAGCGACGACGGCGAGGCGGAGAGCCAGGTGTCGACGAACGCTCCGAAGATCTGCGACACCGGCGGGACGAACAGGGAGCCCGCCATCCGGGCGGCGACCTCCCACACCACCAGCAGCAGGGCGAGCAGCCACAGCGACCGCACTCCGCGTCCCGCCGCCAGTGCCGACGTGACCACCGGCCTACGCAACCCCTGCCCGCTCATCGCCCACCCTCCCGCTGTGCCTGGCCCCACGGCACCACCAGGCGCTCGACCAGGTTGAAGCCGTAGTAGAGGCCCATCCCGAGCAGGCCGACGAGCAGGATCCCCGCGTAGACGAAGTCGGGTCGCTGCGCCTGCTGGTAGGTGGTGATCACGGTTCCCACCCCGTTGGTGGCGCCGAGCAGCTCGGCCGAGAGCACCACGATGAGCGCCGTCGAACTGGCCACCCGCAGCCCGGTGGCGATGGACGGGGCCGCCGACGGCAGCACCACCCTGGTCAGCAGCCGGGTCCGCGTCCACCCCATGCTCCGTCCCGTGGCCAGCATGAGCGGCTCGGTGTCGCGCACGCCGTACATCGCGTTGAGCAGGATCGGCCAGAAGATCGCGTAGATCGCCAGCGACACCTTCATCTGGGTGCCCAGCCCGAACATCAGGATGGCGATCGGCAGGAACGCCGACGAGGGAATCGACCGGCCGGCGTGCACCACCGAGGACGACGGCCGGTAGAGGGCGGAGAAGTAGCCCAGGACCAGCCCCAGCGGAATACCGACCGCACTGGCCGCGAGCATGGCGAGCAACCATGCCCACAGCGTCTGCACCACCTCGGTCAGGAACGTCGCGTCGACGAGCAGCTCGCCGGCCCGTCGCAGGGTGGCCGCCGGGTACGGCAGGGAGTCCACCGAGACCGCCCCGGCCCGGACCACCAGGTCCCACAGCACGAACATGGTCACCACGCCCGCCACCCCCAGCACCCAGTCGGGTGTGGGGCCCCACCGGCGGGCCGCGACCGGCCCGCCGGTGGGCCGGGCGTCCGCCTCGACCTGGTCAATCACACGGACGTCCGACGCCATGTCCCGTCCTCTCCCCTCATGGTGGCCCGCCTACCGCGACGACGGACAGGTCAGGACCGCGCGAAGTCGGTGACGAAGGGGGCCAGGTCGGGCTTCTTCTGGAGCATCTTGAGGTCGACCATCTGCTGGGCCATCCGGTCGAGTGCGGCGACGTCGACGTCCGCTTCGAGGGCGTTCTGGGGTTGGGCGGCGAGGGTCGCCGCCGGCACCTTCTGGCACTCGGAGAGCAACCGGAACGCCTCGTCGGTGTTGGCCGGGTCGCTGAGCTGCTGCGCGGTCTCGGTGATCGCCTCGTGGAAGCGCTTGGCGGCGTCGCCCTTGCCGACGAAGCTCTTGGCGGCGACGTAGGTCGCGATGTAGATCTTGTCGCTGCTGGCGAAGGGGTCGGCCAGGCTGCGTACGTTGTCGTTGTTGTTGCCCAGCAGCGAGTAACCCAGTTGCGCGGCGTCGACCCGTCCACTGAGCACGGCGGGGATCTGCTCGGCGAAGGGCAGCGCCACGAAGCTGACGCTCTCCGGCTCGACCCCGTTGGCCTTCAGCCAGCTCGCGGTCACGATCTGGTTGATGCCGTTGATCTCGTTGACCGCGATCTTCTTGCCGGCGAGGTCGGTGGCCGCCTTGATCGGGGAGTCCTTGCCGACGAAGACGCCCTGCGCGGGCTTGGCCGGCGGCAACGCGTTGACGTTGACGCCGGACACCATCTGGATGGGGAAGCCGGTGTTGTAGGCGTTGATCGCGGTGTAGCCGTTGACGTAGCCGAAGTCCGCCGCCCCGGACAGGACCGCGGCGACCGCCGCCGAGCCGCCGCCGGACCGGACCAGTTCGACGTCGAGCCGGTGCTTGCCGTAGACGCCCTTCCCGATCGCCCAGGTGTTCCAGATCTCGCAGCCGAACGTCGTGACGGAGACCTTCGTGGTGCCGTCCGGGCTGTCCGCGGCGCCTTCGGCCCCGCCGCAGGCGCTCGTGAAGAGCAGCGCGGCGAGGGCGACCATCGCACCGGTACGTCGTGGGTTCATCGTGATGCTCCTCAGGTACTTCGCGCGTGCCCTCGACGTCTTCCACCGCCGGTGCCGGCGGGGTCGGGAGGAGGGCGTTCGGTGGATACGAAGGGACGGCTCCGCTGCGAGGGAGACGGCCACCTGACTGCTGCGGCGCGGTCCGACGCGAGCTGCATCGACTCGGTGATGGTGCTGAATGCCTGAACTGCCAGATTGAAAGTGCTCAATCAGGGCCGCGAGAACCGCTGACGGCGTCACGGCATGGCCGGGCAACGCTGGTCACGGTCGGTTCGGGCGGTCGGGCTGCACCCCAGCAGCACCCTGACGCCTCGCCGACTTGCAGCGAAGGTACGGGGCACAAAAACCCCTGTCAAGATGCGGAATGTTATCTCGCATTGCGCCATATGGAGGGACGGCGAGAAGCTGGCCGAACTGACGAACGGGCAGGTCGGCGGGCAGATAACGATACGTCTCCCCGGTTGACCCGGCCGGCAGCGGCGGCTAACTTCTCCACCAGATGCCGTCGGCCCCGGGAGTGGACATGAGCGTGGAGAAGCCCCTCGCGGCTGTTCCCGCCATCACCCGCGCGCCGATCGGCCACTGGAAGGGACCGGAGTTCCCCGCCATCCGTCCCGGCACCGGCGCGGGCAAGGCGCTCTGCCCGTTCTGATCGGGATCCCGCACCCCGGGCACCCCCCTGCCCAGATCCGGCAGCGTCGACCGCACCGGCCACTCGACTCCACCGCGTGGTGGACGGGCCGGTAGTCGATCACCCCAGACCCGCCGGAAGCTGCGGCAGCATGTGCCCCGTACCCGCGACGACCTTCCGCCCCCTCGGCCCGAACCGGCCCCGGCGCGGGAGACCCGACTCCACCACCCGCAACCCCAGCCGGGCAGGTGGCGCGGTCTCCACACCCCAGCGCGCACGGGGTCACCCGGGCGCGAGCCCCACGGCAGGACGCGTGTCGCGGACGTCACCGAACCTCGGCGACCCCTGCCGGCGAAGCATGCCGCCGGCTCCGTCCGCCCGACCCGGGCCGCAGCGCCGACCGGGACGGGAAACCGAAAAGCGGCCCGGCCGATGATGCTCGACCAGGCCGCTGACCTGTTGTCTCAAGGGTGGAGCCCAGGGGACTCGAACCCCTAACCCCTGCCTTGCAAAGGCAGTGCTCTGCCAGTTGAGCTAGGGCCCCGAAGGCGGACGACGACGCCGCCAGGTGCCGGCCCGATCAGCGCAGATCGGGCGCGGTGGTCGCCTCGTGCCAGAGGGCACGCTCGTCGTTGGACGCCTTGACCTTCCGGGCCACCACCGCAGCGACGCCGACGATCCCGACCAGGATCAGAAGCTTCTTGAACATGGGGCGACCCCTCGCGCTCGACTCGACTGCTCGGCGGAACGGTGTTGCGGTGGGGCTAGCTGGAATCGAACCAGCGACCTCAGAGTTATCAGCTCTGCGCTCTAACCGACTGAGCTATAGCCCCGCGTGGCGACGAGCAAGATTAACCCATCGCGTCGTCCGCTCCCAAATCGGGGTGGCGGGTGACAGAGCACGACGCCGGGGCGACCGCTGCCGCGGTGCCCCGGCGTCCGGCCGATCGGTCGCGCCCGTCGGGCGCGGTCGGATCAGTCGCGCTCGGCGAGCGTCAGCTCGATCCCGCCGACCAGGTCGGCGCAGACGTTGTAGACGAACGCGCCGAGCGTGGCCAGTGCGGTGAACAGCACCACGTTGACCAGCCCGATCAGGGCGGAGGTCAGGATGACGCCCTTGGCGGTGATCTGGAAGCCACCGCTGGTGCCCTGCCCGCCGCTGGCGCTGACCAGGTCGGTCAGGCTGTCGTTGACGCTCTGGAAGACCCCCATCGCGTCCAGCGCGAGATAGAGCACCGAGGTCGCCACGACCACCACGATGAACAGGACCACGGAGACGGCGAAGGCGAACTTCATCACGGACCACGGGTCGATCCGCTTGAGGTTCAGCCGCGCCCGGCGCGGACCCCGGGAGGCCGCCGAGCTGACCGAGGTGCGCGCGGCGCGCACCGCGTCGCCCACCCGGGCGGCGCCGACGGCAGCCTGGCCGCCGATGCCGGGGGGCAGGCCACCGCCGTTGGCCGGCCGGCCGGCGGTGCCCCCGGCGGGACGCCCGCCCTCGGGGGACGGCCGCGACCCGCCGCCGACCTTCGGCTGGGTGCCGGTGGTGGACGGAGAGGCGGCGACCCCGAGTGAGATCGGCTGTGTGGTGTTGCTCGACCTGGCCGCGGCAGCCAACGGCTGGGTGGCGGAGGAGGGCGCGTCGGTGCCCGCTGTCGAGGGCTTCTCGGTCGTCCCCGAATCCTCACCGGGCTTGTCCGGCGGCGGTGCCATGCCGGGTGCCCGGGTGAACTTCGGGGCAGGCGCGTCGGCGGGGACGGTCGCCCGACCCACGGCGGCGCGGCCGGCGGGGGTGGTACCGCTCTTGGCGGCCTCCTCGTCGACCGGTTTGGCCGAGGTCCCCTTGTTCCCCGACTTCGCCTGTGTCTCCGTCATTCAACTAGTCCTGTTCGTCAGGCTCGTCGGCATTGCGAGCAATCGCCACGATAGTCACGCCGTCCGGGAGGTCCATCAGCTTGACCCCCATTGTGTTCCGGTCACGCGTACGGCGTACAGGCTTCACCGGAGTCCGGATGACGCCGCCGTTGCTGGTGATCGCGAACAGCTCGTCGTCCGGGTCGATCACGACCGCGCCGACCAGACCACCGCGGCGCTCGGTGATCTTCGCAGTCAACACGCCCTTACCTCCCCGACCCTGCACCGGGTATTCCTCGATGGGGGTGCGTTTCGCGTACCCCCCGTTGGTGGCCACCAGGACGTCCAGGCCCTCCCGGACGACCTCCATGGCCAGCAGGACGTCGTCGTCGGTGAAGCGCATGCCGATCACGCCCGAGGTGGCCCGGCCCATCGGGCGCAGCGCCTCGTCGGAGGCGTTGAACCGGATCGCCTGCGCCTTCTTCGAGACGAGCAGCAGGTCCTGCTCCGGTGCCGCGAGGACGGCACCGACCAGCTCGTCCTCATCGCGCAGGTTGATCGCGATGACGCCGCCGGACCGGTTGGAGTCGAACTCCTCGAGTCGGGTCTTCTTCACCAGGCCGTTTCTCGTGGCCAGTACCAGGTAGGGGGCCACCTGGTAGTTCGGGATTTCGATGATCTGCGCGATCTGCTCGTCCGGCTGGAAGGCGAGCAGGTTGGCCACGTGCTGGCCCTTGGCCACCCTACTGGCCTCCGGCAACTCGTACGCCTTGGCCCGGTACACGCGGCCCTTGTTGGTGAAGAACAGGATCCAGTCGTGGGTGGAGCATACGAAGAAGTGGCTGACGATGTCGTCCTGCCGCAGCGTCGCGCCGCTCACGCCCTTGCCGCCGCGTCGCTGCGAGCGGTAGAGGTCGACCTTGGTGCGCTTGGCGTACCCGGTACGGGTGATGGTCACCACCACGTCCTCGCGGGCGATGAGGTCCTCCATCGAGACCTCGCCGTCGAACGGGACGATCTTCGTGCGCCGCTCGTCGCCCCACTTCGCGACGATCTCGCTCAGTTCCTCGGAGACGATCTTCCGCTGCCGCTCCGGCTTGGCGAGGATGTCCTTGAGATCGGCGATCTCGATCTCGAGCTTGGCCAGGTCGTCCAGGATCCGCTGCCGCTCCAGGGCGGCCAGCCGGCGCAGCTGCATGTCCAGGATCGCGGTCGCCTGGATCTCGTCGATCTCCAGCAGCCGGATCAGGCCCTGCCGGGCGTCGTCGACGGTGGGCGAACGCCGGATCAGGGCGATCACCTCGTCCAGCGCGTCCAGCGCCTTGGCCAGACCGCGCAGGATGTGCGCCCGCTCCTCGGCCTTGCGCAGCCGGAACGCGGTCCGCCGGCGGATCACCTCGATCTGGTGCTCGACGTAGTACCGGATGAACTGGGCCAGGTTGAGCGTGCGCGGCACCCCGTCGACCAGGGCCAGCATGTTGGCGCCGAAGGTCTCCTGGAGCTGGGTGTGCTTGTAGAGGTTGTTCAGCACCACCTTGGCGACCGCGTCGCGCTTGAGCACCAGCACGATCCGCATGCCGGTACGCCCGGACGACTCGTCCCGGATGTCGGCGATGCCGCCGAGCTTGCCTTCCTTGATCAGCTCGGCGATCCGCTCGGCCAGGTTGTCCGGGTTGACCTGGTAGGGCAGCTCGCTGACGACCAGTGCCGGCCGGCCCCGCTTGTCCTCCTCGACCTCCACCACGGCGCGCATCCGGATCGACCCGCGACCGGTCCGGTACGCGTCCTGGATGGCGGACTGACCGACGATCAGCCCGTGGGTGGGGAAGTCCGGACCCTTGACGATCTCCAGCAGCGCTTCGAGGGTGGTCGCCTCGTCGGCGTCCGGGTTCTCCAGGCACCACTGCACCGCCGCGCCGATCTCGCGCAGGTTGTGCGGCGGGATCTTGGTGGCCATCCCGACCGCGATGCCCTCGGAGCCGTTGACCAGCAGGTTGGGGATGCGCGACGGCAGGATGGTGGGCTCCTTGGCCCGGCCGTCGTAGTTGTCCTGGAGGTCGACGGTGTCCTCGTCGATGTCCCGCAGCATCTCCATCGCCAGCGGGTCCAGCTTGCATTCGGTGTTGTGGCTGACGAAGCCGTCGGAGACGAAGGAGTGGTCCTCGGTGTCCACCCGG
Source organism: Micromonospora sp. WMMD987 (assembly GCF_029581435.1). Taxonomy (NCBI): domain Bacteria; kingdom Bacillati; phylum Actinomycetota; class Actinomycetes; order Micromonosporales; family Micromonosporaceae; genus Micromonospora; species Micromonospora sp. WMMD987. The sequence goes on along the minus strand of NZ_CP120861.1, from coordinate 248,577 downwards.
ACGCTGTAGACCGGCTGCACGCCCGCATCGGCGACCTCAGCGACCTCGGCGTAGTAGAACCGCCCGTCGACCAGCGGCTCGACCACGTCGAGCACCTCGGCCTCGGTGATCCGGGCGGCGATCTCGTCGCGGTCCCGCTCCCACCGCTCGACCCGGTCGACGTTGTGCCGGCGCAGCCAGTCGCGCTCGGTCCACCGGGTCGCGCCGTGCGCCCGGATGAAGTCACCTACCAGCGGCACGTGGTCGCTGGACAGCGCCGTGCTGCTCGCCGGCACCTGAGCCAGCTCGGACTCCAGCTTGGCCTGCTTGCGGCCGAGGAAGCCGACATGGGCGGCGAAGATCCGGGCGTCGCGGCGGTTGGTCACCACGACCTTGATCTCGCCGTCGTCGTACCGGCACTGGCGACTGACGACGCCGAACTCCAGCAGGAGCTGCTGCACCTCGCGGGCGAGCCGCTCGCTGCGGGTCGAGTACGAGACCTGGATGGTGTTGCGGGGCAGCAGCGAGGACGACCCGTCGCCCTCGAAGAGCGCCTGGAGGAACGCCCGCTTGATCGCAGCCGGCCCCTGCCAGACGAACTCGGGCACGAACTTCGCGGCGCTACGCGCACCGGTCAGCTCGCCGAGGACGCTGGCGCGCAGCGCCGACAGGTCCTGCACGTCCAGCTCGTGCAGGGTGCTGCCCGAGGCGATCACCCGCTCGCTGACGTACCGGGGGCCACCGACGGCCAGGTCGTAGGCGGCGACGACGCGCAGGAAGTAGTCCCGGTCCACGTTGTTGAAGCCCGCGCGGCCCGCCGAGACCCAGCCCTCCGACACGAACGCGCCGGCCAGCACGGCCGCCTCGACGTGCTCCAGCATCGGGTAGCCGATCTCGTCCGGCACCGTCCGCTGGAGCACCACCCGGTCGCCAGGGGAGATCTCGGCGAGCAGCTTCCAGAGCAGGGTCGGCACCCCGGCCACGTCCACCAGGCAGAGCACCGGGTGGTTGTGGGTGCCGGTCAGCTCGTACCCCTCGCGGGTGCGCAGCCGCAGCGTCGGGTGCTCGCCGGAGTGGAAGAACTTCGACGCACGGACCAGGTCGCCGTTGCGGTCGCGGACCTTGAGGTCGACATCGGTCTCGCTGCTCGGCGCGGCGCCCGGCACCACGTCGCCGATCCGGACGCTGCCGCCGGCAGTACGAACACGGACATCTGCTGTCAGACAATATCTCATGGCCGCAGCCGGGTCGTTACCCGGCGAACCGAAGTTGCCGTTGCCGTCGACCAGGGGGTAGCGCAGTGCCCAGGGCTGGGCCATCCGGACCAGCGCGTCGTAGATGGCCGAGTCGCCGTGCGGGTGGAACTGCCCCATCACGTCGCCGACGACCCGGGAGCACTTCACGTAGCCCCGGTCCGGCCGGTAACCCGAGTCGTACATGGCGTAGAGGATCTTGCGGTGGACCGGCTTGAGCCCGTCCCGGACGTCCGGCAGTGCCCGCCCGACGATCACGCTCATCGCGTAGTCGAGGTACGAGCGCTGCATCTCGACCTCGAGCCCGACCGGCTCGATCCGGTCGTGCTGGACGACCGCCGCGAGTGGTGTCTCGGTGGTCTCCGGCTCGTTCGGGGTGGACTCGGGAGTATCGGTCACTGTTAACCCTTATCAGACTCAGAGTCGTTTTCGTGCTGTGGATAACGCTGTGGAAACCGGCCAGGCTGTGGATAACCCGGTGGACGACGGTCGGCCGGTGTCCCACCGGCCGACCGTCCGGTCAGATGTCGAGGAACCGCACGTCCTTGGCGTTGCGCTGGATGAACGAGCGGCGGGCCTCGACGTCCTCGCCCATCAGCACGCTGAACAGCTCGTCGGCGGTGGCGGCGTCGTCGAGGGTGACCTGACGCAGCGTCCGGGTGGCCGGGTTCATCGTGGTCTCCCACAGCTCGGGATAGTTCATCTCGCCGAGACCCTTGAACCGCTGGATGTCGTCCGGCTTGGCGTTGGGCTTCTTCTGCTGGCGCAGCGCGATCAGCCCGTCGCGTTCCCGGTCGGAGTACGCGTACTGGGCGTCGTCGCCCTTCTTGTTCCACTTGATCTTGTAGAGCGGCGGGGCGGCCAGGTAGACGTGGCCCAGTTCGACCAGCGGGCGCATGAAGCGGAACAGCAGGGTGAGCAGGAGGGTCTGGATGTGCTGGCCGTCGACGTCGGCGTCGGCCATCAGCACCACCTTGTGGTACCGCAGCTTCTCCATGTCGAAGTCGTCGTGGATCCCGGTGCCCAGCGCGGTGATCAGCGCCTGGACCTCGTTGTTCTTGAGCACCCGGTCGATCCGGGCCTTCTCCACGTTGAGGATCTTGCCGCGGATCGGCAGGATCGCCTGGGTACGCGGGTCGCGGCCCTGCTTGGCCGAACCGCCGGCCGAGTCGCCCTCGACGATGAAGACCTCGGACTCGCGCGGGTCGGTGGACTGGCAGTCGGCCAGCTTGCCCGGCATCGAGCCGGACTCCAGCAGCGACTTGCGCCGGGCCAGCTTGCGCGCCTGCTGGGCGGCGATCCGGGCGCGGGCCGCCTGGGACGCCTTCTGGATGATCGTCTTGGCCTCGGCCGGGTTGCGGTCGAACCAGTCGACCAGCCGGTCGTTGCAGACCCGCTGCACGAAGCTCTTGACCGGGGTGTTGCCCAGCTTGGTCTTGGTCTGGCCCTCGAACTGCGGGTTGGCCAGCTTGACCGAGATGATCGCGGCCAGGCCCTCGCGGATGTCCTCGCCGGAGAGCTTCTCGTCGCCCTTGAGCAGCTTGCGCTCGCTGCCGTAGCGGTTGACCACGCTGGTCAGCGCGGCCCGGAACCCCTCCTCGTGGGTGCCGCCCTCGTGCGTGTTGATGGTGTTGGCGAAGGTGTAGACCGACTCGCCGTACGACTCGTTCCACTGCATGGCGATCTCGACCGACATGCCCTCTTCCTCGGCGGCGAACTCGACCACCGTCTTGTGCATGGCGTTCTTCGAGGCGTTGAGGTGCCGGACGAAGTCGGCGATGCCGCCCTCGTAGTAGAAGGTGACCTCGCGGGGCTTGCCCTCCTCGCCCTCGGCGACCCGCTCGTCGAGCAGGTGGATGGAGAGCGCCCGGTTGAGGAAGGCCATCTCCTGGAGACGGCGGTAGATGGTCTGGAAGTCGAAGTCGACCGTCTCGAAGACGTCCGGGTCCGGCCAGAAGGAGACCGCCGAGCCGGTGCGGTCGGTGGTCTCGCCCTTGTCCAGCGGGTCGGGCTTGGAGTTGTGGTACTGCTGCCGCCAGACGAAGCCGGACTTGTGGATCTCGACGGCCATCCGGGTGGACAGGGCGTTCACCACGGAGACGCCGACGCCGTGCAGACCGCCGGAGACCGCGTACGCCTTGCCGTCGAACTTGCCACCCGCGTGCAGCACGGTCAGCGCGACCTCGACGCCCGGCTTCTTGAGCTTCGGGTGCAGGTCGACCGGGAAGCCACGGCCGTTGTCGGTGACCCGGACCCCACCGTCGGCGAGCAGCACCACGTCGATGGTGTCGCAGTGGCCGGCGAGCGCCTCGTCCACCGCGTTGTCCACGACCTCCCACACCAGGTGGTGCAGGCCACGCTCGCCGGTGGACCCGATGTACATGCCGGGCCGCTTACGGACCGCCTCCAGCCCTTCGAGGACGGTGATCGACTCTGCGCCGTACTCCTGCTTGTCCTGCGCTGCCACCCTCGGCCACTTTCTCGCACCATCCGCGCCGGGGCACGGGAGCGCGGGTTCGGCGGACAGGACGCGACGTCGGCGCGCACGGACGACGCCCGGAGGGCGGTCGCGGATCGTGCACACGGTCGCCGCGGTTGCCCGCGGATCGCGATCGGCCAGACCCGACCCGGGACGTTGATCAAGGGCCGGTGAGTGCCCCTGTCCGGTGCTCCGTGTCAGGTCGTCGTCTCGCTCTCAATCTTACTGTGCGCACACGACATAACCGCCACTCGGCACCCCTTGAAGGCGGCTGAGACCCCCGTAGCGGGCCGAATCTCGCTGTCCGCTACTCCCCCTACACGCCCGGGTCCGCCTTCCGTGCCCGTCGCTCCGGATCGACCGGTCCGCCGGGCCACCCCGGGGGTCGCGCCCGGGGGTGGCCGTACCGTAGCTTTGCGGCGCGCGGCAAAGCTGCCCGTCTTGATCTTTTCCACCCGCAACCGGGACGATGGACCCGATCGATCCGACACGTGCTCTCGAGAGGTGACACCAGATGGGGCTGGACAATGTCGCGGTGCACTGGCCGCGGACCGGCCGCTTCTACGACCCGGTCGCGCCGGCCGAGTTCGTCGACTTCGGCGAGATCGTGGACATCCCCCGGATCTCCGCGCCGACCGCCGCGCTCGCCGAGCACATCGCCAAGACCGGCACGGTCCGGGCCACGGCGTACACCGAGCTGGTCGACCTGATCCTCGGGCTGGAGAACGTGCTCTACGCCACCGACGCCGCCGCCGAGGACGAGGACCCGGTCATCGACCCGGACGGCTGCGCCTGGATCGCCGGCGGGGTGGAGAAGTTCGTCGTCCAGCACCGGCCGCACGGCGAGACGGTGACCTTCGAGTCGGTCAGCGAGGTGCTCCGCGCGTTGCTCGGTGACGGCCGGCTCGCCGAGCAGCAGCTGCGCTGGCTGGGCAGCCGGCTCGACCGGCTGCGCGACGAGCGCGGCGACCCGCCGCAGTGGGACTTCACCTGCGCCGAGCTGGGTGTGCTGGCCGCCTTCTACCGGCGCTGCGCCGACCGGGGCTTCGCCGTCTACGCCGACGCCGAGCCCGGCCGGCGACCGGGTGTGCAGCCCTGACCGCACCTCGCTGACGCTCCTGGTCGCGCGGTGCGCGAGGGCTAGCTGCCCGGCGTCGCCGGCCCGGCGGGTGGGGGCCCGGCCGGCACCGCGCCGTTGGCCGCGGCGATCACCCGGGTCAGCGCCCGGTGCAGGTCGCGGAGCTCGGACAGCGGCAGGCCGAGGCGGGCGACGACCGCCGGGGGGATCTGCTCGGCGCGGGCCCGCAGCGCCCGTCCGCTCGTGGTGAGCGAGACGGCGAGGCTGCGTTCGTCGGCCGGATCCCGCTCGCGGCGCAGGTAGCCGGTCGCCTCCAGGCGCTTGAGCAGTGGCGACAGGGTGCCGGGGTCGAGTTGGAGCAGCCGGCTCAGCTCACGGACCGACAGTGGCGCGTGCTGCCAGAGCGCCAGCATGACCAGGTACTGCGGGTGGGTCAGGCCCATCGGTTCCAGCAGCGGCCGGTAGACCGCGACGACGCCGCGCGCGGCCACCGAGAGCGCGAAGCAGACCTGTTCCTCCAACGCCAGCGGATCCCCGTCGGGTTCGCCGTCCACCCGTGCACCTCCTCGTCGCCGTTGCGAGCGTACCAATAATTGGTGTACCAATGGTTTGTACACCAATGCTTGACGAGAGGTCGGTGCCGATGAGCGAGGACAAGCCGGCGACGAAGGCCCCCGGCGAGGGCGGCCGGCTCCTGGCCTGGGCCTTCAAGAACCTGGCCGGCCCGCCGGAGGTGGCCGGCGCGGTGCAGGGCGGCTCCCGGCAGGCCCGTGACGCCTGGAAGGCCGACCTGGAACGGCGCAAGCAGTGGAGCCGCGAGCAGCGGGAACGCAAGCGTGCCGAACGGGAGGCCCGCCGCGCCGAGCGGTGAGCCTCAGCCGTAGGTGTCGCGCGGCCCCCGGCCCCGGACCCGGCGCGGCCCGCGCGACCAGGACGGTGCCGCCGGCCCGTGGATGTGCAGCTTGCGGACCACGTTGTGACCCACCTCGCCGGCGATCCGCTTCAGCAACGACGCGGCGAGCAGCCGCAACTGGGTGGCCCACGCGGTCGACCGGGCCTCCACGGTCAGCTCGCCGTCCTCCAGCTTGACCGGGCGGCTGTGCTGGGCGATCTCCGGCCCGACCACCCTCTCCCAGGCCCCGAAGACGGTCGCCTCGGCCGCCGGCTGCTGCCAGCCGCGGGCCTTCATCAGCCGCTCCAGCACCGCCCCCAGCGGCTGCGGGTCGCGCGGATCCGGCCCCGGGCCGGAGTAGCCCCGCAGCCGCCGACCGCCCCCGTCGGCCGCGCCGGTCACCCCCGGCCGACGGTTACGGGCCGCCGACTCCCGGCGGGCCCGCGCCGCGTCCAGGACCGCCCGCGCCAGTTCCGGCCCGCTCGCCGCCGGACCGTCGCCGGCCCCGCCCGGCCCGGCCGCACCGGGCGACACCACGGGACCGGGCGCGGCGTCCGCGCCGCCACCGGTCGGACCGCCCCGCGCGGCGTCCGCGCCCCCGCCGCCGCCGGGGGTACGCGCACCGCGCGCCCCGCCCCGGGCCTGGCCGGTCGACCGGCCCGGTGTCCCGCCCGGCTGCTCCGGCTCAGTCGACACGGCGCACCGTCCCGCCGCCCACCGCGTACCGGGCACCCCGCAGGGCCACCGGGACGTCGTCGTCCACCGCACAGGTCACCAGCAGCTGACCGGCCCCGCCGACCAGCCCGGCCAGCCGTTCCCGGCGGCCCGCGTCCAACTCGGCGAAGACGTCGTCGAGCACCAGCACCGGTTCGATCCCGTCGGCGCGCAGCAGGTCGTACCCGGCCAGCCGCAGGGCCAGCGCGTACGACCAGGACTCGCCGTGACTGGCGTACCCCTTGGCGGGCAGCGGGCCGAGGGTGAGGACGAGGTCGTCGCGGTGCGGCCCGACCAGCGTGGTGCCCCGCTCGATCTCGGCCGACCGGGACTCGGCCAGCGCCGCGGTCAACGCCCCGGCCAGCGCCGCCCGGTCGACGGTCGCCCCGGCCAGCTCCACCGACGGCCGGTACGTGATCCCCGCCGTCCCCGCCCCGGCCGCCACCGCGTCGTACGCCTTCGCCACGTGCGGGGTGAGCGCGGCGACCAGTTCCAGCCGGCCGGCGAGCAGCTCGGCCCCGTGCTGCGCGAGATGGGCGTCCCAGACCGCCAGGGTGGACAGGTCCCCGCCCCGTGACCCGCCCGTCTTACGGGCCAGGTACGCCGTCCGTAGCAGGGCGTTGCGCTGCTTGACCACCCGTTCGTAGTCGGCGCGTACCCCGGCGTACCGGGGCTGCCGGAGCACCAGCAGGTCGTCGAGGTAGCGGCGACGTTCGGCCGGGTCGCCCCGGACGAGCTCCAGGTCCTCCGGGGCGAAGAGCACCAGCCGCAGCGCGCCGATCACGTCCCGGGCGCGACGGGCCGGGGAACGCCCCAGCCGCGCCCGGTTGGCCTTACCGGGGACGATCTCCAGCTCGACCAGGAGTTCCCGGCCCTCGTGCACCACCGCGCAGCGGATCACCGCCGAGCTGGCGCCCAGCCGGACCAGCGGGGCGTCGGTGGCGACCCGGTGCGAGTCCAGGGTCGCCACGTAGCCCAGCGCCTCGGCCAGGTTGGTCTTGCCGACGCCGTTCGCGCCGGTCAGGACGTTCGGCCCCGGCTCCAGATCGACGCCGACCTGCTCGTACGAGCGGAAGTCGACCAGTTCGAGCCGGCGGACGTACACAGCCTGCGGCTGCCGTTCAGCGCTTGTGCACGGCGTGCCCGCCGAACTGCTGGCGCAGCGCGGCGACCGCCTTCATCGCGGGGGAGTCGTCCTGCCGGGAGGAGAACCGGGCGTACAGGGCGGCGGTGATGACGTTCAGCGGCACGGCCAGCCGGATCGCCTCGTCGACCGTCCAGCGTCCCTCGCCGGTGTCGTCGGTGTACCCGGTCAGCGAGGCCAGCGCCGGGTCCTCGTCCAGTGCCCGGTCCAGCAGATCGAGCAGCCAGGACTGGACGACGGTCCCCTCCCGCCAGGACTTGATGATGCCCGGCACGTTGGTCACCATCTCGGCGGCTGACAGCAGCTCGAAGCCCTCGGCGTAGGCGTGCATCAGGCCGTACTCGATGCCGTTGTGCACCATCTTGGCGTAGTGGCCGGCGCCGACCGGGCCGGCGTGCACGAAGCCGTGGTCCCCGGCCGGCTTCAACGCCTCGAAGATCGGCATCAGGTGGTCGACGTGCTCCTGTGCGCCGCCGACCATCAGCGCGTAGCCGTTGACGTTGCCCCACACGCCGCCGGAGACCCCGACGTCGACGTAGCCGATGCCCCGCGCGGCGAGCCGTTCGGCCCGGGGGGCATCGTCGCTGAACCGGGAGTTGCCGCCGTCGATGACGATGTCGCCCTCGCCGAGCACCTCGGCCAGGGCGTCGATGGTCTCGTCGGTGGCGACGGCGGGCACCATCACCCAGACCGCCCGGGGTGAGGCCAACCTGTCGGCCAGCTCGGCGAGGCTCGTGACGTCACTGCGGTCGGCGTTACGGTCGTAGCCGACCACCTCCTGCCCGGCGGCGCGCAACCGCTCGCGCATGTTGCCGCCCATCCGGCCGAGTCCTACCAGGCCGAGCTGCATCTGCCCCTACCTCCGTGCGTCTGGGTGGTGCCGGTGCGCGGTCAGCGGGAGACGCGAATCGGCATGATGAGGTACCGGTACCCGGAGATCGCCTCGCCATCCTCGGCGGCCGGGGAAATCACCGCCGGCTTGAAGGCGTCCACGAAGCGCAGCAGGGCGTACTGGGCACCCAGGTTGGCCAGGCCGTCGATCAGGTACTGCGGGTTGAAGCCGATGGTCAGCGGCTCGCCGGTGAAGGTGGCCTCCATCGCCTCGCTGGCCCGCGCCTCCTCGGTGCCGCCGGCCTCGACGACCAGGCCGTCGGAGCTGAAGCTGAGCAGCACCGGGGTGGTCCGCTCGGCGACCAGGGCGACCCGCTTGACCACCTCGATCAGGGTGCTGACCGGAACCCGTGCCTCGGCGTTGCTGGTGGCCGGGAAGAGTGAGCGGACCGGCGGGTAGTTCGCGCCGTCGAGCAGCCGGCTGGTGGTCCGGCGGGTGCCACCGGAGAAGCCGATCATCCCTTCGCCGGCACCGCCCTGGGACAGCGCCATGGTCACCTGACCACCGAGCGGGCCGAGCGCCTTCGCGGTGTCGTTCAGGGTGCGGGCGGGGACCAGGGCGTTGATGCTGATCTCCGGGTCGTCCGGGGTCCAGTCCATCTCCCGCAGGGCGAGCCGGTAGCGGTCGGTGGCGAGCATCGCCAGGGTGCCACCGGAGAGTTCCAGCCGGACACCGGTCATCATCGGCAGCGTCTCGTCCCGGCCGGCCGCGATGGCCACCTGGGCGACGGCGGCGGCGAAGGCCGCGGCCTCCACGGTCCCGGCGCTCTCCGGCATCTCCGGCAGGGCGGGGTAGTCCTCGACCGGCATGGTCGGCAGGGTGAACCGGGCACTGCCGCAGACCAGCTCCAGGTGGGCACCGACCGCGGCGATGTCCACCGGCTTGGCCGGCAGCGCCTTGGTGATCTCGGCAAGCAGCCGGCCGGAGACCAGGGCGGCGCCGTCGGCGTCCCCCTGCACCTCGACGGTCACCTGGCTGGAGACCTCGTAGTCGAAGCCGGAGACCTGGAGGTTGCCGTCGGTGACCCGGAGCATCACCCCGGCGAGCACCGGTACGGACGGCCGGCTGGGCAGGCTCTTCGCGGTCCACGCCACCGCTTCGGCGAGCGCGTCGCGCTCCACTCGGAACTTCATCAATGCCTCCGCGTCGACGTCAGCGCCAACTCTCTCATGCCGACCGCTGCCCACCGTCCCGCCCGACCGTGCGGGTACCCCTCGCACCTTAGGGCGCGTGGGCATCGGCTGTGCGCCCGACCCCGTTGCTGCGGCCGGAGCGACCGTCGACGACGGCGCAGCGGCCCTGTCCACAGGAAGTCCAACGGTGATGATTGGTTTTTGATTCTTTAGAAGAGATAACTCATCGTCTTCATCGCACCTGTGCAAACTGTGGGTAACTCGCGTCCTCGCAGCTCAGACAGGTTATCCACCGGTGGGTTGGCTGTGGAGAACCCGGGGGTAAACCCGGTCGGTGGTCCACAGGCACCCCGCGTCCCCACCGTTGTCCACCGCCGTCCACCGGTTATCCACCGGTTATCCACCGGGTTTACCCCCAGGGTTGTGGACGACGACGACGACCCGGAGCGGGGTTGTCCCCAGAACCTTCAACAGGTTCCCCACAGCCGGACCGTCGGCTGTGGACGGGGCGCGGGTTGTCCCCAGCCGTCCACAGCACCGTCCCCAGGGTTTATCCACAGTCTGTGGGTAACCGGCGCCGGACACAGCGTGGTTATCCACCGGCTGTGACACAGGGGGTGTGGACAACCGCATCGTCCTGTGGACAAAGATGGCGTGGAAATTCCACCGTTTCGCCCCCGGCGACCCGCGCGGTGCCGGTCGTCGACCCTCCCGACGGCCGGTCGCCACCGTCGGACCGACACGGAAACGCCCGGCCGAGATGGTCGGCCGGGCGTGGGGGGCGGAGCAGAAGTGGCGTACGTCTCAGGTGTTCTGCTTGATCCGGTTGGTCAGCTCGGCGATCTGGTTGTAGAGCGAGCGGCGCTCCGCCATTTGCTGGCGGATCTTCCGGTCGGCGTGCATCACGGTGGTGTGGTCCCGACCGCCGAACGCCTGCCCGATCCGGGGCAGCGACAGGTCGGTCAGCTCCCGGCACAGGTACATCGCCACCTGACGGGCGTTCACCAGCACCCGGGAGCGCGAGTGTCCGCGCAGGTCCTCCAGGCTCACCCCGAAGTACTCGGAGGTGGAGACCATGATCTGGTCGGCGGTGATCTCCGGGCCGGCACCGTCCGGGATGAAGTCCCGCAGCACCTCCTCGGCCAGCGACAGTTCGACGTTGGACCGGGTGAGGCTGGCGAACGCGGTGACCCGGATCAGCGCCCCCTCCAGTTCCCGGATCGAGTTCGACACCCGGGAGGCGATGAACTCCAGCACGTCCGGCGGGGCGTAGAGCCGCTCCTGGGCGGCCTTCTTCTGCAGGATCGCGATCCGGGTCTCCAGGTCGGGCGGCTGGATGTCGGCCAGCAGCCCCCACTCGAACCGGGTCCGCAGCCGGTCCTCCAGCGTCGCCAGCTGCTTCGGCGAGCGGTCGGAGGTGATCACGATCTGCTTGTTGGCGTTGTGCAGCGTGTTGAAGGTGTGGAAGAACTCCTCCTGGGTCCGCTCGCGGTTCTCCAGGAACTGGATGTCGTCGATCAGCAGGATGTCGACGTCGCGGTAGCGGCGCTGGAACGCGCTGGTCTTGTCGTCCCGCAGCGAGTTGATGAAGTCGTTGGTGAACTCCTCGGTCGAGACGTACCGGACCGAGCGGGCGTTGCCGAGCGTCTGGGCGTAGTGCCCGATGGCGTGCAGCAGGTGGGTCTTGCCCAGCCCGGAGCTGCCGTAGATGAACAGCGGGTTGTACGCCTTCGCCGGTGACTCGGCCACCGCGACGCTGGCGGCGTGGGCGAACCGGTTGGACGAGCCGATGACGAACGTCTCGAACATGTACTTCGGGTTGAGCCGGTTGCCGCTGCTCTCCGTACCGCCGGGGCGTCGGTCGCCGCCACCCGGGCGGTGGTCGACCGCGCGGCCGGGACCGCTGTCGGTGGCGCCGTCGCGGGGCAGCCCGCGCGGACCCTGCTGCTCACGCGGCGGTCGGCCCTGGTCCCGGTACGCGGGCTCGTAGCCGCGCAGGTCGGGGTCCGGTCCGGGGCGGCCGGAGTCGGTGAAGCCGCGCTGCTCGGGCGGCCGGCCGGGGTGGGACACCCGCATCGGCTCGGCGAAACCGGCACCGAAGAGGGTGTCCTGGCCGCCGTCCCGACTGGTCGGCACCCGGGCCGGGCGGTGCCCGTCGTGCTCCGGCGGGTCGGCCGGGGCGGGCCGCTCCCCGGGCTGCTCCGACGGGTCCGCCTCCCGCTGGTAGGGCGGATCCGGCTCGCCGTAGTCCGGCGGCCGGAACCCCGGGTAGTCGTCCAGGGCCGGGACGACCTCCGTCGGGGCGACCTCCGGCCCGCTGCGGTAGACGGTGCCGGCGGGCCGCCCGGCGGCGTCCTCGGGGATCCGCACGGTGACCGCGACCTGTATCGGCCGACCCAGCCGGCGGGTGAGCGCCTCGGTGATGGCCGGCCGTAGCCGCGTCTCGATCACGTCCCGGGTGAAGGCGTCCGGCACGGAGAGCAACGCGGTGTCCTCGACGATCGCCCGCAACCGGGTCAGCCGGAGGTAGGCGCGCTGCTGGGCGGAGATGATCTCGTCGGCGAGTTCGTCCGTCGCCGCGGTCCACACCGCGGCAAGGTCGATCGTTCCGGCCACCGTCGTGCCACCCCCTCGCCTCTGCTCCCGGCCGCCGCTGTGGTCCAGCGGTCGTGCCGGGCCTGCCACCGCGTTCGAGCGGGTGGTGCCCCTCATCCACCGGACGGCTGACCGACCGGCATCCACAAGTTATCCACAGCCTGTGTACCGACCGATTGTGGCCGCCCGCCGGACGCGGGTCGGACCTGCCCCCTGCCGGAGGAGGGCGTTGAAGCGGGTTCACCGTGCCGAACGATCCACTGCCGGGTCCGGTCTTGCCTGCCGGCCCACAACCCGCACCGGAAGCTGACCGCAAACGCGCACGGTAACAGCGACGGCGGGCCGCCATCAACCGCCACCACCCCGACGCACCCACCGGCACCGGGACAGAACGCCTGACCGGTGGGGCTCCGGGCGGCCGCCGCGCCGGCCCCGGGCAGTTTGACGGTCATTGCCCCCCTGCGTAGCCTGGAACAGCTGCTCTGTCGCCCTCTGCTAGGGTGATGGGTGCTTGCTGTCCGTGGTCGCCACCCCGCATCGCCGAGGTTCCGCGCCACCGGGCAGTGCCGATCGGAGGCCACCGCCGAGGTGGTCTGGTCCACCACACGACCCCGGGCGAACCCGTGCCGGGGACGTACGAAAACGGAGAGCCTGACGTGAGCAAGCGCACCTACCAGCCGAACAACCGCCGGCGCGCGAAGACCCACGGCTTCCGGCTGCGCATGCGCACCCGGGCCGGCCGCGCCATCCTGTCGACCCGCCGCGCCAAGGGCCGCGCCCGCCTGTCGGCCTGAGCCGACAGGTCCGGTCCGGGGACGTGGACAGTCGTGCTGACGGCCGCACAACGCCTGCGGCGTAGCAACGACTTCGCCGCAGCGGTCCGGGGTGGTCGACGTGTCGGTCGTGGTGCCGTGGTCGTCCACCTGACGGTGCCGGCGATCTCCACACCCCTCGTGAGCACACCCCTCGGGGCAGCCTCGTCGGAGCCGGCGCGGAGCACCGACCCGGAGATGATCTCCGGATCGAGCCGCGCCGGCTTTGTCGTGTCCAAGGCCGTCGGCCCCGCCGTCGTCCGCAACAAGGTCCGCCGCCGGTTGCGGCACCTGGTGCGCGACCGGCTGGCCGCGCTACCGGCCGGCAGCACCCTGGTGGTACGCGCCCTGCCCGCCGCCGCCGGCACGCCGTACGCCCGGCTGGGTGGCGACCTGGACGCGGCGATCGCCGCCGCCCGGTCGCCCCGGGGACGGCGGTCACGGTGAGCGGGGCACCCGTCGCGCCGCACCGGAGCATGGGTGCCCGGGTGCTCAGTGGCCCTATCATCGCGTACCGTCGTTGGATAAGCCCGGCGCTGCCCGCCCGCTGTCGGTTCTATCCGTCGTGCAGTGCCTACGCCCTGGAGGCGGTGACCCGCCACGGCGCGCTCCGGGGAGCAGGCCTGACCGTCCGGCGGCTGTCGCGCTGCCACCCTTTCCACCCTGGTGGACACGACCCGGTACCGGAGCCGGGCGGCCGCCGACGCGCCGACGTGACTGGAGTCTGAGAATTGAGTCTCGACTGGATCTACTACGCGATCTCGTGGATCCTGCTGACCTGGCACTCGGCGTGGGACGCCATCGGGGTGCCGGTCGCCGCGGTCCTCGGCACGAACTGGTCGTGGATTCTCGCCATCGTCTTCCTGGTGGTCACCGTTCGGGTGATCCTGTTCCCGGTCTTCGTCAAGCAGATCAAGTCGCAGCGGGCGATGCAGGCGCTCCAGCCGAAGGTCAAGGAGCTCCAGGAGAAGCACAAGGGTGACCGGGAGACGCTCCAGAAGGAGATGATGGAGCTCTACCGGAAGGAAAAGGCCAACCCGCTGATGGGCTGCCTTCCGATGTTCCTCCAGATCCCGGTCTTCCTGGGGCTCTTCCACGTGCTGCGCCGGCTCGACCCGGCCAAGGACGCCAAGACCCTCTACGGCTGGACGGCCGAGCAGTTCGACAGCGCCTCCAGCGCCACCATCTTCACCGCCCCGATCGCCGGCAAGTTCGGCTCCACCGCCGACGAGCTGGCCCGGCTCGGTGCCAACGGCACCACCGTGAAGGTCATCGCCGGCATCCTGGTCCTGGTCATGATGGGTACCACCTACCTGACCAGCCGCCAGATGATCCTCAAGACCGGCTGGGCGGAGGACCCGCAGCAGCGGATGGTGCAGCGGTTGATGCTCTACGGCATCCCGCTCTCCCTGCTGATCTCCGGCGCGATCTTCCCGATCGGCGTGATCATCTACTGGGTGACCAACAACCTGTTCACCCTCGGCCAGCAGCAGTGGGTGCTCCGCAAGTTCCCGCCGCTGGTGACCAACAAGGGGGTCACCGGCAACAAGCCGGCGACCACCCCCGGCCGGGGGCCGGTGCAGCCGGCCAAGTCCGGCGGCCTCTTCAACCGGAGCAAGCCCACCGCGCAGGTGCCGGCCAAGCCGGCCGCGCCCAAGGTCGCCGGCCCGAAGCCGGGTGCCAAGCCCGCCAACCCGAAGAAGGGGCCGGCCAAGCGCCAGGGCTGACCCACCGGGCCGCCGTCGCAGGACCGACGGCGGCCCTCCGGCACCGCGCAGCCGCCGTTCCGGCCGGCGCCGGTCCGGAACCCACCGCGCCCAGCGCGGAGACGGGCGAGCCCGCCCGTACCAGACGTGCCCGTGACCGAACCGGCCCCTTCCGCCGGTCGCCCGGGAAACCAGCGGACCCGACGGTCCGGCCGAGCTAGTACGGAGATGACACCGTGACCGACACCAGCATCCCCAGCGCGGACGCCTCGCTCGACGAGGAGACCGTCCCGACCGCCGCGACCGGTGAGGGTGAGACCGAGGGAAGCGGCAAGGAGAAGAAGTCCGCCGGCGAGGGCGAGCTGTTCGCGCAGAGCGAGATCGCCGCCGACTACATCGAGGGGCTGCTCGACATCCTCGACTACGACGGCGACATCGACGAGCTGGTCTCCGGTGGTCGTCCGGTGGTCGAGGTGGTCGGCGGCCGGTTGCAGAACCTGGTCGGCCAGCGGGGCGCCACCCTGGAGGCGCTTCAGGAACTGGCCCGGCTGGCCGTGTTCCGGCAGACCGGCTCGCCGAGCCGGCTCCTGCTCGACGTGGGCGGCTACCGCGCCACCCGGCGCAAGGAACTCGCCGCGGTCGCCAAGAACGCGGTGGAGAAGGTCAAGGAGCACGGCGAGGCGGTACGGCTGGAGCCGATGTCGGCCTTCGAGCGCAAGTGTGTGCACGACGTGGTCAACGCGATGAGCGGGGTGGAGAGCGAGTCCGAGGGTGTCGAGCCGACCCGGCGCATCGTCGTCCGGCCGGCGGACTGAACTGGTGACCTCCGAGGACGTCACGACCGACACCGCTCCCGGCCCGGATGGCGTGCCATCCGGGCCGCCGCCCGAGCGCCCCGCCCCGACCGCGCAGGACGCGACGCTCCCGGCCGGGTTGGCCACCGCCGCGCGGGAACTCTTCGGCGAGCGACTCGACCTGGCCGCCGGGTACGCCGAACTGCTCGCCACCGACGGGGTGATACGCGGCCTGATCGGCCCCCGGGAGGCACCCCGGATCTGGGACCGGCACCTGCTCAACTGCGCGGCCGTCGCCGAGCTGATACCGCAGGACGCCAGTGTGATCGACGTCGGCTCCGGAGCCGGGCTTCCCGGCCTGGTACTGGCGATCGCTCGTCCGGACCTGACCGTCGTCCTGGTCGAGCCGTTGGCCCGGCGTACCTCGTTCCTGGTCGAGACGGTGGAGCGGCTCGGGTTGGCCAGAACGGTCCGGGTGTTCCGGGGCCGGGCCGACGAGGCGGCCTCCGGAGCGGGCGGTGTCGGTCCGTTCACGGCCGACGTGGTGACCGCCCGTGCGGTGGCACCGCTGGACCGGCTCGCCGCCTGGAGCCTGCCGCTGGCATCCCGCGGTGGCCGGTTGCTCGCACTCAAGGGCGCTTCCGCGGCCGAGGAGGTCGCCGAGCACACCGGGGCGGTGGCGAAGCTGGGCGGGAGCGAGCCGACGGTACGCCTCTGCGGGGCGGGCCTGCTCGACCCGCCGACCACGGTGGTAGAGATCGTGCGGGAGCGGGTGATCCGGCCACCGTCGGTGAAGAAGACGGCGAAACGGTCGCGGAGCGGTCAGCAGCGCGCCCGCTGAATCTTCCCCCTTCCGGACCGTCCGCTTGCTTCCACGGATCGGTCCGCGAGCCCGCACGGCCGATGGATCGTCGGGTAATGGGTCAGAGGAGGGTCCGGCCAGAGGCGGTGGTGTCGCCGGGTCCGACGGATCGCCCCCGCCGGACCGGCGACACCCGGTAGTGCTCGGGTGGGAGCCCGGGCTGAGGATCGGTCGCGAGCGCCGCCGAGCGGGGTAGTGCTCCGCGGGTGCTGGGCACAGGCCGGGTCGCGGGTCGCTCCCGCCGCCGGACAAGCTTCGGGCAGGCCCGGCGTCGGATCGCTCCCGCCACTGGACGGGTGCCACATCGTGAGTGCGGGATGAACCGGCTGAAGCCCGGGTCGCCGCCGCTGTCCGCCTTCGCGTGGGCGGCGCCCGCGCGTGCGGGAGAGCACCGGTATCGAGCTGTTCACCGGACAGCGCCTGAAGGTAGCGCCCGCGCGTGCGGGATAGCACCGGAACGGATCGCATCCGGAACACCCGGGTTGACCAGCGCCCATCCGATCGGTCGCGATGCCGTCGAGAACCACGATGGACCCGCCGTGCCCGTCCCCCGTAGGCTGGCCGCGCGTCGATAGTGTGGGGCGGGCGGACGTCGGGCGCACCGGTCCCGATCGCCCCCGCCGGGCCGTACGTTCCGCGGTGCGGGGGGTACGGCCATCGAGACGGGGTGTGGACCGACTATCCGGAGCGGGTAGGGATGACAGGTGCATGACGACGGCAGATACGACGATCCACGGGTGAACCGCCCCGAGCGGACCGACCCTGATCCGGACCCTGTTTCACGTGAAACCGGCCCTCGGATGTGGACGACCGGCGGACAACCGACGATCCGTCCGCCGGACCGCGATCCCGGAGAGCGGCGCGAGCCGCCGGCGGTGGGAGCGGCACGTCCCGCCCCCGACTCGTACGTGCCACCGCCCGTGATACAGCCCGCCCCCGATGGTCGGCCGCCCAATGCCCCGGACGGGCGGGCGACCGCCTCGGTGCGCCGGAACGCGGGGGCACCCTCGCGGTTCGAGGCACCGGTGACCGGCAACCCGCCGACGGTGCCCACCCAGCCCCACCCCGGGTCGGTGCCCGACGCAGCCCCCGTCGTGGACGCCGGGGTAACCGGAGTGGGGGTCGTTGGTGTCCCCGCACCGGATGCCGCGTACGTTTCACGTGAAACCCCGACGCGCGAAGAGGATGATCCACCGTTGGCTATGGAGGCGATGCGCGCCGTGCAGATCCTAAATCCGAGTGGCGAGGTGACCATGCCCCGTCCTGAGCGGACCCGGGTGATGTGCGTTGCCAATCAGAAGGGCGGCGTGGGTAAGACCACGACCACGGTGAACCTGGCGGTGGCGCTGGCCCTGCACGGCAACCGGGTGCTGGTGGTCGACCTCGATCCGCAGGGCAACGCTTCCACCGGGCTGAACGTTCCGCACCACACCGGGGTTCCGGACGTCTACGACTGCCTGATCGACAGTGTGCCGCTGGCAGAGGTGGCGCAGGAGGTCGAGGGTATCCCCAACCTCTGGTGCGTACCGGCGACCATCGATCTGGCCGGTGCCGAGATCGAACTGGTTTCTGTGGTCGCCCGGGAGTCCCGGCTGAACCGGGCCATCGAGGCGTATCCGGGGCACTTCGACTACGTCTTCATCGACTGCCCGCCGTCGCTCGGGCTGTTGACGGTGAACGCCCTGGTGGCCGCCCAGGAGGTGCTGATCCCGATCCAGTGCGAGTACTACGCGTTGGAGGGGCTCAACCAACTGATCAACAACATCAATCTGGTACGCCAGCACCTGAACCCGAAGCTGGAGGTGTCCACGATCCTGCTCACGATGTACGACCGTCGCACCCGGCTGGCCGACGCGGTGGAACAGGACGTCCGGAACCACTTCGGCGACAAGGTGCTCCAGGCTGTCATTCCCCGCAACGTCCGCGTGTCGGAGGCCCCCAGCTATGGCCAGTCCGTGATGACCTACGATCCCGGATCGCGGGGGGCCACGAGTTACTTCGAGGCCGCCCAGGAGATCGCCGAGCGTGGTGCCAAGGAGCCGGTGAGCCGGAATGCGTAGTGCGGACGAGTCGCTGGGAGGCGTCGTATGAAGAACCGTCCCCGGGGCGGTCTGGGTAGAGGGCTCGGTGCGCTGATCCCGACCGGGCCGGTGCAGGAGAGCACGACGGCGACCATGCCCACGGAGGTCGACCCGGTGCGCCCGGTGATCGAGACGTCCGCCGAGCCGGTCGACCCGGGCATCGTGGTGCCGACGCCGGTGGCTGCCGCGCCACCGCCGCCCGACGAGCCTGAACTCAGCCCGGTGCCCGGCGCACGATTCGCCGAGATCTCCGTCGACGCGATCGTGCCGAACCCCAAGCAGCCCCGGTACGTCTTCGACGAGGAGGCACTGGAAGAGCTGAAGACCTCCATCCAGGAGGTCGGCTTCCTCCAGCCGATCGTGGTCCGGCAGCTCGACGGCGAGAAGTACGAACTCGTCATGGGTGAGCGGCGCTGGCGGGCCGCCCAGGCGGTGGGCCGGGAGAGCATCCCCGCGATCGTGCGGGAAACCAAGGACGACGCGATGCTCCGGGACGCCCTCCTGGAGAACATCCACCGCGCCAACCTCAACCCGCTGGAAGAGGCCGCTGCCTACCAGCAGCTGTTGGAGGAGTTCGGCGCCACCCACGAGGAGCTGGCCCGCCGAATCGGCCGGAGCCGCCCGCAGATCTCCAACACGATCCGCCTGCTGAACCTCCCCCCGCAGGTCCAGCGCCGGGTGGCGGCCGGTGTGCTGTCCGCCGGGCACGCCCGCGCGCTGCTCAGCCTCGACGAGGCGGAGGCACAGGAGCAGCTGGCACTCCGCATCGTCGCCGAAGGGCTCTCGGTGCGGGCCACCGAGGAGATCGTGGCCCTGGCGCTCAACGACGGCCCGGCCAAGACACCGGCGGCCAAGCGTCGTGCGAAGCCGCACGCGCCGGCGTTGACCGACCTGGCGGACCGGCTTTCCGACCGGTTCGACACCCGGGTGAAGGTGGACATCGGCCGGAGCAAAGGAAAGATCACCATCGAGTTCGCCACGGTGGACGATCTGGAGCGGATCGTCGGCATCATCGGGGTCGGCGAGGAGGGCCAGCCGGAGTCCGAGGACTGACCCCGTCCTGTCGTCCTTGGCCGCGTACCCGCCTCGGGTGCGCGGCCCTTTCGTCGTGTCGGGGATGTCGAAGCGGCCCCGGCCCGCATCCAGGCGGACCGCCAGGGTGTGTTCGCACCGGCCGGGCCGACTGACGGAGCAGGGACGCCCCGTGGTCAGATCCGTCCGCTCCGGTTTCCCGGCGCTGGAACGCGACGACCCCATCGTCCCGCAGCGAGGTGATGAAGTACCCAGGCTGTCAGTGAGCGCCCGGACCGCTCAGATCCGCCTGGATCACCTGACTCATCGCCCCCTGGTGGAGAGGTGGCGTAAGGCGACAAGAGCCCGCTGCGTTGATCTGAGGCCGCTGGGGACTGCCGGCATCCGGTAGGGGTGGATCGGAAGGCTCGCGCCGGTCGGCTGTGACGACGGTCGGATCGGGACCGATCCACGGGTGGACGACGGGCACGCCTCGAATCCCGGTCCCTCTCGACCTCCTACGGGGAGGTACCGCCGTTGAGGGGGAACCAGACCATGCCGCCCGGACCGCTCCGGCTCTGGGAGCACCGCCCTGGCCTTCACCGGCCTTCTGAACGGGAAGATCCGCCCCCCCACCGGCTCGACGATGCCACGGATGCGGGAGTGGCCCACCCGAAGCGGCCCGGTGTTCCCGACAGGAGGGCGACGTCTTCGTTCCACGTGAAACATGACGCCCCGAGCCGGCCCTGGAGCTGATTCAGGACCGGGACTGCACACGACCACGGGGGCGGCGGGGCACAGGTCCGATGACCTGTCGGCGGAATACCAGGGTCGAATGCCGATCAGGACGGGGGACAGTGATACGGCAGACCCCGATCCTCGATGCGCTCGGACTGTCCATCGATCGTCGCGTCTCGCCGAGCACCGCACCCCCGTAACGCCAGGGTTCTTCGTTGCCGGACCGGCGACATACGGGGAAGGAAGGTGTGGCTGCGGCCGGTGGAGGTCCAGCAGGCACTCGCGGGAAGTCAACCGGCGGGACGGATGGGATGCCGGTCGATCGCGAGCGAAGGGAAGCGCCGACGGGGGCACGACACCACCGGCTCGACAGGTGGCAATATCCGCCCGCCGCCCGCCGCCCGCCGCCCGCCGCCCGCCGCCCGCCGCCCGCCGCCCGCCGCCTTGGCGCCGCGCGCGACAGGTCCAACGAACTGTGCTTGCCGCCTCCCCGGGTCAACCACTCGATGGGGTGGACAGCGTGCGTTGTTGGCCATCCTCTCGGAGTCGGTTCCCCAGCGAGACCAGCCACCCCAGGCGTTTCACGTGAAACCGGCCGCACCTCTCCACCGCGTGCAAGAGATGGCGGACCGCTTTTCTACCTGACCGACCCCTCGAACAGGAACCCGCAGTCGGGTGGTTCCACGTGAAACCGAGCCCAGCCAGGGAGTGGGGCGGTGACCGGAGATATTCGGCCGAGTCCACCCCATCACCTGATCGCGCCGTCTCCCGAGGGAGCGGACCATCGTTCGCCGTCGCGCTCGACCGGCCCGTGGCCGTCAGTAAGCCCGGACGGAGGAGCCCGGACGGAGGAGCCCGGTCTCCGGATCGACGGACCGGGCGAAGAAATGCTCCCCCATCCAGCAGCCCGATCGGCCGCTCGGTCGTTGAGGAAATCGGACCCCCGACACCTGTGAACAGTGCTGTGGACGACGGCCGAAGTTATCCACAGAAGTTTTCCACAGGCGGCACCGGTTTCACGTGAAACAGCGCGTCAGAGCCGCCTCAGCCTGTGGATGACGGGGTGTGGTGGTGATCTCATCAGCCTGTGGACAACCGGTCCGACGCCCCGCCGTCGGCGCTCGCCGGCCGGCGTCCTTGACCGAAATACCCTCATGATCAGCGGCGTTCGGGGTAGGGACACCGGTCCCCTGTCTCGGTTAGGGTCAGCGTCGTGCACGACACCACCCCTTCCCCCTCGGTTCCCGACTTCACCCAGTGGCCGTCGTTCCCCTTCGAGGGTGATCTTCGCGTCAAGCCCCTCGACGCGCCGGTCGAGGTCGAGCCACCCCGTAAGGGCGAGGGGCTGCGGGAGTGCATCGCCTGCAATGCGCCGGACGATGCGTACATCTGGGTCGGCGAGCGGTGGCGGGTCCGGGCCATGGACCGTCCCACCGGTCTGCCGATGGTGTTGATCCTGGAGTCGCGGTCGCATCTCGACCTGGGCGATCTACCCAACCTGCTCGCTGCCGAACTCGGGGTGATGACGGTCCGCCTGGAACGCGCCATCCGTTCGCTGGACGGCGTGGCCCGGGTGCACGTCAACCGTTGGGGCGACGGTTCCGCCCACCTGCACATGTGGTTCCTGGCGCGGCCCTACGGCCGGCTTCAGCTCCGCGGCACGTTCCTGTCGCTCTGGGACTCGATCCTGCCACCCATCTCCGAATCCCAGTGGCGGGAAAACCTGGCCCACGTCGCGGCCTGGCTGGCCGAGTTCGGAGGGCGTCCCCTCGCCGAGCCGCCCCGCATCCAGTGGCAGGCTCCCTCCAGTATCGCCGCGCAGTCGTCGGCCGAGGCTGCTGCGGCTGCCGCCGGAGAAGCGGTCTCGGTGATCGAGTCGGCGGAGGAGATCCCCCTGCCCGGGCCGGCGGAGGCCGCAACGGATCCCGGGCCGGAGGGCATCCCGGTCGGTCGGGCGGAGGAGCCCTCGCCCGGCGCTCCAAGCGGTGTCAACCGCGACCCCGAAACCGGCGGCACCTGGCACACCGGGGCCGGCAGTGTCCCGGAGACCGACGCCCACGACCTCGCCGACGCCACCGGTTCCGACCGGAGCGGCCCCGACCGGACCGGCGACACCGGTTCCAACCGGACCGACGCCGGTGTCGGCGCGGACCCCGAAGACACCTCGGAGTCGGTTGGACGGACGCAGCCGGAACGGACCACCGGAACCACGACGTGACCCGGGCCGGGAGCGGCGGAGAACACCCCGACCGGCACTGACGAACGGCCGGATACCGACGGCGGAAGGATCAGCTGCGGCGGGCTGCGGCCCGGCGGACCAGGGTGCCGAGAACCTGACCGAAGTCCAGTCCGGCCGCCTGGATCGCCAACGGCAGCAGCGAGGTCTCCGTCATGCCGGGCGACACGTTGACCTCCAGCACGTGGGGCCGACCGTCCCGGTCGACGATCAGGTCGACGCGGGAGAGGTCGCGCAGCCCGAGCGCGGTGTGCGCGGCCAACGCCACCTCGGCCACCTCGCCCGCCACGGCCGGGTCGAGTCGGGCCGGGGCGTGCCAGGTGGTCCGGCCGGCGGTGTAACGGGCCGCGTAGTCGTAGACACCGTTGCGGGGGACGATCTCCACCGGCGGTAGCGCCTGTGGCCCGTCACCCAGGTCGACCACGGAAACCGCCACGTCCATGCCGGGCACGTACCGTTCGACCAGCGCCGTCGAGTCGTACGCGAAGCAACCCACCATCGCGGCCGGGAGCGCCGCCTCGTCCCTGACCACGGCGGCGCCCAGGCCGGAGCCACCCTGCGTCGGCTTGACCATCAGGGGCAGCCCCAACCGCTGGACGATCCGGTCGAGCACCGCCACCGCACCCAGCTCGGAGAACCGGTCGTGCGGCAGGGCCACCCAGTCGGGGGTGGGAATGCCGTTCTCCCGGAGCACCGCCTTGGCCGACGGCTTGTCCCAGGCGAGCCGGGAGGCCCGCGCGTCGCAGCCGACGTAGGGCACGTCGCAGAGGTCGAGCACCCCGCGCAGTGAGCCGTCCTCACCGGTGGCGCCGTGCAGGGCGATCACCACGGCGTCCGGCGGGTCGGCGGCCAGCGCGGGCAGCAGTGCCACGTCGGCGTCCCGCTGTTCCGCCTCCACCCCGGTGCCGCGCAGCGCGTCGAGCACCCGCCGGCCCGACCGCAGCGAGACGTCCCGCTCGTACGACAGGCCACCGGCGAGCACCAGCACGCGCAACTCGGCGGCGGCCGGGCCGGTGCCCGGGGATGCTACGGCGGCGGGATCGGTCACGAGGGAACGCTCGACGGGAGTGGCAGCCATGCGGGAATCATGCCAAGTCGGGGCCCGGGACGTCCGGGCCGCCCCGCCGGCTCCCGGTCGGGGTGACCGCGCCGAAGACCTGCCGCATGGCGATCTCCTGCTCCATCACCCGGGCCAGCCGGCGCACCCCCTCCCGGATCCGTTCGGGGGTGGGGAAGGAGAAGTTGAGCCGCATGTTGCCGGTGCCGGTGCCGTCGGCGTAGAAACCGGTGCCCGGCACGTAGGCGACCCGGGCGGCGATGGAACGCGGCACCATCGCCTTGGCGTCCAGCCCGTCGGGCAGGCTGGCCCAGACGAACAGGCCACCGGTGGGCCTGGTCCAGGTGGTGCCCTCGGGCATCAGGTCGTGCAGCGCGCCGAGCAGCGCGTCGCGCCGCTCGCGGTAGACCTCGCGGTAGACCTTGAGCTGTTCGCGCCACGGCATCGTCGACAGGTACGTCGAGACGGCGGCCTGCGCGTAGGCGCTGGGGCAGAGGATCTGCGCCTCGCTGGCGATGACCAGCTTGTCGCGTACCGCGTGCGGGGCCAGGATCCAGCCGACCCGCAGCCCGGGGGCGAAGGTCTTGGAGAAGGTGCTCAGGTAGAACACCCCGTCCCGGCGGCGGGCCCGCAGCGGCGCGGGGGCCTCGCCCTCGAAACCGAGCTGACCGTACGGGTCGTCCTCGACCACCAGCAGGCCGGCGCGCTCGCAGATGTCGAGCACCCGTTCCCGCCGCTCCTCGCTCAACGTCACGCCGGCCGGGTTCTGGTAGGTGGGGATGGTGTAGAGGAACTTCACCCGCCGGCCGGCGCGGGCCTGGTCGGCGATCGCCACCTCCAGCGCCTCCGGCACCAGCCCGTCGTCGTCCATCGGCACGTGCACGACCTGTGCCTGGGCGGCCTGGAACACCCCGAGTGCGCCGACGTAGGTCGGACCCTCGGCGAGCACCACGTCACCCGGGTCGAGGAAGAGCCGGGCCACCAGGTCGAGCGCCTGCTGCCCGCCGACGGTGACCACCACGTCGTCCGGGGAGGCGCCGCAGGAGGCGTCGATGCCGGAGAACGCCATCACCTCGCAGATCCGTTCGCGCAGTTCCAGGCTGCCCTGGCCGATGCCGTACTGGAGGGTGGTGACGCCGTGTTCGGAGCCGAGCTTGCCGAGCATCTCGCCGACCGCGTCCAGCGGCAGCGCGGCGATGTAGGGTGCGCCACCGGCGAGCGAGACGACCTCGGGCCGGCTGGCGACCGCGAATAGTGCCCGGATCTCCGAGGCGGTCATGCCCCGGACCCGTCGGGCGTACCGGTCGGTGTAGTCGTCGAGCGTCGTTCCGGTCATGACATCACCTCGATCGGGTGTCGGTCGGGCTCCCGCCCGCTGGGGTACCCGCAGTGCCGGCGACCATGGCGGCGCGGGGACGCCGGTCGGTCGATCGTAGTCCCCGGTGGACCGGTCAACGGTCACGATGTGGTGCCCGTCCACATCCCGGACGGCCGTCGCCCGCTCAGGTGGCCATTCGCGCGTCCCCTCCCGTACGGTCGGCAGGCGGCGTACGATCGCTCGTCGGGGACGCAGCGGGCGACTCGGGGACGCGTGGTGGGCCGTCTCGCCTCCGAGCCTAAGTGTGGGGATGCTCTGATGTCGCGACGTCTGGTCAGTCTGACCCTCGACACCCTGGAAGACCTGCCCCGGCCGTGCCGGGAGTGCGTCTACTGGGAGTTGGATCCGGTCTCCGCCGAGCGGGCCTGCGCCAACGGCGATCCGGGGCTGGAGAAGGAGGCATGGGTCTCCCAGACACTGCTGGAGTGGGGTTCCTGCGGCAAGTTGGCGTACGTCGACGGGATGCCCGCGGGTTTCGTGATGTTCGCGCCGCCGGCCTACGTACCCCGGTCGATGGCGTTTCCGACCTCGCCGGTCTCGGCGGACGCGGCGCTGCTGATGACCGCCAGCGTGGTGCCGGCGTTCGCCGGTGGCGGGTTGGGTCGGATGCTGGTGCAGGGCGTCGCCCGGGACCTGACCAAGCGGGGCATCAAGGCCATCGAGGCGTTCGGCGACGCGAAGTTCGGTGACGAGCCGGACGACTCCGTCCGGGCCTGTGTGGCACCGACCGACTTCTTCCTCTCGGTGGGCTTCAAGACGGTCCGCCCGCACCCGCGCTACCCACGCCTGCGACTGGAGCTGCGCACCGCGCTGAGCTGGAAGTCCGACGTCGAGTACGCGTTGGAGAAGCTGCTCGGCTCGATGAGTCCGGAGAGCCTGCTCCGCCCGGTCCGTCCCGCCCCGGCGACCCGGTCCAGCGCCGGCTGAGCCAACCGCCCCGGGCTGCGCGGAGCCCGGCCGTTCCCGACCGGATGGAGCGCCGGGGCGGTGCGGAGCCGGTCGCGCCGCCGCCCGTGTCCGGCGGCTGCTCAGCGGCGGACCGCTCCGGCGGCTGCTCAGCGGCGGGCCGCTCCCGCGGCGACCACGGCCCGCAGCTCGCTCACGTCGATCGAGCCGGTCGGCACGTCCCGCTCCACCGGAAAGAACATCCGTTGCACGGCGGCCACGATCGCCTCGACGAGCCGGTCCCGGAACCGCGGGTCGACCAGCCGGGAGCGGTCCTGCGGGGAGGTCAGGTAACCCACCTCGACCCGGACGGCGGGCATCCTGGTCAGCCGGAGCAGGTCCCACGCCTTGGCGTGGGTACGACAGTCCCGCAGCCCGGTCCGTGCGACGATCTCCCGTTGCACCAGCCCGGCGAGTCGTTCGCCGGTGGCCGAGGTGACGCCGTTGTCGGTGCCGTAGTGGTAGGTCGCCACCCCGTCGGCGGCCGGATTCGGGTGTCCGTCGGTGTGCAGCGAGATGAACACGTCCGCGCCGAGCGAGTTGGCCAGCTCCGCCCGGTCGGTGTCCGGCAGGCAGGCGCGGGACGCCGGACCCCGGGTCAGCTGCACCCGTACCCCGACCGCGGCGAGCCGGCCCTCCAGTCGGCTGGCCAGGTCGTGCACCAGGTCCGCCTCGGTCCAGCGCAGGTCGCCGTCGGGCACCACCACCCCCGGGTCGGCGCCGCCGTGCCCGGGGTCGATGACCACGGTCCGTCCGACCAGCGTCGGGCCGGACTGCCGGATCGCGTCGGACTCGCGGAGCCACTGGGGGCGTCCGCCGACCACCTTGCGGCCGAGCCGCCGCAGCGCGCCCATCGTGTACGGGCCACAGGAGCCGTCCGGCTTCAGCCCCACCTCGCGTTGGAACTGCGCCACCGCCCGTGAGGTGCGGATCCCGTAGATGGCATCGGCGCGACCGGTGTCGTACCCCATCTCCAGCAGCCGCTCCTGCAACGAGCGGACGTCCTCGCCGGTGAGGGGCTCGGGGACCGCGTGGTAGAGGGTGCGGGCGCCGAGCCGCCAGCGGGCGGCGTCCAGCGCCCGCCAGGTCTCCGCGCCGACCCGGCCGTCGGCGCTGAGCCCCCGGGACTGCTGGAAGGCCCGGACGGCGCGTTCGGTGGCGCTGTCGAACTCGTCGCCCGGAACGGCCCGCAGGAGGTCCAGGCCGGTCAGGACGGCGCGGATCTCGGCCACTGCCGGTCCGCGGTCACCAGGTCGGATCGGACGCACGCAGGACCCCCTCGGAGGTTGGCTGCCGGGCACCTTCGCTGACGGCCACGCTGCGCGTCCGGTCGGACTGGCGCTTACGGAGCGTACCGTGGCGGGACCGTGCGGGGTCGACGTTCGCGCAGGTCGAGCGGGGGGACGACGAAACCCCGCACCCGGTGGGGGTCGCGGGGTTCCGGTGGTACGGGGGTGGTTACAGCGCGGACTCGATCAGCCGGACGAGTTCGCCCTTCGGCTTGGCCCCGGCGATCGACTGCACCGGCTCGCCGTTCTTGAAGATGGTGAGGGTCGGCACCGACATGATCCGGTAGGCGCGGGCCGTCTCCGGGTTCTCGTCGATGTTGAGCTTGACGATGGTGACCTGCCCGGCCATCTCGCCCGCGATCTCCTCCAGCAGCGGCGACACCTTGCGGCACGGCCCGCACCACTCGGCCCAGAAGTCCACCAGGACCGGCTTGTCGGACTTCAGTACGTCGGCGGTGAAGCTGGCGTCGGTGACGACCTTCGTTGCTCCCACTATGACCCTCCTGCTCGGTTTGTTGGCGTTGCGGTCGTTCAGCTCAGGGTGGCGATGAACCGCTCGGCGTCGAGCGCGGCGGCACAGCCCGTGCCGGCGGCGGTGATCGCCTGCCGGTAGGTGTGGTCGACCACGTCACCGGCGGCGAAGACGCCCGGCACGCTGGTCCGGGTGCTCGGCGCCTGCACCTTCACGTAACCCTCGTCGTCCAGCTCGACCTGGTCGCGGAAGAGTTCACTGCGCGGGTCGTGGCCGATCGCCACGAAGACGCCGGTCACGTCGAGCACCTTGACGTCGCCGGTGTGCACGTTGCGGATCCGGACGCCGGTCACCTTGCCGTCGTCGCCGAGCACCTCCTCGACGGTGCTGTTCCACTCGACCCTGATCTTGTCGTTGCCCAGCGCGCGGTCGGCCATGATCTTGCTGGCCCGGAACGAGTCGCGCCGGTGGATGATGGTGACCGACTCGGCGAACCGGGTCAGGAAGCTGGCCTCCTCCATCGCGGAGTCACCGCCGCCGACCACCACGATGTGCTGGTTGCGGAAGAAGAACCCGTCACAGGTGGCGCAGGACGACACGCCGTGCCCCAGGTACTCCTGCTCGCCCGGTACGCCCAGCGGACGCCAGGCCGAGCCGGTGGAGAGGATGACGGCCTTCGCCCGGTAGGCGGTCTGCCCGACCCACACCGTGCTCAGCGCGCCGGCACCGGTGTCGCCGGTGTCCTTCAGCTCCACCCGGGTGACGTCGTCGGTCAGGAACTCCGCGCCGAACCGCTCGGCCTGCTTGCGCATGTTGTCCATCAGCTCGGGGCCGAGGATGCCGTCGGCGAAACCGGGGAAGTTCTCCACCTCGGTCGTGGTCATCAGCGCACCGCCGGACTGGACACCCTCGATCACGAGTGGCTTGAGGTTGGCACGCGCGGCGTAGACCGCCGCCGTGTACCCGGCCGGCCCGGAGCCGATGATGATCAGGTTGCGGACCTCGTCCACTGCCGTCTCCCGATGTGTGTGTACGACATCGGCGGCGTACCGACGTCGATCCGAGCGCCGACGGCTGAGGACGTCGGCGGCTGACTTGCAGAACGTCATCGTACGAACCGGAGATTCCCGGACCCCTCGTCCGGTGGGTCACGTCACGCGATGCGGGACGAGCGGTGACCGCGCCCTCACCCTACCCGCGTCCGGTAGCGGGTGTCCGCGCCGGATCCCGGCACTCCGCACTCCGCGCCGCTCACCCACGCCCACCGGTCGCCGCCGGGGTCGGCGAACCGGACCACCAGCGCCGGCTCGCCGTTGAAGGTGGCGTAGTCGACCACCTCGACGGTGACCGGTCCACGCCCGTGCTCGGTCGAGATCTCGGCGAGGCAGGTGTCGAGGGCCGCCCGTGCGGTCAGCCGGTCCAGTCCGCCGGGGGTCGACCGGC
The DNA here is from genome assembly GCF_029581435.1 of Micromonospora sp. WMMD987. Classification (NCBI taxonomy): domain Bacteria; kingdom Bacillati; phylum Actinomycetota; class Actinomycetes; order Micromonosporales; family Micromonosporaceae; genus Micromonospora; species Micromonospora sp. WMMD987. The sequence continues at coordinate 219,594 of NZ_CP120861.1, read as the reverse complement.
GCTTGTCCTGCGGGCTCTCCGGGGCGTTCGGCCTGGCCCAGGTGGTGGCGCCGGGCTGGAGGGCCGGGGGGGTGCCGAGCCGGGACAGCGGCTCGGCCGTGCTGCCGCCCAGCGTCTCCGGGGACCAGTCGACGCCGCTGCGCTGGGGCTCACCGGTGAACCGGAACCCGCGTCCCGCGTTCTCCGCGCTGTCCTGTGCCGGCCCGGCCATCGTCGAGGCGGGGGACTCCCGGCCGGTGGTGCCGTCGACCAGCTGCGCCACGCCGAATCCGACCGCGGCCAGGGCCGCCGCGGCGAGGCCGACCGGCCCGGCGAGCCGGGTCCAGCGCCGCCGCCGGCCGGGACCGGACGGATCGGTCCGTCCGTCACCGGCCCGGGTGCCCGGGGTACGCCGACCGCCCGGCTGCGCCGGCACCGGCGTACCGGCCCGGCCCGGCCGGTCGCCCGCCTCGACGACCCCTCCGGTCCGTTCGGTCCCTCCGGTTCCGGTGGTTGCTTCGGCCTGGGTGGCCTGGGTGGCCTGGGTGGCTTCGGTGGCTTCGGTGGTGGCCGGGCCGGCACCGGCGAGCGCCGCGGTGAGCCGCTCCACCACCACCGGTGGCATCTCCGGCAGGGTGGCGCCCCAGCCCGTCAGGTCGTCGTGCACCCGGGCCACGGCAGGGGCGAGCACGGCGTACGCCTGCGCCCAGGCCGGGTCCTCGGTCAGCAGTCGGGCGACGACGAGCTGCTCCGGGGTGCCGTCCAGCGCCCCGCCCACATAGTCGGCGAGCAGGTCGTGGTCGACCGCACCGTGCTTCCGGCCCGTCACGTCTCCTCCTGGATGGCGCCCCGCCGGGTCTGCCCCGACCCTGGTCGGACGCCGTGGGCCGGCTGCCGGTTCCCGGGTGTGACGTCGGAAACGTCCCGACCCGTCCGGGAAGAGCCGTCAGCGGTGCCGCCCGCCCCGGCCGGACCGGTGCCGGCGGGACGGGACGTCGGCGTGTCGTCGCCGGTCCGTAGGTGCCCGAGCACCCCGGCCAGGCGGGCCCGGCCCCGGGCGCAACGGCTCTTCACCGTCCCCTCGGCCACGCCGAGGATCCGGGCGACCTCGGCCACCGGGTAGCCCTGCACGTCCACCAGGATCAGCGCGGCCCGCTGCTCGACCGGCAGCCCGGCCAGGGCCTGGCGTACCACCAGGGCGGTGTCGTGGTCGGTGGCCGGAGCGGCCGGTTCGACGCCGACGACCCGGCCGGAACCGTCGGTGTGGTTGCCGTCCGGCAGCGGGAGGGTGGGATGCGCCTGCCGGCGACGGATCCGGTCCAGGCAGGCGTTGACCACGATCCGGTGCAGCCAGGTGGTGACGGCGGAGTCACCCCGGAACCGCGCGGCGGCGCGGTGGGCGGAGAGCAACGCGTCCTGGAGGGCGTCCGCCGCCTCCTCCCGGTCGCCGACGGTCCGCAGGGCCACCGCCCAGAGCCGGTCGCGGTGGCGGTGGAACAGCTCGGTGAAGGCGTCCCGGTCGCCGGCCACGTGAGCGCGGAGCAGGTCCAGGTCGGCGGTGTCGGTGTGGGGGAGCACGACCGACGCCGACCCGCCGGCTGCCGGGTCGGTTGGGTGCCCACCGGGGCCGACCATCAGCACGTCCGACGGCGGTGACGGGGGGACGGCCGGTGGATCACGATCCCTGGACCGAGATCTCCTGGACGCCCACCTTGAAACCACGTTCGGTCGACGGCAGCTCGGTGATCCAGAAGAGCAGGTACTGGTACTTCTGCTCCGGGTCGAAGCCGTCGAAGGCCATCTTGGTGCCGTCGTGCTGCTCGAACGGCTGACCGATCCGCGTCTTGAAGCCCTTGACCAGGTCCTTGTCGCCCTGGGAGGTGGACGGGAAGTCGCCGGTGCCGGTGAACAGCGCGGCGGAGACGCCGGAGTCCGACAGGGTCGCGGTGAGCGACTTGACGGTGTGCGGGGCACCGAGGTCGATCCAGACCCCCATGCCCTTCTTGTAGTTGCTGAAGTTGGCCGAGTAGTAGGTGTCGGTCTCCCAACCCTTGTTCTCGTCGCCGTCCATCATCTTCTCGGCGTCGCCCAGCTCGTTGCGCTGCCGGCTGTCCGGGTCGATGATCCGGATGTCCTGGATGGTCAGCTTGCGCACGGCGGGCGCCGGGGTGGCGTCGACCGGGGCGCTGGTGGAGGGGCGGGCCACCGGCTCGGTCACCGGGGTTTCCTCGCCGCCCAGCGTGTTGATGCCGATGAGCAGGCCGACCAGGGCGACCACCAGCAGACCCGCGATGCCGATCGCGACCTTCCGGCCACCGGCGGCGGCCAGCGGCGAGCGGTCCTCCACCCCGTCGGCGGTGAACCGGATGGTGCCGGTCTGGTCGAGGAAGTGGTCCTCGGCGGGGATGTCGAGGCGGCTCAGTTCGGCCGAGAGCACGTCCGACGACGGCGGGGCGATCTCGGCGTCGAGCAGGTCCATGGTCAGGTCGTCGAGGTACGCCGGGACACCGGCCCGGACCTGCCGGGGGGCGGCGATGGCGCCGCTGGCGTCGCGCACGGCGTCCGGAATGGCGGCCCGACCGTGCCCGGCGGTCGCGCCGCGCAGCGGGGCCTCGGCGTGCGGCCAGTGCCCGGTGAGGGCGTGGTAGAGGATGCCGCCCACCGCGCGGATGTCGGCTTCCTGGCTGTCGTCACCGTCGGTACGGGCGTCGGCCAGCACCACCCGGCCGTCGTCGCTGATCATCACGGTGCCCGGGTGCACGTTGCCGTGCACCATCCCGGTGGCGTGCACGGCGGCGATGGCGCTGGCGACCGCGTTGCCGATGGCGGTGGCCCGGGCCGGGTCCAGCGGCCCGTCGGCGACCAGCTCCCGCAGGGACCGACCGTCGACCCACTCCCGGACGACGTACGCCCGGACGTCCTCGTCGATGGCGTCGTAGACGCCGACCAGGTTGGGGTGGATGACCCGGCTGGCGGCGACCGCGGCCTGGAGCATCTCGGTGGCGGAGTCGCCCCCGGGGTAGCGGAGCACGACCGCCACGGGCCGGCGTAGGACGACGTCGACCCCCCGCCAGACCAGGCGTCCGGCACTGTCGTTGTTGATGTGCTCGACCAGCTCGTACCGCTCGGCGAGGATCTCACCGGCTGTGGGAGCACCGAAGGTCATGATGGGAGGAGCAGTTTCCTCCGCCTCCTGACCCTCGCCGACCTGGGTCACCCGTCCTCCCTCGGTGATCGTGTCGATCGATGGACCCGCGCTGCTGGGCATGTGGCTTCCCGCTCCGCCGTCGATGGAACCGGCCGGCGGCGTCGACGCGGGCGTCGGCCACCTGCCGTGTCCGTCGAAAGCGACCTTACCCGGACCGCCCGTCATCCCGACATGTCATCTTCCCGCCGCGCTCGACGGGCTGTCGCATTTGAGGGACCATGTCCGTTTACGATCGCTCTCGTCCGCCTTGCCGGCACCGGTACCCGCCAATCTAGACGCTGGTCGCAAACGGTCCGTCCCCGGGCCGACCCACCGGTGACAACCCGGTGGCAGCATGTCAGGTTCCCCCCGAACGGCCGTACATGCTCAGCCGTACGGTTGGTTATCCACAGGCCTTAACGGCGACTGACCGGGGGCTCACCACGTTATCCACAGGCGTGTCCCCAGGCTGGTGATCCTCGTTCACCCTGCGTGTCCCCTGCCCGGGACGGCCCGGCGGGCGGCAGGCCGGGAACGGCGGGTCAGCGGCCGAGGCGGCGGCGGACCATCGTGACCACCTCGGTGATCTCGCCGATCCGCAGCACCATCGCCAGGCCCAGGTACGTCCCGCCGATCACCACCCCGCCGCCGACCAGCCGCACCGCCGCCGCCGTCCAGCTCAGGTTGCCCGGGTCGCCCGGGAGCAGGCCCACCACCAGCAGGCCGACCAGCGCCGCGCCGAGCGCGGCCACCAGCACCTTGCCCATGGTCCGCATGATCCGGCCCAGCCCGATCCGGCCGACCCGGGGCCGGAGCAGCAGCGCCGAGAACACCGCCGCCGCCACGTACGAGACGGCGTTGCCGAGCATCATGCCGGCCGCCGCGAAGGTGGCCGAGAAGGCGACGAAGACCCCGATCTGCACGGCCACCCGCAGGATCACCACCGGGATGTTGACCAGCGCGGGGGTACGGGTGTCCGGCAGGGCGTAGAAGGCGAAGGTGAACAGCTGGCTGATCGCGAACGGCACCAGACCCAGCGCGGCGACCAGCAGCACCAACGAAGTCGCCAGCGCGTTGTCGCCGGTGAACGCGCCGTACCGGAAGACCACCACGGAGACCGGGCCGGCCAGCACCGCGTAGCAGACCGCGATCGGGGCGAGCACCGCCGTCACCATCCGGGTGCCCCGGGACAGGTCGGCGGTGACGTCGGCGAACCGGCCCTCGGCGGCGGCGGCGCTCATCCGGGGCATCAGCGCCGTGATGATCGAGACGGCGATGATCCCGTGCGCCATCATCAGCAGCAGGAAGACGTTGTTGTAGATCAGCAGGCCGGCGTTGTCCTCGTCGCCACCGGCGGCCCGGGTGAGCAGGTTGACCACCACGAACAGGCCGAGCTGGTTGACCGCGACGTAGCAGAACATCCAGCCGCCGAGCCGGGCCAGCTCGCGCAGGCCCAGCTCCCGGAAGTCAAACCGCAGCTTCCACCGGAAGCCCACCTTGCGCAGTGCCGGCAGCAGCCCGGCCGCCTGCACCGCCACGCCGAGCAGGGTGCCCCCGCCGACCAGCAGGATCCGGTCCCAGCCGATGTCCTCCGGCCCGAGCGCCTGCGCGCCGTACACCACGATGTAGAGGCCGAAGGTGCCGATGACCACCAGGTTGTTCAGGATCGGCGCCCACATCGGGGCGGCGAAGTGCCCCCGGGTGTTCAGCACCGCCGCGATCAACGCGCTGACGCCGGTGAAGAACAGCATCGGCAGCATCAGGTACGACAGGTTGGTGACCAGGTCCGTGTAGTCCCGGTTCTTGCCACCGGCGTAGAGCGTGGTCAGGGTCGAGGCCAGCAACAGGGCGATCACCACGGTGGCGGCGAGGGCCAGCACCGCGAGGGTCAGCAGCCGCTGGGCGTACGCCTCGCCCCGGTCCGGGTCGGCCTTGCTCCGGCGGACCAGCACCGGGATCAGCACGCTGGTCAGCACGCCGCCGAGCAGGAACTCGTACACCTGGTTGGGCAGGAACTGGGCGGTGGTGAACGCGTCGCCGACCGCGCTGCCCAGCGCGGCCCCGATCATCAGGTTGCGGACGAAGCCGGTGCCCCGGCTGACCAGGCTGCCGACCGCCATCACCGCGCTGTTCGCCGCGGCGCTGGTCTCGGCGACCACCTCCTGCGGCGGCTCGGTCGCCGCCACCCCCGGCTGGTTCAACGGCTCGGCGGAGATGAACGTCGCCCCGTCGTACGGCCGGGGCCCGTCGCCACCCTGCGCGGCGTTCGCGCTGCGGTAGAGCCCGCCGCTCATCTCCAGCCTCCCAGGGATCCGTCGGAGCCGGCACCGGTCCGCACGCCCATGACCATAGTCAACCCACACCCGACACCCACGCCCGGCGGATCGGTTCCGGTCCCCGCCCGATAGGCTGGCGATCCCATGTCCGAAGCCTCCGCACCCCACACCGCCGAGCGCCGTGAGCTGACCACCGCGCAGCGCAACGCCGTCGCCGAGCTGCTGCGTGTCTCCCCGGTCGCCGACGAGCTGGGCCGCCGGTTCGCCCGGGCCGGCCACGAGCTGCACCTGGTGGGCGGTTCGGTGCGCGACGCCCTGCTCGGTCGGCTCGGCGACGACCTGGACTTCTGCACCGATGCCCGTCCCGAGCAGACGCTGCGGATCGTCAAGGGCTGGGCCGAGTCGATCTGGGAGACCGGTCGGGAGTTCGGCACCATCGGCTGCCAGCGCGACGGCCTCCGGCTGGAGGTCACCACCTTCCGTGCCGAGGCGTACGACCAGGTCAGCCGCAACCCGGTCGTCGAGTACGGCGACAGCCTCACCGACGACCTGCGGCGGCGGGACTTCACTGTCAACGCGATGGCGGTCAGCCTTCCCGACCACCGGTTCACCGACCCGCACGGCGGGCTGGACGACCTCGCCGCGAAGATCATCCGTACCCCCGGCACCCCGGCCGAGTCCTTCGGTGACGACCCGCTACGGATGCTGCGGGCCGCCCGGTTCGCCGCCCAGCTCTGCTTCGCCGTCCACCCCGACGTGCGGACGGCGATGACCGCGATGGCCGCCGACCTGGACCGGATCACCGCCGAGCGGATCCGCGACGAGTTCACCAAGCTGCTCTGCGGCACCGACCCGGTGACCGGACTGCGGCTGCTGGTCGACACCGGGCTGGCCGACCGGTTCCTGCCCGAGCTGACCGGTCTCAAGCTGACCATCGACGAGCACGCCCAGCACAAGGACGTCTACGAGCACACCCTGACCGTGGTGAGTAACGCGGTGTCGTACGAGACCGACGGCTGTGACTTCGTGCTGCGGATGGCCGCGCTCATGCACGACGTGGGCAAGCCGGCGACCAAGGCGGTCGGGTCGGACGGCCGGGTCAGCTTCCACCACCACGAGGTGGTCGGTGCCCGGCTGACCAAGGCCCGGATGAAGGCGATGCGCTACCCCAAGGACGTCACAGCCCAGGTCACCAAGCTGGTCGGCCTGCACCTGCGGTTCTACGGCTACGGCCGGGGCGAGTGGACCGACTCGGCCGTCCGCCGGTACGTCACCGACGCCGGTGACCTGGTGGACCGGCTGCACAAGCTGACCCGTTCCGACTGCACCACCCGCAACCGGCGCAAGGCGGCCCAGCTCGCCGCCGACTACGACGCGCTGGAGGAGCGGATCACCCGGATCGCCGCCGAGGAGGACCTGGCCCGGGTCCGGCCCGACCTGGACGGCAACGCGATCATGGAGTTGCTCGGCGTGCCGCCGGGGCCGGTGGTCGGCCGGGCCTGGCAGCACCTCAAGGAGCTGCGCCTGGAACGCGGCCCGCTCGACCGCGACGAGGCCGAGGCGGAGCTGCTCCGCTGGGCCGGGGAGCAGGGCCTGCGCTGAGCTGAACGACAGCGGGGCCGCCCGGCGTGCCGGACGGCCCCTCTTCGTCGTACGGTCAGCGGGTCTCGACCGCGCTGCCCTCGACCGGCGACTTGCCGTTGGCCGGGGAACCGGCCGACGCCGCGCCCAGCTTGGCCAGCAGGGCCGACAGGTCGATGCCGGTGAGGTCGGATCCGAGCTGGAGGCCCTGGGCCACGTTGCCGGCCACCGACTTGGTCAGCGAGGACGCCCCGTCGGTGGAGATCACCGTCAGCTTGTCGATCGCGCCGATCGGGGCGCTGGCCGCCTCGACCACCTGCGGCAACATCTTGACCAGCAGATCGAGCACGGCCGCCTCACCGTACGCGGCGAACGCCTCGGCCTTGCGGGCCATCGCGTCGGCCTCGGCCTGACCGCGAGCCAGGATGGCCGTGGCCTCGGCCTGACCCTCCCGCTCGACCGCCTCGGCGATGGCGGACCGGCGGCGCTGCTCGGCCTCGCCCTCCTTGGCGCCCTCGATGGCGTTCGCCTCGGCCAGCGCGGCCCGGCGGGCCCGCTCGCCCTCACCGGTGAGCCGGGCCTGCTCGGCGGCGGCCTGGGCGGCGGCGATGGTGGCCTGCCGCTGGGCGTCGGCGTTCAGCACCGCCGCGTTGCGGGCCGCCTCGGCCTCCTGCTCCACCTTGTACCGGGCCGCGTCGGCCGGCTTGCGCACCTCGGTGTCGAGCTGACGCTGCTTCAGTTCGGCGTTGCGCTCGGCCACCTTCTGCTGCTCGGAGAGGATCGCCTGGTCCCGCTCGGCCTGGGCGAGCGGCCCGGCCGCCGCCGACTTGGCCTTCGCCGCGTCGATCTCGGCCTGGATGCCGGCCTGCTTCAGCGACAGGTTCCGGTTCGCCTCGGCGATCGCCTCCTCGGCCAGCAGCCGCTCCTGCTCGGCCTGCTGCCGGGCGCGGGCCTCGGCGATGGCCGCGTCCTTGAGCACCCGGGCCGCCTCCGGCCGGCCGAGGTCCTGCAGGTACGACCCCTCGGCCAGGATGTCCTGGAGTTGGAAGGTGTCCAGCACCAGACCCTGGTTGGTCATCGAGTGCTCGGCCTCCTCGGCGACCGCGTTGGCGAACGCGGCCCGGTCCCGGATGACCTCCTCGACGGTGAGCCGACCGACGATCGAGCGCAGCGCGCCGGCCAGCACCTCCCGGGTGAAGTTGTCGATCTCGTCCTGCTGGTGCAGGAAGCGCTGGGCGGCGGCCCGGATCGCGTCCTCGGTGCCGCCGACCTTGACGATGGCGACGCCGTGCAGGTCGGCCCGGATGCCCTGCTTGCTGACCGCGCCCCGGATGCCGACGTCGATGCGACGGCTGGACAGGTCGAGGGACTGGAGTTTCTGCACCACCGGCAGCACGAAGACCGACGCGCCGAGGACGACCTTCTGGCCGGAGTTGTCGGTGGACCGGCCGCCGTCGGCGGTCTGCGTGGTCCGTCCCTTGCGACCGGTGACGATGAACGCCTCGTTGGGGCCGGCCACCTTGATCCGGGAGAGCACGAACAACACGAGGACGAGGGCCAGGACGACCGCGCCGACGATGGCGATGAGGAGAGGCATGGTGGTTCCGTCTCTGCGAGAAGAGGGTCAGTAGGTCTCGACGTGCACGCTGGTCTCGCTCAGCGACTGCACCACGAAGATCTGCGCGCCGAGCGGGATGGGCCGGTCGGCGCGGGCGTTGAGTTTCACCGGCTGGCCGGCGACGCGTACCCGCACCTCGCCGTAGCCGTCGGTCGGGATCGGGGTGACCACCAGGCCGAGTGCGCCCACCAGGTCGTCCCGGGTGGGGGTGGCGTCGGTGCGCATGTTCCGCGCCGCCCGGCTCAGTCGCCCGGCCAGCCACGCGGTGGGCACGGCGGCGAGCGCGCCGCCACCGACCGCCGCCGCGATCATCGCCGGGGTACGCCCACCGAGCAGTTCGTTGACGATGGCCGCGCCGAAGCCGAACGCGCCGAGGAAGCCGGCGACCGCCTCGACGGAGACCGGACCGTCGATGTCAGGATGACCGAAATGCAGGATTTCGCCGCCGAGCAGGGCCAGCGCCAGCACACCGACGCCCACGCCACCGATGATCAGAAAGATGAGCGTCCCCGTGGCCACGACCTGCACGGTAGCGACCGGACGCAACGTCCGACGTGATCATTCCGGCGCGACGGCACCGTCCGTTCGGCCCATCGGCCCGCCCCGGCGGCCCGGCGGGTCGACACCGCACCCACCGCACCTTCCCCGGTGCAGTGCGAAAACCGATACTTTTGTACACGCAATTTCTGGCGGGCGGGAATCGGTTGCCCCGCATAATAGGTAGACCCCTTGCCCTGGTGGGGGGTGAATACATAACATATTGATAACGCCGAATTGCTGATTACGAGGTGAAGATCCAGGAAACTCTGACCTTGACGCGCACCTCTCCTCTCCAGGGGGCGCCAGCAGGGGCGTTCTCGCGAGCGAGGAGGGTTCATGAAGGAATTCAGAATCAGTCGACGGGACGGCCTGGTCGCGCTGGGCGCAGGACTGGGTGCGGCACTGCTCGGTGCCGGTCCGGCCAGCCGGGCAGCAGCCGGGGCGCGCGAGGGGGCCGCCCGGGTCGGCGCGGCCCCGGTCGGTTACAGCATTACGATCCTGAACAATTCGGCGCTGGACGACATGAACGCCATCCTCTTCCAGGAGATGCCCGTCCTCCCGAGCGACGCGGTCACGCTTGCCTGGATGTCGAAGATGTGCCACCCGTCGACGACCGTCGAATACCAGTGGAGCATCGACTACAACTTCGTCTGGGGTCAGGTCGGGACACTCGTCCCCGGAACGCAGTTCGTGGCCGGTCAGACCCTCTCCGCAGACCTGACCCAGAACAACCTGGTCACCCTCTCCTACGTCGGCGGCGGTTTTGAATTCGGGCCGACCAGCTCCTCCGGGAAGAATGGCAGCCTGATAATCAAGGAGGACGGCACGGTCCCGGGGGCAGGGGACCAGGACCAGGGAAGTGTGGGCATCGGCATGTCGGGGGCCGGCACCTTCGTCGTGCCGACCCTGACGAACGCCGGAGTCGAGTTCGACCCGAAGCCCACCTACTGGGTCGCCTTCGGCAGCTTCGAGAGCAGCGAGGTGATGGACGTCTCCGAACTCACCACGCCCGCACAGGTGTTGTACCCCGCCGGCATGACCAGCGCGAAGGCCGTCTTCGACGGCAAGGGATGGACCATCTCCTACAGCAGCTAGCGCAGCCTCCGGCCCGCCGCCCGACCGGCCCGCCGCCTTCGGTGCCGGTCGGAGCGGGAAGAATGGCCGGCATGCGTTGGACCGTGCTCGACTCGCCGATCGGGGAGTTCTCCGTCGCCACCGACGACGCAGCGGTCTGCGGCGCGCACTTCGGCCGGGTCACGTCGGCGGCCGACCGGCCCGGCGACGCGCTGGCCGGTCGGGCGGTCGCCGAGCTGCGGGCGTACTTCGCCGGTGAGCTGACCGGGTTCACCGTGCCGGTAGCTGCCCCGCGCGGCTCCGAATTCGAGCGCGCCGTGTGGCAGGAGATGACCCGGATCCCGTACGGGGAGACGCTCACCTACGGCGAGGTGGCCCGGCGGGTCGGCGACCCGGGCGCGGCGCGGGCGGTCGGGGTGGCCTGCAACCGCAACCCGGTGCCGGTGATCGTGCCCTGCCACCGGATCGTCGGCGCGGGCGGCAAGCTGGTCGGCTTCGGTGGCGGGCTGCCCCGCAAGGTGACCCTGCTGGAGTTGGAGGCGGGGGTGGCCCTGCGCCGCGCCTGGTCCTGATCGTTTCCGGGTCAGCCCCGCCCATGCCCTCGCCCTTGGGCCGATGTAGCGGTGTCGGCGGTGAGCGGTTACCGCAGTATCGGCCCAAGGGAGTTGACCATGGAGGTGCGGCGGCCGGTGGGTCAGGAGAGTGGGGCGAGGCGACCTGCGCGGAGGTCCGTGACGAAGGCGGCCCAGCCGGCGGCGGGGTAGAGCAGAAGCGGTCCGCCACGGTCCTTGCTGTCGCGTACGGCGAAGCGACCACTGCCGTCCAGCACCGGCCCGGCCTCGACACAGTTACCGCCACCACTACCGCTGCGGGTGCTGACATGCCAGGCCACCGGAAGCCCTGTATCGGCTGGTTGGTCGACGGTCGCCATTCGCTCACTCCAGATGTGCTTCCAGATCGAAGAGAACCCGCTGCACGGCACCGTTGCGCAGCGCCGCCCGGCGTAGCCGATCGTAGCGCTGGTGCAGCGAATCGGCCTTTGCCCCTTCCACCACCACCGTGCCCACGGCGGTGGAGATGCAGCCGGTCGGTGGGTAGGGCCGGCGCATCCGGAAGACATCGAAGGTCCCGTCCGGGCTCGGGTGGGCTCCAGCGCTGGCCGGCAGGATCATGACCTCGATGTTCGGCCAGCCGGCCACCATGCGGAGGTGGGCGAGTTGGGCGCGCATGACCTCCGGTCCGCCGACGACACGTCGGAGAGCACCCTCGTCAATGACGGTGGAGAACCGGACGGGGTCGGGTTCCTCCAGCCGTCTCTGCCGTTGCATCCGGACCTCGACGTATCGGGCGACCTCATCGTCTGTGGCCGTGTCGTCCCAGGCCCGGATCAGGGCCTCGGCGTAGGCCTTGGTCTGAAGCAGGCCGGGGATGACCAGCGCCTCGAAAGACTTGATCTCGGTGGTTCGGCTCTCCAGCCAGATCCAGTCGATCAGCGAGCCGGCGACGTTGGCGCTGAACCCGTCCCACCAGCCCTTCTGCCAGGCGTCCTGGGCCATGGTCTTGAGGTCGTCACGGCGGCGCGGGTCGTCGACGCCGCACAGGTCGAGGTAGGCGAGGACCTCGGGCACCCGGGGCGGAATGATCCCGGACTCCATCCGGCTCACGGTGGAGGCGTTGCGGTTGATGAAGTCGCCCACGTCCTTGAGGGTCAGCCGGGCACCCTCCCGCATCGCGCGAAGCTGCTGGCCGATCCACTGCGCCCGTAGCGTCGCCGCCTGTTCATTGATCATTTCGCACCCCTGCCCGCCGAGCTACCGCTGTCACGCCAGAACAGCATGGAGTAGGAATCGCTGATACGCAATCTTGCTTATTAGCTTGGCTGCGTGCATGCTGCGTGTGGCTGCGATTACTGAAGGTGATCGACGGTCGAGACGAGGACGGACCGGGATGGGACGGCTTGGCGGCATGCCCACCCCGGTCCGGGAACGAGCCGAACGGGAGGCGCAACGCGATGGTCGGCGTCCCGGGGAACGACTCCCCGACTGTCTACCACGTCGTACCCGCACGAAGCGGGTGCCGACGCGCTTCGCGGTGCGTACCCCCTCGGTTTCCTGGGCCGGTGACGCGCTGACCTGATGGCGCACCACCGGCCCCGAGCCGGGCGGACGTGCGGAACCCCGCCGCGAATCCCCCTCGCGGTGGTGACCCCGGGACCGCGCGTCCGCCCCTTGGCGAAGGGATGCCAGTGGGCCTGTACGAAACCCGGGCGCGGGTGGAGAGCCGCGCCGCACACGAGATCATCGCCGCGCACGTCGCCGATCCCGAGAGCCAGCAGTGCCGGGTCTGCCTGACCGTCGTACCGTGTCCGTCGGCCAACGCGGCAGCGAACCGCCTGGTGGAGTTGGGTCTGCCGGTGCTCGACCCGGTCCCGCCGCAGCGGCGTTCCGCGCTGCGGCGCTGGCTCGCCCCACACCGGCGGGGGCGAACCGGGCCGGCACCGCTACTCAGTCGGGCCTGGCGGTGGCGACTCGGGTCGGCGGTGGGCTGATGCGGCTCAGCTTCGATCCGGAGGAGCCGCCGGCCGATCCGCCGGCCGAGTGCGTGTCACCGACCATCTGGCGGTTGAGTCACCGGCTGCACCGCTGTCATCTTCTCGCGGACGACGGCGGGTGCACCTGTGGTGAACCGTTCCCCTGTCGGTCGCGGCGGCTCGTGGAGCGCGGTTTCCTAGCGGCGCTCGGGTTGGGCGTCGGGGCGGCGAGCCGACAGGACCTGCTCGACCGGCTCACCGCCGAGAACAGCTTGAACGCACAGCCCGTCCGCCCTGATCCGAGCGATTCTCGCCACCATCGTCCCGGACTACCCGGTAAGGAGGAGACGTGACGCCGAGCGTGGTTGACCAACCCACGGACGAGTTATACAAATCTGGTATGGCCTTCACCCTGAACCTGAAGCCCGAGGTCGAGCAGCGACTCAAGGAGCTCGCCGAGGCGGAGCACCGGTCGATGCACAAGACGGTCGAGGTGGCGGTGCAGGCCTACCTGGACCGGCACGACCGGGACGAGTGGACCCGCCAGGCCGCCCGCCGGGTGTTCGAGGAGGACGCGGAGTTCTTCGAGATGCTGGGGGACAGATGACCCACCCCTGGCCGGACGCCGAGGACCTGCTGACCCTGCTCGCCGAGCACACCGGCCCCCGGAGTCAGGTACGCGACGCCGGGATCCTGGTGGCGGCGACCGTCCGACCGCACGCGCGGTTGATCGGGCAGCCCGCCTACCCGACCGCCCTGGACAAGGCGGCGGCGCTGCTGCACGGGTTGATGATCTGGCGTCCCCTCGACCTGTGGAACGCCGGGCTCGCCTGGGCCGCGGTGCGTATCCTGCTGTCCCGTTCCGGCCTGCGTCTCACCATGCCGGCCAAGGACCGGATGGCGTTGACCGAGGCGTTGACCAGTGGCGAGGTCGACTCGGTCGAGGAGTTGGCGCTGCGGCTGTCGCCGTACCTGGAGATGGCGGACTGAACGCGCGAGGGCCGGGTCCGTGCGGACCCGGCCCTCGGCGGTGCGGTGCCGGTGCGTCAGCGCTCGACGTCGCCGGTGATGAAGCCCTCGACGGCGGCGTGCGCGTCGTGGTCGGCGTACTGCACCGGCGGGGACTTCATGAAGTACGAGGAGGCCGAGAGGATCGGGCCGCCGATCTTGCGGTCCAGGGCGATCTTGGCGGCCCGGACCGCGTCGATGATGACGCCGGCCGAGTTCGGCGAGTCCCACACCTCGAGCTTCAGCTCGGCGTTGAGCGGGGTGTCACCGAAGGAACGGCCCTCCAGGCGGATGTACGCCCACTTGCGGTCGTCCAGCCACGGCACGTGGTCCGACGGGCCGATGTGCACGTCGCTCTTGACCATCTCGTGCGGGATCTGGGAGGTCACCGACTGGGTCTTCGAGATCTTCTTCGAGACCAGCCGGTTGCGCTCCAACATGTTCATGAAGTCCATGTTGCCGCCGAAGTTGAGCTGGTAGGTGCGCAGCAGCTCGACACCGCGGTCCTCGAACAGCTTCGCCAGCGCGCGGTGCACGATGGTGGCGCCGACCTGGCTCTTGATGTCGTCACCGACGATCGGCAGACCGGCGTCGGTGAACTTCTGCGCCCACTGGGGGTCGGAGGCGATGAAGACCGGCAGCGCGTTGACGAAGGCGCAGCCGGCGTCGATCGCGGCCTGGGCATAGAACTTCGCCGCCTGCTCGGAGCCGACCGGCAGGTAGCAGACGACCACGTCGACCTGCGCGTCGCGCAGCGCCTTGACCACGTCGACCGACTCGGCGTCGGACTCCTCGATGATCTCGCGGTAGTACTGGCCCAGGCCGTCGAAGGTCGGGCCGCGCTGGACGGTGATGCCGGTCGGCGCCACGTCGCAGAGCTTGATGGTGTTGTTCTCACTGGCGACGATCGCCTCGGCGAGGTCCATGCCGACCTTCTTGGCGTCCACGTCGAACGCCGCGACAAAGTCCACGTCCGATACGTGGTAGTCGCCGAAGGTGACGTGCATGAGACCCGGGACGCGGTCGTTCGGGTCGGCGTTGCGGTAGTACTCCACGCCCTGCACGAGGGACGAGGCGCAGTTACCCACACCGACGATGGCGACGCGGACGGAGCCCATAGCGTCTGCCTCCTTCTTCTTCATCACGGCCGCTCATTCCTGGACGCTCCAGGCGGAGGCGGGCTGTTGTTGTCTCGTGGACCGTCGGTCGTTCCGGATCGCGGGACGACCGGGGCACGGCCGGAGCGCTCGTTGGCGATGAGCTCCTCCAGCCAGCGGACCTCACGCTCGCAGGCGTCGAGCCCGTGGCGTTGCAGTTCCAGGGTGTACGCGTCGAGGCGCTCGGCTGCCCGGCCCAGCACGTCCCGAAGGCCTTCGCGACGTTCCTCGATCGTGCGCCGGCGACCCTCCAGGATGCGCAGGCGGGTCGCCTGGTCGGTGCGGGCGAAGAACGCGAAGTGCACGCCGAAGCCCGTGTCGTCGTACGTCTCGGGTCCGGCCTGCGCGATCAGCTGGGCGAAGCGTTCCTTGCCCTCCGCGGTGATCTTGTAGACCACCCGGCCGCGGCGGCTGGTCAGCGCGGGCACCTCCTCGGCGGTGGCCGGTGTCCCGGCGGCTTCGGTGATCCACCCCGCCGCCTGCAACCTGCGCAGGGTCGGGTAGAGCGAGCCGTAGCTGATCGCCGCCCGGATGGCGCCGAGCTTGGCGGTGAGCTCCTTGCGGAGTTCGTAGCCGTGCATCGGGGCCTCCTGGAGGAGGCCGAGGATGGCGAGTTCCAGCACGGGCCACCCTTTCCTTACCCTCGGAGCGGACCGTAAACCGCCTCGATGTATCGGACCGATACATCGCACGCTAGTACCTCACCGGCCATCCGGGCAAACCCCCGTTTCGCGGCAACCCGTTCACGGATCGTGACGGTGGTCGCCCCGCCCGGTCGGAGCGCGTACCCTTTGCCGCATGCGCACGTCTCGCCAGGTGGTCGACTACTCGCTCCAGAAGCGGGCAGTGCTGCGTGAGCTGCTCGCCGGGCGGGTCGGCACGCACGACGTCTGCGACGCTTCGCCGTACCTGAAGAGCGCGGCCCGTTTCCACGGGGAACCGACAGACCAGCGGTGTCCGATCTGCCGGAGCGAGAACCTGATCCACGTCCACTACATTTACGGGGACGAACTCCGGCAGTCCGCCGGTCAGGCCCGGGCCCTGGCCGAACTGTCCGTGCTGGCGATGACGTTGGGTGAGTTCCAGGTCTTCGTGGTCGAGGTGTGCCTCGGCTGTGACTGGAACCACCTCGTCGAGCAGTTCCTGCTCGGCCGGGACGGGCTGGTCGAGGGCGGCCCGGAGCAGGGGGCGGCGGACGCCGCCACCGCTGCCACCCAGGGACGAAGGCGAGAGGCGCAACGGTGAAGCCTGCTGATCCGGTCGAACCCGGTGTCGTACGACACAGACACCGCGACCGGCGGCTCGTTGACCCGAATGACCCGATTGATGCAGAAATTTCAGTGCGCCACCGGGCTCTCCCCGGCCCCAGGGCGCGTGTGTCAACTCACGGCAACCCGGTGGTGGCGCCCCCGCGTCCCACCGCGACCGGCAGGGTGTGAGGAATGAACTCGTACGGCGATCCCAGTTCCCCGCGTGCGCGGGCCCAGGTGCCGGGTTCGAACGGCCCCGGACCGGGGGCGGACGACGCGTACCCCCGGCACTCCGGTGCGGCCCGGGGCGCGGCCCCGGCCGGCCGGGCCTCGGTCGGCGGTGCCGCGTCCAGCGGGCGGGCCTCGGCGGCGGTGCCCCCGCCGCGCGCGACGGGCGGTGCGGCCGGCTCGGCCTCGGTCGGCCGGGCCGGCTCGGGTCGGGCCTCGGTGCCGGTGTCCCCGGCCGGGCCGGGCCGGGCCTCCGTGCCGGTCTCCCCGGCGTCGGGATGGGGCGGCGGTGGCCGGGCCTCGGTGCCGGTCTCCCCGGCGGGTGGACCGGCCGGCCGGGCCAGTGTCGGGACGGCTTCGGCCGGCCGGGCCAGCGTCGGCGCGGCGTCGGTCGGGTCCGCGGGTCGGGCCTCGGTGGCGCGGGCCGGCGTCGCGCAGGTCGGCGGCGGGCCGGGTGGGCCGGGCGGCCCGAACGGGCCGGGTCGTGGTCACGGTGGCGGTGCCGGCGGTGGGCGTGGGCGCGGGCCGGGTGACCCGGACGCGCTGGCGCGGGCCAAGCGGCGTAAGCGGATCAACCTGCTGATCGCCGGCTTCGCGGTCTTCATCATGCTCGCCGGTCTCGGTGTGGTCGGCTTCACCTACTACTCCACCACCGTGGTGCTGCCCAACCAGATCAAGCTGCCGCTCGCCACCACGATCTACGCCAGCGACAACAAGACGGTGATCGCCAAGGTCGGCGAGCAGAACCGCACCTTCGTCTCGATCAACCAGATCCCGCAGCACATGCGGGACGCGGTGGCGGCGGCGGAGGACAAGAACTTCTACGAGCACGCCGGTGTCGACTACAAGGGCATCGCCCGCGCCGCCTGGAACAACCTCTCCAACGGCGACAAGCAGGGTGCCTCGACGATCACCCAGCAGTACGCCCGCAACGCCTACGAGAACCTCCAGGACGACTCGTATGCGCGGAAGGTGAAGGAGGCGATCGTCGCCTCCAAGCTCAATGATCAGTTCAGCAAGGAACAGATCATGGAGCACTACCTCAACACCATCTACTTCGGTCGCAACGCGTACGGCATCGAGGCGGCGGCGCAGACGTACTTCGGCAAGTCGGTCTCGAAGGTCGACGTGGCCGAGGCCGCCGTGCTCGCCGCGCTGATCAAGCAGCCGGAGCCGAGCAACACCCACAAGGGGTTCGACCCGGCGCTCAACCCGACGGACGCCAAGGACCGGTGGGACTACGTCATCAAGAACATGATCGAGATGCGCTGGGTCGACGCCCCCGGCCGACCGGCGCATCCGACGGAGTACCCCACCAAGACCCTGCAGACCCCCAAGGAGTCCCGCTCCGGCGTCAAGTTCGGGGTCAACACCCCGATCGGCAACGTGATCAACTACGTGTCGGCGGAGATGCGGGAGAAGAAGCTCTGCACCGACAACGACGCCGAGGTGACCGAGCGCAAGCCGCGCTGTTCGGCGATGCTCCGCGAGGGTGGTTACCGGATCCGGACCACCATCGACACCAAGGTGCAGAAGGCCGTCACCAGCGCCGCCCAGCGCAGCACCAAGGGTTCCGAGCTGGACGGCGCCCGCAAGAACCTGATGGCCGCGGTGGTCTCCATCGACCCGCGCAACGGCCGGGTGCTCGGCTACTACGGCGGGGACGACGGCACCGGCACCGACTACGCCGGCACGAACACCGACACGAACGGCAACGTCACCGGCGGTCACTCGCCCGGCTCCAGTTTCAAGATCTACACGTTGGCGGCGGCGCTGGAGGCCGGCAAGTCCGTCGAGTCCCGCTGGAAGGGGCGGGCCTTCACCCCGGAGGGCGTGAAGTTCCGGGTCAGCAACGCCGGCACCGACAATCCCAGCTGTGGTGACTCCTGCACGCTGCGGGAGTCCACGCTGAAGTCGTTGAACGTGCCGTTCTACCACGTCAGCCTGGACATCGGCCCCGACAAGATCGTCGACATGGCGGCCAAGGCCGGCGTCGGCATGATGTGGCAGACCAACGTGAGCCCGCCCAAGGGGCACGACCTGACCAAGGAGAAGGCCACCGACCTGGCACCCGACCCCTTCTACCACGTGGTCGCCTACGGCCAGTACCCGATCACCGTGCTCGACCACGCCAACGGCCTCGCCACCTTCGCCAACAAGGGCATCTACAACAAGGCGCACTTCCTGATCTCCGCCGAGAAGCAGAACAAGGAGACGGGCAAGTGGGAGAAGCTCGGCGGCGAGCAGCTCAAGCCGCAGAAGAGGATCAACCCGGACGTGGTCGCCGACGTGACCGACGTGTTGGAGGCCTACCCGGGCCGGATCAACCACACCCTGGCGGACGGCCGGAAGGCGACCGCCAAGACCGGCACCTGGGAGCTCAAGGAGGGCACCGACCAGAACGGTGACGCCTGGACCGTCGGGTACACCCCGCAGCTCGCCACCGCCGTCTGGGTGGGCAACAAGGGCAAGCGGGAAGCGATCAAGCTGAACAACGGCGCCAACATGACCGGTTCCTCCATGCCCGGCGAGATCTGGGAACGGGTCATGAACGGCGCGCTCAAGGGCGAGGACAAGCTGGACTTCCCGCCGGCAGCGAAGGTCGGCGACCCGGAGTCCGGCAACGGCACCCCGCCGCCGCCCCCGCCCCCGCCGCCGAACCAGAACGGGCAGAACTGCGCCCCCGCCGACCTGCTCTGCCAACTCGGTGGCGGCAACCAGGGTGGAAACCAGGGCGGCAACCAGGGTGGAAACCAAGGCGGCAACCAGGGTGGAAACCAAGGCGGCAACCAGGGTGGCAATCCGCCGCTCCCGCCCAACCAGAATCTCCCCGGCCAGAACGGGGGGAACGGCGGCGGCATCCTGCCCACCCCACGCACCCGGGAGTGACCCGAACTCGGCGCTGACGACCGTCGATACCGCTGCCGGCCACCGCGAATCCGCGGTGGCCGGCAGCGGCGTTTCCCGGTCGACCCGGTGGCCGGACTGCCGCTGTCGTCGCGCGGGGGCGTTCGACCGGAACATGCTCCTCGTCCACGAGCCATTCATAGGGCAGGATGCATTCTCATGAGCAACCAGCCCACGGCCGGCATCGACGACGCCGGGACCAGTGACCATCCGTCCCGATCGGACGGCTTCGTCCGGGGCGCCGCCGAGGCGATCGGCGGCCCGCTCGGCGACCACGCCGTCGCCCTGGACCGGCCCGCCGGTCGGGAGAGCCGGTTCTGGACGGCGGCCCGGATCGTGCTGGCCCTGGCCTGTCTGACCCTGGCCCTGCACTGGGTGCAGAAGGCGCCCTGCCAGAACGGCGCCTGGCAGAACAACATCCAGTACACCCGGATGTGCTACACCGACGTGCTGGCCCTCTACTACGCCGAGGGCCTGCACGAGGGCAAGGTCCCCTACCGGGACCACCCGGTCGAGTATCCGGTGCTCACCGGCTACATGATGGGTGCGCTCGGTCTGCCGGTGCACGCTCTCGGCGTCGACGACCCGACGATCAACCAGGGGCGGTGGTTCTACAACGCCAACGCGTTGACGCTCAGCGCGCTCGCCGTCGCCACCGCCGCGGTGATCCTCGCCCTGCGCCGCCGACGACCCTGGGACGCCGCACTCTTCGCCCTGGCCCCGGCGCTGTTCCTCACCGCCACCGTCAACTGGGACTTCCTCGCCATCGGGCTGGCCGCGCTCGGGCTGGCTGCCTGGGCGAAACGACAACCCGTCCTGGCCGGGCTCCTGCTCGGCCTGGGCGGCGCGGCGAAGATGTGGCCGCTGTTCCTGTTCGGCCCGATCCTGATCCTCGCTCTGCGCGCGGGCCGGCTGCGGGCCGCGCTGACCGCCACCGCGACCGGCGCGGTCGCGCTGGTCGCGGTGAACCTGCCCACCGCGATCCGCTACCCGGACAACTGGGGGCGGTTCTTCGAGCTGAACACCACCCGGCCCATCGACTGGGGCACGCTGTGGTACATCGGGCGGTACCTGGACGGGAAGGTGAACACCGGCGGCCCCGGCGACCAGGGTCCGTTCCAGTGGCTGAACGCCAACATCCCGACCCTCAACAACCTGTCGTACGCCCTGTTCGGGCTGGCGTGCGTCGGCGTGGCCGTACTGGCCCTGCGGGCACCCCGCCGGCCCCGGCTGGCCCAGCTCGCCTTCCTGGTGGTGGCGGCCTTCCTGATCTTCAGCAAGGTCTGGTCCCAGCAGTTCGTGCTCTGGCTGCTGCCACTGGCGGTGCTCGCCCGACCGCGGTGGGGGGCCTTCCTCGCCTGGCAACTCGCCGAGGTGTGCTACTTCACCGCCTTCTACGGCGAACTGCTCGGCTCGGCCACCAGCCGCCCGGTCTTCCCCGAGGGGGTCTTCGTGCTCGCCTCGTCGCTGCGGCTCGGCACGGTGGTGGTGCTCTGCGTCCTGATCGTCAAGGACATCCTGCACCCGGAGCGCGACGCGGTCCGCTGGACCTACGCCGACGACCCGGACGGCGGCGTCCTGGACGGTGCCCCCGACGCCCCCTGGCTGGCCAAACTCCGCCGCAAGGCCCCCACCCCCGAACCCGACCCAACCCCCGCCTGAACCCCACCCCACCCACCGACCCGCCAACTCCCCACCCCCACCACCCCGGACGCGCAAGTCCAAGACGGCACTGCGCCCGTCAGGCGGGCGGGGGAGCCCAGCCGGCGCAGGGATCAAGCCTGACCGCCCGGAGCCGGCTGGGCTCCCCCGCCCGCCCCACCGCAACCCAGCGGCTGGGCTCCCCCCGCCCGCCCCACCGCAACCAGCTCAGAGACGAAACACCACGGCATTGCCGACCTGCTGGCGGGTGATGCCCAACTGGTCGACCGGGGCGTCCACGGTCACCTCCCACGGGGTGCCGGCGATCTGGTCCCGCAGCACCACCACGTCGCGCACGCCGAGGGTGCGCAGGTAGTCGACGCTGGTCTGGTCGGGGAAGGCCGCCGTCACCCGACGTACGTCGTCGAGCTGCTTCGGGGTGAACCCGCTGCCGCCGTTGACCACCTGCTGGAAGCGGCTGGTCGACCAGAGCATCACCGGCTGGTCCTGGTTCTGACCGCTGGGCAGCACCAGCAGCGGACCGTCCACCGTGCGCATCGCCACCGGTTGTTCCGGCACCACCGGGTGCGGGGTGTCGTTGAGCCCCTCCACTACGACCAGCAGCAGCGGCAGCAGGGTGGCCAGCCGCAACCACGGTGCCGGCCGGTCGGGCACCCGTCCACCGCCGAGTTCGCGGACCCGCTGGGCGAAGGCGGTCACCGTACCGGCCGCCAGCAGGCCGAGCAGCAGCGTCGTCCAGAGCATCATCCGGCCGGGCGTGCGCAGCCCGTTGAAACCCGGCAGGTGCTCGAAGAGCGGCGCGTAGGTGAAGGTGCCACCGAAGAACTCGGTGCCCATCGCCAGCACCATGGTGACCAGTACCCCGGCGAGCAGCAGCAGCCGGTGGC
This sequence comes from Micromonospora sp. WMMD987, assembly GCF_029581435.1. Classification (NCBI taxonomy): domain Bacteria; kingdom Bacillati; phylum Actinomycetota; class Actinomycetes; order Micromonosporales; family Micromonosporaceae; genus Micromonospora; species Micromonospora sp. WMMD987. The sequence continues at coordinate 197,710 of NZ_CP120861.1, read as the reverse complement.
GCAGCCGCCACACCGAGAAGAACAGCCCGCCGGCCGCCAGCGCGTACAGCACGAAGCCCGGCAGCAGGGTCATCTCCGGGTGCCAGGGCAGCGTCGCTCGTGCCCCCTCGTGCAGCCCGCCCCAGATCCACGACTCGGCGGGCGCGGTGAAGAAGCCACTGGCCGGCGGCGAGTAGACGCCGATGTCGCCGAGCGTCCGTTCCGCGTTCGGGTGCAGCTCGGCCACCTTGAAGTACGGCACCGCCAGCAGCGCGCCGACGGCGGCGAAGAGCAGCCCGCCGGCCAGGTCGGCGACGAGCAGCCGCCGACCGAAGGGCCGTCGTACGCGCCGCCGCCGCCAGAACCACACCACCGCCGAGACCAGCAGCGTCACCGCGAGGACGTAGGCGAACACCAGACCGATGCCGAAGCCCAGGCTGAGCTGCCAGGCGGCCACCACCCACCCGGCGTACGCCCAGCCGACCCGGCGGCGTTCCGGACGGTAACCGTGCCGTAGCGACCAACCGTGCCCCCGGGCCAGCATGGCCAGCGCCAGCGGAATGCCGCCGTTGGAGACGATGTGCAGGTGGCCGGCCTGGGCCAGCAGCCACGGCGCGTAGGTGTAGCTGACCCCGGCGACCGCCGCGCCGATCCGTCCCGAGCCCAACTGCCGGGCGAGCACGTACGCCCCGAAGGTGGCCATCGCGTGCGCCAGCACGAACATGATGTTGTAGCGGAGCACGGCGGCGTCCGGTCCGGTGCCGAGCATGCCGGCCGGTGCGTAGCCGAGCAGCATGTCGGAGAAGGCGAAGCTCCAGGGTTCCGGGAAGAACGTGTTGGACTGGAACAGCTGCCCCGGGTTCGTCCGCAGGGCATGCCCCGACCAGGCCATCTGCCAGGCCTGGAGACTCGGATCCCAGTAGTCCTGGGGGAGCGTGTAGAGCGGGTAGCGCAGGGTCGGCCAGGTCATCCCCACGGCGAGGGCGAGCGAGGCGAGGACGGCGAGCGTCCACTCGTGGACCAGGAACCGGCCGGTGGCGCGGGCCGCCCGGCGGGGACGACCGGGTACCGGCTCCGGCTCCGGCGCGAACGAGGTCCACGGGTCGGCCTCGGCGGCGGGGTCCTTCCGGTCCGGCTCGCTCCCGCCGCCGGTCGCACCCGCCTCGGCGGTCTTTGCGTCCTTGGCCTCGTCGACCCGGGCACTGCCGACCCGGGGGGTGTCCACCTTGGTCTCGTCGAGTTCGGTCTTGCCGACCCCGGGCTTGGCAACTGCGGGCTTGCCCGTGGTGGTCGTGCCGGTCTCGGGCTTGCCGACTGCGGGCTCGTCGGCCGTGGTCCCGTCGAGCTTGGCCTTGCCGGTCCCGGTCCTGGCGGCCTCGGGCCTGTCCGCCGTGGTCCCGTCGAGCTCGGCGTTGCCGGTCCCGGTCCTGGCGGCCTCGGGATCGTCCGCCGTGTCCGGCTCGGCGCTGTGGGGGGCGTCCGTTGCCGCGGTCCGGTCGTCCCGCTGCGGCCTCGCCGCGCCCGACGGGCCGGGGGTGGCCCCGTCGGTCTGCCGTGGCGGCTGGCCGCCGCCGGTCGCGTTGGTGGTCATCGGCGCTCAGGCCCCCGTGCCGAGCTGCTCGCGGAGGAAGGCGATGTCCGCCCCCTGACCGTCCGGTCCGCCGGGAGTCTCCACGATGACCGGGGCGTCGGCCGCCCGGATCACCGCCACCAGCAGCTCCGGGTCGATGACCCCGCTGTCGAAGTTGTCGTGCCGGTCCTGTCCGGAGTTGAACCCGCCCTTGGAGTTGTTCGCGTGCACCAGGTCGATCCGGCCGGTGACCGCCTTCACCCGGTCGACCAGGTCGAGCAGTTCCTCGCCACCGGCGTACGCGTGACAGGTGTCGAGGCAGAAGCCCACCTCGTAGTCGCCGAGCGCGTCCCAGAGCCGGGCCAGCGCGTCGAGCCGGCGGGCGCAGGCGTTGTCGCCGCCGGCCGTGTTCTCGATCAGGACCGGGACGGGGAAGCCGCCGGAGTCCGCCGCGTACGCGAAGGTCTTGCGCCAGTTGTCGAAGCCGACCGCGAGGTCGTCACCGGCGTTGACGTGACCGCCGTGCACGATCAGCCCCCGGGCGTCGAGCTGGGCCGCCGCGGTGGCGTGGCCGAGCAGCAGCTTGCGGCTGGGGATGCGGATCCGGTTGTTCAGGGTGGCCACGTTGATGACGTAGGGGGCGTGGACGTAGAGGTCGACGTCGGCGGCGCGCAACCGGTCGGCGTCCTCCCGGGGTTTCGGGGCCTTCCAGCCCTGCGGGTCGGAGAGGAAGAACTGCACCGCCTCGGCGGCGCGGCTGGTTGCCTCGGCCAGCGGGTCGGCCTGGTCGACGTGGGCTCCGATACGCATGCAGGCGAGCCTACGTCCCACCGCCGACTCCGACAGGTGACGGTCGCGGGCAAGTCGGCTCCGGTGACCACGCGGGGGCGCACGGTCCGGCGCGCGACGCCACGGTGGTCCTCGGGCAGGCCGTCGTCGTCGCCGCGTCACCCGCCGGCACCGGTGCTCGTTGAGCCGGGTGGAATCGCCGGGACCGGTCGAACCGCCGACAGCGGGATCCCGGACGAATAGTTTGAATTCGGCTATCTCGTGACGACTGCCGTTGTATCGTCGGATAACAACAGGATGAAGCTCCGCGGGGTGTCCTCGATCCAACCTCATCGGTGTGGTCGTTCCTCCCCAGGTCCCACCCAAGGAATGCGGACGGGACGCCCCGCGGCCCCGTGGACAGGGGCCGCCGCCGGCCTTCGGGCGTCGCGGCGGCCCCTGTCGCCCGTCCCCGGCCCGCCGGGGCGACCTGCGCGGGCGTGATCGTCGCGACCGGGTATCCTGGTCCGGTTGTCCGCGTCCGGTCGGGTTCCCCCGACACCGGGCGGGCACGACGCACGACCTCCTGCCACGGAAGGACCGTGGCCGCCTAGCCCACAGGAGGTGAGCACGTCTTGCGTCATTACGAAGTCATGGTGATCCTCGACTCCAGCCTCGAGGAACGCACCGTCGCACCCTCGCTCGACACGTACCTGAACGTGATCCGGACCGCGGGTGGCTCGGTCGAGAAGACCGACGTGTGGGGCCGCCGGCGCCTCGCGTACGAGATCAACAAGAAGGCCGAGGGCATCTACGCCGTCATCGACCTTCAGGCGACGCCGGAGGCGGTGGCCGAACTCGACCGCCAGCTGCGGCTCAACGAGTCCGTGCTGCGCACCAAGGTCATCCGTCCGGAGATGCGCTAAGCATTCAACCCCGGTTCGCCCGGATCAGCCTCGTCGATGCTGTCAGAGGGTCCTGAGAGCCTGTACGACGCAACGATGAGTGTGCGAGGAGATGGTCATGGCAGGAGACACCACCATCACGGTCATCGGCAATCTGACCGATGACCCCGAGTTGCGGTTCACCCCGTCCGGTGCGGCGGTCGCCAAGTTCCGGGTCGCTTCGACGCCCCGGTTCATGGACAAGACCACCAACGAATGGAAGGACGGCGAGCCGCTCTTCCTGGCCTGCACCGTGTGGCGGCAGGCGGCGGAGCACGTCGCCGAGTCGCTCCAGCGCGGCGCCCGCGTGATCGTCTCGGGTCGGCTGCGTCAGCGGTCGTACGAGACCCGCGAGGGCGAGAAGCGCACCGTCATCGAGCTCGAGGTCGACGAGATCGGCCCGTCGCTGCGCTACGCCACGGCGAAGGTGCAGAAGATGTCGCGCTCCGGTGGCGGCGGCGGTGGCTTCGGCTCCGGTGGCGGTGGCAACCAGGGCGGCGGCGGAGGCAACTTCGACGACCCCTGGGCCTCGGCTGCGCCGGCCCCCTCCTCGCGCGGTGGTTCGGGCGCCAATTTTGATGAGGAGCCACCGTTCTAATGGCGCCGAGCGCCCGCGATCGCAAACCAGGAGCACGTGCAATGGCCAAGGCTGCGGCACTTCGCAAACCAAAGAAGAAGGTGAACCCGCTCGACAAGGACGGGATCACCTACATCGACTACAAGGACACCGCGCTGCTGCGCAAGTTCATCTCCGACCGCGGCAAGATCCGCGCTCGGCGGGTGACCGGCGTCACCTCGCAGCAGCAGCGGCAGATCGCCCGTGCGGTCAAGAACGCCCGTGAGATGGCGCTCCTGCCGTACACCGCCACGGCCCGCTGAGAGGAGGCACCGACATGAAGATCATCCTGACCCAGGAAGTTTCCGGTCTCGGTGCCCCCGGCGACATCGTCGAGGTCAAGAACGGCTACGGCCGTAACTACCTGCTGCCGCAGGGCTTCGCGATCAGCTGGACCAAGGGTGCGGAGAAGCAGGTCACGGTCATCAAGCGGGCGCGTTCCGCCCGTGAGATCCGGGACCTGGGCCACGCCACCGAGGTCAAGGACCAGCTCGAGGGTCTGAAGGTCAGCCTGAAGGTCCGCGCCGGTGACGGTGGTCGGCTCTTCGGCTCGGTCACCCCGGCCGAGGTCGTCGACGCCGTCAAGACGGCCGGCGGCCCGGCCCTCGACCGTCGTCGGCTGGAGATGCCCGGTCACATCAAGTCGACCGGCTCCTACCCGGTGCGGGTCAAGCTGCACCCCGAGGTGTCCGCCACGTTCGACCTCAACGTCGTCCAGGGCTGACCCCGCGGCACGGCCACAGGAAAGGCCCGCACCGGAACCCGGTGCGGGCCTTTCCTGTGCGGACGTCGCGCCGGTCAGCCGATCGGCTGACCGGTGACCGCGCTGATCATCACGGTGGAGAGACCGCCGCCGACCACCGACGCCGCCACCGCCACCGTCGCCGACCGCCAGGTCGTTCCGACCCGGCGCAGCAGCACCGCCACCACCAGACTGCTCAGCAGCGCCAGCCCGAACCGGGGCGCACCCGCGACCAGGGAGCCGAAGGCGTGCGCCCGGGGCGGTTCGCAGCCACCCCCGCTGATGTCCGTGACACAACCGGCCGGGGGCTGGCCGTCCAGCGTCAACAGCCACAGGAACACCAGCACCGCCGGCACCAGGTAGCAGGCGGCGGTGTAGACCAGCGGACGCAGCGGACCACCCGGGTCCGGATCCAGCAGGTCGTCCTCCAGGCGACGGTTCCAGGACCCGCCGCCCACCGAGCCGAGCCGGTCCCGTAGCGAGGACGCGGCGACCGCCCGGCCGGACACCGGCTCGGCCCGACGCCGGGGGGCCGCCCGTGGCCTGGGCGCGGTGTACCCCACCACCGGGGACCGGGGCGCCGAGGCCGGCGGATCCATCCAGCGGGGATCGTCCCCCGCCAGCCGGGTGCCCGACCAGAACCCCTCCGGCTGTGTACCCCACGGCCAGCTCTCACCCCCGGTCACCGGCTGCGCCGACCGGGGCGGCACCGACCGCTCCCACCGGCCGGCGTCGTCCCGGTCCCGCTGGTCGAGGCCGTCCCGGTCCCACCGGCCGGCCTCGTCGCGTTCCGGTCGGACGACGCCACCGGTGTCCCGGCGGTCCGTCTCGGCCCGACCCGTCGCCGGACCCCACCGGCCGACGTCCGTCCGGTCCCACTGCGCGGTGTCGGTGAACCGGTCCCACTGGCCGGTGCTGTCGCCCTGCTCCCACCGCGAGCTCCCGCCGAGGCGGTCCCACCGGTCGTCGACGGCCGGACCCTGCCAGGTGTGCAGGCCGGAGGCGTCCCAGGGATCGACCGCCGGCCGGTACTCGGGCTCCGGCTCGGCGAGCCGGCTCCACGGGTCACTCGCCGGACGGCGCTCCGGGTCGGTCAACGGTCGCGCCCAGGACGCGTCGGTGTTGCGTCGCCTCCGCCGGGGCGGCGGCTCGGGCGCGGCCTCCACCGGCAGGTCGGAGTCGTCGCCCCCGGACCAGACCACCTCCGGGCGGCGGGTCGGGGAGCGGCGCGGGCGGGCCGGCGGAGCCGCCCCGGAGACCGGCTCGTCCTCGCCGGAGTCCGCCCGTCGGCTGCCGACGTACCCCTGCTCCTGGGGACGGTCGAAGGTCCACTCCCGGGTGTGGTCGGCCCCGGAGGGCGCGTCGACCGTCCGGGACTCCCACCGTTCGCTCTCCCGCCGCCGCCGGGCCGCGCGGCGGCCCAGGCCGGAGACCGGACGGGCGTCGTCCTCGTCGTCGTCCGGAGCGGCGTGCCGTCCCCGGCCGTCGGCGTGCGCGATCCCGGACTCGACCGCCCAGCGGGGCAGGTAGGCGTCGACGGGCTCCCGCTGGCCACGCTCGACCGCCCGTCGGCGGCTCGGCGTACGGTAGCGGTCCGTCGAGGTGGATGAATCTGACGGAACCGGGTCGCCGAGGTCGTCCCACGGGGCGATCGGCTGACGCTCGCGCGGGTTGCCCTCCCCGCGCTCCCAGTCCCGGTAACTCACGGCCGGAGCGTGACCCTTCTCAACCGAAAGTGCAATCCGCTGTCCAGGTGTAGCCGTTTCGCAGAGATAGTACGGGAAGACCGACCCAACAGCCTTACCGGAAATTTCTCGTCCACAGGGTGTGGATAGTGAAGATGCAGGTCAGCGCCTTGATCCGCAGAATTCCCGCCGAGTTTTCCACAGGCTGTGCACACGCTGCGCACATGGTTGTCCACGCGCGTCCACAGGTTGTCCCGAGGCTCGTCCACCGCGCCGGTTGAGGGGCTGAGCTCGGGGTCCGTATCGTGGGGCACCGACCGGTCGCGTGATGGCCCCCGATCGACCCGGCCGGTCAGGTCGGGAGGTGTCGCACCGCCGCCGTACTGCCGTAGCCAGATCGAGGTCGTGGAGGGGGAACCGTGTCGGTCACCGACGACATGCGGGCGGAGCCCCGGACCGCGGGACAGTCCGCCCCGCCGCCCCGCGACGGCCAGTTCGACAAGACCCCGCCCCAGGACGTCGCCGCCGAGCAGTGCGTCCTCGGCGGCATGCTGCTCTCCAAGGACGCCATCGCCGACGTCGTCGAGATCCTCAAGTCCACCGACTTCTACCGGCCCGTCCACGCCACCATCTTCGACGCCATCCTCGACATCTACGGTCGCGGTGAACCGGCCGACGGGATCACGGTCGCGGCGGCCCTGGCCGACTCCGGTGACCTCGCCCGGGTCGGCGGCGCTCCCTACCTGCACACCTGCATGGCTGCCGTGCCGACGGCGGCGAACGCCTCCTACTACGCCCGGATCGTGGGCGAACGCGCGGTGCTGCGCCGGCTGGTCGAGGCGGGCACCCGGATCGTGCAGCTCGGCTACGGCACCGCAGCGGGCGGCAGCCGGGACGTCGACGACGTCGTCGACCTGGCCCAGCAGGCGGTCTACGAGATCACCGAACGGCGGGTCAGCGAGGACTTCGCGGTACTCGCCGACATGCTCCAGCCGACCCTGGACGAGATCGAGGCGGTCGGCGCGCAGGGCGGCGTGATGACCGGGGTGCCGACCGGCTTCACCGACCTGGACCGGCTGCTCAACGGACTGCACCCCGGGCAGCTCATCATCGTGGCCGGGCGACCCGGTCTCGGCAAGGCGCTCGCGCTGGACACCCCGCTGCCCACCCCGGACGGCTGGACCACCATGGGCGAGGTCGGGGTCGGTGACCGGCTGCTCGCCGCGGACGGTACGCCGACCACGGTCACCGCCGCCTTCGACGTGCTGGTCGGTCGACCCTGCTACGAGGTCGAGTTCTCCGACGGCAGTGTGATCGTCGCCGACGCCGAGCACCTGTGGCAGACCACCCACCCGGCGGTCCCGGAGCGGGAACCGGCACGGGTCCTGGCCGCGGTCGGCCCGACGGGCGGGGACGGGTGTCCGGCCCCCGCCGTGGTCCCGGCCCGACGCGAGGGCGTGCTCACCACCGCGGAGATCGCCGCGACGCTGCGTACCGGCCCGGACGCGCGCCCCGGCCACGCGGTCGCCACCTGCGCCCCGCTGCGGCTGCCCGCCCGGGACCTGCCGGTCCCGCCCTACGTCCTGGGCCGCCGGCTCGGCGACGAGGGCCGTCCCACCGGTTCCCTCCCGCGTGCCCTCCACCCGGTCGGGTACCCGCAGGAGCACATCCCCGGGGACTACCTGCGGGGTTCCGAGGCGCAGCGGCGGGCGCTCCTCGCCGGTCTGCTGGACGCCGCCGGCACGGTCACCCCGACCGGCGGTGTCCGGTACTCCTGCACCTCCCGGCGACTGGCGGAGAACGTCCGGGAACTCGTGGTGAGCCTCGGCCACCACTGCACGGTCACCGCGCGGCCGGTGCCCGGGCGTACCGAACGGTCGGCGACGACGTACACGATCGACTTCGCCACCGCGGACGCCGTGTTCCGGCGGGCGGACAGGGTCGCCGCGCACGCCGCCCACCGCCGGCCCGGTGCCGACGTGCGGGCCGGCGTCCGGTACGTGGTGGACGTCCGACCGGTGGCCAGCGTGCCGGTGCGGTGCGTGACGGTGGACGACCCGGAGCACCTCTACCTGGCCGGCCGGTCGATGATCCCGACCCACAACAGCACGGCCAGCATGGACTTCGCCCGCAACGCCGCCATCCGGGCCAACCAGGCCGCCGCCATCTTCTCGCTGGAGATGAGCAAGGTCGAGATCGTCATGCGTCTGCTCTCGGCCGAGGCACGGGTTCCGCTGCACGTGCTGCGCAGCGGTCAGCTCTCCGACGACGACTGGACCAAGCTGGCCCGCTGCATGGGCGAGATCAGCGAGGCGCCGCTGTTCGTGGACGACACCCCGAGCATGAATCTGATGGAGATCCGGGCGAAGGCCCGTCGGCTCAAGCAGAAGCACGACCTCAAGATGATCGTGGTCGACTATCTCCAGCTGATGACCTCCCCGAAGCGCACCGAGAGCCGTCAGCAGGAGGTCGCGGACCTGTCCCGGGGCCTGAAGCTGCTGGCCAAGGAGGTCGAGTGCCCGGTGATCGCGGTGAGCCAGCTCAACCGTGGCCCCGAGCAACGTACCGACAAGCGACCCCAATTGTCTGATCTGCGCGAATCCGGCTCGATCGAACAAGATGCTGACGTCGTCATCCTGTTGCACCGCGACGACTACTACGACAAGGAGTCGCCGCGCGCCGGGGAGGCGGATTTCATAGTTGCCAAGCACAGGAATGGTCCGACCGACAGCATAACGGTCGCGGCCCAGCTCCATCTCTCTCGATTCGTCGATATGGCCATCGGGTGACCCGGTGCCGGGGCCGGTGACTCAGCCGAGCAGCGGGAACCAGCCGGCGGCCTCGCCCAGCGCCACCCGGTCCCGGTCGGTCAGCGGCTCCCGACCGGTGGCCTTGAGCAGGTACGTCAGGTCGTCCCAGTCGGCGGGTCGGACGGCGTCGTCGCTGAGCAGGCCGTTCATGGTGGTGACCGCGACGTCGACGGCCGACGGACCGGGCGGCGGCGCGTCGGGCAGGTGGGGCACCAGGTCGAGGTGGTGCACGACAGCCTCGGTGGTCAGCGTGGCCAGGAAGTCGGACACCCGCAGCACGTGCCCCTGGGTGGTGACGCAGCCCTGCGGGTCGGCGACGCCCGCCGCGTGGACGGCGGCCGGTGCGGTGTCCGCCCAGATCCGGACCACGCCGGAGGGCCGGTCGAAGGCGGCGGCCGAGCGGCGGACGTGCCACGCGTGCCGGGTGGTCTCGGCGGCCGACCCGGCCGGCGGGAACGAACGCCAGTAACTGACGTCGTCGGTGTCGGGTGGACCGTCGGCGGGGCTGGCCAGCGTGACCAGGGCGCGTTGGGCGTCGCCGAGCAGGTGGAAGAGCAGGTCGGCGACGAGCCAGCCGCGACACCGGGTGGGCCGTTGCAGGGCGTCGTCGTCGAGACCGGCGACCACCGTGGTGATGCCGTCGTAGGCCTGTGCCAACGCGGTGTGCTGCCCGACGAACGTCATGTCGTGCAGCGTCGCACGCGTGACGCCGCACGGCACGGCGGTCGCCGGACCTACGGCGGCGTGGTGCGGGCCGCGTCGACGACCGTCGGCTGCCGGCCGGGATGCCGCAGGGCGGGCCGCGTCGAGGGGACCGGGCCGGACGGGCGAACCGCCGGCCCGGTCGCCGACCGGACCGCTCAGCCGAACATCTCGTCGAGGAAGCCCTTGTGCTTCTTGCGCTTGTAGTGACCGTGGTAGCCGTGGTGCTGCTGCGGGTGGCCGTAGCCGCTGTGGCCGCCGTACGCCGGCTGTGGCGGGTAACCCGGCGGGGGCGGGGGCGGCGGTACGGCGCCGTAGCCCGGCTGGTGACTCGGGGCGGGTGGCGGCGGAGGCGGCGGCGGATACCCGCCGGGCGTCTGGACGTGCTGTTGGCCGGGGACGGACCCCGGCTGACCGGGCGCGGGGGTGCCGCGCTGCTGGTGCCAGTTCGCCTCGGCCTCGAACAGTTTCTCGAGTTCGCCGCGGTCCAGGAAGATCCCCCGGCACTCGCCGCACTGGTCGATGACGACTCCGCTGCGCTCGTACTGGCGCATGTCTCCGCGACACTTGGGACAGGTGAGCTGCATCGCTCGACGGTACCCGGTCGGGGCGGCATTCAGGCGGTGGCGATCAGCGCCGCGGTCACCTCGTCGTCGTCGACCTCGTGGAAGTCGTCGTAGTAGGCGCTGACCGCGCCGAAGTCGACGGGGCGTCGGGCACAGACCACCTCGTCCGCCTCGGCGGCCAGCATCTCGTACGCCTCCTGCGCACCGACCGGCGCGGCGACGACGACCCGTCGGGCACCGAGCCGGCGGGCGACCCGTACGGCGACCCGTGCGGTGGCACCGGTGGCCAGGCCGTCGTCGACGATCAGGGCGGTCCGTCCGGTCAGGTCGAGTGCGGGCCTCCCGGCGCGGTAGCGGGCCTCCCGGCGGTCCAGCTCGGCCTGCTCACGGCGTTGCACGTCGGCACCCTCGGCGGGGTCGAGCCGGGCGGTCACCGGGTCGTTGAGGACCCGGACGCCGCCGGGACCGAGCGCGCCGAAGGCCACCTCGGGTGCCCAGGGCAGGCCGAGCTTGCGGACCACCAGCACGTCGAGCGGTGCGCCCAGCCGGTCGGCGACCACCCGGGCCACCGGGACACCACCGCGGACCAGGCCGAGCACGACGACGTCGGGTCGGCCGACCAGCGCGGTGAGCCGTTCGGCGAGTTGCCGACCGGCGTCGGCACGATCGCGGTAGCTGCTCATGTCCTCAGGTCTACGCCGTGCGGGCGGGGCGTGCCGGGGACTCGGCGGAACCGGTGCCCGGTGCGTGGCCAGGGCGGGCACCCAGCTCAGCAGGGCGAGCGGGTAGAGCAGGTAGCCGAACCGGGTGGTGGGCATCAGCATGATCGCGGCGAGCAGGCCGTACCCGCAGATCAGCGCGGCGGTGGCGGCCCGGTGCGGCGGGCGGCGGACGAGCCGGACGGCGATCACGCCGCCGACGGCGACCAGCAGCCCGGCGGCGACGAACCGGCCACCGGGCAGGGCGGTCGCGATCAGGTGCCCGGGGAACGGGGACTGGGCGGGGCTGGTGACCTGGCCGTGGCCGAGCGGGAACCGGAACACGTTCTCCACCAGCGCGTCCCGGTCCACCAGCAGGGCGGGGAGCAGGGCCAGGGCGGGCAGGCCGAGCGCCCCGGCGGCGACCCGCAGGCCGGCCCGCCGGGTCGTCCCCCAGAAGATCAGGACCAGCGCGACCGGCCAGGCGAAGAGTTTCAGGGCGCCGGCCAGCCCGACGGCCACCCCGACCGGTCCGGGCCGGCCGCCGGCGGCGAGGGCCAACGCCAGCAGGCAGAGCGCGAGGACGGGCAGGTCGTCGCCGCCGGTGGCGAGGGTGAGCGCACAGATCGGCAGTACGGTCGCCGCCTGCACGCCACGCAGCACCGCCGGTGCCCCGGCCCGTCCCCCGGCAGGCCGGTCGGACCGTCGCAGGGCGACCACGGCCCAGGCCAGGGCTGCGGCGGTGACCAGCGCGAACCAGACGCGGGAGTCGGTCCACCAGGCGTCGACGGCGGCCCGGGGCAGCCCGAACAACGCCATCCCCGGCTGGTACGGGGTGTAGCCGAGCAGCCGCTCGTCGGCGGGTAGCGCGGCGATGGCGTCCGGCCCCAGGTAGGGGGTGCCGTGTGCGGCGAGCCGGCTACCGGCCTGCTCGACCACCACCACCTCCTCCTGTGCCCGGTCGGTCCGCCCGGCCGCCCGCTGCCCGGCCTGGACGACCAGGGGGAGCAGGGCGGTGCCGGCCCAGGCGAGGCCGGTGACCGTGGCGCGGCCGGCGGTGGCGGCCAGCCCGGGATACCGGCGTCGGATGACGAACTGGGCGGCGACCAGGAGGGTCGCGGCGAGGTAGCCGACGGCGGCGACGCTCCCCCAGGCCCGGTGCGGGGTCAGGGTGGAGGTGACGGCGGTGACCGCGGCGAAGGCGGCGGAGAGCGCGTAGAGACCGAGGTCGAGGGCGAGCCCACCGGCGGCGGTGTCGACGGCCCGCCAGCTGCGGGCGGCTCGGTCGGCGGGGGTCACGCCGGCAAGTGTGGCAGACCCGTCGGGCGGTTCCGGGCGGGCTGTCGGCGGCCGGGGGTGCTCAGCCGGATGACCGCGCCGGTGTCGTGCAGCGGGGCGGCGAGGGTGCCGGGTCGGCCGCCGGAGCCGCGCTGGAGGGCGGCCAGGAGCACCCCGGCCGGCAGGGGGCGGGCGAAGAGGTGTCCCTGGCCGGCGGCGCAGCCCAGGGACCACAGGGACCGGCGCTGCGGTTCGCTCTCCACACCCTCGGCGACGACCGTCAGGTCGAGGCTGCGGCCGAGGTCGAGGGTGGAGCGGATGACGGCCGCCGCCTCCGCGGAGCCCTCCATCGCGGTGACGAAGCTGCGGTCGATCTTCAGCTCGTGGACCGGGATGCGGGAGAGCAGGGAGAGTGAGGAGTAGCCGGTGCCGAAGTCGTCCAGGGCGAGCCGGACGCCGGAGTCCCGCAGCCTGCTGAGCACCCGGTCGACCACGTCGAGCTGACTGAGGGTGAGCGTCTCGGTCAGCTCCAGCACCAGCCGGTCCGGGGGGAAGTCGTGGGCCTGGAGCCGGGCCAGCACCGCGCCGGGGAAGCGGGCGTCGAGCAGGCTGCGGGGGGAGACGTTCACCGAGACGGGCAGGTCGAAGCCGGCGGTCCGCCAGCTGACCGCGGCCACGAGCGCCTGGTCGAGGATGGCCTCGGCGAACGCGGGCAGCATGCCGGAGCGTTCCACCGCCTCGATGAAGCGCAGCGGATCGATCGTGCCGTGCCGGGGGTGGTGCCAGCGGGCCAGCGCCTCGGCCCCGGTCACCTGGCCGCTGCCGAGGTCGACGATCGGCTGGAAGTTGACGGTGAACTCGTGGTCGGCCACCGCCCGGGGCAACTCCCCGCCGAGGGTGAGCCGGCGCAGGTCGGCGGTGTCCCGGGTCGGCGCGTAGGTGGCGATCCGCTGACCGGCCCGTTTCGCCTGGTACATGGCGACGTCGGCGCGGCGCAGCAGTTCCGGCATGCCGCCACTGGCGGGGGCCGCCGCGATGCCGCCGCTGGCCTCCACGCTGATCCGCATGCCGTCCACGTCGAGCGGCTCGTGCAGGGCGCCGAGCAGGATCTCGGCCCGGTGGGCGGCGACGGCGGGCGCGGGCAGGGCGCGCAGCAGCACGGCGAACTCGTCGCCGCCGAGCCGGGCCACCAGGTCCTCGTCGTGGGCGGCGGCGCGCAGCCGGTCGGCGACCTGGATCAGCACCTGGTCACCGGCGGCGTGGCCGAGGGTGTCGTTGACCTCCTTGAAGTGGTTGAGGTCGATCAGGACGAGCGCGGTCACCCCCTCGGCGTGCCGGGCGCCGAGCTGCTCGGTGCCCCGGTCCAGCAGTTGCCGACGGTTGGCCAGGCCGGTGAGCGCGTCGTGGCTGGCCGCGTGGGCGTGTTCGTCGGCCACCCGGGCCAGTTCGGCGTACGCCTGGGCGTTGCGGACGGCGGTGCACAGGGCGGAGGCGAAGGTGCGCAGGGTGTACTGCTCACGTTCGTTGAGCCGTACCGGGCCGCGGAACCGTAGGCGCAGCATGCCGACGTCGGCGGTCCGGTCGTGGCCTTCGAGGCGGGCGGGCAGCACGGTGCCCGCGATCTCGCTCGGTGGGCCGGTGGGACCGTCGTAGGTGATGGTGCCGCTGGCACCGCGCACGGTACGACCCGCGTCGCGCAGCTCGATCTCGACCTCGTCGGCGGAGAAGAGCTCGGTCGCCTGGGTGACGGCGGTGGTGAGGACCTTGTCCAGGTCGACCACGTTGAGCGCGTCGGTGGTGCGGGCGAGACGCTGCCAGGCCTGCTGCTCGGTCCGGGATTTGGCCTGGTGGGAATAGAACAGGTGGAGGCTGAGCACCAGGGGCGGCACGGCCAGCAGGAGCCGGGGGTCGGCGTGGAGGATGACCAGGGTGACGGCGATGAGGACGAACCGGGCCAGCGCACTGGTCAGGCGGAGCCCGAGGTCGTCGGCGAAGAGCCTGCGCAGCGGGGTGCCGGTGGCCATCGCGATGACCGGCAGGGTCAGCGCCTCGTCGAGGACCACCGCGACGACGTAGGCGAGCCCGATCATGCCGATGACGTTCTGGAGGTCGGTGTCCTGCGGCGACCAGCCGAGGGTGTGCAGGGCGAGGCCCCCACCCGCCGCCAGCAGCATGCTCTTGGCGATGCCGAAGGCGGTCTTCACCGGCGAGCGTTTCATCGAGAGCAGGGCGACCGCGACGCCGATGCCGGTGGTCAGGACGACCAGCGGGGCCGGGGCGACGGCCAGGCCGAGGACGATCGCCGTCTCGCTCCAGGACACCGCGTGGACGGTGGCCCGGATGCGGATCTGCCAGTTGATCCGGACTCCGAGCGCGGCCATGAAGGCCAGGGCGACGGATCGGGTGAGGTCGTCACCGCGCAGGTCGAGGTGGACCAGTTGGTAGAGGGCGACGGTCGCCGCCGTGGCGGCCACCACGCAGACGAGGCCGACGTGCAGCGTCAGCTGCCGCTCGGCCTCCGTCTTGCCGTCGTCCGGTCGTGCCATCGCGTCCTCGACAACCACTCGGCGTCGCTGAGTAGGGGCCAAGGCTACGTGTGGTCACGCCGTCGCCACAATCGTCTACAGCCACTCGTGTGCGGACATCGCGTTCGACCTCCCCTGATCGTCGCGCCGACCCTTGCGGTCGGGATCTGACAGGGGACAGCCTAAGGGCGGTTAGGCCGATTTTGGAGGTATAAATGTAACTATGAGCGATAGATGAGAATTGAGTGGAGCTTGGTGACTTTCTGTTTCCGTGGGGAAACGGACTGCTGAGTGCTCCGGACGGTTCTCGTTAACGCTAGATAATGGTGCAGCGACCGGCTTTGCGACATCGGGCGAGGGGTGGCGGTTTCGGTTCCTTCGAGGTGGCCGGCGTGGGAGTGCGACGGATCACCCGATTGCGGAACGCAGGGTAGTCGTGTCGGCGCTATGGTGCCACCGGCCATCGACGTGGAGGTCGGCGATTCGCGGTCAGGGCGCGACGTAGGGTTTCTCGGCGGTGACGTTCCCGTGTCCGGTCCCCGATGTGATGGTGTTTCCCCCTCTCCCCGGCTGCGGAGAACCTATTAGTGGCGACCGATGAAATCGACGATGAACGATGGATCAAGAATCGTCCGGCAGGGCGTCGACCCTTTTGCTCCCCATCGCCCGGTGCGATCCTCCCGAACCGGACGTACGCCCCGGTCGGACCCGACCGTTAGGCTGGCGAGCGTGACCGATCCCGCGCAGCTCAGCCACGTGGACGCCGCGGGTGCGGCCCGCATGGTCGACGTCTCCGCCAAGCCGGTGTCCGGTCGGGTAGCCGTGGCCGCCGGGCGGCTGCGCACCACCGTCGAGGTGGTGGAGCTGCTGCGCCGCGACGGGCTGCCCAAGGGCGACGCGCTGGCCGTCGGCCGGATCGCCGGCATCATGGGCGCCAAGCGCACCCCCGACCTGATCCCGCTCTGCCATCCGATCGCCCTGCACGGCGTCACCGTCGACCTACGGCTCACCGACGACACCGTCGAGATCACCGCCACGGCGCGCACCGCCGACCGCACCGGGGTGGAGATGGAGGCGCTGACCGCCGTCGCCGTCGCCGGGCTGGCCCTGATCGACATGGTCAAGGCGGTCGACCCGGCCGCCGCCGTGGACGCGGTCCGGGTGGTGCGCAAGACCGGCGGCAAGACCGGCGAGTGGGTACGCCCGCGGGACCGGCCGTGATCCGCGCCCGGGTCGTCGTGGCGTCCAACCGGGCCGCCGCCGGGGTGTACGCCGACACCAGCGGCCCGCTGCTCGTCACCGGCCTGCGCGAGCTGGGCTGCCAGGTCGACGAGCCGGTGGTGGTGCCCGACGGCGAACCGGTCGCCGAGGCACTGCGGGCCGCCCACGCCGACGGGATCGACGTGGTGCTGACCAGCGGCGGCACCGGCATAACCCCCACCGACCGGACCCCGGAGGTGACCCGGGCGCTGCTCGACCACGAGATCCCCGGCATCGCCGAGGCGATCCGCGCGTACAGCCGGGACCGGGTGCCCACCTCGGCACTGTCCCGGGGGCTGGCCGGGGTGCTGGGCCGGATGCTGGTGGTCAACCTGCCCGGGTCGCGGGGCGGCGCGCAGGACGGGTTGGCCGTGCTCGGGCCGATCCTCGGCCACGCGGTGGACCAGCTGCGCGGCGGCGACCACTGACCGGCCGCCCCGGCGGCGACCTGCCGCGGGTGGCGGCAGCCCTGACCAACTGCGCGGCGACCACTGACCGCGGTGGGAGGCGGCGGCGATAGGCTCGCGGGGGTGAACGCGGAGCACCGCGTCCCGTCCGAACGGAGGCCGACCCGGTGAGCACGGAAACCGTCGCCGCACCGCCGCCGGCCGGCTGGGACGAGGCCCGTTCCCGGGTGTACGCGGTCGGCCTGGCCGCCGCCCTGCCCACGGTGGGCCGGGCACTGGCCGACGCCGACGGGTACACCCTGGCCGAGCCGTTGACCACCCGGACCGACCTGCCCGCCTTCCCCACCTCCAGCGTGGACGGCTGGGCGGTGCGCGGGGCCGGTCCGTGGGACGTCCTCGGGCGGGTGCTCGCCGGGCACACCCCGACCGGGCTGACCGCCGACGGCACCACCGTCGAGATCGCCACCGGCGCGATGGTCCCCGCCGGGACGACCGCCATCCTGCGGATCGAGGATTCGACGCGTACCCCGGACGGGCGGGTGACCGGCACGCCCCGCCCCAGTCCGGAGTGGCGTGAGCCGGGTGAGGAGGCGGTAGCCGGCGAGGAGCTGCTGCCGGCCGGCACCCCGGTCGACCCGGCGTTGATCGGGCTGGCCGCCTCCTGCGGCCACGACCAGCTCCGGGTCCGCCGCCAGCCCCGTGCCGCGCTGCTGGTCTTCGGCGACGAGCTGCTCACCGCCGGCCCGCCCGGTTCGGGGCGGGTCCGCGACGCGCTCGGTCCCGCCGTACCCTCCTGGCTGCGCCGCTACGGCTGCCAGGTGCGGCCCTCCGACGTGGTCGGCCCGGTGGCGGACACCCTGCCCGCCCACGTGGCCGCCCTGCGCGGGGCGCTGGCCGGGGCCGACCTGGTCTGCACCACCGGCGGCACCATGCACGGCCCGGTCGATCACCTGCATCCCGCGTTGGAGGCGCTCGGCGCCGACCACGTGGTCAACACGGTCGCCGTCCGGCCCGGCTTCCCGATGCTGCTGGCCCGGCTGGTCGACGCCGACGGGCGGGTGCGTTTCGTCGCCGGGCTGCCGGGCAACCCGCAGTCCGCGATCGTCGCGCTGGTGTCGCTGGTCGCGCCCCTGCTCGCCGGCCTCCAGGGTCGGGCGCTGCCGGCGCTACCGCAGGCGACTCTCGCCGGGCCGGTGCCCGGTCGGGGGGACTACACGCACCTGGCCCTGGTGCGGCTGGACCGGGCCGCCGGCACCGCGCACCCGGTCCGGCACGTCGGGTCGGCGATGCTGCGCGGACTGGCCGGCGCGGACGGGTTCGCGGTGATCCGGCCGGGCACCTCCGGCGAGGTCGGATCCCGGGTGCCGGTGGTGCCGCTGCCGTTGCTGCCCGGGGAGCGTACGTGGTGAGCGCCGGACCGTCGACGGAGCTGCTCACCGTCACCGACCAGCCGCTGGACCTGGCCGCGCACGAGGCCGCGGTCGCCGACCGCCGGGCCGGCGCGGTGGTCTCCTTCCAGGGTGTGGTCCGCGACCACGACCACGGTCGGCCGGTCACCCTGCTGGAATACGAGGGGCACCCGAGCGCCGTCGAGACGCTGCGCGCGGTGGCCGCCGAGATCGCCGCCGACCCCGAGGTCTACGCGGTGGCGGTGTCGCACCGGATCGGCCGGCTCGACATCGGTGACGTGGCGCTGGTGGCGGCGGTCAGCACGGCACACCGGGCGGCGGCCTTCGCGGCCTGTGCCCGGCTGGTCGACGAGGTGAAGGCGCGACTGCCGATCTGGAAGCGGCAGGTCTTCGCCGACGGCACCGAGGAGTGGGTCAACTGCCCCTGACCGCGGCATGACGACGCCCGGCAGCGCGGGCGGTGTCAGCGGCGACCGGCCACGGCGGTGTCGGCGGGCCACCGGCTGTGGCGGTTTTGCGGGCTACCGGCTGTGGCGGTGGCGGCGGGTGGGGTCAGCGGCGACCAGTCACGGCGGCGCGGGCCGGCCGGTCGGCGTAGAAGGCGGGCTCGGCACCGGGACGCCAGGGCAGGGCGGCGACCAGGACGATCAACGCCAACGCCAGCGAGTTCTCCATCAGCGCGCCGAACAGGCCGTTCTGGTAGTGGGACACCTCGGGCAGCTTGTGCTCGTACGGCCAGATCGGCGAGATCAGGAAGAGCAGGTACAACCCGACCGCCGCTGCCCCGTGCCGCAGCCCGGTCAGCGTCGGGTACCAGATCGGCGGACGCAGGCCGTTCACCCCGGGCGGCCCGCCGAAAGACTGCTGGCCGGTGCGCAGGGACAGCCCCCGGCTCGCCTCGCGGCGGCGTACGGCGGCGTCGGCGAGCACGATGATCGCCGGGATGACCCAGACCAGGTGGTGCGACCAGGAGATCGGGCTGATCACGTTGGCGGTCAGCCCGACCAGGGTGAACGCGGTCAACTCGTCGCCGTCGGCGCGGGCGTTGGCGGCCCGGGACAGCCCGAGGGCCAGGACCAGCACCGAGAAGGCCAGCCAGAGCAGGCCGGGCGTCTCGATCGAGTCGTAGAGCCGGGCCAGCAGACCGGCCAGCGACTGGTTGGGGGTCATGTCGGCGGCACCGACCCGTTCGGTCTGCCACAGCACCCCGCCGAAGTAGGCCCGCGACTCGGTGCCCACCAGGGCGAAGCTGCCCAGGGTGACGCCGATGGTGGTGCCGACGGCGGTGGCGGCGACCCGCCACTGCCGGGTGATCAGCAGGTAGGCGATGAACAGCGCCGGGGTGAGCTTGACGGCGGTGGCCAGGCCGATGCCCACGCCCGCCCAGGACCCGCTGTAGAGCAGCCGCAGGAACGGGCCGTCGGTGTCACGCCCGTGGGTGCCCCGCCGGGAACGCCAGCGCAGCCCCACCAGGTCGGCCATGATCAATGCGAACAGGAGCAGGTTGACCTGGCCGTACCCCAGGGTCTCCCGGACCGGTTCGATGGCCGTGGCCATCGGGGTGGCGATGGCCACGGTGAACCAGAGCGGCCAGCCGAGCCGGTCGACGATCGGCCGCAGCAGCGCGGCGAGGACCACCGCCAGCGCGGCGATGCTGCCGGCCGCGTTGATCCACCCGGCCGCCTCGATCGGCAGGCGGGCCATCGGCAGCATGGCCAGTGCGGCGAAGGGTGGGTAGGTGAAGCCCAGGGTGGTGGTGGGCGCGATGAACTCGTACAACTCGTGCCCGCTCGCCCACCACACCACCGCGCCGTGGTAGATCTTCATGTCGAAGAAGTTGTACGGCCGCCCGAAAGCACCGATGGCGAGCCATGCGGCATAGGCGACGGCGGCCACGATGCCGGTCCGTACGACTGTCCTACGATCGATCCCACGCGTTGCGCGACGGACTGGGGCGAGGCGGTCCGCACGTCTACCGACGGTCGTCGGCATACCGTGGCCACCCCCGTACCAAGGTCGTCCTACCCGTCCAGGTCCGGTAGGGAGCCTAGAACGGCGCCTCACGTTGCTGCCTCCCGCGTTATCCGACCGTGTCCGATCCCACACCAGTTTTTGACATTTCCACCGCGTTAACGGGTGTCGGGCGGTTCAGGTAATTCGTGGCCTTGCGGGGGGTGGCGACCGAATCGACGCAGGTCAGCCGGGAAGTCGACGGGCGGCGGCAGCGGACCGGACGGCGATCCGGGCCTCCCGCCGCGCGGTACGCACCGCACGACCGACCGAACGTCGGGAGTGGCCGATGCGGTGCCCGGCCCGCCAACGCAGGCCCGGCTTCCCCTCGGTGTCGGCGGCGGCGAGCAGCAGGCCCCCGAAGAGCCCGAGGTTCTTCAGGAAGTGGACCTGGTTGTTGTTCCGCCTCGCCGGGTCGTCGTCGTCCCAGAACGGGTGACCGGCGGCGGTGGTGGGCACCAGCGTGCCGGCGAGCACCAGCGCGGCGGGCCGGGTGAACTTTCCGGTGGCCAGCATCAGGCCGGCGGCGAACTGCACGGCGGCGTTGGCGCGGATCAACGTTTCGGTGTCGGTGGGCAACTGCGGTGCGGCCCGCTGGATCAGCGGGGCGACCCGGTCGGTGACCGGCCTGGCCGCCGGGACGAGCCGCTGGGGGTGTTGGAAGTTGCGGGCGCCGCTGACCACGAAGATGCCGCTCAACATGACACGGGCGAGGGAGCGCACGGGTTTCATGGCTCAGTCATACCCCGTCGGCACCCCTGCTATCCGGGCAACGGCTGATCCGGAGCGTCCGGTTACCGCTGGTCCGGACCGGTCCGCGTCGTCGATCCCCACCCGGTCGGGTCGCGGATCCGGGCCGGTGGACGCGATCGGCCCGCCACGCCGAGCGGCGCGACCGTCGCTGATGGACCGGCCCCGACCGGTAACGTCGCGCGGATGACGACCCTGCGGTTGCGCCCCGAGGGCACGGCCGACGCCGGCCCGGTCCGCCGGGTGCTGGCTGCCGCCTTCGCCCGTCCCGACGGCACCACCCCCGGTGAGGTCACGCTGGTGGACGAGCTGCGCGGCAGCGCGTCGTGGCTGCCGGAGCTGGCGATGGTCGCCGAGTACGGCGGCGAGGTGGTGGGGTACGCGCTGCTCACCCGGGTCCGGGTCGAGGCCGACCGGGCGCGGGTCGACGCGCTGGTGCTCGGCCCGGTGGCGGTGGCGCCGCACCGGCAGCGGGCCGGGCACGGTACCGCGGTGGTGCAGGCCGCTCTGGAAGCCGCCACCGAGTTGGGCGAACGGCTGGTGGTGGTGCTCGGCGACCCGGCGTACTACCGGCGTTTCGGCTTCAGCCGGGCGGACCGGATGGGGCTGGTCAGCCCCTGGTCGGGGCTGGGGGAACCGTGGCAGGCGTTGGTGCTGCCGCCCGAGGTCAGCCACGCGCCGCCGCCACCGCGCGGTGAGGTGGTCTTCCCCCCGCCCTGGTCCCGGGTCTGACCGCCCCGTCAGGCCGGTTGGGTACGCAGGTAGCGGCCGAAGTGCGGGACGGTGAAGGCGACCGTGCCGCGTTCCCCGGAGTAGATCAGCCCCTTCTTGATCAGCGCGTCCCGCGCCGGGGAGAGGCTGGCCGGCTTGCGCCCCAGCGCGCGGGCGATCTCGGCGGTCGACACGGCGGCGTCCATGTCGTCCCGCCCACCGCCGTCGACCTCACCCGCCACCGGGGAGAGGACCGCCATCGCCCGCATGTACTCGCGTTCGGCCGGGGTGGCCCGCTCGAACCGGGATCCGAAGAAACCGACCGCCAGCTCTGCCTCCGCCTCGGGCGCGGCGACCCGGACGTCCGCGTCCGTGACCGGTGACCGGGGAGCATGGTCCCAGGTCGCCTTCCCGTACGCCTGGACGAAGTACGGGTAGCCGCCGGAGGCCTCGTAGAGCAGGTCGAGGGCCTTCTGCTCGTACTCGACCTGTTCCCGTCCGGCCGGTGCGCAGAGCGCCCGGTCGGCGGCGATCCGGTCCAGCCGGTCGATCCGCAGATAGCGGAACAGCCGCTCCGAGTACGACTTGGCGGCGCTGAGCACCGCCGGCAGGTGCGGCAGCCCCGCGCCGACCACGATCAGCGGGGCACCGAGCTGGGACAGCTCGTGACAGGCCGCGCAGAGCGCCGAGACGTCCTCCGCGCCGAGGTCCTGCATCTCGTCGATGAACACGGCGACCCCGGTGCCCACGTCCCCGGCGATCGCCGCCGCGTCGGTGAGCAGCTCCACCAGGTCGATCTCGATGTCGCCCGAGTCGGCCCGACCGCTGCTGGCCGGCACGTCGATGCCGGGCTGCCAGCGGTCCCGCAGCCGGGGGGCCGCGCCGGCCCGCCCGGTGGCCGGCGCACCACGTTGCCCGAACGCCTTGAGCACGCCGAGGAAGGTGTCGATCCGGTCCGGCGCGCGGTGCCGGGGGGCCAGCTCGCGGACCGCCATGTGCAGCGCGGCGGCGATCGGCCGGCGCAGGGACTGGTCCGGCCGGGCCTCGATCTTGCCGGTGCCCCAGAGCTTGTTGATCGCCTGCGAGCGCAACGTGTTCAACAGGACCGTCTTGCCGACACCCCGCAGGCCGGTGAGCATCAGGCTGCGTTCGGGGCGACCTCGGGCGATCCGTTCCAGCACCACGTCGAAGACGTCCAGCTCCCGCCCCCGCCCGGCGAGTTCGGGCGGGCGCTGACCGGCACCCGGGGCGTACGGGTTGCGGACCGGATCCACGCCTCGCACAGTATCGGGCGGTCTAGCCGTCGGCCTAGACGTGCGTAGACGGGGCTACCGGCGTGTCTGCGGACCGCGACCGCTGACGTTGTCGACCCGGGTGGCCCACCCGGGCCGTCCACCGCCCGGCCCGTCCGCCCCCGCCGGTGTCGGCCCGGCCCGCTGGTCCGCCTGTGGTCTGCCCCGGCACCGGTGCGATGCCGGTCTCGAAGCGAATCTGCGGCTGTCTAGCATCCACGCTAGACAGCCGCAGATTCGCCTGTTCAGCTCTTTTTGCGCAGGCAGAGCACGTAATCGAAGAGGTCCACCGAGTTGTCGTGCACGTAGTTGGCGTTCGATCCCGGTGCCAACGACCGGCACCGCTCCCCGTTGGTGGAGGCCGGGATCCGCAGCAGCACCTCGTAGGTGTCCGGACCGCACGGCACCTTGCGCAGGTCGGCGTCGTTGGCCGTGCCGTCGTTGACGACACAGTCACCCTTGGTGATCTGGTCCGCTGCCCGGGTCTGGGCCGGGGTCGGCTCGGCGGTCGTCGGTTCGGCGCTCGGTTCCGTCGGCCCGTCCGTCGGCCCCTCTGTCGGCCCGTTCTCGGTCGGCGCGGTGGACGTGCTCGCCACCGGTGCCGGGTCGGCGTTGTCATCGGACGCCAGGAAGAACCAGCCGGCAACCCCCAGGCACGGGCAGAGCAGCAGGAACACCACCAGGCCGATGATCAACGCGATCCGACCACCCCGGCCCTTCGCCGGTGGCCCGCTCGGCGGCGGGAAGCCCGGCATGGCCTGTCCCGGGAAGTTGGGCGGGGGCGGGGCCTGTCCCGGGAAGCCGGGCGGGGGTGCGGCCTGTCCCGGGAAGCCGGATGAGGGTGCGGCCTGTCCCGGGAAGCCCGGCGGGGACGACTGCTGGGGGAAGCCGGCCGGCGGCGGGGACGCCGCCGCGCCGAATGTCCCGGCGGGCGGTGCGCCGAACGCCCCGGCTGCCGGTGCGGCGGTCGGCCCGGCGGGCGGGAACGGCCCCGGCGGCGGATAGCCGGCTCCCGAGGGAGCCGCCGGCTGGCCGGTCGGGGGCAGATAGGTGTCCGGCGGCGGGTATCCGGCCCCGGAGGTAGGTGGCGGGTAGCCGGCTCCGGAGGTAGGTGGCGGGTAGCCGGCCCCGGAGGACGGTGGGGGGTAGCCGGCTCCGGAGGACGGTAGTTGGCTGGTGGGCGGGTACCCGGCTCCTGACGTGGGCATCTGGGTGGTGGCCGGCTGCCCGGCCCCGGACACCGGCAGCCGGGTGGTCGGAGGCTCCGGTGGAGCTGAGATCGGTGCGGTGGGGGGTTCGGCGGCGATGGGTGCGGTGGGGGGTTCGGCGGCGAGGGGAGCCGTCGGTGGTTCCGGTGGAGTCGAGATCGGTGCGGTGGGTGGTTCGGCCGGACCAGCCCAGATCGGTGCCGTCGGTGGCTCCGGTGGCGTAGCGGAGAGGGGTGCGGTCGGTGGCTCCGGTGGCGTAGCGGAGAGGGGTGCGGTCGGGGGTTCCGGCGGGTTGGCCGAGAAGGGCGTCGTCGCCGGTTCCGGCGACGACGCGGCCAACGCCGTGGTCGGCGGCTCTTCCGTACCCGGGAGGAGGGTCGTGGGCGGCTCGTCCGCCTCCCGCAACCCGGGCACGGTCGGTGCCTCCGCCTCCGCTGACCGGATCGGTGCCGTCACCGCCTCGGCCGAGCCGGACCCGGGGCCGGTCGTCGCCCCGGCCGCCGTGGTGGCCACGGGTTCGGTCGGTTGGTCGTCCGTGGCACCAGGAATCGCTGCGGTGGCCGGTTCGTCGGCCGGGTCCGGGGGAGACGGCGGCATCGCAGTGGTCGGCGTCTCGTCGGCGGTGGCCGGCGAACCCGGCGGGATGACGACGGTCTCCGGCTCGCCCGGGATGACGGCGGTCTCCGGCTCGTCGCCGGGGTGCGGCGGCGGTGCGGAGATCGGAGCGGTCGGGGGCTCGTCCTGCTTACCGGCGAGGGGGGCGGTCGGAGGCTCGGCCGGGTCGTGGGAGATCGGAGCCGTCGGTGGCTCCGGGTCGGCCGGGATTCCCTCGGTGGGCTGCTCCGACCCGGAAGGGACGACAGGCATCGTGGGCGGCTCCGGGTCGGCGGGCGGGAGGGGCGCGGTGGGTGGCTCTGGGTCGGGAGCCGGCGGCCGGGGATCCCCGTCGGGGCGGCCGGAGGTGGATGGGCCGAAGGTTGACATTTTTCCCCCAGGGGTGGGCTCAGCGCTGCTTCAGGCAGAGGACGAAGTCGAGGGTGTCCAGCTCGCTGTCGAAGAAGTACCAGTTGGTGTAGCCCTCAACCTTGGCGCACTTCGCCTCGGCATCCCTTTCACCACTGGTCGCCCCGTCGAAACGGCGTAGTACCTCGTACGTCTTCGGGACACACTCGGTGATCATCAGCTTCGGTTTGCCGCCGACCACACCCTCGTTGCGGACGCACTGACCCGCCTCGACGAAACGCGGATCGGCCGACGAGGCGGGGGCGGGGGTGGTGGCTGCCGGACCGGTGGTCGCCGGGTCGGGCTCGACGGGTGAGGTCGGCAGCACGGCGTCGGTCGGGGTCGGCGACTCGTCACCGCTTCCGTACAGGTACCACAGGGCGCCGCCGCCGACAACCAGCACCGCGAGCACGACCAGCACCGTGATCAGCGAACCGCGCCCGCGCCCCGACGTCGGGTCGCCCGGGTGCGCCCCGGACGCACCCGGCGGGTACCGCTCGGTGGACGCGTACTCCCCCGGCCCGGGTGGCCCCCACCGGTCGTCCGGGCGTCGCCCACCCCACGGCTCCGGGGAACCACCCGGTGGTCCGTAGTTCGCCATGCCCGTCCTCCCGCGTGCCGAGATGCCGACCATCCGAAGGACGCCGTCGACGTGGTCACCGTAGCGTGGTCCCGCGATGACCTCACCTTCCTCGGCCGCGACACCCGCCCGGCCCGCCCTGATCTGGATCGCACTGATCCTGGTCTACGTCCTGTGGGGTTCCACCTACCTCGGGATCCGGGTCGTGGTGGAGTCGGTGCCCTCGCTCGGTTCCGCCGCGGCCCGCTTCGGCACTGCCGCGCTGGTACTGGCGGTCGTCCTCCGGCTCCGCCGGGGTCCGGGCGCGCTGCGGGTCGACCGTCGACAGTTCGGCTCCGCCGCGCTGGTCGGGGTGCTGCTGCTCGCCGGGGGTAACGGCCTGGTGGTGCTGGCCGAGTCCGGGCCGCCCGGCGTGGCGGTGCCGTCGGGGATCGCCGCGCTGCTGGTGGCCACCGTCCCGCTCCTGGTGGTGCTGTTGCGTACGGTCACCGGGGACCGCCCGCCGGGATGGACCTTCGCCGGGGTGACGCTGGGTTTCCTCGGACTGGTGCTGCTGGTGCTGCCCCGGGGCGGTTCCGGTGCGGTGCCGTTGGTCGGGGCGCTCACCGTGGTCGCGGCGGCCACCTGCTGGTCGGTGGGGTCGTTCCTGTCCAACCGGCTGCGGATGCCCGCCGACCCGTTCGTCGCCACCGTCTACGAGATGTTCGCCGGGGCGGTGGTGCTCGTCGTGCTGGCCCTGGCTCGCGGCGAACTGCGGGGATTCTCCCCGGGCCAGGTGACGACCCGTTCCTGGCTCGCCCTGGCGTACCTGACGGTGGCCGGCTCGCTGGTGGCCTTCACCGCGTACGTCTGGTTGCTGGCCCACGCCCCCATCTCGCTGGCCTCCACCTACGCCTACGTGAACCCGGTGGTGGCGGTGGCCCTGGGCGCGCTGCTGGTGGCCGAGCCGATCACCGGCCAGGTGCTGTTCGGCGGTGCGGTGATCGTGGCCGGCGTGGCGCTGGTGGTGACCACCGAACGGCCCCGCCGGGTGACCGGTCGCGGGGCGGTCACCGTGTCGTCGCGCCGGTAGCGTCGGGTGCCGTGCCCGTCGGCCCGGAGACTCCCCCGTGACGTACGCCATCCTGGTGACCGCAGCCGCGGCACCTGCCGGTCTGGTGGCGGCCGTGGCGACGCTCGGTGCCCTGGTCGGCCTCGCCGCGCCCCGGACCGCCCGCGCCTTCCCTCCTTCCGCCCCGCCGGATCCCACCCCGCCACCGACCGCGCACGTCACCGTCGCGCCTGCCGCTGCCGTCCCGGCTGTCCCCGCCGGGTCGCTCCGCGTCGTACCGGTCGGGGTGGCGGTGGTGGGGGCGGTGGTCTTCGGCGGGTTGGCCGCCGTGCGGGGGGCCGAGCCGGCCCTACCGGCGTTCCTGCTGGTGGCAGCCGTGGGCCTGGTGCTGGCGGTGGTGGACGTGACCAGCCTGCGGCTACCCGACCCGCTGGTCGGCGCGGCGGCCCTCGGCGGCGGTGTCGCCCTGGCCGGTGCGGCCGTCGCCGCCGGCACCCCGGGCCGCCTGCTCCTCGCGCTGGTCGGGGCCGCGCTCTCCGGCCTGCTGTACGTGGTGTTGGCGCTGCTGCCCCGGTCCCGGCTCGGCTTCGGGGACGTGAAGCTGGCGGCGGCGCTCGGCCTGCCGCTGGGCTGGCTGGGCTGGCCCACCGTCTGGCTCGGCCTGTTCCTGCCGCACCTGCTCAACGGGGTGCTGGTGCTGGCGCTGCTGGCCGCCGGGCGGGTACGCCGGGACACCGCGCTGCCCTTCGGCCCCGCCCTGCTCGCCGGCGCCTGGCTCGCCGTCCTCCTCACCTGACCGGCGCCCCCGCCGCCGGACCCTCCACTCCGGCCCGGCTCTGCCGCGCCCGAGGGAGGCAAGGTGGATCTTGGAAGATTTCGGCCCTCCCGGGGGCCGTTTCCCACCAAGATCTACCAGCGGGCCATCCCGACGCGGGGGTGTCAGATCAGGCGGAGCTGGCGGTCCTTCGGCCGGCGCGGCTCGGCCTCGCCGAACCGTTCGAACAGCCCCGGGTCGACGACGTCCAGGAACGGTGACGGTCGACAGTCGCGTTCCGTGCCGTGGCGTACCCGGCGGGCGGCGTGACTGACGTAGAGGCGGTCCTGGGCGCGGGTCAGCCCGACGAAGAACAACCGCCGTTCCTCGGCGATCGCGTCGTCGTCGGGTGTCGATCCGGGCCAGCGCAGCGGCAGCAGGCCGTCCTCGACGCCGACCAGGAAGACCACCGGGAACTCCAGCCCCTTCGCGGCGTGCAGGGTGAGCAGGGTGACCGCCTCGGCGCGCGGGTCCAGCGCGTCCACCTCGGCCCCGGTGGCGAGCTGGGCGAGGAAGAGTTCCAGGTCGTCGCCGCAGCGTCGGGCCAGCGGGGTGAGCAGGTCGACGGCGGTGCGGACGTCCTCGGGGCGGACCGTGCCGGCGGCGTCCAGGGTGGGTGCGGCGAACCGTTCGGCGAGCACCTGGCCGGCGAGCCGGACCCGGGCGGGCAACCCACCGGCCAGACCGTCGGCGTGCCGCAGTTCCCGGGCGATCGCGAGGACACCGGGCCGGTCCCGGAGCCGGTCGTGGGACCGCTTCTGCACGGGGATGTTGGCCCTGGCCAGGGCGTCCACGATCGGGGCGGCCTGCGCGTCGGTGCGGTAGAGCACCGCGATGTCGGAGAAGGACAGGGTGGTGGCCCGGCCGTCGATGCGCCCCGAGTCCAACGACCGGTGGGAGAGGCCGCCGACCATGTCGTCGACGGTGCGTACCACGAAGTCGGCCTCGTCGGCGACGGACGCCGCCGGGTAGCGGCCGACCAGCGGGGCCTCCGGGTCGAGCCGGGCCGGGTCGAGCCGGCGGCCCCGGACCAGCGACGACGGCGCGATGGCCTGTACGGCGGCGGCCAGGATCGGCGCGGACGAGCGGTAGTTGCGGTTGAGCCGGACCAGCCGGGCGTCGGTGAAGTCCTCGGAGAACCGCAGGAAGTAGCCGACGTCGGCACCCCGGAACGAGTAGATCGCCTGGTCCGGGTCGCCGATCGCGCAGAGGTTGCCGTCGGCGGGGCTGAGCAGCCGCAGCAGGTCGTACTGGACGGGGTCGACGTCCTGGTACTCGTCGACGAAGATCCACCGCCAGCGTTCCCGGTACTCCCGGACCAGCTTCTTGTCGCCCTGGAGCAACGCGACCGGCAGGGTGAGCAGCTCGTCCAGGTCGACCAGGTCCTGCTTGCGCAGCAGCGCCGTGTAGCGGGCCGGGTCGTCGCCGGCCTCCGACCGGGCCGCCGCCCGCTCGGCGTCGTCGGCGATCCGGAAACCCTCCGGCAGGCCGGCCGCTCCGGCGTTCTCCCGCAGGATGCTCAGCCCGAGCGCGTGGAAGGTGCCGACGGTGACGTCCTCGGCGACCGGGCCGAGCAGCCCGTCGAGCCGGTGCCGCAGTTCCTCGGCGGCCCGCCGGGTGAAGGTGATCGCCAGGCACTGTTCGGGGAAGACGTTCAGCTCGGCACAGAGGTAGGCGATCCGGTGGGTCAGCGTCCGGGTCTTGCCGGTACCGGGCCCGGCCACGATCAGCAACGGGCCGCCCGGCGCGGAGGCGGCCACCCGCTGCATCGCGTCCAACCGATCCAGCAGGCCGGTGCCGACCTCCTCCATCCCGGCGAGCATCGGCTCGAACGGCTCGTGCGGCGAGGGGGTCGAGGCGATCGGTGGGGGCGGCGGGGCCGGTGCGGGCTTCGGCTTCGGGTCGGCCTTCGCCGCCGCCGGTCGCCGGGTCTTCGGTTTCGCCGCCGGCTCCGTCGGCCTGCGCTGCGCCGGCACCGGTACGTCGAACAGCGTCTCCTGCCCCGAGCCGGCGGCCCCGCCCAGCTCGGCCGGGTCGAAGAGGGTGATCACGCCGTACTCGCCGTCGTAGCCGGGCACCCGGCGCACGTCGCCCCGGCGCAGTCGGCCGATGCCCTCGGCGAGCAGCTCCCCGCCGACCCGGCCGATCTCGTCGACCGGGGTACGGGTGAGGATCTCCAGCTCCGGGCCGAGCGCGGCGACCAGCTCGTTGAGCTTCCCCTCGACCTTCTTGGACCGGGGCCCCACCTTGTTGATCTCACCGAGGATCTCGGCCAGCGGCACCAGGTGGGTCACCTCGCGGGCGTGCTCCGGGCGGTGCCCGTCGGGCCGGTCGGCCAGCTCCTCGACCCGGCTGAGCACCCCCACGGTCAGCGGCTTGCCGCACTCCGGGCAGCGTCCGCCGGCCGCCCGGGTCCGCTCCGGCGACCAGTTGACGCCGCAGAGCCGGTGCCCGTCGGCGTGGTACTTGCCCTCCTCGGGGAAGAACTCGATCGTCCCGGCCAGCCCGTCCCCGGTCCGCAGCGCGTCCCGGATGGCGAAGTAGTCACGGGCCGACGAGAAGACGGTGGCCTCCCGGGCCAGGGCCGGCGGGGAGTGCGCGTCGGAGTTGGAGACCAGCCGGTAACGGTCCAGGCTGCCGACCCGCCAGTTCATCGCCGGGTCGGAGGAGAGCCCGGTCTCCACCGCGAAGACGTGCCCGGCCAGGTCGGCGTAGCAGTCGGCGATCGCGTCGAAGCCGGACTTCGAGCCGAGCGCGGAGAACCACGGCGTCCAGATGTGCGCCGGCACCAGGTAGCCGTCTTCGCTGGCGTCGAGGGTGATCTCCAGCAGGTCCCGGGAGTCCAGGCCGAGGATCGGCCGGCCGTCCGAGCCGAGGTTGCCGATCCTGCCCAGCGCGGTGTTGAACCGGGCCACCGCGTCCAGGTCGGGCAGGTAGATCAGGTGGTGCACCTTGCGGGTCCGGTCGTCCCGCTTGTAGATGGTGGAGATCTCCACGCTCAGCATGAACCGGACCGGGTCGGCCTCCGCGGCGTCGGCCAGCCGGGGCGGCAGCCGCCGGGCGATGTCCGCCTCGGCCTCCGGGCCGAGCCGGTACAGGCCGGGCTCGGCGGGTTGCAGGGTCTCCCGCAGGTGGTCGTACCAGGCGGGATGGGTGAAGTCCCCGGTGCCGAGCACCCCGATGCCCTTGCGTCTGGCCCACCAACCGAGATTGGGCAGGGTGAGATCGCGGCTGCACGCGCGGGAGTACTTCGAGTGGATGTGCAGGTCCGCGACGAACGGCGGGACGCCACCAGGGGGAGCGGCGTTGAACGGAGGCACGCCGCATCCTGTCACGGCCGGTCCACTACCCGCCTGCCGCCACGCGTACGCGTGAGGAGGGCAATCCGGTGCTGGACTCCACCCGCCGGACGCGCTATAAGTCGGGCTCTCCACCCGTTCGGACAGGTCACGGGGCGCGCAGCTCGACCAGGGTCACCTGCGGCGGTGCGCCGACACGGACCGGCGGCCCCCAGAAGCCGGCCCCGTTGGTCACGTAGACCTTGGTGCCGTCGACCTCGCCGAGCCCGGAGACCACCGGCTGCTGGAGCTTGACGGCCAGGTTGAACGGGGCGATCTGACCGCCGTGGGTGTGCCCGGACAGTTGCAGGTCGACGCCGAACGTCGCCGCCTCGCGGGCGGCGATCGGCTGGTGGGCGAGCAGCACCACCGGGCGGCTGACGTCCCGGCCGCCGAGCGCGGCGGTGAAGTCGGCGGGGCCGGCGACGCCGGTGCCGTCGGCGGTGACGTCGTTGATCCCGGCCAGGTCGAGCACCCCGCCCCGGGCCCGGATCTCCTGCCGTTCGTTCTGGAGCACCCGCAGGCCGAGCCGGTCGACCTCGCGGACCCACTCCTCCACGCCGGAGTAGTACTCGTGGTTGCCGGTGACGAAGAAGCTGCCGTACCGGGACCGCAGGTCACGCAACGGCTCGGCGGCCTCGCCCAACTCGGCGACCGAGCCGTCGACCAGGTCACCGACGACGGCCACCAGGTCGGCGTCCAACCGGTTGATCATCGCGACGATCCGCTCGGTGTGCACCCGACCGCGCAGCGGGCCGAGGTGGATGTCCGAGACAGTGGCGATGCGCAGGCCGTCCATGCTGCGGGGGAGCTTGGCCAGCGGGATGCGTACCCGGTCGAGCTGTGGCGGCCCCAGCGCGGTGCGGACCCCGTACCCGGTGATGCCGGTGGCGGTGAGCCCGGCGAAGATCGCGGCCCCCCGGGCGAGCAGCAACCGGCGGGACTCGTCGTGGTCGGGCCGGTCCACGGCCTCGGCGGCCGGCGGGTCGGCGCTGCCGGCCGCACCGACCAGCGCCGGTTCCGGGGCGGCGGCGGTGGCCTCGGCGGTGGCGCTGCGGCGACGCAGCACCAGCCGGGTCACCGCCATCGGCACTTCCAGCACCACCAGCACGATCAGCAGGTAGAACATCACCGCGAGCCAGAGGTAACCGGGCCAGGCCAGCCAGAACGCCCCGGCGACCTGGGTGCCGGTCATCGTCGCCGGGACGAGCACCGCCAGCACCAGCGCGACGACCGTGCCGACCCGCCGCCACCGGCCCGGGCCGGTGGTGTCCTTGACCAGCCGCTTCCACAGGTAGAAGTGGATCAGCCCGGTGATCAGCGCGAGCGTGCCCACGAACCCCAGAATCGCCAACACGGCAGCCTCCCTCAGCCGCCCGCGAAGGGAGGCAGCACGTCGATCGTGGCCCCGGCCGGCAACGGTGTCTGACGATCATGGCAGGCCACCCCGTCGACCAGGAAACTCGCCACCTGGAGCACCGCGGCCAGCCGGGGGCCGTGCCGGTGCGCGAGTTCGCCGAGGAGTTCGTCCAGCGGGCGACCGGCGGCTGCGGTCTCCTCGCTGCGGCCGGCGGCGGCCCGCGCCCCGGCGAAGTACCGGACGGTGAGGTGCACCTCAGCCTCCGATCGCCGACATGGGCCGGACCGGTTGCAGGAACGTCGGGTCGTCGATGCCGTGCCCGGCCCGCTTGACCACCGTGGCGGCCTGCCAGCGCCGGGCGAGTTCGGTGTCGTCCGCGCCGGCCCGCAGCGCGCCGCGCAGGTCGGACTCCTCGGTGGCGAACAGGCAGTTGCGGACCTGGCCGTCGGCGGTGAGCCGGGTCCGGTCGCAGTCGCCGCAGAACGGCCGGGTCACCGTGCCGATCACCCCGACCCGGGCCGGGCCGCCGTCGACCAGCCAGGTCTCGGCCGGGGCGGCCCCCCGCTCGACCGGGTCGGGGGTGAGCGGGAACTGGGCGGCCAGCGACGCCAGGATCTCGTCGGCGGTGACCATCGTGGCCCGGTCCCAACCGTGTTGGGCGTCCAGCGGCATCTGCTCGATGAACCGCAACTCGTAACCGTGGTCGAGGGCGAACCGCAGCAACGCCGGTGCCTCGTCGTCGTTCACGCCGCGCATCAGCACCGCGTTGACCTTGACCGGGGTGAGTCCGGCGGCGGCGGCCCCGGCCAGCCCGGAGAGCACGTCGGCGAGCCGGTCCCGCCGGGTCAACGCGGCGAACCGGGCCGGGTCCAGGGTGTCCAGCGACACGTTCACCCGGTCCAGCCCGGCGTCGCGCAGCGCCGGGGCGAGCCGGTCCAGGCCGAGACCGTTGGTGGTCACCGAGATCCGGGGCCGGGGGGTGAGCGCGGCCACGGCGGCGACGATGCCGACCAGCCCCGGCCGGATCAGCGGCTCGCCACCGGTGAACCGCACCTCGGTCACCCCGAGTCGCTGCACCGCGACCCGGACCAGCCGGATGATCTCCGCGTCGGTGAGCAGTTGCGGCCCGGCCAGCCAGGGCAGCCCCTCCGCCGGCATGCAGTAGGTGCAGCGCAGGTTGCACTTGTCGGTCAGCGACACACGCAGGTCCCGGGCGATCCGGCCGTACCGGTCGACGAGGACGCCGGCGGTCGTCGGGGCGGCGGTCACCCGTCGACCGTAGCGCGGCCGACACCCCGCAGTGCCGCTCGGGCGGCACCGACGACCGCATCGCGGTACGCCCCACCGAACAGGGCGGTGTGCACGAGCAGCAACGGGAGCTGGTGCAGCGGCACCCGCTCCCGCCAGCCGTCGGCCAGTGGCCAGGCCTCCCGGTAGCCGGCCGTGATCCGGTCGTGGTGCGGGGGGCCGCCGAAGAGGGCCAACTGGGCCAGGTCGGTCTCCCGGTGACCGCCGTGTGCCGCCGGGTCCACCAGCCACACCCGCTCGTCCGCACCCCAGAGCAGGTTGCCCGGCCACAGGTCGCCGTGCAGCCGGGCCGCCGGCTCGTCGCCGCCGAACTCGTCGATCCGCGCGACCACCTGCTCGACCAGCGTGGCGTCCGCGCCGTCGAGCGCGCCGCCGTCGACCGACATCCGCAGGTACGGCAGGAGCCGCCGCCGGGCGAACCAGTCCGGCCACGGCCCGTCGTCGGGGGTGTTGTCCTGCGCGAGAGTGCCGATGAACCCGGGCCAGGCCGCCCCGAACCGGTCCGCGCCGGCCCGGTGCGTGCCGGCCAGTTCCCGACCGAACCGCTCGGCCGCCTCCGGCGTCGGCTCGCCCGGCTCCACCCAGTCGAGCGCCAGCAGCCCGGGCAACGCCACCACCACCCCCGGTACGGCTACCGCGCCGGCCTCCCGCAGCCAGCGCAGCCCGGCGGCCTCGGTGACGAAGAAGTCCTCCGGCACCGGTCGGCCGGCCCGCCCCGGCCAGGTCTTGGTGAAGACCGAGTGGCCGTCGTCCAGGGTCAACCGGGAGGCCACGCAGCTGTCCCCGCCCGCCACCGGGGTCTCCCGGATGCGCTGGTGGGTCAGGAAGGTGGGCAGGTGCTCCGGGTGCGCCCGCAGGTACGCCAGGTCCATCAGCGCAAGGTAGCCCCTCGGACCGACCCCGGTGGCCCGCGTCGCCTCCCGGTTCGCGGTGAGCTGCACGACTACCGTCCGTATCTGTGGATAAGTCGCGTGTCGTCCACAGGGCCTGTCCTGGGTGTCCCGCCCGGCCGCAGGCTGCCGGACATGAACGCGACCGACCGCCCCCGGCTCACCGTCCGCTCTCCCGCCGACCTGATCGCCGCCGTTCCGTACCTGCTCGGGTTCCACCCGGTCGACAGCATCGTGGTGGTGGCGATGCGGGGCCGGCGGATCGTCTTCGCCGCCCGCGCCGACCTGCCCGACCCGGGCACCGACCCGCTGCTGCCGGCGGGACATCTCGGTGACGTCATCGCCCGGCAGCACGCCGACGCCGCCACCGTCATCGGGTTCGGCCCGCCCGAACGGGTCACCCCGACGTTGGACGCCGTCCGTTCGGCGCTGGCGGACCTCGGCCTGCCCGTGCTCGACGCGCTGCGG
The DNA here is from genome assembly GCF_029581435.1 of Micromonospora sp. WMMD987. Lineage (NCBI taxonomy): Bacteria > Bacillati > Actinomycetota > Actinomycetes > Micromonosporales > Micromonosporaceae > Micromonospora > Micromonospora sp. WMMD987. Next base: position 162,969 of record NZ_CP120861.1, on the reverse strand, counting down.
GTCACCGGTCGCCGCTACTGGTCGTACCTCTGCGAAGCGCCGGACTGCTGCCCGCCCGACGGCACCCCGTACGACCCGGACGCCAGCCAGGTCGCCGCCGCCGCCGTCTACGCCGGTCAGGTGGCACTGCCCGACCGGGCGGCACTCACCGCCCAGGTCGCTCCGGCCGAGGGCATCGACCGGGCTGCGCTGCGCCGGGCCGGCGACCGGGCCGAACGACGCCTGCTGGAACTGCTGGAAGCGGCCCCCGCCAGCGACGAGTTCGGCGAGCGGACGATCCGCCGGGCCGGCGTGGCAGCGGTACGCCGGTCCCAGCGTCGGCACCGACACGGCGAACGGCTCACCGACGACGAGGTGGCCTGGCTGACCCTGCTCCTGACCCACCTACCGGTACGCGACCACGCGTGGGAGCACACCGACGGGCGGGAGGAGGACATCGCCCTGTGGGGCGAGGTGCTGCGCCGCGCCGAGGACGAGTTGGTCCCCGCCCCGGCCTGCCTGCTCGCCTTCGCCGCCTGGCGGGCCGGTCAGGGCGCGCTCGCCGCCGTGGCGCTGGAACGGGCGCTGACCCTCCGCCCCGACTACACCCTCGCCCTCATCCTCGACGACCTGTTGCGGCGTGGGGTGCCGCCGTCCGACCTGGACGGCTGGCCGACGGTGACCGACCCGCGGGTGCTGCGCCGCCGTCGTCGCCGGCCCCGCCGGCCCCGCTGACCGGCTGTGCTGGCCTTTTGATCTGCTCTGTGTTCTGAACCGATGCGTTCCGGCCGGCCCGGGTCTGTCGCACGCCCGGCTGCGCCGTCGCTGACCGGCTGCGTTTCGAGCGCCGCGTCGTTGCGTGGGCTGCGTCGTTGCGTGGGCTGTGGGCTGTGGGCTGTGGGCTGCGCTTGCGGGCTGCGGCCCGGGGCTGTGCTTGTGGGCTTGCTGTCCGGGGCTGCGCTTGTGCCTGACGGCTTGAGGCTGCACTTGTGGCTTACGGCCCCGGGCTGCGGGCTGCGGCTTGCGGGCTGCGGCTTCCGCTGGCCGGGACGCAGCGATCGGTCGGTGAGGAGAGCCACCGTGCGAGGGGTGACAGTCGGTCACGGTCGGTAAAGGGTCGGGGGTATGTGTTCCCCGAGGTGAGTATGCCCAGCAGTCATATTCATGCCTGGCAGGCATAAGGCTGTCGCGGAATGTATGTCAGGTCGACCCGGCGACGCATCCTCAACGCGAAGCGCCTGCCCCGAACCGGGACAGGCGCTTCGTCGGGGCCTTCGGTCAGGCGCGAGCTGCCAACCCGGCGACGAACGTGCGCCACGAGGTCGGGGCGAACGTCAGGGCCGGCCCGTCCGGGTCCTTGGAGTCCCGTACGGCGACCGCGCCGGGAAGGTTGTCGGCAACCTCGACACAGTTTCCGCCGCTGGTGCCACTTCGGGTGGACTTCCGCCACCGCGCATCAGTCAGGTTCATTGGCCTGCAACTCCCATGATCAGGTCTAACGACTGCCGTCGTGGTAGCGCCTCGTTCCGGATGCTCTCCCACCGCTCGAAGAGCGTAGCCAGGTCTGCCGGCTGGCTTACGACATCGCCGCCCAACTGGTTTTCGAGGTGTCCAACCCAACCGCCATCACCCAAATGCGCGAGCGACAGGGGGCCGGAAAGACCTGCATGGAGAACAACATCGATGGGCACGATGTGGATGCTGATATTCGGTCGTTCCGCACAAGCTACAAGGTGGTCGAGTTGCTCGGCCATTAGTTTCTCGAATCCCTTACCGGCGCGCTGGACTGCGCCTTCGTCGATCACTGCGACGAGCTGGGGTGGGTCGGCTCGGTCCAGGACATGTTGTCGCTCCAGGCGTGCCGCCACTCGGCGATCTACTTCGCTATCGGTCAAACGCGGATCGAGTCTCAGCACTGCGCGGGCGTAGGACTCGGTTTGTAGTAGGCCGGGGATCAGGTTCGGCTCGAAATATCTGAGTTGGGTCGCGTTGCGTTCGGCGTCGAGCCACGGCAGGAACCACGACGGTGTGCCGAGCTTGCTCACCAGCCGCTCGAAGAGCCCACCGGTGCTGAGCGCCCGGTCAGCTCCCTTGATGAAATCAATGGTCAGCGCCCGGGTGCCCCCCTCGACAGCACTGACGTGCGAGGCGCTGAACCCGGCACCCCGCCCGAACGTCTCCTGCGTCATCCCGGCGGCACCCCGGGCGCGGCGAATCTCGGCAACGACGAAATCGGCGAGCGGATCTGGTACGTCAGCCATGCACGGTGCCCCAATCTGAAGATCGACCATTCATGTCGCCACCTCGTCGGCAGCTCCTCATCCGGCTCAGCCCGAACCTGCGTCGCACCTTCCGAGCGTAGTGACCTCCACATCAGAGTGTCACCGGGGCGGCGCTGTCGGTAGTGGTCGAGAGCTGGCGGCGGCGTCTGCCGGAGGGGCCGTCCGTGGAAGGGCGGCCGGCCCCTCCTCCACACCGACGCGGGACGCACCGACGCAGAGAAGACGCCGTGCCCAAGGAGAAGCCGAAGCCCGAGAAGAGCCCCGAGCCAGACAGGAGCCCCGAGCCCGCGCCCGGCCCGGAGCCCGCACCCGACCCCGGGCGACCCGCGCGCCCGATCGTGCCCGGGCCGATCGGGCCGCTTGTTCCGCCGTACCGGGGGCCGGGTCGGATGTTCGGCGTCGTGCCGACGCACCGGTGGTCGTCCAGCCGGAACCAGGGGCCACGGTGACCGCCCCGCAGATCAGGTCGGGAGAGGTACTTCACCTGTCGCGTGCCGCCAGCGTGCAGTTCATCCGGCCGATCACGGTCCGGGTCATCCGGGTGCTGACCGACTGGCACACGTACGACGGGTGGGTGTGGATCGACGCGTACCAGCTGAATGCTGCCGGCGACGCGTTCCGGCGGCGGACCCTCTTCCTGATGCCGGCGGGTGTGCGCCGGCCCGCCCCGCCGCCGGAACGCGTCGCCACCCGGCGAGCCCCGCCGCCGCCGGAACGCGTCGCCACCCGGGCCGTCCCGGCTGGCCCGGCCGGGCAGGGTGGGGCGACGATCCCACCGCGGGAGGCGGTCGTCCCGCTGGGCGTTCGGTCCGGTCGGGGGCGGGCGTGCAGGTCGGCGGGGACGCGGTGACCGTGCCGCTGCCCGGCCGGCACACGCCGCTGCGGCCGATCTGGCTGGCCGGGTCGACGCGAACCCGTGGCCGTGCGGGGAGGCGAAACTCGCCCTCCTCGCCAGGTACGACGGTGATCGGCCGGGCCTGCTCGGCCTGCTGGCCGGGTTGTCCGCTGCCGCTGCGACCGCTGTGGGTGTGCCGGGCCTGCGCGGAGGCGACCGAACACCTGACGCAGCTCGCCAACGGTCGTCGGATCGACGTGACCGACCGCTTCCTGGCCTGGGTCCGCCCGCCGGATCACTGACCTCCCGGCCCGGCCGACGTGTCCCCGCTGGCGTGGCAGTGCCTGCCGGTGGATTGTGGAGAGTTGTTGTCGTCAGGGCGGCAACAACTCTCCACAATCCACGCCGACTCTCCCGGCGGGCGTGGTCTTCACCATCGACGCCGACGTTGCCGGTCCCGGGCCGAGGTGTCTCCACCGTCGACGCCGACGTTGCCGGTCTGGGCCGACGTGGTCTCCACCATCCACGCCGACGGTCCGGCGTCAGGACCGGGGTGCGGGGTCAGACCGGTCTGCGGGGTCAGGAGGTGACGCGCTGCGGGCGGGTGTAGACGTTCATGGTGCGGCCACGGAGGAACCCGACCAGGGTCATCCCCGCCTCGTCGGCCAGGTCGGCGGCGAGGGTGCTCGGTGCGGAGACCGCCGCCAGCAGCGGCAGCCCGGCCATCCACGCCTTCTGGGTCAGCTCGAAGCTCGCCCGACCGGACACCAGCAGCAGGTGACCCGCAAGCGGCAGCCGTCGTTGCCGGACCGCCCAGCCGATCACCTTGTCCACCGCGTTGTGCCGGCCGACGTCCTCGCGCAGCACCACCAGTTCGCCGTCCGGGGTGAACAGGCCCGCCGCGTGCAGGCCGCCGGTGCGGTCGAAGGCGCGCTGCGCGACGCGCAGCCGGTCGGGTAGCTCGGCCAGCAGCTTCGCCGGTACGGTGAGCGGGTCGTCCGCGACGGTGAAGCGGGACCGGGTACGCACCGCGTCGATGCTGGCCTTGCCGCACACCCCGCAGGAGCTGGTGGTGTAGAAGTTGCGTGCCGGGTCGACCGCCGGTGCCGGCACGCCGGGTGCGAGCACCACGTCGACCACGTTGTACGTGTTGGGTGTCTCCGCCCCGGAACAGAGCTGGGCGGTCTGCACGTCGGCGTCGCCGCGGATCAGCCCCTCGGTCAGCAGGAAGCCGATGGCCAGGTCGAGGTCGTCACCGGGGGTACGCATGGTCACCGCCAGCGGCCGGCGTCGACCCGGGCCGCCCGGCCCGACCCGGATCTCCAACGGCTCCTCGACGGCGAGGGTGTCCGGCCGGCGCAGCGCCATCCGGGCGTCGTCCGCCGCGTCGAGATCGATCCGGAGCACGCTCCGCCGGTCAGTGGCCCGTCCCATCCCGCCATCCTGCCCCGCCCGCCCGATCCTCCGCACGGCGACGGCCCGGCCCGTCCGCTTCCCGCACGGCGACGGCCCGGCCCGTCCGCTTCCCGCACGGCGACGGCCCGGCCCGTCCGCTTCCCGCACGTGGGGACCGGGCGTGACCGGGGCGCGGCGATGCCCGGCCCGGCCGGTTGACGGCCCCGCCCGGAGGGACCGGCCGGCTACCGTGACCGGATGACGGCGTACGCGGCGGTGGTGCTGGCCGGTGGGGCGGCCCGCCGGATGGGCGGGCGGGACAAGCCGGCGGTGCCGGTGCACGGGCGGCCGATGCGGGACCGGGTGCTCGCCGCCGTCGCCGACGCCGTACCCCGGGTGCTGGTCGGATCGGGCGGTTCGCTCCCGGCCGACGTGCTGGTGACCCGGGAGGAGCCGGCCGGTGGTGGGCCGGTGGCCGCCACGGCGGCCGGGCTGGCTCTGCTCGGCCCTGATACGACCGTCGTCGCCCTGCTCGCCGCCGACCTGCCGTTGCTCAGCCGACCGGCCGTCGGTGTGCTGCTCGACGCGCTCGCCGCCGGGTCCGGCCCGGGGGCGGCGGACGGCGTCTGCCTCCTCGACGACCGGGGGCGGCGGCAGCCGTTGTGCGGGGTGTGGCGGGTGTCGCCGTTGCGCGCCGCGCTGGACCGGGTGGCCGCCCGCCGGGCCGAGGAGATCGAACGAGCTGGATGCACCGGGCAGGCTGTGCCGGTCGACGGGGCCGGACCTGTCGGGACAGGCGACCGGAGCGGAACGGTCGGGACGGGCGAGGGGGCCGGACCTGTCGGGACAGGCGAGGGGGCCGGGCGGGTCGGGGCGCTGGCCGGGGCGTCGATGCGGGAACTCCTGGGCGAGCTGAACGTGCGCGAGCTGGTCTGGTCGGCTGCCGGCCCGCCACCGTGGTTCGACTGCGACACTGACGCTGACGTACGCCGGGCGGAGGAGTGGAAGCGATGACCGTGCTGGACGACTGGGTGACGGCGGCCTGCGCCGAGTTGGGCCTCGATCCGGCCGACGTGTCGGTGCCGACCGTGCTGGACCTGGCCCGGGACGTCGCCCACCAGGTGCTGCGACCGGGTGCGCCGGTCACCGCGTACCTGCTGGGGGTGGCGGTCGGACGGGGCGCGGACCCGGCCGCGGCGGCGGCAAGGCTCAGCGGGCTGGCCGCCGAATGGCCCGTCGAGCTGGGCGGTGGGCGTCCCGACGGCCCCGCCGCCCCCTGATCGGCCGGTCCGTCGCGGGACGGCCGATCGGATCGGCCCGTCGCCCGTCCGGCCCCGGCACGGCCGACCGGATCGGCCCGTCGCCCGTCCGGCCCCGGCACGGCCGACCGGATCGGCCCGTCGCCCGTCCGGCCCCGCCACGGCCGACCGGATCGGCCCGTCGACAGTCCGGCCCCGCCACGGTGTCCGATGCCGGTCGTGGTGGATTCGCACTCCGGCCCGCCTGGGTAGGGTGACCTTGACGGACGGAGGCGATCATGACGGCGGACCACCCCTCGAAGCCGACCGGTGATCAGCCCGGCACCTCGCCGGCGCACCACGATCACCACGACTCGGTCCTGCTGGACGAGCCGAGCACAGCCGACCTGCGGGCCAAGGTCACCGAGGCGTGGCGGGAGTTCGCGCGGGCGCTGGCCGCCCGGCTGCGGGAGCTGCCCACCGGGGCGCAGCTCGAACTGACCCTGGACCCGACCGCCTCCGGCACGGGTGACGCGGTCTACTCGATCAACGTGGCCGTGGGCGAGCAGGGCCGGATCTCCGCGCGGGCGGTCGGCAACGCCACCCTGCCGCCGGGCTTCCGGCTGGACCGCGCCGCGGTGGCCGACATGATCGCGCTCGGCTGGTCGCCGCCCGGCGTGGTGACGGGGTCCGGCGAGGACTTCGGGCTGGACGGGTCGGTCGACGACGCCAGCAGGCTCGCCGGGCTGTTCTCCCGCACCCTGCGGGACGTGTACGGCGCCCCGCACCCGGCCTTCCTGGTCTACCTCAGCCAGGACGCCGAGGGTGAGTCGTTGCCGATCGAGGCGCTCGGCACCGCGCGTAGCGAGTTCGGCCCCGACCGGGACGTCGAGGCCGACCTGGACGAGGCGCTGGCTGCGGCGGCGAGCGCCCAGAACGGCGACCAGGAGGTGCTGGACCTGCCGGAACGGGTCCGGACGGTGGTGTCGACCATGCTGAAGTCGACCTCCGACCACCTCCAGATCGACTCCGACGGGGACATCAACATCCGGGCCGGGTCGGCGATGGTCTTCGTCCGGGTCCGGGACAATCCGCCGCTGGTCGACGTGTTCTCGCCGGTGTTGACCGAGGTCGAACCGACGGAGCGGTTGTACGTGAAGCTCTCCGAGCTGACCAACCGGATGCCGATCGGCCGGTTGTACTGTGCCGACGACACCGTCTGGGCGTCCATTCCGGTCTTCGGCCGCAACTTCCAGGCCACCCACCTGATGCTGGCGGTGCAGGTGATGACCGGGCTCGCCGACGAGTTGGACGACCGGTTGCACGGCGAGTTCGGCGGGAAGCGGTTCTTCGGCGAGGGCGACAAGCCGGGCCGGGGCGACAGCGGGCACCGCACCGGCATGTACCTCTGATCCACCGTCCCGGTGCCGTCAGGGGGTGGACGGGCCGACGCCGGGCGACTCGACCAGCCGGGAGAGCACGATGGTGCTCCGGCTGGAGGTGACGAACGGTTCCGCGCGGAGCCGTTCCAGCGCCTCCTCCAGGTGGGAGATGTCGGCCGCGCGCAGGTGTACGAGCGCGTCGGCCTCCCCGGAGACGGTGTAGGCGCCGACTACCTCGGGGTGCCGCCGGGCGGCCAGCGCCAGTTGGGTGGGCGTGGTCCGGCCGGCGCAGAACAGCTCCACGAACGCTTCGGTGGTCCAGCCGACGGCGGCCGGGTCCACCACGGCGGTGAAGCCCCGGATCACCCCGGTGGCCCGGAGCCGGTCCACCCGTCGTTTGACCGCCGGCGCGGACAGTGACACCCGGGAGCCGATGTCGGCGTACGAGGTCCGGGCGTCCGCCACGAGCAGCGCAATGATTCGCTGGTCTACCGCGTCTATCTGCAACGATCCGCCTCTGGGAAGCAATACTTCTGGCTGTTACCAAAGTTCTACGCTACCTACCCTTGGTCTCCGTGGAGCAGCAGCGCTTGCCGCGAAAGCGGACATATCTCATGTGTTCCCCGGAGCACTTCGCGGTCGAGTACGCCATCAACCCGTGGATGGACGTCAGCACCGCCGTCGACGCGGCGTTGGCGGTCAAGCAGTGGGACCGGCTGCGGGACACGTTGGTGGGTCTCGGCCACGAGGTGCACCTGCTGACCCCGGCGGCGGGGCTGCCGGACATGGTCTTCGCGGCCAACGGGGCCTTCGTGGTGGACGGGACGGTCTACGGCGCGCAGTTCAAGCACGAGCAGCGGTCCGCCGAGGCCGCCGCGCACCGGGCGTTCTACCGGGAACACGGTTGGCACTTCATCGCGCCGGGCGAGACCAACGAGGGTGAGGGCGACTTCGCCTACCTGCCGGAGGCGCACGGTGGGCTGATCCTGGCCGGGTACGGCTTCCGGACCGAGCTGCCGGCGCACGCCGAGGCGCAGGAGGCCCTGGGCCGCCCGGTGGTGTCGCTGCGCCTGGTCGACCCGCGCTTTTACCACCTGGACGTGGCGCTCGCCTCGATCGACGACGGCAACGTCGCGTACTTCCCCGGGGCGTTCTCGGCGGCCAGCCAGCGGGTGCTCACCCAGCTCTTCCCGGACGCGGTGCTCGCCGACGACGAGGACGCGCTGGCCTTCGGCCTGAACCTGGTCAGCGACGGGGCGAACGTGGTGCTCAACAGCGACGCTACCCGGCTGGCCGGGAAGCTGAAGGCGGCCGGGTACACCCCGGTGCCGGTGGAGCTGGCCGAGCTGAAGAAGGGCGGCGGCAGCGTCAAGTGCTGCGTCGCCGAGCTGCGCCCCTGACCGACCCGGAGCCGCCACGAGGGGACGGGTACCCCGCCACGAGGGGTGCCCGGCCGCCGTGGTGTGCCGCTCAGCCGAGGGTGGCGATCTCGTTGATCAGGACGTTGGAGAGCAGCCGGCCGTCGAACTGCACCTTGCGCAGGTACCACTTCTGTTGCGGGGTACGTGGCTGGTTGAACTGCCACGGCCCGCGCGGGCTGTCGATCTGGCCGATCTTGCCCAGCGCCAGGTTGACCTGCTGCGGGTTGGGCTCCGCGCCGGCAAGCCGGATCGCCTTGTCGAGCACCTGCGCGGCGTCGTAGGAGGCCATCGCGTAGGTGCTGGGGGAGACGTTGTAGGTCTTGCGGTACGCCGAGGCGAAGGTCCGGTTGGCGTTGTTGTTGAGGTCGGCCGAGTAGTTCAACGCGGTCTGGATGGTGCCGGCCTTGAGGCTGTCGTCCGCGTTGACCAGGGTCGAGCGCAGGTCGGAGAGGATGTTGCCCTCGGTCAGGAAGCCGGGCGCGTAGATGTCGCCGAACCAGCGGCTGCGGCGCAGTTGCCGGATGAACTGTTCGCCCGCGGTGCCGGAGTAGAAGCAGAAGATCCCGTCCGGCTGGCGGCTGAGCGCCTCGCTGATCTGCGCGCCGAACTCGTTCTCGCCCGGGGCGGGGTTGGCGGTGGTGAGGATCGGCTCGCCGATGATCCGCGGGTCGTCGGTGCCGAAGCCGTCGCGGAACCCCTTGATCACGTCGAGGCTGGCGGTGCCCTCCGGGGCGACGATGGCGAGCCGGCTGTCGGCGGGCAGCGTCCGCCGCAGGTACGACCCGAGCGCCCGGCCCGGCTCGTCCAGCACGTACGACGTCCGCCAGATGTAGACGACGCTCTGCAGGCTGGGCGGCGAGGCGTTGGAGCCGATCAGCGGCACCCGGGCCTTCTCCACCGCGTCCCGGATGCCGGACATCACGGTCGAGTTGACCACGCCGGTCATGGCGAGCACGTTCTGGCTGAGCAGCTTGTCGACGGCGGCCTGCCCGCTCTTGGCGTTGTCGCCCTCGTCGACGGTCACCACGGTCGCCGGGTGCCCACCGAGCTGCTGCCCGTTCATCGCCAGGAAGAGCTGGAAGCCGTTCTCGATGTCCTCGCCGATCGCCTTGCCGTCACCGTTCTCCGGTCTGATCAGGCCGATCTTGACGGGGCTGCCCACCGGCGGCGTCTCGGTGTCGTCCGTGCCGCAGGCGGCGGCCAGTCCGGTGGTACCGAGCGCGGCCAGCAGCTGGAGGGCCCGCCTGCGGTTCATCTGCGACACCGAAAATCCTTCCGGGAGCATTGCCGGGCGTCACCGCCCCTCCGGCGTTCTACCTGGTGGGCGACGCTGCGTCAATGGATCTTGATCTTCAAGCAGCGACTGCAACGCAGCCCTTACCTGCGGCCAGGCCGCCGAGAGCGGATCGATCAACCCGAAGTGTTCGCATTCCGGCAGCTCAACGAGGGTGACCGGGGCTCCGGCGGCCTGTGCGGTGGCAGCATATGACCTGCTCAGGGACAGCGGGACCTGCCGGTCCCTCCCACCGTGCACGATGACCGTCCGTGTCCGTGCCGACACCGATCTGCGTGGATCGGCCACCGCATACCGGTCCGGGTGGTCGGAAGGGCCGCCGCCGAGCAACGCGGCCACCGCCCCCGAGTCCAGATCCAGCCGGTACGCCTCGGCGAGGTCGGCGACCGGCGCCAGCGCCAGCACCCCCGCCACGTCCTGCGGAGCGTGGGCCGCGACGTGCAGGGCGAGCTGCCCGCCCGCCGAGTGCCCCAGCAGCACCGGCGGCCCCGGGGCGACCTGTCCCGGCAGAGCCTCCGCCACCAGCCCGGGCAGCGCCGCCACCCCCGCCCGGACGTCGGCGAGGGTGTTCGGCCAGCCCCCGCCGGGCTGACCGGTACGCCGGTACTCCAGCTGGGCCACCGGCCAACCCAGGTCGGCCAGCGCGGCGGCGAGCGGGCCGGTGTGGGTGCGGTCGTACCCGGCCCGCCAGAAACCGCCGTGCAGCACCGCCACCAGCGGACGGGCCGGCCCGTCCCCGACCGGTCGGCGCAGGTCGACGAGCTGTTCCGGCTGTCCGCCGTAGCGGAGGGTCAGGTCCGGCGGTGGAGCGGGCCGGGTGAGCACCGCACGCGGGTCGACGGTCATGCCGGCGACGGTAGCGCGACCGGGGCGGCGACGGTCGGCCCAGCGGTGGTCCGGTCCGGTGGTGTGCCGGAGCAGCGGTGGTCCGGCCGGGTGGTGGTCCGGCCCGGTGGTGGTCCGCCCCGTCGGTGCCCGTACCAGCGGTGGTCCGGGCGCGTGCGCCCGGAGCGGGTGGGTAAAGATGGGTGCCATGACCGAAGCGCACTCCACTGGACAAGAAGACGAACCGGGCCGCGCGGACGGGCAGTCGGGCACCGTGGTGGTGGTCGGACCGGACGGCCGTCCGGTCGGCACCATGCAGACCGACGAGGCCGGCGAGGACCCGACCCGACTGGTCGAGCAGCCCGCCAAGGTGATGCGGATCGGCAGCATGATCAAGCAGCTGCTGGAGGAGGTCAAGGCCGCCCCGCTCGACGACGCCAGCCGGCACCGGATGCGGGAGATCCACGAGCGGTCGATCGTCGAGCTGAAGGACGGTCTCGCCCCCGAGCTGCGCGAGGAGCTGGAACGGCTCTCGCTGCCGTTCACCGAGGACCAGGCACCCAGCGAGGGTGAGCTGCGGATCGCCCACGCCCAGCTGGTCGGCTGGCTGGAGGGGCTGTTCCACGGCATCCAGGCCACCCTGGTGGCCCAGCAGATGGCCGCCCGGATGCAACTGGAGCAGATGCGCTCCGGTGGCCGCCCCGCGCTGCCCAGCGGCCCGGGCGCGATGATCCCCGGCATGCCCGGCATGGGTCAGCAGCCCGGCGGCGAGGGCCACAACACCGGCCAGTACCTCTGACCGTGCGGACGGGTGAGCGGGTCACCCGGCCGCGCTGACCCGATCCGCGGACAGGGGAGCGGGTCGGCCGGCCGGTCCGACCCGGGATCCGACCGCCGTGCCCCGGGAGCGTCGGCCCGCGGCGACGCCCCGGGCCGGTCAGCCCACCCCGAAGACCTTCTCCAGGTACGCCGCCACCCCGTCGGCGGTGTTCGCCCCGGTCACCTCGTCGGCGATCTCCAGGACGGCGGGGTGCGCGTTGGCCACCGCCACCGCCCGCCCGGCCCAGGTCAGCATCGGTACGTCGTTGGGCATGTCACCGAAGGCGAGCACGTCGGACTGCCGTACGCCGATCCGGTCCGCGTACCAGGCCAGCCCGGCCGCCTTGGTCACCCCGGCGGCGGAGATCTCCACCAGCCCGCTGTACGACGAGTGGGTCGCCTCGGCCAGCCCTTCCAGCGCCCCGGCCACCACCTGCACGAAGGCGTCCGGGTCCTGGGTGCCGGCGCGGGCCAGCAGCTTCACCGCCGGCACCGAGGCCAGCTCCTCCGGCGACTCGACGGCTCGGATGGCCTCGTGGTCGGCGTCCCAGCGCAGCGGGTAGTGCGCCTCGTGACGCATCTGGCGGCTGTCCACGATCTCCACCGCGAAACTGACCTCCGGCACCGCCGCCCGCAGCCGCCGGGCCACCTCGGCGAGCAGTTCCGGGGCGAGCGGGTCGGCTCGCAGCACCTGGTCGGTGTGCGGGTCGTAGACCACCGCGCCGTTGGCGCAGACCGCCGGCAGCGGCGTGGAGAGCTGGTCGTACACCAGCTGGAGCCAGCGGATCGGGCGACCGGTGACCAGCACGACCGGGATGTCCGCCGCGGCGATCCGCTCCAGCACCGCCGCGGTGCGGGCGCTGAGCCGTCGGTCGTCGCCGAGCAGGGTGCCGTCGATGTCGGTGGCGACCAGCCGTGGTGTCTCTCCCATCACCGGGAGAGTAGTCGGTCCAGGTAGACCGCCACCCCGTCGTCGTCGTTGCGCAGGGTCACCTCGTCGGCGGCCGAGCGCACCAGCGGGTGCGCGTTGGACACGGCCACCCGGGACCAGCCGGCCCAGGCGAACATCGGCAGGTCGTTGGGCATGTCCCCGAAGACCAGCACGTCGGCCGGGTCGACGCCGAGCCGCTCGGCGACAACGCTCAGGCCGCTGGCCTTGTCCACCCCCGGCGGGCAGATCTCGACGAAGCCGAGGCCGGCCTGGGTGAGGCTGGCCACCTGCGGCCCGACGAGCTGTCGGGCGGTCTCCAGCAGCTCGTCCACGTGGTGGTCGGCGGTCCGGACGAACGCCTTGATCACGTCGTGGGAGAGACATTCTGCGCGGCTGCGCGCCTCGAACCGGTCCTGGTAGGGCCAGGCCGGGTGGTAGTCCCCCCACAGCGGCGCGTCGTGTTCGTCGGACCCCTCGACCATGACGGTCAGTGGACCGACCACGGCCTCCAGGTCGGTCAGCAGGGCGGCCAGCACCTCGGCGGACAGCCGCTCGTCGCGCAGCACCACCGGGCCGGCCGGGTCGCTCTGGTCCACCACGCAGCCGCCACCGGCCATCACCAGATAGTCGGCGGCCCGGATGTCGTTGCGGGTGAGTTCCTTCAACCGGGGGCCACGACCGGTGGCGCCGACCACCGGGATACCGGCGGCCCGCACCCGGTCGAGCACCCCGTGGGTGTACGCCGAGACGGTGTCGTCGCTGCGGACCAGCGTGCCGTCGAGGTCGGTGGCGATGAGCTTGGGCAGTCCCGGGCGGGTCATCGTTCCTCCTTGCCCGCCGCCGTCCGTACCGGTCGTCCGACCCGGTGTGACGGCGGGCAGCAACCGTACCTCGCCCGACAGGTCGCAACCATGGCTTCCCGACGAACCGGCCGCCAACGCCCGGTGACGGGCGACCGGCGGCCGAATGCCCGGTGACGGGCGACCGGCGGCCGAATGCCCGGTGACGGCGACCGGTGCCCGGTGACCCGGCGGCCGCACGCCCGGTCGGCCGGGGCGCTCAGGCGTCGGGTTCGCGGCGGGCGAACGGGACGGTCGGGGTGACGGTCAGGTCGGTGGGCGCGTCCGGCCGGTCATCGTCCCGACCGGGATCGACCCCGACCGGCCCGGCCCCGGCAGCCTCCCCCGGCCGGTCGTCCGGTTGCCGGCCGCTGCCGAGTAGTGCCGCCCCGACCAGCGCCACGGCGACGAAGGCCATCACCAGCCCGCGGCCGTGGTCCACCCGGAAGCCGTCCTCCGGGGAGTAGAACAGCGCCCGTTGCCCGGAGTCGTCCAACGAGAAGGCGGTGACGGTGAGCAGGACCAGCAGGGCACCCGCCACCGCCAGACCGGCCACCCGGGCGTCGTGCCCGCTGGCCGGACGCCCGCGCAGGGCCAGCGCCACCGTGACACTGAGCAGCAGCAGCCCCACCAGGTACGCGACACCGAAGGCGCCCACCTCGGCCACCCCGCCGGGTACCCGGATGGTGCTGCTGCCCTCGGGGCCGCCGTTCGGCACGGTCATCACCAGCCACTCCCCGGCCATCGACGCCGTGGCGGCGACCGCCCCGAGCAGGACCAGCACCGGGGGCAGGCGTCGGTCCCGACGCAGCGCGGTGGGCCACTGCCCGAACCGTCGGTTCGTCGACCGTCCGGCGGCACCCCACCCCGGCACGGAGGTGTCGTCCGAGCGGTCGTCCTGTCTCGGGATGGGGAGATCCTGGGACATCGGCCACCTTCCGCGTCGCGGGCCTGACCCGCATCATCCCACGGCGGTCCGGTCCCGACCGGTAACGCCGGCACCCGGAAGCGGCGTACCGGGCAGGTCAGTGCTCCCGTGTCGACGACCTGCGGCGTCGGGGGAGGGCGACGTATCGACGAACTGCCCCGCCGCCGACGGTGCGCGGGGGCCGGGATCCGCCGCCGGTCGCCTCGCCCGGGTCGGTCGCCGCGGGCCGTGGTTTCGACTAGCGTTCGGGGTATGCCTATCCGTACCGCTTCCGCACGCTGGCAGGGCAACCTCACCGAGGGTGCCGGGACCGTCCGCACCGGCAAGGGTGGCCTGGAGGGGAACTACTCCTTCAAGTCGCGCTTCGAGGAGGGCGAGGGGACGAACCCGGAGGAGCTCATCGGTGCCGCCCACGCGGGCTGCTTCTCGATGGCGCTGTCCAAGCAGCTCGCCGACGCCGGCGCGACCGACACCTCGGTGGAGACCACCGCCAAGGTGCACTTCGACAAGACCGACGCGGGGATGACCGTCACCCGGATCGAGCTGGAGACCGTCGGCCGGGCGCCCAGCCTGGACGAGGCCGAGTTCGCCAAGCTGGCCGAGGCCGCCAAGGAGAACTGCCCGATCTCGCGGCTGCTCTCCCCCGGCGCGCAGATCAGCCTCACCGCCCGCCTCGCCTCCTGACCCGTTCCGCCCGCTGACCCCGCTCACCCGCACCGCCCCGACGGCCCGCTGCGGCTCCGCAGCAGCCCGTCGGGGCGCCGGCCTTTCCGGCCGTGCTGGCCTTTCCGGCCGTGCTGGCCTTTCCGGCCGTGCTGGCCTTTCCGGCCGGGCCGGACTGACATGCCGGGCCGGTCGGGCGTTCCGGGCCGGTCGGCGTACGGGACGGATGACGGGCGGCGGGTCGGGCACAATGGGCTAGGTGCCTGTGGAGATGAGCCGTGAACGCTTCGAGGAGCTGGTCGGCGAGGCCCTCGACGAGGTGCCCGAGGAGTTGCTCCGGCTGATGAGCAACGTGGTCATCCTGGTCGAGGACGACCCACCTGCCGGCGAGGACCTGCTCGGCCTCTACGAGGGGCACGCGCTGACCGAACGCGGCTGGAGCTACTCGGGCGTGCTCCCCGACCGGATCTTCATCTACCGCCGGCCCATCCTGCGGATCTGCGCCACCGAGGACGACGTGGTCGACGAGGTGGCGGTGACCGTGGTGCACGAGATCGCCCACCACTTCGGCATCGACGACGAGCGGCTGCACGCGTTGGGCTGGGGCTGAGCGCGCCGTCCGCCTTGTCGGGCCGGACGTCCCGGTACCCCTGACCGGTTCCGTGCGTGCAGCCGGGCCTGCGCTCCGCTCGGCCGATGCGGCCTGTTGCGGGGGCTGCCTACCGTTGTGGGAGCACACCCCTAATCAGGAGGAAAACCCAATGCGCAGCGCGCTGTTCTCCGCAGAAAACCTGGAGAAGGAGTCCGCCCAGCCCGGCATGCGGCTGCAGAACTCCAAGATGCTGAAGATCGAACTCAACGGCGAGGCGATGGCCCGGGTCGGGTCGATGGTCGCCTACCAGGGGCAGGTGCAGTTCCAGGCGCTCGGCTCGGGCGGCATCGGCAAGTTCATCAAGCAGCGGCTCACCGGCGAGGGAGTGCCGCTGATGAAGCTCAGCGGTCACGGCGACGTCTTCCTCGCCGAGCTGGCCAAGGACGTGCACATCATCGATCTGGAGCCGGGCGACGCCCTGTCGATCAACGGGTCCAGCGTGCTGGCCTTCGACTCCACCCTGTCGTACGACATCAAGATGGTCGGCGGCGCGGGGATGGCCTCGTCCGGCCTGTTCAACTGTGTGTTCAGCGGTTACGGCCGGATCGCCATCACCACCAAGGGCACCCCGGTCGTGCTCAACGTCGACGCGCCCACCTACGTCGACCCGCAGGCCGCCGTCTGCTGGTCGGCCAACCTCCAGACCGGCTACCACCGGGCGGAGCAGCTCGGCCTGGGCACCCTGCTCGGTCGCAGCACCGGTGAGGCGTTCACCATGAGCTTCGCCGGCCAGGGTTTCGTCGTGGTCCAGCCGTCGGAGGAGCCGCCGGTCCAGGGCAGCGGCGGCCAGCAGCAGCAACAGGGCCTGCTCGGCGGCCTGCTCAGCTGATCTTCGCCGGGGTGGGGGTGGTCCCGGTCGGGGCCGTCCCCACCGCGTGCCGCGCCGCCCGTCGAGACCCGGGCGGGCCGGGTCAGCTCAGTTCGCCGGAGCGCAGCCGGGCCAGCCAGGCCGCCGCGTCGGTGTAGTCGGTGTCCGACAGGCCGGCGGGGGCCGGGACCGGCCGGTCACCCGCCGCGTCGGCCCACCGGTGCCGGGGGTACGACCCGAGGAACCGCACCTCTGCGCAGACCCGGCGCAGCCCCTGCAACGCCTCGCCCAGCCGGGCGTCCGCGACGTGACCGGTGCAGTCGAGGAAGAAGACGTACCGGCCGAGCGCCTCCCCGGTGGGGCGGGACTCGATCCGGGTCAGGTTGACCCCGCGCACGGCCAGCTCCATCAGCACCGACAGCAGGGCACCCACCCGGTCGTGGGCGATGTAGACGACCAGCGAGGTGACGTCGTCCCCGGTGGGCGGCGGCGGCGGACCGGGGCGGGACAGCAGCGCGAAGCGGGTCACCGCGTCCGGATGGTCGGCGATCTTGTCGGAGAGCAGCGTCAGCCGGTGCCGGGCGGCGCCGATCGGGGCGCAGATCGCCGCGTCGTACTCGCCGTTCGCCGCACCCGCCGCCGCCGCACCGTTGGAGAGCACGTCGATCACCGTCGCGTCGGGGAGGTGGGCGCGCAGCCAGTTGCGGCACTGGGTGGACGCCTGCGGGTGGGCGGCCACGCTGCGTACCCCGTCGAGGTGGGTGCCGGGCCGGGCGCCGAGCACGAACTCCACCGGCAGGATCACCTCCCGGGTGATCACCAACGGATCCCCCTCGGCCAGTTCGTCCAGGGTCACCCCGACCGCGCCGCCGATGGAGTTCTCCAGCGGCACCAGCGCGGCGTCCGCCTCGGCGGCCCGGACGCTCTCCAGCGCCTCGCCGACACTGCGGGCGGGCGTACGGCTGCCGCGTTCGGCGGCCGGGAGGGTACGCAACGCCTGTTCGGCGAAGGTGCCCTCGGGGCCCAGGTAGACGTAGCGGGTCGGCGGGGTTCCGGGCATGTCGCCCAGCCTACGCACCCGGTGGCGCTCCGGCCCCGGCCTCGCAGGCCAACGTCCGGATGGCGGGCGGCGCGGTGGCCTTCACCTCGATCGAGCAGACGTCCGTACCGGCGGTGACCAGCACCAGCGCGCCCGGCTCCCCCCGGGTGACCGCCTGCAACTCCTCGTGCCCGCTGACCGCCAGCACGGTGTACTGCCAGCCGTCGGCGCAGAGCGGCCCCGTCACGGCGCGCACCGACACGCTGCGGGGCAGCACGTCGCCGCGGAGCAGACCGATCACCCGGTCGGTCGAGGGGCGGCCGGCGCAGGCCACCGCGACCGCGGCGGCGGTGGGGCCGGGGGTGGTCGGCACGGCGGTCGACGACAGGGTGGGGAGCACCGCCAGGGCGGTGGGCGGCGTGGTCGGCGGCACGACCGGTGCCGGCGGGGCGACGGGGACCGCCACCCGGCGTTCCGGCGGGGCGGCGCACCCGGCGAACGGCAGCACGGTGAGGAGCGCCACGGTGAGCCGGGCGGTGACCGACCGGCGGCACGGCGGACGGGGCGCGGGAGTGGGCGGCACGGGCCGGTCCTCGGGGGATTCGGGCGTGGTCAGATCGCGGAGAAGAAGGTGAGTGAGCCGGAGACCGACCCCTCGGTGAGCACCGGCGTGGAGATGGCGTCCACGGTCGCGTAGGTGCTGTCGTCCCCGGCGGGCTGGACCCTGAGCAGCCCCCGGGCCAGCCGACCGGAGTGCAGGGCGAGCAGCGGGGGGATCTTGTCGGTCTCCTGCTCCGGCAGCTCGTGCCGGGCGGCGGTGAAGTCGAGCAGCCGGAGGCCCCCTTCGAGCAGCGGCAGCCCGACCACGGCCTCGGGAGCGCCGAGACAGAGCAGTTCGCAGCCGGCGGCCGAGATGGCCACCACCCGGGTGCCGGCGTCGATGAGGAGGCAGGGCTCGTCGGCGTGCGAGACGGTGGCCGACCACTTCCCGACGTTGTCGCACCCCGACTCTGTCGGCGTCCGTGCGGCCGGCACGAACACGTCCGAGAGCGAGAGTTCGACGTGGGCCACCGCGCCTCCTAGGTACACCGACGGTCTGTCCACGCTAGCCGGTCTTCGTGACGGTCGCCGACCGCGCTGGAGTCACCAGCCGCCGGTGGGTGGTGCGGGTGCCCGGGTGGGCGGCCGGCGACGGCGCGGACCGGAGTGTCGCGGGGACCGGTGCCGCGGGGCGTCGCCGGTGACGTTACCGGCGACCCGCCTGCTTGTCAGCGGCCGTTCGGCCCTCGTCGTACCACCGGTAGTCGCCGGCGGGACGGTAGGTGCCGTTGTGCCAGGTCTGTGGTGCCTGGGCGACCCGGGAGAGCTTCTCGGCGGTGGCCGGGCTGATCCGGTTGCCGCCGGCGACGAGGAGCCGGTCCAGCTCCCGGTGGGTCGCCATCATGCAGTCCTTCGGCAGGCCGTAGACGCTGATGACGCCGGAGCCGACGAAGGTCAGCACGGGGGTCACCGGGATCGGCAGCCCGACCGCCTCGGTGAGGGCCTTGCTCGCCCGCTTGGCGTCCCGCCGGGCCTCGGCCACGTAGGGCGGGCGCTTGCCGTTGATCTGCACCACGTCCCCGGCGACCAGGACCCGGGCCCGGCCGTGGTCGGCGATGCTGACCGCGAAGAGGCCGCTGGGACCGATGGCGAGGAAACCGGCGCGTTCCTCCTGCCCGTGGTCACGCAGCATGTCCGAGACGTCGGTGCGGGGCCACTCGACCACGTGCCACGCGGGACCGAGGTGGTCGAGCTGACCGAGCGCCCGCGCACCGGCGGCCTCCAACCGGCGGGCACCCCGCTCGGCCCGACGACGACGGGCCCACTCCAGCGGGGTCGGCCGGGCCGGGTCGAGTGTCGCCGACCCGTCGGGACGGGGGTGCGGCACCGCCACGGGCGGCAGTGCCCGGGTGGGTACGGCTCGACGAGCGGGAAAGACAGTCATCGCGACCTCCGGCAAAAGGTCCCTCGAAAGTTATGTTCTCACTACCCTACGTCGCCACTGTGGGGGTTCGGCAAGTTGGAGCGCCGGAATGAGTGTGGATGAATGCCATATTCATCCTCAGTTCTTCCGCTGAACACCCTTCACCACTGCCCTACGCTGCGGGGGTGACCCACTACGTGGACAGCGAGGTCGGTCGACTCGGCACGGTGCTGCTGCACCGACCGGGCCCGGAACTTGCCCGCCTCACCCCCCGCAACAACGACTCGTTGCTCTTCGACGCTATCCCATGGGTCGGCCGGGCACAGGAGGAGCACGACGCCTTCGCCGCCGAGCTGCGCAGCCGGGGCGTGGAGGTGCTCTACCTGGCCACCCTGCTGGCCGAGACGCTCGCCGTCGCGGAGGCCCGCGCCGCGCTCACCGAGCAGGTGCTCAGCTCGCCCCGGCTGGGCGACACCCTGCGCCGGCGGGTCGCCGACCACCTCGCCTACCTCGATCCCGCCGCCCTCGCCGACGTGCTCACCGCCGGCCTGGCCCATGAGGAGCTGCGGATCAGCGCCGAGCGCCCGGGCGGTCTGGTCTGGACGATGATGGACCGGCACGACTTCGTCATCGACCCGCTGCCCAACCTGCTCTTCACCCGGGACTCGTCACTGTGGATCGGCGACCGGGTCGGGGTGACCAGCCTCGCCATGCCGGCCCGCCGCCGGGAGACCACGCTGACCGACGCGATCTACCGTTACCACCCGCGCTTCGCCGGCACCCGGGCCGTCTACCACCCGGGTCTGGAGCACCTCGAAGGCGGCGACGTGCTGCTGCTCGCCCCCGGGGTGCTCGCCGTGGGGGTGGGCGAGCGGACCACCCCGGCCGGCGCCGAACGGCTGGCCCGGCAGGTCTTTGCCGCCGGCCTCGTCCACACCATGCTGGTGGTGCCCATCGCCCAGGAACGGGCCACCATGCACCTCGACACCGTCTGCACCATGGTCGACGTCGACGCGGTGCTGATGTACCCCAACGTGGCCAGCACGCTGTCGGCGTACACGGTGGTCGCCGGCCCGGACGGCGAGCCCCGGGTGGACGGCCCCGCGCCGTTCCTGCGCGCGGCGGCCGACGCGATGGACCTCGACCAGCTCCGGGTCATCGACACCGGGCTGGACCCGGTGACCGCCGAACGTGAGCAGTGGGACGACGGCAACAACACCCTCGCCCTGGCCCCCCGGCTCTGCGTCGGCTACGAACGCAACGTGGAGACCAACGCCCAGCTCGAACGCGCCGGCATCGAGGTCGTCCCGATCGCGGGTTCGGAGCTGGGCTCCGGTCGGGGCGGCCCCCGCTGCATGTCCTGCCCGCTGGTCCGCGAGCCGCTGCGCCCACCGGGCGCCTGAGCGGGTGCTCAGCGGAGGGTGAGCTGGCGGCCCAGCAGCCCCTGCCGGGCCCGGCGTCCGGCGGCGTCCAGCGGCTCCTTCTCCGCCAGCGCGTCGGCGTACCGTCCGGCGAACGCGGCCACCGGTTCCTCCCATTCGGCGGCCGGGACGTCCTCCGGGAGGTCCCAGACCGGCACCAGCCGGCCGTGCGCCCGGAACATGCCGGCGAACTTGGTGCCCTCGCCCAGGGTGAGGGCACCCGAGGCGGAGAGCCGGGAGAGGGTGTCCAACGCGGCGTCCTCGTCGTCACCGAGCACCCAGCGCACGTGTGCCTTCTCCGGCACCCGGCACCAGTACGCGGCCCGCGCCGCGGCGAGCCGGACGGTCGGGTAGACGGCCGCGTTCGCCCGCTCCAGGGACGCCTGCACGGTCGGGTCGTCGGCCGCGCCGGGATCGAGCCAGAAGTCGAAACCCTCGTGCATGGTGATGTCCAGCGGGGCGTCCACCAGGATGTCCTGGAGCCGGGGGCCGGGGCCGGGCAGCGGCGGCACCGTCACCTGCCCGCCCGGCTCGGTCCGCAGGGCGCAGAGCAGCGCCTCGGCCAGGTCCCGGGAGACGTCCCCGGACTGCTGGTGCCGCTGGAGACCGATGAACACCCGACCGTCCGGCTTGGTCATCGCCGGGGCGGCCATCGGCAGCACGGTGGCCAGGGTGACCGGCCGGTCGCCGTGCTCCTCGACCAGTCCGGGGGTGAGCCGCAGCGGCGCGGAGGCGGCCGGCACGAGTTCGCGCAGGGCGATCCACTCCGGTTCGTCCGCCAACCCTTCGAACGGACGGGGGACGAAGACGTCCCGGATCTTCTCCCGGCGGGGAGCGGCCTCGACGCGCTGGTTCTTTCGACGCTTGCTCACGGCGAGACAGCCTAGAGCCCGACCGACGGCCGTGGGGGCAGGACCCGCCCCCGCCGCCCGGCCGGCGGGCCGGATCAGACCCCCGAGCGGGACCACCCGGACCCCGAGTGGAACCAGGTCGGGCTGAGCGGGATCAGGCCCGGCTGAGGCGGGACCAGGCCCGGCCTGCGGTCAGCCGGCGGAGATCAGGTCCGGCCGACAGTCGGCCGGGTCGAACTCGGCCCAGACACTCTGCCCCAGACCGTCCCGGTCGACTCCCCAGCGGCTGGCCAGCCCGGCGACGATGTGCAGTCCGCGGCCGTCGACCGCGTCCGTTCCAGCGGCCCGCATCCGTGGTCCGGCCTCGGCGCCGCCGTCGGTCACCCGGACGGACAGCAGTGGACCGGTGCGGCCGGGCCGCAACCGCCAGGCGACCCGGACCACCCCGCCGGGCAGCGGGTCGGCGTGCCGGACCGCGTTGCCGACCAGCTCGGCCAGGACGGCCACCAGGTCGGCGAGGAGCGCCGGTGGGACCAGCCCGGCCAGCTCGTCGGCGAGCCGGTGCCGGGCCAGCCGCGCTCCGGTGGCGTGGTGGGGGACCACCACGCACCACGAACGATCGACTCGTCCCGTCGACACCCCGGCTCCTTCTCGGCCTGTGTCCGTCGGCGTGTCACCGGCCCACCGTGGGCAGGTCACCGGCGCGGCAGCCGCACCTCTGCGACGGTACCGCCACCGTCTCGTGGACGTAGGGATACCCATCCATTTTGCTGTTCAACGATCCGGCGGACGAGAAAGAGGCCGAGTCCGGCACCCGGATAACCCCGACGGTCCCCGGACTCGCCCTGCCAGAACCGGTCGAAGGCGCGTTCCACGTGTTCCGGCCGGATCCCCACCCCCCGGTCGGCCACCCGGAACGCCACGGTCCGGCTGTCGGCCGTCGCCGACACCTCGATGGGGGAGTCCGTCGGCGACCACTTTCCCGCGTTGGTGCACAGTTCGGTCAGCACGGTGGTCAGCCGGTGCCGGTCCCCGACGGTCTTGGGCAGGTCGGCCGGGACGCGCAGCAGCAGCCGGCGACGCAGGTCGCCGGGGAGGTCCAGGACCGCCGCCCGGAGCGCCTCGCCGAGATCGAACGGGACGGCCGGCCCGTCGCCGGGGCGGACGTCGGTGGCCGAGGTGAGCAGCCGGTCGACCAGCCGGGCCAGTTCGTTGGCCCGTTGACCGATCACCCGGGCCGCCTGCCGCCGGTCGTGGTCGGTCAGCGACTCCCAGTGGTCGGTGAGGGTGTCCGCGTACCCCTTGATGACGGTGACCGGGGTACGCAGCTCGTGGCTGGTGACCGCGACGAAGAGATCGCGGTCGGAGTCGCGGCGCTGCTGGTCGGTGATGTCGCGGAAGGTGACCACCCGGAGCATGCCCGGACCGGCCAGCTCACCGGCGGTGATCCGCAGCCACTGCCCGTCCGCGAGCTGGTGGTCGAGCACCTGGCCGGCGGCGGGGAGCGGGAACGGCAGCGGCCGGTTCATCGCCTCGCCGGCGGTGCGGCCGGTGACCTCGACGGCGGCGGGGTTCCACAGCCGGACCCGGCCGTCCCGGTCGACCACGGCCAGACCGTCGGCGAGCGCCGCGACCACCGGCCCGTCGCCGTGCACCGGCAGGCCGCTCTGGTCGCCGTACATGTGGGCGATGCAGGAGGCGAGATAGCCGAGGGTGGCGTGCTGGACCCGGTTCTCGGACTCGTCGTCGTCGGGATAGAGGGCGTGCAGGCTGCCGACGGTGAGCCCGTTGAGTTCGGCGCGGGCGACGATCATGCGGCGCAGGCCGCGGGCGGCCAGTTCCTCGGCGAGCTGGCCGTCCAGGAGGTCCAGCCTGGTCTGCCGGATCCGGGGGCCGGTGAGCAGGCAGACGGTGGCCGGGTCGGAGGCGGGCAGCGGGCGGCCGACGGCCCATTCGGCGCAGCCGCTGGCCGCGATCACCTGGCCGCCGGTGGGGGTGAACTCGACGAACGCCACGCAGGCCGCGCCGAGCGCGGGTCGGGCCGCCTCCAGCAGTGCGGTGAGCACCGGCAGCCCGGCCTCGCCCGAGTTGATCATCTCGATCACCGCGCCGTGGTCGGCGATGAGGGCGGCGAGATCGGAGCGCTCCGGCATGTCCCGAGTGTGCCCCGTGCGACACCTTTCGGGCACCCCCCGCAGGTCGGTCCGCTCCGGCATCCGGTGCCGCCCCGACCGGTCGGCGGCCCGGTCCGGCCGGGGGGCGGACGTCACCGGCCGAGCCGGGCCAGGGTGTGCGCGGGCCGGTCGGTGATCACCCCGTCCACCCCGGCGTCGAGGACCAGCGCCAGGTCGGCCGGGTCGTTGACCGTCCAGACGTACACCTGGTGGCCGGCGGCCCGCAGCGCGGGGACCAGCTCCGGCCGGGACCGCACCAGGCCGATGCCCGGCCCGGCGATCCGTGCCCCGAACGGCAGCCGACCGAGCGGCAGCCAGCGGGGCAGCACCTCCAGCAGCAGCACCGTCGGCAGCGCCGGGGCCAGCTCGCGGACCCGGCGCACCGCCAGCGGGGAGAACGACATCACGGTGACCTGGACCGGCTCGTCGGGGGCCGGCTCGGCCAGTCCGTGCCGGCGCAGCAGGGCGACCAGCCGGCGCTCGACGTCCCCCCGGTAGCGGGACGGGTGCTTGGTCTCCACCAGCAGCCGGACCGGGCGGCCGGCGGCCCGGACGGCGGTCAGCAGCCGGTCCAGGGTGAGCAGCCGGGTGTGCGCGTCGTCCAGCGCCGTGTCGCCGTCGGCCGGCGTGCACCCGGGGTGCCAGGAACCGAAGTCCAACGTCTCCAGCTCGGCCAGGGTGCGGGCGCTGACCAGGCCGTGACCGTTGCTGGTCCGGTTCAAGCGCCGGTCGTGTACGCAGACCAGGTGTCCGTCGCGGGTCAGCCGGACGTCGCACTCCAGCCCGTCGGCGCCCTCGTCGAGGGCCCGCAGGTAGGCCGCCAGGGTGTGCTCGGGAAGGTCGGCCGACGCGCCACGGTGCGCGAAGACCAGGGGATCGCCCATCCGTCGACGCTCAGATGACCTGGCCGGGCTGCCCGTCCCCGGTGACCACCGGCCGGCCGACGGCCACCCACTGCCGCATTCCGCCGTCGGCGTTGCGCACCTGCTCCCAGCCGTTGCCGAGCAGGTAGCCGACCACCTGGGCGGAGCGCCCGCCGGAGCGGCAGATCACCGCGACGTCGCGGTCGGTGGGCACCTCGGCGAGCCGGGACGGCAGTTCCATCATCGGCACGTGATGGGCGCCGGGCGCGTGGCCCGCCGCCCACTCGTCGTCCTCGCGGACGTCGAGCAGGTAGGTGTCGTCGTCGATCGCGGTCACGGGGACGCTGGGAACCTGGGATCCGAACACGGTCACCAAGCCTAGATCCTCGGTGCCGGCAACGGCACCTCGGCGGTCGGCGTGGCGGCGGTGGAGGTGCCGGCGGTGGGCCGGGCAGGCCGGTGGGACGGGTCGGCGGTGGGTCGGTGGGACGGGTCGGCGGTGGGCCGGTGGGTCGGTGGACCGGGTCGGCGGTTGGCCGGTGATGGCCGGGACGGCGGCCGGGGTGACGGTCACAGCCGGTTGACCCAGCGGGGGTTGGCCCGGGACCAGTCGGGTAGCCGGTCGGTGCGGACGGCGTCGAAGAGCCCGCCGCCGCCGTGGTCCAGCACCACGTACGAGATGCCGTCGATGGTCTGCGGGTAGGACGGCAGCTGTACCCCGTGCAGCGCGTCGGCGGGCAGCGAGCGCAGCGCGAAGACCAGCTCGTCCAGGGGTACGCCGTTGGTGTCGACGGTGAGCGAGTCGCCGACCGCCCGCAGCACCCGGTCCAGCCGCACCGGATCGCTGCGCAGGTGGGACTGGGCGGCCCGGTCCAGCATCGCGCGCAGCATCTGCTGCTGGTGCCGTTGCCGGTCGTAGTCGCCGTTCGGGAGGTCGTAGCGCTGTCGGGCGTAGTCCAGCGCCGTCGCGCCGTCCATCTGCTGGCAGCCGACTGGGAAGTGGGTGTTGGTGTGGATCGACCGGACCTCGGTGTCGACGCACATCCGGACCCCGCCCAGCAGGTCGATGACCTTCCGGAAGCCGGCGAAGTCGACGAGCGCGGCACCGTCGAAGCGGATGCCGGTGAGCCGGGTCAGGGTGGCCGAGAGCAGCCGGGTACCGCCCTCCCCGCCGCCGCCGTGCTCGTACGCTGCGTTGATCTTGTCTTGTCCCCCGCCCCAGCCGGCGCCGTCGGGCGGGATCGCGACCAGCAGGTCGCGGGGAACGGAGATGAGGTACGCCTGCCGCAGGCCGGGCGGGAGGTGCACGATGAGGATGGTGTCGGAGCGCTGGTCCGCCTGCTGCGCTCCGGCGCGTCGGTCGGAGCCGACAACCAGGTAGTTCAGGCCGGCGTCCAGTTCGGTGCGGGACTGCCGGGAGTCCGGGGCGAGCAGTTGCTCCCTGCTGACCGTCCGGTCGTAGCGGTGGGCGAGTAGCCGTACCCCGACCACGGCGAGGCCGGCGAGCAGCACCAGGGCCAGGCCGACGCCGAGTAGCACCCGCGACCAGCGGGGGCGGACCCCGCGTCGGCCGGGGGACGGGGTGCCCCGCCCCCGGTCGGACCGTGCTGACCTGGCCGTGGCGTCCTCCCCGTGGCTCAACGTGAATACTTCTCACGTCAGGCTACGGGGGGACGGTGGACCGCCGGGCCGGTTCGCCGGGACTACCGGCGGGTCACTTGCGGGTGGACAGCACGCTCGGGTTGGCGTAGACGAACTCGGCCAGCTTGTCTTCCTTGATCGCCTGGAACATGTCCAGGGTCTGCTGGCTGAGCGCCTCGCGGTTGTTGGCGTTGCCGTTGAACGTGCCGCCGTTGGTGCGCAGCATGGTCAACTCGTTGGCGGTCACCCCGCGCATGGTGAAGACCAGGTCCGCGACCGGCACGCCGCCGGTGTCCAGGATGAACGCCTTGCCCGCCGCCTTGATCAGCTGGTTGACCTTCACCGGGTTGGTCAGCATGCCCTTGTCGGTCGCCTTGCGGGCCATCGCCTTGATCAGCTGCTGCTGGTTCTGCTGCCGGTCGTAGTCGCTGTTCGGCAGGCCGTAGCGCTGCCGTGAGTAGTCGAGCGCCTGGAGGCCGTTCATCTCCCGGCAGCCCTTCTTGTAGACCACCGGGGTCATCGGCCGGCCGGTCTTCTTGGCGTCGGCGTTCCACATCTGCTTGCCGTCCACGATCATCATGTGGTGCGACTTCACCTCGTGGCTGACGCAGATGCGCACCGTGCCGAGGGTGTCGATGACGTTCTTGAAGCCGCCGAAGTTGATGATCGCGGCACCGTCGAAGCTGACCCCGGTCATGTTCTTGATGGTCTGGGCCATCAGCTGCGCGCCGCCCTCCCAGCCACCGCCGTTGCGGGCGCCGGCCTGGAACGCTGCGTTGATCTTGTCGGTGCCGCCCTTGAACCCGCTCTTCTTGAACGCCGGGATCTGCGCCTCGGTGTCCCGGGGGATCGAGATCAGGTACGCCTGGTCGTGGCTGGCCGGGATGTGCAGCACGATGATGCTGTCCGAGCGGACGTCGTCGGCGGCCCAGCGCTCCCGGGCGTCCACGCCGAGCAGCAGCATGTCGATCGGGCCGTCCAGGTTGGCGCCGCCCTCGGCCTCGGTCTTGCCCGCCCCGCCGAGCAGGTTGCGCTGGGCGATGTTGCCGGTGGCCTGGCTGATCAGCGCCTTGCTGCCGACGATCGCGACACCGCTGGTCAGCATCAGCACCGCGCCGAAGACCACGGTCAACCGGGCCCACAGCGGGTCCTTGCGCCGGGTGCGCTTGCGGGCCGTACCGGAGGGCCGACCGCCGCGACCGCCCGGTGAGGGGACGGCGGCCGACGCCCGGTAGGGGTCGGCGCTCAGCGACGTGGGGCGGGGGCTGGTCTGAACCGGCATGCGTGCTCCAGCTCGCGTGATCGGGGGGCGGAACCACTTTACGTACCGCTTCCCGGCAAGGCGAGGTCGTCACACGCACAAATCCCAGAGAAACCGACCTTTACCTTCGGAATTCATCCTTTCGGGTCAGGTCATCCATCCGGACAGCCGTTGGCGCTCGATGATCAAGTGGTCGCGAAATGACCTCCGATGACGCTCGTCGACATCTGCCCGACACATCGGCATCGACTCCGACCCGTCTCAGGGACATGGGGGTGCAGTGACGGGGCGGCCCCGACGGGCCGCCCCACCGCGGGCGGTCAGTTCCCGGTGCCCGTCGCACCCTTCTTCTGGTTGTTGGCCGCCACCCAGTCCGCCATGGTGTCGGCGGACATCGCCTTGTACATCGCCAACGCCTTCTCCCGGTCGGACACCACCACCGACTCGCCGTTGATGGTGTCGCTGCCGGTGTTCGGACTGGTGAGGAACGTCAGGTTCTCGCCGCGCAGGTTGCGGAACTGGATGGCCATGTCGCCGAGGGAGAAGTCGTTGTCCACGGTCACCGCGTCGGTCACCGACTGGAGGAACGCGTTCAGCTTCTTGGGATTGGTCAGGGTGCCCGTGCTCGCCGCCTTGTCCAGCAGCGCCCGCAGGAACTCCTGCTGGTGCCGCATCCGGGCGAAGTCGCCCTGGGGGAACTGCTTGCGCTGCCGGATCCAGTCCAGCGCGGTGGCGCCGTCCATGTGCATGGTGCCCTTGGTGAACTTCCGGTACGGCTTGTGGATCGAGGTTATGCTCTGCTCCACCTTCAGGTCGACCCCGCCGACCGCGTCGGTGACCTCCTTGAAACCGCCGAAGTCGATCGCCATCACGTTGTCGATCCGGACGTCGGTGAAGCACTCCACGGTCCGTACCGCCAGTGGCAGGCCACCGAAGGCGAACGCGGCATTGATCTTGGCACGCCGACCGGTGTCGCAGGCCGCGCCCGCGCTCTCCGGAATCGGCACGTACAGGTCGCGCGGGACGGAGACCAGGTAGGCCTCCTTGTGGTCGGCCGGGATGTGCATGACGATCAGCGTGTCCGCCCGCCACTCACCCGGCTTGTCGACCGCGGCGTCCGGATCCCGCGAGTCCGTGCCGACCAGCAGGATGTTGAGCGCCCCCTCGACCGGCTTCGCGGGTCGGCCACCGGTGATCTCCGAGAACGGATCGGTGCGGGCCAGGTCCTCGTTGAGGTTGCGGGTGTAGAACCAGGCCCCGATCCCCCCGAGCAACGCCACCACCAGCACGGTTACGCCGGCCACCAGGGCGATCCGGCCCCAGCGCGGTCGCGGCCCGCGCCGGCCGTAGTTCCCCGGCCCGCCCGGCCCGGCGGGTGTGCCGGGGCCGCCCGGTCCGCCCGACCGGGGCTGGTCGTCCTGGTACGACGGGTACCACTGCGCGTCGGACTGACGGGTGCGCCCGGTGGCGCCCCGGTCGGAGCCGGGCACCGGGGCACGGCCCGCGCTGCGGTGCAGGTACGGGAGCGAAGCGCCGGCTGACGAGGTCGCTGACATGCGTTTCAGCGTACGTAGGCGGGTCGAGCGTTCGCTGAACGTGAAGCTCGTCCGGTGCCCCGCGTGGCGTGGAGGAGCTACCCTAGCTGGTCGCGGAAATGGTCGATGGTGCGTCGCAGGCCGTCCTCGGGCGAGACCGTCGGCTGGTATCCCAGCAGGTCCTGGGCGAGGGTCAGGTCGGGGCGGCGCATCTCCGGGTCGTCCGAGCTGCGGGTGACGTACGTCACCTGTGAGGTGCTGCCGGAGAGTGACACGATCGTCTCGGCGAGTTGCCGCATGGTCATTTCGTGTTCGGTGCCGCAGTTGATCGGGCCGGTCTCGGTCGAGTCGAGCAGCAGCAGGATGCCGCGCACCAGATCGTCGACGTAGCAGATCGACCGGGTCTGCTCACCGGTGCCGTGCACGGTGATCGGCTCGCCGCGCAACGCCTGGGAGATGAAGGTCGGGATGGCCCGGCCGTCGTCCGGGCGCATCCGTGGACCGTAGGTGTTGAAGATCCGGACGATCGCCGCGTCCAACCCCCGGCTGCGGTGGTACGCCATGGTGGCCGCCTCGGAGAAGCGCTTCGCCTCGTCGTAGACGCTGCGTACCCCGATCGGGTTGACGTTGCCCCAGTACGTCTCCCGCTGCGGGTGCTCCTTCGGATCCCCGTACGCCTCGGAGGTGGAGGCCATCAGGAAGCGGGCCGCGTCGGCCGTCGCCCGGTCGAGCAGGTGCAGGGTGCCCACCGACCCGACCCGGAGGATCTCCACCGGCAGTTTCGCGAAGTCGGTCGGGCTGGCCGGGGACGCCATGTGCAGGATCGCGTCGAACCGGGCGGCCAACGCCGGGTGGTGGGTCGGCAGGCCCTCGGAGATGTCCGCCTCGACCAGGGTGAAGCGCGGGTGCTCCGCCAGGTGGGCGACGTTGTCCTTGGAGCCGGTGACGAAGTTGTCCAGCACGACCACCGTGCACCCGCGCCCGATCAGGGCGTCGACCAGGTGCGACGGCACGAACCCGGCACCGCCGGTGACGAGGACGCGGTGACCGCTTCCGAACCGCTGGGCAACCTTCATGGCGGCCAGCCTACCCAGCGGCGGAGGCCCCCGCCGCGACAGGTCGCGGCGGGGGCCTCCTGGTGCCGGCGGGTCAGTGCGCTCCCGCGCCGGTGAGGGCGCGCACCTCCAACTCGGCGTACTTGTCCTCGTCGTGCTCCTTGGAGATGACCGTGCCGATCCAACCGCAGAGGAACCCGAACGGGATGGAGAGCAGGCCCGGGTTCGACAGCGGGAACCACTGCCAGTCATGGTCCGGGAACATCGAGGTCGGTGCGCCGGAGACGACCGGCGAGAAGAACACCAGGAACACGGCGGAGACCAGGCCGCCGTAGATGGCCCAGACCGCGCCCGAGGTGTTGAAGCGCTTCCAGAACAGGCTGTAGAGGATCGCCGGCAGGTTGCCCGAGGCGGCCACCGCGAACGCGAGCGCCACCAGGAAGGCCACGTTCAGGCTCTGCGCGTAGATCGACAGGGCGATCGAGACCGCGCCGATGACCAGGGCCGAGATCCGGGCCACCCGCACCTCCTGGCGTTCGGAGGTCTGCCCCCTCTTGATCACGTTGGCGTAGAAGTCGTGCGCGAGGCTGGACGACGAGGCCAGGGTCAGGCCGGCGACCACCGCCAGGATGGTGGCGAACGCCACCGCCGCGATGATCGCCAACAGGGTCGCCCCGCCCAGGTCGCCGCCGAGGAAGGACTTGCCCAGCTCCTCGGCGAGCTGCGGCGCGGCGGTGTTGCCGGCCTTGTCCTGCGCGATGATCTCCTTGCCGCCGACCAGTGCCGCCGCACCGAAGCCCAGGGCCAGCGTCAACAGGTAGAAGGTGCCGATGATGCCGATCGCCCAGAGCACACTCTTGCGGGCCGCCTTGGCGGTCGGCACGGTGTAGAAGCGGATCAGGATGTGCGGCAGGCCGGCGGTGCCGAGCACCAGGGCGATGCCGAGCGACAGCAGGTCCATCTTGTTGTAGAAGGTCTGGGTCGAGTTGCCGGCCACCTCGACGCCGTACCGGAGCCCGGGTTCGAGGAACGCGCTGCCCTTGCCCGACGTCGCGGCGGCGTCACCGAGCAGCGCCGACAGGTTGAAGTTGTACTTCGCCAGCACCAGCACGGTCATCACCAGCGCGCCGGACATCAGCAGGAACGCCTTGACGATCTGGACGTACGTGGTGCCCTTCATGCCACCCACGGTCACGTAGATGATCATCAGGGCGCCGACCATGATGATGGTGGCCACCTTGGCGGTGTCGGCGTCCATGCCCAGGAAGGTGGTGCCCGGCTTGATCCCGAGCAGCAGCGCGACCAGGGCGCCCGCGCCGACCATCTGGGCCAGCAGGTAGAAGATCGACACGGTGATGGTGGAGACCGCCGCCGCCGTACGCACCGGACGCTGACGCATCCGGAACGCCAGCACGTCGGCCATCGTGTACCGGCCCGAGTTGCGCAGCAGCTCCGCGACCAGCAGCAACGCCACCAGCCAGGCGACCAGGAAGCCGATCGAGTAGAGGAAGCCGTCGTAGCCGTACAGCGCGATGATGCCGGCGATACCGAGGAACGACGCGGCCGACATGTAGTCGCCGCCGATCGCCATGCCGTTCTGGAAACCCGAGAAGGACCGGCCGCCGGCGTAGAAGTCGGTGGCCGTCTTGGTCTGCCGGCTGGCCCAGATCGTGATCGCCAGGGTCACCGCGACGAAGACCAGGAACAGCGTGATGGTCAGGTTGCGGGCGGTGCCGCCACCCGCCTCAACCGCGAGGACCGGATTCATGGGTCACCTCCCCGATCTCGGCGCGGATCCGGTCGGCGACCGGGTCGAGCTTGCGGTCGGCGTACCGCGAGTAGAACCAGGCGATGAGGAACGTCGAGACGAACTGGAGCAGGCCGAAGACCAGCGCCACGTTGATGTTGCTGCCGAAGAGCTTCGTGCCCATGAAGTCCCGCGCGTAGGCGGAGAGGATCACGTAGAGCGCGTACCACAGGAAGAACGCGACGGTCATCGGGAAGACGAAGCTGCGTAGCGCGCGACGCAACCCGGCGAACTCGTCCGACCGTTGTACGGCCAGGTAACGCTCCGCCACCGACTCGGCGGGGGCGGGCGGGGGTGTGTCCGTGGACATCTGTGGATCACCACCTTCACAGGCGTTGGGGTTTCGCGCACCGTAGATAGCCCACTGCCTGCCGGGAAAGGTCGAGATCGATCCCGGCAGACAGCTGCGCCGAACGGTCCCCCATCTGCGCCCAGTGACCCGCGTCACCCCGCTCACCGGCCCGCGTCGACTCTCGTTCACGGGCCTGCGCGCCGGCTCCCGCTCACCGGCTCCCGCTCACCGGCCCTCGCGCCGGCTTCCGCGGTGGGGGCCGGTCAGGGCAGCTGGTGGTAGCGACCCCGGTGGTGCAGCAGCGGTGGCAGGTCGGTGACGATCTCCACCGTCTCGATGGTGGCCTCGACCAGCAGCGCCCAGCCGTACTCCCGGGCGGCGTCCAGCCGGCAGCCGGCCCAGCTCCCGGCATCGGCGGGCACCGGACCGTAGCCGGTCTCGGTCCACCGGTCGGTGGCGAAGAGGCCACCCGGGGAGGGGAAGAGGCCGGCGAACCGGTCGGCGAGCTGCCGGTGGGGCGGACCCAGCGGGGCCACCGCGAACCGGCCGGCCTCCTCGGCCGCGGCCCACAGCTCCGACTCCGGGTCGACCAGTCCGAGCAGGCGGTCCGGCTCCCCCTCGGCGACCAGGGTGGACGACACGGTCAGCCCGGCCGGTCCGGGAGCCGTCCAGAGCGTCACCGGCGCGGCCAGCCGGCCCCGCAGTCGGCGTACCGGTGAACGCTGGTCGGCCGGCACCGCGAACGGGTCGGTGTGATGGATCTCGGCGCCCGGGTTTGGATTCACGTGAAACATTGTGGCTCCGCCGCCCCGCAGGGTGCGGCAGGTCCTCCCGACCGGGGCGGGGTCGCGCCGGCGGTCCCGGTGGTCGCGCCCGACGGTCCCGGCCCGGGGTCGCGCCCGACGGTCCCGACCGTGGGCCACGGTCGGCACGGTCGTACGGGGTCGAGCCCAGTACCCTTGCCCGTGGCCGGTTGCGTAGAGTAGCCGGGTTCCGGGGCGCTACCCCGTGACGGGGCTTCGGGGTGGGGCGGCACGGTGTCGCCGACGCGAGTGGGAAGGCGGAGGCCGGCAGATGTCTGCGGCGAAGCGCAAGGCTGTGGTGCTGCTCAGCGGAGGGCTCGACTCCGCGACGGTGCTCGCGATGGCGGTGCACGAGGGTTACGAGGCCTACGCGTTGAGCTTCCGTTACGGTCAGCGACACACGGTGGAACTCGATGCCGCCCGGCGGGTGGCGGAGGGGCTCGGCGCGGCGCGGCACGTGATCGCCGACATCGACCTGCGCGTGTTCGGCGGCTCGGCGTTGACCGACGACGCGCTCGCGGTGCCGCACCACGACACCGCGGACGATCTCGGCACGGACATCCCGATCACCTACGTGCCGGCGCGGAACACCATCTTCCTCTCCTTCGCCCTGGCGTGGGCGGAGACCCTGGACGCCTCGGACGTGTTCATCGGGGTGAGCGCGCTCGACTACAGCGGCTACCCCGACTGCCGGCCGGAGTACATCGCCGCCTACGAGCAGATGGCCAACCTGGCGACGAAGGCGGGCGTCGAGGGCCGCCAGCGGCTGCGGGTGCACACCCCGCTGATCCAGCTGACCAAGGCCGAGACGATCCGTCGGGGCCTGGAGCTGGGCGTGGACTACGCCTGGACGCACAGCTGCTACGACCCGGTCGAGGGTCGCGCGTGCGGGACGTGCGACTCGTGCCTGCTGCGTGCCCGGGGCTTCGCCGAGCTCGGTCTCCACGATCCGGCGCTGACCTCGGCGGGCGGGTGAGCCCGGTGTACCGGGTCAAGGAGATCTTCTACACCCTGCAGGGTGAGGGCACCCACGCCGGTCGGCCGGCGGTGTTCTGCCGGTTCACCAGCTGCAATCTCTGGACGGGGCGGGAGGAGGACCGGCACCGGGCCGTCTGCCGGTTCTGCGACACCGACTTCGTCGGCACGGACGGCCCCGGCGGGGGCCGTTTCCGTTCGGCGGCCGAGCTGGCGGCCGCGGTGGCGGCGGCGTGGCAGGGTCAGCGGCACCCGCGCAGCCGGCCGTACGTGGTGTGCACCGGCGGTGAGCCGTTGCTGCAACTCGACGAGGCGGCCGTGCAGGCCCTGCACGCCGAGGGTTTCGAGGTCGCGGTGGAGACCAACGGCACCCGACCGGCCCCGGCCGGACTCGACTGGATCTGCGTGAGCCCCAAGGCGGGAGCCGACCTCGTGCTCACCCGTGGGCACGACCTCAAGTTGGTGTATCCGCAGGTCGGTGCCGAACCGACCCGGTTCGAGGGGTTGGACTTCGCGCACTTCCTGTTGCAGCCCATGGACGGTCCGGACCGGGTGGCCAACACCGAGGCCACGGTGCGGTACTGCCTCGACCATCCGCAGTGGCAGTTGAGTCTGCAGACGCACAAGTACCTAGGAATCGCCTGATGGAAATCTTCCGGGAGTTCACCTTCGAGGCCGCGCACCGCCTCCCGCACGTGCCCGCCGGGCACAAGTGCGCCCGGCTGCACGGCCACTCGTACCGGGTGCAGGTGCACGTCGAGGGCGACGTCGACCCGGCGGCGGGGTGGGTGATGGACTTCGGCGATCTCAAGAAGGCCTTCGCGCCCCTGCGCGACCAGCTCGACCACTACTACCTCAACGAGGTGCCCGGTCTGGAGAACCCCACCAGCGAGGTGCTGGCCCGCTGGATCTGGGACCGGCTGGTCGACCAGGTCCCGCTCTCGGCGGTGATGGTCCGCGAGACCTGCACCTCCGGCTGCGTCTACCGGGGAGAGCGGTGACGCTGGCCCGCTGCGGTGCGGTGTTCGCCGACCCGGCCACCCGGCCCGGCCGCCCGACGTGCATCGAGGATGCCGCCCCGGGGCGGGCGGGGTAGGCTCGGCGCCGAACGGGGAACGGCGGCAGTGCCGCGTCGAGGTCGGCACCGACCTCTCCTCACGCCCTGTCTCCCACACACCTGCGCGCCGCCGCCGACGACTCGTTCACCCCACGCCGCCGAGCCCCGGCCGCATGTGTCCGGCGGGCGGGTCCGTGACTGTCCGTTGAGAGGTGACCTCAATGCCTGCGGGTACCAGCGCTCCGCGCTACTACGTCGAACTCACCCTGCCCGGTCTGGAGATGTGGCCGGAGCTCCACCTACGGATGCAGCAGATGCGCAGGCTGGGGCACCGGATCCTGGTGCTCTCGACCGCCGAGGCCGCGCCCCTGCTCGCCGACGCGGCGGACGAGGTGGTGGTCTGCGAGGACGTCTTCTCCGCGGACGCGCTCGCCGCGGCACTCGCGCCGTACGCCGCGGACGGTCTGCGCTTCTCCATCATCGGGGACCGGACGTGGTCCTCGCAGTTCGGTGCCGCGCAGCGGCTGGGTCTGCCGTTCCCCGGGATGGTGGGCCAGCTGAACTGCCGCATCAAGCCGAGGCTGCGCCGGGTCCTGGCCGACACCATGCCGTTGCGGGCCACGGTGTTCTCCGCGGACGAGGCCACGCCGGAACGGATCGACGAGCTGGTGGCGGAGATCGGTCTGCCCTTCGTGGTGAAGCCGATCTGGGGTGCGGCCAGCAGCTACGTCGGGTTCGTCCAGGACCGGGAGTCCGCGCACGAGGTGATCGGCGACACCTTCGCGGCGCTCGCCGAGGACCAGGACCTCAACCCCGTCGACGACGGCGACCAGGTATGGGATCCGAGGCGGCAGATCCTGGTCGAGGAGTTCATCACCGATGGACGGGAGCTGTCGTACGAGGCGTTCGTCCAGCACGGCCGGCTGGTGCCCCTGCTGATCCAGGAGAAGTACAAGTTCAACCGGGAGGGCAACTTCCACTTCGAGACGGCGAACCTGTGCCCCACCCCGTTCGTGTCCGCCGAGGAGGAGACGGAGATCCATCGCCAGCTCCAGGAGGCTATGACGAAGCTGGAGGTGGACGACACGTTCGTCCACGTCGAGTGCAAGTGGGACGGGGAGCGGGTCCAGATCATCGAGGTGAACTCCCGCATCGGCGGGGGCAGCGTGCCGAAGATGCTGAACCTGTTCCTCGGGATCGACCCGCGGGAGATGACGCTCAAGCTCGCGCTGGGCGAGACGCTGCCGACCGAGTACCCGCGCAAGGGCGGCTTCCTGCTCGGTGTGTTCGTCAACGCGCACGAGGCGGGCGAGTTCGTCGGCTTCGAGGGCCTGGAGTGGGGCCGGGAGCGGCCGGAGTTCTCGTTCGACCTGGAGTACCTCCAGCCCGGCACGATCGTGCCGCCGCGTGACGTCAAGAGTGGCCGGGAGCGTTGGCTGTTCTGCTACGACGTCTTCTACCACTGCAACGACCGGGCCGAGATCCCCTACCTCTACGAGGAGACGCTGCGCCGGGTCCGGTTGCGGTTCGCCGACGCCGGCTGACCGACCACCGCGAGGGCGGTCGGTGCGGGCCACCGGGCCGGGTCGTCAGGTCGTCGGGGGTACGCCGAGCAGGCGGCCCCGGACGAGGTCGGCGATCTGCGCCTGGTGGTCCGGCTCCGAGAAGTAGAAGTGCCCGCCCGGCATCCGGTGCAGTTCGAAGGGACCGGAGGTCACCTCCGACCACGCCTGGGCGGCCGGCTGGTCGACCCAGTGGTCGTCGGTGCCGTGGATGGCGGTCACCGGGATCCGCAGCGGTGTGCGGGGGCGTTCCCGGTAGAGCTCCACGGCCCGGCTGTCCGAGCGGAGGATCGGCAGCAGGAGTTCCCGCATCCCCGGGTCGTCGAGCAGGGCAGCGTCGGTGCCGCCCAACGACTTCAGGTCGGCGATGATGGTGTCGTCGGTGGTCCGTACGGCGGCTGTGCCGTGCAGGGTGCTGGGTGCCCGGCAGGACGACGCGAACAGGTGCCGCGCCGGGTGTGCCTTCCCCGCCAGCAGGCTCGCGGTCTCGTAGCCGACGAGCGAGCCCATGCTGTGGCCGAAGAACGCCAGCGGCAGGTCGGTCAGCTCGTGCTCGACCAGTGCCGTGGTCAACTGCCTGGCCAACTCCTCGATGTCCCCGACGAGCGGCTCGGTGTGCCGTTCCATCCGGCCCGGGTACTGCACGGTGAGCACGTCGATGTCGCCCGCGAGGAGCTGGGCGAAGCCGAAGAAGTAACTCGCCGACCCGCCCGCGTGGGGCAGGAGCAGCAGTCGACAGGTCGGGTTGTCGGACGCGGCGTGGTAGCGCCGCAGCCATTTGCCGGCGGGGGTCCTGACGAACGCGGTCACGGCCGTGCCCGACCTGGCGAAGGCGCGGGCCACACCATGGACAGGAACATCGCCACCCCCGGGTGAGTCTGCGGACCCGATGTGAGACCCGCCGATCGCACAGATGCCGTCGCCGACGGTGGGGACGAGGCTCCACCGCGCCGCCGCCGCACCACAGCCGACGCCGCTCGAACGTACAGCGCCACGGCAGGTGCTGCAACCGATCCCAGCCCGGTCGGCGGGCCGCCGGTGAGGCCTGTGACCTGGGCGGGGTCCGTCCGCGCCGACCGGATCGACGCCGGCCGTCGGACCGCCGGACCGGCCCTCCGGACGTGATTGACACTCATCTGACGGCTGTGGCATGGTCCAACTGGTTCGCCGAGGAACGATCTTGTCCACGTATAGCTGGTCGTCAAGCCGCCGTCGTGGTTCCACAGCCGTTGCGGTGGGTACCTCTCGAAACCCCACGGGGTGAATTGGAGGAGTCTCCACTTTGAGGTACGGGGGAACGCCTCTCGTGGACGGCGCCGTGTGGGGCCGTCCGGAATCGAACGCCGATGTCGTCAGTGGCGCGGTCCGCCTCGACATGGTCGAGGCCCGTCGGCGGGCCAGGGCACTGGCCAGCACGTTGCTCGCGCGGGGGCTGGATCCGTCCGCCGAGTCGCCGGTGGCCGTCTGCCTGCCCCGGTCGGCCGACCTGGTGGTCGCCTATCTGGCGGTCGCGATGGCCGGCGGTGTCATCGCCCCGATCGACCCGACCCTTCCCGAGCTGCGCCGACGCGACATCCTGCGCCAGTTGCGGCCGGCGTTCGCGATCGCCGCGCCGACCGTGGCGGACGCCTTCGCCGTCGACTGCGCGGTCCTCGCGCCGGACGCCTGGTCGGGGGTGACCGCGACGGACGTCGAGGCCGCCCGGTCCGCGCTGGACGTTCCGGCACCCGACGACCGCGCCCTCTACATGATCTTCACGTCGGGCACCACGGGGGTGCCGAAGGGGGTCGTCTGCACCGCGGCGAACCTCGAACACCTGCTGCGCTGGAGCCTCGACGACCACGACTTCGGCGACGGCGCGCGGATCTCGGTGACCGTCTCGCCCGGGTTCGACGTCTCCATCTGGGAGCACTTCGTGGCGTTCGCCGCGGACGCCTCGCTGCACGTGGTCGACGACGAGCTCCGGCTCGACCCGCAGGCGCTGCGCACGGCGTGGGCGCGGTACGACGTGACGCACTCCTTCGTGTCCCCGCAGTTGGCCGAGGAACTCATCGCCCTGGACTGGACCGGGCAGCCGACCAGCCTGCGCGAGCTGTACGCGGGCGGGGACCGGCTCCGCAAGCGGCCCCCGGCCACCCTCCCGTTCCCCCTGGTCAACCTGTACGGGCCGACCGAGTGCACGGTGATCTCGACCGGCGGTGTGGTGCGGCCCGCCGACGAGACGAACGCCGACACCTACCCGGACATCGGGGTCGGGCTGCCCGGCCTGTCCATCGCCGTGGTCGACGACGAACTGCGGCCGGTGCCGGCGGGCACCCGGGGTCAGTTGTGCATCGGAGGGCCGCAGGTGACCCGCGGGTACCTCCACGACGACGAGTTGACCGCCGAGAAGTTCCGCCGGCTCGTCGGGCCCGACGGCGTGACCCGCAGGTACTACTGCACCGGTGACCAGGTCACCGAGAACCCGGACGGCACCCTCCAGTTCCACGGTCGTACCGACGGTCAGATCAAGGTCGGCGGCGTCCGGCTGGAGATCGGCGAGATCGAGGCCGCGCTCACCGCCCACCCGGCGGTGGACCGCGCCGTGGCGCTGACGGTGACCCACCCCAGGTCGGGAAACCTACGGGTCGCGGCCACCGTGGTGGCCGGCGCCGGGACCACGGCCCGGGAGATCAAGGACTGGGTGGCGGCGCGGCTGCCCCGGGCTGCGGTTCCCGCCTCGGTGCTGTTCCGCGACCGGATGCCGCTGACGCACAACGGCAAGACGGACATGCGTGCGTTGCGCGCCGAGCACGAGGCCGCCCTCAGGGACGCGGTGGCGACGGTCGACGAGGTGGTCGACACCGACACCGACGACCACGCCTACGTCTTCCCCGTCAACCAGGAACAACGCAGCCTGTGGTTCCTCTGGCACGTCGCGCCGAGGTCGCCCCGGTACAACGTCACGGCCGCGTTCGTGGTCGAGGGCGCCCTCGACGAGGCGCGGCTGCGGGTGGCCGTCGGATCCGTGGTGCGGGCGCACCCCTCGGTCGTCGCGTCGTTCCGGGAGGGCCGGGACGGCACACTGGAGCTGGTCGCCGAGGCCAAGGCCCGCCACGCCGGCGGGGACCTGGTGCAGGTCTTCGACCCGGTGGCCACTCTCGCCGCCGCGATGCGTACCGCGGACGAGCAGTACAACGAGCCGTTCGACCTGCTCACCGGGCCGCTGATGCGGGTGGCGTTGGTTCCGGTGGCGCAGACGGACACCGCCGTCCTGCAACTCGTCCTGCACCACACGGTCGCCGACGGCGTGTCGATCCAGGGTCTGCTGGAGAAGATCACCGAGAGCTACCACGGCCGGGTCCTGCCCGCACGGCCGGCGCGGGTCGACGAGCAGCCCTCCACTGTCGACACCCCGGCCGAGGTGGTGGCGTTCTGGGAGGGCCGGCGCGACACGTACCGGCCGCTCCGGCTGCGCCGCGAGTTCGATCCCGAGCTGGCCGACGGCAGCGCCATCGAGGTCCGCAGCACCGGTCGGCTGGGCGAGCGGCTCCGGGAGGCGGCGGTCCGCGCGCACACCACGCCGTTCCGCCTCATGCTGACGGCCTGGATGATCGCGGCCGGGCGGTGGACCGGTCAGGACGCGCTGACCGTGGGCGTGCCCGCACACGGACGGTCCAGCAGCGACGCCTCGTCGGTCGGCATGTACGTCAACACGTTGCCGGTGACCGTGCCGCTGCGGGACCTGGACTTCGCCGACGTCCTGGCGGCGGTCGAGGCCGAGCTGGCGGTGACCGACGAGCACCACGCGCCGTTCAGCGTGATCGCCCGCGCCGGACGCAGCGCGTCGCCGCTCGCGTTCGACATCGTGAACAGCACCTTCAGCCTGGAGCTGCCGCTGCGGCTGGGCATCGGCGACCGGGCCACCCGGATGCAGCCGCGGCTCGACTCGTGCCCGTACCCGTTGAGTGTCTTCGCCGATCCGCTCAGCGGCGACGAGGTGAACGTGTTCGCCCAGTTCGGCCGGGGCTGCGTCGACGCGGCGGAGGTGCGGGGGATGGTCGCGGCCTTCCTGGCGCAGCTCGCCCACCAGGCCGACACCACGCCCGACCGCCCCGGCGTGGTGGTCCGGCCCCGACGGGTCGGGGACGAGGCCCCGGCGGCGGTGCCGGTGGGGTCGTCGACGGCGGCGCTCGCCGCGGTCACCCAGGCCTGGGAGAGCGTCCTCGGGCTGGCCAACCTGCCACCGGAGGCGGACTTCTTCGAGCTGGGCGGGGACTCGCTGGCGGCGTTGCGGATCGTCGGCCAGCTCTCCGCCGCCGGCTACCCGCTGTCGCTCGCCGACTTCTTCCGCTGTCCGAGCATTGCTGAGCAGGCCTCGACGATGGGAGCGGACGATGGGCAGCGGTGAGGCGGTAGACACCGGGGCGACCGTGACCGGGCGGCCGTTCTGGCAGCGCCAGCAGCCCAGCGGCATGCCCCACGAGAAGTACCGGCCCAGCGGCGACCCCGGGGTGCGGCTGGGGGTCGGTCGGTCCTGGCCGGACCGCGAGATCACCGAGGCGCCGCTGTGGGTGCCGGTCGATCTGCGCGACGGCAACCAGGCCCTCGTCGAGCCGATGACGCCGGAGCGCAAGCTCCGGATGTTCGAGCTGATGGTCCGGATGGGCTACAAGGAGATCGAGGTCGGCTACCCCGCCGCGAGTGAACTCGACTTCCGGTTCGTCCGGATGCTGGCGGAGCGGGACCTCGTTCCGGACGACGTCACGATCGTGGTGTTCACGCCCGCGCGGGAGGAGGCCATCGAACGGACGATCGACTCGCTGGAGGGGGTCCGGTCGGCGGTCGTGCACCTCTGCGTGGCGACCGCGCCACTGTGGCGGGAGATCGTGCTGCGCCGGGACCGTGAGGAACTGCTCGAACTGATCGCCGCTTCGGCGCGGCAGGTGGAGAAGCAGTCGCAGGGCCGGTACCGGTTCCAGTTCTCGCCCGAGGCGTTCACCTCCACCGAGGTCGACTTCGCGGTCGAGGTGTGCAACCTGGTGACCGGCATCTGGGAGGCGTCGCCGGAGCGGCCGGTCGTGCTGAACCTGCCCGCGACGGTGGAGGTCACCGGGCCGCACCACTTCGCCGACCGGATCGAGTACGTGCACCGCGCGCTCGACCGGCGGGACGGGGTGATCCTCTCCCTGCACCCGCACAACGACCGGGGCACCGGCGTCGCCGCCGCGGAGCTGGGCCTCCTCGCCGGTGCCCAGCGGGTGGAGGGCTGCCTCTTCGGCAACGGCGAGCGGACCGGCAACGTCTGTCTGGTCACCCTGGCGCTCAACCTCTTCTCCCGGGGCGTCGATCCGATGATCGACTTTTCGGAGCTGGACCACGCGCGGCGGGTCGTCGAGGAGTGCACCGGTCTGCCGGTGCACCCGCGGCACCCGTACGGCGGCGACCTCGTCTTCACCGCGTTCTCCGGCACCCACCAGGACGCGATCCGCAAGGGCCTCGACGTCCAGTTGACACCGGCCGAGCCGGGGCAGGTCAAGCGGTGGCAGGTGCCGTACGTGCCGGTCGACCCGGCCGACCTGGGCCGACCGTACGACCGGTTGATCCGGGTCAACAGCCAGTCGGGCAAGTCCGGGATCGCGCACGTGCTCCGTTCGGTCAGCGGGCTGTTCCCCCCGCCCGATCTCCAGCGGGACTTCGCCGCGGCGGTGCAGGTGGTGGCCGAGGCGCACGGCGAGATCCCGCCGCCGGTGCTGTGGACGGCCTTCCGGGAGCTGTACTTCTTCGACGAGCCGGACAACCGGGTCGAGGAGTGGGTCGCGGGCGACGACGGGGCCTACGAGGCCCGGCTGCGGCTCGGTGGCGTCCCGGTCACCACGCGGGTGTCCGCCACCGACCCGGCGACCGACGCCGTCGAGCTGATCGCCCGGACCACCGGTGCCACGGGCCTGGTCCGGCGGACCGCGCAGCAGGTCGCCGAGGTGGCGGGCCGGACCGTGCAGGCGTGTTACGCCGAGGTCGCGGTCGGTGACCGTACCGGCTGGGGGTGCGCCACCAGCGGGGACTCCGTACAGTCGATCTTCCTGGCCGTGCTCGCCGCGCACCGGTCGCTGCGACGGGCGACGGACACGGCGGGCGGCGGTGCCGAGGTGGTGGTCGCAGCGTTGCGCCGACACCCGGGCCGGAGCTGAGCCGCCCGGGACCGGCGACGGTGGAGCCGCCCGCCGGGTACCGCCACGGGTACGAACTGTCAGAGGCGAACCCGCAGGTGCGCCTGCGGGTTGCCGCCGGATTCCACATCGGGAGAGATGCGTGGATCGCACAGCCCAGATTCGCCAGTTCCTGGCCGAGCACATCGCCGAGCCGGTGGCCGACGAGGACGACATCTTCGCCCTGGGGCTGGTGAACTCGATGTTCGTCGTCCAGCTCGTGGCGTTCCTCGAGGA
Source organism: Micromonospora sp. WMMD987 (assembly GCF_029581435.1). NCBI lineage: Bacteria > Bacillati > Actinomycetota > Actinomycetes > Micromonosporales > Micromonosporaceae > Micromonospora > Micromonospora sp. WMMD987. The sequence continues at coordinate 119,954 of NZ_CP120861.1, read as the reverse complement.
GACCTTCGACCTCCAGATCGACGGTGAGGACCTCGTGTTCGAGAACTTCCGGTCGGTGAAGGACATCGACGCCCTCGTGCTCCGGCTGACCGGGCCGTGACCGTGACGCCACCCGCCCTGACGGCCCCGACCGTCCGCGTTCCGCTGTCCCGGCCACTGCCGGTGCGGCTCGAGGCCGAGTTGGGCAAGCGGATCCACTTCATCAGTCCGGACGTCCGGGACTTCGCGTTCGTGCGCGGCGACGAGGGGGTTGAGGCGCTGGAGCTGACGCTCGTCCCTGATCCCACGGACACCGTCGCGCACCTCACCGACAAGATCAACCGGGTGGTGGAGCGGGAGGTGCGGGTCCAGCGCAGCTGGCGGCCCAAGGTGCTGTGGACCTCCGCGCGACGCGGCGAACAGTGGCCGGATCCGCTGCCGGAGATGGTGCGGGCCGGCCTCGTGCACGCGCCCGGCCCCGGCACGATGACCTTCGGTGACCTGATGATCAGGCTGGTCGACCACCTGGACCGGCAGGTACGGGCCATCGCGCTGGGCATGCCGGACAGCACCGAGTACCGGTACCCGACGCTGCTCCCGTTGGAGGTGCTCGAACGGCAGAGCTACTTCGAGTCGTTCCCGCACTTCGTCATGTTCGTCACGCGCCTGCACAACGACGCGGACAACTACGAGACGTTCCTGCGCCGCTACCGCGAGGCCGGGCGGCGCATCACGCCGGAGATCTTCAGCCTGTGCCGGGACGACCGGTACTGCCTCCCGCCGACCATGTGCTACCACACCTTCAACCAGCTCGCCGGCACCTCGGTGGACCGGCGGGTGGTGACCTCGCGCGGCAAGAGCTTCCGGTTCGAGTCCCGCTACGAGTCGGGCCTGGACCGGCTCTGGGACTTCACCATCCGGGAGACGGTGTTCCTCGGCCCCGAGGAGTACGTCGTCGAGTCCCGGCGGCGGTTCCTGGAGGCGGCGTTCGCGCTGGTGGACCAGTTGGGGCTCGCCGCCCGCTGCGAGGTCGCCAACGACCACTTCTTCGGCGACGCCTCCAAGGACAGCGTGCTCTCGCAGCGGCTGATGGAACTCAAGTACGAGCTGGTGGCCGACGTCGCCGACGGGCGCAGCATCGCGGTGGGCTCGTTCAACCTGCACGGCAGCCACTTCGGCGAGGTGTTCGACATCACCCGGGCCGACGCGGGCGGCCCCGGGCACACCGGCTGCGTCGGCTTCGGCCTGGAACGCCTGGCGTACGCGTTCGTCACGCAGCACGGGCTCGAGCCGCGGAACTGGCCGGAGGCGGTCCGGGTGGGGGTGACGCAGTGAGTGTCGACGTGGACGGGTCGCGGGCCGACGTGCTGCGGCAGAGCCGGGACCTGCTGGACCGGGTGGTGACGCCGAACGCCGGGGCGTGGGACCGGGCGCAGGAGATGGACGAGAAGGTCGCCGGGCTGCTCGGTGCCCAGGGGCTGCTCGTGCCCTCGCTGCCGGAGCAGGCCGGTGGCCGGGGCTTCGACGCCGACCTGCTCGGGCGGTTCAACGAGCAGGCGGGTCGCGCGTGCGGCTCCGTCCGCAACCTGATCGGCGTGCAGGGCATGGTGGCGCACGCCCTGCACCGGTGGGCGAAACCGCCGGTGCGGGACCGCTGGGTGCCGCGGCTGGCCGCCGGTGACGTCTACGGGTCGTTCGCGCTCACCGAGCCGCACTCCGGCAGCGACGCCCGCGCGGCGGCCACGGTCGCCGAACGGCGGGGCGGATCCGTGGTGCTCAACGGGGAGAAGTCGTGGATCAGCTTCGCCGCCCGGGCCGGCGTCTTCCTGGTCTTCGCCCGGCTGGACGGGCACGTGGCGGCGATCGTGGTGGAACGCGACACCCCCGGGGTCCACGTCACGCCGCAGGCGGACCTGCTCGGCCTGCGCGCCTCCCACCTCGCGGCCGTCCGCTTCGACGACTGTGCGGTGCCGGCCGAGCACGTCGTCGCCCAGGGGCCGCTCGCCTTCGACGCGGTGGCGACCGCCGCGCTGGACCACGGCCGGTTCAGCACGGCCTGGGGCAGTGTCGGCCTGGCGGCGGCCTGCCTCGACGCCTCCCTCGACCGGGCGGTCACGCGTCGACAGTTCGGCACGCCCATCGGGGACCACCAGCTCGTCGCCCGGATGGTCACCCGGATGGTGTGCGCGGTCGACGCCGCCCGCATGCAGTGCGAGGCGGCGACCCGGGCGCGGAGTTCGGGGGACCGGGACGCGGTGCGCCGGACGTTGATCGCCAAGTACGTCGCGTCGGAGAACGCCTTCGCGGTGGCCTCGGACGCGGTGCAGGTGCACGGTGCCTACGGGTGCTCGGCGCAGAGCAGCGTCGAGCGGCACCTCCGGGACGCCAAGATCCAGTGCGTCATCGAGGGCACCTCGCAGATTCAGGAGACACAGATCAGCCAGCTGACACTGACGTCCTGGCGGGCCGCCCAGCGCCGATCGGAAGCCCCGGGGCCCTCGGACAACGGAAGGTGACAGTCATGACCACAGCAGTTCCCCCGCTGGTGAACGCCTGGAACGAGTGGGATCCGCTGGAGGAGATCATCGTCGGTCGCGCCGACGGGGCTGCCTTCGAGCCCGTGGAGCCCGGTTCCCGTCCCCAGCTGCGGGACGGTTCGGGTGGTCCCTTCCCCACCGGGCCGAAGCCCGACGACATGGTCAAGGGCGCGAACGAGGAACTCGACCACCTGGCCGAGGTGCTCAAGGGGTACGGCGTCACGGTCCGCCGTCCCGAGGCGTTCGACTACACCACCTCCGTGAAGGCGCCGACCTTCGAGGTGTCGAACCAGTACTGCGGGGTCTGCCCCCGGGACGTGCTGATCACCATCGGCAACGAGATCATCGAGGCCACCATGTCCCGCCGGGCACGGTTCTTCGAGTACCTGCCGTACCGGCCGCTCATCTACCACTACTGGAACAACGACCCGAAGATGGTGTGGACGGCGGCGCCGAAGCCGTCGATGGCCGACGACATGTACCGGCAGGAGTTCTGGGACTGGCCGCTGGAGAAGCGGCACGCCGAGATGCACAACTTCGAGTTCTGCGTCACCCAGGACGAGGTCGTCTTCGACGCCGCGGACATGAGCCGGTTCGGCCGGGACGTGATCGTCCAGGAGTCGATGACGACCAACCGGCAGGGCATCAACTGGCTCCGCCGGCACCTGGAGCCCAAGGGCCTGCGGGTGCACACCGTCCACTTCCCGCTGGACTTCTTCCCGTCGCACATCGACTGCACCTTCGTGCCGCTGCGGCCCGGCCTGATCCTGACCAACCCGGACCGCCCGCTGCGCGAGGGCGAGGAGCGGCTGTTCCTCGACAACGGCTGGGAGCTGCTGGACGCCCCCACGCCGAGCACCGACAACCACGAGATGCCGCTGTACTGCCAGTCGTCGAAGTGGTTGTCGATGAACGTGCTGAGCATCGCGCCGGACGTGGTGGTGTGCGAGGAGCAGGAGAAGCCCATGCACGACCTGCTGGAGGAACGCGGCTTCGAGGTGGTCAAGGTGCCGTTCCGCAAGGTCTACGAGTACGGCGGCTCGCTGCACTGCGCGACCTGGGACGTGCGGCGCACCGGCGGGGCCGAGGACTACTTCCCGAACCTGAAGGGGTGAGACCGTGTACATACTCGGTGTCAACAGCGTCTACCACGAGTCGTCCGCGGCGCTGCTGAAGGATGGCGTGCTGCTGGCCACCGCCGAGGAGGAGCGTTTCAACCGGGTCAAGCACGGCAAGCAGGCCCGCTCGGACAACCCGCACGAGCTGCCGATGCAGGCCATCGGTTACGTCCTCGGCCACGCCGGCATCACCCTGGCCGACGTCGACATGGCGACCTGCGCGGCCGACCTGGACGAGATGCGGCGGGTCCACGCCGAGGGGCTGCCCTCGGCGTGGAACGACGCCGGCGACCGGGCCCGGTTCCTGGCGAACGTGCCGAAGATCCCGCAGGTGCTGGCCGAGCACGGGTTCCGGGGCGACTTCCGCTGGGTGCCGCACCACACCGCGCACGCCGCCTCGACGTTCCTCGCCTCGCCGTACCGGGACGCGGCCGTCCTGGTGGTGGACGCGCTGGGCGACGACGCCTGGTCGACCCGGCTGTACCACGGGCGGGACCGGTCCCTGGAGTCGCTGCTCGACGTGCGGTACCCCGCCTCGCTGGGCTACCTGTGGGAGACCATCTCGGTGTTGCTCGGCTTCGGGGTGTACGACGCCGCGAAGGTTATGGGGCTGGCCGCGTACGGCGACCCCGCCGTGTTCCGGGCGGCCTTCGACCGGCTGGCCTGGCCGACGCCGGACGGCGGGTTCGACATGGACGCCGATGCGCTCCGCTTCGCCGAGATCATGTACTACCCGCCGAGCGCCTACCACGACCGGCTGGTCGAGCTGTTCGGGATCCCGCCGCGGCGGCCGGGCGACGACATCGAGCCGGTGCACGAGCACATCGCGGCGGCGCTCCAGGCCAAGACCAACGAGATCATGCTGCACCTCGCCGACAACCTGCGGCGACGCACCGGTTCGGCGAACCTCTGCCTGGCCGGCGGGGTGGCGCTCAACTGCGTGACCAACACCCTGCTGCTGGCCGAGTCCGGGTTCGAGAGCCTCTACGTGCAGCCGGCGGCCAACGACGCCGGTCTGGCGGTGGGTTCGGCGCTGTACGTGTGGAACGGCGAACTCGACCGGCCCCGGACGGCACCGATGACGCACGCGTACTGGGGACCGGAGTTCTCGGACGAGGAGATCCGGGCGGAGCTGGACCGGCGCGAGCTGTCCTACACGGTCCCCGACGACATCGACGCCACGGTGGCGCGGCTGGTCGCCGAGGGCCGGGTGGTCGGCTACTTCCAGGGACGGATGGAGCTGGGGCCGCGGGCGTTGGGCTGTCGCAGCATCGTGGCCGACCCGCGGGACCGCGCGATGCGCGAGATCCTCAACCAGAAGGTGAAGCACCGCGAGTACTTCCGGCCGCTCGCGCCGAGCGTGCTCGCGGAGGACGTCGCCGACTGGATGGAGGTGCCGGGGGACACCCTGGCGGCCGACATGATGCTGGTGACCTACCGGGCCAAGGAGGACAAGAAGCCGCTGATGGGGGCGGTGCTGCACGTCGACGACACCTGCCGGCTCCAGGCGGTGAGCGCGGCCACCAACCCCCGGTACCACCGGATGATCTCCGAGTTCAAGAGGATCACCGGGGTGCCGATGGTGCTCAACACGTCGTTCAACGACCAGGAGCCCATCATCTGCACGCCCGCGGACGCCATCGCCACGTTCGAGAAGACCCAGATCGACTATCTGGCTGCTGGTAGCTTTCTGGTCGCCAAGGTGTGAGGCCGACGAAGGTGACCTGATGTTCTCGCGTGAGCTTGTGATCAACAACGGGCGGAAGTTCGAGTTGCCGATCTTCCTCCCGGTCTACCAGCCACACCGGATGCAGGCCCTGCGGTCGGCGTGGTCGGAAGGACCGGAGATCGAGGGTTGCATCGTCAACTCGTACTTCCTCTACAAGCAGCGTGAACTGCGGCAACAGCTCGTCGAGGGCCCCGGACTGCACGACTACCTGGGCTTCGACGGGCTGGTCACCACCGACTCCGGGGCGTTCCAGGGCCTGACCCGGCAGCTCTACCTCAACAACGCCGACATCGTCCGGTTCCAGGACCGGATCGGCAGCGACATCGTCTCCCCGCTGGACCTCATCACCCCGCCCGGCGACAAGAAGGCCGTCGCCGAGGCGAAGCTCGTCTCGACCGAGAAGCGCATCGTCAAGGCGATGGGCCTCGTCGAACGCGGCATCCTGGTCGGGGTCCAGCAGGGGGGACGCTACGCCGACCTGCGCAAACGCAGCGTCGAGTTCCTGCGGGACCTGGGCGTGCGGTACCTCGCCCTCGGCTCGCTGGTGCCCTTCTTCAACCGCAACCACGACCTCCGGTTCGTCGGCCGGACCTCGGCGGAGGCGCGCGAGATCATCGGCCCGGACGTCCCGATGCACGTCTACGGCGCCGGTGACCCGGTGGAGCTGCCCTTCCTGGTCGCCTGCGGCGTGAACGTCTTCGACTCCGCCTCGTACGGGCACTACGCCCAGACCGGGTGGTACATGACCCCGTACGGCGCACTCCAGGACCTGGACAAGCTCGCGGCCGGCGAGTTCGTCTGCGCCTGCCCGGTCTGCCAGGGCGAACCGCCCCGGGTCATGCCCGACACCGAGCAGCTCATCGTGCACAACCTGTGGACGATCCTGGTCACGATCCAGACGATCCGGACGCACCTCGCCAGCGGCACCCTGCCCGGATACCTCGACGACGTGCTCAAACTGCACGACGAGTGGTTCCCCACCAGTGCCCTGCACAGCTCGTGGCGGGAGATCGACCTTGTCTGAGCAGGGCAGCCGGATCCTGGCGGACCTCGCCGCCGACCTCGCCGCCGACGTGGTCCGGCGGTACCGGATCGACGAGCAGCGGGCGGTCGAGGTGATCCTCGACGAGTGGCGTCGCAACCCGAAACTGCTGGCCGTGGTCGACTCCGCCGGCTCGGCGAAGGAGGCGCAGCGCACCCGGGTCTACAAGGACGCCGCCACCCTCACCAAGAAGACGATCTACCACCGGTTGCGGGCCTACCGGTCCGAGCCGGCCGCCTTCGACACCGCGCTCTGGACCCTGGTCGAGCTGCCCGCGGACGCCCCGGCCGGGCAGGTGGACGAGGCCGCGACGGCGATCGCCGCCGCCCACGTCAGCACGGCGGAACGGCTCGGCCACCGCGACGAGTTCCTCCGGGTGCTCGAAACGACCAACCCGCCCGACAGCCGGGTCGTCGTCGACGTCGGCGCGGGCGTGCTGCCCACCCTGCTCGGTGCCGACTGGCTCCGGCAGCGGGGCATCACCGAGTACTGGGCGCCCGACAAGGACGCCAGCGCGGTGGCCGCCGTCGAGGCGTACGCGGCGCGGGTGCCGGCGGGGCTCGTCCGGGCGGCACAGTGGAACGTCGCCGACGGCTGGGACGCGCTGCACCGGCGGGGGCTGCCGGCGACCTGCGACGTGGCCTGGCTGCTCAAGGTGGTGCCGGTCGTCCTCCGGCAGGAACCGCAGCTCGCCCCGGTGCTCGCCGCGGCCCCCGCGGACCGGCTCCTGATCAGCGGCTCACGGGTGGCGATGGCCAAGCGGCAGAACATCGAGGCGCGGGAACGGCGGGTGGTCCAGCGGTTCTGTGCCGACCACGGACTGCGCATCGTCGACGACCAGGCCACCGAGGACGAGTTCTTCCTGCTGGCCGAGCGCGGTTGACCCACCGCGCCCGGCCGGCAGGGATCAGTAGCGGTAGAAGCCCCGGCCCGCCTTGCGGCCCACCTCGCCGTCGGCGACCTTCTGTTCCAGCAGCCCGCAGGGCTCGTACCGGTCCTCGTGGGTGCTCTCCCGCAGGTGCCGCAGGGTGAGCACGACGGTGTCCAGGCCGATCAGGTCGGCGGTCTCCAGCGGACCCATGGTGTGCCCGAAACAGCGCTTGAACACCTGGTCCACGACCGTCGGCTCGACCCCCTCCTCCTGCACCAGCCGGGCCGCCTCGTTGAAGAAGACGTGCGAGATGCGGTTGCTGACGAAGCCCGGGAAATCGCCCACCACGATCGCCTGCTTGCCGAGGGAACGCACCAGCTCCTCGACGTACGCCAGGCAGTCGTCCGAGGTGTTCGCGCCGCGCATCACCTCGACCGCCTCGGTGGCGTAGGCGGGGTTCATGAAGTGGATACCGACGATCCACTCCGGCCGGGTCGTCTCGGCCGCCAGCCGCTGGATCGAGATGCTCGACGTGTTCACCCCGATGCCCACCCCCGGTGGCAGCGCCGCGTCGAGCCGGGCGTACAGGTCCCGCTTGACCGCCCAGTCCTCGGTGACGTTCTCCACCACGAACTCGCAGCCGGCCAGCTCACCGAGGTCGACGACGTACCGGGTGCGCTCGGCCAGCTCGGCGCGGGACAACCGGCGCAGGCCCGGCCGCAGCAGCGGCGCGAACCGGACCCCCTCGGCCACCTTCGCCGCCGCCTCGGCCAGGGTCCGCTCGTCGCGGTCCACGAAGACGACCTCGAAGCCGTGCAACAGGAAGTCGGCCCCGACGCTGGTGCCGATCGCGCCCGCCCCCACCACGCCGACGCGCCGCCGCGCCGCTGCCGAGTCGCCCATCACGCCTGGTCTTCCTTGTTGTCGTACGCGGTGGAGAACTGCTCGACGACCCAGGTGCCGAACTGCACCGGCTCGTAGCGTGGCGGGTCGTCCGCGCCGCAGCACTCCGGCACCGGAGCGATCACCGCGTCGAAGGCGGGCTCGAAGAAGAACGGCATCGAGTACCGGTGCCGCCCGCCCGGGAACCGCACCCGGTGCCAGGTGGCGGTGTAACGGTCGTTCGTCCAGCGCTGCATCATCAGGCCGATGTTCACCAGCAGCGTGCCCGGAATGTGCGGCGCGTTGACCCACTCGCCGTCCGGGTTACGGACCTCCAGGCCGTCCACGCCGTCCTGCTGGACGATCGCGAGGAACCCGTAGTCGACGTGGGCGCCCATGCCGAACTCCACGTCGTCGAGGCTGCGGTCCGGCTGGAACGGCGGATAGTGCGACAGCCGCAGGTCGCACAGCTCGTCACCGGCGTACTTCTGGAAGAACCCGGCGTCGAGGCCCAGGCTGAGCGCCATCCCGGCGGCGAGCTGCTCGCCGAGCCGGGTGAGCGCGCTCCACGCCTCCATCATCACCGGCCGGAACTCCGGCAGGGCCGCCGGCCACTGGTCCGGATCGTCGAGCGGGTGCCGGCCCTGGCGGGCCAGCTTCGCCGCCGCGATGGTCTCCGCGTCCCGACCGGACAGCGGCTGGAGGTCGAGACACTCGTGGTAGTCCCGCTTGGTGGCGGTCACCTCGGCGAGCATCGGGATGTAGCCCCGGAACTGGCTCGTCTGACCGAGCCGGAGCTTCATCTTCTCCTCGATCGGCAGGTCGAAGAAGGCCCGGGTCTGCGCCATCATCCGTTCGGACAGCCCGTCGGGCAGACCGTGGTTGCGCACGTACAGGAATCCGACGTCCCGACAGGCGTCGCCGATGCGGCGCACCGTCTCGTCGAGGGCCTCCGGGTCCGGATCCGGGACCACCAGGGCACCCACGTCGATCACCGGGACCTCGTGGAACGTCTGCTGCCTGCTCACTTCGTCACCTCCTGCTCGTCGGCGCCGCGGGGAAAGATCTCGTGCACCCGGGTCCACTCCCGCTCGCCGACCACGAACGGCTCGACGGCGTCGCCCCGCTCGCCGGGACGCAACCACGGATTGTCCGCCGCGACCGCGACCGCCGCGTCGGTGCCCTCCGCCGCGACCGCGTCCGCCGGGTCGATGGGACGCAGCACGCTGCCCAGCTCCGGGATGAAGAAGGAGATCACCGACACCCGGTCACCGCGCAGGTTGTCGGCGTGCACCCGGTGCCGGCAGGCCGGGTAGTAGCCACCGCTCCACAGCCCCATCAGCTCGCCGGTGAAGACGACGCACGCACCCGGCGGCGGCGACACCAGCAGCCACTCGCCGTCCTGGGTACGCACCTCCAGGCCGTCGGAGTCCTGGATGCTCACGGTGAGCATGCCGCTGTCGGTGTGCTCGCCGAGGCGGACGTCCTCCCCCCGGTACTCGTCGCTGTCCCGGTAGTAGATGAGCCGGGAGAACCAGTGCAGGTCCTCGCCGAAGGCCGAGTCGGGCTTACCGAGGACGTCGTGCTGCCCCATCGACCGGGCGAGCGCCTCGACGACGGTCCGGCCGACCTGCGACACCCACTCCGTGTAGCGGTCCACGGTCGGCCGGAACCCGGGCAGCCGCGCCGGGTCGGGCCACTGGTTCCCGCCGTACATGACGAACCAGTCCTGCGGCTCGGCGTCCGGCGGCGGGGTCGCCTCCCGGCCGAACTCCCAGGACTCCTTCAGGTCCTCGGTGCCGTTGGTCGACTCCTCACGCGGCGCGACGAAACCCCGGTAGTGCGGGGAGTGCCGGACGCTGATCGCCGACTTGACCTCGGGGGCGGCGTGGAAGAACCGGCGCGTCTCGACGAACAGCTCGTCGAAGGTCTCCGCGCCGATCCCGGGCCGCAGGTCGAGGTAGAACAGGCCGATCTGCCTCGTCGCCTGCCGTACCGCCGCGATGGCCGCCGGGTCGTGAGCGGCCAGCGCACCGATGTGCACGGTCGGAATCCTCATGACGTCACCTCCTTGATCTCGCGTAGCGAAGTGTGCGGACCGGCCACGACGGCCCGTACCGTCGCGACGAAACGGTCCGCCCAGTCGGCCACCTGCCCGGCGTCGTGCACGCTGGTGCGGTAGTCGACGGTCAACCGCAGGTGGTCCCCCGACTCGATCAGGTCGAGCCGGAGGTCGACCAGGGCGGCCCGGGCCGGCACCGGGCGGAACCGCGCGGACAGCCCCGGGAACCGGGGCGCGGCCACCGCGTGGTCGAGGTTGAAGACGGTCCGCAGCGGGAAGACCCCGTCGCCGCCCAACAGGTCGGCCACGTCGGCGAGCGGCACCTGGTGGGCGAGACCGGCGAGCATGGACTGCCGCAGGGCGCGGTGGTAGTCCTGGACCGTGCCGGCACCCTCCAGCCGGCTGCGGATCGGTAGCATCTCGGCGCAGTAGCCGACCACGGAGACGCCCCGTGGATAGTCGCGCCCCGCCACCGGAACCCCGATGACGAGGTCGTCGGTGTCGAACCGGTGGTGTGCCAGCAGCCCGTGCGCGGTGAGCAGGACCTGGAACGGCGTGCTGCCGAACTCCCGCGCCGCCTTGTGCACCGCCGCGGTCAGCTCGGCGTCGAGGACCCCGAAATGCCGGTCACCCGCATCCCGCTGCCCGGCCGGTGCGGTGTACGGGGGCACCCCGGCGAGGGCGGTCCGCCAGTACTCCCGGCCGCCCGCCACGTCCCGCAGCGCGAGCCGGGCCAGGTGGTCGGTGTACTGCACGGCCGGTTCGGTCAGGCCGGTGCCGGCGTACCCGGCGGCCAACTCGTCCAGCAGCACGGTCATCGAGATGCCGTCGGAGACCAGGTGGTGGGCGTACAACACCAGGTGCTGTTCCCGGTCACCCTGGCGGACCAGGTGGAACCGGGTCAGCGGCCCGGTGGCGAGGTCGAACGGCTCGGCGAGCCGCCGCTGCCACCACTGCTGGTAGGACAGCCCGGTCCCGTCGAGGTCGACGACCTCCAACTCCGGCGGCGCACCGCGCTCCGGCCGACCGTCGCGGAACACCACCCGCAGCGCCTCGTGCCGGTCCACGACGCCGGCGACCGCCCGCCGCAGCGCCGCCGCGTCGACCGGACCGGACAGCTCCACGTCCTCGGCCACCGTCCAGTCGGGATCCTGCGGTGCGGCGGCGGAGCGGGCCAGCAACGCCGCCTGGGCCGGGGCGACCCGGGGCGGGACCTCGTCGGTGACGAACCCGCCGTCCCGCATGGCCAGGACCGCCTCGGTGGCGGCGGTGACCACCCGCTCCACGTCCGCCCGGGTGTGCGCGGTCGACAGGAAGCAGGTCCGGCCCTCCCACAGGTAGATGCCGCGCAGCAGCAGGTGGAAGTGGAACACCTCCATCGCCAGCGGCTGGTAGGCGTAGCTGGCGTTGCCCTTCCAGGTGAACCGGAACAGCGAGCCGTAGTGCAGTACCCGGATCGGCGCACCCTCCCGGCGGAACATCGTGTTCAGCGTGGTGACCAGGTACTCGGTCTCCGCGTTCAACCGGTCCTGGAGGGCGCCACCCTGCTCGCGGAGGTGGTGCAGCATCGCCAGCGTCCCCGCCACGGTGGCCGGGTGGTTCTCGAAGGTGCTGCCGATGTAGGTGGTCTCCGGCACCGCCTGGCCGGGGCCGTCCTGCCAGCCGCCGCCGTCCACGGCGTCCAGGTACCGGGCCGCACCGGCGACCACGCCCACCGGGTGACCGCCGCCGATGCACTTGCCGTACGCGGCGATGTCGGCCTCCACGCCGAACCACTCCTGCGCGCCGCCCAGTTTGACCCGGAACCCGGTGATCACCTCGTCGAAGATCAGCGGGACGCCGGTCCGGGCGGTGATCTCGCGCAGCCGGCGCAGGAACGCGTCGGGTCGTACCCCCGGGTTCCGGCTCTGCACGGCCTCGACGAGCACGCCGCCCAGTTCGTGCGCGTGCTCCTCGATGATGGTCAGCGACCGTTCGCTGTCGTAGGGCAGGATCAGCGCGTCCGCGGCGGCCGACGGCGAGATGCCGGGTGCCATCGGCACCGAGACGAGCGGGTCGCCGTGCACGTCGGGCAGGGCCAGCACCCGGTCGTCCTGACCGTGGTACGAGCCGGCGAACATCACGAACCGGGACCGGCCGGTCGCCGCGGCGGCCACCCGCAACGCGCCCCGGACCGCGTCGGTGCCGCTGACCGTGAAGAAGGCCCGCTCCTTGCCGGTCAGCTCGCAGAACAGCCGGGCCACCTGGTCGGTGCCGTCGACCACCGGCCCGACCGAGATCCCCCGGGTGGCCTGCTCGGCGACGGCCTCGGCGACGAAGGCGGGGTCGTGCCCGCAGAGCAGCACCCCGAAGCCCATCGCGAGGTCGACGTAGTCGTTTCCGTCGATGTCGGTCAGGTGGGAGCCGGCGGCGCTGCCCGCGACGACCGGGTAGCAGGCCCGCCGGGTCTCCGGGCGGACCGTCCGCATCCGGGTGTCCACCCGGTACGCCCGGTGCGTCCGGGCCCGTTCGAGCGATCCGGCGGTCCGGGCGGTGAACGCGTCGAGCAACCCGTCGAGGTGGCGGCGTTGCCGGTCGGTGAGGTCGGTCAGGGCGGCCTTCGCCACGGTCGGCACCCCGTCGGCGACCGGCGACCCGGACGCCCCGGCCCGGGTCGGCGTCCGGTCGCCCGGCACCGGTGCCGGGCGGGTGGTCGACGAACCCGGCACCGGTGCCGTCCGGCTGGCCGACGAACCCGGGACCGGTGGCGTGCTGGTGGCCGGTGGACCCGGGACAGGTGCCGCGCCGAGCAGGTCGAGCTGCCGGTTCATCAGCGCGATCTGCGCCTGGACCAGCTCGCGCAGCCCGCCGTCCCCGTCCGGCTGTGCCTCCGGCCCGGCCGGCAGCGCCGGAACCGGCTGTCCGGCGGGCAGTGTCGACCCGGCGGGCAGCGCCGGAACGGCCGGTGCGACGGACGGTGCCACGGTGGGCGGACGGCCGTGCGCCCGGAGGTCACCGGCGAGGGCGGCGACGCTGTCCAGCCCCTCGAAGAGCTGGCCGACGTTGAGCCGCACGCCGTACCGGTCGTTGACGTCCTGGACCAGCCGGGCCATCACCAGGGAGTCGGCCCCCAGCTCCAGGAAGGAGGCGGTGGGTGACAGCAGGTCCGGCTCGGTCTCCAGGTACTCGGCGAGCTGCCCGGCGACGAACCGGGCCGGATCGTCCGCCGGTTCCGACCCGACGGCCACCGCCGCCGGTTCCGCCCCGGTCGCCGTCGCCGGTTCCGAGCTGGCGGTCAGCGCCGGTGCCGATCCGGCGTCCACCGTCGGTAGCGGCGTGGTCGTCGCCGGTCGCGGCGTCACGGTCGACACCGTCGACACCGGGTGGGCACCGGGTGCGGCGTCCGCCCGGGGGCGGACCGGTGCCGGCTCCACCCAGTGCCGGGTGTGCTGGAACGGGTATCCGGGCATGCTCACCGAGCCCCTCCCTGGTCCGTGCAGGCCGTGCCGGTCGAGGTCGACGCCGACGGTGTACAGCTCCACGGCGGCGGCGGCCAGCTGCTTGCCGTCGTCGACGTTCTGCACCAGCGACGGGGCCCACACGATCGGCGTACCGGTCCAGTTCTGCCGGCCGAGCAGCGTCAGCACCGGCGCCGCGCTCACGTCCAGGGCCACGTCGCAGCCGTGCTCGGCCAGCGACCGCACGCTGTCGGTGAACCTGACCGGCTCGCGGAGCTGCCGGCACCAGTAGTCGGCGTCGAGCCGGTGCACCACGGCACCGGTCACGTTCGAGATCAGCGGCACGGTGGGAGCCGCGTACGTCAGGCCGGCGGCGAACGCCCGGAACTCGTCGACGACCGCGTCGACCATCGGCGAGTGGGGCGCGTGCGGCACCGTCACCGGACGGTGTTGCAGTCCCCGCTCGCCGCAGGCGACCAGCGCGGCGGCCACCTCGTCGCGGGGACCGGCGATCAGTGTCTCCCGGGGGCCGTTCCAGGCGGCCACGGTGACCCCGGCGATGCCGGCGAGGGCCGCCTCGACCTCGGCGGCGGGGGCGAAGACGGCAGCGGTACGGCCCCGGCCACCGGTGGCGGAGTCGATGAGCCGCGCCCGGTGCGCCACCAGGGCCAACCCGTCGGTGAGCCCGAGCACCCCGGCCACCTGCGCCGCGGCGAACTCCCCGGTGGAGTGGCCCAGCACCACCGAGGGCCGGACCCCCCGCGACCGCCACACCCGGGCCAGCGCGCACTCCACCGCGTACACGGCGGGCTGCGCGTAGCGGGTCTCGTCCAGCCGGGCGTCCGGTTCGGCGGCGTAGAGCAGGTCGACCAGCCGGACCTCCCAGCCGGCGTGCTCGTCGAGCCACCGGTCGCAGGTCTCGATGGTGTCCCGGAAGACCGGGTCGTCGGCGTACAGTCCGCGGCCCATCCCCGGGTACTGCGATCCCTGCCCCCCGAACAGGAACGCGACCACCGGGCGGCGCTTCGCCTCCCGCTGCCGGACCCGGGCCTTGCGGCCGTCGAGGTGCCCGCCGAGCTGCTCGGCGGCGGCGACGCCACCGGTCGCGGAGAGCGCCAACCGGTGCTGGTCCCCGGCGTACGCGGCGGAGGCGGCGCAGACGTCGGCGAAGGCCTCCGGGGTCCGCGCGGCGGCCAGGACCGGCACCACCGCGCCCGCGAGCGTGTGCAACGCCTCCGGGGTACGGGCGGACAGGGTCAACACCCGGTGCCCGCCGCCCGGGGCCACCGGCGTCGCGCGCTGGGGTGCCCGGCCCACCACCACGTGGGCGTTGGTGCCGCTGAACCCGAAGGAACTCACCCCGGCCAGTTCGCCGACCAGGCCGGTGCGTTCGGTCGGCACGGTGACCGGCGTGGACTCCCAGTCGACGTGCGGGTTGAGCCGGCGGAGGTGGGTGGCGGGCGGGGCCTCCCCGTGCCGGAGCACCAGGATCGTCTTGATCAACCCGGCGATGCCCGCCGCCGCCTCCAGGTGCCCGATGGTGGCCTTGAGCGCGCCGACCGGCAACGGCCGCGACCGGTCGCCGAAGACGGCGGTGAGCGCGTCCGCCTCCACCGGATCCCCCAGGGCGGTGCCGGTGCCGTGCGTCTCGACGTAGGCGATCTCGTCCGGGGTCGCGCCCGCGTTCGCCAGCGCCGAACGGATCACCGACTGCTGGGCGAGCCCGCTGGGCGCGGTCAGGCCGTTGGTCCGGCCGTCCTGCTCCACCGCGCTGCCCCGGATCACCGCCAGGATCTCCTCGCCGTCGGCGAGCGCCTCGTCCAGCCGGCGCAGGACCACCACACCGCAGCCCTCACCCCGGCCGTAGCCGTCGGCGGCGGCGTCGAACGCCTTGCACACCCCGTCCGGGGCCAGCGCGCCACCGTCCATGAAGGCGGTGAACGTGTCCGGCAGCAGGAGCGCGTTGACCCCGCCGACCACCGCGAGGTCGGACTCGCCGGACCGCAGGCTGGACACCGCCAGGTGCACCGCGGTCAGCGACGACGAACACGCGGTGTCGACGGAGAGGTTCGGGCCACGTAACCCGAGGTGGTACGAGATCCGGCCCCCCGCCACGCTGCACGCGTTGCCGGTGACGCCGTACATCGCCGTGCTGCCCGCGCCCTGCCGCTCGGCCAACCGGGCGTACTCCGACTCGGCGATCCCGACGAACACCCCGGTCCGGGTGCCGGCCAGCGTCCTCGGATCCCGGCCGGACGATTCCAGCGCGTGCCAGCTGACCTCCAGCAGCAGGCGCTGCTGGGGATCCATCTGCCGGGCCTCACGGGGTGAGACGTTGAAGAAGTGGTGGTCGAAACCGTCCAGGTCCGGCAGGAAACCGCCGCGAGCCCGCCACGGCCGCCCCTGCGCGTCCACCGGCGGGGTGTCCCAGCGCCTGGCGGGCACCTCCCCGATCGCACTGCGGCCGTGCCGTACCAGCTCCCAGAACTGCTCGACGCCGGCGGCGCCCGGGAAGCGGCAGGCCATCCCCACGACGGCGACGGGCCGGTTCGCGGCGGCCTTCAGTTCGGCGACGGACGCGCGCAGGGTGCGGATCGTCTGTGCCGCCCGGCGCAGCCGGTCGAGGTCGTCGGAGTTCTCGGTCGACAACTCACTCCATCCCTTCGTCGAGATCCCCGAGTTCCTCGTCGAGGATGCGGCGCAGGTCCTCCGCGTCCGCCTCGTCGAGGTCCCGGCGGGGCGGCCGGTGCGCCTCCGGTGTCGCGGGCGCGGACGGCGGGGGTGCCAGCAGGGCCAGCAGGTGGCCGGCCATCTCCCCCAGTGAGGGGTGGTCGAAGACCGTCGACGCCGGCACCGACACCGACAGGTCCTGTTGGATCCGCTGGCGGAACTCGATGAGGACCAGCGAGTCCACCCCGACGTCGGCGAAGAGCGTCCGGTCGTCCAGCGCGACCCGGGCCGGCAGCCCGGTGAGCCGGCGGACCACACCCGCCAGGTAGTCCGTCATCGCCGCCGGGGTGCGCGGCCGGTCCACCGGCCCGGACTCGGCCGGCGCTCCGCCGGCCGGCGCGGCCCCGGCGGTCCGCCCGGCGACCGGGGTCGCGTCCCTGTTCGGATCGACCACGATGGTGGCGGGTGCCGCGGTGCCGGCGGTGAGCAGCCGGTGCAGCACGGTGGCCCCGGTGTCCGGGTCGATCTTGCGGACTCCGGCCAGGTCCGCGGCCATGCCCTCGCCGGCCCACGGACCCCAGGCGACCGAGAGCCCCGGCAGGCCGTCGGCCCGGCGGCGGGCGACCAGCCCGTCGAGGTACGCGTTCGCCGCGCCGTACGCCCCCTGCCCGCCGCGCTCCTCGACGGCGGTGACCGACGAGAAGACCACGAAGAACGCCGGTCGGTGTTCCCGGGCGACCCGGTCGAGCACGGCTCCGCCGTCCACCTTGGGGCGCAGGACCGTGGCGAACCGCTCGGCGGTCTGGCCGAGCAGCACACCGTCGTCGAGCGCACCGGCGGCGTGCACGATCCCGCCCAGCGTGCCGGTACGCGCGACGGCCCGCCGCACGTCCGCCTCCACCGCGACGTCGCCCCGGACGAACTCCACCTCGGCGCCCCGCCCGCGCAGGTCGTCGAGCACCTGGTCGGAAGGGGTGCCCCGGCCCATCAGGACGATCCGCCGCGTCCCCGCGTCGGCCAGCATCCGGGCCGCCCGCCGGCCCAGCGCGCCGGTGCCGCCGGTCACCAGCACCCCCGCCACCGCGGGATCCACCGGCGTCGGCGGCACCAGCACCAGCTTGCCGGTGTGCCGGGCCCGCTGCATGTACCGGTACGCCTCGGCGGCCCCGGTCATCGGGAAGGCGCGCAGCGGCAGCGGGGACAACTCGCCCGTGGCGAACCGGGGCATCAGCGCGGCGAACAGGCGGGCGACCAGGCCCGGATCCTGCTCGGCGACGTCCCCGAAGTCGAACCGGTGGTACCGCACGTCGGGGCGTACCCGACGGGCCTGGTCGGCGGTCCAGACCCCCACCCGGCCGAGTTCGACGAACCGGCCGCCGTCGGCCAGGGAGCGCATGCCGGCGGCGATGCTCTCCCCGTTGAGACTGTTGAGCACCACGTCCACGCCCCGCCCGCCGGTGAGTTCCAGGACGCGGTCGGCGAACCCGGTGCTCCGCGAGTCCAGCACGTGGTCGACACCGATCCGCCGCAGGACGTCGTGCTTCGGCGCGCTCGCCGTGCCGAACACCTCCGCGCCCCTGGCCCTGGCCAGCGCGACGGCGGCCTGCCCGACCCCGCCGGCCGCGGCGTGGATCAGCACCCGTTCCCCGGCGCGCAGCCCGGCCAGCTCGTGCAGGGCGTACTCCGCGGTGAGGAACGCCAGCGGCAGGGTCGCGCCCTCGGCGTGACCCATCCCGGCGGGCAGCGGCGCGGTGTGCTCCACCCGGACGGTGACGTGCGTGGCGAAGGCGTGTTCGGTGTACGCCACCACGTCGTCGCCGACGGCCCGGTCGGTGACCCCGGGCCCCACCGCCAGCACGACCCCGGCGCACTCGAAGCCGAGGGGTACCTCGTCGGCCCGGGTGATGCCCCGGTCGTCCGCGTAGTGCCCGGCGAGCATGCCGAGGGAGACGAGCACGTCGCGGAAGTTCAGTCCGGCCGCGCGGACCGCGATCTCCACCTCGCCGGGTCCGGGTGGCCGCCGCTCCAGCGGGACCGTCGTCAGGGCGTCCGGGCTGCCGTACCCGGTGAGGACGAGCCTCGTCGGCCCGGCCGGGCCGGGCGGGTCCGTCCCGGTGAACGCCTCCCGGTAGGCCTGGCCGGCGCGGACCACCAACCGGTCTGCGGAGTCCGGGTCGGCGATCCGGGCCGCCGCCTCGGCCAGGTCCGCCTCGTCGGCCACGTCGATCGCCCGGCAGCCCAGGTCGGGGTACTCGGCGGCGACGGTACGCGCGAAGGCCCAGACCGCGGTCTGCGACGGTGCCACCACGGTGGCGTCGACAGGCTGCCCGCCCCGGGTCAACAGTGTCAACCGGGGCGGCCGCCCGCGCTCGCCCAGCCGGCGCACCAGGCGCAGCAGGATACCCAGGAACCGGCTGGTCGCGTCGGCGTCGTCGCCCGTCGGCGCGGACGCGACCACGACGTGGGTGACCCCGTCGACCGTCCCCTCGTCGAGGTCGACGTCGAGGTCACGCCGGGGGCAGCCGAGCGCACCGGCCACCGCCGCCGCCCACGCGGTGTCGTCGGCGAGCAGCAGCGGACGCTCCGGCCGGGCGGGAGTGGCCGCCCCGACCGGCCGCCACTCCTGCCGGGCGAACCACCCACGGTCCGGGGTGTCCCGGTCGACGACCCGGTCCCGGAAGGCGTCGAGGACACCGACCGGCTCCCCGTCCGGGGCGAGGATCGTCAGGTGCCAGCCACCGTCGCCGGCCCGGCGGGCATGGACGTAGCGGGCCCGGTGCAGCGCCGGGCCGTCGAGGGTGAGCCGGCCCAGTGCGAACGGCAGCCGGGCCACCGTGTCCGTCGCGGACCGCGTCGCCTCGGTGAGCTGGAAACAGGCGTCGAGGAGCCCCGGATGCACGCTCTCGGGGTGTGCTCCCGGCGGGTGCGGCTGCGGGGTCAGCTCGGCGAACGCCTCGTCGGCACCGACCCGCACCGCGGTGAGCCACCGGAACGCCGGCCCGAGGTCGACACCGCCCGAGGCGAGCCGCCGGTACAGGGCGGCCGGGTCGACGTCCCGGTCCAGCCGGGACCGGAGTTCGGCCGGATCGTGCCGTTCCCCCAGGGCCGGCGCGTCGGACACCCGTGCCTGCCCGACGGCATGGGTCACCACGCCGTCGCCGGTGACCGTCTCCAGCATGCACTCCCGCCGGTCCGGGGGTCCGTGCAGCCGCACCCGGACCCGTGCGGAACCCCCAGCCGGTACGGCGAGCGGGGCGGGGAAGACCAGGTCGACGAGGTCGACGTGCCGACCCCCGGCCCCGGCGCGGGCCGCGTCCAGGACGACCGCCAGGTGGAACGCGGCGGGTGCCACCACCTCGCCGTGGATCCGGTGCTCCGCCAGCGCCGAGGTCGCCGGGGTGAGCCGGGCCTGGGCCACCAGCGAGCCGTCCCCGGTGTCCTCGACGAGATCGGTGAACACCCCGTGCCGGGCGTCGGCGGCCGGCGGCGGCTCGGGCAGCCAGTACCGTTCCCGCTCGAACGGGTAGGTGGGCGCGGCGACGCGTACCGTGTCGTGGTCGTCCTCGAACGCCCGCCAGTCGACGTCGACCCCGTGCTCGTAGCACTCCGCCAGCCCGGCGGCCAGGGTCGACCACTCCTGCCCGGGTCGGATGCTCGGCACGAACCGCACACCCTCCCGGTCGGCCAGGCAGTCCCGGGCGAAGCCCAGCAGCACCGGCTTCGGGCCGATCTCGACCAGGAGGTCGGCCCCCGCGTCGGCGGCGTGCCGGATGCCGTCGGCGAACCGCACCGGGCTCACCAGGTGGTCGGCCCAGTACCCGGGGCGGGTCAGCAGCTCCGGGTCGGCGACGCCGGGCACGTTGGCGACGATCGGCACCGTCGGCCGGTGCAGCGGCACCTCCGCGACGACCTCGGCGAACGCGGCGGCGGCCGGTGCCATCAGCGGCGAGTGGAAGGCGTTCGACACCGCCAGGCGACGCACCCGCACCCCGTCGGCCCGCAGTCGCGCCTCCGCCTGCCCGATCTGGTCCGCCGGCCCGGAGAGCACCGTCTCGTGGGGACTGTTCACCGCGGCCACGGCCGTCCGGTCGAGGTCGCCGACGGCGTCGGCGGCGGTCTTCTCGTCGGCGGCGACGGCCGTCATCACCCCGGCCCCCGGCCCGCCCGCCATCAGCCGGCCCCGGGTGACGACCAGGCGCAACGCGTCGGGCACCGCGACCGTGCCGGCCACGCAGGCGGCGGTCAGCTCGCCGACGCTGTGCCCGACGAGGACCGCCGGGGTGACCCCCCACGACTGCCACAGCCGGGCCAGGCCGAGGCCGAGCACGAAGAGGGCGGGCTGGGTCCAGGTGGTGTCCGACAGGTCCGCGTCGGCGCCGTCGAACATCACGGTACGGATGTCGGTGCCGGTCAGCTCCCGGATCACCGGCACGCACTCGTCCACCGCCGCCCGGAACACCGGCGCGGTGTCGTACAACTGCGCGCCCATGCCCACCCACTGCGCCCCCTGACCGGTGAACAGGAAGGCGACCGTCGGTTTCCGGGCCGGGGTGGCCGGGGCGGTGGACCGGCGCTCCGCCAACCGCTCGACGAGTTCGGCACCCGTCCCGCCGGTGACCGCCGCCCGTACCGGCAGGTGCGCCCGGCCGGTGGCGGCGGTGAGGCACAGCGCCGTGACGTCGACGCCGTCGCGCAGGGCGTCGGCGTACCGGTCGAGCAGGACCCCGAGGGCGGCCGGGGTACGCGCCGACACCGGCAGCACCCGGACCGGACGCCGGGGGGCGGCGGTCGCCTCCCGGGGCGGGGGCGGACCGAGCACCAGGTGCGCGTTGGTGCCGCTCATCCCGAACGAGCTGACCCCAGCGCAGCGCCGGTCCGCCGGCCAGGGCTGGTTGCGCGACGGCACCGAGAACGGCGACGACGCCCAGTCGACGTGCGGGTTCGGCGGCTCGGCGTGCAGGCTGCGCGGGACGACGCCGTGCGCGATGGCCAGTACCGTCTTGATCACCGAAGCCGCGCCGGCCGCGCCCTCGGTGTGCCCGATGTTCGACTTCACCGAGCCGAGCCAGACCGGTCCGGTGACGGCGCCGAAGACCGAGGCGAGCGCGTCGACCTCGATGGGGTCGCCGAGCAGGGTGCCGGTGCCGTGGGCCTCCACGTAGCCGATCTCGTGCGGGCCGACACCCGCCCGGCGCAGCGCGGTGTCGATCAGCGCCGCCTGGGCGGCCCCGTTCGGCGCGGTCAGCCCGCTGGCCGGGCCGTCGTGGTTGACCGCGCTGCCCCGGACCACGGCGAGGACCGGATCCCGGTCGGCCAGGGCGTCGGCCAGCCGCTTGAGCACGACCATCCCGCAGCCCTCGCTGCGCCCGAACCCGTCGGCCGCGGCGGAGAAGGTCTTGCACCGCCCGTCGGGCGACAGCGCGCCCGTCCGGGCGAGGGCCAGCGTGGTCTCCGGCGCGAGCCGCAGGTGCACCCCACCGGCGAGCGCCACGTCGCACTCGCCGGCCCGTAGCGCCCCGATCGCCTGGTGCATGGCGACCAGCGCGCTGGAGCACCCGGTGTCGACCGCCAGGTTGGGGCCGTGCAGACCCAGCACGTGCGAGATCCGGCCGGAGGCGAAGCAGGCGCCCGTGCCGGTGGCGTCGTACGGGTCGACCACGCCGCTGCGTCCGGTGAGCCGGTCGACCAGCTTCGCGTAGTCGTTCTCGGCGTACCCGACGTAGACCCCCGTCCGGGAGCCGCGCAGCAGCTGCGGCGACTGCCCGGCGTGCTCCAACGCCTCCCAGCTGACCTCGAGCAGCATCCTGGCCTGCGGGTCGGTGCGGGTGGCCTCGCGGGGCGACATGCCGAAGAAGGCGGCGTCGAACCTGTCGACGTCGGCCACGAAGCCGCCCCGCCGGCTGTACATCTTGCCCGGCGCGGTCCGGTCCGGGTCGTAGTAGCGGTCGACGTCCCACCGGTCGGCGGGGATGTCGCCGATGGCGTCCACCCCGTCCACGAGCAGCCGCCAGTACGCGTCGAGGTCCGGTGCTCCCGGGAAGCGGCACGCCATCCCCACCACGGCGACCGGCTGCTCCGCCCGCTCCAGGCGGCGTTCGAGCGAGTCGATGACCGCGACCGACCGTCGTAGCGCCTCACGCAGCTCAGCCTCGTTCACGTACTCCCCCTCCGGCGTCGGTCCGCGGTGCCTGCTGTGCCCGGAACCGGGTCATCACATGCCCTGGATCTCTCGGTAGCCACGGTCGACGCGGGCGAGCATCGCGGCCAACTCGTCGTCCGCGTCCGGGGCGGTGACGGCCGGCGGGTCGGCCCGGGTCGGCGTGGTGGCCTGGGCGGGCACGGTGTGCGGGACCGGCGTGGTGGCCCGGGCCGGCGTGGTGGGCGGGGGCGGGGCGGCGTCGGACAGGCCCAGGTCGGCACTCAGGCGTCCGACGAGCCGGTCCACCGTCGGGAACGTGAAGGCCACCGTGGAGGGCAGCCGGACGCCCAGTTCCGCCTGCAACCGGGTGCGCAGCTCCAGCACGGTGAGCGAGTCGAACCCCATGTCGAAGAAGCCCTCGTGGTCGTCGACCGGCCCACCGATGCGCAGGACGTCGCGGACCACCTCCACCACGTGTTCGCGCAGCGCCGTGACGTCCCCGATCCGTACCGGCGGCGCGGCCGGCGACCCGGTGTCGTCCACCGGGGCGGCCAGCGCGTCGAACGTCCCGGGCGGGGCGGCCTCGGCGAGCACCTCGCGCACCCGCGCCCAGTCGGCCGGCGCGACCACCACCCGGGCCGGCACGTCGTGGGCGGCCAGCAGGGCGAGCAGCGTGGCGGTGCCGGCGGCCGGATCGATCATCCGTAGGCCGGTCGCCTCGTGCAGGGCGGTCTCGCCGGCCGCCATCCCCGGCCCGGCCCACGGCCCCCAGGCCACCGAGAGCGCGGGCAGGCCCGCCGCGCGGCGGCCGGCCAGCAGGGCGTCGAGGTACGCGTTCGCCGCCCCGTACCCGCCGGACCCACGGGTCGGCAGGACCGCGGCGAGCGACGAGTAGGCGACGAAGAACCGGGGCGACAGCGGGCGGCTCAGCCGGTCCAGCAGGTACCCACCGTGCACCTTGACCCGCAGCACCGCGGCGAGCCGCTGCGGGCTCTGCTCCGCCAGCGGTCCGTCGTCCAGCACCCCGGCGGCGTGGACGACCCCGGCGAGCGGGGTGGCCTCGTCGAGTGCCCGCTGGACGTCCTGCTCCAGCGTGACGTCACCACGGACGAGCCGGACGTCCACCCCGGCGTCCCGGAGCCGGTCCACGACCAGCTGGGCCGCCGCCGACGGCGCACTGCGGCCGAACAGGACCAACTGTCGTACGCCGGCGGCGGCCAGGTCCTGCGCGAGCCGCAGGCCGAGCGCGCCCAGACCGCCGGTGACGAGCACGGCCCCCGGGGGCGGCTGCCAGGACGGACCGGCGGGGACCGGCAGCGGCACCAGGGTGAACGTCAGCCGTCGCCCGTCGGCCAGCCGGACGAACCGGTGCCCCGCCGGGGCGGTGAGTTCCGCCGCGAGCAGGTCGGGCCGCACGTCGTCCCCGGTCGACGCGAGGTCGACCGCGAGGCAGTCCAGGGCCGGGTGTTCGGCCTGCACGGTGCGGACCAGGCCCCAGAGGGCGCTCTGCCCGGGGTCGGGCGCGTCGGCGGCCGCCCCGCGGGTCACCACCACCAGCCGGGGCGGGGTGGGCCGCGCGGCGAGGTCCCGGGCGATCGACAGGAGTTCGGTGCAGGCGGCGGCCGTCCGCTCCGGATCCCCACCGGTGGCCGGGGCGGCGTAGACGACGTCGGTGACCCGGGTGTCCGGCGTCAGCCGACCGGTACGGCACGGCAGGGTCACCGCTCCGGCCAGCCGCTCGGCGTCCGGGCCGACGACCAGGGCGTCGAACCGGCGCGGCGGTCCGGCCGGCAGCGGTGTGGCGGCCCAGCCGACGTGGACCACGTCGAGCGGGCCGGGCGGGCGGCCATCGCCGGCGCCGTCGGTCAACGCCCAGTGACGTTCCCGCTGGAACGGGTACGTCGGTGCGGCGACGAACCGCCGGCCGGCGGCGCGCTCCCGGGTGACCCCGGCCCAGTCGATGTCGACGCCGCTGTCGTAGAGCCGGGCCAGGCTGTCCAGCATGGTCCGGTGTTCCCGTCCGGCGCGCAGGCTGGGCAGTCGCCGGGCCTCCGGCCAGTCCTGACCGGCCATGCCCAGCAGCACCGGCTCCGGCCCCAGCTCGACCAGGGTGTCCACCCCCGCCTCGCGCAGCGTCCGCACCCCGCGCCCGAACAGCACCGGCCGCAGGGCGTGCTCCCGCCAGTAGTCGGCGTCGATCGGCGTGCCGACCGTGCCGGTGAGGTTCGACACCAGGGGGATCCCGGCCGGGCGGTACGTGACGCCCCGGGCGAACGCGGTGAACGGCTCGGCGAACCCGGCGAGCAGCGGCGAGTGGAACGCGTGCGACACGGCGAGCCGCCGGTGCGTCACCCCCTGGTCGGCCAGCGCGTCGAGGATTGGCCGTAGCTCCTCCTCCGGGCCGGCCAGCACCGTGCTCCCGACGCCGTTGACCGCGGCGACGGCCGACCGGGACGCCCCGGCCAGCAGCGGTTCGACCTGGGCGACGCCGCACCGGACGGCGACCATCACCCCGGACGGGCACTGCTGCATGAGACGGGCCCGCTCGGCCACCAGGCGCAGGGCGTCGGGCAGCGTCAGGACGCCGGCCACACAGGCCGCGGTGTACTCCCCGACACTGTGCCCCAGGACGTACTCGGGGTGGACGCCCCAGTCCCGCCACAGCCGGGACAGCGCGTAACCGACGGCGACCAGCGCGGGCTGGGTGAAACGGGTCTCGTGGACGCGTTCGCCGGAGTCGAACAGCAGGGTCGTCAGGGGCACCGGGAGGACCGGATCGAGGATCCCGGCGCACTCCTCGACGGCGGCCCGGAACACCGGTTCGGCCCGGAACAGCTCGGCGGTCATCCCCGGCCGTTGGGCGCCCTGGCCGGTGAACAGGAACGCCACCCTGGGCCGCTGCCCGACGGGGGCGGCGGGTCCGGGCCGCCGCAGGGCGGCGTCGAGTTCCTCGACGGTCGCGCCGACGGCGCACCGACGCCAGGGCAGGTGGCTGCGGCCGACGGCGGCGACCAGGGCGAGTGCCGCCGGGTCGGCCGCCGTGCGGAGCCGCCGGGCATAGGCGTCGGCCAGGTCGGCGAGGGCCTGCGGGTGCCGCGCCGACAGCGGCAGCAGCAGCGGCTCCCCGGCGGCGGGGACCGGCGCGGCGGCCCGGTCCGCCCGGTCGGGGCCGTCCGGGACGGGTGGTGCGTCGGATGTCGGTGCGTCGGCGGCCCGGGGTGCGGCAGGCGGCGGTCCGGCGGGCGTCTGCGGTCCGGCGGGCGGCGGGGCGGCGACGACCAGGTGGGCGTTCGTGCCGCTGAAACCGAAGGAACTCACGCCGGCGATCCGGCGGGTGTCGTCCGGCCACGGTTCGCGGGTGGACGCCACCCGGACCGGGATGTCGTCCCAGTCGACGCGGGGATTGGGCCCGGTGACCAGGGGAGTCGGTGGCAGCACCCCGTGCCGCAGCATGAGCAGCACCTTGAGCAGGCCCGCGATGCCGGCGGCGGACTCGGTGTGCCCGATGGCGGCCTTGACCGAGCCGATCGGCAGCGGCTCCCGGCGACCGGCGAAGACGGCACCGAGCGCGGTGACCTCGATCGGATCCCCGAGGGCGGTGCCCGTGCCGTGCGCCTCCAGGTACCCCACGGCGGCCGGCTCCACCCCGGCGTCGCGCAGCGCCGCGCGGATCACCTCCTGCTGGGAGGGGCCGTGCGGCACGGTGAGTCCGCTGCTCCGGCCGTCCTGGTTCACCGCGCTGCCGAGGATCAGGCCGAGGACCCGGTCGTGCGGGCCGACGTCCGACGCCCGCTTGAGCACCACCAGGCCACCGCCCTCGGCGCGGACGTAGCCGTCGGCGGCGGCGTCGAACGGCAGGCAGCGCCCGGTGGGCGAGAGCATGCCGGCCCGGGTGAGGCTGCGGCTCTCGTGCGGCGTGACCATCCGGTTGACCCCGCCGGCCAGGGCCAGGTCGCAACTGCCGTCCCGCAGGTGCCGGACCGCGAGGTCGACCGAGACCAGCGAGGACGAACACGCCGTGTCCACCGACATGGCCGGACCCCGGGTACCGAAGACGTACGCGAGCCGTCCGCTGGCCGTGCTGGGGGTCGCGCCGGAGGAGAAGTACCCGTCGACGTCGTCCTCGTGGGTCATCCCCTCGCGGTAGTCGATGTTGCTGATGCCGACGAACACGCCGGTCGACTCCGGCACCGACCGGCCCGGGACACCGGCGTCCTCGAACGCCTCCCAGGCCAGCTCCAGCAGCAGCCGTTGCTGCGGGTCGAGGGTGGCCGCCTCCCGTCCGGAGATCCCGAAGAACCGGGCGTCGAAGTCCCGCAGGTCGCCGACGAAGCCGCCCGCGTCGACGAAACTCCCGTCCACCGGCCAGCGGGCGTCCGGCACCGGACCCAGGGCGCACCTCCCCTCGGACAGCAGGTCCCAGTACGCCGCCGGATCCGGTGCGCCGGGCAGCCGGCAGGCCATGCCCACCACGGCGATCGGCTCGTGCCGGCGGGCCGCCGCGGTCTCCAGCTCGTCGATGCGGGCCAGCGCCCGGCGCAGCAGCGGACCGTAGTCGGTGCTCATCGGTTCCCGAGCCTCTCCGCCAGCAACGCGGCCACCTCGTCGATCGACTGTTCCTCCGGCGGCGGCCCGTCGGTCGGCCCGGCACCGTGCCCGTCCGTCGGCCCGCCGGTCGGCAGCTCCAGGACGGCGAGCAGGTGCCCGGCCAGCCCCGCCACCGTCGGATGGTCGAACACCACCGTCTGACCGAGCCGGACGGCGAACGCGCTCTGCAACCGGTTACGCAGCTCCAGCGAGGCCAGGGAGTCCAGGCCGAGGGAGAACAGGCCGGTGTCGGTCTCCAGGTGGGGCACGCCCAGTACGTCCGCGGTGATGTCGTGGACGTACCCGTCGGCGAGCTTGCGCCGCTGGTCGGGTGTCGCCTCGCGCAGCCGGTCGGCCAACCCGGCGGTGTCGGCGCGTCCCGCCGGTGCGGCCGGCAGCAGGTCGCGTACCGGAGCCGGTGGGGTGCCGTGGTGTGCGGCGTACCGCGCCCAGGTGTGCGCCAGGACGGCCACCAGGCCGTCGTCCGGCGGGGTCGCCAGGACGGCCCGGAGCGCCCCGGTGGCGTCGTCCAGCGGCAGCACGCCCTCACCGAGCCGGTCGAGACGTTCGGCGATGCCGGCCCGGGCCGTCATGCCCGTCTCCGCCCACGAACCCCACTGGATCGACACCGCGGGCAGGCCGGCGGCCCGCCGGGCCGCGGCGAGGCCGTCGAGGTAGCTGTTGGCCGCCGCGTAGTTGCCCTGCCCGGCGGTGCCGAGCAGCCCGGACGACGACGAGAACAGCACGAAGTGCGTCAGGGGGAGGTGGGCGGTGGCCCGGTGCAGGGCGAACGCGCCACCCGCCTTGGCGGCCCATGCCTCGTCGAAACGGTCGGGGGTCTGCGACTCCAGCAGGCCGTCGGCGAGCACACCGGCGAGGTGGTGCACCCCGGCCAGCGGGGGCAGCTCCCGGCCGAGCGCGGCCACGAGCGCGGCGACCTGCCCGCCGTCGCCGACGTCGGCGGTGTACGTACGCACCTCGGCTCCCGCGGCGGTGAGCGCGGCGATCCGCTCCCGCGCCGGTCCGCCGGGTTCGTTGCGGCCGACCAGCGCGAGGTGGCGCACCCCGGCGGCGACCAGCGTCGCGGCCACCTCCAGCCCCAGCCCGCCCAGGCCGCCGGTGACGAGGTGGGTGCCGTCCGGGCTGATCGTCAGGTCGTCCGGCCGGTCGGTGTCCGGCCGCAGCCGCAGCACCCGGCGTCGCCCGTCGTGCAGCGCCACCTCGTCGGCGGTCCGGGCCGCCGTCTCCGCGACGATCGCGTCCGGGTCGCCGCCCTGCGCGGGCAGGTCGATCAGGGTCGGCAGGCTGTCGGGCCGTTCCTGACCGAGGACCCGGGTGAGACCCCAGAGTGCGGCCTGCGCCGGCTGCGGTGCACCGCCCCACGCCTGCCGGGTGAGCACCGTCACCGACGGTGGTGACGGCAGGTCCAGCAGGCTCCGGAAGCAGTCCAGCAACGTCAGCGTCAGGTCGCGGGCCGCACCGGCGTCGGCCCCCGGGTCGGCACGTTCGGCGGGCCAGGCGAGCAGCACGGCGTCCGGCTGCTCCCGGGACACGGCCCCGGCCAGGTCGGCGGGATCGACGACCCGGCAGCGGATCCCCTGCCGCTCGGCCGCCAGCGCGACGGAGCGGGCCAGGTCGGCGCCGACGACGAGCCACGAGCCGGCCGGGGTGCCCGGCGGGAGGGCCTGCTCCACCCACAGCGGCCGGTACAGCCGGCGTCGCCAGCGGGCGGCGTCGGCGTCCCCGGCCATCGCCCCGGCGGTCGCCTGTCGCAGCAGCACACCCGCCATGACGACCAGGACCCGCCCGTCGTCGTCGTAGAGGGTGATGTCCCCGACCAGCGAACGGGGATCCGGGTCGTCGGTCGGTCGCAGCTCGGCGTGACACCAGGCGCTCCCCGTCGTCCCGGCCCGGTGCAGGGTGACCCGCTGGGCGCCGACCGGGAGGTACGTCCGGTCGGCGAACGGTCGCGGGTAGGTCACCGTGAGGGCGAGCAGGCACGCCTCCAGCAGGATGGGGTGCACCGCGTGCAGGTGGGCCGCCGAGGTCACCCGGTCCGGCAGCTCGATGCGGGACAGGCAGCCCGCGCCGTCGCGCCACAGCTCCCGGGTGACCTGGAACCACTCGCCGAGGTCGATGAGCCGGCCGCGTTCACCACGGTAGATCTCCTCGGGCGGGACCGGGGTGCCGAACCGGCGGCGCAGCGACGCCAGCTCGGCGACCGGCGACACCGTACCGGCGGTGAGGGTGCCGGTGGCGTGCAGGGTCCACGACCCCGAACCGGTGTCGGGCCGCGAGTGGATCTCCACCGCGTGGCCGTCCGGCACCGGCTTCAGCACCACGTGCAGGTCGCGGGTCTCGGTGTCGTCGGCGAACCGCATCGCCTGGTGGATGAGGAAGTCGTCGAGGGCCGGCCGGAGCAGGCCGAGTTCCCCGGCGGCGGCGAAGGCGAGATCCTGGTACGCGACCCCGGGCATCACCACCCGCCGGAAGATACGGTGCTGCGTCAGCCACCGGGGGTGGCCCGGGTCGACCTGGGAGACGAACCGGATCTCACTGCTGCCCGGCTGGTCCACCCGGGCACCGAGGAAGACCCCGGTGCCGCGGCCCGCCCCGGTCCGCGTCGGCCGCCCGGCGGGCTCGATCCAGTGCCGGGTGCGCTGCCACGGGTAGGCCGGCAGGGCGACCGGTCCGCCACGCCCCCGGTACACCCCCGACCAGGTCACCTGCCGGCCGTCCAGGTAGAGCCGGCGCAGCGAGTCCACCAGCTGTTCGTGGCCGGCGCCCTCGCGCAGGGAGGGCACCACCAGCACCCCCTCGCGGGCGGCGAACCGGACCAGGGTCGGCTTCGGCGACACCTCGACGATCGTGGTGACGCCGTGTTCGGCGACCGCGCTGTCGACGCACCGGGCGAACTGGACGGTGTCCCGGGCGTGCCGCACCCAGTGCCCGGCGTCGAACGCGGACACCGTCCTCCCGGTGCCGTTGGCGAGCACCGGAATGCGGGGCGGGCGGTAGTCGACCTGCTCGGCCACCGCGCGGAACTCGTCGAGCATCGGGTCCATCAGCGCGGAGTGGAAGGCGTGCGAGACGCGCAGCCGGTGCGACCGCCAGCCGCGCCGGTCCGCCTCGACGACGACCCGGTCGACCAGTGCGGCGGCCCCGGAGAGCACCACCGAGTCGTGGTCGTTGACCGCCGCCACGCTCACCTCGACGCCCGTCGCGGCGAGCAGGTCGGTGACGGCGTCGGGCGGGGCGAGCAGTGACACCATCGCCCCGCCGTCGGGCAGCGCGTCCATCAGGCGACCCCGGGCCAGCACGAGGCGCAGCGCGTCGGGGAGGGACATCACGTCGGCGAGGCAGGCCGCCACGAACTCACCCACGCTGTGTCCGGTCAGCACGTCCGGCTGTACGCCCCAGGACTGCCAGAGCCGGGCGAGCGCGTACTGCACGGCGAACAGGGCGGGCTGCGCCCAGGCCGTCCGGTCCAGCTCGCCGCCGACCCCGTCGAAGACGAGTTCGCGCAGGTCGGTGCCGGTGGCCCGACGGACCTCCTCGGCGCACTCGTCGAGCGCCGACCGGAACACCGGGTAGCTGGCGTACAGGTCCGCGCCCATCCCGACCCACTGGGCGCCCTGGCCGGCGAAGACGAAGGCGACGGCCCCCTCGGTACGCGGCTCGTGCACGGTCGCCCGCCCGAGCTGCCCGGCCGCCTCCCGGGCGTCGGCGGCGAGCACGGCGATCCGGTACGGGTGGTGGGTACGCCCGAGCGCCGCCGCCCGGGCGATGCCGGCGAGGTCGGCCCCGTCCGCGTCGAGCAGGGCCCGGTAACGGCCGGCCAGCGCGTGGGCCGCGGCCGGGGAGCGGGCGCTGATCGGCAGCAGCACCGGCCCGACCGGCGCACCGGCCGGCTCGGACTCCGCCGGGCGACCAGGGGCCTGGGTGAGGACGAGGTGGCTGTTGGTGCCGCCCATGCCGTGCGAGCTGACGGCCGCCACCCGACGCCGCCCCGCCGGCCAGCTCTCGGTGCGGGTCGGCACCCGTAGCGCGCTCGACCCGAAGTCGATCTCCGGGTTCGGGGTGCGGAAGTGCAGACTCGCCGGGATCACCCCGTGGTGGACGGCGAGCGCGGCCTTGATCAGTCCGGCGATGCCGGCGGCCTCGTCGAGGTGCCCGATGTTGCTCTTGACCGAGCCGACCGCGACGCTGCCCTGCGGTGCGCCACCGACCGTCCGCAGGGCCTGGTCGAGCCCGGCCACCTCGATCGGGTCACCGAGCGGCGTGCCGGTGCCGTGCGCCTCCAGATAACCGAGTTCGGACGCGCGGATCCCGGCGTCGGTCAGGGCGGCGGCCACCACCTCGGCCTGCCGGGCGGCGCTCGGCGCGGTGAAACCGAGCTTGTCGACGCCGTCGTTGTTGACGGCGGAACCGGCCACCACCGCGTAGATGCGGTTGCCGTCGGCGAGCGCCGCCGAGAGCCGTTTGAGCAGCACCACGCCGCAGCCGTTGCTGAAGATGGTGCCGGACGCCTCGGCGTCGAAGACCCGGCTCCGGCCGTCCCGCGAGCGGATCAGGCCGTCCTCGTACAGGTAACCGGCGGACTGCGGCACCACCACCGACACGCCCCCGGCGAGGGCGAGGTCGCACTCGCCGGCCAGCAGGGCCCGGCGGGCCAGGTGCACGGCGACCAGCGAGCTGGAGCAGGCCGACTGCACGCTGATGCTCGGCCCACCGAGGTCGAGCCGGTAGGAGACCCGGGTCGGCAGGTAGTTGCGGTCGTTGCCCAGCTTCACCATGAACTGCCGGGTGTCGGCCTCGGTGAGCGGCCGGTCCCCGGTGTAGCCGAAGTGCGGCACCAGGTTGTTCACCAGGTAGGTGCTGATGCTGCTGGAGGCGTACACCCCGGTACGGGTGCCGGCCGGCACCTCACCGGCGTCCTCGAACGCGTCGACCGCGCACTCCAGGAAGATCCGGTGCTGCGGGTCCATCAGCGCGGCTTCCTTGGCGTTGATCCCGAAGTACGCCGCGTCGAAGTACTCGGGGTCGGCGAGCGGACCCGCCATCCGGACGAAGTCCGGGTCGCTCAGCAGCGCCGGGTCCTGGGAGCGGACGTCCTCGTCGGCGCACTCCACGATCGCGTCCACGCCGTCGCACAGGTTGCGCCAGAAGGTCGCCAGGTCGGGGGCGGCCGGGAACCGGCCGGCCATGCCGACGATGGCCACCCGGTCGTCGTCGACGCCGCCGGCACGCGGCACGGTGACCGGTGCGGTCCCGGTGCCGACCGGGTCGTCCCCACCGAGCCGCCGGGCCAGCGCCCGGACGGTCGGGTACTCGACCAGGTCGGTCGCGCCGACCCGCAGCCCCAGTTCGGTGGTGAGCCGCTGCCGGACGGTGATCAGCTGCGCGGAGACCCCGCCGAGGTCGAAGAAGTTGTCCCGGACCCCGACGTGGTCGAGCCCCAGCACCTCCCGCCAGATGTCGGCGATCCGGCGTTCCAGCTCGCCACGGGGCAGCTCGGTGGTGGCCGGGGTCGCGCGGACCAGTCGTTGCGGCGGTCGGAGCCGGTTGCGTGCCGTCTTGCCGCTCGCGGTGAGCGGCAGCTCGGCGACCACCGCGTAGCCGTACGGGTGCACCGCGGCGGGCAGTCGTCCCGCGACGAGACCGGGCACCTCGCGCAGCACGTCCGAGGCGTCCACGTCCTCCCGGAGCACCACGTGGACGACCAGCCGGGGCCGGCCGTCGATCTCGTGCAGCGCCGCGGCGGCCTGGCGGACCCCGGGGTGGGCACAGGCGGCGGCCTCGACCTCGGCCGGCTCGATCCGGACCCCGTTCACCTTGAGCTGGGCGTCCACCCGGCCCTGGTGCTCCAGCCCCGCCTCGGTGAGCCGGGCCAGGTCGCCGGTGCGGTACCACCGTCCGGACAGCCCCGGGACGGTGGTGAACCGCTCGGCGGTGAGCGCCGGCTGGTTGCGGTACCCGTCGGCGACCCCGGCCCCGCCGACGTACAGCTCGCCCGGCTCTCCGGCGGGGACCGGCCGGTGCTTCCCGTCGAGGAGCGCGACCTCGACGTTGTCGATGGGCCAGCCGATCGGGGCGATCAGTGGCCAGCGCGTCACGTCGTCGGGCAGCGTCGCCACCGTCGCGTCCTGGAACTCGGTCGCGCCGTAGTGGTTGTGCACCCGGACGCCGGTGCGGGCGGCGAGGACGCGCAGCGGCTCGGTGAGCCGTAGCTGTTCGCCGGTGGTGACGACGTGCCGCAGTGCCGGTGGCTCGGGCAGGTGCGCGGCGGCCTCGGCGAACTGGGTCAGCGCCGGGACGGGAAGGAAGACCCGCTCCACCCGCTGCGCCACGGTGAAGGCGGCCAGCGCGTACGGGTCGCGTCGGAGGTCGTCCCCGGCGACGACCAGGGTGCCGCCGAGACACAGCGCGGAGTAGATCTCGTGGAAGGAGAAGTCGAAGCTGACGGCGCAGGCCTGGAGGGTCCGGGACCGGTGTGCGCCGGGGCGGGCGCCGTCATGCCAGCGGAGCAGGTTGACCAGGGCGCGGTGGGGCATCGCCACGCCCTTGGGTCGTCCCGTCGACCCCGAGGTGTAGAGCAGGTAGGCCACGGCGTCCGGGTCGTCGTGGTCGGGTGTCGGCGCGGTGCCGTCCGGCGTCCGCCAGGCGGCGTCGAGCCGGTGCACCCGGCCCTCACCCAGGGTGGACTCCAGGCTGTCGTGGCCCGGTCCGGGGTCGCCGTCCGGGACGAGCAGGACCGCCGGGTCGGCGTCGGCGAGCAGGTGGCGGTGGCGTTCGGCCGGGTCGGCCGGGTCGAGCGGCAGGTAACCGGCGCCGGTGGCCATGATGCCCAGCTCGGCGGCGAAGAGCGCGGCCCCGCGCGGCAGCCGGACGGCGACCACGTCACCGGGACCGACGCCGAGTCGGCGCAGCCGGTCGGCGCTGGCGGCGGCGAGTCGACGCAGTTCCGCGTAGCTGGTCTCGCCGGTGGCGTCGACGACCGCGACGTCCTGCGGGTGCCGCGCGGCGACCTCGGCGAACATCCCGTGCACGGTCCCCGCCGCGTGGGGCACCGCCGGTCCGCTGAGGATCCGGCCCGCCCCGGTGTGGTCGCCGGCGGTGGACGTCTGGTTCCTGGCACCGCTCATGGTTCTCCCCCCCGATTCGTACCGAGCGCTCAGTACCCGCTCATCAGATGTCAGTGGGTGTCTCGTACCACCGCACCGGCGGATCCCCGGCGCGCAGCGGGAGAACGAAGCGGTCGACCTCCCGGTCGGCCAGCTCGTACGGCTGGAACCCGTCCCGGAAGCGCTCACGGATCGCGGCGGAGCGTGAGCCGTAGTCGGCGACGGTGAGCTGCCTCAGGATGGCCTTCTCCGGCTGCAACATGAACAACATCCATCCTTGCACGCCGTGCAGGTAGCGGGAGTGGTCGTGCGGGTAGCACGGGGCGAAGACGCTGACGAAGCACTCCTCGCCCTCCAGTACGAGGTACCACTGCGGATCCGTGACGGCGGCCGCCTCCAGGCCCCCCGGTGCCGCGCTGGTCAGGGTCCGGATGAGGTGGTCGACGAAGGCGCGGAACAACCGGCCGAGGTCGTCGATGGACTCGCCGAAGACGTCGGTCGGGAAGGCGAAGACGAACCCGTCGAGGACGTCGCCGTCCAGCACCCGGACGAAGCGGCGTACCCAGGGCAGGGCGGCGGTCATGTTCTCCGCGAAGGACATCGTCCGGTCGTACGGCGGCGGACCCCACAGGAACGACCGCTGGGCGAACGGGCAGTACGTCTGGTCCTGTACGGGACGGATGAGCCGCACCGACTCGGCACAGGACGGGTCGAACTCCACGGCGACGTCCCCGGTCGGCCGCCGTGCCGCCCGCAGCCGCGCGGTGAGCCGGTCGGCCAGGTCGTCCGCGGAGTCGAAGCCGGCACAGGCGAGGCGGATCAGCTCCGGCAGCACCGCGTGCAGCCCGACGACGTCCGGCCGGGTGCCGGGTGGGACGTCGGAGTGGTAGTACGCCAGCGTCCGCACGACCGTCTGCGCCGACTGCTCGATCCGGTCGGGAAGGTCGGCGGGTGGCTGCCCGGCGTCCGCCGGGGTGACCAGGTCCGCCAGGTCGGCGCTCCCGGTGGCGCTGGTGAGCGGGGGTTGGAGCACGCAGCCGTACCGGTTGGCCAGGCACAGGGCGACCACGACGACCTCGGCGAGCGGATCCCGCCGGGCCGCCGCGTCCGGGGCGGCGCGGACCGCCCGCACCTGGGCGGTCAGGTGGTCGCCGGGCGGCTCGGGCGACCAGTAGCCGGTGTCGACGACCATGCGACGGAAAGCGTCCTGAAGGCGCTGGACGTGCAACTTCATCGGGTTTCCCTTCGCTGGAAGTCGAGACGGGGAGTCCGCCGATCCGGTGCCGTTCCGCCGTCAGCCCAGGAACATGCTCCGGAGCCGGACGCGGGCCAGGGTCAGCCCGCCCAGGGCCAGGACGACGAGGTACGCCGTGTGCGGCAACGCGGCCGGGGTGGGCGTGCCGAGGAAGAACATGCGGGCCAGTTCGACGCCGTGGTACAGCGGCGACAGCTGCACCAGCCACTGCACTGTCGCCGGGTAGCTGGACAGCGGGAAGAAGGTGGTCGAGAAGAGGAACATCGCGGTCGAGGCGAGGGTCACGTAGTCGAGCTGGGCGTTGGAGCGCAACGTGGTGGCCCAGGCCATCCCCACCGCGGCGAAGGCGAACGAGACCAGCAGCCCCACCGGGACCAGCACGACGGCCCAGGGTGTGGTGACCAGGCCCAGGGCGGTCAGCACCCCGAGGAAGACGGTGCCGTAGAAGCCGCCGCGCAGGACCGCCCAGCCCACCTCCCCGAGGACGATGTCGAGCGGACCGACCGGGGTGGTGAGCATGGCTTCGTACAGTTTGTCGTAGCGCAGCTTGAAGTAGATGCTGAGCGTCTCCGAGATCGCCCCGTTCATGGCGGAGGCCGCCAGCAGCGCGGGCGCGACGAAGTCCACGTAGGGCACCGTGCTGCCGTCGGCCAGCGTCACCGTCGGCACCAGCGAGCGGAAACCGACGGTGACCGCGAGCAGGTAGAACAGCGGCTCGACGATGCCGGAGATCAGCACCGCCCAGGCCCGCAGGTAGAGCCGGGCCGAGCGCTCGACGATGACCCGGGCCAGGCCGGCGTACTCGTCGACGGGCAGTATCCGACGCAGTGCGCCGCGCCGCTGGTGCGTCGGTCCCGGACGGGTCTGGATGGTCGTCATACGACCAGCCGCCGGTGGAACGTGCGTCGCGCCGCGACGACGCCGACGGTGAGGAGCGCGACGAGGAACGTGACGTGCCCGACGGCGGCCGGTGCCGTCAGCCCGCCGAGGGTGAGGCCGCGGGCGAGTTCGTTGCCGTGCCACAGCGGGGAGATCCAGGCGAGCGGACGGACCGCGAGCGGCAGCGCCGAGATCGGGAAGAACGTGCCGGCGAACAGGGTCATCGGCAGCACGACGAACCGGTTGATGGCGACCAGGCCGTGCCCGTCCCCGCGTACCGTCGCCGCGTAGGCCGCGACCGGCGCCGCGCAGGCCGCCCCGGTGAGGACGGCGACCGGCACCGCGAGCACGGCCCACCCGTCGGCCCAGCCGCCGAGCAGGACCCCGATCAGCAGGAAGACGACGGCTCCGATGAGGAGCCGGAGTGTGATCCAGAGTAGTTGCCCGACGAGGAGCTGGCCCGGGGTGACCGGGGTGGCGGTCACCGCGACGAAGTCCCGCTGCCACTGGAAACTCGACAGGACCGGTTTGCCGGCCTCGGCGACGGCCGTGGTGAGGATCGTGCTCACCATCAGTGCCGGCGCGATGTACTGCACGTAGGGGTGGCCCTCGGTGGCCGGTCCGGGCCGCACCTGCGAGCCGAAGCAGAGCCCCATCGCGCCGAGGAACAGCAGGGGCTGGAGCGCGGAGGCCTGGAGGGTGGTACGCCAGCTGCGCCGGTACCACCGCCAGCAGGCCTCGACCCGCAGGGTGGCCGCCCGCCAGACGCCGACCACCCGGCCGGTGGCCCTCGGGGTGGTGGCCGCCGTGATGTCCGTCATGGTCAGTCCACCAGTTCCCGACCGGTCAGCCGCAGGAAGACGTCCTCCAGGGAGCCGCGCCGGACGAGACTGGAGACGGGATGGACACCGGCGGCGGAGACCCGTTCGAGGAGACGTTCGCCGCTCTCGGCGTACAGCAGGAAGCGGTCCGGCAACGCCTCGACCCGGTCGGCGAGCCCTTCGAGGGTCGCCCGCTCCATCGGCCGGTCGGCGGGGAAGCGGAGTTCGAGCACCTCACGGCTCGAGTACCGGGCGATGAGGTCCGCGGGGGAACCCTCCGCGACGATGCGACCACCGTCCATGACGACCAGGCGGTCGCAGAGCTGCTCCGCCTCGTCCATGTAGTGGGTGGTGATGATGAGGGTCACGCCGGCCTGCTTGAGCTGGTACAGCCGCTCCCAGAGCAGGTGCCGGGCCTGCGGGTCGAGGCCGGTGGTGGGCTCGTCCAGCAGCACCAGCTCGGGGTCGTTGACCAGCGCGCGGGCGATCGTGAGGCGACGCTTCATGCCGCCGGACAACGGCTCCACGTGGTCGTCGGCCCGTTCGGAGAGCCGGGCGAACGCCATGAGTTCGGTGGCCTTGCGCGCCACGTGCGCCCGGGACAGGCCGAAGTAGCGCCCGTAGACGACCAGGTTCTCCCGGACGGTGAGTTCGTTGTCGAGGTTGTCCTGCTGGGGCACGACGCCGATGCGGGCCCGGATGTGCGGCCCCTGGGCCTGCGGGTCCATGCCGAGGATCCGCAGCTCACCGCCGGAACGGGGGGAGATGCAGGAGATCATGCGCATGGTCGACGACTTGCCCGCGCCGTTGGGTCCGAGGAACCCGAACACCTCGCCGCGCTGGACCTCGAAGTCGATCCCGCGGACGGCCTCGAAGGTCCCGAAGCGTTTCTCCAGAGCCTTCGCCGATACGACGGGTGACGTCGGAAAAGCAGCATCAATCATGACTTTGGGAACATCCTCGGCTCGGTCGCTCCGTGATCAGCCGTCGAACTGGCTCAGCATGACGGACTGGCTTCGGGCTGTCGTCCTACCCGGGTGTCGAGGTGCCGGAAACGTGGCTGTCGAGGATCTGCCCCACGTGCGGTGGCTCTGCCTACCGATGCTCGTCACCCCCCCTGTGCTGGCGTCGCCACGCTACTACAGGCTTCTGTCCCCCCGCAAGGAAGATCATAAATGAACCCGCAGCTAGGAGGCCTGGTGGCGCGGGGTGCTGAGCCTCGTCGATGTGGTTCGGGGGGCCTCGGAGAGGCGGTCGCCGCGCCCCGACGGACGCGGGTCCGGTGCCGGTGAACGGGAACAGCCTCGGTGGCCCTCGCGGCCACCGAGGCTGTTCCCGTCATCCCGGTCCGCCGCCGGCCGCCCGAAGGGTTCCGGGGGGGGCAGGGGACGCCGACGTCGTGTCGGTCAGGAGGTGGTGCAGGAGGCGATGGTGGGTGGGGGGTTGCTGTTGCCGTTGACCAGGAAACCGATGGTGGTCGAGGCGTTCGGGGCGATGACGCCGTTGTAGGCGGCGTTGCGGATGCTGACCGTGCCGCTGGTGCCGCTGCCGCTGCCGTTCCAGATGTTGGCGATGGTCTGCCCGCCGGCCAGCGTCACCTGCACGGTCCAGCCGCTGGTGGGGGTGGAGCCGGTGTTGGTCACCGTGACCTCACCCTGGAAGCCGCCGCTCCAACTGCTGACCGTGCGGTACGTCGCGGTGCAGCCGCCCGGCTGTCCGGTGGGCGGTGGCGTGGTCGGGGGAGCGCTGGTCGGCGGGGTGGTGGGTGGCGTGGTCGGCGGGGTGGTCGGCGGAGCGCTGGTCGGTGGCGTGGTGGGCGGCGGGGTGCCCGTCCCCGGCACCGTGGTGGAGGCCGCGTTGAGGGCGTTGAGGACCGAGGTGTACGCCGGCTTCGGGTTGCTGTTGCGGTCGAACAGCAGCGGGTTCTCGTTGCCCCGCCAGGAGTCGCTGTCCCGGATGCCCCAGGTGGTGATGCCGACGCAACGGGGGACGTTCATGCACGCCTGGGTCAGTCCGGCGTACTGGCTGGTCGAGGCGTTGGTGACGTCGACCTCGGTCAGCGCCACGTCCACCCCGAGGGCGGCGAAGCTGGACAGCGTCTGCTGGAAGTTGCCCGGCAGTGAACTACCACCGGTGAAGTGGGTCTGCAGACCGACGCAGTCGATCGGCACACCCCGGGCCTTGAAGTCCTTGATCATGTTGTAGACGCCCTGCGTCTTGCCGTACGACCAGTTCTCGATGTTGTAGTCGTTGTAGCAGAGCTGGACCGAGGGGTCGGCGGCCCGCGCGGTGCGGAACGCCACCTCGATCCAGTCGTTGCCGGTGGCCTGGAGGTTCGACGACCGGCGGCTGCCGTTCTCGGCGAACGCCTCGTTGACCACGTCCCAGGCGTAGAGCTTGCCCTTGTAGTGGGCCATCACGCCGTTGATGTGGCTGATCATCGCCTGCCGCAGGGCGCTGCCGCTCAGGCTGCCCCAGAACCTCGGCTGCTGGGCGTGCCAGGCCAGGGTGTGGCCCCGGAACCTCATGCCGCGCTCGGTGGCCCAGTTGTAGATCGCGTCACCCCGGCGGAAGTCGAACTGCCCGGGGTTGGGCTCGGTCGCGTCGGGCTTCATCTCGTTGACGGCCGTCATCATGTCGAACTCGCGGCTGGCGATGTTCAGGAAGCCGGAGTCGCTGAGCCGGTCCGACCCCATGGCGGCGCCGAAGTACCGGCCGCTGCGTTCGGCGGCGGCCTTCAGGGTGGTCCCCGGCGGGCCGCTGAGATCGGCGTGGGCGAAGGTGGCCATGGTCACCGAGGAAGCGGTGATCACCAGGGCGCAGACGCCGCCGACGAGCAGCCGGACGCGGCTGCGGGTACGGCGTCCCGACGGTGTTGGTACGTCGTTCATGTATGTGTTTCCTCCTCGGCCTCGGCGGGAGACGTTGCCGTGGGTGGCCCGTCCGGTCGGTGCCGTCCGACGGCTGCCGGCCGGTCGTCCGGGGGCGCCCACCGGTCCGGGATTCCGCAGACCACCTGCCGCCTGTGCGCTGTCCGGGGCGGTCCCTGCGCTGCCCCGGACTCGATCCGGGAGCGGGCAGGGTGCACCCTCCCCCGGACACTATATCGATTTTCATCTATCAGCAACGGGTCGCCCCCCTCCCGGGTGACGGGCGGTGGACGACGGCGGTGCACCGGGGGCCTCAAGCGGGACTCGACGCGTGCACCCGGCCGTATTCGAGTCCGGCCTGGCACCGTCCGATCCGAGGAACCGGCCCGGGCCGGCCGCGATGGGAACTCCGACACGGCCTAGGAGCTAGACGGTGGCGAAACTACAGGCGAACCGGTACACCCTCACGTCGACCCACGACACGCTGACGCCACTGCGCATCGCCCGGTCCGCGATCGCCGGCACCGACGCCGAGGAGGCGGAGTTCACCCGCTGGTTCGACGGTCAGCGGTCCCGCTTCGCGATGGCGGTGCGGCGGGTCGAACTGGACGCCCTCGTCGGCTGGAGCACGGTGCCCGGCACCGGCGACATCCGGCACGACAGCGGGAAGTTCTTCCGCATCGAGGGGCTGGAGGTGCACTTCCCGAACCGGCCGGTGAAGTCCTGGCAGCAGCCGATCATCAACCAACCCGAGGTCGGCATCCTGGGTCTCCTGGTCAGGGAGATCGGCGGAATCCTGCACTGCCTGGTGCAGGTCAAGGGAGAGCCCGGCAACCACCGTGGCCTGCAACTCTGTCCGACGGTGCAGGCCACCCGCAGCAACTACACGAAGGTGCACGGCGGCGCGTCGGTGCCCTACCTGGAGTACTTCCGGGACACCGCCCGGCACCGGGTGCTCGCCGACGTACGGCAGTCCGAGCAGGGCGCGTGGTTCCGTCAGAAGCGCAACCGCAACATGGTGATCGAGGTCGACGGGGACGTCGAGCCGCTGGCCGGGTTCCGCTGGATGACGCTGGGGCTGATCCACCGCCTGCTCCGGCGCGAGGACCTCATCAACATGGACTTCCGCACGGTGCTGTCCTGCCTGCCGTTCGCCGGTCCGGACCTGGACTCCGTCCTGCCGGCCGGGGAGGGCGACCCGCGCGCCGCGTTGACCGCCTCCTGCGACGAGCGCAGCGGCAGCCTGCACGCGATGTCCGACATCCTGAGCTGGATCACCGAGGTGCGTACCCGGACGGAGGTGTCCACCCGGGAGGTGCCGCTGGGCGGACTGCCGCAGTGGCACCGCTCGCCGGAGAAGATCTCCCACCACAGTGGCCTGTTCTTCGACGTGATCGGCGTCGACGTGCGCAGCGGGGGGCGCGAGGTGGACGCCTGGATGCAGCCGATGATCGCCCCGGTCGGCACCGGTCTGGTCGCCTTCCTGGTCACCCGTCTCCTCGGCGTGCTGCACGTGCTGGTGCACGTCCGTGCCGAGCCGGGCTACCTGGACGTCGTCGAGCTCGCGCCCACGGTGCAGTGCACCCCCGACAACTACACGATCCTGCCGCCGGCCGCCCGGCCCCCCTTCGTCGACGAGGTGCTCGGGGCGGCCCCGGACCAGGTCTGGTTCGAGACCCTGCTCTCGGAGGAGGGGGGCCGG
This sequence comes from Micromonospora sp. WMMD987, assembly GCF_029581435.1. Lineage (NCBI taxonomy): Bacteria > Bacillati > Actinomycetota > Actinomycetes > Micromonosporales > Micromonosporaceae > Micromonospora > Micromonospora sp. WMMD987. The sequence continues at coordinate 78,250 of NZ_CP120861.1, read as the reverse complement.
TTCTACCACGCGCTGAACAGGTACATGATCGTCGAGGTGAGCCCGGGTGCGGGCTTCGAGCACCCCGACTTCCGCTGGCTCACCCTGCACCAGTTGGCCGACCTGCTGCGGCACAGTCACTACGTCAACGTGCAGGCCCGCAGTCTGGTGGCCTGCCTGCACAGCCTCTGCGCGGGACGCCCGCGGTGAAGGCCCGCGAACTGGCGGTGGCGGGGGCGTTCGAGTTCCGGACGACCGGGTTCCCCGACGAGCGGGGCATGTTCACCACGCCGTTGGACACCACGGCCTTCCTCGCCGCGGTCGGCCGGCCGCTGTTCCCCGTCGCCCAGGCCTGTGTCAGCAGGTCCCGCCGCAACGTGTTCCGCGGCGTGCACTACACCCAGGCCCCGCCCGGCCGGGCCAAGTACGTGTGGTGCGCGCACGGCAGCTGCCGCGACTACGTGATCGACCTGCGGGTCGGCTCGCCCACCTTCGGCCGGTACGAGGTCGTCGACCTCGCCGGGGACTGCGCCCGCGCCCTGTACCTCCCCATCGGGGTGGGCCACGCGTTCCTCGCCCGCGACGACGACACGGTCATGTCGTACCTGCTGTCCGGCGGGTACGTGGCGGAGCGCGAGCACGGGCTGGACCCGTTCGACCGGGACCTGGCGCTGCCCGTCCCCACCGGTCCGGAGCTGCTGCTCTCCGACCGCGACCGCGCCGCGCCCACCCTCGCGCAGGCCCTCCGCCGGGGGCTGCTCCCGGTGTACGCGGACTGCGTCCGGGCCGAGCGCGCCGCACCAGCCTGACCCGCCGGCCGGCGCGCTGGCGGGCCGGCCGGACAGATCCCAGCGTCGTTCCCGGAAGGTTGCCATGAGCACAGACCAACTCCCGCCGCGAGAAGCCGTCCACTCCCCCGTCCACCGCCTCTCCTCGCTCACCGGCCTGCGGTGGGTGGCGGCCATGATGGTGTTCGCCACCCACGCCGCCTTCCAGCCCGGCCTGCTGCCGTACACCGAGACCACCGAGACCATCAAGGCGGTGGTCAAGATGGGCGGTTACATCGGGGTGGGCTTCTTCTTCGTGCTCAGCGGGTTCGTGCTGACCTGGTCGATGCGGGACGACGACACCGCCGGCCGGTTCTGGCGTCGCCGCTTCTTCAAGATCTATCCCAACCACCTGGTGACGCTCCTGCTGGCCGTCGTGGTGATGGTGGCGAGCGGCCGCGAGCTGGTCGGGCTGGTGCCCAACGTGCTGCTGCTCCAGGCCTGGTGGACCGATCTGGACGTCGCCTTCGGCATCAACGACGTGAGCTGGTCGCTGTCGGTCGAGGCGTTGTTCTACCTGTCCTTCCCGCTGCTGATCCGGTGGATCCGCAGGATCCGGCCCGAGCGCCTCTGGTACTGGGCGGGCGGGGTGATGCTCGCGGTGCTGTGCGTACCGGTCGTGGCGAAGCTGCTGCCCGACGAGCCCCAGGTGTGGTGGGAGCCGATGTCGGCGCTGGAGTACTGGTTCATCTACGTCTTCCCGCCGGTGCGCATGCTCGACTTCGTGCTGGGCATCCTGCTCGCCCGGCTGGTGATGACCGGCAGGTGGCCGCGGGTCCGGGTGTGGTGGGCCGTGGTCGCCTTCCTGGCCGGGTACGCGGCGGCGTCGGTGCTGCCGACGGGCTTCGCGATGGTGTCCGCCACGATCGTGCCGCTGGCCTTCCTCATCCCGGCGGTGGCGGCCCGCGACATCGCCGGCCGTCCGTCGTTCCTCGGCGGCCGGGTGATGGTCTGGCTGGGTGACATCTCCTTCGCCTTCTACATGCTGCACGAGCTGGTGCTCTACAACATGTATCCGGTCTACGGCCCCGACTTCAGGCCGAACGGCTGGCAGTCGCTCGGCCTGCTGACGTTCGGCCTGTCCGCCACGATCCTGCTCTCCTGGGCGCTGTTCCGCCTGGTGGAGCGCCCGATGCAGCGCCGCTTCTCGGTCAGCCGGCGACGGGTCGACGCGGTGGTCGGTGGCGGGACGCCGACGGGTCGGTAGCGGGACACCGACGACAGGTGCGGGCGGGACCGTCTCCGGTCCCGCCCGCACCGCGTCCGGTCGGGCTACTCCCGGACACCCACGAAGAGTCCACGGTGGAACAGCTCGGTCAGCACGAACTCGACCCGGCAACCGGCCCGGGCGAACGCGTCCTCGTACTGGTCCCGGGTGAACAGTGCCAGCCGGTGCACGTCGGTCAGGTGCCGGATGCCGGTGGCGTCCGCGCAGAGGTAGTGCTGCGTCATCCGAACCGCGTCGCCGTCGCGCACCGAGTGGGAGATCCGCGACACGGTCCGACTCCCGTCGCGGGCCAGATCGGCGGCGACGTACCCGGGGACGAAGGTGTCCGGGAAGACCCACGGCTCGACGATGACCACCCCACCGGGTACGACGTGCCGGGCCAGACAGGCGAGGGTCCGGTCGAGTTCCGCCTTGTCCGCCACGTACCCGATCGAGCTGAACATCAGCGTGGCGGCGTCGAACGTGCGGCCCAGGTCGAAGTCCCGCATGTCGCCCTGGTGCATGGGCACCTCCGGCAACCGGTGCCGGGCGATACGGAGCATGTCCGGCGAGATCTCCAGACCCTCGGCGCGGGGGAACGACTCCCGCAGGTGACGCAGGTGGCCGCCGGTGCCCGAGGCGACGTCGAGCAGCGATCCGGTGCCGGCGTGCCGGGCCTTCACCAGCTCCGCCAGGAACGCCGCCTCGACCGCGTAGTCCTTGCCCCGGCTCCGGTAGATCAGGTCGTAGACGTCGGCGAACTCGGTCTCATACATGGTTTCCTCCCAGGGTCGGTACCCGGCGACGGTGCGCCTCGGTGAGTTCCACCAACCGGGTCACGAGGTCGTTCGGGCTCGGCTCGGCGAGCACCTCCCGCCGCACCCGCGCGGCGCCCTCGGTGAACTCCGGATCCTTCAACAGCCGCTCCAGGCTGTCGCGCAGCACGTCGGCGGTCAGCGCGCCGCGGTCGAGGGTCAGCCCGGCCCGGACCCGCTCCACGGCCTGACCGCGCAGCGCGTCCCACGGGTCGGTGAGCATGAGCTGGGGGACGCCGTGCACCTCGGCGGTCGACCTGGTCCCGCTTCCGCCCTGGTGCAGCACCACGGCACAGGTGGGCAGCAGGTCGTTGAGCGGGACGAAGCCGACCGCGCGTACGTTGTCCGGCAGCTCGACCCCGGCGATCACCGCCGGGTCGACGGTGGTCACGATCTCCGCGTCGAGATCACGGACCGCGTCGAGCAGGTCGCCGAGGGAGACCGAGCCGAGCACCTCGTCGAGTGTGTCGACCGGCTGGCCGTCGGTACGGCTGGTGAGGCCGAACGTCAGGCAGACGCGTGGCCGCGACGGCGGGGTACGCAACCAGTCGGGCACCACCGCCGGGCCGTTGTACGGCACGTAGCGCACACCCGTGGTGTGCACCCCCACGTCGAGCCGCATGCTGGGCGGCGTGATGTCGATCGTCCACTGGCCGGTGACGAGTTCCTCGTCGAACCGGCCGCCGTACCTCGCCAGACACCCGTCCAGCCATTCGGCGGTGGGGTCCTGACGGTGTGCGGCCGGCAGCTCCCGGGAGAGCCGCAGCAGCTCCTGACGGGCCCGCAGCGCCCCGTCGGGGCCCCACACGAAACGGGCGTGCGCCGCGCCGGACACCCGGGCCGCGACCGCCCCGGCGAAGGTGAACATCTCCCAGATGACCAGGTCCGGCTGCCAGTGTCGGGCGTACGAGACGAGTTCGTCGGTCAGCCGGTCGCTGTTCATCGTGGCGTACATGACGCTGCTGGCGACGGTCTCCAGTTCGAGCAGGCCGGGAAGGGTCCACGCGCGCGGGTCCTGGCCGGTGTAGTCGAAGTCGCGGACGAGGTCGAGGCTGCCCGGGAAGGCCTGGCCGAGCAGTCCGTACACCCGGGGGTCGGCGTCGGTCGGCCCGGACCGCTCGACGGCGACCGCGGTCAGCCCGGCCTGGGTGACCGTCTCGGCCAGTTCGGCCGGGCCGACCACCCGGACCTCGTGTCCCGCCGTGCGTAGCGCCCAGGCCACGGGCACCAGGGAATAGAAGTGGGTCGGTGCGGCGAAGCAGGTCAACATCACCTTCATGCTCGGCTCTTCTCTGTCGTGCCCGCCGGTACCCGTACCGGGAGCTGGAGCACCCCTGCGGTGACCGGCGCGTGCAGCCGCCGCAGCGCCGGCCCGGTGGGCGTCGGCGCGGCGAACCGGCGGACCAGCGCGGTGAGCCCGGCGGCGGCCTGCGCCCGCGCGGCGGGCAGCACCAGCTCGCCGGGCCACGAGGGGAGCAGTGTCGCGGGGCCCGCTCTCCGGTCGGGATCGAAGTCGTCGGGGGCGGTGAACACCGCCGGATCGCGGTTCGCGGTGTGCAGCAGGACCGCCACCTGGCTGCCCGCACTGATCCGTCGGCCCTCGATCTCGGTGTCCGCCCGGGTCACCAGGAGCTGCACCCGGATCGGCGGGCTGTGCCGCAGGGTCTCGTCGACCAGGGCCGGGGCGGACGTCGGGTCCGCCGCGAGCGCGGCCCACCGCCGGGGGTCGGCCACCAGCGCGGCCAGCGCGTTGCCGAGCAGGTCCGCGGCGACCCGGACGCCGAGCAAGGCGAGGACGAGGTACGGCTGCCGGCCGGCGACGATCTCGCGGACGGTGGCGACGGCCGCCAGCATCCGTCCGGTGGCCTCCGCGCCCTGCGGGCAGAGCATGGCGTCCAGCACCAGCCCGGCGTCCGCCTGGCAGCCCGCCAGCCGGTCCCGCTGCGCCGGGGAGAGGTCCACCAGCTCCGCCAGCATGGCGAGGCACATCCGGGCGGTGATGTCGGCCAGGTCGACGTCGCCGGTGCGGCCGGTCAGCTCGCGCTCGCAGGCCTGCCGCAGCTCGTCGTGTCGTCGGGCCAGCGCGGCCGGGCCGGCGACCGGGTCGGTGAGCGCCCGCAGTCCGTCCCGCTCGCCGAACGCCAGCGCGAGGTCGTCGGCGGTCAGCGGCATGGCCGGCACCCCGGCGGGCCGCCAGTCGAGCAGGCCGGGTTCGTACGCGGGGTCCGCCAGCACGGCCGCCGCCACGGGGTGCCGCGCGACCACCCAGGTGCCGGCGGCGCTGCACGTCACCGGCCCACCGGCCCGCAGGCGCGTGGCCAGCCCCGCGGGGTCCTGCTCCTGACCGCGCAGCAGGTCGGCGAAGGGGTCACCCTGGGCGGCCCGGAGCCACTGGATTCCCCGTACGAGTTGCATCCGGCGGCGTAGGCCACCATCAACCGACATGTCGACGTCCTCTCCTGGGCGAACACCTGCACCACTGCCGCAGCGGACGCTACTAGCGTCGATTCGAATACGGCTAGAAGTGGCGGGTGCCTCTGTTCCGGAGCGGCCATCACATTCTTCGACCATTTCCCGATAGCAATTCCTGAGATTTGTCAAGGCGGCGGGTCATGTGCGGCCGGGAGGCAATTGAACTAGCGTGTCCCTGTCACGCGCACTCGCGCATTTCAGGCTCCCTGGAGGGGTATATGTCGCCTGATGCAATTCTCACGAAATCCGAGGCGGAACCGGGTGCGGCCCCCCGGGGGCACCGTACCGGAATCGCTCTCGCGATCATCGTGTCCTGCCAGTTGATCCTCACGATCGATCTCATGATCGTGACGGTCGCGCTCCCGTCCATCGGCGCGGACCTCGGTTTCTCGGAGACCGGCATGGCCTGGGTGGTGAACGTCTACGGGCTGGCCCTCGGCGGCCTGATGCTGCTCGGCGGTCGAATGGGTGACATCTTCGGCCGCCGCCGCATCTTCATGACCGGTATCGCGCTGTTCACCGTCGCCTCACTGCTGGGCGGTTTCGCCACCGCGGACTGGTGGTTCCTCGGTGCCCGGGCACTCCAGGGGGTGGGCGCGGCCATGGCCATGCCGACCACGCTCGCGCTGATCCTCAGCCTGTTCCCCGAGGGGGCCGGGCGCACCAAGGCCATTGCCACCTCGGCGGCCGCGAGCAGTTCCGGTGCGGTGGTCGGGCTTCTCCTCGGTGGCGTACTGGCGACCGGACTGTCCTGGCGCTGGGTGATGTTCGTCAATGTGCCGGTCGGCATCCTGGTATTCCTGCTGACGCCGGTCTTCATCGCCGAACAGGCAAGGATGCGGGGTCGTTTCGACGTGGCCGGCGCCGTCACCTCCGCGCTGAGCGTCGTGCTGCTGGTCTACGGTCTGTCGAATGCCGGGCACGACGGCTGGTCAAACTGGACGACGGTGGTGGGACCGATCATCGGCGGTGCCGTCCTGTTCGCGGTCTTCATCGCCGTGGAGAGTCGGGCCAGGCAACCGATCATGCCGCTGCGGCTCTTCTCGGACCGCAACCGGGTCACCGCCTACCTGTCGGCGGTGCTGGTCACCGGCAGCATGATCGGGATGTCGTTCTTCCTCACCATGTTCGTCCAGGGGCCGCTGGGTTTCAGCCCGCTGATCGCCGGGGTGTCGTTCCTCACCACGGGCTTCGCCCTGGTCTTCACCTCGGTGGCGGTCACCGCCGTCCTTCCCCGGATCGGCGAGCGGTGGATGACGTTCCTCGGGGCGCTGGCGCTGGTCGTCGGCTACCTGTGGCTGGCTGACATCTCCCTGGACAGCGGCTACTGGGGTGCCATCTTCGGCCCGCTGGTGCTGGTCGGCGCGGGGATGGCCGCGACGCTCATCCCCGCCACCGAGATGGCCGGGGCCGGCGTCACCTCGCACAACTACGGTGCGGCGTCGAGCACGTACAACACGATGTTGCAACTGGGTGGCCCGTTCGTCCTCGCCGTCCTGGTGACGGTCTACGGGACGGCGAGCCGGACCGCGACCGGGAACGCACCGGCGGGCCTCACCCCGGAGGCGCGCGACCACTACGTGTTGACCGAGAGCATGTCCCCGGGCTTCGTGGCAGCGGCGATCGTCGCCGCGGTGGTGGCGGTGACCAGCCTCTTCATCCGGTCCACCCGGCGAGGTGAACAGCCGGCCGGCGCGGTCGCCGCCGACTGAGAGGTGCCCTCCGTTCCGCCGAAGGGTGCCACCCGTTCCGCTCCCCGCTCCCGGTCACGGGGAGCGGGGAGCGCCGGGGAGCGGAACGGGTTCCTGGGCTCAGAGCCGCTCCAGCACCTCCCGCAGCGCCGCGATCACCTTGTCCTGGATGTCGATCGACAGCGAGGGGTACATCGGCAGGGAGAAGATCTCGTCGGCGAGCCCCTCGGTGACCGGCAACGCGCCGCGCCGGTCCTCCAGGTGGGAGAAGCCCGACATGGTGTGCACCGGCCAGCGGTAGCTGACGTTGAGGGAGATGCCGTAGGACTCCAGCGCGGCGAGGATCTCGTCCCGGCGCGGGTGGCGCACCACGTAGACGTAGTAGACGTGGTCGTTGCCGTCGGCCACGACCGGGAGCTGCAACCCGGTGCCGGCCAGGCCGTCGGCGTACCGGGCGGCCACCGCCCGCCGGGCGGCGATGTAGCCGTCCAACCGGCGCAGCTTGCCGCGCAGGATCTCGGCGTGCACCTCGTCCAACCGGCTGTTGTGCCCCGGGGTCTCCACCACGTAGTAGCGCTCGGCCATCCCGTAGTAGCGCAGGCGGCGCATCCGTTGCTCCACCGTGTCGTCGCCGGTGAGCATCGCCCCGCCGTCGCCGTACGCGCCGAGGACCTTGGTGGGATAGAACGAGAAGGCGGCGGCGTCACCCATGCCTCCGGCGACGCGCCCGTGGTGCCGCGCGCCGTGGGCCTGCGCGCAGTCCTCCAGGATCGCCAGGCCGTGCTCCGCGGCGAGCCGTTCCAGCGGTGCCATCTCGACACACTGGCCGTACAGGTGCACCGGCAGCAGGCAGCGGGTCCGTTCCGTGATCGCCGCGCCGACCAGCGAGGTGTCCATGAGGTAGTCCTCGGCCCGGATGTCCACGAACACCGGCACGGCGCCCAGCGCGTCGATGGCCACGATGGTCGGTGCCGCGGTGTTCGAGACGGTGATCACCTCGTCCCCGGGCCGGACGCCGAGCGCCTGGAGGGCGATTTTGATCGCGTTGGTGCCATTGTCCACGCCGACCGCGTGCGCGACCTGGTGGTAGGCGGCGAACTCGCGTTCGAAAGCGCGCCCGCTCTCCCCGAACACCAGGCGGCCGGAACGGAATACCCGGTCCACGGAAGAGAGTATTTCGGCGCGCTCTTCTTCGTATTCCTGCACGTAGTCCCATACGCCAGTGGCCATCGATCCGCCTTGCCTTCCCGACCGTGGATGGAATACCAGCAGTTGTAGCCGGGGCGGCTCGACGACCGGTCGTGTTTTACTCGCGCATCGTGGCGGACAACGACCCTGGACTATTTTCCGCGCCTTTCCTATATTCGAGTCGCGCCGACCGCGCCGGTTGTCGTGTCGAGTGGACTGGGGAGGCGGATTGTCGCCGGACGACGGAAACAACGGGTGTGTCGCCGTGCTGGGCGGCACCGGATGGGTGGGCCGGCACGTCTGCGACGCCTTCGCCGCCCGGGGGTACCGGGTCGTCGCCCTGGCGCGCGGTCCGGTCCCGGGGATACGGCACGACGCGTTCGTCCGGCTGGACCTGGCCACCGCGACACCCGGCACCATCGCCGGGATCCTCCGCGCCGAGCAGGTGGACGTGGTGGTCAACGCCACCGACGCGGCGAACGCCACCGACGGCTGGGAGCACACCGAGGAACAGTTCGCCCGGGTCAACGTCGAGGTGGTCCGCCATCTGCTCACGGCGGTCGCCGCGCTGCCCCGGCCGCCGCGCCTGGTGCACCTCGGCACCATCCACGAGTACGGCACGGGGGAGCCCGGCGTCGCGATCGACGAGTCGGTGGCGCCGGAACCGGTGTCGGGGTACGCCCGGACCAAGCTGGCCGGCTCGCGGCTCGTCCTCGACGCCGCCCGCGCCGGACGGGTGGACGGCGTGGTGCTGCGCGCCGTCAACGTCTGCGGTCCGTACCCGTCCCCGGTGAGCCTCCCCGGCAAGCTGCTGCGGCTGCTCGACGAGGCCACCAGGACGGGCCGGATGGAACTCGGCGTCGCACCGGACCGGCGGGACTTCGTCGACGTCCGCGACCTGGCCGACGCCACGCTGCGCGCCGCCGGGCGGCCCGGCCTGCGGTGCGCGGTCAACATCGGCAGCGGGACGGCGGTGGACATGCGGTCCTTCGTGACGCTCTTCGTCACCAGCGCCGGCTATCCGGCGTCGATCCTCGTCCAGCGGCCCGCCACCGGGTCGAGCCTCGGTGGCGCCTGGATCGAGGCCGACATCCGGCGGGCGGGGACGCTGCTGGGCTGGGCTCCCCGGATCCCGCTCGGACGGTCGTTGCGGGAGATGTGGGAGGCCTACCGGGCCGGCTGACCTCCCGTCGGGCGGGTCACCCCAGGTGGACCTTCGGCGTGTACAGGATCCACCGACCACCGGCGGCACGGAACGCCTGCTCCTTGGCCATGATCTCCTCGGCGTGGTTCCAGGCGAAGAGCAGCAGGTAGTCCGGGTAGGGCGGGCGGAACTCCTGGGCGGGGCGCACCGGCAGGTGGGCGCCGGGGGTCAGCCGGCCCTGCTTGGCCGGGGTCGTGTCGAGGACGTACGCCACCAGATCGGGGGTGATCCCGCAGTAGTTGGTGACGGTGGCGCTCTTGGCGGTGGCCCCGTAGGCGGCCACCGTCCGGCCTTCGGCCCTGAGCCGGCGTAGCAGGGTCACCAGGTCGTGCCGCACCTCACCGACCGCGGCGGCGAACCGCTGGAGGGTCGTCAGGTCGGCGAGCCCCGCGTCCGCCTCCTCGGCGAGGAGGTCGGCGACGGCCGGGGCGGGGGTGCGCCGACCGGCCCGGGCCAGGGTGTACCTGACCTCGCCGCCGTGCACCGGCAGCCGCCGCACGTCGACCAGCTCGAATCCGAACCGTTGCGCCATCGCCGCGACCGACCGGGCGGTGAAGAGGTAGAAGTGCTCGTCGTAGATCTGGTCGAAGGAGGTCCGGGCGACGATCTCGCCGAGGTACGGGTCCTCGAAGACGAACACCCCGTCCGGTGCCAGCAGGGCGTCCACCCCCTGGAAGATCGATTCGACGTACGGGATGTGGCACATGGTGTTCGCCGCGTAGATGACCTGGGCCGGTCCGTGCTCCGCCCGGATCCGGGCCGCCGAGGACGCCTCGAAGAACTCGCCGAGCACCTGGATGCCCTGCATCCGGGCCAGTTCCGCGACGCTCGCGGACGGTTCCACCCCCAGGTGCCGCACGCCGGCCTTGTCGATCGTCCTGAGCATGACGCCGTCGTTGCTGCCGATCTCCACGATGAACGGGTCGGGGCCGGAGAGTTCGGTGGCCAGCAGCTCCTGGGCGGTCTTCTCGAAGTGCTCCCGCATCACCGCCGAGCCGGACGACACGTAGGGGTACGCCTCGTGGAACATGCGTTCCCGAGGCACCTCCTCCATGAGCTGGACCATCGTGCAGTCCGGGCAGAGGCCGACCGCGAGCCGAAAGAAGAACTCGTCGGTGGCGTCGTCCGGGGCGCGGAAAGCATCGGAGAGCGGCTGTTGTCCGAAGTCGATGAACTCGGTCGGTGATCCACCACAAACTCGGCATTTGATCATGGGCGATATCGTATGGGATTCGACATTAGAATCGCTTGAGAATGGCTCGTACGCGGCCCGGAAAAGCCGATCGGCGCAGCATCGGTTTCCGCCTTTCGAAGGCTTGGGAATGTGCGGTAACGTGGCGACCCTCGCCGGCGGGAACGGCGGTCGGCTTGATCGACATTCAGCAAACGGGAAACTGGGAGTGGGAATGGTCCGATCGGGAAGAGACCCGGACGGCGGGGCGGGGGACGGGACCGGTTTCGCCACGCCGACGAACGCGGCACGTCCCCGGGTGCGCTGGTGGTGGCCCGGTGGGGCGGTCACCCCGGCCGGGGTGGAACGCGAACTCCGTACCCTCCGCGACGCCGGGTTCGCCCGCGCCGAGATCGCCCTGCTCCCGATGGGCCTGCCCGCCGCCGTCGACCCCGACGCGGTGCGGACCTGGGGAACCCCCCGGTTCACCGGGAGCGTCGAGACCGCGCTGCTGGCCGCCCGGGCGTGCGGGATGCGCCTCGACCTGACCATCAGCCCGGGGTGGCCGCTGGCCAGCCCCGCCGTCACCGGCGACCGGATCGGGCTCGCCCAGCGGAAACTCGTCCAGGGCTGCCGGACGGTGGCGGCCGGCGAGGCCGTCGACGCGGTACCCCCGCCCGAAGGCGACCCCACCACCGACGACCGGCTCGTCGCGGTGACCGCCGCCCGGATCGCCGACCCGGGCCGGAGCCCGGCGGGGTCGGTCCTGCTCGACGAGGCGTCGGTGGTCGACCTGACCGGTCACCTGGCCGACGGCAGGGTGCGCTGGACCGCGCCCGCGACCGGCGCCTGGCTGGTCTTCAGCTTCTGGTCCCGGCCGTCCGGGCAACGCTCCCTCGTGGACGCGGGCCCCGCCGACGCACCCGTCATCGACCACTTCTCCCATCCGGCGACGACGGCGGCGATCGCCCACCTCGACCGGCACGTCCTGCCACCCCGGCTGGACCCGCTGTTGCGCCAGGCGGCCGGGGACATCTTCGAGGACTCGCTGGAGATCGCCGTCGACGGCGAACTCTGGACCGCCGCGTTGCCGGCGGAGTTCGCCCGCCGCCGGGGCTACGACCTGACGCCCTACCTGCCGGTGCTGCGCATCGAGGGCCTGTACCGGTTCGACTGGGCCACCCTGCGCAAGGGCACCAACCCGGAGAGTCCGGCCGGGTACGACCTCCCCGGCGGGCTGGGACGTCGGATCCGGCACGACTACTACCGGACGCTCAACGAGCTGTACGTCGACCACCACGTCGGGCCGTTGACCCGCTGGGCCAACAGCCGGGGGCTGAGCTACCGGGCGCAGCCGTACGGCAACACGATCGACCACGTCGAGGTGGCCGGTGCCGTCCAGGTGCCCGAGAGCGAGGACCTGGTCAACTGGATCGCCGCCGGGGGCATGACCGACGGCGTCGCCGCGTACGACCGGGCCGTCGACTTCCACCGGGGCATCGCCTCCGGCGCGCACATGCGGGGCGCTCCCGTGGTCTCGTTGGAATGCTGCGCGGTGCTCGACGCCGACTACCAGACCGGCCTGGCCGAGCTGAAGCGGCACGTCGACAGCGCGTTCAGCGGCGGGGTGAACCAGGTGGTGCTGCACGGGTTCCCCTACTCGGACGTCCCCGGCGCGGCCTGGCCCGGCTGGGCGCCGTTCTCCAACGACAGCTCCCCGGCCGTGTCCGACGCCTGGGGGCCGCGCCAGCCCATGTGGCGGCACATGCGGGCGTTCACCGACTACCTGGCCCGGGCGGCGGCCGTGCTCCGGACCGGCCTGCCCCGCGTCGACGTGGCCTTCTACCGGCAGGCGTACTGGTGCCTCTCCTGGCCGCAGGTGACGGCCGGCAACCTGGCCGACGCGGGCTACACGTGGGGCTTCCTCAGCCCGAGCCTGCTCACCGCCGACGCCGCCGTGGTCCGGGACCGGCGGCTGGCCCCCGGGCACGCCGGCTACCGCGCCCTGGTGGTCGACGACGGGCCGGCGATCGAGCCCGACGCCCTGGAACGGCTGCACACCCTGGCCGTCGGGGGCCTGCCGGTCGTCGTCGTCGGCACACCCCCGGACCGCGCCCGGGGGTTCCACCAGGCCCCGCGCGCCGACGCGGCCGTCGCGCGCCGCGCCGCCGACCTGCTCGCCCTGCCCAACGTCCGCCGGGTGGCCACCCAGGACGACGTCCTGACCGCGTTGCGGCACCTCGGCGTGTGGCCCGACGCCCTGCTACGGGACGCGACCGGCGTCCTGCCGGTGCACCGGCAGGACGCCTCCGGCGACTACTACCACCTGTTCAACTCGGGGCGTTCCCGGGCCCGCTTCACCGCCGCACTCCGTGGTCGCGGCGCGGTGCGGATCCTCGACCTCTGGGCCGGGACCTCGCACCCCGTCGACAGCACCGGGGACGACGACCGTCGTACGGTGGCGCTCGACCTGGCCCCGGGTGAGGCGACCGTGGTGTTCCTCGGGACGGGGCCCGGGCTGGACGCCGTGCCGGTCACCGTCCCGGCTCCCACCGTGCCGACCCGGCAGCGGTGGTCGCGGGAGCTGACCCGGTGGGATCTCGACGTGCAGGACTGGCAGCCGGGGGGAGTGCGGACCCGTCGACTGGGCGACCACCCGACCGGGGACTGGCGGACGACCCGCGACCTCGAGGACGTCGCGGGGGTCGGGACCTACCGCACCACCGTGCTCCTCGACGACGACGCCGATCACGACGTCGACGCCGTGCTGCTCGACCTCGGCCAGGTCGCGGGCACCGTCCAGGTCGAGGTCAACGACCGGCGGGTGGCCGGCGACTGCGTCGGGGTCGGCACCCGCGACGTGCTCCCCCACCTGCGCCGGGGCGTCAACACCATCACCGTCGAGGTCGCCACGACGCTGGGCAACCGGCTGGTCGCCCTGGGCCGGACGGAGGCGGACACCTACGGGCGGTTCGCGTCCCGGAGCCCCCGTCCGGCGGGTCTCATCGGCCCGGTACGCCTGCGCGGCGTGTCGGTGTGACCCGACCCGTCCCGGTCCGGGGCCGACCCGTCCCGGACTGGGACCGAGCTGGCCCGGACCGGGACGGGTGGCGGGTGCCGGTGGCGTTCAGCCACCGTAGAAGGTCTCCGGGTCGACCTGGGCCAGCGGTACCCAGTCCGGGTCCGGTGGCGGGGCGATCTCGGTGGGCGACATGCGCAGTTCGATGGCGAGTTCCGGCCGCTCGTCGACCCGCTGGGACAGCGCGTAGATGGTGGCCAGGACGTGCACGCAGGGACGCCGCCGGCTCCGGCAGTCGCACTCGGACACCAGTTCGTCGAGCCGGATGCCGACACTGATGCCGTGGTGCCGGAACTCGCCGTCGAGGGTGTCCGGGAGGTCGCCCGGGGCCAGGCCCCGGTTGTCAGCCATCGCCTTGGCGATCAGGCGTTTCGCCTCCTCCTGGACGTCGGCGGGCCAGGGCGGCAGCTCGATGCGGACCCGGTTGCCCACCCCGGACACCACCACGTCGGCTTCGAGGTGGCCACCGGTGGCCGACAGGGTGACCGCGTGGTTGCGGGCGAGGCTGCGGGCCTTCGGCAGCAGGGCGTTGGGGCCGGCCGAGGCCGTCGAGGCGACCGTACGGACCCAGGACCGGCCCCAGGGGGTGGCGCCGAACTCTGCCGGGATCAATGGAACGCTCCTAGGTCGAGGTCGAGCACCTCGTGCAGCTCGTCGTCGGACAGCTTGGCGAGGGCGGCCTCGGTGTCCCCGGAGACGATCTCCGCGAGCCCCCGCTTGCTGTCGTGCATCTGGGCGATGTGGTCCTCGATGGTGCCGCCGGTGACCAGGGTGTAGACGTTCAGGGTGCGTTGCTGGCCGATCCGGTGGGCCCGGTCGGTCGCCTGCTCCTCGACGGCCGGGTTCCACCAGCGGTCGTAGTGCATGACGTGGGTGGCCCGGGTGAGGTTCAGGCCGAATCCGGCCGCCCGGAGGCTGAGCAGGAGCACGGGCGGGGCGTCGTCGTCCTCCTGGAACGCGTGCACGAGCCGGTCGCGCTGGACGGCGGAGAGGCCACCGTGCAGGAACGGGACGGGGCCCACGCCCAGGCTGTCGCCCAGGTGACCGGAGAGCAGCTCGCCCATCGCCCGGTACTGGGTGAACACGAGCGCCCGGTCGCTCTCGTCGACGATCTCGGCGAGCATCTCGGTCGCCCGGTCGAACTTGCCGGACCGCCCCGGCTGGGCGGGACCGTCGCGCAGGTACTGGGCGGGGTGGTTGCAGATCTGCTTGAGGGCGGTCAGCAACGCCAGGACCCGCCCGCTGCGCTCGATGCCGGCGCCGAGACCGTCGGAGAACGCGCGGTCCACCGCCTCCCGGTAGAGCCGGGCCTGCTCGTCGGTCAGCGTGCAGACCATCGTCGAGTACTGCTTGGGGGGCAGTTCGGCCGCCACCTCGGCCTTCGTCCGGCGGAGCAGGTGCGGCTGGACGATGGTGTTGAGGGCGGCGGCGGCGGTGGCCGAGCGTCGTTGCTCGATCGGGGTCACGAAACGCTGCCGGAAGCGGGCGCGGGTGCCCAGCAGGCCGGGGTTGGTGACGTTGAGGATGGACCAGAGTTCGTCCAGCCGGTTCTCCACCGGGGTGCCGGTCATGGCGATCCTCGACTGGGCGGACAGCGCGGACGCCGCCCGGCTGGCCAGCGCCTCCGGGTTCTTGATCTGCTGTGCCTCGTCGAAGACGACCACGTCCCAGTCGGTCTTCATCAGCGGTTCGTCCCGGCGCAGCACCGGATAGCTGGTGATCACCACGGTCCCGGGCTGGTAGGTGTCCGGGAGCTGTCGCCCCGCGCCGTGGTAGCTGATCGTCGGGGTGCCCGGTGCGAAGCGGGCGATCTCCCGCCGCCAGTTGCCGATCAGGGAGGTCGGGCAGACCACCAGGTGCGGTGTGGTCGAGACGCGGGTGGCGAGCAGGCAGATGGCCTGGAGGGTCTTGCCCAGACCCATCTCGTCGGCGAGCACGCCGCCGTGGCCGAGCCCGGGCCGGGCGCTGAGCCAGGCCACCCCGTGCACCTGGTACGGCCGCAGGGTCGCCTGGATGGCGGTGCCGTGCAGCGCGGCCCGGGTGGACAGCGCCTGCCGGAACTGGGTGAGCAGGGCGGCCGCGGCGGTGATGGCGGTGCCCTCGCCGTTGAGCACGGCGTGGGCGGCGGCCGGCATCCGGGTGCCCAGCGTCGTGTACCCCTCGTCGTCGCCCTCCGGCAGGGTGGCCGCGTCCCGCCAGGCCCGGACAGACGCGCCGACCTCCGCCCGGGGGTCGAGCGTACGCAGGGCGGGCAGCGCCGCGTCCAGCTCCGCCAGCAGCACCGGGACGCTGGCCGCGGTGACCTGACCCGCCACGGGCAGGGCCAGCCGGCAGGTGCCGGGGCGGCCCGGGGGCAGCCCGTGTGCCCGGACAGCCTCGGTGAGCTGCTCGACGCCCCACCAGGCGATGGCGTCCTCGGCGGGGACGAAGGTGGCCTGCAGGGTGCCGGGTAGCTCGGTCATCGGGCGTCCCGCCGACGGCAGGGGCGCGGGGCCGGCGGTGGACGGTGCATCGGCATGGGGGACGAGCTGGGCAAGACCCACTCCTAGGACGGGGGGTGACATGATGGTTGTGGGACAGAACAGTTGCGTCACGCAATGATAAGAGGAATTATGCCCTACGGACCGGGCCGGGCCTGACCATGCGGGAGAAGACGCCGCCGCAGCACGCGGTCGACGGGTCGCTCGCCGACGAGGTGGTGCGCCGGCTACCGGACTGGATCACCCACCTGATCCAGATCAACAGCCTGGTCGCCGGCCGGATGGGCGTGGTGGTGACCGATTTCCACTGCCTGCACGCCCTCCAGCAGCACGGCTCGACCACGGCCGGGGTGCTCGCCAAGCGGGTCGGCCTCACCCCGGGCTCGGCCTCCCGGATGATCGACCGGCTCGCGGACGCCGGTTGCGTCCGCCGGGTGCCCGACCCGCACGACCGGCGTCGCATCCTCATCGAGCCGACCGACGAGGGACTCGGACGGATCAACGCGTACTACGCGGGGCTGACCGCGCGGACCCTCGACGACCTGGCCGCCTTCGACGACGACCAGCTCCGCACGCTGCTGCGGTTCATCGAGGTGTTCCAGGCGAGCGCGGCGGCGGAGGTCGACCGGCTGCGCTCCACCACCGGTCCCGCCCCCACTCCCTGAGACCGCAGGTCCACCAGCCTTCCAGGGCCTTACGAGGCCGCTCCGTTGTGATGCCCCCACAGGTCTCCGTCCGCCATGTGAGGGGTCGATCAATGGGTGGTCCGCACGTTCCCGAGAAGATGCGAGACATGCTCGCCCTGTACCGGACGAAGCGGCAGAGCGAACCGGTCAGCCTGGACGAGGCGTCCGGGCGGTGGCAGGTGTTCAGGTACCGGGACGGGGTCACCGTCGCCACCGACGCGAAGCGGTTCTCCAACGACCTGAGCGCCTTCATCCCCGACCACGAGGAACTCCGCACCTTCACCAAGGGCAACTTCCAGGCCATGGACGATCCCCGGCACCGGCAGATGCGCAGCCTGGTCAGCCAGGGCTTCACCCCGAAGTTCGTGCAGGGCCTGGCACCCCGGATCGAACAGGTCGCCGCCGAACTGCTCGACCGGATCGCCGACCGGGGCGGGGACCGCATCGACCTGGTCGCCGACCTGGCGCACCCGCTGCCGGTCACCGTCATCGCCGAGGTGATGGGCCTGCCGGTCGCCGACCGTCACCTGTTCCGCCGGTGGGCGGACGCGCTGCTCGTCGACAACGGGGTGGACGCCCTGTTCAGCGAGGAGGGCGTGGCCGCGATGGCGCCGTCGATCCGGGAGATGAACCAGTACCTGCTCAGCCACGTCCGGGAGTACCGCGCCTCCGACCGGGCGGGCCTGATCCGCGCGCTCGTCGAGGCGGAGACCGACGGCCGACGCCTCGACGACCAGGAGATCGTGGGCTTCCTGGCCCTGCTGCTGATCGCCGGGCACCTCACCACCAGCACGATGTTCACCAACGCGATCCTCTCCCTGGACGAGAACCCCGGGGCCGTGAAGGAGATCCGGGCCGACCGCGGCCTCATCCCGCAGCTGCTCGAAGAGGTGCTGCGGTACCGGTCGCCCCTGGTCTGGCTCGACCGGCGGGCCACGGAGGAGATCGAACTCGGCGGACAGCGGATCCCCGAGGGGTCGCTGGTCAGCGTCTCCCTCGTCTCCGTCGGCCGGGACGAGAGCGAGTTCGCCGACCCGGACACCTTCGACCTCCACCGCGCCCAGATCCGGCACCTGGCCTTCGGGATGGGCCTGCACTTCTGCCTGGGTGCGCCGCTGGCCCGGATGGAGGTCCGGATCGCCCTGAACGCGATGCTGGACCGGTACGACGACTTCCGGATCCCGACCGACGCGCCGATCGTGTTCCACGATCCGAAGGACTTCAACGGCACCCGGCAGCTCCCGCTCGACCTGACGGTCCGCTGAGGTGGGCGCGGAGCAGGACGGGCCGGTGGTCACGTCCGACCGGGAGGTGACCACGGCGGGACCGGTGACGATCCGACCGGGCGACCCGCGGTACCTGGAGCTGACCTCCGCCGCGAACGGCCGGTTCCGCTGCCGTCCCCGGCAGGTCCGGGTCGTCGGGTCCACGGCCCAGGTCGTCCAGGCCGTCCAGGACGCGGTGCGGGGCGGGATGCGGGTGGCGGCGCGCAGCGGCGGGCACTGCCTGGAGGACTTCGTCGACGCGCCGGACACCGGTCTGCTGATCGACCTGTCCGAGCTGCACGCGGTGGGTTACGACCCGGGCCGCCGGGCCTTCTTCGCCGAGCCCGGCGCGTTGCTCGGCGACGTGTACCGCACCCTGCTCAAGGGCTGGGGCGTCACCATCCCGGCCGGTCTGGAGGCCGGCGTCGGGATCGGCGGGCACGTCCCCGGCGGGGGTTACGGTCCGCTGACCCGTCGGCACGGGTCGGTGGTGGACCATCTCGAGGCCGTCGAGGTGGTGGTGGTGGACGGTTCCGGCACCGCCCGGGCCGTGGTGGCCAGTCGGGACGCCGCCGACCCGGCCCGGGACCTGTGGTGGGCGCACACCGGCGGCGGGGGTGGCACCTTCGGCATCGTCACCCGCTACTGGTTCCGTACCCCCGGGGCGGTGGGCGCGGACCCGGCGGCGCTGCTCCCCGCCCCGCCGGCCGCGGTGCTGGACAGTCTGGTCTTCTGGTCGTGGCCGGACTTCACCCCGGAGTCGTTCGGTCGGCTGCTGCGCAACCACGGCCGCTGGCACGAACGGAACAGCGGGCCGGACTCCCGGTTCACCAGCCTGTTCAGCATCCTCACCGTGCTGCGCCGGGAGTCCGGCATGATCGGGTTGACCACGCAGGTGGACGCGGGCCGGACCGACGCCCCGGAGCTGCTGGACGCCTACCTGACGGCCCTCAACGAGGGTGTCGGGGTGCCGTACACCCACGACGTCCAGACCAGGCCCTGGTTGAGCACGATGCTGCGTCCCCGGATGTCCGGCAACGTCTGGGGGCTGCGGGCGAAGTGCAAGGCGGCCTACCTGCGGCGGCGGTACACCGGGGCGCAGGCGGACGTGATCTACCGCTGGCTGACCAGCGAGGACTACCGGAACCCGACCGCCGGAGTCATCCTTGCGGCGTACGGGGGCCGGGCCGCCGCCGTGCCGCCGGACGCCACGGCCACCGCCCAACGCGACTCGGTGCTGAAGGCCTTCTACCTGAACAACTGGACCGACGCGACGCAGGACGACACGCACGTCACCTGGATCCGGGAGTTCTATCGGGAGCTGTACGCGGACACCGGCGGCGTCCCGACGCCCGGCGGCGACAGCGACGGCTCGTACATCAACTACCCCGACACCGACCTCGCGGATCCCCGCTGGAACACCTCGGGAATACCGTGGTCCACGCTGTACCACAAGGGCAACTACCCGCGGCTGCAACAGGTGAAGGCCCGCTGGGATCCGCTCGACGTCTTCCGGCACGGGCTGTCGGTGCGGCTGCCCGACTGAGCCGGCCCCGCGCCCTCCCGCAGGCCGCACCCCCGGCACCCCGTGCGGCCCTGCGACACGCGCACCGCACCACCCCACCCCGATCCGACCACCCCGCACCGACCCGAACGCCCCGTACCGATCCGAACGCCCCCGCCCGGCCGGAACGAACCGGCCGGGCGGGGGCGCGACCCCGGTTCAGGCGTCGGGTATGTCGGTGGTCATCGCCAGGGCCAGGTTGCGGTAGAAGGCCAGCACCCCCGGCTCCTTCGGGCTGAGCTGCCCGCGCTGGAGGAACCGCGAGCCGACCGCGCTCTGCACGGCCTCCAGACCACGGCGGTCCTCGGCGTTGATCACACCGGTGACCGCCTCGATCTGCGCCCTGACCGCTGCCAGGTCGGCGCCCTGCAGCGCGGCCGCCGGCATCAGGGTTCCCCCGCGTACCTGGGTCCGGTCGATCGAGACCGGCACCAGGCTGATCCAGGCGATGCTCTCCCCGAAGGTGGCGACGGCGGCGCACGGGAACAGCCGGAAGCTGTACATGACGCTCCGCTCCGCCTCGGTCAGCGGCAGGACGTTCGTCTCGAACGGGGAACCGGTGGGGCTGAGCAGCCGGGTCACCAGCGCCGAGTCGGCGTGCACCGCCATGTCGATGCCGCCGGTCATCAGGGGCCGGACGGTCTCGGGGTGGAAGCCGATCGCGTGGTAGTTCTCGTGGCCGTTCTCGACGGCGATCTTCCAGTTGCAGTCCCACTCCTCCGTCCAACTGCTGACCTGCACCATCTCGTCGAGGCGGTAGTTGGTCATCTCCCGGTCCACCACCGACAGGTCGTCGTCGAAGGCCGGTGCCCCGGCGTCGAGGTTGACGAAGACCAGGCCGTGCCACTGCGCGACGGCGAAGGTGGGCAGCCGGCAGGCCGCCGGGTCGAAGTCGGTGTTGCCGCGCATGTGGGTGGCGGCGAGCAGGGTGCCGTCGAGGTTGTAGCGCCACAGGTGGTACGAACAGGTCAGGTCCCTGGTGTTCCCGGCTCCGGGCTCGACCAACGGCATCATCCGGTGCCGGCAGACCGGCGACAGGCCGTGCAGCATTCCGTCCTGGTCCCGGGTGACCGCGACCGGTTCACCGGCGATGGTCATCGCGAGGTAGTCGCCGGGTTCGGCGAGCTGGTCGACGTGGCCGACCAGGATCCAGGAACGGTGGAAGATCCTGGCCCGCTCCCACTCGTACACCTCGGGCGAGGTGAACAACTGCGGTGGCAGGCTGAGCGCGGGCGGGTCGGGCCGCAGGTACTGCCGCAGCTCCGCCACCAGTTCGGCGGCCGTACGGTCGGGCGACGGCGTCACCCGGGCGGTCTCGGTCGGACTCACAGTGCTCCCCCTCTGCCTCAGTTGTCCGCCGGCGGGATGGCGCCGAGCGCGATCCAGGCCTCGTCGTCCATCCAGCCGGGGATGCCGGTCTCGCCGTTGACGCCCTTCTCGACGAACGCGATGTTCCGGTACACCCGCACGCCGACGACCTGGCTCTGCGTGATGGTGGGCGGCTCCCCGGTGGGCGGGTCCTGCTCGTGGTGGTGGATGTCGTCCAGCAGCCGCTTCAACAGGCCGACGGTGGTCTGCGGGCCGGCGACCGGCCCCGCCGTCCCGCCGCAGCGGGGGAGGTACGAGGTCTGCATGTCCTCGATGACGTACAGGCCGCCGGGGCGGACGTACGGGAACAGCGCGTCGAACGAGATCCGGACGTGTTCGTTCTCGTGGCTTCCGTCGTCGATGACGATGTCGAAGGGTCCGTGCTCCTCGGCGAGGGCGACCAGCGCGGCCGGATCCGACTGGTCCCCGGTGAGCGCCGTGAGGCGGCCCTGGTCGAGCGAGGACTTGTCGAACAGGTCCAGCCCGTGGATCAGCCCCCGGTGGAAGTACTTCTTCCACATCTTCAGCGACGCGCCGCCGAGTTCCCCGTCGAAGCCGCCGATGCCGATCTCCAGCAGTCGTACCGGCCGGTCGCGGTAGCGGGCGAACTCCTCCTCGTAGTGCCCGGTGTACCAGTGGAAACTGGCCCACTTGTCGGAGCCGTAGGCGACCGAGAGCTGGCCCAGGTCGTCCCGGGGCACCGTGCACCCGGAGAACAGCGTCCCGGAGGCCTGGTTGGTGGACGTCAGGATGGCCGGCAACTGCGCCAGGTCGGCCGGGCGGTCCGGCAGGAAGGCGTCGGTGAAGTCGCCGAGGCGACGTTGGCCGGACCGCCCGTACAGGCGGCGGACCAGGTCCACCGCCTGGATCCCGATCTCCCGCTGCACCGACGGCACGTCGCCGTCCAGGACGACGATCGGCTCGTCCCGCACGATCCGGAAGACGACCCGTCGTCGTTCGCCGCCGTGCGTGACGGTCATGGCGAGGTGGACGGGGACCGGGTTGACCGGGGCGTCGCAGCGGAACAGGATCTCGTCGACGAGGACGTCGACGACGGCTGCCAGGCCCGCCTCCTTGACCACGGTGGCGATCTCCGGATCGGATCCGTCCCCCCGTGCGGCGAGCAGCCCGACCAGGGCGCGGTCGACGGTCATGCCGTCTCCGGGGTGCCGTGCTCGCCCGGACGCGCCCACTTGAGCAGCTGGGCGGCGGGATCGAAGCTGGCCGGCGCGGCCAGCGGGATGATCTCGAACTTCAGGTGCGGGCTGACCGGGTTGTCGTACAACGCCGCGAGCAGCTCCTCGTGCGAGTCGACGTCGTAGATGTTGAGGCCGCCGGACGCGCCGACCCGGATCCAGCTGTGTCGGATGACCCCCTTGTCGACCAGGGCCTTCGTGTACGCGAAGCCTTCCGGCAGTCGCTCCCGGAACTCCTTCGCCTCACCGGCGGCCGGCGACTGGGTCGCCAGCACCGCAAAGAGCGCCATCTCTTTCTCCTCCTCGTGTGCTGTGGAACAGGGGGAACGTATGGTTCCGGCCGGTCGGCACGCTCGAACCCGGCTCGAACCGGGTCACCGCGACGACGGACGGGACCGTCGGTGCCGAAACGGTCAGCTCCGCGATGGCCGGGACCGGTGCCGGGCGGTCAGCTCCTCGATGGCCGGGACCGCCGCGGCCGGGCTCGGCTCGGCCTCGATCTCCGTGCGGAGCAGGTGGGACTCCTCGCGGAAGGACGGCTTGGTCAGGAGCTGGTCCAGCCCGTCCCGCAGCGCGGCGGGGGTCAGCTCGTCCGGCGGCAGGAAGATCCCGGCGCCCAGTTCGGCCAGTCGGCGGGCCCGGTAGACGTTGTCCCACATGCCGGCTACCACGAGCTGCGGCACGCCGCAGACCGCGGCGGTGGACCAGGTGCCGACGCCGCCGTGGTGCACCACCGCCGAGCACGTCGGCAGCAGCGCCTGCAGGGGTACGAAGTCCGTGGCGCGGACGTTGTCGGGCAGCCGGGTCGTCCCGGCGAGCTGCCCGGCGTCGAAGGTCGCCACGATCTCCGCGTCCAACCCGGCGACCGCCTCGAAGAGCTGGTCCAGGGAGACCATGTTCGGGTACGGCAGGTCGCGCGAGGTGATGCCCAGCGTCAGGCACACCCGGGGCCGCTCGGGCGGCGTCCGGAGCCACGACGGCACCACCGACGGCCCGTTGTACGGCACGTAGCGCAGCGGCACCGACGGCCGCCCGAGGTCCAGCCGTACGCTCGGGGGCATCTGGTCGATGTTCCACTGCCCGGTCACCACCTCCTCGTCGAAGGAGCAGCCGAACCGGTCCAGGGTCCAGGACAGCCACTCCTCCAGCGCGTCGTCCCGGCGTTCCTCGGGCAGCTCGGCGGTCCGCTCCCGGAACATCCGGCGGGTCCGCAGGAACAGGTCAGGTCCCCAGAGCAGGCGGGCGTGCGCGGCTCCGGTCGCCCGCGCGGCCACCGCCCCGGCGAAGGTGAACGGCTCCCACACGATCAGGTCCGGCCGCCAGAAGCGGGCGTAGTCGACCAGTTCGTCCACCATCGAGTCGTTGTTGGCCTGGGCGTAGAAGGTGGCGGTCAGCAGGGTGTTCGCGCCCTTCAGCTCGCGGTATCCGCCACCGCGGTCCCCGGTGACGTCGATGTCGCGGTAGAACCCGGTCAGCTCCGCCCCGAGGTCGCGGACGAGGTCGTGGTGGGTGTGGTCCGTGCCGACCGGGACGGCGACCAGGCCGGCGTCGGTGATGGTCCCGGTCAGCGCCGGGTGGCTGGCGAAGTGGACCTCGTGCCCGGCCGCCCGCAGCGCCCAGGCCAGCGGCACGGTGTTGTTGAAGTGTGCTTCGACCGCCAGTGACGTGATGAGGACACGCATGTGCAGGGGTCTCCTTCCGGAGGGGACGAGCGGCGTGGTGGCGGATCTCAGGGGGTGCGCACGGGCATCCGGGTGATCGCGTCGGTCACCGGTGCGCGCAACCGGCGTACGACGGGTCCGTCCGGACCCGGCCGGGGCCGGCGGGTCGCCAGGACCCGGAGTGCCGCGGCGGTCGACACGCGCACCAGCGGGGCGACCAGATCGAGGTACGGCGCTCCGGTCAGCGAGAGGTGCGCCGGCGCGGGGGTGCGGAACGGGTCGAAGCGCGCGAGGTCCGCGCCGTGGCGGGGATCCCGGTTGGCCGCCTCGACGTTCACCACGATCTCGCTGCCGGCGCTGATCCGCTGGCCGGCCGTCTCCAGGTCCGTCCGGGCGATGCGGCTCTCCAACCGGATCGGCGGGTCGTGCCGCAGCGTCTCCTCCACCACGCGCTCCGCGAGGTCGGGGTCGTCGGCCAGCGCCTGCCACGCGGTGGGGTGGTCGAGCAGCGCCCGGACCGCGTTGGCCGCGGTGTCGACCGCCACCTCGACCCCGACCGGGGCGCTCACCGTCGCGGCGGTGACCAGGTCGTCGTCCCCGCCGACGAGCCGTCGGTACAGGGCTGCCAGGCCGTCGAGGCCGTCGATCAGCTCCCGGGCGCGGGTGAGCCTCGGCGGGGCGAGGCGGGCGTCGAGCACCGGTCCCGCCGCGAGGCAGCACCGGTCGAAGGCCGCCCGGTCCGCCGCCGGCACCCGGTGCAGGTCGGCGACCACCGCGAGCAGCACCGGACGCAGCAGATCGGTGACGAGGTCGAACCTGTCACCGATCCGCTCCAGCCGCTGGCGGCAGACCTGCTCGACCGCGTCGCGGTCCGGACCCGGTCCGACCCGGTCCCGCCACCGGTGCCAGACCGGTCCGGGCAGTCCGAAGACGCTGATCCGTCGGCGTAGGTCGTTGCCCTGGGGGACGTCGTCCGGTGTGCCGGGCGTGATCCGGGGATCGTGCAGGATCTCCCGGCCGAGCAGGAGGTCCCCGGTGAGCCAGGCGCCGTTGCGGCTGCGCCGCAGCGGCCCCAGCTCGTGGATCCGCCGCAGGAGTACGCCACGGTCCTCGTCCTCTGCCCGCAGGAGGGTCGCGAGCGGATCGCCGCCGTGTGCGTACAGCCATTGCATTCCCCGTTCGGTCATCAACGACCGCCCGAGTTCACTTTCCGTCTGTGTCAGCACCCATCCACTGTGTGTGGACCCGCTCGAATTGTGCTCGGAATGGCCTCGATCGGCGGGTGGGGGCGTCGGGCCGTGTCAATTCGTTCGGATGCGTCCCCAGCCGGAGCTGCTGAGACTGCCCGCCAGGGGACGCACCAGGTGCAGTTCCTGGTCGAATTCGGTGTCGGAATTGAGGATCGCCTGGTAGGCGCGTTGCACCTGCGATTCGGGCTCCAGGCCCAACTCGTCGATGAGGTTACGGCGCAGCCGGTGGAAGACCTCGAGCGCCTGGGCCCGGCGGCCACCGAGGTGCAGGGCCCGCATGTATTGCGCCTGTAGCCCCTCGTGCAACGGATTCTCGGCGGTCAGTGCCGCCAATTCGGTCAGCACCTCGCGGTACATGCCGAGCCGCAGCTTGGCTCCCACCAGGTACTCCGTCACCATCAGCCGGGACTCCTCCAGCTCGCGGCGCTTGGACTCCAGTACCCGGCCGAGCGAGACGTCGACCAGGGCCGCGCCCCGCCACAGCCGCAGCGCCTCGGTCAGCCGCGTCATCCCGGTGAGATCGTCGCCGTCGGCCAGCGCCGACCAGCCGGCCAGAACCTGCTTGTCGTACTCGCGCACGTCCAGCACGCTCGTCTCGCTCCGGAACATGTAGCCCCCGACCCGGGTGACCAGCACCTCCTTGGTGATCTCCGCGGCGGGCCGGTGGGTCGCCGCGACGAAGAGCTTGCGCAGATTGAGGATGTAGGTCTGGAGGGTGGTCAAACTGCTGACCGGAGGGTCGTCCTCCCACAATTCCGAGATCAGCGAGGAAACCGGAACCACCTGATCTGCGTGGACGAGGAGCATCGCAAGTACATTGCGTGGCTTTCGCGCGCTGGGCGTCTTGTTGACTGAGTTGGAGAGAACGGATAGCGGACCCAGTACTCCCAGACTCATTGCCGCCGCTGGACCTTCAACTCCCACAGCGTCCCCCGGGTTCAAATGTTACGGAAAGGAAGAACCATGCGTTCCGACAAATGTACCATGGGTGACCGCGTGATGCGAGTGCCACTCTGCGCCGCCGCACTTTACTGCTCAGAAATTGACTCGACAGCTGTCTGATGATGGGTGCTACAAACGTTTGTCAAGCGCCCGCAGCCGACACTGCTGTGATGCGGACCACACCGCCTTTCCGGCTGTCGCGGACGGGTGTCGACGCGCATTAGCTCATCGACGCGTCCCTATGGGCCAATCGACCGGACCGAATCCACCCACCCGTCGGTCCGCCCGTCCGCGCCGCGCCGCCCCCCCCCGGGGGGTCGCCGCCCGGCTCCGCTCGGTGGGCCGCCCGGCGACCGGTTCCGAGGTGGAGCCGGGCCGGCGGGCGGCGGACCGGCGGCCGGGGGTCGGAGGTGGACCGTGGAGGTCGACCGGCCAGCGGTCGCGGCCGACCGCCGCCCGCCGGGCGTTGACCGATTTCGATCAGATCCGTTGTCCGGGCGGGGCTGCCGGCCCGGCCGCGTCAGGTGGCCTCCGCCATGGTCAGATTGACCAACCTCAGCAACTCGCGCGGAGTGCCGGCCGACAACACGACGTCATCACTCAGCACCACTCCGTAATCAATCCTGATCCGGCCGGCAGTTTCCATCATGGCGATCGAGTCGTAGCCCAGATTGTCGAACTCCACGTCCAATATGTCGCCCCGGAGGGACGACTCGTCGTCCTCGCCGGCACATTCGCGCAGAATCGTCGTGAGATCGTCCAGTTTAAATTCATTCATGTTCTGGCATCCTTCTCGCGGTGGGATCGGAATGCGTCACGACCATGGCGGCGTTGAAGCCCCCGCGGCCACGGGCCACCACCAGGGCGGCCGAGATCTGGCCCCGCCGCGGCTGCACCACCAGGTCGAGGCGGTACTCCGGGACCGGGCTGGTGACGTTGACGGTCGGCGGGATCTCCCCGTGTCGCAGCGCCAGCAGGGCGGTGGCCAGGTCGAGCGCCGCGCCACCCGCACTCAGCCGTCCGGTCATCGTCTTGGGCACGGTCACCGGCACGCCGTAGGGGCCGAACACCGACAGTAGGGCCTCGGCCTCCACCCGGTCGCGCGCTGGCACCCCCGCACCGTCGGCGAAGACCACGTCGATCCGGTCCGGCGTGAGTCCGGCGTCCGCCAGCGCCAGCTCGATCGCCCGGCGCAGCGTCGACGGCCGGCCGGACCTCGGTGACGGGTCGAACGTCGCGGCGTACCCCGCGATCCGGCCGTACCAGGACCGCACCCCACGCTCCCGGGCACTCCGCTCGGTCTCGAGCACCAGCAACGCGCCGCCGTCACCCGGCACGTGGCCCGAGGCCCGCACGTCGAAGGGCAGGAACGCCCGGTCGGGATCCGCGCACCTGCTGACGCCGCCGGAGAGCTGGGCGACCCAGCCCCAGGGGCACGGTGACCCGTCGACCGCGCCGGCGATCATCACCGGGGTGCCGCCACGCACCTGTCGACGGGCCTGCGCCACCGCGTCGAGACCACCGGCCTGCTCGGTGACCAGCACGCCGTTGGGACCGCGCAGGCCGTGCCGGATCGCGATCTGGCCGGTGTTCACCGCGTAGAACCAGGCGAAGGACTGGTAGGCGCTGACGTGCTCCGGCCCCCTGCTCCACAGCTTCTCGAGCTCCCGGTGGCCGAACTCGAAGCCGCCGGCCGAGCTGGCCGTCACCACCCCCATCCCGAACTCCGGCAGGGCGCCCGGGTCGACCGCCGCCTCCTCCACCGCCCAGTCCGCCGCCACCAGGGACAGCCGGGTCATCGGGTCGGTCTGCGGCAGCAGTCGCCCCGGCAGGTGGTCCGCCGGCACGAAGTCCCTGATCTCCCCGGCCAGCCGGCTGGAGTAGGTTGTCGGGTCGAAGGCGGTGATCCGGTCGATCGCGTTCCGCCCGGCGAGGGTGTTCTCCCAGTGCCGGCGGGCACCCAGCCCGGTCGGCGCGACCACGCCCATGCCGGTCACCACCACGGCGCTCACCGCGCCACCCGCCCCGGCTTCGCCAGCACCATCGCGCTCTGGAAGCCGCCGAAGCCACTGCCGACGGTCAGGGCGACGTCGACCCGGTGCTCCCGGGCCACCAGCGGCACGTAGTCCAGGTCGCACACCGGATCCGGCTCGTGCAGGTTCGCCGTCGGGGGCACCACGCCGTGCCCCATCGCCAGTACGCAGGCGGCGATCTCCAGCGAGCCGATGGCGCCCAGCGAGTGGCCGACCATCGACTTGATCGAGCTGACCGGGACCTCGTACGCGCGGGACCGCAGACTCATCTTGAAGGCCGCCGTCTCGTGCCGGTCGTTCTGCACCGTCCCGGACCCGTGCGCGTTGACGTAGTCGATGTCGCCGGGATCCACCATCGCCCGGTCCATTGCCACGGTGATGGCCTCCGCCATCTCCCTGCCGTCCGGCCGCAGACCGGTCATGTGGAAGGCGTTGCTCCGCGACGCGAAGCCGGCGACCTCGGCGTAGACGTGCGCCCCCCGCCGACGGGCGGCCGTGTACTCCTCCAGCACGAACATGGCGGCGCCCTCACCCAGCACGAAGCCGTTGCGGCTCCGGTCGAACGGCCGGGACGCCGTCGCCGGCTCGTCGTTGCGGGGGGTGGTCGCCCGGATCGCGTCGAAGCAGGCGACGGTGATGGGCGAGATCGGCGCGTCGGAGGCACCGGCGACCATCACGTCCGCCAGCCCGTCGGCGATCAGCTCCGCCGCCTGGCCCACCGAGTCCAGGCCGGACGTGCAGCCGGTGGAGACGGTCGCCACCGGACCTTCCGCGCCGGTCTCCCAGGCGACCTCGGCGGCGATCGAACTGGGTACGAAGTAGTCGAACAGGTGCGGCACCGCGTAGCCCTCGTCGACGTGCCAGTGCCGTCCGCCGTCGCTGACGACCCGGTACTCCTCCTCCAGGCTCATCGTGCAACCGACCGCGCTGCCGACGGTGACCCCGGTACGGGCGGGATCGACCGCACCGAGGTCCAGTCCGCTGTCCTGCACACACTGCCGGGCACTCGCCACCGCGAACTGGGTGACCCGGTCCATCCGTCGGATCTGCTGCGGGCCGAACCCCTCCAGTGCCGGGTCGAAGTCGCACTCCGCGCCGACCTGGGAGCGGAACGGACTCGGGTCGAACAGGCTGATCCGCCCGGTGGCGGTCCGCCCCTCGGAGATCAGGTCCCAGAACTGCTTGGTCCCGTTGCCGCCGGGGGCGACAACTCCGACTCCGGTAATCACGACACGACGCTTCATCTCTGTCTGACCTCGTAACGGTTGCCCGGCCGGCCGGGGTTCCCACGATCTGCCGCCCGCCGGGTTCCCCCGGTGGGGCAGGTCGGGAACGACGTCGGGATCACTGCACCGAATAGGCTTGGCGGGGCACGTACATGTTCGCCTCGTTGGTGCAGCGCGCCCGGATCTCCCGGGCGTGGGACTGGAAACCCGGATGGGTGACCGCGCGCCGCCAGGACTCGACGTCGGTCCAGAGGGCGATGTTGACGTAGCGGTTCTGCTTGTCCTCGTCGACGTTCCTGGACAACGTGTACTGGATGAACCCCGGCTGGGCGGCCATGAACTCCGAGATCTCGGCGAACACCCGCTCGAACTCCTCCGGCGGGCTGGACACGGTGAAGGTGTTGACGAAGGTCACCGCTTCCGGGACGGATACGTCGTACTTCGTGCTCGGCATCTGCTGCACCCCTCGACGATCTCGATGGAACTGGCTGGTCCTGACTGTCGGCAACGCTCCCCGATGGCTCTTGGGGGTGGCTCGACTTTCACTCGGCACCCGGGTCAGGTGAGGCTCAACCCACCGTCGACCGCGAGGACCGTGCCCGTCGCGTAGCCGGCCTCCGGGTCGGTGAGCTGCCGCACCCACCAGGCGATCTCCTCCGGCCGGCCGACCCGCCCGAGCGGGGTGGCCTTGCCGATCCGGTCGAGGAACCCCTCGTACTCCTGCGGGGTGGAACCGGACCGGACACCCATGCCGGTCGCGACGACCCCGGCGGCGATTCCGACCACGCGGACGCCCCGGGGGGCGAACTCGACCGCCCAGGTCCGGGTGAGGAAGTCGAGCGCCGCCTTGCTCGCGCCGTAGACGGACAGGTACGGCCAGGCGCGGCGGCCCAGCGAGCCGGCGCTGCTCAGGTTCACCACCGTCCCGCCCGCCTCGGCGAGGGCGGGGAGCGCCTGCTGGGTGAGGAAGATCGGAGCGAGCAGGTTCACCTCGATCTGCGCCGTGGCGCTGCGGCGGTCGATCTGCGCGGCCGGTGCCGGAACGGCGATCCCGGCGTTGTTGACCAGCACGTCGAGCCGGCCGAACGAGCCTAGCGCGGTGTCGACGATCAGCCCGGCCGCGTTCGGGTCGGTGATGTCGGCGACCAACGTGTGGATCCCGGGGTGGTCGGCGGCGGTCTCGGCGAGGGTCCGTTCCGTGCGACCCACCACCAGCACCCGGTCGCCCCGCCGGGCGAGTGCCTGCGCGGTGGCCCGGCCGATGCCCGTGCCCCCACCGGTGACGATGACACCGCGTCCGGCGGCGTGGTCCGAGGAGGTGTTCACGGCGGGAAAGCTACTCATGGCCG
Source organism: Micromonospora sp. WMMD987 (assembly GCF_029581435.1). Classification (NCBI taxonomy): domain Bacteria; kingdom Bacillati; phylum Actinomycetota; class Actinomycetes; order Micromonosporales; family Micromonosporaceae; genus Micromonospora; species Micromonospora sp. WMMD987. The sequence continues at coordinate 47,597 of NZ_CP120861.1, read as the reverse complement.
CTCGAACCGGAGTCGACCCGACCGTGGCCGGCACCGGCGTCTCGGCCGCTGCCGGGACCGGCGTCCCGACCGTTGCCGGCACGGGTGGCCGGGTCGTGGTCGTCACGGACGACGACGCGCTCGCGGATCTGCCACGTGTCGTTCCGACGCACCAGCACGTCCGCGCAGACGCACATCGCGTGCAGGTGGGAACCGCCCTCCGGACCCGTCCGCACCACCTGCACGTACGCCCGGACGAACAGCTCACCGTCCGGGCCGGGCCGTACCGACATCATGGTGTGGCACCGCCGGTAGCGCACCCCCTCGGCGGCCTGCGCCGCAGCCGCCCTGCGCAGGCCCGCCCGCAGGTTCTCCCGGCCCCGGACCGGCTCGGCGATCTTGGGTGGGGAGACCAGCGAGGCGTCGTCGGTGAAGGTCGACACCACCTCGTCCACCCGGCCCTCGTCCATCGCCTGGATGTGCCCGGCGTAGAACTGCAGCACCTCCGCATAGGTCTGCTCGAATGTCTGGCGCGTCGTCGTCAGGGACATGGCTCTCCGTTCCGGTAGGCGTGCGGGACGGTTCGGAACCGCCCGTCGGCACCGTCGCACGGCGGTTTCGAGCCCTACTTGAGGCCGGGGTACAGCGAAGCTCCAACGGTCCTGGCCCGACGCCCGGGAGCATCGGCGTGACCGGTCACCGCCGACAGCCCCGGAGGAAGCAGTGCGCATCATCGATCTGTCCTCGCCCGTGGACGCCCGGGCACACGAGCCCGATCCGGTGGTCCACGAGGTGCTCAGCCCGCGCGCGGGCGCGCTGCACATGAGTGCCGAGATGCGCGAGCACTTCGGCATCGACTTCGACCCCGAGGTCCTGCCGGAGGGCGAGTTCCTCTCGCTCGACCGGCTCTCGCTCACCACGCACACCGGCACCCACGTGGACGCGCCGTCGCACTACGGATCCCGGTGCGGCTACGGCACCGGGATCCCCCGGCACATCGACGAGCTACCGCTCGACTGGTTCCACGGCCCCGGTGTCGTGCTCGACGTGACCGACGTGCCGACCGGGGTGATCGGCGCGGCCCGGCTGGAGAAGGAGTTCGCCCGGATCGGCCACACGCCCGCGGCGGGCGAGATCGTGCTCCTGCACACCGGCGCCGACCAGCGGGTGGGCACCCCGGAGTACTTCACCGACTTCGCCGGACTCGACGGCCCCGCCACCCACCTGCTGCTCGACCTCGGGGTGAGGGTCATCGGCACCGACGCCTTCAGCCTGGACGCGCCGTTCGGCGACATCATTCGGCGTTACCAGCGCACGGGCGACCGGTCCGTCCTGTGGCCCGCCCACTTCGCCGGCCGGGAGCGGGAGTACTGCCAGATCGAGCGGCTGGCCAACCTCGGCGCACTGCCCGGCCCGACGGGGTTCGACGTCTCCTGCTTCCCGGTCAAGATCGCCGGTGGTGGCGCGGGCTGGGCCAGGGCCGTGGCGCTCCTGCCCGGATGAGCCCGGTCCACCCAGGTTCCACAGGTACTTGAGCCACAGCGACGACTCTCGGGCCAACAGTGGCCCCACGTCCCGACCATCCCCGGAGGTACCGCACCGTGCCCACTCTGAATCACGACACCGTCCAGCACACCGTGCCGGTCGCCGCACCCGCGTCGCTGGTGTACGACCTGATCGCCGACCTGGGTAGCTGGCCGCACTTCCACGGTCCTTCCGTGCACGCCGAACCGATCGGCGTCGACGGGCACGGCCAGCGCTTCCGGCACTGGTGGGTGATCGACGACCACACCGTCCGGACCTGGGAGGCGAACTGGCGGTTCGCGCGTGAGCAACTGCGCATCGGGTACGAGTTCGCGCCCCACCAGCCGGGTGCGGCCGGGGTGCGGGGCAGCTGGACGGTGCACCCGTCGTCGGACGGAACCGCGGAGGTCCGCTGGGAACAGAGCGTGGTGGGGGAGGGCAGCCACGACGCGGCCGGCGCGGAGCGGGAGATGCGGGACCTGCTCGACGCCGTGCGCCACGCGGCGGAGCACGACGAGGAACGCCGGGACCTGGTGGTCGACTTCGAGGATCCGCTCTTCGTGGCCGGGCCCGTCGAGGCGGCATACGAGTACCTGTACGAGGCCGACAAGTGGCCGGAGCGGATCCCGCACGTGTCGCGGCTGGTGCTGGAGGAGAAGGTCCCGAACATCCAGTTCTTCGACATGGACACCCACACCCCGGACGGCTCGCCCCACACCACCCGGTCGGTCCGGGTCTGCCTGCCCCACCACCGGATCCTCTACAAGCAGATCCACCTGCCGAAGTTGCTGGACGGCCACACCGGACACTGGAGTTTCACGCCGACCCGGGAGGGCTTCATCCTCGGTGCCCGGCACACCGCGGTGATCAAGCCGTCCGCGTTGTCGATCCTCGGTCCGGACACCACCGTGCTCGACGCCCGCAGGTACCTGCGCCGGGTGCTCAGCGCCAACAGCATGAGCAACCTGCGGTTGGCCAAGGCGTACGCCGAGGAGCGACACGATGGCTGACCCCCTCCACGCCGGGCCGACCCGCGAGGACGTCGCCGCCGGCACCGCCGTCTACGACCGGGAGTGGCTGACCCAGTACGACAGCGTGGTGCTCGACCGGATCTGCCGGCGGATCTGGCTCTGCGACAGTGCCGAGATGCTCCGGCTCTACGAGCGCAACATCGGGGCACGGCACCTCGACCTCGGGCCGGGCACCGGGTACTACCTGGACGCCTGCCGGCACCGCACGGCCCGGCCCCGGATCGCGCTGGTCGACCTCAACCCGACCGTGCTGGCCGAGGCGGCCGAACGGTTGCGGCGGTTCCGACCGGCCGTCTTCGAGCGGGACGTGTTGTCCCCCTTCACGCTCGACGGCGGGAAGGTCGACTCGGTGGGTATGAACTTCCTGCTGCACTGCCTGCCCGGCGGCATGGCACACAAGGCCAGGGTGTTCGACCACGCGCGCGTCCACGTCGTACCGGGTGGACGGATCTTCGGCAGCACCGTGCTGGGCACCGGTGTCCGACACAGCAGCGAGGCGTCACGGTTGCTGGAGTCGTTGAACGAGAGGCGGACCTTCGACAACCTGGACGACTCGCTCGACGGCCTGGAGGCGGAGCTGTCCCGTCGGTTCTCCGATTACGAACTGACGGTACGAGGATCTGTCGCATTGTTCGAGGTGAGCCTGTAGGCCCAGCTCAGCGGGCCTGCGAGCGGCGCCTGACGAGCCATGTGAAATTTTGCCGGGACGTTGGTACGGTCGCTCGAAACCGCTCACTACGAAGGAGCTTGTGTGAAGATCTTCGTGACCGGAGCCACCGGAACAGTCGGCCGTCACGTCGTCGACAAACTGCTCGCACAAAGGGCGGAGGTACGTGCGCTGACCCGCCGGCCGGAAACTGCCGGCCTGCCGTCCGGCGTCGAGGTCGTGGCCGGTGATCTCGAAAATCCCGAGGCCATCGCCGAGCATTTCGAGGGGATCGACCGGCTGTATCTGGTGGTCGCCGGGGAAACGCAGAAGGTGGTGGAGCTGGCCAAGCGGGCCGGCGTCACGCGAATCGTCCTGCTGTCGTCGGCGAGTGCGGCCTTCGAAGGCGACCCCACCGGGGGCTTCCACCGGGCCGCGGAGGTCGTGGTGGAGAACTCCGGGATCGGTTGGACCCACGTCCGGCCCGGCATGTTCGCGGGGAACCTCTCGGACTGGGCGGAGGCGATCCGCGCCGAGGGTGTGGTGCGGGCGCCGTACGACGCCGCCCGGCAGGCGCCGGTGCACGAGGTGGACGTCGCCGAGGTGGCCGCCGCCGCGTTGCTGGCCGCCGACGAGGGGAAGATCTACACGGTGACCGGGCCCGAGTCGCTCACCAAGAGCGAGCAGGTGCGGGCGCTCGGCGAGGGCATCGGGCGGGAGATCCGGTTCGAGGAACTGACCCCGGACCAGTGGCGGGTGCACGTCAAGGACCAGATGCCGGAGTTCGTCGTCGACTGGCTGCTGGGCCTCTGGGCCAAGACGGTCGACAATCCGGAGCAGGTGCTGCCGACGGTCGACGAGGTCGTCGGTCGGCCGGCCCGGACGCTGCGCGAGTGGGCTGCGGACCACCGGGACGAGTTCCGCTGACCGGTCGCGTCGTCGGCGGGGGTGAGCGCGGGAGTTTTTCCGCCCTCACCCCTGCGGCGTCCGGCCTGGGCATCCAGGGTGACGCCTGGGTACGTCCGGCCTGGGCATCCAGGGCGACGCCTGGGTGCGTCCGCCTGGGCATCCAGGGCGACGCCTGGGTGCGTCCGCCCGGGCGTCCAGGGTGACGCCGGGGTGCGTCCGGCCCGGGCGTTCAGGGTGACGCCGGGGTGAACCTGGCCTCGTCCCGTGGCCCGGTGACGCGGGGCAGCCGGCCGCCCGCCCGCAACGTGGCCAGGGTCGGCGCGGCGGCGTCCTGCGCGGTGAGCGCCGGCTCGTCGGTCAGCCACTCGATGCCGAACTGCGGATCGAGGGGGTGCACCCGGCCCTCGTCCCCGGACGGGTGGGACGCGGACCTGAGGTAGACGGTGGTCGCCGCCTCGGTCAGCGCGCAGAAGCCGTGCCCGAGACCTTCGGCGATGTACAGCCCGGAGTTCCGCCGGTCGTCCAGGACGACCGTGTCGGCGCAGCCGAACGTGGGTGACCCCTCCCGGAGGTCGACCACCACCTCCTGGACCGCACCATTGATGCAGGTTACATATTTTGCCGATTCTGGGATGGTGCCGCTGTAATAAATCCCACGGACGGATCCTCCCGCGGAAACCGACAGGCTGTCCATGGTGAGTGATATTTCGTGGCCGACGTATTTCTCCAGTACCGCGATACCATGCCACTCAAGGGGCTGTGGAGGCGCACTCGACGCCCTGCTTGGCGACATAAGCCAGGCACCCTCGATGGCAAGTCTCTCCACTTTCATGAAACAACCTCCGCAGGCATCCGGCTCGCTTCGAAATCGGCCCCGCCGTTGGTCGCAGTGTACCGTTCTGTCAGCCGCCATGGCGCAGCACGGTTGCCGTATTTTCGGAAGCGGACGCTGTTCGTCGCATAGCGGCGACCATTATTGCGGCGGGCCCGTCCGGCTCCCGGGGAGCCGCCGGCCCCCGGTGGCGGCCCTGGCCACCGCGCATTCCGATCGCGCCGGCCGGGCGTCCCGGCGACCCGACGCCCCACTTCCGGCGGTCGGCCGGGCCACCGCAGGGCGACCGGACGGTCGGGTATTCGTGTCGTCCGTGGCATTCCCGCCGGCCTACCGTCGACAATGGTCCCGGCCGCCACCTATTCCGGCCGCCAGGTCACCGACTCCGGACCGAGCCCCCGGTGGCGTAGTCCGCGTTCGAGCCGGGACAGCGTGCCCCGGCGTGGCGTACCGATGATCCAGACGCCGGCCGGGTCCGGCTCCACCTGCAGGGGCGTCCGGTCCGGCGTCAGGTCGACGAACGCGGCGTACCGCCGCCGGCCGAGGTCGGTCTGCAACACCATCCGTTGGTTCGCCGAGCCGCGCCAGAGCAGCCGGGTCGGCTGTCCGGCCAGGAAGCGCCCGGTGACGAGGACGTCCGCGAGGGCGGCGGCCTCCCGCTGGGCGTCGTCCAACTCGGCGGGTTCGTAGCCGGTGTAGAGCAGGATGTCCGGCGTGGACCGCAGGCCGGACCGGGTGCGGTCGACCTCCTCCAGGAAGGCGCGCAACGGCCCCGGCTGCGCCAGCGGCTCCCCGCCGCTGACCGTGACACCGCCGGCTCCGCGTGCCAGGGCGTCGACCCACCGGTCGAGCAGGTCGGCCACCGTCATCTCCGCACCGGTGTGCGCATCCCAGGTGTCGAGGGACATGCAGCCGGCGCAGGCCAGCGGGCAGCCCTGCACCCACACGCCGAACCGGGGACCGGGGCCGAGGGCGTGCACCGGGAAGTGCGTCCGGTTGACCCGGATCGTGCTCACGTCAGCCCGCCATCGGTGGGGCGACGTCCCCGGCGCTGCTGGACGGCTTCGGTGAAGGCGGGGTCGCCGACGGTACGCGCCAGCGCCGTGAAGTACGCCTCCTCGGCCGCCGCATACGAGGCGCGGACCGACCGTTCCTGCTCGGCCAGGTCGGCCCCGCTCTCCTGGTGGGCCGGGTGGATCCGTTGCGCCATCGCGCTCCACATGCTGTCCAGCCGGTTGCGCCGGCCGCGCTGGCGCACGTACGCCTCCTGGAACGGATGCCGCCGGGAGAGCCCGAGCATGAACGCCATGACGCCGATGACCAGCATCACCGCGACGAACATGACGACCACCGTGACGGGTGTCAGGTGCAGCCGCTGCAACCTGGCCGGATCCGCCTCGAAGATCACCCCGCGGAGCAGTCCGAGCAGGACCGCCACCAGCAGCCAGGGCGCGGTCAGGGCGAGGACCGCCAGCCCGACCCGCCGTTCACCACCGGTGGCCTGGCGGGCCCGCAGCAGCAGCGCGGCCACGTGCGGGCCGAGCACCAGCAGCAGCGACGTCGACAGCGCGAGCGGCAGGGCCAGGTCGGGTACGCCCGGCACCCCGGTCAGGAAGTAGCCGTACACCGCGAGCTGCACCGGAATCTCGGCCGCGACCAGTCCGAGCAGGATGAGGAACCGCCAGAGCGGGCCGAGGGTCCTCGTCTCCCCCTCCCACAGGGCGTCCTCCAGCGGCGCCGCCGGGAGGTCCGCCACGTCGACCCCGGCCCGACGCTGCCGTCGCCGGACGGTCCGGGCCTCCAGTTCGGCCTCGCGGACGGCGACGTCGCGCATCCTGGCGCGGGCCGCCGCCATCAGGTCGTCGGCCTCGTCCCGCCACCGCCGGACGTGTGCCGCCCGGGCCTCGGTGATGGCCTGCTGCTCGCGGAGGGTGGCGACCGCGACCTCGCACTCCTGTCGCAGGGTCCGCACGTAGCCGGGGTCGAACATGTCGGAGCCGGGGAACTCCGGGCCGCCGAAGGACCAGCTGTTCAGCATGCCCGTCCCGGCATCCGCCGCGCCACGGGCCTCGGCCCGGCCGACCAGGCTGGCGGTGCTGGTACGGGGGTCCACCAGGGGAGGCGGCAGGGGCGTGACGATGCCGGTCTCCAGGCCACGGATCGCGGCCAGGGCGGCCCGCAGCCGCTCCGCCAGGCGTCGGAGGAGGTTCATTCGGGGGTCCTGTTCCGCTGCCGGGGAAAGAGGGTGACCGTGCCCTCGGCGTCGCGCGCGAGGCGGATCCGGTCCCCGGATGCGAGCGACCGCTGCGCCGCCGGGATCTCGTCGCCGTTGACGAAGGTGCCGTTCGGGGTGTGCGCGGGGGTGACCCAGGCGCGTCCGTCCGGATCCACCCCGAGCACCGCGTGCCGGCGGGAGACGTTCGGGTACGACCGGAAGAGCCGCCCGTACGCGCCGTGTCTGCCCAGCTCGGCCTGCCCGCCCGGGGCGATCTCGACCTGCCCGTAGGCGAAGACGACGAGCATCGCCGGCGGGGTGAGCGGTCGGCGGCAGTCCGGGGCGAGGCATTCGGTGCTGGTCTCGCTCGCCGGCGGTGTCCCGCAGTTCCAGCACGTCGTGACCGGTACCCCCGGTTGCGGCCCGTCCCCGCCCGGCTCGGGCGCGGTACCGTCCGGTCGCGGCCCGTCCCCGCCCGGCCCGGGCCTGTCCCCGCCCGGTTGCGGCCCGTCGCCGTCCGGTCCGGGTGCGGTGCCGTCCGGTCGCGGCCCGTTCCCGCCCGGCCCGGGTGCGTAGGGGGCCAGCTCGCAGAGGTGTTCCGGGCAGAACGGCACCTCGGGACCGTGCAGTTCCCCGCCCACCGTGCACCGCTGGGTCATCGCCGGCCCGCCCTGGTCACGGTCGCCCGCACCGCCGGCAGGACGGTGTCGTCACCCGGGCTGATGCCGGTGACCTCGACGGCGCTGGCCGGCGGCAGGTCCTGTGCGAACAGGAAACGGGCCAGCGGGTTGATGAGGTTGCTCTCCAGGAGGTTCCCGATGCCCCGACCGCCGTTGTCCCGGTCGGCGGTGCAGAGCTCGCTCAGCTCCTCGCGGGCACGGTCGGTGAGTTCCAGGTCGATCTGCAACTCCTGCTCGACCCGCTCGACGACGTTCGCCAGTTGGAGATCGAAGATCTCACGGGCGATCTCCGGGCTGATGAAGTCGAAGACGACGATGTTGTCGCCGAGCCGGTTGAGCAGCTCCGGTCGGCCGATCCGCACGGTGAAGTGGTCGCGGATCGCCGCCTTCACCTTCGCATCGAGGTCCTGGTAGGGCGTTCCCGGGTGGACGATCTGCTCCCGCTGCCCGGTCTGCGGGTCGATCACCAGGATTCCGAGGTTGGAGGTGAAGATGAGCACGCACCCGGTGAAGTGCGTGGTCACCCCCTGCCCGTCGGTGAGCCGGCCGTCCTCGAGGATCTGCAGGAACTTGTCCATGACCAGCGGGTGCGCCTTCTCGATCTCGTCGAAGAGGACCACCTGGAACGGCTTGCGCCGGACGGCCCCGGTCAGCTCGCCGCCGGCCTCGAAGCCCACGTAACCCGGTGGCGCACCGACCAGCCGGTCGGCCGCCTGCTCGGTGGCGAACTCGCTCATGTCGAAACGCAGGTACGCGTCGGAGTCCCCGAAGAGGATGTCGGCGACCTGCTTGGCCAGCTCGGTCTTGCCGACACCGGTCGGTCCGGCGAAGAACAGGACCCCGCGCGGGCGGGTGCCGGTGCTGGTCGCCTGCGCGCCGGAGAGGCCCAGCGCGGCCCGCTTGAGGATGTCGAGCGTCTTGCCGATGGCCCGGTCCTGGCCCTTGATCCGCTGACCGATCATGCGCTCGCCCCGGGTGATCTGCTCCCGTACGCTGCTGCGCCGCCAGGGGTCGTCGTCCACCCCGAGCTTGTAGATCCGTACGGCGTCGGCGATCCGGTCGGGACCGATGCGGCGGTCCCGCGCCAGTCTGACGACCGCCATCATCGACCGCAGGGTCATCCGGTCGGTCCGCTTGGCGAAGGTGTCGGCGAACTCCGGTGTCCCGGGTGGGGCTGCCGGCGGCGTCGCCGGCAGCGTCGGGGCCAGCAGCCGGGCGAGGACGGTCCGCTCCTCCAGCGTCGGCATGCCGACCGCGATCGAGCGGATCGGCTCGACCCCGGCGGTGAACCAGACGGGCAGGTCCCGCTCCCCGTCGGTCAGCCAGACGACCGGATTGAACAGCGGCGTGGGCCGCGGGCCGGGCAGGGCGAACGGCTTCGCGACGAGCGCCAGCCGGTGGCAGAAGAGGAAGAAGTCCCGCTCCGGCGCATCGAGCTGGCCGGGCACCCGGACGATGCGCGCCGCGTGGTCGACCACGAAGGCGACCCGGACCGCCGGGGTGCCGACGGACCGGCTGCCCGGCGTCGCCGAACCCTCACCGTCGAGGGGCGGCTGTTCGGGTACGCCGACGACCCGGGCCAGGTGGGCGCGGAGCTTCTCCAGGGGCAGCCGGCGTCCGACCACCCGGGGACCGAGCAGCTTCTCCGCCACGGGGAAGCTCTCCTCGGGATAGACGGTGACGCCGTCGACCGGGTCGTAGCAGATCAGGCTCTGGAAACCACTCGGCTGTAGCGCGGACCAGAGCACCGAGAGCATCGACGCCGGGCGCGGCGTCGATCCGGGCGCCTGGATCAGGAACTGGTCGCGCATGTTGCCGTGCAACACGTACTGGGCGTGCACCGCCAGCGTCCCGGCGAGTTCGTTGGCGAAGGCCGGGAAGCCCGGCAGGAACGCGGCGCGGCGCGGTGCGTCACTGCTCATCGACCGGCCTCCCGGGTCCTGGCCTCGGCCGCGGTCGGTCGCGTCGTACCGGTGTCGAAGGCCGCCGCGTCCCGTTGACGGTGTTCGGGCCGGTGGCCACGCTTCACGGAGACCTCGGCCGTGCCGGTCCCGGTGTCGAGCCGGTCGGCGAGGACGGTGAGGTGGTCGGCGAACTCGTCGCAGCGGGAGCGGTCCCGCAGCTCCGCCTCGTCGCCGGCCGCGCTGAGCTCCCGCAGGACCCGACCGTGGATCGTGCCGGCCTCGTCCACCCAGACGTCCGCGGTGTGCTCGCCGTGCCAGTCCGCGCGGCTGACCCGCAGCCCGGCCGTGTGCCGCGTGTCGACCTCGGCCTCGACGGTGTAGCCCTCGTCGCGCAGGAGCCGCAGCACCAGGTCACGGGTGAACCGTTGCCGGACCATCTCCCCGGCCCAGGTCACCAGCTCGGTGCCCGCGCGGCGTAGCTGCGGGGTCAGCTCCGCCCGGCCGTCCACCACCGCGCGCAGCCTGGCTGCCGTGTCGCGCAGCGGGGCCGGTGGACCGTTGCGGACCAGCGCGACGGCCACGTCGCGGTCGTCGAGGGTGGTCAGCCACTGCGCCGCGAGCCGGCGGCGGGCGATCCTCGCGTTGAGGTCCCGGACCGTGCCACGGAGGGCGCGCAGATAGCTGGCGCTCTCCGTCGGGTGGGCGGTGACCAGCGCGGCCCCCGCCACTGCCTCGGCCCGCTCGTCGGCGTTCGCGTCCGGGTCGAGCCCGGCGAGGACGTCCTCGACCCGCCGGCCGGCGCGGCGGGAGTCGACCGGCTCGGGGCGTACCCCGGGGGAGTACCGCCGGGACAGCGCCTCCCGGCAGGCCCGGACCGCGGCGATCGTGTCCGGCGTGGCGGCGGCCGGTGGCAGGGCGGCCACCAGTGCGGCCAGTTCCCGCTGCGCCACGGCCGCGTCCAGTTCCCGCTGCGCCGCCAGCAGGGCCTGTTCCGTCTCCCGTATCCGCTGTCTGACCTGGTCGATCGTGCCGCCGCTCAGGACGACCGGAGGGGGGACGTCCAGGTCCGGTCCACTGCCCGCCGCCCGTCGTTCCAGCAACCGGATCCGGGCGTTGAGCCCGACGACGTCGGCGGCGACGCACTGCCAACGGGCGGCCTTCGCCTCGGCCTCGGCCAGGGCCGCCAACTCCGCTTCGAGCCGTTCGCCGTAGTCCCCGACAGCGCGCAGCGCGCCCTCGGCCGCCGCTCCGGCCGCGTTGACCAGCAGCACGGCCGTGCCGGCTGCCGTGAGCACCACGGCCGCGCCGGCGGCGGCCACGACCGCGACCGGCAGGATGACGATGCCACCTGAACTCATCGGAACCCCCTCACGGCTGTACCTGACGGACGGCCCGGTCACCGGTCACGACCCGGCCGCCGCGATGTCGGCACGCTCCCGTGCCACCTCGTCGAGCCAGGCCAGGTAGCGGCCGATGGTCCAGACCACCATCAGGACGGCCACCGCCACCGGCGTGACGACGGGCAGGTACGCGGTGAGCAGCCCGGCACCGACGAGCACGCCCCCGACCACCGCCAGCGCCGCCTGCCGCCCGGTCACCCGGCGGGCCAGCCGGCCGACGGTGACCGCCGCGGAGACCAGCAGCGAGTACGCCCGGAAGCGCCCACCGATCGTCCAGGCGAGCAGCGACTCGAAGGTGAGCGCGACGCCGGTCGCGGCGACGACCGCGAACCACGCGTCGACGATCGTGGCGTCGGGGACCACGTCGACGGCGTCACCGATGCCGACCATCGCGGCCAGCACGACGACCAGGGCGCAGACGCCACCGACGGCCAGCGCCAGCGCCCGGGGCCGGTTCTGTCGCCGGGACCACTCCCGGATCGCCTCGGTCCGCCGCAGCCACTCCCGGCGGGCGCGGGCGGCCTCCTCCTCGGCCGCCTTCCGCTCGGCGGTGCTCTCGGCGAACGGCGCCAGCGCGTACGCCAGCCACAGGTGCCGTGGCTGGGCGACGAGCGTGGCGAACCAGGGTTCCTCGACCTGCTGCGCGCGTTGCGTCAGGTCCCGCCGGACCGCCTGGCGTTGGTCCTCGGTCGCCACGGCGGCCAGCAGGGTCAGGGCGTGGAACCGGGGTGCCTCGTCCCGGAGCAGCCGCCGCAGTTCCGCGCGGGCCTCGGCGTCGGCGACCGCCGACAGCGACGCGGGGGAGGTCAGGTGCCGGTGCTCCCGCCGCCAGCGGTCGCGGACCTCCCGCAGGCCCTGGCCACCGCTGAGACCCGGTGCCGCCGAGCCGGCGGACAGCACCGGCAGCAGGTCGAACGCCCAGAGCTCGGCCACCACGTCCGCGCTGCTGCCGACGCTGTTCAGCGCCTGGGCGGCGAGGCCGTACAGCCGGTCGACGGCGATGTTCTCGTTCCGGTAGACGGGCGGGCGGGCCGGGTCGATCGCCTGCAACCGGGCCAGCAGCCGGACGTCCCGACTCGGCCGGCGACCCCTGGTCCGGGTCTTCGGGCGGTCCGGGAACTGCCGTAGCCACTCGCCGAGCCGCTGGTCGGGCGTCGGGTCGGCACCGAAGAGCAGCGCGGTAGCGGTCTGCCAGGTCTCCGTCAGGGCCATGGCGAGTTCCGGCCGGTACCAGTAGTCGACGTCGAGATAGCGGTAGGGCCGATCGGCGGCGTGCGGCGTGCCTGGTGCGGGGGCGGTCGACGTCGCGGCCACCGACGGTGAGTCGCCGGCCAGCCAGCTCCGGATCTGGTCGGTGCCCCAGCGCCGGTCGGGATCGGGCGTGAGGAGCCCGCGGCAGAGCAGCCGGAACCGTTCGTCGGTGACGGCGGAGACGTCGAGCACGCCGGTGGTGTACCGGACGTTCAGTGCGACGTCGTCGCCCAGGCCCGCCAGGATCTGTCCGCCGGTCGCCAGCTCGAAGAGGGTGATCCCCAGCGACCACCAGTCGTACGCGGGCGAGATGACGCCACCGGCGATGAACTCGGGCGGCCGGTACCGGATCGTGCCGGTGTCCCGGTTGCGGGTGAGCGCCTCGACGTCGTCGACGTACCGGCTGATGCCGATGTCGACGAGCACGATCTCGATAGGATCGAGGGTCCGCACCAGCAGGTTCGACGGTTTCAGGTCCCGGTGGACGATGCCGGCGGCGTGCAGCTCGGCCAGCGCCTCGGTGATCTGGCCCAGCAGGGTGGTCAGCAGCGCCGGGTCCAGCCCGCCCGGGTGGCGTCGGCGTAGCTCGGCCGCCGTGTGCCCGGCCAGGTACTCCATGATCTCGTAGTGGTGGCCGTCGGCGGTGTCGGCCTCGAACAGCTCGACGATGTGACGGCTGCGCCGGGACTCCCGCACGTACCCGGTGACCTGCGGGTCCGGGCCGGCACCCGCCCGGTAGAGCTTCAGTACCCGGTCGAGCCCGGTCGCCCGCTCCTGGACCACGTAGAGGTCGCCCTCGCCGCCGGTGGAGAGTTCGCGCAGCACCTGGAACCGGGTGCCCAACCGGTCGGGGAGCCGCCGGCCCCAGGGCGGCACGTCCCGGCTGCCGGGCCGCACCCGCCCCGGATCCAGCTCCGTCGCCGGTTCCCGGTCGTCCGGCCGCACCCGCCCGGGGTCCAGCTGCGTCGCCGGCTCGTCGGCGGAACGGTCCCACCCGGCCCCGCCCCGGCCGGGGTCCAGCCGGGTCTCCTCCCCGGGCGGGTGCGGTCCGGTCACGACTTCGGGCAGGTCAGCTCGACGACGACGGCCCGGTTGCGCGCGGCGGCCGACGGGATGAGGACTCCCTCCGCGGTGAGGTCACGGGTGAAGTACCTGCCGCCCGGCCCGTCACCCCGGATGCGGATCCGGCCGGCGTCGACCCCGAGCTTGACCAGCTCCGTCCTGATCGCCGCCGCCCGGTCCTTCGACAGCTTCTCGTTGTACGCGCGTCCGCCCTCGCTGGAGGTGACGCCGACCAGCAGGATCCGTTGATCACCGGCGTTGAGCTGGTCGGCGAGCTGCCGCAGCACCTTCCGACCCTCCTCGGGCTCGCGGAGCCGGGCGGTCCTGACGACGAAACCCACCGAGTTGCTGTCGGCCAGCACGGTCGTGCCGCAGCGCTCGGGCGGTCGCGGCGGCGCCGGCAGGGCGACCACCGAGACCCCGACCGGGTAGTCCACAGCGGTCCGCCGCGAGTCGGCGGCCAGCGTGTCGACGCAGGTCGCCCCCGCGTCCCTGGCCACGGCCTCCCAGATGGCGGTGACCCGGCCGCGGAGCTTCCCGTTCAGCACCGGCTGGGGGTCGGCGGTGTTGCCGAGGCCGACGAAGACCACCGTACGACCCGACAGGCCCGGCATCAGCTCCTCCTTGCGCAGGAAGGCGGAGACGTCGGCCGGCTCGGCGCTGAACATCGCCACGTCGGTGAAGCTCAGCGCGCCAGCGGTGGAGAGCCCCGAGTCGAGGAAGACCACGAGGCCCCCCTCCGGGGTGATCCGTCCGGCCTCGGCCAGCGCGGCCAGCCCGTCGGCCTCGGCCACCTTCGGCTCCAGCTTCTGGACCACGCCCAGCGTCCGCTTCATGAAGTCGTCGAGTTTGCTGTCGTTACGGGCGTCGTTCTTCTGGTTGCTCTCGAACGTCGCGGTGAGCGCGATGCTCGGCTCACCGTCCAGCCGGACGATCCGGATCTCCTGACCGCCCTGCGCGGCCGACTCCACCAGCCGGCGGACGTCCTTCGGCAGGTCGGGTCGGGGGTTGTTGGCCCGTGCCCCGACGATCAGGGTGACCGCGGCCGGTCGTGCGCCCGGGACGGCCGCCGGACAGGCGAGTGACGAGGTGACGGGGGGCTGGGGGGCGGGCTCGTCGGCGCACCCGGTCACGGTGAGCGTCAGGGCCGCGACGACGGCAACGACCGGCCTCTTCATCCTGGCCATCAGGCGGTGTCTCCTTCGGGAATCGGGTCCGGGCCGGCCGGGTGCGCCGGCCCCGCGGCGGCCCGCTGCCGGCCGCGGATGGTGTGCAGCAGCGTGCGTGCCTCGCGCTTGAGGCGTTGGGCGAGCGCCTGGTACTCGCCCTCGGTCCGGATCCGCTCCTCCTCCTGGCGTTCCCGCTCGCGGTCGATCGCGCCCTGGATCTCCCGGGCACCGGTGAGCAGCCAGCCGCTCTCGGCCCGTCGCCGGGCGAGTGTCGTCAGTCGCGCCCGGGCCCGGCCGTACTGTCTGGCGGCCGGCTCGAAGCGGAGGAACCCGGCCAGCCCGGAGATCACCCCGGTGCCGAGGTAGAGGGCCAGGAAGAGCAGGGCGGACAGGGTCTGGGAGTGGTCCTCGGGCGTCTCGGTCAGCGCCTCGACGTCGACGTCGAACGACGCCCCGGCGGCGGACGGCTCGGCGACGACGAGCCGGAACAGGAAGGCCATCAGGCCCAACCCGGCCCACACCAGCAGGCACAGCCACGCGGTCAGCCGCGCGCCGGGCACGTTGCGGGCGTTCGTGGCCTGCCGGGCCTGGAGCCCGGTGTGGTGGGACAGGGCGATCGTGACCACCACGAAGCCGACCACCGCGGCCCAGATCATCTCCTCGGTCTCGTCGAGCGCGAGGAGCAGCACCTGGTGGAAGGTGACCAGGTCGACGGCGGCTGCCGCGACCAGGACCAGCATGGTCACCGGAAACACCCACCGTGGTCGGCCGGCGATCTGGCCGAGGTCGCCGTGGGCCACCCCCGGGCCGGTGGACGCCGGGTCCGTCGGTCGGCTCTGCTCGTCCACCGTCACGTCTCCGTCCGTCGGGCCGGCAGCGGGTGCCGGTAGGGCGCGTCCTCGTCGATGATCTGGTCGAGGATGTTGTGGACCGCTCCCGTCATCTCCCGCTGCCGGTGCTCGTCGTCGTGGTCGAGCGTCCCGATCCGGTCGACCACCTGCGCCACGGGCACCTGGAGGCGGTCGAGTTCGGCCAGCACCGCCCGGTGCCGCCGCCACGCGGCGCTGCGCCACCCGGCGAGCAGGTCATCGACGTAGGCGTCGATCTCCGCGGTGATCTCGGCGTCGTCGCGGTCCTCGGCCATCGCCTTGACCAGCTCGCGCAGGCCCTGGCGGGCGTGCTGGAGGTCGAGCTTCGCAGCGGGACGCCGGTGCAGCTTCCCGAGGGCGGCCTGGACCCGCCTCAGGTCGTACGGTAGGCGTCGGCTACGCCGTAGCTTCACGGTCTTCCCCTTCCTGGCCGTCCCCGGTGTCGGCGGTGGTGATCTGGGTCAGCCGGGACAGCTCCGTCGCGACGTCGCCGGCGCTGCGGCCCACCCACCCCGGCAGCTCCTGCCGGATCCGGGGCAGCAGCACGGCGAACTGGCGGCCCTCGGGGTGGGTCAGGCTGACCGCCTCCCAGAAGGTCGCCGCCCGCAGGGCGTAGTGCTCGCGCAGCCGGGCGACCCGGGCCTGCGCGACGCGGAACTCGCGTTCGATCTCCTGCCGCGCGTCGCCGATGGCGGCCTGCAGGGAGTCGATGACGGCGATCCGCCGCTCGTACTCGGCCGCGGCCAGCGCGATCCGGTGCGCCCGCATCGCGGTGCGGCGACTGAGCAGCGCCGCACCATCCAGGGTCAGTTCCGTCGGGTTGCGGGGCCGCAACTCGTCCTCGGTCAACGGCGCCTTCGCGGCGGCGAGGGCGACCGCGCCCCGTTTCAGGCTCAGCTCGGCCGCCACCAGGTCGTGCCGCAGCCGGACGACCCGCTGCCCGGTCACCGCGACCCGCTTCTCGAAGTCGAGCAGCTCGTCGTGCACCCGGACCAGGCACTGCCGGTTCAGCTTCTCGTGGTGGGGGGCGGTGATCGGGTCGCCCGCGTCGAGATGCGCGATCAGGTTGCTGTAGCCGGGAGCCCGGCGGCGTCCACTCTGCCGCCCCCGGTGTCGGTCGACGAACCGTTCCCAGCGCGGGTAGGGGAGCGGGGCGGCCAGCTCGGCCAACTGCGCCGCGCTCATCCGACCACTCCGGCCCCGGCGGCCCGTCGGCACCGGACGGACGCCGTGCGGTGGGCGGGGAGCGACAGCCACCGGGGCGGAAGGGTTCGGTCGACCATGCCGATATCTGACGGACGGACGACACCGGCCGTGGACGCCGGTGGGGGCGGGCGCGGTCTAGTCGGGGTCGGTGGGTTCCTCGAGTGCGGCCAGCATCGCGTCGACCCGGCGCAGCCGCTCCTCGAGTGCGGCCGTCACCGCGGCCGGATCCTCCGCCGGGCCCGCCGCGCGCAGCTCGGAGACGAGGTATTCGCGCAGCTCGTCGGGGGTCTGGGCCGAGGCCGGATCGTCACCCATCGTCGCGTTCCCGTCCGCTGGTCGGTGTGGTGTGCGTACGCCAGCATGCCGGGCGTCCGGCTGATCGGCAGTCGTCCGTCCGTTCAGTCGGCGTAACACCCCGGTCACGACGTTCATCCGGATCTGTCGACCTGTCGTTTCCCTCCGATGGCCTGAATCGCCGGTCGCCCACCCCCTGAGCCGTCTGTCGCCCTGGCTGATCGCCATAGGAAATGACTTTTCGCGCCGTTCACGTTATGCGACTTCATGCGCCATGGTGGGTAACCTTCGTTGGTCCGACTCTTCGGGCGCTTCACCCACACGTGGAACACGGGAAAGCGGGACCGCATTGTCGGCAGTTCCTGTGGCGGACCAGCGTGACATCCGTAATCGGTAGAGCCGGGTAAAGGTGGTGCAGGTGCCAGAGGAGTCGGTGTTCGTCGGCCGTGCGGACGAGCTGGGCCTTTTGCGGCGACGCTTGGCGGAGGCCGGGCGCGGCACGGCCCGGACGGTGCTGGTCGGCGGCGAGCCCGGCGTCGGCAAGAGCCGGTTGCTGAGCGAGTTCGCGCTCCAGGCGCGGGGATCCGGCGCTCACGTCCTGGCCGGCACCTGCGAGGAACGCTTCGGCAGCCCCACGCCGTACGGGCCGCTGCTCGAAGCGCTGGAGATGTTCGGCCGGGAGCACGGTGCTGCACGCGCCGCCGAACTCGGTGGCTCGGCGTACCAGAAGTTGACAGTTTTCTTCGAGCTGGGCAGCGACTCGATGGGTGCGCCCCAGCAGGTTTTCCTCGCGGTGCGTCGGATGCTTGACGAAATTGGCGCGGAAGCGCCGGTCGTTCTTATCCTGGAAGATCTGCACTGGGCCGATCCGTCGACGCTGGATCTGGTGCGACACCTCGGCCAGGCCAGTCCGGAGGGGCGTAGGCTACTGCTCGTCGGCAGTTACCGGGCCAATCCTCCGCGCGGCGAACTGCTCTGGCAGCTCTTTGCCGGCACCACGTTCCTGCGCCGGACCGAGCGGTTCGAGCTGGCCCCGTTCACGTTGGCGGAGATGCGCGAACTCCTCGCTGCCGGCGACGCCGAGCGGGTCGACCCGAAGCTCGCGGCGCGCTGCCTGCGGTGGTCCGACGGGATCCCCTTCTACGCGGAGCAGTTGCTCGCCGCCGGTGCCCTGACCGGCCGGGACGAGGACGTCGAGCTGCCGCCGGACATCCGGTCGGTGATGCTCGCCCGGCTGAGCGAGCTCAGCGAGGACGCGCTCAGGGTGCTGCGGGTGGCTGCGGTGGCCGGTCGGGCGATGAGCCGACGGCTGCTACGCACGGTCAGCGGGCTGCCCGCCGAGACGCTGCGCGACGCGCTCCAGGAGTGCTTCGACCGGCAGATGCTGGTCGCCGACCACGAGGACGACGTGTACCGGTTCCGGCACGCGCTGATGCGGGAGGTGGTGTACCAGCAGACCGTCCGGGACACCCGGGTCGACCTGCACGTCGCGATGGCCGAGGCGTTGGCCGCCGACTCCCGGCTCTGCCTGTCCGAGGGGTCGGCGGTGGCGGAACAGGCCGGCCACTGGTACCAGGCGGGTAGCTGGCCGCAGGCACTCGGGTCAGCCGTCCAGGCCGGACAGACTGCGGCCCGTACCCTGGCGTTCGCCTCGGCCCAGGCGCAGTTCGACCGCGCGCTGAGCCTGTGGCGGCAGGTCGAGGACCCGCAGACCCGGGCCGGCGTGACCCACCCGCAGTTGCTCGCCGAGGCGGCCGAGGCGGCCCGTTGGTCCGGCCACCTCGACCGGGCGTTGGAGCTGGTGGGGCGGGCGATCGACGCGCCGGACCACGGTCGTGACCCGGGCCGGCTGGGTGAGCTGCACGAGCGGCGTGCCACCTACCTGTGGGAGGCCGGCAGACGCACCGAGTACGGCGCGGCGTTCCGGCAGGCGGCGGAGCTGCTGGCGGAGAGCCCGCCGTCGGCGGTGAAGGCGCGGGTGCTGGCCGGGATCGCCCTGGCCCACCTCCAGGCGGGCCACTACCAGGACGGTCGGGACACCGCGGACGCGGCGCTCGCCCTGGCGACCGAGGTCGGGGCGGAGGCCGAGCGGGGCCGGGCGCTGGGCATCTCCGGCCTCGCGCTGGGCATGCTGGGCGACCCCGAGGGCGAGCGCCGGCTCCGCCGGTCACTCGAGATCGCCCGCTCGGCCCACCACATCGAGGACCTCCTGCGGGCGTACGCGAATCTGGGCCTGATCCTGGAGCACACCGGACGACTGCGCGAGTCGGCCTCGGTGACCAGGGAGGGCCTGGAGGAGGCCCGCCGGCTCGACCTGGCGGGCAGCCGGCAGGGCATCCTGCTGGCCAACAACTCCAGTGCCGCGCTCGTGCTGCTCGGCGAGTGGGAGGACGCCGAGAGGATCATCACCGAGGCGAGCCTGGACCGGTCCCCCGCCGAGAGCCTCTACCCGCGTCTCACGCTCGCCGAGATCAAGGTGGCGCAGGGTGCCTTCCCGCAGGCACACCAACTGCTCGCCTCGATCGAGAACGTGGAGCACGGTGAGGATCCACGGTTCCTCGGGCCGCTGCACGCGGTCCGGGCCGAGCTGGCCCTCGGCGAGGGCGACCTGGCCCGGGCCGCCGACGAGGTGAGCCGGGGAGTCGCGGCGGTCCACAGGGGAGAGAACGCCCTGGAGCTGCTGCGGTTGTTCGCACTGGGGATGCGCTGCGCGGCCGACCGGGCAGCCACCGATCCACGGGGCGCGAGCGTCGTCGGTGACCGGCTCGCCGGCCTGACCCGGGACGTCGTACGCCGGTCGTCAACGACGACGGCCGGGCAACTGACGGCGGAACTCCAGCAGCTCGTCGCGCTCTGCACGGCGGAACGGCGGCGCATCGGGCGGACGGACAGCGCCCTGGGCTGGAAGCGGGTCGCCGTCGGCTGGGCCGAACTGGACCGGCCGTACCCGGCGGCGTACGCCCGCTGGCGGCAGGCCCTCGCGGCGCTGGCCGCCGACGGGACCGGCGACAAGACCGCCGCCCGGGAGCCGGCCCGCGACGCCTACCGGATCGCGCAGGCGCTGGGTGCCCGGCCGCTGGCGGAACGGATCGAGGAGCTCGCCCCGAAGATCGGCCTCAGCCTGGGCGAACGACCGGTGCCGGCCCGGCTGCCGTACGGCCTGACGCCGGCCGAGTTCGAGGTCCTACGGATGCTGTACGACGGGAAGGACGCGGCCCGGATCGCCGAGGCGCGCGGCGTGAGCCTGCGGACCGTGCAGACCCAGCTCACCAGGATCTACCGGAAGCTGAACGTGCACAGCGCCACCGAGGCGGTCGCCCTGGCCCGCCGGGAGCGCTTCTTCGACTGAGCACCGCACCTGTCCGTCAGTGCCGGGCATGACGCGGAGAGCCCTCCTGATCGGTGCGCAGACCAACGGACTGGCCGGTGTCCTCAACGATGTCGAGGCGATGGCGCAGGCCCTGGAGCCACGGGACTTCACCGTGCAGCGGCTGGTGACGCCGTACGCCACCCGGGCGGGGATCCTCGACGCGTACGGCAAGCTCGTCGCCGACGCCGGCCCGGACGACGCCCTCGTCGTGTACTACAGCGGCCACGGCGGCCGGCTGCTGGTGCCGGACGGGCGGGACCTGCAGTTCATCGTGCCGGACGACTACACCGACTCGGACGACGAGGATTTCCGCGGCATCACCGACGTGGAGCTGTCCGTGCTGCTCGCCCGGCTGACCGACCACACCCCGAACGTCACCGTCGTGCTGGACTGCTGCCACGCCGCGCACATGTCCCGGCAGCCCGGTCACCGGGTGAAGGCGCTGCTGCGGACGGCGACGTCGCGGTGGACGCCGACGTACGAGGACGTCGAGCGGCACGTCCGGGCGCTGGTCGCCAACGGGTTGCCGGTCGACCGCCGGCACCCGGTCGGCAACCCGCACGCGGTACGGGTGGTCGCCTGCGCGCCGTCGGAATCGGCGTGGGAGACCGCCAACCGTGACGGCACGCAGATGGGCCTGTTCACCGACGCGCTGTCCCGGACGCTCCGGGCGGCGCAGGGGCAGCGGGTCAGCTGGTCCACGCTGCTGGACACGGTCCGGCGGCGGGTGCAGACGTTCGCGTCCGTCCAGCGGCCCGAGGTGGAGGGGCCGTCGGGACGCCAGCCGTTCGAGACGACCGAGCCGGACGTGCTCGACGCGCTGCCGGTCTCGGTCGAGGGACCGGACCGGATCCACCTGCTGGGTGCGCCGCTGCTCGGCGTCGAGGTGGGCGACGAGTTCGCCATCATGCCGGGTGGCGCGGCCGGGCCGGACGACGGGCCGGCGGTCGGCACCGCCACCGTCGAAGGTCTGCTGCCCACGGTGGCGGTCGCCCGGCTGCGGCCCGTCGACGCCGGACGGGCGGTGCCCGCCGACGCCCGTGGGTACCGCACCCGCGCCGCCGCGCCCGCGATGCCGGTGCGGCTGCCGGCCGACCACCCGGCCGGTGCGCTGCTGCGCGACGCCGTGGCCGCGCGGGCGATGCTGCGACCGGCCGGACCCGAGCCGGCCGATCCCGCCCCGGTCGAGGTCGTCGTCGACGCGCGGGGCCGGCTGGCGGTACGGGACGAGGCCGGTCCACTGCACCCGCCCTACCCGGCCACGGCGGCGGGTGTCGACGCGATCGTCGCCAATCTGCAACGGATAGCCCAGGCCACCGCGCTGCGCCGGCTGACCGGCGACCCGGACCGGCCCCTGCCGCACGCGGTGCGGATCGAGTGGGGTCGGGTGCGCGACGGGCGGGAGGAGCCCCTCGCGCTCTCCGGCGGGCTGCTCTTCGCGTATCCGGGGGAACGCATCTACTTCCGGGTGCGCAACGAGGGCGACGACCCGGTGTACGTGTCCCTGCTCGACATCGGCGTCTCGTCCCGGGTGTCGGTGCTCACCCACTCCGACCCGGGTGGCGTCCGGCTCGCCCCGGGCCGGTCCTACACCTACGGCTGGCACGAGGACCTCCAGCGGCTCACCGGGGTCGACCTGACCTGGCCGGAGGGCATCGAGACCGCCACCGCACGACCCGAGACGGTCCTGGCGCTGATCAGCGACGGGCCGGTGGACACCTCCGTGCTGCGGCAGCACGGCGTCCGCGACGGCGGCTCCGGAACTCCGGCCACCGCCCGGTTCGGGCTGTCGGGCCTGCTGTCGCAGATCGCCACCGGCGGGTACCGCGAGGTCGGCGACGCCCCCGCCACCCGGGTCCGGTACGCCGTCGCGTCCATCGACTTCATGGTGAGCCCGACCCCTCCGCCGACCGCAGAGCGGGCGACCTTCCTGGTCGACGACCGGCCGGAGCAACCGGTCCGGCTGCTCGCCCCGCGCGGCGCGACGCCGACCAGGGTCGCCGTCCGCATCGCCGACCTGGTGGTGCACCGCAACCGGGCGTTCGGCGACGCCGACATCCGGGTCGACACGCTCGTGCTCACCGGTGGATCCGGCGACCGGCCGACGCACTGGGCACGGACCCTGCGGTTCAGCAACATCCGCGACCACGAGCGGCTGCCGCTGGAGAACGTGCTGATCTACCACGGGCCGGCGGTGGACTTCCTGGACATCGCGGTCTGGGTCAGCCGGGACACCACCGGCAGTCGCGACCTGAGCGCGTTGCTGGCGGACAGGCTGACCAGCCCGGCGGTGCAGTCCGCGGGCGTCGAGGTGGCCGGGCTGGCGCTGGCCGCGCCGCAGGCCGCCGTCGCCGTCGCGGTGCTGGGCGCCGCCGCGGTCCTGGTGAACACGGCGTACGAGCTACTGACCGACCTGGTCGGACCGAGCATCGGGCTGTACCGCACCTCGCTGCTGGCCCAGGAGCGGTTCGGCATCGGCCGGCACGAGCGGCACCCGCAGGACTTCTCCTTCACCTACTCGGTCGACGGGGTCCGCTGACCCTCCCCGACCGGCAACGACCACCGACCCCTATCACGCAGAGGAGTACGCGCATGGCCAAGAAGCTCGTCATCGGAAACCAGGAGTGGTCGATCCCGGACGCCACCGCGGAGGCCATCGCCCTGCAGGTGCGGGACGCGATGCTCAACGGCAGGTCCGTCGCGTTGGAGCTGAACGACGCCGACGGCCGCGCCGTCACCGTCTACCTCAACGGCGCGGCCACCTCCAGTGTGGTGCTCGACCTGGACCGTGGGCCGCGTCCGCCCAGCGAGATGTCCTGACCGGACAGCACACCGGCCGGGCCTGCCGCCCGGACGACGGGTGGTCCTGACCGGACGACGACGGGCCGGGTTCCGTACGGGGAACCCGGCCCGTACGTATCCGCCGACGCCCGTACGTATTTCGCGGTATCTCCTCCGGCGTGCCTCGGCCGACCGGCCCGCGGCCCAGACGATCGACACGTAGCCGATCGGCGCACCCGTCGAGGTACGGAGGATCTCCCGTGGCCGGTACCAGGAAGCAGCAGCACTCCGCAGCGGACACCGTCCGGGAACTGGCCCGGCAGGGGCTGCTCGCCCGGCGCGTCCGGGAAGCGTCGGTCGAGGAGGGACGGTGGCTGCGGGCCGGCGCGGTCGAGATCGTCTGGCCGCTGGTCTACCTGCGGGTGACCCGGCCGGTCGAGCACAGGCGCGGCCACCACCACTGCGCCGCCGGGCTGCACCGGCTGGAGCCCGACTGCCTGGACCGCTTCCACGACGACGTCGAGGCGGTGGTCGACGACCTCTTCGTCCGGGCGGATCGGCCGATCACCAACCTGGAGGGCTGGCTCACCGTGCAGCTGCCCCGGGCCACCGTGGACGGCCATCGCCGTCGCCGTGGACGGCGCGGCGCGGCGCAGCGGCCCCGGGTGCCGAACTGGCTGGCCGACGCGCTCGAGCGGGACACCTGGCTGGTCGAGCTGGCCAAGTCGATCCTCGACTGGGTCGGCGTGGAGGCGACGGTCAGCGGCGGACTCTGGCCGCTGACCGCCTGGACCGAGCGGCGGATCGTCGTCACCGGGGACCACACCGTCGGTGAGGCGGTGGTCGCGGCCGAGGTCGAACTCGTCCTGACCGCGATGCGGCGTCGCACCCCCTGGTACGAGCGGAACGTGGAACGACCGCTGGGCCACAAGCAGGCGCCGGTCCACTCCCCGGTGGGCGACCCGTCCGGTGGGCACGCCGAACCGGAACCGCTCGCCCTGGTGCCCCGGCACGAGGTCGACGACGCGCTGCTGCTGGCGCTGGCCGACCGGGCGATCACCCTGATGGAACGTCGGGTGGCCGCCGGGGAGGAGGTCCACACGGTGGTCGCCGACGTGTTGGCCGTGGTGTTCGGGACGCTTCCGGCGTCATCCGACCTGGACCGCGAGCCGGGGCACGACCCGGTGAACGCCGAGCAGGTCGCCGCCCTGGTCGGTGATCCGGACCGGCTGGCCCGGATCGTCGCGACCGTCGTCGAGCTGCTGGGCCGCCGGAACCGTCCGTCAGGACGGTAGGAGTCGGAACGAGGGAAGGGGTGGACGGATGGGACAGCCGGACAGGTCACCGCCCGACCGGCAGGCGGCCATCGTCCGCATCGTCGCCATCGGGCGGGCGGCCGTCGCCGGGAACGTGACCGACGTTCCCGGCGCGCTGGCCGACCTGGACCAGCTGGCCGGGGAGTTCGCCGACGACCGGCAGGTCCGGGCGCTGGCCGAGGCCACGGCGTCGGCGTTGGGGCTCCTCCGCGGCTCCCCGATGCTCGATCCCGGCCGGATGCGCGCGGCCCTGGCGAGCCTGGACGAGCTGACCGAGGCGGTGCCGGGCGCGGCACCGGCGGTCGAGCCGACACGCGCGCTGATGCCGGATCTCCTCCGCATGGCACAGGCCCACCGGGACGGCGACACCGGGACCGCGCGGGCGCTGTTCGCCGCGTTGCGGGTCCGCGCCGACGAGCTGCCGCCGGGCGACCCGCTGGGCGGGGCGCTGGCCGACGTCGCGCCGCTGCTCGACGCGCTCTACGCCGGCATGGACGACACGGAGGCGCAGCTCCCGGACCCCGGGCCGGAGGCGTCCGAGACGCAACGCGCGCTGCACCTGATGGTCCGGGGTGGCCTGGCCATGCGCCCCGACGACGCGGCGGACCCGGAGCGGGTGGAGGCCGGCCTCGACGATCTCCGGGCGGTCGTCGCATCGCTGCCCGGACACCACCCGTACCGGGTCATGTGCCTGACCTCGCTCGGGCTCGGGCTGGCCCGTCGTGCGGAGGTGGGCGGGGCGCTGGCCGACGTGGACGAGGCGATCACCGTGCTGGAGGAGGCACGCACGCTGGCCGGCGACGCGGCCCATCCGGCCTGGGCGCTCGTCAACGAACTCCTCACCATGCTGCTCCGCCGGCGTGGGCGGGAGCCGCTGGCCCGGCGGGCCGCCCTCGAAGGGCTCCGCGGCTACGCCTGGCAGGTGTTGCGGCAGCCGGAGCCGGCCGCCGCCCGCGCCGCCGCCCGGGAGGCGGTCGACGTGGCCGTGGACATCGCCGGCGGGTGTCTGAGCCGGCACCAGCCGGCGGACGCGCTCCGGGCACTGGACGCCGGGCGCGGTCTGCTGCTCTTCGCCACGACCGCGTGGCGCGACCCGTACACCCGGCTCGCCGAGGCCGGGCACCGGGACCTGGCCGACGAGTGGCGAGCCACGGAACACCCCTCGCCCTGGCTGCGCGAGCGGGTCCTGACGGCGCTGACCCAGGATACCGGCCTGCTCGACCCGCCCGACCTCACCGAGATCCAGGGGGCGTTGCGCCGGCTGGCGGTGGACGCGCTGGTCTACCTGGTGCCCGCCATCGCCCCGTCGCCGGGCTGGGCGGTGATCGCCCCGGTCGAGGGGCCGGCGCGTTACCTGGCGCTGTCCCTGCTCTCCATCGGGGCCGGCACGGACGTCGAGCGGTACCTGACCGCCCTGGCCGCCCGGGATCCCCGGGAGGTCGGGTCGATGGACCAGGACGTCCTGACCGACCGGCTCGACGCGCTCTGCACCTGGGCCTGGAAGGCCGCGATGGGGCCGGTGGTCGGGCCGTACCTCGACGCGGGGCGCGTTCCCCGGCTCGTGCTCGTCCCGATGGGTGACCTGGCCCGGGTGCCGTGGCAGGCGGCACTCGCCCCCGACGGGACGTACCTGGTGCAGCGGGTCGCCCTCTCCCAGGCGGCGTCGGCCCGGATGCTGTGCGACACCGCCACGGCCGAGCGGGCGCCGACGGCCCGGACCGGGCTGGTGCTCGCCGATCCGGACACCGGCCCCCGGGCGGGCAGCCTGCGCTCGGCGCGGCTGGAGGCGTACGGGATCCACCAGGTGTTCTATCCCGGCGCCACCTACGTCGGACGCCGGCCGGACGGCAGCGTCAGCCCCTCCGGCGCGGGCACCGCCGACGACGTCCGGTCCTGGCTGCGCGCCGAGGGCACTCCGGCCGGCAGCCTGTTGCACCTCGCCTCGCACGGCGTCATGGAGACAGCCCCCGCCACCGCCTCGTCGCGGCTGCTCCTGGCCGGCGGTGACCTGACCGCGGACGAACTGGTCGAGGTCATGACCGGGGTCGACCGGCGGCCCGTCGGGCTGGTGGTGCTCGCCGCCTGCCACACCGGCCGGTCGGTCCACGGCTACGACGAGGCCTACAGCCTCGGCACGATGTTCCTGGCGGCGGGGGCCCGATCGGTGCTGTCCACCCAGTGGAGCATCCCGGACGGCGAGACCTCCCTGCTGATGTACATGTTCCACCACTACCTGGTGGCCGAGCGGCACCCGCCCGGGGACGCGCTGCGCCGGGCGCAGATGTGGATGCTCGACGGCCAGCGGCGACCGCCCCGGCACATGCCGCCCGCGCTGCGCCGGATGCTCGACGACACCGACCCCGCACGGGTGGTGGCCTGGGCCGGATTCACCCACTGGGGACAGTGACCGACCGAGAGGTGCAATGCCATGGACGACGAGGTCGCCAAGCTCCGGGCCGAGATCGCCGAACTCCACGACAGGCTCCGCCGGCTGGACGGTCGGGCGCGGCTGCCGACGCTGGTGCAGGTCGGGCAGAAACTCCAGCTGGTCTACTGGCGGATCGGGCCGGGTCAGCCCGCGGCGCTCGGTGACCTCTCCGCCGCGATCGAGGTGTGGGACGAGGCGTACCGGCTGCTCGATCCCGACGATCCGGCGCGCGGCGAGGTGGCCCTCCGGCTCGGCCAGCTTCTGGCGGCCCGGCACAGCACGCACGGCGGCGCGACGAAGGACCGGGAGACCGGCATCTTCGTCCTCGACGAGGCGCTCACCTTTCCCGACCTGTCCCCGACGGCGGTCGGCATGGCGCGGCTCTCGCTCGCCATGCTGCATCTCCAGCGGACGACGGAGGCGCTCAGTCCGGCCAGCGCACGGGCCGGTTTCCTGACCGGGCTGTCGCCCGGTGCGCAGGACGACGCGGTGACCGCGTCCCGGCTGCTCCGCGAGGTCCTGGCCGGGCCACCGCTCGGCGCCGCGTTCACCACCGCGGCTCGTAGCCTGCTCACCATCGCGGAGTCGATCCAGCCGCTGCTGAGCGGTGACCCCACCCGTCTCGATCTCGGCAAGATGATGGAGGCGTTGGCGGCGTTGCAGCGGTTGCAGCGGGACGGCCTGCCGTCGACGACGTGGGTCACCGGCGATCCGCTCGACTACCCGGTCGCCGTCCTGGAGGGCGACGAGGACCCCGCGCCGACGGTCCCGCCGCGTCGACCGGTGCGACCGCCGGACGCACCCGTGGTGACCGGGCGGTACTCGGCCCGCCGGGCGGCCCGGGACCGGCTGGCGGCGCTGACCGGCGGCGATGGGTCGCCCGTCTGGGAACAGGCCCGCGCGCTCCTGTCGACCGGTCCGTCGACGCTGGCCGTCGGCGACCTGGACGCCTTCGTCGGGGCCGCGGTCCACGCGGCCACCACCGGCGGTGGTGACGCAGCCGACGGGGGTGGCGCGGCCGGCGGTGATGGCGCGGCCGGCGGGAACGGCGGGAACGGCGAACCGGTCGAGCGTGGCATCGACCAGTTGCTGGCGGCGATCGGGTTGTGCCTACGGGAGAGCCGGGACGGCAGCGGCTGGGGGGCCGACGACGGGGAGACGACCAGCGGGGCCCACCGTGCCGCCGCGGCACACCTGCGGACCGCCGTGACCCTCGTCCCGCCGGACCATCCGGCCGCGGCGGTGGTCGTCGAGGCGGCCGGCGGCCTGGTGGACGACACCCGACCACTGTCCGGGGCGGTCGCCGGGATCGCCGACGTGCTCCCCGGGTACACGGCAGGGATCCCGTGCCGGCCGGCCACGGTGACGGCGCTCGCCGAACTGTGCCGGACGGTGACCGCGCTTCGGGCCGGTGCCCCGGTCGAGCCGGACGCCCTGGCCGCCGCCCTCGCCGCGGTGCCGACCGACCACCCCGTGCGGGGTCCGCTCGCCGTCGCCGTCGCGCAGGCCCGGCTGGTGGCGGCGGTGCACGCCGGTGGGCCGGTCACCGTGGACCCGGCTCTGGGCCGGCTCGGCGGTCTGCTCGACGCGCTGCACCACGACGACCGGTCGGCGTTGCGCGCGGCGCTCGACGCGCTGGACCACGACGACCGGCCGGCGCTCGACGCCGGCCCGGGACGGGTTCCGCCGCCGGTCTCGGCGGTTCTCGGCGCGGCCCACCTGTGGCTGTCGGATGACCTCGACACCGCGATCACGCTGCTGTCCGGGGCGGCCCGCACGCTCGACGACGGTGCCCTGCGCACCCGCACCTGGTGGCGGCTGGCCGGGGCGTACCGCAGCCGGGGAGCCGTCGGGGACGACGAGCGGAGCCGGGACGCCGGCCGGCACGCGCTGCGGGGTGCCGGGCCGGACCGCCGGGAGGCGGCCCGGTTCGCCGGGTGGATGCTCGCGGAGGGGCGGGGTGCGGAGGCCTTCCACGCCCTGGAGACCGCGGCTGCCGCTCCCGGACCGCCGACCGTCGACCCGCTCGTCCTGGACCTGCTCTCGGTGCTCACCGGGGTCACACCACCCGCCGGGCCACCGCCGGAGGTGCCGGATCCGGCGACCGTCGCCGCCGCGGTCCGGGAGGTCGGCGCGGTCACCCTGCTCTACCTGCACCCGACCGACGACGCGGGGCGGACCGCCGGGGTGCTCTGCCTCGATCCGGCCACCGAGCGGCTCGACGTGCTCGCCAACGTCCCGGTGACCGATCCGCTGGCCTCGGACGACCCCGGCTGGCCGGCGGTGATGCGACGGTGGTCGCCCGGCAGCTTCCTGCTGGCGGCGACCAGTGGCCTGGACCGGCTGGCGCTGCCCGCGGTACGCGTCGGCGACGGCCGCCGTCTGGTCCAGGAGGCGGTCATCTCGCACGTCTCGTCCGGGGCGCAGGTGGTCCGGCTCGCCGCGCGGTCGGTCGCGTCGGTGGCGGACGCGCCCCTGTTCGTGGTCAATCCCCGTGGCGACCGGGACCACGAGATGGCCGAGGTGATGGCGGTACGCCGGTTGTGCTACCCCCGGTCGGTCTGCCTCGGCCGTGCCCTGGAGCCGGTGGAGGGCACCGGCACCCCGGACGACGTCCGCAAACACGTGTCCACCGCCTCGATGGTGCACCTGGCGTGCGGGCTGCGGGGCACGGAACTCCACCTGGCCGACGGTGAGGTGCTCGACGTGGCGACCGTCGGGGGCGCCGGTGGCCTGCTGATGCTCTCGGAGAGCACCGCCGGCCCCGGTCCCGCCCTGCTCGACGCCGGTTTCGTGGGGGTCGTCGGCTGGCGGTGGGCGGTGCCCGCGCCGGTCGCCGCCCTCGCGCTCTTCCTGGTCCACCTGGAGCTCGTCGAGCACCGCCGGTCACCGGCGGCGGCGGTCGCCGCGGTGCAACGGTGGATGCTGGACCCCGACCGGACTCTCCCGCCGTCCCTGACCGGCTCCCACCGCAACACCGTCACCACGAGCGACCTGGCCGGGCCGGCGCTCTGGGCCGCGCTGACCTACAGCGGTCGCTGACGGTGGCCGAGATGCCCGAGGAACTGCGGGAACATCTGCTCAGCGCACTACGTGGGGCGGTCGCGGCCCGGCTCCTGGCCGGCACCGACCCGCGGCGGGTGACCGCCGAACTGGTCCGGCGGCTGCACCGGCTCGACACGATGGCCGCCGACGGCACGATGGCCGCCGACGGCGTACGACTGCCGCCGACGGGCGGGCGGCGGTGACGCGCCGGTGCGTCCCGGGCCGACGCGTCACCGTGTCGTCGGGCTGTCGTGTCCTGGCGTCGTCGGCCCGCGTCGTCGGGTCGGCGGGCGTGTTAGGGTGAGCCGCCCGGCGTTCACGGCTGCCGGGCGCTGTTCACCAGCGGCGTTGCGTCGCGCTGACCGCCATCGCGGCGAGCTGCCGCCGACCGTCGGGCGTCGCGTCGCTCGCCGCCAGCACGGCCAACGCCCGCTCGGTACGGCGTGCGATGTCCCGCTCGACGTGCTCCACCGCGCCGATGTCGGTGAAGATGTCCTGGATGGCGCGCAGCTCGTCGACGGAGACGTTGGTGCCGATCTTGGCCCGGAGGAACTTCGCCGCGTCCGGGTCGCGCTCGTCCGCGTGGCGCAGCGCCGTCGCGAAGAGCACCGTCCGCTTGCCCTCACGCAGGTCGTCGCCGGACGGCTTGCCGGTCAACGCCGGGTCACCGAACACCCCCAGCAGGTCGTCGCGGAGCTGGAAGGCGATCCCGACGTCGACGCCGAACGCGCGGTAGGCGGCGACGAGATCCGCGTCCGCGCCGGCGATGGCGGCACCGAGGTGCAGGGGGCGCTCCACCGTGTACGCCGCCGTCTTGTACCGGTCGACCCGCAGCGCCGAGTCGACGTCCTCGGTGCAGCTCGCCTCGGCGGTCAGGTCGAGTAGTTGCCCGGCCAGGACCTCGGTGCGCATGGCCGACCAGACCGGGCCGACCCGCCAGTACGCGTCGGCCGGCAGGCCGGCACCCCGGACCAGGTCGTCGGCCCAGCCCTGGGCCAGGTCCCCGGTCAGGATCGCGGTGCCCCTGCCGTACGACTCCGCGTTCCCCGACCAGCACCGTTCCCGGTGCTGGTCGGCGAAGGCCACGTGGGCGGCGGGGAAGCCGCGGCGGGTCGGTGAGGCGTCGATGATGTCGTCGTGGATCAGGGCCGACGCGTGGAGCAGTTCGAGCGCGGCGCAGGTCTGCCGTACCGCCCCGGCGTCGGGGCCGGTCCCGTCGCCACCCGCGCCGATCCAGCCCGTCCAGGCGAAGGTGGGCCGGACCCGCTTGCCGCCGCGCAACACGAAGCGCTCCAGTTCGGCGACCGCGGTCGCGAAGCCCGGTCCGATCGCGTCGGCCTCCACCCGACGCTCGGCGAAGAACCGGCGGAGCACGGCGTCGACCGGCTCCGTGTCCGCGGTCACGCCGCGCCCGCCCGGGTGTGGGAGTGCAGGGCGGTCCGCAGCGTCTCCGCGACCCGTTCGACCTGGCCGGGGGTGAGTTCGGCGTGCATCGGGATGGCGATGTTGCGCCGGGCGAGGTCGGCGGAGACGGGGCAGTGCTGGCTGCTGTCGTAGACAGGTTGCTGGTGGCTGGCCCAGGTGCCGTGTCCGCAGCCGATGCCGTGAGCGCGCAGTTCGGTGGCGATGGCGGCGCGGTCGACGTCCGGGTGCAGGGTGAGCAGGTAGGACTGCCAGGCGTGGGTGCGGTCGTCGGGTACCACGGGCAGGGTGACGAGTTCCTCGTCGGCGAGGAGCTGGGCGTAGTGGGCGGCGACGACGCGGCGGCGGCCGAGGAGTTCCTCGACCCGGGTGAGCTGCACCTGGAGGATCGCCGCGGCGATGTCGGAGAGCTTGTAGTTGTAGCCGATCTCGGTGAACTCGGGGATCGGCAGGCCGACGATCTGGGCCTGGTCGAAGATGCTGCCGATGCCGAAGGAGGAGCGCAGGCGGGCGTCGGTGGCGAGCGCGGGGTCGGTGGTGAGCAGGGCGCCACCCTCGCCGCTGGTGATGCCCTTGCGGCCGTGGAAGGACAGGCAGGCCACCGGGGCCAGGGCACCGGCGGGCCGACCCTGGTAGGTGGCGCCGATGGCGCAGGCCGCGTCCTCGACGAGGAACAGCCCGTAGCGGTCGGTGAGGGCGTTCAGCTCGTGGTAGTCCGCCGGCATGCCGAGGGTGTCCACGGCGATGACCCCGACGGTGCGGGGGCCGATCAGATCGGCGACGGCCCGGGGGTCGACGGTGCCGGTGTCGGGGCGGACGTCGGCGAAGACCGGGGTCGCGCCGACGTAGCGCACCGCGTGGGCGGGCGCGGGAAAGGTGTAGTCGGCGACGATGACCTCGTCGCCGGCCGTGACACCGAGGGCGAGCAGGGCCAGGTGCAGTGCCGCGCCGCAGTTGCTGACCGCGACCGCGTCGGTCACGCCGTAGCGGGCGACGAGGTCGGCCTCCAGGGCCTTGCCGCTCGGTCCCTGACCGGCCGGCCAGCCCGAGGAGAACACCCGCGCGACCGCGGCCAGCTCCTGCTCACCCAGACTCGGTCGGACCAGAGGAATCGCGTCCACCGTCATCACCCCCACTACGTCGGATTTCCGTTGGTGCCGAGCAGGGCCGGTGGCCCGTAGCGCAGGGGCGTGATCTGGTGGACGTCGTAGCGGTCGCGGAGCTCCTGTACGGCGTCGGGATCGACGGGTCCACCTGCGGAGAAGATCTCGACGATCTCCTCGAAGTAGTTCTCGTGGTCGGGTGAGGGGTAGCTCTGGAACAGCATCCGGGCCGGCTCGTCGGTGGAGTTCCGGAACGCGTGCGGGCAGCCGGCCGGGACGAACATGCAGCTGCCCGCCTGCGCGGTCACCACCCGGTCCCCGGCGGCCGACTCCCAGTCCTGCCAGCCGTCCCCGGTGCGGGTGGTGGGCTCGAACGCCAGCAGGTCGAGCTTCCCCTCGAGGACGTAGAAGAACTCCTGCGCGTGGTGGTGGGTGTGTGCCCCGACGTCGAAGCCGGGCGGCACGACCACCTCGAAGATCGACGCGACCGAGCCGTGCGCCGCGGTCACCTTGAAGGTGACCTCCTGTGCCTTGGTGACCAGTTTGCGTCCCTCGCCGGGTGGGACGATGAGGCCGCTCATGCGGTGGGTTCCTTTCCCCTAGACCAGTTCCGGGTCGCGGTGCGGAATCGAAGCGTCGTCGCGGGTCAGGTCGAGCACCCCGAGCGGGTCGTCGCTCCAGCTGCCCACCGCCATCTCGGCGGTGATGCCGGGGCCGAAGCCCGCGACGATCCCGCTGGCGCCGGGCGGCGGCGGCTCCTCGTCGAAGAGCCGGCGGGCCGCGTCGAGGACGACCGCGCTGGCGATGTTGCCGTACTCGGTGAGGGTCGCCCAGCTGTGCCGGAACATCTCCCGGTCGACGTCGAGGAACTTGGCGAGGTCGTCGAGGATCCGGGGACCACCGGCGTGGATGAGGTAGAAGTCGAGTTTGCCGACGTCCCAGCCGTGGTCGCTGGTGAACTGGCGCAGGACCGGGGCGAGCGGCTCCATCGTGCCCGGCACCCGGCGGTCCAGCTGGAAGTGGAATCCGGTGGCCCGGACGGCGTAGGAGATCCAGTCCTCGGTGTTCGGGATCAGGTACGAGGCGTTGCGCTCCAGCGCTATGCCGACGCCGCCCCGACCACGGACCACCGCCGCCGCCACCGCGTCGCCGAACAGTCCGTCCGACAGCAGGGAGCCGACACCGTCGTCGTCGGGCTGGTAGCACAGCGAGCAGAGTTCGCAGGAGACGATCAGGACGTTGCCCCCGGGGTACGCCGTGCAGAAGTCGTGCGCCCGGTTGATCGCCGCCCCGCCGGCCGCGCAGCCGAGTTGCGCGATCGGGATCTGCCGGGTGTCCGACCGGAACCCCATCGTGTTGATCAGCCAGGCGGTCAGCGAGGGCATCAGGAACCCGGTGCACGACACGTAGATGATCGCGTCGATGTCGAGCGCGGCCACCCCGGCGTTGGCCAGGGCCTGTTCGATGACCTCCGGGCAGCGCTTCTTCGATTCGACTTCGTAGATCCGGTTGCGCTCCTCGAAACCGGGGTGGCGCAGCGCCTGTTCGATCGGCTGCACGATGTGTCTCTTCCGGACCCCGGTGTTCTCGATCAGCCGGAGTGCGAGCGGAAGCTGCTCCTTGCCGGCGTGGAGCGTCCTGGCGAAGTCCAGAGTCTCTTCCATGGTGACGACATGTTCCGGTACACCCACCGACGGCTTGCACAGTGTAGGCATCTCTGGAATCCGTTTCTATCGATGTTCGAGGGGTCGCCGTCCGTCGGCCTGGTCGTGCCGGCAGGGCCACCCTGGTCCCGGTTCCCCGCCGGCCGCGCGTGGGCGCGACCGGCGGGGGCGTGATCGATCAACGAACTGCGTCGAACTCCGCGAGCACGCCGTCCCAGAGGCCGATGCGTGCCCTGATCGCCGCGACGCTGACGGCCGTGGCCTCGGCCTCGCGCTGCGGGTCGCCGGCGCAGAGCGCGGCGAGCAGGCGCAGTGCCAGCGGCCCGTGCTCGTCGTGGTCGAGGGCGATGTGCCGGTCCAGGTAGTGCCGGAAGACCGGCGCGTTGGCGAGTACCTCGTCGACGTTGGCGCGGACCGCCGAGAAGACGTCGGGCAGCAGGTTCTCCCGGCCGTGGCAGAACGAGGACGCCACCTCGTGGGGTGCGCCGTTCATCGCCACGTCGAGGGTGTGGCCGACGAAGTCCCGGACACTCGACGGGATCCGCTCGTCCTTGAGCGCCGCCATCGGGCCGACCCCGCTGTCCAGCGCGGAGAGGAACGCGTCAATCGGTCCGGTGTCGGCGCCGATCTCCTCCATCGCCCGCCGGTACAGCTCGAAGTGGCTGATGTAGCCCCCGTCGATGTCCTCGTCGGTCTCCTCGGCCAGGACGATCTCCATGATGAACCGGCCGTGGTCGGCGTGCCCCCGGGGCCGCCAGGGCAGGCTCACCGAGGTCACCTCGGTCTGTAGCCGCTTGAGCAGGCTGAAGAAGTCCCACACCGCGAAGACGTGGTGCTTCATGAAGACCCGCAGCCGGTCCTCGGTGGTGATCTGCGCGTAGAGGGGGTGGGCGACCAGCCTGGCCCGTGCCGTTTCGAACTCAGCAAGCGCGGTCAACATCTTCTCCCGGTCAATCGAAGCGACGTCGTGGGTTTACCGATTCGGGTCCGCGGTCCCCGTCGGGCCGGCGACCTGACGGGGACCGGCCGGCGGCGTCGACGGTCGGGTCCGCCGCCGTCGGTGGGCTTGGTGGTGGTCAGCTCCGCTTCTCGAGTTCACCCTGGAGCCGGTGCGACAGCGCGATGCGCTGGACCTTCAGGGTGCCGGTCCGGGGCAGCTCGGCCTGGGGGAGGTGGATCGGGTCGGCCAGCTGCGGGAACCTGGCGGCGGCGGAACGCCAGCGGTCCATGTCCAGCGGCCGGTCGCCCTCGGTGCAGACGACCGGGACCGGCTCGGAGTTCGGCCCGGGCACCACGACCAGCTCGGTCAGCTCGTCGAGGGCGCCGAGCATGACGTCCTCGACCTCCAGGGCGCTGCGCAGCCCGGGGATCATGTCGACCTCCCGGTCGAACATGTGCAGGCAGCCGAACCTGGTCCGGTAGCCGACGTCCCCGGTCCGCCACCACTCGTCGTGCCGGTTGGTGTCGTACCGGTCCTGCTCGGCGAAGTAGGTCTTCGCCAGGCCGGGCCAGGCGACCTCGATGTAGCCGGGGTTCGTCTCGGACGGCCGTTTGCCGTCCCGGCTGACCACCCGGATCCGGGCGCAGCCCGGCATCGCCCACCCGACGCAGCGGCCGTTCGCCCGGTGGGCGGAGTTGCGGAAGTACGGCCGACCGACGGCCGGACCGACCTCGCTCTGACCGTAGATCTGGAAGAACAGCGCGCCGCGCCGCTCGGAGGAGCGCAGCAGCCGGCTCATCGTCCTGGGGTGGATCGCGTCGAACGTCGTACTGAAGTACTTGATCGAGGCGAACGGCTTCCGCCGGTCCTCGGTGAGCCGCTCCCACTCCATCAACGAGTTGGGCAGCACCTCGATGAAGCCCGGCCGGTTCTCCAGGAACAGCTCGGCGACCCGCTCCGGATCGGACTCCCGCATGAGCAGGACGGGCATCTCGAAGAACAACGCCAGCGCCATCGCCGCGAACATCCGCGAGTGCACGAAGGAGATGTGGATGGCGACGGTCTCCCGCCTGCGCATCAGCGACAGCAGCCGCCACTGCGGCGTGAGCCGGGCGCCCATGGTCTCCGGGGTGTGCACGACGAGCTTGGGCAGCCCGGTGGTGCCGGAGGTGTGGGTGATCATCGCGGGTTCGTCGAACTGCCGGGACACCGGCTCGACCCTCGGCGCTCCGGCGAGGTCGGCGAGCGACGTCGCACCGGGGCGACCGCCGGCCACGGTGAGCACCAGGCGGGTGAGGTCGCCGAGCGGCACCTCGGCCAGCTCGTCGAGCTTGCGGTCGTCGGTGAGCAGGTTCGGCTGCTCCAGCCGGCCGAGGAGGGCGCCGACGGTCGCGGCGTCCAGGGCGGGCGACAGGAGTACGGGCACCGCGCCGATCCGCGACGTGGCGGACGCCAGCACCCAGACGTCGAAGTTGGCGCTCTTGTAGATCGCGACGCGTTCCCCCGGCCGTACCCCGGCCGCCCACAGCCGGCCCGCCAGGTCGTCCACGTGACCGGCGATCCCGGCCACCGTCAGTCGCCGGCCGGCGTCCGGCAGGACGTCCAGGTCGTGATCGAGGGTGAGCGGGGTGGATCCGTTCTGGGCCGCGGCCAGCTGCGGCACGAGACCAAGGTGCAGACCGCCCTTGCGGATCGAGCTGTGGATCGCGGAGCCCTTCATCTGAACCGCCTCCTCGGGGGTTGCTGACGGCTGGGTGAGCCGTGGGTTCGGGCCGGTGCGTGCGGGGACCTGCGTACCGCGCGTCGCGGGAGCACCGGCCGGTGCGGAGCCGATCGGCTCGGGCCGCCCCTGCCGTGCGACCCGGCGGATTCGGCCGGTCGTCCGGCGACCGGGGAGCCGGTCACCGGAGCCGGTGCACCGACGGTGTGGATCGACGTAGCGGCCTCTTCCCGCTGCTGGATGCGCCTGTGCCGCCTAGCATCGGGCACCCTGCTTGACCAGGACTGTCCACCGGCTTGGCGGCGGCTTGGCGAGGTCTTGGCCTCCCCCGGCGGCCAGCGGGTTCATCCCTGCCCACGGGCTGCGGTCGCCCCGGCGTCGGTGCCCCCGCGCGGCGTAGCGAGGCTGCCGGGGAGAGCGAAGGTGATGTTCTCGGTCGCGGTGCGGACGACCTCGATCTGGTCGAAGCCGAGCCCGGCCAGTCGGTCGACCACCTGCTCGACGAGCAGCTCGGGCACGCTGGCGCCGGAGCTGAGCCCGACCGACCGGGCGCCGGCCAGCCAGCCGGGGTCCAGGTGGGTGACGTCGGGCAGCAGGTGGGCCGGGGTGCCGGTCCGGGCGGCGACCTCCACCATCCGTACCGAGTTGCTGGAGTTGGTCGAGCCGACGACGAGGACGACGTCGGCGACCGCGGCGATCTGCTTGACCGCGTTCTGCCGGTTCTGGCTGGCGTAGCAGATGTCGTCGCTGCCCGGCCCCTGGAGGTCGTCGAAGCGTTCCTGGAGCGCGGCGATGACCTCGGCGGTCTCGTCGAGGGAGAGGGTGGTCTGGGTCAGGTAGGCCACCGGTTCGTCGCGGGGCAGCTCCAGCCGGGCCACGTCCGCGACGTCGGCCACCACGATGGTGCGGTCGGGTGCCTCGCCGTAGGTGCCCTCCACCTCCTCGTGGTCGGCGTGTCCGATGAGCAGGATGGTGCGCTCGTCGCGGGCGTAGCGGCGGGTCTCCTGGTGCACCTTGGCCACCAGCGGGCAGGTCGCGTCGATGACGTCCAGTTGCCGGTGGGCGGCGCGTTCGCGGACCATCGGGGACACCCCGTGGGCGGAGAAGACGCAGACGGCGCCCGTGGGCACCTCGTCCTCGGAGTCCACGAACACCACGCCACGCCGTTCGAAGTCGCGGACCACGTAGTGGTTGTGCACGATCTGCTTCCGGACGTAGACCGGCGGCGGGTACCGGCGGAGGGCCTCGTCGACGATCTCGATGGCCCGGCGCACCCCGGCGCAGAAACTCCGTGGTTCGGCGAGCACGACCCTTCCGCCGCCGTGGTGGCGGCCACTCTCGGGCGTCTCTTCTGCCTGGCGCATGAGCGGGTCTCCAGCCGGTGTCGGTGATCGGCGACCAGTGGTCTGGTGCGTCTCGCTTTTCTGCCCGGTGTCCACGTATCTGTCGTCGACACATTTACGTCCGCGATCTCGCCGTGGGTGTCGACCGGACTGCCGGTCGTGAGAAGCGGGGAATGGAGGTGACGCGTCGTCGCCGCGCTCTCGCGTTGCACGGTCGGCGGAACTGCGTACCGTCGCCTGTTGACAGCAGTCTCCGTGAGTCCGGCCAGGGG
This sequence comes from Micromonospora sp. WMMD987, assembly GCF_029581435.1. Classification (NCBI taxonomy): domain Bacteria; kingdom Bacillati; phylum Actinomycetota; class Actinomycetes; order Micromonosporales; family Micromonosporaceae; genus Micromonospora; species Micromonospora sp. WMMD987. Next base: position 9,222 of record NZ_CP120861.1, on the reverse strand, counting down.
TGTCAAGAGGTTTGCATTGCGGACGTCGACAGTGCCGGGACCTGTTCGTACACCTTCTTCCGGTGCTCGTGGCGCCCTCATCCGACCAGGAAACAATGGCGATACAAGTATCGCTGTCTGTCGATTCCGTTGGTTGGTGTGCGGCGGGCCGTTCCGGAAAGAAGTCGCCATCAAGTCGGCGCCAAGTTGACACCAAGCCGATGACAAGCGTGGTGACTCAGGATTGGTCTGAGCACCGGTTCGGTCCCGCAACCGCGAGCGCCGGACGGGCGGACAGTTCAGGCGGTGGCGCTCGCCGCCCTGCTGACGGCCCGAAGCGTCGTTCCGTGCGGGTCGTCCCGGTTCGGCGGTCGGATCGTGGACCCGGGCGTCGCTCCCGGGGGAGGGCGGCTGTCCGCGACGGCGATGCCGGGGGCGGGGCCGCTGCGGCGCACCGGACGTGGCGTCGGCCGGTGGTGACGTCGAGATGGTCCCCGGCGTCGATCGAATGCTGTCCGCTGTTCGGTTCGACCGCGTCCGGAAAACAATGATCGGAAATGTGTCAGGCGGTACGGACGTCACCGGGCCGATAGCCCGTGACCGCCGATAAGGCTGCGCCGAAGTGGCCGCGCATCATCCGTCGGGCAGTGGTGACCCGGCTCTGTCGCCCCGGGGAAAACATCGCCGGGCGTCTTTTGGTGATGTGAACGGGTGTCCGCTGCGCGGGACGCCGGGCGGCGATACCGTCGACGACCTGCGTCGATTGTCGGGGTCACGGTTCTTTATTGCCACCACCTCCGGTCGGCGGTAGCGTTTCGCCCGGCAACATGAGCGCAGCCTTGGTAGCCACGGGGGGAAGGGGCACGTCATGCGGCCTGCGGCCCAGGCCCACGAAGCGGGCAGGCGGGACCATATAACAGCCGGGACCACCGCACGGGACGTCTGTCGTAACAGTTCTTTCGCGGTGCGCGGCGGAAGTGCCGCCGCATGATCAACGTAGCAGTCGCCGGGGCTTCGAGTCGTACCGTGTCGGACTCCCTGCGGTGGGAGGCCGCGAAGGCCCGGGGCACCGGCCGGGTGCTGGCCGAGTTCCGCGCCCTGGGACCGCTGGAAGCGGTGGTGGCGGGGCGGTTGGTCGACCTGGGCGCACCCAAGCAGCGCGCGTTGCTCGCGTTGCTGGTGAGTCGGGCCGGTCAGCCGGTGGCGGTCGAGGTGATCCTGGAAGCGTTGTGGGCCGAGCACCCGCCGCCGTCGGCGATGGCCTCACTCCAGGCGTACGTGGCCAACCTGCGCCGGGTGCTGGAACCGGACCGGGCGCCCCGGACCCCGGCCACCGTGCTGCGGACCTGTCCGCCCGGCTATCTGCTGGACAAACGGGTCATCGACGTCGACGTCCAGCGGTTCAGCGGGCACGCCACGGCGGGCTGGCAGGCCTGGGACCGGGGTGACGCCCAGCAGGCGTTGCGGGAGTTCGAGGTCGCGCTGGCGCTCTGGCGCGGCCAGGCGTACGCGGAGGTGGCCAGCGCGCCGTGCGTCGTGCCGGAGGTGGCGCGACTGGAGGAACTGCGCCTGTCGGTGGTCGAGGCGCGCTGCGCGGCGCTCCTGGCGGTCGGCGCCCACGAGGTGGCGGTCGCCGAGCTGGACGCCTTCGTCCATGCCTATCCGCTGCGGGAGTACGGCTGCGAGCTGTTGAGCCTCGCGTTGTACCGGGCGGGTCGGCAGGCCGACGCCCTGGGTGTGCTGCGGGCGATCCAGCGGCGGTTGGCCGAGGAGTTGGGCATCGATCCCCGGCCGGCGTTGCAACACCTCGAACGCGAGATCCTGAACCAGGTGCCCGCGCTGGAGTGGCGTCCGGCCCCGCCGGCCGCCGCGCAGGCCGTACCCGACCGGCCCGCCGCCACGGTGCGGGGACGCACGACCGGAGCGCTGCCGCCGGCCCCGCTCCCGGCGGCGGACGGCGAGGTCTTCGTGGGCCGGGAGGTGGCTCTCCGGCAACTACTCGAGGCGATGTCCGGGACGGCCGTCCGGGGCCGGGTGGTGACCGTCTCCGGCGAGCCGGGGATCGGCAAGACCAGCCTGCTCCGCCGGTTCGCCACGCTGGCGGGGGCGCCGGTGCTCTGGGGGAGCTGCCCGGAACACGTCACCGCGCCACCGCTGTGGCTGTGGGAGCAGATCCTGCGCGCGGCCGGCACCTGCTTCCCGCAGCACCCCGTGCCCGAGCCGGTGGCCGAGCTGCTCAACGGCGACCTCCAGCAGATGGTGGACGGCACCGAGGCGGCCACGGCCACCCTGCGCCGGTTCGAGGCGATCGTCCACTACCTGACGGACGCGGCCCAGGCCGCACCGCTGGTGGTCGTGCTCGACCATCTGCACCGGGCCGATCCCAGCTCGCTGCGGCTGCTGGCGCACCTGGCCGAGTCGGTGCCGGCGAACCGTCTCCTGCTCGCGGTCTCCTACCGGTCCGGCGAGGCGGCGACCCTGGCCGACACGTTGGCCGCGCTGGCCCGCTCGGAGATGACGCGGATCGAGCTGGACGGGTTGACCACCCAGGAGACCCGGTCCCTGGCGAGCGCCATCCTGCGCCACGAGATCGGCGGGCCGACCGCCGAGGCGCTCCGGCAGCGCACCGAGGGCAACCCGTTCTTCCTGCGGGAGCTGATCAAGCTGTTGACCACCGAACAGCGGCTCGCCCAACCGCACACGGTGCCGGTCCCGATGCCGGTTCGTGAGGTGGTGCTCCGACGTGTCGCCTGCCTGCCGCAGCCGGTGGTGGACGTGTTGTCGGTCGCCGCCGTCGCCGGTCGGCACTTCGACATCGAGGTGGTCGCCGAGGCGGCCTCGGTCGAGATCGAGGCGGCACTGGAGATCATGGACACCGCCGGCGCGGCGGGCCTGATCGTCGAGGACCAGCAGCGGCTGGGGTGGTTCCGGTTCACCCACGCCCTGGCCGCCGAGGCACTCTACGAGACGACCGGCCGACTGCGCCGGGTCCGGCTGCACCGACGGATCGGAGTGGCGGCCGCCTGTGCCTGGGCCGGCGACCCGGACCGGACGGCCGAGATCGCCCGGCACTGGCTGCTGGCTGCCGAACTCGACCCCTCCGCCGCCGCCCACGCCGTCGCCCACGCCGCCACCGCGGCCCGGGCGGCCGACGCCCGCGGGGCGTTCGGGGAGGCCGCGGCTCTCTGGCGGCAGGCTCTGGCCGCCGCCGACCTGGCCCAGCGGGAGGACACCGACCGGTACCCCCTGCTGCTGGGCCTGGGCGTCAGTCTGTACCGCGCGGGCAACCCGCGCGACGGGTTGCCCGCGTTCCTCCAGGCCATCGAGGAGTCCCTGGTGGACGACGGCGTGGACACCTCCCGACCGGCCGCCGCGGCGGTGGCGGCGGTCGGTGAGCCGCGCTGGCGTCAGGCCGCCGACGGCGAGGCCGGCCGTCGGCTCGTCGAGGTGCTGGAGCGCGCACTGTCCCGGGTGACCGGCCGGGCGCAGCGTGCCCTGCTGCTCTCCTGCCTGGCCGAGGCCTGCCCGTCCGACGGTGACCAGGCCCGCCGGGTCGCCCTGTCGGACGAGGCGCTGGCGCTGGCCCGGTTCGTGGACGACCCCGTGGTGCTGGCCCGGGTCCTGCTGCTGCGGGTTTCGGCGCTCGACGGGGTCGGCCACCGCGACCGGCGTCACCGGGCGGTCACCGAGCTGCTGGCGTTGCCCGACCTGCCGCCGGCCCTGACGATCCGGGTCCGCCAGCTCCGTGCCCGGACCGACCTCCCGCCCGACGTCGCCGGGGACGGGTCTGCGGTGGAGTTGGTGACGGGCGAGGCGGCCGGGGCGTGACGGCGGCCCCTGGTCGGGTGGACGACCGCCAAGCCAACGCCAACCCGTCGGCCAGTCCCGGCCAAGCCCGGTGGCCGATGCTCGACGGGATACGGAGCACGGGAGGGCGCACCATAGCTGGTCACCGTTCGACGTGGACGCTGTCGCGTCGCCGGGGTGCCCGTCGGGCCGGCGGTTCGCGGCCGGGAAACGGCCGGGTCGGGCCGGTGTCGGTTCTCCGGGTCACCCCCGGACGGGGCGGGGCGGGGCGGGCGGCGCCGTCCCGCCGGTGCCGTCGTGGACCGCGACGCGCCTGCGGGACGGTGACCGGGGGAGGCCCCGGCGGGTGCCGGTGGGCCGCCGGTGGTCCGGCCACCGGCCGGGCGTCGCCAGACCGGACCGGTGATCCCGGCCGCCTGCGTTGACCCCTCCGCACCGTCGAACGTCGGTGGGCACCCCGTGGTGGGTGCCGGTGTCACCTGTCGCATCGCGTGGAGCAAAAGAACTCGAAGGGATCAGTACATGACGCCAGAAGCCACTCTCGCCCGGTTTCGCGAGTACATGGTGGGACCGACGCGGTTCATGAATCTGCTGTCCTGTTTCGAACTCGGTCTGATCGACCGGCTGCGGGACAATCCGGGTCTGACGGCGGTGAAGCTCGGTGACGCCGTCGGGGTGAAGCCGGATGCGGTGGAGCAGTTGTTGCAGTTGATGGTGAAGGAGGGCTTCGTCGCGTACGACGAGGGCTCCGGCGCCTACGCGCTGGCCGCGCTGGGGGACGTCGCCGAGGCCGACCTGAAGCGGGCGCTCGCCTACATGAACCTGATCAAGGTGGTCGCGCTCCGGCAGGTCTACTACCTCACCGAGAGCGTACGGACCGGCCAGGTCATCGGGCTCAAGGAGCTGTACGGATTCGACGGCAACCTGTACGGCGCGGTCGCCGAGCACCAGGACCTGCGCGACTCCTGGCTGACGCTGATGAACCGGGTGACCGCCAACATCGATCCCTGGTTCTTCGCGAACATCGACGTCCCCTCCGGCGCGCGGGTGCTCGACCTGGCGGGGAACACCGGCCTCGGTGCGATCCACACCTACCAGATGAAGACCTCGCCGGGTCTGCGGGTGACGACGTTCGACCTGCCCCAGAAGGAGGAGGAGTGCCTGCGGAACTTCCGCGAGCACGGCGTCGAGGAGCACTGCTCGTTCGTCGGCGGTGACGTCTTCGCGAGCATCCCCGAGGGCTTCGATGTCGTCCTGATCAAGCACTTCCTGGACATGTTCGACAAGGGGGAGGTGTTCCGGATCCTCACGGGCGTGCACCGGTCGCTGAACGTCGGCGGTCAGGTCAACATCCTGGTGCCGGTGTACCCCGAGGACATCACCGACTCGGACAACTACAACGTCGACTTCTTCCCGAGTTTCTTCCTCGGCTGCACGATGGGCCAGGGCGGGCCGCAGAAGCTGTCGACGTACCGGAGCTGGCTGGAGGAGTGCGGGTTCACCGTCACCAGGGCGGTCACCAAGGACTCCGCCGAGGTGCCGCCGGACGTCATCCCCGTGCAGGCCATCCTGTCCGCCACGAAGACCGCCTGACCTCCCCGGCTGACGGCCGACCCCGTCGCCCGGGTCGCCCCCGTCGGACGGCCCCGCCACCGGGTGCCGCCGCCGGCCGGGGTGCCCGCCGGTGCGGTCCGCCGCGTCGACGTGACCGACAGAACCAACCCGAAGGGATCTAGTGCAATGACGCCAGAAGCCACTCTCGCCCGGTTTCGCGAGTACATGGTGGGACCGACGCGGTTCATGAATCTGCTGTCCTGTTTCGAACTCGGTCTGATCGACCGGCTGCGGGACAATCCGGGTCTGACGGCGGTGAAGCTCGGTGACGCCGTCGGGGTGAAGCCGGATGCGGTGGAGCAGTTGTTGCAGTTGATGGTGAAGGAGGGCTTCGTCGCGTACGACGAGGGTTCCGGCGCCTACTCGCTGGCCGCGCTGGGTGGCGTCGCGGAGGCGGATCTCGAGCGGGTGCTCGCCTTCATGGGCATGATCAAGGTGGCCATGCTCCGGCAGATGTTCTACCTGACCGAGAGCGTGCGGACCGGCACCCTGGTCGGGCTCAGGAAGTTCTACGACTTCGACGGCACGCTCTTCGACGCCGCGGCCGTGCACGAGGACATCCGCAACTCGTGGGGTCGGCTGGCGCAGCTGGAGACCGGCAACGTCTACGGCTGGTTCTTCCAGAACCTGGACATCCCGGCCGGCGCGCGGGTGCTCGACCTGCTCGGTGGGAACGGCCTCGGGTCGATCATGACCTACCGGATGAAGGCGTCACCGGGGCTGCACGTGACGAACTTCGACGCGCCCGAGAAGGAGGAGGAGTCGCTGCGCAACTTCCGGGAGCACGGCGTCGAGGAGCACTGCTCGTTCGTCGGCGGCGACATCTTCACCGACGTCCCCGCGGGCTTCGACCTAGTGCTGATCAAGCACTACCTCGACATGTACGACAGGGACGACGTTCTCAAGATCCTCAAGAGCGCCAACGGCGCGCTGGAGGTGGGCGGTCAGCTCGTCATCCTGGCCCCGGTCTATCCCGAGGACATCACCGACCCCGACGACTCCCAGATCGACTTCTTCCCGACCTTCCTGCTCGGCTGCGCCACCGCACAGGGCGGGTTGCAGAAGGTGTCGACGTACCGGAGCTGGCTGGAGGAGTCCGGGTTCGCGCTGACCCGGGTGGTCGGCAAGGACCCCGCCGACATCCCGCCGGACGCCATCCCGAAGCGGTTCATCATGTTCGCGACGAAGACCGCGTGACCGGCATGAGCACCCACCAACCCACTCCCGACCGCATCATGCACATCGCCAACGGCTACTGGGCGACCGGCATCCTCGGCACGGCGGCGGGCCACTCGCTCTTCACCCATCTGGAGGCCGGCGCGGGCACCGCTGGTGAGCTGGCGGTCCGGGCCGACATCTCCGAGCGGGGCGCGCAGACCCTCCTCGACGGGCTCGTCGGCCTCGGCCTGGTCGAGCTGCACGACGGCCGGTACCGCAACACCGCCGAGTCGAGCACCTACCTGGTCGAGGGGCGACCCACCAGCCTGAGCGAGTTCGCCAAGCTCAAGATGACCCACATGGGCGGCATGGCGGACCTGCCGGAGGTGGTCCGCGCGGGCGGTCCGATCAGGAACGCCACGGTGGAGGTCGCCGACAACCCCCACTGGGAGAAGGTGGTCACGGCCATCGCCGCGCAGTCCACCCCGGTCACGGCGCTCGTCGCCGACCTGCTGGGGCTGGCGGACGCCGGTGAGATCTCGATCCTGGACCTGGGCGGCGGCTCGGGGATCTTCTCGGCCGCCTGGCTCGCACTGAACCCGGCCGCCCGGTCCACCCAGCTCGACTGGGGACCGATCAACGCGATCGCCCGGCGGCTGGTCGCCGAGCGGGGCGTGGCCGACAGGTTCACCTGCGTCGACGGCGACTTCCACCACACCGAGGTGCCGACCGCCGCCTACGACGTCGTGGTGTACTCCCACGTGGCCCACCAGGAGGGGCCGGAGGACAACACCGCCCTCTTCGCGAAGGTGCGCGCCGCCCTCAAGCCGGGCGGCACGCTGGTCGTCTGTGACTACGTCGTCGACGACGACCGCAGCGGCCCGTCCTTCGCGCTGATCTTCGCCGCGGAGATGCTGCTCAAGAGCAAGCGCGGCGGGACCTGGCGGCGCGTCGACTACCGGGAGTGGCTCACCAAGGCCGGCTTCGAGGACGTCACGTTCCACCCCACCCCGTCGCCCACCACGGTGGTCCTCGCCCGCTAGCGGGAGCCCACCACCGACGCTTCCGTCGCCGCGCCGACGGGTCGGCCCGCCCGTCCGAGCGCTGATCTGGACACCTGGAGGATGAATGTCCGAGCCTGCCGAGTCGGCACAACTCTATTCGGCCATCGAGGAATCGGCGCGACTGTTGGAGGTGCCCTGTTCCCGGGAACGGGTCATGCCCATCCTGAACGCGTACGCGGACTCCCTGCCCAAGGCCGTCATCGCGCTGCGGGTGGCGACCGGGGCGCGCTACCGGGGCGACCTCGACTGGCGCTTCACCGTCGGCAGCGACGTCGACCCGTACGAGGTGGCGCTGTCGAACGGGCTCACCGAGAAGACGGACCACCCGGCCGGCACGCTCCTGGCCGAGATCAGCCGGCGTTGCCCGATCGCCAGCTACGGCATCGACTTCGGGGTGGCCGGCGGTTTCAAGAAAATCTACCTCTTCTTCCCGCCGGACGGCATGCAGTCGTTGTCCACCCTCGCCGAACTGCCCTCGATGCCCCGGAGCCTGGCCGACAACGCCGACCTCTTCGCCCGGCGCGGCCTCGGCGACAAGGTGAACACGTTCGGCATCGACTACCGGCACCGGACGGTGAACGTGTACTTCGGCGGGCTGCCCGACGAGTGCCTCGAACCGGCGGGCATCCTGTCGATGACCCGCGAACTCGGCCTGCCCGATCCGGGTGAGCAGATGCTCCGGCTCGGCCGGCAGGCCTTCGGCCTCTACGTCAGCCTGGGCTGGGAGTCCTCGGCGGTCGAACGCTTCTGCTTCGCCGTGATGGCGTCGGACTCGGCGTCCCTGCCGGTCCCGCTCGAACCGAAGATCGAGCAGTTCCTCACGGGGCTGCCGAACAACGCCGCCGACAGCAGGTTCGTGTACTACGCGGGGGTGTCGTCGACCGGCGAGGAGAACTACAAGGTCCAGTCGTACTACAACTGGCAGCCCCGGATGCTGGACCAGATGCTCCTGTCCGACTCCGGCGAGACCCGCGCCTGAGGGCTCCGTCCGCCGGGGAGCCGCACCGATTCGCAATGTGAGAAGGAGGAGGCCGATGAGCGACTCTCCGGCTGTTCTGGAGTTCACGGGCACGGCGCGGGACATCGCCGCGTCGATGCACACCGCCGGCCCGGTCCAGCGGGTACGGCTGCCCAACGGGGTGCCGGTCTGGCTGGTCACCCGGCACACCGAGGTGCGGGAGGCGTTGAGCGATCCGCGCCTGTCCAACCACGACCGCAACGACTGGTTCGACCAGGGGGCACTGACCCCGCAGGTGCGGTCCGCGATGAACACCTCGATGCTGCGCCTCGATCCGCCCGACCACACCCGGCTGCGCAAGCTGATCGCCAAGGCGTTCGTGCCCCGGCGGATCGAGGCGCTGCGTCCCCGGGTCGGGCAGCTCACCGGTGACCTGCTGGACCGGCTGGCGGCCGGGGGCGCCGAGGCCGACCTCATCACCGGGTACGCCTCGCCGCTGCCCATCCAGGTGATCTGCGAGCTGCTCGGGGTGGCGGTCGAGGACCGGGCGGACTACCGGGAGTGGGCGGACGCGTTCGCCGCCGGCCTGGGTGCGCCGGTCTTCCCGGTCCAGGCGGTCACCGACTTCGTGGAGCACCTCCA